>CBDFIK010000001.1:0-31125 GCA_965248105.1 Bryobacterales bacterium
GAGGTTTCACTCGCGAGGGCACCCAGGAATGGCCTCGGTGGGTTCACAAGCCGTCGCAGAGCAGCAGCCTGGGCCCGAAAAAATCTTTGCTCAACGGATCGATTGTTATCAACACCTATCGTGCTGCGGGCAGTCTGAGCCGCCGCGGGCCCATCGTCGGTCCGCTCAAGACGACGTGGCCTTTGGACGCCACCGACTTGACATCCACAAGATTTGCGTGTACTTCTGTTTTTAGGAGTGATTTCGCCTTTTGTTCGCAAGCATCAGGGTTGCATTCGGCGCTTGGCGACGGTTCGGAGAATTGTATCTCGCACCGAATCCGCTCTGTGTCGAGTGTTCAAAAACACCCCCCTAGGGGCAGCGACCGAGGTGGATCACATCGTACCTTTGGAAGACGGCGGAGCGATGTACGACGAAGCGAACCTGCAAGGATTGTGCAAGCCGCATCACTCAAGCAAGACAGCACGCGACAAGGCGAATCGATTCGCCACCGCCTAGAGGGGAGGGCGGGTCGAAAATCTAGGGATCGTTTGCTGTAGACCAAGCGGCCAGCCACCTTTACAATTCCGCGTTTTCCCTTGCATTGTCCGCACATCCTACTTAACGCCATGGCAACCCCAGGACGAAAGCCGAAACACCCCGGCCTAGAGGTTTTGGACGGCGGGCGCGGCAAGGGGGCGCAGCCGCAAACCCTTGAGATTCCAAGCGAGTACCCGGCTTGCCCGCCGGACTTCGAGGATGCGGAACTATGGGCGGAATTGCAGGGGATCTTCGAGGAAAACGGCACTCCAATTCGCTCAGGTGACGTGTCTGCCATCGAGGACCTTTGCTGCATGATCGCTGAGGTGCGAGCGATGCGGAAAACCCTGAAGGGCGGGCGAACCACGCAGGGCGAGCGGAATAAGAAGGCGCTTCGTGCTCACCCAGTCGCCGCGCAGTTATCGCAGACCCGTGCCGCGCTCTGGCGGGCCTTTGAGCGCTTCTTCGGCATGACCCCCGGAGACTCGGGGCGTTTGCCACTCAAGTCGAAACGGAAAACGCCCCGCGAGCGCGTTCTTGAGGGCTTTGACAGCGGCTATCCCCACCAATGAGGCTGACTTTGCCCTCATCGTCATGGTGGCGATCCGGCGATGCTCGCGCGAGGAGCCGCGGGGGAAGGGGAGTCTAATTGTGTGAACGCAAGCCCAAGAACCCCACGTCACGCTGCGCGCGAATTTCTGCACTTCGGGAGCTTTTCAAGGCCGCCGGCACGACGACACGCCAACCTCCGTTCCCTTGTCCGCCTCTTCAGTGCCATCGTGATTTCGAGACTTGAGGGTGCTCACGGCCTCTCAGTGGACATGCGTGGGGGGAAGGAGGTCCGATTTGTGTGAATCTAAGCTTCAGGACCCGCGTCACGCTACGCGGGAAAAGACGCACTTCGGCGATCTCCGAAAGTTCGCGACCCCTGGGCGATTGCCGAGCCTCCTTCGACGGTTTGAATTGATAGAGGGCTCGCGAAGGCTCGACTTAGGTTCGCTGGTGGGGAAACCCACTTAGCCTCCGCTCGGGTCGGCGGTTTTCGTGCCCCGCTTTCTTTCGCTACTGACCGGCGGCTTGAGCCTTCAATGCTTCCCGCGTTTCCGCTTCCATTCGCAGGGATTTGGGAACGACGCCCGCGGTGAAGCGATGGGGAAGAGGTTCCAAAGCGACTAATGATGAGCATCACATCCGGCTCTCAGCGACCTGCTTGAGTAGCTTCACAATCTCCGACGCTGGACGTGCCGGTGGTCAGCCACTCCTTGTGCTGACGCAAGATCTCGGCAAGTTCTCGCTCCGAAATTCTTCTTCGTTCGTTGTTCGCCATTTGCGTCCAGCATAGACCAAAACCCCGCCAAGCCTAGACTTTCACCCAGGACTCACGTGGTGCGGCTCCCTCTGACGGTTCTGGAGCGCGCGGAGATCGCAAGCGGCAACTGGCAGCACACGCGAAGGGGAGCAGCGCGGGGGCTCCGTTGATCCAGGTGAGAATTTCTTGGGTGTCGCGGCCGCTCAACAGGTCATTGGCGGCGTAGGCGAGAATGGCGGCGGCGAGACGGTTCACCTTACCGCGAAGTCTAGCATGCGAATACTTTGGGGGATTCTTTGGGGAGGCGAGACGAAAAACCGTCCAAAACGCGGATAATAGGGGATAAGGCCAAGCGGCGGTAAGTCGCTCTAAGTCAATCACTTACCTAGTGTTTTCAGCAAGATACAAACTGGCCGGGATGTGCTTAGAAGGCAGATGCTCTATCCACCTGAGCTACGCGCCCGTAGAAGCTTTCTCTTTGATTCTAAACCACTTCTGAATTCTTGTTCCATCGGAGAATCGCCAAAACCGGCCCGGATTGTATCAAAACCCCAGTTCAGTTCGGCCGGAGCGTATCAAAACCCTGCTCCTCCCCTGCCCGACGGTTCAACCGCCGGAGCGCTTCGCTTTTCATCTGCAGCTTCATCTGCGAGTACTTCTTGAACACCTTCGCATCACTTTGTCGGAGGACCTGGGTCACCAACTCATCTGCCACGCCCGCGCTTAAACGCGTGGCGTACGTCGAGCGGAGATCATAAATCCGGCATCATGGGACGGCCGCGCGTTCCAACGTTGTGCGCCAGATCCTCTTGAAGCTCCCCTGATAGCCGCGCGGATTCCGACTGCTCGGAAACAACCACGGCCCCGGCCCAGCGATCCCGAGCTGGTCGCGGAACGCCGCCACCTCCAAGTCCGTCAGCGACACCTCCGCCAAGTGCGGCCGGGAATAATGCTCCAGGAAAAAGTCCGCCTATTCATTGAACGTGAGTTGTTGGCCGCGCCGAACGAGCGAGAGCACGTTCTCATCCCGTGCCTGCAATCGTTGGCGAAGCCGTGTTTGGGCTTCCTGCCAGTCAGCCGTTCCCGTGGATTCGAGGCGCCGGGTGCCATCGCGGTCCCGGTACCGCATCCACCAGAAACGACCGCGCCGGTACAGGGACGCCGTGATGCTTTTTCGGTCGTGCCATTCACCACCTTCTGTTTGAATGAGGCGCGAAAGGCCGCGAGCTCCGATCGCAAAAACCGGATGTTCCGACCCCATCACGCGGAGATGGGGAATCTGCCGCCGCTCAACCCAAGCATACACGGTCTGCGGACTCACCCCAAGAAACCGCGCAGCCTCCTGCACCGTCAACGGCAACTCCTCAGCCGACACATAGCGGCTTGTGAAAAGAGGTAACCGACCTGGATTACGTCACAATTCACGTCACAGTTGGGCCGGAATCCTTCTGTACAATGCAAGGGTGCCGGGAATCCCGCAAATGAGCAGACGGTACTGCATATCGGCGCTTGTCTGGCTGTTTTTCGCCGCCGACATGGCCCCTGCCCAAGCCCCGACGCTGCCTCCCGCTGCCAGCAGGGAGGTTGATTTCGCGCGTGACATCGCTCCGATTCTGAAGAGTAGGTGCTGGAGCTGCCACGGGCCCGATCAGCAGATGTCCGGCTTGCGGCTCGACACACGAGCGGGATTGCTGAAGGGTGGCTACGTGGGCCCGGCTGTACGGCTGGGCGAGAGCGCCGAAAGCCGGCTGATTCACCTGGTGGCCGGACTTGACGAAGCGCGCGTCATGCCGATGGGCGGCGAGCGATTGACCCGGCGGCAGATCGGATTGTTGCGGGCCTGGGTGGATCAGGGAGCCCGCTGGCCCGAGGGGTCGTCCCAAGGCAGCGAAGAGTCCGAACAAGCGCGGAGCCGGCCCAAGGAACGACATTGGTCTTTCATCCCTCCCGAAAGGCCCGTGATTCCTTCGCTGCGAAATCAAGAGTGGCTCCGGAATCCCGTCGATGCGTTTGTGTTCGCGAAGCTCGAGCAGGAAGGCATCGGTCCGTCGCCGGCGGCGGATCGCTTTCGGTTGATCCGCCGGGTGAGTTTTGATCTGATCGGCCTGCCGCCGACTCCTCGGGAGGTGGAGCAGTTTCTTTCCGACGATCAAGCCGGCGCGTACGGGCGCTTGGTGGATCGGCTGCTTGCCTCCGAGCACTACGGAGAGAAATGGGCCCTGCACTGGTTGGACCAGGCGCGTTTCGGTGAAAGCGACGGCTACCAGGCGGACTTCACGAGGCCTGCTGCTTGGCGCTGGCGGCATTGGGTCATCGGCGCGCTCAACGCGAACATGCCGTTCGATCAGTTCACGATCGAGCAGATTGCCGGTGACCTGTTGCCCGATGCAACGATCGACCAACGAGTGGCCACCGGCTTTCATCGCAACACGTTGACGAACCGGGAATCCGGTTTTCCGCTCGAGATGGATCGCGTCGAGCAGGTGTTCGATCGTGCCGACACGGTCGGCACGGTGTGGCTGGGGTTAACGGTCGGCTGCGCGCGGTGTCACGACCACAAGTTCGACCCTCTCACACAGAAGGAGTACTACGAACTCTACAGCTTCTTCAACACCGTCGTAGAGGTCAATATCGTTGCGCCGCTACCGGGCGAGACAGCTCCGTACCTGGAACGAAAGCAGGACTACGACCGTAAGCGGCGCGCGTTGATGGCCGAGTACAAGGTGGCCGAGCTGCAAGCCGAGTGGGAAGCCAAGGTGTTACCCGCCTGCCTCAACCCCGACGACCCGGCGATCGACTTGCAGTGGAAGGTTATATGTGAGGAGCTTCGTTTCGAGGTAGACGGGATTCAGCAGTCACGCTTCAGTGGCGGGGAAGAGATTCTGCGTATTTCACCCGCCGAGCGCCCGGAACGTTATGCAAAGAATCTCACGCGATACTTCATCAACTTTGTCTTTGGCCGCTACGTGGAGAAGCAACGCTACAAAGAACTGTGCTGGGACGAACTCAAGGAGCGGCTCGCAACTCTCGAGGCGGACTATCCCGCGCTAAGCGAAGCCCAGGTGATAACCGATAACCCGAACCTGTCCTGGTTCAGCCGGAACGGGAGAGTGAGCGCTCCGCGTTAGTGTAGATGGCGCCCTGCGGGCGGGGATTTTCAAGGCATCAGGGTCTATCGATCCGATGGGGCTTTGGGACGAGCGCGAAAGGTGACTTCCGCGCCCGTGATCATCGTCTCGATGAGCCCGCCGGGCTATCCCTCGGCAGGGTTGCTTCCCAGCAGAGCCCGCTTCCGTTTTACCCGGCAACGCCATTGTAACTCGATCGGTCAAGCTGCTTGCTGACGGCGTAACTGACGTTGCCGTCGAGCGTGCTCCAGTTTCCGGTCGCGGGCGGCATGGATCTGGGCTTGGCGACCGGTCAGCATATCCAGAGGCGTCACGTATCCGATCGCGCTGTGCAGCCGCACCGTGTTGTAATGCACGACATAACGCTCGATCAGCCGCCGCGCATCCTCGGGCGTCAGCGGCACGCCGGGCCGAATGCATTCGCTCTTCAACGACTGGTGCCAACGCTCCAACTTGCCGTTGGATTGCGGATAGTAAGGCGACGTTCTCACGTGCGTCATGCCCGAGATGCGAATGAATTCCTTGAAGTCCTGGGCGATAAACTGCGGCCCGTTGTCGGAGATGATCCGCGGTTGGGCCTGCGGATATTTCTCCTTGGCGGCCTCGAGAATGATCTCGACATCGACTTCCCTCATCGCCTCGCGCAAGTCCCACTGCACGATCGCACGGCTGTAGCCGTCCAGCACGCTGCATAGGTAATAAAACGTGCTGGAGACATTGAGGTAAGAAACGTCGATATGCCAATGTTGATGCGGTTCCGGCGGCTGTTGGAAACCCGTGCCTTTCTTCGACTGCTTGCCATTCCATTGGCGCAGCAGGCCCGCTCGATGCAGAACTCGCCACACGCTCGAGGGGCTGACGGCCGCGATGTCGGCGTCCAACATCATGTAGCTCAAGCGGCGGTATCCTTCCAACGGATGCTTCCGGTGAAAGTCGACGATGGCTTGTTTCTCCCAGGGTTCGAGCCAGTGATCGCGCGGGACCCAACCGTTGTGTTCGTTGACCGAGCCGTAGCGTTTCCGCCAGGAGTAGAATTTGCCGGGCGAGATGCCGAGCCACGGGATAAAACACCCGACCCCGATCTCGGTCTTGAGCGACCAACGCCGAACGAAATCGACGATCTGGTCGCGGACATCGGGCTCGGTCCAGGTTCCGGTTAGAGTTCCCCAAGGCTTTTTTTTAACGCGATGTGCTCGGCCATCAGCTCGACGAGAACTTCGTCCTTGGTTCGGATTTTCTTCTCCAGCCGCGCGATGCGTTCCCGCTCGGGTTGGCGACTGCTGCGGTTCTTGGTCTGGAAAGCGGCGGCGCCGTTCTCGAAGAACTCTTTCTGCCAACGATAGAAAACCGTCGGCTGAAGTACCAGCTGGTCGCAGAGCTTCGAGACCGCCTCGTTGTCAATCAAATGCCGCCTCAGAACGGCGACCTTCTCTTCGGCTGTGTTGTGCTTTCGTTGCTTTCTCATGCGTCCTCTCCGTTAGCTTAACGGCGGAACGCTTTTCTCCTGTTCCAGCTGAGGCGGGACATGAAGCTGCTGAAGAAGTTGGCAATCCATCCATGCTCTCTGCTGCTCGCGAGCCTCTTTTTCTCGCCATGTCTCGTGGCGCACCATGAAGCAATCTTCGGGCCGCAGTCAACCGCGTTGCTTTCACGGAAGCGGTTCGTTTCCGTGCAGTACTATCTGTCGAACGGGGGCAGGAGCCCCGCCGAAAAAGCTCACAGTCACATCGGCGTCCTGAGCATCGGGACGTCTGTCGGCAGAAAATGGTCCGTGGCTGCGACGTTGCCCTTCGAAGCCGAAAGGGGAGCAGCCGAGGACAATGCGACTGGGACGCAGGACGCGGTCTTGGCACTTCGCTACTACCCGGAGTTCGGACTCGGGGGGCGAGCCATCGCGGTACTGACCGTGGAACCGCCCACTGGAAATCTCGAACACCGGGCCGTGGGAGTCGGCGGGGGAATGGCATACGCCGTGGAGAAGGGCCACTGGTCAGTGATTGCCTACGGGTTGGGCCGCACGGAGTCTTCTCTCGACGACGGAGAAAAGCGTGGTGATCGATTCTTTTTAGGTACCGGACTGGCGTATGAAAGCAAGGCATTGCCTTTTAGCCCTCAACTCGGAATCTCGTGGGAACGCACTACGAGGCGCCGCCAAGACGGACTCATCGTCGACGGTTCCGACAGTTCGGTTTTGATGCTTCATCCGACTCTGAGCCAGGGCTTCAAAGACGAGGCTATACAGCTATTCTTTGTTCTCTCGGTCCCCTTGGCTCAGCGGAGCGGAAACGAGGGATGGCAAAGGTTGCGAGCAGCGTCAGGAATCCTCTGGTCCTTCTGACGGACCTCTCCCGATTCGACGACGCTCAGAACGCGGGCGTGCCGCCGTCGCGCGTGATCAAATACACCACAATCTCCTCCCGCGGGTTCGGGTCTCGGTACTACTTCCAGCCATCTCGGCGTTAGTTCGAAAGTGTGCACCGAACCGGGCATCTTGGCTGCTGACCCTGCGCGCGCGGTCCGTCACCGCGCAGTTCGAGCAGTTCTCGGGTGTTCGCGGAGACCGATGGCCGATAATTGGTATTCGTGTCCTCGGAAGAGAAACCACGCTTCGTTTTTGCGTCAGCGCTTGCTCCGCTGCCGGCGGCTGCTTTGGCGGCGGCGGTTTTTTTAGCCGCGATCTACTTCCCCGACTTGGACTCCACCGACGACACGCCTCGGCGCGCGGCGGCTATGTTGTTGGCCTTGCTCCCCTTCGCCTACTTATGCCTGGGGGTGATGCTCTACCTGACCGCGCGCGTGGCGAACTCGTTGGGGAAGCTTTCGAGGCGCTTGCTGTTGGTCGTGGGATGTCTGTTGGCCCTCTTATTCGCCGCAAGCGCTGCTTCGACGAGCCCCTACGGGCTGGAGGACGCCCTAATTACCTTTGCGGTTTTCGCGACCGTAGGACTTGTTGGCCTGCTGGGCACCGTGCTCACCTGGTGGCGTTTGGCACGGGTTTGAGGGCGACGCCCTTGACCCCCCCGTTCGACCGTCCGGTGCTGAAAAATGCCGCCGGGGTCTTGCGGCGACGGCTCGCGGAACTCGAACAGTTCACGAACCGGCGCTATTATGAGGGTCGTGAGCGCGACACTGCGTGTCCACTGCTGCGCAGGCCACAAAGCAGACGAGAGGCCCGTACGTTTTGAGCTGGACGGCCGCAACTACTTCGTCGACGAGATCGTCGATCGCTGGTACGGCCCCTCAGATACCTTCTTCAAGGTCCGGGCAGACGACGGAAACCTGTACATCCTCAGTCATCCGGTTGCTTCGCCCGACTCAGAGTGGCGGCTGGAGTCGTTCCGACAAGTCCGCGTCTGATGGCTCATGCCGTCAAGTGGCGGAGTTCGGGAGTGGACCCGATCTCCCCCCGCGTGAAGATTGTTTATTCGGTGGCTGTCACCGATCTCTCCGATCTCCCCGATCTCCCGATCCGATCTCCCGATCTCCCCGATCTCCCCGATCTCCCCGATCTCCCCGGATCTCCCCGGATCCCCCCGGATCCCCCCGGATCCCCGGATCCCCCCGGATCCCCCCGGATCTCCCCGGATCCCCCCGGATCTCCCCGGATGTGTAGTGCTTGCGCTGTTTCGCCATTTGTTCTCTCCACTAAGAGAACGGCGCAGCATTCCATTTCCAGCTGAACCGGCACACTCGTCGTTCTCGAACCTCGGCGACCACCTACTCACTCACACTACACTGACACCACGACGGCGTGCCTTCTCCTGCTGGCCAACACCCCCCAAGCGCGGAAGTACGATCTGAGCACGCAGCATATTTCATTGCGCGGTCGTACTCGTTGCAACCCGCCTCCTGAGCTCTCGTCCTTACCCCGCATTTTCAATTTGATGTTTGACATCCCGACCTTCCAGCGGCCTTGAGCGTCTTTATTCATAGGGGCTAGAGCCCGATGAGGACGCCAGGGAGGCCAACACCCAATGGGTGAAAAACAAACCAAGCCATTTCAACTAAATTTCAACGGCTTGTTGAAAGTCGATTTCCAGGGATCGCACGTCACTTCCGACGGTGGCCTGATTTTGGTTCGCGAACTGGACGAACGGCTCGGTCTCGGAGAACTGATTGAGGAGCATCTCAGCGACTCGCGACAAGGCGTGAACAAGAAGTTCCCGCTGGCCGATCTGTTGCGGCAGTCGGTCTACAGCCGCTTGGCAGGCTACGAGGACCTCAACGATGCCGTTCGAGTGTCGGCTGACCCGACGTTTCGCTTGATTGGCTCGAAGAGGAACTGGGATCGCGGAGCGGCCTTGACCTCGACGCTGCATGGCTTCGAGACAGAGATGCTGGCGAGCGAAGAGAACTTGCTGGGGCTGATGGCTGTGAACCGAGAGTTGGTTGCACAAGCCGAAACTGCCATCGATTCGGACCGCGTCGTTCTCGACATGGATTCGACCGAAAGCCCTGTCCACTACCAGCAAGAGGGCAGTGCCTACAACGGGCACTTCGAGTCGGTCTGCTACCACCCGTTGTTGTTGTTCAACCAGCATGGTGATTGTCTGGCGGCAAAGCTGCGGCCGGGCAACGTACACAGCGCCAAGGACTGGAACGAGTTGCTGCTGCCCGAGATCGAGCGCCAACAGGCTGCGGGCAAGCAGGTCACCTTCCGGGGCGATGCGGCCTTTGCCAAGCCGGAGATTTATGAGTCTTCGGAAGAACGCGGAGTGCAGTACGCCATTCGCATTCCGGCCAACAAGAGCTTGGAATTGGCGATTGAAGACATCCTGTTTCGGCCGCCGGGCAGGCCGGGTCGCAAGCCCTTGGTGCGCTACAAGAGCTTCCGCTATCAGGCGGAGAGTTGGTCCAAGCCACGACGCATCGTGGCCAAGGTCGAGCATCATCTCGGTGAGCTGTTCCCGCGCGTCGGCTTTATCGTGACGAACATGACGTTGCCGAGTCGGTCTGTGGTGCGCTTCTACAACAAGCGCGGCACGGCCGAGCAATGGATTAAAGAAGGCAAGCAGGCCACACACTGGACGCGGCTTTCGTGCCATCGCTTTCGGGCCAACGAAGTGCGACTGCAACTCAGCGTGCTGGCCTACAACCTGGGCAACTTGTGGCGACGGCTCGGACGGCCGCACAGGATCAAGAGCTGGTCGCTGACGAGCTTGCAGCAGCGGCTGATGAAGACCGGTGGGCGGCTGGTCAAGCATGCCCGCTACTACTGGCTGCTGCTGGCCGAGGGGCATCTGAACCGGCGGCTGTTTGGCGACATGCTACACAGGATCTGGGCACTGCCGCTGCCGAGCGGGTAGCGTTGCCTGAACGAGGATCAACAGTTTTTGGCTCCAAAAAGGTTTCGCAGGGAGCAGTGTCGGTCGGTGCGCCGTTCAGCCCGTTCCATCAACGTCTGTGAGCGGACGGACGGGCTTTGGGGCCTGCCGCCGGAGCTGATGTGCAGGGTTCAGCGCGGAAAGACGTGGTATTCGGGCAGCGTGGGTGTCTACTGTCGCCGTACCAGGGTCAAAATGGAAATCCTGGCTTACTCCGGTGTTGCGTGAGTGCCCAAGAGAAGATGCCCTGCCCCCCTAACAGGCCGTGTCTAAACAGCCGTTTTCCGCGAGTCTCAGGACGAGTTCGTGCGACGGGATTGAGTAAGGCGCGGTGGGTCGGATCAGCTGAGTCAGGCATTAGCCCGCATTTTTCCCCACGAGTGCCACAGGGTAAAGAAAAGGCCATCAGAGTAGGGTGGCAGCGAGAAAGGGGATCGAGTCGGGTCCACAGGGTCGCAATGGGCCGGGAGGGGAGCAACCCCGAAGGTCAATTTTGAGGTTCAGCTCGGCGCTAGAGACACGTAGCCGTGGCAGCCGTCGGAGGGCCGTTTCGTGGTTTCTGCTGGAGCGTCAAACACTTCGCGTTCGCTGCAGCGGCGGCGCCCGCAACGCTCGCCAGATCCGCTCGAACTGCTCTGGGTAGGGCCAGTTGTCGGCCAGCGACAACCACACCCGCCGCGCCGACACCCTCACCTGCACCCCGATCTTCAACAGCCGCCGTCGAATCGTCTCGGTCTGCGCTCGCGCCCACTCGGTGCCTCGCAGCCCCAGCCGCCGCAGCCCCAACAGCAGGGTGTAGGCCAGTGACGAAAAATACAAACGCAGTTGATTGGCTCGGAGCGTCTCGCTGCTCATGCGGTCGGCGAACAAACTCAACTGCTCCTTGATGCGGTTCTCCATCTCACCGCGCACGCGGTAGAGCTTTTCATACAACTGCTGGGCCGGCCACTGCTCGGCGCTCAAGCTCGTCACCAGGTAGCGCGGATTCTCCTTACCCGTGAGCTGCTCGGCCTTGGCCACCAGCCGCCGCGGCCGGCTCCAACTCTGCTGTGTCTGATAGCGAAATTCGCAGAACACCCGCGCCGCCTTCCCGCTCTTGCGACATTGCTCGGCTGCTGGGGTCATCGCCTCCTCGATCTCGGCCCGCAGCCGCTCGTTGCGCGCCAACCCGAACACATAATCCACGCCGTTGGCCTCGCACCACGCCATCAACTCCTCGCGGCAGAATCTCGAGTCGGCTCGCAACACGATCGCTGCCTGCGGCCAACGTCCCCGGATCCGGCTGACGATGCGCTCGACTTCCTTGGGGCTGCCCGCCGCGGCGTCCTGGTTCGCCTCCCGCTGCCGCGCGCACAACAGATGCTCGCCGGCAAAGATGTACAGCGGCAGATAGCAGTAGTGGCCGTAGTAGCCGTGGAAGAAGCGGCCTTGCTGCTCGCCGTGCAAGGGCGTGTCGGTCACGTCCAGATCGAGCACCACCCTCTGTGGTGGCTTGCTCTCGGCCTCCAGGTACAGATCGACCAACAACTCGTCCCCCTGCTGGAAATCGCAGACGATCTTCTTGTGGCGGTCAGCGCCGTCGGTGCTGCGTTCCAGCCGGTGCAAGGTGCTGCGGCCGGCCAGCGCCTGGCCGCGGTCAGGTGCTCGTTTGCGGTGCCGGCCGTGGAGATCTTGCTTGCCCGCCAGCAGCGCCAGCAGCGGGTCGCAGCGCAACTCATCGTGGTCGTTGAGATCCTCGTATCCCAGCGCGATCGCGTACAACCGCTTCGCCACCAACTCGCTGACGCTGTGCTCGATCCGCAGCGGGTCGCGATGATCCTCGAAGCAGCCAGCCAGCCGCGGGATCAAGCCGAGCCGGCGATCGACTTCGCGCAGCAGGATCGCTCCGCCGTCGGAGCTGATCGGGCCGCCGTCGAAGCGTGCCGTGATGCGGCGTCGAAAATGCTTGTCGAAGTCGAATTCTTTCTGGCTACACTGTGGGGACACGGGCTGTTTCCTCCTGCTGGCTCCAACGTTCTCTCAATAAACGTTTTATGCCACAAGAAACGGCCCGTGTCCTAGCAGGCCGTGTCTAAACAGCCGTTTTCCGCGAGTCTCAGGACGAGTTCGTGCGACGGGATTGAGTAAGGCGCGGTGGGTCGGATCAGCTGAGTCAGGCATTACGCGCTTCGGGCAGCTCCTCAAGCCGACTCCAGGCCACCAACAGCGCCCAAATCGCCGCGCAAAGCGCCTAGGCGGCCTCCGCCAGGCCTCGTGGCGAGCCCGCGCCGTGCTTGGTCCGCAACAGCAGCGCCAGATTGCAGGCCGCCGCTTGGAGCAGTAGTTTCTTGCGTACTTCGTCCAGCCCCCGTACGTGCAGCCGCCGCATCGCGCCCGTCTCGAACTGCTGCGCGAACGGCCGCTCCAGCTTCTCCCCTCGCCGCCGCAACAGCTCTTTGCCCCGCTCGCCCCTCACCCGCCGCCGATTCGCGTAGGTCGCCGCTTGCTGCTTCCTCTTGCCACGCCATTTGCGTCGTCCGCGCGCGGGCTCGGAGACATCACTGCGCACGCCCCACTCGTCGAGCTTCGCCAACGTCGCCCCACTGTGATAGCCCTTGTCCGTCACCACTTCTTCCACGCCCGCTGGGTTCACCTGCTCGGCCGTCGTCAGCTGTTCCGCCACCGCTTCCCCTGCCGCCGGCAGGGTCTGTTGGATCGATGTCGTGTCGCCCGTCGCGCCCGCATGCGTGGTTGTCGCCACGATCGCTCCCGTGTCCAGATCCACCGCCTGCTCGGCCTTCGAGACCAGCCGCGTGCGCCCCTCCTTCATCTTCGCGATCTCGGCTTCGCGATCGTGCGGATTCACCCACTCCTCGTTGGAAACCCGCTTCTTGTTGCGCTTGCGGTCCTTACGCCGCAGCGCCGCCGGGTCGGTCGCTTCGCCGTCCGCGGCCGCCAGCTTCTTGAGGTACTCGCGATAGCTCTCGCCCGTCGCCCGCCGCACGATCGAGCGCATCGCCGCGTTGGCCTCCAGCGTCGTCGCGTCCACTCCGATCGTCTTGCCCTTGAGCAAACCCGCCCCGGCAAGCCGCTCCAGCACCCAGCAAAATACCCCCTGATGTGTCTCGGCGTCCAGCAGCCGCCGGGTGCGCGAGATCGTCACGTGATCCGGCGTTGCCTCGTCGAGCCCATAACCGAGGAAGCGCCGCAGCGACAGCGAGTCGGCCACGCGCCAAGCGATGCCGCGCTCGGAGTCCACGCCCTCGAAAAAGCCGATCAACTGCAGTCGAAAGTAGACGCCCGGCGCCAACGACGGCCGCCCCAGCCGGTCGTGGTAGAACACCCGGCAGCGCTCTTCGCAGAAGCCCTCGAAGCCAGCTGCATGGAGTGTTTCGTTGAGTCGTTTGTAGAACGGATGTCCCGGCGCTTCGGCCATCTCAGAGGCGTAGAAGAGCTCCTCCTGCCGCCGCCGCTTCCCTCGCGTTCCCATCGCCATGGCGCCAGTTTACACCAAAACATCCTTAGCTCCAAATGGTTTTTAGACACAGGCTGCTAAACTTGATCCGGGTTTGGGCGTAAAACTCTCATAAAGGGTTTGGATGGGTATTTACTTGACTCAGGTGACCACAAGATGTAGGATCGGGGAAATGGAAGATTATCCTCGGAATCTGGCCGAGTTCGAGGCGCGTTTCGCCACCGAGCAGGCCTGTCGAGAGTATCTGTGTCAACTCCGCTGGCCGGAGGGTTTTCGTTGTCCGCGATGCGGGCACGACAAAGCGTGGGCGGTGCGGACAGCGCTGCTGGAGTGCGCCGGCTGCGGGCATCAAGCTTCTCCAACGGCGGGCACAATATTTCAAGACACCCGCCAACCCCTCCAGAGTTGGTTTCGAGCCATGTGGTGGCTCACGAGCCAGAAGAACGGGGCGAGCGCGCTGGGCTTGCAGCGGGTGTTGGGCCTGGGCAGCTACAAAACGGCCTGGACTTGGTTGCATAAGCTCCGGCGCGCCATGGTGCGGCCCGGACGCGATCGGCTCAGCGGGCGCGTGGAGGTTGACGAGACTTACTTAGGAGGCTTGGAGGAGGGCGTGCGCGGTCGCCAAACCGACGCTAAGGCGCTGATTGTGGTAGCGGCCGAGGAAGATGGTGCCGGCATCGGGCGGGTTCGGATACGCACCATTCCCAACGCCTCCGGGGACAGCTTGATGGCCTTCGTCGGCGAGTCGATCGAACCCGGCAGCGTGGTCCATACCGACGGTTGGCTGGGATACGAACCGCTCGAAGGCGACGGCTATCGCCACGAGGTGAGCTACCTGGAGGGGCAACCGGCGCGCGCCTCGAAACTGCTCCCCCGGGTGCACCGCGTGGTGTCGTTAGTGAAGCGCTGGATACTGGGCACGCATCAAGGAGCGGTCAGTCACGAGCATCTCGACTCCTACCTCGACGAATTCGCCTTCCGCTTCAACCGCCGCAAGTCCAGAAGTCGAGGCAAGCTCTTTTACCGCCTGGTTCAACAGGCCGTCGCCGTGCCACCGGCACCCTACAAATCGCTGGTCGGAGGCACCGCGACACGCGCTACGGACGACCACAACATGTAGGGGCTATTTCCCAATACCTGAGTCAAGTACATACCCCTCAGGGTTTGTATCAGGGGGCCATCTTCCGGTCCTCCTCCTCGGAGAACTCTACGGAAGAAGATTCCACTTATCAAGTCTCGTTCACTGCCCAGCTAATGAGGTCCACCTCCTTAGGCAGATTTACGCGCGATATAAATGGGTCGGTCTTTGTACCGTCCCTTCGGGCGCGAATGGTAAGGCGGCGTTATCTCCTCGACGCTGGTAAACCCTACCATTTTAAGCATATCTCGAATGCACCGAGTGGTAGGAATCCACTTTGAAATATGATGTACACCTTCCTGAGGCGGTTTAAGGTAGAGGTATGAATTCTCTTCATCGAAAATGGAAATACTCTCCACATAGAGCACAGTTGACAATTTGGATACTGCCTCGAGCCCTTTCAGTGGAGCCTCAAGGTGGTATAGCAAACCTAACATGAATACGACATCGAACTTGCCAATCCCCTCAACTGTCATCTGTTCGATATTCCCCACCACTGGAGTGATGTTGGGGAGGTCGAAGTGTTCCCTGAGCCACTTGAGGCGATCAATGTGTTTTCTCCACGAATCAATCGCGACAACTTCCAGCGCGCTGCGCCGTGCAAATTCGAGAGTGAAGAAGCCATCGGCACAACCGATGTCGAGAATTCGCTTGCCTGACAAATCGATAGGAACTGCACCGATCAAGTCGGCCCACCGTTCCCGCGGGTGGTCGTCAGGCTGAGGACCCGGGAGTGGCGCGATCTCGCGCGTTCGTACGTTTTCACCAACATCAATGCTGTGAAACCAGGGTCCAATGTCGATTACCTTGTGAATAAGTTCTTTCCTGTCCATAGCCTCATTCTCTCTGGCGATGTCCCAAACGTTGTTGAACCTTGAGGAATGGAGGATTCCATCAGAGTTGATTCTACACGACCTTGGATAGCTCCGCGAAATGTGGCGACAGAGCATCCACAGCATCCAGAGCACGGATGAGATGACGCATCTCGCGATAGCCGCGCACCCGTCGGAAGTACTTCTGCGCCTCCAACAACGCGGCACTGACCCAGCGCTGGATCATGACTCCGCCTCGCCAGCGATTGACGTTGCGAGTGTCGTTCTCTACCGCACTGACCTTGCCCCAATAAACCGATCCACGGGCAATGAGAGTTTCTGGCACGATTGCACCGTTGAGGAGGGGGTTGTCCTGCCCCCCCTAAACTGCCGTTAGGGCGACATCCAGATTTACGCAGCTGTCGCGTTGAGAGCGGGGTAGTGTCATGCCGTATTCTCGAGCGAAGGGGTCGGAATGGAGAAGCTTTCGAAGGGGGAACGTATGACGATCTCCGTATTGAGTGACAAAGGGGTGCCGAACCGGGCCGCGGCACGGCTACTCGGGGTGTGACAGAGGGCACGGTCTACTACCATCGCCGACGACGGTCAAGCGGTTGTGTCGATGGGCGTTCGCGGCAGCCTTTGAAGGCCGCAGCCTATGGCGAGGCGATTGCCAGTTATCTATTGACTCCCGCATAATATAAGGTAACCTTTGAGGATTTTCTCTCGTCCTAAAAGATCGTCCTAAAAGACATGGGGAACCCGAGAGGAGTACGACGAGATTTTGAGGCTTTGGGCTTAGGATTGTGGTCGTAAGTCCCGCAACAAGGGCCTTCTCGGGTGTCAGTCGTCGGTTCGCCATGGCGGCTCCTTAAATTCCGGTCATGGTGCAGAAGGCGGTCGCGCGGGTGACCGCGAAGGCAACCCGGAGATCGCCGCGCATCGTTACCCGGCCCTTGGTGAAGTCGTCGTTCACGAAGCCGGTTCGCACCTGGACGCCTTGACGCTCGGCCAAGATCGAGAAGTTTGCGAAGTCGCCGGTTAGCCCCGTGTTTTCGGTAATGGCGTCGGACACGACCACCAGAAGACCCCAAAGCCGGTTTGTCGTCTGGTTCTGTGGGTTGCCTAAGATGTAGATGCCGTCCGCCGTCCGAGTCAGAACCAACGTTTCCCAGTCGTTGGGGTGCATGATGAACGCGTTGGGTACCGCCCGCCCCGTGACGCGGACCAGCGTAAGAGCTTTCATCGCCGTATCGAACGTGGGATCCACGCCCTTGGCCTGTGTCTGGATGCCCGCCACGTTCAAGATACCCGTCAAGTTCGGGGGAGTACCGTCGCCGGTAATCAGCTGGCCGTCTAGTCGCTGCCGAAGGCCAAACTCCAAGCGGCCAGACAGGTAGCCGTTGACTACCGGCTCGTCGGCCAGTTGCTCGTCGGTTACCGGGATCGAGTCGGTGATTTTGCGGACGGTGGATGACCGCTCGGTGAGAGCGAATGTGCTTTCCGCGTAGGCCGCTGCTTCCGCCTTCTCGGCTGCTGCGTGAGTCCGGGTCGTCTCTTCGAGGTAGACGAATGCGGCTTGCCCGGTCGGGGTGGTCGGGATAATGTCGAGAATCTGAATCGGGCGCGTGACGGCATCAACGATCAAGCCCGTACGGGTAGACTCCGGCGCTAGGCCCGCTGTCGTCTCAAACAGCGTCTTCATTTCCTTGACGCCGTAGTTCAGCTGACCAACCGGGTCGCTCTCGCCCTTCGCGCCGTGTTGCTTGACATGCTTGTACCATTCGCTCGCAACGACCTGATCGCCGAAGCTCTTGGGGCGGCCCTTGAGCTGATTCGGGTGGGTGATCTTGTCGCCAACTTCCGGTACATCCAGTGAGCGCCGGGCAGCCTTCAGGGCCTTTTCCGCGGCGACGAGTGAATCAACGTCGGTCCCCAGATCCGCCATTTCGTCATTCATGGCACGGACCTTCTCGGCTTTCTCCACGGTGCTCTTACCCTTGAAGTCTTCGCCGTTGATCGTCTCGACTTTGGTGAAGTCGATATCCTTTCCGGCGGCAGTAAACACCGCGCCCATCGCGTCTTGCAAAGACTTCAGGCGGTTGCGCTTTTCGACTAATTCGGTCATGTTCTCGCTCCTCGTATTTGCGCGAATCTGATCTGCTCAAACCGCAGGAATTCTCGCGCCCCTGCGAGGGCGGCTTTCATTTCCTCGATAGACTTCAGCTCGGGCGGGTCGACCTTCGCAGCCTTCAGGAACACGGCCAAGGCGTCGTGGATCGCTTGGCGGTGTTTGACCCAGGGCTCGTCTTGAAACCCTTCGCCGTTGAGTTTGGCGATAGCCGCCCTTAACCCTTCAACGCTGAGCGTATCGGGGGTTTGCCCGACGAATTCCTTGATGATGTTGGCTGAGTCGTCGCGGGCTTTCGCGGCCATCGTGCGGGTGTTAATCCCCGCACCTACAAGTACGGGAGAGACTTCAGGCACTTGGAGAGATTTCAGAAACCGTGCGGGCTCGCCTCCGAATTCTCCCGTGGCGCCGTCGATCACGTCGTAGCGGAACGACCACTGCTGAACGGCCTCACCGTGGGCAAGATCGAATTTTAGGTGCGACGCCCACTCTTTGCCACCTTGGATGTTGGTGTTGAGGTTGAATTCTGCGATGGCTTCATTGCCCCGCTCAGAAATGACAGCTTTCCCGAGGGGAACGACACTCGCGTCGTGTGCAGGAACAACAGCAACGTGCTGTACCCCAAACGCGCCTGGAAGAATTACGTCGCCGTCGCGGTCAAGAACGCCAAGCGTCGCGATGACGGCGGACCCTACGCCCTCGTCGTCGAATTCCTTCAGTCTGAAGCTCTTGGTTTCCATCACCTTTTCGAGAGCCGGCCAGCCTGACGGGGGTAGATGCCAAGCCGACCGGCTGTCCGCGACAGTGAGTTAGCAATAGTGTACACCACTTTGAAGTGGTGCTGTGGTAAATCTGCTACACAATGACCGGCACGAAGTCTCGTGTGCCGTTCGGGTGCTCTTGCCTGCCGAGCTCCGCAGCGTGCGCAAGCGTCACCTCACGGCCGTTCCAAAAGCTGCAATCGGGGTCGTTGTGGCCGGTTACGTTATCCACCACAACCACCCGCTGAACCCGCCCTGACTCGCGATAGGCGGTCAAGACGCTATTCCTTTGGGCATTCTTCGTCTCGGTCCTCGCAATGAGCCGTGCTCGCATCTGGGGCGACGTGTAGCGCCCGGCTGCCACGCGGTCACGAATGCGCCGGGTGATCTCAGGTATCCCCAAACCTTCCTCGCGGGCCTTCTCCAGTTCGCGAAACAACGCTTGGCGAGTCTGGCCGTCGAGGTCCACGAGGCCCATGCCCCGGCCGCCCGCGGCGATGATCTCCTGTGCAACCGGGTCAGGCATTCCGATGGTCAGATCGAGTTCCGCGCCGACCCGCTCGAATACCTTCTGGGCGATGCGTAAGGAATGCGTTTCGCCTACTCGCTGTAGGTCGAGCTGCAGGGCCGCGATCTCCATGCCGATCACGATGGTTTCCGCATCGTCTAGGGCGTCCTTACCCTCGGCAAACTCCCGGGCCGCCTTTTCGGCCATGGAACCTAGCCGATCCATGACTTTCACCACATCGTCTTCCATGGCGCGGCTTAGCGTGTTGTGGTCCCCGATAAGAACCGCACGTAGCCGTTGCTGGCTTCGGTTGAGGCGACGCCGGTCGGGGGGGTGTAGCGGCGGGTCGAAGTCTTCCTGCTTTAGGCCGGTCTCGCCGCGTCGAGCCTTTTGCGGCACGTTTGCAGGGACTTCGATGAGGTTTGCCGGCACCATGTAAACGTCGTCACCAACAAAGACCTCAAACCCCGTTTCCTGCTTCGCTTGGGCCCGCGTAATAGCACCCCCCGCCAGGAGCTTTGTAGCTCTTTCGGCTTTGTCGTTCGCGGACTCTTGCAGCGCCTCTACGCCGCTGAGATCAAAGAAAGCCTTTGCGCGGTCGGGCTGTTCCTCAAACTCCGGCAGGAGGCATCGGGCCAGCTCGGAGGCGAACACCTTGCCCATAGGGATCAGGTTTGAGTGCCAGGCAAGGGCGACGATTTCCTTCATCACGGCGCCGACTTTGGTTTGTTGGAGTCCGGTCCCGAAGCCGATCACGGCAGGTTGAATCCCCAGCATCGCGCACACCCGCTCTTCGGGAACGTTGCGCAGCTCCCCGAGTGCCATTTGCTGAGGACTGAAAGCCATCTGCTTTATTTCGGTCGCCCCGCTCAGAACCATAGGGGCCCCGCGACGATCGCCTGTGAGCCGTTCGGTGACGTATTTCCGCGTCTGGTTCAACTCGTCGATTCCCACGGGTTTGTCCGACGCCGGCGAGATCACGACCCCTGCCAAGCCCATGTTCTTCAGCAGGGCCGCCGTGAAGTTCGACGCCTCGTCATCCGTGAAGATTTCACGCCACAGCGATGCGAGTGGGCTAATGCCCTTGCGCACGTTCTGCGGGTCGAGGCCGTAGCGAAAGTGGATGACGTCTTCAGGGTCAAGACGGATCATCACACCCCGCGGCCGGTACTCGTAATGGGTGACGAATTCCGCGCCGCTGTCGCCCCCCTTGGGCTCGATCATCCAGTGCGGCGCGTACCAAAGCTCGATCGGCGCTAGAGTCTGGGGGTCTCTGACGATCAACCAGTAGGCATTCCCGTCCAGGACGTAAGAGAAGATCGTCGAGATCCACAGGGCCAGCCCGGCGTAGAAGTTGTTGGGTCTGTCGACCAGTTGAGTGAGGCCGTGATCTGGTATCGGCTCGCCGTCGATCTCGACCGTCAGAACCGCCTGCGGGAAGGTCCGGGCGATCCAGTGTACCGGGGCCATGACGACCGAGGACCCGAAGCCCCTGCCGACCTTCTGCTGGTAATTGATATCGGTGCCCGGCAGGAGTGAGCCGAGCGTCATCGAGCGCGGCGCGGTGAACAGCGCTTTCAGGTTGTGGTACCCGTGCCAGAGCTGACGGAGCACGGGTATAGTGTACACCACAATATAGTGGTGCTGTTGCTAACTTGCCACGGTTCTATTCGGCGTAAGGGTCGAGAAAGCCCACGGGCTGATCCGTTTTCATCACGCCTCCCAGAATACCGCCTCTTCCCGTTGCTCTGGCTTCTCCGCCTCTTCCACCGGTCGCCAAGACATCGGGGCCGTTTGCGAGCGCATCTGGACGGCGAGGGCCAACATGCACACGCAATCATCGTGCGCCCCTTCCGGGGCGGAGTAGCGCACACCCGTTCGGGTGTAGACGTACTCGAATTGCCGAAGCTCCAGAGCGATTGGGCCTTCCGGGTAGGTGACCTCGCGGTGCTGGATCGCCACCGCCAAC
Source organism: Bryobacterales bacterium (assembly GCA_965248105.1). Taxonomy (GTDB): domain Bacteria; phylum Acidobacteriota; class Terriglobia; order Bryobacterales; family UBA6623. The sequence continues at coordinate 21,054 of CBDFIK010000001.1, forward strand.
CCTTCCATAATGCGCTGCTTACTCATTGAGGTGAATACGAAGCCCTCGACGCCCAGTAGGTCCCGCTGCAGCCGCTCCACGATCGGGTCCCCGACGCCCGTAGAGTCGATCAGCGCCGGCAGGTTGCCGGTTTCTGTGCGTATGATCCGCACCGTTTCTTCCCAGGGCAGCTGAAACCGTTTCAATCGGCACACACCGCCATCGCGGTCCAGCGCTCCACCTACGGTCCAGTCCTGGCGTTTCGCGAGGTCCCACGCCCAGACCTCGGGCGCGGCGTCGCTTAGCGGCCCGATACATTCTTCGATCGCCTGAGCTCCGAACGGGTTGCCCTGGTCGTCCGACGCCTCGGCGTAGTAGAGTTCGCGGTAAACCGCTTCCGGCAAGACCGACTCCGCGTCTCTGATCTCTTCCGCATCAAGCACCCCCGAAGCAACGGCGTCGTCGGCCGTAATGCGGTGGTATTCCATCTCCGACTCACCAGACTCAGCCCGTCGCGCAAGCCGGTACATCCAATTCTTGCGGCCCCTCACGTTCCCGATGATACGCACCGGGCCGCGGGTGGCGGTCAGGGTCGAACGGGCGGCATGCCACGCTTCCTCGCGCAGACGGCTCGCCTCGTCGATCACCATGGCGTGAACGTCTTCGCCATAGAGGGGGTCGGGCTTCTCTCCCGAACGAAAGACGATCGTAGCCCCGTTGACCAGGGTAATTGTCATGGCGCTGTCGTTCGGGACAAACAAGCCCTCGGGTAGCGCGTTCTTCAGCCTCCGGTAGGCGATTCGGGCTTGGTGGTAGACGGGGGCGATCCACCAAAACTGCTGCCCGCGCTTACCCAGCATCGCCTTTTCGGCAATCCATAAAATGCACGCGAACGTCTTGCCGGCCTTCGTGCCGGCTTCAATCAGGGAGTAGCGAGTTTCGGTAAAGATCGCCGCAAGCTGCTTCGGGTAGAGCCACGGCCGGGTGTAAGTATGGCGGATCGGTTCAAGCACCTTCGCTCATCTTGATCGTGAATTCTACGGGCCTGTTGCCCGGGTTCAGATCGTGCTCGGCCCGCTCGATGTACCCACGTTGCTTGCCCTGGGTCTTCAGGTAGAAGATGATCGCCGTTAGGTTCTCCGCGCGCACCAGCTTCATGAGTTTGTCTTCGGCGACGTCCAAAGCGTTTTCCCGAGCCTCTTGGGTAACCTCCGCAAGGGCTTCGTATCGCTCCAGATAGCCGTATACAGCAGTACGCGAGCACTTCAGGGCCGCCGCCGTGCCGCTAACACGCCCATCCGACTCGCGGAGGGCCTTGGCAACTTGTGCCACGGTGTAGCGCTCCGCCACCCTTTTCTTTTTACCTGTCAACTTTGCCATGGCAAGGCTTTGATCCTATTCTACTCCCCGCTGCCTTTTCTCAGCCGGTCGTTCGGGGGCCTGGGGCGGGCTCACAAAACCGGCCGCCCGACGGAAACTCCCAAGGTGTCCCTGTGAAGATCCCCAAGAGCCGTCCCCTCCGCCCCGTCCAAGCTCGCTAATCCGATCCGCCGATCCGCCTTGCCGTCAACGCCCCTTCGAGCCTGTCGTTCCCGAACGTGACTTCGAGCTGGTCAATCGGCTCCGTGGACAGCGTGTGCGAGTACAGCACATCGTCCTTGTTCATAGCCAACGCCGATGACAGCACCGATGCCCCGAGGTTGACGGCCGCGCCGCCGGGTCCGGCCAACGGAGCAATCTTATTGGCGATCCCTACGAGGTTGTCGATGATGTGATCCGGTGGCTGGTCCGACTCGATTACCTTGAAATGGACGCTGAGATACGTCTCGACCTCCACCGGCCCGCAAATCACAATACCGTCGCCGGATAGCGGAATTTCCGCCGCGATCCGGTCAAAACGGTTGGACGTGATTTCCCCAGGCTTGCCGTCCGCCGACCAGAACGACGAGATGAACGGCTCGATCAGCTTCTCTCGCCGTTTCACGGTTGGCCCGGCCGGGAAAAACCTCAGCCAAGGGATGGTGACGATCATCAACACCGGTCGAAGCCCTTTACGCGGCGGCCTTCAGCTCTCTCAGCAGCCAATCACCATTTGTCAAGAACTTTAATTCAGTTTGACAAAATGGCCTGATAGCATGTTGACAAACACCCGTCGATCATGCCGCTTCCCATGCCTTGCTGCGCCCGCTGTTAGCTCTGGCTCACGCCACGGTAGTGTTCTCAGTTTGAATCCAGGAGCCCAATGATTTCTTCCAGCGACCACAAGTGATCCGAAACACCCGCCTCCATCGCGGGGCTGACTCTCAAGCTCTTGTGAAACGCAGGCTGCAACCCTCCACTAGCGCCGATAGAATCTGAACCCGTTGGGCTGTCTTGAGCTTGTTCATACTGACTATTGTACTCAAGCGAACGTGCATTGTAAATCACTTTGATAAGTATAGCGTGATCGACACTCAATAGTGTACAATAAAAGACCTATGGCCGACTACCCGCAACTTCTCGACAACGCTGTCCAGTCACCGGGGGAGATCATAAGCAGCCGCCTCGAAGAAAAGGGTTGGTCGCAAGGACAGTTATCAATCGTCACAGGCAAGTCGAGAAAAGCTATCAGCGATGTGGTTACCGGGCGGACTCGCGTTACCCCTCGAACGATCATAGCCCGGCGGATTCTCAAACTGAGACACTACCCACGCCACACCCTCCCTCAGCAGCTCGCCATTCCAACCACTCGCACCCCGGCGAATTGAGCTCTCGCAGAACCTCAAGGGCGAGCGAGGCACTCAATAGCAGGTACTTATCCGCGGCCCCGGCGGCCCTGGCGGCCCTGGCGGCGGCCCCGGCGGCCCAGGCGGCCCTGTCGGCGGCCCTGTCGGCCCTGTCGGCGGCCCAGGCGACCCAGGCGGCACTGGCGGCCCTGGCGGCGGCACTGGCGGCACTGGCGGCACTGTCGGCACTGGCGGCCCAGGTGGCGGCACTGTCGGCACTGGCGGTAGTACCTTCAGACGCACATCGATCAGCGGCGTCCAGGCACTGGGAAATAGCCCCTACATGTTGTGGTCGTCCGTAGCGCGTGTCGCGGTGCCTCCGACCAGCGATTTGTAGGGTGCCGGTGGCACGGCGACGGCCTGTTGAACCAGGCGGTAAAAGAGCTTGCCTCGACTTCTGGACTTGCGGCGGTTGAAGCGGCACTGTCGGCACTGGCGGTAGTACCTTCAGACGCACATCGATCAGCGGCGTCCAGGCACTCCTGCCGATCCGGGAATACTTCTCGGAATAGGGTCGGGATCAATTCTCGAATCGTCTGCTCGGCAAGTCGCTTTGCGAACTCTTGGTCGTCCACAACGCCCCTCGATCCGATTTGAGCAATTCCGAGATTACGGAGTCCCCGCGCCCGCGCCGCCGCGCTGGACCACGAGGAGTCGTTAAGGGTAATTTTGTAGCTACGGACCGACTTCGCCACGCAGTCCGGTTCGTCGCCATGCGGCAGGTCCATGGCCGCGCAGATAGCGGCCTCAATGCACATCTGCCCGTCTCGGTCGCCAACCCCCACGCAGAGTCCGCGAGATAGTATGTCGTCGAATTTAGGGATGAGGTTCGAGAAGTTTGGTTTGGCTGTCATGGAAACACCTCCTGCTGACGGGGCGTAGCCGCATGTAGCCGATCGGGCAATGGGGGGCATCCCGAAGGGCATCCCGAAGGGCCAGCCCCGTTAGCCAGTGCTTATCAGCTCGGTAAACATTCTCAAGCAAGAGCGCGGTGGTGCCGGTCTCGGCATCGATCGACAGTTGGAAGCGGCCGTATTGGTAGGCTGGCTTGCCGTCGCCCGGCATGGACTTACTCACTCCGCACCCCCCGCTCGTACGCTTTCTCCAACGTGGTATTTCTTCCCGATGAGGTGCGGGACGACTGCCTGTAACAGCCGCCCCGCCTTCCTCCCGCAGACGACTTTTGGCCCCCTGATCGAGAGATCAACACGGGTCTTTAGGCCGCCCTAGCTTCAAGTTGCTGCCGCAATCGCTCGCCAAGCTCCCTCGTCGCACGCGCCTCGGGATGCCATTCGGTCGGAATCCAACTCGCTTGCCGATATCTCCCGGCCAGCTCCACTAGAACGTGTTGATATACCGAGACAATCGAGCTCACACGTGCCTCGGCGTTTGCATCGAACAACTCGAAAGTGAACCGCCGAAACTCGTTGATCGGATCAACCTCATGCGCCAGGGAAAGGACGAACGTCGCTTGGTGCGCGGACTTCGGCGTGAGCACTTGAGTAACCACCTGTCCGCTGAGCGGGTCCAGGCGCGGTTTGCCGTCCTCGTCGTGGTTGATGACGGTCGTGACGGTCGTAGACTGCTGCCGGATCAGGCCGAAAATCGGCTGCCCTAGGCCCCAGCGCTCCAATTCGGACCGAACCTTCTCAGGCATATCCCCGAGCTCAGGGTGCTCGGTCCCGTACACCTCGATCAACGTGCTCTTGTTTTGGCGGTAAGCGTTGCGGTGATTCACATACACCTTTCGCGAGCGCATTCGCCTACCCTTCGGGGGGCCTCGGTCATACAGCGGGTCCGTCTCGTACAGTTGAGAAGCCGGCGGTTTTGCTTCCTCGCCGTGCTTCTGCTTGTAGCGGTTCGTCCCATCCGATCGGTCCATGATGGGATAAACCGGCTCCAGCCCTTGCCATTGTTCTACTTGCTCTTTTGTTGCCATCTATCTCTCCTTCTCCGGGGTTACCGGGAAATCATGTCATCCATCACTCTCCGCCCTCCCACCCGGTAGGCAGTCCCCATGGAGAATTTGCACGCCGTCTTCGTCGTAGTAGGGGGTCACGACCCACCCCCGAATCTACACGGCAGTAAAGACGGCAAAACGCCAAAAAACGGCACCCAACACGGCAAAAGTCGCGTACCCGAGAGTACACTTCTCTCACAACGACCGCTGCAATGAAACGGACGAGACGAAGCGGAAGAGGTTTGTTTAGAGTGGGTTACCCTGCAATGAACAGGGAAAAAGGTGGTACGCCCGGCGCGATTCGAACGCGCGACCTCTTGCTCCGGAGGCAAGGGGTCAGGCCCCCGACCCCCGTTAAAGTTACCCGTGTACAACTGGCGTACAACGGAAGGGCGTTTCCAAGGGTTCCAGGGGCTAGGCGGGCTAACAGAATCAGTAAGTTGCAGACAGTAAAGGTGCGCGCGGGGTTCGACCCCCTCCTCCAGCACCATATTTTCAACAACTTAAGACAATCCATGATTTCTTTGCCCTTGCGTTTTGGGGCGGTTTTGGGGCGGTTCAATTCACTACCTCCGAGCCAGTCTCATTCCGAGCGCCTTTCTCAAGGGTTCCCGATCTCCATGACAGCGTGCTCGGGCACTCCCGAGCGTATGAGGTTGCGGGCCCGAAAGCGCGCACGGTATCCGTGCCGACCCGGCAGGCAAGAAGATTGCCGAAGAATGGCCGCAGGTTCTTGACGCGCCTCGCGCACGTTTCCACGTCCTGGCCCTTGCTGCGGTAGTCGTCCAGCAGATCGGCCAACAACTCCGACACCTTGACCTTACGATGGTCGATGATGCCACCCTGGTCCACTTCCGCGACTCTTTGCCTGAGCTCCCGGCGGGCCGCCGTGATCGTGCCGCGTACCGTCTTGCGCCTCCGCTTCCCTGCGGCGTACCAAGTGATGCGCCAGCGGTTGTTGCCGCGCGGTTCGATCGTTCCGTTGCCGTATGCCATGGGAGCCATTTCTACGCCACCGCCTCGTGATGGTGCTTCACGCGCGCGCAATAACGGTCCAGTTCAAGCACGTCGATGAGAATCTTGCTGTCGTGCGAAGTGACTTGTACATGGCCCTGGCGCACCATCCGGCCGACCGCTTCCTTGGAGCGGCCAAGGTATCGGGCCGCTTCCGCGAGGCTGTAGAGCCGTTTCTCGACGACGACGCGCTTGAGCGAGTCAGTGATGGCCGATTCGACGGCGTTGCGGATAGCGGCATCAAGGCTCACGCGGCATTGCCCTCCATCGGCAGTGACGGCTGAGCACAGCGGAGGCTCATGCGGCGCGGCTCCTCTCGTTCAAAATCTTGCGCAGCTCGTCAGCCAGCGCCCTCGCCCCGCGCGCCCGGTGGAAGTCGTTGGCGTCGCCCGGATCGGGCGGCAGCCAGTAGCGGAGTCCGGTTTGCCGGGCAGCATTCTCCCCGGTCCGGCTCTCTTCGTCACGGTCGGCCACCACGATGCCGCGTTCCCGCGCCACCCTGGAAAGATTCAAAGCCGAGAAACACACCGTCACCCGCGCCCGCCGGCTGAGCAGCCGCAAGGCGGCCAGGATTGAGAGGCCTGTCGCCAGCCCCTCGCACCACCATTGCTCGCTGCTGCCCAAACCCAGATGATAGACGCAGCTCGAGGCACCTGCCGCCCTTGAGAAACCGCTTCCCGCCATCGGGCCGGATCATCTGCACGCTGGCGATCCGCTGGTAGTCGCCGATCGGCCGCATAGGAACCAACAGGGTCTCGCCGAGCACGAGCATCTTTCTCCCGGGGAATCCCTTGCGGGTGAGGTAGGGATGCACACAGGCACGCCTCTCGTGGCCAATTGGTGGCCAAAATGATGAGCGCCTTCCCCCTCTATTCGCCCTTCGGCAAGCGCACCATCCCCAGGCTTCCTCAGCAGGAAGTCGAGTTAAAGCTATGATTTTGGGAAGTTTAGTGTCTATTCTCGAGATGGGAATTGGCGGGCGCGGCAGGACTCGAACCTGCGACCCTCTGCTTAGAAGGCAGATGCTCTATCCACCTGAGCTACGCGCCCTTTCAATGAGTTACGAGCGATTCAGTGGGGCCCTGGACATCCACTTTGGGGGATTCTTGGGGGACCCCGTCTGAATCCCGAGCCTCGATCGCTGCAATAGCGTCACGCCGGGCTTTGGCCCGAATGTGAGAATACCGCCGCAACATCTTGGCGCTCATGTGACCCATCATATCAAGCATGGTGCTCTCGGGAACTCCGGCTTCGGCGAGTTTGGTGCAGAACGTATGCCGCCAGTCATGCAGGCGGCAGTTGACTTTGGCGGCCTTGCGAACCCCTTCCCATGCCCGCTTCAGCGACGTGACCGGCCGCGTCGGGTCAACCGGCTTGATTCGGTTGGACAGTGGAAAAACGTACCAATCAGGTTGCGCCGGCCCGAGCCGCGATTCATACCACGCACGGTGTTGCGTGAGAACGGCCACCAGCGCCGCCGTCATCGGGATCTGGCGCCCCGTGCCAGACTCACTCTTGGATTTTCCGACCGTCAACGAGATTCCTGTCGTGAAAGATGCTGCGTCGGAGGCCAGATAGAGGACCGCCGCGGCAATTTCCTTGGGCTCGCCCAGACGACCCATCGGGTGTTGCGAAGCAAGTTGCTGCCGAGCTTCGGTGCCCTCTTCTCCTGCGAAACGGTCGATCATGTGTGTTGCGATAGCGCCCGGAGCAACGGAATTCACTCGGATACCCTGCTCGGCGAGTTCGAGTGCCGTTGTCTTGGTGATGCCTTCCACAGCGTGTTCCGTTGTAAACCGCAGCGCCGGGCATTGCGATCCGCCCAAGAATGCTGGACGTATTGATGATCACACCGCCACCGGATTTGAGCATTGCCGGAATCTCGTATTTCTGGCTCAGGAAAACGCCGAGCACGTTGATATCGAAGACCTTGCGGTAGTCCTCTTCCGTGAATTCCGTGACTGGCCCGCCGTGTTCGATGCCAGCGTTATTGAAGGCGATGTCCAGCCGCCCGTAACGCTCGACTGTCTCCTCAACCAGTCGCCTGACCTGATCTTCCTGAGTCACATCGGTCTGGACGAACTGAGCGTCACCACCGTCGTTGATTTCGGCAGCGACCGCCTCGCCCTGTTCCGTGCGCCGACCGGCGAGAACGACATTGGCACCCGCCTTGGAGAACTGGATGGCAGTCTCCCGACCGATGCCTGACGTGCCGCCAGTCACCAACACGACTTTTCCATTGAAACTCATGGGTTTGCCTCCTAACAAAGTGATATGAATCTAGTTGATACGTCAGATAAATGTCAAAAATGCAGCATCGGCCTTCGTTGCTTTGAGCCAGGATTTCCGTTTTGGCCATCTCGGCACAGACACTCTGGGCGAGCCACGGCCGCGGCTAGCTCCGCCTGCAACGTGTCGGCGGTCTCCTGCTGAGCGGCGGCCAAGAAACAGGACTAAGTCCAACGAAACAAAAGGATTCGCGCTCGTTTGCAGGAAAGATGGTGTGAAATCCGGTTCGCATGAACGATCCGGCGGATAAGAGTCTTCACCGCCCCTGACGGACCCGGAAACTGAGCTGACGCAACGGCCTGGGCGAAAAGAATCTGTCTGTTTGTGACATCGATTGTTTTCACCAGGTATCCTCCCCGCGTTAGAATGGCCTCATCTTGGTAGGCCAAACCATCAGCCACTACAAGATCACCGAGAAGCTCGGTGAAGGCGGGATGGGCGTGGTCTATAAGGCCGAAGACACCAAACTCGAACGTACCGTCGCACTCAAATTCCTCGTGTCCTGGTTCAGCCGGAACGGGAGAGTGAGCGCTCCGCGTTAGTGTAGATGGCGCCCTGCGGGCGGGGATTTTCAAGGCATCAGGGTCTATCGATCCGATGGGGCTTTGGGACGAGCGCGAAAGGTGACTTCCGCGCCCGTGATCATCGTCTCGATGAGCCCGCCGGGCTATCCCTCGGCAGGGTTGCTTCCCAGCAGAGCCCGCTTCCGTTTTACCCGGCAACGCCATTGTAACTCGATCGGTCAAGCTGCTTGCTGACGGCGTAACTGACGTTGCCGTCGAGCGTGCTCCAGTTTCCGGTCGCGGGCGGCATGGATCTGGGCTTGGCGACCGGTCAGCATATCCAGAGGCGTCACGTATCCGATCGCGCTGTGCAGCCGCACCGTGTTGTAATGCACGACATAACGCTCGATCAGCCGCCGCGCATCCTCGGGCGTCAGCGGCACGCCGGGCCGAATGCATTCGCTCTTCAACGACTGGTGCCAACGCTCCAACTTGCCGTTGGATTGCGGATAGTAAGGCGACGTTCTCACGTGCGTCATGCCCGAGATGCGAATGAATTCCTTGAAGTCCTGGGCGATAAACTGCGGCCCGTTGTCGGAGATGATCCGCGGTTGGGCCTGCGGATATTTCTCCTTGGCGGCCTCGAGAATGATCTCGACATCGACTTCCCTCATCGCCTCGCGCAAGTCCCACTGCACGATCGCACGGCTGTAGCCGTCCAGCACGCTGCATAGGTAATAAAACGTGCTGGAGACATTGAGGTAAGAAACGTCGATATGCCAATGTTGATGCGGTTCCGGCGGCTGTTGGAAACCCGTGCCTTTCTTCGACTGCTTGCCATTCCATTGGCGCAGCAGGCCCGCTCGATGCAGAACTCGCCACACGCTCGAGGGGCTGACGGCCGCGATGTCGGCGTCCAACATCATGTAGCTCAAGCGGCGGTATCCTTCCAACGGATGCTTCCGGTGAAAGTCGACGATGGCTTGTTTCTCCCAGGGTTCGAGCCAGTGATCGCGCGGGACCCAACCGTTGTGTTCGTTGACCGAGCCGTAGCGTTTCCGCCAGGAGTAGAATTTGCCGGGCGAGATGCCGAGCCACGGGATAAAACACCCGACCCCGATCTCGGTCTTGAGCGACCAACGCCGAACGAAATCGACGATCTGGTCGCGGACATCGGGCTCGGTCCAGGTTCCGGTTAGAGTTCCCCAAGGCTTTTTTTTAACGCGATGTGCTCGGCCATCAGCTCGACGAGAACTTCGTCCTTGGTTCGGATTTTCTTCTCCAGCCGCGCGATGCGTTCCCGCTCGGGTTGGCGACTGCTGCGGTTCTTGGTCTGGAAAGCGGCGGCGCCGTTCTCGAAGAACTCTTTCTGCCAACGATAGAAAACCGTCGGCTGAAGTACCAGCTGGTCGCAGAGCTTCGAGACCGCCTCGTTGTCAATCAAATGCCGCCTCAGAACGGCGACCTTCTCTTCGGCTGTGTAGTGCTTTCGTTGCTTTCTCATGCGTCCTCTCCGTTAGCTTAACGGCGGAACGCTTTTCTCCTGTTCCAGCTGAGGCGGG
>CBDFIK010000002.1:0-61576 GCA_965248105.1 Bryobacterales bacterium
GGGGTTCTTTCATCCCCGACTCCCCGCCGGTTTATCCCGGCGCTTTCGGACAGACCCCTGATTTTCGATCTACGTTCAAGTCGATTGACGGGCCTTGGGCCGGTCGCGACCGGGCGTGTTGCCAGTCCCGTCGGGGGGTATCCCAGGTCCACCTTAGGCCCTGAGAACGCCTTCACGGGCTTCTATGGGCCAGTCTTTTTCGGGCGATCAACCCAAACCACCGTGAGGGCGCGCCAACCAGCCGCTCCGACTCCTGGGCCGCGCCGTCCTGCCGCTTCACGGCGCTGTTTGAGCGGCTCGCCATCGACTGGCTGCGGGCAACCTCGCGGCAAGACGTGGCCGAGCTGCTGGGCCTTTCCTGGGACGAATTCCACGCCATCATGGAACGCGCCGTGGGGCGCGGCCTCGAGCGCCGTCAAGCTGAGCCGGTCCCTCACATCGGGGTGGACGAGAAGTCGTTTCGCAAGCGCCACCGCTACCTCACGCTGGTCAACGATCTCGATCGGGGGCGCGTGCTGTACGTCGCTGAAGGACGTCGCCAACAAAGCCTGGACGGGTTTTGGCCGACGCTGAGCGAGCAGCAGCGGCAAGGGATTCAAGCCGTCGCGATGGACATGTGGGACCCCTACGTGGCCTCGGTGCGCGAGTATTTGCCGCTGAGCGAAGCCAAGATCGTCTTCGACAAATTTCACATCGCGCAATATCTGGCGCGGGCGGTGGACAAGGTGCGGCGCGAAGAAAACAAGCGGCTCAAGCAGGCCGGCGACGAGCGCTTAGTGGGCAGCAAATATCTGTGGCTGCGTCATCCGGGGAGCTTCAGCAAGAAGCAATGGCGAGCTTTTGAGGAGCTGCGCGAGAGCGACCTGAAGACGGCGCGGGCGTGGGCGCTGAAAGAAACGGCGATGCATTTGTTTGACTTTCGGCGGCTGGGTGTGGCGCGCAAGTTTTTCCGCCGCTGGTATTACTGGGCGACGCATTCGCGACTGCAGCCGGTCCAGGAGGTGGCGCGGATGATGAACCAGCGCTTGGAGAACATCCTTACGTACTTGAAACACGGTATTACCAACGCCGTCAGCGAAGCGTTGAATTCAAAGATTCAATGGGTGAAGTACACGGCGCGCGGCTTTCGCAACCAGCAGAACTTCATCACCGCCATCTACTTCCACTGCGGCGGCCTGGAGCTGGCCCCGTGAGCCACTAAAAACCCGGAAGAGCCATATTACTAACCGACTTACAACATGACTCAACTTACAAGAGAGCACTTGGATAAAGCGCTCAACAAACACTTCAAGAAAGTTGATCAACGCTTCGAAAAGATCGATGGCAGGTTCGATGCACAAACGAAGGAACTAAAAACCGAGATTGCACAAGTGGCCGGGCAAGTTGAAGATTTAGCTGGGATAGTGCAGCGCCGATTCGACGAGGTCGAGCTGAAGCTAGACGTGCGGGTGCGAGTCGAGAAGGTTGAGCGGGATGTCCGAGTCATCAAACAAGCGCTCCACCTCACGAAATAAACGGGAGGCCCGCAAGCGCCGAATCGCCACCACAAAAGGCTGAGCTGAAATAGCGCGCCGGGGCCTCGGATTCTGCACGCAGTATTCGGGCCTTGAGGTCTTGGCGTCGTCGTGAGGTTGGGGTCGCGGAAATTGCGTAGTTGGTGGGCTGCCTGCCTTGCGGGTCCTGAGGTTTGGTCGGTTGGTTTAGTCCTGCCTTTTGGTGTATGTCATTGTCCGCCTTCAGCACGGGTCGTGTTACAATCTCACCGATATGGCTGACATCCTAGCTCTCCTCATTGAAGAACGTGATCGTCTCAACCAAGCAATTGCTGTCCTTGGCGGGCATCGGCGGCGAGGGCGGCCGCCTAGAAGTGCTGCGAAGGAAACTGTCGAGAAACCGCCAAAGAAGAACCCCAAGCGCAAGCCGATGTCTGATGAAGCCAGACAGCGGCTGTCGGAGAGGATGAAGGAGCACTGGGCCAAGAGAAGACGAGCGGCCAAGAGGAAGGCGGCCGCTGGGATAGCGAATTCCTAGCTGCCCTTCCCCGTCACAATCCACTCCATAGACCGGCCGCATTCCCGGCTCAGCCTGAGCAGGATGTCAACTCCGAATCTGACCTGTCCCTGCTCCATGACTGAGAGGTAGTTCTGGCTGACGCCAATGCGCGACGCGAACTGCTCTTGAGTCAAGTCAAAGCCCCGGAGCTCCCGAACTCGCCGACCGACTGTTGTCCAGTCAACCTGATCTCTGCGGGCAGATGCCCGCTTGGGCTTGCTTGACTTCTTCATCACGACTTATAATAAAATATCTAGATGTGGATTGACCCTAGAGGCCTGTCAGCTCCGCAGGGTAAACGAAACTATAGCCGGTCTCTGTCACAGCAATCAAGGAGCTGCAATGATCCCGTACCTGATTCTAATCGTCACCAGCCTACTGGCGGGCTTGGCGGCAGTGCTCCTGGCCCGGCCCAACGCCAAGTTTGACCCCAAGGCCTTCCTGACGGGCGCCCTGGTCAACGCTGCTGCCCTTGGAAGCATGCTGCTCTTTCAGAAACGGAGGCAGCGATGACATTCTCCTCCGGTCGAGGAAAAGGTCTTGTTTTACCTGATGCTGTCCGGCTTGGTAGCCTTATTGGCCTTGGCCCTGTTCGCCCTGCTCCACGTGAGCTTTTTTTATTCCCTCTACAGTTGGCTGTTTGGCCACATCGTCAGCCTGACCGGCTATGACATCTGGCTGAGTCGAGCCGTCACCATCGCCCTCTTGGGCGCTGTCTCCTACTTCTTCTGGGATATCGTTCTGGCCTTCTGGTTTCAGAAGTCGGGAAAACGGCTGGCTATCGTTCTTGGAAGCACAGCGGTGATGTTGTTGGCGATGGGTTTGTTGACTCGGGGCGTGTTCTTCTCCCGAACTGACGGTTCTCCGGCCAAGTTCTACATCCGGACTCTTAACGGTTACACATTCTCCTCATCTGAGGGGCCGCGGGCAAGGGCTACGCCCGGCTGTCCTTCGACGAGGCGGCGGACCGATACCTGCGGCAACGGGAGAACAGGGTGGCCGAACGCACCATCCAATTCGAGAAGGAGCGCTTGGTCTCGCTCAAGAAGCACTTCGAGGGCAAGCCGTTGGGGCGCATCACCGCCGAAGACATCGCCGACTATCAGCAGGCAAGGGCGGGCAGCGGGATCTCGGGGCGCACGATCAACATGGAGATCGGTGTCTTACAGCGCATGTTGAAGAAGGCCAAGCGGTGGACGCTGCTGGCCGAGGACGTAACGCCCTGGAAGTTGAAGCGCGGCGCAGGAACGCGCCAGGCAGCACAGCACCCCGAGTCAGTTATCCTTCGTTGTTTCAGTAATTTGTACAACGACAGGAGACCTGACACACTCCCTCCTCCGTCCCTCTATGAAATCTCCAAGAATCTTCCGGGCTTCAGCGTCCTTTTATTTCGTCCTCCCGGCAGACCAAAGAAGCGCATTCCTAACTAACCGGCGATATCCTGGATCGTTATGGGCCCTTCCGTCGTGTCCCAGTTGAACCGTTACCACGCGCGATTTAGTGTACGGGCTGATCCAGGCCACCGGGCCATCACTCGTCGGGTTATCAGTCCTGAGTAATACCGTCACATCCGGTGAAATCCACATGCCTTTGTAAGTCTCATCCCAGAGGTGCATTGGACCGATCCCAGCAGTTACGGGATGCTGCTCGACCCGCTTTATAAACAGCTCTTGCTTGGGCGTCTGCGTTGATTTTCCTAAACCCTGATCTGCCGTCAGCAGATACCTACCCCCTACCACCGTCTCGTACCACCAACGCCACGAGTTATAGTTGCCCAGAGCTTGATGAAGAACTACAAGTCCTTTTCCACTCTCGAGAAACTCTGCAAGGTTCTTACGTTCAGCGTCGTCAATCTCTTGGTTCGAATCATACATGACGACGGTGTCGAAGAGAGTTCGCAAGTCCTTTCTGTAGGCGCGGGAAGAAGGTTCCACAACCGACGAAATGTCGTAACCGTCGAAGATCGAGTAAAAAGCAGCGTCGTGTTCGTGTCCACCTGTCACAATCAGAGCCCGCACAGGATTCTCAGCCTTTGTCTGCAACCTCCACCGCGCCGGAACCGTGACCCCGCCGGTCGCCGCCCACTCAGTTCCTCGCGCGAATGTGGCTGTGAACCCAGGTTCTTGCATTGCGACCAGATCGTGGCCGAGAGTCGTGTGAAACACTCTTCCCTTCCCGTAAGATACAGTCCACAGAATCGGCTCGTCTTTTCCGCTGCCTCCAATTTCGACATCATCAAAAGCTGTAGCTAGGACGTTTACATCCTTCTGCATTCGCATATTGTGATATAATTCGTCGGTCGCGATGAACCCATCTCCCATGCCATCCGTAATCGGGTGCCTCGGATTGACGAACCGAACACGAAACGAATGTCTAAGACCGTGGCCCTTTGTGAAATCTTCCGAGTATAGCCCGCCGATCATTTGGCCGTAGGCTGGCCAAGGAGCCTCAACAATTCCGGTGCGCGCGTGACGATCACCTAACACGGGCAATCCCGTGAACGCATAACTTCCAGCATGAATCACGACGAGCCCTTTGCCAGATCGAACAAACTCTTCTACGGCCCTCTCTGTGGTCTCGCCCCAACGTGGGCCATTGTAGTCCAGGATCAGTACGTCATAGGGAGCCATTGTGTGTGCCGTCATACCAGCCGGTTCTTCAACCACTCGAACGTCGAACCGACCGGTTGCCAGCAGGATCTTCCTCAGGAATGGCGTGCTCTCTCGCCAGTCATGGTTATTTCGCCCGGAGAGGATTAGCCCCCGGATTGCACCGGATCGGAACAATGGATCCCTGGTCTCTCGTGTAGCGCTAGTCCCGGTCGATCCCGAGAGAAGGAGCAGAAGTGACACTAGGGTAATTAGTCTTTTCTTAAACATGCTACTCGGTGTGCCTCCTGGATTTGCCGCGCGCGCCCATGTTCGGCCTTGTGCACTGTAGAGATTTCAGGCAAAAACTTCCCCGGGTTGGATGGGCACTCTCAAGGTGCGCCGCCCTTCCGCACGGTAAGGGGCGGTGTCCCGGCTTGTGTCAACAGCCGGCGAGTTGTTTGGAAGGCCTCCGGAAGTTGATCACTTCTAGGGCACGTCGGAGTTTTGCGTCCAGGCATCCGGCAGCAAGCGGAACTCTCCGCCCTTTCTAGTTCGGCTCGGGGACACGCTCTCTCGGGTTTATCGATGCCTCAGCATTCTCAGACTCCGGACCGCCCCCTCTCTGCAAGACGGATTCGGGCTTACGAAGACGTGTCTGAATCATCCCGAGAGCGGTGAGGGCGTACGGATCCTCCCGCTCCACTTTCAGTACTTTCAGAAGCTGCACCTCAGCTTCATTCAAACGCCCCTGGTCGGCCAGTATCAATCCAAAGTTAAGCAATGCGTGAATATGTTGCGGATTGTTTTCAATCGCCTGCCGAAAGAGCTTTTCAGCCTCTTTCTGCTTACCTTCTCGAGCATAGAGTACGCCTAGGTTCGCCTGGCAGTCGGCACATTGGGGGTCGACGTCCAACGCCATTCGGAACTGGCTCTCGGCCTGCTGCAAGTCGCCCTGTTCCAAGTAGATCAGGCCGAGCTGATTTCGAGCCATTGCAAAGTTCGGATCGAGAACCACAGCTTTTTCCAGGGCTCGCCGTTGGCCAATGCGGTTCCCTGTTAGATCGAGAGCTAAAGCAAGGTTATAGTAGGTCTCTGCGCTGTGAGGATCGAGTCTTAGAGCCTCACGATACGTTTCTGCCGCCTCGCGAGCTTTCCCTTCCGAGAGCAACTGATTCCCCTGGCGCCCGGTCGTTCCAGCTATCCTCTTCCGAATTGCCTGCTCTTCAAGTTTCTTAAACTCCTGAAGCTCCGAAGTGGCTCCTTTGGCTTCTCTCAAGCCCCGCAGGACCGCCGCAAGCTGATATCTCACTTCGGCGGCTGCAGGGTCCAGCTCGCGAGCCTTCTCCAGCTGCTCTTTGGCCTCCGCCAGTCTTCCTAGCCGGGCCAGCACAAAGCCGTAGTCATATCGGGCATCGTAATGGTTCGGCTGAAGCCGGACGGCCGTCTCAAGTTCCGCCGCGGCATTTGAGTATTGTCCCAGTCCTCGGTAAGCTAATCCCCTAAAATAACGCACCTCGAAATCGAGCACCTGTCCTTGTACAACTTCTTCAATCGCATCGAGACTGTCGAGCGCCTCAGAGTTCCGCTCAATTAGAAGAAGGGCCTTCGCGAGTGACAGTCGCAGCGACCGTCTAGTGGTTGCACTTGGAGGTTCAATTTTCAGACACTCCTGATAAACTTCTGCTGCTTCACTGTAACGCTGTAATCGAGCATGAAGGGTTCCCAGATTGACGCAGGCCGTGAAAGAACGCGGGTTCGCCTTCACGGTAGACCGCAGGATCTGAAGCGCTTGCTCACTCTGTCCATCTTCGGCATAAGCTGCCGCCAGAGCCAGCTGGTGATGAACGTGTCTTGGCTCCAATGCTGCGGCCCGCTTGACGTACGCGATCGCCGCCCTGTAGCGACCGCACTCCATCAGCAGCTGGCCCAACTGATGCAGAGCATACACAGAACTCGGTTCGAGCCGCAGTGCTGTCCTGTATTCGGCTTCTGCCTCGTCGAGTTTTCCAAGTTGTTCTAGGGCAGTCGCAAGGACGTTTCTCGCCTCCACCAGGCCGGGGCTGTTGTCGAGAATCAAACGCAACTCAGTCACTGCACGATGAGTCTTCCCGCTCTTCAAAAGGGCCAGAGCGAAACTATATCTAGGCTCGTCAGATAGAGCATCGAGACGGAGAGAGTGTTCCGGAGCCGAGACCGACCAATCGAAGTGCTTTGCTTGCGCCTCTAAGGAGGCACTGCGGTCAGCTGAGGGCTCGTGAGAGATCATCGTCTGTGGATCGCACGGGTTTTGGCGAGTACCCACCTGTTGGCCGAACCCTCCGTTCCCAGCTACACTTAAGCTCCCAATTGCAGTCAGCGTCGAAAAAACCAATCCACCTATTCTCGAACCCACAGCTAACTCCTACACACACCCGCGCCACTCCGTTGACACACTAACTCCCCATTCCAGTCCGCTCGAGACCCAGCGGCCACAGCTGGGTCGTTAGAAGCTTCCTCGTTAGAGCATTGTCAAAACACGTACTTCAAGGCCAACTGAACTTGCCGCGGCAAGTTCGCCGTGCTAGTAACTACTCCGAAGATGTTGCTGAGCAGGTTATTGTTCGGTCTCGCATAAACAGGCGAATTGAAAGCATTGAACATCTCGACCCGAAACTCCAGATGATGCCCCTCTTTGAATCGGAATTTCCGAAAAACCGAGAAGTCCAGACTCGACACACCATCGGACCGCAACATGTGGCGGCCGTGGCTACCGAATGTGAACGGCGGGGGTACGGCAAACGCATCGGTATTAAACCAGCGCTCCGGCGTTGGGTTTGCTAACTCCGCTTCCCCCCCTATGTAATCCGGCCGGAGATACCTGGTATTGCCCGTGTTGGCTAAGTCGCCTGGGACTTGCAGAGTGAATGGCGTACCCGAGTTCAAGGTGACGATTCCATTGATCTGCCAATTACCTATAACGTGACTCAGGACTCTATTTGTCGGATCTAGTCTCTTGCCAGGACCTAGCGGCAGTTCATAGACCCAATTCAACGCAAATATGTGGGGAAGGTCGAAGCCCGCCACGCTTCGATCGTCGTTGAAGGTGTAAGGGGACTGAACAGACTGTCCTTCCACTCCATACCAACCCGAGCTTCCTATGTCGATTGCCTTCGACCAGGTATAAGACAACATATACCCCAGCCCACCCCTGAATCTTCTTTCAAGTAGAAATTGAAAGGAATGATAGTTGCTTCTGCCCCATGTTCGGTCGTAGAATGTTGGCGTGATGTGAGGGAAGGGAAAGCGCTCTCTTGGGTCCCCTGGTCCAGGAGTCAGTGCGGTGTTGTAGAACCCTCCCAGCACTAGCTTGCGGCTGCCGGAACCAACGTAATTGGCGCTCAGGACTGTCGAGTCCTGCAGTTGATGCTGAATCCCAAAATTCCATTGCAAAGAATACGGTTGCTTCTCGTGTGGGTCGATATACCAATTCTGCTGCTCAAACGGCGTAGGGGCGGGTAGTTGCCCTTCTGGGAACGGGTTTGTAGCTGTCTTGTCCGGTCGCACTGACGTACTCAGCTGATTGTTCATGTTATTGGCTGTCCTCAGACCGATGCTTGGCCAGCTCCCTAAAATGCCTTGACTGTTCTCGGCTACTCCGGCCCAATTATCGAACGAGATACCGAAGGCCGCCCGAAGTACGGTTTTGTCCTTCATCCGATACGCCAGACCCAAGCGCGGTTGGAAATTCGTTTTGTCATCGAAGAAGAATTTTCCTCGCGGGTCAAGCTCGACGCCCTCAGGCAACGTGCCGCCCGGAATACAAGGGGCGGTCCCCGTCTGCGAGCAAGGGGGGGGCATTGTCTGAATCACGTACACGCCCCGCTGGAGGTCATAGTTACCAATGTGCAGACTCGGTGGGGATCTTTCCGTACCAAACGGCGGCTTGTATGTGCGGTCATAACGTAGGCCTATATTGACCGTCAGTTTCTGGCTAGCTCGCCACTGGTCCTGAACGTACAAGCCCAGCACCCCTCCCCAACGAAGATCCTCTGGAGTATCATATTTGGTAGCCCTGTCGGGAACATTCAGTAAGAACGATGCCAACTCACTGCCTGTGCCCTCTGGCCTTGAAGGGTCACTTGTTTGGGGGGTCCGAAAGTTTACTGAATTGATTGTTGAATCTCCTCGATATCCGTTGGTCGACAGCTCGCCACCCCATCTGAAAGTGTGAGTACCAGCTATTTTCGACATGTTCGCGGCAACTTGGTTAATGTCAGACATCGTGAACTTTTGGTCTCTTTCACCACCGCTAAAGAAGTTGCCCACATTGAGTGAGGGTATCAGAGGGACGCCGGATCGGCTTGTGGAGAAAGTCGGATCGAAACCGACCTGCTGAGCGAAGTCCGCCGGTATGTCACGGAACCGGTTGAGAGTGTCAATCTCTAGGAAAGTCTCTCCATACCTGACATCGATAAGCATGGTCGGGCTGAAAGTGTGTGTATAGCTGACACCCCAATTTGTCGCTCTTTGATCCCCCAAGGCGGCCACTTGTTCACGGCCTGCGTTACCGTCGGTCTCTTGATCGAGTCTGGAATACCTGAACCAGAAGAAATCGCTCGATCCGACCAGTTGGTCGACTCTGTAAGTTTGGTCGATTTGGTCCTGTTTAAAAGAGCCTGAATCTATGGCATTCCTGTCGGCAACCCCCGTTGCAACGGGTTTGGGAAGGGTGGTGTTGGCGAAGAGAACCATTCCGGGATCGAGCACCGATGCAGGTATCTGGTTATTAGGAAAGGGGGCCCGAACAAATTGCCCTGGGTTGCTGGGATCCGCGATTGTAGTGAACGGATTGAAGATTTGCCTTGTTTCGTCACTTAAATCACCGCCAAGATTAGCTGCCGTGGGGACACGAAACAGGGCGTCCGTTGGGCGTCTGTACGCGAAGCCTTGGACCGCAACATAGAAAAAGGTCTTGTTGCGGCCATCATACTTTGGCAGAATCACGGGGCCACCAATTGCGCCTCCAAACTGGTTCTGGCGAAAGGGCGTCTTGTCGAGCAAGAAGGTGTTTCTGGCATCGAGGGCGTTGTTTCGTAGGAACTCCCATGCAGCGCCATGAAATTCATTCGTGCCCGACTTCGTTACTACGTTGATAATCCCCCCCAGTGCACCACCAAACTCTGCCTGATCATTGTGCGATTGCACTTTGAATTCTCGAATGCCATCAATGATTGGGGGGACAGCGTATGAGTTCACGAAAGTCCCCACGTTATTGATTCCGTCTAACAGATAGATGTTGCTCCGATTGTTTTGCCCGTTGATCGCCGGAAAGGTGAAAGCCGCGCCGGCGGTGGTTGTAGATGCGAAGCCGCTGGCATTCTGCGCAACGGAGACCGGCGACACACCCGGTGTGAGCCGGAGCAACTGAGTGAAGTTTCTTCCATTGAGTGGCAGATCGACCACAGCCTGCGTGGTAACGACCGCACCAAGCTCCGCTGTTGAGCTTTGGATTTCTATGGCCGTGCCTTCCACAGTCACTACTTCGATCACGTCGCCTACCGTAAGAGCGAAATCAAGAGTCAGAGTCTGATTTACTGTAAGTGTCAACTCAGACTGCTTCACTGTCTGAAAGCCCTCTGCGCTAACCTGAAGTTCGTACCTCCCGGGGGGGATGTTTAGAAGCACATGGGCGCCGGAGCTGTTGCTCACAGTACGCCTCACGGCACCCGTATCCGAGTTCGTCAAAGTCACTTCGGCACCTGGGATGACCGCTCCCGATGCATCCATGATCGTGCCAGTCACTGTTGCAGTCGAGGTCTGCGCGTTGCTGATCCCGCAAAGTCCAAGCCACACACAGATACCGCCTATCAAAACTGAGTGGCGTCGGCTTGCCGCGCCGCTTTCCAATTGCCCGATGTACGTCATTGTTCGTGTCCTCCGTATCATGCCAAATGTATATTATAATAAATCGTCACTGGTGACACACCCTACAGCCGATTTCGGCCGGCGCCTTAAGATGGGCTCTTTCCTGGGAGCCATGAGGGTCGTGACACCGCTGACACCGGGACAAGTTGTCCATATCGTGCGAGTCCGGCAAGGGCCTCAGGACAGCCGTGTGCAACTGCTCAAACTCTTTGAGGTCGTGGCAGCTGAAGCAATTCTTCGAAACGGATCCTCCTTTGATCGTCCAAGCACCAGCCATGACGACATGGCACATGTCGCAGGCAGCTGCAGGTGGGTGAACTCGGTAGCTTTTCCAGTCCTGTGGAGCACCGGCCCCCTCCGAAAGGCGGGCGACGAAGAAACTCAACTTGTGCTCGCCAGCCGGAGTTAGCAGGGCTAGTTCGTGCAGGCCGGGCGGCCCGAAAAGCGTTGCCGTCAGGACGTCAGCTGCTGGCCGCACGATCGCCACGGATTTCCCGTCAAGTCGCAGTTCCGCTTGTGCCGAAGCCCGCGCGATCACCGAGAAAGGAACAGCGGCCAGAATTGACCGATCGACGGGTCGAAGAATGCGCGGATGGGGCTGCTCTTGGCCAGTACACAAAACAGCAACACTCAAACCGATAAGCATTGTGGCGCCCAAGCACTTCACCCCGGTAACACCTCTAACTACCATTACTAGCCAGCAAACTCAAATTCCACTGGCTAGGGCCCAGACTACTGGACTGAATCGGGTAAGGCAAATGCAGTCACCGAATCGCCCAACGGGTCACTGGCTTTGCTTGCGAACCCTCCGCCTCCCGCCGCGACAACAACGTACTGCCGGCCACTCTTCTTCCCACGAAAGGTCACGGGAGTCGAGTGCCCGCTGGCTTCAAGCTTGGTGACCCACAGTTCCTTTCCTGTTTTCGCATCGAATGCTCGAAACCGCTGATCAGCTGTACCTGCGATAAAAACGAGCCCCCCCCCAGTGACGATAGCGCCACCAATATTCTTCGCTCCGGTAGTCCCAATCCCCCGTGCCACAAGCTCCTCAACGACACCCAATGGAACTTTCCATACAAGTTCACCACTGCTGACATCGATGGCATTCAGTGTAGCCCAGGGCGGTTTTTGGCACGGCCAGCCGTTCCGGTCGGTAAAGTACCAGTCGTCTAGCTTCTTCCGAACGAGCCGGTAGGATTTCGGTATGTCGCTGTCAGGCTCCAGGTTATGTATGACCCCAATTTCGTTCACATTCACGTAAAGAAGTCCCGTGGTTGGATCAAAAGCACCGCCATGCCAGTTACCCCCACCCAGAGTGCTTGGATAAAAGAGCGTAGGCGAAAGGCCCAACGGAGTGTACATACCTTCGTGCCGCACCTTTTCGAAAATCTCCATACAGTAGCGCTTGGATTCCGGAGTGACCTCGCTAATATCTTCTTTCGTAATCTTCGACCGGATCAATGACGGTGGTTTAAGCGGGAATGGCTGCGTCGGCCAAGTCTCCTCACCGGGAACTGTGCTTCGCGGAACCGCGCGCTCCTCGACAGGAAAAAGGGGTTGACCTGTTAGCCGGTCCAGAATGAAGACAAAACCCATCTTTGTAACCAGAGCAACTGCCGGAATGGATCGGCCTCCTCGGTTCACGGTTATCAGATTGGGCTGAGCGGGCAGATCATAGTCCCAAATATCGTGGTGCACCGTCTGATAGTACCACCGCAATTTGCCGCTCTCCGCATTCAAGGCGACCAACGTATTACCGAACAGATTATGACCCTTTCTGTCTCCGGCATAATAATCGTACGAAGGCGACCCAATGGGGAGAAAAACTATTCCTCGTTCGTCATCGACGCTCATCACTCCCCACACATTGGCGCCGGAGCGGTCTTTCCAGGACTCACCTTCCCAGCTTTCGTGGCCGATTTCTCCCTCCCGTGGGACTGTGTGAAACTGCCAGACCAGTTCACCGGTTCGCACATTGTATGCCCGCACATCCCCGCTGGGTCCGAGCGATGGTGGGCCCTCTTGTACACGCGAACCGGTGATTACCAAGTCTTTATGAATTGCCGGGGGAGACGTCACGGCATAAAACGAATCAGGAAATCGATCCGCCACCCCGATCCGTAAGTCGACACTCCCATCCTTTCGTGTTCCGAAGTCGGGACGTGGTCGACCAGTCTCCGCGTCTAGGGCAATTAGACGTGCGTCGACAGTACCAAACAGAATGCGCCGATCTACTGATTCTCCGTCGCGCGATGGCCCTTCCCAGTAGGAAACGCCACGATGTGGTTGGAACCTACGATCTTCTTTGCGTCTTCCTTCCTGGGCATCGTATTTCCACAATTCAACTCCGTTTTCAGCATCCAAAGCGATCACGCGGCTGGAGTGGGTACTGAGGTACATCACCCCGTCAACAACCAAGGGTGTACAAGCAAAGCCTGAACCTGTGATGCGAGCCTCCCGCATAAGCTCAAGTTCACCCGTGTGGTAAGTCCATGCCGTACGAAGTTTGCTGACATTGTGGCGGTTGATCTCTTTAAGCGCTGAGAATCGTGTGCCGCCTGGATCCCCTCCGTAGGAGCGCCATTGGGCAACGTGAGCCTCTTGGGCGAATCCCGAAGGACAGGCGCACCACAAAGAAACCAAAACCAAGAGGAAGTCACAGAAGACTAGGCGAGCCAGATACCGCAGAACCCTATCATCACGGAAATGAATCACCGATTCAGACATTTCCAATTTCCCCTCTCATGAAATCCATGGGCGCTGCGGCGCCGTCGGGTGACGGAGTCTATCGCAACACGTCAGGCATGCCCCATACATGCAAGCGGCATTCTTAATTCGTCGACGCACGGCTGACCGTACTCCCCGAAATCAGCGCCTGAAGGTGGGTCAGGCTGCGAGCTGCCTGCTCCTCTGTTCCACACTCAACCGAAAGCACGCCGTCATAATCCACCTCGCGCAGAATGTTGAGGATCTCTTCCCAATTCAGCACCCCATCACCACATGCGCAGCCCACCGGCGTTCCTGTGACCTTGCCGCGCTCGGCCTCCGAGTGCTGAACACTAATGTCTTTCGCATGAATATGAACAAGCAGCTCCCCAACCGCTCGCAGACCTTCATACGGATTTTCTCCCGCTAGATAAGCATTCCCTGTATCGTAATTGACCCTAAGGAGCGGGGACTCGACCAGCGTCGCGATTCGAATTAGACCTTGGGTGGTACGGGTAAGACTCTGATGAGGCTCGATTCCCAGATATACGCCGTAACGTTTTGCGGTTCCCAATACGACGCCGAGGGTGTAGCTCATCATCTGAAACGCCTCTTGGTCGCTCATCCAGCTTGGCCGTGCCCCCTCATCCGTGTTCACAACTGGCACTCCCACAGCGGCAGCAAAGCGGATGGCTCTTTCGAGGTAGGGAACGCTAATTTCTGGCCGCATCAACGAACAGTGAGCACTCAGGGCGGAAGCTCGCACTCCGTAGCGGTCCAGAGTCTCCTTCATCACAAGAGGATCTTGCTCCATCGAGAAGGAGTGGTAATACCCCGCCTCACTCATGAGCTCTCGCCCCGTGTGAACAAACGGCTCTACATAGCGGTAACCCAATTCGGCAGCCCGTTCTACCGCCACGGCAAACGACTTGTCTGCAGAACGGATAAAATCGAAGTTCAGCCCCAGCTCTATCGCCATGGTTGTCCTGATCTTAGATATGAATACTTTTTGAGGATTTTCGATAAAGGTCTTCCGCTTCGGACCGTGAGTGTCCGGGCGGCAGACCGCTTTACACTGTGACCCCGTTGTCGTTGGAGTAACGTGGTTATATACCTTGACGCCGACAGCAAAGACCGCGTGACGGGAGTAAAAGGGAATCTAGCGGCGCCCGATTCACTCCCCCCCCGAGTCACACCGGAGCATAACATGTTCGGAGTCATATGTCAAGAAAAAACAATTCCCCTCTGGATCACCACTCAGCGCGGGGCTCGCAGTCAGGCCGCTCGGCGGCCTCGGTCGCTCTTCGAAATTCGCTGCGCCCGTCTCAAGCTGCCGGGCTGTGCAGGTGTCTCCGGCTCACTCCGAGGCGTCTGGCAAGCTTCATCGGATTGGTTTGCCAGTGACTTCCTAGCCTTCTTTTCAGGCTCCTCTCCCAAAAGTGTGAAGGTAGATTAGGCCGCTTTAGGCTCAGGGCTTGTGAACAGGCGCAGCCCTGGAAGCACCCTGCTCCGATCAGTCTGAAGTCCCATTACAGGGCGCTATTCAGGGAACCTGAGATGGTCACAAGTGTTTTGAATTCAATGGATTGAAGCTTTCTGGGTGCGTTGAAGAGCCCCACGCTGGGTAACCCTGAGCCTGTCAATGGGTGGCAGCCGTCCATGGCCCGGCAAACAGGCTGCCAGCCGCTCCTGCTGCTGCTTGTTTCTGATCTCAGCGTTGCGCTGACCACAGCGGGAGCGAACTGCTCAAGGCCGCTAGAGACCTGAAGGTCGCACCGTCGAGGTTCACACCTCCTGAATCGGCGAAGAATCGACGGTTCCCGGAAACGGAAGCCACCTGAGCGCGGAAGTCACTGGCTCTAATCGTGATCGGGGAGACCATCAGCCATTACAGCCCTCGACCATCCCAATATTTGCACCGTCCATGAAATCGACGAGGCGACCCCACGGTCCTGAAGCGCGTATACACCTGCAAGTCCCATTTATCTTAACGCGGGGGATTTGGACGGGGTTACGGCCGAGTGGCTGAAGTGGGGGTGTGGAAGGCCGCTGAAGCAGCCCGGTTGTGACGACTGTGAGCTTCCCGTACCGGCCCTACAGGTCCGGCCTATTGCAGCGGTGAACCGTCGGTGAAATCGGGCTTGTCGTCGGGTTGGGCGTAGCTTGGGCCCGGGCGGGCAGGATGAACGGCGCCCGCCCTTTTTGGGCGTCGTGCGTGGTTGCAAAAGCCGCAGGTCCCTTTGGGCCCTGCGCTACGCAAGAAGGGTCGGTGCGGACTTGGTCTAGAGCCCGTTGGCGACTTGCTCGGGTTGGTGGCTCCCGGTTGCAACCTTCACTTTCACTTTGAAAGGTGGAGGACTGAAAGGAATAATCTTATCTTCTCCTCCAATCACGGTGGAGGAGGTGGTTAGATCGATCTCGTACTCGCCTGCTTCAGTGGAGGATTCAACCTTGCAGGAGAGTTGAAATTCGTCGACCGAGCCGGGAATTTTCGCGCTTTCACAGGAGATCCCCAGCGGCAGGTTCTCGGCCTTGATCTCGACTTCGCGGTCAAACCCCTTTTGTCGGTTGAGCCGGGCGGCCAGCTTCGTTTCCGAGCCCGGTTCGAGAGCGGTGATTTCCGTGAGGGGCTCGATCTCATAAGGCCGCACAACATCGATCGTGATCGCTTGCGCGTAGATGGTTTCTTCCCGGCCGTCGACTTTGATTTTTGCGGGTAAGACGACCTCGAATAGGCCCGGGCCCCAGCCGACCTGTCCTCCCAAGATAAAGACGCCCTTGTTGGGATCGTCTTCATCCACAACCAGCCTACGAGTGACTCGCACTCCGGAGGTAACAATCAGGTTGGTCTGTTCCCGATCCGGCTTGTCGGTTCTGACAACGTCTTCCTGTCGAGCTGTGAACTCGAAAGGGATCTCCACCTTTGTGGCCTGCATGACCTTGATGTAGTGCGGCGCGTTGAACTCTATGCCGGCGGCCCGTTCCTCGGTCACCACGGCGGGTAGATCCGCTCCCAGCCAGGGGGCGACATTCTCGTTGGACGTGACCTCGCCGACGCGAAAGCTCACATTCGATTTCATGCCCGGGCCGCGGGCCCTGCGGCGAATGGTTTCGCCGTCGACTTCGCCCTCGGCCCAGATCTCGAGGTTGACTGAGCGGGTTTCGGCGCCCGGCTTAGGGGTTACGGTCAATATGCCGGTTGAAATGGTGCGCCGCGCGCCCTGCTGCTCCAGCGCCGGGATGTGGCCGCCGTTCATGGTCCAATCGCCCGGGAGGTTGGGAATTGACAATTCAATGGGGCCGTAGTAATTCAATCGGTTGATCAGGACGGCGACGAAGTCACTCCCGCGCAGCGGCACGTTGAGCTGCTCGGCTTGAATCGTCATCGTGAAATCGCCCGGGCGCTCAGCGGCCAGCAAGCGGTAGCCAAAGGCGTCCCCGCCGCGGCCGAGCAGGTCTTCGACTTCGACCTGAATCTCGTTGACGTCGTCGGGGACCTCAAAGGCCATGTGCTGATCCGCGTTGGGGTCTTCGCCGACGTCGAGGTTGGAGAGCTTGAAGCGAAGGCCGATCTCGCGAGTCGTGCCCAGCTTCTCCCCCTTGCCGTCGAAAAGGTTTAGCACTCCGTAGAGCTGCGAGGTCCCTAGTTTCGCGGCCTGTAACTCGATGTGCCACTTCTGGCCGGGTTGGACGGCGAAGCGGTAGCGGTCCGCCTCGCCCGCCTTGGCGATGCGGCCGTTGGTAAGAGTGCCCGGTTTCAATTCTTTGACCTCGGCGCCCGCCGGCTCGGCGGCTTCCGGGTCGTCGCCGACGGCGACCCGCATGGGTAGGGCGCCTGGAGCACCGGGAACGCGGACATCCACGAACTCGGCGGCGGGGTCTTTGGTCGTCAAATCGACTTGGGTTGTAACGGGTTTGTCGAGGTTGCCGCCGAACATCTCTACTGCCAGCGTTTGACCACGACGACCTCCGAGCGGGAAGAGACTTTCGGCGTAGCTATAGTTCGCGATTTTTAGGCGGTAATAGTTTTGCTTCTGTTTGCTGAACTTCGAGTCGCTGACGGCGGCGATGTAATCGCCGTCGGCCGGAGCGGTGAATGCCAGGCGAGAATCGACGCCGATTCCGGGGGCGTCTTGATTGCGGCCGATCCGTTTGCCGGAAGTGTCGAAGAGTTCAATCGCGGGGTCGACGGCGGAACCGATGCGGCGGGCTTCCGCTTCCAAGATAAGCTCCTGCCCCTCCGCGGCATGAAAGCGGAAGAAGTCTCGGTCGGCGACAGTCAGCGTGCCGTTGATGGTGACAGGTGCTTCCACCGGTTGGGCCATGCTCAATGAGTCATTCAACGGTTCGCCCGCCAACCGTCCGCGGGCGTTGAGTTCTCGATCTTCGGTTTCCGGGAACGCGCCGACGGTAAAAAGCAGAATGTTCGACATTCCGTCGCGCGAACTCGCTCGCAGCGTGTAGGGCCCGACCAGGGCGTCGGGGCTGATTTCGAGAAGGAACGAGAGTTCCTTGCCGACGCGAGACGCCTTCTTTGGCGGCGCGAGCGGGGTGAGGGCGCCGGGGATTGCCGAGTCGAGGCGGACTTCGCTGTCGAGCCCCTCTCCGATCAGGGTCAATTTCACAGCGGTTCCGGCTTGTCCACCGCGTGGTTCGAGGCGTTCAAGCAGCGGCGCGGCGGCAGTGAGAAGGCTGCCGTTGCCGACGATAGCGAGTGTCAGGACAATGAGCGCAACGTTAATGAAACGCATCGAAAATACCCTCCCCGTTACTGATTGCAATGGTAGCAAACGGCGGATGCAAGGAGCCCCGTGACGGCACGGATCGCCGGATCTCCGGGGTCTTCGAGCTAAAGAGCTTCGAACCGCTTCACACTTTTGGGAGACGAGCCTCTTTTTCTCGCTGCCTTGCCGCCGTCAATTGGGACGACCTTCTTCGCCGCCTCTCTGGCCTTCTGTCAGGAGGTGAACCCTTCCAGAATTCGAAGTTGTCGCGCGCGGCCCGTGGCCCACGCTCAACACTCCAGGTTTCGCGCTGAGCGTGTCGGCGCACGACCTATTGGTTCTCATTGGGAGGTTGTGCACCGCCAGAGGAGCATCGGACGAGAGAGGAGGACGAAAACGTTGCATCGCGGCCGTCCGCCCTTGCGGGCGACCGCCAAACGGTTGACCGGGCCAGCCGCGTACCGGGCCTCCAACCAGGTCTATGGCCAGCACTGGGATGTCGATGAGGCCGAGACGCTCGAAGTCGCCACCTACGAGGATAAGTGGCCCAAAGGCGAGTACTTCATCTTCGATGTCCAGGGGCACTTCACCGACGGCATCGCTCACCGGTCGCGGCAGTACGACTTCATTCGCAGCTTGGGCCTCGAGCTCGACAACTCAGTTGAGGCCTACAGCCTCCAGAATTTCTCCAAGGAGATGTTCCTCGACAGCAAGACCGACATGGTCGTCATCTCCGGAGTGCCGGGCCGTGAGAAACACCGAGACGAGCAGGGAACCCTTCTTGAAGGCAAAGCGCGCGAGGGCGGCATCCAACCCTCCCGGGTGATGTCCAAAAGCAAGAGGCTCATCAACGAACACGCCGGGCGGACAGCGCGCCCTGTGCCAAGGCAACGTCGCCCCCAACCACTACTGGGACCCTGTCACCGACAAGCAAGACAAGGTCATGCTCAAGGAGGTCATGGAGCGCGAGGCGAAGCTCTACGGCCTCGACTCCTGGAAACTCTATTGCCATACCGACCCCGCCAAGACGGGCCGCGGCTTTCAGCTCGACGATGAGGCGACGGCGTACTTCTATGACGTGGCGCGCGAGCTCGGAGTGAAGCTTGTCAGCGTGCATAAGGGATTCGCTTCCCAGTCTCGGACTTTCGGTCACCTCGCCAATCCGAAGGACGTCGAGCGGGCGGCGCTCGATAACCCGGATTTCACCTTCGTCATCTATCACTCGGCGATGAAGCACGGGCCGCACGAGCCCTCGTTCAAGACAGAGGACTTCTACGATCCCGCCACGGGCGACTTCGAGTGGCACGACATCCTGATGGACATCAAGCGCCGCAACCCCGAGTTGAACAACGTTTATGCGGAAATCGGCACCTCATTCGGTCTGACCGCAGTCGCCAATCCGGTCATGACGATGCATCTGATGGGGAAGAACATCAAGTACTACGGAGCCGACCACGTTGTTTGGGGCACCGACTGCATCTGGTGGGGCTCGCCGCAATGGATCATCGACTCCTTCAAGCGGTTCCAGATTTGTGATGAAATCTGCGAGCGGTTTGGATATGAAAAGATCACCAAGGAAGATAAGGCGAAGATTCGGTCTCAACGCCGCCAAGCTTTACGGCGTGGACATCCAAACCAAACGCAAATCTCTGGGCACCGACCGGCTGGCGCGGGCGAAGCAACGATACGAGGAGGACAAGACCTTGCAGCGCAGCAACGCCGCCTACGGCTGGGTGCGGGCGGACTGAGCCTTGTTCCGCCGTCGCATGGTCTGTGGGCGGTGGCTTGCTTCCTGTCGGTCGCGCCAAGCCTGAGCCACGCCCAGCAATCCCTCGATCCGGCCGTATGGGGCTCGAACCACGTCGGCCGGCCTGTCCCCGACTACATCGATAGCGAGCAGTGCCTGTTCCGCCGCAGCCGGGCGATCGGGACGTCTTGGCTGAGCAACCGGCATGGCCGCACGACACGGGTTCTCGAACGCGAAGCAGCACGGCCCCGTCGAAGCAACCCATGAGCTGGGAGCGGGAACGCGGACAGCAGACCAGCGTGCCCGAGCTGATGGACATTTCCCGCGCGGAGCCCGAGTACATCCAACGCATGTATGGGACCGAACCGGGTAGGAAATCCTTCGCGAACAACTGTCTGCTGGCTCGACGGCTCATCGAGCGCGGGGTTCGGTACGTGCAGCTCATGCACGGCGAGTGGGACCATCACGGCGGCACCCGCACCGCGATCAACGCGCAATTGCCCGCGCGTTGCAGGGAGGTGGATCAAGCCACCGGAGCGCTGATCAAGGATCTCAAGCAGCGCGGCCTGCTGGACGAAACCCTCGTCATCTGGGGAGGCTAGTTCGGCCGCACCCCGATGCTCCAGGGCGAGCCGGACGACCCGCTCGTCGGCCGCGACCACCATCACACCTTCACGATTTGGCTGACCGGTGGTGGCATCAAGCGCGGCTACCACTTTGGCGCCACCGACGATCTCGCCTACAACGCCGTCGAAAACCGCATCACGGTCCACGACCTGCAGGCGACCATCCAACACCTGATGGGAATGAACCACGCCAAACTGACGTTCAAGTTTCAGGGGCACGAATACCGGCTCACCGACGTGCACGGAAACGTCCTGAAGGAATTGTTAGCCTAACGAGTAACGAGACTCCAACCCATCCAGAGACGGAGCCGCTCCTGCGAAGGCGCGGGCCCGCGGGCTTACGCCCACGGCTCTGTTTTCTTCGCTCCCCGACACAATAGGGAAACATCCACGACAGCAATCGCCCCATGCCTGAACCGGGAGTACTCATGCTTCCGTTGCGGGTGAGCGCGGTCGACCTTCTGGCTACGGCTCCGCCTGAGCTTTCTGACTCTCTAAGCGCTCGACGGTCTTCAACGACCGCGCGACCTCGGGATCGTCAGGCTTCAGTTCGGCTGCCAGCAGAAGTTCCGGTATGGCGTTCTTCAGGTCGCCGGAACGAGCGTAGATCAATCCGAGATTCTTGTGGAGTAGAGACTTCGTTCGGCACTCCCCGCAAACTTCCAGCGCTTCCTTGAGCTGGGAGATCGCCTCCTCCCAGTCGCCGGCCTTGAGGGAAGTCAGGGCGAAGTTCCCCAGGGCCTCCGCCCGGTCGGTGATCCGGCGCTCTTTCTGGTGGGTCTGAAAGCGCTCCTGATAGTGCATCGCCTGATCCGGGTCGATGCTTCGCAGGGTTCGGAACAGGTTATAGAGCGCCTCGCCGTGATTCGGGTCAAGCTCCACGGCTTTCTTCCAATGCTCGACCGCTTCCGCGGTCTCACCGAGCTTGAGCGTCATCTGCCCGAGCTGGTAGTGCGCGTCCGAGTTCTTCGGGTCTATAGCGGTCACTCGGCCGAGCATCTCGGCCGCCCGCGCCGGGTTGCCTAGCTGTTTTTCGACCAGGGCTAGAAAGTAGAGCGCCCGCGCGTTATTGGGCTCCAGCCGGCCGGCCTCTTCGAGCTCCTTCCGAGCTTCCTCATGCCGCCGAAGCTGGAACAGGGCCCGCCCTTTGTTCAACCGCCCTGCCGCCGAATGGGGAGTCAAGCGCACGGCCTCGGAGAAGGACGCCACCGCCCCCTCGAGATCGAACTTATCAGCCAGGGCGATGCCCAGGTTCAGATGGGCCTCGGCCGAGTGCGGCTCGAGCTCAACCACCCGGCGGAGGCTCTGCACCGACTCCTCGCCGCGGCCGAGGCGGGTCTGCACCATGCCGAGGGCTGTCAGAGCACGCGTATTGCCGGGATGAAGCTCGACTGCTTTCTGGAGTTGTGCTTCGGCTTCGGCATACTTGGCCTGCCCGGCCAGGGTAAGACCCAGATTGACGTACGCCTGGGTGTATTGCGGGGCGTCCTCGATCGCCCGATGCAGCAGCTGCTCCGCTTCCTCGTTACGCCCCTGCCGGCCGTATAGCACCCCCAGGTTGGCATGCGCTTCCGCGTACTGCGGGTCCAGGGAAATGGCCGTCGTCAGCGCCTGATCCGCATCCTCGAGCTTCCCCGCGTTCATATAGAGAATGCCCAGCTCGTTGTGGGCTCTTGCCATTTCCGGATCGATCTCGACGGCCTTCTCGAGCGCCTTCTGCTGCCCGGCCCTCTCACCCAGCGCAGTGTGCGCCAGCGACATGTCGTAGTAATACCGGGCATCGTTGGGGTTCAGCCGCACTGCTTCCTGATAGGCAGCCAGCGCGGCCTGGGCATTTCCTTCCTTCAGGTACTCGTTGCCCTGGGCAGCGGCGCTCTCGGCCTGGCTCGCCTCCAGCCCTTTCTGCTTGCGCTGCTGGAACTCCTGTAACTCTGCCTTTGCTTGCTCCGCCTCTTCCAGCGCGCCCAAAACGCGGCCGAGTTGAAAACGAATGTCGGCCGAATCGGGGTCCAACTGCTTTGCCGTCTCGAAATGCACGCGGGCCTCCTCGAACTTTTTGGCGCGCGCGAGGACGAACCCCAGATTGTACTGCGAGTCGGAGTGATCGGGTCGCAATTCGACCGCACGGCGCAGTTCCACCTCCGCCTCGGGAAAGCGGCCCAAACCGCGTAAGGCCAGCCCCCGTAAGTGGCGCAGTTCGAACTCGTCGATACCCGCCGGGGCCCGCGCCCCGAATCTTTCAACCAGCGCGAACGCCTCGGCGTACCTGTGGATGTTGACGAGGGCTTTGGCCGCCGACGCGCGCGCCAGCTCGTTCGCGGGGTCGAGCCGCAACGCTTCCTGATAGTGTTCCGCGGCTTTGGGATACTGTTCGGCCTGGGCGTAAGCGGTGGCCAAGTTGAACCTTGCCACGGCCGAGCTCGGCTGCGCCTTGACCAGCTTCGTGAGAACGCTGATGGCCTCCCTGGTCTGGCCGTTCTGAGCGTAGGCGGCGCCGAGCAGCAACTGCACGTCAACGTCATGGGGAGCGGCCTCAGCAGCCCGCTTGAGATACCTTTGGGCGGCCGCAAACCTGCCCTGCGCCATGCGGACCTTACCCAGGCTGTAGATCACCTCGGGTGAGC
This sequence comes from Bryobacterales bacterium, assembly GCA_965248105.1. Lineage (GTDB taxonomy): Bacteria > Acidobacteriota > Terriglobia > Bryobacterales > UBA6623. The sequence continues at coordinate 22,975 of CBDFIK010000002.1, forward strand.
CCGGCTTGAGTGCCAAAGCGGCTTCGAACTCGTTAGCCGCGGCGTCCATTTCCCCGATTTGCGCGAGAACCGAGCCAAGAGCGAATCGCCCTTGGAAGAAATTCGGGCGCTGGCGTGCTGCCACTCTTAGCTCGTCAGCGGCCTGCTTGGGCGAGCCTTTCTGGAGCATGGCCAGCCCTAGGTTGAAACGGGCTTCCCAGAAACGAGGATCCAGCTCTAACGCCTTCTCGAGAGCGGGCATGGCGCAGTCCAGTTTTTCCTGCTGGCCAAAGTAGCCACCGAGGGTGTTGTAGGCCCCGGCGGACGGTGACTGTGCGATGGCCCGCTCTAGCTCGGCCGGTCCCTGACAAGAGGACTTTTTCTGAGCCCAAAGCGGGCCCAACGAGAGGATCAGAGCGCTCGTGAGTGCCAGAACGCCTTCACCCCGGTAGTCGCTTGGCGCCCATGCCCGGCACATATCAGAAGTTTACCAGACGGGCCGCTGGGGACGGCGTCGAAGACGGCATTCTCGATGATCCGCGAGAGTGCACATTAAAACTGTCGACCCTTCCGCAATGCCCGGGCGGGCCGGCGTCACATTGCTTAACGGCGGCTCAGCGGGAAGCGATCGCGGCGGTGTATGACGGGCCTCGAAACCAGGACGGGCAAATCTACGCGGGCTTTCCCTTCGGTGGTGAGAATGAGGAGGATGCTTGGCGGTCGTGGATCACCGGCCCGAACACGCGGTTGATCGAAGCCTTCGGCGAACCGAGCGCTCAATTCGGATTCGGCACGCAAGGATTCAAGTACCTCGTTTTTCGAGAGCCGGAATTCGACTACACGACGTACGATTTTGCGACCTTCGAGGCGGATAGCGAGCTGCTTTCAACGATCGCCGACGCGACCGATCCCGATCTTAGTGAGTTCAAGAAGGCAGGTGGGAAACTCATCCTGTGGCACGGCTGGGTGGACGCGGCGCTGACGGCGACGGCCTCGATCGATTATTTCGAGGCCGTGGAATCTCGCGATCCTGCGGTGCGCGACTATTTTCGGCCGTACATGTTGCCCGGCGTATTCCACTGCGCCGGCGGCCCCGGCCCCGATCGGGTCGATTGGATCGGCGCCATCGAGAACTGGGTGGAACGCGATGAGGCTCCCGAGAGGCTGACCGCATTCCGCGTCGCCGATGTCAAGGTGGAGATGACTCGGCCGCTTTGCGGGGGACGGGTTGCGGAAGCTCTGACCGCCGATTGCTGGATGCGAAATTTAATTCTCGGTAGCTATCCGGCGGCGACGCCTTTTCCTGGAACATTCAGGGTGAGCGGGAGGCAAGAGTAGCCCGCCTACCGGTGTCTTGACGGAGGCTTGTTAGAGCGGGCGGAATTGGAACTCCATGGGGACCCCAGCCCCCCCCTCGATTCGGACGTCAGGCACTGTGTGGCACCCCACTTGGTCGTCTCTCACGCGGACTGAAGCCGGAGACCGAAAGGTCGAGCGCCGACTTTAAATTTTGAAGTGAACGGCTAGCGACCACCCCGGTTGGCGCGGCGCCTTCCGCTTCATCTAGTGGTTCGTCCTGGTGGAGTAGCTCTGAACGTGGTTGACGAGTTGACGCCAGGTTGATGCCGCTGGCTGACGGCTATGCGAGTGCGTTAGGCGGACGTAGGGGTCTCATAGCCAGCGGAAAAACAGAGCGCTTTTGTCCGGCGAAGGTGACCCATCCACGGTGGGTAGCTGGCGAGCACGTTTGTTGCGCCCAAAAGAAATCACAACAGAGGTGCTCTTGATTAGAGGTTCTTCAGGTAAGCGAGCAGATCCGCCATTTCCTGGATGCTGATGTCTTTCTCCAGGTCTTCCGGCATCGCCGAAACGCTTAGGGTACGTAGGTCGGTAATTTGGCCGCGCGGGATCGTATCTTCTTCCCCTTTCGCGCGTCGGAGCACGAGAGACGTCGCGGTTTGCGCCACGACAATTCCTGAGATCGAGCGCCCGTCGGTCGTCTCCACGAGATACTCTTCGTAACCAGGCTCGATGCTTTCATTCGGCATCAGAACGTCATGCAAGAGCACTTCCCTGTTGCGCGTGGTGACACTGAGAAGATCCGGACCCACTTCGTGTCCCGTCCCGCCGATCTTGTGGCACTTGCTGCAGACCCGTTCGAAGACTTGCTGACCCGTTCCAGCATCCCCCTCCCGGTGAAGTGCCGGAAGGTACTCTTCATAGATCGCCCGGCGTTCTTCAGGGGCGGCGTTGGCGAACAGCACCTCCGACCAGCGGCGCACTTCTGAGTTGGGCGAGCGTAGGAGGCGTCTTCTTTGCGAAGTGTTCAGCGACCAGCGCTGAACCTGCTCCGACTCGATCGCCTCAAGAAGTGCGAGTTGGCCATCGTTTTCATCGAAAAGCACGCGCAGAACCGCCTCGCGAACGGGACCTGTATACGTCCTCCAGGAACCGAGGAGTGTCTCGGGCGCCGTGGGATCTCGAAGCGTCCCGAATGCTTCCACCGCGGCGAGCTGGATCTCCCGAGGCTGTTGCGGTGCAAGGAATCTCTTGAGCACCACCGCCGTCGAGCCCGTCGGGTCGAGCCCTAGAACACGGATCGCGTGCGCTCTCTCCGGTAGGGAGGTGTTCTCGTTGAGCGCCCTCTTGGAGGCGTTTCGCAAAAGGCCCGTTACGTCGCCTGAGCCGGGGAGCGTGAGACCCGCTGCCAACCGCACAGCCGCCGATCGCAGTTCATCATCCGTCTCCGCGTCGAGGAGCGGTATCAGGGCGTTCGCGACCCGCGGCAGTGCAGGACGAACTTGCGATCCACGCCTAACACCCTCCGACATTCCTTTGAGAGCTGCTGCACGCCACCACAGAGCTTTTGAATCTCCTTGCTTGGCGACAGCCCGGAGAACCACTGCCATTTCGCCATCTTCTTGTCGAGCGCCAATGATGGAAGCAACCTGGCGTAGAAATTCCTTCTTTCCTTCGGATTCCTGACGGAGAAACTCCGGCCGGCTGAGGGCTCGGAACCAGCGCCCGGCGTTCGTCGCCCACGATGACAAGACCGCGGTCTGAAACCAGGGGTTCTCTTGATGCCGAAGAGCAATCTCCTGTAAGGTTTGGACGGCTTTTTCTTCCCGCAGTTCCCCGAGTGTCAAAGCGACCTGAAACTGAACCTTCGGGTCCGGGTCGTTCGCCATGGCGTAGAGCTGTTGCTTAACTTCGGAGTCCGAGAGGTGATCTTCGGCCAGGCGGATCGCGTTTTCTCGTATGCCCGGAACCGGGTCGGAGAGCGCCCGTAACAGCAGTTCGCGGTCAAGTGCATTCATCCCTTCGAGGGTCCAGAGCGCGTGGAGGCGTCCCAGGGCTGCCTCGCTTTGAGCTATTGAGACCAGCAACGGAACGACAGACCGATCCCGGCGTTCCACCAAAAGCCGTTGCGCCGTGATGCGCCACCACATGTTTGGATTCGAGAGATACGCGACGAGCTCAGGGGCGGCCAACTCCCGCAACCGCGGCTGCGGAACGGTTTGAGCGGACTCGTGGACGATGCGGTAGATGCGGCCGCGGTCGGTGCCCGCATAGAGGTCGACGCCGTCGAGAATCTCGGGAGGAATCCACTCGGGATGCTCGAGCACCGCCCGGTAGTAGTCGACAACGTAAAGGGCTCCGTCGGGGCCGGTCGTTGTGAATGCGGGGCTAAACCAGCTATCCGTGGAGGCCAGAAACTCTGATTCGGTATGAGCGCGGCGCGCGACGAAGGTAGGGCCCGAGCGGTCAAAGACGTCGCGATGAATGAGGTGATGCACCGGTTCGCACACAAAAAAGCTGCCCTCGTAGTCCGCGGGAAAAGCCCCGCCCGTGTACACAGAGATTCCGGCCGCGGAAGTGAAACGTCCTCTTTCGGAGTCGGAAATCGGTGAGTATTTCTCGGCGATCGGAAAAACTCGGGCCGCGTTTTCATGATCGGACGCAGACTGCATCGCCGATCGGGTGCCCAGATACGGATTGCGGTCCAGGTATCGGTTGGGGATCACGACGTGGCGGACGTGGTCGTTGTTCCAAACCGTGAAGCGGTTTCCCCAAGCGTCGAAGGCGTTTCCGAATTCCGAGTTTCCTCCCGCCGCTTCGACCTTCCGCTTTCCTGGATGAAACCGCACGTCCAAGGAGTTGACCTCGAGCGGGTCCGCCTCGGAATGGCTAGGGAATCGAACCTTGGCTCCGGAATCACCGAACTCGCGGTAGCGCTCGGGCAGGATCACGCGTGGGTAGGCGACGTAGATCCAATTATCGATAGCGTATTGCAGTCCGTTAACCCGAAGCTGCGGATTCGTCTTCGCGAATCCTGTCAGGGCGACTTCGCGTAGATCGGCACGATCGTCTCCGTCAGTATCGGCCAGGTAGAGGATATCGGGCGCGGACGTTATCAGAATCCCCTCTCGCCAGGCCATCACACCGTTCGGAAAATGCAGTTTGTCGGCGAAGACCGTGCTGCGCTCGAAACGGCCGTCACCGTCGCGATCTTCAAGCAGTTTGATGCGACCCTTGGGTTCCTCCTCGAGCGGATAGTCGAGCATTTCGACGACAAACAGGCGGCCCTGGGCGTCGAAGGCCATCGCAACAGGGTCGGTGACTTGAGGTTCAGCGGCAACTAACTCGATCCGAAACCCCGCCGGCAATTGAAAAGTCTGTAGCGCCTGTTCAGGGGAGAGCGCAGGCGCGTCCTTTCCACAGCCCAGTACCCCCAGAACCACGGGGCACGCTAAGACGCATAGACCTAGGTATGGAAGAAAGGATTTGGCGGTCGACTGGCTGTTTGACATCGGTGCTCCGTCGCTAAACGTCCACCGCCTAAAAGGCGGTGGGTTACTTTACGACTGAAAGTCCGGTGGCGGCTGAAGCCGCCTGAAGGGCCCCCGGCTCGCGAGCCGGCTCAAGGCTTGCTGGGCGCGGTGATCTTGAAACCCTCTTCATCCTCATCCCATTTTTGGCCTTCAATGTAGCGTTTTATCGTCTCCTCGTCAACCGCGCCCACCGTCGCGCAAAAATACCCCCCCGCCCACAGATGTTTGTCCCCAGTAGCGCTTGCGCAACTCCGGAAACTCATCTTGCAGCCGCCGCGATGATCGTCCCTTCAGGTATTGCACCAGCTTCGACGGCGACAGCGGGGGCGGCGCCGACACCAGCATGTGCACATGGTCCGGCGAAACCGCTCCGCGCACGATCACCACATCTCGGGCCTCACAACTTTGTCGGATCAGGTCCCGCACTCGCTCCGCAACCCTCCCGCGCAGAATCTCGTATCGATACTTCGTGATCCAAACGAAGTGATATTTGTTTGATCACCGCCTTTTGGAAGCAGTCTTCTCTTTGCCTTGATTGACTCTAACCGGGGTATCCATTTCACTCAGGTAACCCCAACATGTAGTATGCGGGTTCGGGGAGGACTATCCGCGCGATCTGGTGGAGTTCGAGGCGTGGTTCGCGACCGAGGAAGCCTGCCGGGACTACCTGTTTCGACTGCGCTGGCCGGACGGCTTTCGGTGTCCGCGTTGCGAGCATGCGCGCGCTTGGCCCGTGCGGAAACTCTGGTTGCAGTGCGCCAGTTGCGGGCGGCAAACCTCGGTTATGGCCGGCACGATCTTTCAGGACAGCCGTAAGCCTCTGCGGTTGTGGTTCCGCGCGATATGGCACGTCACCTCACAGAAGAACGGGACGAGCGCGCTGGGACTACAGCGGGTTCTGGGGCTGGGCAGCTATCAGACGGCCTGGACTTGGTTGCACAAATTGCGGCGGGCGATGGTGCGGCCTGGGCGAGAGCGGCTGGGCGGCGTGGTGGAGGTCGACGAGACCTATTGGGGCAGCTCCGAAGAGGGCCTTTCCGGGCGGCAAACCGAGCGCAAAGCCTTGATTGCAGTGGCCGTGGAAGAAAAGGGCGTCGGGATGGGGCGCATTCGCATGCGCCGGGTGCGGGATGCGTCGGCGGCCAGTCTGGTTCCCTTCGTGGAGGAGTCGGTCGAGCCCGGCAGCACGGTCCACACCGACGCCTGGCTGGGCTACGAGCCGCTCACGAAGAAGGGTTACCAGCATCGCATCGTCTTTCTGTCGGGCCGGCGCAAACAGGCGTCGGAGTTGCTGCCGCGGGTGCACAAGGCGATCTCGCTGCTGAAACGCTGGCTGCTGGGCACCCATCAAGGCGCGATCAGCCACGAGCATCTGGACTACTACCTCGACGAGTTCGTTTTCCGATTCAACCGGCGCAGCTCACGCAGCCGCGGCAAGCTGTTCTATCGCCTCGTTCAGCAGGCCGTGGCGGTCGAACCGACACCCTACCGCTCGATCGTCGCCGACGGGGATGCTGAAACGCTGTGAGCCCAACCACAAGATATTGGGGCTACCTGAGTGAAATGGATACCCCACTTGACTCTATATTATGCGAGACTCAGTAGATTCAACGGGCCTCCTTCATAGTTCTTAAAACGTAATCAGCCTTTTCCAGATATTCCTCGATGTCCTCGTTCTTATGCGCCGTACTGAGGAACGCAGCGTGGCGGATTGGTTGCAGCACGCCGTTCGCGATGAGGCCCATGCAAAATTCCGCTTGAAGGACAGTGTTTGAGCGCAGCACATCGCGCCTCGTCACTACAGGATGATCTGCTATTGCAAAATTGAAAATTGAGCCTATTCCTGAAATCTGGATGGGAATATTATAGCGCCCAAAGACCACAGGCAGGTCCGCGCGAACCCGGTTTCCGAGGGAATCCAGATGGGGATACGGGTTCGCTCGTTCAAGTTCATCCAATACAGCTAGACCGGCAGCCATAGCAATTGGGTTACCGGTGAAAGTTCCAGACTGGAATATCTTGGTCTTGTGATCAGTCGCATCACCAGTGGGAGTTACGACAGCCTCCATGACCTCGCGTTTGCCGCCGAATGCAGCAATGGGGACGCCGCCGGCGAGAGCTTTGCCAATGGCGGCCAGATCGGGGGCGATGCCGAACCAGCCCGCTGCACCTCCCAGGCCCAGACGGAAGCCGGTCACAATCTCGTCATAAATGAGCAGAATACCTGCTCGCGCCGTCTCCTGCCGCAATGCTTCCAGGAAAGCCTTGTCGATTACCACGCCGCCGCCCGGTGTGGCGGCGACGGGCTCCAGAATGAGAGCGGCGAGTTCTTGACTATGCCTGCGAAGTAGGGAGACACAGGCATCGGTGTCATTGAAAGGCAGCACCAGGGTCTGGTCCAGTACCACGGACGGAATTCCGGCGTAGTCGAGAACAGGTTCAGGGGCGGAGTCAGGCCCCCGAGTCTCCGGACTCATGCACGATACCAGGAACGAGTCATCAGAGCCATGGAACCCGCCCTCGAATTTGGCGATTTTCTCCCGGCCGGTATAAGCCCGCGCTATCTTGATCGTCTGGCGAGCGGCTTCCGAGCCGCTGTTCGCAAACCGCAGCATCTCGAGATGTGGCATGCACCGCTGGATTCTTTTCGCCAATTCGACTTCCAGCGGCGTGGCGAGGAATACATGTGTAGCGACGTCGAGCTGCCTCTTCACGGCATCAGTGACCACTGTTGGGTTGTGACCGAGAAGGTTAGGCCCAGCACCCATGTTCACATCGAGATACTCGTTGTCGTCGACATCGACCACGCGACACCCATGGGCGCACTTTAGGTATAAAGGGTAAGGCTTCAAAAACTTGCCGTGCCCACCCACTCCGCCCGCAAGGTACTGCCGGGCCTCCTGATAGAGTTGCTTCGACTTCGGGGTACGACGACGGAAGTGCTCGATAAAGATGGACACCGCAAGTCCTCAGTAGCAGCCCGATTTTATCGAACGGCCAATCCAGCGAAGGGGGAACGCAGCGGCAGGGCCCCAGGGAAGAAGAACGTCAAGCCAATCCAGGCTATACCATCCCACGATGTCTCCCCCCGTAGTTTTGAACGTTGCGAAAACTACGTTACAGCTCAGTTGCCTTCCAGCACTTTGGATAGACAATCGTCATACTGTCTTTCCTGAAATTGTAATTTCTTGGCGAACTCAGGGCTTTCAGTTTCCAGATCGGAAGGCAGCTCGCGGTCAGCGTAGTTTAGTAAATTGACGAAAAGTTTCTCGGCTAGAGCGTCCCGTGCCAAGTTCGGAACTAATTCAAGGCTGGTCAGAATGATCCTGCCCTTTCCGTGAGAATAGATTTGAACCGCCGGCCCCGTCTCTTCGGCGGTTCTCACATCTGTCTCGATGCTGCTGACCGGGGCCACGTTGCCGAACTCGCGGCCCATAAAGCCTCCGCTCGGAACACCCTGATAAACGGCGTGATGGGGCACAGGGATACCCGCCACAGGCTCCGTGACTCCCCAACTGTACGGCCCTACTCGGACTCCCCACCCAAGCGAGTGTCGCTGGCTGGACACTCGGAATGGGAAAATGCTCCCCACCGCTACAGGGCTCAAACTCAGAACGCGGTGGATAGCAGCTCCCGTCAACCCAGGTCCGTCTTCCGGCACGCCAAGAAATACGGCCGTACATCCACGCTCGACCCAGCCGAAGAGCCGGAGAAACTTCCGGAACTCAGTCGGTTGGCGCCACAGTGCCGAAAACCGCGTCACCAATATGACCGTCGGTCCCGAAATCTGATTACCGAGATTGAAATAGCGAGCCTCCCGAATCCCAAGGAAATCCGTCAGTTGCCCAGCTACGTCGAAAAGCGCAAATGGTCTGGAAGGCCATCGGATGTCTTCACGATGGAACATCGTAAAGTAGTCTTCTCGCTGGATTAGCCTTCTATTACCACTCCAAAGTGTCGCCTCAACCGAATAGCGCCCAGAAGGACCGGAAAGCCTTACCTTCTCCTGAAAAACCACAGAAACCCAAGGGCGGACCTCCACCGTGACTTCTTTGCTAAACACCTCCCGTCCCGAGGGAGACTTCATGCGCATCGTCAGTTTCTTCTGCCCATCAAGTTGCTCTTCGTTCACTAAAGTAACCTTGACGTCTACGTCCTGCCCAGAGCGAGCATTCATTGGCGAACAACGCAGGATAAGCACAAGCGGTTTATTCAACTCCTGCATTACGTCAAAAGCCTTCTTGCGCTTGTTCCGCCAGAAGTCAACAACCCCGTCGATCTCTAGCGCGTTGGAATCGAAGAGTTGGCAGAAGGCATAACCTCCAACGGCGGGATTAGCTCTCAAGGCCTCGGTGTGGAAACGGACAGCCTCGGCCTGGAACTCTTGACTCGACTGTTGCAGCTTTTGAAGATCACCAAAGATCTGCTTCAATATTTTAGATTCTTCAAGGGATTTCGTACGCAGTTCTTTCAAACGGACGTAAGCCCGGTAATCCTCAGTTTCCACCGTAGTCTGACTGCGGTAGCTCTCAATCATGGCTTCCACATCATCCATCCCACCGTAGCCATATTCCGTAATGAAAAATAGTTTCCCGGTGCCCGACCGCTTATTCCAGTAGTCGTAGACCTCGTCGGCAATTGGAGCGCCGGGATAACCGTGCTCGGTGAGGTAGGAAACACCCTCTTTGGAATAGGGGAGATAATAGCGGGAATGTCCGCCAGCCGTCTCTGTTGTCAGCCTAGTTGGATCTAACTCGCGAGCCCGTCGACATAGTTGGCCAACGACCTTGGTCGCTGGGGAGAGCTCATTGGTCATGTTCCATATCACAATGGACGGGCGATTACGATCTCGCCTCAGTAACTCGGTTACCTCTCTCGTCCCACGGGCCAAGAGCTGATCGGAGTCGCGCATGGCGCCCAGAGGTGGCTCCTCTTGTAACAGAAACCCGAGTTCGTCGGCAGCGTCCAGCAAGGCCAAGGGGGCGGGCTTGATCAACAATCGAAAGAAGTTGAACCCGGCTTCCTTGGCAATCTGTATCTCTCGATAAGCGAACTCCCGGTTCGGCGGATAGGCCAGCGTGGTAGGATAACAACCCTGATGATCGGAACCTTTCAAGAAAATGCGCTTCCCATTCAAGTGGAAATACCCTTTCTTGATGGTGAACTCTCGCAGGCCAAACCGGGCTGTGAGGCTGTGGCGGCTTCGCTGACTCTCTTGCACGGTCACTTCCGCAACGTACAGGTACGGATCTTCAACAGACCAGGGATGTGGGTCGTCGATCTTAACGGGTACATCGACTCGGTTCAATCCAGGAGAAAAGCGAAACGTTTTCTCAGCGTGGCCGACGGTCTTCTCAGCCTGCCTCCACGGCTTAATAGCCACGGTAGCCTTCCCCTCCACTGTGCCTTGCCCCTTGTTTGTGAGCTCCAGATGCGCCTCAATCGCACCCGCAGCCAGCTTGGGCTCGACAAAAACATCGGAGACATACAGAAGGTCAGTACTTAGGAGCTCCACAGGTTGCCAAATCCCACCAAAGTTGAGTCCCCAGAGCGCGTACTGGCTCGCCATTGGGATTTCCATGAAGTTGAACTGCTCGACCACACCGTCGCTCGTGCCTTCCCACCGAAGTAACCCGAGAGGGGCTTGAACCAATCGAGGAAGCACATGGGGCGTCGATGGCCGTGGTGGATCGACTACCCGGACCACCAACCGATTGGTGCCCCCAATCTTTGCAGAATCCGTGATGTCGAGTTCAAACGGTGTGAAACCGCCTTCGTGGCTTCCCACCTCTGTTCCGTTTAGCCAAACCTGAGCGAAATAATCAACTGCCCAGAACTTCAGGCTTAACACCTGGTCTCGCAGATCGCGAGAGATTTTGAAGTCCTTAAAGTACCAGGCCACCCCGCCCTGAAAATCTGGCAGAAACTCCTGCCAGCAGGATGGCACCGTCACACTGACTGCCCTGGCCACGCGGTCTGATGGCTCATTCTTGTGCCAGAGCTGCTGGTTGGCTTTGTTTTCCGGATCCAAACGCAATCGCCACGGTCCAGCCAGGGCGCGCGCACCCGGATAGAAGTCCATGACTTCATTCGTTTTTCCGGCACCCTGACCGGCACGGCCCATCCAAGGACTGTTCAGGGCCACGCTCAGGGCCGCAGTGCCCACTGGCAGCTGCCCCAGAAAATCTCGCCGCTTCATACTCCCCCGTTGCCTGCCGATGCGGTCCCTTTTCAGCACAGCTCCCTCCGTTGAAGTCTAGGTGGCTTTCTTGAGCCGATTCCGTCTCAGATCGAATGGCTGTGCGCTGCATGCCAGCGGATTCCCGCCATCCAACGGTACACGGACTCGCCACCCCTCAAGATAGAAATAATCTATCTTCCCTTCCTTATCGCGGAAACATTAGCAAGGATTTCCGATTGGGTATCCTCGCGCTGCCAACGCCAGTATACGGCTGAAGCCCGTTCGACGCAACGTCAGACTTGTCTCCGCGACACATCGGTGGGAGCGAGCCGTCGTTTCGCGTATGATGACTTGTCCTCAAGCGCGGCAAGGGGGCCTCAGGCGGACTTGCGGCAACACCGCTACAAAACCTGCCCACGCTGCTATTAGGGCTCGAAACGGCCTAAATGTCAAGGGCGGAGCAAAACTAGGCCACTGAGGCGGAGTAAAAGTAGGCCATCTCGGGGGGAGGGGTGGTTTTGAAAGCGGCTGTTTCGGGGGCTGGAGCGGAGTCAGGGGACGCCTGTCAAGGCGGCCCCGGACGTAGTGGAAGTCCCCGGAAACAGCCGGCGCCCGGGCCGGGGTTCAGACGGAGGAAGAACGCTTCCGGGAATGCTTACTCTGCTGGAGACGATAGCTTTCGCCGTTCATCTCCAAGATATGGACATGGTGGGTGAGACGATCCAACAGAGCGCCGGTTAGCCGCTCGGAACCGAAGATCTCCGTCCACTCGTTGAAAGGCAGGTTCGAGGTCACCAGCGTCGAGGCCCGCTCGTAGCGCTGGCTGAAGATCTCGAACAGTAACTCCGAGCCCGTCTTCGACAAAGGGACGTAGCCCAGCTCGTCCACGATCAGCAGGTCTTGCTTGGCCAGCTGTTTCTGCAAGCGCAGGAGGCGTTTATCGTCACGCGCCTCGAGCAACTCGTGGACCAGAGCCGCAGCGGTGGTAAAGCGGACCCGATAGCCTTTCTGGCAAGCGGCCAGCCCCAACGCCAGAGCCAGGTGCGTCTTGCCCGGTAGGGTCGGGAACTGGCGCGGTGGCTCGTAGGACGCTCGCTTGGCCGTATCCGGGGTTTTTCCCCCTTCGTGCCCGTTTAGCAGGGTCCGTAGCTCCGTCTCCAGTTCCCGCCACATCGCACGCAGCGTGCGGATTTCCCGCACTACGCACTCCTGCACACTTCGCGGCAAGGGTTATGGGGCCTATCGGCATGGGGCGGCTGCCCAGGACGGCTGTTGATAACTCACCCGGTACTCATCGAAGAGCCCCAGCGTCTTATACAGCCGTTCTCTGCTCCACCGCTTCCATCCGAAGCCTTGGCGCTGACAGGCTCTGCCCAGATGGCGCCGAATCTTCTTCTCTACCCAGTCTCGGATGTACGAGAAACACCGACTCGAGTGACCCACGGCAAAGTATTTCACCCAACCGCGCAGAATCGGATTGATCTTTGCGATCAGCCCGCCGACCGGCTGGGATCGAGAGCCTCGGAAGATCTCCCTGAGCTTGCGCAGCAATGCCGTCCGCTTCTTGCCTTGCGGCATGCGCAGCGGAATCCATCGTCCCCGCCGAGAGCGGATCCGACGAAACTCAAAACCGAGAAATCCAAAGCTCTCTCCTTGCTCTAGCTCCACCCGGTGGCTCTCGTCCTCGTTCACCTCCACTTGCAGTTTGGCCAACTCCTCGCGTAGCCGTTTCTCCACCGCCTGCCGCAGCCAGCGCTGTCGTGGATGCGAGTCCACCAGAATCACCAAGTCATCAGCAAACCTGGCATACTCGACTCCCATCCACTGTCCCTGGCGGGTCACTTCTTTCGCCCTCTCCAGCATCTGGTCTACCTCGTTGAGGTACACGTTACTGAGCAACGGCGAAATCACTCCGCCTTGCGGAACACCCTGCTTCCCCGACGCCTTCAGCAGCAACCGCAGCAGCCACAAAACCTCCTCGTCTCTCCCTCGTCGCGCCACTTTCTCCAGCACAATATGATGTCGCACTGTGTCGAAGTAGGATCGCAAGTCGAGATCGATCACGTAGGTCTTGCCGCTGACAATCGCCTCCGTTACGCGCCGTGGCAGCCTGCGCTGACTTCTTCGGCCGGTAGCCAAACGACCCTGCTTGAAAGTCGGCCTCAAAGATCGGTTCCAGGATCAGCTTCAATGCTCCCTGGACCACCCGGTCCCGGATCGGAGGAATTACGGGACCCGCAGCGGAACCCCAATGGCTATCGAAGCGACGAAGCCGTCCGGCGGCAACTTCCGGCTGCTGAACCGACTGCTCACTCAGATCGAACGAATCCTCGAAGTCAACGAGCTGCCGGAGGTGACCAAGGCGGTGGTCGAAGCTGCGCGGGAGAGCCTCGTCATCGGGCAGTTCTAGGCGTTGCGCAAACGAGCGGTTTTGCAACGAGTCGACGCCTGTTGAGTTTTCAAGGGCTCTTGCGTTGCAAAAAGGTATTGCATTAGCAGATCAAATGGCGATACCTTTGTGCAATGTTGATCGGTTACGCCAGAGTCTCGACTGACGACCAGGACACCGCTGCTCAAGCAGCCGCGCTGAAAGCTGCTGGCTGCGAACGCATCTTTCGCGAGAAGGCCTCCGGCGGACGTTGGGACCGTCCCCAACTGCAGCGGCTCCTCGATCAGCTTCGCAAGGATGACGTGGTCGTGGTTTGGAAGCTGGATCGACTTTCGCGCTCTCTTCGGGACGTGCTCACAATCATGGAGCAGCTCGAGGAAGCCGGAGCGGGATTCCGTAGCCTGACTGAGGCGATCGACACAACCACTCCGGCAGGCCGGATGATGATGCAGATGGTCGGGGTATTCGCGGAGTTCGAGCGAGCCATGCTTCGCGAACGCACCAAGGCCGGGCTGGACACTGCCCGAGACTTTGACCGCCTCGGCCGCTTGGGTTACGAATGGCGTGATCTCTGCCACGACATCCTGTAGAGATGTAACCAACTGCGTACCCAAGGGCTCGAGCAGCGTCGTTACCTGATTCTTGAGTTTCCCCATCGATTCTTCAAACGTCTGATTGCTTGCCGCCGTATCGTTGATGAGTCCGCCGACGCTTTCAAGGCCCGCCCCCAGCCCTGCCAGCTCAAACGCGCCCTCGCGGATCGCCACACTAAGCCGTTGCGCTCCCTCCGCCCCGAACTTCTCCGTGGCAATCGCCAACGCATCCATCGGCGTCTCGGCGTTTTTGATGGCTTCGACGATCCCCTGCAACGCGGCCTGCGGCTCCTCCCCGGCTTCGGCCATCTTGCGGAATGCCGCATTCAGTCCCGGCATGACGCGGCTGACGCTGATCCCGGCTTTGTCAAGGCGGCCGAAGAGATCAGCGGATTCGGCCATCGAAAAGCCGGCGTTTTTTAGGACGGCCCCGTAGTCCTTCGTGGAGGTTAGAAGACTTCCGAGGCTGGTCCCGAAGCTCTGCGAAGTTGCGAAAAGGAAGTCCAGGTTTTTCCCGGCTTCGGTAGCGGGAACACCGAACTGGTTGAGCGCCTGAGTGAACGCCTGAGCATTTGGGGCGGCCTCTTCGCCCAACAACCGACTGGCGTTTGCTGTCTGAATCGACAGAGCCTCCAGCGACCCCCCGGTAATCCCCAATCCGGTGTTCAGATTGGCTAGGACGTTGCCGACCGTTTCAGCGGATTCCGGCAGGCTCGCAAAAACGTTGCGGGCGCTGTCCTGCAATCCGTCAAGGGCAGCGCCGGTGGCTCCGGTGCCCACCGCGATGGACTGATTCATTTCCTGGAAATCGGTAGCAGCGTCCCCGAGGGCAAGCCCGAAGCCGACGATGGGCGCGGTGACGGAGGCAGTCAACGCCGCCCCGGTTTTAGCGAAACTCGCTCCGAGACCCTCGGCGCCTTTTTTGGCGGTCCCCAGCCCCTTATCGAACGCACTGTTATCCGTGAAGAGTTCCAGGACCGCGCTACCGAGGCTCTCAGGCAATCTTTGGCTTTCTCACTTCTACCGCCAATCCGGCGGCTAGGGCTCGCTTGATAACTTCATCTTTCGTCATGGCCCGCCGAGCAGGTTCGCCATGTCCCGCCAAGCGTTCCCAATCGCGGCTGATCTTGCGCCGCGCGTCGTCCTTCAAGGTTCCCGATCCCATGCCGACCGCCGTGGCTAGTGCCATGTTTTCCTGGGCGCGTAAACGAGGCATGGCGTCGAGGTAATCCATAGCGCGGCCGAGGCTCATTTCTTCCCAGTCTTGCGGCCTGCCCCCGTAGAAACGCTGGAGCTTTGGGCAGATGGTTTGTTCGTCCCGTTCGCCCGCATTCTCGCGAGCTCTTCTAAAAAATCCTCGGACGACTTCCTGGCGACGCCCACAATGGCGGAATGCTGGGAATAGGCCAGCTTCCCGAGAATTTCTTGGGGGGCCTCGGGGAGCAAGAGGGAAACAATATCCGCGAGATCCGCGATAGTCTCCTCGGCCTCGGAGTCGTTGAGTTTCGTGATTTCATCGGGCATCAGCACCCGAACGACGCGTTGGGCCTTGAGGCCCTCGGTGACAGGGAGTTCGTCCCAGTCGAGCATGGGATAACTTTTGCCGTCGATCTTAATTTGCTGTCGCTTTCGATCGGTTGAAAGCTCTAGAACGTTTTTGATGGCTTGGGCCATGATCTCTCTCCGCCCTTTCTCCTCGTGAGGTGTCTATGGGGTTGAACGTTTCGGCGGCCGGATCTCGATCGTGATCCCGAGTCGGGCCGCCGACTCAATAAGCGCCGCCAGTTGCTCAGCCGCCCGCCGCCCTTCGCGGCGGTGGTGCATCTGCGAACGCTTGTGTGCACGGGCACGCATGGCCAGCGCATCCGCTCGCCGTTGGTAACGGGCTGGAGTAGCCGCCGTCATTAGAGCGCTACGGCGTCTTGGACGACCAACTTGCCCAGTTCCTCGCCGGCCGCCGCCGCCAAGTCCATGACGCCTTTGAACTGGAATTGCAGTCCTACCGGCGCATTCTTGACGTAGACCAGTTGCGGGCTGCCGTCCTGGACCATGATCGGGAATTCGTATTGCGACTCGAAGGTGAGACCCAGCGCGGAAGCGATGATTCGCAGCAATAGCGCCCTTTGGGCAACATCGAGACCGCGGTAAATGTTTACGTCATCATGCCCTGGAGTGCCCGAGGCGGCGGCGGTCGAGGTAACCGCGTTTTCGTTGAGCAGCCGGGCGTACTCTATCGGTTTCAGGTCGAAGAGCGTAAAGCCCACCGTGAGGTCTTCCGAAGACCGCGTGAACTTAACGGGCGCCGTAGCCCCCAGAACGCGGGTCGGGTCGATGGTCTGCGGGTGATCCACCATTACGCCGCTTTCGGCGTAGCTCTCTTTGCCGTTGGTCCCGATCAGGACCCAGTTACCGGCCGGGGTTTCATCGACGTCGGGAAACGCCTCGCCGACCGGCGCGATGTAGACGTCGATCGGGGCGACAACAATCTCTACGGGGTTCTGAGACATGAATGTTCTGCACTTTCCCTACCCCCTTACGCCGCCAAGCATTCAGCGGCTCGTACCATCCAGGTTTCAACGGCCATCGGCCATTCGGTGTCCTGGTCCCGGAAAAAGGTCGGCCCTGACGAGAGCACAGCCGAATGTAGGATTACGTCCTGGTGCGTCTTGCGGCTCATCTGCTTCAGGGCCTCGTGAGCGACGCGGCGAACGCTGTCCGCTTCCAACGGCGTTTTGCCGTAGCACAACAGATCAAAACGAATTCCGGCGATCCTCACGAAGTCGTCGGACGGCAACCCGCCCGCGGGTGAGAGGACCAGTGCGGCCCGCGGCATCGACCTCGATTGCGGGGCGGGAAGGTCAATGGCAAAGATACGCGTATCGACCAACTGGAACAGGTCGAAAACGCCGGCCAGGAAGTCGCGCACCGCGCCGACAATGTCAGCTTGCTCAGCCATCTACGATTCGCCTAAATGCTTTCAGGTTTCTATTCCGCCGCCTCTGTCTCACGCGTTCCGCGATCCACAGAACAAAGAACAACGCCGCGGCCAGCCACGGGACAAAGTCAGCCACCGAAAGCCTTTCTGATCACCCCGGCCAGCATCGGGTAATTTCGATCACCCGACATGCGCAGAAACGAGCCGTGTTTGAGTTCCAGGAAGATCACGTACTTAACGCCCAAGCTGCCCCACTGACCCGAAACGCGGTTGCCTTGACGTGTCGCGAACTTCACGATCCGTACGCTGCCTTCAGCCAAACCCGTGATGTTCTTCCAGCCGGGGTGGCTGCCCTTGGTGTCGCGCACCGCCGCGGCCATCGTCTTGTCGATGCCCTTTTCGGCGGCGGCAAGTACCTTCGCCTTAACGTCGTCGCCGTTCCAGATCAGAGAGGGAGCCGCCATTACGCCGCCTTCGCCCTTCGCGCCAGGACCGTTTTGAATCCGTTGCGAGTGTCTTCCACGGACAAGACCGTCATCGGCCCGCTGAAAATCACCACGCCCTCACGGTTGGTAACGGAGGCAACCTGGTCGGACTCGGCAACGTCAGCCGCCGAGGGGACCACAGCCTCAACAACGGGGATCACGGCCAGCTTCTTGCCGTCGACCACTCGTCTGATGGTCGAGGCCCAAGCCAGACAAGGGACCGTACACAACGCTTTCGGAGCCGTCTGCGGTTGCCCGAAATTATCCGTGCCGATCTCGGTGTCGCGCGTGATCGCGGCGCGGTGAGTCATTCGGGATCGGACAGCGGGGTTCGTCATGCCACCAGCAGCCAATTCAGCCTCGACAAGATGGCGCTGCGTTCCTTTTCGTAATCGACGTGCTCAAACTTCAGCGCCGTCCCGAGCTGTTCAGACTTCATTCCGTTGTATTGAACGGCCAGCTTTACCAAGTCCAGTTGCACGCGTGTTCGCTGATTCGAGTCCGACACGGGCGCATAGACGATCGCAACCTCATCGCCCCACAAACGGCGCCCGTTGGTGCCGTCCACCTGGCGCCGAAACTCGCGGCTGCCGATCCGCCTGTAGTCGTCGGTCGCGAGCACGGTTGAAACATCGTCAATGATCTCGGTTACGCTCGTGACCGTTGATACCGGTCGGCTCGTAAAGACCGAGCGGGTGAAACCTTCCGCCGTGTCGGTCTGGGACGCGAGCTTCCCGAACAGCCGGTCAATCTCGCTCTCGGCATCGTCAAGCAGGCGTTGCAACGGAACGTCATCTAGGTCCGTTTCGAAGTTCTCTTTGACAGCCGCCGGGGTCAGCAGGGCCATTTACTTCCTCGGCTTGCGTGAGGTGCGCTTGCTCTCCGGTTGGACGATCCTGGTGGGGGTGGCCCCCTTGTTCTCGCCTGCCGTAACCTCTTTGGTTTCCTCCGTCGGCCGTTCCTTGAGCCCGAAGCGTTTCGCTTCCGCCATCGGTAGTTCACAGCCTTTCCCGACCAGCAGAAACGCCGCCTCGGGGTCGCCGTGCTCCACGACGCGCTCCCGGTCGGCGGTCAGATACAGCCTGCGATCGCTGACAAACATTTGGCCACCTCCAGATGGTTGCCCATAGTGTACACCACATGTTAGTGGTGCTGTAGGGAAAACGGAGGCAATTACTCTTGGCGGATGAGGACCAAGAAAGAGAAGTCGAGGGTCTGGGCGTCGTCGGTGGTGATCCGGCAGGTAACGGTGTATTCAGCCGCCAGCGTACCGCCTTCGTCACGAGCTGCAATATTCGATTCAGCGGTTTCAGTGCTGTTAAGGCGATGAGCCGACACACATTATTCGACAACGATGTAGAAGAGGACGATGTTAAACTTGCCCGCCGTCAGGTCTGCCGCGCCGATCGTGGCGGTCGGGTTTCGGGCTGCGGTGGTCTTGACCGCGGCGCTGCCCGTCATGTCCGGCAAGATGTCCTTAAGGCCCGTGCTCGACCAGGGTGCACCGGAGATCACCGTAGCGGCCAGGATGTCGTCGGTGGCATTCAAGTCCAACCCGATCGTAGCCGCACCGCCGCTGGTGGGAACCGTCTCGACTTCCAGCCAACCGCCCATGACAATCGCGTTGTCGGGGATCTCGGCGGCCGGGAGAAGGTTGATCGCGCCTTGGGCCCCGCCGTCTACGGCGAAGTCGTAGGTGGCGCGGGCAATCCGTAGATTAGAGCCGCCCGTCAAGGCTCCCGAATCGGGTTGGGCCGGGTCGCTGATGATGTTTCCGCCGGAAATCACTGGCATAGCGCTGCCTCCTAGAGCTGAACCACTTCGCAAGTCAGACCGACCACATCGTCAACGGTCCACTCAAGATCGCCGTTCGAGTTGTTGAAAATGGCGGGCGGGAAAGGCCCGATGATCATGATTCCCGTGGTGGCGACTACCGTCGCCGTGGGGTCGGTGATGGCGTAGCCGCCCACGTTCCCGGGGGTGATGAAGGTCAGCACGGCGTTACCGGCTCCGCCCTTGACGATCCGCAGGAACACCCGGCCGTTGTTTCTCACCTGATGGGTGTCGGCGGTCAGGATGTCGCTTAGGATTGTGGTCGTAAGTCCCGCAACAAGGGCCTTCTCGGGTGTCAGTCGTCGGTTCGCCATGGCGGCTCCTTAAATTCCGGTCATGGTGCAGAAGGCGGTCGCGCGGGTGACCGCGAAGGCAACCCGGAGATCGCCGCGCATCGTTACCCGGCCCTTGGTGAAGTCGTCGTTCACGAAGCCGGTTCGCACCTGGACGCCTTGACGCTCGGCCAAGATCGAGAAGTTTGCGAAGTCGCCGGTTAGCCCCGTGTTTTCGGTAATGGCGTCGGACACGACCACCAGAAGACCCCAAAGCCGGTTTGTCGTCTGGTTCTGTGGGTTGCCTAAGATGTAGATGCCGTCCGCCGTCCGAGTCAGAACCAACGTTTCCCAGTCGTTGGGGTGCATGATGAACGCGTTGGGTACCGCCCGCCCCGTGACGCGGACCAGCGTAAGAGCTTTCATCGCCGTATCGAACGTGGGATCCCCGCCCTTGGCCTGTGTCTGGATGCCCGCCACGTTCAAGATACCCGTCAAGTTCGGGGGAGTACCGTCGCCGGTAATCAGCTGGCCGTCTAGTCGCTGCCGAAGGCCAAACTCCAAGCGGCCAGACAGGTAGCCGTTGACTACCGGCTCGTCGGCCAGTTGCTCGTCGGTTACCGGGATCGAGTCGGTGATTTTGCGGACGGTGGATGACCGCTCGGTGAGAGCGAATGTGCTTTCCGCGTAGGCCGCTGCTTCCGCCTTCTCGGCTGCTGCGTGAGTCCGGGTCGTCTCTTCGAGGTAGACGAATGCGGCTTGCCCGGTCGGCGTGGTCGGGATGATGTCGAGAATCTGAATCGGCCGCGTGACGGCATCAACGATCAGGCCCGTGCGCGTGGACTCGGGAGCAAGTCCGGCGGTTGTTTGAAACAGCGTCTTCATTTCGGCAACGCCGTACTTCAGTTGACCTACCGGGTCGCTCTCGCCCTTCGCGCCGTGTTGCTTGACATGCTTGTACCAGTCGCTGGCAACGACCTGATCGCCGAAACTCTTGGGACGGCCCTTGAGTTGATCCGGGTGGGTGATCTTGTCGCCGACTTCCGGTACATCCGGTGTACGCCGTGCAGCCTTCAGGGCTTTTTCCGCGGCGACGAGTGAATCAACGTCGGTCCCTAGGTCCGCCATTTCGTCATTCATGGCACGGATCTTCTCGGCTTTCTCCACGGTGCTCTTACCCTTGAAGTCTTCGCCGTTGATCGTCTCGACTTTGGTGAAATCGATGTCTTTCCCGGCAGCGGTAAACACCGCGCCCATCGCGTCTTGCAAAGACTTCAGGCGGTTGCGCTTTTCGACTAATTCGGTCATGTTCTCGCTCCTCGTAGTTGCTCGAATCTGATCTGCTCAAACCGCAGGAATTCTCGCGCCCCTGCGAGGGCGGCTTTCATTTCCTCGATAGACTTCAGCTCGGGCGGGTCGACCTTCGCAGCCTTCAGGAACACGGCCAAGGCGTCGTGGATCGCTTGGCGGTGTTTGACCCAGGGCTCGTCTTGAAACCCTTCGCCGTTGAGTTTGGCGATGGCCGCCCTTAACCCTTCAACGCTGAGCGTATCGGGGGTTTGCCCGACGAATTCCTTGATGATGTTGGCTGAGTCGTCGCGGGCTTTCGCGGCCATCGTGCGGGTGTTAATCCCCGCACCTACAAGTACGGGAGAGACTTCAGGCACTTGGAGAGATTTCAGAAACCGTGCGGGCTCGCCTCCGAATTCTCCCGTGGCGCCGTCGATCACGTCGTAGCGGAACGACCACTGCTGAACGGCCTCACCGTGGGCAAGATCGAATTTTAGGTGCGACGCCCACTCTTTGCCACCTTGGATGTTGGTGTTGAGGTTGAATTCTGCGATGGCTTCATTGCCCCGCTCAGAAATGACAGCTTTCCCGAGGGGAACGACACTCGCGTCGTGTGCAGGAACAACAGCAACGTGCTGTACCCCAAACGCGCCTGGAAGAATTACGTCGCCGTCGCGGTCAAGAACGCCAAGCGTCGCGATGACGGCGGACCCTACGCCCTCGTCGTCGAATTCCTTCAGTCTGAAGCTCTTGGTTTCCATCACCTTTTCGAGAGCCGGCCAGCCTGACGGGGGTAGATGCCAAGCCGACCGGCTGTCCGCGACAGTGAGTTAGCAATAGTGTACACCACTTTGAAGTGGTGCTGTGGTAAATCTGCTACACAATGACCGGCACGAAGTCTCGTGTGCCGTTCGGGTGCTCTTGCCTGCCGAGCTCCGCAGCGTGCGCAAGCGTCACCTCACGGCCGTTCCAAAAGCTGCAATCGGGGTCGTTGTGGCCGGTTACGTTATCCACCACAACCACCCGCTGAACCCGCCCTGACTCGCGATAGGCGGTCAAGACGCTATTCCTTTGGGCATTCTTCGTCTCGGTCCTCGCAATGAGCCGTGCTCGCATCTGGGGCGACGTGTAGCGCCCGGCTGCCACGCGGTCACGAATGCGCCGGGTGATCTCAGGTATCCCCAAACCTTCCTCGCGGGCCTTCTCCAGTTCGCGAAACAACGCTTGGCGAGTCTGGCCGTCGAGGTCCACGAGGCCCATGCCCCGGCCGCCCGCGGCGATGATCTCCTGTGCAACCGGGTCAGGCATTCCGATGGTCAGATCGAGTTCCGCGCCGACCCGCTCGAATACCTTCTGGGCGATGCGTAAGGAATGCGTTTCGCCTACTCGCTGTAGGTCGAGCTGCAGGGCCGCGATCTCCATGCCGATCACGATGGTTTCCGCATCGTCTAGGGCGTCCTTACCCTCGGCAAACTCCCGGGCCGCCTTTTCGGCCATGGAACCTAGCCGATCCATGACTTTCACCACATCGTCTTCCATGGCGCGGCTTAGCGTGTTGTGGTCCCCGATAAGAACCGCACGTAGCCGTTGCTGGCTTCGGTTGAGGCGACGCCGGTCGGGGGGGTGTAGCGGCGGGTCGAAGTCTTCCTGCTTTAGGCCGGTCTCGCCGCGTCGAGCCTTTTGCGGCACGTTTGCAGGGACTTCGATGAGGTTTGCCGGCACCATGTAAACGTCGTCACCAACAAAGACCTCAAACCCCGTTTCCTGCTTCGCTTGGGCCCGCGTAATAGCACCCCCCGCCAGGAGCTTTGTAGCTCTTTCGGCTTTGTCGTTCGCGGACTCTTGCAGCGCCTCTACGCCGCTGAGATCAAAGAAAGCCTTTGCGCGGTCGGGCTGTTCCTCAAACTCCGGCAGGAGGCATCGGGCCAGCTCGGAGGCGAACACCTTGCCCATAGGGATCAGGTTTGAGTGCCAGGCAAGGGCGACGATTTCCTTCATCACGGCGCCGACTTTGGTTTGTTGGAGTCCGGTCCCGAAGCCGATCACGGCAGGTTGAATCCCCAGCATCGCGCACACCCGCTCTTCGGGAACGTTGCGCAGCTCCCCGAGTGCCATTTGCTGAGGACTGAAAGCCATCTGCTTTATTTCGGTCGCCCCGCTCAGAACCATAGGGGCCCCGCGACGATCGCCTGTGAGCCGTTCGGTGACGTATTTCCGCGTCTGGTTCAACTCGTCGATTCCCACGGGTTTGTCCGACGCCGGCGAGATCACGACCCCTGCCAAGCCCATGTTCTTCAGCAGGGCCGCCGTGAAGTTCGACGCCTCGTCATCCGTGAAGATTTCACGCCACAGCGATGCGAGTGGGCTAATGCCCTTGCGCACGTTCTGCGGGTCGAGGCCGTAGCGAAAGTGGATGACGTCTTCAGGGTCAAGACGGATCATCACACCCCGCGGCCGGTACTCGTAATGGGTGACGAATTCCGCGCCGCTGTCGCCCCCCTTGGGCTCGATCATCCAGTGCGGCGCGTACCAAAGCTCGATCGGCGCTAGAGTCTGGGGGTCTCTGACGATCAACCAGTAGGCATTCCCGTCCAGGACGTAAGAGAAGATCGTCGAGATCCACAGGGCCAGCCCGGCGTAGAAGTTGTTGGGTCTGTCGACCAGTTGAGTGAGGCCGTGATCTGGTATCGGCTCGCCGTCGATCTCGACCGTCAGAACCGCCTGCGGGAAGGTCCGGGCGATCCAGTGTACCGGGGCCATGACGACCGAGGACCCGAAGCCCCTGCCGACCTTCTGCTGGTAATTGATATCGGTGCCCGGCAGGAGTGAGCCGAGCGTCATCGAGCGCGGCGCGGTGAACAGCGCTTTCAGGTTGTGGTACCCGTGCCAGAGCTGACGGAGCACGGGTATAGTGTACACCACAATATAGTGGTGCTGTTGCTAACTTGCCACGGTTCTATTCGGCGTAAGGGTCGAGAAAGCCCACGGGCTGATCCGTTTTCATCACGCCTCCCAGAATACCGCCTCTTCCCGTTGCTCTGGCTTCTCCGCCTCTTCCACCGGTCGCCAAGACATCGGGGCCGTTTGCGAGCGCATCTGGACGGCGAGGGCCAACATGCACACGCAATCATCGTGCGCCCCTTCCGGGGCGGAGTAGCGCACACCCGTTCGGGTGTAGACGTACTCGAATTGCCGAAGCTCCAGAGCGATTGGGCCTTCCGGGTAGGTGACCTCGCGGTGCTGGATCGCCACCGCCAACCCTTCCATAATGCGCTGCTTACTCATTGAGGTGAATACGAAGCCCTCGACGCCCAGTAGGTCCCGCTGCAGCCGCTCCACGATCGGGTCCCCGACGCCCGTAGAGTCGATCAGCGCCGGCAGGTTGCCGGTTTCTGTGCGTATGATCCGCACCGTTTCTTCCCAGGGCAGCTGAAACCGTTTCAATCGGCACACACCGCCATCGCGGTCCAGCGCTCCACCTACGGTCCAGTCCTGGCGTTTCGCGAGGTCCCACGCCCAGACCTCGGGCGCGGCGTCGCTTAGCGGCCCGATACATTCTTCGATCGCCTG
The DNA here is from genome assembly GCA_965248105.1 of Bryobacterales bacterium. Lineage (GTDB taxonomy): Bacteria > Acidobacteriota > Terriglobia > Bryobacterales > UBA6623. Next base: position 47,334 of record CBDFIK010000002.1, read on the forward strand.
AGCTCCGAACGGGTTGCCCTGGTCGTCCGACGCCTCGGCGTAGTAGAGTTCGCGGTAAACCGCTTCCGGCAAGACCGACTCCGCGTCTCTGATCTCTTCCGCATCAAGCACCCCCGAAGCAACGGCGTCGTCGGCCGTAATGCGGTGGTATTCCATCTCCGACTCACCAGACTCAGCCCGTCGCGCAAGCCGGTACATCCAATTCTTGCGGCCCCTCACGTTCCCGATGATACGCACCGGGCCGCGGGTGGCGGTCAGGGTCGAACGGGCGGCATGCCACGCTTCCTCGCGCAGACGGCTCGCCTCGTCGATCACCATGGCGTGAACGTCTTCGCCATAGAGGGGGTCGGGCTTCTCTCCCGAACGAAAAACGATCGTAGCCCCGTTGACCAGGGTAATTGTCATGGCGCTGTCGTTCGGGACAAACAAGCCCTCGGGTAGCGCGTTCTTCAGCCTTCGGTAGGCGATTCGGGCTTGGTGGTAGACGGGGGCGATCCACCAAAACTGCTGCCCGCGCTTACCCAGCATCGCCTTTTCGGCAATCCATAAAATGCACGCGAACGTCTTGCCGGCCTTCGTGCCGGCTTCAATTAGGGAGTAGCGAGTTTCGGTAAAGATCGCCGCAAGCTGCTTCGGGTAGAGCCACGGCCGGGTGTAAGTATGGCGGATCGGCTCAAGCACCTTCGCTCATCTTGATCGTGAATTCTACGGGCCTGTTGCCCGGGTTCAGATCGTGCTCGGCCCGCTCGATGTACCCACGTTGCTTGCCCTGGGTCTTCAGGTAGAAGATGATCGCCGTTAGGTTCTCCGCGCGCACCAGCTTCATGAGTTTGTCTTCGGCGACGTCCAAAGCGTTTTCCCGAGCCTCTTGGGTAACCTCCGCAAGGGCTTCGTGTCGCTCCAGATAGCCGTATACAGCAGTACGCGAGCACTTCAGGGCCGCCGCCGTGCCGCTAACACGCCCATCCGACTCGCGGAGGGCCTTGGCAACTTGTGCCACGGTGTAGCGCTCCGCCACCCTTTCCTTTTTACCTGTCAACTTTGCCATGGCAAACCGAGAAAAAAGGTCAATGCCGTCGACGCTATCAACTCATTACTAATAAAAGGCTTAAGGTTCTTGGAAGCGAGGAAAGCAGGCGGGTTGTCGACACCCCCTGTTCCTGCTTTCGGGACTGCGTGAACGACCTATTGCAGTAAGGAATCCGCCTTGGCTACGGAAGCCCCCGGTGTCCCGGTGTCCGGCAGAAAGCCCCGAACGGCTTCCGCCCGCCCAAGTTCGCTAGTCCGATCCGCCGATCCGCCTTGCCGTCAACGCCCCTTCGAGCCTGTCGTTCCCGAACGTGACTTCGAGCTGGTCAATCGGCTCCGTGGACAGCGTGTGCGAGTACAGCACATCGTCCTTGTTCATAGCCAACGCCGATGACAGCACCGATGCCCCGAGGTTTGACCGCCGCGCCGCCGGGTCCGGCCAACGGAGCAATCTTGTTGGCGATTCCGACGACGTTGTCGATGATGTGATCCGGTGGCTGGTCCGACTCGATTACCTTGAAATGGACGCTGAGATACGTCTCGACCTCCACCGGCCCGCAAATCACAATACCGTCGCCGGATAGCGGAATTTCCGCCGCTATCCGGTCAAAACGGTTGGACGTGATTTCCCCAGGCTTGCCGTCCGCCGACCAGAACGACGAGATGAACGGCTCGATCAGCTTCTCCCCTACGAGGCTCCTGAATCCGGTAATGGTTTCTCCGTTGCCATGGACACAGTACTTGCTCACGCACACCCTCCCTCAGCAGCTCGCCATTCCAACCACTCGCACCCCGGCGAATTGAGCTCTCGCAGAACCTCAAGGGCGAGCGAGGCACTCAATAGCAGGTACTTATCCGCGGCCCCGGCGGCACTGGCGGCCCCGGCGCCGGCCCCGGCGGCACTGGCGGCACTAGCGGTCCAGGCGGCCCCGACGGCCCCGACGGCACTGGTGGCCCTGGCGGCCCAGGCGGCACTGGTGGCCCAGGTGGCGACCCTGGCGGCACTGGCGGCCCTGGCGGCCCAGGCGGCACTGGCGGCCCTGTCGGCACTGGCGGCACTGGCGGCCCTGTCGACCCTGGCGGCCCAGGCGACCCTGGCGGCCCAGGCGGCCCTGTCGGCACTGGCGGTAGTACCTTCAGACGCACATCGATCAGCGGCGTCCAGGCACTCCTGCCGATCCGGGAATACTTCTCGGAATAGGGTCGGGATCAATTCTCGAATCGTCTGCTCGGCAAGTCGCTTTGCGAACTCTTGGTCGTCCACAACGCCCCTCGATCCGATTTGAGCAATTCCGAGATTACGGAGTCCCCGCGCCCGCGCCGCCGCGCTGGACCACGAGGAGTCGTTAAGGGTAATTTTGTAGCTACGGACCGACTTCGCCACGCAGTCCGGTTCGTCGCCATGCGGCAGGTCCATGGCCGCGCAGATAGCGGCCTCAATGCACATCTGCCCGTCTCGGTCGCCAACCCCCACGCAGAGTCCGCGAGATAGTATGTCGTCGAATTTAGGGATGAGGTCCGAGAAGTTTGGTTTGGCTGTCATGGAAAAGCTCACTCCGCACCCCCCGCTCGTACGCTTTCTCCAACGTGGTATTCTTCCCGATGAGGTGCGGGACGACTGCCTGTAACAGCCGCCCCGCCTTCCTCCCGCAGACGACTTTTGGCCCCCTGATCGAGAGATCAACACGGGTCTTTAGGCCGCCCTAGCTTCAAGTTGCTGCCGCAATCGCTCGCCAAGCTCCCTCGTCGCACGCGCCTCGGGATGCCATTCGGTCGGAATCCAACTCGCTTGCCGATATCTCCCGGCCAGCCCCACTAGAACGTGTTGATATACCGAGACAATCGAGCTCACACGTGCCTCGGCGTTTGCATCGAACAACTCGAAAGTGAACCGCCGAAACTCGTTGATCGGATCAACCTCATGCGCCAGGGAAAGGACGAACGTCGCTTGGTGCGCGGACTTCGGCGTGAGCACTTGAGTAACCACCTGTCCGCTGAGCGGGTCCAGGCGCGGTTTGCCGTCCTCGTCGTGGTTGATGACGGTCGTGACGGTCGTAGACTGCTGCCGGATCAGGCCGAAAATCGGCTGCCCTAGGCCCCAGCGCTCCAATTCGGACCGAACCTTCTCAGGCATATCCCCGAGCTCAGGGTGCTCGGTCCCGTACACCTCGATCAACGTGCTCTTGTTTTGGCGGTAAGCGTTGCGGTGATTCACATACACCTTTCGCGAGCGCATTCGCCTACCCTTCGGGGGGCCTCGGTCATACAGCGGGTCCGTCTCGTACAGTTGAGAAGCCGGCGGTTTTGCTTCCTCGCCGTGCTTCTGCTTGTAGCGATTCGTCCCGTCTGATCGGTCCATAATCGGATAAACCGGCTCCAGCCCTTGCCATTGTTCTACTTGCTCTTTTGTTGCCATCTATCTCTCCTTCTCCGGGGTTACCGGGAAATCATGTCATCCATCACTGAATAAAGGGGAGTCATGGTTGGAACTCCAATACCCTCTGAGACAATCGCTTGGCGGCGATCTCGCAGTACTTCTCCTCAATCTCGATGCCGATGGCGCGGCGGCCTAGGTCCTTGGCGGCTCGCAGAGTCGTTCCCGAGCCCATAAACGGATCGAGGATCATTTCCCCTGGCGCGGACCACTTGTCAACCAGCCATGTGACGTGTCCCAGTTTGCGGGGACACGGGTGATCCGCCTGCTTGCCATCCGAGGTGTGGTCTCGAAAAATACCGGGGACCACACGACCGCCTGGAACCGAAGGCGGAGGCGGGCCGAACAGGTACGCCACATCCGCTCCTGCCAGCAGCCGACCCTTGTAATGCGGGCGGGCGCAGTCGAGCCAACATGCAGCAAAGAACGGGTAGCCTGGCGGAACGCCTTGTAAAAACCGAGGGTCCGTGTCTCGCCCGAGATGTATAGCCAAACGGTGAACGTGCGGACCGCAAGAAAGTGCCTCGTCAAGTAGCGCCCAGGCATTCCGCTTTTGAAACTCTGGAACTGACGTACCAGGCCACACGGGATCTGTTATCAGTGCATCTGCGAGACCCAGTTCCGGCAACACTTCCCGGCAGTCCCCATGGAGAATTTGCACGCCGTCTTCGTCGTAGTAGGGGGTCACGACCCACCCCCGAATCTACACGGCAGTAAAGACGGCAAAACGCCAAAAAACGGCACCCAACACGGCCAAAGTCGCGTACCCGAGAGTACACTTCTCTCACAACGACCGCTGCAATGAAACGGACGAGACGAAGCGGAAGAGGTTTGTTTAGAGTGGGTTACCCTGCAATGAACAGGGAAAAAGGTGGTACGCCCGGCGCGATTCGAACGCGCGACCTCTTGCTCCGGAGGCAAGGGGTCAGGCCCCCGACCCCCGTTAAAGTTACCCGTGTACAACTGGCGTACAACGGAAGGGCGTTTCCAAGGGTTCCAGGGGCTAGGCGGGCTAACAGAATCAGTAAGTTGCAGACAGTAAAGGTGCGCGCGGGGTTCGACCCCCTCCTCCAGCACCAGCCCCCGTCGCCGTCGATGAGGTCCCAATAGACTCGTCTTTATGGCTTCATTGACCGACCGATTTAACGCCCGGGTCCCCCTCCCCGTTCGAGTACTTCTGTTGATCGGCGTAGGGTTATCGATCGCACAGCCCAAGATTCTGGCACCGGGCATTGGGACGCTGTGGGCCGTCGGCCAGAAGATGCTCGGCAACGCCCCCGACTGCCCCTGGGGATCCATCGTCACCTACTACTACGACTTGGAGAGCTTCAGCGGATGGGTCCTTCATCACAAGAATCAGATCGAAGTGCGACAGTACGACGAGACCTTCGATCTCCAACAGGTCTATCACCCAAAGCGAAGCTTTTGGATTCGCAAGAGTGGTCTGCACGAGGGGGCGGCGCTCCTGGCTTACCACTTAGGCGAGCGAAATCGAATCCAGGAACGGTTTGGGGAAACCCTGATCCGGGAAGGAGACATCGTTATTGACTGCGGTGCGCATGTTGGAACGTTCGTTCATCAGTCGCTGGCCAACGGTGCCTCCAAGGTAGTTGCGATCGACCCCGATCCCACGCAGGTCGAATGTTTGCGGCGCAACTTCCGCGAGGAGATCGCCTCGGGGCGTGTGGTCGTCGTGCCCGAGGGCGTGTGGAGCAAGGAAGGGACCATGACGCTCTACGTCGCGTCGTTGCACTCGGGGGCAAGCAGTTTCGTAGAAAAGCATGGGGAAAAGGAAATCACCGTCCGCGTGACGACCATTGACGAGTTGGTCGGGCGGTTAGGGCTCCCGCGAGTCGATTTGATCAAGCTTGACATCGAGGGGGCGGAACGCGAGGCTCTGCTCGGCGCATCCGAAACGCTGGGGAAGTACGGCCGCGCGCTTCTGATCGACAGCTACCACCGTCCCGACGACGTCGTGGTCTTACGCCGTCTGATAGCCGATGCGGGCGTTGGCTACCAAGCCTCCTGCGGCTGGTGCGTCTTGGCTCGATCGGGTCTGTTGAGGCCCCACGTGCAACTCTATCGTTCAGCTCTATCGACAGACGCCCCGTAGGCACTCCTACGGGGCGCCGTAGTCAAACAGCACCTTGTCCTCCCCCAGCCGCTCGATCCGCTCTTCAAAGTGGCCGACGATGCGGTCTCGACGCGCCAGTAGCGCGCGCACCTCGGGCTTGGTCAAGTAGCCCCGTACCGATGACGCCGTTTCCTTGAGATTAAGAGCTCGCAGTGCGGCGAGCAGGGCCCGATCACAGCGCAGTAGCTGCTCGGGTTTTGACAGCTTCTTGTGCGTGCGAAAGGCGCGGGTGTGGTCGATCATCCAGACCTTCCAGTCCTTGGTGATGATCAAGTTGCCGAGGTTCCGATCGACGTTGTAGATCAGTTGGTCAAAGACGCGTACGCGGTGGATCTGCTGATTCCACTCGGTCGTGTTGGGCGGTTCGATCTTGCGCTGGTAACGGAGCTTCTCGGTCATCAGCACATCGTCGATCCACCAGGTCATCGCGCCCCGTTTGCCGTCGAACCTGCGCTCAACGCTGACCGGGACAGCGTCCAGTCCAAGCAACCTGCTCAAACGATACGCGGCGATGTTGAACTTGTAGCTGTCTCGGAAATCTAGTTCGTAGCCGGCGGAGGTTTGAAAGCTTCGATGGACGACGTCGATGCTTTGAATCTGCGCGTCGTGGGTTACGGCGCCGTCATGAAGCGTGGCGCGCAGTGAGTTTGTCACGCCTTGGGAAATCGGGCGCGTCGAAAGGACCCGAGCTTCGATTAGGAACTGCTCGATTCGGGCGGGCGTCCAACCGGTTTGGGCTTGCGCCGATGCGGTAAGAGCGATTAGGTCGAGCATGGCGAGCAAGGAGAGCAGCCGGCTGAGCGGGAAGTTGGACAATGGATCCTCGGGCTCGCCTCGATCGCGCGGCTCTAGACCGAAAGCGGCTTCAGGTAATCGTAGCTCTTCCGCACGGCTTCCTCGACCGACATGATGCCGGCGAAAGCTTGGTGAACCGTCACGTAACCGCTGTAGCCGATGCCGTGCAGCGTCTCGAACATTTCCTCGAAATTGACGCCGCCCGGTTCCCAGACACCAATATGGTCGATCGGAACCGGGCCCTTGCCCCAGGTATTGACGGCACTCTCGGCTTCAGGATTGAGCTTGTGGTTCTGGACGTAGACGTTGAAGATGTAGTCCCGCACCGCCTCGATGCCGTGTTTGCCGTATTGCTCACCGGCGATGAACCAGTTGGCCGGCTCGTAGATGATCCCGAAATTCTCGCGTCCCACGGCCTTAAGGACACGCAGGGAGCCCTCGACGGTTTCGAAAAGGCTCGAGTTGTGGGACTGATGCGCCAAGCGGATATTGCGCTCGGCGGCTTCGTCGCTTGTTCTTTGCGCCCACTCAATGTCTTCGTCCCTTTTCATGCAGATGCGAATCAGGGGGGGCCCGAACGACTCCGCCAGGTCGAGATAGGGCGTGATGTTGCGCAGCCCATCGGGGCCGTTGTTGTCGTTCTGAGGGACGTAGAAGTCTCCGGTCGCCATCGAAACGACCAGTCCGGCGGCGCGGATAGCCTCGCTGATCTCAGTGACCTTTTCCGGCGGCGAGTGAACGCCCACTTGCGAAGCGCGCATGCAAAGCGCGTCATAGCCGATTTCTTGCGCCAGGGCGATCAGCTCGTGGATATTCAGCGACGCCTCGCGTTTGTTACTGAACGACTCGGCAACGCGCGCCGACAGCGAAAGCTTCATGCGCGGCACGGCGGCGGGCTCGGGTGCCGGTTCTTCGGGCGGCGCGGAAGGGGCGCAGCCCGCGCCCCAGGCGGCCAACGCGGCGGCTGATTCCAGAAAGCGGCGGCGAGTGGAATCAGACTTCACGAGGGACCCTCCTGACAACGGGCCGCTTGGCCGACGGCCCGTGAAATCATAGCAATTCGGCGTGTGCGGCGCGCCCGGCACCGCCACGGCCGCACGGCGGGCCTTGCCTCTGTTGCCCGCTTCGCCGAGGTTCTCCTTAAAGATCCGACGCCGATTTGCCGATATGTACAGCATGAGCGAAAAAATGTTCGACCGCCGCCATACCGCCCGCAAGGCGGTCGATCTTCCGGCCGGGCTGAAGGTCTCTACTTATGACGAGCAGGGTTCCCTTCGGACTTTTGCCGCGAAACTCGTTGATGTGACCGAGAGTGGGGTCGGGGTCGAAATGTACGTGCCCCTTGTCGAAGGCTCGACCGTGGCCCTCGAAGGCGAGCTGGCCAACGCCGACTTATCGTTGAATCTCCAGGGCCGGGCACGGGTCGTCTATTGCCGCTGCGAGAACGGCGAGACTTTCCGCGTTGGATTGGCCTACGAAGAAGTCGCTTACCGCAAGACAGCTTGACTTCGTATCCCGCCGTCGCGGCTGCGGTCGCTTGCGATTTTGGGAGTCAGGTGTAAGCCCTCATCCGTCTGAAAGGGATTTTCTGAGAGGCGACCCGAGCCGGCGCTCCCAGATCCCTTATCCCTTTCTCAAGCTAGCGCCGGTCATAAGGACGGCCGTGGGGTCCGTGGGGTCCATCTTGTTTCGTGGCGTGCGGTCCGTTCTGCTATGCTGCCCCGCAAGATGGGTGTTTTCGGGTGCGGCGTTGTAAGGGCGTTTCTTCGCTGCTCTGTTTGCGTCGGGGTCGCCGCGCTCGGACTTGTCGCGGGCACGAGGCCCGTCATCATGGGGACGCGCGGGGTCGTGGTGACAGGCCATCACCGCGCAAGCGATGCCGGGCTCGAGATGCTCAAGAACGGCGGCAACGCCGTCGACGCCGGTGTTGCGGCGGTTTTCGCGCAGGCCGTCGTTGAGTTTGACCGTTTCGGGTTGGGCGGCGAAGTGCCGATCCTGATCCACCTCGCCGAACAAGAAAAGGTCGTCTCCCTTAACGGACACGGATTTGCGCCGCGGCGGGCGACGATCGAGTGGTTTCGAGAGCGCAAGATTGAATACGTTCCGGGCGACGGCTTTCTCGGCGCCGTCGTGCCGCCGGTGGTCGACACGCTCATTCTCGCGCTCGACCAATTCGGGACGCTTTCGCTCGCCGACGTCATGGCGCCGGCGATTGACCTGGCCGAGAATGGTTTCCCGATGTACGGTCAGTTTCGCGGCCACATTCTCGAGCAGGAACAACGTTTTCGCACCGAATGGGACACTTCAAGAAAAGTATTCTTGCCGGGCGGAGATGTTCCGGCCGGCAGCGACGTATTTGTTCAGAAAGACCTGGCCCGTACCTTGAAACGCTTGGTCGCGGCCGAGGCAGCCCATCGCGAGCAGGGCCGGTCGGCGGGTCTTCAGGCAGCGCGGGATCTCTTCTATCGCGGCGACTTGGCCCGGGAAATCGTCGCTTACCAGAAGGGCTTCAAGCCCCGCGATGCCAACGGCACGGTTTCAGCGGGTCTGCTCGAGTTGGAAGACTTCGCCCAATACCGCGCCCGCGTCGAAGAACCCGCCAAGACGACCTACCGCGGCGTCGAGGTCTACAAGGCCGGGTTCTGGTCGCAGGGACCGGTACTGCTGCAAACCCTGAACATCCTCGAAGGCTACGATCTCAAGGAGCTCGGCCACAATTCCCCGGCCTACATTCACCTGCTGGCCGAGGCGATGAAACTCGCTTATGCCGACCGCGAATGGTATTACGCCGATCCTGATTTCGTCGGCGTCCCCGAGCGGGGTCTGCTTTCGAAAGCGTATGCCGCCCAACGCCGCAAACTCATCGACCTCACGAAGCCCTCGCTTGAGATGCGGCCGGGCAATCCGTATCCGTTTCATCCCGAGACGATGGCGCACGGCGCGATCCCGGAGTCGATCGAACTCCGCCCCGACGCTCCGGGAACGACCGGAACGCGTGTGGCTGACGCCGCGGGGAACGTTTTCTCGGCTACGCCGAGCGGCGGCTGGTTCCGGCATTCACCGATCTTGGAAGGGCTCGGCTTTGTTCTCGGTACCCGTGGACAAGCGTTCACGCTGGACCCGAAGCACGCTAATGCTCTGGCTCCCCACAAACGTCCGCGCACGACTCTGACACCCAGCTTGGCGCTGAAAGGCGGCAAGCCCTATCTGGCCTGGGGTACACCCGGCGGCGACGCGCAAGATCAGGTGAATCTGCAATTCCTGTTGAACGTCGTCGAGTTCAATATGGATATCCAGGAAGCAACTGATGCCGTGATGTTTCAGATCTTCGATTTCCCGAGTTCCTTCTACCGGCATGCATCGCGCCCGGGGACGCTACGGATCGAGAACCGTATCGCGGCAGACGTGGTCGAGGCGCTTGAAAAGCTCGGCCATCAGGTGATGGTGAGCGAGCCTTGGTCGGTGGGCGATGCGACGGCGCTGCGGGTGGATTCGCAAAGGGGTGTGTTGTTCGGGGCGGCCGGACCGCGGCGCGATAAGTCGTATGCGCTGGGTTGGTAGTTGGATGGAGTGGGACCGGCAAGAGTGCCGGTCGCTACTGAGTGCAGGTCCGGGGAGTTTTTTGGGAAACTGACGGCAATTATGCGGATCAAGATCACCCCAACTAGGACCCGTATCTCGCGTCGCATCACGGCGGCCGCCTTGGCGCTGCCGCTGATCGCTTTGGCCGGTGGGGACTGGCCTCGCTTTCGCGGTCCCAACGGAGCCGGAGCTTCCGATGCCGGCGGGCTGCCGATCGAGTTCGGCCCCGACAAGAACGTCGTTTGGAAGACGCAGGTGCCGCTCGGTAAGTCATCTCCGGTGATCGTCGGCTCGCGGATCTTCCTGACCGCTCATGAAGGCGACAAGCGGCTGGTTCTGAGTCTGGACCGTGCAACGGGTAAGGAGATTTGGCGACGGTCTATTACGGCTCCACGCAGCGAACATCGCAACAAGCTGAATGACGCCGCCGCGCCCACGGCGGTCAGTGACGGCACGAATGTCTATGCTCTGTTTTACGATTTCGGCCTGGTTTCCTACGGCCCAGAGGGCGAAAAGCGTTGGGAGGTCCCGCTCGGCCCGTTCGAAAACGGTCAGGGTATGGCGGCGTCGCCCATCCTAACCGGCGGCAAGATTATCGTCGTCGCCGATCAAAGCAAGAATTCCTACATCGCCGCATTCGATCCGCGTCAAGGTGAGTTGCTTTGGAAGACCCCGCGCATCGACGGCTCGGGCGCCTTTGCGACGCCGGTTGTGCATTCGACTCCGCAGGGCGACGAGATTATCGTATCGGGCCAGAAAGAACTGGCCGGATATTCGGTCGCGCGCGGCAAGAAACTTTGGTGGCTCCACGGTTTCGCGAAACTGTCGAAGGGTTCGCCCGTCGTTGACAGCGGCGTGGCCTACGTCAACGTCAAGGGCATTGGTGAATTCGTCCCGCCATACGAAGACTACCTGACGCGCATCGACACGAACGGTGACGGGCGTGTAACCGAGGCCGACGCGAGGGACGAAAAGCACCGCAAATCGCTGCAAGCGAGTGACGCGGACGGCGACGGCGTGGTCAGTCGTTCCGAATATGAAGACCCCATCAAAGCCGACGCGGCGGCCGGAGCAACTTGGGCGGTTCGCCTCGACGGCCGAGGGGAATTGGACCCCGCGAACGTCTTGTGGAGGCACACGAAGTCGCTGCCGAATGTCCCTTCGCCGCTCTACTACGACAATGTCGTTTACCTTGTGCGCAACGGCGGCATTGTGACAAGTATCGATCCCGTCTCAGGCGCCGTTCTTAAGAAAGGCCCAAAGCGGCAAGATCAGCGTCATCAAAGCCGGGCCGCAGTGGGAGGTCCTTGCGACGAGCGACCTCGGCGAAGACAGCTACGCGACCCCGGCGTTCTCCGGCAAGTTCGTCTACTTGCGGACCGCAAGCACCCTGTACTGTTTCGCCCGAGCCGGCTCTTGAGCGCCGTCGCGCCGACCCCGCCGACCAAACGATGCCGGACGCTCTCGAGGCTGACGCTCCTGACTCACCGATGAGCGTTGGAGCGTTATCCCGCCTTCGCGCCAGGCTGTTTTCCTAGCTACCGGGTTTCTTGACGACCGCGAAAACCGCCAATACGCGGCTGCGATTCGTGGGTTTGCCGACTGCCGTGACGGGTTCGCGCTGCACGTTGACCGCGTGTACCTCGCGGCCCGTCTCCGACTCGTAATCTTCGATTACGCGGCGCAGTTCTTCACCCAGTTTTCGGTCTCGCTCAATTTTCTCTTCCAAGGAAACTCCTTCAACCCGAAGCTTACGAGAGCCTACCAATCATACGACGCTTGCCGCGACCACGGCAGTCCAGGCCTCTCTTGGAGCGTTGTTCGAGTGCCGCGGATCGCGCGAATCGCCTCATCCGATTCCTGGTACGCTGAATCCGATATGCACCTGGAAAAAGATGGTTCCGGCAGCGATACGCTGGCTCTGGGCAAGCAGCACCTCATCCAAAGTTACGGCCCTACTTTGGTCATCGAACGCGGCGAAGGCTGCTACCTCTACACCGCCGACGGCAGACGGTATCTGGACTTCATGTCCGGGATCGGCGTCAATGCGTTGGGCCATGCGCATCCTCGTGTGCTCCAGGCCTTGCGCGAGCAGATCGGCGCCTTGCTCCACTGCTCGAATCTGTACGCGCATCGTTATCAAGCGCCCCTAGCGGCGCGGCTTGCGGCAGCCTCGGGTCTGCAGCGCGTATTCTTCACGAACAGCGGTGCCGAGAGTGTCGAAGGGGCAGTGAAGATCGCGAAGGGGTACGGTCACAAGCTGGACCCGGAAAAATACGAAATCGTCGCCTTGAACGGGTCGTTCGGAGGAAGGACGCTGGGCGCGGTCTCGGTTACCGGTCAGCCGAAACACCGCGCTCCTGTTGAGCCGTTGGTTCCCGGCGTTAAGTTCATTGAGCCCAACGACACGGCCGCTCTCGATGCCGCCGTCGGAGAGCGCACAGCCGGGATCCTCTTCGAGCCGATCCTGGGCGAGGGCGGCATTGTCAGCCTCGACCGTGAGTTCGCCGCACGTGCCGCTGCGCTTGCCCGGCAGCATGATGCGCTGTTGATTTTCGATGAAATTCAGTCGGGGCTGGGCCGCACCGGTAAGCACTTCGCCTTCCAGTGGTGGAACGAAGGCGAAGAGGCGGCGATTCAGCCCGATATTGTCGTGACGGCGAAACCACTCGCGGCGGGCTTGCCTTTAGGCGCGATCATCGCCAACGAGCGCGCGGCGGCTGTCATTACGCCCGGTACTCACGGCAGCACGTTCGGAGGCAATGCTCTGGCCTGCCGCGTGGCGTTGGAGTTCATGGACCTGCTCGACGATTTGCTCCCGGAAGTGCGCGAAAAGGGTGATTACTTCGCGGAGCGTCTCACGGGCCTGATCGAGAAATACGATTTCGTTGAAGGCTTGCGCGGCCGAGGCTTGATGTGCGGCGTCAATCTCACCGTGCCGGGCAAATCGGTCGTTGGCGAGTGCCAAGAGCGGGGCTTTCTCATCAATTGCACCGCGGATACCGTTTTGCGTTTTCTGCCGCCTTACATCATCGAACGCGAGCACATTGACCAGCTTGTTGCCGCCCTCGACGAAATCTTTGAACAAGGCCCGCCCGAGTAGGCGCCCTGTTTCCCCTGTCTTGTTCCCAGACGCCGCGGGGCCGGCCCGCACGCTAAAATCAATAGCTTCCCCCCACCCTGCCGGCGGCATGCCCTGCCGCTGCACCGCGGCTCACCCAACTAATGTTGCTCGAACTCGACGACATTCAGAAGAACTTCGGCGGCGTCCCCGCGCTCAAGCACGGCCACATGCGGGTCGACGCGGGTGAAGTGCACGCGTTGGTCGGCGAAAACGGCGCCGGTAAATCGACTCTGGTGAAAATTGTCGCCGGGATGCTCGAGCGCGATGGCGGCGTGATGCGGTGGCGGGGCGAGGAGGTCCATCTGCGGCGGCCGGCTGACGCGCACGCCATCGGCATTTCGATGGTCCACCAAGAGTCGTTGCTGGCGCCTCACTTGACGGTCGCCGACAACGTCTTCCTCGGCCGCGAAGCGGTGCACGGACCGCTGGTCGATCAGAGCCGCATGGAGCGGGAGACGGCGGCGTTGATCGAGGAACACAATTTTCCGCTGGACGCCCGCGGGCTAGTGGAACAGTTGAGTCCGGCGCAAAAACAATTGATCGAAATCTGTCGCGCGCTTCACAGCGCATCGAGCTTGTTGATTTTCGATGAGCCTACCTCGTCGTTGTCCGAGACCGAGGCGGCCGAGGTCTTTCGTATCGTCAGCAACCTGCGTGCCCGGGGAATAGGCATTATCTACATCACGCACCGGCTCGATGAGCTGCGCGAAGTCGCCGACCGCATCACCATATTGCGTGACGGCGACACCGTACATAGCGGCGACTTTGCGGAGGTGACCACCGAGGAGATCGTCCACCACATGGTCGGCCGTGAAGTGTCGCGCATCTATGAACGTGAGCCTCTCCCTCCCGGCCGCGAGATGCTGCGAGTGGATCTGCCCGGGGCAGGCTTCACGGTTCACGCCGGCGAGATCGTGGGCATCGCCGGCCTGATGGGCGCGGGCCGCACTGAACTTTGCCAAACTCTATTCGGCATTACGCCCGCCGAGGAAGGATCGATCCAGGTGGAGGGCCGGACCGTCGAAATCCGTTCACCCAGCGATGCCGTCAACGCCGGCATTGCGTTGATTACCGAAGACCGCCAGAAAACCGGGCTGGCGCTGGAGCTGCCCCTGCGGGTCAACGTCACGCTGGCGAACACGGAT
>CBDFIK010000003.1:0-41234 GCA_965248105.1 Bryobacterales bacterium
GACCGGCAGTGAGTCTTGTGCAGGGCTCCCTGCCAGAGCCGAACGCATTTCTCGCGATGGATGCTGTCGCGACGACGCCCTCACAACCCGGGCTTGGGCGCGTGCTCTGGAAACGTTCGGGGTCACTCACAGGGACAGCGGGAATATCACACGTTGGGATCTTACCTGACGGACCTCGGGTATACGTCGCGGGTAGAGCTGGGGATGGCGATTTGAGCGAAGCCACGAACGACGCGCTGAAGAAGCTCAAGGAAGTACTCGACTTTCTCGGCCTCGACCTTTCATCCGTTGTGCAAGTCAAGGGGTTTCTAAAGCCAATGTCCGACGTTGCACTGGTTGAGCATCGGACGATTGAGTTCTTCGGCGGCAAAGCGCCACCGCTTGTCTTTGTCGAGTGGCAGAATCCGAAAGCAATCGAGATGGAGTTGATTGCAGCCGTTCCTGACGGCGGCGATGGAGACCGTGACTCAATCGAATTCCTGACTCCCCCTGGGATGACCGCCTCGCCCGTTTTTTCACGCTTGGCGCGCGTCTTCCACCCGCAAACCATTTACGTCTCCGGTCTCAACGGCCGAACGCTCGGGCGCGGCGATCTCCAGATTCGCGAGATGTTCCGTTCGCTGGACAAGATCCTGAAGCAGGCCGGTAGCGATCTGCGCCATCTGGCGAAGGCCACCTACTATGTCAGCGACGATTTCACAAGTCGAAAGCTAAATGAGATTCGCCCGGAGTTCTACGATCCCAAGCGCCCGCCGGCGGCATCGAAGGCTTCCGTTGAAGGTACAGCCGTCTTTGGGACAAGTCTGGCTGTCGACATGATCGCGGTACCCGGAGAATAGCAGGGTGCCTTGCACCGTCCGATTGCTTTTTTGCAGCCTTACGGCGAGTCTGTTCTTCTGCTCGTGCAGTTCGAGTGATCCGGGACCTCTTTCCCCCGCGGAGGCCCTCCACACGCTCCAAATAGCCGAAGGTTTCCGGATTGAACTCTTCGCTTCCGAACCGCACGTCGTTGACCCGGTGGAAATGGCGTTCGACGCAAACGGGGGCGTCTATGTGGCGGAGCTGCTCGACAATCCCGAAGATCCGCCGGCGGGCGAACCTCCCCAGAGTCTGATCAAGTATCTCGAAGACACCGACGGAGATGGTGTGATCGACCATCACACCGTTTTCGCCGATCGTATTCTGGCAGTCGAAGGCATCACACCATGGAAAGGCGGTCTCATCGCCACGGCCGCGCCAGACATCCTCTTCCTCAAGGACACGGCCGGCGATCACAGAGCCGATGTTCGGAAGGTTCTCTACACTGGTTTCGCGACGCCTCACATGGAAGGCCGATTGAGCAATCCGCGCTTCGGCCTCGACAATTGGATCTACGTCGTCAATCACTCCTATCCAGGAGGGGTCACATCACCGGACCGTCCCGACCAGCCGCCTGTGAATGTGCGCAGCCGGGAGTTCCGCTTTCACGCCTTGCGCGGCCTCGCCGAGACGTCAACCGGCGACGCGCAATTCGGACAGTCTCATAACGAGTGGGGGCATTGGTTTATTTCCCACAACACGGTCCATCTGCGGCACACGGTGATTCCACCGGGGTATCTGCGGCGGAATCCACTCTTGACGGTCGAGAACATGGAGCAGGATATCTCCGACCACGACCGTCCAGCGGCGCGTGTCTATCCCATCAGCCGGCCGCAGCAATGGCGCATTGAGCGCACCGCTGCAAGAAAAGAACGGTACGCCGAGACGCAGCCCGGGCGAATCGAACGGCTCGAAGGATACTTCACAGCTTCTAGCGGCGCTACAGTCTATCTGGGGGACGCCTTTCCCGAAGAATTTAGCGGGCGCACCTTCGTCGGGGACGGGGCCGGGAATCTCGTCCACTGCGACATCATCACGCCCAACGGGGCGACATACTCGGCAAGCCGCTGGCCCGAGAACGCGGACTTCCTCGCTTCGACCGACAACTGGTTTCGCCCCGTGAACTTTTCAAACGCGCCTGACGGAAATCTCTATGTGCTCGACTACTACCGCGAGTTTCTCGAACACCCGATGTTCATTCCCGACGCGATCAAAAAGCGTCTCAAGATGGATTTCCACGCGGGCGATACGCTGGGACGGATATATCGCATCGTGCACGAAAAGCCGCGAAGCAGCCGTCCGCTGCACACCCGGCTCGGGTCAGCTTCGAGCATGGAGCTTGTTGATTTGTTGGAGCACACGAACGGCTGGCATCGAAGAACCGCTCACCGCCTTCTCGTCGAGCGCCAGGACGCCTCTGTGGTTCCGAGACTGCGGGAGCTTGCCCGAACCAGCAGTAAGCCCCAAGCGCGTCTGCACGCTCTCTGGGTTGTCGAGGGCCTAGATTCGCTTGACGCTGCTCTCGTGGAAAACGCGCTTTCCGACCCCCACCCGGCCGTTCGAGAAAACGGCTTGCGTCTGGCCGAGGCGTTTCTTCCTCGCTTGGGAGACCGCGCAATCGCAGCGACACGAGACGAAGCTCCACGCGTCGCGTTCCAGGCCACGCTCACAGTCGGTAACCTCGAGCCCACACGGCGAGTGATATACGTTCTCAGCGACGTTCTTTCCCGGCATCCGGAAGATCCCTGGTTTCGCACAGCCGTGCTGAGCGCCCCCGCGGGTTTCGCCGCGCCCGTCTTCGGCGCGCTCGTCAGCCGCCACGATCAGTTTTTCGAATCGCCGTCCGAACCGAAGCAGGAACTGGTGCGGGCGTTCGCTCGCTTGGTGGGCGCGCGGCGCGAGCCCCTGGAAATCGAGCGATTCTTGAAACAACTGAGAACAGCCGAACCGCTGCGTCAACCGGCCTGGAGACAGGCGGCGCTCGAGGGAATATCCGCAGGTCTCTCGTTACGAAAAGGCCACAAAGTGTCGATTCCCGGAGCAAGCAGCGTGGTGGAGGAAATGCTTGCTGCTTCTTCGGAAGAGGTCCGGCGGGCGGCGGCCGGCGTTGCACCGTTCCTTGAACTGGGAGCACTCGTGAAGCGGGCCAAGGAAGAAGTTGCCGATACGCGGATCTCGCTTGAGCGGCGGAGGCTCGCGGTGCGCGTGTTGCAAGGTGGTTCGTGGGCCGAAGTGGCCGGCATCCTAGAGTCAATCCTGCGCCAGCCGAACGCCTCTGATCTGCAGGCGGGAGCGGCGATATCGCTGGCTTCGTTCGATGATCCGCGAGTCGCCGAGATCCTCCTCGCAAACTGGGCCTCATACCCCACCAGCACAAGGGACGCGGTATCGGAGCTTCTAATCCGACATCGCGGCCGTGTGACCGCGTTCGTCGAGGCAATCGCAGACGGGCGAATCGAGCCACAAGACATCGCTGCGGTGACGCGCATCCGCTTGGCACAGCACCCCGATGAGCAGATTAGACAGCGTGTTGCAGGTCGTCTCGAACTGGGAGCCGGAAACCGTGACCAAGTCGTCGCAGACTACCTTGACGTGCTCGATCTCCCTGCCAAGCCCCGACATGGGAAGGAGGTGTTTGAGCGCGAGTGTGCTAATTGCCATTTGCGCAAGAGCTCCAGAGGGCGCATAGGGCCGGATCTGTCGGGAGTCAACAATCGCGGCAAAGAGGCGCTCTTGACGAGCATCTTGGACCCGAGCTATGCGATCGAGGACCGCTATCGGAACCAGTTGCTGGAAACGAAGGACGGCCGCTTCCACGATGGCATCTTAGTGGCCGAAACGACTGCAACGATAGCGCTTCGCGGTGAAATCGATGACGTCGTGGTGTTGAAAGATGACATTGCGGAGCTTCGGCCGTCCGATGTATCGCTGATGCCGGAAGGTCTCGAAGAAGCCGTGACGAAGCAAGATCTTGCGGACCTGATTGCCTATCTGCAAGCCGGCCTATGAGTGGGCGCGCAGTTTCTTGCGCGCCATCGGGCCGGTTGTCGCTCGTCGAAGCACGCGTTAGGAGCTCGTCGCCGACGTAAGAGATTCTCCTCAAGTCGAGTGGTCCCGCGCAGCTCGGGCCGGTATTTCCCGCGCTATGAGGCCCAACATCATGACTTCGCAGGGAGGAACGAGGCATGAAGCCCGCTCCGAGCATAGCGTTTCTTAACGCCATTTTCCTGATCCAGATGGGTTGTGGCACTGCAACCAAGCTCGCTCCAAAAGCCGAGATTGTTGTAGAAACACCGAACGTCGACGTAGTCGCCACCTTGGCTTCCACCGAGGGCCCCACCGTCGACCGCAAAGGTAATGTGTATTTTACTTTCGGTGGAGTCACCGGGGGCAGGATCATCAAATGGTCGGACGAGGGCGGGGCACCTCGCGAAATTCAGCCAGGACTGCCTGCTCGGCCAGGCCGCCTCTCGACGTTTCGAGAATACGGAGCGGCTGGGCTGATCTTCGATCACCGCGGACGGCTGCTGGCTGTGAGAGTGGTCCCCATCGAGATCAGCCTCGAGTTACCCGAACTGACGTCAGTACAGGCGAACTGGAGGTGCTAGCTGAGCGCTACCAAGGAAAGAGGCTCAATGGGCCGAACGATCTCACAATCGACGCGCAAGATCGAATCTATTTCACCGACCGCCCCGGGATGAACCCAGCTCCAGACAAAAAGGGTGTTAACGCAGTCTACCGAATCGACCCAGATCGAACGATTGCACAAATATTGGCTGAGCCGGAAATCGAGCGCCCTAACGGCATTGTGATTTCTCCCGACGACAAGACTCTCTACCTCATCGAGGCCAACATTGCCGAAGGCGGAGCGCGGATGATTCGAGCGTATGATCTCCAGCCGGATGGGACAGTAACCAACATGCGAGTCTTCTACAACTTTTACCCGGGTCGGAGCGGGGACGGGATGACGGTTGACAGTGAGGGCAACCTTTACGTGGCGGCTGGCCTCAACCTCGGCCGTGGCACGGCGGAAACGATGGACACGAGGCCTGGCATACACGCCATCTCACCTGAGGGCAAGCTGTTACAATACATCCCTATTCCGGAGGATCTCATCACCAACTGCGCCTTCGGCGGACCTGATATGCGGACGTTGTACGTGACTGCCGGCAAGACGCTGTTCAGAGTGCGGACGCAGATTCCCGGCATAGGAAGGTGAAGGCCGGAGCCGAATCATGCCGGCCGTTCGGTGCTGCTGTCTAAGAGCTCTGAGTCAGAATTACGGTTGCGGATTTTGGCGGGCGTGTTGGCCGCATTGTCAAGTTAACTGGTAGCCGAGGGACCAAGCCATTTCCCGGGGCGCCGGTCAATGGTTGCCACGCTGCTGACTATTGAACGGCCGCCGAGGCCGGGTTCCGCCGAAGGCCTCTTTCGGCTTATCATCTGAACTGTGATGTCCACGAGAACCTCTGCCGCGGCGCTTCCCCTATTGCTGCTTCCTGTCTGGGCCTGTTCCGGGCCCGCGGCCGATGAGCGCGAGATCGGCGTCGCCGGGCAGCGACGTCTCGATCGAGTCCCTGATCGTGTTTGACGCCCGATGACTTCGACGCATAGCTATGCCGGGCGCGAACCAGGCGCTCTCTATGCCGCGGTTTGGAATCCGATCGCCGGGCCGAATCGCCGCCGGTCCTTAATGCTCTCCGTGATCGGATTATTCATCGCGGCGGGGCCGAGCCCGACCCAAGAAACCGCTGCTCAGCCCAAAATCACAACCCTGATCGTCGATGGGTTCAGCAATCACGACTGGCTCAAGACGACCGCTTTCATCGATGCGACACTCGCCGAGACGGGCATGTTCGAGGTCGCAGTCACGACTTCACCCGGCGAGCCTGACGCACCCGGTTGGGAAGAGTGGCGGCCGACGTTCTCCGACCATGACGTCGTCGTTTTGAACTCGAACAACATCCATCAACCCGACATCCGCTGGCCTCGGCGCGTCGAACGGGACCTCGAAGCCTACGTCCGTGACGGAGGCGGCCTGCTGGTCTTTCACTCGGCCAACAACGCCTTCCCGCACTGGCCCGAATACGACCGCATGATCGGCCTTGGCTGGAGGGACAAAGACCACGGCGTCGCGCTCCAACTCGACGCAGAAGGGAAGATTCGGCGAATTCCCGCGGGCGAAGGCGAGCGCACCAGTCACGGCCCGCGCCAGGACACGGTCGTGATTCGGCTCGACGCGCACCTCATTGCGCTCGAAGCGAAGACTGGGCGCGTCAAGTGGGACATCGAACTCGGCAAAGGCGCGGACAATCTTAATGCGAAGCAGCCACCACTCGTGGTCGGCGACCGGCTGTTCGTTGGGATCGTCGGCCGGGGTCCCGGAGTCCTCAGGAGTCAATCGAAACGGTTGGGCCAACGGGTACGTGCCACCGCGCAGGATGACAGTGGTCGGTTCAAGAGAACGGAGGCGAAGAGCTCTGACTCTCAGCCGCGCCGCTTCCAGCGTGGCGACAGGTTGCCCTATCGTTCCGGCCGCGTCGTCGCTGCCAGAAGGAGAGACGTAGATCTCGGCGCTCCACAGGAAGCCGGTTAGAGAGGCAAGGAGGAGGAGACGGACAACCATCATTGACAACACTCTATCTTGAACGAGTCTTCGGCCAACGCAACAACCGGATGGCGCTCCGCCAGGGGCGGCGAGCACGTGGGACACCCTGCTATCGAAAACGAAGGCCGCCCGCCTGTCGCCGCCGAGGTGCAGACGACCGTTGAATCTGACGCCAAGCTAAGGCGTTGTGTCCCAAAACTCGACCGTGGTCCCACGAAACGAACCATATAGGGCTCGTGCGCGGATACCTGGCAAAAAATCCCCATGTCATGCGAAATTCTCCAGACCGCCGGAACGGCTTGAGTCGGAGCCGTCGACGCATTGGCGCTGAAAGAGAACCTTCACTGACCGAACCACCATCCGAGTTTGAGGTGCCTGTGTCGGGTCTCGGGTTGGCTTTGCGCAGTACTTAGGGAGCGGCAGCAAATAACATTTCCATTACGAAATGTTTTGATGTATGCTGAGGGGGATGGCAGACTTGGCAGGAATCAGGTTTCGGTTCAGGGCTCTTGCCGCAAGACTCGACGAGCGATCGCGGCGGCTGCTGGTCGCGGCCGAGAGTGCAGCCATCTGGCGGGGCGGGATTTCGGCGGTTTCAACAGCGACCGGTGTATCGCGGCCGTTGATCCGAAAGGGGATGGCGGAATTGAAACAGGCGGTCTCATCAACGCCGCTGGGCCGGGTGCGTCGTCCGGGAGGTGGCCGCAAGAGGGCGACCGTACGCGATCCGAAGTTGCAGCAGGATTTGGAGAGGTTGGTGGAGCCGGTCACACGGGGCGACCCGCAATCGCCGTTGCGCTGGACCTGCAAGAGCGTCCGGAACTTAGCCGCAGAGTTGAATCGTGGCGGTCACCAGACGAACCGTCAAACGGTGGCAGAGCTGCTGCGGGCCATCGGCTACAGCCTGCAGGCGAACCGCAAGACGCTGGAAGGCCGGCAGCATCCCGACCGCAACGCCCAGTTTGAACACATCAATGAGCGGGTGCGGCAGCATCTGTTGCAGGGTCAGCCGGTGATATCGGTGGACACGAAGAAGAAAGAACTGGTGGGCGAATTCAAGAATAACGGGCAAGAATGGCGGCCGAAAGGAGAACCGGAAAAGGTTGGCGTCCACGATTTCCCGAGCAAGGAGTTGGGGAAGGTGGCCCCCTACGGCATCTATGATCTGGGGCGGAACAGCGGCTGGGTTAGCGTCGGAGTGGATCATGATACCTCGGCCTTTGCCGTGGAGAGCATTCGGCGCTGGTGGTATTCGATGGGCCGGCCCTGCTATCCGCGGGCCCGGCAATTGTTGATCACGGCCGATGCCGGCGGCAGCAATGGGGCGCGGGTACGGCTCTGGAAATGGGAGTTACAGAAGCTGGCCGACGAAACGGAGTTGCACATCGGGGTCTGCCACTTTCCGCCGGGCACCAGCAAGTGGAACAAGATTGAACACCGCCTCTTCTCGGCGATCAGTCAGAACTGGCGTGGCAAGCCGTTGGTGAATCACGAGGTCATCATCAACCTGATCTCCGCCACGACGACCAAGAACGGCCTGCGAGTGGAGAGCGAACTGGATACGAATCTGTATCCCAAAGGAATCAAGATTTCTGACAAACAGATGGCTGAGGTACAATTGCGACGAGAGGAATTTCATGGAGACTGGAACTACAGCATCCTTCCGAGAAGCCCTGAAAATGAGAATGTTATTTCCTGACGACTTCTTAGTGAGACCGGATCACGAAGGCCGCATCGTCTCGAGTAGGTGAGCAGGCAAACTCGGCCCGTGCCGAGCCTTTCAGCGCTCGAGAGTTATCATACGAACCGGTCGATCAAGCGGAGGAGCCATGGCTAAGTACCGAGATCACCTTCCCCAGCTGTCGGGCGACGTCTTTCTTGCCGACGGTGGACTGGAGACGACTCTCATCTTCCTCGAAGGCGTTGATCTGCCGGAGTTCGCGGCCTTCGTTCTGTTGGCGGACGAGGCCAGCCAGGAGCGGCTGCTCGACTATTATCGGCGTTACGTGTCCATCGCGCGCGATGCGAAGGTCGGTTTGGTGCTCGACAGCGCTACTTGGAGGGCGAACCCAGATTGGGCTCCGAAGATCGGTTACTCGCCTGAGGCGTTGACCGAGGCGAACCGGCGGGCGATTGATCTTTGTCTGCGGATTCGGGAAGAATCGGAAACCGAGGCGACGAAGATGCCGATCAACGGGTGCCTGGGACCTCGGGGTGACTGGTACCAGGCCGACACGATGATGGGCCCAGACGAGGCAGAGGACTATCATCGCGGTCAAATCGAGACGTTTCGAGACGCTGACGCTGATTTCGTCAGCGCCATCACGATGACCTATCTGAATGAGGCGATCGGAATCGCCCGAGCGGCGCAAGCGGCGGGAATGCCGTCGGTCATTTCGTTCACGGTCGAGACGGACGGACGACTGCCGGACGGTTCGACGTTGGCCGAGGCTATCGACTCAGTGGACAAGGCTACCGGCGATGGGCCGGCGTACTACATGATCAACTGTGCACACCCCACACATTTCCAAAGGGCGCTGGAGGCGGGCAGTGGTTGGACGGAACGGATCCGGGGTGTGCGTGCGAACGCTTCCAAGTGTAGCCACGCAGAGCTCGACGCAGCCGAAGAGCTCGACGAGGGAAACCCGGTCGAACTGGGCGTGGAGTTTCGAGCGTTGAGGGAAGCGTTTCCGCAGATCAACGTGCTGGGTGGATGCTGCGGCACGGACCACAGGCACATTGAGGAGATTGGTCGGGCGTGCGTAGCCAACTGACGCCAGGCAAGACGTCGCTTCGCGTCCCGCAGTGTCGGGTTAGGGCTGAAGAATGCGCCATCTAGGAGCCTGTCCGAGTATCAGCTTGGCATAGTTTCTTTCGAGCTAGGTTGAATTTCGGGCGGGGGATTTACTCGTTCGGCAAAGGCAGGGCTCGGGCAGTCGGAATTGAGCGGGACGGGCAAACACCGCCTGCCAGCGGTTTCTCGCGCCGTTGAGAGGGTTTTGCCAACTCTTCCAACCGCATTTCCTTCTCGCTATCCATAACAGAGCCTGTGCATCTTCAAAATGTTGTGCGTCAGGCATATCAGCGCCCATGCCCCTGTTTGATCTGACCAAACACCGGCTCGACGATCCACTTGCGTTGGGCGTAAACCGTCGCTCCGGCCCGCGTCTGCAACTTGCGCTTCATCCGCTCCACCCGCGTCGCTGCCCGCCGCAAGGGACCGCGCTTCGCCGCCGGCCGACGCTGCCCGTGCTTGTCTTTCTTCGTGGCGAGGTAAGCCTCGATCTGCTTCTCCGGCTCGGCCGCCGATTCCAAAGATTCGAGATTCTGCTCCGAACAATAGCCGCTGTCGGCCAACACTTCCTCGGGACGCTGCCCCGCCTGCTGCTCGACCGCTTGCAGCAGCGGCGTCAGTTGCTCTTTGTCGTTCGCCGCCTGCGTCACCGTCTGTCCCACGATCAACTGACAGACCCCCTCCACCGCCGCTTGCGCGTTGTAGCCCTGCAGAAACCCGTCGCCGCCTTTCATGATGCGCGACTCCGGATCGCTGAAGTTGTACTGATCCTTCTCGCGCGGCTTCGCCTGGCGGACTTCCTCCGGCGCTTGGTCTTGGGCCGCAGCCTTTTCTCGCGCCCTTTGTTGCAGGACTTTCTGGGCTTGCTGAATCTTTTCCAGCCGCGTCTTGCGGCGCTGCAACTCCTCGGGCAACTCCTGGCCTGATTTGTCGGGCCCGTGGAGGGCGTCCTCGGCGGCATCGGCCTGCTCCGCTTCGGCCAGCATCTGTTTGACCTCGGCGGCAATCTGTTTCTCGGCTTGTTTCATGCGGCCCCAGCTCATGGCCTTGTGCTTGGAAGCGTTGGCTTTCATCTTGGTGCCGTCCAGCGCCACCCGCCCCAGCTTCAGCGCCCCGGCTTCCAGCGCCAGCCGCAAGACCTGCTGGAAGAGTTGTTCCAGCGCTTCCAGGTGGATCTTGCGGAAGTCGGAAATCGTGCGGAAGTCGGGCTGGTTGCCGGCCGCCAGCACCCGAAACGGCACGTCCTCGACCAGCCGCTGGGCGATCTTGCGCGAGGAACGCACCCCCAGGCAGTAGCCGTAGACCAGCAGCTTCACCATCAGCCGCGGATGGTAGGGCGGCTGCCCGCGCCACTCCTTTTCATAGACCTTCTCGATGGCCGCCAAATCCAGTTGATCGACCACGTCGCTAACGAAGTAGACGAGATGGCTGTCCGGCAGCCAATCGCGCAAACTAGGGGGCAGCAGCAGGTCCTGCTCGGGAAGGTAGGAGCGGTAGGATTTTCCCATAAACCATTATCGCCCAATGTGTTTTTTCTCAAAGAAGAAAATGACGAATACTCGGACAGGCTCCTAGGATATGGTCGGTCAGGCGATCCATAGCGGCAAAAATGCCACGTACTCCGAGCGCAGATTCGCGCAGCAAGGCAGAATTGCGGTCCCAGGAGGACATGTCTGGTTCGGCGTTTGCGGAGAGGGCTGTCGTTCGCCAAAAACCCATAGCCGATCGAAAAGAAGACCTGACTCTTGAACGATCCGGTCTTTTGGGCGTGGTCGTGTTGGGTAGGCCCCACGATCCGGCCTTGGGGGCGAGCGTCCCGCACGCAAGATCAAAGCACAGGTAGCACGGCTGCCCTGTTCGGCCAATCGACACCCGCTCATATTCGTGGTCTCGTGTCGGCTAGGCGGCGCGGCGTTCGTAGCGATGGTGGAGCCCGCCCAATTCCGGTAACTCCATCACTTTGCCTAGCTCGGGACCTTGGACCTCCCGCTCGATTGGAGCGTCTTTGTACAACCTGTCGTTCGCCAAAACTACGTAGCCGTTTAGATTGAAGAGCTTGACCTCAAGCCCACTTGCTTGTCAAGCCCGCTGTTCGTAGATCCTTGTAGCAGTGAATCAGTTGGTTTCCTCCCTCTTACGACCGCTGCATTGGCTCTCCGCAGCCGCCAGAGCCTCACTCTTGAGAGTTTTGCTCTTCGCCAGCAACTCGCGGTTTGCATGCGAAGCGTCAAAACGCCACGCCTGCGCCAAAGCGATCACCTGTCCCAATAGCAGGTGTGCTAGTCACTTTTCACGGCCGGCGTTTCGCTGATTTCAAGGGTGTTAACGCAATCGGTGCTCTCTGAACGGGAGCCACTGTAGATAATTTTGTAGCTGTTAGTTTCCACAAGGTTCAACAAGCCTCAACTACCTGGATTTGTAAGTTGTTGAATCTAAGTGTGTTACAGTGTGATGTTTATCACAGCACACCTGCTCCCAAAGCAGGTTCCACTGCAGGCCCCGAATCCTTTTTTTTCAACTACTTACGTTTCAATGACTTACGGGCGGCGTGTTGAAACCTGTTGAAACTTGTTGTTTTGGGGTGCTCTGAACAGCTACAATCTGGTTATCCACTTTACTCTAGTTGTCCGGATGGAGGGACTATAGCCTTGATCTATCAACTTCTTGTCGGGCGGCAGATGCCCATCGGGTGCCTCGGGGCAGTATGTTTCACCGCAAATCTCTGGCTGCGACAGAATCACCCGGAATCTCCCGCCAAATCAACCGGTACCAATGCGGGCTCACGACCAGACATGTCGGTGCGCATTACTAGAGTAAAGTGGATAACCAGACAGCTACAAAATTAACTACAGTCTCCTTCAGCCTGGTGCGTCCCCTGTGGTTCGACCGCGGCCCCACCCGCATCGAATGCCAGTGTTGATGAACGGTGAATCGAGCTCGCACAGTTCTCCGATAACCCCAATGTATTCACCGCGACGGAATATTTGCGCACCACAAGACTCGGGCAGCGGCTAGAGACGCAAGGATGAATTCAAGCACGAAATCCTACGTTTTAGCACACGCCACATCGCCACGGGCCAGCCGCCTAAGTTGTTGATTCTGCTCAACGACGAAGTTTTGGCTACACACACCCGTCACTCACCGCCGTCAGCCACTAAAAACCCGGAAGAGCCAAAAATCGAAATGTCCGGCCGTCATTCAGTGTGTTGGTGATCTGACCGAAATTGGGCGATGTTAAATCGCGGCCCAGCTCCGCGAACTGGGGCGTGTTGAGGAAGTTGATCGATTCCACGCGCAACAAGAGTGCCCGCTCAGGCTCACCTCCCAGGTCGTTCCTACCGCTGCGTTACTGCTGCAGGGCAGCCGAGGTTTCAACGTCCGAGCAGAACATGCTTCGTTAGCCTCCGCATGCATCGGATATGCTAGCCGCCCGAATCAGGCAATTGACGGCGCAGAGACTCTCACCCTGCAAGATTCGCAGCCTTGTCGGCTGCTCCCCCCCGTATCAGCTCAACATACCGATCCTGCGCCTTTTCGAACCGCCCAATCGCGACGGCCATGTCCGCCTGGCTGGCAAACGTGTAGCTCTTGCGGATAAAGCGCATCGACGCCTCGATCTCATCAAGAAAGGCCCCGGCTGCTTCGGCGCGTCTGTGCGGTGTCCCGGGAACGCGCAGGTAGACGGGGCCGGTATGCGCGAACACGTTGCGCTGGGCGTGCGTCTTCGCAGCGGAGCGAACCCGCGCGGCGATCCAACCTCCCCGCGTTACCTGGATCTCCCTTTCGAGCACGGCCTCCCGGCCTGCGACCGCGGGCTGCTCAGCAACGACCTCGCCTTCGTGAACAATCTCCAAAGCGTCGAATGGCAGCCGCGAGACAGCCTCCGCCCGCACCCGAAGCGGCTTCGACGGGTCCAAACCCTCCAACACCGTCCCGGGACCGCTTCCGTTCACGGAAAACTCAAGCAGAGGCCCGTTCGTCACGAACGTTCGCCCGGCCTTCAATCCGGCGATCCATGAATCGTAGCCGAACTCCCCTTCGATCTGGACAAAAACACGATTGTGGTCGTAGATCCACCAGTCCGTGCCGGTCGAGGCTGCCAGGCGGAAGCCACAGTTCAACAGTTGGTAGTAACGTTCGTAGGCAGGCTCTCCGCCATCGCCCACGTTGAAAGCGTCAAGGTGGCCTAGAGCGACTGCCACCGGCGTTTCCATCCCGCGGCCATTGTGACACCAGACGGTGAGGCCTCCGAGGCTTTGCGCTTCTTCGCACGCCATTCCGAGCGTCGGGAAGTCCGGCACTTTGCCGTCAAAGGACAGCAGGCCGGTCGAAACGGGCTCGATCAGCCGCGGGATATTGAGAAACAGGCAGTGCCCGTAGCCGATATCGCCGAAGCCGGAGTTGTTGCGCGCCTCCTCTCCCATGTCTACCAACGTTCCGTGCTTTGAGAACTCAGGCATGCGCCCGATCGGATAGCGGTTTGTGATGTAGGGCGAATCGTTACGGATCAGGTAGCTGATCACGCTGACATCCAGCGCCTCGGCCGGCGGAACCACACGCAGCCGGTCATCCGGATGTTCGTCGATCTCGAGATGGTAGTGTGTATGCGTGTTTCCCGACCACCAGCCCGCCGCATGGACGTCCTTCAGCAGCGGAATCCGAAAGTCCGCGCCGTGCGTGATCCCGGCGCCGACTTCGGTGAACTCGACCGCCGCTTCGTGATTGATGCCCCGCACGGCCTCGATACGGTAGCGCCCGGGCGGGACCGCCACTTCGTACCTGTCGCGAGCGTAGAAGTATTGCTGCACGCCGGGCCGCGTTCGCTGCGGCATCGTCTGGATGGCGCTCGCCGGAAAGTAGGCTTCCCCCGAGGCTGTATTGACCACGCGGATCTTCGCGGCGGTCGGCTCGCCGGACCCGTCTTGTAAGGCTCCCCGAATGATCGCCGGAGTCCTCGTATCAGGGGCTTGCCCTTTCAACACCCCAAGCGGAAGCAGCAGGCTACCGGCACCGAGGACGGGAATCGATTCGAGCAGCTCGCGGCGGGTGGGGTGGTGATGCGCTCCCATGGCGGCCCCAGTATACACCCCTCGGGGAAGACCGAGCGCGGCCAGGCGGCTCTGCCGAAACGTTTCCAGGCCGGACCCATCCAGATGCGGGATCTGGCGGCGCCACACATGAGCCCCGGCGCCTGCCCGCGAAACGCCCGGCGCTCAGGCGCCCTCCGTGCCCGGTGTGCCGAACTCTTTGTTGACCACGTCACGCAGGGCTCGCATGTAACCAACGGTGTAAGCCGTGTTAGGGTCGCCCATGGGCCGCATCTCCGGCACGTGATCGGGAACAACGATGCCGTTGAAATCCGCCCGGCGCAGCTCCCGCATGACTTCGTGCATGTCCAGGTAGCCGTCGTCGACAAAGGTTTCCGTGAACTTGGGCAACGGCTGGTCGATGTTGCGGAAGTGGATCTTGAAAATCTTGCCCCTCGGGGCGAACTCGCGGATCATCTCGATGGGGCTTTTACCCGTGCGCTTGCCGCCCTCGGACCAAGTACCCACGCAGAGGCAAAATCCGAAGTTCGGGCTGTCGCTGATTTCCAAGGCGCGGCGGTAGCCCTCGTAGTCGCCGAAAACCCGGGCCACCCCGCCCAGCATGGGAATGGGCGGATCGTCCGGGTGGAGCCCGATTCGCACGCCGGCCTCCTCGGCTACGGGGACCACGGCCTTGGCAAACCGCGTGAAGGTTTGCCAGATCTCCTGCTCGTCGTACACGCGGCCATGCGAGAGGGGAAACCGTTCCGCTACGGCCTCGTCAAAGACCCGCACTCTTTTGCCGCGCGACCTCGAAAAGCCCGTGATGCCGTATCGCAGCCGCAGGTTGGCCATGTGGCCGTAGGTCGTATACGGAACGCCTGCCTTGCCGGCGTCGCGCAAGAACTGTTTGTAGCGCTCCAGGTTCTGTTCAACTCCAGGCAAGCCGAGCACGATGACCGGATCACAATGCAGACCGACGACATTTACATTGAGAAGACGGACGCCGTGCTGTTCCATGCGATCGCGGGCACGCGCCATGTAGTCGTAGCTGATCTGGTCGAGGCGAGCGAGAATGCTGCCGTACTCGATCCCGGCGGCGCGATAGAAGGCAAAGACCTCAGGCTTCGGCTCGGGAGGGAAGCGGTGTCCGATCCCGATCCCGGCGCCCGGAGCGAACGGATTCAAGGGAGCAAGACGGGGAGTCTTGCCGGCCTCGGGATCACCGAGGTCAACTGGCGGAGGGGCCTTTGTGCCTGGAACGAGGGGGTCGCTCCGAGCGGGTTGCTGGGCAACCGCTCTCGAGGCCGGCTGTGCAGCCGCGCCCGCCAGCGCGGCTCGTCCCAAACCTCTTCTGGTGACCTTCATGTCCGTTTCCCCCTTGGTGTGAGTCTAGAACACGATACGAATTCAGATGACCTGTACTTTGCTTGGCCCGAGCGATATGAATCGAGGTCCAGAGGACTCCTCTTCGTCGATCGAAAAACGAACCTGACCTCCGCTTTCATCCAACTCGAAGGTCGTGCTATACCAGCCCTGTCTCGACTCCAAACTTGCTGTTGAAGTGATCAACTACCGCAAGCAGGTCTTCCGGCAGCCTGCTCCGCACTCTGGTGATGATCGGCGGCGGGATTGTCCTATAGTATGCATGCGCCACCGTGCCAGAAATGCATGCTATTGTGTCACTGTCTCCGCCCAGAGAGATAGCGTTTCGGATCGCGTCCTCGACATCCTCGGACACCAGAAACGCGACGAGCGACTCGGGCACAGAGCCCTGACAGGACACATCGAAGACGTAGCCGGGCCGGATTTCATCCAAAGTCCGGTCAAGGTCGTACTCGAACTTGCGGCTAATCTCTGCCTTGATCTCTTCTTTACTCGCCCCGGAACGGGCTAAGAACACAGCCATAGCTGTTGCCTGAGCGCGCTTGAGCCCTTCCGGGTGGTTGTGGGTCACGGCGGCACAACGCTCAGTTTGTTCCAGAACCGCCTCGGACGAATCGAAAGCGAACCCGATTGGGCTGACCCGCATCGCCGAGCCGTTGCCCCAACTGTTGTAGGGACCGCTTTCTGCGGACGACAACCAAGCCCAAAAGAAACCCCCGTGGCCCGTGTGGTTCGCCAAAACTACGTAGCCGTTTAGATTGAAGTGCTTGCACCCAAGCTCACTTGACAGCCGAATCCGCCGTTCGCGCACTCTGGTAGCAGTGATTCAGCTGATTTCCTCGCTCGTTCGACTGCTCCACCTAGTTCTCCCCAGCCGCAGGAGACTCACTCTTGAGAATCTTGCTCTTCGTCTCAAGAGATCCGTCAGCTGATTCGCAAGATGAAGCAGGCGAACCCGATCTGGGGAGCCCCACGTCTTCACGGCGAACTACTGAAACTGGGCATCAAGATCTCCGAGAGAACCATCTCTCGTCTGCTCCCAAAGCAACAGAAACCTCCTTATCAAAACTGGCGAGTCTTTCTGGCCAATCACGTTGGTGACTTGGTTTCGATTGATTTCTTCACTGTCCCGACGATCGATTTCCGTATCTTATTTGTATTCCTTGTCGTGGCGCGCAAGAAACTCTTGGCCATGAGGACCACCTCCGATGCTCAATGCCGACCTTTGCGTATTATTGTCGATCGCTGACGCGCACGACGCCACACGCCCGAGCAAGAAAGTGAAGTCTTCCAGCAAGACCCTCCCGCGGGCAGACCCCGGCAACCGGCAAATTCTAGCACGACTTCCCGATGGGCGTCTGACGGCGATAGCATGTAGCCATGAAAATTCAAGTTCTGTTCGCAATTGTGATCGCATGCTCGCTGGGCGTTCACTCCTGGTCACAAAACCCGGAGCCGAAGCGTATCAATAAAGCGATTGACCTTCTCTCGCGAGATCAACCGATCTACTATTTCACCGAGGGCCGGGGAGGCACCCAGGGAGGCTTCAAAGAAGGACTGCGCTTGGCGAAGACCTGGGCCGACCTGATCATCTACGAGATGGAGTTTGGCGCCTATGACGTCACCGAGCTTCGCGAGTTTATGGCCGGCCTGGTCCAGGGCGGGCCGACCCCGAGCAGCCACCGCACGCCGTCGGTTCAGGTGGTTTTGCCCTTTAGCGGACTGGACGTTGCGACTGTACGAGCCAATCACTGGGTTGTGCAGCAGGTTCTCGCGGCGGGCGTCCACGGAGTGACGCTGTGCCATGCTCGAGATCCTGCTGCCGTTCGCGAGTTCGTTCGAGTGGCTAGGTTTCCGCATCATCGTCAGGGGATTGACGATGGACCGCTAGCGGAGGGACTGAGGGGCAACGGTGGACAACTCCACGCTTCGCAGGTCTGGGGCCTCTCACCAAAGGAATACATGCGAAGGGCCGACGTCTGGCCGCTGAACCCTGACGGCGAGATATTACTCGGGCTGAAGATCGAAGATCGCTACGCCCTGGAAAACTCCGAGAAGAGCGCGGGAACGCCCGGGATTGGCTACGCCGAATGGGGTCCGGGAGATATGGGACTATCGCTGGGATTCCCGGAAGTGCATGATCCCCCGTACCGTCCGAAGGTCGCGGCCGCCCGGCTACGCGTGCTGAATGCCTGCCAAGCCGCCGGTATCGCTTTTCTTGATGTGGTGACGCTCGAAAATGTCGAACAACGAATCCGAGAGGGCGTACGCATCGGGGCGACGCGCCACGAGGAAGCTGCCGCGCGGGGCCGCCGCTTTAGCGAACGTCCCGAGCCATGGTAGGCTGTCGTGTGCCAAGCGGCGAACGGTGAGACGGCGAGGCTCCCGATGTCACGAGTCTCCTTGCGTTGAGTTCGCTGTCGGTACGAGATCACGCATCGCTTGTTCAGGAGGCACCTATGCTTCGGAGAAAGTTTCTATGGGGCACTCTCGGGGCGCTGTCTCGGGGCCACGCGCCGCGGCTCAATCAGAAGGTGCCGCCGCCGCGGCTGACGGAGATTCGCCGAACTTCGTCTTCATCTTGTTCGACAAGTGCCGCCGGGACGCGATCGGCGCTTACTGCAGATCGGACGTCCACACGCCGAACATCGACCGGCTGGCCGAAAACGGAATCCGATTCGACAACTGCTATGCTCCACAAGCCCTTTGCGGACCGTGCCGGGCATCCATCATCACCGGCAAGTATCCCCACCAGCACGGCATGCGCAAGAACACCTATCCCTACGATCGCAGCCGCTCGAACAACGTCTATCACGAAGCCATTCCCGACCCGTTCCGTGATCCCCGTTTTGACCTGTGGTACAACTTCCCGCACTTCCTAAACGCTGCCGGGTATCGCACCGCGCGTATCGGCAAATGGCACCTGGCAACCCAGGCTTTTCGACGTCTGGAAATCTTTCAATTCACAGTTGCGGCACTGGGTTGGTGAACCGCACAACTCGGCCTACCGGCCCGATGGCCACACCGACGACGGGATTGAGTTCATCGAGCAGAACGCCGGCCGCCCGTTCTTCCTCTACCAGTCTTATTACTCGCCGCACGAGCCGAACGACCCGCCCAAGAAGTTCTTCGAGTTCTATCGCGGCAAGAATGTAGAACACGAAGACTACTACGCCTCCGTGACATCCCTCGACCGGAACATCGGTCGCCTGCTCGACGCTCTGCGTCGCAACGATGTGCTGGACCGAACCTATATCGTCCTCGCGACCGAGCATGGCAGAACCTGGATTGACCGACCCGGCACGCTGGCCGGGATGAGCATCGCTTATGACGAGGCTGCGCGGCTGCCCCTGATCATGCATTGTCCGTCGCTGCTTCCCCAGGGCATAGTCTGGCGTTCAGGCGTAAGCCTGGTCGATCTGATGCCGACGATCATGCACGCGGCGAATATTTACGGAAGGATGGGTGTGGACTATACGCCCCAAAGTCTATTGCCCGACATAAAGGCCCGCCGCGACGAGTGGCGGCGAACGATTGTCATCCAGAACATCTGCCAAAAAGGAATTGATGGCGTGCTCTACGAGGAGAGGGCTCTGCGGACAGAGCGCTGGAAGCTCATCCCGCGCAAGTTTGAAGCAAGTCCAGGGAAGCGCACCGATGAGCTCTATGACATGCGAGAGGACCCTGGGGAGTCGAAGAATCTCTACGCGTCGCGACCGAAGGTTGTCCGGCAGTTGGCCACACAGCTGCGCGAGTGAGGTGAAGAACAACGGGACGGTTTGTCGGTCGCGCTGGGACGCCGATCCGAAGGCGGGTAGGATCGTCTCACCCCTGAAACATTCCGACCATCAACGACCGCGGCGCCAAAACACTGGCGCTATCGCGAGGACTCGTGAACACCTCAATGATCCGGCGGAATCACTGGCAGAACGATATGCGACGGTAGCGCGGCGGTGTGGTAAACCGTCTGGTTCGCGACCTTGACAGTGCTGCTGATACCGAATGGTTCTCCTGTATTGGGGTTGCGGTCGAACTGCGGAAAGTGGCTGCTGGTAACATCCACCCGGATGCGGTGGCCCTTCTGGAAAGCGTTAGCAGTGCCAACAAGGTCGATTTCCAACTCATAGACTTTCCCCGGTTCGAGCGGCTTCGGGTTCGACAGTCCCTCCCGATAGCGGGCGCGGAGGATACCTTCCGCCATGCTAATGGCGCGGCCGTCAGGATAGGCATCCACCAGCTTCGCGACAAAATCCGTGTCAATCGCATCGGACGAGGCGTGGAGCACTACTTTGACGGGACCTGCGATTTCAACTTCCTCTTCGAGAAAATCGGAGGTATAGACCAGCACGTCGCGGCGGCGTTCCACCGGAGTCTGGTCGCGCGGTCCCGCCGGGGTCGGCGTCCCGCAGCAGTTGTTGCCTCCTAAACTGGGGGCCGGGTTATCCGGGTCATAGCGGTAACCGTCCGCCGGTCCCTTCCCGCTGGGTTTGTCCCAGGAAAGGCGGCCGTCCCCGCGGTAGCTGTTGGCGTTACCCCGGCTGCGGAAGTACATCTTCTTGTACTGCGTCCGAGCCAGCGGATACTCGTTTTCAAACCGCCACTCGTTGCGGCCCATCACAAAGATTTTCACTGGCGGCTCTTCGGACAAACCGTTGTCGGCGCCCTTGAGCCAGTAGTCATACCAGCGCAACTGCACCGCCATGGAGTCGATCAAGGCGTGCTCTCCGAAGTCCAAGTCCCCGGTCTTTCTTGACGGCCCATGCCCCCAGGGTCCGATAATTATGTGGCTCTTCTCGCGAGCCGTTTGGGTCTTGCCCTTCTTGCTGACGCCCATGTATCCGCGCAACGTTCCCTGCGAAAAGATGTCAAACCAGCCGCCTTGGGTGTGTATCGGAATCTCGATCTCGTCGAATACTTCCTCCACGTTGATCTTCTTCCAGTACTCGTCGTAATCAGGGTGCGCCAGCCAGTCCTTGTAGAACTGGGCGTCGCGGCCGACCAGCGGCTGCATCGTGTTCAACGGCAGGTGGCCGAGAACCTTGTCATAGCTGACGTTTTCGGGACCGGCGGCCATCGTGTGAGGGCCGGTATTTTGCATGATGCGTGATTCTTGCCGCACCGCGCCCCAGCCGAAGTTGAATGACAAGCGCCAGCCGCCGTTGAGAGTAATCCAGTCATGGTAGAGGCTTGTCGAGGCGACGTTGGGATAGATCGTCACCAGCGACGGAGGTTTGGACATAGCCGCCCGCCACTGTACGTGTCCCAAATACGACCCGCCCTGCATGGCGATCTTGCCGTTCGACCAGGGCTGCTTGGCTGCCCACTCGATCGTGTCGTAGCCGTCCTCGATGTCGTCGCGAAACGGCTCCCACTTGCCCTCGGACTCGTGGCGGCCGCGAACATCCTGGTAGACGAACACATAACCCCGCCGGGCGAAATAGACCGCCCCGGCGTAGGAGCTCGGATAACGCTCTGTGCTGTAGGGCGTGCGTGAAACCAGCACCGGGTACTTGCCGTCAGCCACGGGCCGGTAGACGTCGGCATACAAGGTAACGCCGTCCCTCATGGGCACCGGCACGCGGTTGTCCATGCGGATGTCGTTGCCCGGCGCGGGCGTCTTGGGGAACGCGTACTTCTCGTGGGAGTCGGCGGCCAGGCCGCCGCATAGCACACTCGCTAGTCCGAACAAGGCGATCGTTCGAAAGGATGCTCTCATCGTCTACTCCAAATACTTCGACGGGATCTGATATTCGACGCCCGCATAGTGAAACTCTTCCGCCAACTGATGCGGGCTGTCGTTGGCTGCAATTTCGGCGAGCTTGCGAACATTGATTTCCACAAGTTTTGTGACGGATTCGGAGTCAACCCTGTCGAGCAGCGACAATCGCCGCTCCGTTGGGCATTGTTAAGTCAAAACAGGCCGGCGACAATTGACCGATGGAATCCCTGTATCGACGCCACCGTTTTCCACCCGAGGTCATCAGCCATGCCGTCTGGTTGTACATCCGTTCCCTCTGAGCTTTGGCGATGTCGAGGACCTGCTCGCTGAGCGTGACTTGTTGTCCACCATTCGGCAACTAGAGAGCCACGATCCAGACGCTTGCCGGTATCACAGCTCTTTTTGACCCTTCCAGCCCGGTCCGCGCACGAACCTTCCTGGTTTGGCACCGGTATGTTCGCCGTTCTCTAATACGTGCGCGCCGTTGACAAAGACGTGAACCATGCCCGTGGCGTATTGGTGCGGTTTCGCGAACGTAGCGTGGTCTTGGATCTTCGCGGGGTCAAAAACCACGACGTCCGCATAGTAGCCTGCCTTGAGCATTCCACGGCGGTCGATCTTGAGGTTTTGACAAGGCAGCGCGGATAGCTTCCGAACCGCCGCCTCCAGCGGCATCACCCTCTCTTCCCGCACATACTTGCCCAGCAGGCGCGCGAAGCTGCCGTAGGCGCGCGGGTGAGTGCTCGATTTCAAGAAAACTCCCTCGGCCGCAAGCGAAGGGGAGTCGGAACAAAAGCTCACCCAAGGCAAAGCGAGTTTCTTTCGGATGTTCACTTCCGACATGGTGAAATAGACCGTGGTGACGCGGCTGCCGTCCTCAATGATGAGGTCCATCGCTGTTTCGGTTGGCGGCTTGCCGCGCATGTGGGCGACCTCGGCGAGACTCTTACCGGTCAGCGGCTTCAGCTTTTCATTCTTAAAACCAACGAGCAAGATGTTCTCGGGCGAACCGGCGCCGAGATACATATTTTCCCACTCGTCGCTTTGTTCAAGCATCTCGCGCGCGATGCGCTTTCGCGTGGCGGGATCTTTCATGCGAGCGACAGAGGCATCGAAACCGCCCTCCTGCACCCACGGCGGGATGGCGGCGTTGAGTCCTGTGGATCCGGCCGTGTAAGGGTACGCGTCGGCGGTAATCCGCAGGCCCTCGGCGCGGGCTGTCTCGATCTTTGCTATCGCTTCGTCAAGCTTCCACCAGTTCCGCCGGCCCGAGGCTTTCAAATGGTAGACCTCGGCGCGGATATTGGCCGCGCGTGCGATTTGGATGAGTTCATCGAGAGCCTCGATGAACTTGCCGCCCTCGTTTCGCAAGTGCGAGATGTAAATGCCGCCGTACTCACCGGCGACCTTGGAAAGCTCGATCAGCTCCTCGGTTTTTGCAAAGAAGCCGGGCGGATAGATCAACGAGGATGCCACACCCAGGGCGCCTTCTTTCATCGCCTCGCGCACAAGTTCGTGCATGCGATCCATTTCCTCGGGTGTCGGCGCGCGGTTCTCGTAGCCGAGGACGTAGGTGCGCGGGGTTGCGGCCCCGATGAACGAGGCGACGTTGGGGGAAACACCCCGGTTCTCGAGGTATTCGAGGTATTCGCCGAGTGTCGTCCATCCGATCTCGTATTGGATGTCACCCTGGTTCGCGTGCATCCGTTTCTTCATCGCGTCGTTGAGCGGACCCATCGAGTTGCCCTCTCCAAGGATTTCGAGGGTCACACCTTGACGGATGTCACTTTGAGAACGACCGTCTTCGATCAGTGACTCGTTGGCCCAGCACATCATGTTCACGAAGCCGGGAGCGACGGCTAGTCCCTGGACATCGATTTCTAATGTGCCTTCGGCCGAAGAAAGATCACCAATGGCGACGATCGCGTCGTTCTGGATTGCCAAGTCTCCAACGTTAGGCTTTGCCCCGCTGCCATCGTAGATCGTTCCGTTGCGGAGGATTAGGTCGTACCGGATGGGTGCCGAGCACGCAAAGGGAAGCAGCACGGTGGTCAGACACACACCGCAAACCGAGACGTTTCGGAACCAACGGGGGCGAGTTTCGCGATACATCTTCGAGGGCATGCGAGCCTCCTGGTGCTCGTTTCTCCAGCGCTACCTATTTTCCGTGTAGGCGGCGCTCACAGCAGGCGCACCGCCGACCTGTTTTTCTTGCGATACCGCTTGGGTCGAAGTTTCGGCTGTAGGATATATCATCCGACAACATAGTCGCAGTCCAGCCTCTGGCGTTGTCCAGTTAACGCATCACAAGCTGAGACAGCCTCACGATATGGGTAGCAAGATCTCGCTTGAATGCCCGATATAGCGGCTTGGTCCCTCGGCTACCAGTTAACTTGACAAGGCCAGTTGAAGGAATCCGACCTCGCCAAATATCGATTCGGCGGCACCAAACCCTTCGTCCTACTGCCCATCCACGAAGACGGCTCCATGGCTTCGCCGTAGAGGCCACCCGCCGCCGCATGCCGGGCCACTGGTCGAGGGAGAAGACGAGCAAGTCGAGCAGGCCGTAGATGTGGTCGTAGTAAAGGTTTCCCATGTGATCTTGCGAATTTCGATCGGCTACGGAGTTTTGGCGAAGGATAGGTCTTCAGATCTGAGCCTGTCTGGCCGGCACAGCAAAGCGTGTCGTCAAACAGCACGCCGGGACTGAAGGGCATGTTAGGGCGAAATTCCGGCGGGTAGATGATCACTTTCTGGGCAGCCGAAGCCGCGAGAGCCAGCACCAGCAAGGCGGGAACGAAAAGCAGTTTTCTTATGGTTGGGAGCCTCCTGAAATAGCTAATCATCGCATCGCAATCCGTCCAGTGCAATTAGGGTTCCGTGACCTGCCGGATCACGCGCAACAGGTTTTCCCCGAGGATCTTCCCGATGCGGCTCTCGCTGTAGCCAAGTCTTTGCAGTGCCTTGGTCACTTCGGGATAGTCGCTGGCATCTTCCATTTCCTTGGCCAGCAGCGGGCCGCCATCGAAGTCCGAGCCGAGGCCGATGTGGTCCTCCCCGACCAGCTTGACGCCGTAGTCGATGACGCGGGCTAGCTGGTCGATGTCCATGCGATATTCCGCCGGAGTTTCCACCTTGTTCACCATCGGAAGGCCCTTCGCCACCTCGCGATCAATTTCCTCGATTGACATTTCTTGATAGCGCCCAAGCTTCTTCGAGACGTCCGCCACCAGCGGACCGTTGAACCGCCACCGAAAATACTTCGGGTTGTTGAACGAGTTCCCAAACTGCAGGGCAATGACGCCGCCCTTGGAGGCGACGGCCTTCGCCGCCTCGTCGCTAATGCAGCGTGTGATGTTTGCGAAGTGACGGAAGCCGCCGTGGGTATAAACGACGGGATCCTCGCTCGCTGCGACTGTTTGCAGAATGGTTTCGTTGGAGCCGTGAGCCACGTTGATGATCATGCCGAGCCGGTTCATCTCACGAACGACGGCTCTCCCGTGGTCGTTCAACCCGCCCCATTTCGGCAAGTCGCAGCAGGAGTCGGCGAAGTTATTGGTGTAGTTGTGAGCCGTGAGTTGTGCCGAGCGCAGCCCAAGTCGATAGAGCGCTCTCAAGATGTGCAAGTCCCCGTCGATGTCGAAGGGGCCTTCGAGGTTGAGGAATGCCGCAATCTTTCCTGAACGCGCGATCCGATCGATATCCGACGCCGTCCGCGCCAGCTCGATTGCGTCGCTATTCTTCTCAATTTGCTCAACCGCCAGTGAGGACCACGCGGAACGTATTCCTCACCTCGTGGCGCGCCGGATAGTACGCCTCGGGCGTGTAAACGGAGAAGAAAACCGCGTCGAGGCCACCCTCCTTCAGCCGTGGAAGATCGACGTGGCCGTCGGCCAGCCGATCTCCAATGTCGAAGCCTTCCAGCAGTTGCCGGCTCATGACATGGACGTGGGCATCCATGACGAAGGCGTCTTCGTGGAAAGAGCTTTGGGCCAAGCAGCAAGCGGCAAGTGCGAGCACGAGACTGACAACCTTCATACGGAATCTCCTGTTGAGCAGGGTTCTTTCTCAATGACTCGCGGGGAGCCGGCGCAAATCCGTAACAGCGGGCAGGCTCGCGCCGCGGTCTCACAGGTTCACAATGATTTCCCGCTGAACGCCGCGCATGTCCATCTCGAACTCGATCTCCAGTACCGGCGGCCGAGCGAAGTGCCACCGGATACCGTGCCGCGCGGCTTCATGGAGCGAAGGCAGAATAGTAGATGCCATCAACGGATGGATGTCGTGAACGGTGTAGATGTTCGCCTGAGTAACATCCGGCCAAGCGGCGTTCAACGCTTCCAGCCGCTCGGCCATGATCGTCGGGAGCAACCGTTCGGCCTTGGCGCGCAAACCCTCGAAACTCACGTCGCCACGGCTGACAATGGCATCGGCGGACAACGCAGAAGAATTCAGCTCGCCCGCCCCCGCGACGACAAATGTTTTGCCGCCGTGGTCTGACTTGACTGTGTAGGAAAAGCCATAGACCGATGGCGCCGCCACTGGATTCACTTGCGGCGCTACGTTGGTTCGCGCAACCGGGTTGAGCCCGTCGACGTGCGTGCCCCATTGCTTGAGCCGCTCGATGTAGGGCTGATTGAATTCGTTGGAGGCCTCCACCGACAGCGCTTTGGGGATCCGCAACTCCATGCCGCACAGCGCAACGAGCGGCCGCCCGGCCGCTTCGAGATGCCTTTCGATCATCCCGAACGCGTCCCACAGCCCCGGCAAAGGATTGAAGATGGCGTGCACCACCTCGAAGCCTGGTGAAGCCACCGCCCCCGACGAGTAGGGCCCGCTGCCTTTAACGAACTGGAATCCGCCTTTCGGACTATCGATCACCGGCGCCCTTCCTATCCGAAAATCTGACGCATGCGCTCGGCAGCGAGCTCCTCCTCACCGGGTTCATTCATAAACACGGTGAACTGAATACCCTGCGGTCTTGCAAGCCCGGTGGCAATCCGCGGCTCGCCTTCCATGAGCTGCTGACTGACCTGTGCGGCAGTCAGACCGCGCGCCTGCTCATCCCACGAAGTGACCACGCGGTGAACTCGGCGCATCCGCGAGAACGGCGCTTTCGAAACCCTCATCCCTCGAATCTTCTTCAACTCGCGAGTGAGCCGGGCGGCCTGTTTCTGGCTCTCTTTGTCAATCTGATTGAAGTCGAGGGCGGCATATTTCTCACACGCAAGCCAGATAGCGACCATCTCCTCACGGCCGACTTTCATTGGACGTCCGTTCGAGTCCGAGTGCGGGTTGGAGTTCAGCCAAGCGGCCCGGATCAAGCCCTTCGGGCCCGCGAGAATCCCTGAGCATTGCGGCCCGCGCATATGCTTGCCCCCGGATATCGCCAACAAGTCAACGCCGGATTTAGCGAGTTTGGGAATATTATCCCAAGGGGGCAGCAGATTCGCGCAGTCGGCCAGCACGGGGACTCGGGCGGACTTGGTGACTTTGAGCGTGTCCTCAAGCGAGATCCAATCGTCTCCCCATTCGCGGTCGTTGGTGTTGCCGGGCAAGAAATACATCATGGCAGTATTGGGGCTGATGGCCCGCTTGAGATCGTCCAGTGTTTCCACCTCGACGATCTTTGCGCCCGATCCGCGAACGGCATGATCGTAAGAGATGCGGTGAACTTTCTGGATGATCACCTCGTTCTTCATGCCGTCCATGTCGGGCAGACGTTTGATTTTTTCGGGGTCATCCGCGGCGACGCAGGCGTAAGTGCCGATCGCGATCGCTCCCGCGGCGCCGGTCGAAACCATGGCCGCCTCGGTTCCGGTCAGCGCGGCCACACGATCCCCGATCGCTTCTTGAAGTTCTTCGAGGACGACATACTCCCGGGCCGCTTCCGCTTGTGCCTCGAAAAGCTCGGGCCACTGCTTGGAGGCCCCAATCCTCGTCATCGTGCCCTGAAAGTTGATAAGCGGCCGCAAGCCGAGCTTTCCATACACCGATTGTTTCGGCCTCGCGGCCACGGCTGAGAACGGCACAAGTCCGCTCAGTGAACCAGCCCAAGCGCCCCGAAGCCACCGGCGTCGTGTAGCAAGCATAAGAAGCCTCCCGTCCCGACGCCATCGATTATAGGAAAGTTCCACGTGCACGACGAGAAGTTTCGTGGCAAACTAGACCCTGACCTACTCAAGGAGGCCTCTATGCCTAACCCTATCTCCCGTCGTCACTTGCTCGCCACAGGCGCCGTTGCCGCGGCAACAGCTGCATCCTCGTGCGGCGGCAATGCCGAGCTACAGGAGCGTTCGTCGTCCCGAGAGTTTTACTCCCGCCTGGGTCTCACCCCGGTGATCAACGGTGTCGGGACCGTAACCAATCTGGGAGGCTCCATCATGCCGCCGGAAGTTATCGATGCCATGGTCGAAGCGTCGAAGCACTTCGTACCCTTCCGCGAGCTGCAACAGAAAGCCGGGGATCACATCGCGGAGCTGATTGGAGTTCCCGGAGCGATGATCTCATGCGGCGCCGCGTCGGCCATCACCTGCGGCACAGCGGCCGCCGTGACTCGAGGAGACGAAGAAAAACTCCGGTCGCTGCCCGACACGAACGGCATGAAGAACGAAATCATCCAGCAAAAGGTGCATCGCAGCGGTTATGAGGCGCAAATGCATCTTGTCGGCACAAAGACTATTTGGGTCGAAAGCCGGCAGGAGATGGAGAAGGCAATCAACGATCGCACAGCCATGATGTTTTTCCTCAACAAGGCCAACCAGCACGGACAGGTAAAACGCGGTGAGTTTATCGAAGTTGCGAAGGCCGACGGGATACCGACGATGAACGACGCGGCGGCCGATGTGCCGCCTGCTGAACGCCTTCACACGTACGTCGAAGAGGGCTTCGACATGGTCATCTTCTCTGGCGGCAAAGGGCTGCTCGGCCCTCAGGGTTCCGGTCTGTTGCTGGGCCGGCGTGACCTGATCGAGGCCGCCCGCAAGGCGATCAGTCCCTACGGCGGCATCGGGCGAGGAATGAAGGTTGGCAAGGAAGAGATCGCGGGTCTG
Source organism: Bryobacterales bacterium (assembly GCA_965248105.1). Taxonomy (GTDB): domain Bacteria; phylum Acidobacteriota; class Terriglobia; order Bryobacterales; family UBA6623. The sequence continues at coordinate 28,445 of CBDFIK010000003.1, forward strand.
GTCGCCGCCGTCGAGCGCTATCTGAAGCTCGACCATGAAGCCGAGCGTCGCGAGCTCGACCAGCGTGCCGTCCGCGTGATCGAGACCCTGAGCGAGGTATCGAATGTCACTTGCGAAAAACACCTCCCAGCCCTCGCGAACCACGTCCCGCACGTCATGGTCAAGTGGGACGAAGCGGCTGTGGGGACCAGCTCCCAGGATGCCCTCGAGAGATTATTGGAGGGTGACCCGCCTGTTGCTGTCTCGCGCATCGGTGAGGGCCAGCTCCGCATCTCGATGTGGATGCTGCGCCCGGGCGAGGAAGTCATCGTTGGCGCCCGAGTCAAAGCGCTGTTCGCATAAAGGAGACGAATATGAAGCTAGTTTCGACCTTTCTGTTAGCCCTGCTTCTCGGCGGCGCAAACGCGATCGCCGAGACCCACACCATCATCCCTGATCGCGGCATTGTCAAGTTAACAGCGGACGGGGTGCGCGACATATTTGTGCATTGGGTCCGAGGTATATTGCGGGCGAGGGTATTCTTAAAGTATTATAGACTTTAAGAAAGGAGCCCTCCCATGGATATTTCCCTGCCTTCGTTGGAACGAGAGCGAGACGAGTTGTTGCAGCAGGTGGCAGGTTTGGGGGACCTGCGCCGGGGATCGATTTCGTCTCCCACCAGACGCTGCGGCAAGCCGGCCTGCCATTGTGCCCGTGCCGGCACGCCCGGCCACCAGGGCAACACGCAGATCACCTACAAAGTCCAGGGCAAGACCGTAACGCGGTCGCTGCCGACTCCCGCCGACCGCCGCAAGGCGGAGCGAGAGATCGGCGAGTACCGCAAGTTTCAGCAATGGAGCCGCGCCTTTGTCGAAGCAAACGAGAAAATCTGCCGCCTGCGCCCCGTCGAAGAAGAAGAAGAGGAGGAGGAACAAGCGGCGTCGCTGACAGCGCAGGAAAAAAAACGGCCGCGGCGATCCAACAAGAAGTCGCCCAAGAAATAGAACAGTTGCTGGCGGTGATCTTCGCCGCCCGGCGCAAGAATCATCGCTGGGATCTGGAAGCGCTGGAGACGGCCACGCGAGCGGCGCTGCACCAAGCCGGCGCAAAGCTGCTCGAGCAACTGCTGGAGGCGCCCTTGGAGGCCGAGCCTGAGCAGCCCTGCCACTGCGGCCGCCGTGCCCGTCACCGCGGCAGGCGGCCCAAGAAAATGCTGACCGTGCTCGGCGAGGTCGAGATCGAACGGCCCTATTACCTTTGCGGCGCTTGCCACCAGGGACAGTTTCGCTTCGACCGCGAGATCGACGTCGCAGATACGCAATACTCTCCCGGGGTGCGTCGTCATGATGGCGCTGGTGGGCAGCGAGTCGTCGTTCGAAGGTGGCCGTGAGCAGCTACGGGTGTTGGCGGGTCTGGAGCTGACCACCAAAGCCGTCGAGCGCGGCGCGGAGGCGATCGGCACCGACCTTGCCGCCCGCGAACAAGAGCAGATCCAACGGGCGGTGCAACTGCCGCTGCCCCAGGTGACGGGCGCTGACATTCCCATCCTCTACATTGAGATGGACGGTACCGGGGTGCCGCTGGTCGCGGCCGAAACGATCGGACGGCCCGGCAAGGACGGCGCCGAGCGCGCCCGTACGCGCGAGGTCAAGCTCGGCTGTGTGTTCACGCAATCGCGGCTCGACACCGACGGCCGTCCCCTGCGCGACGAGGCTTCGACGAGCTATACCGCAGCGATCGAGGCCGCGGAGCAGTTCGGGCGGCGCATCTGGCAGCAGGCCTGGCAGCGCGGCTGGAGCCGGGCCAAGAAAAAGGTCGTCATTGGCGATGGAGCGGTTTGGATTTGGAACCTCTCCCACCAGTATTTCGCCGACGCGGTGGAGATCGTCGACCTCTACCATGCCCGCCAGCATCTGTGGGAGTTGGCGGCCCAGCTGTGGCCTGACGTCAAGCGAGGCCGGCGACGCTGGGCCAAGAAACGGCAAGGCCAACTCGACCGGGGCAAGATCGAGCAGTTAGTCGTTGCCCTACGAGGTTTCGCCGCACCGCAGCAAGATCTGGCTCGTCGCCTCGCCACCGAAGCGGACTATTTCGAACGCAACGCCGCGCGCATGCGCTATCCCAGCTTTCGCAAACAAGGCTTCTTCATCGGCTCGGGAGTAATCGAGGCGGGTTGCAAGACCGTGATTGCCCAACGCCTCAAGCAATCGGGCATGTTCTGGACCGTACGCGGCGCCAATGCCATTGTGGCGCTGCGCTGTGCCCGCCTCAGCGGCCGCTTCGAAGACTACTGGGAAAACCGCGCCCAGGCCGCCTGATTGGCACAAATATGTCGCACACCCCAGCGGACGGCGACAATTGACCGATGGAATCCCTGTATGGACGCCACCGCTTTCTACCCGAAATCATCAGTCACGCGGTTTGGCTGTACCATCGCTTCACGCTGAGCTTTCGAGACGTCGAGGACGGACCTTCTCGCGGAGCGTGGCATCACCGTATCCTACGAAGCCATTCGATCCTGGTGTGGAAAGTTTGGACCAGCGTATGCCTGTACTCTGCGCCGACGACAAGGTCGCCCCGGCGACATCTGGCACGTCGACAAGCTGTTCATCACCATCCGCGGCCAACGTCATTATCTTTGGAGAGCGGTCGATCAGGACGGCGACGTTCTGGATATTTTGGTCACACGCCACCGAGACAGGAGAGCCGCTAAGCGCTTCTTTCGCAAGGTGTTGAAGCACCAGGAGAGGCCACCGTGGCAACTCGTTACCGACAAGCTTCGAAGCTATTCGGCGTTGGACGTCGTCCTGATCATCGATGGAGAGCCGGTGACGGGAATCACGAGGCTTCCCCAGAGCGATCACCTGTCCCAAGGGCAGGTGTGCTAGGCACTTCTCCCAGCCAGCATTTCGTTGATTCGAAGGGGGTTATTTGAGCCAATGCTTTCCCGAAAGGAGACACTGTAGATGATTTTGTAGCTGTTGGTTTCCACAAGGTTCAACAGGTCTCAACTACCCTGATTTGTAAGTTGTTGAATCTAAGTGAGTTGCAATGTGATGTTTAGCACAGCACACCTGCTCCCAAAGCAGATTTCCCCTGGCGGCCTGAATCGTTTATTTTCAACTACTTAGGTTTCAATGACTTACGGGCGGCGTGTTGAAACTTGTTGAAATCTGTGGAATCTGGTTATCCACTTTACTCTAGTTGGGGGACGGGTGCTTGGCAGTAATGTCTCGGTAGGTCAATGCCTTACGGAGAACCAACTGTTCGACGAGTCGGTGGAAGATCTTGCCTACGTGGCGGGACTTTCGACGGTTGAAGCGAAAGGTGAATTCGTCGAGGTAGCGCTGGAGATGCACTTTACCCACCTTCCCTTGGTGAGTCGCAGCCAACCAGCGCTTCAGCAACGAGGCAACCAGGTGAACATGCGAGAATTCCTCGGCTGCCAGCCGCGAGTCTCCCGCCGTGTGGGTGACCCGGTGGCGGTAGCCGGCTTTCTTCAAGCCCCGGTAACCCCTCCAGCCGTCGGTATGGACCAGACTGCCTGGCTCCACACAGTCGCTCACAAAACCCACCAGACTCGAGCCCGATGCGTCGGAGACATGGCGCAGACGGATCCGCCCCATTCTGCGGCCTTCCAGTTCCACCGCAACCACAACCAGGGCTTTGCCCACAAGCTCTCGCCCGCGAACGTGCTTCTCCTTGCCGCCCAAGTAAGTCTCGTCGACCTCGACACTTCCGCCCAGCCGTTCCCGTCCCAGCCGAACCATCGCCTGCCGCAACTTCTGCAACATCAGCCAGGCCGTCTGATAGCTGCCCAGACCGAGTTCACGCTGCAAACCCTTAGCGCTCAGCCCTGTTTTCTGGGTGCAGGCCAGCCACATTGCCAGAAACCAACTCCGCAGCGGCACCCGCGAGTTGTGCAGGATGGTTCCCGCAGTGGGAGAGGTCTGGCGTCGGCAGGCGCTACAGAACATCGTGCCTCGCCCCGTCGTCCAACCCTTCGTGGCCGAGCAGTTCGGACAAACGAATCCCGTGGGCCAGCGGACGCCGATCAAATACTCGCAACAGGCTTGCTGGCTGGCAAACCGTTCAGTGAACTCCACCAGATGCTTTGGAAAGTCCTCGCTCAATTGCCCCGATCTTCGCCGCCAACGGCGCGAGTCCAAGGATAGCTTGGTTCACCACTAGAGTAAAGTGGATAACCAGATCTGTGGAAATTGGGTGCTTTGAACAGCTACAAAATTATCTACAGTGGCAAATCTCGGCCGTGCCCACCACCGTAGTTTCGGGTCGATTTCCCGTTCCAGAGTCTATATGTGAGGAATCTGCTCGCCGAGTCTCGGGTAACGGGTCCAGAACCTGCGGAACGGAGTGCAGGCCAGCACGGCAGCGTCCGACAGCTGCGTCGCGTTAGATACAACTCCCCACAAGAGAACAGGTTAGAGTCCGATCGAGTTTCTGTACATTACGCCGTGCGCTTCGTGCACGTCAGCCAAATAGTCGTCCTGGTGACTGAGAATCCTCCTGAGCATTTTTCGGAACGTCTCGTGGAGATGCGCTGGATGGTGCAGGTAACCCTCGGGTTTTGCATCGCTTTTCAGCTAAAGATGGGAAGGAGTACACCGGAGAGCAGGAGCGTCAGATGAGTCGATTCAAATCAGCGGAACACGTTGAACGATTCCACTCGGCCCACCCCGATTAGCAACCTGTTCCAATTTGCACATCATCATCTAAAAGCGATCCACTATCGTCTCCTCCACTCCTAGAGTCCGAACCGGAATCCTAAACCACGTCCATGCTCCGGCGGCTTCAATGGGGCCGCGATGCTCGAAACCGGACCTCGACACGCGAGCGAGATCGTCACGATTGGTCCACACGACAGGAGCTGGAATGTCAACGTCGAGTCCGAAGGCCCCCACGTCGGCGCCGCCATTGGACTCGATCCTGAACCGGCCGGCATCGAGGAACAGCGGCGGCGTTTCCGGGCCCGGCAAGCCGCCGCCAAGTAGGCGCCATCGGGCTATTGCGGGCCAGTCGCGTTGCCGACGCATGCCGGATCGCCGTCAGACGTCTGCGGCGTTGTCGCTTTCGTCCTGGCTCATCAGCAGAGCGTTCAAAATTGCACCGCACCCCAGATGTCCGTATGGTTAGCGTCTTTGGCGGAGTCGATCAGGGGTTCGATCTCTGCCAGGAAGAGCTCGATACGCCCGTTCGATCTTGCCGCCAAAGATCTGATTCAGCCTGCGTGACCGCCTGATCATCGACTGGGGGCCTGGAACGCACTCGTGGGTCCAGAGGTTGTCCAACAAGCCGCTGCTTGAGATCCAAGAACCTGGTCGTCGGCTTTCGTCTTTCGGTGACTACTTAGAGTTCAACCTCACGTACGCTCAGCTGAAAGACCTCTTCGACAATGAGGAGGCGCATCGGGACTGGCGTACAAGCCTCAGCGCTGTGGGCGGCATCTATCTGATACTTGCGGAGGAGTGCGGAGATCTTTACGTTGGCAGCGCATCCGGCGCGCAAGGGATCTGGGGACGCTGGCGCTCGTATGCGGCCTCCGGACACGGAGGGAACGCGAAGCTGCGAGCCCTCGTCAAGCGCGATCCCACCAACTATCCGGCACGGACCATCCAGGGTTTCCGTTTCGTCGAGGCCAGCAGGCGTCGGAAGTTGCCCTCTTGAGCTAGGGATTTGAGCCGGCCGTGAAACAACAGCTCGCCTTTCAGGAACGCCTGCCGTAACAAGTCAAGAACTTTTCCTCGAAAAACATGGCGCAGCACCCGGACGGGCAGGAAGAACCGCCGTCCCTTACAACGCACCCAGCGGGAGCCGTCCAAGGCGATGCCTCCGCCAGGGACGATGCAGTGCACATGGGAATGGTGCCCGAGGGTCTGACCCCAGGTGTGCAGCACGGCGAGGAAACCAAAGCGGGCCCCGAGCCGGCTCTCTCCAACTTCGAGCAGCGTCTGGGCCGCGGCGCGAAACAAGATGCCGTAGACGATGCGCGGGTTCTGAAGCGCCAAGGGGCCGAGCTGATGCGGCAGCGTGAACACGACATGAAAGTAGACGACGGGCAGCAGGTCGCTCAGTCGCTTGTCGAGCCACTCGGCTCGTGCCGCGGCTTGGCATTGCGGGCAATGCCGGTTGCCGCAGGGGTTGTAGGCCACCTTGCGGTGGCCGCACTTCTCGCACTCAAACACGTGGCCGCCCAAAGCCTGGGTGCGGCAGGCTGTGATGTCGGAGAGAACCCGGCGCTGCCCGGCCGAGGTTGCCACTTGGCGGTGGAAACGTTCCTGGTGGGTTCTCACGACAGCGGCCAGCGTGGGCCGCTGCGTGCTCACGGGGTGGCTGGGGTCAGCCGATCCAAAGGGACTGCGCGTCGAACTCGCCACCGTGGGAGACAGGTGTAGATAGACGGTGGTCGTTTCCAGATCGCGGTGGCCGAGAAGAACTTGGATCGTGCGCAGATCAACGCCGTCTTCCAGCAAGTGCGTGGCGAAGCTATGACGCAGTACGTGCGGACTGACGTGCTTGGAGAGCTTGGCTTTCGTAGCTGTCTTTTGGCACATCAGCCGCACGGCATTCGCGGTGATCGGCCGCTGCGGGTCCTGACCGGGAAATAGCCACTCGGTGGACCGCGAAACTTTCCAGTAGGCACGCAGGGCTGCCAGCAGCCTGTCGGGCAACAAGGTTTCCCGGTCCTTGCGTCCTTTTCCTTGACGCACGCGAATGAACTTTCTTTTCGAATCGATGTCTTCGAGTTGCAGGCTGACGAGTTCGGACACGCGCAAGCCGGCTCCGTAGAGCGTCATCAACATGGCGCGATGCTTGAGGTTGCGTGGTGCGTCGAGCAGCACGCTCACTTCGGCGCGGCTCAGCACACAGGGCAAGCGGCGCTCGTGCCGCGGATAGGGAATGTGCTCGCTGATCCACTTGCGGCCAAGCGTCGTCTCATAGAAGAAACGCAACCCGGCCACGATCTGGGAAACGGTCGGTGTAGCGAGCTTGCACTCGCGAACCAAATAGAGCTGGTAGTGGTGAATCTGCTCACGGCCGAGGCGGTCGGGAGACTGCGAGAAATACTTGGCGAACACCGCCACGTGCCGCACGTAGGCGCGGATCGTGGAGGGCGAGTAGTTGCGGACTTCGAGGTCTTCGATAAACTTCTGACGTAATCGGGTCATGGCATGCTCCTTGGAGAAAAGAAATGCCGCCGACGATGACGCAACGGGTCCGCCAAGGGGTGCTGCCGTTGCCGCGCACTCATGTCAGGGTTTATCTAAAGGAACCTCAAAACGCCGCAAGAAGCGAAGCTTCGATCCACCGCGTAGCGGTTAGGTTCAACGCTTGTTATCGCCACCTATCTTGCAGCGGTACAATTGGGCGGCGTGGTCGGCTCCACTATCAGCCACCATAAGATCCTGTCCAAGCTCGACATCAGTGTGCGTGGCCAAGCAGCCAGAGCCATCATTCCGCAGATATGGTAACCGACGAGCAGCCTCGTCGGATAACTGGGTGAGTCGAAGCCTCTTGAAAGTCCACAGTGATAAAGTCCACAGTAAGGTGGACGAGGGACCCTGCAGGCCGTCACGCGAGTGAAGCTTGAGCAGGCCTTCGAAAACGAAGTTGTTGATGCCGACCCGCCATGGACAACCTGTTCAGCGGTACAATTCTCCCAGACTCCCTGGAGACCAATACTGGACCGAACAGGAATAGCTCCCTTGTGCTGAGGATCAGCGGTGTCAACTCGGCGTCGAGTTCGTTTGTCACTGGTTTGGTAATGCCAACCGAGAACAACGACCAGTACCGCAACGGGGTTGAGAACCCCGACTCCACTGAACACAGAGAAATGGAGGATTTGTGGCGCAGTATCGCTGAGGGTGTCTCTGCGGCCACGGGCGAGGAGTTTTTTCGCTCGCTTGTGGCACACTTGTCGAAGGCATTGAAAGCTGACTACGTCTTTGTCGGCGAATTGACGGAGCACAAACCCGCCCGCATCCGATCGATCGCCACGTTCGCGGCGGGCAAGTTGGGGGACGACTTCGAATACGATTTGGCCCAGACCCCGTGTGAAAACGTGGTGGGCAGGAATCTGTGCGTCTACCCGAGTGGTGTCCAACAACAATTCCCTCGCGACGACCTGCTGGTCGAGATGGGCGTAGAGGGATACGTCGGTACGCCGCTATTTGATACGGCCGGGCGCACACTCGGTCTGCTGGTTGCTATGTATCGAGGGCCCGTGTCCAGGCCGGAGCTAGCGAAATCGCTGTTGCGGATCTTCGCGGTACGTGGAGCTGCGGAGTTGGAACGCCAACAGGCTGAGAAAAAACTAAGGGAAAGTGAAGAACGGTATCGAATGTTGATCGCGGTCAGCACGGAAGGCAGTGGCCGCTTTGAGTTCGACCACCCCATTCCCCTCGACCAGTCCGTGGAACAGATCGTGGAGCAGATTTTCGAGTCAGCGTATTGCGCCGAGTGCAATGACGCGATGGCACAAATGTACGGCTTTACGAAAGGTGCTGAGATGGTGGGTCGACGCGCCCAAGAGTTCGTTGTGCGCACGGATCGCAATATGGAAATGTTTCGTGAGTTCCTCGGGTCAGGTTACCGCGTAGCGGACGCGGAGGTCCGCAACATAGACAGACACGGCAATGAGAAATACTTTCTCGTGAATATGGTCGGGGTTGTAGACCGGAGTGCTCTTCAGCGCGTGTGGAGAGTGATCCATGACATCACCGAGCGCAAACGAGCGGAGCTAGACCTTCGAGAGACGAATGAACGGCTCCGCCAGGTGATCAGCGCGGGAAACGAGGTGGAGGGAATTGTTGGTGATGGCCCTGCTATTCGTAAGGTCCTAGAGGGTATCGAAACGGTCGCGCCGACGGACGCGGCTGTTCTCATCCTCGGTGAAACGGGGACCGGCAAAGAACTCGTCGCCCGGGCAGTGCATCGGCTGAGCCTGCGGAAACACAAACCTCTCGTGACAGTGAACTGCGCGGCGCTGGCGAGCGGCGTCATCGAGAGCGAACTCTTCGGCCACGAAAGAGGGGCTTTCACTGGGGCGGTCTCCCGCCGGCCGGGCCGCTTCGAGTTGGCGGACGGCGGCACAATTTTTCTCGATGAAATCGGCGATCTTCCATCCGCGCTGCAAGCGAAGCTGCTGCGAGTGCTGCAAGAAGGTGAATTCGAGCGCGTGGGCGGGACGCAAACTCTCAGTGTCGATGTCCGCGTCGTAGCAGCGACGAACCGAAACCTGGAGGCGGCGGTTGAGGACGGCAGCTTTCGGGCGGACCTGTATTATCGGCTCAATGTTTTCCCTTTGAAGCTGCCTCTCCTGCGGGAACGCAAGGAAGATATTCCGCTGCTGGTGCATCGCTTCTTGAATGATCTTTCGAAGCGGCTCGGCAAGCCTCTCTCCGGCGTTTCGGAGAGTTCGATGCGGCAACTGATGGAATACGGCTGGCCGGGCAATGTACGCGAACTCATGCATGTGATCGAACGCGCCGCGATCCTAGCCCGCGGCCCCATAGTGCAAGTTGAGGACCTAGTGTCGCCCCCAACATTGCGAAAAGAAACGCCCGCGGGGGCTCAAACGCTGGAGGATGTAGAGCGGACCCATATCCTGGCCGCTCTGCAGCAAGCAAGCTGGGTTATTGAGGGCAGTGAAGGAGCAGCTCAAGTGCTTGGCTTGCATCCGAACACGCTCCGTTACCGGCTCAAGAAGCTTGGAATTCAGCGCCCAGCATAAGTGTCCAAATCCTCCATGCCACCGCGTACGCCCACGGCATTTCGTGGCCCCACCACGAATTCTTGTGGCTCAATCCGTGGGCACCATCGTCTGCCTGCTGTATATACCTCTCTCTATCTCATTTAAAAATAACGGCTTCAAGCTGAATTTACCGCTGGCGGCCAGTTTGGCATGTAGGTTGCATTGTCACAAAGCGACACGATATGGAGAAGAAAATGAGAGACACAAGAGACATGAGTGAAATCATTGCCTCGGATACCGATGAGGGAGTGTATCTAGAGGAACTAAGCCCCGGAGAGCACTTGGAGATTCAAACCCGGAGCCGCTACTACCACCTGTTCAATCAAGGCGACGGCGAAGTCTTGATTTCCGGTCACCCGGAATTCTGCCCCGAGCCCGTTCAAGTCAGGGTACACGGCTCAACTTGGGGTGGATCGATGCTCAAGCAGGGATTCATCGGCCAGGGAATGTATTTGGAGTTCAGCCACCCGCAATACCGCACCATCATCACATCACAGATCGTTGATATTCGCCCGGTGGTCGTCCACTGATGGCGCCCAGTTCCGGGCTAGCTACTAACATCTGACGCCATGCCAAGCAGAAATACTGTTACATCGAGTTCCGTTGGCGGCCGAGGCATTGTCCAAGGGCGTGAGGAGAATGGCCACGCAAAGGGCGTCGTCTCGGTCACTGTCGCTAGCGACCTGAACAACCTCTTACTCGCAATAATCGAGTATGCGGACCTTGCTCTCGTCGGTCTCCCGAAGGCGTCGCAGAGGCAGGCTGACATCGAGCGGATCAGAACGGCAGCCCAGGTTGCTGTGGAACTCATCCCGAAATCAGGTACTTATTCCGACGGCAAAGCGGAAATCACCGACCGCCGTGAACACTAGTCATCTGCGAGACACCCGCGATCCGTCGATCCGCATCGTCGAGCACTGGCACGAGGAGTTCCGCGATCGCGAGCAGGACTAAGTCCCTGAGACGAACTAGATAGCGCCCGCCGAGGGATAGCTAATATAGCTAATAGGAAATCTTCGTTCTCACTCCGTATCCGCTGTCTGAGGTCAAGCCAAGGGTCTTGGGCTGAAGCGAAGCCATTCAGGGTAAAATCGGGTCGTCCTGGTTGGCTCAGCCTTCATGGCGATAGCCATCCTGGAGAGCGAGGCTCCTGCCCGCCAAACGACACTTCGAGCCCTGTCGCCGAGGTTCACGATATGACGAATAAGAATGAACTGGTCGTAGGCTACAGCGGCTTCGATGTATTCGAGGAGTGCTTTGAGTACAACGAAAATGCCTGCTTCATTGCTGGCACCGAAGTGGCGGCTGACCGTTTTATGCGCGATGCGTTCACGATGCCGGACTACAGGATCGTCCCGGTGACACTCGCGCAGATTATGAGCGACTACGGTTCCTCTCTCGGGGAGTTTGCCATGGAGAAAGAAGCATTCGAAAGGTTTCGCGACGCTGCCACCGAGGCGGGCATTCTCTTTGAGACAGAGACCGATCCATTCGATCCTGAATTGATTGTGGTCACCGTGGAAGGCGTGCAGATCCAAGATGACGACTAATAACCACGGGAGTGCAGCACTTCCCATCAGGCGGCTACCGAGACCCTGAGCCGATAGCGAATGACATGGGCTTGTTCCCATCAGCTTGTTTTCGGGGTAAAATCGAACCGTCGTGGTCGGCTCCACCATGTCTCTCTGCAAGATCACCGAAAAACTCGGTAAAGGTGGGATGGGTGTTGTTTAACGCAGCCTGTAAAGGCAATGATCCAGCCGGTGAAAGTCCGGTCGCGGTAGCCTCCCCAAGGCTGCCGTGTAGTTATATCCGACTCAAGGAAAGGGTGACCTAACTTGGGAAAGCTCGGAAGTAAAAGCCCTCGGCGGCCTGAGATGTTATCTCGGGGTCGGATCGGTCCAGGGGGGCGAGCAACCAGGCGGGCCGTAGCATGAAGCGAACTCTGCAGCGTCGTGAACCCATTCCGTCAGAAACCGATGGCGGAACAGTGGAGGAGCCGACCTCGTTAGACGAGGGGGAAGGCCTTCGGGGATCGGGGAAGGATTGGGGATTTGCACCCGAACTCTCCTCCCGGCGTAGGGGAGATGGCACGTGTGGAAGGATCGTTGACCCAAAGCAGGGAAGGTCTTGGAGTCAGCCCAGATCAGGTCGTCGGGCAAAGACTCGCTGTATAAGCAGAGAAACTGTGAAATCAGCGTGAGACTTCAAGACTGGCGGATCGGGACGTAGTAGCGCTGAGGCGAGGGACAACACAACCCTGGCGGAGCGAAGGTCCCGTGGGCACGGGGTGGTGGCTCGAAGGGCCGGAGGCCTGGGCGGTTGATAATACCGACCCGAGTAGTGGGCAGGACGGCACCAGGGCGACGAAGGCTTTGTCAAACCAGGAGAGGCTGGCGGGGAATGCGGACCTGGCGTTTAAGCCGGCGGTTGTTCTGGGCAGGGCAGGGTTGACCGATGAGGCGCCTCGGCTTGAAGCCGTACTGGGGAAAACCCGACGTACGGAATTTTAGGGAGGGCGGTGGAACCGCAGCTTGAGACGGGCGTCTGCGCAGGCGCTTAATCGACATTGCGAGTCCCGTTGGGGCGAATCAACCAATCTCAAGGCTGCGCGCCACTGCTCTACCCGACCAAAGCTCAAGACACCCAAACCTCGAACGCACCGTTGCCGTCAAGTTCCCCGCCTCCCACCTGTTGAAAGACGAGGATGCCAATAAACAACGTTTCACTTACCCAAGAAAGGGACAAGAGAACTATGTCACGTTTCGCTAACAAAGTCGCACTCGTCACCGGCGGAGGAACCGGTATTGGTCGAGCGGTAGCCGAAGCTCTGGTCGCCGAAGGAGCCAAGGTGGTCGTCACCGGCCGTCGGGAAGAGCCTCTTAAACAGCTCGGCGGCAAACACCCCGACGCGGTTCGCTACGTCACCACAGACGTCACCGAGAAAGGCGCTCCGGCCGATGCCGTTCGTTTCGTCATTAACCAGTTCGATCGCCTGGACGTCCTGGTCAACAGCGCGGGCCTGGGCACTTTGGCGCC
>CBDFIK010000004.1:0-21888 GCA_965248105.1 Bryobacterales bacterium
ACCCGGCAAGCCCAAGCGCCCACGGGACTTAAACGAACGCGCCAAGCTGATCGTTGATATCGCGGCGGGTGAAGTTGCGGACGAGCCTGATAACGAGGGCAAGGACCCTAGAGCTGTTGCCCGTGGTCGCCTCGGTGGGCAGAAAGGCGGAAAGGCGCGCGCGAACAAACTGACAGCCGAAGAGCGTCGGAAGATCGCTAAGAAGGCTGCAGAGAAGCGTTGGCTTACTTGACTCTAGTCAGTCTTGGTGTTGGTCCCCTTGGTGCGCCCCGCCTCCCACCAGAAACAAAGGTTAGCACCAACCCGAAAAGGGCTTCCTCTAACTCCTGAACACTGATAGCGAGATCGCGGGCAATGGCTGCCCGTGTCACCCCCTCCTCTCGATAAAGATAGCTAAGCATCTCCGGTAAGACTAGTGAGCGTTCGCGAACTGCCTCATGCGGCTCGTGAGTGCGATAGCCACGCTTGGAGATCTGGACACACGCGCTCCTATACTGCCAGTCGCTAAGGATGCCTACTTCGTGAAGTCTGTGAGTTAAAGCGCTGAGTGAGACAATCCAGCGAGACTTCAGAGCAATTAGCCCGTTGATCGTGACCCTTCGCGGCGCTTCCGCTAGGACATCACCTCGCGGCATGAGGAATGCAGACGCGAAGCTGTTCGCTTGGCGCTCGGCTTCGCGGCCTGTGGGACTAGCATGCCTATGGAGCACCAAGTGGCCTAACTCATGGGCTGCATCGAAACGACCGTGCTCACTGGACTTGAAGCTGTTCAAGAAGACAAAGGGAGTTTCGCCTTTCCAAGTCGAGAAGGCATCAACCTCCCTGCTCTGGATGCCGAGCGAGAAAACCCGTACACCCTTCGCCTCCAGAAAGTGAATCATGTTCTGGATACAAAGCTGTCCGAGGCCCCAAGACTGTCTAAGTGTCTCAGCAGCAGCTTCAGCGTCTCTTTCGTGACTGAGGTCGGGGATAGATGATGTTGGTAACTCAAAACGTTCATCGAGCCATTTAGCAAGGTGGACGGCCAAGCAACCCTGCGCCAATGCCATGCCTCGTTGTGCCGCTGTCATCTTCGTCATCGAGCGGAAACTGACCGTGTCCGTTGCGATGGTTTCCAAATGCTCACCGGCAAAGAACTCGACCGGAAAGTCGAGCACGCCAGATAACTGCCTCAGAACGGCCGCTGAAGGAGTGAACTCTCCAGATTCCCACGCCGTCACAGTCCTCGGGGATACCTTTAGCCGTCTCGCGAGTTCAGTCTTAGTAAAACCTCGGCGCTCTCGGGCAAGTGAGAGCCGTCGTGGATTGAACATATACTGGACGTACCCCTTCAAGCCTTACGCTTGATCTCAACGCGGATTTCACCGGTCTGGTTCGGCTCGTTACCGCCTCGGGCAACGGCTGTCGGTGTATCGCCGTAATCAATCGCGGGAAGGAGTATTCGGTCGGACCAGTCCGCGATGCGACCGTTGCCATCGGTTTGTGTGGGTCGGGATAACTCACTACGGGTCTTGCCAACTAGATCATCTCTGTGGACCAGCAAGATCCAGGTATCCCGCTTGTTTAGACACTGGAGGCGTTTGACCTCGTCCTGCTCTAGTTCCGGCAGAATCCACAGAACGTTGGACGCAACGGCGTTGACCGTGACTGAGCCCTTCGTACAACTTGACTTGGGCCTCCGCCGCCCCTTGCATCCCGTTGCTTCGTCGCCACCGGAAACAGTGATAGCGACCGCCGCATCGGGACTCACCACAAGAGGTTGACCCTTTACGTTCTCCGCTTCCCAATCTTCGGGAGTGAGAAGGTCCCGGAGCGCCTTGGTCGTTTCTGACCACATAATGAATCCTGAATGAGAGGCGGGGTGGTGCCGAGTCGAGGCCGCAGCCCCTTCATGGCCAGCCGTCACAGCATCGAGCAAGATCTGTTCCGTCAGACCCAGTCCTGCAAGTTCTCCAGCCACCTCAATGGTTTCAGAGTACACTCTGTATGGTTGCATCGTGTTTTAGTTCTCCGCTATCTTCCTTATATGCTACATCATCCGAGGTTGAAAAACAAGAAGTTTAGCCTCTAATCGTATGAATAAAACCGATGGCTCTTCAGGGTTTGTAGTGGGCGGAGGGGGCCCGATGTGGAGCGGACTGCCAGCAGCTCCTGCGGAGTGCCGACGACCGGAACTCGACTTCGTGCCGACGCGAACTGCCCTTGGCGAACCAGCGCGTTTCGTTTATCTCCTTTTCCTCGTATAAGTTAGGCTCTTCAGATCGACCCGGAGCGGTCAAGGGCGCGCGCTGGGCGCGGCGAAGCGAACCCTTGACGGCGAGGACCGATCTGGAATCGTTCGAGGCGAGGGAAGGGAATTCAGGCCGTCCTAGCCCAGACCACCCACTAAGAACCCAGCAGAGCCAAGAAGATCTCTACACGGTAGTCCTTCTCAAGTATAATGTTCAGTATCAATAATCTGCCTACAGCCAAGCGCGTCCAGATCGTATCAGCCCTCGTAGAAGGTTGTAGCCTGCGGGCGACGACCCGGATGGTGGGCTGCTCCATCAACACGGTCACGAAGCTGCTTGTGGGCCTAGGAACTGCGTGTGCTGCATACCAAGATAGGGTCATGTGGGACCTGCCCTGCAAACGCTTGCAAGCCGAGGAGATTTGGGCCTTCTGCTATTCCAAGTCGAGAAACGTTCCCATCGACAAGCAAGGCCAGTTCGGATACGGTGATGTTTGGACCTGGACGGCGATCTGCGCCGATACCAAGTTGATCCCCAGCTGGTTCACTGGCGATCGTGGCGCGGGTAGTGCTTGGGAGTTTATGCAGGACCTAGCGCCACGGCTGGCAAACCGAGTCCAGTTGACTAGGGACGGCCACAAGGTCTATCTAGAGGCAGTGGATGAGGCGTTTCGCAGTAACATCGACTACGCGATGATACTTCAAAAAATCTACGGGCGGGATGAGAAAGAGCCTGAGACGCGCTACAGCCCTCCCAATGTGAACGGGATGAAGCGGCAAGTCAAGATCGGCAATCCTGACCTCGACCAGATCTCGACCAGCTACGCTGAGAGAGCTAACTTGACGATGAGAATGAGCATGCGGCGGTTTACCCGTTTGACCAATGCATTCTCAAAAAAGGTCGAGAACCATGCTCACGCGATTGCCTTGCACTTCATGCACTACAACTTCGCCAGGATTCACAAGAGCTTACGTGTCACCCCAGCAATGGAGGCGGGAATCTCCGATCACGTTTGGAAACTTGAAGAAATCGTCGGGCTGCTGGATTCAAACTGAGACACTACCAGACGGGAGTTTTGTGCTTGGCCTGCCGTGCCGGGTCATGCCGCTAGATGAGGTCGTCCACGGTCACATTGAGCGCCTTGGCGAGAGCGGACAGCGTCCTGGTCGAGCCGGTGCGCCTTCCTGTCTCGATTTGGGAGAGGTAAACCGCATTAATGGTGGCTGCGGCGGCCAGATCGTTTTGGGTCATGCCGCGATGATTGCGATACACACTGATCGGGTTTTGACCGGCCAAAAGACGGTCAGCCACTTCGACGGGAAAGGACTCGCCCCCCTTCTCCTTGGCGCGGTCGTAAAGTTCTTCATCACTCAACAGCGCCTCGGCATCCTCGTTCGCCAAGCGTTCATATGCACGCCATGGAATCACAGCGAAGGGCGCACGGTCGCAGGAAGAGTTTGTCGCAAGGCTCAAAGCCGAAAGGATGCGAGAGTAACCAGACCTCACCCGCCCCAGGAGATCGTCAGCCCCACCGCCACCCCCGGTGACCACGAGCGGCCTTTCGGCGGTGGCTGCGCTGGGGGCCCTGGGCTTGTTCGGTCTCGCGATGCGCCGCAGATCTCCATTTACTTCGCCTTGCCCGCCAGCTTCTCAGTCGTGCGCAGAGCGCCCAGGCCCAGCATCGAGAGCAAGACGGTGACCAGCGCCTCGGTGCCGACCAACTCGGGCACTTTGGAGTCCGGCCAGTAGTTGATCGCCACCTGGATAACCGTCTCAGAGGCCCCCAGGAGAGACCGGACCTCATCGGTCCGTAGGTCTGCCCTTTTACTTTGCTCTCTTCCTCTTGGAGTCGGAGCACGCTTCCCGCTTTGCTCTCTTCTTCTCGGAGTCGGAAAACGATTCCCACTGCTGGGCCATTGGCGCCCAGACAAGGTTTTCGAGACCAGAACGCAGCACCTTAGCAGTCTTGGCGACTTGATCGATGGGCAACATTTCCAAAGGACCGCCCATATAGATGTACTCGAAATTTTTGGATGAGTAGTTCTTGCTTGAAAATCGAATCGTCTCAAGATCGGTGTTTGTCAATTCAGTACAAGCGCCCCGGAGACGGTGGCAAAGAGCCTTGTTGAGTAAACGGTTAAGGTCGTGCCTGAAATCCCTACTAAGGCTGAATGACATGATATGCGCCCTGACATGGGGCGTGTTGCGTGCCGATCGATGCCTTACGGGTGCAGAGATCCGGTTTCTGAGGAAGTACATCGGACTATCGTCCAAAGGGTTCGCCAAGCAGCTAGGGGTTGATCACACAAGCCTGTCGAAGTACGAGAATGGCAAGTGGCCCGTTACGAAGCCCATGGATCGATTGATTCGCATGATGACTATTGCCCTAGGCGGCGATCTACTCGAACAACGCAAGGCCGAAGATCTCAGAGAGCTGGTAAGACGGTTTGAAGGAGCTAGCGAAGCCGCTCCACAGATCCAGCCTAAGCTGGCTTTCGATTTAGACACCATGTCCTGCCAGTACGCCTAACGAGGATCAACAGTTCTTGGCTCCAAAAAGGTTTCGCAGGAGCAGTGTCGGCCGGAGCGCCGTTCAGTCCGCTCAACCAACGTCTGTGAGCGGACGGACGAGCCCTGGCGCCTATCGGCGGAGGTGATGTGCAGGGTTCAGCGCGAAAAGACGTGGTATTCGGGGCGACGCGGGTGTATACTGTCGGAGTACCAGGGCCAAAATGGAAATCCTGGCCAAGTACTGCTTGCGAACAAGACTGAAGCCGGGTTTTTCACGAGGATGGGTCGGTAGCGGCTTGGTGAACGGTCGGCAACGCGGAGACCCAACGATGGCCACACTAACGCGGCTGTCGAAGAGCCCCCGAACGAGTCGCTGTCCTGGTCCGAGTGTCACCGATTCTAGCGGTAGCCGAAGTCAGGGACGGTTCGCGAAGTAGGCCGCATCGAGGTTGCGTTGCCACATCTCAAGCAACTCCGGCTCGGGTACCTTATCGTGGTACATACGACCGTACTCGGTTAGTACGTCAGACGGCGTTCGCTCCCTGTACGCATCGGGGATTTCGAACAAAGCAGCGTCGGGTTCTCCCATTTTTACAGATGTGACTTCCTTTAGGTACTTGAGCGACATCGGGCCTGAGCCGTCTGTAAAGTACTGTTCGATTTTGAGCTGGTAACAGTCTAGAGCCGCCGCCAACCATTCAATCCGAAGACCTCGCGCCTGTTCGCCGATTTCGGGAACCGTGACTTCCTCGGTAACCTTCACGACTTCGTAGCCCAGCATCACAGAACGCTCGGCGCTCCGGTCGTCGCTGCAACCCTTTGGATAATGCAGACGGCGCGGAACCCCCGCCTTGCGGGTAATGAGGCTTTCGGTTGACTCAAAAACGGCAACCATTCTCTCAGCAGTGGGATCCACAATGGTCTTCCGAAGTTTCGGACCCTTGGGGGTAGTAACCGTTTTCAGAGCAACGTTTGATCCGTTGCCGCGTACGGCATACGTGCCCTCTGCGTGCATGTGCTCTTCCCCTGGCGCCCGAAACCGTGTTTCGAGCGTCGACGCCGTAAACGGTATAGTGTTCAACACTTGCGACCGCACACCGTAGCGACCGAATACAATAGCAAACAAGGTCGCACCAATGATCCAAAATGCTCGATTCGTCATTTCACAGTCCCCCTCTAGTTGTTCCCGTACTCAGATACATTCCCATTCCCAGCAGCCAGTGAAGACGGCTTCGTCGCAGAATGTTGGCCAGATGCAGAATGCCGCTCTTCCTGTGCCACAAGTGGAACTGCATTGGTCGATCCTACAGTAATTCCCGCTGAAGCATTGGAAATCACCTTGACAAAGAATCGTATACTGGTACTTGCCCTTCTGATTCGAATACCAATCACACACCCCGAACAAGTGGTTGGTGAAGCCGGAACTGATCAACGTGATGGCCACGAGCCACAGGCCGAAAACCATCCTCCTTGCCATATCGTATATCACGTTCGCGCTCCTTTCAATTAAACTGAGAGATTCGAGAGACTGTTTCTTCGTTGGAGCCTGAGTCATGACGCTGAATGTTGTACTGCTGCCGGCAGGCGAGACGTCCTGCCGCCCGTGGGCAGCGTGGCGTACGGCACTCGCTCAAGTCAACGCTTCTCCCGAATGTTTTCTCACAGATTCTCGCATCTCCCGCATCAGTCGGCGAGGGGCGAGGGGCGCTACCAAGACGGACTCGCCAGCCGAGTCAACCCCGTAACGAGGATCTCAACGGTTGAGAAACTCGTAACGCGGCAGCGGACCGCGGACGCTCAACTCGCTAATCGACCTAAAGTACGTCCGCTTGCTGTGCCGGTGCCGGGTCCCTCCGGCCTCCCCGATGATCCGGATTGCCGTCGTCGTGACTCGTCGGAAGGCCAACAGGTACTCGACAAAGTGGGGCTTATTGAACCAGGAAGGTCAGTATCGGCTGGTAGCTGCGCTTGCCCTTGTTCTTGGGGTTGTAGCTCTTGCGCCCGCCCATCTGGCGGCCGTAGAGCGTGTGCACGGTGGTGTCGGTGTCCAGCGTCACCGTCTCCAATTTCACGTGGGCCGCGGCCCAGACTCGTTCTCGCAGCTGGCGCTGGATGGAAAGAATCTGCTGGGCCACGTTGAGGTGCAGCGAGGCCAGAAAGCGCCACAGCGTGGACTGCGGCGGCAGCCGTGTCACTTTTAAGATGCCGGTCAGGATGGGATCGCGAGCGATGAAGCGGAGTTGGTTGAGCCGCGCAAAGCCGACATAGAGGCCGAGCACGAGGGCCAGCACAAACTGGTAGGGGCTCATGGCTCGGGTGATTCGTTTGGTCGTGATGGTTTCTTCCAGCAGCGCTTGGAAGTCGAGTTTCTCGAGCAGGGTGGCGACGGGCAGCAAGCCGCCGTAGGGAGTCAGATTCTTGCCGCGGAAGTGATAAGGCGTGGAAGCCCCGATTTTATTGGGCCGCGAGGCCCTCGCGCCCCGGCCTTGTTTGACGGGCCTTGGGGAGCTATGCTGTTTTCGTTTGGTAACCATTTGGGTGACCTCCTTGGGGTCGGTTGGCGAAGCGGGAATCTTCGCCAGCCTACCTTTTTACCCCATGTTTTCGGGGGTCCCCCAATGGTCCCTTGCGGCACAGGCCTCCTCAGGTGCACCCCGGTGCACCCCGCAGTGCATAATTCAGGTAACAATGTTTTGGCGCGTCCGGTTTAGGTAAAGATCTTGATGGGTATTTACTTGACTCAGGTATTGGGAAATAGCCCCTACATGTTGTGGTCGTCCGTAGCGCGTGTCGCGGTGCCTCCGACCAGCGATTTGTAGGGTGCCGGTGGCACGGCGACGGCCTGTTGAACCAGGCGGTAAAAGAGCTTGCCTCGACTTCTGGACTTGCGGCGGTTGAAGCGGAAGGCGAATTCGTCGAGGTAGGAGTCGAGATGCTCGTGACTGACCGCTCCTTGATGCGTGCCCAGTATCCAGCGCTTCACTAACGACACCACGCGGTGCACCCGGGGGAGCAGTTTCGAGGCGCGCGCCGGTTGCCCCTCCAGGTAGCTCACCTCGTGGCGATAGCCGTCGCCTTCGAGCGGTTCGTATCCCAGCCAACCGTCGGTATGGACCACGCTGCCGGGTTCGATCGACTCGCCGACGAAGGCCATCAAGCTGTCCCCGGAGGCGTTGGGAATGGTGCGTATCCGAACCCGCCCGATGCCGGCACCATCTTCCTCGGCCGCTACTACAATCAGCGCCTCAGCGTCGGTTTGGCGACCGCGCACGCCCTCCTCCAAGCCTCCTAAGTAAGTCTCGTCAACCTCCACGCGCCCGCTGAGCCGATCGCGTCCGGGCCGCACCATGGCGCGCCGGAGCTTATGCAACCAAGTCCAGGCCGTTTTGTAGCTGCCCAGGCCCAACACCCGCTGCAAGCCCAGCGCGCTCGCCCCGTTCTTCTGGCTCGTGAGCCACCACATGGCTCGAAACCAACTCTGGAGGGGTTGGCGGGTGTCTTGAAATATTGTGCCCGCCGTTGGAGAAGCTTGATGCCCGCAGCCGGCGCACTCCAGCAGCGCTGTCCGCACCGCCCACGCTTTGTCGTGCCCGCATCGCGGACAACGAAAACCCTCCGGCCAGCGGAGTTGACACAGATACTCTCGACAGGCCTGCTCGGTGGCGAAACGCGCCTCGAACTCGGCCAGATTCCGAGGATAATCTTCCATTTCCCCGATCCTACATCTTGTGGTCACCTGAGTCAAGTAAATACCCATCTTCAGGTGATACGGTTGAGTCATTCCCGGTTTCACTTGTTACAGAACAGGTTGTCGCGGGTTTGGACGCACATGGAAGGTGGTTTAACCAGGATTTCCATTTTGGCCCTGGCACGGTCACAGGATACACCCCCGCTGCGCCGAATACCACGTCTTTTCGCGCTGAACCCTGCACATCACCTCCGCCGGTAGGCGCCAGGGCTCGTCCGTCCGCTCACAGACGTTGATTGAGCGGGCTGAACGGCGCTCCGGCCGACACTGCTCCCTGCGAAACCTTTTTGGAGCCAAAAACTGTTGATCCTCGCCCGCAACGCTACCCACCCGGCACAGGCAGCGCCCAGATCCTATGCAGCATGTCACCGAACAGCCGCCGGTTCAGATGCCCCTCCGCCAGCAGCAACCAGTAGTAGCGAGCATGCTTGACCAGCCTACCACCCGTCTTCATCAACCTGTGTTGCAAACTCGTTAGCGACCAGCTCTTGATCCTGTGCGGCAGCCCGAGCCGCCGCCACAGGTTGCCCAGGTTGTAGGCCAGCACGCTGAGTTGCAGCCGTACCTCGTTGGCCCGGAAGCGGTGACACGACAAGCGGGTCCAGTGCGTGGCCTGTTTGCCTTCCTTGATCCACTGCTCCGCCGTGCCGCGCTTGTTGTAGAACCGTACGACCGAGCGGCTCGGCAAGCTCATGCTCGTCACGACAAATCCGACGCGCGGGAATAGTTCGCCCTGGTGATGCTCGACCTTGGCGACAACTCGCCTTGCCTTCGACCAGCTCTCGGCCTGATAGCGAAAACTCTTGTAGCGCACTAGGGGCTTGGCGTTCGGCCTACCCGGTGGCCGAAACAGGATGTCCTCGATCTCCAGCTCCAGGCTCTTGTTCGCCGGGATGCGAATCACGTAGTCCACGCCGCGCTCCTCCATCGCCTCGTAGATCTCGGGCTTGGCGAAGGCGGCGTCGGCGCGGAACGTCACCTGTTTGCCCTCCGCCTGTTGTCGTTCGATCTCCGGCAGTAGCAGCTCGTCCCAGTCCTCGGCGCTGTGCACGTTGCCGGGACGCAGCTTCGCGCCTAGGCAGTCGCCGTGCTGGTTGAACAGCAACAGCGGGTGATAGCAGAGGGACTCAAAATGGCCGTTGTAGGCACTGCCTTCCTGTTGGCCGTGGACGGGGCTCTCCGTGGAGTCCATGTCGAGCACCACGCGGTCTGAACCGTCGGGAGCTTCGGCTTGCGCGACCAGCTCCCGGTTCACTGCCATCAGCCCCAGCAAGTTCTCTTCGCTCGCCAGCATCTCCGTCTCGAAGCCATGCAGTGTCGAGGTCAAGGCTGCTCCGCGATCCCAGTTCCTTTTCGAGCCGATCAAGCGAAAGGTCGGATCGGCGGATACTCGAACGGCGTCATTGAGGTCCTCGTAGCCAGCGAGTCGGCTGTAGACCGACTGCCGCAGCAGATCGGCCAGCGCGAACTTCTTGTTCAAGCCTTGTCGCGAGTCGCTGAGATGCTCGTCGATCAGCTGGCCGAGTCCGAGTCGTTCATCCAGTTCGCGAACGAGAATCAGACCGCCATCCGAGGTGACTCGCGATCCTTGAAAATCGACTTTGAGAAATCCATTGAACGTGAGCTGAAACGGCTTGTTTTCTTTTTCACCCATCGGGTGTTGACCTTCCATGGCGTCCTTATCGGGCTCTAGCCCCTATCAATAAAGACGCTGAAGGTCGCTGGATGGTCTGAAGCTCATACATCAAATTGAAAATGCGGGCTAAGATCCTCATCAACCATCCCCGCTTCATGGACCAGGTAAGACTTGAGGCAGAGTTCAATCCCGTGCAAGAAGTTGAAGTAGATCGCGAATGGGGCGATGGGATTAGTGGGATTCTTCTTCTTGTGGAGAGCTAACGCGGCGGCGGCGGTCTCTGTGAACTCCTGCCCATAAGACCGTTTACGCAACGCGCTCTACCATTGGGCGAGAGTGAGCATCCAACACGACCCCCACAGTCGTCACCATTACCATCAGTTGCGCAACCGAGGGCATTCTCACGGGCGCGCGTTGCGCGGTCTTGCGGACCGACTTCTGGCCGTGCTGTGCGCCATGCTTCGTCAGGGAACCCTGTATGACCCCGCCCGTCGTCAGCCGCCGGCCCAAGCGGCAGCTTGAACTACCGCGCTGGGCAGCCGCTCTGGAAGGGTACCGCCCTTCCTCAGCACTTGACAAACGGTGGGGAGTCCCCCCCGAACCCCCCCGTCACCCCCACCGAACCCCCGCCGAACCCCCGCCGAACCCCCGCGCCGCAACCGGTGCCTCGCAGCGAACCAGTCGCTTTCGAAACGTGTTCCGTCGAGCCGCCGATTCAAGGGCTGATCGCGACGCTTGCCGAATCGCTTCGGCCGTTCGGCATCGTCAAGGTCATTGAAACGGCGTCGCCGGTCGGCACGCCCTGCGGAACCTCGACGTTGACTTGGTAGAGACCCGCATTGCCGGGCGCAAGGCCCGAGAACCTCACTGTGCCAGGCACCTCCCCGAAGGTCACGGCCGGCGTGTGGACTGTTTCAAACAACGGCAGTGCCTCCGGGGCGAGCTCGCCGGTCGGCAAGACGGTGCCATCCGGGTCGCCACCGATTGTGGCGCGGCCAAGTCCGGTCACAAAGACCGAAAGCGTGTCCCCCGCCCTGACCGGCTCCGCGCAAAACGCAAGCGGATCGACGCCTCCGTCGGAACAGTTGATGGGCAGACCGATGGCTTCGGCCGTTGTGTCGGGCAGTGCGAACCATCTCGTGTTGGCCAAGGTCGCGGCCGCGAAGACACGCTCGTTGTCGGTCGGGTCACGGACAGGAAAGATGCCAGGGTCGGCCTCCGTCATCTCCAGGATGAATGCCAAGCTCTCCCCCGCTTCGTTTGTGACCCGCACTTCCACCTCGCCTGATTCTGGTAACTCTGTCGGGGCGAGGAGATTGATTTGCAGGCGCGCAGGATCCACCGCGAACAAAGGGGCGGGCAAGTTGTTGAAGGTAACAGAGACGCGGTTGAATTCCGTGTCGGGGAAGATGTCGGCGAAAAACTCGAAGCCGATGTTCATGGCGAACAGGCTCATGATTGAGCCGGGGGCGGCGTGTGAGGCTGCAAAACTCGCGCCATTGACGACTGCGCAAACTGCCGGCACCGCATCCCCGGAAACAGGAATAAAGACTTGATTGCTCGTCTGCCCTCCGATCGTGAGCGTCACATCGTGATAGCCGCCGGGCGTGGTGTCGGGAACCTCGAACCTGACGGAATAGAAACCGGGGAAACCGGGCACCAGTCCCGATGAAGAAGCCTCCGTCCTCAGGCAGCCCAGCTCGATAGTGGGTGTGTCCACCGTTTGATGAACCCCGACGACTCGCTCACCGGTGGCCACGGGGGGTTCAGTCGGCCCCAGTCCAACTACGCCTACGGAGAGAACCTCAGCGGGCTCGGCCGGATTCTCAAAGTCAACGAGGCCATCGGGTGCGTTAAATGAGCCCAAGTCCGCCGCGACGTGGTCACGGCGTGAGATCCCCGGCGCGTGGGATTGGAGTGTAATCGGCAAGGGGTAGGATCGGCCCTCGAGCGACTGAACCACAACCGTAGTGTTGCCCGGCTCGGCTTCATACGGAATCTGGATCATCAACTGAATGGGAGTAACGACAAACAGAGCAGCCTCGGTGTTCCCAATCAAGACCCTCACGCCGCATGCCACTTTCGGCAGTGTCATTTCTGAGATGACACAGCGCTGGGTAGACAGACTGTGCCCATAAACGTGCGCGACCGTTCCCGGTGCTACAAATGGCTCGTCTGATAAAAAGTTACGCACGCCTGTGACAGAGGGCACTTCGGCGGCGGCGGTAGCCGCAAACAACCCGGCGGCTGCGAGCACGATGAGCGGTTGTAACCTCCAATTTGACAAGGGGCCTCTTTCCATGAGGATGGGTATTTACTTGACTCAGGTATTGGGAAATAGCCCCTACATGTTGTGGTCGTCCGTAGCGCGTGTCGCGGTGCCTCCGACCAGCGATTTGTAGGGTGCCGGTGGCACGGCGACGGCCTGTTGAACCAGGCGGTAAAAGAGCTTGCCTCGACTTCTGGACTTGCGGCGGTTGAAGCGGAAGGCGAATTCGTCGAGGTAGGAGTCGAGATGCTCGTGACTGACCGCTCCTTGATGCGTGCCCAGTATCCAGCGCTTCACTAACGACACCACGCGGTGCACCCGGGGGAGCAGTTTCGAGGCGCGCGCCGGTTGCCCCTCCAGGTAGCTCACCTCGTGGCGATAGCCGTCGCCTTCGAGCGGTTCGTATCCCAGCCAACCGTCGGTATGGACCACGCTGCCGGGTTCGATCGACTCGCCGACGAAGGCCATCAAGCTGTCCCCGGAGGCGTTGGGAATGGTGCGTATCCGAACCCGCCCGATGCCGGCACCATCTTCCTCGGCCGCTACTACAATCAGCGCCTTAGCGTCGGTTTGGCGACCGCGCACGCCCTCCTCCAAGCCTCCTAAGTAAGTCTCGTCAACCTCCACGCGCCCGCTGAGCCGATCGCGTCCGGGCCGCACCATGGCGCGCCGGAGCTTATGCAACCAAGTCCAGGCCGTTTTGTAGCTGCCCAGGCCCAACACCCGCTGCAAGCCCAGCGCGCTCGCCCCGTTCTTCTGGCTCGTGAGCCACCACATGGCTCGAAACCAACTCTGGAGGGGTTGGCGGGTGTCTTGAAATATTGTGCCCGCCGTTGGAGAAGCTTGATGCCCGCAGCCGGCGCACTCCAGCAGCGCTGTCCGCACCGCCCACGCTTTGTCGTGCCCGCATCGCGGACAACGAAAACCCTCCGGCCAGCGGAGTTGACACAGATACTCTCGACAGGCCTGCTCGGTGGCGAAACGCGCCTCGAACTCGGCCAGATTCCGAGGATAATCTTCCATTTCCCCGATCCTACATCTTGTGGTCACCTGAGTCAAGTAAATACCCATCTCCATGATTATGGCAGTGTCGTAAACGATAAACAAAGGTTACAACCAGGATTTCCATTTTGGCCCTGGCACGGTCACAGGATACACCCCCGCTGCGCCGAATACCACGTCTTTTCGCGCTGAACCCTGCACATCACCTCCGCCGGTAGGCGCCAGGGCTCGTCCGTCCGCTCACAGACGTTGATTGAGCGGACTGAACGGCGCTCCGGCCGACACTGCTCCCTGCGAAACCTTTTTGGAGCCAAAAACTGTTGATCCTCGCCCGCAACGCTAACCACCCGGCACAGGCAGCGCCCAGATCCTCCGCAGCATGTCACCGAACAGCCGCCGGTTCAGATGCCCCTCCGCCAGCAGCAACCAGTAGTAGCGAGCATGCTTGACCAGCCGACCGCCGGTCTTCATCAACCGCTGCTGCAAGCTCGTCAGTGACCACGTCTTGATCCTGTGCGGCAACCCGAGTCGCCGCCACAGGTTGCCCAGGTTGTAGGCCGGCACGCTTAACTGCAAGCGCACCTCGTTCGCCCGGAAGCGATGGCACGACAGCCGCGTCCAGTGCGTCGCTTGCTTACCTTCTTTGATCCACTGCTCCGCCGTGCCGCGCTTGTTGTAGAAACGCACCACCGACCGGCTTGGCAAGCTCATGTTCGTCACGATAAAACCGACGCGCGCGAATAGCTCGCCCTGGTGGTGCTCGACCTTGGCGACAACTCGTCTCGGCCCCTTCCAGCTCTCCGCCTGATAGCGAAAGCTCTTGTAGCGCACTAGCGGCTTGCGGCCGGGCCTCCCCGGCGGACGAAACAGGATGTCTTCGATCTCCAGCTCCAGGTTCTTATTGGCCGGAATGCGGATCGCGTAGTCCGCGCCGCGCTCCTCCAGCGCCTCGTAGATCTCCGGCTTGGCAAAGGCGGCATCGCCCCGGAAGGCGACCTGCTTGCCCGCAGCCTGTTGGCGCTCGATCTCCGGCAACAATAGCTCATCCCAGTCCTCGGCGCTGTGCACGTTGCCGGGACGCAGCTTGGCAGCGAGGCAATCACCATGACCGTTGAACAAAAGCATGAGCCTGACACGGGCGCTGAGCGCTATGCCAAGAGTCGGCGCTCCGCCGGTGGGATCGTGGGCGTCGAAGGCGCGACGTAGCAGCCATGTCGCAAACCCGCATGACCGGCGTCAAGATTCTGAGCGCCACGATCAACGATGTTCGTCCGGCTGGTCAAGATCGCGCAGGAGGCGGCATGAAGGCGAAGGCGGCTCAGGAGCGTGTGTTGGCGGGGGAGGCGTGATGTCGGTATTCGGGTTTGGACTTGCGAATATCCGCACCGTCGGGGACCTCAAAAAAGAGATCGAGAAGTTTCGCCCCGGCAGCAAATTCTGGTTCGGCCTCAACGACCGGGATGGGCCGGGCCTTTATACGGGGGTGCCCTATGACAGCGCTGAATGGCCGCCCCTGCCCAAGCATCGGATTGGCGATTTGCAGGACTGGCTCAACCGCTATCCCGACGGCAGACCGTGCGAAATCGTGCGCCGCGAGAGCGGAGAGATCGTGGTCCGTGTCTGTGCGGGTCCGTGCTCGACGCCGAAGCGGGGACGAGAGGAGGAACAAACCTGTTGACAACGGCGCGAAAATGGGTTGTAATGTTCCTGTCGCGGCAAAATCCGCGACCGGGATTACCGTCCCGCAACCACAAAGCGCCCGGGCGCTCATTCTGTAGCGCCTTTTTCGTGCCCGCTATGGCGGGCCGGGCGGGGGCGCCTTCGGGCGCGCCGCTTTCCTTTGTGGGCGGTAACGGTAACCCTGTCCGGTCCGCCACCTTGTGCCGATTACCGTCGGCTGGTGGCCTCACCTCACACAAAGGAACCATTCGTGCACAAGAACTCCGCGTTTCAACACCCCCTGTTTCCCCCCACGGTCGCCGAGATCATCGAAGCCTCTCCCGGCGTCAGGCTCAACGGCAACGTCGAGACCGCCTGGAAGCTGGTTGCCAAGAACAACGCTTTCAACTGCGATCTGCCCCTGGCGCTCGCCATCGGTTGTTTATGCCGTGCGCTGGCCGAGCGGACCGGCAACGACCTGGACGAGTCCGGCCGGAACGGGCCCGGCTGGGTCTCTTAGTAAAGGGGAAAGAGCGATGAAACGCCATCCCCTATCCGTCGTCTGGGGCGACATGCCGCCTGACCAGTTCCAGGAGCTGGTGGAGGATGTTCAGAAACATGGTGTCCGTGAACCGATTGTCTGCCATGACGAACTGATTCTGGACGGCTGGCACCGCTTCCGGGCCGCCGCGAAGGCGGAGAAGACATGCAAGTTCATCCCCTTGCCGGAGGGCGAGGACCCGGCCCATTTCGTGATTGCCAAGAATCTGCACCGGCGGCATTTGACCACAGGTCAACGGGCGATGATCGCAGTGGAGATCGCAAACCTCGCACGCGGCGGAGACAGGCGGTCGGGGAAGTTTCAAAATGCACGTTTGCGCTTTGAAAGCGTTACCCGCGCTGATGCAGCCCGGAAGATGGGTGTGTCAAGGCGGTCTGCAAATACCGCCAGCACCATCCGCGAACAGGCCGACCCGGAAACGGTCATGGCTGTCAAGAGTGGCGAAAAGTCGTTGCATGCCGCCGCGCGCAAGGCGAAGGGCAAGACCGGCTCAGCCAGTTCCAACAAAACAAAGACCTTACCACCGGCTTCCGCCGCCAAGCTCCAGGCCAAGGTAGAGCAACTGGAGAACGCGTTGACCGCCGCCAGGATGGAGATCGAGGAGAAGGCGGCGAAGATCGACGAGCTCGAGGAGCGGATCGCCTTCATCCAGGCCGAATCCTCCCCCGTCGCCGCCGTGCGCGAGGAGAAGTTCAACAACTACCGCGCTCACATCCGAACCCTCAAAGGATCGGTGGGTCAGTGGCAGACCAAGTTCCAGGAATCGAATGCCGAAAACAGGTTTCTGCGGAAGCGCCTGCGGGCCTTGGGGGAGAACATCCGGCCATGATTCCGCCGCTCAGGGACTATCAGTCCGCGTCGATCGAGTTATTGCGCGAAGGCATACGCGACGGCCATCCGCGGCAGATCCTCTGTGCCCCAACCGGATCGGGAAAGACGCTTGTGGGCGCTTATCTGATCGCCGAGGCGGCGGCCAAGGGATCGAAGGCAGCCTTCGTCTGCGACCGCGTGGCGCTGGTCAACCAGACTTCGAAGGTGTTCACCGAATTCGGGATTCCCCACGGCGTGGCGCAGGGTCAAAACACATTCGGGCGCTCTCTGCCGGTTCAGGTCTGCTCGGCCCAGACGATCGAGGCGCGGGGCTTTTGGCCCGATCTCGATCTGGTCATCGTCGATCAGTGCTGTCCGGGGAAAGTTGCACCAACGGACGGTAAGTCTCTGCCGCTCAATGTCTTATGGCCTGTTTTGTCCGGGAACGATTTGAAATTCCGAGGCCGTAAATGGCCGCCTGAGCGGAGCATCCCGACGCGGCACAATGGGGGATGAACTTTGGCCGTACGGTTTTCTCCCAACTGATCGAGCACCTGCCGAGCAAAGAGTTTCACAAATGTGTATTGCGCTACCGCGGCGACTCCTATCTGAAAAGTTTCTCCTGCTGGGATCAGTTTCTTTCGATGGCATTCGCCCAGCTGACCTATCGGGAAAGCCTCCGCGACATCGAGACGTGCCTGCGTTCGATGCACGGCAAACTCTACCACATGGGATTCCGCGGCAGGGTAGCGCGCTCGACACTGGCCGATGCGAACGAGTCGCGCGACTGGCGGATCTACGCGGACTTCGCGCAGGTCTTGATTGGCATGGCACGGCCGTTATATGCCCACGACCCGATCGGTGTGGACTTGGACCAGACTCTGTACGCTCTCGACTCGACAACAATCGACCTCTGCCTGTCGCTGTTTCCGTGGGCCGGATTCCGCCAGCACAAGGCCGCCGTGAAGATGCACACGCTGCTGGATCTGCACGGCAATATTCCCACGTTTATCCGCATTACTGGAGGCAAAGTGCATGACGTCAACATCCTGGATGAATTTCTTCCCGAGGCCGGCGCGTTCTACGTCATGGATCGGGGTTATGTCGATTTTCGGCGCCTCTTCGTGTTCACGCTCTGTTCGGCCTTCTTCGTGGTACGAACCAAAAAGAACGTTTTGCTGCAGCGTCGCTACTCCCACCCGGTGGATAGGAGCACAGGCCTGCGATCCGATCACACCGTCATTTTGACTTCCTTCAACTCCGCCCAAGCGTACCCGGACTCCCTACGGCGGGTGAGTTATTTCGATGCCGAAACTAACAAGCGGTTGAAATTCCTGACCAATAACTTCACTCTGCCGGCACTGACCATCGCCCAGATCTACAAATCGCGCTGGCAGGTGGAACTCTTCTTCAAGTGGATCAAGCAACATCTGCGAATCAAGTCGTTTTACGGCACCAGCGAGAACGCCGTCAAGACGCAGATCTGGATCGCTGTCTCGATTTACGTGCTCATCGCCGTGGTCCGGAAACGCCTCGGGCTGAAAGCGAGTCTTTACCAGATTCTACAGATTCTCAGCCTTACGTTATTCGAAAAAATGCCCATTTTACAGGCACTCCAGCCATCCGACTCCCAAAACGAATCCCCCTATGACCCCAACCAATTGATTCTATTCGACTTTTAACCGGACAGCAGTGATCGTCGATGAAGCCCACACCCAGCGCAAGGCCACCCTGAAGTTCATCACCGCGATCAACAAGCCGGTGATCGGTCTCACCGCCACCCCTTTCAGCGCGGGACTGGCTCAGACCTACTCGCGGGTGGTGAACGTCACCACCACCGACAAGCTGATTAAGGACGGCTGGCTGGCGCCGCTGAAGGTCTACGCGGCCAAAGAGATCGACATGAAGGGCGCGAAAACCAACGGCGGTGAGTGGGCGGCGTCGGAGGTACAGGCGCGCGGCTCGAAGATCGTCGGCGACATCGTCGCGGAGTGGCAGGACAAGACCGACAAGCACTTTGGCAAGCCGGTCAAGACGATCGGCTTCTCGGCCACCGTCGAGCACGGCGAGGAGATGTGCCGGGCCTTTCAGCAAGCCGGTTACGACTTCCGGCAAGTCTCCTACAAGGACGGCAACGACGAGTCGCGCGTCAGGCTGATCGAGGCTTTCCGGCGCGGGGAAGTGATGGGGCTGGTCTCGTGCGAGGCCTTGGCGAAGGGCTTCGATGTGCCGGACATCCTGTGCGGCATCGCGGCGCGGCCCTACCGCAGATCGCTCGCTTCCCACATCCAGCAGATCGGCCGCGTGATGCGCTCGGCGCCGAACAAGGAGTTCGCCCTGTGGCTCGATCACGCGGGCAACTACCTGGGTTTTCTGGAAGAGACCCTGGATTTTTTCGCGCAAGGGGTCAACGAGCTCGACGACGGCGAGCGGGGCCGCGTGGTGCGTAAGCGGTTCAGCAACGGCGAAGCGCCGAAGTGCCGGCGCTGCGGCTACGTATGGGGCGAGGGAGAGGAAGCGAATCTGTGTCCGGCGTGCGGGCTGGAGCGCGGGCGGAACCGCTCGCGGGTAGCGGCGGCCCCGGGCCGCATGGAGAAGGTCGAGGGAGCGGCGGGACATAGCCGGGATTGGGCTACGGACCGGCGGTTCGTCTGGGATCACATTCAAAGAATCGCGGTCGAGAGGAAACCGGCCAATCCCGGCGCCGCCCGCAAGTTCGCCCTGGCGCAATACCGCAACTGGTTCGGTGAGTGGCCGCGAGGAGACTTCTACTTCATCAGGGGTCCGGTGGATTCGCGTGTGGAGCGGCGCGTCCGGCAGCAGCTCAACAAGTGGCGCAGGCAGCAGTACGCCATCCAGAAATCGATCGAGACGAGGGACCCGACAACATGAGGCAGCCGACGAGGGAAGAGGTAGCCGGGGCCCTGTCGTGGATCTCGCCTGATGACCGCGACGTCTGGGTGCGGATGGCGATGGCCTGCCGCTCGGCTCTCGGGGACGATGGCTGGGCGTTGTGGGATGAGTGGTCCGAGGGATCGGAGAACTACCGGCCTCGGGATGCCCTTGCGGTCTGGCGCTCGGTCAGGCCCGCCGGCGGCATTACCGCGGGCAGTCTGTTCGCACTGGCCCGGCAAAACGGATGGCGCCCGAACGCCACCGGGCAATTCCGGCCGCGTTCCACGCGCCCGCACCGGCCACCGCCAGTCTCGGCTGGGCCTTCGCCCGAGCAGGCGGCGGAGAAGGCCGGAAACCTGATAGCCAGAGCGAAGCTCGACGTGCATCCCTATCTGGCACGGAAGGGATTCCCTGAGAGGAAAATGCTGGTACTCGGCGAGGCCCTGCTGGTTCCCATGCGGCCGATCGGCGGCTACGAGCGGATTGCCGGCCTGCAAATGATCCGGCCCGACGGCGGGAAGCTGTTTCTCAAGGGCGGCAGGGCCTCGGGCTGCGTCTATCATCTGGGCTTGGGCAGCAGCGAGCAGTGGTGGTGCGAGGGACTGGCGACGGGCCTCTCGGTCCTAGCCGCCCTCAAGCTGCTTTGCCGGCGGGCGCGGGTAACGGTCTGCTTCTCGGCTTCGAATCTCGCCCGGGCGGCGCGCCGCGGCATCGTGATCGCCGACCACGACGAAAAGAGCGGAGCCGGGGAAAAGGCGGCGCGGGCCACGGGGCTTGACTGGTGGATGCCGCCCGAACCGGGTGACGCCAACGATTTCCATCAGGCCTGCGGGGTGCGGGCGCTGGCGGACGAGCTGCGGCGGGTCCTGGCGCGAGAAGCGCTCAAGGAGCAGGAGACGGCGGCATGAGCGCGCCAAGGAAGCTGAGATTCGAGCAGGGCCTCCCGAGGTGCGCCAAGTGCCTGGAATGGTTGCTGAATTCTCGCACATTTCTCGTCGAGGCTTGCAGCTCGGTGGCAATCGAGACCGGCGATGACCCCGAGGCACTACGGCGTCGAGTCGTCGAGCATTACCACGCCCGCGGCCACCAGCAGGAGGGCGACGCCGCGTGAGTCCCAAAGCGCCACCCGCAGCCGAGCGGCACTACTCGCCGAACGAGTTGGCCGGGCTGTGGGGAGTGTCCGCGACGACGATCCGCCGCTGGTTCGACCGGGAGCCGGGCGTGGTGAGATTCGGAAGCGAGGGCTTGCTCAACAAGCGGCGGAAGATATTGCTGCGCATTCCGGCGAGCGTCGCCCGGCGCGTCCACGAGAGGTTGGTGGTGAAGTGATGATCCGAATGCCGCGACGGCGTAGAATGGAGCGCATGCTCACTCTCTACCGCCGTCATGCGCCCGCCTGCCCGCACCGCGAGAAAGGCGCGGCTCATCTCAAATGCGATTGCCCGCTTTGGGCCTGGGGCTCGCTGCCGAACGGCCAGTGGACCCGGAAATCGCTCGGTACCCGAAGCATGTCTCAAGCCCGCCGCGTCATGGAGCGCTGGGAGCGCGAGGAGTGCGCCGATCGGGCTCCCATGATCGGCGAAGCTGCGCGGGCGTTTCTGGTGAGCCACAACGAGGCTGCCCGGGCAACCCAAATCAAGTACGCGAAGGTCATGAGATTCTTTCTGGAGTTTTGCGAAACCCACCGATATCAGGAGCTTTCACAGCTCAAGGTTGAAGCCTTCGACACGTACCGCCAGACCCGGATGGTTGCCCCACTGACGTGGGCCAAAGAGTTACAGGTAGTGCGGTCCTTGTGAGTTCTGTTGCCGCCGCAACTGGATGGTTCGGAATGTCGCGCGAGACGTGGAGATGCCGAAAGGCATTCTGCCGGCCGATCGTGAACCCTACACAGAGGAAGAGATAGTCGCCCTGTTGAACGCTTGCGAAGTCATCGGGCAGCAGGCGTACGAACGGCTGAGGGCTCGCGCTATGATTATGGTCATGCGCTACACGGGGCTATCGATCCGGAACACCTTCTTGCTGCGCCGAGACCAAATCCACGACGGACGCCTGGAAGTCCGGCGCTCGAAGAACGGGAAGCCGATTTATGTCCCGGTGACTTTTGACCTTCAGGCGGCACTGGACGCCGTGCCGGTTCCTCGGAGAGCTGAGAACCCAAACTGCCCGTACTACTTTTACAGTGGGCGGCAAGAAATCGAGATCGAGTACGCGCAGCGGTCGGCAGAGGGGACCATGCGCGCGGTCTTCAACCGGTCAGGCGTCAGGAACGCCAAGACACACCGGTTCCGCCACACGCTGGCGACCCGGATGCTGGAGCAAGGGGCATCCTACGAAGACGTGGCGGCCGTACTGGGGAACTCAGCGCGCATCGTCGAGAAGCATTACGCGAAGTGGTCAAAGGGGCGGCAGAAACGGATCGACCGGTACTTCCGGGCGGCTCACGGGATGAGCGAAGGGCCGGAGGTGGTTCAGTGAGAGAGTATCGCGTCGATTGTACGCCAGTTGTACGCGGCGTGTCTGATTCCCGCTAACGTTATGAAAAAAAACGGCAAAATGTTGGTG
>CBDFIK010000005.1:0-1301769 GCA_965248105.1 Bryobacterales bacterium
GCCGGTCGCATCGACTGAAGTTGTCGTTGCTCTGGACTCCGATCTCAGTTCCGGAGGACGTATAGACGATTGGAACCAGTAGCGGTGTCCCCGCCGCCGACCAATAATGCAACGCTAGATGATTCCACAAGCGCACCGTGAGTTAGCTCGCAGGGTATTTTCCTTAACAGCTCTTCTGCTCCTCATCGCAGGGGACGCGATGGCGGAGAGAATTGCTGTAACCCCTCAAGAGCTCGCGAAAATAACGAGTCCCGGACAAACAGTCCACCTCGTCATGAAAACCGGACTCCCGGTTTCTGGTAAGTTAGTTTCGATCGGTGGAACTGAGCTTACCCTTAAAGTGAAGGCGTCTCCGGACCGCACGGTGGTCGCTAAAGGCCGGCAGGTACTTCCCTACAGCCAAATTGAGAGTATTTCAGTGGTTCTCTTGAAAGGGAACAAGCGGACGAAGCTCCCAGTGATTTTGGCGGCATCAATTGGTACGTTTTCCTTCGTAGCAGCTGGGGCCACTGAAGAGCTGAAGTCCAAATATCTCCCACTGGCCGCAGGGTTGACGGCCGGCGTTGCTGTCGGTGGCTACTTTGTGGGAAAGAAACTCGATCAACGAATCGTCACGTATGTGATCAAACGCCTTTTCCCGCTTCTTGAGGACTTCGATGAGCTGGTTGGAGTCGATCTCGAAGCGGACGCACAAGAGCAGACGAGGTGACTGTTCGCTTTCATCCATCCGATGCTCTTGTTAGCCTTCTTTCCACACTTGGGACAAGGGATGTTGATAGTCTGTTGGTCTAGAGATTCGCCAGCCATTTCCCTCAAAACTCCCGCGCCGGAATCTTGACGACTGTAAAGCGCATACCGCGGCCGAAGACAATTACAAGACGCCTGCTCAAGTTGTTTGGGCTCTCCGCTTTCGCTCAATGGAGAATTACCTTCATCGAAACGCCGGATGAATATCGGCATTCTCGGCGATCGCGTAAACGTTATCCCTCAGGAAGTTCTCGAAGTTGATCCTCTCAATCGTGTCCTTGGTGTAGAGCACTTCAACAACATTCGTCTCGCTTTCGTTTCCGAATTGATCCACCAACGGGAAGGTGCCTCTGAGAAAAACACTGGTGTATGGTTCTGCGCTATCGGCCAGTGCTTCGAGGATGTTTCGAATATCGCGTTGCGCTCCCGCTTGGATCAGCCCCTCCGTTAGGTTGTCGTTAATCGCCCACCGCACGTAGATCCGTGCACCTTGAAGTCTCGCATCGGTGACGCGCAGGACATTGCGGTTGCTGGAACCAAGTGCTCGTTCAACCCGAGTCCGAAGAGCATTTCTCGCTTCTTCTTCAGCTTCTTCAGCTTGCCGCGCAGAAGCAATGCCACGTTCTTCCGCTACAGCTGTCTCGGCCTGATTTTCTGCCGTTGCCGCGCTCTCCTGCTGTCGGGAGACTGGCTCAGATTGGGCCGACGAATTTTCTTCGGCCTGTGGCGGAACAAACGCCCCTGCGACAACTAGCAGGCCAAGAATGGAGAAAGTTCTTGCCCACCTCGGAAGAGCGTACCCAGTTCTTCCGTGTGCGAAATCCCGAATGGGGGGGAGCAGTAGCGCCCCGATGGCTAAGAATGCAACCGAGGTAACAACATCATCAGCGCCATCCAATAATCCTGCCAAGCCCGCGAGAGTGCACATCGACCCGAAGATCCAACTGAGACTGCGCGTGAATGCAGGCCGTCTTCTAGTTTCTGCTTCATCGATAGCTACTTGTGAAGGGATATCCGGGAAGATCTCTCCTGACCGTACCTTGGCGCTCACATATTGAACTGCTGCATGATCTCGCTTTTTTTCGATGGGAATAGGTTTTGTTTTCCCGGTGTGGAGCGTGAGCTCGACATTACGCAGAAAGTCTATTTTCACAGATAAAATTTCAGCATAGGGGAAAGACTTGACCTTGAACGACGAGCTGAAAACTGCCTTCTCGATATGAATAACCCGTCTGTCTGTAGCCACGAAACACCCATTGCTGAAACTCCCGCTAGCAATAAATTCAGGCAGTTCGCTGTCTTCCAGTACGGAAGCTAAGTACCCAACTTCGGGACGTGCTAGTAGGGCTTCATCGACTTCTTCCAGCTTCCGCAGCGCCGAGAAAATAGTAGCGGCCTTTTCTTGACTCATTTCTAACTTGCCTCCTCGCGAATCCTCCGGGAATCGTAGGATTTCAACCGCTCACAACTCCCTTGCCATCCGCTTCACTTCGCCGATGACCTCCGAACTGTCCTGTGCGCAAATGTGGAATCAAAACCGAAACCGGATGCCCGTCTCAACATGATCCTCGTCGATGGCCGCCCCCCGGCTTGAGCGAAAGCGATAGCCAAGGTGGAACTCGAAGCGTCTGGAGGCCCGAACTGAGAGGCCCCCCATGATTTGATAGGCAAACCGGGAATCCTCGTATCCGACGGTATTGGTATTTGAGAAGGGTCGAGGGGACGGCACTAAGATGAACGTGGAGGTGGTGGTAACAGTTCCATCGTGAAAAAAGGCTCCCAGGCCGAAACCGGCGTAGGGACTCACTCTCCATCGGGATAGCGATAGTAGACATTGGCCATGAGAGACTGGATCTTGAGTTCTCCGTCGATTTCTGACGACACGCGCACGGGAGACCCTGCTCTAACCCAGAATTTCCGAGTGCGCCTTACCGGCGCAGTTTGCCAGTGGGGGAAGGACCCACCCATGTAGTTGTCGATAAACATGGTAGCTAACGAGCGGCCCGGCCCGGGTAACTGGGCGGGTCGAAGCCTCGTGACAAAGTCCACTGTAAGGTGGGCGAGCAACCCTGCAGGCCGTAACGCGAGTGAAGCTTGAGCAGGCCTCGAAAGCGAAGTCGTGGACGCCGACCCGCCTTGGAAACGGGGAAGGCAGCACGAGCCGGGAAGTAACCGACAAGAGCACCGGCTCGGTCCACCGGGGTAAGGAGCACGGCATGCCGGGAAGGCAGATCGCGTTAGAGAGGGAGACCCAGTGTCGGTGGAGCATGGTATACCAACGCCATCGGAAGGGATGGCGGCCGGCACCGGGAGTCGGACAGGGCCATAAGAGCGTTGAAGCCGGGTAATGCCGACCGAGCAAAGGGCCCTGACTTCCGGCACGCTGTCGAAGAAGCTGCGGAGGGGGACATTGGCGGAAGCCTGTTTAAGCCCCATACGGATCCAAAGGTTTCCGAGGCAGCTCTGTCACCGGGTGAAGAAGCCGGTCGGAAAGCCCGGTGCGGGAAATCCGCACGCCGGGTTTGATGAGCGGGGATGGGAAACGGGACCACGAGCTTTATGCTCAGAGCACCCGCGCCCATCCTCGACTCTACTTTGGCTCCTCTGACGGCACGAGTCTACACCCTCACCCGGCGAAGCGCAACCATTTCTCCACCCGAAAGAGGCGGCGGCTGAGGCGGGACCGATCGAGCCCCCTTCTTGCCCCTCATGGGGGCTGATCCGCCGCTGCGAAGTCAATTTCGCAGACACCCCTCCGAGCTTCCGTCCTCAGTACACAGATTTCGCATTCGCCAAGTGCGGTGCTAACCACCCGGCACAGGCAGCGCCCAGATCCTCCGCAGCATGTCGCCAAACAGCCGCCGGTTCAGATGTCCCTCGGCCAAGAGCAACCAGTAGTACCGCGCGTGCTTGACCAATCTGCCGCCGGTCTTCATCAACCGCTGCTGCAAGCTCGTCAGTGACCACGTCTTGATCCTGTGCGGCAACCCGAGTCGCCGCCACAGGTTGCCCAGGTTGTAGGCCAGCACGCTTAACTGCAAGCGCACCTCGTTCGCCCGGAAGCGATGGCACGACAGCCGCGTCCAGTGCGTCGCTTGCTTACCTTCTTTGATCCACTGCTCCGCCGTGCCGCGCTTGTTGTAGAAACGCACCACCGACCGGCTTGGCAAGCTCATGTTCGTCACGATAAAACCGACGCGCGCGAATAGCTCGCCCTGGTGGTGCTCGACCTTGGCGACAACTCGTCTCGGCCCCTTCCAGCTCTCCGCCTGATAGCGAAAGCTCTTGTAGCGCACTAGCGGCTTGCGGCCGGGCCTCCCCGGCGGACGAAACAGGATGTCTTCGATCTCCAGCTCCAGGTTCTTATTGGCCGGAATGCGGATCGCGTAGTCCGCGCCGCGCTCCTCCAGCGCCTCGTAGATCTCCGGCTTGGCAAAGGCGGCATCGCCCCGGAAGGCGACCTGCTTGCCCGCAGCCTGTTGGCGCTCGATCTCCGGCAACAATAGCTCATCCCAGTCCTCGGCGCTGTGCACGTTGCCGGGACGCAACTTGGCAGCGAGGCAATCACCATGACCGTTGAACAAAAGCAACGGGTGGTAGCAGACCGACTCGAAGTGTCCGTTGTAGGCACTGCCTTCCTGTTGGCCATGGACCGGACTCTCGGTGGAGTCCATGTCCAGAACGACCCGCTCGGAGTCGTCGAACGCCTCCGCTTGCCCGACCAGCTCTCGGTTCAGCGCCATCAGCCCCAGCAGGTTCTCTTCGCTCGCCAGCATCTCTGTCTCGAAGCCGTGCAGCGTCGAGGTCAAGGCCGCACCGCGATCCCAGAGCTTCTGCGAGCCGATCAAGCGAAACGTCGGGTCAGCCGACACTCGGACGGCGTCGTTGACGTCCTCGTAGCCTGCCAAGCGGCTGTAGATCGACTGCCGCAACAGATCAGCGAGCGTGAACTGCTTGTTGGTGCCTTGCCGGGAGTCGCTGAGATGCTCGTCAATCAGTTCTCCGAGACCGAGCCGTTCGTCCAGTTCGCGAACCAAAATCAGGCCACCGTCGGAAGTGACGTGCGATCCCTGGAAATCGACTTTCAACGAGCCGTTGAAACTTAGCTGGAATGGCTTGGTTTGTTTTTCACCCATTGGGTGTTGGCCTCCCTGGCGTCCTCATCGGGCTCTAGCCCCTGTGAATAAAGACGCTCAAGGCCGCTGGAAGGTCGGGATGTCAAACACCAAATTGAAAATGCGGGTCAAAACGAATTAGCGGAGGGCGCCGGCCACCAGAAGGATGGCCTTCCGCTCGGGATCAAAGGCAAAAGCCACACGCCAATACGCCGTTTTTGGCCTGAAAACGAAGCTCCTTCATGTTGGCGTAGCGTGACCCATTCAGGGTGTCGACCCGCGGGCGGCCCAGCGCCGGCCCGAATGCCTCGAGAAGCTTCGCCTTCCTAAGCAGCTCATCCTGCAGTGGACAGGGCGAAGGCCGGATCGAAACCGACTTCCCAGCGCCTCCGGCCGCATTTCCTGACCTTTCCTCCGACACTTTTGCCCACTCTCCGGTAAGTATCCAAGTGACGGGACCTTTGCGCCGTCCGACGGGCGCCCGGCGCGTGGACGGGACGTGGGTCCATCGCCGGCACGTGCCGGTGAATGGCGAGGACACCGGAGACTGGAATGGAGCTTTTTTCAAACGACCGCGACCGGCTGGCCTTCCTGCTGGAGACCGATGCCGCGCTCGACCTGGACTTCGAGGCTCTCGAAGCGAGAGGACGTGAAGCGGCCGATGAGGAGCCGTCCAAGCGGCCCAGCTACATCACCAATTACATCGGCTCGAAACAGAAGCTGGTCGAGTGGATCTGGAAGCACACCCCCGACGGCGTGTCCTCGGTGCTCGATGCCTTCTCCGGCTCGGCGGTCGTGGCCTACATGTACAAAACCCAGGGCCTTGCGGTCACGGCCAACGACCGGCTGCGCTTCTGCCACCACGTGGCCCGGGCCATCATCGAAAACCGAAGTATCCGAGTGAGTGAAGAGGACCTCGAAGCGCTCGTCGCCGACAACCCCAAGGCGGGCAGCTTCGTCCGGGACCACTTCAAAGGAATCTTCTTCGCCCGGGGCGTGCACGGTCTGATCGATACCGTTCGTGCCAACATCGACCGGCTCTCAGGCTTCAAGAAGGACATCGCGCTCTTCGCCCTGGGCAGGACCTGTGTGTCGGGCAAGGGCGGCTTCGGGCATTTTTCCTCGACCACGCCCTACGGCAAACGCGAGGACACTCCGGCGGAGTTCAAGGAGCGATTCGCCCAGAACGTCACGCGTATCAACGCCCTGGTCTTTGACAACGGCGCGCCGTGTCGGGCCAGGCGCAAGGACGTCAACGATTTCCTCCCGGACGCCAAGGCGGACCTGGTCTATTTCGATCCGCCCTACGCCACCGAATTTTCCACCACCAACTACGAGAAGGCCTACCACTTCGTGGAAGGCCTGATGACCTACTGGCGCGGCCTGAAGCTGGTCGAGGGGTCCAAGACCCGCCATTACGAGACCGACCACAAGACCATCACCGCCGCCACCGCCAGGGCGTTCTTCGAGGGTTTTCTCGGCCATGCCAAGCACATCCCGCACTGGCTGATTTCCTACCGGGATCACGCTTATCCCAACGAGCGGGAGATGCGGACGCTCATCGCGGCGCACGGATTCGCCCCGGCGATGCGGTCCCACGATCATCACTACTCCATTACCTCGCGTCACGGCGAGGCGTCCCACGCCACCGAAAGGCTCTTCATCTGCAGCTCCGGCAAGGGGCAATCCGCCACGGCCGATGCCGACCAAGACGCACTGCACTCGGAGGCGGTCTGGGAAGAGACGGCCAATGAGATTCGCTACCGCGTGCGCGACCCGGAGCAGTTCGAGCCCGATAGTTTCCGGCGCAAGGCGCTCGAGGGCATCGAAGGCGTCTCCATCCTCATCGGACGGCTGAAGGAGAGCCACGTCCCCGAGGGGGCCGACCCGCGGGCCCTGGTGCTCCAGGCCTACCGCTTTGCCCGCAAGACCAGCGAGAACCCGGGCGGCTGGACGCAGGATGCGGCCAAGGAGTGGATCGAGAAGCACGAGGCGCAAGCAGAGGTCGAAGCCGCCCTACGGGTGGAAGAGAACCTTCACGCCTTGGCCGAGGCGCCGCTCGGCGAAGCGGTCGACTTGCTGTCGTGTCAGGCCGGCAAAGCGGACACGGTCCGCGTCACCGGGTTCATGGGCAGCAAATACCTGATGCTCGACTGGATCGAACGCCAGGTTCCCACCGACGCAAAGAGCTTCCTCGATGCGTTCTCCGGAGGCGCGAACGTGGCCTATCACTTCAAGCGCAAAGGGATGAAGGTCATCGCTAACGACCTGCTGCGGTTTCCCTATCACCTGGCCCGAGCCGTGATCGAGAACTCGAGCGAGACCCTGAGCGACGAGGACATCGAGATGCTACTCGCGCCCAATGCTGACGCCGGCACGTTCATCGTCGATCACTTTCACGGCTACTACTACACCAAGCCGGTGCTCCAGTGGCTCGACCGGGTGTGGGCCAACATCCAGCGCCTGCCCGGCTACAAGAAAGACTTGGCGTTGGCCGCGCTCGGCACGACGGTCAAGGCCAAGAGCGCCTTCGGGCAGTTCTCCCGTTCCAAGAAGGCCCGGGCCGATCTGGAATCGGAGGCGAGCCTGGAGCAGTCGCAGCTCTCCAACCCGCCGCTCTCAAAATTCATCGAGTCGTTCCGCCGTTCGGTCCGCCAGCTCAACCGCCTGGTGTTTGACAACGGTCAGCCCTGCCAGGCATTGCATCTCGACGGGGCCGAGGCGGTCCGGCGCTTCGGCGCGGACGTGCTCTACCTCGACCCACCCTACGTGACCGAGTTCGGCACCAACGACTATGAGGACGCGCTGCACTTCGTCGAAGGCCTGATGACGCGCTGGGCCGACAAGACGCTCCGGTCCAACCCGCGCCGCAACTTCCCCTCGCGCACCCGTTTTTCCAAGAAATCGATCCGGAAGCTGATCCAGACGCTGGCCGCCGATGCCCGCGACCGCTACCCGACCGTGCTCCTGTCCTACCGGGACCGGGCGTTCCCGCGCGAGGCAGAGATCCGGGACATCTTCGGCACACACTACAGCCGCGTTCGTGTGGCCGGCCTGGAGGTGGATTACAACATCGCCAAGGATATTGGCCGCGAGGGCAAGCACGCCCGTGAGCTGCTATTCGTCTCGTCCCGGCCCCGGTCTACCCCTCGATCCGCCGCAGGGAGCGCCACGGCGTCGTGCCACACCTCGATCCCCGTGGATCTGGTTCCTTGCGCGCCCGGGGCCCTGAGCGCCACGGCGCTCGATAGGGTCCAGAACGGGGGCGACCCGCAGTTCAGTTTCGTGCTGTGCCGTAGCGGCACCAACAAGAACGGCGATCACTTCACGCCCGAGGAACTGGCGGCCCGCTACCAGACGGCGATCCACAAGAAGATCGACCTCAAGCACTCGCAGGACTTCACCGACATCGTGGGCAGCATCGTGGCGGCGGACTTCGTCGAGGAGACCGGCGGCGGGCGCATCGAGTGCACGGGCGAGCTCTACGTCACCGACAGCCCGCACGCCCAGCTGGCCTACAAGCTGATCCGCAAGGGGATCATCACCCAGGTTTCGATGGAGTGCGATTACGAGGAGGGCGAGTGCTCGATCTGTGGCAAGCAGGTTGCCTCGAAAGACGACTACTGTCTGCACTTGCGCAAACACAAGGGCGGCACGTTCCAGGGCCAACCCGTGTTCGAAATTCTGCACGGGGTCACCTTTTCTGGCCTAGGACTTTTGGATCGCAAAGGGGCGGATGAGGACGCCCGCATCATTCAGGTTGCCTCCGAGCGAGGCGAGGAGATTTCAAACCAAGGAGGTTTAACGATGGACGACAAACAGAAAGCCAAAGACGAGGCGGCCGAAGCCGCTAAGAAGAACGACCCGGGCGGGGGCGGTGGTGGCAACGCACCGGAAGACAAGGCGCGCGTCCAGGAGCTGGAAGCCGAGAACAAGGAGCTCAAGCAACAGGTGCTCGCACTGCAGAAAAAGCTTGAGGAGATCGAGGCCGAGCAACAGGCCGCGGCCAACCGCGCCAAGGCGACGAAGCTTCTGGCCAAGGTCGAAAAACACGGCGTCGGCTTCACCGGCGACGAAGAGCGCGAGAAGGAATTGACCCGTCTGGCTGGGC
The DNA here is from genome assembly GCA_965248105.1 of Bryobacterales bacterium. Classification (GTDB taxonomy): domain Bacteria; phylum Acidobacteriota; class Terriglobia; order Bryobacterales; family UBA6623. The sequence continues at coordinate 8,974 of CBDFIK010000005.1, forward strand.
TGTCCGAGGAGGCCTTCACCGCGACCGAGGCGGCCTATGACCGGATGATCCAGGTGGAAGCCGACAAAGCCAAGCAGGGCGATACGAAGCCCGAGGAGAAGTCTGGGAACAAGGCCAAGGCGGACGAGACGTCCCAGGACAAGGCGCTCAGAAGCGACGCCGGCGTCCGTCCCCAGGACGTGGACGACAAGAAGACGAGCCTCGAGGACCGGCTCACCCACGGCCTGATGGCCGCCTACCAGCAGCGGGTCGGGATCGCCCCGGAGCAGCCAGGGACGCAGGCGTAAAGAGGGGGGAGTTTTCCACAAGATATCCACAACGTGTGGAGAAGGAACGACTGACCTAAAAGGAGGAACAAGACATGTTCATCAACACCCACCATCGGGGCCTCGCCTACGGTGACGGCCATCTGCAGGGGGACGGAAAGCTCGGCCGGTTTGTCAAGCTCGTCGGCGACGACCTGTTCGCCGTCAACACCGAACCGGGGGACCGCTCCTTCGGCGTGCTTGTCACCGACTACAAGGATGGAGAGATGCCCGGCATCTACTGCTGTGGCGGCGTCTATGAGACGGATGTCTTCGAGGGCACGATCAACGCGGGCGACGAGCTCGAGATCGACACCTCAGGCGTGCTCATCGTCGCGGGCACCCAACAGGGCGCCCACGTCGTGGGGCAGGCCATCTCCGTCTCGGGCGGAATCCTGAAATTCCGCCTGCTTATCTGAAATCGAGGAGGCTGAAATGGAAAACAAAACAGTCAACGTCGACAGCCAGCAGTACATGGAGACCATGGCGCGGTTGATGTCGGAAGCCCTGGAGTCGCCGGACGGCATGCGGGCGCTGGCCGCCGCCATCGCCCGGCCCATCGAACAGGAGATCAAACGCAAGGAGATCTCTTCGCTTCTGCTGACCCGCCACACCCTGCCCAAGGGCGAGCGGCCGCTCTACCAGAAAAAGCCCAAGGTCAAGGCCTACTGGATCTCGAACGAAGGCGATGCCCAGGTGCAGGACCTGGGACAAGAAGAAGTGGAGTTCCCCACCCACCGGGTCCATTCGGCGCCCATGGTCGATGTGTCGGTGCTCAAGAACGGCAACATCGGGTCGCTGATGGACATCCAGACCTCGGCGGCCGATGAGATCCGCAAGACGATCGACAAGAGGACCATTACGGTGCTTTCGGCCGCGGTCCCGGCGGCCAACACGGTGGAGGTCACCGGCGCCACCCTGACCGAGGAGGCGCTCAACGAGGCGATTTCCATGATCGAGGACCTGGAGTTGTCGGTGAAGACCATCGTCATGCGAGGCCGGCGCTTCAACGACCTTCGCGGCTGGAATCTCGATCCCCAGACCAAGGCGGACCTTCGCGCCAAGGGCGTCATCAAGAACTACGGCACGGGAAGCATTCTGCTGACCGCCGCCCAGGCGCTGGACGAAATCCTGCTGGTCCCGGACCAGGAGGTGGGCAAGATGCCCGAGCGCGAGCGGCTCAAGACCGAGGCCATCGAGCAGAAGACCCGGTTTAAGACCGGCTGGCTGGTGTGGTCCGAGTTGGGCCAGGGCGTCACGCGGCCCGACATCCTGGCCAAGATTCGGATTCTCGGTTGACGGAGGTGATTGATGGCGATTCAAGTGAAGCATGTCCGTCCGGGCATCCTGGTCGTGGCCGACGCAGGCCTCCGATTCGGACCGGGTCAAGTCCTGGAAGTCGAGACCCTAACGTCCCAGCTGGAGCGCGCGATCTCGGCCGGAGTGCTCGTCCGGGGTAAAGGGAAACAACGGACTCGAACCGGCTCCCAGCCCGAGGGTTCCCAACCCGAGTTGGCATCGACCGCCGAGGTCGACGATTCCGCTGGAGGGGAAGAGACCGAGGAACCGGAGATCGATCTCTCCAAGCTCCGGGCGCGTGAGGCCATCTCGAAGGTCGAAGCGGAGGACGATCCCGTCCGGCTCAAGGCCCATCTTTCGGGCGAGCAGCGCCGCACGGTGATCGCCGCGCTGGAAAAACGGTTGACGGAGGTGGACGCTGATGAGGACTGATCTCCTATCCTCGCTGCGCCTGGATCTCTCCGACGCGGACGGCGCGCTCTTTACCGACGAAGCACTCACGCGCTGCCTCGAGAAAGGCGTCTACCGTCTGGGTCGGGACCTGGACACGCCCCTCTCCGTCGTCGACGGCGAAATCGATCCGGAACCGGAAGGCGACACCCGCGAAATGCTTCTGCTTTTGGCCCAAATCCATGCCTGTCAATTCATGCGGGCCAAGACCGCCAACGCCTTCTCTTTCTCGAGCGGTGACAAGCGGGTCGACAAGACCAAGCAACCCGAGCACTGGGCCAAGCTCGAGGGAGACCTCAAGGCCCTCTACAAGCAGCACCTGAGCAGAGTGCGGCCGGGGGCCGCCTCGAGTCCGGAGGACACCATTGTTTCCCCGAACCTCAAGCCGGTCATCTACGAGCAGGGAGGCGACCTGTGAATCTGTTGACCCAGGGCGAGAAAGCGCTGGCCGCCGGCGATGTCCGGGACTTGATCTTGGCTTCGGGTCAGGAGGCCGATCTGCTGCGCATTGAGCCCGGCGAGCGGCTTTACGGTTCGGACGATGCCAGCTACGCGAAGGTGGGATCGTTTGCGCTGGAGTTCGTCGACATTCCGCCCGAAGATCTCAGCCACAAAATCGACGCCGTGGCCTGCGTCCTGCCGGAGGTGGACGTGCGTCCCGAGGACCACGTGCAAGAGAGTGAGATCACGTTTCGCGTCCAGACTGTCGAGGTGCAACGGCTCTTCGGCGTCCTGACGCACAAGGTGCTGAAACTGGTGCGCCTCCATGGGAGTTAGACGCACCGGCGACTGGGGCAAGGCACGGGCGAAGCTGGCCGCCGCTCCGGGTGCGCGCCTGATCCTGGCGCTCAAGCAAGCGACCCTAAAGAACGCCCTGCTTCTGGTCCGCGAGATCAAGCGCGGCATTCGCTCCCAGGCCCCGGGCGGCAAGCCCTTCGCCAAGCTCGCCGTGAGCACCATCCGGCGCAAAGGTTCGACGAAGGCCCTGATCGATACCGGCTTTTTGGTCAACGCCATCACCCAGAAGATTGTGGTCGAGGGCGCCTTCGTCGGCCTCGTGCGCGGCACGGTCAATAAGGAGGGCCAGGACCTGGTCAACATCGGGGCGGTGATGGAATACGGCGCCACGATCCAGCATCCCAACGGAGCCACCATCATCATCCCAGCGCGACCGTTTCTGCATCCGGTGATGGCCAAGCGCCGCAAGCAGATCGTCGAGCACTACCGCGAGGCCATCCGTGCGGCGCTCTGAACCTAGTCCCGACACTTTCCGGCGTTCTCCGGTAAGTATCTAACGAAGCATGGTCTTGCTCGGTCCGCTCCGTCGAGCGGCGGGCAGGGCCGGTACTGGAGGCACGATTTTGCAGACAACTGTTCGACCCGTAGTGGAAACCCTAATCCGCCTGGTGAAGGCCGAAGTCGACCCAGACGCAGTACTGGTCGCGGCTGACGATGTGTTCGAAGTACCGAAGGTCCCAAGCCTCATCCTCCAGGGCCCGACGCTGGTCGAGAACGGCGACCGCCGCACTCAGGCCCGGATGGTGGAAAAGGACGTTCCGAACCTCCGCTATCAGGCCTGCCGCCATCCGCGCCTCTATCACCTCGACTTCGACGTCATCGTCACCGCCGCCCACGAGGGCAAGCTGCTCGATCTCGAGGAGAAGGTCGCTCGTTTCTATCAGCTGCACCAGGATCTGTCGGTCGCCGATCGCGGCTCGCTCCCTCTCACCGAACTGGTGCCGCTGGGAGGCTTGCGGCGGGTGAACCTGTCGAATCTGCGGCAGAGCTCGGGCCGCTGCCGGATCGAGGATTGTCCCGTCTACGACGGACGAGTCGAAACCGGAGGGCTCATCAAGGACCGCGCCTTCCGGTTCCGGGACGGGGTCCACGAGGATCGTCTCTACACACCGTAAGTGAGGAGGAAGCAAAAATGATCGCCATCAAGAATCTGCTGTTTCAACCCCTGGCCTTCGGGCTCGCTACCCAGGGCCAGGGGCTTCATCTCGGCCCGCGTGAGAGCCGCCTCGTCAGCAAGAAAGATGTTTCTGAGGAACTACGAGCGGCCGAGAAGCGGGGCCTGGTCACGCTCACCCAAGTCGTCGAGGCGCCGAAGGTCCAACCGGAGGCCCAACCGAAGGCTGCCCCGGCTTCCCAGACCCGATCCAAAGCGAGATCTAAGGCCAAGGAAACTCCCGGGCCTCAGAGTCGCAAACGCGGAGGGAAATCATGACGAATCTTTCACCGGGCGTCCAGACCCGCGAAATCGACTTCTCCTACTACGTCAAGCATCTGTCCACCTCCTCTGCCGGCATGGTGGGCGTGGCCGAGCGCGGCCCCATCAACCAGCCGGTGCTGGTCACCAGTTGGGAGCAGTTCCTGAGCAAATTCGGTTCCTACATCCAGGGCGGCTATCTGGCCTACGCCGCGCGCGCCTTCTTCGACAACGGCGGCTCGGTGCTCTACGTGAACCGGATCGCGCACCTGGCTACTAACCCGCGCGACCGGACCAGCACCGCCGCCAGGGCCCTGGCAATCCTCCCGGACCGGGGGATCGCCGCAAGCCTCGAGACCGGGACGGTCGGGACGGACCGCATCCGATGGGTCGCTCGGGAGGTCGGCGTCCAGGGACACGACATTACTGTCGAACTCCGTGCGCAGGGGGCCAATACATCGATATCCGCGCACCGCTCGGGGGACGCCTTCCGGGTGGAGATGGCCACCGACAGCGACGGGAATCCAATCAGTACCGTGCCCCAGGTTCTGGGCATCGGTAACGGCATACCGAGATCGTCGGTCGAGGGCTTTAGCGAGGACGAAGGTATTGTGCAACCGGCTCCGCCGACCCCTCTGGCCGGTGGACGGGACATCCGGGACACGCTGCGCGTTCTCGCCGTGGAAGCAGGCCGCTGGGGAGACGGCCTCGCCGTTCGGATCGAAGACGGTGATCCGGTCACCGGCTTCAATCTGGTGGTCCTCTACAAGGGCGAGGAGGTCGAGGTCTTCGGTGACCTGACGATGGACGAGTCGGCTCCGAACCACGTCGAGCTGGCCGTCAACGGCCGGTCTGAATTCATCACCGTCGAGGACTTGCATGCGGCGTCCGCAATAACCGAGGACCGTCCCCAAGCCGGCACGTTCCAACTGTCCGGCGGGAACGACGGATTGGCTGGTCTCAGCGACACCGACTACATTGGAGACCCGGCTGCGCACACGGGCCTGCACGCCTTCGACGAGATCGACGCCCTGAATCTGCTGATGGCCCCTGGCGTCACCACGCCGCCGGTGATCCATGGCGGCATCGCCTACGCCGAGCGGCGCAAGGACCTGATGTTCCTCGCCGAATCGCCTCTGCATCTCGAGCCGCGGGAGGCGGTCGAGTTCCGAAAAGGAAAGGGCATGTACTCCCACGCGGCCTTCAACTCCTCCTACGGGGCCCTTTATTACCCGTGGATCGAGGTCACAGACCCCGTAACCGGCAAGCGCAAGCGGGTGCCACCCTCCGGAGCGGTGGCGGGCTGCTTTGCCCGCAGCGACCAGAAGGCCGGCGTCTGGCAGGCCCCGGCGGGCATCGATCGCGGCCGCATCGTGGGCGCCCTCGCGCTGGGTTATCCAACCAGCCGCGGCGAGCGCGACGTGCTCTATCCGGAGGGCGTCAACGCCATCGTCTCCTTCCCCGATTCGGGCATCCATGTCTGGGGCCAGAAGACCCTCCAGAGCCAGCCCTCGGCGCTCGACCGGGTCAACGTCCGGCGGCTGATGATCTATATCGAAGAGGCCATTGCCGAGTCGTCCCGGTTCGTCGTCTTCGAGCCCAACAACCCCCAGACTTGGCGGTCGCTGGTGCGGCTCATCCACCCCTTCCTGGAAGAACTCCGGGGCCAGGGCGGACTGGTTGACTTTGCCGTCCAGTGCGACGAGGAGACCAATACCCCGGCCGCCGTCGACCGCAACCAGCTGGTGGCCCGAGTCTTTGTGAAGCCCACCCGGACGGCGGAGTTTATCGAGCTCCACTTCGTGCTCACCACAACCGGGGCCGACTTCCGGGAAATCATAGAGATCACGTAAAGGAGACAGATCGATGCGCAGTGGAAACATGCCCAAGAGTCTTTATCAGAACTGGCAGTTCGCCATCGAGGTCAACGGCTTCGACGTGGCGCTGTTCCGAAAAGGCCAGGAGCCCAAGACCGAGTTCGAGGAAGTGGCCTTCGCTCCGGCCGGGTCGATGTTCGATCAGAAGGTGGCGGGCCGGGTCAAGTTCGAGGACATCACGCTCGAGAAAGGCGTTTTGCAGGACGGCTCAGATGAGGCGGCCCGTGACTGGATCAAAAAGCAGGTCGATGTCAACGCCGTGACGGGCGGCCTACCCAGCGACTACATGCGCGAGGTCGACGTCGTTCGCTACGACCGCGCCGGTAACGAAACCCGGCGCTGGACCCTGCACGGGGCCTGGATCAAGTCTCTGGAGTACGACGAGCTTGAGGGGGCCAACACCGACAATACCATCGAGAAGCTGACCCTTAACTTCCAGTACTGGACCTGATCGGAGGAGGTAAGTGATGCACGTGTTTGAATTACCGAGCGGCACTGAAGTCGAGCTGCGGGAGATGACCGGCGCCGAGGAAGAACTGCTCACCAACCAGCGTCTCATCCGCACCGGCGAGGCCGTCAACCAGGTGCTCCGAAACGGCATCGTGCGCCTGGGGGACAACGAGGGGCCGTCCATCCAGGACGTGCTCGATCTTTTGTCCGGGGACCGGCTCTTCATCCTGGTGAAGCTCCGTCAGATCTCACTCGGCGACGAGGTCGAGCTGGAGCTGACCTGCTCGAGTCCCGCCTGCGGCGCCGTCAATCCGGTCACCATCCACATCGACGAGCTGGAGACAACCCCCTACGGCAAGGAGCGCGAGTTCACTTTCGAACTGCCCGGATCGGGACGCCAGGTGAGGTTCGGCTACCTGGACGGACACAAGGAGAAGCGGCTGGCTGCGCTCAAAGAACCCTCCATCTCCTCGGCCCTGCTGATCCGCCTCATTGACATCGACGGGCCGGCCCCGAGCAAGAAACTCATGAACGAGATGACACTCGGCGATCGCAGCGCTCTGCGTCAGGAGATGGTGCGCGTCGATGCTGGTATCGACACCACGGTCGAAGCCCATTGCGAGTCGTGCAACGCGCCGCTGCGCACGCGCTTGGAGGCCGAGCCGGGTTTTTTATTCCCCGGAGTTCGCTTGTAAGCGACGCCTTCTTTTTAGCCTACGGCGGACTGCACTGGAGTTTTTCGGAAACCCGCGCGCTGCCGCTTCGCCTCCGCCACGAGTTCGTGGAGGCGCTCGAGCGGCAGCTTGATTTTGAGCGCGAGCAATTGGAGCGAAAACGAACGTGAGCGAAGATCTGGGACTGGGCGTCGTTGTTTCGCTGAAGGATGCGTTCTCCCAGAACGCGGGCCGGGTGCAGTCGTCCATGCAGTCGCTCGACCAGACAGTGGCTGCCTCCTCCGAACGCATGACGCGCAACATGGACCGTATCCAGAAGGGCGCCATGCTGATGGGCGCCGGCTTGGCGCTAATGGCCCTGCCGGTGGGCCTCGTCGCCTCCACCGCCGCCACCCAGAAGGCGCTCGGCGAGCTGTCCTCACTCGGGGTCCAGGACCTGCGGGCTATCGAGGATGCGGCCGAGTCCTTCACCAACACCTGGGCCGGGTCGAGCAAGGCCGAGTTCATCACCGCCTCCTACGATGTGCGCTCGGCCCTGTCAGGCCTGACCGACGAAGCCGTGGGGTCGTTTACCGCCATGGCCGCGCTGACCGGCAAGGCCACCAAGGCCACCACCGAGGAGATGGTCGGCACCTTCACCACGGCCTACGGCATCTTCAAGCCGATCATGGCCGAGCTCTCCGACGCTGAGTGGGCACGGACCTTCGCCGGGGCCATGGCCCAGACCGTGGCCTCGTTTAAGACCAATGGCCGCCAGATGGCCGACGCTATCAAGAACATCGGCGCCGTGGCCGCCTCTTCCAATGTGCCGCTCGAGGAGCAGTTGGCCATCCTCGGTCAGCTGCAGACCACCATGCCGGGGTCGGAGGCCGGCACGCTCTACAAGGCCTTCATCATGAAGGCCGCCGAAGCCGGCGAGAAGCTCGGCCTCTCCATGGTGGATTCGAGCGGTCGTCTCAAGGGCATCATCCCTATCCTCCAGGAGATCCAAGGCAAGTTCCCCGACCTCTCTCAGGCCGCCGCCCAGGTTGAGATCAAGAAAGCCTTCGGCTCGGACGAAGCCGTCAAGTTCCTGCTTCAAATGTCTCAAGGTGTGGCGGCGCTCGAAACCAATATCCGCTCCGTCGAGCGGGCCATGCGCACCGGAACCGCCGTGACCGAGGAGATGGCCCGATCCATGAATCTGGACATCGGCGCCCGCCTCAAGCTCGTCGGTCAGCAGATGGGCAACCTGGCCGAGATTCTGGGCCGCACGCTCCTGCCGGTCGTGACCCCAGTGCTGGACGCCTTCTCTCGGGGGATTGTGTTCTTCCAGGACCTCGCTCGGTCTGTGCCCGGGCTGACCCGCGTGCTGCTGACGCTCTCGATCGGGCTCGGCGCGGTGCTCACCGTGGTCGGTGGCGCGATCGCGGCGGTCGGGACCATCGGCCTGATGCTGCCGGCAATCAAGGCGGGGCTGGCCGCCATGGGGTTAAGCATTGCCGGGATCGGCTCGGCGTTTGCCGCCTACTTCCTGCCGGTCGTCGCCATCATCGGCGGCGTGGTGCTGGCCGTCTATCTGCTGAAAAAGGCCTGGGAGTCCAACTTCGGCGGCATCCGGGACATGATTCTCGGCGTGTGGGGGCGCGTTAAGCTGGTCTTTGGCGCGATCCGGGGGCTGATCTCCTCGCTCACGGGCGGCATGGGTGAGATGTCGGCCGAGCTTGCCAAAAAGCTCGAGCAGGCCGGGCTGCTGGGATTGGTGGTTGCGGTCTTTCGCGTCTACTACCGCGTACGGCAATTTCTGGGAGGACTCCGGGAAGCCTTCGCCAGCGCCTTCGGGAAGATCCGGACGATTCTCGAACCACCCGTGCGTGCGCTCGTCGGGGCTTTCGGTTCACTGTTTGGAGCGATCGGCTCGGTCACGAGCATCTTCTCGCTGGCGGCGGACTCCGCCGACGCCTTCTCGTTTCGCACGCTGGGGGCCACCCTGGGGGCGGTCCTGGGTGTCATCGCCCAGATCGGGGCCTATCTCCTGAAGTTCGTGGTCTACGGCCTGGTGGGGGTCATCGAGGTCATCGCCTGGGTGGTCCAGGCCTTTATCGGGCTGGGTAAAGTCATCGTCACGGCCCTGGTCGAGGCGGGGAAGTTTCTTTTCAAGTTCTTCCTGCCGCTGCGTCTTCTCGTCCAGGCGCTGCTGCTGGTGGGGCGGGTCGCGGCCACCCTCTGGCAGGGGCTCACGGGTGACCTGTCGGTGACGGACGGCCTCAAGGCCATCGGACGCGCCGTCCTAGACTACCTGGCCACGCCGTTCCGGTGGGCCCGGGACGTGGTTCTCGGCGTCTGGGGTGTTCTTCAAGCACTATTTTCGACTGTCTCTGGGTTCTTTTATTCGGTGGCGGCGAGTCTGGTCCGCGTTTTCATGGACTTGCCGCTGGTGAGGACCCTGACGGAAGTGTTCTCAGCGGTCCAAAGCTTCCTCTCCGGCGACACCACCTTCTTCGAGGCGGGGAAGCGAATCCTGATCGCACTTGGCAAGGGCATCTGGGCGGCGGCGACCTATCCGTTCGACGTGCTCAAGCAGGCGCTCGGTCGGCTGCGGTCCCTGCTGCCGTTCTCCGATGCCGAGACCGGGCCCCTTTCGAACCTGACGGCCTCGGGGTCCTCCATCCTCAAGGCGCTCGCCCAGGGCATGACGGGCATCGTGGGATTGCCCGGTGCGGTTCTTTCCCGTGTGTTCGAGGGGCTCGGGATCACGGCCATCCAGGGATGGCAGGGCCTCCAGTCTCTCGGCACATCGGCCCTAGCGGCCCTGACGGGCCCTTTTCACGGGATCGCCGAGGTCGCATCCCGTGCCTGGAACCGGATTACGACGACCGCCGGTCGGGCCTGGAGTGGTCTGAAGTCTATGGCCGCCCGGGTGGGGGCGTGGATGAAGGCGCCCTTCGCGGGACTGGCCAACGTCGCATCGTCCGCCTGGAATCGGGTGAAAGACGCCGTATCCGGACCCACCACCGCTGGCGCATCGGCGATTCTCGAAAAGCTCGCCGGAAGGGTCGCCGTACCAGCCATGCTCACCGGCACCCTGGCGCTTACGCCCGTCCTGGCGCAGGAGGTCCCGCAAACGGGAGTGCCACCATTGAGCACGGGACCGGCCGTCTCGGCGGCACGCTCAGCTGCGTCTCCCGAATCGACTCGCCTGCTCGCCCAAACACGGCGCGCGCTCACACCAGGTGCTGCCGGTGTTTCCGGCGAAACGGCTGGCGAGAACCTGCGTTCGATCTTAGAGGCGCTGCTTGGGAAACTGGACGCGCTGGCCGAACGGCCCATCGACGTCTCCGTCACCACGCTCCTGGATGGCCGGCAGATCGCCCAGTCCGTGTACCGAGACATCCGTGAGCGCAAGATCAAAAACTACGAGACGCTGTGAGGTCGGATGTGAAGCGAATCTACCTTTGCAGCCGCTTTGCCGGGGACACGGCCACAAACGTTGCCGTGTCCGAGCGTCTATGCCGCCAGGTGATCGAGGCCGGCGGCGCGCCGTTTGCGCCCCATCTCCTCTATCCCCGATTTCTGGATGACCGGAACGCATCGGAGCGGGAGATCGGCATCGCCTGCGGATTGACCTTCATGGAGGTGTGCGACGAAGTCTGGGTCTACAGCGGCAACGGGCTGTCCAGCGGCATGCGCCGAGAAGTCGATCACGCCCTCCGGCTCGGCAAACCGCTGGTCGAAATCAAGGAGATCTGAAGGTGGCCTGGGAGCAGAAAGCGATCACCGCGCACCTGGTGGATGTCCAGACCAGGCAGCGCCTGGAATTCCAGTACAACCCCAACGACATCGTCGACGAGAAGAGCACCGCTTACGCCGCCATCAAGATCCCCGGCCTGAGCCATCCCCGCTACCAGTATGTAGCCGGGGAGCCGCGCAAGATCAGCTTCCAACTGCGGTTCTTCAAGGGAGAGGTGAAGGAACGGGTCGATTGGCTGCGCTCGTTGCTCTACCCCGAACACTCGGGAACGACGCTCAAGAGCGCGCCGCACCGGGTGCTGTTCCTGTTCGGCGAGCTTTACCCCGGAGTGGAGTGTGTCGTCCGCCAGGTCAAGGCCCGCTACTTTCACTTGTTTGACCGCGACAACCTCCGGCCCCAGCACGCCGAGGTGGACGTGGTCCTCGAGGAATACATCGACGAGTCCGTCGAGTACCGGGAGGTGCGGGGATGATCGGGCGGCGTTCCAGGTACGCAAACTCCGTTCTCTTCACCGCTCCGGGGGAGGAATTCCTGGGTGCGCGGGAGCGAGTGGACACGACACCGAGGCCCGACGACCGGTTCCACACGGTGGTGGCGGGGGACCGGGTGGATTCCTTGGCTGCCCGTTATCTGGGGCGGTCCGAGCTGTGGTGGATTCTCTGCGACTACAACGACATCTTCTTTCCGCTGGAGCTTGAACTTGGAGCCGTCCTGCGAATTCCGTCGGTCGAGCACGTGAACATGCGGCTCATGGGGTGACGCCAAGTGCCGGTAAGAACGAGATTCTCAATATTTGGCATTCGGAATGCACGACCATCGAGGCTTGTGAGCGTCTGCCGGCGTAAGGCGGCGATGACGGGTCCTCCGGCGACATGGAGCTGCCACGACTGAACCACAACGTGCGGCATAGCGGCCTCTTCGAGTCCGGCGTGTCAAGAGGCGTCAGCCTATGCTTGGTGCTGGCTGTCACCTCGCGTCGGAATCCGGCGTGTCACATTTCACCTTGGACACGACCGAGAAGACGTAGTCAGCAATGAAGATCGCGTTTAGACTGCTCTGTCGGGATGAATAGGCGACCAAGCCGTGCACCACCGCGTGGCGGGTGGGGATCGGGCTCTGCCGCGCCCGCCCGACATTGGTCTTGTCAACTCCGACAGCAAGCCCGGGCACGTACTCGGGTGTGGCACTGCGCGAGTCGTCGCCCGATGCGCTGTGCTCCCTGAACCCTTCCGTCAGGTACTTGAACAGCATCATGTCCTGGACTCCCGAGATGAGGAAGTCGCCGAGCGCGAGATTGGCCGCCTCGCCGGTCAGCTTGTTGATGAAGTCGCGGTAAGAGATACGGCCTGCACGACCGTTAAACAGCGCCACGCGCAATACCCGCTCGATTTCCGGGAACAACCCTCGGCTGACGGATCGGTAGAGCCCGCTCTCGTGGGCGTCGAGCGCTTCCTGGAACGTAGCCTGGGATTCGTCGTCGACACCGTAGGAGGCCAGCCGCGTTTCGAGCCGTGCACGAACTTCGCTCCAGTTATCGGTGTAGTAGGCGAGCAGCGAGTTCTGTAGCCTGGCACCGTCGTCCCTGCATTCGGCGACCAGAGCAAAGGGAGTAGTGTGGTTGGGTACCCATCCCTGCTTCATCAGGATTTCTGCGTCGTCCCACCTTTCCATTCCACGCGCCACCGCCTGCGCGAGGGGTGCCGCGGCGGTCGCCAGACTCTGCATGAGCGGTTCGAGACGCGCGGCCAGTTCCCGTAGTCCCCTCGTGAACGGTTCGAATTCGCGGGCCATAGACTCGAGCGGGTCCAGGAGGTTCTCCCGGATGCTGCACCCCAGGTTCGGGAACACGTTGCCGCTACCACGTTCGATCTTCGTTTTGACTGTCTTCCTGGTCCTACTCTTCGCCATCCTTCTCGTCACTCACTCGCCGAGCGCACGCACGACTGCCTCGGGATCGCGGTCTATGACGGTCAGCAGGACGCGGGCGGCGCGGTCTGGAACGCGGCGGCCCTGCTCCCAATCCTGCACGGCACGCGCGTCGAGACCAAATCGTTCCGCGAACTTCTGGCGGCTCAGTTTCATGCGCTTTCGTAGCGCCAGAATGTGCTCTGCAGCGGGATCGTCGACAATGCGGCACGGAAGATTTGTTTCGCCGCGCACATGGGCAAGAACCTCGCCCAAGGCTGCCTCGACCTCCCGTCCCACCTGGGTTCGTTCCGTCGTCATCGGTTTGCCTCCTCTTTCTTGATCGCGGCCACCAGCCGCGAAAGAGTCTTCCTGTCTGCCGGGGTCAGATCGTCGCGGTCGGCTTTCGCATAGGCTGTCAGCATGTAGATGGCCTCCGGTCCCACGTGGTGGAAGTAGATCGTTCGGATTCCGCCTCGCTTGCCCCGTCCCGATCCCGCCCAACGTAACTTGCGAATCCCTCCCGTACCCCGGAGCAAAGGCGCACGGCTGGGATCGGCAACGATGGCAGCCTCCATTTCCCTGCGGTCTGCTTCCGACATGAGCTTGCGGATGGCGCGCTCGTAGGTCTTGGTCGTGAAGATCCGCATGGACCCTTAGTATGCGGCACTGCCGCACATGCGTCAAGCTCACGCGTGGCTTTCAGTTGGCAGGCTCTAGCTTTGCGCGCGGTCGTCGAAGAGTGTTTGGCCCCGATTCGTAGTAGACCTTCCTCCCCTCCTGCCCCGACACTTTTCCCGCCGCTCCGGTAAGTATCCATTGAAGGACCACTAAGCGGGTGGTCTGAGCGGAGACCGGACGCATGGACTTAGACACCTTCCAACCGACGTTCCTCATCCAGATCGAGGGACAGGCATTCTCGGCGGACATCACCGGCGAGATCACCTCGTTCATCTTCGAGGACAACGAAGAGGAACTCGACGTGATGGAGCTGTCCGTCACCAATCGCAATCTGCAGTTTGTCGACGATCCGCTCTTTCAGGAGGGCAACGAGATCGTCGCCCGCTTCGGCTACCTGGGGAACCTCTCCCCGCGCAAGAAAGCGGTCATCAAGGACATCGACTACGACTTCCCGGAAAACGGCGACCCGCGAATCCGGCTCAAAGCCTACGACAAAGGCTTTCAGCTGGCGGGCAAGGAAAACCAGAAGGTCTGGCAAAGGGCGGTCCCCGGCATCCTCTACTCGGAGATCGCCGAGCAGATCGCCGCCGCCAATGGCTTAAAGCCGTTCGTCGTGCCCACCGTGGGCCGGCATCTGCGCGTCGTGCAGAGCAACGTCTCAGACGCCCGCTTCCTCAAGGACCTCGCCGTCAAGGCCCGCGCACGGGACGGAGACGGAGTCACCGGCTACGCCTTCTTCGTCCAGGACGACGGCCTCCATTTTCACCCCCGCGGGCTGAAGGAGGAACCGGCCACCGTCCTCGAGTATTTCACCGACCGGAAGGGCTTCCTCCGCTCCTTCCGTCCCTCGACGCAGTCGCAAGGCGCCAAGGGCGCCGGGACCCAGACCCAGGCCACCGGGGTCGACCCCCGCCGCAAGGCAACGGTCGCGCACGCGGCCGACAACGAGACGACGCCTGAGCGGACCTCGCTTGGCAAGCGCACCTATCTGGTGGACGGCAACACGGGCGAAGCCGCCTACAAGGAGCAGGAGTCGGGCCGAATCGTGCCGAGCTTCGAACGCTCCGAAGGCTTTCACGAGGAACCGAGTCAGGAGCCGGCCCAGGACCTGGCCGAGGGGACCTTCGCCGAAGCCGAGTTCCGTCAGGTGGAGGCCGTGGCCTTGACCATCGGCATCCCCACGCTTCGGGCCAAGCAGAACGTCGAGATCAAGGGCGTCGGCACGAAATTCTCCGGGGTCTACTACTGCCACTCGGTCCGCCACACGATCGATGGGGGCGGATATCACAGCGAGCTCAAGCTCCGCAAGAACGCCCTGGGCCGAGGCGCGGGCGACAAGTCGGTTGAGGTCAAGGGCCGCCCCAACGAGCAGGAAGCGCCACAGGTCCCGAGAGACGAACCGCCTGAGATGGTGCGCATCGATGCCGACAGCGGCCGCCGGCTGGAAGGAGTCAGCCATGGGTGATCTAAGCCGTAACTTCTCGAAGCACGAACTCCGCTGCCGCTGCGGTTGCGATCGGGCCGAGGTCAACCCCCGCCTGGTGGAGGCACTACAACAGCTGCGGGATTTGGCCGGACGACCGATCCGGATCACGAGTGGCTACCGCTGCCCTGATCACAATCGTGCCAAGGGCGGCAAGAAGCGCAGCCAGCATCTGCTCGGCAACGCCGCGGATCTCGTGATCGACGGGCTCAGCGTCATCGAGATGTATTGCCTGGCCGATAAGGTGGCGGCCGTCCGAAGTGGCGGAATCGGCCTTTATCCCAAAAACGGAATCATTCACGTGGACGTGCGGGACGGCTATGCCCGTTGGGGACGGCTGGGCAAGAAATACGTCGCGCTGGCCACAGCCCTTTCCGCCCAACGGGCGGGAGAGAAACCAACCAAAGGAGACGACCATGCAACAGCTTGAACAGTTTCTAGCCTTCGTGATCGAGAACAAAGAGCTCTTGGCGACCTTTCTCGTGACGCTCGTCACGATTCTCAAATTGACATCCTGGGGCCGCTCCGAGTCGGCTGCCCTGGATGCGGTGATCGAGGCCGTCGAGCGGGTGGATGACAAAAAGGTCAAACGACAGGTCGCCGCCCGGCAGGCGCGTCTCAATACGGCCGTCCAGGACGCACTGGACTACGCCGTCTCGAAGGTCGACCCGAAGAAGGAGACCGCTACCGTGGCCGCCCGGGTGGCCCGGGAAGTCCTGCGCGGATTCCTTCCGCCCAGGAAGTAGGTGGGACGAGCTGTGATTGAAACCCAGGACCGGGAGCACGAGGCGCGCTACAAGCACCGCTGGTACGGCAAGTACCGCGCCTTTGTGCGGGACAACAACGATCCGGAACGCCTCGGCCGATGCCGGTTGGAAATCCCGGCCGTGCTCGGTCAGGGCCGGGAGAACTGGTCCGATTGGGCCTGGCCCTGCTTTCCCTACGGCGGCAACGAGGATACGGGGATGTTTCTCATTCCCGAGGAAGGGGCGTCCGTTTGGGCGGAGTTCGAAGGCGGTCAGGTCCAGTACCCGATCTGGGCCGGCGTCTGGCTGGCCGGGAGCAACCCGGGCGAGCAGCCCGAAGAATCCAAGCGCCTCTGCCACGATCCGACTTGTCACGACTGCGAGGACAAGGTCGAGCACAAGCCGGACCGCCGCGATGATCTCGAGCACAAGAAGTACCACGGCCATCCGCCCTACTATTGCCCCCGGCGCAAGGTGCTGCTGAAGACCGAGACCGGGCACACCATCGTCGTCGACGACCGGGACGAGGAGGAGTTCCTGAAGATCATCGACCGCGCCGGGCAGATCCTCCACATGCACGCTCCGGTCAAGCGGGACATTCAGAGCGGCAACGCGCTTCGCCGCGGGACCCGCGATGCGGAGCAAGGAGATCAGCTTGATATCGCCTCGGACATCAAGGGCCAGCGCGCAAGGGTCGAGATCACCGATCTGTGCCGTCAGTTCCTGCGGCTGGAGGCGTCCCACGACCGAGAGAAAATCCACATCCAGTCCTCGGACAAGACCCGCTCCCGCTGGCAGAAGATTCTGCTCGATACCACCAAGGGGCGGGAACGGCTGCATCTGTGGGGCCTGGGCGGCGCGCAGGAGATTCTCATTGATTCTACTGCCGGAGCGGAAATGATCCGGCTGAGGGACAAGGCCGGTCAGGTGCTGGTCCTCGATGCGGCCCGGCAGAGGATCGAGGCGCGGGATACCGCAGGCAGCCGGATGGTCCTGGACGGCGCCCGGGGCAACGTTATCGTCCGCTCGGCCAAGAAGGTGCTGATCAACCCATGACCACGAACCACAAACACCGCGACGCCGGGCGTCGATTAAGGAGAAACACCGATGGATGAATCCCATCCGGGACAGGCATTTGACTGGGAGGCGAGCGAGCGCCTGCTGGTGCGCACGTTCGAAGCCTGGCGCAGCGAGTTTCGAGGCATCCTCGAGGACCATCGCCGCGAGATTCAGGCTCGCCTGGAGAAGATCGAGCGCGAGATCGAAAAAAAGTCGGACAAGGAGACGGTGGATCTGCTGGTCAACAGCGTCCAGGAGGATCTGCGCCGGCATGCCGATGACATCAAGACGCTGGAGGGCGGGCTGGCGAACAAGATGGACGTTCAAACGATGTGGAAGGTGGTGGGTCTGGTGCTGACGCTGGGCGCCGCCGTGGGCGGCCTGGTGAGCTTCCTGGTCCAACTCGTGACGGGGAAATAGCGATGGCGAGACCGCAGGCCCGACTCGGAGATAAATCCAGTCACGGAGGCGTGATCATCACCGGCTCCTCGCGCACCCTGGTCAACGGCAGGCCCGCAGCCCGCATGGGCGACCGGCACAGCTGTCCGATACCGGGTCACGGCGTCACCTCCATCGTGAGTGGCAGTCCCGACACGCTGACGGAAGGCAAGCCCAACGCGCGGATGGGAGACGCCACGGCCTGCGGCGCCCGCATCGTGACGGGGAGCCTGGACACTCATGTCAACTGAACAGGAATTTGCCGAAGTCTTGCGCCTGCTGGCCGCCGGCCTTGGCATGACCGACGCCGAGGACACGCCCTACCTCAGCCAGATCCACGACCGGCTGGCCGAGATCAAGACGCTGCATGAGCAAAGCCACCTTGCGTCTGAAGCGATCCGCGCCGAGGCCCAGGCGGTGCTCGAAGCCCATGCCGGGAGCACCCAGGACTACCTGAAGCAGATAGACGAGCCCGAACCGACCGACTTCCATCCCTTCCTGTCCGCGCCGGAGGGCACGTCGGTGCGCGACCTGCCGGACGGAGGACGTCTTTTCACCCTGGTCGATGCCGCGATGGTGCGAGTCAGTGCCGATGGTGGGTTGATCTTTATCGGCGAGGACGGCGTTGCCGTTGGCCTCGAGCCGGCCCGTGGAGGAATCGTTCGGCTGCCCGACGGGCGGGAACTCACCGTCAAGCCCGAGGCGGGCCGCGCGACTCATGAAGCCGCCGGGATCGAGGGGCTGCCGCTTGACATCGATCCGGTTCAGGTGGCCGACGGCCGCTACCGCGTGGAGCTGCCGGGTGGGTTTCGTCTGGATGTATTCCACCGGGAACGCTCCGCCGTCGTCGGCAACACGGACGGGACCACCGACATCATCGGCCTCGCCCGTATCGAAGGGATTGGCGAGGAGGTCCGAGTGCGCCTGGTACCCGGCGGCGCCAAGGGGTTCGAGGCGCTCGACAGCGGGCATCGGGGGATCGTCGAGGCCGATGGAACCATCCATCTCGCCACAGCAAACGGTCTCGATCTCGTCATTCGGTTCCCTGATGAAGAAGAGCTGGAACGTGACACAGGGCCGGATGATCCGGTAACGACGCTTTGTGAGGAACGCGACTGATGGCGTTCGACATCCTCGGAAAAGGGCTGGGGTTTCCGTTCCGCTTCGAGCGCCGCTCCGGAGGGGCCGAGGTGTCCTCGGCCACCTCCACCGAACACGAACACATACACGAAAGTATCGTCCAGATCCTCGGCACCAGCCCGGGCGAGCGTTTCATGCGCCCCGAGTTCGGTTCCCGCCTGAAGAGTCTGGTCTTCGAGGCCAACGACGAGGTGCTCAAAGGTTTGATCCGCCACTACGTGATCGAGGCGATCAAGCAGTGGGAGAAACGCGTCATCGTTACCGCCGTGACGTTCGATCCCTCTCCCCAGGAGATCGACCGCCAGGTGCTGCCCGCGCGCATCTCCTACCGCGTCATCCGGAGCCAGGTGGAAGGGAATTTGGTCTATCCCTTCCATCGCGAGCCGCTCCAGGGTCCCACGACCCGAGGGTCTAATTCCCGACACATTTCCGCCGTTGCCGGTAAGTAACAAGTAAGGGGTGTGCCGGGACTGGCTCCCGGGGCGGTACCCCAAGACGGACAGAGGAACGAGAAGAATGGGTCGAGCGAGCATTGCCTATACGAACAAGGACTACGACTCCCTGCGCCGGGAGTTGCTGGGGAAAGTGCCCCAGCTGACCGACCGCTGGACGGATTTTAACGCCTCCGACCTCGGTGTCGTGTTGCTGGAGCTGTTCTGCGGGGTCGGCGACATGCTGGCCTACTACCTGGACGCCCAGGCGGCGGAGGCCTTTCTGCCGACGGCCCGGCAGCGCCAGAACGTCATTCAGCTGTGCAGGCTCATCGGCTACCGGCTCGACGCTCCCGTCGCTGCCACGACCGCCTTGCGGTTCTCTCTCGACGTGCCCCTCGATGCGGATCTGGCCATACCGGCGGGAACAGCTGCCAGCGCTCGTCTGGACGACGGGGATGTCGAATTCGAGACGGCCGCGGAAGCCATCCTTCCGAAGGGCCAGCTGACGGTCGACGTCGCCACGCGCCAGGGACGCCGCAAGGTGGAGACCTTCACCGGCACGGGGGAGCCGAACGCGCATGTTTCGCTGACCGGGACCCGGATCGCTCAGGGCAGCCTGCGTGTGCTGATCAACGAGCAGGCCTGGCGGGAAGTCTTGCACTTTCAGGAAAGCGGCGGCGAGGACGAGCACTTCGAGGTCGAGACCGATGGGCTGGACCGGACGCGGATTCTCTTTGGTGACGGGGTGCGCGGCGCGACGCCACTGGGGGGAGCCGCCATCCATGTCTCCTACCTCGAGACCCTGGGCGCTGGCGGCAATCTCGGCGCCGGGATCGTCACCGAACTTTCGGGTCCTATCCACCAGGACGGCGAGCCCGTGGCGGTGAACGTCACCAATCCGGTTCCGTCCACCGGGGGCGCGGACCGCGAGAGCGTGGAGCACGCCCGCCGGCAGGCGCCGGCCGAAGTGCGCGCGGTCTGGAAAGCGCTCACCAAGGACGACTACAAGGCGCTGGCCGAGGGCTATCCGGGCGTGGCCAAGGCCCAGGTGCTGGACGTCAACGACTGTGCCAACATCCGCTACTACCAGGTCAACCTGGCGGTCGCGCCCCGGGGCGGCGGACCGCCCTCGGCGCTCCTCAAACGCGACCTCGCCGCGTTCCTGGAATCGCGCAAGGTCATCACCATCGAGATCAACCTTTTCGAGCCGGTCTACCGGCCGGTCTCCATTGACGCCGACATCCACGTCTACTCAGGCGAAGATCTCGACCTGGTACGCCGTCGGATCGAGCAAGCCCTCGCCGACTACTTCGACTTCGAGCGCATGGACTTCAGCCGGGCGGTGCCGTCCTCGGACCTGATCGCCCTGCTCGACGGGGTGCGCGGCGTGAGCCACGCGCATCTCTATGCGCCGGCGCAGGACGTCGAGGTTGGCGCCGCGACCATTCCCGTGTTGGGCGAGGTCCGTCTGGATGTCCGGAGGGCCGCCTGATGGCTTCCTACTTCGAGAAAAAACTCGTCGAGCTGCTGCCGCCCTTATACAAGGAACGCGACGAGACCGGCGACCTCGAAGCGTTCTTGGGCATTCCGGCCACCGTGCTCGACGAACTCAAGGAACACATCGACCGCTTTCCCGACCTGTTCGACGTCAACCGCTGCGACGCGCGGTTTCTGCCGCTCCTCGGGGAGGTGGTCGGGCACCGCTTCGACCGACAAGCCGACGCCGAGACCCAGCGCCGCGAAATCCGCGAGGCTATAGAGATCTACCGGCGCAAGGGCACGCTCCCGGCCATCGGCCGCGCGCTTGCCGAGCACGGCTGGAGCGGGCGTATCGAGGAGACGTTCCGCCAGGCGCTGCGCCTCAATCGCCGCGGGGTGGTGGGCCGCTCGAAGCTGCCCGGACAGGTCCACAGCCTTGGCGCGTACCGCCTCGCAAGCGACACGGTCACCCCCGGGCTCCGGGACCTCCTGCGGTTCCATCATCCCGCCGGCACGCGGGTTTTCTTTCAGCAGTGGCTTGCGCTCTTGATGTCGGTCGAATCGGAGGTCGAGGTTTTTTCGAAGGAACGGGTGCGGCGCATCGGCTTCGGACATCTGCACGAGACCTTCGTCGTCGGCAACAACGTCCTGAACGGAAGCCATCGCCTGACGCGCATCGTGAAGACCTGGGCGCTGTGGTGGGTCACCGCCGGCACCACGCTCCTGCACGAGGTAGAGCGCGCCGGGGTGTCGATCCGACGCTGGCATGGACGCAATCCGAGATTCCAGCTCAATGGTTCCGCCCTCAACGCCGAGCAGTTCCCGAACGTGTGGATCAGCGGGCGCAAGCTCGCCGTCTGCTGCGTCGTCGAGACCCAAGCGAGGCCGACCCCCGCAGCCCCCTACATGCGCCTGGCCGGTCAGGACTTGAACCGCGCCCGTCTCAATCGATCCGCGCCCGCATGCACCGTCGCGTTCCGCCAAAAGGACGACTGCGCCGAAGCACAGGCGGGCTTCGCGGCCGCGGCCAATCTCTTCACCGTCACCCAGTGGCCAGCGGCCGCATAAGGAGGATTCAGGTGGCCATTCATCTCTACGAGGACAGCGCGCTCACCCAGCAGATCTCCGAGGGCGATCTCTCGAACCCGGACAACGACACCTACAACGGCACGGACGGGGAAGCGAAGGACAAGGAGCTGTTCCTCGCCAACGAGCAGACCACCCTGGCTTCGGCTCTGGCCTCGGGCGCGACCTCGGTCTCGCTCGCCGCCGCCCGGTTCGCCAACGACGAGGTCATCATCATCGGCAGCGAGCAGATGTTGATCACCGCCGGCGGCGGCACCACCACGCTCACCGTCACGCGCGGTTACGCCAACACGACCGCCGCCGCGCACAGCTCCGGGGCAACCGTCTACTCCGGCTACGACTACACCGATCTGGTGATCGAGCCGGTCGACGAGACGGGCGGCGACGAGAGCGACTGGTACAAGCTATCGCTGACCGAGGCAGGCCTGGATTCGGCAACGGCAGGTGCGTCGCTCACCGTGGGCGACAAGGACCATGACGACACCACTTCGATCTGGCGGCGCTGCACCGTGCCCGCCTCCACGGCCGTGCAGAACAAGATCGACCTGAAGCTCAGGATTACCGGCACCGAGAACCCGATTGAGTAGGGGGCCAATGAATGAAGACCGTCCAAGGGGAGCTGAAGCGTGAGCACGAGCATCCAGCGGGAGGCGGACGCGGCGGTGTGGGTCGTCGCGCCGGTTTCCATCGAGGCGGCAGTCGCCGCCCGGGTCGTGGGCGAGCTGGAGCGACGCGCCGACGGCAGGCAATGGGTCACGCGGCCGATCCATTTCGAGGGCGACCTGGAGCCGCGCATCCACGGACGGGTCTCGATCCGCGGCGATGCCAAACAGCGGATCACCGCAAACGTGACCCGGTCCTCGGATGGCCGTCAGTGGGTGGTCCGACCCGAAGTGCGGGACGCCGACACCCGGCAAGCCGTCTCGATGGTGCTGGCGGCGGCTGTCGACAGCCGGCAGTGGGTGGTGGCGGGACGCGAGTCGGTGCTGGATTGCCACCAACGCGTCCTCGGCAAGGTGGCGCCGGACGCGGCGAGCCGGCAAACGGTCTTCGCCGTGCTCATCCGCGAAAGCCACCGCATCCAGGTCTGAAGGAGCGATTCGCATGTCCCTCGGATTGATTGTCACAAGCGGCCGCATCCTCACCGCCAAGCTTCTGCTTGGCGAGCCGGTCGAAGGCATCACCCACTGCGCCATCGGCGAGGGGGACGCGACGTTCACCGACCCGCTCAATCCACCCGCGCCGGACATCGATCAGCGGGCGCTCAGGAACGAGCACGCCCGCAAGCGCTTCTACAAGCGCACCTTCCTCGAGGAGGACGCCCAGGGGTCGCTGATCGTGAACGGCGTCCACTACCTCGAGACCGTCCGGGAGACCCGGACTCTCGGCGTCTACTTCCGTTTCGAGGAGAGCGAGGCCAACGGCATCACCATCCGCGAGTACGGCTTTTTCGGCGGCAACGTCGCCTACGTGGACGGGCACGACGCGGACTACGCGGCCGGGGGCGTCCGTCACCCCGACACCAATCCGGCCGGTGAGGTGCTCAACTCCGGCTACCTCTATGAGGTCAAGAACATCCCCGACTTCAGCAAGATTTCCGACACGCGGGTGGAGCTCGTCGGGATCATCAAGATCTAGGAGAAAACCCCCATGTCCATCTCGCGCGACACCTTCAACCCCGAGGCCAACTACAAGCGGGTGCGCTATCACCAGGACCGCGACCTGCTCGACTCCGAACTCAACGAGCAGCAGGACATCCTCCATCGCGAGCGCAAGAAGATCGCCGACCAGCTCTTCAAGGAAGGCTCGGTAATCGGCGGCCTCACCGTTTCGATCACCGGCAACGTCCTGAGCGTGGCCGACGGGCTCGTTTACATCGACGGCTCCATCGAGCAGGTCCCTGGGGCGGTCCTCACCTACGATCCGGCCGTCGATGTGGGCGCGGACTACGTCTACGTCGAACTCTTGAAATACAACTACGGTCTCAACCACGACGCCGCGCTGATCAACCCGGCCACGGGGGAGCCGACCGCCGAGCGTGAGAAGTGGGTCCTGGCCCTCAAGGACCACGACACCAGCGCCGAGGCGCTGCCCAACAACGTCACCGAGCGCAAGGTCGTCGCCATCTACAAATTCGACCGGGAAACGGGCGAGGTCACGACCACGGTCCAGGAGAAGTCCCGGATGTACCTGCGGGACCTCCTGGGCACACTCCCGGGCGACCGCATCACGGTCGCCTCCATCACCGAGAACCAGCTCGCCTTCGCGGCGGCCGAAGGGCTGAACTCGCTGCTCGACAACCTGGCCGAGCGGACCTTCGATCAGGCCGGCAGCTACCTGGTCCAGGGGCTCGACAGCTTCATCGGCGGCGACGACGGCGAGAGCGTCGAGGTGATCACCAACGCCGGGCGCGCCTACATCCAGGGCTACCGCCTGCAGAAGGACCTGCCCACCACCACGCTGGTGCCCAAGTCCATCGCCACCAAACCGGTGCGCGGCGAGCAGAAGACCTACAGCGTCGGCAACCGGCGCTACCCGGTCAACAGCACGCCGCTCAAGGAGATTCGCCAGGTAGAGGCCATCGTCGCCATCGTCTCGAACATCACCCGAGGGTCGGTGGGCGGCGGCGAGGACCTGCTGCAGCCCAACCCGGTGGTGGACATCCTCGAGGTGAGCCAGGGCGCCACCGTCTATCAGGAGGGCGTGGACTGGCGGCAGTCCGGCAACCACGTGGACTGGCTCGGCTCAGGACAAGAGCCCGCCATCGGCACCACCTACACCGTGCGCTGGACCTATACGCGCCAGATGGTCCGAGGCAGCGACTACGTGGACGGTGGCTGGTTCGGCGAATCCGCGCATCCCGTCCCGGCGGAGTACTTCTACCTAGTGACCGCCGTGGACGGTAATGGCGAGACCCCCTATGACGCGGACCAGGTCGTCTCCCGCGACACCCTCGCGGGGGAGATCAACCGGCTCACCTGGCTGCCAGTCAACGGTGCCACGGGCTACCGCATCTACCGAGCCACCGGGAACTCCGGACGCGCCGACTTCGAGCGGCTCGCCGATGTCGCCGCCGCGGCGAGCGCCTACGTGGACGATGGCGTGGACGAGATCGCGGGCGGCACACCGCCCGAAGCCAACACCAGCGATGTGACGATGTCGCCGGTCCGGATCGCACTCGACGACCTGAGCCTGGTGAACTTCGGCCGAAGCGACGTGGGCGATGCGCCGGTGGACGGCTCGAACGTGAGCATTGACTACGACTACACCCTGGGGCGCAAGGACGTGATCTACGCCACCACCGGCGAGATCAAGCGGCTCGAGGGCGCGCCGGCGGACAGGCCCAAGCTGCCGCTGGTCCCGGAGGGCACGCTGGCCTTGGGCAGCATCGACTGCCCGCCCAACTCCGTCACCATGCGGATCGTCAACTTCGGACTGACCCGCGTCACCATGGACCGGCTGCACGAGATCATCCAGGATGTCGAGGACCTCAAGATCAACGACGCGCAGTTCCAGATGAACTCGGAGCTCCAGAACCGGGACGCGCAGACCAAGAAGGGCATCTACTCCGATGACTTCTCGAGCGACGCCCAGTCCGACATCCACCACGTGGAGTGGAGCGCGCGCATCGACCCCGTGCGCCGGTTCGTGGGCCCCGGCCGCGCGGCCACCGCGAATGCGCTCGAGGTGGACCGTGCCGCGAGCCGGGCGCTGTTCAACGGGAGCCTGGTCCTGCTGCCCGGCGCCGAGACGGTGCTGATCGAGCAGAGCGACTGGTCCGAGGACAAAAACATCAACCCCTATGCGGTGTTCGAGAAGCCCGAGGCCGGGGTCGAAGTCACACCCAACATCGGCCGCCGGGGACAGACCGGCGTCGCCGTGACGGGAGCCAACTTCACCCCCGGCGCCAGCGCCGTCACCGTGTGCTGCGACGGGCGCGTGGTCGCCACCGGCGTCACCGCCGACGCGGCGGGACGAGTGAGCGCCTCTTTCGTCGTGCCCGCCGACATCCCGAGCGGCAACCGCATCGTCGAGGTGACCGACGGCGCCGGGTCCGCCCAGACGAACCTGCAGGTCAACGATCCGCTGGTGATCACCCGCATCCAGCGCATCGTCGTCAACCGCACCATCGTCCAGCGCCAGACCATCGTGCAAAGGACGCCGCCCCGGATCGTCCGCATCCCGGTCGTGCGCACCGTGTGGCGCTGGCGGTGGCGCTGGCGCCGGCGCGACCCTCTGGCGCAGACCTTCAGCTTCACCCAGCACCGCGTCGTCTCGGCCGTCGGCGTCGAGTTCACGGCTAAGGACGCCTCGATCCCCGTCACCGTCCAGATCCGCGGCGTCACCACCGGCCTTCCCAACGAGGTCGTGCTGGCGGAAAAGGTCGTCGCCCCTGACGAGATCGCGCTCGACGGGGAGACCAAGATCGCCTTCGACGATCCCTTCTACGCCCAGGCGAACACCAGCTACGCGGTGGTGCTCCTCACCAACAGCACCGACTACCGGGTGCGCATCGCCACCCTCGGACAGCAGGGACAAAACGGGGTCATCACCCGTCAGGCCTACGCCCAGGGCGTGCTGCTCGAGAGCTCGAACGCCGAAACCTGGACGCCGCTCAATGCCTCCGACTTGACGCTCAAAATCTACGGCTACGACTTCGAAACCACAGGCGAGGTGCGTTTCGAGCCGGTCACCGGCGTCGAGTTCAGCGAGCTCAACCTCGACGAGTACTCGGCCATCCCGGAAGGCACGGGCATCGCCTGGGAATACTCGACCGACGGCGGGTCCACCTGGGACGCCCTCGTGCCGGCCGAGGAGGAGAACCTGCCGAACCTCGCCGCCAATGTCCTGGTACGGGCCCTGTTCGCCGGCAGCGAAGCCAACGACTCGCCCGCGCTCAACTTCAAGGACGTGAACCTGATCGGCTACCTCAACGACTCGTTCGGCGTCTACGTCACCCGCGAGAACGAGCTGACCCAGGGCGTGGCATCGACCAAGGTCTACACGCAGATGCAAATCCCGAGCGGCACTTCGGTCGACTGGTACGCCTCGAACGACGGCGGCGTCACCTGGGAGTCGCTGACCCTCGATTCCACGCGCGAGATCGATCAGGAGTGGACCGAGTACGCCTGCAGCCACACCTTTGCCGACTCGTCCGGGAACAAGGTCCGCTACAAGGCGGAGTTGACCGCCAACCGCCTCGTCTACCCGCGCATCCACACCCTGGGCGCGACGCTCAGCTGACGGTGGAGTTCCGATGATCAACCGACACCAGGGCGGCCTGACCGAACTGATCCCCTCACCGCAGGAAAAGAGGGAGGGTGTGCTGCGTGATCACGCGCTCGACCTGCTCGCCAACCTGGACGCGCGGCTCGGGCGGATCGAAGCCCATCTCGGGCTTTCCGCCGAGGAGGCCGGGGAGTTCCGAGCCCTCATGGATCGCATCCGCCGAGAGGAAGCCGAGGCACGGCGCATCCACGCCGAGCAGCTCGCGGCGGACGTCGTCAAGCGCTGAGCGAACACCGGCGCTTCCCTCCCGGACGGTAAGTCGCGGTTCTTCCGCGACTTACGGCCGATCATACATATATCCTTTGATATCAACCGGTTAAGTCCAAGGTTCGCCTTGCTTTCTGTTCAGGAAGAAGCGTTCATGTGGGTGAACGTGAACACCCCGATCCCCTTGCCGGACAAGGGTTTACGGGCCGCAAGCAAGGAGAACCGATGGACCTGAGCGAACTGCACTTCGGGGGCGAGATCGAGACGGTCCGGCGAACGCGCAAACGCGTGGCCGAGGCCATCCAGTCGGTGGTGGGCGGCAGCGTCACCCATCCGGGGCGGCCGGGGTTTTTCGACCCCTGGGAGGTCGCGGACACGCAGGGGCGCACCTGGAAGGTCGTCTCCGACGGCTCCCTCAGCCACGTCCCGAGCCACTTGCGGGCCGAGGTCGTCACCCCGGTCCTGGCGTACGGCGACATCCCGACCCTCCAGGAGGTCATCCGGGCGGTCCGCAAGTGCGGCGCCAAGGCCGACCGGCACTGCGGCATCCACGTCCACGTGGACGCGCGTCCCTTCGACGGGCGCACCCTCGGGAACCTCGCCAAGATCGTCTACAAGCAGGAGCCGCTCATCCTCGCGGCGCTGGGCGTCACCGAGAACCGGCAGCGGACCTACACCCGGCCGGTGCGCGATGACCTGATCCGCGATATCGAGCGCCACCGCCCCCGGACCACGGACGAGATCAACCGCATCTGGTACGGCTATCACAACCGCCACCCGCAGCACTTCGACAGCACGCGCTACCACGGGGTGAACCTGCACAACGTCTGGTACCGGGGCACGGTCGAGTTCCGCTGGTTCGAAGCCACGCTCCACGCCGGCAAGGTCAAGGCCTACATCCAGCTGGTGCTGGCCGTCGCCACCAAGGCGCTCAACGGCCGCGCCGCCTCCAGCCGCAAGCGCCGCTTCGATCCCCGAAGCGCCCGCTACGACTTCCGGGTCTTCCTGCTCCACCTCGAGTTGATCGGGGACGAGTTCAAGACCGCGCGGAAGCACCTGCTGGCCGCCCTGCCGGGGAACTCCGCCTTCCGGCTTGGCAGACCGGTGCCTGAGGCGCCACCCGCCATCGAGGCGGAACCCATCAGCACGGAGGCCGGGCCGCAAACCCGGCCTCCGGCTTTTGAGGAGGACGCCGACACCCCAACCGAAGGAGAAACAACGCGATGAGAGTTCGGATCAAGAACACCGACCTGGACGGCAAGCCACTCCAGGGCGAAGGGGAAATCTTCACCGGCAAGACGGCCCTCGATGTCGTCGATGCCATGCGGGGAGCGACGCTCTTCTCCGATCAGTCGACCCTCGTGGACTACTTCGACATGCTCCTGCGTAACGCCAAGATGCTCTCCGGCATCAACCTGATCGTCAAAGGCGACACGCCCAAGGAGAAGGCCGGCGCCCTCCTCGCCTCCCTGATCGACCACGGCCTGGCGGAATACGTCGAGGCGGAGCCTGCGGCTCCGATCACGTTGCCCGCCGACGTCTGGCAAGGCCTCGAGTCAGTGAGACGGTCCGGACTCACCAACATGTTCGACCGGCCCGCGGTCATCAAGATCGCCGAGATGCTCGACTTCCCGGAGACGGCGCGTTGGATCGAGGGCCACCACGGCCCGTATGCCGAAGGGCTGTTCAAGGGATTCGCGGTCGACCCCGAGGAAGGGAAACTCTGATGTGCGGACAGGCCGGCATCATCCTGGGTCAGAAGCGGCGCAGCGCCGAGGAGCGCGACCATCTTGCCTGGCTGTTCACCCAACTCCTGGTGTTGAACGAGCCCCGGGGGCCGCATGCCACCGGCGTGGCCTGGCTCAACCGCGACGGCGAGCACCGGCTCTTCAAGCGGCCGGTCCGGGCCAGCCGGTTCGTGACCGACAAGGCGTTCCACGAAGTCCTGAGCGGAGTCGACAACCGCGCGACGCTGCTGCTCGGACACACGCGTTGGCGGACCCGTGGCGATGAACTGGTCAACGAGAACAACCACCCGATCCGGGCCGGGGACATCCTCGGCACCCACAACGGCACCATCTACAACGCCAACTACCTCTTTCGGCGGTACAAGTTGCCACGCTTCGCCGAGGTGGACAGCGAGCTGCTCTGTCGCTTGGCGGGCCGGGCCGCCAGAGGTGGCCCGATTGACACCGTCCGGTTCAAGGACCGTCTCAGGTTCTGCCGCGGGCAGATGGCGGCGGTGTTGGCCTCCCGGCTTGATCCCGAGACCATCCTCGTGCTCAAGGGGAACAAGCCGCTCGAGCTGCGCTTCCATGCCCGGCACCGGGCCGTCCTCTACGCCTCCGACACGGCGTACTTGGACGCGGTCCTGGACGAGGAGCGCGGCTGGTGCGAGCTGAGCATTCCTCCGATGAACCTGCTGGTGTTTCGGCACCGGATGCTGGCGGACTTCTCCATCGAGCCGCTCGAGTTCATCGCCCAGGTCAGGCGACGGAAGAAGACCGCCCCGGCCGAGGAGGCACCATGACGCCGAGAAAGAAGCCGACAGAACCCAGAGAAGCCCCGAAGGAGAACACATCCGGCATGCTGAAGCTCTTCGTCTACGGCACCCTCAAGTGCGGGTACTGGAACCACGACGCTTTCTGCCGGGAGGCGTTGGAGATCCGGGAGGCCCAGGTCCGGGGCCGGCTGTACGACGGGCCCGGGTTCCCGATTCTGGAGGTGCCCGACGAGGACATCCTGGCTCACGGCACGGCCAACCCTCTGGCCGACGTGGCCACAGGCGCGGGCCTGTCCGACTGGATGGGGTCAGACCCCCGACCCGTCCAGGAAAAGGCCACACGTGGCGCCTGGGGCGCCGTGTCCGGGGAGCTGCTCACCTTCGACGACCCCAAATACCGCTTGCCAGCCATCGACCGCCTGGAAGGCTTCCGTCCGTGCGGTTCCAGCCTCTATCGCCGCGTGCTGATCCCGGCCACCGTGGACGGCACCCGCGAGCTCGCCTGGGTCTACACGGTTGAGGCGATTCGCATCAAGCAACGCCGAATCGTGTCCGGCTGCTGGCCGGAGTAGGGGCCCACCACTTTCCTCCATCGCGAGGAGTGCGCTCCTTCCTCTCCCGGAACGCTCTCGTCGAAGGGACCGGGCCAGCTGTTGGGACCAGTGCTTGGCACTCCAAAGCTTAGGTGTGACACGGCTCCCTCGGCGTGTCCCGATGAATTTTCTTGGCGGTTTCCCATATCTTCCATATTTTGCTAGAATTTGGAAGTATCTTCCAAAGATTCGGTCCGATGGGGTAGCTATGACGAGCCAAGATGACATCCTCACCATCCCCGACGTCGCCAGCCTCCTCAAGGTGGCGGACAAGACCGTGTACAGCCTCGTCCAAAAAGGCGATCTGCCCGGTTTCAAGGTCGGCGGCCAGTGGCGGTTCAGTCGAACGGCTATCGATTCTTGGATCAAGGTGAAGACCAATGCTGCTGGCGTGCAACCGGACAACGATGACGTGAAGCCGCCGCGCTCCAGCCGGGAGGACTGAATGAACGCTGACTCCACGGGCCGCAGCCTCTTCATCGTGGACAACAGCGTCACCGGCTGGACCGGGCTGCGATATCTCGAAGAGTGGGCCGGCATCGCCAGGGCCTTCGACGTTGCGACGGGGTTCTTCGAGATCGACGCGCTGCTCGCCCTGGACGGAAAATGGCAAGGCCTCGAGAAGATCCGCGTGCTGATGGGTGCCGAAACAACTCACCGCACGCGTAAGGCACTTCTCGAATCCGTACGTAGCCGGGCGGCGGAAGCCCTTGATCAGAGCATCGAGGCTGACAAGCAAAACAATCCCTTCTTGCACGGGGTGTCAGCCGTTCTCGAAGGGCTGCGCAGCGGTCAGATCGAATGCCGCGTGTACGACAAGGGCAAGTTTCACGCGAAGACGTACATCACCCATGCCAAGCTCGAAGTCGTTGGTTCGCAGGCATTGGTGGGGTCCAGCAATTTCACGAAACCGGGACTCACGGAGAACATCGAACTCAACGTTCAAATCCAGAGTGCGCGTGAGGTAGCCCAGCTCCAGGATTGGTTCGAGGCGCATTGGAACGAAGCCAAAGAAATCACCGATGCGGTAATTGAGACGGTCGAACGGCACACCCGCCTTTACTCACCGTTCGAAGTGTATGCGAAGGCGCTGCAGGAGTTTTTCCGTGGCCACGAACTGACCGCAACCGAGTGGGACGAAACCAGGTCGAGGATGTTTCACCAACTCGACCGCTACCAACAGGAAGCGTATTGGGCCCTCATGAAGATCGCCCGTCAGCACGGTGGAGCATTCCTCTGCGACGGTGTGGGCCTCGGCAAGACATTTGTCGGTCTGATGCTCATTGAGCGCCTCATTCTCCACGAGGGCAAGCGCGTCGTGCTTTTCGCGCCCAAGGCTACCAAAGAGGGGGTTTGGGAACCGCACCTGCGGGAGTGGCTGCCTCACATTGGAGGCGTCGGCGGCAGTGCTGACTTCAGCAACTTGGCCGTCTTCAGCCACACTGATCTGCACAGGAAGGGTGACTTCCCAGGCCGGTTCCAGCGTATTGCCGAGTTAGCCGACGTCGTAGTCATCGACGAAGCGCATCACTTCCGGAACCCGGGTACGCGAGGCAGCGACAACGGCAGAGAGCCGTCTCGCTACTACCGTTTGTACGATCTCCTCGACAACGTGGTGCGTCCCAAGACTTTGTTCATGCTTACCGCAACCCCAATCAACAATCGGCTGAGCGACTTCCGCCACATGACTGAGCTGTTTACGCGCCAGGACGAGGCCTACTTCGCCAGGACCCTGGGCGTGAACAACTTGAGAGCCTACGTCAATCAGATGGAGGGGGTCTTTCACCAGCGCGTGGGGCACACCGTAACCGATGTCGCCGAGGAGATGAGCGAGGCCCAGGACCTCCTCGCCACCGACGCGATCTTTCGCCACCTCGTGGTCCAGCGCAGTCGCGCCTACGCTCGTGAGAGCCAGATTCGCGAGACCGGCGAGGCTACGATGTTTCCCGAACGCAAGGCGCCGCAAGTGGCTGCCTATTCGATCCGCAGGACATATGGGCGCTTGCTGGAATTGTTCGAGAAAGCTTTCACGCGGAAGAGTCCGCTATTCGCGCTTCCCATGTATTACCCGCTCTACTGGTACAAGGGCCCAGACAAGGATATTGACTCCTTCGAACAGAACCGACAGCAGCAAGTGGTCGGTCTGATCCGCACAAATTTCCTCAAGCGATTTGAGAGCTCCGTCACGGCATTCGAGCTCTCTTGCAACCGCCTTCTGAAAAAGCTCCTAGCCTTCATTGAAGTCCACAGCCTGACCGAGAGAGAGAAAAAGCGGCTCACACGTTGGAGGACACGAAACGCGGAGATACTCGGCTACACGACGCGACGCCAGCTCGACCTTTGGGGAGAAGAAGACGACGAACCCGAGGAAGAAGACATCGTGCCTGTGGAGATGATCGAGGCTGTCGAACGCCTCGACCGCCAGGAGTACGAGGTCGACGAAATGATTGCCGAGACCTTCCAGGATCTTGACCAGATCATGCAGTTTCTCGATGAGGCCCGGAAGTTCGAACCTAGGCACGACGACAAGCTCCAGAAGCTGATACGTCTGCTCAAGTCCAAGGAGCTTGCGGACCAGAAAGTCCTAATTTTCACGGAGTTCGCTGATACGGCGCGTTACCTAAAACGCCAACTCGACGATGCCGGCGTCGAAGGAGTAACCCAATTGGACAGTACCTCCAAAGGCAATCGTGCCGAGATAATCCGGCGCTTCTCACCCTTCTACAATGGCACCTCCTCGGCCGAACTCTCGGATGCTGGTAGAAAAGAGATTCGCGTCCTCATCTCCACCGATGTCCTTTCAGAAGGACTGAACCTCCAGGACGCGTCGCGGATGATCAACTACGACATTCACTGGAACCCGGTGCGGCTGATGCAGCGCATCGGCCGCGTTGACCGGCGCATGAACCCAGAGGTCGAGAAGCGGCTCGTCGCCGAACACCCAGAAGTCGCCGCCTCTCGTGGCAAAGTGAGCTTCTGGAATTTCCTGCCACCCGATGAGCTGAACGCCATCCTCACGCTTTACACGAAGGTAACGCAGAAAACCCTACTGATCTCGAAGACGCTTGGGATCGAAGGCAAGAAGCTCCTGACGCCCGAGGATGACTTCGACGCGCTCAAAGAGTTCAACCACGTTTACGAGGGCACGCGCACGGCGGTCGAGGACATGCACCTCGAATACCAAGCCTTGCTGCAGGCCGATCCGGAACTGGAGGTCCACCTCAAACGCTTGCCAGGTGCTACTTTCAGCGGTCGAAAACGACTGACCGAGAGCATGCACGGAGTGTTTTTTTGCTATGCGCTTCCGGCCCTCGACAAGGAAGCCGGTGAGTTTACCGAGAAGGCGGGGACTACGCGCTGGTACCTCTACGATCTCGACCGGGACGTGATACTCGAAGAACCGGGCGAGATCGTCGGAAGCATCCGGTCCAAGCCCAAGACACCCCGCAAGTGCATTACGGAGGAGAAAACGCTCATCGAAATCCGCACGAAGGTCGAGAGGCACATCAAAAACACGTATCTCAAGCGAGTCGATGCTCCCGTAGGCGTGAATCCGTCGCTCAAATGCTGGATGGAACTGAACGAGGGCTGAGGACGATGCCGACCGACCACCGAGCTGTACTTGCCAACATCAAACGCTTCGACCAGTTGATCGCCTATCTGCGTGACGAGATGGGCTGGCCGATCGCGCAGGACTCGTTCGAGGACGTAGACGATTTGTTCTACGACTTCACCGCCGATGAGCTCGGCATCGATGTAGCGAACGCGGCTAAGATCCAAGAAATCAAGCGCCTACGTCCTCTCGCTCCGAACCAACCCTGGGGCATCTTCTTCGTCAAGTTTGAGCCGAAGCAGCTCCCTGTCGTAGCGTTGCGCCGCATTCTGGGTCAGGTGGTGGTCAAGAAACGCGCGTCGGCCAACAGTTCCGAGCAACGAGCGTGGGCAGAGGAAGATCTTCTCTTCGTTTCCAACTACGGGCAGGGAGATTCACGCCAGATTAGCTTCGCACACTTTGCGACGCCCAAGGAGGGCCGCGATCTGCCCACCCTCAAAGTGCTTGGCTGGGAGAACCGTGACACCGCGTTACATCTGGACGCCGTCGCCGAAGAACTGACCCAACACTTGTCGTGGCCCGACGACGAAGACAATGCCGACGCGTGGCGCGAACAGTGGCGCGCGGCCTTCACCCTGCGCCATCGGGAAGTCATCACCACCTCGCGTGACCTCTCGATTCGCTTGGCGGAATTGGCCCGTGCCATCCGCAACCGTATCCAGACCGCACTCGCCATCGAAACCGAGGACGGGCGTATCACCAAGCTCATGAAGGCGTTCAAGGAAGCGCTGGTGCACGACCTGAACGCTGATGGCTTCGCTGATATGTACGCTCAGACCATCGCATACGGCCTGCTCTCGGCCCGCATCACCGACCCCGCGCGGCGTACCGCCGGCGACCTCGCCGCCCACATGGGGGCGAACCCGTTCCTCCGGGAGCTGATGGAAACCTTCCTGCGCGTGGGCGGACGCCGCGGCAAAGCCGGCGGACCAGGCATCGACTTTGACGAGCTGGGCGTCTCCGAAGTCGTGGAGCTGCTCGACCAGGCCAGAATGGAGGAGGTCGTCCGCGACTTCGGCGACCGGAACCCGCAGGAAGACCCAGTCATCCACTTCTACGAGCACTTCCTGGCCGCCTACGACAAGAAGCAGAAGGTGAGCCGGGGCGTCTTCTACACGCCACGCCCCGTGGTCTCCTACATCGTGCGCTCGGTAGACGAGCTCTTGCGCAGCGAGTTCGGCCTCGCTGACGGCCTCGCCGACACCACCACCTGGGGCGAGATGGCAAAGCGGCACGAAGATCTCGAGATCCCCGACGGCACCCCACCCGATCAGGCCTTCGTCCAGATCCTCGACCCCGCCACCGGCACCGGCACCTTCCTGGTCGAGGTGATCGACCTCATCCACAAGACTATGGTCGAGAAGTGGAAGACACAGGAGCACAGCGAGAACAAGATCCAGGCGCTCTGGAATGAGTACGTTCCGAAGCACCTCCTGCCGCGACTGCATGGCTACGAGTTGCAGATGGCACCCTACGCGATCGCCCACCTCAAGATCGGCCTCAAGCTCTACGAGAAGGGATACAGACTGGGCAGCATTGAGAGAGCGAAAGTCTTTCTCACCCACGCCCTTGAGCCTGCACGCGACGATCGAGAACAGATCGAGCTACCTGACCTCGTGCAGGCGCTTGCGCACGAAGCAGAAGCGGCGGACATGGCCAAGCGCTCTATCCGCTTTACTGTCGTTCTCGGCAATCCCCCGTATTCGGGGCGCTCATGGAACCTTACACCGGAACTGCGGCGATTAGTCGAGCCCTATCGGTACGTTGCCGGCAGTAAGATTCAAGAAAAGGGGGCACTTCAGCTCGAGAAGAGCATTCAAGAGGACTACGTCAAGTTTTTCCGTCTCGCACAGAAATGCGTGGAACGCTCGGGCGTCGGGCTCGCGGGGCTTGTGACGAGCCATGGCTTCCTAGACAACCCGACCCTCCGGGGGATGCGATATTCCTTGACCCACTCTTTCGATTACATACAGGTTCTCGATCTTCACGGGAACGTCTCGCGCCGCGAGCAGGCACCCGATGGAGCCCATGACGATAACGTGTTTGACATCAAGAAAACGGGTGCGGCGATCACGATTATGACACGGTCTAGAACCGCGCCGGAATCATCTGTCGTCAGAGTTGGAGACCTTTGGGGCTCAAGAGCGCACAAGTATCCATGGCTTCTGACCAACACTACTAGCACGTGCTCCGTTGGCGCAGAGGTCCGACCAGCTCTGCCCCATTGGCTGCTTGTTGTTCAGGATCTCAGCGCCCGTGACGAGTATGAGCGCGGAGTTTCAGTGGCAGAGGTCTTGCCGCGGTACAGCAAGGGCGTAGTCACAGGACGGGATGCGTTCGTTACTGACTTTGACGAGAATGCGCTGCTCGCTCGCATGAAAGACTTTGTCGATATAAGGAACTCGGACGCAGAACTTATCGGACGCTACAACTTGAACCCGAGTGACTGGTGGGATGTCAGCGCCGTTCTCACTGGTCTAATTTTGCTCCGCCCTTGACAAGCAAGGCTCGTCTGAGCATGCCTCCAGCGGAGACCCATAGAAATTACGTCCGAAGGATGCTCTATCGCCCGTTCGACTTCAGATATTGCTTTTATCACCCAGCGGTGGTGATGTCTCCAAGAACGCCTGTGATGAGGCACGCTAGAGCGGACAATTTACTACTCGTTACGTCTCGTATGACAAAAGGGGAGTCTTTCGCGCATGTAACCGTGGTTCGCGGTCTGGCAGAAGCGATACTTCTATCGTCAAAAACATCGAACAACGCGATCGTGTTCCCTCTCTATCTCATCACGCAGGAGGAAGACGGCCAGCAATCGCATCTCCAAGTTGAGCGCCACGCTGCTTTCTCGACGGTTTTCTTGTCGGTGATCGTGCACACCACCGGCCTACTAACGCTGCTACCTGAGGGTAGAGGGGACCTCAAGACGTCCGTTGGACCGGATGACCTTTTCGACTACATCGTTTCGATCCTGCATTCACCGGGGTATCGGCGTCGGTACGAGGAGTTCCTCAAGCGAGACTTTCCCCGGATTCCACTGACGTCTGAACTGGGTCTGTTCGAAAGGCTCGTGCAGGCGGGTGGCGAACTCTCGCAGTTGCACCTGATGGAGTCACCGGGGCTCGGCCGCTTCATTAACGCGTACGAGGGCCCCAGCAGGCCGGAAGTGGGCCGGGTGGGATGGTCTGACGGCACGGTCTGGCTCGATGCCGGCAAGACCAACGCTCGCGAGGGCCACCGCGCCACGAAACCCGGCACCATCGGCTTCAAGGGCGTGCCCGAGGAGGTCTGGGACTTCCACATCGGCGGCTACCAAGTCTGCCACAAGTGGCTCAAGGACCGGAAGGGCCGCACCCTCTCGGACGAGGACGTCGCCCACTACCAGAAGATCGTCGTCGCCCTGAACGAGACCATCCGCATCATGGCCGAGATCGACGAGATCATCGAAACCCACGGCGGCTGGCCCGACGCGTTTCAAACGGGCAAGATCGATGATCCGGGCTCCGATTCGTAACACGACCGACTTAACAGGAAGAAACGCATGCTGACACGAGAGAGAACAATCTTGAGCCTCCTTACGCAGGTCGCCAAGCCGCTCTCACGGACTGTCTTTGTGAAACTCGTCTTCCTGCTTCGCCATGAAACCGCGTTGAAGGGGTGCGGCTCTATCCGATTAACTTTCGGGATCTGCCGTTCAGCCAACAGTACAGGAAATACCAGTGGATTGAGGTCCTGGCCTCGAAGCACAGGGGGCGTGATGTACGAAAGGAAAGCTACCGGCCGGACAGCGACTCGATCCAAATCCTCGGCGAGCCCATTAGAAGTAACCCAGGGAACTGGAAGGAGCGCGCCCGTTACGCCTTGGCGAAGAAGACACGTTCCATGGAAGACCTGCATGACCGTCAGCAGGCGGACCGGACGTCTCTCGGTGTCTTCAAACCTAAGATCGTGCACGACCTTGTGGTCTCGCCTGACGATGCCGACTGGAAACCCTCCTTCAAGGCAGCGCTTCTGCAGGCCAGATTGTGGGAAACCCGTACGGTCAGTCTGGAACCTCCCCGAAAAGTGCCGTTCAAGTTTCACTACCACTTCGAGTGCGATGACGCACGGTGCAGTGGCCACAAGATGATGATTGAGGACTGGGAGGTCGGAGCGCTTTTCTGGAAGCTCGTGGATCAGGGGAATTCACACGAGGATGCAGCAGCGAAGGTAAGAGAAAAATTCTTGGGCGAGCTTTGCGGTGCCGATAAGGACACGCACTTCTTCGTGGGGACGATACTCGCTTACCCCAAGAGCTGGGTCGTGATCGGGGTTTTCTACCCGAAGAAGGAGCCACCCAGCCTTTTCGACGCCGACCAAATCCTCGACCAGGACATCTAGTGATGGGGTTCAACCCCGTTCTCGAGATACGCAACTCGCAGCGCCTTGACAGGCACGCGAAGAGATTTCGCCCATGACGCCTGAACAGATCATAGCGCTGGCCGCGACAGGCGAATCCGAGACGCTGGAGTTCAAGCACACGACGGGTACACGCCGCGAGGCGGCCCAAACCGTGTGCGCCATGCTCAACCAGCGCGGCGGACACGTGCTGTTCGGTGTCACGCCGACGGGAGATGTGGCCGGCCAGCAGGTGAGCGAGCGGACGATTGAGGAGGTGAGCGCCGAGATCCAAAGGATCGACCCACCGGCATTTCCGGCGGTCAAGCGGATTCACGTAGCCGAGGGCCTTGAGGTCGTGGCGGTGCGCGTGAGTCAGGGCTCCGCGCGGCCGTACCAGTACCGGGGTACCGCCTATCGACGAGTTGGCAACACGACGTTAGCCATGTCGGCCGACGAGTACAACGGAATGCTCTTCGAGCCCATGCACAGCGAGCAACGGTGGGAAACCAGCCCGCCACCGGATGGTCGGTCGAGGACCTCGATGTGGCGGAGGTCCGCAACACTGTGGCCGAGGTCCGCAACACTGTGGCCGAGGCCGTGCGAATCGGCCGGCTGAACGAGCCCGGCAGTCGGGAACCGGTGGACCTGGCGTGGGATCTCATTCCGGCCCACTCCGGCTCATTCTGCCCCATTCGAGAACACGGCTTGTAAGGGTTGGTTTGCAGAATTTTGAATGAAAGGAAAACGGCCCGTGCCCCAGCCGCTCGTACCCAATTTGACCCCTGGGAGCCCTCTGCATGTCGAACGAGCCGGGCTGGCATCGTTCATGTTCGCGTTCCTCCATCCAAGAGACGCCAAGGCTGCCACGGTGAGCGCGAACATCTTGACGCTGACGCGTACGTTCGGATCGGTGGAAATCCCCTTTGGGGAGATCGAGGCAGCGGAGGTAACGACAGGGTGGTTCTGGAGCGGCATACGAATCCGTTCCTCGTCCGGGGTAGTTACGGTTTCAGGGCTGCCCCGACCCGACGCAAAGGCATTCAGCGACGCACTGGAGAGTGCGAGGGTTGACTGGTGGAAAAGAACGCTGGCTGCCCACATCGGGAAACTCCGTTCCGTCGACAACCGCTTGGCCCAGCTTACGGACCCTCCCAGGTACATGGCCCGCAGCGTCTTTTCCGACCTCGAGCGCGACGCCAAAGACGCAGCCGCCCCGTTCCCGTCTCAATGGCCAGACAAACTGTCTGGTGTTGCGGAGATTGGCATGTTGAATGCCATACAGGATTTCTTGAGAAGCCCCGAGGCTCACCGGAGTCAAGCCAACGAAGCCTTCGTAATCAACGAATTGGCCCGGTCAGAGGAATTCTTCGACAAGGTCGAGGCGAGGCCGCTTACGGACGAGCAGCGGAGAGCGGTCGTCGTCGACGAGGATCGCAACCTCGTGGTTGCCGCCGCGGGCAGTGGTAAGACCTCTGTCATCGTGGCCAAAGCCGGATGGCTTCTCCAGAGGAGTTACCGGCGCCCGTCGGAGTTGCTCCTGCTTGCGTTCGCCAAAGATGCCCAGAAAGAAATGGAGGAGAGGGTCCGCCGTCGCATTGGCGGCGAGGCGGGGGCCCAGCTCACCGTTCGAACGTTCCACAGCCTGGGCATGTCCATCATCGGTGAAGCGGAGGGCAAGCGCCCAGCACTCGCCAAGGTTGCCGAGGACGACAAGGCTCTGTTCGACCTGCTGAAAGGCATCATTGCCGACCTGGTAGCCGATCCAAAGTTCTCGACGGTGATGCGGAGGTGGTTCGAGGACCACTTCGCTCCGTACAAGAGCGAGCACGATTTTCAAACCCAAGGCGAATACTGGGATTACATCCGAGCAAACGAGATCCGCTCCTTGCAGGGTGAAAGGGTCAAGAGCTTCGAGGAGTGCGAAATCGCCAACTTCCTCTACCTCAACGGCGTGCCCTATGAGTACGAAGCCTCCTACGAGCACGAAACCGCAACGTCGGAGAGGCGGCAATACCAGCCCGACTTCTACCTTACGGAAGCCGGTATTTACATCGAACACTTCGCACTCACCGCATCGGGGAATACCCCTTCGTTCATTGACCGCGAGGAGTATCTCGCGTCCATGGACTGGAAGCGAAAGCTCCACGCCGAACATGGCACGGTCCTGATTGAAACCTTCAGCCACGAAAAGGCCGCCGGGAAGTTGACCGAGAACCTTGCGGCGAAACTGGCCGAGCATGGCGTGACGCTATCTCCGATATCCACTGACGAAATCTTCGCCGTCCTGGAACAGCAAGGTCGAATTGATCCGTTCACCCGCTTGGTCGGAACCTTCCTCCAGCACTACAAGGGTGCCCAGCTCACTCCCGAGGAAGTAGCCCGGCGAGCTGCGAAAGCTCCCAACCGCCCACGGGCCAAGGCCTTCGTGAGCGTGTTCCAACCGATCTTCGAACGTTACCAGGAGTCGCTGGCCCGACTGCGGCAGATCGACTTTCACGACATGATCGGCAAGGCGACGGAACACGTGGAGAGTGGGTGCTACCGGTCCCCGTTCGGCTACATCCTCGTCGACGAGTTCCAGGACATTTCACCGGGAAGAGCGCGGCTGCTGAAGGCGTTGCTGGATACGCCCAGGACCGCCCAACTGTTCGCCGTTGGTGACGATTGGCAGGCGATTTTCCGATTTGCCGGCTCGGACATCGCCATCATGCGCGAGTTCCGGGAGCGTTTCGGTGAGAGCGAGCGTGTCGATCTGGAGACAACATTTCGGTGCGCCGACCGGATCGCCGAACTCGCATCGAAATTCGTGCTAAGCAACCCTGCGCAGATCCGCAAGAACGTTGCTTCGGTGCGACGGACAGATGGACCTTGCGTGCACATCGGCCTTTCCGGAGAGGATAGCCCCGATCTCCTGAGAGAGGCTCTGAAAACGATTACCGCTTCTGCGGGCAAGAACGGCGAGCCACCTACCGTTTTGCTGTTGGGCCGGTACAGGCACTCCCGGCCTGAGAACATGGCCCAGCTGGAGAGGGAACATCCCGACCTTCGCCTTTCCTACATGACCGTGCACCGTTCAAAGGGTCTGGAGGCTGACTATGTCGTGGTGCTCGAACTGTGTACCGGAAAGTATGGCTTCCCAGCCGAGATCGCCGATGACCCGCTGCTCGATCTCGTTCTTGCAGCATCCGAGGGGCATCCGAACGCCGAGGAGCGACGCCTTTTCTATGTCGCCATCACCCGCGCCAGGCGCGGAGCCTTTCTTCTTGCCGATGGCGGAGCGCCTTCTGCATTCGTCACGGAATTGATCAAGGACGGTTATGACGTGACCGTTTTTGGTCGACTGCCGGAGAGGGATGTCGCCTGCCCAAGATGCATGACGGGACGACTCGAGCGAAGAGAAAACGCTCGGGACCGGGGCATATTCTACGGTTGCTCGCACTATCCGTATTGCGAACACACGCAGTCCGCCTGTCTCAATTGCGGGACCGGGCTGCTGGCCAAAGCAAACGGGGCCTACTGTTGCCGCGGCTGCGGGCAGTCCTTCGAGGGATGCCCGACGTGCGACGGATGGCTGCAAACGAGGAACGGCAGGTACGGGCCGTTTCTGGGTTGTTCGAATTATCCCAGTTGCGACTACACCCGAAACCTCGGGGAGGATAAGCCCCGAACTGCACCTTCGATCAAGATCTGAATCGAGAGGCAGGGCTTGGAGAGCGTCCCTTAATGTGCGGCCGATTCACACAGAAGCTGACTTGGCATGAGATTCACGACCTGTACAGCCTCAAGGAACCAGCCCTGCGGCTGAATCTGCAGGCCCACTACAACGGCGCTCCGGCGCAGGACTTCGCGGCCTGCCGGCTTGATGAGGACGGGAACCGCGCTATCGCCCAGCTCCGGTGGGGACTGGTGCCCTCCTGGGCGAAGGACATCCGGATGGGCACCCGCCTCATCAACGCCCGGGCGGAAACCGTCCATACGAAGCCGTCATTCGGGGCCGCATTCCGGACACGCCGGTGCCTGGTCCCGGCCAACGGGTGGTTCGAGTGGCAACGGACCGGGGGCGGAAAACAGCCCTACTACCTGGCGCTCGCCGACGGCTCACCACTGTCGTTCGCCGCTCTTTGGGAGCGCTGGGGCGGGGACGGTGAGTCCGTGGAGTCCTTTGCCGTCATCACGACCGCAGCCTCCCCGGCGCTGGCGGACATCCACCACCGACAACCGGCGATCATCGATCCCGACCGGTTCGGCCACTGGCTCGACCCCGCGTCGCCGGCGTCACGGCTACTCGAGCTGGTGCGTGAACCTAATGCTGGCCCTTACGAGCGGCGCACCGTCAGCACCAGGGTGAATAGCGTCCAGAACGACAACCCGGATATCCTGGTCGCCATGTCTCGACAGGCACTTTTTTGACCTGGAGGGCGGAAA
The DNA here is from genome assembly GCA_965248105.1 of Bryobacterales bacterium. Taxonomy (GTDB): domain Bacteria; phylum Acidobacteriota; class Terriglobia; order Bryobacterales; family UBA6623. Next base: position 51,432 of record CBDFIK010000005.1, read on the forward strand.
TGTCATTGACAACGCTTCCGCCTCGATTTTGCCGGATCGGAAAAGAGGAAATCGGCGGCAATCGCACTTCCGCCTTTTCGGAGCGGCCAGGATTTCCTAAGTCTTTCAAATATCAGGGCTTATTCTCCAGCCCCTAATCGGTGAGTGGTTATGAAGAGGGTTGCAAGCGGCTCACCAAGTTTTCAACAACTTACAAGATGTGGAAAACCGCCAGGTTCACTGCCGTGGCTCTCCCAGCCGTTACCGTGGGGCTTCACAGGGTTCTGATAAGCTACCCAGAGGGAAGCTACGTTCCGATGCTTCCAGGTGGGTGTCCTCCAGAACGGGAAGTGGGTCTGTGATTTCGGTCATCGTGCCGGTCTGGAATGACCGGGAGTCTCTCGAAGCTCTTCTGCCGTCGCTGATGGAAGAGCCCGGTGCGCCGGAAATCATCGTGGTCGATGGTGGCAGCCGAGATGGCAGCGTGGAGGCTACTCGCCAATTTCCGTCGGTTCGCCTGGTCGAGAGTGAACGCGGACGGGGTTGTCAGATGAACCGCGGTGCGGGAGTTTCACGCGGAGACGTTCTGCTTTTCCTCCATTGCGATACCCGTCCTTCACACGGGGCGATCGCGGGCTTGCCGGAACTGCTGGATTCGCGGGGCGCTGATTTCGGCGCATTCCGGCTTCGGTTCGACCCTCCTGTCTGGCTACCCAGCCTACTTGCGTTTTTTACCCGGCTGGCGAGACCGTGGTCCTGCTTCGGCGACCAGGGTATCTTCGTGCGACGCGAATTCTTCCGCGCTAGCGGTGGATTTCCCGAGATCCCCCTGTTGGAAGACGTTCACTGGCTGCGGCTTGCCGGCAAGCAGGGAAGGATGGCCCGGAGTTCGCACACGGCCGTCACCTCCGCGCGGCGTTTTGAGCAAATGGGCTCCGTGCGCCAGACGTGGAGGAATCTTTCGATCCTTCTTCGGGATCTCGCGGGGCAAAACCCTGCGGAGCTTGCAGCCCTCTACCAAAAAGGTTACTCCGCGGACCGAGTGTCGGAATTGAAGCCGGCCACGCCAGACGCTGAAGTGATTGCGGGGGCCGCCGTTTCCGCCAAGCGAAGCTAGCTGGCACTTCTCACCAGCTGTCACAGCGATTCGGGCGAAAGGCCCGATGGCCATGGCTCGCGGCAACAGTTTGTGTACATCGTCCGGCCTGCAGTTTGTCAGGCAAGCGGGCGCGATCAATCAAGCCCCTACATCCCTGACGGCGAGCATTTGCTTCCACTCTTGGCGACTGCCGATGAGAAAGGCGAGCTAGCGACGAGCCTCAGCGGCAACGGCGCCAGAAGACTCGATGTTGGATAAAGTAAACTACGTCCTTGGATTTCAGCGACTTTACCCGCACCGCCCCCAAAGCTGAACTACATGTCCATTTGCGAGGCGCCATGCCTCGCAAGCTGTTCGCCGACCTGCTCCGCCAACGTTCGCCGGAGGTGGCCTTAGCGAAAGCGCCGCCCCGCCAACTGGAGCTGTTCCGGCAGTGCGACAACATCCGCCCGTTTCTTAAGTCTCGCCCAGGGTTAACGAATCGCGTTGACTCGCTGTTTCGTACTCACTCTTTCGACCAGTTTCTAGCGACGTACCTTTTTACCGCCTATTTCGTTCCTGACATTAGTCGGTTCAGAGATCTCGTGGCCGCCGTGCTCCGGGACATGGAATCCCAGAAAATCGTCTACGCCGAAATCACGGTCTCGGTTGTTGAGTACCTGAATCAAGGGATTGCCCTCGAAGACCTCCTGGCAACGCTAGAGGAAGCCGCCGAAGAATCACAAATGCGAGTCCAGTGGATTGTCGACCTCGTCCGAAACATTGGGGCCGAGGCCGCGCTGAGCCTGCTGGAAGATATTCTGCGGATCCGACCCTCAAGCGTCGTTGGGATTACCTTGGGTGGAAGCGAGCAGCAGTTCCCCCCGGCCGAGTTCGTCGAGGTTTACGAGACTGCTCGCGACCACGGGCTGCGTCTCACTGTCCACGCCGGCGAAGGGCTGGGCCCCGACAGTGTCTGGGACGCGCTCCGCCTGTTAAGAGCAGAGCGAATCGGCCATGGTGTCCGAGCGATAGAAGACAAACGGCTGGTTGACTATCTCAGCGAGCACCGGATTCCACTCGAAGTTTGCCCTACAAGCAATCTAAAGACGGGCATTTATCCTTCTTATGAAGCCCATCCGGTGAAGGCGTTATACGAAGCAGGTGTTCCGGTGACCATCAACACGGACGATCCCGCGTTTTTCTCAACCACCCTGGCCGAAGAATTTGAACATGTCTCCCACATGGGAATCGGTGAGCAAGACCTGATTGAGCTCATGAAGAACGGGTTCCGGTATGCATTCCTTCCCCCAGAGGAGATCCAAAGCTACCTTGAAAATCTCGACCGCGAGTGGGCTGAGTATCAAGCGAGTTAGAAGCCGGGTGGACGATCGAGAACTTTGGGCACGGCATGCCGTGCCCCTACATTTGCAGGCAGCCGACAGATCGGTAGGGCAGAGCATGCTGTGCCCAACGGCGGTCAGAGGTCGCCGCTGCGGGCCACGGGCCCGCGCTACAAGGCAGCAGGGTTCGAGACCGGCTGGATTAAGGGTTGCCGCCGACGATCGGTACGTGAACCACGGTTACGGTGTCGAGTGTCTTTGCTTCTTCGACAGCGCTGCGAACTTCTTCTTGCGTCTTGGCCAGCACCCCGCGAGCTCCAAGCGACTCAGCGAGCTTGACGAAGTCGATCGGGCCCAATGTACTGCTGATGGGTTCCCCGAAGCGTTTGATATGTCCCGCCATCGTGATACCCCAGGACTGATCGTCGGCCACGATCACAACGAACGGCAGACGCTGGCGGACGGCGCATTCAATCTCCGCCACCGTAAACGTGAAAGCGCCATCCCCGGTGAGTAGGATCACGGGTTGGTCGGGAAACGCCATCCGGGCTCCAATGGCGCCGCCGAGACCCCAGCCCACGACGCCGCTCGGCCCGCAGCTGAGCCAGTGGCGGGGATACTGATCGCAGAGCAAATGATGGGCCCACTGGCCGGCGCTGCCCGCGTCTATTAGCAGCACCGTTTCATCCGTCAGCACCTCTCGCAATTCGGCTGCGATCTGGACGGCATGCAGGCCCTCTTTGGCCTGCACGGCGCCCTTTTGTTCGATGGATTGCCGAAACTCCATCCAGCGCCGCCGAGCCTCGGCTAGCCAATCCGTATGGCTCTTCCCGTTACGTTCTTCGTAGATCTTGGCGAAGTTTTGCCAGCCTTGAGCGATTCGCAGGATACGGGCATTGCTAGGGATCGTGTCCGGACCAAGAAACCCGAGGCGATAGTCAACGTCAGCACCGGCAAGGATGATGCAGTCGGCGTCGGGTAGTAGTCTCGGCCCTCCCGTCAGTGCGCCAACAAGCCCTACGAAGCTCGGGAGAGGGCGTTTGATCGAGTCGCGGTCTAACGCCAAAACACCGAGGGGAACAGAGAACCTCTCGGAAAAGTCGGCGACCGCACTGCTTTCACCCGCGTAGTAGACGCCGCCGCCGGCCACGATGAGAGGACGCTCAGCACTCGCTAGGCAGGAAGCGGCCTGCTCGAGATCGTCACCCGGAATGGATGAAGAGGACTCGACCCGCAAGGGTTGGACCATCTGTTCACTGGCGACTTCAGTGTCCTGAACGTCCAGCGGAAAACTCAAATGGACGGGCCCCGGGGGAAGGTCAGTTGCCGCCCGCCAAGCTTCGTCGAGGATCTGAATAGCGCGTTCGGGGCGATCAACGACACGTCCATATTTGGTCAAAGAACCAGCAAGAGCGACCTGATCGTAGTCCTGGAAATGACCCATGCCGGATGTGCTTTGGTTTCCGGCACCCGAGATCAGCAGCATGGGCGCGCGGCTGTAGTAGGCATTCGCGACACCCATGATTGCGTTCACGTGTCCGATGCTCGAGACGGCGACTACGCCGGGACGCCGGGTCAGGCTTCCGAAAGCTTCGGCCGCGTAGGCCGCCGCCTGCTCGTTGCGGGTGTCGACGAGACGCACACCCGACTTCTTAGCGGCTTCGTAGAGAGGGTCGAGTCCGTGGCCGCACAACGTCGCGATCCACTCGACGCCACGCTCTTGAAGGTCTTTCACAAACCATTCGGCAGCCGTCATTTTCATCTGGTCTCCGTTCAGACAATGAGCACGATTTTGGAACAGCTTAGCACCGACGGGAGACAATCGCAGGCGTATTCCGGTCGACCGGTGGAGCGCCGACCTCCTTCAACTCCGCCCGAGCGGGCGCTATTCTGAAGTAACGCTAATCACAGTGGTCGCGCTCGCCATGGCCGCGGCTTGATTCGGTGAAGCTCCCTGTCGCAAAAAAACAGTCCGATGACAGTACTCATTGTCGGTTGCGGCTACACGGGGCGGCGCGTGGCGCTCGAGATGCTGTCCCGCAACGCTCGGGTGATCGCAACAACCACCGATGATTCCAAGCTCCGGCAGTTGCGCACAGCCGGCGCCGACGTGCGGCGGGTTGACGTGTTCGAGCCCGAAACTCTGGCGGCCCTGCGGGAAGAACTTCCCAGGGGAACCTCGGTCTTGCTTTCCGTGCCCACGTTGCGCGGCTCTAACGGGCTGTTTGATCCAACTCCTCAGCTTCTCGAAGCGCTGGGGGACCTGCCTTCCCGGGTGATTTATTTGTCGACGACCGGTGTCTACGGCAAGTCACGCGAGGTCGATGATACAACGGCGGTAGCACCCGTGACCGATCGCCAGAGGCTGCGGGTCAAGGCGGAGGAACAGGTCGCCGCTGGGCCGTGGTCTTCCCTGGTCTTGCGGCCGGCAGCGATCTACGGTCCAGGGCGCGGGGTGCACGCTGCGATGCGCGAAGGCCGGTTCAAACTTGTTGGTGACGGTGGCAATTGGGTTTCGCGGATTCACGTGGATGACTTGGCTCAGCATGTTGTCACCGCGCTGGGCTCCCAGCTTACGGGGGCCTTCCCCGTTGCCGACGAGGACCCGTGCACCTCCCGCGACATCGCAGCGTTCTGTTCTAACCTTCTTGATCTGCCCTTGCCCGCGTCGACCACCGAGTCCAATGTGGACGAAACTCGGCGCTCGGACCGGCGCGTGGACGGAGGGGCTGTCCGGCGAGCGCTCGGGGTCAGGTTGCAATACCCGTCCTACAAGACCGGGATTCCTGCTTCTCTGGCAGCGGAGAAAGAGACCGCCGCGGGGTAGTAGATCCCTGAGCCGGCCCGTCAGCCGGCCTCCGCATTTTGCCACCAGGAGGGTTTTCCATCTCGCCCTATACATTGAAACAAGCATTCCTGCCTGTCTGGCCTGGCTGACAACATGTCCACGGGTGGTGTTGGATTTCAGTGCCCCACTGGCGGGCTTCGGCGTGAGCGAGAACCTGATAAGAAGGCGTGCTACTGCAACCGGAAGTTCACGTCGATTCGCGTGATGACCGCTACCGGACGCCCGTTCAGCAGCGTTGGCCGGTAGAGCCACCGCTTAACCGCTTCCACAGCACTTCCTACCAACAGGGGATGACCGCTGAGCACCTCCAACCTGCGGACAGCTCCGTCCTCGCTGATGATTGCCCTTAGACGAACCACGCCGCCGATGCGAGCCTGCCGTGCAAGCGAGGGATAAACGGGAGTGACGCGATGGAGCAATCTTGCTGCCTGAACGTTCCCCCCGACCTCAACGGGCTTGCCGGATACGTCCGGCTCGCTCCGCCCTGTGTTCTCTGGCATTTGTGGCCCGGCGAGCAATCCAGTAATGCCTTCTGCACCCAAACCGGTACTGTCCAACACGCCCCCCGGCACTCCCATCCCGGGGGCGCTTCGCGGCACTTGCACAAAAGGCAGAAGCTCAGATTCCTCTGTGATCAGAGATACTCTTTCCGGAATCTTTGTCGGCGGGAACAGGCTCTTGAACCGCTCGGGCGCGCGCCCTTTTGGTTGCCGGGCACGTTCCGGCTCTTGGAGTGATCCTCCGAGCGCTGGTGGAGGCTCTGCCAGCGACTGACTTACCCATCCCCGGAGCGGAAGCGTGTTCGTGTAGAGTAGGGGAATCAACGCCCCGAGACACACGAACAAGCATTGGGTTAGTAGGGAGACCGCTATCGCCCAGGGTCGCCTCGACACTTCGCCGTTTTCGACAAATGTCCTTTCGAACATTTCCATCTCTCCTTCTCAGGCCGGACTCCCCCTTGAGAAAGGGGAACCCGATCCTTGTGTCCTGTCGAAAACAAGCGCTTGTTTCCTGTCTCTCTGCCAACTCTAGACACCGTGAGACCTCAAATAGTTCCGCCGCGGGCAGTTCCGGGCGGGTTTTGCCAAACTAAACAAGTGTTGGAAATCAGCCGCTTCCTTATCAGCCGAGCACTAGCCCACGTTCCGCACCAAGGATTAGTAGGGGCGGGCCACTGTACCCGGCCGTCGGTGCTTTTCTGCACCTTGCGCGTTGGATGCGGAACGAATGCGATGTTCATTTGGGGAAAAGGGACACAAGGCCGTCCGCCCCGACAGAGCGACCGTTCGCTGATACTCGCAGCCGAGCACCTGTTGAAAGGTCGCAGCTAGCCGCCACTATCGAAGACCACCGAAGATGATCAAAGCCGTGCTGCTCGACCTGGGCGAAGTTGTCGTGGGCTTGGACTTTCCCCGCGCCTACCGAGCGGCCGCCAAGCTGACCGACTATACCGCCGAAGAAATCCCGAAGGTCATAAGCGCCTCAGGACTGGCGCGTCCCTACGAACACGGCCAGATGTCGAGCGAGACGTTTTACCAAAAGCTTTCAGCGGCCCTCGACCTAAGTGTCGGCTTTGACGAGTTCCGCGGCATTTGGGAAAATATGTTTCATCCCGAGCCGATTATCTCTGAATCGTTCCTCGAAGGTCTCGCGCGCCGAACGACGCTGCTGTTGGTATCCAACACCAACGATTTGCATTTCAATTCCATTCGTAGGCGCTACCCCCTGATACGGCATTTCCACGATTCCATTCTTTCTTACGAGGTTGGCTCAATGAAGCCCGCGGAGGGCATCTATCGAGAGGCCATCCGAAGAGCGGGGTGCCAGCCCAACGAATGCTTCTTCACCGACGACAAGGTCGCCAATGTCGAAGCCGCCCTTCAACTAGGTATGGACGCCACGGTTTTTCGCGACGAGGTGACACTCAGGGACGAATTGCGAGAGAGAGGTGTGGAATGGGACTAGCATGGCGCTCGGATTGCGACGCGCGAATCGGAGCCGCGAACGCAAGTCAGCGGTCTATAATCTAACGTGAATTTATGCAACCAAGCGCTGGTTCGCGCAAAACCGACCTGCACGCTTTGGCGGCCTTCAGCGTATTAGGTAGTGGAGGATATTATGCGAGTTCGTGTGTTTACCCCTTTCTTCATTCTGATGCTTTCGGGCCTCGCCGCGCGGGCCGCCGATCTTACCGTCAGCAAAGTCGTGCTCTACAAGCACGGAATCGGGTTTTTTGAGCGCTCGGGAAACGTGCCGCCCGGAGATGTAGCTCAACTCCAGTTCAAGGCAACCGAGATGGACGACGTACTCAAGTCCTTGACCGTCGAACAGCGCGGAGGGGAAGGCGTCTCGGCCATCCGCTACGACTCCAGCGACCCACTTTCGAAACGTTTGGAGGTTTTCCCGTTCCGTATCGGTCAGGCCATTACGCTCAGCCAGATTCTCGACCAGTTCAAAGGCGCCGAGGTGGAACTGCGGCTCAGCAGCGGCAAAACACGCGGTTCGATCATTAGTGCGCGGACGATCCCGGCCAGCGAACGCCAGCCCCAGCGCCAAGAGCTCATGCTGCTCACCAAGGGTGAGCTTCGAACGGTCGATCCGGCGGCGGCAGCCGGGCTGCGCTTCGTCGATCCCAAGCTGCAGTCCCAGTTTGCTGACTATTTAGACGTTGTGGCGCGATCTCGCAATCTTGAGAAACGAACCGTGACCATCGAATCGTCAGGAGGAGCCAGCGAAGTCGCGGCCAGCTATGTAGTCCCTACCGCGATTTGGAAAAGCAGTTACCGGCTGGTATTCGACAGCGGGCAAAAGCCGCTGCTTGAAGGCTGGGCGATCGTCGACAACACCTCGGGCGAGGACTGGACGAACGTGCGCTTGTCGCTCGTGTCGGGATTGCCAGTTTCTTTCATCAGCCGGCTCTACGAACCACGCTACGTGAGCCGCCCGGTCATCCAGCTGGCCCAAGACCGTGCCTGGCGTCCTGTGGTCCACGGTGGCGCGGTTGACGGCCTAACCGAATCGAAGAATGTGGTGATGGCACTGGCTGCACCGGCAGCACCGAAGGAAGCAGGTGCCTATTACGACCAAGAGAAAGGCCGCCGCGACAACCTAGAGCGTCTTCAAAAGCGCGCCTTTCGCCAGCAAGTCGCCGGTGGTGTCGTGGGGGGTGTAGTGGGGGGCCTGGTCGGCGCCGACCAGCGTTTTCAACGCCAAGCCGTGGCCTCCACCGTGGCGGCCACCGCTGTCGGTGCCGAACTTGGGGAACTGTTCGAATACAAGATCGATCGCCCAGTTAACATTCGCAAGGGCGAGTCCGCCATGCTGCCCTTCTTCCGGGAGCGCATCGAGGCCCGGCGCTTACTCATCTACGACCACTCCAATGCTTCCCAGCACCCTCTCAACGCCGTCGAGCTGACCAACTCCGGCGACACCACGATGGACGGTGGCGCCATTACGGTCTACGACGCCGGAGCCTATGCCGGCGAGGCTTTGATGGAGACCGTCAAGTCGGGCGACAAACGGCTGATTAGCTACGCCGTCGATCTCGGAACTCGTATCACCGCGGCCTTCGATAGCGAGAGTAAGCTGCTCAGCGAGTTCCACTACCGACGTGGCTTGCTAACTACGAAAACCGCTCGCCGTGAGACCAAGACGTTTACCATTCGCAACGTAGACTCCAAGTCCAAGACCGTGATCATCGAGCACGCCGCCCGACCCGAGTACAAGCTCATCGATATGAAGCCGGAAGAAAAAACCGCCAACTCCTATCGTTTCGAGGTGAAGGTCGATCCCGGAGCCACAAAGAGGTTCCCGGTGGTCGAGGAACGGGTCTATTCCCAGCAGATCGCCGTCACGAACATGACGCCGGACCAGATCTTTGCCTACGTGCGGAACGAGAAACTCGACGAAGCCGGCCGCAAGAAGCTCGAGGAGATCGCTGACCTAAAGCGCCAAATTGCCGACACCGATCGTGAACTCGGGAGGGTCAACGAACAGATCAACAACCTCGGGCAAGATCAGAGCCGGCTGAGGAGCAACATTTCGACGCTCCGCTCCGTTGCCGGGCAGCAGCAGCGGGTGATGGAGTACGCCGACAAGCTTTCCGCTCAGGAAGGAAGGTTGGTTTCGCTTAGGGATCAGCAAAACGAACTCCGTGTCCAGAAGAACAGGCTTCACAAGGAGCTGAATACCCTGATGGAAACGCTGAAGTTTTGAGGGGGCGTCGTGCCGACCAGCAGCCGAAAGTGTGAAAAGCAAGAAAGAGCAGGCGATTCCCCGCCTGCCCCCCTAGCATGTTAAGCCGCGCTTAGCTTTCCAGAACGCCGAGGACCTCGTCTTCGCGGAGGATAATCAGCTCTTCACCCTCCACGGTGATATCCGTTCCCGAGTATTTTCCGATCAGCACCTTGTCGCCGGCCTTCACATCGAGCGGGACGATCTTGCCGTCGTCCAGCCGCTTGCCGTTCCCCGCTGCGATGATTTCCGCCTCTTGAGGCTTTTCCTTGGCCGAGTCGGGGATGATGATTCCTCCCTTGATTTGCTCTCCTTCTTCCACCCGGCGTGCCAACAAACGGTCGTATAAGGGTTTAACCGTCACTTTCCTCTCCTCCTAACTCCGTTGAGAAACATTCTGAGATAAGAACGCCCCGCCGAACCGGGGCCGGTCGAAAGCCAATTACGCAGGCTAACAAGTGCGGAAGAGGGCTGTCAAGATCCGCGCGGCACGTGTTTGGACGAGAGTGCATCCTGTGGGGAAGACGGATTTCCCTCGGAAAGCCGAGGCGCAAGCCCTCCGTGGGGTTCGTTGTCGGAGCACCCTGAGTCGGTCGTATCTGCTATCCTTCTTATTTTCAAGGCCATTCGGAGCGGCCTTCGCCCCGGGAAATTGCGGGGACACGCCTAGTGAGAGCGCTGGGGTCCCGAAAGGGGCCAAGGCTTTGGCCCCAAAGCGCAGGGCCAGACGATCGACCCTAGCGTCCGCCCAGGCTCGACGATCAGCCGCATAGGTAGGAGGTGCCCTTGGAGTCAGCAAGCCTAGATATCAACGACAGCCGGACGTCGAAAACCTACCAGCTCTCGATCGAAAACAGCACGGTCCGGGCGATGGACCTGCGTTCGATCAAAGTCAACGCGGACGAATTCGGGATGATGAGCTACGACCCCGGATTCACGAACACGGCGTCGTGTACCAGCCGCATCACATTCATTGACGGCGAGCGGGGAATCTTGCGCTATCGCGGCTACCCGATCGAAGACCTCGCCGAGAGCTGTTCCTACACTGAAGTAGCTTATCTCCTTCTGCACGGAGAACTGCCTACCGCCTCGGAGCTGGCCGACTGGGACGACGAGATCATCCGCCACACCATGGTGCACGAGAACATCAAGAAGTTTATCGACGGCTTTCTCTACGACGCCCACCCCATGGGAATGCTTGTCAGCACAGTCGCCGCGCTTTCGACCTTCTACCCGGACGCCAAGAATATCGGCAGCCGCAAGAACCGCCGCATGCAGCAGTTGCGCCTTCTCGGCAAGATGCCAACTTTGGCGGCCTACGCCTATCGCCATAGCTTGGGGCTGCCTTACGCCTATCCCGACAACGACTTGAGCTATACCGAAAACTTCATGAACATGCTTTGGAAAAAGACCGAGCTGAAGTACAAGTCCAGCCCGGTGCTCGCCAAAGCGCTCGACGTTCTGTTCATCCTCCACGCCGACCATGAGCAGAACTGCAGCACCAGCACCATGCGGACGGTTAGCAGTTCGAATGCAGACCCCTACGTCGCCACGGCTGCTGCCGCTGGGGCTCTTTACGGTCCGCTACACGGCGGTGCAAACGAAGCCGTGCTCCAGATGCTGGATGAAATCGGCTCCATAGACCACATTCCCGAATTCATCAAGGAAGTCAAAGCCGGCGAGCGCCGATTGATGGGATTCGGCCACCGCGTCTACAAGAACTATGATCCTCGGGCGCGGATCATTAAGAAGATCGCGGATGAAGTCTTCGAAGTCACCGGCCGAAACCCCAAGATTGATCTGGCGATCGAGCTCGAACGCATCGCGCTGCAGGACGACTACTTCGTGAAGCGAAAGCTCTATCCCAACGTGGACTTCTACTCCGGAATTATCTATCAGGCCATGGGCTTCCAGCCGGAAATGTTTACGGCGTTGTTCGCCATTCCTCGCACCTCCGGTTGGCTGGCGCACTGGGAAGAGCTGATGGAAGACCCGGAACGACGAATCGCCCGTCCCCGGCAGGTTTATCTGGGACCGTCGAAACGTGAATTCGTTCCCGTCGGAGAACGCCTCGGCAAGCTGCAAAAGACACGGGCGTAACGGTAGCTCTGCGTTCCAGGCTCAGTTTCCTGCTATTGCGCACCCTCTCGATGAGCGATTGAAGCCCGGTCGGACTTTCGCCACAACTGAAGTTGCCTTCGGCTTCCTCGCTTGACAATGACGGGCCTCCTCGCGGGGGCCGCGCCCGAAAGGGTGCGGTCGAGGGTAACTGTTTGTTCTGGCCACTCCCACGAATACCTCGTGCATCCGACGCCTGGCGATGTCAGCGAGCTTCCCGCTGGTATGATGAGATTGCGCTATGGCCGGGAAGGGCCGCACTCCCTCACCGATTTACCTGTCGGGCAAAGTCACCAACCTGCGCCGCGATGCCGGCATTCTACCGCACCGGCGAAAAAGGGCCATCGCCTTTGGCTGGTACGGGGGTAAGTTCAGCCACCTCAACTGGCTCTTGCCCCTGCTCCCCGAATGCCATCACTACTGCGAGCCCTTTGGTGGTTCGGCGGCCGTGCTCATCAATCGCGCCCCTTCGCCGGTCGAAACGTATAACGACATGGATGGGGAAGTCGTTAACTTTTTCAGGGTGCTGCGTGACAAACAACAAGATGAGCTCGTCCAAAAGATTGCGCTGACGCCGTTTTCACGGGAGGAGTTTTTTCGGGCCGTCGAGAAGAACGGTGCTCGACCAGTCTCTGATTTGGAACGCGCTCGGCTGTTCTACATTCGCGCCCGCCAGGCTCGAACCGGACTCGCCCAGACCGCATCTCTCGGGCGCTGGGCAAACTGCAAGAACACGAGTCGCGCGGGCATGTCGGGTGTCGTCTCTCGCTGGCTGGGAGGCGTCGAGCATTTGCCGGAGATTGCCATGAGGCTCCTTCGGGTTCAGATCGAGAATCGCCCGGCGATCGAGGTCATCAAGCTGTACGATGACGAGAAGACTCTGTTCTACTGCGATCCTCCCTATCCCCACTCCGCGCGAGGTGACAGCAAAGCCTACGCTTTCGAAATGAGCGACGAGGAACACCGCGAGCTTGCAGCGGTCCTGAAGGACTGCAAGGCGCACGCTGCCGTCTCAGGCTATCGGTGCTCCCTGATGCAGGAACTGTACAGCAGCTGGCGACGAGTGGATGCGCCGGTCAAGCGATGTCACTCGGTGAAGAAGGCACGGCGCGAGGCGCTGTGGGTGAATTATTGAGAGACGGGTTCGGCGGGCAAGCGTCTGCACCCGGACCGCAAGCGACGGGCCATTATTTCAATCCGGATCAGAGCGCGGATTCGCGCCTCTTGAACCCCCACTAGGTATGCGATAATTGAGTTTCCTCTCCTGAGGACTCCTCCCATGGCTGAACCCCGCCTGGGTGACATCATTGACGACCACTGCCCCAAGTGTCGTCTGCTGACGAATCACTCCGTGGTGGCCATCGTCGATGAGGCGCCGGCCAAAGTTGAATGCAGGACCTGTTTTCACGCCCACAGCTACCGGCACGGAAAGAGCACCGCCAAGAAGAAACAGAGCAAGAAAGCCGATCTGTTTGACGAGGTGCTTTCCAAGATAACCGGCGGCGGGTCCGAAGTACCTCCTCCCCCGGAGCGTAAACGCAAGTAGGTCCGGCCCCGGGCATGATGAGAAACCCCGCAGGGGCGCGGGAAAACACCTATTCCCGTTGCAAGCTGACTGTCAACGCCGAACCGTTGGGACAATCACCTTCACCCCTAACCACACCACCGCGATGGAAGTAGGACTCGATCGATCGACAAATCCCAAATCGCGCGGGTGTGGCACGAACGTGTAGGTTGCCCCGCGGCGCTGCTCACATCAAATTCAGCGGGTCGACGTCGATCACGAGCGCGGTCGCGGGCCAGTGGTCGTCTTCGGCGAATTGGCGGGCCCGGTGGAGAACGCCGCCCAGGACTTTGCGTCCGGGCGCCTTGAAGATGAATTGGTAGCGGTATTCCTTCTTCAGCTTGACGACCGGAGCCGCCGCGGGACCAAGCATGCGAACCCCCTCGGGCAACGACCGTAGGTGTCGCCCGAGGCGCCCGCTGAGCTCGAGTGCTTCCTCGAGCTTCTTGCTGCGGACGACCAGCGTCGCCATCGGGATAACGGGCGGGTAGTGGAGCATGCGACGGAAGTGGATCTCCTTCTTGTAGAAGCCTTCATAATCTTGGGCGGCGGCAAAGCGGATCGCGTAGTGGTCGGGGCTGAGGGTTTGCAGAAAAACACGGCCGGGACGATCCCCGCGCCCCGCCCGCCCGGCCACCTGGGTGAGGAGCTGAAACGTTCGCTCGGCTGCGCGGATGTCGGGCATCCCAAGAGCGATGTCGGCCGAGACCACGCCAACCAGGGTGACGTTGGGAATATCGTGTCCTTTGGCGATCATTTGAGTGCCGACCAGAATATCGTACGCTTTGTCGCGAAAGCCTTGGAGGATCGTTTCGTAGTTCGCGCGGCCGCGGGCGGTGTCCCGGTCGAGGCGGGCGATACGGGCGCGCGGGTAGAGCCGCCTTAGGTAGTCTTCCACCTTTTCCGAGCCGCTTCCGATGAAGTAGATGTACTCGCTTTCGCACTTCGGACAGATGGACGGCACCGGCCATGAGTAGCCGCAATAGTGGCAGCTGAGGGTTTGATCCCGGCGATGATAGGTCAGTGTCAGCGAGCAGTTTTCGCATTCGACCCGCTCCGCACACTGGCGGCACACGACGAAGGCGGAAAACCCACGCCGGTTGAGCAACATCATGACTTGTTCGCCGGCGTCCAGCCTCTCTCGGATGGCCTCTTGCAAGGCCCGCGAGAACAGATCCTGGCGGCCGGTCTCGACAAACTCGGCGCGCATATCAATGACGTCGACCTCGGGCAGCGGGCGCCGCTCGATGCGCTCGGGCATTTCAAGCAGCCGATATTTACCACGCTCGACGTTGTAACGCGACTCGAGGCTCGGCGTCGCTGATCCCAGCACGACAGCCGCCCCGGCCGCCTTGGCGCGAACGATCGCTACGTCGCGTCCGTGGTAGCGCGGTGTTTCTTCCTGCTTGTAACTGGTTTCGTGTTCTTCATCGACGATGACCAGTCCGAGGTTTTCCAGCGGAGCGAAAACCGCCGAGCGAGTGCCGATGACCACGCGCGCTTTTCCCTCCCGAATCCTTCGCCACTGCGCGGACCGCTGGAGGCCGCTAAAGGCGCTATGCAGGATCGCTACCTGGTCGCCGAAGCGGGCAAAAAACTGCGTGGCAACGGCGGGGGTCAGGGCGATCTCGGGGACAAGCAGCAGCGAGCTTCGACCCGATGCCAGGGCTTGCTCGATAGCGTGAAGGTAGACTTCCGTCTTGCCCGAGCCGGTTACGCCGCTCATCAGGAACACCCGGTGGGTGCGACCGCGAAGCACGGAGCCGATCTCGTTCAGCGCGTTTTCCTGATCCCGATTGAGGGTGACGGGCGAGCCTGGCGCCACTGCGGCTTGTTGGGCCTCAGTGTTTTCCCTCCACAAGCGGATCGCGCCGAGCTTTGCCAGACGCCGTGCGACGGTGGCAACGTCACGACGCTGCTCGCGAAGGGTTTGGACATCGTGCGGTCCAGCGTGCGCGCCTAGGTAGTCGAGAAGCCATCGCTCTCCCTTGGTCAGCTTTGATGGGCCGGCCTCGGCATCTCCGGCTTCGACCATGAGCCGGCCCCCACGCCGAGCGTTCCCGTCGGGCGTACTATCGACGGACTCAACGCTAAGAAGCCGCTTGCGCTGAAGTCCTGCTAAAGCGCCGGCCGCTCCGGGGACCTTTTTCCGCAGGTATGTAGCCGTCAAGGGACGATTCTCCAGAGCCCGCAGTACCTTGACCGAGGGGTCGTCACTACCAGGGCGGTTAAACTGGCGTGCGGCGAGCACTCCGGCCGGTGTTAGCGAGACCACTCTTCGTGTTCGGGTGTCGTCGCTCACCGGCAGCATCGTCCGCAGCACAACGCCCAACGGAGCGCAATAGTAGCTCGCGATCCAGCGGCCGAGCCGGAGCAATTCCTCACTCAGCGCGGGCTGCTCGTCGAGCAATCGTGTGACCTCCCGGGTCTCGCCTTTCGGCTGGATGCCGTGGCAGCGAAGAATCACTCCGGTAAGTCTCCGCGGCCCGAAAGGCACCACGACGCGACACCCGGCCCGGGCGTGGAAGCCGGCCGCGGCCGGTAGGGTGTAGGTGAACGATTTATCCAGCGGGACAGGCAGAGCGACTTCGCAGAACTGCGACCCGGAAGCACGCATCGGTGATTCCGATTCTAGAGCATTCGGGCGACCGGCAAGGAGTCAGCTCAGCAGAGCGGTTCACGCCATGAAGGCGAAGCCATAGGGACAGAGACGGTTGGCGGCTTGTTAGTGAGGTCGACGCTTAGCAGATCATTTCGCAAATACAGTTACGTATCAATCAGCTTGTCGAGCATGGGCGGCTCATCAGCTCGGGCGCAATGAATTGCGCCCCTACGTTTGAACGCGAGAGGCCCAAGCCCATCAGTAGAGGCGCGATTCATCGCGTCCGGAGTCGGCTACCTTTTGTGACCGTGTTTGCGAAATGATGCACTTAGTACTCCATTTCATAAATACACTCACGTTTCGGGCGAGGGCAGGCAGTGCCCGAAGTTCCCGATCGTCCACCTGGCTTCTAAATCTAAATATACGTGACCGAACTTATGAAATGGACTACGTAGCTAGCGCCACAAATACCTCTGATACAATCGGCGCTATGAAAAGACACTTCTGGAAGGTCCTTTCCGTGTCGCTGCTGGCTGTTTTGGCGTGGTCAATGCTGTCTGCTCCGAGCCCGACTTACCCGCTGCACATGGAAAAGAGTACTTCAGACCAGCCGGTTTTCTTACAGCACCAGATCGGCGGCGACCATTCGGAAGGTATCGCCGTCATGGACATGAACGGCGACGGGCGCCTCGACGTAACGAGTGGAGCCTACTGGTATGAAGCGCCGGCTTTCAAGCGCCAGAAGTTCCGCGAAGCCCGGATCGACGGAGAATTTGTCGTCAACTGCGGCGAGTTCACGATCGATGTGGATCAAGACGACGACCTCGACATTGTCAGCGCCGGTTGGCAGGACGACGGTCTTTTCTGGTACGAGAACCCGGGAGCGGTCGGTCCAGTCTGGGAGAAGCACCTGATCACCTCATCGCTGAACACGGAAGGCCTTTGGTTGGCGGACGTCGACGGCGACGGCAGCCAGGATGTTGTCGCCGTTCACTACGTCAAGCAAGAAGTGTTCTACATCAGCTTTGCCGGGGGAGCGCCCACGAAACACCGCGTCGGTGGCAAGGAAGGCGACGGACACGGCGTGGGCGTGGGTGACGTTGACTCGGACGGAAAGCTGGACATCATTACGATCAATGGTTGGTATCGGCAATTGGACGCGTCGAAGGGGCGCTGGGAGTGGCTGCCGGAATTCAAGCTGGGCACCACGGGTTTTGGCATCCAAGTCTACGACGTAAACGGGGACGGCAAGAACGACCTGATCTACGGCCGCGGGCACAGCTTTGGCCTCTTCTGGCACGAACAGCTGGCGGAAGGCGGCAAACGAGGGTGGAGACAGCACCTGATCGACGGCTCCTACTCGCAGCTGCACAACGTCCACCTAGTAGATCTGAATGGGGACGACAAGCCGGAGATCCTCGCCGGCAAGCGCTATCGCGGCCACAACGGAAAAGACCCCGGCTCCTACGAGCCCTTAGCGCTTTTCTATTACACGATCGACCAGAAGACAGCGTCCTTCACGCGCTACCCGATCGCATACAACTCGACGGCAGGCGCCGGAACGCAGTTCGTTGCGGTCGATTTCGACCAGGACGGCGACAAAGACATCTTGTGCGCCGGGAAGACGGGCCAGTACTGGTTCGAGAATCTGAATATCGACGAAGTGCCTCGCGAACAACGCGAGGAGGAGTTACTCTACGAGGGGGACTGGCCATTTCCCGACTAGCCCCAATACTCGTCGCGTAGTGTGCCTCAGCCCCCGCAGGGGGCGTAGGATAATAGCCCACGATGGAGCCGCTAGGCGAAACCGTGGGTTCGGTATGCACAAGTGAAAAAGCCCCGGAGGGGCGCAGGAAAATGCTGCTCACGGCACGGGTTCTACCGCGTTCCTTCGCTCCTACCGGGGCTTGTCCGTGTCTTGGTTCCCGCCCCGGGTTCTGCCCGAAAGCTCCAGCTGGGGCTACTATCCTACAGCGCCAGCTGGTGAGAAAAGCGGGCTAGCGGAGACCACTCGAGGTCCGGCAGCGGTTGAACCCGCGGCGCCCCACGCTGGCAACACAGATACCTGGCAGGGTTTTTGAAGGTCTTGTTCGGGACGGTGGTCCAAATCAGCAGGGCTTGCTGCAACCTCAGTTGTGAGTTAACAGTGGGTAAAAGGATTTTCCCGCCTATTTTTTTGAACAGATTAAACAAAGCCGGCTACTTTGAGCGGCCGCCGATTGGTATGGAGTGCCGCTGCTGGGACGCACTGTAATGGGCCCTAAGTATGTGTATCCACTGGGCAACGTTGAGTTTTCAAGCAGCACCTCCAAGGACAGCCTTGTCAGTAGTAGTACTAAAGTACACTCAAGCCATACAGCCTTCGCCCGATTGCATCGAGTGGTTACCAGTACTATTATTGATTAGAGTTGGTGGTGGATTAAGTGTGCTAGTGGGGATCGAGGTCCCCAGCCGACCCAGAAGGCTGCGTAATCCAGCCGCCCGGAGCGAAGAACGTGCCCTTAGCCGGCAACAATCAAGTCCCGCATCACGGAATCGCCGATTCTCCACCAAAAACCGCCATACGGTCGGTTCGCCGGTGCTATCAGTTCCAGCAGTTCCAACGCCTCGTCAACTTGGAGCCTGAGCTTGGCAGCTATCCGGCCAGGCTAGTCACGGTTTCGCAGGCTTTTCCGGCAGCGGCCAGTCTTACCCATAGCCCGGAAACTCGCCTACAACCCCGGAAACTACTACCTTTCACACCGCCTACGGAAGGACCTGCTGTGCAGGGAGCCGAGGCCATGTTGGCGTCAGAACGTCCTGGCGCCGTTCAGGCTATTGAGGCCGGCGCGCAAGACGAACCGGTGGGGACCCCGTGGAGCTTCAAAGGCTCTGACGGAGACTCAGGCCCTATCGTCGAGAGTGACGACAGAGGCCCGGAAGAACCTGAACTCTACGACGATCCCTTCTATGACTCGTCGCCAAATTTTCGCGACTACGCGACATCCCCTGGGCGGCGATCGTGGCGGGCTATACAGCGTCTATTCTCGAACCGACGCTTCTCCCAGGCCATGGCGACGCTGGTCCTGTTGCTCTTCGTCAGCACACTCGACGTACCTTGGCGTGGTTGGTTGGGCTCCGAGATGCAGGCGGCCCGGGAACAAGTCGAAATCGCAATGAGTACAGTTACACGTCCCATCAAGGAGCGCGCTGCTTTCTTCATCGTCGAGGATTTCCAAAAGGGAATCGATCGCTGGGTGAACCCCTCGGCAATCACCGTTGAGCAACCGGGCATGATCTCCGTGGATGGATTAGCCCTCCACAGCGAGACGTTGAATCTGGCGAGTTACCGTCTTGACTTCATTGCCAAGATTCGGTCCAAGGCGATGGGGTGGGTCGTCCGCGCCCAAGATTCGAACAACTACTACGCCTTCAAACTCGTGGAAGCCGGCAGGCGCTCGGCACGCTCTTATCACCTTGAGCGCTATACGGTAATCGGCGGCAACCGGAACAGGTCTTCCGATTCGTTGCAGATCCCGGTTCCCTCTCGCCTGACGCAGCCCGACGACTTCAATCGGATATCGGTTCGAGTCCGCGATCAGCAGATCACAACCCTGATCAACGGCTATGGGGTGGACTTCTTCCGAGACTCACAACTGCCTCGTGGAGGCGTCGGATTCTTGACCGAAAAAGGTGAGGACGTGTTGATCAGCCGTGTAACCGTTTCGGGCAACGAGGACACTTGGGGTTTGATCCTCTACGGGACGCTGGAGACCGTGCGGTCAATTCGTGAGACGATCTCCCCGCGACTCGCCTTCGCGCTGCCACCGGCTCCGATCAACGCACCCACGCGATAAACCGCCTCACCAGACAAGCATCAACTTGGGTGTTGTAGCCTCCGATCAACAGCCTACGGATATCGAAGTGCTCATGGGGTGGGAGTGCGGCCGGAACGCGGAATAGAGGTTCCCGAACCGTTACCCGGTTAGACCGAAGAAATACCTCAGGACGAACAGCACGGCGAAGCCGTGAACCAGAGGGTGCGCCTCCTTACGACGGCCGGTCAGCGCTTTGAGCAGGCTGTAGGCAATGAAGCCCACTGCGATGCCCTCGGTGATGTTAAAGCTGAGCGGTATGACCAGCATGCAGAGGAACGCCGGCAGGCCCTCTGTCACGTCCTCCCACGGGATGCGCGACATGTTCTTCGCCATGAGGTAGCCCACAAAAACCAGTGCGCCGGCCACCGGAGGGTGCAAGACGGCCCCTCCCAGCCAGGCGGCCTCGTAGCCCTGGCCCACAACCATCACCAGCGGGTGCAGGAAGAGCGTCGCCAGGAAGAGCAAAGCCGTGAAGAACGAGGCAGCCCCTGTTCGACCGCCCTCGGCCACACCAGAAGCGCTCTCGATATAGGAAGTCACCGTGGACGTTCCCAGCAGTGCTCCTCCCACAGTGCCGATGGCATCGGAGAGCAGCGCCTGCCGGGCCCGCGGCAGCTTGCCGTCTTTGAGCAGGCCCGCCTGCGCGCTCACCCCGATCAATGTGCCGACGGTTCCGAAGAGGTCCAGAATGAAGAGGACGAAGATCACGGTGAGCAGGCCGTTCTCCACGAGCCCACGAACACTCACGGGGCCGCTCCCGAAGAGCGCGGCCACAGGGTCCAAAGCAAGCAGCGTGGGCGAAAGACTGGGTGGCGCCGAAAACACGCCCTGCGGTGAAGACACTACACCCTGCCATAGTCCCAGCATGGTAGCCGCCCCCATACCCGCCACCAACGCGCCTCGGACTTTCCAGGCGTGCAGCACAACCGTCACACCCAGGCCGACGAGCGCCACGTAAGTCGCCGGCTGGGTGAAATCTCCCAGGGTGATTAGAGTAGCCGGGTGGCTCGCCACCAGGCCGCCCCATTGTAAGCCCAGAAAAGCGATAAGCAGGCCGATGCCTGCCGCGGTAGCCATTTTCAGGGAGTCCGGGACCGCGGCCATAATGCGCTCGCGGAAGCCTACGTTGGCTAGAAGAATGAAGAGGGTGCCCGAAATGAAGACTGCCCCGAGAGCAGCTTCCCAGGAGATCCCCATCCCCAACACCACCACGTAAGCGAAGTAGGCGTTGTTGCCCATTCCGGGCGCCAGGGCGATGGGGTAGTTCGCCAGGAAGGCCATCAGGAAGGTGGCCAGCGCGCTGGCCAGGCAGGTGGCCGTAAAGACAGCGCCCGGGTCCATCCCGGCTGCTTCCATCATGGCGGGCTGTACCACCACGATGTAGCACATGGTCAAAAAGGTAGTAGCGCCCGCTAGGGCTTCGCGAGGATAGGTAGAACCGGCGGCGCGGACCTGAAAGGAGAAACGCTTCATCGGTAGCTAGTGTAGTCCGCCAATAATACCGCAACTTATAGATTTCCGTTGTGGAGAGGGAAGCCCGGCGAAACGGGCTGACCAACCTTGAGCGGCGCGACCCACCAGCCGTAAAACGGCCGGCCTAAGAAGGCAAAGCCGCGTGAACGCGGCTTGTCGCGGTTTCCTTCATGTTGATCTGATCTCGATCTCATCATCCGCGACATCCGCGGCAGCAAGGCCTCCTACAGGCGCAAAAAGTGTGATACGGTAGCAGAACCAAGCTTCGATGCGGGTAGCTCAGCCTCCTGCCTGGTGCTCTCGGGAGCTTATTCACGGACCCGAAATCGCGAACTCCACCAGCCCGAAGTTGAGGATTCGCCCCCGTAGCCGAAACGCACCGCAAGACCATCTGGAATGGATCAAGGGCGCTCCCCAAACAGGCCATCGTCGCTGATCCGTGGCAAGGTGGCGGCGACCTGCGGCCCCTACGGGTGGGAAAGGGTTCTGTGTGCGCCACCACGGGGGAGTACAGTGTCCTCGCGACAGAACCAAAGCGCCCATCCTCTTTCCAGAGCTTCTCGGCATGGTCTCTCAAACGAGCCGAGAGCCTTCGACGGGGATCGATCCCTCAAGGAGAAGTGATGGAGTGAACATGGGAGTCTATAATTTCATCAGCCTGCTTGGCATCTTCGTGTTGATGGGCTTAGCTTGGGTCTTTTCCACGAACCGAAGGATTGTGAACTGGCGCGTCATCGTCGGTGGCCTTGCCTTCCAACTGCTCTTTGCCCTCTTTCTTTTTCTCGTTCCGGCGGGAACAAGGGTGTTTCTGTTCATCAATGACCTGGTCGTTACGATCCTGGATTCCGCAGCAGCGGGATCAATATTTGTTTTCGGGCGGTTAGCCCTTCCTCCGGGCACTACGAGCGCAACAGGCGAATCATCCCTTGGTTTCTTTTTGGCTTTCCAGGCCTTCCCAATGATCATCTTTTTTTCCGCCGTGATGTCTGTCTTTTACTATTTCGGTGTCATGCCTCTCATCGTCAGAAGGTTTGCCTATGTGTTTACGAGGTTCATGAAAATCTCCGGAGCCGAGTCGTTGAGTGCCGCCAGCAATATTTTTGTCGGGATAGAATCAGCGTTGACCATCAAACCGCATTTGAAGGATATGACCCGCTCGGAGCTGTGCACGGTATTGACCGCGGGGATGGCGACTGTTTCTTCCAACGTTCTCGCCGTCTATATTTTCAGTTTGAGAGATCAGTTTCCGACCATCGCAGGACATCTTATTTCCGCCTCCTTTCTTTCCGCGCCAGCTGCGTTGATTATGTCGAAAATCTTGCTGCCCGAATCAAAAGTGCCCAAAACCTTGGGCCACCATGTGCAACTCGATTACGAGAAGGAAGGGAACGTCTTTGAAGCGGTTATCAGCGGGGCCAATGCCGGCGTTCGGCTAATCGTTGGCATCGTGGCTTTGCTGATAGCTGTGCTTGGGATCGTTGCCTTAATCGACCTCGGGCTGACGAGTATGGGCGGAAAACTGAACTCCTTGATTGGTGGAGAAATCAATTGGTCTCTTAAGGGACTCTTAGGATACGCGTTTTACCCTCTGACGTTGCTTCTGGGGGTTCCGGTCTCTGATGCTAACGTGGTTTCCCAGATTATCGGAGGAAGAGTTGTTGTGACCGAGGTGGTAGCCTACCAGGATCTGGCGTCGAGTATTGAGAACGGTCTTTTGCAACACCCGCGCTCCTTCGTCATTACCACCTATGCCCTTTGCGGGTTTGCCCACGTGGCGTCGATGGCGATCTTTGTGGGCGGCGTATCAGCTCTCGTTCCAGAGAAAAGGAATATCTTGGCGCAAATCGGATTGCGGTCCCTTGCCGCCGCGACGTTAGCCTGTCTGATGACCGCTTGCGTTGCGGGAGTGTTCTTTACGCGAAGCTCGATTCTGTTGGCGCAGTGATAGCGACTCGGAGGCGTGGATTCCCGGCTCTCCTACCCGTTCGACGGCGGCCAGTGGTCCTCCACCCGGTAGGCCTCATCGTCGCCCGGCCAGGGCGGCATCGTGGTCAGCAGAAACTCCAATGGCTCAGCGGTCGCACTACGAAACTGGAAGTGGGCCCCGGCGGGAATGGTTAGACTTGCTCCCGGGAAGACATCAACGACATGCTCAAGCTCTCCTAGCTTGCGCCAGACCTGTCCGCGTCCTCGAATGAAGTGCCAGATCTCCTCGACCAAACGATGCGCTACGGCCAGGGACACCGCTCCCGGAGGGAGTGTACAGTGCGCGGAACTCCCCCTTTCCGTCGCGGCGAGGATGCGGATCTCCGAGCCGTCAGGCGCCAGGCAGTCATAGGCCGTAGGCAAATACTTAGTTTCCATAGGAGTAGTATGAGCCAACTCAGAATCTAGCCGACGTCCCAAGCGGACAAGTCCTCTGGAAATACGTGTGCGGAACTAGAAGAAACGTAGGCCCGGGAGATCGAGGGTAATCTCCGGAGACGCGGTTTAGTCGTCGGAGCCGCCGAGAAAGCCCGCGCGCATCAGAAAATAGAGCAGCGTCAGCAGTGTGCTGACGGCCGCGGCTACGTAGGTCAAGGCAGCTGCGTTCAAAACCTTGTCGACGCCTTCGCGCTCATGGGGCGAGACGATGCCTTGGGCGACAACCAGTTGTTTTGCTCGACGCGTGGCATCGAATTCCACCGGCAGGGTCACGATCTGGAAGAGCAACACCATAGAGAACAAAACCGCCCCCACCAGGACCATATTGGACGAGGCCATGAACAGGCCCAGCACCATGACGATGTAGCCCACGGAAGAGCCGATACTCGCGGTGGGCACGAGAGTGGAACGAAGCCATAACGGTGCATACCGTTGGGCGTGTTGGATGGCATGGCCCGCCTCGTGCGTGGCGACACCGATAGCAGCGATCGACCTCGAGTCGTAGACGTTCTCCGAAAGCGCAAGTGTCTTTGTGACCGGGTTGTAGTGGTCCGACAGGAAGCCGTGCGTGCGAGTGACGCTGACATTGTGCAGCCCCGCCCGGTCCAGCAAAAGCTGAGCCGCCTGCGCGCCGCTGTAGCCAGTGGCCGCCGGCACTCGAGAGTATTTCTTGAAGGCCGATTTGGTGCGAAAGCTGGCCCACAACGACAATCCCAAACCGGGCAAGATGAACAGCAAGTACGTCGGATCGAAAAAGAACATTAGGCCGCTACCTCCTTGGTTTGTCTTCGGATGCCGTACTTTTTATTGTAGGTGCAACGCGGGGGCGGGGCAAACAGTCACTTACTCTGCCCCCGTAGTTGGTACTGGGTAAACGGAGACCGGAATCCCTTGATGTCAACGTTGATTAGATAAGGCTTATCGCTTTTCAGCGCCCGTCTAATGGCGGGTTGGACCTGCTCGGGTCTCTCGACCAGTTCGCCGTCTCCTCCAAACCCCTTCATGACGAGGTCGTAGCGGGTTCGGCGCAACTCGCAGGCCACGGTCCGGTCACCGCCGTAGGTCCCCAACTGCAACTCGCGCTCGATGCCCCAGCCACCGTCGTTGCCGACGATAATCACGACCGGCAACCCGAAGCGAACGGCCGTATCCATTTCGGCCAAGTAAAAGCCCAGGGACCCATCTCCGGTAATGACGATTGCCGGCTGGTCGGTCCTAAGAATCTGCGCCGCCAGACCGATCGGCAACCCTACTCCCAGGCCGGCCAGGGATCCTAGCCTAAGCCAGTGCATTGGCTGCCGCGCCGGGAGCGTGCAGCGACCCCAGTGGACGAAGTCGCCTCCATCCCAGCAGAGAGTGGCGTCGCTGGGTATCTCGTCGCGAAGGGCCATAAAAAGGTGGAGGGGATGCATGGGCTGGGAAGGTTTGGAAGCGATGGCTTCCAGCTCTTGATCCCATGCCTGCCTAGCTCGCCGAATTTCCGCGAGCCATGGGGTTCGGTCGGGCGGCGGTTCGTTACCCAGCTCGTCTAGCAGAGACTGGAGAGCCAGCTTGACGTCCGACAACAGACCTACCTCGAGACGACGATTGAGTCCCAGCTCTTGGGAGTGAACGTCCACTTGGACGAATTTCGCGTCCGAAGAAAACAGCTGGGGGCCTCCTAGCCGGAGGCGGTAGTCGAGCCTTTTACCTAACACCAAGACCAGATCAGCTTGCCGGCAGACCTTTTCCGCGGCACGATTTAGCGTGGGGTCCGCGTAGCCAAAACACAACGGGTGCTCGTCCGAGACGATGCCCCGAGCGAGGCAGATGGTGAACAACGGCAGCGAGGTCTTTTCGATGAACGCTTCCAACTCGCTACTCGCGTCGGACCACCAGGCTCCGCTGCCGGCGATGACGACGGGCCTTTCGGCTTCGCGGATGAGGCCAACCACCCGGCTGAGCTGGACCGCATCCGGCGAAGGCCGCGGGACTCGAATCGGCCCTTCCGGCAAGGGAGCGTGGCTTTCTACCCGCTCGGTGAAGACGTCCACCGGAACGCTCAAGTGGGCCGCCCCACCGCGGCCTGTTGCAGCTTCGGTAAAGGCGCGCTTCAAGTGGAAGGGTATCTGGGAGGCGTGGTCCGGCACGGCGGCGTACTTGGTGATGCCGCGAACAAGGGAGAGCTGATCCATATCTTGGAAGGCGTTGCGATCCCGAAGTGCCGAATGGCTCATGCCGCTGACCGCGACCACAGGGCTGCCCGTGGCATTCGCCGTCGCGATGCCGGTGATGGAGTTCGTATGCCCCGGAGCGCCGGTGACCATCGAGACCCCGGGTGTGCGCGTCATGCGGGCCCAGCCGTCCGCCATGTGAACAGCCGCTGACTCGTGGCGTGTGTCGTAGATCTTCAACCCCTGGCGGTCGGCTTCGCGAAGGACTTCGTTCAGATGGTCGCCGACAAGCGTGAAGATGTGCGAGACCCCAAGATTTTTAAGGCTTGCGACAAAAAGCTCGGCACCGGTAGGCATTTGGTCGGTCAACGACGAGGATGGGCAGTCTGGAACGAACGATTGCCTCAGAGAGCAATCGCAAATCCAAAAAGAAGCAAAACAGCACTATACAACGTTTTCACAGAGTAGACGTGCCGGCACTTTGAGGTTTCTCCCAAGGGCAGCGCTCTCTGAGCTTGTTTCAGGGAATGATAGAATTTGAGGTAGAACTCGCACCGAAACTCTTTCCATGTCGACTGTCCTCGATGCTGTTGAAAACCCTCCCATGGTGCTTCGCCTGAGGCCTGCGCTTGAGATGACAGACGATCAGTTTTTCGAATTCTGCCAGCTCAACCGCGATTGGCGGATCGAGCGGAACCCGGTAGGAGAGATTATCATCATGGCCCCTGCTGGTTCGGAAAGCAGCAGCCGCAACATCCATATCACCGCACAGTTGTTAGCCTGGGCGAAGGCGGATGGGTCAGGCGTGGCTTTCGACTCGAGCGGTGGGTTCAGGTTGGCAAACGAAGCGACCCGGTCCCCCGACGCGGCCTGGGTTCTTCGCTCTCGTCTTAGCGGGATAAGCGCCGAGCGAAAGAAGAAGTTCCTGCCGCTGTGTCCGGATTTCGTCGTGGAACTAATCTCGCCCAGTGACCGCCTTAGGCTGGTTCAGCAAAAGATGCAGGAATATATGGCCAACGGTGCGAGGCTGGGCTGGCTAATTGATCCCGAACCTCGGCAGGTATACATTTACCGGCCTCCGCAGGCCGTTCAGCGGCTCGACAAGCCCGATACCATCGATGCAAACCCCGAGCTCCCCGGGTTTATCCTCGAGCTTGCCGACATTTGGGACCCGGGGTTGTAATCCCGTTTCATTCCGTTTGTTAGCGGCGCCGTCTGCACACATTGCAGCGCCCGGAAAGACACACCGCGAAGGCGCCGCGCAATCTCAGGCCAGAACGTTTTTCATGTCCCTCAGGGCCCTACCCCTGCCTGAGCCGCAGATTAGCCGCCGGCCCGTGCCTTTGCCCCTCTCGGCAGTCGCAGCGCTAGCAGGAAACCGAGCAGCGGGAGTAGCGAGAGCCCCCAAAACAGCGGTTGCAAACCGAAATGGTCCGCGAGCCAGCCGATGAGCGGGACGAAAACCATGCCGGCGACTCCCCAGGCAAAACCCATGATCAACCCGCTTACCGTGCTCTCCTGGGTGGGAACTAGCTCTTGCGCCATCCCAAGAATGACCGGATTCGTCAGAAGCAGCGTAAATCCGCCAATAAATAGGCCCAAGAAAGACAACCAGCTCGTGGTGCCGACAAACAGTGCCAGGAAAGGGATTGAGACGATCATCGACAACACCACGATACGGCGAGATCCGAATCGGTCGGCGAGGCTGCCGCCAATGAGGGACCCCAAAGCGCCGCTGGCAAAAAACGCGCTCAGTCCAAGGCTGGCCTGGCGAAAGCTCAACTCCCGTTCCGTGAAGAGATAGAGGGTCATAAACTGTGCCATGCCCACCTGCACGACCGACCGCAGAAGGACAATGGAGTAGTGCAGCAACAAGGGCTTCCGCTTAGCGCGGATCGCTTCATAATCGAAGCGGCTCTGAGCCGGCGTAGCGGCGGATTCGCGAGCCGGAAGGCCCCACAACAAAATGCCTGAAACGATCAGTCCGGGCAGGGCCGCCCAATAGAGCATCTCCAAACCCAGCCACTCGGTCATCCTCGAGAAGAAGACCGGTCCGATGGAGTGGCCGATGGTCCCACAGGTCACGAAGATGGCGAGCACCAGCCCACGCCGGTCGCGGGCCATAGCAGCGGCCCCGGCCGCCCCCTGCGGGTGGAAGGCGGCAATCCCCAGGCCGCCGAGAAAAATGAGAGCAAGCAGATCCGGAAAGCCGCCCGCCAACCCCAGACTGCAGAGAAACACCCCGGCTACGAGAGGGCTAGCCAGCACGAGGACCGGCCGGCGCATGCGGTCGGAAACGAGTCCAAACGGGAGCTGCAGGATCGCGGAGGAAAACATGAAAACTCCCCCCAAGACCCCGGCCTGCGTCAGAGAGAGCGCATAGCGCTGGACCAACACCGGCAGCAACGTGGCTACGAGGCTGGCGTAGAGGTCGATCGTCAGGTGCGCCACGGAAAACAGCGCCAGGGGCAGCATAGCCACCCCGACCTGGCCGACCGCCGGGATGCTACTGCGAGCTTCGGCGATAGGTTCCGGGCTGAGGTTGAGCGGAGAACTGCTATTCAACGTTCCGACTCCGAGGAAACCACTGCAGGAAGGGCACTCTGGGGCTGTGCCCTACGCATTGGGCGTCTGCGAAATATAGTGACACATCCCGCTCCGGCCCCTGGTCGAGAGATCGGTGGAAGCTAGCGACACGAGACGTCACGCGATTGCGAAGATTACACGCACAAGCGCCTTTTTATGCGAGAGTCTGTTGGCCGAATGCCAATCCGACGCCATGCTATGATCGGTTTGCGGACGGCGACCCGCGACTTTCTCACCGCCACTGAAAGGCAGAAGCGAAGGGCACGGCATGCCGTGTCCCTAGAGTTTCTTGCCCCGCCAGTCAGAAACCCAACCGCCTAGAAAGCTGGGACAAGACCCCGCGCGGGTTTCCGACCGGTCGCTTCTCGACGTCGTAGGCGCCAATAGCCATAGGTCAGTATGATCCAGACCCTGTTTGGCCCAACCCCCGAGCCTGGCGTTCTCGACCGTTTCAAGACGGCGGTGGCCAAGACTCGGAGCAACTTCGCCGAACAGATCGACAACGTTGTCGAAGGCCAGAAGGTCATCGGCGAGGATCTGCTCGACGAGTTGGAGATGGCTCTCATCGGCTCTGACATTGGTGTCCGCACGGCCACTGAGATCCTCGACGAAGCCCGAGAAAAGCTCAGCCGCCGGCAACTGACCGATGGCGAAGAATTGAAAGCTCATATCGCAGGTCATTTGCTCGATATCCTGAACAGCGCGCCCAAGGCAGATAGAGCCGCCGTCCAGCCCCCCGAAGTCATCTTAGTGGTGGGCGTCAACGGGACTGGCAAGACTACCACGATCGGTAAACTGGCGCACCGCTTCCAGCAGGAGGGCAAGAAGGTCCTGCTGTGCGCCGGGGATACGTTTCGCGCAGCAGCAGCCGAACAGCTGGACATCTGGGGCCGCCGGACGTCAACCGACGTCATCAAGCAGAAAGCCGGAGCGGACCCGAGCGCGGTGCTCTTCGACGCGCTCGAGGCAGCCAAGGCTCGTGGGACGGATTGCGTCATCGCCGATACGGCGGGCCGGCTCCACACGAAGTCGAACCTAATGGCGGAGCTCGAGAAGATGAAACGCACGGCGGCCCGCTTGCTCCCCGGCGCTCCACATCAAGTTCTCTTGGTGCTCGATGCGGTCACCGGACAAAACGGGCTGGAGCAGGCGCGGCAATTCACGGCGGCGGCGGGTGTAACAGGGCTCGTGCTCGCCAAGCTGGATGGAACGGCAAAAGGTGGGATCGTTGTCGCCATCACCCGTGAATTGGGTTTGCCGGTCCGCTGGGTGGGGATCGGTGAACAGGTGGACGACCTGATGGAGTTCGACGCGAACATCTTTGTTCGCTCCTTGTTCGAGGATTGAGTTTTCCCACGAGCGTTCGGGTCGCCGGTATTGGACGAACGTTGTTGTAGGGGCCGACCGCCGTGTCGGCCCACCACCGAATCGGTGCATATCGTCCTCTGAGAATCTATGGAAAGATCGTGCATCGACGTTACTGGGCAGTTGCAGCGGCCTGTCCCTACAGTTTTGTCGTGAGAAGAGCGGGCTAGCCATGACAGCCGCGGATCAAGAGTTTCTACGAGAGTCGCTGGAGCTGGCGCGAAAGGGCCGAGGTCTTGCCAGTCCGAATCCGATTGTCGGCGCCGTCGTGGTTGGTCCTAACAGAGAGGTGCTCGGACGCGGCTTCCATACCTACGAAGGAAAGAAACACGGCGAAGTGGCGGCGTTGGAACAAGCCGGTGAAGCATCCCGGGGAGCCACGCTGTACGTAAGTCTCGAACCCTGCGCCCACCAGGGTAGGACGCCCCCGTGCACGGAGGCCATCGTCGCGGCCGGAATCGCCCGCGTGGTAGCGCCGATCGAAGATGAGCATCCGGCCGTTTCGGGGAAGGGGTTCACTCAGTTGAGAGACGCGGGGCTTGAGGTCGAGCTCGTACAGGAATTCGCCGAGGAAGCTCGCAAACTCAACGAGGCGTTCTTTCACTTCAGCAAGACTCAAAGGCCCCTGGTCACCTTAAAAGCGGCCCTTACGCTGGATGGAAAGATCGCCGCGCCCGACGATAACACGGGTTGGATTACAAGCGACGTCGCTCGGGCGCACGTACAGCAGGTGCGCCACGACCAGGACGCGATTATGACTGGAATCGGAACCGTACTGGCCGACGACTGCCTACTAACTGACCGCTCCGGCCTTCCCAGGAGGCGGCCCCTCCTCAGGGTGGTGGCGGATTCCCTGTTGCGGTTGCCGCTCGAATCGCGGTTAGTCGAGTCGTTCGCCGATGACCTGGTAGTCATGACGACGTCGGCGGCCCCTAAGAAGCGGCGAACGGCGCTAGAGGCGCGGGGGATTCCGGTACAGATGTTCGATGGAGAGCACGGGCGGGTCGATTTGACGAAGGTCGTCGGTTGGCTGAGCGAGCAGCAGATACTATCGCTGTTGATCGAAGCGGGGGCGAAACTAAACTGGACTGCGTTGGATTCGGGCATTGTCGACAA
Source organism: Bryobacterales bacterium (assembly GCA_965248105.1). GTDB lineage: Bacteria > Acidobacteriota > Terriglobia > Bryobacterales > UBA6623. Next base: position 82,171 of record CBDFIK010000005.1, read on the forward strand.
GACGCTTTTCTACTACGCTCCTAAGATCTTGGGAGGCGTTGATTCACTCCCCTTGGCGGGAGGAGTAGGCCGACGCAGCCGCGCAGGAGCCATTCAGCTTTCGAACGTGCGAACATTCCCAGTAGGTCCCGATGAGTTTGCCGTGGAGGCTTACTGGCAACGATGAACAGACGCTAGGGCCCCAGGTTTCAAAAATCCAATGTTTACGGGAATCATCGAAGAGGCCGGTACGGTTGAGTCACTGGATCACCAGAGCTCAGGCGCTCGGATGACGATTGGGGCCAAACTGATCCTCTCGGATTTGGCAGTCGGTGGAAGCATCGCGGTGAGCGGTGTTTGCCTGACGGCGGTGGGAGTCTCGGACAAATCGTTCTCGGCCGACTTGGCCCCGGAAACGCTCGAACGAACCTCACTGGGGGATCTGGAAAAGGGTTCGCAAGTGAACCTGGAGCGGCCGTTGTCGCCAAGCGGGCGCTTGAGTGGCCACTTCGTCCAGGGACACGTCGATGGGACTGGCGAACTGTTGTCGCTGGAGGCGATCGGGGATGAGAACTGGTGGCTGCGCATCCGCGTTCCTCAGCCGTTGTTGCGCTACCTGGTGTACAAGGGCAGTATCGCCATCGATGGCATCAGCATGACGATCGCGGAGCTCAAAGACGACGCGCTAGGCGTGGCCGTAATTCCTCACACCTACGAGGTCACCTCGCTTCACGGCCTTCGCCCCGGAGCTAAGATCAACCTGGAATGCGACGTCATCGCCAAGCACGTCGAGCGGCTTCTCGAGACAATGAAGCTGCCGGCGAAGTCGTCGCTGCGAGTGAAGGATCTCGAGGAGCAGGGGTTTTAGGGGCGCCGTCAGGATCACAAGGTCCGTGCCAGTTCGACGGCTTTGAGCAGGGCGCGGGCCTTGTTCACCGTCTCGTCCCACTCCCTTTCGGGATCGGAGTCGGCGACGATGCCGCCGCCGGCTTGGAGGTAGGCCTTTTTGCCGCGGACGACCATCGTTCGAATGGCGATGCAGGAGTTGAGATTACCGGAAAAGTCTAGGTACATCACGCTGCCGGAATAGACGCCGCGTCGGGAGGGCTCGAGCTCGGCGATGATCTCCATGGCGCGGACCTTCGGGGCGCCCGAGACAGTACCAGCGGGAAAGCAGGCCATCAAGGTGTCGAAAGCGTCCTTGTCGGGCCGCAGCTTACCCTGAACGCTCGAGACGATATGCATGACGTGCGAATAGTACTCCAAGATCTTGAACTCCGGAATCTTTACGGTCGAATACTCACAGACGCGGCCGACGTCGTTGCGGCCCAAGTCCACTAACATGACGTGCTCGGCCAGCTCCTTTTCGTCGGACAGCAGCTCTTCGCCTAGCTTGCGGTCTTCGGCCTCGGTTGCGCCGCGCGGCCTGGTGCCGGCGATCGGCCGGTAGTCGACCTGCCGGCCTTGGACACGGACCAGCATTTCCGGCGAGCTGCCCAGAATCACGCTGTCATCGAGGTGTAGGTAGAACATGTAAGGCGATGGGTTGACCATCCGCAGGGCTCGGTAGATCTGGAAGGGTGGAACGTTCGGCTCCATCTCGAGACGTTGCGAGAGCACGACCTGAAAGATGTCCCCGGCAAGAATATATTCCTTCGCCTTTTCGACCGACTTGCAATGACGCTGCTTGCCGACGTTCGACTTGACTTCCAGCCTCTTAGTCGTAGGGCGCGGCCGGGGTAAGCGGAGTGGCCGTGCAAGAACTCTTTCGAGTCTCGCAATGCGCCGGCAGGCGTCCCGGTACCCTTGCCGCAGCCTGCCTTTCCACTCGTCGCAGCGCACATTTGAGATAGCGTAGATTTGATGCTTGACGTGATCGAACGCCAACAAGGTGGTAAAGAACCCGAAGACCGCGTCGGGCATTTTGACATCGTTCTTGCGAAAAGGGGGGACCTTGGGCTCAATGAGGCGAATCAGATCGTAGCCTGCATACCCGACGGCCCCCGCCGAGAAAGGCGGCAGCCCTTCCGTGCCGGCCGGGCGAAATCCCTGCGTGATTTCCCGGAGAATTTCGATGACGTTGCCCCGGCGCCGAACGGTTTTGCCGTCGCGCTGAACCTCGACCCGCGTGCCGTTCGCGCGGACAATGAGAAACGGGTCAGCGCCCAGGAAGGTGTAGCGGCCGATTTTCTCGCCGCCTTCCACGCTTTCGAGTAAAAACGAGTAGCGGTTTCGCGCCGCCAGCTTCAGGTAAGCGGAAACGGGCGTCTCCAGATCCGCCGTCAAGACCTTGTGAACGGGCACAACGTTGCCGTGCCGCGCGTGTTCCTCGAAGGCTTCGAAGTCGGGTGACATCAGTTTTTTGCTCCGAGTTGCTTCAGGACGGCGTTGCGCATCGCCGTTCGCGGCGCCTTGTCCCCGGTCCAGATCTCAAACTGCGCGCAAGCCTGCTCGACAAACATCTCCAAACCCGAAATAGTCTGCTTGCGGGCGGCGCGAGCACGTCGGATCAACTCCGTCTCAAGAGGGTTGTAAACGAGATCAAAAACCAGGTCGGCAGGAATCCGCTCCGGGAAGAAACAGCCCTCGACGTGCGGGTGCATGCCCAGAGGTGTGGCATGAATCAAGACATCATAGTCGTGCCTGTCGAGTCGCGACCTGTCGAGAGCTTCCACCCCACAGGCGCGCGCCAAGGCGCGGACGCGGGCCGCGTTGCGGCCGGTTAGCGTGACACGGGACCCCTTGTCGCGCAGGGCGAAGATGGCAGCGCGCGCACCTCCGCCGTTGCCAACGACCAGGGCCGACGCTTTGTTGAGCCTGATCCTTTTCTCGAGCGGCCTTGTGATGCCCTGCGCATCTGTATTGGTTCCGCACAGTTTGCCCTTGCGGCGGAAGACGGTGTTCACCGCTCCGATACGCCCCGCGAGCGCATCCACGGCGTCCAAATGTCGAATCACACGCTGTTTGTGGGGAAGCGTCACGCTCAAGCCTGCCACGGGAAGCTTTTCCACTAGGCGAAAGAAGTCGGTCAACATCGGAGGCCGAACCAGGAACGGTAGATAAACCGCGTCGATACGGCGCGCCTGGAAAGCTCTATTGTGGATCACCGGAGACATGGAGTGCGAAACGGGATTGGCGATGACACCGTAGACTTTCGTCGAGGCCTTGCACTTCTGCGCCCGATACAGATTGCGGAGAACGGTTGCGGGAAGCTGGCCAGGCGCGGTCGGTTGTACGGGGGTTCCACGTTTCCCCGCCCCATCGGAATCGGGCGCCGCAAAAACGAAGATTGACTTCCGCGCTATTCCGAGGACACGAGTTGTGACGCCCAACTCGCCCATGGTCAGGACCATGAGTGCCTTTGTCGGCCGAGTGGCGGGCGTTTCGAGGACCCGCACGTTGTCGCTGGGTTTTTGCGCCATCGTCGCCAGCTTGTATATGTCGGCGGGAATCTTCTCCAGTCTTTGTAAGGCTCGGCTTAGGGCGGGCGTGCGATCAAAATCGTGGTAGGAGATGATCAGCCGTGCCCGTCCTCGGAAACGGTCGAGCGATCGAGGGGCCGCTTCAGCAGTTTCGATCTCGATATCGACTAGTGCGGCGCCTGCTGAGACCGCGGCGTCTAAGATCTCGATCTGCCGCTCGACATTTGCTCGGAAGCCCCCGCCGTTTTGCCGGCGCCGACACGTCGCAAGGACAACAGTATCGGGATAACGCCGCAGGAGTCGACGGATCACACCGACCCCCGAAGCGGGATCGTCGAGCAGATCCAGGCGGAGCTCCAGAAAGTGCTCGCCGTGGTCACAGGCGTCCAGCGCTAGGCGCTGGAGTTGCGCTTTGTCCTCGCACCCGAGCGCGATGCAGATGGGCGGTAAGTTGTTGATTTTGATCACGTCTTCGGCGGATTGTAGAATATCACAACCCCTGTAAAGCAGAAGGCTTTCGTCTCAATAAAAGAGGAGGGATTCGTGCGACGTATCCAGATGCCACATGGATTTAACTGGGTGGTGTCACGTACCCGACGCCAAAAAGCTTACGATAGAATACTTCTGTGGGCGTGACTGCACTCGTTTCGGTTGACGAATACTTAAGAACTAGCTTCCCAGACGGCGACAAAGAGTACGTCGATGGGAAGATTGTGGAGCGCAACTGGGGCGAAGTCGACCACGCTGATCTGCAATCAAGAATACGGGTTTACCTCACTGTCCATTATCCCGACTTCTGGTCCGCGGTCGAGGTCCGAGTCCAAGTCAAGTCGGCACGTTTCCGGGTCCCCGATGTTTGCGTCATCGAAGGCGGTATGCCCGATTCCCGCATAGTGATGAAGCCACCTTTATTGATCGTGGAGATCCTTTCCAGGGATGATCGAGCGGAAGACCTCCAAGAAAAGATTGACGACTACCTCGAATTCGGCGTTCCTCAAATTTGGGTCGTCGACCCCCGAAGCCGCCGAGGGTATGTTCACACGCCGGAGGGAAGTTACGAGGCTAAGGATGGCATTCTACGCAGCGCGGCATCCTCGATCGAGCTACCCCTTTCGAAGGTTTTTCCTGCCCCCACCGGACGACAGTCCACGGACTAAGCCCGGCGTTTTAAAACTCTGAATCACAGGCTGAGTTGCCGAGACTTCTCAACCAACACGTCCCACAGCCCAGCGACGTGCGCCTCTGTCGTGCGCAGGTTGCCGATCGCTACGCGCAAGACCAGTTGGTCTTTTAGCTTCGTGTGGGAGAAGAAGAATTTGCCGCTGGCGTTAATCGCGTCCAGCAGTTGTTGGTTGAGGCCATCAAGCTGAGACGCGTCCACACCAGGGGGTCGGTAACGAAAACACACCAGCGAGAAAGGCGTCGGGGCCATCCGCTCAAAGTCAGGGTGCTCGTCGACCCAGCCGGCGAATAGCTGGGCCAACCGGATGTGTTCTCGCAGATTGGCAACCACGCCTTCCCGGCCGAAGTAGCGCATGACGAACCACAGCTTCAGTGCCCGGAAGCGGCGCCCGAGCGGCAGCGAGTATTCCATGAAGTTCACCGCGCGTGGGTCTTCCTGGCTGCGGAGATACTCCGGTACCAGCGACATCGCTTGCCGCAGGGCCTCCGGGCGGGAAGTATAAAACGCCGTCAGATCCATCGGCGTGAAGAGCCACTTATGGGGGTTGACAAGGAAAGAGTCAGCGCGGTCACAGCCGTTGAGGATGTGCCGTTTTTCGGGAACAGCGGCGGCAGCGCCGGCGTACGCCGCATCGACGTGCAGCCACAGTGAGTGGCGCGAGGAGATGTCGGCGATTCGAGGAACCGGGTCCACGCTCGAAGTTGAGGTCGTTCCGACAGTGGCGACAACGCAGAAGGGCCGCATGCCGGCATCCTGATCGTGTTCGATCGCGGCCTCCAGCGCATCGGGCAGCATGCGGAACGCGTCGTCAACCGCGATCTTGCGGCAATTCTCGCGTCCCAATCCGAGAACAAGCATTGCTTTCTCGATCGAAGAGTGAGCATGCTCGGAAGTGTAGAGCGTCATGCGGTTCGGATCGGCCGGTTGGCCCTTCGCTCGGTCGATTCGGTGAGCTTCTTCCCGGGCGGCGATGACCGCGTGCAGGGTGGCCGTGGAGGCCCCGCCGAGGGTCATGCCGAACCAGTCTGGGGGCAAGCCTAGCCACTGGGCGAGCCAGCGAAGAGTGACTTGCTCCAGCTCGGTGAGGGCGGGTGATGTCTTCCAAAGCAGCCCGATCATGTTGAGACCGGCGGTCAGCGTTTCCGCCAAAACGCCGGGCCCGCTACCCGTGGTGGCGAAATAGCCCATGAATCCTGGGTGGTTCCAGTGCGTGACATGGGGAAGGATTTCAGTTTCAAAATCCGCCAGAATCCTCTCCATGGACTCGCCGGAATCCGGCGCCGATTTCGGAAGCCGGTCTACTAAAGCCCCCGGCTTCACATCCGGCAGGACGGGGTATCTCTCAGGCTGCTGGAGGTAGTCGGCAATCCAATCGACGACCTGGTGACCGAAGCGGCGGAACTCTTCGGGAGGCATATCGCCGAGAAGGGACTCGGCCGGTTCGGCGGACTCCTCGGCTAGCGGGTGTAGCGAATCAAGTTCCTCCGTTTCGGCGGAGGCTGAGCTACCAGGCGCACCCACGGCTTGTTGCTCATACGGAAGGTCCTTGGGTGATCCAGCCACGCTCTTAGACGTCCTATTCTCAAGGGTACAGAAGCTCGTGCGAACCATACTCGAGCCGAGCGGCACTTAGGGCAAGGGGATGGCTAAAAACGGGTTCGTTTGGGGTTGGTTTTGCCGCGCGGCGACCCTTTTCTTCGTCCGGGGCATGCATGCTAATTGGTTGAAATAGTTAGGTTTGCCTGTCAATTGGGTTTGTTTGGCATTTTTTTTGGTCGGGCAGCTTCCACGGGCGAAAAAGTCATTGGAGGGTGTGAGCAAAAATGCCCCGACACCTAACCACAGCTTCTATGCTCGCTGACACTATAATGACGTTACTGCTAAACCGCTTGTGGCGATCCCCGACCTTGCCAGTCCTTTCTGGGACAGCCGCCTGCGTCTATTCTATCGCGGGCCGCTAGAATTTCCCCGGACAAGGAGCCAGAAGTTACTTAAAACAAAAGACGTTGCCGTCCGTGACCGGCAGATTGGAGTCGGACCCGAGCGCGTCCAGCCCGCTCCCCGGACCAAAAGTGTTACCCATGTGCTTGGCATAAAGTGTTACCCATGTCCCCGGTAGGTTCAATGGACTGTTGCACCGTCACAATCCAAGTGTGGCTTGCCTAATCCGCATTTCTCACGAGCGTTCGGACGACCGGCGTTGAACAGGCTTTGTTCGTAGGGGCGGACCGCCGTGTCCGCCCCTACGTGAGATGCACACTCCGTCCCATTTGATCACCCAACCCAACCCCGTGAGAACCTTCTCTGGGCGGGCGCAGCGGCCCGCCCCTACAGTTTTGTCGTGAGAAATGCGGGCTAACGTCGTCACATCAGAAACGAGTTTTCGAGAAAAGGTGGAAGCCAGGCTCCATCAAGTCGGGCCTATCGGCGGCTGGCGGCAACTTCTACGGGGTGGCTGGAACAGATGCTTTCAGCGTGCTCGCACTGCACGTGTTCAAACTGGATGGTCGTGTGATGGATGTGGAAGCGTTCCCCTAGCACGTCGTTGATCTGCCGCAAGATCTGATCACTGGCCGAAGGCGGAAGGTCATTGATCAGAGCATGACAACTGAGCGCGTGCGAGTTCGAGGACAAGCTCCAAGCGTGCACGTCATGCACATCAATGACACCGTCGATTTCCTTCAAGGCCCGACAAATGTCTTCTCGTTTCATGCCGCGTGGCAATCCTTCCAGCAGAATGTTCAGCGACTCTCGGATGATGTCCCAGCCGCTCCACAGGATAAGCACTCCGATCAAAACCGACAGGAGTGGGTCGATCCATAGGAGCCCGGTGTAGGCGATCACCACCCCGCCGATGATGATGCCGATCGACGAAAGCGCGTCGCCCAACATGTGCATGAAGGCGCCCCGAATGTTGATGTCGTGGCGGCGCTCAGCACGTAAAGCCGCCATCACACCGATGTTGACGACCAACCCGGCGCCGGCCACCACGATCATGATGTTTTCCTGCACCTCACGGGGCGAGAGGAACCGCAAGGAAGCCTCATAGAAGATGAAAAGGGCGAGCAAGACCAGCGTAGCGGCGTTCAAGAAAGCCGACAGCACGCCGGCCCGGTGGTAGCCGAATGTTTTCGTTTCGTTCGGCGGCTTCGACTGCAGATAGAAGGCAAACCACGCCAACGCCAGAGCTAGCGCGTCCGTAAAGTTGTGCCCGGCGTCCGACAGCAGCGCCAAGCTCTGGGCCTTGATGCCCGCCGCGAACTCGACAACGATGAAGGCGGCAGTGATCCACAGAGAGAGCTGTAGTTTACGGCCTGTCGCGGGGCTGACTGAGTGAGAATGCATTTCGGTTCAGCGCGACCATCACGCGCTTCCGCCTACCTTGCCGGTTGATGCGGCCCGCCCAAGGACCGCTATTGAGGTGAGCGGACCAACGATTTCTACTTTTACTGTAAAAGGGGGCTGGGGATAGCGTCAACCGCCGGCAAGACTTCCGCGGGCATGCTCATCGGGATCCGCGACCCCGCTTGCGGGACCGGCGCGCGCCACGCAACGGTGAAGCGCGACCCTGACTGACCGGCTCGGAACTCCTAGCGGCCTGTTGCCGCCAGTGAGACATGACAAACGCGGCCGTCATGAGTGCCAACGGGGCAATCTGAGCGAGAATTCGGTCCGCGGATGTTTCTAGCCACCATTGGATGTCATTCCGTCCCGTGGCGTAAGCCAGCAGCGCTCCCAGAAGCTGCCAACACACGAGGCCGGGAATGATCCAGAAAGATCTTGCCGGCTTCAAGCGCACCGCAGCGACAAGGCTCGCGATAAACAGGTAAAACGTTATGTTGTAGGATCCAAGCTCACTGGCTTTCGCCGCCAAGGTGCGCAGCGAAACCCAAAACAGCTCTGCTTCGAAATCCAAGCCCGGCACGAACCCGGCCGCTTCGATACCGTGCATCCGGCGAACCGCCCACCAGGGAATCAAAACAACCGCCGGAGGGAGCAGCAGCCAGCACCAGCCGGCCAATGACGATCGTCGCCTCACTAGTCCAACGACGCCGAGTAGCATAAACCCCAACAAGAAGAACTGACCTTCGTTTTTGGTCCACGCGGCCGCAGTCGCCGACAAAGCGGCAGCAGCCAGGTCACTGAGTCTGCCATCGCGGTACCAGGTATACAAAAAACCTGTCGCCGCGACCAGGTAGAGCGACAGCGCGGTGTCAGCGTAGCCCGCCAGTTTGAACGCAACGGCGCCGAACATTGGCAGGCTGGCCAGAATCACGGTGAACACCATCGCCGCGGTCTTCCATCCCAGGCGGCGTACAAAGTGATAGAACACGCCCAGCGTGGCTAGAAAGAAACAGGGAGACGTCAGCTTGGCGGCCTGGTCCGCCACGCCGCCGTTCCATACGTAGAGGAAAGTTCCGTAAAGAGGGATGAGCAGGGGATACCCCGGCTGCGTAACGAACTCCCCGCTCCGTTCGAGAAACGGATGAATGCTGCCGTCCAGATAAAAGGCTTTCGCTTTAAAGAGCCAGATCGCCCAGGTGTCCCAGGCCTGACTTGTCAGCGGCATGCTCCGCTCGTAGGGGAGCCAAACGAGAATCGGCACAAGCACGCCGAGCGAGAAAAGTCCGTGCCGCCAACCGATGTCCTGCCATGGGCCCAAACGGAGAAGCGGCCGGCGGCGATACAATTGCCACACCAAGGCGATTGTCCACGGCGCGAGCAGGCTCAGACGGCTCCAGCCGAGCCCGACGAAATTGTAGGCGAACATCTGTATCGAGATCGCGGCAGCCCCGGCGCCAAACGAAAAGCTCAAGCGGGACAGAATGCTACCCTCGGCCTTGGATGGAAGTAAGATCCAACCGAACAAGCAGGTGAGTGCGAGTCCAACTAGGATCATGGACAAACGCCTCAGGGTATTCGGAAGATGTCCGCGAACCTGCCGTCAGAGACTAGATCGAGCGAGGAGAGGCGGCGCTCGAGTTGCTTCTCGTCCCACGTGCCACGGAAAGGTTCGGCAGCCAGGTTTCTCGGCGAGTCTCGGAACACAGCTAAGTATTCGCATCCCTCGGCCGGGGTTGATATGCGGTCGACGACCCGGACACGACGGGGGTACAAATAGTAAGCCAATCGAGCCTGATAATAATCAACGGCGGCCGGGCCGGAGTACGCCAAAACAAGTACACAACTGTCGGCCGGCACTGCCAGCTCGATCTCTTCAGCGACACGAAAACCAGGATTGTCCAGTAGGGCCGTTCGCTCGTCGACCGAACGGCCGCCCAGCATCTCTCTAACTTTGGTTGTCTCGGAATACTGGTCTCTGAGGCCGGGAGTGGCGATCACCAGCCAGGCGATCAGTAACGTGGCCAGAGCGAACTGGGGCAGCTTCAGATTCAAGGCCGCATCATAACACGGGAACCGGGCCAAACCGTGGAAGCTGAGGTCTGCCGCGGTGAACGCCTACGAGCAATTGAACGCCTGTCACGCTCCGATCGGTTGCCCGCAAGTTCGGCACTCGCTCCTGCGCTTGGCGTTGAGGCTGCCGCAACGGGAGCAGCGATTGTAGGCGCGGCGGGTGTAGGCATTTGTTAGGAGGGCGCTCGATCCAAGGATAAGCACCAAGAGTCCGGCGTTGATCAAAAGATCCACGGAGCAGTCGCTAGGATCTTACTAGGATCGCATGTTTTCAGCTTCTCCGGCCTCGTAGCTCCCGGTAGAAACCGGGACTGGAAGGTGTGAAAAAATCGGGGACTGTCACAAGCGGCCTCCTAGAGGGCACGTAGAATCAATGACATCTTCAGCTGCGGTTGACCGTCCCCAGCATTTTTTCAGGCCTTCCTGTCCCCGGTTTCGGTTCGTCGAAGTGCTTTGTTTCGATTAGATATAAACTGCGAAAATCGGTGGCGGTCATTCCTTGCTGTCGGCCCCCATCGACAACTCGCGCCCATCCGAAGAACACCCCGACCGCAACAATCTCTAGTAAACTGATAGAGATTGTAGGATGGACGTATCGGTTAAGGGTGAGTACGCTCTGCGTGCGGTGTTCGATCTGGCGGGTCGGGGCGGTCCTGACCCCGTCAAAATCGCCGAAATAGCTGCGCGGCAAAGGATTCCTCAAAAGTTCTTGGAGCTTATCCTTTCCCAGCTCAAACAGGGCGGTTTTCTAGGCTCGCGGCGCGGAGCCGACGGAGGCTACTTTTTAGCGCGCCCGCCGCGGAACATCACCGTGGGGGACATCTTACGCCACATCGATGGACCGATTTCGCCTGGGCGGAAGCAGCAGCGCGGAAACTTGCCGCCGGACTCCCCTTTCCCAGAGCTCTGGCAAGAGGTGGAGCGCGCACTCTCGAGCGTCATCGACAAGACGACTTTCGCCGATCTTGTCAGTCGCTGGAAGGAAAAGAACGCCCGGCGGGTCGCCAACTGGCAAATCTAGCGCGGAACCCTGATCGAGACACCGGCCGTCATTCGTCAGGTGCATTCTGTAGGCTTCGATGGGACAGGTATTTGAAGACAATTCGCTGAGTATCGGTCGTACACCGCTCGTCAAGTTAACTCGAGTGACCGATGGCGCGCCGGCGACCATACTTGGGAAGGTCGAGGGCCGCAATCCTTCCTATTCGGTCAAATGCCGCATCGGCGCCTCGATGATCTGGGACGCCGAGCAAAACGGAGTTCTGGCGCCCGGTAAGGAGCTCATTGAGCCGACCAGCGGAAACACCGGTATCGCGCTGGCTTTCGTCTCTGCCGCCCGGGGATATCGGCTGACCCTGACGATGCCGGAGACCATGAGTGTCGAGCGCCGTACAGTCCTGAAGATGCTCGGCGCCCACTTGGAGTTGACCTCAGGTGACGAAGGAATGCAAGGAGCCATCGAGCGCGCCGAACAGCTTGTCGCTGCCGAACCAGGGCGCTACGTGATGCTCCAACAATTCAAGAACCCGGCCAACCCGGCGATTCACTTCCGCACGACGGGCCCGGAGATCTGGGAAGACACCGACGGCGGCATCGACGTGCTGGTGGCCGGTATTGGTACCGGCGGCACGATCACCGGCGTGTCCCGATACATCAAGAACGAAAAGGGCAAGCAAATCCTGTCGGTAGGCGTCGAGCCGGCACTTAGCCCGGTGATCTCCCAGAAACTGGCAGGGAAACGCCTGCGGCCTGGTCATCACCACCTGATACAGGGCGTCGGCGCCGGCTTCATCCCTGATACTCTCGACCTTTCGGTCGTTGATAGGGTGGAGCAGGTCACTGACGAAGAGGCGATCGAATACGCTCGGCGCCTGGCTCGCGAAGAAGGCCTTCTTTCCGGAATTTCGTGCGGGGCTGCCACCGCCGTCGCATGCCGGTTGGCCAAGCAGCCCGAGTTTGAAGGCAAAACCATCGTCACCATCCTCCCCGACGCAGGCGAGCGATACTTGAGCAGCTCGCTTTTCGACGGCATTGCGTGACCTTGTGTAAACCTCTAATTGTCTTGTGGCGCACGCATTCTTGCGTGCCGCGCCGCCATTCGTGGCGACATCAGACCGCACGGACAATCGATCTGCCGGGCAGGCCCGGTGAGCGAGCGCCACTCTTAGCGCTCCTGGTTTAGAGTAGGGGACCTCTTTTCTCACCACGTGGCGAGGCGCAGTGCGTGGAAAGGACGCTGGGACCAGGCGCGCGAAGACGAGAAGTGCCGGCTTGGTGGTGCTGGTTTCAGAAGCAACTTTTCGGAACGCCGGAGAGCTATTCCTGCGGTTCCTTCACGCAGTGCTGGTTGTAGGCTTCTTGCAAGGTAGCCGCGATTTGGCTGGGATCGCGTCCCTCGATCTGGTGGCGATGCAACATGTAGATCGGCTTGCCATCGCGAAACAGCGTGGCGCAAGGCGATGAGGGAGGATAATCGGAGAGGATCTCGCGCACTCTTGCCACTGCGGCTACGTCTCCCCCCGCAAACACTGTGGCCACTTTTTCCGGCCGTACGTCATTCTCAAGCGACTGAATCACCCCAGGCCGCGCTGAGCCCGCCGCACAGCCGCAAACGGAATTGATGACCATTAGAACGGTCCCGCTGTCCGGGATCAGGAGCTGATCCACCTCTTCCGGCGTGCGGGTCTCGATCACACCGTGGCGTGTAAGCTCCTCTCGCATTGGGGCGATAAACTCTTCGGGGTATACCATCGCGTCCGTCTCCTCTAACGGATAGTCTAGCAGGCCTGAGTTTGTTCGCCGTCAGTCCGGATGATTCGCTGGTTGGCCTGCTTTTCTGGGGCCGGAGTTGATGCGCCTTTTAGGCCCACCGAGCCGTGATTGGGTTGCGGGGACGCTCAAGACGGTGATTCTTATGATGGCGGACTCGGAAGCCGCTCGTCTTGGAGGATATCCCGTTTGACGACCCGGAACTACGAATCTTCAGAGCGGCTTCGCATGGAGAATGAGCCCGAAACCGGAGAATCTCTGGCGGAGAGGGGGTCCGCCATAGTAACTTCCGTAGATTTCCGGAAGTGTCCGTAAGTGGAACTGATTCTAATATGTTTACCACCAATGTTCGTTCGTGGCCGTCCTTGCGAATCCGCGTCAGCAGTGGCGAAATACGCTGGGAGCCTACGTATTGCCCGCTTTCGGCGAGTCGCCCGTGGACAGCATCTCCGTGGACGACGTGCTCCGCGTGGTGCAACCGCTCTGGCAGGCGAAGCCGGAAACCGCCTCGCGGATTCGGGGACGTGTAGAACGCATTCTCGATTGGGCCCGCGCGCGTGGGCTCCGAGACGGAGAGAATCCAGCGCGCTGGCGGGGGCACCTAGATCAGCTTTTGCCTTCCCGCGCCAAGGTGCGGCCCGTGCGGCACTTCGCGGCGTTGCCGTGGCGCGACATCCCGGCATTCATGGAGAGTTTGCATCGGCGGCAAGGCATTGCAGCCGGGGCGCTGGAATTCGCGATTTTGACCGCCGCTCGCTCGGGCGAGGTGCGCGGTGGCGTGAGATTGACGGCGATACTTGGGTGATTCCAGCGGAGCGGATGAAGGCCCGGCGCGAGCACAGGGTTCCGCTCTCGCCTCGGGCGCTGGCAATTCTCGATGAGATGAGGCGCTTCGGATCCGAGCCGGTGCAGCTTGTGTTCCCCGGAATTAGGACGGGCAAGCCGATGTCGGACATGACACTGGGCGCAGTGCTGAAGCGCATGGGCCGACACGATGCGACCGCGCACGGGTTCCGCAGCTCGTTTCGCGATTGGGCCGCTGAGGCAACTAGCTTTCCCCGCGAGGTGTGCGAGCAAGCGCTAGCGCACACTCCCGCCAACAAGGTCGAGGCGGCCTACCGTCGCGGCGATCTGTTCGAGAAGCGCCGCCAATTGATGACGGCGTGGTCGGCTTACTGCGAGCAACCCCCAGGGGCGAAGCTCGTGGAGTTTCCGGCATGACTGTGGAGTTCGGCATTCCTCAAGACCCGCCTCTCTTGGAGGCGCTGGGGTACATCCCGCGGCAGCCACCCTCCGAGCGGGATCTGACCGACCGCTGAAACTGCATCGCGGTAACCTGCGTAAAAGTCTTGGCCTAACGCAAGTCCAGATGGCGCAGAAAATGGGCGTAACCCCTTCTCCATCTATAGATATGAGACGATCAGACCTCCTAGAGGGCCAGCCCTCGCTCCCTTCGTTGCCCTCGCGGAAGAGTCAAATCTACCCCAACTAGCCGAAACGTTCCGAGCCCCACTCAAGGAAATAGCTGACTTACTTCAGACTGATCGTTCCTCTCGGGACCGCAACACAGAGAGGGTTTCGGGATACGACAGGCTCTTCAGACTCTTCCTGAACTCTCTCACCGCGGTTGCTGTCATCAAGGACTCTGATGGGACAATACTGTGGGGCAATCCAGAATACGAGCACCTAACCAGTTGGCACCTGACAGATCTCGTTGGGAAAAAGATTTCCGACGTCTGGCCGCTCCAATATGCGGACGACATCATTACGCACGACAATCAGGTCGTTCGAGAAAAAAGCACCATCGCCGTCTTTGAATCAGTCCCTGTGGAGGGAAAGGACTACGTCAGGTTCACCATTCGATTCCCTATCTTTGACGAAACTGGTACCGATGTTGTGATGGTAGGCGCCCTTGGTTGCTACTGGCATGAAGTCGCCCCGCAGCATCTGAAGCTTGGCCGAACTGTCAGCCTTTCCTCCGGTGATGAGGTCGCGGTTATCAAAAGGCGCGCCCTTGAATGAAACCGGTTGGGGGGTGTCCAAAGCGCTCTGAATTCACAAACGGTCGTCGCGACCTTGTCGGAATTCCTGGGTCGTCAAGACTGCCGTTTTCGCCTTCGGGATCACTCCCAGGGCTTCCCATTCGGTGAGTTGGCGGCGCAAGTCCTTTGCCACCGGCCCCAGAGGTTGCGCAGCGAGAAAATCGCGGTAGGCCGTCGCCGCCAGAGGGAAGTTGCCTTGCCGCGCGTGGATCAAGCCAAGCAAGCGGTGCGTGCCGGGAAATCTCTCGCTGCCCTCGCCGGACTGAATGCCGAGCACAAGGCCTTCAGCCAGATCCATTTTCCCCAGATTGAAGGCCGCCACCGCACGGTAGTACTGCACCTCCGTCATGTGCGGATTGAGATTCAACAATCGCTCGGAAACTAGATTCACCTCCGCCCAACGCTTCTCCGCCAACTCCATCCTCAACAAAGCCTCATAGGGGCCGAGGTATTTCGGGTCCGCTTTCGTCGCCTTGTCAAAAGCCTCTCGGGCACCTTCCTTGTCGTTGATCGACAGCCGCGTGCGGCCTAACAGACTCCAAGCCTTGGCGTATTCAGGGTACTCGGCCACGGCTTTTTCGAGCTGTTCGATGGCCTTTACGGCCGCAAACCAGAGAATGGCGTCCTTTTTTCGCAGCTCTTTCAGCGCCTTCTCATAAGCCTTTTTTGCCTGCTTAGGAGCCGCCAGCGACGTAGCGCTTACCGAGATACCCTGCCCCTTGGCGAGAGGATGGAGGATGATCACACCAACGTTTGGGTTGTCGAAGACGCTGCTGTGTCTCAGCTGGATAGACTCCGACCGATACCCCGGCAGCGAGGCCCGCAGCTCACAGCCCGACAAATCGACCCGCCCGAAGGCGTTCACACGGGGCGTGCCCGTACTGGCCTGAGATCCTTCGCCGCCCGAGTTGCGGCGGCGTATGATGTCGGCCTCCAACTCACACGGCTGAACGCGGCCCGAACGGGCGGCAACCATCAGGTTTGTTCTGGGGGCGCCCATCCCAGGGGCCAGAAACGGGGAAGCGCCAAAGTCATCGCTCGCTGGCGAGGTACGGGCATCAGCAAAAGCCAGCGAATTCCTAGCGCCGAGCTGGAAGCTGAAGCGCCCCTTGGAGTCGGTATAGGTTTCCGGACGACGCTGGCCCCAGCAGTCCCGCACGATCGTGACGGGCTCCCCCGGCGGATTGCCATCTGCCAACATGACCTTGCCGGAAAGAAAAATTGGGCGCTGGAACTCAGGTTGATTAAAACCCGGCTGCTGCTGGCCCATACGGCCGGAAAGATCTTGTTGCTGCCCGGTATTCGTGCCGGGCCCTCCCGGTGTTGGGCTGGTAGGCTGCCGCCCCGAGGTACCACTAGAACCCCCTGGCGGCCGTCCTTGCTGACCGTAAGAGGATACGGCGCCTGCCAGCAACAAACCTATGGCAAGACAGCTTTCATGCGCATGATTCGCCCCCTGTTACCGCAACGGCCGACCGGTCGGAAAGTCTGCCTGGAACGAGACTACCACATCCTCCCGCCCTTCACCAGGCAGTATTCGGAGGAGAACGTCGATCCCCCATGTACCAAACCGTACGCCGCCACGGCCGGTGTTCGGCTCACAAATAGTGCTTCTCGACCAAGAGGTAATCAAATCAAAAGCTCCCGTCGGGCTGTCGGCAAAGCGAAAAAGCATTAGTTAGAGGCTCCCGGCGCCAGCAGACGATCGATACGACCGCCTGGCGGCATGATCTCCCTCACATCCGCACCCAAATCGAGCTGGAAGAAAATTACTTGACATCCTCTTGACATCCTGCTGAGCAGTTGGTGTATAATTGCGTAGTCTCATCCCGGGGGGGCGGTACGATTGTCCCAGGACATGAATAGAGGAGAAAAACCATGAGTCGTCGATCTGAAAAACTACTGCTCGTACTCGTAGTAAGCCTCGTTACAATCTTTGCCACCGGCCTATACGCCCAGGAAAACGTCGGCCACATTCGGGGAACCGTGAGTGACGCGACCGGGGCGGTGATTCCTGACGTTACCGTGACCCTGGAGCACGAGGCTACGGGCGTGGTAAAGGAGGTCGCAACCAACTCTGCGGGCGCTTACGCATTCATACGGCTTCCGCTGGGCGAGTACAGCGTTCGGACCCGCGCAGAAGGTTTTAAGAGCGGCGAACGATTGCTGAGGATTGTCTCCTTCGTCACCCAGACCGTGGACTTTGCTCTCGAAATCGGAGACGTCACCGAAACCGTGTCTGTCACCGCGCAAGTGCTGACGGTGGACACGAGTTCGAACGTCGTCGGAACCACGAGGACCACCGAAGAAATCACCGAGCTGCCGTTGCTCATGAGTGGATCGGCCCGAAGCGCTACGGATTTTCTGCGTACGATGCCAGGGGTGATTTTCTCCCCAACCGATGCACTAACGGACCAAGCCTTTATATCGGGCGCGCCGCAGGGAGGGGCCGCCTACCAAATTGATGGGTTGATGGCAAGTGTCAGCGGCCATGGACAAATTAGGGATAGCCAGACCCCGGAACCCGAGGGGTATGAGGAATTTCGCCTGAGCAACAACACAAACGCCGAATATGGTTGGAACAGCGGCGTTCAGGTCAGCTTGGTGACCAAATCGGGGACCAATGACCTTCACGGCACGTTGTACCATTATTTACGCAACGAAGCGCTGGATTCCGCCGGCTGGCTGAGCGGGACGGTAAGCAAAAACAAGCAAAATGAATGGGGCCTTTTTGTGGGTGGACCGCTCGTGAAGGACAGGCTCTTTGCCACCTTTGGGTACAAAGCCTACCGCTTCCGGGTCGAGCCCAATAACGCAACCTTGTCCGCGCCCACGCCATTGATGCGGCAAGGAGATTTCAGCGAGTGGTTGGGCCCTCAGATTGAGGGCAGTACCGCCTTCGAGGGTCAGATCTATGACCCGGCCACCACGCGCTCAGACGGAGCGGGCGGGTTCCTGCGCGATCCCTTCCCGAACAACGCCATCCCTCAAGGCAGGCTGAGCCCCATTTCGCAATTTTTGCAGGAGCCGTATCCTCTTCCAACCCAGCAGGGAACACTGGGGAACTGGATAGGAAGTACACTTAAAAACTTCAACGACCTGAACCGATACCAAACGAAGGTCGACTACTATATCGACTCTCAAGCCCGCCACAGAGTAAGTTTCTTTTACTCGCATCTTGATGGGCTGCGCCAATTGGGAGGCACTTTTCCCGACCCTCGTGTTACCAGTGCGTTTGGGATCATTGACGGGGCGTATCGAACGAGGATGCATTATGACTGGACGATCTCACCCACTCTGTTATTCGGCATCCGCGCCGGCTTCAACAGAACCCCGGATTCCAACCTTATAGGCGTTGACGGTGCTAGGACACAAGGTTGCGACTCGGGGCTGCAAGGCACCATTACGTGCGAGACGCCCTCTATCGGTTTCGATAATGGGACCACGGGGATGGGCTTCTTTTTCAGCAACGTCAAGCAACAGGAACAGACACTTCCGGCCGCTGCCGATCTGAACTGGACGACGGGAAACCACAACATCAAGATTGGGGTGCAATATTTGTCGAATGTCTCACCGCAGAACGTCACCGCGGAGACTATGGGAGCCTTTAACTTCACGTCACGGGAGACCGGCCTGCCCGGTTTCGGCGCGACCGGAAACGGCTATGCATCCTTCCTGCTGGGTGAAATAGATAACGGAGGGATACAGAGTCCTCAAGATGTCCGATGGAGTACCAACACCTGGGGGTTTTACGTGCAAGATTCGTGGCGAGTCAGGCCCAAACTAACCCTGAATTATGGTCTTCGCTGGGACCTGTTTCTCCCCATGAGGGAGGGCTATGACCGGATCGCCAACTTTGATCTAAACCGTCCGAATCCAGGCATGGATGGCCTCCCGGGAGCCCTTACCTTCTTCGGGGAAGGCCCAGGGCGCAACGGGCGGAAAGGCATATGGGATACCTATTATAAAGCCTTCAGCCCGCGCTTCGGTTTGGCATATACTCTCACTGACAAAACCCTCATCCGGGCCAGCTATGGCCTTTCGACCCCCGCCTTTTTTGGGCTTTATGGCAGCGGGTTCCGCATTCGAACCACCGGTTTTATGCAGCTCAGGGCAACCTTTCAGAGTATAGACAATGGTGTGACCCCAGCATTTAACTGGAACGACGGAGTGCCCGACTTCACTGGGTTCTTTTCTGGCGGGTTCCCCAATCTGGACCCTGCTGTTGCCAACGGCTCTGCGCACCCCATTTTTTTCCCGGAACAGTCAAAGCCAGGCCTGAACCAAAACATCAATTTTGGGATTGAGCGGGATTTGGGGGGGGGCCTGATCTTCCGGTCCGACTACGTCGGCCTGCTGGCCAATGGTCTGCCCAGCGACGGTCATGTGCTGGTAAACCAGCTACCCCTTAGCGCTCTGAGTCTCGGTACTATTCTGAATAATCCCATTGATTCCGACGTGGCGCGGGCGGCGGGAATCCAGAAGCCGTACGCATCGTTCGAAGGGTCTGTGGCGCAGGCTTTACGGCCCTTCCCGGCTTTTCAGACGGTCAACGATATATCTTCCCCAACGATGAATATGCAGTATCACTCGTTGCAAACGACCCTGCAGAAACGCTTCGGACACGGACTGAATTTCTTGTTTGCCTATACGATTTCGAAAACCCTAGCGAACGGCGGTGGTTTTGGAGGTCAGGGCCAGGCCTCCGGGAGGGGTGATCTCCAGCACACCGATCTGCGCGGTGGGTTGAAAGGACTGTTTGCTGCCGACCGACCCCAGCAGATAAACCTCAGCTACCTTTACGACTTGCCTTTTGGCCCCGGCAAGCGCTTTGGCGGTGGCATAACGAATCCGGTGGTCAAGCATCTTGTGGGAGGCTGGCGCCTGTCAGCCATCCAGCACTATTGGAGGGAATCGCCCATTAAGGTGACTACCAGTGCGGCAGTTCCTGGAGGTCTCCAATCGATCTGGGCGAACCGAGAGCAGGGGGAGATTGCCACCGGCCAAGGCTGTGGCGACTATAGCAGTGGCGATGTGTCTCTGAACGCCGGTGCTTTCTCCGTCCCAGGATCTTTCCAGTTGGGGGACACCAGTATTCTGCCCAGTTTCAGACCCTGTGGCTACATGAACGAGAATATCGCAATCCAGAAGATATTCCCGTTCCGGGAACATTATAAGGTTGAATTCGCAGCAGAGTTTATCAACATTTTCAACCGCCACAACGTGACTGGGCTGCAGACGAATGTCTCCAATAGCTCGTTCGGGCAATATTTCGGCACGACCTTGCCCAGGCGGATTCAATTTCACTTGAAGTTCCGCTTCTAGGCCGGCTTGGGGGCTTAAGCCCCCGATAGCTTGAAAGATTCGCGCCCCTGCAGCGTCAAAACGTTGCAGGGGCGTAGTTTTTTGGTCAGTGGCGACCAGTGATCTAGCTTGTCCTAGTCAGCATTTCTCACGAGCGTTCGGACGACCAGCGTTGCACGGGCTTTGTTTGTAGGGGCGGACCGCCGTGTCCGCCCGTTCGAGAGATGCACACTCCGTCCCACTCGATCACCCAACCCAACCCCGTGAGAACCTCTCTGGGCGGGCGCAGCGGCCCGCCCCTACAGTTTTGTCGTGAGAAAAGCGGGCTAGCCCTCAGGTGGGACAAACAATCTTGTTTGTCCTAGCCGCCATCTGTCCGCAACCGCGAGCCTGTCGCGCACCGACGTTCTAGCAGCAACGCCGTTCACAATAGAACGGAGCCACCTAACATTCACCATATCAACCAGTTAGTGTTCTCCTTCCCGTGGCTCCTCCGCTTCTTGGGTGTAGAATGAAACCGCAAGACTCTGACCGAGTGTACCTACGGTAAAGATTGGCTCGTTACAGCCGGTATCTGAGAACGGCGCTGACAAACTAGACCACATAGCGGCGGTGTGAAGGCTCCCAGAGGAGGCGGAGGACCAAGCCGCTGATGTGGTCCGCAAGCATCCCCGAGGTGTTTTGTGGAACACCGGAGGGATGTATCGGGTGGAGCTATACGTTCAAGTACGACGAAGTGTCTGCGTCGAAGGGCTAAGCGAACGCGAAGCAGCACGGCGCTTTGGGATTGCTCGCGAGACCGTGCGCAAGATGTTGCGCTACCGGATTCCGCCGGGCTATCGGCGGAGCAAACCGGCGAGGCGTCCCAAACTGGAGGCCTTCACAGGGATCATCGATCAGATCCTGACCGACGATCGGGAGTGTCCGAGGAAACAACGCCACACCGCACAGCGCATCTTTGACCGCCTCCGCGACGAGTACGGGTTCACAGGCGGCTACACGACCGTCAAGGACTACGTACGCGAGAAGAAGCTGGGCGGACAAGAGATGTTCGTGCCGCTGACGCATCCGCCGGGTGACGCCCAGGCGGACTTCGGCGAAGCGGTCGTCGTCATCAACGGAGTGCAGCGCAAGGCGCACTTCTTGGTCGTCGATCTGCCGCATAGCGATGACGCATTCGTGAAAGCGTTTCCGGCCGAGACGACGGAGGCATTCTGCGAGGGGCACAATGCGGCGTTTCGCTATTTTGGCGGCGTGCCGCGCAGCATCGTCTACGACAACACGAAGCTAGCGGTGGCGAGGATCCTGGGAGACGGCACACGCCAGAGGACCCGTGTCTTCTCCGAGCTGCAGTCACATTATCTGTTCGCCGACCGTTTCGGGCGGCCGGGCAAGGGCAACGACAAAGGCAAAGTGGAAGGGTTGGTGGGCTATGCGCGGCGCAACTTTATGGTGCCGATCCCCAGGTTCTCAAGTTGGGAAGCCTTCAACGAACACCTCGAAGCGAAGTGCCGCAAGAACCGTGGACGGCGCTTGCGGCGACACTCGGAAACGATCGGTGAGCGTTTCGAGCGCGACCGCCAGGCGTTTCTGACGTTGCCTGCTGTCGGGTATGACGCTTGCGACAAGCGCACGACGCGGGTGACGTCGTTGTCGCTGGTGCGCTATCGGACCAACGACTACTCGGTTCCGACGCGCTACGGCCACCGCGAAGTACTGCTGAGAGCTTACGTCGATGAGGTGGTCATCGGCTGCGGCAGCGAAGAGATCGCCCGGCATCGGCGCAGCTACGAACGCGAGGAGTTGATCTTCGATCCGCTGCATTACCTGGCCTTGCTGGAGCGCAAGACGAACGCGCTGGATCAAGCCGCGCCGCTCGTCGGTTGGCAGTTACCGCAAGATCTCGTGCGTTTGAGACGCTTGCTCGAAGTGCGGCTGGGTAAACCAGGCAAGCGCGAGTACGTGCAGGTGCTGCGTTTACTCGAAGACTTCCCGCTCACCGACGTCACCGCCGCCGCGCGGCAGGCCGTTGAGTTGGGAACGATCGGCTTCGACGCCGTCAAGCACCTCGTCCTGTGTCGGATCGAGCAACGGCCGCCCCGCTTGGACTTGACGCAGTATCCGCACTTACCCACAGCACAAGTCGAACAGACATCGACAACAGATTATTTGGTGCTGCTGGCACAGGGAGTGGACTGATGGCGAGATCCAAACTGCTGCTGGAAGCTCATCTGAAAGCACTGCGGCTGCCGACCTTCTTACGCGAGTACGACAAGGTGGCACGGCAGTGCGCCACGGAGGGCTTGGATGCGAGACGCTTTCTGCTGCAACTGTCCGAGCTCGAACTGCTCGACCGTGAACGCCGAGCGACCGAGCGGCGCATCAAGGCCGCCAAGTTCCCGGTCACGAAAACCCTTGATACGTTCGACTTCCTGGCGTTACCCAAGTTGAACAAGAAGCTGGTGCTCGAGCTGGCACACGGAGAGTTCATCGACCGTCGCGAGAACGTGTTGGCTCTAGGAAACTCCGGCACGGGGAAAACGCATCTCGCTCTGGCGCTGGGACTGGCGGCCTGCCAGGGTGGCTATCGGGTTCGCTTCACTACCGCCGCAGCGCTGGTCAACGAGCTGCTGGAAGCCCGTGATGAGCGGCGCTTGCTGAGGGCCCAAAAGCAGCTCGCCAAGCAAGACCTGCTGATCGTCGATGAACTGGGCTACGTGCCGCTGTCGAAGACCGGAGCGGAGTTGCTGTTCGAAACCTTCTCACAGCGCTACGAGCAGGGCTCCACGATGGTGACCTCGAACCTGCCGTTCAACGAGTGGACCGAAGTCCTCGGGTCCGAGCGCATGACCGGCGCCCTGCTGGATCGGCTCACTCACCACGTCCACATCCTGGAGATGAACGGCGATAGCTTCCGCCTCAAGCAGAGCAAGAAGCAACGCTCTCCGTCTTCGGATTGATCCCCGCCGGCTCGCCACAGTTTTTGTGAGCCGCCTTCCACTCCGCCTTCAGCCGCCCTAACGGGCGACCTCAGGCTGCGTTCCAGCCGTCCCACAAAAACTCGAAGCAAAACCCCGACTCCCCCCCCACTGGTCTATTTTTGCTCCGCCGCTCTACCCCAAAACTGGTCTATTCTCCCTCCGCCGAACTGGTCTAATTTTGCTCCGCCCTTGACAGATGGCCGAGTCATTACCCTTTGTTAGGTTGCCGCAATTACGAGCCAAGTCTCGGCCCCCCACAGGGAGATATGCCTGCGCCACTCACTTGCAGCCGTGGACCGCCAGCCCCGCGCTTGCGCCAAAAGCAAGCATTAAATAACAAAGAAACCATAAATCGTCTTCCTCACACCGACTGCCCCAGCCCTTCAGAACGCACCGATTGCCCATAGTCAGTGAGATTTGTGAACTGAGGTCCGAAGCGGGCTCGGAGTCGGATAGAGACCCCAGCGTTCTGTCGTCGGAAAAAACATTCAGGGCGGAAGATGTTACCACCGATCCGGGGTAGGGTTTTAGGAAACGAAGATCACAAAGGGCCCAGAGGCCTGAAGAATCAGGAATCCAAATATAAAGGAGAGAAAATGGTTAAGTATCTAGTCGTACTTGCCGCACTGGTCGGCAAGCTGGCCCTCTTCGGTTTAGCGACACAGCCCACGACATCCGCGGACTGCCCGGGCTGTCCCTACCCCAAGTGTTGGCCGGGTGACCCTTGCGAATGCATCTAGCAGCAGCCTGGGTGCGTTAAGCTGAATAGAGTGTGATTTTAAAAAAAACTGCGTGGAGTCAGAAAAGAGTGCGGCCATTTTACCAGGCTGTGCTAAAATGGTTGATTCCCCTACTGGATACGTTGGGGTAAGCACGTGGACTTTGCGCAGATTCTGGTGTACAGTTGGGCGGCGGCCTGCTTCCTCCAGGCGGGGTGGGCCGTGCGTCTTTGGCGTTTGGGTCTAGTTCGCCACTATCCCGCCCTGGCCACCTTTCTTGTCTTCTCCACTGGCAGCTCGCTGGTCAGCTACTTCCTCCTTCGTGTATGCGGAGCTGCACCCGCTCTACGGCTGGTTCTTCGTCACAAGCCAACCTGTTACCTGGGCGCTGTACCTTTGCGTGCTGATGGAAGTTTTCAATCGCGCGGTAGCAGGTTACGGGGGCCTCCAAAAGTTGAGTAGGCTAGCCACGTACGGTATTGCAGTCGGCGTCGGCGTGCTCGTGCTGGGGATTGTAATCCTAGACTCGACAGGCAATCTTCCGGTGTCGCGATTGATCGGGCCTTGGAACCGCGCCGAGCGGGGCATTTATTTGGGCCTTACCATCTTCTGCCTGGCGCTAGCTGCATTCATCGCGTACTTTCCTTTGAGCGTACCGAAGAACGTGCGGGTGGTGTTCGCGGTCTTCGGCCTGTTGTTCGGCGGACAAGTAGGTCTGGACGCTTTACACGCGGAACTCGGTCGCAGTTTCAACGAGGTTCGGAACAGCATCACGTTTTTCTTCTTCATTCCCTTCTGGTTGGCCGGGCTTTTGGCCTTTTCAAAGGCGGGCGAGACGGTTCCGGCTACGGCGACAGCCCGCTGGCGGCTCGATGAGCGGCAGGAGGCGGTGTTGACAGCAAGACTACGGAGTTTCAACGAAACCCTACTGAGGACGCTTAGATCATGATTACCCTCTGGCTGGCCCTGGGATTTATCTTTTTCGCGGTAGTTACTTTGGGAGTGATCCTTTGGCGGCTGGGTCGCACTGCCGATGACGGCGCCCCTATGCCCGTCTGGGCTAACCAAACGCCCGCCGAGGAAACCTATCGGCCAATGGCCCGCCTCTTCGCACAGCAGGACCGGGAGTTTCTACGGAGCCAGCAAGGTCGGACATTGGGCATGGAACGTCGATTTCGCCTTTACCGTCGGCGCGTACTCTCTCTCTACCTCCGTCAGCTTCGCGCCGACTTCCATCAACTGTGGAGGTTTTGCCGTCATCTGGTGCCAACCAGCAAAGATCCTCTCCTAGGATCCGTGGTGTTCCGGCAGCTTCTCATCTTCTACGGACTCTACACGGTGCTGCGACTTCGGTGCTTGCTGGGGGCGTTCGTCTACGTCCGCGCCGACACTGTCGATCTCGTATCTTCCATGGGTAAGCTCCAGCAGGAAGCCCGCCGGGTGCTGGCATCACTAGATCCCGAGTTGCAGCCCGCGACGTCTTTGACCGGTTAGCTCGCCTCCCCCGCGTGCTTCTTGATGGCTTTGAGCATCCGTCCCGCCTGCCAACGCCTGTGACTTTCAGTCCGATGTTGCCATAGTGCGGACTGGCGGAGTCTTTTTGCGCTCAGCAAGCGGGGCGTGAATGAAGTTGGGCCTTCCGTAACGTGGCCGAACCGATCCGTACGCGTCAATATGGGGAATGTGAGGTATTGATCCGGCTTACGGCGGCGGCCCTCTTTCGCTGGGAAACGTTGCTTCCAGTCTTTGAAGGAGAATTTATCCAGTTGTCGGGATCCCGCTCCTTTTGGAGATTCGCTACGCGTTTGGGAGGGTAGACAGCTATGGCCCCGTAGGTCAAAAGCCCTAAACAGTTAATGGGATCGCCCGATTCCAGACGTATACTAAAGTTTCTACACTTTCCTTTGTAACTGGCACTTCCAGCGTTCGGATGCAACAGCTACCCGAGATCCCCCCACTGGATGTCGTTGTAGGAGTGGCCTCCGCGGGCCTTCTGCTTGCGGCTTTGGTCTACCTCATTCGCTCGCGGCCCGAGCATTCGCTAATCGCGGTTGACGCCCCTAATAAACACGCGGCCCTCTCTCTGTTTGCTCCGCTACCCTCTGGCCACCTCACGCGCCGCCTGAGTTTCCTAGGCTCGTTGTTCGGGCACCTGTTCGGCATTGCACTCATTCCGTGGCTGCAGGCTCTCCATCCGCACAAGCTAATGTTTGATCTCGAAAGGCATGATCTCGTCGTGCTCGAATACCGGATACCCGAGGTTCCACTGGTCGCTCCGGCTGACCTGGAAGAGGAAGCCGAGCCGGAAGATCCGGTACCGGAGAAAGAAAAGCAGCCCGAACCGGAGTCGTCAGGTTCTCCTCCCAGTCTCAAGACAGAAGAGCAGCGGGATCCTGCCGAGTCTCCGCCTCCCGCGGCGGCCTTGGCCAAAGCCGCCGAAAAGCAAAGACCCCCCGAGAGGCCTCTTCTTACGCAACGATTCAAGATCGTGCTGCCTAAGATCGCAACACCGGACCCAGCACTCCGCGACGTCATCTTGCGCTCGGACTTAGCCCTGGAGTTTCCGGCCGACTACAGCCCGAAACTGCCGCCCGTGATGCAGTGGGCGGCGAAACCGCGGGAGTTAGAAAACGCTTTGCTTGTCGAGCCGGGCTGGGAAAAACCCGAGGAGTCGGTTCGCTGGGAGCTGCCGGAGGCGGAACCTCAACTGCTGGCCTCCAACCAACAGCTTGCCCTGGCGGATCTACAGATCGCCGACAGTCCGGTGCTGCCTCGGGACCCAGCACTAGCTGTCCCGCCGGCCGACGTCATACCCTTCGGCGGGGTGAAACCACCCTTCGAACCTGTCGAAGAGATTCCTTCACTGGGGGAAGGATCGAACTCAACGACCCTAGTTATATTGAGTCAGAACCCCGCGCCGCTGACTCCTTCGTTCCTGCTGGAAATGGGGTTGCAACTCGGTACGCTTACGGACCTGAAGCAAGAACTTCTCGAGGGTCTGACGGCCACGGACGCTCCGGACTTGGCGCCTACGGACAGCTCGCCGGCCGCGGTTCCTTTTCAGCCGACTCCGCCTTTGCAGCCTCCTCCTCCGAATCAACTGGCACAGGCCGACATTGCGAGCCCCATCGTCTCCAGGGGGGCCGATGATCCAGAGAGTGAAGCGACCGCCGAGCAGGGATCTCACGGTGAGGGTGGGGTGGAGGCCGGTTTGGATGACGGAGTAGTTGCTGGTCTCGGCGAAGCACCGGGAAACGCGGAAGTCTTCGATGTGTTGGCTGCGCTGACCGCCGGAATAAAGCCCCGACCCTCCAGCACGCCATTCGAGGAAGGGGTAGGAAGCGGTGAGAAAATCGAGGAATCCGTGGAGGCCGGCGCTTCACAGACGGGCACTCGCAGCGCACAGACACGAGGCTCGGTCGGCTCGGGCACGGGGGACGGGGAAACGCCCTCGGAGTCAGCGGTAGTGGCAGCGAGCAAGGCATCTGCTCGGGGGCCGCTGAAGCCGCTCCCCCGGAAGAAGTACGGCATCATCCTGATCTCGAACTCCCAGACCGCGCTTATGGAAGCGCGTGGCACCTTGACAGGTAGTCCTATCTACACGGTTTACCTAGACGTGCCGGAGGCTCCCCGCAAATGGATCATGCAATTCTGCTTGCCGAACTCAGGCTCCCGACGCCTCAATATCTCGAACGGCGTGATCCGTATCCGCCCCCGCAAAAAAGTTAGTCCTCCGTTCGCCATGCGCATGCAGCCATTGGAGTCTATGGCTAGCTCCACCCCCGACGGTATACCGGCGCGCGTGATCATCTACGCCGTGGTTGACGAGGAAGGCATCCTCAAAAACTTCCGTGTGGTGCATGGATCCAACCCGGAAACGGACAACGTGATACTCGCCAGTCTACGCTCTTGGGAGTTCTTGCCGGCGTTTCGCGGCGACGAGCCAGTCACGGTCGAAGCCTTGTTCGGCGTCCCGCTGAACTAGCGCCCCGCAGAAACTCCACCAAAGCCGGTTTCAGTCTGCTCGGCGAAAGGCGGAGATGCGCAGAGCGCGGAACCGGGTGGCCCGAAAGCGGGCGTTGATCTGCCGGCACACCTAGTACATCGAGGCCCCAGGGAATCGAGGGGTCTCGGAGCTGTGCCATCACCTAGGCGTTGCACAAGACCGAATGGCGCAGGCAAGTCGTCAGACTCGGGTTCCAGGCGGCTGAAAGTTGCACGCCGTGTGATATCCTTGCAAAGAAATATCGTATTCTTTCGTCTCCCATTCCGATGAAGTGCCACCTCTCCGGACGTGAAACCCCGACCGCTAAACTCTTCCTGCTCTATTACCCCCCGACCATGGCGCACTACGATTGGGATAAGTCGGTTTTCGCCGCCGCCCGAGCCAGTGAAGCATTGCGTCAGACCAGGGATTCCCTAAAATCGTTCTATTGGCGCTTTGTCGCGGGCCGGAAGCTGCCTGTCGGCCTGATCGTCGGAGTGGTGGGAGTGGTTCTCGGGTACTGGTGGGTTCAGGGCATCAACGCTGAAGGAGTGGACCTCGGCTTCTTCCGAAAATACGTTGTACCGCTGATGGCAACCGTCTTTTTGCTCTCCGGGCTTGCAAGAGTTCGAGCCTTTCTAAGGCGTTCCAAACTGTGGAAAGCACGGGGCCGAAAGACGGTGGCCGACGAGCTACAAGCGATCGAAGATGAGATGGCCAAGCTGCCCGAGGACCCGACCGCCGAGCAGGCTGCCTCATTCCTGCGACGCCGCTGTCCTGATGTGATCTCCGAGCTGGCTTTTGCGGGCAGATATTTCCATGCCGATACGTATTTGGATTTCGTCTTGTATCCCCAACTCAGAAACCCCCGCCAACGCGAGGAGTTGCCCGACAAGCACAGCCTCTATCGGGACGCCTACTATGTCGGCGAACTCGTCTACGACGGGTGGCGCTTGTTCCACCACGACACGCGTGATCTCGTAGACCCTCGCTTCGTCGGCAGCGGGGGGCGGCGAGGTGTGATTTAGCCCTGCCCGGTGCTCCCTCGGGCGCTTGGAAACATTTCTCACAGGAGTGAGCCCCCCATACGCCTCTCTCAACAGCCCCGTCAGCCTTAGCTTCTCTCGGTTCGGACCAAGGCTCGCCGCGTATGCCTTGCAGGGCGGTCACTGCGATGTTGTAATAATGAACGCTCACCCAAGGAGGCATGTCATGAAGCTCATTCCCGTCCTCTTGTTGGTCGCCGTTCTTGCCGCACCGCTAGCAGCAGCCGACATCGAGAAGACGTCCGTTGGGGGATTGAGGATTACGCCGGTCGAACACGGCAGCTTGATGTTGGAGTTCAGCGGGCAGGTCTGGCACGTCGATCCCTGGAGCCAGGCCGACTATTCAGCTCTGCCGAAGGCGGACGTCATTCTGATCACCGACGTTCATGGCGACCACATGGATACCAAGGCAATCGCGACGGTGAAGAAGACATCCACGGTGATTGTTGCACCTGCCGCCGTAGCCAAGACGGTCACGGAAGCCAAGGTACTGAACAACGGCGCAAAGACAACCGTCGGTGGGATCGAGATTGAAGCCGTGGCGATGTACAACCTCAAACGCGGGCCCCAACCCGGCAAGCTTTATCACGACAAGGGGCGTGGCAACGGCTATGTTCTCAATGTCGGCGGGAAACGAATATACATTTCGGGGGACACCGAGGCCGTTCCCGAAATGAGGGCGCTGAAGGATATCGACATCGCGTTCGTGTGCATGAACCTCCCCTACACCATGCCACCTGAGGAAGCAGCCGACGGTGTCAGGGCTTTTCGTCCCAAAGTCGTCTACCCCTACCACTATCGAGGTTCGGACCTCGCCGTGTTTGCCGATGCGCTGAAGGATGAAAAGGCAATCGAGGTGCGGCTGAGGGAGTGGTATTGACGATCGCTCTCTTGGATTCTTCCGTGAAAGCTGTTCACAATACACAAGGCCGAGGCCAACGAAATCATCGCCGAAGAGGTCGGCAAATACCGTCTCCGGTCCTACGCCCAGTTGCGCGATCTGATCGGAGACATAAGCCTATGAAGTGACAGGACCCTCCGGCGTGCTTTACACGATCGAAGCAGACGCTCACTGGGTCGACCAACCCCAAGGCGATTTGCTAGTGGTCGTCGGGATTGACGATGGGGGCTGGAGCGCTTTCAGTCCGCTCGCCCAAGACTTCGTCCTGAGACCGGATGGCACCTTCGTTGGGGAATAGCGGGATAACAACCGGACCCTGATTTAGTGGAGCCTGAGAGACAGAGAATCCAAGAGATTAATCTCAACAGCAGGACGGCGGCAGAAGTAGTGATAATCCGCCGGACGCAATCATTCCAGAAACGTAATCTTCCGCACCCGAAATCTCACGGACCCCTCACGTGGAATCTTGATACGCACGAAGTTGCGTTTGACGGTATTCACCTTCCCCGGTTCGATCTCAGCTTCGTAGAACTGGTCCAGGCGGACGCGAATCTCGGGTTCCTCCGCCGGCAGCACGGCTTCCATCCGTGCGTTGTGCATGGGCAGTAGAAGAGTGACGCGGCCGGCCTTGTAATCCACCGAAACGACCTTGACGTGGAGAGCCGACAGGTGTGGCGACAGAGCCGCCGCCAACGTGAACACCGCCAGTACCCGCAACATCATTGCTCAGTCCCCACGGTCGAAGGCGCGTCGTGGAAGGGTGCGGCGACCTCGCCGCCCCGCGCGACCCCCACTTCGACCTAGCCCGCATTCCTCACCAGGTGACGGCCGAAGCAAGCGATAGGTCCGCCATTACTTCGTTGCTTGCCCGCCGTGTCGAACGTGCCAGTCATAGCATCAGGCTGCTCTGCGCCTGCCGTCTTCGAGAATTCTTCTATAGAGATCGACCCGCATCCTAAGTCGGCCGACGTACATCGAGGTCTTTGTTCCTCCGAGACCCTGCTCCCCGGCCCAAAGGTGGCCGAGCCGCGCGAGGTCCTCTTCGGGATCGAGACGATACTTGCTGCAGTAGTCCTCGATCAATCGATTCGCATGGGAGAAATGAGACGAAGCGTCTTTCAGTTCGTCTAGTGGAATCTTCCACCGTGCACAGTGATAGCCGGGGATCAAGGTGTACCCGTGCAGACTTCCCAGCCGCCGGAGGGCATCTCGTTCGGAGCCTTGCCCGTGCTTCTTCAGATAGCGTTCCAACTCGCGCCGAGAGGCCAGGACCGCCGGCAGACGCACACCCTGCAACTTCTGACGCAGATTCTCATAGAGAGCAGGCGAGAAACGGCGGGCGCCGGCCGATCCGCCCGAACCGTTTGCGGTCAGCGCCGCCAACACGGCACACCGTCGCGGATCGCCCTCGACCGCTTCTTCTATCTCCCGTCCGCACACCTTGCGGATCGACCTCAACAGCGAGTAATCGACGTGCCTATCCAACCTAGACGTCACCGCACAAACCTACTGCGTCGAATGCCCTCGCTGAGCGGCAGACCATAGCTGATCATCGAGAACTGGTCAAAGGCCCAGAAGACGACAGATTCCACCATCTCGGCCCGCGCGAGCCGTCGCTCCCAATTCCAGGGTTCCGAGACATTGAACACTCCCACCAAGTGGGCCGCGCGATTACGCGGAAAACCCTTGTCCTGAGGGAATCGGATCGACTCGACGGCTTTGTCCAGGTTGCGAGCGCCCGTATAGGTGAAGTTTTCCGTCTTCAGTACGTCCAGATTGGCGACGGTCCAATCGGAGTCTGGATAGTTGACCGCCCGGGTCAGCACAAAGTCGTTGACGTCATGGGGGTAGAGGACTTCAAACTTCGCCTGCGGATAGGTCGCCTTGACGAAATCGCGGATCGTCTGTGTGAAGGTTCCAATCAGACCCGGTAGGAATGCCGCCTCTTCGGGGTAAGGGTCCGGCGACTCCGCATTGCTCGTGAAAACGTGGATCGCTTGCCCATACTGATTCTGGAACTCGGTCTTGGTGTAGTCGTCGTAGAACGTCATTCCGGCGGCGTTGGGAAAGTACCACCACTGCACTTCGCCAAACTGCAGGTAGGGCGTAACCAGCGCCTCGCTTTGTAGCTGCGCCATTTCCAGATAGGCTTGCTTCCAGAAATCCAGACTCGTGGTTGAGAAGTTCGTCTGCAGGGCGGGCGTATTCAGCAAGACCGCCGCCCCGTCCGGGTAACGCTGCGCCAACCCGACCGCCAGTGAGGAGTCGCCGTGCGACAACTCCATACTGAAAGACGCCGTGGCTTCCATGCCGTAGCTGTCGAGTGCAACGAAGTACGCCCTGTGCCAGTCGCGGGCCGCACGGTTCAGCCGCGGGAGTGAAGTAGTGTCCGTCAACCATTGGCCGTTTAGGCCCCCGCTCAGGGTGGAACCACTGGCAACGGCTTGAAAGCTGCCGCTTGTCGGCGAAGCCGATAGGGTGATGCTGTTGCCGACCGTGCCGACCCCTCGGGCGTGAATGGTCAAAACGTTGCCGGACGAAGAGGCCCAGACGCCGGTGGAGCCGTTGTTGATCAAGAACTCAAAAGATTTGGTAATGCTCTGATTCGTGTCGGTGCTCAGCGTCAGACGGTTGAAGCTCGAGCCGTCAATGACCACCTGGACGTTCTGACTGAAGACCGGCGTGCCCTGGAAAGTGACGGTCCCTTGCGCGTAGACGTTTCCGGCGTTCGTCAACTCATAGAACAAGATGGCGCCTGTGTAATGATTCGCCCGGCCCTGGAAACCCAGCATATTGATATTCCATGCCACTCGCTCGGGAGCCAATGCGAGGGAGTGGTCCGTGTCCCAGTCCGTCGCAAGGGTTTCGGTCGGCCGGGCAGGCTCGGCGCTGACGGTCGTTGCCTCAATCACTTCCTCGACGTAGTCGAAGAAAAAGTCGCTTCCAGAAGACGCTGCATTCGCGCCGGTGAGAGTTGCGACCACCGTGTGACTGCCCGGACCGTACGTTCCGAGGTCGAGCTTCAACAGGAAATCTTCATCCGCAATGTAGAGGTCAAACACCTGAGCCGGCTGGCTGTCTACCGTTACCGAAACGATGCCGGCTGCCGCGGTCCGCCGAGCGCCGAGAAACAATCGGTGGCTGAACTGTGAGGAGTAGGCGACGCTGACGCTGTCGCCGACTTGGCTTGTCCGCCGAATCGTACCGCCCGAAAAGTTCCCTTGGCTTTCGCCCCAAGAGCCGGCGTAGACAGCACTATGGTTGTCTTCGAAAACTCGGCCTTTGGGATCCGCGACCTTGTAGGCGCGATTCGTTCCGGCAACACTCCAGTTGGAGACCACCACGTCAAACTCACTGCGCGCGTAGGGGCCCTGCTGGAGAGCGGCGGCGTAAGTCCAGCGCATCTTACGTACCTTCTCGGTGGGAACGGCGACGCTGTTTTCGTCCAGGACGGCGCCGAAGTCGATATCCACCTGCCACTGGGTCGGAGAAGCACCGCCACTCATCGTTTGACTCGCTGGAGACCACTGCTCGGTCTGTGCTCCACTGACCGTGCCCACGATGCCCAGGTTGTCGCCTTCTTCACCCGTCTGTAAATTCGTAAGCGTGATATCGGTCGGGGAAGATGTCGCCGACACCGTCGGCGAAAGCGCGGTGATGTCGCCGGCAAGGTTTTGCAGCGCACTGGCCATGGTATCGCCGTCTGCAATGGTGCGAAAGTAGTGCTCGTTGAGCCACGAGAGTTCGACGACGTCGCCGACGCTCAGCGTTCCTTGAAGAGTGAAGGTCGCCTGTGCCGCGACCGAGGACCCCTGCGTCGGCGTCGCATAGTCGGTCAGGCGGACTCGATACAACTGTTCCTGGCCGCCCGCGTCGTCCGCCCAAATGCGGAGATAGGGCCAGTCCACGGTGGGAAACAGCTTCGAATCCATCGAAATGCAGTTAGTGCGAGCCTCCCGGTAGCTCAGCGTAAGGCCGCTCAAGTCGCTGTCTGGAAGATTGCGAAGCAGGCGGTGCTCGAAGACGTTATCGCGATTCCACTCGATCACCGTCCAATCGAATTGCTGCCGCCAGGTACCGGAAACGGTGAAACCGGCCGGCCCCGCGTTGCTCAGAGCCGCTATCGCGGAGGGCCGAAAGAAATAGCACTGCAGATCGCGGTCGGCCCGAAGTTTTTCGAGCGTCTCAGACACGGATCGTCACCGTCAGATCACGGCACGGGAACGTGGTACCGACAGCTAGGATGTCGAGGGTCAGATTGGACTGTGCCTGCAACACGGGCAGCTCAGCGCCATTGATGGGCAGGCTTGTCGTTTGCCCATCGGTAATGGAAACTGTAGCCAGAGCTACCCCGTCTTGCTTGATTTGAAGCTGCAGGTCTGCCCCGGTGGGAGCCCCCTTCACAACCGCGTAGATGTCTCGGATGGAAAGGTTTTCTTGCACCGATACGCTCGGCACAGCGTCGTTCTTGATGGCCAGAAGGCCCTCGATTTGAAAGTTGAACTGTCCGCCCCGCAGCGTACGCAGGCCTCCATCCGCTAACTGAGAGTAGTTGTTCGTGGTGATGGGGCTCTGCCCGAACGTGTTTGTTGTCCAAAAATCGGCGCACGCCAGACGGATGTCCGGTACCCACTCGCTATGAGTCCACGCCCCGCTCGCTGTCGTCCCGAAGAAGGATCGCTCGAACGGCACGACGAGCGTTCGCGTTTGCAAATGAAAAACAGGCGTATCGAGGGCATGCGAAGCGGTCGTGCTCTGACACTGCCCGCGATCCACAAGGTACTGCGTCCCTCCAGCCTGGACGTCGGTTACCTTCACGATCTCCCCCTCGAGTTGAATCAGGTCATTCACTTGCGCCGGTCCGGCCTGGCTGAGCGTCAGCGTGGTATCGGTTGTGGAAATCGCCGCTGCCAGCAAAGTCGTGCTCAGCCCAGCCAGTTCGCCTCGGAAATAGAGCCGAAACGTCCCTGTCTCGATGCTCTGCGTGTTCTGCAACACCGAAAACCCGATGCCGGCGAACTCCAATGTGCCATCTCCTCGAACGGAGACTCCGAAGGAGGCGTCAGGAGGCACATCGGTGTCGGCCACACCTAAACCGCCGCCCCCGATCCGCCAACGCGTGACGATCGCCAATCTTTCCAGCGACTCAACGTTGTGGGCATTGGCCGACCGGCCGGTAATCTGCACAACCCTGTCTCGGCGATTCGGGATCTCGAAGCGGGCAGGGGTCGTCCGGGCGCGGCCGCCGAAGTGCCAGGTGTTTTCCGAAATCACGAAAACCGAACTCTCGTCGGGATCAACCTCCCAGTCCGGCGTGACAAACACCGTGGTAGCGGTGTTGTTGGTGATCGTCCTTTCCTGGTCTTGCCCTTTTCCTCGTATCAGCCGGACCGTATGGCCGATGAAAGCGTCTGTCGTCATGCTGAGCAGCGTGCTGCCGACCGAGTCGGGCCCAAAGATATCGGCGAACTGCTCGTCGGCGTCTTCTAGACGCCAGTAGAAGTTCGCGTGATCGTAGTTGGGGTCCGGCGCCCCAACCAATTCGTCCGCCAAACCCGTGTCGGTGAAGGTTGTTGCCGGTGCTTGGCCCGAGGCGATCCGCAGCAGACGTGTCGGCAGGTCTCCCCGATAGACGCTGAAGCTGGCTGTCCCGGACGTAAAGCTCAGGTCCGTAAGTTGCACCGTGTTCGTCGAAGTCCCGGCTGGGATTTTGGCTCGCACCGCGAAAGAGGGGTTGCTCTCTAGCCCGTCGGCGTCCGTTGCGGTGACCACGTAGTAGAGAGTCTGGCCGCCGGCGAGCGTTCCCCCCGTCGGTTGAATATTGGGCTGCAGACTCACAATGGGGATTCCCGCGGCTAGTGACTTCCCTGCCTCGGGAGGGTTAAAGCTGGCTTCAATTTCCGTCAGGATCGTGCCGTCAGTTCCCTGAACCTCGAACTCGACAATTCGAAACTGGGCCCGGCCGAATGGATCGAACTCGTAACCATAGAGCGGATCAGGCACTCCGGGCTCGGACTCGGGCTCGCGCCGAGTAGGAGGAATCAAACTCAATTGCCCGTTGGTGTCGTTGTACCAGGCGTCGTCGTGAACTTGCGCGGTGATGCGAACGCTGCGGTAGTTCGTGGAGGGCTGAATCTTCAGGATTCGGAACGGCCGGTCGATCAGCCCCTCCTTCGTGTAGGTGATCGTGATCAAATCGCCGACGTGCTGCCCAAGGGCTTTCACGCTGGTTTCGAATTCGACATACTGGTTGCCCTGAATCGACTTGTCGAGGGAGAACTTCAAGATCCGGGCCGCCTGGTCGATCGTCGGCAGCCCATCTACTCCCAGGCGCCCTGTGATCTCCTGTCCTGTGCGGGAAATGTCGTCGACGTCCACTAGCGCGAGACTGTCCTGCTGGTACTCGTTGTATCGATCGGCAAACTCGATGGAGAAACGATTCGGCGCGTCCACGATCGGCCTCGACCACATTCGCACCGTAGAAGAGTTGTCGGACCGGCGCAGGATTCCCGACGTCAACCCGGGCACTGACCCATCGGCATAGACGTAGGCCGGCCAACCCCCGTTGACCATGTTGGGCGCGTTCGATCCCGCAGGCTTTGTCGGCTGTTGCAGCAACAGCGAGTTCTCGACGTGCACGGCCAGCTTTCCGTCCGAGCTATAGGTGAGTTGAAGTCGCGCATTGTTCCTCACCCCGCGGATCACGTCCGCCGCTGTCCTTCGCGACCGCACGGCGAGGTTACATTGAAATCTTTTCACGGAGGCCGGATTTCCGTTGTTGTCGGTGGCGGCAATGGTCTGGTCGGAAAAAGCTGCCGCGTCTGCAAAACTCGCCAGGTCAATTTCACTCAGCCGCCACCCCGTACGGCGTAGGATGTCCAGAAGGATCCAAGCGGGATTGTCGGAAAACTGGGTCCCCTGTGACGCTTCACTGCTATCAAAAGATTCGAGCCGCTGCCCCTCGACCAAAACCTTGACGCGCGGCAATACGCGCCCGTCGTTGATTTGGTTGGGAACCACAACGGACAGGACAGCCATGCTGCCGTAAGGATCTCCGAGAGGCGTACCCGCCTGATCGACAAAGTTCGGGTTGAAGCCTCCGGCCCGCCCTCCGTCCGCGAACAGGTTCCACCACCCGCTGCCGGTCATGTCCTGGCCGGCGATGCCTTCGGGAATCTCGACGTTGTTGACCAGCACCTTCAGTACCTGGTTGATGCGCCCCGCGCCTATGAGCACTTCCATACGAGTGAGGTTGCCGTCGTTGCGGGCGAACACAACGGGCGGCTCGACCCAGACCGTGCCGTAAAGGAGAGGCACAAAATCGTTGTACCGAGCTTCGTTGGCGATGGCGGAAGAGTCGTGCGTTCCCTTTTCCCCGTGGCTGCGTACCCGAACGGTGGCCGGAACGAATTCGATGCCGCCGAACCGTCGCGTCACCACGCTCTGGCTGTCCTGGTCAAACATTCCCCTCGCAATGCAGTCTGAGCGCGTGAAGGAGCAGTCCGTGAACGGAACCCCGGCGTTCAGGTTGCCCGCGCCTCCCGCCTCGCCGGCAGAATAACCACAGCGATAAAGGCGCGAGTATATTCGTTCCGTTCCGCCGTTAACAGCCTCTTGCCTTTCGGCCTGCGCGCCGGGAAACGCCCAGGGGCAGCGGCGTTGAATGCGCACCGGGGGCAGCAGCACCCGCTGCATGTTCATGCGATTGATTGCCGAAAGCCGAATCGTCTCTTCTTGAATCTCGTCCGGTGGGTTCAAGATGCCCTGAAACACGACCAGCTTTTCGCTGGCCGCAACATCTGCTGCCAGGTCGTAGAAGAGAAATGTCGCCTTCAGTCCGGCGCCCTTGAAGCCCACGGCCGATTCGATCTGCGACAACTGTGAGTCCGCATTGGAAAGCGTGAAGGAAATCTTAGGGATGGCGTCGATCCCGTGATCACTGGCGGTTTGAATCTCGAACAGGTTGTGGTGCAAGACCACGGCGTCGTAGGCCTGCGAGTCCACCGTGACTTGGTGGGTGCACCAGTACTTGGATTCCCCGCTAGACAGGGAGACCTCGAACAGCAGCAGCGGCGTCTCGGCGACAACCTGCTCTTTTATGTTGGCAATGGTGCCCATACGATCCGAATCACCCCGGAGTGGCGACTTACTCCCATCGCCCGATCCGCTAACACGTCGCTGTCAAACCTAGCGTTGGGATAAACACCCGCCTGCTGGAAAGTCTTCTTGTACACGGAGGGGGCGGGCTGTGCTTCCAGCCGTGGGCCGTAGATGTCCACCGTGGCTCCACTCGGTACAACCACGCTGTACGAAACCGACTGCAAGGCGGACGAGAGGTTGTAGCCCACCGAATAACGCTTCCATTGATTACTCGTGTCGAAGTCAACCTCGACCACCTGCGAAGCCGTGTCCCCGATTTGAAGTTTCGCGCCCGAGTCCGCCGTGCGAGCCCAAACGCTGCCTGCGTAACGGAACGACGCCGGGGCGCTTATCACCTGAGACACCGTCCCGACCAGTCCTGGGTTTGTCAATTGTCCGGCCCCGCTTCCCCCGACTGGGTCGGGCTGACCGTCCAGCACCGAAACGCCCCCGCTCTTCTGCCACACGGCTTCGCTGAACTGCTCGGACCACGCGAGCAGATTGGCGCCAGGCTCTAGGAACAGAAAAGTCTGCAGACGTCCTTCCACTTGGTTGTGCAAGTCCTCGATGCTTTGCCACTCCTGATCACTAAGCTGGTGAACCGCGAGTTCCCAGGCCCGTTCGTGGTAGTCGACATCGGTAAAGCGGATCTCCGAGCCATCGGCGGCCTGATTCACTAAGGTTCGGAAGCGAAGCTCTTTGCGAAAAGGGAACTGCGCCACGGCGCCGCTTGATAATTGAGGGAATACAGTCATCACGCCGCCGGTGCCACCACGATCAGCTGCGTACCATTGCCAAACTCGCCATCGACCCGGGATCCCATGTGATCCAGTGCAAGACGGCAACCCGTGACCACCGTGCCGTTCCACGGATCCTCAAAGTCGAAGGTTCCAAATCGGCCCTGCCGCTGTTCGAAGAAGCCCGTCAGCTCAGCCAGTTCACTCTCATCCAGTTGTGAGAGCGAGATCACCCAACGTCTTCGGCCCCCCCGCAGGTCACGATACCGCTGCTCGGATCCGTCCAGGAAGCTCTTGACCGATGTGGAGAAACGAAGCTCTCGAGTGGCCGGATACTGCGCGACTACGCCCGTTCTCAGCTTCGGGAAATCACTCATGAGTCACTCTTACCTTGTAAGCTGTCCCAGACAAGACTTTCTGATCGTCCTGGCGGCGTGGTGCACGCTTTCGAGCCCGACATTTCCGAATCTATAGTGAACTCGTCTCCCGGACAGTCCACTAGCGAGACCCCAGTCCTTGGTTGGCCGGGACCAACCATAGTTGGATGCGCTACCGGTCGGCGCACAGGCCAGAACGTCGCCGCCGTAAGTTAGCCTGGCGGATGCACACCGACCGGAAGCGCTATGGCCACACGCCAAAAGCTCCCTTAGTCGAGAGTCCGAAACACAGGGATCAGCACGCGATCCGCCGTCTGATTCACAGCTACCCCGCCCGATTCCGACTTGAATTTCAGGTACGCCACTCCAACGAATTTCGTGAAATCCAGGGGCACAAACTGATCAGCGGCGGCCTGAGCCGTGAGCGGAGAACCGAACTCTGAAATATCCGAAAAGTTTGTGTTCTCGTAGCTCGCGCTAAACCCAATGTCCGCCGCGTCCCATGCGCTTGGCATGTAAACCCCAACAATCGTCTCGGAGACGAGCTCGAGGACGGAAGACTCGCTCTGGCCTGAGGAAATAACAACTTGTCCGGTTTTCGGCTGCATTACGCCACCTCCTTCTCAATTTCTGTGTAGTCTGACCAAAGGTGCGGCGGTACATAGGGGTGCCGCTTCTCCGACTCGATCCCATGGGCCACCAGACGTATCTGGTAGAGGGCCACCTCGTGATGGGGATAGTTCAGCGCTGCCCATGCTGTTGTCTCGAAGTCTCTCATTTGGGAATCCGGGAAACGGGCCATGTGTCCGTAACGGCCCTCGTAGAACTTAGGCGAGCCCATGTCCCAGCTCTGATAGATTCCTTCCGCTGCCCCTTGCTGCGACTCAGAAGCCCACTCCGGCAGGCCTACCCCCTTGAAGTACTTCAGATCCTGCTCCCACCGCAGCTCCACGGCTTTGAATGCATCAAACGGTCGCGGGGTGTCCAAAAACTCGGCCGCCCTCGGACGCGATCCAAAAATCTCCAGAAACCCGGGTGGCAGTTTCGCCGATTCCCGTCGTTGCCGGTCTACTTTCCAAGGTGCGGACGTCGTAAACGGGTTCACGACCCACCACTCCCCGCCGAATTCCGGCGGTGCCTGACGGTAAGGACCCATCGGATACTTCCAGTGGTCTGGAATCTCTTTGTAATGTGGTGCGCTCATAGTTGTTCATCTCCAATTAGTTGTGCGAGCTAAACCTCGCCGATGAGGTCGTTCACGGGGTGCATGTGCAACATCGCGTCTCGAACAGCCCTCGCGATGTCGTTCGAGCGGTCCATAAACGACTGTGTGTCCATGGCATTGACATTAACAACGACCTGCGGCTGCACGGCTGGGGTCGCCTCGGGCTGAATCTCTCTCACTGCACCCCTCTGTCCCCGAGCTATTCGCGGAAATCCAGCCAAAATGTGGTCCGCGTTGTTGGCAACTTCAAGGGAGAGACTCGGCGGAAACTCAAAAGTGGAAAATACGGGCGGCGCTTTCTTCTTGCCAAACAGACCCGCGATCTTTACGCCTAGTCCGGCTAGCCCGAAACCACTCTTCAGAAATCCACCTAGTCCGCCCTGCCCCCGCAGACCACCTCCGAAGCCCGAAAACAGGCCCTTCAAGCTCGTAAAAGCCGAACTGCTCTTTTCTAGTGCCCTCGTGTTCGCAGTCAGTCCCGAGCCGAGATCCTGCACCGCTCTCGCCGTCCGGTTCAGGGCCTGTTCCACGCCGGAGGCTGAATGGCTCCCAACACCGAAACTTCTTGGCGCTTCTGGGACCCTTGGATCACCACCGGTTCGCAACGTCTTCGCCAAAGCTCCGGGCCGCCCTGCGCCTGTGAGAACGGCGCTGACAAACTAGACCACATAGCGGCGGTGTGAAGGCTCCCAGAGGAGGCGGAGGACCAAGCCGCTGATGTGGTCCGCAAGCATCCCCGAGGTGTTTTGTGGAACACCGGAGGGATGTATCGGGTGGAGCTATACGTTCAAGTACGACGAAGTGTCTGCGTCGAAGGGCTAAGCGAACGCGAAGCAGCACGGCGCTTTGGGATTGCTCGCGAGACCGTGCGCAAGATGTTGCGCTACCGGATTCCGCCGGGCTATCGGCGGAGCAAACCGGCGAGGCGTCCCAAACTGGAGGCCTTCACAGGGATCATCGATCAGATCCTGACCGACGATCGGGAGCGTCCGAGGAAACAACGCCACACCGCACAGCGCATCTTTGACCGCCTCCGCGACGAGTACGGGTTCACAGGCGGCTACACGACCGTCAAGGACTACGTACGCGAGAAGAAGCTGGGCGGACAAGAGATGTTCGTGCCGCTGACGCATCCGCCGGGTGACGCCCAGGCGGACTTCGGCGAAGCGGTCGTCGTCATCAACGGAGTGCAGCGCAAGGCGCACTTCTTGGTCGTCGATCTGCCGCATAGCGATGACGCATTCGTGAAAGCGTTTCCGGCCGAGACGACGGAGGCATTCTGCGAGGGGCACAATGCGGCGTTTCGCTATTTTGGCGGCGTGCCGCGCAGCATCGTCTACGACAACACGAAGCTAGCGGTGGCGAGGATCCTGGGAGACGGCACACGCCAGAGGACCCGTGTCTTCTCCGAGCTGCAGTCACATTATCTGTTCGCCGACCGTTTCGGGCGGCCGGGCAAGGGCAACGACAAAGGCAAAGTGGAAGGGTTGGTGGGCTATGCGCGGCGCAACTTTATGGTGCCGATCCCCAGGTTCTCAAGTTGGGAAGCCTTCAACGAACACCTCGAAGCGAAGTGCCGCAAGAACCGTGGACGGCGCTTGCGGCGACACTCGGAAACGATCGGTGAGCGTTTCGAGCGCGACCGCCAGGCGTTTCTGACGTTGCCTGCTGTCGGGTATGACGCTTGCGACAAGCGCACGACGCGGGTGACGTCGTTGTCGCTGGTGCGCTATCGGACCAACGACTACTCGGTTCCGACGCGCTACGGCCACCGCGAAGTACTGCTGAGAGCTTACGTCGATGAGGTGGTCATCGGCTGCGGCAGCGAAGAGATCGCCCGGCATCGGCGCAGCTACGAACGCGAGGAGTTGATCTTCGATCCGCTGCATTACCTGGCCTTGCTGGAGCGCAAGACGAACGCGCTGGATCAAGCCGCGCCGCTCGTCGGTTGGCAGTTACCGCAAGATCTCGTGCGTTTGAGACGCTTGCTCGAAGTGCGGCTGGGTAAACCAGGCAAGCGCGAGTACGTGCAGGTGCTGCGTTTACTCGAAGACTTCCCGCTCACCGACGTCACCGCCGCCGCGCGGCAGGCCGTTGAGTTGGGAACGATCGGCTTCGACGCCGTCAAGCACCTCGTCCTGTGTCGGATCGAGCAACGGCCGCCCCGCTTGGACTTGACGCAGTATCCGCACTTACCCACAGCACAAGTCGAACAGACATCGACAACAGATTATTTGGTGCTGCTGGCACAGGGAGTGGACTGATGGCGAGATCCAAACTGCTGCTGGAAGCTCATCTGAAAGCACTGCGGCTGCCGACCTTCTTACGCGAGTACGACAAGGTGGCACGGCAGTGCGCCACGGAGGGCTTGGATGCGAGACGCTTTCTGCTGCAACTGTCCGAGCTCGAACTGCTCGACCGTGAACGCCGAGCGACCGAGCGGCGCATCAAGGCCGCCAAGTTCCCGGTCACGAAAACCCTTGATACGTTCGACTTCCTGGCGTTACCCAAGTTGAACAAGAAGCTGGTGCTCGAGCTGGCACACGGAGAGTTCATCGACCGTCGCGAGAACGTGTTGGCTCTAGGAAACTCCGGCACGGGGAAAACGCATCTCGCTCTGGCGCTGGGACTGGCGGCCTGCCAGGGTGGCTATCGGGTTCGCTTCACTACCGCCGCAGCGCTGGTCAACGAGCTGCTGGAAGCCCGTGATGAGCGGCGCTTGCTGAGGGCCCAAAAGCAGCTCGCCAAGCGAGACCTGCTGATCGTCGATGAACTGGGCTACGTGCCGCTGTCGAAGACCGGAGCGGAGTTGCTGTTCGAAACCTTCTCACAGCGCTACGAGCAGGGCTCCACGATGGTGACCTCGAACCTGCCGTTCAACGAGTGGACCGAAGTCCTCGGGTCCGAGCGCATGACCGGCGCCCTGCTGGATCGGCTCACTCACCACGTCCACATCCTGGAGATGAACGGCGATAGCTTCCGCCTCAAGCAGAGCAAGAAGCAACGCTCTCCGTCTTCGGATTGATCCCCGCCGGCTCGCCACAGTTTTTGTGAGCCGCCTTCCACTCCGCCTTCAGCCGCCCTAACGGGCGACCTCAGGCTGCGTTCCAGCCGTCCCACAAAAACTCGAACCAAAACCCCGACTCCCCCCCCACTGGTCTATTTTTGCTCCGCCGCTCTACCCCAAAACTGGTCTATTCTCCCTCCGCCGAACTGGTCTAATTTTGCTCCGCCCTTGACAGTCAGCGTTTGCAGCGCCTTCGTTGTTTCACGTTGCGCTGCGGCCAGATCCTGGAAATCATTCGCCACGTCGTTGGTTCTCCCACTTCCTCAATTCGCCGGACAACAACACAAAGGCGTCCACCCGCCGCGCGGGCCACTCTCCGAGGTCTGCTCCCCGGTCGAGCGCTCGGTGCGCGAGAAAATCCTCGACCCACGCCGCGCTCTCGCCGCTAATGTAGCTGACCGGACACTCGTCAAGCGTCACTCGCGGCTCTCCCTGGATAGCGATCGAACTCACCCAGACAATTGACGAAGATTGATCTCGGCTTCCTTCGATCCAGCCGCAGCGGCGCTTCTTTTCCAGGCCTACGCTCCGACAGTCGTCGCATTTCCACCGGGCCTGGTGTCCTTGCAAGAAGTGGAATGCGACTCGGAGTTTTTTGACTCTTCCTCGTTGAGTCCGGCTTCACGGCGAACAGCCTCCAAGACCTCGTGGACGAGCCCCTCGGGACCGCTTTCCAGCAAAGTCTCTGGAGTAGCCGCCTCGCCATCGATCTCCAGACCCTCCACAGCCACCAGTCCCCATCGGCCGTAGTGTCGGTCTATTTCGCCCGCCAGCAGCGCCGTTTCTGCTTCCTGGGTCGGCCCTTGCTCACCAGCTGCCATGAACTCCAGCCGGCCCAGCAACTCCTTGACCTGCCGTGTAAGATCCAACCGACGACCGAACGACATCCGCCGAATCGTAAACCTTACACCGGGGAACTCTTTCGATTCGATCGCAACTACGCTCTCGTATTTCATCGCTTACCCAAATGCAACGACCATCTCATCTTCGGCAAC
The DNA here is from genome assembly GCA_965248105.1 of Bryobacterales bacterium. GTDB lineage: Bacteria > Acidobacteriota > Terriglobia > Bryobacterales > UBA6623. Next base: position 126,457 of record CBDFIK010000005.1, read on the forward strand.
ACCCTGCGCTCGAGAATCCCGGAAGACCCATTGCAAGATCCTCTCGTCGTCGTTGAACTCCGGCAGTTGCGGGACCACATTGGGCATGTAGGCTCCCATCAATTGCCCCGCTGCCTCGCCAAGCTGGAACATCACGCCAATGGGAGTTTCGCTGCGAGCTGCCGTGTACAGACTCCGTGTGACCGCGTCATCGACCTCGAACAACTCGAAATTCGCGATTACCCTTCGCACCCCGGCGGCGATGCACTGCGGCACCGACGTCCCGAACTCACGGTTGCGAAGGTCGATGTCGTTGTCCAATTCGACCACAGCGCTCGTCACCGTCAAGAATTTGTTCGTCGGACTGCCCAGCCAGGCCTGTCCCAGGTTTCCGGGTATCGGAAGACCCGTACTGCCGCTCACGGTAGGCTCACTGGGAAACGTGCTCAGTCCCCCTTGCCCTGATGTGAATGACTCACTGTCGATCACATCCTGTGCCTGCCCGGAAAACTCCATCTCGTGATAATCGCCATTGATCTTGATCTGAAATCGATCACAGGCAGCGCCCGATAAAACGCGGTCAATCGCTCCCGTTGGATCCCAGTAGTCGAAAACCGACGCACTGGGCAACTCTGCCGCCGGGAAGTAGCTTACTGCCGCTCCAAACGTCTCCCCGGAATTCGGAGCCGCCCCAAAAGGCGCATTGACGTCCACGGTCGTCGATGTGACTACACTCTCGACGAACCGCATCTCACCGTTGAAAACAAAAGCCTGACCCTGAGCCAATCCATGGCTGCCGCTGAAGACAATCTGCGTCGTTGTGGAGCCGCTGCCGGCTGTCCCGCCGGAGAACGTCAGTGGACTGGCCCCCAGAGCAGCCTGTACCAGGGGGCCTACCACCGGCGGTGAGCTCGGTGTGGCGTTGTTAATTAGGTACGTCTGCAAGCTAAACTCTGTAACCTTTCGCCCCCCAGGGGAGACTCCAACGTAGGTTCGGCCCCCTGTTTTATCCCGCCGCTCGCGAAGCTCCAGCTCCTGCCGGATTCCCAACTTGAGTGCCGCGATTCGGTTCGCAGCCGTGATCGCCGGAACAGTCCCGTAACTCGGCTCCAGCTCCACGTAGAAGCGGTTTTGATTCGACAATACGCAGTTCGGCATCTTGCTTCCTTCCTGATCTCAGTTCAGGGTGCGCTTCCTTCCACCACCCGGAGCGGATTGTTTCCGCTCATCAAACGACAGAACTTCTCTTCGCCACCGCCACCGTGTCTCGCCATCAACGCACCAACCCGAATCCGTCCTGCCTCGCGCAAGCCGCACTACGCGTGCGCCTGAATTTCAATCTCTACCCGCGCTGTTTGCAGAAAATTCTGCCCTCCCTGCTGGATCTGCTGAAACTTCACCCGGATTTCGCCGTTGTAGGCAAGATTGTCCGTCCATTGCCCCTGATGGTTCTCCAACACGGCCGTTAGCGCCTCGACATAACGGGCTAATTGTGGTTCCAGTCCCACGATCCGCTCTTCGGTAACGCGGACGTCGGCGACCACGAAGATCAGCCCGGAAAACTTGCTGAACTTCTCGATCAGCCGGTTGTCCAACCGGTCGCTGTAAAGGTAGACCGCCGGATAGACCACCGGCTCATTGCTGTCCGCCAGGGCGGCCGGCACGTTCTGAAACAGAACCGTCTCATCCATCAACGGAGCCAGATACGACATGTTCCGGCCGCCAATCACCGCTAGCTCCGCGTTGATGCCGTCACTCGCCAGCAGAAATGTGCGCAGACTCTCTAGAGCCGCCAAACAAAGATTAGCCACCCTGATTCCCCTCCGCTCCGTTCAAGAACCCCTCGTCGATTCCCGCCAGATCCAGCGGGATCCTCACCCGCGCGACAGGAACCGGGGCACCGTCTTAAATACCTCCGGATCCTGCCCGCTCCCGAGCAGCTCTCCAACGACCAATCCCGATCCCGGCATCGACCACGGCGTGCCCAAATCCAGCGGCTGAGAGTTTTGCCGGGTGGCCTTGCCACTCGCCTCGCCCACATACACGTTCCAGCCGGTTACGCCGCTCGGCGCGTTGGGCGGCGTCACGCGAAGTGCGTTCCCCGTGGGAACACTAATCGCCTGCTCGACGCTTCCCGCGCCTTCCGAGCTGTTGGCGCCAACCCATGTCGCGCGGGCGAATACCGCCATGGCGCCCAGAGTCGAGCTGACCCAATCCAGTGTCGGCAGCGGGGTCCGGGGGATCGGCGTCGTAGTAATCCCGATTCCGGTTTGGAACAGCAAGTCCGCCGCCCATCTCGCTAGCTCTTTGTACTCCTTCCACTTCGGCAAGTACTTGTCGTTGAGCTTGCGGTTATAGGCGTCGCGATACGCAATCGCTAGCGTTTGGAACGTGTGCCATAGCTTCAGCGGAGGGGTCACAACAATATTGCCGAGATCAATTCGTGATAGGTTCGTCTCGCCCCCGCTGGACTGCCACCCGGAGCCCTCCGTGAAGTAAACGTTCCCGGGACGCTGCGTCGCTGCCTCCAGCTCCGCTCCGACTTCCGTCTGGGCCAACTTCACCTTCGTCGCGAGGTCAATTCCTTCTGCTCCCGCAATCTCCGGCAGGTTCGCCTCATAGGCAATCAGATCGGAAATGTCGGACACGTTCTGGTCGGTGAATAGAGCCATGGCTCATCCTTCCTTGCGAGTCGCTCGCCCAGAGCGCTGCAGTGTCCGAACATCCGCCTCCGAGAGGACAGTGAACTGAATGCGAGAAGCTTTTTGCCGCTCCTCCTCTTGCTTGCGTGCCTCTTTGATTCGGGCCCTTAACGCCCGTGTTTCTTCCGGCGTGGCAAGCTCCACCATCCCATCCGTCAGCATTCTGGCGGCAGTCGCCCGAGACACTTCTGTGAGGTGGCCGTCCTTGCCCCCCTCTTCCGTGGCCAAGCTCCTTACGACAGGAAACTCCTCGTCGATCGCGGCCTCTGCCTCTCGAATTTTTCGATAATAAGCCCGTAAATCCATTTCGTTGACCCGTTTTCTGCAAATGAGACCCCCACCGCCACCTTCGGCGGCGGGGGCCGTGAGAATTACGATTCCACCTGGACGCCAAACTCGTTCCGGATAACCGCCGTTCCGTAGAGAACGTCCACCGTGAACTGCTGCGCCAGTGTATTAGGCTGATAGCTCATCACCACGCGCATACCGAAGTTGCCCAACTCGGCGTACTCGGCGATGGCGCCTGTGCCCGGCAGAGGCTGTGGCAGCCTCCGGATCACCAGACCAATCGCATCGCGGCCAAAGGCCAGGTTATGTGTCGTCACGGGTGCGCTCCCGGTCTTCGCCACGAACTGCGAGCGGAAGACCAGAAAATCTTTCAATCGGCCCACCGTGCCGCTGATGATCGCCGCTGCACCGGCTTCTCCCGCCGTCTGGAACTCACTGAACCGCGCAATCTGGCGGGGAGCTGAGTACGAGTCCGAGTCAACTACCAAGTACCGCGCTTGGGCCTGCGGAACCTTCGCCTGAAACAGAGTCGTCTCCGCGGAATCGACCACGGCTTCCGTGAGCGCCGTTCCGGGAGTTCCGACAGTTGTATTGGCCGTGAACGAAGCGTAGACACCCAAAAGATCGCTCTCGATCTTCTCAGCTAAGGCAACCACGGCCGGCTCCATGTAGACCCGCAACAGGTCAGGAACCGCCAAGATCTTCGTCACGTCTGGAATCTGGAAGGTCGCTTCGACGTGCGTGTTCAGCACGATTTGGGCGTTTCCCAGACTCGGGTTCTGCGTCGTCACCGTGCCGGCTTCGGCGATGTTGCTCGCCACCATGCTCGGCACGATCGGGATGTTGACCGTGTCACCGGCTTGCCCCAGCACCGGCTCATAATTCCGGTTCACCAGGTTGCCCATCAGGGCGGGCAGCGCGTCTGCCGCCACTAGTTTCACGATTGCTTGCGCAATATTCGCGGATGTAATTGCCGCCATTGTTATTCCTCCTTCTTGCTCGTTACGTAGTAGGGCTTTCTCCCGCCCTGGTTTTTGAACATCGATTGGTTACCACTTGTTGCCACTCTGCCCGGCTAGGCGGGCAACTTCTTCCCACGCCTCAGCCGATTGCTCTTTGCTCATTCCTGGACGAATCTGGTCCAGGTCGAAACCCGTCCCTGAAAAGTCGCCGCGGTCAGCCGCTTGGGCGCCTGATCCTCCCGCTATGCGCGGGGGCAGAAACTCCTGGTTCTCCGACACAAACCTCGCCAGGTACTCTCCGCACGGCACGGTTGCGCCGTCCGCGTGGGCGTAAAGCTCACCATCCTCGCCACGATAGATGTCGTCCTTGAGCAGCCGAAAGGCGAGCTGCACCTTTCTGACGCCGAGATCCTGCAGCGCGCCTCGAATCTGCGAGTGCCGGTCCGACTGTTCGGCCTGCTGGCGGTTATGTCGGTTTTCCTCCGTCAACTCCTTGAGGCGCCTCTCGAGACCTTCCCTGCGGCGCTTCTCTTCCTCCAGCTTCGTCTTCAGGGCGGGCTGCTGTTGCTCGGCGGATTGCCGCATATACTCGCTAATGGCCTTCTGCACCACCGACTCCAACTCCCCTTTTCCCTCGGCCGACTCCGGTGATTTGTCTCCGAATTTCATCAGTCCCATGCGTCTGTCCCCAAAAAAAAAGCGCCGCATGTCGGACGCCCAGTTGGGCAAACCCACATTCGACGCCTGCAATGGATCGATTTCCGGTCTTGCGCCTATCCCGCCTCGATTTCCCTCAGAATCTCGTTCTTTGTTTCCTGACTTGCGTTTTCTAGATACTTCAACGCCACTCTTTTGCGAACTTCTTTCTCAAACCGTGACGACCCAATCCCTATTTCCTGCAATCCTCGCGCGTTCTTCAGCTCCTCGCCGAAGTCCGGCTCTTCGAACTGGTCCATGCCTGTAATCTCAATTTCCACGGGATCCTTTCGTGCCTGGGCCGTTAGTTGCAACACTCGCCCCAGAAAATCTTTCACTAGGTCCCCATAAGCGCGTAGTACTTCCTGCGTCACGGCAAAGTCCCGGCGCTTGCTTACGCCCGATTGCCCTAGGTTGCGCGCTTCTCGGCCGCCGGCCTGCGTCATCAGGTAGCAGACCCGATAGATCTCATCTTTGAGTCGATCCAGGTTATCGGCGGCAATCTGGAATACGTGCCCCTCGGGCTCCGTCCAGCCGAAGCGGTCATTCGGAGCTAGCTGGATGTAATAGGCTTCGCCCACGATCTGCTGCCAGTCTCTCTCCGAGTAGATCACCGGCATCGCGAATAGACCCATGTGCAACGCCCAGGAAAGTGCGTTCGACTTGTTGAAGTGCTCCTGTTGCAGCAGCCCCACCTTGTTCGCCAACCACAGGCCGTCGGTAACGGACATCTTCACCAACGGGACCCGTCCAAGGCCCGCCAGGCCGTGCTGCCCCTCGTCCACCAGCTCAACACCCCCGCCGTCGGGTGAACTCGTCTCGGACACGCCGCTGTCAATCTTGTGACTGGCGAGCTTGTAGATCTGGAAGTTCTCTCGATCGTAGTACGACCAGCACTGTTCCCTGATGACGTCCGGAGAGTTCAGGTCCTCTTGATATGTCCTCTCGGTCCTCAGTACGACCCACTCGTAATCCCCATCCTTGTCAAGCTTCCAGTTAATGACCTGTTGCGGCGAATACGGAACCGCGTAGGCCCGGGATTTCCCAACGGCGTCTTCCTCCGCTCGGGAGGCCACGTCGCCGGCCACCCGAGGAAAGTCGACCAGGAGAAAACTCTCCCGGAACACCAGCGTCTGAATGAAAACCTTGCGGGCCAACTCCAGCAACGGCGTGCCCCGACAATCGCAGTCCTCCAATAACTCCGTGTAGAAGTCTTGAACTGGCCGAATCGCTGTCCGCACCGTAATCACCGGCCGAGTCCGGAACAGCGTGGCCGCGTACCAGTCGATGCACGAGCCCAGATAGTTCTCATAGAACACCCGGGCCAGGCGCTCGGCGTAAACATCGTTCGGCTCTTTCTGCCGCCGAACGAGGTAGAAACTGGCGTTCCTGCGGAGCTGCTCGCCACCTACATAGAAGTCCCAATACCGCTGCCACATCTCCTTGCGGTCGCGGTATTCTGGGTGCTCCCGGTTCAGTCGTTCAATCACAGCTCCTCCCATCAGCCCAGCCCTTCACGTCTCAAACGATTCGTCCGCTCCGCTCACCCACGCGGCTCAACGGACGAAACTCCTGCCACAGTAAATAGCCCAGCGCATCGGACAAGTGCGTCCGGCGGGCGTCTCGGTCCTTGTCGATCTGTCCGCTATCGGGCTTGTAGCAAACTTGCTCCAAATCCTTGACCAGCTCACGGCACTTCTTGTTGATAAACAACCGCCGCTCGCCTTGCGCGTTTCGTAACCGACCATTCACCGTGTTCACCCGATCCCGCACGGGCGGGTTCGCGCGGCCTACCAACAATTCACCCTGCAAACTCTTTCTCCGGCCCAGAAACTGGCGGATCAGATGGTAGTCCGAAGAGCCTGTCACCGTGTGCGCTCGCTCACCGCTCGCATCCCCATAGATGCGAACGCCTGCCCTGTGGTCGCCGTAGCGCCTCTCGAACTCCTCGCAAACTTCCGGCGTCGATGACGTCGGCAGGACGATTTCGTCCAGCACGTACACCGCGTCGCCCCGTAGTTGGCAAACCACCGAGCACATCGGATGAACATTGAAATCCCACGACCAAAACAGCGGCTCCTTCCGATCAACCTCGAAACTTCCCACGTTCTCCTTCCGATCGAAGGCATAATAAACCTGCCCCGCCTGAAGATTCAGATACTTCCCAAGAACTTCTTGCTGAAAAAAATTCTCGCCGTAGCTCGCCTTCAGCCTGTCGTAATAGTCAGGCGTTTGAGCCAATATGTGCTCATTCTCAAAAGGCTTGGCCTCAATCAGCCTGTAGCCTCTTACCGGATTCTCACGAAACCTCCGGTAGACCCAATCAAAACCCTTCGGCGTCCACGCTCCGAAACCGCGCAGTTTCTTCGCCTTCGGATCCCGCAGCCGCGCTTCCAGACGGATCCAGGCTTGCTCGGACGTGTAGGTCATCTCGTCCACGCCGAACCACGCTAGATTCGTTCCGCGAATCCGCTCGTATTCGTCCAAAGACCGCAAAAGAATCCGCGACCCGATGTCCTTCATGGTCAGGGTGTTCGTGGCCTTGTTTAACGAAAATGGCAGATCGTGCTGTTCGCATAGTGCATAAAATGACTCCATCGTGGCGTCCCGCAACATCGGGTACGTCGGCGCTCCAATCAGGCCCGTTCTCCCCTCGTTCTGGTACGACATCCTGATCGCCTCGTAGCAAAGCGCCTGACTTTTCCCCGAGCCAACAGGACCCGAAAACCCTTTGAACCTCGACCGCGAACCAAGAAACACTTTCTGCGACGGCAGTGGTGAAAACCTTATTCGTCGGTGGTATCCCCGTTTATCTCCTCCCATAAGACCCTGATCTCTTTCACCACTTCCTCTTCGTCAAACAAGTCCCGGTCCAACTTCAGCAACTGAACCACATTCCCAATAATGCCTGGACTGAGATCCTTTTCGTTATCGAGCTTCTCTTTCACCCGCGCAATGGCCTTTTCCAACAAGTCTTTCCGGGAGATCTTCTTTTTTTCACCCTCTTCACCGTCTGTCGGCCGCAACGTCGCTGCTGTGTCCTGCAGTCCACTTTCTGGGTCCGTCGCACTGCCCGCGTCGCCACTCAACCCCGTCACGGACCCCAAGGCGCCCTCGTCTGCGGCCCCGTTCGATTTCTCAGGGGCGAGCTTAGTCGCAGCCGCCCTCTTGCGAGTGCCTTTCTTCTTCCCCCCAACGACGTTCTTCTTCCTCGCTGCGCGGGATCGCTTCTTGCTGTTTCCGTTCTCTTCTGTCCCGCTAGCCATTCCCGTGCCCAGAAAGTCAAAAGCCTCCGCCGGCTGAATGCTTGCCGGAGAAGGCCTCAAAGTCGCTTTCCCGTAATCGTTCTTCCTGCGCTCAGACTACCATCGTCAGTCGTCCATTTCGTGGCCCCAGTTTTTCAAGTTGCTGAAAAGAAAGCAATAAAAAACTCCAAACAAACGTGACGGCCCTGCGTCAAGAATTGGAGACTCCAACAAAACCTCGCGTTAGCCCCATCAAGGCCAGCCTCGTGACCCGTACGCTGTTCCCGCGCCAGTCTCACACTTAGTAGACCATTTCACAATTACGCTGACGCTTCGTGCGATTGCAGGCGGGCACAGCACGCCCTGCGCTGGCAGGTTGTGAGGAACGCTCACCTCTGAGTGCAGGGGCACGGCATGCCGCGGCATGCCGTGCCCGAAGTTCCTTAGCAACGAACGGAACCCGGAGCGACAAGCGACGGGCCAACAAACCCTTTCTAATAACCCCCGAGGCCCACGAAAAACGGTAGTGTCTCAGTTTAACCGGCGTCCGTGTAGCGACACGTTTGAAACCTCCCCAAGCGCGCGTCTTAGACCCGACTCTACCCGAAAACAATCGAAACTCAGCCACTACCGAAAAAACCATTGTAGGCCCGACGGTACAAGCGTACAATAGTGTTGCGGCAACAGCAAAAATGGAAAAGTTGGTCAAAATCTCAACCAATAGCATAAGAACAATACCCAAAAGATCGTTCTTGAAGGACGCGGTGCGTGGCTTCGTGCTGATCGTCGTTTTGCCGGCGACCATGCCTGCGGATCTGGTCACGGTCAGGCTTTTGGACCAAGACGCTGTCGAGCATACCCTTGGGCAGATCTGTGTTTCCGCGGCCGGCTGTACGGTCAGTGGCGGCACTCTGGACCTAACGATCGGCGTTACTCACACCTTTGCCCTTGTCCCTTCGGCTTCCAACTCGAGCCGGGTGAGCAGGTGTTCAACCCAGCGTTTCTGCATCGCATCGACACGCGTGTGGTGTTGGTGGGTGACAATGGCCAGTTCACCTGAGACCGGGCGCCTTTCTTGAAGCGAATAAAAGACGAACCCGATTGGCAAAACGAACCCAAACAAACCCATTTTGCACCCCACGTGTGCCCGCACACGAGAAGTCTGTTAAGACGCTGTTAAGACGGGACAGTCCCAGCTCGACCCTGCGGTGTTTCGGCTCTAGCCCTCCAGCGAGGCCGCTGCCACCCGCTGAACGTTCCTCGCCATACGGCAGCCGAAACCCAACCCCACCCCTACGCCCAATACGTGCGGTCTAGACTGCGGTATTGCACCGCCTCGGCCAACTGCTTCACTCCTAGCTGGTCTTCACCGTTGAGGTCAGCTATCGTTCGGGACACCTTCAAGATCCGATCATGGGCCCTCGCCGACAGCCCCATCCGTTGCACCGCCATCTCCAGCGTCCGCTCTCCCGCCTCATCCAGCCGGCAATGCTCACGGATCATCTTCGACGGCATCCGCGAGTTTGGATAACCCCGCTTCAGTTGAACCGCGCGTGCCCGCTCGACGCGTTCGCGAATGTCGGCCGAGCATTCCGCTTCCTTTTCCGACCTCAGTTCTCGGTACTTCACCGGCGGCACTTCCACATGAATGTCGATGCGATCGAGCAGCGGCCCGCTGATCTTGCCCACATATCTTTGGATCATCAGCGGCGTGCAGCGGCACTCCCGGCTCTGGTCCCCAAAATACCCGCACGGGCAGGGATTCATGGCCGCTACCAGCATGAAAGAGGAGGGGAAGGTCAAGCTCATGTTGCAGCGGGCAATCGTGATGTCGCCGTCCTCGAGAGGCTGCCGTAACAGCTCCAAGACATTGCGGGGAAATTCGGGGAACTCGTCCAGAAACAACACGCCGTTGTGGGCGAAACTCACTTCGCCGGGTCGCGGCATCCCGACGCCGCCACCTACAAGACCCGCGTTTGACACGCTCTGGTGCGGTGCCCGAAAGGGACGCTCCGCCACCAGACCTTGTTGCTCCCCGAGAATCCCGGCCACGCTGTGCACCTTCGTCGTCTCCAGCGCCTCTTCAAAGATCAGCTTCGGGAGGATCCCCGGCAGCCGCTTCGCCAGCATCGTTTTCCCTGACCCCGGAGGGCCGACCATCAACAGATTGTGGCCCCCGGCCGCCGCAATCTCAAGTGCGCGCTTGGCGGTCTCCTGACCCCTCACTTCTCGGAAGTCATACCTCGGCTTCAGCTCGGGAGCCTCCCACTTCTTTTTTGCTGTCCCGTTGATCGCCACACGAGTTCCGGAGTTCTCAATGAGCTGCACGACCTCCGTCAGGTGCCGCACACCATACACATTCACGCCTTCTACAACCGCGGCCTCGGCGACATTGTCCGTCGGGACGATCAGATTGGGAATTCCCGCCCCCTTGGCGCAGACCGCAACCGGTAGGGCGCCCCGCACCGCACGAAGCCCTCCGTCCAGCGAAAGCTCCCCAACCACAAGAAAGTCCTCCATCGCGTTGGCGGGAATCGTTCCCATCGCGCCCATGATCCCGAGCGCCATCGGCAGGTCGAAGCCCGCCCCCTCCTTGCGAAGATTCGCCGGAGCAAGATTGACCGTCACCGCTTTATTCGGATAGCCGAAGCCCGAGTTGATAAGCGACGACTTGATTCGTTCTCGACTTTCGCGGACCGCCGTGTCCGGAAGACCGACCGTCACAAAGTCCCTCGCCGACCCCAGGTACATGTCCACTTCCACATCGATGACCAGCGCGTCCACCCCGTAAATCGCAGCGCTCCGTGTCCTGAACAAAGGCATAGACTTCCTCCCGAACGATTACAGCCTCCACCTGGGCGCCTAAGCGGCCCACGCGTTCCGCTAAACCGAAACCCCGGGCATCCCAGGTTTCTATCTCTTCGTAACCGACCGCCTGTAGTAAAGCGACCAGATCACTAACAAGCCAACCGCCAGCAACACCCCCACAATGCGTTCAAACACAGCGGGTGCAGCCCCCTTTAGATTTGTTTTCTGGGAAAAAACGGGCCGCGACCGGACCCGAGGAAAGACTCACAGCAGAGCAACAATGCTGACATTATACAGGAGTCAGACCCGGCCCAACACTTCTCAGGGTTATCGAGCCGGCCGGCAGGCACTGAGGTGCGCGAGGTCGGCCGGCGGTCTCGAGATGAGGCTGCTCCGCGTGGATGAGTGCAGACGGGCACACAGCATGCTGTGTGCCCCTACAGATCTGTTGGGCGCCTGGAAATGTAGGGGCACGGCATGCCGTGCCCGAAGTTCCCGATCGTCCACCTGGCTTCTAAATATACGTGGCTGCACTTATGAAACGGACTCTCAACAGCAGATAGCAGGTACCGGGCTTTTGACGGGCGGGCTCTAAAGAGCTTCCTCCATCGTCTGACGTATCCGCTTCATCAAATCTCCTCGCGCCTCGGGGCGCAGTCCCTCCGTCGGCACAGGCGGATGGAACACTAGCGAGATTTCGCCGGGTACTACGGTCAGGTTGCCCTTGGGCATGAGTTGGCGGGCGCCGTGAACTGTGACCGCAACGATCGGCGCTTGAGCCTCGATCGCAATCGTAAACGGACCCGGGCGGAAAGGTAGCAATTCCCCGTCTCGACTCCGCGTGCCTTCGGGGAAAATAATGACAGAGATTCCTTGGCGCAGCGTCGCCACCGCCTTTTCCTGAGCCAGTTTTCTCGAATTGCGGTCTTTGCGATTCACGTAAATGAACCCTCCTAGACCCATCACATACCCGAGCAAAGGAATGCGTTGCAACTCCTGCTTGAGCACGAAGGCCACGCGGGGCAACACCATGAAAAGAGCAGGAGGATCAAGGTTGCTGACATGGTTACTCACGTAGACACAGCTGCGATGTTCGAAGGCGTATTCCGGGTGCACCAGCTTCACCTTGACCCCTGAAAGCCACAAGCCCAATCGTACGCCTGTCCTCGCCACCCAATAGATCGCGCGGATGTCCCGTGTGAGCCATGTCAGCGGGACGAAAATCACGGTCCCCAACAAAACGTAGAGACACAAGAATGGATAGACCAGCAGGTAGACGCGCAGCATAAGGCCGAGTTGCCATTGTGGTATCTTACCGGCGGCAGCGCAACCCACTAGGGCACGGCACCTTCCAGCTCTACTCAACACCTCCGGAGGCTAACGTTGGCCAAAACCAGAATCTCGCGCAGAACGTTCACGGCAACACTATCAGCAGCGGCCGCCGGCTCTGCTTCCGCTCAGCAGACCGGCCCCTCACCCAAGCGCGAACGCTCGACTGACCCCGAACTTGCGTCCGCCTTAATGAGATTGGGCCGCCGCGTCAATACGCTGGGACGGTTCGAAGTCCCCTTCGACACCGAGCCTGCCTTCACGTTCCATCCTTGATGGAGGCCGCCTTGTTCGAATCGATAACGGATCTAGCGTCCGGTCTCGCCAAGAAGGAATTCTCGTCGCGGGAGCTGACTCTGGCCTATCTCGACCGCCTACGTCGCTTCGGCCCGCGATATAACGCCTTGGCACACCTCTTCGAAGAGCCGGCCCTGCGGCAAGCCGATCAGGCGGACACGCTTTTTCGGGCTGGTCGCATCGAAAGCCCCCTGCAAGGTATTCCCTGCGGCGTGAAGGACCTTCTCGCGACAAAGGATACACCCACTTCGTGGGGCGCCGAGCCATATCGCCGGCAGCAATTCGACTACGACGCCACGGTCATCCGGAAGTTGGCGGCGGCCGGGGCGGTCCTCATCGGCAAGTTGGCGATGGTTGAGCTGGCCGGCGCAGGCGGTTATCGCTACGCCACGGCATCGATGCACGGACCGGGCCTTAACCCCTGGAACACCGATCACTGGTCAGGCGGCTCGTCCAGCGGACCCGGCAGCGCCGTCGCGGCTGGCCTCGTCCCTTTCGCTATTGGCTCGGAGACTTGGGGATCCATCACCACCCCCTCTTCTTACTGCGGGATCACAGGCTTGCGACCCACCTACGGACTGGTGAGCCGGCACGGGGCCATGCCTCTTTCCTGGACCATGGACAAGCTGGGGCCAATGTGCCGCTCCGCGGTCGACTGTGCGCTAGTGCTGGAGACAATAGCTGGAAACGACCCCCAAGACCCTTCTTCCGTAGCGCGCGGCTTCCACCATCGAAGCGAAGCGAAATCCTCTCTCGACACGCTGCGCGTAGGGTTCTCCGACATCGATTTCCGACATTGGGCACACCCGGCTTCCCGTCCCGGTTTCCAAGACGCGCTCGACGTGTTCCGGGAGATGAAGTTGCGCTTCAAGCCGATCTCTCTGCCCGAGATGCCCTACGGCGACGCGGCGGAAATCATTATCTCGGCGGAGGGTTCAAGCGTCTTTGAGCCGCTGATCCGCGGCGATAAGCTGGAAACTCTGGCCGACGAGCGGCAGAAGGCGGGGCTAAGAGCCGGCCTGGCAATCCCAGCATCCGAATACCTCCGAGCCATGCGGATTCGGCGCATCGTCCAAGAGAAACTTCGCGATCTCTTTACACAGGTTGACCTCATCGTCTCGCCAACGACTCCAGAGACCGCCTCTCGCCTGGATGAACCATTGGATGTCGGCCGGCCTCCGCAACTTCCCGACGGCGAGCGGGGCAATATTGACCTATCGGCAGCCGGCAACCTCGCGGGCTTGCCCGCTCTCTCGCTACCTTGCGGATTCGGAGCCAGCCGTCTGCCGCTCGGAATCCAACTCGTCGGGCGCCCCCACGAAGAACACACGCTGCTCCGGATAGGCGAAGAATTTCAGAAACGCACCGATTGGCACCGCCGCAAACCGCCGATCTAATACCTGGAAGCAACACACCGAAGGCAACACTTCATGTCGGCGATCAACCCTATGATATGATGCGCCCTTGAACGAGGCGAAAGACCTTGGCTGATTTTGCAATTGGCGTTGACCTTGGCGGCACGAATTTGCGCGCTGCGGCGATCACGCGTGACGGCGCCCTGCTCGAAGACTTCCAAGTTGCCACCGAAGCCGCCGCCGGACGCGACAAAGTCACTTCAAACATCATCACGGGCATTCGGCAAGTGCAGGCTGGCCACGGCGGCGACAAGCTACTGGGCATTGGCATAGGCGTGCCGGGCTTGATTCGCCTAGAGGAGGGCGTCATCGTCGCCTCACCGAACCTGCCGGGGTGGGAAAACTTTCCCCTTAGAGACAAGCTGGAGGGTGAGCTTGGCTGCGCGGTCATTCTCGAGAACGACGCCAACGCGGCGGCACTGGGAGAAGTCTGGTTAGGCGCCGGCCGGGACGTTGACGACCTGGTCCTGCTGACGTTAGGGACCGGCATCGGCGGCGGCGTCATCAGCGGCGGCAAAGTGCTCCACGGCCAAGACGGGATGGCGGGCGAGCTGGGTCATATCACCGTCGAATCCCACGGGGGCGCGCTTTGTGGCTGTGGAAACTACGGCTGTGTCGAAGCCGAGGCCTCCGCCACGGCGGTGAGGCGCATGGCCGAAGAAGCGATCGCCGCGGGCTCGTCCCCCGCACTAGCCAAACTCGCGGAATCTCATGGAGAAATCAGTGCCCGCCTCGTCGACGCAGCCGCGCAAGATGGGGACGCCGAAGCCATCCGTATCTACGAGCACATGGGCGAGGCGCTGGGACGCGCGCTCGCCAACCTCGTGAACATTTTCAACTTCCCTCTCTACCTACTGGCCGGCGGAGTCTTAGCCGCGTGGGACCGCTTCGCTCCTGCAATGTTCCGAGAAGTCAAGAAGCGATCGTACACGTATCGTCAAACGAACACCCACATCGAAAAAGCCCAATTAGGCAACAAGGCGGGACTTTATGGCGCCGCCTACCTCCCAATCCAGCAATCGCGCTAGTCCGGGCGTGCTGGATAGCCGCGAATGAAGGCTGCAAGAGACCGCACGAACAGCCCGTGGCAACCGTCCGGGGGACAGGCATTTCTGCCCCTCCAGCCCGTGAAATCAAACGTCATCATTAGTGACCTAAAATCCGCCGGCTCTCGCCTGCTGTAAAGCGACTTTGCGAGAGGTCCTGGTCTGCATTTCTCACAAATGCGTTGTTGTCGTTTTTCTTTCCAGTTTTGCCATCCCGGGGCCTCACCGCTTCCGAGTTCGCTGTGGCAGAGCGAATGCGCTCCCCGGCCCAGCTCGGACTCGACTCAGATCTTACCGCCGTGGTGCTCCACCGCCTTTCGGCAGATCGCCAGGCCGATCCCCGAACCCCCGTACTCGCCTCGACCGTGCCCAAAGCTTCGTCACTCAGACCCGTCAGGACTACGACCGCAATGTCGGGAGCCTTAGCTCGAACAGCGTCCAGCGTCTGGAGCCCTTGGCTGTCCGGGAGCGAGAGGTCGAGAAGAACTCCCGAGAAGTTGCCGTTTTCCAGTTGCGAGAGCCCCTCGGAGAGCCGATCAGCCGCGTCAATCTCGAACAAACCACTCTTCACGTCAGACAGTTGCTCGCGGATCAGCCGAGCCTGAGCCCGGTTGTCTTCGATCAGCAGGATTCGAGTGCGTCCTCCGCTCACCGTTCTCCGTTGGTCGGCAGCTCGACTACCCAGCGTACGGGAAGAACCTAATCCGCCTATGGGGGAAGATCGGCACGCGTCCGGAACGCTTTAGCGGTATGTACTGTGTCGTATGGCGTCGTTCCACAGTTCAGCTGACAGGTCAACTCCGCTCCGCGCGATAGAATGGGATATATGAAGGCGCCATTTGCCGACGCTGATCGAACCGCGGTAGTGGAAGGCGTGAACCTTCACCTCGCCCATCCCGACGAAATCCCCGTGCGCTGGGTCGGGCAGGAGGAGTTGATGCACCAGTTGCACGCGGCCTGGCTGACCATTCACGAACACGACGTGCCGATGACACCCCGTCTGCTGGGCAAACCCGGTGTCGGCAAAACGACGCTGGCGTATGCCGCGGGCAAAAGCCTAGGACGCGAAGTCTACATCACGCAGGCCACGCTCGACACCCGTCCCGAGGACCTGCTTATTACGCCTGTCATTGAAGGCGAAGGCCGCCTGCGCTATGTCGCCTCCCCTCTCGTGACGGCTATGCTCCGTGGCGGGGTGTCGATCCTCGACGAGGGCAACCGGATGAATGAAAGAAGCTGGGCCTCGTTGGCTCCTCTCCTCGACGACAGACGCTACGTCGAGTCGATTGTCGCCGGGGTCAAGATTCACGCCAGCCCGGACTTTCGTATGGTCGCCACCATGAATGACGACGCTTCCACGTTCGAGTTGCCGGAATACATCCACTCCCGCCTGCAGCCGCAAATCGTCATTGATTTCCCCGAACGTGACGAAGAGCGCCAAATCCTGAAAGAAAATCTGCCTTTCGCCGACGACGAAGTGCTCGATTACGTCACCGATTTCCTGCAGGCGTCCCACGCGGCCGACGAACGTTACACCGCGCGTGATGGCATCAACATCGGACGCTTTGGGATGAAGCTGAGCGCAAACAGCAACAAGCCCGAAAAGACCCAAGCTCTCGAAACCGCCATCGTCCAGACGTTGGGCCGCGAGGCGTTACGCTATGTCTCCCGGGGCTGACTCAGCCTCCGTGCGCCGCGGCAACATCCGCTATTTCCCCGTCGTGCCCGGCTGCATGGAGTTCGCCGAACACCTGCGCCGAGGATTACTCGAGGAAAAACCGCAGGTCGTGGCGGTTGAGCTCCCCGTAACTTTGGAGACGGCCTTCCAGCGAGCGGTGGACCGGCTGCCGGAACTTTCCGTCATCATCTACGAGGAAGATAAGAAGAAAGACCGCGCCGTCTACCTGCCCGTCGAGGTCAGCGACCCCTTTGTGGAAGCCTTGCGAACGGCTCGCGAAATCGGAGCGCAGAGCGCTTTTCTTGACCCCGACATCGCTGTACGGCCCCATGTGGCGGAGATCTATCCCGACCCCTACGCTGTCGCGCGCCTGGGGCCGGCACGCTACATCGATTCCTACCGCGGGTGCCGTCGCACCCAGGTAGGCGATTGGACCGTCCACGCCCAAGGGTTGGCCTCGAAGCTCCAGGCCATTGACCCAGGCGCTTCCACGTGGGTCGTCGTATCGCTGAACCTGCTCGACCCGTTGCTGAATGCCATGGAACACCCGCAGGTTCAGCCCTTGCGCAAGGTCCGCCGCCGAGGGATTCAAGTGCTCAACTTACACCCCGAGTGTTTGTCGGAGGTGCTGACCGACTTCCCGTTTCTACAAGCGGTGTATGAAAGCCGGCGAAATGGCGAAGCGCCGCCTCCGCCGCCCGACCCCACGACGAGGCAGGTGCGGGGTTTCTCTGTGATCGGCGGCCCGCGGGAAAATCCCAGCCTGGCGGCTATCCGGCGCGGGGCTCGAAACTCGCTGGAACGCCAGCGCTTGCACTTTCAGCTCTTCGCCGAAGCCGAACGTCAATACGAAAGAAATACCGGCGAGCGAATCACCCACTGGCAGCGACGGCTCTGGTCCCGCTACAGCCGCAACCTGGCTCTCATCCAACAGCAACTCGTTGGCGGGCTGTTTGATCTAACCGCGGCGGCTCGCTCGGTCGTGGACGACAACTTTGCTTGGGAAATGTGGGAGATGGGAGGCTCCTACCCCCAACAGAAGATCAAGACCGACCTGGCCACGGTGAAGGTTTCGGGCGACCAATTGTGGCTCAACACGCGTCGCATCCATATACGCCGCAGGCTTCCTAGAAAGAAGATGCGGCGGCGTCCGATCGGCCTGAAAGGGCGCAAGAAAGAGCGCTTTCCCGGCGAGTGGCAGATGCACTGGAAGGGCAACTCGATTTGTTCTTACCCGCCCGAGGATCTGGTGATCGAGAACTATGGCCTGTTCCTCAAAAAGAAGGGCAAGGGTATCCTTTCCGAGGAACGCTCCCACAGCGAGCCTTTCACGACGTCTTTGCTGGATGGCATTGACTTGCGGGAAACCATGCGCAACTGGCATGAGAAAAAGATCTACGTCCGCTCCCTGCAACGCGTCTCGGGCGAGGTGGGCGCCGTGGTCCTCATCTTCGACGAAGACCGCGACAATCGCTACCCCTATTGCCTGACCTGGTTGGGCGAGCACCAGAACGAGTCGGACATGGCGTTCTACGCCACGAATCCCTACGAGAACACGGTTGGTCCCGGCATTGGGCGCGCCGAATATGGCGGCTTGTTGCTTACGCTGCCCTCTCAACGCATGATGGATGTCTGGACAGACATCGACTACTCCTTCGCCGAGACCAAGCCGGAACGGCTGCTGATGGCCGCACTCGATTATTCGCTCGATCGCCTCGTCGTTTACGTCGCAAGCCGCCCACCGCGATCGATTTTCCGTACCATCGCCGGACGCCTAGGACGAAAGATCATCTACATTCCCCTCGGCCGGCTCTCCCCCGTCGCCTTGAAAAAGATCCGCGTGATGCACCTGCTCGATAGTCATGACACGCGCGCTGTCGCCAAAGACTACATTTGGTAACGAACGTTCTGTCGGAGGAGTTTCGCTCGAATCTTTGGTATTGTGAGTGTCAGATAGCGGGCGCTCTTATTCCGTTGCTCCGGAGAGGCTTCGCACGTTGCCTATCAGAAGCAGGCCTGATTCGATTACAGTGAGCTTCCTCGGGACGTCCACCGCCCGCGAACTGGTTCTCCTTCTGTGCGGGGTCCTGCTGCTTTTGCTCCCGAGTCGACTTCCTGCCCAACCGACAACCGAACAGATCGAGTTCTTCGAGTCGGCGATCCGTCCGCTCTTGGCGGAGCATTGCTACCAGTGTCACAGCCGGAAAGCGAATCCCGTCTTTGCGGGATTGCGGCTCGACAGCCGTTCGGATCTCGAAAAGGGAGCGGATTCGGGACCTGTCGTCATTCCAGGAAAACCGGAGGAGAGCCGGCTAGTCGAAGTCGTACGAGGCACGGGCGCACTTCAGATGCCGCCGGCTGGCAAGTTGTCCGCGGACAAGATTGCCGCCTTGGTCAAGTGGATCGAGATCGGAGCTCCCTGGCCCGACGAGAAAGCGCTGCTCAGTGCTAAACCGGGCAGCAAGTTCGACCTCGAAGCTCGCAGAAGCGAACACTGGGCTTGGCAGCCTGTTCGGGCAGTCGCGTCCCCGAGGGTGGAAAACGATGCTTGGGTGCGGAATGAAATTGACGCTTTCGTCTTGGCCAAGCTCGAGGAGAAGGGACTCCGACCGGCGAAACAGGCTGCCCCGGAAACGCTTCTACGGCGGCTGTATTTTGACTTGATCGGACTACCTCCATCGCCGCAAGAGGTTGAAGCGTTCATCGCCAATCCGTCTCAGAATGCCTACCAGGCAGTCGTCGACCGGCTTCTGGCGTCAGAGCGCTTCGGGGAACGCTGGGCGCGGCACTGGATGGACCTGGTCCGCTACAGCGAGTCGCACGGGATGGAAGGGGACCCGGATATCCCTAGTGCGTGGCAGTACCGCGACTACTTGATTCGCGCCTTCAACGCCGATCTACCCTACGACCAGCTCGTACGCGAGCATATCGCCGGCGACCTTTTAGAAACCCCTCGCTACAATCGGCGCGACGAGATTAACGAGTCGATCTTGGGACCGGCCCACTTCCGAATGGTGGAGCACGCCTACCTCCCCTTGGACCCGTTGGAGGACCGCGTCAAATACATCGACAACCAGATCGACGTTTTTTCAAAGGCCTTTCAGGGCTTGACCGTATCTTGCGCGCGCTGCCACGACCACAAATTCGACGCCATCAGCCAAAAAGACTTCTATGCGCTGTTCGGGATCTTCGCCGGCGGCAGGCCGGCGCAGATCACGATCGACGCCCCGCGGCGGCAAAGCACACACCGCGAACGTCTTGCCGAGCTGAAGCGCCGGATCAAACAGGGCCTGGTGGAAGCGTGGCTTGAGGCGGCAGAGAGTCTCTCTCAGACCCTACTCTCGGGTGAGTGGACGGACCGCGCGTCGGACGAGACATACTGCGATGACACCAGCCCTTTGCATGCCTGGTTCACTCTCTCAAAAAGGGAGGGTGAAAAGTTCCGAACGGGCTGGGACCGGCTTGCAGCTTATTGGGATAAGGAGTTAGAGCGCCGCCGATCGTTCAATGCCGAAGGAAACAAGAGTGTCTGGAAGCTTGACTCCGACGGTTATCGCGGTTGGCTGCGCCAGGGTCCTGGTTTGGGCGACAAGCCTTCCGCGGGTGGTGAGTTCTCCCTAGTCCCCGAAGGCAAGCGAATCATCAGTGGAATCTATCCCCGTGGGGTCTACACGCATCTGCTCAGCCGGAAGCACGGGGGCGTTCTCTCTTCGCCGCGCTTCACCATCGACACCGACTACATCAGCTTTCGGATCTTAGGGGGAAACTTCAGCTTCGCCCGGCTGATCGTAGAAAACTATCCCCTGCCGCGAGCCATCATCTACGACTTCAGATTCAGCCCCAAACAGGACCGGATGCAGCGGGCGGGTTGGGATATCAGTTATTGGAAGGGGTCTCGCGCCTACCTCGAGTTTGCCACGCTCGACGATCTGACGAATTTTGAGTTGGATCCGCTCGATAAGCTGAAGGACCCGAAGCCCGAGCCCCGGCGCGACGGACGGTCTTACTTCGGTGTAAGCCAAGTGGTTTTCCACGACGATAAGCAACCGCCCGCCGAAGAAATCGTACCGATTCAGCATCTGCTCGGGGGGGAGGCGCCTGGGGGACCGGAAGAACTTGCTGCTCGGATCGGCCTCCGATTGCAGGATGCGATCGGGGCTTGGCGGGACGGCGGGCTGACCGACCAACAGGCAGCGTTCCTCGACGATTTCGTTCGCAAAGGACTGCTGCCCAACTCGCTCGCGGAACTTGCCGCCATCCGCTCTCTGGTCGCCGAGTATCGGAAACTGGAGGCGGACATCCCCGTGCCCCGCCGCGCCCCAGGGCTGATGGAAGAAATCACCGCGGATCAACCGCTTTTGATTCGCGGGAACCACGAGAACCCTGGCGACCCGGTCCAACGCCGATACCTGGAGGCACTTAACGGCAAACCCTACGACGACCCCCGAAAGGTTCGGCTGCGCCTGGCCGACGAGGTGGCGAGTCCCCGAAACCCTCTGACTGCCCGCGTGATGGTCAATCGGATCTGGCACTACCTGTTTGGGCGGGGGATTGTCGAGACGGTGGACAACTTCGGAAAGCAGGGGCGAAGGCCGACGCACGCCGCGTTGCTGGACTATCTCGCGAGCAGGTTTGTGGACAGCGGCTGGTCGATAAAGGACGTGATTCGGTCAGTGGCGATTTCGCGCACGTACCAAATGAGCAGCCGGCCCTCGAAGACGGCTCGACGGATCGACCCTTCGAACCGCTGGTTGCAGCACGCCAATGTCCGCCGGCTCGGGGCCGAGGCGATTCGCGACTCGATCCTGGCGGTGTCCGGGGGCCTTGACACGACCATGTATGGCCCCTCGATCCCCGTCTACTATGCGCGCGAAACCGGAAAGGCGCTCCTCGACAGGCCGAAGGGACCGCTCGACGGGAACGGGCGGCGGAGCGTCTATCTCGAAGTGCGTCGCAACATTCACAATCCCTTCCTCGAAGTTTTTGACGCCCCGAAACCATCTACCACCCGGGGAAAGCGGGACATCACGAATGTTCCCGCCCAGTCGTTGACTCTCATGAACGAT
Source organism: Bryobacterales bacterium (assembly GCA_965248105.1). Lineage (GTDB taxonomy): Bacteria > Acidobacteriota > Terriglobia > Bryobacterales > UBA6623. The sequence goes on from CBDFIK010000005.1 coordinate 147,968, forward strand.
CCCTTCGTCATCGAACAATCGGCGCATTGGGCGAAGCGGCTGGTGGCCCAGGGAAGGGCGTCATCCCGTGAGCGGATCGGGCGGATGTTTCTGGAAGCACTGGGGCGGAGACCGTCAGCTGTCGAAGTGCGAAAATCGAAGAGATTCTTGGCCGACCTCCGAAAACAGCATCAGCTCGCCGCGAGGGACTGGCGAAACCAACCCCGGATCTGGCAAGATTTAGCTCAGGCGATGTTCAATTTGAAAGAGTTTATTTACCTTCAGTGAGAATGGCCGTGAACCGCCCCCGGAACAACCCCCACCAGGCGAGGACGCGCGGGATGAGCCGCCGCGAAATACTGGAGCGCTGCTCGCTCGGTTTCGGCATGGTCGCCCTGGCCGGCGTGCTGGCGGACGACGATGCCTATGCGGGCGCGACGGACTCCCCGGACAGCCCCCTGGCCTCGCAGGTCCCCCACTTCGCGCCGAAGGTAAAGCACGTCATCCTTTGTTACATGGCCGGAGGTGTTTCCCAGGTTGACTCCTTCGATCCCAAGCCCAGGCTGACGAAAGAACATGGCCAACCGCCGCCCATGAAGGTCGAGAAGACCATGTTCAACCAAAACGGTACACTGCTAAAAAGCCCCTGGGAGTTCAAAAGTTACGGCGAAAGCGGCATCCCGATAAGCGATCTGTTTCCTCACATCGGATCGTGTGCGGACGAGTTGGCGGTGATTCGTTCGATGACGGCCAAGTTCACCGCGCACGCCCAGGCGAACGTTTTCTTCCACACCGGCCAACCCTTCAACGGCTTTCCCAGCCTCGGCGCTTGGACGACGTACGGATTGGGGAGCGAAACTAGGGAACTGCCCGGATACGTTGTCCTTGGCGGGGGCGGAATTCCCGTCGGGGGAATCAACATGTTTGGGAACGGCTTTCTCCCCGCCGTGCACCAAGGATCTCTCATCTACCCAGGCCGGTCAGAGCCGCTGAATAACATCCGTCCGAAGGAACCGGATTCGATTCAGCGCCGGCGCCTGAGCTTCATCGACGACATCGACCGCGGCTTTCTTGAAGCGGTCGATCATCACGCTCCGGTGGAGGCGGCCATCCGGAATTACGAAACGGCCTATCGGATGCAGGCGGCCGTTCCCGAATTGGTTGACCTAAGCGGGGAGACTGAGGCCACGAAAAAGCTCTATGGCCTCGATAGCGACATCCCCCAAAAACAACAGTATGCCCAGCAATGTTTGCTGGCCCGGCGGCTGGTCGAAAGAGGTGTACGTTTCGTCGAGCTGACCGTGCGGCACACCAAAGACGTGGCGATGAACGTCGGCAGTCCTTGGGATCAGCACAGCAAGCTCAAAGAAGGGCATGAAGTCAACGCCTTTCAGGTCGATCAGCCGATTGCAGGTCTCATCAAGGATCTCAAGGCGCGCGGGTTGCTCGACGAGACATTGATCATCTGGTCGGGCGAGTTCGGCCGAACCCCGTTTGTGCAGCGCATCGACGGACGCGACCATAACCCATTCGGCTTCAGCATGTGGCTGGCCGGGGGTGGAATCAAGGGCGGCACGATTTACGGTGCGACCGACGAGTATGGCTATCACGCGGTCGAGAACATCCTCACTCTCCACGACCTGCACGCGACCGTCCTGCATCTGCTGGGGCTCGACCACGAGCGGTTGACCTACCACTTCGGCGGCCGCGACTTCCGCCTGACGGACGTGCACGGGAAAGTTATCCAAGGGGTTTTAGCGTAACTTCTGTTCTCGGGAAACCGAAAAGGGGCAAGCCGGGACACGTGGCGCGACATGTCGCGCCCACAGCCGCACGCGGAAGGGTGCGGTCAAGGCAGTACGTTGCAGTACGCTTGCGGCGCCTACGTGAGGAGCTTGCGCCGCCAGCAAGCGATCCCCAGCATGAGTCGGCCGGCGAACCCCTACGACAATGCCAGTTGTGAGAGCTTCATCAAGACGCTCAAGCGGGAGGAGATCTACGCCAACGATTATCAGGATCTCGACCACCTGCGCGCGAACATCGAGGACTTCATCGAGCGCTACTACAACCGCTGCCGTCTGCATTCGGCGCTGGGCTATCGGCCCCCCGAGGAGTTCGAGCGGGCCGCCGAGACGAAGGCAGCTTGCGCCGGAGCGACGATGAGTTTTTTTAGGCAGCAGGAGATCTATCGATCCGATGGGAAGGGGTTGCTGAACGAGAAGCCGACCGCAGCCGGCTCCCCGGACCATCGTTTCGATGAGTCTCCGGCCAGCTATTCCTCGGCGGGTTGGTCTCCACCAGAGCCCGCCTCCGCTTCACCAGCCGAGGACCATGCTAGAACAGAAGAGGCTATGGGGAGAAGGAAAAACCATTGAACGGCGAGTGTCGCTATCACGACTGTCTCAGCGGAGGGGTTCACCCCACAGTGGTGTCGCCATTCCTGGCGACATCGAGCTCGTGTGCCCGGCCCCCTCCCCGGACGAAAAGAGATTTCTCACCGCCCAGCGGGCTGGGCCGCCGTTTGGCCCAGACCTGCGGCCTTTTCTCACCGTAAAACCGGGGACAGTTTGCTACTTCGATGGCGTGGGATGTTCATCGCCCAACGGAGACACTTGACACGCGCGCTATCCTCAGGAGGGAGGGCCCCCAGCGACCGGCATCACGGTCGAAGAACGACAAAAAAAAAAGCGAAACAAAGCCAATTTCGCATAGCCCACTTGTAATCAATGGCTTGCGGCGAAGTCCTAGGCCCCCGCGCGTCCGGCCGAGGGGGATCATACGCGATGCGCTTTTCGCTTACCACCGAAAAGCGTTGTCGAAAAACGCGGCCAGTAGTTCGTCGCCTGGAGTAGACACAAGAGATGAAGGTGCAAAACCAACCCGTATTCTTGCTGGCTTTGGTGACTCTTCTGGCGCAACTCCCTATTTACGGTCAGTCATCGCTCTCGTCCGCGCCGCCTGAGCCACCTAAGGCGGACGTACCCTACCTGGTCCACGCTAACAACCTGATAGAGACCGAACAGTCGCAGGCCGTCAAGCAGAGCAGCAAGAAAGAACAGACCTACTACGTTCCCGGCGCTACCTCCGGAGTCCAGACGCCGATGGCGGGCCCGGAGTTCTTGCTGAAAGTGGAGAATCTCGACCCTGATCGGCTGCAGCTCCATCGCTTCGAGTCGCGTAACGGCCGGCGCGAAATTCTGATTCGCAAGAAGAAAAAGATCGTTGCCAAACCCTACTACACCTCGACAACAAGGGTCGCCCCCGGCGTCTTCCGAATCCGGACCGACCAGTTCCTGGAAAACGGTGAGTACTGCCTGACTCCGAGCGGATCCGACGCGGTGTTTTGTTTCACGGTGCATTAGGCCGCTCGGCCCCACCGAGAATTCGCCTTACGAGTCAGGGGCAGTTCCGACTTCGCAACATGGCCCGTCACGAATCCTTTCCGTCCCAACAGTAAGCGGGTAGGATAGAATCCAAGTTTCCACGGCAATTTCGTTTTTGACGTAAGGAGTCTCCCTATGCTCGAAAGAATCACAGCACCCGGCGGGCCCGTGCCCCTGGGTCCCTACTCTCATGCCGTCAGAGCAGGTGATCTCGTGTTTGTCTCCGGACAAGCCGCTCTGAACCCCGAAACAAATCAGCTCGAGGCCGGCGCGGCGGCCGCCCAGACCCGTCGCGTGCTCGAGAATATCCGCACGATCCTCCAAGCAGCCGGGGCGGACCTGAGCGATGTCGTCAAGTGCTGTGTTTTTCTGGCCGACATCCAAGAATTCTCGGAAATGAACCAAGTGTATGCAGAGTGCTTCGGCGAGTCGAAGCCCGCGCGTACGACGGCTGAAGTGGGACTGCCTCACAAAGACATGAAGGTCCTCATCGACTGTGTCGCCTATAAGCCGGTGTCGTGAATCCTCCCGGGGACGTTGTTCACCCTTCCCCCACCGCATTGCCGCTAGAATGTTAGAAATACTTGCCTCCTCGGACGCTGAGGTGTCTGCCGGCTGCGTGTGAGGAACGCGAACAGGCCGATTCATGGGCCGCTATCACGATGCAGAAGCGAAACAACAAGTTTCGAGACATCGAAGGCGAGCTCAGCGGGCGCGGACTTCGCTTCGGCCTGGTCGTCAGCCGCTTCAACAGCTTCATTACCGAGCGGCTCTTAGGCGGCGCCATGAATGCCCTTGAGCGAACAGGCGCCGGCGCGGACTCCATCGACGTCGTTCGTGTTCCTGGCTCGCTGGAAATACCCGTCGCGGCGCGGGAGATGGGCCGCAGCGGCCGCTACGACGCCATCATCTGCCTGGGAGCGGTTATCCGAGGCGAGACGGCTCACTTTGACTACGTCGCCGCGGAAGCCGCTCGGGGCATCGCGGACGTGGGGCGTGAGACGGGCGTACCTACCATCTTCGGCGTCTTGACCTGCGACACACTCGAACAGGCCATTGACCGGGCCGGCGTCAAGGGCGGCAATAAAGGCTTCGAGGCGGGCATGGCGGCTCTCGAGATGGCGACATTGATGAAGGAGTTGCGCGATACCGCGCCCCCCGCCGACGACTAGCATGCCCTCGCGACATCGCTCTCGAGAAAGAGCCTTACAGTTGGTCTTTCAATGGGACCTCAACCGGGCCTCGACCGAACAAGTCAAGCAAGGCTATTGGGAAAGTCTTTCTCCGGACAACCCGCCGGAAGGCGACCCCTTCGCCGAGCAGCTTTTCCAGGGCGTCACCGCGCGGGTTGACGAGATCGACTCACTGATCTGCGGGAATTCCTCGAACTGGAAACTCGAGCGCATGTCCACAGTCGATCGCAACATCCTTAGGACAGCCATTTTTGAGATGCTGGAGGAAACTGCCGCCCCGGCAGTGATCATCAACGAAGCCATCGAGATCGCACGGCGTTTTTCCGGAGACGAGTCCGGCCCTTTCATCAACGGCATCCTGGATGCCGTTCGGCGGGCTTTGGTAACCGCCAAGGCCCCGTCAGGGGAGGGTTAACTGGCTTCTTGTCCCGAGTGCCCGCCGGATCCGCAGCTTTTGCTTTTATGACGCACGCTCTCAGCGTGCCGAGTCGAGACTCTCTCCCGAAAATAGCCTCTAAATGTAAAGTGGCTAACAGTTGAGCGGCGTTTTCATCGACCGTTGTGCGCCGCAGGCGCATGCTTATTCATCTCGACGCCTGACCTCGCTCACGCGGATGGTTGCGACGAGCGAATCGGAGCCGCGAGCGCAAGCGAGCGGTCATGGGTTCCCCGCTTCCCAAGGGGATGCAACCCGTGGGGTTTTCGACCGAACGAGCCTACTGGACGGCGCCCACTTGCGCTGCGTTGGGGTCAAGTTTGATCTCTCCGAAAGCGCTCTCGTACTGGGCGATGTTTTGGTGTAAGACACCGAGCAAGGCTTTAGCTTGTTGCGGGCTGAGATAGATCCCCTGAAAGCTCTTAATCTCGACTTCTTCTTGGGTCTTTTGGTGGATCGTGCCGAACTGCAAAAAGAAGTCCCAGACGTTCACCCGGATCTGGACGCTGTTGGAGTAGCTTTCGCGGTAGTCCGGTCCACTGGTCAGATTCACTTTCGGTTGTTTTGGCTGCTCGTTCATGGCTATTCATGCTGACGCAGGTCGAGGGGCGGCGTCAACGGTCAGAGAAACGAGGACTCATGGGCATCGCCTCACTTTCCACCCAAAGCGCCGCCTACCCGGCTGTTGGCTGGCCGTAGGCCCACCCCACGTCCACGTTGGCAGAGTCCTGCTGTCTTCCTAGGCGGACCGCAAGCCTTCGCCGGCCGGCCCCCGCGCCGGCGAGTCTACAATAGGGCTTCCGTGGCTGACTAGCCAAGGGTTGTACCCTTGATATTCCAGACCGTCGAGCACCGAGCCGCGACGGTGACGGAGCGGTCCAGAGATGACACCGCTCGGCAGGGGTGAATTCGCGTGTACCTCAACGCCACCACGTGAAACGAGAACGAAATTCTCGTTCCGACGCGCATGAGCGGCTCACCAGCATGCCGACATCAGATAGCCCGCCTCACCAACCTACAGTCGAACTTTCCTGGCGAGCGGTCATTCTCGGCCTCATCATCGGGCTGGTGATGACGGCTGCCAATACCTACCTTGGCCTCTACGCCGGCATGACCGTGTCAGCGAGCATCCCGGCGGCGATCGTCTCCATGGGAGTTCTCCGCGCCCTCCTGCGCCGGGGCACGATCCTCGAGAACAACATCGTGCAAACCATGGCCTCGGCCGGAGAGTCCGTGGCCGCGGGCATCATCTTCACGGTACCGGCACTTGTGATCGCTCAGGTGTGGACGGGCTTCCCCTATTGGGAGGTCACCATGATCGGCCTACTCGGAGGCGTCCTGGGCGTCTTATTCATGATCCCGCTGCGAAGAACGTTGATCGTCGAGGACAAGGAGTTGATCTACCCCGAGGGCGTCGCTTGCGCCCAGGTTCTCGAAGCGGGCCAGAAAGGCGGCCGGTCGTTGAGGGACATCGTGGCGGCCGTCGTGGGAGGGGCGCTGTTCAAGTCCTTTATCGGAGTGGTCGGCTTATTGCGCGGAGTCGTGGAGGGAGCTCTCCGCGTAGGCGGAACTCTCTTCTACTTCGGTACGGACATCTCCGTGGCCCTGCTCGGCGTCGGCGTCATCGTCGGACTGGAAGTTGCCGCGCTCGTTTTCATGGGAGGGGCGGTCGGCTGGGTAGTTTCGATCCCGCTTTACTACCTCTCGAATCCCGTCCCTGAAGGACATGCCCTTGACGCCGCGTGGGACGCTTGGAGCGGGCACATCCGCTACATGGGTGTGGGAGCGATGATCGTCGGCGGCCTGTGGTCCATGTTCAGCGTGCGGCAAGGAATCGCCAAAGGAATCCGGGAAGCGGTTCAAGGCTTCGGCAGGCGAGCGGGCGCCCCGAAACAACGCACCGAAGAGGATCTCCCCACCTCCCGTACGTTTGTCATTTTGGTGTTGGCCGTGATCGCGACAATCATTCTCTACCGGGCCATCACGGGATCCATTGGTGTCGCAATCACGGCAGGCGTGGTGATGGTCATCGCCTCGTTCTTCTTCGTTGCCGTCTCGAGCTACATCGTTGGACTCGTGGGCAGCTCCAATAACCCGATTTCGGGCATGACCATCTGCGCGCTGATCTTTGCCTCCGTCGTCTTGCTGCTCCTGGGTATGAGCGGGACGGTGGGGATCGTAGGAGCGCTGGGCGTCGCCGGCGTCGTCTGTTGTGCGGCTGCCACCGCCGGCGATACCTCGCAGGACCTAAAAACCGGTTTCCTCGTCAAGGCAACTCCCTGGAAGCAGCAAGTTGCGCAATTCATCGGCATCTTGATTCCCGCCTTTATCATTGCGCCCGTTTTATCCCTGCTTCACGAAGGCTACGGCATCGGCACCGGCGGCGAACAGGCCTTGAGAGCACCCCAGGCAACCCTATTCGCTAGCATCGCTAAAGCCCTGTTCGAAGGCACGGGACTGCCGTGGACCATGGTCAGCATCGGCGTGGGCGTCGCTGTGGGACTGATCGTCCTCGACGAGTCACTAAAGAGAGCCGGTCGTCGCTTCCGGACCCATGTCATGCCGGTGGCCGTTGGTATCTATCTGCCGTTGAGCTTGTCCGTGCCGATTTTCGCGGGGGGACTGCTAAGCTACCTCTTGCTTAGAACAAGGTCAAGCGTAAGAAGGGCCGCCGCGGAGGCTCGCCGCCACACCGCCGTTCTGATCAGTTCCGGGCTTATCGCCGGCGAGGCGATCGCCGGCATCCTCATCGCGGTCCCGCGCACGGCGGGAGTGGAACTGCCGATACCGGTGATCGACAGTGCTTTATTCACGCTCGCCGCGTTCGGAGCCGTGGTAGCCCTCATCTACTACGCGTCCGTACGCGAGAGCGGCGCCACGGCCGGTGAACACGCCGCGTAGAGACCCCTGGCGGCCCATCGTTATCCCGGTTGCTACAATCATCGTTGGGCCTGTCGGACGGGCAGTCGCCGCGCCTTTTTCAGGCGGGGAGGAAAGTCCGGTCTCCGCAGGGCAGCGTGCCGGCTAACGGCCGGGGGGCCACTCTCAAAGGGTGGCCCACGGAAAGTGCCACAGAAAACATACCGCCCCGGGGTTTCCTCGGGGTAAGGGTGAAAAGGTGCGGTAAGAGCGCACCGCGTCTCGAGCAATCGCGACGGCAGGGCAAACCCCACGCGGAGCAAGACCAAATAGGGGACCAGCGGTGGCCCGCCGCACCAACGGCGGTCGGCTTGCCCTTCGGGGTCGAGCCGGCAGCTGAAGTCCCGGGTAGGTCGCTTGAGTCCGGCAGCGATGCTCGACCTAGACGAATGGCTGCCGCCCGGGCTCAGCCCGGGTACAGAAACCGGCTTATAGTTCGACAGGCCTCTCGCCCTCATGTTGCTTCGCCGAATCCACGCTATGGACGACCATCGCTCGGGAAGGGTGATTGTCACTGCCACGACCCCGACGGTTGTGGCGTGTTCGACACGCCGGCTGCGGTATGACAGCAACGCATTCTCCCAGAAACAACCTCGCGGGTGCTTATTGAGGCTCGCGAAATACAGTGACTTTGGAACCCGGGCACAGCATGCTGTGCCCCTACAGTCTGAACACGAGCCATGTCACCATAATTTGCGAGGCTCGGTAGGAAGCCGCCTTCCCGGGGGTGCCGCACTGTGAGGCGAGCGTCCGCTCTTTCCGTTGTCCTTTTGCTCGCGGCGCTGTCCGCGTGGGGCGCCGACGAAGCTGCTCGGTCCGCCGAATATCTGCTTCGCCAAACAGAGACGACGTACAACAGCCTCACCAGCTTCCACTTCGCCGCCAAGGAAGTGACCGAAACGCGATCCGGAGGCGCACAGCGCCGGACTTCCGCTCACTACGTAACCGCCCTTGACGCCAAGGGACGTTCGCGAGTCGAGATCCGTGACGAATCGAGAAACGGTCTGGCCGTCTTTGACGGTCACAGCAACTGGGTCTATTTGCCCGGCATCAAACAGTACACGCGGCAATCTCCGGGCTCGATCCCCGGGTCCCCATCGGCGCCGCGCATCTTCGACGGGGTGAACTTCACGAGGTACGTCGAACGCTATCCGGCGCGCTACCAGGCCCTCTCCCGCAACCTGGTTAGCGCAACCATCTTGCGCCGCGAGGCGTTGGACGGGGAAGCTCGGGCAGGCACTTACGCTGTAGTCGAAGCCCGGTACAAACTGCCCTCGGGCACCCCTGTGGGCCAATCAAAACGAACTTTCTGGATCGATGAGAAAGGCTTTCTGATCGCTCGCGAGGTTTCTCGTGCCACCGCCAAACCGCCGGGCCTCGAACACCCAGTCGAGATCATCCAAACCATCTCGTTTGCTACCGCTCAGGCCAACGAAGAATCGCCGGACTCGCTCTTTGTTTTCGTTCCGCCTGAGGACGCCGAGCAGGTGGATACCTTCAATCGTCTGGCACGGCGTTCCGCCAAGTTTCTCGGGCGGCGTGCGCAGGACTTTAACCTCCACGATCTGAAAGGAAGAACATTCCGCCTCCGAGACCTGCGTGGCAAGATCGTCTTGTTAGACTTCTGGGCCAGCTGGTGCACGCCCTGCCGCATCGACCTTCCCCATATCGAGGCTTTGTACAAAGAGTACGCTCGGGAGGAACTCGTGGTGCTCGGCGTCAATGGCGAGTCAGAAACAGCGGCTCGGTCGTTTATGGAACAGCAGGGCTACAGCTTCCCATCCTTGGTTGACGAGGGTTACGAGGTTTCCCGCCAGTATCAGGCCACGTCCTTCCCGACCGTCGTGATTGTGGACGAGGAAGGCAATATCGCCGCCTATCTAGTCGGCCTGCAGAGCGAAAGCGCTTTGCGCCGGGCGCTCGCCAAGGCAGGCCTCTAGTAGACGACATGGGTTCCGTAACCCATTGATTGCAAGCTGGTTGCGCGAAATTGGGTTTGTTTGGTCATTTCTCTGCTCCCATTGCTGCGCTCCAGTGGTTCGGTGCTCCGATAGTTCGTTGCCCCGTTTCTGTTCCTCGGTACCACCCGGTCTGAGTTCGATGTCTCCTCGTATCCCCGTGAAGCGATCGGTCAGGTCTCGCTGAGTCGGACCGTCCAGCCGCACCGGAAACCAATCGCAACCCATTGATTGCAAGCTGGTTGTGCGAAATTGGGTTTGTTTGGTCATTTTTCTCGCTCGTCGAAGGTCGTGCCGGTCTCCGCAGTCTCCCCCCTTCAGAATCGCGAGCTAAGTAGTCCGTTTCATAAAGTTCGGTCACGTATATTTAGAAGCCCGGTGGACGATCGGGAACTTCGGGCACAGCATGCTGTGCCCGCCTGCACTCGCCCGCCTAGATCCGCCCTACAGGCTTCTTTTGCCCTCGGGAAATGGGTTCGTTCGGTCATTTTTTTTCATTCGATCCTGCACTGCTCTCGGGGCTCGACGGAAGCCCATCCGACGCTGATGGCCACCGGAAGTAGGCCCGACCACGCGGTCAACTCTACCGGAGGCTGACCGGAGGTCGGCCCAGCGGGCCGGGAGGCCTGCGCCACATCGAGAGCCTGCATCGGCATCCGCAGCCGAAGTGTCTGAAAAGCGCTTTTCGTCAGCCGATCGGTACGTGTTTTGGGGGCTAGCGGGTGCTTTTCGCAGGACTAGTCGTAGGGGGCAGAGGGGTGTAGGGCGGTCCTGCCAGTTCTTCTAGCAATCCAAGTGATTGGATTTGCAAGACATAGCGACCTTTTGAGCGGAGGCCCGAACGCCCCATGGCAGTAAATGGCAGAAATAGAAGAATTTTTTCCTCTGGGATCTCCGCTTTTTGCCTCCGGTTCTATCATAAGTCGCGGTTGGAGGGTCCGGAGCCAGCCCCAGGACTAAGTGATTGAAACCAGGAGGACGAAAAACTTGAAAATCGCGTGACCGCCTGGAAGGTGCAAGGGATAACAGGCGAAAAACGAGGCAGGAAGCGCCGTTTTTCCGCGGATAAAACCGCCAAAGGCCACAAGTTTCGAAGGTTCAGCGAGCTGCGGTGCGGAATAGGAGCTGTCTCACGAACACCGATAGAAGCGCAATAGCAGGATAGGCGGATTGCGGACCTTAACCGTACTCCGCAAACTCCACGTGGTTGGTGGGGCCGATAGGTAAACGCTACGCCGTTAGGCAGGATTTGGCCCCTTCAAGCGGACCGAGTGGCGTCCGACAATCCCAAATCGCGGAAGTAACTTGGACGGGGCGGGACCGCATCTACACCCTTTCTTGACACAACCCCTGGAGGCAGGAGGTCGCCTAGATCCAATCCATGGAAATACGCCGCGATGCGGTGTACGGACTCGTGCATCTGGCCGAAGGCGGCCACAGTGCGCTGCCTGCTGGCGCTGCGGCGGTCGAGCTGCTACGATGAACTTACTACTTCGTTGGCCGCCGTCTCGCGGCCCGCGGCGCACAACAGGACTCCTTCCAGGATCGCGCCGTTTCTATTCGTCTCTGCCTGTCACTGTTGTATAGGTTCGAATGATCGCGGTGCACGCGTATGTGTTTCGTGCATCCGCAGGAGGAATTCCTTCTTTTTATGTCACCGAAAAATTTTAGCCCCGCCGCCGGGTTCCCCCAATTTTCTCTGGCGCCCCTGGTGCAGCGAGGCATTGCCGAGGCCGGTTTTTCCGAGCCGTGGCCAATTCAAACAGGGACTATCCCGGCGGCGCTGGCGGGCTCCGATATTCTCGGCCTGGCACAGACCGGAACCGGCAAAACCGCCGCGTTCGCACTGCCGATTATCGAGCGGTTGCTCTCCGAGCGACGACCCGGTCCGCGCGCTCTCATCCTTGCTCCCACTCGGGAACTTGCCACGCAGATCCACAGCGATTTCGAAAAGCTAGCCAAGTTCACTCGCCTTAAGGCCGTCACGGTCTTTGGAGGTGTGTCCGAGCGCCAGCAAGTCCGCGCCCTGCGTAATCAACCGGATATCGTCATTGCCTGCCCCGGCCGGCTGCTCGACCTACTGCGGCAGGGTAAGGCGATGTTGGGGCAGATCAAGATCCTCGTTCTCGATGAAGCCGACCAGATGTTCGACATGGGCTTCCTCCCCGACATCCGGAGCATCCTATCAACGCTGCCGGACAGGCGCCAGAACCTTTTGTTCGCAGCCACTATGCCGGACGAAATCCGCGTATTGGTCAATCAGCTCTTAGAGCGACCCCATGTCGTCGAACTGGCGCACTCGACGCCGGCTTCCACGATCGAACACGCCCTTTATCTCATCGCGGCGGATCAGAAGATCGACTTGCTCAAGCACTTGCTGGCTAACGACGGGTTCACTTCCGCTATTGTCTTTCTGCGAACCAAGCACCGCGCGCGGCGGCTGAGTGTCCAACTCATCAGGATGGGCCATAATGCCGTTGCACTGCAGGGAAACATGTCTCAGGGGCAGCGGGACCGCGCCATGGGCGGTTTTCGAGAAGGACGCTTCAACATTCTCGTGGCGACCGATCTTGCGTCCCGGGGCATTGATGTCCCCGGGGTCTCGCACGTCATTAATTTCGACGTTCCGAACACGCCCGAAGCCTACACACACCGCATCGGGCGCACTGGCCGTGCCGAACGGAGCGGCCGGGCCTACACGTTCGTCTCGAGGGAGGACGCCGGAGCTGTGCGAGCCATCGAGCGCAGTCTGGGCTCGGCCATCACTCGACGCCGGATGCCCGGATTCGACACGGTAACCGTTCTTCCCACGGAACCGCGCCGGCGCCCTTCCCGCAGACGGCGTTCGGCCGGCGGTAGTGTGAAGGGTTCTGGAAAAGGAGAAAGGCATCCCAGCCCGCGCGGTACCCGGAGACCCAAGGGTCCGGAGTCAACAGGGACGGATCCCGGTGGCCGGGGCGGGTCACCGCACGGCAGGTCGCGACGATCTTCCTAAACGCTTTCCGGGGTACGGGGGGTGCCCAGCGGGCCGGGCCCAAAATCACGTACTTGGAGGAGCTGAATCCTCCCTTGTCGGCTAGGATTTACCTATCCTGCTTGCAAGTCCCGTAGGACCCCGCTAGCCCGTCGGGAGCCGAGCGCCACAACGGAGGCGAGCATTCTCACACTTACTGGAGGGTGTGCAGCACTGGAGGTGTGGTTTTGTTTCCGTTAGTTTCGGCCGGGGGTGAGAAATGCGGGGCAAGTGTCGATACCGTTCGCCTAAATAGCGGCTACGGGTGCTCGAATTGCACCCTGGGATTGCGAGCTCGACGCAAGGGTTGTAGGGAGGCATTGTCACGTTAATCGTGTTGGGCCGCAAAGGCCCGCATGGATTCCCTTTCAGGCGGCCGCACTCGCAGTTTCCCATACATTGAATGCGTCTTTCCGAAATCGTTTGAACGTGAGTCTATTGCATAAATGACGTTGGAGGTAAAAGGTATTGTAAACGGCGGCTTGGATGTTCAGGAAGCGTTGGGCCGAACCCGGTGATTTGAAACGCTGCTGTTTTCGTTCTCGACGCCGGACGGGCTGATGCGAATTCTCGGCACGATTATTCGCACGCTTATTGTCGATGTGTTGAGCCGTTAGGCCGAGGATTCGAATGGCGACGTGATAGGACCTGAGTTTATCGGTTGTGATCCGGGTGGGTGTCCAGCCTTGTTTCTTCAGCAGTTTGCGCATCAACTTCAAGGCTGCTTTGGCGTTCCGCTTCGATTGCACGAGGAAATCCAAGACCTCGCCTCCATTGTCGATCGCGCGCCATAACCAATAACGCTGCCCACGAATCACGATGACCATCTCATCAAGATGCCAATAGCCGTTGGGAATGGGTCGCATGTGGCGCAGGTTTTGGGCAATCGGCGTACCAAACTTGAGGAACCAGCGCCGTACGCTCTCGTAGGAAATATCCAGGCCTCGCTCCGCAAGAAGATCCTCCACATCCCGATAGCTCAGAGTGAACCTGGCATAGAGCCAAACGGCGCGTCGAATGATTTCCGGTGGAAAGCGGTGACGTTTGAAGGAGATGGTGTCCATCCCCAAAGGCTACACCGAAATCACCAGATCGAGATTAGAGCACTTAACGTGACAATGCCGCCAGCTGACGGTCGAAGCACGTGACGTACGGGCACGACATGTCGCGCCCGCGCCGAGACGAGTGTCGACGCGGCAGACGTAGGCGTCTGCGCCACAACATCAGACACCGAAGTCCAACGTTGCAGCTCTGCGCGTAAGGCAACAACCACCCTTGTGGCGCAGGTCCCCAGACCTGCCGTGTCGGTACTCCTACCGACACCGCCCGCTGGGCGCGGCAAACTATATTGGGACTTTTGGGGCTGCAGGACGCGTCAGGGAAAGCGGAACAGGAAGCGCCTTTCGCTGACCGAAACGTGTCGGCTGACGACTGGCGGGAGCCGGTCCTACATCTTGTACTGCCCGAGGTCTTCGTCGGAGAGGTTTTCGAGCCAACGCCGTAGCTCTTCGCTATTGGTTTTATCGCTGAAGACGCCACTGACTTTCGACGACTTCAGTACGTCTTCCTCGACGTAGATGGGGCAATCGAGACGCAAGGCGACGGCCAGGGCGTCGCTAGGGCGGGAGTCGATCGCGATCAAGTCGCCGTTATGTTCCACCCAGATTACGGCGTAGAACGTGTCGTCCTGTAGGTCGCTGACGACGACCTTGCGAACCCCGGTCGTGAGTCCTAGAAACACGTTCTTGATCAAATCGTGTGTCATCGGTCGGGGGGTGGCGACCTTTTCGATCTCCAAGGCGATGGCGTTGGCCTCATAGACACCGACCCAGATGGGCAGCACGGACTTGCCATCCAAGTCTTTGAGGATGACGATCGGCATGTTGGTCACCGGGTCCATCATCAGACCCCTAATCTTCATTTCAACTTCCATCACCTACCCCCTCTGGTTTCTCACTACTGAAGGATCCTAAAGCCATGAAAAGTCGAAGTGGCCGGTTTAGCGACAAGTTCTCCGACCAAGGAGTTGGGACCGGAGCCGGTAACACGAACCCGGCAATAGCCGCCCCGAAGGTCCTCTCCCAAGCTGAGGCCGCTGGGATCGGCGAAGTTGAGGACTCGATTCCGCGTCGTGCGGCCGATCCACTGTTGAAACTTCTCACGACGGCCCTCGACAAGCACTTCTTCTTCCCTGCCAATGAGATCGGCGTTGCGCCGGATTTGGATATGACGTTGTTTCTCCTGCAGAACCGACAGCCGCTGGGACTTTACGTCCTCCGGCACCTGTTCGTTATAGGAAATCGCCGCTGTGCTGGCACGCGGTGAGTACTTAAACGAGAAAACGGAGTCGTAGTGGACCTCGTCGAGTAGCGACAGCGTCTGCTCGAAGTCGTCTTCCGTCTCGCCCGGGAATCCCACGATGATGTCGGTGCTGAGGGAGATATCGCGACGAGATACGCGGACGCTTTCGATCCTTCTTAAGTACTCCTCGCGGGTGTAGTCTCTCCGCATGCGCGCCAGTATGCGAGTGGAGCCGGACTGCACTGGCAAATGAACATGGTCGCACAGCGCAGGATTCTCGTCGATCGCCTCGACAATGTCAGGAGTGAAGTCGCGAGGGTGGGAGGTCGTAAAGCGAACCCGCCTGACGCCGGGAATGCGGCCGACCGCCGCCAACATCTGGGCGAAGTTCCAGCTCTGGTGGGAAGGGTCGCGATAGCTGTTAACGTTTTGCCCCAGTAGCTGAATCTCACTGTACCCACTCGCCGCTAGCCGCCGGGCCTCATCCAGGACGCTCGAGCTGGTGCGGCTCCGTTCGGGTCCGCGGGTGAACGGTACCACGCAGTAGGCGCAGCTCTTGTCGCAGCCCTCGATGATCGTGATGAATGCCTTGTAGGGATTGTCGCGCCGGGTGAGCGGCGTCTCGAAGGTTTCGTCGGTATCGAGGGCCAGCCCGGTGACGCGGGCTTCGCCGGCTTCTACGCGTTGGAGCAACTGGGCAAGCTGGTTGTAGCTCGCGGAGCCGCAGACGAGATGAACATGAGGCGCCTGGTCGAAAACCCGTTCGCCTAGATGCTGCGCGACACAACCGAGAACCCCGAAGATCTTGCCCTCGGACTTGGTCTTTTTGAAGTTAGCAAGCCGCGAAAAGACCTTCTGCTCGGCCTTATCGCGGATGCTGCAGGTGTTGTAAAGCACGAGCTGGGCATCTTCGGGTCGCTCGACCTGGTGATAGTCCTGAGCGATGAGCGTGCCGCGGACCTTTTCGCTGTCGTGGACGTTCATCTGACAGCCAAACGTCTCGATGTAGAAGGTTTTCCCCACGACTCGGCCCAACTCGTTCTCAGTATAGCAATCGGGAATCAGGCGCCCGCCGCTCGCGTCTTGCCGTGAAAAATTAGTCGACACCCCGAGGGCGTCGTTGCCTGGCAGCCGAGCATTCTTGCCCATCAACATCATCTCGACGCTGGCCTGTCGGCTCAACGGTGCGGATCTTGCACCCCCGAGGCGAGTATCGACCAGCCGTTTTTTCGATGCCCTCATTCGAAACCCCGGCATTCCTGGTCGATAAGAATCACAGCCAAGGAGTGCGCTTTTGAAACCCCGCGAGGAGCGCCGCCAGAGCGCTCGGCACATGTGTTCGGAGTTTGTTCAGGTCTCGTTTTGAGACGAGCGGGGCCGGGAGATTTCGGAAATCGGCGTCTTGGAAGACGTTAGCCTGAGAGGAGTCTCCATCAGCTTGAACATCCCCATTCCAGTAGGAACCAGCGCCCGGATTCACGCCCGGGACTTCGACGGCCAAGTGGAAGTGCGCTACTCGGAGCCAGGCGACTACGGGTATTTGGTCGGGGTCGAGTTTGCCGATGGCTACCGCTGGGACGAGGGGAAATGGGCGCCCGAGCATCTGCTGGCTGTTCCCGATGGCGAGTGGTAGTTGCCTTCGAAACGTCAACCGTCCTTCGTACTCCGTTTCATAAGTTCGGTCACACACATCAGAAGCCAAGGGGATGATAGGGAACTTCGCCGACTGCATGCCGATCCCCTAAATTGTCGGGTGCCCCGGTAAATCCGTAGGGGCACAGCATGCTGTGCCCACCTTCATTCGCCGAAAGTGTGCTTATTTCCGTTAGATCCGGCTTCGACCCGAGCGTTGGTTTCCACCTTCGATCCTGTCACTATAGGATTGATAGGTCCCGCCGTCGAACGAACATTCCATGAAGCCACGCATCTTTTCGGGCATGCAGCCCTCCGGCAATCTTCATATTGGAAACTACTTAGGTGCTCTGAAGACGTGGGCGGACATTCAGCATCAGTACGAGCCGATATTCTGCATCGTCGACCAGCACGCCATTACCCTCTACCAGGAGCCCCGGCAGCTTCAGCAGAAGATCGAAGAGGTGGCGGCGCTTTACGTGGCCGCGGGCATTGATCCTGCCCACTCGGCAATTTTCGTCCAGTCGGCGGTTCCGGCGCATGTGGAGTTGGCGTGGGTGTTTACTTGCGTTACCCCCATGGGCTGGCTGAGCCGTATGACGCAGTTCAAGGCGAAGGCCGAGACCCAGGAATCGGTGGGAACGGGACTATTTGTTTATCCGGCGCTGATGGCGGCGGACATCCTTCTCTACCAAGCCTCGATCGTCCCGGTGGGCGAAGATCAGGCCCAGCATTTGGAGTTGACCCGCGACATCGCCCAACGCTTCAATTCGCTCTACGGGGAGACCTTCGTGGTTCCCGAGACCCAACTGCCGGCCGTGGGCGCTCGCATCATGGGCTTGGATAACCCGGCGGAAAAAATGAGCAAGTCTACGCCGGGAACCAGCCATGCCGTCGATGTGCTCGATCCGCCGTCGCGCATCAAGAAACTTATCATGCGAGCGGTGACTGACTCCAAACCGGCTGTCGATTTCGACGAGATCGGGCCGGGAGTCGCAAACCTACTGACCATCTTTCAAGCTTTCAGTGGCTGGAGCGACGATCAGTTGCGATCCCACTTTGACGGTAAGCAGTACGGCGGTCTGAAGAAGGACGTCGCGGAAATGGTGGTGGCGAAACTGGAGCCGATCCAGAAGAAGTATCAAGAACTGATGGCTGAGCCGGGTGCTATTCGGAAAATCCTCACCGCCGGCGCCGAACGCGTCTCACCCATCGCCGAGTCGACGATGAAGTTGGTGCGGGAGCGCACCGGATTGTACCGCCTGTAGTTGCGTGGTCGTTTTCCCGAAATACCGTGTCGAGTTCTCGTGTCCGTCCCGCGCATAGCTTGTCTCTAGCCGGATACTACCGGCTCCTTCGCGACAATCTGAATTTTCGCCGGCTTTGGCTCGCCCAGCTCATCAGCGGCCTAGGCGACTGGTTCTATTCGGTCGCCATCTATGGGCTGCTGCTTGAGTTGACGGGATCGGCCGAAGCGGTAGCCTGGGCGGTCGTGCTGCAGATTCTGCCGTTCTTCCTCGCCAGCCCCACCGCCGGCGCGGTGAATGACCGGGTCAGTCGGCGGCGGGTGATGATCGCCACCGACGTGCTGAGATCCCTGGTCGTGCTGGGGATGCTCTTCATCGAACGAGAGGAGCAGATCGGGCTACTCTATCTGCTGCTGGGGGTCGAAGTCGTGACCGCCGCATTTTTTGAGTCTGCTCGAAGCGCGGCGATCCCGAACGTTGTGGACAGTCACCAGATCGCGACTGCCAATGCGGTGTCGTCTACGACTTGGTCGGCTACGGTTACGGTCGGAGCGGGCCTGGGTGGGCTGGCGGTTGCCTTTCTGGGCCGGCTGCCGGCGTTTGTGATCAACTCTGCTTCGTTCCTCCTCTCCGCCTGGTTTATTGCTAGGGCACGATTCGGCGAGCCGCACCTCGAGCTCTACCCCAACCTGAAATGGCGTGAGATCTTGGGCTTTGGCCCGATCGCGGAGGGCTTTCGGTACGTGGCCCGCGACTGGCGTCTGGTGGCCCTGATGGCCGCCAAGCTCGGGTTGGGCATCTTGGGTGCGCGGGCGGTTCTGGTTTCCATCCTAGGTCGCCAGGACATGCGGATCGGCGGCCACCCGACCCTTGGAATGACAACGCTGTTCATGTTTCAGGGACTAGGGTCGGTTATGGGCCCATTGCTGGCCGGCCCGTTGGTGGGAGAACAGCAGCGGCGAATGCGCTGGTCGGTTCTGGTCGGATACCTGGCGGCGGGGTCTTTTTACATGGCCTTCAGCGG
Organism: Bryobacterales bacterium; assembly: GCA_965248105.1. Classification (GTDB taxonomy): domain Bacteria; phylum Acidobacteriota; class Terriglobia; order Bryobacterales; family UBA6623. The sequence continues at coordinate 167,053 of CBDFIK010000005.1, forward strand.
CGCTCAGAGCTTGGCGTTGGCCTGGATGAGTATGGTCGTGGCCCATGCCGGGGGTGCGATCGTTTGGGTGTTCTCGAACATGCTTCTCTACTCGAACACGGAAGACCGCTTCCGGGGCCGCGTGTTCGCCGCCGATCTTGGTATGTTCACGGTCACCGCTTCGATTGCCAGCTACGTTTGCGGGAGAGCGATCGACTTAGGCGTAACGGCCCGGGCCGCCACGTTCGCTGTGGGAGCGGCGATGTTACTGCCGGCCCTCGCTTGGGCCGTCAGCATGCGCAGCTTGTGGGACTCCGGCGACCAGGTTTCCGGACAACGAACCTAACACTTGCTCCGACACCGTTCACTTACTGAGTCTCGCGAATTGTCGTGACATGACCCATGTTCAGATCGTAGGGGCACGGCATGCCGTGCCCGTCTTCCAAGGTCACTGTATTTTGCGAGCTTTAATAATCTGTGATGGAAAACCAACGAGTCTTCCCCGCATTGAACCGGTTGTCGTGTAGGGGCGCGACATGTCGCGCCCTGGGGACCACCTGTTGCCACCTTCCGCCACCTTCCGTGTCCCTACAGGCATTGTCACGTTAAGTGCTCTAATCTCGATCTGGTGATTTCGGTGTAGCCTTTGGGGATGGACACCATCTCCTTCAAGCGTCACCGCTTTCCACCGGAAATCATTCGACGCGCCGTTTGGCTCTATGCCAGGTTCACTCTGCGCTATCGGGATGTGGAGGATCTTCTTGCGGAGCGAGGCCTGGATATTTCCTACGAGAGCGTACGGCGCTGGTTCCTCAAGTTTGGTACGCCGATTGCCCAAAACCTGCGCCACATGCGACCCATTCCCAACGGCTATTGGCATCTTGATGAGATGGTCATCGTGATTCGTGGGCAGCGTTATTGGTTATGGCGCGCGATCGACAATGGAGGCGAGGTCTTGGATTTCCTCGTGCAATCGAAGCGGAACGCCAAAGCAGCCTTGAAGTTGATGCGCAAACTGCTGAAGAAACAAGGCTGGACACCCACCCGGATCACAACCGATAAACTCAGGTCCTATCACGTCGCCATTCGAATCCTCGGCCTAACGGCTCAACACATCGACAATAAGCGTGCGAATAATCGTGCCGAGAATTCGCATCAGCCCGTCCGGCGTCGAGAACGAAAACAGCAGCGTTTCAAATCACCGGGTTCGGCCCAACGCTTCCTGAACATCCAAGCCGCCGTTTACAATACCTTTTACCTCCAACGTCATTTATGCAATAGACTCACGTTCAAACGATTTCGGAAAGACGCATTCAATGTATGGGAAACTGCGAGTGCGGCCGCCTGAAAGGGAATCCATGCGGGCCTTTGCGGCCCAACACGATTAACGTGACAATGCCCCCAAAACCGTGTTTTCAAACCGCCGGGTCGAAAACATCCTCGTCATCGGCGGAGCCGGCTACATCGGCAGCGTCCTGGTGAGACAGTTGCTCGCCCGCGGCTACCGAGTTCGGGTTCTCGATCGGTTGATGTTCGGCCGCGAGCCGATCCTCGATTTATCCTTGTTGCCGGGTTTTGAATTGCTCCAGGGGGACTTCCGGAACGCCCATATCCTCGCGAAAGCAGCGCAGCAGATGGACGCGGTCATCCACCTGGGTGCGATCGTCGGAGACCCTGCCTGTGCTCTCGACGAGCGAGCGGCCTTGGAAACCAACTATGAAGCCACGGCGCTGGTCACACAGATTGCGAAGGATCTGGGCCTATCGAGGGTGGTTTTCGCTTCCACCTGTAGCGTCTACGGAGCGAGCAGCCACACCGTTGATGAGACGGCGATCCCGCGACCGGTTTCACTGTACGGGGCGACCAAGGCCGATTCCGAAAAGATCTTGCTGGCTTCCGCGAGCGACAGCCTCCATCCCACGGTGCTACGAATTGGAACCGCGTTCGGGTGGTCCCATCGCCCTCGCTTTGACCTGGCCGTGAATCTACTGACAGCAAAGGCGCAGATCGAAGGCAAGATCGTTGTCTATAACCCGGACCAGTGGCGACCCTTCGTTCACGTGCGCGATATTGGCTCCGCGTTTTGCCGGGTGCTGGAAGCACCCTTGTGGAAAGTGAGCGGCCAGATCTTTAACGTGGGATCCAACGAAACCAACCACCAACTCATCGATGTAGCCCGAACGATCGGTCGTCTCCTCCCCGAGGTCTCCGTCGTCTACGAAACCAACTCGGACCGAAGAGACTATCGCGTCAGCTTCGACAAAATCCGTAGTGTTTTGGGATTCGAGTGCCGGACGTCGCTGCTCCAAGGCATTCAGGAAGTTTCTCTTGCGCTCCGCCGCGGAGCTGTTGGAGACTACACCGAACCGATCTACCACAACCACCGAAGAGCCGCACTTAATGGTGCCGCCGGGTCAGCCGCACAGCGGCGACCGATCCCAGCCGCGCTACCGGCCATGTCAAGCCGAGCCGCCAGAGCGCGAACACTCTAGCCCGCTTTCCTCTACAGGTGGCGAGGCGAACCGCGTGAGAGGTTCGTCAGTACGTGTCGCGCACCCCAATTCTCTTGTTGCTTGCTAACGGTAAGGCATATCATGTGAGCAGGGGGAGTCTTTTGCGTCTCGCTGGTCTACTCACGCGCGTCGTCGGTATGGTCACGGTTTGTTTCGCGACCGTAGCCGCCCAAACGCCTCCTGAGCCGAACAAATACATCGGCAGCCAAGTCTGCCAGACCTGCCATCCCGACCTGTGGCACGGCTTCAACCGCAACCCCCACTTCAAATCGATCGCACTAGCGAAAGCGCCGCCTGAGGAAACCGGCTGCGAGGGTTGCCACGGCCCTGGCGAGCTCCACGTCAAAGGGATGGGCGACAAGTCCAAGATCATCCGCTTTCCGTATCTTCCGTCCAACCAGGTTCTCGACCATTGTCTCTCTTGCCACGCCAAAGACATCGGGAAAATGCACATCCGCCGGTCTTCGCATTCCACGGGTGAGGTGAGCTGTATCAGTTGCCATTCCATCCATCACTCGAACCAGATCAGACACCTGCTGGCCGACGAGCAACGAGAGGTCTGTTACGAATGTCATCTCGACATTCGAGCCCGCTTTGAGCTGCCTTACAAGCATCGCGTGAACGAAGGCGCCATCGATTGCACCGATTGTCACAATCCGCACGGAGCACCTATGGCGACCTGGAAGACGGCTCAGTCCCCGCGGATGGTGTCACACGCCTTCGGCAACGACATGGCGTGCTTGAAGTGTCACACGGATAAGCGGGGTCCGTTCGTCCACGAGCATCCACCGGTGCGGGTGGAGGGCTGCCAGACGTGCCACAATCCGCACGGCAGCGTGAACCCCAGGCTGCTCACCCGTCCGGCGGTCTTCACGATGTGTTTGGAGTGCCATAACAACGTCATGGGATTCGGACCGCGGGGAGGAGGGATTCCGGCTCCCGGTACATCGCTACACAACCTGGCCAACCCGCAGTTTCAGAACTGCCTCACGTGTCACCCACGGATACACGGTTCGAACAGCGATTCCCTGTTTCGTCGATGAAGATGCCGACCACCATCCGGCTGGCGACAGCTTTCGTGCTGGCGAGCTTAGTCCTCGCAGCCGAGCCGGTCGTAACGCCGACGCCGGATCGGCCTGACGATATCGAAAAGGCGGGCGTCTACACTATCTCGAATTCTTTCGAAATGGGCTATCGGTTCAGCGACGTCAGCGGGAACCGCGACGTCTATCGCAGCAGCGTCAACTTCGGCAACGGGTTGCGGCTATTCGAGGGACAACTGAGGATCAATACCCAAGAAGGAACGGGATCGCTTTTCGACGAATTTGCATTCAATACTGTCGGCGCGGGAAATGATCCTTACCAATCCAGCATCCTACGAATGGAAAAGAACGCCCTCTACCGTTACGACATGCAGTTCCGTATCGTGAATTACTTCAACCGGCTGCCGTCGCTGTGGAACGGCGAACACGGCGTGGATTCCGAGCGGGTCTTCCAGAACCACGACTTGACTTTGTTTCCCGGCACGCGGTTCGAGGTTCTACTGGGCTACGACCGCTACAACCACACCGGTCCAGGTTTTTCTTCCGAGGGCGTCAGCAACGTGGGGGCGTTTCAGAAAGACCAGTTCATCCGGCTGACCAACAACCTCAGGCGGCTCAACAATCAGTATCGGGTGGGGGTGAACGTCCGGGCCGCCGGTTTGGCTATCACGTTCGTCCAAGCGTTCGACAACTACAAAGAGGACACAGAATACGGTGACGGTTCCATCTTTCCGACCCAAGCGACCAACGTGCAGCCGGTTGAAAGCTTGAGACGTGATGAGCCCATTCACGGGAATACGCCGGTAACAAGCATCGCGATACGCACCGAGAACGAGCATCTGGTCGGCTTTCACGGCCGCTATGTGTATGCCTCGGGCAGCCGCAACTTTGTGCTGAGCGAAGACGTGACGGCGCTCGACCCAGCCCGTGGTCTTTCTACGCTTCGCCAAACCGTAATCTTGGGTGAAGGCCGCCGCAAACAGGGATCGGGGGATTTCACCGTAACCGTGATGCCATCGGACGCATGGACCATCACGAATACAACATCGATCAACAATTCGCGGATCGCAGGGGACGCGGCTCTATTCGAGATGAGCCTATTTACGACCGAGTCCATGCGCCTGGAGGAACTGGGCGTTCGCCACATCTCGAACGCCACGGAAGTGAACTTTCGCCCGGTCCCCAAGTTCGGCCTCTACGGCGCCTACCGATTCAGTACACGTCGCATCCGAACACGGGAGTTTTTTCAGTTCCCCGGATCTGACTTCGAGGTTCCGACCGCCGACCAAGAGAACGACATCCACTCCGGGGTGGGAGGTTTTCGCTGGCGCCCCATCCGCGGACTTCGCATTTCGTTCGACGCCGAAGTGGGCCGCGCCGATCGGCCGCTAACCCCGATCAGCGAACGCGAATTTCACAACGAAACGGCGCGCGTGCAGTGGCGCAAGAAGGCATTCGTCTTCGGGGCTAGCTTCAAGAGCGCCGTCAACGATAATTCCGCTTCACTGATCAACCACAGCTACACCAGCCGGCAGTTTGGCGTCAACGCGTCGTGGACACAGAAGGACGGCCGCTTCACGATTGACGCCAACTATACGAAGCTGGACCTCAACACCGCATCGGGAATCTTCAATTTCTTACAGGCGACGGAACCCGGCGTGGAACGGCACAACTTCTATACCAGCAACTTGCATACCTTTTACTTCGGTTCGCGGATCCAGGCGCGTCCGCGGCTAACTTTTTACCTCGGTTACAGCTTGGCCAAAGACACCGGCGACGGTCGTAGGCCCTCGTACAGCTCGGGCGTCGTCCCCAACTACCCCAACTTCAGCTTCGACGGGGACTTCTATAACAGCTTTCCTCTCACCTACCAGTCGCCGCTGGCGCGACTGTCGGTTCAACTGAACGAGGTCCTCTCGTGGAACTTCGGCTGGCAGTTCTACCACTACAGCGAGCAGTTTATCGGACAGCAAAACTACCACGCCCACGTCGGCTATTCCAGCTTCCGCTGGACGTTTTGAGGCAGGGTCGGCAACGATGGTGCCACTCGGGCCAGCTAGTGACAGCCGGCACTCGTGCCGCTCAATTGCTGCCTACGAGATGAGCGAACCACGTGACCGGCACGCCTGCCGGTTAGTCGCCACGCAAGCAGTGACGATAGCCGCAAGTCGCGACCCAAGAGTCGCTTGGGGTGTTTTCTTACGTACTGGAACCCGATTTTTCTTGACCTGAGCGGGCCACAAGACTATACTCTATGGTAGGAGAATAAAAGGCGAAGAAAGGTGTCCTTGCCAACGAACATCCGGGTCGGTCCGGCGGGTTGGTCTTACGACGACTGGAAGGGAGTAGTCTACCCGCGGAACCAGCCACGCGGTTTCCACCAGGCGGCCTATCTGTCGCAATACTTTCCGGTCATCGAGATCAACACGTCTTTTTACAGGCCCTTGCGACCCGAGCTGTCGCTCGTTTGGGTGAAGAAGGTCGAGAGCTTGCCCTGCTTCGAGTTTACGGCGAAGCTTTATCGCGGATTCACCCATGAGCAGCACCTCAACAAAGAAGAGGTGAGACGCTTCTCTGACGGACTCGCCCCTTTGGTGGACTACGGGCGGCTAGCTTGCGTGCTGATGCAGTTTCCCTGGGCGTTTAGATACAACGCCGAGAACAGGAGATATCTTCTCAGGCTCCAGCGAGCTTTCCGGCAGTATCCACTGGTTGCTGAAATGCGGCACGCCAGTTGGAATTCCGAAGAAGCTCTGAAGCTTTTCATCGAGCACGAAATCGGTTTTTGCAACATCGACCAGCCACAGCTACACCAGTGTCTTCCTCCCACTTCTCATGTGACGTCGCCAGTCGGCTACGTACGGCTGCACGGTCGAAACTACCAAGAATGGTTCAACTTCGAAGAGCGCGATCCGAATCGGGGCGGGCTCAGCGCTGTTCAAGCGCGGTACAACTACCTCTACACGAAACCGCAGCTGGAAAAGTGGAAAGACCGCATCGAGCGGATCGCCGGCCAAAGCCGAACGACCTATGTGATCACGAACAACCACTTCCGAGGGCAGGCGGTCGTGAACGCCCTGCAATTGACGGAGATGATCTCGGGCGAGCCGGTCGACGTCCCTCTTCAACTACTCGACCACTACCCCGAACTATCACCGATCGCTAAGAACACGCCTGCTCAGGGGTCGCTGTTTGTGATGCCGGCCCCGCGGACGAGCGGTAGGAGTTCCCCAGCGAAAAAGGACAAAAAGCCGAATACGGCAGCGTAGGATTTGCGGCGCTACTGACGTCCGAACTGCCACGGTCAGACCTGCTTAGGCGGTTGTGCGCACTGGAACGAGAACTTTGTCTCGTTAGGCGGGTGTTGGACGGACGCGGACTCATCCATGCCCAGCGGCCTCATCTCTGGACCGCTCCGTTACCGTCGCGGCTCTGATTCGCTCGTCCCGAGGGTGTGCGAGGGCAAGGAACTGAGCCTGGAACGCTAGTGACAGGCCAGGTATCCGCAACGACCGTGGGCGCCATGGCCGCTCGCTCACACTCGCGCCTCCGTGCTCTGGGATATCAAGGGCGGAGCCCTTGGCTAGTTAGAGACGTCGCGGTAGCACCGGCAATCTTGGCTGCGGGCGTTTGCTCTGGGCCCACCTATTCAACAACCACCGGGCCGCCGCTGAGCCGCTTGTGACCGTCAAGGATTTTCCTACGCGAACGAACCTCTTAGTCGTCCGCCCGCAGCAGAAGATTGATGGCGGCGACAAAGACGTGGAACAGGCCGGCGAACAGCATCAAAGCCCCCGGGATAGGGCTGTCGATCTCGGGGTTATTCAGGACGTCGCTCGTGGCGTACACCAGAATGAAGACGCCGAATATCCCGATAACACCGGCGATCAGCATCCCCAGGAATCCGATTTGTAAGAAGGCATTCAGGACTAGCACACCGATGATGCTGAAGAAGATGCCCGTCATCAGGCCGCGTGGCGCGGAGAAGGTTTTCCGCGTCGTCATGACGTAGAACGTGACGGCGCAAAAAACGGTGGCCGTTAGAATCATCGCGCTCTGTACGATGTCGGGCGAAATCACGCTAGCGAGATGCAGAACGGGCGCCAGCACCAAACCCGCGACGAAGCCGTCGCCGACCAGGGCCGTGACACCGAGCACCGGGTTGTGCCGAACTGCTATCGCAATGCGGGGTACCACGTTTAGCACGACCATGGCGAGGATCCAACCCATCCAGCCGGAGAACAGCTCGACCATCATGGTTGAGCTCGCGCCCACCATGCCCCCGGCGATGCCCGCTGTTACAGCCAGCCCCAACAGAAGATAGGTTTTCTTGATGACTTCGGCTCGATTACCCTCGAGCGCCGTCTGGCCCCACAGCTTTTCGCCGACCGTCAAAGAAGGGCCGACGTGCTCCGTTGCCAAATCGCTCGTGAGATACGACCGCTTAACGGATTGCGAAGCGAAATCGTAACCGCAGTCGCAGCGCTCGGCGCCGGCGGGGACGAGCAACCTGCAATTCGGGCAAACCATGTGTCACCTCTCTGTACATTTTACTGATGTTCACAGCATAGTAGTGATGGTCCCCTTTTCGGCAGTTTCGGCAGACCACCGCGCATTCACAACGCGGATGAACGACAGCGTTTGTTTGTACGGGCGCGACATGTCGCGCCCTTTCCAGCATGTTTGGCTGGTGTTGGTCAGTATATTTTGTCGAATATTAGTAAGTTAGATGTCCAGCAAATACCCTGCCTTGCCCACGTTTCTTGCGCGCGTCTTCCCAAAACTCACTGATTTGCCGGCCGCCTCGTGGATGTGGCCGCAGAAGAAGTATTCCGGCCGGTGCTGTTCGATGAACTTGCGGACAGCCCGGCTGCCGGCGTGCAGGCCCGTCTGAACCTCATCAAGGGCCGTTTCGAAGGGTGGAGCATGGCAGATGAGAACGAGCGGTGAAAGGCTGGTGAAGGCTTCCAGCTTAGCGGCGATCTCTTCTTCGCTGTATTCGCCCGGCGTGTCGAAGGGCGTCGGGTTGGAATAGCCGAGGCCCGCCAGGTGGTAGCCCGCAGCTTCGAAAGTCCGTCCGTGGAAATCCTGAAACCCGAACTCCTCGCAAAAGGAAGCAATCTGCTCGGCTGACTCATGGTTGCCCGGCAGGACCCAGAGTTTCCCGCCCAGCGGGCGTAAGATCTCGCCGCACTCGGGAAGTCCGCGTGACCAGCTCACAAGATCGCCCGCCGAGATATAGATGTCGCCCTCAACAGACGCTACTCGCTCCAGCGATCGGAGATCATTGTGGATGTCAGAGAAGATCTGAACTTTCATCCGTGCCTTCTCGCGTCCTGCAATCCCGCGAATCCCAGTGTATGACAAGCGAAGGGCCAATCGCCGCCGAGACTTCGGCGAAGGGGCATAAGTCGGCCAATAAGGTCGTTTGATACGATTGCGATTTGAAGATCGATCTCGTCAAACGCTACGAAATCACGATCCTGACGATCTGCATGATCCTGCTGGCAGCGGCTGCCGGCTGGCTTCTGCTCACTCGCCCCGCCTATCGCATCGAAGGAGACTTTCTCCAAAGAGAAGATAGGCGCCACGCCGACGCGTGGCTGGCCGAGCAGATGCAGTCGCCGATCGCCGAGCACCGCGCCCGGGCCTGCCTGGCTCTGGGACGCATCGGCGACGCCGCAACGCTCGATCTGCTGATCTCGGCTGTCAAAGACTCCATTCCAAGAGTACGAGCCGCCGCGGCGTTCGCCATCGGCGAAATGGAAGACGAAGCAACGCTGGCTGAGTTGGGCCTTGAACCCGAGGGGCGTGCCGCGCAGGCGCTGCTCGAGACGCTCCACGATGACGAACGCAAGGTTGTCGCCAACGCCGTCGAGGCCCTAGGAAAGTTGGGCTGGCGGACAGCTCTCGATTCCATTACACGGACTCCCGCGCCCCTCCCGGTTACGCTCGCGGCCTTGCTCCGCATGAGAGGAGTGGAACTAGCGCCTTGGATCGGAGATTGGATGAAGTCCGACGATCAGGACATTCGCTGGGCGGCCGCAGTTGCCTTGGCGGAGTTGGGCGTGCCCGTTGACTCGGAAACGACTCGTTCGCTCATCAACCTGACGAGGGACACCAATCCCTTCGTCCGTGCCGCGGCGGCGCGAGGGCTTGCCGGAGCTGAACCCACGACGGAGATCGTTGATTCCCTGGCCAAGCTGGGTAGTGACCACGACCCGAAGGTGCGGATCGAGGCCATGCGATCGATTGGGGAAGTTCAGACAAAGGGGTCTCTAGAAATGCTGGCCGCAGCATTGGGTGACGCCAACGAGAACGTACGCATCGCCGCGGTTGAGGCGATGGCAACGCTCGGCGACCACCGAGCCATTTCATTGCTCCAGTCGCTTCGATTCAGGAACTCGCCTGTAGCCTGGGCCGCCGAGCAAACGCTAGCCGTCCTCACTACCAGCGACGCGCACTTTTTCACGGGATTCAGGAGCGTCCCACCCATCTACAGGAACCCGGCAGGCATGGAAGCATTCGTCCAGGCGCTAGGGAAACTGTGTTCGGAGCGCGCCACTGAGTTGCTGGCCGAGTTGTGGGAGAGCGGGGAGGAGCATGTCGAGCCGGTTCGGTCGTTGGTCTTGCACACCTTGGCAGCACAAGGGATTGCTGATTTGCGGTCGTACCTAGCAGCGGCAGTCGAGGATCCCCATTGGACGGTTCGTCGGACTGCCCTGGAGCTGATGCCGAGCCCCCGGGTCGAAACCTGCCTTGCCGCCTACCGGCGGGCCATTGCTCCGCCGGCCACCGCCGTTCGTATTGCTGCGTTGGACGCCGCTTCCCGAGCTCTGAGGAGTCCTGAGCAAAGGAAGTTTTTCCTCGAAGCACTTGCCGACCCCGACCGGCTTGTTCGGATTCGTGCCGCCAAACACTTGCGAATGCTGCACGACGAGGACCACCGGGAACAGATCGGCTTGGCACACACACGCCATGCGCGGGAAGACTACCAACGGATCGCACGCACTTTGAACCGGAGGCTCAAGATAGATACCAGCGACGGCGTGCTCGACGTGCTTCTCGACTACGAGCACGCTCCACTCACGGCTGAGAACTTCTTCGAACTCGCCCGCCGCGGCTACTTCAACAGGCAGCGGTTCGTCACCGTAGTTCCGAACCAGTTTGTTAAAGCAGGTGACCCGCGGGGGGGCGGGCAAGGCGGGCCGGGATACACGATCCGATGCGAGGTGAACACCCGACCGTTCTTGCGCGGAAGCTTGGGAATGGCCGTGGAAGAGAAAGACTCCGGCGACAGCCAGTTTTTCATCTGCTTGTCGCCGCAACTACTCTTCGACGGGCGCTACACAAATTTCGGCCGGCTGATATCTGGAGATGACGTGATCGATCGCATCACCAGCGAAACTCGAATTTTAGGGGTGATTGTGTCCGAGTGACCGGGCGGTTGAGACGATGTCAGTACGCTGACGCATCGGGCGATTGCCGGTGAGCACGACAGGGTGTGCCCCAGGAGCTTTCAAGGTCACTCCGCAAAGAAATTGGCTACATCCTGGATCGAGGTAGTGAACGTGTAGTCGGGTAAACTCTGCTGAAAGACTTTTCCGTATGGTCGCTTGAGGATGCGGTTGTCAAGCAGCGCTAATACACCTCGGTCCTGGCTGTTGCGAATCAGCCGGCCGAAGCCTTGCTTAAGAGAGATGACGGCCTGTGGGATCTGGTATTCGACAAAGGGGTCTTGGCCTGCCTGGCGCAGGCTTCTGATTCGAGCCTCGACCACCGGGTCGGACGGCACAGCAAACGGCAGCTTGTCGATAATGACGGAGCTTAGCTGCTCGCCCGGCACGTCCACGCCCTGCCAAAAGCTTGCGGTCGCGAACAGCACGCAATGAGGCGTGTTGCGAAACTGATCGAGCAAGGCCGAGTTCGGAGCCGAGCCTTGCAACAAGATCGGGTACTCGATGGCAAACGAAACGAACTCGTGAACCGCTCGCATCTGTTGATAGCTAGTGAACAGAACAAAGGCGCGTCCCCCGCTGCTGCGCAACAGCCGGACGATCTCGTCGGACGCCGCCTTGACGAACTGGTCCGAACGCGGATCGGGCAGCGAGGGAGGAACGTAGAACAGCACCTGCTGTTGAAAATCGAAATGGGGTGGGACGACCAGTTCACGGGCCGAGTCGAAGCCGAGACGGCTTCGAATGTAGTCGAACTTGCCCTCGACAGCCAGCGTGGCCGAGGTGAGAACAATGGTATTGACCTCGTTGAACAGCCGCTCGTTCAGAAGTTCCGACACATCGATAGGAGTAGCCTGCAGGAAGACGCCGCGCCCGCGCCTCTCCACCCAATAGACGAACCGCTCGTCATCGCCTTCGATCAGGAACCGTAACTCCTTGTCCAGTTCTGCTACCCGCCGCTCAAGCGGGATGATTTCGTCCGTCTGTTTCTTGCCGCCTTTCAACTGTGTTCCCAGCATCTCGAGCGCGTTGAGCAGCGGGGTGTATTCATCGCTGTGCTGCTCGGCGAATTTGCTCCGGTCGCGAAAGCTGGAGCGGCCCTCGCGGCCATCGAAGAGGGTGAAAAACGTGTCCGAGCGATTGCGGAAAGCGTTCAAGGCCCGGTCAAGCGGCTTCGATCCGAACGCCTTGCGAAAGGCGGCGTCCTGCACATCGCGGGCGAGCTCGCTGAAGCGGTAGTTGCTGACCTGGATACCGAAGTGTTGGCCGGCTACCTCCTCGATCTCGTGAGCTTCGTCGAAAATCACCGCTTGATAGTCGGGGATAATCGGGGCGTAGTCGCTTTCGCGCAACGCAAGGTCAGCGAAAAACAGGTGGTGGTTGACGATGATGATGTCGGCCTCGGCCGCCCGCTGGTGCATGCGAGTAATGAAGCAACGCTCGAACTGCTCGCACTTCTGGCCGGAGCAGAGTTCGCGGCGGGCGTCGAGCTTGTACCAGAGTTTGCTGTCCTCCGGTAAGGTTTTGAGTTCCGCTCGATCGCCGCTTTGTGTGTGTTTCTCCCAGTCGTGGATGATTCGGAATTCATCGATCTCGGCCAACCCATCGAGGATAGGCCGTCCCTCTGCCTCATAAACTTTCTGCCGGCACAAGTAGTTATTGCGCCCTTTCATGTAGGCGACTCTGACCGGGCGGCCGATGTGTTTTTGAAGGAACGGAAGGTCTTTGTGGTAGAGCTGCTCCTGGAGATTCTTGGTGCCGGTCGAAATGATGACCCGCTTGCCGCTCGCAATAACAGGAACCAAGTAGGCGAGCGTCTTTCCGGTTCCCGTCCCTGCTTCGACAATCAGGTGCCGCTGCTCGGAAAGCGCGGCTTCAACCTCTTCGGCCATGGCGAGTTGGCCGGGCCGAAACTCGTACTGCGGGTGCCGGCGCGACAGCAGCCCATGGCGCGAAAAGAAGTCACGGGCGCGTGTTGGCTCTCGGCGCGGTTGAGTGCTGGTTTGACTGACTTTGTTCATGCGGATGTAGTATCGTAAGTTGCTGTATTAAAAGGGGCTATTAGAAATTGGCTTTGTTTCGCTGCTCGGGTTGCTCTGCTACTCCGGTCGTTCACTGATTCGATAGTTCGCTGTTGCCTTGTTGCTGTCCCTCGGGGCCGCCTGCCCCCAGGTCTGGCTCTCCTCGTATCCCGGTTGAGTGGTCGGTTTGCCGAGCCGGCCGCCCAGCCGCACTGGAAACTAGCCCTAACTCATTGAGTGCAAGCGGGTTCCGCGAAATTGGGTTTGTTTCGTTCTTTTCTCGCTGGTCGAGCGTGATGCCGGTGTCCATGGCCTCCCCATTCAGGATAGCGAGCCTGTCAAGTGTCCCCCTTGGGCGATGAACGATTGGCTTCGACTCGGGCCGGGAAAAGGGAGTGCCCCTCTTGCGCTATTTGCCCGGGTATCCGGTCAGAAAAACCGCGGGTCTCTGCAGTGGCGCGCCTAATGCTTCGGTAGTGTGGGATCCTGGAAGCCGTTCCGGTGGCGGTAGGTGAACCAAGCGATGCCGCCGATAATGGCTGCCGGGGGGATCGCCAGCAGAATGATCCCGGCGTTGAGGGCGCGAATGGCCTTCATTTGCTGGCTCCCCGCGGCCCTACGGCACATGGCGCACTGAGCCCATAGGGGAGAAGAGACGACAGCCAGCAGTAGGCCCAATACGAAGAGGCGGGCCAGCCGTTCGGTTGCTCGGAAAAGCCGTAGCATCGTTTGTCTATTTCGTGCCGATCTCGAGGATCAAGAAACTGTCCGGGAAGAAGTATCCGACCATAATGAGCAGACAAGCCACTAGGGGAGGCACCAGCGTCCAACTCAGGCTGGGCTCGTCGTATCTGAGGTGCATGAAGTAGGCCATGATCAGGCCCGCTTTGACGATCGAAAGACTCATCAGCACTGTCAGCATGGCTACGGCGCCGAACTGGATGTAGGCCAGCAGGATCTCGATCAGCGTGATGACCAGCAGCCAAATCCAAACTTTTACGAACATTCTTCCGTGTGATTGCGTCTCCGCTGCGTCACTCATCGCTTCGCTCCGTTATGAAACTTTCGTGGACATCAAATAGACCATGGGGAAGATGAACATCCAGACCAAATCGACAAAGTGCCAATAGAGGCCGCTGACCTCGACGTCCTCTCCGTCGTACTTTCCTTTGCCGAAACCCCAGGCAACGACGCCTAGGTAAATCACCCCGATCGCGACGTGGGTCATATGGAGTCCGGTCAAAACGAAGAACGTTCCGCCAAAGAGCGGCGTCCCCCAAGGGTTGCTGAGCGGCGTCACGCCTTCGTGGATCAAGTGCATCCACTCATTCGCGTGCAGGACGATAAAGATGATGCCCCCGAGCATCGTCGCCCAAATCCACTTCTTGGCGGCCTGCCGGTCGCCGGCGTGTCCCGCAGCGACACCGAAGACCATCGTCAGGCTGCTTGAGAGCAGCACCAGCGTCATCACCGACGAAAAGATAATCGCCGGATAGAAGTCGAACGGCATCGGCCATTCGTTGGCCACGCGCACGTAACTATAGGCAACGATCAGAGCGGCGAAGGTCAACGCGTCGGAGACGATGAAGAGCCACATCCCCAACTTCTTGTCGCCGACCGCATAGGGCGACGCGCCCCCGTTCCAAGTCGCTTCGCCGGCCGCGCCGTGAGCTTCTGACATGTGCAGCTACCTCCCCACCAAGATCAAAGCAAACAAGTAGATCCAAAGGCCGTCCATCAGGTGCCAGTAAAGGGCCGCGCCTTCGACGGCGGCTTCACGGGTGGCCCAGATCCGAGAACGCCAAACGCGCCAGACCACGTAGGTCATGGCCATCAGGCCGCCCAACAAGTGCACCCCGTGCGCTGCGGTGAGCAAGTAATAAAACGAGCTGCTGGGATTCGAACTCACGTAGACTCCCTGCGAGGAAAGCTCGCTCCAGCCTGCGTACTGCGCAGCTAGAAAAGCCGCCCCCAGCAACGCCGTCGCCCCCAGCCAGTGCCGCAAACCCCTCTCCAGACCAGCCCGCATCGCTCTCCTGGCCTTTTCGACGGTCACGCTACTGGCAAGCAGTATCAGCGTGCTGAGCCAGAGGATCCCAGGTAACTCGAAGGCTTTCCAGTCGTCGCCCAAGCCCTTGCGCACTACAAGGGCACTCGTAAAAGCAGCGAAAATCATCACAATCCCGCCGAAGCCGATCCAAATGCCGAGTTTATAACGCTGAACTGCGAGCACGCCGGGATCGGGTTGACCCGGTTCCCCGCCGCCACCGCCGTTCTGGGGGGGGAGGTCGCCGAATCCGCCCCCTCCGATCGACGGGCGCTTTTGTTCCCTCTCGATCGCCGGCTCGGATTTTGGCGGCAGGACAGTGCTGGCCATACTAGTCGCCCGACGGTTTTTCGAACGCCATCTCGTCGGAGTTGCACTGCATGATGAAGTCTCGCTTGGCGCCCGGAACGGCGAACTCGTAGGGCCCGCGATACACCGTCGGAATCTTGCCTTCAAAGTTGTCATGCGGCGGGGGCGTGGGGACCGCCCACTCGAGCGTTGTCGCTTCCCAGGGGTTTTGCTCCGTGGTTTTCTTGCCTCTGAAGAGACTCCAGATCGCGTTGAACAACCAGAGAAACTGCGCCGTAGCGGTGATCATCGCGGCGATCGTAATAAAGTAATGGATCTCGGCCGCGCCCGAGCTCTGGAGATAGTCCACCCCGGTTAGCTCGGCGTAGCGGCGCGGATGGGCGAGTACGCCCAGATAGTGCATGGGGCTGAAAATCGCGTACACCCCAATGAAGGTAATCCAGAAGTGGACCTTGCCCATCCCCTCGCTCATCATGCGGCCGAACATTTTGGGGAACCAGAAACTCACTCCCGCAAACATCCCGAAAATAGCCGCCACCCCCATGACCATGTGGAAGTGAGCTACCACGAAGTACGTATCGTGGAAGTAGAGATCCACCGTAGGCTGGCCCAGAAAGATCCCGCTGATGCCGCCGGTGACGAAAAGGGAGACGAACCCGATGGAGTAAAGCATCGGCGTCGTGAAACGAATCTTCGCCCCCCACAACGTTCCGATCCAGTTGAAAGTCTTGATCGCCGAGGGCACGCCAATGACCATCGTCAATATAGAAAAGACGAACGCCGAATAAGGGCTCATCCCGCTGATGAACATGTGATGACCCCAGACAGCAAATCCTAGGATTCCAATCCCGCAAAGCGCATAAACCATCGCCCGGTAGCCGAAGACCGCTTTGCGGGCGAAGGTCGAGAGGATGTGTGAGGTCACACCCATGCCGGGCAGGATGGCGATATAGACCTCCGGATGGCCGAAGAACCAGAACAGATGCTGCCACAAGATCGGCGAACCGCCGGTGTGATCTATAATCTGGTCGCTGACGATCAGCCCACCGGGTATGAAGAAGCTCGTGCCCACCAAGCGGTCCATCAGCAGCAAGACACCGGCGGAAAGCAGCACGCCGAACGCCAGCAAACCCAAAACGGCGGTGACAAACCAAGCCCAGACGGTCAGCGGAAGCCGCATCATGGTCAGCCCTTTCGACCGCAAATGCAGCGTCGTGACGATAAAGTTCAAGGCGCCGAGCAGGGAGCCGATACAGAAAAGCGCAATGCTGAGGATCCAGAAATCCTGTCCGTGGCCGCCGAGTTGCGCCGACGGGATGGCGCTCAAGGGCGGGTAGGCGGTCCAGCCCGAAATCGGTGCGCCTCCTTCGACGAAAAAGGCTGTCACCAAAGCGAGGAATGAAAGGAAAATGGTCCAGAAGGAGAGCATGTTCAGTCGGGGGAAGGCCATGTCGGCCGCCCCGATCTGAATCGGAAGCACGTAATTCCCAAAGCCCCCCTGGGGCGCCGTCGTCAGAACCATGAAGACCATGATCGTTCCATGCATGGTGAGCATGGCCAAGTAAAACTCCGGGGTCATCACGCCGTCGGGCGCTCCTTCGGGAAACAAGCTGCCAAGCAACGCAAAAGATTTCTCGGGCCAAACCAGACGTAGGCGCACCAGCAAACTCAGGCCCATGCCCAAGAAGACGGCCACAATGGCCAGCAGGATGTACTGGATGCCGATGACCTTATGGTCGAGGCTGAAGATGTATTTCCAAACGAAGCCCTTCGCCTCAGGGTGCCGATGAACTTCGACATGCTCCGCGACTTCCGACATAATCGAGCTCTCCCAAACTTTCTCGGATGGTCTGCCTCGACCGCTCGCCCCGCCTACGGTCTCGGTCAGGGCCAACCGGCGAGCATCGACGCCTCGCGCCTAACCCGCGTTTCTCACCACGTGGCGAAGCGAAGTGCGTGAGAGGCCCGCCATTACTTCGCTTCGCCACGTGGTGAGAAACGCGGGTTAAAGTTCTTCCAGGTAAGAATACTGCTCTTCCAACCAGCTCTCGTAGTCCTCCGGCGTCATCACGTCCAGGAAGCTTCTCATCTTGTAGTGGCCCAGGCCGCACAGCTCCGAACAAGGGATTTCGTAGGTGCCGACCTTCTCGGGCTTGAAACGAAGGCGGCCTACTAGGCCGGGTACGGTGTCCAACTTGATTCGCAGCTCCGGGACGAAGAAGTTGTGGATGACGTCCTTGGAACGAAGAACAACTTCGACTTCGCGGCCCACCGGCACCGCCATTCTGGGAACCATGATGTCGTCCCGACCGTCGGGATGGTCGCGGTCGAGACCCAAGGGGTTCCCGGCCTCATCGTCAATGAGGCTGTTATCGAGCGGGCCGAATTTACCGTCCCGGCCTGGATAGCGCATGTTCCAAACAAACTGCTGGCCCGTCACTTCCACGATGAGCCGATCCGTGGCGGGGTCTTCGGACTGCGCCTTGGTGAACCTCGCTTCGGCCCAAACGGTGTATCCCATGAACGGCAAACCGATAAAGAGGACGGCGGCCGCGCTTGTCCACAGGATCTCCCAGCGATCGTTGCCCCGCACGGGAGAGGCCGGCCCGGGCCGCTTACGACCAAAACGCAAAACCGCGTAACCCAGGGAACCCTGGGCCAGGATGAAGATGATCCCCATGACGACGAGAGTCAACATGAATTGATCGTCGACTTGCCTGGCATGTTCGGTGATGGCATCCGGCAGCCACCAAGTTCTGGTGATGAAAGGGATCACCAGACCCAAACTGACCAGCCAGATAACAAGCGCGAGAAGAAACGCCATTTTGCGCTACTCCTTGATGGACGAAATCGTGTTCAGAAGGTAACTCGCCAGTGTAACAAACATGAGGACGTCGTTTCCAAGGTAGATCGGAAGGTCCAAAAACGGGGCCTGCCGGACGTGCCGTGCTCTGGCTGGCCGCTACGGAGCCCCGTCACTCTTTTGAAGGTAGGGGTGCAGCGTGTTGCGCTCGAAGCTGCCTGGACGGTGGAATCCAACGGCGGTTCGATCGCGGCCGGCCGCGAGAGGAATCCGTTCTAGCCTCCGGTGCGCGGTGGGCTTCGGTAGCCGAACCGGCGCAGCAGGGTTTGGCCATCTTCTCTGACAACGAACTGTGCAAAGCGGCGAGCATCCGTCGGTCGTGAAGATCCACGGACAATACCGAGCGCTTGATCGATGGGCCCGTGGAGCTGCTCGTCAACTTCAATTTGGCGGCCGACCTGCGCCTTAAGAACGGAGGAAGCGGTAAAGGCGACGTCGGCGTTGCCTGACTCCGCGAATTGGCGGGCCATCAGGACGTTTTGGGCGTACACGAGTTTGGGCTGCACCTGATCCCACAGGCGGAGTGAACGAAGCGTTTCGACGGCGGCGCGTCCGTAGGGGGCGACTTCCGGCTTGGCCAGCGCGATGATTCGTATCTCGTCGCCGGCCAGGTCTTGCAACTTGCTAGGAGACCCCTGGGTGCCGGGAGGCACCCAAACCACTAGCCGGCCACGAGCGTAAACGGCGCGGCTGTCTGAGACCAGAAAGCCTTTCTCCACAAGCCTGTCCACGTGCTCGACATCGGCCGCGGCATAGACATCAAAGGGGGCTCCGTTTTCAATCTGATGGGCCAGAAAGGCCGTCGAACCAAAACTGAACACAACCTTGACGCCGGTCCGCGCCTCGAAGGCCGCACCCAATTCTTCGCAGACAGCTGCCAGATTGGCTGCCGCGGCGACGCTGAGCGGTGTGGGAGAAGTGGTGGGCCCGTTGGGTCGGCAACTTCCGCACACAAATAACGCCACCCATACCGCGACCCAAGCCAACCGGGAACTCTCACCTACCGACACGAGCGTCACCTGCGTCGTGGCCCGTTGGGGAAGGATCGACCGAACTCTCGCGTTATCTCGCAGTCTCATGGCGAATGCCGTCGCTTTGCGAGCCGTGGCGTCTCCCAATGTACCGCGTGCGTTGCACTCCCCGAGCCACCCGGGTTGCAAGCCTCCTTCGATTCTTACCGTGGTGGGGACGAACGAGTGATTCGGCCCGGTGTCTACGTTCCGGCGGTGAATTCGTTGTGTTCAGGAGAGGAGCGAGTGTACTATATGGTGCCGAAGACCAGAATCGGGAATTACGGTTAAGAAAATGTCCCTTTTCAACCTTTATCTTTCTTTTGAAGGTCGGATTGGGCGCGCGAAATATTGGCTGTTGTGGTTGCCGCTCCTAGCGGCCGAGATACTCGGCCTTGCCATCGACATCGCCACGATAGGCGAGAAAGGCTTGGTCTCCTTGCTGTTCGTTCTCCTCACCTTGGTCCCGCACTTTGCGATTCAAACGAAACGTTGTCACGACCGCAATCGTTCCGGAACGTTCTTTCTGGTCTGCTTCATCCCGTTCCTCTGTCTCTGGTACTTGATCGAAGTCGGATTTTTGCGCGGTACCGAGGGCAGCAATGAGTACGGTCCCGATCCGAACGCCGAGCGCAGCCTGGGCGTTTACGAGCGCATGGAACGCAAACGACAGTCCGGACTTGGCTCGCGGTATCCCGGGTAAGCTGTCGCCGGGGTCAAATGATATGATGGCATTACGATTAGGCAAGTCCGAGGGGGGCCGAAATGAAACGGAGAAGCTTTGTAGGCGGTGCTTTCGCAGGCTTGGCGGCCCTGAGTCGCAGCGCGCATGGCTCCACGATTAAGACCGGGGACATTCCCAAAAGAACTTTCGGAAAAACAGGCGAGAAGCTGACCATCGTCGGGCAAGCCGGCGGCCGTTTCCAGCTAATTTCGTTTGAGGAGGCCAAGGCCGTCACGCTGCGAGCCTATGAGCTGGGTGTCAACTACTTTGACAACGCTCACTCCTATTGGGGCGGTAGGTCCGAGGAAGTCTACGGTGCGGTGTTGCCGCCGTTCCGCAAGGAAGTCTTCATTACCACGAAGACCACCGAGCGAACCCGAGAGGGAGCGGAACGTGAACTGCACATTTCGCTGAAACGGCTCAAGACCGACTACCTGGACCTTTGGCAAATCCACTCGGCTTCCACGATGGACGATGTAGAGAAGGTCTTCGGCCCAGGTGGAGCGATCGAGGTGTTTGAAGCCGCCAAGAAGTCCGGGAAATGCCGTTTCATTGGATTCACGGGCCACCGCGACCCCGAAGTTCACCTGGCGATGCTGCAGCGTTACAAGCACTTCGATACCATTCTCATGCCTCTTCACGCCGCTGACCCCTCCTATCTAAGCTTCGAAACGCGGGTACTGGAAGAGGCTCGCAAGCAGAACCTCGGCATTCAGGGAATGAAATGCCTGGCCAACTCGAAGCTGCTACAGTCCTTCAGCGTCAAACAGTGCCTAACGTACGTCCTCAGTCTCCCGATCCACTGTCTCACGGTCGGTTGCACAACGACTGGCCAAATCGAGGACGACGTCAGGATCGCGCAGCGGTTCAAGCGCTACGGCTCCGAGGAGATGGCTCAAATCCGGGAGCGAGCGCAAGGGATATCCGGCCCCCACCTCGAGGATTGGAAACGGGACACTCAGACGGCTTACAACGGCAGGCCGAGGCGGGAATACCAGGGCGGCTGAGGCCGCGGCAGCTGAAGCAGCAAATGCCTCCCGCTTCGCTAGTGCCGGGTGTAGGCCTGGTATAGGCTCTCGACCTGGGCTTCCGCCGCATCCCCTGGATGGATCACAACCCGGTAGCGGAACCGCAGCGAGTCATCGCGCCGGAGTCTGAGGCTTCCATCGAGTGATGGGTCGGACAGGAAGTGGTGCAGTCCGAAGATGTTCGCGGCGAATAGACCATAGCTTCGAACTTGCCAATACGTAGGATGCCGCGGATTTTCGGGATGATCGAAAACGGCAATGCCGACTCGCACCCTTCGATCACGCCGCTGTAGTCGACCCAAGGGGAGCGCGTACCCCAGACTTGCTGCTCGCCTACCCTGCCTTCAGCGCTTAGAATCATTCCCGTTCGACGGACGCCCTGCGCCGACTCGCGACTTTCTTCCATCGGCGTTGCGACCCGCAACGCGAATGTCCCTTCTTTTGTGTCGTCCAACGTCACGAGCTCGGCCTGCGCGGTCAATCGTAGATCGAAATCCATGATGCGATTCTTCGAGCCGGCGTGAAACACCATCGTCCTATCTTCCGTCAGCAGGACGGTCCCGTCGCGAGTCTTCCAATCGAAGAGGATGCGGAGCTTTCCTTGGCCGGCTGCAGCGCTTCCCCCGGCGGCATCGTTATTCTTTGACCTCGAGGCTCGGGACACCGCGCAAAGCTATGTGCCCTTTTCTCGATGCCGGCTCCTGTGCCGGCTCATTCGCCCAGAAGTCAATACCGTTGACGTCGCCGTGGCTGAACCACAGTCCGCGGTGGTGGGGGTGATCTTTGCTTTCACCCGCGACATCTTCCATGGGGTACGCGCGCGTTACGATGGCCCCGTCAGCGGCACGGAGCGGGTGTAGGAACGGCTTGGTCGTCTGGGGACCGAAGTGCAGGGTTGAGAACGGCCGGCCGTCGATCTGAATCCCGATCTTGCCTTCACTTCGACTAAAGCGGACCTGCGCCGAGCAAGTGGCGGTCGCCAACCAGCCGATCGCCATCAACCAGAGGAGATTCACACTACAAGTTGAGCAAATCTAGGATGTCCAAACTCCGCGGGACGCTTCGAAGCCTTCTCGTACAAGTTCGCGCGTGCGCACTGATCGTCGAAACATGTCGCGCATAAAGCTCTGCCGACGCGGGTTACGCACGCCGACTCATTGAACTTCCAGCGAGAATCTGTTCACTGGAAGGTGTGAAAAAATGCTGGGACAGCCAACCGCGGCGAGTGAAGACCGGTGAATCCACGAGGCTTCCGAGAGCGCCGCTTGTGGCAGTCCCGATTTTTCCACACCTTCCTGCTCTCGAGATCCTGTCGGCCGTTCGAAGGCCCGGGCGGCGGCGGCGTTTCCCCGCTACTGGCCTTTTTTCTTCGAAGAAAGTGCTCCGGAAGAGGTGAGCTTCAGCTGGCCCAGTTTCTTCTCAAGAGAGCTGATCTCGGACGGGTCTTGATCCGCCTTGGGGGACCGCTGCCATTCTTGCAGTGACCGCTCCCAGTGATGCTTGGCTTTGTCCACTTTGCCCAGCTTGTGGTATACGTCGCCCAGGTGAGACAGCACAATCGGATCGTGCTTGTATTGCTTGAGTGAGCGGAGAAGATGCCGCTCCGCGAGTTCCAGCTTGTCCTGGCGATAATAGAGCCAGCCCAAGCTGTCGAGGTAAGCGCCGTTGTTCGGATCGAGATCGAGGGCCTTTTGGATCAGCTGATGGGCGTGGTCCAGTTGGACATTGCGATCAGCCAGCATGTAGCCCAAGTAATTCAACGCCGAAGCGTTATCAGGATCCACTTTGAGCAGCGCTTCAAACTTTTTCTGAGCTTCGTCGAAACGCTTCGCCCGCTCGAGGACAGAACCGTGGGTGAACAAGGTCGCCCGTTCTTGCCGTTCGTTCGTTGACAACTCCCGCGCTTTCCGGATGGCCTCGACGGCCTGGTCAAACCGCTTCCCCTTCTCGTACACGCCGGCCAGGGCCAGATAGATCTCCCAGTCGGCGGCGTCGCCCACCAGCAGAGCTTGGAGTATCTTTGCCCCTTGCTCGAATTCGCCTATTTCGGCCAGCACGGTCGCCCTGAGCCGGGCCAGCGGGGCATTATCGGGGAATTCCTCGCCGGCGGAGGCAGCAAGGCCCTTGGCCTCGTCGTAGCGGCGGGCAACCCGGGAGACTTCAATCAAATGCGCCCAGGACCGGGGCTTGGCTCTCTCATCGACTTCGCCCATGGCGCGAAAGGCTTCTTCCGCCTTAGTATAGTCTTCAAGAGTCCGATAGAGCATCCCCAGCTGCTCATAGAACATCGCACGATTTCGTTCCTCGCGCGGGGAGTAGCTGTCTTTGGCGGTCGAATCCAGAAGCTTGGTCAGCGACTGAACAGCTTCAGGCATTTTACCTTCGGCCTCGAGTAGCAGTGCGTCGTTGTATTTGATTTCGAGCGATTGCGGGTCGAGCACTTCGGCGTCGCGCAAGCTCCCTCTCGCCTCCCGAAAGCGCCGCAGCTCGCGATAGATCTGCGAAAGCCGTAGGTGGTGCTCGGAATTCCGTGGCTGCACCTTGACCAATTCCTGATATTCCTTTAGTGCGCGCTCAAACTGGCCCGAGAGGACCAGATTATGAGCAAGAGACTGACGATTCTGTAAGGAGTTGCCTCCCTTTTCGAGCAATTGTTCGAAGACTTTGCTCGCCTTCCCGTGCTCACCGGCTCTTTCGTAAGCGGCGCCCAACGCTTTGAGATGATTGGGAGAGGCCTCACCCTGACCCTCCAATCTTTCCAACAGTTCAATCGCCTGCTGGGTGTTGCCCCTGTCCAGGTAGAGGAACGCCAGGTTGGCAGTCGCCGCGGCGGAGTCGGGATCGAGGTCCAGCAGTCTCTTCAACGCCTCTTCGGTTTTCTGCGGTTCCCTCGTCTGCCGGTAGAGGTTGGCCAACTGCAGCAGGGAATCTTTGTCGTTGGGGTCAATCTGCTGAATCTTTTCGTATTGTTCAATGGCTTGGCGAAGCAGGGATTCTTTCGGCTCCCCGCGGCGGCGTGCAACCGAAAGGTTAAGGTAAATCTCCCCAAGAAGGCGGCGGACCTCCACGTTTTCGGGATCCTGTTGGAGAATGTCCTTCGCATTCGAAACCGCCTCGTCCATCCGACCCGCTCGGGCATAAAGACGAATCAGCTTTCGCCTAAGGTAATCGGACTCGGGGTCGTCCTCAATGGCTGCCTGATACTGCTCGATAGCGTTCAGGAGGTACTTTTTGGTGCCATGCTGCATCCAGCGCTGCTCATCAAGGTGCGCCAGCGCGTAGTGGTAGTAGGCCTGGGATCGATCAGGGGACTCAGGGGAACTCGCCTGGTCCTCAGCTCCGGCGACAAGCCGGCTGAGGGTCAACAGCACCAGAATCAGAGACGGGAAAACCACACGACATGCCGGCCGCACAAAGTTGGTGTTCACAAAAACCCTTTCCAACTGAAAACGCACGATACCCGGATCTCAGTATACCGGAACCCCCGGCGGCTCCACTGATCGCGTCGTGCGCACAGATACTGGCGAGCGTCCGACCGCCGAGAGCAATCCTGCTGGGACCCAAGAGTGGCAGATCCACGATTACCCTTTTCAAACAAAGGGCAAAGCGTGCTGCGACGACCGTGTGATCCGTCAATAGAGGGAGGGTTCCCCGTCAGGACGAGTCTTCCAGCGGCGGTGCATCCACAGCCACTGCTCGGGATACTCACGGATCATCCGTTCGATCGCGCTGTGGCAGAGCTGGGTGTTGACGATCAGGTCGCTCGCTTCATCGCCGCTTGAAATCATCTCCAGTGGAGGGTAAAACTTCAGTACGTAACGGCGCTCGCGAGCCTTCCAGGCAGCTATGCCCGGAATCACGGTCGTGCCGGTGCGCATAGCTACTTTCGCAAAGCCCGGGCTCGCGCTGGCTTTAACGCCAAAAAAATCGACGAACCAGCCAGGCTCGTCCGAGATGTTCTGGTCCATCAAGATGCCCACAGGTGCGTTGTCTCGAAGCGCCCGCAAGATTCCACGACCGAACTCCTGTTTCCGGATGGTACGGTTCCCGCAGCGCGTACGATAGCTCTCCAACAGCCGGTCAAGCAGAGGGTTGTCCAGCGGACGCACCATCACGTGCATCGAGTTACCGTAGAGCGCATGTGCGACCGCGCTGAGTTCCCAATTGCCTACGTGAGCTGTTAGAAACAATACCCCTCGACCCTTCTTGATACCGGAGTCATAGTGCGGGAACCCCTCATAGTCAATCCACTCCCGAATGTTGGTGGCATTCAAACGAGGCATGCGCGCAACCGTCAGCAGAACCCGACCTAAATTGTCGTACGCGCCCCGAACGATCTGTCTCCGGCGGGTGTCGGACGTCTCGGGAAGAGCTAGGGAGAGGTTGCGATACGCAACGGCCCTGCGGCCGGGCGTTACGAGGTACAGGAGCCGGCCCAGGGCAAACGAAAACCAGCGGCCTGGGGTAAGAGGCAGCCACTCCATAGTCTTGAGCAGCGGCCAAACTAGGCAGAACTCCGCTCGATTCCTTAGCCACCCACGTTTCCGCACTTCCCCAAGAAGATACCAAGCTATGGGGGCGACCAGAGGCCGCCGTGGACAAGCGAGATCGCTTGTCCCTACCTGGAGTCGTCACAAGCTGCGGCAGTAGGGACCGGCTATGCCGCCGGTCCAAGCGCGACCCGAGCTCGCCGCGCCACACCTACCCAACGGATCTATCGGGGTACCCCATGCTGCCGACACGTCGCGCCCGTACATGACCAATGGCAGCATGCGGGGGGAAATTCGTTGGTTCCATCACAGCTTAAGTGACGAGTATTGAGGCTAAGCACTAAGGCGCGGGCACACCCGTCTCTACGTACTCGCAACGGGTTTTCGGCTCGGGAACCGGCTGTCCGTCTTCGATCATGCCGGCAATGTGCATTTCTATCGCTTCCCGAATTAGTTTCTCTACTTCCTGCAACGTATCGCCGACCGCTACACATCCAAGAAGATCCGGCACGTAAGTGCCAATGCTCGTCGGGCCCTTCTCATAAATCACGGCATATTTCCGGCTCATGACTTCTCCAAACCAGCCTGCTTGAGCATGTTTTTCAATGTACCTGTCGGCAAGTCCTTCCCAGAGACTGGCCAGCCACTGTAATACGCCCTGGCTCTTGCGGATTCTTGAACTGCCGGTGACTCCCGACCATTCGGACTTGCTGCCATCCGTCTTTCTCCAAGAGCCGGATGACATCCCGAACTTTTACGTACGCATCATGTTAACCGAATAGTGGGGACGTGTTGGGGCAAAGCCGTGGAAGTTGCCGGCCACGCCGGGCACGGATGAACCCAACCGGCCCGCACGGAAAACCGGCGAAGCCTAGCCTATTCGTGGCTTGGCTACACTAGGGAGGTCTTGAGATGACCTTTCCCCGCATCGCTGCCGTAAGTCTCCCTGTCATCCTCGCCTACTTGCTGCTCGTTGCCGGCATGTCGAACCGTGGTTTGGTGGGTCCCGACGAACCGCGCTACGCGGCGGTGGCGCGCGAAATGGCGGAGTCCGGAGATTGGATCACGCCTCGTCTGGATGGGCAGCCCTGGTTCGAAAAGCCGGCCTTGCTCTATTGGATGGCGGCTGTGGCGTCGAAGCTGGGGCTTGCCGACGACCGCGCCACTCGCTTGCCGGTCGCTTTGATGAGCTTGGGATTCCTGACCTTCTACTATTTACAGATCAGAAGCGAGTTCGGAAGCCCTGCCGCAGAGTACGCCACGACAATCCTGGCGACCTCGGCCGGTTGGGTGGCCTTCAGCCAAATCGGGGTGTTTGATTTGCCTTTGACCGCCTCGCTTTCGGCAGCGCTTTTGTTGCTGCTGGGATGGACGCGGGATCACCACGACCCAAGCCCGCGCCGGCTTTCTGCTTTCGCCGTGCTCGTTGGGGTTTCGGCCTTAGCCAAAGGGCTAGTTGGCCCCGCGCTCGCAGTGCTGGCGATCGTGCCGGTTTGTTTCAACCGCGGGTTTCGCTCCGTGATTACCCAACTCTTGCATCCCCGTGCAGTTCTGCCGTTTGCGGCGGTCGCTTTGCCCTGGTACGTCTTATGCTACGTCGAAAACGGGCAGGCGTTTTTCGACGAGTTCTTCTGGCGACATCATTTTGAGCGGCTAACTAGTGAATCGATCCGCCACGCTCAACCTGTGTGGTACTTCATCCCGGTCTTGTTGGCCGCGCTTCTACCCTGGACCCCGCTGCTCGGTTTGCTCTTCGGCAGTGCCCGGGGTGATGGCTGGCGACAGGACGGGCGCCTACGATTCCTGGGCTTTTGGGCTTTGGTCACTCTGGTTTTATTCTCTCTGGTCAGGAATAAACTGCCGGGTTACATCTTGCCCGCCTTGCCCCCTTTGGCTGCCCTAATGGGTGTGCGGCTTGCCCGCACGCGAAGTCCCGGCCTGGTCCTGGGGGCAAGTGCCCTGCTGCTAGTACTAGTTCCAGTGGCCGAAGCGCTACTGCCGCAAGCTGTGAGCCGTGGGCTAACGAAGGCTTGGCTGCCCGAGTCTGTCGCGTGGGCCTGGGCACTGGGGACGATAACCTTGGCCGCTGCGATTTGGTGGATGGCCCGGCGCGGCAGAAGAGGCGTGGCGTTTACACTGCTGGGCTCTTGCGCGGCAGTTAGCTTTATCTATCTGAAAATACAGGCGTTTCCGGCCATCGACCGGGTGGCTGGTACAAGGACGTTGTGGCGCCAAGTGGAGCCGTATCTGGGAGAAACCTGCCTAGGTGAAGTTAGACGACACGCGATCTACGGTCTGAGGTATTACAGCTCCGGACGGCTCCCTGACTGCTCCACCCAACCGCGTCCCAATCGAGTCGAATCCGACCCAGCCGTTTTCGATGGACCGTAGGGAAATCGCACCCCCAGCGTAACTTACCGTTTCCCCGCAGCGAAAAACCAGGTAGGGGGACGCGGTTGATAACCCCGAGGGGGATTCGGATGGCAGTAAATCGCGCTGGATCGACACTCGACAAACCGGGGCTGACTCGAAAAGAGCGAGACTTGCTGAAGCTGCTGGAAGACAACCCCGGTCGTTGCTACTCACGGTCCTACTTGCTGAAGACGATCTGGGGGTACAGCGACGACGCGCGCACGCGGACCGTGGACGTTCACGTCAGTCGGCTTCGCAAAAAACTGCGCAACCGCAGCGACATCTTGATCCACACGGTCGTGCGACAAGGGTATGTGCTGCAACGCAGCGGAGCGTCTTCTAATGGAAGCCATCCGGGTGCGTCGTTGCCGGCTGCCGTGGAGCAGACCAACGCCAGCGGGTAACGGGTGGTTGCCCTGTAGCCGATCGGCCGCGGCCTGCTGTAGCCTAAGGCCTGCGGTTCGGGGCTGTCCAATGACGGGTTGCGGGAAGTTGTGAGCCAAGCGAGCCTTTCGGTTCCCTCCGAACCCAGCAAACCCTGAAGTGCGTTTCTACCGCCTTTCCCGTACCCTGAAAGATCCCTCCGCGGCTCCCATGGTGATCACATCTATTCGTTTTAGCGGGGTCTGTCTTCTTTTGGCAGCCACGCTTCTCGCGGGTCCCCGGGTCCCAAGAGTCGATCACACTACGTGGGACGCTCTCCTGCGCGAATTCGTCAACGAACAATACCTTATCGACTACGCCGGCCTGAAGCAGCGGGGGATGAGCCGGCTCAATGCTTACGTTCACGGCCTGAGGGAGACCGGCGGAGAAGTGGTTTCTGCGGACGAACAGAAGGCCACCCTTATCAATGCCTACAATGCGCTGACGATCCGTTGGGTGGTCGAGAACTATCCGACCAAAAGCATCCATGGGACACCGAATCCGTTCCGAGAGCACCGGCACACCCTAGGTGGAGCATCCGTTTCTCTGGATGAAATCGAAGAGCTGCTGAGAGAAAGCGGCGACCCACGAATTCACTCGGCGCTCGTTTGCGCCTCGCTGAGCTGTCCTCCACTGCGGCGCGAGGCCTACGTCGGCAGTCGGATCAATGAG
Source organism: Bryobacterales bacterium (assembly GCA_965248105.1). Lineage (GTDB taxonomy): Bacteria > Acidobacteriota > Terriglobia > Bryobacterales > UBA6623. Next base: position 196,044 of record CBDFIK010000005.1, read on the forward strand.
CAGCTGGACGAAAACACTCGGGAGTGGCTGGCGAATACAGAGCTGAACCGTTTTGACCCTCGCCGTGCGGAAGCCGAGGTCAGCTCGATTTTTTCCTGGTACGAGGAAGACTTCGCAACCTACTCCGGGGGACTCGAAGGGTTTCTCCGCCACTACGGACCTCCGGAGACCATGGCGGCGCTCGGGAACAAGAGGCTGCGAATCAGCTTCCTCTCTTACCACTGGGGGCTCAACGACCAATCGGACGTCGGCAAAGACTATTCGTTCTTCGAGCTGGCCATCGATTGGGTTAAGGGCTGGTTGCGGTAGGGTCCCGCAGTGGCGTGGCGAAATAGGACCAAGCACTCACGGCGGGGACTCCACCACAATCACGTCAAACCCGGCCGTGTCGTCGAGTCAGCCCCCCATCTTCGCGATCACTCCGGAGTGAATCACACGCCCCTCGTCGTTGACGGCTTGATAGTGGAGCGAATCCTCGGACAACTCGACGCGCAAGAAGTGATACTCCACAGCCGCGAACTCGACCTCGGGGTGATCGGTAAGGGCTCCGTGTCGCAGCTTGCCGGCTGCTCCTGAAATGATGTGGTGGATTCCCTTTTGGGGCCTGATCTTCTGATAGAAATGCTCGTGGCCGGCCAAGAAGAGATCCACCCGGCCAACAAGCTCGGGCTCGAGGACAGCCCTGAGTTCGAGAGAGGGTCCGTGGCCCCGACTGATGAAACCAAACAGGGGCCCTCGGGAGTACGAATAGAGCGGATGATGCATGTAGATGATGTTCCATCGGTACCTGTCCGACTCGGCCAGCCAGCGCCGAAGCCGCTTGACACGGTACATGAGTTCACTCCCTCGTTCCTTTGCGATTTCCTCAATCCAGGCATCGGAATTCAGACAGATGAAGCGGGCCAACCGCCGTCCGGCCATGACTTTCGGTCCCGCTTCAAATATGTACTCGTCCGCTTTGCCGACGTAGCCGAAAGCTTCGTCTTCGACTTGCGCCAGCCCCCGTTGGCTCGTTGCGTCAAGACGGTCGTGATTACCAAGCGCTCCGTGAAAACGCACGCCGTCGGCCATCAAGCCTCGATAGACGTCCTTGAACTTGCGGTCGAAGTCTCTGGGGTCCCCTCTCTCGTAAATGTTGTCGCCGAGTGTAAGAATGAATTCCCAGGGGTGCCGAGCTTGGAACTTTTCCATGGCAGCCGCCACCCGTTTTTGAGGCTCTTCGCCTGTCCCGCTGTCGCCGATTACTCCGAAGCGGAGATCTTGAGAAGACTCTGCACGGCTGAGCGTGGTTTCGACGCCGCCCCAAAGGAGAAGTTGAACGAGTTCACGTCTGGAAAGCACTAGCTTTATTCTCTCATTGGCCCGAAGAGCCTGTTGGGCGCCGGTCGGGCAACCCGTGACAAACTCTTCGAAACTCCCTAGACGCAGCGCCTCGGCCTGCCCGAACGACGCGCCTAACTTAACGGGGGAGGCACAAGGAATCTATCTTTGTGGCAAGGGCCAGAAGGTATAATCGGCAAGATGGCGGCTTCTCTGGTGCAGCCTCAAGATATGCAGGCTGTCGACCTGCGGCAGCTTCGCGCCCGCGACTTCCATCACCTACTGGAAGAGCAGAATGCCTTTTGGTCACGGGATCTACACTGGGATTTCGCCTCGTCCAGAGACCTCATCCGTCGTTTCCTCGACACACGAAATCTCTATGGATACGCCCTGGTCAAGAACGGGGACCCGATTGGGTACAGTTATTTTATCCACGAGCAAGACAAGGCTCTGATCGGCGATTTGTTTATCACGGCCGGCCAGAGCAGCGAAGAGGCCGAACGGTATCTGTTTCACAACATCGTCAAGCTGGCGATCGTTTTCCCCGGTGTTAGGCGGGTGGAGGGGCAACTGTTGACGATATCGTTTGACCCCGCCCAGGAAGCGATCTACGGACGGAATCTGGATGTCTTCGAAAGGTTGTTTATGTTGCTCGAGGGGATCGATCGCCCGCTCGACCCCCCTGCGCCTCAACCCGCTGTCGCGTATGAACGGTGGCTGGACGGCTACCTGGACCGCGCCGCCGAATTGATCACCGACGCCTATCGCAACCACGTCGACAGCCGCATCAACGACCAGTACCGTAGCGTCGCCGGAGCGCGACGGTTTCTCTATAATACTTCCCAGCATCCGGGCTGCGGCGTGTTCTTCCATGACGCCGCCGTGGTGGCCCGGGAGCGGCGAGCGCGCGGGCTTTGCGGCATGAGCCTCGCCACGCTGGTGCAGCCTCGGGTAGGCCATATCACCCAGCTGTGCGTCGCGCCGCATATGCGCAGACGCGGCGTCGGCTATGAGCTGCTGCGCCGCTCGATTGAAGCCTTCCGCGGGCACGGCTGTGAAGCCGTCAGCCTCACCGTCACGGGCTCCAACCGAGGCCCGGTTGGTCTCTACGAGCGAGTCGGCTTTCGGGTCATCCGAAAGTTCCCCGCCTTCGTCTGGGAAGCGAATTGAGCCTGTGACGCAAGCTCCCGTAGGATCTGTTGGCAACCGCACTGCGCTCGCCATCGGCTTCCTCTCCCTGTTCGGCCTGCTTTGTTCTTTGCTTGACTACTGGCTCTTATTTGGATTTGTGTCGTTGGCGCTGCTCGTGTTGGCGCTCGCGGTCGGTTTCGGGCGCCAAGGCCGTCGCAAGCCGGTCCTGTACACCCTTGCCGGCATGTTTTTCATCTATTCCGCGCTGCTTGCCGCGATCGTCTGGACCTATCAGAGCGAAGGTGAACCCACCCTGTTACTTGGTTTCCCGGTTAGCACCGCGCTCCTGGTTTATGGCATCTGGCCGGTGGGCTTCATTGCCGGGATTCTTTACCTGCTGATCTTCGAGAATTCAGTCCTGCCGCGGGATAAGCTTCAGAAGTTTATGGCCGAATTCGGGCGCCAGCAGGGCTGCTAGTACGAGAATGGTTCTCATTTCGTCTCTCCGTTCGAAGGTTTTTGGCGATGATCCCGCTCGTCGTTGTGCACTCGGTGTTCCAAAGCCTTTCCCGAAGACGATTCAATTGAAAAGTAAAGACGTTTGAGAAACCCCCAGAGTCTCGACGTGAGGAAAAGCACAGTGGAGGCCGACCGAAGTCAGTCGAACCGGTGGTGGTTTTACACCACTAGCCCGCTTTTCCGAATAACGGCTTGCGTGAAGCGCCCTTTTTGGATCGGGCTTTTCGGATTAATGGCTTTCTTTTCTTTGTGATCGTATGATAGGCTTGCTCTCAGCGCTACAGGCCCTCGCCTGATTGGCAGCAATCCCAATGGCTACTTCTCAACCTCAAGTGGCTCGCAAACCTGCTCACGGGGCCGCAGCCGGACTAGGGATCCTGGGCAAACCCAAGAAGTTCAAGCGGCCGGTACGTTGGCTGCTCGGTCCCCAGCTTATCGCCGGGCTTAAGGGCATAGTTCTCTACAGCGCGTTTGGCTCCAAAACCGACCCTAAGGGCTGGATGCGGGCGGACCCTCCCGAGGAGCTGGACTTTAGCCATGAAGACAAAGACGGTGAGTTTTGGTTCGACTACATCGCCGACACGGGAGACGGTCAGAAAGCAACCTACAGCATTGCCTACCTCCTTATGAGCGACCTGGGAATTCGCGAGGGGGAAAATGAGGTCGTTGTCAATCCGGCTCTGGACGAGGACTTGGAAGAAAGACTTCCCCGCGGCAGGTTCTTGTTCGTTGGCGGGGATACTGCTTATCACGTCGGTGACTACGCCACCTTGGCGAATCGGTTTCAGGGTCCTTTTGAATGGGCGTTCCAAGATCTGGAGGCCGGGGGAACCCTCCCGGAGCGTTTACCGATCTTTGGCATTCCGGGTAACCATGATTACTACGACTCGCTCCACGGGTTTAACCGCCAATTCCGGGCGCCGGCCCTCAAGATACAACATGCCGCGAAAACCCTATCGGGTGATCCCACGGCGACCAGGGATCGGCCGCCCCAATTGGAGCTATCCGGCTTTGAGCGCCGCCAGCAAGCCACCTACATGGCGCTGAAGCTGCCCTTCGCCTGGCACTTCTGGGGTGTCGATGCTCAAGTGGGCAAGGTGGATTTTCGCCAGGCGCACTTCTTCCGCTCCGTTGGTGGCGGGAGCACCCCCGAGAAACTAATTCTGGCCACGCCGGAACCGAGCGTGGTGTTCGGCAAGAGGCCTTTTTGCGACTCGCCCGAAGCCCAACCTTGCGCGACACTCGACTTAGCACGGCCCTTTGTGGACCCCAACGGGCGAGTCTCCAAGAAGAAGTCCAAGACCATGAGCGAAGATCCGGCCCGTGAGGATGACGGCGTCCCGCTCCCCGAAGGTACCTGCCGTCTGGACATTGCTGGGGATGTCCACCACTACGCTCGGTTCTGGGGTCCAAGCTCAAATGGATCCGGCGGCCCGAAGCAGCCACGCGCTCACAACTACGCGTCGGTGGTTGCAGGCTTCGGAGGGGCATTTCTGCATCCTTCCAACACTGATTTTGGGGAGATCGAGGAACAGGCTTTGTTCCCACCCAAGTCCGACTCACGCTGGGAGACGACCCGGCGGCTACTCAAACCGTGGACGATCATTGACGGGGGATACGTTTGGCTTATTGGGGCTCTTGTTGCCTTCTCCATCGTCTTCGCGGCGACATGGACGGAAAGCACGAAAGCGTTGGTGGACGGCCTCTTCAGGGGTACGATCGCTAGCCTCGGGAAGGCCTGGTGGAATGAGATCACCGATGCGGTTGGCGAGTTGTGGGATGGGAACCTGCCGGTGCTAGAGAACCTGGATCATGGACTCGTCTACACCGTTGCGCTCTTATTGTCCCTCGTGGTAGCCGCCGTGCTTCTTTGGCTGGGGAGCAAATACTCAGACAAATTGGTCGAGAGGGCAAGAACAGAGTCAATTAACCTCGGGCATCAGCTCCGCACCTGGGCGTATTACGGCGGTGGCGCGCTCCTTGCGTTCGCATCCGTGTGGATCTTCGGCAACTACCGCGCGTCCTACGTGCTATCGGACCTGATCTTCTTGGCGATTGTGGTCGGTCTGTCGTGGGGCCTGGTGTGGAAATTCGCCGTAAAAACCGCCGCAAAACGGCACAGCACCAAGGTCGAGAAAACCGGCTTCTTCCTAATCGGCGTCCTGCACGCGGTCCTACAGTTGTTGCTACCCGTCCTGATCATTATTAAAAATGGCTGGTGGAGCGCACTGGGGGCGGTAGTGTTGGCGGCCCTTTTCGTGCCGATCGGGCTGTTGGTTGCGCGCTGGGCCAATCGGTGGGCGCTGCTGTTGACCTGGGTTGTGCACGCCAGCTTGCAGCTCTACCTTCCTTTTGCGCTGGATAGGGTTCCAATGGGGGATCTGGCCGGCGTTCTCATCGCGCTCCCCTTAGGAGCGTTCATGAGCTGCATGTGGCTCGGCTGGTACCTGGCGGTCACGCTGCAATTCAACGGTCACAACAACGAAGCAGGCGGCGCGGCGCGCATCGAAAAGTTTCGTGGACTTGTGCGAATTCGGCTCAAAGGCGATGAACTCACTGCGTTCGTCATAGCGTTTGATGAGCCAGCCACGCATGGCAAGCACCTCAAGCCTAAGGTGGTCGACAAGTTCACCCTAAGGCCAACGTCAGAGCCAACACTAGAGCCAGCGGCCGCCGACGCTTGAGATCGGCCCACCGTTCGGGTTGATCGTCTCCGGTCGGGCGGTCAAGGGCAGCCTTGGTTTCCCCGTCACGAGGGCCCGCGATTCGAGGAACCAGAACTCTAAGACCACCAAAGCCACAAAACCTGCCTTACGCTCAGGGCGACGGGCAAGTTTCGGGCCTAAGAATCACCCACGCCTTACCCCTCGGATTGGCTCGGACGAGGAAGCTTTCGCCCCGCCGCCACGCGCGTCCGATCGGGGGAAACTAGGGTTAATTAAGCCCGGCGAGCGAGCGCAACGAAGTCATGGCGGGCCTATCTCGTGCTTCGGCGCCCGTTCCGTCGAATGTCGAGCCCCGCGTCCGTTACAATAGCGACGAACAACGGCTTGGGGATGGGCCGTTGAGTGGGGAGAAATTCGCAATGCTTCAGTTCGCTTTACTCGTGGTCTTGGTGGTTGCTCCCGTGATGGCGCAACACACTTCTCGCGTCTACCAATCCACTGACCGCCCGCGGGCGCTGGCGCTGATCGGGGACCGCTATCACAGTCCCGTACATATTCGAGACGGACTGGCGCCGGCGTTTTTGCGAGAGAACGTTCCGATTACGTTCCTGGAAAACGAGAAAGCCCTTACGGCCGAGGCGCTGCGGGATTTCGATTTGTTGCTGATGTTTCGCGACGGGATGATCTGGCCGAACGGCTACGATCAACCGCACGTTATGTGGATGACCGAGGAACATCAACAAGCCGTCTGGGATTTTGTGCATAACGGCGGCGGGTTTTTGGCGATGCACAATTCTCATGGCATTTATCCGCCGGACGGTCTCTACTACAAGCTATTTGGAGGTGACTACGGGGGCCATCCCGAGCCCGCGATTTTCACGGTCCGTGTCGAGGACAAGGGCCACCCTGTCACCCAGGGGGTCGAAGACTACGACATCTTCGATGAACAGCACATGAGCAAGTACTTCCTCGACCGAGAGCACCTGCTGCTGCGGAACATTGCTCGTGACAACAAAGCCGCGCCGGCCGGCTGGTGGCGCGAACTCGACCACGGCCGTTTCGTGTACCTATCGCCCGGACACACGCCGGAAGGCTTAGGCCATCCGATGACGCAGCGGCTGATTCGCAACGCGATCCGTTGGTTATTGCAGTTGGATGAAGACGAATAGGCGAGCCTTCAGCCGGCTGGTGCTAGCCCACATTTCTCACCACCTGACGGCCGAAGCACGCGATAGGCCCGCCACTACTTCGTTGCGCTTGCTCGCCGTGCTCACCGGCGGGGGAAACAGCCGGTGCGGTCCGGCTTGACCCCCTCCCATCCTGAGGGGCGGTGCTACAATCGACATGGCTTTTGGCCCGGGGCGAACCACGCATGGTCCGTAAGATTCTCATAGCCAACCGCGGGGAGATCGCTGTCAGGATCATCCGCACCTGCCGGGAAATGGAGATCCCGACAGTTGCCGTGTATTCCGATGTCGACCGCACGGCGCTTCATGTTCGCATGGCGGATGAAGCTGTCCACATCGGTCCGGCGGCGGCGACCAAGAGCTACCTCGACATGGACCGGGTTCTCAACGCTGCCCACGCGGTCGGGGCTGACGCCATCCATCCCGGGTATGGATTCCTGAGTGAGAATGCAACGTTTGCACGAGCCTGTGCCTCAGCCGGCGTGAAGTTCATTGGCCCCAGTTCTGAATCGATGGAGTTGATGGGATCGAAGACCCGAGCGCGACAGGCTATGGAGAAAGTGGGAATTCCGGTCGTGCCCGGCACGACGACGCCCGTGGAAAGTAGTGCCGCTGCGCTTGCCACAGCCGAAAGACTGGGTTTTCCGGTCATGTTGAAGGCAGCTGCCGGAGGCGGCGGAAAGGGCATGCGTCTCGTTTCCTCGGTCGCCGAGCTGCCGTCGGCCCTCGAGCAAGCGCAGAGCGAGGCCGAGGGAGCGTTCGGCGACCGCGACGTCTATATCGAGAAGGCAATCACGGACCCGAGGCACGTCGAGGTACAGATTTTGGCCGACGAGCACGGTCAGACGATTCATCTGGGCGAGCGAGAGTGCTCCCTGCAGCGACGCCACCAGAAGGTACTCGAAGAGTCACCTTCTCCGTTGGTCGAAGAGCATCCCGATATCCGCGAAAAGATCACGGCGGCCGCGGTTCAAGCTGCCCAGGCCGCGAAGTACACCAACGCGGGCACAGTAGAGTTCCTGATGGACGCCGCCTGCAACTTCTACTTCCTGGAGATGAACACGCGCCTACAGGTCGAACACCCGGTAACCGAGTGGGTCACCGGCATCGACCTGGTCAAGGAGCAGATCCGCATCGCCGCCGGGGAAAAGCTAGGATACCAGCAGGATGAAGTCCGTCGGCGCGGCAGCGCGATCGAGTGCCGCATTTACGCGGAAGATCCGCACAACCAGTTTTTCCCCTCGCCGGGGCGCATCACGATGCTGGAGCGCCCTTCCGGTCCCGGGGTGCGAGTCGACTCGGGAGCTTACCAGGGATGGACGGTCCCCCTCGAATACGACCCGCTCATCGCGAAGCTGATCGTGTGGGCGCCGACCCGAGGCGAGGCGATTCGCCGGCTTCGCGGCGCCTTGGCGGAATACCACGTCGACGGCATCAAGACAACAGTGGGCTTCTTTCGCGACGTCCTACTTGACGAAGACTTCACGGCCGGCAGGATCGACACTGGCTTCATCGCGCGTTGGCTGGAACGGCGCTCCCCGGTTTCGCAATCAGCAGAAGATCACGAGCGGGTGGCCGTGCTCACCGCGGCGGTACACTCGGCCCGCCGGTCGCGAGAGTTGGCGTCTCATCCGTCGGCGAACGGAAGCGCTTGGAAGATCTTAGGCAAGCGATCGATGCTCCGCTGATCGGCGACTGGCGGCTATCCAGGAGGAGTTTCGGAACAGATGAACCCCGGAGCGGCTGTTGCCCTGAGTGCCAAGGCTGATACTACGGAAAAACCGGCCAGCAGGATGGAACTGCTCACGAGTGTGAACGGCGCAGAGCGCAGAGTCAAGCTTGAACCACAAGCTTCAGGCTCCCGCTACGAGTTCGAAGTCGGGTCGAGTCGAGACCTGGCCGATGTCCAAGAGGTCGAACCAGGCGTTTACTCGATCCTGATAGGCACCCGCAGTTACGAGGTCAAGATCGAGGAAGCTGAGGGGCGCTACGTTGTTGCCGTCAACGGTGACCGTTTTGAGGTAGCGGTCCGGGATCCTAGGCGACTGGGAAGACAGGTAGGGGCATCGGATGTCGAGGGGCCCCAGAAGGTGGCCTCGCCGATGCCCGGCAGGGTGGTCAAAGTGGAGGTCCAAGCGGGGGAGACCGTAGAGGTGGGGCAAGGATTGGTGGTCGTCGAAGCAATGAAGATGCAGAATGAGATCAAGTCGCCCAAGGCAGGTTCCGTGACGGCGGTCTATGTGGAAGAAGGCGGATCCATCGCCGCCGGAGAGCCGATGGTCGTGATTGAGTAGCAGGCAAGTCGCGTGGAAGCAGACCCTAACTGTCCGCATTGCGATGGCACCGGCTGGAAACAGGTCGTCCGCGACGGTGTCGTGGCCGTGGAGCGATGCGAGTGCCGGGAGGAAAGCCGTCAGCAGGCGTTGCTTGCAAACGCTCGCATTCCCGAGCGTTTTCGGCAAGCCAGCTTCGATAATTTTGTGCTTCCCAACAAGCAAGAAAATCCCATCGCCAACGACAAGCTAGCTCGAGCTATGGTCACGGCCAAGAGCTATGTGCGCGAGTACCCGTCACCCCCGAAGCTCGGGATCATGTTCCAAGGAGCGACCGGCGTGGGGAAAACCCACTTGGCCTGCGCCGTTTTGCGCGAGCTGGCCGAGCGGGGATTTGAATGTCTCTTCTTCGACTACCAGGCCCTTCTGGAGCGGATCCGGCAAAGCTATGACGCTTCCGCCGGGTCAGGTGGTCAGCGAGAGTACCACAAGGCGCTGGAAGCGGAGGTCGTTCTACTCGACGATTTGGGGTCACACCGACCCAGCGATTGGGTTGAGGACACCGTTACCGCCATCATCAACCACCGTTACAACGCTGGAAAAGCCTTGATCGTCACCACGAATCTGCCCGACCCGGAGCTTGGAGACCAAACTACGCGGAAGGATCCAGTCTCCGGTCACTATCACGTGCGCGACACGCTCGGTGATCGAATTGGATCGCGTGCGCGCTCGCGGGTCTATGAAATGTGCCACGTCGTCAAGATGGATACGCACGACTACCGGCTACAAAAGCTGAGGCGATAGTGGGTCGGCGAGGGAGCAAGCTAGGGGTCATAGAGATCCACGCTAATGCCGTGGGCGGCGATATTGCCGGATTGGCGACGGTCTCGCAAGGCGTCTTCCATTGGTCCCGGCATCGGCAAGTAATCCGGACGGATCACCCACACGCGCGCGTCAGGGCGTCGGTCGAGGGCGGCGGCGAAGTGGTCTGCGATGAAACGGCGCTCCTCTCCTCTTAGGTAATAGAAGATGGGCGTGGTGGCCCAGTGACGGCGGAGAAAGATCCAATCAGACTCTTCAAGCTCATCCAGCAAGCCCAGCGCAGCGGTCTTGTAGTCGGCGGGACCAGGAAAGGAAAGGCTCGAGCGGACGCTTGCCGCGTGGGCGATGCCGAGAAGGACTAGTAGAACTCCCGCCGCGACCAGCGAGGCTTTGCGCTTCTCTGTCGTGACAAACGAGACACCGTAGGCAAGCAGAATCAGCAAAAAGGGGGTAAACAGCAACATCGCTCGCGGCGCAAAAAACGGCACCAGCTGGGAAAGAGCAGCGATCAAGAACACCGGCACCGTCGCCAACAGAAGTACCAGAAGCCAATCATGTTCGAGGCGTAGGCTCACGCGGGGCATCCACAAGAAGCGGGTCGTTCTCCTCCCCGCAAAGAAGCGAACGGACCAGGCAAACGCGAAAGCGGCAAGGGGTAACGGCACGGTCAGCCGCAATAAAGTTGCTTTGTGAGGGAAGACCGCGCCGGCGGCGTCGATGGCGAATAGAATCACAACGCAGGAAGCGACCGTGGCGATGCCAAGGACAGCTAGTGTCGGAGCTCGTGGCTCGTTGACTAGCGTGGCCGAGACCTTGGTCTTGCGAGCAAAAACGCCGGCTCCGAGCAACAAGAGAGCCAGCCAAGGCAAGATCGCACTCAACCAGATCAACCATTCCGCCGAGGAGACATCAATCGGGTTAGGCGCGAACAAGAACCCAAACGTCAGGTATCCCTTAACGGCGACCAGGGTCCGGTCTCCCAGAAACATCGGACGGGCTTGATAGACGACCAGGGTTAGCAGGGGCGAGGCGGCAATGAAAAGGAGCACCTGCCAGCGCAGCAACGACCCCGAGGGTTTTTCCTTTGCCAGGGTCATCAACAGTGCCCATACCACCTGCGTGACGAAAACCGCCCAGAAGTAGTGAAGGGTCACCAATCCCGCATAGGTGATTCCGAGATAGAGCGCCAGCGGCCAGCGGCTCTTCGTGGAAGTTTTCACACTTTGGAGCAGCAGCCATGTCGAAAGAAGAGACAGCAGGCAGGCCATCGCGTAAAAGCGGGCGGTTTGGGACCAAAAAAGATGGTGGCCGTTAAAGGCCAGGAATGCGGCGGCCACGACTCCCGTGAGCCGGTCTTTCACCAGCGTTCCCAGGATGTACATCAGGGCGATCGAGAGCACCCCGAAGATCACGGCCTGCAGCCGGATGACAAAGAGACTGGCTCCGAACAGTTGTGCATAAGGGAGCATCAACACGTACCACAGCGGGCCATGGACGTCGTTGAGGGCCCATATGAGGTTGCTCCAGAAGTCCAGCCGCGAAGCCGGGTCGCTGACATGGTCGGGATATTCAATGCCGGGGAAATAGCTCTCGACGTGGCTGAAACTCCGTTCGTCAAGCTCGTAGATTCGGACCCAGGCGCCCAGGAGCAGGATTAACAGCAGGACCAGCAGCCAGCTTCTGGGGGCGCGAGCCTTCTCTCGACCGGATGGGCCGAATTCAGGTGGCATTTGCACGTTTCGAACACGGCTCCGGGTAAACCGGGCACACATGGCGCCAGAGGCTTGTTGCGAACCAGCGCCAAGCCAGCGTTGACAGCATTTGCCTCCGTTTGTGCCAACCGCGGGCAGCGCAATAGACTGCGGAACTTGCAGAGGGAGCCGTGGATAGGGCGATCGGTGTGATGTCAAGCATGATAGCGTTTTGGAAGGCCGGAATGATCTTCGAGGAGATCAAAGGTGCGCCGGGCAGTTCCCAATGACCCCCGCGCGCTGAACCCAGCAGGAAAGGGGCGGGCCGCAGCTAAGGCGTGGTTCCTAGCCATTTAGGTATGGCCGGACGACTCCGCTCGGCGAATGTCCGGATCGTTGAAAGAGGCAGTCGTGCAGGATGAAGCAAAGGGATCTGCCGGAAAGAACGGGGTAGCCGGGGGGAAGTGCGCTAATTGTCAATTAGTGCACTAGCAGCTGGGGCAGTCGCGTCCCCTTAAGACCGTTCGATAGGATGAGGAAATGTTGAAACCATCAGCTGGCGAACGCTGGACTAAAACGCTTCGAGAGGCCCTGCTGATCGCTCTGATTGTCAGTCATTCCATCGCTGCGATCGATCTCATCTACCTCATCATCAAGCTGAAGCCACTGCTATTTTCACTGTTCGACCTGCTGCCTATTTTGGGCGCTTCGTTCGGACTTTCACTGGTCATCTATGTCGTGTTGTGGGTCGGGATCGCTCTTCCGCTGAAGGTGTTCGGGCGACTTCCCCCGCTTCCGCTCTCGATCGGGCTTGGTATCGGCATTCTCTTGCCTCTGCTTACACTTATTGTTCAGCCGGTGGACGACCGGTTGAGCCTGATCGCAAGCTCGTACCCGGTGTTATTGATTTTGGGAGCGAGTCTCGCCGTGGGGAGCGTGGGTTACGCGATCAGTCGAGCGCTTCTCGACCTAAGGGATCAGCCCCGGCTTATCGCAACCGTGGTGTTCGCCGCGCCTCTCGTCTGTATCGAAAGCCTGGTCTATATTTGGTACCGGTTTTACCACATGGGCGGTGGTCTTTCGAAGACAACTCTGGCTGTCGCGCTCGCCTACCTGCTGGCAATTGGCTGCACTTCCCTTCTCGTGAGTCGTCCCCGGGTTCGCGATCGCGCGCTGCCATGCCTATTGGCGTTAGGCGTGCTACTGGGATTTGGCGCGCTTGTGCCGCGAAGCTGGACGATGTTGGCCGCAGGAGCGAAGCAGCCCTCGGGCGAGCGACACCACCCGGTAAAGCGAGTGCTGTTGCTGAGTGTTGATACGCTGCGGCGCGACGCGCTTCAATACTACCGCCCTGCCGCCCCGCCAACTCCCAACCTCGACCAGCTAGCGGCTGATAGCGTGGTGTTCCGAAACGCTTATTCTCCAGCGCCGTGGACCCTGCCTGCGTTCGCCTCCATCATGACCGGCCTTTCTCCGTGGGTGCACGGTGTTTCCTGGGCCTCAATACCCACACTGGCGGACTACTTCCGCGACCAGGGGTACCTGACCGCCGCGATCGGCCTGAACGGCTTCTTAGCCGAGCAGCGTGCTCTGGCACGACGCTTCCGAGAGTACAACGTCACGGGAACTAAATATGCGGACAGTTTGGGCATCCAGGTTCTCAAAGGATTGATGGCGCCCCACAGGTTGGCCGACCGAGTTTCGAGCGACCAGTTGACCGAGCGGTCCAAGGCTTGGATTCGCTCACATCGTAACGATGAGTTCTTCCTATGGGTCCACTATTTTGACCCCCACGACCCCTATGCTCCACCTCCCGCTTTCTTTCCGGACGGCCATTTCGCAAGTCGCATCGGCCGAGGGTTTGAGATGCCATGGACGCAGGTAAGAGCAGGCTACGTCTCCTACTCCCCTCGCGAACTTGCTGCGATTCGCGCGTTGTACGAGTCGGAAGTCCGATACGTGGATGACTGTATTGGTCAGCTTGTGTCCCTATTAAAAGAGTTGGGGCTTTACGATGAGACGCTGATTGCTTTCACTAGTGACCACGGCGAGGAGTTCTGGGAGCATGGCGGTCTAGGTCACGGACAAAGTCTTTACAATGAACTGCTTGCCGTTCCCCTATTGATAAAACCACCTCTGACCCAACATGCCGGTCACCGCGATGTGGAAAAGCCGGTCTCGACGGAAAGCCTTCTGCCAACGCTGTTGGAGCTATGCGGAATCAATTTCAATCGAGATGCTCTCAACGGTGTTTCGTTGACTTCCCTTTGGGGCGAAGACGCCGAGGCAACTGCAGATCGGGGAGTCTACAGTACTGCTCTGATGGCCCGCCGCGTAGAACAGTCAGTGATTTACGGCGGCTGGAAGTATGTTCGGTCTTTCGATCCCGACCGTGAACAGCTTTACGATTTGGGTCTCGATCCTTTGGAAAGACGCGACCTCGCTGCGGCGTCGCCCCGAAAGGCGGCTCAATTGCGAGAGATGCTCGAGGCACATGGCGAAGAGAGCAAGAGACTCAGGGCGTTTTACGGGCTTGAAGACGCCAAAGTACAGAAGGATCGTGAAGACGCCCGTCGACGACTGAAGTCCCTTGGTTACATTCAGTGAGCACCAGCTGAAACGGCGGGCTGCGGGTTCCTCCCGGGGAGGGACTGCGCCAAGGTTGTTGCCCACTGTGAGAAAAGTGGCGGCGAACGTTCACGACTTACCCTACTTGGATTCAACCGGCAGAGCGGCGGCTTTCCAGGCCCGCCAGCCACCGGCTAACGAGTACACGTTGCGGTAGCCCATCTTTTCGAGCGCATCGGCGGCAAGCGCGGAGCGGAATCCGCCTCCACAATAGAGCACGATCTTCTTCGAGGCGTCCGGTATCGTCTTTTCGATGTCGCGCTCGATGATGCCCTTCCCAAGATGAACGGCGCCGGCTGCATGGCCGTCCGTCCATTCCGACTCTTCACGCGTGTCGACTAAGACGAAGTCGGCAGCGGCATCGAGGTCGTTCTTTACTTCGTCCACTGTAGTTTCTTGAATACGCGACTTGGCGTCTTCGACGAGCTGTAAGAACTTTGGGGCATGGGTCATCGGCTTGTATCCTCGAGAAGGCCATTTTCTCACAGCACGGGGTGGCGGAACGGGCCAGGTGGGCGACCAACGGAGACTTGTCCCCGGGGTGGTTATGTAGTTGCTAGGGCTGAACGCCGGGGCACGGCAAGCCGTGCCCATACCCGTTAGGTGAGTGGGGCCCTAGGCAGCCGCGACACCCTGCTGCAACTGAGGTCTTCACAAACGCTTGGTGCGCCTCGTGCGGACGTCCTTTCGATGTCCGCGCTTGCGCTCGGAGCGGTGATTGTGGGGCTCAATGGACAGAGTGACCTTCGACCGGTCGCGCATGACTTCGAGGGCGATTGCTTCGTCTCGATTTACATCGCGAATCGCTTTCCTGAGGTCACCTACGTCCGCGACCGGCTTGCCATCGAGCGCGACGATGATGTCGCCCGCCTTGAGTTGAGCCCGCTCGCCAGGTGTGTTTGGCTCCACGGAACGAACCAGTAGCCCTTTTTCGACACCGAAATATTCCGCGAGTTGTCCCTCGACCGATTCCACTTCCGCCCCAAGGAAACGGTTCCTCATCACCATGTGAGGACGGGGAAGATCAAAGCCGAAGCCGCGCCACCGCCAGTCGAAGCCCGGCACGCGGAACTCACAGCCAGGCTCATCCTCATCGCAGAACCAGGATCGGTATGGAGAGCGCTGTTTGCGTTCGCCAATAGTAGCCTGAAGGTCGAGTTCAGACCCCTCCCGCAGCACGTTTAGCTTTATGTTGCGTCCAAGGGGAGTTTCTTTCACGAGCCGCACAAAATGTTCGACACCCGTTACACGCTGCCCGGCGTATTGGAGTACGGCGTCGCCTTTTTCGATTCCGGCACGCTCGGCGGGGCTGTCAGGTGCCACGTTGCTGATTTCTACACCATAGGCTTCGCCCATACCGAGCTCCGCGGCGCGGCCTTCGTCGATTTCGAGAAGGCCGACCCCGAGATAGCTTCCGCCCAGTCCCAGCGCCTGCTGAATGAAGACCCTTACTCCGCCATGTGGTGGAGGCGGGGGCTGGGGTGGCGGCTGGCCCAGTACTGAGCCGACGGTTAGTAGCACTGCAAAAAAAGGAAGTGTGAGAATTCGCATGATCTTGTACCTCCTAAGCAAATCTTTGGTCTTTCCCCTTCCCCCGCTCGAAACAGGATCGTCCAACACTTGCCTTAGTACTCCATTTCATACATACACTCACGTTTCGGGCGAGGGCAGGCGGGCACAGCATGCTGTGCCCCTACAGATCTATTGGGTGCCTGGAAATGTAGGGGCAAGGCATGCCGTGCCCGAAGTTCCCGATCGTCCACCCGGCTTCTAAATCTAGATATAGTGACCGAACCTATAAAATGGACTACTTGGCTACTGTCGTTTGCGGATCTGAATTCTTCCGCCCGTGTTGTGGATTCTGAGCACAGGGCCCCCACCGTTAAGATTACCGGCGGCGGCGACCACGCCGGGACCAAAGCCGTCCCCGACTCGCCGTACCCTGATATCACTGAATTCGCTCACGATGCGGTTTAGACGATTTGCCAGCTCAACCCTAGCTTCGACCGTTATCGGCAGGGATTCCGGAAGAAAGACCACGATCCTGCCACCGAGAGTTTCCAGCTGAGACTCCTTCAACGGTTGTCCGGCGAGAAAATAAGCTTGGATACTGCCGGCGGCAGTCGCCGCTCGGACAGCTCCCGCCACGTCGTAAAGGCGTATATTGCCGGCAGCTGTTTCAACATGCACGCCGGAAGGAGCCGAGCCGATCTTGATGGAGCCTCCCGCGGTATCGGCATCCACTGACCCGGAGACCCGGCCGATCTCAATCGAGCCTCCGGAGGTTCCGGCCATGACGTTGCCGCCGACCTTTTGCACGTGGATACTGCCTGCCAGCGTCTCGGCCCGCAGTGTCCCCTTGACTTCTCCGGCCCGAATGACGCCCCCACTTGTCGCAAGGATCGCGTCGCCCCCCGCTTTTGCCAGTTCGATGGAGCCTCCCGCTGTTTCGCAGCGGACGTCGCCGCCCACCGAACCGAGACGAATGAAGCCCCCGGCGGTTGCGGCGCGTACGTCACCGCCGATGTCTTCCATTTCGATCGATCCGCCACCGGTTTCCGCTTTGACGCTGCCGGCCACGCCGGTCACCTTGAGTGCGCCGCCGGTCGTTTCTAAAGTGGTTTGTTGCGTCGAGGCGGGAATGGAGATCAACGCGTTCGCCGTGAAATTGCACTGGTAGCAGTCGAGAGTAATCACAGTCACCACCGCTGTGTCACCCTGTCGCGAGGTCTTGACGCGCGCCGAATCCAATAACTGCGCCGCCTCTTGCCGGCTCCTTGCTCGGAGCTTCTTGACGATTTTGTAGCGAACCTCTTTCCACGCGCCCCCCGTCACAGTGATGTAACCGGTTGAGCTGACACGGAGCCGTGTTCCGGCCGGCAGGGAACCCTCTTCGGTTTGGACCCAGTAACGGCCCTGCTTTTCCACTGGGCTGACTGTCTGCGCCGGCAGTGTCTGCGCCAGCGCCAGGGAACCCAAGATCCAGACGAGTTGGTGGGTGGCGCTCACGCCCAGGGTCTTCTTTCCACTTGGTCTAGCCCGCATTTCTCACCGCCTGGCAGCGGAAGCACGCAATAAGCCAGCCATGACTTCGTTCCGCTTGCTCACCGTATTGCGATCCTCGTAGCATTAAAACCGTTCCTCCGAGGCATTGAGCTGACGCAGCGCCCTGCGGCACTTCAGGCGCACGTAACGGTTTTCGTCGCTCTCCACCAATTCTTGCAGCAACCCGACCAACTCGCCGTCGGGTTTCTCAGTAAGAGAGTCGATCACCTGAATTCGCATCCCGGGAATCTCGTCATGCCGAAGCACCTGCTTCAGGGCCTCGCGGATATCGGGTTCCCCGTAATGGACTCGGAGCGCCTCAAAGGCCTTGAGGCGCACTCCCGGGTTGCGGTCGCGGACCATGGCTTCCCGCAGCGCCAGGCGCACTTCGCGGTCATCGACCCTGTGCCGTAGCGCGTCGAGGGTCTCCAGACGCACGCCGGAGTTCGGGTAGTCCCGCACTGCCGAGATGAGCAAGCCACGGATGTAGGGGTCGTGTGGCGTCCCGGAAATCGTGCGGCGAGTGGTTTCCTCCAAGACGATCTCCACGGTTCCGTCGTCAGGGTCCCGTTCGACCGATTGAATCTCTCCCACGGAGGTTTCCCAAGGAATCAGCGAAGCTGACCGAATATCCGACACAGATGCCTCTCCGGCGGGAGCTCCAACGCTCGCTCTCCCGAAATAGAATCCCACGACGAGGAGTATGAGGGCGGCCGCGGGTTGCCAGGCCCGGGGACTCGAACCAAACACGCGTGAGAGGTCTGCCCAGGTCGGCAGCCGGCTTGCGCCGTGAGAATTGTCTTCTTGCTGGTGGTAGACGCTTCGCATCAGATCGTGACGGCATTCGGCCAGCATGTCGTCGGAAGGGTGCGCGGAGCGCCGCTGATCCAGACGGCCCAGAAGGCGCCGCTCCTGTTCCAGAAGGCGGGCGCAACTCGGGCACGACTCCAGATGCTCCTGGAGGGCTTCGTGCTCCCGCTCTTCCAATTCGTTGTAGAGGTTGAGCAGGAGGTTGTCTTTGACTTGTTCGCAGTTCATGCCGTGGTCTCTCCTAATGCCCTGCGCAGTTTGCGGGTGGCGCGGAACAGGCAGTTCTTACCCGCTTCTTCGCTGATCTCGAGAATCTCGCCGATGACGCGCAGCCGCAGGCCCTCGTAGTGCTTCAGCTCAAACACCGCGCGTTCCTTGGGTGAAAGGGTCTCGATGGCGCGGTCGATGTGATCGGCGAGCTCCTTGCCGGCCACCACGCGAGCCGGGTCACTCTCGGGCCGCTCGTCATGCGCCCTCTCTAGGATCCCGGGACCATCACCTGGAGTTTCATCGCTCATCATGTGCTCGCGGCGAACGTTCCGGCGGCGTAACAGATCGAGGCGGACGTTGGTGGCGATACGGTAAAGCCAGGTGCCAAAGGCGCACTGGAACCGAAAACTGTCGAGGCGACGGTAAGCCCGGAGGAATGTTTCCTGATAAGCGTCCCGGGCGTCCTCTTTCGACCGCAGGAGATTCATGGCGACGCGCAAAACGTTTCGGTCGTGCAGCCGCACGAGCTGCTCGAAGGCATTGTGGTCCCACTCCTGCGCGGCCCGGATCAGAGCGGCCTCGCTGATGTGAGCCGCTTGGGGGCGGCTCGCCACACTAAGAATCTCCACCGTCGCTGCCTGCAAATAGTGTAGACGTGCGAGACATAATTGGGTTAGGCGTTTGGAGTTACACGAAGGCCTTGGTGTTTCACCGCGTTGTAGGATAAGTGACATTACTGGGATTCCCTACGGGATTGTGCCAATTCTAGGGTCGGTGGAACGCCCGCACACTGAGAGGTGGTAACGAGCTGACCGGTCACCGGTGAGGCGTGAGTTCCAAGACCATCGCGGGGGGCAGGTTGTGAGTGCCTGGCTCGAGTTTCCGTCAGGGAAGGAAAAGGGGGAAGTGGGCAATGGCCGATGAGTTAGCAGGAGTGAACTTGGACCCTCAACCGCGGAAGCCGAAGAAGAAATCTCGAGTCTTTGATGTTGTCGCCCTTGCCGTCATGCTCTTCGCCGTCGCGTTCGCGGTCTACCACCGGGTGCCGAAGTTTCGAACCATGACCCTCGTCGCCGCCGGCCGCAGCCCGGTCTGCTCTCTCCGCCAAGCGATGAACTCTCTCGAAGTGGTCCGCGAGCATTACGAGCGGATTGATCGGGTGAGAAGCGCGAGCCGCGTCGTCGAGGAAGATGCCGAGGGCTTCGAGCTTTGGGAAACTCCACAGGGAGAGTTTTGGGTGCCTTCGGGAGCCGCCGAGACGATGATCTGGGTTGTTGCCAAGCATGAAAGCGACATGTACGACCCGCCGAACATAAGCATCCATCCTGGAGACATCGTCCTCGACTGCGGCGCGCACGTCGGCGTTTTTGCCCGCCAAGCCCTGGCCGCTGGAGCGGGCCTTGTGGTCGCCATCGAGCCCGCGCCCCGGACTCTGGTCGCTTTGAAGAGGAATCTGGCCGACGAGATCGCTGCCGGCCGGGTGATCATCTACGAAAAAGGGGTTTGGGACAAGGAAGAGGTGTTGGCATTCTACTCCGACGCCGACTCCGCGTTAAGCCGGGTGATGCACACCCATGAAGAACACAATCTGGGAACCCAAGTCCCGCTCACGACCATCGATAAGATTGTCGAGGAGCTACAACTCGAGCGAGTCGACTTCATCAAGATGGATATCGAGGGGGCTGAACAGAAGGCGCTGGTGGGTGCGCGAAATACTCTAGCCAAACTTAAGCCGCGCTTGGCGCTCGCCGGATATCACCTCGAAGACGATCAGACTAAGATCCCGGAGATCGTGCTCGCCGCCCAGCCCGACTACAACATGAAGTGCGGGCTTTGCTCTGAGAAAGACTACTGGATCGTTCCCGCTGTCTTATACTTCCACTGAGCCGGGGGCAGTCTTTGTTCAAGAACCAACACGACAGCCGCTTAACAAGCTGAAGAATCTGTGTGAAAACGCTGACCTCTCTCCAGAGGCGGATCGGTTTTTCGACAGCTCGTTAGGCTTCCCCTGACTCCCGCAGAGGCGCCTCCTTGGTCCTGATGATTTTCCGGACTCCCAGGGTCAGCACGGGCACCACATAAACCAGCAGGACACCCCACGTGGCCGTTCCATAGCCCCGTGAAATCAGGTTGATCAGGCCGAATCGGGCAAACCCCGAGGCAACCGCCAACAACAGAACGGCGACCAAGGGACGCAAGTAAAGGGGCATCTGAAACTTTCTCTCGAGGTACGCACCCGCGATTCTTTCATTGAACGCATGGATCCCCCCGCTGCCGGATTCAATAAGCGTGCCCAGCAGGACAATTTGAAAAATGAACTGGAAAATCTTCGATCCGAGGACTTCCAGCACGTGGTTGACTGGGACCGTATGCTCCAAGATCCCCGGATGCTGACTAACCATGGCGAGGTAAAAGAAGAAGCCGGGGATGATTCCAATCGGGCCTGCCAGCAACCCCGCGCTGATGGCTTCCTTTCGAGTCTGCACGTGCCGAACACAAAACAGTAGGGCGGGAATCAGCACCAAGTTATAAGCAGCGTATTTGATCCCCGACAAGAACCACCCTGGCTTGATTTCCTCCGTGACGAGGCCGGAGACGCCCCCGGCGCCCAACTGGAACAAACTCCAAACGAAGAAAACGAAGTAGACCGCGTATAGAACAAAAGACCACATCGAGAAGAATTTCTCGATGACCGAGGTGCCCTGGAAGACAAGAAAGCCGACACCAGCCATCATGCCAATGACGCCGGCATAGTAGGGGAGTTTGAAGGTTTCCTGCACGATGCTTCCACCCGCTGCGGCGATGACCGCCAGCCCGAGAAGCATCATGACTATATAGCAGACCTCGTAAAGAACCCATCCCCGACCCAGCAACTGCCGGGTGAAGGTACGGTAGTCATAAGAACGGGTTATGCGCGCCAATTCGAATGTCACGGCGCATACCGCGCACCAGATCACCGTGGAGACGAAGAGCATCCCGAGCAGCCCGCCCAGTGGGCCGTATTGCAGGAAGAACTCGACCAGCTCGCGTCCCGTCCCATACCCCCCGCCAATGACCATCGACTGAAAGACGAAACCCGGAAGGAAGTACTTCTTGAAACGTGGAGACTCGAACATAGGCGCTGTTTTACTTTAGCGCTGGAGGCGGATGCAGGCAGCTCGGAAAGCTACAAGCCATGGATACGCATGACGAAGGTTCTAACCTTCGAGTGTTGCCTTGTGGGGATCGGATGGTTCACAGCGATACATGGGGAATTGCCGGAAGGCGATCGCGGTAACACATTTCAAGAGATTTAGTGGTGGACCTGGAGGGATTCGAACCCTCGACCTCTTCCATGCCATGGAAGCGCGCTCCCAACTGCGCCACAGGCCCGTTCGGAAGGTTTACTTTTCTTAGAATACCACGGCCTTGTTGCGCCAACTCGAAGGTCGGGTGGGCCGTTATGGGCACTGGAACGAGAACTTTGTTCTCGTTAGGTGGGTGATGGGGCGGACGCGGATTCATCCATGCCGAGCGGCGTCATCTCTGGACCGCTCCGTTACCGTCGGGGCTCGGTTCGCTCGTCGCAAGGCTGTGCGATAGCAAGGAACTGAGCCTGGAACGCTAGTGACAGGCCAAATACTTGTAGCGACTATTTCGCCCTGACCGCTCCGTCGAAAACCCACCGGTTTCATCCGCTTGGGTGGGCCTGAGGCCGGCGGGCACTCACTTGCGTTCGCGGCTCTGATTTGCGCATCGCGAGGATGTGCCTATACTGCAAGGACCGCATGCTTGAGTCCGAGACGCCGAAGCGGCCCGGCACCAGTCCTTCGGCGTACCTCATCACGTTCGCCTGCTACGGCGCACGGGGATCTCTCCGACTACGAAATCATTGAATCCTGCTCGCGACCAGTTCGGCGATGTCTACCACCCGGATGTCTTCGCGCTGGGCGTGTTGAGCCGCGTCATTCAGCATAATCGGACAATAGGGACAAGCCACGGCTACGGTCCGAGCCCCGGTTTCAATTACTTCGTCAAAGCGCTTGTGGTTAACGCGGCTCCCCGGCAGCTCGGCTTTGTCGTCGGCAATGAATAATTGCGCGCCGCCTGCCCCGCAACAGAAGGTGTGCTCGCGGTTGCGCCGCATCTCGACGACCTCGCCGCCACAAGCTTCGATAACAGCCCGCGGCTGACGCACGATCCCC
The DNA here is from genome assembly GCA_965248105.1 of Bryobacterales bacterium. Classification (GTDB taxonomy): domain Bacteria; phylum Acidobacteriota; class Terriglobia; order Bryobacterales; family UBA6623. The sequence goes on from CBDFIK010000005.1 coordinate 218,530, forward strand.
GTGCCCCGGGCCAAGTAGCAGGGGTCGTGGTAGGTAACGGTCTCACGCTCAGGCTGAATGCCTAAATCCGGCATCAGCTCCGCAATCAGCTCGCTGTGGTGCAGAACGCGAATATCCAGCTCCTGATACGAGGAATTCTGACGGTAATCGACGTCCAACATGCGGCTGCAGTGAGGGCAGCAAGTTACTATGTTCTTCACTTTTTTGTCACGGAAGACATTGATGACTTTCTCGGCAAGCTCCATGTAGAGGTATTCGTTGCCTGCCCGGCGGGCTGGCTCGCCGCAGCAAGTTTCGCGGTCGAGCACTCCCCAGGAAAGCTCGGACGCTTCGAGAATTTTCTTCATGGCCCGTGCGACGTCCTGCCCGTGCGGATCATAGGAATTCCCGCAGCCCAGCCAAAGCAGCCATTCCTGGCTTCCGTCAAAGATGGGAAACTTCTCCCCGTCAACCAACTTGGCGCGAATATCGTGGCCCATTCGCCAGGGATTGTGGGGCGCCCGCTCCATGGCGGTGAACAAATCCGACAGCTTGTCGTTGTGGGTGCGGCCCTCGCTGACCAGCCCTCGCCGCAAGTCGAGAATCTTCGCGCCCACGTGCTCAATGCCGACGGGGCAAGCTTGCTCACACGCGCCGCAGGAAAGGCACTGGAACAGGTCCTCCTCCGGAACCCAGCTCTGACCGGCGCTGACCTCCGCGGCAGTGCCGGCTATCACGTCTCCGCCCGCCAGCAACCCGCGCTGCATCTGCAAGATTACTTCCTTGGGGTTGAGTGATCCGCCGATGGTGTTCGCGGGGCAGACGTCCGTGCAGCGGCCGCACTCTACGCAAGTATTTACGTCCAGGATGTCTTTGGCGGAGAGATCGCCGAAACGCAACATCCCCAAGTCGTTGTCGTCTTCGTCCCGCAACGCTCGAATACCGCTGGTCGTCTCCGTTCGCAAGAAAATAGCAATGGGGGCCAACACTAAATGCAGGTGCTTCGAGTGCGGAATGACAAACAGCATCGCCAGGAAAGACAGCGTGTGGAGCCACCAGTTGATCCGCCAAGCCGTGGTCCCCGCCTCGACGCCTCGCCAACCAACCAGATAGGTAGCCATCAACGACACAATCAAGACCGCGACCAGGCCGGATGAAACGGACACCTCCCCCAACGAGCCGGGACGAAGCACGAACCGCCGGAACGCGAGCCCAACGATACCCGCCAGGACGGCGATCGCCCACACGGCGGCAAACGCCCCGTACCAGCTCTTGTCCGCTTGAGCGCGCTCCAGACCCAGGAATCCTAACCGCAGATGCTCGATGCTGGCCCACGCAAACACAAAAAAGCCCCACATCACCAGGCCGTGTAGTAAGCCCGCGACCGGCCGGTCGCGTATAACCCGCGTTTGCAGCATCACCTCGGCAAACGCCCGCCACAGCCGGCGGCCCGGGTGATCGAGGGACAACCTAGGCCGGGCAGCCCGCATCGGCCCGAGACGCTTCCACAAGACCCGGAAAAAATACCCGGCGCTCAGGCCTAAGACCAGCAGAAAAGCGAGACGAGAGATCATCATAGGCAGGTAGAACGCAAGCGCCTCAGGGGATGATAGCGTAAAAGCAACGACTGTTAGCGAGCCTATCGTGTGCTTCGACAATTGGCCAGCCAAGAAACTGGGCTAACACCAACGCTGGCGGGAAGTTCCGGCAGGGAGACCAGGCCACGACCTAGGACGATCCGTCCTCCGCAACGAGAAAAATCAGATAGTCACGGCTTGCCGTCGGCTACGATTCCTTGGCTTCCCGCACAGCTTTCGTCAGCGCCGGCACCACTTCAAACAGATCTCCCACGATTCCGTAGTCGGCCAGCTCAAAGATAGGGGCCCCCGAGTCTCGATTGACGGCGACGATCGTCTTTGAACCCTTCATGCCGACCACATGCTGAATGGCGCCCGAGATGCCAAGCGCAACGTAGAGTTTGGGCGAAACGGTTTGGCCGGAGCTGCCAACCTGGCGCTCTAGGGGCAGCCAGCCGTTGTCACAGATGGGCCGGGAGGCGGCGATCTCCCCGCCGAGGGCCTCGGCCAGCTCTTCCGCGAGAGGGATATTTTCGGCGTCCTTGATGCCTCGCCCGACCGAAACGATAATCTCGGCGGAAGAGAGGTCGACTTCGCCTTTCGATTCGCGAAAAGGTTCCCCAGGACGGGTGCGTATGTCATTAGCACTTAGTGTGACCTCCACCTGGGTCACGGCGGCCGGAGTTTCCGTCTTCTGGAGCTGGTCCGCGCGGAAAGCTCCCGACTGTAGAGACGCAAAGAAAGGGGGTTCGCCGCTCAAGGTCACATCCGCGTTCAGCTTGCCTTGAAAAAGCTGCCGCACGAAGACCAGCTCCCCGTCCTGGTGCCTCGCGTCTACCGCGTCGCTGAGGAATGGACATTCGACGGACGCAGCGAGCTTCGGGCCGAAATCGCGGACCTGGTAGGTATGCGGGAACAGGACGACGTTCGGCTTGACCTGATCGAGCAGTTGCCGGAGCGCAAGCGTGTAGCCGTCCGGCGAGTACCGCTCGAGCAACTCGTGCTCGACGGCGAAAACTTCATCGACCAGGCACCCGGCCAACTCCTGGGCAAGCGGCCCAATACCCGCGCCTAGGACCGCTGCGTCAACACCGCTGCCACAGGATGCCGCAATCTGCTGGCCGCCGACAAGCGCTTCCCAAGACATCTTGTGCCACTTGCCGCCCTGTTGCTCGGTGACGACCAGAACGCTCATAGGACGCGCGCCTCGAACCTCAGCTTCTCCACGAGCTGTGCCGCCACGTCGTCAGCCGCGCCCTCTAAAAACTGCGTCTGCTTCTCCTTTCGAGGCGTATAAAGCCGGCGGATGACTTGGCTCGTTGACAGCTCGATTCCCAACTCGCCCGGTGTGTAGCGCTGCAGGGGTCTAGTTTTGGCTTTCTTGATCCCCATCAAGGTGGCGTAGCGGGGCTTGTTGATGCCGGACTGAATCGTCAAAAGTGACGGCAGCGGAAGCTCGACGTCTTGGAACCATCCCGCTTCGAGTTCTCGTTTGACCCGCACGTGATCTTGTTCCACGCTGACCTCCACAATGATGGTCGCGTGCGGCAGGCCGAGCAGCTCAGCCAAGATCACGCCGGTTTGCCCGAAACCCATATCGTCGGATTGCAAGCCGGTGAGGACCAGGTCGCAGCGCTCTTCTCGTTTCAGAGCGGCCGCCAGCGCTTGCGCCGTGGTGTAGGCATCCACTCGAGAAAACTGATCATCTTCGATCAGGAGACCGCGATCGGCCCCTTTCGCGAACGCCTCGCGGATCGTCGAGGCGGTTCGTGCCGGCCCAGCCGAGACGGCCACCACTTCTCCGCCGTGCGTTTCTCTGATCCGCAGTGCCTCCTCGAGCGCGAAAGAGTCGGGCTCGTTCATCTCGTAGCCGAGGTCAGACTCTCGGATCCAGTGGCCGCTTTCCTCCACTCGGATCGTCGAATCCGCAGCCGCTACTTGCTTGAGGCAAACGAAGGTCTTCATCGTGACCCAAAACCTTCAGTAGGATCCACCGGCCCCTTTTTGACCTCGAACGAACCGGTAGCCCGGTACTCGCTGCTGCCACTCACGAGCCGTAGGTGCAACGCTTGAAAACGAAGGCGCCGTTGGTGCCGCCGAAACCGAAGGAGTTCGTCAGCGCGTACTCCATCTCCATGGGCCGCGACTGATTGGGGACAAAGTCGAGGTCGCACTCGGGATCCGGCTTGAAGTAGTTGATCGTCGGCGGGGCCACCTGATCGCGCAGCGCCAAGACGGCTATACCGCCTCGAGCCCCCCCGCACCATCGAGCGGGGCACTCACTTCTTCTTCTTCTTCTTAACGCGGGTCTCCAGGTATTTGACGGCGTCATCCACCGTCCTGAGTTTTTCGGCCTGCTCGTCTGAAATGTCGATATTGAAGCCTTCTTCGAAAGCCATGATCAGCTCCACGATGTCGAGTGAATCGGCATTCAGCGTTTCGACGAACGAAGCCTCTCGCGTCACTTCGGACTCTTCAACGCTTAGCTGTTCACAAATAATTTCCTTCACCTGCTGCTCGACGTCCATGTAGCCTCCTGGAAACAGTTAAGGGGAATCCTTGATTCTAGCCGGGCGCGAAACGCCGTGCAAGCGCCGCTGGACCTGCGCTGTTACTCCGCGGGCATCGCCTCGGCCGGTCGCGCCAACTCACTTCGCCGCGGCTGCCTCCAAGAAGACGTTCCAGAGAATCTCGACGCACCGTAATAGGCATCGATGCGGAGGATCTGCTAGCTTTCCCCGAAAACACCGACCCGCCGCTACCGACAGACGCCAAGGAAACTCAATCCGGTAGCAGCCCAGGCCACCGCGGGCACTCTCCGACCCACTCGTCTATCATCACAAGTAGCGTGACGGCGGATGCAGTTAAGAGGTTAGCTAAGCAGACTGGGTTCGACTTGGTCGGGATCACTTCGGCGGAGCCGACCCTGGAATCCCTGTTCTACCCCGAGTGGCTCAAGCGGGGCTTTGCTGGAGACATGAGATACCTTGAGGGTCGCCGCGGCGAGATGCGCAGCGACCCTAAGAGCCTTCTTCCTTCCGCGAAGTCCGTGATCTCGATCGGTCTCGTTTACAACACGGAAGATCCTTACTCGACCGAAGTAAGCTGCGAAGATCGAGGCTGGATCTCGCGCTATGCATGGGGTGAAGACTATCACCAGGTGATTCGCCGGAAGCTCGATCGGCTGGTGGAGTTGATTCACGACGAAGTCGGGGCGTTTGACTACAAAGTCTGCGTTGATACTGCTCCACTGCTCGAAAGGGCCTACGCACATCACGCCGGTCTGGGGTGGATCGGCAAGAACACTTGCCTCATCAACCAGCAACTGGGATCGTGGCTCTTCCTAGGCGAGCTGCTCACCTCTCTCGAACTGGAAGCTGATCAACCCGCCGCCTTTCGCTGCGGCACCTGCACGCGCTGTATTGAGGCCTGTCCAACGGACGCGCTCGTGCCGACTGGCAACCCCGAGGGGCCAGCTCATACGCTCGATTCGCGCCGATGCATTTCTTATTGGACGATCGAGCTGCGCGGGGAGATCCCCGAGCGGAATCGGTCTGAAATCGGCTCCCACCTCTTCGGCTGTGACATTTGCCAGGATGTCTGTCCTTGGAATGGGCGGGCTGCGACGACAGACGCGCCGGAGTTTCAACCGCAGCACAAGCTCCCCTCGCTTGAAGATCTCGCCTCGATGACCCGAGAGGAATTCGCGCGTCGTTTCGCACACACACCCGTCGAGCGAAGCCGCTACCGGGGGTTTCTACGAAACGTCGCAATCGCGATGGGGAACAGCGGCGACCGAAAGTTTCTCGAACCCTTGCGCCGGATGGCCGGCAACCCGGATCCCATCATCCGCGAACACGCTGAGTGGGCGATCTCGCAATTGGCAGGCGGGAACCCCGAGATAGACTCTCACCCGGGGCACGAACAAAAAAGCCTCGCCGCCAAAACGGAGCTGCGCTCCTGATTTGGCGTACTGATCTGTCGCTGACCGGCACAAACGGAAAAGACGTCGGCCCGCTGCTACTCCAGCACCGTACAATAGACGGGCTGCTGGAGCCAGTTCACGTTGGCCCCCCTCGTCTCCAACATCAAGGCGTATCGACCCGGAGGGGCCTTCGCCGGAATCACGAACCGAATCGACTCCGACGTCTGCTCCTTCATCTGCACCTTGTGGTCATGTTCGCCGTCTGTCAGGTAAAACGCTGACACCTGTTGCGCGTCAAGGTCTTCGCCCTTCGCAACCAACTCAGCTCCTACTTGGCCGCTGTCAGGCTCGACCGACTCCACCCGTGGAGAGGCGCCAAGGAGCGCCGCGGCAAAGGTTACGCTCAGGAGTACTCCCAGGCTCTTGATCACCATCGCAGCCTCCCGACTTTTCTACCCGAATACTAAACCCCTCGCGGCCAAAATGCAATACTTGTACCTTATGCAAATTAACCGGACCAAGAAACTACTCCAGGAAGGCCGCGTTGCGTTGGGCTGCAGCGTTTCGCTGTCCCGCTCGGCCGAGATACCCCGCATGTACGCCGCCGCCGGACTCGACTGGATCTTCATCGACACCGAACACGGCCCCTTTACCGTCGAGACGATTCAGGATTTGGTGCGCAGTTGTTCGATGACGACCATCACGCCGATCGTGCGAGTCGCTGATTTTCAGTACTCGCTGGTCGCGCGCGCACTCGACATGGGAGCCGAAGGCATTATCTTTCCCCGTGTAGACTCCGCCGAAGTCCTCGCAAAGGCGATCAGTTGGACGAAGTTCCCCCCGCAAGGCGTCCGTGGTTGCGGCTTTACACCGGCCATCGTCAACTACGCAAACGCGTCCGTAACCGAAATCACCGCGCACCTCAACGAGCAAACTCTGGTCATTTTTCAAATTGAGTCCAAGGCCGCCGTCGAGCGCTGCGATGAGCTCGTCTCGGTGCCGGGCGTTGATGCCGTCATGATCGGGCCGGCCGATCTTTCGATTTCCTACGGAGTCGGCGGCCAGTTCGAGCACCCCGATGTTGTCGGGGCTATTGAAAAGGTGATCGAGGCCTGCAACCGTCACGGCCGCTCCCCTTCCATCCAGACCCGCGACCCTAAGATGGCCAAGTTTTGGATCGATCGCGGAATGAAGCTGGTCGGCTGCGGGAACGACTTGATGCTGCTGTGGAAAGCCACCAGTCGGCTCACCAAGGAGCTCCACGCCGCCCGCGGAGATTGAGGCGGACCGGTTCGTCCCGGAAAGGCGCCCCGGCCTGTGCGTTACCGCTCTCAGAACGTCACCCAGCTTTGCGCCATTGGGACGCGACTATTAGGGCACAGTCTGCATCACTTCCTTTCGTCGAAGCCTTCGCCCAGCGGCTAGTCCACCGGCGGCGGTGCAGCGCTCCCATCAGATCACCGCGGCTGGGGTTGGGTTTGGACGGTGGCGGGCGTGAGTGAGAGCAGCAGGAGCAGGGGGAGGAGGGGCTGGCGAGGAGCTATTTCGTCTTTTGTTTGCTGTGGATTTATCGTGTAAGTTGCTGGATTTAATGGGAGTTATGAGACATTGGCTTTGTTTGGTCATTTCGTTGGTCGGGCAGCTCCGCTGCGCCGTTGGTTCGCTGCTCCGATAGTTCGTTGTTGCCCTGTTTCTGGTCCTCGGGGCTGCGTGTCTTCAGATCGATGTCTCCTCGTATCCCGGTGGAGCGATCGGTCAGGTTTTGCTGGGGGGCCGCCCCTATGGCGTTCTTCACCCTTAGAAGGCGTTGATTCCACCGGGGTTCGGCGAGATTGGGTTTGTTTGGTCGTTTGTGGTTGGAACGCTCCCAGACGTCGAGAGGAATCTCGACGCGGGACGATGAGCGCGCGCGCCACTACGGCAATCGATGTCGCCACGAATGGCGACACGGCAGGCAAGAATGCCCGCGCTACGTCAGCAAAATGTAGAAACTCCAGCGGGCATAGCTGGCTACGGCCCTACGTACGCATGGAGGAGAGCTGGCCCCTGAGGCGCGTCTCGGCCGGTTCGTGGGCATGAGTCGAGATGAGTCTCGACTCGGCAAACTGAGAGTTTGCGCCACATCGGTGGCCGGCGGTCTCCTATTTCAGAGTACGGTGGGGTGGCGGGGTTGGAGGGGGTCGGGTGGGGTAAGTGCTGTGGAATGAGGAGAATGAGAATTTGGAAGTGGTGTGACCGGTGGAGGTCGTGCGACGCCCGAACGCCGCTAACCGGCGTGGCGCTGACTGCTCCTACGCCCCTTCTTCATCTCGACCGCAGCCTACCGGCTGCGGCTCTGTTCTTTTCTTGCACGGGGCGGTGACGTAGCAGGCAAATTCGCCGTTGGCCGTGGTAGCAACCTTTCAGCCGCGGATCGTCACCAATCGTCGTCATAGAAAAGTGGCGCAGCCATCTTGGCCTGGGGTCTCGGCATTCGTGGCGACATGCCTAGCTCCGCTCCCCAATTTGCGCTTCTCCAATTCCCCCGCCAACCAGCGTACCTTTCCCAAGCAAACCGAGGTATCTTATTACCGATGGCACGCAAGAAAAGCCGGCCTTCCACGAAGCGCAGAAAACAGCCCAAGCTGCCGCCGGGCGTGAGCCTGCGCCACACCCTCACGGGCCATAGCGAGTTGGTCTTCGCAGTGGCGGTGACGGGCGACGGGCGGCGGGCGGTCTCGGCCTCCAAGGATCAAACCCTGAAGGTGTGGGATCTGGAAAGCGGCCGGGCGTTGCGGACGCTCCAAGGCCATGGCCATGGGGTCCGGGCTGTGGCGTTAACCGGGGACGGGCGGCGGGCGGTTTCGGCCTCCAACGATCGTACGCTGAAGGTGTGGGACCTGGAAAGTGGGGAAATGCTGTGGACGCTTGAAGGCCATACAAGACAGGTCGGGGCCGTAGTGCTGAAGAGAGACGGGCGGCGGGCCGTCTCGGGCTCTGAGGATCAGACCCTGAAGGTGTGGAATCTCGAAAGCGGCCAGGAGTTGCGGACGCTCGAAGGGCATAGCGGCTGGGTCATGTCCGTGGCCCTGACGGGAGACGGGCGGCGGGCGGTCTCGGCCTCCAACGATCGTACGCTGAAGGTGTGGGATCTGGAAAGCAGGGAGGCGCTGCGGACTCTTGAGGGCCATCGGGGTGGCGTCAATTCCGTGGCGTTGACGAGGGACGGGCGGCGGGCGTTCTCGGGGTCAGAAGACTCGACCGTGAGGGTTTGGGACCTGGAGACGGGCCGTCTTCTCCACTCGCTCGACCAGCATCATGACAGCGTTAGAGCCGTGAGTCTCTCTCCAGGCGACCAATTGCTCGCGTCGAAGAGTAAGGACCAAACCGTCATGCTCTGGGACCTAGGGGGCCCAACGCCACGACGCGCAGGAACCCTGCGTGAGCCGCAAGTCTATTTCGTCGGTCAAACCGCGGCCTTCGCGGCAGACGTCCCTGTTTTGGTCACCGTGGCCGGTGAAGGGTGTGACGAACTCCACGTTTGGGACCTCGACCTCTCGATCCTGCTTGGTGAGGAGCGCGCAACGGACTCGGTGCCCTATATCACCGCCCGGCTGGCGCTCGTGGGTGACAGCGGCGTCGGGAAAACCGGTCTGGGCTACCGCCTGGCCCACGGCGTCTTCAAAGAGCATTCTTCGACCCACGGCCAGCAGTTCTGGGTGGTCGACGCCTTTGGTCACAAGCGCGCAGACGGCGCAACCTGCGAGGCCGTCCTTTGGGACCTCGCCGGCCAGCCCGACTACCGCATCATTCATTCCCTGTTCCTCGACGACGACGATGTCGGCCCGCTGCTTTTCGACCCGACAAGGCGCGACAACCCGCTTTCCGGGGTCGAATACTGGCTGAAGCAATATCGACACACCAACGAGACGCGCAACCCTTCCCGCCCGCCGAGAAAGCTGGTCCTGGTCGGGGCGCGCACCGACCGGGGTAGCTCAACTCTGACCGATGGGGAGCTTCGCGGGTTCTGCCGAGACCAGAGCATCGAAGGTGCCTACGTTGCGACCAGCGCCTCGAACGGTAGCGGCATCGACGAACTCACTGCCAAAATCAGAGAAATCATCCCCTGGAACGACTTCCCCTCCACCATCACCACCGGAACATTCAAGCGCATCAAAGACTACGTGCTGAAGCTCAAGGAAGAACCGGAACGCAAGCAGGTTCTGGTCTCCTACGACGGGCTCCGCGAGTTGCTGAAGAAAGAAGACCCGGACCGCCCGTACGACCAAGACGAAATCCGTACAGCGGTCGGCCACCTCGCCAACCACGGCTATGTTGCCCGCATTACGCGTTCGACCGGAGAAGGAGCCGTGCTCTTGCAGCCCGATCTGCTGGTCAACCTGGCGTCGTCATTCGTGCTCGAAGCCCGGCGGCATCCCCAAGGCCTCGGGTTGCTCGAAGAAGACAAATTGCTGGCCGGCGATTACGGCTTCCGCGAACTGGAGAAACTTAAAGAAGATGAGTGCGAAGCCCTGCTCGATGCAGCAGCGAGTCTCTTCCTCAAGCGGCACATCGCCTTCCGGGAGACCGTGCAGGAAAACTCGGTTCTCGTGGCGCCCTCGCTGATCAACGAGAAGCGTCCTAAGGACGAAGCCGCGGGAACCACCGATGACGTCTCCTACCGTGTCTCGGGTGCTGTGGAGAACGTCTATGCTTCGCTGGTCGTCCAGCTCGGCTACACCGACGAGTTTCAGCGCGACCAGCAGCGATGGCAGAATCACGCTCAATTCGAGATCGCCAAGAAACAGATCTGCGGCTTCCGCCAGGCATCGGAAGGCGAGGGAGAGATCGAGCTGGTCCTCTACTACAGCAAGGCAGTTCCCACCAAGAAACGCGAGCTGTTTCAGGCGACGTTTGAACGCTTCCTGCGGCGGCTGCAGGTTGACGTCAAGCGCATCCCGGTGGTCGACTGCACCAAGTGCGCCAGGCGGCAGCCACGCAGCACGGTCATCGAAAACATCGAGGGCAACCAGGCCTCGTTCTTCTGCAGCAAGTGCGGGACGGAATTGAAGACCCCGGCAGCGGCGAAAATCGGCGAGACCGCGCCGGAATACGCCGAAACCCTCGACGAAGCGGTCGAGGTCGCCGACCGCCGGACGGTCTTCGAGGAGGCGCTGGTTTGGGTCAAGAGTGTACGGCGCGATCGCGGAGATTTGGACAAGCGGCCAAGCTGCTTCATCAGTTATGCCTGGGGCGAATCGTCCCACGAAAGGTGGGTTCTGCAACTCGCCAGAGACCTGCGCAAGGCTGATGTCGACATGATCTTAGACCGCTGGCACGGTACGCCAGGGAAAAATCTCAATCGATTCATCGAACGGATCGACGCGGCTGACTTTGTTGTCGCTGTTGGCACCCCGCTTTACCTCGCAAAGTACCAGACCAAGCAGACAAAGCGGGTGGTCGCGGCCGAAATCAAGCTGGTCAACGACCGCCTTTGCGATGCCTCTGAGGAAGAGTCGGTAAGGCCCGTGCTATTGGCGGGAAATCCGAAGAAATCCTTTCCCGCTCTATTTCGAGGCTCCGTTAGCGTCGACTTCCGCAACAAAGACGACTACTTCGTTCGCCTGTTTGAGTTGATTCTGTCCCTGCACAACATTCCGTTCGATCACCCGCGCGTAGACGATTTCCGGGAGCGAATGCAAGCAGAACGAGACCGCCTCGCTCGGGCTGCGCGTTGACCGGCCTGCGTTCTACGAGCTAGTAGGCCGTGGTAGGAGAAACGGCCGCAGGTCTCTTCGAGCCCTGCGCTACGCACTTTGTTTCAGGGGCCATGATGGGGAGCGAATTGGTGGCAGTCCCCATTTTTCGCTGCTACACGGTTTTTGCCACGGGCTGCTTGGCGAGCCGCCTGACGGCGGCTAGGACAAACAAGAGAAACAGCCGCAGGTCTCTTCGAGCCCTGCGCTACACACTGCGTGTTAACCAGCCTCCGTTCGATGCAAAGGCGCGGATTTGATCAAGACGGCCGCGGATCTGGCGGGCGCGTACCGCGTACCGGAATCAGGCGTTTGTGGCCCGCCTAGATCCGCGCTACACGGGCTTAACTTACGTGACATAGCGGGCAAAAAAGGGGAGCTGGGCGTGCCGCCACAGGCGGCCCGCTGGCATGCCATTCGATGTCGCCACGAATGGCGACACGGCACGCAAGAATGCGTACGCCACGTCCAGGCGCCGATTTCCCGCCAGGCTCTTGGCTACGAGCTCGCCGGTTCCTGAAGATCGAGAAGCGGCCAAGTCCCTTTGCACAAGGACCAGGCGGTTTGCGGTCCCTCGCCGCAGGCGCCGCCCTGGGGGTGGGCCTCTTGTCTACCGATTTAGCAGTTTCCTCTAATCCGCCGCGTCACTGCGCGTGCCGCGGATGATGTCCTTTTAGGTTGAGGCGGATCCGGTAGAGGCTCGTGTCAGCGGTTACATAGAGCACGTTTGCCTCATCACCGATGCCGAATTCGACGTTACTGGGCAGGCTCGCCTCGCTCTCAGCCTCTCCCTGGGCGGGTGAAGGCGTGGGGATGAAGCCGACTTCTTCGCCTTCGGGATTGATGATCATGACCCCGGGACGTTTCGCGCTGCGGGGCGTCAGGTAAATGTTCCCTTTCTCGTCCACCGTCATGCCGTCGCAACCGGATTGGTCTCCGAAGTCCACTAAGGTTTTGCGTTCGCCCGATACCAAACCGTCGGGCCCGAGTGGGAAGGCATAGATTTTCATCGGCCCGGGCGTTGCGGGCGGCGCGCCAGGATCACTGCCGCCATCACTGCCGTTGTCGTGATCGGCTGCGTAAAGCGTTTTCTCATCGGGGCTGAGGGCCACACCATTTGGTTTGGACACCTCGCGGGTAATTTCGACGACCGTCCCATCTTTGTCGACGCGGAAGATGGCGAAGTAGTCGAGATCGCGGGTCTCCGCCCCCCCATATCGCGGATCACTGAAATAGATGCGTCCCTGGCTGTCGATCACAAGGTCGTTGGGCGAGTTGAATTTCTTGCCCTCGTAGTTGTCCGCCACTGTTGTGCGCTCGCCGGTTTCAACGTTCCACCGTGAAATCCGCCGGCCGCCGTAATCGGCCCCTTCGGCAGCGATCAAATGACCCTCGGCGTCGAACGCCAAGCCGTTCGATTTGTGGCTGTCTTCGGCGAAGACAGTGGTTTCCCCGGTCTTCGGGTCGAAGCGCAGGATCATGCCTTTGTCTTTTCCGAATAGGATGTCAGAAAAGTAGATGCTGCCGTCGGGCGCCACGGCCGGCCCTTCGGTCAGGCCTCCTTTGATGTCGGCTGTGCGGGTGAACAGGTGTTCCAGCTCGGCGTCGGCCGGAACGATTTGAGCCTCGGCTGGAGCCGCGGCTTCCTCCGGTGGTTGCGGAGTTCCGCATGAAAACAGAAGTGCTGTTATCAGCAGGAAAGGGGCAGTTGTTCTAGGTTGCATGGTCAAAGTTGTTCCTCGTTTCGTAGGTATAGTCGGGAGCTAGTGGAATGTCCTGGAGACAAGTTCGCTATAGATTCGGAAATGTCGGGCTCGAAAGCCCGACACAGCACGCTGAAAGCGTGCGCCACATTGCCAGGACGATCAGCAGTCTTGTTGCGGACCGAGATCGCTCTATATTAACTCGTTGTACTGGCGATTGGTGGAGAATTTTTCTTTCGGACGAGAAGGATCGCTTGTTCCTACGAGATTCTCGGTTCCACTTGGTGGTAGTATTCCCAGGAACTCAGATGATCACCGATTGGCCGACGATCCGCGCACAGTTCCCAGTTCTAAAGGAATGGGTCTATCTGAACAGCGCTACTTTTGGGCCTGTGCCCACCTGCGCCGTCGAAGCCGCCGCGAACCACTTCCGCCGTCGGGATCAGCAAGCCTGTCTAGACTTCCTCGATTGGTATACAGATGCGGATGCCGTGCGCGCCCAAGCAGCCGAACTCATCGGGGCCGAGCCGGACGACGTCGCCTTTATTCCGAACGCCGCAACGGCACTCTCCTGGGTAGTCAATGGCATCCGATGGACTCCCGGCGACCACGTAGTTACGCTGCCTCACGAGTTTCCCAACAACGAGTATTTCGCCAGAGTGCTAGAGCAGCGCGGCGTCAAGTATACGCAAGCAGCGGTGCCTGGCGGGCTCTTTTCGGTGGACAAATTCCTCGGCGAGATTACCGACCGAACGAAACTCGTGATCCTCAGCTCGGTTAACTATTCGACCGGCCTTCGTCCGCCATTGGAGGAAATCGGCCCCGCGCTCCGCGAGCGCAACGTATTGTTCTTTCTTGACGGCACGCAGGGCGTCGGGGCACTCAAGATGGACGTCAAAGCGGCTCAGCCCGACGTGCTTGCCGTGCACGGCTATAAGTGGTTGCTGTGTCCCATGGGAGTCGGCTTCGCCTACGTTGGCCCGCGGGTGCGGGAATGGCTGCCACCAAGTCTCTATAGCTGGCGCAGCCACAAAGACTGGCGGAGCGTTGATCACCTGCATGAGGGTCTGCCAGAGCTTCCCCAGGCGGCCATGAGATATGAGGGTGGAGGACAGAACTTTGCCGGGATTTACGCCATGGGAGCGGTGCTAAAGATGCTGCGGTCCCTTGGTCCCGAGGCGATAGAGGAGCGCGTCCTCGAGCTGGCCGCAAAAACTCGAAACATCCTGCGAGCGCGCGGAGGCACCTTGCGCTACGATCAACATCTTTACTACGACTCGCCGGTCGTTAGCGCCCAGTTTCCCGGAGTGGATATGTCAACGTTGGCTGTCGAGCTACGCCGCCGTCGCATCGCCGTAGCAGCCCGCAAAGGAAACCTCCGTGTCTCGCCCCACTTTTTCAACAATGAAGACGACTTGGGAAAGCTTGACGAGGCGCTTCGAGCGCTTTTCAAATCTTGATCACGCCTCGACCAGTGAGCGGGCAAGTCCGCGTGCTTGCGCCATCGCGGTGTTTGGGTGGACCTCACCGCGGTTTCGCACGACGGAGGCCGTACACACGCTGGGTTGCGGCGAGCGGGGTGTGGCGGCGTGACCTGGGGTCCGGTGGTGTATGCTGTTGATCATAAAATGTCCTAGGTTCTGACATACGTAGGTGTGGACGTTCCATCACCTCATGGGAGACAATCGATGACCGAACAGGAAACGCTGGAAGCGCTGAAAACATTTGACACGCCGTCGATCACCAACGTCGTCGCGACCTACCCGACGAATCCGTTGTGCCTCGGGCTCTACAATCCCTGGACCGAGAACTGGTATACCGACCAAAGTGTGCGCTGCATGTTCCCCGAGCTTGGTCGGACGGTGGGCTACGCGGTGACCTGTGTCTATGGCCTTCCCGATCCCAACTATTCCCGTCTCAGCTTCATGGACGTCATCGACGCGCTCGACGCGTCGAAGAAGCCGACGATCTTCGTGTTCCAGCAAAAGTTTCCGCCGGAGCTCGCGGGCAAGGTCGGGCTCGCCGGCGGGATCATGACCACGGCGCTCAAGGCGGTGGGCTGCGTCGGTGCGATTTCGAACGGCCCGTCCCGCGATCTCGACGAGATTCGCCCCATGAAGTTTCAGTACGTCTTGAGCGGCGCGACGCCCGGGCACGGCGACATGGCGGTGCAAGCGGTCAACGTCCCGGTGGCGATTGCCGGCATGGTCGTGAGTCCCGGCGAGATCATCCACATGGATGAGACCGGCGCCTGCAAGTTTCCCGCGGACAAGCTCGAGGCCGTGCTGGAGAACGTTACCGCGCTGCAGAAGGAGGAGGAGGAGAAGATCAGCGCCCTGGAGAAGGCAGGCTCCGCGGCGGAGGTACGCGAGATTCTCGGCGGGCACAGCTATAGCAAAGAGGGCCAGGATCGCTAGCGGACTGTCTTGGAGACGAGTTCACTATAGATTCGGAAATGTCGGGTTGGAAAGCGATGTGGCGACGCTTTCAGCGTGCTGTGCCGGCATTCTTGCCGGCATCCCACCGCCCAGCAGAAGGGCTGGCGTACCAACGAGACATGTCGCCAGGAATGGCGACACGGCACGCCGGTAGGACGATCAGAAAGTCTTGACTGGGACAGCTTACTAGCGCCCGGGGTTGGGGCAGGAGAGTGGAGCACCCGACGGCTTGGGTATGCTGGTAGAATGCAGGGCCGTGGTCGCGGCTTCCCAAGATTGAGAGGACCGTTATGAAGAAAATACCGTTTGTTTGTGCCTCGATTGCGCTCTGTGCATTCGCGTTACAACCGGCGCCCGCGCAGGACGCCGCCGAGAAAGGACTGAGCTTCTTCATCACCAGTGCCGGCCCGGGTGATGGAGCTTCTCTGGGCGGTTTGGCCGGCGCCGACGCGCACTGCCAAGCGCTCGCCGAAGCCGTCGGGGCCGGCAAACGCACCTGGCGCGCCTACCTGAGTGCAAGCGCTGCCGGCGGCACGGCAGCTGTCAACGCTCGTGACCGCATCGGCAGCGGTCCGTGGTACAACGCCAAGGGTGTCCGCGCCGCCCGGAACGTCGACGACCTGCACTCAGAGAGCAACAACCTGGGTAAGGAGACGTCGCTCAACGAAAAGGGCGAGGTCGTCAACGGCCGGGGAGACAAACCCAACCAGCACGACATCCTGACGGGATCCCAGGCCGACGGCACCGCCTTCGCGGACGGCGAGGATCATACTTGCCGGAATTGGATGAGCAACGGGGAGGGCAGCGCTCAGGTTGGCCACCACGACCGCCAGGGTGGCGGTAGCGCACCGACTTCGTGGAATTCCGCGCACGGGTCCCGCGGCTGTAGTCAGGCGAATCTTCAAGGTACGGGCGGCAATGGGTACTTTTACTGCTTCGCCGCCGAGTGAGACAGTCACTCCGTCGAAGATCACCCTTTTACGAAGATGAGGGCGTCGGCGGAAGGTTCCACTTGTGGCCCAGCCGGCTCTGTCGCAAACCCACCTGCGTTCATCCCTTTGGGGAGGGGCGACCGTTGACCGCTCCCTCGCGGTCGCAGCTCAGCTTCGCGACGTCGCAAAGATACCCGTGAGGAGGAAACTGAGCCTGGAACGCCAGTGACAGGCCAAGTGTCTGGGCTACTATTGCGCCATGTCTCTTCCAGGAATAGTGGAAACCCCGCGCCTTCAGGTTACAGCTCACGCCAGCCGTTGCAGCACGGAGTAACCCATCATTACAGCGGTCACGACGGACGTGACCCAGAGAGCCAGAGTGATCCACCCCTTGGGAACCAGGCTCTTGGGGAGATGAACGTACCGCAGATAAAGAACCGAGAACCCGACGATGGGCAGCATCAATGCTTGCGCAATACCGCCGATTGTCACGAGCGTAACGGGCTCCGGCAGAAGGAAATAATAGATCACTCCTACGAACAGCACGATCCCGATGAAAAGTTGTATCGCACGGCGGCGCGACCGATAATTGCGCCGATCATAGGCTCCGAGTAGGCCGACAAAGTCGGCGCAAACGCGGGCCGTGGCCGCGGTTCCGGCAAAGACGGATGAATACAAGACAGCCACGGCGCCCGCCAGAAAAACGTACAGGGACCAATCGCCGAGCGTCTCGGTGTAAATGTTCGAGAGGATCGCGATCGTCTCGGCGCCTTTGGGGATGACGTCCAGCCCGTGAAGCACTCCTGCTCCCAGCAGGTAAAACGCGATAGTCGCGAACGTGTATACGAACATCGAGCAGAGAACATCCACGCCCATCACCTTGACCCACCCCCGAGCTCGGGTAAGCCGAGCTACTGTGTCGTCCTGGGGTCCGGTGAAGCGGGCATACCCTTTCTCGATGCACCAGTAGGGATACATCACCAAGTCGGCCGATCCCACCCCCGTGATGCCGAACACCGCAACGGCAATTCCCAGGCCGCCGAGCGGCAGATGGAACGTCAGGCCGTCAACCATCTCTGACCAGGAAAAGTATTCCGGTTTCATCCCCAACAGGAACGCGGCACTGACCGTTAGGGCGGTAAAGATGATCACCAACGCCACGGAAACTCTTTCCACCAGACGGTAGCGGCCAATCACCAAGACGACGAGCGTTACGATCGTCACCACCCAAACCCAAGCGCCGATCGTCACCGCGGGCACGACTCGATTCAGCACCTCCCCGATGCCGGCAAACATGCCGCTGATGGTCATCAAAGTCGTAGTCTGCATCAGAAACCATGCCCAGACTACCCACGACACCCGGAAACGCGGTCCCGGCATGCGGTCGAGCGCTTCCAGCCCGGTTTCGCCGGTGGCCAAAGAGTAACGCCCGATTTCGTTCTGGACAATGACCTTGATCACGCAACTCAGCACAACGAGCCACAACAACCGGTATCCGTTCTCGGCCCCCAGGACAGTCGTGGCAATCAGTTCGCCTGTTCCAACGACAGCGCTAGCGACGATCAGTCCGGGTCCAATCCAACGGAGAACGTCTCGAAAGGCAACTGGCGGGGCCTGAACGCTTTCAGGATGAAGCTCGTAGGGATTGTCTACCGTTTCGTTCGGCATGTATCGGGGCCGAGCCGAGGTAACTCAGAAAGGATGTCGTTCGACGAGCGTAACAGTAACAGCCGGGTCGCGTGTGGCGCAAGGCTTCGCCGAGCTGGACCGTCGAAGCCGGGAGATCCTTATCTTCGACTAGAATCTAAGAAAGGGTTGGTGAATATGGAAAAATGGGAACCTCGTCCTTACAACAACTACCGCTGGATTGTAGCTGACCCTCGCTTGCTTGGAGGGGGACTTGCGGTCCGCGGGACCCGTCTTTCAGTGGCTCTTATTCTGGAGTGCTTGTCCAACGGCATGACACTAGATGACATCGACGAGAGTTTTGACGGCACGTTCCCTCACGAAGCGCTGCCGGAAGTCCTAACGGTTGCCGCTGAACTGGCAAGATCCATTCATGTGGCTGCTTGACGCCAACATGGATGTGCACCTTGTGTCCGTGCTGGCTGATTTTGGGGTGGCGGCGGAAGCGGCGAGTCGCCGTGGCTGGCAGGCCCTGACCAACGGTGACTTGGTAGAGATTGCTGCCCGCGAAAACTTCACCTGTGTGCTGACCTAAGATCGTCTGTTTGGGCAGTCGGCACTAGGAGCTCGCGAGGAGTTTCCGAGTTTCGCCGTAGTCATCGTCATACTTGCTCAACGTCCCTGGCATCAATACAACCAAGACTTCCGAGACGCTTGGGCCAAGTCGCCCATAACCCCGCTACCCGGCAAGGTTGCCAGATGGCCTCCCGCCATCGACTAACACGCACAACTGATCCGGTAAAGCGAGTCGGCCGTTCAAACGCTTCGTCGAACGCCCGGTCGAGGACCACTACGAGAAGACAAAATCGCATCAAGTGCGATTAGGAACTTCAACCGCCCTCGTACCCTCAGGTGGCCAAAGAAGCTCCTTCGCCTAACGCAGATCCTTCCGGGTGAGTCTCCCGGTAGCTCTCTCGGGCGAGCGCGACGAGAAATACCAAAATCGCCAGTGGAGGTACCGCACCATACGGTTTGCCGAAGATGGCGATGAAGTAAGGTATCGGAACCACCAACGCGAGCGCGGCAAAGCGCGAAAAAGAGCTCTTCGACACGAACATGACTAACCACAGGGGCAAGAGAAGAAACGACGCATCGTATCGGAACACGTGCGGCGCGATCAACAGAGACCCCGCCAGCGCCGCTGCCAACGACCGCCAGTAGGGTGCTTTCCACACCGCAATACCGGTCAGCGCGAGCGTCAAAACGACCAGTACGCCCGAAAGCAGGGGGGAGTCGATGTTCAGATTCTCGCCGATGGCATAGATGTTGATCATCAGCGCCGGCAGCGGCGAGAGCGCCTCGATGTCCTTGGCGGTCAGGAGTTCGACGTAGAGTCGCATCCCTTGGACGCCGCTCAGCAAGGCGCACAGCGCGACCTCCACGATGGCGGCGGCGCCAAAGCCGAACAGCATTCTGTTCTGTCTACGGAGGAGCATGGCCGGCGGCAGCAGAAGCAGCAGATGGAATTTTTGCAGAGCCAGGCCGAGGACGGCGCCGCTCCAGAACGGTCTCCCTCGTTCGGCCAAAACGTAGGCGCCGATCAGGATCAGCAGCATCACCGAAGAATCCTGGCCGCTGGAGATGCCGTGAGCGGTAGGAAGATAAAGGGCGCTGAATACGAGCGCATCGGAACCAAACTTCCGCGAGGCCCAGAGCCAGCATCCGATCAGCAACAGGGATTGCAACAACAGCCAGCACCAAAGGGCGATCTCGTAGGGGATTAGCGACAGCGGAGCCAACAAAGCCGCGTAAAACGCCGGTCGCACGAAGGGAATCAGCTCCGCCGTCTCGGGGAGCAGTTCTCTCTCTCTGCTGAGCTGAACTTGCTGGTCGTAGAGTTCCGCGAAACGGCCTTCCCGAGCCAGCGACGAACCCGTGTAGATATTCAGAAAGTCGTGTTGGCGCGCCCGATAGACGTCCATCGCTCCCTGGACAGCCCAGAAAACAATAAGCACGCTGACGAAAATCAGCGTCTCAATGGGGATGCGACGAGTCGCTGGCCGAGTAGATGGTTCGTTCGGCACGTATCCCTAGGCTAGCAGGGTGTGAATCTGTATTGGCGCCGGAGTTGGTCAACCCAGATTCAAGTGCAAAGCGCAGTGCAAAATTACTGCCGCGCGTTTCGTCGGGCCTAGCTTAGCTACTTTCCGGCGCAAAAAGGAGAAACTGCGTGGTGGCTGGGTACAGTCAGCTAATTTCGCGTCCGAATGCGCCCGTAAGTTGTTGATTCTTTGAAGGCGCGAAATTGGTGACAGTCCCCGCCCCGAGCGCTACGCGTATTTTGCGCCGGAAAGTAGCTAGGGCGCCATCTCCAAGGTACCGTCGTCTTTTCCCGAGCACATTTATCACTCCAAGGTGGATGGGCCTCGCATCCGGCACGGCAGGCGGCGTAAACCTCAGGCCCCGGAATGCCCAACGGTCGCGACGTAGATCTCCTTCTAAGTGAGTCCTAGGGATATCGGCTGGGATACAAACGGTACACTGGTACTCTTGGCAGTATGGGAAGGACGTACCAATATGGTTACTATCGCGGTGATTTCAGGACATGAACAATAATACTGACCGGTCGTTTGTCGACTTCTACGAAATCCTTCAGATCAGCCCAAAGGCCGAGGGGGAGACGATCCAGCGGGTGTATCGGCTCCTGGCGCTGCGGTACCACCCTGACAACCGGGAAACCGGCGATCAAGCAACGTTTCAGACCGTCCTTAAAGCCTATCGTGTGTTAAGCGATCCTGAGGCGCGAGCCGCCTACGATGTCCGGCACTCCAGGCACGAGAGGCTACGCTGGAAGATCTTTGATCAGTCAACCTCGCCGCTGCATGCGCGGGAGATCGAAAAGCGGCAGCGCTCGGGCATCTTGTCGCTCCTGTACACGAAAAGGATGCGCGGGGGCCACAAACCCGGCATGACCCCGGCGGACATGGAGGCGCTTCTGGATTGCGCCCGCGAGCACCTTGAATTCAGTCTTTGGTATCTGTTGGAGAAAGGGCTGATCCGTCGCGCTGATGACGCCCGCTTCATGATCACCGCCGAGGGAGTGGATGCGGGCGACGAGCGGGGTAAAGCAATTCGGGAAGACAGACTGCTGCCCGCGCCCAGGGAGGTGCCTGCTGAAGTCCGGCAGCATCCTGTGGCTGCCGCGGACGCCGAAGTTACGAACGGGCGCCGGCAGACCGTGAATCGAGCTCGCAACAGTCGAACGAACGGTTCGAACGGCACGGTGAAGAGCGCCCGGGCGTGGCCTAAGTCCTCCCCAAACGGATCCCCTTACCGCAGGGCTCAAACAGTGACCACGTTGAAGAACGCTCCCGCTCCCGGGCAAGCTCCGTCGTGAGGTAACGTCCGAACCGGCTTTGTGTCACCTCGAGGCCGCCCGTCCAGCGGTTGCTAAATACAGCATTTCGCAAATACAGTTACGTATCAATCAGCTTGTCGAGGTATTGCGGCTCATCAGCTCGGGCGCAATTCATTGCGCCCCTACGTTTGAACGCGAGATGCTCAAGCCCATCAGTAGGGGCGCGACTCATCGCGCCCGAAGTCGGCCACTTTCGTAACCATATTTGCGAAATGATGCACTTATTGGGGCTCGCAAAATACAGTGACCTTGGAATACGGGCACGGCATGCCGTGCCCCTACAATCCGAACACGGGTCATGTCAGCATAATTCGCGAGACTCAGTAGCTAGAACTGGAGGCCGCCGCGGGGCGGGATGTAAATTGCGGATACCGGAACCGGTTGGGCTGCTAAGGGTTCCTCTCAACAACGAAATCGTAGCTCTTCACGCTCAACTCATCGTTGACAATCTGGAGTTCCAATAGGATCTTGCCTGACGGACAGCAATTCGCATCCCCTTTGGTTGCGATGTTTTGTTCCCAGCGTAGCTTTCGAAAGTCAATGGGAGGGCTCTTGTGGGTCCAATAGCCGTCGGGCATATTGTTGTAGACGTCATCCCACGTCTGGTCATGCTTGAGCATTTTCAATTGGTCTCCAGACCAAAGGTAGGCTGACTGCCAGCATCCCCCCGTTCCGTTTACGCAGTAGTTGACGACCAGGAAGGAGTGCTTCTGGGAGTGAACGAGTGACACCTCTTTGAAGAATGTGAACTTCCGCTCCGTGGCGTCGTACCAGACGGGCTGAGAGCGTTCTTCATCAATAGATTCAAGGACCAACGCCTCGTCCGTTTCGCACTTCGATTCTTCGTGGACCGCGACGGTCCTTCGATAACGGGCCAGGAAAAACTGCCTTCCGCCAACGGTTCCTAGAGGCGACATACCAACAACTTGACACTCCTGGGACACCTGCGTGTTGTAGTTGCACGCTCGCGATTCAAACTCCGGACACTTACCGGTGAATTTGCTAGAGGCCACAGCCTCCGGATCCCGGAAGAGAATGCCGGGGAAGTAAGACTCTTCGTATTTGTCCATCTGCTCACGAGTCTGGGCGCACACAAGGATCGAGCTGACGATGGGCCAGCAGAGGGTGAGTAACAACTTTCTCCGCGGATGGCCGACACCAAAACGTTCGAACACGGTCACTCCCCCAATGCTGGAAGGTGGAAAACACGGCGATAAAGGTGTGCCCGGACCGACGCTTACGAGCTAAGGAAGCTCTTTTTCCGACGAATAGCCACCGCCTTGTTGACAGACGGGCTGCTCGTCGGTGCGAGTCCCAGCGCTATCTCTTTCCACCCTGACGCTGACGCAGCGCCTCAAACAGCACAACGCCCGCCGCCACCGAGACGTTCAACGAGGCGATTCGCCCGGCAACGGGTATCTTCACCAGAGTGTCGCACCGTTTGGCTGTCAGCTGGTGGAGTCCCTTTCCCTCGCGTCCCAAAACAAGAACGGTATTGCCGCGATAGTCGGCTTGGTCATAGTTTTCTTCGGCCCTTTCATCGAGGCCAATCACCCAATAGCCCCCCTCCTTGAGCGAGGTCAGCGCGCGGCTAATGTTGGGCGTACGAACAACCTCGACGTACTCGAGCGCCCCGGCTGCCGCCTTGGAGACGGTTGGCGTGATTCCGGCTGAGCGCCGCGAGGGGATCACAACCGCGTCGACGCCGACCGCATGGGCGGAACGAATAATCGCTCCCAGATTGTGCGGGTCCTCTACGCCGTCAAGGACTACGATCAGACCGGGATGGTCGATTTTTTTCGCCACGTCCTCTAGATTGCCGTAGGGTTTCGAGGCGACAACCGCGATGACGCCTTGGTGAACTTCGCCCCGGGCAAGTCGATCCAGCGCTTCTCGGGGCTCGAAGCGCATAGGCACTTTCCGCTGCCGGCACTCTTCGATAATGGCCTTGAGCCGCGGGTTCCGTGTCCCCAGCACGACGACGACCCGTTCCAGGCCGCGCCCGGCGCGCAAGGCTTCGGTGACAGCGTGGATGCCCATGAGCCGGGTCGTGCTCACCTTTGACCCTCCTGATTGCGCCGGTCTCGTGTCACTGGACGGCGCGGATGGACTTCAACCGGCCTCCCAGACGTTGAGGCCGGCTTCGCTATGATTAAGTCTAAAACTCGCTTGCAAGGCTAACATGCTTCGTTTCGAAACCGCTGGTGAATCGCACGGAGAAACGCTGGTGACGACCCTGACGGGCCTTCCGGCGGGTGTGCCCGTCTCGCTGGATTTCATTAACCGCCAGCTTTGGCGCCGCCAGCAGGGGTTCGGTCGCGGCGGGCGGATGAAGATCGAGAGCGACAAGGCTCATATTGTATCCGGCGTGCGGCACTCGAAAACGATCGGCTCTCCCATTGCCATTCTGCTCCAGAACCGGGATTGGAAGAATTGGAGCGATGCCCTGCCGGTCGAGGACGCCGAAGGCAGCGAGGGGAAGGCCAAACCTGTGAAGCGTCCCCGGCCCGGGCACGCAGATCTCGCCGGCAGCCTCAAATACAATTTCCACGACGCTCGCTACGTCCTCGAGCGGGCTAGCGCCCGAGAAACCACTTCGCGGGTGGCGGTTGGAGCGCTGTGCAAGTTGTTCCTGGCGCAGTTTAACATCAGCATCCTCAGCCACGTGATCGCGGTTGGCCATGTCGCTCTTGAACGAGACGCAAGCTGGGAGGAGATCGAAGCGCTCTATCAGAAAGACGAAGTTTTGCTTAACTGTGTCGATTTGGATACCGAGCAGCGTATGAAGGCCGAAGTCGACGAGGCCTTTAGGACCGGGGACACCCGCGGCGGAGTCTTTGAAGTGGTTGCTCACAACGTCCCCGTCGGTTTGGGATCCCACATCACTTGGGACTCCCGTCTCGACGGCCGACTCGCGCAGGCTATCTTGTCGGTGCAGGCTTTGAAGGCAGTTGAAATCGGTCGCGGCATGCTGGCAGCCCTTAGTCCGGGATCTAAAGTCCAAGATACGATTCACTACGACAAGCAGAGGAAGGCGTTCCACCGCGGGTCTAACCGGGCTGGCGGGCTGGAAGGTGGTATGACGAACGGGGAAGACCTCATCGTGCGGGGCTACATCAAGCCGATCTCGACCCTAAGGCGGCCACTCGAGTCGGTCGACCTTGATACGCGTGAGCCCGCAATGGCGGCTTACGAACGCTCTGACGTCGCCGTCGTTCCGGCGGCAGGTGTCATTGGGGAAGCGATGGTGTCCATCGTTCTTGTGGGGGCGTTCCTGGAAAAGTTCGGCGGCGACTCCCTTGGCGAAACCAAACGCAACTTCGAGGGCTTTCAGAAACAAGTGCGGGAGTTTTAGTTTCTTTGGGGTTTTGTCCGGGATCCAGGCTGGGGTGCCGGGGCTCGACGGCCGAAGGTGGCGAAGGCCGTCGCCGGCAGCAATGGGGCCCTTTCGTCTCGTCTTGCTGACCCGGCTCGGTGTTCACGGCTGTGCCTTTGCTGCTCGGTTGAAGTGTCCATTCCTTGCTTAGCAGTCCATTTCATAAGTTCGGTCACGTATGTTTAGAAGCCAGGTGGACGATCGGGAACTTCGGGCACGGCATGCCCTGCCCCTACATTTCCAGGCGCCTAACAGATCTGTAGGGGCACAGCATGCTGCGCCGCCTGCGCCCGCCCGAAACGTGAGTGTATTGATGAAATGGAGTGCTTAGCAATTCAGCCTACGTCTCGAGTTTTCGCGCCATCAGGAGGCCTTTCTTATGGATGAGATTTACGTATCGACCGACATGGAGGCTGACGGCCCCCTGCCGGGACCGCATTCGATGTTGTCGCTTGGGTCAGCCGCCTTCACCGATTCCGGAGATCTCATCGACACCTTTCGGGCTAACTTAAAGCCGCTTCCCGGCAGTAAGCCCGATCCCCAGACGATGAAATGGTGGAAGGATCAACCGGAGGCCTGGGCCCGCGCCACCGAAGATCCGCGCGATCCGGCGACGGTCATGGACGAGTATGTTGTGTGGCTGAAAGGTCTTCCCGGCAAGCCGCTTTTTGTCGGCTATCCGGCGAACTACGACTTTCTATTCGTTTATTGGTACCTGATGTCCTTTGCCAAGGAAAGTCCTTTTGGCTTTCAGGCTCTGGACATCAAGACACTCGCCGTGGCAGCTCTTGGAGTACCCTATCTGACAACTTCCAAACGGACCATGCCGCGCGAGTGGTTCGTGGGGCTTCCCCCGCACACCCATGATGCCCTCGACGATGCGATCGAGCAAGGAATGCTTTTCTTTCGTGTCCGCGAAGCGGTCCGTTCCTCCTGAGCACTTCGCAGCGGTAACACATAGATTCACCTTGGCCTGCCCGCTAGAATAAGACCAGAAGGCTGAGAGAATACGCGATCGTGTCCGGTGTGACGAGTGAATCTGCGCGATGATCCGTAAGATTGTCAAATATGGTGATCCGGTGTTGGAGACTCCATGCGATCCGGTGACGGAGTTTGATACCCCGGAGTTGCGCCAGTTGATCGCGGACATGTTTGAAACGATGCGCGACGCTACGGGCGTGGGTTTAGCGGCGCCCCAGACCGGCCTTTCCCAACGGCTGACGGTTATCGATTGCTCCGCGGGCGAAGATGAAGACGAGAAGCTGGTTCTCATCAATCCGGAAATCACGTCGACGGAGGGCGAGCAGATCGGCGAAGAGGGCTGTCTCAGCGTCCCGGGATTCCGTGAACAGGTCAAGCGCGCTTTCAAGGCGACGGCGCGCGCCCAGAACGTTAAGGGCGAATGGTTTGAAGTGACCGGCGAAGAACTTCTGGCGCGGGCCATGCTACACGAAATCGATCACCTCAACGGCATACTCTTCTTTCAGCACGTGAGCCGTCTGAAGCAGGAGATCATCAAGCGCAAAATCCGCAGATTAAGGCGCAAGGGAGAGTGGGATTGACGGATGCGCACCGTCTTTATGGGTACTCCGGCGCTGGCCGTGCCCACTCTCGAAGCTCTCCTCCAAAAAGGGCATGAGGTTACCTCGGTTATTACGCAGCCCGATCGTCCCGCCGGGCGCGGACGCAAGCTAAGATCATCGCCGGTTAAGAGCAAGGCGCTCGAGCTAGGGCTTCTCGTCGAGCAACCTGCCCGCATCAAAGCCCCAGAGGTTCTCGAGCGGCTCCGGCAACTCGACCCCGAAGCTATTGTTGTCGTCGGTTACGGGCAGATCCTACCGCAGTCTATCCTGGACCTTCCTCGATGGGGATGTGTTAATGTTCATGCATCGTTGTTGCCAAAATATCGTGGGGCCGCGCCGATCAACTGGGCGATTGCGAATGGAGAAACGGTGACGGGTGTCACGACGATGCGCATCGAGAGGCGCCTCGATGCCGGCGACATGTTGTTGAAGCGGGAGACTTCGATCGGACCTCTTGAGAGCGCTCCGGAGCTAGCCGGGCGTCTGGCACGGGTGGGCGCCGACCTGTTGGTGGAAACGTTGGCCGGTCTCGAGCAAGGAACTCTTGCCGGTGAAAAGCAGGACGGGACCGAGGTGACCTACGCACCCATATTGAAGCGCCAAGACGGCTGGATCGACTGGAATCTGACGGCCGGCGAAATCTTCAACCGCATTCGAGGATTCACTCCCTGGCCCGGCTCCTACACGAGCTTCCGCGGAAAACGGCTTCACGTTCGCAAGGCACATCAGAAGCTAGGGGCGTCCGCGGCGCCAGGTGCGATCTCCATGGTCGACGGTAGCCTCGAAGTTGGTTGCGGTGGTGGGACAGCGCTGGTTCTCGAAGAACTCCAGCTGGAAGGGAAGAAGCAAATGCCGGCCGCCGAATTCGCCCGCGGCCATCGGATTTCGCCGAATGAAGTGTTGGGAGAAGCACTCCAGTGAGCGTCCCGCTGGGCTATCGTTTCGCATCGACGTACGCCGGTATTCGCAAGCAGACGGATGATGACCTCACGCTGATCGTCTCGGACGCGCCGGCCGCGGCGGCGGCCGTATTCACCAAGAATGCAGTGGTGGCCGCCCCGGTTACCGTCTCCGCCGAGCACTTGAGGAAAAGCGGGGGCGTCTGCCGCGCGATTGTAGCGAATGCGGGGAACGCGAACTGCGCCACGCCCACGATGCGAAGGGTGGCGCGAGCGACGGCTCGGGCGGCTGCCAAGCGGTTGGGTATCCCCACCAGCCAGGTCTTGCTCGCCTCGACGGGGGTCATCGGTGAGCCGCTAGACGAAAAACTGATCTTGGCCGCTCTGCCCGGCTTAACCAAAAGCCTTGCGCCCGACGGTCTCCAGCTCGCTGCTCACGCCATCATGACAACCGACACGTTTCCCAAGACCGCGGTCGCCGAAGTAAGGGCGCAGCAGGGCACCGTCCGCCTGGCTGGTATGGCGAAGGGCGCCGGCATGATCCATCCAAACATGGCCACAATGCTGAGCTTCATCTTGACGGATGCTGCTATCGAAGCGGCAACACTTCGAGGAATGCTGAAGCGCGCGGTCGATCGCAGTTTTAACTGCATTTCGGTTGATGGCGACACGTCGACAAACGACACCGTGTATCTATTGGCGAACGGAGCGTCCGGTGTGCGGCTCAGCAGGAAGGATCGTGCTCTATTCGAAGAGGCTCTGGGTCAGTTGGCTGAAGAGCTGGCGGTAGCGATCGTAACTGATGGCGAGGGTTCGAGAAAACTGATGACAATCGATGTTCGCGGAGCCTCGACGGACAGCGCCGCTAACACGCTCGCGCGGGCAATTGCGAATTCTCCCCTGGTCAAGACCGCTTTGGCGGGCGCGGATCCAAATTGGGGACGGATTCTCTCGTCGGCGGGGGCCAGCGGCGTGCCGTTTGACCCCACCAAGGTGGACGTGTCTTTGAATGGGCACCTGGTGTGCCGTCGAGGCGTCAGAGCCGACTTTTCGGAAGAAGAAGTCCAGTCTACCTTGGAAGCCGACGACTCGGTTCTGGAGTTTCGGATTCGTGGTGGCGGCCGCGGAACGGCGCGCTTTTGGACCTGCGATCTGACGGAAGACTACATCAAGATCAACGCCGAGTATCGAACGTGAGGGGTGGCGTGAGCTGCGGACTAGCAGCCCGTGGCAAAAGTCATGCAGGAGCGGAAAATCGGGACTGCCACCAATGCGCTTCCCATCATGGCCCAAGAAACAAAGTACTTAGCCTGAAGCGAATTGGCTGGCTGTACCCGATTTTCCGCGACCTTCGCTTCTACCACGGGCTGCCGACGCTTCTGCTCTTTTTGGTTGCGGTCTTCGCAACCCCTCTGGCGCCGCGGCCCACTCCATCTGACGCCGGCCGGATTGCTCAGATCCTACGGGATGCCGGGCGATCCCTCGAGGCCGGCAACGCTGCTTCCTTTCTCTTCTACTTTGACCGCAAACGCTTCACTGACTATTCCGCGCTGGAGTCCGACGTCGATGCGCTGACCCGCCAGAGCGAGATCGCCTCTTCGACCGAGGTCACCAAGGTCGAGGCCGAAGGCGACGCCTATCTGGTCGAAGTCGACTGGATACTGCGGCTCAGACCGATCAGCACATTTGGGGACGTAGACACACGCCGCAAGGTGCTGAAGCTTCGGCTCGAGAGAGTCAAGGACAAGTGGAAGATTGTGAAGCTCCAGCCGATCGAGTTCTTCCGCGCTATGTAGTTGCGTTTTTGGGTATGCGGAAAAGGGATCAAGCCCGCAACGGTTTGCCGGTGCCTTCTAGAACTGTAGCCGCTTCTTGAAGAGGAACAGCAAGTTGGCAATCCCGTCGCGCCAGGGTTGAAGCTTGATTTCCCCTAGCCGCGAGGTGTACATCACGGGCATCTCCGCGAACTGGATATTCGGGTTTTTCAGGGCCTCCACTTTGATCTCTTCCGAGAATGCCATGCCGTCGGAATCCAGCCGAATGTCTTCGAGAATCGACCGGCGGAAAACCCACATACCCGACTGAGAGTCGCGCACCCAGCGAAAGAACAAGACGGACATGGTAAGCGAAAGGATCAGGTTGCCGATCTTGTGTTTCAGGCTCATCGCACGGCGATCGCGCACGGGAAACCGCGACGCGTTCAGGAAGTCGACGGAGAGGTGGTTGAATGCTTCCAGCAAATAGGAAATCGCGTCGACCGGGTAAGAGTGATCGCCGTCGAGGGTAACAATCACATCACCGGTGGAATTGGCGAATCCCTTCTTGTAAGCCCGGCCGTAGCCGCGTACATCCTCCCGGATGACTTTGGCGCCGTGGGAACGCGCCACGGCAGCTGAGCGGTCCGTCGAGCCGTTGTCCACCACGATGACCTCGTCCACATAGTCGGGCATGCGTCCGAGGACTTCGTCGATGCCCTGCTCTTCGTCGAGGCAGGGAATGATCACCGTGATGGTCAGGTCTCTATACATCGTTGCAGAGGGGCCGGGTTCGCCAGGGGACGGAAACCGATTTCGGAAGGTGATTCCGCCATGCTTATTGATCGTAGCTAGACGGTCGCGCTTCTGTCATGCCGGCCGCCCGGTGTTATAATCGCGGCATGCGAAAGGCTTGTGTGCGATGGTTTGCGGCAACGGCGATGACCCCGTGTTTCTTGCTTGTCGCGGCCGATCTGTCCGAGTTGTCTCGCGTTCGTTCGGTCTATATTTGGCCGATGCACAACTCTTTCGATCAGTATCTAGCTGAGCAGATTGCCGAAGAAGATGTCTTCGAGGTCGTCGTAGATCCGAAGTTTGCCACCGCGGTTCTTACCGACCGAATTGACGCTCCCTTCCTGGGTGCGCTGGAAGAGTTTTTCCCTCTGCCAGAGAGCGGCGAAGCCGAGAAGGATGAGGCGGAAGAAGAATCAGCGTCGGGGGACAGCATCGAAGCCGGTGTCCAACTGCGGCGGCCCACCAATCGGGCATTCAGTCGTCCCAAGGGGACGCTCTTTCTCGTCGATGTCAGTTCGCGACGCGTGCTATGGTCCACCTTCCTCAAGGAGTATGAGCCTAGCCCCAACAAACTCCACGGCCAAGCGCGCGACGTCGTTATGAGGCTCAAGAAGCAGCTTAATCCCGGGCTTTAGCGTTGGTATCAGAAAGTCATTGAACACCTAGGAACCGCTCCCTGGGGGGGCAGCTACGCGTCCGTGAGGGCGCGGGCCCGCGGGCTCACGCCCGCGGCTCCGTTTAGTGCTCGCGCTCGAACCGGCTCTGGATGGGGTTTCTGCCGCTCCCGGCCTCCGATTCAGATTCAGACCGCGTTCCGCGACGGCAACAGTTCGCTGGTCGCCCCGCGGTCCCCTTCCGGCGGGTTGTCGAGCAGCGGGCTGATAGAGTTGCCTTGCTCGAACCGGCTCACTTTGTCGCGCAGCACGCTTCGGTAGTGTTGCTCTAGTTTGCGAGTGAGCGTCTCGACGTTCCACGCTTCCTCGACCTCGCGGCGCGCCCGGCGTGCGAGATCGCGCGCGTGTTCCGGGTTGTCCAGCACCTTCACGACTCGCATGGCAAACTCGTCTGCCGTGTCGGCTAGCTCGAGGATCTCTTCCCTGTCTGAGACGAGTCCTTCCGCTCCCAGAGTCGTCGAGACCACCGGGATTCCCGACGCGAATGCTTCCAGCAGCTTGACCCGAACGCCGGACCCGCTCAGTACGGGACAAACAAAGACTGTATGGCGATAAAGCGACGGACGAATGTCGGCCACTCGGCCGACGAACTCGATTTTTGTGTCCTCGAGAGATCGTTCGAATTGAGGGGGAACCTCAGCGCCGACAACAATCAAGCGTGCTTCCGGATGATGCTGCCGCACTTTGGGCAACACTTGCCGCGCGAAGAAAGTAAGCGCTTCTTGATTGGGCGGATGCCTAAAGTTTCCGGTGAACAGCAGCGTTTCCAACTCCCTGCCCTCCGCGACGTATTCGTAACGGCTCACGTCGATGCCTGCCCGCAAGCCCTCCACAATCGGAGCTGCGTTCCAGGCGTACGTTTCCAGATAGCGGCGGTTGGCTGCCGTACAGACTTGAACGGCGTCGAATTTTCGCACCACCTGCCTCTCGAAACGTAGCGCGCGCAGATATTCGTAGAAGTGGTGGATCCACACGAGAGGGTTGTCGAGAGTTTTCATTCCCCGCCTGACGAATTGAAAGTAAATGTCATGCTCGAACAAAAACGTGGCTATACGGCGAAACGGGGCGCTGTAGACCGCGAACTGTGTGTAGTCGAGCTGGAGGACGTCGATCTCGTTGACGTACATGCTACGGTGCAATCGCCATAGCAGATCGGGGCTGTAGAATTCTTTGGCGGCGTGGGGCAGCAACCCGGATCCGTAAAACCGGTTCTTGCGACGCACAGGAAACTCCGTGCTGGCGCAGATCGCTGAAAGCTGCTGATTCGTGGCCAGGTCCTTCTCTTCGTCGAGCAGGCAAAGCAGATGGAGATTCGCTAACCGTCGCAAGTGCCGCACGGTTTGGTTCATGAAAACCGCTCCACCGTGAAGTGGCGGCTCAATCGGATAGGGTGAGACGAAAAGCACGTTGAGCTGTTCTCGGCTTGGATCGACCCTACCGAAGCGGTCTCGAAAAAATCCACCCAACGGCCTTCGGAAGGCTTCTGTATCGTCGATTAACGCCAGCCGCCGCGCGCGACCTCGAGATCGCAGAACCCGCCCGAACCGCCGGAAGGCCGCTCGCAGAGCCTGGGGACTGGGACGAACCGGAGTCGGTCCCACAACCAACCGCAGCCACAGCCGGGCGTAAAGCGAAACGAAGTGCCCCGCTAGACGTTTCCATTCGTGAATGTTCTTCCAAGTGAAGAGTAGGTTGTTTTGCTGCAACGCCTTTTGAATTTCTGTTTCAGAAAAGTGCTTGCCGATCGTACCCCGGTGCTCGTGGTAAACGACGCTTCGGGGCTCGTAGAAAACGAACCAGCCCCGCTTCCAAGCCATGTAGCTAATGTCGGCGTCCTCGAGATAGAACGGTTCCATGAGCGAGTCGAAACCGCCCAGTTCGAGAAGTTTGTTGCGATCGTAGGCCGTCGAACCGCCCCCGGCGTAGAAGGTGGGAAACAGCGTCCTCACGCGATCGTCGATAACGTGCTGGACGTGCAGACGTCCCCTGCGCCACTCACCTTGGGTGAGGCCCGTTTCTTCCCTGGGGCGATTCGGATCCGTGAAGTAGATCTGAGCCGAAACCGCAAAGACCCGCGGATCTCGAAAACCTTCCAACAAGGGCGGCAGGAAGCCTTCCGCCACCCGCATATCATTGTTCAGCAGCACCACGATTTCGTTGCCGGCGGCCCCTAAGCCGGCATTCGAGCCGCCGCCGAATCCCTGGTTGCTTTCCAGCTCGATGACTCGCACCGATGGGAAGTTTGCTTTCAAGAACTCGGCGCTGCCGTCGCTTGAGCCGTTGTCGACAACAATGACTTCGCTTGCGGGCGTTCCTTCGATCTCGGCCAGAACCGACGGCAGGTTTCTCGCCAGATGATGCCGTCCGTTCCAGTTGGGAATCACTATGCTGACCGCTTTCGTCGAGGGCTTGTTCTCCGGCGGCTGTGGCTTGCGGGGTCGAACGCGATTCACCAGGTCCGAGACAGCGAATAGGAGCATCGCCGCCAGTAACAGTAGCGGGGTGACTGCCACCAGGAAGATGATTTCGCCGGCGGTTTTCAGTGCCGCGCTCAGAATTGGCATGAAGGTATCGCCGCCTAGCTCGCTCGTGGCTGGGGCAGCCGGCTGTTGACGGCTACACGGCAAGGAAGATGCATGTAGCCATAGATGGGACTGCCGCCGTGGGACATCTGCAAGGTGATGGCGTTGTCGATCCAGTCACACATTCGGTAGCCGTCGAGAGGGCCGTCGGCGATGGCGGGAGAGATGGAGAAGTTCCCCGGATAGAGTTCAGGCAGATCAAGGTGGAAATCCACCGTATGAATGTCGCCTGGCGCCATCGGGGGGAGAGTTGCATTCTCGCGCGCTGTGTTGGTCCCGGCAAAGTCAATGCCCAAGTGGTTACGCATCATAAAGCCCACGTTAGGCGTGGCCAGCGATTGGCGAGCCCGCACGCTAATGCGGATGGTCAGACGGCTGTGGGGGTCCATGAGTTCAATCGGTTGACCGTGTTCGTCGAGGGCGGCGACGCCGATTACCTCCGCAGCCCCGTTGCCGTGACGAAAGTCGATGTTGGGGATGGTTTCGACGACTTCCGGAGCTGTTGTTGCCGATCGTTCCAGGTGTTTTCCGTGGCCCGTCTGCTTCACCTGAAGGTAGGCGGCGTCCTTTTCCATCATTCGCGCTAGATATTGGCTGACGACCCTTTCCGGGGTGCCGATTTCGACGACACGGCCGTTTTCGAGCCACATCACGTCGGTGCCGATGGCTTTCACGTCGGCCATGCTGTGGGAGACGAAAAGAATCGTCATTTGACGGCGCCGCAACTCATGAATCTTGCGCATGCAGCGCTGCCGGAAATAGTAATCGCCGACAGCGAGCGCCTCGTCGACCAGCAGGATTTCGGGTTCCACGTTGATCGCCACGGCGAACGCCAATCGCACCAGCATTCCAGTGGAGTAAGTCTTAACGGGTTGGTTGATGAAGTCGCCGATCTCGGCAAACTCCTCAATGTCTTGGTAACGCTGCTGAATTTCTTTGGTCGACAGACCGAGAATCGTCCCATTGAGGAAAACGTTCTCCCGCCCGCTGAACTCGGGGTTGAATCCCGCGCCCAGCTCGAGCAGGGCCGACACGCGGCCTCCGATTTCGACGTCGCCCCGAGTAGGCGGAAAGATGTTCGCCGCCAGTTGAAGGGTGGTGCTTTTGCCCGAACCGTTCTCGCCGATCAGGCAGAAAGTGCTTGCCTTCTTCACTTCAAACGAAACGTCCCGCAGAGCCCAGAAATTTCGGTGACGCCGTAAGCGGTTGAAGGAGGCCAATTCTTTGAGCCGGTCTCCAGGCGAGGCATAGAGCGGGTAGCTCTTCGAGACCGAGTGAAAAGCGAGAGAAGTCATCAGTCCGTGAGCCGTAAACCGTGAGCCGTGAGCCGTGAGCCGTGAACCACCCGGCTTGGACTATAGATAGTCATGTCTGGTTGAGCCTACCGTTCGGACGCCGAAGGTCGCCGCGGCCTCGGCAACACTACCGTCCCCAGCCGGCTTGCTCTCCCTCACGGCCTACAACACATCGGCGAAGCCGCGCTTTGTGTAGCGGAAGAACAAGCCCCCGATGACGAGAGAGCACAGCGCGAAAGCGGCCAGCACGAGCAAGTCGCCTCCCGCCGGCAAGCGGTTCCCGAGAACACTGTCTCGATAGCCGCGTACGACATAGGCCAGCGGGTTGAGCTTGAGCAAAACTCGCAGTCTCTCGCCAAACACGGTCTCGTAGAGTCCCTCGTAAAGAAAGATGGGAGTCAGCCAGAACCACACAGTCAGGACTACGGCGAGCACTTGCGCCGTGTCTCGCAGGTAGACGTGCAGCGCCGCCGCGATCCAGGCCAATCCCAGACTCAGCATACCAACGAGCACAAAGTAGACCGGTAGAACAAGCAGAGTCACGTTAACTTGGCGCTCCCACACGGCAACGGCTCCGACCAACAACACCATCGCCAATAGGTGACTGATGAGGGTCGAGAGGTAGATGCTGAGTGGCACGATCTCGGCCGGGAAAACGCTTTTCTTGATCAGGGCGGCGTAGTCGATCAGCGAGGATGCCGAGCGCTGCAGGGTTTCGGAAAACAGCAGCCAAGGCAGCATGCCGGCGAATAGGAACAGAGCGTACTTGTCGGTTACCTCGCCGCGCGGCAGATGGGATCGCAGCAAGCCTTGGAAAACGAAGGTATAGACCCCCAACAGCACAAGCGGATGGATCAAACCCCAGATCCAGCCGACCGCCGAGCCGACATAGCGCTGCTCGAAATCTCGCCGAACCAGCTGGTAGACCAGACTGCGGTTGCGGACCAGCAACGTCAAGAAGTTGAAGCCTGGAAATCGAGTTCTGGGGGCCATCCCTTGGGAGGGTAGCGGAGAGGAGCCAGCGTGTCAACGCCGGAACTTATTGAAAAATGAAGGCAAAAGAAAAGGTGGCATGACCCGACCTGTCATGCCACCAATCTCTCTTGTGGGTTCGCAAAGAGAAGCAACTGGCAGTCTATTGTCTGGCAGTTTCGTAAGGTAAGACGTCCCACAAGGCGGTTTTTTCGTCAGGGGCAGGGGCAAAATTGAAGATTCGAGTCTAAGTGATTGAAAAATAAGGATGTTGTTTTTCACAGTCGTGTTACAATTCAGACAGAAGAACGAAGGTCACCGACTTTTCGACGCTGCTAGGCGTCTTTACTATTGCTCGGAGCTGGAATTGATCTTCCGAGAAGTGGAGGACCGCGACCTAATCCTGCGTGCGCGTCGAGGTGACGTGGACGCCTTCAACATGCTTGTATCCCGTTGGGAAAAGCCGATCTACAACTACCTGTTGCGGCAGGTTCAGCGGCGGGAGGACGCCCTGGACCTCTCGCAAGACACCTTCTTGAAGGTCTACCGCAACCTGGGCCGCCTGCAGGAGATCGACCGGTTTCCGCAGTGGCTGTTTCGGATCGCTCACAACGAAATGATCTCGCTCTACCGGCGCAAAGCAAGGCTCAGCGATGAGGAAGCGCCGGAGGCGGTTGAGGGCAGCGCCATCTCGTTTGCCGGTTCATCGACCTACCCGGTCGAGCTGAACCTGGCGGTGCGGCGGGCGTTGGAACTGCTCACAGGCGAACAGCGGGAAACCGTGGTGCTGAAGGTGTATCACGGTTTCAAGTTCCATGAAATTGCGGATATCCTCGACTGCCCGGCTTCGACGATCAAGTCCCGGCTCTACAGCGCGTTCGAGGTGCTTAGGGGTGCGATTGCCCCGGTAGCGGGGCCGACGGCCCAGAACTCGAACTGAGGAAAACGAAGAGGTGTCCCTTATGTCAAACTCACCCTACGATCTGCGAGAGTACCTGTTTGACGAGTTGACCCCCGAGCAACGGAGGGAGGTCGAGCACTACCTGAAGACCTCCAGCGAGGCCCGGGAAGAGCTCGAGCAGCTCAAAACTACGCAGAGCGCACTGCTCAGCGTCCCCGACGAGGAAGTTCCCCGTCGCATTGCGTTCGTCTCCGACAAGGTCTTTGAGCCTTCACTCGGTTTGCGCCTTTGGAGACAATTTTGGGATGCCGCTCCGCGACTCGCTTTCGGGCTGGCGGCGATCTTGCTGGTGACCTTTGCCGGGCTGTGGTCGGTTCGGCCTTCGCTCACCGTAGACCGCGACGGATGGACGCTCGCTTTCGGCGGGCAGGCGCATCCTGCCGCAACTCCGGCCATGCCGGCGGGGATCGCCGAACAACTACTCGTTCTCCAGTTAGTTCACCAAGCCCTGGAGGAAAGTGAGATCCGCCAGCGAGAAATCATGGCCCGACTGGTCGCCGGACCGGGGGCGAAATCCACCTCCGAGTGGAAGGCGGCGGTCGCTGAGTTGGGGGAAGACTCATACCAAGCTTGGCGAATGCGCCGCAACCGGCTTCGATCTATCACTCGCTCAGCTCACTTTGACCAGACCGCCAATTGGTGATCACCATGCTTGCACGATCATTGGGTTTGCTGCTGTTAGGCGCCGCAATGCTGTCTGCCGGCCCGCCTGCAAACGAGCACGACCTGGGGAAACAACTCAAAAGAGTCGAGCGTTCGATTGACGGCCGGTTTGAGCGGGCCATTGACGAAGCGTTGCCGATGGCCTTGGCCGGCGTGACTCGGGGCTTGTACCTGGAGGGGTTCGGCGTCGTCTTCTCGCTGGAAGTGAACGTCGTCCCGACACCCAACATCAGCCCTTTCTTTAGGGGATATAGCGAAGAGCAAAAGCGGGCACTCAACCGGCGCAAGAAGGAACGGCTCAAGTTGTTAGAAACTCGGGCGCGGAAGATCTTGACGGAAGAGGCGGCTAAGGTCGAGTCGCTGCCGGCGGATGAGACGCTGGCGCTGGCGATTTCGCTGTTTTACTACAACTGGGAATACATCACCGGCTTGCCGTTCCAGATTGTTGTCCAGGCTCCCAAGCGTGTTCTCCTCGACCATGGAGCCGGACGCTTAACTGATTCTGAGTTCAACCGGCAGATCGAAGTGAGCTTTATTTTCTAGTGGAGCGGCGGTCTACTTACTGCAGACGACGGTGATTGACGAGCCCAGACGCAAGATTGCCTGTGCCACCGACTTTTTCAGCAGCAAATCGTCGCGAGAAATGCAGGTGAGAGGACGGAAGCATGTCGCTGCGGTTAGGTGAAAGGCTCATCCAGAAAGGCCTTCTTGACGCTTCGGACCTCGAACGGGCCCTGGACCTCCAGAAAGAGCAGGGCGATAAGCTGGGACGTATTTTGATTGACCTGGGCTTTGTCGCACCGCGGGACGTGCTGCAGACTCTGGCGGAGCAGCTTGAGATCGCCCTGGTAACGAGCGACGATTTTCCGGCCGTGCTCCCCGAACTCAAAGGGATTGCCCCTCGCTATATGAGGCAGTTCCGATTTCTGCCGGTTTCTCTGGAAGATTCGAGCGTGACGGTGGCCATGAGCGATCCGCTCGACTTTGAAACCTTAGCCACAATCCGCAATTTCACGGGACTCGAAGTGAATACGGCTCTAGCCGCCGAGCAAGATCTTCTCGACACGATTGACAAATACTTCGGCGAGGAGGAGGAGCCTGAAGGCGAAGGGACGGGTTCGGAAGGCGACGACGCAGCGGAGATCGAGCATCTTCGCGACATGGCCAGTGAAGCGCCGGTGATCCGGTTGGTCAACAACATGATCTCGCAGGCGATTGACCAGCGGGCCAGCGATATCCATATCGAGCCCTTCGAAAAGGACTTTCGCATTCGTTATCGGGTCGACGGCGTGTTGCAGGAACAGGAACCGCCTCCCCGGGAGTTGCGGTCAGCCGTGACCTCGAGGATCAAGCTCATGGCGAAGCTCAACATCGCCGAGCGACGCCTGCCGCAAGACGGCCGCATCAAGATCAAGGTGGTCGGTCACGAGGTCGATTTGCGTGTTTCGACGCTGCCCACCTTGTATGGGGAAAGCGTGGTCATGCGTCTGCTCGACCGTAGCGCTAGCGACTTCTATGATTTGACCCGGCTCGGTTTTGACGATCAGATGCTCTCGCGAATGGCCTTTTACACTGCGCTGCCCCACGGCGTCTTCTTGGTCACCGGACCGACCGGCAGTGGAAAGTCGACGACCCTCTATTCGGCTCTGAAGCGAATCAACAGTACCGAAAAGAAGATCATCACGATCGAGGACCCGGTTGAGTATCAGATGGATGGCATTAACCAGATCCACGTCAACCCGCAAATCGGGCTGACCTTCGCGGCCGGGTTGCGGCATATCGTCCGTCAGGACCCCGATATCATCATGGTCGGCGAGATCCGGGACCGCGAAACGGCCGACATCGCCATTCGATCGGCCCTGACAGGACACTTCGTCTACTCCACGCTTCACACCAACGACGCCCCCAGCGCTATCACGCGTCTGACCGACATGGGGGTCGAGAACTATTTGCTGACCTCTTCGTTGGTCGGTGTACTGGCGCAACGACTTGTCCGCATGATCTGCCGCGACTGCCGGGCCAAGGAGGGTCTGGTGGATGCCCCCGACGGAACTCGGGTCGAATCCTGGCGAGGTAAGGGCTGCGACTCGTGTATGGGAACCGGCTATTTCGGACGGGTCGGGATATTCGAAATGATGGAGCTGAATGAAGACCTGCGCGGGCTGATCATGGCCAATGCAGACGCCGCCCGGTTGACCGAGCAGGCACGGCGTAACGGCATGAGGAACTTGCGCGAAGACGGTTGGGAAAAAGTTGCCGCCGGAGTGACCACCGTCGAGGAAGTGATGCGTGTGACGCAGGAGTTTTAGGTTCGTGAGCCGTGAACCGTTGGGCCGTGAACCGGGGACGTCAGGGGATGCTTCTCTATTGCAAAGCAAGGCGCAAAAAATGCCGGGGGACAGTCTGCCGCGGCTTGAATGCTCGTTGACGAAGAAGTTGGTGCTGAGCCGTTGGTGGTTCGGCGAACCATTATGTTGCTGAAATCCTTTCGAGATTCTGATGCCTGGAATGTGGCTCATCAGCTTACGCTCGCTGTTTACCGACGCTAGTGCTACTTTTCCTCGAGCTGAAGTGTATGGCTTGACGTCACAGCTTCGCAGAAGTGCGGTGTCGGTTCCTGCCAACCTGGCTGAAGGATTTGGCAGGCACTCGAAAGCGGAGCTGTTGCGATTCAGCAGGATCGCGAACGGCTCCCTTCAGGAAGTGAAGTACCTTCTACTACTCGCAAGAGATTTAGAGTTCTGTCCTGGCGAGGACTACGACCAAGTAACAGCTCCCGCGGACAGGACGGGCGCCCTATTAGGAGGATTGGAGAGAAGCCTAAGACCCGCAACAAGGGCCTCTTAGCTGAATTCGCGGCCCCGCGGCTTACGGTTCACGGCCAAACGGTTCACGGTCCAACCAACCATGTCCACCTTCCACTACCGCGCGCTGGCCACTGACGGCAAGGTCCGTAGCGGCACGTTGTCAAGCGGTGACGAAGCAGCCGCAGTGCGCGAGCTACGCCGACAGGGAATGACGCCGGTGTTCGTCGGGACGTCTCGGCCGGGTGGCTTGTCGCTGAAACTTCCCAGTTTTCCGCGGCGCCGTTCGCGGGACATACTGCACTTCACAGAGGAAGTCGCCACTCTGCTGGCCGCCGGCATTCCGCTCGACCGCGCTTTGTCGATCACCGCGGAATTGACCGAGCGGAAACACTTTCGTTCCGTCATAGACGACGTCCTTCGTGCGCTGCGCTCGGGATCGTCTTTCGCCGATAGCCTAGGCGCCCGTCCCGAGTATTTCTCGGAACTCTACCTAAGCATGGTCCGTGCGGGTGAAGTGAGCGGAACGCTGCCACTCACCATGGACCGCTTGGCCGAGTTCGAGCGTTCGCGGGACGAGTTGCGCGGCTATATCATTTCGTCGCTGACTTACCCGGCTTTGCTGAGCGTTGTGGGTGCCGGCTCCATCTTCGTATTGCTGCGGTTTGTGATCCCGAAGTTCGCGGAGGCTTTCACGCAATCGAACATCATCATGCCGACACCGATGCGCATGCTGCTTGGCGTGAGCGACGCGGTGGGCGTTTACGGCGTACCGCTGATTGCGTTGTTGGTTTTGGCTGCTGTTGGACTGCGGTACTACGTCGGGACACCCGCCGGTCGTCTCGCTTGGCACCGTTTCCAGCTCAGAATCCCATTGCTCGGGGGGGCGCTGCGGAAGGCCGACACCGCTCGCTTCGCGCGAGCCATGGCGACGCTCGTCCAAAGTGCGGTACCACTGGTTCAATCGATCAAGATTTCACGCGGCATTCTGTCGAACCGCATCCTCTCCGGCGCCCTGGATGCGGTCGCCCAGGGTGTCAAGCGCGGCGAAGGGATCGCCGGGCCGCTGCGAAAGACCGGGCAATTTCCGCCGCTGGCCGGACACTTACTTGCCGTCGGAGAGGAGACAGGCAGCCTCGACCGGATGTTCGATCGCATGGCGGACATCTTCGACAAAGACACCCGCGAGGCGGTCAAGCGTTTTACGGCGCTATTTGAGCCTGTCGTCATTCTCTTTATGGGAGTGATCGTAGGCGCTATGATTCTAAGTATCATGTTGGCGATTACAAGCATCCAGCAGACGGGGCTCTAGCCATGAGGAACAACCGGAAAACAAACCCACCGACGAAGCCTCGAAACGCCGGCATCACGTTGATCGAGATGCTGGTGGTCATCACGATTATCGCGCTGTTTTCTGCGATCGCGTACCAGCGCCTGACACCCGCGCTTGATCAGGGTCGCAGGACGGCTGCCCAAACGCAAATCGAGAGCTTTGCCGGGGCACTCCAGCGGTTCAACATCGAACACGCAAGGTTCCCGTCCCAGGAGGAAGGGCTCCAGTCGTTGCGCCCCTATTTGACCAAAGACATCCCCAGCGACCCCTGGAAGCGGCCCTACGTCTACCGCTATCCCGGCGAGCACGGCCCCGAGCCCGATCTGCTTTGCTATGGCG
This sequence comes from Bryobacterales bacterium, assembly GCA_965248105.1. Classification (GTDB taxonomy): domain Bacteria; phylum Acidobacteriota; class Terriglobia; order Bryobacterales; family UBA6623. The sequence continues at coordinate 259,893 of CBDFIK010000005.1, forward strand.
CGGACGGATCTCCTGGGGGCGAGGGTCCGGACGAAGACGTGGTCAGTTGGAAGTGACGACCGTGAGCCGTTAAGCCGTGGACCGGGACTTCCCGTCTCAGATCCATCTTTTCGTGTCCCGTTCGTGTCCTTCCTAACAACGAGATGAATCCAGCTTTCAGCTCGCGGAAGGGTACGGCATGCCGTGCCCCTACCGCGCTGTTTTGCGGCTCGCGGCTTACGGTTCACGGTTTACGGCTCAACGGCTCAACGGAGCGCGGCATCACTCTCATCGAGCTGCTCGTCGCCATGGCGATCGTAGCGCTGATGGTCAGCATCTCGTATCCCACGATGACGAGGGGCCTCGACGGCATCCGCCTGAAGACGGCGGTCGACCGCGCGGGAACGTTTTTCAATGCCGCGCGGCAGGCGGCAGACCGCCGCCAGCGGCCTGTAGAGTTCACCGTTGACCCCGAGGGGAATCAACTGACTACGCTTTCCGCGGACGGGAGCTGGGAAGATCATTTGGTTCTGGACGAGCGAACTAAAGTTGCTTTTCCCTCCAAGATGCAAAGCCTGATCCTCTACCCAGGGGACCCGCCGCCTCAGTTCCGGCTCTTTCTCAAGGCTCCCGATGGCTCGGGCGCTGGCCTGAAAGTCGACGTCTTCACCGGTGTGCCGAAGGAGTGGGACGGTCCTCGAGACGTCGAACAATGAGCCGCAGCCGCATCGCTCGGTTACGGAGCCGCGCACGTGAGCAAAGCAGTGGCTCCAATTCCAGGGTACGGTGGGGTAGCGAGGTTCGAGTGGGTTGGGTGGGGTAAGTGCCGCGGAATGAGGTGGATAAGATTTCGGAAGGGGCGTGACTGGATGAGACAACGGCCGCACGTCTCGGCAAAACGACCGCCGAGCCATGCTACGGGATCTGGAACTTACCGCTTGCTCACGCGCGCGGCTCGGCAACACTCAGTTTCCGTCTGCCGGAGCCACGACCATTAGGGAGTGTCCATGGGCCTACGGCTAGACAACGGCCGCACGTCTCGGCAAAACGACCGCCGAGCCATGCGCTACGGGAGCTGCTAGCACCCCGTGGCAAAAGTGCGATCCTTCCCTTCGGGTGATTCGGAAATGTCGGGCTCGAAAGCCCGACACAGCACGCTGAAAGCGTGCGCCACATCGCCAGGACGATCAGGAGGTCTCGTCTATGGGCCATTGCTGAAAGGCAAGCAGGCACGAAGGATTCTCTTCGTCACCCTAATCTGCTTGGTGTGGTTTCCAGATTCCCAGCGTCTGGCCGGGGAGACCGTGACACTCCTCAGAGTCGAATCTGAGGGTGCCTGCCCGGCCCTTTGGCAGACTCCGCTGGGACAATTCTGGGGCCGGGTCGACGACAAAAGGCCCTTGGAAAATCAAATACAGGAACAGCTTACGGAGGAAGTTTATCAAAACAGTACGGTGCGGGTTTCCCAGGGTGATGTTGTACTCGATGTTGGTAGCAATCTGGGCACTTTCACGCGCCACGCCTTGAAGAATGGTGCTCGTATCGTAGTGGCTTTCGAAGTCGCGCCCACCACGATCACCTGTTTCAAACGAAACTTTGAAAAGGAAATTCTTGAAAACCGTGTGATCCTAGTCAAGGCGGCGGCGTGGAGGTCGGAGGGAACTGTAAGGTTCAAATTAGGGAGACACTCTGGAATGTCGAGAGTGACGCCGAAAGGGGACTTCGAGGTACCCGCTACTACCATCGACAGGGTGGTAACGGACATAGGTCTCAAGCGAGTAGATTTCATCAAAATGGACATCGAGGGAGCGGAGAGGCATGCGCTGGCCGGGGCGCGTCAAACGCTGGCACGATTCCACCCTCGGATGGCTCTCTGTATCTACCACCGACGCGACGACCCGGAGGTCATCCCGCGCATAGCGCTGGAGGCCTATCCTGATTACAAAGTCAAAACGAACGGAGCGCAGGCTTATTTTTTTTGACTGCCCTTGCGACAGGATACGGATGGGTCGGCTTCGCGGGCGGCTGACTTAGTACTCCTACGCTCGGCCTAGAAACGCTATCGCCCCTTGCGGTATTGAGTTCCTATACCCTGCTGGGGCTCACGCCACCCGCGTCGGGCCGGACTTGTCGTCTTAAAGGATGATTCCAGCCAACTCGGTTGGTTTTGCCCGTGGCTTTGGCTTCGGAGTGGACCCCAAACTTGAGTATGAACCTAAACATCGCCAGCGGGGAGTTTAAAGCGAACCCGTAGCCGTCTATTTGCGCCTGCTCGCCGATCAGGGAGCCAAGCGCATTTTCCTGAGGATGTCTATAAATCTGGGTTCTGTGCGGAGGCTGTGAAACCGAGGATCAACTTTAATCCAGATGAGCCTGGCGGACCGTTCTTGGCAGGCCTGTTCCAAACAGTTCAAAGCCCGGTTCCTCTCTCCCAGGCCTGTATGAATCAACGCGAGCTCGAACGGCGACACATACTGAGTCGCCGAGGGCTTTGCTAGCCGGGCAAGCAACACCCGTGCTTTCCTACTGTCGCCCGACAAAGCGTAGCCATGTCCCAGGGAACTGAGGGTCATCGGACTAGGTCCGCCGAGGACCCTCGCTTTCTCGAAAGCTTCGATCGCCGTGGGGATCATGGCCTGCTGTTCATAGGTCCAGCCTAGACATAGCTGCAATAGAGGATATTTGGGGTGGAGCTCGAGAACTTGTTCCATCTGCTGCACGGCTTCGGCGGTCCGGCCAGTAGCCGCCAAGCAGCTCATCGCGTAGGCTTGGCGAGTAACCGGATAGTCGGGATTGAGTTGCAAGGAGAGCCGATACTCCCGCTCCGCGGCTGACCAATCCCATTCACATAACGCCTTGAAGGCACAGGCGGACGTGTGAGCTTCCGCCAGGCCGTCATCAATCTGGAGAGCTCTTTGGAAGGCTGCTTTGGATTGGGGCCACGATTCACGCGGGGGGACGTGGCCCCAAACGGCGAGCAGATTGTAGCCGTCCGCCACTCCGGCAAAGGCCGGCGCGTAGTTCGGCTCTTTCTCGATCGCCTGCTCAAAGAACTTACAGCCTTTTTTCACGTCCTCCACCGTCTGCTTGTGCCAGTGATAACGCCCTTTCAGATAAAGGTGATACGCTTCGAGATTGTCCGTGTACGATCGCACGAGTGTTCGGCCGTGCTGACCCACAAGCCGGATTCTCAGGGCCCGGACGACACCACGGGCGATCTTATCCTGGATCGCAAACACATCCTTCATCTGCCGGTCGTAACGGTTTGACCACAGATGGTGAGAACGGCGCTGACAAACTAGACCACATAGCGGCGGTGTGAAGGCTCCCAGAGGAGGCGGAGGACCAAGCCGCTGATGTGGTCCGCAAGCATCCCCGAGGTGTTTTGTGGAACACCGGAGGGATGTATCGGGTGGAGCTATACGTTCAAGTACGACGAAGTGTCTGCGTCGAAGGGCTAAGCGAACGCGAAGCAGCACGGCGCTTTGGGATTGCTCGCGAGACCGTGCGCAAGATGTTGCGCTACCGGATTCCGCCGGGCTATCGGCGGAGCAAACCGGCGAGGCGTCCCAAACTGGAGGCCTTCACAGGGATCATCGATCAGATCCTGACCGACGATCGGGAGGGTCCGAGGAAACAACGCCACACCGCACAGCGCATCTTTGACCGCCTCCGCGACGAGTACGGGTTCACAGGCGGCTACACGACCGTCAAGGACTACGTACGCGAGAAGAAGCTGGGCGGACAAGAGATGTTCGTGCCGCTGACGCATCCGCCGGGTGACGCCCAGGCGGACTTCGGCGAAGCGGTCGTCGTCATCAACGGAGTGCAGCGCAAGGCGCACTTCTTGGTCGTCGATCTGCCGCATAGCGATGACGCATTCGTGAAAGCGTTTCCGGCCGAGACGACGGAGGCATTCTGCGAGGGGCACAATGCGGCGTTTCGCTATTTTGGCGGCGTGCCGCGCAGCATCGTCTACGACAACACGAAGCTAGCGGTGGCGAGGATCCTGGGAGACGGCACACGCCAGAGGACCCGTGTCTTCTCCGAGCTGCAGTCACATTATCTGTTCGCCGACCGTTTCGGGCGGCCGGGCAAGGGCAACGACAAAGGCAAAGTGGAAGGGTTGGTGGGCTATGCGCGGCGCAACTTTATGGTGCCGATCCCCAGGTTCTCAAGTTGGGAAGCCTTCAACGAACACCTCGAAGCGAAGTGCCGCAAGAACCGTGGACGGCGCTTGCGGCGACACTCGGAAACGATCGGTGAGCGTTTCGAGCGCGACCGCCAGGCGTTTCTGACGTTGCCTGCTGTCGGGTATGACGCTTGCGACAAGCGCACGACGCGGGTGACGTCGTTGTCGCTGGTGCGCTATCGGACCAACGACTACTCGGTTCCGACGCGCTACGGCCACCGCGAAGTACTGCTGAGAGCTTACGTCGATGAGGTGGTCATCGGCTGCGGCAGCGAAGAGATCGCCCGGCATCGGCGCAGCTACGAACGCGAGGAGTTGATCTTCGATCCGCTGCATTACCTGGCCTTGCTGGAGCGCAAGACGAACGCGCTGGATCAAGCCGCGCCGCTCGTCGGTTGGCAGTTACCGCAAGATCTCGTGCGTTTGAGACGCTTGCTCGAAGTGCGGCTGGGTAAACCAGGCAAGCGCGAGTACGTGCAGGTGCTGCGTTTACTCGAAGACTTCCCGCTCACCGACGTCACCGCCGCCGCGCGGCAGGCCGTTGAGTTGGGAACGATCGGCTTCGACGCCGTCAAGCACCTCGTCCTGTGTCGGATCGAGCAACGGCCGCCCCGCTTGGACTTGACGCAGTATCCGCACTTACCCACAGCACAAGTCGAACAGACATCGACAACAGATTATTTGGTGCTGCTGGCACAGGGAGTGGACTGATGGCGAGATCCAAACTGCTGCTGGAAGCTCATCTGAAAGCACTGCGGCTGCCGACCTTCTTACGCGAGTACGACAAGGTGGCACGGCAGTGCGCCACGGAGGGCTTGGATGCGAGACGCTTTCTGCTGCAACTGTCCGAGCTCGAACTGCTCGACCGTGAACGCCGAGCGACCGAGCGGCGCATCAAGGCCGCCAAGTTCCCGGTCACGAAAACCCTTGATACGTTCGACTTCCTGGCGTTACCCAAGTTGAACAAGAAGCTGGTGCTCGAGCTGGCACACGGAGAGTTCATCGACCGTCGCGAGAACGTGTTGGCTCTAGGAAACTCCGGCACGGGGAAAACGCATCTCGCTCTGGCGCTGGGACTGGCGGCCTGCCAGGGTGGCTATCGGGTTCGCTTCACTACCGCCGCAGCGCTGGTCAACGAGCTGCTGGAAGCCCGTGATGAGCGGCGCTTGCTGAGGGCCCAAAAGCAGCTCGCCAAGCAAGACCTGCTGATCGTCGATGAACTGGGCTACGTGCCGCTGTCGAAGACCGGAGCGGAGTTGCTGTTCGAAACCTTCTCACAGCGCTACGAGCAGGGCTCCACGATGGTGACCTCGAACCTGCCGTTCAACGAGTGGACCGAAGTCCTCGGGTCCGAGCGCATGACCGGCGCCCTGCTGGATCGGCTCACTCACCACGTCCACATCCTGGAGATGAACGGCGATAGCTTCCGCCTCAAGCAGAGCAAGAAGCAACGCTCTCCGTCTTCGGATTGATCCCCGCCGGCTCGCCACAGTTTTTGTGAGCCGCCTTCCACTCCGCCTTCAGCCGCCCTAACGGGCGACCTCAGGCTGCGTTCCAGCCGTCCCACAAAAACTCGAAGCAAAACCCCGACTCCCCCCCCACTGGTCTATTTTTGCTCCGCCGCTCTACCCCAAAACTGGTCTATTCTCCCTCCGCCGAACTGGTCTAATTTTGCTCCGCCCTTGACAAGATGGTACCCGTCCGCCACATTCACGAGCTGAGCTGTGATCCGCAGCCGATCCCCGGCTTTTCTCACGGTCCCTTCCACTATTGTGCTCACGTTGAGCCCTTCACCAATCCTTCGAACGTCCTCGTGCCGCCCCTTCATCGCAAATGTGCTGGTTCGTGCAGCCACACGCAACCCCTCCACATGGGTCAAGGCGTTGATCAGCTCTTCGGTGATGCCGTCGCAGAAATATTCCTGCTCTCCTTGCGGGGTCATGTTCTCGAACGGCAGCACTGCGAGGGTTCTCTTCGCAGCCTTGGGACCGATCTGGGATCGAATCGGGGCCGTGCTTTCCGGCTTCACGAAAACCGGAATATAGTGCCCCTTGGGGAAATCAATTCGTAGGGCATCGCGCCGACCCTCGGTCTCGTAGTACTTCTTGAGCGAAGAGCGCAGCCGGCGCGCCTCGACCCGCACAATCGAATCGATACGGGGTCGAAAGATGGGTCTCGGCCAAACACCTCAACGGTCTCGGCAGGATATTTGTCGTGAAAAGCTAACAAGATGTGCCACGCAAAGGCGCGAGCAGTATGTCCGATTTACGGGCTGGGGATGCCCTCGCACCGCCCGGGGGGCGAGCCTAATCGTGTCAAGGGCAGCGCAACTACGTTTCATGAGCGCTGTAGGGCACCGGTCACCTCCGAGATTTTGGCGAAATCGTGTCAAGACTCTCGGTCTGTTCCTTAACGCCCCAACGAACGCAAGTCCAAAGCCAACCCGATCTCCGCACGCGGGCCGCACTGCAGATCCAACCCGGTGTACAGAAACTAACGACCACCTAACCGTGACATAACTCCCCCTCACTTGTTCCTACTCTTTTTCAGTGGCATTCTACTCCTGACGATGGATCTGGATGTGGCCGCATTCCCGAGTTGTGACCCCCGCCCGAGGGTGTTTGCGACCACTGCCAACACGACGAACCCTTGAACAGGGGAGGCCGTAATGCGGGAATTGACGACAGGCTGTCACACGCAAGACCCAGTCGATCGGGGGGGCACACTGCTTCGGACCGGTCGACGAGATTCATAGCGTCACCGAGGTCGTAGCGCAGCTGGTGTCCCACTTGTGGTTACTGACCCCGACGCTGGCGCTGACTGCACCAGAACAAGCCCAGGCGCGGTCCCCCCAAACGGTGAACTGGAAGTAACGAACAAAGCAGCTCAAGGGGTTTACGACATGGGACACATTGCAAGCAGCAGAGCCGAAGAGTTCGAGGCGGTGGCATTGCCTCACCTCAACGCTCTATTTCGGATGGCGGCCAACCTCCTCGGAAACCGTACAAAGGCCGAGGATGTCCTGCAGGACGTTTACTTGCGCGCCTGGAAATGCTTCGACCGCTTCGAGCCCGATACCGATTGTCGTGCCTGGCTGTTTACGATCCTTTGGAACAGCGTCCGCAACTATCGACGCAAACGGTTTCGCTTCCGAATGATCAGCGCCGGCGAAGAAGTCTTCGATCAGCAGGTTGCTGCCGTCCCTTCGACACCCGAGACTCTGACGGATCAGCAAGTATTGTCGGCGGTGGGTAGCATTCCGCCATACTTTCGCGCCGTCGTGTTGCTGGCCGATATCGAAGAGTTCTCCTACAAGGAGATCTCAACAATTTTGAACATTCCTGTCGCCACGGTGATGTCGCGCCTGAGCCGCGGTCGAGCGCTGCTAAGAATTCGATTGGCTCACTGTGTGCTCTCGAATCAGGAGAGGGGGTCGCAGGAAACAGTGAAATTGGGGTGGCGGGAGCCGGTTGCAAACCGATGACGCCCGGGGGCCGAACCACACCACAGAGTCGGTAGTACGCTGCCGGAAGCGTTAACCTTTAAAGAAAACGGCGCACATTCGCTGTCTCCGTCGCACGCTGAGTTCCGGTGCTGGGTGACACTTCCACTGGTTCAGCAGGGATTGAGGCGGGGGTGTCGGCTCCGGCGTATGGAAACCCCACGACGTCGAAGAGCTGGAAATCTGACCGCAGCAGCTCGCCTAGTTTGTCGGCGCTCACCGGCCGACTAGCCAAGTACCCCTGGACGTAGTCACATCCCTCCGCACCGAGAAACGAGAGCTGTTTCTCAGACTCAACCCCCTCGGCAGTCACTACGAGGCCCAGACTATGGGCGAGACCGACCAGGCCCCGCGCTACAGCTCCTGATTTCTGATCCTTGGCGAGACCGGCAACAAACGAGCGATCCATCTTCAGCGTGGTAAACGGGAACCGTCTCAGTTGGCTCAGCGAGGAATAACCTACCCCGAAGTCATCGATTGAGAGACGGACACCGCTTTTTGATAGCTTCCTCATGACCGTTACCTGTGGTTCGCCATGGTTCAATACATCGCCTATGAAAGCCGATTCCGTGATTTCCAGCTCAACCCACTGGGGATCCAGCCCGACTTCTTTCAGAATGCCATCGACTTTCTCTGGGAAGGTCGGCCGTCTCAGCTGGTGAGCGGATACATTGACCGAAATCCTGATCGGCGAGATCCCCTCCCGCTGCCAGCTGACATTCTGTCCACAAGCGGTTCGGAGAGCCCATTCTCCGATCTCGTCGATCAACCCGGTTTCTTCCGCCAGGGGGATGAATTCGGTGGGTCCTACCCGCTCTCCGCCCGGGCGCCGCCAGCGCAAAAGTGCTTCGACACCCACAATTGTGCCGGTGCGCAATGAGATCATGGGTTGATAGTGCAGAAAAAGCTCCTCGTTTGCGATGGCCTTGCTCAGCTCGGTGGAAAGTTGACAGGCCCTCACCACTTGGTTGCGCATATCGGGAGTAAATGCCTGAACCTCGCCTTGCGCACGGGCCTTCGCTTGGTACATGGCCGTGTCAGCATTCCGCAGCAAATCTTCTGCCTGTTGGGTCGTCGAATCACCGAAAGCTATGCCGATACTCGTTGCGGTTACGATCTCGTGTTCTCCTATCTGAAAAGGCTGGGCGATTGCGTCGGTTATCCGCCAAGCTACTTCCAGTGCCTCATCGCGATTCCCCAGTTCCTCGAGAAGGACGACAAACTCGTCTCCTCCGAAGCGCCCAACAGTATCACCCCTATTCCTTCGCAAACAGTTTTGGAGTCGCTCCGCAACTGCCGCCAGTAACTGGTCGCCAATGAGATGACCAAAAGTGTCGTTGACGACCTTGAACCGATCTAGGTCCAAAAACATGACTGCAAAGAGGTAGCCTCTGGTCTCTCGCAAAAGGTCTAGACACCTTTCAAGTCGTACGACGCACGCCTGCCGATTCGGTAACCCCGTAAGCTTGTCTTGGAAGGAGTCATCGACGATCTTCTTCTCGACTTTGATTAGCGGTGTTATGTCGATTTGAGCGCCCGCGATGGCGGTTGGAGTTCCATCCGTATTCCTTAAAGCCATTCCTCGACTAACCACCCAAAAATACAATCCGTCTCGGTGTAAGATTTGGTATTCACACTGGAACTGGTCACTGTTGCCGTACAAGTGTTTGGCCAGCGCGCCCTTCAGCTCAGGTAGATGGTTAGGGTGAACCCGGTCGAACCATTGATCCGGGTCATTCCCGATGTCCTTTTCGTCGAAGCCCAACATCGAAGCCCACTGAGCGGAGAAATAGACCTTGTCGGCCTCCAGGTCCCAGTACCAATGCCCATCGCTGGCACCTTCGATAGCCAACTGCCTGCGCTCCTCCGTTTTGCTTTGCTCCGCAAGGTCAGCTCGCCGTCGCTTTTCTCTTTGCAGCTGCTCATGCTCAGTTTGACTAAGCTTTTTCCGGTGTACGTAGATCTCCCAGACCGATAGAATCTCCACGGCTAATGCTCCCCCCACAAGGGCGTTCCCTATTGGTGCAGGAAGAGATAGCCAGCAGACGTAGCTCCAAGCTAGGATGGCAGCGGTTTGGGTGGCGAAAACCCAACTCAGAGAGTAAAACGTGCGGCCAATCCCGAAAAGCAAGAGACAAAAAATGAAGAGTTGGCTCGTTTCTGAAACCAGGCCCACGTAGGCCAAAGTATTCAACAGGGCCACGCCCAAGACGACTACAGCGAGGACGTGGGCATGCTTGAGGCTAAACTGCTGCCTCCGTAACCCCCAATACAAGAAGACGCAGATCAAGCTGGCGGCTAAACTGATTGCCGCCAACGTCGCCGCAGACGCAACCTCGAGGGTCACCCAAGCATAAACGACGTGGGTGAACAGAACGGCTGTCAGCGCCGGAAGAAAACTCTGTAACGCATCTAGAACAAACTGCTCCTGACAGGCGGCAGGTTGAGGTTGGGCTGGTTTTCGATCTAGCGCCGGCAATTTGATCTCCATCTCTTGGCTTCAAATCAAGATTGGGCAAAGGGGGGAGAACTAGGAGACCTACTGTAAAGTACGACCTGGACTACGATAGGAAGGGAGATCATCTAACCAAAATACTACTTTGTCACTCACCCAAAGTCGATCGGTTTTTCACCGTGGTCTGGGGCGAGAATCTCTCTACTCTCCCGAGGACTATAGTACTACTGCCCCCTTATGCCCCTGTGAGTTGCCTCTAGATTAGACAAATCAGTTCGGGTTTGAACGACTCGTTACACAGGCGTGTAAGAATACTCAGAGCGGGACATGGCCAAGAAGAAATCAGGGCGGGAGCGCGAAGTGCATCTGCTGGTGGGAACTCGCAAGGGCGGGTTCCTGTTTCGAAGCGATCAACGCCGGCGGCGCTGGCAAATCGCAGGTCCCTTCTTCCCGGGCTGGGAAGTGAACCATCTGATTCGCGACCAGCGTTCACACAAACTCTATGCCGCCATTGGCAACGCTGTGTGGGGCCACGACGTGCAAGTGGGATCGAGTCGCGGCAAAGTGTGGCGTAAGGCGAGCTCGGGGTTGGAGTTCGCACGGGGCAGAGGGCTTTCCATCAACCGTATCTGGCATCTGCAGCCCGACCGCGAGTCGCGTCCCAAGACCCTTTGGTGCGGCGTCGACCCGGGAGCGCTTTTCCGCTCCGATGACGCCGGCAAGAATTGGTACGAGGTAAGGAGTCTCACTGCGCATCGCAGTCGCAATCAATGGCAGCCTGGCGGAGGGGGCCTGTGCCTCCACACGGTAGTGCTCGATCCCTCGAAGGTGGAGCGAATGTACGTTTGCGTGTCCGCGGCCGGCTGCTTCCGTACTGATGATGACGGCGACAGTTGGCAGCCGATGAACCGGGGCGTGCGCACGGATTTTCTGCCCAAAAAGTTCCCCAACGTTGGGCAATGCGTGCACAAAATGGCGCTGCATAGCTCAGCACCCCAAAGACTCTTCCAGCAGAATCACTGTGGCGTCTATCGAAGCGACAACGCAGGGGGGCAGTGGAAGGACATTACGGGAAAACTTCCCTCGCGCTTTGGGTTCCCGATCAGTGTTCACCCGCATGAACCGAACACGATTTATGTAATTCCTGAAATCGGTCCCGAACGCCGCTACGTTCCCAATGCACAGTTTGCCGTTTGGCGCTCTAAAAACGGCGGGCGCAGTTGGAGGAAACTCACTCGCGGTTTGCCCAAACAGCACGCCTACGTGCACGTGTTCCGAGACTCTACCGCGACCGACTCGTGCGACGAAGCGGGCGTGTACGTGGGGACAGCTGGGGGCGAGATTTTCTATTCGCGAAACGGTGGCGACACGTGGGAGCTGCTGCACGCGCAATTGCCGGCCGTATTCTCACTGGAAGCCTACCTGGTCTAAGGGGTACCCCAACTTGTGCCTTTACGAGAAGGGACTCTCCCCCCCTCTGATAGAATCAAGAGTTCTTTTCCCACGGAAGTAGTGGGCCGGCCTGGAGACGAGTTCACGATAGATTCGGAAATGTCGGGCTCGAAAGCCCGACACGGCACGCTGAAAGCGTGCGCTACGTCGGCAGGACGATCAGAAAGTCTTGTCTGGGACAGCTTACTAGGGCCACGGATCGATGCCGATTGCGCGTAGGAAAGCAGCTGTTTGTGACGTCGGCGGTGTCAAGGTAGGCGGCGATCACCCCATCGTCGTCCAGTCGATGACGAACACCGATACGGCGGACTCGGCCTCCACCGTGAACCAGTCCATGGAGCTGGCCCGAGCCGGTTCCGAGCTGGTGAGGATCACCGTTAACCACGATAAGGCCGCGGAAGCAGTTCCCCGCATCGTCGAAACGCTTCGCGATCTCGGTGTCGATGCGCCGATCGTAGGCGATTTTCATTACAACGGTCATATCCTGCTGAAGAAGTACCCGCCGTGCGCGCAACGGCTTGCCAAGTACCGCATCAACCCGGGCAACGTCAATATCGGCAAGAAGCACGATGACAACTTCCGCACCATGATCGAGGTAGCCATCGACAACGATAAGCCGGTGCGCATCGGGGTCAATTGGGGCTCGCTCGACCAGACCTTGCTCACCCAATTGATGGACGAAAACGCCCGCCTCGCCAAACCCAAGGAGGCATCGGAGGTAACCCGTGACGCGATCGTCCTCAGCGCACTGCGGTCTGCTGAAGCAGCCGAGTCCTACGGGTTAGCGCATGATCGGATTATCTTGAGCGCCAAGGTTTCTAACGTCCAGGACCTGGTGGCCGTCTACCGTGATCTGGCGGCCCGTTGCGACTATCCTTTGCACCTCGGTCTTACCGAGGCCGGTATGGGGAGCAAGGGAATCGTTGCCTCCACGGCGGGGCTGTCGATTTTGCTCCAAGAGGGAATCGGTGATACGATCCGGGTCTCCCTGACACCCGCGCCCGACGGTGATCGCACCGAGGAAGTGCTCATTTGCCAGCAGGTGTTGCAGTCGCTCGAACTGCGTAGTTTTACCCCCCAGGTCACAGCCTGTCCCGGTTGCGGCCGAACTACAAGCACTTTCTTCCAGGAGATGGCGGACGAGATCCAAACTTATTTGCGGGAAAAGATGCCGGTCTGGAAGAGTCAATACCCCGGCGTGGAAGAGATGGGGGTCGCGGTGATGGGGTGCGTCGTCAACGGCCCCGGCGAGTCCAAGCACGCCAACATCGGAATCTCCCTGCCGGGAACCTTCGAGGAGCCGAAGGCTCCCGTCTACGTGGACGGCCGGCTGCTGAAAACCCTCAAAGGAGAAGGCATCGTAGGGGAGTTTATCCAGATCTTAGAAGACTACGTAGCTTCCCACTATCAGGCGGAGTCGTCTCTCTCCGAGGTTACCGTGATTGAAGAGCAATAGCCGCCGCAAGGTCCGAATGACTAGCAGAGTTGTCCCCTGTCCCGAGTTCGAGACCCACCGATACATACCCCTTTAAACACCGCCCCGTTTGTTCGTTTTAGCTACCCCCCGTAGTGTAGTAGCCTTAGGCTTCTAGGCCATCGGTCTAATCATTTGGGACTGCCGTACCATTCCTAATTCGGTACCCACGTACTCTTGGCAGGAGAGATCTTTGTCTGCACAATTAGTAGGTATAGCGAACCGAACGGGAAGACACGTCGATGAAAAACCGGCTCTCACGTTTGCGAAAAATCCTGGCTGACGGAAAAGCACAGGACATGGTGGAGTATGCCCTCATAGCTGGGTTTGTCGCGGTTGCGGCCAGTGCAACGCTGCCGGGCATGGCAAGGCCCCTAGCCAGGATCGCTACGAAAACAGCGCGCCTTTTGGCCCTTGCGGCCGGCACTTCGTTCAGTGGCTGCCCTTCCTTGTCCCCCTAGTTCTCAACGCCCGCCACAGAGGCAGCTCGCCCGATCGCCATTCTAGGCGCACAGGAGACGCTGTCATTACCGCTTGTAGCCGATCTTGCGCAGTAACTCCTGTCGCTCTTCGACATCGGCTTGCTGCTCGATGCCCAGGGGCGAAGACCCATCCACAACACCGACTACGCCCCGCCCTTGTTCCGTCTCCGCGACGATCACTTCCAGCGGGTTGGCGGTAGCGCAGAACACTCGCGCGACCTCCGGACAGTCTTTGACCCGATTCAAAATATTGATGGGATAGCCATCCTTGATCACGATGACGAACACATGCCCGGCAGCGAGCGCCTGCGCGTTTTCGGCAGCAACGTTCTTCAGCCCGTCATCGTTGCCCTCGACGCGGACCAAACGCGCCATCGAGGCCTCGTTGAAAGCGATGCCGAATTTCATCTGCGGCACCGTCCCCACGATGATTTCGTAAAGGTCTTCCACCGTCTTTATAAAGTGGGAATGGCCGAGGATTAGGTTGGCACCCTCGGGAATCCGCATCCTAACCGTTTTCAGTTCCATCGCGACCTCCCGTAGCCGGCAGTCCGAGGCGTCAGATTCACCTCACAATTGCTCGGGCAAGCATTCTCAGCCATCTCATACCGCCATGAATATGATCGTGAATGCCCGGCTACGAAGAGAAAGGGTACCACGTCGCAGGTTCCCCATTAGACGAAGTGGCCAAGCCCCGAGGCTAACTCGCCCGTCTTACGAGGGGGGAATCATCGGGGCTCGTGCGTCTTTTTCTGTTCCTTTTCTTCGCCCTAGGGATCGTAGGATAAGTGATTGAAATGGTTTGGCTTATCTCTAAATTGGGTTTGTTTGGTAATTCTGTCGCTCGGTGGTTCCCCTGCCCTCAATAGTCGTCATCGCCCTGTGGCCGTTCCTTCGGTCACCTGCACTTAGGCGAGGGTGGACCGTGACCCGGTGGAGCGATCCGTCGGGTCTTGTCGAGCCGGGCGTTCCGCGGCACCGGAAGCAGCTGTAACCAACTGATTCCCCATGGGTTGCTTGATATTGGCTTTGTTTGGTATTTTCTTTGCTCCCTTGGCTCGTTGCTCCGAATTGCCTGTGCTCGAATTGCCCCCGGAATGCTTCGGGTGCCCAATCATATTGTACCTCGCCAATCCAAGGCCGCGGCGCTGATATCGGAACTAAGATGCTTTGAATGAACAACTTGTCTTACATGACATGCTGGGGACCCGAGGCTGGGAAACTGGTGAAATACAGGCGAGTTTAAGTTGGCTCTCACGGGCGCGAACAAGAGAAACGGCTTTCGATCCCCGGTGGCCTTGCGTTCCGAGTTCCGATGTCCGATGTCCGGGGTAGGATCACGGCGGGCTAGTTTCGGTGGCCGATGCGGCCCAAGGACGCGGACCCTGGAAAGGCGCCTCGGTTGCTGGGATGTGGGGTCATTATGTCTGAGCATAGTCCCGTCGCAAGATGAAGGGCAAGCGTCGAGAGAGTCTCGACGCGGCACACTGGGAGTGTGCGCCACGGGAAGCTGGATCGAAGCTAGTGGAAGCCACTACAATAGAGCACATGGCATTTCCGGCCACGCGACTTCGTCGGCTTCGGGGCAACGAATTACTGCGCTTGGCGGTCCGTGAAACGAGGCTTTCGCCAGCCGATTTCATCCTTCCGTTGTTCGTCTGTCCGGGAGAGGGCGTTCGCCGTGAGATCGACGCCATGCCCGGCAATGATCAGATGTCGGTTGATCAGATCGTCGCGGAATGCCGTGAAGTCGCATCTTTGGGAGTTCCGGGGGTCATTCTTTTTGGTTTACCGGAGTCGAAAGACCCGGAAGGCTCCGGAGCCTATGCCGAGGACGGCATCGTCCAGCGGGCCATCCGCGCGATCAAGGAAAAGGTCAGTGACGTCTTAGTGATCGCCGACTGTTGTCTGTGCGAATACACCAGCCATGGTCACTGCGGCAAAATCGTCGGTGAAGACGTAGACAATGACTTAACCCTGGAGCTTCTGAGCAAGACGGCGCTGTCTCAAGCAAAGGCTGGGGCAGACATCATTGCCCCGTCCGACATGATGGACGGTCGGGTGGGAGCGATTCGAAAAACGCTTGATGAGAATGGCCATTCCAGCCTCCCGATCCTTTCCTATGCGGCCAAGTACGCTTCCGTTTTCTACGGTCCTTTTCGAGAAGCGGCTGAATCGGCCCCCCAGTTCGGCGACCGCCGCGGGTACCAGATGGATCCCGCCAACCAGCGAGAGGCGATGCGCGAAATCGCCCTCGACATCGAGGAAGGGGCGGACATGATTATGGTCAAGCCGGCCTTGCCTTATCTTGACGTCATTTACCGGGCCAAAGAGCAGTTCCAAGTGCCGCTCGCTGCGTACCAGGTGAGCGGCGAATACTCCATGATCGTCGCCGCGGGTAGAAACGGATGGTTGGACCAGGAGCGAGCCATGATCGAGTCCCTCACCTCGATTAAACGCGCGGGAGCGGATTGGATCCTCACCTACTTCGCCAAGGCGATGGCCAAGATTCTGTGAAGGTTCTTGAGAGATAGGGCCGTCTTGCCGACTATTTTCCCCGCGGCCAAAGCACTCACCCGACTGCTGCATGGGGCGTCGCACCGAAGCAGAAGTCTCGCCCGCTGGATTCTTTTCGTCCTCGCGGTCGCCGTACCTGCACCAGCAGCCGGGCTCGCCGAGCAAATCTCCGAGATTCTAGGTCATGAGGCGGCCAGCCGTGCTTTCTGGGGAATCAAGATCGCGGAGTTGGAAAGCGGCCAGACAGTTTACGAGTACAACGCCGACAAGCTTTTTGTGTTGGCTTCAAACGCCAAACTGTTTTCTACCGCCCTTGGGCTGGTCAGGCTGGGTCCACAGCATACTTACACTACGAGTGTAGTAGTAGAAGCACCGCCGGCGGAGGACGGCGTGGTCCCAGGAGATCTGATCTTGCTCGGAGGTGGCGATCCTAATCTGTCGTCCCGAGTCATTCCCTACGATCCGGACAAGGATTTTGAAAAGAACCTCCTACGGCCCATCACCGACTTGGCCCAGCAGGTGGTCGACGCGGGGATTCGCAGGATTGAGGGTAATGTAGTCGGGGACGATACCCGTTATGTGTGGCAACGCCATCCGCCGGGCTGGTCCATGCAGGACGGTTATTGGGCCTACGGCGCACCGATCAGCGCCCTATCGTTCAACGACAACATGGTCAAGCTCAGGGTATTGCCTGGCACGGCACCCCGACAGCTGGCCCGAGTTGATGTCACCCCTAAGATCGAATACTTCTCCCTTGATAACCGCGCACGAACAGCTCCCACCCGGACGGTCGCTCGCGGCCTGGGCTTCGAGCGCCAGCCCGGCTCCCGAAAACTACTGCTGTGGGGAGATATCTCGATCCGCTCGCGAGGCCGCGTGCTGTCAGTCGCCGTTGACGACCCGGCCCTATTTGCCGCTCTTGCCCTCCAGGGGGAACTCAAGCGCCTGGGCGTCACTATCGATGGGGCCCCGGTCGCCAGGCACGCCCATCCCCACGAGTTCCCGAGCCTCAAGCGCCTGCCGAATCGCAAGCCAAAAGCATACGCCGCAAAGCTGGCGGCTGTTGAGTCGGCACCGTTGGCCCAGACTCTGCCGATTATCAACAAAGACAGTCAGAACCTTCACGCCGAGATGCTGTTGTGCGAGGTTGGCTACCGGCGGCGCGGGGTGGGTAGTTTTGAAGCGGGTCTGGCGGAATTAAAGAGCTTTCTCGTCGAAGCGGGACTGAGGCCTCAGGAATCCAAGCTTCAGGATGCATCGGGACTGTCCCGCCGCAACCTCGTCACCCCGGGGGCGACAACACGGCTTCTGACCTACATGTGGAACTCGCCTAGCCGCGAGAACTTTGTGTCAAGCTTACCCGTTTCGGGGGAGGACGGCACCTTGGACTGGCGGTTCGCCAGGACATCAGCCAAGGGTAGAATCCGCGCCAAGACGGGGAGCTTGGCGCACGTCACGGCTATTTCGGGCTACGCTACTGCTCTCGATGGCCGTCACCTCGCGTTTTCGATACTTGTCAACAACTACGGCGTACAAGCATCGTACATTCGCAGCCGGGTCGACAAGATCTGTGTTGCCATGGTCACCTCGGCACCGGCCCGCGAGGCTCCTACCAAGGAGGTCGGAGGGCCACCGAGTCCCTGACGCCTGTCGGGATCAGACCTCATACCATCTCCGCACCGGCCAGCGGTCATCCTTGTCATCCCACCTGAGTTTGGGGTTCTGCCGGCCTGCCTTGATGAGCATTTTCCTGCGCCCCTCCGGGGCTTGTTCACTTATGCATACCGAGCCCACGGTTTCGCCTAGCGGCTCCAGGTTGGGCTATTATCCTACGCCCCCTGCGGGGGCTGGGCCTACTGCTCGAGACCGTCTGGAAGTCCGACGAACGGCGTAGGTTCCAATACACCTGGAATTAAGACAACCTGCCTATTGTTGCCTCAGGGCTCTGGGACGAAACTTCAAGATACGGTGGAGTTTACCGGCCCAAGTGCGCCATCATCGAACCCTAGGGTTCGTGCCCAGGGCGAGAAAGGGAGGACCACAGCCTTGGCCAAATCCGAATCGAATCGTACCAGGAAATCCGATCGCAAGAGGAGTACCGGTTCCACCACCAACGCTGATCTTGTCGATCAGCATCAGGAACTCAGCGAAAGCCGAAGCCAAGACGAGGAATCTATGAGCTCTCTCCAGCAACAGATCGAGGAGCAGCGAGAGGAGACTTCTCAGCTTCGGACGTTGCTCGAATCAAGACTTGAAAGCTCACCGCGCGAGGTGGAGACCGGGCCCGCCGGAGAGATGCTTGCCCGTGTGAGTAGCATGGAAAGGCAAGTAGAGTCCATAAGCACCGACTCGCGAGTCGACGCAGTCATGCTACGGATCTCGGAGGTGGAGCGGAAGTTAGGGCAGGGTGCCTCCGAACCTTTGCTGAACGAGATCGCGCATCGTTTGGACGTTCTGGAGCGAGGTGGGGGAGCTGAGGAAGCTGGAATTGTCTCCCGCGAGCTGGAGCAGAAGCTCTCGGAACTGGAAAGCAAGATGCGCCAACTGCCCGCAGCCGATCCGCGGATGGACGACGTGGTGCTCAGGATAGGATCGGTTGAGGCTGTCACCAAGGCGCCCGCACAGGATCCCCGCATAGATGGTCTTGAGCGCCGACTAGACGCTGTTACGGCAAAGGAAGAGGAGCTTCAGCTAGAAGGGCAGATGCAGCAGTTAGGAGGACGCCTCTCGGCGTTGGAAGACCACGCTGTTCGCAAGGAGGATTCTCGCTTCGAGGAGATCGACGCCCGACTACGACGATTGGATGGTCAGGCTGCCCAGCCGCCGGCAGACCCCCGAGTCGACGATATCACGGAACGCTTGGGGACATTGGAACAGCGTTCTCTCGATCCGTCATATGATCCACGGTTGGATGAAGTAGTCTCCAGGGTGGAGAGTGTAGAAAGCCGCGTTGCTGAGCCCTTGGCCGACCCAAGAGTCGCGGGGCTTGGGGAACGCCTGGCGGGGGTTGAGGAACGAGTAGCGCAGCCGGCCGATGACCCCCGAGTGGAAGGAATGGCCGAGCGCCTGGCGACAGTGGAGGGGCGGGTCGAACAGCCGTATCAGGACCCCCGGTTCGACGACGTCGCTACTAGAGTCGAGGGCCTCGAGCGCCAGACGGCGGATCTCGCGATCAACGCACAAAGTGACGCTCTGGCCACTCGTATATCGGCCCTTGAAGGCAGAGTAGAAGAGCACAAACCAGATCCTCGAGTGGACGAAGTTGTCTCCCGGGTGGAGTCTCTGGAGGAAAAGACCGCGCAATCGCTTGAGGACCCACGCGTCGGAGGGATCAGCGAGCGCTTGGCGGTCGTGGAAGAGCGTGCGGAGCAGCCCTCGTCCGGTCCCCAGATCGAAGAAATAGCGAGCCGTCTGCAGAACCTTGAAACCGGGGCCGCCGACCCTGCTGCCGATCCCCGGGTGGCCGGTTTGACAGACCGCCTAGCCGCGTTAGAGCAGCGAACCAATCAACCCGCCGTCGACCCGCGTGTGGACGAAGTCTTTGGTCGACTTTCCTCGTTGGAAGCCAACAACGAAGTCATTACTCGGCTTTCCGCGCTAGAAGGAACCCAGGCTGGGAGCGCATCCAGTTCTCACGTTCAGGAGCTTTCCGGGCGTCTCGCGTCACTCGAACAGCAAGCGCTGGAAAGCGCTTCTCAATCAGAGCTCGCCGAGATCAAAGAGCAACTAGCCTCCGTAAATGAACGTGTGAGCCAGGCCGGCCAAAACGGGGAGATGGGAGAACTTCGCACACGCTTGTTGATTGTCGAGTCAACTTTGGCGGAGAGAGGCTCCGACTCCCAGGGCAGCGAGATCTCCGAGCGGCTTCAATCTCTGGAAAACAGGATCGCGGAAGTTCCCGCCGGCTCGGGCCTAGACGAAGTCAACACTCGCTTGGGGCAACTGGAGTCGGCCTCCGCGGCAGCGGCCGCCGACCCCCGTGTCGACGATTTGTCGATGCGGCTGGCTTCCTTGGAGCGGAAAACGGATCAGCCGGATCACGATCCACAGATCGGCGAAATCACGGTCCGCCTCAACGCACTGGAGGAAGCTGCAAGGAACGGAGAAGACGCGGGTGTCGCTGAGCTTGCCGCCCGTTTGCAGTCCATCGAAGGTTCCGTTGAGGGTGGGTCGGAGCCAAGGGTTACCGAGCTCACGTCCAGGCTCGACTTGATTGAACGGGAGCTGCAAGAATCAACCTCCTCGGAAGTCCCTGCAGAGCTCGCTGAGCGTATTGCCGCTCTCGAGCAATCCGGCCCCGATGGCGGAGGCGCCCAGGCCTATCAGCCGGAGCTGCTGGCCCGCATGGAAGACCTAGAAAGACGATTCTCTCAGGCGGAGCAGTCCGGCGAAGGAGGGAACGTCAAGGCTTTGGTCGAGGAGGAAACGTCGCGCTGGTCTACCTGGGCGGCGCAGACCGGCGACCAGGTTAAGGAACTTCGCCGGCGAGTGCAAAAGCTCAGCGAAGGCGGCGCCAGCGAGGGGTCTCTCTCCCAGGAATTGATCCGTGGAATGAGTCAAAGTATCAGCGAGGGGCTAAGCCGCAACGCCGGCAAGGACCTGAAGACGATCAAGTCACAAATGTATTTCGTCTTCTTCACCATCGGCATGATTTACGCCCTGGGCATCTATTTCGCCATCACGAGCTTGTTCTAAGCTCTCCACTCTGTCGCTGCGGCGCAACGTATTGGCAGTTTCGCAAGGCGGTCTGTCCGCATCCCCACACGCGGCCATAGTAAGATCGGAAGAATGTCGGCGTTCTTGGACCGGGTAGTAGACTGCGCTCGCACCCTCAACAAGCGAATCGTCTTCCCGGACGGGGACGATGAGCGAGTGCGAGTCGCTGCTGAGCGGCTGGCCCGAGAGAAAGTCGCGGTCCCCATTCTAGTCAGCCCGACTGGAGGAGGCGTCGCTGGGGTAGGCTTCGTCGACCCGAAAGCATCTGAAAAGACCGAGCACTACGCGTCCCTTTACCATGAGCGCCGAAGATCCCGTGGTGTGACCGAATCCGAAGCTCGCAGGATAGCCGTTCAGCCCCTTTACTTCTCTTCGCTGATGGTGAGGGCTGGAGATGCGGATGGCATGGTAGGCGGCGCCAGTAACACGACGGCTGAGACCGTCCGTGCGGTGATTCACTGCGTAGGCGTCAAGGAAGGCTTTCGGCTTATTTCGAGCTTCATGATCCTTGTCCACCCTGAGCCGCGGTGGGGCAGTCGGGGTGTTATCTTTTTGGCCGACCCGGCAGTGGTTCCAGATCCCAGT
Organism: Bryobacterales bacterium; assembly: GCA_965248105.1. Lineage (GTDB taxonomy): Bacteria > Acidobacteriota > Terriglobia > Bryobacterales > UBA6623. The sequence continues at coordinate 281,247 of CBDFIK010000005.1, forward strand.
GCCAGTCAACTTGCTGAGATCGCGATCGCCGCGGCGGAGAATGCACAGCGGTTCCTCTCCGATCCTCCCCGTGTGGCGCTGCTGTCTTTTTCCACGAAGGGGAGTGCCCAGCATCCCATGGTGGAAAAGGTCATTGAAGCCTTGCGGATCATCCAGGCGCGGGCGCCGCAGCTCAGCGTCGACGGCGAACTACAGGCGGATGCGGCACTTGTGGAATCCGTAGGTCGATCCAAGGCCCCTGGCTCTCCGGTAGCCGGCCGAGCCAATGTATTGATCTTCCCGGCACTCGATGCCGCCAACATCGGATACAAGCTGGCCGAGCGGCTGGGAGGAGCTCAGTCTCTAGGGCCTTTCCTGCAGGGTTTGAACAACCCCGCTAACGACCTCTCCCGCGGCAGCTCGGCGGAGGACATTTACTACACCGCCGCCGTTACTGCTGTCCAAGCCGGGGGCGACGCAGGCCTGGCCGTCCCTGTCTAGCCGGCATTCTCACGACAAACCTTGGGCAGACCGGGACATAGGTAACAGTTTAGAGCGGGCACATGGGCAACACTTTATGCCGGGTTGATGGGATGGGACCTAACGCTAAGTCGCTCTACGCCAAGCGGTTGCGGATGGAGAAGACAGCCTAGCCCGCATTTCTCACCAGCTGACGGTCGAAGCACACGATAGGCCCGCCATTACGTCGTTGCGCTTGCTCACCGTGCTCAATGTACTGTTCAAGTACGCCTCCGCGCGCTGAGTGGCGCGCGCCTTGTACTGACGGGCCTCTCACGCACTTCGCCTCACCACCTGGTGAGAAAAGCGGGCTAAAGCAAGAGCAGCCCATCGCTCCGCCATGGGCAAGAAAACGGTGGTCTCGTCTGCTCTGGACCAAAAGTGCCAGAGGAGCCGCGAAGCGGCGCCGGAATCCAGCCTGGGATGGAGCCGACGGCGGAACCCCGGGTAGGGATTGAACAGAGTCGAGCCCTGAAAGGGCGGAGGGAACCATGGCGCAGACGCCAGCCCGAATTCTCGTCCACGGTGTGTTCTCGACGAAGGACCGGGCACCCTTTGGTCCTGCGCCTCTTCAGGGCTGGTCGGTGGGCTTTGCCAACCCAGGGTTTCGCTTCGCTTTAGCCTGGGCTACTCTCCACCGCCCCTGCCGGGGCTAGCCCGGGCTGGTTCGGGGAGGTCTTAGCCTTACCGTATCTCTTCCGGAAGCGCTCCACTCGGCCCGCGGTGTCGACCAGCTTTTGCTTGCCGGTAAAGAAGGGATGGCAGGCGGAGCAGATTTCCAGGTGGATGTCGCCTTTATGTGTCGAGCGGGTCTGAAAAGTGCTCCCGCAGGCGCAATTGACGTTCACGAGCTCGTAGGCGGGATGGATATCGGTTTTCATCGAATTGGTCCCCGTGGGAAGCTCATCTTCAGTCTAGCAGGAGCGCGTGGATTGGTTTGTGGCGGGCGCGGGCACCACATGCGAAGTTAGCTTATGGCTTGGAATAACGACGAGCCAACCAGTGAGTTGCTGAGCCGCGCTGACGTGGCAGCGCTGGACGCGAGTAGAGCCGCCCCTCGCGGTAGCAGACCGGCCTGTCGAGCGCCGGCGCCACGACGTAGTAGACCACCACGGGTGCCGGCAAGTGGCGCTGGCGGCGGCTGGTTTGGCCGCTCTTCGCCAGCACCTGATCCACCCTCCCCCGGGGAAACCACGGGGCCACCACGCCCAAGCTGCTGTAGTCGGTAATCCGCGCCCCCGGGGGCCGCGGCGCCAATGTTCGTGCCATCGCCCGGCCTCCTGTCCTCCAAAACAGGCGAACACATAAATGTTATTAAGTCAATAGTATTAGGGCTAGCTTCGTGCCGAAAGGTGGTCGTGCTCTCACAGTAGCCTCGCTCCTGAAACGCAGCCGGGCAGCCGGCGTCCTCCCCGCAGAACTTAGCGCGGCGTAGCTACGTGGCGCCTAGCAGTGCGCGAGTTTTCCGCGCACGCGAACCGGCCTACATTACCCGCTGGGTCCGTCCTGTTTCAGCGGCTTTGTAGGCGGCAAAGATGGTCTTCAGAACCTGAAGCCCGTCGCCGCCGGTGAGCGGAGGATCCTGCAGGCCCGCGCTGGCCCGCACGGCAGCTCGCACGAACGGCGTGTAGCCGGTCGGCGTTCCTGGATTCTTGTAACCATGGATTTGGGGGTTGGTTTCCGTCGTGCTGTACCACTCCAAAGGGAACTCTTCCGCGCTGCCCCGGAACCGCCGCAGCTCGAGCCAGCCTTTGGATCCCCAGATCTTGATTTGCGAGTGATAGCGGCGATCGAGGTAGTAGCCCGAAGTCATCGTCCCGAAGGTGCCGCTGTCAAACTTCATGGCGATGGCAGCGGAGTCTTCGGTGTCGAGCGGCTGTCCGCCGACGACACCCGTAAAACCGGCGACTTCGGTGATTCGCGAGCCGGTCAGATACATCGCCAGGTCGAGCCAGTGGATGCCGAGCCAGATCAGGTGTCCGCCGCCGCCACGAGCCTTTTGCGCCCGCCAACTCTCGTGATAAGAGGTCCGGGTTAGGCGCGTCTGGTCGGCGATCATGTAGATATCCATGCCGTAGATCCGGCCGATCTTACCTTCTCGAATGAGCCGCCGGGCTTCGGCAATCTCCGGGTTCAGCCGGTTGGCGAGAGCCAGCATCAAGTGAACGTTCTTCTCGTTCGCCTTGCGGGTGAGTTTTTCAAAGTCCGCCGCACGGACACAGGCCGGCTTCTCGGCCAACACATGACACCCGGCTTCCAAGCACGCCTCTATAGCGGGCGGTGCGAGGACAGCTTCCATTGTGACAAGCGCCATCCGCGGCTTTTCCGAGCGGAGCATCTCGGCGAGGTCTTTGTACGTCCCTGTCAGCTTGTTCCCTAGAGTTTTGCGGGCTGACTCGAACGATTGCCCGCTTGGGTCTGAAAGGACAACAGAGTCACCGTCCTGAGCAGCGGCCAGCGCGGCGAAATATAAACCGAGATGCGCGCCTCCGGGGTGCGTGACGACGCCTACCTTGATAGGCTTTGACGGCTCAGATTGGCCTTGAGAGAGAGGCAGCAAGGCAGCGCCCGCCCCGATGATTTTCGTGAAAGCTCTGCGATGCATAGGAAGTCCTCGATCAAATGCAATAGTCCTGACGGCCCAGACGACAAGCTGAAGCTTGCCACCACTGCCAACGAGGACAAACAGTAGTGTTTGTCACCACCGGACGTGTAGCCCTCACCCCGCGCGAATCTCCCGCTTTTCAGGATCGAACATCATACGCCGCCCGCTCCACATCGCATCGTTGGTCATGATGCAGGCCACCGAATGGCCGTAGCCGGCGCCCGCCGGGCAGTACAAATCCTGCGGCGCGCGTCGGCGAACGCAATCCAGCCAATTGGCCATGTGATGCAGGGTGCCGGGCTTCTCGGGGATTTCCTCCGCTTCCTGAAGGGCGTCTTCCCCCTCGACGCCGTCGCCGGAAACCCGCCAGACGTCCTCAACCTCCAGCGTGCCCCGTGTGCCGAGAACCCGCGTCGCTCTGGCAGCCCCGTTTGACAGGCAGGTTGCGTAGGTCGCCAGGAACTTCCTGCCGCCGTGGCCGTATTCGAGCACAGCCTGCATCGTGTCGGGATTTTCGCGATAGTCGTGGAACTGGTAGATTCCTCCAAGTGCGACGACGCTCTTAGGATAAGGTTCTCCTGTAAGCATGTGAACGACATCGACTCCGTGGGTCATCCACTGGTCGAGGATGGCGCTCGAAAAATCGCGGAACAGCCGGAAAGAGCGGTAGATTCTGGGATCGAAGGGGCGGTAGGGCTTGCCCATCAAAAACGCTTTCCAATCAACATCGCTCTCTTTGATCGCATCGAGTTCCTCCTGCTGTTTCGCCCAGCGGTAGGGGGCGTAGCCATTCCAGATGACGTCCACCTTGACGATGTCGCCGATGCGGCGCTCCCGCATGATGTCGATCGCCGAGCGATACCGCGGGTAGCTGCGCCGCTGTGTACCCACTTGCACGATGCGGTCGGATTTTTCGACGGCGGCAAAGGCTTCGTTCACCTCAGACAGGACGTTGCCCATTGGCTTCTCGACGTAAACGTCCTTGCCGGCCTCAATGGAAGCTTTGAGCATTTTCGAATGCTGATGGTCGGGCGTGGCGATGATGACGGCGTCGATGTCTTTGTCCTCGAGCACTCGTTTGAAATCCCTGTGCGCCTTCGGCTCGACACTGTAGGACTCCCGTACCAGCTTCGCCGCGGCGTCGAGACGCTGATTCCAGATATCGCAGACCGCGGTGACTCGGGCTTTATACGTGCTTCCGAACTCAATGCATTCTTTGAGCAGTTCGGTGCCACGTCCGCCGGGGCCGATGACGCCCACCTGAATGGTGTCGTTGGGGCTCGCAGCTCGCGCCGGTTTCGGGTTTGCCAACCCAGCCGCGGCCAACGCAGCAGCCGTTCCGGCGGTCGTTGTGAGGAAGTTGCGGCGGTCAAGGTGGGGCTCTTTCATGGCACTTTTCTCCGGTGACGCCCATGGTACACGGTTTGGCGAGTGGCGGGACGCCGCGCGTGCTTCTACCCGCTTCAGCGCATGCCGGTGCTCAAACCAGCGCCTCTTTTGCAAGCGGGGCAGTTCAACCATAAAGCCGGCTGGCGCTACGTCGTCAACCCGGCCGGTTCGACGGCGCGCGTTCACCAGCATCTCAATATCGGGGAAGGAGAGATCGACTGGGATCTATTCTTCCGGACACTGAGCGAAGTCGGTTTTGACGGCATCATGACAAGTCAGGTGTTCGCCTATCTGCCGGAAAAGGCGCCCGATTCCTCCCGCTTCATGCGCGAGCAAATTCATCACTACGTGGATAAGTATTGGAGCAAAGAATGAGTGCGGCTACGTCTCTCCGAGGATCAGATTGCCGAACCGGTCTACCTCGGCCTGGTAGCCCGGGTGGATCACCGTGGTGGAATCGAGCTCCACGACAATGGCCGGTCCGGTGAGAATGTGTCCGGCTGCCAGCCGATAGCGATCATAGATGGGACAATCCACGTAGCCGCCGCTCTCGGCAAAGTAAACCGGCCGAGTTGCTTTCAGCGCCGAAGCGAGATCCACGGCTCCCTGGTGTGGTTCCAGTTCACGCAGCCGGGGCTTCATGATTTGGCCGATTGCGGTCAGCCTGAGGCTAACGAACTCGACCGGTTCGCCCGGGGCGCTGAAGCCGTAAGCCCGATTGTGCTCCTGGTGGAACTGCTCCAAGACGCGGCTGATTTCAGCTGCATTCAGGGGGCTGTGGGGTAACGACGGCGTCAACTCGTGGCTCTGACCCACGTAGCGCATGTCCACCTGCCGCTGGAAGCTCATCCGTTCAGGCTCTACCCTCTCGCGCTCCAGCGTAGCTTGTCCCCGCGCCTCCATCGCTTGATAAGCGCTTTCCGCCGCCGCGATATCCAACCGGTCGATGCGCTCAATCATGGTCGTCGAGTAGTCATGCTTCAGATCGGTGACCAGTAAGCCCAAGGCCGATGTCGTGCCCGGGATCATCGGGATGATCGTAGTCGGCATGCCGGTTTCTTTCGCCAAACGATTGGCATGAACCGGTCCGGCCCCGCCGAAGGCCAGCAGCGCGAAATCCCTGGGATCGTAGCCCCGCTGGATCGAGACCAGGCGCAGCGCATTGACCATGGCGGCATTGGCAATCTCGACAATGCCGTGGGCCGCCTCGACGGCGTCCATCCCCAACGGATCGGCGCACCGTCGCTCAATGGCCTGCCGGGCAGCCTGCACATCCAATTCGATCTCGCCGCCCAGGAAAAGGTCTGGGCTGAGGCGTCCCAGAACCAGATTAGCGTCAGTAACCGTGGGTTCAGTCCCCCCTTTGCCGTAGCAGGCCGGACCAGGATCGGCGCCCGCGCTTTGGGGGCCCACGCGCAGGATGCCGCCGGGATCTACCCAGGCGATGGAGCCGCCCCCGGCGCCGATTTCTACCAAATCAATGACGGGCGTACGGATCGGATAACCCGCCGCCCGATGGGAGCCGACCCCGGCCTGGGCCGCCGCTCCCACTTCATAGTCCTTGGTTACCTTTGGCTCGCCGTTCGGGATGAGGCCCACCTTGGCCGTGGTTCCGCCCATATCGAAGGCAATCACGTCCTCGTAGCCTAGGTTGTTTCCCAGATAGGCCGCCGCAATAACGCCCGCTGCCGGGCCCGACTCCACCATGAAGACCGGTTTTCGGCGCGCTTCCGCAAAGGTAAAGACCCCGCCGCTGCTCTGCATCAAGAGCAATTCCGCCGCTAGCCCCTCTTCGCGGAGACGCTTCTCGATCCGCTCCAGATAGCGGGCCACCACGGGCCGGATGGCGGCATTGATGACGGTCGTGCTCGCCCGAAAGTATTCCCGAAACTCCGGGGCCACCTCGGAGGAAAGCGAAATGATGGCCTCGGGGAACACTTCCCCGATGATCTCCCCGACCCGTTTTTCGTGATCCGGATTCGCGTAGGCGTGCAGCAAGCAGACGGCGACCGCGGCCACCCTCTCGCGGCGCAGTTGCTCCGCGACGCGCCGCACGGCGGCTTCGTCGAGCGGCGTCAAGACTTGCCCTTGGGCATCCAACCGTTCCGGGACGCCAAAACAAAGGTTTCGAGGGACTAGCGGCTTGGGCTTCTCAAACTGTAGGTCATACAGGCTCGGCCGGACTTGGCGAGCGATCTCCAGCATGTCCCGGAAGCCATCGGTGGTGATGAATCCCGTCCGAGCAACCTTGCCTTCGATGATGGAATTGGTGGCCACCGTGGCGCCGTGAACCACGTAGGACACCTCGGCCGGGGCGACGTTGTTCCGGCGCAGAATCCGAAGAGTGACTTCCAGGAAACCCACCGACGGGTCTTGGGGCGTGGAGGGGACTTTAGCGATGCGGATCTCCCCCGTATCTTCATCGATGAGGGTCGCGTCGGTGAAGGTGCCGCCAATGTCTATGCCCAGCCTATATGCCAGGGTTGTTGTTCCTTTCCGCGCGTAGCCTTGCGGTCTCTTTGGCGTCAATCCGCCCCGCTGTTGGGTCGATGGCCACGCGGTAAACCTCGCGCGCCCGCTCCGGGCTCACTTTGCCCTCGCCGACGTCCGTTAGCACTGCCCGTGGATCACGTTCTTCGGGCGGCCCGTAGCCGCCTCCACCGCAGGTGCGATAGCTCACTACATCGCCTGGTTTCAGCTCCAGGGTCACTTTCGATCCCAACTCCGTGGCTTCACCGTCAGGATTCAAAACATAGCGGGCCTTGCGGCCTGCCAGTCCGCCAAACAGCCCCCAGGGCCCCCAGCGATCCCGATCCGCCAAAACCGTAAAGGACACCTCGTGATCGGGGAACAGATAATCCCGGCGCAAGCCCAGCCCGCCGCGATATCGGCCCGCGCCTTCCGAGTTTTCCACCAGTTCGTAGCGACTGATGCGAAAAGGGTAGTTGATTTCGATCTCCTCGATGGGCGCATTCTCGGTATTCTGGCCATGGGCCTGGACGGCATCGGGGCCGTCACGCGTCGCCCGGCCCCCGTACCCGCCGGCAAGGGCCTCGTAGTAGGCATAGAGTTCGCCCGTGCGGGGGTCGGCGCCGCCAAGACCCACCTGGCATATCATGGCCTTGGTGCCCGCGGGAACGCGGTCGGGGACTGCTGCGGCCAGAGCCTTCAGAATCACGTCCGTCAGCCGCGTCTGCGTTTCCCAGCCTCCCACCACCGGCGCCGGGGCCGTGGCGTTCACTACCGTCCCTTCCGGAGCGATCAGGCGCACCAGGCGATGGAAACCGGCATTGACCGGCACATCCGGGTCGATCAGGCACTTGAGCACATACGCGCACGCCGAATAGGTCATCGCGTAGGTGGAGTTTACCGGCGCCCTCCGTTGGGGATCGGAGCCGCTGAAATCGAACAATACGCCCTCGTCGTCAATGACAACCTTCGCCGCCAGATGGACCGGTTCATCGCTGAAGCCGTCATTATCCACGTAGCCGTCAGCGGTAAAGACCCCCTTGGGAAGATGGGCCAACTCCGCTCGGGCGCGGCGCTCCGTGTAGGTGACCAATTCATCCATGTAGAAGGTCAATTCCTCGCTTCCCCACCGGCTCAGTAGTGCGCTCAGCCGGCGGACGCCGGTATTGTTGGCCGCCAACTGAGCCCGAAAGTCGCCTGCCGTCTCGCGCTGGGAGCGGATCTGTGCCAGAACGAGTCGAAAGATGTCAGGCACGATTTCGCCTCCCTGCACCAGCCTGACCGGGGGAATGATGATGCCCTCTTGGTAAACCTCGCGGAAGGCGCCGATGCTGGCCGGCGCTCCTCCGCCTACGTCTACGTGGTGAACCAGGCTGGCCACATAGCCGAAGAGTTCATCCTGGTCATACACCGGCGAAATGAGAGTGATGTCATTGAGGTGAACACCACCCAGATAAGGATCGTTAGCGAGAATGGCGTCGCCGGGAGCCAGGTTCTCGGGTCCGTATTCATGGATGACGCGCGGCAGCAGCACCACCAGGGAGCCAAGGTGAATCGGCTGGCCGGAAGCCTGGGCTATGGGCCGCAAATGGCGGTCGAAAAAAGCGCAAGAGAAGTCGGCCCTGGTCTTGATGTTGGTCGAATAGGCGCTGCGCCGAAGGGTAATGGCCATTTCCTCCGTCGCTTCGACGAGCGCATGGCGGATCACCTCGAAGCGAATGGGGTCAAGTCGGGTACCATCGTTCATCGGGGTTGTCTCCTAGTCCCTCCTAGTCCGCATTTCTCACGAGCGTTCGGACGACCGGCGTTGAACAGGCTTTGTTCTTGAACCTACCGGGACCATAGTGAACAGCACCACCAAACAAGCCACGCCCGACCAAGAGTCCGATCGTCCCGGGCGACGTGGCGCATGCCTGCGGCGTGCCGTGTCGCCATTCGTGGCGACATGTCCGTTGGTGCGCCGGCTCCGCCGCTGGGCGGTGGGATGCCGGCAAGAATGCCGGCACAGCAGGCTGAAAGCGTGCGCCACGTCGCTTTCGGTCCCCACATTTCCGAATCTAGAGCGAACTCGTGGCTAAGCAACTGAACACGTGGTGGGCCCTGTAGGATTCGAACCTACGACCGACGGATTATGAGTCCGCAGCTCTAACCACTGAGCTAAGGGCCCTCGGCTAAGCTGCCCCCGATTCTAGCACGCAGTTTGCCGCGCGCATGGCTATGAGAAAACACAGCGTATAGAAGACTGTGGGGAGCGGCGCAACGTTCAGATGCCTTTCGGTCGGCAGGGTTGCCTCGTCATGATCCCTAGTTGCTCTGGTGGCCCGCTGTGCAGCGAAGCCTTTGATAGACTGAGCATTGGTCCTACGCTTGGTGCATAGTTGGCTTTGGCCTTTCGCCATCGTCACGGGGTAAGTTTCGCTCCACTCCCGGCAGGCATTGCCTCGCCAAGCTACTAAGTGGGGTGTCCGGGAGCTGCCAAGCAGGCCTTAATTCAACAACCCATGAGCAGCGGCAAAAAGATTCTGTTGGCCGCCGTTGGCCTCGTCGTCGCCGCGGGCATCGGCTCGGGCGTTTACTCCTATCTCCAACGAGGGGTTGTTAGGGTCCAAACGGGCAAGGTTGCCCGACAGGATCTAGTCTCGGTCGTCACGGCGTCCGGGGAAGTCAAGCCCCGCAACTACATCAACATAGGCGCTGACAGCATGGGCCGGCTCACCGACATCTATGTGCGAGAAGGCGACATGGTCGAGCCAGGGCAGGAGTTGGCCAAGCTGGAAACGGTACAGCCCGCTGCCGAGGTCGCTGCCCAGAAGGCCTCGCTCGCACTAGTCAGGGCCGAGCTTGCTGCTCGCGACGCAGCCATTGAGTCGAACGAAGCGAACCAAAAGACGCAACAGGCATCGTTGAAACGATCTCAAGCTGAACTCCGGCGCGCCAAGATCAACTACGGCCGCGCCAGCGAGCTTCTCGAGGACAAGTTAATCGCCCGGCAAGACTACGATCAGAGACGGGCGGACTACGATGCCGCTCAGGCGGCGGTGGAAGAGGCGGCTGCCCGGCTGGAGCAGCTCCGAGCGCAGCGGGAAGAAGTGGTCGCCCAGAGGAATTCCGCAGGGCGGCGGGTCGAGCAGACCGAAGCCCAACTGCGCCGAGTCCGCAACGTGCTCGAGAAGCACTACTCGGTTGCGCCCATCGAGGGCGTCGTCACGAACCTTCCCGTGAGAGTAGGTGAAACGGTGGTGCCCGGCATTCAGAATTCGGCGGCCAGCCTGATCATGACCATTGCCGACATGTCGCTGATTACGGCGGAGGTCAAAGTCGACGAGACGGATATCGTCAACGTTACCTTGGGCCAAGTGGCCGAGGTCAGCATCGATGCCATTCCCGGCCAAACATTCTCGGGGCGCGTGACCGAGATCGGCAACACCGCGATTCTGAGGACCACCGGACTAGCGGCCTCCCAGAGTGCCGTGGCGAGCCAAGAGGCCAAGGATTTCAAGGTTGTGGTGGCGCTTGACGCGCCGACCGAGGCGATCCGTCCGGGAATGTCCTGCACAGCGCGAATTACCACGGCAACCCGGGAACGCGCGTTGACGGTACCAATCCAAGCCTTAACGGTCCGTGAGTCCTCGGACCTCGAGCCCCCGCAATCCCGTGATACGGCGCGAGCAGCCAGTTCTACGGGAGAGCCCAGCAAAGAGGTCGAAGGAGTATTCGTGGTTAGCGAGGGCAGCGTTGAGTTTCGCCCCGTGCGGACCGGTATCACAGGCGCCACTCGCATTGAGGTGATCGAGGGCCTCGAAGAAGGCGAGGAGATTGTCACCGGAAGCTACAAGGTCTTGAGGACGATTCGGCCGGGCGCGTCGGTCAAAGTCGACAACGAATTGTCCAACTGGGGTCGTCCTTCTCGCTGATCTGCTGAGCGCCCACCCACGGCAGTCCCCAGCGGAACAAGAGAAGGTCGTGTTCTCATGCGGGTTCGGCTTTCATTTGGCAAGAAGATACGAACGACACCCGCGACAGCCGCGGAGGACCCTCATCGGGGTGAGCGGCTTCCCCAAGACGGGGTGGTGATTCGCACTCAGGACTTGTGGAAGACGTATTCGATGGGCGAGGAACGGATTCACGCCGTCCAGGCCGTGAATCTCGAGATCCAGAAGGGTGAGTATGTCGCCATCATGGGACCGTCGGGTTCGGGCAAGTCGACTTTGATGAACCTCATCGGCTGCCTCGACACACCAACCACAGGGCAGTATCACATTTCCGGCCACCTGGTTAGCGATCTGGACGACGATGAGCTAGCGAGGATTCGCAACGAAGAAATTGGTTTCGTATTCCAGACCTTCAATTTACTCCCGCGCTTGTCGGCGATTCAGAACGTCGAACTGCCGCTTATTTACGCCGGAGCCCCTCCTGCCGAGCGCCTAGAGCGCGCCCGTCACGCCTTGCTGGAAGTGGACCTCGCGGACCGCATGGACCACAAACCGAATGAGCTTTCCGGGGGTGAGCGACAGCGCGTGGCCATCGCCAGAGCGCTTGTCAACGGGCCCTCGATTCTACTAGCCGACGAACCAACAGGGAACCTCGACAGTGTGACAAGCAATGAACTCCTCGATCTCTTTGATCGGCTGCACGGGCAAGGCAATACGATCATCATCGTGACCCACGAGATGGACGTGGCGAAGCACACGCGACGCATCATCCGTCTGCGCGACGGCAGGGTGGAAAAAGACGAGAGAGTGCGATAACGAGGGTTGTTGGTGTCAATGGGACGTAGCAGGAAGATTCTACGATTTCACCCCCATGATTCTTACGGCCAGGGCCCCCTTCCAAGAAGGTATGACCCGTTAGGCCATTCGAACCTGCCGGTCGGCAGGGGGCAGTCGTGACCAGGCGTATTCCGGTAATCACCTCCATCCTCTTGGCCGGCCTTGTCGGCCTAGCCGGTTGTTCCCGCGCCGACCGTTCAGGCCCTGCGTCCCCGCAGCAGCAGGGGGTAGAGAGGATCACGTCGCTGGACCTCTCGAAAGAGGACCACCCCGACCGCATATTGAAGGGACTCTATCCGTCCGAAGGGCAGTGGCGTTGGACCGCGAAGAGCTTCTCCGTCCTGCTCGATCCCCCAAAGACAATCCACCCCGTGTTCGTGGAACTTGATCTCGCGCTCCCCGCGGTTGCCTTGGATCGCTTCGGTCCCCTCACCCTCACGGCAACGGCGAACCAACATCCGGTCGGGAGTGAAACCTATGAAAACCACGGGCGGTACATCTTTGTGAAGAGGATACCGGCCCAAGCGCTGCAAGCGGACAAAGTCGTCTTGGAGTTCGAGACCGATAAATCGTTTCAACCTCAGGACGGTGTCGAGCGCTCCCTGATTGTCGTCTCGGCAGGTCTGAAGGAATACGAGTTCACCAAGGAATATCTAACGGAGCAAGCTCGGCTGGCCCGCAAGGGCTATCTGAAGATTATCGAGCAGCGCGACTTGAAGCTGGGTCTTAAGAAACAGAACGAGCTGATGAGGCTGTTCCACGATCTCGGCATCTGGGACAACATGCGGTTCTTGGGTGTAAAAATCATCAAGAACCCTCTCGACCTGTGGATGATGCAAGAGGTGATCTATGAAGTTCGACCGGACTTCATCATCGAGACGGGAACCATGCGAGGCGGTTCGGCCCTCTACTGGGCCCACACGCTCAACGGCATGGGACTGACGAACTCGAGGGTGCTGACCATAGATATTCAGGATATGGTGGAGGACGCGATTCACGTACCACTTTGGCATCAATATGTTGAATTTTTCCACGCCGGCTCTACTGACCCGGATCTTGTTGCTCAGATTTCAGAGCGTGTTAAAGGAAAGAAAGTGCTGGTAGTTTTGGATTCCGACCATCACATGCATCATGTTCGTCAAGAGCTGAGGATGTATTCCCCGATGGTCAGCCCCGGTAGCTACATCGTGGTCGAAGATACCCATTACGACTCGGTACCTATCTACCCCCACTTCGGGCCCGGGCCCATGGCGGCGGTTAACAAGTTCCTAGCGGAAGGTGGCAGTGATCTCTTCGAGCAGGATTTCTCTCGGGAGGCCATGGTCATGACGTTCAATCCCGGAGGATGGCTACGTCGCAAGAAAGACTAGGTGGGCCGCCATATAAGGATTCACAATCCTTGAGATTTTCCAGCCACCGCTTGTAGTCAATGCACAGTGGAGAAGTGACCGATTTGAGTTCCGAAAGGCCAGGCTTAGAGCGCGACGTCGAGCGGGAGATGCGAGAGGAGTGGGACGCCCGAGCGCGCGAAAACGCTTTCCACTACATTGACGATTCAAAGGACGAATGGCGCCCGGAGGAGTTTTTCGCCTCAGGCGAGGAATCGGTCCGCCAATTGATCCTGAACGACATGGACAGTATCTGTCAGGAGATGCCCCCAACAGAAATGCGCGTCCTGGAGATCGGTTGTGGCGCCGGGCGCATGACTCGGGCCCTGGCTAAGGTGTTCGGAGAAGTCCACGGCGTTGATGTAAGCGGGGGTATGATCGAGCGGGCACGCGAGTTGCTCGCCGATTGTTCCAATGTGCACTTGTACCAAAATAGCGGTTCGGACCTGTCGGTGCTGGGCGATTTCGAGTTCGACTTCGCCTTCAGCTTTATCGCCTTCCAGCACATTCCCAGCAGGGCGATCATCGAGAGCTATATTCGCGAAGTTTACCGCGTCCTGCGGCCCGGGCGGCTCTTCAAGTTCCAAGTGCAGGGCAGCTACCGGGCTGTACAGGTGGAACAGGACACCTGGCTCGGTGCGACCATTTCGGGGAGCGATGCCATCAAGATGGCGGAGAACTGCGGCTTCAGGCTCTTTCGATATGAAGGATTGGGAGAGCAATACTTCTGGCTTTGGTATGTCAAGCCGGCCGCGGAGAGTGATTCACCGCCCGAGCCACAGTCCGAAATAGAGTTGCTCCAGCACCGCGCAGAGCGGTTGGACGCTGAGCTCGAGATCAGGAGCCGTATGCTAGGGGAACTTGACGCCAGGTTCATCGACACAGCGCAGAGGTTTGAGCATGAGCTCAACGAGCGGACCCGCTGGGCGAAGCGGCTGGACGCCGAACTCGAACGGGCGCACACGCAGCTGCAGGCTCTCTACAGATCCCTCGCTTACCGCATCGGTCGGAGGTTGCACCTGGCTCCCGATCCGCCACCTACTCCGAAGACGCCTGTGGAATCCTCTGAAAGCGAGGGGCGCACACCCGAAAACGAGCGGTCCACACCTGCTGACTAGGAACGTGTCTCCGGTCTTCGTTTTCTGCCGGTTCTTCGGTCTATCAGCACAACCGTTTACGAACAACTCGGAGCACAACAGCAGCACCCCGATGGTAGCGCTTACTCGTATTCGACCGAACAGGATGGATGTTTTCCGCAAGAGCATACGGGTTCGCTAATGATAATGATGTCGGGTAACTTCTACCAGGCTCCGGCTTGTTGTCACTCCACTCGATACACTCGCATGGAACCGTCACGTCTGATTTCGCGCAGGCCCCAAGCGGCTGGTTCGCGGTCGATCATAGGCGCGACGAGGTTGTGGCCGCCGCCTGCCGTATTGGTGACCAGGAACCGAACATCGTGCCGCTTGAGCTCCTCGCCGACCCAGGCCTTCATCTCGGCGTCGGAAACTTCACGTTGGGTTTCTTCGGACTCCACGTCGAGCGGCTGCCAGCTACCGTCCGGTCGCTGCCCGAAGAAGTTGAGCTTGATGAAGTATTGCTCCCAAGTGTAAATGAGCTCTGCTTCATCGAGAACATGTGGTTCAGGAAACTGCGCCTGGATCCGCATTCCCCGTTGAAGCGGCTGCCAACTGTTCCATGCCGTGATGGGGTTGCCGTCGAAGGCTCGGCGGGCCGTCCAGGGGCGGGGCTCGGCAGTGATCCTCCAATCGTCTGAGGGTGCCAGCTCTTGGCCATCCTGAAAAAGTTGGATTTCTGACATGCGCCAATGGCTGGACTTGTGTCCGTTCTCCTGTACGATGCGAAACCCCGCCAGGGGCTGCGGACTCCAGCGGATTCGCACTCGTCGCCGGGGCCAAAAGTCGGGCTTGCGGGCGGCCAACAACACATGGGTCAGCTCTTCGTTTATTGCTCCCTGGAAGGAAACCATGATCTCAGCCCAGGTATAGGCTTCGGGCAGGGGTTCGAGCGACAGCACGCGGTCATTAACGGAAGCGTGAGCGTTGAGGATAGACGTGGTGCCGAAGTGAGGAACCTGGCGACCAAGGTAGTCCTGCTCGGCCTCCAGGCGCAGTGCGGCTTTCCAAGGAGTGCCTGGCAGTCCCCAGAACGCCTCGGGGTCAGGGTGCCAATGCGTGTAGAGGGTGGGCCAGGAGGCCAGACCATGCAGAAGGAGTAGCGCTCCGCCGGCTGCCGCGGCCACTCGGTGAGAGAGCCGGCATAAGACAAGACCCATCGCCAGCGAGACGAACACCAGCGACGGGATGAGGAATCTTGTGCCCGCGTTCGAAAGCCAGGGAGTGGCGAAGATCACCGCGGCACCGAGCAACGGTTTACCCAGCGGGTGCCGCCACGCCAACAGCGCCAGCGGCGCAAGAAGAAAGATCGGGCCGACTAAGCCTTGAAATCGGATACCTTTGACGGTGACCTCGAGCGGGTTGAAAACGGCCCAAACGGGTAGATGATCCGATAACTCGCTCTTCGATTTCTTCATGTTGGCTACACTCGTGTTCCCGAAAACGAGCTTGGTCGCGTCGAGAGTCTTGCGTTTTCGATCCGATCGACCCTTTGGGAAGGTGTTGCAGTGTTGCGTGGCTCAGAGGGGAGGGGACGGACGGGAATTCACCCTTCAGCCTGGTCGAATATCCCGTTCCTGCTACCCTCGAAACTCGTGCAAGACGTAATCACCTGACTTTGATACGTCTTACATATGCAGATGCCTGACGCCACCCCTTCCTGGAGCAAACTGTGGCTGTTACCTGTTTCCGTTGCCGCCCTCGGGGTGCTGCTCTACTACTCAGACGTGTTCCCATCGCTCGGTCGCCACTTACGCCAGTTCCTCTACTTGATCGAGCAGGTGATACCGAACTACATACTGCGACTCTTTACTTGAACAACTATTGTCCTCAAGGTGTCAAGCCATTGGCCGATCTTGTCGGCAAGGCCCATTTCTCCATTAACACCTGCGGAGGGGTCGTCGAGCAATAAAAAAGCGGGATGATCCAAACCAAAGGGGTTAGCTACAACTTGGTGGGTGCTGCTGACTTGGAAGCAGAAGGACGTACCTCAAAGACGGTCACTGTTTTGGGCAGCCCAACAATATCAGCCATAGTCCCCAGAACTTATCACGCCTCCACCACCGACATCGATGATGTGTGGCTCTACTCAATCACCAGCTTTGCTGAACCGCCCCCCCGAAGCTGCGCTTTGGGGAGACCGACGACGGGCTGCTAGGCCTGTGCCTCGAGACGGACGAGCGATTGTTTGACGGACGGGGCGTTCCCAGCCTCCACGTCCGTTCGACGGAGTTTATGGAAGCTGGTCAACACTTCATTGGCATGACTGAGTTCCGAGATGCGATCTGCGTATTCGGCCAGCCGTGGACCGGGAAGAGCCCACAACGAGAGGTTCGGTGTCAGCGTGTCGAGGTAGGCTCTGGCGCCGCAGCAACCAAGGCTGAGGGCGGCTCGACCGCTGTTCTTCACGGCCGGTACGACGCCGCACGCCGGCCGGCCCATGGCCGGTGGCATTCCATCCTCGACCGCCTGGGTGGCCTCCGATACCACCAAACCTTGATCTGCTTCCACGAATAAAAAGACGACGTCCGGTGGCAGGGGCGAGTCGGCCAGTGGAGCGTAGACGACATGCTTTGGCCGTTTCGCTAGGACCGGAATGCCGGGGATCTGCTCCGGGCGGAGGTAGCCCAACTCGGCGAAGACCTTGAAGGTATCCTCCCGATCTGTGGCCTCTGACTGGCCGGTCTCCAGATTGTGAGTGTGCATCCCGATAGCGCAGAGATTGTGATCGTGGGCCGAAGTGGCGAAAGCCCCCCGAGAAGCCTCCTGCCAAAAGACGCAACCCGCGGGTAGCCTTGGCCCTGTGTAGTGAGGGACCCCATCGGGAACCGAGTCCGCCAGGCAGAGAGCAATCGGCGGCCAACTCAAGTGCAAAGCCTTAGTCAGGCTCTCGGCCGCCGAGGCGTAATCAGTCATAGTATTCTCCTCCCAAACCATTGATGGTAACACCGGTGTCAAGGGCGGAGCAAAATTAGACCAGTTCGGCGGAGGGAGAATAGACCAGTTTTGGGGTAGAGCGGCGGAGCAAAAATAGACCAGTGGGGGGGGGGAGTCGGGGTTTTGCTTCGAGTTTTTGTGGGACGGCTGGAACGCAGCCTGAGGTCGCCCGTTAGGGCGGCTGAAGGCGGAGTGGAAGGCGGCTCACAAAAACTGTGGCGAGCCGGCGGGGATCAATCCGAAGACGGAGAGCGTTGCTTCTTGCTCTGCTTGAGGCGGAAGCTATGGCCGTTCATCTCCAGGATGTGGACGTGGTGAGTGAGCCGATCCAGCAGGGCGCCGGTCATGCGCTCGGACCCGAGGACTTCGGTCCACTCGTTGAACGGCAGGTTCGAGGTCACCATCGTGGAGCCCTGCTCGTAGCGCTGTGAGAAGGTTTCGAACAGCAACTCCGCTCCGGTCTTCGACAGCGGCACGTAGCCCAGTTCATCGACGATCAGCAGGTCTTGCTTGGCGAGCTGCTTTTGGGCCCTCAGCAAGCGCCGCTCATCACGGGCTTCCAGCAGCTCGTTGAGCAGCGCTGCGGCGGTAGTGAAGCGAACCCGATAGCCACCCTGGCAGGCCGCCAGTCCCAGCGCCAGAGCGAGATGCGTTTTCCCCGTGCCGGAGTTTCCTAGAGCCAACACGTTCTCGCGACGGTCGATGAACTCTCCGTGTGCCAGCTCGAGCACCAGCTTCTTGTTCAACTTGGGTAACGCCAGGAAGTCGAACGTATCAAGGGTTTTCGTGACCGGGAACTTGGCGGCCTTGATGCGCCGCTCGGTCGCTCGGCGTTCACGGTCGAGCAGTTCGAGCTCGGACAGTTGCAGCAGAAAGCGTCTCGCATCCAAGCCCTCCGTGGCGCACTGCCGTGCCACCTTGTCGTACTCGCGCAAGAAGGTCGGCAGCCGCAGTGCTTTCAGATGAGCTTCCAGCAGCAGTTTGGATCTCGCCATCAGTCCACTCCCTGTGCCAGCAGCACCAAATAATCTGTTGTCGATGTCTGTTCGACTTGTGCTGTGGGTAAGTGCGGATACTGCGTCAAGTCCAAGCGGGGCGGCCGTTGCTCGATCCGACACAGGACGAGGTGCTTGACGGCGTCGAAGCCGATCGTTCCCAACTCAACGGCCTGCCGCGCGGCGGCGGTGACGTCGGTGAGCGGGAAGTCTTCGAGTAAACGCAGCACCTGCACGTACTCGCGCTTGCCTGGTTTACCCAGCCGCACTTCGAGCAAGCGTCTCAAACGCACGAGATCTTGCGGTAACTGCCAACCGACGAGCGGCGCGGCTTGATCCAGCGCGTTCGTCTTGCGCTCCAGCAAGGCCAGGTAATGCAGCGGATCGAAGATCAACTCCTCGCGTTCGTAGCTGCGCCGATGCCGGGCGATCTCTTCGCTGCCGCAGCCGATGACCACCTCATCGACGTAAGCTCTCAGCAGTACTTCGCGGTGGCCGTAGCGCGTCGGAACCGAGTAGTCGTTGGTCCGATAGCGCACCAGCGACAACGACGTCACCCGCGTCGTGCGCTTGTCGCAAGCGTCATACCCGACAGCAGGCAACGTCAGAAACGCCTGGCGGTCGCGCTCGAAACGCTCACCGATCGTTTCCGAGTGTCGCCGCAAGCGCCGTCCACGGTTCTTGCGGCACTTCGCTTCGAGGTGTTCGTTGAAGGCTTCCCAACTTGAGAACCTGGGGATCGGCACCATAAAGTTGCGCCGCGCATAGCCCACCAACCCTTCCACTTTGCCTTTGTCGTTGCCCTTGCCCGGCCGCCCGAAACGGTCGGCGAACAAATAATGTGACTGCAGCTCGGAGAAGACACGGGTCCTCTGGCGTGTGCCGTCTCCCAGGATCCTCGCCACCGCTAGCTTCGTGTTGTCGTAGACGATGCTGCGCGGCACGCCGCCAAAATAGCGAAACGCCGCATTGTGCCCCTCGCAGAATGCCTCCGTCGTCTCGGCCGGAAACGCTTTCACGAATGCGTCATCGCTATGCGGCAGATCGACGACCAAGAAGTGCGCCTTGCGCTGCACTCCGTTGATGACGACGACCGCTTCGCCGAAGTCCGCCTGGGCGTCACCCGGCGGATGCGTCAGCGGCACGAACATCTCTTGTCCGCCCAGCTTCTTCTCGCGTACGTAGTCCTTGACGGTCGTGTAGCCGCCTGTGAACCCGTACTCGTCGCGGAGGCGGTCAAAGATGCGCTGTGCGGTGTGGCGTTGTTTCCTCGGACGCTCCCGATCGTCGGTCAGGATCTGATCGATGATCCCTGTGAAGGCCTCCAGTTTGGGACGCCTCGCCGGTTTGCTCTGCCGATAGCCCGGCGGAATCCGGTAGCGCAACATCTTGCGCACGGTCTCGCGAGCAATCCCAAAGCGCCGTGCTGCTTCGCGTTCGCTTAGCCCTTCGACGCAGACACTTCGTCGTACTTGAACGTATAGCTCCACCCGATACATCCCTCCGGTGTTCCACAAAACACCTCGGGGATGCTTGCGGACCACATCAGCGGCTTGGTCCTCCGCCTCCTCTGGGAGCCTTCACACCGCCGCTATGTGGTCTAGTTTGTCAGCGCCGTTCTCACACCACTTCTGGCCCGGATGACGATTAAGGGAAGCTACCCAATTCAGCCCGACCCAGATAGTCTCTCCATTGTTGTCTGTTGGCGTTCTGTCTTCCCCAGAGGTGAACGCTCCTCGGTCGTTCGCCTTCCTGGCCGTAACTCCTTTAGAATGAACGCAGAATGAAGGATGACACTTTATCTGAAGAATAAGTGTTGACAAGCAAGCCCTTCTCGCGTACTCTTGAGGCATGAGAAAGGCTGCTTTCGCCTACCTCCGAGTGAGCGGGAGAGGGCAGGTGGAGGGTGACGGCTTCCCTCGCCAGTTAAAAGCCATCCGAGAGTACACCAAAGCCCACAACATCCGAATCGTCAAGATCTACCGCGAAGAAGGGGTCAGCGGCACAAAGGACCTTGAGAATCGCCCTGCCTTGTCCCAGATGATGCAAGCTCTCCATGGCAACGGTGTGAAGCTGATTCTGATCGAAAAGCTGGACCGGCTAGCACGGGATCTGATGGTCCAGGAAACAATTATCGGCGACCTGAGGAAGTACGGCTTCAACCTCATCTCAGTCATGGAGCCTGACCTCTGCCAAGACGACCCCACCCGCAAACTCATGCGTCAAATCTTCGGGGCGATTGCTGAGTATGAAAAAACGATGATCGTCATCAAGCTCAGAGGGGCTAGACAGCGAAAGAAAGCCCGTACAGGCCGCTGTGAAGGTCGCAAGCCCTATGGATTCTATCCCGGCGAGAAGAAGGTCATAGAGAGGATGAGAGGGCTCAGAAACGAGGGTCTAGGCTTTGATCGGGTAGCTGCCACGCTGAACAAGGAAGGCTTTAGGACGCGCAAAGGGACCCTGTGGCATGGGTTTACCGTGAATCGGATTCTGAGCCGGTCATGAGAAAATGTGCTGTGGTGACGGTCCGAGTGCCACACCCCGATATGCACCAGTCCACACGTAAGACCGACAGGAGACGAAAATGCACAAAAGTCGAATAACCTCTGTACTTTTGGTTGCGGGATTTTCAGGATTCATCGGAGGGGCGCTTTCGAGTCGTTTCATCCAGGACCTGAGCGTTTTGCCCCAAGACGAAATGGTCGCTCGAATTCAGGCAAAGCGATTTGAACTTGTCGATGATTCAGGTACCGTGAAAGCCGCACTAGCAACAACGCCGCGAACGCACTTGACGTTTTACACTCGGGATGGCACCGCAGCGGTCAGTTTGTTTCTTGACAGCTCTCTTGGTTCAGCTGGGTTGGAGACTCAGCTTAAAGAGGGAAATTTCCAGCTGGAGGCAGGCAAGAACTGGGTTGGAGAACCGGGTTACCCCCGATTTAGACCGTCCTTGACGCTAACCACGCCGCAGGGGCAGAGCACTGTGCTCGCGCGCGGATTTGAGGTCCGTGATGCTGACGGCAAGGAAATAGCTAGTCTCATCGGTGGTCGCGGATTACAACTGTTCGATCGTAACCACAAGTCACACGCCATGCTAGGTGTAGGAGGAATCCTCCTCCTACAACGCAAACCCGGGGTTCAGTTTCCAGCGATACTCATCACGAACAGTCAAGGTGAAGGAGTTTGGGACGCGCCCTGACACAGATCAACCCTATCGCAATTCTGGTCGTACCCGTTCCTATCCCACCAACCCCTCTCTGACCAAGACCCCTAGTCTGTTCGTCCCCTCATTGATGAAGCACTGACCGAGGCGTGGACTCGCCGAGGAAGGTCTCTATCCTCGTGGTCTGTACGTGGAGACACGAATTTGTGAGAAGGTTCCAAACGGATTGATGGGTGGGGGCGACCCCCGAGGTTTGGTTTGGCTTGACTTAGGTTGTGCGTGTGTGCAAATTTGCACACACTGTGTTCCTGCCTCCGTGTCACGAGTTGCGGAAAATCAGGCCCTTTCCCTGATGTAGAGTGGAAGAGTAATGCCGTCCCTCCCTAGTCTTCCCACGGAAGCACGAGGCAGAATTGGTGATGCGAGTGAGAAGGCCAAGGATGAACTCCACGAATCGCTCGTCGAGTGCTTCGAAAGCCCCAACCGACCCAACAGATACGTAGATCTCATCCCAGTCTTTCAGAATTACGCCAGAGCCTTATTGAACGCCCATGCGGAAGAACACCTGAGCGCGATTCACGACACAGACTGAGAACGGCGCTGACAAACTAGACCACATAGCGGCGGTGTGAAGGCTCCCAGAGGAGGCGGAGGACCAAGCCGCTGATGTGGTCCGCAAGCATCCCCGAGGTGTTTTGTGGAACACCGGAGGGATGTATCGGGTGGAGCTATACGTTCAAGTACGACGAAGTGTCTGCGTCGAAGGGCTAAGCGAACGCGAAGCAGCACGGCGCTTTGGGATTGCTCGCGAGACCGTGCGCAAGATGTTGCGCTACCGGATTCCGCCGGGCTATCGGCGGAGCAAACCGGCGAGGCGTCCCAAACTGGAGGCCTTCACAGGGATCATCGATCAGATCCTGACCGACGATCGGGAGCGTCCGAGGAAACAACGCCACACCGCACAGCGCATCTTTGACCGCCTCCGCGACGAGTACGGGTTCACAGGCGGCTACACGACCGTCAAGGACTACGTACGCGAGAAGAAGCTGGGCGGACAAGAGATGTTCGTGCCGCTGACGCATCCGCCGGGTGACGCCCAGGCGGACTTCGGCGAAGCGGTCGTCGTCATCAACGGAGTGCAGCGCAAGGCGCACTTCTTGGTCGTCGATCTGCCGCATAGCGATGACGCATTCGTGAAAGCGTTTCCGGCCGAGACGACGGAGGCATTCTGCGAGGGGCACAATGCGGCGTTTCGCTATTTTGGCGGCGTGCCGCGCAGCATCGTCTACGACAACACGAAGCTAGCGGTGGCGAGGATCCTGGGAGACGGCACACGCCAGAGGACCCGTGTCTTCTCCGAGCTGCAGTCACATTATCTGTTCGCCGACCGTTTCGGGCGGCCGGGCAAGGGCAACGACAAAGGCAAAGTGGAAGGGTTGGTGGGCTATGCGCGGCGCAACTTTATGGTGCCGATCCCCAGGTTCTCAAGTTGGGAAGCCTTCAACGAACACCTCGAAGCGAAGTGCCGCAAGAACCGTGGACGGCGCTTGCGGCGACACTCGGAAACGATCGGTGAGCGTTTCGAGCGCGACCGCCAGGCGTTTCTGACGTTGCCTGCTGTCGGGTATGACGCTTGCGACAAGCGCACGACGCGGGTGACGTCGTTGTCGCTGGTGCGCTATCGGACCAACGACTACTCGGTTCCGACGCGCTACGGCCACCGCGAAGTACTGCTGAGAGCTTACGTCGATGAGGTGGTCATCGGCTGCGGCAGCGAAGAGATCGCCCGGCATCGGCGCAGCTACGAACGCGAGGAGTTGATCTTCGATCCGCTGCATTACCTGGCCTTGCTGGAGCGCAAGACGAACGCGCTGGATCAAGCCGCGCCGCTCGTCGGTTGGCAGTTACCGCAAGATCTCGTGCGTTTGAGACGCTTGCTCGAAGTGCGGCTGGGTAAACCAGGCAAGCGCGAGTACGTGCAGGTGCTGCGTTTACTCGAAGACTTCCCGCTCACCGACGTCACCGCCGCCGCGCGGCAGGCCGTTGAGTTGGGAACGATCGGCTTCGACGCCGTCAAGCACCTCGTCCTGTGTCGGATCGAGCAACGGCCGCCCCGCTTGGACTTGACGCAGTATCCGCACTTACCCACAGCACAAGTCGAACAGACATCGACAACAGATTATTTGGTGCTGCTGGCACAGGGAGTGGACTGATGGCGAGATCCAAACTGCTGCTGGAAGCTCATCTGAAAGCACTGCGGCTGCCGACCTTCTTGCGCGAGTACGACAAGGTGGCACGGCAGTGCGCCACGGAGGGCTTGGATGCGAGACGCTTTCTGCTGCAACTGTCCGAGCTCGAACTGCTCGACCGTGAACGCCGAGCGACCGAGCGGCGCATCAAGGCCGCCAAGTTCCCGGTCACGAAAACCCTTGATACGTTCGACTTCCTGGCGTTACCCAAGTTGAACAAGAAGCTGGTGCTCGAGCTGGCACACGGAGAGTTCATCGACCGTCGCGAGAACGTGTTGGCTCTAGGAAACTCCGGCACGGGGAAAACGCATCTCGCTCTGGCGCTGGGACTGGCGGCCTGCCAGGGTGGCTATCGGGTTCGCTTCACTACCGCCGCAGCGCTGGTCAACGAGCTGCTGGAAGCCCGTGATGAGCGGCGCTTGCTGAGGGCCCAAAAGCAGCTCGCCAAGCAAGACCTGCTGATCGTCGATGAACTGGGCTACGTGCCGCTGTCGAAGACCGGAGCGGAGTTGCTGTTCGAAACCTTCTCACAGCGCTACGAGCAGGGCTCCACGATGGTGACCTCGAACCTGCCGTTCAACGAGTGGACCGAAGTCCTCGGGTCCGAGCGCATGACCGGCGCCCTGCTGGATCGGCTCACTCACCACGTCCACATCCTGGAGATGAACGGCGATAGCTTCCGCCTCAAGCAGAGCAAGAAGCAACGCTCTCCGTCTTCGGATTGATCCCCGCCGGCTCGCCACAGTTTTTGTGAGCCGCCTTCCACTCCGCCTTCAGCCGCCCTAACGGGCGACCTCAGGCTGCGTTCCAGCCGTCCCACAAAAACTCGAAGCAAAACCCCGACTCCCCCCCCACTGGTCTATTTTTGCTCCGCCGCTCTACCCCAAAACTGGTCTATTCTCCCTCCGCCGAACTGGTCTAATTTTGCTCCGCCCTTGACACCTGCGGGTGACAGCGCCCCTTGGCTGCGGCTCAGGCGGCTGGTATGGCCGAAAGGTTCCTTTCGGCGCAGAACCCCCTCTAGGGATTGCCGGGCCACTCGCAGTCCGAACGAGATTGGGCCTCCGCGCTGCGCGCACTGGCCGCCTATCGCCGTGACGAAAAGCACGACCTCTACAACTACGTCCAGCGCACCGTCCGCAAAAGCGGTTATATTGTTAAGGAGCAAAAAACCGAACCATGAACCCCGCCGAAATAACCACCGTAGGGTCGGGCAACACGATCTCCGACTACCGCGAGAAGTGCCCGCGCCAAGCGGGCGTCATCGAACCGTCCGTAGCGAGAACGCGGCGAAAATGCGCGGAGGGCAACGAGAAGGTGACGAGACTTACTTTCGTGTTAGCAGTCATCGGGCTACTAGCGCCCTCCACATTCGCTCAGAGTCCCCAGCGCTCTGAGTTCTCCCTTACGACCCTGTACACGGTCTTTCTTGAGATTCACGCCTCTGAGATCGGCGACGGAACCGATATCGGCAACCGGGCTGAAAGACTCGGCATCAAGACCTCCGAGGTCGCCCTAGTCAACCAGATCGCCCAACGGTTCACCTCCGACCGCAACAGCGTCCTCCAAAACGAGCGCCAGCATTTCAGCGAGAACGCCCCTAACGCTATTCAAGCAAAGGCGTTCGCACGCCAGCGGGAGCTGCTAGTTGAAAAGGCTGATCGGGATCTTAGGTTGGGTCTATCCGCTCCCTCCTACCTAGCCCTGATCGACTTCCTGGAACTACGGTTCAGTAAGGAGCTGGTCAGACTGCCAATCTCTCGTCGCAACCCCAGGTCAAGATGATCGAGGGCGACTTCTCGGACCGCTCGGAGGTGAACCCGTGAAGAGACTACTACTCGCCCTTGCCCTCCTCCTCCCAGTCCTAGGCGTCGCCCAGACTGATCAATGCGTCGGCATCACGACTGAGATACTGGCTCACCACTATGTCAAGAGGACCACGATCAACAACGTGCAGTCTCAAGCCGGGACTTGTGTAGTCGGCTCCTACGCCGGGAACTGGGACACCAACGTCCAGCAGACGGCCAAATATGAGGGCTCTCAGTCTCACTACGGGACCCAGTCAATCCAGAACGGTCCCTCCACCGTCACCTTCAACGACACCCCCTCGTCGAAAGGCACCGGCACCTACTCGAACTCGAACGGCCATCAGGCCGATTGCGACCAATGGCCTTACACAACCTCGAGCGACACCAGCTCGGACACCCAAGAGGTCGACGCGCCCGAGATCGAGAATCTGCCAGCAGTCAACGGCGAAGGAGTTCCCTCTCTGTGGTACTTCGAGGACGCCGCCGCCGCCGTGC
Organism: Bryobacterales bacterium; assembly: GCA_965248105.1. Classification (GTDB taxonomy): domain Bacteria; phylum Acidobacteriota; class Terriglobia; order Bryobacterales; family UBA6623. The sequence continues at coordinate 307,148 of CBDFIK010000005.1, forward strand.
CAGCTCATGTTGGCTATAGCGGCGGCTACGCCTACCAGTACGCCAATCTGACCTACAACAAGAACTGTCTCGGCAACGACACCTGCTCGGGCGACCCCACCTGGTCGGAGGTGGACGGCGAGGGCTCTATCACGATCGACAGCAACGGCAAAGTCTCCTCGACGGGGCCGTCTGACGAGTGTGACGTGTACGACGCTAGTGTTGAGGCTACTCTCTCAGGCTGGAAAGTCGACTCGCTCATCTGGGTCAACGCTCCGGTAGGCGCTGAGCTGCCATGGGGCAAGAGCGTTTCCACCGACAAGTGGGAAATCGACTCAAGCGGTGAAACGACAGCGGGCTACATGACGCGCCATCCCTGGGAGGTAGTCGGCATCTGCGGCTGGGCCATCCCGTCGATGGCGATCAATGAGACCTTCGGCAGCTGGTCCGAGCCGGGCGCTACTTCCGGGTGGACGGCTGATCCCGCAGAGACGGACAGCGACAGATTTCCAGGGAGGTTCTGCTCGACCTGTAGAAACTACGGTGGCGAGTACTACTTCGAGGACGTCATCGGAGCCCCGGCTGCGGAGGGAACGCCTGCTCCGATCTACACCGGCTCAGGACCCAACTACACCTACTCCACGGTGATCAAGACCACCAGCGATCAGAAGTGGTTCGTCGGGGACCGGACGCCGCACGGCGACGGAACCGAGATACTTGATCTAAGCGTCAAGTACTACCAAGACCACGGGACATCGATCGAGAACCCCTAATGAGACGAGCACCAATGAAATCACTAAAAAAGGTTCTCTTACCGCTCGTTGGGCTCATCCTGACGGCTCCGGTCCAGGCGGCCGGAATCCTGGAGCTGGCCGACGAGGCGGATCTGATCGTGCTCGGCAAGACCGTCGAGGTCCCAAACAACTCCGCCAAGACCGTCAAGCTCTCGGTCGCTCCCGAGATCGTTCTCAAGGGGAATGCTGGAGCCTCACCGGTCCAGCTGGTCTTCCTCAAACCCGACCCGACCGGGCTTATAAGGGTCTTCGGTCCCTCATTCCCTCCTCACCCGGGCACGAGGGCCTTCTGGTTCCTCCGGCGGCTCCCTAGCGGGGAGTACACCGCCATCCCTCGCGCTGGCGAAACCGAAATCCTTACCCTCTACCACAAGCCATCTGGTTCGCCGGTCCCGGATTACTGGGTGCCTCCTGTCGGGCTGAGCCCGGCTGAGCTTTTGCTGGAGGCCACGGTGGAGTTCTACCGTTCAAACTACGACGGGCCGGAGCCTGGCGGGACCAAGGGGGAGAACTGGTTGACCGAGTCCCTGGCCTACGCCCACCTGTATGGGGCTCATGAAGAGGCTCTCAAAATCGTGGACCGGCTGCTCGACTCCCAGTCCTCAAACGAGCGGACGCTAGGTCTGCTGATCGGGGTTCGCATGTCTCACGACCCGGCGCTTGGTCGGCTCACCAGCGAGCTCGGCCAGGCGGACCCGAGAGTATCGGCTGAGATAGCCCGCGCTCTTCAGTACCACTTGGACATCGACCCCGATCGAGGACCGGCTCTGATCGAGAGCCTGATCTTGTTCAACCGTCAAGCCCGTATCCCCTACCTTGATACGGCTCTGGCGGGAACCTTGAACAAGCTGCCTCTAGGTGCGGTGAGACTGCCTCTGGCGGTCCTGCTGCTCGATAGCCCGGAGGAGGATGCCGTCAGGCGTGCGGCGTCAAAACTCTACAACTACACCCGGCTCGCGGGCGAGGACGGCAGGGTCTCGGCCTCGGGCTCCAAGGGGCGCTCAAGGCCGTTCGATAACGAGCGGACCAGGGCCCACGGCGGGCACAACAAGGACGTCCCGGCCCACGCGCACGCCGAGTTCTGGAAGCAGTGGTGGATTGACAACCAGGCGGCAGTGCTTACTCCCTCACCAAGGCCCTAGGAGTCCGGTCCACCGCTGACCCCGCTGCGGCTCAAGGCGTCTGGTATGGCCGAAAGGTTCCTTTCGGCCCGTCCACACGGCCCGAATGCTCCGCTTTTGGACGTGGTGCGATGCTATCGAACGCTATCAAATGAGATACAAATCACTGGCTGATCCGCTCCCCCCCTTTCCCCTCGTAAACAGTCATCCCTTCGGATCGGCCCGGAGCAGTCAGGGGCGCGAAGCGGCGAAGCGTACCCTTGACGGCGAGGACCGATCCGGCACGATCAAGCGCGAGGGGAAAGGGGGGGTTTTCTAAGCCTTCCCGCAGGGATAAATGAGACGATAGCGACCCGTCATGGGGCCGAGTAGAGGTACGCCCCAGCGGACATCTATGAAAGGCCGCATGACCCCCCTGTTTTGGGGGGGGTCGCTATCGTCATTCTCGACCATGCGACCCTGGACGCAGGGAGAGGGCTGTTTCAAAGCGGATAACCACAGCGGAATGAGTCAGATAGCTGAGAACGGCGCTGACAAACTAGACCACATAGCGGCGGTGTGAAGGCTCCCAGAGGAGGCGGAGGACCAAGCCGCTGATGTGGTCCGCAAGCATCCCCGAGGTGTTTTGTGGAACACCGGAGGGATGTATCGGGTGGAGCTATACGTTCAAGTACGACGAAGTGTCTGCGTCGAAGGGCTAAGCGAACGCGAAGCAGCACGGCGCTTTGGGATTGCTCGCGAGACCGTGCGCAAGATGTTGCGCTACCGGATTCCGCCGGGCTATCGGCGGAGCAAACCGGCGAGGCGTCCCAAACTGGAGGCCTTCACAGGGATCATCGATCAGATCCTGACCGACGATCGGGAGCGTCCGAGGAAACAACGCCACACCGCACAGCGCATCTTTGACCGCCTCCGCGACGAGTACGGGTTCACAGGCGGCTACACGACCGTCAAGGACTACGTACGCGAGAAGAAGCTGGGCGGACAAGAGATGTTCGTGCCGCTGACGCATCCGCCGGGTGACGCCCAGGCGGACTTCGGCGAAGCGGTCGTCGTCATCAACGGAGTGCAGCGCAAGGCGCACTTCTTGGTCGTCGATCTGCCGCATAGCGATGACGCATTCGTGAAAGCGTTTCCGGCCGAGACGACGGAGGCATTCTGCGAGGGGCACAATGCGGCGTTTCGCTATTTTGGCGGCGTGCCGCGCAGCATCGTCTACGACAACACGAAGCTAGCGGTGGCGAGGATCCTGGGAGACGGCACACGCCAGAGGACCCGTGTCTTCTCCGAGCTGCAGTCACATTATCTGTTCGCCGACCGTTTCGGGCGGCCGGGCAAGGGCAACGACAAAGGCAAAGTGGAAGGGTTGGTGGGCTATGCGCGGCGCAACTTTATGGTGCCGATCCCCAGGTTCTCAAGTTGGGAAGCCTTCAACGAACACCTCGAAGCGAAGTGCCGCAAGAACCGTGGACGGCGCTTGCGGCGACACTCGGAAACGATCGGTGAGCGTTTCGAGCGCGACCGCCAGGCGTTTCTGACGTTGCCTGCTGTCGGGTATGACGCTTGCGACAAGCGCACGACGCGGGTGACGTCGTTGTCGCTGGTGCGCTATCGGACCAACGACTACTCGGTTCCGACGCGCTACGGCCACCGCGAAGTACTGCTGAGAGCTTACGTCGATGAGGTGGTCATCGGCTGCGGCAGCGAAGAGATCGCCCGGCATCGGCGCAGCTACGAACGCGAGGAGTTGATCTTCGATCCGCTGCATTACCTGGCCTTGCTGGAGCGCAAGACGAACGCGCTGGATCAAGCCGCGCCGCTCGTCGGTTGGCAGTTACCGCAAGATCTCGTGCGTTTGAGACGCTTGCTCGAAGTGCGGCTGGGTAAACCAGGCAAGCGCGAGTACGTGCAGGTGCTGCGTTTACTCGAAGACTTCCCGCTCACCGACGTCACCGCCGCCGCGCGGCAGGCCGTTGAGTTGGGAACGATCGGCTTCGACGCCGTCAAGCACCTCGTCCTGTGTCGGATCGAGCAACGGCCGCCCCGCTTGGACTTGACGCAGTATCCGCACTTACCCACAGCACAAGTCGAACAGACATCGACAACAGATTATTTGGTGCTGCTGGCACAGGGAGTGGACTGATGGCGAGATCCAAACTGCTGCTGGAAGCTCATCTGAAAGCACTGCGGCTGCCGACCTTCTTACGCGAGTACGACAAGGTGGCACGGCAGTGCGCCACGGAGGGCTTGGATGCGAGACGCTTTCTGCTGCAACTGTCCGAGCTCGAACTGCTCGACCGTGAACGCCGAGCGACCGAGCGGCGCATCAAGGCCGCCAAGTTCCCGGTCACGAAAACCCTTGATACGTTCGACTTCCTGGCGTTACCCAAGTTGAACAAGAAGCTGGTGCTCGAGCTGGCACACGGAGAGTTCATCGACCGTCGCGAGAACGTGTTGGCTCTAGGAAACTCCGGCACGGGGAAAACGCATCTCGCTCTGGCGCTGGGACTGGCGGCCTGCCAGGGTGGCTATCGGGTTCGCTTCACTACCGCCGCAGCGCTGCTCAACGAGCTGCTGGAAGCCCGTGATGAGCGGCGCTTGCTGAGGGCCCAAAAGCAGCTCGCCAAGCAAGACCTGCTGATCGTCGATGAACTGGGCTACGTGCCGCTGTCGAAGACCGGAGCGGAGTTGCTGTTCGAAACCTTCTCACAGCGCTACGAGCAGGGCTCCACGATGGTGACCTCGAACCTGCCGTTCAACGAGTGGACCGAAGTCCTCGGGTCCGAGCGCATGCCCGGCGCCCTGCTGGATCGGCTCACTCACCACGTCCACATCCTGGAGATGAACGGCGATAGCTTCCGCCTCAAGCAGAGCAAGAAGCAACGCTCTCCGTCTTCGGATTGATCCCCGCCGGCTCGCCACAGTTTTTGTGAGCCGCCTTCCACTCCGCCTTCAGCCGCCCTAACGGGCGACCTCAGGCTGCGTTCCAGCCGTCCCACAAAAACACGAACCAAAACCCCGACTCCCCCCCCACTGGTCTATTTTTGCTCCGCCGCTCTACCCCAAAACTGGTCTATTCTCCCTCCGCCGAACTGGTCTAATTTTGCTCCGCCCTTGACAGGGGCGTTTTCGCGTTTTTCCTGATTTTGCAGACACTTACCATTTCGACCTCCACAGGCCCATTTTACGACTCGCCGTTTGTTGTCAAGCAGATCCCAAACCGGGTGGCCGCAAGGCGCGATAGACAGCTGCAAAGCTGTCGACGTAGGGATAGCCGCTCCCCAGCGACACCCACACCTTGCGGACACTGACCCGCACCTGCGCCCCGATCTTCAACAATCCCCGCCGGATCGTCTCGGTCTGCGCCCGCGCCCACTGGGTGCCCTCCAAACCCAGGCGCCTGAGCGCCACCAGCAACACATACGCCAGCGACGACAGATACAACCGCAGCTGATTGGCGCGCAGCGTCTCCGTACTCATCCGATCGGCGAATAAGCTCAACTGCTCTTTGATGCGATTCTCCATCTCGCCCCGGGCACAGTAGAGTTCTTCGTAGAGCCGCTGGGCCGGCCAACGCTCGGCATCGAGCGAAGTCACCACGTAGCGCGGGTTCTCCTTGCCCTCGAGTTGTTCGGCTTTGGCCACCACCCGCCGCGCCCGACTCCAACTCCGGAGCGTCTGATAGTCGAACTCTGTAAAGACCCGCGCCGGCTGGCCTGTTTGCTGCTGCTTTTGGCCGGCCTCTTGCATCGCCTCCTCGATCGATCTCCGCAGCCGCTCGTTGCGCGCCAGCCCGAACACGTAATCCACTCCGTTCGCCTCGCACCAGCTCATCAACTCGTCCCGACAAAACCCGGAATCGCCGCGCACGATGATGCGGACCTGCGGCCAAACTTCCCGGATCTGAGCCACGATGCGTTGGACTTCCTCCACGCTGCCCGCGGCCGCGTCCTGATTCGACACCCGCTGCCGCGCGCCTAACAGGTGCTGGCCACAGAAAATGTACAGCGGCAAGTAACAGTAGTGACCGTAGTAGCCGTGAAAGAAACGCCCCTCTTGGCGGCCGTGCAGCGGCGTGTCGGTGACGTCCAGATCGAGGATGATCTCGGCGGGCGGCTGCGGGTGCGCTTCCACAAAAACATCGACCAGCAGGCGGTCGACCGTCGCCATCTGGCAACGAATCTTCTTGTAGCGATCGACTCCGTCGGTCGTGCGCTCCAGCCGGTGCAGGGTCGACTTGCCCGCCAGCGGCTTGCCGCGATCGCGCTCCTGTCTGCGGTCGCGGCCTTCCAGGTCGGCCTTGCCGGCCAGCAGCGCCAGCAAGGGATCCGTGCGCAGTTGGTCGTGATCGTTGAGATCTTCGTAGCCCAGCGCCAGGGCGTAGATGCGCTGGGAAACCAGCTCGGAGACTTGGTGTTCGATGCGGTCGGGATCGCGGCGGTCCTCAAAGCAGGCCGCAAACCGCCGCAGCAAATCGATGCGTCGATCGGTCTCGCGCAACAGCAGGCCGCCGGCGTCGGAGGTGATCGCCCCACCGTCAAAGCGCGCCACAACCTCGCGCCGAAAATGCTGCCCAAACGCAAAGCTCGGTTGGCTACACTCTGTAACTACGGGGCTGCTTCCTCGCTGTGGTCGTAACATTCTTGCCATGACTGTTTTATGCCACAGCAAGCAGCCCTTTTCCTACCCCCTGGTGAGATTTCCGGGCTAGCGGTGGAAATGCAGCTTCCAGGACTGTTGCCGGATTCGGGGACGGCTTCGTAGAATCGTTTAACGACCTCAGGACCATCGGATGAGGAAACCAAAATTCGACGCACCCAGATACACGTCAACCAGGAGCGGGGTCAAGCGTGGTTAACTGTGGTTAACTGATGTCACGGGCGCCGCGCCGTGGGCCGGTGCTTTTTGTCGCGCATCGTCTCCGCTAGGAGGTATATGTCAATGATGAAACCGGGATTCAAAACTTTCGGACTTGGTCTGATTGGGGTAGCAATCCTTTCGGCCGCGGGCTTTTGGGAGACCAAGGATTACACACAGTGGAGCGCGAAGGAAGTCCGCAAAATTCTCAACAATTCCCCCTGGGCAAAGAAGGCCAGCCTCAGCTTCGGGGGCATGGGAGGTCCTGGCGGACAAGGGTCTCGTGGCGGAGCCGGCGGGGGCCGTGGCGGAGCCGGCGGGGGCCGTGGTGGAGGCGGCGGGGGCCGTGGTGGAGGCGGCGGGATCCCCGGTGGCGGTGGCGGCGGGGCCGACAGCGTGCGCATGAGCGGTCCCGATACCTCCGGCTATGGCCGCGCTGGTGGAGGCCAAAGCCCTCCCCAACCTCAACTCACGATTCAGTGGTCCGGCGCGCTACCCGTCAAACAGGCCCTCATGAGAGGCCGTTTCGGCAACGAGGCCCACACGGCTGCGGAAGCAAAGCAGTTCCTTCAAAGGCGGGAGACGCACTACCTCGTATCCGTATCCGGGTTCTCGGGCCGTATGGCCCGCATGTCGCAAAACACTGATCGTCTCAAGGAAACCACCTCCCTGAAGCGCAAGAATACGGAGCCCATTCGGCCTGAAGTCGTCCAAATGTATACCCACGAGGAGTCGGTCACCTTGTACGTCGCCTTTCCGCGCACGGATCCGATCGTGCTTGAAGACAAGAACGTAGAGTTCGAAATGAAGCTCGGACCCATGACGGTGCGGCGCAAGTTCAAGCTGAAAGACATGCTTTTCGACGGCAAGCTCGAGCTCTAATCAGCTCTTCGCTTGGGCTGCAAGGCCTTCTTCCACTACGATACCCCGGAGGTCCGCGAATACTACCGTTTCATCCAGATTCATCAAGCGTTACGTAGCGAACTGCCGCAGTCACCTTCGGCACTCCGAGAGCACCTGAGGAGGAATTCGTCTAGCGAGAGTGAATTTCGAGAGGGTCTTCGATCCTTGGAACGTGCCGCACAGCTCTTGTCTCGGCTCGCGAAGGGTTCCGGGCCTTTGGCCACAAGAAAACAGGAAATTGGGGGGCACTGTAAGCCATGTTGTTTCCAGACGCTATTTACAGGGAGAGGGCTGGACGCCTTTTTTGGCCCAGACTTGCGGCCTTTGCCGTGAGCGCTAGCGGTCAGACAAACAGGCTAGGACTTCACCCCGCAAGCCTCTAACAACACTCGCTGGACGGCCAAATGCCCAGAACTCCAACTAGCCCCCGGACGAAGTCGCAGATGCACGTCATCGTACTTGGCAAAGTCGTCTCGAAGCTTCAACCAGAACTCTGCCTGCTTGATCTTGCGGTTCAGGTAAACGCCATACGCTGTCCAACAGAGAGCTATGACCGCTACCATTAGACTTCCCATCTGTATCGATTCTGTATACATGTGTTTCTCCTATCTTGAACGGCGAAATGCTCGAACTGCTCGGCAAAGGTTTGCTGTTCCTCGACCGGCTTAAAGTTGAAGTGCTCGGCCGGCATCGCCTCCAGCATCTCAAGTGAATACTCACCTGCCGCTCTGGAGGCTGGAAGAACGCTCAATCTGCCCCCTCGCTACAGAATCCCCAACTTCCCATAAGGCACACGCTTGGCCGTCAACCGGCAGCGTCAACCTGGCGTCAAGCAGTCAGCCACAACTCAACAGCTACCCTACCAGCCGAATCGTCGGAAGTTTCGGCTTGTGCGACCAACTCGCGGTTCAGCGCCATCAACCCCAGCAGGTTCTCGTCGCCTCCCAAAGATGAACCATCACTCCTCACATCTTCGACCCCTGTTGAGTAAGCTCAGGCCAGTTATCCCTCTTTAGGTACCCACTTATAAAAGAATTTCCACGGTGTGTATCTCCGAAAGCTTTCCTTTGGCAACTGACCGGACCCGCCGCTTCTTGATCCCTCCGACGAACGTTGCCCTATTGCAGCACTCCTCGGTAGATCTGCTCTATGTCTTGGCCCGTTATCTCGGTGGGATTGGGGTCCAACAGTCGCCGGATGTTGAAGGCGATCTCGACCATTTTCGGGATTACCTCTTCGCCGAGCCCCGACGATTCCAACGAGCCCCAGGGGGTGTGCTCCCGTCGGATCTGATCGATCCAGGTCGCGAGCGCTTCAACGCCTTCTTCGCGGCTTTTGCCTTTTAACTTTAGACCTGCCGCCCCCGCCGTGTAATAGTATTTATCCGCCGCCGCGGGCATGTTATGTCGTATCACGCTGGGCAGCATCAATGCGACAGCCGCGCCGTGTGGCACGGTGTTGCCGGCCGCATCCGAGAATTTCTCAATCGGGTACCCCAGGGCGTGAGCAGGCCCCGTACCGACCGGGCCCAGCAGCAATCCCGCCAGCAGGCTACAGCGCGCCATGTTATAGCGCGCTTCGGGGTCATGGGCGCCGTTCTTGATGGCAGGCTCGAGGTGCGGGCCCCCGGCCTGGAGAGACTCCCGTGCGACAGCGTCCCCCATGGCGGTCGTCTTCTTCGAGGCCGTGCCTTCGAGTGCGTGGCTCAGTGCGTCTATCCCTGTGATCGCTGTCAAAACGGGTGGCAAATCTCGCGTCAAGCGTGGATCGACCAGCGCTACCTTTGGCAGGATGTAGGGACTGTAGACGACTTGCTTGCCCGTCTCGTCGGCGACGACCGCGACGTAACTTGCCTCGCTGCCCGTTCCGGCGGTCGTCGGGATGGCAATCAGGGGCCTTTTGGCCGGTTCAGGAACGAGGTGGTGGCCGAAAAAGCTGGAGATAGACTTGCCAAAAGTTGCAACGCACAGCGCAGTTTTGCAAGTGTCGATTGTGCTTCCGCCCCCGAGGGCGATAACCGCATCCGGGTTCGCCTGATTGATGACTGCCGCACATTCGTCGACACTCGCAAGCGTCGGGTTGGAAATCACGCCATCGTAGACGCCCACTAGTTCGATGTTTTGGCTTTCCAGAGCCTCTCGCACAGGTGTTTCGAGCGTGGCGATGCCAGGATCGCGCACCAGCAAAACCCGGCCCGCACGGAGACGTTGACACTCTTCGCCCAGCTTGTCTAAGCTTCGCTGGCCGAGGACGTTCTACCTTTTCGCTTGGCCGAGGACAACACGCCTTTGATCAAACTGGAAGAACCTTTTCGCTTCTTCGAGGCGTTCTGGTTTGCCGGAGAAGAACGGATTGGCCGCGAAGAGTTCTTCGTTGACTTGGATGGGAATCACGCCCGCGGGCCCCCGGTCGTTCTACAGTTGAACAGTTGAGACCTCCAGGTTTTTCCATGTGGCCGTCACGCCTTGCCCAAAGGTCGTGTTCTCGTAATTTGGGTCGAGGCCAGCGATTGTGCCGCCGCGCCCGTCAGGCAGATCATCAAGCAGCGTGAAGATCGCCATGCCGACGGTGAAGCCGGCCGATTTGATCACTGGGGCCGCCGGCGGATCGACCGTCGCGACCCACTTGACGCGATGGACAAGCTCGCTGTCCACGAACCATTCGCACACGTCGGGCCCGGGCTTCATGAACGCGTCCACGCCCCGGTTATAGCGAATCTCGTAGTGATGCCAGGAGCCGGGTTCGATCTCGACGTCTGTTAGATGAAGCTCAGCCATGGGTTTGACGCTAGCGTTGCCTCCGGGCGTGTCGACGACGAGCAGCTCGCGCAAAGCTAAGACGCGGCGATTCGAGACTTCGAAATTGATGACCATGCCCGTCGTGTCGTCCCGCAGTGCGATCGACCCGTTGGCCAGGCGCGGGTCATCGGGGTCCGCGCCAAAAGGGTTCGACTCCGTATTGTTGGTCCGCACGGCCATATCCACGGAGACCGAGAACCCGCGATGGGTCGGGAAGACTAGGTCGGTGTAAACCATAGCCTTGGCATGGTCGAGCGGGCTCTTGAAACCCATCGTGAACTTGGGAATGTCGATTTGGAACTCCTGGTTGTCGGGTGTTGGGGTTTTGATCTCAGCAGCCGGGTCGAGCATTTCCTGACCGGCGATCTCCTCGACTTTCCATCCCGATCCGATTATGTTTGATCCCTTGGACCAATCGTTGAAGAGTCGCCCTCTACCCTGCATGTATTCGAGTTCCGGAGGCAAAGCCCGCCAAACATCGATCGTCTGCGGAGCCACGACCCAGTCCTTCGGCTCGTAGTTCTCCTCGTCGGTAATCTGTTGAACTTCCGCGAAAATCTCGATGACATTGCCGCTTGCGTCGCCGATGTAGAGGAACAGGTTTTCTCCCGGGCCGTGGCGGCTAACGCCGTAAAGGATGCGGTCACCGTTTTGATACAGGTTGTCGGAAAAATCCTTCATCGCGTTCCAGTCGGCCACCTCAAACGCGTAGTGGTGCACGATGGTGGCCGGCGCCTGAATGAAGGCCAGTCCGTGATGGTCGGGATTGCAGCGGATCCAAGCCCCCGAAGCGCCCATCGTGTCGCTTCGCCGAAAGCCGAGAACGTCGGTGTAAAACTCGACTGCTTTGGGAACGTCTGGAGTGAAAAAATTAATGTGGCCCAATTTCGTGGGTCGATACGATAGCGGGACGAGCCGCTCTGCGAGCGTCTCCATGCCGGTGTATAGCTCCACCAAGTGACCGTCGGCGTCACGGCATAGGACCGATGGCCCGTGGCCTGGTTCGTCGTAATTTTTCGCCTCGATCGAGATATCCTGGGATGGAAGCTCTTGTCTTGCTTGCTCGAGGGCCTCCTCGTCTTCGACTTCCAGTCCCAGATGATGGAGACGATTTGACTCGCCGGGGTAGAGGGCGATGCAGTGGTGCTCTTCGTTGCATCGGAGGAACGCGGTGCCGTCCGAACGTTCGGTGACCTCGAGGCCGAGTGCCTTTTGGTAGAAGTCCACGGCGAGCGGAACATCGGGGACTGTGATCCCCACATGGCCGACTCGCTTAACTCGCAGCATGAAGTCTCCTCATCGTAATGGGGCTAAGGCGGAGTGAATTTAGGCTACGACGGTTCGAAGAATGCCGCTGGCTCGGACCTAGCTCGCTTAAACCAGAATTTCCAATTTGGAACTCCTACGCGAACATGGTACTCTCTCTCTTCACGTGAATGCAACGACTTTGCCTCGTAAGACAGGCCACGACGGCATCGAAGGGTTCCCATGGCCTGTTCTTGTCGTCCAGTCAGCCCGTCTCGCTGCTGCTCAGCCGATTGGGTCGCACAACCCTCCGACCCTCCTTCCTCAACGCCCCGATTTCCTACCCGAACGGGACGGCCCTAACCACCCGGCACAGGCAGCGCCCAGATCCTCCCCAGCATGTCACCGAACAGCCGCCGGTTCAGATGCCCCTCGGCCAGCAGCAGCCAGTAATACTGCGCGTGCTTGACCAGCCGACCGCCGGTCTTCATCAGCCGATGCTGCAAGCTCGTCAGCGACCAACTCTTGATCCTGTGCGGCAGCCCGAGCCGCCGCCACAGATTACCCAGGTTGTAGGCCAGTACGCTGAGTTGTGGCCGCACTTCGTTGGCCCGGAAGCGATGACACGACAGCCGCGTCCAATGCGTGGCCTGCTTGCCTTCTTTGATCCACTGCTCCGCCGTGCCGCGCTTGTTGTAGAAGCGCACCACCGAGCGGCTTGGCAAGCTCATGCTCGTCACGATGAATCCGACCCGCGGGAACAGCTCGCCCTGGTGATGCTCGACCTGGGCGACGATCCGCCTCGCCTTCGACCAACTCTCCGCCTGATAGCGAAAACTCTTGTAGCGCACCAAGGGCTTCCGGGAGGGCCTTCCCGGCGGGCGAAACAGGATGTCTTCGATCGCCAATTCCAAGCTGTTGTTGGCCGGAATGCGAATGGCGTACTGCACTCCGCGTTCCTCCGAAGACTCATAAATCTCCGGCTTAGCAAAGGCCGCATCGCCCCGGAAGGTGACCTGTTTGCCCGCAGCCTGTTGGCGCTCGATCTCCGGCAGCAGCAACTCGTTCCAGTCCTCAGCGCTGTGCACGTTGCCGGGACGCAGCTTCGCCGCCAGACAATCACCATGCTGGTTGAACAACAACAACGGGTGGTAGCAGACCGACTCGAAGTGCCCGTTGTAGGCACTGCCCTCTTGCTGGCCGTGGACAGGGCTTTCGGTCGAATCCATGTCGAGAACGACCCGCTCGGAGTCGTCCTGCGTCTCGGCTTGCGCAACCAGCTCGCGGTTCACAGCCATCAGCCCGAGCAGATTCTCCTCGCTCGCCAGCATCTCCGTCTCGAAACCGTGCAGCGTCGAGGTCAGGGCCGCTCGGCGATCCCAGTTCCTCTTCGAGCCAATCAAGCGAAACGTCGGGTCAGCCGACACTCGGACGGCGTCGTTGACGTCCTCGTAGCCTGCCAAGCTCCCTCATCTTCGTAGTAACAATCTTCCTGAAGGTATGGCTTCCAGAACCGGCTTACTCAAGAACTCCTCCGAAGGATGTAACTTGCTGAAGATTCATCACTTAACACGGAGCATGGTTTTTGAAGCAGGCTCGTGCACTGGGATCTCCCACGGAGCGTAGGGCACTACTTGAGTCGCCGGAGGGGTTTTCGATTCGATCAGCCGCCGCACCGTCTTGTGGGTCACGCCTCGCAAATTCTTGAATTGCCATACATGTAAATCCTGAAAGTTGAAAATCTGCCAGTAAGCATTTGGAAACAAGGACCAGCAGATGTCAAGGTACCTCGTGTTTTGGCGCCTCGTAGATCTGAGGCTCATAAGGTACGCTGAAAGACATAACATGAAATGTACTTTTGCCACGGGCTGCTATTGCGCAACCAAGGGAGCCGTGGACGGGCGGCATTGGCTTGTCAAGCGAATCGGGATCCTAGTGTTCATATTGGCCGTCGGCGGGCTGACCCTTGAAAGCCAAGAAGCCGAGTCGAACACGTTATCCGCAAGACCGTCTTCCACCGATCCGAAGCAAAAGACTTCGGAAGGCAGTACGCCGAACGAGGCAAAACCGAAGGTCCCATCGAAGGTGCCGAAGGAGGACTTGTTCTCCGACGTCGCTCGCGCCGTGGGCATCGATTTTGTCCACTTCAACGGCATGTCGGGTTGGAACTACTATCCAGTGCTGCTAGGCTCGGGGGCGGCGCTTTTTGACTATGACAACGACGGTGACCTGGATGTCTTCATCGTCCAAGGGAATATGTTGGGACCAGGCAAGAGCCTCGCCGAAGCCCTTTTCCCTCCCAAACCTCCGCTACCGCCGAAGAGCCGCCTTTACCGAAACGACCTACAGATCAATGTCAAGGGCAATCGGAAGCTGCGTTTCACCGATGTCACAGCACAGAGCGGCATTGACGCGCAAGGCTACGGCATGGGAGTTGCCGCTGGTGATTACGACAATGACGGCTGGGTTGACCTCTATATCACTAACTTTGGCCCCAACCAGATGTGGCGGAACGAGGGGGACGGGACTTTCTCGAATGTGACCGAGAGCACCGGTACCGACGACAATCGCTGGAGCATCCCTGCCACGTTCCTTGATTTCGACCGGGATGGCTGGCTGGACTTATACGTTGGCAATTACGTGAATTTCAGTTTCACGAACGTAAAGAAGTGCTTCTCGTATTCAGGCGCTGTGGATTACTGCGGGCCCCTCAGCTTCGATCCAATTTCCGAGAGGCTGTTTCGCAACCGAGGTGACGGTACTTTTCAGGATGTTTCGGGAACCTCACGCATCGCTAGCGAATACAACGGAGCCCTCGGGGTCAGTTGTGCGGATTTCAACGCAGACGGCTTCGTGGATATCTACGTGGCGAACGACGGACGTCCCAACCACTTGTGGATCAACCAAGGTGATGGCACTTTCCGAAACGAAGCGATGCTGGCGGGGACAGCGCTGAACCAACATGGTATGGCGGAAGCCAGCATGGGTGTGGATGCCGGGGACTTTGACAACGACGGTGACGAAGACCTTTTCATGACGCATCTGATGGGTGAGACGAACACCCTATACGTCAACGACGGAGGTGGCTGGTTCGAAGACCGTTCGCTTCAAGCTGGCGTGGCTGCACCCAGTCGGCCCTACACCGCATTCGGCACGGCGTTCTTCGACTATGACAACGACGGCTGGCTCGACATACTCGTTGGCAACGGCGAGGTAAGAACGATTGAAGCGCTAGCTCGCGTTCGCGACCCGTATCCGCTGCACCAAACGAACCAGCTCTTCCGAAACCTCGGCAATGGCAGTTTCGAGGAGACGACTGAGCAGGCTGCCGTGTTCAAGGTTTCGGAGGTCACTCGCGGCGCGGCGTTTGGGGACATAGATAATGATGGCGACACGGACGTTATGTTGGTAAACAACAACGGTCCTGCCCGGCTACTGATCAACAACGTAGGCCACAAGAGACACTGGCTCGGCCTGCGATTGACGGGGGGCAAGGGTAAACGCGACATCTATGGCGCTAGAGTGGCCGTGGTTCGACCGGAGGCTCCCACTCTGTGGCGGCGGGTACGGCCGGACGGAAGCTATTGTTCGTCAAATGACCCACGCGTGCTCGTCGGCCTGGGCGAGTCGGCGGAGGTGACTGAGGTAAAGGCGTTCTGGCCCAGCGGTCGAGTTGAAAAATGGTCAGGATTGCCGGTCGACCGATACGCCACGCTCGTCGAGGGCAGCGGAGAAAAAGTCTCCAAGAGCAGTGAATAGTGTGCTGAAACGGACAAACGTAAATTCAGTCAGCGCGCTCATCCTCGTGTGGCCATACCTGACACTCGTCTGTCCTGGGCTGGCCCAGAATCCAACTTCGGTTTCGAGCAGCTCTGGCGTTGCTGATGGGCCCCGCCAGGAACTCGTGACAGTGTTTCACCCCAATTTGGGCAGCTTGGAAAAGGTCGTTCGCGAGCAACTTGTTACCGCTCGGGCTCACCTGGACGAGGTGGCCGAAAAACCGGGGGTAACGCACGCCGAGTTAGGTAAAACCTACGGATCTATGGGCAAACTGTATCAGGCGTATTCCATGCCCGACGCAGCCATCGCTTGTTATCGGAACGCCCATATCCTGATGCCGCAAGACTTTCGGTGGGCGTACTATTTGGGCGATCAGTATGACAACAAAGGCGAACTCCCGAATACAATCTCCTACTTCGAAATCGCCCGGCAAATTCGGCCTGCTGACCTGCCGGCACTCTTGAGACTGGCGGAAGCGAACCTCGAACGGAACCGAACCGATGTCGCGAAACCTCTGTTTGAGCAGGCGCTGCGTCTGAACCCCTCTTCGGCGGCAGCTCTGTTCGCCCTCGGCAAGATGGCGCAGAGCGAGGGCGACGCGGGAAAGGCCGCCCGATACTTCGAGGAAGCGCTTGAGGCGCAACCCACCGCTTCCACGGTTTACTATCCACTAGCCATCGCCTACCGAAAGCTAGGCCAGCTGGAGAAAGCTCGAGCCTCGCTGGAACGTCGAGGCACCCGCGGGCCGAGATACGCGCAGCCGTTGCTCGACGAAGTCCAGCAATTGAGGCGTGGCAAGATGCCGCACTGGAGGCGCGGCAATCAGGCTTTCCACGAGGGCCGGTTTGCTGACGCTGTCGGGCACTTCCGCAAGATGGTGGAGGCCGAGCCTTATGACCCAATGCCTCGCACGTATCTTGGCGTCGCTTTGGCGAAGGCGGGCCAACCCGATTCGGCTATTGAGAGTTACACGGAAGCGTTGGAGTTAGCGCCTACGAACGCCTGGGTCCACTACAACCTGGGAGTGCTCTTAACCGAGCTGCGGTCGGAGCAGCAAGCCATCGGGCATTATCGCGCAGCCGTGATATTCGACCCGTCTCTACAAAGAGGACACTTCCACCTCGCGAATCTGTTGATGCGAGCGAAGCGCTATGAAGAAGCCGTGCCGCACTACGCCGCAGTCGTGAAGGAAGATCCTCAAAACGCTTTTGCTCGCTTTATGCACTCTGTAGCACTTATCAGTACGAAGCGTTACCGCGAAGCTTTCGACGGGTTGGAAGAAGGCCACAAAGCCATGCCCGACAACGCAGACTTCGCCGACGCACTGGCGCGGCTTCTGGCGGCGTCTCCGGATTCAACGATTCGCGACGGATCACGTGCTCTCCAGCTCACGCAGAAACTACTGGAGAATCAGAGTTCAATCGACCTCGATCGCGCGGTGACTCTGGCCATGGCACTGGCGGAGGTCGGCGAATTCAGAAAGGCCGCTCAGTTGCAGCGCAACATCCTAGCCGTAGTCGAACGGGCCGGGCGGCGCGACTTGGCGCGGCTGCTTCGTGAGAACCTACGCCTCTACGAAAACCGCCAGGCTTGCCGTACACCCTGGCCAGAAGACGATCCAATCTTCTCGCCCGTGCAAGAAAAACCGGAATTGATCGTTCCTGAAGGAGACGGCTAGACGCTCGGTTAGAGAGGGGCAGATCTGTTGGGTCGCCGTACTTTGGCGCAACAAAGCGGCCTCTCAACTGTTGCTTAATGACAATAGAAGACCGCGCCTACGTTCGCCTACAGTCCCCGGTTGTGATTCTGGGGCAACGAAGAGAAACAAGACTTCTTGGTCGGACAGCCAAGTGCCAAATTTCCTGTTGTAGAATCAGTTGAGGTCGCAGGGTTTGATGCGTAATCGCTACATCTCTATGGAGTTTGCTGTCGCTCTGCCCCGGCAGGGCAGGTGTGCATTTTGCCACATTCTTGCGCTCGTGGGTCTCATGGCATTGAGCTCTCTGACGGGCTATCTGGACCGCGCCGAAGCTCAGGGCTCGGGTGTGGCGCGGGTGGAGGGCAGCGCATCCAGTATCCCTGGTGAAACGTCCGCCAGCGTGGAGGAATCTGGCGTCGAGATCTTCACCGGCGTCGCTGAGCAAACGGGCATCGACTTCGTGCACTTCAACGGGATGTCCGGCAACTACTACTACCCCGAGATGATTGGCCCCGGTGGCGCCCTTTTTGACTACGACAATGACGGCGACCTAGATGTTTTCCTCGTCCAAGGCAGCATGCTAGGGCCGGGCAAGAGCCTGGCGGACGCACTGTTCCCGCCTCGACCTCCGTTGCCCGTTAAGAGCCGGCTCTACCGAAACGACTTGAAGGCTGATGCCAACGGCCGCCCCACGTTGGGTTTCACCGACGCGACCGACCAGAGCCGCATTGACGCGCGGGGTCACGGGATGGGAGTCGCCGCGGGGGATTTTGACAACGACGGCTGGGTTGACCTCTATATCACTAACTTTGGCCCCAACCAGATGTGGCGCAACGAGGGGGACGGCACTTTTGCGAATGTTACCGAGAAAACTGGCACCGACGATCAGCGCTGGAGCATCAGCGCAGCTTTCCTCGATTTTAATCGAGACGGGTGGTTGGATCTCTACGTGGCTAATTACGTGAACTTCAGTTTCACGAACGTTGAGAAGTGCGTCTCTCACTCGGGAGCGGTCGATTATTGTGGACCACTGAATTTTGATCCTGTCCCGGAACGTTTGTTTCGCAACCGAGGTGATGGCACGTTTGAAGACGTTTCCGCGACGTCGCGGATTGCGAGCGAGTATAACGGGGCGCTAGGGGTCAGTTGCGCGGACTTTAACGGGGATGGATGGATTGACATTTACGTGGCCAACGACGGACGCGTCAACCATTTATGGATCAACCAGCGCGATGGCACGTTCCGAAACGAGGGCATGCTAGCCGGGACGGCCCTCAACCAACATGGTATGGCGGAAGCCAGCATGGGAGTGGATGCAGGGGACTTCGACAACGACGGCGACGAAGACCTGTTTATGACACATCTCATGGGACAGAAGAACACACTCTATGTGAACGACGGCAACGGGTGGTTTGACGACCGCTCTTTGGAAACTGGACTATCGGCTCCCAGCTTGCCCTACACGGCATTCGGTACAGCCTTCTTCGACTACGACAACGACGGATGGCTTGATCTGTTGGTGGGCAATGGCAAGGTCAGAACGATCGAAGGCCTGGCGCGAGTCCCGCTGCATCAAACCAATCAGCTGTTTCGAAACCTCGGGAACGGAAAGTTTGAAGAGACCACCGAGCAGGCCGCGATCTTCAAAGTGTCGGAGGTAAGCCGGGGAGCAGGCTTCGGAGATGTCGACAACGACGGCGATACCGACGTTCTAATAGCCAATAACAACGGTCCTGCGCGGCTGTTGATCAACAATGTAGGCAGTCGGAATCACTGGCTGGGCCTTCGAATGACAGGGGAGAAGGGTAAGCGGGACATCTTCGGCATGCGTGTGGCGGTATTTCGGCCCGGGGCGCCGACGTTGTGGCGGAGAGTGCGAGCTGATGGAAGCTACTGCTCTGCCAATGATCCTCGCGTTCTGATTGGGCTTGGTAAGTCGGGCGCAGTCAGTGAGGTGCGTGCTTACTGGCTGAGTGGTCGGGTCGAGAAATGGACAGGGCTGCAGATCGACCGTTACACAACCCTTCGCGAGGGTACGGGCGAGGAAGTACGCTGACACGTGAGCAACCGATCGATCAAGCGCTACCGGGAGGCCCAGGTCCCTGATCAAGTTCTCGGCCCCGGCCCGCTGGTTGTAAAACCAGGCCACGGCCGCGATTGGCTTTCTGAGGGCGACGCAAGGAGTGGTAGTGTCCTAAAGCGCTCGTTGTCGGTTCCTCGGACAAGCAACGCAGGGTTAGGACACTACGGCCGCCCGAGGGATCGTGATTCGTGCTAATATCCAATTGATAATGGGAAGGTTGCGGTCTTTTCTTGGTTTCACCTGCTTCTGCTACCTTTTCCTTGCGATAAATACCTTCGCGACAGACGAGAGTCCCGCCGGGCAAAACCAGTCTACCGCCCCCACACCAGCAAAGGTGGCGTCCAGCCACCAGAAGATGCTGTCTCTGTTGAAAGAGATCATCCGTCGCGCTCCGGACGAACACCCTTATCTAGGGGACAGAGCAGCGCGCGTTCTGAAAGCGAAGCTTGCGGCTCTGCCCGCGGACGCCCCGGCCACGACCCGCTTGTACCTCCACCGCATGCTAGCGACGAAGGAGCTGAACTTGGGCCATGAGCGAGCGGCAATCCTTCACTTCACCAAAGCCGACCACCTATTGCCCGAAGTAAGGGAAGCCTTGCAACCGGGTGAATTCAATCAACTGACACAGTCCTTTTACTTCGGCTTGGGCGTGGCCTACCTGCGAGTGGGCGAGACACAGAATTGCTGCAATCGCTTTACGCCCGATAGCTGCATCCTCCCCATCCGTGGTGAGGGCATCTACACGAAAAAGGAGGCATCGAAGCGGGCGATTGGGTACTTCACTGAAGCGCTCGAAAACTCTCCCAAGGACTCGCCAGAGCATCTGCGGGCCCGCTGGCTGCTCAACATCGCCTACATGACCGTCGGCGCCCACCCGGAAGGGGTGCCCGAAGCCTACCGGATCGGCCCGAAAGCCTTTGAATCAGATGAGCCGTTTCCGCGATTTGTCAATATCGCTCCACGCATGGGTCTCGACACGTTTAGTTTGTGCGGCGGCGCTATCGCGGACGATTTTGACAACGACGGCTATCTTGATCTGGTTGTTTCGGCGTGGGACCCTGCGGCACAAATCCGCTTCTTTCGCAACGGACAAGACGGGAAATTCTACGACCAAACGGAGCAGGCAGGCCTAATTGGGATCACGGGCGGCCTCAACCTGGTGCAAGCCGATTACGACAACGACGGTCATGTGGACGTTCTGGTGCTACGTGGAGGGTGGCTGCCCCACGGCACAGAGTACCCTAACTCGCTGCTGCGCAACAAGGGCGATGGCACGTTTACGGACGTGACGTTCCAAGCAGGCCTCGGGGAGGTGCACTATAACACGCAGACTGCTTCCTGGGCCGACTACGACAACGATGGAGACCTCGATCTCTACGTGGGCAATGAGGGCCTTCCTGGACTACCCGCCCCGTGCCAACTTTTTCGCAACAATGGCGACGGCACTTTCACGGACGTAGCCCGGCAAGCAGGCGTGAGCAATGACTGGTATGCGAAGGCCGTAGTGTGGGGCGACTACAACGGCGATCGGCTGCCTGATCTCTATGTGTCGAACATTATTGGGCCCAACCGTCTCTATCGAAACAAGGGTGATGGCACTTTTGTCAACGTGGCACCGGAACTGGGTGTCACCCATCCCGAGGAAAGCTTTCCGGCTTGGTTCTGGGACTTCGACAACGACGGAGTTCTGGACCTCTACGTCTCGGACTATTCAGCTGACATCGGGGATATTGCCGCGGCTTACCTCGGCCTACCCTTTGAGGCTGGGCTGGCGCGTCTCTACCGCGGCGACGGAAACGGCGGTTTCAAAGACGTAGCTCGAGAGCGGAACCTGAGGCGTCCGACCGTCCCGATGGGTTCCAACTTTGGCGACGTGGACAACGATGGGTATCTCGATTTTTACCTGGGAACCGGTGACCCGCTCTATAGTAGCCTGATGCCCAACGTGATGTACCGCAATCGAGAGGGCAAAAGCTTTGCGGACGTTACCACGGCTGGTGGGTTCGGCCATCTCCAAAAAGGCCATGCGGTGGTGTTCGCGGATTTCGACAATGACGGAGACCAAGATGTTTTTGAAGAAATGGGCGGCGCCTACCCGGGCGATAAGTACAGGGATTCCTTCTACCAGAATCCCGGCTTTGGCAACCACTGGATCACGGTGGATCTCGTCGGTGTCCAAACGAACCGTTCGGCGATCGGCGCGCGGATTCGGGTCGAGGTGGTTGAAAACAGCCGCCCCCGCTCCATCTACAAGCACGTCAATAGCGGTGGCAGCTTTGGCGCCAATCCCCTGCGGCAAACCATCGGTCTTGGCCGAGCTGAGAAGATCGAACTTATCGAAGTGTACTGGCCGACCTCGGATCACACCCAGACGTTGCGCGGCGTGGACCTCGATCAACACATAAAGATCGTCGAGTCAAAAGAGGGTTACACCACCCGGTCTCTGAAAAGGCTTAAGCTCGGGTCCTCTCCCCAGTGATACCTGGGCCACGCGGCGACTCAGGAACTCCGAGCCGTTGTCGTAGTGGAAGCCTCTCAGACGAAAGGGGAACTGGGTGTAGCATCGCTTTCAGCACCGGCACCAGGTGCCGCTCCGAGATCGTCTTGACGCAGCCGACGACGTGCCACAGGTGACCGTATCGACAGTGTTGACGTGATACAGACCCGGGCGGCCGTCCCAGGGGCCTTGGTGCACTGTGCACTGTATCGACGCGCAGATAGCCGGTTGTCCTTGGGGATCGGGTTTGCGCCGCTCGGCGATGGCGACCTGCCGCGCCGGGGTGCGATGCAGCACCACCCGATGCAAGCGGCAAGCCCTCGAGGGCTGCAGGTTGTGGATGTGGAGACCCAGATTTGGGCCAGGCGGACGTACTCCGAGTTGCCAAACAACTGATACTCGCACTCCAGGATGCGCCGTACCGCCGGCCCCGACAGACCCTCGTGGGCAGCGTCGACGGCCGCTAACAAGGCAATGTCCTGGGGTGTGCAGCGGCGCGGAAAGCGGGGCCGGCGGGGTTGTCGGGCCTCGATCCGTCGGTGCCGAAGCCACTGACCCATCAGCCGCGTCAACTGGGCCCGACTCAACCCGCTCAGCCGCGCTAGAAATCGCCTCACGATGCCCTTCTGCCTCCTTGCCAAGCCGTCGGTAGTGCTGCGCCGCCAAGACACGCTCGACAAAGCGATAAATCTGCTCCCGCCCTTGGTTGGCCAAGGCGATGCTTCGACTGCCGGCCGGGAACTCCTGGATCTCGGCCAGGGCAAGCCGCTCTAGGTTCTGCATGGTGATCGTCATTCACCAGCAGCTTGTACCCTTTCGTCCCACTCACTTTCAGGCTCATCTTGTGTTGCAAACAAACCTCCTGTATTGGATAACTCTGGATGTTAAACAGCAAGGGGAAGCGTGATATGCTGGGAAGGAGGGTCGCCATCTACCGGCCCGCGGGCCCGACGCTCTGGCGACGCGCCCGGAATGACCGGGACGCGAGCGAGAGGGACTTTTCGTGGCCGGTCTGGGTCCCCGACGCTGCCCAGGAAGCGACCCGACGAAGGTTTTGACTCCCCCTAGCAGCAGATCGTGAGGGAAGAATACGCCGCAGCCGTGCGTCAAGCGCAAGCCCGTATGGCGGGGCTGGAGAAGCAACGCTAGCTTTTGGAGCATGACAAAGGTGATTTCGGTGACGGGACGTCTGACCTGGCTCGTGTGTGCGGGAGCAGCTTTCGTCGCACTCACGGTCTTCGAGGCTTCAGCCGAGGAAACGCAATCTTCGCAGACCAAGATCAAAAAGTCGGATAAACACACGGGAACCGTGCGCATGGTGGCGCGGCTAGAAGAACTCGCGACCCGACTGGAAGAGAAGCGCCCACTACCCAATCTACACCTCAACGACAAGCGCGCCGAGATAATAAAGACCCTCATCGCCCGTGAATCGAACCCGGAGGTGGTGCTCAAAGGCAGACTCATTTTGGCGCGGGAACTCCTTTACGCCGGAAACACGGAGGAAGCGATCGCCGAGTACGAGTCTCTATTGCCGAGAATCGACCGTATGAATCTCCCGCTCACCCTTGGGGGTTTCCACGTGACCGCGCCGCAACTGTGGTCGCAGCTCACGTCATTTCTGGGCCTTGCCTACATGCGTCTCGGCGAGCAGGAGAATTGCCTACTAAACCAGACTTCCGAATCGTGCCTGCTTCCCATTCGGGGCACAGGCATTCACAAGAACCCACGCGGTTCGCGGAGAGCCATTCAGATCTTCGAAGAGATGCTCGGCGAGGACTCCACCAATCTTTCAGGCCGCTGGCTCTTGAACCTAGCCTACATGACTCTGGGTGAATACCCGGCCGAGGTTCCCGCAAAGTGGCTGATTCCGTTCGACACCTTCGATTCGAAGTACGACATCAAACGATTTCCGGATGTCGCGGCTCCCTTGGACGTCAATGTTCTCGGCCTCTCCGGAGGGGCCGCGATGGAGGACTTCGACGGCGACGGCTACCTCGACATCATCGCCTCAGGCTGGGGGCAGCGGGAGCAGATTCGCTATCTCCATAGCAATCGGGATGGCTCTTTTTCGGATCATACTGAGCAAGCAAACCTGACCGGCATCACTGGTGGTCTGAACCTCGTCCACGCCGACTACAACAACGACGGATTCCCTGACTTATTTGTGCTGCGCGGAGCTTGGATGCGCGAGCAAGGGAAGCAGCCCAACTCCCTCCTGAAGAACAACGGAGATGGGACTTTCGACGATGTCACGGAGGAGGCCGGCGTGCTCTCGTTTCATCCGACCCCGACTGCGGCTTGGTTTGACTACAACAACGACGGCTGGCTCGATTTGTTTGTTGGAAACGAGACCAACGGGCCCGAGGACCACCCTTGCGAATTGTTTCATAACAACGGGGATGGCACCTTCGCGGAAGTTGCAGCTGAGATAGGCGTAGCGAACCTGGGTTGGGTGAAAGGCGTGGCCTGGGGCGACTACGACAACGATGGTCGCATCGACATCTACTTGTCTCGCTTGGGAGAACCGAACGTCCTTTATCGCAACCTCGGGGCGCGGGCAGCAGCTGCCGAGGACGCGGGTGGCTCGTCCGTATCGGGCAAAAGAAGGGCGGTACCGTTTCAGCCCTGGAGTTTCGTCGACGTTGCCCCAGAGGCGGGCGTGACGATGCCGCTCGGAAGCTTCCCGACCTGGTTCTTCGACTATGACAATGACGGCTGGCTCGACCTGTTTGTCTCAGGTTGGCAAGGCTTGGTCGCCGATGTCGCCTCGGATTACCTCGAGTTGCCGCATCGGGGTGGGTATCCCAGGCTGTACCGTAATCAGGGCGATGGCACCTTCGAGGATGTCACTGAGCGAGTCAACCTGAGAAGGCTGCTGCTCGCGATGGGTTCGAATTTTGGAGATCTTGACAACGACGGGTATCTAGATTTCTATCTTGCCACCGGATCGCCGGACCTCGCCATGCTGATTCCGAACGTGATGCTCCGAAACGCTGAGGGGCGTTTTTTCCAGGACGTAACCGCGAGTGGCGGCTTTGGCCACTTGCAGAAGGGGCACGGTGTTGCGTTCGGTGACATCGATAACGACGGGGATCAAGATATCTATACCGTTATCGGGGGAGCGTATTCCGGCGATGTTTACTGGAACGCTTTGTTCGAGAATCCGGGTCACGGCAACCATTGGATCACTCTGATGCTGGAGGGCGTTCAGTCGAACCGCTATGGCGTCGGGGCGCGCATTCGCGTCCGTGTGGAAACCCCCAAGGGTGAGCGGGAGATTCATGTCGTCGCCGGAACCGGCGGGAGTTTTGGTTCATCGAGCCTGCGGCAGGAGATCGGTTTGGGCAACGTCACTGCGATTCGTCAGATCGAGATCCTCTGGCCCGGTTCGCAGCACAGACAGGTGTGGCAAGGGGTAAAAGTCGATCAAATCCTCGAATTGCGTGAAGGCGATCCCGACGCTCGAAGGGCGCGCCTGCGTTCGCTGAAGTTGCAGCATGGAGACGGCTCCAAGCGTCCCCATGACCATCACCCGGTCCGCAAGATCGTCGAGGGCGCCTTGGGACCCCAAGACGGTCTTGCGCGGACTGGAAAGAGGCGCCCGAAGTCCCCGCCCGTCTCATCGGCGGATCGAGCTAAGCTTCGACCGATTCTCGTTCCCGACATAAGCGGGATGGACGATACCATCCATGAGCAGGTTCAGCAGGCCGAGTCTTTTCTCAAATCGGTCCAGCGAAAGAGGGACGTATCTAAAGAAGAGCTGAGCGAAGCTTACGGCGAGCTGGGCAAGCTCTATCACACCTACAGCTTCTCGGAAGCTGCCGTCCTCTGTTATCAGAACGCCGAATATTTGACTCCCGGTGACTTTCGCTGGCCTTATTACCTCGGGCGGCTCCACGAGGAGGATTACGGCGGTGTACAGGATGCGCTTGACTCCTACGAACGTGCCGTAAAGATACGCCCCACTGACGTACCGGCCCTGCTCCGGCTGGCCGGACTGCGGCTCGAGCAGGACCAGCCGGAGTTGGCGAAACCGCTTTTTGAAAAGGTGCTGGTGCTTGACAACTCGTCCGCGGCGGCTTTGTTCGGTTTAGGCCGGGTAGCTGCGCGGGAGCGGGACTATGCAAGAGCCGTCGAACACTTCGAAAGGGTTCTGGCGCTTCAGCCCGAGGCCTCCGGCGCTCACTACCGCCTGGCGATTGTCTACCGCCATCTCAGGGATGTCGCGCGAGCAAAAGAGCACCTTGCCAAGAGCGGGCACCAAAGTCCGACCATCGCCGACCCGCTCATGGATGAGGTCCTGGCGATGAAAAAGGGTGGCGCTCATAAAATCGATCTCCTAACGCGCGCTACCGCGGCCTATAACTCGAGCGACTTCGCCAAAGCGACTGAGCTATACGGCAAGGTGGTGGAGGCCGATCCCGAGTATCCCCGCGCACGAGTACAACTGGGATCGGCACTGGCTGCCATGGGCGACTGGGAGGCGGCGTTAGAACAGTATCAGGAAGCGCTTAGGCTCTCCCCAACGAACAGCCGAGCGCAATACGACATCGGTCTCATTCATACCTGGCGGGGCGAAAGCGAGGAAGCGATCGAGCGTTACCAAGCGGCTCTGGAATCGGACCCTGAGCGAAAGCAGGCGCATTTCCAGTTGGCGAACGAGTTGATGCGTGTGACGCGCCACGAGGAAGCGGTGCCACACTACGCCAAAGTGGTCGAGCTCGATCCGCGGAACGAGTTCGCCCACCTCATGCACGCGATGGCTTTGGTCCGTGTAGGCCACTATGCCGAGGCACGGGCCCGCCTTCAGGAGAGCTATTCCGCCTTTCCAGGCAATCCAAACATTGCCAACGCGCTCGCCCGGGTCTTGGCTGCCTCGCCTGATGAAGGGGTCCGCGATGGCACCCGCGCCCTCGAACTGGCCGAGCAAATGGTAAAAACCCGGCAAAACTTGGATCTGGACCACGTTGTGACTTTCGCTATGGCTCTGGCCGAAGTCGGCCAGTTTGACAGAGCCGCGCATGGCCAAAGCCTGATCATCTCCCAAGCCAAAGACGCGGGCCAGCAAGACTTGGTTGACTTGCTGGATGACGATCTTGCTCTCTACCAGCAGGGCAAGCCCTCTCGCTTGCCTTGGAAGCCAGATGATCCGGTCTTCTATCCGGTTCCGAAGAAGATGGCCGCCACGGACCTATTGTTGGACACAACGCCAGTTGAGCCTGCCGGGGGGTCGAAGTAGCGAAGGCCGGGCGGGGAATAAATGGGTTCGTTTGGGTTCGTTTTGAGTCTGGGCTACTCCTTTTGTTCGCCTATTCAGAAGTGGACTTAATTCATTCAAACAGCTTGGTTTACCCGCCGTTTTTGTAGCCCCGAAAAATGGGTTCGTTTGGTCATTTTTTGTTTTTCCTCAACCGTCGAACTCAAACTGCTGTGGTGATACCGGCTGTAACGAGCCAATCTTTACCGTAGGTACACTCACTCGGTCAGAGTCTTGCGGTTTCATTCTACCCTAAGAAGCGGAGGAGCCACGGGAAGGAGAACACTAACTGGTTGATATGGTGAATGTTAGGTGGCTCCGTTCTATTGTGAACGGCGTTGCTGCTAGAACGTCGGTGCGGGCTCCGGCCGCCAGTAAACACCGGGTCCATCCGCTCGCTTGCGCTCCCGAAGCTCAGCCTGTTCGATTGCGGCAACCCTACCCTGGTGCCACTGATCTAGGACGTCCTTCTTGGAGCTATCAAACTTTTCGAGAAGCGGTTCGCTGTGAGAACGGCGCTGACAAACTAGACCACATAGCGGCGGTGTGAAGGCTCCCAGAGGAGGCGGAGGACCAAGCCGCTGATGTGGTCCGCAAGCATCCCCGAGGTGTTTTGTGGAACACCGGAGGGATGTATCGGGTGGAGCTATACGTTCAAGTACGACGAAGTGTCTGCGTCGAAGGGCTAAGCGAACGCGAAGCAGCACGGCGCTTTGGGATTGCTCGCGAGACCGTGCGCAAGATGTTGCGCTACCGGATTCCGCCGGGCTATCGGCGGAGCAAACCGGCGAGGCGTCCCAAACTGGAGGCCTTCACAGGGATCATCGATCAGATCCTGACCGACGATCGGGAGCGTCCGAGGAAACAACGCCACACCGCACAGCGCATCTTTGACCGCCTCCGCGACGAGTACGGGTTCACAGGCGGCTACACGACCGTCAAGGACTACGTACGCGAGAAGAAGCTGGGCGGACAAGAGATGTTCGTGCCGCTGACGCATCCGCCGGGTGACGCCCAGGCGGACTTCGGCGAAGCGGTCGTCGTCATCAACGGAGTGCAGCGCAAGGCGCACTTCTTGGTCGTCGATCTGCCGCATAGCGATGACGCATTCGTGAAAGCGTTTCCGGCCGAGACGACGGAGGCATTCTGCGAGGGGCACAATGCGGCGTTTCGCTATTTTGGCGGCGTGCCGCGCAGCATCGTCTACGACAACACGAAGCTAGCGGTGGCGAGGATCCTGGGAGACGGCACACGCCAGAGGACCCGTGTCTTCTCCGAGCTGCAGTCACATTATCTGTTCGCCGACCGTTTCGGGCGGCCGGGCAAGGGCAACGACAAAGGCAAAGTGGAAGGGTTGGTGGGCTATGCGCGGCGCAACTTTATGGTGCCGATCCCCAGGTTCTCAAGTTGGGAAGCCTTCAACGAACACCTCGAAGCGAAGTGCCGCAAGAACCGTGGACGGCGCTTGCGGCGACACTCGGAAACGATCGGTGAGCGTTTCGAGCGCGACCGCCAGGCGTTTCTGACGTTGCCTGCTGTCGGGTATGACGCTTGCGACAAGCGCACGACGCGGGTGACGTCGTTGTCGCTGGTGCGCTATCGGACCAACGACTACTCGGTTCCGACGCGCTACGGCCACCGCGAAGTACTGCTGAGAGCTTACGTCGATGAGGTGGTCATCGGCTGCGGCAGCGAAGAGATCGCCCGGCATCGGCGCAGCTACGAACGCGAGGAGTTGATCTTCGATCCGCTGCATTACCTGGCCTTGCTGGAGCGCAAGACGAACGCGCTGGATCAAGCCGCGCCGCTCGTCGGTTGGCAGTTACCGCAAGATCTCGTGCGTTTGAGACGCTTGCTCGAAGTGCGGCTGGGTAAACCAGGCAAGCGCGAGTACGTGCAGGTGCTGCGTTTACTCGAAGACTTCCCGCTCACCGACGTCACCGCCGCCGCGCGGCAGGCCGTTGAGTTGGGAACGATCGGCTTCGACGCCGTCAAGCACCTCGTCCTGTGTCGGATCGAGCAACGGCCGCCCCGCTTGGACTTGACGCAGTATCCGCACTTACCCACAGCACAAGTCGAACAGACATCGACAACAGATTATTTGGTGCTGCTGGCACAGGGAGTGGACTGATGGCGAGATCCAAACTGCTGCTGGAAGCTCATCTGAAAGCACTGCGGCTGCCGACCTTCTTACGCGAGTACGACAAGGTGGCACGGCAGTGCGCCACGGAGGGCTTGGATGCGAGACGCTTTCTGCTGCAACTGTCCGAGCTCGAACTGCTCGACCGTGAACGCCGAGCGACCGAGCGGCGCATCAAGGCCGCCAAGTTCCCGGTCACGAAAACCCTTGATACGTTCGACTTCCTGGCGTTACCCAAGTTGAACAAGAAGCTGGTGCTCGAGCTGGCACACGGAGAGTTCATCGACCGTCGCGAGAACGTGTTGGCTCTAGGAAACTCCGGCACGGGGAAAACGCATCTCGCTCTGGCGCTGGGACTGGCGGCCTGCCAGGGTGGCTATCGGGTTCGCTTCACTACCGCCGCAGCGCTGGTCAACGAGCTGCTGGAAGCCCGTGATGAGCGGCGCTTGCTGAGGGCCCAAAAGCAGCTCGCCAAGCAAGACCTGCTGATCGTCGATGAACTGGGCTACGTGCCGCTGTCGAAGACCGGAGCGGAGTTGCTGTTCGAAACCTTCTCACAGCGCTACGAGCAGGGCTCCACGATGGTGACCTCGAACCTGCCGTTCAACGAGTGGACCGAAGTCCTCGGGTCCGAGCGCATGACCGGCGCCCTGCTGGATCGGCTCACTCACCACGTCCACATCCTGGAGATGAACGGCGATAGCTTCCGCCTCAAGCAGAGCAAGAAGCAACGCTCTCCGTCTTCGGATTGATCCCCGCCGGCTCGCCACAGTTTTTGTGAGCCGCCTTCCACTCCGCCTTCAGCCGCCCTAACGGGCGACCTCAGGCTGCGTTCCAGCCGTCCCACAAAAACTCGAAGCAAAACCCCGACTCCCCCCCCACTGGTCTATTTTTGCTCCGCCGCTCTACCCCAAAACTGGTCTATTCTCCCTCCGCCGAACTGGTCTAATTTTGCTCCGCCCTTGACAATGGGATTGGCAGGACAAGAACACCCCCGTAGACACAGAACGCGGGCTGTTTGCCGCTGCGAAAGCAGGGCAGGGTTTCGACGCCTACAATAGCTTGCGTCGCAGCATTTACTTGCCGGTTGTCCGCAATCAGTTGCCCAACATGTTCCAGACGTTCGACTTTGCCGACGCGAACGCCGTCACGGCCAAGCGCAACGATACAACGGTCGCGCCGCAGGCGTTGTTGATGCTGAACAGTGCTTTCGTGCGAGATGAATCCGCGCACTTCGCCAGGGGCTTGCTGGAGGAGATGCCGGAGCATCCTTTATTCGAGCGGGTTTACCGGCTGGGCTTGGCGCAGGAAAGAGACGAGGACCATCTGCGATTGGCGCACCTGGAAGTGTTGGGGCGGCCTCCCACAGCAGATGAGTTGCAGGAAGCCAAGAGTTTTCTCGCGGAGTACGATCGGCGCCTGCAGTCGGCCGGGCGCTCGGAGGAAGAAAGCCGGCTGGCGGCCTGGCAAAGCTACTGCCAGTCGCTTTTTTCGCTGAACGAGTTCCTCTACTTGCACTGAAACGGCGAGGGCCAGAAAAATGACACAACCAGCTCTGTCAACTTCATCGCTTCATCAGGTTTCCCGTCGTGACCTTTTGCGGGATTTCGCCAACGGATTCGGATACCTTGCGTTTCTCGGATTGGCGGCTGAAGACGCGGCACGGGCCGCGACAGGCAGCGGATTCACCAATCCGATGGCGCCCAAAGCACCTCACTGGGCGACTACACCTTCCGGAAATGGAAGGTCGGAGCAGCAGGCGCCCTCGAAGTTTCGTTGCGCCGTGATCTCTGACGACCC
Organism: Bryobacterales bacterium; assembly: GCA_965248105.1. Classification (GTDB taxonomy): domain Bacteria; phylum Acidobacteriota; class Terriglobia; order Bryobacterales; family UBA6623. Next base: position 338,101 of record CBDFIK010000005.1, read on the forward strand.
TGCCTCCCTGGTTCCCAATAAAAGAATCGTACCCGATCACAAGCTTTACTTGGCTGAGCTGGAGAGGGGGGAGGAAGCGCACTTTTTGTGCGCCTATCTGAATTCACAAACGGTCGTCGCGACCTTGCCGCAATTCCTGGGTCGTCAAGACTGCCGTTTTCGCCTTCGGGATCACCCCCTGGGCTTCCCATTCGGTGAGTTGGCGGCGCAAGTCCTTTGCCACCGGCCCCAGAGGTTGCGCAGCGAGAAAATCGCGGTAGGCCGTCGCCGCCAGAGGGAAGTTGCCTTGCCGCGCGTGGATCAAGCCAAGCAAGCGGTGCGTGCCGGGAAATCTCTCGCTGCCCTCGCCGGACTGAATGCCGAGCACAAGGTCTTCAGCCAAATCCATTTTCCCCAGATTGAAGGCCGCCACCGCACGGTAGTACTGCACCTCCGTCATGTGCGGATTGAGATTCAACAATCGCTCGGAAACTAGATTCACCTCCGCCCAACGCTTCTCCGCCAACTCCATCCTCAACAAAGGCATATAGGGCTTGGGGTATTTCGGATCCGCTTTCGTCGCCTTGTCAAAAGCCTCTCGGGCACCTTCCTTGTCGTTGATCGACAACCGCGTGCGGCCTAACAGACTCCAAGCCTTGGCGTATTCAGGGTACTCGGCCACGGCTTTTTCGAGCTGTTCGATGGCCTTTACGGCCGCAAACCAGAGAATGGCGTCCTTTTTTCGCAGCTCTTTCAGCGCCTTCTCATACGCCTTTCTTGCCTGCTTAGGAGCTGCCAGCGACGTAGCGCTTACCGAGATACCCTGCCCCTTGGCGAGAGGATGGAGGATGATCACACCAACGTTTGGGTTGTCGAAGATGCTGCTGTGTCTCAGCTGGATAGACTCCGACCGATACCCCGGCAGCGAGGCCCGCAGCTCACAGCCCGACAAATCGACCCGCCCGAAGGCGTTCACACGGGGCGTGCCCGTATTGGCCTGAGATCCTTCGCCGCCCGAGTTGCTTTTGAAGTCGGCCTCCAACGCACACGGGTCAAAGCGGTCCAAACGGGTGCCATCAACCATCGGGTTTGTTAAGGGGCCGCTCATCAGAGGGGACGGAGCCGGGGAAGCGCCAAAGACATCGCTCGCTGGCGAGGTACTGGCATCAGCAAAAGCCCGCGAATTCCTAGCGCCGAGCTGGAAGCTGAAGCGCCCCTTGGAGTCGGTATAGGTTTCCGGACGACGCTGGCCCCAGCAGTCCCGCACGATCGTGACGGGCTCCCCCGGCGGAGTGCCATCTGCCAGCATGACCTTGCCGGAAAGAGAAATTGGGCGCTGGAACTCAGGTTGATTAAAACCCGGCTGCTGCTGGCCCATACGGCCGAAAGGATCTTGTTGCTGCCCAGTATTTGTGCCGGGCCTTCCCGGTGTTGGGCTGGTAGGCTGCCGCCCCGAGGTACCACTAGAACCCCCTGGCGGCCGTCCTTGCTGACCGTAAGAGGATACGGCGCCTGCCAGCAACAAGCCTATGGCAAGACAGCTTTTCATGCGCATGATTCGCCCCCTGTTACCGCAACGGCCGACCGGTCGGAAAGTCTGCCTGGAACGAGACTAACACATCTTCCCGCCCTTCACCAAGCAGTATTCGGAGGAGAACGTCGATCCCCCATGTACCAAACCGTACGCCGCCACGGCCGGTGTTCGGCTCACAAATAGTGCTTCGTCCACGGAGAGCCCCGTCCACGGCCAGCAAGAAGGCAGTGCCTACAACGGGCACTTCGAGTCCGTCTGCTACCACCCGTTGTTGCTGTTCAACCAGCACGGCGACTGCCTAGGCGCGAAGCTGCGTCCCGGCAACGTACACAGCGCCGAGGACTGGGACGAGCTGTTGTTGCCGGAAATCGAACGGCAGCAGGCCGAGGGCAAACGGGTGACCTTCCGCGCCGACGCCGCCCTTGCCAAGCCGGAAATCTACGAGGCATGGGAAGAGCGCGGCGTGGACTACGCCATCCGCATTCCGGCGAACCAGAGCCTGGAGTTGGAGATCGAAGACATTCTGTTCCGTCCGCCAGGTAGGCCCTCCCGCAAGCCGCTGGTGCGCTACAAGAGTTTTCGCTAGCAGGCCGAGAGCTGGTCGAAGGCGCGGCGGGTTGTCGCCAAGGTTGAGCACCACCTGGGTGAACTGTTCCCACTCGGGATCGGCTTCATTGTGACGAGCATGAACTTGCCCAGTCGCTCGGTGGTGCGCTTCTACAACAAGCGCGGCACGGCCGAGCAGTGGATCAAGGAAGGCAAACAGGCCACGCACTGGACCCGCTTGTCGTGTCACCGCTTCCGAGCCAACGAGGTACGGCTACAACTCAGCGTGCTGGCCTACAACCTGGGCAACCTGTGGCGACGGCTTGGACTGCCACCAAGGATCAAGAGCTGGTCGCTGACGAGCTTGCAGCAGCGGCTGATGAAGACCGGCGGTCGGCTCGTCAAGCACTCCCACTACTACTGGTTGCTCTTGGCCGAAGGGCATCTGAGCCGGAAGCTGTTCGGCGAGATGCTGGGAAGGATCTGGGCGCTGCCTGTGCCGGGAGGCTAACGCGGCGAGCGCCGAGCAGCCGGAGCGGGGAGTTGCCGAGAGGCAAGGTCGGAGTGGTGTTGGCAGAGGGGCTGCCCGGCGCTGCCGGAACACCTTGACCGGACCGATCTGAAGGCCGGACCGGCGAAGATAGGAGGATCGAACGTAAGCAGTGCGAAGAACGTTGCACCGCAGCCGTGGATCGGCTATGCTGTCCGTGCCGAGAAGGCCAAAACGGAAATCCTGGATAATACTTACCGTCGAACCGGCCTCGAAACTAGTGGCCGGAAAGAGGTGACAATCATGCTGTCCGGCAAACAGGATTTCTCTCGTTAGAAAGGAGACGAACTGTGGCTCCACTGAAGGAGAGGGTTGCGTTGGTTACTGGAGCGGCGGCGGGAATCGGTCGCGGAACAGCCGAGTTGTTCGCTCAGGAGGGCGCCAAAGTGTTTCTTCTTGACGTCGATGGAAAAGGCGCCAAGGAAGCTGCGGCTGCGATCCAGTCGGATGGCGGCGTCGCGTTTGCGTTCGAGAGCGACGTGAGTAACGCGGAAACCATCTCGCCTGCTGTTGGGGCGGCTATCGACCGATTCGGCCGCATCGATATCTTGATCAACAACGCCGGCATTTACCCACGAAGCTCCTTCGCCGAGATGACGGAAGAAGAATGGGACGCTACCCAGGATGTCAACGTCAAGGGAATCTTTCATTGCACGAAGTCCGTTCTCCCCCACATGACGGCCCAGAAATACGGCAAGATTGTCAACATTTCGTCGGTCACCTTCCACATGGGCTATGCCAATCTGACCCACTACGTCGCATCCAAAGGGGCCGTCATAGGGTTTACACGCGCGCTGGCTCGTGAGGTGGGAAAGCTCAACATCTGCGTCAACTGTGTCACGCCGGGTGCTGTTGAGACCGAAGGCGAAAAGGTCCACGCGAATCCGAAGGACATCGCCGCGGTCGTAGAACAACAGTGCATAAATCGACGCATCCTGCCTCTCGATATCGCGCGGGTCTGCCTGTTTTTGTCCTCTGAGCTGAGTGATGGAATGACGGGCCAATGCGTCAATGTCGATGGCGGGCTCGTGATGTATTGAAGCGTCATGGTTTCGCGATCTCCGTTTATGCCGTGGCGTTGGCTTTGGCGTCAGCAGGTGGCACAAAAACCCAGTAGCTGCCCCTCCGCATAGGCGATCAGCCATCAAATCAAGAGCTCCCGTCGGGCTGTCGGCAAAGCGAAAAAGCTTAGTTAGAGGCTCCCGGCGCCAGCAGACGATCGATACGACCGCCTGGCGGCATGATCTCCCTCACATCCGCACCCAAATCGAGCTGGAAGTGTAAAGTTACAGCATTTTCCAATCCAAGAATGAGCCTGAAGAAGGAGTATCGGACGGGCGGTGCTGCTGGGGTTCTCCTTTCAGTGGCGGTTAGGCAGTCAGTGGCAGTTAGGCAGCGGGGGATGGGGGTGCGGGGCAAGGGGGCTGGCGTTTGAAGTCCCCTTGCCCTGCTTCCATCACTGCAGAAATCTGTCAGCGACGAAGTCGACAACGGGCTAGCAGGGCGAGCTTGGCTTTCTGCATCCGCTGGGCCGCTGCCGTGTCGCTGTGGCGGCTGGCTTGCTGCTGGAGCGTCTCGGTTCGCACGCCGTCCTTGAGGTGCTTTTGCCAGTCGGGCAGCGAGAGTAGCTTTTCGTAGGGCGTGCGGTAGTCGGTGGCGCGATAGCGACGGCGGCGTTGGCCCCGGGCGGTGATCTCGATGGTGGCGAAGCCGCACGGGCGGTGGTAGTTCAGATAGGGATTGAAATAGGCTGTGTAGAAGCGCTGCAACGCGGAGGCATGCTCGGCGGCGATCGCTCCGTAGCCTATGTGCTTGCGCACCACGGCCCCGTTTTTGCCTTCCACCAGAGCGTTGTCGGTGGTGCGATAGGGGCGCGACTTGGTGAACTCGATCAGTAGCTTGTTGAGCAGCCGGGCCAGGCGGTGATTGAGAAACTCCGAGCCGTTGTCGCAGTGGAAGCCGCGCAGGCGAAAGGGGAACTGGTGCAACATCGCTTCCAGCACCGGGATCAGGTGTCGCTCCGAGATCGTCTCGACGCAGCCGACGACCTGCCACTGCGTGACCGTATCGACGGCGTTGATGTGATACAGCCCCGGGCGAGTGTCCCAGTGACCCTGGTGCACCGTATCGACGCGCAGATAGCCGGGTTGTCCCTGTGGCTCGGGCTTGCGCCGCTTGGCGATCCCGACCTGTCGTCTCTGAGTGCGATCGAACACCACCCGCTGTGAGCGATAAGCCCGGGAGCGCCGCAGGTTGTAAATGTGGGAAATCGAGATGTGGGCCAGGCGGACGTACTCCGAGTTGGCGAAGAACTGATACTCGCGCTCGAGGATGCGCCGTACCGCCGGCCCGGACAGACCCTCGTGGGCAGCGTCGACGGTTGCTAACAAGGCAATGTCCTGGGGTGTGTAGCGGCGCGGAAAGCGGCGCCGACGGGGTTGTCGGGCCTCGATCCGTCGGTGCCGAAGCCACTGCCCCATCAGCCGCGTCAACTGGGCCCGACTCAACCCGCTCAGCCGCGCCAGAAACCGCCGCACGATGCCCTTCTGCCTCCTGCCAAGCCGTCGGTAGTGCTGCGCCGCCAAGATACGCTCGACAAAGCGATAAATCTGCTCGCGTCCCTGGACTCTGAAGCCAATGCTTCGACTGCCGGCCAGGAACTCCTGCATCTCGGCCAGGGTAAGCCGCTCTAGGTTCTGCATGGTGATCGTCATTCACCAGCAGCTTGTACCCTTTCGTCCCGCTCACGTTCAGGCTCATCTTGTGTTGGAAACAAACCTCCCCTTCAGGCTCATCCTGTATTGGATAACTCTGTTACTTGACATCCTGATGAGCAGCTGCTATAAAATGTTATAATCTCAGCAACGGGCGGAGGGTCGAAGCTTCCGATGGAGGGGTCTTGTACATCGCCGGTAAGACTTTAAGACCAAGAAGCTATTGCTTCAGTCGGGCCACCCGCAGGCGATTGCCCCAGGACATGAATCATGAATAGAGGAGAAAAGCCATGAGTCGTCGATCTGAAAAACTACTGCTCGTACTCGTAGTAAGCCTCGTCACAATCTTTGGCACCGGCCTATACGCCCAGGAAGGCGTCGGCAACATTCGGGGAACCGTGAGTGACGCGACCGGGGCGGTGATTCCTGACGTTACCCTGACCCTGACGCAAGAGGCTACGGGCGTAGTAAGGGAGGTCGACACCAACTCTGCGGGCGCTTACGTATTCCTACGGCTTCCGGTGGGCGAGTACAGCGTTCGGACCCGCGCAGAAGGTTTTAAGAGCGGCGAACTCTTGCTGAGGATTGTCTCGAACGTCACCCAGACCGCGGACTTTGCTCTCGATATAGGAGACGTCACCGAAACCGTGACTGTCACCGCGGACGTGCTGACGGTGGACACGAGTTCGAACATCGTCGGAACCACGAGGACCAACGAAGAAATCGCCGAGCTGCCGTTTCTCATGCTTGGAACGGCCCGAAACGCTGTTGATTTTATACGTACGATGCCAGGGGTGCTTTTGGAAGTAGAAAGAGTAGATGCAACGGACCAAGCCTTTATATCGGGCGCGCCGCAGGGACAGCCCGCCTACATAGTTGATGGGTTGATGGCAGGTGTCAGCGGCCATGGACAGTTGAGGGATAACCAAAACCCGGCTCCCGAGGGGTTTGAGGAATTTAGCCTGACCACCATGAACACAAGCGCCGAATATGGTTGGAACAGCGGCGTTCAGGTCAGCTTGGTGACCAAATCGGGGACCAATGACTTTCACGGCGTATTGTACCATTATTTACGCAACGAAGCGCTGGATGCCGCCGGCTGGGTGACCGGGACGGTAAGCCCCAACAAGCAAAATGAATGGGGCGTATTTGGGGCTGGACCGATCGTGAAGGACAGGGTCTTTTTCACCTATGGGTACAAAGGCTACCGCTTCCGGATCGAGCCCAGTAACGCAACCTTGTCCGCGCCCACGGCATTGATGAAGCAAGGGGATTTCACCGAGTGGGCGGATCAGATCTATGACCCGGCCACCACTCGGTCAGACGGAGCGGGCGGGTTCCTGCGCGATCCCTTCCTGAACAACGCCATCCCTCAAAGCAGGGTGAGCCCCATTTCGCAATTTTTGCAGGAGCCGTATCCTCTTCCAACCCAGCCGGGAACACTGTTGAACTGGACAGGAACTACACTTCCTAACTTTAAAGACATGGACCGATACCAATTTAAGGTCGACGTCTATCTCGACTCTCAAGCCCGCCACAGAATAAGTTACTTTTACTCGCATCTTGGTTCGTTTCAACGAGCTGCAGGATCTTTTCCCGACCAACGTGTTAGCGGTGGGTTTGACCTCTTGGATCAGTCGTATCGAACGAGGTTTCATTATGACTGGACGATGTCACCCACGCTGTTATTCGGCATCCGCGCCGGCTTCAACAGAGCCCCGGGTTCCAACCTTAGAGCGCTTGAGGGTGGTCTGCAACAAGGTTGCGACTCGGGGCTTGTAGGCCTCATTACGTGCGAGACGCCCTTTATCGGTTTCGATAATGGGACCACGGGGATGGGCTTCTTTTTTGGCAACGTCCGCTCAAAGGAACAGACCCTTCCGGCCGCTGCTGATATAAACTGGACGAAGGGAAACCACAACATCAAGATTGGGGTGCAATATTTGTCGAATATCACACCGCAAAACGTCACCGCGTGGGGTAATGGACAATTTGACTTCAAGGCACGGGGGACCGACCTGCCCAATGTCGGTGGCGGAAATGCCTATGCATCCTTCCTGCTGGGTCAAGTGCATAGCGGACAGCTGTGGAGTAGTCTAGATGCCAAATGGAGTACCAACACCTGGGGGTTTTACGTGCAAGATTCGTGGCGAGTCAGGCCCAAACTAACCCTGAATTATGGAATCCGCTGGGACCTCTTCCTACCTATGAGGGAGGGCTACAACCGGATCTCCAACTTTGATCAAAACGTGCCGAATCCAGGGATGGGTGGCCTCCCGGGAGGCATTGTCTTCTTCGGGGAGGGCGAAGGCCGCAACGGCCGGACTAGCGGTATTTGGGATATCTATAAAAAAGCCTTCAGCCCGCGCTTCGGTTTGGCATATAGTCTCAATAACAAAACCACCATCCGGGCCAGCTATGGCCTTTCGACCCCCGCCCATTATGGGCTTTATGGCAGCGGCATGCGCATTCTAACCACCGGGCAAATGCAGACCAGGGCAGGGTTCACGACTGACGACAATGGTGTGACCCCAAGATTTAACTGGAACAACGGAATACCCGACTTCACTGGGGTGTTTACTGGCAGTCTGCCCAATCTGGACCCTGCTATTGCCAACGGCTTTGGGCACAGCGTTTTTTTCCCGGACCAGATCCGGCCGGGCCTCAACCAACACATCAATTTTGGGATTCAGCGGGATTTGGGGGCGGGCATGATCCTAAAGGTCGACTACGTCGGCATGCTGGCCCATGGTCTGCCCATCGACGGCCATGTGCGGTTAAACCAGCTAGCCATTAGCGATCTGAGTCTCGGTTCTATTCTGAATAATCAAATTGATTCCCCCGCGGCGGAGGCGGCGGGAATCGAGAAGCCGTACGCATCGTTCGAAGGGTCTGTGGCGCAGGCTTTACGGCCCTTCCCGGCTTTGTTTATGGTCAACGATATATCTTCCCCAACGATGAATATGGTGTATCACTCGTTGCAAACGACCCTGCAGAAACGCTTCGGACACGGACTGAATTTCTTGCTTGCCTATACGATTTCGAAAACCCTATCGGACGGCGGTGGTTTTGGAGGTCAGGGTCAGGGCACCTCGGGGGGTAATATCCTCCAGCACACCGATCTGCGCGGTGGGTTGAAAGGACTGTTTTCTTCCGACCGACCCCAGATGGTGGCCCTTAGCTACAATTATGACTTGCCTTTTGGCCCCGGCAAGCGCTTTGGCGGCGGCATAACCAATCCCGTCTTCAGGCATGTTGTGGGTGGCTGGCGCATGTCAGGCATCCACCACTATTGGAAGGAAGCGCCCGTTAGGGTGAGTACCAGTGGAGGAAACCCTGGAGGTCTCGGAACTACCTGGGCGAACCGAGAGCAGGGGGAGATCCGCACCGGCCAAAACTGTGGCGACTATAGCAGTGGCGATAAGTATCTGAACGCCAGTGCTTTCTCCACCCCAGAACCTTTCCAGTTCGGGAACACTGCCATTCTGCCCAGTGTCAGAGCCTGTGGCTACATGAACGAGAATATCGCCTTCCAGAAGGTAGTCCCGTTCGGGGAGGGACGTTATCAGGTTGAATTCGCATCAGAGTTTATCAACATTTTCAACCGCCACGCCGTCATAGGGCTGCAGAGGAATATCTCCAATAGCTCGTTCGGGCAATATAGCGGGGCGACCCTGCCCAGGCGGGTTCAATTTCACTTGAAGTTCCGCTACTAGGCCGGCTTGGGGGCTTAAGCCCCAAAGACAGCTTGAAAGATTCGCGCCCCTGCAGCGTTAAAACGTTGCAGGGGCGTCGTTTTTTAGTCAGTGGCGACCAGTGATCTAGCTTGTCCTAGTCAGCATTTCTCACGAGCGTTCGGACGACCAGCGTTGCACGGGCTAGTTGTACGGGGGGACCGTTGCAGTGCCCCGCCTCAGACCCTTACTTCCGACAATCCCCATTACCGGAAGCGGCCCGTCCACCTGTCGACACTCCTGATCGGGTGTAAGAATCTTCCGTCGCGAGCGACTACCTTATGTAGGAGCCCTTAAAAGGTCCCAGACGATGGCAGCACCCCGAACGAGTACTACCGCAGCCGCGGGGACCTACGTCATGCGAAGACTTCGCGAGCTCACAATACTGAGCCGCGGCCGTGAGGCCGCAGGCTCACGCCTCCGCTGCGGAAAACCCGGCGACCGTCCGGCATTCGCCCGAACCGGACGAATCCCACTTGCACTACGACTTGCCTTGTGATAACCAATGAACAGGTAATTGAACTTCCCGGTTTCGCGAAAGGCAGGTCACATCATGTCCGCTGCTTGGCATCGTTGGGGTACTTGGACGGTTGCAATTTGGTTTGTCAAGGGCGGAGCAAAATTAGACCAGTTCGGCGGAGGGAGAATAGACCAGTTTTGGGGTAGAGCGGCGGAGCAAAAATAGACCAGTGGGGGGGGAGTCGGGGTTTTGCTTCGAGTTTTTGTGGGACGGCTGGAAGGCAGCCTGAGGTCGCCCGTTAGGGCGGCTGAAGGCGGAGTGGAAGGCGGCTCACAAAAACTGTGGCGAGCCGGCGGGGATCAATCCGAAGACGGAGAGCGTTGCTTCTTGCTCTGCTTGAGGCGGAAGCTATCGCCGTTCATCTCCAGGATGTGGACGTGGTGAGTGAGCCGATCCAGCAGGGCGCCGGTCATGCGCTCGGACCCGAGGACTTCGGTCCACTCGTTGAACGGCAGGTTCGAGGTCACCATCGTGGAGCCCTGCTCGTAGCGCTGTGAGAAGGTTTCGAACAGCAACTCCGCTCCGGTCTTCGACAGCGGCACGTAGCCCAGTTCATCGACGATCAGCAGGTCTTGCTTGGCGAGCTGCTTTTGGGCCCTCAGCAAGCGCCGCTCATCACGGGCTTCCAGCAGCTCGTTGAGCAGCGCTGCGGCGGTAGTGAAGCGAACCCGATAGCCACCCTGGCAGGCCGCCAGTCCCAGCGCCAGAGCGAGATGCGTTTTCCCCGTGCCGGAGTTTCCTAGAGCCAACACGTTCTCGCGACGGTCGATGAACTCTCCGTGTGCCAGCTCGAGCACCAGCTTCTTGTTCAACTTGGGTAACGCCAGGAAGTCGAACGTATCAAGGGTTTTCGTGACCGGGAACTTGGCGGCCTTGATGCGCCGCTCGGTCGCTCGGCGTTCACGGTCGAGCAGTTCGAGCTCGGACAGTTGCAGCAGAAAGCGTCTCGCATCCAAGCCCTCCGTGGCGCACTGCCGTGCCACCTTGTCGTACTCGCGTAAGAAGGTCGGCAGCCGCAGTGCTTTCAGATGAGCTTCCAGCAGCAGTTTGGATCTCGCCATCAGTCCACTCCCTGTGCCAGCAGCACCAAATAATCTGTTGTCGATGTCTGTTCGACTTGTGCTGTGGGTAAGTGCGGATACTGCGTCAAGTCCAAGCGGGGCGGCCGTTGCTCGATCCGACACAGGACGAGGTGCTTGACGGCGTCGAAGCCGATCGTTCCCAACTCAACGGCCTGCCGCGCGGCGGCGGTGACGTCGGTGAGCGGGAAGTCTTCGAGTAAACGCAGCACCTGCACGTACTCGCGCTTGCCTGGTTTACCCAGCCGCACTTCGAGCAAGCGTCTCAAACGCACGAGATCTTGCGGTAACTGCCAACCGACGAGCGGCGCGGCTTGATCCAGCGCGTTCGTCTTGCGCTCCAGCAAGGCCAGGTAATGCAGCGGATCGAAGATCAACTCCTCGCGTTCGTAGCTGCGCCGATGCCGGGCGATCTCTTCGCTGCCGCAGCCGATGACCACCTCATCGACGTAAGCTCTCAGCAGTACTTCGCGGTGGCCGTAGCGCGTCGGAACCGAGTAGTCGTTGGTCCGATAGCGCACCAGCGACAACGACGTCACCCGCGTCGTGCGCTTGTCGCAAGCGTCATACCCGACAGCAGGCAACGTCAGAAACGCCTGGCGGTCGCGCTCGAAACGCTCACCGATCGTTTCCGAGTGTCGCCGCAAGCGCCGTCCACGGTTCTTGCGGCACTTCGCTTCGAGGTGTTCGTTGAAGGCTTCCCAACTTGAGAACCTGGGGATCGGCACCATAAAGTTGCGCCGCGCATAGCCCACCAACCCTTCCACTTTGCCTTTGTCGTTGCCCTTGCCCGGCCGCCCGAAACGGTCGGCGAACAGATAATGTGACTGCAGCTCGGAGAAGACACGGGTCCTCTGGCGTGTGCCGTCTCCCAGGATCCTCGCCACCGCTAGCTTCGTGTTGTCGTAGACGATGCTGCGCGGCACGCCGCCAAAATAGCGAAACGCCGCATTGTGCCCCTCGCAGAATGCCTCCGTCGTCTCGGCCGGAAACGCTTTCACGAATGCGTCATCGCTATGCGGCAGATCGACGACCAAGAAGTGCGCCTTGCGCTGCACTCCGTTGATGACGACGACCGCTTCGCCGAAGTCCGCCTGGGCGTCACCCGGCGGATGCGTCAGCGGCACGAACATCTCTTGTCCGCCCAGCTTCTTCTCGCGTACGTAGTCCTTGACGGTCGTGTAGCCGCCTGTGAACCCGTACTCGTCGCGGAGGCGGTCAAAGATGCGCTGTGCGGTGTGGCGTTGTTTCCTCGGACGCTCCCGATCGTCGGTCAGGATCTGATCGATGATCCCTGTGAAGGCCTCCAGTTTGGGACGCCTCGCCGGTTTGCTCCGCCGATAGCCCGGCGGAATCCGGTAGCGCAACATCTTGCGCACGGTCTCGCGAGCAATCCCAAAGCGCCGTGCTGCTTCGCGTTCGCTTAGCCCTTCGACGCAGACACTTCGTCGTACTTGAACGTATAGCTCCACCCGATACATCCCTCCGGTGTTCCACAAAACACCTCGGGGATGCTTGCGGACCACATCAGCGGCTTGGTCCTCCGCCTCCTCTGGGAGCCTTCACACCGCCGCTATGTGGTCTAGTTTGTCAGCGCCGTTCTCACCAGATATCTCCTCCGATCGCGCGGTCAAGACGACCACTGATGGCCAGTACGGAATCCCGCAACTGCTCAGTGTCCAGCCGGCGGCGGTTGGCGCGCCAAATCAGCCGGTTGTCGGGATCGACTTGCTCACCCTCTTCCCGGGGGAAGCTCTGCATCCGGTACGTGTTTGACAGCATGATCAGCCGGTGCACGGACTTGATCGACCAGCCGCTCTCGATAAAGCGAGACGCCAACCAGTCAAGCAACTCGGGGTGCGAGGGCTTCTCGCCCGTCGATCCGAAGTTATCGCTGCTCGCCACGAGCCCGGTCCCAAAATGGCCTTGCCAAATACGGTTCACCATGACCCGGGCCGTCAGGGGATTGTCGGGACTCGCGATCCAACGCGCTAATTCCAGGCGGCCGCTTTGCTGCGTCTTGATGGACGATCTACCCTCTCCGGCTATGATCTGCAGGACCCCGCGTGGCGCCTCGTCGCCCAAGTTGCGATGGCTCCCCCGGACGTGGATCTTGAGATCAGCGAGTTTCCCCTCCTTGGGGGCCATCACCACCACCTTCTCTCCACCGGGGATTTCCAAGACATCGTGTTCCCACCACATCGAGGTGTGAATGGAATCGGCCAGCACCTCTGTGCTTCTAAAGACCCCCGCCATCGAGTAGTAATCGCGCGTGGGGATCGGATCGAACTTGTGGTCGTGGCATCGTGCACAGGCCCCCGTGAGCCCGAGAAAAACCCTGCCCGTCACGTCGATCTGCTCATCGACGATGTCCATGCGAGTCCTGCGCCCCGAGGAGGCGCGGGCGCTGCTCGACTCACTTAACACCAGCTCGATTGCCGGTCTGCGCGACCGCGCTCTGATTGGTGTGATGGTCTACAGCTTCGCCCGCGTCAGCGCTGTGATCGGAATGCGGGTTGAGAATTACTACCGGCAAGGGGGCAAGCGCTGGTGGTTTCGGCTGCACGAGAAAGGAGGTAAACGCCATGAGGTCCCAGCGCACCACAACGCCCAAGAGTATCTCGATGCCTACCTCAATGCGGCCGACATCCGCCCGGAGAAGAAAGGCCCGCTCTTCCGCAGCATCGACCGCAACCGCTGCATTACTTCTAACTCCATGCACCGCAATAATGTCTTGGACATGATCAAGCGCCGCGCCCTGGCGGCCGGTTTACCCGACACCATCAACTGCCACACTTTCCGGGCCACCGGCATCACCGCCTACCTCGAGAACGGCGGCACCATCGAGAACGCCCAGGCGATCGCCGCGCACGAGTCACCGCGCACCACCAAGCTCTACGACCGCACTTCGGATGAGATCACGCTCGATGAGGTCGAGCGGATTGCGATTTGAAGGACTCTCCTTTACTCTACCCCCTGATACCATTTGGCTAGGTAGGTCATCCTTCTCCATGGCTCCAACCCCAGCCCCGCACGCCTCACACACCTTCCCCGCTGGTATGGTCTCCAGAGGTCTCGCTACCATTGCTCTCCTGAAGACCAACTTCGATGAGGGGCATGACCATATCCAGATGTTTCAACCCTTCCTCATTGATGTCATCAGTGATCCGCCCAAAGACGATTTCGAAATCGCAGAGGTCCAAGCCGCCCTAAATTCCCGGCATGGCCTCAAGGTCCCCGTTAACACTCTGCAGGTCCTCCTAAAACGTGCGACTAAACGACGCCTCCTCACTCGGCAATGGGGACGTTACTTCCGCCAACCTAACCTGCCCCAACCCAATCTCGCCAAGGCGACCGCAAAAATCAAAGCTGACCACTCCACCCTCGCCGCACACCTATCCGACTAGTTCTCTGACCGCCTGAATATTTTACCAATAAACATGTTGGGGTTGAAATGTTTTGGGGCATACTTGAGGTATGCCTCGACCCGCTCTGCGTGTAAAGGTTTCCAAGAAGGATCAAGCGGCGCTGAAGAAAGTTCTGGCCGGCGGCATCGAGCAAGTTCGCGTTGCGATGCGTGCCGTGGCGTTGTTGCGGCTGGCAGAAGGAATGGGCGCACCGCAGATTGCGGCAGTGTTGCCCTTGACGCGACAGGCCGTGCGCGACATCGCCCGGCGCTATCAGCAGGGCGGCATCGAACGCGCGCTGTACGACAAGCAGCGGCCCGGCGCCGCCAACTTACTTTCGGCCAAGCAACGCCAGCGCATCATCGCCATGGTCTGCAGCGATCCGCCGCAAGGCCGCGCTCGCTGGACGGTGCGGTTGGTCGCCGAGGAAGCCGTCAAGCGGCGACTGGTCCCACGAGTGGGCCGAGAAACGATCCGCGTCTTGCTTCTCAGCCACGACCTCAAGCCGTGGCGGGAAAAAAATGTGGTGCGTTCCGGAACTCAATGAAGCCTACATCGCCTGCATGGAAGACGTGCTCGAAACCTACGAACGGCCGTACGATCCGAGGCAGCCCATGATTTGCTTCGACGAGAAGCCGGTCACGCTGCACGCCGACGTTCGTCCTCCGACGGCCGCCGCGCCGGGACGCGAGGCTCGTCGGGACAGTGCGTATCAACGGCGGGGGACGGCGAATGTCTTTTGCGCGGTCGAGCCCAAAGCGGGCCGTCATTTCACGTTCGTGACGCCAGATCGCTCGGGCGTGGAGTTCGCCAAGGCGCTGTTTGAGCTGGCGATGGCCTATCCCGAGGCCGAGACGATCCACTTGGTGATGGACAATCTCTCGACGCACAGCCGTAAGTCGCTGACGGATTTGTGCGGCGAGGAGTTTGGCGGGGAGATCTGGGACGGCTTCACGCCGCACTACACCCCAGCGCATGGCAGTTGGCTGAATCAGGCGGAGATCGAGATCGGACTGTTCTCCAGGCAATGTTTGGGCCAGCGCCGCATTCCGGACCTCGCGACGTTGCGCCGCGAAGCGACTGCTTGGAATCGCCGGGTCAACCGCGATCGCGTCAAGATCGACTGGCGCTTCAATCGCAAGGCCGCGCGCAGGACGTTCGGCTACAAAAGACCAGTTATCATGCGGTCAGAGCACTACTTGGGTCAGCGCCGCTTTCCCCTCGCGACCGACGAAGATGCTCTTAGCCCTTCTTCTCGAGTTCCTACAACGCAATCACGTCGCGATGGCTCTGGACGAACCTCGTCCGGATCAACCCGATCTTGAAGGAGCTTCTGACAGGCACATACGCTTGGTGGCTCGTTTTTGACAACCGATACCCAAAGCCCGGACGAGCCCTTCCAAGATTTTCACGGCGGGGACCATTACAGAAAAGTTGTTGCTTTCTAAGCTCACGATTGCGCCGCCTTCGGAGGCTGGTCCACTCAGCAGTAGTGTGCCAACCGTAGAATGAACCCCGGTCGGTGTGATCATCGGCACAGGGGTTTGCTCGGCGTCCTGAGCAGTAAGCGGCGAAAGACAAATCGCCACCCACAGCAAAGTGACAACCACACTGCTCCACGGAAGCTTGGCAACGCAAGCCAGTGAATGATGCTTCATACAGACCCCGTAGACCTACACTACGACGATTGTAGCGCCTATTGTGACCAGGCGGATCGTCTGAGCAATCTGAGCAAGAGGTTCAGCCTAGGTTTGTGGGCCAAGGGGTTTCTAACCCGGATATTTCACGAAGGGGTAGGAAAGAGGCTGCTTCCTGTGGCATAAAACATTTATGGACAAAACGTTAGAGCCACGAAAAGGAAACAGGCCCCTGCCGACAGAGTGTACCCAAGCAAGCATTGGCTTTGGGGAGCATTTTCGCCGCCAAGTGGTGGCGCGGTTTGACGGCGGGGCGATCACCTCCGACGCCGGCGGCCTGCTGTTGCGCGAGACCGATCGACGCATCGATTTGCTGCGGCGGTTTGCGGCCTGCTTTGAGGACCGGCGTGATCCCGAGCGCATCGAACACCGGGTTGGGGAGCTGGTCTCGCAGCGTGTCTACGCCCTGGCGTTGGGTTATGAAGACCTCAACGATCACGACCAACTGCGCACCGATCCGCTACTGGCGCTGTTGGCCGGCAAAGCCGACCTGGAAGGGCGAGACCGCAAGCGAGAGCGCGACCGCGGCAAGCCGCTGGCCGGCAAGTCGAACCACGCCACCAAAGACGCAGCCGCTCACGCCTTTTCCCCTCGGCCACCGCCATTTTTCGCGACCCACGTATCCTGAAAGACTCGACGACCCCGGACGTGCAAAATCCGTGACCTCGGGTCTCGAATTCTGCCGGCAAAACCCAGGACACAAACCATGCAAAATCCGCGACCCCAAACCACGCTAAATCCGGGACCTGGGACGGCCCGGCACGCCGCCAGTTCCTTGCCTTCCCTCCAAATCGCAAATTCCGGCTCATACTTGCGGAGGATTGCGAATGCCAGTCGAACCAACTAATGATACTGAACTGAGCCCAGAAGAACGCATCGTACTCCCGCCTGTTATGGCAACCCAGAACATTCCAGACCTTACTAAGTGGGCTGGCAAATTTCGCAAGCTCCAGGCCGGCCTGGACAGGGGCGAGATCTCCGACACAGATCTAGGCGAGGCGGACCTAACGAAAGCGCCCCAGGTTGGTTTCCGGCCATATGGCTCAATCTCCTGTACCATCCACAAATCGTTCCCCGGTACGCTTTCACGCGGACTCCACGAGTGCGCTCTACTCGACGTATAGCAATTCGTTGCTGGAAAGCAGCATCTGGCACATACTGGCAAGGGCCATCTTGGAAGCTTGCTCCGGGGAGAAGTTCCCGAGCAAATATAGTTTTTCTTGCTTTTCGAGGTGGGCGTCGCTGATCTGCCTTTCGGTCTCGCTGGGCTTTCTCGAAAGCGCCAGCAGGTAGGCCGATTCAATCTTACGGATCGGTTCCCTTCCAGGGGCCATTTGGCTGACCCGTTCGGCCATATGTTGCGCTTGCTCTACCAGGAACGGGCCGTTCAGCTGGGTCAGCGACTGCAGAGGCGTGGCCGAATTGATCCGGCGGTTGCAATTGGTCTGAATGAGGGGATAATCGAAAACCTCAAGAAAGCTCAACGGGTAGTTGCGCCTGGAAAGAATGTAAAGGCTGCGGCGCCACTTGTCGTCGGGGTTGTCGTCGGAAACTGTTTGAAGGCCGGCCGAGTCAGGTTTTAGGGGGATCGCCGGCCCACCCATGGTTTCTCGGTCCAGCTTGCCACTGGCTGCCAGAACCGAGTCACGAATCGCTTCCGCCTCCAGGCGCCGCAGGTTCATGCGCCAAAGCAGCCGGTTTTCCGGGTCCGTGGTCCTCGCCGCGGCGCGCTCTCCGTCGGCCGGCCCGCGAGAAGATTGGCGGTATGTGGTCGAGGTCATAATCATCTTGTGAAGCCGCTTCATGCGCCAACCGTGTTCCATGAAGTCCACGGCCAGCCAATCCAGTAATTCAGGATGGGTTGGGCGAGCGCCTTGCCGGCCGAAATTGGCGACAGTTTCGACGATACCTTTGCCGAAGTGGTGGTACCAGATTCGATTGACCATTACGCGGGCGGTGAGCGGATGATCCCGGTTCGTCAACCAGCGGGCCAAAGCCAGCCGCAGTCCGCTGGTTTCGCCCTTGACGAGGCGAGGACGTACAAAATCCGACTTTCCCGGGGGGCTCAGCACCGTTAAGAACCCTGGTCTCACTCTGGGGCCGGGCGACTCGACGGCACCTCGCTGAAGGAGTCGAATTTGCGGCGGCGAGGCGACATCCCAGAGCGCTTGGACCTTCTCAAACGAACGCCGGTAACCCTCGAGCGTTTTGATTTTCTCCTGAAGATTCTCCCCAGCCCGTTTGTCCGCCTCGGTCAGAACCTTGTCCACTTCCTCGGGTGTGACGTCCAGCTTCCCCTCGAATTTCTTGAAAAGGAACTCCTGAACTTCGTTCCGCTCCTCTTCCGGTGTTTCGAGAGCCGCTTTGGTGTCGGCCCGAATCTCTTGGGGCAATTCCTGGAGCTTGGTATCGAGAAGCCGCTCCTCGTAGGGGCGCCGCAAGTGGGTCAACTCCTCCTTCAACTTTTCCAGCGGGCGGTCAATCTCGGCATTGTGACGGGCGATTTCTTCCTCGTCCGCCTTCGAGACATTAGGCAAGAAACGGTTCTTGGGTTGCTTCCAATCCGTCGGGTTGTAGGCGGCGGTGAACAAAGACAGAAATCGATAGTAGTCTCGCTGGGGAATGGGATCGTATTTATGGCTATGGCAGCGAGCGCACCCTAGGGTTAGCCCTACGAGATTGGTCGACACTTTCTCCATCAGGCCGAACAGGACGTCGTAGCGTTCTACCAGCAGGTTGACGATATCCGCGTCCGTGCGGTCATAGACGCTGCGCAGATACCCGGTGGCGGTCAACAGTTCCACGATTTCAGGCGTATACTTTTCGGCTGAGCGCCAGTCCACCAACTCGTCGCCTGCAAGTTGTTCGGTGAGGAAGACATCATAAGGTTTGTCGTTGTTGAACGAGCGCACCACGTAGTCGCGATAACGCCAGATACCATCGAAAAGTCCGTAGCTTTCGGGCACGGCATCAAAGCCTGTGATGTCGGTGTAGCCGGCGGCGTCGAGCCAATGCCGGCCCCAGCGCTCGCCATAGTGGGGAGATGCCAGCAAGCGGTCGATCAATCGTTCGTACGCTTGCGGCTTCGTGTTGGCCAGGAACGCGTCGATTTCTTCCGGGGCGGGAGGTAGTCCGATCAGGTCTAGGTAAGCGCGCCGCATGAGCGTCACTTTCGGTGCGTCTGGCGAAAAACTCAAGCCTTCGGCTTCGAGCTTGGACAGCACGAATTTATCAATAGGGGTGCGAACACGCCTCTTGTTCTTCACCGCGGGCACAGGTTGCGCGACCGGCTTGCGAAACGCCCAGTACAGCCGATCCTGCTCCGTGATTGGCGGCGCCTCTGCTTCGGAGAACGTTTCTCGCTCGCTTCCGGCCTGCTCGGAGCGCACGTTGAAGCGAGCGGTGTCAATCCAATTCCGTAGGGTCCGAATCTGTGTTTCTTCGAGCGGTTCTCCGGCTCCCGGAGGCGGCATGGCACGGCCCGAGACTTTCCGGATCAGGATGCTCTTGTCCGACCAGCCCTGTAAGATCACGGGGCCGTTGGTGCTTCCTTTTAGCAGGGACTCGAGCGTCTGCAGATCCAATCCGGCCATCGGTTCCCCGCTGCCATGACAGGCTAAGCAGCGGGACTGAAAAATGGGCAAAATCTCCCTTTCGAAACGTGCCAGCTCCTCCGAGGAGGCCACCGCGGCGAGAGCTGTTTCATCCGCGAGCGCGCCGCCCTCGATCCACTTTCGGATCGTTTCAACTTCCGCGTCGTCAAGGGTTTGCTTGAAGGCCGGCGGCGGCATTTCTCGCTTCGACACACGCTCGTAAAGCAAGCTGTTTTCCGGGTCCCCTTTGACTACGACAGGTCCGTTGTGGCTGCCTTTGAGAGCGGAGCGCGCGGTGCGCAAATCGAGACCGGCCATCGAACTCCCGCCGTGACAACTGAGGCAGTTCGCGGTGAGGATCGGGAGTACATCCCGCTCGAAGCGTGGCGTCTGGCCCCCAGCCGCTATGGCAAAGCAGCCAGTCAGTCCGATCAGCAACCCGAGTCGTCGACGGACTATTGACATGGGATCGATCCTCTTATCGCTCAGGCATCTTGCAGCGGTTTTTTCACCAGATCCCCCACAACCCGGGCGCCGGTTACACTCACGTCGCTTGCCGTTTGCTCTCGGCCTTCGAACGAATAGGTGAGACGTTTGTGATCGAGGCCCAACAGGTAAAGCAAGGTGGCTTGTAAACTCGGCACGCTCACTCGATTCAAGGTGGCCTTGTAAGCGAACTCGTCGGTCTCGCCGTAAACCAGCCCGTTCTTGAATCCTCCGCCGGCGAGCCAAAGGCTGAAGGCGTTGCGATTGTGGTCCCGACCGTTGCCGTGCTGGCTGGTCGGTAGGCGGCCAAATTCGCCGGCCCACATGACGATGGTGCTATCGAGCAATCCCCGGCCTTTTAGATCCTGGACTAGCGCAGCGGAGGCCTGGTCCGTCTTGGCGCAGATGGGCGGCAGGGTTTCCTTGGTGTCGCGATGCGTGTCCCAAGGCTGGCCCTTGCCCGGAAAGATCTGCACGAAGCGCACACCAGCCTCGACGAGTCGTCGCGCCATTAAACAGCGCGTGCCATAGCTAGCCGTAACCGGATTGTCTAGCCCATAGAGCTTCTTCGTGGCCTCGGATTCGTTGGACAAGTCCAGCACTTCGGCGGCAGCAAGCTGCATCCGCGCCGCCAACTCGTAGTTCTGAATTCGTGCTTCTAATTCAGATTCGCGAGGGTGATGGCGCAAATGTTCGACATTTATTTTGGCCAGATAGTCCAAGCTCTCCCGCTGCACGCCCGGCGGCACAGGCACGGGTGGATTGAGATGGTGGACTGGCGTGCCGGTCGAGGCGAACTCGACACCTTGATAGAGCGCGGGCAGCCAGCCACTGGACCAGAGTACCTTGCCCAGGGTGTGGTAGCCTTCCGGGTCGCGAAGCACGACGTAGGCGGGGAGGTTCTGGTTTTCGGTTCCCAGAGCGTATGTGATCCAGGAGCCAATCACCGGCCGTCCGGCGAAGATGTTGCTCGTGAGGAGCATGTTCAGCCCCTCGGGGTGATTGTTGTGCTCGGTGTACATCGACCGCACCAGACACATCTCGTCCACCACGGTGCTCTGATGGGGAAGAACCTCGGAAATCTCCATGCCACATTCGCCGTGGCGTCGAAACTCGAAGGGGCTGGGCAGCAAAATGTTCGCGTTGTCAGATTGGTGGATTTCGACTCCATCCGGATGGGGCTGGCCGGCACGCTTCTTGAGTTCCGGTTTCGGGTCGAACAAGTCCATCTGGCTGGGGCCGCCGTTCTGGACCATCTGAATGACGGCCTTCGCGGGGCCGGGGAAATGCCCGGAGCGAGGCTGTAGATTGTTGTAAAGCTGTCGATCAGGGCCGCGCTCTGCCGCTAACAACGAGTCGGCATGCAACAGGCTCTTTAACGCCAGGCTACCTAGGCCCAGGCCGGACATCTCCAGTAACTTTCGCCGCGACACCAACGCGGCAAGTTGAGAGAAATCCTGTTTGCCAGACAGCATGATTGTCACCTCTTTCCGGCCACTAGTTTCGAGGCCGGTTCGACGGTAAGTATTATAGCTTGGGTTGGCGCCCAGCGGTTGCCAACTTGGGCCTCCACCGAAAACTCATAGGAACCCAACGGTGCGCCGAAACACAGCCCCAGATAGTCGCCGCGCACTTTGGATTTCAGTCGATGTGTGTAGGGGCACAGCATGCTGTGCCCGGGGGTTGGCTAGCGTTTTCCAAAGCTATACAGCGCCTTCAGCGTTCGCACATAGATCCGTCCGTCCGCGATCGCGGGGGTGGCGAAGCACTCGTCGTCCAGCCGATTCGTTGCTAGAACGTCCCACTCGCCGGTAGCACTCAGGACCGTGATGGCGCAACCTTGGCTCACCAGGAAGACTTTGTCGTCACCGCCGACAACCGACGCCCAGTAATCGTCTACTGCCCCTCGTACGCGAGCTTGCTTGAGAACTGTCCCGCGTGCGGCGTCAAGGGCCGTGACGATCCCTCCGTTCTTCACCATGTAGATGACGCCTTTGTACAGCAACGGTGAAGGCGTATTGGGCAACGACTTGCGGTAGCGCCATAGAACGTTCGTGTCGGTAAGATCTCCCCGGCGGCCGTTCGGCCGGATGGCGACCAGGCTGTTTTCACTTTCGAACCGCGCGATGTAAAACTTCCAGTCATGCTCGCGGACGAAGCCGTCGTTGTCGATGTCGGCGTTGATCCAGTCCCCCGTGAGCCGGGGATGCCGACCCTCGTCCTGGGCGATTTTACCGTCTTGGTTGGCGTCGTTCTCGGCCAGCAGTTCCTCAAACGCAGGCAGCTCGTGCGGGATCCCTGCGCCCCCGATTCCCTCGCCGTAGGCGTTGACGTAGATCGCGTCTCCAACGATGATGGGCACGCACTTTACCTGCCACCCGATCTTCCGGACCCACCACAGTTTTTCTCGCGTTGCGAGATCGTAGGAGACGACCTGGTAGGAACCGGGGACCACCAACTGTGGCCGTCCGTTCTGGGGACGGTAAACACCCGGAGTGACAAAACCTCGCGTGAACTCGGGCCTCTCGACTCTCCAGCGCAGCCGCCCGTCCTGCTGGTCTAGGGCGATCATGAAGGAACTTCCGTCGTCCTGATCGCAGACGAGAATGACCATGCCGTCCACTAGGATCGGAGAAGACGCAGAGCCGTTCGTATTGTTGAAAGGGCCAAGAGGAACTCGCCAGCGCTCCTCACCGTCCGCGTCATAGGAAAGCAGCCCGAAATCCCCGAAGAAAACGTAGACATTTTCGCCATCGGTCGCGGGGCTGGGGGTCGCCGGACCGTGAAGACTGTGGAAAGGTTGTAGCCGTGGGCGGGGAGCTCGACGACGCCACAGAACCTGGCCGCTCGCCCGCTGTAGGCAAAGCGTCAGCAGTTTGTCACCCTCGTAAGCCGTCACGAAGATGCGATCTTCCGTAAGCGCCGGTGAAGAGTGACCCGGAGGCAGGGCAGTTTTCCAAATGACGTTCTTGTCCGGACCAAACACTTCCGGCAATCCCGTCGTGTCGGCAACTCCGAGGCCGTTGGGACCTCGAAACTGGGGCCAGTCGGCGGCCGGGAGTCGGGTGGCCGGCAACCACATCACGAAGATCGAGCAAACAAAGGCGCGAAATCGAATGTGAGCTGTCATGGAAACTCTACTGGCGTAAAACCATTAGCCTAGCGCAGCTTGCGGTCTGAATCAGCAGCGGGAAGATCTGACTGCCACCCTACAGCCCGCCGCAAAGAGTCCCCAGGACCTATTCGCCGGATGGAGGGGGCAGGGCAGTGGTTGACATGATGCGCTCGCTGGCAAAGTCTACAGGCGGGATTGCCTGCGCTACTCACTCTCGCAGCAGGTGGCTCGCCGCAGGCGAGATTGGGTCCGAGTGGGAGTTGCCAACACCACGAAGGAACGGTCACCTCGTGAGTGAGCTACCATATCGAACCCGGTATGGGCGCCTTTCGGTAGCATAGGCGATCTTGCCTGTGGGCTCACGAGCATCTCATTACCGCCGGGTCTACCGTTGGTGCAGGGTGGCACGACCCCAGTTTGGTGGGGTTGGGCTTGCGCGCGAGCGGCCACTGATGAAACAGACCGCGCAAGGAATCGTCGGCCAAAAGGAAGGGGTGCGGCTTCCTCGGGAGTCGAACCCAGGGAGGATCGGCAAGCGGGCCGGTCCCTACCGACTGGACGCGGAGGAAAGCCTCGATGCTGCATGCTGACGGCGTACGCCGAAGGCAAGGTCTAGGTTGGCGACGCCCGTTGACGTCGAGCTTCAACTAGCAGATTGTCGGTCCCTACTAAAACCGAGGAGAGTCTCGATGCTGCACGACCGATGAGGTGCGGAACAGGCTGTCGGTCGCCGTGGTATGATGGACAGCGGGTAGCGGCCTTCGAAATCATACTGTTGGGGCAGGGTATGTGTGCCGCAGGCGATTTTCCAGAAGATAGTTTTCCTCCTGAAGGAACTGACTCATCAGGCTGGTATGGGCCGGCGGGGTGCAGGCAGCGTTGCGTTCGCTTCGATGGTCGTCGGAGGATGTTCTTTCCCGCCCTCGTGGTGGCCTGTTCGTTCCTCGTCACACTGTTGTATCCCCCAAGGTCTGTGGCCCAGGACGAAGTTCCCTCCGAACCCGAGATCATGTCGGTATTCCCGATGGGAGGAAAACCCGGGACGACCGTGATGGCCCAGGTCCGGGGTCAGGTTCTGGAGGGGGCCTACGCAGTATGGACCAGCACGGACGGACTGCGGGCCGAGGTCACCAAGGTCGAGGAGGTTGACCTCAACGAGAGGTATCCTTTGCCGGGTATCGAGCACAAAAACCGCCCTGGTCAACAAGTTTCGTTGAGGTTACAGATAGATTCGGAGACGCCGGCGGGTGTTCATTCGCTGCGGCTTGTCTCGCCGCGGGGTGTGTCTAATGAACTTGATTTCCACGTCAGCCCGGAGCCGGCGGTGTTCGAATCGAGCGGTCTCAAGCAGCGACAGCCGCAGACGATTCCACTTCCTGTTGTTGTCCATGGCAAGATCAGTGCTCCGGGACAGGTTGACTCCTACGAATTCGAGGTTTCCGAGGGCCAGCAGTTGCTCGTGGACCTGATCTCGAGCCGAGAAGCGCTAGCCAACGTGACACGGTTCCGTCCGCAGGTGACGCTGTACGAAGTCAGCGGCAGTTGGTTCGATCCGAATCGGACTGTGCGGCTGGCGTTCGACGATGGCGCGACTACCGATGCTGTCCGGGAGATAACGTCTCACGATGTGCCCACGTCCAGCCTGACGTACGGGTTCAGTAAGGCTGGTTCCTATCGGGTAGAGGTCGGCTCGACGTACGGTACCGGAGGTCCCGATTACGTCTACCAGTTGCGGGTAGCTCCGGCAACAGACTTTCGCGGAGATCAACTAGCGGGCCCGCTAGTTTACAAAGAGATTCCTGTGCCCCGGGAATGGCGTGAGAGAATTTTCACTCGAAAAATCGAAGACGACCGGCTGAAGGCGCTTTGGGCCAGAACGGTTGAGGCTCCGTACGAGGAGGCCGCGACCGAAGCCGGGCGGGGCACTGCCGAGGGAGCCGAGGGTCCATCGCTCGAGAAACCAGCCACGAAAGAAGAGGCCCGGGTAACAACGTTTACAACGCTGGTTGAGACCGAGCCTAACGACGAACGAAGCCAGGCGCGGGCAATATCTATTCCCGGGCTGGCGGAGGGTATTATCAACCGTCCGGGGGACTCGGACTTCTTCGAGTTCGAAGCCAAACCCGATCAGTCGTTAGCGTTTGAGATAGAGACCCCCGAGGCTGGGCCGGTGCGCTTCAATCCGCGCCTCGAGATCCTCGACGCGGAGGGCCGAGAGGTGCTGACGAACCTCTACAAGAAGATCAAGCAAAAGGATTCGGTCACTTATGTAAAGGCGCTCTCGCCCAAGACGGTTCACACGTTTCAAAGCGGGGGAAAGTACTACCTGCGGGTAAGCGACGTCACGCACCGTTACGGCGGCCCTGACTACCGTTATCGGGTGCTGGTTCGGCCGCGGGTACCGCATGTCGGTGAGCTGGAAGTTGACGCCGATCGCGTCAACCTGGTTGCCGGCCGATCGAAGAAGTTGACTCTCACGAGCGAGCAGGAAGAAGGCTTCAGCGGGGAGGTGGCGGTGGTTGTGGAAGGCTTACCACCGGGTGTACGGATTTTGCCCGTCGGCATCGATGTGCCCGAGCCGCGGCCTGCCGCGGAAGAAAGCATCCAAAAAGAGAGCTACGTCCCTAACCTGCGGAAGGCGTCGGTACTGCTGTTGGCCGAAAGCGCCGCTCCGGTGACGAACCTGCCGACGATGGTGCGCGTCGCTGCGCGGCCGATTGTCGGCGGTGAGCTAGGCCCGCTGCTGGTGGTGAAGGAAATTCCTTTCATGGTCGTTCCGCCGGCTGAGGACGCTGCCGAAGAGCAGCGGACGGGGGAAAGCGCGCCGTAAGACTGAGCTGTAGCCATGCGAGAAAACGATATCCTCCGACGAGCCTTCTGTTGCTGGGCTATTTCCGCCCTGATCGTTCTTTGCGCGGGCGGCCCCGTGGCGGCGGCGGACGCGTCCACTCCCGTTTCCCTTCGCCTGGTACCCGAGACGGCGGAGCTGTGGGGCGCTGATGCGTCGCAGAGGTTCGTGGTGCTGGCAAAATACTCGGACCGGCTGGAACGCGACGTCACCTCGCAGAGTCGACTTTCCGTGTCCGACTCGAACGTTGCTCGGGTTGACGCCGGTGGCCGGCTGGTAGCGCTGCATGATGGCGAGGTTGTAGTGGCCGCGCGATTTGCGGATCTAGAGAGCGAGGCCACGGCTCGGGTTTCCGGCTCCGAAGAACGCCGCCCATTCAGCTTCGCCCGCGACATGGCGGGCATTTTCACCCGCAGGGAGTGCAACAACACCGAATGTCACGGCAGCGTCAAAGGCAAGAGCGGGTTCAAGCTCTCCTATAACGCCCTGTTTCCCAAAGATGACCATTACTGGATCGTGAACGGGGGAACTTATCAGGTTCTCAAGGTCGAGCCCAAGGCCCCCATAACTCCGCGCGTCGATCGGGAGGAGCCCGAAAAGAGCCTCCTGTTGCTCAAGCCCACGATGAGCGTGGCCCACGGTGGCGGCCCACGGCTCGAAAAGGACTCTGCCGACTATCAAACGATCCTGAGCTGGATTCGCGCCGGCGCCCCGTACGAAGAAGAAAAGGACCCGGCGCGGCGGGTCACGATCGAGCGAATCGAAGTCTTTCCCCGGGCGGCGGTTTTAGAGCCGCAAGGCGAACGGCAACTTCTGGTCACTGCTTTTCTTTCGAATGGCCGGCGGGAAGATATTACCGGCGAAGTGCTCTACACTTCGAAGCGGCCGGATATTGTCAGGGTCACAGCGCGCGGGTTAGTCGAAGCCTCGGGTAGCGGCGAGACGAACCTGGTCATCCGAGCGGCGGGGCACAGTGCGACCGCCCAGTTTGCTGTCGTCGAAAGGCTGATTCCAGATTACCCGGAAGTCGAGATCCGCAACTTCATTGATGAGTACGTGAGCGCCAAGTTGCGAAGGCTCCATATTGTGCCTTCTGAGCTTTCGAGCGACGCGGAGTTCTTGCGGCGGGTTTGCTTGGATATCACCGGCACGCTGCCGCCGCCCCACCGCGTGCGGGAGTTTCTAGCGGATAGCGACCCCGGCAAGCGAGACAAGCTGATCGAGATCCTGTTGAATTCGCCCGAGTACGTCGACTACTGGACGTTTCGGTTTTCGGACTTATTCCGCGTTGACTACAACGCGCGGCAGGACGTCAAGTCCACTCACTTGTATCAGGAGTGGATTCGTGACAGCGTCGCACGCAACAAGCCTTACGACCAGATTGCTCGCGAGCGGATCGCGGCGCAGGGTAATGCTGCCGCCACGCAGAACTACTTCGTCTTAGGATTCCGGCCGCCCGAAGAGATCGTCTCCGAGCAGGCCCGTGTGTTCCTCGGGGTTAGGCTCGATTGCGCCCAGTGCCATAACCATCCCTTCCAGCGCTGGAGCCAGGACCAGTTCTGGGGCCTAGCTGCCTTCTTTTCTCAAATGACCCTGGTCCCGACCGGGAGCATGGGTTCCTCGCTGATCATCGATGAACCCGGCTTGGGTAAGGACGGCGGCAAGGCGATCCACCCGCGTAAGAAAGACGAAGTGCAACCTCGGTTCCTCGACGGTAAGGCACTACCGGAAGGGGGCCAAGCCGACCCGCGAGCCTACCTGGCCGAGTGGGTCACGTCGCTGGATAACCCTTTCTTCGCGAGAGCGAGTGTCAATCGCATGTGGGGTTACTTTTTCCCGCGGGGAATCGTAGAACCCGTGGACGACTTCCGGACGGCTAATCCTGCCACCCATCCGGAACTCTTGGACGCGCTGGCGGAAGACTTCAAGCAACACGGCTACGACCTCAAGCACCTGGTCAGGCGAATCGTGCAATCGCGAACGTACCAGTTGTCGGGGCGATCGAACGAGACAAACAGGGGCGATACGATCAACTGCGCTCGATCTTTACCCCGCCGGCTCGATGCGGAAGTCCTGCTCGATGCGATTTCACAAGTCACCGAAAAAGAAGAAGAGTTCTACCACGTGGGCCACCCCCTGGCGCCGAAAGGAAAGCCGGCGGTGGCGCCGCCGGGGACTCGCGCTATTCACCTGGTCCCGGAGCTGTTTCCCTCGCGGTTCCTTGATATTCACGGGCGTCACACACGTTCGACGATAAGGGGCCGTGACAACCAGCCGAAGCTCGAGCAGGCCCTGCACACGGTGGCGGGATCGACCTATACCACTAAACTCTCCGCGCCAGGCGGTCGTATCGATCGTCTGCTGGCGGCGGGAGCCTCTAACAAACAGATCGTCGAAGAGTTTTACTTGGCTGCTCTGACACGCTATCCCACGGCCCGGGAGCAGCGTTTATTGGGGGAGATGATTCGCGAACACGCCTCGCGGCGACAAGCACTGGAATCACTCGTTTGGGGACTGGTAAGTTCCCGAGAGTTCGCGTATAATCATTGACAATAGATGAGGGATCCTGTCAAAGAACCCGGGTCTTACCGTTGTGCCGGTAACCCAGTGGGGCGTAGGGAGTTTCTACGGCTCGGCTCGCTCAGTCTTCTCGGTATCAGCCTGAACCAGTATTTGGGGCTGAAGAGCGCGGCGGCCGCAGAAGCAGCCCTTCGCATCGATCCCGCCGCCAAAGCGCAATCCTGCATTCTATTCTGGCTGGAAGGGGCTCCCAGTCAGATGGACACCTGGGATCCTAAGCCCAACAGCACATTCAAGCCGATTTCGACCAACGTCGACGGCATCCAGATCTCCGAGATCTTTCCTCGGGTCGCCCAGCACATGGACAAGCTGGCGATCATCCGCTCGATGCACACGAAGGACCCCAACCACTCGCAGGGCACATACGAAACCATGACAGGCCATGTACCCAGCGCCGTCATGCACTTCCCGAGCCTGGGTTCAGTGATCACCAGAGAGACAGCTCCGCGTAGCAAGGTCCCCGGTTACGTAATGGTCAACCGGCCTTACGAGACCGAGCCGTTCTCCTATGAAGCTGCTTTCAGCGCCGGCTTTATCGGCAGCGAGTACAATCCGCTGATCATCGAAGACCCCAGGATTTTCGGCAATTCCAAGGCGGACCTTCCCCACGAGATCGCAAGCTGGGCGGACCTGCCGATGCCCGATCTGAGTCTGCCGAAATCCATTTCCAGCGAGCAGATCGCAGATCGCCGCTCGTTCCTCAAGGTCGTGGACGAGCACTATCGGGCGCGTGAGCAGATGGCCGAGTTCGCGCGGATGGATTCGCTGACGAGGCAGGCGCTGGAGATGATCTTATCTCCTGAGGTCAAGCAAGCGTTCGACCTGTCGCAGGAATCCCAAAAGATGAAGGAAGCGTACGGCGTCAACCGAGTGGGCCAATCCGCCCTTCTGGCGCGAAGGCTGGTGGAGAGAGGATGCCGGTTCGTGACGGCGGCCCCTTACAAAACTGGCCAGTGGGATACGCACGTCAAGAACGATGAGATGATGCGCGATACCTTGGGGCCCTCGGCGGACCAAGTTATTTCCACCCTGCTCGAGGACCTCGAGCAGCGCGGCCTGCTGGAATCCACCGTTGTCCTGGTTATGGGTGAGTTTGGCCGAACTCCGAACATCAACGCGAACGCTGGCCGCGACCACTGGGCCCACTGCTGGTCCATGGTGCTGGGCGGCGGCGGCATCCGCGGCGGACAAGTCATCGGTGCCAGCGACGAAAGAGCCGCCTACGTCGCTGATCGCAAAGTCACCACCGGGGACCTGTTCGCGACCATCTATAAGGCTTTCGGCATCGACTGGACGAAGAGCTACCCCAGCCCTGGCGGGCGTCCTATCTACATCGCCAACTCCTCGCTCGACGACACCCACGGCGAGCCGATCAAAGAGTTGGTCTAGCCCAGCCGAACTCTGAGAACTACAGAAGGGCAGCGTGTTGCGCCCTCCGGTAACGTGTCGGCGATTGTTCACAGCCGAGCAGGAGCCAAAAGCTCTCCACGAACGATCAAACTTGCCCCTTGTGTGACAGAGCCGCCTACTTCAGTGGACTGTCCTGGAGACAAGTTCACTATAGATTCGGAAATGTCGGGCTCGAAAGCCCGACACAGCACGCTGAAAGCGTGCGCCACCCCAGGACGATCAGAAAGTCTTGTCTGGGACGACTTACTAGTGCAGCCTTCCGTTTTCGAGTCTGCAAACACCCGGGGAAAGCCCTTTCGGGCCTGTGTTACACTGGCCGCGAAAACGCCAGCGGAAACGCCTTTGCAGATTGATCCTCAAAAATGCGTTGCCTGTAGTAACTGCGTGCTTGTATGCCCGATGGGCGCCATCTACGTCGACACCAAGGTTAACCGGGCCACAATCAACTACGACGAATGTGTGGAGTGTGGCGCGTGTTACCGCATGAGCGGCGAGCATCTGAATCCGACGCTGGTACGTTCAGTACGCAGGCTGGCGAAGCTGTTCCGCTTCCGGTTCGAGCCCGAGCCCGATGTCTGTCCCACGTCCGCGTTCGTGATGGAAGAGTTGGAATGGCCGCGAATCGCCCGCCGTATTCAGCGACCCGTTGGTCGAGCACAAGTCCACAGGCATTCACGGGCGTGGCACGGAAGAGGTGAAAACCAACGACGTCTCCCACCGGGTTGATGTCGGTGAAGTAGGTTACGTCATCGAGTTCGGCCGTCCGGGCGTCGGCGTGCGCTTCCACCACATTCAGACAATGACAACGGCCCTGGCGGAACTGGGTGTCACCTTCGAGCCGAAGAACCCTATCACCCACCTGATGACCGACAAGACTGCCGGCGCCCTCAAAGAGGACCTGCTCAACGAGAAGATCCTTTCAGCGATCGTAGAAATCAAGACCAAAATCGAACAGGTGCCGGCGGTGCTCGATACGGTTACCGAGGTTGCAGCTCGAGATCTCCGAAAAGATCTCTGGGCCGATGCAGCAACAGTTCATCGCCGGCAGCCTTAGCAACCTGGCGGACATCTATCGCGGCGCATCGGCACGTACTTCATCACCCGCGCGGTCGATGACCGCCGCCGGGTCTCTGCGCGACCGTTCAAGTTATCTTATAATACGAGTCGTATCGATCGGGTCCACAGCGATGAAATCGTCCTCCATCTCAGTGCTTGATGAGCAGCTCACAACCCCACAGTTCGTGCAAGAGCCGTATCCGATCTACAGGCAGCTGCGCGAGGCGGATCCTGTGCACTGGTCTGATGCGTGGCAGTGCTGGCTGCTGACGCGCTACGACGACGTGGCGGAGACGATGCGCGACTTTCGGTCCTTCTCGAACGTCGGCACCACCACACGATACCTGGATCAACTGCCCCCTGAATCCTTGGATAAGGTGCGGCCGCTGTACGAGCACTTCACCTCCGGTCAGTCGCGTCTTGACCCGCCGGATCACACGCGAGTGCGGGCGGTTACGAGCAAGGCTTTCACGCCACGCGTCGTCGAGGCGATGCGCCCGCGCATCGAGCAGATCGTTGATGAACTGATCGACGCGGTAAGCTCAACGGGGCGTATCGATCTGATCGGTGATTTCGCGAATCCGTTGCCCGCGATGGTGGTCGCGGACATGTTTGGTTTCCCGCAGGAAGATCGCGCCGCGTTCAAAGCCTGGTCCGACCGGATTGCGGCGTTTCATGGTACCGGCCGTGCGGATGCGGCGACTGTCGAAAGAAGTCAGGAAGCACTGCTCGAAGCGCGTGCCTGGCTGGGCGCTCTCATCGATCAGCGTCGCAAACAACCATGCGATGACCTTCTGTCACGCCTGGCCAACCCCCAGGAGCAAGGAACGCGTCTCAGCGAGGCCGAGTTGTTCTCCACCTGCGTCACGTTCATGATCGGCGGCCACGAGACCACGACCAACCTGATCGGCAACGGCATGTTCGCCCTGCTCCAACGGCCCGATCAGGTACAAGACCTCAGAGGCGACCCGCAATTAATCGGCAGCGCCATGGAGGAAATGTTGCGTTACGACGCGCCGTCGCAGCGCGCACATCGGATAGCGGCCAGGGAGATTGATCTTCGCGGTCAGACGATCCGCAAGGGCGAGTTCGTGCAACAAGTGCTAGCCGCAGCGAACCGCGACCCGGATGAGTTCGATCGGCCCGACGAATTCAACATCCACCGGCAGGACAACAGTCACGTGTCGTTCGGCATAGGCCCGCACTTCTGCCCCGGCGCACCGCTGGCACGGCTTGAAGCACAGATCGCCATCCCCGCGTTGCTGCGACGCCTGCCAAATCTGCGACTCGCAGAAGACGCCGCCATTGAGTATGGACCAAACAACTTCTTCCGTGGTTTGACCGCGCTTCCCCTGGAGTTCGATGTCGCGTGAGGAAGCGATGGAAGCCGCAAGCGGCAAAGCTTACAGGCAACAGATCAGACCCTCTGCGCGATCCGGTCCTGTAGCGCCACGGTCCGCTCCACCTGCTTCATGAATGGCAGTGTTTCGCGCACGAGCGTCCGCCAATCGGGCAGACAGGGGACGCTGTCGAGCGCCATGTAGCCGCTGAAACCGATGTCGTTGAGCGTTCGGATCACGCCAAGAAAATCGATATGTCCGGTACCGGGCGCCTGGCGGTTGCCGTCGGCCAAGTGGATATGGATTAACCGATCGCCGGCGCAGCGAAGGGTGTCCGTGATGGGACCGTCTTCCATGTTGACGTGGAAGAAATCCGCCAGCGCGTAGATGTTGTCCATGCCGACGCTTTCGATCACGTCCACCACTTCGGGGATCGAGTTCATGAAACCCGCGTACGCCTCAAAGCGGTTGACCGCCTCGATGGCGATGTTGACGCCGCGCTCGGCCCCGTGGTTGGCGATCTGTTCCACGGATTCGAGGAACCCGTCGCGCAACACGTTATACGGCACCTTCGTGCGTGGGTATCCGCTCACGGTGGGACAGGGCACGATCTCAAAGAGGGGCGGCTCGTCGAACGTGGCCGCCAAGTCGACACACTTTTTCGCGTAGCTCACCGCCGTCGCGCGGACGGAGGCGTCGGGCGAGGCAAGATCCCGCTCCTCGCCGGCGTGCCACAAGGCCCAGGCGCCAACGATCGCGGGGATCTTCAACCCCAGGGATTCCGCCAAGCCTTTAACCTCGTTGAACTGCCGCGGCTCGATGCGGTCCGGCTCGGCGTCCATATCCACGGCGTCGTACCCGGCTTCGGCGATCGCTTCGAGCACTTCGCGTGGGTTCTTCCAGACGTCACCGCCGTCGGGCGCGAGCGTGCACAGAATGACAGAATATTTGTGGGCCATAACGTTGTTCTGTATCGTCCGGGCTCTGGGTATCGGTTGTCAAGTATATGAGGTGGGTTTGTGTGGATAGGTGTCCCGGAGAAAAAAGCCGATTACCTGTACGGGTGCCGACTCGCGCCTTGCCCTGCTACATTCGAGGTAGTGCAGGTATTGCTGATCGATGACGACGTCTGGGCTGGGACTTTCCATTGCGCGGCGAGCTGTGGAGCTTCACCAGGGTGATCTCCGGGCGCGGAATTCGAGTCCGGGACTAACGGTGGAAATGCAGCTTCCAGGACTGTTGCCGGATTCGGGGACGGCTTCGTAGAATCGTTTAACGACCTCAGGACCATCGGATGAGGAAACCAAAATTCGACGCACCCAGATACACGTCAACCAGGAGCGGGGTCAAGCGTGGTTAACTGTGGTTAACTGATGTCACGGGCGCCGCGCCGTGGGCCGGTGCTTTTTGTCGCGCATCGTCTCCGCTAGGAGGTATATGTCAATGATGAAACCGGGATTCAAAACTTTCGGACTTGGTCTGATTGGGGTAGCAATCCTTTCGGCCGCGGGCTTTTGGGAGACCAAGGATTACACCCAGTGGAGCGCGAAGGAAGTCCGCAAAATCCTCACCAATTCCCCCTGGGCAAAGAAGGTCAGCCTCAACTTCGGGGGCATGGGAGGTCGTGGCGGACAAGGGTCTCGTGGCGGAGCCGGCGGGGGCCGTGGTGGCGGCGGAGGCTCTCCCGGTGGCGGCGGCGGTGGCGGCGGTGGCGGCGGTGGCGGCGGGGGCGACAACGTGCGCATGAGCGGTACCGGTGAGGGTGGCTATGGCCGCGCTGGTGGAGGCCAAAGCCCTCCCCAACTTGAACTCACGATTCAGTGGTCCAGCGCGCTACCCGTCAAACAGGCCCTCATGAGAGGCCGTTTCGGCAACGAGGCCCACACGGCTGCGGAAGCAAAGCAGTTCCTTCAAAGGCGGGAGACGCACTACCTCGTATTGGTATCCGGGTTCTCGGGCCGTATGGCCAGCATGTCGCAAAACACTGATCGTCTCAAGGAAACCACCTCCCTGAAGCGCAAGAACAAGGATCCCATTCGCCCTGAAGTCGTCAAAAGGTATACCCAGGAGGAGTCTGTCACTTTGTACGTCGCCTTTCCGCGCACGGATCCGATCGTGCTTGAAGACAAGAACGTAGAGTTCGAAATGAAGCTCGGGCCGATGACGCTCAAGCGCAAGTTCAAGCTGAAAGACATGCTTTTCGACGGCAAGCTCGAGCTCTGAACAGTTCTGGATCCGACCTCTGGTGGCGCGGCCGGCTCAAGAAAAACGAGCTCGTCACGATTTCGGGCGACTCCGCGAGCCTAGGCGCGATCGAAGGAGACCGATTCCTAGGCAGACCGATCCGCGTCGAATCGTTCTCTCCGGCGATTGAGCTTGTCGAGGCCCCGAACCCCGGTAACGCTTGGAGCCGGCTGACTTTCCGCTGCCTCCGGACGGCTCTCAAGGAACACTCGCGTTAAGTTGTTTGTTTTCCACAGACGTTTGATTCGCGACATTTTGAGCCCGGCACCGCTGGCGGCGGGTACTTGACGTCACTCAAGTTTGCAACCCGCAGGTCGCGTCGAAGGCGGGGCCAGTCCTCGGCGTACATTACGACTGGACCGATCCGCACGGCGCGATCATCTTTGAGACCGGTCTTGAGGCCAGCCCCTTCGCGGACGTCGACTTGTCGGCATTTCGGGAAGAACTGGGCGAACGGTCCAGGGAACGCGAGCAGGACTAAGTTCCACGAACCGAGCGACATAGCGCCCTCTCGCCGGGCGTCGTCAAACCCCGCGCAGATAGGGCAAGGTTGGTGGCGGGTGAAGCGCTGCGACGAGCGAACGCTCATGCCCCCCCCGGGGACGCCTTGCTGCGCAGCGCGTAGGTCCCCACTGGCGGCTCGCCGTGCTCGCGGACGCGGCTGATCCAATCTTCAATCTCGTCGGCTGGCCACACGGCGCCACGGCCCAGGTGGCACGGCGGCGGCATTCTGCCGTCTGCGCAGCGCGCGTAAATCGCCGATCGTCGCAACCCAACGACGCCCATCACCGCGGGGAGCCGCAGGAGTTTGTGGTTTTCCATGCTATTAGCATGGAACAGGATCGGGGAGTTGTCGCGGACATAAGGAGGAGTACTCTTATGTCCGCTTCGTCAGGCTGAAGTCGATCGACTTGGCGGTATGCTCAACGGCTTTTCTCACGGCATCGTCCGCAAGTACCAAGCTACCGTAGAGATCCGCGACGCCGTGGTAGGTTAATCCTCCACAGACCCTTAGCGCCAGCCATTCGTAGTGGATCTGGGGACTGTCGGCGCTCCTCGTACGTTTTCTCTTGGTCGGAAGATACCCAAACCCACGAACAGCCCCTTCGGCCAACTTTCGGTAGGATCTCAGGCGTCTGCGGAATTCCATTTCCACCCGCTTCTCGAACTCCTTCCACGACTCAAACTCAAACCACCATCCATCCGCAGCAAACTCGAACTTCGGTGCTCTACGCTAACGCTGTTATATAAGTACCTGATGATAAGCTACTTGACTTCTAGGTGTGGCGGAGAGGGGGGGATTCGAACCCCCGGTGGAGCTATAAACCCCACGACGGTTTAGCAAACCGCTGCTTTCGACCTCTCAGCCACCTCTCCGCGGTGTAAACAGGTCGACGCGCGATACTCGCTGATTTAAACCCAATCTAACACACTCTTGAGCCTTTGCCTCCGGCCGGCAGGAGTGGCACAGGAAATCCCATCTACAGTTTCGCTGCGCGCCGTTGACCGGCGCCTCCGATCAACCGCCACATCGCGATCGCGTTTACCATGGGAAGATGCTCACTCGAGTGACCCCGGCAGCTTTCTTCGTGAAGCTCGCGGTGTTCTTGGCTGCCGCCGGCACGGCATCGGCCTTGTTCATCAACGCCTGCGACGTTGTGTACCACTGCGGATGTCAGTCGTGGTGGAACGGCGCTGCGGAGGCATGTAATATCCATGTCCCAGAGAGCCGCCACTGTCCCTGGTGTCTTGAAGGCGGACTTGGCGGCTATATCAGCTTCGCCGCTGTGATCCTCTGCCAAGCGACGATCTCATTTTGGCCTGGCAAGATTGCCATTGGCGCGCGTCTAGCCGGAGCGCTGTTGGCTTTTCCCGTCGTCGCCGGGCTCAGCGGCTTGCTTTTCGGTTTGCTGACGGGATACTGGTCTTCGTAGAGGCTGACAGGTGGATCGTAACAGCCGAGGCTGACTACAGCCTCACGTTGCGGCCGAAGCGGCTCTATCACCAACTTCGCCCGCCCGGCTCCGGAAAGCCATCATTTTTTGATGCCGCGGATGGCCCCACTCGCCAACGTTTTCGACCGTTACGCCCGCGCGGCGCGAGATGCCTTCGAAAAGCGAAAAGGGATAGTACACCATGCGCAACTCGTCCCTCCTCCACTTGTGCGGACCTCGAGAGTAGCTCTTGTCGTCGGGGCTCTCATCGAAGGTCGCGTAAAACACGCCTTTCTCACGCAAACGAGGCGTCACTCTTTTCACGCACAATTCAATCAGCTCCGGGGTCAAGTGGGTGAAGACCGACTGCGCCAGCATGAAGTCAAACTCAACTTCGGGCGGCAGGGCTGACAAGTCGAAGTCATCGGCCTTGAAAAGTTGCGGCTCCTTCTGCTCCAGCGTATATCGCTTCAACTCAACGCTTCGGCCGGCTTCGAGAAGAGACTCTTCCTTTTCAACACCGAAGTAGCGCCCCTGACTGAGATATCGAATGAAGTGCACCCCGCCCCGAAGAGAACCGCATCCTATGTCCAAAAGATAGTGATCCGGCCGCAGACCGCGCTCGACCAGGAAATCAAACTGCAGCTTGCCGATTTCATCCCACATCCCGCCGACGCCTTCGCGGTGCCAGTTTTCGGTTGTGACGGGTGGGCGTGATCCCTCGCCCCGCAAAGCACGGAACAGTCTCTTCAGCAACTAGTGCCCCCTACACCCTTGCGCCATCGGATGCTGCCCCCTGGATGTCCCCGCGCCCAGAGTCAATCCTCTCATTGCCAAGCCCACCTGGCGGAATGTCTCGGCCTCACCGCATCTTATCGCTAGTCACAATTCCCTTGCCCTCTCGAATCGTAACCAGCCGATCAACCGCGAGGCCCTTGAGCGTTTCCGTGGAGCCTTTCGGCCAGCGAACTTCGAGATCGACTTTGTCAACCTCTCCCAGTCCGAAATGCAGCCTGCGGTCGCTGACGGAGTAAAAACTGTCCTGGGCTACTACGGCCTGCACCTGTTGGCGATCACCATAGCTGACCTTCACCGACGAGCCGATCGCGCTGGGTTTCACGCCTCGCGATACGACCCCTTGGCTCCCAAGGCAAACCGCCATCAGGAGAACGAGAATCGATGTCTGCGCAAACGTTTTCATCCCTTACCAATATAGTAGGACGCCCTCAACAGCGCCCATCACCGCCTTGTGACCTTGCGCACTGCGAAGAAGAGGTTAAAGCGAACAGGTAGGGGCACGGCATGCCGTGCCCAAGGCTCGCGATGCCTAGGCAAGTGCCAACTCGACGACGAATCTCCGAAGGCAACTATCTATAATAGGAACACTTTCGTAACGTCAGAAACCGAGGAGCCGCCCCATGCTCAGCCGACGCAGATTCCTGATGGTCGCTACCGCTGCGGCGCCGACCTCGTGCAGCAAAAAAAGACCTGAGCTCAGCGGCAAACAGCGGGTCGATCGCGCCATCGAAGGTCACGAGCTCGACAGGCCCCCCTTTACCTTCTATTACCATTTCGGGTTGGAAAACCTTCCCGGAGAGCACCACGCGCGCGCGACGTTAGAGTTCCAAGAAAAGTTCAACACCGACCTTGTGAAGGTGATGAGCGACTTCCCTTATCCCAAACCCGAAGGCAAGTGGTACGAGCTTGAAGTCCTGGACAATCCCTACCCGCAACAGATTCGCGCGTTGGAAATCATCCGCGACGGACTCGAAGGCCGTAAACACTTCATCGAGACCGTCTTCAACCCTTGGAACGTGGCGGGCAAGCTGTCTTCGAAAGAAGAGGTGCTGCGGCTAAAGGACCAAAACCCCCAGGCGTTGCTCGATGCGCTGGAAGTGATCGCAAAGTCAGAGGCGAATCACGCCAGGCGGGCGATCGAGGCGGGCGCCGCCGGTATTTTTCTCGCCATTGCGAACGCCCGCGATGAAGTGCTCAGCCAAGAGGACTACGCAACCTACAGCGAGCCCTTCGACAAGATGATCTTGGCGGCCGTCTCGAGCGCACCACTCAACACGTTGCATCTGCACGGGAATGGCGTTTACCTCGATCGCTTCTACTCCGGCTGGAACGCGAGCGTCATTCAGTATTCGGTCCACCGAACAGGCGTTTCGTTCGAGCGAGCCCGCCACGGCTATTACGGAGCCTTGATGGGCGGGATCGACGAGCGAAACTTCCGCAACCTCACGCGGGACGAGATGAAAAAACAGTGGGAAGCGGCGCAGAAGGGCGCCGGGCGACAATTCATTCTGGCGCCCGGATGTTCAGTGCCCAACGAGACGACAGACGAAGAGCTGCGGCGCTTCAGTGAGTTGCTGACGGTTTGACCCGGCTTTTGAAAAACCAACTTCTTCCCGACGACTTCCATCAAAAGTTGACGGACCGGAGCACTTGACCGATTAACGCCAGGAAGAACCCGTAGCGCGGATCTCGCTGTTGAGATCCGCGGCCTTTGCCGTGTGAAAGCGTCCAATCGACCAACGGCAGAGCGGCGCAGGCGGTGAGCAAGCTGTTGGTTGGTGGCTCAGCCAACCGCTCCTAGCGGTCGCGGCTCCGGCAGACGGAAACCGATTGTTGCGGAGCCGCGCGCGTGAGCAAGCGGTGGGACGCTAACCGGGACCACAAATCCGCATCCTAGGAAGCTTCCCGCCGGGAGGCCAATCAAGGAGTTCCTTCCCTGCAAACCGGACCACCCTCTCGCCAGGCCCGCGAACACGACGTAGCGGGGCCAACTGCGCTACCATAGCTCGGCGTAACCCGAGCCACCGACGGCCCCAACTTCAAGACCCCGCCCACGGACCGACGCGCAACCCGTGAAACTCAGCAACCTAACCTCCCAGATGGACCGGCTCTACGAGTTCGACCGCGAGCCGGTCACTCCCGACAAGTTGCAAGGCCCCGCTAGATTCGCGGGGCTGTTTGCCGGCGAGCACGTTGCGGCGACCGAGTTCGTGATCGGCGCCTTCTTCGTCATTCACGGCGTTAGCGCCACGGAACTGATCTGGGCGCTACTGCTGGGCAACGTGCTGGCGGTTGCGACTTGGACCCTCATCTGCGCTCCTATCGCGACTTCAACTCGGCTCACTTTGTACTGGTATCTGCGCGAAATCACCGGACCGGTCCCGACGGCCATCTATAACGTGGCCAGTGCAGTGATGTTGTGTGTGATCGCGGGGGCTATGGTCTCGGTCGCCGCCACGGCGGTGGGTCTGGGCCTGGGCGTACCCAGCCCTCAGTTGGACGATGTGTTTCCCACCAGCGTAGGGTGGGTCTTAATCACTCTTACCATCGGCATGGTGATGACGGTCATTGCCATTCTGGGGTTCAAGAGGCTGAGTCAATTCGCGGAATTGTGCGCGCCGTGGATCTTTGTCGCCTTCCTCGCCGGCGCGGTGGCCATGCTGCCGCGACTGGGTGTCCACTCCGATCTAAGCAACTTCTGGGAAATCGCGCAGACGCGGATCTGGACGGGCGTACCGACCCCGGGGCAGGAAAAGTTCACCTTTTGGCACGTTGTTTTCTTCGCTTGGTCTTGTAATGCCGCACTGCATTTCGG
Organism: Bryobacterales bacterium; assembly: GCA_965248105.1. Classification (GTDB taxonomy): domain Bacteria; phylum Acidobacteriota; class Terriglobia; order Bryobacterales; family UBA6623. The sequence goes on from CBDFIK010000005.1 coordinate 378,080, forward strand.
ACTGAACGATATGGCCATCTTTCGCTATGCCAAGCACTGGAGCTATGGCCTCTTTTCAGCCTTTGGAATGTATCCCGGGCACACCCTGGCCTGGATCTGCTCAGGCATCATGGTGGCCGCGGTCCAGCGGCAGATGAACCCCGGCCTCATGGCCTACGAGGCTATGGGCCTCGCCGGTTTGCTGGCGGTTCTGATCACCGGCTGGACAACGGCTAACCCCTATTTCTATCGATCGGGTCTGGCTCTACAGTGTGTCACCCCCAATTGGCCGCGCTGGAAAATAACGCTGATCGCCGGTGTGATTACGAGTGTTGTATCTTGCTTTCCCATCATCTTCCTGCGTTTGCTGGACTACGTAGCCGCTTACGGAACCGTGCTCGTGCCGATGGGCGCGTTCGTCGCCGCCGAGCTCGTTCTCTTTCCCAGGCTCGGAATCGAACGCCATGGGGCCAAGAAGGGCGCGCCATCGTTGAACCGTGAAGCAGCCGTGATGTGGCCGCTCGCCGTAGTGCTGGCGTTCCTGGCGCCCGTCCACATGTTCGCTAAGCCGCTGGCCGCCTATTTGCTTGCCTTGATTGGCTACACGGCGCTGAGAAAACTCTGGACCGGATGACGATGCTCAGAGCGCTCCTGGTCGTAGCTCTATGTGGTATGGCCGCCTGCGTGCTCGCGCCAATCTTCTATTTCTTTGGCCGCATCGATGTCGGCACCTACCAAGACTCCTTCCTGGCCGGCTCGGTGATCTGGTTCGTCTTCGCGACCTGGTGGGGCACCAAGGGAAAACGGAAGACTGCCGCTGGCTAAATAGTCCGTTTCATAAGTTCGGTGACGCATATGTAAAGGCCAGGTGACGGTCGGGAACCTCGGGCACGGCATGCCGCGGCATGCCGCTGAGCTGTCCAAATTAGCCGAGAAAGGGCGATTTCGGATTCTGCCTGCCCCCAGGTACGGATGTGGCGCACGCCTCCAGGCGTGCCGTGTCGCCATTCCTGGCGACATGTCTCATTGGTGCGCCGGATCCTAGGTGGTTGCTCCTACCGAACCCAAAACGTTTCATGCCACAGCGGCCCAAAAACCTAATTGGGGCAAGCCGGCCGCATGCCGTGGCCCTACGTTTCCGGGCACCCACAGGTTTGTAGGGGCACAGCATGCTGTGCCCGCCTGCGTTCGCCGAACTAGGCTTTATTCCAGCGGACACGCCGGTGTCGATGGACATTACTCAAGTCGGCTCGACGTTTCCCGGCGAGCGGCTGGTGGCGAGTGTGAGGTTCTAGAGACGCTTTGGCGGAAATTGACGTGTTAGACTGACCAGCAAACATGCTTCTGCCTGTTAAATTCAGTTTTTCCAGAATATCCTACCCTTATCTGGTACAGACACTCGCGCCATTTCTTTCCGGCGGCATCGTGATCGGTGGATTGGCAGTGACCCATTCCAGTGTCGCTGCGTTCTTTACTAGCCTGGGTCTTGGAAACTACTCAACAGCAGGAATCTTCGTCTTCGCTGCCTATATTTCCGGGTTTGTGGTTGACGGAGTGTCGAGCGGTCTATTGTCCATGCTTGCTTTTTTGACTCATCGACTTCTAGACAAAACCTCTCCACAACTGTGGGAAGAAGTCTCTTGGAGAAAGGCGCCCCGGAAGTTTGTCGGTTCAGACCTCGCTCCTGAAAAACTGGGCGCGCCTATCCACGAGATATCGAAAGACTTGATTGATGAGACCAAGGAAATAAAGGACCCGCAGAAGCGCATAGCAGCTATGATTGTCCTTGCAAACGAAAAGGCCGACCGTTTTTGCCAGGAAGATCTTGAATGGTTCGAGTGGTTTCTAATCCTTCGCAGATACTTTCCCACGGTCCCACAGGCCGACACATTCACCCAAGTAAGCGTTCTCTTTACTTCTACACTCCACAGCATCGGTTGGGCTGGGATTGTTGTTCTGGCTTTTGCTTCTGATGGGCACTGGCTCCTCTGGGTCTTTTCAGTGCTTTCCATTCTTGTCGGAGGTCTTGGTCTTTTTGCCCACGTCTGGAATTTTACCAGTGAAGGGTTCGACAAGTTGGGCCATGGACTGACCGCCGACATCATTAGGGAATTGAAAAAAGGTGGTGCCTGAGACGCTCCAGAAGCTCGACTATCTGACGACGCACCTGCGCGGCTTCGATCGCAGGGGCGCGGCGGCGGCGCTTCATTCCGCGAGTGCGACCGGCTTCACCCTTAGCGGCGTTTGGAACCTACGTTTCCGGGCACCCACAGGTTTGTAGGGGCACAGCATGCTGTGCCCGCCTGCGTTCGCCGAATAGGTCAGAGCGGAGGCACCCCGCTTCCCGGCCCGGGTCAAGGGAATCATCGCCCGCGGGGACACTTGACACACGCGCTATCCTGAAAGGGGGAGACCGCGAAGATCGGCCTCACGCTGCACGAGCGAAAGGAAAAATACGAAACGAACCCAATTTCCAGCAACCGTTTTGCAATCAATGAGTTATGGCTAGGCTTTGGCGTGGCTGGCGGTCAGCGCAGTGAAGCCTGACCAACCACTGGCCGGGATCCGACCAGACCTCGCCCCATAGGACAGGTCGCCCCAAGGACAGCAACGGAGCGCAAACCATCTACCAGAGCAGCGAACCACCCAACCAACACCGCAACCTGAGCAGCGAAATACCAAACGAAGCCAATTTCCAGTAAGACTATTGAATTCAGTAGCTTACAAGGACAATAGCCCGGCGAACAAAGACCGCTGCGACCGCGACGATAACTCCCGGAGGACGGACTGCAGGCCCATGGCCACCCCCGGCACTCGCGCCGCGGAACTCCCAGCTCGCGGGTGCCGCGCCGCGCAAGCATCAAGTGCGCTACGATAGCTCGACCAGCCACCGTATCGAGTAGATATCCCCCTGAGGACCCCCGCACGCGGACCGTTCGCCTAGCAGCATCGTGAAACTCGGTAACCTCACCGCCCAAATGGATCGGCTCTATGAGTTCGATCGTGAGCCGGTCACGCCCGACAAGTTCCAGGGTCCGTGGAGATTCGCCGGCCTGTTCGCGGGGGAGTACGTCGCCGCGACGGAATTCGTGATCGGCGCGTTCTTTGTGCTTCACGGCGTGAGCGCGACCGCGGTGATCTGGGGACTGCTCTTCGGTAACGTGCTCTCGGTGATGTCGTGGACCTTCGTTTGCGCCCCCATTGCCACTTCAACGCGCCTGACCATGTATTGGTACTTGCGTAGGATTGCCGGGCCCGGCTTCACCGCTATCTACAACGTGCTGATCGCCGTGTATCAGTGCATCATTTCGAGCGCCATGGTGTCGGTCGCGGCCACCTCGATAGCTCTTGCCGTGGGGGTTGATAGCCCGGAGCTCGGCGACGTGCTGCCGACAAGCGTAGGCTGGATCCTCATCACAATTACGATCGGCCTGGCTATGACGGTCTTTGCTGTTTGGGGATTTGAGAAGCTCAGCCAGTTCTCCGAACTTTGCTCACCTTGGATCTCGGTCGTCTTCATCGCGGGAGCGATTGCGATGTTGTCGCGATTGGGCGTCCACCATGATCTCAGCAACTTGTGGGAGATTTGCGAGACCCGCATCTGGACCGGCGTACCTACGCCGGGCCAAGAGAAGTATACGTTCTGGCATATCGTTTTCTTCGCCTGGCTGTCCAATTCGTCCTACAACCTCGGGCTGGGCGATATGGCGATGTTTCGCTACGCCAGACACTGGCGTTACGGCCTGCTCTCGGCCTTTGGCATGTATTTGGGACACACGCTGGCCTGGATCTGCTCCGGCGTAATGGTGGCGGCCGTGGGGCGGCAAATGGACGCGGGTTTGATGGCCTATGAGGCGCTGGGGGCGGCCGGCGCGCTGGCGGTGTTTATCTCGGGGTGGACCACCGCCAACCCGACGCTCTACCGATCAGGCTTAGCCCTGCAATGCGTCACGCCGAACTGGCCACGCTGGAGGGTGACTCTAATCGCCGGGATGTTCACGGTCATTCTGTCGTGCTTTCCGATCATCGTCATGAGACTGCTGAACTACGTAGCGACGTGGAGCACGATACTGGTTGCGCCGGGGGCTTTTGTGGTGGCCGAGCACTTTCTCTTCCCGAGACTTGGAATCAAGCGTTACAGGGCCGAGCAGGGGAAGAGATCCTTCGACCCCGTTGCTACTCTCATGTGGCCCCTGGCCGTCGGGCTGGCATTCTGGCTGGCGTTCTGGGTGCCGTTCCACATTTTCGGCAGCCCGCTCGCCGCCTATTTAATAGCTTTGATTGGCTATACCGCCTTGAGAAAACTCCGGAGCAGATAGCGATGTTGAGAGCCTTGCTGTTGATCATAGCTTGTGGCGGCATGGCCGCCTGTGTCGTCGCACCTGTTCTTTATTTCTTCGGCCGCATCGACGTCAAGACCTACCAAGACGCTTTCTTGGCCGGCTCGGTGATCTGGTTTGTTTTTGCGGCCTGGTGGGGCGCCAGAAGGAAGGACCAGGCCGCCTCCTCATGAATTGGTACGAGGCGGTGTACAGCTCTCCGTTGGACCCAATCTAGTAGCCGTGCGGAGAAAGGCCGTACATCAAGACGATCGGCTTTTTCTATCCAGAGAGAGCGGCGGTGTGGGGCGGCGGTGTGGGGACAGACACTACACCTAAGAGGGCCTTTACCTTGGCGCAGAGGCCAGGCCAGGTTGATCCACCCGACCATGTCCGGATCCGGCTGAGGCGCCTGCCCGGCCGGCTCTTTTCGCTTGAGGAGCGGTAACGTCGAGCGGAGGGATGGTCAAGTTCACTTCGGCATCGGCCTACTAGTGACCGCGTAACCCAACTCGGGAACAAGCGGCACCGGGCCTACGGAGAGGGCCTTGTCGTGGAAGGATACCATGCGGAAGTCCTGTGTCTCCTCCTGGTAATGATCCCGTACTTGCAACCAGTCCCGCCAGCCAACGTAGTACAGGGGAAGCTGCGCTGAGGTGAGCTTAGCGCGCAGCAGCTTGCCGCGAGCTTCCTCGGCCTCCTGGAACGCCTGTCGGCGCAACAGTTCGAGCGCCTCGTCGTCCGACATGTTCTTGGTGTGCATACGAATGTCAAGGATAGCGTTGGCGATCACCCGGAGTAGGTGTTTGTACCAGACCAGCTTTAACTCGTTGCTATCGTTCCGGTAGCCCGCATCCATGAGCGCTTCGGTCACGTAAGTCGCCCAGCCTTCGACGTAGGAATCGTTGGCGTAGGCAACGCGTAAAAGGCGTCTCGACTCGGGTTCGATCCGGTTAGCCCACTCCAACTGCACGTAGTGGCCTGGTATCGCCTCATGGACGCTGAGCAGCTGCAAAGCGAATAAGTTGTATTCGCGCAGCTTGGAATTGACTCGGGAGCGAGACCAGTCGGAGGGAATCGGCGTCACCCAATAGAAGGCGCCAAGTTGGGGATGCAGGGCGGGCGCCCCCATGATGCCGGCCACCGAATACACACCCCTCATGAACTCGGGAGTTTCAACGATCTGCAGGTTTTCCCCGGACGGCAAAGGCGACACGCTTGCCTCATTCGTGAATTCCCTTAGCTCGGCCAGGTCTTTCTTGATTTGGCCGATCATCTGGTCCCCGCGCCTGAGCCGGTTCTCGTCTTGCACGACGTCGAGCACGTCGGCCATCAAAGCCCGCTCCGTCGGCGGCCGCTGGTTGCCGTAGATTTCTTTATGGATACCCCGCGCCACTTCGATAATATCGCTGCGCACACTCTTGAATTTCTGTTCCGCTTCCGAGAGCACGGTTTCCGGTGATTTGGTTGTCGCCAGCCGGACCTTGAACTTTTCGGCGTAAAGATCCGGGCGCAGCCGCCAGTCATAGGTATTGCGGCGCACGAGGTCGTCCGCCAGGAAGCGATCGAAGTCCCGCAGCGCCCCTAGCGCTGTTTTCGAGACGGCGCTGTAGTCAGCACGCAACGAATCGGGAAGACTGACGGGGATGACCTTCTCCACCAGGTTGATGTTTCCTCGGTTCTCCTCCCGGGCCACACTCGTCCAAACCTCCGGCGAAGACCGCAGGTTTTGTTTGGCTTGATCGAGGAACGCCGGGGTCTTCTCGAGCCGAGCCAGGATGTGCCGGTAACGCTCTTCCTTGGACGCGTACTCGTGCACTAAGGGCCGGTAAAGGGCCATCCCGAGAAGTTCGACATAGAGAGTCGGGTTGTGCTCGTGGCTTCGGATTTTTTCAAACTCGAGCAACTCGTTGTCGATGTGGTTCTCGATAACCGCGTAATCGACCCACTCATCACCGGCGAGCTCGTTGCGGTCGACCTGCGCCCGGAGATTCTTGCGAAATTGCTTGTAGAAGTTAAGGCGCTTAGCGATAGCGGCCTGGGAATAGTCGTCCAAAAGCCCGTCGAGTCTGATTTCCGTGCCGCCCTTGCCTTCCTCATCCGCTCCCTCGAGATGGACGTGGTAACCGACTGCGGTTGCCCGAATAGGAGACAGCGCCAGCGAATCGTAAACGAACGACGCGGTCACCCGCGCAAATACTTCGTCGGCGGGGTCTCGAGTCGCGCACGAGCTCAGCGCGGAGATAAGAGCTGCCGTCAGAATCAAGGAAAACTTCTTCTTCTTCTTCACGCTAGGGTTCATGGATCTCATTCAGGGTTCAAGGAAGTCTGGCGAACCACTGGGGGGCGGAACGGCTTAGCGTCGCGGCCTCCCCCTCTGAAAACAATATCATCTTAAAGGAGCCTTTTGACAGAGGCAAGCTCTTGTCAGCCTTTTCTTGGTCAATGGGATGATGCCATTCGGCAGCAGAAGTCCGTCGAACAAGTGCACGAGCATGCTAGAGGGGAGAGCACGATGCCAAGCTAGGTCAATACTGTTGACGCCATTCCTTTCTTCTGGGATGCACAACGGTAAGACGAGCAGGGCGTTTGGCTACTGGGGCTGTTCGGTACGCCGGCGCAAGATGGCGGGAACCTCCAAATCGTTTGGGTCGGCAGGCTGTGGGACGGCTTCCGAGGGATCCGGCTCCGCTTCGTCAAGCTCGGCAGCGATCTCGCTTGCCGCCCCTTCTGCTCCCTGATCGGCGTCGGGTGCCTCACGGCGTAGGTTGGCCGCAGCCTCTTTTAACGTCGGCCGCAACTCTGCCGCCGACGCCGCGGCGGCATCCGACATCCTCTTGCTGATTCCAAGGCTCTCGCTGCGGAAGCCAGTGGCAATCACCGTGATTTTGACCTCATCACCCATCGAATCATTGAGGACAGCTCCAAAGATAATATTGGCTTCCGGATCCGCGGCGCGTTGAATGATCGTAGACGCTTCGTGAACGTCGTGCAGCGAGATTTTGGAAGAGCCGGTGATGTTGATCAGGATGCCTCGCGCACCTTCAATACTGGTGTCTTGCAGCAACGGACTGGAAACGGCTTTGCGTGCGGCTTCCACCGCGGCGGCGCTGCCGCCCGCCACCGCCGTTCCCATGACAGCGTAACCCATGCCATGCATAATCGTGCGGACATCCGCGAAGTCTCGATTGATAATCCCAGGGATGGTGATAATGTCGCTGATACCCTGCACCGCCTGGCGCAGAATGTCGTCCGCGATGCGGAAGGATTCAAAGAAGCTCGTGCCGCGCTCGACAACCTCGATCAAGCGCTCGTTAGGAATCGTGACGACGGTGTCCACAGTCTCGGCCAACTCGGCGAGCCCTTTGTCGGCGATGGTCATGCGCTTGCCGCCCTCGAAAGAAAACGGCTTCGTGACCACCGCTACAGTCAGCGCGCCGAGTTCATTGGCTAACGAGGCGACGATCGGCGCGGCCCCGGTCCCCGTACCCCCCCCAAGGCCCGCCGTCACGAAGACCATGTCGGACTCTCCGAGCAGTTCGATCAGCCGCTCGGTGTCCTCGAGAGCCGCCTCGCGGCCGATGTCGGGATCGGATCCCGCGCCCCGGCCGTTCGTGAGCCGCGATCCGATCTGTACCTTTACCTGCGCCTGCGAGACACGCAGCGCCTGCTCGTCGGTGTTGATAGCCGCGAAAGTAACCCCCTCCACGCCGGCTTCAATCATGCGATTGACAGCGTTACACCCGGCGCCGCCCACGCCAATCACCTTGATGCGAGCATTGGTGCGCGTGTCGTCATCAAAAGTGAACTTTACGCCATCGTTCCCCATGGGCTATCTCCTGGCCAAAGCCGTCGGTTCTAAGATGCCGACCAGCCGGCGTTGCGAGACGGGCGCAACGCAGACCTCGATTCCTAGCGGGCAGGCTTCGGCTATTCCCGAATCCTCCCATTTTACGTGAATCGTCATCTCGCGTTCGGTCGATCGACACCGTGGTTGTTTCACCATCACTCAAGGATGGTTTTCAACCACTCGGTCATCCGATCCCGCCGTCTCTGCCGGTGCAGCCGAAGCCGCTGCGCATAGAGAGCAAGTCCGGCTGCCGTCGCCCAGCTAGGATCATCCAGCTCGTCGGGCATGTACTCCAAGCGGGGCGGGAGCCCGATCCGGGTCGTGGCGTCGAGAACCTTTTCGGCAATATCGCAGGATCCGGCCATGCAAGCCAGAGCGCCAGTCAAGACAACGCCGGCAATGAGCCGGCGTTCAACGCCTGCTCGACGTAGCTCCTGTCGAACCAACTCAAACGCCTCTTCCGCCCGAGCCTGAAGCACTTCGTTGAGCAGTCTTCGAGGCTTCGATCTTGAAGAGCCATCGGAGACGGCCGGGACCTCGATCATCACGTTCTCTGGCGTTTGGTCGGCCAACGCGCAGCCATACTGTTCGATCAGTCGTCGAGCTTCGGTTGAGGAAGTTACGAGGATGCTCGCCACGTCATTAACAAAGTGTTCGCCCCCAACCGGGATCGAGCCAGCCACGCGGAGTTGGTTCTCCAAGTACGCGACGACGTCTAGAGAACCCGCACCCATATCAACGACCGCCACTCCCATCTCCCGCTCCTGCTCCTCGAGTACCGCGTATGCGGAAGCGAAAGGCTCGAAGACCGTTTCCTGGACTACCAGGCCGGCACGGTTGACCACAGCTCGGATGCTGTTGTGAGCCTGGGCGAGAGCTGAGATCACCTGCACGTGGGCGTCAAGTCTTTGGCCGGGCATCCCCAACGGATTTCTGAGTCCCGGTTGGCGATCGACAGCGAACTCGAGCGGTATCAGTTGAACGACGGTGCGATCGTCGCTCACGGCCCCGAGACCCGCGTCTTTGACGATCACATCGACATGATCCTGCCGGATCTCGTTTTCGTCGGCGGGAAGGTTCAGATACGTGTGGCTGACATTGCTGGCGAGATGTGGCCCGCCGATCCCGACAACTGCGGCTTCGATCAGCATGCCGCCGTTCTCTTCCGCCTTTTGGATCGCCTTCTCCACGGAGTTCAGCACTGGGTCCTGGTCGGCGATCACACCGCGATTCCAGCCGGCCGAAGGAGCCGAACCGTGGCTGATAAAGCGTAGGCGGGCCTGCTCTTCCAGCGCCACAAAACAGCGCGTGCAGTGGCTGCCTAAGTCGAGGCCTACCAGGTAGTCATGTCTCTTGGGCATGGCACTAGCGAACGGCTACCTGTCCTCGGTAGCGCAGGTCGACAGAATTCACACGGCCGTATTGTTTTTTCCACGTGTCAACGTAACTCAGGAAAACTTCCCAGCGATGTCTGAAAAGTCGCTGTCCCATCTGCAACTCAATGACATCTCCTTCATGGATCGTTGTGACCCGCGCGTTTTGGGGATCGCTCACATCCACTTCCGAAACAAATGAGCTGTACCTCGGCTCTTCGCGATCGAGATCACTCACCAGAGATTCGAACAGGGCGATGCGCTGTAATCGGTTCGGCAACGACATGGATGCGGAGATCCCCGTCACCACCGGAAGGGAGAAACTAGCGCCCGCCGGGGGATCGAGAAACATACCCTCGCGGTCGATGAGCCGAGGTTGAGCGCGACGGGATTTGGAGGCTTTGAGGCGAACAAACGCCACTGGCTGTCGCTCGCGGATCCGCACCCAAACCCGATCGGGCCACATCCTCAGAATGGCCGCATGCTCCACCCAGCTGAGATTCTCGAGTTGCTGAGTGCGTTCTTCCAACGGGACTTCGAGAATACTGCCTCCCAGGTCAGCCTGAAAGATCTCCTTGACGCTGTGCGCTGAGAGAAGACGCGACCCCGTCACATGCAGCCCCGCGCCATCCTCCGCCAAGACGAAAGGAGTACCGAAGCGCAGATACGAGTCAATCGCGTAAGCTGCCAAAAGACCCAAGCCGATCGCCCCAAGCGCCAGCAGGAGACCCCGTGTCCAGGGTCGCCTGGCGCCTAGCAAGGCCCTTTGGACGGGCACGGGCGATTTGCGGCGAAGGTAAGGCCCCTTGGGGCTGTCCTCGTCTCGTTGGGTTGCCTTTCCTCTTCGGGCCATGTCTTAGACCAAGGGTGCGCTCAACGCGCCGCGATGACTCCAGTCGCGTGAGATTCCCGCCGACTCACAATCTTCTCGGCGACCTGTGAAATGCTGCCCGCCCCAAGGGTCAGGATAGCGTCGCCGCTGCGGGCGCCCGCGACCGCCTTTTCCGCAGCCTCCTCCAGAGAAGGAACATACTCGGCGGCGGGGTGGCCGGAGGCTCGGATTCGCTCGACGAGTTTCTCCGCGCTCACGCCAGGAATGGGCAGCTCCCCGGCCGGATAGATGTCCACCACGTGGAGGCGGTCGCAGTCCCCAAAACAGGCGCCGAAATCCTTGGCAAGCAGCTGGGTACGGCTGTAGCGGTGAGGCTGAAAAACCACGTGAATCCGCTTGAAATCACAATGGCGCGCTGCCGACAGAGTGGCGGCGATCTCCGTGGGATGATGCGCATAGTCGTCGATGACGGTGATGCCGCCCCGTTCACCCCGAACCTGGAAGCGGCGTTCTACTCCGCTGAAAGATTCCAGCCCTAGGCGAATGCGATCAATCGGGATTTCCAACTCCAGGCCCACTAGCACCGCGCCCATAGCGTTGAGGACGTTGTGCTCCCCGACACCTCGGACGCTAAACTTGCCAAGGTCTCGCCCCTGATACAGCAGCTCGAAACGGCTCCTCATGTGCCCGCATTCCACTTGGGAAGCAATCAAATCGGCGTCTGGGGCAAGTCCGTAGGTCCTCAACCGGCGGCGAATGCGAGGCAGAATTTGTCGCACGCCCGGATCCGCAATGGCCACGATCGCCGACCCATAAAAGGGAACCTTGTTGGCGAACTCGACGAAGGCGTCCTGCACGGCTTCGAACGAGCTGTAGTGGTCGAGATGCTCGCGGTCAATGGAGGTCACTACCGCCAAGATCGGCGTCAGTTGAAGGAACGACCCATCGCTTTCGTCGGCTTCGACTAGCAGGAAGTCGCTGTTGCCGAGGCGGGCATTGGATCCCATCGAGGCCACGCGTCCGCCCACGACAACGGTCGGGTCTTTCTCAGCCGCGTGCAGGACGGCGGCTGCCATGGATGCAGTGGTAGTCTTGCCGTGACTGCCGGCGATGGCGATTCCGTATTTCAAACGCATCAGCTCGGCCAACAGCTCGCCGCGTGAGATCACGGAAATTTGCCGTTCACCGGCGGCCGCCAGCTCGGGATTATCACCCGGGATTGCCGAGCTGACAACCACGACGTCGGTGCCCTTCACGTTTTCAGCCGCATGACCTTCGAAGATTCGCGCCCCCATGGCGACCAAGTGATCCGTCAAGGACGATCTCTTGAGGTCGGAACCGCTGATCGCATAACCGAGGTTCAACAGGATCTCGGCGATGCCGCTCATACCGATGCCGCCAATCCCCACGAAGTGGATGCGGCGGTGCTTGACGATGGGTTCCTTGAAGAACATTCAGTCTCTACAGCGATCTCGTCCTGGCGCCTCAAGCCGGTCCGCGATTTTCCGCACCGCGCCGGGCATCGCCAGACGCCGCGCGGCCCGCTCGAGCTGCCGCAGTTGGTCGGGATCCTCCACAAGGCGATCTACCTCTTCGACCAGGCGGGAACCCGTAATCTCTCGGTCTAACACGACTCGCGCGGCGCCCGCCTGCTCCACGGCCCGCGCGTTGAGAAGCTGGTGCTGGTCGGCGGCGAACGGGTAGGGAACCAGGATGGAAGCCTTGCCCGCCGCGCCGGCTTCGGCGACGGCCGAGGCTCCCGCACGGCAAACCAGCAGATCCGCCTGCCCAAAGGCAGCGGGCATGTCATCAAAAAAGGCTTCCACTCGCGCGTTCGCTCCTTGCGATTGGTAAGCGGAGCGGACCTTTTCATATTCGCTCAAACCGGTCTGATGAAGAAACCGCATCTCGCCCAGCCGCCTCTGCCGAGCCCAAAGCGGGAGTGCCTCGATCACCGCGCGATTCAAGCTTCGGCTTCCTTGGCTACCCCCGGTAATCAACACGGTCATTGGTGTCCGATGGTCTCTAGGCGGCAGTTGGAAAAACTCCTCGCGAATAGGGATGCCGCTAACCTCGCACCGGTTCCGCGCAAAGTACCTTTCGCCACCGGGGAATCCCAGCAACGACCAACTGGCGAACGGCCCCACGAGGCGATTGGACAGACCTGGTCGCGCATTCGGCTCCAGGATGATGAGGGGGACATCACGCGAGATTGCCATCAGCGCCAACGGCCCGGCCGCATACCCTCCCAGGCTCAACACGGCAGTGGGCCCGTGTCGGTCGAGAATCGAGGCCGCCTCGACGAGAGTGCCGGGCATGCGCAGAATCGTTCGCAATCTCCGTCCCAGCGAAACCCCTTTCAAAGCGTCCGTCTGCACAAACTCGATAGGGAATCCCGACTCCGGCGCCACGCGGCTTTCCAGACCACGCCGGGTGCCCACAAAGACTGCGTGATGCCCCCGGCGGCGCAACTCGCGGGCCACTTCCAGCCCCGGAAAGACATGACCGCCCGTGCCACCGGCGGCGATCAGGTAAGTTGCTCCGCGCTTCATAGCAGGCTGCCCGCCGGCACCGTTTGCCGTCGGCTCTGACAGCGCCCACGGAACCGCCAAAGCCGGACCAGCAAGCCGTCCCAGACAAGACTTTCCGATCGTCCCGGCGATGTGGCGCGCGCTTGCAGCGTGCTGTGTCGGGCTTTCGATCCCGACACTCGCAAATCGACCGTGAACTCGTCTCCAGGACAGTCCACTAGCTGGCGCGCTGGCTGACATTCAGCAAGATTCCCGAAGCCGTTAGGCACGTAACCATGGACGTGCCGCCATAGCTGATAAAAGGCAAGGGCATACCCTTCGTCGGCAACAACGCCAGCACAACACCCAGATTCATCATCGCCTGGCACACAATCATGGCCGTTATTCCCGTGGCCAGATAGAACCCGAAACGATCAGGCGCCCTCAGCGCAATCCACACTCCCCGCCACAGTAAGACACCGAAAGCAACGACGATCAGCGATCCCCCGAAAAGTCCAAATTCTTCACAGATCACCGCGAAGATAAAATCAGTGTGCGCCGCCGGCAGAAACTTCATCTTCTGTTTTCCGTTCATCAGCCCTTGACCCAAGACGCTGCCGCTGCCGACCGCAATGTGGGACTGGCGAATCTGGTAGCCGATCCCCTGGGGATCAAGACTGGGATCGATGAACGCGGCCCATCGGTTCTTGCGAAACGGCTCATCGCGGATCGCCGCGGTGATCAAGATCGCGGCTAGGATCCCGGCAGCGACGAAGTAGCGGAATCTCAACCCGGCGGTCCAGAGCACCACGCCCGCGATCACAAGCAGGGAAATGGGCGTGCCCAAGTCGCGGCCCGCGTAGATAAGCCCGCACAGGAAAGCCAGCATGAAACCGGCGGACGCCAACGTGCGCCATTCATGCAACCGATCGGCGCGCTTGTCCAAGAAAAAGGCAAGGGAGAGTACCAGCGCCAATTTTGCCAGCTCCGAAGGCTGGATGGAAAAAATCCAGATCTGGAAGAATCGCAGCGTCCCCGCGGTCTCATCCCCCAGCAGGACCATGCCTAGCATCGCGACCACGCTCCCGAGAGCCAAAATGATCATCTTCGGTTTTCGAAAACGGCGGTAGTCGACGAACATCAGCACGCGCATGGCCCCGATTCCGACCAATGCCGCCACCACTTGCTTCAGGCCGAATAGGAGTGTCCCGTCCGCCCTTCCGGTAGTCGCGCTAAACACCATAATCAGGCCCACGAACACAAGAGCCAGAATCGTCGCGCAGAGAACGCGGTCACACTTAAGTGGTTTCGGCATGCTCACCTTCCTTCCACGAACGCACCAGCCGCTTGAACGAGCGGCCGCGGTGGCGATAGTTTTCGAACTGATCGAAGCTGGCGCAGGCGGGCGCCAGCAGCACCGTCTGACCCGGCTCAGCTTGCCCCTTGGCAAATTCGAGCGCCGCCTCGAGCGTTCCCAGCCGGTGGCTGGGGACGCAGCCCTCCAATTGACGCTGAATCTTCTCCGCCGTTGAGCCGATCAGAAGCACCCCGCCCGCCCTGGGAGCGAGGTGATCCTTCAAACGGCGATAATCGCCGCCCTTGTCGCTCCCTCCCAGGATGACCCACAATTCTCCTTCGAAAGACTGAATGGCCTTGATCGCCGCCTCCACGTTGGTCGCCTTCGAATCGTTGTAATAGTCCACCCCGTCGACGGTGCGGACGAACTCGAGCCGGTGCTCGACGGGACGAAAGCTGACCGCGGCCGCTGCGATATCCTCGCTTGCCACACCCGCCAGTGAGCAAGCAGCCACCGCCGCCAGCGTATTCTCGAGATTATGCGGACCGCGAATCGGCAGTTCGGTTTCGACGACGCGACGGCCGCCGAAAACGATCCAGCCCGCCTCCACCCAAGCGCCGGGCGAGACGGGCTGCGTGCGGCTGAACCAGCAGATCCGGCTTGCGGCCGATTCCGCAAACCGCCGGCAGCTTTCGTCGTCGGCATTGAGAACCACGTGATCGTCTTGCGTTTGTGGCTTCAGGATGCGCCCCTTGGCCGCGGCGTAGGACTCGAAACTGTGGTGGCGATCGAGATGGTCGGGCGTGATGTTGAGCACGACGGCGATACGGGAACGGAAGCTGTGCATCGCTTCGAGCTGGAAACTGGAGAGTTCCAACACATTCCAACCGTCATCGGCGGAGCTGTCGACCATGGCCAGCACGGGCGTCCCGATATTCCCCCCCGTTTGGGCCTTCCAGCCGGCGGCCAGCATCATATGTCCGATTAAAGCGGTCGTGGTCGTTTTCCCGTTCGTGCCCGTGACGCCGATGACCGGGCCACGCAAAAACGATGCTGCGACCTCCAGCTCGCCTGCCACCCGTACTCCTTGCTCGCGCGCGCGACTGAGTTCAGGCAGATCCCAGGGGACGCCCGGCGATGGGATGATCAAATCCTGCTCGATAAAAAGCGACTCAGCGTGGCCTCCCAGATCAAGCCGGACCCCGAGATCCCGCAACTCCCGAGCCGTGGACGCCAGCTTGTGCTCCGGCAAACAGTCCGTTGCCGCCACTACGGCCCCGCGCGACACGAGAAACCGGGCGGCCGCCCTGCCGGACTCCCCGAGCCCGACGACGAGCACGCGCTGATTTTCAAGATTCATCGCAGCTTCAACGTACTGAGCGCGAATAGTGCCCAAACCAAACCAGCGATCCAAAACCGCGTGATGATCTTCGATTCCGGCCAACCCAGCGCCTCGAAGTGATGGTGTAAGGGCGCCATCTTGAAAACACGCTTACCACGCAGTTTGAAACTGGCGACTTGCAGAATCACAGAAAGGGCCTCCAACACGAACACGCCGGCAACGAATATCAGCAGGATCTCCTGCTTGATCAGAATCGCAACCATAGCCAACGCCCCACCTATTCCCAATGACCCGACATCTCCCATGAAGACCTCCGCCGGGTACGAGTTATACCAAAGGAAGGCTAAGCTGGCGCCGACCATCGAGCCGCAAAAGATCGTCAGTTCCGCGGCCGCGGGAACGCGGGCTACGTCCAGATATTGGGCAAACTCTCGGTGGCCGGCGATATAGGCGAGCACGGTCAACGCACCGGCGCAAATCACCGTCAACCCGATGGCCAATCCGTCAAGACCATCGGTCAGGTTCACGGCATTGGAGCAGCCTACTAACACAAGGAACAGAAAAACGAAAAAGAGGATGAAGGCCAGTGGGAAGGTGTAGGGATTGTCGAGCAGCGGTTCGATCACCAGACTGGGGCGGAGATTCTTGGCGAACGGCAGCACCAGACGGGCGTCGTAATCTCCACGTGAGAAAAGCCATATCAGGCTTGAGCCAATCACTAGAGTCACTAGCACTTGCAGCAGAATCTTCCGGCCCACGGTGAGACCCAGGTTTTGACCGCGCCGGATTTTGGTGTAATCGTCTAGAAAACCTATTCCTCCGAATCCAACCAAGCCGAACAGCGCGATCCAAATGTAAACGTTTGTCAAGTTGGCCCAAAGCAAAGTCGGTAGAACAATGGAGACCGTGATCAGCAGGCCGCCCATGGTGGGCGTCCCCGCCTTGTCATGGTGCGACTCGGGTCCGTCCTCGCGAATGAACTGGCCGATTTGAAAGTCGCGAAGCTTGCGAATGAGCCAGGGGCCGAGGATCAGGCCCAGTCCGAGCGCGGTCATGCTGGCGAATGCTGTGCGAACAGTGATGTAGCCAAAGACGCGAAAGGGGCTGAAGTACTGAAAGAGCTGTTCGTAGAAGAGGTGATAGAGCATCGAATTCAGCTTTGCCGCATTGTTCTTTTCATCAAGTCAGGAAGAAACCAACTGCTTTCTAACCCTTTCGAGCGCTCTCTCAAGCCCGACGCCGCGGGAAGCCTTGAACAGGGCGACGTCCCCCGGCTTGAGAAACGTCGCCAAGAACTCGCCCGCCTCTTCTGCGTCTTCGAAAAAATGAGCGGCCTGGCTGGGAAACCCATGCCGCACGGCTTCGTCGGCAATCGCGCGAGCGCCGCCCTGGACCCCAACAACGGCGTCCACCTTGGCCTCCGCCAGAGCCTGGCCGACCTCGCGGTGAAGTTGGGTCGCCTGCTCACCCAACTCCTTCATCTCACCTAGTACGGCTACCCTTCGCCGGGCTTCCGTCCGTAGCAGTACATCCAGCATGGCCAGCACGGCCTGAGGGTTAGAGTTGTAGCAATCGTTGAACACCAGGACATCCCCCAGCTGTTCAACCTCCCCTCGCATGCTCGCCGGCCGGAGCTTTGCCAGAGCCTCAAGCAGCTCCGCAGCCTTGATGCCGAACACAGACGCGACAGCAATCGCCGCCAGCAGATTCATGATATTGTGCCGGCCCAGCAGCGGACTGCTGAAGCGCAGGGGTGGGCCTTCGCGGCTCCCAGCGCTGCCGCACAAACGGAAGCTTACCCCCGCGGCGCTCATACTCGCGGCCGGTTCCGCTCGAAAGTCCGCTGCGGTGTCCACGCCAAAAGTCACAGTGCGGCCCCGGTGGACTTTGGCGAACTCCCGAACCCGCTCGTCATCGGCGTTGAGAACGGCTGTTCCTTCGTCGGAGAGGCTCTCAATGAGCTCACGTTTGGCCAGTGCAATCTCGTCGACCGAGGTGAAATTCTCCAAATGAGCAGGGTTGACATTGGTCACCACAGCGACCGTAGGGCGGGCAATTTCCGCCAGGCGCTGAATCTCGCCCCGATGGTTCATGCCCATCTCCAGCACGACAATCTCGGAGGCGTCCTCCGCCCGCAGCAGCGACAGCGGCAAGCCCAGCTCATTGTTGAGATTGCCCTCGCTCTTCGACACTCGATAGCGCGTCTGAAGGGCCGCGGCGACTAGATCTTTTGTCGTCGTCTTGCCATTGCTGCCTGTAACGCCGACCACCTGCCCATCCCAGCGCCCCCGGCATCGGTGAGCCAGTCGGCGCAAACTCTCCGGGGGGTCAGCGACCGCGAGAACCGGCCTTACATTGAGATGACTCTCCGCCCAACGCTCCTCTGCCACCGCTGCGGCTGCGCCCTTTTTGAGTGCTGCCTCAATGTAGTCGTGGCCATTGTGCCGCGGGCCGCGAACCGCGAAAAATAGATCTCCTGACCGAACGGACCGCGAGTCGATCGAGTACCCCGTCACCGGTCGATCAACAGGCACGGGCACTGCCAGCATTCTCGCTACCTCAGACAGCTTGAGCCTCACAAATCCTTTCACTCACCCCTCGGCTGCCTTTCTGGGCCCGTCATTCAGGCCGTACCCAAGTTCTCTTAGCACCCGGCGGACCACTTTTCGGTCGTCAAACGGCACGGCCTTCGCCTCGATGACCTGGTAAGTCTCGTGACCCTTCCCGGCCAACAGGACAATATCACCCTCCCGGGCCTCCAGCAGCGCTTGGCGAATGGCTTTAGCCCGATCCGGCTCTACTTGAAAAGAAGCATCGACACGCTTCAGACCGACCAAAATGTCGTTGATGATGTTCTGTGGGTCTTCGCCGCGGGGATTGTCGGATGTAACAATTACAAGGTCGCTCAGGCGAGCGGCAATTTTTCCCATCGCCGGTCGCTTCGTGCGATCGCGGTCGCCGCCGCAGCCGAACACGGTCACAATCCGGCCCGGCTCTCTCTGGCGGTTCAAGAGCTGGCGGGCCGCCTCGAGCAGATTGCGTAGCGCGTCCTCCGTGTGAGCGTAATCGACCACTACGGAAAACGGCTGGCCCACGTCTACGGGTTCGAACCTTCCGGGCACGGTCCGGCAAGTCGAGATGCCCCTCCTAATGACCTCGACATCCAACTGGTAGGTAAGGCCAACCGCGATCGCGCCCAAAATATTGTGAACATTGAATGGGCCGCGAAGCTGGGAAGAAACCTCGAAGTTCCCCGAGGGCGTGTTAGCCCGAAAGCTCAGCCCTCCCGGAAGGGCTTCCACTCGATCCGCGGAAACTGCTGCTCCCCTCGTCAAGCCAAAACTGAGCGTCTCGAGTCCAGCCCGCTCGAGGAGATCCCTCCCAAAAGGATCATCTTGATTGATGACCCCGAAACGTGGCAGCGCCCCACCGGCACCCTCAAAGAGCCGTTGTTTCGCCCGGCCATAGGCTTTCATCGTGCCGTGGAAGTCAAGGTGGTCGCGCGACAGGTTCGTGAAGATCACGGTATGAAAGTCCATCCCATGGATCCGCTTCAGCTCCAGGGCGTGCGAGGAAACTTCCAAGGTGGCGTGGGTTCCTCTTTGTTGCTCGAGCTCGACCAGGAACCTCACCAGATCAAGAGATTCCGGGGTGGTATTGACCGCCTTCAAGTGACGCCGGCCCACCTTGTGTTCGATGGTTCCCAACCGAGCCGCGATGATACCTGCCGCCTCGAAGATGCCGTCCACTAAATGAGCCGTGGTTGTTTTACCGTTCGTACCCGTCACGCCGGTCAACTTCACTCGCCGATCCGGACGGCCGTAAAAGTGCAAAGCCGAGTGGGCCAAAGCTTCTCGACCGTGCAGCACTTGGACCCACAGGTTCCGCCACTGCTGAGGCGGCTGCCGCTCGCTCACAACCGAGGACGCGCCCGCGTCCAGCGCCTGCGGAACGAAATCGTGGCCGTCCGCCTTCTCGCCGGGGAACGCGAAGAAAACGTTGCCCTTCTCGACCTTGCGGGAATCATATTCCAGGCCTGAAATTTCTTTCCTCGGCACAGGCGTGACGGCAATCCCTTCACCCAACATCTCCGCAAGGGTCATCGCTTGCGGGCGTCCCCCGCCAAGGCACTCACGAACTCCACAAGGACTTTCTGGCCGCGCACAACCGGGGCGCCTGCCGTCGGCCACTGGCGCCGCGCCCGGCCATGGCCGCTCCACTCGAGATGCAATCCGAGAGCGGTGGTGCGGCTGACTACTTCGCGAACGGTCTGCCCTCGAAAATCCGGCACGCTTCGATCAATGACCCTTACCGAAACACCGTCCCCCGAGGTCGACGGCCGGCCGGCACTCAAGTGAGAGACCCCTCCGAGCGAATGCGCTGGCCGAGGCGCTGAACTAGGATGTTGCGTTGGGGCCACAAGTATCACCTGACCGGCTCGCAGTTCTTCGACTCGCGGGGCAGGCTGCGACGCAACCATGTCCGCCATCTCCAGCGGCGGGAGCGGCGGCTCGGGCTGTAACGGCCCCGGAACAGGGAGCTCAGGTGGGACGTCTCGAAAGCGGAGAACCTGTGTTGCGACGCGCGGGAAGACAGGAGCTGCCACGAGACCTCCGTAGTACTCACCAATCGGTGAGTCCAGAACAATGACGACCGTGATGGACGGCTGATTCACAGGTGCGAAGCCGACAAAACTCGGCACATAAGCAGTTGTCGAGTAGGTTCCAGTGTCAGGGTCCACCTTTTGGGCTGTTCCAGTCTTGCCGGCCACCCGGTAGCCCGGGATTCCAGCCCGGCGGCCGGTTCCATCCCGAACAACACTTTCCATCATGGCCCGCATGGTCGCCGCTGTCTTCTGGGAGATCACGTGACGCCGTGGAGCTACATCCGGACGCTGTTCCCGCCCGTCAGGGTGGATCATCAAATTTATGATCCGGGGCTGAACGAGCCACCCCCCGTTGGCGATTACCGAGACCGCTCGCGCCAGTTGGATTGCCGTTACACCGATCTCCTGACCAATGGGGATCGAACCCATCGAATCCGCCTGCCAGTCCTCGGGCGATCGCAGAAGCCCCGCTGTTTCACCCGGAAGAGGCAACCCGGTCTTTTGACCAAAGCCAAAGCGGACTAAGTAGCGATGCAGCTTCCGCTCTCCCAGTCGTAAGCCCAGCTTCACGGTTCCGACATTGCTCGAATTCGCCAGGACCTCGGAAACGCTCAGCTCTCCAAACGGTTTGTAGTCGCGGATGCGGCGCCCCCCGACGTAGATGGCGCCCATTTCGCAATCCAGCACCTCGTCGGGGGTGGTGAGATTCTCTTCCAAAGCTGCGGCGACGGTAACGACTTTCAGGCTCGAGCCGGGCTCGAACAGCGTGCTGACCGCAAAGTTCTTGCGGCGTTTTAGGTCCTGTTTGTTCCGTGCCGGCTCGTTCGGGTTGAAGGTTGGCCAGTTGGCAACCGCGAGCAGCTCACCGTTGTTGGGGTCCATGATGACGATAGTACCGGCCGAGGCCCCCGTTTCCTCGACCGCCCTCGCCAACTCGACCTCAGCAACCATTTGAATCCTTTGGTCGATCGTGAGTACCAACTGTGCGCCGGGGACAGGGTCCTCGATAGTGATTCCCGCATAGCCGCTCCGGCGAGCATCGTACTGCACGAGCCGTTTGCCCGGCTGACCCTGCAGAGGACCCTCGAAAGTTTGCTCCAGCCCCGCCAGACCCTGGTGGTCCACGCCGACAGCTCCCAGAAGGTGCGAAGCGACAGTCCCTTGGGGGTAATACCGCTTGCTCTCCTTTTCGAAATGAATACCAATCAGGTTCAGATTTCGCACCCGCTCGGCCTCACCTGGCTCGGCTAACCGTTTCACGAATTGGAATTGTCGCTTCTCTAACTTGCGATATAGCAATCGGTAGTCCATCTGGAGAACGTTCGAAAGCAACCGCGCCGTGAGCTCGGGATTTTGTATCTGCGACGGGAAGACCGCTATGGATTCCACCGGGGTACTGAAGGCGAGTTTTTCCCCAAACCGGTCGCTAATGACCCCGCGGTCGGCACGAATCTCGATAATTCCCTGGTGTTGATTCCTGGCCTTCTCGACGAAGCTATCTCCCTGGTCAACCTGCAGATACCAGAGACGTACGAACACCAGGAAGAGCCAAGCAACAGCGGCTAAGGCGAAGGTGAAGAGGCGAAACGGCGGTTGGCCGCTCAGCTGCCGCTTGAGCAGCCGAAACTTGTCGATTGGGGTGGGTCGGCGAGAAATAGAGTCATGATCCTTAGAGGCTGTGCCTTCCATCTCTCGCCCATCGATTTGGAGCCAACCAGGAGGAGGGTGATTGGCGGAAGCTGCCCGGCACGATCTGCCTACCGGGTTTCGTCGTCTCGACTATGAACCAGTTCGCCGCCCTCCTCGGCGGGCGAAATAGTGCGATTTTGCCAGTCAAAGCGGTCCGGCGGAGGTGCGCTGAAACCGCGGTCGGCAGCCAGCTTGCTCACGCGCTTCAGGTCGCTTAGCATCGCTTGGCGCACCCGAAGCTGGCGATTAATCTCAAGTAGCGCCTGTTTCTGTTTTTCAAGCTTCTCGAGCCGGTAGCCCGATTGTCGTATCCCGGAACGGGGACCGTAGGCGAGCAACACCAGGCCCACCGTCAGAAACCCTAAAGCAACGACTTTGGTCCAAATCCGCTTCTCAGCGACATCCGTCCGCCGGCGAACCCCGGAGTTGTCTATCGAGTTCACGTACAGGCAGACCTGCTCCATGGGAAGCGGCCTCGAAGCGGCTGAGCGGCGGGAAAGCCCGGCCCGAATGGCGCGCCCCGCGCGAACCCCATCGTAGGTGAACCCACTTGCCGGTTCCGGGTCGGCGGACTCCGCAGCAAGGGGTCGACCCCGGGACGGGCGGCCATTCGGGTCGAAAACAACGACGTTGCTGTGCTTCTCTTCCAACTCTAGGGGGGGCAAATCCGCTGCTGCGAGCATGCGCCTCGCCGGATGCGGTCCTAGCTCTGCAGTGGCCATGTTGTCGGTGTCCTCTCAGCAGCCCGTAGCTTCGCGCTTCTGCTGGAAGGATTCTGCCTGACTTCCTGCCGCGAAGGTCGGACAACATGCGGCGTCAAAACCTTGAACACGTTTCGGTCCCGCCAGCGCCGGTAAGCTACCTTGACGCAGCGATCCTCGAGCGAATGAAAGCTGATCACCACCATCCGCCCGCCTGGCGCCAAAAACGCGGGAGCTCGTTCGAGCATATTCTCCAGTTCAGCGATCTCGTCATTAACGGCGATCCGAATCGCCTGGAAGGTCTTCGTGGCCGGATGAATGCGCCGCCGATGCGATCGGGGGACGGCACGCTCCACCGCCGCCGCCAGTTGCGCGGTGCTGCGGATCGGCCGCCCCCGAACAATGGTTCTAGCGATTCTCCGGCTCCTCCTTTCCTGTCCATAACTAAAAATCAGATCGGCAAGCCGTTTCTCGTCATAGCTGTTGACGATCTGATCGGCAGTCAATCCTTGGCGCTGGTCGATTCTCATGTCCAGGGGGCCTTCCCGCTGAAAACTGAATCCCCGCTCGGGCGTCTCGAAATGGCGCCGCGACAATCCCAGATCGGCCACGATGCCCTGAAGCGGTGCGCCACCCGCCACCTTGCCGATATCGCTGTAGATGGCCTGCGACACGCTCACCTTCTCCCCGTAGTCTCCTAAGCGCTCTCTCGCCCGCTCAACAGCTTCCCCATCGCGGTCGATAGCGATCAGCCGACCCGTCGTAAGCCGATTCAAGATAGCCTCGGCGTGCCCCGCCTCGCCCACCGTGCAATCCAAATAGGCCCCTCGGGCATCGATGTTGAGGTAATCGAGTACCTCGTTCAACAGCACCGGATAATGCTGCAAGCATCACACCCCCAGGTTGGCAGCGTGGCGATAGTCTTCCGCCGTCAACCGCTTGTCTCCCGCTACTTGATCGAACCGGTCGGCGTTCAAGACCAAAATATGGTTCGACTGCCACTGCAGTTTCACTTCGCCCCTCATGCCCGCAGATTCCCGCAAAACTGCGGGCACGAGGATACGTCCTTGGTTGTCCAAGGTCTCTTCCGCCCCGAAACGGTTGGTTTGGAAAAGAATCTTGTCTTTGACTTCTCCGTCGACATCCTTGTTCTCGGTCGACTTTTGTGATAGCCTGGCCTCGACGGTCTCCCATTCGGTTATCGGGAATACCTTCGCAATGTCCCCATCCAGGCTGGTGATGAAGACACTGAAGTCGCTGTACTCCTGCTCGAGGCGCTGCCGGACCAGAGAAGGGAATTTGAGTCGACCTTTGTCGTCTACGCGCCCGGTCTTGGTACCTCGGAACAGGTTCATTGCCGCACCAAGTCATGCGAAGAACGGTTGTGCTGATCCACTTTGGTCCTAGTCATACCAGAATCAACCTAATTGAACCAAAGTTGACCACTACAAGATTGCCCCACCGCAGCTAGTTCTGTCAAGAGGTAAGTCCAAGAAAATGAAGATTTATTTGGCGAGCGGGGCTGACTTCAGGGGGTGTACTAGATCTCGTAGTCTAGAGATTGCCACGGTCAAGATATGCTGGTGCGTTTGAAGGACGATTCTATCCCACCGCAATCTCAGTTCCTGACCCTGCCCCTCAGGGTCAGTTGTTAGTGAAGGCCGACGTTTTCAGGCCTCCCAGGAGTCGCGGGGTGGAACCGCAGAGCGTGAGAGCGAGCGGCTTTTTCCAGGGCTTGACAGAGTTCCCGTTCATGTCCCTCAACCCTTTCCCCAATACCATGGACCGATCCCGGGGTAGCCACATAGGCTAGCGCTGGATGTTGCGCGAGCCGGAAGGGCTATAGTTGTTAGCGTCGAGCCGGGATCCGCTTCGCGAATCCGTTGGGGATCTGCCCGAGCGAGCGAGCTAAATCCGCCGCGCGACCTCCAGAAAGATCCGAAGAATGGACCGAAACACGTGGCTTTGAAACGGGAAAATAGTCCGCTGATTGGGAAAACCGTTGGCGGTTTTTTAGGAGGGTTTCTTGCGACGCTTCTTGGTTTTTCTGACTGACTTGTTTTTCGGAATCTTGCTCGGCTCGGAGGCGCTTCGAAGTTGTTGAAGTAGCTTGGGCGGCCTACCTCGTCGTGGCCCTGTGTGCAACGTATCGAGGGCTAGAATCAGCCTGTCAATGCGCTCGAGCTCATTTCTTAGTTCTCGAATGATTGCCCCAATGTCCATGAGTCTCCGCCAGGTTCAACAAAAGATATGCCGTATTTGCACCTTCGCGACTACGCTACACAGCGAATTTTGAGATGTGCAAAGACCTCGTAACGATCTCGCGGTACCCGAACTACAGCTTATCAGTGCGACCATTATGCCACAACAGCACTGCACTGTGACACACGTCGAACACCTTAGAAACGCCCGTAGAGGAACAAAACACAGTCCGCCCGGCACGGTGTAATGCCGGAATAAGGGAGTTCTACTACCGGGGCTTTGAAGAGGCGCCGGCGGCAGGTCGAATCGTGTCAGAAGGGTCGGCCCTGGGCCGCGAACAGGCGTAAACGGCGGTGGAGGCGAGCAGTCCCGCGAAGACCGGGTGCACGGATTCAAGACTCAAAACGTGCTGAAGACCAAGCGACCAGGCGATGACGGCTGATCCTCCAGCCACAATCGACGCCAGAACGGCCCCTCGGCCGGGTTGTTTCCACCAAAGACCGATGATCAGCGCCGGGAAGAAACAGCCGCCGAACAAGGCGCCGGACATGGCAGTCAGAGGCACGATGTCCGCCGGGGGATTGAGAGCGGCGATCGCCGGCGCCGCCGCCACCGGGATCATCACCGCCCGCTGAAGCCGCCCGATCACCGCACCAGGGGTTCGGGGCCTCCAGTTTGCCCAGACATCGACCACCAGCGCCGAGCCGGCGACGTGCAGAACCGAGTCTATCGACGACAGCGCCGCCGACAGAAAGCCAGCCAGGACGACGGCTCCCCAGAAGCTGCCGAAAAGGGTTTCCACCAGGTACGGCACAAGTTCGTCCGTATTCTGAAAGTAAAACTGCGATTCGGATTGGGGGATAATCCCGTGAGCCAGGATGCCGAGCACAAAGACCAGCGGAATCGTCAAGCTCATCAGTGCCACCGTGAGCCACTTGGCACGGCGAATCTCGCTTTCCCCGGCGTGACGGAAAAGCAGAAAGCGGACCACCAATCGCGGCGCGACCATTAGCTTGATGCCGGTCCCCAGCGAAAGCCCCACGATCAGCAGTGGCGACATCAGCGTGTCCCATTGCAGCAAAGCACTGCCCAGCGCCCTTCCGGAGGCGTCCAAGTCAACACTATCGGCCAGCAGCGCCCAATCAGCCCTTTTGACGCAAGCAAGAAAGAGAGCCGTCACACCGGCCACCATCACGACCCCCTGCATGACGTCGGTGTGGAGGATGGCGCGGATCATGCCCCAACTCGTATAGGCGGCGACCAGCACGAGGACCGCCAGAACCGCTGCTTCGTAGGAGACATGAAGGATGCGGCTGAAGATGTGCCCAATTCCCTTAAACACCGCCAGCATGTAGAGAAGGGAGGCAAAGAACACGATCCCCGCACTGACATAGCCGATCGCCGGACTGCCATACTTTCGCCTCAGATACTCGGGGACGGTGATCTGATCGAGATCCTCTACGTCGCCCAAGACGCGGCGTGCATCGCGAATCATTGGGCGGGCCACGACAAACCAGGCTACGAACGCACACAAGATGAATACGCCGCCAGCAAGCAGCCAAGCGACTCCGATTTTGTAGCCGAACCCTGCCTGTCCGAGAAAGGTGTTGGTGCTGAGAAACGTGGCGTAAAAGGAAACGGCGATGACGATCGGTCCCGGCCGGTCGACAGGCCGCCGGTTGGCCGCCCAAGCCGAGAGGATCATCACTAGGGCGAACCCAACCAGGACGGCGAGCGCCGTCCCGTTCTGAAGAAACCAACCGGGCGGCTCGCTCATTCGGGAGGAACCCTGGCGGGACAGAGGTTTCCGTAGTGGGCGCAACGAAAGCAATGTTTTCCCACGTGCAGGGGAAAACTTTGTTGCGACTGGGCGGCGAAGAAATGTCGCACCGTTTGTCGAGCTTCGTCGAGCGCCCCCGGGCTGACATCGACATCCACCGCCGCGTTGGGTCTCAGAAAGTAAAGCACGCCGCGATCCGGATGCTTGCCGCCGGCTTGCTTCAGCGCCTGCGCATACAGCCGGATCTGCAAAGCGTAGTCTTGCGCTCGACCCTCGGCTTCTTCAGCCGTCACGTGGTCCGTCTTGTAATCGATGAGAACGCGTTCGGCTCCGTCGTCAAACCAGAGGTCAATTTGTCCGCGCAGCAGATGATCGTCGACGGCGAACAGTAAACTCTGTTCACGCACCGCGTTCGCCTTTGCCCGTTGGCCGAGCTCACTCTGCTGGAAATTGCTCGCCAGCCGCATCGCTTCCGGGCCTGAATCCTCGGGGGCAAGCGAGCCGGCAAGGACCTTGTGCACCTGCCGGCCCAACTCGCTCGCTTCCATGTCGTCCTGCTCGGGCGCCGACTCGTCTTCCGCCGCAAATCGCACAGGCCCGGGCACCGATTCGAACCCAAGATATCGCGACAGGTAGTATTTACGCGGGCACTGGGTGTAGAGGGCGATCGACGTCACCGCGGCCGAGGTGTCGATCGAATCGCTGGGCTGCAACGGATCAACGAAGCGGACCTCGGGTTGCGCCGGCCCGGCCGGGTCGGCGCGGGCCGGTTCGGCGTCTTGGCCGGTGCGGAAGAGGCGGAATCGCAGTCCGTCTCTTTCTTCCTCACCGGGGGCCTGGTCCGACTGATCGAGCTTCAGTCCCAGCCGGTCTCTGAGCAGACGAGCCGACCCGGTTACGTTTGCCGCCAGGGCCGCACTCAGAACCAGATGCTCCTCCGCCCGGGTCATGGCGACGTAGAGCAAACGGTTGCTCTCTTCCTTCTCGCGTTTCTTGCGGCGCTCACTGCTGGCCTGAAACGTCGGGTCAGGCGCGTCCTCACCAGTCTGAGGGTCGACCCACTTCACTCCCAGGCCACTCGCGGGGAGATAAGCGAGGGCATCGCTGCTCCCTCTGGACGCGTAGTCCAGCGCAGGCAAGAAGACAATGGGAAACTCCAGGCCCTTGGCGTTGTGCATGGTCATGATCTGAACGGCGTCTTCCGTGTTCTCGCGAGATTCCGCTTCCGGCTGCTGGGGACGGGAGGCTTGCCATTCGGCGAGCCGCTCGACGAGTTCCCCAAAGGTGAAGCGCCCCGTATCATAGAGGCTTCGCGACAGCTCGGCCAGCTTTCGAACGCCGGCAGCCTTTTGGGAGCCGTCGGGTTGAGACAGCGTGAAAGCCTCGTAGCCCGTCTCCGCAAGAACGCGCCAGATGAGCAGATCCGGGGAGATGCTGTCCGAACTCTCCCGCCATCGGGCGAGCCGCTCGACGAAAGTGCGCAACCGTTCCCCATCTTCTCCGGGAACGATGACTTCTCCCCTTAGTCCGTCGGCCAGGTTGCCGACATCGAGTTTCAGTCGCAGGAGCGTTTCGTCCGAGACGCCAACCAGCGGTGAACACAGCACCGCCGCGAGACGGATCTCATCCCGCGGATTCGAGATCACCTGGAGCAAGCACATGAAGTCGCGCACTTCCCGCGCCTCGAAAAATCCCGTGCCCCCGGCGACCTGACAAGGAATCGCCGCCTCGCGCAAGTGCTTATAGAATTCCCTGACCAAGTTGTGGGTGCGCACGAGGACGGCGAAATCCCTCCAAGCGGGTATTCTTGCCGGGTCCCCGATCCGCAGCCGGCCACGCAGTTCCATAACTCTCGTAGCGACGTGCCGCGCTTCTCTCTGCCGAGCAATCGCTTTCTTGCGATGGCGAACGACCGTCACTTCGACGCTCGGATCGTCTTTCGGCGGCAAACCGCGCCGGGCGACCAGAGGGCGCGTTTCGATCCCCGCGGCCCCGGCCAACAACCGTTCCGCCGCCAACAGAATCTGGGGCCGGCTACGGAAGTTCTCTCGGAGCTCGACCACCTCCCCTCCAGCCACCCTGACCTCTTCCCTGAAATTGCGGAATACCTCCGGGTCCGCATCGCGAAACCCATAGATCGACTGATTGATGTCGCCCACCGCGAACAGGACGCAGCCGTCCGAAGCATGCTCCCGCAGAAGCGCGATCAGTTTCGCCTGCAGCGGATTCGTATCTTGGTTTTCGTCGACGAGGATATGCTGAAACGGCAAGCGCCGACCGCGACCCTTCTCCAGGACCCCCACGGCCAACTCGCCGAGATCGGGAAAATCCACCAGGGCCGCGGCGCGCTTCCAGCCGCGATACTGGCGGCCGACCTTCTCCAAGACTCCGGCAATCCATGCTCGTTGCGCCTGAAACTCCGCGGGATCCGGACCTTCACTCGACTTCGGCCGACCTGGTGCAACGCCCGTCACTCGCATCGACTGATAGAGCCGAAAAACCTGCTCATGCAGGCTCGAAAGGCTGATCTCTTCGGCCCGGGAGCGCGAACCGGCGAACGACTCAAGAAAACGCAGGGCAGACGCCGGCTCGGCGGCATAGTGTCCATCGAGCACTTCACCGATTACGTGACGGAGCTCCATTTCCGCTTGCCAAGCGTCCATCACCTGGAACTCCGGATCTATCGGGGCTTCCAAGGCTTGCTCCCGAAGAAACCCGGCACAGAAACCGTCGATGGTCGAAATCCGTGTGCGGTGATAGGCTTGACGCTTGTCCCCATCGGGTCCCGCCCCCCCGACTAATCGTTCGAGCATCTGGCGGGCGGCCTTTTCCGTAAAGGTGATGGCGAGAATGTGTGCCGGGTCGATGCCTTTGGCTTCCACCAACCAGCGTATGCGTTCCACCAGAACGAGTGTCTTGCCCGATCCGGGCCCCGCCACGACGCAGATGTCCCCCCGGTCCCAGCTCTCAACGGCTTGGTGTTGGCCGGCAGTGAAAGTCACGGTTCAATCCGGCAGACGTCGCGAAACAGGCACACTCTCTTACAGAAATCACGATCCAGGGGCGCGACCTCGATGCGGCCCTGGCGAATCTCGCCGATCTTTCCGATCACAAATTCCTCGGAACGCGCCAGCATCTCCCGAAATTCGGCGTCCGTGAGTTGTGTGTCCTTTTCGAGAATCGCCTGAGGAGAAAGCAAGTCCTTGACGACCCATCCACGTACGGTCGTTTTGTCTCGGAGACCCCAAAAACGCATCCCCACGGGACGAACCCCTCTCTCGCGCTCGAGCCCGAGCAGATAGATTTGCGCCTGCACCTTGGCTCCCGCGGCGTGCTCATCGATCAGGCGTCGAATCCTCGGCTCGCTGGAGTACTTGTAGTCCACGACGAGGCCGAAGTTGCCTTCGAGCACGTCGTAGCGGTCGATCCGGCCGGTAATACGGAACGGCAGGTGCTCGCCGTCGTCGACCGTGTACTCAAACTTCTCCTCGGTTTTCCTCTCCCGGAGTTCCAGTTTCGAAGCCACCGATTCCTCGCCGGCGAAGCGCTCGAGGTCGGTGAGCATGTTGGTTCGAATGAGGGCCGTGCGAAAGTTCTGCCACACGCCGGCCTGCTCACAGGTCTCGTCGAAGACCCGGCCGAAAACGGTTGCGATGGCTTGGGAGGAGTCGCCGGTCCATTGGGCGATCGTGCGGTGAATGATCGTGCCCATCAGCAGCGGGTCGATACGCTGATCGGGGGGCGGCGGCCGAGTCTCCAGCTCCAAGGTCTGCCGGGCGAAAAACTGATAGGGGCATTGCAGGAAATGCTCCAGCGAAGAAGGGCTGAAATGATCGTGCTTTTCGACGACGGCTTGCACAAGCTCAGGCGAGCTGATGCGAGCGGGGCGCTGTGCACCATGGTCGACGTGGCGCTCGCGCAGACGCACCAGGGGAGCGGGCTGTTCCTCTTCTTTTTCTTCGAGGCTATCGAGAAAGAAGGATCGAAGCAGGGGGCGCCCGCTGTCATCGGCTCTCGGGTAGGTGATGACCAGTTTTTCCGTTGCCCGGCTGGTGGCGATGCGAAACAGCAGGAGTTCCTCCTGATCGAGGTCCTTCGTCGTGCGCAGAGGAAAACCGCGGCCTTGGAGTCGTTCGCGATCGGAGTTGGGAAACAGCAGCTCCTCGGACCGACGGCGGGGAAACTGGTTCTCCACCAACCCGCAAACGAAAACCAAGGGCAGCTCCCACTGTCTGGCCTCATAAGCCGTGAGAACATGCACCACATTCCTCCGCTGGTCAACCGGCTCGGAGAGCGTTTGGCTCAAGACCGCATCGAGGGCCTTCAGGTAAGCCGCGAAGCCCGCGTTTTCAGCACTCCCCAACTTCAACAACTGAGCGGCCTCCCCGGCGGCCGCCTCGAAGTTCGAAAGCTCGGCGGCTCGGCGGCGCAGCTCACCGACACTGGTAACGGGCCGGCCATCTTCGACCGCGGGAAGCTTCACCCACTGTCGAGCGAGGCTTTGACAACGCTCGGCCCATTCGTCCGGCGCGAGCATGGCGGACCGCCAGGGTAGCAGCGCCGCCAGCTCGTCGAGCTGAGCGCGGACGACAGGGTAGTCTTTGGCGCGCGCGCGGAGGAATCCGAGGCCGTCGTCGCGGAGTCTTTCTCGTGCGCGGAACTCGAAAGCGTCCATGGCGGGGTCAAGCCCAACACGGCAAAGGGGGCTCTTGAGCGCCACAAGTGTCTCCTCGGCGGGAAAGCCCCGGGCGATGCATCGAAGCAAGCTACGCAAGAAGCGGATCGTGCCGTCACGATCCAGCGGCTCAGGCATCCTGAGGTGAAAGGGGATGCGGAATCGCTCGAAGACTCTTCGGATTACAGGTCCGTACATCTCCGGCGTACGCAAGATGACACCGATTTGCTCGAAAGGGCGCTCTTGCTGGACGATCCTGCGCGCAACCTCCTCGACTTCCCTTTCGGGTGACGCGGCCTGAACGACGAGGGGTTGAACCTGGGGTCGAAGGACCTTCTGAAGATGGCGCTCAGGCATCCCGGAGAAGCCGGGATCAAGATCAGGCCAGACCGTGATGACCACACGATCGGCAAGTTCAATAAGCGCGCTCACGAGCCGGCGTTCGCGGTGGGAGAAGTGGAAGAAGCCGTCCAGGTAGACCTCCCGCAGATCACCCAAACCACGACGGCGAACTTCATCCGCGGCCAGATCGAGCCGCCCTGCCGCGTGAGTGTATCCGTGCTCTTCCAGAAGCTTCTCGTACTCGCCGAAGACCGCGGCAAAAGCAGCCTGGTAGCGAGTCGTTGCCAGGCGTTCGAGACTGGAACCGTCGCAGCCCGCTGCCTGGAACTCACGTATGGTTCTCTCGATGTGCCGATGAAACCCAGGCGCCTCCCGGAGCGCGGAAAACTCCCCGCGGTTCGCCGCCTGGATGGCGCGCCCGAGCAGCCAGGAGTTGGCCGCCGGCGTCGGTTCCCGCAAATCAGGGGTCAACCGCCGAACGAAGTCGCCGATCGTCTGGACCAGATCACCAGGAACCACCAGGCCCCGGCGCGCCAGCGTGTGCAGCAAGTGCCGGGCCATGCTCGCGGTGGGAACGATGAGCTTGACGTGGGGGCTGCGAGCGTCGCGGACGGCGGCTTCGAGGCGCTCCAGTACGTAATGAGTTTTTCCGCTGCCTGGAGGGCCGATCAGAAGCATCTTGCCTGTTGAGTGTGGATTGTAGCAGGGTGGCCCATTCGCTAGAATAAAGCCAATGGACGTTGAAAAAACCATGCAGTTTCTGCTGGAGCAGGAGGCCGTTTTCGCGTCCAGAATGGACGAGCTAGCGATCAACCTAGTCGCCATCGGCAAGGCCCAGTCGCGCTTCGACCAGCAACAGCAGCGTTTACAGGATATGCAGCTGAACCAGGAGGAGAGGATCCAGCGGCTGGAAGAGGCGCAACGGAGTGCCGCTCAAGAGGTCCAATCTCTCGGACGGCACGTCAAGCAGCTCGTCGACTTAGTTCGAGGCGGCTTCGAGACGAACGGCAGCGGCTCCTAGCGCGATCGCGGATGTCATCGCTCCTGTATAGGGCCATGCAAGCCACAACCCATTTTTGATCAGAGGATCTCGCGCTCTCACTCAAAATGGGCACACCTCCGAGCCAAGCTGACGAGCTCCACGGAGTCCTCTCGAGCCCCCGTGGATTCTTCATGACCAAGAGTCTCCTCACCTTTGTGTTCCTTGGCCTCGCAGCGTCCCCGATCTTTCCTCAAACGGTTCGCACCGTAGCCGGTACGGGCGAGGCTGGCTTTTCCGGAGACGGCGGCCCCGGTACTCGCGCACAGTTGGCCAACCCTTACGGGGTGGCGATCGGGCCGGACGGCGCCCTCTACATCTGCGAGGTGGATAACCATCGGGTACGGCGGCTTGATCTGGAGACGGGAATCATCAGCACGGCGGCGGGAAACGGCGAGCAAGGCTACTCGGGGGACGGCGGGGCGGCGCTTGAAGCGTCGCTCAACCAACCTTACGAAGTACGTTTCGACCGCGAAGGCAACATGTATTTCGTCGAAATGCAAAACCACATCGTCAGGCGGGTGTCCGCGAAAACCGGCACAATCACGACTCTCGCCGGGACGGGCAAGCCGGGTTACGGTGGAGACGGAGGTCCGGCCACCGAAGCTCTGCTCGACCATCCGCACAGTATCGAGCTGGACGGTCGGGGGTCACTTTATATCGCTGACATTGGCAACCATCGCATTCGCCGAGTTGATTTGCGGACGGGCGTGGTCGAGACCTTTGCGGGGACCGGCGAGCAAGCCGCCACACCCGACGGCGCACCGGTTCAAGACACTCCGCTCAACGGCCCGCGCGCGATTGCTTTCGACAGTCGCGGAGACATGTACGTAGCTCTTCGAGAAGGTAACGCCGTCTATCGCATCAACATGAAGGCGATGACGCTTCACCACCTGGCCGGCACCGGCGAGAGCGGTTATGACGGAGACGGCGGATCCGCCAAGCACGCACTCTTGTCGGGCCCGAAGGGCATCGCAGTCGGCCCCGGGGGCGGCGTCTACATCGCCGATACCGAAAGCCACACGATTCGCCGTATTGACCAGAAGAACGGGACCATCACGACGGTCGTGGGCGACGGGACCCGACACGACGGACCCGACGGCGACCCCCTGCAATGCGGCTTGGCGCGTCCCCACGGTGTTTACGTTGGCCCCCAGGGGAGGGTTTACGTCGGCGACAGCGAGAATCACCGCGTGCGGGTCTTAGAGTAGCTAGGGCGGACGACGACGCCCTGCATCCGTCGCCTCCCAAACCCCGGGTCTCCCCTCCCCTCCCCTACCCGAACCGATCGGGACTGAGTGGGCCGATCGGCAAATCCGTTTTGCTCTGCGTGATGAGATCGGCCAAGATCTTCCCGGTCACCGGGGCCAGCATCACACCTTTCTTGAAATGGCCGGCGGCAACAAACATTCCTTCCTGGCCGGGAACCGGCCCAATGACGGGCTTCATATCCTCGCAGTAGGGCCGGAAGCCGGACCAGGCGCAAGCCGTCGGCTGCCCGACAACGGCCGGCACGAGCTGTTCCATTTCGTCGCGGATCAGCTTTGTGGTAGCTGGCTCGACCCCTTGCTCGAAGCCGACGTCGTCTATCGACCCACCCCCGGCAATGTGTCCGGAGCTCAACTGCCAGTAGTAGTATCTGGCGGCCATGACCGTGTGATGGAGGGTTTCGGGCAGAGGTGCAACTGCCAATAGAGTCCCACGCATCGGCTTGATCGGAGGTTCCCATCCCAGAGCCCTCGTAACCTGAGGTGTCCAAGCGCCTGAGGCGATGACCGTAGTCTTCGCCTCCAACGAGCCGCGCGCCGTCTGAACCTTGGGCGTTAGTTCCCTTACCTCGGTTCCCAAGCAGAAACGGACTCCCTTCCCCTTCAGGTGCCGTATCAACTCGGCTCCTAGCCTGGCGGGATGCAAGCGAGCCTCATCCGGATAATACAGCGCTCCGTCGGGGGTGAATCCCAAGCCCGGCTCCAGCGATCGGGCGTGTTTCCCTGCAACCTTTTCGGCTCGGAAACCGGCATCCCTGACGGTCGCGAGCTTGGCTTCCCCTTCGACGATCTGATTTTCGTCATAGAGCAGCTCGACCATCCCGCAACGCCGGAAGTCAAAGTCGAATTGTGAAGCCAAATCGTCGTAGAGCACACTCGAGGCGCGAGCAAGTGCCACGATCGGACCAAGTTCCGGGCTTTGTTGAGCAAACCACAGCCCGCCTGCGTTCGCTCCGCTGGCTTCTCCGAGCGCCCCCCCTCGATCGATGACACAAATGTCGTTGACACCTGCCTGATTGAGAAAATACGCTGTGCAGACGCCGATCAGCCCGGCGCCGATGATGGCCACTTCCGCCGAACTCGGAAGAGGATCCGACGCGTCGAGCAGCGCGAGTTGGTCGTCATAGAGCGTTCGAAACCAAATCGAATCTCGCATGCCTATCGTTCGATAGCCTGTCGACGAACCAAGACCGCCGGTAGCTACCGGCAGGAAATCCGAAACCCCGCCCAGAGCCGCGGGCGTTAAGCCCGTGGGCCCGCGCCCTCACGGACGCGGCTCTATGTCACTTGATCCCAGCTTCCCTTTTGGTTTCGGCACGTCCGGGTCAGGGAGCGGTTTCTAGTTTTTTAATGAAATCCGGATACGCCACGCTATCCGCCCGTGCTTCGCTCCGCATCCCACTGCGAGAAGGTTTTGCCTTGCTCAGCGAGTTCCTTCAACAGGGGCGCCGGCCGCCACCAGTGGGGGTGCCGGCCTTCATAGTGCAGAACCCTTTGGTAAATCTTGTCCAAACCGAGGGTGTCGGCGTACCACATCGGCCCGCCGCGATAAGCCGGGAAGCCGTAGCCATTGATGTAGATCATGTCAATATCCACGGCCCGCAGCGCATACCCCTCTTCGAGGATTCTGGCGCCCTCGTTCACCAGCGCGTAGATTGTGCGCTCGACGACCTCGTCGCGGCTAACTTCCCGTTGCTCGATGCCGGCCTGGCGAACGAGATCGGCTACGATTCCAGCAACTTCCGGGTCCTCGGCCCGATTACGATTCTCGTCGTAGCGATACCAACCGAGGCCCGTTTTCTGCCCGAAGCGTCCCAGCTCGTACAGGCGGTCTTCGACCAGGGGCTGGCGGACGCCCTCAGGCTGCAAGTGTTTCGCCTCTTGGCGGACGCGCCAGCCGACATCGATCCCGGCCAAATCGCCTGTCGCGAGCGGTCCCATCGCCATGCCGAACTCGTAAAGCGCGTCATCGACATCAACCGGGCGAGCACCTTCTTCTACGAGAAACTGCGCCTCCCGCACGTAGGGACCGAACATGCGATTGCCCACAAACCCATGGCAGTTGCCGACCAGGACCCCTACCTTGCGCAATCGCTTCGCCAGCGCCATGCAACTGGCAGTCACCTCGGCGCTCGTGGCTTTTCCCCTCACGATCTCAAGCAGCCTCATCACATTGGCGGGGCTAAAGAAATGAGTTCCGATGACCTGCTCGGGGCGCGATGTCACAGATGCAATGGCGTCGATGTCGAGCGTGGAGGTGTTCGTAGCCAGAATGGTGTCGCGGTTTGCGATTTTGTCCAACTCCGAGAAGATCTTCTTCTTCAGCTCAAGGTTTTCAAACACCGCCTCGATGACGATGTCGGCCTCGCCGAAGCCTGCGTAAGTAAGAGTCGGCTCGATCATCCTCACACGTTTGGCCACAAAATCTCGAGTGAACCGGCCGCGCTTGATCGAACGCTCGTAGTTCTCCCGAATCGTCTCAAGGCCTCGATCAAGCGCCTCCTGAGAAACCTCTCGGAGACGAACCGGAATGCCTGCATTAACGAAGGCCATCGTGATGCCGCCGCCCATCGTGCCGGCGCCGACAACGGCTGCTTTCTGTATTTCTTTTGCAGGTGTGTCGAGAGGGATATCGGGAATTTTTCGAACCGCCCTTTCGCCGAAAAAGACGTGAATCAGCGCCTTCGACTGATCTGAGAAAAGGCATTCTTTGAACAGCTCGGCCTCGCGCTTGATGCCCTCGTCGAAAGGCAGGCGGGTGGCGGCCTCGACGGAGTCAATCGCCTTCAAAGCGGCTATCATGCCCCGCCGTTTCTTGCGCGCCACGTGCCGCGCCGCGGCAAGGACTGGAGCGTTTGTTTGTTCTGTCCCTAACTTGTCGTCGCGGTCTCGGGTTTTTGGTGCGGCGCCCCCTTCCTCGACGACTTCACGCGCAAACGCCAGCGCACGGTCGAGAAGCTCGGTCTGCCTGTTGCCCTCGAAGACACGATCAACAATGCCACAGTCGAGTGCTTCTGCCGCTGTGATCGGATCGCCCAGGGCACACATTTCGGCCGCCTTCGCGACGCCCGCCAGCCGCGGAAGCCGTTGGGTGCCTCCGGCTCCTGGAATCAGTCCAAGCTTGACCTCCGGTTGGCCGACCTGGGCCGCTCTGACAGCCACCCGGTAATGGCAGGCCATGGAGACTTCGAGGCCGCCTCCCAGCGCGGTTCCATGAATCGCGGCCACCACCGGCTTGGAGCAACCTTCCAACTTGCGCGTTAGCGGATGCAGGCCTTCGCCGCGTTCCTTCTCGCCCGAGGTGATCTTCCCGAACTCCCGAATGTCGGCACCGGCAATGAACGTCTTTCCGGCGCCGATCAACACAACAGCCTGCACGCCCTCGGCCGCCTCGGCCTTGTCGATCGATTCGATGATCCCCTCGGGCACGCCCGGACTGAGCGCGTTGACGGGAGGGTTGTTCACGGTGATGATGCCGATCTCACCATCTTGGATAAACGAAACTAGCTCACTCATAAGGTCTATGACTCCGCGTCATTGGGATGATAGGCAACCGAAAGCATAGCGTACACGGGGTAAACGGGGCGGCCCTCGTGCTCGCACGTGCCCGGAACTACGGGGAAATAGATCCATGCGAAGTAGCAGCTTCCAGGCCGAGCGTGCGAGGATCCCAGGAGAGAGTGTGATGCTAACGCGGCGAAACTTTGTTGCGTCTCTCGCGATCGTGCCCGCGATTCGTGCGGCCCCAGCTACTAGTCGTAGGCGTAGTGCAGCACCGCCCGCAGGTCTTGCCAGGCTTCGCGCTTCTTGTCTTGCGCGTAGGGACGCAGTAGGAAGGAAGGGTGGTAGGTGGGCATGAC
This sequence comes from Bryobacterales bacterium, assembly GCA_965248105.1. Classification (GTDB taxonomy): domain Bacteria; phylum Acidobacteriota; class Terriglobia; order Bryobacterales; family UBA6623. The sequence continues at coordinate 415,744 of CBDFIK010000005.1, forward strand.
GGGAATGCCGCGCCACTCGTGCCAAGTGCCCCGGATTCTCGTAATTCCCTGCTTCGTGTTGAGCAGAAATTTCGCCGCCGTGCCTCCCAGGACGCAGATGGCCTTCGGACGAATCGCCTCCAGTTGGCGTTCGAGAAACTGCCCACAGGTTTTCATCTCGTCAGGCTCGGGGGTGCGGTTGTCGGGTGGGCGGCACTTGACCACATTACAGATATAGACATCTTCCCGCTGAATGGCAATGGCCTCGCGAGAAGCGGTGTTGTTGATCATCTGCGTCAACAACTGCCCGGCCCGTCCCACGAAGGGAAGTCCCTGCGCGTCCTCGTCGGCGCCTGGTCCTTCGCCTACGAAGACCACCTTCGCATTCGGGTTGCCGCTCCCGAAGACGATCTTCGAGCGGCCTTCGTGCAGGCCACAACGAGTGCAGTCGCCCATGTCGGCTTGAATATCCTGCAGAACGGTCAGTGGATCCTTGGAGGTCTGGGCGTCGCCGCTGGTCCCGGAAAAAAGATCCTTAGCCGGTGGCACGGGTAGGTTAGGCAGGTTCGGCCTGGGCAGGTTCGATGCGTCTGGTGCGCGCGAGGCCAACCCCGGGCGGGCAACCGGGGAATCGACCCTCACGGGGTCCGTCTCACTCCCGGCGGTGGCGTTTTCCGGCCCCGCCACCTTCCGTTGCGCCGAGCGTCTGAATCTTGGCGCAACTCCTTCCGGAAGATAGAGGTCCTCAAACCCCAGGTCGCGATAAAACTCAAGATAGCGACGAAGCGAGCTCTGCACGCTCAGTACTCCGTTTCACAAGTTCGGCCGCACATGTTTGGCCCGCTTTTCTCACGAGCGTTCGGACGAGGGGCGTTGAACGAACGTTATTTTGAACCTACCGGGACATAGGTAACACTTTATGCCAAGCATGTCCCCGGTCTGTACCCCTCTCTGGGCAGGCGCAGCGGCCTGCCCCTACTTTGTCGTGAGAAATGCGGGCTAACGCCGGGCACAGCATGCTGTGCCCCTACGGATTTGGTCGCTGCTTGGAAGCGTAGGTCGCCGCATGCTTACACTCGAGCCTTTTCCAGCAGCGGGCGTACCTGAAGAGCACGGTCGAAGATTCGCCTCGCCATCTCCCGCTTCGAGCTACGGGGCAGCTCGATGGCTTCACCATTCGCCGCCAGCAACAGTCCCTGGTTCATCTCGGAATCGAAGCCCCCATCCTCAGCAGCCGGCCCGACGAGGTTGGCAACCAGGAGATCACAGTTCTTCGAACGCAGTTTGCGTTCCGCGTTTTGGCGAAGATCCTCGGTCTCTGCCGCGAAGCCGACGACTAATTGTTCGTCCTTTCGCTGCGCTACGTCGGCCAGAATGTCGGGCGTAGGTTCGAGCTCGAGGTTCCATCCCGTAGACCGCTTCTTGACCTTGCTTGATTGCTCGGATGAGGGCCGATAGTCGGCAACAGCCGCCGCCATGACCACAATCGTGGATTCCCGAAGTCGGCGAATGACCGCCTCGTGGATCTCCGCGGCTGTTTTGACGGGAATAAACTCGCACCCCGAAGGAGGCAGCAAAGCCACCGGGCCACTGATTAGGATCACGCGGGCGCCCCTTGCAATCGCTTCCTCGGCCAGGGCAAAACCCATCCGCCCGCTAGAACGGTTGGAAAGAAACCGCACTGGATCGACGGGCTCTTGCGTCGGCCCGGCCGTAATCAGCACGGTGTCCCCGGCGAGATCTTGCTCCCAACGCAAGGCGCCATCCACCGCCCTAACAATCTCGTTGAGATCGGCCAAACGTCCCGGGCCGATCATGCCGCAAGCCAAAGAACCCTCGTCCGGATCAACGACACTGACGCCTCGCTTTCTCAGGGCCGCCAGATTCGCCCGAGTGGCCGGATGATTCCACATATTCGTGTTCATCGCGGGAGCGACTACCACCGGCCCGGTGAACGCCAGATACATCGTTGTGAGGAAGTCGTCAGCGATGCCGTGGGAGAATTTCGCAAGGATGTCGGCGGTAGCCGGGGCTACCAGCAACAGGTCCGCCTCCTGTGACACGCCGATGTGCTCGACGGCGCTTTGCAGAGTCTCTTCGCCGCCTGAGTCAGAAAACAGATCGGTGATGACCTTTTCCCCGCTCAAGGCGGCGAACGTCAGCGGTCGAACGAACTCCTGGGCGTGCCTGGTCATGACGACCTGCACACGATCCCCACGTTCCTTCAACAGACGAACCAGCTCAGCAGACTTGTAGGCGGCGATGCCGCCCGTCACGCCGAGAACGACTTTTTTGGGGCTGGCGGAATCGTTAATCATTGATCCCGTACGTTGGGCCCGGCCAAGGGCTGTTGGGAGTGTTACTCGGAGACAGGTTCCTCGCCCGGTTCCGGCTCGCTTTGTGGGGCCGGCTCGACTGCCACTTCGGCCCGACGAATCTCTTCCATCGCAATCTTGGTCGGCTTGCGGGAAGTCGTCGAGATCAAGGGGCGCGCGCCGGCCTGCAACTGCCGCGCCCGCTTGGCCGCCGCGATGATGAAACGGTAGACGCTTTGTTCTTCGTCGTCCGGGATGAACCAAGGCAGATCAGAAGGCTTGGCGCTTTCCTGCTCGATGCGCAGTTGGGTTCCTTTGCTCTTTTCACTCATTTTCACTCACTCCCCTGAGTTCATTCCAAAGCTTTTCAGAATTGACTGAATCCGCGGCCGAACTCGGTCTTTGCGGCAGCGCTCGGCCTCCAGGATGCCACGCAGCGTCTGGAAAGATTTCTCCAACTCATCATTCACCAAGACGTAATCGTACAGCCGGTAGTTGGAGACTTCCTGGGTGGCTTCTCGAAGGCGGCGGTCGATAACTTCATCCGGGTCCGAAGACCGCTTCCGCAACCGAGCTTCCAACTCCCCTCTCGACGGCGGCAAAATGAAAACCGTGACCGCCTCGGGAAGCTTCTTCTTCAATTGTGCCGCACCTTGCACGTCAATGTCCAGAATGAGGTCGTTTCCTCGTTGGCGCGAAAGGTCCAAACCCTTGCGTGGAGTGCCGTAGAACTCGCCGAAAACCTCCGCCCATTCGAGCAGCTCTCCGCCATCCCGCATGCGCAGAAACTCCTCTTGGCTGACAAAATCGTAACTCTTGCCGTCCACATCGCCCGGCCGGGGTGCACGGGTCGTCACCGAAGTAGAAAACGCCAAGTTGCCTTCGCAGTCCATGAGGCGCTGAACCAGAGTAGATTTCCCGGAGCCGGAAGGAGCGGAGATGATAAAAACGATCGACACTGGATGCATTATTCCAGATTTTGAGTTTGCTCGCGGATCTTCTCGATCTCGGCCTTCAGCCGAAGGCCGACTTCGGTGACCGCCAGACCGGCCCGGCCGAGCGGCGTAGTCTTCGAAAGCAGGGTATTGGTTTCGCGGTTCATCTCCTGCGCTAAGAAGTCCATCGGCTTGCCGAGATCGCCGTCTTCGTTGAGCATCTGCTTCAGGCGACCGACGTGAGCCGAAAGCCGCTGTAACTCTTCACTGATGTCAGCGCGGTCGGCCAACACGGCGGCTTCTTGCAGAATTCGCTGCGGATCGGGATCGACTCCTTCCATCAGCTCGGCCAGCCGCTCACGAACGCGCTGTTGGAACAAGGGAATCGTGTCGAGCCGAACGGTCTCGAGCTGTTGTACGCCTTCGGCGATCGACTCGGCGTGGCGGCTGATCTGCTCAACGATGCCGGCCGCTTCGAGTTCTCGGATTCGATTCAGCTCTGCGGTTGCCCGCGACAGGCAATCCTCGAGAGCCGCCTCCAGGAGCAACCTCCGCCGCTCGTCAGATGGATCGGTCTCATAAGTCAGCGCCCCGGGGACGCGCAGAATCACGTTCAAGTCAGGCTCAGCCAGGATGCCGTGAGCCGTGGCCAGCTCGCGATAAGTCTTCAAATAAGCATCGACCAGGGGCCGGTTGATCGACACGGCAGCGGCCTCGCCACTCCAGCGCAGCGATACACTCATCTGAAGTTGGCCGCGCCGAACGCTGCGCTTCACGGCTTTGCGAATCAGGCCTTCCAGCGGCTCCAGATCAGGTGGAATCCGCAATTGCAGATCCAAAGAACGATGGTTCACGCTGCGCAGCGTGATCGACAGCGACAGTTCATCACTCTCGTGGCTGACTTGCGCGTATCCGGTCATGCTGAAGGGCATAGGGATGGCTTGTCGGACCGGCCGGCGCTCAAGGCAACCCGTCGCAGTAGATGCTTCGCACGATATTCCTCAAGTGGACGATCCGCTGAACTGCTCCACCGACTGCAGTTCACACAGCCGGCGGTAGAGCGCGTTGCTGCGCATCAGACTTTGGTGGCTTCCCATGTCGGCGATCTCTCCGTCATCGATGACCATGATGTTGTCCGCGCTGCGGATGGTCGAGAGTCGATGAGCGCTGACGATCGCGGTGCGGCCCTCCAAAAGATTGGCCAGCGCTTTCTGGACAAGCCGTTCCGCCTCGCTGTCTAGATGCGAAGTGGCCTCGTCGAGAATCAGGATCGGGGCGTTCTTCAGAAACGCTCGAGCAATGGCGATTCGCTGGCGCTGGCCACCGCTCAGGCGCTGGCCTCGCTCTCCGAGGGGTGTCTGATAGCCCTCGGGCAGCTCGGCGATAAAGTCGGCTGCGATGGCCATTTCGGCCGCGCGCTCAACGGCTTCCCGCGGAATATCGGGACGACCGTAGGCGATGTTGTTGAATACCGTGTCATCGAACAAGAACGTCTCTTGGGTCACCAGGGCGATCTGATCGCGAAGAGCTTTCAGTTTTGCGGTGCGGATGTCCTGTCCGTCGATGAGGATACGACCCTCCGTGGGATCGAAAAACCGCGGAAGAAGATTGATCAGGGTCGTCTTCCCTGACCCACTGGGGCCGACCAGGGCCACGATCTCGCCTGCGTTGACCGTGAAACTGACGTTTCGAAGGGCTGTCTCTCCCCGCGAATCGGGATAGCGGAAACCGACCGATCGGAACTCAATGGACCGAGAAAAGGGCGCCGGCACGGTTGCATTCGCAGCCTCTTTCACATCGTGAGGGTGAGACAGGTACTCCATCACGCGTTGGCCTGAGCCGAGAGCCTGCTGGAAGATGTTATAGATGCCGTTGAGCCGCTTGATCGGCTGGTAGAGCATCAGCAAGGCCACCACGAATGTGGTGAACTCACCCGTCGTCATCGCCTCCGCTTTGATCTGGTTGCGCGCGTAGGTCAGCAGCCCGACGATCGTCAGCGCGCCAAACATTTCGATCAGAGGGGACGCGACGGCCTGTTGGCGAACGTAGCGCAGATTGGTTCTAAACAGGCGTTCCGCGGCGGCACGGAAACGCCCCAGTTCGAAGTCTTCCATACTGAATGCCTTCACCACGCGGTTGCCCGAGATCGTCTCCTGCAGGATCTGGGTCATCTCCCCCAGCTGATCCTGAGCACGGCGGGTGGTCTTTCGGATGCGGCGACCGATGCGCGACGTGGGCACCAACACAAAAGGCAATACCGTGAGACTGCAAGCAGCCAGAACCCAATCTGTTTGGACTAGGATCGACAGCAAGGCGATCACGATAAAGCTCTGGCGCAGCAGGTCCGCCAGAATGTGTGACATTGCCAACTGGATCTTCTCGACGTCGTTGACGAGCGAAGAAGTCAGCTTGCCGGTATGACGCTGTTGAAAAAACGCAGGGGACTGGTTGAGAACCACCCCGTAGACCTCATTGCGAAGATTCCGTACCCCGGCTAGGCCAACGTAGTTGATCAAATAGTTGCCGAAAAAGTCGCACAGCCCCTTGACGATGAAGACCCCTAGAATCCCGATCGCGACCATGGTCCAAACATTCGAAACCCACGACGGAACCAGGTCGTTCAAGTGGATTTCCAGGCCCGAGAAAGGTACTTCGTAGAGCACGACGGGGGCTTCAGGAGACTTTGGGTTCAGAACCCGATCGAATACCGGTCCGATCAGCAGGGCCACCAGCCCGTGACAGGCCCCCACAATGGCCATCAAGATGACAGACACCCCCAGGCGGTGCCAGTAGGGCCGCACGTAGCTCAGCAGGTAGAGCAATTCACTCATCGCAGGGCAACACTTTGGCTTTGAGCCGGTCGCGGCGCGCCGGCCAACAGTTTGGTGATCGCAGCCTCGACAGATGCGACTTCTACCGACAGGATACAGCGTGGCTCATCGAAAGCGTAACAGCGGTCGCCGGGACACGGCTTGCAGTCCCACGGCGTCTCGACGATGACGCGCCGCGTCTTCCAAGGACCCCAAACCACCGAGTCCGACGAGCCGAAGATCACGACGCAGGGTACACCGAAGGCCGCCGCCACGTGGGCCGGGCCGGAATCGTTGCCGACGAAAAGCTCGGCGCCCGCCAGCAGCGACTTAAGATCATCGATCGATAGGCCGTTGAGGCACGTGAAGTCACCGAGCTCGGCCAAGACCGATCCCTCGCCCGGGCCGGCAATCATGATCGACTCGAGACCGTGCGCCCGGCGCAGGAATGCACCCATCCGACGGAAACGCTCGGTCGCCCACTGCTTGGTGAAGTAGGACGCCGTCACATGGACAACCGCGTAGGGGCGATCCCTGGGGCTAGGTTCGGCCCGCAGCACGGCTCGCGGTATGTCGGACACCGGAGCCCCTAAATGGAAAACCGCCGAAGCGTGGTGCTCGGCCGTGTGGACAGGATCATCGAAGCCGCGTCGGAGAACCTGCTGCGCACGAGGTATGCGCACGTTGTAGACGAACCGGAAACGGAAATGCCCGAAACCGGCGCGGATCCGCGCCCCGGAGAGCGCTGTCAGCCAAGCGCTCGTCGCACCACCGTGCAAGTTTAGGCACAGTTCGGGCCGCAGCTTGCGAATTTGACGGAGAGCTCCGAAAAGCTCTCTCCCGCCCGCTTTTGCCGGCATGGGCAAGACGCGCCAGATGTCGGGGTTCCCCTTAAGTAGAGCATCAAACGGGCGCTCGACCGCCATGGCGATCCGCAGGTCGGGCCGGGCGCGCTTGAGCAGTGCCAGCGCCGGCGTCGTGAGCACCGTGTCACCCAGAGACCGCAGCCGAATGACGGCGACGACGGCGTTCTCGGGGAGCTGCGCTAAGATGCCCGACGCCATATGGCTTGCTCGGGGAACGATGTCCTCCTCCGGCAGTGTGCGAGCCCCTGATATTGGCGGCGCCTCCTGTCAGTCGTTAAAGTACCAGAGACGCTTTGGCAGGGACAAATTCAAAGCCTTATGCCGGACTCAGGTTCCGCAATCGGGAGGGTCTGTGAAAAAACCGGGGACTGTCACAAGCGGCGTCCTTAGAAGTCACTTGGAATCAATGGCGTCTTGAGCCGCGGTTGACTGTCCCAAGGTTTTTTCACAGACCCGGGGACAAGGGGTCGCTGCCGAACCCCGTGCTAGAATAATCCAGTCCTGCGGGGGCGGTTTGGAAAGCGCAAAGAACATCCTGGCGAGAGTCTACCGTGAAGGCACGGAACCAGAGAAGGAAGACGAGCAAATCGTGTTCTCCTTTTGGGCGCCCACGGTAGGCGACCGGATTGCGCGCCTTACACAGCCGATTCGGCTGTACCACGGCAAGCTGGTGGTCGACGTCGAGGGTCACGATTGGCGTCGTCAACTCGCCGCGATGAGCCGCGAGATCACCGCGAGGCTAAACGCTGCGCTGGGGAAGACACTTCTTGAAGGGATTGATTTCCGGGTGAAGGTCCCGGCCTCGCGGCCTCCTCAGCGCGCCTCGGCAGCGGAGGAGATGGACGAGGCCAACGCCGGTTCGGCGGGGAATCGCAGCCGCCGAACTTCCCGAAAGCGGCGGTAAGCGTGAAGATTACCGATAAAGAAGTTCGCTACATCGCCGATCTGGCCAACCTGCGGCTGACGGACGACGAGGTTCGCAAGTATTCCGAGGACCTGGCGGAAATCCTGACTTACGTCGAAAAGCTCAATGAAATCGACACATCGAAGATCGAGCCCATGGCTCAGGTTCTCTATCCGGGGAGTGAAACCGCCACGCTTCGCGATGACACCCCGCGTGGCAGTTTCCCCCCCGACACCGCTTTGGGTTCGGCGCCCACCCCAGGCGCGGGGCATTTCAAAGTTCCCAAAGTCATTGAGCGCTAACAGCTGGTGACGAAAGTGGTGAGAAACTGTAGGGGCACGACATGTCGTGCCCGGTGCTTGCAGTAGCCGGTGCGCCGTGAGACTCCGAATCGTTGATGAGACTTCGCCGATAGACTACTAGCCGTGCGTGAAGATGGAGAACTACAAACAGCTCACGATCGGGGAAATCCAAGCCGGCCTTCTCGCCCGAACATTCAGCGCTCGAGAACTTGCCGAACAAGCTCTACGGCTAGCCGAGGCTGAAAACAAACAGTACGGCGCCTTTCTCCACTTTGCACCGGAGCAGGCTCTGACCTCCGCCGGCGAGATCGACCGCCGGATCGCCCAGGGCGAACCACTCGGACCACTGGGCGGTGTGCCGATCGCCGTCAAAGACGTCATACTCGCCGCGGGACTGCGCGCCACTTGCGCGTCCCGGCTGCTCGAGAATTACATAGCGCCCTACGACGCAACCGCCGTTAGGCGGATCAAGCAGGCCGGGGCAGTGATTATCGGCAAGACGAATTGCGACGAGTTCGCCATGGGCTCGTCCAGCGAAAACTCTGCGTTCTACCCTGTTCGCAATCCTGCGTCGCCCGACCGAGTTCCGGGGGGATCGAGCGGCGGCTCCGCAGCCGCGGTGGCCGGAGGCTATGCTCCGGTTTCGCTGGGGTCCGACACAGGGGGGTCCATCCGCCAGCCGGCTTCGTTTTGCGGCGTCGTCGGCGTGCTCCCGACCTACGGGCGCGTTTCGCGCTACGGTCTGGTCGCGTTCGCCAGCTCTCTCGACCACATAGGTCCCTTCTCGCGGACCGTTACCGATTCAGCCGCCCTGCTCGGCGTGATCGCCGGCCGAGACCCCATGGACGCCACTTCCGCGGACGTCGAAGTCCCGGACTATGCCGCTCAACTCAACGGCGAGGTCAAGGGGTTGCGCATCGGCGTGCCCAAGGAGTATTTCGGCGCCGGACTGGACGCCGACGTCGCCGGCCGTATTCAAGGCGGACTGGACGTCCTTCGCAAGATCGGCTGCGAGACGATCGACATCACGCTGCCCCACACCGAATACGCGATCGCTTCGTACTATTTGATCTGCACCGCCGAGGCTAGCGCCAACCTCGCGCGCTACGACGGGGTCCGCTATACGTTCCGCTCCAGGGAATCCGAGACCCTCAGCGACATGTATCGAAATACGCGCGGGGAAGGATTCGGCGCCGAAGTCAAACGGCGCATCATCCTCGGGACCTACGTGTTAAGCGCCGGCTACTACGATGCCTACTACCGCAAAGCACAACAAGTCCGGTCCTTGATCGCTGCTGACTTCACCGCGGCTTTCGAAAACGTGGATGCCATCGTTACGCCGGTCTCCCCGTTCCCTGCCTTCAAGCTGGGCGAAAAAGTCGCCGATCCGCTCGAGATGTATCTGTCCGACATTTACACCATCACGGCGAGCCTGGCCGGCATTCCTGGCGTTAGTGTGCCCTGCGGAAACTCTTCCGAAGGCCTGCCCATCGGGATGCAAATCCTGACCAGCCACTTCGAAGAGGCCAAGATGCTGAAGCTGGCCGACGCTTTCGAGAAGGCAGGGGGATTCGAGGGTTAGCCGGGGGCAGCTATTGGATCGGCTGGACCCATAACCTAAATTGGATATCGGTTTTTCCGTTTGGATCCCTGATCATCTTGCCCATAACGGATCGAAACCCCGGTGTCAGAACTTCAAATACGTATTCACCTAACTCAACGTCAGAGAGTTCAAACCGCCCAAGCCAGTTGGTCTTGGCGGTCCGATAGATCAGTCCCCTCCGTAAGTCAGTCAGCACGAAATCGGCTCCTGGAATCACGGCGCCACCGAAATCGATGACCGTGCCGCGCACGCCTCTTACGAAGACCGGGTCTTTCAGCACCCGAACATAGGTGACCGGCGACACACGCCCGTGGACTTTCGCATCGAGTGCTCGGAACTTTCTATATCCTGGGAAAGGAATGGGGATCTCGATCGTCGCTGTCTGGTCAGCTTCGGGCGACAGTTCCGCAATCCCAAGGACGGTTATTTTCTGCCGAAGCTTTATCTTCACGTCCCAGACCCCGGTCGACAGGCCTTCCAAACCGAACGACCCGTCTGTGTTGACGGAGCCCGTCCATCTCTTGTCTTGGCCTTGCGTCCGCTGGGAGAACACTACTCGGCCCGCCCAGCCCTGAGCCGGCTCGTTGCCCGGAAGGAGATACCGAAGAGAGCCACGCGCGGCGGCAACTACAAAACGCTCAGGGATCCAGATTTGCAAACGGCCATCCCTCAGATTCTCAGTCCAATCAAGACTGTCCATCGCCCGGCCGGGGAAGCCGAACGTCATCAGTGCGAGGAGCGCCAAAAGGTTACGACTTGCCTTCCGACTGTGTGGTTTCCTAGTCATTCTTGTGTCTGAAGACGACGAGAAATGCTGCAATGCCGAGAAGAAACTTCACCATATCAAGACTCGCGTAGGTATGATACAGCCTGCAAAACGGGCCTCTTCGAGCGGCGCGGGGCCTCGTAGCAGAATCCTCATCTGAGCCCGGTTTACTGCTGCCGATTTCTACCCAAGATCAGAGCTGTCATCTTGCTGGGTTTGTCAGCAGGGCAACGGAAGGGTTAGGGGGATTTCTCGGAAGTTGACTCATCCGCCCCTTCTGCGGTGGGTCGAGTGCCGAGCACTGTGGCGTGCCGACCTCAACCCTGTTCTGTGACCCGTGGTGCGGATCAATTACTCGCCACCCACGCCCCCCGTGCGACCGGCTTCGAACCGCGTTATTCTGAAGAGTACTCGCTGATACGCGGACCGTCCCGCTGGCGGGTGTGTGAAAAAACCTTGGGACAGTCAACCGCGGCTCAAGACGTCATTGATTCTAAGTGACCTCTAGGACACCGTTTGTGACAGGAAGGTGTGAAAAAATGCTGGGACAGTCAGCCCGCGGCGGAAGCTGCAATTGATTCCACGCGACTTCTAGGACGCCGCTTGTGACAGTCCCTGATTTTTTCACACACCCTAGCGCCAGGGATCGTCCTTTTTTCACGCACTGTTCCCATGAACATTAAGAAGCTCAGACTCCTCACGCCGGGACCCACTCCTCTTTATCCACCCGCGGTTCGCGCCATGGCGGGCGCCAACATCCACCATCGCACGGAAGACTTCCGGAAACTCTACCAGCAAGTCCTCGAGGGCCTGAAATACTTCATGGGCACGCAAAACGACGTCGTGCTGTTCACCTCGTCGGGAACCGGCGCGATGGAGAGCGCGGCCTCGAATCTTTTTGCTCCTGGCGAGCGAGTCTTGGTGGCGTCAGCCGGGACGTTCGGAGAACGGTGGGTCGAGATCACGCGCGCTTTCGGACTCGACGTCGAAGTGCTCCAGGCGCCCTACGGCGAGGCCGTGTCACCGCAGCGAATCGCTGAGGCTTTGAAGACCAACTCCGCGATCCGGGGCGTCTTCGTCCAGGCTACGGAGTCGTCTACCGGCGTCAGCCACGACATTGAAGCGATGGCCTCGGCAGTAGCCGCGAGTGATGCCATCTTCATCGTCGACGGCATCACGGGACTCGGCACCAGCCAACTCGACATCGACGGCTGGGGCCTGGATGTCGTCATCGGCGGGTCCCAGAAGGCGGTCATGATTCCTCCCGGACTGGCCTTTGTTTCCCTCAGCCCGGCGGCCTGGGAGCGTTGCCGATCCGACAAACAAGGCTACTACTACTTCGATCTACGCAAGCAGCACCAAGACGCCCAGAAGGGATTGTCGCCCTACACGCCGGCCATTTCACTCATGCTGGGACTCGCCGAGACACTGGGCTACATCCGCGAGATCGGACGCGATAACCTGATCGAGAACGCGCAATTGCTGGCACGGGGAACCCGCGAGGCTGCCCTCGCCTTGGACCTCGAACTGTTTGCCGAAGGCACGCCGGCGGGAGCGATCACGGCCGTTCGGTCCCCCTCAGGTATTGACTCGGGCACGATTGTGAAGCAATTCCAAGAGCAATTCGGCACCGTGATCGCCAACGGTCAGGGTTCCATGAAGGGTCAAATCTTCCGCATCGCGCACCTGGGCTACTTCGATGTCACCGACCTTTTTGGAGTGATCGCCGAGCTGGAAATCATCCTTGACTCGCTGGGCAGGCGGGTCGAGTTCGGCTCCGGCGTTCGAGCGGTTCAAGAGGTCTACCGGGAAGCGTTCCGGCCGGCACCGGTGGACGCTTGACCAGGCCAGTGCGGGAACGGCCGGCGGCGGGCTAGTGAATTCCGCGAATGAACATTCTGATCGCTGAAACCATTTCGGCCGCGGCCCTGGAGGTTTTCCGGTCCGAGCCGGGTTGGAATGTCACAACATCCACCCCGAAGGAGTTCGCCGCTCATCTGCCCGAGGCGGAAGCCCTCATTGTTCGGAGCGCGACCGAGGTAACCAAGGACCTGCTAAGCCGAGCGCCGAAACTGCGTGTCATCGGTCGCGCCGGCATCGGAGTCGATAACGTAGACGTCGGGGCGGCGACCGCCCGGGGTATCGTCGTGATGAACACGCCCGGGGGCAACGCGATCTCGGTTGCCGAGCACACACTGGCGCTTATGCTTGCTCTGGCACGCCCCATCGCCCAGGCGAGTGCGTCGACGAAATCCGGCAAGTGGGAGAAGGAAAAGTTTCTCGGAACGGAACTGAGTGGTAAGACGCTCGGCATCATCGGACTGGGCAGTATCGGGATGGAAGTCGCTCGCCGATGCCGGTCGCTGGGAATGAAGGTCGTAGCCCAAGACCCCTACGTCTCGCGCGAGCTGGCCAAAGAGCGGGGCGTCGATCTCGTCGCTGCCGACGAACTCTTCGCGGTCAGCGACTATATCAGCTTGCATCTCTCCCTGACGCCTGAGACGCGCCACCTGTTGGGAAGCCACGCCTTCGCCAAAATGAAGCGCGGCGTGCGCATCATCAACTGCGCCCGTGGCGAGCTGATTGATTCGGCTGCCCTGGAGGAAGCATTGCGTTCAGGGAAAGTCGCCGGCGCGGCGCTCGACGTCTTCTCGCCTGAGCCACCCCCAGCCGGCTCGCCGCTGCTCGTACACGAGAAGGTCATCGCTACCCCCCACATCGCCGGCTCAACGGAGGAAGCGCAGGAGACGGTGGGCATCCGTATCGCCGAACAGGTCCGCGAATACCTCAAACATGGTGTGGTCACGAACGCCGTCAACACTCCTTCGATTAGCGCCGAGCAGTACGCGTTGATGCGTCCTTACTTGGAGCTGGCGGATCGACTCGGGTCGTTCGTCATGCAGATTGCAGGTGGCAGTCCTAGCCGGGTGACCCTGACTTACTCCGGCAACTTCCAGGAAGCCAACACGACGTTGATACGAAACTCGGCGCTGGCGGGTATTCTCAACCGCTTCCTATCGCAAAAAGCCAATCTGATCAACGCCGCCCAGGTCGCCTCCGACCGCGGGATCAGTTTGAACGAGATCCGGCGCGGCCGCACCCAGTACAGTGATTCCCTATCGCTCGTGCTCGACACGGAAGAGGGACGGCGGGGCGCCGAAGGCACTGTTTTCGCCGATCAGTCTCCACGGCTGATCAGCGTGGACGGCATCTATGTCGAGACTTCTCTGCGCGGCCACATGGTGTTTCTGAACAACATCGACGTCCCCGGCGTGATCGGCCGGCTAGGCACCGTCCTCGGCGACAACGGCATTAACATTGCCGACTTCTCTCTCGGTCGGCGTGAGAATACCCAACATCCGGGCGAGCCTGCCGAAGCGGTAGCCGTTATTCGAATCGACGAAGGGATCCCCACGGCGGTGTTGCAGCAACTTCAGCAACTAGAGGCGGTCAACTTCGCGCAGGCTGTGGAGTTACCGTACTGACAAAAGCATCGTTTTTTCGGTAGCGGGCTCGCAGGACGATCCGGCGATCCCGCACCGCTAACTGGCCTTAAGTAACTGTAATACTTTAACTTAATGCGTTCCATCAACGTTGAAAACAGCAAATCCTGGTACCGTTCGGTTGCGCGGCTTCGAAGCCGTCTGCTAACCTGAGAATCTCTACTAAATCGATAGGAATTAGGAGGATTGCCCCTTTGACGACCTTGTCCGCTGATGAAAAGGTGTCTCTGCTCGAAGACAATCTCCCTGTCCTCAAGGCCAGCTTCAAGCAGCTCAGTGATCTCTATCTGCTTACTGAGGAAGGGTATGTACCGGTGCGCGGATTCCTGGGGAGCCGCGAAGTCCAGCGCGTAACGGAGACGATGCACCTGACCTCGGGCGAACCTTGGAGCATCCCTATCATCTTCCCGGTGGACGAAGAGCAGGCGACGTCTCTCTCCAAGGCCGAGCGACTGGTTCTCGAGGACGAAATGGGCGTCCCCGCCGCCGTCCTGCATATCGAAGAAATCTTCAAGATCGACAAGAGCAGTTACGCACGTCACATTTTTCGCACCGAGGATGCCGCCCACCCGGGAGTCGATTGGCTGCTCAAGTCGGGCGATTTCAGCCTCGCCGGGCCGGTACAAACCTTCGAAGACTGGGAGTTCAATCTTCCCGGGGGGCTTCCGTTTTCACCTCGCAAGGTCAGAGCCGAGACGATCGAGCGGGGCTGGAAGAAAGTCGTAGGATTTCAAACGCGAAACCCGATCCATCGTGCGCACGAATTCGTCACCAAGATCGCGCTGGAAACAGCCGATGGCTTGGTGATTCACCCGCTGCTGGGTGAAACCAAACCCGACGACACGCCGGTCGAAGTGCGCTTGGCCTGCTACCGATCTCTGATCGACAACTACTATTCGCCCGAGCACACGCTGTTGGCCGGATTTCCGGCCTGGATGCGATACGCAGGACCCCGTGAAGCCGTCTTCCACGCCCAAGTGCGAAAGAATTACGGTGTCACTCATTTCATCGTCGGACGCGACCACGCCGGCGTGGGGAACTACTACGGGCCCTTCGACGCCCAGCACATCTTCTCCGAATTCGAGGCCGGCGAGTTGGGCATTGAACCGGTCTTCTTTGACATGGTGCACTACTGCAAGGCCTGCGGCCAGATGACATCCCCCAAGACGTGCCCGCATTCCAAAGAGGAGCGAGTCTTCCTCAGCGGGACGGTCGTACGGAAAATGTTGGCCGAAGGAGAGATGCCGCCCGCGGAGTTTACCCGTTCCGAGGTAGCCAAGATCCTCGTGGAAGCGGCCGCCGGCAAATGAAGAAGCTTTTGGATACGGTCGAGACCCAACCGGCGGAGAGCGCCGCCGCCGAGGAAGTGGTGGAGTGGGGCCTGGAGCGCTTCGGCGACCGAATCGCGATCTCGACGAGCTTTCAGGCCTCGGGTATGGCGCTGCTCGACATGGCGGCCCGCATCTCCCAAGGCAAGGTTCGGGTTTTCACTCTTGATACAGGCCGGATGCCGAAACAGACCTACGAGCTGATGCAAGAAGTTCGGCGCCGATACGGGATCTCCATCGAGGCTGTGTTTCCGGATTCGGCGGAAGTATCAGCGATGGTCTCGCGCCATGGGCCGAATCTGTTCTATGACTCCGTAGGAAAGCGTAAACTGTGCTGCGAGATTCGCAAGGTGCGGCCGCTCGAGCGCAAGCTAGCCGAGCTGGACGCCTGGATGGTCGGCCTTCGGCGCGCCCAAGCCGAAACACGCCAAAGCATCCGCAAGGTCGAAATTGACGCTGGGAGCGGCGGTATCTATAAGCTTTGCCCGCTGGCCGATTGGTCCCAAGAGCAAGTCTGGGCGTACATCCGCGAAAACGACGTGCCCTATCATGAGCTTTATTGGCAGGGCTATCCGACGATCGGCTGTGCGCCTTGCACGCGCGCGACCGCATCCGACGAACATCATCGCGCCGGCCGCTGGTGGTGGGAAACCGAAGCCGACAAAGAGTGCGGCATTCACGTGTCACCCAGCGGACAAGTGCAGCGCGAAGTGGACGTCCTGCTCGACGAGGTCCTGACCGGCGCCAAGTAGTTGTTAGGGCGGGGGCAAGACCCAAGCTGGATCGAAGAAGAAGGGAAGGTATAGGTCCGGCGGCTCGGCCACCGACTTTACGCCTCCCGGCAAAGGCCGTGCGGCAGCGAAAAGTGGGGACTGCCACCAATTCGTCCCCATCATGGCCCTAAAAACAAAGTACTTAGCCTGAAGCGAATTGGCTGGCTGTACCCGATTTTTCGCGACGTTCACTTCTACCACGGGCTGCTAAGTTCTGTGTTTTGCCGGGCTACTGTGATGAGCTGATGACACATAAAGGATTCACCATCTGGTTTACAGGACTGTCGGGGTCCGGGAAATCAACCGTTGCGGACATTTTGGAGAAGCGACTGCGCGACGGGGGCGCCAAGATTGAGGTTCTTGACGGCGACGTAGTCCGTACGAACCTATCCAAGGGCCTGGGGTTCAGCAAAGAAGACCGCGACACCAACATCAAGCGCATCGGCTTCGTTTGTGCCATGCTTTCGCGGAACGGGGTGATCGCCATCGCCGCGGCCATCTCGCCCTACCGTGACATACGCGACGGCGTGCGCGCGCAGATCGAAAACTTCGTCGAAGTCTACGCGGAATGCCCGCTCGAAGTGCTGATCAAGCGCGACGTGAAAGGATTGTACAAGAAAGCCCTGTCCGGAGAAATCCCGCAGTTCACCGGAGTTTCCGATCCCTACGAACCGCCCTTGAACCCCGAGGTCGTGGTCGACTCCAGCAAAGAGAAGCCCGAAGAAAGCGCCGCAAAGGTTTGGGCTAAACTAGTCGAGTTGGATCTCATAACGGCCGATGGTCGATCTTCACACGCACAGTGATCGTTCGGATGGGACGCTCAGCCCGCAACAGCTCATCGATCTCGCCGGACGCCTAGGCCTCAAGGCGCTCTCGATCACCGACCACGACAGCCTGGAAGGCTATGATTTGGCGGAGCCGTATGCCCAACCGGCGGGCGTTGAGTTGGTCTGCGGCATCGAGCTGAGCACCAAGCTTCGGAACCGGTCCATCCACATTCTCGGTTACTTTCTCGAACAACCGCCCGGCGAGACTTTCCGCGGCCATCTTGCATGCCTCCAGAAAGCGCGCCGGGAGCGCAACGGCCGTCTGACCGAGCGGCTCCGGGAGTTGGGCCTGAGCATTCGCCTCGAGGATGCCGAAAAACTGGGCCGCTCGCAGACCGGGCGACCGCATTTCGCGCAGCTGCTCGTCAACAGGGGCTACGTGTCGAGCATCCGCGAGGCTTTCGCGGTTTACTTGGACGAGAGCGCCCCGGGATACGTCGAGCGCCGCGACCCCTCGCTTGACAACGTTTTGCGCTGGATCCGCGAGGCCGGGGGCATCTCGTCTTGGGCCCATCCGGCTCGCGCGATCCGCGAAGCTGAGCGTTCGGCGCGAGATTTGTTCGCGGAGTTTGGAGCCAAAGGTCTCAATGCCATCGAGGTCTACCACGGCGACCACACTCCAGAAGAGATGGCACAGTTCAGTTCCGCGGCCGAAACCTTAGGTCTGGGAATCACCGGAGGCAGCGACTTTCACGGAGCCGAAAAAGGGCGAGCGCAACTTGGGGCTTTAAACTTGCCTTCGTCCCTGCTAGAAGCGCTGCGAGCCCACAGCGGAAGAGTCCACGACCCGCTACGCAGTCCCTATTAGGATCCGCTGGGGCGACTGACCACTAAAGGCAAATGGAAACAGAATCGCTCGCCAACTGGAAATCCCCGCGTCGGGCGCGCCTTAGATAGTCCATTTCATAAGTTCGGTCACGCATATTTAGCTGCTTATGTGCGTGGGAACGAGGGGTTTGTTTTCGTTTCAGGTGGCGGCGTTGAGGTACACGCGGATTCATCCGTGCTGAGCGGCGTCCGTGACAAGCTAAGTATCTGGGCGACTATTGCTGCCATGACCGCTCCGTCGAAAACCCACCGGTTTTCATCCCCTTGGGTGGGCCGTTAGGCCCATGGGCACTCACTTGCGTTCGCGGCTCCGATTTGGGTCATCTCTGGACCGCTCGCTCACACTCGCGGCTCAGTGCTCGATGCTCTGGGATATCATGAGCGGAGCCCTTGGTGAGTTAGAAGCCAGGTGGACGATCGGGAACTTCGGGCACGGCATGCCGTGCCCCTACATTTCCAGGCTCCCAACAGATCTGTCGGGGCGCAGCATGCTGCCGTCTGCCCTCGCCCGAAACGTGAATTTATTTATGAAATGGGGTACTTAGCCCGATGAGGCATGGGATCCTTCTAACTAGACTCGTCAACTAGTGATTTTCTGGTGCTGATGGCTTTGGAAAAATTCTAGCGCCAGTCCGGCAGCTTGTTGTTCGGCGGATTTTTTGGAGGAGCCTTCACCTCGGGCCGAGAAAAGCTCCCCGACGCGGACTTCGATCGTAAACACCTTGGAGTGCGGGGGCCCCACCTCTCCTACAGGCCCGTAGACGGGGGGCGGGAGCTGGCTCGCTTGTAAGAGCTCTTGCAGAGCCGATTTGTTGTTGTCGAGGGCGAGATTCTCGACAGCTCCGTCTAGTGCGGTGACCGTCAAAACGGTCCCACCTACGAGCTGGCAGGCAGCCTCGATACCTCCATCCAAATAGACGGCCGCTACAAGCGCTTCGAAGGCGTTGACGAGCAGCGTCTTTTTCTCCCGGCCACCGCTGATTTCCTCGCCGCGTCCCAGCCGCAGGTAGGCTCCTATATCAAGAGCCTCGGCCACCTTCACCAGATTGGCCGCACTGACCAGACTCGCCCGCAGCTTTGTAAGCTCACCTTCAGGCCGGGTGGGGAATTGAGCGCTCAGGCGTTCGCTGACGATGAACCCGAGGATCGAGTCCCCCAGGAACTCCAACCGCTCGTTGTTGGCGGAGGGGGTGGGCGCCCGGCTGTAGGAGCTATGCGTGACCGCTTGCTCCAACAGCTCCCGCTTGCGAAAGCGGTAATCGATGGTGTCCTCGAGTTGGGCAAGTTCGGCGGCCATGTCGGAGGGGTTGAAGCCCGCCTGCTTATATCAGCCTAGCTTGCTTTCCTGACGAGGTGTGCAGGACGCGAGAGGGCCGCGATCCGATGCCGCTATGCAGAACGTAGACAGGCAAGGCCCCACAAAAGGCCACCTACTGCTCGACGCTCTCGATTTGCGCCTCGATGTCGGACGTAGGTTGAGATTTTGCGCGCCTCTGCTTAGCCTTTGCAATGTCGCGCCTCAAACCTCGGACCACGCTCGTTGGGATACCGCCGGCCTCCATAGCCTTGTCGGAGGCTTCCTCCGCCTCATCAAGTTTCCCCTGCTCCAAGAGAACCTGCCCAAGGCGAACGTGCACTGCTCCGCGCGGTTCGGGAGACGTTGCGAGGGATTTTCGAAACGATTCCTCCGCGCCGGTGTAGTCGTCGCGCAAGTAGGCCACGATGCCCAGAGTTTCGTGAACCTGAGCCATCATAATTTTTCTCTCCGACAGCCAAAGCTCATCGGTGATTTGAGGGTTTGGCTTCGGCATGGTCGGGATGATCCTCAAAGCCCTTTTGGCAAAACCTTCCGCCTTGGCGAGTCTCTCGGACTTGTTGAGGTCATCTCGGCTTGCTTGCCCCGCAATCCAGTACCCTAGGTCAACCAGCACTAAACCGTGTTCAGGATTCACTTCGAGCAGCCTGTCCCCGTAAACCTCCATCTCGACGTAATCTTCCTTCTCGCCGGCAGACACGACAATCATGTAGAGCAACCACTCTTTGAACTCCGTTTTCTTGAACTCCATCAAGACCTTCTGGGCCGCCTTGATGCGAGCGTCGGCGTCCGTCGCGTTCTGGACCGCCATCAGCGCCTCGCTTTCTGCCATGGACTTCGGTCGTGGACCCTGCTGCTTCGGCTGGGCCTGAGCAAACACCTGGCCCGTGACCAACAAGGCGACCAGACCGACAAGAATCATTCTGTTCATTTACAGTCTCCGTTCAAGACCGAAAGGCGCAAACCCCCGGGCTAGTTTATGGTGTTCCCGCGCCGAACCTCTCTTGCGCATTGCACGTCCTAGACGCGTTCGGCAAGGCGTCAGCGGCAAACATGCCACGTCACTCTTCTTCATACTCCTCTTCGTGTTCATCGCGAGGCCGCCCGAACCGTTGCTCGAGCCCTTCCTCCGCGAGTTGACGGATGCGTTCGGACGGATCTCCGGCCGCCAGCGCAAGCTCGTAATGTTCGACGGCCTGTTCACGGTTCCCGAGAACATCCTCAATGCGCCCGATGTAGAGGTGGGACATCGCTCGAATGTAGGTGTCGGGATCGGATTCGAGCGCTTCCTGAAGGTGGCTGCGGGCTAGATCCGGGTCGCCCTCCAACAGCGCCGCCCGCCCCAGAGCATAGCTGGCTTGCGCATTCTTGCCGCCTGAGAGGTCGAGAACTCGAACTAACTTCTTCCGCGCCTCCTCAGGCCGCTCCGCCTCCAAAGACAGCTCGGCATCACGCAATAGGATATCTGTTTCCGAAACCTTAGGCCGCATCGCCTGGGAGCGCGGCCGCGTAAGGGCTTCGGCGAACTTGACTTCTTGCAGCCGGGCAGCCTCCCGCTTCAAGTCGATCCCTTTGATCAACTCCGGATAGTAGTACCTCAGGGCTTGGCCTTGCTTTTCAAATTTCGCCAAGCTTTCGTAAAAGTAAGGCGTCAGGATCAGGCCCTCACGCAAATCACGCTGCACGCGGTCTTGGCGTTCCGCCTTGGAGACTCGCGCCAGCCGGGCCTCGACAGCCTTGACGAGACATTTCGTTACCAGCAACTGGAAGTCGCTCTTGTAGATTTCGCCCAACGCGGGAGCGAACAACGCGAACCGAGACAGAATTTCCTTTTTGCCGATCTCCTTGGCGTAGCGGATCGAAAGCGGATCCAGCAAGTGAAGCAGGAAGGCGTGGCGGATCTCGTCGATGCGCGGTTCCTTCGACGGGTGGACTACGACGTAGACCTTGCCCCCATATCCGCGGGTGTTGATGTTGTTGGGCGCCGCGAGTAGATCGAAGAAGACCTGGAAGCTTTGTACTTGCCGGCTAGTCGGCGAAACCCGCAGGTAGCCGCCGGCCTCAAACAAAGCGCCGATCAGAGGCTCCTGATAGCGCTCGATCTCTCGATCAAAAGCCGCCTGGTATTTGCTCCACAGTGCTTCGATCCGCGCTTCCCGATAAAATTCCGCCACCAGGGGCCCGGCGGAACGAAGCCGGCGCACATCAGGTGGCAGGTCCGTCGGCAATTCCGCGCGGATTTCAAAATCAGGCGGGCCCTGGGCCGCCAAAGCGAAGGAGACGAATTGCGAAAGATTCTCGCCAGGATCGTCTAGCTTGAACTGCGAGTATAGATTCCGCAACCGCTGCAAACTGGAGCCCTGAAAGTCCTTCAAGTCTTCCCGCAGCGCCTGCCTCACCGGGCTGTCAGAAGGCGAACCAAACCCGTCGTCGTAACCGGCCACATTCAGCGCGGCCAGCACCGTGAAGAGGCGGATATCAGAAGCGAGCTGGTCTCCCTGAGCGTGCGCCAAGGGCCTGAGGCCGCCGGCGACGAAAACGAGAAGCAGAAACGGGACTGTTCGGAAAAACTTCATCGGTAGGACCCCAAACTCTAGAAGCCCGTGGCAAAAACCGTCCGGCAGCGAAAAATGGGGACTGCCACCAATTCGCCCCCCATCATGGCCCTTGAAACCAAGCGCTTAGCCTGAGGCGAATTGGCTGGCTGTACCCGATTTTCGCGACGCTTACTACTCCCACGGGCTGCTAGGCGTGACCGACCGAGCGTATGTTTAGTGTACTTCAGCCCTCGTAAAGCCGTCCAACGAGGCTCCACTCGGCTGTGCTTCGGCCAACGCATCGGCCCGCGGCGGCTTCGTCACTCTCCCCGCGGTCGCGGATCGGCTTGACGGAATCGTAGGTAGGGGAGGTTTGACCTGCCCGCGGACGGCTCGACGAGACCCGCCCCCTGCGAGGAGAGCCCACGAAGCTAACCCGCTATCTCCACTCCTTGCCTAGAGACTGTCAAATCCGCTACGCTAGACTAGGCGAAGAAAAGGAGAAGGAGGATCCCCTTGAACCTGTCTCTCAACTTCCCTGACCCCCAGACCCCACGACAAAAACCGGCGTTGGCCGACCCGTTGGTTCAGCGCGACACCTCGCTCGACAGCCTGGTCAATCACCTCGAGGCCCTGGAACGTCAGCAAGACTCGCCGATTACCGCCATCCGGCGGCAGGAGGCCCGGCAGGCGAAGTTTGTAGAACTTCCTGAAGCTATAGACCCTCGGCTCAGGGAGGCGCTTGCCTCTCGCGAAATCACCCGCCTCTACAGCCACCAGGCGGAGGCATTCGAACGAATTGCCGCCGGAGAAAACATCGTTCTTCCTACACCAACCGCGAGCGGCAAGACGCTTTGCTACAACTTGCCGGTGCTAAACGAGCTCCTCCAAAACAGTGGCATGTGCGCCCTCTACCTGTTTCCGACCAAGGCCCTGGCGGAAGATCAGCTCGATGAATTCCACGGCTTGATCGAGGGCGTCAGTGCCGACATTCGGGCCTTCACCTACGACGGCGACACGCCGCAGGACGCCCGCCGGGCCATTCGCCGCCGCGCCAACGTGGTGCTGACCAATCCCGACATGCTGCACGCCGGGGTTCTGCCGCATCACACGCGCTGGGCACGGTTCTTCGAAAACCTTCGCTACATCGTCGTGGACGAGTTGCACACCTACCGCGGCGTTTTCGGAAGCCACGTCGCCAACCTGTTCCGGCGCCTCAAACGGATCTGCGAGTTCTACGGATCCAAGCCCCAATTCATCTGTTGCTCGGCCACGATCGCGAATCCCAAACAGTTGGCGGAATCTCTCATCGAACAGCCGGTTTCCGAAGTCGCGGACAACGGCGCGCCCAGCGGGGAAAAGTTCTTCGTCTTCTACAATCCGCCTGTCGTGAACCGGCAGTTGGGCATCCGGCGAAGCTACATCGGCGAGACACGCCGCCTAGCTTCTACGCTTCTCGATCGCCGCCAGCAAACTCTCGTGTTTGCCAACAATCGTTTGGCAACCGAGATCCTGGTCCGGTACCTAAAAGAAGCCTGCCGGCGCGGACCGTTCCCCCCCGACTCGATTCGCGGCTATCGCGGAGGTTACCTGCCTCGCGAGCGTCGAGAGATCGAGCGCCAGTTGCGCAGCGGTGAGATTTTGGGTGTCGTCGCGACGAACGCTCTCGAGCTTGGCATCGACATCGGCTCCCTTGACGCCGTCGTCCTGGCAGGCTATCCGGGATCGATCGCTTCCACCTGGCAGAGGGCGGGCCGAGCGGGAAGGCGGAACTCGCTTTCCGTAACGGTTCTGGTGGCCTCGAGCGCGCCGCTGGACCAATACATCGTTGAGCACCCCGAGTACTTCTTCGAGGCGTCCCCCGAACACGCACAGATCAACCCCGACAACCTCGAGATCCTGATCAGCCACTTGAAGTGCGCCGCGTTCGAGTTGCCGATTCGAGACGGAGAGAAATTCGGCCCCCATCCTATCGCCGAGCCTTGCGAGTTTCTCGAGGAGGCGGGCGTTCTTCATCACGCGGGCGGCGCCTGGCATTGGACGTCGGAATCCTATCCGGCCGACGCCGTCAGTCTGCGAAAAATTACCAGCGATAACTTTGTGGTTGTCGATATCAGCGGTGAGGCGAAAGTCATCGGCCAGGTCGACTTCCCGGCGGCCCTGACGACGCTCCACGAAAAAGCGATCTACATGCACGAGGGAAGGCTCTATCATGTCGAGCGATTCGATTACGACGAGCGCAAAGCCTACGTGAAACAGGTGCAGTGCGACTACTTCACCGACGCCATCGACTACACGCAGGTCAAAACTCTCGACTCTTTCGATTCCGCAACTATTCAGGCGGCTGTCGCTCACCATGGAGAAGTGCGCATCAACCGCCAGATCGTGGGCTTCAAGAAGATCAAGTTCTACACCAATGAAAACGTGGGGGCCGGTAAGCTGTCGATGCCGGAGCAGGAAATGCACACCACGTCGTTCTGGCTGACCTTCCCCGAAGGGTTTCTGGAACCGTTGAGCGAGTACTCCCCGGCCGAAAAGCAGCACGGCGTGGTTGGCCTGGGTAATGTTCTGCGCACGGTGGGTTCGCTGCTGTTGATGTGCGATCCGCGAGACCTGGGCGTCGCGTTGGGCAGCGAGGACCAAACTCGATCGAAGCTGTTCGAGCCTACGCTCTACCTCTACGACAACTATCCAGGGGCATCGGCCAAAGCGAGCCTCTGTTCCGGCTGCGCGAGGCCTTGCTCGAAAGATCGCGTGAATTGCTTTCGTCCTGTCCCTGCGAAAGTGGCTGTCCTTCGTGCGTGGGCCCGAGCGGCGAGGTCGGAGAAAAGTCCAAGGAGGTGGCGAAGCAGTTGCTGGAGCGGATGCTGGAGTCGTCGAAAGGCGAAACCGCACTCGCCGGGTCAATGGCCGCCCCAAGTCGAGACGGAGACAGCAAAGTCGGCGCATGAGACCGTGCGCGGTTTCCGGAATGGATCACCTAATCCAATGGGAACAAGCCGGCGGCCGGCGGAACGGGGAACATTCGTAGGATGAATCCTGACCTCAAGTTGCAACTGGCGAGTTTGCGACGTCGCGTCCGCCGTGCGGAGGGGAGCGTCGGGAGCCGCCCGCCCCGGCTTCCGGCCAACGGAACCTTTCCCCGCTACATGCAGGACTGGCCGCGTGCCAATCTCGCTGCCTCCCAACTTGCTGACGATATGCCGTTGGGCGATCCGGAGCACTACCAGGCCGAGACATTGTTGGACGGCGAGGTCGTCGAAAACGGCCGCGGGCGCTATTTCTTGTCCGAGAAACTCTACGCCTCCCACCAGCGCCACGGCAGCATGGAGATTTCCCACCTGGCCGAACTGCCGGGCGAGCTGCTGAGCGCCATTTCCCGAGAGGAGATCCCGGCCTGCGATCCCACACGTTGGGCTTTCCTGGACACCGAGACCACTGGCCTAGCCGGTGGAACCGGAACCTGTGCTTTCTTAATCGGGGTAGGAACCATCGAGGAAGCAGGCTTTCGAGTGCGTCTTTTCTTCATGCGCGACTTCGACGAAGAGCTCGCCATGCTCGAAGGGCTGGCCGATTTCTTGGCCGACTACGAAGTTTTGGTCACCTATAACGGCAAGGCCTACGATGCTCCGCTTCTGGAAACCCGCTATCGGCTTGCTCGCCTCCCCTTCCCACTCGAAGCTTTGCATCATCTCGACCTGCTGCATGGCGCTCGACAGTTATGGAAACTGCGTCTCGAAAGCTGCCGCCTTGCGGACTTGGAATACGAGATTCTCGGCGTGGAACGAGAAGGCGACCTTCCGGGAGAGCTGATTCCCTACTACTATTTCGAGTATCTCAAGACGAAGCAGGCTTTCCGGCTAGTTCCGCTTTTCCACCACAACGTCATCGACATCGTCTCACTAGCTTGCTTGACCGCTGTTGTGCTACCGGCCTTCTCTTCCGGAGGTGAAGCCGACCTCCGACACGGCGCCGACCTGCTTGGGCTTGCACGTTGGCTGCGCCGCTCGAAAGAGTACGAATCCGCGTTGAGGCTCTACCAGCGGGCGATCGAGGCGGGGTTGGCGGATGGCAGCCTGTTCGCGGCTCTGTGGGAATCGGCGCTGCTGGAGAAAAAGCTCGCTCGCTACGAAGACAGTCTTCTGACTCTGTCGGATCTGGCTGGTGTGAAAAACCCCTATCAGCAGCCCGCGCTCGAGGAGCTTGCCAAACATCGCGAACACCGGGATAAGGACTTTCAAACTGCCCTCGAAGCCACCGAAGCGGCCCTGGTAATCGACAGTTCCCCTGAGCTGTTACACCGCAAGAGGCGGCTCAAAAGGAAACTGTTGAAACAGACCGTTGCGGACAAATCAGAAAACGACGAGCAACTCTTCTGATCGCCGATTCGGAAGGTTCACCTCCGTGGCCGGGCCGCTAGGCTCGACCCGGCGTGTCGTCTGCGAAGCCCAGGCTGGGCTGCCGCAAAGCCTTCCACAGAGTACTGAGGCTTCATTTCAGAAGTTTAGGTACTTGTTTCTTTAGCGGTTCAATCCCTACGTGGCGCAATCTGTTACTCCCAAAAAGGGTTTATACTGCGTAGAGGGCTCCCGAGCGGGCCAGGGGTCTAGGGCAAATTCCTCGGTGTTCTGGAGCAAATGCCGGAGGGTATTCGAGCGGAGGTCTCGATAGGATCACTTTGGACGCTTCCTACGGGCCCCTGGTACGCCTAGTGTTGTCCCTATGCAAAAACTGATCGCAAGTGCAGTCGGACTTCTCTGCCTGCAGATGGTGGTGTTGTCCGCCCAAGTCAGCGGGCAGCCTCCAGTCTCCGCCTGCAAGCCCGGCGAATTCGCGGTCCTAGGATCTCCCGACGATTTCGGGCCGAAGAAGGACAGCCAATTCAAGGTTCTCATTGACCAGCGATTCGACGGTGGGTTTCTAACGACGGAGACCATCTGGATCCCCGTGATCGAGCAGGCGGTTCCGAAATGGAACGGCACCCCGGGTTCGACGTGGAGTTTTGAAATCGAAGGCGTAACCGGAGGACAAGCCAGCGGGGAGGATGGCAAGACAACCATCGCAGGGTGCGGCTTCCTGTTTACATGTCCGGGTGAGCCTCCCGAGCGGCCGGATGGAGAGCCGCCGCCCGGCATCCCGTTAACGGCACAGCAGACGATCCTAGCGGTGACGTTGATCTTCTCCGACCTGTCCGTGGAAAGGTCGATCGCGGACTCCGATATCTTCTTCAACCCGCAGGCACCCTTTCAGACCAACCCGAATGGGACCCAGGTTGACTTCGAAACAGTCCTGCTCCATGAGTTGGGCCACGCTTTGGGTCTCGACCATAGCGACAACTGTGTCGTAGGTCCCACGGTGATGGAATCGGTCGTGTCATTGGGAGAGAGGAAACGCGATCTTTTTGCGTCTGAAACGGAAGGGGTGAAGTTCCTCTATCCAGACGGCTCGTCCCCAGCTATACGAATTTTTGACAGAGACGCGGTTGTGGAGTTCCAGGCGGCCCAAGGGGGACCGAACCCCTTTTCGAAGGCGGTGCCGATCTTCGGCCCCCAAGGAGGTCGTTGGATCGCGTCATCGTCTGCCGCTTGGTTGCAGGTCGACCCTCCAACCGGCCGCTTCCTGCTGGATGGCGAGGTCGACATCTCACCGGATGTTTCCGGTCTCGCGGTCGGAAGCTACCAGGCGACGGCTTCCATCCAGCTCGAAGGACACTCCGGACCACCAGCAACCGTACAAGTCAATTTAGAAGTGTTGGCGGGCGCGCCGATCGGAATAGAACCGAAGCTCACTCGAGCAGGCATCGTCAGTGCGGCCAACATGCTGTCGCAGGCACTGGCGCCTGGGTCACTGTTCACCCTATTCGGCTCGCAGCTCTCCGCGTCGACCGCTCAGGCTCCGCGGCAGTTTCCCCTGCCCACCCGACTGGGAGGCGCGGAAGTCTTCGTGAACGCCGTACGTGCGGCTCTGCTTTACGTATCGCCCACTCAAATCAACGGACAGGTGCCGGTCGAGACGCCGGCCGGTCGGGGCGGCTTCATCGTGCGGACAGATCTACGTCAGACGGGTTCGATTCCTATCGACATTACTGAAACCGCGCCGGAACTGTTCTTGATCGATGGCAGCCAGGCAGCCGTTCTCAACCAAGACTTCACGGTGAACTCGGTTGATAACCCTGCCGCGCAAGGGAGCAAGATCAGCTTGTTCTTCACAGGGCAGGGGCCCGTGAGTCCCCCGGTCCCCACAGGAAAGGCGGCTCCGGTTAGCCCGCTTTCTCAGGTAACCTCTGAAGCAAAGGCCGAAATCGGAGGACTCGAGGTGGAAATATTCTTCCTCGGTTTAACGCCCGGTTTCGCCGGACTCGGACAAGCCGATCTCGCCATCCCCGTCGGGCTGACAGGCCAATTGCCGATTCGCCTCACCATAGGCGGAAATCGGAGCGGTTCGGGGTTAGTTTCGGTTCAGTGAGCCTAGGAGTGCTTTCATGATGATGGCCGTGGCGCGACTCACATTGATCTTGTTGGCGACGCTGAACTTGTCGGCATCGACCGTACTACGTGTCGATGTAGGGCAGCTTAGCCAATTGGCCACCAACATTGTCGGCGGACACATCACAAACATTACGCCGGAAAAGAACTCCGACAACGGCTACATCTACTCTAAGGTGACGTTACAGGTATCACAGGCGATTCCCTCCTACCTGGCGGGACGCGAATACCAATTCCGCATGGTTGGAGGCGAGCTCAACGGCAAGCGATTGCACATTGCCGGATTTCCGCGATTCCAGGTTGGACAGGACGTCGTACTATTCCTCAACAGCCGGCCCGCCGATGTCTTCGGGCCCACGGTCGGCCTCTGGCAGGGGGTCTTTTTCGTTGAGCGGGATGCGGCCACGGGAAAGCAGACCGTTACCGATTATCAACACCGACCCATCTTGGACGTAAGGGACTACCGGTTTGTCGTTGGCCTGCCACGAACCGGTAAGCAACAGGCCGCTGTTGCCGCGGGAAGTAGCCCTTCCGGCTTGGCGATCGACCAGTTTTTCGACCGCATCCGCACTCTACGATTCTCGCCGTCAAGCCGCTAGCGAACCGTCCCGGAGACGAGTTCACCATATAGATTCGGAAATGTCGGGCTCGAAAGCCCGACACAGCACGCTGAAAGCGTACGCCACATCGCCAGGACGATCAGAAAGTCTTGTCTGGGACAACTGGCTCGGCCTTTGCTAGGCCGCATTTCGCCCAACTTTCGCAGAGTCGTCTGCCACCGTTGCGGTGGCACGCGCACCTCGCGATGCGCGGTCGTGTAAACCCGTGGCCCTGCCCAGCGCCGCCCAAACCTTCTCCTCGCCCCCTCGGGCTCTCGGTCCAGCGCGGCAGGGGGACGAAAAGCACTGACCCCGTGAAGATCATCGCTGTCGCTTTCGTCTTCGTCTACGTCATCCTGGCCTGGCTCCTCGTCGGGCTAAGCGTCCACGGGCCGGATTCTCTCCCTTGGCTGGCAGGCGTCTATCTCATTGCGGCGACATCCGCACTGTTGCTGACTTGCCGGTACCTGTACAACACAGACCGCAAATACCAAGCCGTCATCGCTTTCCTTGTGGGCCTCGGGCTAGCGTGTTGCGCTCCGCTGGTCGTGGCAGCGTCGGCGGCGTACGAGGAAATTCGCCGCGATCTCCAGCTCGCCCGCACCAAAGTCTCCGACGTTACGGGCGAGACGCTCTACACGGAGAGCGGCAACCCGATCGGGATCCGAGTCTCCTATACAATCCGCTTCCCCTGGAACGATCACTACGACGTCGATCCCTTCCTGCGCCCCGGAGATACTTTCTATCGGGCTGTTCGCGACCAAATCCCGCGAAACTTCACCCACGGGCCGCTTCACATGAAAGCGATCGCACGAACCATCGTTCCTTTCCCGGAAGAAGCCAATCACGGGAAGATGGACCCCAAGTCGCTACAGGTCCCCACGTATGGTCTCTGGTTCGACCGAGGAGTGGATTATCAATTCACCTTCGACATGATTCCCAGATACATCGGGGTCAAAAAGGACGGGGGCGGGTACTGCCGTGGACTCCCTGAGCAACTGCGCTGGCACGGCTCACCCGAAGGATTGGACGCACTGATTCGAGGCGACGCCCCCACACGCTACGAAATCTGGATCCACGACACAACGTACGGGCGCCTGAACGGTGAAGAGACATTCACCCAAAACGAATACAACCCGCGAGAGTTCTACGATGGCCTTCAGAGAGAGAACGGCGAGACTTGTGACCCCTTAGACCTGAAGATCTACTAGTCCGGATATCTCACCGGAGGATCGTCGGCACTCATGGCTGCTAGTGCAAACAGATTCGGGATGCGTATCAGGGGACCCCTCACCCCTTGATCACGCCCATGGGGCGCAGCCGCGCGACCTTCTTCGCCAGCCCGGCGTTGTGGACGACCTCGATCACCTCGTCCACGTCTTTATACGCTTCCGGAATCTCCTCGAGGATTCCCTTTCTGCTTTCGCTGCGGACGAGAACCCCCGCCTCTTCAAGACTCTTGATCACCTGCTTAACGTCTCTGCCCTTCTTCGCGGCGGTACGACTGAGCAGGCGTCCGGCCCCGTGACACGTCGTGCCGAAGGTTGCTTCCATCGAGCCGGGCTGGCCCACCAGCACCCACGACGCAGTCCCCATGCTGCCGGGAATGAACACAGGCTGCCCGATCTCGCGGTAGGCCGGGGTCAACTCGGGGTGATGTGGCGGGAAAGCCCGCGTGGCGCCCTTGCGGTGCACCAGCACGTCACGCTGCTTGCCGGCGACTTCGTGCCTTTCGTGTTTGGCGATGTTGTGGCACACGTCGTAGACGACATCGGCTTGCGCGTCGTCGCCGAGAATGCGCTTCAAGGCGCCCCGCAAAAAGTGAGTAATACCTTGCCGATTGGCCCACGCAAAATTGGCAGCCGCGCGCATGGCGGCCAGGTAGCTCTGTCCTTCCGGTGACTGCGTCGGCACGCAGGCGAGCTGGCGATCGGGCAGGTGAATGTCGTACTTCCTCATCCCGGCGCCCATTTCACGCAAGTAGTCGGTGCACACCTGATGTCCCAATCCGCGAGAGCCGGAATGGATGAGCACGACCACCTGATCGGCGGAGAGACCCATCGTCCGGGCTGCCTGCTCGTCGTGAATCTGCTCGACGTACTGAATTTCCAGAAAATGATTCCCGCTGCCCAAGGTCCCGATCTGAGGACGGCCCCTCTGTTTCGCTCGATCCGAAACCTTGTCGGGATCGGCACCAGCCAGGGCACCCCCAGCTTCCGCGAATTCTGGGTCTCGAGGCTCGCCGTAGCCGTGGTTGACCATCCATTGCGCGCCCTCGACCAACACGCGGTCCAGGTCGCGAAGATTGATTTTGACGAAACCCGAACCGCCCATTCCGCAGGGCACATCTCGGAAGATTTGGTTAACGAGCTCGCGCAGACGGAGGCGCACGTCCTGCCGGCTGCGGTTCAGACGAACCAGCCGCACGCCGCAGTTGATGTCGAACCCCACGCCGCCCGGAGAGACCACACCACTCGAGTAATCCGTCGCTGCCACGCCGCCAATGGGGAAACCATAGCCCTGGTGAATATCGGGCATCGCCAAGCTCGGTCCGACGATTCCCGGCAGCGTAGCAACGTTCGCCGCTTGCTCTAGCGATTTGTCCTTGGCGATCTTGTCGATGATCTGCTTGGTGGCATACACCACAACGTCGGTGCGCATCCCAAGGCTATCGTCCCGCGGGATGCGCCAGCGGAAGTCGTCGATTCTTTCCAGTCGCTCGGCGAGACTCATATGTCCAGGAAGATGCGCGACTCCCAGCGGCCGTCGCGCTCGAGAACCTCGATGTCATGATACGTTACCGCTTTGACAATGAGCTTCCAGCGATGACGAGCCGGGTCGCGCGCCTCACCGACGAGTCTTCCCTCGAGCGTCGTTGGCTCGATCTTATCCACGCGGAATTCGCTGGCCGCAAACAGGCCGGCGTCGAAGCGATAGAGAACCTCGCCGAGCCAGTTGACAAGCAACGATTCGTAATCCTCTCCCGTTGCCTGAATCGCGACTTCGCCACGCGGATCGATCGTCTCGGTCTCGGCGGCAATGGACATCATGGCTTGGGCGGCGTTCTCGAAGAGCTCCGCCGGGGTGGCGCCCCAGGCGCGGAACCCGATGTCGGCCGTGTGCTCGAGTACTTCAAAAGGCTCGCTCATGAGCGCATCTACGCGTTATGGAGACCTGCTCGGCTCGCCAGGCCGTCACACCGACCCTCAAAGACGCGTCCCTGTGCCCATTGTAGATGGGTTCCTTGTGCTAAAGATGGATGTTAAGAATCTAGCGTCATCACCGTCGAGGCTCCCTATGACCGCCACAGTCAGGCGCACCCAGCCCGACAGCCGCAACTCGTACAACGCCGACTGATTCTTCCGCGGAAGCCATGCCCGGCACAATCTACCTGGTCGCAACGCCCATCGGCAACCTCGAAGACATCACCCTGCGGGCGCTGCGCATCCTCAAGGAGGTAGACCTGATCGCCTGCGAGGACACGCGCCACACCCGGCGGCTGCTGAATCATTTCGACATCCGCAAACGGCTGCTCAGCTATCACGAGCACAACGAAACGCGGCGTGCCGCCGAGCTCGTGCGTGAAGCCCGGCAAGGCAAGGACATCGCCGTGGTTTCAGACGCCGGCATGCCGGCCATCGCTGACCCCGGCTACCGCGTGGTCACCGAAGCCATCGCAGCGGGCGTTCCCGTTGTGCCCATTCCCGGACCCGTCGCCGTCGAGACAGCGCTGGCCGCTTCCGGCCTGCCCACCGATGCGTTCCGCTTCGGCGGCTTCCTCCCGGCCAAAAAAACCCAGCGCCGCAAGACCCTGCGAGCCATGGCCCATTCCACGGCCACCCTCGTCTTCTACGAGGCGCCGCACCGAATTCTAGAGACCCTGGCCAACGTGAAAGCGATTCTCGGGGAGCGGCCGATAGTTGTCGCCCGCGAGCTCACGAAAATCCACGAGGAATTTCTTCGCGGCCCGACTTCGGAAGTTTTGGCCGAGCTGCAATCCAGAAAAACCGTAAAAGGGGAGATCACCCTCCTGATTGGGCGCGGCACGGTCGAGCCCGAAGAGCCGCGGACCGTTCAGCAACGGGTGGCCGAACTCGTCGAAAAACAAGGCCTGGCTAAGATGGATGCGATCAAACAGGCGGCGCGTGAACGCGGCATCTCGAAGCGCGAGGCCTACCAGCTGCTCGAGCAGCGCAAGCAGCGGACAGCGCCGACCTGAACCGCAGCAGCGGTGACGTTCGCCACGCCTAGGGAGGAAACCCCAGGGCGAGTCGGCCCACTGGTGCCCGTCAGGGCGCGGGCCCGCGGCGCGAGAAGCGCACAGAATCGCGCCGCCCGAGCGCGGGCCCGCGGGCTGACGGGCACGGCTCTGTTCGGTTATGTTCGGCCAGCTGAGGGTCGCCGCCGAACCGTCGGGACAACGCCACCGGGACCGCGGACTTCCGTCCGCGGCTCTGTCAGCACGGCGGAAAACCCCACTCCCCCCCTCACCGGAAATTCTCGACCAGCATGATGTCGCTTTCCAGTTTCTCCCACTGAGCGTAGAGGATCGACCGGCCGTCGGGAGAAACGCTCATGGTGCCGACGGGCTGTCTCTCGATATCATGGATCGGCTCGACGGCGCCCGTGGCAAAGCGGAGGAAGTGAAGCGAATAGTCGGCCCCCTTCGATGGGGGGACGAAATAGACCCCGTCCTCGACGACATCGTAGATGCTACCAAACAAAGATTCAAGGACCTGGCTTTCCTCGCCGCCCTCGACCGGCACTCTCCATAGAGACCGGTTGGGCCAGCCACTCACAAAGTAGAACAGACTGCCGTCGGGTGACTCCATCGATATGCCGCACCCGGCCGCAACTCGCTGGGCGGGGCCTCCCCCGGCCGCCGGCATCCTGAAATACTGCACATCCCCTGTGCGGTTGGAGCAGAAGTAGATCCACTTTCCGTTTCTCGACCAGGTTGGATAGAGGTCCCTCGACGGATCGCTCGTCAAGCGCCGGGGCGCGCCCCCGTCGGCGTTGACGACGTAGACATCGAAATGCCCCTCTGCGTCGGAATTGAATACGATGCTCTTCCCATCGGGAGCCCAGCCGGGCTGAGCTGTTAATGGGGCGCCAAGCGAAGTCAACTGTACCGCGTTCGAACCGTCGCTGTCGCACTTCCAGATCTCAACGCTTCCGGAGCGAGTCGACACGAACGCGATGCTGTCGCCGTCGGGAGAATATAGCGCCTCGCTGTCCGCCCTTGAAGAGGAAATCAACTTGACCGCCGCGCCGTCCGTAATGGGCAGATTGACACGCCAGATGCCTAGGGTTCGCTTCGCCCCTTGTATACACGAGATTCCCCTGACGGGAGATGCTGGGGTAATCCCCGCGCTCTCCAAACGGCAGCCGTTCGGGCGAGGCGGACCCGGATACCGGCACTCTCCAAAGGCTGGGCTCGCCGAGAGGACCGGAAGAGAAAACAATGTCGCGGCCGTCGGGGGTAAAGACGGAACTGGTTGTCACGGCTTCGGTAAAGGTCCGCCGGCGCGGTTCACCTTTCGGGTTCAGATCTTCGTCGAGATCCAGCAGGTAGAGATCGCTCGTATACCCGGAGCCGTACCGGGCGAAGGCAAGCGTGCGGCCGTCCGGAGAAAAGGCGGGGCTGACGTCTCCAAAAAAGCTAGCTGCGCGGCCGTGGCCCTTTGTCGGCGACGTCAACCTTCGCCTTTCGCCGGTATCAACCGAGAGCAGAAACACGCTCAACTGGAAGGGGGAGTCATCCTCCCCATCGCATACGGCCAGCCAACGGCCGTCGGGGGACCAGTTCAGGCAGGTCCCCAGAAGAAAAACGCCGGGCATCCGGGTCTCAGCCAGTTTGCGTTCCTGCCCGCCAAGAGCGGGAACCAGGTACAGGCCCTTTTTTTTCATGGCCAGGGGGTGTCCGCGGAGAAAGGCTATGTGGCGACCGTCCGGCGACCAGACGGCGCTGTGATCCCAAGCGGGATCGGTAGTCAGTCGCAGCGGCGGGCCGGGCCCGATGAGTTTGACGTAGATGTCGGGATTGTCTTGCGTCTCCCCGTTCCAACCGAAGACCACTCGGCTGCCGTCGGGGGAAAATGAAGCGCCCATCTCCGCGCCCGGGTAGCTGGTGAGCGGAACCGGCCGCATGGGTTCCAGGGGGGCTTCGGACGTAGGCAGGAAGTTCCGCACGGCCACGCCGGCCATGGTCACCGCAACCGCCGCCGCGGCGATTCCGAAAGCCCACGCCAAGCGTCGGCATTGTCACGTTAATCGTGTTGGGCCGCAAAGGCCCGCATGGATTCCCTTTCAGGCGGCCGCACTCGCAGTTTCCCATACATTGAATGCGTCTTTCCGAAATCGTTTGAACGTGAGTCTATTGCATAAATGACGTTGGAGGTAAAAGGTATTGTAAACGGCGGCTTGGATGTTCAGGAAGCGTTGGGCCGAACCCGGTGATTTGAAACGCTGCTGTTTTCGTTCTCGACGCCGGACGGGCTGATGCGAATTCTCGGCACGATTATTCGCACGCTTATTGTCGATGTGTTGAGCCGTTAGGCCGAGGATTCGAATGGCGACGTGATAGGACCTGAGTTTATCGGTTGTGATCCGGGTGGGTGTCCAGCCTTGTTTCTTCAGCAGTTTGCGCATCAACTTCAAGGCTGCTTTGGCGTTCCGCTTCGATTGCACGAGGAAATCCAAGACCTCGCCTCCATTGTCGATCGCGCGCCATAACCAATAACGCTGCCCACGAATCACGATGACCATCTCATCAAGATGCCAATAGCCGTTGGGAATGGGTCGCATGTGGCGCAGGTTTTGGGCAATCGGCGCACCAAACTTGAGGAACCAGCGCCGTACGCTCTCGTAGGAAATATCCAGGCCTCGCTCCGCAAGAAGATCCTCCACATCCCGATAGCTCAGAGTGAACCTGGCATAGAGCCAAACGGCGCGTCGAATGATTTCCGGTGGAAAGCGGTGACGTTTGAAGGAGATGGTGTCCATCCCCAAAGGCTACACCGAAATCACCAGATCGAGATTAGAGCACTTAACGTGACAATGCCCAAGCGTCTGCGCCGTGGCAGGGTGCGGAGAGGCTTCAGCTTGGCAGCTCGTTTCCGAGGCGCCCTCGCACCGCCTGGGACCTCCTGTTGCTCCCGAATGCTTCCGAGATCCTCCAGCAACTCTCCCACTTGCTGGTAGCGCTGATCCGGCTCCTTCGCGAGGGCCTTCTCGATCACGTTCTTGATCTCGATCGGCACACTGTCTTCAACGTCTGTCAGCGGCTCGGGGTCCTTGTGGAGAATCGCATACAGAACCGCGGCGTCAGTCTCACCCTTGAACGGCAACCGGCCGCTCACCATCTGATAGAGCACCACCCCCAGCGACCAGATGTCCGCCCGTCGATCGACCGCCTCCCCGCGAGCCTGTTCCGGCGCCACGTAGGATAGCGTGCCCAGCGCCGTCTCGCGGCTCGTCAGACTCCGTTGGTCCACCAGCCGCGCCAGGCCGAAGTCCATCACCTTCACCTGCGATGCCACGCCCGGCCGCGCCTCGGTGATCATGATGTTCGCGCCCTTGATGTCGCGGTGAACGATGCCTTTGTGGTGAGCCGCCTCCAACCCCAGCCCCACTTCGCTCGCGATTCCGACAGCTTCTCCGAGCTCGAGCGGCCCTTGTTGGATCTTTCTGTCGAGAGTTTGTCCCTCGACGTAGGCCATCGCGATGAACGTCTGCCCGCCCACCTCGTCGATCTCATGGACGGCGCAGATGTTGGGGTGATCGACAGTTGCCGCGGCCTGCGCTTCTCGTAGGAAGCGCTGTTTGGCCTGCGGGTCTTGGGTCAGATGAGGGGCGAGGAATTTCAGCGCCACGTTTCGCTTCAGCGTGGTGTCCTCGGCCTTGTAGACCACGCCCATGCCGCCTTCGCCGAGCTTTTCCAAAAGACGGTAATGGGAAATGGTTCCTTTCGTGCCCGCGCCCGCCGGGAGCCCGACGATTTCACCGGTGGGATCGAGGCGCTCGATTTGTCCGATGAAGCGGTAGCCGCGCCGAGGGAGGGTCTCGATGTAGCGGGGCTCGGTGGCCGAGTCGCCCAGCGCTTCGCGGATCTTGACGACCGCGATGTTGAGGCTGCGGTCGAAATCAACAAAGGTATCGTCGGACCACAGTCGCTCCCGCAGCGCTTCCCGGGTCACCAACTTCCCCGGGCGTTCAAGCAACGCTGAGAGGATCTGAAAGGGCTGCTCGGCGAGCCGGATCCGCACCCCGCCCTTCCGCAATTCGCCCGTCGTCAGATTGACCTCAAACGCCTCAAAGCGCAAGATCTTCGACGTTTGCATGGCATCGGGCATGGCGAGCCTTCAGCTTCTCACATGTTCGTCACACGCTCGCAACGAGCAATTCAGAGCCGCGATCGCCAGTGAGTGTCCATGGGCCTTCGCCAAGATAAACGGAGCCGCGACCGTCAGGGAGCGGTCAGTCCCCCTCAAGAGTCCGGTGCCGCCACCGGCCTCAGGCCCACCCAAGGGGATCAAAACCCCCGGGTTTTCGGCGGAGCGGTCATGCCGCCTGCCTACCGACTCGGGCACGAGCACCAAACAGAGCCGTGGGCGTGAGCCCACGGGCCCGCGCCCTCACGGGCGCGGCTCTGTCCGGGTGAGGGACAGGCCCCGTTCACCTCCGGCTCCTCCGGTTCGAAGGAACGCATGCTCCCCAATCCTCCGTGGATTATAGCACCCCAACCCGGACTCCTGAAACCCCCTTGGCAGCTAATTCCCCGACGGGGAAGTTCTTTTCTTTCAAAAGCTTAACCGTTAACAAACAATCAGCTTCGATTTGGCCCGTTGGTGCATTGAGGTACCTGCTGACCTGACCCAAACTCGGCCTATCAACCAAACCACTGGAGGTCGAGAACATGAGCAGGTACTTCAGAAAATGCTTCGTTTTAGGTGCATCGTTGAACATCTTGAGCGTCGGTTCACTTGGTCTTGCTGGAAGCGCGTCCGCCAACAAGCTAGACCCGGACTTGCGGATCACAGTGCTGGTCTACAACGACGCCCAGATCCCCCGAGAGACCCTGCTGCAAGCCAAAGGGCACGCGTCACGGGTCTTTCTCAAGGCCGGCACGGAAGTCGCATTGGTGGACTGTCCTACCAGCCCGGCCGAAATCTCCCAGTACCCCGCCTGTCACCAGCTTGGGGGCGGACCCTCGCAGCTACAGCTCAACATTCTTCCCCGAGCACAGGCCGAACGATTTCCCCTTGCGAGCACGATTTGCGGGTTTGCTGTGCAGGCTCCCGAAGATCAGTTCAGCAAATATGCCTATGTCTTCTCCCATCGGGCGAGGGAGATAGCGGATCGCGTCGGGGCCGACGCAGGCGGGCTGTTATTAGGGCATCTCATAGCTCATGAAGTCGGACATCTATTGCTGGGTCCCGGCCGCCACTCGAGCAAGGGC
The DNA here is from genome assembly GCA_965248105.1 of Bryobacterales bacterium. Taxonomy (GTDB): domain Bacteria; phylum Acidobacteriota; class Terriglobia; order Bryobacterales; family UBA6623. The sequence continues at coordinate 453,879 of CBDFIK010000005.1, forward strand.
ATCATGCGCCCCCAATGGAGCAGGAAGGACGCAAAGGTTGCTTCCAGCGGCGAACTGCTTTTCACACGCGCTCAGGGCAGACGAATACGAGCTCAAGTGTTGAAACGAATCCGCGCCGAGCAAAATCACCAGCCTAGCCGGCCTGGATCAGTGCTCTCTAGTGTCCAAGCTGATCCGGAACCGGAGGTCAAGGTCCATGGTGATCACTTCGCGCCAACGAACGGCAGATCGCACGGCATCGCCTACGGCGACTAGCCTGGATTGCTCACGAGGTCTTTAGCGGGAGGTACAAGTCGTGTTGCTCACGCCGGGGCTGACACAGTCCCGTAGCGCAAGCCTGGGCTGTCGTTTGGCCCAGACCTGCGGCCTTTTTCTGCACTGGTGGCGCGGCGATCTGCACGACTCGGCCCCGTCGCCCGTTCCCCGGTCTGCGGACTGCTCACCGGGTGGCGCGGGCCTCCGGCCCGCTGGGGCGACCTCTGGTCGCCCTCAGGGCGCCATTACCGCGTTCCCATTCGCTCGTCGCAAGGCTGTGCGGGAGCGAGTCCCGCAGCGCGGGGCTGGTGCCGTTTCCAGCCTCGGCCGTTTCTCTTGTTCGCGCCCCAGGAAAGAGCCAACCCAAATCCCGCCTGTATTTCACCAGTTTTCTACCCTCCAGTCCCCGGCATGTCACGCAATATAAGTTGTTGATTCAAAGCATCTTCGTTCAGATAACAGCGACGCGGCCTTGGATTGGCGGGGTACAATATGATTGGGCACTGAAGCATTCCGGGGTCAATTCGAGCACGGGCAATTCGGAGCAACGAGCCAACGGAGCAAAGAAAAATACCAAACAAAGCCAATTTCGAGCAACCCGTGGGGAATCAATGGGTTACAGTTCTGGTTCTGGTGCCGCGGAACGCCCGGCTCGACAAGACGCGACGGATCGCTCCGCCGGGTCACGGTCCACCTTCGCCTAAGTGCAGGCGACCCACGAGAGCAGCCACGGGCGACCACTATTGGGGGCAGCTTGTAGCGCGGACCTGGCGCTGTTCCAGCGTCCGCGTCCATGCTGCCGAGCGACAAATTTACCAAACAAACCCAATTTCCCATAACCCACATAGATTCAGCATCTTACTACCCATCTCGGAGATGCCGGGGGGGAGGGTCCCGGAGGAGTTCACCGCGCGGGGCTGGTGCCGTTTGCGGACCCCAGCGGCTTTTCGCCCCCTCGCCGGCACGGGAGCCTGTGGAGCCGCCGTGGCAAGCGAAAACCGCACCGCAGCCGGTGCCAGTGCCGCGCTCATTGCGGCGCACTAATCCAACTCGACGGTTCGCACCACGACTGGCTCGCAGGACGCGGGCCCCAAGGTTGCCTGCTGAACTTTGTGGGCGATGCGACAGGTCTGGTGCCGTGCCGCTTTGCGAGCGAAGATACGACTTGGGCGGCGGCCGATTTACGCGCCGCCTGGGTGCGTCAACACGGCCTTCCGAAGGCGTTGTACTGCGACTGGAAAAACGTTTACAAGCGCCAGCCGACGTCGCGCGAAGCGATCGAAGGGAGCGAACCGGAAACCCATTTCGGGGGCCTGTGCGCCAAACTAGGCATGCGCATCATGGCGCCATCGTCGCCGCCAGCCAAGGGCCGCGTGGAGCGCCATCACGGTACGCATCAAGACCACCTGAGCAAGAAGATGCGGCTTGCGGGCATCGCGCCGATGCCGAGCCGCAGTAACGAGTGGCTCCGCGGACGCGCAAGCCGGCGGCGAAGCACCCCTGGCGGCAGCCGTTCTTAGCGAGAAAACAGGCGGCAAATTCGTAAGGCTGTGGAAATGACGGGCCGGATGGAAAGCGTGGAAACCCCCGCTCAGAGCAAGCCCAGTTCGAACGCCCAACGGCGGGGGTTTCCCACCCTTCCCACCGCCCCTTGGAAATCGCTGCGCGATTCCTACATTCCCACAGCCCCGGCGACGACGATTTTCTCCTATCAACAAGGGGGCATTTCTACGGGGCTACCGAGGGGACATTTCTATTGGGCGTTGACATTACATCGAAGACGAGTTGACATCCTTGTCGCACACTGATATTCTGTCCGCCGATTGAAACTGTACGAAGGCTGGGCGCTCTGTGGATGAAGCAACGACAACCTCCCCGAATCCTACTGATCGATGACAACAAACATGGTCTGATCGCGCGGCGTGACCTTTTAGAGGATCTTGGTTACGCAGTCGAGACGGCGAAAAGCGGCCGCTCAGGGCTTGAAAAGTTCGACCAGGAACCTTTCGACTTGGTGGTCACGGACTATCGCATGCCCGAGGTCTCCGGCCTTGAGGTTCTGCAGGGAATTCGCGAGAGAAACAAGCGGGTCCCCGTAGTGATCCTTTCCGGGTACGCCGAGAAGCTGGGCTTGACACAGAAGTCAACCGGGGCCGACGCCGTTCTAGCGAAGGGTCCCACCGAAGCGCAGGATCTCGTCCGAGCCGTGGCGAGACTTCTCAAGAAGAAGCCCCGTTCGGCCCTCCCGCGGCACAGATCGGATCGCGCGTCCGGCGGGATCTCCTAGCGGGGAGGAGGCCCATGTCATCGACCCTCGACATTATTTGGTTGGGGCACTCGAGCTTCGAGGTCAACCTTTCCAGTGGAGAGGTGATCTTGATCGATCCCTGGTTTGACGGCAACCCTTCCTATCCAAAAGACCACCAACTCGACCGCGTGGATGCCGTGCTGGTGACGCACGGCCACCCGGACCATATTGGCAGCCTGTTGGAAGTCGCGAAACGTTTCAAGCCGCCCGTGGTGGCGATCTACGAAATCTGCCAGTGGCTGGGCGCCAAGGGTGTCGGCAACGTGCTGCCCATGAATAAGGGAGGAAGCCAGTCCGTTGCCGGCGTCAAGGTCACGATGACCCACGCCCAGCACAGCAGCGTCATCATTGAGGACGACGGGCAGCTAGTTTACGGCGGTGAAGCCGCGGGCTATGTCGTGCAGCCGCCCGACGGCCCTAGCTTCTACCACGCCGGCGACACCTGCGTGTTTAGTGACATGCAGCTCATTCGGGAACTTTACAAACCCGAGTTGGCGATGCTTCCCATTGGGGATTTGTTTACGATGGATCCTCGCGAAGCGGCCCTCGCATGCCGCTTCCTCAAACCCTCCAAAGTCATCCCTATCCACTACGGAACTTTTCCGGTACTCACCGGCACACCCGAGCAACTACGAGAACATCTCAAAGACCAGCCGGAAACCGAAGTGGTCGTCCTCAAGCCAGGAGAGCCGTATCGGTGGTAGGCTGAGCGGCCACGTTTGCCCCGCACGTGGCCGGGTGGGCCTGGATTCCCTCGAAGATTCGGAATTGCAAAAATCCCACGCCTAGCGTAGCGAGTCGGATCGTATCGCCTGTACTTCTACAGCGGCCCGACGAAGATCTCAGCACCGAGGGTCTGCTACGGGGCGCGCCGGCGCCAAGCAAACCGAGCGGCTGACCCGCATTCCCGCGATAGCATTGGTAGGGACGTGCCACTGTGCCCGCCCGTCGGTGCTTTTCAGCGAATACAGTTTGTACTGGGAGAATCAGACGCGGTTAATGAGCGTCGCTACGTAAGCTGCCCCGAAACCGTTATCGATGTTGACGACCGAAACGTTGCTGGAGCAACTGTTGAGCATCCCCAGCAAGGCCGCCAGCCCACCAAAGCTTGCCCCGTAGCCGACGCTCGTAGGCACGGCGATAACGGGTACCGCCACCAAGCCGCCGACCGCGCTCGGCAGCGCTCCCTCCATACCGGCCGCGCAAATGATGACCCGCGCGTTCACCAGTCGGTCACGGTTTGATAGCAGCCGATGGATGCCGGCCACACCCACGTCGTAAATCGTATCGATTTCATTACCCATCACTTCGGCCGTGACTTGAGCCTCTTCGGCCACCGGAAGGTCGGCGGTTCCGGCGCATACGATAGCGATCTTGCTTTTGCCCCGAATTAGCCTGTCCCCCCAAACCCGAATCGCTCCGGAACGCGGGAAGTACTCCGCATCTTTGTTCAGCGTTTTGACCGCCGTGGCCATTTCCTCGTCGGCGCGAGTGATGAGAAGGTTTTCCGATTGCTCCAGCAGCCGCTTCGAGATCTCGACTACTTCCTCCACCGTCTTGCCGCGCCCGAGAACGACCTCGGGCATACCGTGCCTCAGCGCGCGGTGGTGGTCGACCTTGGCAAACCCAAGGTCCTCGAACGGCAGGTGCTCGAGCTGCTGAAGTGCCTGGTCTGGATCGACGGACCCATCCTTGACCGCTTCCAGTAGTTTCCGAAGCTGGCTTTCCCTCATGTATTGCAAGAGGATAGCTAAAAGCTGAGCCGGTCGCCAACCTGTAGGCCCTGCGCCGCGGCTTGCCCGCCCGCGAGTTCGAGCACATACTGGGCGGGCACGCCTTCTCCGTAGTTAGGGCAAGCCGCGGGATTCTTTGCCGGGCAAGGTGGCGTGTCGGCCGAGATGTAGACGATGCGCCGGTCCGCATCGATCCACAAGATATCGAGTGGGATGAGGGTTTGGTACATGTAGAAGGACCGCGGCTGCATGTCGGCAAAAACGAACAGCATGCCATGATCAGCGGGTACGTGATCCCGAAACATCATCCCCGTCTGGTGCTCCTGGGGAGTTATCGCCACCTCCGCCTGGATCTTTGCTCCGCTTGGCAAAGTTACGGGCATGGTCTGGAGCACCGCATAGGTGTCTGGCGCCGGCGGCGACGAGCAGGCCAACCAGCAGGAAGCGCATAGACAGAGAACGAGCGAACCTATCCGTGCCAGCGTTGCCGTTCGAGACTGAGGTGCGGAACCGAGCACGCCGGTTTGAGTGTAGCCTGAGAGTAAAGGAAGGGCTCGGTTGTCGGATAGGCCGTATGAACCCTGCAAGCTTGCGGACCCTCACCCCATGATACTAACTGCCATGCGGATCGCTGCAGCGCTGTTCGCAGTTGCTGCGTCCGCAGGTCCGAGCACCCAGCAGCTTGAAGCCTTGATCGATGAAGCGGAAGTCGTCGCAGTGGTCACGATTCTCTCCACAGACTATCGCGCCACGGCGGCAGATGGGCCGATGTACGCTGATGCGAAACTGCTCAAGATTATCAAAGGGGATCTTTCGAGAGCGCAAAGGATTCACTTTGGCGCCAGCGCCTGGGTGGGGCCGACCTATAGTGCTGGTCAGGAAAGGATTGTCTTTCTTGCCCGGGTAGCCGGCGGTCACGGGTACTACAAGAACGCACGTTGGAGTAGCTTGGAGGCGGGAAAGGTTGACCTCTACTTTGTCCGCCAAGCGATCGACGAGCTATCGGAAGCCACCTTGCGGGGGTTTCTCCGCCGCCTAGCTCATACGGGAAGGCCTCCCCCCAAGCTGGAGTGTAAGCTCGTTCGCACCACTGCCGGGAACCTTCAATTATCCGTCAAGCTGACGAACGTAGGCGATCAGACACTCTGGTTTCACATGTCCGGGCTGCGGTTCAGTTTCGAAGCTCGTCAAGTGAGACACGCTCTCTCAATCGATTGGCACGCGGACCACAAGGACAACTGGTTCCCGCTTTCGCCTGGGTCTATTCTTTCCGGCTACGCGATTATTGGGGAAGAGCAAATCGCCGGCGCCGAGGAGTTGACCATCACTTTCCGCCATCATAGCGCTCGTTTCCCCGAGTCTGCCTGGCTGGGCTTTCAGACCGTCAAGCTGCGCGTTCCGGAATAACGAGAGAGCGTGCACCCGAGAACCGGACAGAGCCGCGCCGTCAGGGGCGGGGCCCCGCACGCGAGAACCGGACAGAGCCGCACCCGTCAGGGTGAGGGCCCGCGGCGAGAAGCGTACAGATTCGCGTCGACCGAAGGCTTGGGCCCGCAGGCTAACGCCCACGGCTCTGTGCGGCTATGTTCGGCCAGCCGACTGTCTACGCCAAACGGTTGGGGCAACGCGGCTCTGTTCGCAAGTGAAAAACGCCACTACACAGCGGCAGATGAATGACCAAACCGGCCCCGTCAGGGGCCGCAACAATCTCAGCCCACGGCTTCAGTGGGGAAAAAAGGAGCAGTTCGGGGAAGCCCTGGAATGGGCGACACAAGGGACCGCATCCCTAAACCGGCACCGTCAGAGGCAGCAGCATCGACGGAATTTCTATCTCAATTGTCGCTCGGCCCCAGCCGTTTCAGCTCTTCAAACCAGTTCTCGACGACGATGAATTGTGTCGGTGGGGACGTACCGGATTGCCGGTCGCTACCAAGCCGAGTTCGTCGGTGATCCTAGTTGTAGATAGTGTAGCCGATCATATTCGCGTCGGTTTGCCGAGCACCGCCCAGAACGCAGGGTGCATCGTCCTACGCCCGCACCTCGACGATCGTCGCTCCCGCACCGCCTTCGTGCTGCTCGGCCTGGTAGTAGCGCTCGACAAGAGGATGGCCGGCGAACATTTGCCACAGCGCCCGCCGCAGGACGTTCATGCCGTGCCCGTGAATCACTCGCACCCTGGTCACTTCGGCCAGCAAGGCATCGTCGAGCAGCTTGTCGACGGCCTCTTGCGCTTCCTCGGAGGTCTTGCCGATCACGTTGATTTCGGACAGCTCCTTTGGCTCCCGCGGGAGATGCTGAACGGTGACGCGGGCGGGAAGTCTGCCCGCTGCGTGAGAGGCCGGCAGAACTTCGGCGATGTCGGCCGCCGCCACCCGGAGCTTCAACGAGCCGGCCTGCACTTCGAAGCCGCCATCAGCCAGTTTCCGCGTCACGCGTCCGACCGCGCCTAGCTCCGAAAGCCTGACCGTGGCTCCCTCTTCGACCGCCGGAGGTTGGGGCGGCGATTCCGTAGTCGACTGCGACATGCTTTGGGCGGCCGTGCGGAAGTCGTCCCGGAGCTCCCGGCGCGCCTTGGCGCCTCGGACCTGGGCGTCTGACACCAGGCGGCGCTTCGCTTCGGAACGAGCCAGCCGTTCCAACGCATCCTTGCTCTGAACTTCGAAACGCGCAATCAATTCCTCAACCCGCTGCTCGAGTTGCCTGATCTTGGCGGTCTCGCGGCGCTCCCATTCGAGCGCCACCTTGCTTTCCTGCTCGCGCAGGCTGCGCTCGGTCTGGCGCAGGTCGCCCTCGGCCGATTCGTAGCGCGCGAGTTGAAGGCGAAGTTGCTCCAAGAAGGCCACCGTTTGCTCTCCTCGCGGGTCCATCGCCTTTCGGGCGCGCTCGATGATGGACTCGGGTATGCCTAGCCTTTGAGCCATAGCCAAGCCCGCCGACTGGCCGGGCACTCCCATCGTAAGCCGATAGTTCGGTGAAAGCGTTTCCTGATCGAAGCCGACAGCAGCGTTCTCCACGCCTTCCCCGGTGGCCGCAAAGGCCTTCAGAGCCGGCAGGTGAGTTGTAGCCAAGCAAAAAGATCCCCGGGTCTGAAAGTGGCCTAGGACAGCGATCCCGAGCGCTCCACCTTCTTCAGGGTCGGTGGCGGCCGCGATCTCGTCGATAAGGACCAGCGAGCGGCTGGTTGCTCGCTCCATCATGTGCTTGAGCTGGTTGATGTGAGCGGAAAACGTGCTCAGGCTTTCCTTGATGGACTGCGAGTCGCCTATGTCGGCCAAGACTTGTTCAAACCACGGAAACTCGGCTTCGTCCGCCGGGACCGGCAGGCCTGACTGAGCCATGACCACTAGCAAGCCGACTACTTTGAGCGCAATCGTCTTGCCCCCGGCGTTGGGACCGCTGATCACTAAGACCCGGCGCTTCTCGTCCAACGTGAGCGACATCGGAACCACGGCCTGGTCTTCGCTTCGAAGCACGTCCTCGAGCAGCGGATGGCGGGCGCGCTTCAGCCTCAACCGCACGGGTGGCGTGGAGGAAAAGCTGGGGATTATGCACTCAAACTCCCTGCCAAAACGGGCCTTCGCAAACAGCAGCTCGAGATGAGCGAGCGCCCCGACCGCAGCCGTGACGTCGTTGACGCGCTGGCGAAGCCGCTCGGTCATTTCACCCAGGATGCGTTGAATCTCGCGCTGCTCATCCTCGAGCATGCGTACGTGGCGGTTGTTGAGTTCGATCGTCGTAAGGGGTTCTATGAATACTGTCTGCCCACTCGAACTCGCGCCGTGAATCACCCCTTCGATCCGCCACTTCCAGGTGGCCTTGACCGGCACGACCAGCCGCCCGTTGCGAATCGTCACGTAGTCTTCCTGCAAGATCCCTTCCTGGCCGTGCGTGCGAAGAAAACGCTCCAGCGATTTGTGAACCAGTTGGCGGTTTTGTTCGATCTGTCGGCGGATTCGCGCCAAGCCCGGACTGGCCTTGTCGGCCACTCCCCCATCGGGCAGAATCTTGCCCGACAGTTCCTTGACGATCGGACGAAAGCCGTCGAGCGCTTCTCGCCAGGTTGTGAGGCGCGGATAATGGTCGCCGCACGAGCCGAGGCGTTGGTGAGTTTCCCCGGCCCGATCGAGCAGTCCGAGCAAGTTATAGATGTCAAGGGCCTCGAGGACCGATCCCTCCAGGCGAAGGCGCTCGAGGGCGGGCCGTACGTCGCGGAGGCCCGAAAAGCTGGGAGCTGGAGCCGGCTGGTGTCCCGAGCCAGCCTTTTCGGCCTGCCGCAGCCAGCCGAGGGCTTCCGCCGTCTCGGCCAAGCTCTCCTCCGCCGCGTCGCGAGAGGCCAGGACCGGCTGTCGCGCAAACTCCTCAAGTCGCCACTTTCCCAGCGGGCTGACGATGTAGCGCTCGAGCAGCGCTATCAGCTGGGGCAATTCGAGGGTTGCTAAGTGCTCCATTTCATGAATGCACTTACATTACCTGGGAATGCACACGGGCAGATTGGTCCGCGTCCACAAAACCCTGTTGAGGAATGCGGGTCAAGTCGGGGGGCAACATCAGATCTCAACCACGCTGGGAAAGGGCGTCGCGCAACGCGAATGCCTTTTCGATGACGGCCGGCGTACCTTTGGTGATTTCGTAGCGAGACACGTCCTGGCGGTTCACCCATTCGGCCGCGTCGGCATCGTCAGCGACTCGCAATGTCCCGCTCAACGGCTCACAGACGTAATCCACGAGGACGTAGTGGTACTCGATCTTTCCGTCGTCGTCGTAGATGATTCGCTCCAGCACTTCAACCGTCTCCAGGACTCGAACCTCGAGGCCGACCTCCTCGCGGATCTCCCGGCGGATGCCGTCAACCAACGACTCGCCGAGCTCCAGCATGCCCCCAGGTATAGACCACAGTCCCTTGCTGGGCTCTCGGCCCCGGCGCACTAACAAGACTCTGGGGCCGTCGGTGATGATTGCCCCAACTCCCACGACCGGCCGTGACGGATATCTACGGGACATTCTCTTTCCCGATTCCATCACACCTACTCCGGGCAGGCAAGGCTACCAGACTAACGCCCGGCCTCGTGGAATAGATTTGCCCGTCAATCACGGCCCGGCGTCCCCAGGCGTGACTTTCTCGTTTCTTTACTTGGCATCCACTCTCCCCTACGGTACATACTGTAAGAGAGGGAAGGCATCTCATGGCTCTGTGTCCGGATTGCGGGCAAACAGTCGACATCACGGAAAAGGACCTCGTCATCGGGGACATCGTCACTTGTGCGGATTGCGGCGCGGAGCTCGCAGTGGTAAGGCTACAGGAACTTGAACTCCACGCGGTGTTGGATGAGGACGAACTAGATGAAGACATGCTGGACGACGAGGAGTTGGAAAGGCATGAGCAACACTCCCGCAACGGCAGAAACCAGACTCTTGACAAGAAGGATTACGGGGATTACTAAGACAGGCTTCCGACAGGTTCTGGCTTTCTGCCTCGTGCTGCTGTGTGCCGTGGTGGCGACGGCCGGCGCGAAGAAAAAACGAACCAGCCAGCCGCTAGCGCTCGTTTCCGGAACGGTGTTCCAGAAGAGTGGCCGATTGCTCCCTGGCGCCAAGGTCACTGTAGTAGACGAAGAAGGCAAACCAAAGCGAGTACGTAGAATTACCGACCGGCGGGGCGAATTTGCGATCCGCGTACCGGCGGGCAGAGCCCGCTATCGCGTTACCGCGCAGGCCAAGGGTTTCCAATCACAGGAAAAGACAGTCGAGATCTACGAGAGTGAGAAAGTTACAGTCAACTTCCAGTTGCCCCCCAACCAGAAGGCAACCGCCAAGCAAGACTAGACGTCCAACTACTGATCCGAAAGCTGTCAGGGGATGGAGAGGACAAATGAGAAGATCGATCCGCTTTTCGGCTGTGTTGCTGGTGCTCGTGTGGCTTGCCGGTACGGCTGACCCCTGCCTCGCCAAGAAGAAAAAGGAAAAGCCTACGCGGTCTGTCACCGGCCTGGTTTGGGATCAGATCGAGAACCCCATCGCAGGGGCCGTCGTCCAGCTCAAGAACACCCGCACGCTGCAAGTCAAGTCCTTCATCACGCAGGAAAAAGGCAGTTACTACTTCCACGGTCTCGACCCTAACGTAGACTACCAGCTGACAGCGCAGTACGAAGGCGTCAGGAGCCGAACACGAACCCTCAGCACTTTCGATGACCGCAAGGAAGTGATCTACAACTTCAAGCTGAAGCTGGAGAAGTAGCGGCTCGTTCTCCGGCCTCCGATTTCCCTCCAGCAGGCGCCTCGGCCCGCAGTAGTCGGTCAGTCTCGCCGGCTCCGCTTGTAGGGGCGCGTCTCGGACGCGCCCGCGCTCGTTTCAAAGCGGCCCCTATCATACGATTTCGTCAGACCGACCCACTACCCTGCCCGCTCAATACGGCACTCAATGCCGTATCATGGGACTGTGCGTGAGGGCAAACAAAAGGTTACCGTGATCCTTCCTAAGGTGCTGGTTGAAAAGGCGACGCGAGCATCAGGGGTTGGCCTGACGCCGACCATCCGCCAAGGCCTTGAGGCCGTTATTGTGTCGGATGCTTACCGCCAACTACGCAAGTTGAGAGGGAAGGTCCGGCTGTCAATCGACGTAAAGGAGTTGAGGCGCGATTAACCTCATCTGTGCGGACACCAACTGCTGGATAGCCTATCTGGCAGGGGAAGCAGGCTCTGATGTTGAGCTCCTCGCGAGCGGGCTCGAGCAGGAAGCCGTCGTCATGTCTCCGGTAGTGCTCGCGGAGTTGTTCAGCGATCCCTCCCTGAGCAGAAAACTCCAGGCGAGCTTTCGATCCTGCCGATGCTTGACACTAGCACAGGATTTTGGGAGCGATCCGGTCGACTTAGGGCGCGGCTCAGGGAGCACGGTTATCGGCCCAAGTTAGCAGACACACTCATCGCGCAAGCGTGCATCGACTATCGCACTCCCCTTCTGACGAGAGACCGCGACTTCCAGCCCTTCGCTAAGCATTCGAAGCTTGTACTGGTCTTACCGGCTTGACGAGGATGACTGGGCCGAGGGCCTGACCATCTCTACAACACCGGTCCGATCCGCCACGGAATGAACTCACGGTGGCCGAGAGCTTCGCTGAACGTCTTCTTCCCGGATGCAATCTCTAGCAGGAAACGGTAGATTTTTTCGCCGGCTTGTTCCATATCCTCGGCCCCTTCGGCGATGGTGCCGGTGTTGATGTCCATGTCCTCGTCCATGAACTTTCCGGTCTGAGAATTTGAGGCGATCTTGACCACCGGTACGGTCGGGAAACCGAAGCAGCTTCCACGTCCGGTCGTAAACAGGCACACATTGCACCCGCCCGCGGCCATCCCGGTCACCGATGTGGGATCGTAGCCGGGCGTGTTCATGAAAACAAAGCCGCTGTTGCTGATTCGCTCGGCGTAATCATAGACATCGGTCAAAGGCGAAGTGCCTGCCTTGGCCACCGCTCCCAAGGACTTCTCGACGATGTTGGTAAGGCCCCCTGCCTTGTTGCCGGGCGTGGGATTACTGTCGAACGTGGGTGCGTTCATGAATCCGGCCACATAGCGCTTGTACCATTCGATTCTAGCCAAGAGCTTTTCGCCCACTTCGCGGCTCACGGCTCTGCGCGTGAGCAAGTGCTCCGCCCCGTAGATCTCGGTCGTCTCGCCGAGACAGACTGTCCCTCCCTGCTTGACCAGCAGATCAGAGCAGTAGCCGACTGCGGGATTCGCCCCGATGCCGGAGAACGCGTCCGACCCCCCGCACTCGAGCGCCACGACCAGTTTCGACGCCGCACATTCAACTCTTTCGAGCCGGCCAACTTCCGCGATCAGTTCCCAAACAGCCTTGACGCTATCGGCCACAACACGGCGTGTACCTCCGCTGTCTTGAAGCGTGAACCCTCGCCGGGGCGCGCGTTCACTTCCGTTTTCGTCCGGACGGAGGTAATAGCTAATCTGGTTGACCTCGCAGCCAAGCCCGACGACGACGGCCGCGGCCACGTTGGGGTGGTCGGCCAGCCCATCAAGCGTCCGGCGAAGCAATTGGGTATCGGGCCCCTCCGCCTGCCCGCAACCATCTACATGGGGAAAACAGACGACGCCGTCAATGCCTGTTCCCTCGAAGGACTCATGTTGAAAAGCAGCCTCGATCTTCTGCGTGGCGTGAGCCGCGCAATTGCTCGCGCCGACAATGGCCACGTAGTTGCGTGTCCCCACGCGCCCGTCAGCTCGCGAGTAGCCCATAAACGTACGCTCCGGCAGAAGCGAGACATCCGACAAATCGTTGAGCGACGTGGAGAACTCGTACTGGCGATCCCCGACGTCGCACAGCAGGTTGTGCACGTGGACCAGCTCGCCGGCACGAATAGGTTCCCGGGCCGTACCGATGTTCTCCCCATACTTGAGGACGGCGGTTCCCTCGGGGATGTCTGCCACCGCGATCTTATGTCCGGGTCCGACCGCTTGGCGGATTTGGATCTCTCGGTCTTCGACGGCGATCACGCTGCCGGCCTGTAGGGGTACCCGGGCGACCACGACGTTGTCTCGGCTATTGAGCCGAATGAATGCCTTGTCGGGCTGAATGGCGCTGCCTAGAGTTACAAGTCCCATGACCGGTTGCAGCCGAGTTTCGGAGGGGCCAGACTCCGCGAACCATTCATCCTAGCAGCTTGGCCCAGCGGGTTCGGAGCGGCAAACGCGCGTGTCGAATACATTCTGAGACTCCGATTGCTCCGCCAGAGGGGAGAAGCCGCGATCCCTAACCGTGCTCCGCGAGCACTCGTCCCACTTCCAGCAACAACTCAACGTCTTGTTCGGAAAACTCACGTTCTTCAATGGTGGCGATACCGAGCGCCCCCACCGCGCGCTCGCCCGACATCACAGGGACGCAAACGGAACCTTTGACGCCCGTATCCCGGGCTTGCGGACGTACGGCGCCACTGGCGTCGCTTTGCAGATTGCACAGATTGACGGGTTCTTTGCGCTCAACCGCCAACCCTGCAATGCCTTTGCCCACAGGAATGGTTTGGATCAGCGCCAGCAGATGCTCCGGGATCGATCCCGACCACGCTTTCAGGTGTAGGATCTCGTCGCTTCCTAGTTCGTGAATCGTTCCCGTGTCAGCCCGAAAGTGACGGAGCGTGAGGTCAAGAACCTGGGAAAGATCGCCGGCTTGGTCTCGCAGTTTCTCCAAGAAAGCCTCGTCATTCATGGCGGTCGGCCTCCACGATCCGACTGGCTAAGGGATCCCCCCTTGATTATCCCAGGAGTGTCCAGTGATGCCTGGCCCGTGGTGGTACCACGAACTTGTGGTGCAAGCACTCTTTCCTGCCTGTGGGGTAAGCACGCGTGCATGTCAACAGCCTGCGAAATTAGCGCGCTTGCCTGCCGCCTTGGCATTGGGCGGTCCCCGCCTGACTTGCCGCCCCCAGCCGCGATCGTGCTCGTGTTGTCACGGTAAAATAAGCTGGGCTGCTTTAGGCAAGTCTTCCGTCGAAGACTCCGATCTATGATGGTGACACAAGCGCAAAGGATCTCGCTTGCTTTGGCTTCTGCTGTCCTGGCACTGGCGGTGGCGGCAGGGGACGCTCAAACCTTAGTGCGCTCGACCATCGTCGGGGAGCAGCTTCACCTTCTCAACACCGACAAAGCCATTCTCTCGTTGGGGCAGCGCCGCACCGACTTTCCTTGTTCGGTGACGCCTCTCCCGCCTCAGCTTGGGTTTGACCGAGAGTTCCTCGCCGGGTATCTGTTCAAAATTCCCCTAAGCGCCCTGGCGGGCGACGGGACGACGATCCGGGTCCTGTTTAGAGTTCAACCGCTGGACGGAAAACAGCGCGACTACTACTTCTCCGATCGTTACACCGTTCCGCCCATTGAGGAGGGAAAGAGCGGGGACGTCACTGTCGTTGGGAGGTACAAGCTAGGACCAGGCCGCTATCAGCTGGATTGGCTGATGCGTGACGGTGCGGAGAGGGTGTGTTCAACTCGCTGGCGAGTTAAGACACCCTCCCGGGAGGATCTTGACGACCTTGCAGCGACCGGCGTGCCTTATTTCGTTGGGGCTCACCAAGAAGAGATCTTTCAGGAGGATCCTCCCATGCAGCGGGCGCGACCGAGGAATCTGCTGCATCTCAAGCTTCTGGTGAACTTTACACCTACTGACTTCAGTCAGTTCCGACTGCGAGAATACGACCTCCGGAACATCGTTGCCATCCTTCGAGCCATCGCTCACGAGCCCCGCTTCGGCACCTTCAGTCTGGTTGCTTTCAGCATGCGGGAGGAGCGCCTCATCTTTGAAGAACAGAACGTCACTAGGATCGACTTTCCTTCGCTAGGCGATGCGGTCGAATCCATCCGGGCCGACACCGTTGACGTCACACAGTTGCAAGACCACGAAAGCGGCTCTCGTTTTTTGACAGAACTGCTCCAAAACCATCTGGGATCCCAAAAAGCCGAGCCTGACACAGTGATCATCCTCGGTCCCAAAGTCCTGCTGGAAACCAGAATCCCGAGGAGGGCGCTCCGCGAGGCGGGCCGCGTGAATTGCCCCGTTTTCTACCTGATCTACGATAGGACACCGCAAGCGCATCCCTGGCGGGACGCCATCAGCAAAGTCCTTAGAGTCTATAAAGGTCAGGAATATGCCATCGCCGCGCCGGAAGATCTTGGACGCGCGATGAACAGCATGATCGGCCAACTGACCGCCAAGGCAGAAGCCGTGTCGAGCTTTAAGCGAGGGGGCGGCTCCGGCACGGGCCAGGAGTGACGTGGCCTGCGTTGCCCATACGGCCGGTTTCGAGGTCACGAGCGTGTTCCCCTTCTTCCTGCTCACCCAGACTCACCGGCTGCCGCTCATCGCCGCAAGCTTGTCCTTGCCGTCGGTCAGCCATTCCAGGTTGAATCGTGCGAAGGTGATTTTTTCGTAGGGACCCTCGTCGCCCCGCTCGTAGAGGCAACCAATCGTCAGATCCTGTAGAACCGTAAGGGACGAGTAGGCAGACGGCCCGGGATAGAGCTGCTTGCTGATCGGCCAGGTCTTGCCCTCGTCGTAGCTGAGGCGCGCGGTCATCTTGTTGCGCTCCAAGCTCGCCGGATTCAGGAAGACGAGCCGGCTCTGGGGATAGTGCAGGCCGTCGGTGTGGACGATCAAGCTGCCCTGGCAGCGCGGCTCGATGAGGGCGGGGTCTTCGGTCATCTCCGACCAGGTCATCCCACCGTCGGTGCTGCGGGCAATTTTGCGGTGGTTTCCGGTTGCGCCTCTCATGTTGAGCAGCAAGGAGCCGTCATCGAGCTCGACCACGTGGGTTTCGTTGGTACTCCACGGCCCTCGTGCTTCACCGCCAATCTCCCACGTCTTTCCGTGGTCATCGCTGTAGCTCAAAAACACGACCGAGCGCCCGTCATCCGGTGTGTAGTAGCGAGGAATAATGAGGCGGCCGTCCCGCGTTTGGATTCCCGTACCGGGGCCGGGGGAGCCGGCGCGCCATTCGGGTTTCTTGACCATGGCCGTGATGTCGACAGGCTCAGACCAAGTCTCACCGTCGTCATCGCTCTTGACAGCCCAGTAGATGAAGGTGTCCCCGGTAAGCCCAGCCTTGGCGTTTGCACTACCGATCCCCTTGGGGCAGTAAACCGAGAACACCCAGATCGTCCCCGTTTCGCGATCGACCAGGCCACAGGAATCCGCCACCGCCCCTTCGCCGGCGTCTACGAGCAACTGAAGCGGTCCCCAAGTCTTGCCGCCGTCAGAACTGCGTTTCAACGCCAGATCGATGTTGTTAGGGGGATCGCCTTCTTTCTCCACGCGGGCGTCGCAAAACGCCAAAAGGGTGCCCTTGTTCGACGTCAGGAGCACCGGGATGCGGTATTCGAAGATTCCGTCTTGACCGCCGACAAAAACGTCGGTCTGCTCGAAGATAGGCTCGTTTTCGCTGACCATCTCCACGTTGTCGCACATAAGGCACGTCACCGCCGCCGTAACTAGTAATATCTTGCGCATTGAGTCATTCTCCTAATTCGGGCTCGTCGACACAACCCCTAACAGCCCGTGGTGAAAGTGTAGTGACAGAAAAACTGGGTACAACCGGATCTCCCGCCGATCTCCCGGCCGCTGTAGACTTATCGTGTAAGTTGCTGGATTAATGGGGGTTATGAGAAATTGGCTTTGTTTGGTCATTCGTTGCTCCCATTGCTCCGCTGCTGGGTTGCTTCGCTGCTCCGATAGTTCGTTTTTGTTCCTCGCGGCCGCCCCGCCGTATTGGAAACCAGCCGTAACCCATTGATTCCCGGTGGGTTGTGCGAAATTGGGTTTGTTTCGTATTTTTTCCCCGCGTGGTCGAGCCTGATGCCGGTCTTCGCGGTCTGATCCCCCCCTTCAGAATAGCGGGCGTGTCAAGTGTCTCCGTTGGGGCGATGCCGATTCGCTTCGACTCGGGCCGGGAAAGAGACTGTCCGCTGGCCTCCGTTTTTCGCACATTTGCGCCCTCTCTCGACCGAGTTAGGCGGCAGTCCGGGCGTCGGCGTGTGTTGCAGTCTCGGGCGACGCCCGCGCTTTGTTTCGACAGACCGCGATGCGTGCAAATGTGAATGTTATGATTTGTTTCAGAAATGACGCGCTCTCCCACGCTCACTCCTCGCCATTCCCTCGTCAAGAAATACTACGCGACGCTTCAAGACCTTCGTTCGCAGGACGTGGAACACGAACTGGGCCTGCGGCGGGCGTTTGAGGCGCTGCTGGCCGAATCCGCCCGTCTTCGCCGGTGGACTTTGGTCGGCGAACTGAGCACCGAGTCGCGCGGCCGGACGGTTGTCCCTGACGGAACCATTCGCGACCGCAACTACCTGCCGCGAGGCTATTGGGAAGCCAAGGATACTCGGGACGATCTCGAAGCTGAAATTCGGAAGAAAATCGAGCGCGGGTATCCGACGACCAACATTATTTTCGAGGACACGCGGCGGGCGATTCTGTACCAGGACAAGCGCGAGACTCTCCGCGTTGATCTCCGCAAGCCGGAGAAGCTGTGTGAGCTGGTCAATCAATTCCACGAGCACGTCGAGCCGGAAATCGACACCTTCGAGAAGGCGGTCGAGGAGTTCAAGGACCGCGTCCCGAACCTCGGCCGGGGCCTCAAGGAGGTTATTGAGCAAGCTCACGGCAACAACCAAGCATTCCAGGCAGCATTCGACGAGTTTTTCGAACTGTGCCGCAAGGCGCTGAACCCCAACCTGAGTGAAGCGGCGGTCGATGAGATGCTGATCCAGCATCTGCTCACAGAGCGGTTGTTTGATGGGGTTTTCAGAGACTCGGACTTTACCCGCCGCAACGTGATCGCCGCGCAAGTCGAGAAGGTGATCGACGCGCTGGTCAGCCGGAGTTTCAGCCGTGACGAGTTTTTGCGGAGTCTGGACCGGTTTTATGTCGCCATCGAGGACGCCGCCCGTAACTTACCCGCTTTCTCCGACAAGCAGCATTTCTTGAACACCGTTTACGAGCGATTCTTCCAAGGGTATTCGGTCAAGGTGGCGGACACGCACGGGATCGTTTATACGCCCCAGCCTATTGTGGATTTCATGTGCGCCAGCGTTGAAGAGGTGCTTCAGACCGAGTTTGGGTTGTCGCTGAGTTCGCCGGACGTGGTGATTCTCGACCCTTGTACCGGGACGGGGAACTTTATTGTGAACCTGATGCGTCGGATTCCCAAGCGTGATCTGCCGCGGATGTACAGGGAACAGCTTTTCGCCAACGAGGTGATGCTGCTGCCTTACTACATCGCCTCCCTGAACATCGAGCATACTTACTACGAACTGACCGGCACGTATGAGCCGTTTGATGGGTTGTGCTTCGTGGATAGTTTGGATTTGGCTGAGGCGAAACAGGCTGGCTTCGAGTTCATGACGGAAAAGAATACGGAGCGGGTAGAGCGGGAAACAAAGGCGAAGATCACGGTGATCATTGGAAACCCACCATACAACGCCGGACAGATAAACGAGAACGATAACAACAAGAACCGCAAATATCCAATCCTTGAGAAGCGAATTAAGGATACCTACGCGAGAGCGTCGAGGGCAACGAATAAACGTGCACTCAACGATCCATACGTAAACCAGGATTTCCATTTTGGCCCTGGCACGGTCGCAGTATACACCCGCGCTGCCCCGAAGACCACGTCTTTTCGTGCTGAACCCTGCACATCACCTCCGCCGGTAGGCGCCAGGGCTCGTCCATCCGCTCACAGACGTTGATTGAGCGGACTGAACGGCGCTCCGGCCGACACTGCTCCCTGCGAAACCTTTTTGGGAGCCAAAAACTGTTGATCCTCGCCCGGGCAACGCTACCCACCCGGCACAGGCAGCGCCCAGATCCTATGCAGCATGTCACCGAACAGCCGCCGGTTCAGATGCCCCTCCGCCAGCAGCAACCAGTAGTAGCGAGCATGCTTGACCAGCCGACCGCCGGTCTTCATCAACCTGTGTTGCAAACTCGTTAGCGACCAGCTTTTGATTCGCTGCGGTAGCCCTAGCCGTCCCCACAGGTTGCCCAGGTTGTAGGCCAGCACGCTGAGTTGCAGCCGTACCTCGTTGGCCCGGAAGCGGTGACACGACAAGCGGGTCCAGTGCGTGGCCTGTTTGCCTTCCTTGATCCACTGCTCCGCCGTGCCGCGCTTGTTGTAGAACCGTACGACCGAGCGGCTCGGCAGGGTCATGCTCGTCACGACAAATCCGACGCGCGGGAATAGTTCGCCCTGGTGATGCTCGACCTTGGCGACAACTCGCCTTGCCTTCGACCAGCTCTCGGCCTGATAGCGAAAACTCTTGTAGCGCACTAGGGGCTTGGCGTTCGGCCTACTCGGTGGCCGAAACAGGATGTCCTCGATCTCCAGCTCCAGGCTCTTGTTCGCCGGGATGCGAATCACGTAGTCCACGCCGCGCTCCTCCATCGCCTCGTAGATCTCGGGCTTGGCGAAGGCGGCGTCGGCGCGGAACGTCACCTGTTTGCCCTCCGCCTGTTGTCGTTCGATCTCCGGCAGTAGCAGCTCGTCCCAGTCCTCGGCGCTGTGCACGTTGCCGGGACGCAGCTTCGCGCCTAGGCAGTCGCCGTGCTGGTTGAACAGCAACAGCGGGTGATAGCAGAGGGACTCAAAATGGCCGTTGTAGGCACTGCCTTCCTGTTGGCCGTGGACGGGGCTCTCCGTGGAGTCCATGTCGAGCACCACGCGGTCTGAACCGTCGGGAGCTTCGGCTTGCGCGACCAGCTCCCGGTTCACTGCCATCAGCCCCAGCAAGTTCTCTTCGCTCGCCAGCATCTCCGTCTCGAAGCCATGCAGCGTCGAGGTCAAGGCTGCTCCGCGATCCCAGTTCCTCTTCGAGCCGATCAAGCGAAAGGTCGGATCGGCGGATACTCGAACGGCGTCATTGAGGTCCTCGTAGCCAGCGAGTCGGCTGTAGACCGACTGCCGCAGCAGATCGGCCAGCGGGAACTTCTTGTTCAAGCCTTGTCGCGAGTCGCTGAGATGCTCGTCGATCAGCTTCCCGAGACCGAGCCGCTCGTCCAGTTCGCGAACCAAAATCAGGCCACCGTCGGAAGTGACGTGCGATCCCTGGAAATCGACTTTCAACAAGCCGTTGAAACTTAGCTGGAATGGCTTGGTTTGTTTTTCACCCATTCGGTGTTGGCCTCCATGGCGTCCTCATCGGGCTCTAGCCCCTATGAATAAAGACGCTGAAAGCCGCTGGAAGGTCGGGATGTCAAACATCAAATTGAAAATGCGGGGTAAAATTCTTCCGATGGGCCGCAGACAGGCTTGAAGACCGCGACGGCATCGTAGCGTTCGTGAGCAATAATAGTTTTCTGGACAGGAACGCGTTGGACGGCGTTCGAGCGTACTTCGGACGCGATTTCACCCAGGTGTATCACGTCGACTTGGACGGAAATGTCCGCGAACACCCGGAGCTGAGTGGTACCACGCACAATGTGTTTGGCATAAAGGTGGGTGTGGGCGTAACAGTTGCCGTCAAATCCGGCTGCGATTCAGGCTCAACGATATACATTCGCTCCGTTGAGCAGGAATTGCGTCGCGAAGAGAAGCTGAATACTTTGCGTCGATATAGGAGTGTAGGGCGCGTAGACTTCCGAACAGAGGTCCCGGATGTCGAGCACACATGGGTCAAGCCGAGTTACGAAAATGTGTTCAGGTCCTTCATGGCTCTGGGGAGCGCTGCGGTAAGACGCAAGAAGGGGCGAATCGAAGCTGTGCTCTTTCACATCTTCAGTCCAGGCGTGCAGACCAACAAGGATGTCTGGCTTTATGATTTCAATCGCAAATCGCTTCAGGCTCGCGTGTCCCGCTTGATTGAAACTTATAACAGCGAAGTCGACCGTTGGAAACGTGCCCCGGAGGAATCCGACTTGGACTCATTCGTGATAAGCGATGAGAGGAGGATCAAGTGGAGTTCCCGCTTGAAAGAGAACCTACAGCGAGGAACATACGCCGAGCTAAATCCAGAGCAGATCCATACGGCGCAGTATCGTCCTCTCACAAAGAAGTTTCTTTACTTCGATCAAGTTCTAATACACAGAGCTGGACAGTTCCGTGAAATTCTCCCAAACATGCGGGCGGAGGGTGAGAACCTTTTGATCTGGATTAAAGTAGGGACGGACTGGCCGATGTTCGCGCTAGTTGCCAATACGATCGTGGATCTGCTGCCTCAAGGTGCCTCCGAATGCTTCCCCTTCTACATTTACAACGAAGATGGCACGAACCGGCGGGAGAACATCACCGACTGGGCGCTGGAGAAGTTCCGGCCCCAGTACAGCGACCCTTCGATCACCAAGTGGGACATTTTCTACTACGTCTACGGCGCGCTGCATCATCCGGCGTACCGGGAGAAGTTCGCCGACAATCTCAAGCGCGAGTTGCCGCGTATCCCCTTTGCGCCGGACTTTCGAGCGTTCGCCGAGGCGGGTCGGGATCTGGCGCGGCTCCATCTGGACTACGAGAAGCTGGAGCCGTATCCTCTGGAGTTCATCGAGAATCCGGACTTGCCGCTTTCCTATCGCGTCGAGGACAAGATGCGGCTGAACAAGACGAAGACGGAGTTGAAGGTCAACCCGTCTTTGACACTGCGGGGGATTCCAGAGGAGTGTTTCGAGTACCGGCTGGGGAACCGGTCGGCCCTGAACTGGGTCATCAACCAGTACCGCAAGACCGAGCACAAGCGCAGCGGGATACTGAGTGATCCGAACCGGGAAGATGATCCGGAGTACATCGTGCGGCTCGTGGGGCAGGTGATTCGCGTGAGTCTGGAGACGGTGGGCATCGTCAACGGTTTGCCCGCCGAGTATTGCTGAGTTAGTGATGGGCGGCGTGGGCGTCGGAAAAGCGGGCCCGCAGGCTAACGCCGGGCGGCTCAGATTCGCTCGTCGCGAGTGTGTGGAATACGCGTCCTTGCCGCTTGCTTGCGCGCGCGGCTCTGTTTCACTCGTTGCGAGGGTCTCCGAGGGTAAGGAACTGAGCCTGGAACTCGTTAGCTTGGCATAAAGTGTTACCTATGTCCTGGTCTGCTCACTGTGGTGCGGCCCCGCCCCCGTACACCCTTCGTGAGAAATGCGGTCGCTAGTGACAGGCCAGGTATCCCTAACGACCATTGCGGCATGACCGCTCACTGGCGTTCGCGGCTCTGATTCGCTCGTCGCGAGGGTGTGCGATAGGCGCCATGGACACTCACTTGCGTTCGCGGCTCCGAATGTGCCTGCGGACGAGCGGGTTAACTCCAAGAGGAAACCATGTCATAAATACATTCACGTTTCGGGCGAGTGCACGGCGTGCCGCAGCATGCTGTGCCCCTACAGATCTGTTGGGGCCTGGGCACGGCATTCCAAGATGTTCAGAAATAAACTTGTATTGCGTTGGACCGGGGTGCTAGACTAGCTACTGAGTCACCGGGCCTTCGGGCCCGTGTGTGCTCGAAGTACTCGCTGTCGGCTAGGTGGGTTGGGTTGAATCGGACTCGTCTGATTCAGGCTTAACTGGCTTAACCGCAACGGGTTTTGAGGCCGACCGGAGGAGGGATTTGCGGCTCCTACTTGAAGCTGCGGAGACGATCTTCGCTGGTACTGATCTTTGACAATCAGGTTGGACGTGCAGTTCGTGTGCGTAATGCCGAGTTTTAGTCGGAGCGAAAACTCACGATATAAGCCCTGGCCAGGAGAGTGGGCTTGCCTGCTTTCCACTCGTGGACGCAAGTTCGCGGGGGTTGGGGTGGAAGAGTTTCAATCGAGAGTTTGATCCCGGCTCAGAATCAACGCTGGCGGCGCGCCTAACACATGCAAGTCGCACGAGAAAGCCTGGCTTCGGCCGGGCAAGTAAAGTGGCGAACGGGTGAGTAACACGTGGACAATCTGCCCTGTGGTGGGGAATAACTCTGGGAAACCGGGGCTAATACCGCATAAGATCCTTGGCACACAAGTGACAGGGAGGAAAGCCTTTCGGGGCGCCGCAGGAGGAGTCCGCGGCCGATTAGCTTGTTGGCGGGGTAATGGCCCACCAAGGCGGCGATCGGTAGCCGGCCTGAGAGGGTGTACGGCCACACTGGCACTGAGACACGGGCCAGACTCCTACGGGAGGCAGCAGTGGGGAATCTTGGACAATGGGGGAAACCCTGATCCAGCGACGCCGCGTGACTGATGAAGCCCCTCGGGGTGTAAAAGTCTTTCGGCGGGGACAATCATGATGGTACCCGCAGAAGCAGCTGCGGCTAACTACGTGCCAGCAGCCGCGGTAATACGTAGGCAGCAAGCGTTGTTCGGAATTACTGGGCGTAAAGCGAGTGTAGGCGGTTTGCCAAGTCCGTTGTGAAATCTCCCGGCTCAACTGGGAGCCTGCAACGGAAACTGGCAAGCTAGAGTGCGGAAGAGGAGAGTGGAATTCCTGGTGTAGCGGTGAAATGCGTAGATATCAGGAGGAACACCGGCGGTGAAGACGGCTCTCTGGTCCGCCACTGACGCTGAGACTCGAAAGCGTGGGTAGCAAACAGGATTAGATACCCTGGTAGTCCACGCCCTAAACGATGCATACTTGGTGTGGGCTCTTCACTGAGTCCGTGTCGGAGTTAACGCGTTAAGTATGCCGCCTGGGGAGTACGGTCGCAAGGCTGAAACTCAAAGGAATTGACGGGGGCCCGCACAAGCGGTGGAGCATGTGGTTCAATTCGACGCAACGCGAAGAACCTTACCTGGGCTTGAAGTGCCGGGGACCGGGGTGGAAACGCCCTTTTCCTTTCGGGGACTCCGGTAGAGGTGCTGCATGGCTGTCGTCAGCTCGTGTCGTGAGATGTTGGGTTAAGTCCCGCAACGAGCGCAACCCTCGTCCTTTGTTGCCAGGCTCTTAGGAGCGGCACTCGACGGAGACCGCCAGCGAAAAGTTGGAGGAAGGTGGGGACGACGTCAAGTCATCATGGCCTTTATGTCCAGGGCTACACACGTGCTACAATGGGCGGTACAACGGGTTGCCAAGCCGCGAGGTGGAGCTAATCCCTTAAAGCCGTCCTCAGTTCGGATTGCAGGCTGCAACTCGCCTGCATGAAGCTGGAATCGCTAGTAATGGCGCATCAGAACGGCGCCGTGAATACGTTCCCGGGCCTTGTACACACCGCCCGTCACATCACGAAAGTGGGTTGTACTAGAAGTCCGTGTGCCAACCTTCGGGAGGCAACGGCCCAAGGTGTGATTCACGATTGGGGTGAAGTCGTAACAAGGTAGCCGTAGGAGAACCTGCGGCTGGATCACCTCCTTTCTAAGAGAGGACGTGGGCCGATGTCCGTGGGCTTTCGCCGTGGGAAGTTTCCCTCGGCGGCGGCTCTGTAAGCGGCAACGTTCGGCTCCATTCGCTTCGACACTCTCTTTCTCGGTATTGCGTTTCGAGCTGGTTCCTCCGCCGCCAGGCGGCGGGGGCACGTCCAACCGGCCTCATTTTTCCTGAGGGCTGTTCACCAGGTAAGGGGCTGTAGCTCAGCTGGGAGAGCGCCTGATTTGCATTCAGGAGGTCGTCGGTTCGAATCCGATCAGCTCCACCAGTAGGGCGGGCTCGAAACCGGCGAGGACAGAGCTGCGGACGCAAGTCTGCGGGCCCGCGTCTTCGGAGGCGCGGCTCCTGTCAGGCGTGGACCAGGTTTTAAAAGGCAACGCGGTTCGGGCCTGTAGCTCAGTTGGTTAGAGCGCACCCCTGATAAGGGTGAGGTCGTTGGTTCAACTCCAACTAGGCCCACCACCGTGAGGTTGTAGGTGCCAGGTATCAGGTGACAGGGAATCTCCCTGGGAACCTGAAATCTGACACTTGAAACTTCCTGATCTTTGATAACTGAATATTGAAGGGCAAAAAGCCATAAACGCCGAAAGAAGTATCGAGCGCTGCCCGGATTCATTTCCGGGTAAGTTTAATGGTCAAGCTACAAAGGGCGTATGGGGGATGCCTTGGCGCAAGCAGGCGATGAAGGACGTGGTCAACTGCGATAAGCCTCGGGGAGCTGTAAACAAGCTGTGATCCGGGGATTTCCGAATGGGGAAACCCAGTCCGTGTGAACACGCGACTATCGCCATCTGAATCCATAGGGTGGCGAGGCGAACCCGGGGAAGTGAACCATCTCAGTACCCGGAGGAAAAGAAAACAACCGTGATTCCGCTAGTAGCGGCGAGCGAACGCGGAACAGCCCAAACCAGCCGACCCGCAAGGGAAAGCTGGGGTTGTAGGACCACATCACGGGACCGCAACGGTTAGTCGAACGGCCTGGAAAGGCCGGCCAAAGAAGGTGACAGTCCTGTAGGCGAAAACTTGAGCGGCCCAGTGGGATCCTGAGTACCGCGGGACACGTGAAATCTTGTGGGAATCTGCCGGGACCATCCGGTAAGGCTAAATACTCGCTTGCGACCGATAGTGAACTAGTACCGTGAGGGAAAGGTGAAAAGTACCCCTGCTAGGGGAGTGAAATAGTACCTGAAACCATATGCCTACAAGCAGTGGGAGGGCTATGGCGGAGCTTGCTCCGCAACGCCTGACCGCGTGCCTTTTGCATAATGAGCTGGCTAGTTATTCTCAGTGGCAAGGTTAAGCGTAAGCGAGCCGCAGCGAAAGCGAGTCTGAATAGGGCGTTCAGTCGCTGGGAATAGACGCGAAGCGGGATGATCTACCCTTGGCCAGGGTGAAGTCTGTGTAACAGCAGATGGAGGCCCGAACCAGTGTCGGTTGAAAACGGCTTGGATGAGCTGAGGGTAGGGGTGAAAGGCTAATCAAATTCCGTGATGGCTCGTTCTCTCCGAAATAGCTTTAGGGCTAGCCTCGTGTGGTCCGCGACGGCGGTAGAGCACTGGATGGACTAGGGGCCTTTCCCGGTTACCGAATCCAACCAAACTTCGAATGCCGTTGACGAAAGCACGGGAGTCAGACTGTGGGGGCTAAGCTTCACAGTCAAAAGGGAAACAGCCCAGACCGCCGGCTAAGGTCCCGAAATTGGTGCTAAGTGGGTAAGGAAGTCGAGTGGCTCAGACAGCCAGGAGGTTGGCTTAGAAGCAGCCATCCTTTAAAGAAAGCGTAACAGCTCACTGGTCGAGCCGTTCGGCACCGAAAATGTAACGGGGCTCAAGCGCCGTACCGAAGCCGCGGGTCCGAATTTTGCTTCGGCAAAGTTCGGGCGGTAGGAGAGCGTTCTGAACCGGCTGAAGCGAGACCGTAAGGACTCGTCGACGGTTCGGAAGAGACTCTGCCAGCATTAGTAGCGAGAAGCCAGGTGAGAACCCTGGCCGCCGAAAGTCCAAGGTTTCCTGAGGAAGGTCAATCCGCTCAGGGTTAGTCGGGACCTAAGGTGAGGCCGAAAGGCGTAGCCGATGGACGCGCGGTTAATATTCCGCGACTACCTTCGACTCGTTTGACGATGGGGTGACGCAGAAGGCTAAGTGAGAGTGCTGATGGCTATGCACTTTGGCCGTCATAAGGTGTCTCGGGCAGGCAAATCCACCCGGGAGTTATCACTGAAGACGGACGCCAGGGGGCAACTCCACAAAGTCACGATGCCACGCTGCCAGGAAAAACCTCTAAGGAGAGTCAAGGTACCCGTACCGTAAACGGACACACGTAGATGAGAAGAATATTCTCAGGCGCTCGGGTGAAGGGTTGTTCAGGAACTCGGCAAATTCGCCCCGTAACTTCGGGAGAAGGGGCGCCTACTCCTTCGGGAGAGGCCGCAGTGAAAAGTCCCAGGCGACTGTTTACCAAAAACACAGGTCTCTGCAAAGTCGAAAACGACGTATAGGGGCTGACGCCTGCCCGGTGCCGGAAGGTTAAGGGGAGGGGTTAGCATCTTCGGATGCGAAGCTCTCAACCGAAGCCCCGGTGAACGGCGGCCGTAACTATAACGGTCCTAAGGTAGCGAAATTCCTTGTCGGGTAAGTTCCGACCTGCACGAATGGCGCAACGATCTGGGAACTGTCTTAACAACCTGCCCGGCGAAGTTGTGGTCCCGGTGAAGACGCCGGGTGCCCGCCACAAGACGGAAAGACCCCGTGCACCTTTACTACAACTTACCAGTGAATTACGGGCCAGTTTGCGCAGCATAGGTGGGAGGCTTTGATTCCGGGCTCTTGGGTCCGGAGGAGCCACCGGTGAGATACCACCCTGGCTGTTCTGTGATTCTAACCTACTCCCCTGAATCGGGGAGAGGGACACTAGTTGGTGGGTAGTTTGGCTGGGGCGGTCGCCTCCTAAAAGGTAACGGAGGCGCGCGATGCTTGGCTCAGGCTGTTTGGAAATCAGCCGTAGAGTGCAATCGCATAAGCCAGGCTGACTGCGAGACCTACAAGTCGAGCAGGTGCGAAAGCAGGCGATAGTGATCCGGCGGTTCCGCATGGAAGGGCCGTCGCTCAACGGATAAAAGGTACGCCGGGGATAACAGGCTGATCCGGGCCAAGAGTTCATATCGACGCCCGGGTTTGGCACCTCGATGTCGGCTCATCGCATCCTGGGGGTGAAGAAGCTCCCAAGGGTTGGGCTGTTCGCCCATTAAAGCGGTACGTGAGCTGGGTTCAGAACGTCGTGAGACAGTTCGGTCCCTATCTGTGGTGGGCGTAGGAGATTTGAGGAGGGCTGTCCCTAGTACGAGAGGACCGGGACGGACGAACCTCTTGTGATCCAGTTGTCACGCCAGTGGCATAGCTGGGTAGCGACGTTCGGTCGAGATAAGCGCTGAAAGCATATAAGCGCGAAACTTTCTCCGAGATAAGATCTCCCAAGCGGGTCAACCGCTAAGAAGGGCACTCGAAGACTACGAGTTTGATAGGACGGATGTGTAAGCGTGGAAACACGTTCAGCTAACCGTTACTAATCGCCCGTTCGGCTTGACCTTAAACTTACCCCGAGCTGAATCGGGGACGGTTTGGCGTTTTGGTTTGGTAGGGGCGCGATTTATCGCGCCCGCCCTTCGATATTCAGACATGCCGGTTTCGAGGGGAAGAAAAAATCAGTCCCGTAGCGCAGGGCTGGGCGGTTGTTTGCCCAGACCTGCGGCTTTTTGGTTCGGTTAGAAAAAATCGGGGGCTGTCACAAGCGGCGTGCCGGGAGGCACGTGGAATCAATGATGTTTTCAGCCGCGGTTGACTGTCCCAGTATTTTTTCGCAGCTTCCTGGACCCGTTTTTTGATACGAGTTTCGAGCAGGGGTATTCTGACGCACGTCCCGGCGGCTTTGAAGGCTGCTAGCCCTAACTGAACGCCGGGCATCGGGCGAATGCACTCCTGCTAAAAACTTTCGGGTGGCCATAGCGAGGGGGCCACACCCGTTCCCATCCCGAACACGGCCGTTAAGCCCCTCAGCCCCGATGGTACTGCGCGGGCAACTGCGTGGGAGAGTAGGACGCCGCCCGATTAATTCATGGGAAGCCCCGGTCAAAAGACCGGGGCTTTGTTGTTCTGATCCCAAATCTGGGCTCTCTATCAGAAAGTCGTCGTAGCCTGTCCCCGACTTTCCGGCCGACTTTCCGGCGCTGCGCTATAGTTGGCTGAGCCAATAAGCGTGCCGTGGGTCTAACGGTTTCCGTGCGCGACTGAACGCTGCGGAAATGGCTTTTCATCACGACCATTGTTCTGATTCCTGAAAGAAATAGTTGACGACCTACTTAGTTAAGTGAAATCCGCTCGCTCCTTTCCCTGATATGCCTTTGGAATCAATCACGTAAAGCCACATAGAAACACGTCCCTGTTCCACCTACGAAACAAACACGTGCGAGCCCCGCCAGACTATTGACAAGAGTGTCGCAATAGTGCAAAGTAGGGCGGGTTTCCATGGGCTTAATTCCGCTGCGAAGAGGTTTCTCCGGTACCGCTGTGCTGGTGCTGCAACTCCGCCTCGAAGAACTGGGGTTCGACCCCGGTGGGATTAACGGGAGCTTCAGCCGGGGAACGGAGCGTGCCGTCCGCGCTTTCCAAGACACTAATGACTTGACAGTCGACGGCGTCGTGGGCGACACGACGGCGGCAGCGCTCAACTTTGACCCCGGTGCCGAGATTCCGTCCGGATTTCCGGGCGTCAGCGTCACGGCCGTGTCGCAGATGTTTTCTCGAGACACACCGTTGAGGAACATCCGGGCACACCTGCCGACTGTCCTCCGCGCCCTGGTGGACTCGGGGTTGCGGGACCAGAAGATGGTTTTGATGGCCCTTTCATCGATCCGGGCGGAAACGGAGGGATTCGAACCTGTCAGTGAGGGCATATCGGAGCACAATACCACCGAAGGCGGTGACGCATTCGACAAGTACGAAAACCGGACCGACCTAGGCAACACGGAGCCCGGTGACGGCGCGAGCTTCAAAGGGCGCGGATTCATTCAGTTGACGGGCCGCGATCATTATCAGCTATACGGGGCAGCTATTGGATTGGGCGACGGGCTGGTCGAAGAACCTGATCTTGCCAACGACCCCGACATCGCCTCCAAACTCCTCGCGAGTTTCATCAAAGGCCAGGAATCAGGAATCCGTCAGGTCCTCGATCAGGACGACCTCAGGGAAGCTCGCCGATTGGTCAACGGCGGGAGCCACGGGCTGGAACGGTTTACCGATGCTTACCGCAAAGGGGAGGAAGTGATTGCGGGGGATTTGGATTTGCGGACTGACGCCGACGGATATTTGGTTGACAAACTCTTCCACCGCGTCCGCTCCAAAGAGGATCGGCGCTTTCCTCTATTGAACCCCCTGCAGCGGATGATCGACTCCGACGATGAGGAGATAGAAAGTGTGGCACAGAGCTTGGTCACCGACCACCGAGTCTCGCCACAACGGGAAGACGTTTGGGCACCATTCGTGAACGGACCAACTCAGAGAGCAGTTCTGGACTCGCTCAAACCCTACTTCAAAGAGCGAGTAAACCGAAGAAGTCCTGAAACGGAAGAACCGCCGGATTTTCTCGTCAAAGCTCTCAATCGTAACAATTGGCTTACAGGTGCGGCTCCTGAGAAAAACAAGGTGGCCATTACGCTGGAACTGGTCACAGTTATGGACCTAAATGCTTTGGGTGTGGTTTACGAGTGGGCTCATGGGAGCGAGGTGGAGGAGGCGAAGGCCTTGCGGCCATACCTAGGGAGGTCGGAGGACTTCGATGAGCCTTATACTTCAAGCCGCCTTTCCGACTGGCTAAGTACCCACTTGTCTAGAAACGGGAAGCCAATACCGGGTGAGGAGGTCGAGCCGTTCCTTGGTGCGATCTTTAAGGCCATGAATGTTCGGCGCAAACTCGTCGAGCCGTATCAGCCGATTTGGGCTGCGCCCTGGGTCCCGTTTGAAAGGCACATTATCCCGGGCGGTCCCGACCAATGGCGCGATGCCGTGGGCATCCACATGGCAGTGCCGGCGGATGGCTCGTCCTTCTGAAGTACCGTGCCGACGATGTCGGTACGCTCGTAAGGCCAACATTCTTAGATGCTCGAGCCAATCCGTACCACTTCGTTTCTCCAGATCTGAAAAAAGCCGATCTGGCGCGGCCTCCGAAGGCAGCTAAAGTTCCGGCCCCCCACGGTGGGCTGGCGATGGATCTTAATCCCAACAACAAAACTGCTCCTCTACTCGAGGAATACATCCACCAGCAACTTGACTGGAAGATAGAGCATTTTCGAGCGGCGGGAAATCGTTGTCTTCCGACCGAGTCGGCTTCGGCGATGGGGTTGCGAGAGGCCCGGGGCCGGCACTACGATCGTCTGGTCAACGAGTTCACAGCGGACGTCATCGATCCCTGGATGTCCCGTAACTTGTTGAAATCACAAGGGAAACAGTCCGATATTCTTGCTATCATAAGTAAGTGGGACGCCATGGCCCCGGAACTCGAATACTACGGAACCGCCGGTCTCCAGAGGTGGCTGGCCTCTAGCGACCGCGATCCCAAGCAGTTTGTACGCTGGCTGCAGGACTACGATATCCCTGGCGATAGAGAAGGCCGGGAACCTCACGAGTGGCTCCTGGAGCAGCTAGGTGTGGGGACTAGTCGCGCCGAGAACGAGGGGCGGATGGCGGAGGCCCTCGCTGAGTTCATTGAAAGCGAACCCGATCGGAGCCCACCGGGCGATGACCCTGACCAGCTCATGTATAACCTCTTCCACCTCGCTGCCGGGCTACGCAGGCCGCGTATCCTCGGCAAGCCCTTGCTGGCCATTTACCGGCGACGTTCGCCGACAGGGGCATACCTCCAAATCTCTCACCTTCGAAGCCTCCAGGAAGCCCTAGCCGAGAACCAGATCGATTCCTCCCTGAAGGAAGAGTGGATGAAGTTGATCCGCGACGAAACCTATTCACCCTTAGACGCGGACCGGGGATTCGAATCTATCCTTCGGATGCCTGAATCTGAGGAGACTTTGGGGCGCGTTAACCGGGAAGCCATAGGAGAGGCGCTCAAATGGATGGCTATTCGAATGGAGGACTACGAAAGGTCTGACAGGGCCCAGCAATTTAGTCTCCTCATACGGAGAGTGAAGTCCTATTACAGTCTTTCCTTTGATGTACTCACAGACTATGTCCTTTTCCGGTTATCTGTGCGGTTCGACTGGCCTCCCTGGGCCTGTGAGTACGTGCCGATTCCGAGTGAACATCTGGTTCGCCTACGGAATGGAGGCGGAGTCGTTCCCCCGCCCATGTTATTTCTAGACTTCCCACTCGAGATGATCAAGGCCCTATTGAGCTTGCAATGGCCTGCAGACATCACTACTCAACCGGTTGAGGCTCTATTTGTGCACGAAGCCTTGATTGTGCTAGTCGAGAGGGGTGTAGACCGAGTTGGCGCTTCCCATAGCAGGAGTGCCCAAGTCGGAGACATCGTAGAAATTCTTATCGTGTTGCGGGGAGTAGCTAAGCTGAAAGGAGATTGGGTGCTGTACGCCGCCACAATTCACGCCCAACGGGAGATCGCCTTCGTTGGAATGGGCGATCTTGCATCGGAGTTTAGACGAGCCCATATGCCTTCGGAAATCATTGAATGCCTAGAACAACCGCTTCCCGTAACGAATCTAGCTCCAACAGATCCTAGTAGATTGCGCTTCGCACAGCCTTGATAAGTTCATTCTCGTCTGGAGTTTTCGGAACGAACCGAACATTGCTGCCGAGTTCCTCAATTTTGTTATCGTCGTCATCAACATCTGTCCTTTGTAGGATCGTGTAGATTATTATGGGCTTGTTCCGGGTCTGTGCGCACGTTCTGACTAGTAAGCCGCAACGCATGCCGGCCCTTCTAGAATCAGTGGCTTGGATGTGCTCTGGTCGTGGCGTCAGCTTCGATGGGGTGGTCCACTTCACCATCACATCTAGGATGAAGAGGTCGGGAAGTGACGCCCTACCTGTTTGAAGGTGTTTAATCCACTCTAGAAACTTTGATTCCGTCTCGATCCGGGTTATTTCTGCACCGGGACCCGTGTTTTTTAGCACGGACTCAATCCAAGAGTATTGGTATCCATCGTCCTCAAGCACTAGGATTCTCTTGCCCATAGTTAGCTCCGTGCTGGGAATCGCAGGCTGACTTGCGTTTCGCCTTTGGCGTTTGTGGCGCCAATGTGAAGAGTACCATAGTGAGCTTTCATAATATTTTCCACAATCCAAAGTCCCATTCCGGAACCTTGGCCCGTTACGCTGGAAGCGTGATCGCCTCTCCAATTCCTTCTCTTGACGTAAGAGACCTCCGACTTCAGAATAGGAATTCCAATGCTCGTTACAACTACGTTGAATCCCGGAGGTTGACCAACGTTCTCTCCCCGAATAGAGACTGTGCTTCTGTCGAAGCCGTACTTTCCCGCGTTGTCCAGCACCGCTCCGACGGCTTGGAGAAACAGGTTCAGGTCGACGTCAACAAGTCTCCGCTGCAATAGATCAAAAGTCGACCGATGGACGTCGAACAAGACCCCGCTGTCATCTTCAAAGAGAACTTGGTTGTCATCCGCCGCCTCAATCAGTCTTTGCCTTGCTAGGTCTGGCGTCAGCCTTGTTAGCTTTAGCTCTGGAGTCTTGCCAGAGGCGAGGGATGCGAGCAAGTCGAGGCTGTTAGCAACGACCCACACCTTGCGTGTGAGTCCCCGAACGCGCTGAAGTTCCTTGCGCAGATCGGGACGTAACGAACTCACGCCAGTTAAGCGTTGCAAGCGTAGGCCGCACTGCACGATGGGGCCTTTGAGCTGATGACTCAGATCCACATGGTCGCGAGCTTGCCTATCGCGTAATTCCTCGAGCTCAGTGATATCCGTCGCGACACCAACCAGGTGAGGTTTAGGGTCACTGGATCCGGGAATGAAGCCGATCCTGACCTTCGTTGTACGGAACAGACGCACTCTTCCCGTTCTCCTATCAGTTACCGCTAGCCGTGGGACCTCTTTCTCCCCCTCAACCAAGGCCTCATCGTCATCTCGCTCCCACCTCCGAACGTCGGAAGGGTCTAGGCCGAGTTCGGTAAGTCCCTTGCCTACAATCTTCTCCTTTGTAGTCTCGAAAAGATCAGCATACGCTTTATTGACATATCTGAGTTTGTGATCTGAGTCCTTTGCGAATATAAGATCTCTGTCCCCGTCGAGCATCGCCTCGTAGAACGTCGCCTGTCGCTTAGATTCGCTATCCTCAGTCTTTCCCGCTATGCCGATGACCGTTCCGTTTTCGTACAAGGGGACTTTTTGCGTTCGTACCCACGTTTGCGGGCGACCGTCAAGCCATTTATCGAGCTCTTCCTCTGGGTTTGTCGCTTGCCCGGTTTTTAAGATCTGATCCTCATCTTCGCGAGTCTTCGTCGCGACCGATGGGTCGAGGAAGTCTTCGTCCGTTTTGCCTAACGGATCCTCTAGACCTAAGGCCTTCCGGCAGGCAGGATTGACATAGATAAGCCGGTGCTTGGTGTCTTTGAAGTAGATCTGGGCGCTTAAAGACTCGAAGACCTGCCAAAGGGTCTCGATGGGCAAGTCAGGGAATTCCGTCTCCGTTGATCTTCTTTCATCGGTGGGCATTGTGTCCCTTGCTCCAACGGAGATGATAAGGCATCGGAGGCAGCCTGTCTAGTCCCGTGGTACGGCGGTCCATGGCAAGGTCCGGGGGGCAAGTGGCGTAGGGGAAAGTCGGGGACAGGCTACGACTTTTCCTGCAAGCCCGTAGCGCGAATCTCGGCCGCGCCCATTTTTCTCCCTTTGTTCCGGCCCGGATCGTGGCCCGCCAGATTCGCGGCCGTTTGGACTGCGCCCCAATCGGACGATCGCTGCTTCGCTGCACGTCGACTCCCTGGATGCGTTTCCGGAACAGCGGCGACACGCGTCAGCGAGCACGGATCAACGGTCTTTCCCCTATTGCCTCGTCCTTGGCAAATGCGTTTAGATAAGAAACATGGATGAAGTGATTTTTGAAGTCACCCAAGAGGCCGACGGGGGCTACGTCGCCGAGTGCCTCACGGAGAACATTTTCACGCAGGGAGACTCCTGGGAAGAGCTGCGAAGCAACGTAAAGGAGGCCGTCACCGCCTTCTTCTTTGATCAAAGCGCCCCCCGGCGGGTACGGCTTCACCTTGTGCGGGACGAAATGCTCGCGCTGCCATGAAACTGCCGCGGGACCTGAGCGGCGATCGGCTCATCGCCGCACTGTGTCGCCGGTGGGGCTACGCCCAGGTGAATCGAGTCGGGAGCCACGTCATTTTGGAGACGAACCAGCCAGGACACCAACGAATCTCGGTCCCCGCTCGTGCCACCCTGCGAGTCGGCACGCTGCATTCGATCCTCCGCGCGGTTGCGGAACACAAGCACGTCCGCCGGGAGGATATTCTCGAAACACTCTGAGCGCTGTGCATGTCGCGTCGGCAACGTCCATGGATGTTCGGGACGTGATCCGGCTGCCGGAAGCCCGTAGCGCGAATCTAGGCGGGCGCGCCTCTCTCCCTTTCTTCTGGCCCCTATCGTCGCCCGCCAGATTCGCGGCCGTTTGAACTCGACCCCAATCGGACGAAAAGTCGAAAGCCCCTACCGGAAAGTCGGTGACACCCTACGACTTTCGACTGGGGAAGCGCACGCGCCGCGTTTTCATGTTAGTGAACGGAAAGTCGGTGACAGGCTACGACTTTTCTCACAGGGAAGAGCCCGTGCGGCCACACCCGTTCCCACCCCGAACACGCCAAGACACCGACCAATGCCAAGCCCCGTAGCGTAAGGCATGGGCCGTCGTTTGGCCCAGACCTGCGGCCCTTTCTGGTGGTCGCTCTGAGGACGAGTTGGCTCGGCTACAGCCATGATCGAGCGGCAAGAAACCGGGTCCAGGCCGAGGAGCGAACCGCGCGTGCGAAGGTCTGTGACAAGATTCAGACTAGGCATAGCTTTCCGAAGATGGCGATCGGTCGTCCCCGGACGACCGATCGGGGTGCGGGCCAACCGGCCGCGCAGCGGCCGGCCTTCCTCCCTACGGACAAACCTCAAGAACTAGTCTCGCTCTGCGAACCGTCACATCACTTCAGACCTCACAGAATCAACAGCATGCCTGCTCTCGAACACCGAAAAACTTGACTTCGTGGCTTAAAATTGAAGTAGAAAAGGGGTCGTGCGTGTGGCCCCGAGAGTTTTTAGCGGAAATCCGCTCAAATCCACTCAAATCCGTCAAGAAAGCCCGTTCCCAGGCGAAGCTGTCACGGGGCGTTGGGACAAATCGGACGAGTCCCGTAGCGCGGGGCTGGGCGGTCGTTTGCCCAGGCCCGCGGCTTTCTTCAGCCCCGATCGTACTGCGCGGGTGACTGTGTGGGAGAGTAGGACGCCGCCCGATTAACTTTTCAAAACGCGTGAGGCCTGATCGCGAAAGTGATCCGGCCTTTTGTTTTTGTGAGCATGGTAAGCTCGGGCCGATGGCGACCAACACTCTTGTAACGCCTGGGGAATACCTCTTGATGGCTTTCGATGGCCCTTACCGGGAGCTCGTCGACGGTGAGGTGGTGGAGCGAAACGAGGGAGAAAGACAGCACAGCGAGATCCAGGCTCGCTTAGTCGAGATCTTTTATGAACTACGCAAGAATGTCCCGCTCTACTGCTTCCCCGAGTTACGACTGAGACTGGCCGAAACCCGCTACCGCATTCCGGACATATCTGTTTTCGCGAAGGAGAAGCCCACTGAGAATGTCCCTTCCAGTCCCCCTTTGGTCGCCATCGAGATTGTTTCGCGGGACGATCGATATACCGAGATTACCCATAAACTCGAAGAGTATCGGGCCTGGGGGGTGCGCCATGTGTGGCTCATCGATCCTTGGCAGAAGAAGCTCAGCGTTTACGGCGAAAGCGACCTCGTGGTGGCCTCTTCGCTCGCCCTGCCGGAGTTCGACATCGAGATTTCGGCCGGCGAGATCCTCGGCTGACGCGGGTTAACACTTGACACTCAGAGCCGGAGAGGTCGCGCGGGCGACTGCGTGGGAGAGTAGGCACGAGGCGAAGACCCAACTGGTCGATGCCCGGACGGGACGGTTTGATTTTCTGGGATACACGTTCGGGCCGCATCGCTTCAAGAAAGAGGGCCCTTGGTATTGGGGGGCGAGTCCGTCGAAGAAGAGTGTGGCGCGGGTCAAGCAGAAGGTCGGTGGCATGTTGGGACCGAATCATGTCAGGCCCTGGGAGGAGGTCCGTGACCAGCTGAATGGGCTGCTGCGAGGCTGGTCGGGCTACTTCCGCTACGGGACCCGACTGATCGCCTATCGGGCGGTCGACAACTATTTGTCTTAGATAAAGTGCGGCATTTGTTGCGGAGGCGGTACAAGGTGCACTCGCGAGGCGCTCTA
Source organism: Bryobacterales bacterium (assembly GCA_965248105.1). Lineage (GTDB taxonomy): Bacteria > Acidobacteriota > Terriglobia > Bryobacterales > UBA6623. Next base: position 490,463 of record CBDFIK010000005.1, read on the forward strand.
CAGTTTCGTGATGAGGTGGTATTTGGCCAGCGAGGTGTGATTAGGCTACGCCCCACCCACCTCGGTGCCGCGCCAGCGAGAGCGTTGCGGTGAAGTCCGTCGGAAAGCCGGAGGCGGGAAATCCGCAGGTCCGGTTTGATGAGCGGGGCTGGGAAACGGGACCAACGAGCCACAGGTTCACGAGCACCCGCGCCCACCCTCGACTCTACTTTGGCCCTGGCAGGGCCAAAGTATACACTCGCGCTGCCCCGCATACCACATCTTTTCGCGCTGAACCCTGTACATCAACTCTGTCGGTAGGCGCCGGGGCCCGTTCGTCCACTCACAGACGTTGATGGAGCGGGCTGAACGGCGCTCCGGCCGAGACTGCTCCCTGCAAAACGTTTTTGAGCCAAAAGCTGTTGATCCTCGACCGCGTGATGCTACCCGCTCGGCAGCGGCAGCGCCCAGATCCTCCTCAGCATGTCACCGAACAGCCGCCGGTTCAGATGCCCTCAGATTGGCCGCGCTAGAATCTAATCGCGGTGGCTGCTTAGCACGGATAATCTCGTCTGTGTAGGGAGGAGTTCGCCAGAATCCGGCAGTGCTTTTCGGTACTTTTTGGCCCCTCCACTAGGAACGCGATCCGAACCGGCAGACCTCAATCGACAGGGTCTTCGATGCCGCGCCGGAAAGGCTGAATTTCGGTTGATTTGACGCCTTTTCGATCTGCTATAGTGTTACGGTCTCGCCCGTAAGACAAGGCGCGAGATAGCCACGAAATTCCTCTGGGAAAGGGGGTGTCTGGTGAGTTCGAATAAGGCCAAGGAAGGTCAAGAAAACACTCAGCAGCCCAAAAACGATTTTTCCCGCCGAACGTTTTTGCAAGGCGTAGGTGTCGGGACGACCGCTGTCGGAGCGGGCGTTCTGACTACCGAGGCGAAGGCGGATCACCATGAAGCCAAGGTCCACGGTCCGGGTGCTGTCCCGATCACGTTGACCGTCAACGGCAAAGCGCACAAGGTCGACTTGGAGCCTCGTGTCACGTTGCTGGACGCGCTGCGCGACCGGCTCGACTACACGGGTGCCAAGAAAGTCTGTGACCGTGCAACCTGCGGGAGTTGCACTGTCATGTTGGACGGCAAAGCCGTCTATGCTTGCAGTGTCCTTGCCATCGAGGCGCAAGGGCGTGACATCCAGACGGTGGAAGGGCTGGCGTCGGGCGACAACCTTCACGCCGTGCAGACGTACTTCGTCGAAAACGACGCCCAGCAATGCGGCTTTTGTACCCCGGGCTTCGTCGTCGCCTGCAAAGCGTTTCTCGATCGCAACCCTAACCCAACGATGGCCGATGTCGAACGGGGCTTGAGTGGAAACATTTGCCGTTGCGGCACCTACGTTGGCGTCCGGCAGGCGGCTTTGGATGCCGCCCGCGAGCTGAGAGGAGGGCGACGTGGCGACTAAATACGATTGGCCGGCTGCCGACGACCGCAGCCTGATTGGAAAGCGGATCAGCCGACTGGATGGCCCCAACAAAGTCACCGGGCAGGCAAAGTATTCCTACGACCGTAATCTCGACGGGATGCTCGTTGCCAAGATCGTCAGCTCCCCGCATGCGCACGCCCGCATTACGAAACTCGACACCCGCACGGCTGAAAAGATACCGGGTGTTCGAGCCGTTGAGGTGTTCAACGACGTGGGCGCCGAGATTCAGTGGGGCGGCACGGAAATCGTTGCCCTCGCGGCCGACACGGAAGAGATCGCCCGCGACGCGGTAGCTGCCGTGAAGGTGGAATATGAGGTCCTGCCGCATCTGGTGAAGGAAGAAGAGGTAGACAAAGCGGGCGATCGAATAAAGCCGGCGGCCGACAAGACGACAGGCGATCCGGACGCGGCCTTTGGGCAAGCCGGTGCGGTGCATGAAGGCTATTACGGGTTGGCAACGATCACCCATTGCTGCCACGAGCCGCATGGACAGGTAGTTGATTGGACGGGCGACGAGATCGTCGTTTACGCCTCTACCCAGGCCGTAGGTCGGATCGGCCCGGACCTGGCCAAGAACCTGTCACGAGATGAGGCCATGGGCGTTGTCAAACCGTCCGACGTCCGCGTTCTCACACCTGTCATGGGTGGAGGTTTCGGGAGCAAATTCGCGATCGATAGTTGGGGCGTTGCTTGCGCCAAGTTGTCGAAGAAGACAGGCAAGCCCGTGAAGCTGATGCTTGATCGCGACCAAGAGTTGATGATCGCCGGTGGCCGTCCGTCCGATTACGGAAAGATCAAGGTGGCTGCCGCCAAAGACGGCTCGCTCACGGCGTACGAATCGGAGAGTTGGTCGACCGGGGGTGTGACGAGCCGCGGGGCGCCGCCGCTGCCCTACGTCATCGAACCGCCGAACACTCGGATCCGCCACCTGAACGTGTCGACGAATACAGGTCCTGCGCGCGCTTGGCGGGCTCCAAACCACCCGCAGGCGGCCGTTCTGACGATGTGCGCCTACGAAGACCTGGCAGCCAAGCTGGGGATGGATCCACTCGAGCTATTCAAGAAGAACGTTGGGCTAACACAGCGGCCCGCGGTGTATCGAGTGGAGCTTGATAAGGCTGCCGAGCTGATGGACTGGCCCGCCAAGTGGCATCCACCGGGCGAAGGAGGCTCAGGGCACGTCAAACGCGGCGTTGGGATTTCGATGCACACTTGGGGTGGGCGGCCGCACGACAGCCAATGTCGAGTGACCATTCATCCTGATGGCGAGGTCGTGGCCGAGTTGGGAAGCCAAGATTTAGGCTCAGGCACCCGGACGGTTATCGGGATCGTCGCAGCCGAGACGATGGGGCTGCCGCTTTCGGCGGTAAACGTCAAAATCGGCGACAGCAACTATCCTCCGTCGGGTCCCTCCGGCGGCAGCACGACGGTTGGCGGCGTTTCGTCTTCGACTCGACGAGCGTCCGTTCACGCTTTAGAGCGGCTGAAAGAGGCGGTGGCGCCTTCGCTAGGTGCGACCGCGGATCAGATCGAAGCCGGCGACGGCCATTTCCGGGTGAAAGGCGGTTCCGGCAAGCTCGGTTGGAAGGACGCCTGCCGGAAGCTGGGGGCCAACTCGATTTCCGAAACCGGCAAACAGCCCATGCGGGACGGCGGCAAGCTGGCCGACAGCGGCGTGGGCGGCGTTCAGATGGCCGACGTTTCGGTCGACACCGAAACCGGGATCGTCAGCATGAACAAGATGGTCGCCGTGCAGGACTGCGGTCTGATCATCGACCTCAAGACGGCGGACAGCCAGGTCTACGGCGCCTTGATTCAGGGGATCTGTTATGCGCTCTGGGAGGAGCGGATCTTTGACCAGGCTACGGGGATATATCTCAACGCTGACATGGAGTTTTACAAATTGGCCGGCATCGGCGACATCGGAGAACTGGTGGTTCACATGATGACGGGCGTCTACGACGACCGCGGTGTGATCGGTTTAGGCGAGCCGCCGGTGATTTCTCCGGGGGCGGCGATATCCAATGCCGTGGCCAACGCGATCGGGGTTCGCGTGCCAACACTGCCGTTGACCCCCGACAAGGTGCTGGCAGCACTCGAGAAGAAGGGAGGGATGGCGTAATGCAAGCGTTTGAACATGCAGCCCCGGGAAATCTCAAGCAGGCGCTTGGCCTGTTGTCCTCCAAGTGGGGAGAAACCGACATCCTCGCGGGGGGTACGGATCTGCTCAGCCTGATGAAGGAGCGCATCCACACCCCAAAGCGGGTGGTGAGCCTTAGCAGTATCGACGGCCTTGGAGGTATTGAGTCGTCTGCGGACGGACTCCGCATCGGAGCCACAGCCACCCTGGACGATCTACTGGCGAGCACCGAGGTTCGAAACAATTACTCCGCCCTGGTCCAAGCCGCCGAGGGTGTCTCAAGTCCGCAAATCCGTGCCATGGGTACTGTTGGGGGCGATCTTTTGCAGCGACCCCGCTGTTGGTACTTCCGCAACGGCCTGGGACTGCTGGCTAAAGACTCCAAAGGAAACTCCCTAGTTCCGAACGGCGAGAACCGTTACCACGCCATTCTGGGCAACAAAGGGCCTGCCTATTTCGTGAACGCCTCGAGCTTGGCGCCGGCACTGGTTGCGCTGGGAGCTACCGCGACGCTGGCCTCACCGGACGGTGAGCGCGAGCTGGCGGTCGAGAGTCTTTATCGCGCTCCCGCGAACGACGGCGACCGGGAGCTGGCCATCAAGCCCAACGAGATCTTGACCGAGATCAAGATCCCACCAGCATCGGGATCCAATGCTACCTACGAAGTGCGGGAGCGCCAGCTGTTGGATTGGCCCTTGGCAGCGGCAGCTGTGTCACTGACGATGAGTGGCGGCAAGGTTGAAAGCGCGCGAGTAGTGCTGGGTCATGTCGCGCCGAGACCGTGGCGCTCGGCCGAGGCGGAGCAGGCATTGGTCGGCGAGGCGATTAACGAAGACACGGCGATGAAAGCGGGGGAGGCAGCGGTCGGTGGCGCGACGCCGCTGAGCCAGAACAAACACAAAGTCCAACTTGCTCGGGTGGCGGTCAAGAGGGCTGTCCTTCGAGCGGTCGGAAAGTCGGTCTAGTGTACTCTCCTGGAGACGAGTTCATTAGAGATTCGAAAATGTCGGGCTCCAAAGCCCGACACAGCACGCTGAAAGCGTGCGCCCCGTCGCCAGGACCGGAAAGTCTTGTCTAGGGCAGCTTACTAGTGATGAGGGATAGAGGCGCGGGATTGAAGGTGCTCAACCATCGATGCTCATCCCTGCGATGGAAAGGGATGTTCGTCGAAGCCGATGACGACCCGAGCGTGCCCCATTCGAATACCCGTATTTATTGGTGTGTCTACTCGCAAGGTCCGTTGGGCCCTGATGGTGAAGTCGTCGACGAAGATACATGCTCGGCATCGAGGTCCTGCTACGAAGCGCTGTAGTCAGGCGCAGCAGCCCGTGGCGAAAGTCGTGCAGGAGCGAAAAATGGGGACTGCCACCAATTCGCTCCCCATCATGGCCCTGGAAACAACGCACCTAAACCCGAAGCGAATTGGCTGGCTGTACCCGATTTTTCTACCACGGGCTGCTAAGAGCTGATGTGGCTCACGTCGTCGGCGTGCCGCGAACCGATTCTTCGGTTCGTAGGGATTCTGCCCGTAGTAGAATGAGAAGGACCTACATTCAGAAGCGAGCCACTGACGGAGGGAAGAAGATGAAACGCTTTCGATTTGCGTGTTTGATGGCCTTGCTGGTGGCCGTGGCTGCGGTAGCCGGCGCGGCGGAAATCAGTGGTACTTACGTCGAAGCCCGGAATGCGGAGATCTACGCTTCGCACTGCTTCGCCAACTCGGAAATGGGCTTGCGCGGAGATTTGGCGGTCATGGGCTGGCAGGTGAGCAAGGGCAGTTGGAACAACGTTTCACTTGACGGCTTGGGCGTGGTGGCCGTTGTGAAGGCCCGCTCGACGCTGGGTGATCCGTTCGGAAATCCGTATCCCATGAAGGCGGTGCTGATTTTCGACGAGCGAGCCTCCGCCGGCCAGCGCGCGGCGCTTGAGTCCTTCGTGAAGAACATGAGTGGGGACTTGCTGGACGAAGTAGTCCGTACCGATACCGCGCCGATTACCCTTGACGTCCACGGCGATATTCACGCCAAGCGGACGACGCTGACCGCCGGAAAGCTGGTGCACGTTGAGACGCGCGCCATTGCCGAGTCCGACTCCCTGTGCCACTTAGACGACCTCTACTACACGCCGCTGGCCAGGCTTTCCCATGCCATGCCGGCGTTCGCCCTGGAGAACCGTTTCAGCGGTGAGGGACTCGGTGTGGTTTTCAGCGCGCCGCGGCGAAGCAGCGCGTACCTGGGTACGTTCTCGTTGAGCGACGGCGAGTACACAGACTGATTTTTTTGCCAAAGTTACTGATATAAAGTTCGGCAACAGCAGGGGCTGCTATTCGTAGCCCCTGTTCTTTTTGGAAGCCACTTCATCGACCATGAGCGAACCGCGCGGCGTGGACAGGTTGAAGAAAAAGCGAAACGGCAAGTCGGCGTATTTCGTCGGCTTAAGCATGAAATTCCCCTTGTGCATGAAATTCCCGACGACAACCTCACTGCCTCGTGCGGCAATCCTTGTGTTTCTGCTCGGCCTATGGCTGCCCGTGGCTGCGGGGGAGTTTCAGATAGGGTCCGCCGATCCGCTGGTGGGGGACCAGGTCAGCGAGGCGATTCGTTCAGCGATCCGGTCCGAAGGTGTCCGTGTCAACGGGCCTGACGGCAAGCCGGTGGCCGAATTCTGGGGCCGTTCGACGCCTTTTAGCGGCGAGCCGGTCGTGGAGTTCGGGGTACGTTTTGAAACGATCCCTGAGGGCGCCTTCCTCGGCGTAGCGCGATTTCCGGAAAAGGGGTCGGACTTTCGCGGGCAAACCGTCCCTCCGGGGCTTTATACAATGCGTTACGGACTGCATCCCGAAGACGGGAACCACATGGGGGTGGCGGCGAGTCGAGACTTTGTCCTGCTTACCCCGATTGCCGACGACCCGGAACCCTTGAAAAACCTCAGCTTCGACGAGTTGGTGGCCATGACCCTTCGGGTCGGCAATCCCCATCCCACGGTTCTTCGAGCCGAGCTGCCCGAGGGAGAAGAAGCGCCCCACCTATGGGAAAACGAGTACGAGCACTGGGTACTCGATCTCGAAGCCGGCGGCGAGCTGATCGGTTTCGTCGTCCACGGCCACTCGGAGGAATAGGCGGAGTAAAGGTCTTTATTCTTGGCCAGATAGGACGGCTTTGCGGTTGACATGGTTTCTCCGGGTTCGATATAGTTGAGGCAGGGCTTAGCGCGCGTTCTAATACTGCTGCCCACTTTCCGACTCCAGCAAATTCGGGTTCGGTGACAGCCGACTTAGGGAAAGGGTAGTTACTGCCTGGGCGGTCTGTAGTGGGTTTCGCTTGTTAAGGGGTTAGACTCCCCAAGCGAAGGGTAGCTTCTACCTTGGGATGTCGCCGATAAGATCCGGGATCTTCGGATCGTCTAAGGCGACAGAGCTCAACCGGGAAGAGAATCGCTTACTGAACTTGTGCTTTCTGTGCCAAAGCGTTCGGTTGGTCAGGCGCTGAGGTAGGCAAGTGTTTGATGTCCAAGAAGGTGAACGGTGCCGACATTTAATCAATTAGTGCGCCACGGGAGGAAACGTCCCCGCTATCCGACCGCCAGCCCGGCGCTACAGAAGTGTCCGCAGAAGCGCGGGGTGTGCACGCGCGTCTACACCGTCACGCCGAAGAAACCGAATTCGGCGCTGCGAAAAGTGGCTCGCGTGAGGCTCACGAACAAGATTGAAGTCACGACCTACATTCCGGGCGTCGGTCACAACCTGCAGGAGCACTCGATCGTGCTGATTCGAGGGGGCCGTGTCAAGGATCTCCCGGGCGTTCGCTACCACGTCATCCGAGGGACTCTAGACGCAGCCGGGGTAAACGATCGCCGGCAGTCGCGCAGCAAGTACGGAGCTAAGCGCCCGAAGCAGTAACTGCGAGAGCCAGGTATAAACATGCCGCGACGACGAGAAATCGAACCTCGAACGCCACCGCCGGACGCGGTCTATAACTCCACACTGGTGGCCAAATTCATCAACTGCCTGATGTGGGAGGGCAAGAAATCAGTCTCCGAGCGAATCTTTTATGGTTCCATGGACATGATTCGCGAACAAGGCAACGAGGACCCTCTCAAGCTCTTCAAGAAGGCCGTCGAGAATTGTAAGCCCGTAGTGGAGGTCAAGTCGCGGCGCGTTGGCGGAGCGAACTATCAGGTGCCGATCGAAGTCCAGCAGAGTCGGCGTGCCAGCTTGGCCATTCGCTGGCTGATCTCCTACGCCCGGGCGCGTAGCGAGAAAAGGATGGTGGAAAGACTTTGCGCCGAGATTCTGGAGGCGGCTGCCTCTCGGGGATCGGCCATCAAGAAAAGGGAGGACGTTCATCGCATGGCGGAGGCCAACAAGGCTTTCGCTCACTACCGATGGTGATGGGCTTGTCCAAGAGGCTCAACTCGCTGAGGAAAACGTTATGCCTGCCGGCATCCAACTCGACAAGGTTCGCAACATCGGCATCGCTGCGCACATCGACGCCGGCAAGACGACCACGACCGAGCGGATCCTTTACTACACGGGGCGGACGCACCGCATGGGCGAGGTGCACGAAGGCACCACCATCATGGATTACATGGAGCTGGAGCAGGAGCGAGGGATTACGATCACCTCGGCGGCGACGACCTGCTTCTGGCGCGATTCGGAAATCAACATCATCGACACGCCCGGTCACGTAGACTTCACGGCCGAGGTCGAACGCAGTCTGCGAGTTTTGGATGGCGCGATTGCTTTGTTCGACGCCGTGGCCGGTGTCCAACCTCAATCGGAGACAGTCTGGCGACAAGCCGACAAGTACCAGGTTCCCCGTATATCCTTTATCAACAAGATGGATCGGGTCGGCGCCGATTTTGACCGTGCCGTCGAGACGATGCGAGAACGCCTGAAAGCCAATGCTGTCCCGATACAGATTCCCGTCGGAAACGAAGACAGTCTACGAGGCGTCGTCGACCTGGTCGAGATGAAGGCGATCTTTTGGCGCGCGGAGACGCTGGGGGCGAAATACGACGTAGGCGAGATTCCCGAAGAGATGAACGAGTTGGTTGCCGAGCGGCGGGCCCAACTGATTGAACGAGTCTCCGAACAAGATGACGAGCTCTTCAGCAAGTTCGTCGAGGGTGAGACGATCACCGAAGCGGATCTCAAGGCTGGTATCCGCCGGGCAACGATTGCCATGAAGATCTCGCCGGTGCTCTGCGGCTCGGCTTTTCGGTACCAGGGCGTACAGCGGCTTCTGGACGCGGTGGTGGACTACCTGCCTTCTCCCCTCGACGTTCCACCCGTCCAAGGCACGGATCTACAAGGGGTCGAGACTCTTACCCGCAAGGCGGATAGCCGCGAGCCGTTTTCGGCCCTCGTCTTCAAGATCATGACCGATCCCTACGTAGGGCAGCTGGCATTCTTGCGCATCTATTCGGGTAGTCTCAAGACCGGGCAAAGCGTCTACAACGTCGCCAAGAGCCGCAACGAGCGTATCGGCCGTCTGCTACGCATGCACGCCGACAAGCGCGAAGACGTGGAGGAAACCGGCGCCGGGGACATCGTCGCAGTAGTCGGGTTGAAGACCGTGCAAACGGGCGATACGGTTTGCGATGAGAAGGCCCCGATCATCCTCGAAAAAATTGATTTCCCGACGCCGGTGATTTCGCTGGCAATCGAGCCCAAGACGAAAGCAGACGAGCAGAAGATCGGAATGGCATTGGGCAAACTGGCGCAGGAAGATCCCACGTTCCGGGTGGCAACGGATGAGGAAACCGGACAGACCATCTTGTCCGGAATGGGTGAGCTGCATCTGGAGATTCTGGTCGATCGCTTGTTGCGGGAATTCGCGGTTTCGGCGAACGTCGGCAAGCCGCAGGTTTCTTATCGGGAAACGATCCAACGTTCCGCACAAGGCGAAGGGCGCTTCGTGAGGCAAAGCGGTGGCCGTGGGCAGTACGGCCACTGCAAGATCATGGCCGAGCCACTACCGGACGCTGATTTCGAGTTTGTCAACAAGATCACGCGCGGCTCCATCCCCAAGGAATATATCAAGCCCGTGGAGCAGGGCGTCCGGGAAGCGATGAGTTCGGGCGTGCTGGCCGGTTACGAGACCGTCGGCGTGCGGGTGACTTTGTTGGACGGCAGTTTTCACGAGGTGGACAGCTCGGAGCCGGCATTCAAAATCGCCGGTTCGATGGCGTTCAAGCAGGCCGTACAGAAGGCCGATCCCGTCTTACTCGAACCGATCATGTCGGTTGAGGTCGTGGTGCCGGAGGAGTACATGGGCGACGTGATCGCCGATATCAACTCCCGGCGGGGCCGAATTGAGGGATTCGAACTTCGGGGTGGATCGCAAATCATCCGGACACTTGTGCCCCTGGCGGAAATGTTCGGCTATGCTACGGACCTGCGCTCGAGGACGCAAGGACGCGGCACGCACACGATGCACCTCCATGGTCATGAGGAAATGCCACTCCAAGTCTCCGAAGCTATTGTTCACAGAGTACAGGGAGGGGTCTTCCACTAAGGGACTCCGGAGGCTCAGCCGGAAGGATGTTTCACCGTTTGACCGCATCTGGCGCCAGCGCAATTGCATTAGCCCGAGAGAGGACGAAAGGGAATGGCGAAGGAGAAATTTGATCGTTCGAAGCCGCACGTGAACGTGGGCACGATCGGGCACATCGATCACGGCAAGACGACGCTGACGGCGGCGATCACGAAGGTGTTGCAGAAGCACGACTCGAGCGTGGCGTTTCGATCGTTTGATTCGATCGACAACGCGCCGGAGGAGAAGGCGCGGGGGATCACGATCGCCGTGGCGCATGTGGAGTATCAGACGTCGAACCGCCACTACGCGCACGTGGACTGTCCGGGGCATGCCGACTACATCAAGAACATGATCACGGGGGCAGCGCAGATGGACGGGGCGATCTTGGTGGTGGCGGCCACCGACGGGCCGATGCCGCAGACCCGGGAGCATATCTTGTTGGCTCGTCAGGTCGGGGTGCCCTACATCGTGGTGTTTTTGAACAAGGTGGATGCGGTGGACGACCCGGAGCTTTTGGAGTTGGTGGAGCTGGAAGTCAGGGAGCTGTTGTCGAGCTATGACTTTCCGGGGGATGACATTCCGGTGATCGGGGGCTCGGCGCTGAATGCGCTGAACGGGGAGGAGGCGGCGGAGAAGGACATCTCGAAGCTGATGGAGTCGGTGGACGCCTACATACCGACGCCGCAGCGCGAGAAGGACAAGCCGTTTTTGATGCCCATCGAGGACATTTTTTCGATCTCCGGGCGCGGCACGGTGGTCACGGGCCGGGTGGAGCGAGGGACGGTGAAGGTGGGCGAGGAGATGGAGATCGTCGGATTTGGGGAGACGCAGAAGCGGGTGATCACGGGCGTGGAGATGTTCAAGAAGTTATTGGATCAGGGGGAAGCGGGCGACAACGTGGGGTTGTTGGTGCGCGGGTTGGAGAAGGACGAGGTGGAGCGCGGGCAGGTGGTGGCGAAGCCGGGATCGATCACGCCGCACACGAAGTTCCTGGGCGAAGTGTATGTGTTGAAGAAGGACGAAGGGGGACGGCACACGCCGTTTTTCAGCGGCTACCGGCCGCAGTTTTATTTGCGGACGACGGATGTGACCGGGGTGGCGGAGTTGCCCCAGGGGACGGAGATGGTGATGCCGGGCGACAATGTCACCATGACGGTGGAGCTGATCTCGCCGGTGGCCATGGAAAAGGGCTTGCGCTTCGCTATCCGCGAAGGCAGCCGCACCATCGGTGCCGGCACCGTCACCGAGATCGTGGAATAGAGAGCTATGGCAAAAGAAAGAATCCGGATCCGGCTCCAGGCCTACGATTACCGGGTGCTCGACCAATCCACGGGTGAAATCGTCGCCACGGCGAAGCGAACGGGTGCCACGGTGGCCGGACCAATTCCGTTGCCTACGGTCAAGAACAAATACACCGTGCTGCGCTCGCCGCATGCTGACAAACGTTCACGCGAGCAATTCGAGGTTCGCACGCACAAGCGTCTACTCGATATCCTGGAACCGACCCAAGATACCGTCGACGCTCTGATGCGACTCGATCTGCCGGCCGGCGTTGACGTCGAGATCAAAGCCTTCGGAGCTAGTAAAGCTGGAACCAGTTAAATCCGTAAACAGCACACAGAAAGCAGATGGCGCCGGGCATCCTAGGAAGAAAAGTGGGCATGACGCAGGTCTTCCGGCCTGACGGTCAGGTAGTACCGGTCACGGCGTTGAAGGTGGGTCCCTGTGTGGTTGTGCAGCGCAAGACGCTCGCCAAGGACGGCTATGACGCGGTGCAGCTGGGCCTGGTCGAGTTCGTGAAACCCAATCGGGTAAAGCGGCCGATGGCGGGACACTTCAAGAAAGCCGGCCTCGAGCCGGCTCGCTTTCTCCGAGAATTGAGAGTAGGTAGCAGCAGTACTGAGAGTGACCTCAAGCCCGGGGACCGAGTCTTGGCGGAAGAATTCAAGGTGGCCGAAAAGGTGGATGTGATCGGCAGTAGCAAGGGACGCGGTTTTCAAGGTGTCGTCAAGCGACACGGCTTCAGCGGCGGTCCCGCCACCCACGGCTCGATGTCGCATAAAGTGCCGGGATCCATCGGGCAGAGTTCCTACCCCTCTCGTGTATTCAAGGGGACCCGGCTGCCCGGCCGGATGGGAAACAGCCGCGTCACCGCGCGCAATCTCGAGATCGTGGAAGTCAACGTCGATGACAATGTGATCTTGGTGAAGGGGGCTGTCCCGGGCCCCAGCGGTGGCTACGTCGTCGTCCGCCGAACGAGGATATGACGATGCCCGCGGTCGACATCATTGATCTCGAAAACAACGTCGTAGGCAGCGTAGAGCTGGCGGATCAAGTCTTTGGAGTGGTTGTTAACAAAGATCTTCTCTACCATGCCGTGCGCCACTATCAAGCCGGCCGTCGAGCGGGAACGCATAAGGTGCAGACCCGCGGCGAGGTTTCGGGATCGGGCCGCAAACCGTGGCGTCAAAAGGGCACGGGCCGAGCGCGGGTGGGGTCGATTCGATCGCCGCTGTGGCGGGGCGGTGGCACAGTCCACGGTCCAAGACCGAGAGACTACAGCTACCACCTGCCGAAAAAGATGCTGCTGGGCGCGCTTCGTTCCGCTTTGACGGTTCAACTGAGCGACGGAGCGTTAAGGGTGGTCAAAGAATTTGCCCTCGCAAGTGGAAAAACGAAGGATTTCAACCAGATCCTGGATCGCTTGGGCGCTGTGGGCTCGGTATTGCTGGTGGACAACGGCGACAATGAAAACTTGCGGCGGTCGAGCCGCAACATACCGGGTGTCCAGCTAATGAACAGCCGCGAATTGCACCCTTATCACCTACTGGGATCCGAGGTGGTGCTGATTTCCGAACCGGCGGTCAGGCATTGCTGCGAGGTGTTGGCGTGAGTCCCTACGAGGTGATCCAGGGCCCGCTGATTTCGGAAAAGAGCGAAGGGCTGCGAGCGCTGCAACATACGCTCTGTTTCCGCGTGCATCGGAAAGCAACGAAGACGGACATCAAGAACGCTGTGCGGAAGGCTTTCAACGTGAAGGTCGAGAACGTGCGGACAGCGAACTACAGGGGCAAGCTGCGCCGCCGCGGCCGTTCCATGGGTTATCGCGCCAACTGGAAAAGAGCCTACGTCAGGCTCAAAGAGGGCGAAAAGATGGTGGAGTACGCCCAGATCTAGCGGAGCAAGTCATGCCGATCAAGACCTACCGGCCGACCTCGAGCGCCAGGCGATTCCAGACCAGCGTCTCGCGGGAAGACCTCACCCGCGACCGACCGGAGAAGTCGCTCGTGACAGGCAAGAAGCGGTCCGGCGGGCGCAACAGCCAAGGCCGCATCTGCATTTGGTTCCGAGGTGGCGGCCACAAGCAGCGTTACCGCCTGGTGGATTTCAAGCGGGAGAAGCATGGTGTACCGGCTGTTGTTGCGTCGATCGAATACGACCCGAACCGCTCGGCGAATATCGCTCTGCTGCACTACGCCGACGGTGGAAAGCGCTACATTCTCCAGCCAGTGGGCTTGAAGGTCGGCATGAAACTGATGTCGGGGCCTGACGCCGACATCCTGGTGGGCAACGCGCTGCCCCTGCGTCACATTCCGCCGGGAACCGTCGTGCATAACGTGGAACTGCGACCCGGTAAAGGTGGACAGATGGCGCGAGCGGCCGGTACAGGAGTCCGGCTGATCGCCAAAGAAGGCAAGTACGCGCTGCTGAAGCTTCCGTCGGGCGAGACCCGCCGGGTGTTGATTGATTGCATGGCGACGATCGGGCAGGTCGGCAACGTAGACCAAGGCAACGTTTCTTTGGGTAAGGCGGGGCGAAGCCGCCACCTGGGCAGACGCCCTCATAACCGAGGCGTGACGATGAATCCGGTGGACCACCCGCACGGCGGAGGCGAGGGAAAATCCTCCGGCGGCCGCCACCCCGTCACTCCTTGGGGTCAGCCCACCCGAGGTTTCAAAACCCGCAACAATCCTCGGACGGACCGTTATATCATCGCCCGCCGAGGACGGAAGAGCGGATAGTAGGGGGATTGCGAGGAGATCAATGGGTCGCTCGTTGAAAAAAGGGCCGTTCTACGACGAACACTTGGCCAAGAAGCTGGCCGCCCAGGATTCCCACAAGGAAAAAAAGGTGGTCAAGACTTGGTCACGGCGCTCGACGATCTTGCCGGAGTGGGTGAGTCACACGATCGCGGTGCACAACGGGCGCAAATTCATCCCCATCTTCATTACAGAAAACATGGTGGGGCACAAACTCGGCGAGTTCGCGCCGACCCGGACGTATCGAGGTCACGCGGGCAAGGGGGCCAAGCGCGCGGCTCCGTCGAGGTGATTTGAGGACATGCAGGCGACCGCTAAACTGAATTACGCGAGAGTTTCGCCCCAGAAGGCGCGGCTGGTCGTGGATTTAATCCGTGGTCGGGCGGCGGAGGACGCCTTGACCATCCTGCGGACGACCGAAAAGCGCGTAGCGTCCCAGGTGGAAAAAGTCCTGCGGTCGGCGATCGCGAACGCGGAAAACACGGAGGACGTCGACGTGGATCAGCTGGTGGTACGAGAAGCCCTCGTCAACGAAGGGCCGCGATTGACGCGGCTCCGCGCGGCTGCCATGGGGCGGGCTGCCCATTATCGGCATCGGCTCTGCCACATTGTCATCACGGTTTCCGACGGGAAAGAAGACTCCGACTAAAAACGACCAACAATCATGGGACAGAAAGTACATCCATACGGATTTCGTCTTGGGTACACCAAGCCTTGGCGCTCCCGCTGGTTCGCCAAGCAAGGGTATGCCGCGCTGCTTCATGAGGACTTGAAGCTGAAAGCATCACTGCGCAAGCGGCTGAAGGCGGCGGGCATCAGTTCGGTTGAGGTTGATCGTCCCGGCAATAGGCTGCGCATCACGATCCGCACAGCCCGGCCCGGCATCATCATTGGCCGCCGGGGTTCGGAGATTGAAAAATTGAAGCAAGAGCTGCAACAGAGCACGCAGCGAGAGATCTACATCGACATCCAAGAGGTGCATCGGCCCGAGCTAGATGCCCAGTTGGTCTCCGAATCCGTCGCCCTGCAGATCATCAAGCGGGTGGCCTTTCGACGAGCCATGCGTAAAGCGGTGGACTCGGCCCAGCGCTTTGGATGCAAAGGGATCAAGGTCTGGGTGGCGGGACGACTGAACGGCAGAGAGATCGCCCGCAGCGAGTGGTATCTGCAGGGACAGTTGCCGTTGCAAACCTTGCGGGCGGACATCGACTACGGGTTTTCCGAAGCCCATACGACGTACGGTGTGATCGGCGTCAAGTGCTGGATCTATAAGGGTGATCTTCTGGACCAGAAGGCCCTGCTGAAAGCGGCGGCCGGACAGGAGGAACTGGAGCCTGCTCGTCGTCGGGAGGCGCGGTCGGTGGCCGAGCGG
The DNA here is from genome assembly GCA_965248105.1 of Bryobacterales bacterium. Classification (GTDB taxonomy): domain Bacteria; phylum Acidobacteriota; class Terriglobia; order Bryobacterales; family UBA6623. The sequence continues at coordinate 506,018 of CBDFIK010000005.1, forward strand.
GAGAGAGAAAAAGTTCGTGCCGCCCGGACAGTCGACCGGACTCGGGGCGACGTTGCTGTCGGATCCGCTCCTGTCGCGCCAGCCCCGGGCCCAGGAACCTCCGGCCCCACGCCGGTGCAGCCGCCGGTCTTCGTGGAGTCTGCGCAGGCAGCCGCCTCAAAAGAGCCTTCCCCGGCACCCTCTGTTGAGGAACCTACCCGCGCGGCCGTTGAAGAAGCAGCCGGCCAGGCACCTGCCGGTGAGGAGACCGCCAAGCCAGCTGCCGGCGAGGAGCTCCCCAAGCCAGCCGCCGGAGAGGAACCCCCGCTAGCGGCAACGGAAGAGCAGCAGTCTCCGGAAGAAGCCCCTAGCGAGAAACCCAGTCAAGCGGCCGCTGAAGAGCAACCGGCTGGAGCGTCCGCGGAAGAGGAGCCTGCGCCATCGGGCGGCGAACCGTCGTCGGACGAACCGGAAAGCGCGACACAACCCGCTGCCGAGGAAGAACCCCCAGGGGACAAGGGATAGTATCACAGCCGAACAGCGCCAAGGACAATAGCCCATGTTGATGCCGAAAAAGGTCAAGTATCGGAAGCAGCAACGGGGGAGACGCGCGGGCAAAGCCTGGCGTGGATCGTCGCTCGCCTTTGGCGATTTCGGCCTGAAATCGCTGTCGCCCGGATGGGTGACAGACCGGCAAATCGAGGCGGCCCGGGTGGCCATTACCCGCCACATCAAGCGCGGTGGAAAGCTTTGGATACGAATCTTTCCCGACAAGCCGATCACCAAGAAACCGGCGGAAACACGGATGGGAAAAGGCAAGGGCGCGCCGGAGCAGTGGGTGGCGGTCATCCGCCCGGGCCGGATGATGTTCGAAGTAGAAGGTGTTCCCGAGGATCTGGCGAAGCGAGCGATGCATTTGGCCGCTCAGAAACTGCCGGTGACGGCCCGTTTCGTAAGGCGGACGTCCGGAGGATTGGGATGAAAGCGGAACAGGTTCGCGATCTCGATCCCGCCGAGTTGGCGGCCAAGGAACGAGAGACGCGGGAACAGCTGTTTCGCCTGCGTTTTCAGATTTCCATGGGGCAGGCGGACGGAGTGAAGAAGTATCGCGCACTCAAGAAAGATCTGGCTCGAATGCTAACTGTTCGGGGCGAGCGCAAGCCCTCCGAGCAAGAGCGAGGAAGTTGATGGCAGACAGCGGGCAGAGGGAGTCTCGAAGAGGCCAGCGGGCCCAGAAAGTGGGGACCGTCGTCTCCACCAAAATGAACAAAACCATTGTCGTCGAAGTGCGGCGACGGATGACACATCGACTCTATCGCAGGATCGTGACGCGCAGGAAAAAGTTCTACGCCCATGATGAAAGAGGAGTCGCGCGGTTGGGCGATCAAGTGCGGATCGTCGAGTGTCGTCCGCTCAGCAAATCGAAGCGGTGGCGTTTGGCGACGGTGATCCGGCAAGCAGCCGCGGCGGACGAAGAGTCCCCGAAAACGCGTGCCACCGCCAGGCGGAGGGAGCAAAAGAGCAAATGATTGGTATGCGCTCGCGGCTCGACGTGGCCGACAATTCCGGGGCGAAACGGATTCGCTGCATCCTTCCGCGTGGTGGCAGCACAGGTAGACACGCGGGTTTGGGAGATGTCGTGACTGCCTCGGTGCAAGAGGCTGCGCCCGACTCAAACGTGAAAAAGGGCGCGGTCGTCCGCGCGGTAATCGTTCGCACGCGGAAGGAAACCAGGCGGCGGGACGGAACCTATATTCGCTTCGACTCGAATGCCGCTGTGCTCATCAATGAGGCGCACGAGCCGGTCGGCACTCGCGTGTTCGGACCCGTGGCGCGGGAACTGCGGGAAAAGAGATTCATGAAGATTGTTTCACTGGCCCCAGAGGTCTTGTAAGGGGGAGCGACTTTTGCCGTCAACGCGTACAAATATTCGCAAAAACGACATCGTCCAGGTAATCGCGGGGCGCGACAAGGGCAAACAAGGACGCGTGCTGGAGGTTGACGCGAAGCATGGGCGCTTGCTTGTCGAACATGCCCAAATGATAAAAAAGCACGTGCGTCCGAACCCCCAGCGCCAGATTAAGGGCGGAATCGCCGAGCGAGAAGGTCCGATCCATCTCTCGAACGTCATGCTGGTCTGTCCCAGTTGCGGGCCGGTGAGAGTCGCCAAGCAGGTAGAAGACGATGGCCGTACAAACAGAGTGTGTCGCAAGTGCGGCAATCCTTTGGAAAAGAAGTGATGGCGAAGCGTCAAAAAAAGACGGCGGAACCTAGTGCCGCGGCGAAGACCGTGGCGGTGACGCCGAGACTGAAGAAAAAATACGCCCAGGAAGTCCGGCCTGCGCTGGCCAAGGAGTTTTCTTACTCCAGCCCCATGGCTGTGCCGAAAGTGGCCATGATCTGCCTCAATATCGGCCTCGGGGAAGCGATTCAGAATTCGCGGCTGATGGATGCCGCGGTGACGGAGTTGGCGCGCATTGCCGGCCAGAGGCCCGTCGTGACCCGCGCCCGAAAGTCCATAGCGACCTTCAAATTGAGGCAGGGGATGGCGATCGGCTGTGCCGTCACGCTGCGGGGCAACCGAATGTATGAGTTTCTCGATCGGCTGATTAGCATCGCCCTGCCGCGCGTGCGTGATTTCCGCGGGATATCTACCAAGTCGTTCGACGGCCGGGGTAACTATACACTGGGCCTGCGGGAACACTTGGTGTTTCCTGAAATCGACTACGCCAAGGTGGACAAGATGAAGGGCATGAACGTGACGATCGTGACGACGGCCACGAGCGATCCTGAGGCATTGTCTCTGCTACGGTCTATGGGAATGCCTTTTCGAGACTAGATTGAAATTGAGAAACGTATGGCGACGACAGCGAAGATTGCCCGAGAGTCGAAGAAACTGAAATTCAGCACTCGTCACCGCAATCGGTGCAAGCGCTGCGGCCGCCCCCGCGGATACCTGCGAAAGTTCGAACTCTGCCGCATCTGTTTCCGGCAGCTAGCCCTGGAAGGCGAGCTGCCCGGCGTGGTCAAGAGTAGCTGGTAGAACTGCTTGGAGCGGAGTCAAGGAGAACCTAGATGACGGATCCGATTGCCGACATGCTCACGCGAGTGCGCAACGCTCTTGCGGCGCGGCACTCCAAAGTTGAAATGCCGGCTTCCAAAACTAAGATCGAGATGGCGCGTATCCTGAAGGAAGAAGGCTATATCACCAACTATCGTGTGGCTACGGACGACAAAAAGAAGGTTATCAAAGTGTATCTTCGCTACAGTCCCGACCACACTCCCGTGATCAGCCACCTCGAAAGGGTCTCGAAACCCGGAAGGCGCGTGTACACCAGCTCGAAAGCGATACCGCGGGTCATTGGCGGCATGGGGATCAATATCGTCACCACCTCGAAAGGGCTGATGACGGGCGACAAGGCCCGCCGGCAAAACGTCGGCGGGGAGATTCTCTGCGGTATCTGGTAGAAGCGATGTCGAGAATCGGTGTCAAACCCATCCCCTTGCCCGCCGAGGCAAAGGTCAGCATCAAGGGTGACGTGCTCGAAGTACGGGGCCCGAAGGGTGAGCTGCAATGTGCTATTCCCCCGGGGATTCAGCTGGAGCTCGAGGACTCGACGCTGGTAGCACGGCGCAGCCGCAAACAAGACGCCGCCTTCCACGGTTTGATCCGCAGTTTGGCGCACAATGCCGTGGTCGGTGTTACCCGGGGATTCACGCGCGAGCTGGAAATCGTGGGCATCGGGTACCGGGCGCAAGTCGTGGGACGAGTGGTGATTTTCTCGTTGGGATACTCCCACCCCATCGAGCTGCTCATGCCCGAGGGTATCGACATCAAAGTCGAAAAGCAGACGAGGATTATCGTTTCGGGGATTGACAAGCAATTGGTCGGGCAGACGGCGGCTAACATCCGCGCGCTACGGCCGCCCGATCCCTATAAGAATAAAGGGGTTCGTTACGCAGGCGAGTTCTTGCGCAAGAAGGAAGGCAAGGCCGGCGTGAAGTAGATTGGAGAGTTGCCGAAACATGTATCATCAGGTGTCCAGGGGACGGCGGCGGCAGTGGGTTCACGAGCGAATTCGCAAGAAAGTCCGGGGAACATCGAGACGCCCCCGGCTAGCCGTTTTCCGCTCGCTCAAACACATCTATGCGCAGATCGTCGACGACAGCATGGGGCGAACCCTGATTTCGGCCGGCACGCGCGACAAGGAATGCGAAGCCTCTTACGGCGGAAACATGGCGGCGGCGAAAGAGGTTGGAAAGTTGGTCGCCCAGCGCGCCGAGAAGGCGGGGATCAAGGCGGTCGTGCTCGACCGGGGCGGCCATCTGTTCCACGGTAGAGTCAAGGCCCTCGCCGAGGCGGCCCGCGAGGGAGGATTGGAGTTTTAGGTGCTCGATGGCAAACAAGAAAAGAATTGATTCGGCGGACCTGAACTTGAAGGATCAGGTGGTCAACATCAACCGTGTGACCAAGGTTGTCAAGGGCGGTAAGAACCTGAGTTTCACCGCGTTGGTGGTGGTTGGCGATCCGGAAAAGCACATTGTGGGCTACGCCAAGGGCAAGGCGAAGGAAGTACCCTCGGCGATCCGAAAAGCCATCGAGCGGGCCAAGAAAAACCTGATCAAGGTGAACACTCTCGAGCACACGATTCCTCATCAGGTCCTGGGGGTTTTCGGCGCGGGACGGGTGCTGCTCAAGCCGGCTCGTACCGGAAAAGGAACGATTGCCGGAGGAGCAGTTCGCGCCGTGGTCGAAGCCGCGGGCATTCAGAATGTGTTGACGAAATCGATCGGGTCGAAGAATCCCCACAACGTGATCAAGGCGACTTTTGATGCTCTTCTCCAGTTGCGGGACAAGGAAGAAGTAGCGGCCATGCGAGGCATCGACCAGCACACCACGTAGGGAAGCAGCGATGCCTGGCACTCTCAAAATCCGTCTGGTCAGGAGCCCCATCGGGTCCCCGAAGAAGCTCAAGAAAGTGGTGCGGGGACTAGGGTTGCGCAAGATGGGCCAGACCGTGGAACGGCCTGACGACGATGCCATCCGTGGCATGGTCCGCAAGATTCCCCATCTGGTGGAGGTGTCACAGTGAACTTGAGCCAACTGCGTCCCCCCGCCGGGCAAAACCGGAAACGGAAGCGCATTGGCCGTGGCTTCGGCTCTGGGACAGGAAAGACGGCGGGGCGTGGGGAAAAGGGTCAGCTGTCGCGGAGCGGCCACAGCCGTAAACGCGGCTTTGAAGGCGGCCAGATGCCGCTGATCCGCCGCGTCCCAAAGCGAGGTTTCCACAACCTCTTTCGAAAAGAGTTCGCCGTGGTAAACGTGAGTCGTCTCGACAAGTTGGAAGGCGACGCCTTCAGTCCCGAGAATCTCCAGCAGATGGGTGTGATCAAGAAGCTGAAGCACGGCCTCAAGGTCTTAGGTAACGGGACTCTTACTCGCGCCGTGACCGTATCGGCCCATCGTTTCTCTAAGTCCGGCCGGGAAAAGATCGAGGCCGCCGGTGGAAAGATCGAAGTCTTGACCGATTGATGAAGTTCGTTGAAACCTTCGTAAACGTTTTCCGCGTTCCTGATCTCCGCAGGCGCGTCCTATTTACGCTAGCTATGCTCGCGGTGTACCGCATCGGCGGGCATATTCCCACCCCGGGCGTTAATACCGAAGAGCTGCAGCGGTTTTTCGAGCAGGCCCAAGGCACGGCTCTGGGCATGATGGATTTGTTCTCCGGCGGCCAGCTGAGTCAGTTGACCATCTTCGCCCTGGGCATCATGCCCTACATCACGGCGTCGATCATCCTGCAGCTGCTGACCGTTGTCATCCCAACTCTCGAGAAGCTCCAAAAAGAAGGTGAGCTGGGCAGGCGAAAGATCACCCAGTGGACGCGCTACTTGACGATCGGCCTCAGCCTGGTTCAGTCCACAGGAATCGCCTTCACACTGCAGCGCGGCGGTCTTAGCGAGCCGGGCATCGGATTCATTGCCATGGCCATCATCACCTTGACGACCGGGACCGCTTTCATTATGTGGCTCGGGGAGCAGATCAGCGAACGGGGCATCGGCAACGGCATGTCGCTGATTATCTTCGCCGGAATCGTGGTCGGCCTGCCCGGGGCAATCCGCAACCTTTACGAGAATGTCTTCGTCACCGGGCAGTGGAGCATGCTGCAGCTGGCTTTGATCCTCGTGCTGATGGTGGGGGTGGTGGCCTTTATCGTACTCGTCGAGCGAGGCGAAAGGCGCATCCCTGTGCAGTACGCCCGTCGAGTCGTCGGGCGGCGGGTGATGGGAGGGCAGTCGACGCACCTGCCCCTGAAAGTGAACTCGGGCGGCGTGATACCGGTGATTTTCGCCTCCTCGATGCTTGCCTTTCCGCAGACGCTGCGGCTGGCCTTTCAAGACAGCCCATTCCTCGCGAGCCTGCTCGACCCGATTTCCTACGGCAGGCCTCTCTACGAGTTTCTCTATGTAGCTGCGATTGTCTTTTTCTGTTTTTTTTACGTGTCGATCATTTTCAACCCAACGGAAGTGGCCGACAACATGAGAAAGTACGGCGGATTTGTGCCCGGCATCCGTTCCGGGCGGCCGACCGCCGATCATATTAACGAGATCCTGACAAAGATCACCATGGTGGGGGGGCTTTATCTCGCTCTGATCTCGGTGATTCCGGACTTCATGATCGCCGGCGTGCAACTCCACCAACTGTGGGGGCCGGTCGGAGATTTTTTCGATCAGGTTATGCCGCGCACCTTTTTGGAGGGTCTCAACGTGAACTTCTATTTCGGCGGCACGTCGCTGTTGATCGTCGTCGGGGTGGCCATGGACACGGTCAACCAGATTGAGGCGCAGCTGATTATGCGTCACTACGAAGGGTTCACGCCACGGGCGGGGAGAATCCGGGGACGCCGCTCTTTTTCCTGATGCTGTTTCCCGAGACCGGATCGAGGGGTGCAGGGGCGACGCAACAAACCATGGCGGCGGAGTCGGCAGGAGTAGGTGCTATCGTTTTGTTTGGCGCTCCAGGAGCGGGCAAAGGCACGCAAGCAGTCAAGATCTCGAAACGATACGCGATTCCTAAGATTTCGACAGGCGACATGATCCGAGAAGAAATCCAGCGCGGTTCCCCATTGGGTCGGCAGGCACGCTCTGCTCTGGCCGCGGGCCGTCTCGTCGACGACGAACTGGTAAATGGGATAGTGGAGGCCCGCCTTGGCTGGCCCGACTGTCGGGGGGGATTCCTGCTCGACGGATATCCCCGGACTGCCCAGCAAGCCGAGCGGCTCGAAACGGTGCTTGACGGCCTGGGACTCCCTGCGGTAGTCATCGAAATCCAGATCGGATATAATGAACTAGTAAAGAGGATTACCGGCCGTCAACTTTGCCCTAAGTGCGGCGCTATCTTCAACATATATTCGCACCCGCCTAAGGTTCCCGATGTCTGTGATGTGTGCCACACCGACTTGGTGGTGCGCGCGGATGACAGCGAGGAAGTCTTGCGCGAACGTTTGCAAGCCTACGAGCGTCAGACCCTTCCGCTCTTCGACGTCTTTCGGAAGCGGGGGCAACCGACACACACCGTGGACGGGTCGTTGCCGGAAGACGAGGTCACCGAACGGATTTTTGAATTGTTGGACTGCGGATGATCATCCGAAAGAGTTCCTCCGAGTTGCAAAAGATGCGAGCCAGTGGCTTGCTCGTATGGCGCATTTTGGACGATCTCACTCGCCTGGTCGAGCCGGGCGTCACGACCGAAGACCTGGAAGTCGTTGCGGAGAAGATGGTCGCCGACGCCGGAGCGCGAGCGGCTTTCAAGGGCTACTATGTTCCCGCCGCTGGCCGGCGATTCCCGTGCGTATTGTGCACCTCGATCAACGAAGAGGTGGTTCACGGCGTCCCCTCCAAGCAGAGGGTCCTGCGGGAGGGTGATATCGTCAAGATCGATATCGGTGTCCAGCTTGATGGCTACTACGGCGATTCGGCAACCACCGTGCCGGTGGGGCGGATTCGGCCTGAGACAGAGCGGCTGTTGCGGGTGACGAAGGAGTCTTTGGACTTGGCGATCGAGCACGCGACGTCCGGCCGACGCCTTTTCGATCTTTGTGGGGCGGTGCAACGCCATGTCGAGGGCAACGGCTTATCGATTGTCCGGGACTTCGTGGGCCACGGCATTGGGACAAAGCTGCATGAAGAGCCTCAGGTGCCGAACTTCATCGACCGGCGAGCCAGCAACCCGCGTTTGCGGGAGGGAATGGTGTTGGCGATCGAGCCGATGGTTGCCGCCGGCGGCCGGGAGACCCGCGTCTTGTCGGATCGCTGGACGGCGGTAACTTCCGATGGTTCTAACGCGGCGCACTTCGAGCACTGTGTCGCCGTGACCGAAAACGGTCCTTGGGTATTGACCGGCCCGGAGGAGAACACGAACGGGGACCAAGAAACCCGCGCGGAGGTAGTAAGCAGTCTCAATGGCTAAGGCAAGCGCAGAAAACGGACCACAACCGCCGCTGCCGGCTACGGTAGTCGAATCGCTGCCGAACGACCTTTTTCGGGTCGAGCTGAACGATCAGTCGCGCCTTGTGGCCCACGTTTCGGGGCGGCGGAAGAACGACTTCTTGCGGCTCCTTCCGGGAGACCGAGTTCAAGTCGAGTTGTCTTCCCGTGACGATCGGCGCGGCCGGATCGTACGAAGGTATCCGTTATGAAGGTGAGAGCGTCGGTCAAAAAGTTGTGTCGCAACTGCAAGATCGTCCGCCGCAAAGGCGTCGTGCGGGTGCTCTGCACGAACCCCAAGCACAAGCAGCGGCAAGGATGACGCAAGTTTCAAGCGGAGTCACGGGTTCGAGGCGATAGATGGCACGCATCTCGGGAGTCGACCTACCACCAACCAAGCGAGCGGAAATCTCGTTGACCTATATCTTCGGCATTGGGCGCGCCCGCGCGCGTTCGCTGCTGTATCGCGCTGGCATCGATTTCGGTAAAAAGATGGGCCAGCTGACGGATGACGAGATCACCAACCTGAGAAGGATCCTGGAAGCCGAGGGTTCGGTGGAAGGTGACTTGCGCAAGGAACTGGCGATGAACATCCGCCGCCTGATCGAGATCGGCACGTATCGCGGTTTGCGGCACCGGCGCAGCCTGCCGGTCCGCGGCCAACGAACCCACACCAACGCCCGCACGCGCAAGGGCCCGCGGCGGGGCGCGGTCGCGAGCAAGAAAAAGGTAGGCAAGTCGTAACTGACAGCAGTCGAATTAGAGGAGACATGGCTAAGGCAAAAGGGAAGGGAGCCAAGAAGAAGCGCAGCCGGACGCGAAAATCGGTCCCCGTCGCGATTGTTCACGTCAAGGCTACGTTCAACAACACGATTGTGACGATCAGCGATCCGACGGGGAAGGTGGTCGCGTGGTCGAGTGCGGGGTCGATGGGATTTCGAGGATCCCAGAAGGGAACACCCTTCGCCGCCCAGCAAGCCAGCTTGACCGCCGCCAAGGCGGCGAAAGAACACGGTGTGCGGACGGTCAACGTCCGAGTGAAAGGTCCCGGTGGAGGCCGTGAATCGGCGATCCGGGCGCTGGCGACCGCGGGCATCACCGTCAAACAGATCAAAGATGTGACGCCGATTCCGCACAACGGCTGTCGGCCGCCCAAAAAGCGGCGCGTGTGAACCGGCGGCAGCAGTGGCGGATGCGGAAACAGACCGATCATCGAAAGCCGCATGTAAGCAAATGAACGGAAAACAAGATGGCAAGATATAGAGGCCCGGTCTGCCGGTTGTGTCGGCGCGAAGGCATGAAGCTCTTTCTCAAGGGCGAGCGCTGCTACGGTCCGAGTTGCGCTATTGAGAAGCGCAACTACTTCCCCGGGCAGCACGGCAAGACAAGCCGCCCGCGACGTTTGCTCGGCTACGGCTTGCAGTTGCGCGAGAAGCAGAGGGTACGCCGTATCTACGGGGTCCTGGAGAGGCAGTTTCGCAACTACTACCGAAAAGCCGTGCAGATGAAGGGAGTGGTGGGTGAGAACCTGCTGTCGCTGCTCGAGCGGCGGCTTGACAATGTGATCTACCGCATGGGCTTCGGTACCAGCCGGTCCCAGGCCCGTCAGACGGTGCGGCACGGACACGTCCAGGTAAACGGCCGCAAGGTCAACATCCCTTCTTTCATTGTTAAACCGCATGATGTGATCGAGATTCGTGAAAATCGCCGCAAACACAGTGGCATCCTGGCCGCGGTAGAGAGCACGGCGCACATGCTGACTCCAAGCTGGCTGGAAGTCGACCGGGAAAAGCTAAGTGGCCGTGTTACCGGCATGCCGCGACGAGACGAATTGGTGCAGATTCCGATCAACGAGCAGTTGATCGTCGAGTTGTATTCCCGGTAGGTTTGGGTCGCCGGAGAGCATCCCAGCAGCACAGAACCGGGCACAAGGCAACTCACAGGGAGATAAGGCGAATGTGGAAAGGATTTCAGAAGCCAAAGCGCTTAGCGGCGGATACGGATTCTCTCACCGCCACCTACGGCCGGTTCACCGCGCAGCCGTTTGAGGGTGGATTCGGCACCACCATCGGCAATTCCATTCGGCGGGCTCTGTTGAGCTCGATCGAGGGCGCCGCGGTCACGGCGGTTCGTATTGAGGGCATTGGCCATGAATTCAGCCCTATCCCCGGTGTCGTGGAAGACGCCACCGACATCATTCTCAACCTCAAGCAGATCCCCTTGAAACTCCACAACGGTGACCTTCGCACCATCCGACTGCGGGCAACCGATCCCGGCAAGGTGTTGAGCGGAAGCATCGAAGCCGATTCGGACGTGGAGGTCCTGGATCCGGATTTGTACATCGCCACGGTGAGCGAGGGCGGCATTCTTGACCTCGAGATGCGCGTCAGGCAAGGGAGAGGATACGTCAGTGCCGAGAAGAATTTCGACGACGATCTGGCTCTCGGTTACATCCCTATCGACTCCGTGCATTCACCGGTTCGAAAGGTCAAATACACAGTCGACGCAGCCCGCCTCGGACAGATCACAGATTTCGACAAGCTTAGCGTCGAGGTGTGGACCAACGGGGCTCTCACGCCCCAGGATGCTATCGGGCTAGCCGCCAAGCTGATCAAGGATCACATGACGATCTTCATCAATTTTGAGGAAGACGCCGCCGCCGAGGAGGTCGAGGCGGAGTCAGACGCCGACCGCTTCAACGAGCACCTCAACCGCTCCGTCGAGGAGCTGGACCTCAGCGTTCGCTCTTACAACTGTCTGAAAAACGCCAATATTCAAACCATCGGTGACCTGGTCGTGCGAACCGAAGCCGATATGCTCAAGACCAAGAACTTCGGCCGTAAGTCGCTCAATGAGATCAGGGAGATCCTTACGTCCATGGGGCTGTCCTTGGGAATGCGCTTCGACGAGAACGGGCGGCTGGTACCGCCACCTGTTACCCAGAGCGTAAAAGCGGTGGAAGTCGGCTCATAGTTGCAGGGAAACAGCGTGCGGCATCGCAAGGGCGGGTTCAAACTTCAGCGAGACGGCTCCGCTCGACGGGCCTTGCTTCGTGGCCTCACCACGAGCGTTATTCTCCAGGACCGGGTGATTACCACCGTTGCCAGGGCGAAGGCGACCCGGCCGTTGGTCGAGAAGATGATCACACTGGCGAAGACGGACACCCTCCACACTCGCCGCCAGGCGGCGGCCTTCCTCCAAACTCCGGGAGCTGTCAAGAAGCTTTTCGAAACGCTGGGGCCTCGCTTCGCCCAGCGCGACGGAGGGTATACGAGAGTCATCCGACTAGGCAGCCGCAAGGGAGACGGTGCCGAGCAAGCGATGCTTGAGGTTATCGGCTCGGAACTCAAGAAGCGTGCCGAGGAGCGTCGCAAGCGTCGCGAGGGGCGCATGAAACAGCAAGCCGAATCCGAGGCCACCGAACAAGAGAACCCTCCCCCCGCCTCATCGTAGAGGGCGGTGCCCAATGGGCCCGCTCCTCTGCTTGCCGAAGGCTCGTGTATCAGCCGGAGTTTCTCCGCATTACAATAGGGGAACATGGTCATCGACGTTCGCAAAATCAGCGTCTGGGTTGGTTGCGCACTTGTGCTTTGCGGTTGTCAAAAAGGCGCCGACAGCGAAGTAGCCGCCGTCGTCAATGGCTACAAGATCACCTACGCGCAGCTCGAGAAGTATTACCAAAACGAAGTCATCGATATGGCCGAACCTCCCACCAAAGACCAAGCGGAGATGCTTCGCATGACCGTGCTCCGTGAGGTGATCGACCGCTATGCCATGTTGCAGCGAGCCGAAAAAGCGGGACTCATGGCAGTCGACTCCGACGTGCGGACTCGCTTGGAAGAGCACCAAGCGCTTCATCCCGACGCCGCAGCCTTTAGAAAGTATCTCGCGGAGCGCGGCATGACCGTTGAGGAATTCAGAGAGGAGTTGCGGCGTACGCTAACCATCGAGAGGCTGTTGAACAAAGAAATCAGGTCAGCAGTCTCGGTAGGCGAAGATGAAATAAGGGCGTATTACGAAGAGAATAAAGCCGGCTTTAACTTTCCCGAACAGCAGTACCATATCGCCGAGATCGTTGTGACGCCCAACAGCGAGGTGCCCGTCCCGAATCTGCGGAATGATGACGCCACAGACCAGGAAAGCGCCCGTGCAAAAATCGGCATCATCGAACAGCGGCTCCGCGACGGGGAGGATTTCGATGTTCTAGCGCAGAGCTTTTCCGAAGACCCTGTTTCCACAGCGAACGGTGGCGATCTCGGATTCATTCCGCAATCGAGCCTTGAGAAGGTCGACATCGCGTTACGCCGAGCCGTGGCGTCATTGTCACCGGGCGAAGTATCCCCCATCATCAAAACGAAGCGGGGATATCTAATCCTCAAGCTCATTTCCAAGCAGGCGGCCGGCCAGCGCAAATTCTCCGATCCCAGAGTGCAGCAGACAATCCGCGAAACGTTGATGAACCGCAAGGAGCAGGTACTGCGGGCCGCTTTCTTGGAGATTCTACGCAACGGAGCCGAAGTCGAAAACTATCTCGCGCGTGAGATCGCGGGAAGGTATGGCTTCGCAGAGTAGCGAGACTTGCCGTCGACAGGCGGTCCCCAGCCTGCACAGCGATCGCATCGGCAATTCTGACCATCCGGCCTCGATGCCGGCACGAGCCTCAGACAACTCGCGGGGGTGGGGGGTGAATAAGGGCTCGACGCTGCGGGGGAATTTCAGCAGCCTATTCGAGCGGAAATGCTACACTATCGTATTGTCGGCCCGGGTCCATCCCCCCCCTCTGAGATCGTTCCCTGATTTAACTTCGCCTCTCGATTCCGTGGGTGGCGAGCGCGTGGCCAAGTCTTTGTTTTCAGTGACTTGAACGTCGGAGAGGGATGGGTCTGCGGTCGCCTTCGGCCTACCGCTGACGGTTTATCCACCCCTTAGGCCGCTGTCTTTGTGTCTTTCGATCATTGAGTCCCGATGAACTTTGGTGTTGTCATCTTCCCCGGTTCCAACTGCGATCACGACGCCTTCTACGCCACAACAAAGAACCTCGGAGAATCGGCCTCGCCGATCTGGCACGAGTCAGAGGACTTGTCGGGCTGCGACGTCGTGGTTTTGCCGGGCGGTTTCTCCTATGGAGATTACTTACGGGCAGGCGCCATCGCACGTTTTTCCCCGGTGATGAAGGCGGTTCGCCGATTTGGCGGCCGCGGTGGGTTGGTCATCGGCATCTGTAATGGCTTTCAGATCTTGGTGGAAGCCGGCCTATTGCCGGGGGCGCTGATGCGCAACCCGAGGTTGTCGTTGATCTGCCGCACCGTTTACTTGCGTACCGAAACATTGGAATCGCCGTTCACCCACTGTTGCGAGCGTGGCCAGATACTAGCAATTCCTATCGCTCACGGCGAAGGTTGCTACTACGCCGATGAGGGGACGCTCCAAACGCTCGAACAACAGGACCGGGTCGCCTTCCGTTACGTAACTCCAGAGGGGGAAGCGACTCCCGAAGCTAACCCCAACGGCTCTCTTAGAAACATCGCCGGCATTCTTAACGAAGGGCGCAACGTCCTCGGCATGATGCCCCACCCGGAGCGCGCCGCCGATCCGGCTATGGGATCGACCGACGGCCTGCTGATCCTTCAGTCGATGGCTTCCGCCTTTGCCGCATCTCGGTAAAGTATGAGCGCAGTAACTAGCGATCTTGTCGCGCAACACGGCTTGACGGCCTCGGAATACGAGCGCATCGTCGAACGCCTCGGCCGCGAGCCGAACCTGATCGAGCTGGGCATCATCAGCGTCATGTGGAGCGAGCACTGTTCCTACAAGAGCTCGCGCGTACATTTGAAAAAGTTGCCGACTTCGGGTCCCAGGGTTCTTGTGGGACCGGGAGAGAACGCCGGGATCGTCGACATCGGCGGCGGATACGCCGCCGCTTTCAAGATCGAGTCGCACAACCACCCGAGCTTCATCGAACCGTTTCAAGGCGCTGCTACGGGCGTAGGCGGCATCTTGCGTGACATTTTTACGATGGGAGCGCGGCCCGTCGCCGTGATGGATTCCCTGCGTTTCGGCATGCCGGACGACCCTCGAGACGGGGTCCGCAACCGCCACATTGCCCAAGGCGTCGTCGGCGGCATTGCCCACTACGGCAACTGTTTTGGCGTGCCCACGATCGGTGGAGAGTGCATCTTCGAGCCAAGCTACAGCGGCAACCCGCTGGTCAATGCCTTTGCGCTCGGTATCTTCCCGAAAGATAAGATTTTCTACGGCACGGCCTCCGGAGTCGGAAACCCGGTGATTTATGTTGGAGCCAAAACAGGTCGCGACGGCATCCACGGCGCCTCGATGGCCTCGGCCGAGTTCGACGAAGAGTCGGAAGAGAAGAGACCCAACGTCCAAGTCGGCGACCCGTTTCTCGAGAAGTTGCTGCTCGAGGCCTGTTTGGAGGCCATGCGGACCGGAGCCGTCCTAGGCATTCAAGACATGGGCGCGGCTGGTCTGACGTGCTCAACCTGCGAGATGGGCGGACGAGGGGGTAGCGGGATCGCAATCGATCTTCGTCGCGTTCCGCAACGCGAAAGCGGCATGAGCCCTTACGAAATCATGCTGTCGGAATCCCAGGAAAGAATGCTGTTGGTAGCCGAGCAAGGGCGGGAAGAAGAGATTTCGCGGGTCTTCCGAAAATGGGGTCTCGATGCCGTTCAGATAGGAGCCGTCACGGGTGACGGCCTGCTGCGTGTGCGAAACAACGGCAAGGTGGTTGGCGAAATCCCGAACTCGCTGCTGACCAACGATTCTCCGCTCTACAACCGGCCCACTAGCAAACCCTGGCGGAGCGCGCCGCTCGATGGACCCGGCGTAGCCGAACCCTCGAACCGAGAGCTCCGGGAGGGACTCGAGGCCCTGCTTGCTTCCCCGGACATCTGCTCCAAGCGCTGGATTTACGAGCAGTACGACTACATGGTGCGCACTAATACGACGCAAGGACCAGGCGGCGACGCCGCGGTGATTCGCATTAAAGACGCGGGCGTCTCGCTGGCCATGGCGCTGGACGGCAACGGTCGTTACTGTTCGCTCGACCCGAAGGAAGGAGCGCGATTGGCCGTTGCCGAATGCTGCCGGAACCTCTCGACCGTCGGAGCAGAACCCATCGGTGCGACCAATTGCCTGAACTTCGGAAATCCGGAAAAGCCTGAGATCATGGCCCAACTTGTGGCTGCGATCGAGGGGATGGGGGAAGCCTGCCGGCACTTTCAGACGCCGATTACGGGCGGCAACGTCAGCCTGTACAACGAGACCCTCGGCCAGAGCATCTACCCCACGCCGGTGGTCGGCGTGGTGGGCATTGTGGATCACATGACTGTGCCTCTGGGCATCCATTTCCGGCGACCGGGGAGATCCCTCGTCTTGCTGGGCGGACTGCTTCCGGGTCCTGACAATCGCGCGCCGCGCCGTTTCGGCAGCTCGCAGTACGCCAAGGTCATGCTTCGCCAAGTATGGGGGCTGCCTCCGCTCATCGACCTGGATTACGAGAAACGGGTACAAGCGGTGATGCGTGAAATCGTGCGTCAAGGTCTGGCGGAATCAGCCCACGACGTCAGCGACGGCGGACTGGCCGTAACGTTGGCTGAATCCAGCTTCGGGCCGGCTGGCATCGGGGCCCGGCTCGAACTTGAGTCAGACGCCGCCAGCCACTACCTACTGTTCGGCGAAGCGCCCTCGCGAATCTTGTTGTCTGTCCCGCCAGACGACGTTGCCGCGGTCGTGGAGCTGGCATCGCAGTTCAACGTTGAAGCGCCCCTGGTGGGCGAAACTGACGCCGAAACGATCTCGATCTGTATCAATGACGCCGACTTGTTCACGACACGTGTAGACAAGATGTTTGAGCCATGGGATGCCGCGCTCGAGCGGATGTTGGGGCAGCAGTGAAACTAGAACTACTGGGAGCAAAACCGGCGCTGGGTGTGCTTTCCCCTCGAATTTCACCGTTGGAACGGCAACGAAACGTTACACTAGAGAGTAGCCGGCCACAGAAACATGATCGGGCCAACAAGATTCATGATTGGCTCGACGATAAGGAAATCGTTGGAACGGATTTCCAGCCTTCATCACCCGCTGATTAAAGGACGTGCGCCTTAGGGTTGACCTTCGCTGCGCGCTCACGAACGCAGCCAGAGCCGGGCAACTCCATCGTATTGATGTCGAACCGGGTTAACGGATCAACGATGAAGCAACCAACACATCAGCGTGTAATAGACTCGGCCGACGACCACTTCCACGAGGAATGCGGGGTCTTTGCCATCTACGGCCATCCCGAGGCAGCCAACCTTGCTTACCTGGGGATGTATGCTCTACAGCATCGAGGGCAGGAAAGCGCCGGGATGTGCTCGAGCGACGGCCAACAGATCCATTGTCGGAAGGCTATGGGATTGGTGGCCGAAGTCTTCACCGAATCGGTGCTCAAGGGTCTTCCCGGCCACATGGCCATCGGCCACACGCGATACTCCACTGCGGGTCAGAGCGCTAGTCTCAATGCGCAGCCGTTTTTTGTGGAGTGCAGCAAGGGGCAAATCGCCATAGCGCACAACGGCAATCTGACGAACGCCATCGATCTGCGGCGCGAGCTCGAAACCAGCGGTTCCATCTTCCAGGCCAGCAGCGATACGGAAGTGATCCTGCACCTGATGGCGCGGTCGCGGGAACAGAGCCTCAAGCACGCCCTGCGAGAATCCTTGCTGCGCCTGGAGGGGGCCTACTCTCTGGCCTTGCTCGCTAAAGACCGGCTGATCGTGGCCCGAGACCCGCGGGGCTTTCGGCCTTTGGCTGTGGGGACGCTGACTCATAACGGCCGCTCGGCCTACGTCTTCGCGTCCGAAACGTGCGCTTTCGATTTGATCGGCGCCCGCTATATTGACGACGTTCGGCCGGGAGAAATGGTCATCGTCGACGAGGAAGGCCTGCACCGCGAACGCTTCGCGCCCGAACTCGAGCACCGGCAGTGCGTCTTCGAGCACGTTTACTTCTCGCGTCCGGACTCGATTGTTTTCGGACGCCCGGTGCAGGAGTCGCGAGAAGCGCTAGGTCGCCGCTTGGCTCGAGAAGCGCCGGTGGACGCCGACATCGTCGTTCCGGTTCCCGATTCCGGAGTGGCCGCCGCAATCGGTTACGCAGCCGAGTCCGGAATCCCCTATAGTATGGGCCTCATCCGCAACCACTACGTTGGCCGAACGTTCATTGAACCAAAACAGTCCATTCGAGACTTTGGCGTCAAACTGAAGCTCAACCCCGTGCGCCACCTGATCGCAGGCCAGCGCATCGTGCTCGTCGACGATTCTATTGTCCGGGGCACCACAAGCCAAAAGATCGTTCGCATCATGCGCCAAGCAGGAGCCCGCGAGATACACCTCAGGATCTCTTGTCCGCCCACCATCTCGCCCTGCTACTACGGCGTGGACACGCCCGACAAAGACGAGCTGATCGCTGCCACGCAGTCCATAGAAGAAATCCGCGACCACTGCGAAGCGGATTCGCTTGTCTATCTGTCGATGGAAGGTTTGCGCCAAGCCGTCAACGATCTGCAAGGTGAGTATTGCTACGCCTGCTACACGGGGCGCTATCCAACCGATCTAGTGGGAATCGAGCAGCTGCTCGCGGATCACCGGGAAAAAACGTAACCCCGGCCAGCCCGCATCCTTCACCAGCGTTCGGACGGGGGGCGTTGAACGAACGTGATTTGTAGGGGCGGACCGCCGTGTCCGCCCATTCGTGAGATTCACGCTCCGTCCCGTTCGATCCACGCAACCCAACCCCGCGAGAGCCCTCTTTGAGCAGGCGCAGCGGCCTGCCCCTACTGTTTGTCGTGAGAAAAGTGGGTTAGGAGGGTAGGGGCCCGACCTTTTGCGCTGCCCGAAAGATCGGGATCTCAGCAGGCCAACTGTTCCCGCTCCACCGCGAACCCGCCTAGGTTGCCGAGCGCGGCCAATGCGATCCGTTCCTGGTGGAACCATTCGTTGGCAACTTCCCGCAAGTCTTGCGCGCTGGCCTGCTCGATGTTTTCATTGACTTCATCGAGTGTCAGAAACCTGGCGAAGTACTTCTCTTGCCGTGCCAGATTCGCCATCCGACTGGCTGTCGATTCCAAGCCCAACATGAGGCTTCCCTTGAGATGATCCTTGGCGCGTCTCAGTTCCTCATCGGAGATGAGATTCTCCTTTAGGTCGCGAAACTCCCCGGCAATCTGTTCGATCACCCTCGTCGCTGCTTCCAGTGAGGTCCCTGCGTACACCGACAGACAACCCGTATCTTTGTACATACTCAAATCAGAAAACACCGCATAGGCCAGCCCCTCGTGCTCGCGAATCTTGAGGAACAGCCGCGAGCTAATGCCGCCGCCCAGCACCGTGCTCAACAGGTATCCGGCGTAGCGCTTGGGGTGCGCCATGGCGTAGGCCGGTACTCCGAGGCAGAGTTGCACCTGCTCCAGCGAGGCCTTGTCGCGGAGAACGATGGTCGCTTGCGGAGTAGGGACTCGCGTCCGCGGTCTGTGGTTCTGTTGTGTCAGCCCGCCGAACCTCTCCTCGACCAGCCCCACCAACACTTCGCTGCGCACGTTGCCGGCCGCCGTGATGACCAGATTGCCCGGGTGGTAGGTGCGGCGGAAAAACTCCAGCAACTGCGAGCGGCCGAACGTATGGATGGTCCTCTTGGTTCCTATGATGGGGCGGCCCAAGGGGTGTTTTCTCCAGAAATTGCCGGCAAAAATCTCGTGAATGAGGTAATCGGGGTTGTCCTCATCCATCTTCAGCTCCTCGAGAACGACACCCTTTTCCTTGGCAATGTCGTCCTCCCGGAACGCTGGATGGAGAACCAAGTCGCCGAGGACGTCCAAGGCTCGAGGCAAGTGTTCGTCCAGCACTTTGGCCGTAAAGGCTACGCTTTCCTTCGTGGTAAACGCGTCCAGATGCCCACCGATAGAGTCGATCGAGCAGGCGATCTCGTCTGCCGTGCGATGGGCCGTGCCCTTGAAGACCATGTGCTCAACGAAGTGAGAAATGCCGCTTTCCGCGGCTCTCTCGGTGCGCGATCCGACATCGACCCAGACCCCGACGGCGACGGAGCGCACATGTGACATTTCTTCGCTGATGACGCGAAGGCCGTTCGGTAGGACCGTTTTGACGACGGTCCCCTGGCTGGTCTGCTGGGACTTCAATTCTTAATCCACCAAATGGAGAAAAGGACGACCCCAGGAAGGCTGTCAGGATCGCTGCGAGTATGGAGGTATTGTAGCAGAACCGTCGGAGGGCACTAGAGTGCGAGCTACAATGAGAAAGTGCTGCAAACCCTTGTGGGAAAAGATCTTGCCGATCTTGCTGACATCGTAGCCCGGCACGGCGAGCCCACCTACCGAGCCCGCCAAATCTACGAGGGCCTCTATCGCACGAAAGTTGCTGATCTTCAAGCGATCAGGACTTTGCCCGCCGCTCTGCGCGGAACACTGTCGGCTGAGTTCGCCGCGGGTTTGCCCCAAGTCGCACAGCGATTCGCTTCTCTTGATGGAACCGTGCGCTATCTTCTCAAGCTCTCTGACGGCAAAACCATCGAGACCGTCTTCATCCCCGAGCAAAAGCGCGACACGCTGTGCATTTCGTCGCAGGTTGGTTGCGCGGTTGACTGCAAGTTCTGCCTGACGGCTCTGATGGGTCTGGAGCGTAATCTATCAGCCGGTGAAATTGTCGGCCAGGTATTGTTGTTGCTCCGCCAGCACCGACTGGACCCCCGAAAACGCCCAGTGAACATCGTTGTGATGGGGATGGGCGAGCCACTGTTGAACTTGCGTGCTGTCATCAAGGCGACCCAATTACTGTCGGATCCCCAAGGTATCGCCATCTCGCCTCGACGCGTCACGGTGTCGACCGCGGGCATTACTCCCCAAATCGACGAGTTTGGCCGTCAGCCGGGCCGGCCGAGGCTTGCCGTATCGCTTAATGCGTCAACCCAGGAATTGCGGCGGCGGCTGATGCCAATTACAAGCAAGTATCAACTCGACGAGCTAATCAAAGCTTGCAGACGATATCCCCTACGCGCCTGGGAGCGGCTGACGTTTGAGTATGTCCTGCTGAAGGATGTCAACGACAGTGACGTCGATGCGCGCCGTGTCGTTCGCCTTCTAGCGAACATCAACTGCAGGGTCAATCTTATCGCCTTCAACCCGGGGCCCGACATCCCCTTCGAGACTCCCAGCGATGAGCGCGTGCTCGCATTTCAACGAATCCTCCGGCCTAGCTTCCCGTGCTTCATCCGCAAGCCCCGGGGCCGAGAGATCTATGCCGCCTGCGGGCAGTTGAAACGGACGACGCAGTAATCGGGCTGGACGAGGCGGATCAACAGATTGAAGCGACATCGAACTCTGCTTGGTCGGGCAGTTCCGGTTCCCCCCCCGGGCAAAGGGACAAAAAGAGGGCACAGACCGCCGCGCCCGCCCTCGCATTCTCGCCCGCGTCCGGCCACGCGACTTTGCTTGACTGTGCTGCGCAGCAGTGTTAATTTCCAGTGAAGGAGCCGTCCACCCTCCTCCCAACG
Source organism: Bryobacterales bacterium (assembly GCA_965248105.1). GTDB lineage: Bacteria > Acidobacteriota > Terriglobia > Bryobacterales > UBA6623. The sequence continues at coordinate 527,048 of CBDFIK010000005.1, forward strand.
CTGTAGCGGCCCGGTCGTTGGGCCTGCCTGATCAGCACCCGAAACCTTCGTTTCTTTTGTTGTGAATCTAGAAGGACCGCGTGAAGTCAATTCGTGATTGGCTGCGGGCACGGCTTGACCGCCGCTTGCCTCAGCACCTCCGAGATGCCCGCAGGGGAGAAGACTTGGCCTACGACTACCTGCACCGCAGGGGTTACACCATCGTCGCGCGTAACTACCGGCCTCGGAATGGCAAGCAAGAACTCGATCTTGTCGCTTGGGACAAGGAACAGCTAGCCGTGATCGAGGTGAAAACGCGCGCCAGCGACGAGTTCGGAGAGCCGGCCCGAGCCGTTGATCTGCGCAAACGACGGCATCTGATTCGTGCGGCTGCTGAATACGCGCGGCGAGCCGGGGTCGATCCGGCCAGACTGCGTTTCGACATCGTCAGCGTCGTCCTCGGCGACGAGGCTCTCGTGCAACTCGAAAAGGATGCCTTTTCGCGACGTTCGGTCGATCGTCAAGGGCGAAAACGACTGTTCTAGTGCTTGCTTGCAAGAGTTCGCGTTATTGGAACGATCGTCCGTCTGGCCTGGAAGTAGTTTGTTCACAGAGTCTTCCGAGCCGCGACCGTGAGGGAGCGGTCAGTCCGCCTCAAGAGTCCGCTTCTGCCACCAGCCTCAGGCCCACCTAAGGGGATCAAAACCCCCGGGGCTTTCGACCGAGCGGTCCAGGGATTGTCGGCCTATAATCGATCGTGAATTTATCCAACCACGCACTCGGAGCCGCTCCGACGGAGTGTGCAAGGAGTGCAGGCGGGCACCGCATGCTGTGCCCGCCTGAACTCGCCCGAAACGGGAGTGTATTTATGAAATGGAGTACTCAGTTCCGTTGCCGACCGTTCGATGAGTTGCGGAGTAAGGCTTCGATCAGACGGTCAAGCTTGTGGTCAGTGGTTTGCTGGGCTTCGACGAGACGGTCAAGCTTATGGTCAGTGGTGAGCTGAGCTTCGGTGAGACGGTCAAGCTTCTGGTCAGTCGCTTGCTGTGCTTCGACGAGACGGTCAAGCCTGTGGTCAGTGGTTTGCTGGCCTTCGATGAGCGCTTTGATTTGTCGGTCGTGGCCGGCGATGAGCTTCATGCCACCTTCAACCATCCTCAGGATCGAGTCCTGGCGAGTGGTCATCGCCGCCTGCTGCTCAAGGATGAACTCGACGGTCTTCTGAACGTCCATGCCCCCATGTTAGGCCCTGGTGATCGCAATAACAACTCAATGGGAGACAAGGACGGGACAAAACGGGCTGCCCACCAGCTGATAAACGAGCGTTTTCAACGTAAAGATGCGGTTCAAGGGTCACCGCTTCAGGCTCAGCCCGCCGATTCGGAGTGGGCGCTTCTGGCGGGGGAGAGAAAGCCGCAGGTCTCTTCGATTCCCCCCGTGAAAAGCGGGGCCCGCTGCGTAACACACCTGGGCGTTTTCACGCTTCGTTGTAGCCTCAAACGGCCATGAGCGACTCGCGCTCCGGGTTCCCGCGGGATTAGCCGCGTCGCCAGGCCGCCGCGGCCTGCGGATGAGCGGCGACCTCCACTTCCGCCGGGCCGGCGGTTTCGGCCTGGCCGACCTCGGTGGGATCTTGCAGTTCGGGAATCTCGATACGGACGCGCGTGCCTCCGCCGGGACGCGGCTCGATCGTCATCTTGAACTCGTTTCCAAAAAGAACTCCTAGCCTTTCGTGGACGTTGCTGACCCCGATGCCACGCTGAAAGATTTCCGGCATGGCCTCGTCGGAAACGCCCACCCCGTCGTCCTCGATCTCGATTTGCAGCCGCCCCTCTCGGACGGCGCTGCGCAGCCAAATCGTGCCGCCGCCGACCTTAGGGCTCAAGCCGTGCTTGATGGAATTCTCCACGATCGGCTGCAGCAGCATGCTGGGCACGAGCGCGCGCAATGTGTCTTCCTCGATTTCCTTCACGATCCTGAGCTTGTCTCCAAAGCGCACCTGCTCGATACCCAGATAGTCGTCAATGAAGGCAATCTCTTCCCGCAGGCGGGTAAAAGCGTCCTGCTGGCGCAGGAGGCGTCGCAGAATGGTGGACAGCTTGAAGATGATCAGTCGCGCTGTTTCACGGTCACTGCGGATGAGTGACGTCACGGAATTTAACGTGTTGAACAGAAAGTGGGGGTTGATCTGACTCGTGAGCGATGCCATCCTCGCCTGCATGAGGAGCCGCTGCTGCTCCTCGAGTTTCCACTCGTATCGGGTAGCATTCCAGACCTTGAGGGTCAGTCCGACGCAAACGGGAACGGAAAAATAGACCAGGGCTATGGTGAAGGGATTAAGATCGTGGTTTGATTTGTAAAGGACGAAGAGCGCCTCCCGCTGCTCAAAAGTGTGCCCCAGGTTGGTGCGGATAAACTCAACCCCAAGGCAGCAGAGCAGAAGCAGTATTTGAAAAGCGCCTTCGGGAGTCTTCAGACGGCGGATAAACCAATTTGAGATCGCGAAGGGGAAGAACGGCGAGAAGCGCCAGACTTCCTCCGGTCCCGGGGCAAAGTCGCGCAGCAATCCTCCCAGGGCCCCCACCCCCACGAGCAGGGGAACGGCAAGCCACTCGTGACCGGGGCCAACCAAGGCCCCAAGACCCACCAAGCCCCCGGCGACCGCTCCGGTTACATAGCCCCCGACCAAACCAGAGACGAGAGCCCCTTCCAGGCCCAACTCGGTCGCCCTGTAGCCCAGAACAAGCCGCACCAATGTCCCCGACAGGAATACCCCGCCGAACAGCAACCCGAGCTGCAAACGTTGGCGGATAGTACGTTGCTCCCTCAGAAGCATCGTCTTCGCGAACGACCAGCGCAGCATGATGCTCGCCATCGAGGCGATGACGGCCAGCTTGACAAGCAGGCTAACTAGAAGTTCTCGTTCGGTACCCATGGCAGCGGTATTTGTGTCAGGAACCTAGAGCAGAGCAGCGCGTGGTCGGACGACGCACCCGTAAGGCGCCGCGACTACTGAACGGCTTCCCATCGGCCTTCGGAACAAGTCCAGGTCCCTACACCTCCACTATAATGTTAATACTCGGAAGGCCCCGACAAAAAGGGGTGCGCCCTCCGCTTCAGTGTCCCATTCCATGAAAGCAGCATCAAAATCCAAGCAAACGATCAGCAAGTTGGCGGAAGCCGCTTTCCCGTGCCGCTTCGGAGAGTTTCGGATCTACGGGTTCCGCCGCTCCGGGAACGGCAGTGACGAGGAGATTGTGGCCCTCAAGATGGGCGATTTTTCTGCTTCCGGCTCTGCCCCGCTTGTCCGCATCCACTCGCAGTGCCTTACCGGTGACGTATTCGGCAGCTCGCGGTGCGATTGTGGACCCCAACTGGCTATGGCACTTGAAAAGATCGCCGAAGAGGGCTGCGGGCTGCTGATCTACGACCCTCAAGAAGGACGTGGCATCGGTCTTGTCAACAAGCTCATGGCCTACCAGCTTCAGGATGAAGGCGCGGACACGGTCGAAGCCAACGAAAAACTGGGATTCGAGCCCGATCAGCGCAACTATGAATTACCGGTCGCCGTCATGCGCTACTTTGGCCTGACCGCGGTTCGGTTTCTTTCGAACAACCCCTCCAAGGTGAAGGCTCTCGAAGCTGCCGGGGTCGCTGTCGAAGAGCGCGTGCCCTGCGAGGCAACTACGGACACGCGTGCCACTGAATACCTGCGGACGAAAAAAGAGAAGCTCGGGCATCTGATTGAAGGGCTGTAGTTCCCGACAGCCCACGCGGGCACGATATGTCGTGCCGCTAGATGTACAATCCCTACACTATATCTTTGCGACACTCCACTAATATCCCCTGGCCGTTCCTTCCGAGCGGGAATCCGCCGCTCCCACGAGCCAATCGCCGTCGCGCTTGATCGCCATGGCGCGACCCATCGGACTCACGAGCTTAATCCTGTGTCCGCGCTCCTTCAATCCTTCGATCGTCTGCGGTGAAAAGCCGGCATCCTCCATTCGCAGCTCGTCGGGCATCCACTGGTGGTGGAAGCGCGGGAAATCGACCGCCTGCTGCAAGTCCATGTTGAAATCGGCGACGTTCGTAATGATCTGCAGCACGGTAGAGATGATCGTCGGCCCACCCGGCGCACCGAGCACCATGAAAAGCTCGCCGCCGCGGCTCACGATGGTTGGCGTCATTGCCGAAAGTGGGCGTTTGCGCGGTTCAATGGCGTTCTTCTCGCTTTGCAGCAACCCAAACATATTCGGCTCGCCGGGTTTGCTCGTGAAGTCGTCCATGATGTTGTTCAGAAGGACCCCCGTTCCTCGCGCGGTGACGCCCGATCCGTAGAGGCCGTTGAGCGTGTAGGTGACGGCCACGGCATTGCCCTCGGCGTCGACGATCGAGTAATGCGTCGTCTCCGGGCTTTCATAGCCGAGCGGCCGACCGGGCCGAACGTTCTCGCTCGGGGTCGCTCGGTCCCGCCCGATCGTGGAACGCCGATCAGCCGCGTACTTCTTGCCGGTGAGTTTCTCAATCGGGACATCGGCGAAATCTGCATCTCCGAAATGCTCGGCGCGATCGGCAAAGAAACGCCGCATGACCTCGGCTACATAGTGGATCGACGAAGCCGATCCGGCGCCGCCGGAGGCATAGCCGGTTCCCTCCAGCATATTCAGCATTTGAATGACCCCGGCTCCCCCCGAGCTGGGCGGTGGCGCACCCAGAATCTCATAGTCGCGGTAGTGACCCACCAGAGGGCGCCGCTCGACGGGTTCATACTCCGCGAGATCCGCCATCGTAATGAGCCCCCCATTGCGCTTCATGTCGGCTGCGATCAGACGTGCTGTTTTGCCGCGGTAGAATTCGCCGGGGCCACGTCGCGCAATTCGCTTGAGCGTGGCGTGAAGTTTGCGTTGACGGAACCGCTCGCCAGGTTCGTATGGTCGTCCATTACGCAAGAAGATCCGGCGAGACGTAGCGAAGAGCGGCAGCCTGGCATTCGCGCGCAGGCTTTCAGCCAGACCCTGGCTTACCGGGAAACCCTTGCGGGCAAGTCGCACGGCCGGCTTCACAAGCTCGGCCCAGGGCCTGGCGCCGTATTTCTTCCGGGCAAGCTCGAAGCCTCGGACGGTGCCCGGTACGGCAACGGCGCGATATCCCTCGACGCTATCGCTGGTGGGTTCGCCGTTGTCGCCGAGGAACATGTCTCGGGTAGCGGCGGCCGGCGCTCGTTCCCGAAAATCGATGAAGGTGGAGCGGCCATCCGCGAAGCGGATCAGCATAAAACCGCCGCCGCCGATGTTGCCGGCCGCGGGGTGCGTAACAGCCAAGACGAAGCCCACGGTAATCGCCGCATCGACGGCGTTGCCGCCCTTTCGCAAAACGGCAAGGCCGGCCATGGTGGCGTGGTCCTCCGCCGAGACGACCATAGCGTGCCGGGCCCGAACGGGTTCGCCGCCGCCAGCCGGGCCAGCGATGAGAAGCAAGCCTGCGACGAGACTCACCCGGCTTGTTATTGCACAAAAGGTGGGGCCCCGCCGGGAAAGAGTTAGGGCGTTCGAAGGGAATCTGTGGTCGGAGGACACAGCCGCTGGGCGAGCCTCTTTACGTACAGCCAAGAATCGTTTCCGTCGCGGCCGCCGACCGGCGGGCTAACGGCGGCGTCAAGCGATTCCGCTTGACGGTCCACAGGCGAACGCCGATTGAGAGCTGGCTGAAGATGTCTGAGCGGCGAAGGTTGAAAACAGGCGCTCGACGGACGCGCTGCCGCAGTCGGAGCAGACGACGGGCTCGCTGTTCCGGCTCAAGACCAGTTCCTCAAACCTGGTTTCGCAATCGCTACAACGATACTCGAAGATCGGCATACGGCAACCTTGATTCTAGCCTCCACTCATTTTAACGTAGCAGGCCAAACAGACCTCGGGGCAAGCACTGAAGCTGCTGAAAAAACGAGGCGTTGTCGTCCGTGACTGGCGGAGCGAAATGGGCTAGCGTTGAAACGCGGTCAGGCGTGGCCGCAGGGCATGTTTCCGCCGCCGGCTTGGCAGATACCCTCGGCTTTGTTGAAGCAAGCGTCCGCGTCCGACGAAGTGTGGGCCGCGAACGTAGAGAATAGGCGCTCGACGGCGGAGCTTCCGCAGTCCGAACAAGCCGTAGAATTCTCGGATTGTTCCCGGCGGCTCAGGACGAGCTCTTCAAACTTGGTCCCGCAATCGAAGCACTGGTATTCGAAGATTGGCATGTTAAGCTGTCCCAGACAAAAGTTTCTCGTCGTCCCGGCGACGTGGCGCACGTTTTCAGCGTGCTGTGTCGGGCTTTCGATCCCGCCATTTCCGAATCGATAGCGAAAAATGGGGACTGCCAGGACTGCCACCAATTCGCCCCCATCATGGCCCTACAAACAAGTGCCTAGCCTCAAGCGAATTGGCTGGCTGTACCCGATTTTTCGCGGGCTGCTACTGCCATTTTAGCGGACGGCGGACGCCAATTCAATTTCCGGTTTCGATTGTGGCCGCCACAGGCGGAGATTGTCTCCGCTTAACCGCAGCCGCCCATGTTGCCGAAGTTCTCGGTGTCTTTCGTCCAGCCGACGATACCGTCCTCGGTTTTGACGCTGACCCACCAGGTGCCCCAGCGCTCGGCCTCGTTGACGGGATAGAGATATTCTCCCCAACAGCGCTTGTCCGGGAACGGGCAATGGTCGTGGATATTTCCGGAAACTCCTAGCTCTAGGATTTTGCCCTCATCCCACACGCGCCCAATGCCCTCGCCCAGGGAATCCAGCAGAAAGACGATCGAGCCGGCGGTTGGGACCTTCGAGTAGGCAGGCGGCTGTCGCACGGCTATGGGAATCGGCCGGATATGTACTTCGCCGGTCAGCCCTTCGACCTTATCCCCTTTCGCCAGACGGCCTAGAACGGTCTCGCCATTCGGCTTGTCGTAAAGCACCGTGTCGGCGCGGACATCCCAGGTACCGAACATGCAGCACTCGAACGGGCAGGCGTTCTTGGCGATGTAGTCGGCCGGGGGCTTCCGTTCCGCGGGCAAGGCCGCGAGTTTCCGTTGGAATTTCTGTCTGCGCCGGGCCGTCTGCTCGCGGTCCGCGGCAAGCTCTTGAGCGAGCGGCGAGTGTTGGAATTCCTGAGACTCTGTTAACGGATGTAGCGCGTTGCCTTTGGTCCGCAGCCGCCGATCCACCTCGTTGTTCTTCTTGCCGTGGAGGTATTCGAGGACCGCGATGGCGTCGCCGTTTTGGCCGAGTTCGACATACAACTCGGCCAAATAGAACCATAGGTATTGACCGTGGCAGTGGTTGCGAATCAGCTCCTTGCGCATGGCGATAGCCGTTTGGGAGTCGCCGCGCTTCATGGCCGCGTCGTCCTTGCGGTTGATCTCGCGCGTAACAGCCATTGCCCGGGAGCTGAGCTGATAGCGGCCGCGGCAAGGCGCGCCGAGCAACTTCTCTTCAGCGCTTTTCTCCTCTGATGCCGCCGGTTGTGCCGCCGCGGCCAAAACCACGGAAAGCAGCACCAGCACGATCGAGCGAATAGGGATCACTAAAGCTTTTGCAGTCTGTCCCACATGCATCAGCTTTCAAGCTAGCACAGGATTGTCGGACGTCAGGGTCGCGCGGGTAGCCCGCATTCTTCACGAGGAGCCATAGGGGCAGGCCACCGTGCCTGCCCAATAGTGTTTGAACGCCATGCATACTGGCGGCCGTGGGCGACACGGTGAGTGCAGCCGATTTGGGAAGGACCGGCACTCTTGCCGGTCCTTCGCCGCGAAGCGGCGACGCAGCCCGTAGCGCGGACGCGCCACCGCTTGAGTAATGCGGCGCCTCCCTCCAATTCTCGGTATTGCCGATCGAATCGTTTCACCGCAGCTCGGGTCTTGTTGGGAGCCCCCTAAAAAGGAAGATCTATCTGCCATAATTGATCCAGTCCCCATCGGAAGGGCAACGGCCTGTTGGAAGCCAGGCGTCGTTTAACTAAGGCACGAGGACGTCAAGACCACCATGGCTACACCCACGTGCTGAACCGCGACCGTCGAGGGGACCGCAGGCCCCTAGTCCGCATTTCTCACCGGCGGCCGGCAGGAGCGGAAGCAAATGCCCGCCGTCAGGAATGTAGGGGCGCGATTCATCGCGCCCGCTTGCCGGACATGTACGCTGGGCGATATAGAGAAACTGTTGCCGCGAGCCATGCCACACCGGGCCTTTCGCCTCATCCATCGTGGCCCTGGTGAGAAATGCGGGCTAGACAGCTTGCGCAAAACCGTCTGCAGTGAGAGCGGTGGGATTATCCGGACCGGCCGGTCGGCATAACTGGGGCGAAGTTATGGAACACGCAGGAAGTCATTACAAAAAAAGTGATTGCCGCCCGGTTTGGCGTCGGGGACTTCGTCTTAGGCCGACCAGGACCGGTTTTATCCAGGTCAGCCTAAACAAGAGTTAGGCCGATTCAGGTGCGGCGCTGTTATCTGTTGATCCTTGGATGTGTTCTCCTATGAATGTTCCCGATACTGCCCTCGTCGATTTGATGCGGAACATTCACGCCCTAATGCATGAACTCGACGCAGCTGCATTCCAACTGCAAAAGACGCGCGAGACGTTGGGAAGATCGGCAGGCCGGTCGGGAAGGCATTTTAACGACTTTGCCGACAGCCTGCTCGGCCGGCTCAGGTCAGTGAAGGACGCTGGCCGGAACGTATTCCGGGCCAGTCGCCTTCATTCCAGCGGAACTGCGGTGGCCTCAAACCCCGCAGGCTTCGGCGGCAGGCCGCTTGACATTCTCTGGGTCGACGACGATGAGATGCACCTGTCTAGCCTTGGCGGCTATTTCCAAGATGCCAAGTGGCGGATGACGCAGACAACAACCGTCGACGAGGCACTGACCCTGGTCACGCGGCGAGACTTCGATGCGGTCCTTGTCGATCTGATCATGCCTGCCGGCACGTTTGGCGCCGAAGAGACTGCTGGTGGGCGACTGACCGGGTTGGCTCTTTCGAGACGAATCCGAGACCAGCATCCGACATGGCCAATCGTCTTCTTGACCGTGGCCGACAGCCCCGAAGTATCGAAATGGTGCCGAGACAATCCTCCGGCGACGGTTCTGTTCAAGCCACAACTGGCCAGCGACACCGTGCGCAAAGTTGAGGCGCTAATCCGGTATCAGACAGATAGCTCGCTCGATGATCTCGAATCCATGTTGGAGCGCTTCCCACCCTTCGCAAGAGCGATCACCAGGCGCCATGATAATCGGCCTGGCCTCGAAGTATCAGATGAGTACGACGTCCAGGATCTCTTGAGGGCTATTCTTGTCCTGAGACTTCAAGACATTCGGGAGGAAGAATGGAGCCCGAGCTACGCTGGTGGTAGTTCGAGAATCGACTTTGTATTACCGCGAAGCGGAATGGCCATCGAAGTCAAGATGACCCGTCCTGGGCTGAAGCTCAAGCAGCTCGGCGAACAGCTGTTGGTTGACATCGCACGCTATAAGGCTCACCCCGATGTACGGGCCCTGGTTTGCTTTGTCGTCGATGCAGCGAACGTCGTCGTGAACGAGGTCGGATTCGTCGAGGACTTGCGCAGTGCGTCATCACCAGAATTGGAGGTTCGGGCTGTTGTTGTCCAGCTCGGACTCGATGACACATCGCGGGAACTTCTCTCACAGGGGCGGAGTGCCAGTGCGCGAGTCGGAGACGGCGGCACCTAACAACGACATGCAACGGACGGCGCTGCGCGCCGCCGCTGATGCCGAGCGTCAGACGGACAGAGAACGATCAATGGCCGGAGCAAGTTGGATTCAATATGTGACGGCATTTGGTGCCGTGGCCACCCCAATTCTTGTTGCCGTCCTGACGATCATTGGCTGGCGTCTCCGAAATCGGTTGGAGCGCCAGGCTCAGCTTCGCAGCGACAGGGTAGGTATCTACAACGAGATCTGTCAAGGGCGGAGCAAAATTAGACCAGTTCGGCGGAGGGAGAATAGACCAGTTTTGGGGTAGAGCGGCGGAGCAAAAATAGACCAGTGGGGGGGGAGTCGGGGTTTTGGTTCGAGTTTTTGTGGGACGGCTGGAACGCAGCCTGAGGTCGCCCGTTAGGGCGGCTGAAGGCGGAGTGGAAGGCGGCTCACAAAAACTGTGGCGAGCCGGCGGGGATCAATCCGAAGACGGAGAGCGTTGCTTCTTGCTCTGCTTGAGGCGGAAGCTATCGCCGTTCATCTCCAGGATGTGGACGTGGTGAGTGAGCCGATCCAGCAGGGCGCCGGTCATGCGCTCGGACCCGAGGACTTCGGTCCACTCGTTGAACGGCAGGTTCGAGGTCACCATCGTGGAGCCCTGCTCGTAGCGCTGTGAGAAGGTTTCGAACAGCAACTCCGCTCCGGTCTTCGACAGCGGCACGTAGCCCAGTTCATCGACGATCAGCAGGTCTTGCTTGGCGAGCTGCTTTTGGGCCCTCAGCAAGCGCCGCTCATCACGGGCTTCCAGCAGCTCGTTGACCAGCGCTGCGGCGGTAGTGAAGCGAACCCGATAGCCACCCTGGCAGGCCGCCAGTCCCAGCGCCAGAGCGAGATGCGTTTTCCCCGTGCCGGAGTTTCCTAGAGCCAACACGTTCTCGCGACGGTCGATGAACTCTCCGTGTGCCAGCTCGAGCACCAGCTTCTTGTTCAACTTGGGTAACGCCAGGAAGTCGAACGTATCAAGGGTTTTCGTGACCGGGAACTTGGCGGCCTTGATGCGCCGCTCGGTCGCTCGGCGTTCACGGTCGAGCAGTTCGAGCTCGGACAGTTGCAGCAGAAAGCGTCTCGCATCCAAGCCCTCCGTGGCGCACTGCCGTGCCACCTTGTCGTACTCGCGTAAGAAGGTCGGCAGCCGCAGTGCTTTCAGATGAGCTTCCAGCAGCAGTTTGGATCTCGCCATCAGTCCACTCCCTGTGCCAGCAGCACCAAATAATCTGTTGTCGATGTCTGTTCGACTTGTGCTGTGGGTAAGTGCGGATACTGCGTCAAGTCCAAGCGGGGCGGCCGTTGCTCGATCCGACACAGGACGAGGTGCTTGACGGCGTCGAAGCCGATCGTTCCCAACTCAACGGCCTGCCGCGCGGCGGCGGTGACGTCGGTGAGCGGGAAGTCTTCGAGTAAACGCAGCACCTGCACGTACTCGCGCTTGCCTGGTTTACCCAGCCGCACTTCGAGCAAGCGTCTCAAACGCACGAGATCTTGCGGTAACTGCCAACCGACGAGCGGCGCGGCTTGATCCAGCGCGTTCGTCTTGCGCTCCAGCAAGGCCAGGTAATGCAGCGGATCGAAGATCAACTCCTCGCGTTCGTAGCTGCGCCGATGCCGGGCGATCTCTTCGCTGCCGCAGCCGATGACCACCTCATCGACGTAAGCTCTCAGCAGTACTTCGCGGTGGCCGTAGCGCGTCGGAACCGAGTAGTCGTTGGTCCGATAGCGCACCAGCGACAACGACGTCACCCGCGTCGTGCGCTTGTCGCAAGCGTCATACCCGACAGCAGGCAACGTCAGAAACGCCTGGCGGTCGCGCTCGAAACGCTCACCGATCGTTTCCGAGTGTCGCCGCAAGCGCCGTCCACGGTTCTTGCGGCACTTCGCTTCGAGGTGTTCGTTGAAGGCTTCCCAACTTGAGAACCTGGGGATCGGCACCATAAAGTTGCGCCGCGCATAGCCCACCAACCCTTCCACTTTGCCTTTGTCGTTGCCCTTGCCCGGCCGCCCGAAACGGTCGGCGAACAGATAATGTGACTGCAGCTCGGAGAAGACACGGGTCCTCTGGCGTGTGCCGTCTCCCAGGATCCTCGCCACCGCTAGCTTCGTGTTGTCGTAGACGATGCTGCGCGGCACGCCGCCAAAATAGCGAAACGCCGCATTGTGCCCCTCGCAGAATGCCTCCGTCGTCTCGGCCGGAAACGCTTTCACGAATGCGTCATCGCTATGCGGCAGATCGACGACCAAGAAGTGCGCCTTGCGCTGCACTCCGTTGATGACGACGACCGCTTCGCCGAAGTCCGCCTGGGCGTCACCCGGCGGATGCGTCAGCGGCACGAACATCTCTTGTCCGCCCAGCTTCTTCTCGCGTACGTAGTCCTTGACGGTCGTGTAGCCGCCTGTGAACCCGTACTCGTCGCGGAGGCGGTCAAAGATGCGCTGTGCGGTGTGGCGTTGTTTCCTCGGACGCTCCCGATCGTCGGTCAGGATCTGATCGATGATCCCTGTGAAGGCCTCCAGTTTGGGACGCCTCGCCGGTTTGCTCCGCCGATAGCCCGGCGGAATCCGGTAGCGCAACATCTTGCGCACGGTCTCGCGAGCAATCCCAAAGCGCCGTGCTGCTTCGCGTTCGCTTAGCCCTTCGACGCAGACACTTCGTCGTACTTGAACGTATAGCTCCACCCGATACATCCCTCCGGTGTTCCACAAAACACCTCGGGGATGCTTGCGGACCACATCAGCGGCTTGGTCCTCCGCCTCCTCTGGGAGCCTTCACACCGCCGCTATGTGGTCTAGTTTGTTAGCGCCGTTCTCATGTAGCGCAGGGCTCGAAGAGACCTGCGGCTTTTCTGACCGGCTGCGTGGGGAATAGGTGAACCACGATGGCGCAGGGAGACACTCCGGTTCCCGGCCCGAGTCGAAGCGAATCGATCATCGCCCACCGAAGACACTTGACACCCTCGCTATTCTGAAGGAGGGGACCGTGAAGACCGGCATCGCGTTGAAGGAGCGAGCGAAAAAATACCAAACAAAGCCGATTTCGCACAACCCACTTACAATCAATGAGTTGCATCTGGGTTGGGCGCGTTGCGGGGGACAGGCACCTGCGACCAAACTTGCCCCTGGGCAAACTCCCCTGACCAAGAGCAAGGCCCTAGCTCATGCGTCATCACTCAGGTGCCTGTCCCCTTGCTCCTCGCCTAGCGGCCGGACTTCAAAGCCGGACACCAGAAAAGCTAAGCTCCGTCCTTTGATTCTTCCACCTTCTTTTCTGCTGGCTTCTCTTTCAGGCCGTAGTCGAGCTCGTAGGGGGGCGGGTCGCCGCCGGGGCCTTTGAGGTAGTGTTCCATCCAGCGCAGCAGGCGGAGCGAATAGTCATAGCGGGAGGCGGCGCGCTTGTTGCCATGTCCCTCGCCCGGGTAGAAAACCAGCCGCACGGGGGTTTTCGCTTGAAGCTTTAGGAGCCGGAAGAGTTCGAGTGACTGCGAGGGGTGGACCCGCGGGTCATTGCGTCCGTGCAGGATGAGGATGGGGGTGCGGGCTTTCTTGACGTAGTAGATCGGGCTGCGTTCGAGGAAGAACTGCCAGTCGTCCCACACCCGGCGCCGCTGGTGGACTTCGTAGATCTCGTTTGGGATATTGGTTGTCCCGGCTTTCGAAATGGCATTGCTAATACCTATAAACATGACGGCGGCGGCAAAGCGCTCTGAATAGTAAGTCGCACCCCACGCCGAGGCATAACCACCGTAGGAACCCCCGGTGATGCCAACCCGATCGCGGTCCACGAGTCCGATCGCTACCAAGTGATCAACGGCATCCACAAGGTCGTCGAACTCGGCGCCGGCCGGATCGCCGTGATCGAGCTTCGAAAAGGCGACACCGCGTCCCGTGCTGGCGCGGTAGTTGGGGTAGAAGACGGCGAAGCCGCGCGCGGCAGCCATCTGGCCCGGGCGGCGGTAGGAGGTCACCCAACCGTTGGGAACATGCGCCTCGGGACCTCCGTGAACGGCGAGAATCAACGGATAGCGCATCCCCGGCTCGTAGTCGAGAGGCCGAACCAGAATGCCTTCCAGTTGCAGTCCGTCGCGCGCCTTGAAGGAGATGACTTCTTGCCCGGCCAGCCGGACGTCTTTCAGCCAAAGGTTGCTTTGGGTTAAGCGTTTCGGATCTCCGCCTCCACCCTTGAACAAGTAGACTTCCGGTGGGTGATTCGGCGTGTTCACAACAAAAGCCGCGTTTCCGTTTGAGGCAGCTTGCGTGAAACTCCTGAGAACGAGCCCCGTCTTCTTAGCGATCTGAGTCTTCCGGCCAGAGCCGTCGAGTCTCACCTCACCGAAGGTGCTCGTCACCCCGATGTCGGCCGTATAGACGATGGTTTGGTCGTCGCGCCAAGCGAGTCCTTTCACGTGACCGGCCAGGTTCGGCAGAAGGTCTTTAACTTCGCCGCCTTCGGCGGAACTGACTACCAGTCGTCCGGCCAGGGGGTCGCTGCGGTCTGCGGAGGAAATCAGGGCTAAGTGCTTCCTATCAGGGCTCCAGGCAAACGACCCCATCTTTCCGGGCGGGGTCAGATTGCCGCGGACCTCGCCACTTTCTGGGTCGATGATGATGACCTTCCGGTTCATGAAAGAATCATCCACCGAGGGGGTGGGCGCCATCGCCACAGCTAGAAGACTACCCACCGGGCTCCAGTGGATTTCGGACGCTGAGCCGGCGACGTCGAGGAGTCTCGCTTTCTTGTGTCCCAGCTCGGACGAGGCAAGATCAAGCTCAGCGATCCAGACCTTGATCGGCTGCCAGTCTTCTTCGAATACTTGCTGGTTGAAGCCCTTCTTCCGCAGCTTATTGGTCTTGGCTGCAAGGGGTTGCTTCGCGGTGAAGGCCACTTGTTTGCCGTCGGGACTCCAGGAGTAGCCGGAAATGCCGGTTTCATGGCTCAGGACCTTGCGGGCCTCGCCCCCGTCGGCAGGAATTACGTAGAGCGACTTCGTCTTGTCGTCCTTGCGTTTGGTGAGGAAAGAGATACCGTGGCCGTCGGGCGTCCAATCGACCTTGCTGACTTTGACGGTGCCGGAAACGAAGGCCCGCGAGTTCCCTTTCTCATCAACTACGTGCAGCTCGCCCCAAGCCGGACCGTCTTTTCCTTTCAGCAACCCCCGGGGCACACTGAGCACGTAGGCTACCTGTCTGCCGTCGGGAGAGATCTTGGCCTCGTCCACGCTTCGCATCTTGGCAAGATGCTTTGGAGTGAAGATTTCCTGGTCCTGGCCGGGTGCAGGTGCACAAACAGCAAGGAGAAAAGGAACCAGGAAGGCGTGAAAAAACCGGGGACAGTTCCCCGATCGAACGCCACTCCTTTGGTGTTGGGTGGTCCAGTGACGCGCCGCCCTAGATCGCATTTGGTACCCACCCACCAAGCAGTTCTATCCTACAACTTCGCAAGAGATTGCGTTTCAAGCATTGTGGATGCAGGAGGCTGCGAGCAAGCGAACGCACGCACGTTGTCAAAACCATCTGCTACACTTCGGTACGCTTCAGAGCTTGGAAGGGCAGTGACCAGGATAGGGTAGATCGCGAGGGTACGAGGGACGTGCTCGAAGACGTATCGAAAACGTGGCAGCGAAAGGGGTCGTCCCTGGGGGTGCTAGTTACGGTCATCGTCCTGCTAGTGGCCGGCGGCCTTGCTTACTACGTCTGGTGGCAGCATGAGAACCGCCCCGCGAATCGGGCCGACCTGACTGAGGCGGCAAAACAATATCTGCCTTATCTCGACCTGAGCGACGTCCAAATGGAAGCCAAAGAGAGCTTCCTCGAGCACACGATCGTCTCGATTGAAGGGAAGATCAGCAATCTGGGTGAGCGGACGGTCAGGGTTGTCGAGGTGAACTGCGTATTTCGTGATCCCTACCTCGATGAGCTAGGCCGGCAAGCAGTCGTCATTGTTAGCCCGCAGGGAGGAGTGCTCAACCCAGGGCAGACCCGGCCTTTTCGTATCGCTTTCGATGCGGTACCGCAAGGCTGGAATCAGATCATGCCGAATCTCTATATCGCGCAGATTCAGTTTGAGTAGCATCCCGTGGTGAAAGTTCAGTGACACGCGAGATCGTGAGCAGCCTTCCGATTGCGGCTTCAGCCACGAAGTGCAACCTACGGACGGTTGGAGCAGATTGCTCGTCTGGGAAGCTCGTTGAAACGAGCTGCATGCAGATAGGGTGAACGGGGATACCCAACCACCGTAAAACAGCTGGCCTAGCTGAAAACAAGCCGCGTAAACGCGGCTGGAGCAAGCCGGGAGCTGCGCCGTGCGTGCCAGGGGCCTGGGCGGCTTCCCAAGGTCACATCGTTAGGGAGAGAGTCAGTTCTGGGCACCGGTGGCCGCGAGCAGAATGGAGTGCTCGTCCCACTGGTCCACGGGGGCGGTGGCCGCCTAGCTGCCCGCGGGACATCACTGCCACGGTGTCCGAGACGCCAAGCAATTCAGGAACGTAGGAGCTAACGAAGACCACGGCTTTGCCGGAGGCTGCCAGCCGACCGATCCACTCGTAGATTTGCACCTTACTGGCGACATCGATGCCGCGGGTGGGTTCGTCAAGCAGCAGCACATCACAATCATGGTGCAGCAATCGTGCGAGCTGCACCTTTTGCTGGTTACCGCCGGAAAGGGAGGCGATGGGCGCTTGCGGCCCAGTCGCCTTGACGGCAAGCCGTCCGATCCAAGAGACCGCGGCCTCGCGGAGCGGCCCTCGGCGGAGCCATCCGTGCCAGGCATAGGGTTCGAGCCGCGAAAGCATCAGGTTGTCCTCGACCGTCAAGCCGGCCGCCAGTCCCTCGGTTTTCCGGTCTTCGCTAAGCAGACCCACGCCGTGCCGCAGCCTCTCAGCCGGAGTAGCGGGGCCTTCGAAAGCAGCCACTCGGACCCGGCCTGCCCGCACCGGCGCCAGCCCGAAGATGGCACGCAGCATCTCCGTACGGCCCGCGCCGATCAACCCGGCAATTCCCAGAATCTCACCGCGCCGAAGCTGGAAGCTGGCCGAGCGAACTGCCGGGGTGGAGGCCAACTTATCTAACTCGAGAATCGGCTCGCCGATAGAATGCGGGACGCGAGGGAACATTTCGTTGAGCTTGCGGCCCACCATCCACTCCACAATCTGCTTGAGCGATGTTCCGGCCATGTCGCCGGTCGCCACCGCCCGCCCGTCTCGCAAGATCGTGAAGCGGTCGGCGATGCGCTCGACCTCTTCCAGAAAGTGGCTGATGTAGACGACGCAGACACCCTCGCCGCACAACTTCCGGATCAAATCGAAAAGGCGGTCTACGTCGCCCTGCGTCAGGCTGCTGGTCGGCTCGTCGAAGACGACAATCTTGGCCCGGATCACCAGCGCTCGGGCAATTTCGACGACTTGCTGTGCTCTCCGATGCTCAGCTCGCCGACGATGGCGCGCGGCGAAATTTCCCCGTGCCCGAGAGTTTCCAGCGCCTGCGTGGTGAGCTGCTCGGCACGGGTGGATTGCAACCATCCGTAGTCGGCCGGCTCGATCCCCAGCACGACATTGGCCGCCACGCTCAAATGCGGCGCCAGCGCCAGTTCCTGATAGATCATCGCCACGCCCTTTTGGCGCGCTTCCAAAGGATTGGCCGGCTGGAAGGGATCCCCATCGACCTCGATCTCGCCGGCGTCCGGTTGAAGCACGCCGCTCAATATCTTCATTAGCGTGCTCTTCCCGGCCCCGTTTTCGCCGATCAAGGCATGCACTCGCCCGGGTTGAACCTCGAGGTCCACCGCGTCCAGCGCGCGGGTTGCGCCGAAAGACTTACCGATGCCGCGCATCCGCAGGCGCGGGATCGATTCGTTCGACCTAGTGGTGTTCATGGGACTTGTTCGCTATGCATCCCGATTGACGGCTCCGGGGCAGCCGGCTATTCCAAGTATTCTTCGAGGGGCGGGCGCGACAGGCTCATAATGTCGGGCTGATCCATGTTCTCCGGGGTGGCGATTCTGACACCGGTGTCGATCCGCTCGGGGGGTTGTTTCTCGGGATGTCGAACGTACTCGACGATCGTCTTGACGCCTATTTGCCCCATCAGGAATGGATTCTGCAGCACCAGGCCATAGAGATGCCGCTCTCTGAGAGCGGTGATCATCTTTTCACTGCTGTCGAAGCCGACAAACTTGACTTTGCCCGCCTTACCGGCGTCGGTCAGTGCCCGCAGCATCCCAAAAGTCGTCGACTCGTTGGGACAAAAGATGCCGTCCACCTCGGGAAAGCGGTTGAGCAGGTTTTCGCCCACCTGGTAGGCGGTTTCCGTGGTCGCGCCGCCGTATTGGTTGTCGCTGAGGATTTCGATCTCCGGGTGTTTCCCGATTTCTTCGAGAAAGCCTTCCTCGCGGTCCATGCTGCTTTCGGCACCCACCAAAACGCGCATCAGAATGATCTTGACCCGGCCATCGAGGATTTCGGCGAGCCGTTGGGCGCCGACCACGCCTCCCTTGCGGTTGTCGGTGGCCACGAAGCTGATGTGCTCGTCGCCTGCGAGTCCTGAGTCAATCACGACGGTCGGGATACCGGCTTGCTTGGCCTCGGCAACCGGCTTACGCAAGCCCGTCCGATCGAGCGGCGCGATGACGATGCCGTCTACGCGTGGCGAAATCATGTCCTCGACGGCGGCTATCTGCTGGGAGCGGTCGTCTTCCCTCTGCGGGCCCTTCCAAACGATTTCGACGTCCAGCTCTTGGGAGGCTTTGATGGCGCCAGCGTGGATAGATTTCCAGTATTCATGCGTGGTCCCCATGGGGATGACGGCGATGGACAACTTGCCGTCGCTGGGTCCCGTCGGGGGGCCGCAAGCGGTCAACAGTATGAGGCATAGAAGAGCGCCAATGACAGGCCCTCGAAAGCGAGGCCGAATGATTGCGAAAGAAACAGGACTGGTCTTCATATTCCGACCGATTGTAGCGAATTCGGGCCGGACGGACGAACCGGCGCTGGGCTCTCGGCTACTCACAATGGTCACTCGGTACACAGGGACGATTGCCCGTGCCACCGAAGTTTGCGGAAGTCTGCTAGGTCGTCATCGAATTCAGGAATTCGGCGTTGGTGGGGGTCTTGCTCATCTTGTCGAGAAGCAGCTCCATGGTATCGACGGCCGACATTTGGCTCAATACCTTGCGCAACACCCAGACGCGGTTGAGCTCTTCTTTCGATAGCAACAATTCTTCCTTGCGAGTACCACTGCGATTGATATCGATGGCCGGGAAGATGCGCTTGTCGACCAGTTTGCGGTCAAGGTGAATCTCCAAGTTGCCGGTTCCCTTGAACTCCTCGAAGATGACGTCGTCCATGCGGCTGCCGGTGTCGATCAGAGCGGTGGCGACGATCGTAAGCGAGCCGCCCTCTTCCATATTGCGGGCGGCGCCGAAGAACCGCTTGGGGCGCTGCAAGGCGCTCGAGTCGACACCACCGGAGAGGATTTTGCCCGAGGGCGGGACGATCGTGTTATAGGCTCTCGCCAAACGGGTGATCGAGTCGAGCAAGATCACCACGTCGCGCTTATGCTCGACCAGCCGCTTGGCCTTCTCGATCACCATCTCGGCGACCTGGACGTGACGAGTGGCGGGCTCGTCAAAGGTGGAGCTGATCACTTCTCCCTTGACCGAACGCTGCATGTCGGTCACTTCTTCCGGCCGCTCGTCGATCAGCAGTACGATCAAGATGACCTCGGGCTCGTTGGCGGTGATGGAATTGGCGATCGACTGTAGCAGCATCGTCTTGCCGGTACGGGGAGGGGAGACGATGAGACCGCGTTGGCCTTTGCCGATCGGCGTCAGCAGGTCCATCACCCGGCCGCTGAGGTTCTCTTTGGTGCTTTCCAGACGGATTCGTCCCTCGGGGTAAAGTGGCGTCAGGTTGTCGAAAAAGATCTTGTTCCGCGAGGCTTCGGGCGGTTCGAAGTTGATGGCCTCGACCTTGATGAGGGCGAAGTAGCGCTCACCTTCCTTCGGCGGGCGCACCTGGCCGGAGATGGTGTCGCCGGTTCGCAGATCGAAACGCCGGATCTGCGAGGGCGAGACGTAGATGTCATCGGGGCCGGGCAGGTAGTTATATTCCGGAGCCCGCAAGAAACCGAAGCCTTCGGGCAGGGTTTCGAGTACTCCCTCGGAGAAGATAAGGCCGCTCTTCTCCGCCTTGCCTTGCAAGACCTTGAAAATCAGCTCTTGCTTGCGGAGACCGGCCGTACCTTCAACACCCAGTTCTTTCGCCAACTGGTTCAACTGGGTGATGTTCATTTCTTTGAGAGCCGCCAGGTCGACAGCGGCGGTTTCTTCTCTTGGAGAGCTCGAAGCTTGTTGTGTGCGCGAAGCCTGTTGTGTGCGGGAAGGCATGATGTCCTCGGATGGGGAAGTTTAGCAGTTGGCGGGAGTGAGGGCCTTGCGGATTTCACTCCACAGTGCTTTGACCCCTTCTCCGGTTTTGGCGGAGAAGGCCAGCGGGGCATAGGATTGCTCTGTGATCTCTCGCACGGCGCGCAGGCGCTCGCCCTTTTTGAGCTTGTCGGCCTTCGAGGCGACGACCACAAAGGGATAACGGTGAGCGGCGAGCCATTCTGTCATCTGTAGGTCCAATGGCGAAGCGCCGTGGCGGAGGTCAATAATGACGACCACCAACCGCAAGGCGGGGCGGTTGAATAGGTAGCTTTCGGCAAGCACGCGCCAAGCGGCCGTCTCTTTCTTTGAGACCCTGGCATAGCCATAACCTGGAAGATCAACGAAGTAAAACGCCCCTTCGATTCGGTAGAAGTTGAGTGTCCGGGTGCGGCCCGGGGTCCGACTCACACGGGCCAGCTTCTTGCGATCCAAGGCGGGGTGGCGGCCCGCCCGCTTGTTCCCCCAAAGCAACAGAGCGTTCAGCAGGCTTGATTTGCCGACGTTGCTGCGGCCCACGAACGCAATTTCCGCCAACCCCTCACGGGGAAACTGACCTGCTTGGGAAGCGCTGGCAACAAACTCTGCAGACATGAGCGGTTACGGTCGGAACGCCGTCCCCATTGTGTCGTGGGGGGGGAATGAAGTCCAAACCCGCAACCCTGCTCTATTAGTGCGTGACTTTCCGGCCCGTCTTTGCGCTCGGGCGCGTAGATTCTACAGCCTCCGGCGGGACCGAGGGAACACTTAAGCCCTCTATGGGACGCTCGAGCGCTACCATCAACACCTCGTCCATATGTTCGACGAAATGCAGCTTCATGTCCGCGCGAATGTTTTTGGGAATGTCAGGAACGTCTTTTTCGTTGTCTTTGGGCAGAATAACCTCGTGGATGGTGTGGCGATGCGCAGCCAACAGCTTCTCCTTCATTCCCCCGATCGGGAGCACCTTCCCGCGCAGAGTGATTTCCCCGGTCATGGCCACAGAGCCGCGCACAGGGATACGCGTCAACGCACTCACCAGTGTCGTCGTCAAGGTAATGCCGGCCGAAGGTCCATCCTTGGGAATAGCTCCTTCCGGGATGTGAATATGAACATCGAGGTGCCGGTAAAAATCCTTCGGGAGACCAAGAGCCTGAGAACGAGAACGCACATAGCTCATGGCGGCTTGAGCCGATTCCTGCATCACGTCGCCGAGCTGGCCGGTGCTGGTGAGCTTGCCCTTGCCATCCATCAGCGTCGCTTCGATATGGAGCAACTGGCCGCCGACTTCCGTCCAAGCCAGCCCGACCGCGGCACCTACCTCGTTGCTCTTTGCCACTTCGAGGTCGCGGTACTTGGGCACGCCAAGCAGATCCGCCAAGTTGTCCGCGGTAATGACAACCTTGTCTTTGCCCTTAGCCTTGGGTTTGGCCTTACCCTTGGCTTTGGAGACGACCTTGCGGGCGACCTTGCGCCCGACGTTACCGATCTCGCGCTCGAGGTTGCGCACACCCGCCTCGCGGGTGTACTGCTGGACAAGCGCTTGGAGGCCCTCGTCGGTGAAGGCCAGCTGCGAAGGCTTCAGGCCGGTTTGCTTGAGCTGCTTGTCAACCAGGTGGCGCTTGGCTATCTCAACTTTCTCAAACTCGGTATAGCCGCTCAGCCGAATGATCTCCAGCCGATCTTGCAACGCCGACGGCAAAGTGTGTAGGACGTTGGCGGTCCCGATGAAGAACACCTTGCTAAGGTCGTACTCGACATCGAGATAGTGATCCATGAACATGTGGTTCTGCTCGGGGTCGAGCACTTCCATCAGCGCCGCCGAGGGATCTCCTCGGAAGTCGGTCGACATCTTGTCGATCTCGTCGAGCATGAAGACCGGGTTCCGCGTTCCGGCCTTCTTCATCATCTGGATGATTTGGCCCGGCAGGGCGCCGATATAGGTTCGGCGGTGCCCTCGGATTTCGGCCTCATCGCGCACGCCACCCAACGACAAGCGAACGAACTTGCGGCCGGTGGCCCTGGCGATGGACCGCCCCAAGGAGGTCTTGCCGACGCCCGGAGGTCCGACGAAGCAAAGAATAGAGCCTCGGGGATCCCTCACCAGCCGGCGCACGGCGAGAAACTCCAGAATGCGGTCCTTGACTTTTTCGAGACCATAGTGGTCTTCGTTGAGCACCTTCTCGGCGTATTTGAGATCGCGGATTTCTCTGCTCTTCTTTTTCCACGGCACCGCCAGCAACCAATCGATGTAGTTGCGCGAAACCGTAGACTCGGCGGACATGGAAGGCATGCTTTCCAGTCGTTTGAGTTCTGTGGAGGCCTTCTCCAGAGCCTCCTTGCTCATGCCGGAGGCGTCGATCTTCTTGCCTAGTTCGTCGAACTCGCTCTTCTCTCCCCGCCCCAGTTCCTTCTGGATCGCCTTGATCTTTTCGTTGAGGTAGTACTCCTTTTGTGCTTTTTCCATCTGCCGCTTCACACGGCCTTGGACGGTGCGATCGACGCCCAACTTCTCAATCTCGATATCGAGCACCTCAGCAATGCGGGTGAGACGCTCAATCGGGTCAAAGATCTCCAGTAAATCCTGCTTTTCCGGGATCGTGAGCTGCAGGTTGGCGCCGATCGTGTCGGCCAGTTTGCCCGGATCGTCCACCCGCACGGCGGCGATCATGGTTTCGTAATTCAAGTTCTGGCTTTGCTTGACGTATTGCTCGAAAAGCGAGGTGACCCGACCGATCAGAGCCTCTAGCGGGGGACTGCTCTCGACCTGGAAGTTCGTGGTTCGGACGGTCGCGCGGTGGAACCCCTCCTCCAGGCTTACCGAAACCACTTGCGCGCGCTCGACGCCCTCGACCAAAACCTTAACGTTGCCATCGGGCAACTTAAGGCTCTGCACGATGTTGACGATCGAGCCCACCTGGTAGATCTGGTCAGGCGTAGGGTCATCGACAGAAGCATCATGCTGTGTAGCCAGGAAGATTTTCTTTTCGCCGACCAGGGCTTCTTCCAACGCCCTGACGCTGGACTCTCTTCCCACGACAAAAGGGGTCATCATGTGCGGAAAGATGACCACGTCGCGGATCGGCATCATGGGTAGCCGACGGGTCTCCGATTTCTCTTTGATCGATTGCATACGAGGATGGGTGGGTTAAGCTCTTGCGCTGAGTCCCGGGTGCATGGCCCGCCGTGGGCCGCATTCGTTGGGGAAACTAGCCGGCTTTCTTTAAGAGGTTCTCGTTGAGGAGGTGATGTTCCTCGACCATCTGCTTGGTGACGACGAATTCTTTGACCCGCTCATAGGATGGCAGATAATACATCAGGTCGAGCATCATCTCTTCCATTATCATACGCAATCCGCGGGCGCCGACCTTGCGTTCCAGGGCGAGATTAGCAACGGCCTCCAGGGCCTCCGGCTCCAGTTGGAGTTGGACATTCTCGAACTCGAACAGTTTTTGATATTGCCGCATGAGTGAGTTCTTCGGACGAGTGAGGATTTCCACCAGCGCCTTCTGATCCAAATCACCAAGAACCGCGGCAACGGGGAGGCGGCCAACGAACTCAGGGATAAAACCGTGCCGAATCAAGTCTTGCGGCTGAACTTGGCCCAACAGACCCAGGTCGCATTGGTTAGGTCTCTCACTGGAGCCGGCAGATCCCTTCTCAGGCTCGGAGGCAGAACGGAACCCAACGACCCGTTGGTCGAGCCGGCGGGCAACGATTTTCTCCAACCCCACGAAGGTACCGCCGCAAATGAATAGGATATGCGTCGTGTCAACAGGGGTAAATTCTTGGTGCGGATGCTTGCGTCCACCCTGCGGGGGCACGTTGGCTACCGTGCCTTCCAGAATCTTCAGCAGGGCCTGCTGCACACCCTCGCCCGAAACATCGCGCGTGATCGACGGGTTTTCGTCTTTACGACTCAGCTTGTCGATCTCATCGATGTAAATGATTCCCTGCTGCGCCCGTTGCACGTCACCGTCGGCCGCCTGCAGCAGCTTCAGGATGATGTTCTCCACGTCTTCGCCGACGTAGCCGGCCTCGGTCAACGTCGTAGCATCGGCGATCGCAAACGGCACGTCCAGTATCTTGGCGAGCGTCTGTGCCAGTAGGGTCTTGCCTGTGCCGGTGGGGCCGATCAGCAACATATTAGACTTTTGCAACTCGACGTCTTCCGCCCCGCCGTGCTGCTTCGTCATGAAGACTCGTTTGTAATGGTTGTAGACCGCAACAGCCAGCTTTTTCTTCGCAGCGTCCTGGCCTACGACATACTGGTCCAACCGCTCCTTGAGCTCCTGTGGCTTCAACAGAGACGACAAGTTCGGCCCGGCATGGTCGGGCTTATCGTCCTCTAAGATGGAGTTGCAGACAGCGACACATTCGTCACAGATGTAGGCTTTGGGGTAGTCGCCCGGGGTCGAGATCAGCTTCCCAACCACCTCTTGGCTTTTGTGACAAAAGGAACAGCGCAGGGTTTGATCCGATCTCTTCTGTTTCACGGACGAACTCCTGGACGGACAATCTTCGTGAAGCTAGACCCCCAGAGTACGAAGACAGCCGGGGGACCTACCGGTTCGGAGCTCCCTTTAATTATCCTACCTGAACTCCCAGAAGGCAATCCGCAGTTGACCCCAATATCGATCCCATGAGCACCTGAGCAACTTCATCTGTCAGCCGACCCCGCTCGCCGAATGCGCCTTAGGACCTTCCCCACTCCGACAATCCGGCCCACCTCGACACGTGGGCACCGAATTCGACCAAGCAGATACCCGCTAGGACAGGTGCAAGTACCACTCGAAACCGCACAAGTTAAGGGGAAAGGAGATCGGAGATAATGATTCTATGGTTCTAATGATAAGCGGTTCCTATCGCTTTCTCGGCCTAGCAGTGGTACTGGGTCTCGTCGCCTGGACGCCCATCTTGGCGTCGGAAGATGCGAAAAAACAAGGTTGGAGCATTTACCAGCGAGCTCGAGCGGCGGCGGGAGTGGGCGCCGGCGGGCATCCCGTCCGGGATTATAGCGTTGAGCTGGTCACCCGAGTGAAGGACGCGGAAGGACAGGAGGGTGAATTCCGTAGCAAAAAGTACTATCTGCACCCCAACCTCCTTCGACAAGAGATTCAAACCCCACAAACGACAGTGATCATGATCTACGACGGCGCCAAGGCCTTTCAGCTGTTGCCGAACGACACCCGCTTTTTGCCGGATGCACAAGTGGAGCGCTTTCGGGCGGATCTGGCCCGCGCTCACGTGCTGATCGGCGACCCGCCTGATCCCGCCGACGTGCGGTTTCGCCAGCAGGAAAAGGTCGACGATAGACAGACCAACGTGATCGAAATCTATGATGTTGCGGGGGCATCAGTGAAGTTGTTCGTCGACGTGGAAACCCATGACGTGATCAAGAAAGCGTTCGTGGGTGACACACCGACCGGGCTGGCCAGAGTCGAGGAATTTTATTCTGATTTCCGAGAGACTGACGGCTATCGCTGGCACCACCACAGGCGGGTTCTTCGAAACGGGGAGTGGTATCTAGAGGCCACTACTTCTAACATCCAGGTCAACGTCGGGCTAACGAGGAGCGATGTCCTGAACTAGGGGCGTCGAACGAAAACCTCAGACCGCGCGGGCTGCACTTCCACTTCGGAGAAGGTATCTACGCCGGGTCGATGGGTCTTCGCGGTGGATCCGGAACCAGCACCTATTTTGAACCAGCAGAGGCGGTTTCCGCCGCGCCTCGGTGGGCCGATCTAAACGGCCGGCCCGCTGGCTTAGCCGTCCAAACCTTTATGCTAAGGTGACAGTTATGCGCACACGCTTCACCGCTTTCGTAATGGCATTCGCTTTCGCGGCGACGAGTTGGGCCGCGGGTGAGCTTTCTAACCGCAGGGCGCCCGGCTTCACCCTCGTTGATCAAAACCGACGACAGCATTCACTGGCGAGGTATCGGGGCAAGTACGTCATCGTAAATGTCATGAACACCGGCTGCCCCCACTGCAGCACTTTCTCGAAGATACTTTCCGAGGTCGAAGCGAAATACGCGGGCCGCCTGCTGATCATCGATATCGTTAACCCTCCCGACACGCCGCGAAGCGTCCGGAGTTACTTGGCCCGAAACCGCATCAGCCAACTCATGCTATTCGACTGCGGGCAAGTTGCCGCCTCCTATCTTTTTCCCAAGGTGGTGCCCAGCAAGCCCCAATTCGACGTCCCTCACTTTTTCCTGATCGATTCCAAGGGCTGGATCGTCGAGGACTACGGCTATAACGCCTTCCAGCGAAGCATCTTCGAGGATGAGGGCCTGTTCGAGGTACTCGAAAAACACCTCGGGGCTCCCACGTTATCCAGCGCTCCATGATCGAACAGAGCCGCTTCACTAACGGAGCAGCTTACTGCACCGCGAAACCAGGATTCTTTTTGACCTTTCGGGCAAGAATCTTCACCGCGCTTAGCTCGCCCGGCGCCTAGTGGCCCGTCCAGGAGACGAGTTCACTATGGATTCGGAAATGTCGGGCTCGAAAGCCCGACACAGCACGCTGAAAGCGTGCGCCACGTCGCCAGGACGATCAGCAAGTCTTGTCTGGGACAGCCTACTAGTCTTCCAAAACGACAACTGCTGGACCGCAGTCTGTAGTTAAGGTCCTTGAAGGCTGCGAGCGGCCCCGGGCAGGTCCGGTGGATTATTGAAACGACTAGCCCGAATTGGAAGGTCCACAGGTAGGATTGCCTGTGCCATCGAATTTCGCCACACGCTGCTGGGTCTTACCCCTCTACTTGGCCGCTGAGGTGACCAGGCGAATTGGCTATATAGTAGTGATGATGCGTTGTTTGGTTCGACTCTCGACAGGCCTGCTAGCCCTCGCCTCGGTTGCCTTCCCGGAGACCGCTGTCATTCCTTCGCCGGAGTCCCATTTCGGACACCGCATGGGCGCTGACCGTGAACTCATCGAGTGGGACGAGGTGGTCAGCTACTTTCGGCGACTGGAAACCGAGAGCGACAGGATTGTGGTCCGTGAGTTGGGCAAGAGCACCGAGGGCCGCCCGTTTATCTTGGCGACGATAGCCGATGCCGATACGCTAAGCAACCTCGACCGCTACAGGGAAATCCAAGCTCGACTAGCCGACCCTCGAAGAACGTCACAAGAGGAAGCCGAAGCGCTCATTGCCGAAGGCAAGGTGGTCGTGCTGATCACTTGCTCCATCCACTCGGACGAGGTCGCTTCGACGCACACGGCCGTCGAATTCGTCTACAAGTTGCTCAC
Source organism: Bryobacterales bacterium (assembly GCA_965248105.1). Classification (GTDB taxonomy): domain Bacteria; phylum Acidobacteriota; class Terriglobia; order Bryobacterales; family UBA6623. The sequence continues at coordinate 554,401 of CBDFIK010000005.1, forward strand.
CGAAGATACGTCCCGAAACCGGCGCATCTTGCAGGACACGATCTTTCTTTTGATTCCGTCACTCAACCCTGACGGCGTGGACAAAGTGGCAGCTTGGTACAAACGCTACCTCGGAACGCCCTACGAAGGCGCGCCCATGACAGAGCTCTACCACAAGTACACGGGCCACGATAACAATCGAGATTGGTATGCGTTTACGCAAGTCGAGACCCGATTGGCCGTTGAAAAGGCTCACAATGTCTGGCACCCGCAGATCGTCTACGACGTCCACCAGATGGGATCTCAGGGAGCCAGGATGTTCGTTCCGCCGTGGATGGATCCGATCGACCCCAACATTGACCCGCTCATCGCTCAGCAAGTCAACATGCTCGGCGCGGCGATGGCCGTTGACCTGACCGCCGCCGGCAAGAAGGGTGTCGTCGTGAACGGCATCTATGACTATTTCGCACCGGCACGACATTATCAGAGCTATCACGGCGGCATGCGTTTGCTCAGTGAAGCGGCCAGCGTGCGCTACGCCACCCCCGTGACGGTGCCTTTTTCGTCTCTCCAGACGCGCGGTCGGGGCTACAATGCCCGGCAGCGGAGCTGGAATTTTCTCGAACCCTGGCCGGGTGGAGAGTGGAAGCTGCGCGATATCGTCGACTACCAATTGATTACGTTTGACTCTTGCCTTTACAACGCCGCCCTTCACCGCAAGGAGTTGCTCGAGAACTTTTATCGCATCGGCCGGCGAACGATAGAAAAGAGTACTCCGTGGGCATTCGTGATTCCTCGCTCCCAGCACGACGCCAACGCGATGACGCGTCTGCTGAAGATCCTGGAGTTTGCCATGGTCGAAATCGACCGTTCCGAAGAGGACTTTCGAGCGACCGGGCGGCTGTTCCCCAAGGGCGATTACGTGATTCGGATGGCTCAGCCCTACGGCTCGTTCGCCAAGACGCTGTTGGAACAGCAGCAATATCCGGACTTGCGGGAATACCCAGGGGGACCTCCGCTCAAACCGTACGACGTGACTGCCCACGCGCTGCCTCTGCTGAAGGGAGTGGAAGCGGTCCGGATCGACGAGCGCGTTGAGGTCAAACTGGAGCGCGTGGACAAGGTAGGACCGCAACCAGGCTTCGTGGCTGACACCGCGGTGGTGGCATTGTCTCCGGCGTTAGGCAATTCGTGGAAAGCAGTGAACCGGCTACTCGGGATGGGTGCTGAGGTATATCGCAATCGGCGCAACGGTATCTTCTACGTCTCTCGGGAGGGAGCCGCCGGCGAGCTACTGCCGGCGCTAGCGGATGAGCTTGGCTTGGTGTTCGGAGGCTGGAGCGGAAATCCCGTCGAGCATCAGCTTCTCCGCCGCTCTCGCGTCGGAGTCTACCGGGGCCAGTCCCCGATCATCGACGAAGGCTGGACAAGGTGGGTCCTGGAAGAGTTCGAGTTTCCCTATAGCCGGCTATCGAGCAAACGGATCCAGCAAGGGAATCTCAATCAGGACTTTGACGTCATCATCCTGCCTGATGCCCGTCCCACAACGCTTCACACCGGCTACCTTCAGGGCGCTCTGTACAATGGCGGGGCCGAAGTTCCGCCTGAGTACTGCGGCGGCATTGAGGATGAGGGTGCCCGGTCACTTCGAAGCTTCGTCGACGAGGGCGGCACGATTCTGGCTTTTAACCGCGCCTCCGTTTACGCTCTCGAGCGACTGAACCTACCGGTTCGAAACGTGATTAGCGGCCTGGGCAACGAAAAATTCTACGCGCCCGGATCACTGCTGAACGTCACGATTGACACGTCCCATCCGCTGTGCTTTGGCATGAGGCCGCGCGAAGCGGTGTGGTTCCAGTCCGGCCCTGCCTTCGAAACTTGGGACACGGGAGAGGGTCGCCAGGCTGCCGCCGTGCTTCAATTCCCACAACACGATATCTTGGCCTCGGGGTGGCTTCTGGGCCAGGAGCACCTCTCAAACAGGGCTGCGGTGGTAGACGTCGCGATCGGCCGAGGCCACCTCGTCTTGTTCGGCATCCGGCCGCAATACCGCGGCCAGTCCTACGCGACTTTCAAGATGCTGTTTAACGGTCTCTACTACTGGGCGCTGTGAACTATTTCAACTACTTCACGGAAATCGAAGAGCACTTTCAGCGCGCCCGCGGCACCGCAACATTCCTACTGTCGCCGTTGGATTGGGCCCTGATCGAAACCTGGAAAGATGCTGGAGTCCCGCTGGCGGCGGTTCGCAAGGGTATTGATCGCGCCTTCGAGAAGTGGCGCGCTCGCAAACGCCGCGTACGGACCGTCAACTCGCTGGCGTATTGCACCCAGGAGGTTTTGGACGCCGCTCGCCAGCTTTCCGAGGAAGTCGATGGGGTGCGGTCCACGGAAGTCGAACAGTCGTTTCCTCACCAAGAATTGCGCGACTACTTTCTCCGCAATGCCAGCTTGATCAAGCAAGCGCAAGCTCAAAGGAAGCCCGAAAATTCGGAGCTCTACCACCGAACGTCGCAGGTGCTTGAGGAACTAGCCGCCGCCTCGGACGAAGAGTTGTCCGACACGGAAGCTATCGAACAGCGTTTGGCCGTGTCGGAAGGAAAGCTTATCGCTGCCGCCATGCAGGAGGCTTCCGAAGAGGCGATGCTGTCAGCGCGGCGAGAAATGGATCGCCAACTTGCCCCTCATCGCCACAAAATGACAGCCGATCAACTGGCGCGGCTGGAAAGGCAATACCTGGAAAGAGAATGTTTGCAAGCGGCTGGACTTCCTCGTCTGAGTCTTTTCTATCTGTGAAGCCGGGATGCTTGCGGCGTCCCTTTGTCGGCACAGATCGTGGGAGTTGCGCCCGCCCGACACCGTTGCCGATGGGTTCGGGGTGGCACAGAACCACCTCCTCGTTTTACAGTGGCAGAACGGGCCCGCCCCTACACAGTCATGCAATCTTACGCTCGCCGCCCCGTAGCGCTGCGCCCGACGTTCGAGCGCACTGCCTTGGTTGTTATGATGACGAGGACCCAACCCTTGTTGGCCGAGAGATCGTACTCATGTTTAGACACCGTCGCCGCGTTACGGCCCGAGTTTTGCCGGGCTTGGTGATCGTCGGGTTGGGAGTCTTGCTCGTCCTCAACAACCTCGACGTCTACGAATTAGGGGGACTGGAAAGGTATTGGCCTTTGCTGCTCGTGGCTTTCGGGATCCACCGGGTCTTGGACCCGTCACGCCGCGGTCGCGGCTTGGGCGCGGTCGTTCTTGTGGCGGGGATTTGGTTGCAGCTTTCCAAACTCGACTTGCTGTCTTTTCATCCCGCGGATCTTAAGCTTTACTGGCCTTTGATTCTCGTCGCGATCGGACTCTATCAACTCACAGGCCCCCGCCGCCACGGTTGGGGTGCGCCGTTCGGTCTCGTCGCGGTTCTTGCCGGGATTTGGTTCCAACTTGCCAATTTGGGGATCGTCCAGGCCGATGTATGGCGTCTGTGGCCGCTACTACTGATCGTCTTGGGGATCGCGATGGTCTACAAGGCAATGCGAGGGAGGGTCTGGCTGCGGTAGCAGGATATGGCTCGCGTGTCGGCGGTTCGGCCAGAGAGGCGAAGACAATGAAGGTCCAATTTTATCAGAAGCCCACTTGAACCACCTGCCGCAAAGCAAGAAGTTTCTTGCTCGACCGAGGCGTCGAACTCGAGTTCGTCGATCTCAACAAGGGCCTCAGCGTGGAGGAGTTGGATCGGCTCATCGGCAACCGCGACTACCGCCAGTTTCTCAACCCTAGAAACATTCTCTATCGGCAACGCGGCATGAAACAGAATCCCCCGCCCAAGGACGAAGCGCTTAAACTCATGGCGGAGAATCCCAACTTGATCAAGCGGCCGATCATCAAGTGGGGGAAGCGGCTGGCGCTGGGGTTCGACGAGGCCGCCATAGCCGCCTTGGTCTATTAGGGCCCCACGCCTCTCCTGCTTTGCACACACATCGGAATACTTTTTCCGGTGTCAACTCCCGCCGTGATGTAGGTCATCGAAGGCTATTAGCTTCCAGCCGTGTGGCGCCTAAGTGGCGGAACGAAAGTAACGCACAACGCGATCTGGAGGGCATCTGGTGTGATCGAATTGCCCTCACCCGCCAATTGGCTCACGTTAGAAACGGGATCAATGCCAAGGATACTGCCATCATCGAATTCCAGAATTAGCACCTCGGTATCGGTCTGGCTCCGCACCGCTTTTCACGGGAAGGTAGAAGGTTATTCCGCGGAGCTTGGCTGATCGGACTCCAAGCTTAACTCAGAGACCGCGCCGTCGACGTCGGTGATCCGAAAGATGATTTCTCGCCTCAGATCGAGCTCGTGCTTGGGGATTTCGAACCGCGCGGCTACCATTCCCCGCAACGATTCACCCGAAGGTATCTTCGTCCGGTCGACGACAGGTTCATGTTTAATTTGGCCTAACGCCGGGAAGTAGCGAAAAAGCTGCCGCAAGTCCGACGTCTTGAGCGTATAGCTTTCATGAACGCTTCCGTCCTGATCGACGACGATCAGGTCACGGTCGCCGATCATCACTAAGGCGTCTGAATAGTTCGTGAACTCGAAATCGACGATAGCAACCGAACTATTCCGGTCCATCCCAAGCGTTCGGACTTCGGTGATCGAACCCTCCACCCGGGCTGTTTTGCCGCGGGCGATCCAATAGACCGCGGCCACTAACAAGCCGGCTCCGACAAGACCAGCCAGGATAAACTGGTAAAGCTTCATACAGATTTCCGAGCTGAAGATAAGTCAGAAGAAGATGGCTCGCTACCCGATTGCCTTCAGTGTACAAGAGATGTCGCGGGCTACACGTTCGAGCTGTGGTCATCGATACCGGGCGAATGTCAGCCTTGCCCGCGACCGTGGTAGCGGGAGCCAGCGCCTTGCGCGCACTAAGTCCAGCATTTCGCAAATACAGTTACGTATCAATCAGCTTGTCGAGGTGTTGCGGCTCACCATCTCGGGCGCAATGAATTGCGCCCCTACGTTGGAACGCGAGATGCTCAAGCCCATCAGTAGGGGCGCGATTCATCGCGTCCGCAGTCGGCCACCTTTCGTAACCGTATCTGCGAACTGATGCACTAAGGCTCCTAACCGGGCCGTGAAAAATGCGCAGTTGGGCGACTTACATCGGTAACCACGAATTGGAATCTGACTTCGAGTCATTCTTTCCCGATCTGGTGGAGTTCACCCAACAGGAGCGGTCAGACGTCATTTCCCACATGGCCCGCTGCTGAGTGGAGTCCGCCGCAGGAATCAGCAACCGTCTACTTCTCGGTCGCCAACTCGTCAACGATTTTCCGAGCGGTCTCGCGCGCTCGGTCGAGCTCGCCGGGGCCGTAACTGATAGCGCCGACGCGCGAGTGGCCGCCTCCGCCGTAACGTTCGCAGATGGTGGCCAGATTCCGCTCAGGTTGGTGCGGGGCCCAGGGATTGGATCCGACCGAAATCTTCGTTCGAAACCCCGCGTCAATAATTGAAATCGTGTAGGTGCAGTCAGGGAACAAATAGTAGGGAACGAACTTGTTGTAGCCTTCCACATCCGTGTCAGAGAGATCGAAGTACACGACGGAACCCACCCGCGACGAGCGCTTGCGAATCACCTCAATCGATTCCAGATGGCGCTGGTAGAACTCTTCGAAAACAGTCCGAATTTCCGGCAACGCAGCGATTTCCACCAACGTGTGAGATGCCATGAGCGGGATGATCCTGGCGGTGACATTGTCTTTCGCTGCTTCAAAGACCAGCGTGAGTCGCGTCGCTGGCTCCGCCATCTCCACCGCGACCTTGGCGCTCTCGTACCGCGCCCCGTCAATGATATCGGCCCATCGGATGAGTTCACTCAAGTGCGATGGGTCGTAGCCGAATTTTTCTCCTACAATGTGGGCGATGAAGTTAGTGCAAGACTTGTAGGCAGGGTCGTAGAACTTCTTGCCCGAGCGATCTCGCGAAAAATGCTGCTCGTCTTCAGCGGAAAGAAAGGCACTCTGATGATGATCGAACCACCAGGTCAGACGGGGAGAAGCGCAGTACTTGAAGTCGACAATCGCGTTTTCGTCGCCGTCGAAAAGCTCCAGGTCGAAAAGCTGCTCGGCGCGGTGAAATAGCCCGGTAAGGACAAACTCGGCGGAAGGCTCCTGCTTGGCGCGGTAGAAATCGGAGAAAAGGGCCGCCGAGCAAGCACCGTCGAAGCACCGATCGTGATAAAACAGACGTACCCTCATAGGAAAACCAACTAGCATGGCCCATTTAACCCAAAAGATCAAGTAGCAGAGTTATCCAATACAGGATGAGCCTGAAGGGGAGGTTTGTTTCCAACACAAGATGAGCCTGAACGTGAGCGGGACGAAAGGGTACAAGCTGCTGGTGAATGACGATCACCATGCAGAACCTAGAGCGGCTTACCCTGGCCGAGATGCAGGAGTTCCTGGCCGGCAGTCGAAGCATTGGCTTCAGAGTCCAGGGACGCGAGCAGATTTATCGCTTTGTCGAGCGTATCTTGGCGGCGCAGCACTACCGACGGCTTGGCAGGAGGCAGAAGGGCATCGTGCGGCGGTTTCTGGCGCGGCTGAGCGGGTTGAGTCGGGCCCAGTTGACGCGGCTGATGGGGCAGTGGCTTCGGCACCGACGGATCGAGGCCCGACAACCCCGTCGGCGCCGCTTTCCGCGCCGCTACACACCCCAGGACATTGCCTTGTTAGCAACCGTCGACGCTGCCCACGAGGGTCTGTCCGGGCCGGCGGTACGGCGCATCCTCGAGCGCGAGTATCAGTTCTTCGCCAACTCGGAGTACGTCCGCCTGGCCCACATCTCGATTTCCCACATTTACAACCTGCGGCGCTCCCGGGCTTATCGCTCACAGCGGGTGGTGTTCGATCGCACTCAGAGACGACAGGTCGGGATCGCCGAGCGGCGCAAGCCCGAGCCACAGGGACAACCCGGCTATCTGCGCGTCGATACGGTGCACCAGGGTCACTGGGACACTCGCCCGGGGCTGTATCACATCAACGCCGTCGATACGGTCACGCAGTGGCAGGTCGTCGGCTGCGTCGAGACGATCTCGGAGCGACACCTGATCCCGGTGCTGGAAGCGATGTTGCACCAGTTCCCCTTTCGCCTGCGCGGCTTCCACTGCGACAACGGCTCGGAGTTTCTCAATCACCGCCTGGCCCGGCTGCTCAACAAGCTACTGATCGAGTTCACCAAGTCGCGCCCCTATCGCACCACCGACAACGCTCTGGTGGAAGGCAAAAACGGGGCCGTGGTGCGCAAGCACATAGGCTACGGAGCGATCGCCGCCGAGCATGCCTCCGCGTTGCAGCGCTTCTACACAGCCTATTTCAATCCCTATCTGAACTACCACCGCCCGTGCGGCTTCGCCACCATCGAGATCACCGCCCGGGGCCAACGCCGCCGTCGCTATCGCGCCACCGACTACCGCACGCCCTACGAAAAGCTACTCTCGCTGCCCGACTGGCAAAAGCACCTCAAGGACGGCGTGCGAACCGAGACGCTCCAGCAGCAAGCCAGCCGCCACAGCGACACGGCAGCGGCCCAGCGGATGCAGAAAGCCAAGCTCGCCCTGCTAGCCCGTTGTCGACTTCGTCGCTGACAGATTTCTGCAGTGATGGAAGCAGGGCAAGGGGACTTCAAACGCCAGCCCCCTTGCCCCGCACCCCCATCCCCCGCTGCCTAACTGCCACTGACTGCCTAACCGCCACTGAAAGGAGAACCCCAGCAGCACCGCCCGTCCGATCCTCCTTCTTCAGGCTCATTCTTGGATTGGAAAATGCTGTAGCGCAGAAGGGAACTAAAGACCCTCGCAAGGTTGGCCGGGGTACTGTGCCCGGTTCCCTAGACCGATGCCGGCTGCCTTATGTCCCGCCACCTTCCGCCACAGTGTCTCATCACCAGAGAACCTATTTTCTTCAAAGAGCAGGTTGGGTTCGACCGCATGCGGCCCCGGGACTGGGGGCGAGAAGGTAACTGCATCGATTTGCGGGCGACCGCGAAGCGGTGACATAATTGAGGAAGCATTCCGCCGAAGCCCTGGGAGGGGCTTTTCCATGCGTTCCGAATGGGTAGCTAAACGCCAAAACGATGCGATCCGCACGCAGCTTCACTACGCCCGTAAGGGTATTGTCACCGAGGAGATGGGATACGTAGCCCGGCGCGAGAATCTTTCCTCCGAGACAATTCGGGAAGAAGTGGCTCGGGGCCGGATGATCATCCCCGCCAATATTCGCCACACGAACCTCGAGCCGATGTGCATCGGGGTGGCGTCCAAATGCAAGGTCAACTCAAATATCGGCAATTCGGCGGTCACGTCCGAGGTTGAGCAGGAGCTGGAGAAATTGCGCTACTCGGTCAAGTATGGCGCCGACACGGTGATGGACCTCTCGACGGGCGGGGACATCCCCCGCATCCGCGAAGCCATCATCAACCACTCGCCGGTACCCATCGGGACCGTTCCGATCTACGAAGCCCTGACGCGCGTTAACGGACGGATCGCTGACCTGACTTGGCCCGTGATCCGGGACGTGATCGTTGAGCAGGCCGAGCAGGGCGTGGACTACATGACGATCCATGCCGGCGTGCTCATCCAATACGTGCCGATGGCTGTCAAACGCATCACAGGCATCGTCAGTCGCGGCGGCGCTCTGCTCGCCGAGTGGATGGTCACGCAACATCGGCAGAACATGCTCTACGACAACTTCGATGAGCTCTGCAAGATCTTCCAGAAATATGACGTCAGCTTCTCTTTGGGTGACGGTTTGCGGCCCGGATCGATCGCCGATGCCAGCGACGAGGCCCAATTCGCCGAGCTCAAGACGCTGGGCGAGCTGACCAAAAAGGCCTGGGAATACGACGTGCAAGTCATGATCGAGGGGCCCGGGCACATCCCCCTAGACCAGATCAAGTTGCAGGTCGACATGGAAAAGGAGATGTGCTACGAAGCGCCGTTCTACACTCTGGGGCCTCTGGTCACCGACTTTGCTCCCGGCTACGACCACATCACCTCGGCCATCGGCGCCGCGATGATCGGCTGGCACGGGGCGGCCATGCTGTGCTACGTGACGCCCAAAGAGCACCTGGGCCTGCCCGACCGCGAAGACGTGAAGCAGGGCCTGATCGCGTACAAGATCGCCGCACACGCCGCCGACATCGCCCGCCATCGACCCGGTGCACGGCAGCGCGACGATGAGCTTTCTAAAGCCCGATTCGAATTCGACTGGAACCGGCAGTTTGAACTGGCGCTCGATCCGGAAACGGCTCGCTCCATGCATGACGAGACCCTCCCCGAAGAGGGGTACAAAGAGGCGCGATTCTGCTCTATGTGCGGACCCAGCTTCTGTTCGATGAACATCTCCTCGCGCGTCAGCGAATTCACCGCCGAGGACGCTCAGGCCGTGCTCGAAGGCAGCCTCGTCAGCATCGAGGGCGATTAGCACCCACAAGACCTGGGTGCGCCAAAGCCCACGGCGATCCAGCACTTGGTTGCGTAAGTTCACGATCGATCATAGGCTGACCATCCCTGGACCGCTCCCTCTCGGTCGCGGCTCGGAAGGCGCCTGCCACTAAGACGAAGACTACAATCTAAGGATTGAACGTTCCGCCACACCAGCGCGCCCGTCTCCAAAAAGAAGAACAGATCCGCGAGCTCTTTAACCGCTGGGCCGCCGACGGCCGCGCCGAGCGGATGGAGCGCCAACACCGCTGGATCACAGAGCAGGCCATCGACCGGATGGAATTGGGGCCGAGCGAGCGCATTCTCGACATCGGTTGCGGCAAGGGTTGGACTTGCCGCCTTCTGTCTTCCCATTGCCCTGAGGGCGCGATCGTCGGTATCGACGTCTCGGAGGAGATGATCCGTCTGGCCCGGCGAAAATCCCCCGAGCAGGGCAATGTCCTTTTCACACCAGGATCGGCCGAGGAGATCCCCTGGGCAGAAGGCTACTTTACGCGTGTCATCTGCGTCGAGTCGGCCTACTATTGGCACTCCGTCGAAGCGGCAATTCGGGAGATCTTCCGCGTGTCAGCGTTCGGCGGCCGTGTCTATGTTGTCAACAGCTATCACAAGGAAAACCTTCATCTGCATCACTTGCCGGAGCGACTTGGTGTTTCGCTTCAATTACACAGCGCGGTGGAGTGGCAAGAGGCCTTTGAAGTTTTCGGGTTCGAGGAAGTCGAAGCCCGCCTGATTCAAGATGAGACGCCCATCCCGCCCAACTTCGACTCGGATCTCTACTTCCGGTCCGGTGACGAGAAGGAACAGTTCCAGAGGGCTGGGGTGCTGTTGCTAGCCGCTTCGAAGCCGCAGCTACCGCCACCGGGACCCATTGAACCTCTTTCGGAACCATTTCCCGTGGTGAGTTAGGCTAGAAGAGAACACGACCCCCAGGGGGCGCACAGCCTTACGTTCCCGACATGTCGTGCTGCTATCGGAAAACGCCGATTCCCTGCCGTTGTAGGGGCACGGCACGCCGCCCTCACGCGCCGGCACCACGCCCGCCCAGCACCGACAGACGCAGTTCAATCTCCTATAATGGATACTCTGAGAACCCACGATGCCCTTCTTGCAAAACCAATTCGAAAAGAACTTCCTCACAACTTCCGTTGACTACGTCTTCAATTGGGCAAGAAAGTCGGCCATCTGGCCGCTTACTTTCGGGCTGGCCTGTTGCGCCATCGAGATGATTGCCTCATCAACGTCGCGATTTGATATTGCGCGTTTCGGGTCGGAGGTCTTCCGGCCGAGCCCCCGCCAAGCGGACCTGATGATCGTGGCCGGTACGGTAACGCTGAAAATGGGTCCAGTGCTGAAGCGCATCTGGGATCAGATGCCGGAACCGAAATGGTGCATCTCGATGGGCGCCTGCTCGAGCGTCGGAGGTCCTTTTAACACCTACGCCGTTTTGCAGGGGGTCGACAGGATTGTCCCGGTCGACGTTTACGTCGTCGGCTGCCCTCCGCGCCCCGAAAACCTCTTTTACGCCCTACTCAAGCTGCAGGACAAGATCGACCGCATGACAACCCTCGAAAAGCGCCCCACGCACGTTCGCCTCGATCAGTCCATGCTCGAAGATTTCAAACGGCGAACGATGATCGCTCAGACGCAGCAGCCGGTATAACCTTCACAAGCGCTTGGAGGAAAAAGCGCTTCCTATCAGCGGATTCTGATCCGCCCGGTTTGGTTCTTTGTGTGGGAAACGGCGCAACTCTAGTCCGTGTTTCTCACCAGGGAGTGCGTTTGGGTTGAGCAGCAGCTGATGCGGGGCGGAGTGACGGGCGAGGAGGCGCACGCTCGGGGCGAAGCCGCAGCGGTGGCTGGGAGGCGGTTGAGGAAACTTTCCCGACGGCGCTTCGCGTTTTCCCTGCTTTTGCCGACACTTCCCGTAGCGACCTGCCCCGGCCTGTTTTCGCACTCCCGGTTTGTTGTCAAGCAGATCCCAAACCGGGTGGCCGCAAGGCGCGATAGACAGCTGCCAAGCTGTCGACGTAGGGATAGCCGCTCCCCAGCGACAGCCACACCTGGCGCACACTCACTCGCAGCTGCGCACTGTGTCAACAGGGGGCTGCTTCCTCTCGGTGGCCTTAACATTTTTCCCACGAATGTTTTATGCCACAGGAAGTAGCCTCTTTCCTGCCCCCTAGTGAAATATCCGGGCTAGCCTCCAGCCAACCAATCGAACCGGAGTTCGACGGAACTCGAGCAGCGGACCAACTAAAAACCAAAAGCCAACCCAGCGATTGCCCACGCCCCCGGCGTGCGAAACCCATCCTCGAAATACGCGCGGTCAAAAACGTTCTCGACCTTTCCGTACAACCGTAAACTCTTGTTTTCTGACAGCGGGACCGTGTAGCTGACGACAAGGTCCGCCTTGACCGGCCCGTCGAACAGGAAGGCGCGACTTCCACCTGCCGTGAACAACGGCGCTGCGTACTCGCTGGCCGCGAAAAGGTCGAACACCAGGCTCAGGCGCCGGCCGATACGTTGCGCCGCCGTGAGCGTAAACATGTGGTCTGAAATGCCGAAGCTCTTGAAGAAGTCCCCTCCCGCGACCGGCGAAGTTCGCTGATCCGAGTTCGTATAGGTGTAGGAAGCCGTCAAATCCAACTGCGACGTGGGCCCGGCATCCACGCTGACTTCCACGCCGCGAGCCAGGCCGCCACCCGTATTGCGGTAACCAATAAAGCGGCCGAACGGATCGGTCGTAAAATCGATACCCCCGCCGGCATCGAAAAAGATGATTTCCTGCAAGCCCGTATAGAAGTACGTCGCGCTGACTCTTAGGCGATCCCGCGCCAGCCACTGGTCTAATCCCGCGTCGAAGGCGATCGTCCGCTCGGGTCGCAGGGTAGGATCGCCAAACGGGCTGAAAGAGCCCAAAAAGAACGACGAACCAAAGCGCTCGAACAACGAGGGTGCCCGGTAGGCGTTCCCGACGTGGGCACGGAGCTTAGTTCCCGCGCCGGTAAAAAAATAGGAAATTGCGCCGTCACCCGTGTAGGCCGACTTGGGATCTTCAAAAGAGATACCGGAGTAGGGTGACCGTCCCCCGCTGAATTGTGGTTCTGTAAGGCTAAAGCCTTGGACACGTCCGGACAGCGAAATCTGCAGGCGAGAGTCCCGCAGCCTCAACTGGTCCTGGAAGAAAACGCCATGGCTGCGCTGCTCGATCTCGAGACGCACGTCGACGCGTTGCTCCGGATTGGGATTCTCGTCCCGCGTTGGGCTGTCGTAGCGCTCGCGCTCAAATTCGTATCCCAGGGAGAAGAGGTTGTGTCGGCCAAGCGTCAGGTCCGTCCGCGCCTGGACCGTGTCAATGCGTCCGTCGAAGCTGCTCGAGTTGTTGAACGGGGGTTCGAATCGAACTCCGCCGGGCCCATCCTGGAAGTTGTGGCCTGTGATGACACCTTGATAGCCGAGTCGATAGGAGGCCCATTCGCTGATCCTTTGCGACAGATTCACAGCGCCCACGAAGTACGAAGTGGAGCTCCGGAAATCGGGATCGTTAGGGTCGGAGGCGAAATTGGCACGGCCGACGTCAAACGCCTCGCCGGCTCCGAGCTTTCCCTGTTCTTCCGTAGCCAAAGGAGTGGCTCGGATTGCGCCCGACAGCGGCAGGTTCCCTGTGGCGTCAAAAGGGACAAAGGGATTGTCATTGAGTTGCACGAAGCCGTCGGCGGCAAGAACGTGCCCACCCAGCGACAACGACGGTGTGAAGTGGTAGCCGACGAAGGCATGCCCACTGCTGTTTCGGAAGGTGTCGGATCCGTCGATCCCGTCGCGAACGTTCAGATGGGCGATGCCGCCGCTATAGCTCAGGCGTTGGTCAAGCGCTCCTCCCCCGACCCTGGCGCGCCCCCGGAGTAAACCGAGTCCTCCACCTTCGGCCAGCAATTGGCCATGAGGAGGGCCGCCGCCTCGGTCAGTCACGATGTTGACTACGCCGCCAATCGCGTTTGAACCGTACAGCGACGAACCTGATCCCCGCAGGACTTCGATTCGTTCCGTGTTCACATCCATCAAATCCTGCATCAGTGGGGTAGCGGCCCCCTGGAGGTCGGCCGCATCGCGCAGGCGGACCCCGTCGACCAGAACGGCGGTGTCCTGTGATCGAAGCCCCCGAATCTGGATCGTCGTCAGGCTTCCGGGACCACGCTGCTGCTGCACGCGCAGACCGGGCACGCCTCGCAACGCCTCGGCCAAGGAAAAGTCGGCGCGCCTTTCAATCTGTTCCGCGTCTACCGTGTCGAGCGCCTTGGAGACTTCCTCCACGGTTCGCGCCGTGCTTGACGATGTGACCACGACCTTCGTTCGTACCCTCGCCAGCTTTACTTGGATGTCCAGGGTGGACGCCGCACCTCGACGAACTCCCACCGATTCGGCGGCAGCCGGCGCGAAATGGCGAGCCTTAACCTCCATTAAATATTCCCCGGGCGCTACTGAGGCGAATTGATATTCCCCTCGCCGGTTTGTACGGGTCGTAAATCGCAGGCTGTTGTCTCTCGCAAACAGCGTGACGACGGCGTTCGGTACCGCCGCGCCCGACGGGTCCGTTATCAGTCCGGCGACGCCCGCCGAGTCCTGAGCTACCCCCTGCATCAGCCAACCAAGAAGTGCGAGCGCAAAAAGCGCAATGAACTGTCTCATTCTTTAACCCTCTGATGCGAAGAAAGGGAGCGACCAGGCGACAGGCTGTTGCTGAGCGCACGTCTCGCGCAGCGAATGCCTGCGCGACAAAGAGCGCAACAACCAGATGAGTGGTCCGGGTCGGCGGCGGGAACCCTAGGTAGAGAAGCTAGCCAATCGCGATAAGTCGAACTGCGGAGCGTCTGCGTTCGACGATCCGAATCGCCGATCCGCGTCGCGGGGACTAACGACACAAAAAATCCCTCACTCCCGGGTGGAGGTGAGGGACTGTCGTTCGATCTAACTGTGGCCGGACCATTCCGTCCCTCGCGGAAACTCAGTCTTTCCCGCTGGCAGGTAGGTCTCCTGGCTCGTGGGTTCAAAAGGTCCGACTCGACCTTTAGCGCAACCCGCAGCCTTCCCCGAACCAGAGTTCGAGTGGCTCATTCCCGGTTGCTTCCCACATACAGTGGCGGGACCGCGCCGGCTTCTCACCGGACTTCCCTGTTATGCCCAAAAGGGCACCTGCAGCGGGCGAAGCAGCGGCCAACATTCACCGCACCCTCAACGCTAGTAGCGTATACCTTGGGTTCAGCAGCTGTCAACAGCCGGACCGCAACAGTTCCAGCCCTTCGCCGCCGAACAACCCGACCACAGGGGAACACTTTCTAGGTTCCTTCAGGGGAGGGCCTGTTTTCAGAAGCTCTCCCAGAAGCGGTATTTAGGCCGCGGCGCAGGGAGCCCGGAGGGCGACCGGAGTTGCGGCCTAGATACCGCGCCGGCACCCGCGGCCGAGTGTGAGCACCGGCGCGGCGTGGCCGCAGCAGTGGCTCCCGCTCCAGGCGTGCCAACAGGATCGGACCCTGGGGCCGTGGGCCCCAGGGTCCCCGGGGGGCTATCGCTCGCCAGCCTAGTTCCCCGGGGCTGACGCCCCGGGCTAATATTAATGGCGGCGGGCAGATTGCCGGGTGTGCCCTGCCAACCCCTAGCAGCAGGTGATCCGCAGGAGCGGCGATGATTGAAGATCAGGAGCGATTCCGGGCGGCGATCGAGCGCATCGACGCCGCAAACAGTGAAGACCCGAACCGCGAGGTTTGGGAAGGGCAAGAGCACCCCAAAGAGCTTCTCTATGCGCAACGGATGAGTGAGTCTCTGGAGCAGCTGGCGCCGGACGCTCCCGAGGTCGTGCGGCTAGCGGTCCGATCACAGCACATCGAGCGATGGAGGATTCCACGAAGCGAATATCCCAAGGACCGCCAGGGCTACCGCCGATGGCGCACCGATCTAGGCCGCTTTCACGCCGAAAAAGCGGCGGCGATTCTTCGCGAAGTCGGATATCGCCCCGAAACAGTCGGCCGCGTGCAATCTCTGCTGCAGAAGAAGCAACTCAAGGTCGATCCCGACTGCCAACTGCTCGAAGACGTCATCTGCCTGGTGTTTCTTGGGTACTACTTTGCGGATTTCGCCAAAGAGCACGACGAGGCGAAGCTTATCAACATCCTGCGGCGCACGTGGAAGAAGATGTCATCGCGAGGGCAACAGGCCGCCCTCGAGCTCAAGCTATCCGGGCCCCTGCGGACGCTGGTCGAAAAGGCAATCGCAGAGTAGACGGCGCTCGACCACCCGGCGGGCCGAAGCCGCTTCGCCCGTTTGTCGGGGTGAGAGCAGGACATGTAATGCTCCTACAGATCTGTTAGGGGCGTGGAAATGTAGGGGCGCGGCGTGCTGGGGCACGCCGCGCCCGAAGTTCCCGATCGTCCACCATGGCTTCTAAACATAAGTGACGGAACTTATGAAAAGGACTACTAAGGGGCAGGATTCAGTTGTCAGCAGAGCCCGCGGGACCGCCGCCTTACGACCGGTCCGTTTTGGAGACGATGCAAGGTTCCGGGCGCAGGCACAACACACCGCCCCCCTACACTCTTGCCGGCGCCGGTGTGGAATTCGTCGAGGCGGCTTATGCTCCAGGGGTTTCCTGAAAGTGCGTGATATACTGGCGATTAGCGTCAAACCACTGCGGGCGGCTAGCTCAGTTGGGAGAGCGCGGCGTTCGCAACGCCGAGGTCGTGGGTTCGAATCCCATGCCGTCCACCACCCTCCCGGCGGCCGCTGAAAACTGGCCCCAACAGCATTTAAGGGTCGTTCGCACGCCTCAAAATCAAACTATTGCAGGATTATAGCGCTATTGGATCCCCTGGGTGCCGCCACTTTATTCTGAGGGCTGGGGTAGCCCTGCTACTCGCGGCCGTCGGTGACGGACATCCGGAGAGTGTTTCCACTGCTCGCCCAAGAATCAGACGAGCAGCGTCAGGCAGAGGCAAAAGAAAAGGACAAACTTCCTGAGGAAATTGCGTCCCTGCTTGGCACTGCACGCAGCGCACCTCCCGAATACACGACCGACATTCTATTCCGGGTTGCGAGGTAACCCGAAGTCCCGGACCCTATAAAGGAAGAGCTGCTGCATGAGGCCTTCACGCTAGCAAGGTTAGTCCAGCACCCGCTGTGCCTTGGGGGGACCAGCCACATCACCTCCACACGTTCCTTTAACCTCACGATGGCCATGGGCGTCGCGTTGGACTCTCTGTCGATTCAGTGTCGCGTGATTCGAGCGCTGTTACCTCTGGGCCGCGAGCGCGCCGTTGAGCTGTTTCGAAGCCTCCCCGAGCCAGAGGTGCTCGTCGGCCGGTGCGAGGATAGGAACGTCATTGATCTCACCCGGTACTACCAGACCCTGACGGATGTGGCTAATAAGGGCTTCTCCGCTGAGGAAGTCGAAGAAGAAGAACACGTCAAACTCGTTCTGGCCCGGCTTCGCTCGATATCTTCGTCTCTCCAACTAGCGCCCCTAGCCAAGACTCTGACCGACATCGAGGTGACTCCGAAACAGCTTGAACTCCTCATCGATGCTTATTCGGAACGGCTTACTTCGGTTTCAGACAGTGATCGAGAGTTTAGTTTTGCGGTCGGAAGTCTTCGGTTTGCTAATCCCTTGAAGGAGCTTGTGGCAAAGGTCCAAAGTGAGAACGGCGCTGACAAACTAGACCACATAGCGGCGGTGTGAAGGCTCCCAGAGGAGGCGGAGGACCAAGCCGCTGATGTGGTCCGCAAGCATCCCCGAGGTGTTTTGTGGAACACCGGAGGGATGTATCGGGTGGAGCTATACGTTCAAGTACGACGAAGTGTCTGCGTCGAAGGGCTAAGCGAACGCGAAGCAGCACGGCGCTTTGGGATTGCTCGCGAGACCGTGCGCAAGATGTTGCGCTACCGGATTCCGCCGGGCTATCGGCGGAGCAAACCGGCGAGGCGTCCCAAACTGGAGGCCTTCACAGGGATCATCGATCAGATCCTGACCGACGATCGGGAGCGTCCGAGGAAACAACGCCACACCGCACAGCGCATCTTTGACCGCCTCCGCGACGAGTACGGGTTCACAGGCGGCTACACGACCGTCAAGGACTACGTACGCGAGAAGAAGCTGGGCGGACAAGAGATGTTCGTGCCGCTGACGCATCCGCCGGGTGACGCCCAGGCGGACTTCGGCGAAGCGGTCGTCGTCATCAACGGAGTGCAGCGCAAGGCGCACTTCTTGGTCGTCGATCTGCCGCATAGCGATGACGCATTCGTGAAAGCGTTTCCGGCCGAGACGACGGAGGCATTCTGCGAGGGGCACAATGCGGCGTTTCGCTATTTTGGCGGCGTGCCGCGCAGCATCGTCTACGACAACACGAAGCTAGCGGTGGCGAGGATCCTGGGAGACGGCACACGCCAGAGGACCCGTGTCTTCTCCGAGCTGCAGTCACATTATCTGTTCGCCGACCGTTTCGGGCGGCCGGGCAAGGGCAACGACAAAGGCAAAGTGGAAGGGTTGGTGGGCTATGCGCGGCGCAACTTTATGGTGCCGATCCCCAGGTTCTCAAGTTGGGAAGCCTTCAACGAACACCTCGAAGCGAAGTGCCGCAAGAACCGTGGACGGCGCTTGCGGCGACACTCGGAAACGATCGGTGAGCGTTTCGAGCGCGACCGCCAGGCGTTTCTGACGTTGCCTGCTGTCGGGTATGACGCTTGCGACAAGCGCACGACGCGGGTGACGTCGTTGTCGCTGGTGCGCTATCGGACCAACGACTACTCGGTTCCGACGCGCTACGGCCACCGCGAAGTACTGCTGAGAGCTTACGTCGATGAGGTGGTCATCGGCTGCGGCAGCGAAGAGATCGCCCGGCATCGGCGCAGCTACGAACGCGAGGAGTTGATCTTCGATCCGCTGCATTACCTGGCCTTGCTGGAGCGCAAGACGAACGCGCTGGATCAAGCCGCGCCGCTCGTCGGTTGGCAGTTACCGCAAGATCTCGTGCGTTTGAGACGCTTGCTCGAAGTGCGGCTGGGTAAACCAGGCAAGCGCGAGTACGTGCAGGTGCTGCGTTTACTCGAAGACTTCCCGCTCACCGACGTCACCGCCGCCGCGCGGCAGGCCGTTGAGTTGGGAACGATCGGCTTCGACGCCGTCAAGCACCTCGTCCTGTGTCGGATCGAGCAACGGCCGCCCCGCTTGGACTTGACGCAGTATCCGCACTTACCCACAGCACAAGTCGAACAGACATCGACAACAGATTATTTGGTGCTGCTGGCACAGGGAGTGGACTGATGGCGAGATCCAAACTGCTGCTGGAAGCTCATCTGAAAGCACTGCGGCTGCCGACCTTCTTACGCGAGTACGACAAGGTGGCACGGCAGTGCGCCACGGAGGGCTTGGATGCGAGACGCTTTCTGCTGCAACTGTCCGAGCTCGAACTGCTCGACCGTGAACGCCGAGCGACCGAGCGGCGCATCAAGGCCGCCAAGTTCCCGGTCACGAAAACCCTTGATACGTTCGACTTCCTGGCGTTACCCAAGTTGAACAAGAAGCTGGTGCTCGAGCTGGCACACGGAGAGTTCATCGACCGTCGCGAGAACGTGTTGGCTCTAGGAAACTCCGGCACGGGGAAAACGCATCTCGCTCTGGCGCTGGGACTGGCGGCCTGCCAGGGTGGCTATCGGGTTCGCTTCACTACCGCCGCAGCGCTGCTCAACGAGCTGCTGGAAGCCCGTGATGAGCGGCGCTTGCTGAGGGCCCAAAAGCAGCTCGCCAAGCAAGACCTGCTGATCGTCGATGAACTGGGCTACGTGCCGCTGTCGAAGACCGGAGCGGAGTTGCTGTTCGAAACCTTCTCACAGCGCTACGAGCAGGGCTCCACGATGGTGACCTCGAACCTGCCGTTCAACGAGTGGACCGAAGTCCTCGGGTCCGAGCGCATGACCGGCGCCCTGCTGGATCGGCTCACTCACCACGTCCACATCCTGGAGATGAACGGCGATAGCTTCCGCCTCAAGCAGAGCAAGAAGCAACGCTCTCCGTCTTCGGATTGATCCCCGCCGGCTCGCCACAGTTTTTGTGAGCCGCCTTCCACTCCGCCTTCAGCCGCCCTAACGGGCGACCTCAGGCTGCGTTCCAGCCGTCCCACAAAAACTCGAAGCAAAACCCCGACTCCCCCCCCACTGGTCTATTTTTGCTCCGCCGCTCTACCCCAAAACTGGTCTATTCTCCCTCCGCCGAACTGGTCTAATTTTGCTCCGCCCTTGACACAAGACCGTGCCGCCGGGCTTGACGACCTGGGAAGCCGCTGTTACACCCTTGACGGCCTGGTAGAAAGTCAGGTCCAGCGGGTATCCGCCCGAGGTGGTGATGACAGCGTCGGCAGGCTCTTCGACGGCGGCCAGGGTCGATTGGCGAACAAAGGCGACGCCGGCAGGGTGAGCCTCAAGCGGCTCGCCGGCAAAGACGGCGGCGATCCCACGTGAGCGCGTTAGTGCGACGTCAACGATGAAATCATGACCCGCCAGGGAGGCAATCTCGATCAGTTCTCGATGCAAGGGGTTGTCGGGGAAGGAACCTTCGGTGGCATCGGGGTGGCGCATGAAAAGAGGGCTGTGAAGCCGCTTGATGGTTTTCTCACCCGCCAATCCGATAGAAAGCAACTTGCGGCCACCCGAGAAACCGGCCATGAGGTGAGGCTCGACGAAGCCCAATGTAATGTGCAGATCGGCATCGAGCAATCGACGGTCGATGTAAACGGGCGTCCCGGTTTGGGTCTCGCCCAGATAGGCGTTTTCGTCGCCGGCGCGGGCGCGGTGCGACTCCACCCGATAGCGCGCCAAGACGTCGTCACCGACGATTTCCGTCAGCTCGTCGCGAGTGGCCTCTCGATGGAGGCCCGTCGCGACGAGGACCAAGACCTGGGAGGATGGCATGCCTCCCTTCTCGAGAGCAGCCAGCACGTGAGGCAGGACAACGCGGTTCGGCGCGGGCCGCGTGATATCACAGACGGCGATCGCGGCGGAACGCTTCCCGCGAGCCCACTCCTCGAGCGCGGGCGAGCCAATCGGATTCCGGAGCGCGGCGGCTATCGCCCGATCGGGTGATTCGAGCTCCGCGCCAAACCGCGACCGGAGAACCGTTGTGCGGAAGCTGTCGGGAAGCTCGACGTCAACTCCTGTCTTATCGAAATCCAGTTTGAGCTGCATTCTATGGTTCAGCCACTCCTATTGAGGCTCGCGAAATACAGTGACTTTGGAACACGGGCACAGCATGCTGTGCCCCTACAGTCTGAACACGGGCCATGTCACCATAATGTGTGAGACTCAATAGGTCGGGCAAAGATGGGCCGCTCAGACGAAGAATGTGAGTAGGTTCCCAAGTTGCGGCTTTTGGGGCGCTCTGTACTGGCTGCCCCAATTCCTATGCTAACAACCGCGGCGTCAGTCGTGAAACGAACCAGGCCGCGGATCGAACTGTCCTGAAGCCTCGGGCCCGGGCACATGACGGACTCAGTAAGCAGGGCCTGCCTGCAGTAAAATAGGGAGTGACTCGCGTGCTGGGACGAGTTCTCGCTCTCGACCCCGGAAAACGTCGCATCGGGCTGGCGATAAGCGACGAACTGGGGTTAACGGCTCAGGGCCTGCCGACACTCATACGCAAGAACCGGAGCCACGACTTCGAAGCCCTACGCCGTACAATTGCCGAGAGGCAGGTCAAGCTGGTGATCGTCGGCAACCCTCTGCACATGAGCGGAGAGTCGGGGTCGCAATCTCAAGAAGCTGTTCGATTGGCCCAAAGTCTGGCGAAGCACTGCGATATCAAAGTAGAACTGTGGGATGAACGGCTGACCACCCGAGAGGCGAGTCACGTGCTGCGACAGAGCGGTATGGGAATCGAAAAGCGAAAAGCCGTGGTGGACCGGCTGTCGGCCACACTGATTCTGCAGAGCTACCTAGACTACGTGGCCGGCGGCGACCCGCCGGAAGCCTCTTTGGAAATATGAGCAGGATTTCCGCCTGGGCGGTCCGCTACGCGCTAGTTCTAACGCTGCTTGTCCTCGTCAGCTTGGGTTCGACGGTCCTTCTGCCACCTTATCACGGCCACGCAGGAACCGTCGTCGTCGAAATTGAACCCCGCACCCCCAGCCGCGTCATCGCTCAACAACTCGAGGCGCGCGGGGTCATCCCTTCACGTTGGCATTTCATGGCAGTTCGACTTGTTCGACCCAGGACGGTTCTGATGGCCGGTGAGTATGAGTTTGGCCGGCCGATGTCGGTTTGGGAAGTTTTCGATACGATCGCGCGCGGGCAGGTCCGCTACCATCCGGTGACGATTCCAGAGGGCCATACGCTCTGGGGGGTTGCCGACTTAGTCGCCCGGACGGGGTTTGCCGGCCGGGAGGATTTCCTAAAAGAGACGGAACGCGTCGACTATGTTCGAGACTTATTGCCGGAGGCTGTCAACCTCGAGGGTTGCCTGTTTCCTGACACGTATCACGTCGCTCGGCCCGTGACGGCGGAGAAGCTGGTCAGGATCATGGTCGGGCGTTTTCGCGACGTTTTCAGTAAGGTGCTCGCGGATAACAAAACCTCATTGAATGCGTACGAGATTCTGACCCTGGCGTCGATGATCGAAAAGGAAACCGGGATCGGCCACGAGAGGCAACTGGTGTCCTCTGTTTTCCACAACCGCCTTCGCCGCGGGATGCTGTTGCAGTGCGACCCGACAGTTGTCTACGGCATGGTTATGGAGAACCGCTACCGAGGCCGCCTACTGATCTCCGATCTTGAAGACACGCACCGCTACAACACGTACGTCCACCCGGGGCTGCCGCCCGGGCCGATCGCCAATCCGAGTCGCAAGTCGCTGGAGGCAGCCATCAATCCGAAGAGTAGTGACTATGTCTTCTTTGTGGCGCACGCGAGCGGCAACGGGGAGCACGTTTTTTCCGAGACATGGCGAGATCATGCGAGGGCGGTTGCCAGCTATCGGCAGAGGCGTAACCCGTGAGCGCGACCCAGCAGAAGACGATCTCGATCAAGTCCGTTGTTCTTGCCTACGTCGAGCAGCATAAGCCGGCTGTCATCGACGGGGAAGAGCTCGCGGCGCTGCGCCTCAGCGTGGCAAAGTCCGTGGGTGCAGACAGACGTATCTCTCAGCAATACCTTCTCGATGTTTTGTCCCACACGGATGTCCCTATCGCACGGTCTCTCGGAGGTCTGCCGGCCGACCTACGGGGCCGAGTGCATTTTCGTGACCCACCAGCCGCGGCCTCCTCCCTGCTGGATCTCCAACAGGAGTTCGAAGAAGCCCGGCAGCGGGGTGATAGCCAAAGGGCGGAGGATTGCCGTTCGGCTGTTCGGCAAGCGAAGGATCGCCTACGGCTGGTCTTGCGGCGATCAAATCTTTCGCCGGAAAAGAAGGAAGTAAAGCAGGAACTGCTGCGGTGGTTCTTAGTATGGCTGGAGACCCCGGAGCTGTTCAGCCAGTGGTTGGAATTGCGCCGCGGCGCGAAGACGGAACGGTAAGATCGGGTGAAGCCTTGGAGACTGGCTCAAACCTACTGATATAATTAATTGATTGTTGCACCGTATACTCGGAGGCCCTCCCTTTCCCCCCAGGCTCACATTCTTTGTCGCGGTCTTGGTGTGTGTCATCGCCAATTCGGCATGCTTGGTGCGCACGCGGGGACGCGTGCAAACACCGCTAGCGGTGCGTACCGCCACGCTGGAAGAATTGACGGAAAAAATCGAGCGTTTCGATTCGATTCAGTCCATGAAAGCCACCGTCACGCTGCAGCTGTCCGTTGTGACCGAAGACGAAGACAAGGTTCAGGATTTCCGTGACGTTAAGGGATTTGTGCTCGTCCGCCGGCCGCGTTCCATTCGAGTTATCGCGCAGGTCCCCGTTGTTGCGACCACCGCTTTCGAAATGGCCTCCGACGGGAAGGAGTTCCAAGTTTACCTTGCAGCCAAGAACAGGTTTCTCGTGGGTGACAGCAGCGTGAAAGCAAGCTCGTCGAAACGGGCCGACAACGTTCGTCCTCATCACATCCTCGAAGCCCTGTTGATCGACCCGCCGCAATCCGCGGAGTCAAAGAGGTTTTTGGCCAGCCGGAGGGAAGGGAACCGTGCCTATCAAATTGTCAGCCTACTACGCGAAGTCAAGGGCGGCGCACTGAAGCTATCTCGGGAAATCTGGTTTGACCGCGCCGGACTCGACATCGCTCGGCTCATCGTCTTCGACGACACGGGCGAGCCTGTCACGATAGCACGCTACGCCGACTGGTCAGAGCAGGACTCGCTGCCCTTTCCGGCTCGGGTCTCAATTTCACGTCCCAAGGACGGCTACGACCTACAAGTCCGCATCCTCAAGCCAGGTCTCAACGAGGAAGTCCCCGAAGATCGATTTCAGTTGAAACCACCTCCCGGCGTGCGCATCCAACGAGTTGGGGAAACACCCGACCGGAAAGCCGTAGCAAGTTCCACTCATGATTAATCATATGGTGGTGCGGAACCTCCTCCACCGCCCGATTCGAACATCGTTGAGCATCCTCGCGATCGCGGTCGAGGTGACCATGATCCTGCTGATAGTGGGCTTGGGCGAGGGGTTGCTCGAAGACTCGCAGCGCCGGATCCGCGGGGTGGGAGCCGACATTCTGATCCGGCCCTCTACGAGCAGTGCGGCTATGACCTTGAGCACAGCCGATATTTCGGAGAAGTTGGTACCGAAGCTCGTCCAAGAGTTCCCGGAAATCGAGGTGGCAACCGGCACAACGATCATGATGCAAGGCGACCTCCAGACAATCACCGGCGTTGAGTGGAATCGCTTCCTCCAAATGGCGGACGGTATTCATTATTTCGGTGGCGGGCCGATGGAAAAGCCCTATGACGCGATCGTTGATGAGGTGTACTCTCGCCACAAGAACGTCCGGGTCGGCGATACGATTCGGCTGCTCAATCACGACTTCCACGTGGCGGGAATCGTTGAGAGCGGGAAGATGTCACGCATTTTCATCCCGCTCGGCACGATGCAGGATTTGATGGGATGGCGGGGCGAACTCAGTCAAGTGTATTTGAAACTGCGAGACCCGAAGCAAACCTACCCGGTGATCGAGAGAATCAAGCAGCTCTTACCGTCCTATCCCGTGTATGCCATGGAGGACTTGCTGACACAAGCGGCAGCCGACATCCGGGCGATGACCGCGCAGTTCGTCAACATCATCATCGGGATTGCGGTCATCATCGGCTTCATCGTTGTTCTGCTTTCGATGTATACGGCGATCTTGGAGCGCACCCGCGAAATCGGCATCCTCAAATCGCTGGGTGCTTCGAAATCCTACATAATGAGCCTGGTCGTCCGAGAGGTGCTCGTCGTTTGTTCGGTGGGCATCCTGGTTGGCTTCGGCCTAAGCATGCTGGCGGAATGGGTGGTGGAAGCCCAGTTCCCTCTCGTATCCATCGCCATCCAACCGCGCTGGCTGGTTGGAGGAGCGATCATCGCGGCGGTGGGCTCGTTGTTAGGCGCCTTTTATCCAGCGACAAAGGCAGCCCGCCAAGATCCCATCTCGGCTCTAGCCTACGACTAAGCAGTGACGTGAGTGCAGACCCCATTATCGAAGTCACCGGACTGACCAAGGTCTTCCACCTGGGCGGGGTGGACGTACCCGCACTGCGTGGCGTCAGTCTTCAGGTTTACCCTGGAGAGTTCCTGGCGATTCTAGGACCTTCGGGGTCAGGCAAGTCCACGCTGTTTCACGTGATCGGCGGGTTGACACCGCCTACCGAGGGGGAGGTGAAAGTGGCCGGCAGCGACTTAACAGCCATGACGGACGCCGGTCGGACGAAATTGCGCAAGGAGGTGGTGGGATTTGTCTTCCAACGGTTTAATCTGCTGCCCACCTTGACAGCCGAGGAAAACATCGTCATCGCGCAGCACATAGCCGGCCGAGACCGAAAAGGCCAAGCCTTTCAGGAAACGGTCCGCATACTGGGCATCGAGCATCGCTTGCACCACAAACCCTACGCCCTGTCCGGAGGGGAACAGCAGCGCGTCGCCATCGCACGCGCCATCGTGAACAGCCCGCAGATACTTCTGGCGGACGAGCCCACCGGCAACTTGGATACAGCGAACTCAGAGACGGTTCTCTCTACCCTCAGGGAATTGAACCAACGACTGGGCCAGACTATTCTGATGATCACTCACAACCCCGAAGCAGCAGCCGCCTGCGCCAGCCGTACGGTCCACATGCGCGACGGGCGAATCGCAGATGTCTGACGCGGCTCGCAACGGACAGCGGTCCCACTGCAACCTACATTCGCGAGACAGGTGTCGAAGGTCGCGGTGAAAGTCCGAAGACGATCGCCGGCGGCAGGGGTAGGTTTCCTCGGTTACGGAATAGAAACCCCGACTTGGGATCCAGGCAAGATTGCCTAGGCCACCTAGAAGCCCCCAAAAGCAGTTGGGATGGAATTCAGTTGGGATGGGGGGGGGCGGAAGAGCAAAAGCGGCACGGGCTAGCTAAAAAAAGTCGCTGTCAGGTTCCACAAAAGCTTTCAGGCGGCGGCTTCGGCTGGGATGCCTCAGCTTGCGGAGCGCCTTGGCCTCGATTTGGCGGATCCTCTCGCGGGTAACTGCAAATCGTTGCCCCACTTCTTCGAGCGTATGCTCGCTGCCGTCCTCCAGCCCGAAGCGCATCTTGATGACTTTTTCTTCTCGCGGGCTAAGGGACTTGAGCACTTGCGACGTCTGTGCGCGCAAGTTGAGGTTGATGACCGCCTCCGCGGGGGAAACCTGCTGCTGATCCTCAATGAAATCGCCTAGGTGGGATTCGTCTTCTTCGCCCACCGGCGTCTCGATCGAGATCGGCTCCTGGGCGACTTTCAGCACTTTGCGGATCTTGGGTAACGGCACCTCCATCCGCTCGGCGATCTCTTCAGAGGTTGGCTCCCGGCCCAGTTCCTGGACGAGCTTACGAGACGTTCGGATAACCTTGTTAATCGTTTCGATCATGTGGACAGGGATTCGGATTGTCCTTGCTTGATCAGCAATCGCTCGCGTGATCGCCTGACGGATCCACCACGTGGCATAGGTCGAAAACTTGTAGCCGCGGCGATACTCGAACTTGTCAACCGCCTTCATCAGACCGATGTTGCCCTCCTGAATCAGGTCGAGGAATTGCAGGCCGCGGTTCATGTATCTCTTGGCGATTGACACCACCAAACGGAGGTTCGCTTCCACCAATTCACGCTTGGCCTCCTCCGACTGATGGTGGCCTTTGGCGATCACTTGAAAAGTAGTCCGCAGCTCGGGGGAACTGGCACCCCATTCGTCTTCCAGACGGCCGATACTCTGGTGCAGCGAACGGACCTCGCCGCGCAACTTGCGGGCTTCCTCCCCACGCTGGCGCGCCAATTGCTCGAGTTCGCGCTGACCGGTCGCCAGCGGTTTCTCGAGCTTCTTGAGCTTGTCGACCGCCTGCCGAATACAATCGCTGAATCGCTTCCGCTCGCCGTCGTTAAACTCGATGGCGCGAATGAGTCTGGACATCTTCACGCTAGACCGCGCCAATTCCATACCGATCCGCCGGGTTTCGACCGGCTTTTGATTGCGCGGGATCACTCGCAACCGGCGGCGCAGTTGCTTGCAGCCTTTGTAGACTTTCGCGACTTCGCGAGTAGTTTTGATGACCGCTTTCTTCTTCGCTTCCAAAAGTTCTTCCGTGATGTCCTCGAAATTCACGGCGACGACATCGCGGATCGAGCGTTCGCCCTGGGCCAACTGGTCACCCAGAGCTATACACTCTTTCACCACCAGGGGGCACCGAGATAGAGCTTTGCGGACCGCCAACAGACCTCGCTCGATGCGACGGGCGATTTCGACCTCCCCCTCGCGGGTAAGCAAAGGGGCAGCGCCCATCTCGCGCAGGTAGACGCGAACCGGGTCTGCACTCTTCTCGGTAGCGCTCGACGTGACAGCCAGCTCGGCCGCGTTTGGTTCGTCCACCTCGCCACTGGCTTCGGCGCCACTCGGCCTCTGTTCCCGAGGGACCTCTTGCAGGTCCTGCAAGTCCGAAGATTCAAAGTCCTTGAGCAGCCGCTCAACGGATCCTGTTCCCCCGAGATTCTTCGCGAGATCTGGATTCACTTAGGTGTGCCTATGAGCTTTTTCCAGTCGAAACTCGCCGGCGTCTATGGAAACATCTTCCCGGCACGAGAACTCACCGAAGGTCGGGTGTCTGAATCACAGCGACAGAAATGACCCGGCATCACCCGCCGAGGGTTCGGTCCCATTTCTTCCGCAAGGCTCCCCCCTGAAGCCAGCGAGCAAGTCAACAGAGGGTGTTTTCATTCTACACTAAAATGACAAGCATACTCTTCATGAGAAAGTTCCGGCCGGCGGCATTCTGCACTCCAAAACTTCACTCCTTGGGCGCACGAAACGGGAGAACGTCCGCTGCCGAGATAAAAAGGACTTTAGGATCTTATTTACTGAAATCACAACCCTGTCGCGTGCCGCTAAACTATTCAACCCCGAGGCGACGCTCCAGTTGCGTCTTTGTCCTGAGCAGCTCGATGGCGGCTCGCCGATCGCCGGACTTCTCCGCTTGGGCAATCCGGCGTCGGAGGGATCGATATTCTCGCTCCCATTCCATTTGGCGAAGCGCCGCGTAGGCTTGGCGGCCGTCGTCAAGCGAACACGGCTGTGAATCCATCTCGAAAATGATTCTTGACAAAAACTCCTGATCCTTTTCGCCCAGCCGGCCCTCCACAGCCGCGTACTGAAAGCGTTCTCCGGAGGAAGCAACGGCGACGACCGCCTCGAGGATTGCCGCGGTAGGGAGGGCTTCACGAACAGCGATTTCGAGCACGCCGGGAAGCATTTCCTTGCGAGCTTCTTCCGATTCCGTCAACAGTCTCAGAAGAAGCTTTTCTCCCGGAGAAGCGTCCCCGGGCCCCGAGGAGGAGACAGGAGGGGGGGTGCGCCGCTCCACCGCGGCGCGCCGTAGCTGCTCTAGGACTAACCCCCGGTCAACCCCGAGGTGATCGGCCAGTTCATTCGTCAGCGCAGCCCGCTGAATCTTATCCGGCAAAAGGTGGATCGAGGGCACCAACAAACGGAATGCCGCGACGCGCCCTTCGGGCGACCGCACGTCAAACTGCGAACGAGCCCGATCCGCCAGCCAGAGAAAATAATCAGGGGCTTTGTCGAGCAGATCCCGATAACGATCGGCCCCGTGCCGTTCACAAAATTCGTCCGGATCCAACCCCTCCGGCAGGGTGAGTACCCGAACTTGTAATCCTTCTTGGAGTAAGAGTTGGATGGATCGCTCGGTGGCGTTCTGCCCTGCTTGATCGGGATCGAAATTGACCACGACCCGGTCGACTTGGCGCCGCAGGGTCCTCACATGCCGCGGCGTCAGCGAGGTCCCGCAGCTTGCTACAACCGCCGAGATCCCGGCACGGGCAAGGCCGATCACGTCGGTATAGCCTTCGACCAAGACGACGCGGTTTTGCTCGCGCATGCTCTTCTTGGCGCGGTGAAGGTTATAAAGAACGGCGCTTTTGGTGTAGATTGGAGTTTCCGGCGAGTTGAGATACTTCGGCTGCTGCTCATCCCTCAGACGGCGACCGCCGAAGGCGATAATGCGGCCACTTTCCCCGGCGATGGGAAACGTGAGCCGTTCCCTGAAGCGGTCATAGAAGCCGGTCCCATCCTGACGCTTGAGGATCAGCCCGGAAGCTTCCCCGTAGTCTCGGGATATCCCTTCCCGCTCCAAGGTACTCAAAAGGCCTTGCCCTTGAGCGGGCGCGAAGCCCAGGTCAAAGCGGCTCGCGGTCTCTTCATCAATGCCGCGGCGAAGAAGGTAGTCGCGGGCGCGGGACCCTTCCGCCGCTTGCAAGCGCTCACGGAAGAACAACGCCGCGATCTCGTGGATGCGGTACAGGGCAGCCCGGCGCCGACTGTCGGCGTCGGCGAGATCTCCCCGCTGTGGGCGCGGTAGGGGGATGCCGTGCTGCTCGGCCAGCGTCTTCAAGGCCTCGTAGAACGTGAGGCCCTGTAACTCCATCAGGAAGTTGAAGACATCCCCGCCCTTGCCGCAACCGAAGCACTTATAGATCTGTAGGACTTCATGCACGGAAAACGAGGGTGTCTTTTCCGTGTGGAAAGGACAGAGGCCGACGTGACGGTTCGTGCCCTGCTTTCTGAGCCGGACGTATTCTCCCACCACGCGCACGATGTCGACCGAAGACTTGACATGCTGCGCGAAATCCATGGTTCGAGAATCAATCCAATTTTAGCTTGACGCCGGGTCCCAGTGGGCGGCGGGAAGTGGCGATCCCCGAGCCAGGGTGTCCGCGAACAAGCGGCCAGGCAACGGCGGCGAGTTCGGGCCAGGGTCCAGCCGCGGGAATGAACCTGTAACCCATTGGGTACAAGTTGTTTGCGAGAAATTGGCTTTGTTTCGTTTTTTCTCGTGGTCGAGCGTGATGCCGGTCTTCGCGGTGTCCCCCTTTCAGAATAACGGGTCTGTCAAGCGTCCCCATTGGGCGGCGAACAATTGGTTTCGGCGCGGGCCGGGAACCAAGAGCGCCCCCTGCGCTATTTGCCCACGCAGCCGGTCAGAAAGAGCTGTCGGTCGGTTAGGCGTTGCAACCAGGGTGGCCGAGCGGCGCCAGACGTCGAGAGGAATCTCGACGCGGCACGCTGAGAGCGTGCGCCACTATGGGGACTCGATGTCGCCACGAATGGCGACACGGCACGCAAGAATGCGTGCGCCACAAAAGCAAAAGCTGCGGCCTGTGGCAGGCCAGCGAGCACTGGGCCAACCCCGCTTCAAGGGATCGTCCACCAATCACTTGCGTGTGGGATTCGGGGTGCATGTAATCCAGCGCTTCGTCATACTCCCCACGATTCCCTAGGACACGGTCGTAAAACCGGCGCCGCCGAATGATGGCCTCTCGCCTTTGTTTGTGCAAGCGTTCTAACAGGCAGGTCGCTGTAGTAAAGAGCCGTAGGTCTCAGCGATCTCTCCGTTACGCGCTGGGGTAGCCGAGCGCGGCCAGACGTCGAGAAGAGTCTCGACGCGGCACGCTGCGACGCCGGTGGAAAAACGGGACAGATGGGCACCCGCCTAGCTCAGCTAGCCAGCGAGAAGCCGATTGGAGGACTTTCCGGCGATCACTCCGGCGGCAGAACGGGGGGTCCGAGCGTGGTCGGTTCTCCCAAGCCGCCTGGGTACTCGATGGGTGTCTCCTCGCCGTAGCCGGGGATTCCGCTGAGGTATTCGACTTCGGGAACGATTTCCTCCGGCTCATCTTCGCCGGCGATCTTCGCTTGACGGTAGACGTCCAGACCAGTACCGGCCGGGATGAGACGCCCGACGATCACGTTTTCCTTGAGCCCCCGCAGGGAATCGACCTTGCCGCTGATGGCGGCCTCGGTAAGTACCCGAGTGGTCTCCTGGAAAGAGGCGGCCGAGATGAACGAGTCGGTCGCCAGGGACGCCTTGGTGATGCCCATCAGCAGAGGCCGCCCGATCGCCGCGGCTTGGTCCTTCTCACGCAGATCGTCGTTCACGTGCTGGAACTTGAATTTGTCGATCACCTGCTCGAGCAGGAATTCCGAGTCGCCGACATCCTCCACCTTGATCCAGCGCATCATCTGCCGGGCGATGACCTCCAGGTGCTTGTCGTTGATGTTGACTCCCTGGAGCCGGTAGACCTCCTGGATTTCATTCACCAAGTACTTCTGTAGTTCCTTTTCTCCTAAGACGGCCAGGATGTCGTGGGGATCGCGCGGGCCGTCCATGAGCGGTTCGCCGGCGACGACGTGCTCGCCCTCTTGGACATTGATGTGCACCCCGCGCGGGATAAGATATTCCCGTTCTTCCCCGTTGTCGGCCGTCACGAGAATCTTTCGCTGACCTTTGGTGATCTCTCCGTAACGCACCGTTCCGTCGATCTCGGAGATGACGGCGGTTTCTTTCGGACGGCGCGCCTCGAACAACTCAACGACCCGCGGCAGCCCGCCGGTGATATCTTTGGTCTTCGTGGTTTCGCGAGGAATCTTTGCCAGCACATCTCCGGCGTGAAGCTCCTCTCCGTCCCGAACCATCAAGTGGGCGTTGGTGGGAACGAGGTATTTTCTGAGCTTCTTGTTGTCGGGGCCGCGAATTTCAATCCGGGGCTGCTTTTTCTCATCGGGGGAGTCGGTCACCACCCACTGCGAGAGACCGGTAACCTCGTCCACCTGTTCCTGCAAGGTGACCCCCTCTTGCAGGTCGTTGAAGTGGACCACGCCTCCCACTTCGGTCAAGATCGAGAAGGTGTAAGGGTCCCATTCAAGAACGATTTGGTTGGCCGAAACAGGCTGCTTGTCCTCGACGCGAAGCTTGGCGCCGTAGACAACCTGGTAGCGTTCTTTCTCGCGTCCCTTCTCATCGACGACGGCCACGATGCCGTTGCGGTTCATCGCCACGAGGTCGCCGAGGTGGTTGCGGACCGTGGTGATGGAAATAAACTTGGCAAAGCCATCGGACTTGGCATCCTGGGTGGACTGTTCGGAAACCCGCGTGGCGGTGCCGCCAATGTGAAAAGTGCGCATCGTCAACTGCGTACCGGGCTCGCCAATCGATTGCGCCGCAATCACTCCCACCGCTTCGCCGCGTTCGACAAGACGACCCGCCGCTAGATTTCGTCCGTAACACATGCGGCACACCCCGCGTTCGGCCTCGCAGGTCAACACGGAACGAATATTCACACGCTCGATACCGGCCGCTTGGATGGCCGCTGCCAGCTCTTCGGTGATCTCCTGGTTGACACCCACGATGAGGCTGCCTTCATAATCCCGAATCTCTTCCAGGGAGACTCGTCCGACGATGCGGTCCCGCAGGGGCTCGATAACCTCACCCGACTCAACGATCGGCTCGACATAGATCCCCTCGTTAGTGCCGCAGTCGGTATGGGTGATGATCACATCCTGGGCGACATCGACCAAGCGGCGTGTCAGGTACCCGGAATCGGCTGTCTTCAAGGCCGTATCGGCCAGGCCTTTGCGAGCGCCGTGCGTGGAGATAAAGTACTGCAGCACGTTGAGCCCTTCGCGAAAGTTGGCGGTGATGGGGGTTTCAATGATTTCACCGCTCGGTTTCGCCATCAGGCCGCGCATGCCCGATAGCTGGCGAATCTGCTGCTTCGAGCCGCGGGCGCCCGAGTCAGCCATGATATAGATCGGATTGATCGCCTCACCGCTCTGATCTTGCGACTCCATCCCGGCGAACATCTCGTCGGAAACACGTTCGGTGACCTTGGACCAAATCTCGATAATCTTGTTGTAGCGTTCCCCGTGAGTAATGGCGCCGTCGAGATACTGCCCCTCGACCCCCATGACTTCCTTTTGAGCGCCCTTGACGAGGCTCATTTTCTCCGCCGGCACGATCATATCGTCGATGCCGATCGAGATGCCGGCCTTTGTGGCGTAATGGAAGCCCAGATCCTTGAGCTCATCGAGCATCTTGACCGTTTCTTCCCGGCCGTAGCGCAGGTAAACGTACTGCACCAACTGGGCCATCCCTTTCTTCTTGAGAAGCCCGTTGATGAAGGGCATCTGCTCACTCAAATGGTCATTGAGAATGACCCGACCGACGGTGGTGTTCATGTACTGCTTGCTGTACTGGACCGGTTCGGCATGGAGAATGTCTTGATTGTCGAAAGCGTTGACCAGATCGATTACCCAACCGCTGTAGTACAGTTTGATCGGCGTTAGGGTCTCGACTACGCCCATTTCCAGCGCCAACAGCACTTCCTCGGCGTTGCCGAACGTGCGTCCCTCTCCCTTGGCGCCCGGCCGGGCCTTGGTGAGGTAATAAAGACCCAACACCATGTCCTGGGTAGGCGTAGTGACGGGCGCGCCGTTGGCCGGCGAGAGGATGTTGTGCGAGCTCAGCATGAGGACCTGAGCTTCCACTTGGGCCTCGGGCGAAAGCGGGATATGCACCGCCATCTGGTCGCCGTCAAAGTCGGCATTGAAAGCCGTACAAACCAAGGGGTGGATTTTGATCGCCTTGCCTTCGACGAGAACCGGCTCAAAGGCCTGGATTCCCAGCCGATGCAGCGTAGGGGCTCGGTTTAACAGCACCGGATGGTCCTTAATCACCTCCTCGAGGATGTCCCAAACCACGGTGTCCTGCTGCTCCACGAGTTCCTTCGCTTGTTTGATCGTGGTGCAGTGCCCGCGCTGCTCGAGTCTCTGGTAGATGAATGGCTTGAACAGCTCGAGAGCCATCTGCTTCGGCAATCCACATTGGTGCAGCTTCAACTCCGGTCCGACGACGATGACCGAGCGACCCGAATAATCGACCCGTTTCCCCAACAGGTTCTGGCGGAAGCGACCCTGCTTGCCCTTCAGGGTGTCGGAGAGCGACTTCAGCGGCCGATTGTTGGCTCCGCGGAGCACGTGGCCGCGACGTCCGTTATCGAACAGCGCATCAACGGCCTCTTGCAGCATTCGCTTTTCATTGCGCACGATCACATCGGGCGCATTCAGCTCCATCAGCTTCTTGAGCCGGTTGTTGCGATTAATGACGCGCCGATAGAGGTCATTGAGATCCGACGTTGCGAAGCGGCCTCCATCGAGCGGAACGAGAGGCCGCAACTCAGGAGGAATCACAGGGACCACATCAAGGATCATCCATTCCGGCTTGTTGCCCGATTTGCGAAAGGACTCGACCACCTTGAGCCGACGGGTGTACTTGAGCTTCTTTTGTTGAGACGTCTCTTCTTTCATCTTGGCCCGCAACTCTTCGGCCATGGCGGGAAGGTTCAACTTTTTCAGGAGCTCCTTGACGCCTTCGGCGCCCATCATGGCGACGAACTTATCGGGGTGTTCTTGCTCGAGCTGTC
Organism: Bryobacterales bacterium; assembly: GCA_965248105.1. Lineage (GTDB taxonomy): Bacteria > Acidobacteriota > Terriglobia > Bryobacterales > UBA6623. The sequence continues at coordinate 588,797 of CBDFIK010000005.1, forward strand.
GATAGCGATCGTCGCTGACCACCTCACCTTCCCTCAGCCCGGTCTCTTCCTCAGTCTCCACGACGACGTAGGCTTCAAAGTAAAGAACCCGCTCCAGCTCGCGCATGGTAATGTCCAAGAGCTGACCGATGCGGCTAGGCAGGCCCTTGAAGAACCAGACGTGGGAGCACGAGGAGGCCAGTTCAATGTGCGCCAACCTCTCGCGACGTACTCGACTTAGGGTGACTTCGACACCACACTTGTCGCAGATGACGCCGCGGTGCTTCATCCGCTTGTACTTGCCGCACAGACACTCCCAATCCGTAGTAGGGCCAAAGATCTTGGCGCAGAAAAGGCCGTCCCTCTCCGGTTTGAATGTTCGGTAGTTAATCGTCTCGGGCTTGAGAACTTCACCGTGAGACCAACTCCGAATCTTTTCGGGAGAGGCCAATCCGATGCGGATGCTATCGAAATCCACGATGACGCCTACACGTTCGTAAGCACTAGATCGATACAAGGTGACCTCCTGCGTTAATCACTGCACGAATGGGTTCGGCCGGCCATAAAGCCCGTCCGGTTTAGCTCGAGGCGCCGTTGAAGCGCCGGTTTGTTGGTGCCGTTTCCCCGGCACACATTCAGTCGGCCGCCAAGGCGGTCTGAATAACGTCCTGTTGCTTCTTAATCAACTCCACGTCCAGGCACAACGACTGCAGCTCACGAATCAGCACGTTAAACGATTCCGGGATGCCGGGCTCGATAGCGGCCTCGCCCTTGACGATCGCTTCATAAATCTTGGCGCGACCATGCACGTCGTCGGACTTCGCCGTAAGCAGCTCCTGCAAGATGTGAGCGGCGCCATAGGCCTCCAGAGCCCAAACTTCCATTTCGCCAAATCGCTGACCGCCGAATTGCGCTTTCCCGCCCAGCGGCTGCTGGGTAATCAAGGAATACGGTCCGATCGAGCGGGCATGGATCTTGTCGTCTACGAGGTGCGAAAGCTTCAACATGTAGATGTAGCCGGTGGTGACTTCCTGCTCAAACGGATCGCCGGTCAGTCCGTCACGCATGACAGTCTTGCCCGAAGTAGGCAGATTCGCCTTCTTGAGCTGCTCCTTGATCAAGGTCTCCCCCGGACCTTCGAAGACCGGAGAAGCGAACTGGATGCCGAGCGCCTTAGCCGCCCAACCAAGGTGGGTTTCCAGAATCTGGCCTACATTCATCCGGGAGGGGACCCCCAGTGGATTCAGGACGATCTCCACCGGCGTACCGTCGGGAAGGAACGGCATATCCTCCTCGGGGAGGATGCGGGCAATGACTCCCTTGTTACCGTGCCGGCCCGCCATCTTGTCACCGACCGAAAGCTTGCGCTTCATGGCGATATAAACCTTCACCATTTTGATGACGCCGGGCGATAGCTCATCGCCCTTCTTCAGCTTCGCCACACGCTCGTCGGTGAGTTTTTCGAGCACCTGAACCTGGCGAACCGTCATCTCTTCGATCTCGTCGATCTGGACGTTGAGGTTTGCCTTCTTCTCGCGGATCCGCATCCTCTTGAGATCGCGTGCCCGCAGACTCTCAAGGATCTCCCTAGTTAGAACCGCGTCTTTTTCGAGCAGCCTCTTGTTTGTACGTTCATCATGGAGGTCCGCCACGACAACCTTGCCCGCCAGCAGCTTGGCCAACCTCTTGGCTCGCTCGTCGTTCAGAATCCTTTTCTCATCGTCGAGGTTGCGTTGCAGGCGGGCGATCGTAGCCACTTCAATCGCCCTGGCGCGCTCATCTTTGTCTTGACCCTTCCGTGCGAAGACCTTGGCGTCCACCACGATGCCGGAAATACCCGGGGGACAGTACAGCGAGGCATCCTTGACGTCACCGGCCTTTTCGCCAAAGATCGCTCGCAGCAGCTTTTCCTCCGGTGTGAGTTGCGTCTCTCCCTTGGGGGTAACCTTGCCGACGAGAATATCCCCGGGGCGCACCGTCGCGCCGGTCCGAATGATCCCGCTTTCGTCCAAGCTGCGGAGAAAGCTTTCCGAGATATTCGGGATGTCGCGCGTGATCTCTTCCGGGCCCAGCTTGGTATCGCGGCTCTCAAGTTCGAATTCCTCAATATGGATCGAGGTGTAGTAGTCTTCCTTGACCAATCTTTCGCTAACGAGAATGGCGTCCTCGAAGTTGCAGCCCCGCCAGGGCATGAAGGCTACCAGGACGTTGCGACCCAGCGCTAACTCACCCGCCGCCGTACAGGGACCGTCGGCCAACACCTGTCCTTTCTCCACACGATCTCCGACGCGAACGATCGGCTTTTGGCTGACGCAAGTGTTTTGGTTCGAGCGTTTGAACTTCACCAACTGGTGGATGTCGGCGCCGACCTCTCGCGACATGTGCCCCTCGTGGAAGCTGCCGTCCACCCGCACGATGATCCTTTCCGAGTCCACGGAATCCACGCTGCCGCCGCGCTTACACAAAACGACCGCGCCGGAGTCGCGGGCCGCTACGCGCTCCATGCCCGTGCCGACCAGCGGCGCCTCCGCCCGCAACAGCGGCACCGCCTGGCGCTGCATATTGGAGCCCATCAGTGCACGGTTGGCATCGTCGTTCTCCAGGAAGGGAATCAGGCTGGCGGCCACCGACACCAATTGTTTCGGACTAACGTCGACGTACTCGATCTCGGCGCGGCGCTTGAGTTGAAAATCACCCGCCACGCGGCAGTTCGCCAGTTCCGGGACAATCCGTCCTTTCGAATTCACCTCGATGTTCGCCTGCGCAATAACGTACTTGTCCTCCTCCCAGGCCGAAAGGTAATGGCAGTAGGGTTGATATTCCGCTGCTCGCTTGCGAGCACCTAGCGCCTTGTTCGCCTTGTCGACGACATCCCTCGGGACCACCTCTCCCGTCTTGAAATGCGTGCTGCCGCCGCTGATGATCTGCACCTCGTCGATCACCATGCCGTTTTCCACTCGCCGGTAGGGGCTTTCAATAAACCCGTAGTCATTGATGCGGGCAAAGCACGACAGCGAGCTGATCAACCCAATGTTGGGGCCTTCGGGAGTTTCGACCGGACAGATCCGGCCGTAGTGCGTGGTATGGACATCTCGCACCTCAAAGCCGGCCCGCTCGCGGGACAACCCCCCCGGACCCAAGGCCGACAGACGCCTTTTGTGGGTGATCTCGGACAGCGGGTTCGTTTGGTCCATGAATTGCGAAAGCTGGCTGGAGCCAAAGAACTCGCGGATCGCCGCCATCACCGGCTTAGCATTCACGAGGTCGTGCGGCATGGCGGTCGACATCTCCTGATAGACCGACATCTTTTCCTTAATCGCCCGCTCCATCCGCACCAAACCGATGCGGAACTGGTTTTCGAGCAATTCGCCCACCGCGCGTACCCGGCGATTACCCAGGTGGTCGATGTCGTCGACCTCGCCGATGTTGCGGCGCAACTTGAGCAGGTAGCCAATGGTGGCGTAGAAGTCTTCCGGCTCCAAGGTGCGCTTGTCGAGCGGCGTGGCATCGACCTTTTCATAGAGTTTGATGTTGAATTTCATCCGACCCACACGCGAGAAGTCGTACTTGCGCGGATCGAAGAACATTCCACGGAACAGCTGAGTCGCGGTCTCCAAGGTTGGGGGATCGCCCGGCCGGAGCTTGCGGTAGATCTCGATGAGAGAGTCTTGCTGTGAGCTTACGTTATCTTTCTTCAACGTCGAAGAGATGACGACGCCAACCTCATCCCTCTCGGGAAAGAACACGTCAAACTCTTTCACGGAAGCGTCAATGAAAGCGGCAATCTGCTCAGCGGTGACCTTGGTATTGGCCTCTGCCAACACTTCCCCGCTCTTTTTATCCGCTACGTCCGCGGCCAGATAGGCGCCCTCCAGATCCGCTGGGTCGGCCGGCAGGCTTTTGACTTTCGCCTTCTGGATCTCCTTCAGCACGGCACGCGTCAGCTTGCGGCCTTTGGGAGCAAGCGCCCGCCCTTTCGAGTCTGTGACCGCTTGGGACAACTTGGTCCCCAACAGACTTTCCGAAACCTTGCGGAGTAGCTGCCGGCCATCAATGCTGATGCTGTCGACCGTGTAGAACGCCCTCAGAATCTCCTCATCGGTCTTGAGTCCCAATGCACGCAGAAATACCGTCCCCAAAAACTTCCGTTTGCGATCGATCCTTACATGGAGCAGATTTTTTGCGTCGTATTCAAACTCGACCCAACTGCCGCGATAGGGAATAATCTTGCCCAAAAAGGAGGTTCGCCGGTTGGACGATTCAAAGAACGCGCCAGGAGAGCGGTGTAACTGCGAGACGATCACCCTTTCCGTGCCACTGATGATGAAAGTCCCGCCGTCGGTCATCAGCGGCACCTCGCCGAAGAATACTTCCTGCTCTTTGATGTCGCGAATGATCTTTTTGCCGCTGTCGGCGTCTTTCTCGTAAATGGTCAACCGAATGGTGACCTTGAGAGGCGCGGCGTAAGTCATTCCCCGCTCCTGGCACTCCTCGACGTCGTACTTGAGCTTCAACCCAACCGGATCGCCGCATTTGGTGCAGAACGTCACGAGATTCGCGTTGTAGCTTCCGCACACCTGGCAGGCAATCTCCTCGGGCCCGTAAGGGTCTGTGCGGATCGTGGCGCCACAGTTCTTGCAAGTCGAACGAAGGTGATGTAGCCCCCGCAGATGGCCGCACTTACACTCCCAATCGCCGATCGAGTAGTCGACAAACTCCAACTGGCTCAAGCCGCGGAAGTCGGTGATCGGGAAGACGGAGTTAAAGACCGCCTGTAAACCGGTGTCGTCCCGCTCGCTGGGCAAGCGATCCATTTGCAAGAACCGCTCGTAGGAATTCTTCTGCACCTCGATCAGATTCGGGATCGGGATTGCCGTCCGGATTCTGGAAAAGTCAAATCGCTCAGTTTGCGAGCCGTTCATCGTGGTCGATGCCATCTGCTACTCCTGAGAAGTTCCGATCCAGCGACCGAATCGAAAGAGGAAATGGTGATGCCAACCGCAAGTAATACTGTTAGCTCCCGGTCAGTGCGAGCTAGCGGCGCCGTCCAAGCGCCTGCGCAAACCACAAAAGGTGAGGTAGGAACATATGCCGAAACACGAGGGGGAACGGACCCGTCTCCGCCTGGATAGACCTTGTGTCCAGCCTAGTTTGCGGGAAGACACAGCGGGCCCGGCCAGCTGTTCCGTGATAGAAGACTTTCGGAGTACTGCACACACGAAGTCCAGCAGTCCCTAAGAGTCAAATTGTCCGGAAAGGAAGAATAGGCGAATCTACGCGCTCCGACAGATCCAGTATAGCACCTTGGCAGCATTAATTCAAATGCCATTCACGCGCGCCGCCGGCCGCCCTACCCCAGCAAACTCGGCCGGCTCGTGATCCACGCCGGCCTGGCATCTATTTGAGCTCGACCGTAGCACCGGCATCAGCCAGTTTTTTCTGCAGCGCCTCGGCTTCATCCTTGGGAATGGCTTCCTTGACGGGTCGAGGCGCGTTGTCGACCAGTTCCTTGGCCTCTTTCAGACCCAGACTGGTGACCTCGCGTACAGCCTTGATGACGGCGATCTTGTTCCCGCCGATGCCGGTCAGAACGACCGAGAACTCGGTCTGCTCCTCGGCCGCGGCCGCCGCTTCCCCGCCGGCTCCCGCCTGAGGAACGGCCACTGCCGCCGCAGCGGCCGAGACGCCGAGCTTTTCCTCCAGGGTCTTTACGAGTTCCGACGCTTCCAGCAGCGTCAGTCCCTCAATCTGTTCCGCAATTGCATTGATATCCGCCATTTTTGTCCTTACTCCTTAGAAGTCAATATCTTGCCCGGCTTCGCCTTCCCACTCGGCCTCACGCCTCCCTGGAGACCCTGGCAGCCCGTGGTGAAAGTGTCGTCGCGAAGTGCTTCGTTTCCAATATTTTCTGATATAAAAATGGGCTGCTAAAATCCGATGGCAGTCCCCATTTTTTTCCCCGAACCCACTTTGACCACGGGCTGCTAGGCCGAAAGCTTCTCCTGTTCGACGGCCTGTTTTAAGACGATCGCCAAGTCGCGGGCGCTCCCGTTGATAACACTCAGCAGCCGTTGGGCCGGGGCGTTTATCAGGTACAACAGTTTGGCGTAGAGGCCCTCCCGACCTGGTAGACTCGCGAGTTCGTTCAGGGCGGCAACATCGACCACCCTGCCCTCAACGACACCGGCTTTGAACTGAAACACCGGGTGTTCCTTGGCATAACCTACCAGCGCCTTCAGCAGGCTGATCGGGTCGTCGGAGGCGAACGCCAAGGAGCTCATGCCTCGAAGCTCTCCGAGAGCGGGTTCAAAGGACGTTCCCTCAGCTGCCAGCCGCGCCAGGCGGTTCTTTACCACCTGATACTCCCCGCCGCTATCGCGGACTCTTTCTCGCAGTTGCCAGTCTTCTTCGACGCTCAGTCCCTCGAAGGCGCAAAGGACCACCGTTGGAAACGCAGCGATCTGCCCGCGGAGCTGCTGCAGCTCGCTCTTCTTTTTCGTTTTCGATTTCATGGGTCAGCAACCGTTCCTACAGCATTTCGGCGACGTTGAGGTCCAACGCCGGACTCATCGTAGAACAAATGCTAACGCTGCGAACATAGTGCCCTTTGGCCGAAGACGGTTTCGCCTTCACCACAGCCTGGATCAAAACCGTGGCGTTTTCCGCCAACTTGTCGTCGCCAAAGTTCAGCTTTCCGACGGGCGCATGGATCACGCCCCCTTTATCGACCCGGAATTCGATCTTGCCGGCCTTGATTTCCTGGACCGCCTGCGCCACATCCATCGTCACCGTGCCTGTTTTGGGATTCGGCATCAGCCCGCGCGGGCCAAGAATCTTTCCCAGCCGGCCAACGAATTTCATCATGTCAGGTGAGGCGATGACGGCATCGAAGTCCAGCCAGTTCTCTGACTGGATCTTCTTGACCATTTCTTCACCACCCACGAAATCCGCCCCGGCTTCCTCGGCTTCTTTCACCTTCTCGCCCGAGGTAATCACCAGCACCTTCTTAGATCGGCCCAACCCATTGGGCAGCACAACCGTTCCGCGAACCATCTGATCGGCGTGCTTCGGATTGACCCCGAGGTTCATATGCACTTCCACTGTCTCATCGAAGGCGGAAATCTTATTCTTCTTTAAGAATGGGATCGCTTCGTTTAGCGCATAGGGCCGTTTCTCGATCTTCTCGAGCACGGCGCTGTATTTCTTGCCTCGTCCTTTTGCCATAAGACTTCCTTGGTCCTACCACCCGGCGGAATCGCCTGCAACCTGATGCCCGCGCTTGCCGGGAATCTACCAGCGACCCTACTCCACAACGACACCCATGCTCCGAGCGGTCCCTTCCACAATACGACTCCCGGCCTCCAGGTCGTGGCAGTTCAAGTCCGGCATTTTCTGCTTGGCGATCTCCTGAACCTGCTTGCGGGTTAACGTGCCCACCTTCTCACGGTTGGGCTCGCCGGAGCCTTTGGCCAGACTGGCGGCACGCTTGATGAGAACCGCGGCCGGCGGGGTCTTGGTGATAAAGGTGTAAGAGCGATCCTGATACACGGTGATCACGACAGGAACGATCAGCCCTTCCAACTCTTTGTTCGAGGTCTTGGCGTTGAAGGCCTTGCAAAAGTCCATGATGTTGACTCCAGCCTGACCTAAGGCCGGCCCTACCGGGGGCGCAGGCGTCGCCTTCCCCGCCATGATCTGGAGCTTGATTCGAGTCTTGACTCTCTTGGCCATAGCAGTTTTAGACCTCGAACGTTAGATCCTTTCTTTCTCTACCTGAAAATGCTCCAACTCGACGGGAGTTCCCCGCCCGAAAATCGTGACCATCACTTTGAGGGTGTTGCGGTCTGGGTTGACCTCCTCGACCGTGCCCGTAAAATTCGTGAACGGCCCATCGACGATCTTGACCCGATCGCTCTTCTGGAACGTCAGTTTGGGCCTCGGTTTCTCGGCTGAAACGGTTTGCCGATAGAGAATCTGGTTGACTTCGTCGACCGTCAGCGGTGTTGGCGTGTGGCCCCCACCGACGAATCCGGTTACCCGAGGCGTATTCTTGACCACATGCCAGAGTTCGTCGTCCATGTTGAGCTGCACCAGCACGTAGCCGGGGTACAGTAGTCGCTTCGATCTAACCTTCTTTCCGCCGCGCATCTCGATGACGTCTTCGGTGGGAATCAGGATCTCTCCAATACGATCGGAAAACCCGAAGGCTTCGGCTCTGGTGTGTAAACTCTCCCTGACCTTGTTCTCAAAACTTGAGTAAGTGTGAATGATGTACCAGTCCATCCCCGGAACAGGCGTCACTTTCGGTGGCTTGGCCGGAGCCGGCTCTCCGCCTTCGCTGTTCGAGGGTTGCGATTCTACTTCGGTTTCTGCTGCCTCTTGCTGAACATCGCCGCCCTCATCCTCGGACCGCTCTGCCGCCACCGCGAGCGCCGCGGCTGCGGCTTCTTCGCCCACCGCTTGCGGTTCCTCTTGCTGCTCCCCAGCCTCTGCTTCCGCCGGCTCGGGCTGCTCAGCTGCCGGTTCTTGTTGCGGCTTGCCTTCCGCGTCTTCGCTCAGAGCAGCCTGTGGATCCGATTCCTCGATAGCCGCTTCCGGTGGTTCCGCGGGCTGCTCAGCCGCGGGCCCGCTCTCCTCTGCCGCGGGGAGCTCGGTAGGCTGCTCTTCCGCCAGCGCGGCAGCAGGGGTCGCGGCTTCCTCAACGGCGGCCGGAGCCTCCCCCGCATCGTCGAGAGTTTGCTCTGCATCAGCGGAGGCTTCCTCCGCTGCAGTGGAAACTTCGTCCGGAGTCGGCGTCACAGGCTCCTTGGGAGGCTCGCTCTCTTCAGAACCCTCGCCCGTGGAGGTCTCCGTAAGTTCCTCTTCCGCCACCGAAGCAGCAGGGGTCGAGGCTTCCTCGACGGCGGCGGGAGCCTCTCCTGCATCGTCGAGAGTTCGTTCTGTCTCAGCCGGAGCCTCCGCTGCCGTTGCGGGAGCTTCCTCCGCTGCAGCGGGAACTTCGTCCGGAGCCGGCGTCACAGGCTCGGACGGTGCTGCCGCGACGGACTCCTCGGGCTCTGACCCAGCCGCTTCTTGCTGCTGGTCCGGTTGCCCAGCTTGGGCGGCGCCAGAGTCGGTGGTTTCGCTGGCGCCTGGGTCAGCTACGGCCTCTTCTCCGGGACGATCCGCCGGCTCGGCGCGCGGCTCCACCGGCGCACTGGAAACAGCTTCCTCAGCCGTTTTGTTCTGCTCTGAACTATCGAAATCGGTCACAGCACACCAAGCCGTTACGTGTATCGTCAGTTCGAGAAATACTCATACACACGCGTCTGACCGTAGGTCAAAATGTAGTCCACCACGCCAAAGAAAAACGCGAAAACAAAGACGGTCACGAGGACGACCATGGTGGTCGCTCGAACCTGATTCAAACTGGGCCAGGTGACCAGCCGCATTTCGCGGCGCAAGCCATCCACATACGTCCGGAAGCGGCTCGGCCAACTTGCCACCGTGTTGACCCAACCCTGAATTCCGCTCTGTCGCGTCTTCTTTGCGATGGTCGTCTCTCTCCGCCGGCCTGGGACGCGATGTTTAGGTCCTCGATCGGCCCATCTTCTCCATGCCTGGCAGGGGCGGAGGGATTCGAACCCCCACTCGCGGTTTTGGAGACCGCTGGTCTACCGTTGAACCTACGCCCCTGACATCTCCAACTGTACGGCCGCAGGCAACTGGACCACCGCCAATGCGGGTGCGCCACCACCCGCCAAAGTCTCACTTCACTTCGCGGTGGAGCGTGTGTCGCCGCACTCTCGGCGAGTACTTCTTCAGCTCCAGCCGTCCGGATTTGTTTTTCTTGTTCTTGGTGGTCGTATAATTACGGTCTTTCGTCTCCGTGCACTCAAGAGTGATGATCTCGCGCGCCATGGTTCACCTCTGCTCTCTATTCCACGATCTCGGTGACGGTGCCGGCACCGATGGTGCGGCTGCCTTCGCGGATAGCGAAGCGCAAGCCCTTTTCCATGGCCACCGGCGAGATCAGCTCCACCGTCATGGTGACATTGTCGCCCGGCATCACCATCTCCGTCCCCTGGGGCAACTCCGCCACCCCGGTCACATCCGTCGTCCGCAAATAAAACTGCGGCCGGTAGCCGCTGAAAAACGGCGTGTGCCGTCCCCCTTCGTCCTTCTTCAACACATACACTTCGCCCAGGAACTTCGTGTGCGGCGTGATCGATCCCGGCTTCGCCACCACCTGCCCGCGCTCCACCTCGTCCTTCTCCAACCCGCGCACCAACAACCCCACGTTGTCGCCCGCTTCCCCCTGATCCAATAACTTCTTGAACATCTCCACGCCCGTGATCACCCGCTTCTGCGTCTCCCCAAATCCGACGATCTCCATCTCCTCGCCCACCTTCACCGTCCCTCGCTCCACCCGGCCCGTGACCACCGTGCCGCGCCCGGAGATCGAAAAAATGTCCTCGATGGGCATCAAAAACGGCTTGTCCTTCTCGCGCTGCGGCGTCGGTATGTAGGCGTCCACCGACTCCATCAGCTTCGAGATGTCCTTCTCCGCCGCCTCCTCCCCGTTCAGCGCATTCAGCGCCGAGCCCCCGATCACCGGAATGTCATCCCCCGGAAAGTCATAGCTCGACAACAGCTCCCTGACTTCCAGCTCCACCAACTCCAAAAGCTCCGGGTCGTCCACCGCATCCACCTTGTTCAAAAACACCACGATGTAGGGCACCCCGACCTGACGAGCCAACAAGATATGCTCCCGGGTCTGCGGCATCGGCCCGTCGGTGGCCGCCACCACCAAGATCGCCCCGTCCATCTGCGCTGCCCCCGTGATCATGTTCTTGATGTAGTCGGCATGCCCCGGACAGTCCACGTGCGCGTAGTGGCGGTTCGACGTCTGATACTCCACATGCGCCACGGCGATCGTGATCCCCCGCGCCTTCTCCTCCGGCGCGTTGTCGATCGAATCAAACGATCGAAACGCCACGCTCGAGTCGTGCTTCTGCAACACCTTCGTGATCGCCGCCGTCAGCGTCGTCTTGCCGTGATCGATGTGCCCGATCGTGCCCACGTTCACGTGCGGCTTCGAACGATCAAATTTCTCCTTCGCCATTCCCTTTCGTCCTCTCTGCGGCCGCGCCTGTGTGTCATCTCCCGCGTCTTCCTTGGTGGACGGGGGAGGATTCGAACCTCCGTAGCGCGTAGCGCGGCAGATTTACAGTCTGCTGCCTTTGACCGCTCGGCCACCCGTCCCTCAAACCTGGACCTGTCCCGAGCCCCTCTGCCCGTTGCTCCGCGGCCCGTGACCTGTCCCTGAGGTTCTGGTCCGGCGGGTTCTCTGGAGCCGATGACCAGGCTCGAACTGGTGACCTCGTCCTTACCAAGGACGCGCTCTACCTACTGAGCTACATCGGCCCGCCGTTACCCGGCAACTCGCCGCGGAGGAGCACTCTCTGGAGCGGGAGACGGGGATCGAACCCGCAACCAACAGCTTGGAAGGCTGTGACTCTACCATTGAGTTACTCCCGCCGGAATTCCGTTGCACTTTAACCCCCCGATTTTACAGGATTTGACCGCCAAACCGTTGGTCGCCGGCGTTGTCTCTGGAGCTGGCGGAGGGAATCGAACCCCCGACCCTCTGATTACAAATCAGATGCTCTACCAGCTGAGCTACGCCAGCGCTGATATACCTAATTATGATAGCTCAGGCGGAGCTCTCGCTAACCGGCCGGCTCGAGAAGCTCTTCGCCGCAGCCCAAAGCGGCCCGGCGCCGAGGCAGCAGGCAGTCTCATTAATAAGTATAAAGAGATCCCCGCCAACCGTCAACGCGTAGATCGGGAGCCTCTATAAGCCGCCGCCTTTGGCGCCCCAGTGAAAATTGTTGGGAAAAGGGCCAAGCGTGTTCTGTTTGTCGCAGAACCTCTTGTCTTGTTACCTCGGCTGGGATCTCCCAACATATCAACGCAAACGATCTCACTCAGGTCATTGCGGGTCCGCGCGTGCAAGATCACGATCTGCTAGCAGCCCTTGCTAATCTAAGGGAAGCGATCCTTGACTGTCGTTACCGCGGGCAGTCTACTCCCGGGGGGTAATCATCGTGAACCTCAGAACAACCGTGCTCACCATTTCTCTTTCGCTAGTCACGGTGTCGGCTTTGTTCGCCGAGTCGACGACCAAGGACTCATGGCATCAATGGCGTGGCCCAAATAACAACGGAGTCGCCGAAGGTGACGCTCCATTGCATTTCTCGGATACCGAGAACGTCAAGTGGCGGATCAAAATCCCCGGCAAGGGCAACTCGACGCCCGTGATCTGGGGCGACACGATTTTCGTGACGACAGCCGTGCCCACGGAACCCATTCCGGAAGCCGCGGCACCGGGCCGTGGAGGACGCCCCGGCGGTCCGGGTGGCCCCCCTGGGGGCGCGCGGGGGCCCGGAGGTCCCGGTGGCCCGGGTGGCGGAGGCTTCGATTTCAGCCGCTTTCTGGAGCGTCTGCCCGAAGAGCAACGTAAGAAGGCGCAGGAACTTCTTAAAGGCCGCGGCCCTTGGGAACTCAACGATGAGGAACGCAACCAGTTTCGCCAGATCATGCGAGAGGCCTTCGGCCGCGGAGGGCCAGGCGGCGGCCCCGGTGGCAGACGTGGCGGCTTTGGGGGTCGTGGCCCCGGTGGTGGTTCGGGGCCGTTGGTCAACCACAAATTCGTGGTGATGGCGATCGGCAAGAATTCGGGCAAAGTTCTTTGGGAGAGGACCGCGGCCGAGCAGACGCCGCACGAGGGCTACCACCGCCAATACGGCAGCTTCGCGTCGAACTCACCGCTGATCGACGGGGAGACGCTTTACGTGAATTTCGGTTCGCGGGGCTTCTACGCCTATGACCTCGCGGGCAACCTCAAATGGAAGAAGGACCTCGGCCAGCTTCAGATGCGGATGGCATTCGGCGAGGGCATTGCTCCGGTCGTCCACGGAAACCGCCTGGTGATCCAAAACGACCACGAGGGCCAATCATACATCGTTGTGCTGGACAAACGGAGCGGCAAAGAGCTCTGGCGAGCCGAGCGCGACGAGCATAGCAGTTGGCCGCAGCCTATCGTTGTGGAATACGAAGGGCAAAAGCAGCTCATCACGAGTTCGACCCGCATTCGGGCCTATGATCTTGAGAACGGCGATCTGATCTGGGAGGCCGGGGGACTCGGCGGCAACGCGATTCCGGCCGTTGTGAACGTCGAAAACGAAATGGTGATTGCCATGACCGGGTGGCGTGACGGGAATACGATGGCCGTCAAACTCGGCGGCAAGGGAGACCTGACCGACGACTCGGACTACGTCAAGTGGACAAACCAGAAAGGCAATTCCTATACAGCCTCACCGGTGTTGCATGACGGGATTTTGTACTTCGTGACTGACCGGGGGATGGTGAGCGCGTTGGACGCCAAGAGCGGCGAGAAGTTTTACCACCAGCAGCGGTTGCCGGAAGCATATTCGTTCAAGGCCTCTCCGGTTGCTGCAAACGGCAAGCTCTATCTTGCCAGTGAAGAAGGCGATGTAATCGTTCTCAAGCTCGGCAAGAGCTACGAAGTTCTGGCAACGAACAAGATGGGCGAGGAGATGTTCGTTTCCTCACCAGTGATCGTCGGCGGCGATCTTTTCCTGCGCAGCCAGGACGAGTTGTTCTGCATCAGCGATAACTAAGTAGTCCATTTCATAAGTTCGGTCACGTATATTTAGATTTAGAAGCCAGGTGGACGATCGGGAACTTCGGGCACGGCATGCCGTGCCCCTACATTTCCAGGCACCCAATAGAAACGAATCGGTAGGGGCACAGCATGCTGTGCCCGCCTGCCCTCGCCCGAAACGTGAGTGTATTTATGAAATGGAGTACTAACGTTTTCGACTCGCCAAACCAGGGGACCGTCAAGGAGAGGAAATGAGCTTGCAGGGGAAAACGGCGCTGGTCACGGGCGGCGGCCGCGGCATAGGGGCGTCGATCGCCCGGCGGTTGGCCGCGGACGGCGCCAACATGGCGATAACGTACTCGCAGTCGGCGGAAGCGGCTGAAACTGTGGCGGCAGCCTGTCGCGAGAAAGGCGTTGAGGCGGAAGCGATGCCGGCGGATTCGGGGAATGCGAAAGATGTGGCAGGGTTGGTCGACAAGGTCGTCGAGCGTTTCGGCAGACTCGACATCTTGGTCAATAATGCCGGCGTGTTGTCGTCCGCGTCTCTCGAAGAGACGACCGACGAGGAATTCGATCGCGCCATGAATGTCAACGTTCGAGGTGTTTTCGTCGTCTCGCGGTCGGCGGACAGGGTTATGGGGGAAGGAGGCCGGATCATCAACATCGGAAGCATTTTCGGGGAAAGTATGCCACTAGCGAACTTGGGGCTTTACACCATGAGCAAGTTCGCCGTAGCAGGTTTGACCCGGGCTTGGGCGCGGGACCTCGGCCCCCAGGGAATCACCGTGAACTGTGTCCAGCCTGGGCCGATTGATACGGACATGAACCCTGCCCAAGGCCCATTTGCGGACCTCTTGACACCCCGCACGGCGTTGGGCCGCTACGGCAAGCCGGACGAGATCGCAGAGCTGGTCGCGTTCCTGGCGGGACCGCAAAGCAGTTATTTGACAGGAGCATGTATCAATGCGGACGGCGGGACGAATGTTTAGCAGTCGGACCGCAAGATTCCGGTTTCCCCGAGGCGCCGAGCCACAATTTCAAACTCGCGGTTGTAGACCCGGCGCCTGTTGCGGGTTAGCATGAAGAGTCTGCTGTGAGTGATCCCACTGCATCCCCCTTGTCGACGGAAGAGACCCCCGGTCCCGACGAACAGCCGCCGGCGGAAGGGCCTCGAAGCGCGGAAGACGGCTCTTCGTTCGACGTCAAACTCGAACAATACGCCGGCCCACTTGATCTGCTGCTCGATTTGATCCGCAGGCAGAAGATCAACATCTACGATATTCCGATTGCGAAGATTACCAAGCAGTACCTGGACTATCTCCGCAACGCGAAAGAGCTGAACGTAGACTTGGGCGGCGAGTTCGTCTTCATGGCGGCGACCCTGATCCAAATCAAGTCGAAGATGCTGTTGCCGCACGACCCGACTCTTCCCGAGGCGGAGCAGGAAGATCCGCGGGAACAGCTGATTCAACAGTTACTGGAGCACGAGAAGTTCGTCGAGGCCGCCCAGATGCTCCAGCAGAAACGTCTCGTCGAAGAGAACGTCTGGTCGAACCCGCCGCTGGAGGCTTTTCTCGACGAAGCCGATGAGCCGGGCTTGGCCGTCTCTGTCTTCGATTTGGTCAACACCTTTCAAAGCGTGCTTGAAAGGGCCAAGAACCGGCCCCGTTTCGACGTGCCGGGCGGGGATGTCTCGGTAGAGAGCCGCATCGAGTATTTGAAAAACCTGCTACGAGGAGAGGACAAACCTGTCGTGTTGCGGGAGGTTTTCGAACGCCAGCCAAGCCGCCGGGCCATGATAGCCACCCTGCTGGCCGTCCTCGAAATGGTGCGCATGCAAGCGATTATCCTGCGGCAGGACGAACTGTTCGGCGAAATCGTCGTTCGGAAACACAAAATGTTCGATGTCGTCTTCAGCAGCGAACAGCCGTTGTTCGCCGTCGAAGCGGAGTACTTGGAGTGAGCGACCAGCCCAGACTCGCATCTTCTCTGCCCGACGAGACAGCACGGCGGGCCCTTCTGGAAGCGATTGTCTACGTCGCGGAGGAACCGCTGACCTTGGAGCAAATTGCTAGCGGACTCGAGCTGCCCGTAGACGTCGTCAAAGCCGACTTAGAGGCACTCATCCACGAGTCTCAAAAGCCCGAGCGGGGGACAGAAATCCGCCTGGTGGCCAACGGTTACAAGATGTCCACCAAAGCCGAGCACCACGAGACGGTTCGCAATTTCGTCGGGACGCTCCGGCCGAAGCTGAAGCTCTCGCTGCCGGCGCTCGAAACCCTCGCTGTCATAGCCTACAAGCAACCGGCGACGATTCCCGAGATTCAGGCCATTCGGGGCGTCAACGCCACCGGCGTGATCCACACGCTTTTGAGCCGCAAGCTGATCACGACGGCCGGCCGCAAGAAGGTCATCGGAAAGCCCATGCTCTACCGGACGACCAAAGATTTCTTGGTACAGTTCGGCCTTAGCGATCTGTCGGAACTTCCGTCCCTGAAGGAGCTGGAAGAGATCAGCAAGGGCTTACTGGGCGAAGGCGAGATCACCGGCGATGACGACGCCCCGCGGGAGGCAACGAGCGAGGCTTCCGCGGTCGAAGACGCCGCTGAAGCGCCTCCGGAAGAAGACCGTTCCCCGTCATAAACTGCTTCTCCCGCGCAGCTCGTCCCCGCACCAAACGACAACTGGGCAAAAACCGATGCGGGTGGCGTCACATTGTCCTTGTGGGGTCATACGCAGCCGAAACGCTGGAAGGCCTTCCCCCCCCCTTTGCTAGCATGAGACTGCCATGCAGGTCATGCGGGCGGTGGCGGCCGGTGTCTATGAAGTTCGAAAGTTCCTGCCGAAGCTTTGGCGGATGGCACAGGAGCTGTTTCATGAGGTGATGGGGTTCGTCTTCTTCGCCCTGACGCTGTTCTTTATCTTTGGGCGTCAGGGATTGATCCGCACCTACCAGGATTTGGAGAGCGAACCGGGAGGTTGGGGGCGCCTGCTGCTGGTCGGCTTTTTCGTACTGCTCTTCGGGGGATTCGGGATGTCGTCGTTCTTGCGTGCCAAGCGCATCTCGCGGAGAGGTAGGGAGCCGAGCCGCGAGCGTTAGGGTCTGTGAAAAAACCGGGGGCCGTAAGGCGTGAATAAAACCGCGGCTGTCACAAGCGGCGTCCCGGAAGGCACGTGGAATCAGATCCTGTAGCGCATGGCTCGGCGGTCGTTTTGCCGAGACTTGCGGCCGTTGGCTTAGTCCAGGCGTAACGTAAGCCCAGCCGGAACCCCATGCCGCACCCCTAAAGGTTCGCCATGAAAAAACACGACCAACCCGCCGCCACGAAGCACCCCCTGGGCGAACCCGGCGAGTTTCCCTTCACCCGGGGAATCCACCCAGGCATGTACCGCGATCGGCTCTGGACGATGCGCCAATACGCTGGTTTTGGGGACGCGGTCAAGTCCAACGAGCGTTACCGCTACTTAATCTCCCAAGGCATCAGTGGGCTGTCCGTGGCCTTCGACCTTCCTACCCAGATGGGCTACGACTCCGACCACCCGCTGGCACTCGGTGAAGTGGGCAAAGCGGGTGTTCCCATTCGCTCGCTGGCCGACATGGAGCGGCTCTTCGACGAGATTCCACTAGGGCAAGTCTCGACGTCGATGACGATCAACGCGACGGCCATGATCCTATTGGCCTTCTACGTTGCAGCAGCGCGGCGCCAAGGGGCCGACCTAAAAGCGCTGCGTGGAACCGTGCAGAACGACATTCTGAAGGAATACGTCGCCCGCGGGACCTATATTTACCCTCCGAAATCGTCGATGCGGATCGTCACGGACCTATTGGCGTGGAGCAGTCGAGAAACGCCGAAATGGAACCCCATCTCGATCAGCGGGTACCACATGCGGGAAGCCGGCGCGACAGCCGTGCAGGAAGTCGCTTTTACACTTGGCAACGCCGCCGCATACATCGAAGCGGCGCTGGACGCCGGCTTGGACATAGACGAGTTTGCTCCCCGGTTGTCGTTCTTCTTTAGCGCGGATCGCAACTTCCTGGAAGAGGTCGCCAAATTTCGCGCAGCCCGCCGCCTGTACGCCTGCTTGATGAAGGGGCGATTCGGAGCGAAGGCCGAGCCCTCGATGAAGATGCGCTTTCACGCCCAGACCGCCGGCTCGACACTCACCGCCCAGCAACCTCAGGTCAATGTGGTTCGCACCACTTATGAAGCGCTGGCGGCTGTTTTGGGCGGAGCGCAGTCACTGCATACGAACGGCTTCGACGAGGCGCTGGCTCTACCGACCGAAGAAAGCGCTAAGCTGGCCCTCCGAACGCAACAAGTGTTGGCGCACGAAAGCCGCATCGCCGGCACAGCCGACCCTCTGGGAGGCTCCTACGTGATTGAGCAACTCACCGACGAGATCGAAGACGGAGCCCGCGGTTACCTCGACAACGTCGAAGCCATGGGAGGAATGGTCGCCGCGGTGGAGCAGGGTTTCGTCCAACGCGAGATCCAGAACGCGGCGTACGAATTCCAAAAGAAGGTGGAATCGGGCGAGCAAACCATCGTGGGCGTGAATGCCTTCCAGCTCGAAGATGAAACCCAGCCCCCTGTGCTGAGGATCGACCCGGAGTTGGAAAAGCGCCAAATCGAGGAACTCGCACGGTTCAAGGAAGCGCGCGATTCCCGCAAGGCGAGAGACGCACTCCGCAAATTGGAGGATGCGGCGGGATCGTCGGCCAACTTGATGCCGGGCGTTCTCACGGCGGTCGAAAGCGAAGCAACTCTCGGAGAGATCTCCGATACGCTACGCGGCGTCTTCGGAGTCTACCAAGAGCAGGTGGTTTGCTAACCCGCTTTTCTCACCAGGTGGCGAGGCGAAGTGCGTGAGAGGCCCGTCAGTACAAGGCGCGCGCCGCTCGGCGCCGAGTTTCTTGAACAATGCGGGCGTACTTGAACCCTACGTTGAGCACGGTGAGCAAGCGCAACGAAGTAGTGGCGGGCCTATCGTGCGCTTCGACCGTCAGCTGGTGAGAAATGCGGGTTAAGGTCGCGCCAAGTTGGCCGCCTCGTGTTGCGCCCCGTGCCCGCGGTTCTGTATGGTGATGGCAGCGCAACCTAACACGCAGGTCGCGCGTCTGAGTTGCAGGGGAGGACTGTTTCCCCCGGCGGTTGCGAAACTCCCCGGCTGAACAAACCCAAGGGCTAAAGCCATGAAAACGTTGTCGAAGGTTTCCCACCCGCTATTGTTTGCGCTTTCGTTGGCGCTAGCCGCTCCGTCGGCTTCCGTCGCAGCCGCAGCCGCGACGACGGGCGACCCCCCGATTCCGATTGACCAGATCATCGAGCAATTCGTAGCCAAGGAAACCGAGTTTGCCAAGGCTCGGGAGAACTACACCTACTACCAGACCGTGAAGATTCTCGAGTACGACGAAGGTGGTGGGGTGCGCGGCAGGTACCATATGGAGTCCGACATCATCTTCGGCCCCGGCGGTGAGAGGACAGAACGGGTGGCCTACGCTCCGGTTTCCACGCTGAAGAACATTCTGATGACGCCGGAAGATCTGGAAGACATTCGTTCCGTCCAACCGTTTGTCATGACCACGAAAGAGCTTCCGAACTACCACGTGCGCTACTTAGGGCCGCAAAAGATCGACGAGATCGACTGCTACT
This sequence comes from Bryobacterales bacterium, assembly GCA_965248105.1. Lineage (GTDB taxonomy): Bacteria > Acidobacteriota > Terriglobia > Bryobacterales > UBA6623. Next base: position 608,099 of record CBDFIK010000005.1, read on the forward strand.
TGTTCTCGGTCAAGCCGAAGAAAATGATCAAGGGAAAGCGCTATTTCGTCGGGCAGATCTGGGTCGACCAGCGGGATCTACAGATCGTCAAGACCTACGGCAAAGGCGAAGGCATCCAGAAAAAGAAGCAAGACCAGCAATTCCCCCGCTTCGAAACCTACCGCGATCAGGTGGACGGCAAGTACTGGTTCCCGGTCTACACGCGTGCTGACGATGTGTTGCACTTCGAAAGCGGGGACCAGAAAATCCGCATGATCATTAAGTACAAAGACTACAAGCAGTTCAAAGGCCAGGCGGATATCAAGTTCGGCGGCATCATCGACGACACCCAGAAGCAGCCCGAAGAGCAGAAGTAGCTGCTAGGGGATGTCCTCTAACATGACACGCTCGCTTCCGAAGCCGGACATACGTGTAAGCCACCTGTTTTTGCCCGCATAGGGTCTTTCGACTGCTTCCGATCAGCGTTAGCCCCTGGGGGAATTGCTATCGGGGCCTCATTGACCCGCCGCAAACCTCGTCGTACCATCATGCTGGAAAACTGTAGACGGCCGATGAGGTTCGTGTAAGTTCCTGAAATCTAGGAACTTCTGACCAAGATATCTATTTTCCGGGTGCGTGGGCTATGCATTTCGAAATCGGACAAAAAATTGGTGGATATGAAACCCGCATTTCCAATTTGATTCAGACCTCTCGACCTTCCGGCGGCCTTGAGCGTCTTTATTCATAGGGGCTAGAGCCCGATGAGGACGCCAGGGAGGCCAACACCCAATGGGTGAAAAACAAACCAAGCCATTCCAGCTAAGTTTCAACGGCTCGTTGAAAGTCGATTTCCAGGGATCGCACGTCACTTCCGACGGTGGCCTGATTTTGGTTCGCGAACTGGACGAACGGCTCGGTCTCGGAGAACTGATTGACGAGCATCTCAGCGACTCCCGGCAAGGCACAAACAAGCAGTTCACGCTCGCTGATCTGTTGCGGCAGTCGATCTACAGCCGCTTGGCGGGCTACGAGGACCTCAACGACGCCGTCCGAGTGTCGGCTGACCCGACGTTTCGCTTGATCGGCTCGCAGAAGATCTGGGATCGCGGTGCGGCCTTGACCTCGACGCTGCACGGCTTCGAGACGGAGATGCTGGCGAGCGAAGAGAATCTGCTCGGGCTGATGACGCTGAACCGAGAGCTGGTCGGGCAAGCGGAGGCGTTCGACGACTCCGCGCGGGTCGTTCTGGACATGGACTCCACCGAGAGTCCGGTCCATGGCCAACAGGAAGGCAGTGCCTACAACGGACACTTCGAGTCGGTCTGCTACCACCCGTTGCTTTTGTTCAACCAGCACGGTGATTGCCTCGCTGCCAAGCTGCGTCCCGGCAACGTGCACAGCGCCGAGGACTGGGATGAGCTATTGTTGCCGGAGATTGAGCGCCAACAGGCTGCGGGCAAGCAGGTCGCCTTCCGGGCCGACGCGGCCTTTGCCAAACCGGAAGTTTATGAGGCTTCGGAGGAACGCGGCGTGCAGTACGCCATCCGCATTCCGGCCAACAGAAGCTTGGAGTTAGAGATCGAAGACATCCTGTTTCGTCCGCCGGGGAGGCCCGGCCGCAAGCCGCTAGTGCGCTACAAGAGCTTTCGCTATCAGGCGGAGAGCTGGAAGAAGCCGAGACGAGTTGTCGCCAAGGTCGAGCACCACCAGGGCGAGCTGTTCGCGCGCGTCGGTTTTATCGTGACGAACATGAGCTTGCCAAGCCGGTCGGTGGTGCGTTTCTACAACCAGCGCGGCACGGCGGAGCAGTGGATCAAAGAAGGTAAGCAAGCGACGCACTGGACGCGGCTGTCGTGCCATCGCTTCCGGGCGAACGAGGTGCGCTTGCAGTTAAGCGTGCTGGCCTACAACCTGGGCAATCTCTGGCGGCGGCTCGGGCTGCCGCAGCGAATCAAGAACTGGTCGCTGACGAGCTTGCAGCACCGGCTGATGAAGACGGGCGGACGGCTAATTAAACACGCGCGGTATTACTGGCTCTTGTTCGCGGAGGGACATCTGGACCGGCGGCTGTTTGGCGACATGCTGCGGAGGATCTGGGCGCTGCCTGTGCCGGGCGGGTAGCACCGCACTTGGCGAATGCGAAATCTGTGTACTGAGGACGGAAGCTCGGAGGGGTGTCTGCGAAATTGACTTCGCAGCGGCGGATCAGCCCCCATGAGGGGCAAGAAGGGGGCTCGATCGGTCCCGCCTCAGCCGCCGCCTCTTTCGGGTGGAGAAATGGTTGCGCTTCGCCGGGTGAGGGTGTAGACTCGTGCCGTCAGAGGAGCCAAATCGGAAATCCTGGTGAAATTGTCGAGATTCGTGAGACGGAGGCATCGGGTGTAACGTTTAAGGTACGCAACGTCCTGGCGCAGCGTTTTGAAGTCCTCAAGATCCTGCCCAAAGGCTTGAGGGACGATCAAGAGCGAGTCGAGCGGTTCTTGCGTGAAGCGAAAATCAGAGCGCGGCTCTCGCACCCCAATATCGTCTCCTTCTACAACGCGATGGAGCTGGAAGACCAGCTCGTGATGACCACGGAGCTGGTCGAAGGTTCAACTCTCGAAGCACTTCTCAGAGCGGACACAATCGACACCGGCGAGGCGGTCGACTACACGTCTCAGGCGCTATCCGCGCTGGTATACGCCCACGCCAACGGCGTTGTGCACAGAAACTTGTCCCCGGTCAACATGATCGTAACCGAGCAAGGCGCGCTGAAGTTGACGGACTTCGGGCTGGCGAAGATGTACGCGGATCCGAGCCTGACTCAGGCGGGCACGATGATTGGGTCGCTTCACTACACAGCACCCGAGCAAGTCAAGGGACTACCGACCCTCGATGAGAGGACTGATATCTACGCCATGGGGTCCATCCTCTACGAGTTGCTCACCGGACGAAAGCTGTTTGAGGGCAAGGGCCAATTCGAAGTCATGCAGGCCCACGTCCAGGAGGACCCGCCCGCTCCGAGCACGGTCAATCCGGCGCTTTCTGAACAGCTGTCGCAAGTCGTTACGCGCGCGCTCGCCAAAGAGCCGGCCGAGCGATTCCAGACAGCGGTTCAGTTTCGCAGTGCGCTTCAAGCCGGAGGGGTTGCAGTCACGGAAGCTCAACCCTCCGCGGCGTTGGACGCACAACCGGCGGCTGCACCGGCCGACGCCGTCGTCGAGTCGCCTGCCGGCGATGAAGCAGCGTGGCCAACGACTCCAGGTTTCGACGGCGGTCCGACTGATCCCGCGACCGCTCCAAGCGTCGCCTCGCCGGCAGTGACTGCCACGGCGGTGGCGGAGGAGCTTACCGCTCCGGCCTCCGCGCAGCTGCTGAGTTCGAGCGCCGCGCACGAGGAACCCTCCGTTACCGAGTTGAGTGACACGTCGGGAGTAGCTCAGCCGCTTCCCGAACGGATAGCCCGATTTCCAGACAGCGAAGCACAAACTGACCCCGAAGGCCTGCCAAACCTCTTTGTGATCGGCGGACTCACCTTTGCCGTCGTCGCCGTCCTGTTCTACATCTTCTTGACATTGGTCAATCGCTGAGGGGTGCGTCAGGGCGGCTTAGGTAGACCATCGGTTTGCCGCGGACAGACAGGGCCGTCTGTGCCGCTGAGCAATCCCGCACCTCTCTCCGCTCTCCGCCGAATGCTCAGACGCCGGTGCTCACCGGGCCGCCTGACTAAGCGCGCGAACGGCCCAGGTACGAATACAGCGCTATGTTAAGGGCGGCGACGGCAACGGCACCTGCGATCAGGTACCGCTGGGGCACGTCGACGTAAATGAGGTTGCACAGCTGGCGAGAGATGAAACTGCCTAAGTGAACCGGCAAGTTCGCTTTCACCCTGAGAGATTGTTCGAGCATCGTCAAAGGGCAGTACCATTGAAACAGCTCAACCAGGACGCCATAGCCTAAGGCAGGCGCATGGACCCACTTCATCCATCGCCATTTCCACGCCAACAGCCCCCCGAAGATGACAAACACAATGAAGGCGAAGTGAACGAAGATAGTGACGTCGAGAACCAGCCGATAGAACACTCCCCTATTCTAGATGCGACCGACGATCATGGATCTTGTTTCGACAGTGCGGCCGGGGGGAAGCTGGCGCTTGACTGGCCTAGCGCTGTGGGTAAACCCGCTTCACGCCCCTAGGAATCTTCAACCGCAGATCGGATCCCCGCAACGGCGGGTTCAGCGCGATTTCGGTGTAGGTGTACAGACGATAGTCGCCGGCCGCGGGTAGGTATAGCTTTTGCTGGACGGGTTGCCAACTGGCTGTGGAAACCCACATCTCAAGCCGAGGGATGCGCTGCGCCATCTTCTCGGCCTTGGGGACCAACTCCAGCTTGACCGCGGCCTTTCCGGCGGCGGTCTCGTGACCCTGCCAAGTAACGTTATAGTGCTCACTCAGAAAACGGCCCTCTGTTCCGAATCCCAACAGCAGCGCTTGCTCGAGAGCAGCCTTGGAATTCGAGACATCGTATTCTTCCACCGTCGCGATCCTGGGACGGTAGATCTCAGCCTTTGCACCACGAACGGCGAAGAAATAGGAGTACGGCGCCTGGAATTCCACCAGAAGACGGAACTCTCCGTCCTTCCCACGAAGAACCTTGATCACCCCTTCTTCGACGCTCTCATCCTCGACGATGGCGGTGTATTTGACCCAGCGGAGGTTGGCTTGCATCCCGCGGAACTCGGCGGCCGCCCGGTCCATGCGCGCCAGCAGCGTTTCCAGATCGGAGCCGGCCTGTACCGAGGGGCAGATCAGTAGAGCCGCGGCAACCCAAGTACGCACGATTATTAGGACCCTTCAGCTTGCTTTACGGTTTCAGTGATGGACCGATTTTCAAGGGCGCGCGTAGACCAGGTAGGCCCGCACTTTTCCCTCGGCGTCCTTGGTCGGTTGCATGTCGATGATGCGAAGGTTCTTGTCTTGGCGCTGCCGCAACAAGCGGCGTAGCTTCTCGGTCAACTCTTCCTCGGGAGTGTCGTCGATAACGCTGCGCTCAACCCAGAACACCACGGTACCCTTGCCGTCGGAGAGATCGGCAATCTGTTGCGCGCTCGGAGGCCGTGGCTGATCTCGGAAAAGATCACGAGGAGTCAGGAAGATGAACGCGAGAATCCCGACGACGATCAAGTCGTACTGCCAAGATCCCCGTCGGTAGCTCCAAAAAACGATGGGGCGCAACCGATCCCAGAGCTTTCTCAGCATGGCGTCATTCTATCGTACAATGGAATTTGACATCCTGGATCGTGAATCGAGTTATTTCAGAGACTCCATCGTCGTGAGGCTACCGGAACCTTTGGCCACTAGTCCGCGTAGATTCAATTAGTTACCGCGCTCGCACCGGCGGGGGGGGATTCCGATCCTTCTCACGAACCATTGATTCACAACACCAGAGAAAGGTCTCCGAGATGTTGCATTTTGGAACCAGCTTACGCCGATTCTTCCGCCTCTCGGCGCACATACAACTGCTGCCTGTGCTCGAAAGCGGCGATGATCCTCTCATTGGAGGACAAGCCGTCATCGAGGGGGTGATGATGAGAGCGCCCCACAGTTATTGTGTCGCTGTACGCCGACCCGACGGGGAAGTCGTCACCCAGGAAGGCAGACTGGAGCGCCCGTCGGAAAAATACAGGATCTTCAGATGGCCCATCCTTCGTGGACTGGGAACGATCGGACAGGCGCTGGGGCTGGGCATCAGAACCCTTCGCTACTCGGCGAACGAAGCCCTGCCGGAAGAAGACAGGTCAGACGCCAAAGTGGGGGAGCAGATTCCCGGTTGGATGATGGCCGTGAACATCACCTTCTCGCTGGGTTTCTTTATCGTTCTCTATAAGTTCGTTCCGCTGCTGCTGACGACCCAAATCCAAAATCGTGTCTCCTGGCTCGATGGACAGCTTGGGTTCAGCGTGGTCGACGGCGTCATTCGGCTAGCTATTTTCTTGACCTTCTTGACGTTTGTGTCTCGGTTGAAAGACATACGGCGAGTCTTTGAATTCCACGGCGCCGAACACAAAGTCGTGTTCAACTACGAGTCGGGGGAGCCGGTCGGGGTGAGCCGCGCGCAGAGTTTTTCGACCTTCCATCCGCGATGCGGAACGAGTTTTCTCATGGTGGTGATGTTGGTCAGCATTGCCGTTTACGCCCTGGTGCCCTTCGAAGACTTCTGGCCGCGGCTGCTGGCGAGGGTGGCCCTTCTTCCGCCGATCGCCGGGGTCAGCTACGAAGTGATTCGTTTCGCCGCTAAGAGGCAGGGCAGCGTGTGGTCGACGATGGTGGCACCGGGGTTATGGTTGCAGCGAATCACCACCAAAAACCCCGCCGACGATCAGGTGGAAATCTCCATTCGCGCCCTGGAAGGCGCCATGGCGCTGGAGCAGGAGCAAAACGGCGAACTCGTTGTCGCCTGAAATCTCCCCCGCGGAGCAGGATTCCTCATGCAGTGGGTCAAAAAGCTAGGCGAGCTCGAGGCTCGCTACGAGCAGCTCTCCGAAGGGATGGCCCTGCCCGAGGTCATCGCGGACCAGAGCCGTTTTCAGAAGGCCGCCAAGGCTGCTGCCGATCTGTCGGAGGTCGTCAATAGCTACCGCGAGTGGAAGGGCGTGCAGGCGGAATTGGAATCCACCCGAGGGATGCTCGAGGAATCCGATCCTGCTCTGGTTGAGCTGGCCGAGCAGGAAATCGCCGGTCTTGAGGAGCGGGCCGCTCGACTCGAGGCCGAAATGAAAGCCTCGATGCTCCCCAGAGATCCCAACGACGAAAAAGGAGTCGTCTTGGAAGTGCGCGCCGGCACCGGCGGCAACGAAGCCAGCCTCTTCGCCGCCGACGTGTTCCGCATGTATGCGCGCTACGCGGAGTCGCACCACTGGCAAGTGGAAGTCATCTCCTCCAGTGAGTCGGAGGTTGGCGGCTACAAAGAAATTATCGCCCTGATCACGGGAAAACGCGTTTACAGCCGACTCAAGTTCGAAAGCGGCGTGCATCGGGTGCAGCGCGTGCCGCAAACCGAGACGCAAGGCCGCAAACACACCTCGGCCGTTACGGTAGCTGTGCTGCCGCAAGTGGACGAAGTCGAAGTAGACATCGAGCCCAAAGATCTGCGGATCGACACCTATTGCTCCTCGGGACCGGGCGGGCAGTCCGTCAATACGACTTACTCGGCGGTGCGCATCACGCATCTGCCGACAAATCTCGTGGTCACTTGTCAAGACGAAAAATCGCAGATCAAGAACAAGAACAAGGCCATGCAGGTGCTCCGGTCGCGACTCTACGAGTTGGAGCGGGAAAAACAACACGCCGAGCAAACCGAGGAGCGCCGCAGTATGGTCCGCAGCGGTGATCGCAGCGAAAAAATTCGCACCTACAACTTTCCCGAGAATCGACTCACCGACCACCGGGCCGGACTCAAGCTGCACCAGCTGGAGCAAATTATGGCCGGCAAACTCGATCCGCTTACCGAGGCCCTGGCCGCTCACTTCCAAGCCGAAAGGCTCAACCAGGAGCTGGTTTCGGCCTGACGACGGCAGCCTCCTGGGCCGCGTTCCCGAACCTCGAAAACCGTGCCGTCTGAAACGTCTATCCGCGCAGCTCTGCGAGAGGCCACTCATCGACTCGAACAAGACCGCGTGTCCTCTCCCCGGTTGACGGCTGAAGTCTTGCTCGGCCATCTGCTCGACCGCGAAAAGGCCTTCTTGTACGCCCACCCGGAGAAACCATTAAAGCCCGATCAACAGAAAAGGCTACTTGAGTTTGTCCGCCAACGCTGCGAGGGGAAGCCGACCCAATACATCACCGGCCGGCAGGAGTTCTATGGGTTCCCGTTTCATGTCACTCCGGATGTATTCATCCCCAGACCGGAAACGGAGTTACTGGTCGAGGAGGCATTGGCCCGACTCGGGGAGAACGATCGAGTCCTCGACGTCGGCGCCGGATCGGGCTGCGTCGGGATCGCCATCAAGAAAAAAACCCCGTCCGCGCGGGTTATCGCCTGCGACGTATCGCGGCCAGCGCTGCGGGTGGCTGCGCAAAACGCCCGGCGGCTCGAAGCCGATGTCGAATTCGTCGAGGCCGATCTCGTTTACGCCTTCGCCCCCAGCAGCTTCGACCTGGTCGTGAGCAATCCTCCCTACGTTCCGCTTCTTGCTCTGGCCGGCTTGCAACAAGAAATCCGGTCCGAGCCGGCCCAGGCCCTTTTCGCGGGCGAAGACGGACTGGAGGTCTATGGGAAGCTGACGGAAGCAGCGGCCAGGGTCCTCCGACCCGGCGGCCGGCTACTGATGGAGTTAGGCTACACGAGCCGGCTGTCTGTCGAAGCGATGCTCAAAACCGGAGAGTGGGAAACGCCAACCGTGCGCACTGACCTGGCCGGGATCGATCGGATGTTGACGGTGAGGAGGGTCCCGGATTGTGAGACGGGAGGCCTCTCCGGCGGCAATGCCGGAAAGTAAGGCGGCTCTCTCTCCAAGCACGTACGCTTGGTTGACTCCCCTTTTACGCCGTCGCTATCATCAAAACGAACGTTTCGGCTGGCTTGACACAGACGGCATTCGCTAGACCGTCGAAGGTTTGCTATGGGTCCGCTTGGTATTCCGGAATTAATATTTATCTTCGTCCTCGCGCTTCTCATCTTCGGCCCGAAGAAGCTGCCTGAGCTGGGCAGGACGTTCGGCAAGAGTATGGCCGAGTTTCGGCGTGCGTCGAACGACCTGCGAAACACGTTTCAGCGCGAGATGGACACCATCGATCGGGAAAACCAGGACCTCAAAGACGTTGCCCACGAAGTCAAGCAAGATCTGAACGCCGCCTACAACGAGGATTCCCCTGACGACTACTACTCCAACTCCGACAGCAACCCTGTAGCAGGGACTTCGGGGGCTTCTTCCGACCTTTCGTCGTCTGAAACGGTGCCGAGCCAGAAGAGAGAAGCGAACGCGACTGACAGCCCGACGAAAGCCTCTAATGGCAACGAGGCCCCTAGCGGTTCGCCCTCTTCAGACGCCCTGAAAAGCACCGGCGCGCCTGACGCCAAACCAGGTTCATGAGTTCTGACGATCAGCAAGCGCGCGAGGAGCGCGATGCGCGCGCTTCTCGCCCTGAGGATTCGTCCGCGGCGGAAGATGCTGCTGAGTCGCCAGACACCAGCGGCCCGACAGCCGAGCAACCCGTTCCCGATTCCGGTCCTTCGAAAGTGAGTCCAAGTGAGGAGGCGAAGTCGCCCGATGCAGATGAACCAAGCTACGTCGGGGAGCCGGCTCCGCCGGCTCAAGCAGCTTCATCAGTGCCCGACAGCCCGGCCATCGAAGGCACTCGAGCAGAGTCCGGCCCCGGCGGCAGTCCGGCCCCTGATTCCAGTGAAGAGGCAGAGCCGGCCGCCCCTCAGACTGACGCCCCCGAACAGCAGTCAGCCGACGAGCCATCGTCCACGGCCAGCTACTACGACGATCCTTACGCCGATGAAGGTCAAGAAGCTCCGCACGGCGGTTCCGGCACCGCAACGGCGTCGACCGCAGTAGTAAAACCGCCTGCCGAAACTTCGGAGCAGCCCCCTCCACCGCCGCCCCCTCCGTCAGGGGGTGATGGAGGCGGTGAAGATGACGACGAAGAGGGCATGGCACGGATGTCGTTTCTGGAGCACCTGGGCGAGCTCCGCACACGGATTCTTCGGGCCTTGATCGGACTCGGTATCGCCTACCCCCTTTGCCTGCTCTTTGCCCGTCAGCTATTCGAGCTGGTTCGAGGCCCCTACGATATGGCCAGCGAGCAGCTACCTCAATACGATAGCCCGCTCACACTCGTGGCCATTACTCCGATGGAGTCATTCCATATGCTCTATCTAAAAATTCCAATCCTAGCGGCGGTGTTTCTAACTTCCCCCTGGCTGATGTACCAGGTGTGGGCATTCATCGCTCCCGGGCTCTACAAGAAGGAGCGTCGTTGGGCGCTGCCTTTTGTATTCAGTACCGCTACGCTGTTCATACTTGGCGGCGTATTCGGCTACTTCGTGATGCTAAGGTTCGCGCTGGTGTTTCTGGTGGGAATCGGTTTCGAATCCGACATTCAGCCGATGATCAGCGTCAGCTCTTACTTCAACCTGTTCGTTACTTTGTTACTTGGCCTCGGAATCGTATTCCAAATGCCGGTTTTGATCTTTTCCCTTACGTTGCTACGGATCACCAGCCCGTCATTCTTATTGAAAAACATCCGTTACGCGATCTTGATCATGTTCGTGATCGCGGCTGTCATCACCCCCACACCCGACGTAGCCAATATGACTCTATTCGCCGCGCCGATGATTCTGCTGTTCTACGTAGGCATTGGTGCCAGCTATCTGTTGGTGTGGAAACGGGAAACGGGGAGAATGCCGTGGGGTAGCATCGTGATCCTCGTGGTGCTGATAGTGGGTCTTGTGCTAGGCGGCGTTCTGTACTACCTGCACAGTGAGCTGGGATACCAGTTTATCAATGAGTTTCCGTGGATCGTTAGCCCTTAGCCACTGCGGCCGGCGTCTCTCAGTTCATTCCTCTTGCTTCGGCGGCTTGTCGTCAGAGGACAAGTCCCCAGCAGGGCTGGGAGCCAATCCTAAGCGCCGGCCGATCCGGTAGGCCGGGGACCCGTATACACCTGCTAGCTGTTCGCGGGCCTGTGTGAGATCCCGATCCAGCCGCTGCGCCCAGCTTGTGCGCTTGATCACGCGCTGTTCGGCTGCATCAAGCAACTTCACGGATTTCCCCAGCTCCCCGACTAAGTCGTCTTTGTCAGCCTCCAACTTGCGAAAATTCTCCACGGCCCGATCCAGCTCAGCGTTCAGCTTCAGCGCCCACTGTGTACGTTCCTCGAGATCCTTCCGCTCGTCCAGCTCTTCCTGAAGCTGGTTCGCCCAGGCCGTCTTCTTTTCGTTCTCCTCCTCCAGCAGCTGAATAGCCTCCTTCGCCCGCTGCTGCTGCTGCTGATACTCTCGTTGGAGGGTCTTAATTTCATCTGCCGTGGCGCTCAACAAAAGATCCGTTTGCTTCAGCCCGACCCGGAAGCGGTCGATTCGGCCTTCACGTTCGCGCAAGACGTTACCGACCCAGGGCAGATAAACAAATGCCGGCGAGCCGTAGAGCGGATCGGTCGAGCAAACCGCGAGGAAACCATGTGCTTGCTCGGGCTGGGGCTTCACGTCTTCCAGGGTCGTCCTGACTCCGCGCACCTCGAGCGGAGTGAACGTGATCGCATCGCTCTCGTTTTCCAGAAACATCGTCGTGTGCGGAAAAAACTTTGCCAGTTCCGCCCGAAACTCTTCATAGGTGAACGCGTGCCCATCGTGTGCAATCGGCGCGGTTTCGGTCTCTTGGAGGTACCGCCGGCTGGGTGCGGAAACCAAGAGCCGACCGCCCACCCCTAAGACGCGCCGTGCCTCAGCCAGCAGACCACGCCATTCTTCGATGGACTCAGTAGTCCTGAACGCCAGGACGAAATCGAAACTGGCGTCGGAAAACGGCAAATGATGGCGATCAGCCGCAATGGAGTGAAGATTGGGAGCGTGATAATTTTTCCGCCCCGTGGTGAACCGATCCCGGGTGCTGTCGAGACCAACGAGTTGTGTGGCCGAGCGTGCCAGCCGGTGAGCGCCCTCGTCCCCGCCAAAGCCGACATCGAGCACCCGCCGGTCGGCCACAAGCGTTTCCGCCAGTCGGTAACGAGCAAGCTGTCCGCTCCTCAAGGCGCCGCCCCTGGATGCTGACCCGATCGTGGACTTCCCCCTATCCACCTGCACCTCGGGCTCGACCGGCTTCAAGTACCAAAGCCAGAAATACTGCTCTTCCACGCCTTGGTGGCGGATGAGATCAAAGCCGCCGCTCTCGGCCATCGCCAGCGCTTCGTAGCCGGCAATCTGCACTCCCAACCAAGTGTCGTTCTGCTCGGAAGACGCGCTTGAACTGCCTTGCACCTGAAACTTGAACAGACCTCCCGGTCGCAACAGCCGATAAACTTCATGCACGTAGTTCTCGATAATGGCTTTGTCGGGGACATGCTGGAAAACGATGAAGCTAAAGGCGAAGTCGAACCGGATGTCGCCCAACCCAGATAGGTCCGTACCGTTGTTTTGATACAGATGAACGTTTTCGCAGCCGCTGAGTAGCTGACGCGCCTGTGCGATCATCTCTCCGCTAACATCAACCCCATGCACCTCCCCGAAGACCCGAGCCAAGGCCCGAGTCATCCGCCCCGCGCCACAGCCGATTTCAAGAACCCGCATTTGCTTCGGTTCCCGGCCCTGGCAGATGATTTCCAAATCGTCGAGGATCGCCTCTTGTACGGACTCTTCGCCCGAGACCAGAAATTCCTCCACGCGCCACTCTTCTTGTGAAGAGGCGATATAGTGGAACGCATTCTCTCGGGCACGGGCGTCCCAATCCTCCCGCATCCTGCGTTCGGACTCGGACTTCCACTTGGGGCGGTCTGAACTCAAGCGGGCTTTCTCTCTTCTAAAAAGAATAGCCCAGCTGGCAGGTCTCCTCGCATTCGGCCCGGAAGTTCGGCTTCTTTGAGGGACCTCGGGGCGGAGGGGAATCGCTGAGGATGAAACCACCGGCGGGCGGATCGGGCGCCCCGGTCTGTGGGTTGAGGCGATGTTAGGTCTCGGCGCCGCGCCGGCCGATGACCCGCCTCCACTGCAGCAGTACCTCCGCGACCAGCAGCGCGGGGACAAAACTTAACCAGATCGCGGTCGGCGCCCGCTGGGCGAAGTCGCCGAGCAGCACGAACGAAGGCCATTCGACAATGATCCTGAAGCCGACGAAGGCGAAGGTAACGATGTAGCTGCGGATCATCCATTCCTTGTGCAGTTGGATGCGCCGCTTGCGGATCGCCAGGAAGGCCATTCCCGTCGTCAGCAGCCAGGCGAGGTCGAGCCCAAGCAGCGACACCCCCCACTGCCAGCCGACCGGCGTCGTAACGGCGAGGTAGAAGGCGCCGACGATTCCCATCGCCGCTCCGAACACGTAAGTCCGGCCGATCCAGCGGTGGACATGAAGCGAAACCCTTCGCAACCCCGTCCAGAACTGGAACGGACCGGCCAACAACGCCAGCGTCCCGCCTGTCACGTGCAAGAGCAACCCGTATCGTCGCGGCCAGAAGAAACCATAGCTGCTCTCGGTGAGATCGAAATACTTGGCCGCGACCATGATGAAGAAGGTGACGGCCACCACCGCGACCATGCCCAGCCCGAGCGCCGTCGCTACCGTGCGGGCGGTCGAACTCGCCGGTCGTGCTAGTGAACTGGAAGATGCAGACGATGCCATACAAGACCTCTGGTGAAGAATATAGCATTTCGGTATTTCGGATACGTCTTGGCCCTCAGTGGCCCAGGCAGCTCGCAAATAGGGGGCGGCGAGAGTACCGGACACCGCAAGTCCGACCCGGCCACCTCAATACGCACCGAGCAGACACTGATACGATAAGCCTCGAACCATGGTCTTCGAGCTCGATGCCCGCGGAGTTCTTCGCCTCCGGCAGTGGATGGACATCCCTTGGCTGGTTCATGGATTCACGACCCGCCACGCGGGAGATTTTCGCCTGCTTCGATCGCTCGACGCCGCTGTTTCCGGTTTGGGAACAGAAGGCATGACCTTGCGAACCGCCCGTCAAGTCCACTCCGACAAGCTGGCCGTAATCGCAGCGAACCAGGGACCTCGGACGGAAGTTCCTCGTCCCGAGGCGGACGGCTTACTGACTCTGCAACCGGGCCACTTGCTGGGCGTGCGAACGGCGGATTGCCTGCCGGTGCTGTTTGTCGATCGCGCAAAGCGGGGGGTGGCCGCCGTCCATGCGGGGTGGCGAGGCACGCTGAAATTGATCGCTCCAAAGGCTGTCGAGAGGATGACGGCGGAGTTTGGCTCCGTGGAGGCGGACATCGAAGCGGCGATCGGGCCCGCGATTGGTCCCTGCTGCTTTGAGGTCGGACCGGAAGTGGCGGACCGCTTCGACGAGGCCTTCATCCATGGCAGTGACCCGCCCCGTGTCGATCTAATCGATGCCACGCGAAGTCAACTTTCCGAGGCCGGGATCAACCCCGCCAAGATCTCTGTTGCCAGTGCCTGTACCCGTTGCCTAGAGCGGGACTACTTTTCGCATCGGCGCAGTGGGGAGGGGGCCGGGCGCATGCTGGCGTTCGTGGGCGTGCGCACCTAGCGCGCAGTTCTCACCAGCGGACGGCCGAAGCACACGATTGGCCCGCCATTACATTCGTCGCGCTTGCTCGCCGCGCCGAACCGGACCAGGTATGTGTTACGACCAAAGCGCCCATGGCCGCTCACTGGCGCTCGCGGCTCCGAATCGCCCTCTGTGCCAATGGTGGGCGCGCAGCACCCAGCGGACGTCAGCCGATTCGTCTCGGGTAAGAAATGTCTTCGAAAGACGATCGTGCCAGGTGAGCTTCTCTTCGTCCGCCAGCGACCAGACAAAGCCGAGCCCAAGAGCTGTGGTGCTCAATACCGTCGCCCACGCCCGCGTAAACCGCTGCTGGGCTGTCAGGGATTGCCCGTCAAAACTGACCACTCGCAGGCCGACCCAACGCATTCCCGGCGTTTCGGCGCCGGTTTCCACGCAGAAAAGCCAGTAAAAGAGCAACAAAGCCAGGAATGAGATCAAGATCGCTCGGGCGCCTTCTTCGCCCGGGAGCAGTACTCCTCCCATCAGGTGGAAGAGAGTAAGCAGCATCCCCAGCGAGATCAGGACGACTGCGAGATCCAACAGGCCCGCCATCGCTCGAATCGCAACCGGCGCCACCGGACTGGCCGAGGCGACTTCCCGGCCGCGGCTCCCCCCACCCTCGGCAAAGGGACTCTTGTACCCCCGGCCGACTTCTAGAGGCTGATCCGCCGCCGGCCGCGGGTGACTTTCCTCGGCTGCGGAACGCGGTCCGTCGGAATCGCCGGGGGGGGCTTGACTTCCCGCTTTATCAGGCGGAGTCCGAGGCCGTGTTCCCGAGTCCGGCCCGCGGTCCGAAGCAGCTTCTTTCGGGTCAATCGGGAGAGGCGGTTCACTCTCCGAGGCAAGTCCTCGGGAGACCTCGGACACCCCCTCCGTATGCCCGGCCCTGCGGCGCTCGAGGTAGGCCCCTACTTTCTCCTCAACCTCCCTCTGCCACAGAGGCTCGGCAGCGGTGGCGCCCGAACCGTTTTGGACGGCAGCGAGGGTCTCCTCGCGAAGCTGCCCCGTGTTCAAGCCGGAGCCGTTCAGCGAGCCGGCGGAGCCTCCCTCCGACCGCCGTCCGCAGTGAGCGCAGCGATGCTCACCTTCACAGTTCCAGTGACCGCAGAAGGAACAAGTCATCGAAGGCACCCAGCGGTCTTACCATCACCCGAGCCGAGTAAGCCGCCTATTAAAACATTTTATTCCAATTATGTTTTATCTGCAAATAGGTCCAGCCATGACGTCAAGTCGGCGTCAGATGGCGTAACGCCCAGGTTCTCGGTTTCTCAAAGGAGATGCGGTCGGAGAACACGCCGCTCGCGGGCTGTGCGGTGCTTCCGGCAGCCCCCAAAGTTGACCGTCTCAGCCCGCTGTGGTAGCTTGATGATTCAGAGGCTTGCTAAGTCTTCTGTTTGGCGTCACTCCGAGTTTCCAACGCCCACAAACGTTCAACAGATCTCGGCAACGCTATGCCGAGTGAGCGCAGGTCCCTGTTGAAGCTCGCCTACAACTAGACCAAAAAATGGCTCTAGCGATTGCGAATCGATACGCTGTAGCACTGGCCGAGGTAGTAATCAAACCGACCTCGGCAGTCAGTCCGGAGGCGGCTCTGGAACAGCTGGCGGCTATTCGGAGTCTACTGGAAGAATCTCAGCCCCTGCGCAATGTATTACATTCTCCGGCGGTCAGTCCGGCGGAGAAGCGGGCTTTGATCGCCAGCCTGTGCGGGCGCATGGAGGTGGCCGCCCCGGTCCGTAATTTTTTGTATGTCGTCATCGACCACCGCCGAATGCGGTTTATCGGGGAGATGATCGACGCCTTCCGAGCGTGGCTCGACCAGAAGGCGGGTGTCGCGCGGATCGAAGTTGCCTCGGCACAAAGTATCGACGAGCCGCGGCGCGACGCGATTGTCGACAAATTCCACCGCGTGACCGGCCGGCAGGTTCGAGCGGCGTTTCGGGTGGTTCCCGAACTGTTAGGCGGGGCCACGGTCCGCTATGGATCGACCGTGTTTGATGGCTCGATTCGAGCTCAGCTCGCGGCGTTGGACCGAGCGATTACCGGAGAATCATAGACAATGGCTCAAATTAGTGCGGATGAAATCTCCCAACTCATTCGGGAGCAGATCCAAAACTACGAAGGCGTCGTCGAAGTCGCCGAAACCGGTTCGGTGATCTCGCTCGGCGACGGCATCGCCCGGCTGCACGGACTGGAAAAAGTCATGGCCGGGGAGATGCTCGATTTCCCGCACAACGTGGCCGGCATCGCGATGAACCTGGAAGAAGACGAGGTCGGGGCGGTGCTGCTCGGCGACTATACCGAGCTCAAAGAGGGCGACGAAGTCCGGCGCACCGGCCGGATCATTTCCGTTCCGGTGGGGGAAGCCCTGATCGGCCGCGTCGTTGATGCGCTGGGACGCCCTCTCGACGGCAAGGGCCCCATCCAAACCGAGACCTACAATCCGGTGGAACGCTTGGCGCCCGGAGTCATCGACCGTCGCCCGGTCAAAGAGCCCATGCAAACAGGGCTCAAGGCCGTTGACGGCATGATTCCCATCGGCCGAGGCCAGCGGGAGTTGATCATCGGCGACCGACAAACCGGGAAGACAGCAATCGCCCTCGACGCCATCATCAATCAGAAGGGCGGCGACATGATTTGCATTTACGTCGCCATCGGACAGAAGCGATCGACCGTCGCCCAAGTCGTCAAGACCTTGGAAAACTATGGTGCCATGGACTACTCGATCGTGGTGGTCGCCTCCGCTGCCGATCCGGCGGCGATGCAGTTCTTGGCGCCCTACTCGGGATGCGCCATCGGGGAGTATTTCCGTGACAACGGCGGGCACGCCCTGTGCGTCTACGACGATCTGTCCAAGCACGCCGCGGCCTACCGGGAGATTTCGCTGCTTCTGCGCCGTCCCCCGGGGCGGGAGGCTTACCCAGGGGACGTCTTCTACCTGCACAGCCGCCTGCTGGAGAGGGCCGCCAAGTTGGACGACTCCCACGGTGGAGGTTCCCTAACGGCACTGCCCTTTATCGAAACCCAGGCCGGGGACGTTTCGGCCTACATTCCCACCAACGTCATTTCCATCACCGACGGGCAAATCTACCTCGAGGCGGACTTGTTCAACGCCAACGTACGGCCCGCGGTCAACGTAGGCATTTCGGTAAGCCGCGTGGGTGGAAACGCGCAGATCAAAGCGATGAAGAAAATCGCGGGAACGCTGCGTCTCGAGCTGGCTCAATACCGCGCCCTAGCGGCGTTCGCCCAGTTCGGCTCCGATCTGGACAAAGCTTCGCGGCAACAACTGCATCGCGGGGAGCGGCTGGTCGAGATTCTCAAGCAAAAACAATACGAACCTCTTCCGGTGGAAAAACAGATCCTGATCATTTATGCCGGCACGAACGGATTCCTGGATTCTCTTGAGGTTTCGCAATGCCGGGAGTTTGAGAACGAGCTTTATGCCTACCTCGACCCCCAGTCCGACAGCGTGCTGACCAAGATTCTCGAAAAAAAAGCTATCGACGAAGACTTGGAAAACGAAATCAAAGCCGTGCTAGGCGAATTCAAAGAACGCTTTGCGTCTCGGCACGGTCAGGAAGCGGCAACCAGCTAGCATGCCCAGCCTGATTGACCTGCGGCGGCGGATCCGCTCGGTTAAGAACACCCAGCAAATCACCAAGGCTATGAAAATGGTCTCGGCGGCCAAGCTGCGCCGGGCCCAGGAGAAGGTGCTCGCCGCTCGCCCTTACTCCTCCGTCTTGCGGGAAATGATGGCCAGTATCTTGGGCAACGAGCCCGAGGATTCTCCCGCGCTCGCTCATCCCTTGTTGGCCCGCCGTAAGGAAGACCGCATCCTGGTTCTATTGCTGACCGGGGACAAGGGGCTCTGCGGCGCCTTCAACAGCAATGTGATTCGTAGGTCTCAGCAATTCCTCGCCGAACGCTCATCGGCCGAAGTCGAGATGGAGCTCATCGGCCGCAAAGGCCGCGACTTCTACCGCCGCCGGAACGTTTCGATTGCCGGCGAGTGGATCAATATTTTTAACAACATCGATTTCCCGACGTGCCGGAAGATCAGCGACAACGTCATCTCCAGGTTCACCCGGCGGGAAGTCGACGCCGTGTATCTAATCTTCAACGAATTCAAGAGCGTGATGCGACAGACGCTGATCGTCGATCGGCTGCTGCCTGTTCAAGTGGACACAGCAGAAGGCGGAGGATCGTTCGAGTACCTCTACGAACAACCGGCCCCGGAGATCTTTCGCACGCTCTTGCCGAGGTACGTTGATGTGGCCGTGTACCAGGCGATGATCGAGTCCGCGGCTGCCGAGCACGCCGCGCGGATGACGGCCATGGATGCCGCTACGCGCAACGCCGAGGAGATGATCGACAAACTGACGCTGCACATGAATCGAGTGCGGCAGGCGAGCATTACGAACGAAATCATCGAGGTCGTCAGCGGCGCAGCCGGACTGGAGTAGGTGGGCCGCGCCGCGAGTCCGGCGGCGAAGCAGTTCACCACGGACTCAGAGACCGAACAATTTACGGGAAGACACTCATGTCAAAGATAGGAAAAGTCGTCAAAGTCGCCGGACCCGCCGTCGACATTCAGTTCAGCGAAGGGCATTTGCCGGAGATTTACAACGCTATTCGCGTGACCAGCGAGGGCTTCGATGTCCCCACGCCCATCGATATCACTTGCGAGGTCCAGCAGCATTTGGGGGAAGGGCGCGTCCGCACCGTCGCAATGGAGCCTACGGAAGGTCTTGTGCGCGGCATGCCGTCCGAAGATCTCGGCCGGCCCATCACCGTTCCGGTAGGTCCGCAGACGCTAGGTCGCGTCCTCAACGTGCTGGGGCGGCCGGTGGACAAGAAGGGGCCCGTCGAAACCGAGCAGCGCTACCCGATCCATCGGCCGGCCCCCTCCCTCGAAGACCAGTCGACCGAGCTGGAGATGTTTGAAACCGGCATCAAGGTGATCGATCTGCTCGAGCCCTATTTGCGGGGCGGCAAGATCGGGCTGTTCGGAGGAGCGGGAGTCGGCAAAACCGTCATCATCATGGAGCTGATCCGCAACATCGCCACCGAGCACGGCGGTGTTTCCGTCTTTGCCGGTGTCGGCGAGCGCACGCGCGAAGGTAATGACCTGTGGATCGAAATGCAGGAGTCAAAAGTCATCGATCCCGACGATTGGCAAAAGTCCAAGTGCGCACTCATTTACGGCCAAATGACGGAGCCCCCTGGGGCGCGCCTGCGGGTAGGGTTGACCGGACTGACGGTGGCCGAGTACTTTCGCGACGATGAAGGCCAGGACGTGCTGCTGTTCATCGACAATATCTTCCGCTTCACGCAGGCGGGGTCTGAGGTGTCGGCCTTGCTCGGACGGATGCCCTCAGCCGTCGGTTACCAGCCCAACTTGGCCACCGAAATGGGAGAGCTCGAAGAGCGCATCACTTCGACGAAGAAGGGATCCATTACGTCCGTGCAGGCCATCTATGTCCCCGCCGACGACTATACCGACCCCGCCCCGGCAACCACCTTCGCTCACCTGGACGCGACGACGAACCTTTCCCGCGAAATCGCGTCGCTGGGGATCTACCCCGCGGTCGATCCTCTGGCTTCGACGTCGCGCATTCTCGATCCGAACATCGTCGGAGAAGAGCACTACGACACGGCCCAGGCCGTCAAGCAGACCCTGCAGCGCTACAAGGAGCTTCAGGACATCATCGCCATTCTGGGTGTGGAAGAGCTCTCCGAGGAAGACAAGCTCGCGGTGGCGCGCGCCCGAAAGATCCAAAACTTCCTTTCGCAGCCGTTCTTCGTCGCCGAGCAATTCACCGGTCTGGCCGGCAAATCCGTTAAGGTGGCCGAGTCGGTCCGCGCGTTCAAAGAGATCGTGGAAGGCAAACACGACGGCCTTCCCGAACAGGCCTTCTACATGGTCGGTCCGATTGAAGAAGCCTTGGAGAAGGCGGACAAGCTGCGGAAGGTGGCCTGACAGCCCGTGGTTAAAGTCGTGCAGGAGCGGAAAATGGGGACTGCCACCAATTCGCGCCGTCATGGCCCTCGAAACAAAGGGCTCAGCCTGATGCGAATTGGCTGGCTGTACCCGATTTTCCGGGACGTTACTTTTACCACAGGCTAGTGAAGATGAAGGGAAAGATCAAACTCGAAGTTGCTGTCCCGGAGCGGCTGCTGATATCCGAGGCGGTCGATGAAGTGCAGATTCCCGCGCTGGGCGGCTCGATGGGAGTTCTTCCCGGCCATGCTCCGTTGATCTCCCAGTTGGGCGCCGGTGTCTTGTCCTACCGGCTGGAGGGGCAGACTCGTTATATGGCGCTCAACGGAGGCGTGATGGAGGTGCTGCCCGACCACACCCGCGTGTTGGCCGATAGCGCCGAATGGGCCGAGGAAATCGACGTCAAGCGGGCGGAAGAGTCCGGCCGCCGGGCCAACGACGTGCTGCAACGCCACGACATGGAAATCGACGTGGAACGCGCCTCCCGGGCCATTGCACGCGCCCAGGCCCGACTGGCGGCAACCGAGCGTGCTAATTTGGGTTAGATCGCCGTGAAAGCTTACGAAGGTAAGGATGTCCGCAACATCGGGATCGCCGGCCACGGCGATTGCGGCAAAACCAGCCTGGTGGCCGCCTACCTCTACACCGTAGGCGCGACAAGCCGGCTGACTCGCGTCGACGAGGGCACCACCATTACGGACTTCGACGATGAAGAGATTGCCCGCAAAGTCAGCATCTCGTCATCGCTGGCCTACATCGAGTGGAAGAACACCAAGCTCAACCTCATCGACACACCCGGTTACAACATTTTCATCAACGACACGAAGGCCTCGCTGATGGCGGCCGATGCGGTGCTGATCGTGGTCGACGGCGTGGCGGGAGTCGAGGTTCAGACCGAAAAAGTTTGGGGCTTTGCCGAAGAGTACAACCTGCCGCGGATCATTCTCGTCAACAAGCTCGACCGCGAGCGGGCCGACTTCGCCCGGGTGCTGGCCGAAATCAAGGAAGTGCTCGGCCGAGCGGCGGTTCCCGTCCACTGGCCGATCGGCTCGGAAAAGGACTTCCGGGGTCTCGTCGACCTCGTCGGCGGGAAGGCTCACACCTACGAAGCCGAGGGTAAGGGCAGGGCCACTGAAGGCGCCGTTCCCTCTGAGATCGAGTCCGAAGTCGAATCGGCTCGCGAGACCCTGCTTGAGATGGTCGCCGAATGCGACGACGACTTGTTGGAGGAATATCTGGAAGAATTGACGCTGCCGCCTGAAAAGGTCGTCGCCGGTTTGGGCAAGGGAATCGCCGAGGGCAAAATCTACCCCGTCTTGTGCGCCTCCGCGTTCCACAACATTGGCAGCGACGCCGCGCTCGATTTCCTGGGCAAGTTCGTCCCGCCGCCCACGGCTCGCGGTGAGCTCGCGGGTCAGGCCGACGACGATGAGCCGGTGGCGCGCAAGATCCTCGACGGCGAGCCGCTTTCGCTATTTGTCTATAAGACGGTGGCCGATCCGTTTGCCGGGCGGGTTACCTACTTCAAGGTGGTCTCGGGAGTTCTCCAAAACGACGCCAACGTTTTTAACTACACGCGCGACAGCCCGGAGCGGTTCGCGCGCACCGGTCTGGTTTTCGGGAAAGAGCTGACGCCGGTGACCGCGGTCCACGCCGGCGATCTGGGAGCCGTGGCCAAGCTGAAAGAGACCTTGACGGGCGACAGCCTGGGCGAGAAAGGCCGCCCCATCGAGTTCCCCAAGGTGAAGATTCCGCTGCCGGCCATCGCCTACGCCATCCAACCGAAGACGCGGCAAGACGAGGACCGCCTCGGCGTGGCCATTCATCGCATCCTCGAAGAGGACCCCTCGCTGAATTTCTACCGCGACCCGCAAACCAAGGAATTCCTGCTGGCGGGCAACGGCCAGCAGCATCTGGAAGTCATCGTCAGCCGTCTCAAGAAGCGCTATAGCGTCGAAGTGGAACTGAAGGCGCCCAAGATCCCCTACCGCGAAACGATCCGAGGCAAAGCCGACGTACAAGGACGCCACAAGAAACAGACCGGTGGGCACGGGCAGTTCGGCGACTGCAGGATTAGGATGGAACCTCTCGAGCGAGGAGGGCAGTTCGAGTTCGTGAACGCCATTTTCGGGGGATCGATTCCCAGGACATACATCCCGGCTGTCGAAAAAGGCGTCCTCGAAGCGGCCGAATCCGGTCATCTGGCCGGCTACCCGGTCGTCGATTTCAAGGTGACTCTCTACGACGGTCAATATCACGACGTCGACTCCTCCGAGTTGGCCTTCAAGCTGGCCGGCCGCAAAGCCTTCCGCAAGGCCATGGACGAAGCTAACCCCGCTCTGCTCGAGCCGATCATGAACGCTGAGATCATCGCGCCGATGGATTTCGCCGGTGATCTGATGGGCGATCTCAACAGCCGCCGCGGCCGCATTCAGGGCATGGATACAAAGGGCAGCAACCAGTTAATACGAGCTCAAGTACCCATGGCCGAAATGCTCGCCTATGCCAACGACCTCACATCAATGACCCGAGGCCGTGGCTCTTTCACCATGGAGTTCAGCCACTACGATTTCGTGCCGCATCAGATCGCTGAAAAAGTCATCGCCCACGCCCAAAGAGAGCGAGCGGGAGTCAAGGAGGAAGAAGAGTAGCCGCTCTGACGGATCGGAGGGTGGCTTACAGCCTCCAGCCCGCTTTTCTCACCAGGGGCGCTGAGCGGGCCGGGAGATAGGTAGGCGCAAGGGGCCACTGCGCCCGCCCAGTAGCTGATGCACGATCGTTTCCACAAATTCACACTAGACAATATGGTACTGATCGGTAGTGGGGCGACACGGTGGTTGGTCCTTACTCTTGGAGTCCTGGGTTGATTTGGCTGGTTTGCCGCCGATTGACCGACCCTAGCTCGTCTGGTAGCATCAAGACTTTGACCCACGAGAGCACTCGGGGCGATGGCCGCGCCGGGCGTTGCGTGGGTCGTCTCGTTTAATCCGTAGTCTGAAGATGGGTTTCAGAAAGAGCTTTGGATGCTGCGCCCTCGCTGCGGGCGCGCTCCTGGTCATTGCCTGTAGCCGTGATGCGAGCCGGGTTAGCGGCAGCGGAATCCCGCCTGCTCCAGCAACCCAGCTCGCGGCGGACGAGGCCGGCGCTGAGCCTGTCCCGGAAGCAGCCGCCTCCCATCTTCCAACTGGAGATCCTGATCCGGGGATCGCCTTGGAACGCACGGAGGGAGGTGCGCCCGAGCCGGCTGCCTCGGCGGACCCCTCTCCCGCCGGCGAGGCGCTGCGATCGCACGTCCGAGACATCGAGTTCGAAGCGCTGCAGGCGGTTCCTTACCCTGAGAACGGCGAAGCCGTACTCATTCCCTTCGACGACGAAGTTGAACCGTCCCTACTCGACGAGCTGAACGAAGCCGCCATCCCGGACGACTTCAGCCTGGCCGAGACCCGGGAAGCGCGGCTGAAAGCCACCCGCTCCGAGTTGCCTCTTGTTTTGAACTCCCAGGTCATCCGACTTATTAACTACTTCACGACCGGGCGTGGGAAGAGGACCTTCCAGCGGACAATCGACCGATCAGAGGCCTATCGTCCGATGATTGAACGCATTCTGGAAGAGGAAGACGTGCCGCCCGAAATCTTCCACCTGGCGCAGGCGGAATCGGGCTTCCGGCCGCTGGCGATCTCTCGCGCCCGAGCGACGGGGATGTGGCAATTCATGAGGTTCACCGGCCGGCAGTACGGGTTGCGCCAGAACCAGTACGTGGACGAGCGTTACGATCCGGAGAGGGCCACTCGCGCCGCGGCCCGCCATCTCAAGGATCTCCATCTAGAGTTTGGGGACTGGTATCTGGCTATGGCCGCCTATAACGGCGGGCCCATGCGCGTTGTGCGGTCGGTAAAGCGAGCGGGTTCCGACTACTGGACTTTGTGCCGCCGTCGGCTGCTGCGCAGAGAAACGCGCAACTACGTTCCCATCATCTTGGCCATGACCTATGTTGCCAAGAACCCCTGGCTGTACGAGTCCCTCGAGCGTGACCCGGCGCCTCCCCTTCGCTATGACACGATCACGACCGATAGCGAGATCCATCTCAACCTGATCGCCGACATTACAGGCGCGACGACGGCAAAGCTGCGCGAGATCAACCCTGCGCTGAGACGCTCCGCCACGCCGCCCCACGACTACGACCTCCGTCTGCCGGAAGGCACGGCGGGGACGTTCGAAGCCGAAATCGCTGGTATTCCCAAGGAGAAGCGGCTGGCTTGGAGACGCCACAAGGTCAAAGAAAAGGAAACCCTCGCGGCCATCGGGAAACGGTACAAAATCAAGTCCCCCTTAATCGCTGAGCTCAATCAGCTTGAGGGGGGGGAACTCGACCAAGGGTCGTTCCTGACGATCCCCTCCGGCCCGCAAAAAATCAAATATTACTATCGCGGCGGGGCGGGCGGTTTTCTTGTCGGTGGTACCGGGCGCTACCGAATCGCCCGGGGCGACACGCTGGGCGGCATCGCGCAACGGTTTAGAACCTCCGTCCGACAGCTGCAACGCTGGAATGGACTCACGAGCACCCGCATCAGAGCCGGACGCTATCTGATCGTCAAGGCCGAGGGGCTGTCCGGGACAACGGTAGCAGGATCCAAAACCGGCGGTCCCGGAAAATACAGAGTCCGGTCAGGAGACAATCTCAGCGTGATCGCCAAGCGCCATGGAATGACCGTGGCACAGCTAAAGCAATGGAACGGACTCACCAGCAACCGCATCATTGCCGGTCGGTATTTGATCGTACGATCGCCCAACAGTGTGTCGAGAATCGGTCGCCGGGCGGCGAGCGTCCCGGTTCCCGCCTCGGGACGATACAAGATCCGGGAGGGCGACAGCCTATCAACGATCGCCCAGCGGTTCGGCGCGACGGTGGGTGACCTGAAGGCTTGGAACAACCTGCGCGGAAGCCGTATTCGGGCCGGTAAATTCTTGCTTGTAGATCCGACGCCTGCCGGCGGCAGCTCAGCCCGCTCGTCCACTCAAGCAGAGGGCAGTTCGCGATCGACGGCGTTTTCCGCCGCCGGTTCCGCCTCCGGTCGCTACAAGATTCGCACCGGCGATTCTCTCATCGTCATTGCCAACAGGCTAGGGGTGACGGTCAAACAGCTCAAAGCGTGGAATGGTCTGCGGAACAGCCGCATCCGCGCCGGCGACTACCTCACGATCGGGCAAGAGCCGGCATCCTCAGCCGCGCGTTCCCGGGAACTAGCGCTTGCGACTTCCGGCTCGGGCCGCTATCGAATTCGCTCCGGTGACACACTGGGCGTCATCGCCTCCCGGTTCGGGGTGACCGTCACAGAGTTGAAGGCTTGGAACGGACTCCGAAGCTCCCGAATCCGCGCCGGCCGCTATCTCAACGTTAAGCCCCCCTCCTCCCAAAGCGCAGGATCGTAGTACGCACGCGGACTTTACTAAGTAGTCCGTTTCATAAGTTCGGTCACGTATATTTAATGATGTTCGCGAAATACAGTGTAGGGGCGCAGCGTGCTGCGCCCGCTCTGGCAAGGCATTTGCTGTGTCCGAAAACAACACTATATTCTGCGGGTATCAATAGAAGCCAGGTGAATGATCGGGAACTTCGGGCACGGCATGCCACGCCCCTACATTTCCAGGCACCCAATAGTGCTTCTCACGCTTCGTTCAAGCGAACCACCCCCGGAGCAACGGGTGATCCCTGCTCCAGAAAGCAACAGTATCAGAGTTTTGGGCTCCGGGCGTCCGATCCCCGAGCTTTTTCGGAGAGCTTTCTGAAGCCGCTAGCCCCAACTGCCCTTGGCAACACTTCTATACTCTAGGAACTTGAAGACGATGACACAGCCCCTCTGGAAACCAAGCACCGCAAGAATCGAAGAATCGAACATGAAGGCGTTTATCCGCTTCGTGCAAGAGACCCTGCACCCGCCTGGCTTAGCGGACTTCCAAAGCCTTTATCGATGGTCTGTGGAGCAACCGGAGCGGTTTTGGGAGTCGGTTTGGCGCTTCTGTGACGTGAAAGCCAGCCGGCACTTCGGCTCGGTCGTGACCGACTTCGACCAGATGCCCGGTGCGAGATGGTTTCCTGACTCGCGCTTGAACTTCGCCGAAAACCTGCTGCGACACCGAGACGACCGCGAAGCGCTGGTCTTCTGGAACGAGAAGGGACGGCAGAGTAGCTTAACCTATGCGGAACTGTACGACCAAGTTGCCCGTGTGGCAGCCTCCCTACGGGCGATGGGGTTGTCGTCCAACGACCGTGTCGCGGCTTTTATGCCTAACATGCCGGAAACCGTTGTTGCGATGCTGGCGGCGACCAGTCTTGGCGCTTTATGGTCTTCCTGCTCCCCAGATTTCGGTCTGGACGGCGCGCTGGCTCGCTTTGGACAGATTCAACCCAAAATCCTTTTCACAGCGGACGGCTATCTCTACAACGGAAAGACTTTTGATTCCCTCGAACGAGTCTCGCAGATCGCCAAAAAGACTCCTTCGCTCGAGCGGGTGGTGGTGATTCCTTATACGCGGCCTAAGCCGGAACTCAACGGAATCCCCGGTGCCGTTCGCTACGAAGATTTGCTCGCGGGAACCCCGCCCGGCGAAATCGACTACCAGCAGCTCCCTTTCGATCACCCGGTCTATATCCTTTACTCCTCGGGGACGACCGGACCACCCAAGTGCATCGTCCACAGCGCCGGCGGAACGTTGATCCAGCACTTAAAAGAGCTGACCCTGCATACCGATCTCAAACACGAGGACCGCATCCTCTACTACACGACCTGCGGGTGGATGATGTGGAACTGGCTGGTGAGCAGCCTAGCCGTCGGGGCCACGGTTGTTCTCTACGATGGCTCACCCTTTCATCCCGAGGCGAGAATGCTCTTCGACCTGGCCGAACAAGAAAAACTGACGGTCTTAGGCGTCAGCGCCCGATACATAGCTGCCGTGGAACGAGCCGGGCTCGAACCCGCCAAGACGCACGACCTTTCCCAACTACGCACGATTCTCTCGACCGGGTCTCCGCTTTCGGGCAGGGGTTTCGACTACGTCTACCAGAAGGTGAAAAAGGACGTCTGCTTGTCGTCCATCTCTGGGGGCACGGACATCATCTCCGGCTTCGCAGTGGGAAATCCCATCGGACCGGTTTTTCGTGGAGAGATTCAAACGCGGGCCCTGGGAATGACAGTCGAGGTCTTTGACGATCAGGGCCAGTCGGTTCGGGGAGAGAAGGGAGAACTCGTTTGCACGGCCTCTTTCCCCTCGATGCCGGTTGGCTTTTGGAACGATCCGGATGGTCGGAGGTATCGGGCCGCCTACTTCGAGCGATTCCCCGGCGTTTGGCATCACGGGGACTACTGTGAGATCACGGAAAACGACGGCGTGGTCATCTGGGGCCGCTCGGACGCAGTGCTCAATCCCGGCGGGGTCCGCATCGGCACCGCCGAGATCTACCGGCCGCTGGAGGCACTGCCGGAAATCTTGGAAGCCGTGGTGGTCTGTCAAGACTGGAAGGGCGACGTGCGCCTGATCTTGTTTGTGATTCTCGACTCCGGTGTGGAACTGGACGAGGATCTAACGCACCGCATCAAGCGCGCCATCCGGGAAAGTGCCAGTCCTCGGCACGT
The DNA here is from genome assembly GCA_965248105.1 of Bryobacterales bacterium. Taxonomy (GTDB): domain Bacteria; phylum Acidobacteriota; class Terriglobia; order Bryobacterales; family UBA6623. The sequence continues at coordinate 635,940 of CBDFIK010000005.1, forward strand.
CCCCGCCAAGATCCTCGCGGTGTCCGATATTCCACGAACCCTCAACGGCAAGGTCGCCGAGCTGGCTGTCCGCAATGTGATCCGAAACGAGCCTGTCATGAACCGGGAAGCCCTGGCGAACCCCGAGGCGCTCCAATTGTTCGAAGACCTACCAGAATTGCAATCTTGAAAGCGGGCTTTGCCCCAAAACAAAGAAGCCCCGGCGGTCTCCGCGCCGGCTACCGAAGTTGCCCGCCTCTACGGCTTGGCTCCCCGGTCAATCCATCGCCGGCTTCGGGTTCCGCCAAGCGGACCAACTCTTCCTTTACATTTCACCCAGCCAAGCCCTTTGTGCCGAGAGAATTAGAAACCCCTTGGCCCACAAACCTAGGCTGAACCCCTTGCACAGACGATCCGTCTGGTCACAATAGGCGCTCCAATCGTCGTAGTGTAGGTCTACGGGGTCTGTATGAAGCATCATTCACTAGCTTGCGCCGCCAAGCTTCCGTGGAGCAGCGTGGTTGTCACTTTGCTGTGGGTGGCGATTTGTCTTTCGCCGCTTCCCGCTCAGGACGCTGAGCAAACCCCTGTGCCGATGATCACACCGACCGGGGTGGTCAATGCAGCTAGCTTTGTCGACGGGCCGTCGCCTTGAACCAGGACGGCAGCTTGAATTCGCCTACCAACCCCGTGGCCCCCGGGGAAGTTGTCGTTCTGTTTGCGACGGGAGAGGGCCAAACCGACATCCCAGGTGAAGACGGAAGACTTTCCGAGGAGCCTTACCCGTCCCCTGTCCTTCCCGTTGAACTTACATTCCGCGGAGGCGAAGCGAAAATCCTGTTCGTCGGGGCTACTCCCGGGTTCGCGGGCTTATTACAGGTGAACGGGCGGATCCCGTTTGTTGCCGGCGGTGACGGTGTCCCGCTCAAGTTGAAGATCGGCGAGGCCGAGAGCCAGCAGCTAGTTGGCGTTGCAGTACCGAAACCCGTGAACTCGAAACTTGGCAAGCCCAAACCGGTGGGAACCGAGCGGTCTTCGAACCAGCCGGCCCCCGTATTCTCATAGAACGTGTTTCCTTCCCACCGCAGGCATGTGATGATCATGTCTTCGTCGCCGTCGTTATCGAAGTATCCGGCGTCCACGCCCATGCTCGCGCGAGCCCGACCGTGCTGGTCAAGGGCAGATCCCGCCAGGAGAGCTTCGTTCTTGAAGGTACCGTCCTGCTGGTTGATCCATAGCTCATCGGGTCGCGCGTCGTTCGCCACTTGCATGTCCAGCCAGCCGTCTTCATTGAAATCCACGGCGATCACGCCGAGGGCGCCGTTGTACTGCCGAGCGATCTGCGATTCGAGCGTGACGTCGTCAAATGTTCCATCTCCCCGGTTATGGAACAAGCGGTTGGGCTGAGGTTCAAACGTGAGGGGTCCGCAGTAGTCTTTACGGGAACCCGTCAAGCACTGCTTCTGGTTGGCGAAACTGAAATGGACGTAGTTACAAAGAAACAGGTCGAGCCGGCCGTCGCGGTCGTAGTCCAGAAAGGTAGCGCAAGAGCTGAAACGCGCATCATCGGTGCCGGTTTTTTCGGTAACGTCGGTGAACGTTAGGCGATGGCTAGTGCATAGTAAACCGTGGAAGCGGTGGGTTGCGCTTCAAGCGCTTCCTCGAAGTATCGGGCGGCCTTTCCCGCGTCGCCCTCGCTCTGCGCCATCTTGCCGAGGGCGAACAGAGCTGCCGCCGAAGAGGGGTTCAGACGCAGCGCCTGCTCAAACAGAGGTTTCGCGACATCGGTTCGGTTCCGTTCGAGGTTCGCTTCCGCCAGTCTCAAAAGTGCCGGCAGGTCAGCAGGGCGAAGTTGCCGGGCGATTTCGAAGTAGGAGATCGCATTCGGAAGTTCGCCTTTGTTGTCATACTGATCGCCCAAATAGTACGCCCACTGAAAGTCCTCCGGCACGAGGATGTGGGCGTTCCGATAACAAGCGATGGCTGCGTCGGGCATGTCATAGGCCTGATACAGTTTGCCCATAGATCCGTAGGTTTTACCTAACTCGGCGTCCGTTACCCCCGGTTTTTCGGCCACCTCGTCCAGGTGAGCCCGAGCGGTAACAAGTTGCTCGCGAACGACCTTTTCCAAGCTGCCCAAATTGGGGTGAAACACTGTCACGAGTTCCGAGCGGGGCCCATCAGCAACGCCAGAGCTGCTCGAGACCGAAGGATTCTGGGCCAGCCCGGGACAGACGAGTGTCAGGTATGGCCACACGAGAATGAGCGCGCGAACTGAGTTTACGTTTGTCCGTTTCAGCACACTATTCACTGCTCTGGGAGACTTTTTCTCCGCTGCCCTCGACGAGCGTGGAGTATCGGTCGACCGGCAATCCTGACCATTTTTCAACTCGACCGCTGGGCCAGAAAGCCTTCACCTCAGTCACCTCCGCCGACTCGCCCAGGCCGACGAGCACGCGTGGGTCATTTGACGAACAATAGCTTCCGTCCGACCGTACGCGCCGCCACAGCGTGGGAGCCTCCGGTCGAACCACGGCCACTCTAGCGCCATAGATGTCGCGTTGGCCCTTGCCCCCCGTCAATCGCAGGCCGAGCCAGTGTCTTTTGTGGCCTACGTTGTTGATCAGCAGCCGGGCAGGACCGTTGTTGTTTACCAGCATAACGTCCGTGTCGCCATCATTATCCATGTCCCCAAACGCCGCGCCGCGAGTGACCTCCGAAACCTTGAACACGGCAGCCTGCTCAGTCGTCTCCTCGAAACTGCCATTGCCGAGGTTTCGGAAGAGCTGGTTCGTTTGGTGCAGCGGATACGGGTCGCGAACGCGAGCTAGCGCTTCAATCGTTCTTACCTCGCCGTTGCCAACGAGTATGTCGAGCCAGCCGTCGTTGTCATAGTCGAAGAACGCCGTGCCGAATGCGGTGTAGGGCCGGCTGGGTGCAGCCACGCCAGCTTGAAGCGAACGGTCTTCGAACCAGCCACCCCCGTCGTTGACGTATAGGGTGTTCTTCTCGCCCATCAGATGCGTCATGAAAAGGTCTTCGTCACCGTCGTTGTCAAAGTCCCCGGCATCCACACCCATGCTGGATTCGGCTATGCCGTCTTGGTTGAGCGCTGTCCCCGCCAGCATCGCTTCGTTTCGGAAAGTGCCATCACCTTGGTTGATCCACAAGTGGTTGGGACGTCCGTCGTTCGCCACGTAGATATCCACGAAGCCGTCTGAGTTGAAATCCGCACAACTGACCCCGAGGGCTCCGTTGTATTCGCTCGCGATGCGTGAGGTTGCCGAAACATCCTCAAAAGTCCCGTCACCTCGGTTGCGAAACAGCCTCTCGGGAATTGGATCGAAGCTAAGGGGCCCGCAGTAATCCACGGCGCCCGAATACGAGAAGCATTTCTTTACGTTCGTGAAACTGAAATTCACGTAATTCCCTACGTATAAGTCCAACCGGCCATCCCGGTCGAAATCGAGGAACGTGGCAGGGATGCTCCAGCGATCGTCGTCGGTACCAGTGCTCTCGGTGACATTCGAGAAAGTCCCGTCCCCCTCGTTCCGCCACATCTGGTTGGGACCGAAGTTTGTGATATACAAGTCGACCCAGCCGTCATTGTCGTAATCACCGGCGGCAACTCCCATGCCGTAGCCCTGCGCGTCAATGCCGCTCTGTGCGGTGACATCGGTGAAACGCAGCTTCCGATTGCCCTTGACATCGATCTGTAGGTCGTTTCGGTAAAGGCGGCTCTTCGGCGGTAGCGGAGGTTTGGGAGGGAAAAGGGCTTCGGCGAAGCTCTTGCCTGGTCCCAACATATTCCCTTGGACGATGAAGACATCCAGGTCACCGTCGTTGTCATAGTCAAAAAGCGCCGCCCCCGAGCCTACCATCTCTGGGTAGTAGTTTCGGCCCGACATGCCGTTGAAGTGGACAAAATCGATGCCCGCGGCGCGAGCGACGTCGGAGAACAAGTCCTCCTTGGGCGCCTTTGATGGGACCTTCGGTTTTGCCTCGTTCGGCGTACTGCCTTCCGAAGTCTTTTGCTTCGGATCGCTGGAAGACGGTCCTGCGGATAACGTGTTCGACTCGGCTTCTTGGCTTTCAAGGGTCAGCCCGCCCACGGCCAATATGAACGCTAGGATCGCGATTCGCTTGACAAGCCAATGCCGCCCGTGCGCGCGGTACCGCGGGCAAAAGATTGCTCTGGGAGAGCAGACCATTCAACCAGAAGAGGCGGGTGCGGACTACCTACCCGGGATTCTAACACAACCTCTTTTGGGTCAAGCGCCGAAGGTTGCGATGTGGTGAAGGGCAGACCGATAGTTTTAGTTTTAGGAGCCGCCAGCCAGTAATCGGCGGGCTTGCCGTATTTGCCAGCGTCCTCGACCGTATCTGTCGCGAAGTAAACTCTCACCTGGTTACCCTTCGGCACTACCTGCAAGTTTATCTCCGCCTACCTTTAGGCGCTCTCCATCAGTCACAACAGTCCCAATCCAATAAAATCAACGTTTGCATTCCTGGCCGGCAGGAGTACCGGCGGTTACTTCCAACCAGGACCGAGTGGCGGTCGCTACCAGGTGATACTTGGCCTGTCACTAGCGTTCCAGGCTCAGTTTCTTGCTCGCGCACACCCTCCCGTTGAGCGAATGAAAAAACCGGGGACTGTCCCAAGCGCCGTGCCAGGTGCGGCGCTTTATCAATGACTTGCGGGAGGCGCGGGGACTGTACCCAGGGTTTTTTCTGAGTGTGGGGGAAGGCGCTTCTTAAGGCCCACTATCGCCCGCTGAGGCGCCCTGCGCCCCCGCGGCCTCGGCCAGCAAGCGCTCGGCTTCTTCGTGGGCCGGTTTGTAGTAGTGCGGCGGGCCGTCGCAGTAGGCGTAGTCCTTGGCTTTTTGGGCCTGGTCGCGGGCTTCGGCGGGCTGGCCGGAGTCGAGGGCGAAGCGCGCCAGGAAGTTGTGGATGTCGGCCTGGTTGAGCCGGTACTCGCAGCGGTCGGCGATGGCGAGGGCCTTTTGGGCGGTCTCGCGGTTTCGGTGCAGGCGCGCCGAGGCCAGCAGGATGGAGGGTTCGAGCTCGACTAGGTTGATGCGGCGGCAGCGGGTGAGGGCTTCGTTGAGGCGGGTCTCCGCGGCGGTCGTCTCACCTAGGGCCGTATGGGCCCAGCCCAGCAGCCACTCGGCCCAAACCGCCTGAGCCTCAAACTGAGCTTTGGTGGCGGCTACAAGAGCCTCGCTCGAGAGCTTAAACGCAGTCCGATAGGCCGATTGCAGGATGCTGGACAACGCTCGCCAGGCTTTCAAGACGGACTCATGGGCACCGATAGTGCCGTCTTTGAAGAGAAGCGCCTCCTCCGCCTCGGCGAAGCGGCCTTCGTAGGCGACAAGGCGCCCCAGGTGCTGATGGGAGAACGCCTCATCGAACTCGCCCTCTATCTCTCGGCAAAGCTCAATGCTTCGCCGCAGGGTACGCCCCGCCGCCTCCAGCTCGCCTAGCTTGAGCTGATCGTCGGCCAGGTTTCTGAGGCTGATGGCTAGGTTGTCCTTTTTCCCCAGCTTGTCGGCCAGATCCGCAGCCGCTTCGAAGACGGGGACCGCCAGGCGCGGCTGCCCTGACAGGCTGTAGGAGTTGGCCAGCGTGTTGAGCGTCCAGCCGTGGTTGCTCTCCGAGGACAGCCGCGGCGGTCGCTCTTCGCCCTCGGAAAACAGCGCCCCCAGCATCTCGATCACCCGCTCGTAGGCCCCGAAGCGGAAGTAGAGCGGTTCGTGCAGCCGGCCGCGGAATAGCTCGAAAGCCGCGTCGAACCGGCCCGCGCCGACGGTGTGCCAGTAGAGCTCGATCGTGGGGCCTAGGTCGGCCAGGCTCTCGACCCGCTCCGGAGCCGGGCGGGCCTCGAAATACTCCCGCAGGCGGCCGTGTACGCCAGCCTTGTCGGCCAACCGGTCGTAGGCGTATTGCCGCACGATCGGGTGAAGGTCGTAGCGCTCGCTGCCTGAGTCGCGCAACAGCAGCCCGCGCGCCTCGAACTCGTCCAGGGCCGCGTCCAGCTTGGATCCCTTCAGGGTGGCCACGGTCTCGATCGCCTCGTAGTCCATCGGGTTGCGGAAAACGGCGATGCGGCTGAGCAGTTCGCGGTGTTCGTCGGACATCTCGTCGTAGGCGACCGCGAGGATGTCGTGCCCGGCCTTGCCCTTTAGCTTGCCCAGCACCGTGTGCCGCTCGGACGCCGTGATATCGCCTCGCATCCGGCGATCCTTGACGATCGCCCGCGCCAGCAAGCTCACCGACAACGGATGCCCGCCGTAGGGCGCGACCGCCTGGGCGATCTCGGCCCGCCTCCCGCCACATCGCCCTGGTAAGGGGCGCGGTAACCGGCGTAGGCGCGCAGCTCGCGCTCGAAGCCGTCGAGGATGAACAGGATGCGGCGCTGCTCGAGCGCGCCGAGCACGATTTCGAGCTTATCGCGGTCCGAAAGGCCGGATGTCGTTTCGTGGCTCGTCCCGACGTAGCTTACGGCCCGGTCGAGGAAAGCCCCGAAGTGGGAGTCCCGCTCGTAGAACGACCAGAAGAGCACACCCTCGGGGCGCTGGTCCTCGGGAACGGCGAGGTTTTCCCGGTCCGCCCCGGAGTAGCCGGCCGGCGGTTTGCCCAGCACGTCGGCGTGCAGCCAGACCCAAGCCAGGGCCGACTTGCCCATGCCTCCAATGGCCTCGACGACGCAGACCGGGTGCGAGTCGGCGGTGAACCATTCTGTGAGCCACTTGCGCTCGGCGATGCGGCCGGTAAAGTTGGGCTGCAGGGGGTAGGGGTGGGCGAGGTCGGGCGCGAGCCGATCGGGTACCTCTGGAGCCTGCTGCTCGGTCACCTCCCGAGGCGGGCGTTTGGTCGGGGGTAGTTCAGGCGTGACGGGGTCCGGAGGCTTCGGCGATGTTTTGGCCTTCTCTTTGACCTTCTCGGTCAGATAAACCCACGCCAGTTTTCCCAGCCCAGCGGCGATAGCCGCGATCAGCACACCCAAGAGGCCCCACAACCCATAGGCCTCAATGAGATCACCTATGGGCTGGCCCACGATCTTCTTGACCTCTTCGAGCAAGGCAATCTGGATTAACGCGAGTTTCGAGTGAAATAGCATCTCGCAGACCGGCAAAGTCGCCTGGATCGAAAATCACCGATATTTCAGAAGCGTTCTATAACGTAGACAGCGAGTTTCGATTCTACCCGGTTTGGCGCGTTCGGCGTGCGATGGGATCTAAGAAAACGATCGCAGGTCTGGGCCAAACGACGGCCCGGGCCTTTGACCCTGGCCCTGGCCGAAAGCTGTAGCTCGAGGCAGCACATGTGTAAACAGAGCCGCGCCCGAAAGGGTGCGGTTGAGGCTCCGTGACGGCCAACGCTTTGCCCAGCAACCGAGGTTATTCGCTATCTTGACCGCCGGCTCTCGGGTCTGTGAAAAAACCGGGGACTGTCCCAAGCGCCGTGCACGGGCGTGGCGTTTTATCAATGACTTACGGGGGCGCGGTGGACTGTCCCAAGGTTTTTTCAGACCCGAGAGCCGGCGGCTCCGTTTGATTCCGTCGGGCCCGGCGCGAAACGGGCAGTCAAAATCGGGAACGCCCAACATCCACTTATTCGACCTCCATCAGTCACAACAGTCCCAATCCAATAAAATCAACAACATCGGTGCCCACGAGCCACAAGTGCCTTGACCCGTAGTGTATGCTCGAAATAGAAAAGGGGGCGGCTCGGCCGATGGGCAGGGTTTTTAAGGAGAATCCGCTCAAATCCGCTCAAACCCGCTCCAAAAATGTCTCCCCGCTAAACACCATCACGCCTATTTCAAGAACGCGACATCGCGGCCCTGGGACGAGACGTATAATAGAGCTGAGTAGCGTTGACTCCTCCAACCGGGCCCCAGCCCTCGAGCCCAGCTTCGTAACCTTACAAACCGTATTTTCGTGAGTTCGTCGTAGCCGGAGGTGAAGTTCGCCTCAAGTGTCGAAAATTGGCCGGCAGGAAGGCGTGAAAAAATCGGGGACTGTCACAAGCAGCTTCCTAGAAGGCGCCTAGCATCCAGTGACAAATTCAGCCGCGGTTGACTGTCCCCAGCATTTTTTCACACCGTCCGCTACCCCATTTTTCGCTCCGGCACGACTTTTATTAGGTGCTCCGCCGAGCGGACGACTTCTTGTTTTCTGGAGGTCGTAACCCGGGCAGGTGTCACGTTCCATGCCGGTCATCGCACTACAGCACATCAAGGGAATGCGTGGAGGAGCGAGTGCTCATCTCATGCTTGCCGACGACGGCCATTACTATGTCGTCAAATTTCGAAACAACCCGCAGCATCCCCGCATTCTCGTCAACGAGCTGTTCTGCTGCGTCCTGCTGACCCATCTACAGTTGCCCGTGCCGAGTTGGGATATCGTCGAGGTCCCGCAAGACCTAATCGACGCCACACCGGAGATGACGATGGAAGTGGGTCGAGAGAAACGGCGCTGCGAAGCCGGACTGCATTTCGCGTCCCGCTACCCGGGAGATCCGACGCGGCGCGCCGGCTACGATTACGTGCCGATGTCTCTGTTGGAATCGGTCCTCAACATCGATACTTTTCGCGGCATGGTCGCCTTCGACAAGTGGGTCAGCAACGCCGACGGCCGGCAGGCCATTTTTTTTCGGGATCGGGCGAAGAACTGGCTGCCGGAAATCAGTAGCGCGCGTGACCAGGTTTCTCCGAGAGCACTCGTCTATGTGGTGAACATGATCGACCACGGATTTGCCTTTGACGCCCACAACTGGGCCTTTTCCGACTTGGCTGAATGTGGACTCTACTGCCGTCGGGAAGTCTATCTTGGCGTACTGGGCTACGAAAGCTTCGAACCTTGGCTCGATCGGATTTGTCACTGCTCAAGCGAGGTCTTCGACGACGCCTACAAAAAGGCGCCGCCGCAGTGGTATGACGGCGACTGGCATCATCTGGAATCCATGCTCGAAGAACTGTATAAGCGGCGCAGCCGCGTGCCGGAATTGCTGCGCAGTGCGAAACGAGCCGGTCGTGACCCGTTTCCCCGCTGGGATCCCAAGTCTACTTCGGGATTCACTGCGCAGGGATCGATACAGTAAAGGACAAATCCGTGGGGACCCCCGAAACGATGCCATCTTAGAGGAAAGATTCCAATGGACAACGCGTCAATGACTCGCTATGCGTTCAAATTGCTGAGGTATGTTCCGAACATCGTCTCCGCTGAGTTCTTCAACATCGGCGTGTTCCTCTACGGCGCGGACGGCGGCATCATCGATGCGCGCTTTGCTCCCGATTTCCGTCGTCTTCGCTGCAACCCGCTCGTCGAGCTAGATTATCTCGCCGCCCTGCGCGACGAGTTTGAAGAACAACGCCGGCGGGGCGAGGCCTTCGCGCAATACGTTGACCGACTGCGGGAAAACCTCTCGAACTATTTGCAAATCTCCGGCGAGAAAACCTTCTGGGGACGGGATGCCGCCACCGAGATCGAACGCCTTTGCCAAACCTATCTGGTCACGGCATCCGGGGAAGAAATTCGCGGAGAACGGCACGAACCTCGAGCGGGAACTCGCCGCGCTCTTCGTCGGCGGATGGATGAAACCTTCCGTCATCACCGCCTGATCGGAAACGGTGGCGGGCTGAAACGCGATGTTGGGGTGAGCTACGGCAGCGCGCGCCTCCGCTTTACCTTCGACTACAGCTACCCGCCGAACGGCGTCGTCAACTACCTCCACGGCCTCGCCCTGCGGAATGACATCAACGACGCCCAGAAACTTTGTTTCGTCTTCGAGCGGCTGCGCGGCCTCCAGAAGCGGCCGATCAAGCTGACTGCGGTGGTCGACGATGAAGTTCCCGACGATGCGCTTGCGTTACTCCGGGAAAGCCACATCACTGCGTGGGAAGCCTCGAAGCTCGATGCACTGGCCGTAGAAATCCGGCAGGAGTTGGGTGCCTAGATTCGACTGCCTCAAGGTCTCAGCGTCCAGCTACGAAGTGTGCCGGGCAAATCCGGCCGCGGACCTTGGCTTTCTCGGGAGAGCCTATTTCAGCTAGACTGAGCCTCGGTACAAGAAACAATGAGACACAGCCGGTCGTTGATCTTACTGCCCTTTCTAGTCCTGACCTCGATCGCGCTTTGGGTTTCCCGCGGAGAAGCTCAGCCCGGCACGGTAAAAGAAATTGCACCGGGCGTGTGGTTCCGCGAGGGAGAGCTGGAACACAAGGGCTATTGCAACAACATCGTCATCGAGATGAAGGACTATCTGATTGTTGTGGACGCCAATTTTCCCAGCGGGGCGAGGGTGTTGATGCGCGACATCAAGACGCTATCGTCCAAGCCCGTCAAGTACGTTTTTGATACCCACCACCACGGCGACCATGCCTATGGCAATCCCGTTTGGACCGGGCAGGGCGCCACTACATTGGCGTACGTTGGCGTCGCCGAGGAGATGAAGCGCTATGAACCCAAACGTTGGAAGGAAGCGGCCGAGGAGCGAGAGGATGTAGCGGCACTGAACCTCGAGACAGCGGAACCGCCCCAGAAGACGTTCACCAAGAGCCCGTTTGTGCTGGAGGACGAAACTCGCCGCGTCGAGTTTCACTTTTTCGGATGGGCGCACACCCGCGGAGACGGCTTTGCTTACCTGCCGAAGGAGAAGATTATCTGCACCGGCGACGCCGTCGTGAACGGTCCTTTCAACTACACGGGCGACGGAAACACGCTGAACTGGCCGAATGTGATTCGCAGCACGCAAAGACTCGACGTTGACCACGTGCTGCCGGCACACGGAGCGCCGGGTGGCTCGGAGCTTCTCGAAGGGCAACTACGGTTCTTCGTAGAACTTGAGAAAGCGGTCCGTGCGGCGGTCGACAGCAAGAAGAAGCTGACCGACATCGTCAAGACGGAAGGCGATGAGGCCGTCTCGACCTCGATCAAACTGCCGGACTCGGTCAGCAACTGGGTGGGCGAGAGACTCCCTGGTCAAGTGCTCGTGGCGTACAAAGAGATCACGCTAGGCAAACCCCACGGAGAGATTCTCGGTGGGAAATAGATCGGTCGCAAGGCCTGAAGCAGCGACCCGCTAGTTGGAGCCGGCTTCGAGGCGGTAAAGACGGCTGTCGAGTTCGGCGAACTTGGCCATCATTTCGCTGTGGTTTTTCGACATTTCGGCCCGCAGCTCTCCGAGTCGGGCGCTCATCTCGTTCCGCAGATCGTCAAAGCGACTGTTTACGTCGCTCAGCCGAGCGTTCAGATTCGTGTTGTTCAGCAACACACCGATCAACACGACAATGATCGTAACGGTCGGCATCACGGCGACCGATACGTAGAACTGCGTCTCACTCATCGTTGCTTTGATGCTAACACGCTCGACGCTGCCACAGGCTGATTCGCCGGTTTACTGCTTTACGGGAATCAGCAGTGGCAGGCTGGAAGCCGCACCGGCCGTTACCACAATCTTCAAGTTGCCGGACGGCACAGCGGGCGGAATCACGAAGTTGATCTGATAGACCGCTACCAGAGTCGGAGCATAGAAGCTCCCCAAAACCTTCGCCGGCAACCCGTCTACGGTCACAGTGGGTTCGATCACGCTCGTTGCCGCTGGAACGGGACCCGGCACGTTGGTGCCTACCGGGGGCTCGGTGGATCCTAGCCCGGTTAGGAAAAGCAAAATCACCTCGCTCGGTCGCGCTGGATTGTCGGGCGTAACCGCACTGAAGTCGGAGTGGAGTGCGGCGGCGAAAAGACTCTCGGGTAAGACGACCTGGAAAATCCCCGGCTGAACTAGATGCATTCGGATACCCGAGAACGAAGCAACGGAGCCGTTGTTCTCAATCGTGACGGTAATGTCATCCGCAGGCGCGGGAACATCGACCGGAACCTGAATATTGATTTGCTCTTGGCCGCTGACGTTGGCGAGAGAAAGAATAGGCGCCGGGATACCATTGACCGTGACGCTCACACCGCCGAGCTCGTTGGGAAGGGGGAAACTGCTCGCTTGCAGAATACCCTCCAGCCCCGCGGTAAGACCAGTCCCGAAGATCGACCCCAGGCTGCCTGGAACCCAGCCCACGGCGAAGCTGGCCCCGTTGACGAATCCGACAGAGCTGACAAAGGGGGTGCTTCCCACCACAGTGAGGCCGAAAACTACCGCCAACTCCCCGGCTCGCGCCTCTACCGCGAGGGTCCCGATCGTCTGACCGGCGATGACGCTCGTCGAAGCCCGCCCCAGCCCGTTGGTTTCGACGACCCGAGAGCCCAGCGTCGCGCTTTCGTCAAGCACCGTAAAAGACACGGGGACCCCCACAGCCGGCAGTCCCCTGTCGTCCCGTAGTTCGACAACCAGAGGCAGAGTCGCGGGCTGGCCAACTTCAACGACTTGGCCGTCTCCATCAACGATTGACATCTGTGCGGGGACGGCGATCACGAAGACCGTAAAGCCGGCACTTGCAGCACCAACCCGCGCCGTAATGGTGACGGGCCCGATCTGGTTGCCGAGCTTCACAATCGCCGACAGGTCACCCGATCGCGTGGTGGTTTGACGTGCGTTCTCCAGGGTGGCTGCGCCCGCCGGGCTGACATTCCAGGTCACCGGCGCTCGGCCTATCGGTGTGCCGCAGACGTCAGTCACACGGGCCACCAAAGCTTGTCCCGGGCCGTCAAGCCGTTCCCCGGGACTTCCCGCCAGCCCATCTCCTTGCCTTTTTTCGATTCTTGCCGCCGGCCCGACGCCAGCCATGAAGCCGACATCAACGCTTCGCCATTCCGAGCTCAGCACGGTGGCCGTGATGACCCCACTTGGCATACAGCCGAGCATGACATTGGCCGCGGCAACGCCATTCCAAGAGGTGACCGCTTCCCACGGGTCCACCGTGACATCCTGCATCGAACTAAAGGCAACACCGACATTCGCCATGGGAGCGTTGTTCTTTGCGCCTACCCACAAGCGGACTGCGTCGGGAATCAGCTCTCCGACGACACCGCTGATCGTGCTCCTCGAAAGGAGGACGGCTTGGCCCGGCAATTCCTCTTCGGTTGGCACGATGGTGAGGTGAAACGGATCTTTTAGCGAGCGACCGGCACTATCCTCCACCCCGATCTCAAGACGCGTCGGAAGCAGAACGTCCCCGGCGGAGCATGCAAACGCCGCCAAACCTTCGCCATCGGTGACAGCCGTGGCCGGGCATGACACCACGGAGCCAATGGCATCCAGGGTCAGGGTCAGACCGGGTAGCGGATCCGCCCCGGCGAGCGCACTGACCACCAGTGGGCGAGGAAACGCCTCATCCTTAAGGACGACCTGGTAGTCCCCACCAGCCTTGCTGAGCCTACCCAAACCCTGCCCCGCGACGTTGAGGTCGAAGACCGCTTTAGGAGAACCAGGCGAAGTGCGCGCCTCCGCTTGAAACGGATCCACAATGGGAGGCGTAGCGATCGTATGGGCCACTCCCGAAAGGTTCGTTTCCGCCGTAATCGGGTCGAAGCCAACACCGGGCGTCGCACTGCTAAAGGTCACTGCCGCCCCGAAAACACCCCGCCCGTCGCCCGCAAGAGCGCGAACAGCCAGAGGCTTGGCGAAGGGTACCCCGACGGCAGAGAGTTGTTGGCTGCCGCCGTAAACTTCGAGGGTGGCGGGGGTGACTCCAGGAGTCGAGACTACGGCGATCCCGGTCGGTGACGAAGCATTCTGCAACTCCCCGAGAACTTCACTGGCCTGGGCGTTCATGCGGACGACCTTTCCTGGCGGCCCAAAAGCAAAGAACACGTCCTGCGCACCGAAGCCCACTTCCACGTCTATGGCGGGGAGTGGAAAGGGAGCGCCTGTCCGAGGATCTTCTAAAGCTGACAGCCTCCGGGCGCCGCGGTCCGCACGAAATCCGCCCAGTCCTTCGACGATCGCGTAGGCTAACTCTTGGCCGGGTGACACTGCCTTTAGCACCTTGCCGGGCGCCGCGAGTGTGATCTCGAGGTCTCGTTTTGGTAAGTCGACGAACAGGATTTGCGCGTCGCCGGTCAGAAAGGCGGTGCTCAAAGGCGCATCCGGGTCGAAACCAATCGAGAAAGCCAGGTCTATCCCCGTTTCGATGCCGGAGATGATCTCAGCGGTCGCCGCGTCAATTTCAAAGAGCGAACCGCCAGCCACCGCATACACTGCCGACGCATTTGGCGCCGCTGCGATCGCACTGGGTTCAGCAGGTAACGCGACTTCGATGTCCAGGAGTTGTGGCGGCAGCGTGAGGAGATTGACAACCTGAACCTCGTCAGAACCAGAGATGGTCAGGTACGCTCGCGTCGCATCGGGCACCGCGGCAAGTCCGGTTACGTCAGACTCGAACCCCAAAACCTTCGGCAACGGATTGTCGGCATCCAAAGCTCCGAACACATGCAAAACGGACCCACCGATGACGAGCAATTGCCTTCCGTCCTTGGTCAAGACGGCACTTCCCTCTCCTGTCTTGATGGGCTCCATCAGCGGGTGTGTAGCAAGAACCGCGAAGGGTGGCGCCGGCCCGAGGACGACCACGGAGTCAGACGTGACAACGTAGATCTTCAGAAGTTCGTTTGGCTTCTGGGCGTCGGGAACACCGACCGCCTGAATGGCGCCCTCGCCAACCGTCGGCGAGCCGACCAGCTCAAACGTTCCGGCGTCGTAGATACTGACCGTCGTTCCCTGGTGAAACACCACGAGGTAGTCGACTGCTGCCAGCGGCAAGGGGAGAGCGCCTCCCATAAGCAGACACAAGAGCCTCCCAAATAGACACTTCATCCCATCCCTCAAAGCCAAGGGAAATCCTTTTTAACGATATCCGCCTATCTGCAATAAAAGATATAGTTTTACATAAATCATGAATAAAGAAATAACTTTATGAAGATTCGAGCGGACAGCGCGCGATGGACCAACGGGTCTCGTTCCGCGGCGAGGTTCGTCGTGTACAGACGCCACACGTCCCACGCGGGCGCCGCGTGCAGTTCTCCCACAGCTTTTGCGCCGGGATGGATACCCTTGGAACGAGCCGTCAGAAGCGGTCGCCGACGGCTGCCGGCTACTGCGCCGGAGTAGTGGAGGGAAACTCGACCGGGTCCCGTCCCAGGCCGTAGATGCGGATGCCGCCCTCGCGCCTGGGCGGCCGGGCCGGACGGGGAGGCTCCTGGGAAGTCACCGTCGGGGAAGCAGCGGCCTGTTGGCGGCGCGTCGCGGCCTGCTCTTGAATCTGCTTGAGAACCTCGCTCTCAGGGATCCGTAAACTTGCTTCCAGGACCCGTCCCTCGTGGACGAATGTGAGGTTGTTCAAAAACTCCGTGGTTTCGGGCTTCTGCTCGCCCGCCTTCATCAGCGCGAGGAATCCCTGGACCGTATCGAAAAGCTGCTTCGCGTCTGCTTCCGTCGGTGACGCCACTTCCAAGGCCAACCGAACGTCGCTTCCCAGTGACACGCCCAGACCAAAGGCCTCGATCTTGGAAGCCAGGTTCGAAGCGATGTTCGTTGTACCTGCAGCGCCGCCGCCCGTCGGCAGGTTAAAGGGACCGTTGGCGCTAATCCATATGTGGTGGTCGCTCAAACGTTCGATTGACTGGCGAAGGTAACCAGTGAAGACGGGCCTCGTCTGCGTCGAATAACGATCGACTACTTCGCGGACGTCAGCTAGCTCGCCCAGAGCACCGTATCGGCCGTCCAAGGCCACAAAGTGGCGAGGCTCACCCGATCCCTTGGCCGGAAAGATCTGATGGCCTTGGTAGGTTTCACCGCGGCAGGCGGCGCCACAGAGCATGCCGGCAAACGCTCCGTCCTCGAAGTTCCCGCGGGCAAATATCACCACGTCTTTTGGTTCGTTGTTAGCGCTACCAGAGTCGAGCCTGCCCGTAATCAGAACCTCCTCCACATACTGGAACGGATTCGCGCCCATCAGTTCGAGGAACGCACCGACTTCGGGGCTCGATTTCCTCGTTTCATCAAGGGCGGACTGGACCAGCGGGGAATTAGCCATTTCGGAAAACTGAATCCCAACCATCAAGTTGACGTCAGCGCGCGCCAAACCAACAAGGTTCGGATCCGCGGCGTGCGATGGAACCGATAGGGCCACGATGGCCGCGAGCAGTGAGGATGCGATTGTTTTCATGCCGATTTCTCCTTCCCTTGATAATAGGACGAAGCAGGCTGACCGGGAATCGAGCGAAGACCTTAGCGCAGATCGTCGCGGGCTGCATTGCGCCGTTCAGGCCCGGCTGCGATCCAACGATGTCCACGCCATTGGGGAACGTCGACGGCTGCCCCGCAGCGACAAAAGGCAGTGTGTCAAATGTGCAGGACACTACCCTGCAAGACTCCCGACAGAACGGCCCCAAGCTGTTGATATAATGAGATCTAGCAGCCCCTGGCAAAAGCCTCGTAGGAGGCTCGCCGGCCGACGGCGAAGGATCGGCACTCGAATCCGTATCGACTAAGGAAGGTTCGCTTTGGACGTTCAAGCCACGCAACTCCGCCCGGGAATGTTGGTCAAGTTCAACGGGAATCTGTTTTCGGTCTTCAGCGTCGCGCATCGAACGCCGGGGAATAAACGCGGCTTCGTCCAGGCCAAGATGCGGAACCAGTCGAGCGGCGCCATGATCGAACACAAGTTCTCGTCAGAGGATGTCGTTGAAAAAGTGTTTCTCGACGAGCAGGAGATGGAATACCTCTATGAAGATGGCGGCCTCCACTACTTCATGAACACGGAGACCTACGAGCAGATTCACCTCAGCAAGGACGATCTGGGCGAGCAGGTGTTTTATCTGATTCCGAACGCGACCCTCAAGCTCCAGTTTTATGAGGGCCGTCCGTTCAACATCGACCTGCCGGCCGCGATCGAGATGACCGTCGTCGAAACCACCCCCGCGATCAAGGGAGCAACGGTCACCAACGTCACCAAGCCTGCCAAGACCGAAACCGGCCTGGTCGTCCAGGTTCCACCGTTTATCAAAGAAGGCGAAAAGATCCGCGTCAACACCGTCGACGGAAGCTACCTGGGCCGTAGCTGAGCAGCCAAGAGTTCGCGGTCTTACCCAAGAGAATGAAAACCGGTCGGTTTTCGACGGCGCCTGGAAACGTAGGGGCACGGCATGCCGTGCCCGAAGTTCCCCATCCCCTCCGCAACACACGCAACGGAGCCGCGACCGTCAGCGAGCGGTCAGTCCCCCTCAAGAGTCCGGCCCTGCCACCAGCTCAGGCCCACCCAAGCGGATCAAAACCCCCGGGTTTTCGACGGGGTGCCCATGGGCCGGCGTGCCCACCCAAGAGAATGAAAACCAGTCGGTTTTCGACCGAGGGTTATGCGCCCCGGTCGCTACGGAAACTCGGCCTGTCACTGACGTTCCTGGCTCACCTTCCTGCATCACGCGCACCCTTGCGACGAGCGAAGCTGAGCCGCAGGCGGGAGCCTGCGGGCCCGCGCCCTCACGGGCCATGCCCGATCCAGAGCCGCGAACGCCAGTGAGTGCCCATGGACCTAACGGCCCACCCCAGGGGATGAAAGCCGGTTGGTTTTCGACGGAGCGGTCATGGGCCTAACACAATCGCAAAAGCGCCTCCCCTTCCGAATAATCCCAGCCCTCACATCCCCACCAAGTTGGGATGCAGTTTTCGGAAACCCTGCTCGCCCGCCCAAACATCAAGCGGCAACGCGGCGATCTCGTCCACATCGGGCACGGCCGCCGGGTCTTTCGCAAAGTTGACCTGGTGCAGGTACTTCCGGCACGACTCACAAACTTGTACCTGCAGGTGTTCGAGTTCAGGAGCCGCATAGTAGACGAGCTTCTTCTCGTCCGCTAACCCGCAGGCCGGACAATGCCCGCGCGCGAAGGGCCACTCCGTCAGGCACAGCGAACATACGAGTGATAGAGCGGTGCCATCACCTTGCGGCCGCCGGCAACCCACTTGAGGAGGATGACCGCAGTGAGGGCAGCGGTTCGAACCCCGGCCGCCGGGGTTCGGGGGCGAAGCGGCGACCCACGGCTGCAACAAGACGCGGGCGAAAAAGCTGCGCGGGGACGTCGTGTCGCTTTCGTTTAGGTAGGCGTCGAGCGCCTGTTGGCACTTTGCGTCATTGATCTCGCGAGCGGTCTGCTTAAGCGGCTCGGGGCCCTTCGCCAGCACCAACTCGACCAGCGGCTGACGGGCCGCCAAAGGCGGGCCCCCGCTCAGTGTTTGTTGTAAGGAAGCGATTTCCCCATAGAAGCGCAAGGGCCCTCGCGCCGAGGGGTACCGCTCGGCCAAAAGGCGAGCCCGAGCTGCCCTTTTGACGGCCAATGTCTGGAAGTCCATCAATTCGACGTGAATGCCGCCCGTCCGGGGGCCCACTCAGGATAACAATGACGTTGGGCCCGGCCATTTGCTCCCGGCGGACGACTCGTCATCCCCCCAACGAGATCAGAAGATCAGCGGCCGCTTGCGCGCGGGAACCGGAGCGCGGCTAACCCGCATTTCTCACGACAAACCTGAACCTACCGGGACATAGGTAACACTTTATGCCAAGCACATAGGTAACACTTCTCGTCCGGTCCCATCCCCGGACGAGTGGCCCGCCCCTACAAACAAAGCCTGTTCAACGCCGGTCCTGCGAACGCTCGTGAGAAATGCGGACTAGGGGGTCCTAGGTAGACCGTATTTCTCACGACTGACTCCGCAGGGGCCGGCAGTGGCCCAAACGCTATTGCTTGGAGATTCCCCTGTACCACTTGGGGTGGTGGGAGGCAGCCCAGCCCGGCTTCACCCATCCTTGGATCATCCCTCGGAAGGCTTCGGGAACCGCCGCGGTGCCCATGTAGATATGGACGATGATTCCGCCGATCGAAGCAACGGCGACAGCGGGGTGGATCAGGATTGCGGCCAGCCGTAAGGACCGGGGCATCGCTTCGGGAAACCACAGCACGATACCGCTGGCGAATAGCAGAAGCGTGCATCCGGTTTGCACCCAGAAAAGCATTTTCTGGCCGGCATTGAAGCGTCCCGCCTCGGGAAGCCCTTCGTCGTCGTGTACCGCGTACTTGTGAGCATTCCGCAGCCAGACCTTATCGTCGGAGTCGAGTCGCATCTGGCGCGCCCAGTTGCGAAACATAGTACCGAGGACCAACGCAAAAATCACGCCGCCCCAGGGATGTCCCCAACGCACCGTCTCGCCTCCGCCGAAGACGGCCGCCAACCAGTAAAGGTGATGAGACCAAAGTGCCAGCCCGGTCAGCGCGGCGTAGAGAAAACTGATCGCCGCCATCCAGTGGATAGCCCGCTCGGTGAACGAGAAGCGCTGAATTTTTTTGTCGCTAGACTTTGACATCGTCAGGGTCGGGTTCGGTCGGTTGTATTTCGGCGCCGGGCGCGGAATCCTCATAAGTCCGCGGCCCATACCGCAAGTAGTGGAAGAACGCTCCCAAGACGCCGCCGACAAGAACCAAGTTGCCCAGCCACTTGAGCGGACCCTTCCACAGCGCCACGGTCCACGGAATCTTAGGGTCCTTGGGAAGTCCATAGCTTTCCGGATCCGAGGAGTCTCGCAACACGTAGAGTACGTGAGTCCCGCCAACGCCTTCCGGGTTGTAGACGCCGGCTTCGGCGTGCCCGTCCTCCCGCAACTCGCCCGCCCGGGCGTTTGCGATCTGGATCAAATCTTCGCGCGTGCCGAAAGTCAAACAATTCGTCGGACAGGCCTTGATGCAGGCCGGCTCGAGCCCGACGGCCGTGCGGTCAGAACAAAGCGAGCACTTGTAGACCTTTTTCGTCTTGGGGCTGAGCCGTGGCACGTCGAAAGGACACCCGGTAATGCAATAGCCGCAGCCGATGCACTTGTTGTGGTCGAAATCGACGATGCCGTCTTCCTGCCGAAAAATCGCACCCGGCGCGGGACAAGCCTTCAGGCACCCAGGATCAATGCAGTGCATGCACTGGTACTTGACCATGTTCCAGGTGAGCTCGCCGTCCTCTCGCTCGAACTCGTTGAACTTGATCAAGTTCCAAAAGTTGTGTTCGAGATCGGGTAGCGTCTGGTAGGTACCGTCGAATGTGCCGATGGTGAATTGCTGATCGTTCCACTCCTGGCAGGCGACCTCGCACGCCTTGCAGCCAATGCAAGTCGTCGTATCGATCAGTTTGGCAACGGTATGCATGCTTGGTTTAGGTTTAGCAGGGAATGGCGGGAATGGCGGGAAACGTGAAAAAATCGGGGACTGCCACAAGCGGCTTAGCACTAACTTCTCTAATGTCAGTGAGTGTTGAAGCCGCGGCCGGCCCTTCCGGGAATTCCCTCTCAAGCGTATTGAGCGGTACGTTCGCTGGCGAAATCGCGAACAACCACAGCCGCGAAGCGGCGGCAGGAACATAGCCTGGGGTGGAGCCGAAGGCGGAACCCCAGGTAGGGAATCGAACGAGCTGGAGCCCTGAAAGGGCGGCAGGAATGCAGTCCGTTAACCCGACCTGACTACCCGAGCCGCCGACACCGATTTTCACGGCGGTATTGTGAATTCGCGGATTCATAGACGCTGGCTGTCCCCAAGATTTTTTCACAGGCTGCCAATCACCAATTTTCTGTCTGCTGCGTCGAGGCGCGCGTTGAAACACACAGAGGAAATTGGCTGACAGTCGTCATTTCCCAAGCCCCCATTTTCACACCTTCTCCATGTTCACCAGGAACCCCTTGTATTCGGGTGTTCCTGAGTTGGGGTCCATCACCGAAGGCGTCAGGTTGTTGATCAACGGGCCTTTCACACGTCCCAGAAATCCCCAGTGAATCGGCAGCCCAACGTGGTAGATCCGCCGACCGTTTACGTTGAGTCCTCGCATGCGCTTAGTGACCAGCGCGGGCCCTTCCACGCTGCCGCGAGCCGAGCTCACACGCACCACGTCTCCGCTGCGAATGTTCTTCTCGTCAGCCAGCTCCGCCGGCAGTTCGACGAAGAAATTGGACTGCAGCTCTGAGGTGGCGGTGATGTGCTTTGTCCAGTAGTGGAAGTGTTCGGTAAGCCGGTAGGTGATCGCTACGTAGGGATATTTCGCGGCATCGCCGAGCGAGTCGAGGTCGCTTGAGAAAACCTTCATCGCGGGATTGCTTCCGACTTCGGGATGCAGCAGGTTCTCGACCGGCGACTCGGCCGGCTCGTAGTGCTCGGGGAACGGTCCTTCGACGAAATCCGACGCAAAGAGCTTAGCTACGCCTTCCGCCAACATGATGAAGGCCCCGTTAGCTTCCGGCGGTGCATCGGACTTGTAGTCGGGCACGTCGCCCGTCCAGCGGCCGTCTTTCCAACGGATCGCCGCGCGGCTCTCATCCCAGGGTTTCCCACTCGCGTCCGCGGATGCGCGGTTGTAAAGCACCCGCCGGTTTGCGGGCCAGCTCCACGCCCAGTTGGCATAGAGGCCGAGCCCGGTCGGGTCCGCCTGCCCCTGGCGGGCGATCAGATTGCCGTCTTCCGTGACTGATCCCGAATAGAGCCAGTTGCCGCACAGAGTCGAGCCGTCGTCTTTCAAAGCGCCAAACCCCGGCACCTGGCGCCCGCTCGAAATCTCCTGTCCGCTGATCTCTGCTGCCACTTCTTCGAGCGAGGGCGCTACCGGGTTCGCGTAGCTCCAATCCATCGCCAGTAATGGCTCAGGAGCCGTACCTCCCTCTTCCTCGTAGAGTTCCCGGATCTTCAAGAAGAGGCGGGCTATGATTTCCTGATCGTCTTTGGCTTCACCGGGGGCGTCGAGAGCTTTGTACTTCCATTGCAGCCAGCGTGAGGAATTGACGAACGTGCCGTCTTTCTCCGCGAAGCAGGAGGCCGGTAGTAGGAAGACCTCCGTCTGGATATCCGCGGGATCGGTGACCGTGGGATAGTATTCTTTCGCCAGCGTTTTGGCTTTCCAGAAGGCCGCGGTTTCGGTCTCGAAGTTCTCCGCGACGATCAGCCATTTCAATTTCCCGAGCGCCTCGATCATCTTGACGGTGTTGGGCCCGCTCGCGACTGGGTTCATACCGAACGAGAGCATCCCTTCCACTTCGTCGGCGTACATCTTGTCGAAAAGGAAGCCCCAGCTGTGGTCCTCGCCTTCGGCGATCTTGGGCAGATAGTCGTATCCGAAATCGTTTTTCCGGGTCGCACTCTCGCCGTAGTAGGCCTTGAGCAGGCTGACCATAAACTTCGACGTGTTTTCCCAGTAGTTGAGCGAGTTCGGACGCAGAGGCTTTGGCGAGTTTGTTCTCACGTACTCCGCCAGCGTGGTCCAATTGGCCCTCGGCAGCTTCAAGTAGCCGGGAAGCATGTTCCACGCGCCTAGGTCGGTGGCGCCTTGGATATTCGAATGACCGCGCTGTGCGTTGACGCCTCCCCCGGGGATGCCGATATTACCCAACAACAACTGCAGCATCGCCGCGGTATGGATCAACTGCACCGAGTGGCTGTGCTGCGTCCACCCGAGCGCGTAAAGGATGGTGCCCGAACGTCCGGCCCGGCCCGTCGAACAGATGACCTCGGCGGCCTTCTCGAATGCCTCGGCCGAGCACCCGCAGATCGAAGCGACGGTCTGGGGCGTGTAGCGCGCATAGTGCTTCTTGAGTAATTGAAAGACGGAGCGCGGGTGCTGTAGCGTTCGATCCACCTTGGCGTAGCCGCGCCCGTCGAGTTCGTATCGCCAGGTGGACTTGTCGTAGCGTTTGTTCGCCGCATCCCAACCCGAGAAATAGCCATTTTCAAAGGCGAAGCCTTCCGTTACCAGAAACGTTGAGTTCGTGTGCTCGCGCACGTAGTCGGCGTGGTATTGGTCGTGGGTCAGGGCGTAGTGGATCAGCCCGCCCAGGAAGGCGATGTCGCTGCCGGAACGAATCTGCACATAGCTGTCGGAAACCGCCGCTGTGCGATTGAAGCGCGGATCGACACACACCAGTTTGGCCTTGCGATGGCGTTTGGCTTCCATGACGAAACGGAAGCCGACGGGATGGTTTTCGGCCGGATTGCCGCCCATCACCAACACGACGTCCGCGTTGGCGACGTCGGTCCAACCGTTGGTCATGGCCCCGCGGCCGAACGTGGCGGCCAAACTGACCACCGTGGGGCCGTGTCAAAGACGGGCCTGGTTTTCGTAAGCCAGCACACCCAGGCTGAACCGCAGCTTGCCGAGCAGGTAGTTAATCTCGTTCGTGTCGGTACAACCGCCGATCATGGCGACATTGGCGAGACGGTTGACCGTACGACCTTGCGGGTCGCGAGCTTCGAAACCCCGGTCGCGCGAGTCTTTGATCCGCCGGGCCATCTTTGCAATAGCCTCGTCCCAGGAAATCGCCTTCCACTCGGTCGCGCCCGGCGCGCGATAAAGCGGTCGTGTCAGCCGCCGATCGTTGACAACGAATTCCTTGAGCGAAATGCCCTTGGAACACAGCGTCCCGCGATTGATCGGACTCGACGGATCGCCCTCGATGTGAACGACCGTCGGCTTGACGTTTTTTGCCTTGTCGCCGAGCGTGTGGATGACGACGCTGCAGCCGACAGCGCAGTAAGGACAAATACTGTGGGTCTGTGTCGTGCGCGCGATCTTCAGCTCGCGGGCGGCGGCCTGAGCGGGCCGCAGATCAAACCCGAAGGCGGTCGTCGCCAGCGCGGCGCCTGTCTTAACGAAGCCTCTTCTAGAGACGTCTCCCGGCATCGCAACCTCAAACGTGTAAAGGTTGTATCACGGGAGCCAGAGGGGTGTCAACGGAAGGTAGTATCTCAGTTCCACCCACCTTCGTTTCGGGACAGTTTCAACCTGCCCGCGGGCGGGTCCTTATGCCGGTCGCTACCGGAAAACAATCGAAACTGAGCCTCTACCCACTGCGGCGGCGGCGATCACAAGGGTGTCGGTTCACCACGGTGCTAGAATACCAACAGCTATGAAATACAGGGTGCTGATCGAGCAGGACGAAGACGGGGCGTTCGTCGCCACCTGCCCCTCCCTGCCCGGGTGCGTTTCGCAAGGTGCGACACGCGACGACGCTCGCCGCAACATCCACGAAGCCATCACAGGCTATCTGAAGAGTCTCGAAGAGCACGGCGACCCCATCCCACCCGGGATTCAAGAAGAAGTGATCGAAGTCGTTTCTAAGTGAGACTACCTGTCGTCTCGGGCGCCGAGGCTGTCAAGGCGTTTCGGAAGATCAGCTACCAGTTTGACCGCCGGCACGGAAGTCACATTATCCTCCGTCGCAACGCTCCTCCCTATCGCCGCCTTTCGATTCCGGACACAAGGAACTGGCTAAGGGCACACTTCGAACTCTAATTCGAGAGTCGGGTCTAACAGTTGAAGAGTTTAGAAAGTTGCTCCGAGTTCGATACGCCGACGCCAGTGGCAGGGGACGACGTGCGCAGTCCGACTCGGTAGGGCGAGTCGTACGCCCTAAAGGAGCAGGCCTTGCGTGGGTAACGGGTTCTTGTGTTTCCGCTTGGCCTTGTTGAAAGTTTCAACCCTGCGGCGTGGGTACTCGAGCTGCTTGCCCGAGAGCAGCTCGGGTATCGTCAGAATCTGTACCTTCGGATACCTGACTGATGACCACTCGGGCTCATAGAACCCTGCTGCCAGTGCCTCCTTCCTCATAGGCTGCGTGGGTTCCCTCAGCGTGACAAGAGCAGCGATGGTCGCGTTCTCGCGCTGCATGACGCCCTTCAGGTCGCGCACATCTTTCACTCCAACGTGCCCGCTCTTGACCTGCACCACGACTTTCTTGGCCTGCTCACTTTTGTCGTCGAAGAAGTGGATGTAGCCATCAACTCCCTCGTCCGCGCCCTTTCTGCGGTCCTTCGCCGGGTGTGCATCAACGAGGTCAACAGCCCACCATTCGAACTGATAGCGGTTGAGGCTCTTCAGCGCCTCGGCGCCTTTGAGGTCCGTGGGTGCTCCAACGATTTTGTAGTCACCAAGATCCTCGCGGAAATGGTCTCGCAGCCTGCGTTGAACGAGGTTAATCGCCAGGTAGGTTATGTCGATGCCTATCCATTGGCGCTTAAGTTTTTCGGCCACGGCTATGGTGGTCCCACAGCCACAAAAGGGGTCAAGCACAACGTCGCCCTCGTTGCTGCTTGCCTTGACGATGCGCTCCAAGAGCGATTCGGGCTTTTGCGTCGGGTAGCCGAGGCGCTCCGCCGCTTGCGAGCCTATGGGCTTGATGTCTGTCCAAATATCCTGAATCGGCACGCCCGGCATTTCGTCAAGGTACCGCTTGTATCGCGGCACAGCGCCGGGCCGTTGCTGTACTACACGCCCTTGGTCAATCAATTCTTGCATTTTTCCCGTTGTGAAGCGCCAATATCGTGTAACCCCCATCACCTCGTATTGCGGGTTGCCCTTGGCAGCCCCACCCGGCCCCGTTAAGTCGCCCAGCGTATAGCGCCGGCCTGTTTGAGGCTCTACGTATCGGTAGAAATGTTCGACGTAATCTTGATCATAGGGCGTATGTTGTACGTTCCACGTGTAGTCAATGCCACCCTTCGTGTAAAAGAGAATCACGTCGTGCACCCGCCCGTGCTGCCGGCGGCCTTGCTTGGCGTCGCTGTGGGCGCTTGTGCGCTTCCAGATAATCTCCGTCTTGAAATTGTAGGGCTGAAACACGGCGTCCATGACCACTTTGAGGTAGTGGCTCGCTGTGGGGTCGCAGTGCAGATAGATGCTGCCGTCCGGCCTCAGTACTCGGTGGAGTTCCACGAGCCGAATTGCCATCATCACCAAGTAGGCCATCATGTCATTGCGGCCTAAGAAGGCAATGAGGGTGTTCATCAGGTCTGCCAACTGACGCGGGCCTGCCGTGACGATTTCTCGGAAGGCTACTTCGGATTCCTGACTCCAGTGCCAAGTGTCTTCGAAAGCTGTGATTTGCGCCGCCGATTTCTCGCCGCTCTTCTCCTTGAAGAGGACGTTGTAGCCGGCATTCGAGTTGAAGGGTGGGTCGAGGTAGATTAGATCTATACTTTCGGCCGGAATCTGATCGCGGAGAATCTGCAGGTTGTCCCCGAAATACAGTTGGTTTGTCCAATTTTCATCCATGTTCGCTGAGTTCGTCTTCAACGGTTCGCCGGGCCACTACCGTCTTGAAAGGCCACTCGAAGCACTATTGTCGCAGATGCCGACGGTGCCTCAGGCGATCGGTCTCGCCATCACCGAAGGACGTGCGCAGAGGTCCATCAAGTACTTGCGCTTCCGGGCTCCGCCCTCAGAATCGGAATCAAACCACCTTTGCCGGGTTCACTAACTTCCCAATCTCCGCGGCTTCGATCGTCACGACGTCGCCCGGCTGCAAGGCCGCTTCTTCCGTGACGATGATTCCGGTGCCGGTGAGAATCACCGCCGGCGCGGGCACGGGATTACTGCGTAGCAGGTATTCGGCCAACTCCTCGAACTTGCGCCGCAGTTGAGCAGTAGAAGCCGATCCCTCAAACGTGGTCTCTCCGTTGCGAGTGATCGTACAGCTTAACTGCAAATCATAAGGATTCGCGATTTCTTCCGGGGTCACGATCACCGGACCGAGCGAGCAGCAAGCTTCGTAGGCCTTCGACTGCGGCAGGTAGAGCGCGTTTTCCTTTTCGATGTCCCACGCCGAGACATCGTTGCCCAGCGTGTAACCCACAATGTCGCCGCGACTGTTGATGACGATCGCCAGCTCCGGTTCGGGAGCGGTGAACTTCGAGTCGGAACGGATGCCGATCGCCTCACCGGGGCCGACGCAATTGCGACTGGTCCCCTTAAAGAAGATCTCCGGGCGGTGGGCCGGGTTGTGCACGTAGCCGTACATGCCTTCGCCGGTGCCGAGTTCCGCGTCACGAAACTCGGCGCTCGGGGCGTAGGTACAGCCGCAACCCCAAACTTCGGACGGAGTAACCGGGATTTCGGGCTCCGTACTTACCACTTCCGATGAGGCCGATTCAACCGCCACCGCGCTGAGACTTCGACTCTGCTCTTCGGCTTTAACAATCAAAGAAGCCACGGTATGTTCCGGAATCGGCCGATAGCCTCCGTCTTCCACAATGGCGGCGGTCAGCGTCCCTGAAGAATCTCGCATCTGTGCTAATTTCATCGTCTCTCGCTAGTTCGGTGATGGGTCCGCAAAAAGCGGCAATTCGTGAATTCAGCCGCGTATATGTGTGGCGGCCGCCTCGACGAATGGGCTACGTATTACTCTCTCAGACCAAAAGTAAGAAGAGTAAGGCCCGCTTTCACGGACACGTACTGCTTGCCATCGACAAGGTAGGTAATAGGTGAGTTGTCCGTTCGAGCGCCGAGGTTTTTTCTCCACAGCAACTTGCCGGTCTCGACGTCGAGGGCTATGAAATTACCCTCTATGCTGCCTGAGAACAGGACGTCACCGGCGGTCGTCAGCAATCCCGATTCGGAAACCTCCCTCATCTTGAACTCCCACTTTCTTTCTCCCGTCTCGGGATCGAGCGCGCGGATGGCCCCGTAGCCTGCATCCTCTTCCGCCATGTGGTTAGGATAGATTCTTTCCACAAGGCTGCCATCGTAGCGGTTGCCGGCGGTGTAGATCGGTTCGCCCAAGTAAAACACGCCCCAGTAATCCGCCCAAACCGACAAGTAAAAAAGACCCGTTCTGGGGCTGTAGGAGGGTGCATACCAGTTGGTCGCTCCTTGCGCCGCCGGGTAAACCTTAACGCCTTCTTTCGTTGGTTCCGTACCCGGCAGTTTGATGGGCCGGCCGTTTTCGTCGAGGCCCTTGGCCCAGGTTTGCTTGGCAAACGGCTTTCCCAGCAGGAATTCTCCTGTCGCGCGGTCCAGCACGTAAAAGAAAGCATTGCGGTTGCCCCACAGCATCAACTTGCGCGGCCGCCCGCGAAACTCTCTGTCCACCAGCACCGGAATTTGAACCGCGTCCCAGTCCCAAACGTCGTGCGGCGTGAACTGGAAATGCCATTTCAGCTTGCCGGTATCAACGTCAAGGGCCACGACGGAACCGGTGTAGAGATTGTCGCCGGGGCGTACGTCGCCATTCCAATCAGGGCTGGGATTGCCAATGCCCCAATAGACCAGGTTCAGGTCTGGATCGAACGATCCCGTCACCCAAGCCGAGCCGCCGCCCGTCTTCCAAGCGTCGCTCTCCCAAGTCTCGTGGCCCGGCTCGCCAGGGCCGGGTATGGTGTAGAAGCGCCAAGCTTGTTCTCCGGTCTTAGCGTCATAGGCGTCAAGGTAGCCGCGAATGCCGTACTCGCCGCCCGCGGTTCCGACGATGACCTTATCCTTGACCGCTAGGGGAGCCACGGTCACGGTATAGCCTTTCGTGTTGTCACAGACCTGTCGGTCCCAAAGAACGTTCCCGGTTTTCGCGTCGAGCGCCAGCAGCCGGCCATCGAGCGTTCCCGTAAAAACCCGATCGTCGAGGAGAGCGACCCCGCGGTTCGAGCGGGCAACTGTGTTGACCCTCTTCGGCAAAGTGTGGACGTAGGTCCAGAACCTGCGGCCGGTCTTGGCGTCGAGCGCTATGACATTGTTATTTCCTTCGGTCAAGTACATGATGCCGTCAACAACCAGCGGCGTCGCCTGTAGCTTGCCTTCCGTGCCGGCATGAAACATCCACTTTAGTTCGAGGTCACCAACGTTCTCCCGGGTGATCTGTTTCAGTCCACTGTAATGCTGGCTTTTATAGGTCCCCGAATAAGTTGCCCAATTCTGGGGGTTGGCTTCGGCGCTGAGCAGATCTTCGTAGCTGACCTGGGCTGTCAACACAAGCGCCCACAAAAGAAGAAAGATCATGCGTCCGAGAGGTTTCATTGTCGTGTTCCCTCGGGTTTCAGGGTAGAGAGATAAGCGACAAGATCTGCAATCTCGCGCTGACTCAACTTTCGCTCGAAGGACGGCATCACGGAATTTTTGTCTAGGTCATATTCTTCGAGGTCGCTCTTGATGACTGAGATAAGGCGCTCCTGGGAATCGAGGAGCTGCAGCGAGAAAGTGTCTTCGTTTAACCGCCTGCCTGTGACCGTGATCCCTTCCTTGGTGGTAGCGCGCAGCTCCCAGTAAGCGGGAGAAACCTTCTCGTTCGGGTTGAGAATGGATCGCTTCAGTTCCTCGAGAGATCTGTCCCCTCCAATGTGACTCAGATCGGGACCGCGGCGCCCCCCCTCCCCCTTGACAGTGTGACACTGCGAACATCCACCCTTGCCCCGGAAAAGCTTTGCGCCCCGAGCAGCGTCACTTGCGCTTTGCTTTGCTCCAGCGGTCCGCCGCAGCGACTGAACGTACGCTACGACCTGCCAACGTTCCTTTTCGCTAAACGTGAAAGGCGGCATCCCCGTACCCGGAATCCCATTTCTGATCGTTTCATACAGCTCAACGTCCGTAGTACGGCCGGGCGATCCTCTCCTGATCTGGGGGCCTATTCCAATCGTGCCGTTGCCGTCCAGTCCATGACATATAGCGCAGAGGGGGCGAAAAAGCCGAGCGCCGGCCGCTTCATCGCCGGCCGATGTGTAGGGGTTTTGAATACTGGTTTGCTGGGCAGAGAGCGAAGCGCAAAACAGCACCAGAACAGCACACCACGGGCCGGCGTTGCGGCCTATCCGCCTTATTGGCTCACGATGAACGCCAGACCTGTTTTTCTTCCCGAACCGTCCAAAGAAAGACGCCTCGAATCTTCTCATGGCTTTCTCGCTCTTTCACTGACACACAAGGGTGTGTATCACTTGATTGCGACGCTACTGAAGGGCTCATCCAACGCAGCAGCCTCGTAGAGTAGGCCCTTCTTGAAAATATTGTCCGTCACGGTTACGCGGGATGAGTTCGTCCAAAGCAACTCCCCGTTGGCATTGAACGTGAAGTGCATCACGAGGACGACTCCATCAGGTGATCGGGTATACACGACCAGCAGAGGTGACGCGTCGAATAAGAAAAAAGGCTTTTGTTCCGTGTAATGTCTTCTATATTTATTACGCTCTGCTTCGTCCGCCGACGTAAACCACTCCTTCAAGCGATTCCCGCCTTCCGGAGTAAGACACTCGACAAAATCATCGATTTCTTCCTCGCGGAGTAGCGAGTGCATTTTCTTAATTGTTGCTTCTACCCGCGTTACAAGCTCGGTGCCACCTCCCCTCGTTTCGAGCGAAACACCTCTGAGGAACAAAGTCAACGGGCGGTGCGTTCGCCCCTCGGCACTCAACGAGGAAGATACTAACGGGACTTCGTGCGTGGCGCGCCGGATGACGTCTTCTGTACAGAACCGTGGATGGTCAGTCGCGGCCGGCTCCAGCATCGAATCCAGCGAATCTACGACAAGCTGGTAGGTCCACTGCCTCGTTCGGTAAGGCAGGAATCCTAACGCCCCATGATCCTCATATGCGAAAAGGAATGGAAAGGCGAATGTCCGCTCCTTGTACTGCATGCTGGAAAACAACATCACTAACCCATCAAATTCATAGCCCCGAGGAACCGCGACGAGGTCAACCACCTCGAACTGTTTAAAAAATGCGTCGGCCTGCTCCTCCACGCGGTCGCGATATCTTCGCTGTTCAGAGTGCGACAACTCAAAAAATGCGGCTCGGTCTTGCCGCTTAATGGCGTCTATCACTTTGCGAAAAGACTCCTCATACGGGTCGGCGTCCCCGTCCGCCTCTTCCCACCAAGCCGATTGAGGATAAACGCGCTCAGTAACTTGCAGGCATGCGCTTGTGCTGTGGGCACGAGCCTCGACATGGAACGCCATCGGCAAATAAACGATACGCTCCTCCGCGGCCAACAGCGCGCTGCACACCAAGCTAAGTGAGCCTACTGCAGCCGGCACAAACAAAACCACAAACAGCGAATGGATCGACGGTCTTCGGGCCAGAAGTGGGATTCGGGCGTGATGGCCACATTTTGCCCATACCTGAAAGGCTGCCAAAGTTGCTAGTGACTTAGCTGGAAACATCTTCTCCTTTTCCGAGCGTTCGTTCGCAACACTCCTTCAGTAGTGGACCATAAATACTGGGGACAGTCAGCCGCGGCTGAAGATGTCACTGATTCCAAGCGCCTTCCGGGACGCTGCTTGTGACAGTCCCCGATTTTTTCCTGCATTCGGGAACAGCACGCCGTGCCCAAAAGCTCCCGATCGCCCATCTGGCTTCTAAATATGCGTGACCGACCTTAGTGCGTAAGCCCTTCCCGCTCAGCTTCCCTCCCGAATGCCCGCTTCTTCGTACACCACGAGGAACTGATTCGGTTCGATCTTCTCAAACTCCTGACGCTTGCCGCTAGGCCAGAGGACCTCGATGTGTTCCACGAGAAGATCACCTCCCAGGCCAAAGGTGAGCGGCAACTCGCTCTGCGAACAGTAACTCGAGCCGCTTCGAACCGTCTGCCACTGCTTGCCCGACGCGCTTCGGACTTTCACAACCGCTCCGATTGCGCTGCGATTCGACTCGCGCCCCACTAGCTTCAATCGCAGATAGGAATTCGTATTGCCGCCGTCGTTGCGCAACAGATAGGCCGGACCATTGTTGGTCGAGATTAGGACGTCGAGATCCCCGTCGCGGTCGTAGTCGCCGTAGGCGGCGCCGCGCGCGACTACAGGGCGAACGAAATCCGCTCCGACCTTCTCGTTAGCGAGTTCAAAGCGGCCCCGCCCCGTATTTCGAAACAAAAGCGGTGTTTGCTCGTATTGAACCTTCGGCTGGACGCGGCTGATCTCCTGCTCCAAATGTCCGTTAGCGGCGAAAATATCCAGGTGGCTGTCCAGATCGTAGTCGAAGAAGAATGCTCCGAAAGTCAGATATAGCAAGCTTGCCCGCCCCACCGCGCTCGTCGGAGCCTCGTCGACAAACAGCCCGTTCCCCTCGTTGTGATAAAGCGACAGCATTTCGTTTGAAAAGTTGCCGATCAAAAGGTGCGGCCGCCCCGAGCGGTCGTAGTCGGCGGCATCGACTCCCATGGCGCCACGCGCCTTGCCGTCTTCGGCGAAAGCCACCCCCGACGCCAGGCCTTTGTCGCTGAACGTGCCGTCGCCATTGTTGCGGTAGAGCTTGTTGGGCTGCGTGTCGTTCGCTTGGAAGATATCCAGGCGCCCGTCGCCGTCAAAGTCGAGAAGCGCCACGCCAAGCGCCTTGCTGGTGTCGTCGAGTAGCCCGGCTTTCTCCGTTAGATCGGCAAACTTCCCCGCGCCCAAATTGCGGTAAAGCCGCGACGAAACACCGTTATAGGACTCCGGCGTGCAGTAGGACTTCGTCTCTCCGTCGAGCGAGCACCAGAGGTCGTTTTCCGGACTCCACACGACGTAGTTGGCCACGAAGATATCCAGCCGCCCGTCGCGGTCGTAGTCAAGCCAAGCGGCGCTTGTACCGAAGTTAGCGTTCGAAATACCTGCTTGCTCGGAGACGTCCCGGAACGTCCCGTCGCCTTGGTTATGGAAGAGGCGATCGCCTTCGAGCGCGGTGATATAGAAATCCTGATACCCGTCGTTGTCGTAATCCCCGACTGCGACTCCCATGCCGTACATCTCGATCGCCAGCCCGGCCTCCTTGGTAACGTCGGTGAACGTCCCCTTGCCGCTATTGCGATAAAGGGCCATGGTCGCCTTCCGCTTCGGGTTGGGCTGCCAACTCCTGCTGTTGACCAGTAGAATGTCCGGCCAATCGTCGTTGTTGAAGTCGAGAAAGGCGCAGCCGGAGCCCAGTGTTTCGGGCAGCCACTTCTTGCCGGAGCGTCCGTTGTGGTGCACGAAGTCGATGCCGGCAGCCGAAGTCACATCAGTGAAAGCCACATCGGCGGCCCCGGTCGCCACGATGGGGTTCCCGTCCTGTGAATCCCCCGGCCCGCAAGCTGCTGCGAGCAGGCACGCGGCTGCTGCGAAGAGCATCGGCCGGCTTGCCGCCGGGGGAAGGGCGAGGCGTCCGCCGTCCGGCGGCGCGAGGAACTTTGTCCGAGAAACGCCGTGGGCTTGGTGGCGATGCGTCAGCCTGGCTGCATCTGGCTCGTCGGCCTTCACGGAAGGCCCCCGAGCTCGTCCATTCTTGCGCCGGCTGGCCTGGCGGCGACCTGGATCGGCAACTCGACCGAGACGTGCTCGTGAATCGATTGGCGCTCGTTGTTGTCTTCCGGACTCAGCCTGCGGATGCGTGCGGTGACTGTCTGCGCCGACTCATCGGCCTTGAAGCGCCGGAACAGCTTTTCCTCACGCGCCGCGCCCTCCGTGTCCCCCAAACCCCGGTAGCAGAGCATCCGGCGATAGTGCATCTGAAGATCTTCGGGGTCGATCCGGGCAACGCGGTCCAGGACTTGGATCGCTTCTTCGTACTGGCGCTTGAGGAAAAGTATGTTCGCGATTTCGTTCAGCACAACGCGATCACGCGGGTACTGGCTTGCGGCACGCCGCAGAGAAGCCAGCGCACCGTCGTAGTCGCCTTCCGACTTCTGAATCTTGGCCTTGAAAAAGTGAATGCGCCCCAAGCTGTCGTCTACTGCCAACGCTTTCTCGATGAAGGGCGCCGCCGCGTCTGTCTGGCCTTCCTGGATCAACGCTCGGGCAACGTTCAGCCAGCCGTCGGCGAAGTCGGGATCGGCCTCGGTCACACGCTTGAAGGCATATTCGGCTCCTTTTAGATCCCCTTGCAACAGTAAGCCGATCCCGTAGTCGTTCCAGCGCTTGGCGTCTTCCGGCTGCACGGCCGGGCCCCAATTCGTCTCGCCCGACCCAATCTCCAGCTTCGCTTCCGCTCGAGCCAAAACCACGATCGGTAAATTGGGAATACGGTCTTTGATCTGGCCGGCGACGTTATCCGGGATATCGGCGGGAGAAAACGTAAAGCGACGATCGTCGTAGCCCTTGCTAAAGCTCGCGGTGTCCGTCGGGTCCGGCTGGCCCGCGTAGGCAAACTGCGTGTAGTAATGCGAAAACTTCCGATAGTTCAACTTGGCCAGCAAACGGATCGGCCCGGGAACGTTTTCAGGAATCTTCATCCGAAAGTGCGCCACATCGGCGGCACCAGGCGGTATCAGCCGCACATAAAGTGCGCTTCGGGCCTGGAAAGCGTTACGTTTGTTGATCGGGTTGCCGTGCCCGTCCAGCAGAAACGCACGGTAAAAGTGCGCCCCTTTTTCGACCGCGCCCTTGCCGTCGTCTTCGACCGCGCCGCTCCAGAAGATGATTCGCCCGTCCGCGTCCGCCGCCTGCAGCTCGAGCCAAACATCGAAAGCGTCTACCGTTCCCCCAGGGAAGAAGTGCCCTACTTTGCGAGTCCTTACTACGACGTCCACCTTGATCGTGTGACCAGCTTCGACCTTCGGGGACGCCCGGTCGATCGGTGCGGCAATCTTGCCTACTTCTCGGATGAGTACGGTCCCGCTTCCGGCTTCTGCTTCCTCGCCAACGGCGAACCCGGTGGAAAGCACCTGAGCATCTGCCACCCGGCGACGCATAGCTGGCGCATCAGACCCTTCTTCGACAGGCGAGGCGGCGAAAATGTCCACCGACACGATGCCGTCTTCCAGGAATTCCTTCGTTACGCGAAGCTGCTCTTCGTCTTGATTCACGTAGGGCACGGCGGTGTTCGCCGCCGGGAACCGGTGCGAGTGAACGTAGCCGTCGACGTTGCCCGGGTCATCCGACTTCACGAGCGGCATGTGGCAATCCGTGCAGTCGGCCGGCTGCACGGGATAGTAGAACGAACGTGCCCCGTAGCCCGACACGCCGCTCGCTTGCCAGTTGTCGTACTCGTTGAACCCTCGAAACCAGCGGTAGTCATTGACCGGAACATCCAAGTGCACCTTATGGCACGTAGCGCAAAACTCGGCTTTGTCGAGCCGCATGAACGGTTTCATGAACGCCTGCCGATGCGCCGCCGGAGCGGTATTCACAAAGTAGTCGTGAATGGTCTTGATGACGGGATTGTCGCTCTTCGACATCTCGTGCAGCGGAGGGTAGGTAATCGTGAACCCTCCGTTGCCCATCGTGTCGCTCACATGGGTAATCGAATGGCAAGACATGCACCCTAGACCGGCCAGCGCTTCTGTGGTGTCGATTTGTTCTTTAACCGGGCGTTCGAATTGGCCGTTGAAAAACATCGCGTGGTCATGGCAGCCGGCGCACCATTTCGAAGCCTCGACGCCACCCGTTACTTCCTGCATGTACTCGATTGACTTGCGATAGAACTGATTGTTGAACGACGAGAAGTGGTGCATCGAGCTGTTCCACTGCTCGTAAATATCCTTGTGGCACTCGCCGCAGACCTTCGAGTCCAAGAAGAAGTCCGAAGGAATAAGATCTCCGGTATTACTTTGAGCCGAGGACGGGAAGAAAGGGCTCCCAGAGCCCGAACCTTCGTATTCCATGCTCACGGGCGCTGTCGTGGGATTGACGATCCGATCATCCGCGCTCGGGAACCAGCGCAGCTGCAGCCAGCGGCTCGACGGTAAGGCCAACGCCACCAGGAACGCTACGCCCAACGCCCGAGAAAAACGAGGTAGCTGGCCCCGCGCGTAGCCCCAAACCAAAGCAGCCCCGAGAAAGCCCAAAGACCCGTGAACCACCACGACCCACAGATGCGGTCGCGTCGCGCCGATATAGCACAGAACAATGCCCAGCGCGCCTGCCACCGACAACGTTGCCGTCGCCCCCCGGGCGTGGCTCCGAAACGCCTTGACCGCTTGAGCCTTCGATACCCAAAGGGCCGCTAGCAGGCCCGCACCGAGGGCGATATGCAATAAAACGTTAGCGAGATAGAAAACGCCGGCTTCAGGAAATGCCCAGACCCAGCCCGTATTGAGCAGCAGCAACAAAAAACCTGCCGCCACTACTCTTGCCTTAGTCACCGATCACCTCAACGGCCGGATCAGCCTCAACGCGCCTCTTACGTTATATTCTCGCAGATACCCACGGTGGATCTCGCCGTCCGGGTAGTGCTCGGCGTGACCGTAAGGGTAGCCCGTCATGGCGTGAAAGGGAAGAGGTTCGACGCTGTCGCCAAAGGCTGTGTTCGCCTCGTTCTCTTTCGCCCAGCCGTCGGCGAAGAGCAAAAAATCGCGTCGCCAGCCAGGCGGAAGATCAGGCAGACCCGCCGCTGGGAACCTCAACGCCAATTCGTCGCCCGCACCTAGGATGACAAAGCGGTCGTCGATCGCCTCGAGTAATTCACGCACCTCGCCGTAACGGGTATACATCCCCAGTGTTGGGTTCCACATCGACGTCAGATGTACGCGCGCGTAGTCGTAGCGCTCCGGCTGCTTGCGTTGCGGGTGGAGTTTGAGGTCCGAGAATCCTCGGAAACGCAGTTCCGCCTCTTGAGGCAGGATGGGAGAGAGCGTCGCCTCGGGAGACCGAGTGTCTACCGCGGCGAACACCTGGTCCCAGTAAAGGCACATATTCGTGAGGATGCGTACTTCCCTCGAATCCGAGAGGAACTTGCCTCGCAAGTCCACGGCGATCGTCCTCGGCCGCCCCGCCGGCAGACCCATGTCCGCGACAACCGTGACCCAGTCGCCCTGGGCGTCTCGTACCTGCAAGGAGGGCAGCTGCACC
Organism: Bryobacterales bacterium; assembly: GCA_965248105.1. Lineage (GTDB taxonomy): Bacteria > Acidobacteriota > Terriglobia > Bryobacterales > UBA6623. Next base: position 672,376 of record CBDFIK010000005.1, read on the forward strand.
GCGCTGTGCTTGCTCTGTCCGCTAGCAACGAGGACGCTGGCATCCGCCCAATCGACCCAGCCATGGAGAAACAGTACAACGTCGTCTCGCCCCTTCAGGGAAGGGAAGTCGAGCGTCAGCGAGTGCCGCTCGGCGCGCCCGGAAGAGTCACGCTTGAAATCGTCGGGGTAGCGACGGTCTCTCTTCACCAGGCGTTCCCGAACGTCGTGCCCGTGGTGATCGGTGGCTCGCCGAGGATAGTGGCGTTCGCTCACACCGTACAAGTGAAACTCGGGAAACGGCGGCGCCTTGAATTTCTCGCTGCTGAAAATATCCACCTCGTTCGGGTGATCCACCGCGATCAGCTTCACCTGGTCGACATAGGCAACTTCCCGCAACTCCTCCGTAATCCTTATTTCGTAAAACCCGTCGCGCGGTCTCAGTGAGCGGCCGGCGATCGACACATACTCGTCATGATCAACCGGGAAAAACTTGTCATTGCCCAAACTGGTCCCCAGCGGCGCCACCGCTAACACCTCGCTGATGAATTCGAACTCCCGGCCGTTCCAAGTGAAGATCATCGGACACGAGCCCGACAGCCGCGGCTTTTCCTCGTAAACATGCGCCTGACCCACTGCTTGCTGGGATTCGTTCTGGATCAGCCCATTGGCCCAAGTGATTCGAACCGTATCGATACTCTCGGCCCCCGCCAGGCCGAACGCCAACGGCACGCCCTGATAGACCTGCTTGCGGTACAGCCGCCCGGCCTTCACTTCCACGCGCGCTCCTTCGGCCCGAACATTGTTCTTGATGCCTTCGAGGGCAACCGAAACGTGCTTGTTGGTAGTCTCGGTGGCGTTAGAAAGCAGATAGGTGCTGCCGTCGGCGGCGAGGGCCGCCACGTCGGTACTTCCGGATCCATCGAAGTCCGCGGCCACGGCGGCAACGAGTCCATCCGGCAGTCCCGAGACCTGCCCCGATTCAAACTTCATATCTCCGCGGTTGAGCAACAGGCCCTCATGGGTAATCGCATCGACCCAGCCGCGGTTCTGAAAATCCCCCCAAGCCAACACGCCGGGCATGCCCGAGCCCGCGCGCAAGTGTCCCTCATGATTTCGGAGGATTCGCGTGTGCGTGCCGGGTCCCTCTCCCCAAGACATCGCGATGTCGAGGAACCCGTCGTTGTCGAGGTCAACCACATCCAAGCGCACGGGGTCACCCCCTGGTTTCAAGCTCTGGATTGGCTTCGCTGTAAACTCTCCGACCTTGCGGTCTTCGTACACGACGACCTTGTCGGCATAGGCCACGACGATGTTAAACCCATTGTTCTCCCACAGCTCGAGCGTAGCGGCGGCCAGCCCGCGTGAGCCTTTCACAAACGGGAACTTGCCGGAAACATCCAAGAATGTTCCGTCGCCGTTGTTGCGGAGCAAAACCTGTTGCGCCCCGACCGCCAGCAGGTCGAGGTCATAGTCGTGGTCGTAGTCGACCCACAGTGCCGATTGAAAATCACCTTCTGCAAGTAGCCGCGGGTCGCCGCTAACGAGGCCTTCCTGGACTTCGGCCAGATAAGCCCCATCACGCGTGATCAGGCAAAGATCTTGGAATCCGTCGTTGTTGAAGTCCCCCGCGGCAAGAGACCGAATTTCCCCCTCGATTTTCTTCTGTGGCGTCTGGTCGTCACTGAGGTTAAACGCGACCGATTGGCGGGACCACACCGCCAAATCCACCGCGCCGTCGCCGTTCGCTTCGAGAAGGGCCAAACCGATCGGCGGTCCCTTCAGGGCCAAAGCCAACTCCACGGCTCGAAACTCCGTTGTCGCTGCTTCGGCCGTGGGGGGAGCAGCGTCGATCGGGTCATACAGTTCGGAGTAGAAACTCCAGTTGATGTCTTCGCCGATCGCGGCTCCGGCCTGCAGATCCTTGAGTTCGCGGAAGCGATCGAGTTTCTGCTTCGCGCGCTCGGTGTCGATACGCCGCAGAACGTTATACAGTTGGAAATTGGGCGCGGCCAGGCTGGGGTCCAGCTCCGACGCCCGTTCGAACGCCGCGATGGCCTTGTCGATGTCCTTTTTCAGCCGATACAGAACACCAAGGTTGTAGTGCGACTTCGGCTCGTCGGGAACGAGCTTCAGCATCTGGTTGAATTCCTGGATGGCCCGGTCCGCCTCTCCAAATCTCTTGAACTCGATGCCCAGATTGAAATACGTGTGCGGGATTGACGGGTCGATCTCGCGAGCCTTTTCGATCTCCGCGATGCCTTCTTCCGGCTTACCGACACGCAAGAGAGACAGCCCGTAATTCAAGTGCTCACGCGCCGAACCGGGGTTCAGCGCCAGGGCTTTGCGCAACTCATCCACGGCTTGCGTCTGCGTTCCAGGATTCTCGTAGAAGGCCTTGCCAAGGTTCCGGAGCCGCTGCAGCTGTGCCGCCTGCGCAGGGTCCAATTTCGGACCCGAGGGTGGCGCAAACATCAACGCTACGCTGCCGATCCCAACCAGAACAACGACGGCAATGACTACCTTTTTCATAGTTTGATCCTCCCATGGTAGCGGAACCGGCCAAGTGCGTTCAGCGCCCACTCACGCCTTGGGTCGATGCCCGGCCTCGGACGCCCCTGAGCAACCAAACCCCGGGCAAGCTTGCTGAACGCAACGGAGACCGGGCGCAGCATGCTGCCCCCACAGGTCTGTCAGGCGCCTGGAATTGTAGGGGCACGGCATGCCGTGCCCGACGTTCCCGATCGACCGGACCGACCTTTCGCCGCACTGCCCAGAAGCTGCCGCCATCGCGACTCAAGTCCCGTAGCGCAGGCCTGGGCCGCCGTTTTGCCCAGACCTGCGGCCTTTCCCTGCCAGGGTGCTGTCGGTCCGACTCCCATGTGCCGGTCACATGTGGCCTAAGCTTTTGTTTTCAGTAACTTATGGGGCCTTGTCCAGGGAGGTCCCACCCACCCGCGATAGAATAGACGCAGGAGGCTGTGCCAAAAAGGTAGGTAAAAATGGCTGCGGGAGCCACATAAAGGGGACGAGGCGGTGGATTATGTTGTTCGGCAGGGGCGTCTTCCGGCGGTGTGTGAAAACCCGAACCGTTGGGCCGGCTACCTTCGCCGCGAACCACACAACCGGGCAGGCAACAACCGGACGGAGCCGTGCCCGTCAGGGCGCGGGCCCCGCGGGCGAGAACCGGACTGATTCACGCCGACCGGGCGCCCGCACGCAGGCTCACGCCCGCATCTCTGTGCTGTTGTGTTCATTAAGCTGACTATCGAGGCCGAACCGTTGGGCCACCCTGCCCATGGCTTTTTTCGCCTGCGGAACCGGCTGATTCAGGGAAATTACTAAACAAAGCCAATTGATATATAAGTCAATGTATTGCAACGACTTATCCTATATTCCTGCGGCGAAGAAAAGGCGTCGTTCAGAGGCAAACGAGCCCAATGATTACCTACTCGTGAGGTGTGCGAGTTAACTGCGCCGCCCAGTGCAGGCGGGCACAGCATGCTGTGCCCCTACAGATCTGTTGGGTGCCTGGAATTGTAGGGGCACGGCATGCCGTGCCCGAAGTTCCCGATCGACCACTTGGCTTCCAAGTAATGGACTACTAAGCTTAGGTGCGTCCGTCCGGCCGGGAGATCCCACACTCCAGAGCGAAGAGGCCAACGCCCCGCCTCCTTGCGTTTCGGCCAGGCAACGACCGGACCGACCTTTCGCCGCACTGCCCAGAACCTGCCGCCATCGCGAGCAGCACGCGAACGCCAACGAGGGTCCGGTTCCCGGTACCGCGAACGTTCTCGGCCCCGCCGCTTGCGCTCCGGATCTTGAGGCTCACCCGGGTCCATCAGGCGCGCGGGAGCGGGCGCCTTGATCCCTGCCACAACTGTTCACGGACCGGGTTCTCTCCGGCGTTGGAGATGCTCGCCCGCGGTCGATATGAAGGACGAGCAACAGCCATGATCAACCTGACCCGGCTCAACGGCGCTGAGATCGTGGTCAACGCCAACGTCTTGGAGTCTCTCGAGGCCACTCCGGATACCGTTCTGTCGTTGACCAGCGGCCAGAAGCTTGTTGTTCGAGAAACGATCAGCGAGGTCGTCGAGAAGGTCATTCGCTACCAACGGCGGGTTCACACGTCGCCGCCAGTGACGCCTCGCGAGCCGGCTCACCCTCCCGCTGAGGCTGGGCCGCCCCCCCAGGGCAAGCTATGAGAATCGACGCGGGAACGTTATTGGGCATCGTGCTCGCGGCGGGCGGCATATGGTGGGGCTTGGTGCTCGAAGGCGGATCCCTCTATGAGATCCTGCAGCCCACGGCTGCCCTGATCGTTTTCGGCGGGACCTTGGGGGCAACCCTGATTTCCGTACCCTTCCCCACCGTGTTAGGAGCCGGCCGGCAGGTGGTTGTGATCTTTTCTCAACCGAAGCACGACCTCAACGCCAAGACCGAGCAGATTGTGTTGCTGGCGAATAAGGCCCGCCGCGCCGGCATCGTGTCGCTAGAGAAACAATTGCAAGAGATTTCGGATCCTTTCTTGTGCAAGGCGATCACGTTGGCTGTTGATGGGACCGAACCCAGTGACATCCGCCACATCATGGAAAAGGAGATCGATCAGGAGTTCGGACGCCGCGAAGCCGAGGCTCGGGTCTTTGAAACCGCCGGTGGCTATGCGCCGACGATTGGCATCATCGGCGCGGTCATGGGGCTGATTCAAGTCATGAAGCATCTCGCCGACATCGATGAAGTGGCCAAGTGGATTGCCGTGGCTTTCGTGGCGACAATTTACGGAGTCGGCGTGGCCAACCTCGTTCTTCTGCCCGGCGCCAAGAAAATCATCAGCCGCGCACAAGAAGCGGCAACGTCGAAAGAGCTCACGCTGGAAGGTGTGATCGCCTTGTCCGAAGGGCTCAACCCGCGATTGATCCGCAACAAACTTTCGGCCTTTTTGGAGACAAGAGACGAGGCGCCGCCCGAAGCCTCTGGGGCTGCTTCGCCTGCTGTGGCCAGACGTTGAAATGCGTTCAAAAAGACAGCCCGAAGAAAACCAGGATCGCTGGCTGCTATCCTATGCCGACTTCGTCACGTTGCTGTTTGCCTTTTTTGTGGTTATGTTTGCCACCTCGCAAGTCAACAAGAAGCGCATGGCAAATATGGCCGCGGCCTACTCTTCTTATCTCGGTGGTGAAGAGTCGACTGAGCGGGGCCTGGCTGCTGATAGCGCGCTGATGGATGCCCCCGCGGACGGCGTTGGCCATACTCCCGGCAATCATAGCCTCCGTGAGAGGCTGACGCGAGCTGAAATGATACCGATCAAGAAACGCGTGGAGAAGAGGTTGGCCGCGTTGATGGCCGGTGACAAGGTCGCGGTCCGCCTGCTGCCCCGCGGTTTGGTTCTCAGCCTTCGCGAGGCGGCGTTTTTCGATACCGGCCAAGACACGTTTCGGACCGGAGCCAAGCCTCTGCTACATGAAGTCGGCCAAGCGATGCAAGAGATCACCTACCAACCCATCCGGCTGGAAGGACACACCGACAACGTTCCCATACTGACCAAGGATTTCTCTTCCAACTGGGACCTCTCGACGGCTAGAGCGATCCAAGTAATGAACGCACTCAAAGACGAGTTTGGCCTCTCCCCCGAGAGGATCTCCGTGACCGGGTATGGAGCAGTTCGTCCTATTGCCGACAATCGTACGCCCGAAGGACGCGCGGCTAATCGTCGAGTGGATATCGTCATTTTGAGCCAGTCGGCGGCGGCCATGGCGCCCCGCCAACGATTGAGAGATGTCGAGCCGCGAGCGGGGTCGGCTGCAAGGGTCGCGGTCGCATCCGTCGAATCTTCTTCCCAAGCCAACGCAAGCCCCTGACGCTCGCAGGGGCGCTTTAGGTCCCGCCCAGGGCTCGGTGGCTCTGGTTTCGGCACCAAGCAGCCCGCTTTTTTCGCCACGATTCGTAGGCGGGCCCACGCCCGCCTTGGGCACTCGCATCAAGGCTTTGCCTCTAAGACCAGTCGGCCGCCATCTGGCAAGTGTCATAACCCTTTTTGCTCTCAGTCAGCTAGGTCCTGACGGTTATAGACAGCCGTCCACCTGGCGACAGATGCATGAGGGTGCCGGAAAGACCGATTGATTGTTTGAGTTCGCAAGATATGGGGTCGCGCGTCGTAGCGCGGTCCCACGGCACTGCCAAGAACCTTGTGGGTTGCCGTCTGTCTTGCGCATAGCTCAAGTCCAGGAGAGTGGCAGCGAAGCGGCCCCATAACACGATCTCTCCTTCCGCGCTGGGCCTGTCTTGCCCAATCCATCTGTCTGCGATCAAATGACGGAACGAATCAAGGCCGTTCACATCGGGATCGGATCGGCCGCCGAGGAATCTTTGGTAAACGTGCAGGGACGCGAGTGGAATATCCAAGGGGCGGGATCTTGGTGGGAGTGTCTCAAGCAGCTTGCTGACGAGGAACAAGACGTCTTGGTCACAGGCACGGAGTTGGAAGGAATCTCCGTCGACAGGCTGATCGAAGAGGTACTGCGCCTCCGTCCGAGTCTAACAGTGGTGGTGCTGGCGCAACAGCCGGATTATTCCGAGGCCGCTCGATTAGCTCGCCTTGGCGCCGGCGACTATTTGCCGGCGACACCAGAGACTCACTTCTCGGCGGACGAAATCGTAGGCGGAATCAGACGCGCCCACGAGAACAACCCCTGGCGGACGTCCCGGGCACTACAGGAGACCTCTGGAGCTACGCCTGAGCTCGTCGGCCAGAGCAGTGCTATCCGTGGCGTCAGTCGGTTGATCAAACTTATCGCGCCGCGACAGTCAACGGTGTTAATCACCGGTCGCACGGGCACGGGCAAAGAACTCGTCGCGCGGGCCATTCATGCGGCCTCACCAAGGGCAGCTCATCCACTGGTAGTAGTCAACTGCGGCGCCATCCCTGAACACCTGATTGAGGCGGAGTTGTTTGGTCACGTCAAAGGTGCCTTCACCGGAGCCATCGGTCATCGGGTGGGACGTTTCGAGCAGGCGCACCGAGGCGTTATTTTCCTTGACGAAATCGGCGAAATGCCGCTTGAGATGCAGAGCAAGCAGCTTCGCGTGCTGCAGGAGCGCGAGTTCCAACGGGTGGGTAGCTCGGAAACGATTAAGGTCGATATTCGAGTCGTCGCGGCAACGAATTGCGACCTGAAAGAACTGGTTCAACAGGGGAAGTTCCGCGAAGACCTCTACTACCGACTAAATGTGGTTCCCCTATCTTTGCCGAGCCTGGCGGAGCGGATTGAAGACTTGCCGTCGCTTGTGCAGCACTTGCTGACGAAGATTTGCCGCCAAGAAGGCTTGTCCCTTATGCGCATGGTACCCGAGACCGTAGTTCGGTTGATGGAATATCACTGGCCGGGCAACGTGCGGCAGCTCGAAAATGCGATCGAGAAGGCGGTTGCCTTAAGCGGAGATCGCGAAATCCTCTATCCCAGCGACTTCCCCCTTCCGCCTCTCACTGCCGGCACGGCGCCTTCGGTAGCGCCGGACGTGCGGCTGCCTACCGAGGGGCTCGATCTCGACTCCGTGGTCGGTGGTTTCGAGCGCAGTCTGCTCGAACAGGCCCTGGAGCGAACCGGTGGCAACAAAAAACGGGCGGCTGAGCTGTTGAGAATCAAACGCACGACCTTTGCGGCCAAGTTGCGAGCGTCGAGCCAAGCCCGCTCCGGGGAATGAGCGGCTGTGAAGTTCCCCGGCTCGGCTGAGCGACAAGATTCCGGGTGCTGACAACGGTTTGTCGCTTGGCGGTCAGCGGTTCTCTGATTCTAAAGGGCTGCCTTTTGGTCCCTGCCATGCAAGCAAGTCCAGAAAGACATGCTGCTCGGTTCACAAGCTTTGCTGATCGCCCGATACATGGACTTGCTATCGCTGCGACAGAAGTTGACCGCGACCAACATTGCAAACGCTGATACCCCGGGTTATCTGGCTCGGGATATCGATTTTGGCGAAGAGATGGCACGAGCCCTCGAGCAGTCTCCCGAAGGGGTTGCTTCGCCGCTGATCGTCCGGCAGGTCGAAGGTCTAGCGATCAAGAACGATGGCAATAACGTTAGCCTCGACCGCGAATTGCGAGTGTTAGGGGAAACGGGTATCCGTTACTCGCTCGCCTCCTTGATGCTCCGGAACAACATCCAATCGGTTCGTTCGGCGATACGAGAAGGCCAGACGTAACGTAACAATCATCTAGCCACCTATGAGTCTGTTTTCTATCTTGGATGTCAGTGCTTCGGCGCTCGCGGCTCAGCGCATGAGGGTCGAAGTGCTGGCGCAAAACATCGCCAACGCCGAAACAACACGGACGCCCGAAGGGGGGCCGTACCGGCGACGTCACGTGGTTTTCAAAGCCGAGCCGCAGCCCTTGTCTGGCTTTCAGGCGGTCTTGGCGCGTGTGCAGTCCCCGTCGGGATCGTCCGTTCCCCCCGACGTCCAGGGCGTCCGCGTTTCGGAGGTGAGTGTCGATAATACGCCCCCGGAAAGGCGTTATCTGCCGAGCCATCCCGACGCCAACGCGGAAGGGTATGTCGACTTTCCGCCCTTTAATCCCGTGGAAGATATGGTCGACCTGACGGCGGGCGTGCGTTCCTATCAGGCCAACTTGGCGGTGGTGTCGGCGGTCAGAGAAATGATCACTCGAACGATTGAGATTGCCCGCTAGCTCTCTAGTTCCCCATGGCGGCGCCCCCCCCGGACAACAGGCAGCTCACAAGACGGGCGAGTCGGGCAGTGATTCGACTGGCCGAAACGAACGTGCGACACCCAAAATTTTCGGAGGACACGAGCGATGGACCCAGTTGCATTAAGCAAGATTGCGCTACCCGAAATGATCTCCCGCGGCGAGCAAGCTCACGCCGGCGATGCTACCTCGTTTGCGAACATGCTGGGCGAGGCGCTTGAGCGGGTGAAACAGCTCGGCGACGAAGCCGACCAGGAAGTGAAACGGCTGATGGCCGGCGAGCCGGTCGAGCTGCATCGAGTCATCATGGCCGGCCAGCAAGCCGGCCTGGCCTTCGAGTTGATGATGAGCGTTCGTAACAAAGTCGTGGAAGCCTATCGGGAGGTTATGCGCATGCAAGTCTAGCGGCTTGCCGGAAACCGCGGGAGGACAGTTCTCGCCCGTCTTGCCCATGAGCCGGATCATGACTGCTTTGGCCGGCGCCGGATCAGTTTTTCCGAACAAGTTGCATCCTGCCTGTTAGGGATGGGACGCTCGCACAAACTTTCGGGAACTTACCCCTATAAATCCAGGGCTGCGATGTGGCGCGGAAGAAGTTCTTGTATATCTTGCTCTGTCGATCGAGATTCGTGATGAGTGTCATCCTGTGCCGCGCCGCTCGCCAAACAAGCCGGGAGGCTCTCGAAGTTCTCACTCACGTCGCTGGGAGAAGGCGGTCAAAGCCGGGCTCGGCGGCGCACTGCCGGCAGCAGGGCAGTAAGGGAATTCGCACCACAAGACGGTAATGGGGAACCTGGTTCTCGCGATTGCGAATCTTAGCAAGCAGGTCGCCGGGCTGTTTCAGGGTTTTACCTTGCAACGGAAGATCGCCCTGCTGGTTCTGGGAGCGCTCGTCTTCGGGGGCATCTCAGCGTTTCGCTGGGTCATGCTGGAGTGGGCCTTTCGGCCCCTGTATACGGATCTGAGCCAGGAGGAAGCCGGAGCCGCCGTGGCGCGGCTCAAGGAGCTGCAGGTTCCCTACAAACTGGCCGCCGGGGGCCAAACGATTCTCGTGCCGGAACCCAAGCTGGCGGAGGTGCGGCTCCAGCTAGCCTCCGACGGATTGCCGCGACAGGGACGCCTCGGTTTTGAGCTGTTTGACGAGTCCAGTTTCGGGGCCACGGAATTTGCCGAGCACGTCAATTTCCGGCGGGCCTTGGAAGGCGAGCTCGAGCGGTCCGTTCTCTCCTTGGCCGAAGTCGAGCGGGCGCGGGTGCACATCAGTCTCCCCCAAAAGTCTGTTTTCCTCAACCGAGAGCAGCCCGCCAAAGCATCGGTCGTACTTCAGCTGCGACGCGGCGCCGGGCTGGGTCGGGAGAAGGTCGAGGCGATCGGGTTTCTGGTGTCCAGCGCTGTGGAGGGGCTCGATCCCCAGCGAGTCGTTATCGTCGACACGGCAGGTACCGTGCTGGCGCGGCCCCGTCCTGAAGGCGAGGGCTTCACGGATGAACAGCTCGAGTACCAAAGGAAGATCGAGAGGCGAATCCAAAACAACATCGTGGCCACGCTGGAGCCCTATGTCGGTTTCGACAAGGTTCGAGTGGCCGTGGCCGCTGAATGTGATTGGAAGGGTGGCGAAGAAACGAAAGAAGTCCTGGATCCAAACACGATCGTCATAACAACGCAAAAATCGGAAGACACGACGCAGCCGATCCAGGAAAGCGGCGTGCCCGGAACAGCCTCCAACTTGCCGCGCCAGCCGGCCCAGCCAAGAACCGGAGCGGTAGCTTCGTCGCGGAAAGTCGAGACGACTAATTTCCAGACAAGCCGCACCGTCACCCGCACGGACCTCGAACGCGGGGAGGTCCAGCGTTTGTCCGTAGCCGTCCTAGTCGATCACATCGTCGAACTTGACGAGGAAGCCGGCAAGTTGATCCGAAAGCCTCGGACCCCAGAGGAGATGGACATTTTTCGACAGCTGGTGGTCGCCGCTGCGGGCATACGCGAAGAGCGCGGCGACGTGCTGACAATCCAAGCGCTGCCCTTCACGATCTTTGAAGAGCCTCCCGTGCCTCCTCCGCCCCCCGCTCCACCCGAGGAGGAACTTTTCTCGTCAGAGTGGTTCAAAAAGTTCCGATATTACCTTATAGCGGGAGCTTCCGTCATTCTGGTCGTGATGATCTCCGGCTGGCTCCTGGTCCGCCTCAAGAGAAAAGTGGCCACGATCAAAGCCGAAGCCGAGGCGCGGCGCGCGGCGGCAGAAGCGCAGCGTGAGATTGAAGCGGCCGAGCAAGAAGCTCGCCAGAGCGAAGCCGAGGAGGCCCGCATGCTCAAGGGACTGAGGCTGGCGACGCTCCAGAGCTCGAAAGCCCAGGTCCTCAAGAAGCACCTCGAAGAGACGGCCGCCAAGGACCCCGAAGCCTTCGTCCAACTACTGCGCAGCTGGATTCACGAAGATGATAAGTAACGCCGAAAACGTCAACGAAGTCTTCCCGGGGTTGCGCAAGGCGGCGATCGCCATTGTCACTCTGGGCGACGACGTAGCCGCGGATGTGTTTCGCTTTCTCACCGAAGACGAAGTCCAACTGGTCGGGCGGGAAGTTTCGAAGCTCAACAAGGTGACTCCCGAACAAGCCGAGAACACCCTGCAAGAATTTCACGAGATGTCGATGGCGCAAGACTACTTGATGTCTGGGGGCATTGAGTACGCCAAGCGGGTAATGAACAGTGCCTTTGGTCCCGATCGAGCTCGATTGATTATCGACAGGGTGGTCAGGTCGTTGGGCGAGGAAATTTCCACCTTCGACACCCTTCAAAAGGCCGACCCTCTGCAAGTTGGCAAGTTCATCGAGGCGGAGAGTCCTCAGACGATTGCTCTGGTGTTGTCACACCTTAACAGCAGTTCGGCGGCCGGGATGCTACTGGCGTTACAACCCGATGTTCGGGCCGATGTCGCCATGCGGATGGCCAGTCTCGACCAGATCTCGCCGGAAATCGTCAGCCGCATCGCAGGCATCCTCGATCAAAAGCTGAGCTCGCTGGGACAATTCAGCCGCGAGTCTTATGGCGGCATACCCGCTGTCGCGGAAATGTTCAACCGGCTGGAGTCGAATGCAGGCCAGGAGCTGCTCGGCCAGATCGAAGACACCGATTCGGAGATGGGGGAGGCCATCCGCAATCTCATGTTTGTCTTCGAGGATCTGCTGCTGATCGATTCCATTGGCATGCGCGAGATTCTGTCTCGAGTGGACAAGAAAACGCTGACGATCGCACTGAAAGGGACCAGCGATGGACTGCGTGAGCACTTCTTCGGCAACATGTCGGAACGGGGAGCGGACATGTTGCAGGAGGATATGGAAGCGCTGGGGCCGATCAAGGTCCGGGACGTCGACGGGGCGCAGCAGCAGATCATCGGCATCGTGCGAGCGCTGGAGACCGAGGGTGTGATCAGTCTGAAAGGCGCGGTAGGCGAACAGTACGTTGTCTAGGGTAATCAAGGATAGTACGGTTGCTGCCGGTCCGCTCCAACCGGCCGAGATTCAGCGCCCACCTTTGCCTGGGCTATCCCCTTTCGCACCTAAACAAGTAGGCGAGCTGGAGTCGGGTTTAGACGCTGCCGCGTCGCGAGCAATGGGACTCGGTGCGCAAGGCGCGGCTCATGCGGCACCAGGACCAACCGAATCTCCCAAGGATGGAAAGGTCGATCTCGAGGAGGTTCGCAAGGAAGCGTTTCAGGCGGGCTTCGCCGAAGGCGAGCGAGCCGGCACCGAAAGCGCGATGCGGCAAATGCAAGGCGCGATTGCGTCATTCGGCCAGGTGGCGCACGAGCTGACGTCCGTAAAACCCCGCCTACGCGCCGAGGCGGAACGGGAACTGGTCGCGCTGTCGCTGGCCATCGCACGGCGCATCATTCATCGCGAGCTGCATGTGGACCCCACGACAGTCTTGGCGATTGTTCGCGCCTGCTTGCAAGAATTTGACCGCGTCGAGATTCAATGTTTGACCGTCAGTCCCGAGGATCTCGAGGCGGTCGCCACGTATTTCAGGGAGAACCCGGTTCCGAACTTGAAGCTGGTCGCCGACCCCAGCGTCTCCCGCGGGGGCGCCGTATTTCAGACCAACCAGGGGGAACTCGATGCCCGGATCGAGACACAATTACAGGAGATCGAGTACGGTCTGGCGGACCGCTGAAAACAGTGAGGGAAGATCATCTCAGGCAGGTTTTGCAGTCTCAAACGGCGCGGATTGAAACGCTGAGTCCAATTCGGGCGAGCGGCGTCGTCTCGGAAGTCGTCGGGCTGCTGATTGAGTCCGACGGACCACCTGTATCGGTGGGGGATCTTTGCGAGATTGAGACCGCTGCTGGGAACAGAGTTCGAACGCAAGTCGTCGGATTCCGTGGTCGCCGGGTGCTATCGATGCCTCTCGCGGAAGTCGATGGTCTGCAGCTTGGGATCCCGATCGTAGCTCGCCGCGAAGAGGCTCGCGTTGGGGTCGGAGAAGAGCTATTGGGCCGGGTTGTCGACGGCTTTGGACGCCCAATCGATGACAAAGGGCCGATCCACGCCAGCAAGTTCTACGAACTTTATAAGGCTCCTCCAGGGCCGATGGAAAGAGAACCGATCGTTGAGCGGCTGACGACCAGCGTTCGCGTCATCGACGGCCTCCTTACTTGCGGCAAGGGCCAGCGGGTCGGTTTATTTGGTGGCTCTGGCGTCGGGAAAAGCACCCTGCTGGGCGCCCTGGCTCGCCATAGCGAGGCGGACGTCAACGTGATCGCGCTAATTGGCGAGCGAAACCGCGAGGTGGGCAGCTTCTTGCACGATACGCTTGGTGCGGAGGGCCTCAAAAAATCCGTGGTGGTGGCAGCCACCTCCGACCGCCCGGCGCCGGTTCGGGTCCGGGCGACCTTCCTGGCCACAGCCGTCGCTGAGTTCTTTCGCGATCAGGGGCGCGAGGTGCTGCTCATCATGGACTCGCTCACGCGGTTTGCGATGGCCCAGCGAGAGATCGGACTGGCGGCCGGCGAGCCTCCCAGCCAGAAGGGTTACACACCATCGGTGTTCCAACTCTTGCCCAAGATTCTGGAACGGGCGGGAAATTTCGCCCGCGGGTCGATCACGGGTTTCTACACCGTCCTTGTGGAAGGCGACGACATGAACGAACCTGTGGCTGACGCTCTTCGGGCCATCCTCGACGGACACATCATCTTGTCCCGTGGGTTGGCGGAGTCCAACCACTACCCTGCCGTCGATGCTCTAGAAAGCACGAGCCGCTTGGCTAGCAGCGTTTCCGCACCGGAGCACCTCGAAAGCGCGGGTCGCCTGCGGGACTCGCTCGCTACTTATCGCCGGACCGAGGACTTGATTAACTTGGGGGCTTACGCGGAAGGGTCAAATCCGAAAGTGGACACCGCCATTCGGGCTCGAGACGAGATCCTGAGTTTCCTGAAGCAGGACTTGTCGTCCCACGAACCTTTCGAGAACACGCTCGAACAGCTCCAAGCGCTGGCAGGAAAGCTGTGAGGGCGTTCTCGTTCCCGCTGGAAAGAGTTTTGGCCTTCCGCCGGCTGCAGCTCGACATCGCCGAGGCCGGGCTGAAGGAAACCCTTGCCCGCAAGTCTTACTTGCGACAGCGTGGAAGGGCGCTCGAGCAACAGTCGCGGCAACTGATGGATGAGACCGCGCGACTTCCCATGACAACCGGCGCCGCCTTGCGGTCTACGGACGCCTACGTAGAACGATTGGGAAGGGAACGCCGTCATGCTTCCGCAACCGAGCGAAAGCTCGAGCAGGACCGCCGCGACCAGTTAAGCGCCGTCGTAGAAGCGCGCCGCCAGGTTCGGCTCCTCGAAACGCTACGTTCGAAGAAACTGCGGCCGTACGCTAAGGCAACCGCCCGTCTACAGGAGTCCGAAGTAGCCGAACTCCATTTAGGGAAGTGGCTCCGGGTGAACCGGCGCGCCACTGAATAACGCCCAGGACTCACTCTCCCCACCGCTCCGTTACACGCCAGCCCATACCGATCTGTTGACCGCCTGGAAATGTAGGGGCACGGCATGCCGTGCCCGCGGCGACCTCTGGTCGCCGTTGCCGCGGGAACAGCCGCGTAGCCCCCTCACGGGTGCAGCTCTATCCGCGTATGGCTCAGGCCCCGTTTGATCGCGGCCTCTGCTCGGCAGGGAACGATCCGGTAGTGTACCCCGCGTTCTGAAGACCGCCGGCCGACCCGTGAAGTGATCAGATGGGCCGGCACCGGGCCAGCAGTGACAAAAAACCGCCCCGGCGACAGAAATTTGCTCAACCATTGGAAGGCAAGACCGATAAGCTGCCTTGTAACTCATAAACGGGTGGGGCCCAGCCCGCACCGGCCAGGAAGGGACTCCTGGCGAAACTCATACCAAGGAAGGAAAACACTATGCCAGGCTTTTCAATTGTTACCAACGTAGCGTCGTTGATCGCCCAGGAAAAACTGGGTTTTACCAATGACCTGCAACTGCGAACTATTACGAGGCTGACGTCGGGCCTCCGTATCAACTCCTCGGCGGACGACGCGGCCGGGTTGGCCATTGCCAACCGGTTCCGGTCCGATATTTCGGTGTTGCAACAAGGCGTTCGAAACGCCGCGGACGGACTCAGCACCCTGCAAACCATCGACGGCGGCCTCAACAACATTTCGCTGCTGATTGACCGTGCCAGAACGCTGGCCACGCAGTCGGCATCCGGCACGTTTACGGGCGACCGAGCCGTGCTGAACACCGAGTTCACATCGGTTCTCACCGAAATCGACCGCCAGGCCCAGGCTATCGGCCTCGATCCGAGCGGCTCATTCAACGCGCTGCTGTCGGTATTCATCGGCGGCGGGCGCGCTAACAACAACATCACGGAGACCACCAACGGATCGGTTCAGATCGACCTAAGTAATTCGTCCGTCAATGCCAATAGGCTCGGCCTGAAGGGTGTCCAAGCGCTAGGAGGCACTGAGGGGACCACCGATATCGGCAGTTCCTCGACCACCAGCGTGCAATCAATCGCCGCGGATACGACGAACACGGGCTCGGTGCGCACCAGCGGCTTTACGGAGTTTCACTTCGTCGGCCCCGGTTTCGCGGACACGGATCAGGCGCAGCTTTCCGTGAACCTAACGGGTGTGGTCGACACCACGACCCTGGCCAGCGCGATCAATTCCGCCATTTCTGGGTTCTCGGTCAGCTCCTCCTCGGGGCAGGCCTTCAAGGACGCTGGCATCAAGGCCGTAATCAATACGGATACGACCGGAAAGCAGCAGTTGGCCTTCACCTCCAGCAGTACGGCATTTCAAGTGCAGGCCGGCGACCAATTGGCCAATGCGTTGCTCGGTAACTTCAGCAGCGGCGCGACCGGCGAATCGCTCAACGTCACCCGCACCGGCGCCGCGACGGGCGGTGTCGCAACGGCCGGCACCATCAAAGTTCGCATCGACGGTGGCGGGCTAACGACGGCGCAGACTCTTACCGTTACCGCAGCCGGCGGTGAGAATCAAACCGCTCTTACAGCCCTTCTGAACACCCAACTGCTGGCCAACACCAGCCTGGTTTCGGCCGGCTACTCGGTGTCGTCCGACGGCACGAACCTGACTATCACGAACGACGAGGGTGAGAGGTTCGACGTGATTGTCGCCGGGGACGTGGGCGACACGTTTGGGTTCGGTACGGGCGAGCTGGGCGGCGGCGTGCACGGCACGGCTACCGACGTGACCTACTCCACCATTACCGGCAGCGCGGCTTTCGACAACACCGTCGGCGGAACCGCGACGCTTTCGATCTACGTCGAGGGTTCGGAAGGCGCCAGCTCCGAGACCTTGGCGGTCGTAGTCGCCACGGATACAACCGATGTCGAACTGGTCGACCAGATCAATTCCCTGATCCAGGCGAACTCCTTGTTGAGCACCACCGACATACAGGCTACGCAGACGGGCGGTACGATTACGCTTGCATCCGCCTCTGGCACGCTGTTCCGGATCTCGGTGGACGATCTCGCGACGCCTGCTCTGAAGTTCGGCGACAACGATACCGGCAGCATCACCGCCGGCACTTTCGCCGAAGCGGTGGACAGCACGAACTTCATCAACTCCGGGGGAGCCCAGGCGACAGCCTCCACGGCCTTCACCAGGCTCAACTTCGGAGATGACGTTCAAAGCCTGGCCTTCAGCGCGAAGGACTCGGCCGGCGTGGTCCAGAACCTGGTCGTGAACCTCAGTTTCGCTAATTCGTTCACGCTTGACCAGGCGGTCGACAGGATCAACAGTGAGTTGCAGGCATCGAACAACAGCACGCTGAAACAGATCGTGGCTGTGAAAGAGAGAGTTGCCGGCGGTACCACCGAGAATATCCGTTTCCTCAGTACGCTGTCGTCCGGTTTCTCGGTGAGTATTGGCGACTTGGTCAACGACCACGGTGTTGCCAACACGGACTCGAGCGCCCTACTGAAGGCTTCCACGCAGCTCGCGGGAGGCTCGGTCGCCGACATCTCTTCGAAAGAAAACGCGGAGACCGCGGTGACGCTGCTGGCGACCGCCGTGTCGAAACTGGCGGCGGTTCAAGCCGACGTCGGTAAGGGCCAGAACCAGTTACAATTCGCGATTGGTCTGGCTACGACTCAGATCACCAACCTCTCGGCTGCCGAAAGTCGGATCCGAGATGCCGACCTGGCGGCTGAAGCGGCCAACCTTACTCGAGCCGCCATTCTGCAGCAGGCCGGCGTGGCTGCACTGGCGCAAGCCAACTCCGCGCCACAAGCCGTTCTGGCACTGCTACGAGGATAATTTATCCCCCCTCTCCTCGAATCTCCTCTACCCGCCCGGTCATCCCGGGCGGGCTTTTTTTATCCGTCGCGAAGCCCTGCTAGCAGCCCGTGGTGGCGCACGCATTCTTGCGTGCCGTGTCCCCATTCGTGGCGACATGCCTGCTGGCGCAGCGGATACTAAATCACGTGGTTGCTCCTCCCGAACCCCAAAACGTTACATGCTGCAAGCGGCCCAAAAACCTAATTCGGACAGCTCAGCGACATGTCGCCCTGGGGCCGCCTGTTGCCACCTTCCGCGTCCCTACAAGCAGAGACCCAGAAGCTGACCTTCCACCGTGTATGCGCCTCACCGTCTTCTATGGCAAAATAGGGAACGCTGTCAAAAGTGATCTTCATGACCCTTCACAACAGCGTAGCGGACACAGACACGGTGCGGGCCCTTCGGCACCGCCCAGGCCGACCAGCCTAGAGCAGAAGAAATCCAATACCGGCCAGGCGCCTCTGTCCTGACGTGAATCAATGAACGGGAGTTCATCTATGAAACTTGGCTTCTTCATGATGCCGCTGCACCCGCCGGAGAAATCGCGGACGGAGTGTTTCGAGGAAGACGTGGAGTTTGTCGTCCACGCCGACGAGCTGGGGTTTACCGAGGGCTGGATCGGCCAGCACCACACCTTGGAGTGGGAGCCGATTCCCTCTAACGATGTCTTCATCGCCTATTGTCTGCCGCAGACCAAGAACATTCGTCTCGGCACGGGTGTCTCGATCATTCCCCAGCACCATCCAGTGAACGTTGCCGTGCGTCTCGCGTTTCTCGATCATCTTGCGCGGGGGCGTTTCAACTGCGGCTTCGGGCAAGGGGGCTCGCCGACCGATTGGGGGCTGTTCGATCTGCCCGATCCCAAAACACAAGGGCTGATGACGCTCGAAGGGATCGACATGATCCTCAAACTCTGGCAAACGGACCCGCCTTTCGACTTCCAAGGCAAGTTCTGGCGCATCAAGGTCGAAAACCCCAACCACGAATTGAAGATGGGAACGCTGCTGAAACCCTACCAAAAGCCGCATCCGCCGATCGGGATGAGCGTGATCCGTGGCGAGTCAATGGCAGCGCGAATGGCCGGAGCGCGAGGCTATATGCCGATCAGCACAAACTTGGTGCCCCGCAACATTCTGCCGGTTCACTGGAAAACGTATTGCGAGGGCGCTCGGGAGAAAGGGCGCCCAGAGCCGGACCGCTCGATGTGGAGAGTTTCTCGCAGCATCTACATCGGCGAATCAAACGATGAGGCCTGGGACCACGTACTCAACGGCACGTTCAAGACTTCGTTTGACTATCTGGTCGGAATTCTCACGGCGGCGAAATTCCTCTCCCTGGTGAAGGCTGATCCCGACATGGCCGACGAAGAGGTCACTACTGAATACATGTTGAAGAAAGTATGCATTATAGGGGACGTCAAGTCCTGCATCCGGCAACTAGAAGAGGTCTGGGAAGCGAGCGGGGGTTTCGGGACCCTCCTGATGACTTCCAAGGACTGGGACGACAAGGCCAGATGGCGCCGCTCGATGGACTGGTTGGCCACGAAGGTGTTGCCCGCGCTGCCGACGGTGGGAGCCAAGGTCGCTTGAGCGCGTTTCCGCCGTAGTTGCGTTTCCGCTGCAAAATACGCTTGCGGCTCGCGGCGGGGACCCGTAGTGGCGCACGCATTCTTGCGTGCCGCGTCGCCATTCGTGGCGACACGGCACGCCCGTACATGACAAACGGTGCAAGTCGGGAGAGGAGACACTGTGATTACGAAAACAAGCGAGGAGCTTCACCGGGTACACGAAGATGTGCTTAAGGCTGTGGGAACACCGGACGATATCGCAACAATTGTCGCCGACATACTCGTCGGCGCGCATCTTGCCGGCCACGACTCGCACGGCATTCAGCACCTGCCACGCTACGTGCAAGAGGTGGGGCAGAGCCACATCGTTCCCGCCGCGCGTCCTGAGATCGTCTCGGAGAAAGGAAGCGTGGTATTCGCGCGCGGCAACTGGGGCTGGGGACACTTCACGGCGCACTTTCTGACGGATGTCGCCATCAAGAGGGCGAAGGAACACGGAGTCGTGTTGGCCGGCGCCGTCGAAGTAAACCACATCGGACGGCTTGGCCACTATGCGGAAATGGCCGCGGCGGGGGACGTGGTTTTGATGGTCTTTAACGGCGGCTTTTCGCGGAACATCCCAACCGCGGCGCCTTACGGAGGGCGCAAGGCACTTCTCGCTCCGAACCCAATAGGCATGGGCTTCCCGACTTCCCAAGGGCCACCCGTGGTGCTCGACTTCGCCACCACCCGAATCGCAGGCGGCAAAGTTGCCCTGGCCGCCGCCAAGGGCGTCGAGGTGCCGCCGGGATGCATCATCGACAAGGACGGCAACCCGACCACGGATCCGAATGTATGGCCCAAAGGCGGGGGAGCACTACTGCCCTTCGGCGAGCATAAAGGGTTTGGCATCATGGTCGCCCTTGAAATCCTCAGCCGAATCCTCGCCGGCTCCGAGAACTACGCCGAAACCGAGCACGGCGGCCCGCACATGCGAACCGCCGGCTTGACGATGGTAGCCATCGACAGCGGCGTGTTTTCGTCGAAAGACGAATTCGCGACCCGGACTTCAGATTTGGTACAGCGCATCCAAGCCGTTCCGCCCGCCGTCGGCGTCGAGCGAGTCATGGCGCCTGGAGATTTCGAACATCGCGAGCGCACACGCCGTTTGAAAGAGGGCATTCAAATCCCCGAATCGACTTGGAAGGATGTAGTGAGCGCAGCCGACGCGCTCGGTGTGAAGGTCTAGCATCCCAAACGGCGACGCGCGTCAGCGAACGGTCCAGAGATCGGGTCCAAGAACCGATCTATTACGTAGGGCGCCAAAGAAACGGGTAACTGCCGCCTTGCTGACCAGGGCCGCAGCCGCGGGGATCCCGGGCCTCATGCCCTGCGGTTCCCAACGTGGCATGCAAAGGCCTGGACACTCTCCCGGGGCGTGCTGATATTCCCGCTCCCCACTCCAATGAACAATCAACTCCCCTCCCGCGCCGTCATCTTTGACCTTGATGGGGTTCTCGTGGAGAGCGAATCGCTGAAGGCCAGGGCCCATTCAGCGGCGGTCGGAGAACTGGGTGGCCGGGTGCCTCCAAGTTACTATAGCCACGTTATGGGAGCGTCCCACGAGTTCGTGCGGGCAGCTTTCATACGGGAAGGCAATCTTACCGTCGCCCCGGAACGATACTCATCCCTCTATCACGGGATCTACGAGCAAATGCTAGAAGATCTGGAGGTGACAGCGGGCGCTCGCCAGCTGGTCGTAGCGCTCGGTGATCGCGATTATCGACTGGCGGTCGCCACGTCCAGCCAGCCGTGGATGGTAGATCGAATTCTGCGCCAGACCGGCCTCGGAGGGCATTTTCAGGTTGTCGTCACGGCGGCGGATGTCGAGCGGCACAAGCCCGCGCCCGACGCGTATCATCAGGCGCTCGATCGGCTGGGGGTGATGCCGGCCAACGCCGCCGTCATCGAGGATTCTGAAAGCGGCGTAACCGCCGCCGTCAGCGCCGGGATTCCAACCCTAGCCCGGCGACATGAAATGAACCAGCGGCATGATCTGACCAAGGCCGAGGTGGTGCTCGATTCTCTCCTCCAGACCGACCAAATCCTCCACTGGATCGACAAAATCGGCTCGAGGGTCAGAGCTTAGCGGCACCCAAGGACGCAGTGAAAACCGATCACCATTCGACGTATTTGCTCCGGTGACCACTTCTCTGGAAGTCCATCGTATTGTCGGTCGATTTCAAGTGTGAAGAAAGATCACGCGCTACACTTCCGTAATAACGTCAGGGGAACTTGGAGTTCACTTGGCGCGGTAGGGTGTGGCCTCGGAGAAACAATTGACTCGCTTCCTCGTCTGGTCCACCAGCGCGGGGGGCTGGAGTGCGCGCCATGGTTTTGGATCTCCACCGGAGTCAGAGGCTCAGGCTCTCCGGCGCGTCGGTTGGAGCGAGTTTCGACGGGCGCGTGTCGGCGGTGACGGCGCCAACTTGCTGCCATCCGTTCCCCTTGGCTAGAAGGGTCGGACCACCCCGATGGCCAGGCGGCCGGCCGAGTCGCGCGCAATGTCAGCTTCCGCTCGCACCCTTGTCATCCAGTCCAAGTAACGGAGGCCGACGCTGCCATCCGAATGGAGCGTCATCACGCAAAATCCGTTGTTGCCGCGCCCTTGGCGCAGGCCGGTGGAAGCTGGGAAACGAGCCTGTGTTTCCAGGAACTCAAGTGGCGCCGGTGACGGCTCGCCGTGCCGTTTGCGTCCGTAGGGAAAGCCCCCGTGCCCAATGCAGCTTCCAATGAAAGGGCTCTCGGTCCCGTGGTTGAACAAGGCACAGTAGTGAGTATTGCCCCAGAACCACATGTCAATCAGCTGCCGGCCGGCCAGATCGAGCAGGTCCGACGTCAACAGATCGGTCGGTGCTTCCTCTCCGTATTCGTACGGATGATTGGCGCTGAACAGAATGTTCGAGCGGCCCGATTGCCGGCCGTCCACGAGCCGTTCTTCCAGCCAGCCCAGAAGAGCTGCCTGCCCAAAGCGCCCGTCCTCATGGTAGGCCGTGTCGATCCCGATCAGCTGAAACTTTTCTGACTCAAGAGCAAAGTAACTACCCTCCTGCCGCTGCCGCCCGGGGTGATCCTGCCTTTTCCGATCGATGTAGTCAAAGTACCAGCGCGCGCCGCGGTACATCTCGTGGTTGGCGTTGAGAAAGAACAGTTCCGTCTGTCCCACAACGTTCTGGAGGGGCCTCCGGACAAAGTTTCGGAACTCGCCTTTGCGGCCGGCATAGTACACATCCCCGCAATGGATACCCAATGGAAAGCGGCGGTCTTCGAGTTGTTTGGAGATATAGTTCGACTGGTATTCGCCCGTTCCCCAGTCGCTCAACAGCGCCACCTCGAGGGGCGATTGCGCGGAGGGCTCGGGCAGCCGGTAGCGGAATTGGGTGGTGAAGTTTTCGTGTTCGCGGAAAGGCGCTTTTCCGGCACCGAACAAGAAGGGGACGGTGGTATGGAGAATCCAGCGAAACGCATCGCCGGCTGGCTCGAATCTGCGCCGGCCGGGGTTGATCGGATACCGCTCCAAGTCAATCCCGGGAAAGCTGAAGTCGTCCGGCAACCTTTCCGCGGCGGATTCGAGGCTTTCCGCGGCGAGCAAGGAGCGTTCCGCACCCCGCGGGTTCTGGAGGGCAAAGCGCACGTCCTCCAGAGCCTTATCGAGCTGATCCTCGGTCAAATTCTGATCAACCGCCCGCCGGAAGAACTCCAGAGTTTCGCGCGGTTCACGGAAGAGACGTTGCTGAATCTCTGCTACGTTCTCCAGGCTGAGGTCCGGCTCATCGTCCTCGTCTTCGGGAGTCTCCACCGGCAGCCCGGATGCCACATCGACGCTACGGCGCAGCAGAGCACAATCCGATTCCGAGGTAGGGATGCGATTGAACGAGACGTCGAGCTTCTCGAAGACACTGTGGATGTTGCATGCCAGAGCATTCTCCGCTTCCGGAGCGGGATCTGATTCCCCAGCGAAATGCAGCCCGACAACCACATTCTGGTGCTCACCCTCAGCCATGATCCAGACACTGCCTGAATCGCCGCCACTCGAGACTTCGCCGTCACTGGGAAGATGCTCGGGGTCCGGCCGTATCTCGAATCCCCCAATCTCGCGCACCCCCACTCCGCGGTAAGAGATGTTCGACGTGACACCGGTCCGTGTCACAATCCCGCGGGTGACGCCCGTAGTGCGTCCCGACTTTGCAACCCGGTCGCGCAGCTCGACCTTTCCGATTCTGCGCTCGGGGATCACATCGAGTCCCACGATGCGTTCGTCAAAGCCGCGGTCCTCGATGGAAGCGATCGCACAGTCGCCGGCCAAGCCAAGGTGACTGCGCACAAGTCTTCCTGTGAAGTCCTTCCGTCGGGATCCCCCGTCGTGGGCGCCGGGTTGGATTACCCGATCCCCGATCTCGCCTGTACCCCCTTGTAGTACATGCCAGTTGCTCAAGACGTAGGGCTGGCCCGTTCGCCTGTCGTAGACGATGGCCCCGAGCGTACCCGCACTCACGTCCTTGTGAGCGATACTGATGCCCGGTTGGATGGGGTCTTGGCGGGTGCGCCGAATCTGGCGGACGCTGGGCGAATCTGCTTCCGCGCCCTCTCGCTCTGGGACAATGATAACCGTGGGCTCGTAAACGCGCTTGGTAACCTGGACCCGCACCTGATTCCCGTATTCGTCGTCAACGTAATCGGGTAGCTTCTCGAGCCCCTTCTCGTCGAGACTCTCCAGCGCGACCTTTTCCTCCACCGTGAACTGAATGCACAGTTCGTCCGTTTCCTCGCCCGTCGTCTTGTCGATCCGGTAGCCGACACCAACGGATGTGACTCCCTTTGTGTTCAGATAACGCTGCGCCCTGCGGCGCACCAGCTTGATAAGTTCCTGCTCAGTCGGCTTTTTCCGATTGGTTTTCGCCATCTTTGGGACTCCTGAGACCAGAATTTAGTTGAGTAGCGCCCTCAGCTTGTCCTCATTTCCCTTCTTCACCTAGGGCCTCTTCACGAACACTCGCTGCAGCAGTTCGTTCTCGGCGGGCAAGAAACGTCCGCCCGGGTCCATCTTGAGGCGCACTTCGTTGAACTCGTCCCAGATGTCGCCGTAAAGATGCTTCATATCCGCGAACGTAGCCGTGGTCTTCTTCCCCAAGTGCGACCGGGCATCGTAGTTCGCGCGCAACAAGTCGTCAAACCGGCTGAAAACCTGGCGAATGCGTTTTCGCGAATATTCCCCCAGAGGAGCCGCGAGTTCGAGGTAGCACGTCCGCCCGCCGGTGCCCGGTCCGATCATGGCTTCGGAGGCGTCGGGGGTAAAACGCACCTCGATAACCGTGCGCATCTCCTCCTCCAGCAGAAGCTCCTGCACCTCCCCGAGCGCTTGCTGGTAACGCGAGTATTGCGGTTTGCCGTTCTTGACGGGCAAAGAAATGCCGACTTCGATCTCGTCGTGCTGAAAGTACAGCTTGCGAGCAAACGCGTCCTTCGCGGCCAGCACCAACGGTTTGCGCTTATTCAGATTCTTCAGCATGTCGTCCGCATCGGGATCGTCGGGATTTCCCGGGTCCGGCGCCGTCAACCGCGCCAGTCTCAGCAGCGCGTTCGGCAAGAACGCCGAGCCGACGTGATCGAGAATCTCCCGCGAGGACTTCAGCAGCTCGGCGTTGTTCGAGATCGGCTCGTTGGTCCGCTTCCAGCCGTTGAGCCGAACGGTCGGCAAGTCCTCGCCGCCCCCGCCGGCGTAGTAAAAGCTGACATGGTCGTAGGCGAACAACTCCTTCGGCTGTTTCTTCTTGAGCAACTCGCCAATCGTGTCTTCCGCCCACTTGCGCGGCACCAACTGCTGGGTCTTTCGGAAGTTGAACGCCGCATCCAGTTTGAGCATCACCTCGACCACGACGCCGCAAACCCCCAGGGCTCCCGCGACGGGCAGCCGTGAAAGCTTACGGGCCCGCGCGGGCCGAGGCGGCCGCCAAATCCATCGCCCGGGCTTGCCGCGAGCTACGCTCTCGTCCTTGACAAACAAGTGCTCGGCGCCGTTTGCGTCAAGCACTTTGAGTTCGAGCAACTGTTGCGACAGAAAGCCCGCGCTGTGTCCGGTCGAGTGGAGATCCGTCGCGATCAACCCGCCGATACTCTGAGCGTCGGTCGAGCCGGCGACCGGCAACGCCAGGCCCGTATTGCCCATCTTTGAAACGGCCTTCGTGAAGTCGCGCAGCCGCATGCCCGCGGAGGCACGGACCACGCGATCCGCCTGATCTCCCTTGAGGTTGTATTTGGCGGCTTCGTTGGGATCTACGATATTGACCCGCTTTCCAGAGGCGAGCTTGTAATTATCAAGCGTCACGAGACCGCCGATCCGCTTCTTCCTCTTGCCGCCCATCGAGGAAGCGATATTGAAGGCGTGCCCGCCGGCGGCCATGCGTAATGGATCATTCTTCCGGATCTCGTCTTTTACCGCGGCCAAGTTTTTGGGCTTCCTGTATTTCTTCGGGTAGACTGTGATGTCACGGTTCCAGTTGACCCACTTCCTGCGGATACGGAACCACTTCGATTCATGATCGACGGCGCCGAACGGGCGCGCCAGCAGATTCAACACGTTGCGCAGGTGAGCCGCGCGCGCCGCCCGTCCGGGCTTGTCGACGTCACTCAAGGTGAGGCCCTTGACGAACGTTCTCAGCTTCGCGGCCGCCTGGTTGACCTTCTCGACCAAGGCCGGGTTGTCCGTGTCGTGCGCGGAATGGAACTCATCACTGGCTTTCAGCGTACCGCTGAGATCCTTCGCGGCCCTCAGAAACGCCGTGCCCTTTTGATCGCGAAAATAGGCGATCGGAACCGCGCTGAGCACGTCATCGAGAAAGTCGTCCTTCCGTGCCTTGTTCAGCTCCTTGTGCCGCTCGGCATACTTCCTGAGCCGGTTGATCTGCGCTTCGTGGCGGAAATAATCCGGGTGATCCCTGATGAGCTTGCGGATGTAAGCGATCTCGAACTTGTGCACGGCGCCGACATCTTCGGCCAGGCGCAGGAGCTCACTGATGTCGACATCGTGGAACCGGCCGCCGGGGCGCTCCGCCCGTCGGCTCAAGAAGATCTTGACGTAGTCCCTCATGCTGCGCGCTTCGAGCACGTGATTCGGATCCCGGAAGTATCCGGCAGGAAAAGGGAAAGGGTTGACGGGGGGAGTCGGCATGGGAATTCTCGTTAGTTTAGAACTATAACCCGGCAATTCCACGCTGCGGCGCGCGTTTAACCCGGGATTTTTGAGTTGGAGTCTGTCGCGGTCATGGTACACGGCTCGCGGCCGGGAACGCAAGCAGTTTCCGCCTTGGAACGGACTGGGGAATCACATCGAAGGGTTCGGCGGCGAAAAGATGCACGGGCGGCTGAAGGCGAACTTATTTCAAGCATTTGTCGCCGCCCTCTTTATTAGTTGTGCTTTGAGGACGGCGAATTACCCGGCGGTTCAGTGTCCATGAAGTGGTAACAGATCATGTGGCAGACAATCATATGGCCGTCCTCGATACGGCCCATGTGTGTGTCATCGACATGGACGTTGAGTTTGACGAACGCTGCGAGCTTGCCGCCGTCTCGGCCGCTAAGACCAATCGTGTAACAGCCGATGGAGTTGGCTTCTTCGATAGCACGAATCACGTTCGGGGAGTTTCCGCTGCCGCTTAGCACCATCACGATATCCCCGGGCCGGGCGAAATTCTTCAACTGTTCGACAAAGACCGCGTCATAACCCACATCATTGGCGTACGCGGTCAGAGTCGGGATCTGCTCGCTAAGCGACATGATCCGGAAGCGCTTCGGATGCCGGTAGCTGGCGCCCTTCACCATGTCGCAAGCGAAGTGGTTCGCTGTAGCGGCGCTCCCCCCATTGCCACAGACGAAGATTTGCCGGCCCTCCTCGCGCGCCTTGGAGAAAACGTCAATAGCCTTCTGCACTTGGTCGAGATCAATCGTCTCAAGAGCGTGAAGAAGCTTGGCCTTGTATTCGCTGGGAAAATTCATAGCTTACTGTTGCCGTCCTACTGCCCAGTGAGAAGAAATTCGGTCGGACAGGAAACCTTGCCTGTCCGGCCACAGGGCTGCACGATTACGACGACTTACGAGACTAGTCGGCGACTCGAAGCCGCGTGAAATAGGTTCCTCAACAACCTGCTAGGGTGACTTGACCCGCTCACCCGCGGATCAGCTCGGCAGAGAGTTTGCTCTTGCCAATACCTGTGACGGCGCTGCCACGCCAGTGCCTTCTTTCGTGATCGTAACACTGGAGACCAGATTGCCGAATCGCACCGCCTTCTCGAAGTCACCGGTCGCGTACAAAGCCAGCGCCATGCCCGCGGCGAAACTGTCGCCCGCTCCACAGATGTCGACTGGTTTCTCAATATCAACGGTGGGGACAAGTTGTTCCCCATGGTCATGCACCAGGAGGGCGCCCCGCTTGCCCTGTGTCACGACGAGCGGGTGATCGCCGATCTTCTCACGCAGGCGCTGGTAGTTGGTCTCACCGAAGAGCTTCCGGCTGGCCTCATTGGCTTCTTGCAAGTTGGGCTTGGCGATGACATTTCGAAACAACTCGATGCGGGCTCGCGAATCGACAATAACAATCTTGTCGGGGTTGCGCTCAGAGACGTCGGCAATCACCTCTCGGAATAAGTCCGAGAGGACCCCTCCCTTTTCAGTCTCGGCCTGGTCCGCTACGAGAATGACGTCGAAGCTTTCATACTCGGAGTGAAAGGTTGCAATAAGCTGATCTTCGATTTCGCCGGGCAGGGGCTTGGTATTAATGAAATCCAGTCGTGGGTGGTCTTCCTTTCCACTGCTGCCATTAATGAGCTTCGTATAGGTGAACGTCTGTATCTCAGGAGACGCAACCAACAGCCGATAGTCGATGTTTCGGCTTGCCAAGGATCGCTCGAGCTCAAACCCGAAGCCGTCCTGCCCAATAGCGCCCAAAACCGCCACACGGCCCGCCCCCAAAGCCGCCAGATTGTTGGCTATGGTTCCTCCGGCGCCTGGGGTAACCTCGGTTTCAACGACGCCAATACGAGGGATACCCGTTTCGCGCGACGGCTCCGACGCCGCGGGGTCGTAACGGCACCAGCGGTCGAGACAGATGTCGCCCACGACCAGCGCGTGGCAGTCGGCGAACTGCTCGACCAGGGTTTCCCAGTTCATGGCGATTCCCCGTCCAGGATAGCTTGGCGCAGAGCGGGCCAGACGGCGCGGTGGTCTCCACATACATAGAAGCTGCTCCCGCCATCGGCCACCGTCCTGACCAGCATTGTCTTATGGGGGCGAAAATAGTAGCCCGGGTCGGTCTTGGGAAGCTCTTTTCGATAGTCCCCTTGAATGGGCACCAGATCGAAAACCGCCGTCGTAAGATTCTTGATAACCCGGCCCTGCTGGTGAGCGACATTGCGGGCCATGGCCAAGGCTTTTAGAAAAACCTCGGGGCCCATGATCGCGGAACCGAAGTTCAGCAGCACACCACCTTCGAGGTTTTCGACCGCTCGCGTGAAAACCAGGAAGTCGCGGTAGCTTGACTTGCCCACGGCCGCGCCGTCGCAATTGGGATGTTCATGAATGATGTCATAGCCGAGGCCGACGTGCACCGTCGCCGGGATCGATTGCTCGTAGGCCGTCGCGAAAAGGCTGACGTCTCGGTGAGGATACTCGCTGTCCAGAATCCGGCGGCCGACATTTTCGCCCAGGCCCAGATCGAGCTCCGCCGCTTCACACGTCCACTCGTTCAGAACGCCGGTTTCTTCCCACAGTCCGAACTCCCCGCTGCGAATGTAGCGCGCCACGCTCTCCGTGGTTGCCCCGATACGCGCCAGTTCGTAGTCGTGGATGGCTCCCGCACCGTTCATAGCCAGGTGGGTGAATACGCCCCGACGCAATAAATCGACCACCACGCGCGAGACCCCCATCTTTATCACATGGGCGCCCATCATCAGAATGCGTGCGGCACCACTAGAGCGAGCGTCGTTAACCCGCTCGGCGATCGTGATCAGGTCCGGGTGCCCCCACTCGCCGACAGGGTCATCCAATTCCAGAAGATAATCGATCTCCATGTCGTGCTTGCGCTCCGCCAAGGGGCGCAAGTGCAGCCGACTGCGATCGAATACCGGGTACTTGGACTTCATGCCGGAAACAACGAGTTCATCAGTTCCGCGTGGCCCCGAAAGTGGGGGACGATCCAGTCGGCGCCCACGGCCGCCAGCCTTTTGCGTTTCACTGGATCAACCTTCTCGCAAGCCGGCTCGTCCGTGGCCACGCCTACCGCCACGCCGCCGACCTCCTTGACGTTCTCGATCTCGACGAAGCCGTCCCCAAATCCGAGAAACTCCTCACCCTCAAAGTCGCTGTCGCGGATGAGTTTTTCAATCAAGATCTTCTTGGAAAACTTCTTGTAATCGTCCAGCGCTCCGTACACGCCGTCGAAATAGGAATCCACGTGCAACAGAGCAGCTTCTTCGCGCATGTAGGGTTGATCCGTGCCACTGGCTAAATAAAGTATCAGGCCTCTTTCCTTGAGGGACTCGATCAGGCGCCGGACGCCGGGAACCATCATCTCGTCGGGGGAAAGACTCTCGGACCGCAGCTGCTCGATGCGGTGTCGAATCTTATCCATCAATCGATCGAGGTAAATGTGTTTGTACTCCAGCGGATCGCGCGGCTTCCCGCCGCGCTTGCGGATCTGCTCAGCGAATTCGATCATCTGGTAGATCGTCTGCCGCCCTGTCAAATGGCCCACGTAGCCCTCTACCAGCGTTCGAAGTTCTTCTTCGCTTTCTCCCGTGTCGAGCCCCAGCAGCTCCTCCACCATCATGGGGACCATGACGTCAACCCACCCTGCTCGAATCAGCGAGACCGTCCCGTCAAAGTCAAACAATGCGACCCGGGCACGGGACGCGGTCGCCCCCGGGGATAAGCACTCAATATAGGATTCCATCCTGGTTTGGTACAGCGGGGCAGGAACGTTTCCCATCTGACGGGCTGTTTCACCCCGTTCCCGGCCGTCCGCCGGGCTGATTCTCAATCTTACCGACACTGCCCCTTCCGAAGCACCCTCGGGCTGCTCGGTCGCTGCAAATCGGTCGGTGCCTCTGACTGCTGCAAAGCTCTACGACGCGCCGCTACCGACGACCGCGCACCGATGAGAGTCGTGGGATCGTGTCTTGCGATAGATAAGAGCACCGACTGCGGGGAGCTGATTCAGTAATTCAATTCCAATCTCGCCCACCGTCGGGTGGCACAACAGGCGCGAGGCCAGGTGTCCCCACTTCCGGTTGGCGTGGTAATGGCGGTGCCACCAACGTTCGTAGTTGAGCTGCGCCGAGCGGAGGGTTTGTTTTCCTTTCATCGCCTGAGAGACCAGGTCGGCGCAAACCACCGCGGATCGCATCGCTCCGGCCACGCCCACACCCAGAAAAGGAGCCATCACGCCGGCGCTGTCGCCGACCATAAAGACCCCGTTGGCGACTTGCTCTTTAGGAACGAAGGAAACTTGTCCGATCGTCAACAGACTGTCTTCGAAAGGCGAAGCGTCGCGCATGGACTCGGCCAAGAAGGGGTTCTCGCGCCGGGCCGCCCCGATCAGCTTCTCCGGGCGCCCCCCGTTCTGGCGTAAGGCTTGTTCGGTGGCCAGTAGGCAGATGTTCGTTCGGTCGCCCTCGATCCCTACCACGCCGCAGTAGCCGCCCGGGAAAAGATACAGTTCTACGTTGTCGCCCCGGCCCATACCGGCGAAGTGGCATTTGACGCCGACGTAAGGGCTTCTCTCGACCAGAAACTTGCGCCCCAGCACCCGGTCCAGATTGGAGCGTTTGCCCTGTGCGCCGATGACGACCCGAGAGCGAATCGCGCCGCGCGGCCGGGGAGATTCGCTACGTATCCTAACCTCGTAGCCGGTGTCGGAGGCTGGGGAAACACTCTCCACAAAGGCGCCTTCGTGGACGCGCACCCCCAGCTTCGCCGCCTGCGCGAGGAGCACGGAATCCATAGCGCGTCGGCTGATGCCGAGACCCTCCTCGGCCAGGGGCAAGGAATAGGGCCGCCCGCCTGTTCCATACAGAATCATCCGGCGCACGCGGGTGGGACAGCAGCCCATGATTTCTTCGTACAAGCCGAGCTCGCGCAAGGACGCGGTGGCTTCACCCGAGACAAATTCCCCGCAAAAGCGATGGGGACGCCGCGACGATTTCTCGAGCAACAGCACATCGACGCCGGCCCTGCGTAGCGCAATCGCGGCACAACAACCGGCCACACCCGCCCCAACGATGGTCGCCTCAGCTTGGAGATTCCCGCTCATCGTTCGCTGTTGTCGTCGATCACGGTCATTCGATAATACAGCCCTTCCGTGTACACGCGCGCGCTTTCGAGGCCGGCGTCTGCCAGGATCGACCGTATCTCCGACGGCGTGTAGGCCCGAAAAATGGAAACCTCGCCGTCGTGACGGGTGAGCCGGCTTCTCGCGAAAACAGGCGCCGACATCCGGAAGAAAAGGTAGGGAACCCGATCGCGAACTAAATCATTCAGAACCAGAGTGCCGCGACAAACCGCCTTCAGCGCGGGCAGGATCTCGAGTAACTCGGCTCGACTGAAATGGTGCAGAAACAGCATCGATAGAACGAAGTCGAATGACGCCGGGGGAAAAGGAAGCGCCGTGACGTCGGCGGCCAGCAGTTGGATTTCCGCGTACTCCGAAACGTTCTCCCGAGCGATGTTCAAGTGCCGCCAATTAATGTCAAGGGCAACAATTTCGACGGGGATTTTGTGACGCCGCGCCCAGAGCGCGATCTCGAGCGGCACGGCGGCCGATCCGGTGCCGACATCGAGGATGCGCAGCCGACGTTTCGTCCCAGCTTGGCGCATCCGGGGAAACAGGAACCGTCGCAGCGCCGCCCGCCCACCCAGCCAGCGATTGATTCGGCTGATGTCGGAAAGACTTTCTCGAACGTCGTCGAGCGACCCGCGCTGAAGGTCAAGCCACTCCGGCCGATCCTGCCGGGTCGGGATAGCTGTCCAGCGGTCGAGCAAAGGGATCATGGAGCAATCTCCATCGGGCTTCCGAACAGACCAGCGCAAAGCCTGAGTGCCGCGGCTTGACCTCCGGACCCAGTTTGGTTCCGAGCTTGGCCCAAGCCCGCCGCCAAGTTTCTCCTCCGGCCCTTGTAGAATGTTAGTCGATGAGATGGGTTTTGTCGCGGCGCATCCCGCCGATCACGAAACTGCTCTTGGTCGAGAGCGGGCCGCGTGCCATCGCCGAGAAAGCCATTATCCGCTTTCGGGAGCTCTACGGCGAAGAGCTGCCGATTGATTTACTGACCTGTCTTCCTAGCGATCCGTCCAGCCTGACGGCCAACGGAGTGCCGAGCGAAGTCTTTCGGGTCATCCATTGTCACGACCGCAGGACGCGCTGGCGGCTGCTGCGGCGTGTCCGGGCCAAACGGCATCCCGTGACCGCGATCATCTGCGCCGACTCCCCAATCCTAGGCCCTTGGAAAATGGCCGCGCTCGCCCTGTTCCCTTCCAAGTTCTTAATCATCAATGAGAACGCCGACTTTTTCTGGCTTGATCGCGGCCATCGCAGCGCCGTCAAGCAATTCCTTCTCCACCGGACCGGCTTGCTGGAAGGCTCCGCCCCGCACAAGGTGGCTGCGATCCTCGTTTTCCCATTCGCTTTCGCGTATTTGCTTGCTTACGCACTCGTCGTCCACGCGGTGCGGCTCGCTCGAATGGGACTCGGCCTTCATCGGCGCCGCGACCGGAGTTCTTAGCAGTCAGACAAGGAAACTCGGGAAGAGGCCACGCCCGCCGTAGCTCCCGCACCCATGAGATCTCGGATGTCGAAAACGACACCCTGCTTGCGCTGCCAAAGGTCGTGACGCGACGCCTTGTAAAACCTCCCTGTGTAGATTAGCCTCGGGCGCCGGCCGTTTGACAGCCCTTCAGCCTCGCTCTAGCATGGGGACAGAAGAATTCAAGGAATCGGGGACTAACCCAGACGTTGGGTTGCGCGGAGCCTAAGAATCAGCGAGCCGCGGGGCGGCGAGGTGGACTGTCCCGGGACTTTTCACATCTTCCGAAGAGCCCGGGTGAGCCGTGGCGATGAAACTGCCCATCTACATGGATTATCACGCCACGACGCCGGTCGACCCGCGCGTTGTCGAGGCGATGTCGCCCTATTTCAGCGAGAACTTCGGCAACGCCGCCAGCCGGAACCACGCCTTCGGCTGGCGCGCGGAGGAGGCTGTGGGAAGCGCCCGCAGTCAGA
Source organism: Bryobacterales bacterium (assembly GCA_965248105.1). Taxonomy (GTDB): domain Bacteria; phylum Acidobacteriota; class Terriglobia; order Bryobacterales; family UBA6623. The sequence goes on from CBDFIK010000005.1 coordinate 705,729, forward strand.
TTGCCGAGCTGATCGGAGCCGTTCCAAGGGAGATCGTCTTTACCAGCGGGGCAACAGAGTCCGACAACCTGGCGATCAAGGGCGTCGCTGAGATGCATGCCGAACGCGGCAACCACATCATTATTTGCGCTACGGAACACCGCGCTGTCCTCGATACCTGCCGCAGGCTCGAGAAGCAAGGCTATCGGATAAGCTACCTGCCCGTTCAGCCGGACGGTCTGATGGATCTGGAAACGGTTCGCCGCGCACTCAGCGACAAGACGATCCTGATCTCGATCATGTACGCGAACAACGAAATCGGCGTCATCCAGCCGATCGCCGATATTGGGCAACTGGCGCGAGATCACGGAGTCCTGTTTCACGTAGATGCCGCGCAGGCCGTGGGGAAAATACCGCTCGATGTTGAACGAGACCAAATCGATCTCATGTCGTTTACCGCCCACAAGATCTACGGTCCCAAAGGAATCGGAGCGCTGTACGTAAGGCGAAAACCGCGCCTGCGGCTGAGCCCGCAAATGGACGGTGGCGGCCATGAGCGCGGCATGCGTTCGGGGACGCTCAACGTGCCGGGCATTGTCGGCTTCGGCAGGGCCTGCGAGCTGTGCCAAGCCGAGATGAACGAAGAAGCTGCCCGGCTGCGGTCGCTACGAGACAAGCTCAAGGACGGCATCCTAAACCGCATCGCGGACGTGTCGATCAACGGGAGCCTCGAGCATCGCCTGCCGCATAATCTCAACGTGAGCTTTGCCCACGTTGACGGTGAATCTCTGCTGATGGGGCTGAACGACATCGCGGTATCGAGCGGCTCCGCGTGCACGACGGATCTTCCCGAACCTAGCCACGTCCTCCAGGCGCTGGGGGTGAAGAATGAGTTGGCCCATAGCTCTCTGCGCTTCGGCCTGGGCCGTTTCAATACGGAAGAGGAAGTCGATTACGCAATCGACAGGGTCGCCGAGGTCGTCTCCCGCCTGAGAGAGCTGTCGCCGCACGGGCCGGCGGCGCGAACCTTGTCACCGTAGGCTAGTGTTTGGTTTCAAAAGTTCGCGTATTTAAAAAGCCCTTTGCCGAAGGATCATACGGTCGTCCGTCTGGCCCGGAAGTGGTTTGTTCGCAGAGCCTTCCGAGCCGCGACCGTGAGGGAGCGGTCCAGGGATTGCCGGCCTATAAACGATCGTGAACTTATGCAACCAAGCACTAGAAAAATGGGGACTGCCACACTACTGTCCCATCATAAGTCAAATAGAGTCAGTTGGTTAGAAAGGGTGGGTCGCGGAAGTTGGGAGTCGAGACCCTCTAACACCTGTAAAATGGGGGTTTTCTCGAAAACGGTGACGCTGAGAATCTGTAGAATTCTGTAGAGTCCGGCCTCGATGCCGTGCTGTTTCCTGAGGATCGCCACGAGCAAATAGACGATCATAGCGACCCAGATCTGCGTCTTCACGGCGTTGGCCGAGGTGCCGTAGAACTTCTTGATGCGGAGGTGTTGCTTGCTCCACTTGAAGAACAACTCCACGTCCCAGCGGCGCTTGTATAGCTGGGCGATGGTGAGCGCGGGCAACTGAAAATTGTTGGTCAGAAAGCGTAGACGGAGGTTGTGTTGCCGGTCCCAGAAGCGGATCAGCCGAGCGGGGGCGGGATAGTCGTGGGCGGAATCCTGACCGGTTCATACGATCGTCTGATCCGAGCACAGTCCGGTCGCTTTGTCCACGCGATGCGAATAGCGTCGACGGTACGGCATGTTCTTTCGAGTGCGGACGACCAAGAAGGCGGCCGCCGTCGTCAGCCGATACAGGCGGGCGAAATGAATGTATCCGCGATCCATGACATAGCAGGCGCCCGGCTGGGGCATGAAATCATCCCACACGCTGACATCGCTGACGTGTGCCGAAGTCACGCGAATAAAGCTGGGGATACTGCCCCGCAGATCCAACACGGTATGGACCTTCACGGCTGCTTTGCTGCGTTGGAAGGGAGCCCACGGGAACAACGACAAGCACAGATCGATGGTGGTGGAGTCCAGGGCGTAAACCGTCTGGTCCAATTCCAGCCCCAGATCTTCGTGGGAGTAGAGTTGCCGGGCTTGGCGGATGAGGATCTGAGCAACCTCGGCGTAGATGCGCCAGTCGCGTTTCAAGTTGGCGTTCGCCAGCGTGTTGCGGGAGATGTTGCCGCGAAAGCCCATATGGTAGAGCCGTGGTTGGACGGCGCGCAGACAAACTTCGATATCGCGCAGGCTCTCGCGGGAGGTGAGTTGGGCGAAGGCGAGACACAGGGGGGGAGATCGCAGGGGGGGAGATCGGCAGGGGGGGAGATCGGGGGGGGAGATCGGGGACAGCTCCCGATCTGTCCCGATCTGTCCAGCCACAAGGCCTGGGCCGTCGTTTGGCCCAGACCCGCGGCCTTTTTAGAAGCCCGCATTTCTTGCCGACTTGAGATCGGATCCCGCTCGCACCAGTTCGAGAACTCCTGCCAGGGCGCTGTCGGTCCGACTCCAATCTGCCGGTCACAGACGGCAACGTCTTTTGTTTTAAGTAACTTCTGGTCCTTTGTCCGGGGAAATCCAAGCCGCCCGCGATAGAATAGACGCAGGAGGCTGTCTGAGAAACGCATGGCAAGATCGTGGAACGCCATAGGCCGCCTAGCAGCCGTCGACGGCGAAAATACCAAACAAACCCAATTCCTAGGCAAGCCGAGCCCTTTCAATAACTTAGCTCGTAGGGTGGATCTCGACTTTGAGATCCGCGGCCTTTTGCTTCTGTGATGCACGCTCTGAGGGCGTCCCGGCACCGAGCCGCGAGTGTGAGCGAGCGGTTCCAGAGTTGAGTCTGGTCGGCGGGGATGAATCCGCGCCCGCCCCAACACCATCGGGGCGCGGGCCCGCGGGCTAACGCCCGCGGCTCTGTGCTGTTATGTTCACCAAGCTGACTGTCGAGGCCGAACCGTTGAGACAACCACATTCGCGGCTAACCACACGACGGAGCAGGTGAGTACCGGACAGAGCCGTGCCCGTCAGGGCGCGGGCCCTTCCCATGGCTTTTTTCGCCCACGGAAACCGCCGACTTACGAAAATTACCAAACAAAGCCAATTTGCAGATAAGCCAATCTATTGCAATCACTTAGATGGCATGTCCGGGCAAAGAAAAGGAGTAGCCAGAGGCCAAGCGATCCCCTATGCTTGCCCGCTTGAGCAGGTGGCAAGTTAGCCCGAGTTCGCTAGGACAAACAAGAGTGTTTGTTCCTACTGAACGCCGCCGACTTGGTAGGACCGGCACTCTTGCCGGTCCTTCGCCGCGAAGCGGCGACGCAGCCCGTAGCCACCATTAGCCCGGGGTGAGCCCGTAGCGCGACCGCGCCGCGGATCTCGGCTTCCGTCCGTGCAACTCAATGTCGCCACGAATGGCCCCACGGCACGCAAGAATGCGTGCGCCACGTCGGGGTGACGATTTGTCACCGGCTCTTGGCTGCGACTGTTCAGCGAGCGATCTCGTTAGCAGAGCTTTCGGACGATTTCGAACCGAACAACCCACGGCAGCTATCCGGCGCCGCAACCAATCATCTCCGGCCACGTCTATCCTCTTGGGGGGCATAGGTGCGGCCTGTCCTCCCATTAGCTCGACCCATTAGTGGTCGGTCTTCTCCTTCTCCGCCGACGGCGGGGGTGGCTGTGGTCGGACAGATGGTCGCTCGCGGCCATCGACCCCAGCCTCCTCATCAGGTCTGGCCACAGTCATCTCCGCCCCGATCGCCTTGCCGGGTGCGCCGGTTGACGGCCCGTTCACGTTCCACTGTTCCCCTTCCCTGCCCCTGACGGTCGGTTATTGGAGATCTTGTTAACATGGTAAGAGAAGCTCTGCAAGCCGCCCGGCTGGTAGTTCTACGGGTCGTACCGCAAGAGAATCCAATGGGTAGAAGGAATGGGCAAAGTCAAGTCCCCAGAAACCGAGAGCGTACAGACGCAGACTGAACCGGCCGAGGAATCTCAGCCCCACCAAGAAGAACCCTCCCGCAGTGAGAACGAGGTCGACGGCACCGGCTCGAACGGCTCGACGCCCGAGGACGAGGCTGAACCTCAGCCCGGCGGCACCGAAGCGGCCGCCGAGTCCGACCTTGCTGCCGCGGTCGCCGAGAGGGATCGGGCCGTGGCCGAGAAGAACCAGCAATTTGAGCGCTTTCAGCGGGCCCAGGCCGATTTTGAAAACTTCCGCAAGCGGCTCCTGCGAGAGAAAGAAGAGGCTCACGAATACGCGGCGATGGGGACGATCGAGTCGCTCTTGCCCATCCTCGATGATTTCGAACGCGCTTTAAACGCTCCAGGGATCGACACCGAGTTCCGCGAGGGGTTGGACCTGATCTACCAGCGGATGTTCGAGGTCTTTACGCGAGCTGGGTTGAAGCTCGTGGAAACCGAAAACACTAAATTCAACCCCTATTTCCATCACGCGCTAGACCGAGAGCCCGCCGAGAACGACGAGCAGGACCAGACGATCCTCGAGGTTTACCAGCGGGGGTATCACTTCAAAGACCGCCTGCTGAGACCGGCCATGGTCAAGGTAGCCGTGAAGGAAACCGCCGAGCAGACAAAGGACGATCAGGAAGAAAAGAAGGACTAGTGGATTGTCCTGGAGACGGGTTCACTATAGATTCGAGATTCGGAAATGTCGGGCTCGAAAGCCCGACACAGCACGCTGAAAGCGTGCGGCACGTCGCCAGGACGATCAAAGTCTTGTCTGGGACAGCTTACTATTGATGTTCGCGAAATACAGTGTAGGGGCGCAGCGTGCTGCGCCCGCTCTGGCAAGGCATTTGCTGTGTCCGAAAACAACACTATATTCTGCGGGTATCAATAGGCAACAGGGCGCCGACTATAGCGCTGCCGGGTCGAAATAGCAGCAGCGCCAACCGCGACGGGGGCAGTGAGACTTAAATCCGTGGCAAACAAACGGGACTATTACGAAGTTTTGGGCGTTGACCGTGGCACCGGGGAAGGCGCGATCAAGAGCGCCTACCGCAAGCTGGCGTTGAAGTATCATCCTGATCGCAATCCCGACAGCTCGGAAGCAGAGGAGAGATTCAAGGAGGCGGCCGAGGCCTACAGTGTGCTCAGCGACGCCGAACGACGCAGCCGCTATGACCGTTTCGGGCACGATGGGCTTGCCGGTGTAAGCGGCGGCGGATTCGACCCACGAGACTTCAGCGATTTCGCCGACATTTTCGGGGACTTCTTTGGCTTTGGTGATCTATTCGGGGGACGGCAGCGTAGGGCCAGGCCACGACGCGGCACCGACCTGCAGTACGACCTGGAAGTGGATTTCGAAGACGCCGTCTTCGGCCTCAGCACCGCGATCCAGTTTCCGCGTAACGAAGCCTGCGGCGAGTGTCGAGGGTCGGGGGCGGCGGCAGGCAGAGGCCCGACGACTTGCTCCACCTGCGGGGGTCGAGGGCAGGTGTACTACCAGCAGGGGGTTTTCTCGGTCGGTCGCACTTGCTCCCGGTGCGGCGGTTCAGGCCAGGTCATCGAGAAACCCTGCAGTACCTGTGGAGGTCGGGGACAACTCCGTAAGCAATGCAAGCTGCCGGTGAACATCCCTCCCGGCGTCGACAACGGCATTCGACTGCGCCTAGGTGGCGAAGGCGAAGCGGGATCGCTGGGCGGCCCGCCCGGCGACTTATATGTTGTGCTGCGCGTTCGCGACCACCCGATTTTCGAGCGGATGGAAAGCGATCTGCATTGCGAGGTGCCGATCAACGTGGCACAGGCTGCCCTGGGAGCTCAGATCACCGTGCCGTCCCTTGAGGGGCAGGCCCAACTGAAGATTCCACCTGGCGTCGAGACCGGTCGCCAATTTCGTCTTCGCAACCGGGGAGTTGCTCATGTGCAGAGCGGCCGGCGGGGCGATCTGGTCGTTCATATCAAAGTCGTGGTTCCTTCCAAACTCACCAAGGAGCAGCGCAAATTTTTCGAGTCGCTGCTTGAAGTCTTGCCTGTCGATAATTCCCCTACAGAAAAAGGCATCTTCGACAAAGTCAAAGACTACTTCACGAACTGAGCGATCCCGAGGGAAGGCTCGAGGGCTGTGCCCTACCGGGGAGGGTCGTGCGCCAACGCAGAGCGCCCACCGGGGAACAGCCGCTCGCCGGCTCGTTGAGTATGATGAAGGCGTGCCCTTCCCATTCGGCGGCGAGCTTCTTCCGGTCGGCTCGGAAGCCCCGGATTTCCAGCTTCCTGATGAGACCGGCAACGTCGTTCGGCTCTCCGATTTCCACGGTCGCCGCCCCGTCGTGCTTGTCTTCTACGTCATGGACGCCACGCCCGGCTGACGCAAGCAACTATGTCAGTTGCGGGACAACTGGGCGGCCTTCACGGAGCACGGCATCACACTGTTCGGCGTTAATCCCGGGAGCTCGCGCAGCCATCAAAAGTTCAAAAGCGCTCACGAGTTTCCGTTTCCCTTGCTGGTTGACAAGGGAAGAAAGGTTGCTGTTCGCTTCGGTGCAGCCGGGTTTTTTGTCAAACGGTCTGTCTACGGTATCGGGATCGACGGGCGAGTTCGGTTCGCGGAGCGCGGCATGCCGTCTCCCGAGAGGATCCTGGCGGCCGTCAAGGACGCTGCGATTCGCTAGCCCGCGGTGAATGTCCCCCGCCTCGGAAAACGGGCGCAGTCAGATTTTGGTCGTCTCACTCATGCTGCACGAAGCAGTTGCGGGAAAAGTCAGGCGACGTCCACGATGGGCAACTGTCCCGGGGTGAGCGCAGTAACCCCGAGTGTGGGCCCGCAGGCTAACGCCAGCGGCTTCCATGAGGAGGCTCGTCATTGTCAAGCGAGGGAGTCGGACAACTTCAGTTATTGGCGAACGTCCGACCGGGCTTCCATCCGCACTCGGGTGGCGTCATTTCGTCGACGCGGCGCTCTATGAAGTTCGGTCCAGGCGGCGCTGCTCGCTCTGTATCGGCCTCGAAGGCCGGCCGCAGGCACGCAGTCGCCGTGAACACGGTGTCCGACGTTCTCTGGCGCTGTCGTTGCTCTCCCGTTTCCATCGCTAAACCTAATCGCTCCTCGTCTGCTAGGGCGTCTTGCTACGTCGTCTTGGGCTTCATCCCGTTGTGCTTGTCGCCCAGGTCCAACCCCGCCACGACGTTCATCCCCTGCTCGATCAGTTGCTGCTTCGACACACTCTCTATCGGTTTGCTATGGTTCTTCATGGCTCGTCATCTATCCTTTCGTTTCCTCTAGGGAAGATTTTGGGCATCGTCCCGCACACTGCGGCGCGGGGCGAAGCCCGTTCGGGGAAGTTTAGCTCACTCCCCTGGATGACGAGCCTCCTCATTCCATCTCTGTGCTGCAACGCGCAAGTTCTCATCGTGCGAGGGGGCTGCACCAAGCGCGGCCGGAAATCTTTTGTGGCGCACGCTCTCAGCGTGCCGCGTCGAGATTCCTCTCGGACGTCTTCAACCAAAAACGACGAAACAAGCCTAATTTCGCCGAACTCCCATGCAAACAACAACTTCCTGGCCAACGGAAACCGTGCCCCGACAGCCATGCAGGGCCCCACTTCATAATGTCCCTTGCGTCCGGGGTTTCCGACGACCGACGAATCGCCGGTTGCGCGGTGGGAAACTCAGTCCCGGGATAGAATGGGAATTCTCTGGAGGTGACCGTCGTGGAATGGTTCTCGGATCCGAACGCCTGGGCAGCTCTCGTCACTCTGACTGTTCTCGAAATCGTATTTGGCATCGACAACATCATCTTTATCGCCATCTTGGCGGACCGCCTGCCCGCCAGGCAGCAAGCAAGAGCGCGTATCCTCGGCCTAGCAGTCGCCATGATATCGCGCATCGCGCTTCTGTTTTCGATCACTTGGATCATGCGCTTGACAGCCCCATGGTTTACGGTATTCAACCAGGAGATCTCAGGCCGGGATATTATTCTGATCGTCGGGGGCCTTTTCCTGCTTGCCAAAAGCACACATGAGATCCACGCCAAGCTGGAAGGAAGGGAAGGGCATGGGTCGGTCGTTGGCCGCGCTTCGATGCCCGGCGTGCTCGTACAGATTTTCTTGCTCGACGTCGTCTTCTCACTGGACTCGGTGATCACCGCGGTGGGCATGGCCGACGAACTGGTCATCATGGTCATCGCCATCGTCACGGCGGTCGCTGTTATGATGGCGCTCTCAGGAGCCATCGCCCGGTTCGTCAACAACCACCCGACGGTGAAGATCCTGGCGCTGAGCTTCCTTATCCTGATCGGGGTTGTCCTGATCGCCGAAGGCCTGGACCGGCATTGTCACGTTAAGTGCTCTAATCTCGATCTGGTGATTTCGGTGTAGCCTTTGGGGATGGACACCATCTCCTTCAAACGTCACCGCTTTCCACCGGAAATCATTCGACGCGCCGTTTGGCTCTATGCCAGGTTCACTCTGAGCTATCGGGATGTGGAGGATCTTCTTGCGGAGCGAGGCCTGGATATTTCCTACGAGAGCGTACGGCGCTGGTTCCTCAAGTTTGGTACGCCGATTGCCCAAAACCTGCGCCACATGCGACCCATTCCCAACGGCTATTGGCATCTTGATGAGATGGTCATCGTGATTCGTGGGCAGCGTTATTGGTTATGGCGCGCGATCGACAATGGAGGCGAGGTCTTGGATTTCCTCGTGCAATCGAAGCGGAACGCCAAAGCAGCCTTGAAGTTGATGCGCAAACTGCTGAAGAAACAAGGCTGGACACCCACCCGGATCACAACCGATAAACTCAGGTCCTATCACGTCGCCATTCGAATCCTCGGCCTAACGGCTCAACACATCGACAATAAGCGTGCGAATAATCGTGCCGAGAATTCGCATCAGCCCGTCCGCCGTCGAGAACGAAAACAGCAGCGTTTCAAATCACCGGGTTCGGCCCAACGCTTCCTGAACATCCAAGCCGCCGTTTACAATACCTTTTACCTCCAACGTCATTTATGCAATAGACTCACGTTCAAACGATTTCGGAAAGACGCATTCAATGTATGGGAAACCGCGAGTGCAGCCGCCTGAAAGGGAATCCATGCGGGCCTTTGCGGCCCAACACGATTAACGTGACAATGCCCCTGGACCAGCACATATCCAAGGGTTATATCTATTTCGCGATGGCTTTTTCCGTGTTCGTAGAGATGATTAACTCGCGCCTGCGGGCGAAAGCGGCGCCGGTCAAGCTGCACCAACGATACCCCGCGCAGGACGGCGCCGCGTAGCTTGGCAGTCCCAGGAGTCTCCGGTGGATAGCTTTCCCGGCGCAGGCATCACCGAAACAAACGTCTGGCTTTCTCGGAAACAGGCAGAAGATGCTCAAACCGCAATCGCTGAAGCGATCGGCCCAAACCCATCTTCGACGACCTGCGCCGCACGTGCGCCGGGAACCCTCGTCGAGGGGGGGGGGGCCTGAGCGCGCAGCGATGATGATAGGCGAATGGAAGACAAGATCCGTTTTCGACCGTTACAATATCGTCAGTGAGCGTAATCCGCGCGATGCTGCCGCTAAGCTCGGATGGCGCTTTGCGGAAATTGACAAGGCCTGCGACAAGGCCACTCTAAGGCAACTTTCGCGGTCGGGCGAAAACGGTCCCCCTAAGCTATGGAGTTAAAACTGCTGGAGTGGCGGAACTGGCAGATGCACGGGACTTAAAAACCGAAAATTTCTGTTCCCTGCGTCGCCTAGCGTTGTAAGTCATTTATTCTACTCGGTCATACTGTTACCTGCTGTTGCCACTGAAAGCGTCACAAAGGGGCAAACTAGGGGGCAAACTTTTCCGTCAAGCTTCCGACGCGTAAGGGCAGGCTGGCCCTCGATGTAGAGCTTGAAGGTCAGGAACTGGCCGGGCTGGAAGCCCGGCAGCGCCTCGCCATCTTCGGGCACCAACTTCCTTACCGCCGATTGTGACGACACGCGGCTTGCCAACACTTACGGATACAACCTCCCTGCAAACCTCCAATCACCAGACGCGGTCTAGCGCCCTGCCGATAAGCTGCGGGCGCCGAGGGCGACCTCCAGCTTCAGCGGCTTGTTAGACGGCCTCTCAGGCCGAACGAACTCCTACCGGGATCTACGAAGATGGCGAACGGTCCCCAAGGCATCTCCTTTGGCGGCTGCGTAAAGTCGACTCCGCGGCCGCGCAGCTCTTCGCAGGTCTCTTGAATGTCACCTGGCGAATGGCGGATCCGGCATCAAGATCGACGCCTCCACAGGCGGGGCCCACGCTTCGTCTTTCGTCGTCATCGAATACAACCCGACCGTGGCGAACGGGATTCGTGCACAAGCTGCCGCCGGTCGACCATCTGGAACCGCCCGAACGGGATGGAGGAGCCGATTGAGTCTTCTGTGAATTGGTCTGGCACAACATCACCTTTTCGGCACGCTCGAATTAACAGCGTATTGTCGGCAAGCCGAACACGTGCCGGGTCCCAAAATGGAAATCCTTGGTTTCCAGCAACGCACGAACACTATCTGTGATCCGGCTCCTCTCACGCCACAGCGACGCTAGGCCGAGCTAAGATCTAGTCATGCTCCGGCAGTCAGTCCCGGATGTTGTTCGGATCGTCGACCTCTCTTTTAGTCGGCATCATCCTGACGGCACTCCACTTGAGTTGGCCGTCCTGGCGCGGATAGTGTAGCCGAATTCCGGCTGCGATGCAACGGTTTCGCCCTCCTTCACCTTCCATTTCCGTTTCCTCTTTACTACAGCCGTTGAAAGCCGCCTGCTCGCCGCGAGGGAGGCCCCATCGACAGCTATCTGCGTGGTCCAACAAAGCCAGTTACCCGACCGGGCCGCTCGTTAGCTATCACGTTCATCGACAACTACATGGGTGGGTCCTCCCCCCACTGGTGATCTGCACCGTTGGGGCGCACATGGAAACCCTGGTTAAAGAAGCGGTAAGGAAGCCCAGCAAGGTGGTCGATGACCGACTAAACCGTGGCTTGCAATTCGGATCAGCGAAACTTTTCTGTGCAATCCGCGTTCTACTAGAAGAGGAGGCTCTCCCCCGAGTCTTCCGGAATCGAGTGAATCGGATGCAGTGTCGTCGCGTAATCTTAACGCTTGTCTTGACGTTCTTCTTCTGCCTTCCGGTCTATTTGCTTTCTCGGCCAAACGGCCCCGAAATAGAACTGCGGCGAACAGGCGGCAGCTTTCCTGGGGAGAGCAGTTGTGCGACCAGCGACTGTCATGGCGGGCCGCCCAACATCGGCCCAGGACAGGTTTCGATAAGCGTTGACGGCTTGCCGCTCAGCCAATACAGCTATACGCTGGGGGAAACCGTTCCTGTAGTCGTGACCGTGTCCGACCCCAACCAGCAGCGCTGGGGATTCCAGCTCACCGCGCGCACGCCGGACGGCTGCAGCCAAGCAGGAACGTTCGCGGCGTCTCCGGCTGAGAGCTTGGTGCTTATCCGCCAAGACACGTCAGCCGTGGGCGGTTGCCCGCAGGCAACCATTCAATTCCCCGTCCATCTCTTTCCGAAGTCTGGTGCGGGTGGCCAGAGCTACACCGTCAACTGGACCGCTCCGGCCAGCAACATCGGGTCGATCGTTTTCGCCGCTGCCGGTAACGCCGCCAATGGCGACAACATGAATACCGGCGACCTGATCTACACCACGGAAGGTACGGTCGAAGCCGGCGGCGGTGGAGGCGGACTCAACCCTTCGATTAGTTCCGGGGGAGTCATCTTGGCGAATCTTCTGCCGACGGTTACGTCGATCTCGGCGAATTCGATCATCAGCATCTACGGACAGAACATGGCTGCGGATGGAACCTTCCGCTTGGTCAAGTCTGGCGATCTGATCGACGACAGGCTCCCAACCGAACTGGCCGGCGTATGCGTCGAAGTTGACGGAACACGCTCGCCGTTGTTCTTTGTATCGCCGCTGCAGTTGAATGTGCAATCACCGACTCTTGCCGCCGTGGGACCTGTCTCTGTCGTAGTCATCACTGGCTGCGGAACCGGCTCGGAAAGCCGCAGCGATCCGGAGTTCGTCACGATGGAAGCCGTCACACCGGCTTTCTTCGTCAAGAACTTCCTGGATGCGGGTGGCGAGAATCCGATAGCCACCCTGCACCAAGACGGCATCAATCAGGTCGGAGACCCGAGCGAGGTTCCGGGCGCAACACCGGCCCAACCGAAAGAGTTCATCAGCTTGTTCGCAACCGGCTTCGGCCCGACGGACCCGCCGTTCAACGCTGGCGAGGTCCCCGAACTCGAAACGCCACCAGGCGAGACGCCGATTGCAAAATTAACGAACCCGGTGAAGGTCTCAATCGGTGGCCTTCCCGTTCCCGATAAGGACATCTTCTACGCCGGTGTCGCCCCTTGCTGCGCCGGGCTCTACCAACTCGTAGTGAAGGTCCCCGACAATGCGCCGGGCGGCAATCTTGCTGTAGTCGCTACCGTGGGCGGTGTCTCGACGCCCGACGGGCCGTACGTGACAGTGGAGAGGCAGTAGAACCACTGGTTCTTATCGCCAGTCGAACTTCACCGCTTGCGACAGATATTTGCCCTGGCGCTCCCTGACCTTCTTCGGGTGGAACATGAACTGGGACTTCGCCCAAATGATCTCCTTCGAAGCGGATGCCCGGAAGGCTGGGTGGTGGACCTTCGGGCTGGAGGAATCGCAAAAATCTGAATCTAGAGGCCGATCCAGCCCAGTGAAGCCCGGGTTCTGAAATCTTTCGTGGACCCTGTCAATACTGTGCTAGAGTTGGACCCCGGCAAATCCGGGGTCGAATAGATCGAAGGAGTAGTTCCCGTCACCGTCCGGCGAAGCAGATTGAATGCGCTGTTCAGGGAGTATTGTTCCCAGCAAAATCTCAACCAGCGTCAGGTCCGTATAGACCTTGGCGAACTCGCCGCTCACCGTCTCGCCAGGCAACAGATTTCTCAGTGTCACTCGTTGTGGATTTGGCCACCCTTCAAAGGATTAGTCAGAGCAGCCTTGGGACACTACCCCGTGTTGACAGCCAGCCTTTGGCAATAATAGACCTCAGCAGAGATGGGCTCCCGGAACACTCTCCGGTACCGAGTGTTTCACTCCAAAACTCCGGGGGCAGGCGTGGGACGGGCGGGCCCCCGCACCCGCCCAGCATCCCGCGAAGAGTCGCGAGGCCGGAGGGCACAGCCGCGCGCCACAAGCAGGGCTGGGCCCAGGGCATCAATCGAGCGAGGCGTCCGGCAGCTCAATCTGGTTTTTCTACTCGTCTGTGCTCTGCCGGTTGTGGCGGGCGCTTCGACCTCCGTTCAATTCATCGAGGTCACGGCACGGCAAGACTGGGTCCTAAGCGGCCGCACTTTGCAGCTCGAAGCGCGGGCCATGAACCTGTACGGGGCGACGCTGTCAAACCTCACGCTGGCGTGGCAGTCCAGCAACCGGGCCGGCGCCGAGGTCGACAACGCGGGTACCGTCCGGGGCCTGCGTCTCGGGAAAGCAAACATCACAGCCTCGGCGGGGTCTGTCTCAGGCGCCTTTACGGTCGCGGTGCATCCCGCCCGAATGGAAATCGAGCCCGGCAACCCCGCACTAGGGGTCGGCGAAAATGTGACTCTTACGGCCCAAGCGTTCGACGCCGACGGGAATCCCTTAGCGGGACTCCGTTTCTCCTGGTCGTCCGGTCAGCCCGGCGTCGCCTCGGTAAGCACCCAGGGCGAGGTTCTGGGCCGAGCTGAGGGTAGCACCACGATCGCGGCGTCACTCGATATCGCCGACCTGCTCCCGGGCTTCAGCGCTCAAACCACCGTGGCGGTTCGGGGTGCCGGCGACTTCGCGCTCGAGCGGCTGATCTCGAACGAGTTTGAAACACGCCCCGTCGTCTTGCGCAACATCGGCGAGATGCCTCACGCCGGAAACGACCAAGTCGTATTTGACACCGCACTCTCGAACGGCTCCCAACGCCATTCTCAGGCAGTGGCATAGTCGGTTGGATGGGCTGCTCTCAGCGGCTATACCGCGATGCAGTCAATGCTCAACGCTTATCGCGATCTATCTGAGCGTGGCTCCTGCGAGGCTGAGGTCAGTAAGCTCGCATTCGTGGCGGGTGTCTTTTGAGGCCGGCGGGCGGGTGAACACCACGGCTAACTGCGCTGCCCTGAAACCCGATCGTGACATCCACGAAATCGGCAAACGCGTTGCTGGTGGCGATCGCGACCGGTACGGCCGGTCCTGGGAACACGGTGTCAGGGATCGTTACGTTAATCTGGTAGAGTCCTACGAAGAACGGCGCTGCCCCGGAGAAGAAGATTCTTCCCTCCTCGCCTCCGAACAGCACCGCCACGTTCGGGTCGGTCGTGAAGCTCAAGGGGTCGGCGGGACCGGGAGCTCCATCGACGACGGGTGGGTTCAACGCGCCAACGCCAGTCAGAAAAATGATGATGGTCTCGCCCGGCAGTGCCGGATTGGCCTCGGTGATCAACGTAAAGTCCAAGTCTGCATGGGTGAGAACACCAGGTCCGATTCCCGTTTCCTCTACCGAGAAGATGCCGGGACTACTTGCCTCGACGGGGACAACCACTCCGTTCGACAACTCGCCGTTGTTGTTCACCACAATCGTCGCTGACGTCCCTGAGGTAGAGAAGGGCGTCTGCAGGTTGATTTGTCCCGCTGAAACGAAAAGCAGTGGAGCCAGCACCCCGTTAATGGTGACGCTAATCCCAGCCAGGCTTGTGGGCAGCGGTGTAGTTTCGGCGGAGGCCTTTGAGGGGGCTAGCCCCGAGCCGAATAGTGAAAGTAGTGTGCCCCCTGAGATGGGGTAAGTCGGGGGAGCAAACGAAGCAGCGTTTAGTACCCCCAGAGGAGCGAGAAAGACCCCTTGGCCGGTAATCTCTGGGACGCGTACACCAAAGAAAATACCGTGCTGCGTCGAGATTTGACCTTCACCACCAATCGTCGCCCCCACAAACGCTTGCGGCGCCGGCCCCCCCTGCTCCCTGACACCAGGCTGTCCAGTCGCCGGTGTTTTGAGGGCTTGGGCTTGTCCGGTACTCGGCGCGCCGATGGCCATATTGACGACGCCCGGATCGAGAAAGCCTCCGAGAAAGCCCGTACCGTCAGAGTTGATGCCGTAGAAATTGACGCCGCTGAAATCGACTGCCTCGAAGTCGAACCGTAGACGCTCGGAGATCGAAACGGCGCCTGCACCGTTACTTCGCAGTGCACCGCTGGCAGAGGTATGGGAGTTGCTAGCTGCATCGAATCCCGTGTCGATCACGATCTCGGCAATCCAGTAATTGTCTACCCAGTCAGAGTCATCCGCGGAACTGCTGAAGTTTCTTGTGGCCAGGAAGATCTCTCGCCCACCCGACTCCGTGGAGTACCCGATCAGGTAGTTGCCGTCCGCGGAGGTAAAGATATTTCGATTCCCAAAAAACAGAGTGGAGCTTAGCCCCAAAGAGGCGGTTCCCGAGCCATCCCCAGTCAATGAGTACGTGGCATTCGCAATACCTTGCTGGTCGTTGATGTCCTGTTGGTCGGCGGCGTGTCCCGTGGCGGAAGCCGAAGTGAAGTTGCCGTTGCCGTCGGCGGAGAACGATATGAGGGCCGTTTTCAGGGCGTTCTCCGAGCCGTCGGGGAAGCAAAGTGTGCCACCAGTATAGGTGCCGTTGAGGGTGGTATCGCTCACTCCACCGGTGGGAGCTTTGATGGCAACGAACAAGTCGTAGGAACCGTCGATGGCTTCGGTCGAGGCTCCGATCAGGACCTCGCTGCTAACTCCGAGCCGGCCATTGATCTCAAGCGAGTTAGAGATAGGATTCGTGAGGGTGACAAAACCATTCTCGGCGACCGAATACGATCCCGATCCGCTTGCTGCTTGAGGTGCGACAGCACCGGCACCAAGCTCTCCGTCGAAGGAAAATCCCCCGTTGCTGTCGAAAGTGATGCTGCCGCCCAGGTTGCGTGCGCTAGCTGTCCCCCCTGAAACCTGAGCCAGGATGTGTACGAAGTAGTATTTGCCATTGAGCGCGGAATTATCGAGTACCTGACCGTTAGCCCCGAAAGGAACCAGGCAGGCCAGGATGAGTGGAAAGAACGTTCTCATGCTTTATCGACTCCCGGAACAGTGACTCGGCCCGATCGATCGAATGGGTCGAAACCATCATACTGGACAACGAGTCAGCCCGTGCACCAACGTAGCGGCAGGCGTCAGACGTGTCTCAGACTCAACTTTAACTGTCCCCCGGGTTTTAGCCTCGGCTTACCGCTAGCTACGACGCCTCACTCTGCTCCGGGGTGGTACAGGCCTGGGCGCCGACGACCTCCTGACCGCCTGAACCGCTGCGTCGGTCGGAACCGAGAGAGGAGTGCACGGGGGAACGCCATCGCCATCGGCCAACACATTCTGCATCATGCCTCGATCCTCATGAACGAGCATGTGACAGTGCAGCACGTACTCCCCGTTGTAGACGAGAAACCGGGAGTTGATCGTAAGCTTGCCGGGGTTTTCGAATGTGCCGGCCGGAATGCCTACGGTGTCCATCCACATCCAATTGAAGGGTTCGTCGGCTCCATTCGGATCAATCTTGTGACCCACGAGTTGGAACGGATTCACGTGAATATGGAACGGGTGCACCAGCGGGAAGGGGATATTCGGTTGGTGTTTGTTCTCCAGGGTCCATTGCTGCGATGTGTTCAGCGGCACCGTGATATCGATCCGGTTGGGGTCATAGGGCTTCCCATTGATGTGGAATATTCGCAGTTGGGGAACCTCGAAGGAGACAGGCGTCTCCCGAATCGCGTCCACATTTGTAATGGGCTGCAGATAGAAGGGCCGAACGCCGGGGATTACGGAAGGCAGCTCCTCGTCGAAGGTCGACCCGTGCACTTCGATAAAAGCAATAACTTGTTCCGAGCCGACAGATCCCCGGCGGGAATCCCTGAGTTGGGATCGGTGGCGTCCGCCGGGTAGCGGTCCTTCACCAACTTGTATTTCCCCTTGTCCCCTCGGGGGATATTGATCAGGAAGTCAGCCCGGTTGCCCGGCGTCATCAAGTGCTGCTCCACGGGCTACGGCTTGAATCCGTAGAACGAAATACCGTCCACGGCGATCAGGTGCATGGGAGTGTTGTTGCCCGGTGGGGGAACGGAATCGTCGCAGACAGCGCCGGGGTCGTCGCTGCACTTGACAAGACGGAGCTGGATCAGCCCGCGAGGCCACCCCGTGGCGTTGACAAACCGCCAACGCTGGGTTTGACCAGTCGACATCTGAAGGGTGGGCTTGCATAATCCATTGACAAAGAATCCCGCTGAGTGTTCAAGAATTCCCGCGCCATAGACGAGCATAGGGTTGATTTCGCCGCTCCGGTCAAAGATCAGCTCTTGCAACAGCCATACTATGTCGAGTTGTGGGGGGACGAGTTCCTGCCCGGCGGGTTCGCGGATGATGATGGCCCCGGCCATGCCGCTCGCCCCCTGAAAGGCGGTCGAGCCGTGCCGGTGGGCGTGATACTAGTAGGTGCCCGGCGCATGAAAGTCCGGCAGGACGATGCAGTGGCGATGGGTGCATCCTGAAGGAACATCGACCAAAACGTCGTCCGATGAGAAGGCGAGATCCTGGCACATTTTTGGACCCGTGCAGACCGATCTGCCCGACTTGTCCACACTGCAGGGCGACACCATGAGCCCGTGGGTATGGAGGTTGGTATGCGAGAAGCATCCCGGTTCGTTATGAACTGCGGGATCGCATCGGTCGTTCGGTATCTGAAGTTCGTTGATCAGGTCGATGTGCATCACGCTGCCGGGGTCGATGTAAAGCGAAGCCCCGGGAACGCCCTGGTTATACGTCGGCACCCGGCCGATGACTTCGCGGAGTAGACATGACCTCCAGGATTTCCATTTTGGCCCTGGCACGGTGACAGCATACACCTGCGCCGCTCCGCTCAACAAGTGTTTTCGCGCTGAACCCTGCACATCACTTCCGCCGCCGGGCAGGTGCCGCGGCTCGTCCGTCCGCTCACAGACGTTGATCGACCGAATTGAGCGGCGTTCCAGCCGACACTGTTCCCCACGATACTTTTCTGGTAGCGCTAAAGCTGCTGATCCCACCCAGGCAAGGCTACCCTGCGGGCACACAGGCAGCGCCGAGAGCCGCCGAGGATGTCGCCGAACAGCCGCCGATTGAGACCAGCAGCAGCCAGCGGTATGGAGCGTGCCTGATCAGCCTAACCCCGGCTATCCGAAGACTCTCATTGGAGTCATCTTGGCGAATCTTCTGCCGACGGTTACGTCGATCTCGGCGAATTCGATCATCAGCATCTACGGACAGAACATGGTTGCGGATGCGGCGATCGCCAGCACCGGCAAGCGCCGGCCAAAACGAGTCATTGCAACACCTCGACCGGACCGACGCTTGGCTCCCGGCGGCAAAGTTGTTGCATGCAGGACGAGAGAGGGAGTAGGATGTGGTTGCTGAAGGTCCAAATCGGAAATTCCGGTAGGATAGTTGCTGAGTTTGCCCGTCGCCCGCCAAGGGCCGGTCACCGCGCATCGCCATGAGAGAGATCTTCTTAGCTTGCCAAGTTTTCTTTGTCTTCCTTGCGAAGAACGACGCCGTTGGGAGCGACTGCGGCAGCATCCCGGGCTTCGACCTTTTTCCGGAAGGCCCGGAAATAGTCGATGGCTGACAGTAGGGCGAAAACCACCACGAACCACAGTGCTACGTAGGCCATTTCGCGCACGAGGGGCGAATACGACCAGCAACAGCGAACCGGCGCAACTCACGCAGTCGCGGCAAGCTCTTCTACCGACTCATTCAACAAGCGATCGCGCTCGATCCGGCGCACCGCTCGATCGTCTCCGACTGGGACGGCGAGACGCCGTGAACCCAACCACAAGGATCTTGGGGTCACCTGAATGAAGTGGATACCCCACTAGCACAATAAAAGAAATTTAATAACGTGATCGAACTGCAGCCAGACTACCCCCAGGCTCACTTTCTGCTGGGCAGGGCTCTTCGTGGTGTCGGGGACACACAGGGGGCTCAAGAACACATGGAGATGCATCGCAAGCTTGTCGCAGCCGCGCGTTCACAGCACCGCCCGCGCTTGGAGGTGAAGATTCATATGCCGGAGTGAGCTGAAGTTGAAGTGTCGTTTCGGCAACTGAGAACGGCGCTGACAAACTAGACCACATAGCGGCGGTGTGAAGGCTCCCAGAGGAGGCGGAGGACCAAGCCGCTGATGTGGTCCGCAAGCATCCCCGAGGTGTTTTGTGGAACACCGGAGGGATGTATCGGGTGGAGCTATACGTTCAAGTACGACGAAGTGTCTGCGTCGAAGGGCTAAGCGAACGCGAAGCAGCACGGCGCTTTGGGATTGCTCGCGAGACCGTGCGCAAGATGTTGCGCTACCGGATTCCGCCGGGCTATCGGCGGAGCAAACCGGCGAGGCGTCCCAAACTGGAGGCCTTCACAGGGATCATCGATCAGATCCTGACCGACGATCGGGAGCGTCCGAGGAAACAACGCCACACCGCACAGCGCATCTTTGACCGCCTCCGCGACGAGTACGGGTTCACAGGCGGCTACACGACCGTCAAGGACTACGTACGCGAGAAGAAGCTGGGCGGACAAGAGATGTTCGTGCCGCTGACGCATCCGCCGGGTGACGCCCAGGCGGACTTCGGCGAAGCGGTCGTCGTCATCAACGGAGTGCAGCGCAAGGCGCACTTCTTGGTCGTCGATCTGCCGCATAGCGATGACGCATTCGTGAAAGCGTTTCCGGCCGAGACGACGGAGGCATTCTGCGAGGGGCACAATGCGGCGTTTCGCTATTTTGGCGGCGTGCCGCGCAGCATCGTCTACGACAACACGAAGCTAGCGGTGGCGAGGATCCTGGGAGACGGCACACGCCAGAGGACCCGTGTCTTCTCCGAGCTGCAGTCACATTATCTGTTCGCCGACCGTTTCGGGCGGCCGGGCAAGGGCAACGACAAAGGCAAAGTGGAAGGGTTGGTGGGCTATGCGCGGCGCAACTTTATGGTGCCGATCCCCAGGTTCTCAAGTTGGGAAGCCTTCAACGAACACCTCGAAGCGAAGTGCCGCAAGAACCGTGGACGGCGCTTGCGGCGACACTCGGAAACGATCGGTGAGCGTTTCGAGCGCGACCGCCAGGCGTTTCTGACGTTGCCTGCTGTCGGGTATGACGCTTGCGACAAGCGCACGACGCGGGTGACGTCGTTGTCGCTGGTGCGCTATCGGACCAACGACTACTCGGTTCCGACGCGCTACGGCCACCGCGAAGTACTGCTGAGAGCTTACGTCGATGAGGTGGTCATCGGCTGCGGCAGCGAAGAGATCGCCCGGCATCGGCGCAGCTACGAACGCGAGGAGTTGATCTTCGATCCGCTGCATTACCTGGCCTTGCTGGAGCGCAAGACGAACGCGCTGGATCAAGCCGCGCCGCTCGTCGGTTGGCAGTTACCGCAAGATCTCGTGCGTTTGAGACGCTTGCTCGAAGTGCGGCTGGGTAAACCAGGCAAGCGCGAGTACGTGCAGGTGCTGCGTTTACTCGAAGACTTCCCGCTCACCGACGTCACCGCCGCCGCGCGGCAGGCCGTTGAGTTGGGAACGATCGGCTTCGACGCCGTCAAGCACCTCGTCCTGTGTCGGATCGAGCAACGGCCGCCCCGCTTGGACTTGACGCAGTATCCGCACTTACCCACAGCACAAGTCGAACAGACATCGACAACAGATTATTTGGTGCTGCTGGCACAGGGAGTGGACTGATGGCGAGATCCAAACTGCTGCTGGAAGCTCATCTGAAAGCACTGCGGCTGCCGACCTTCTTACGCGAGTACGACAAGGTGGCACGGCAGTGCGCCACGGAGGGCTTGGATGCGAGACGCTTTCTGCTGCAACTGTCCGAGCTCGAACTGCTCGACCGTGAACGCCGAGCGACCGAGCGGCGCATCAAGGCCGCCAAGTTCCCGGTCACGAAAACCCTTGATACGTTCGACTTCCTGGCGTTACCCAAGTTGAACAAGAAGCTGGTGCTCGAGCTGGCACACGGAGAGTTCATCGACCGTCGCGAGAACGTGTTGGCTCTAGGAAACTCCGGCACGGGGAAAACGCATCTCGCTCTGGCGCTGGGACTGGCGGCCTGCCAGGGTGGCTATCGGGTTCGCTTCACTACCGCCGCAGCGCTGGTCAACGAGCTGCTGGAAGCCCGTGATGAGCGGCGCTTGCTGAGGGCCCAAAAGCAGCTCGCCAAGCAAGACCTGCTGATCGTCGATGAACTGGGCTACGTGCCGCTGTCGAAGACCGGAGCGGAGTTGCTGTTCGAAACCTTCTCACAGCGCTACGAGCAGGGCTCCACGATGGTGACCTCGAACCTGCCGTTCAACGAGTGGACCGAAGTCCTCGGGTCCGAGCGCATGACCGGCGCCCTGCTGGATCGGCTCACTCACCACGTCCACATCCTGGAGATGAACGGCGATAGCTTCCGCCTCAAGCAGAGCAAGAAGCAACGCTCTCCGTCTTCGGATTGATCCCCGCCGGCTCGCCACAGTTTTTGTGAGCCGCCTTCCACTCCGCCTTCAGCCGCCCTAACGGGCGACCTCAGGCTGCGTTCCAGCCGTCCCACAAAAACTCGAAGCAAAACCCCGACTCCCCCCCCACTGGTCTATTTTTGCTCCGCCGCTCTACCCCAAAACTGGTCTATTCTCCCTCCGCCGAACTGGTCTAATTTTGCTCCGCCCTTGACAGCTCACGCAGTGGCAGGTCGTGGGCTGTTGCGAGACCATCTCGGAAGCCCATTTAATCCCGGTTTTAGAGGCCATCCTGCACCAGTTTCCTTTCCTGGTCCGGGGCTTTCATTCCGACAACGGCTCGGAGTTTCTCAATCACCGGGTCGAGAAACGGTTGAACAAGCTGCTGGTGGGCGAGTTCACCAAGTCGCGGGCGCACCGCACGACCGACAATGCTCTGGTCGAGGGCAAGAATGGGGCGGTGCTGCGCAAGCACATCGGACACGAACCGATCGCCGCCTGTCACGCGGCCGAGCTGCAGCGCTTCTACACCGCCGAGTTCAATTCGTATTTGAACTATCATCGCCCCTGCGGGTTCGCCACGGTGGAGGTGGGCGACAACGGCAAGCGCCGGCGCCGCTATCGGCTCGGGGACTACCGCACGCCCTACGAAAAGCTGCTTTCGCTCGACAATTGGGAAAGCCACTTGAAGCCGGGCATCAGGGCCGCTTTTCTCGAACAACAAGCACGCCGGATGAGCGACACCGAGTGCGCGCTGCGGATGCAGCAACGCAAGAGAAAACTGCTGGCGGGCTGCCGGTCACGGTGGTAAGACAGCGCCCGGAGACGGGCCTGTCGGCCCGGGATTCTTCAGGGATGGGAGGGGGAGGGGGAAGCTCGACGAGTTTCCTTGTTCGCAGCACAACCCTGCAGAGCTTCCCCTCCCCCTTAACCCCCCTCCCCCCTCGCCATCCCCACACCTGAATCCTCTAGAAAGGAGCTCGCTACCCACCTCCGTGCCCTTACCCACCCAGACCTGTTTCAGGATCATTCTTGAATTGGAAAATGCTCAGAGTCCCACTGCCAGCCGACCAGCCCGGTTGAATCCGGTTGCTGGCGATAAAGGCGTTTTGTCGACAGCTAGTGGTGGAGGACTGACTGTCGCAATCTTTAGGCGGAAGGCAACACTCGGCTGCAGGGTTGCCTTGCCGACCGCGAGCGCCGGATACCTAACGTGAAATGTTCTCACTTTCTCGGGCAAGATGAAAGCGACCCTGATATTGACGGGGCCAGGTGCAACAAAGCGGCGGCCAATAGATCCACCCTTGATGGCCCAGATGTCGCGCTGCCCAAAGACGACTCCAACTGATTGCGAGACGGCAGTGTCGTCGTCTGTTTCGTAGACGGCAGAAAACCCGTTGCCTTCGATAGTGATCTGGGAACGTTGGGCGGTTTTGCCAGCAAGAGTCACTGCCAGCATTCTGAATCCCGGCTTAGAAGATAAGCCTCTGATTGAACCCGGGATTGGAGATTGAATGAATGACCTCCACCTTGGCGACCCGCAGATTCAACCGACCGAAGTCAAGTAAAGGGCTTTGGTGACTTTGCTGGGCTGTCTGAGCCTGTAGCTGTTGTGCTGTAGCACAAGAAGGAAGAATCAGTGCCACAAAGGAAGCCAGCAAGAAATCGAAGCGGCGCATAACAGCCAGGATTTTGGCGCTGGGACAGCCACAGTATACACTTCTGACAGCTCCGAACACCACACGCGGACTGTCGCAATTTTTAGGCGAAAGGCGACAGCCTACGGTTTACAGTCGGCACCCACGGCGCCTGAGTGACGCCAAGCCGCCAGCCGTTCCCATCGAATCCACTGTAGTCGATTTTGTAGCTGTTGAGAGCACCCAAGGTCACCGAAGTTCCACAGAACTCAACAGGTGGCCCCAGAACGCCTTGGATGGGCATTGAAAACAAAGCACTTGCTTTAAGCGTGGTGGGCGGTACTGGACTCGAACCAGTGGCCTCCTGCTTGTAAGGCAGGCGCTCTAACCAACTGAGCTAACCGCCCCTGGTTTTGTTTTCAATAGGTTAGGAACTGCTGAGTTGGTGGCAACTTCCCTAGTGTAGCGAGTTTTGCAGCCACCTCCTCTGGCTTTTTGAGTCTTCAGCGTGTGGCTCAGTGTTTGGGTCGAACTGTCGGCACGATAGGAAAGTTGAGCCGCCGATCGCCTCGCGGGTAACGATAGTTGGGCGCGCCAGGAAGTGCCTTCAGTGCCCGGACGAAGACTGCCGGTCAACCGGCATCTTCGTCTCCAAGCTCGACAGCTTGGCAGCTTCGTTGCACGAGGCTACGTTTTTTGATGTTCTGCTAGTGCTTGGTTGCAAAGTTCTCGTATTTAAAAAGCCTTTTCCCGAAGGATCATACGGTCGTCCGTCTGGCCCGGAAGTGGTTTGTTCGCAGAGCCTTCCGAGCCGCGACCGTGAGGGAGCGGTCCAGGGATTGCCGGCCTATGAACGATCGTGAACTTATGCAACCAAGTACTAGAGCGAAGAGAGAAATGCCGACAGTGCCGAGCGGTCTTGCGGGGTGAGATCGAGGAAGCTCTGGCGAGCCTGTGCCGCTTCTGCTCCGTGGCGAAGAATAGCATCTTCGACGGTTGCAGCACTTCCGTCGTGCAGGAAAGGACGGCGAAGTCGCAGTCCCCAAAGTGCCGGGGTGCGGATCTCGTTGGGGGCGGCGGCCGCTTGCTCGATGCCGTCACCCGTGGCGACATCGTGCAATAGCAAATCCGAATAGAGCGGCACCGGCTTGTTGTCAAAGACGGGGTTCGAGCTTCGGCTGGTCATTAAGACTGGGACGTGACAGCGGGCGCAGCCAACCGCCTCGAAAACGGCCTCCCCCTGCCGAGTTGTGTCGTCGATGGGCCCGCGATCCAAAGGCGCTAGGAATTGCATGAAGGCTTCGAAGTTGTCGATCCCTCGGAGGCCGGTCGAAGGATCGGGAGCGTCTTCGGGATCGGGCCGCCGATCGCAAAACTCGAGCAACGCGGGGTCAAACCCGGTGGCTACTTCGTTGGGAAACAACGCGTTGGTTATTCCCATTTCGTTCACGTAGGCGTCGGCCCCGAAGGCCAGCAAAGTCGCCTGTTGAGCTTTCCAACCGAAGCGCCCAACGCGCTCCCGGCCCGTCCCCACATCGGTAATGACGGCGGCGCGGCCGCTGATGCCGTCATTGTCGAGGTCGTCGGGGTCTTCGAGAGACCGCAACGTTTCGTCGGGAATGGCTTCGATCAACCCCGCGCCGAACAGCGGAACGGGTATCCGTCGAGAAATGACGTTCGCCTCGGCCGGAATTTTAGGCTGGCAAAAATGGGTGGGAATCGAAAACAGCTGAAACAGAGTACCGCCGCCAAGCTCGTGGAAAACGCCCTCGTCGTCGAGATAACCGGCGCGAACCTCCGAAACAGGACTGATCCCTCCGATCGCGGGTGAGTTATGGCATTGCGAGCAGCCCAGTCCGTTAAAGGCAGGTCCCAGTCCCTCGTCGGCGTCCTCCACCTCGACAAAGTCCTCCAGCCCGAGGCGAAACCTCTCGAACTCCTCGGCGGTAATACCCACCAGGGGATTGCCGGGCAGCGACCGACGCCCAAACTGTCCGAACAGCAGAGGCGCGACGAAAAGCAAAGCCCAACCCGCGCTCACAATCTTTACGTTCATCCATTACTCCACAATGATCGTGCCGCGCATGATGCTATGGCCCGCCCCACACGATTTCGAGCATTCAAAGTCATAGCGCCCCTTTTCTTTGGCATGGAAAATGACCTTGGCCTGACCTTTGCCGCGCTTGGGAACAACAACATTAATACCTGCTTTACGGATGCGGAACCCATGGTTGGTATCCGCGCTGCGAATTCGAAACTCCACGGTCGTTCCCTGCTTGACTTTGAGACGAGAAGGAACGAAGAAAAAGCGCTCAGCCAGCATGTTGACCACACGGACCGGCGGGTCAGCGGCTTTCGGCTCGGCAGTCGTAACGGCCGGCAGGGCCAAGGCGAAGGCGAGCAAAACCGGGAGCCGAGCCCGTAAAGCGCGAGCGGCGAGTCCGCTGGCCAGACTGGCGCGAGGCGTAGCGCCTCGACTGCTCAAGGGCGTTCGCTCCCGCTTGAAGTGGAACCAATTCATCCCGTGATGCCCTCTCAGAACCACCAACCGATCCCCAGGTTGAGGGAGTTATGCGCCTCTATGATCGAACTCCGGTTGCGCAGGACCGTGTAGTCGAACTTCAGCGCCACATCCGGTTCAGGGTAGTAGGTTCCCCCGATCACCCATGCCGAGCGATCGAATTGTCTGAGCGGCAGGAAGCCCGGCGCCATTCTGTGTTGGGTATCGAAGTTCTCGTAGCGTACAAAGGCCACGAAGTCGTGGGGAAAGTGACGCGGCAAAAGATGGTAAGCCGACTCCCAGTAGAACCCTCGCATCTCACGCGCAATATTCGGATTGACACCTGTACGAAGCTGCGTCAGGAAGTTAATCTCATCGGTCCTTGTAATGTCGACGCGAGCGAACTGGCCGCGAAAATCGAACCGCGAGAAGCGGTAACGGCCGTCAAACGAGAAGACGCGAACGCGGGGATTGATGTCCGGGAGATTGAAACCGGTATTGCCCCACCACACACTGCTACCTAAAGAGAGGCCAGGCACCCCGTGGTATTCCAGCCGGCCGGTGTAGGCCGTGTTTTGTACGACCGATTGAAATGCCTTCTGGCGTCCGCCCCGGATGCCCTGCTCGGCGTCGAAGGCGGTGGCATCAAGGGGCGACATGACATAAGCCTTGTAGACGAAGCCCCTGCCGAGATCGCCGAAAATACCGGCGCCCGAGTCGAACCACGTGCTCGGGACGATGACCGTGTCGACGAAGGGCCGCTCCACTCCGTTGAACGCGGGTGGCTCGTGGCGCTCGTTGATGAGACCCACCGGGGCAAGCAGAATGCCGCCGCGGAAATTCAGCCAGGGCTTGACGAGGAAGTCGAGGTAGGCCTGCTCAAGTTCCAGCTCGCCGAACTCACCCTCTCCGGAAACAAAAGCGTGCTCGAGTTCCAGCTCCGACCAGAACTGGATGCGATCAGTAAAGCTGTGCCCGAACAGCAACACGAAGCGGTGCATGTCGAGCTGGCTGGGCTCGTTCTGGGCGTTGTTGAAGTGAAAGTCCATGTACCCGGAGAAAGGCAACCTGGTTTCCGAGGACGCGAGATCCCGCCCCTCGTCGGGGACCTCCGGCGTGCTTGTCGGTACCGAGCCGATAACTTGTTGCGGGGCTTCGTGGGGGGGGGCAGCCGCGACCGGGACTGGGTCAGGAGATTCATCTTCCTCCGCAACCTCTGACGCCGGTGCTTCTACGGCTGTGCTAGGCTCGGCCTCGATCCGGCGAAGTCTTTCCTCGAGCTTCGCGATGCGCTGTTCCAGTTCCTCGATGCGAGCTTGGGCGGTCCCGGTCGTGTCGCTTTGGGAGAGGGCGGGGACTGCTGTCGCTAGTGCGGCTAGGGCGAGACAGTAGAGTTGGCGGGTCATTTAGCTATGACTAAATAAACTATTCTATATGGTTAACTAACAACTATAGTCATCCCAGCACTCTGATGTCAAGTACCCGAATTTTTGTATGTCGGCCTGCGTTCACGTGGCATGCGGGTTCGAGGACCAACCCGCAAGCGATGGTGTTTGCCGTAATCGTTGTGAAACGAGTGCCAACGACCAGGACTGGCGGCCTGGTGAGTAACGATCAACTGATGTTTGGCAAAATGGGCGACGGACGCTCGAATTGCTCCCTGGGATTCCGAGATGGACGCAAAAGGTCGTAGGGAGACGGAAGGTGGCGACAGGCGGTCCCCGGGGCGCGATATGTTGGACCCCTGGACCGGCGAGATCGCCGGTCCCTACTGCCCCAGCTTGTGACGACTCAAGTAGGGACAAGCGATCCCGCTTGTACGGGGAGCGACATGTCGCTCCCCGTACATGACAAACGGTGCCACGGGGGGAAAGATTTGTTGGTTTCATCACAGCTTAGGTGAACGCTACCATGGCTAGCCCCCACATCACCGAGCCGATGACGATGGTGACCGACTATCTGCTCGCCGCGCAATGTCTGGTCCAGGCTAGAGTGCTGGCGCGACGGGCACCGACCGTGCGGCTTGGATCGATCCCAGTTTGGGTGGCCGCGTTCGCGGGGACCGCCATCGCCGCTCTAGCCGGAGGGACCGCACACGGATTTGCCCTTTACCTGGGTTCGGCGAACCTGCGCCTCGTGTGGACCGTCACCGTGACGGCCATTGCACTCAGCGGCTTGGTGATGCTCTGGGCCGGTGTGCGCTCCGTTCGGCACCCTTATACGGCTGATCGGGGGCTCCGGAAGTCCGGGGGTCGGTGGTTAGTTAGGGGGATCGGCGTAACCCTGGTCGGGTTAGGGATGCAGCAGAGCGGCTGGTCGCCGGCTGAGCACTTCAATCACAATGATCTCTATCACGTGATCCAGATGGCGGGTCTCTACTGCTTCTATCGAGGAGCGCTAGCGCTGCACGAGTTGTAGAGCTGATGAGGTCGGGCGGCGTTTGATCGGAGACGCGCTAGAAAAGGACTCTCAGATCGAGCTTGATCGAAGGATTGTCGGTCTTGAGCACGCCTTCCGCGGCTTCTTGTTTGCCTTCTCTTGTGCAAATGTATCCGCGCTTGCCAGCCGGGTCGATTACCCAAACGTAAGGCACGCTGAGGGCGAATTGGTGGCAGTCCCCATTTTCGCTCCTGCACGACTTTTGCAACGGGCCGCTAATCCATCTGATATGTGAGAGTCGGTTCGGCAAGGTTGCGAAAAATCCCTGCTAGAATCGAAGCAAGTTTCTCCCCATGGCGGTTGCCCCGCATCTGGACCGGCTCAAACAACGGGCTGCCAGTTTACCGACTTCTCCCGGAGTTTATTTATATAAGGATGCCGCGGGGAGGGTGATCTACGTCGGCAAGGCGAAGAGCCTGCGCGATCGGGTGCGAAGCTACTTCGTGGACGAGCGCTTATCGGACGCCAAGACCGGCAGCCTGCTGGCCGAAGCCCACGACATCGACTACATCGCTGTTGCCAATGAAAAGGAGGCGCTGGCCCTCGAAAACAACCTGATCAAAGAACGTCAGCCACGATTCAATGTTCTGTTACGCGACGACAAGACGTACCCCTACATCAAGCTGACCAAGGAACGTTTTCCGCGGGTGTACGTAACCCGAAGACTCAAGAAGGACGGCTCGACCTATTTCGGTCCCTACTTTCCCGCCAATCTGGCACACCGTCTGGTGAACTTCATTCACCGCTATTTCAAAATCCCGTCTTGCCGGGTAGACCTGACCCGCTTCCACGCGCGGCCGTGTCTGGAGTATCACATTCATCGCTGCTGGGGGCCGTGTGTAGAGAGCCTGACGAGCGACGAAATCTATACCCGAGCCGTCGAGGACGTTCGGATGTTCCTCGAAGGCCGACGGAGCGATTTGGTCCGCGAGCTGCGATCCCGCATGCTGGAAGCTTCCAACAGAACGGAATTCGAACAGGCGGCTGCCTTGCGGGACCTCATCTCGACCGTCGACGAGCTCAGCGAGCGGCAGCGAGTGGCGGCCGTCGAGGGCCGTGACATCGACATTTTCGGACTCTACGAGGAAGCGCCGCTTGTGGCGGTGAACCTATTTCACGTGCGCAACGGCCGAATCGTCGACCGCCGAGAGTTCTACTGGGAAGATACGCACGAGTCCCGCCCTGCCGAGTTCCTATCGGCCTTACTAAAACAGATCTACCTCAGCCAGCAGTACGTCCCCTCGTTGGTCCACGTTCCGATTGGGTTTGACGACCAGCGTGCGCTTCAAGAATTGCTGACGGAAAAACGCGGCCGCAAGGTCGAGATTGCAGTGCCACAGCGTGGTCCGAAGAAGTCGATGCTCGAGCTTGTGCAGGGCAATGCGCGGCACTGTTTCGAACAGCGGTTCCGGGTGATGAAACCAACCCCGAAGGTCATCATGGCAGCGCTCATGGATGCCCTAAGCCTGCCTGATACGCCGGCCCGCATCGAGTGTTTCGACATTTCTCATATCCAAGGCAGCGACACCGTAGCATCGATGGTGGTCTGGGAAGGCGGCAAGATGAAAAAGTCGGACTACCGCAAGTTCATTCTCAAAGGGGTGATGGGAATCGACGATTTCGCTTCCATGAAGGAGGTCGTGGGCCGCCGCTATCGCCGACTACAGCAAGAGGAGAAGCCCATGCCGGGGCTGGTCTTGGTTGATGGGGGAATCGGACAGCTCCATGCCGCCGCTCAGGCACTGGAACAACTTGGCATCATCAACCAGCCGTTGGCGGCCATCGCCAAGCGCGAAGAAACGATCTTCGTCGAAGGCCAAGAGGACGAGCCAATCCAACTCGAGCGCTTTTCTCCGGTCCTGCACCTGGTCCAAATGATTCGGGATGAGGCACATCGTTTCGCCGTGCGTTTTCACCGCAGCCGCCGGCATTCCCGTCAACTCACATCCGCGCTGCTAAACATTCCCGGAGTCGGCGAAAGAACAGTCCAGAAGCTATTGCGAAACTTCGGAAGCCTTGAACAAGTGCGCGGCACCAGCCTCGAAGAGTTGTCGGCGGTCGTCAATCGAAGACAGGCTCAGCTCATCCGGCAGTTTCTTGCCCACAACACAACCCCATCCTAGCCTCGCTTCTCTCCAAGGATTTTAGGGCAGGATCACAGTGCCCGCCCGAAGGCGGCTTTTCAGCGTCTCCTCGTTTAGATAGCGTGCTCTAGTTGCCCGTCGTCGGATGACTCCACGGTCCAAGTCCTCGTTGCTAACCACAAAAACCCGGCAAGAGGGGCTGGGGGCCTGGCCCGATTAAGTGTAAATTGTGGCTCGTGGCGGTTAAAAGTAATGACGGGGCCTTGTCAGAACACCTCGTGAACGACTAAGATCGGTGCGCGAAGGTTTTCGGTGAGGTAGGTCGAACCTCACCACAAAAAGTCGGTCGTGATAGGGGCAAGCGGCCACCGGGGGTTAGCGAAATGATTCGAGCCACGATTCTGGCGTTGGTCGGTGTCTGCTGGCTGCAGGCCGAACCTGTCCGGGATGCTATCCGCCGGGCCGAGCAACTGGAGCAGGCGCAACAGGTGCTGGAGGCACGCGCCGTATTGGCCCGCACGGCGGAAGAATCCCCTGATAATGCTGAGGCCCTATTGGCCTATGCAGAATTTCTGGATCGCTTTCGGGACTCCGGTCGAAGCGGCGCATACACGAAGGTTCTAGAGGCACTAGGTTCGTCGGGATCGATTGAGACTCGCCGCCGGATCACCCGTCGGCTGGTTTTAGTCTCGCTAGTCGAAGGCGACCTTGACTCGGCGCGCAAGCATGTTGCCTCTTACCGGGAAATCGGCGGATCGGGCCTCGAGGGATGGGAAGTGCCAAGTGGACCCGAACTGGCGACGGACGGTATCGAATCTGGCTGGACAGAGATTCCCGGCTTTCTTTATTCCTTCCGTCGGATGGCTGCGCTTTCCAGCGATCAACAACCCCACGAGCTTTTCCCTGCCTTGGCTCGTAATCTCATTACATCCGGTTACCGAGCCAGTCGCGCCTCCGAGAGTCTGGTACCGACCGAGTACCTCAAGCTGGTTGTTCAGTATCTTTCGCAAGCGCGAGAGTTGAAGCAGTTCGCCGGAGCCAACGAGACGATCGATGTCCCCTCCTGCGAGTCAGAAGAAACGGCTCGGCTGTTGAGGATCCTCGGCTTCCGTGTCCGCAACGCCTGCGGAGCAAACGCTGTGCTGGAAACCGTTAACCCCTCTCGCGCCTTTCTTGCCATTGACGCGGGCTTTCCGCTCGCCGAGTTGGAAGACGCCTATCGAAGGGACGACGCCTTTCATAAGCCCTACCCTTCGAGTCGTCTACCCGTGATATTCGGGGAAGATTATTGGCTGTCGGCGGCACGCAAGAAGGGGAAGGGACCGTTTGTGGACACCTTACTCGGCGATCCTGCTTTGGCTCGGCTGTATGTGGCGATGGCCGGTCTGCACGAGCCGACGGCGGCGGCGTTGCGCCGGGAGGTTCCCGCCGAGCGGCTGAAAGACTTTGCGCACGTCCTCGATTTTTTCGGCGGCTCGTTTGAAATTCAAGGCGGCAAAGCGGTCGTTCCCGGCGGCGAGCGCACCGAGTCTACTTGGCGTGAGTTAGTTGGCGTGTCACCGGCTAACGGCGCAAAGTTCTTTCAAGCCCTGATCGAAGTCGACGACGGCTGGATGGCCTCCTACTTCGACGCGCTCTCGCGAGCCCAGGGCAGCACGCGAGAATATTTGACCCAACCGAGACGGCTGAGGCGATTTTATCTAGCGGTGCGAGGAGAGTCGACCAGCCCGGGACCTGCCCGGCCGATTTTCCGATCGAATTCCGACCTGCAGTTGCTGATCGCTCGCCTGTATATCGGTGCCGCTGGAGAAGCGCACATTCCGGGTGGGGTTGAAACCTGGAAGAGACTGTTCGATTGGCATCGCGACGCCCGGATCGAAGGCAAGCGCAACAAGGCCGTCGCCTCGTGGTCCCAGCCTGACGATGTCGTCGAAGCGATGTTCGTGTTTTGTCGACGGCTTGTGGAAAACGCGCCATTGAAGATGTTTACGGCCATAAATAACATCGAGCGGCAGCGTAAGAAATCGCTGTCACCCGCCACGGTAAGCCGTTTGATGCGGGACTACAAGAACTATGGCGGACAGTACCCGATCTTCGCCGAAGTACCGACCCTTTCTGAGGAAACCATCATCGCTTACCAAGATCTGTTGCCTCAGATCGGAAAAGGGCGTAACCAGCTTCGGCGGGCGGACGCCAGAGGCACGTTTCAGGCCCTCGTCGGACTGTGGCAGATCCTTGTCCGACAGGGGCAGATCGCGGAGGCCGATGCCGACCCAACCTTGCAATCGTTGATCCAGTTGTTTGCCAGGGCGCGGAGCCGGCTGGAGATCTTTGATGCCGGACGGGCCGGCGCGAACTTGCTGCTGCAGCGGACGGGATCGCCGGCCGATATCTCCCCCCAACAGCGTTTTATTGAGCTTTTGGCCGGCAAGCCGTCGCCGGCCGACGCCTCCGCCCACGCGGCTATTGTCGAACGAATGTCTTCTCTATTCGCTCTGCAGCGGCTGGTTTCACTAAAAACGCTCTTTGACCTGGCAGATCATCTCGAGAGAGTATCGCGGGGCGAGGCTTTCAATGTGGCCATGGCCAATCGTCTGGCGGCTACGATCTCCGAGGTTCGTTTGCCGCGCGCGAACCTTTCGCCCGTGGAATCGAACGCCTTTGCACGCGGTAGCTGGGTCGAGAAGCACATTCACCAGCAACGTTTGCTGAATCTGCGCCGGGTCGTCGACAAAGCGCAGGGGAATCCACAGAAACTGTCTGAAGTTCGCGGAGAGCTAGCTCCCATCCTGCGAGACACTCTTGTCGGGTTGAACTACATCTACTACAGTCCGCCGGGCGCTCAATTGATTCGGGCGAACCCGCTCTTCGTCCGAAGCCACGATTTTATCGGCCTTCAAACCATCGAGGTCTGGAAACCAGCCAAACTGCTGGGGACCGGCTGGCCCAACAGCGGCGGGGGGCGCCTCGTGGGATCGTTGGTGGAGCTTCCCTACGCTCTTGCCGACGCCGAGCAAAACTTCTTGATACCCAGCGAGCGCCAAGCGTTGATCTGGCAGGACCTGGCGCCCCAAATCTTGCTTGGCGCCACTGTGGCCCGTTGGTGGGGCGTGACCAACTCGGAACAACACTTCGTCGCACTTCATCTCCGTATGGGAGAGGAACTCGTGGCTCTCACTGTCTTCAATGAAGAAATCCGGGCGTCTGTATTCAGCACGCTGCGGAAACGAGTCGAGCCGGCACGGCTTTGGCGTATCAGTAATCACCTATCCCGCGGGGAAATGAAGGAGGGCGTAGCCGCGGTGACCGCGGCTGAACTGTTCCACTTATCGCAGGAAATTCTCGCGCGGCATCGAGAAACTTTGCGGAAATGGAGCAGACCCATTGTGGAGGAAATCGAGCAGCTCGAGGCTGCTGCTCCCGACCGGCTGACCGAGGAGCGGATTTCCTCCCTTTACGGCGTGCCGCATCCCAAATTGGCCGGCTCTTATCGAACGGAGCTTCTGAGTTTGCCGCTGTTTCCGACCCTGATGGGTTATTCGAGCCGTGTGCTGGCCGAGAGCTGGGAGTCTACGAACCTGTACTGGGCGTCGTTGGCTGACGAGCTGCACTTGCCGCCCGCGCAATTGAACCTGCTGGTTCCCGAATGGACTCAGAAGACTTTGGAGCGCATTTTTGCCACCCATTTGGATGATTGGCCGGCGCTTTGGCGGTCCATGAGGTTGGTCGCCGACAAGTACCGGGCCCAATATAAACCTCAGATTGAGCAGATGACCCGGGCGTCACTTGAGTAGCCCGGAGAACGGAAAACCAAAGGATGAACCCCGTGTCAAGATTATCAAGCCACGCTGTTGGGGTAATTGCCTTCGTAGTTGGAACGTTGGGTTTGCTCTGTTTTACTCAGCGTCCCAGCTTGGCCCAGAGCAAAGACATGGAGGGCCCACTCTTCCGTGTTGAAGTTGACCTGGTTGTCCTGAACGTCGCAGTCACCGATCGGCGGGGGCGTCACATCCGCGATTTGAAGCCCAGCGACTTTCAGGTCTACGAGGACGGCATTGGGCAAACAGTCTCCAGTTTTGCCGAGGGCAACGTTGCGCCCCGACGAGTCGCCCAGACCGAGCAGCGACCGGGGAAGGGAACCTCCAAGCCGGAGGGAGGCCTGGGCGGTGTATTCGAGGAGCTCGGAGGGGACGACACTTTCGCGGGAACCAACGTTTTCATCTTATTCGACACGAGCAACTTCATGTACCGCAGTTTTGTATTCGCCGAGGATGCCATCGCCGACTTCATTCGGGGTCTCGCCTCGGCTGATTCTGTAGCCGTCTATGGCTACAGCCGCAATCTAACGCGCCACGCTCCGCTGAGCGACGAGCGGCTGGAGGCGATCAAGGGGCTGCGCATGTCCATAGCCGGCGACGAGACCGCACTCTACAACTCGCTCCTGCTGACTCTACGTGACGCTTCCACCGTGGCAGGCCGCAAAGTCGTGATCGTGTTCTCCAATGGGCCTGACACGGCGAGCACGGTGGGCCCTGACGACGTGCGCGCGGTCGCCGAGGACGAGGGTGTGCCGATCTACGTCATCAGCACCCGTGAAGTCAACAAAGACCCTATTTCGAGCAATGTTTTCAGGCGCCTGACGGCCCGAACGGGTGGCCGCGCCTTCTTCGCCAAGAGCTGGCAGAAACAGTCCGAGGCCTTTGTCAACATTCGCGAGGAGCTGTCCAGCTCCTATACGCTGACCTACTATCCGCAAGCGAATCCGAACCAGGGATGGCGCAGCATCAAAGTCGAACTGCAAGGGGACCAGCTCCGGAAGTACCGCGTCCGTACGCGCAGCGGCTACCGACCCAAGCTCTAATCGGGGAAGGCTGTCGGATAGGCGCCGTTTTCCCAATACCGGAGCTTCGATTCAAGTAATAGGCTACCTTGTTCCTTTTAAAGCCGGGGCAGCGATAGAGGAAGGCTATTGGCTCACACCGGAAGAAAGTTCTCTTTGGCACGGAGGTACTGGAATGGATTGGCAATTCTTTGTTGGCGTCGTTGGTGGGATCGGAGCATGGTGTTGGTCAGTTTTTGTGTGGCTCAACTCTCAATCACAACAGCGAGCCCAGGATGAGTATAACCGCAAGGAGAAATTATACCGTGAACTCCTGACCTCCCTTTCGGCCTTTTACAAGGGCGGGAAACCGGCTGACGCTACACAGTTCGTGGAGACAACACGCTTAGCATGGCTGTATGCACCTGACGACGTGGTCAACAACCTGTATGCATTCCTGAACACACAAAAGGGTGATGTTCCACCGCAACAGAAGGATTCGGAAGGCCAAAGAACCGGGGCCCAATTGGTGGTCACAATCCGGAAGGACTTGTTTGACACGGTGAAGAAGACGACGCAACTCTCCGCTTCCGATTTCCAGCATCTGGGTTGAGCCGCGCTGCTGTCCGGTGCCTTTCACGGTTTAGATCTACAGTCTCTCCTCCTCCGGTTATCGCAACCCATTGAAGACAAAGGAAAAAATCCTACAACCTCACTGACGGTTTTGCGGGCGCGTGACTGACCGGTGGCTTCCCGCGGTGCCAGGACCGCCGCAACCTAATCACTGCAGTATCAGCGCACCGGCGCCGATTTACACGCGAGCCCGACAGCCGCTAAAATTGGGGGGCCAGCCGGATGCTGCGGATTTTCATCTAGCTTGCATATCTTGCCGAGGATTTGTCGCGGCGGGGCGACGTCCCCGCCCGTCGCTGCCTTGAACGCTTTGAGCGTCGGATGCTATGAGCAATCTTCTGATCTTAGGTACGCAGTGGGGAGACGAAGGTAAGGGTAAGATCGTCGACTTCATCGCGGAACGATTCGACGTGGTCGCGCGCCATCAAGGGGGGCACAACGCCGGCCACACTGTCTACGTCGGCGACCAAAAATACATCTTAACCCTGATCCCTAGCGGTATCCTGCGAGCGGGCACGAAAGCCGTCATCGGCAATGGGGTTGTCATCGATCCCGCCGCCTTGCTCAAGGAGATCGACACCCTCAAGCACTTGGGGGTCGAAGTCGAAGGCAACCTCTTCGTGAGCAACCGAGCGCACATCATTTTCCCCTACCACCGGATGATGGAGAAAGCGACGGAAAATGGGCCCGGCAAGGTTCGAATCGGAACAACGTCGCGCGGGATCGGACCTTGCTATGAGGACAAGGCGGGACGCCGAGGGATTCGGTTGGCGGAACTATTGGACACGGAAACGTTCGCTGATCGTTTCCGCGCGATCGCTCGAGAAAAGGACGTCGTCGCGGCTGCACTGGAAATCCACGAAAAGTCGGATATGGAAGGCATCCGCGAGCAGTATCAGACCTACGCGGATCGGTTGCGGCCGTTCGTCTGCGACACCTCACAGTACCTGGCCGAGGCAATGCTCGATGGTAAGCGAGTGCTTTTCGAGGGAGCGCAGGGCACGATGCTCGATATCGATCACGGCACCTACCCCTTCGTGACGTCATCCAACGCCACGGCGGGCGGAGTTTGCACCGGATTGGGGGTCTCCCCCACTCATGTGCATGCTGTAGTCGGCATTTCGAAGGCATACGCCACTCGCGTCGGCGGTGGCCCCTTTCCCAGTGAATCGAGCGGGCCCGAAGCCGACAAGCTACGCGAGCATGGCCGGGAATTCGGTACGGTTACCGGAAGGCCGCGCCGCTGCGGTTGGTTCGACGTGCCGCTGATCCGCTACGTCCATCACGTGAATAACTTGTCTTCGATGATCATCACCAAACTCGACGTCCTTGATCATCGCCAGACAATACCGGTCTGCGTAGGCTACCGTTATCGAAATGAGACTCTGAATAGCATGCCGGCCCTCTCGCGAGTGCTCGAACAGATCGATCCCGTCTATGAAGAACGCCCGGGCTGGGC
This sequence comes from Bryobacterales bacterium, assembly GCA_965248105.1. GTDB lineage: Bacteria > Acidobacteriota > Terriglobia > Bryobacterales > UBA6623. Next base: position 742,796 of record CBDFIK010000005.1, read on the forward strand.
GTGCTCGACCGAGGGGATCACTGAGTTCGACGAGCTGCCTCAGGCTGCTCAGGATTACCTGCGGTACCTCGAAGAGAAGACAGGCATCGAAGTCGGCGCCGTTTCCACCGGGCCGGAGCGCGAACAGACGATCATGCGCAAGGGTTCGAAGCTGGAATCGCTCTTGCGTTGAAGCCACTGGCAGCCCGTGGCAAAAGTTCGTTGAGGCAGGTGTCGCTGAGAACTTCGCCAACTTGCCCACAACTGGGACGCTGTTCTCATTCTGAAATCGTGCAACAACCCACCGCCAAGCAGGCACTCACGTTCGAGCAGGCGCGGGCGGTGGTGTCGGGGCGAATGAATGAGATCGCTTCGACACCTGCCACCGAGTCAACGTCTCTGGGCGCGGCACTAGGACGCGTGCTGGCGGAAGATATGCGCTCCGACCGGGACTACCCACCGTTCAACCGTTCGGCCCGGGACGGGTTCGCGGTGCGCGCTTCGGATGTCGCCAATCCTCCAGCAAGCTTGAAAGTGCTCGGCCAGACCCGTGCTGGAGAGCTTTCGCGGTTTCGAATCGAAAGCGGCGAGACGGTCGAGATTATGACCGGAGCCCCCGGGCCCAAGGGGGCGGACGCCGTCGTCATGTGGGAGCATTCGACTCGGGAAGGCGAACACGTCACGCTGGAAAGCGGCGTCCCCGCGGGAAAGAATTTGATTCTTCGGGGCAGCGAGGCGAAAGCCGGCGACGTCATCCTCGCGGCGGGCAAGAATCTGGAGTATCCCGAGATCGCTTTGTTGGCCGCGACCGGTCACAGCGAGGTTGAAGTCTATCGCAGGCCGCAAGTGGCGATCCTCTCCACGGGCGACGAGGTAGTCGAGGTTGCCGAAAAACCCGAGTCGTTCCAGATACGGAACTCCAACGCTCACGCGCTGGCGATGCAGGTTCGCCGCCGCGGAGGCGAGGCAACAATTTTGCCCATCGCTCCTGACGAGATCAACCGCACCCGAGAGTTGGTCGAGCAGGGGCTGGAGGCCGACATGCTGCTGCTCTCGGGCGGCGTTTCCATGGGCAAGTACGACTTCGTCGAGCGGGTACTGACGGACCTCGGCGCCGAGTTCTATTTCACACAGGTATTAATCCAGCCCGGAAAGCCTTTGGTCTTCGGACAAGTCGCCGGCACCCCGGTCTTCGGTTTGCCGGGGAATCCGATCTCGACCATGGTGACGTTCGAAGTCTTCGCGCGCATGGCGCTTGACCGCCTGGCCGGCCGCTCGGACTCACCGCTTCCGTTCTTCGCAGCCAGGCTTGGCTCGGACTTCAAGCACAAGCCAGTGCTCACGCGGTTTCTGCCCGCCCGATTGGCTGGCAACTACGGTGAGGCGACGGTGAATCCGGTAAAATGGCAGGGGTCCGGTGACCTGGTCGCCTTCGCGAAAGCCAACTGTTTCTTGGTGGCCTCCACAGACCGAGCCTCCTGGGCCGCGGGCGACTGGATTTCGGTTCTGCCTCAATGAACTCGCTTTCCCATTTCGACGACAGCGGGGCCGTCCGCATGGTGGACGTCACCGACAAGAAACCGACCTACCGCACAGCCCGGGCTCATGCTTTCGTCAAGCTGTCCCCGGAAGTCATTCGCAAACTGCCCGACAATCCCAAAGGGAACCCCTTGGAAGTCGCCCGGATCGCGGGAATCAGCGGCGCCAAACGTACGTCGGAGCTCATACCGCTGTGCCACCCCCTGATGTTGACGAACGTGGACGTCCGAATCGAACTCGGTGACGAAGGTGCGGAAATTCACACGGAGGTGGCCACAACCGCTGCGACCGGTGTTGAAATGGAGGCGTTGACCGCCGCTTCGATCGCCGCGCTGACCATCTATGACATGACGAAGGCTCTCGACAAGTCGATCGAGATTAGCGACGTGTATCTTTTGGAAAAAAAGGGTGGCAAAAGTGGCTCCTACCGCCGCTCCCAAACGACCACATAATAGAAACAGGCGCGTCGCCGACAAGAACCCAACCAGTGACGCCGAACGTAGCCTACTATTGAGCCGTGTCAGCCCCGATCCATGACCTGAAGACGGGCGGTCTTGCCCGTCAATCCGTCTCTCAAGGCGATTCGCCGGAACCACGCCCACTGCGACCGCTTCGGGACCGAATGAAAGTCCGCGCCCGAACGGTTGTCTGGCCCATCCTATCAACTTGGCTGGCTTTTCAAGTGTTGTTTCCCGCCGCCGCCTGGAGCCAAGGGTCCAAGACTCAGGACGCGGGTCAGCCCGAGGTTCTGACGGTTAGCGACGGCCCGGTCTTCGTTTCAACCGTGGACGTCGTGACCGTACCTGTAACCGTTCTCGGGCCGAGAGGAGAATACGTTTCAGGGTTGGAGAAGGCCGATTTCACCATCCTCGACAACGAAGCCGAGCAGCTTATCGATAGCTTCGAGGTTGCATTCCTGCCGATCTCGATGGTGATATGCATTCAGTCCAGCGGCCGAGTGGAGAAGTTGCTTCCCGATGTCAAGAAGACCGCCATCATTTTCACTGATATGGTTTTGGGTGAGTTTGGCGAGGCGGCTTTGATCGCTTTCGACAACCGTGTGCGGCTGATGGAAGACTTTACGAGCGATCACAAAAAGATCGGGCAAGCTCTAAAAAGGATCACTATCGGTAGTGACGCGGTACGGCTGAGTGACGGGGTATATGAGGCCATCCGCCTGCTCGTTCGGCGGCCCAGCGAACACCGCAAGATCATCGTGGTGATCTCTGAGTCCCAAGAGAACGGAAGTAACATCGGCCTTGGCGAAACCCTGCGCACCGCACAATTGCATGACATCATGGTCTACCCGATTCGGCTTTCGACCGCTTCGGCACGGGTCAGCAAGTGGCCGAAAGTGAATCCGGATCCTATTCCCCCGGGAGTTCAGGCGCGGCCGGTAGCGCCCGGTCAGGTAGCAACCCCGACGACGATGCAACAGAGCCGCTACGACGTAACCGGTAATGTGATTCCTATCATTATCGACCTGGTCAGGGGCGCGAAGAATCTGATCTTTAGTAACCCCCTGGAGCTGCTGGCGAAGGGTACCGGGGGCAAGGATTACAGTCCTCGAACCGAGGACGGCCTGCAAGAATCGATCGCCGCGATTGGAGAAGACATTAGGAGCCAGTATCTGCTGACCTATCGCCCCAACAACTTGAACGAGGGCGGTATCTTCCACCGCATCAAGGTGCAAGTGAACTACAGAGGCCTAAAAGTTCGGTCACGGCCGGGCTATTTCCACGGCCCCGCCCCGGTCTTCAGCGGCGAACCCGCCGATCCATAGCGTACGAGCCTGTTCCGGAAGTCGGTAGAACAGGCAATCCTGCCTGTGGGTGTCGCCGAATTAGACTCTCCCAGTTGTGCCACGGGCAGCAAGCGCCCGCGCACCGTCGTTATTGGCGCCCTGCGTTTCTCACAGCAGGCAAACACCAGGTCGGAGAAACGGCTCCGCGAAAAAGCGAGCGGACGCCAACCCCCTCCGTTTTCCCCTATCCTTGTAATTCAAGGAGAACCCATTCGGTGCCGCTGAGCAGCGCAGTATTGGTAGACCGTACCAAAGCCGGCTTCCAGGCGCTCCGCTTGGACGCGGACATCAAGCGGTCTGCCGTCGCCCACCTTGAGGACTGGCTCGACCACGACAAGTTTGCCTCCTTGCTCGACGGCGAATCGAGCGATTATCGGCCCCTGTTGGAGTGGATGATCACCGGCGAGAAGTTCAACCTTGTCTTGGACAACTTCTACCAGGTGATGCCGTTCGGTACCGGAGGACGTCGCGGACCGGTCGGCATAGGTCCGAATCGAATCAATCCCTATACGATCGCCTCGTCGGTCCAAGGTCACGTTGAATACCTGCGCCGGGGGTTCCCGGATGAGTCGGGTCTTAAAGTGGTGGTCGCCTATGACGTCCGCCGCTACTCGGACTTGCGACAGCACTACCCCGCGGACGTACCGAACCCAGTCCTTGGGCTTTCGTCTAAGGATTTCGCGCACATCGCCGCATCGGTGTATTGCGCCGCCGGAGTCTTGGTCTACATGCTCCCCGATGATCTCGACGACTACCTTTCGACACCGGAGCTTTCCTTTTTGATTCGCCGGTTCGAGGCGCACGGGGGGCTCAACGTCAGCGCCTCCCACAATCATCCCGACGACAATGGCGGCAAGTTCTACAACAGTCGCGGCGGCCAGGAGATTCCTCCCCACGACGAGGAGATGGTCAAGATCGTCGAGACCATCACTGATGTCAAGGGGATGCCCTACGAGGAAGCGCTGGAGTCAGGTCTGATCCGACCGGTCACCGACGGGCACCGCCAGGCGTATGTGGATGTCAACCTAAGCTTGCGCCTGCGCAGCGAGCCGGGCCCCGCCAAGATCGTCTACACGCCCCTTCACGGCACGGGCCGAAACACCGTAGGCCGGTGTTTACGGGCGGCCGGTTTTGAGGAGGGCAAGCAGTTTTTCACCGTTGAAGCTCAACGCCCCTATCGCGGCGATTTCGCCAACGTCAAATTCCGCACTCCGAATCCGGAAGTGCCCGAATCGATGGACCTAGCGATCGAGCAGGCCAAACAGGTAGGCGCGGATCTGGTGCTGGCGACAGACCCCGATGCTGACCGCATTGGCGCGGCGGTTCCTTGGAAAAACGACTTCGTCTTCATCAACGGCAATGAACTGGCTGTGATATTGACCCGCTACCGGCTCGAGTCGCTTGGGCGAGCTGGGAAACTGCCGGCAGCGCCGTTGATCATCAAAACCCTAGTGACGACGGGCCTCATGGCGCGCATCGCCGAATCCTTCGGCGCGCAGGTCATCGGAAATTTGCTAGTGGGATTCAAATATGTCGGAGATACTCTGGACCACCTCGAACGTACCGGCCAATTCGATGGAGTGAAGGCCCGCCTGGAAGATTTCGTCTTGGCGGCCGAGGAGAGCCACGGGCTCTTGGTTACTCCCGAAGTTCGCGACAAAGACGCTGCCGGTGCGGCCCTTGTTCTGGCCGAGCTGACGTCAGAGTTGAAAGAACAAGGCAACAGCCTGTATCGGTATTTGATCGACACTTACAAGCGCTATGGGTATCACCGCAATCTCTTGCGATCGACCATCATGCAAGGCGCGGCCGGCACGGCGGCCATTGCGAAAATTCAGCAGGCGCTGCGTACCCATCCGCCTGCTTCGATGGGTGGCCTGAAAGTCGTTTCCGTGACGGACTATTGGGACGAAGGCGTCTTTGGAGCGTTCAAGTCGGGGACCGACAGCAGTTCACGAAACCTTCTGACCATCACTATGGAAGGCGGTCTGCGAGCGATTATTCGCCCTTCCGGGACCGAGCCGAAGAACAAAGTCTACATCGAGAAAAGGTCCGATCCTGTGGGTGCCGACGCTTCCGACAAGCGGTTCTGGGAAGTTCGTCGCAAGGTGGACGAAGAAGTTCTCGCCTTTTCGAATTGTTTCATGAAGTCGATGCTGGCGCTCATCGATGTTGAGCTTCCTGATTACGCCCTCGAAATCTCCGACCTCGTCTCACTCGAGAACAAACGCCATTTCGCTGAGAAGTTTATCCCTGCCTTCGAATCGCAGGCTCAAGCCCTCGTGAACTCGGCAACCACCACCCAAGCCGTCAACGAGTGGATCGACGCCCAACTCGCCGCTTACGGTTCCGACGCGCGGCTGTTAGTAGGTAAGGCGATGCGGTCGTACTTGGCGAGCGAGGCGTCTCGATCCCGTGACAAAGAGGCAATCCTCGCCAGTCAAGAAAAACTTTTCTTCCAGGACGGGTCCGATACCGCTCGTACCTGAAGGACAGCTTTTCAGCGAACCCGCTCCATATCCCGCCAATTCTTGCCGACTTTGACGTCCGCGACGATCGGCACTTTGAGATCGTATACCCCTTCCATCTCTTTCTTGACCAGCCGGGCGACGGCGGCGGTCTCCGCTTCGGGAACTTCAAACAGTAGCTCGTCGTGGACTTGCAATAGCATCTGCGCTTCGAGCTTCTCGTCGCGCAGGCGCTCGTCCACGCGAATCATAGCCAGCTTGATCAGGTCGGCGGCCGAACCCTGGATCGGTGAGTTGACGGCGGTTCGCTCGGCGAAGCCCCGCTGGGCGGGGTTGCGGCTGTCCATCTCGGGGATGGGGCGCAGCCTGCCGAACAGCGTTCGCGTGATGCCGGATCTTCGAACCTGCTTGAGCGTGCCGTCGATGAACGCCTTAACGCCCGAATAACGCTCGAAGTAAGCGTCGATGTACTTCTTCGAGTCAGCCACCGGGATTCCGAGCTGCTTCGACAGACCAAACGCGCTGAGCCCGTAGACGATGCCGAAGTTGACCGCCTTGGCGCGGCGGCGTTCCTCGGGACCAACCGATAAAGGCAGCACGCCGAAGACTTCCGCTGCCGTCCGCGTGTGGATGTCCTCGCCCTTCTGGAAGGCGTCGGTCAAAACACGGTCCCCCGACATGTGAGCCAGAATCCGCAGTTCAATCTGGGAGTAGTCCGCCGCTAGCAGGTTCCAACCCTCGCGGGCGATGAAGGCAGCTCGGATCTCGCGTCCGACCTCGGTGCGAATCGGAATGTTTTGCAAGTTGGGATTAGATGAGGACAGACGGCCGGTGGCGGCCCCCGTCTGGTTGAACGTCGTATGTAGCCGGCCAGTCGAAGAATCGACCAGCGCCGGCAGAGCATCGACGTAGGTTCCCTTGAGTTTCACGAGCCGGCGGTAGTCAAGAATCTTCTCGGGGATCTCGTGCGACGACGCCAACCCTTCGAGCACGTCCGACGCGGTCGAAAGCGCCTTGGTTTTCCCTCGCCGCGGAGGCGCGGGCAGCTTCAAATCTTCGAAAAGTACCTTGGCCAGCTGCTTCGGTGAGTTGATGTTGAACACCGAACCGGCCAGTTCGTGAATATCGGCCGTCAGCGACTCGATCTCGCCGTCCATCCGCTTTGACAGCGCAGCGAGCGCTTCCGAATCCAGCAGGACGCCGTTACGCTCCATCCGCGCCAACACCGGAGCAAGCGGCAGCTCGATCGTCTTATACAGTTCCTTTAACCCCTGCTTCTCCAACTCAGAAGAAAAAATCTCGCCGAGCTGGCGTGTAAAATGAGCGGCTTGCGCAAGTCCGGCGTCGAGCTTCGCGTCTAGGAACCGCGGTGCAAGCTTTGAAAGTGAATAATCCGCCAGTGTCGGGTGGAGGAGGAAGGTGGCCAGCTTTGTATCTTCCACGACACCAGCCAGCGAGACTCCTTTCTCCTCGAGCTGGTTGATGGCCTCCTTGGAATCGTGGAGGTGTTTCGGCCGAGATGAGTCTTCGAAAAAATCTTTCGCGGCCGATAAAAGCTCAGTGGGCAACACGAACGCCTCTTCCGATCCCCCACAAAACCCTAGTCCACCACCCGTCAGCTCATCTTCAGTGGCGAGATCAACCGCCACCGAGATCGGCCTTTCCCCACTCCCACTTCCGGCCGCATGCGCAAGCCATCCCTGAAATTCCTCCTCCGAAGCAAACGTCCGATACTGGATCTCGGATTTGGCAGCCGGTGCCTCCATCTGCTGTCGCGAACTGTGAAACTCGAGCTCGCGATAAAGGTCCGCCAACGCCTGTGGGTCGGGCTGGGCCGCCCGCAGAGACTCGAGGTCCCACTTCACGGGAACATCCGTTGCGAGGGTAACGAGCTTCTTGCTTAGCAAGATCTGATCGCGGTTCTGTTGCAGGCTCTCGCGGTAGGTTTTGCGTTTTACTTCCGCCGCGTGTTCGATGGCCGCTTCGACGCTGCCGTACTGTTGGATCAGGTCGCGTGCTCCCTTGTCCCCGATGCCGGGAGCTCCTGGGATGTTGTCGACGGAATCGCCCTTGAGGGCCATCATGTCAATGACCTTTTGCGGCGGCACGCCCATCAACTCTTCTACGACGTTGCTGTCGTAGACCAGATCGTTCTTCATCGGATTGAGAATGAAGATGCGGTCGCTCACCAGTTGGGTCAAGTCTTTGTCGCTGGAGACAATATAGACTTCGCGCCCGAGCTGGGCCGCTTGTTGGGCCAGCGTACCGATTACGTCGTCGGCTTCGTAGCCGTCGTAGGCCAGGATCGGAACGCGTGCGGCGTCGAGCCAGCGCTGGATGTAGGGCATCTGCTCGATCAACTCCGGCGGCGTCTCGGCGCGGGTGGCTTTGTAGTCGGCAAAAAGCTCGTCGCGGAAAGTAGGCCCCCTACCTTCCCAGACCGCGGCCAAGTACTCGGGCTGGTGCTGGTCGATCAAGCGCTTGAGCATGTTCGCAAAGATGTAAACGGCCTCGGTGGGGATCCCGGTGGAGGTGCGCATCGGCGGCACCCCGCTTCTCGCCCGTCCGTAAAACGCTCGAAAGATCAAGCCAAAGGAGTCGATCAGGAACAGGCGTCCTGCCGCGGAGGGAGCCATGGTTTCAGCCGCTCGGCTGCTTGGCGAGGGGGCCGGCCGCGTTCCGATACTGTCGGGCTAACAGAACGATACCGGCCGCCACTAGCAAGATAGCGACCCACTGCGTCACGCTCAGTGTGCCGCCGAAAGGAAAGTTTCGCTCCGCTTCGGCTCGTAGGAACTCGACGCCGAACCTAAAAGCCGAGTAGAGGACAAGGTAGAGACCAACAATTGCTCCCGGCGGGTGCGGCTTCCCGAAGCGCCAAAGCAGAACAAGCCCGATCAACAAGGTCCCCCCGGCTTCGTAGAGCTGGGTCGGGTGCAGATGGATGTTGAGCGGCACCCCTACGTAGTCCCGGGCCGCCGGATCAGTAAAAGCCATCGCCCACGGCAGCGAGGACGGCTTTCCCCAGCAGCAACCCGCCGCGAAACAGCCCAGCCTGCCTATGGAGTGACCTATGGCCACCGCCGGGGCGAACACGTCGGCTGTCTGGAGGGGTCGAAGTCCGTATTTTCGGGAGAACCAAAAGGCCGTTGCAAGAGCCGCCAGCAACCCGCCGTAAAACACACCGCCGGCCCGTAAGGTGGCGAAGGAAAAGATCCGACTCGGATGCTCTAGGTAGTAACCCCAATCCGTCAAAATCATGAATAGCTTCGCGCCCACGATGGCGGAAAGGGCCAAGTACACGCCAAGGTTGGTCACGTGGTCGGGATTGATCCCCACGCGGCGTCCGAGACGGCCGGCGATTAGCAGTCCCACCAACAGACCGGCTACGACCAGCAGGCCATAGGTGGGCAGGGAAAAGGAGCCAATTGTGAATAGCCGGGGGCACATGCGCGCTATCTAGTAAGCTGTCCGAGACCGAGGCCTTCTGATCATCCTGACAACGTGGCGCACGCCTCCCGGCGTGCCGTGTCGCCATTCGTGGCGACATGTCTCGTTGGTGCACCGGCCCTTCTGCCAGCCGGCGGGATGCCGGCAAGAATGCCGGCACGGCACGCTGAAAGCGTACACCACGTCGCTTTCGAGCCAGACATTTCCGAATCTATAGTGAACTTGTCTCCAGGACAGTCCACTAGTCTACCTCCCCTGGCTGAGCATCTTGCCGGCGAGTCAAAACAGCGTCTAACACCAACAGGCCTGCGCCGATCGTGATGCAGCTATCGGCGACGTTAAAAGCGGGCCAGTGATAGGAGCCGGCGAAGAAGTCCAGAAAGTCAACTACATAACCATAGACGAGGCGGTCGTAAAGATTGCCGGCGGCGCCCGCAAGAATTAACGTCAGACCGTAATGAATTCTGCGGGGGCCCGATTCGGATTTCCAGAACAACACCAAAACCAACACCACCGCCAGTCCCGAAACGAGCGGCAGAATGATGCCCTTGACAAGGGGTCCACTGTCGGCGAAAAGACTAAAAGCCATCCCGGTATTGCGCGTATGAACCAGGTCGAAGAAACCGTTAACGATGGGCCTGGAGGTGTGCAGGGGGAGGGCCGAAGCGATGGCGGCTTTCGTCGCCTGATCCAAAGCGATCAGCCCAGCCGCCAGAAACAAGTAGGGAAGTCGATTCTTTAGCCGGGGTTGGAACACCATCTATTCAATTCCTCTGAACCTGGGGGCTGCGACCGCTGCTGGCGCACCGCACGGAGCGCCGTGATTCTCCTAGGACGCGATACCTCCCGATGGGATCCTTGGAATTTCCTAGGTGGAAACAGCGTGCCAAGAAGTCGCCCTTGCTAATCAGCTGTGACACCACTTATTTCAGTCGTCAGTCTAGCGGATTCTGTGTTGCTGAGAAGCACCTCCTAGCCCGAGGCTCCTCGCGCGATACAACGAGAACCAAACAACCCACGCCTTCGTCCCACCCGTTTTTCGCGACTTTTGCGTTGCTCCGGCCCGACTCCGGCCGCCACGTTGACCACTCCCCCAGCCGCACCTATACTGATATTAACTTCGATGTCCGTTCCCTTCGTTCACCTCCACTGCCACACCGATTATTCCCTGCTGGACGGTGCCTGCGAGATCACCCAGTTGATGAAATTGGCCGCGCGGCAAGAGATGCCGGCCATCGCGATTACCGATCACGGCAACCTCTTCGGAGCCGTTCAGTTCTACAACGAGGGTAAGGCCCGCGGGGTCAAGCCGATCATCGGCTGCGAGGTCTACGTCTCCCAGAAAGGGCATAAGAGTCGCGGCAAGTCCGAGCGCTATAACCATCTGACACTGTTGTGCGAAAACCAACAAGGCTACCGCAATCTGATTGATCTGGTGTCGACCGGCTACCTCGAGGGGTTCTACTACAAGCCGCGGATAGACAAAGACCTGCTGGCCTCGCACAGCAAGGGGCTGATCTGCCTCTCCGGCTGTCTGCGGGGCGACCTCAACGAAGCTCTGCTCGACAAAGGATACGAAGAGGGCCGCCGTCTCGCATACACCTACCTCGACATGTTCGGGAAGGACAATTTCTACCTTGAAGTGCAAGACCACGGTCTCGACGCCGACAAGAAAGTCCTCCCGCTGCTCTTTCGCCTTAGCCAAGAAACCGGTGTCCCGCTCGTCGCCACCAACGACGCGCATTACTTGACCAAAGAAGACGCCCACGCTCACGACGCTTTGCTCTGTATCCAAACCGGCAAAACCCTGAGCGAGCCGAATCGGATGCGCTTTGCCACCGAGGAGTTCCACATCAAATCCCAAGAGGAGATGTTGCGAACCTTCGACGGCAATCCCGACCCCCTCACCCGCACCTGGGAAATCGCTGAGCAGTGCAAGCTACGGATCGACCGTGTGAAGGACCCATTCCCGGCGTTTGAAGTCCCGGCGGATCACACTGCCGACACCTATTTTGAGTGGGCGGCGCGCCAGGGTTTTGAGAAGCGAAGAGCGCGTCTGGAAGCCTTAGCCGCTCAAGGCTCGCTCAAACAGGAGCTGCCCGAGTACGAGGAGCGACTCGACCACGAGATCCGCATCATCCAACAGATGAAGTACTCGGGCTACTTCTTGATCGTTTGGGACTTTGTTCGGTTCGCGCGCTCCAAGAACGTTCCGGTCGGACCGGGACGAGGTTCCGCGGCCGGCTCGCTGGTTGCTTACGCCATGCAGATCACCGACATCGATCCCCTGCGGTACGGCCTGCTGTTCGAACGCTTCCTCAACCCCGAACGCGTCAGCATGCCCGATATCGATATCGACTTCTGCATGAACCGCCGCGGCGAGGTGATCCAGTACGTCACAGAAAAATATGGGCGCGAGCAGGTCGCACAGATCATTACGTTCAACACCTTGGCGGCGAAGGCAGCCATCAAGGATGTCGGACGGGTGATGGACATGCCCTACGCCGACGTCGACCGCCTGACGAAGCTCGTCCCGAACGTGCTGAACATCAAGTTGGCCGCAGCCCTGAAACAAGAGCCGGCCCTCGGCGAGCTGGTCAAGAAAGATCGTCGCGTCGCCGAGCTCATGGAAACAGCTCAACGGCTGGAAGGAGTTTCCCGCAACCCCTCGGTTCACGCCGCCGGTGTCGTCATCGCCTCGCGGCCGCTCAGGGAGTTGGTACCGCTCTATAAGACCGCCAAGGACGAGATCGTTACCCAGTACGACATGAAGAGCCTCGAATGGTTGTCGTTGCTCAAGATGGACTTTCTCGGCCTGACAACCTTGACAGTGATCGATGAAGCGCTGCGTCGGCTCAAAAAGGAGAAGGCGATCGATCTGCGGCCGGAGGAACTCCCCCTCGATGACAAGCAAACCTATGCGCTGCTCTCGCGCGGTCTGACCAGCGGCGTCTTCCAATTCGAGTCTTCCGGGATGCGCGACATCCTGCGGCGCTATCGGCCGGAACGCCTCGAAGATCTGATTGCTCTCAATGCTCTGTACCGTCCGGGGCCGATCCAGGGCGGCATGATTAGCGAGTTCATCGACCGTCGTCACGGCAGGAAACCCGTCCACTACAACCTGCCGGTTCTCAAAGAGATCCTCGAGGAGACCTACGGGGTCATTGTCTATCAGGAGCAGGTGATGCAGATTGCCCACCGCGTGGCGGGCTATTCGCTGGGCGAGGCCGACCTGCTGCGGCGAGCGATGGGGAAAAAGAAGCCCAAAGAGATGGCCGCGCAGCGCGAGCGCTTCGTAACCGGCGCGCTGGAACGGGGTTACGAAAAGAGGAAAGTCGGCAAGCTGTTCGAGTTGATGGAACAGTTCGCCGGTTACGGGTTCAATAAATCGCACTCGGCGGCATACGGCTTCGTCGCCTTCGTAACGGCCTATCTGAAAGCGCACTACCCGGTGTTTTTCATGTCGGCGCTGCTTTCCGCGGAGGTCGGCAACACCGACAAGGTCGTCAAATACATCAATGAATGCCGGGATATCGGGATCCAGGTCTTACCCCCGGACCTCAACGCCGGCGACTGGAACTTTACTCCCGCGGGCGACGACGCGATCCGCTTCGGGCTCGGGGCCATCAAGAACGTCGGACGGGCGGCGGTGAACTCCATCCTCGAGGCTCGAAGAGAAGTAGGGACGTTCGATTCACTTTTTCGTTTCTGCGAGACCAACGACTGGAAGCACCTCAACAAGCGCATGCTGGAAAGCGCCATCAAAGCCGGGGCCATGGATTCCTTCGGTGGACATCGTAGCCAACTGACAGCGGCGCTCGACCGTGCTATCGAGCTCGGCCAGCGCGCATCTCGGGACCGTGCCACGGGGCAGCATGGGTTGTTTGCCGGCTTTGAAGCCGACGACGCTCGTTCCGACGACGTTCTGCCCGACGTGCCCGAATGGCCGGAAAAGCAAAAGCTGGCCGGGGAAAAAGAGACCCTCGGGTTTTATGTCACCGGCCACCCTCTGCACGCCTACCGCGACAAGATCGAAGAGCTGGCCACCCACGATAGCTCGAAACTCGAAGATCTCGAGCGCGGTGCCCCCGTGGCCCTGTGTGGGATCCTCTCTTCGATCACCAGGCGGCGCAATCGCGAGGGGAAGCCTTGGGCCGCCGGTGTATTGGAAGATCTACAAGGCAATGTCGATCTACTGGTTTTCGCCAACTACTATGAAGCCTTATCACCCATGCTTGACGAGGATCAGGCGGTTTTGGTGCGCGGCAGCCTACGACCCGATCAGAGTGGCGCCCCGAAGGTCGCCGTCAGTGAGGTTGTGCCCCTCGACATGGCTCGCGTTCCTATTCCCAAGCAGGTCTCGATCACCGTTCGGCTAGGCAAGACCAATGGCAAGGCTAACGGTAACGAGGTGGCCGAGCAACTACACGAGCTATTCCGGAACAAACCAGGAGAGACGGACGTTCGGTTGAGACTGCTCCGCAGGAACGATTTCCTGGTATCTTACGATCTGGCGGTGCGCGTTCAGGCGGACCGGGAATTCATCCGCGCCATTGAGGAGATCTGCGGAGCCGGCTCGCTCGAAGTCGTTCACGCCTGAACCCGCCCCCTCTCATCATGGCTTCTCAAGCATCACCGCCTTCCCCGGAAGAGTCCGACAGTGCCTCTGACTCGTCGGCAGAGCGTGTCGGCGAGCTGGAGCGCCAGATCGCCGAGCTGCACCAGAGTCACCCCGAGCCCGATGAAGCCACCGAGACCCGTATCCGCGAGTTAGAAGCTACACTCCAGAGTCTTCGCTCGCAACCCGAGCACGAAGCCGAGCCTTCGGCCTGGGAACACGTCCAGCTCGCCAGACATCCCCAGCGGCCTCACTCGCTCGATTATTTCCAGCGAGTGTTTAGCGGCTTTCAGGAGATCCACGGCGACCGCCTTTTCGCCGATGATCCCGCCATTGTCTGCGGCTATGCCATGTTCCGCGGCACGCCGGTGATGGCGATCGGCCACCAGAAAGGTCGTACCACCAAGCAAAAGCTGCACCGCAACTTCGGGATGCCGAAGCCCGAGGGTTATCGCAAAGCCCTTCGGGTCATGCAGATCGCAGCAAAGTTTGGACGCCCCGTGATGACATTTCTCGACACCCCAGGCGCTTACCCCGGGATCGATGCCGAGGAGCGCGGCCAGGCCGCGGCGATTGCCAAAAACCTGCGGTCCATGGCCCAGTTGCCAGTCCCGATCATTGTCACCTGCATCGGGGAAGGGGGCAGCGGGGGAGCCTTGGCCCTGGGCGTCGGCAATCGCGTCCTGATTCTGGAAAACGCTATCTACAGCGTCATCTCGCCCGAAAGCTGTGCGGCTATCGTTTGGCGCGATTCCAGCAAGGCCGAGCTGGCAGCGAATGCCCTCAAGCTTACAGCGAGTGATCTGCTCAAGCTCGGTCTCGTCGACGAACTGGTCGAGGAGCCCGCCGAAGGCGCCCACACCGACTATGACGCCGCTGCCGCCACCCTGGCTGATGCTCTCGAAAAGACCCTCCGCCAGTTCGAGAAGATGAGCGGCCCCGAATTAGTGGAACATCGCTACCAGAAGTTCAGAAAGATGGGCAGCTTCTTCGACGAGCTGGGCTAGGCGGCTCTCCGCGCACTTCCAACAGCGAGCCGTAGGCATGGCGGTCGCGGCTCCGGCAGGCGGAAACCGATTATTGCGGAGCCGCGCGCGTGAGCAAGCGGTAAGTTCCAAAATCCCTTTCGGTCTCCTAAAGGAAGAGGTTTTTTCAGACCCGTAAGCCTGCGGGCCCGCGCGGCTTCGGGCCACGGGGCTGTTTTCGCAAGCTTGTCAAGTTTCGACGTGACGTAGGTTCCCGCGTGCCGCACGGCATGACCGGGCCGATTGCTGACGAGCACGGCTCGGTTTGGTAGCGGACATCCCCCAAGCGACCGCGAGAGTCCGTGCGAAAACGTCGCATTCTGTTGTGGCGCACGCACTCTTGCGTGCCGCGTCGAGACTCATCTCGACGCCTGGGGCCGTTCGGCCACCCCGGTTTCGTCAACTTACGGAAGCCCCAGGGGACGGGCACCGGTGCAGGACCCACCCGCGAGCAACAGTTGTCCCTGTATAGCAAAGGCTTTGCCGGCGAGAAGGTTTCCACAGAGACGCCTGTACTCTGCGAGCTCCATGTTTATCACAGCCGCGGGTCGGGGCTGGCTCGGCAGCCGATGCGGGCCTCCAGGGGACCGGTGCTATCAGTCGGGGACGGGGCGGAGCAAAGCCCGCGGATCTCAAAAGCGAGATCCTACGGGACTGCTAGTCGTTCTTTTTCGAAGAATTCCTTGACGAGCTTGCGCAACAGTCCAATTGACCCAAGCACCGCGATCAGATTCGGAATCGCCATCAGGCCGTTCATCGTGTCCGAAACGGCCCAAATCGTTTGTAGACTACCCGTCGCGCCCAGATACACGAAGAGGACCCAGGCCATGCGGTAAGGCATCTGTGACCGGGCTCCGAACAGGTAGGTCACAGCAGTTTCGCCGTAGTGGGACCAGCCGACCAGCGTCGAAAACGCGAAAAATATGATGCCGAGGCTGACAACGTAGCCGCCCCACTCGCCTGGGAGCCCGATCTCGAAAGCTTTCGTGGCCATCGAAGCACCCTCCTCCCCCGATTGCCACGCCCCAGTGACCAGCACTGCGAAACCGGTAACCATGCAAACAATGATCGTGTCGACGAAGACTCCAACGATGCCGTAGCAAGCTTGTCGAACAGAATGATCGGTTCGGGCGCTGGCATGGACCATCGGCGCCGAACCCAGACCTGCTTCGTTGGAGAACAGCCCGCGCGCGATGCCGTACCGGACGGCCGTTGCAACGGTGGCACCCGCGAAGCCGCCCGCGGCCGCATGGCCGCTGAACGCCGAGGAAACGATGAGCATCACGACTTCGGGGATTCTTGTTAGGTTCGTTAGCACGATCCAGAAGCCACCCAATAGGTAAGTGCCGCACATGAGCGGCACGATGAACTGCGCGACTCGCGCAATGCGTTGGACGCCGCCGAGCACGACCAACATGGTCAGAACGCACAGCACAACCCCGGTCGCGATCGGGGGTGTACCGAAGCTGGTTTCAGCCACATCCGCAACCGAGTTGGCCTGGGTCATGTTGCCGATTCCGAAGCCGGCCAAGGCGGTAAAAATCGCGAAGAGAACTCCGAGCCATTTCAGGCCCAGATGCTTCTCTAGCACATACATGGCGCCGCCGCGCATCACGCCCCGCTCATCAAGCTCGCGGAACCTCAGCGCGACCGCGATCTCCGAAAACCTAGTGGCCATTCCAACGATTCCGGAACCAAGCAGCCAGAGGAGCGCCCCAGGCCCACCCAAGAATACGGCCGTGCTGACGCCCGCGATGTTCCCCACGCCGACGGTCGCGGCCAGCGAAGTGGCCAACGCCTGTAAAGGCGTAACGGTTCCTTGGTCCTCCGATGAAGCCGGTCGGGCAAGGACCTGCCGCAGTGCGAAGCCGAAGCGGCGAAACTGGACGCCCCGGGTTGCAACAGTCAGAACCAGACCGGTGCCAACTAGAAGAGGGAGCATCACAGAACCCCAAACGATACTGTTCAACGATTTGTGAAGTTCGGATAGTGTTTCCATTTACAACCTCCGACGACGTGTGTTAGTTCTCGACGGGCTCGATGGAGTAAACATGGAGTAAACAACGGTGCCAATTGGGGGGCCTATCTCCATGCGTGGTTGCACTGAGTTCACTGAGTTCATCTGGCATGCCTTTTTCGCGATCGGCAACTTGCTAACCGGAACCCGGTCCTGGGTCTCCGAGCGGGCTTTCGCGACGACCACACCGCGCTCATCCGCGAACTCCGCGCTGAACGAGACTCCATAGCCCTCATTGGTGGCCGGGAGGACGAACTTCTCCGGCCATCGGACTCCAGTGCGGACCCACTCGGCATGGACTGGGTAGCGATACGTCGTACCATTGACGTTAACAATGAGTCGGGCGTGTCGGTAAACGGAGTCGACCCACTCAATCGTCAAGATGCACTGCCGTCTCCGTCGGCCTTTGTTAGCCCGGCTTCAGCTTCGCTTGAACGGCCAACTCAGAAAGTCCCGTAGCGCGGGGCTGGTGCCGTTTCCAGACCCGCGGCTTTTCTTGGCCCAGCTTCACCTTCACTTGAACGGCCCATTCGGAAAGAATGAGGTGGAGCTTCGGTGCCGACCCTAATCCGATTCTGAGTGTCACCGACGGAAACCTCTAAGAATTGCAATGACTTAGGGCCTCCTACCGGGGGAAATCTTGGTCCCGGCGGGTAAAATGAAACCAGAAGGTCGCTGGGCCCGTTTTGGGTCGGCCCAAGGCTGAAAAACAAGAATGACGAAACAAACCCAATCTTACGGTAACTGTCTTTGTTTTAGCAACTTGGGACTTTGAATAGGGGTCCCGTAGCGCGGGGCTGGTGCCGTTTCCAGACCGGCGGCTAGGCGGGAAGAAGTTGTTCGAAGCCGAGTCGCTGCGGGAGCGGGACCGCTATTGTGGACTGGGCTGGCACGAGCGCAGCTCGGACGCGAAGCGCGATTACCGCAATGGTTTCTACGAGCGGGATTACGTGACCTGCTTCGGGACGATCCGGCTGCTGCATTGCGCGCAGCCGAGGGAAGAACTTCCTGCCGGCCGGGCTGCGGCGCTTTCAGCGGCGGGCCGAGGAAGTGGTGCTGCTGATCCGGGACAAGGCGCTGCTTTACGAAATAGTTCAAGAGGAATAGCCTTCGAGCTTTCCGCTCGACGAAGTTGTCTTCCTTGTCTGCTAAACGCCTCAGCAACTCTTCTTTCTGACTCATTAGCTCCAGTATCGCGGCTTGCATTTGGCACGAAGCGTACTCGAAGAGGGAGTTCTCCAGAACTCCGCTGGCCCTTTCGACTGCGAGGAGACTAAATTGACCGAGGTCAGTACATGCATCTCCGCGTAGAGCGTGGAGGGAATGAGCCTATCGCCGATTCACTGCAAACCGGGAAAGTATCTGGCCGGATTGCGAGTTATCAACGACGTCGGAGCGGAGATCCAACTGGATAGGGCGTTCTGCTGTGGTCTTTAGCCTATCTCTTCTGAACAACCTCGCTAGCTTTCTATTCCAGGCGGGACACTCTCGCTCCGGTCCTCGCTACAAAACTCGTAGCTTGTTCCCGACCTTGCGACTTTTGAAGGAACGGGCTAGTCCAGTTCGAGCGTGGCGGTGTGGGTTTCGATTTCGGCGGCGGAAACAAGTACATCGACTGCGGTACCGCCGAAGTCTGCTCTCTCGTCGAAGGTCTGAAACAGACTCATCTTGACAACTGCGTATTGCTCGGTGGGAGAGAGTTCGGACCTGTGCGTTTGTTGCCAGACCTCAATAGCACGTCGACTCAGAAAAACGGTCACGGGGAATCGGGATGCGCGGTCAGACGTCACCTCGAAGACGTACTCGTGGCCGGGATCTCCCGCGCGTTCGGCGTCGCGGTAGCCTTCGTAGAAATATTGATAAACATAACCGGTGTCGGCCGAATACGCCTTCTCGCGGCGGACTTGGGGAGTCCCTCGCAGCGGTTTTCGCGGAGGCTCTCGCTTGAAAAAACGCTTCAGCCAGAAGGCCATGGGAGGTTTCGAGTGGAAGTGGATCTGTTGCTCTTTACGGAGTTCTAGCCCGCCTTTCTCACGACAAACTTCAACCTACCGGGACATAGGTAACACGTTATGCCAAGCACACTCGTTGTCGAATTTACTCCAGCCCGTGACGCAGTGGAAGTCCGCTTTGATGCGCTTGCGGGGCAAAGTTTTGAACTCGTCCCAGCTCAACCGGCAGGGGTGGTCGACCAATCCACGAACCTCGAGATTCCAGCGCGCGGCGTCGAATTCAGGGAGCGGCCCCTCGTCAAGTACCGGCCATTTGATGGTTAGATACTGTCCGGCAGGCAGGCGGCCTTTCTGTCGAAGTGCTGCTGCCTGGCGCTTGCGGTCATTCACGCGGGTGTGCTGCCGCTCAGGAGCGACTCGGTCGGAGTCAGCGAGTCAGAGAAACCTTCCGCCGACTAAACTGATAAGTCTATCATGGGCGATCCGCCGGGAAGCAATCATCAGGGAAGGCTGGCGGCGCTTCTGGCATCATTACAGGCAGGCAGGGGAATCAGTGTGGAAATTAGGAAGAAAGCCGGATGACCGATATGGCGGATTCAGAGTAAGATTCCCGCTAGAAGCATGACAGGTGATCAACGCAGAAAGCTTTCCCTCGCGCTGGCAGCCGTGGCCGTCGGGGTGGGGGTCTTATTGCAAGTCCATGACACGCCGTTGATCGCGGCATCCATCGCAGCCACCGGCTTGCTTTGGTCGACGCGGCAGCCGAAAGCTCGCCTTATCGCTGGTATTCTGATCGCCGGCGGGTTTTTTTGGTCGAGCCTGGACGGTCGCTACTGCTCGACCTGGCACCGCGGACGCACGCTATTCGCAAAACTTGCCGGGCAATTGCCTTATGTCGGCTGGCGCGACGTCTCAAGCGCCGTCTTTTCGGCTTGCCACGATCCCTCTCAGGTTTTTGAGTCGCCCGCCACATCCGTAGTCCTGGTCGAGGAAAAGATCTTCGAGGGTCAAAAACTGGAGCGCTATCGAACCAAGCTCGGCGATTTCTGGATCCCGGCGCCGGGCCAAGATACGCTGGCCTGGATGGTCTGGGAGCTGACCGAGCAGTCCGACTATGAAAGCGGCGAAGTGGTACTCCGTCCCGGCGACACGGTGATTGATTGCGGCGCTCATGTGGGGTTGCTCACACGCTTCGCGTTGAGCCGCGGCGCAAGGCGGGTGGTCGCGATCGAGCCGGACCCCACCAACCTGCACTGCCTGCGCGCAAACTTCGCCGGCGAAATCGCCGAAGGCAAGGTCACCCTGATCGAGGCTGGCGTGTGGGAGTCTCGAACCAAGCTCACTCTTTGGCAGGGTGAGGGCAGCTCCGCCGCCAACAGCTTTGTTTGGCAGTTCAAGGAAGGGCTGGAGGGTGTACCGGTCGTGCCCCTCGACGATATCGTCTCCGAACTCAACCTGGAGCGCGTAGACTTCATCAAAATGGACATTGAAGGCTCCGAGCGGCACGCCTTGCGGGGAGCGAAGCAGACCTTGGAACGATTCAAGCCCCGTCTGGCCATCTGCACCTATCACCGTCCCGACGACGCGGCCGTCGTCCCGAAGATCATCGGCGAAGCGCGCAGCGACTACCATATGCACGCCAAGGATCTGGACCTTCACTGGGGAGTCAATCCCAAAGTCGTCTTCTTTGAATAGCGCTTGGGAAATCGTTCTCCATCATGGGCGATCCGCAGACCCTCTTCCGGCAAGGCATCGAGCTGTTTAATCGCGGCGAGTTCTACGATTGCCACGAGGTGCTCGAGGAAGTCTGGACACCCACCAAACAGCCCGAGCGCTGGTTCTTGCAAAGCTTGATCCACGTCGCGGTTGGGTTTCACCACCATCAACGCGATAACAAGATTGGCGCGGTCCGCCAGTTAGGCAAAGGCCTGCGAAAAATGCAGGGTTATCTTCCGGAATGGGGCGGCGTGCGGACGGCCGCTATCGAACAGGAAGCGCGACGGTGCCTCGGCGTGATCGAAGCCGGAGGCCAAATCGAGGTATTTCCCAAAATCGAGCAGTTTGCACCGTATGCGCCGTTGCCAAACTCGCACGCCAAACCCAAGTAACGTGGCCGGACGTCTACCCGTCGCCCCAGCTTCACCTTGCGGCGCCGATCTGTGAAGAGTAGAATTACCAAACGTACACGTCCCAGGCAGTTGATTCGTTGCGAGGAGAAACTATGAAGCCCGGAAAGGTTCACGAATCACGCACTCGCTCGGTACTCACGGTGCTGAGTCTCATGCTGGTCGTTTCGCTGGTGAATTGCCCGCAGCCACCACAGGAGGAGCCCAAGGAGATGGCGGCGCCTCAGTGGCCCGAGCTCGCCCGCTACGAAGAGATGGCCATTCCAGCCGACAATCCCATGACAGAGGCGAAGGTCGAGCTGGGCAAACAGCTTTACTACGACCAACGGCTGAGCGGCGACGGCAATCGCTCTTGTTACGGCTGCCATCTGAAAGAACATGGCTTGACCGACGGGAAGCCGGTGGCGATCGGCGCGTTCGACAAGACGCTGACGCGTTCGAGTCCGACCCTTTGGAACATTGGATACCACTCCGAGCTCTACTGGGACGGTCGCTCGGGAGCTCTAGAAAAGCAAGTACAGGGAGCCTGGAAGGGCGGCAACATGGGCGCCTCGGGCAAGGACGACGCCCCGAGTATGGAAGACATCTGCGCGAAATTGAACGAGATCCCCGGCTATTCCCAACAGTTCCAGAGCATCTTCGGCGAAGGTGCGACCCCCGACAACGTGGCCAAGGCCGTAGCGTCGTTCATGCGTACGATCGTCGCTGCCGGTTCAGCCTGGGAGCGATTCTACAACGGGGATAAAGCCGCTTTCAGTGAATCCGCGCAGCGTGGTTGGGAGATTTTCGACCAGAAGGCCAAGTGCACCAACTGCCACGACGGCATCTTGTTGACCGACCTGCAGTACCACAACGTTGGTGTCGGCATGGACGCCAAGAAGCCCGATATCGGCCGAGCCAAGGTCAGCGGCGACGAAAAGGATACCGGTGCGTTCAAGACCCCGACCTTACTCGACATCAGCAAGTCGGCGCCTTACTTGCACAACGGCAGTGCGGAAAAGCTCGAAGACTCGGTCAACCTGATGTTGAAGGGCGGCAACCCCAACAAGTGGCTCGACGAGAAAAACCTCGCCGACGCCAAAAAGGCTAACCTGAGCGACGACGAGAAAGCGGATCTGTTGGCGTTCTTACGATCGCTCGACGTCGACTACACGGTCCAAGAACCGACGCTGCCGGAGTAGGGGGGGGCCAACTTAGCCTAGATCTAGTGGACTGTCCTGGAGACGAGTTCACTATGGATTCGGAAATGTAGGGCTCGAAAGCCCGGTCCGGTCCGGACACATACTGAACACTTTGCACCGCACGTCGGTGAAGAGAGTTGCAATTGCCTTGCAGCAAGATAGTCCCCTATGACGGGGTAATGTCGTCAAGGTTCCCCTTGCGGCTCACTATCGTGAGACCTTGACCCCATCACCCCGCATAGGGTGCAGATTCTCCGATATCAAGGCAATGGCACGGTTGCCATTTGCACCTGGCATCCACAGCTGCGTCGTGTTGTTCTCTCAAACCCTCCTGTAACTGGGTTGCAAGCAAAGTGTTCAGGATGTACTTGGACTAAAGTGTTCAGGATGTGATCGACCGCACGGCCCGACATAGCACGCTGAAAGCGTGCGCCACGTGCCAGGACGATCAGAAAGTCTTTGTCTGGGACAGCTTACTAGTGGACTGTCCTGGAGGAAGTTGTAGCATGACGGATACGGCGTTTGAAGTTGGAATAGTTCCAGCGGAACGGTTGGGCGTCTTTGGAATAGGCATTGATGTAGCGGGGCAGCTTGCGCGCCAGATCGGTCACCGAGGGAAAGACACCGCGGACGATGACGTCTCGCTCCAGCTTCGCGAACCAGAGCTCCACCTGATTCAACCACGACGAGTAGGTCGCTGTGAAATGAAGCTTCGTCCGCTGACTGTGTCTTTACACCCACAGTCCGGACACACCAGGTTTTTGTCCGGGGGTTTGGGGTTGAACATATTGAGGGGTGGTTTGAGCTAGCACGTGTTTGGAGTCGTGCCAGTCGTGGTTAGTTCATTCGTACATTAGGTCCGGGGTGAGGTCAATCGACAAGACTCGTTCCATCATGCGCCGTCGGTCGCGGATTTTGCGCGGTTTTGGGACGCGAGTTCTACGCGCGGAATGCGAGGTCTGAGGGCTGCGGTTTTTCGTGAGGTGTGGGTCTCGGAGATTGCGTGCACGTGACGAGAAAAAGCCGCGAGGAGCCTAAATGATTGGCGGCGTGGTCGTTGGCTAGTGCTCTCGGATGATAAATCGCGAGGTTGCGGATTATGCCACCAATACAGAAAGCCTGCAACTATCAAACCAGCGATCAGTGCGAGGATTGCGAATTCCCGGGTAGCGGGTACCCCGATGAGAAGAATGACCAGAACGCCAATGGCAAAGATAAGCCCAGGGCCACCTTTGACAGGAATACTGTCAATTCTGATTCCACGGTGCGGCTTCATCAGGCATGACCCTTTTCCTGCAAGTCTCTCAAGAGATCCCGAGCTTCATCCTCATCCTCTCGCCGAACCTTAATGCAAACAGGTCCAGTCACTGGATTGAATCCAAATCCTAGACGTCCCCCACCGATGATGTCTTGCAGTTCTTCCCCGATTGCGAAATACTCAATTCCAGCGCCTTGCAGAAGGGACTTCGCAACGACAAGGATCGCAGGATTGCCAGCTTCGAGAATAGTTGCGTATACAATATCTGGCTCGGGCCCCGGTTCCGGCGGAAGCTCCGACACTAAAGGGACGAGGCAATCCGAGCATTCAATAAAGCCCTCTCTGTATTCAACGCAACATTGGGGACAAAACATACTGTCTCCCCGGACCTTCGAGCAGCCCTGAGGTGTTATAGGGATGGCTTTAGTTCCACGAAACGTCGCGTCTCTCGCCGACCCTCCTCGCGCTCCCAAACCCGCCGTCCAATTTCTTAACCTCACCCGGACGAGCCGGAACCAAAAAGGATTCGCAAGTTCTATTTTTAAAAATGCGCTGTACCCGCTTGAAAAAAAGTACATAGAGCGACCCAAAAAATTCTGCGAGTTGCACTAATAATTTCATTGCTAAGGTACTAAAACAACTACTGGACACGGCGAAAGAGCACCCCTTGTACGCTCTATTCGCCACCATCCTATCTCTCGGCCTGCGTTTGGGTGAAGCGCTCGGTCTCAGTTGGTCCGACGTTGACCTCGACAACGGTCGGTTGACCATCCGGCAATGCTCTCCAGCGTTCGGACAAGCAGTTCGTGCTGGTAGAGCCGAAGTCCCAAAGCAGCCGCCGAACCGTCATTCTCCCGGCGGTAGCTATTTCAGCGTTTCGGCGTCACCGCGCTAATCAGGAGCAACAGCGCCTGCTCGCGGGAACTAGCTGGAAGGGCAACGATTGGGACCTGGTCTTCACTTCACGAGTCGGAACGCCGCTTTTTGAACGGAACGTTCTGCGCACGTTTAAGACGATTCTCCGGAAAGCGGACTTGCCGAATCTGACCATCCATGATTTACGGCACAGCGCGGTCGCGATCTTGATCGCCCAAGGGGTCAGTGCGAGGGCAATCAGTGAACTGATTGGTCACAGCGCCGTGGGCTTCACCCTGCAAGTCTACGGGCACCTGATGGAGAAGACGAACGCGAGACAGCGGCGAAAATGGATGCAGCTTTGCGGCCAGTGACTACCGCAGTGGCTACCCAGCCAGCCCTGAGGAGCGTCAACTAGGATCTAAGTCATTGAAAAAATGGCGGGCGTGGAGGGACTCGATCTTCTTTCGCCCTTTTCTTTTCTATAAGTTACTGATTCTAAAAGACAACCAACTTACCCGAACCCCTGGAAATGTACTTCCGTTGTACACCAGTTGTACATTCTGAAGGCGAAGGCATGGCGAAGATCTGCATGACCCTTGAATCTCAACTCTCGCTTGAGCGCGCCCGCTCAGCGGCGTTGTGGGCGGCGTTTAACCGATTGCTGGTACTCAGTGCCAAGCGACGGCTGGGAACGCCTCAGAACGCCTCGGAAACGGCACGAAAGAGATCTGTGCGGTGCTCCTGCGGGTGCGGAAAGATCTTCACGCGGTACCGCTCGAATCAACGGTACTTCTCTGCCGCCTGCCGCAAGCGGGCATGGCAGTTGAGAAAGGAATTAGCGGCTCTAAGGCTTGAGGTTCGCCGGGGCCGTGAAGGTGAAACACAGTGATGAAGGAGGCGGTTGGTCCGCTGGAAAGCCGCAGGCCGGGTACCGGCTTGGGCGAGTAGGACGAACAGCCTTAACCTGCCATGGACTGGTGGTTGCAATGACGGCGGGGTCCATGAGCAGACACTTTGGTTGATGGCGGCAGGAACAGGCAATATGAACTCTCTAGATCATCTCTGGGGATATCAGGCGCGTCGTGATGGCGCGCTCGGTACATGTCATCTGAGCATTCCTGACGCCCATCAGCCGGAGAGCCGCTACCTGCTGGGCTTGGATCGCAGCGGCTAAATGGATACTCCGAAAGGCAGAAGTCCAAGATCCACGGCGGAGCCGCCCGTCGATAAGTAGCTGCCAACCAGGCAGGCGCGGACTGTGCTGCCTGGGCCTCCTGTTGGAGGCAGAGAGAACCCTGGTAACCGGAAACGGGCCGGGGCTAGTCCTCCTCTGCCTCCAAACGGAAGCTCCAAGGAAAGGACTAGCTTAGTAGGAAGTACTGTAGTAGTAGGGTGTAGGGGGAATCCACCCGTGCTACGAGTTGTTGAATTCGTAACACGAAAGTTTGAGGCGCTGCAGCTCCTGCCAGCCAACAGGATTTAGGGGGAGCAGTTCCCTTCGGAAGGGAACGATCTTTAAGGAAAGCCCATTGCCGCTTCGCAAGTGCCGAGCGGCCAGCGCAGCTTAGCAAGGTGACGAATGCAGGTAGGCTTCCCCTCCATCGACTAAGCGAGAGTTGTTTGCTCGTCTATCTGAGGGGAGTTTTCCAGTATCAAACGGCACCCCCAGTATCAAACGGCACCCCAATGATGGGATCGCGCGGAGCGCGGAGCAGTGGGTTCAAACGCTACAAACGCGGCGGACGGCGAACGAGGCGCTTCGTCGCGGCGGGCACGGAGAGAAGATCGACCACCGGAGTTTTGGCCGAGCGGCGGGAGGAAGCCGTCCGCGCCGGAGATTTGGAGAGGGCGCCGGAGTGTTGAGCCGGCAGCCCAACGTTAGTCGATCCTTTCATCGAAAATTCGTCGTGCCAATGGAACAGTAAGGCTAACTACAGTCGGAATGCTAGCAGTAATCCAAAAGGGCCTCGGATCGACTTCTGGCATAGCCTTTGTAAGTATGAGGGCGAATAGGATCCCACCTGCCATATTGACCACGAGCAAAATCTTTTCAGATCGGCGCATCTCAATTCTCTTCACAATTGTCCCATTATCCCGCAGCACAGTTTAGCTGAGATTGTTCAAGAGAATCTGCACTTAGCCTTCTTTGTCTATGGGTTGTGAGGGGCACAGTCAAGATTGATTTCGATGTGCGGGAAGCTCGACCAGGCAGCAGGGGTCTACGGAATCACGGAACCAAGTTTCGGGTCGCACCGGATGATAGGCCCAACATCAAGCCGCTGCTTCTTCGCGTAGAGCCTACATACATATCGGCGGTCGACGGCGGCTATTTCACTAGCTTGGTTGTGTCAGGTATATTAGTCCCAAATTGTGCATGGCGGAGGAAGAAATAGGACGCCCCAAATGTCCCGAATCCCCCGCTTGACACCCCCAACCCCTTGAGGTAGTCTGAGTCCAAGCCACCCGATGATGTAGGCGGCGGCCTGACCCCCGCGAGGCTAGACGGGCCGACCGTCTCAAAACTAACGTACGCGGAATCTTTTTGGCGCCGTTCGTGCGCCTTTTTCTTTGCCTACATTTATGAACTACCGATTTGTGGAGCCCGTGCTGCTCTACTGCGGCGGAGTGCGGATGCGTGAGCTCGCGCCCGGAGAAGCCGAACGGCTGCTGCGGTTGGGGTGCGTGATCCGTCCACGCAACAGGCGTGTGCGTTTTCTGGAGGTCAAGGCCGCCTCACGCAAGGCCCTACCGGGCTTCCGGCTGCACACGCCGACGACCTACCGGGAACGGCTGCTGGACGGCACGGCGCGGCTGATTCAGCACAAGGGCATGAATCTATGAACGATAACGGCCGTCCCTCGGCGGCGAAGCGGGGTTATGACCGCCAATGGCGGAAGGCCCGTAAAGCCTATCTCGCGCGCCACCCGCTGTGCGTGAGGTGCAAGGCCGCGGGCAGGACCGTCACAGCCAGCGACGTCGACCACATCGTGCCGCACCGGGGCGATAAGAAGCTGTTACGGGACCCCACGAACCGGCAGCCGCTGTGCAAGAGCTGTCACAGCCGTCACAAGCAGCGCGAGGAGCGGCGGGGCTACGGCTCGGCGGCAGGAGCTGATGGCTGGCCCCTGGACCCGCGCCATCCGGCGAACCGGCTCGAGTCATTGTCATGAAACGGGATATGAATCTGGTCCGCGAGATCTTGCTCCAGCTGGAGAGCACCACGGCCAGCAAGGCCCGCCATCTGCAGGCCCCGGAGGGCTACTCCCAGGACGAGTTGGTCTATCACACCACCCTGCTGCTTGAAGCAGGCTTGATCGAGGGCAGGCGCGTTACAGCCTTCAGCGGCAGCACTTTCCGGGATCTGCGCCTGACATGGGAAGGGCACGATTTTCTGGACGCCGTCCGGCCCCCTGCGGTATGGGAGAACGTCGAGGAACGCCTCAAGCACCTTGGCGGAGCCGCGCTCGCGGTCGTCAAGGCCCTGGCCATCGAAGAAGGCAAAAAGCTGCTGGGGATCTAAGCCGCTCACGGTAAGTCGCCCAAGATCATCGCAACAGGGATAGGGGGGGGCAAACCTATGGCCGCCCGCCGTAGACCAGATAGCATCCGCCACTTTCGCTAAAGCGTAAGAATTTTGATTTTTCGGTTCCGGTGAGGAAACCGGCATGGCCAAGCGCGGACGGAAATCAGCTGCTCAGCTGGCGGTCGTTCCATTGCATCCTGGCCCCTCGGCGATTGAGCGGGCCGAGCGGCCGGCCCCGCCTAACCATCTCGGGGATGTGGAACGGGCGGTTTGGGAGAGCGTGGTCGACAGCCTGCCGGCTGACTGGTTTGAGGGCGGGATGCTGGCGGTGCTGGAGCAGTATTGCGCTCACCTCGTCGAGGCGCGCCGGTTGAGGGGGTTGATTGAAGAGGCCACGAAGGACCCGGACTTGAAGATCAACGACTACGACCGGCTGCTGAAAATGCGGGAGCGGGAAAGCCGCGCGATGGCGAGTTTGGCGACGAAGATGCGGATCACGCAGCAGGCGGCGAGGAACCATCGCGGGAACAGGACGCGCGAGGCGGTGCGGGAGCCATGGGAGAGCTGAAACGCAGCGCACGGAACGTCAAGTGGATCGAGCGGTATTGCCGCGTGCCGGAAGGCATGCACGTGGGCCGGAGGCTGAAGCTGCGCCCGTTCCAAAAGAATCTGCTGCGGAAGATCTACGACAATCCCCACGGGACCAGGCAGGCGATCGTGTCGCTTGGGCGCAAGAACGCCAAGACGACGCTGGCGGCTTGCCTGCTGCTGCTGCATCTGGCCGGCCCCGAAGCGCGCCCGAATTCACGCTTGAACAGCGCGGCGCAATCGCGCAATCAGGCCGCGTTGCTGTTCGACCTGGCGGCCAAGATGGTGCGGATGTCGCCGGATCTCCATGACGTGGTGATCGTCCGGGACTCCACCAAGCAGCTGTTTTGCCAAGAGCTGGGGACGCTCTACCAGGCGCTGAGCGCGGAGGCGAAGACGGCCTATGGGCTATCGCCCGTGTTCGTCGTTCACGACGAGCTGGGGCAAGTGAAGGGGCCGCGCTCGGAACTCTACGAAGCACTGGAGACGGCCATGGGCGCGCATCGAAACCCGCTGTCGATCGTGATTTCGACGCAGGCGCCGACGGATGCGGATCTATTGTCGGTGCTGATCGATGACGCAGTGGAGGGGACCGATCCCCGTGTCGTCGTGGTCCTGTACGCGGCGGACCCGAAAATCAACCCGTTCACGGTCAAGGCGATCCGGCAGGCGAATCCGGCCTACGGCTGTTTTCTTTCCGCCGATGAGGTCAAGGGTCAGGCAGCCGCGGCCAAACGGATGCCAAGCCGTCAGGCGGCGTACCTGAACCTGATGCTCAACCAGCGGGTCGAACGCGCCTCGCCGTTCATTCCACACGGCGTTTGGATGGAGAGCAGCGGGCCGGTGGCGGATTTCTCGGGACTTGGGGTTTGGGGAGGGTTGGATTTAGGGGAGGCCAGCAACGACCTGACGGCCCTGGTCTGGGTGGCGCCGAAGGACGGGGTGTGGCAGGTACGCCCGACGTTTTGGTTGCCCGAGGATGCGTTGTGGGAAAAAGCGCGGACCGACGGGGCGCCCTACGACCTGTGGCGCCAGCAGGGGTACCTGGAGACCACGCCGGGCAAGACCATCGAATATGGCTACCTCGCCGAGCATCTGATCAAGGCCTGTAACGAGATGGACGTGCGCAAGATTGCGTATGACCGCTGGAACTTCAATCAGTTCAAGCGGGCACTCGGGGAGGCGGGGTTTTCCGAGTGGCAGCTGGAGGGCGACGGGGCGCTGTTTGAGATGTTCGGCCAAGGCTACAAGAGCATGTCGCCGGCAGTGCGCACGCTTGAGTCCGACCTGCTGAACGAGAAAGTCGCCCATGGCGGTCACCCGCTACTGGCCTGGTGCAACAAGAACACCAAAGTCCTGACCGATCCGGCGGGCAACCGCAAGCCGGTCAAGCGCCATGAGAGGGACCGCATTGACGGCATCGTGGCGCTGCTGATGGCGCGCAGCGTGGCCGAACACGCGGCCCCCGAGCCTGAAGAAAGCGTCTACAACCGGCGCGGGCTGCTGGTGATCTGAGATGCGGGCGAGATGGGTGGTGTCTGTTTACGGGCTGGCGGGAGCGGCGCTTGCCGCCTTGGGATTGTATCTTTGGTGGCCGCCGGCGGCGCCGATCTTCGCCGGCGCCTTCATGTTGTTCGACTCGTGGCGGTTGAGTTTGAGCCTGGATCATGTTGAGCCATCTGATCGAGACAAGGGCCGGTAAGGCCTCTACCGGGCCGCCCCGGGACCCGGTGACGGCCGAGTGGCTGGGGGCGGCCGGCATCAGCGCGTCGGGACAGGCGGTGACCGTCAAGACCGCGCTGGGAGCCTCGGCTGTCTACGCCTGTGTTCGCAATACGGCGGACACCATCGCCTCGCTGCCCTGCGTGCTGAAACGGGTGGCGCGGGACGAGGCGGGCCGGCGGCGCAGCGAAGAGGCTGCCAGCCATCCCCTCCATGAGGTGCTGTTGCGCAAGCCTAATGGCTGGCAAACCCCGTTCGAGTTTTGGCGCATGTTGATTTGGCACGTCCAGCTGCGCGGCAACCACTACTCGCGGATCGTGAGGAACGGCGCCGGTCAGACGGTGGGTCTGGAACCGTTCGTTCCCGATCAGGTGCGGCCGTTTTGGTCAGGCGGCCTCCCGGCGTATGAACACCACCCCCTGACAGGCGGGCGGGAGATCCTGCTGTCCGGCGAGGTGTTTCACGTACGCGGGCCGCTGATCAGAGACGGGTTGCTGGGAGCCTCGCCGATCGAGCTGCACCGCGAGACCTTCGGCATGGCGCTGGCGGCGCGGGACTACGGGGCGCGGTTTTTCGCCAACGACGCCAGGCCCAGCGTGGTGCTCAAGCACCCTGGGGTGCTGGACGACTCCGGGCAACAGAACCTCAAGGCATCGTGGCGGAAGAACTATGGCGGCCCGGAGCGTCACGGCGTCGCGGTGCTCGAAGAGGGCATGGATGTGGCGACGCTCGGGATGACGAATGCCGACGCGCAGTGGCTCGAACTGCGGGGCATGACGGACCTGGAGATTTCGCGGCTGTTTCGGACGCCCCCGCACAAGATCGGCATCAAGACACAGATGACGCTCAACAACATCGAGCACCAGAACCGGGAGTGGGTCACAGACACGTTGATGCCGCTGGCGCACAGTGTCGAGGACGCCATCGCCAGGGACCTGCTCACCTCGTCGGGCCGTAGAACCTTGCTGGCGCGCTTTGACTTCGCGGAATTGCTGCGCGGCGACATCAAGACCCGCACCGAGGCCAACGCCAAGGGCATTCAGTGGGGCTGGTACTCGCCCAACGACGTCCGGGAGAGAGAGGGACAGAACCCGATCGGACCGGAGGGCGACGTCTACGTCTCGCCGGTCAATATGCAGCCGATGATGGCGCTGCTGGAGGCAATCAAAGGCGGCGGGGCAGAGGAAGATCCCGGCGCCAAACCGGAGGACGACGATGAGGGATGAGCTGGAGCGCCGGTCCTGGAACACGGCCGAGCTGAGGGCCGAGCCGCCGGAGGGCGGCGGCCTGCCTGTGATCGTGGGCCGCGCGGCGGTTTTCGATGCGCTCAGCGAGGACCTGGGCGGCTTCCGGGAAAGGGTTGCCCCGGGCGCGTTTGCCGCGACCATAGCGGAGGACGACATCCGGGCGCTGATCAACCACTCGCCCGATTACGTTTTGGGGCGCAACCGCGCGGGCACGCTCAAGCTGGCCGAGGACGGGGAAGGTCTTTCGGTGCGCATCACCCCGCCCGACACCAGCTATGCCCGGGATCTCATTGCCTCGATCGGCCGTGGCGACATGTCCGGCATGTCGTTCGGCTTCCGCACGATCACCGACGAATGGAACATGGAGGACGGCGAGACGGTGAGAACGCTCAAGGCGGTGCGGCTGTTCGACGTATCGGCGGTGACCTTCCCGGCTTATCCCCAGACTGACGTGGCCGTGAGAGCGCTCACGGCGTTCCGCGAAACCCTAAAGCCGCCAGTTTCCTGGCGCAGGAATCTGGGCAGGCGAAGGCTGGAGCTCATGGAGAAAGCATGAGCAACGAAGACGCGGCGATTGGCGCGCTGGTCCGCCAGTACGCCGCGAACGAAAAGACGATCGCGGCGCTGCTGTCGGAGTTGGACGGGATTGGGAAGGGACTGCGGCTGCTTGGGGACGCGCTCCGAGACGGCCCGGCCCGGATCGCGGTTCTGACCGGTGAGTTCCGGTTCGAGGCGATGGGACAACGCCGGGGCGTGCCGGATACGCTTCTCGAGGCCGGTGTCATCCGGGAGCATCTGG
The DNA here is from genome assembly GCA_965248105.1 of Bryobacterales bacterium. Lineage (GTDB taxonomy): Bacteria > Acidobacteriota > Terriglobia > Bryobacterales > UBA6623. The sequence goes on from CBDFIK010000005.1 coordinate 774,950, forward strand.
GCGAGCTGTCAACCGCCCTCGGCGAAAAGCAACGCATGGAGGACCGGCTGCGACGGGCCGGCATGGAAAATCTGATCAACCAACAAGGAGGAGGGTGATGAAATTGAAAGAACTGCAGGAACAACGGGCCAAGCTGATCGCCGACGCGCGGGCGATCCTGGACAAGGCCGAAAAGGAAAAGCGCGACCTGAGCGAGGAGGAGTCCGGGCAATACGACGGGCTGATCGCGGAGGCGGGCAAGCTCGCCGGCGGGATCGAGCGCGAGCGGCGCCAGATCGAACTCGAGCGCTCGGTCGCGGCCAACGATCGAGGCCGGCCCCAGCAGCGCGGCGACGACGCGGGCCGCGAGACCCGCGACCAGGCGGCGCTGGCCTATGACGGCTTCCGGAGTTGGCTGAGGAACGGCGCTACCGGAGCCGCCCAAGGCGACCCGGACGGCTACCGCGAGTTCCGCTCCCTCTCGGCCGGAATCGACACCGAGGGCGGCTACCTGGTCGCTCCCGAGCGCTTCATCGCCGAGCTGATCAAAAACATCGACGACCTGGCGTTTATCCGTACCTGGTCGACGACCCAGCAGGTCGCCGGAGCAGAGAGCCTGGGCATCCCCTCGCTCGACGCCGATCCCGGCGACGCCGACTGGACCACCGAGCTGGCCACCGGCAACGAGGACGACTCGATGGGGTTCGGCAAGCGGGCGCTTCATCCTCACCCGCTGGCCAAGCGCATCAAGATCTCGAACGAGCTGCTGCGCCGCTCGACCCTGCCGGTCGAATCGATCGTGCGGGAGCGGCTGGCCTACAAGTTCGCCATCACTCAGGAGAAGGCATTCCTGATCGGCTCCGGGGCGGGACGGCCGCTGGGCGTGTTCGTAGCCTCGGCTGATGGCATCTCGACCTCACGCGACATCAGCACCGACAACACCACCTCGGCCGTCACCTTCGATGGGCTGCAGAACGCCAAGTTCACACTCAAGGCCGGCCACCGGCGTAACGCCCGCTGGCTGTTTCACCGCGACGCCATCAAGCAACTCTCGAAGATCAAGGACAACGACAACCGCTACATCTGGCAACAGTCAGTGCAGGTCGGCGAGCCGGACCGGCTACTGGGGCTGCCCTACTTCGAGTCCGAGTTCGTGCCCAACACCTTCACCACGGGGCTTTACGTCGGAATCCTGGGCGACTTTTCCTACTACTGGATCGCCGACGACATCCAGATGCAGGTGCAGCGCCTGGTTGAACTCTATGCCGAGACCAACCAGGTTGGCCTGATCCTGCGCGCCGCCACCGACGCCATGCCGGTGCTCGAGGAAGCGTTCGTGCGGGTGAAGCTGAGCTAAACCGAAGAAAGGAGAAAACAACATGCTTGCACTTGCCAAAAACACCAAGATTACCCGCGTCATGAACGCCAAGGCGGCCGGCGCGACCGCCCAGAACGGCACCGCTGTTGATATGCAGAACTGGGAGGGGGTCATGTTCGTGGCCCTGTTCGGCGCGCTGACCGCCACTCAGGTCACCTCGATCAAGGCGCAGCAGAGCACGGCCAAGTCCTCGGGGTTCTCCGACCTGGAGGGCACCGAGGCCGGGCCGCTCGACGACGGCGACGGCAACAAGGCGCTGGTCCTGGATATCAAGAACCCCCGGGAGCGCTACGTCCGTTGCGTGGCCTCCCGGGCGACGGCCAACGCCGTGATCGATGGCGTCGTCGCCATCCAGTACGGGCCGCGTAAGATGCCGGCGGCTCATGACTCGACGGTCGTGGCGGCCGAGGCGCAGGCCAGCCCGGCCGAGGGCACGGCATAAGCCGGGCGCCTTATCTCTAGCGGGGCGAGGCTACGCGCTCGCCCTGCCTGAATCACAAGGAGGAAGGAGAACACCATGCGAGTCAGGATGATCACCACCATGGCCGGGCCGGAAGTGTCGGCCGTGGCCGGCCAGGAGGTCGAGCTGGACAACGAAACGGCCGTGCCGTTGATCAAGGGAGGCTACGCCCAGCCGCTGAAGGCCTCTATCGAGACGGCGGCCATCGAGCCGCCCGAGAAGGCGGCGGCGCGGCCGGCCAAATCAAGGAGAGCGAGGAAATAGGGGCTGCCGCCGGCATGCAACCGCGCTACGCGCTGACCCGGGTCACGGAACCCGCCAAAGAGCCGCTGATACTGCAGGAGGCCAAGGCTCACCTCAGGGTCCAGAACGCGGCCAGCGATGCGCTGATCGGGCGGTTGATCAAGGCCGCCCGGCACTGGGCGGAAACCTACACCGCCCGGGCGCTGATCACGCAGACCTGGGAGCTGGGCCTGGACCGGTTTCCTGTTGGGGAAATCGAGGTTCCGCGCCCGCCGCTCAAATCGGTCAAGAGCATCACCTACATCGACAGCGTGGGTGGGACGCAAGTTTTGGCGGCCGGGAAGTACCGGGTGGATGCGGATAGCGAGCCGGGCAGGATCACGCCAGTGCAGGGAGGGGCGTGGCCCCCGGCCCGGGCCGTGACGGCTGCGGTGAGGGTGTGCTTCACCGCCGGATACGGCGCCGCCGGGTCCAACGTGCCCGAAGACATCCGCTTCGGAATGCTGCTGCTGGTCGGCAGTTTTTACGAGCACCGCGAGGACATCGTGATCGGCGAGACTGCCGTCAAGCTGCCACGGGGAGCCGAAGCGCTGCTCAATCCCTATCGGATGGTGAGGGTGTGATGCGGGCCGGGCGGCTCGACCGCGAGATCACGATCCAGCGGGTGACGACCCACCAGGACCGCTCGAGGAGCTGGAGTGATTACGCCGCTGGGGTAGCGGCCCAGGTCATCGAGCGCGGCGGCAGGGAGCTGCTGGGGGGCGGCTCGGCTGAGGTATCGCTGGCCGACGCGCTGTTCGTCATCCGCTACCGCGAGGACCTGCGGACGGCCGACCGCATCCTCTACCAGGACAAAAACTACGACATCCGCTCGATCCGCGAGATGAGCGGGCTGGGGCGCAAGCGCGCCCTGGAGATCGCCGCCAAGGCGGCAAGTTAACCACGGGAAAGGAAGATCCGCAAATGCCTGAGACGAGTGCCGATCATCTGTTGGCCGCCCTGGCGGTCCTGCTGCCGCTCGTGGGCGGCGCCGTGCTGCTGTGGCAGCGCACGACCGCCGGGCTGAAGGAATCGGTGGCCTGGCGGGCGCGGGTCGATGCCCGGCTCAACAACATAGACCATCGGCTCGACGTGGGCGACGAGCGCATGGGCAAGTACTCGGACGGGCTGGGGGAAGTCAGGAAATGCCTCAACGAGATCAAGGTCCTGCTGGGACGGATCGAGGAGCGGATCGGAGCGAAAAGGGACTGATGACGGATACCGCCATCATCGACCACATCCTGAGGCGCGAGGGAGGTTTCACCGATCATCCCGCCGATCAGGGCGGCCCCACCAACTACGGCATCACCCAACGGACTTTGAAGGAATACCGGGGGCGCCCGGTGACCGTTGGGGACTTGCGGGCCCTGGAGGAAGGCGAGGCACGGCTGATCTACGAGCGGCTCTACATCAGAGGGCCTGGATTCGACAGGATCCGCAGCCGGAGGTTGCGGGCACTGGTGGCCGATTGCGCGGTCAACCACGGACCTTCGCGCGCCGCGCGCTGGCTGCAAGCCGCAGTTGGAACAAGAGTGGACGGCGTGTTCGGCCCGCTGACTCTGGCGGCGGCGAACGCCGCGGAAGAGGAAACCCTTTATAAGCGCGTACTGGCCCAGCGCTGCCGCTTTTACGGGCAGATCATCGCCCGCGATCCCTCGCAGGCGGTGTTTGCCGCCGGCTGGGCGGCGCGGCTGGCGGAGTTCATCGAGGAAGCAGTTTGAGGAAAGGAGAAAACGGAAATGACCGATTACTACGACAAGGCTGAGAACAAGACGGATTCGTTGCTGTTCGTGCTGGCCAACAAGCCCTGGTCGGCCCTGGCTATTTTGCTGGGCGGGTTGGGGTTGTTCTGGCTCGGGTTCTGGCTGGGAGGCTGAGATGGGCCTGTTGGGCAAGTTGTTCGGCGGAGGTATCGTCTCGGCGGCCGAGGGCGTGGCGGGGATCGTCGATAAATTCGTCGAGACGCCGGATGAGAAGGCCGCCGCCGAGATCATCAAGGCCAAGCTGATGATGCGGCCCTCGCTGGCGCAGATCGAGCTGAACAAGATCGAGGCCGGCCACCGCTCGCTCTTCGTGGCCGGCTGGCGGCCCTGGATCGGGTGGACCTGCGGGTTCGCCTTGGGCTGGCACTACATCCTCCACGACTTGATGGCGTGGGCCTGCGCGATTTACTCGCCCGAGATCGCCCCGCCCGAGCTGGCCGGGACGCAGGAGCTGGTGACGGTGCTGCTGGCGATGCTGGGACTCGGGGCATTCCGCACTGCCGAGAAGATGGGCGGCAGGGCGAAGTAAATGGAGATCGACACAGAAACCGGCCTCCGGCTGACCCCGGAGCGCCATCTGGAGGCGATCCTCGGGGGCCTGACGGATCTCGAGGGACAGGGAGGCGCCCCGCCCCGCGTCTATGCCACCGTGCAGCTGCCCGAGGATGAAAGCGGCAAGCTGGAGTTCCCCGCCGTCGTCTATCAGGCGGTCGGAGGGGAGGAAGTGTCGAGCTTCTCTTCAGGCCCGGTGGCCGTCGCGCGAGCCTTCCGGCTCGACTTCCGGGCCGAGCCTGGCCAAGGTTGCGATCGGACGGCGGAGCTGGGGGAGAAGGCTATCCAGGCATTGCGCGAGGGCGGAAGGCTGCGGGACTTGTCGGGACCCGTCGACGACTACGACGAGGAGGTCGAGGTTCACCGCCGCATCTGGACCGTGGAGATCACCCTCTGATGAAACTCACGCTCGACACCACCGCTTTCGACCGTGACGTGCGGGAAGCGATCAAGTTCTTGGAAGAGCTGCCCGGGAAGCTGGACGAGACGGCGCACCAGGACTCCATGAGGGCCGCCGCTCGGGTAGTGGCCGCCGAGGCCAAACAGCTTGTGCCGGTGCGTACCGGCAATCTGCGGGACTCGATCCGCGTCAGGAGTTCACCGAAGAAATATAAGCCTGGCGCGCTGGTGATCGCCTCGGGCAGCAAGAAGGCCGGCACCAAGGGCTATCACGCCAAGCTGGTCGAGTACGGGACGGTCAAGACCAAGGCCCGTCCCTTCCTGGAGCCGGCGGCGCGCACGACGGTGGCGAAGCAGGTCAAGGCGGCGGCGAAAGCGGCCGGGAAGAGCTTCGAAAGGGTAGTCAAGGAACTGACGGGCGGCAAGAGGCCCACGCGGCGGACCCGGAGGGCGCTGGCCGCGGACTAGGAAACAGAAATCAATCAAAGGGAGGAAGTCATGGCACCAGGATTGGCAGTACACACCAGCGAGCTGGCGAAGCTCGAATATTCAAACGATTTCGGAAGCAATTGGAGCGAGCTTCCGGGCATCACCGGCTACAGCGAGTCGGGAGGCGAGCGGCCCGAGCGGGACGTCGTCGGATTCGGCGGCGTGACGAAGGTGACCGGCCTTCCACGCGTTCCCACGGTCGAGATCAACGCTGTCTATCCGCCGCTCCATGCGGCCTGGAAAAAAATGCGCAGGGCGATGGAGAAAGGCGACGAGCCCATGTTCCGCATCACCACCAAGGAGCGGCCGGCATTCGCCGTGACCACGGCCGGCAATACGGTCGAGGTCACGGTCACGACGGGCCTATTGGCCTTCGCCGGCAGCCGCAAGCCCGACTTCAAGACGGGGCGCTATGCGCCGGGCCAGGTGCTCGTGATAGGCACCACGAAATACGTCGTCGACCGCATCAGTGGCGATGACCCGCCGAAGGCGTACGTCAAGAAGCCGGACGGAACCGCCGCCGCCGCCAAGGCCGCAACCTCCAACTACAAGATCCTCACGCCTGGACTCCAGCGGTCCTTCCCGGCCGCCGTGCGGCTGACCGACCGCGGCAGCCTGGACAGCGAGAGCCAGCTGACTACCACGCTGAGCCTTTCGCCCACGGGGGAATTGCCGGATTGGGAGATCGCGGCGTAAAAAAAAGAAAGGAAACTCAATGGTACAAAAAACTGCAAAGAGAACTACGAGGAAAACCAGCCGCAAGCCGGCGAGCCTGGCCGAGATCCGGGCCAAGCTGAAACAGCGCCGCGCCCTCTTCGTCGAGGTCGATGGCCTGCTGATCGAGCTGCGCGCCCCGAAATGGCGCCAGGTGAACCAGGTGCTGCATCCGTTTTTCAAGGACGGAGGCGACAACCCCGAGATGGATACCGATGCATTGATCGGCTTTCACTGCGCGGCGGTGCGCCTCTGCCTCAGCGGCGATTATGCCAAGCTAACCGGCTCCGAGATCGAGGATCTGATCCAGGCCGGCAAAGGCCCCAAGGGCGAGCTTGTCAGGACCGCCTTCGATCTGTGCGGTCTGCGGACGGAGGCCGCCGAGGACCCCGGCCCTTTTGGGTCTCGCGCGCCACGGGCCGCAGCCTAGCCGAAGTCCACGACATGCCGGCGGACGAATATTCCGCCTGGCTGAGACACCTCCTCCGCTGGCCGACGATGGACATGGTAGGGCCGCGCCTGCTGGGGGGGCTGTGCGCGTTGACAGCGAACGCTCACTTCCAGCTCAGCGAGCCGGCGCGCACGGAGGACTTCGCAACCTGGCTTGAGACTCCCGGGGAGCGCGAGAAGCGCATCGCGGAGAAACAGGAAGCGCATCTTGTGATGCAGACGCAACTGGTCGGCGATATCTACATGAGCAAACGGGGCACCGATGCCTAGAGGCAAGCAAGCCGGAGCGCTATGGTGGGCGTTCCAGGCCCGCGACGAAGGGCTGCGCTCCACTCTCAAGCGGTCGGCGAAGGCGCTACGGGACTACGACCGCTCGGTCAATGACGCCCGAAGGAGCATGAGGCGGGCCGGCGCGCAGTTCCGCGCTTTCCGGAACTCCGTCTTGTCCGCGCGCGGGGCCGTCGGGACGCTGGCCGGCGCGGCCGGGATCGGCCTCATGGTCAAGCGGTTCGCCGAGGCAGCCGACGTGATGACGCTGGCCCAATCGCGGCTCAAGCTGGTCACCAAGGGAACCAACGAGCTGCGCCAGGCGCAGGCCAATCTGTTCGCCATCTCTCAGCAAACCGGCAGCGCTTACGAGGATACGGTCACCCTCTATTCCCGCTTGGCGCGCGCCACCGAAGATTTAGGAGTCAGTCAGCGCAAGATGCTGATATTCACCAGAGCGGTGAATCAATCCCTGATCATCTCCGGCACGACCGCTCAGGAAGCGAGGGCCGGAATGATCCAGCTGTCGCAAGCGCTGGCGTCCAATAGGCTGGGCGGCGATGAATTCCGCAGCGTATCCGAGCAGCTGACGCGCTTTACAAGGGCGCTGGCTGACGGCCTGGGAGTATCCATCGGCAAGCTGCGGGAACTTTCCCATGCCGGAAAGCTCACGGCGGAGACCGTTCTCAACGCAACGATCGGGCAAGCCCCGAAGATCGCCCAGGAGTTCGTCCAAGTCGAGCGGACGGTCCAGCGGGCCCTAACCGAGCTGCGCAACCAGTACCTGCAAGTCGTCGAGGCGGTCAACCGGGGATCGGGTGCCACCAAGGAACTCATCGCGGCGATCGACCAGCTCAAGGGGCTGCTGGCCGACCCCCAGTTTCAGAAGGCAGCCACTGAATCGGTAACCGCTTTAGTTCGTTCGTTCACGTTCGCGGCCAAGAACATCGAAGCGGCCAAGGATGCCGCTTTCGCTCTAGGGGCCTTGCTGGTAGGACGCTTTGCTCTTCAGGTTGCAACGGCAGCGGGCGCTCTGAAGACTTTCGCAGCCTCTTCCGTCGCCGCGCGGATCGGGTTGGCCGCGTTGACTGGACCCCAGGGCGCGATCGTGGTTGCTGCGGGATCGCTGGCGTTCTACGTCCTACAGACCAAGCAGGCGGAAGAAGCTAGCCGCCTGCTCAATCAGGCGCAACGCCTGCTGACCGGACGGAGAGGCGGCGTTGGTCTCGTCACATCAATCGAACAACAACTTGCGGCGGCTGATTCCATTAAGGAAAAGCTCGCAGCCGCCCGTAATGGAATCAAGCAAATAACAGAGGAAATAAATAAATCCAATCAGATTCTGGCGCAAGGCGTGGATGATGCCACGCGAAGACTGGCCCTGGGTACGAATTTAGGCGATCTGAAGAAGTTCCAAAGCGAATTGTTCCAGATTATCAAGGACCTGGGAGGGCTGCCGCCCCTGGAGTTTCCGGTCAAGATCAAACTGACCCCTGGCGATTTGGATCTCCTTGGCATAAAGCCGCCCAAGATCAGTCCGGTCGCGGCGGTCGCGCCCCTGCCCATTCCCGAGGATTTTCTGCGCGACTACACCACAGGGCTGGAGCAGGGCTTGGTTCTCGCCCGTCAGGAGTTGGAGCTGGTCCGGGCCACCGGCGCGGAGCGGCTCAGGCTCGCAGCACAGTTCAATGTCGCCAATGCCTTGAGGGCGAAGCAGGTCGAGCTGACCCATCAGCTCGAAGACGCCCAAAAGAGACTAGCCGCCGCCGAGGGGCAGCAGAGGGAATCCGCCCAAGCCGCCGTCGCCGTCGCCCGGGTAAACCTCGACGCCCTTCAGAAAACGGTTGCGGCCTCGGACATGCTGACCGCTAAGCAACTGGAGCGGCTCACGATCCAGCAGCAGGCGGCCAAGCAAGAGGCGGAATCTCAGGCTCTCAGGCAAGCGGGGGTGGAGCATCAGCAGTTCGTCGACAGCGTGCTTGACGCCACCAGGCAATTGGAGCAAGAAGCGGCCGCGCTCACGGGCAAGGCGGTGGAGAAGACAGCGGAAGACGTTCTCGGCGAGAGGAAAGGCAAGTTGGGCCGGGCCTTGCGGGAAGCCATCGCGCTCGAAGACCCCGCCGCCGCAGCGGGAATCGAGGAGCAGCTCGGCCGGCTCAAGGACAACGAAGAAGAGGTACTCAAGATCTTCCAGGACCAGCTGGACGCCGAGAAGCGGATGCGCGACATCCGGGCCGAGCAACGGACCCTGGCTGAGGTCAAGCGGTACTCCCTGGAGTCGTTCGACAAGGAAGTCGAACTCGAATTCAAGAAGCTGGAGAACGCCAACAAGCTGGCCGGGCTGCGGGGGAAGGACCTGTTCGAGACGCAGCAGTTGATCAATCTCAAGGGCAAGGAGGCGGCTCTTGTGGAAGCCTTGATCAAGGCGCGGAAAGAGAGCAATGACGCGGAGATCAAGGTGATCGAGGAAATACTGGAGGCGGTTAAGAAAAGACTCAGAGTTGGCAAGGCCCTCACCGACGAGCAGCGGAAGCGGGCTGATAACCTCCAGCGCGAGAAGGATCTGATCGAGCAGCAGAAAAAGACGATGGAGGAGCGGAAAAAGCTGGCCCAGGATATTTCCCAAACGCTCACGAAAGGAATGGAAGATGCCATTCTGGGCGCCAAGAGCTTCAAGGAAGCCTTGAAGGGCGTGCTGGATGAGCTGGCCAGAATTCTGCTGCGGGCGGCGATTCTCAAGCCACTCGAGGGTTTCCTCACGGGCGCGATCGGGGGCCTGTTCGGAGTTCCCGGCAAGGCCGCCGGGGGGCCGGTCGAGGCGGGGCGGGCCTACATCGTCGGCGAGGGAGGGCGCCCGGAGTTATTCGTTCCCAGCGTGGGGGGCGAGATCATCCCCAACTACAAGCTGCGCCCGGCGTTAGCGGGCGGAGGCGGAGTGGCCTTCCACTTCGGCGATATCAACATCGAGTCGACCGACGGCCCCGGGGTGAGGGCGGCGATGGCGGAGGCCATTCCGGTGATCGAAAACCGCCTGAGCCGCCTGGTGAGTGGCCAGGTGCAGACCAATCTCTCCCGGCCGTCGCCGCTCAGGGGGATTCGTTGATGGCGAGGCCGCACAGGTTCAGGATTTGCTCGATGGCCTTCCTGCCCTTCTCGCCGACGTCGACCGAATTGGTTTCTCCGGTCCGCCGGTCGGTCCAGCTGATGGATTCGGAACTGTATATCCGGCGCGCGATATCGGCCGTCCCGTGATTATCAATGCGGACATGGCCCTTCAGGTAATGCGCATGATCCCAAATGCGGTTGGGCCAGTCGTAATCAATGGTCTCCTGCCGCAGGACGTCCGGCCCGGCCGCGCTCCGCACCCAGGCCCAGAAGCCGAGCTGCAGGTGAATCCAGCCCTTCTTGCTTCTTTTGCTTTGCCTTATATACGAATAGTCCAAGTCCTCGAAGCTGAAAGAGAGGTGGAGGGGCCTCTTCGGATTGAGCTTCGAATCACAGCTAAAAAGAATTTGGGGGGACCCGACATTGTCCGGGTCGCTATACGCGAAAGTGTACAGATCATTCTCGTCAAGGTCCTGGCGCAGAACCCAGCTGTCCCAAGCGGCGGCATGAGCCGGGGCAAGCAGCGCGAGCAGGGCCATCGTAAGAATTTTCATGGCAATCAAGGGGACGGACGGCGGGCGCGTGTGGTTTCAGGGAGCGGTCCATGGCATTGATTCCCTTTCCCCCGGGAGTGCTGGTGACGCGCTCGGACCTGGCGCTTCAGCACCCCGGCCAGATCGTGTTGAAGTCGGTCTACGGCGCCGGGTCGCAGGTGTTCGGGCGCGGGCCGGGGTATTGGACGGGACGAATCGAGCTGGCCGAGACGGACCGCTCAAGAGACGCCCAGCGGCGGGCGGTGGAGACGTTTTTCTCGCGGCTGCGGGGGGCCGAGAACACCTTCGAGGTCCCGATCGAGCGCCCTAGCTCGGGAACCCTGGCGGCGGGAACGGCGCTGACGGCCGGCGCCGCCGCGATTGCATCGGGAGCGCTTGAAATCACCGTCAGCGAAACGGAGGGCTTGGTGGCCGGCGACTACGTGCGGATCGGCGGACGGCTCTACCAGCTGGCCGCCGATCATGGCGCCTCGAAATTCACCGCCGAGCCGCCGGCCGTGCCGGCCACGCCGGCGCCGGTGGCGTGGGAGGACGTCACAGTTCTCGCGCGGCTGGCGGTCCGGGACCGCGGGGCGGGCCTGGCTTCGCCCTGGACGCCCGACTTCGGCGGACCCTGGGTGATCGACTGGGAGGAGGCGATTTAGCCTGATGGCGAAACCTTGGCTGCAACACCTGATCACGATCGAGACCTCGCCGGTTGTGCGGCTGTGGACCGGACAGGGAGCGCTGACGATCGGGGGGTTGCGCTACGAGGGCGGCGGCCGGGCGCTCGAAGTGGGCGAGGCCGAGACGCGCTCGGGCGATCCCGACCGCAGGATGACGATTACCCTGTCGGGCATCCCGGCTAAGATCCGGCGCAAATTCCTCCGGGATGTCGGTCCGGCGCCGGTGACCGTCGAGTGGGTTTACAGCCGCGACAGCGGAGCGAGCTGGACGAAGGTTGCCGGCCTTTCGTTTCGGGGGCGGCTCTCGACACCGTCTCTCTCGAACGGCGTCTTCCGTATCGAAGTGGAAACGCTCAGGGGGGACGTTGACCGCGGGCGGCCGCTGAGATGGTCGAACGAGGATCAGCAGCGGCGGTTCCCCGGAGACAAGGGACTGGAGGACATGCGGGCGCTGTCCAGGGAGGGGACGGAGACGGGATGGCCGCCATGAGCGATCACCAGCGCAAGTTGCGGCTGCGGGCCGTCCTCGAGCGCGAGGGGCTGGGCCCGTCCATCTGGCGCGAGAGGGACTGCATCACCCTGGTGCGGGCCGTGATCAGGGAGCTGTCGGGGTCCGAACCCGTGTTCGATCTGCCCTCCTGGGCCGAGGGAATGGAGGAGCAGGAAGCGATCCGGCGCGCGCCCCGCGAGCACGGCTCGCTCAGAAACTGCTGGCTCGAGATGTTCAAGAAGGAGCCGCTGCTCAGGCGCGTCAAGCGGGGAACCCTGCCCGCGCCCGGCATGATCGCCCTGACGCCGGTGAGGGGCTTGGAGATCAACCACGCCCCTGCCGCAATACGCGGCCCGCTGGTGGGCGTCATCGGCCCCGGCTGCGCCTTGTGGACGAAGATGCACGAGGGACTCGCAAGGGTGCATCCGGCCGCGGATCTTTGGGAGGTCGTTGCCTGATGCCGTTCCTGCCCCCAGTTATCATAGCGGTCGCGGGCTTTTTCGGCGTCACGGTTTCAGCGGCGGTCGCCACCCAGATCGCGGTTTCCATTGCCCTCACCGCAGTCTCGTTCGGGGCGAGCCTGGTAGCCCGGCTGCTCTCCAGCCAAAAACCCCTGGAGGCGCTCGACGGCCCCACCCACACCATCAAGGGCGAAGTGGTCAACGCCCGCTGGGTGCTGGGCAAGAGGCGCGTGCCGGGCGTGCTGTGCTACTTCGGCTCCCAGGACCGCGAGGCCCGCATGGGCCTGGTGCTGAGCGAAGGAGAATGCGAGGGCCTGGCCGATGACGGCATGCCCGAGCGGGCAAACCGGGCCGTGATGTGGATCGAGGGCAAGGCCGTCAGGCTGGCCAGAGAGGCCCGCGCGGGGGCCAAGGGCGACAAGCTGACCCCGCTCGCGAGCAGGAAGTATAGCGGCTACATCGAGGTCTATGAATACTTCGCCGCCGACGGCGCGCAGGGCGCCGACATGCGCCAGGACGAGCTGCCCCCGGAAACCCAGTATCAGGAAATTCCTGAAGGGCCATGGCTCAACGATCCAACCGCCCATGCCGAGTACATGCGGCCTTCCTCGACATCCGGGGCCGAGCCGTTCCGCACGCCCTATCCCGCCTGGACCACAAGCCACAAGCTGAGGGGCCTCTCCTGGGTCTTTGTCAAGCTCACCCAGCCCGAATACGGGCAGGACCTCGGCAAGCGCCTCTGGACCAAGGTGCCGAATCTCGAGTTTCTGGTCAAGGGCATCAAGATCAGCTGGCCGGGGCAGGCCGTCCCGCAGTGGACCGATAACGCCGCCGCCCTGCGCTATTGGTGGGAGACCGAGCGCCGCGGCCGTCCCGCGGACTCGATCGACCTGACGGACTTCACCGCCGCCTACAACCTCTCGGAGCGAACCGTTGACGCCACCAACAGCGGCGCGAGCCCGCTGCCCTCCGGCTATGAGGACTTCGAGCCGTCCTCGAAGCGCTATGCCGTCAACGGCATCATCACGGCCGGCGACGACGTGTCCCGGGCCGAGGACCAGCTGGACGCGGCCTGGGCCGGGGAGGTGATCGAGGCCGGAGGAAAGCTGCTTTTCCGGCCCGGCGCGGCGCGCCCGGCGACGGAAAAGCTCGTCCTCGCCGACGCGGACATCATCTCCCCGCCCACCGTCCAGCCCTGGCCGGCGCTGCAGGGGCGGATCAACGCCGTGACCTCGGAGATCGCGCAATCCTCGCACCCCAAGCACCAGTGGACCAAGCTCTCCCTGCCCGAATACGTGGACTCCTATGACGATCAGGGCCTACCCGCCGGGGCGCTCAAGCGTGACGGCGTCAAGCGCTCGGGCAACATCCGGCTGGCCTACGTCACGGACCCGATCGCCGCCGGGAGGCTGCAGGCCATCAATCTGCGGCGAGCGCGGGAGAGCTTGCGGCTGGAAGTAACAGTGACACCCGGAGAGCGTTTCGAGCGGCTCGCCCTGATCCCGACCGAGGTCGTCCGGGTGACCCTCTCCGAGTTCGGTTTCGAGGACAAGCTCATGGAGGTCGAGGGGGTCTCGATCCGGCGGGACTGGTCCGTGGCGCTCACCCTGCGGGAAGTCCTCGACGACACCTACGGCGACACGCTGGTCCTGCCGGCGCTGACGCAGCGTGTGATCCGGCTGCTGGACGATCAGGCAGTCCCGGACGTCGAGGATCTGGCGGCGGATGAGATCGCCGTGATCGACCTGGACGGCAAGACGGTGGTTCATCTGCTGATCGGCTGGCGAGCGAAGGCGGCGCGGGAGACCGTCGTCGAGGTCCGGGAGAAGGCCGCCTCGGGAGCGGCGCCGGAGGCGTGGATTTCGGGCGTGTCGGCGGGCGCGAATTTCCGCTTCGCCCCGGTTGCCGCCGGCCGCGCCTACGAGATCCGGGCGCGGCACGTGAACCGCGACGGCGTGGCCGGCGATTGGTCCGGGACGGTTGAGCATGAGGTGGGCGGCGACCTGACTCCGCCCGCGACGCCGGCGGACCTCGCAGTCTTCAGCGCTCCGGGAGGCATCCGCGCCACATGGACAAACCCCGCCGACAACGACTTCCAGGCGGCCTGCGTCTATATCGGCGTGACGTCGACATTCGACGAGAACAATTTGGCCGCCACTCTCGCCTCGGACCTATACGAGTCGGGCGGCTGGAATCCCGGCACCCTCTATTACGTCTGGGTGCGGGCCAAGGACCGCAGCGGCAACCAGAGCGCCGCCACCGGCCCCAAGACGGTGACTCCGACGGCCCCAGCCGCTGACGGGGCGGCAATTTTCGCGGGAGGGGGCGCGCCGGACGACACCGCCCATACCCAGGACAGCAAGGACGGCGATCTCTACGTCCAGGACGACGGCACGGTGTGGAAGAAGCAGGACGGCGCCTGGACCCCGACCGGCACCGACCTGACCGGCAAGTCGGGCACCTCGATCCACCGCGTGGCTTCCTGGCCGCCCGGTGATCTTGGCAATGATGGCGACGTGGCCATCGCCGACGACGGCCAGTGGGGCGAGAAGGTGTCGGGAGCCTGGACGCTGCGCGGCGACCTGACCGGAAGCCCCGGTGATCCGGGGCCGCCAGGAGAGACGGGACCACCGGGGCAAGGCGGCGCTCCGGGCGGGAAGGGTCCGCCAGGACCGCCTGGACCACAGGGTTTCCCGGGACAAGGCGGCGCTCCAGGAGCAAAAGGTCCGCCGGGGGAGCTTGGCCCGGAAGGTTCTCCAGGGCAAGGCGGCGCCCCGGGCGATAAGGGTTCAGAGGGGGAAGTTGGTCCCAAGGGTTTTCTCGGTCAAGGCGGCGATCCGGGCGGCAAGGGCGATCCCGGCGGGAAGGGCGTGGCGGGAGCCAAGGGCTTGCCCGGAGCTGCCGGTAATCCAGGGCCAGGAGGACAGCAAGTGTTTGTCTACTACACCGATGCGCCCGCGAACACGCCGGCGGCTGACCTTCGACCCCTAGCGAAGCTCGCCGATGGCCGCTGGACAACGGCAAGCGGCTACTACTGGCACGGCGACGCTACCCAGGTCCCAACAAACTAAACAGGACGGCACAAATGACCAATAACATACTCTGCGTAAGCGCATTCACCGAGCGCCGGCCGACAATGGATGCCGAGCTAAGACAGCACGGCTACGAAGCAACCTACATCGATGCTCCCCGAGGCGAAGAGGCCGCCGGCAAGGGCTGGAAGCCCTGCCCGGCTTGGCGCGATCCGCTGGCCAAGAGGCTGCTGACGTGGGGAGAGCTTGCGTGCTTCGCCGGGCACTACCTGGCGTGGCAACGCGTGGCCGAGATGCCGGAAGGCGCCATCATTCTCGAAGATGACGCGCAGATACTCGATCGTCTGGACTTCATCGAGCGCGGCGATCTGGTCTATCTCGGCGGGAAATTCATGACAGATCCCGCGCCCGCCGAAAACGGGTTGATGCCGGCCCCCTATACCTACTGGACAGTGGCCTATTGGCTCTCGCGACTTGGCGCCCGCAAGCTGCTCGCGGCCGCCAAGAAAGAGTCGGTCATTCCAACTGACGAATTTATCCCCTACCATGGCGGCACGAATCCGGAAGTTAAGACGCGGCATGGGCAACACCCGCCGGCCACGCTGTCGGCTTGGGCTGTTCCGCGGTGGCTCGCTAAGCCGTCCGGACGATGGCCGTCCGCCACGGAAGGATCAAGACCCGCCTTCGAGTTGCGAACCGCTACCTTCGCCACCGAACGATCGCAAGCCGCGAGGCTGTGCCGGGCACTGGAGGGGATGGGATACAGCTACGACATCCTCCTGGAAGGCGAGCCTGGCTGGGACACATCCGGCCGAGGGGGGATACGCAAGCTAAACGCCCTGAGAGATTGGCTCGAAGGCTTGGATCAATCCCAGGCAAGAACGGTGGCGCTGGCGGTGGACGGCTACGACACCTATCCGCTCGTCGGTCCCGACGACTTGCTAAAGCGGTATGGCTCCATGGAATCGCAAATCGTGATCGGCGGCGAGGTGGCCTGTTGGCCGGACGAATCCCTGCGGGATCAACTGGTCAAGTACGCTTCGGACGGCTGGCCCGGCGAGACAGGTTCCGAAACAGCGATTTACAACTTCCCCTGTTCGGGGACGTTGGTAGGCATGGCAAGCGATCTCGAAGCCGAGATCGGGGAAGCCCTGAATATGGAATCGCTAGACGATCAGCTTGCCATTCAGAAACGCATTCTTCAGAGGAGCGACCGCGGGATCTGGCGCGTGGACCGGGAAGCCTACTTGTTCCAGGCCTTGCACAACGCCAACGGCCATGTAGTCCGAGAAAACGGGACCGTCAAGAACGAAAAGAGCGGCTGCTATCCAGCCTTCCTGCACGACAACGGGCCGGCGCCCATGATGAACCGCTTCCTGGAAGAGCCTAGCCCTGCCGCGGTCTCGGGACCGAACATTGACCTTGCCCGCGATGCCGGAGAATTCAGCCTCTTGGGGAACGACATCGTCGGCATGCCGTTCCTGAAACGCGAAACGGCCCTGGCCTTGGCCGAGGCTGTTCAGGAATCCGATCTGTGGGGGCCGCTGCCGGGAGACAACGTGCCCGGGGACGAGCTTCGTTGCAAGGCGTGGAACGGCGAAGCCTGCCAGACCCTGCTAGGACACCTGAACAGCGTTCTCGGGCCGATCATCGAATCCGTCTGGCGTCCCGCGCGGTGGCGGGAACCAAAGGATGTGTTTTTCATCAGGTATTCCTCCGGGGGACAACCCGGTATCCGGCTTCACGAAGACAACTCGTATGTGTCGTGCTCGATCAAACTGCGCCCGGCTTGCGCGGGCGGGGAATTGTGGTTTCCCCGCCAATCATTCAACGACGCCATTGTGCCGGTAGGCTGGCTGCTGTTGTGGCCGTCCGAAGTGACGCATCCGCACAGGGTGTTGCCGGTTACGAAAGGCAGACGGGTCTCGATTGCGGTCTGGACCTGAATCACCGCAGGTGGACAGCCGTGATTCGATGGGCTATTAACGCTTTCAAGGAAGCCGGCTCCCCGGAGCCTGTAGCGGCCTCGGATTTTGACACGCCGTTCCCGGCGCATATCGGTTTTCCGGGAGGCAAGGGACAACCGGGGGCCAAGGGCTTGCCCGGCGATCCAGGCAGTCCCGGAACAGAGGGAGCAAAAGGTCCCGGGGGCCGGATGGGTTCGCCCGGCCAAGATGGCGCTCCTGGCGCCAAGGGCGGACCCGGCGGCAAGGGCCGGAAGGGCAACCCCGGCCCCCAAGGCGAAAACGGTCCAAGGGCGGACCAGGAGACCCTGGACAGAAAGGCAACCCCGGCCCTCAAGGCGAAAACGGCCCACAGGGTGGACCAGGTGATCCTGGGCAGAAAGGCAATCCCGGCGGTCAGGGTAGCTCGGGAAACCCGGGAAGCGCCGGTAGTCCAGGCGGCTCAGGGAATGCCGGCAGTCCAGGGCAAGGCCCCTCGTGGCAATCCGGCTATCAGGATGGCTGGAACGCGGCCTGTGAGGACGGCTAAGCATGGCCATCAGGTGGTCCATCGATGCGATTGCGGCGTCAGAACCGGATATCGCCGCCGGTTCGTTCGGAAGCCCCGCCGCCATTGAAATCGCCGGCAACGTGGGCTTGCAGGGTTCCAAGGGCGAGAAGGGGCCGACGGGAGGCGATTCCTACCTGAACGGTTACAGCATTGGCTACAGGGATGGGCAGTACGTTGCGATGTATTGGTTTTGCTGAGGCCCCATGGCGATCAACTGGTTTATTTACGCGGCCGCTTACACCGCAAACGATGTTGCCGCTCAATCCTTCGACGCGCCGTTGCTCTACATCGGACCCATCGGTCCTGCGGGCGTCAAGGGTGACAAGGGAGAGCTGGGGCCAAAGGGCGTTACAGGCCAGACGGGGCAAGGCGGAGAACCTGGAGCCAAGGGCGGAAAAGGCAGGAAAGGCAGGAAAGGAAATCCGGGCGGCCAAGGCGAGGACGGTCCCAAGGGCGGACCGGGAGACCCTGGACAGAAAGGAAATCCGGGTGGCCAGGGCGAGAACGGCCCCAAAGGCGGACCAGGAGGCCCTGGAGCTAAGGGACAACCCGGCCCCGGCGGAGAAAACGGACCACAGGGGGGACCCGGAGAAGACGGGACTGCCGGAGAGAAGGGGCAGAAGGGCGAACCGGGCGAGAAAGGCCAGAAAGGACCGTCTTGGGCATGAGACAC
Source organism: Bryobacterales bacterium (assembly GCA_965248105.1). Lineage (GTDB taxonomy): Bacteria > Acidobacteriota > Terriglobia > Bryobacterales > UBA6623. Next base: position 793,177 of record CBDFIK010000005.1, read on the forward strand.
AGATACATAGCTTTTACCCGTGGTGATCCTAGCGAGGTAGCCCTCACTGACTTGAGGAACGCAAAGCGGGTTCAACCTGAACAAGCGGGGAACATCGACTGGCACGCCTGGGTGCTGGAGTTCGACCCGGAAAATCCTGACGAGCCGGAACGGCTTCTGACGGACGGCAAGCTCCAGCCCGCCAGTCTCTCCCCCGACAAGAATTCCATGACGACCGTTGATGGTCTCGTTTGGAACCGGTTGAATTGAGAGAGCCATGCCATCCCACTCCATTCTTCCTTGCTACTTCAATCCCGATTACGTCGAGCGCCAGCTGGAGCTATTGCGCCGGTCAACGGCGATGAAGCCCGGCGGCATCCTCTCCGACAACCGGCTTCACTCCGAAACCCGCCGCAGCGAAGTTGGCTGGCCTGACTCCACCATGGAGATTATCCGGTTGGCCGGCGATGCGGCCCTGGCTGAGAACGAAAAGCATTGGCGATTCAAGTTGGACGGCAAGGGGGAATATCAGTTGACTCATTACTCCGATGCGGATGCCGGCGCCTACCACACGCACATCGACATGGATATGAACTCAGGGGCCTCGAGCGTGCGGAAACTCAGCTTCGTCTTGCAGCTGTCTTCGGGCGGCGATTACTACGGCGGCGATTTGACCCTCGAGCACGCCGGGTCCCCGGATCCGTGGCAGGCCCGACGCCTCGGGACGCTGATCGTGTTCCCTTCCTTCGTGCCGCATTCGGTGGGTCCGCTGGTTCGCGGGGAGCGCTGGTCGCTCGTGGGATGGATCTCTGGACCGGCCCTCGCCTGATCGGGACTGAGAGTGTAAGACGAATCGGCCTGCGTCCTGCGGGCTACACTAAAACCATGAAGAAGGTACATCTTGATCGCGGCTACCACAGTCTGTGCTTCGACACCCTGCCACAGCGCTAAGATCAGCAACACTCCAGAAACGCCAACGATAATCGCAGTTCTCATTCCTCATACCGCGCTCGGCCTTAGCTGGCCTTGGCCCGTCCGCTGATGGCCTCGCGCAACCCTTCCAGCAGCCCTTCGAGCTTGACTTGGCTATGCTCCACCCGCTCTGCTAGGCTTGGGTGGTTAGGGAAGCGGTGGATACGTATCTCGGCGAGAAGTGGCCGCTGTTTAAGCAGGGGGGACCGCAGCGCCGATGAGGTCGTTCTATGAATTCTTCGCGGGCGGCGGGATGGTGCGCGCCGGGCTTGGTCCGGGGTGGCGCTGCCTGTTCGCCAACGACTTCGATCACAAGAAAGGACAGAACTATTGTAAGAACTGGGGTGATGCGGAACTGAAGACGGCAGACGTGGGATCGCTCACGACGAAGAATCTCCCAGGCATCGCCGCAAAGCGGGGGGGCATGTGACCCCGATAGCGGTACTGAGCGGCGTACCTCTATCCGGCCCCATGAGGGGTCGCTCTCGTCCTCATTTATCCCTGCGGGAAGGCTTGGAACAGCCCCCAGGAGCGGCGCTGGGCTCCTAGTGGGCCGGGTGAACTTTTCAGTAGCCTAAGACCGAGATGTTCCAGACCCCCTGATGCTACAAACATGCATTAAAAACCGGCTGATTCGGCACGGCATTGTCGGCTTGGCGCTGCTGGCTGTGCTGCTCGGCATACCGGTCGCGGCGGCGCAGACATTTGACGAAGCCGTGGCGGCGTATGAACGCCGCGACTATGCCACAGCGATACGAGGGTTCCGCGTTCACGCCGAGCAAGGAACCGCCGAAGCGCAGTACGCCCTCGGTGTCATGTACGCCTTTGGCGAGGGCGTCCTCAAAGACGATGCCGAAGCCGTGAAATGGTTCCGGCTGGCTGCCGAGCAAGGCGTCGCCAGCGCGCAGTACACCCTCGGGCGCATGTACGCCACCGGGCGCAGCGTTCTCAAGGACAATGCCGAAGCCGTGAAATGGTACCGACTGGCCGCCGAGCAGGGCGCAGCCGATGCGCAGTACGCCCTCGGGCTCAGTTACGGTGCTGGCGAGGGCGTTCTCAAGGACAATGCCGAAGCCGTGAAATGGTTCCGGCTGGCCGCCGAACAGGGTGACGCTGGTGCGCAGTACGCCCTCGGGCTCAGTTACGGTGCTGGCGAGGGCGTCCTCAAGGACGCCGCGGAAGCGGCGCGCTGGTACCGGCTGGCTGCCGAGCCAGGCGTCCGTCCCGGCTCGCTTCGGACGCGGGAAATCGCCGATACGCAGTACACCCTCGGGCGCATGTACGCCACCGGGCGCAGCGTTCTCAAAGACGATGCCGAAGCCGTGAAATGGTACCGACTGGCTGCCGAGCAGGGCCAAGCCCATGCGCAGTACGCCCTCGGGCTCAGTTACGGTGCCGGGCTGGGGGGCGTCCTTGAGGACTCCGTGCTCGCGCACATGTGGTTCAACATCGCTGGCGCAAACGGGAACGCAAGAGCCAGGAAGTTGCGGAACAGTATTGAACGTGAAATGACCCGCGCCGAGGTCAGCCGAGCGACTGAACTAGCGCGGGTCTGTATGGCCTCGGACTATCAGGACTGCGAGCTGTAAGCAGGGCTGGTATACGCCCTGTGGAGGTTTGTCGAGCCTCCCTTCCCCAGGGACTTACCCCCCTTTCCCTCGCGTCGCAGTATTGGCAGCGGTCATCCCCACCACAATAAACACACGGCTCTAGCGAAGCTGTTTGACCTCTATGGCCTCATCCATGCGTTCAACAAGCATCTTGCAACCGCCGGACGAAGAAAATATGATCACGTCCGGCCTGTACTCGTACTCATACTCGTAGTCGTAGGATGCCTGCTGCCAGATCTGTCCGTTCGTCAGCTTGAAGATTGTATCGCCGCTCCAGCCATTAAACTCTCCGTCGATCGTGCTTTCGATTGCAGGCGAGCAGTCCCCCTGTCTCGGACGCAAGAGAGCGAATGCAAACTCAGAAATCCATCTGTCGAGGGATCGGATCTCGCCGGGCGACAGTTTGTTAAGTCCCGCGGCATCGAATTCCTTCGAGTCCATGAGCCTTTGAAGGCTGACGATGTCCCGGTCAAGGTCGCCATACGTTATCCATGGAAGTCCGGCAGCAACTCTAATCATTCGCCGGATTTGGTCGATGGCTAGGTCTTTGTGCGAGACCTGACTGGCCGCAATGCTGCCAAGAAATACGAAAAGGATGGCAGTGAGCGTTAAGCGTCGTAAGGAGCAAGTATACATCCATCGGCTAAAACCCGGATCGGGTTTTTCCAGTTCATCGGGCCAGCGGGCCGGTGCCAAAGCTCTCGCAAATCTAGGTAACGCCCGCTTGCTGACAAAGAAGCGTTTCACGGACACTTGAAGTTCGTTCATGGCCTGAACCGGCCACTCCTCAGGGAGCGCCAGCGGCTTGTACTCCTATTGGTTAGTGTCCCCTGAGGGCTCGGTGGATTCGTCGGAATCCGTATCCGGCTCTTCGGGCTCGGTGCGTGCTGGCTCTGGCTCCGCCGGTGCCGTCGGTGCGGGTGCCGGGTCGGCGGTCGGCTCGGGGGTCTCCTGGCATCCGCCTAGGGCGAACAACGTGATTGCCGTGAGTAGTATTGCTGTTCGGATCTTCATAGTTCCTACCTCCTTTGAAAGGGACTTATCTACCTGAGTTAGCCTAGCATGAAGGCATGCGTGTGGCTCGGTTGCCTCACAGCGTTCTCCCCGCCCACCGCACCTGCCCAACTACCCGGCCCGCCCTGGGCCACGGTAACGGCTCATAGTTCTGCCACCCTCTATTCGCAGACACCGCCGCCGCCCTGTTGGCCCTGCTCGACGAATGCGAGGGCTGTTACCCTTATGACATCAAGTGGGTCGATCAGGTCTGTGTGCAGCTGATGGGCGGCGAGGGCGGGAAGGCCGGAAGCGGCACAAGAGGAAGGCGTGAGGGAATCTATGGCGGCGGATCTGGGCGCTACCGGTGCCGGGAGGCTAAAGCGCCTCGCGCGGAGCGGCCGGAGTTGGGGAGTTGCCACAGGCAACTTCGGAGCGGTATCGTCGCAACGGAGATCATTAATGAGCGCCAACAACAGGGATGAACCAGCATTTAGCACGAGCCGCATGATCGCCAGCGCGGCTGGACTGCGATCCATAGCGGCGAAGATAGATCGTGAAGGCAGCGCTGCTTTTAAGAAGGGCGACTTTGTAGATTTCAGCGGAAGCTTTCAAGCCGCACCCGTTCTATGGGCGCTGGGAATCGAAATCGCACTGAAGGCATGGCTCTGTCGAGACTTGAAGGGTGACCCGCCTAGAGGTCACGATTTGCTCTGCTTGTTCGACAGACTGGATTGTAAGACACAGAAACTGCTTGAAGAGGCATGGCAACGTGGACGCGGCACGGGAACTGTAGACGATCCGATTCACGAACTGGTAGAGCCAAAGAGAGTCCGGGAAGCACGGACCATGAAGGAACTGATTTATCCACGTCCATCACGCTTGAGTGAGATTCTCGAGGAGTACCGGACAGTGTTCGTGGATTGGCGATATGTGTACGAGAGGTCGTTCGCGACACTGCAAACAGACGTTCTGGACAGGGTACTCACGGTGCTCATAGACACGTACTGGAAACACCGCGAGGATTGAGGCGGGCTATGGGGCACTCCTCGGCTTACCGTAGTGAGACTGGCCAGTTCGAGCGATCTATCTGTTCCAATAATTCACATGGTAGTCTTTAATAGCATCGTGGTATTTCTTGCTGGGGTGAAACAATTGAATAATACGTAGAACAACAAAGACTATCAACACCCCCCAAACGCCACCCAAAAGAAAAGCAATGGTCAATACTATGGCAGTCGTTAACAAGCCGTTCAGAGCTTTACGTCCCTGATCGGCGGTGTGTACCGTAATAATCGTGATCACATCATCTAAATCTTTTTTGTTTATAGGGTCAAGCGGTTCAGGCATGATCTCACCTCCCTAATCTTTCCAACTTCTCCGTGTGCGCCCACCACACGACGAGGCCGAGGGTCCGATCGCTCCTGCCAATTGGCCGGGGTTTGTACGCATCGTTATCGCGGTCGGCCCACCAGCAGTCCTTTCTTGTTCTTCCCTGACCTCTTGACGATCAGGCCGTCACTGGTGGTGCGAATCAGATAGGCAGACTTCAAAGACTGGGTAGTGTCCTTCGGCGAGATTGGGCCCTACTTCGTCGTATTTGTAACAGTTCGAATCAGGACGGGATACTCTACGGAGTCCAGAATCGCCATCATTGGGCACATGACTCCCCATCACGTAGACGGCGTCAAAGCTGTTGGGCCGGGGCACTTTGATTTTCTTCAAGTACTCTTTCAGGACACTCTCACCCAAGAGGGTCTCGGTGCCGACCGGAATGAGCAGGAATTGCTTGTGCAGGGAACGATCTCGGCCCGTATCCTTTTGCTTCACCATCTGTTGTAGGCTCTCCTTGAACTTCTCCAGGGGCCAGTCCGCATCCCTATGCTCCCCTACTAGCTTCCCCACTTCGACGGCAACACATTTCCCGTTCATCTTGGCGAAGCAGTCTGGGGGATCGTTGGGGTTTGACCTAATCTCACAGATCTGTATCGACGGGTCACGCCTGTGCATTTCATTTGCCCAATCCTGGGTGTAATCTTCATCCGACCACTGCTGGTCGAGGTTGTCGAAATTGGGCGCGCGCCAGTCTTGTTTCTCAGAGATCTGGTTAAGCTGTTTTCTCAAGCTGAGTTTATTCCAGGCCGCGATTTTTGCGGCCTCCTTCTTGCCTGGTCGCTTCTTCACTCGTGATACTCCTTCCTCTCCCACTTAACGGCGCGGAGCAGTGGTTCAAGAAGCTCGGGGGTCGGCCCGCAGATCGGCGAACGCAGCCATCATCTCGGCACTGGTCGCCACGGAAATCCGTGTCGAACAGCCGCCTCACTCCGCATCTCCAGCACATAAGCCGCCTCTTCACAGCGTCCTCCCCGTCCACATCACCTGCCCGATCACCACGGCCTCGCGCGGCCACTTCACCGGTTTGTACTCCTTGTTGTCGCTCACGAGCAGCCAGTGGTGGTTGTCGTGCATGAGCCTCTTGATTAGCGGGCCGTCGCCGGAGCGCACGGCGAAGATGCGGTTCTTAAGGCGGCGGACGCGCTGGTGATCGATCAGGATCATGGCCCCGTGGTGTAGCGTCGGCTCCATCGAATCGCCGTGCACGTCAATCACGCTGCACTTGGCGGGGTTGAGTCCTTTCTTGCGCAGCCAGTCGCGGCGGAAGCCAATCTGCTTGACGACGTGCTCGCTGTCCACGAACGCGCCGGGACCCGCCGAGCCGAGAACGCCGTACTTGCCGACCCAGGCTAGCTCGGGATCGGCTTCCTGGTGAGCGAGTTCGGCAGCTGGGGCCGGGTCGTCGGTGAGGCTGTAAAGATAATCCGTCGAGACACCTAGGACCTTTGCCGCCGCCAACAAGTTTTCTGCCGACATGCCCGATCGACCGTGCTCAATCATTGAAATCATCGGCCGAGTGTAGTTGCCAATTTTGGCGGCCAGTTGGAGCTGGGAAAGCCGCCGGAGTCGGCGGGCTTCCTGGATGCGTTTGCCAACAACCTCCACACCCATACGATAACAAGGAAGCTTTTTTCCTGACAGGTCAGTGAGACTAACCTATACTCGTGGTAAGTGACACTTACTGTGCGTAAGGGCATGAACCGTCTCCGGGGCCGCCTCGCGGAGCTGGGTGTCACACAGCAGGACCTCGCAGACCTTCTCGGGATCAACCCGACCCTGCTGAACCACATCCTCAAAGGGCGCCGCCCCCCGCCCCCCGACTTCTTCGAGAAGGTCAACGCGGCCCTCGACCTCCTGGAGGCGGCGGAGAAGGCGGCTCAGGAAGCGAAGGAGAAGGTGCTCAACGAGGGGGTGGGGTGATGGAGGAGAAGCGAGTTCGTGAGATCGTCCGCGAGGAGCTGGCGAAAGCCGTGTCTATCCGCGACGTGCTGGCGGAGGCCGTGCCTGTCATTCAGGATCGCGTCAGGAGTTGCCTTGCATTGGACCTGGCGCGTCCGAATAAGCTCCGGGAAAAGGTGCTCAACGAGGAGGGGGCGTGATGGTGAGTGACGTTCTGCTCCTGCTAGCCGCGTTCATGTTCGACACGTTGTGGAAGCGCAAGGAAAGAAAGCCGTCGCTGGTGGTGGTTGCGCTTTCGAACGGCGGCACTGTGCACGAAGCCGAAGCGATGCTCCGCGATACCGCCGCCAACGTCCAAGACAAATACAAGCCACGCGACCCCGACTACTACGTCCAGGGCTGGATCTTCAAGGGCCGAGGCTACGTCATGACGACGAGAATCGCGATAGCTGAGGCCCCTGCGCGTTTCCGGGCTGCGGCGGATCTATGCCGGGAGCTAGAGGAACAGTTTAACGAGCACATTGAGAAGGCCAACCAGCGCGGCGATCGCTCCGATCAGTGTAGGCCAGAGCCATTTCCAGTGCGCAAGGTAGAACTGGACGGAGGCTCTCGCTAGCTTGGCAGTCCAATGCCTTTTGTAATGACCGAGAACAAAAAGCGGCTTAGGTCATACCCGGCGACTGTATCGCACGTCTCTGGTCTTGCGAAATCCCGGCGAGCCGCTCACCGAAACGCTGAATCGAATGGTGACAGGGTCGGGAGCGTCGGAATGAAGGAATACCCAGTCTTCGGCTACCGGAGGATCGAAGCGGATTCTCCGCTGCCACGGGCCGGGTTCAAAGGGTATGAGAATGCTAGCTCGCTTCGGAGTCGGTTCGCCAGTCTTAGCAAGGTAGCGACGGCAACACACGCCACCGAGCCGCACACCGCTTACAAGCCATTTCAGGCGACCGCCGGGTTCTGGATCGACGATGAACCTGAAGCCAGGCTGCCCACTGAAAGACTTGTTTTTCTTCAAGGTCAATGTAGGCAGGTTGAAGAACACGGTGTTCTGGTTATTACGCCTAGCAAACCAGGCCGTCGCTGCGATTCCCAAGACAGTCAAAAACGAAAGAATGACAGTGGTCAGAAACTGGTTCGCCTCGATGATCTTCCACAACTCGACCAATGTTTCCTCCTGCTGTCCCAGGGGGATGATCCCGGGCGACTCTTGCGGGACGGCCGCTCCGCAATGCACTTCAACGGTAGCACTTCGCATGGACGATAACTACACGAAGGTTCTAGGAGGGGCAGTGATTGCCGGCAGCCTCCTGCTGGTGTCACCGCTTTATGGCTTTTTCACCGGCGCGTTCACGGGCTGGGTGGTGGGGTTGGTGTTCAGCGACACCTTCGCTGCGTTCATCAAGTGGCTTGGGGCTGAGATGCAGCCCTGGCAGGTCGGCGGAATGCTCGGCTTCGTCAGTGGGTTCTTGAGGCGCCAGTCGGCATGATCAACCGCGGCGGGCTGGGTATTTTACTGGCTGTGCTGGCCCTGGTCTTCGGCTACCTCTGGGGAGCGAACACGAGGATGGATGTTGTTTGGAGCGAGGGTTACAAAGCGGGTATTCATCGCCTGGCCGAGGCCTGCGGAGAGGGCGAATGAGCCTGACCGCCGAGCAGCTCCGCCTCCGCAAGGGCAAGCTGACCGCCAGCCGCGTCAAGGTCCTGATGGACGGCGGCGACCAGGAACTCTACGACCTGTGGAGGGAACTCACGGGCGACCCCTCTTATGAGCAACCCGACCTTTCGGGCATCTGGGCTGTACGGCTAGGCGAGGCGACCGAGACGTTGAACCTCGACTGGTACGAGCACAGGACAGGGCGCCCGCTCACCCGCCGGGGCGAAGTCGTCACATCGCAAGAGCGTCCCTGGGCAGCAGCAACCCTCGACGGCTTCGACGCCTCCCGCCCCGACGGTCCTGCCGTGGTCGAGGCCAAGCACGTCGTCGGCTTCGAGCCGTTTGAAACAGTCGTTGCCCGCTACATGCCGCAGGTTCACTGGCAGATGTACGTGACCGGCGCGCCCTTGGCAGTGCTCTCGGTGATCGAGGGAGCGCGGGTGCCGAGATTCGAGGAAGTACCGCTCGACCTCGCCTACCTGGCCGAGTTGCTGCGCCGGGCCCATCTGCTGTGGCAGTGCGTGGAAACGCTGACGCCGCCTGTAGTGTTGCCACCTGTCGAGCCGCCCAAGCCCGCGATCAGGGAAGTAGACATGACGGACAACCCGGATTGGACGGGTCCGGCCACTGCGTGGCTTGAGAACCGCCATGCGGCCAAGGCTTTCCGCTCGGCGGAGAAGACCATCAAGGAACTGGTGCCCGCCGATGCTAGGCGCGTCCACGGGCACGGAGTGGAAGTCAAACGCAGCAGCAACGGTGCGCTGCGGATAGGAGCAATCGAATGAACGATGAACAAAGGGGTGAGCGGTGTCCGGTATGCGATCCCGGTCCGCCTAGCCCGAGGAGAGGACAACCGTGTCTCATAGCGGCTCTCGCCAAGGCGCAAAGCGTCATAAGCTCTCCTCCACGTAACCGCGAGGTCAAGGTCAGGACCAAGAGCGGCCACACCTATACCTTCCGCTACGCGACGCTCGACCACATTATCGAGGCGATCCGCAAGCCGCTGACCGAAAACGGGTTGTGGTTCACGCAAGTCTTAGAGAGCGATGAGGGCGGCAAGTACCGCCTGATCACCAGGCTGCTGCACGAAAGCGGCGAGTCGATCGAGAGCCGGACGCCGCTGCTGGTCGAGAACACGGGCAGCCAGGGGTTCGGAAGCGCGCTGACCTACATGCGCCGCTACGCCCTGACCGCCTTGCTGGGGATCGCCGCCGACGAGGACGACGACGCCAACGCCGCTGACGGGCACACGGTTGAGCGGAGCGCGTCCAACGGCAACAACGGGGCGCGCAAGCCGCCGCAGGCGGTCCAGGCCACCCCGCCCACGGACCCGAAGACGGGCCAGCCCTTGCCGCCGTCGCTGATTCCCGTGGGACAAGGCAAGGACGGGCAGGCTGACTGGATCGGGTGGGGGTTGACCCTGGCGGCGGCGCTTCAAGCGAGCACGCCCGAGCAGGCAGCGGCCTGGATGACGAAGAACAAGGACCTGCTCGCCAACTGCGTCCAGCAGGCGCCAGCGATTCACAAGCGCCTGCTGGAGATCGCCGCGGTTAAGACCAAGGCGCAGGAGGCTGCCTGATGCACTATGACGCCATGACGGTGCGCGAGTACACCGACAAGCACACCGGCGAGGTCAAAAAATCCTACACCCGCCTGGGCAAGGCCTTCCCGTTCCGTGAACGCCCGGGCTACACCGTACGGCTCGACGCCATGCCGGCGGCGAAGGATGGGCAGTACACCATCCTGCTTTTCGAGCCGCGCGAACGCGACCAGGGCCACTCCGAACAAGCACGGAACGAAGACCGCCGCGAGGAAACTCCGAGCAACCCGGACGTTCCCTTCTGATGCAAGTTCTTCTGACGCGCTCTATCTCGGGGCTGAAGGCGGCGGATCACCTTGCCGCCGAGGAGCTTTCGAAGATCAAGCCCGGCCAGGAGGTGCGCTGCGAGATCAAGCGGGTCCGCAATCCCAAGCAGCTGCGGCTGTATTGGGCGCTGATCGACGCCTGCTGGCAGCACCAGGACCGCTACGCGGCCAAGCAGGACCTGAGCGACGTCATCAAGGTGGCCGTGGGCCACTCGGACCAAGTAGTTACCAAGTCGGGGGAGGTAGTGGCGCGGCCCAAGTCGATCGCTTTCGGCAACATGCCCCAGGACGCCTGGGAGGACTTCTTCAGCCGGGTTATCGAGTTCGTCTGCCAGCGGATCATCCCCGGGACCAACAACGAAGACCTGCGCGCTCATCTGGAGGAGCTGGTCGGGTGAAGGAGAGCCATGAGACTTCCCAACTTCCTGCGGGCTAGGCTGCTCGGCCTGGCGCGGCGCATCATGAACTCCCGGCCACCCGATCGGGTTATCGGCGGGCGCTACCTGAGCCGCTGGCACGTCATCCCGCGCAACCGCTTCTTCAACATCTACCTGCACAAAACGCTTACCTCCGACCGCGGAAGAGGCGTCCATGACCACCCCTGGGCCAGCGTCAGCCTGCATCTCGAAGGTGAGCGCCTGGAAGTGACGCCCGGCTGTGTGTTCCTGCGCCAGCCGGGCGACGTGGTATTCCGGCGCGCCAAAGCCCAGCACAAGCTGTTCCAGCGTAACGGAGAGCCGGTCGTCACGCTGTTTCTGACCGCGAGGCGGACCCGCCGCTGGTTCTTCTACGCGCCGGATGGCGGGAAGGAAAGCGGCTCGGCTCTAAGCCATCAGGAGGAGACAACTCGTGCTTGAAATTCCCAACTGTTCGATCAAACAGACCTTGAAGACCACGCTCGAAGGAGCAGAAGAGGCCTATCTCAGCGGCAAGATCGTCTTGGAGGGCCATCTGACCAATGGGGCGGCGGAAGTCCTGGGTTGCGGCGGTGCGATCCGCGACAACCTGCCGGCCTTCACCGTTCCGAAAACCAGACTGCGGGAAGGCGGCGACAACAAGTACCCCCACGCGATTGAGCTGGGAGATGGAAACGGCGGTGGACTGACGCTGCCCAATGTCTCGGTCCACGCCATGCAGGGCAAGGTCCGCGAGGGGCTGGCGACGCTGACGGTCACGGCCACCTTCGATGACCTGATGAGCAAGGTGGTGTCGGAGTTCCACGGCGACCACCCTTCGTTCATCGGCACGCTGCGGGTATCACCGGCAGCCGATCCCGACCAGGCGCAGATGGACTTTGAGGATGAGGCAGAACAGGCTACCTAGGCTCCAGGTGAGCCGCTTGTGGTCGAACCTTCGCCGCCGCGATCCGCACCCGCTGTTCACCCGCGAGGAGCTGGAGCGCTGGCTGATCGAGTCGAGCCACGGCGGGAAAGGAACCGGCTGGCGCTGCTCCTACGGCGTGAAATGCAACAGACATCTGGGATTGCCGGAAGTGTCGCTCGACCACAAGACGCCGCTCAAGCTTTTGCGGATCACGACGCTCGACAACCTGGCCGTGTGCTGCAAGGCGTGCAACCGGGTCAAGGGCGATCTCGACGGCGAACATTTTCTGGAACTGATGGGGCTGCTCGATCACTGGCCGGTGGAGCAGCGCCGGAGCGTTTTGCGGCGGCTGGGTCAACCGCCGGGCCAATGGGCTTATAAGCGGCGCGGGAATAACGGGACTTTTGTCACGAAACAGCAGGGAGAAAAGCAGCCATGTCGCAAACCCGCATGACCGGCGTCAAGATTCTGAGCGCCACGATCAACGATCTTGCGAGAGGCGAGGCGAGCGGGGATATCACCGAGCTGGAGCGCAAACACCTGTATGCGTTTCGCGGCTTGTCGAGGTTTCTGCGCGCAGACGATAGGGTCACCCGTTTTTTCGAAGATGGATTGCGCTGGCAAAGGTTCGAGAGTTTGGGAAAGCAGATCGGCAAGTCTCAACTGCTGGGCCCTGCAATCGGTCTCTCCTTTCTTCTGAGCCGAACAACCGAGAACACGGACTTCCAGAAATTTACCTATTCACTGGCGCAAGGTTTTATCGTCACCAACACACTCACGGGCGGGGTGAAGGTGATCACCAATCGAGAGCGACCTGACCGGACGAGCCACACCGCGTTTCCTTCCGGACACACCTCGAACTCCTTCATGTGGGCCACCGTTGTGTCTCAGCACTACGGCTGGCAGGCGGGAGTGCCGGCCTACGCGCTCGCCTCCTACGTCGGCGCCAGTAGGTTGAAGAGCCGGAAACATTATTTGACCGATGTCCTCGCCGGTGCAGTCTTGGGCTACATCGTCGGCCGAACGGTCACAAGAGATCGTGCGAGCCAAGAGCATCGTCGGTTCCGATGGGGCGTCGCCGTGCCCCCTGGAGGCGGAGCCGCGCTCAGCCTGGCGATTCGACCTTGGTGATGACTCGGCGTGAAACGCTCCAGCGGCTGCTGGTTTCGAAGGGGTTCCGCTGCCAACAAGCCAAAGAAGTGCTACGCTACGGCGCCTGGACGGAGGTTCCGCCCGGGGAGCGCTTGTTGAGCCAGGACGATCCAACACCCTATCTCGCCTTCATGAAGAGCGGGGAGGTCAAACTCCTGATTAAGCATCCAAGCAATACGAGCTTCGTGAGGGTGGTGTCGCTGGGTGAGGGCCGAGTGATCGGGTGGGAGCCGCTCGTCGGTGCTCACCGGCATGGCAAGCTCTCGCTGCGCGGCCTCCACCATCAGAGCGCTATGCAGCTATTCAGTTCCGAAGCCCGGCCTGCCAAAACGTCTTGCAGCATCGAGTGCATCGTTCCCCGCACCCCGGGTCGTTTCTGCGCCAGTGGCGAGGCAACAACCCGGCTGACCGCCTCTTCGAGCGTCCCTTCTCCGATCGTTTACGACAGGTAGGGACCGAAATCCTGCAACGGGACCTGGCGTGCGCTCGCCAGTGTTTGAAGTTCGCGAATCATCTTAACGTAGAGTTCCGCAAGAGGCGGCTCTGAAAGAACCTCGCTGTTCGACAGGCGTGTCACGACGGAGAGTAAACCCAATGGCATCCACCCGACGAACTTCGACCATTCGTCGCACACAACGGCTGCGGATACACCAGCGTCAAAGCCGGCACGATGCATCATGTCCGCGATGGTCTTGGAGCGATCTGACCCCGTACCGTCGAGCTCGCCTACCCGCGTCCCCCCGTCAAATGTCCACCTGACCACGCCGGGCCCGGGCCGCTGTCCCGCGAGAATGGACGCTCCACCAAGCACCCTCTCTGGCCCAAACACATCCGCCAACTGGGGGTCTTTGGTCACGCTGTTCTGAAAGGAGACAACTGTCCGCGCCACCAGGTGCTCAACGCTGTGCAGAGCCTTTGCGGTATCGTGCGCCTTGACCGTCACAACAAGTAGGTCACACGCATCCAGAGGCTGAGGCTGGGTGATGGCGGACACCTGAACGGTATAGTCCTGAAGCCCCGTGACGCGCAGCCCCTCTTCCCGAATCGCCTTGATGTGAGGGTCGCGCCCCAGCAGGGTCACGTCGCAGCCAATACGCGCCAGTCCGCCACCAATGAGAGAACCTAGGGTGCCGGCGCCCAGAATGACGGTTCGCATGGAACAATCTCCATAAACGGACGTCGCGTCAGTCCCCTGAATCGCACGTGAGCCAGCTCACCTCTCTGTCGCGCAACAGAGGTCAGCCGCTGTCGTCAGGCGATGTCAATCATAAGGCCACTGCCCTTACGCCAAAACCTTCGTCAAGACTTCTCCGTGGATATCGGTGAGTCGGAAGTGGCGGCCCTGGTATTTGAAGGTGAGTTTGGTGTGGTCGATGCCCAGGCAATGGAGGATCGTGGCCTGTAGGTCGTGGATATGCACGGGGTCTCGGACAATGTTGTAGGAGTAGTCGTCGGTTTCTCCATACACTACGCCCGGCTTGACCCCTCCACCGGCCATCCACATGGAGAAACAACGTGGATGGTGGTCGCGCCCATAGTCGTCGTCGGTTAGGTGCCCCTGGCAATAGACCGTTCGGCCGAATTCACCTCCCCAGATCACCAGCGTGTCGTCGAGCATGCCACGGTCCTTGAGGTCTTGAATCAGGGCCGCCGAGGCTTGATCGGTCTCCTGGCACTGCTTGGGGAGAGCTACCGGCAGCTTGCCATGCTGGTCCCAACCGCGGTGGAAAAGTTGGATGAAGCGGACCCCGCGCTCGGCGAGACGCCGAGCCAGTAAGCAGTTGGCGGCAAACGTTCCCGGCTGACGGGCATCCTCGCCGTAGAGCTTGAAGATGCGAGCCGGCTCGTCGGAGAGGTTGGTGAGCTCGGGAACTGACGTCTGCATCCGAAACGCCATCTCGTACTGGGCGATACGCGTCGAGATCTCGGGGTCGCCGAACTCCTCGAGCTTCATCCGATTGAGCTCGGCGAGAGCGTCCAAATAAGCCCGACGGTTTTCCGCGCTGAAGCCTTTGGGGTTCGAAAGATATAAGACGGGGTCGCCGACCGAGCGGAACTTGACACCTTGGTACTGCGTCGGCAAGAAGCCACTGCCCCAGAGACGATCGTAGAGGGGCTGTCCACCGCTACCCTGCGTGACCATCACAACAAAGGCTGGCAGATCCCTACTCTCACTGCCCAGGCCGTAGGCCAGCCAGGCTCCGATGCTCGGACGTCCCGCGATCTGGGCGCCTGTTTGGATAAACGTGATCGCCGGGTCGTGGTTGATCGCCTCGGTGTGCATCGACTTGATGATGCAGAGATCATCGACCACTTTCGCGGTCTCGGGAAGGATCTCGCTGATCCAGGCCCCAGACTGTCCCTGCCGGTTGAATTTGAAGACGGAGTTTACGACTGGGAAGCTGTCCTGCGTGGACGTCATGCCGGTCAGCCGCTGCCCTTTGCGGATCGAGTCCGGCAGATCTTCTCCGCGCCACTTGTCGAGCTGAGGCTTGTAATCGAAAAGGTCCATCTGCGACGGCCCGCCCGACTGAAACAGCCAAATGACCCGCTTGGCTTTGGGCGCAAAATGAGGTAGCGTCGGCAGACCCGGGAACGGTCGCTCTAGCGAGTCGCCTCTCGCGGCCGCGGACATGTCTTTACCCAGTAAAGACGCGAGGGCCGCCGTGCCAATCCCTGTGGCCGTCCGGCCAAAAAAATGGCGGCGCGTGATGAGCCGTCGGTTCTCTAGGTTCGGAGGCATTGTCATCGCTACTCCTTCGTGATCGTCTCGTCGAGGTTCAGAATCAAGCTGGCGACACTGCTGTAGGATGCCAGCTCGACCGGATCGAGTGACTCGTCGACGGGGGATTCGCCCTCGCTCAACAACTCCGCTGCCTGGTTGGGATCGGCCTGATATCCGTCGAGGAACAGGCGATACCCCCGTCGCAACACGTTGCCTTCGCGCTCCCGTGGCGGACGCGCGGTCACGAGCTCAAATGCATAGGCGATACGCTCTTCGGGCGTCGTCCCGCCTTCTTTCATCATCCGCTCAGCGAGCTTTCGTGAAGCCTCGACGTAGGTCACATCGTTCATCAGGTTCAGCGCTTGGAGAGGCGTGTTCGTTCTCTTCTCTCGAACCATGCAACTTTCGCGATCGCTCGAGTCAAAGGTGATCATCGACGGCGGCGCAACCGTGCGCCTCCAGAACGTGTAGAGGCTGCGGCGGTAGAGCTTGTCACCGCTGTCAGCCACGTAGCTGGTCTTCTCGTGCGTCAGCTCTTTCCAAAGTCCCGGCGGCTGGTAGGGCTTCACCGACGGACCGCCAACCTGCTCCGCCAGCAGCCCCGAGACCGCCAGCGCCTGGTCTCGAATCATCTCCGCGGACAACCGCAAACGGGGCCCCCGAGCTAGTAGACGGTTCTCAGGATCTCTCGCGAGCAACTCCGGCGTCAGTTTCGACGACTGACGGTAGGTGGAACTCATGACCATCGTCTTGAGGATTCCCTTCACATCCCATCCGCTTTCCATGAACTCAACGGCCAGCCAGTCGAGCAGGTCTTGATTCGGCGGACTCTCACCCTGGGAACCGAGATTCTCCGCCGTCTTGACCAGACCGACACCGAAGAGCATTTGCCAAAAGCGGTTGACGGTCACTCGCGCGGTGAGGGGATTTGAGCGGTCCACGAGCCAGCGCGCAAAGCCGAGGCGGTTGTTCTCCCACTCGGGTTTGAGCGGCGGAAGAACCTTGGGTACGCCTGGATCAACCTTCTCCCCCGGAGCATCATAGGCCCCGCGCTTGAGCACATGCGCTTGCCGCGGCCTCTCGCTCTCCTTCATCACCATCACTGTCGGTACACTCGCAAGAAACTCTTCGCGCTGCTGGCGCAAGTCGAGCCACTCGCGCCGGGCCTGCCGAATGTCCTGGGGCGCGTACTGATCCAAGAAACAAAACGCGAGCTTGTTAGCTTGCGCCCGCCCGCGCGCTTCAGGAGGCACGGCAGCAATCTCCGGGATGGTTTCCCGGAGCGGGACAACAACCACCTCGTCGGCGGACAACGCCCTGTTGTAAGCGCGCACGTCGTCGATGTAACCATGGAAGCGGTCTTGTGGCCCCTCACCGGCGCCAATCCGAAACGGTGGTTTAAGGACCAGCGGCGAGGACAGACCGTCCCAAAGCACCTTCACCTTCTGTGCTTTGCCATTGACGTAAACCTTCGCCCCTTTCGCCTTCCGCTTGCCGTCGTAAGTCGCCAGCACATGGTGCCACCGATTCAGCTCTAGTGGGCGCTGGGCCTCCAGACGGAAGCCGATGTCGGTCCAGCGGCGGGTGTAGTGGAACCGCAGTTTGCCCTCTCGGAGGTAAAGACCATAACCTTCGCCTTTGGCCACATCCTCTACGCTGGAGATAATGGCGCCGTTCCCCGCCGTGGGATAAATCCAAGCCATCAGGCTGAACGGGTCCAGGTAGTTGAAATTCGCTACCTTGCCGGCGTCTACAAAACGCTTACCGTCAAAGCTCCCGGCCTGGCCCACCCTTCCGGTGACGAAGGGGAGCGTTTCGTCCGCTACGCCGACCACCGCGGGGTCCCTCCGGTCGTACTCGGTTTTTTCTGCAAAGTCAGCCGTCACATTCGCGTCGAAGGACTTTCGGCGTTCGTAGACCCCCGTTCCCTCTCTGAGGTCGCCGTCCAGTGGAAAGTGCAAAATCAGGCCTTCGCGGATCGACCAATCCGGTGTCTGCGAATCGCGAACCCACCGCTCCCACTCCCTTTGCTTGGCCGTAAGCTTCCCCTGGAGCGAAGTAAACTTTCCTTCCGCGGCGGTCACCTTGCGGTCTAGTGCAATCAGCTTCGCCTCCTGGTCAGGCGTGGGGGCTTTGATATACGGTTCTTCATTGCCGTAGTCGTACACCAATCCCTTTTCCGGAACATTATTGAAATAGGCGAACAGTTGGTAGAACTCCTTTTGCGTAATGGGGTCATATTTGTGGTCGTGGCAGCGCGCACAGCCCACCGTCAAGCCCAACCACACGGTAGAGGTCGTCTCCACGCGGTCAGCAACATATTCAACCCGAAACTCTTCGTCAATGACGCCCCCTTCGGCGGTGGTGCGATGATTGCGATTGAACCCCGTGGCAATGATCTGGTCCCGACCGGCGCCGGGCAGCAGGTCGCCGGCAATTTGTTCGACGGTGAATTGATCGAAGGACAGGTTGCGGTTGAACGCGTCGATGACCCAATCGCGCCAGCGCCACATGCTGCGGACCCCGTCGCTGCTGTAGCCGTTCGTATCGGCATAGCGCGCCGCATCGAGCCAGCGCACCGCCATCCGTTCCCCGTAGCGCGGGGATCGGAGAAGGCGATCAACCACCCTTTCGTATGCGCGGGGTGATCCGTCGTTCAGAAAGGCACGTACCTCGGCGGGGGTGGGCGGCAGCCCGGTCAGATCGAGAGCTGCCCGTCGGATTAACCTCGCCCGGTCGGCCTCGGAAGACGGCCTGATTCCTTCTCCCTCCAACCGGCGAAGCACGAAGTAGTCGATTGCGTTGCGGGGCCAGTCTCGACTTTTCACACCTGGAAGGCCGGGCCGTTTGGGCGCAATGAAGGACCAGTGTTCTTGCCACTTGGCGCCCTGCTCGATCCAGCGCCGGATCAGATCAATGTCGCCGTCGGTTAACTTCTCATGGCCTAAGTAGGCCGGCGGCATGCGAACGGATTCGTCCTCGGCACGGATCCTTCGGAACAACGTGCTCCGGGCGCTGTCGCCGGGTACGATGATCCGCTCGCCGGCACGGTCTCCGAACATGCCCTCTTTAACGTCTAACCGCAGGCCGGCCTGCCGTTGCTGTTCGTCGGGACCATGACAGGCGAAGCACTTGTCCGAAAGGATGCCGCGAATGTCCCGGTTGAACTCAACGGTGGGAGGATTCGTTTTTTCCCCCGCGGCCGGCAACTGCCCGGCAAGCAGCGTCCCGATTAGGGCGGCCCCCAGGCCAACAACACCGGCGGAATCGCGCGAAAAGACTCTCATCCCGTTCACTGATGCCTATTATACTTATGACACGAGCAACTCCAGACAAGAGAGTGGTGGCAATCAAACATCATGGACGGTTTTCCATCGGATGGAGACGCTGGTTGACAGTCCCACCTCGTTAAAGGTTCCGTCGCCGTTGTTGTGAAACAGCTGTTGCGGGAACGAGTCGTTCGCTATGAAGATGTCGGGCCAGCCATCAAGGTCGAAGTCGTTAAGGCGACATCGCGGCCGGAACCCTTGGCTAGTTTAGTTAGTGGGAAGTCAATTCTCGTCTAAGAGCGCGTTCAATTGTTCAAGCAAGATCCGGGCGGCCGCTTCGGGATCGTTCTTCAGCACTTGGCGATAGAACCGGAACGATTCAAACTCCAGGCTGCAAAAGCCGTCGTATCCGATCTCTTCGAGCGCCTCGAAGAACTGCTTCCAGTTGACCCTCCCTTCGCCCAACAGGGGAAACACAAACTTCCCCAGCTGAGGGATGCCGATGCCGTCCTTGATATGGACATGCGCGATCCTGTCGCCCCACTGAGTGATAAGCCAGCGCATGTCCTCGATGCCGTAGAGAACATGATGGGACGGGTCGAAGTTTACCCTGTGAGCCGGGCGGTCCGTTTGATCGACCAACCATTTGTGCGTGTAAAAGTCATGAGCCAGCATGCCATAGACTGCTTCGGAGGTGATCAGGACGTTCGCAGCCTCGGCAGCTTCAAGGAAGGTGTTGAATGCCTCAATGGCCTGCTCCCAAGCGGCGGACTCGCTCATGTCCTCACCGATTCGCACGGCAGTCGGCTCCCAAATGGCGGGCCCCGTGAGCACGCTAACGGCGGGAACGCCGCACTTGCCGGCCGCATCGATGGTACGCACAATCCGGTCGATGAGCCGTTTTCTCGCCTCTTGGTCCAGTGAGATCAGGTCCTCGTGGGCCATGACCTGGGAAACGTCCATCCCCGCGTCGCGCGTACGATCGACCAGGGCGCGGAGTTCCTCAATGGGCTTGTCGGGGTCAAAATGGGGGTCCATGGTCCACTCGATGCCCTCGTAGCCGAGCTGGCGTAGCGACTCGATTACGCTCACCGAGTCCATCGTCCTGTAGTCGAGAATCGTGAGGAACGCGGTTTTCCATTTGCGGTTCATCGGTCGCGAATCCTTTCTTCTAAGGAGCGGCTGGCGTTGTCAAGTTGTTGTGTGAAGGCGGTAGTTGGCGGGTCAGCAAGTGACTGTCTCTGCCCTCGGCACCTAGGCTGCGCTTCCGGCACCCGTCACCTCTCGCCACTCGACGAAGGCTCCGTTGCGGAGGAAGCGATAGTGTCTTGCTTTGAGCTCGTGACGGCAAAGCCGGAAGAGATTGTTGATCGCTCCGTGGGTCGATTGGAAGCATTGGGCATGCCTCATCGATTTAAACTTCCTCATCTGCCGTTCCCGCTGGCGGGTCGGTTGGTGTGAAACCTCGGCACGGTTGTTCTGCCACTCTCATGCAGGTGCGTGACACTCGGTAGAAGCTCTCGGCGAGCCGCCCGATAGCTCCTCGGTTTGTCGGTTACAATCATCCGCGGCACACACCCTAAGCCCTTCAGAAGCTTGCGGGTTTTTCCCCCTGGTGGCGGTGCTGGCAGGCCCGGCATGGCGGCATGACCGCTCGGTCGAAAACCCACCGGTTTTATCCCCTTGGGTGTGCCGTAGGCCATGGACACTCACTTGCGTTGGCAACTCTGATTCGCCCACCGCTAGAGCGAAAACTGAGACTGGAACGCCAGTGACAGGCCAAATATCTGATCGCCAAACCCAACCGCTCCTCGCTGCTAGGGCGTCTTGTTACGCAGCCTTGGTCTTCATCCCATAAAAGGAATCAAATCCACGTCGCGCTGCCATAACACGTGCAGCAGCACAGCCGGCTTGCGGGCAACCGCTACCAGCGCCTTCCGCTTGGCACTGCGGCCCCCGCGGCCAGCCGCAAACCCCAAGGTCGGAGGGCCGAGTCCTCCGCTCCGCCTATCCGATATCGGACAGGTGTTCGAGCTTATCGGTCGAGTCGCCCAGGGTTTCGGTGGGTATGCCCATGCGGTCGAGCATGGAAAGGAACAGATTATTCAGAGGTGTTTTCTCCGGGTAGACCATGTGCCGCCCGGGCTTCAGCGTGTTGCCGGCTCTGCCTGCGAGCAGCACCGGAAGGTCGGTATGCGTGTGCAGGTTGCCGTCCGAGAGGCCGGAGCCGTAGACGATCATCGAGCTATCGAGCAGTGTTCCTTCGCCATCGCTGACCGATTTCATTTTCCCGAGAAAGTAAGCAAACTGCTCGATGTGAAAGCGGTTGATCTTGCTGATCTTCTGGATCTTCTCCTGATCTCTGCGGTGGTGACTCAAGCCGTGATGCGCGTCCGAGACCCCGATTTCAGGATAGCTACGGTTGCTGCCCTCCGGCCCGATCATGAAGGTCAGGATGCGCGTCGAGTCCGTCTGGAAGGCGACCGTCGCCAGATCGAACAGGATCTTCACGTGTTCGCTAAACTCGACCGGGATGCCGTGCGGCTTCTCCAGATCCGCCGGCAATTCCATCTCTTCCTTCTCCACGGAAGAAATGCGCCGCTCGATTTCCCGAATCCCCTCGAGGTATTCCTGAAGCTTGCGCCGATCCGTCGGTCCCAGCAAGCCCTGCAGTCGCTTGGCGTCTTCCTGCACGAAATCCAGAATCGACCGGTCGTGGCGGAGGCGCCGTGCCCGAGCGTCCGGGGTCTCGTCTGCTCGGACATCTCCAAACAGCCTTTCGAATACCAGCCGTGGATTAATCTCGGGAGGATTCGGCGTAGTGGACGAGCGCCAAGACACGCTATTCGAGTAAGCACAGCTATACCCGGAGTCGCAGTTGCCGGCCAAACGCCCCGGCTCGGTACCCAACTCGAGCGAAGCAAAACGGGTTTTGCCGCCCACCTTTTGGGCCGCCACCTGGTCGACCGAGATGCCAACTTGGATGTCGGCACCCATCGTCTTTTTGGGGTGAACCCCGGTCAGGAAGGTCGACCCCGCGCGGGCATGATCACCCGGTCCGTCCCCAAGGGAATTCCCCTCGTATTGCGCCAGCCCGGTTAGTACGAGTAAGTCCTTCCGGAAAGGCTCGAGCGGCTTGAGAATCGGTCTAAGGTCATAGCCAGCTCCGGGCTTGGCGGGCGTCCAATCCCCCATGATTGCGCCATTAGGGATATAGACGAACGCCATTCGCCGCGGCGTCTTTCCGGCGAGACGAGGCGCTGCAAAAGCGGGCACCATCGAATCGAGAAACGGCAGAGCGATGGTCGTGCCCAAGCCTCGCAGCACGGTCCGTCTCGGGATGTGTTTCCCTCTCATGGATCAGTCACTCCTTTCCTCAAGCCGCATCTGAAAAGGGATACTCTCGACGATTCCTAGAACCAAGCTCGAGAACCGGTATCCGTTCCGGGCGATCTCCCTCCGGATCTCTTCAATCACTGGCTCATCGTAGCTCTCGAGGCCGCGTCCTAAAGCGTAGGTTAGCACCTTCTCGGTCAAATTCCGCGCGAATTGGTCCTGCTGCGCATAGAGCACAGCTCTTAGGCCCGCTGGACCATCAAAGCGTGTCCCGCCCGGCAGCTCACCTGAGGCGTCGATGGGGAAGTTCCCGTCGGCCGTTCTCCAGCCTCCGATGGCGTTGTAGTTCTCGAGACCGAACCCGATAGGGTCCATACGGTCATGGCATACCGCACAGCTTGGGTCAGCCCGGTGCCTCTCCAGCATTTGCCGCAAGGAGGCCGCTTTAGCCACCGTCTGCTCATCCAGCTCGGGAACGTACTCGGGAGGGTCCGGTGGCCGGTCTCCCAGCAGGTTCTCCAGTACCCAAAGGCCACGCAGAACCGGCGACGTGCGCGTGGGATAGGAAGATACCGTCAGCACGCTCGCCTGCGTCAGCACTCCGCCACGCTGTTCGCCTGAGAGCTGTACCCGGCGGAACCCGAGACCTTCAACCCCCTCGACGCCGTAGTGTTTCGCCAGCCGTTGGTTTAGGAAAGTGTAATCAGCCTTCAAAAGTTCGAGGATGCTGCGGTCTTCGCGCATGATGTGATCGAAGAAAAGCTCGCTCTCGCGCACCATCGCCTCGCGAAGCTCTTCGTCGAACTCGGGAAAGGTTTCCGGATCAGGCTTCGCGAGCGAGACATTACGAAGCTGCAGCCACTGCCCGGCGAAATTCTCAACGAACGCTTGGGACTTCTTGTCCCGGATCATCCTCATGACCTGCGCCCGCCGTCCGTCCTTAATGCGCAGCTCACCTCGCGCCGCGGCCTTCAACAGCTCCTCGTCAGGCATACTGCTCCAAAGGAAATAAGAGAGCCGGGAAGCCAGTTCGAAGTCGTCGATGGGACGAGTGGGACTGGGTCTCGCTGGGTCAGGGTCGCGCTCAACCCGGAACAGAAACTGTGGCGAAAGCAGGATGGCTTTCAAGGCCAGTTGGATGCCTTGTTCGAAGCTTGCAGTCTGCTTTATGGCGTTCTTGGCAAAGCGAACGTAGCCGCGGACTTCTTTCTCTGTCACCGGTCTGCGGAAAGCAAGCCTCACCAGGCGTGCTAAGATTTTTTCCGCGCAAATTCGGTCGAAGTTGTCATTCGCCGGCTCGCACACCATGATCTCGCGGTGACTCTCGGGCAGCGGCGCGGGTTCAGGATGGAACGGGCCCTTGATCTCGATGTAGTCAGCGAACACCATCCTCGCCGCGTCTTTGAAGTTCTCGCTCCGGTACTCGGCCCAGTCAAGCGAGTTCGGATTCCAGCGTTCGCCTTCTAGGCTCAAGACTTCCGCATACAATTCCCGCTCACCGGCTTCGACGCGCACGCGGACGGCGTCGGGCTCATCGTAATCGGGCTTAAGCTCAGCACTGTAGGTCGCCAGTTTCTCGCCGTCCAAGGTGAAAACGACGGGCAGCGGCGGTGGCGGTGGAAGCGGGGGAGGCTCGGGGTTTTCCGCCAGCCATTCCCGATATTCGATCAGCTCCGACAGCAGCGTCTCGCGTTCGAAGACGAAGGTTCCACCTAGTTTGGGAGCACCGAATTTCTCCATAAACCGGATAGCGTGGTCGTGGCTCAGGCAGAATTCTTTCGCCAACATGTCGAGGTCGACCGTCTCCACCTTGAGATCCGACACCTGCTCGATGAGTTCCGGCACGCGGTGGGTCCATTCAGGGCGCCGGTCCGGGACCGAGCGTCGGTCAACGAACCGCAACCGTAGGTCATACTCCCCCGTTGCAGGAAAAAAATGCCGCACGGCAAGCCTGCCCTCCGGTGAATAAGGGACTTGTCCGGCAGCTCCAATCTGCCGTTGCTCGCCCTCGGCCCGCGGAGCGCTGTACCGGAGAACCGCGGGTTTCACGCTGCGGTCGGTTACGATGGCACGCTGGACGATCTTCTCGGCGGCGGTCATGTACTTTTCCATGAGCACTGGAGAAATCGACAAGACATCACCAATGTTGTCGAATCCGTATCCGCTGTCGTCGACCGGGAAATCGTCGGCGGGTCGGAAGTCGATTCCCAGTAGGTCCCGCACGGTGTTGTTGTATTCGGCGCGGTTCAGCCGCCGGGCGGTCACGCGGCCGGGATTGGGTTGGGTATCTTCGGGCGCCAGGTTGGCGTCAATCCAGTCCAGGACCGCGGCAACTTCTTCCGGACGTGGGCGCGGACGGGGCGACGGAGGCATCATCTTGCGGCCAAGCATCCGCTTAACACGCTGCCAAACTTGACCGTCCTCGAGGGCGGTCGCGCCGTCCTGGTAGCGGTCAAACGACAGATCCGCCGTCTTCAGTTCGTCGTTGTGGCAGAAGGTACAGTGACTGTTGAGGAAGGGCTGAACAGAATCTTCGAAGGTGGGGGTAGCAGCAGTACCGGCGGGTGTCAGCAGCACACAGAAAGCGATGAACCAAAGCCGGCTGCGCAACACAATCTCCCCGTCGACCTATCTACCGCCAGCATAACATCTAAGCGGCCGCCTCGCAGATCGTCTCGTAGCGCTTCTCGGTGTAGTCGCCCTGTCCGGACTCGGCCGTCGCGAGAACTTCGTCGAGGTGCGGGTATGCTGTAAACGTGACAGGAACCGGTCGGCTGGGGGGCGAAGTCGTCGAAGACGTGGGCCGTATTGCCCGACCCCGCCAGCAGCACAACCGGCCGTCCCGATCCGCCCCCATCGAGCACCTCCCGTCGCACACCGTCTTCCACGGTTACGAACTGCACCTGGTGTTGAGACGGACCCTGCCAGGCGACCGGCTCCTGGCCGAGCGCTGGCGCCATCAGTGAAGTCAAAAAGTAACTCGTTCACTCCACCCTCTGATTGGCTAAGCATGACAACACTTCAGTGGCTATTCTAGTCGACATCTTGGAAATGCTTTGGAAGCGAACCGCGGCGGCTCCAGGCCGAGCTGAAGGTGCCCCCGGGATGAGACCGGGGACTAGCCGGCGCGTTGCCTGCAAGGGCGGTGCGGTTCGAATTCTTCCGCCATCAGATACCCTGAGCCACTTGGGGAGGCTTCGCTTCGAAGCTTCGATGATCTGCCGGAAGCTCGGCAGATCGATCTCGGCTGGCCGGCCGGTGGATCAACCCTGCCCGTATTTGGCGATGTATCCTGAGGAGCACTTTTATGAGAAGCGTGTTCCACTAACACGCGATCCTCTTCGTTCTGCTAACCCGTTGAGACAAGCTACTTGGGTTGTCTACTGCAACGAAGCCTGAAATTTACTGCAACGAAGCGTGAGAAGCACTACGAACGTTATTTTGAACCTACCTATGTGCTTGGCATTAGGTGTTACTCATGTTCCCGGTCAGTACCGTGAGATTCACACTGCGTCCCGTTCGATGACCCGACCAAACCCCGCAAAAACCTCTCTGGGCAGGCGCAGCGGCTGCCCCTATAGTTTTATCGTGAAAAATGCGGGCTCGTGGTGTTTCAAGCCCGTTACGGTGTACACTGTGTCCTGGTCGGCGCCGTGGCGCCGGGGCAATCAAACCACCACAGGGAGGCGCGAGTGCGATTTTTGATCAAGATTTCATTGCCCGTCGAGGCGGGCAACCGGGCGGCGAAGGAGGGCTTCAAAACCATCCCCTGAATTCTTGAAGAGATCAAGCCTGAAGCCACTTATTTCTACGAAGAGAACGGCAGGAGGACAGCTTTGCTGATTGTTGACCTTGAGGACGCGTCCCAAATGCCGGCAGTGTTAGAGCCGTGGTTCCTCGGCTTCAACGCTGCCGTCGAGCTCCACCCGGTCATGCTGCCGGAAGATCTTCAGAAAGCCGCGCCGGCCATCGAGCAGGCTGTCAAAAACTACGGCTGATCGAAGGGGCCGGAGCGAGCCAAGGGCCAACAGCAGTAACCATCCGCGCCAGGTTCGTGTCGGCGGGTCGAACGAATCGGCCGAGCGGGGGCGGTGGATCCCCGTGTGCGACCGGTCGCCTTCTCGTACTGTATAGTTCAGCAACGTAGCCTCACTCGACGTTCACTTTGCAGCTAGATTCCAACCACAAGCCCGGTGTCATCGGGTTACAATGGAATCAAGCCGATGGATACGAAGATAGGTACAAGGCCGCCCGAGTTCCCCTCGCCGCCGGTCCCTAACCTCAGCGACGAAATCAATCGCAACATCATCCAGTCGGAAATCGAAGGCGGTGTCTATCTCAACGATCTTCCGGAAGGGGCCAAGCTCGAAGTCCGGACCGAGAACACAACCTACCGGCTCGTTAACTGTGGCGGCCGCCATGTGATGATCGCCGGACACCCCGAGTTTTGTCGCGAGCCTGTCCGGGTGCAAGTGAATGGCTCCAGTTGGGGCGGATCGATGTTGAAAGTCGCCTTTATCGGCCGCG
The DNA here is from genome assembly GCA_965248105.1 of Bryobacterales bacterium. Taxonomy (GTDB): domain Bacteria; phylum Acidobacteriota; class Terriglobia; order Bryobacterales; family UBA6623. The sequence continues at coordinate 819,880 of CBDFIK010000005.1, forward strand.
GCATGCATTTGGAATTCCATCACCCCCAATTCAACACCGTCGTCACTTCGCGGATCGTGGAGATCCGAGACCTCGCCTGACTGAAGCAACGGCCTTTTGGTTGCTCTCCCTTTCAGCCGCTAGCGCTGAACGCTACTCGGTTTCGACCGGGCCGAGCGCGACAGGCTTGTCGTACCCCGTCATTTCTAGGTACCCGACCCCGTGAATCTCTTCATCGCCGACAAAGCCCTCGAAACTCACTGCGCCCTCCCAATAGTTCGGACCCACCTGCCGCCGGCTGACAATTTCCTGTGAGGTGAGGTCTGTCCGGCATTCCAGGACGATTTGCAGGCTTGGGACCGACACCTTCCAGCGAATCGGATAACGCCCGGCGGTCTCTGGGCTGCGCCATACCTCGCCCGGCTCCATGACAAACTCTCGGGAGGTCAAGTGTCGCGTGCGGCCCTTCGAATCTACATACGTTCCGGATGAAAACGGATCTACCGTCCCATCTTGGCGGCGTAGGCGATAGAGCATCAGCTCAGTGTTGTTTTCCAATTGGATGCTCATCCAGTCCCAGCCGACCTGATCGGCTGCCAAGCCGTCGCTGAAGAACTCGTGGTCCATCCAAGCAGAGCCGCTGACCGAGTGGGTCTCCGCTCCTACCCGGACCTTGCCCGACACCGCCAGCCGCGTGAAGGAAATGTAGTGCGAAGCGTGGCCCGCTTCCGACGACTTCCGGCTCACGCCGTCGGGACCATGGATCACGGCGGGTTTCAGTGGCTTGAGCTCGAGGTCGAGAGCGAAGTCTTCGCTCGTTGCCTGCAGGTGTTGTCGGCCGAGGGGGTCTTTGGGCGCCAGCCAGCGAACTTGCCAGTTGCCGTTCCAGATCCGGCCCTGCCCGAAGTCAGCGCCCGCGAGTCCCGGCCCTGACCGGTTGAGCCTTTCTGCCCGGTAGAACTTGCACCCATCTAGGTCGCTAAGCGCAAGGTGGCCCAGGTGAAGGTCACGGATCGCCCAAGATCCTTCACCCGCTTTCTCCTTCTCAACCGCCAGGCGGAAGAAAGTCAGCTCGAATCCGAAGCGTCGTCCCCCGGGGGAGGTCACGTTTCCCGTGTAATACCACCACTCCGTGCGAAACTCGGGATGCGCGAAGTGATCGCGCGGAAAAGAATACTCATAGTTGGGACCGACCGACTCGAAGGATAGGCCACTAGTTGATAAGCCAAATGTAACCAATAAGATCCTTATCATTCCTCGTGTATTACCTCAATTGGATTCAGCCTCGCCGCGACTGAGGCAGGATAGATTCCCGCGAGGATCGCCGCGATGTACACCAAGCTGAGGGCCGGTATGACCATCGCGGCCGGCCAGTGGAATTGGATGGTCCATCCGAACGACTGCTTATTTATGACGAAAATAAGAATCAGTGAAAGCAGCGTGCCCACGGAGACTCCCAGAACGGTGGACAGTAGGCCCAGCAGGCCGGACTCGCAGAGGATCAAACGGCGAATCTGCTGAGCCGATGCGCCCAAGAAGCGAAGGACGCTGAGTTCGCGTCGCCTGTCGATCACCAGCGACAACAGCGCTCCCGCCATGCCAAGAATCGCCACAAGGACAGCGACGGCTTCCAAGGCGTAAGTTATGGCGAAGGTGCGGTCGAACACCTTCAACGCCTCCGTTCGAAGGCGTTGGTTGGTTGCCATGAACAAGTGGCGGTTGGCCGTGGCCTCTTCAATTGCTTGTTGGGCTCTGTCGGGGTCGCTGCCGGCTGTCAGGTACACAGCGAGGCTCGTCGGGGCGGGGTCGGGCAGGTATTTAAGCAGGGTGGACCGGTCGGTGATTACGTAGCCACGTTCGTTCGAGTAGTCATAGTAGATCCCGACGATCCGGAAAGCAACCAGTCGACCCGCGAGTGGCAGTTCGAGCGAGTCGCCCACCGAAAGACCGTGCTTGTTTGAGAAGGGTTCGCTGACGATGACGTTATCACCGTGGGCCAGCTTGCGGAGGATCTCGTCTCGAGGCGACCCGGCGAGAAATCGTAAACTTCCCAGGCGGGAGATTACGCTGGACTGTCCCGCGCCGAAGGTTGCCGGCAAGCCGTTATAGGTGATTTCGTAGGTACGAAACCGATCCACCGCGGCTACGTCGTTGAGGGCTTCGATGGTATCGGCAATGGCGGGATCCATGGTGGGGTGCCTGTCGACAGCCGGGCGGCCTGCTGGGCGCAGGTAAAAATCCGCTCGCAGGCGATTCTCCAGCCAAAGAGCCACCGTTTCGCGGAAGCTTCCGACCATGACGGCGATACTTGTCATCATGGCCACCGCAATCGATAGTGTGGCGACCAGGACGGACGTTCGGCTCAGCGATCCCACCAGGCCCCGGGAGGCTAGTAGGCCGGCGACGCCCAAGATGCGCTGAACAGGCCGGGTGAATAGCTTGGCCCCACCTGCGACTACCGCTGGCGCGAACAAAGCCGAGCAGACGATCAACAGCAGGGCAGCGAAGTAGCCCATGACAGGCTTCCCATCGATCGGTCCGGCCATGGAGGCGACAAAAGCCGCGGCCGCGAGCGCGGCGGCATAGAGCAGGTTGCGGCTGACTCGCAGTCTGGCCTTGTATTCACGACGCCCACGCGCCATCGCTTCGGTGGGCGGAATGCTGGCAGCTTCCCGGGCCGGCCCCAGCGCGGCGATCACGGATACCCCGACCCCGGCTAAGAGAGCGACGATAACCGTTCCGAAAGTTACTGTGATCTCTCCCGGGTTACTGCTCACGTAGAGCGCGTCTACCGTAGCGGCCATCATTTTGACGGCTAAGTCCGCCATCAACCGGCCCAGGGCCAGACCCGCCGTTGCCCCTAGCAGCCCGAACAGCGCCCCTTCGGCAAGGAACGCGGCGAGCGCGCCACGCCTGGTGGCGCCTAAGGCTCTGACGATTCCGATTTCTGTTTGTCGACGTACCACCGATACCGAGATCGTGTAGTAGATCAGAAACGCTCCCACGACGAGCGAAATGTAACTCAGGATCCGCAAGTTCCAACGGAACGCGCTTAGCATCTTGCGGTTCTCCTGCGTGCGAGAGCCGCTCGGCTTGAGTGTGACGCCGGCAGGCAAAGCAGCACCGAGGACAGCCTGCCAATCCCTTTGCGGACTTCGCCTAGGAAGCCGCACGGCAATGCGATCTAAGCGACGGCCCCGTCGCAACAACCGCTGCGCGGCGCCAATGTCCATGAGAACGAGAGTTTCGCGGCTTACCCCCTTTATCCCTTGGCTACGGAAGATACCGCGAACCGTGAACCGGTGGACAGTATCGTTCAACCTCAGCGTCAAGGTTTCACCCGCCTTTTGCGCCAGACGTGCGCCAACCCATACTGAATCTTCGCGGGTCAGCAGCTCTATGTCGAGAGACTCTTGTCCGAAGAGTCGTTCCAACGACGTGTCGCCAATGAGGTCAACTCCGACGAGTGGGACCGTCTTCCCACTGGCATGAACGACAGCGCTGTCTTCGATGCGCGGCGCAAATTGAAAAGGGTAGGGGAGCGAGACGAGATCGGCTAGGAGACTTTCGTCGAGGCCTCCGATCGCGCTGATTTCGAGATCCGCGTCGCCGGCCAGTGTCTCCAGCGAGGAACGAAACGATCCCGTGGCAGCCTCTCCCGCCAGGTGGATCGCGACCACCACAGCGACACCGAGTCCGACCGCCACTATCGTCAGCAGGTTTCGAGCAGGCTCCTGCTTGAGAGGTCGAACCATGAGACGGTAGAAGACGACCAGCGACGCCATTAGCTTTGCCGAATCTCCGCGACCTGCCCATCGCGCAATCGCACAAGCGTATCGGCGCGTTCAGCTGCCTCAAGGCTGTGGGTGGCCATCAGGACAGTGGTGCCGAGCTCGGCGGCCGTGCGTTCTAACAAATCGATGACCATGTTGCCGCTCGTGGTGTCGAGATTGCCGATCGGCTCGTCAGCCAGCACCAGTTTTGGAGAATGGACGAGCGCTCGCGCGATCGCTACGCGCTGCATCTGGCCACCTGAAAGCTGGTGGGGCAACCGAGCGGCATACTCTTCTATGTCGACCCAGCGGAGCCGCTCAAGGGCGTCATTCCGGCAAGACGTTCGACCCGCCAGCAAAAGCGGGAGCTCGACGTTTTCGACCGCCGTGAGGGCAGGCAAGAGTTGAAAAAATTGGAAGATGAATCCGACTTTGCGCCGTCGTAGTTCCGTGAGACCTGCGTCGTCGAGCCCGGCTGTGTCGTTGCTGTCAAGGAGCACCCGGCCTGAGGTCGGAAAGTCCATCGCCCCGGCAAGGTTCAGCAGGGTCGTCTTGCCACAGCCGCTGCGCCCGACGATGGCGACAAACTCCCCTTGCCCGACATCCAAAGACACATCCTCGAGCGCACGCACCAGCGAACCGTCAGCATGGTAGTGCTTCGATACATTCTCCAAGCGGAGAAGGGCCATGGTTTTCAGGATACTGTGGGTGAAGGGGTATGTGGCGATTGTTAGATAGGGGGTCAGTTTGACGTAATCGAATGTGGGGGCCGGTTTGGAACCGTTTCAAACCGGCCCTCTAGCAAGGCGCGTGCTGTGTCTTTGGGCGCGCGCCTAAACTAGCGGTTACTGCACCTACGACCACACGCTCATCACAAACCACGCCATCCCCACGACACCCAACAACGCCGCTCCGATCTGAACCGGGCGCCAGGCGGTCGCCACTTTGGTGACCCGGGCCAGAAGCCAGGCGAAGAGCGTCAACACCGTTACTTCGGTGGCCGCCACGCCGGTGAGCACGTAAAGGGGGCTCATTTCCGATTGTCCGAGGAAAGTGCCGAAGTAGAAGCCGTGAAAGACCCCCATTCCGGCAGCGATAACCCAGCGGTAGCGTGCGTTCGGCAACAGCAGGATTTCGACCGCCAAATAGGCGACCGTCAATGCGGCTGCCGCTTCAATAAATCGCGGCGCCGGCTGCCACGACTCCGCGGCCACGAACATCGCCGAGACGGTTTCGGCTGCGATAAACGCGAACCCCAAATAGAGCAGCTCTTTGCGGCTCCTGCCCGCCAGAGCCAAAGCGGCGAGAAACAATAGTTGGACGGGTCCCCCCAGGACGCGCGCCGCGCCGGTCCACAGCTCGGCGAGGCCGATTTCCGCTTCGGTAAGCGAAGTGAAACGAATCGTTGTGTGGGTGAAACTGAAGTCAAAGACAGCCTGCTTAGTGACGTCACCTCGCGTCGCGCGTAGCAGGTGCACGTGATTCGGGACGGTCACGGCCGCAAAGGTGCATTCCACGTCAAGTTGTTCGATAGGGGCGGGGAATTCGAACAGGGAGCGACAGCGGTACCACCCGGAAGCGGCGTCGGCCTCGCACGATCCTTCCAACCGGCGAGCCTCTCCGGATTCACTCCTCAGCCGGATGTTTTCAAGCAGCGTACGCTCAGGCTCTTTTAGGTGGGTGATTTCATAAAGAGGCATCCTCAATTCGTATACAGCGCGGTCACCAACGATCTCCAGCTCGCCGCTGCTCATGCTCATGACGTGGGCTGAAGCGCTCGCTGTCAAGCCAAGCACGATCGCCGCCCATGTCGCGATGTCGGCAACCCCGCGTCCCAACAAGTGCCTCCTGGAGCGTTGCGTCATTCCTGGCCGCGGAAACTAAAAGACTCCCCAACGACGTGATGGTCATTGTCCAACGTGATCTTGCACAAGAAGCCTGCCGAGCCATTGGTTCGGAAGCGGAAATCCGTCAACCGGACCACGGAACCCTCGGGATCGGTGTTAACTTGAGCGGGCGCGAACCGGGCAAAGCGAGCGTAGGCTCGCCCGGTTTCGCTATTCCAAGCCGACTGTAACGCCGGTCCGGGCTGTGGTTTGTAGTAACGCCGGCCGGCTGTTGGGTCAAACGGGGCGGCGTCGAGAAAGTCGATGCTGGAAATCCGGTAATAGCCCTCTGTTTCGACGAAGGTGCTCCAGCCAAGCAGCTTCAGCGGCCGCGGAAACGCTGCCACTCGGATTGCGGGAGACCCATCGTAGAGGTGAGCGTCGATCGCTATCAACGCCTGCTGATGAAATACGGCCTTCACGCTGATGTAGGCTGTGAGGGCAAACAGCGCAATCCAAGCCAGACCGCCGCCTCGATTTGTTGCCGCGCCGATTTCGCGGTGAACGAGGGTGATGACGGGCGGCGCGAGCGTTGCAAGGAGGAGCGCCGCCCAGATCCAAAAGTCCACGATGAAAAGAACGTCCCACTGATACCAGCGCTCGGAAAAGGGCAGCCATGCGCGAACTCCGTAGGGGTTGCACAAGTCAAGCAGCGGGTGAGTCAGGGCGGCTATGATCGCCAGTAACCAGCTTCGAAGCCATGGTGGCGGGTTAGCCCCCTTGCGCAGCCACCACCGTGGTCCTTCCACCAAAGCCACCGCGAGAGCCGCCATGATGGGCACGGCCGGTAGGGAGTGCGTGATGTGCCGGTGATAATTCAAATAGTTGATCGAAGAGGTGGAAGTGACGATGTCGATGTCGGGAATATTCGCCGCCACAACGCACACCAAGGTTGCCCGCGGCGCCAGTCGGCCCAGTTGGGTCCGAGCCAGAAGAACGCCTACCAACGCGTGGGTCAAGTTATCCATGGCTAACGGGTGAACCGGGAATAAGACGCTTCAGGATCCCCTTTGCCCATGAAGCGTTCGGCATACTCGGGCGGAAGCAGCAAACGGACCCTTTCGGAAGCCATCTCGACGGTGGCCGGTAGACGGCCCGCCAGTTCGCCGTCTACCTCGACGTAAATCGGTTTCCTATCACGATCCATGAACTCGACCCGGTCCGTGCGGTGGAAGGAAACACCGGTAACACCGTCCAGGCTGCCGGTTGCCATTCGGGCTAGATAGCCCACGTACCGGAGCGGAGATTCGCCACGGAAGATAGCCACGTCGAATTGTTCCGAAAAAAGGTGCGCCTTGGGCGTGATGACGAGGCGTCCACCGTACAACCGGCTCTTGCTGACAAGTGCAAAAGTGGCTTCGTGAACTTCATCTCCGACTCGAACCTGGAAGGGATCAAATCTTCTCTTAAGCTGCTCGATCGACCCGAGCCAATAGGCCCCCTCGCCCAGGTATGCCTTCAACCGGGTGTTGAGGTGATAGACGATTTGGGCGTCGACGCCTACCCCACAGAGAAGGAGAAAATGTCGCGCATCAGGTTTGGGCTGCTCGAAACGAACCAGGCCCACGGGGACCGAGCAGCTGGTCAACCTCGGCAGCAACGCCGCGGCCTTTTCTACATTTACCGGGATGCCGGCCTGCTCGGCGAGCAGGTTGGCCGTTCCGGAGGGCAGCGCCAGCAGGGTTGCTTCCGATCCCGCCAGGACGCACACCGCCTCGTTCAACGAGCCGTCGCCACCGCTGATCGCGATCAGGTCAGATCCGTGCGTCAGGGCTTGCTTCGTCAAGCGAACGACGTCCCCCGGCTTGGTGGTGGCCACTAGGTCCACCCGCTCGATCCACTTTTGGAGAATTTGTCGGGCCGCTTCGACTTTAGCTTGGCGCCGGCTTTGACGACGTCCGGAAACCGGATTGTAGATCAGAGCAGCTCGGTGAAAGGGCATTCGAAGTAATTTCTATAATAGAACGGCCATGCCGGACTCAGTTTCCACCGAGGACGCTGCTCGCACAATCACGTCTTTGTGTGAAACAATCCGGCGCCACGAGCACCTGTATTACGTCCTTGATCAGCCCGAGATCAGCGACGTCGAGTACGACGCGCTCGTTGCCCGCCTGAAAAAGATCGAACAGCGACATCCCGAGCTCGTCACACCCGACTCTCCGACCCAGCGTGTCGGCGGCAGCCCGCGAGAAGGCTTTGTTAAGGCGCCGCATCAGTCACCGATGCTGAGTCTCGACAATGCGTTCGATGAACAAGCCCTGCGAGACTTCGACCGGCGGGTCCGTGAACTGTCGGGCCTGGAAATCGTTGACTACGTGGGGGAGTTAAAGCTGGACGGTGTGTCCATGGCGGTGCATTTTTCGGGGGGTCGAATGAGCAGGGCGCTGACGCGAGGTGACGGGTTCACGGGTGAGGATATCACCGAGAATGCGCGCACCATCCGCTCCCTTCCCCTCGTTGTCCAGCGCTCACGGGAACATTCTTTGCCTGCTGAGTTTGAAGTCCGGGGGGAAGTTGTGATGAACCGCAAGGCGTTCGAGCGGCTGAATGCCGAGCGCTTGAAGGATAACCAGGCTACCTTCGCGAATCCGCGCAATGCCGCCGCGGGATCCCTGCGAGTGCTCGACCCTCGAGTCACGGCCTCTCGACGGCTCGAGTTTTTCGTGTACGGCCTTCTGGCTGATGGTGGTCCCTTGCTGGAAAGTCACTGGGATACGCTCGACGCATTGGTTGCCCTCGGGTTCAAGGTGAATTCCCATCGGGCCAAGCTTCGTGGTGCCGACGAATTAGTAGCTTTTGGGTCCCTCTGGAAGGATAAGCGAGAGAGCCTTCCCTACGAGATAGACGGCTTGGTGTTCAAAGTGGACTCGACTGCGCTGCAGTCCACGGTGGGGAGTACTGCCCGTGCTCCCCGCTGGGCCACTGCCTATAAGTTGGCGGCTGAACAGGCAGAGACGAGGGTCGAAGACATCGAGGTACAGGTGGGGCGTACGGGCGCGTTGACACCTCGGGCCTTGCTTGAAGCCGTTCACGTCGGCGGCGTGACGGTTTCGCGCGCCACGCTCCATAACGAGGACGAAATCGAACGACTCGGGTTGCAGATCGGTGACACCGTCCTTGTCGAGCGCAGCGGGGATGTCATCCCCAAGGTTGTGAGAGTGACTTCACAGGGCAAAGACCGGCGGCCTTTTCTAGTGCCGCGGGATTGCCCGGTTTGCGGCACAAAGGTGGTTCGCGAGCAGGGGGAGGCTATCCGACGGTGTATCAACACCAACTGCCGCGCGCGGCTGAGGGAGTCGATCCTGCACTTTGCGTCTCGCCGAGCGATGAACATTGACGGGCTGGGAGAAGCCCTCGTCGAGCAACTTGTCGGCCGCGGGATGGTGAAGAGCGTCGCCGACCTCTACGATCTGAGCGCAGAAAAGTTAGCACCGCTTGAACGTATGGGAAAGAAGTCCGCGGCCAATTTGCTTTCGAACATCGAAGACTGCCGGTCAACGCCCTTGCCGCGAGTTCTGTTTGCGCTGGGTATCCGCTACGTCGGCGAGCGCACGGCTCAGATCATCGCCGATAGCTTCCCTAACGTCGATCTACTGGCGGCAGCTTCGACCGAAGAGCTGCAAGAGATCGAGGAGATTGGGCCGCGGATCGCCGAGACGGTACGCGACTTCTTCCAGGAGCCCAACAACCTTTCCCTCATCGAGCAGCTTCGAGGGGCAGGACTGCAGTTGAGTCGGGAGACGGCCACGCAGACCGGCGGAAAGCTAGAAGGCCTTACCTTTGTTCTGACAGGCACGTTGCCGAGCCTTACGCGGGAGGCGGCCACCGAATGCATTGAAGCGGCCGGCGGAAAGGTTACGAAGGCGGTCAGCGAAAACACCGACTACGTTGTTGCCGGCGAAAGTGCGGGATCGAAGCTCGAAAAAGCACACCGGCTTGGCAGGCCTGTGATCGGGGAGGAGGAGTTGCTTGAGCTGCTTGGCGCCTAACTGCAACTGTGACAGAGTAGAGCTTGAGTGTTACCCGCGTGTGCCTGGGCCGGGCGTAAATGTGGCGCTCGCAGGGGGTTATGGTTGATACTACGAACAGCAAGGGAGGTGAGGTCGTGAATCGCAGAGACCTGTTGACGTTGGGTGTCGCTTCCGGTACGGCGGGGGCTGCCGGCATTGCTCTTGGCTACCGGTACCACGGACCATTGCGGCGCTTGCAGGACAAGTTCGAGGCGGGGAAGAAGCCTCCGGCTAATACGCCCCGCGAGAAGTTCCGCGCGCGATCCCGAGCAATCAATGAACTTCACCGAAGGCAGACGAAGAAGGACGTTCAAGCGCTGAAGACAAAGTACGAAGGGGCCGTCCTGGGGAAGTTTCGCGTATGGGACTTGATCGAGAAATTGGCTCTGTGCGTCGATCCAACGGATACAACTTTGCAGTGCACCAGCCAGCATATGCACGTCTGCCAGGTGATCGGGGGCATGGAGCGTGACGGTAAGCTGGATGACGCAATGCTGCTTACCGCTCTGCTGCATGATCTCGGGAAGGTGGCCATGCTGGCCGGTGAGGCTCCCGAGGACGTCGTCTGTTTCATCGAGCCAGTTGAGGCCTTGGAACCAGCCTCAGGACTCGAGAACGTAATCTTTCAGTTTGGGCACGACGAGATTGCTTACTCACGATTTAAGGACCACGTCCCCGAACACGTTTCCTGGATGATCCGCTACCACAGCATGATCGTCGGCAAATCGGAAGAATACATGAGCCCGAAAGACCACGAATACTACCGGAAATACCTCGCCAGATTCAGCAAGTACGACCACGGAACAAAATCAACCGCTTTCCTGCCGAATCACGCTACTCTGGAGCGCTACCGCGACTTCGTGGAGACGCATTTTCCACAACCCATCCTCTTCTGAACTCGAAGCAAAAGTCAGCCAGCGTGCCATAAGGACCCCGTCACTCTCGCCACGGAGCGGGAACCACAAGTTCATGCTGAACAACACCGCTTCGGATCTATCGCAGTCCCCCGGTCCTGACCGTTCTAGAGACGGTGAGCTTCGGCTGTTGGCCGGTTTTGCAGCTCCGGTTCAGCGGTTTGCGCGCTGGCTTCACGATAGGCTTGACCGGAGTTCCTACTTATTTTGGGCACCCTTTTCCCTCGTTTTCATGCTCCAGGCGTACTTTATTTGCCGCACGAAACCTTTGTGGTACGACGAGCTCCTGAGCCTTCATGCGGCCCTTCTGCCGGATATTGGTTCGATTTGGGAAGTGACTCGGTCGGGGGCGGTCGCCGAGCCCCCCTTATTCGCCATCCTGGCCCACCTGGTACTTGAATTCGTGCCTGATCCGCACCTCGGCCTTCGCTTGCCTGCCGCGGTGGGGATCTGGGTTCTTTGTCTCTGTGTGTTTCGCTTCACGCGTCGGATCGCGGGTGCGCTGTGCGCGTCTGTAGCTGTAATGACGATTCTGTCAACAAGAGTTGCAAGCTACATGCAAGAGGGCAGGCCGTATGGTCTCCTCATGGGTTGCCTTGGGGTTGCCCTCATGTCATGGCAGGAAGCAGTTGAGGGAAAACATCGCCGCCTGGGCCTGCTGGGGGTCGCGGTGAGCTTGTTCTGCGCCATTCAGACCCATTACTACGGCGTTCTCTTGTTGTTTCCTTTAGCGCTCGGCGAACTGATTCGCACTGTCTCGCGCAAGCGAATGGATGCCGCCGTGTGGAGCGCGTTGGCCGTCGGAAGCTCTTCGGTTCTGATGCTGCTGCCGCTGGTTGGGGCGGCAAGCGACTACACGCGGAACCCCTGGAACCCAGTTTCTTTGGGGAGTTTCCTTCGCTTCCCTATTGGGCTGTTCGATCAGCTGATTCCTCCCGTATTGTTGATTCTGGGCCTGCTGGCGATTTTGCGGCTGGGAAGAAACAGTTTGGGTGAGGGCGAGGGCCGCGGCGTGGACGTCTCGAAGCACGAACTCGGGGTTATTGTTGGACTTTGCGCCTTCCCCATAGTTGTGTTGGCGACTTCCCTTCTTGTGACGGACTCGCTCTCGTCGCGCTACTTGCTCCCTACCGTTGTCGGTTACGCCATACTCGCGGCCGTGCTTCTACTACCCACAGGCGGGAAGCGATCTCTTGTCGGCGCCGTGGCGCTTGTTAGCCTCTCTGTGTGGTACTGCATCAATATTTGGGGGACAAGTAATTTCGTGTCGAATCAGCGTGATAGAATTCCGCACCCTGGAGCCCTGCGGCCCTATGACGGCGAAGATCGACTTCCAATCGTGGTTGCGGACTACCTTCGATTCTTCCAGTTGGCATACTATTGGCCGCCCGAGCTGCGAAGTAGGATCTACTGCCTTACCGACCGGGAAGCTGCTCTTCAGTTCGACGGGAACGACACGGGTGAACTTGCTGTGACTCGACTGGCTCCCTGGGTGCCGCTCAATATTCGACCCTATGACGAGTTTGTGTCACAACATCAAGAATTCCTTCTCGTGCAAAGGGGGGGTGGCAGAAACGCCGATTACTCGCCGACGGCGCTCAACTTGACCTGCAAGGTGCTATCAAGGATTACAGCGTTTATAGGGTCCGCCTGGCTGATTGGGAGCACGGCGATCCGGTGGAAGCGGACCCCCTTGAAGGCTCAGGACGGAGGACATGCCTCTCCCTAGGCATCTTCGGTGCCACACTGAAGAGACACCCGCGACCCATCCTAAACTTGAGTTCGCGGGCTAAGCCCTCCGAGCATCCTCGAAGAACATGGAAGTGGATCCATAGCCAAACCCTCGCAGGGCTGTCTCCATTTTTTCCAGTGCTGTTTTGTGAATCTGGGAGACGCGGCTTTCGTTGACGCCTAGATCAGCACCGATTTGCTTCATGGTTTGGTCGTGGTCGTAGTAGAGAAGGATCACCCGTTGGTAACGAGGTGGCAGGGTGCCAATGGCTTCGTTAAGGACCTCTCTTAGCTGCACATTAGCCACAATCTGATCCGGACGCTGCTCGGCTGTCTCGGTCGCCTCAGCGAAGCTGCTATGGTCCGGCCGCTCGACACGATGGGGTTGACCCGCCGTTAGGCCGGCGTTGTAGAGCTCAGACTTTAGTTTTTGATACTCAGCTTCCTTAATGCCCATCTGAGCGGCAACCTCTGCGTCGGTAGGTGCGCGACCCAGCGATTGGGCAAGTTTCTGGGCTAGGGCCTCGATGGACTTGAAGCGCTTGCGCAGATCGCGAGAGGCCCAGTCAAGCTGTCGCAGGCTGTCGAGGATCGCTCCTCGAATCCTATGCTTGGCATAGAGGTGGAAGACGACCTTTTTCTCGGGGTTGTACTTGTCGACCGCATCGAATAACCCTAGGATGCCCGCGTGCACCAGGTCATCCAACTCCACTTGAACTGGAAGGTTGTCGCGAATACGATTGGCAATCGCTTTCACCAAGGGCAAGTGTTTGACGATCAAAGCATCGCGCTCGGCCATCAGCGTGGACGGTCCGTCAGAAGGTTTTCGAGCAGCAGCAGTAGCAGCAGCAGTAGCCATCAAAGTGGGGTTCCTCCAGTGGATAAATTCAAACTCGCCTTAGGGCTGTGAACCTGCAAACGCCAATGCGCCGGCCGGGCCGGCAGTGTGACCGCGGGATCGGCGTTCCCTAACAAGCGCTCAGCAAGCGAGTCGGCTGTCTAACAGGGTCGGCGTGCTCCATGCACTACGACTGCCAACGGCAAAGGCTGGTCTAAATCGTTGGGAAAACGAGAGGATGGGTACGGAGAGTTCCCCTTCAACCGTCAATCGCTTGACGGTAAGTGTCGAAAAAACTGGTGCTGCAGCCCCAAGTACTTGCGGGGTTAAATCCACTCCCTGGACGGCGATGCACGGCCCTTGCCAGCCGACAGCGGTGATGAGAACGGTAACGTGGTTCCGGACGGTGTCAATTTGAAACTCGCGTCCCGCATCGGCATCGCCTCCGGTTCTGCTTGAACTCCCTGAAACAGAAAGGTTTAGCGCCCGCGAGCCTCACCGCAGTTGTTCCATTTTGGAAAGACAGGTTTCCGTTCAGCCGGCGGTCGGAAGTGACTAAACGATCCTAGGACGTTTGTTTTCAACAGATGAAAGCTCTGTCATCCTCTTGGCACTCCGATTGCCAAAAAGACGACTACCAACCACGTGACTTCCGCCTCTCCCATACCAACTGCTTCCTGGAAACCTGTCAGGGGCACTCGCAGGGTTCTATTGATCAGCCCTGACCGGGCCTTGCACGCCACGCTCGGAGGGGTGCTCGAGGCGAACGGATTTCGTGTGGAGCTGGTGGCCCGTTTGGACGAGGCCGAGCGGCGCATGACGATTCTAGGCCCGGACTTGGTGTTGGTAGATCTCGAACCGGCGTTGAGCGGCAATGTGAGGGATGAGTGTCAAAAACTGCTGACGCGGGCTCAAGCCTCCAATCATGCGGTCGTCGTGATTGTATTGACTGAGCCGGAGCGATTTGAACTCGCGGCTGAGATAGTCTCTCAAGGGGCGTCGGATTTCTTGACCAAACCTTTTGCCCCGCAAGATCTCGCCCGCAGGATGGAGTTGGCACTAAGGCTGAGCATAGCCTCAGGGGACAAGAGGGGTGGCGGTCAAACCGCCACGTCGCCACCAAGGTTGCCGTTTACCCGCTCCAGTTCCTCCACCAGCCACACGCAGCCGCTTGAAGCGACGAGAGACCTGCTACCGGCGGATCTCATCCTCGGACGCACCTCGGCGATCGAAAATGTCATCGAGCAAGTGAAACTGGTCGCGCCCAAAAACACAACCGTACTGATCACGGGCGAGACTGGTACCGGCAAGGAGCGCGTGGCGCGGGCGATTCATGCCTCTAGCGACAGGCATAACCGAGCGATGGTCTCGGTAAACTGTGGCGGCATTCCGGCCAACCTTTTGGAAGATGAGTTCTTCGGCCACGTGAAGGGCGCCTTCACCGATGCCTATCAAACGCGGGTCGGCCGCTTTGAACAAGCCCACCGCAGTACGATCTTTCTAGACGAAGTCGGGGACCTGCCCCTTGAGTTGCAGCCCAAGCTGCTGCGGGCCATACAGGAGCGCGAGATTCACCGCATCGGTGGAATCGAGACTGTGCGATTCGACGCCCGCGTGGTTGCCGCCACAAATGTGAATTTGCGCAGACGGGTTGCCGAAGGACGGTTTCGTGAAGATCTGTTCTACCGCATCAATGTCTTCCCCATCCACTTGCCCCCCCTGCGCCAGCGCCGGCAAGACATACCTTTGTTTGTGGACCACTTCTTCGAACGCTTTTGCCGCCGGGACGGCTTGCCACAGAAGAAGCTGCACCCGAGCGCGGAAGTTGACCTGATGGCACGCCACTGGCCGGGAAACATCCGCGAACTTGAGAACGCCGTCGAGATCGCCGTCATCCGCTCCCGGGAGCGGCGGGTCGTGGAAGTCTTCGACTTCCCTGAGCCGGGGGACCCCGTTAATTTGGCTGCCGACGCTCCGTCCCTGCTTCGCGAACAAACACATGACTTCAAACAGCTTGTCTCCCAATTCGAACAGGACTTGATCCACCGAGTGCTCGAGTCTACCAACGGCAACAAGAGCAAGGCTGCCGAGGTGCTGCGCATCAAGCGGACCACGCTCATCGAGAAACTCAAAAGGTTTACCTATCCCCCGGTCTTCGCGTGAGACTTCTCGCTGTTGGACTGTATCGCCCTTCCAGCGCCAGTTGATCTTGTTCGAGTCGGGGCGAAGGTGGCCTCTCACCGACCGTTTCCATCATCTCGTGCCGATTCGTTAGTACTTCCTGTCATAAATACACTCACCTTTCAGGCGGTGCAGGCGGGCACAGCATACTGTGCCTCTACAGATTTGTTAGGCGCCTGGATCTGTTGGCTGCATGGAGATGTAGGGGTGGCATGCCGTGCCCGTAGTTCCCGATCGTCCAGCTGGCTTCTAACCCACATTTCTCACCACTGTCACAGCGATTGGGGTGAAAGGCCCGGTGGCCATGGCTCGCGGCAACAGTTTGTGTACATCGTCCGGCTTACAGTTTGTAAGGCAAGTGGGCACGATCAATCGCGCCCCTACGTCGAACGGCGGGCCTTTGCTCCACTGCCGCTGGCCGCTGTGAGAAATGCGGACTAAACATCCGTGACCGAACTTGTGCTGGACTACTTAGCAGCCGCAACTCCCGACTCAGACGGGATGCCCCGATGCCGGTCTTCGAGGACCACTCGCTGTGCAATCGTTGGTCTTCTGTTTCGGCGACAATGACAAGAGTTGAACCTGCGCCCTCCCGCATGTCGCTCAAGGACTATCGTCGCAAGAGAAAGTTCAAGAAAACTCCTGAGCCCGCGGGCCAACCGTCTGAGCGTTCCCCCAAGAGAAAACCCTCGCCAAGGGCACGGACGTTCGTCGTGCAAAAGCACGCCGCCCGTCGTTTGCACTACGACCTGCGTCTTGAAATCAACGGCGTACTCAAGTCTTGGGCTGTGCCGAAAGGTCCCTCGTTGAATCCCAGCGATAAGCGGCTGGCGGTGATGACGGAAGATCATCCGCTGGAGTATGGCGGCTTCGAGGGCGTTATTCCCGAGGGTAACTACGGTGCCGGCGCCGTTTTGATCTGGGACAACGGGACGTACGAACCGGAAGGCGATCTCGATGAGCAGCTTGCTCGGGGGGATCTCAAGTTCTCGCTGGCGGGCAAGAGGCTTCGTGGAAGTTTTGTGTTGGTCAGGACGAAACGTCGCACAAAACCCGGTGTAGAGGAGTGGTTGCTGATCAAGCACCGCGACGATCACGCAGACATAGATTGGGACATCGATGCCCACAGTGAGTCTGTTGCCAGCGGCCGCACGCTGAGTGAAGTGCGCCAAGGATACCCGGTCGCGGAAACTGCCGGCGCCAAAGGGCCTGTGGCCCTTGAAGGAGCTGTTGCCGTCTCGATGCCCACTGCTGTGAAACCGATGCTCGCCAGTCTGGTCGAGGATCCGTTTTCCGCGTCCGATTGGGTCTTCGAGTTGAAATGGGACGGTATTCGGGCCTTGGTTTGGGTGCGTGGCGACGAGAGTCGACTGTATACCCGCACGGGGCGGGACGTGACCAGCCACTACCCGGAGCTGTGCGAGCTATCTAGCAACCTCGCTGTGAACGAGGCCATTCTGGATGGTGAGATTGTTGTTCTTGACAACGAGGGCCGTGGCGACTTTGAGCGTCTTCAGTCGCGGATGAACGTTGCCGAGCCTTCGAAGAGCCTCCAGCGATCTGCTCCGGTCACCTACTACGTCTTCGACGTTCTGTACGCCGACGGCTGTGATCTTCGGCGCGTTCCGCTTTTGGAGCGGAAGCGTTTCCTGAAGCAGATTCTGCAGCCCGGAAAAGCCCTGCGTTTTTCCGATCACGTCGAGGAAAAGGGCAAAGAATTATTTGAGTTAGCGGCGGATCGCGGCGCTGAAGGCATAGTCGGTAAGCGGCTCGACAGTGTTTACGTCGAGGGTCGGAGTCCGTTGTGGGTCAAGGTTAAGACCGTTCGGGAGGTCGACGCCGTCATCGGTGGATTCACTGCGCCGCAAGGAGGCCGGAAGCACTTCGGCGCCTTGCTCACAGGACTCTACGACGGGCGACAGCTCAGGTTCATCGGAGGAGTGGGCAGCGGCTTCAGTGAAGCGAACCAAGCGAGTCTGTTCGATCAGCTAGAAGGTCTCGAAGGAATGCGATGTCCTTTCGCGGAGACCCCACAACTCAAACAGGCCATGCGCTGGGTCAAGCCCGAACTCGTGGCGCGAGTCAAATTTCACAATTGGACCGAAGAGCGGCGGCTGCGACAGCCTGTCTTCATCGGGCTTCGGACCGACCTTGACCCCAAGCAATGTCTGCTTGAAGATTCGAATTCGAAATCGGATTCCCGGCCGGAAATTGTCCGCGTGACCGCGTCGCCACAAGTACGGGGGAAGAAGAATCTGGAACGCGAGCTCGAGCAGGGCAGGGAAGAGAACCTGGTGGTGGAACTCGACGGCCGGCGGCTCCGGTTGACTCACCTCAATAAGGTCTACTTTCCCAAACAGCGCTACACCAAACGGCGGCTGCTTGCTTACTACTACCGGGTCGCCGACTATATGCTGCCCTTTCTCATAAACCGCCCACTCGTTCTTCACCGCTACCCGAACGGCATTGCAGGCGAGTCGTTCTATCAAAAGGAGGCCGGATCCGACGCCCCCGAGTGGATGGAAACGTTCGCCATCCCCTCGGAAGAAAGAAAGGCGGACATCCGATACTACGTGGCCAACGATCTCGCGGGCCTGCTGTATCTGAGTAATCTTGGCTGCATCGAGCACCACCCTTGGTCAAGTTCTATCGGGGATCTCGAGCGCCCCGACTACGTCTTTTTCGACCTGGACCCATCTGAGGAAGCGGATTTTGCCACCGTGGTCCAGATCGCTCGCGCCATCTGTGATTTGATGGATCGCCTGAGCCTCGAAGTTTTTCTCAAGACCTCGGGAGCGAGTGGTCTTCACATTTATCTGCCGCTCGAAAGCGACTATACCTACGACCAGGTGCGGGCCTTTGCGGAGATCGTGGCGCATGTTATAGCCGAGCGAATGCCGGAACAAGTTACCCTCGAACGACATGTCAATAGACGTCCTAAGGACAAAGTCTACTTCGACTATTCCCAGAACGCTTACGGACGCCCATTGGCGGCGGTGTACGGCGTCCGGCCGGTCGCAGTGGCCTCTGTGTCGGCGCCGGTTGCCCGCCGCGAGTTGCGCCGTACACTCTCGCCAAGGCGTTTTACCCTGGCGAACATGGCGGCTCGGTTGAAGAAGTACGGTGACCTTTGGGCCGACTTTTGGCAGCACCGCCAGCGATTGGAGCCGGCGCTAGAACAGTTGGGGCACCAGTTGCGAAGGAAGACTGAAGCAGGGCTAGGAGAAACATGAAGAGAATCGCTATGACGGTCATGCTCAAGGATGACCCCGAAATCATTCGCCAGTACGAGGAACTTCATGCGAACCCTTGGCCGGAGGTATTGAAGAGTGGCTATGAGTGCGGCATCCGACGGGTATTCATCTATCGCTATGGGCGCCAGCTTTTCATGTTCCTGGAGACCGTTGATGAGTTCGATCTGAAACGCGACTCAAACAGAATCTTGGATCATCCCAAGGTGCTGGAGTGGGACAAGCTGACGCGACACCTCCAAGAACCTGTCCCCGGTGCGCCAAGCGACGCGAAGTGGGTCGAAATGAAGGAACTCCACGCTGTGGAAGACGGGCAACTCATCGCGCCCTAGCAGCCCGTGGTAAAAGTCGTGTAGGAGCGCAATATGGGCGAAAAATGGGGACTGCCACCAATTCGCCCATCATAGCCCTAGAAACAAAGCACTTGGCCTGAAGCGAATTGGCTGGTGTCAAGGGCGGAGCAAAATTAGACCAGTTCGGCGGAGGGAGAATAGACCAGTTTTGGGGTAGAGCGGCGGAGCAAAAATAGACCAGTGGGGGGGGAGTCGGGGTTTTGCTTCGAGTTTTTGTGGGACGGCTGGAACGCAGCCTGAGGTCGCCCGTTAGGGCGGCTGAAGGCGGAGTGGAAGGCGGCTCACAAAAACTGTGGCGAGCCGGCGGGGATCAATCCGAAGACGGAGAGCGTTGCTTCTTGCTCTGCTTGAGGCGGAAGCTATCGCCGTTCATCTCCAGGATGTGGACGTGGTGAGTGAGCCGATCCAGCAGGGCGCCGGTCATGCGCTCGGACCCGAGGACTTCGGTCCACTCGTTGAACGGCAGGTTCGAGGTCACCATCGTGGAGCCCTGCTCGTAGCGCTGTGAGAAGGTTTCGAACAGCAACTCCGCTCCGGTCTTCGACAGCGGCACGTAGCCCAGTTCATCGACGATCAGCAGGTCTTGCTTGGCGAGCTGCTTTTGGGCCCTCAGCAAGCGCCGCTCATCACGGGCTTCCAGCAGCTCGTTGACCAGCGCTGCGGCGGTAGTGAAGCGAACCCGATAGCCACCCTGGCAGGCCGCCAGTCCCAGCGCCAGAGCGAGATGCGTTTTCCCCGTGCCGGAGTTTCCTAGAGCCAACACGTTCTCGCGACGGTCGATGAACTCTCCGTGTGCCAGCTCGAGCACCAGCTTCTTGTTCAACTTGGGTAACGCCAGGAAGTCGAACGTATCAAGGGTTTTCGTGACCGGGAACTTGGCGGCCTTGATGCGCCGCTCGGTCGCTCGGCGTTCACGGTCGAGCAGTTCGAGCTCGGACAGTTGCAGCAGAAAGCGTCTCGCATCCAAGCCCTCCGTGGCGCACTGCCGTGCCACCTTGTCGTACTCGCGCAAGAAGGTCGGCAGCCGCAGTGCTTTCAGATGAGCTTCCAGCAGCAGTTTGGATCTCGCCATCAGTCCACTCCCTGTGCCAGCAGCACCAAATAATCTGTTGTCGATGTCTGTTCGACTTGTGCTGTGGGTAAGTGCGGATACTGCGTCAAGTCCAAGCGGGGCGGCCGTTGCTCGATCCGACACAGGACGAGGTGCTTGACGGCGTCGAAGCCGATCGTTCCCAACTCAACGGCCTGCCGCGCGGCGGCGGTGACGTCGGTGAGCGGGAAGTCTTCGAGTAAACGCAGCACCTGCACGTACTCGCGCTTGCCTGGTTTACCCAGCCGCACTTCGAGCAAGCGTCTCAAACGCACGAGATCTTGCGGTAACTGCCAACCGACGAGCGGCGCGGCTTGATCCAGCGCGTTCGTCTTGCGCTCCAGCAAGGCCAGGTAATGCAGCGGATCGAAGATCAACTCCTCGCGTTCGTAGCTGCGCCGATGCCGGGCGATCTCTTCGCTGCCGCAGCCGATGACCACCTCATCGACGTAAGCTCTCAGCAGTACTTCGCGGTGGCCGTAGCGCGTCGGAACCGAGTAGTCGTTGGTCCGATAGCGCACCAGCGACAACGACGTCACCCGCGTCGTGCGCTTGTCGCAAGCGTCATACCCGACAGCAGGCAACGTCAGAAACGCCTGGCGGTCGCGCTCGAAACGCTCACCGATCGTTTCCGAGTGTCGCCGCAAGCGCCGTCCACGGTTCTTGCGGCACTTCGCTTCGAGGTGTTCGTTGAAGGCTTCCCAACTTGAGAACCTGGGGATCGGCACCATAAAGTTGCGCCGCGCATAGCCCACCAACCCTTCCACTTTGCCTTTGTCGTTGCCCTTGCCCGGCCGCCCGAAACGGTCGGCGAACAGATAATGTGACTGCAGCTCGGAGAAGACACGGGTCCTCTGGCGTGTGCCGTCTCCCAGGATCCTCGCCACCGCTAGCTTCGTGTTGTCGTAGACGATGCTGCGCGGCACGCCGCCAAAATAGCGAAACGCCGCATTGTGCCCCTCGCAGAATGCCTCCGTCGTCTCGGCCGGAAACGCTTTCACGAATGCGTCATCGCTATGCGGCAGATCGACGACCAAGAAGTGCGCCTTGCGCTGCACTCCGTTGATGACGACGACCGCTTCGCCGAAGTCCGCCTGGGCGTCACCCGGCGGATGCGTCAGCGGCACGAACATCTCTTGTCCGCCCAGCTTCTTCTCGCGTACGTAGTCCTTGACGGTCGTGTAGCCGCCTGTGAACCCGTACTCGTCGCGGAGGCGGTCAAAGATGCGCTGTGCGGTGTGGCGTTGTTTCCTCGGACGCTCCCGATCGTCGGTCAGGATCTGATCGATGATCCCTGTGAAGGCCTCCAGTTTGGGACGCCTCGCCGGTTTGCTCCGCCGATAGCCCGGCGGAATCCGGTAGCGCAACATCTTGCGCACGGTCTCGCGAGCAATCCCAAAGCGCCGTGCTGCTTCGCGTTCGCTTAGCCCTTCGACGCAGACACTTCGTCGTACTTGAACGTATAGCTCCACCCGATACATCCCTCCGGTGTTCCACAAAACACCTCGGGGATGCTTGCGGACCACATCAGCGGCTTGGTCCTCCGCCTCCTCTGGGAGCCTTCACACCGCCGCTATGTGGTCTAGTTTGTCAGCGCCGTTCTCACCGGGCCCGAGTACGAATCTTTTTTGGCCTCGGCTTCTGAAGACAACAGCCCGGCGGAAGCCATTTCCGAGGGTGATAGCATCGCGATCAACTACACGTCCGGTACAACGGGGTTTCCGAAGGGTGTCGAGTTCCACGCTCGAGGCGCCTATCTCAACGCGTTGGGAGAAGCGCTGGAGGTCGGGTTGAACCCGGGCAGCGTCTACCTGTGGACGTTGCCCATTTTCCACTGTAACGGCTGGTGCTTTACCTGGGCGGTGACAGCTGTGGGTGCAACACACATCTGCCTGCGAAAGATCGACCCGCCTCAGGTGTACCGGCTCATCAGGGAAAAGGGCGTTACTCATCTGTGCTGCGCCCCAACAGTTCTGACATCACTCTACACTTCGCCTGCGGCTAAGGGGGAGGACCTTTCCGGCGTTACCATCACTACGGCCGGGGCCCCTCCAGCGCCTCAGGTGATCCGCACGATGGAGCAGATGGGCGCGCGTGTCCACCACATGTACGGACTGACTGAGACGTACGGGCCGCACACCATCTGCGCGGACCAGCCCGAGTGGGAGAACCTCGCTGTCGAGGAGCGCGCTCGTCTTAAAGCGCGTCAGGGCGTGCCCTTCGTCATCGCCGGGACCGGCCTGCGGGTCGTCGACCAGCGGATGAGGGATGTCCCGCGGAACGGCAAAACGATGGGCGAAGTCGTCATGAGTGGGAACAACGTGATGACGGGCTATTACAACGATCCTGGAGCAACGAAGAAGGCCTTTCGAGGCGGATGGTTCCACTCGGGCGACCTTGCGGTATGGCATCCCGACGGCTATATCGAATTGCAGGACCGGGCCAAGGATATCATCATCTCGGGCGGCGAAAACATATCGAGCCAGGAAGTCGAAAAGGTCATCATGGAGCATCCCGCCGTGCTCGAGGTGTCCGTCGTTGGCGTTCCGGACGAGAAGTGGGGAGAAGTGCCCAAGGCCTTTGTGGCAAAGCGCCCAGGGGGGCAGGTCACTGCGGAGGAGATCATCCGCTTCACTCGAGACCGCCTGTCTCACTTCAAATGCCCCAAGCACGTAGAGTTTGGACAGCTGCCCAAGACCGCGACCGGAAAGATCCAGAAATTCAAGCTGCGCGAGAAAGAATGGAAAGGCCGTGAAAAGAGGATCCACGGTTGAAGTTGCGGTTTACCGCGAGTGCTTGGGTGCGAAGTTCGCGTATTGAAGAGCCTTTGCCCATGGGTCCGCGGTCACGCCGGATACTTGGCCTGTCACTAGCGTTCCAGGCTCAGTCCCTTGCGCTCGCACACCCTCGCAACGAGCCAAGCAGAGCCGCGGGCGTGAGCCTGCGGGCCCGCGCCCTCACGGGCGCATCTCTGTCCGCGTGTGGGACAGACCGCGTTTATTTCAATGCGAGCCTTCAGCTTCTCACAAGTTCGTCTTTCAAACGACTCGGGCACGAGCAATCCAGAGCTGCGAACGCCAGTGAGCCAAGCCACCGGCAGTGCCGGATTGAACAAGGGTGCGACCCAGGTTACATTTTGTCGCCAATGAGGACTCTCGCATCACTTCTCTTCGTCTCTACGAAAAATCAACAAGACGAGCGGCCATGGCGTACGGCCATTCCTCTATAATGGCGACGGGCAAGAAACAAGGGC
Source organism: Bryobacterales bacterium (assembly GCA_965248105.1). Classification (GTDB taxonomy): domain Bacteria; phylum Acidobacteriota; class Terriglobia; order Bryobacterales; family UBA6623. The sequence continues at coordinate 843,139 of CBDFIK010000005.1, forward strand.
CGCGAACGTCGAGGACGTTCTACAGCTATTAGCAGACGTGCAGGATCACGTCGCCGACAGTCAGGTCAAACCCGGTCAATGATCCCACAGGCCGAAGACACCAGCACGCTCGTTGTAGTCGACGACGACGAGCTTATACTCAGTTCTCTGCGCAGCCTATTCTCGCTTGAGACCGACTATACCCTGTTAACCTTTAGCGATCCCCACGAAGCGACTGAAAAAATAAAAACTCAGCGAGTCGACCTGATCCTGAGCGACTTCCTGATGCCCACGATGAGTGGTATCGACTTTCTCAAACAAGCGCGGAATCTACAACCTGAAGCGCCCCGGATACTGCTGACGGGGTTCGCCGATAAGGCGAACGCAATTCGAGCGATCAATGAAGTGGGGCTTTACCACTATCTGGAAAAACCATGGGACAACGAGGAACTGCTGATTCTCGTACGCCACGCCTTGGAGGAGAAAAGCCTCCGGCGGGATCTCTCTGCGAAGATCAAGGCCCTTAACAGGTTGATGAAAGAGCATGGCGAGTTGGCCAGTCGCCACAAATCGCTTGAAAAGGAAGTGGAAATGGCCGCGCGGGTCCAGCGCAGTCTGCTGCCGGAGAACTTCCCGCGGGTAAAAGGCTTCGAAGTAAACGTCGCCTATCGGCCAAGTGTGGCTGTGGGTGGGGACTACTACGACGTCAGTTCCAGCGATGGGCGGGCGATTTGGCTGGTTGCCGACGTTACCGGGCACGGCATCCAGGCCGCGCTCACGAGTATGCTGTTGAAGGCCATCTTCCAAGAGACAGCCTCGCGCGCATCGCACCCCGTCCAACTGCTCGCCGACATGAACAGCCGCCTGCACCGGTTTTTGCCGGAGGGAATGTTCGCTGCTGCGACGGTCGTCGAGCTAGGTGCGGACGGCCATCGCGTGCAGATTGCCAACGCCGGGCTGCCGTACCCGTTCGTCCTGTCCTCGGGACAAGAGGCGGATGTGCATCAGATTCCACTATCCGGTCTTCCTCTGGGACTCTTTCCTCAGGCGGGACCGGATCACTTTGACACCCGCGAGCTGGAGATCAACCGAGGTGACCATTTATTGGTGGCTTCGGACGGTCTCGGTGAAATTCGTGGCCACAACGGCGAATTCTTCGAAGAGAATGAATTGCGAAAATCCCTTGCGGAGATGACGGACAAAGACGGTAGCCACGTCGTCCAAAACCTTGTGGAAAGGGCGGTCGCTTTTGGAGGCACAGACGGCATCTCTGACGACATTAGCCTTGTCGCCGTGACTGGACTCTAACCGCCAGTCCTGAGCGATTCTCAAGCAACCTTTCTGAACGAGCCATGAACAAGCTGGGATCGATAGTCCGGTTTCACCTTCTTCAGTCAGATACGAAGGACGACCCGGGTTTCGTTGGCGAGGTTTCGCGGCTCCGCCGGATAGGCCTTCAGGTGTATGGGGTCGTGGCGATTTTGGTTCCGATCTGCCTTCTCCTGGCTCGCGGCTTGACCCAAGGAAAGCTGCCTGCGCTGCCAGGAGCCTCCCTCTACCTTGGAATCTCGGTCCTCGGAGTGACAGTGCTCTGCCTCGGACGAACGGAGTGGAGTAGGAACAAGGCGGCGCTCATAGGCTGGTTGGCCGTCTTCTTCACCTGTGAGCTTCTGGTCTGGAATGTCTATGTGGAAACCACGTTGCGACCGGATCTCATCCCTTCAATCACACCCAGACTAAGTACGGTGATCCTCATCGGCGTGTTCGTGCTGAGTTTGCACCCTATGCACACACTCTCGGTCGGCCTGGCGATAGAGGCCTTCTTTTTCTTCTCCGACCGCCTTGCCGTAGCGTGGGGTTTGGTCCCTGCCGGTGAAGCGGCCAATCCGGATGCGTTCACCGGTCTGTTCGTTCTCGTTTGGTTGAGCGTTGCCCTCTCCGCGGTAATGTATCGTCGCGTCTACCGCACATACAGTGCTCACCAGAACGAACTCCGTGCCGCCGACGACTTGCGTCAGACGCAGTCTCTGCTGGTTGTTTCTGAAAACGCGGCTACTATGGGACGCTTTGCCGCCACCTTGAGCCACGAACTCAATAGCCCGGTCGGCGCTCTCACAAGTGTGGTCCAGACCCTGAGGTCTCTGCACAAAAAAAGAGGGACGGCATCTGGGGAAAACCGAGAGCATCTCGATAGCATGGAAGAAGACCTCCTTGGATCGGCTCTTGAATCGGCCGACCGTCTGCGGGACATCGTAGCCCGAATGCAGCGGCTTACGAACTTGGACCGGGCGGAGATCCTGGCCGTGGATTTGAATGAGCTGCTGAGGGACGTCCTCGAAATGATGCAATCCCAGTTGAAGGATAAGATCGAAATCGAGTTGGACCTGCATCCCCTTCCTAGGACGACAGTGCGGCCGCAGCAAATCAGCGCCGTTTTCTCGAACCTGCTGCAAAGCACGGCTGAAAGGTTCGGCACGCCTGCCAGGATTCTCATCACGAGTAAGCGGGCGAACGGATTCGTTCACATCGACATCTTGCACCGTGACAAAAGACTTGCCAAGGAAGAAGTCGATCGATTGTTCGATCCTGGGTTCCGGGTCAAGGGCCGGCGGATCGCGGCGGCGAACTGGGGCCTGTTTAGCTCTCGCGAAATGGTGCGCCGGCACGGAGGCGATATTCTCGCGTTGGGGTCCCAGGCGGCAGGAACGAGTCTGCGGGTGAGGATCCCGTGTTAACGGATGCGCCGGTTTTCAACCGCCGTGGCTTAGGGTTAGGGAAGTGCAATCATGACCGACGCACTTGTTAGCCGATTCCGGACTGTGCTGCGCTGGGTTCTGCCCGTCGTACTGGCAGTCGTTCTACTCCCGTCGTGGATACTGTTCTTCTCCGGTGGCATGCGGGCTGTCTACGGTTGGGTGGCGCTTATAAGCGCCGGTCAGCTGCTCGCCCCGCTGTCCATGCTGGCGCTGATCGTCCACGCCATCCGTAAGCGTCGGTTCAGTAGGCCGATGCGGGTAACTCTCGGTCTAGCCCTCCTCGCCCTGTGGCCCGCCCTGTGGGGATTCGGCATGCTGATGATGACCTTCCCTTACGATCTCGACCGCTCAGAGCCGTCTGCCACTGTTCGCCTGCCATCGAACCAAACGCTGCGTGTCGCGTGGGGAGGCGATCGTTTGGCAACGAACCAGCACGCAATGACGCCCGACCAACGCTGGGCCTACGATCTGGTCGTCGAACCGGCGATGCACCGCTCAGAGAATCTGGAGGACTACGGCTGTTACGGGACACCGGTCGTCGCGCCCGTCTCCGCCCGCGTGCACTATTCAACCGATGGGGCGCCGGACCACACGCCGGGTGCGATCAGCATGGATTTTGCAAACCCGTCCGGCAACGTCGTCGTGCTCGCCCTCGAGACGGGAACCTATCTCGTGATCTCGCATTTGAAGCCCGGCAGCGTCCTGGTCGAGGCTGGCGACGAGGTGCGAGAGGGTGAAGCGATCGGTTCGTGCGGCAACTCAGGCAACACGAGCGAACCACATATACATATCCATCATCAGCGCCAGGATCCGCGGAATCGTCACAACTTTGCGGAAGGATTGCCGCTGTATTTCCGAGATCACGACGGACCGGCAATGCCGGAGGGTGGTCTAGAGGTCAGTAACGGGCGCATCACTTTGACCGGGGCAACCGTGAGGCACTCCGGTACCGATTGATCCGGCACAATATGTCTATAAAGTAACATCGTCCAGGGATCTTGCGCGCAACACACTCCTGTGGTCCGAGACCCGTCGCGGAGCGACTTTGTTAGCATACTCCCAATACTCGGAGAGAATACCCATGGCCCTAACGATGGTTGCCGAAGACAGCACCTACAAGTGCGCAGTATGTAGCCACTTCTTGAGTGTCAAGAAGGGGCAGCTATTACCGCCATGTCCTCGCTGCGGCGGGACGATGGAAAAGCACGAAGGCCCTCCGCCTGAGCCGCAGAGCACGAGTTGCGAATAGAGGCGCACCGTACTCACCCTCTGTTGCCGGGAAGAGACTTCGGCGCACTTGAGGGGAGTGTCAGAAGCACTTTGTAGCGCTGGCCGCTGGTCGAAACAACTTCAGCTAGCAGTCTATCGCGGGCGCTAGGGCGCCCTTCGATCGACCATCGACTCAGATATTCAGTTGACTAGATTCAGGTGTTTCCTCTACGACTTCTAGCCTAGGACCCGATTGCGGTTCAGCGAACTGATCCGCTACCATGCTAGGAGTTCGGGGGACCTTTAGCCACATGGCCTCAACGGTTTGGAAAGGATACTTGAGCTTCGGCTTGATCTCCGTACCGATCCGTCTGCATGTCGCCGCACGCAGTGACCGCATCGGTTTCAATCAGCTTCACAAAGAGTGCTATTCTCGTATCCGCCAGCGTTTGTACTGCCCGGTGTGTGATCGGCAGGTGGAACGGTCTGAACTGGTCAAAGGCTACGAGTACGAAAAAGACAACTACGTGTTGGTCGAAGAAGAAGAGGTGAAGAAAGTAACTCCGCAATCCGGCAGCACGATGGAAATCCTCGAATTTGTGAAATTGGAGGAAGTCGACCCACTTTACTTCGACAGTTCCTTCTTCGCTGTGCCAGAGGAAGCCGGACAAAAAGCTTACGAATTGCTGGTCCGGACGATGGAAGAAGCCGGTTACGCCGCGGTAGCCAAAATGAGCATGCACCAGCGGGAGCACACCGTGTTGGTCCGGCCTCGAAAGAACGGGCTGACGCTTCATACCATGCACTACCCAGCCGATATTCGACAGGTTGCCGAATACGGACAGGATTTCGACAGCGACGTCAAACCGCAGGAGATCAAACTAGCGAGACAACTCGTCGAAAGCCTGGCAGCACCCTTCGATCCTGACAAGTACCGCGACGAGTTCCAAGAGCGGCTGCGCGAAATGATCGAGGCGAAGCGCCAAGGACAGGAAGTCACCGCTTCCCAAGCACCACGATTGGCGCCGGTCGTCGATCTTATGGAAGCCTTGCAGAAGAGTCTCGCGAGCAAGATAAAAAAAAAGCCTCCGGCCCGGGCCGCGAAGGCCCAGCCAGCCGCAGCGGCTTCGACCGGCAAGCGGCCGAGTCGTAGAAAACCCGCCCAGCGCGTTGCCCGCTGAGGGACCACGCGGCCCGATTCAACAGGCCTCTTGGTGGCAGTATCCCCGCACACAAACTTGAGGTGTTCCCGGTGTCCAGCGCCCGTCTCCTATTGATGTTCGCGAAATACAGTGTAGGGGCGCAGCGTGCTGCGCCCGCTCTGGCAAGGCATTTGCTGTGTCCGAAAACAACACTATATTCTGCGGGTATCAATAAAACTGCTTGCCCTCCACTTGCCTTCCAGACACCGGGTACCAGCGCTGCGGAGATCTGGCGGTAGCGGTTCGACCAGGCGCCGTTTCTGTCGGTGGGACTAATTCATCAGGTTTGTATGCCAAGGGAGCAACTTCGCTAGTTAGTTTTCGGACATTACCCAACTGCGGTGTAGCGGGGTCATTGTCGGCTCGGCTCGTGCTCGGTTTACATGCACGCTTCGCCATCTGTTTCTGCTTCCCCTAAAGAACCGCAGGGCTGTACGGTCGAAAACCCACCGGGTTTCACCCCTTTCGGTGGGTCACAGACCCATAGACACTCACTTGCGCGAGCCGCTCCGATTGCGCCAGACATTATCACTGGACCGCTCGCCGCAACAGTGTGCTCTCCGTGGCAATCATTCTTCTGAAGCTCGCGGCCTTGAGTCCTGATCTAGAATGGGAGCAGCGCTGTGATCCTCGAAGACTCGGTCGAAATCCGTACGACGCCCAAGCGCATTTTCGACTTCTTCGAGCACATGGACGAGAACTATCAGTCTTGGCATCCCGACCACGTTCTGTTTAGGTGGGTGGACGGACTCGGACGAAGCCGCTCCGGGCGGCGGACGCGGCGCGTGATGGAGATGGAAAGCAACGGGTTGAATAGGATCTGCTGTTCACTGCCAGCGCACAAACCATGCTCGAGGTCGCAGCCGACCGCAAACACCTCGGCGCTCAGATTGGCGTGATCAGCATTCTCCACACCTGGGGACAGAACGTGCTCCTGTATCCCCACGTCCACTGCGTAGTTCCAGCCGGCGGCCTTTCGCCCGACCGTACTCAATGGGTACGCCTGCGCTATCCTTTTCTTCCTGCCAGTGAAGGTGCTCAGCCGAGTATTCCGAGGCAAGTTCGTCGCCGGGCTGAAACGGCTCCAACGCCGCAAAAAGCTGCGCTATGCCGGCCCGGCCGCGGCATTGGCCGGTGACAGGCAGTTTGCCAAGTTGCTACGCAGGGTACACCGCCGAGACTGGGTCGTCTATGCGAAGCGAGCCTTTGGAGGTCCGCTGCAGGTGATCCGTTACCTGGGCCGGTACACACACCGAGTGGCCATCTCCAACCACCGCCTGCTCGCCTTCGATGGGAAGCGTCTTACGTTCCGCTGGAAAGATTACACCCACAAAGGCAAGTGGCGAATCATGACCCTGGCGGCAACGGAATTCCTGCGCCGTTTCTTCTTACACGTACTGTCGAAAGGCTTCGTCCGCATCCGCCACTTCGGCTTCCTCGCCAATCGCTTCCGGACGAGCCGCCTCTCTCTGTGTCGGCAGTTTCTGGCGGCTGACTCCCCAGCGGCGACACCAGGTCCGGCGTCCCCCGACTCCTGTTCGACATGGCAGTATCCGGTCTGCGGCACCACGATGGTTTTGATCCAGCGACTCAGTGCCCAGGAGTTGTCCTCTCGATGCAACTACTTCGACTCCTCTTAGGGCGCCGATCAGCGGCGGTTGCTGGATGTGCCACCCGCCCGTCGCCGGCCCCGTGTGTGACTGCTCCTTTCCGCAGTCCAAAGGCGTCCAAAATCGGCGGCACTCGCCCTACTCCTGATCCCTTGTCCGAGCTTTCACACCCCGCCCTCAGCACTTTTCTGCCTTCGCGGAAGCGCGTCCTCGGCATTCCACATAGCACAAGTGGCATTGAATCCCCATAGCGTCCGCCGCCAACGCCTTCCTTCTAGTCTCCTTATCGAAAACGTCTCCCTTCGGCTTTTACGGGCTTCCCTTCAGCTCGCTGTGCCGAGACGTTTCCGATCAAGGCTAACGACTATTGAAATCAGGCTAAGTGACTTTGCTATAGCAATTTAAGAGTCGAAGGTGGCGGATTGTTGGTGACACCGTGATATGGCGACTGGCGGCGGCGTGGCATACGGTCAACTCCAACCTGCCTTGTAAGCTGCCGGATCGATGGCAGTTATGCAGAATTGGGTTTGTTTGGTCGTTTTGTTGCTCGGTAGCTTCGTTGCTCCGGTGGTCCGTTGTCGCCTGTTGCTGGTCCTTGGGCCACTTGCCCTTAGGCAAAGGCTCCCTCGTATCCCGGTGGAGCGATCTGCCGGGTTTTGCCAAGCCGGATGGTCTCGTGGTACTGGAAACCCGCCGTAACCCATTGATTCCCGCTGGGTTGTTTGAAATTGGCTTTGTTTGGTATTTTCGCTGTCGACGGCTTCTAAGCGGCCTATGGCGTTCCACGATCTTGTCATGCGTTTCTCAGACAGCCTCCTGCGTCTATTCTATCGCGGGCGGCTTGGATTTCCCCGGACAAAGGACCAGAAGTTACTTAAAACAAAAGACGTTGCCGTCTGTGACCGGCAGATTGGAGTCGGGCCGTGAGCGCCCTGGCAGGAGTTCTCGAACTGGTGCGAGCGGGATCCGATCTCAAGTCGGCAAGAAATGCGGGCTTCTAAAAAGGCCGCGGGTCTGGGCCAAACGACGGCCCGGGCCTGCGCTACGGGACTTCGGATTTATGAGCAAGAGCCAGGCGAGGGATTGATCCCCGCCCGACTTGGAGCGTACGTTCGGCGGTGGCGGCGCTGGGTCCACGCAGGTCTCGCCGGTTGCGTTGAGAATGCACAGGGGTCACAATTTAGCACGTCGACGGGGGCCGCGCGGGGTAGGAAACATCACCCCCTCAACGAAAGCGCTTGCAACTTCGTTTGACTACTTTATCTTCAGCGTCACATTGACCTTACACGAAGCACAACCGTCCGCTACGAATTCGCAACTGAAATCCTGGGTCCCGGTAATAATCAATGTGGGTGGGTCACCATCCATGTATATGGTGATAACGCCGTCGTGACAACCGTAATTTAATATCAGCTCTTCATTTGCCGTCGTCTCCCCAGAAGGGCCACATATCACCCCAATATCAATCGCTTCCTCTTCGGGGATAGGTGGGGCGCCTTTGATATTGCAAACCACCCTAATCAGGCCAACCAAGGAACTAAGCTTATCTCCCGTGGCCACGATGTGGAGAATGTCACCATTGTTGTCCCTCGCGCTAACGTTTAGCTCTATGTTCTTAGCGGCAGCGGCGCGCGGCAACCCGGAATCACTTGGCATCTGCTATTCTGGTTTTCGATCAACCTGTGTCCTCCCGCCACGAGGCGAAGGTTCTCCGCCGCCGGAGCATTCGCCTTCCAGGGTTTGATTACACCCGAAACGACAGCTACTTCGTCACCGTCTGCGCCGCCAACCAGGCGTGCTTGTTTGGGCGTGTGATCAACGCCGTAATGCATCTTTCCCGCCTTGGCCAGATCGTCGCAGAGGAATGGCAAAGGACTGTATTGCTGCGACCGTATGTCGAATCGGACGCTTTCGTGGTGATGCCCAACCACTTCCATGCTCTGTTCACTCTTTTGCGCGAAGGGCCGCCGCGGTGCGAGTTCGAGAGCCTGGACAGCGGGCGTAGCACGCTACGCCCCTACACGCTACGCCCCTACACCTCGACGCCTCCAGCGGCAGGGTCGGTGGGGGCCATTCTGCGGGCCTTCAAGGCCGCCATCACCCGGAGAGGGAGGGTCGAGGCGGGTCATCCCGGACCGGTCTGGCAACGTAACTACCACGAGCACATCATCCGAAACGACCAGGAGTACCTGCGCGCCAGGGATTACATTGCGAGGAACCCTGAGTCGTGGGAGATCGACAAGGAGAACCCGCAACGGCGCCGTTGACGCCGTTGTAGGGGCGTAGCGTGCTACGCCCACACCTCTCCCGAACGCCGTTCTTGCCGATGCGGCAGGCGCCGACGTCCCCACCCAACACTAGAAAATCTGGGGTCACGATCTACAATGGTGAGAAAATCGAGCTAGAACTAGCTCAGCCAGAGCTCTGCTCTTGACGGCCGGGGCCGTGCGAGTTGGCGTGCTCCTCCTCTGGTTGGCCGCGACAAGTGCGCATTGCCACAAACGAGAACAAGATCCTCGTTGGGATGGGTGTAACGGCGACCTCATCAACCCATGCGTCCCTTATTCCGAGTGTTACCGCTTCTGGGAGCCTTATTCGCAGGGCTCCGTGGCGTCGAACTTCATTCGGCTCAGGTCCCTCTGTGGGTGCAAGGGACGGTCTACCTTCGCGAGGCGAAGACGAGAAAGCCTCTCTCCCGAGTGTATGTCACGGCCCATTCGTTGCAGGGCCGGACGCTGGCAATGATGCGTACCGGCCGCGACGGCCGCTACCTCCTGGCGGACCTTCCCCGGCGGAGAATCGTATTGACCGCTTCGCGCCCCGGCTATTACACGCATCGTGCCGCGGGGCGGAGCGGTTCGCGCGTCATTCTCGATTGCTCTTCGGGCTGCGCGACGACAGAGACGGATTTCGACCTGGTCCGCGGCGGCGTCATCAGCGGTAGCGTCGTCGACAAGCTGCAAGAGCCGGTTGAGCGGGTTCAGGTTTCAGCATGGCGTATCAGTTCCGCCGCGGCATCCGGGAGAGCAGACCTGCCGCGGGCTGTAACCGACGACCGGGGAAGCTTCCGTTTGGCCGGGTTGAGGCCCGGTATTTATCGCTTGACGGCCCAGGGCAGGGCCCCTGGCTCACCAATAGAAGCGCGGACGATCGAGGTGAAGGTTCGCGAAAGTGAAATAGTGGAAAACATAGCCATCACGTTGGGGAGCCAAGCCACCTACCAGGTCTCCGGCGTGCTGGTCGGCCCCGGCTTCACCAAAGGAGGGAGAACACTCCTCAAGCTCGAAGATCTATCGGGTTCGCGACCGAACCTTACTGCTAGAACAGCGGAAGACGGCGGATTTCGCTTCAACGCCGTTGCCGAAGGCCGCTACCTCGCCTCGGCGACGTTCACCAAGCGAAACTCCTCTCGCCGCGGGCGTCAACTTCTCGGCGTCATGGAAGTGCGGGGCGACATGGAGGGGTTGATCCTTCAACCGGTTGGCAGCGGCGTGGTAACAGGGACCATTGAAATCTCTAGCGGCAGAGTCCCGGCTCAAATCCAGTTGCTCCTTTCTTCCAACGAGGGGTTCGGCCGGCGCCAGTTTCTTGTCAGGACGGCGGAGCCGAGGTTCGAAGTAGGGGACCTTTTTCCTGGGTCTTATCGTGTCGAGGCGCGGTCACGGCAGCTCTACGTGAGAGGGGTTCGCCAGGGCGAAGAGATTGTCCCCGCCGATGACGTTGCGGTCTCGCCGGGGACCAATGAGCTTGTGATCGTGGTTGCGGCGGACCAGAGCAAAGTCTACGGAAAGATTCGCTCGCCGCACGGCAGTGAGCCGCTGCCCCACGCCCGCGTCGCCCTCGACGGCGAGGCCGGCAAGTTGTCGGTCCTGGCGGACCAGAGGGGGCGTTTTGTTTTCGAGAGGGTCATTCCCGGCGAGTATAGGATCTGTGCCTGGAGCGACATCCCAGTGGACGAAGTCGAAGATGAGACACGCTGGGAGCAACCCGGCTGCGCCAACAAAATCATTCCCGTCGAACCCGGCAGTCAGGTGGAAATCGATCTGAGAGCCGCGCCGTGAAACGACTCCTCCCCTTCGTTCTGGCGGCCTGTGTGATGTGGGCGGCCCATGGCGCCAGCGAGGAGCCGAAAGGGCGGATTGCCGGCTCCGTTCGCTCCGCGACGACCGGCGAGCCCTTGAAAAGCGCGCTGATTTCCCTCCACCTATCCTCTGCACCCCGAGGATTCTCGCGAACCACGACGAGCGGGCTACAGGGCGACTTTGTCTTTTTGGGCCTGCCCGCCGGTCAGTACAACCTTACCGTTCGAAAGAGCGGATACCGCACGCCCAGAGGGGGCGCGGCCCGGTTGACTCTACGCGACGAGCAACAGGTGAGCAATCTTGTTTTTCAACTCTGGCCGCAAGGCGCCATCTCCGGACGCGTGGTCGATTCGGAGGGGGAGCCTGTACCCGAGGCGCAAGTGAGAGCCTATGTTCTTCTGCACCAAGAAACGGGAGTCAAACTGTCGTTCGCCGGCAAGGCGAAGAGCAACGATTTGGGCGAATATCGCATCTACGGTCTGCCTGCGGGGAATTATCTGGCGGAAGTGTGGCCGCCGCGCGAAGGCACGCCGGCCGGGGAATATTACGCCGCGACAGCAGCGGCGTTCTATCCAAACGCGCCGGCGCCGGCACAGGCCCTTCCCGTGAAGGTGCGTTGGGGCGGGGAACTGACCGGCATCGATCTGGAGCTTTCAGAGAGTGTTACTTACTCTGTCGCCGGTACGGTGGGAGACGCGACGATGGAAGGGCCGTGCTTTGGTTGCGTCGTCCGCGCTGTCCGAATCGACAGCAGCTTTGTTGTAAGTCTCCCGAAGACCGCTCGCGTTTCGCCAAAGGGATTCTTCACGCTTCGTGGGCTGAGCCCGGGCGATTACAAGATTTTCGCTCGACGCTTGGGGGCTGACGAAGTGTCCCAGCGGGTCGTCACGCTGACAGACAGCAACCTTGAGGATGTCGATCTTGTGGCTGGGCGGGCTCAGCCGGTCTCGGGCGAGATCATACTCGAGGACCCGCCCGAGGGCGTCGAAGCCACCAAATGGACCGCCTACGTTTCTTCGACGGTGTTGCCTGAGTCTTGGCCCGACGCTAAAGATCAAATTGGGGAAGACCTGCGGTTTCACATGGGGAGCGTCTCCGCGGAAACTTACCGCTTCGAAGTGCTGGACCTTCCTCCCGGCGCGTATCTCAAGGCGCTGCGGGTAGGCGGTCAAAGGTTGCCGCGCCCCGAACTGACCGTCGCCGAGGACTTTCCGCTCGCGGGCGTTCAGGCGCTGATTGCGTTCGATGCGGCGACGGTTACCGGGCAGGTCAGGCTGCGGCGGCCGGGAGGCGGCTCTGAGGAGCCCATCGAGGCGCGTGTCGCGCTTATTCCCAAGGCGAACCGAGGCGGTTACATCACGGCGAAGGCGGTCGAAACTACGCCGGACGGCAGTTTCAGCTTTGCCTCGGTCGTACCTGGTGCGTACATGTTGTATGCGATGCCCGCCATGAGCGCGGCCCAGGTGATGGATCCCTTCGTGCAAAGCGCCCTGCGGACGTACGCACGGGCGGTTGCCCTTGAGCCCGGGGGAACTATCACGGTCGAGCTTCCCTTGGCCCCCGACCCGGAAGGGACCTACTGAAGGTAGCCGAGGGTTTTTCCGCCGGTTATTCGCTCTACGACAAGATAGAGGGCTGTCACTGCCAACCGATATCCCCCCGCCGCGCTTCACCCTGGCAAGCGCGGGAAGCGCGGGTCAGAGACCAGGTGCGACGCCAGAAACTTCAGAGCGACGTGGCGCCCGAGCTTTAGGTCTTCAGCCTTATTCACCACACCCATGCCGCCTTCACCGAGCCGTTCTGTGATCTTGTAGTGGCTGATGGCTTGGCCGATCATGCAGCACCGTTGCGACGGCCCTGATGACCTGTTCAATTCTATGCTGAAAAATAGCCGTTGGTAACAAGGCTTCCCACTCGGAAGCGGTCCACAGACCGCTTTCATCAGCCTAGGCTCTCTTCGTAACTTGTTTCTCGAGCCGTGGTCAACGTGCGAAACCGCCGCCACACGGCAGTGTGAAAAAGTCCCCGCTACAAAGTGTCTTGCCGCCGGTCTGGGTGCAGAGCGGCACATGATAGAATTGATTTGCGCTAACTAACCAAGGGCTCCGCCCCTGGTATCCGAGAGCGTCGAGCACCGAGCCGCGGGTGTGAGCGAGCGGTCCAGAGATGACGCCGCGCAGCACGGGTGAAGCCGTTGGGCACCTCGACGCCGCTACCTGAAACGAGAACAGAGTTTTCGCTCTGGAGCGCATAAGGGGGTTAGAAGGCACCATCATGGCACGGGATTCGAAGGTTACGGTGGAATCGTTTGCCCGGCAGTGCCACGGCCAAATGATTCCGTTGAACAAAACCTGTAGCTACTTTTCAGCGCTTCCGTTGGAGGAAACGGCTCTTCGTAAGCTGCTTTATGAACCCATAGCGGCTGTACCTCCCCGAGTGGGTGACACACTCCCGAATCTGGCGTTTGTACTTGTTCCGTTCCTGGAAAAGCACAAGTTAACGGCAGCCGGAGAGGGCGGCAACCAAGGGAAGCGGAGGGCCGGAACGACACCGGGTGTCACCTTCGATCCCCCCGCGGCAACGCGGCGGATTTATTCAGCAACCATTGGGTTCAAGGAACAAGATTTCCTGTTTCTCGCGATCAAGGACGAGGAAGTCACAGACTGTCACTACAGCTTGTACGGCGCGCTGGCGGCGTTGCTCTCGCGCCGTCTCGAACAGGACTCGGTCAGCGGCTTTCACGATTTGGTTCGGGACGAGCTGGCCGCTGAGGCGCACGGTGAAATCGACGAGAGAAGCTGGCGCCTGAAGGAGCAACTAATCCGACGGCAGCGTGATCCGACTCGCCGCACCAAACTGCTGGAAAGCTACAGTCGGCAAGCACTCGAGGATACCTTGACCCTTTACCTCCACGGGCTTTGCTGCGATATCAATATCGAGGCGGGGCCCAGGCAGTTGGCGAGCCCTCACATCCGGCGGCGGCTGGAGTTGCTGCGCGAGGTCCTGCCCCCTCCCCAAGGCCGCGCTCTTTTCTCCGAGGATCTCCCGAAGAAGCACTGAAGGGCTGCGTAGTAGCGTTCGGCCCTGCCACGAATCCACCCTCAGCCGATGACTCGATCGCCGATGCCGCCCAAAGCCGTTCTGGCTCGCCTGCGAAAGGGAACGGTCATCCCGGCGCATCCGCTCGCGTTGGACAGCAGGCGGAAGCTGGACGAGCGAAGGCAGCGGGCGCTCACGCGTTACTACCTGGCTGCCGGTGCCGGCGGCGTGGCCGTCGGCGTCCACACGACGCAGTTTGCCATTCACGAGCCAAAAGTCGGCCTACTTCGACCGGTTTTGGAGTTGGCGGCCGAGACCGTACAGGACGCCAAGCCGCAAAAGTCGGCTCCAGTGATCCTGGTAGCGGGTATCTGCGGGACCACCCGGCGGGCCGTCCGTGAGGCGCGTCTAGCAGCTGACTTGGGCTATCACGCGGGGCTGCTCAACCTCGGGAGCCTTCGTCAAGCTTCGGTATCGAAACTCATTTCCCACGTCAAAGCGGTGGGGGAAGTGATTCCGGTATTCGGCTTTCATCTGCAACCGTCGTTAGGAGGGCGCAACCTGGACCTCGACTTCTGGCAGCGCTGTGTCGAGATCGACAATTTGATCGCGATTAAGATCGCGGCGTTTGACCGCTATCAGACCCTGGATGTGATTCGGGCCGTGGTCGAAGCGGGACGAGAGCGACACATCGCGCTCTATACCGGGAACGATGACAACATCCTCATGGACCTGCTCACGCCCTTTCGGTTCTCCCAAGACCGCAAGAGCAAGACCGTCCGCATCGTCGGCGGCCTGCTGGGCCACTGGGCCGTCTGGAGCCGGCGAGCGGTCCTCCAATTGGCTGAATGCCATCGCGTCATCGACGAGCAAAGATTGCCCATTCCACAGCCTCTTGCTACGCTAGCCGCCCAGGTTACCGACGTCAATAGCGCGCTGTTCGACGCCGCGCACAGCTTTCGAGGCGCCATCCCCGGTATTCATGAGGTTATGCGCCGCCAGGGATTGCTGGCGGGACGATGGTGTTTAGATCCCAGACAAACGCTCTCCCCGGGACAGATGCGGCGGATCGAGCGCGTCTACGCCGCCTACCCTCACCTGAACGACGACGCTTTCGTGGCGGCGAACTTGGATAGCTGGTTGCGATAGTTGGCTGTACCAATTGTTCCAGCCGAGTGCAGGTAGCGTTGCCTAAGTACAACCATTCCGTAGGTGCACTCACGTTTCGTCCGGAATACAGGCGGGCACAGCATGCTGTGCACCGACAGATCTTGTTCGGCATCTGGAAACGTAGCGGCAGGCTTGCCCAAACTAGATTTCAGACGGCCGCGGAAGCCTGCCGTTTTGAAACCAATGCCAAGTTGGTTTGCCCTAACGGGACTGTTTGTCAACCGCGTTGACGCAGCTTGTCCGTACGCCGCGCTAGGCCGGCCCTTCTACGGTGGGTGCAGAGGCGAACCAAGCAGGTGAGTAAATCGTGTGAACGCGGCTCAGGCACTCGCTCTCGACTTGTGCTGGGTCTGTTGGGAATGCCAATTTGGGCAGCCCGGCGCACGTCGCGCCCGACGTCCCTATCGTCCAGAAAACAGTAGTTCGCAGTGGACCCCACGTTCGACGCTGAAACGAGAATGCCACCCGAAAAATCAATTGTCGAGATGCGAAATAAACAGCTTTCGAAGCCGAATAAATGGAGTGCAATTATTCGCTGGATTGGGTCCTAGCATCCACCCGACGAGTCAACTCGGGAAAGCGAGACGTCGCAAAGCCATAACCTCAAGCTTGTTTTCCGCATGTGCCAAGATCTGGTCCGGGTATCTTTTCACGAAGCTTTTCAGTATTGAGTAGATGTTATTCTTCTTTGCTTCAGCCGTTTTGTCGTCGGTTCGATAGGGCAGCTTGGCCACCTTGCGTCGAGGACGTGCAAGTGCCCAAAGATACTCGACAGCCTGGGATTGAAAATATGAAGTCGCAAGGCATTCAAAGATTTCGAGAAGGCGCAGTGTGCACTGGCCGACCTCCGTATCCGGAACTCACGCGACCGGCCGGCCGAGCGCAATATGGGCGCGTTCTCCGGGTACAGCACTGGTTCTGATTATGAGATTACCGGCGGGGGAGCAGAGAATCCAACAGGAGGGGCGCCCGCACTGGGAACGGGACGCGGGCCACATACTACGTGTGGCGGTACCCGCAGGACGGTGTCGCACCGCGGCAAGCTTCACACGGGTACCATCACCCAGCCACTGACGGTGCCAGAAGCCTTGTGTCTCCGGTGCACATACCGACTGTGCAAAGGCACAGGTGCCGCCGTCTCCCGTCTCCTTACTTATGTACCCTGCCCCATTTGACAAGCCGTGGCCCATCGCCAAACGGGACCGCGCTTATCTGCGCGAGATCGGCTTGGGATAACCCACCCGCCCCGGGGCCTAGAGCGTTTAGGCCCGCCTTTGCCCTTCACAAGTTCAGACGGAAAAGCTCTTCGTCGCTCATTCTCACCAGCGGCCTGAGCGTCAAGCCGCCATCGATCACCAGATCAGCGCCTGTCGTGTAGGAGCTGAGCTGGTCGGACAAGAGAAGTACCGCCGCAGGGCCGGTTTCATTGGGATCACCAGACCGGCGCAGCGCGATCTGCGATCTGACCGACTCTTGTGTTTCGGACGACATGAAAGCTGTGAGGCGTGTAGGGTTGTGCCCCGGCGTAATCATGTTCACCCGAATCTTGTAAGGCGCCAGTTCGATGGCCAGGGTCTCCATGTACATCTTCAGACCCATCTTCGAGATGCGGTAAGCTGCCGCCCGATAGGAAGGAGCTGCGCGAACCGTTGAACCAATAATCAGAATCGACCCTGACCGTTGAGCGATAAGGTGCTTGCTGACTTCTCGGCAGGCCCACACACAAGCGGTTAGGTTGGTGTTGATTGTGCTGTAAAAACCTTTGCTGGTAATGCGGCTAACGGGCTCAAACTGGTTCCTGGCGGCGTTGTTGACGTAGATATCCAACCCGTCAAGCGCCCGCACAGATCCCTGGACCATCCGCACCACATCCGACTCCTGGCTGACGTCCGCCTGCAGTACCACGACGGTCTCCGTTAGTTTCTTCAGTTCATCGATGCCGACCGGATCGGGATGACGAGATGCAATCGCTAGCTGGACGCCTTCCCGCGCCAACGCTTTCGCAATCGCCAGGCCGATGCCGACAGATCCCCCTGTAATCAAGGCCTTCTTACCCGCTAGTCCAGTTTCTAATGCCATCTTCGACTCCAGGACCCGCTCTCGAAGCAACCTGCAACCGCCCTATTGAGGACGGATTCTACTACCAGTGCCGAGTTGCGAGAGTTGGTGTAAAGTCAGCGGCTGGGGTCAGGGAACGCCCTCGAGTATTCGGCGATGCGTGCGGCGCTAAATGAGTGACTGACCTCATGCAAGCAGCTGCAAGCTTGTACAAGCCATTCCCACCCGAAAAAGGCGAACTGGTTTGCGGCGGCAGGTCGCTAGGCGCACGAAATGGCGTCAAACCATTCACGACACTGGCGCAACGCTCTTGGCGGTAGCCCAAGTTTCTCCGACTTCATCCACAGCGCCTTTTGTGGAGTTGCAGGTAGAACCAGAACGGAACGCCTCAGTTCACGTCCTCTTGCTGACCGCATGTATTGGTTAGTCTGGACCTATAGTTACTGCGAGCGGTTTACCCGTCTTCCAGGACTGCATAGCTGCTTCGCAGACCGCAACGGAAACCAGGCCCTGCGCCGCCGGACTTTCGGGCTCGCGCAAACCGTCCACAGCCTCGAAGAACGCTTGGTGTTCCGCTCGGTACAAATCCTTCACGACGCCGGGAAACGTCTGACGCCGCACCTCTCGCGTGTCGCGGCGACCTACAGACATGGTTCCTTCGCTAAGGCTGACCACGGCCCAGCCCTTGTCGCCGATGATTTCGTACTCGTGCCGCTGAGGCACCTCGATATAGTCAAGATGCATCGTGGCAATCATGCGAGAGCTGTACTGGTACGTTACCACGGCAATGTTCGGGTTGGAACTGCATTCCATCTCGCCAGCTTGGAGGGCGGTAACCTGCACGTTTGTTGGCGCCTCGCCAAGAAGCCAGTAGAAAATGTCCGGTTGATGCGAATAGTCGAAGAAAAGAGACCCTTCCTGGCTTGCCTGGTACCGCGAAACCGCATTGACAAGCGTAAGATAAGCCCCCATGCGGACGTGAGCGTGGAGAATTTGCCCCAACTCACCCTTCTGGACGAGCTCTCTCAAAGCGAGCAGCCCAGGAGAAAAGTGCAACATATAACCGACATTGAACACCCTTCGCGAGCGGTCAGCCGCTTCCTTTACACGTAAGGCATCCGCAACACGATCACTCATCGGCTTTTCGCAGAAAACGTGTGCCCCAGCCTCGAGTGCAGCGATCGCCTGCGAAGCGTGCAGGGGAGTGGGCGTGGCGATCCAGACGATATCGGGAGAGGTATCCAGCACCTGCTCAAACGAGTTGAAGGACCTCAGCTGGCCCAGGTCACTCAACGCTGAGTCCAGAGTCTCGGAACGCGTTTCCAAGACCTCAACACTCAGGTCTTCGCGCTCCAGAAGGAACCCTGCGTGCCGCCGCCCGATCGAGCCAAGTCCTACCACGACTGCGCGTCTCTGTGTTGGCATATCGAAAACCCTCGCTGGGTCGTCGGAGCGGCGCGAGTGGCCGCCAAGGCAGGCAACTGTTGGGATAGCCGCTCACGTGCGACTTTCACCGAAAGCTCGGCGGGCAATCAAACTAGACTTTCACTCCCAGCGACCCGGCCGTCTCAACGACCTCACCCCAGGTGGATTCAGGGATCTGAATCCCCTCTTTCATTCGGCGCGTGCGAGACCGTTGTTCGAAGTCTCCCGGCGCCATTACCTCCTCAAATCCCTGTGCCGGCGGTACCCCTCGAATGCGCTGTACCAACTCGGTTGTGCGTGCAGCGAATTCGCTGCTCGATGAAAACACGCCGCTGTCGATGGCGATCAGGCTGAGGCCGGCATGGCGCGTGTACAGGTCCCCGTGAACGGTGTTGGAGTACGCGTCTGAGCCCGCTAAGATCCGGCTGAGGATCTCGATGGCCACCATGATGCCGAACCCCTTGTGCTCTCCGAAGGGTAGCAACGCCCCTCCGTCGTACATGTCGTTGGGATTAGTGGACGGGTTGCCCTCCTTGTCGATGATCCAGCCAAGTGGCACCTGTTCGCCCTTTGCCCGGGCCAGCGCAACCTTCCCGCCGGCCACCTGGGTTGTCGCAAAATCCAAGACCACGGGCGGCCCCCCATCGGTTGGAAATCCCATTCCGATTGGGTTGGGGGATAGCACGGGCTTAGCGCCTCCATAGGGAGCAGCCGTCGCCAATTTCTCAGCGTGCCCGGCGTTGAAACAGTAAGGTGACGATTCCCTGGGCGGCCGCCTGTTCCACATAGTCACCAATCCGCCCGGTATGATTCACCTCGACGCTACTGACCAAAGCGATTTTGTTCTGTCGGGCTTTCTTGATGCCTAGATGTGTTACAAAGTTCGCGGTAGCCCCAGACCCAATTGCCCCGCACAAGCGCCGTACTGGCTGTCTCTGAGACGACCTCGGGGCGGGCATCGGGCACGATGTGACCCGCTTGTACTTCCTTAACGTAGCGGGGCAGGTGCTGGATGCCGTGCGAGTCATGCCCGGCAAGGTGGGATCCGACGAGCAAATCGGTGACTACGGTAGCACTATCCGGAGGCGTGCCGACAGCAATGACAATGCTGTTAGTGATGCTGCGCAGCTCCTCCACTGATTTAGTAAGCACGGTGTGAGCTCCCTACATGTTTTTTGGCCCCGCCGAACAAATGGCGTTTCAGAGGCCCATCCGCTTCAACGCTGCATCCAGCGTAAAACTTGGCTCCTTGACAAACTCCAAAACCCCGCGCTCGAGGTCCCGAATCCTCTCCACCTGTGCTGGCAACTGGTCTGCGATGTCAAGCGGTACGGACACGACACCATTGACATCGCCATGCAACAGCTCGCCCGGCTCGAGGTACAATCCATCGACGACCACCGGCACACCCGCCCGCACGAAACGCGGGTTCCCATGAGATACTGTGCTGCCCGCCGCGAAGAATTGAAAGCCCAAGGCTCTCGCTTCGTTGACATCGCGCACCGCCCCATCGGTTACCAGCGCCACGGCGCCGAGTCGCTTTGTCATCGTCGCGCCTAGCTCACCAAAACTTGCCGCGGAACCGGGTCGCGGCCCAATGTCCTGGAAGACTAGGACGACCGGTTTAGGCGAAGCTTCCACCAACTCGAATACCTGCCTCAGGCCTGAGCCAATCGCCGCGGGCCCGGGACTTGTAGAGTCCACTTGAACCGTAACGGCATACCCTACGGTGACGCCCAGTTCCGGGAACATGCACCGCACCCGAGAGCCCGTGTAACCGGTCATGAGATCTCTCACGTGCAGTTCCTCAATCGCGTTTGACAAGGTGGGACCGTCGATCTTCCGCAGCGCCTCCAAAAGTTCGGGTGAAAGTGTCTTGCTCATATTTAAACCCTCCATCAAATCCTTCTTGGCAATGGCTTGCCGGCTTGACTTTGTCCAGGAACCCAGGCGACCCTATTGGGAGAACTTACACGCGGCTCCCCGGTCCACCATTCCGTTGCCTTCTTGGACGCGCGGTCATTCCGCCTGACGTCCCGCTTCCGATCTCGGCAAGTCCTTTTCTATGACGGCCGCCAACCCGGTCTGCCCCAGCTCGGTGGCACGCCGGTGCGCTTCGCGCGCGTAATACAGGGCCTTTTCGTGATGGCCCGCTCTGCCATAGGCTACAGCAAGACCGTACATGGCTTCCGGAGTCTGATCATCCTCGGGCGTCAGAGTCTTCTGGTACTCTTGGATCGCTTCCTGGGTTCGACCCTTGGCCAGTAAAATCCAGCCGAGACGAAGCCGCGCCAGTCGGTAGTTTGGTTTATGTTCGACGGCCTCGCGGTAGTGCTGAAACGCTTCGTCGATCCGTCCTTCTCGCTCCAGCATACCCGCGAGGTTGTAATGGGCCTCCGCATAGGTGGGACTGATTTCCACAGCCCGGCGGAAGGCCCCCGTTGCTTTTCGATAGCGTTTCTGTTCGAGTGTGAGTACGCCAAAATTGTAATGGAGTCCCGCTCGATTGGGGTTCAGTTTTACCGCTGCGTGGTAGTGCTGCTCTGCCTTCTCGAGTTGGCCCATCTTACCGTACAAGATTAGCAGGTTACTGTGCGCCTGGACGTAACCGGGGTCCACCTCGAGTGCGCGCTCATGCTCAGCGATCGCTTGTTTAATTCTCCCCGCGGCTTCCAGCTCTACCCCCTTCTTGAGATAATCGGCCGCACTCGTCTTTAGGCGGTTCACAGCCTGGATTAGGGGATCGTTGACTGCTGGACCTGTGAGCTTGTTCTTCTCGTAGAGAGCCAGATGTCGACGCGATTTTTCGGTCTGGCCAAGGTCCCGATAGGCCAGTGCCAAGGCGTAGTGTGCAGCACCGAAGTTCGCGGCTAACTCGCAGGCCCGACGGTAGTGCTGGACGGCGACATCGAGCTGACCCTGAGCCGAGAAGACGCGTCCTAGTCCATAGTGGGTGTCCCCCCTGTCTGGGTGCTCACGAACCAACGACTCGTAGATCTTTCGACTTTCGGGAAGCTCGCCCGCCGCCAAAAGAGTTTCGCCCAGCCGCAGCCGCGTCATGAGATATTGTGGGTCCAGCCGCGAAGCTACGCGGAGTGTGGAGACCGCGTCGGCGTTTCTTCCCTGACGGACCTGGACGACGGCGAGATAATAGGTCCACCGGAACGAATCAGGCGCCATCAGGTGGGCTCGTCGATAGCAGGTCTCGGCAGGCTGGTACTGGTCAAGGGCATGCAGTAGCATACCCAACTCCCCGTTTTTTTCCGGATCGTTAGGATTCTCTCTTATAGCCTCGTAAGCGTCTTTGAGCTTCTCTCGTGTAGCCGCAACGAAGTTTTCCAACCGGATTTGCGGCAAATTCGGAAGCTCCACCCGGTCCGAAGAACAGCTCTCGAGGAGCAGGATCGTGGCTGCCAAAAAAAAGCCGGTTAGGGTTCGCCTACCGCCGGAGATGACCTCTGCTTCTCTGACTTCGACCAACCTGGGGCATCTGCCGAGTGTCGAACTAACCAATTTCACAAGATTGCGAGCCTTGGCTTAATTCACGAGAGCACCACTCCCGGAGAGCAGGAGAGACGAGCGTTCACACACATGATCCTTCGGACTCCATCGGCGGCGTGTGAACTCACGCCTTTAGAGAGTATCTTGTGTGACCCGGCGGAACGATCCCTTTGCTGCCCTTACATGCCATAAGACATTCACACTTGGCGTGGCAGGCTGAAAGGGTGGCAGCTTGCTGGACAAGCCACCACCCTTCCTAAGGATAAAGTCTCAGAAGTAGAGTTTCAGTGCCACCTGCGAGATTCGAGGCTCACCGGCACCGCTAATCGTTCCAAACGCCGCCGAGCCCAAAGTGGTGTTGGGATTACTGAAGTTAGCATTGTTCATAACATTGAAGAACTCACCCCGTAACTCCAATTGGAACCTTTCAGTCATCCTGAAGCGCTTGGCCAGCGTCAAGTCGAGGCTGAAAATTCCGGGACCCGTGGCCAGCCCTGACCCGGCGTCGCCGAATGTAAACGCCGCCGGAAAAGCAAACGCATTCGGGTTGAACCAATTATCTGTAGCAGGGTCGAAGCCGCTGTGGTCGCTGATCCTCGGGCTACCGATGAGATCCACACCCTGGGTCCCCATGGAGAAGCAGTTGCACGTGTTGGAGTTTGGGAAGAAGTTGAGTGGCGCTCCAGCTTGGAGGGTGAGGATGTTACCCACCGTCCACCCGCCAAGGATAGGCGACAGCGGTCCCGAGCTCAAGCGGCTCTTGCCCGCCCCCCAGGGTAACTGATAGACCGAAGACCAGATCCAGCGGTGGCGGCGCTCATTGCCGTTCGGACCTTGATGCCCAAGGTTGTACGCACTGCGCACGTAGCTGAAGTTGTCCAGAAGTCGCGAGAACGTGTAATTGGTCTGGAAGCTCAGACCTCCGGAAAACTCGCGTTTGACCTGAACGAGCAAAGCGTGGTACTTGCTTGTCCCAAAGGCGTTTCCGAAAGCTACCACGTTACCGAACTGCGGAAACGGACGCTGTGCCTGGGCATTGCCAGGACCGCGTCTGTTGGGGGGCACCTCGTTCAGCTGTAGCGTACGAGGGTACTTCCTTGACAAAAAGCCCAAGTAACCAACTTCGAACAGGTTCCTGCCGAGCTTTTTCTGGATGCCGAAATTGAGCTGCTGGGCATAGCCTGCCGGGCGGTTAGGAAAGTACCAGTGTACCCGCGTTCGAGGCGCCTCTCCTATCGGTACGGCTCCCCAGGAGTCATTCAACAGCTCCAGAGGAGGCTCGGGGAAGCCCTGCTGCAAACGAAACGGCGGTGTTATGCCACTGTCCGGCGAAGCGTAATTCTGGTTGACACCACTGCCCAACAGGGGACCGTCCCAGAATTGGTCGCCGAATTCGACGCCGGTGAAGAACATCCCATACCCGCCTCGGATCACTAGGTCGCGCCCCGGCTGGTAGGCGAACCCAAGACGCGGAGCGAAATTGTACTTCTGGCTTTCGTAAAGGCGCGTATGATCACCCTTCGTCGCCGTCCAAAGGTTGATTGGGAACACGACGACCCCGGGGCAGTTACACACCGGATTGATCCTCTCTTCGTTGAACTGGTTCGTTCTTTCCGTGAGATCCACTTTCGGTTCGTCGAACTCATAGCGCACTCCCAAATTGAGCGACAATTTATCTGTCGCTCGCCACTGGGTTTGAGCGAATGCACTCATGAACCAGGTCTCCATATGCGGTGGGGGCGCGTCCTGCACCCGCGCTGTGCTGACCTCGCCAAGCAGGAACGAAGCAACAGAATTCCCCGTTCCGCCTACCCCCGGCTGCCCAGTCGCAAGGGGACTGTACGAAGACTGTCCAGAGGGCGCAAATCGTGAAGTATAAATAGCCTTGGAGTGTTTAAAGGAGCCGCCAAACTTATAGTTGTGGCGTCCCCGGGTATGGCTTAAGTGCTCTTCTAGCTGATAGGCTCGCATGACCTTGTAGGTAAGTTGCTGAACAAAGGTGCCCGCACCGATCTGAGAAAAGCCCGACGGCCGGAAAGCGGGGAACGTATCCCGCGAGAGGTTTTTCAACCCGAGCTGTCCTGCCCAGTCCTGGTCCCATGTGAGAGGCTCATTTTGCAGGGCGGCTCTGTCTATATCATAGCCAACGTAGGTAACTCGAAGGTCGTTCAGGGTGGTCGGAGAGATCAACCGACTCCACACAGCGGCCAAGCCCCTGTTGTTCATACTTACCTGCTCCGTCCAAGGATCTGCAATCTGACCTTGGGTCCCTTGCCAAGGGCCTACAGTCGGCGCCAAGGTCCTTTCAAGGTAGCCGCGGAAGTAAAATCTATCTTTGTCTGTAACGTTATAATCAACACGGTAGAACTGCCACCACTTCCTCAAATTCGCTACACTAAACGACCCCTGCCCTTGTCCAATGAAGTTGTTGCCGCCCGATATTGACCCTGGCAGGTTCGGGGAGGGATACAGGTTGACCACTCTGTTGCCTACCGAATCAAACTGGTTGGCCGGTATGACATTCCCGGGGAATTGAGTGCGCACAGAATTACCGGATGCATCGGTTGTTGTGCTGGCAGGGTCGTAAATCGGAATCAGATTTCCGCCGCCATCGAAGGTTTGGGAGAAGTCGCCCTGCCTATTCAATACGCTGGGTACCGTCAGCACCGTCGTGCCCTTCCCTTCCCAGATCATTCCCTCATGGCTGACAAGAAAGAATGCTTTGTTTTTCTTGATCGGCCCTGTAACCATGCCGCCGAAGTTGTTGAATCTACTTTCCCGGTTTCCGACCGTAAAGAAATTCCTGGCATCTAGGGCGTTATTCTGAAGGTATTCGTAGACTTGCCCTTTGATTTCATTCGTTCCTGATTTCGTGGTGATCTGGATGAGTCCCCCCATACCCTCACCAAATTCTGCCCCGTAATTATTGCTGGTTATGCGCACTTCCTGAACAATGTCTTTGACGGGGTTCACCATCGGGAGGCTACCACCGTCCCCCTGAACGCGGGGGTAGGCGATGCTCGATCCATCCAAGGTATACATGTTCGAGCGAACCCCGGGGTTGCCGGCCATACTGAAGAACGCCAGAGATTGGTACGCATGCACGAAACGCCCCGATAAACCCATAGTCACTCCGGGACTCAACGTTACTAGGTCGATCGCTCTCCTGCTGAGGTTGGGCACATCCTCGACCAGCGTCGCGTTGAGAAGCATACTGAGGTCGGCGGAATCCGTCTGGAGTCGCGCCGCTCCCGCCTCCGCGGTCACCTCGACCGTCTCTACGAGGTCTCCGACTTCCATGGAGATATCGAGGCGGAGGATCAGGCCTGTCCCTAGCTGGACTCCCACCTGGCGGAACGTCTTAAAGCCTGCTGTCTCTGCTGTGACGACGTAGACGCCCGGTTGCAACGAGCCTATTCGGTACAAGCCGGCCGCGTTGGTCTCCGTGGGATTTGAGATGTTCGTATCTGGGTTGGTGATGGTGACGACAGCTCCAACGATTCGAGCTCCCGTCGCATCCGAGACCTGACCTGTGACTGTGGCCAATACGGCTTGGGCCCACATGCCTTGCGGTAAACCAAACGCCACGATTCCAACAACAAGCAGCAACACGGCAATTGCCGAACCTCGGTACCTCATGGTTTTGCCCCCCTAATGGTTTTACGATTTTGTGAGAAGTCTTTCGGCCCGCTCAAGTTCCGGCCCGACAGGTGCGCTAGAGGACAGGATGACTGAACTGAGTATCAACTCAGCTCGATCACTAGGTCGTTTGTGTAGTTGGCTAGGCACCTGCTTGCGTGACCCCTTCTGTGCAAGCTGATCGCCTATCACCATATCACAAACAGTTGTCCAATGCAAGATGAAGAGTTATCCAATACAGGATGAGCCTGAAGGGGAGGTTTGTTTCCAACACAAGATGAGCCTGAACGTGAGCGGGACGAAAGGGTACAAGCTGCTGGTGAATGACGATCACCATGCAGAACCTAGAGCGGCTTACCCTGGCCGAGATGCAGGAGTTCCTGGCCGGCAGTCGAAGCATTGGCTTCAGAGTCCAGGGACGCGAGCAGATTTATCGCTTTGTCGAGCGTATCTTGGCGGCGCAGCACTACCGACGGCTTGGCAGGAGGCAGAAGGGCATCGTGCGGCGGTTTCTGGCGCGGCTGAGCGGGTTGAGTCGGGCCCAGTTGACGCGGCTGATGGGGCAGTGGCTTCGGCACCGACGGATCGAGGCCCGACAACCCCGTCGGCGCCGCTTTCCGCGCCGCTACACACCCCAGGACATTGCCTTGTTAGCAACCGTCGACGCTGCCCACGAGGGTCTGTCCGGGCCGGCGGTACGGCGCATCCTCGAGCGCGAGTATCAGTTCTTCGCCAACTCGGAGTACGTCCGCCTGGCCCACATCTCGATTTCCCACATTTACAACCTGCGGCGCTCCCGGGCTTATCGCTCACAGCGGGTGGTGTTCGATCGCACTCAGAGACGACAGGTCGGGATCGCCGAGCGGCGCAAGCCCGAGCCACAGGGACAACCCGGCTATCTGCGCGTCGATACGGTGCACCAGGGTCACTGGGACACTCGCCCGGGGCTGTATCACATCAACGCCGTCGATACGGTCACGCAGTGGCAGGTCGTCGGCTGCGTCGAGACGATCTCGGAGCGACACCTGATCCCGGTGCTGGAAGCGATGTTGCACCAGTTCCCCTTTCGCCTGCGCGGCTTCCACTGCGACAACGGCTCGGAGTTTCTCAATCACCGCCTGGCCCGGCTGCTCAACAAGCTACTGATCGAGTTCACCAAGTCGCGCCCCTATCGCACCACCGACAACGCTCTGGTGGAAGGCAAAAACGGGGCCGTGGTGCGCAAGCACATAGGCTACGGAGCGATCGCCGCCGAGCATGCCTCCGCGTTGCAGCGCTTCTACACAGCCTATTTCAATCCCTATCTGAACTACCACCGCCCGTGCGGCTTCGCCACCATCGAGATCACCGCCCGGGGCCAACGCCGCCGTCGCTATCGCGCCACCGACTACCGCACGCCCTACGAAAAGCTACTCTCGCTGCCCGACTGGCAAAAGCACCTCAAGGACGGCGTGCGAACCGAGACGCTCCAGCAGCAAGCCAGCCGCCACAGCGACACGGCAGCGGCCCAGCGGATGCAGAAAGCCAAGCTCGCCCTGCTAGCCCGTTGTCGACTTCGTCGCTGACAGATTTCTGCAGTGATGGAAGCAGGGCAAGGGGACTTCAAACGCCAGCCCCCTTGCCCCGCACCCCCATCCCCCGCTGCCTAACTGCCACTGACTGCCTAACCGCCACTGAAAGGAGAACCCCAGCAGCACCGCCCGTCCGATCCTCCTTCTTCAGGCTCATTCTTGGATTGGAAAATGCTGATGAAGAGTTGTCCGACGCAAGATGATCCTGAACGGGGGTGATGTTTCCAACAAAGGAAAACCGGGTTCTTGGTGGGTGAGGCCTGCTCGGGCGGTCGAGAATCCCCTTTCCCTCCTTCCCGAGATTTCAGTCACACCACTCCCAACCCTACTAACCCTTTCTATACCAATTACTTACGTCCTACCAACCCCTGATTCCTTGGCCTCGCCGGTTATTCTGAAGCGGGTAGCGCTGGGTTCGCGGAGATCTGCGGCTTTTCTGGTTGAGTGTGCAAAAAGGGAAACCACGATCGAGTCAGGGGGGCACTCTGGTTCCCTGCCCAAAGCTTGTAGCGTGGATCTAGGCGGGCGGGATCACTCTTCCCTTTCGCGCTATCGTTTCGTCGCCCGCCAGATCCGCGGCTTTTCGTTCATCGCCCCAACGGAGACACTTGACACACTCGCTATTCTGAAGGGGCAGACCGCCAAGACCCGAATCACGCTCGACCACGAGGGGAAAAATACGAAACAAACCCAATTTCGCACAACCCACTGGTAATCAATGGGTTGCAGCTGGTTTCCAGTACGGTGGGGCGGGCCCGCTCAGCGAAACCCGACCGATCGCTCCACCGGGATACCAGGAGACACTGACCCAAGGGCAGGCGGTCGCGAGGAACAAAAACGAACTATCGGAGCGGCGGAGCAATGGGAGCAACGAAATGACCAAACGAAGCCAATTTCTCATAACCCACCTTAATCCAGCAACTTACGTGACAAATAGGGCTTGCCGGGGACACCTTTAGGTCCTCAGAGCAGTCCTCGCCGTCAAGGGTTCGCTTCGCCGCGCCCTGCCAGACACGCCCTTGACCGCTCCGGGCTGCTCTGAGGACCTAACCTATAGGAAGAAAAGGGGATAATGGGTATTTACTTCACTCAGGTAACGCCCATATGTTGGCGTCTGTCCGCCCTGGGCGAGGAGGCCCCGGCACTGCGGAATCACGATTGGCGCGCGAGAGACGACGCAGGTACGGCTCCTTCCGCGGGGTGCTGTTATTGAGATAGATTAAGAATGATGCTGCCGAGGCGGCAGCGGGAGGTGTACAATCGCGTTGACAGGGGACTGAAATCGGACATCCCGGTTGACTCACCTTGCCGCGAGGTTCGGGCCTTTCGTCCCTGAACGGAGATCGTCATGAGCAGAAAAATTCTCATCAGCTTCTATGCATTCCTGATCGCAGCCCCCCTGCTGGGGCAACAAGCGCCGCAGGCCAAGTCGCCGGAAGAAGCCGAAGCCCTGCAAGCTCTTTTTGCCGCGAGAGATCCGGATACTCGCATCGAGGTCGCGAAGAAAATCCTCAAGAAGTTCAAAAACACGGAGTTCAAAGATGCGGTGCTGTACCACGCGACGGTCTCCTATGAGGAAAAGAATGACATCGTGAACATGCAGATCTATGGGGAAAGGACGCTCGAAGTCAATCCCGACCATGTTCCTACGCTGGTGGCGCTAGCTTACGCGATTTCTCTGAGAACGCGGCAGTTTGACCTGGATAAGGTCGACAAACTCGCTCAGAGCGAGGACTACGCCAAGCACGCCATGAGGCTTATTCCGACTATGCTGAAGCCCAACCCGCAGATACCCGACGACCAGTGGCTCCTCACCAAGAAAGACCTGTTCTCACAGGCCCACGAGAGTCTCGGTGCTGTTGCCATGCTCCGGCAGGATTATGCTGGGGCGGAAGAGTCGTTTCGGAGCGCATTGAAGGTAGCCGCTGAACCAACCGGGACAACGTTTTTCCGGCTGGCGCAATGTCTTGGGCAACAGGATAAGTACGATGAGGCGATCGACGCCGCCGATAAGTCGATTGCGGCAGGAGGCGTACCGCGGGGGGATGGCCAGGATCTTGCTCAGCTATTGAAGCAGGCCATCGCAAAGGCCAAGCCGGTGCGTTGACCCAGCGATGTAGTGGAGCCGCAAGTCGAGGGCATCGAACCATAATCGCTCTGCGCCGACAACGACTGTTTACCTCCCGAGTATTCGTCGGCAACTAGCTTTGCGCGGGTCATGTTCGAAATGATGCAGCCGAGCCACCGTCTCAACCGAGACAGATTGTATCTGTTACCGCTCGTCCTCAGACAAGGTTTGACCCGGGCCTCGGCGGCCTTGATGCTGATCTGCGCCTTGCCGTTGAGCGCCGGTGAGGAAAGCTATCTTGGGGCTGAGGTCTGCGGCTCCTGTCACCCAGAGCAATTTGCTCTTCAGTCCGCCAGCGGCCATTTTGCATCCCTCCACCGAGCAGCAGAACATCCTCTGGCGGAGAATTTTCCCAACGATAGCCCATTTGAGCGCGCGCCGAAGTTCCGTTACAAGTTCGTGCTTACCAAAACAGACTTGCGCGTTCAGGCTCACGACAGCGAGTATTTCATGGACCTGCCCATCCAGTGGACGTTCGGGGCTGGCGTGCACGGAGTCGGGTTCGTCAGTCAAATCAACGACGGAATGTACCTGGAAAATTCGCTGACCTACTACACCACCACGAAATCCCTGGGTCTCACGCCGGGCCATGAAAACATAGAGCCGAACACACTGCATGAGGCAATGGGACTCCGTTATCAGATTGAAAAGACCGAGCTGGCGATTTCAAGATGCTTCCGATGTCACACCACAGGTCCTGTGTCCTTTTCGCCGGAGTACGAGGTTCAAATCACAGAGCCGGGAGTGCGTTGCGAGGTCTGTCATGGCCCCGGAAGCGCCCACTTCGAGGCGGTCAGCCGTGGAGCACTGCATGAGGCGAGGAAACTCATTCAAAACCCCAAGAGACTGCCAGGCCCGGAATTGATGGAATTCTGCGGGACCTGTCATCGCTTTCCGGGCCAAGCCGGAGCCCATACTGATTGGTCGGAACCTTGGAACATTCGCCATCAGCCCCCTTATCTCCGGGAGAGTGCATGCTTTCAGAAGAGCAGTGGGGCTCTAACATGCCTAACGTGTCACGATCCGCACGAGCCGCTCCGGCGGAACGACCCAGCCCACTATCGCCAAAAGTGCGCCACTTGCCACACGGCAAGCGCACTCCCCCCCAAAGAAATCTGTGGGGCGCAAAGGTCCCCTGACTGCACAAGTTGCCACATGCCATCGGTGGCCCTGAACCCCCATCTGAACTTCAGGAATCACTGGATCGGCGTCTACTTGGAGGGGAAAAACCTGATGCCTTCGAGATAAGTTGCAGTCAATATAGACGCGCTGCCGTGCGCGTCGGAATCTTCACTCCTACTGAGTCTCACACATTATGCTGACATGGCCCGTGTTCAGACTGTAGGGGCACAGCATGCTGGGCCCGTGTTCCAAAGTCACTGTATTTTGCGAGCCTCAATAAAAGCTCAGCTGAAGACTGAGCAGCCCATCATCATGAGCATGATCACCTATGCAAGTCACCAAGAAACTTCTATTAACAATCGTGCGTAGTGATCCAACTTCTTGGTCTCGCTTTGATCGATTATGGGGCAGCTGTGTCGGGCCGGGATGGAACAGGCGCCAATCAAGTGCAGTTGGGGGGACGCCGGCCCTTTCCTCGGCTGTAACCGTGTTCTACGACCTGGGCTTGGTCCGCCTTCGTCGCGCTCCTCGCGGTCCACTTCCGCGGGTGAGAACGGCGCTGACAAACTAGACCACATAGCGGCGGTGTGAAGGCTCCCAGAGGAGGCGGAGGACCAAGCCGCTGATGTGGTCCGCAAGCATCCCCGAGGTGTTTTGTGGAACACCGGAGGGATGTATCGGGTGGAGCTATACGTTCAAGTACGACGAAGTGTCTGCGTCGAAGGGCTAAGCGAACGCGAAGCAGCACGGCGCTTTGGGATTGCTCGCGAGACCGTGCGCAAGATGTTGCGCTACCGGATTCCGCCGGGCTATCGGCGGAGCAAACCGGCGAGGCGTCCCAAACTGGAGGCCTTCACAGGGATCATCGATCAGATCCTGACCGACGATCGGGAGCGTCCGAGGAAACAACGCCACACCGCACAGCGCATCTTTGACCGCCTCCGCGACGAGTACGGGTTCACAGGCGGCTACACGACCGTCAAGGACTACGTACGCGAGAAGAAGCTGGGCGGACAAGAGATGTTCGTGCCGCTGACGCATCCGCCGGGTGACGCCCAGGCGGACTTCGGCGAAGCGGTCGTCGTCATCAACGGAGTGCAGCGCAAGGCGCACTTCTTGGTCGTCGATCTGCCGCATAGCGATGACGCATTCGTGAAAGCGTTTCCGGCCGAGACGACGGAGGCATTCTGCGAGGGGCACAATGCGGCGTTTCGCTATTTTGGCGGCGTGCCACGCAGCATCGTCTACGACAACACGAAGCTAGCGGTGGCGAGGATCCTGGGAGACGGCACACGCCAGAGGACCCGTGTCTTCTCCGAGCTGCAGTCACATTATCTGTTCGCCGACCGTTTCGGGCGGCCGGGCAAGGGCAACGACAAAGGCAAAGTGGAAGGGTTGGTGGGCTATGCGCGGCGCAACTTTATGGTGCCGATCCCCAGGTTCTCAAGTTGGGAAGCCTTCAACGAACACCTCGAAGCGAAGTGCCGCAAGAACCGTGGACGGCGCTTGCGGCGACACTCGGAAACGATCGGTGAGCGTTTCGAGCGCGACCGCCAGGCGTTTCTGACGTTGCCTGCTGTCGGGTATGACGCTTGCGACAAGCGCACGACGCGGGTGACGTCGTTGTCGCTGGTGCGC
Source organism: Bryobacterales bacterium (assembly GCA_965248105.1). Lineage (GTDB taxonomy): Bacteria > Acidobacteriota > Terriglobia > Bryobacterales > UBA6623. The sequence goes on from CBDFIK010000005.1 coordinate 875,268, forward strand.
TATCGGACCAACGACTACTCGGTTCCGACGCGCTACGGCCACCGCGAAGTACTGCTGAGAGCTTACGTCGATGAGGTGGTCATCGGCTGCGGCAGCGAAGAGATCGCCCGGCATCGGCGCAGCTACGAACGCGAGGAGTTGATCTTCGATCCGCTGCATTACCTGGCCTTGCTGGAGCGCAAGACGAACGCGCTGGATCAAGCCGCGCCGCTCGTCGGTTGGCAGTTACCGCAAGATCTCGTGCGTTTGAGACGCTTGCTCGAAGTGCGGCTGGGTAAACCAGGCAAGCGCGAGTACGTGCAGGTGCTGCGTTTACTCGAAGACTTCCCGCTCACCGACGTCACCGCCGCCGCGCGGCAGGCCGTTGAGTTGGGAACGATCGGCTTCGACGCCGTCAAGCACCTCGTCCTGTGTCGGATCGAGCAACGGCCGCCCCGCTTGGACTTGACGCAGTATCCGCACTTACCCACAGCACAAGTCGAACAGACATCGACAACAGATTATTTGGTGCTGCTGGCACAGGGAGTGGACTGATGGCGAGATCCAAACTGCTGCTGGAAGCTCATCTGAAAGCACTGCGGCTGCCGACCTTCTTACGCGAGTACGACAAGGTGGCACGGCAGTGCGCCACGGAGGGCTTGGATGCGAGACGCTTTCTGCTGCAACTGTCCGAGCTCGAACTGCTCGACCGTGAACGCCGAGCGACCGAGCGGCGCATCAAGGCCGCCAAGTTCCCGGTCACGAAAACCCTTGATACGTTCGACTTCCTGGCGTTACCCAAGTTGAACAAGAAGCTGGTGCTCGAGCTGGCACACGGAGAGTTCATCGACCGTCGCGAGAACGTGTTGGCTCTAGGAAACTCCGGCACGGGGAAAACGCATCTCGCTCTGGCGCTGGGACTGGCGGCCTGCCAGGGTGGCTATCGGGTTCGCTTCACTACCGCCGCAGCGCTGCTCAACGAGCTGCTGGAAGCCCGTGATGAGCGGCGCTTGCTGAGGGCCCAAAAGCAGCTCGCCAAGCAAGACCTGCTGATCGTCGATGAACTGGGCTACGTGCCGCTGTCGAAGACCGGAGCGGAGTTGCTGTTCGAAACCTTCTCACAGCGCTACGAGCAGGGCTCCACGATGGTGACCTCGAACCTGCCGTTCAACGAGTGGACCGAAGTCCTCGGGTCCGAGCGCATGACCGGCGCCCTGCTGGATCGGCTCACTCACCACGTCCACATCCTGGAGATGAACGGCGATAGCTTCCGCCTCAAGCAGAGCAAGAAGCAACGCTCTCCGTCTTCGGATTGATCCCCGCCGGCTCGCCACAGTTTTTGTGAGCCGCCTTCCACTCCGCCTTCAGCCGCCCTAACGGGCGACCTCAGGCTGCGTTCCAGCCGTCCCACAAAAACTCGAAGCAAAACCCCGACTCCCCCCCCACTGGTCTATTTTTGCTCCGCCGCTCTACCCCAAAACTGGTCTATTCTCCCTCCGCCGAACTGGTCTAATTTTGCTCCGCCCTTGACACGCGGGCCGCCGCTTGTGGTCTGAGAAGCCCAGCGGGAAGAGCCGAACAACGGGCCGGGGCCGATTAGAAAAGCAACCGGCGCAGCCTAACCGCGCACGAGACCATTCGACGAAAACCCCAACAGGTATCGCAGTGTGGGCGAGAAACGGGCGACCATCTCGGGTGCAAGGCCCGCCTTGAAGTCCGCTAGCGTCTTGATCCACGAGCGGCAGTAATAGCAAAGGATCCCCCGTCGCGGTCGGTCGGTCACGTTAGGACCCGAACGGTGCCATGTATTCGAAAGCCAGATCGCTACCGACCCCGCCGGTGCAGTGATGATGACCTCTTTCTCAAGCTGCTCATTGACCCAAGACGGTTTCTTGCGTGTGAGATGAGTGCCGGGCACGACCCGCGTGGCGCCGTTTTCACTGGTGAAGTCGTCGAGCATCCACATATTCTGTGTGGTGGTTGGGAAGTCCGGCAGGGGATCCGGCACTGTGCCGCCAGGGACATCCGTGTGCCACGATCCGCCTTCTGTATGTGGTCCGATGCTGGTAGCGCTACAGTCCGAGAGCACGCAGTCGGGATCAAGAATCTTGCGCACGACGTTGAGCACGCTAGGGTGCTCAACGAGGCGTCCGAAAAGTTCCCCCTTGTTCAAAAGATTCCAAATCCGCTGCGACTTGTCGTCGTCGAACAGCGTTGGTAGGTGGAGGAACATCTTGTTCATTTTGCCAGGCGGAACGGGCCATGGCGTACCGTGGTTCTGGGCCCGTGTGTAGCGGGCACGCTGCATGAGACGCGCTAGCTCGGCTTTGCTGACCGTGTAGCTACTGGCGAAGAACTCCTCGAGCGCCGCGTCATCCAGCGTCGACGGCCCATCTCCCGGAAGGAAAGGAGCCTCGCGTTCTCGCGTCATGATTTCATCAAACCTGTCACGTAGCTCCTGCAGGTCGCTGGCGGAGAGCACTCCTTCCAGCACGGCATAGCCTTGCTCGGTAAGGTGTGTCAAGACAGACTCGGTATCGACGGCTGTTGTGGTGTTCATTGGCCCTCGTTTTTTGAAAAATCGTCCCTAGCTGATTTGATTTAGCAGATGGTTGGCCCTAGTATTTGATTTCAGTTTCTTCCGATTGAAAAGTATACATCCACAACATTGTCGAATGCAATCTCTTGTCGCCTGGCACCCGGATTGGCTCTATCCGGGCGCAGTTGGCCCGTTCCGCTGGGCTTGAAGGGTGACTCCGGCCTCCCAAATGATCCCCCAGCATCCCAAGCAGATCCCTTGACGGCAAGATTTGATTGTCCCCCGCCTGCATCGACGTGGACGTCTGCCGTCGCCATGCATCGGGAGCTGCGGCCCTCTGGCTGGCCAGCGAGGAGCCCGGCCGCATCTCATTATCAGGAGCCTTTCGATGTCTGTGGAACAGCAGCTCTATTAGCGGAGGCGCGAAGCGGCCAAACCGTCTTTCTCATGGATGGACACAACCTGGGTAGCTGGGACATCTATAAAGCGACTGACTTTTCCGCTAGGCCAAAAAACCTGAAGGCTATCGATCTTTTGAGCTTTCCCAAGCCCAAAGTGGAGGCGAAGCCCGCTGCTTGAGTAGTAGCTCGACGCACTGCGGACTTCGCGGATCATCCTGCGTCCCGCAACTTCCAGAACAACGCGAGCGCCAATAGCACTCTTATTGCTCTTCTCGCCAATCAAGCTGACCATAACCCAGTTATCATCCTTGTTCTGATTGATCAGCAGGGAGGGCTGTTCATTGAGATTGACGATGACCAGGTCCAAGTTGCCGTCACCATCGAAGTCCTCGGCAACAGCCCCGCGAGAGGCAGTCTTTCTTAGGACGTCGGCACCGGCTTGGTCTGAGATATGTGCGAACGTTCCGTTCCCTCGATTGCGGTAAAGAAGCTTGCTCTGCCGGTAGCTTCCCAATCCATGATCCTCGACCAGTCGGTAAACGTGACCGTTGACCATAAACAGATCTTCCCACCCGTCATTGTCAAAGTCGAGAAACAACGCGCCCCACCCGAGATACTTCCGGTATCGCCCTAACTGAGCCGCTAAGGTTACGTCTGAAAAAGTCCAGTCACCGAGATTTTTGTAGAGTGTCGGGGTGTCCTCAGAAAAGTTGGTGACAAGGATATCTGTTCGTTCATCACCGTCAAAATCCGCCAGCGCCACACCCATCCCGGCCTGTATGTCTCCGTCGCCATTCAGTGCCGAGCCCGACCAGAGTCCGACATCAGTGAACGTCTCATCTTTGTTATTGCGATATAAGATATTCGGCGTCGAGTCACAACCGAGATAGATATCGGGCCAGCCATCGGCATCAAAATCGCCCGTAACTGGCTGAAAACAATAATGTCCCTCGGCTTTCGTGATGCCACTGGCGATCGACACGTCGGTAAACGTTCCATCTCCGTTATTTCGGTACAGCAGATTTGAATCCGCAGGCAGGCCCATCGGACCGCAAATAACAGATACTCCTCTCCAATTACATTCGGGCGTCTTCTCCAGCTTACCGTGACCTTCATAAGCCACGTAGTTAGCCACAAAGAGATCCAGGTCTCCGTCCCGATCGTAGTCGAGAAATGTGCATCCTGCACCCCAACGGGGCTTCTTACCTTCGACCCCGGCCTCCCTAGCGCGTTCTCCGAATGTTCCATCCCCACGATTGTGGAAAAGGATGTTAAAACCATAATAGGTGACATAAAGATCGGTCCAGCTGTCATTGTCGTAATCTCCGACACAAACCCCTTGACCCCAGCCGGTATGACCGACGCCAGACTTTTGGGTAACATCCGCGAAGCCGTCCCCAACATTATGGTAGAGCATACTTACGGGATCCGACTCGGCGGGGGACTTCTCAAAATGAGATCCGTTAACAAAAAAGAGGTCCGGCCGACCGTCGTTATCATAGTCGATAACCGCAACCCCCGTTCCGGTAGTTTCTAGAATGGATTTCTCCTGGCCGTGCCCCCCGTAAGTGATGGGTCGTGTCAATCCCCACTCACCACCCGCTTCCAGAAACAATTGGCGTCGCTTGTTTTCAGAACCGAAACCAATCGCGAGGTCCATCAGAAGTAGCATTAGAAGCGCAGGTCTCGCAGAGTACCTTGCAAGTTGCATGTCAATGTTTTGCGTCCTCGCGGCGCGCTCGTCTTAGCGCTCCGACCCCCTCTCGAATATTATCGCGCGGTGTCCAACCGCTCTCTATCTCATAGATCTTCCGCACCTGAATACGCATTTCTTGAGCCTGGCCGTCTTGCCAGTGCGGAGACGGATCTGATAAAGCTCATAGTAACGTCCCTTCTCCCCGGGATGGGCGGCCACTGTCATGTCAAGCAGCGCTGCACCGCAGCAAAGCAGAGTGACCTAGGTTCCGCGGTGAAATCATGTCTTCACTACTGGGCGAGCTTTCGATATTCGGTCAATGCCCAGTCGGCCTTCTGGGTCTCGTCAAGTCTTCGATAGACAACCGATAACAGGTAAAACAACTGACGATCCTGTGAATCCACGGCCACAGCCCTTTCATAAAGACGGGCTGCATCCGCCCAGCGCTGTTGGCGCGAAAAAATGTGACCCAATGTCTTTAGGGCTTCGACGAAGCGAGGCTGCAACTCAATGCTTTTTCGGATGTATTTGGCTCCGGCGACCGCTTGGTCCCGGTACTCGAGAAGCAGCATGCCGTGGTAGTAGCACGCCAGGTAATTCTCCGGATCAAGCTCGATGGCTTTGGTACTGGCGCCTTCGAGTTGCGCCTGATCTCCCATCGCATGATACAGCTTAGAGAGCACGACATACGCAGCGCTGCTTTCAGGATCCATCTCGACCACTTCACGCAGCACCCGCTCAGCCTCAGCGAATCGGTTGAGATGGAAAAGCGTCTCCCCGAGACCTCGCCGTAGGCTCGCCGATTCCGGAAAACGCACGATGGCGTCACGAAAGAATTCTTCCGCGTTTAAATAATCACCTTTGGAAAAACGGACCAAGCCAGCATTGTAGACATAGGTAGGATTGATGGGATCGAGCTGCTGAGCCCGCCGACTTGCTGCCAGCGCCTCATCGTAGCGGCGGAGTTCGGCTAACGCAAGCGCCTTCAAATTATGCCGCGCGGCGCTAGAACCCTCCGCGTCCGGAGGTTTGTCCAGCAGGGAGATCACCTTTTCAAATCGGCCCTTTTGAAAAGCTACCAAGGCTCGCTGATAAACGTCCTGGGCCAGCAGTAACGAAAGCGAGCCCACGAACACAATAGTCTGTCTTGCGATCGCTAGCAACAGTCCGCCCTCGCAACTTTCTTGCTGACCAAGAGCACACGTTTGGCACACCTTCGATGCAAACTCTCGCCAACATCCTCTTTCACAGCTGTAACACTCCTACTCGGAAGGCATTCGTTAGGCTAGGGCTCTGCCGGCCAATATTGCCCCTCGCCCTCACGGAAATGTGCGTGCGCGTCCGCACGAACATTTTTCCAGATCTCCCGACGCCCGCTGGGCCACAGCACCCCGACTCCTTCAATGGCAGAATCGTCGCCCAAACCGAAATGCACGGACACATCACTGGCGGTAAGGTAACTTCCAGCCCTCGGAGGCCGTCGCCAAAGAGGGCTGTGGCCGTAACGCACCACGGCTACCCGAGCCCCCAGGCCGTCGCGGTTGCTGTGCACGCCCTCCAGCCGCAGCTGTAGCCAGTGGCGACGGGAGCCGACTTGATTGAGCAACAGCCGTAAGGGGCCGTTGTTGTTGCTAACGACGATATCGATGTCTCCGTCCCGATCGATATCGGCGAAAGCGGCTCCGCGGCTGACCTCGGACAACTCAAGAGCGGGACCCGCCAGCCCGCTCACATCCTCAAAACCTTCGTTCCCCAAGCCCCGGAATAGCTGGTTCCGTTGGTGAAATGGGTAAGCCGAACCCAGCAACGATTGCTCGATCGTCACCGCCCCATTAGACACAAAAAGGTCGAGCCAGCCGTCGTTGTCGTAGTCAAACCACTGCACTCCAAATCCGGTATAAGGTACACTACCAGCACCCAGACCTGTCCGGTTGGTGGCATCGTGAAAGTTACCGGAGCCATCGTTTAGGTATAGCGTGTTGGTTTCTTCCACCAGGTGAGTCATAAAAAGATCTTCGTCGCCATCGCCGTCGAAGTCGCCCGCCGTAACGCCCATGCCCGCCTCAGCGTTTCCGTCGGCGTTGTACGCGGTCCCCGATAGCAGAGCCACATCCTCAAAGGTCCCATCGCCGCGGTTCAGCCATAACTGATTTGCATTGCCGTCGTTGGCCACGTAGATATCCATCCACCCATCGCTGCTGAAGTCGGCGCACGTCACGCCTAGCCCGTTGCCGAATGCGGCCCTAATGCCGGATCGCTGTGAAACGTCCACAAACCTGCCGTCGCCCTGGTTGCGAAATAACCGGTCAGGCACGGGGTGGAAAAGTGTCGGCGTGCAATAGTCCCGGGCGCTCGTAGGGGGGTCGTAGCACTTTTTGTTGGTTTCGATCGTGAAGTCAACGTAATTCGTTACAAATAAGTCCAGATTGCCGTCCCCGTCGTAGTCGACGAAGGCCGCGCTAGTGCTCCAGCGCGCATCGTCCACATTGGCGCGGCGCGTGATGTCGGAGAAGGTACCGTCGCCATTGTTTCGATACAAAACGTTGGAGCCGAAATTCGTCACATAGAGGTCGGGGTCCCCATCGTTGTCGAAGTCCCCGACGGCAGCTCCCATACCGTAACCCTGATGGCCGACGCCGGCCTGGGCAGTCACATCGGTAAATCGCAACCTGCCCTCAGTCACTAGCTCGTTCCGAAACAAGCGGTTGCCCGGCCAGTGTTTTTTCGGGGGAGAAAAGCGTGCATCCTGAAGAGACTTTGTCGGATCGAGCAGGGTGCCCTGTAACACATAGATGTCGAGATCCCCGTCGCTGTCGTAGTCCAGCAAGGCCACTCCAGCGCCCATGATCTCGGGCAGGAAGTAGTTGCCGGTCCCTCCGGTGAAATGATGGAAGCTTAAACCAACTTCCCCGGCGAATTCTTGAAAAATAGGTTCCGCAGTCAGACGGCCCTTGGAGAGATCTTGTCCGCCACGGCAGCTAAAGAACAAGCTGGTGCAAACAGCGAGAAGCAACCAGCCATAGGCCCGAGGGTACCTCGGGTGACGCCCACAGCTCCCCGACCTAGCATTTCCCTCCGTTCTCTGCCACACGGTCACTGCACCTTAGCCGGCCTGGGCAAGCTTCCCAGTCACCTTGGAAGAAGCGACGGACCCACAGAACCTAGCTGAAAGTGGGATTTCCTGATAGTCCTTCACCCTCCGAACCTGCGGCTCGGCCTCCCACCGACCCAAGTCTACCCAGCGTTCCACTTGATCTTCGTGGTGCCGGCCTCTGACGCGCCGACACATTCTCTGCACCACTGAAAGAGCGGATTTGGTCCGATGAACTTGCGTGATGATGCTTCTGCAGCCCCCACAATCATTTCGCACTATGACTCCCATGTCTATAGCACTCCCCAGAAAAGCAATAGGAATGGCAAACAGGAAAAGTACGTGATTTCCTCATAGCTGTCTCTTTGGAGAGATGGTGCGTCAGCCGGGCACTCCACCTAATCCTAGCCTTTTCGGTCTCTGCGTGACTTCAGACCCAACCGCGGGTGCTTCCTAGGCTAGGTCAATGTTGAAGATCCGAATTGCTTCACGACCGCTCCGCCAACCCAGCTGCGCCTACGCCTCGGTTCCTACTGTCTGCGGAACAATAGACGCCGCTCAACGTGCGACTATAGACACGACACCCGCACTGGCCGGATTGGCACTCATTATTCGGTTGATTGACCGCAAGAACCTCCCACTGGTCGCTTGTGAATGCGGCGGACAGGCCTTCTAGAGTCGCAAGCACGTTGATACTCTGACGGCCGCGTGCCGCGGAGGTGTACAATTAGGCCAAGTTCTTACAGGAGAACCCGATGCCGCAGGACATCTCAAGACGCGACTTCTTTCAAACAGCCTTTGGCACCGCGGAACTAGCGGTCCTCGCCCACACAGCACTCGCTCAGCAGCCGAGTGCGACCGGCATCCCCACCCGCAGGCTGGGCCGAACTAACGAGCAGGTTTCTATTCTCTGCCTAGGCGGGGGCCACATCGGGATAATGGAGCGTCAAGACGCCATCCGCGTCATGCACGCGGCGATCGACGAGGGCATTACGTTCTTCGACAACGCCTGGGAGTACGGCGACGGCTACGCCGAGGAGGTCATGGGCGAGGCTCTTGCGGTGGGCGGCAAGCGGCACAAGGTTTTCTTAATGACCAAGGACTGCGAGCGTGATTACGAAGGGAGCCTTCGGAATTTGGATGACAGCCTCCGACGTTTGAAAACCGACTATCTCGATTTGTGGCAGTTCCACGAGATGGACTACGACAACGCTCCCGACTGGGTCTTCGAACAGGGGGGCATGAAAGCAGCACTTGAGGCGCAACAGGCAGGCAAAGTTCGCTATATTGGCTTCACGGGGCACAAAGACCCGCGGATTCACCTCAAGATGCTCAACAAGCCCTACGACTGGGCCACTTCCATGATGCCGATCAACATCATGGACGCCCACTACCGAAGTTTCCAGAACGAGGTCGTGCCCGTTTGCCTCGAAAAAGATGTCGGAGTGATTGGGATGAAAAGTCTGGGCGGAGGAAATCCGAGCGGTCAGATTCCGAGCAACACGGAATTCACTGGCGAGCAATGCATTCGCTACGCGCTGAGCATGCCCATCGCAACTCTGTGCTTGGGTGTCGGCTCGCTGGAAGAACTCAAGCAAGACGCGGAGTACGCGCGCAACTTCCAGCCGCTATCCGATGCCGAAAAGGAAGAGTTGGTCCGCTTGGCGGAAGCCGAAGCCGGCGATGGCCGCCACGAGTTATTCAAATCCACGCAGGACTACGATGACCCCATCCATCGCCAGCAGCATCACTTTTCGTTGAACCCCGGCTGGCCATCGGTGCGATGGGTGGATCGGGGAGCCAAGCCGTAGAGGCGGGCAACTTCGGTAGCCGGCTCGGTCTCCCGACAGTTTTTTGTTGTGTTTTTGTTGTAGCTGAGTAGATTTGGGGCCGTTCGAAAACGGGCCGGCGCGGAGACCGCCGGGGCTTCTTTGTTTTGGGGCAAAGCCCGCTTTCAAGATTGCAATTCTGGTAGGTCTTCGAACAATTGGAGCGCCTCGGGGTTCGCCAGGGCTTCCCGGTTCATGACGGGCTCGTTTCGGATCACATTGCGGACAGCCAGCTCGGCGACCTTGAAGGTCCAGACTTCACCCCGGATGCAGCTTTGAAGCGCACGGGTCACTAAGATGAGCCCAGTTCGGCGCGATCAAGAAAGATCACGGAGGCAACAACGTGCTGACCAAAACGACCAAGGAGCTTCACAAGGTCATTGAAGCGATCCTCAGGGCTGTCGGAACGCCGGCTGATAGTGCCAAGGTCGTCGCCGATTTGCTGGCGGGCGCCCATCTTGCCGGGCATGACTCGCACGGCATCCAGCATCTCCCGCGCTACGTCAAAGAGGCTCAAGCCGGAGATATCGTACCCGATGGCCGTCCTGAAATCATCTCCGAGACCGGTGGCACGGTGCTCGTCCGGGGCAACTGGGGGTGGGGTCACTTCACGGCCGATTTTGCCACGGACCTTGCGATTAAGAAGGCCAAGCAGAACAAGATCGTTTTGGTGGGTGCGGTGGAGGTGAATCATATTGGCAGGCTGGGACATTACGTGGAAAAAGCGGCTAGCGAAGGAATTGTCACGCTTGTTTTCAATGGCGGCTTTTCCGAGAAGTTCGCGACGGCGGCGCCCCACGGCGGTCGGAAGGCAGTGCTGGCGCCGAACCCGATCGCGATGGGTTTTCCTACTGAGGATGGGCCGCCGGTAGTGCTGGACTTCGCCACGACCCGCATTGCCGGCGGGAAGGTTAACTTGGCTAAGGCAAAGGGACTTCAGGTGCCACCCGGCTGCATTATCGATAAGGATGGGAACCCGTCCACCGATCCCAATGACTGGTATGACGGCGGGGGCACGCTGCTGCCCTTCGGAGAGCACAAAGGTTTCGGCATCATGGTCGCCCTCGAGATTTTGAGCCGCATTCTGGCCGGCTCCGACAACCACGCGGATACCGAGCACGGTGGCATTCACTTGCGCCATGCCGGCCTTAGTCTGGTTGCCATTGACAGTGGGGTGTTTTCAAGCAGCAGTGAGTTCGCCACACGTACCTCGGAGTTGGTACATCGCATTCGAGCGGTCCCGCCGGCCCGTGGATTTGAAGAGGTGATGGCGCCGGGAGACTTCGAACACCGCCAGCGTATACGCCGCCTGAAGGAGGGCATTCAGATTCCCGAATCCACTTGGAGTGAGGTGCTGGAGACAGCGGGGTCGCTTGGGGTGGAGGTCTAGCCCGTTTTTCTCACCACCTTACGGTCGAAGCACGCGATAAGCTCGCCATTACTTCGTTGCGCTTGCTCGCCGTGCTCAACGTACTGTTCAAGTACGCCTCCGCGCGCCGAGCGGCGCGCGCCTTGTACTGACGGGCTTCTCACGCACTTCGCCTCGCCACGTGGTGAGAAAAGCGGGCTAGCTCGCTACTGAGGTCCCAGCGGCTGACGACGGGAGCGGAATTTCGCGGTTTTCCAAGGTAGTTTGCGATATTCGCTTGCCCCTTCAGTGATCTCGATAAATTGATCGACTGCCAGGTCGCGAAACTTTTGGGTCCGACCGCTGGTCGGCCAGAAGACTTCAAGGACATCGATCTTAGTAACCTTACCCACACCAATCTCTTGTCGCAGCGGATTTGCGCCGAAGCTCCCGCCACTGTTTACCCATTTGTAAACGGACCGCTTCTTCCCCTCCTCCTCGATTTCGACCCGTATTCTCGCCCCGATCGCCGAGCGGTTGGACTTCTTCCCGACCAGCTTCAGGGTGATCCAGTGATGGCCAAATCCGGGGTTCTGGAAGAGGGCGTTCCCGAACGCATCGCCTGCGTACGCACCGCCCAGCTGGATGAAGATGTCCTGGTCGCCATCGTTGTCGAAGTCGGCGAATGCCACGCCGTGCCCTTTTTGCAGGTGGCCGACTCCAGCGGCTGTGGTGACATTGGAGAACCCTGTTCCTCCGCGGTTCCGGAACAGCAGGTTGGGCATCAATCCTTCGTAGCTGGCATAGCCGGTCCCCAGATAGAAATCAGGAAATCCATCGTTGTCAACGTCACCGAAGTTGGAGCCCATCGGCTGGGTTACTCGGGTCAGGTTCTGCTCGGCCGCGACCTCGCGGAATCCACCCTCCCCGTCACCTTGGTAGAGCCGATCGGGCTCTGCATCGTGAGGCAACGCGAGATAATCGGCTGCAACGTAATACACCCCGGCCACATAGCTAGCGACGAATATGTCCAAAGCGCCGTCGTTGTTAAAATCCCAGAACCAGACAGGGAAACTCCAGTTCGGGCCAGCCACGTTAAGTCGTGGCGCCACATCAGAGAACGTTCCATCGCCGTTGTTGCGATACAGCCGGTTTTGTCCACCCGGCTTGGTTGGGCTTGGCAGATTGGAGACGTAGAGGTCGGGGTAACGGTCGCCATCATAGTCACCCCAGACCACTCCCTTCGTAAAACCGTCATTCTCCACGCCGGCATCCTGGGCCACGTCGGTGAACGTACCGTCGCCGTTGTTCTCGAACAGCTGGGATGGGAAAGTCTCGTTACCTACGTAGAGGTCCACATCACCATCATTGTCGTAGTCAGCCCACGATGCGGTCTGGGTGGGGTAGTGGACTTCACCCAATCCGGCTTCAAACGTCACATCGCGGAACCGGCCCTGTCCGTCGTTGCGCAACAGCGAATTTGGGTGACGACCGACCTCTCCGAGCCAAGCCCCCCGAAGGACGAAGATGTCGACGTCGCCATCATTGTCGTAGTCCGCCTGGATGAGGTTCAGCCCGCCGTAGAGCCCGGTCAACCCTGCCTCCTTGGTCTGTTCGGAAAAGGTCCCCTCACCGTTATTACGGAAGAAACGAATCTGACCGGCGGGATGCCAGGTCGAGGTGACGATGTCCAGCCAGCCATCGTCGTTAAAGTCCTCGGCAATGCTTCCGCCGGACAGATTGACCGTATTCAACCCCAGGTCGCGAGCCACATCCACAAAACGGGGAAACCCTTCGTCAGACCTAAAGGCCTCCGGCGGTATGAGAAAGCGCTGTGGCACATCGTCGGGATAAGCCCCGATTGTCATATAGGCGATGTTTAGCAACCAACGCGCGATCAAGTGATCCGGATTTCGCTTCAGCAGAATCGTAAAGTACTCGATCGCCTTGCGTGCGCCGCGCTGATGCTGGTGAATCCCACCGCCGCGAATCGGCAGGATGCAACGCTCACTGGCGCGCGAATGAACGCAGTTTTCAGTCTCCCCCAAGCGCAAGTACGCGAGCGCAAGTTGGAAGACGGCTGCATCCGTCCTTTCTTTGGATACCTGCCCACGAATCTTAGGCAAGAGGTTGTACGCATCCAACAGGTGTTGAATCGCCTTTTGGTTCTCGCCAAGCAGTAACTCGTGAGAGCCGACCAACAAGTTCAGTTCAAACCGTTCAACATGAGGCGCGTTTGGAGGCAAGGCAGCCAGCTGGGACTTCGAGTGGTTCGAGGCTGCGTTACCAAGGTAAGGGTGCTCCACCGGCACTCGATCCTTGATCTCCCGAAGCAACTCGAGCATCCGCTGGTGGCCGTCCACATCGGGCTCCTCGTTGTCAGCCAACGCTTCGATGGAGGCGCCGCCGAGCCTAGTAGGATCTTCCGCCGAGACCTGTGCTGATGCGGATTCCGTCACTGCTAGTGCGATCAAAACAATGGGGAAAAGCCTGACCCTGCTAATTGTTAATCCGCGACGCTGTTTGATCTTCCGGGTCGGCCCGCGCATTCCTCCATTGCGCCAATGTGACCGTATCCGCCGCCTGGGTGAATTCTCGGTCGCGTCTCTCACGCAGCCAAGCCTAGTTATCAATGTTTTCCACACCTATGATTCAGCCTTTAGGATAACTCTCGGGTGACTCCCTCGGAGGTCGATGCCGAACAGAAAAGTCTGAGCTCGTGATTCCTCGTCCAGGACTGCGAGCAGCGGTCCGGCAAATTCCGGGGACAGCGCGAGGAAAACCCTGAAGTGCAAGTGCCCATGGCTAGCTTTTCCGTGACGGTGGCCCCTTGCCAACTTTTTGATTAAGCCGCACCTCCACTGTTCATATAACACCACGGGTAGTCCCATCTCTACATGTCGTCTGCTTTAGCCGCTTCAGGATCAGTGAAGGGGAGATGGTAATCCGACCATAGCGGTATCAGCGGACGGCTCAACGTCGGTCTCCTCAGCAGCCAGCAGCCCCAACGCCTTGTTCGACCCTCTTCGTCCTCCGCTCCTCCCGCTAATCTTTTTCGTCTATCGCCTCCTTTTCTACACTTTCCGAGCGTCTAACTGCAGAGAGAGTACAGCATCGCGCTTCGACACGAGTGCTTATCTGATACCATTCGGCCAGATAGGTCATCAACCAGCCTGGGAGGCAACATGAAACGTCGTGAATTCTTGAAGACTACCGTCGCCGGCGCCGCGATGGGTGTGGCGGTTCCCCTGTCGGCCGAAGGGCCGATGCCGATGCGAACGCTAGGCAAGAGCGGCCTCCGGGTGTCGCTCATGTGCCTGGGCGGCGCTGACATGGGTCACCGAGCCAAGCCGGATGCCATGCGGCTGATTCATCGGTCGATGGATCTGGGGATCAACTTTTTCGACAGCGCCCACAAGTACCACGATGGGAAAAGCGACTCACTATACGGCGACGCGCTTCAGGGGGGTCTGCGTAAGAAAGTCCTGCTGATGAGCAAGGCTCAGCTTCGTGACGAAGCCAGTGCCATGAAGCAGCTCGAGGAAACCTTGCGTCGGATGAAGACCGACTACCTCGACCTCTGGCAATGCCACGAGGTTTCTCACATGCAGGAAGTCGAAAAGATTTACGGGCCCCAAGGGGCACTGGAAGCCTTCGTGAAAGCCAAGAAGCAAGGAAAAGTGCGCCACATCGGGTTTACGGGGCACCACGATCCGGAAGTGCATCTCGCCATGCTCAACGGGTTCGACGGCTGGGAAACCGTGCAGCACCCGGTCAACGTGATCGACCCCCACTACCTGAGCTTCGTCAAGAATGTGCTGCCGAAGGTAGACGCCAAGGGCCTCGGCAAGATCGCTATGAAGACGGCTGCCATGGGCTTGATTAAGAAACACAACGTAGCCTCCTATGCAGAGTGCCTACGCTATGCGATGAGCCAGAACCCTGACACCATCGTTTCGGGAGTGCGAACGATTGAGCAGCTGGAGGAAAACCTCTCGGTGATCAAGCACCTCGGGCCGTTCAGCGACGAGGAAACCCGCCAATTGCTGAGCCGCACCAGCAAGGGCACCATCGGCCCCGAGATCGAGGTGTATAAGCGCAAGCAAGCGTAGGGCTGAGATTCTGCCTCTAGCAGCCCGTGGCAAAAGTCGTGCAGGAGCGAAAATGGGGACTGCCACCAATTCGCTCCCCGTCATGACCCGAGAAACAAAGCACATAGCCTGAAGCGAATTGGCTGGCTGTACCCGATTTTTCGACGACCTTCACTTCTACCACGGGCTGCCAGACTACGGTTGGCTTCGAACATTCGATGAAACCTTGGTTCACTTACGTTGTTGCCAAAGGGTCGAGTATCGAGGCACTTGTATGCTCTCCAGTTCGCGGCTTGAAACCAGGCTGTTTACAGTAGGCAACACCCGTTGTCAAACGGCCCAGTGTGGCGAAAATCGGATTGGCGTTTCGCTATTACACTCCCCAGGCACGCCATCAGCGAGGTAGAAACGCAGGTTGAGGACTCCTGAGCCGATTTCTCCCGTTTGGGAGCGCCCCTACCGGGCGATCAGCATCGTCACCCGATGCGGCTCGGTTCCCGGCGGCCGTTTCGGGGCCCCGTGAAGATCTCGTAGAGTGAACGGGTGGTGCATGAGGATGTCCTGCTTGCCGTCCTGGTTGAGATCCACCAGCCAGGTGTATTCCTCGTCGTTGGGCGCGGCGACCGCAACGTCTTGAGGCCGCCGGGAGAACAGGTCCGGACCCGGCACGCCGACAAAGAGGTCCAGGTGCCTGGGGTGCTGCCCGATGAGCAGGTCGGAGAGGCCGTCGCCGGTCACATCCCCGATGAGCAAAGTCGAGTTGAACGCGCGCGGCCAACTCTTTTGTGTCTTTCGGCGTTCGTGCGTCGCCCCTCGAAGCACGATGTCCAGGGGCACCGACCCCGGCTCGCGATGGCTGGGCACACCGTCTAACGCGATTCTGCGGCTGGCGTTGGGTGTGTCGGGATGGCGGCCCCCTTCCATGCGGTAGAACTCGAGATCCAACCGGATGTCATCGCCCATGAACCCCTTGATTGTCTTCCAAAGGCTGCTCTTGAGGAAGTAGCGATCGATGGTTGTGAGCATCAGGTCGACCTGGCCGTCGCGATCGAAGTCGTGCCGGTCCATCCCCAGCTGGATGCTGCCCTCCGACTGGAACGCGGCCCCGAGCTCCGGCGCGAACACGGTGCCGCCATCGGCTGTTGGCGCGCCGAAATGCACCTCGTAGGTGGACTGTTTTCTGGAGATTCTCCTGCCTTCCAGCGAGAAAACCACCAGGTCGGCGACGCCGTCGCCGTTCAGGTCGGTTAACGAGTGCAGCACCTTCCCCATCATGTCTCCCGTAGCGAGCGTGTCGAGATTGTCTGAGTCGAATGCTATATCGGTAGTGAAGGTCTTGCCCAGCGGGGCAAACAGCCCACGCTCGTCCTGGTGATGAACTTCGAAGTGGTCTTCGTTCCAGAACACCAGGTCGCTGCGACCATCTCGGTTGTAGTCCATCTCGTGGACACGGCTCTGACCCCAGGGGTCGTATCGATATCCGTCGGCTCCGTAGATCCTACCCATCTCGGTGGAGGGACCGATCTTCACGGGATCGGCGAACGCGCCGTCGCTCATCTGGATGAACACCCAGAAGCCATCGAAGTCCGGCACTACCAGGTCGTCGCGGTCGTCGGCGTTCACGTCCCGAGTGACGTCGACATGGGGGACTTCGCCTTTGCGCGGCGGGTTGAAGTTGGAAGTAACCGACACCAGCGCGCGTTCCGTCGCCGATTCGGGATCGAACCAGTTCAGGCGGCCGCGCTCGTACGTGACCAACCGGTCGCGACCGCCGATGTTGGCCACGTCGACGAACAACACTTCGGGACCGAGCATTGCGTCGAGTTTCGGCGCCCAGGCGCCGTCGCCGAACGCGTAGATGCGCAAGCGGCGGTCGTCGTTCTCGTCGATGTGCACCACGGCAAGTTCCGCGACAGCGCCACCGAGAAGAAACCCCGTCAAAACGGTCTGGCGTTGCACGGCGCCGGTGACGACCTCGTACTGCTCGAAAGTGAATTCCGCGGCGGCCTGATCGGCCCCCAACGCGTCACCGCTGTACGTCATGCATCCCGGTAGGAGTACTCCAAGAACCAGTATGGAGAACAAGCTTCGTCGATAATGCCTCGTGCGTTCGGTTGCCGAGCTGGGCTTTGCTGCAAGAGTCATCACTGCTCTCCCTTTCGTGGGCGGTTCATAGTCTTCACTGAGAGTTTCACGGCGTGTCCAGACCCGCCATACGTGCCCTTCCAGCCGCTTCTGGCAAGACCTCCCAGAGATTCACGCACAATTTAGCTGAGGTAACTCTTCCAGCTCCAGAGCTCCTGAGGCAATACCGGAGCACCGGATCAAGAAAGTGGCGGCGACATAGTGACCACGACAATGAGCATTTCGGTCCCGGTGTTTTCTATGCCGTGAGGACACGAGGGCCGCAGGTAGATGAAATCACCCTTCTTGACCTGGCGCGTCTCGTGGCCAAAGGTCATTAGGCCCTGGCCCTCGAGGATGAAGTAGCACTCCTCGGACTCCCCCGAGGCCGGAGGGAGCACTGCGTGTGGCGGCATGTAAAGCATGGTGATGCCGAAGTTCTGCGAGGGCCCGTTGGGGTTAGTTGGGTGCAGGACCTGAACGGCTGCACCCTCACATGGAGGGAATTGGATAGGGATGCCCTCTTGAACCGTCAAGATCATGGGGGCCGGCGGCTTTTCGGGCTTGGCGATGGTCGCTGGTTTGTCGCTTGGAGATCCCTTGTAGGTGGTGTATTTGACCATAGCAATCCATTCTACTCATGCATGATGGTGTCTTTCAAATTCGACGCCACACCAGCCGCCACGCGCCGCTGAGGACGGGCAGTGCGGTACGCGCCCACCCGCTAGGGCGCGAGGCCTGGAAAGAACCTCATATGATCATCCAGCCAAACCGCGCCCTCTTGTTTTGCAGTTAGTTATGAGCGCCGATTCCTTCATGTTTCACAAAGCCAAGGTACTTCTTGCCTGTCTCCGGTTCGGAGAGCCTAATGCTTGGTTGCAAAAGTTCGCGTTACTTGCAAGTCCTTTCCCGAAGGACCATGCGATCATCCGTTTGGCCCGGAAGTGGTTTGTTCGCAGAGTCTTCCGAGCCGCGACCGTGAGGGAGCGGTCCAGCGATTGTCGGCCTATAATCCGGTAGTTCAATGGACTTCCCTCCGCACTGTTGACTTATACTTGTCTCTGAGTGCACAAGGATCACGCACGAAAGCGACGATGGATGAACCTCGGCTGATCGCTATCGCGGGGCCCCGCAGGGGCGAGGTCATCTCGCTTTCGGAAGGAGATCTCTCCGTTGGGCGTGGGTCTTCCAATGGGTTAAGCCTGGAGTCCGAATCCGTGTCCAGGCACCACTGTGTGATCAAGCAACACGGTGGAGAGACCAGGATCATCGATCTGGAGAGTCTCAACGGCACCTTCGTGAACGGCGTTCCCGTAAAGGAGAGGCTGCTTGGCCACGGCGATCAGATTGCCATCGGCGACTCCCTTTTTCTGCTCCTGGTTGAGGAAAGTGAAGCCGATTCGCTTCAGGCGCCAGCTCCGTCCACGACTGCCATCGCATCGCCGAGCGAAGCCGTCTCGCCGATAACATCCAATCCTGTCGAGTTGGCTGAGGAAACAGGTCCGGGGCCTACCGTGAAGTTCCGTATGCAGGACGCCGTCTATTTGCGGCCCGAGGAGCTTCTGAAGGTCTCACCCACCGCGCGTGCAGGCCGCGAATTAGACCTGCTTCTAAGGATCGCCGACACGCTCAGCTCCCTGGAGAGCCTCGAAACGCTCCAGCAACGGCTCCTGGATCTGTTTTTTGAACTGGTGCCTGCCGACCGGGGGGCGATTCTGCTCACTGATGAAAATAGCGATGATATTGTCTCGATGTTCGGCAGCGACAAGCTGGCCGGGCCAGACCGGCCGGTACAGGTTAGTCAGTCGATCGTTCGCCTGGTCCTAGCGAAAGGAGCGGGCATCGTCGGAAGCGACATCTTCCAACGCGAAGACCTCGCGGCCGATGCAGGCGGAAACGGTGCGCCGGTACAGTCGCTCTTGGCCGCCCCTCTGGTCGCATTTCAGAAGGTCCGTGGTGTGATCTACCTCGACACGAGTGACCCGAACGTGCAGTTTGACGAGAATCATCTGCGGCTCTTCTCGGCCATCGGCGGCATGGCTGCCATGGCTCTCGAGAACGCGCAAACGGTGGCACTGCTCGAAAATGAAAACCGTCGTCTCCAGGCGGAGATCGACATCGAGCACAACATGATCGGTGAGAGCTCGCAGATGCTCAGGGTGTACGAGTTCATCGCCAAAGTTGCGCCCACGGACTCCACGGTTCTGATCACGGGGGAGAGCGGTACCGGCAAAGAGCTGGTAGCGCGGGGTGTTCATGTCAACAGCTCTCGAGCGAGCAGTCCGTTTGTGGCCATCAACTGTGCCGCTTTGACCGAGTCGTTGTTGGAGAGCGAGCTCTTCGGCCATGAGAAGGGTGCCTTCACGGGAGCCATTACCCAGAAAAAGGGGAAGCTGGAAATAGCCCACCGTGGTACTGTTTTTTTGGACGAAATTGGCGAGCTTGCACCGTCGCTCCAGGCCAAGCTGCTGCGAGTCTCGCAGGAACACGAGTTCGAGCGGGTCGGTGGCACCCGCCCCATCCAGGTGGACATCCGCCTGATCGCGGCCACCAACCGTGACCTGGCGAAAGCGATCAAGAACGGAACTTTCCGCGAAGACCTTTACTTCCGATTGAACGTGGTCTCGATCAAGGCGCCGCCCTTGCGGACTCGGCGCGAAGATATCCCCTTGCTGGCTAACTATTTCCTCGCCAAGTACACGACCAAGACCAAACGCCACATCCGCGGCATCTCTCCGCGGGCGCGCGCTTGCCTGACCCGCTACGACTGGCCGGGCAACGTGCGTGAGCTCGAAAACGCCATCGAGCGTGCGGTTGTCCTGGGCTCGTCCGAGTTGATCCTTCCCGAGGATCTGCCGGAGCCCCTTCTGGAAGGAGCATCCTCAGAGGTCGGCGATTCCCACACCCGCTACCACGAAGCCCTCAACCAAACGAAAAAACGGCTTATCCTCGAGGCCTATGAGCAAGCCGGCGGCAGCTATACGGAAGCCGCGAAGCGACTCGGCGTCCATCCCAACTACCTTCACCGTCTGATCCGGAACTTGAACCTAAAAGAGGATCTCAGGAAGGGTGCCGCGGGCCGGTAAACGCCCTCAAAACATGTAGCGCAACGAAAACTGAATGAAGCGCGGATCGAAGGTCTCGAGCACCCGGCCGAAGTTCACCGACCCGATGTCGCTCACCGGATTCCGAAACCGGGCCTGGTTGAACAGATTGAAAAACTCGGCGCGAAACTCCAGGCTCTGACGCTCGGTGATCTTTGTGCGCTTGAAGGCGGAAAGCTGCCAGTTCACAAGACCGGGACCGCGCAAGACATTGCGTCCGAAGTTGCCGAAACGCCCCGCTCCCAGCTCGTAACTCGCCCCCGAGCCCACGCGGCGGAAATAGGGGTTGGGCTCCGCCGTGGGCGTCCCGCCGCCGGTGCCGTCGAACCAGGAATTCGGCCGGCCGGGAACGGCATCCGTCGAGCGCGGGTCATGAAACGTGATGTCGCCGCCGATGTAGGCGGGTGTTCCCAGGAAGAAGGCCCCGCAAAGGCAGCGCTCGCTGGGATCAAACACCTGAAACGGAATGCCGCCGCTTCGCGGCTAGTCACACGACGCAGCTGGTGCGACCGAACAGAGCCGTGCCCGTTAAGGGCGCACCCCCGCCCCCCCCTCACCGGAAATTCTCGACCAGCATGATGTCGTTGTTGAAAGCATCCGCCTTCGCATAGA
This sequence comes from Bryobacterales bacterium, assembly GCA_965248105.1. Taxonomy (GTDB): domain Bacteria; phylum Acidobacteriota; class Terriglobia; order Bryobacterales; family UBA6623. The sequence goes on from CBDFIK010000005.1 coordinate 896,082, forward strand.
GAATCGATTTTCCGTCAGGAGAAACGGTTAGGCCCGAGGACGGCCGTTCCACGCCGGCAAGCACGACCGTAGTTTCCTGCGTCGCAAAATCAAAAAACCGGATGGAATGAAGCCCGTCCGGGCCGTGCTCGGCGATGAAGTAGATCCCCTCCTCCACGACTTCGAAAGCCCTTCCGCCAACCTCGGAAACAACCAAGTTCTCCTCGCCCCCGGAAGTGGACACTCTCCAGATAGCTCCCTTCGGGAAGGCGTCGTGACGAAAATAGTACAGAAACTTGCCGTCGAGAGATTCCCGTACATTCAAAGCTTCGTTGCCGCTTATCTGGGTCGCTTCTCCTCCCTCGGCGGGCATTTTCCAAGGCGTCAGTTTCGCGCCGACGCCGCGCTCGGAGACAAAGTAGACCCAGCGCCCGTCCCGCGACCAGGTGGGCCGGAAATCCAGCGACGGGTCTGTGGTCAGGCGCCGGGGACGCCGCCCCGCGCGCTCATCGTGTATATATTGAAGTCCTTCCCCCGCTCCGTTTGTCCGTGAAACACAATCTGCTCGCCGTCAGGGGACCAATGCGGGGTAGCCGCGACGCTGAATCGATGCGTCAACCGCCGAGCGTTCGCGCCGTCGGCGTCCGACACCCAGATCTGGTAGCCTCCCGAGCGGTCTGAGGCGAACACGATCTGTTCCCCATCCGGCGAGTAGCGAGGCACGACGTCCCATCGCGACGAAGAAATCAGTTTGGCCGGAGCGCCCGCTTGGCCGCCCGGTCTTGCCACCCCGACGCGCCAAATATTCGCCTGCGCGGCGGTATTTCGCACAAACGCCAAGCGGTTTCCTTGCGGTGAGATGGTGGGCGTATAGGCGTTTTCTCCGGTCGCGGCGACCGGCCGGGGCGGTTGGCCGCCCTCGACGGCGATTCTCATCAGCCGACTCGCCGCCCCACTCCGACCGGAACCGAAAATAATCTCGGTCCCGTCCGCCGTCCAAGTCAGACGCCCGGGGTTCCATTTGCCGGCGATGAGCTGCCGCGGCTCCCCTTGCGGGTCCAGATTTTCGTCCAGGTCCCCAGCAAGTAACCGGTTCCGACTCCACCCGACAATCGGACAAACGCCAGCGTGTGGCCGTCCGGCGAAAAAGCCGGGAGAGCGTCACCAAAGGCTTGTTCGGGCGGGTTGGTCAGTCTCTTTTTTTCTCCCGTTTCAAAGGAGAGGGCAAACAATGCAGGCGTACTGTCAGCGGATTCCTTAGCCGGGCACACGATATACTTGCCGTCGGGCGACCAGGCAAGGTGCCCCAACCTGGCGTTACGCCCCTCCCCCAACACGCGTTCCGGACCGCCCAGCGCGGGAACTACCACCACAGCCGCCATGTCCGACTCCAACGATCGAACGAACGCGATCTCCCGGCCGTCCGGGGAGTATACCGGGAGCCCTTCCAGGCGCGGATCGGTGGTCAACCGCAGGGGCGGTCCCGGCCCGATCAGCTTGACATAGATGTCCCAGTTCTCCCCTCGCGGTCCGCCCCAGGCAAAAGCGATCTGGTTGCCGTCAGGAGAAAAGCTGGGACAGCACTCATTTCCCTCGGTCGTCGTGAAAGGAACGACCTCCATCGGTTCGGGCGGCGCTTCGGTTGTGGGCAGGAAGTTCCGCACGCCCAGGCCGGCCATCGTCAACACAACCACCGCCGCGGCGCCGCCCAAAACCCAGGCCAAGCGCCTTCGCCGGGCGCGTGCCGGAGCTTCCCGCTGTACCTTCGTGGTTGGTCTCTTGCCCGGCCTAGCGGTGCCGCTCGATTCTTCGACCTGCCGCGCGACGGCGCGCAGATCGACCAGCATCTCTTCGATGTGCTGGTAGCGCTCGTCGGCGTCCTTGGCCAGCGCCTTCGAGACAACCCAGTCCAGATCCAACGGCACCCGCGCTCGTTGGCTGGTGATCGGCTCCGGCTCTTCCTGGACGATGCCGTACAACACCGCCTGCTCCCGCTCTCCCTCAAACGGCGTGCGCCCGATGAGCATCTCGTAAATCACGATGCCCAACGACCAGATGTCGGTGCGCCGGTCGGTCGGTAGGCGTTGGGCCTGCTCGGGGGACATGTAAACCGGAGTGCCCAGCAGCGTCTCGGTCTTCGTCAGCAGGGATTGGTCAGCTGCCTGGGCCAAGCCGAAATCCATGACCTTGACCTGGCCTTGCGGCGAGACCATCAGGTTGGCGCTCTTGATGTCGCGGTGGACGATGCCCTTCGCATGCGCCGCTCGCAAACCTTCGCCGGCCTGGATGGCGATGTCCAGGGCTTCGTCCAGCTTCAAGGGACGCTGCTTGACCTTCTGCCTCACGGTGGAGCCTTCGAGATAGGGCATGGCCAGGAAGGTCTGGCCATCGGCTTCGTCGATCTCGTAGACGGTGCAGATATTGGGGTGATCGAGGGCGGCGGCGGCTCGCGCCTCCCGCCGGAAGCGAGCCTTGTGTTCCTCGTTCTCTAACCGGTCGGCGGCGAGAAACTTCAGCGCTACGGTGCGCTCGAGTTTCGTGTCGGTGGCCTTGTAGACCACGCCCATGCCGCCCTCGCCCAGCTTTTCGAGGATCTTGTAGTGCGAGATGGTTTGGCCGGTCATCGACAGCAAGATTGTACCGCCGCGGGATTGCTGGTGGGAACACAAGATGTGATGAGGAGCTTCGCCCTCCGGCGCTTAGGCCCCACCACAAAATAAAGTTTACTTGTTACGGCCATGCATCCGTGGAGCGATGGTGTAGTTCCGAGCCGGATGGGTGGTGTGAGGTCGCAGATTCAGCTGCTTCATTTCTTGACCGGTAATCTTAAGCCCGGCTTCGTAGAACTTCGTGTTCAGCTTGGCCCTGACCCGAAGCCCGCTCTTGGTCCGCGTGGTACCGATCAGATTGACCACCGTCGCATAGCTGACCACGGGCTGCCCTTGCCAGTTCAGACTGATAAAGGAAAACATGCGATGCTCAATCTTGTTCCATTTGCTGGTGCCCGGCGGATAGTGACACACTGTCACAGCCAGATTCGATCGATCGGAGAATTGTTGCAGATAGTATTTCCAAGCGTGGTTTCGACTGCCGTTACTGCCTCCTCCATCGGCGCACACTAGCAAACGCTTGGCGGGCGGGTAGCGGCGCTGTCCCCAGAGGCGCCACCAGCGGCGCAAGCTTTCGACGGCAAACTCCGCCGTGTCGTGCGTCATCCCGACGTTCACGAATCCCTCGTTTCGCTGCCCATCGTACGCTCCATAACGAATGGCCGTACCGACCCCAAGTTGCGGGTAGTCATAAACGTTGGCTTCTACCGGCTGCCCCTTCCGACGCCACGTTTTCCCGCTATTTTTGAAGTTTCCGACGCGTTCCTTCTTCTTGGTGTCGACCGACACCACCGGCTCACCCCGGCCCAGAAACTTCTTGACTTGTTCGTTCATGTAACGGAATGGTTGATCCCGTCCCGGCGCCGACGTCTCGTCTTTGGTCTTGCCGTTGGCCGACAGGGAATACTCCATCTCCCCCAACCTTCGCCGCACCGTTTCGTCGCTCACCGGGTGGCCTTGCCGTGTCAGTTCTTCCGCAATCCGCGCCGTCGACTTATTCGTCCACCGCAGCAGGCTCATCGGATCGCCCGCCGTATTCTCCCCCATGATGCCTTCCAGGGCTCTTTCTAATCCTGGATCGGACGCTTCCAATCTCTTCCGTCCCCCTCCCGGCCGTCGGATGCGCTGGCCCGTCGTCAGGGGTTCCCGCTCTCGTAATTCGCGGATCCCCTTCAGTATGGTGGGGCGAGACATGCCGGTCATCTCGTGCATTGCCTTCAGCCCGCCTCGCCCCCGAGCGAGCACCTCGCGGGCGACATACCAGCGCGCCTGCGATTCATTGAGGCACCCAAGAACCTTCAACAGCAGCTCGTCAGGAGTCGGTTCGGTCACACCTCCACTATACTCGACGGGCCTTAAAAAGTAGATGTTATTATGTGGTCATCTCTTAGATACGATTTCGCCGTTACTCGTTGCCAGAATTTGACGCTTCCGCGCAGTGCCGGATACACTTGGAGAAGGCCGTTGTAACAACGAACCGCTTCCTTCCTAACGGATGTCCCCATCGTCTAGCCTGGCCTAGGACACCGCCCTTTCACGGCGGCAACGCGGGTTCAAATCCCGCTGGGGACGCCACTTCTCTTTCTAACCGCATCCGAGGCGGGCGCGGATGAGTGCATAGCGCGGCCATCTGAGGTGTGCTGTCAAGAGGCGGGCGGGATCACTCTTCGCTTTCGCGCTATCGGCTCGTTGCCCGCCGCCGGCCTTTTGCTTTTGTGGCGCACGCTCTGAGCGTGCCGCGTCGAGATTCCGCTCGACGTCCGGGGCGGTTCGGCTACCCGGGCCGCAGCCGTAGCGCAGGGCGCGGTGACGTTTTCGAGAGCCGCGGCTTTTGTTTAGGAGCGACCATGACGCGAGCGACCTCAACCGAACCCAACGGCTCTTGACGACGCCGAAACCACCCGGGAGCCACCCCGTCCTTTGGCCGCCAGGTGGTCAGAAAGGCGGCGCTAGTGCCAGTGGCGAGCCACGAAGGCTGGTATGCCAGTGGGAACAGCCGCATGGGGATCACGTGTAATGCATCGAGGAGTTAATCGCGACGGGGATAGGTATACAAATTAGGTATACAAATAAGGACCGCTTTGGTGGATTTCTTGGATGCCCATCTTTCGGAACTCCTGCGGATCAAGGGATGCTGTGTTATCTGGGAACCTTACGACAGTCTTTCTCGCAACCGGTCCACTTCGGCGCGAATCGCGCTGCAGCGGCTTCGGAAGATCTCGGAATCCACCGAATACGCCAAATAGGTGACCCCTTCGCCCATCCAAATCTTGGCTTGCTCCGGCGAATTGGCGAAACAGCCCAGGGCAACGCCGTGACGCGCGGCGGCCGCAGCGATGGAGCGCATGGCTTCGCGCACGCGGGCGTGGGTGACCTCGCCGGGAATGCCCATCGACTGCGACAGATCGTAGGGCCCTAGAAAGGCGACGTCGACGCCCTCTTCCGCGAGGATCTCTTCGACGCGGTCCAGTGAGTCTTGTGCTTCGACGTGCAGCACGACTAGCGTGTCTTCGTCAGCCGTACGCCGGAAGTCTTGGACCGCTTGTGCCCCATAGTTAGCAGCGCGGACGAACGGATTAAACCCCCGAACTCCTCGAGGCGCAAACCGTGTGGCGGCGACGGCGCGGGCGGCGTCCTCCCGCGTTGCGATCTGAGGTATGTGCAAGCCTACGGCGCCCAGATCCAGGACTTCCAAGATATCGCCGGGATCATTTTTCCTTACGCGCACCAGCGGGGCGATGTCCGCCGCCTGGGCGGCCCGTATCAGGTTTCCGACCGTCTCGCCCGAGAAAGCTGCATGCTCGCGGTCGATGATCACATGGTCAAAGCCGCTGAGACCAAGGCTCTCAACGATTTCGGGCGCGGGAATTTCGACGAAGCAGCCGAGAAGGAAACCGTTCGCCTTGAGGCGCTCTTTGGCGCTGACGCGATGCATGGAGAAATCGGGTACAGCCAGCCAATTCGCTTCAGGCTAAGTGCTTTGTTTCTTGGGTCATGACGGGAGGCGAATTGGTGGCAGTCCCCATTTTTCGCTCCTCGATGACTTTTGCCACGGGCTGCTACGACGGAATGACCGATGCGGCCGGAGCGGGATCTTTGCGCGCCGCGTCCTTTTCCTTGGACTTGAGCAGATCCAGCGCCACATCGACGATCATGTCTTCCTGGCCCCCGACCATACGCCGGCGACCCAACTCGACCAAGATCTCGCGCGTATCGATGCCGTACTGTTCAGAAGCCTTTTCGGCGTGGCGTAAGAAGCTCGAATAAACACCGGCGTAGCCGAGCGAGAGTGTCTCGCGATCGACGCGAACAGGGCGGTCCTGAAGCGGGCGGATCAAGTCTTCGGCGGCATCCATGAGGGCAAACAGATCGCAACCGTGCTGCAGGCCGAGGCGGTTGGCAACGGCGATGAATACTTCCAGCGGAGCGTTTCCCGCACCGGCTCCCATGCCGGCGAGCGAGGCGTCCACGCGCCGAGCGCCGTGCTCGATCGCAACCAGAGTGTTCGCAACTCCCAATGACAGGTTGTGATGGGCGTGCATGCCCTTTTGGGTCTCCGGCCGGAGCACGTCCCCGAAGGCCTGGAATCGTTCTCGGACATCGTCCATCAGCAGGGCCCCAGCGCTGTCGGTCACATAGACGCAGTGCGCACCGTAGGACTCCATCAGCTGCGCCTGGCGAGCCAACTCCCGAGGCGGTGTCATGTGGGCCATCATCAGAAAGCCGGCGACGTCCATCCCTAGCTCTCGGGCGCACTCGATGTGCTGTTCGGTAACATCCGCTTCCGTCGAGTGGGTTGCCACGCGAACCGAGCGCGCCCCGGCCTGATAGGCCTTCTTCAAGTCCTCGATCGTTCCAATTCCCGGCAACAACAGCGCGGTAACCTTGGCCTGTTTTACGTTCTCGGCAACCGCGGCGATCCACTCGTAATCGGTGTGCGCGCCGACGCCATAGTTGAAGCTCGACCCCGCCAGTCCGTCGCCGTGCGTGATTTCGATCGCGTCCACACCGGCCTCATCAAGGGCCCGAGCGATCTGGGCTGCTTGCTCGACCGTGTACTGATGACGGATGGCATGCATGCCGTCCCGCAAGGTGACGTCCTGAATGTAGAGTTTCGGTTTGTCGTTCATGCGGGCGCTCCCTACGACACTAGCCGCTCGGAAAGTTGTTCGCCTGTAGCAAGGGCGGCGGAAGTCATGATGTCGAGATTGCCGGCGTAGGCCGGCAGGTAGTGCGCCGCCCCTTCGACCTCGAGGTAGACCGACACCTTTAGGCCGCCGTCGGGAAGCGGCTCGGGAAGGGCGTGGCTCTGGTCGGGAGCGATCGGCTCGAACTGGACGTCCTGTTTGAGCCGGTAGCCGGGAACGTACTGCTGGACCTCCCCGACGGTGGCCTCGATCGAGCGGGCGATGGCATCCGTGTCGGCCAGGTCCGTCAAACAGAAAACGGTGTCGCGCATAACGAGCGGCGGTTCCGCGGGGTTCAGAACGATAATCGCCTTGCCTCGGCGGGCGCCGCCAACCACCTCGAGGCCCCGGGCCGTCGTCTCGGTGAACTCATCGATATTCGCGCGTGTGCCCGGACCGGCGGACTTACTGGCGATCGATGCCACGATCTCCGTGTAGTGAACCGGCGTTACGCGCCCCACGGCGGCGACGATGGGAATCGTTGCCTGCCCGCCGCAGCTCACCATATTCAGATTGGGCTCATCGAAGTGTTCGCCCATGTTCACGATGGGGACTACATACGGGCCGATCGCAGCGGGCGTGAGGTCGATAATGCGCTTGCCGCGTTGCCGCAAAACCGCGTCGTGGGATCCGTGAGCTTTCGCCGACGTCGCGTCGAAAACGATTTGCACGTCGGAGAACGCCGGCATAGTCACGAAATCGTCGATGCCTCCGTGCGTCGTCGGCACACCCATCGAATGAGCACGCGCGAGCCCGTCGGAGTCCGGGTCGATGCCCACGAACGCGCCCATCGTAAGCACGTCGGACGACTGCAAAACCTTCATCATCAAGTCGGTTCCGATATTGCCGGACCCGAGAATGGCAACTGACGTCGGCATAACGGCTGTAGTGTAACAATTCCTCGGAAAGGGAATAACGGCGGCGCGCTGTTGGGCCGAGCCGTGCCATGCGAGTCAACTCGGGCCACTACGTGTAGTTGTTCGCCGACCGAAAAATGCCGGCTAATTGTGGCACAGCTTACAGGCTTTTTCACGCGGCAGAGTGAGCAGGGCCTTGGCCGTCGAGCCGTGTGCGTTGTGGCATTGACCGCATTCTTCGAGCATGTGCGGCGGGTGATCATGAATGCCGGCGAACGTCTCCTGCTGGTGGCAAGCGAAGCAGCCGCCGGTGAAGCGAAAGCGGCCGCGGCGACTCAGGCCGTGGCAGTGCGTGCACGCAGTGGCAACAGGCGGGTGGAGGCGGAAAGGTTTGAAGCGGGCGGGAGGATCGTCACCCACATAGAAGCGAATTTCCTCTCGACCGCCTTCCCAAACCAGCGCCAGGGTGCGTTCACCCGGTACCGCGTTGGTTTTGGCATGGAAAACGCCGGGAAACGGCTGTTCAGCCGGAATTGCTTGGCCGTCCAACAGCAGTTCTCCTTCGGGAGCAGTGGCGACAATGCTGATCTCGCCGGAGGGCAGGGCGGCGCCGTCTTCGGGCCGCACAATCGTGCCTTCTTGCTGGGCGGAAGCGGACGTCAGCGACAACAGCGTCACAAGCAAGAGACGCTCCGTCATAGTCGAATCCGGCAAATGTAGCCCGAGTACTTGCTGTTGCTGTTGACTCCTCCGGGGGCGATGCCGGCATCGCAGTAGTAGAAAGCTCCCTTATAGCGCGTCATGCCATGCGGGTCGGGGTCCGATCCTTCCCGAAGTTGCACGGCTCCGATGATACGGCCGTCCCTTGCATCGAGACGCTGAATCACGTAGTCGTTCGAGAAGACGCACCAGATGGAGCCCTCATCCCATGCCAGGCCGTGGGCGCGGTCCAAGGTCACGGGAATGCTGTAAAGGATGTTGAAATCCACATCGACTTGGGTCAACTTCTTCAGCGTCAGCGTAGTGACCCACAGCGAATTCTCCGCCCAAGTCAGGCCGTGAACGCCGCCGCCCCCGGGGATTGGGTAGCGCGCAACCGTGTTGCCGGACTTAGCATCAATCTTGACGACGGCGCCCGTTTTGCCGTCGCGGGGACGCGGCTCACGCCTTAACGCCGGCCCGTTGGCCGCCATCCAGAGGAATCCTCCTCCGTAGGCCATACCGCTGGTATTGGAAGACTCGGTCGCGATTTTGCGCAGCACTTTGCCGCTTTCCCAGTCCAGCAAGTAAGCCACGTCGGTGATCTGTTCTCCAACCCAAAGGCCCTCCGGCGATGCTTCGAGGGCGTTCGGGTAGCCGTCGGGAGATTTCCACAACGGCTCCACCTCCCGACGGTGGACGGTGTAGTCTTTAGCCGCCAGTGTGCCAGCCGCCAGCACGGCGATGAGTTCTCTGCGGGTATACATGACATTCGTTTTCTAGATATTCATCAGAAGACCATCGGCTCTCCCCGAGAGCACCCTACCCCTAATCCTTACGTCTTCCGGCAAATGCAGAATGATCCGGTCGTCGACCATGAGCGGTGATAAATCCCCCAACTCAGTTCTACTCGCTTTGGCCGGGCCAGAGCCGAGTCGTGGCCTATCAGCCCGTGGCGAAAGTCGTGCAGGAGCGAAAAATGGGGACTGCCAAATTCGCTCCCCGTCATGACCCAAGAAACAAAGCACTTAGCCTGAAGCGAATTGGCTGGCTGTACCCGATTTTTCTCGCTGCGGAAGCCGGGGTCGGCACAGGATCTCCTTCCGGCAAAACCTTCAAAGTCTAATCTTCAACCTCGCTTGACAAAGCGTTCGTGTGGGCGCCCCAAATAGCCAGTACCTCGTCTGAGGAAAATATGGGAAACTTTATCTCCATATATCTTAGCCCCAGGTCGTGCTTCTCCGCCGTCAGCGAGTTCACGGCGTCTTTGATAACCAGCGGGTAATAACCGTGTTCAGTTATGTTCACAGCCGTCTTGAGGATGCAGCCGTCGGTGAGACAGCCCATGAGTATCACACTCCGAATGTTTCGGTTCTTGAGGGCAAAATCCAAATAGGTTTTGTACACGGCGCTGCCTCTGCTCTTCTGGAAGACCAGATCTCCCTGCTGCGGAGCCAGCTCGTCCAGAGTCCTCGCTTCCCAGCTGCCGTCGACCACGTCGGAAACCCATTTCTCATTGCAATGTAAGTATGAATTCGGCCCGTCGATGAGCGTCATGCCACGACGATCTCTGTGAACAAATTCAGTGTAAATGATGGGCAAGTTGAGCCTTCTGCTTGCTTGCAAAACTTTCTGCATGGTCGGAATAATGGACCTGATCCTAGAAATCTCATGTCCGTGCTTGGCATAACCCCCTTTCTCTGAGGCAGCTTCATTTTGCATATCGATCACCAGAACCGCCGTCTGTTCAGGATCAAGCAGCTCTTGGGCTGTATTCAGGATGTCTACACCATTAACTCTGATCATAATTCAGTACCTCTAGTTTAGTGGGTGAAATTGGATGCCAATAGTAAAGATGGACACCAAGGGACGTATACGCGTGCCGGTGAGATTCGCAAGGCGTGGAAACTGAAACCGACCCAGTGCTTCGTGACATGTTCGAACAACCGCGACGACTGGGACGCAAGCTGACCCAGAAGGTCGGACGAACTGGACGACGCGGCATGGACCCCATGACCGCGATCGATTCCCATATTATAATCGCTCTAATCTCGCCAGCGAACCAGTTTGCGGTCAATGTCCGCAATCTTGGCCACTCCGGCCATCCCCATGTCCAGCGCAAGTTCGGTGCGCAGGAGTTCGAGGACACGAGAAACGCCCTTCTGGCCGAAGCTGGCAAGCCCCCACAAGTAGGGCCGCGCGATCCCTACCGCGGTGGCGCCCAGCGCAAGCGCTTTCAGAATATCGGTTCCCCGACGGAAGCCGCCGTCGACCATAACCGGCATCTTGCCCGCGGCCGCCTCGACGCATTCCGGCAAGGCCTCGATCGGGGCGCCGACATGGTCGAGCTGCCGCGCCCCGTGGCTTGAGACGATCACCGCCGACATTCCCGTCTGGACGCACTTTTCGGTATCTTCGGCCGTCAGAATCCCCTTGATAATAATCGGCAGATCGGTCGCATCACGCACCCGCCGCACCGTATCCCAGGTCGCGGTGGGGAAGGGCCTTTCCGGATAGTTGCCTGTTCTCCAGGCGGTCTCGCCGGGCCTGTAGATCAGGTTGCCTTGGGCATCTCTTGGGATTCCCGTTTCACACCAGCGTCGGACAAACCTGTGGCGAATGCTCCGCTCGCGATGGGAGGTATGCATGATGTCGACGGTAAAGCAGATGCCGGCGGCTCCCATGTCTTCCAGCTTTTCCACGAAATTGAGCATCATGTTCTTGGTGCGGAACTGGCCGCCGGTAGTGAGTTGCCACCAGTTCTTGGGTCCCTGCCCCGACGTCAGAAGATCATCAATGCCGCCGTTCGTAATCATCATGGCATTCGACTCGGCGGCAGCCTTGGCTACTACCGCTTCACCATTGGGGTAAAAACAGTTCTTCCCTCCCGCCGGACAGATCAAGATGGGGTAATCCAATGTGCTGCCAAGAATGCCGGTGGAAAGATCGATCTTGTGGACGTCGGTCAAGAACCGAGGCCGGATGATGATGCGCTTGAATGCTGTCCGGCTATCCCGTAATGCGACTTCATCCGCCCCCCTCGGCCATGTAGTCCCAGGCGACAGGGTCGAGCTTCGACTTCGCCAGCTTGGCGAAATCGAATACATTGATCAGCTCGAGCAGCGGATCATCATCGGCAGCCAGGCTCAGGCCCTGTAGTAGGGGCGAGGCCAGAAAGAATTGAGCCAGGCTCCGAAGTGCTTGGCGTCGGCTATGGGTCATAGCTGTCTACCTAAGTACTCCATTTCATAAATACACTCACGTTTCGGGCGAGGGCAGGTGGGCACAGCATGCTGTGCCCGAAGTTCCCGATCGTCCACCTGGCTTCTAAATCTAAATATACGTGACCGAACTTATGAAATGGACTACTAAGCTACCGACGGGTAACCACAGTTGATTTGTCACCCTGCAACCAAGAATCATACGCCGTCAAGTCGCTCGTCGCAATACGCTTTGAGTGCGGCTGATCGGTTTGAACGGCTTCACCCGTGGCATTGTCGGCCAACTCAATCCTTTTCCCTGCCAACCATCATGCGAGCCGGAGGCTAGCGACCTATCAAATCGCTCGTAGAGGGGACCACGACGCGCAGGCTGCCGGGCAGTAGGTTGACTTCGAGCGGCAATCGGCCCAGCGCTTCGCCGTCGATTTCGATGTGGGTGGTTTCGTCCGACTCGGCCACGATCTTGCGGGCGCGGAAGTGGCGCGCCTTGGGGTGCCGATAGATGTCGTCGGAGTAGAGGTACTTGATATCCCGCAAGAACTCAAACATGGTCAGGTAGTCGATGGTTGTCAGGTCGAGCAAACCGTCGTTCATGACGGCCCGCGGGCAAGGATGCATCCCACCGCCGTGGTAGCGGCCGTTCCCGATGGCGACGTTCGAGATGAAGAATTCGCTTGGCGCGGGCTCCTCGTCGAGTGTGAGGCGAACGCGTTTGCCTCGAAAACGGACCAAGCCGGCAACGGTGGCGTAGAGAAAGGCGAGCTTGCCGCCTAGCAGCGGGCTCAAGAAGTTCTTCGCGCGGACGGCCACGTCGCCGCCTAGGCCCAGGCTCAGCAAGTTGACAAAGTATCGTTCCAGCGGCGAGCCGTCGTGTGCGACGAACGCCGCCTTCCCGACGTCGATGGGGGCCTGAGCGGCGGCGGCAAGAATATCAACGGCTCTTTCCACATCGGACGGGATTTCGAAGGTGCGCTGAAGATCTCCGCCGGTACCGAAAGGAATGAAGCCCAAACAGGCGTTGGGCCGGAGTGCTTGGCCGTTGTCGAAGAAACCGTTGACGACCTCGTTTGCCGTGCCGTCCCCGCCGACGGCGATGATCAGGTCGGCGCCGCCTTTGAGCGCATCGCGCGCAAGCTGAGTCGCGTGACCGCTACGCTCGGTCCTGCGTACTTCAACCGCGCCCAACCGTTCACTCAAGCATCGAGAAACTTCAGGCAACCGCTTTTCCGCTTTGCCGCCCGCGGCTCGCGGGTTGAAAATCGCAACGGGTTTGCGCCACGGCGCCATCAGCAGTTAGCGCTCCGGGTTTCGCTTGCGGATGTCCTCGATCGTATCGCGCAGCGTCGCCATGGGATCCCGAGTCTTGAAGCCCAGCTCGCGGCGGGCCTTGCCTGAATCGCAATACCAAAACAAATCCGCCATCTCGATCGATGCCTCATCCAGCTTAAACGACTTACCGACCAACGGTAGCAACGAACGCATTCGCCGAGCGCACCATAGTGACAGCCACAGCGGCAGTTGAAGCTTCGGCGCTTTAACTCCGGCAAGCTGCGCGGTCTTCTCCATCCACTCGCGGAAGGTCCAGTTCGGGCCTGCCAGGATGTAGCGCTCCCCCGGCCTGCCGAGCCTCATGGCCAGGATCAGCCCGCCCGCCGCGTCGCGCACGTCGACGATACTCAAGCCTCCGCGAGGGACCGCCATGACCTGCCCGTCCAAAAACAGCGCAGTGTCCTTCGTCGAAGAGCCGCGCTCATCGCCGGGACCTAACAGCAGACTCGGGTTCACTACAACGACAGGCAATTGCTCTTGCTCGAAGTAGCGAATGGCCAGTTTCTCGGCGAAGATCTTGCCGGCATAGTAGGGCCAGCGGCTGGTGACCCCGTTGGTATATCCCGAGTCTTCGTTGCGCTTGACGGGCTCTCGGCTGACCGCCACGGTACCGGAGGAAGATACCAATACTGCCTTTTTGACCTCGTGTTCGCGAACCGCTTCACAGATGTTGCGCACGCCCTCAATATGAGTCCGGTAAAGCCGTGTCGGGTCTCTCGGCTCCCGCTCCACGGGACCGGCCAGGTGGTAGATCTCCGCAACGCCTTCCGCGGCGGCGGAAACGTCTTCCGGAGACGTAATGTCGCCTCGAACGACCTCGGCCGAGGGATCCGATTCCCCAACCGAAGCCTTTCGGCGGAACAGCCGCAACCGCGAATCCGGCTCCTGGCGCTTCAGCTCTTCTATCAGGTGTCTACCGAGGAAACCCGTTCCCCCGGTCACGAGAATGGTCTTCATCTGCGCTCAGACGGTTTCGGGAGTACCGCTGACGTCCGCCATATTGATCGGAGGAATGTGCATGTGGGTGACCGTGGGCTGATGCCCCACATGAGAATGCGCCATCTCGAGGGCCTCTTCCATGCTTCCGGCGCATTCCCAGCCCATCACTTCCGCCGTGCGGGGGTTCTCGGCTCCGACGACGATCACCTTGCCCACATGAGCCCGTCCGTTTTCACCCCAATACCACATGTAAAACGGGTGCACGCCATGATAGGCGTTGCCGGTGCGGTACATCTCAATGTACTCGGGGTTGTGGGCAAACTCAGCTTCGTATTTTTGTTGCAGCGTGAATGAGTTGTTGGTCTCGGGAAGAACTCGGTGGAAAAACTCGATGTAGGACGGATGATGCCGGGAGTCAAATTCGTCATACAGCGGGTGCGTCAGGATCATGACACCGTTCTTCTTCACAACGGGCATCCCGCGATACATGTTGAAGAAGTATCCCAAAGCCAACACCTGCACCAACACCGGGTTCAAGATGGAGTTGACGTTGTAGGGTGAAATAAAGGGGATGCCGAAGATAACAACGTCGCTTTGGCCTTCGATGGGAACACAATACTGTTGATACGTGTACGCCAGCGTCTTGAGGTGGGTAGGATCCGTTGCGCCCGCGTGAATGGCGATAGGTTCATACGATGCAGGGACGGCAAATAGAACCTTTCGCTTCGCGGACCGCGAGAGCTGACGTAGAGACCACTGAGAGACCTTGAAAAGGGCCTTATCAAGCGCCGTGTAGTGGTCCTCGTTTTTCACAAAGAATTCCATCGCCGGGTGAAACATGGCGTTGTTGAGCACGGTCTCGATGTGGAATACGTTGAGATTGTCGTTGACAACCTTGCCCATGCGGTTACAGGAATCGGTCAGCGGCGATCGGGTGTGGTCGAAATAGGAGTCGCTTTCGAGAATCGCCTGCGGTGTGTGGTGTGCCTGCAAGGAGGGGTAGTCACACAGCCCCACGGCTACGGACTTATGTCCGCCATCCATGGGAACGAGGTTGATATTGACGTAGACGAGCAGGCCGGATTCCGCGGCCCGGCGATTGATGCGCACGCGCTCGCCCAGCTCGGTCTGTCCCAACTCGACCATGCCATCCGGATCTTCGCCATCGTGATTGTAAAGATTGTGCGGATAGTAGGCGTCAAAGATTCGGCCACCCACGATGTGACGAATCTCGAAGGCCTCCATGCGGCGGTGGAACGAGGTGGCGATGATGATGTGGACATCGGAGACGCCCTTGGCAGCCAGAATGTCCAGCAGGATCGTCAACACGGACTCCCGTATGTCGGGCCGGGGCATTTTCGGCAGTGGCAACGAGATATCGTCGATCGCGATGGTAACTTTCATGCCGGGCTGGAGTAGAGCGCCGAAAGCGTCCATACCCGCACAGTGCCCTAGAGCATGCCGGATCGCCCTGTCGCGGTCCGACAGGCCGGGGATCGTCGGTTTCGGATAAATCACCCGCGTACCCGCGGGCAGAGTCACATCGAGCAGGTCTTCGCCGGACCATAGCAATCGCTTGGCCGAATTGGCTTCGAGGTGTACCACGCAGCCTTCGGTCGGGACGAGTGCATTGCGCCCGACTGCATTCGGCTTGGGGTCCCCAAAGTCAAACTCGGGGACGACTTGTACACCCTCAGCAGCGGTAGCCATAACTTTTGGTTCAAAGGTCTAGAACGGGCCAACCACGATCGTTCGCCACCCGGCGAAGGCGACGATCGGGGTTCACGGCGCTGGGCAGCCCCACCGCTTCCAGCAGAGGAAGATCAGAAAGGCTGTCGGAATAGGCCTTCGAGCGTGCCGTGTCCACATTATACTCGCGGCAGAATCGATGGACGGCGGCGACCTTTTCCTGCTCGGCCAGCAGAGGAGAGACTACCTCCCCGCTGGCAACCCCATCCTCGTAAACCAGCCGGTTGCAAATAAGGTCATCAAAGCCGAAGTGACGCACCGCCGGGGCAAGCGCGAAATCCAGTCCGCCGCTCAGTAGAACCAGCCGAAAACCTTGTTGGCGGTCACTACTTAGCGGTTCTTCCGCTCTCGGGTAGATCTTCGGTCGGATCTCTTTTTCAAAGAGCTCTTCTGCTTTCGCAACCAGCCATTCCTTTCTCATACCGCGGTACTGACGATAGAAAACCTCATTAAACAAGCGGCGGGAGTAGAGGTCGAGAGCTATCCAGAGGGGGACGGCGGTGAGCAACTTTCCGTATCGCAGGAACGCTTGAGCCCGGGAAGGATGATTCTTAGCGAAAAACGCGCAGCGGGTCACGATGTTGCTGCTCACCAGTGTTCCGTCGAAGTCGTAGAAGGCAGCGCGGATGGATTCACTCATCGCTTCGAGGTGATAGATTCCAATCTCGTGCTCGACCTGCTAGCCCGCATTTCTCACCAGCGGCCAGTAGCAGTGCAGCAAAACCTCGCCGTTCGAGATGTAGGGGCGTGATTCATCGCGCCCGCTTGCTCTACAAACTGTAAGCCGGGCGAGGTACACGGAGTGTTGCTGCGAGCCATCGCCACCAGGCTTCTCGCCCCAAGCGCCGGAGATCCAGGAACGCAGCGTGCACGATTAGTCCCTGTTTCCAAAGACGTTGCGGAGGTTTTGCTTGTGGCGCCAAGCTAGGAAGACAGTCATGAGAGCAGCGTTCACGTCATGTGGTCCGCCCACCCTGGCGATCAGTGAGACCGTGAAGAAACTCCAAGTGGCTAATGACGCAATCATGCCGGCCTCACCCCATCGCCGGCGGCTTCCCAGCAGGCGAACAAGGACAAACACCACCAACGATACTGCTGCCCACTTGGGGAACAAGACAAGCATCACACCTGCCGAGGTGGCGACACCCTTGCCCCCTCGGAACTTCAGCAGCGGCGAATAACAATGCCCGAAAACAGCAGCGAACCCATAGAGCCAGCCGAAAAACAAGGGGTCGGCAGGATCGAGAAACAGCCACAGCGGCAGGCAGCCTTTGCCCAAGTCGCCGATTAGGGCCAGAACGGCGCGGGGCTTGCTGACGCGCAAGACGTTGTTGAATCCGGGGTTACCTGAGCCGATCTTGCGGATATCCAGGCCGCTACCCCACATGGCGACTACCGCGAAGGGGACCGAACCGATCGCAAAGCACGCGATCGCCTTAAGAGCCATGGCTTCGTTCATGAGCCCGTCCTTTTTTCGGCCTAGGCACGTTTCGGTGGCTAGTGCCCGGTTGTGAAAAAACGATAGTAGTGAATCGCAACCTTGACCGCAAACCGGAAGAACTGGAACTGAACGGGGCCTGTCCCACACCGGGACAGAGCCGTGTCCGTGAGGGCGCGGGCCCGCAGGCTTCCGCCTGCGGCTCTGATTCGCGCTCGCGCCCGAGGCGGTATCTCTTCTACCCTCCCAGCTCTCCAATGGTTCTGCGGACTCGATCACGCAGTTGCGTGAGTTCGCTCGGAGAGGTTCTCACCTCCTTGCCCACAGTGACCGAGATGCTGTTCTCCCTACGTCCGCGGTTGGTCTGGCTCACCGCCTGTTGGTCGCTTATGATCAGCACCGGTTTCAGCGGCATTCCGGCCTCGACGGCTGCCTGAATCGGCTCGATCCGAAAGCGGCTTTCCGCTGGGGCCGTATCGACGGGATTGTCCGCGAAAACGAGCATCAGGTGGCCTGCCACCAGGCCTTGCCGCACTCGATCTTTTAGGGTACCCCCGGGGGGCGCGGTCTCGCCGTCCACGGGAGGGGCAACGAGCGGCTCCAGCAAAAAAACCATCCCCAGCGGGAGCAGCGTCAAAACGGCAGGCTCCGATATCAAGACGGTCCCCGGAAGGGCGGCTACAGCGGCTAACGGATCCAGATCCCCAGATCGATTCGCCATCAAGACTGCTCCCCTACCGTTAGTGGGCAAACCGTCGTGTCGAGCGCTGACAGGACGCCCTTGCAGTCTGAAAATCAGGCGCGCCGCAGCCCGGACCACCGGTGCGGCCGAGCCGCGGTCAGGGAGCACTCGGGCCAGCATACCGAATCCGCCCCCTATCAAGAGAACGACGGCGGCATCATAAGCACGGTCCCCCAAGCGCTCTGCCTGCCGGCCGACCAGTTTCGTCCAGCCGTCTAGGTGCTCTGACCACAACCGAACCAGCTGCCACCAGGGTGGACGTTTCCGCGCCCTCAGTTTGCCGCTCTCGTAAAGTGCGCGAGTCTCGGCCCGCCGGATCTTTCCGCTGGAGGTCTTGGGGATAGTCTGCGGAGGGACAAGTTCCACGTGGTCGGGAGGCTGTCCCAGCGCAGCGCCCACGTTCTTGACCACTTGGGCCCGGATGCCGGCCATTTCCTGCCGATCAGCCGTACGCGTTTCAGCAACAACGACAAGCTTTTCGGTACCGCTGTCGCGGTCAAGCGTCCCGAACGCCGAAACGCAGCCGCGCCGCACGCCGGCCACCTCGGCCGCCGCTGCTTCGACCTCTTGCGGCGCGATGTTGTGACCCGCCTTGATGATGATGTCCTTCTTGCGCCCGGTGACGTAGACCTCACCGTCAGCCCAGTAGGCGAGATCCCCGGAATCCATCCAGCCGTCTTCGCCGATGGCAGCCCGCGTCGCCTCGTGGTTGCGGAAGTAGCCTGCCGTTCTCGATGGTCCTCGAAAAAGCAGCCGTCCCTGCACCCGCTCGCCCAGCGGACGGCCGCCATCGTCTACGATCTGAACTTTGTGCTCCGGCAGCGGCTTTCCGTTGGCGACGAATCGGATGGCGTTCGCCTCGTGGCGAGACACTGGGACGGCGCGTCCTTCCCGCTCAAAGACATCGCGGCGGATCGAGTCGATCACCGGCCGCCGGTTGAGCGGGGGAATGGTGAGTGCGACGGACGACTCGGCCAGCCCGTAGCAAGGCAGGTAGCTCTCGGCTCGAAAGCCGTATGGGGCGAAGCGTTCGGCAAAGCGCTCCAAGGTTTCCGGCAGTACGGCCTCGGCTCCGTTGATGGCAACCCGCCAGCGGCTCAGATCAACGCCCTGGATCAGGTCGTCGGTAATCTTGCGCGCGCAAAGCTCATAGGCGAAGTTCGGCGCCGGGCAGAGCGTTCCGCCGGAATCACTCAGCGCCCATAGCCATCGTTCGGGGCGGGAGAGAAAAGCCAGCGGCGAGAAGATGGTGATCGGGAAGGCATGAAACACGCTGAAAAGCCATGAGCCGATCAGTCCCATGTCGTGGTAGAGGGGCAGCCAGCTTACGACGGCGTCGTCGGGCCGGGCCTCCACCGCACGGCCAATCGCCTTGACGTTGGCAAGGACGTTGGCATGGCTGAGAGTAACTCCCTTCGGGTTGCCCGTGCTGCCCGACGTGTATTGGACAAAGAACGTATCGGCAGGCTCCGTCGAGGGTGCGGCTCGACCAGCGCCCCGTTCTCGCAGCGCGGTAACCGTTGTCACTTCCCCCAGACTTGGCAAGCCGAGCCGCATCACTTGCGACACCGCCTTGACGCGCTCGAATGCAATCAGGATACGAACCTCGGCGTTTTGGAGAATCTGCAGCTGACGGCGCACATACTCTTCGATTTCATCGGGCCGTGCGGGTGGATAGATGGGAACCGCGATGCCGCCCGCCAGCGCTACTCCAAAGAAGGCATAAAAGAAGTCATCCGAAGTCGGCAACATGATGGCGACGGCTTCGTTTCGCCGCAGCCCTGCTTCCGCCAAGCCGGCTGCCACTTCTGACGATGCCTGGAGCAGATTGCCGTAGCTGATATCCTGACCGGAGTCTCCGTCGAGAAGATGAACCTGCACGCGGTCGGGGTCCCGGTCCGCGTGATGCCGGAGGACCTCGACGAGGCTCTTGGCCGACTGCGGGGCAGGTAGAGCCACCTCGGAAGGTTGCACGATTCGGTAGCGGCCTTCCGGCTTAGCTGCCCGACCATCTCCGTTGATCGCCCGCAACCAATCAGCCGGCGTTTCGGCGCTCTGGGCAACGTCGTCGGCAAGGCGGCACTGAAAACGCCTCTCCATGCGGACAAGGAGTTCCACTCGCTCCAGGCTGCCTAGACCGAGCTCTCGACCGAGCGAGGAGTTCAGCGACACGTTTCCCGCCGCCTGTTCGGAGCCGATCTCGAGCAGCAACTCGCGGACGGCGTCGAGCACCCGCGAGGCCTTACTGTCCGAAGCTGGTTGGGGGGTCGCCATCTTTTTTGGTTTCGGGCTGGTCGGCCAAAGGATTCGTCAAGCTGCCCATCTGGGATCAGGCCTCAGCGTGCGTGCGCGGGGGCCCGCGTCTTCGACTCGCACTTGAGACGCTATGAGCCGCCTCATATCTTGAACGCCCACTGCCGCACGGCCTCGGGCTCTACCCACTTCTTGATTCCTTCGATCTGGTTCCGCCGCCAGTAGGTATTCCAGTCTATGCTCTCAGGATCCCAGGGCAAGCGTCGGCGATCGTCGTCAGTGATACTCGCGTAGGCTTGCCGGATGTTGTGCGACTCGAAAACGTAGCGATGGTGCAGGATGAACGGCAGGTACTGCTCCATCGTCTGTTCCCGAAAGCGTGTCTGAAGGCCGAAGGTACGCAACAAGGATGACCATCGGGTGAGAGTCTTCCCTCCGGGCAGCCCGGTCTTCTCCGCCGCGTTCTTTGCCACACCGATCCATCGCTCTGCCCGGCGGACTCTACGCTCGAGGTTCACCCGCCGCCGCTGAGCTTGGGCCTCCGATACGAACTGCCGGCGGCGCAGCGGCTCAAGCCACCGGAGCGCCCGGGCGCCATCCGCGCGGCGCCGCGATTCCTCTTCCAACAATTCAATCAAAGGTCCCAGCAGCAGGGGATTTCGGTCGGCCGATCCGAGCTGGTAGACGGGCTCGCTTTCACCGCGCAGTAGAAGCGCCCCGACCGTCCAAATCGCAGCCGCGACGAGGTCGACCGGAACGACCTCGAGCGGAATGTCTTTCCGGGCAGGCCAGACCTTCATTCCGCCCAATGACATAAGAACAAGTGGAGCCGCTGTTCGCCCCCCCTCGACCCAACCGGGGAAAGGAAAGCGCAAGGCGCTTTCGACGATCGCCGGCCGAACAATGGCGTGCTCGACGTCCGTCTGGGCGGCAACGATTTGTTCCGCCAACGACTTCGTATAGGTGTAGGTGTTTACCCATCCCCAACGCTGGGCGCGCTGCCTACCTAGATCCATCAGCCGGCGGGCGATGTCGCGGGAGCGGTCCGATTCCCGGTCCCTGGTGCTGTTCGACGCATGCAGGCTCTGAATGCGCTCTCGGCAGGAACTCAACTCGGCAAGGGGGTCGAAGCTGCGGTCCCCGGCCTCCCTGCGGTAGGGGTAGAATCCGAGGATCGATTTGGGCTCCTCCACCAACCCCTCCGTCTTTCCAGCGACATAACAAGTGGAAACGTGGAGCAGCTTGGCGCCGATCCGCCGAGCCAGCCTTACGATCTGCTCAGTTGAGTCGACATTGGCCCGCAGGGATTCGTCCAGAGGAGGGAAAAACTCGACCAGTCCCGCACAGTGGACGATCAGCGCGACTCTTCCCTTCCACGCCTCGATGCGGGTGGGTTCGATGGCAACGTCGAGTTCGCCTAGATCAGCTGAGCAGACGCGAACCTTTTGGCGCACGAAATCCACGCCGCGCCTTTCGACCAGGGTTCTCAGCGCCGGCGACCGGAGGATTTCTCGGTCAAAGCGAGCTTCGGCAGTGAGGTTCTTGCGGGGCCGGATCACGACATGCAGACCCTTCAAGTCGGGATAGCGATCCAGCAACATACCGAGCAGGACCTTCCCCAGAAAGCCATTGGCTCCTGTCAGGAGGATCTCGTGTCGCCGGAAGGTTGCAGCGAGGTCCGTCAACGTTTAGTCTCCTCCTGGGTGCGAGACATATTTCAAAGGGTTGGGCTTCTTCGCCCAGCAGCCGGCGGACGTAAGAACTTCGGGCACGGCGTGCCGCCCCTACATGTGAAAGCGAGCGTGCCTCACAACCCGAAGGGGCACAGCGCGCCGCAAGGTGCCGCGCCCGCCTGCAATCGGTCGATGTGTCAGCGTAATCGTGAAATAGTCTATTAGCAAGATTCTACCCGACGGCGCGATCGTTGGGAGGGGCGCTTGGTTCTTCTCTAGCCCCGAGCTTATCGCATACTCTCTGAGAAGTCTGTCGAGAAGGGGAACGGTTTGGACCGAGACCGGGCGCCGTTCACTTGCCCAAAAGAGAACCGCCGATGCCTCCCATCAGCATGATCACGGCGGGCCCGGCCGTGACGAGAAACATCGAAGGCATGATGAAGAAGAAGATCGGAAAGACAAGTTTCACGCCGACTTTGTGGGCCAACTCCTCGGCCTTCTGGCGGCGTCGAATACGCATGTAGCGGGCTTGGGAGCGAAGGACTTTCGAAATGCTGCTGCCGAAACGGTCGGCCTGAATCAGCACCGAGCTGAGTCGGCGCATCTCAGGTTCGCCGGTTCGCTGAGCGAGGTTGCGCAAGGCTTCGGCCCGAGTCGCCCCTGCCTGAACCTCACCCTGAAAGACGGAAATCTCATCGTGGAAGACGGGATGAGCCTGCTGCAGGTCGTGAGCCGTCTGCACCAGAGCCTGTTCCAGTGAGAAACCGCTTTCAACCGAAATGACCAGCAGGTCAAGAAAATCGGGCAGGGCCAGGTTGACCTGCTGCTTGCGTTTCGTCAAGCGACGCTGCACATACCATTCCGGGATGCACAAGGCGACATAGACGGACAGGGCAACGGCGGGCAAGATTGTGAAGATGTCAGGGTTCATAGAGAACAACAAGACCAGCCATACGATGGGAAACAGGACCAATGAGACCGCCTTCGCGCCATAAAAAATCGACACGGCCGCTTCATCCCGAAAGCCGGCGGAGATCAGGTTTCGCCGGGTGGCGCTACGGCTCTCCTCGGAAGCCGGCATCGCCCTTCCGATATCGATTAGCCTGCCAAGCGGATTGGCGGCCACTCCTCGGGAAGGTTCGCCCGCGGGCGGCGGGTTCGGTTCCGCCGTCGCACCCGACGGCGAAGGTAGACCCTCACGGTCCCACATGCGGTAGGCGATCGCCGACACGATGGACAACATCAGGATGAAAAATGTGATTGTCGCGGTGATCAGCATGGCCGCTACACTTTGACGTCAACGATCTTTTTGATCACTAGATACGCCAGCAACTGCCCACACATCGCCATCAGCAACAAGGTTTTTCCAACCGGATGATTCACCAGCACCATGAAGTAATCCGGATTGACAAGCATCATGGATACGGCGACCACCATGGGAAGCAAACTCAGCACGACGGCCGTGAGACGTCCGTGAGCGGTCATCGATCGGACTTGGCCTTTGAGCGTGCCCCGTTCGCGAATCGTCTCCGAGAGATTGTCGAGCAGCTCATGAAGATTGCCGCCGGTTCTCGACTGGGCGACCACCGCCGAAACGAAAAACTGGATGTCCACGGTTGGCAAACGCCTGGCGAGGTTTAGCAGGGCGTCTGACATGGGCAGGCCGAGGTTGTATTCGTCAACCGTCTTTCGTATTTCGTACGCCAATGGTGGGCCGACTTCATCGGACAATAGCTCCAGCGACATGGGCAACGAGTGACCGGCCACTGTCGAACGAGAGACGAAGTCGAGAGCTTCCGGAAGCTGTTCCTCTATTTTCTGGAACCTCTTCCGGCAGCGGCGCCGAATATAGAAAACCGGCGTTGCTGCTCCGACGGCGGCGAGCACCCAAGAACCCGCCAGCGGGAAGAAGTCGAGGCGTAAGACGACGTTCAGCGTGACGGCGCCCGTCACCAGCATCATCAGAACAGTTCGTCCCACTGACCAACTCATGTCCGCCTCGGCCAGCAAAGCTCGCAGTTTTCCTACATAGGGGAATCGAGCGAGAAGCGCGGAGAGGACCGACAGGGTGCTCAACACCTCGCGGCGAAGGATTCCAGGCGCCTCAGGGGTCGTGGGCTTGGGGGGCTCAGTTGGCCGGTCTAAGATGTTCCAGGCCGCCGCCGCCGAAGCCGCCCCGACGAGAAACGTCCCGACGAACACAATCGAATAGGTCGGTAGCTCCAGCACAACTCAAGCCTCAACCAGCAAGTTGAAAATTTCTTCGGCCACCGGTTCCTCACCACGTTGCAGCCGTGGCAGAAACGTCGGCTTGATGCCGGTAGCCCGAAACCGGCCGTCGACTTTTCCTTGAGCAGAAATCCCAAGGTGCTCGAAAACGAACAGCTCCTGAAGGTCCACCTCTCCACCATGCACGCCAACGGATTCCGCAATTTGGGTGACTTTGCGCGTCCCATCACTGAGCCTGGAAATCTGGACATAAACTTGAATGCCGGCCGCAATCTGCTTGCGGACGGCGGTGGTGGACATATTGGAGCTGGCCAACCCAACCATCAACTCCAGCCGGCTTACGGCATCTTCGCAATTGTTGGCGTGAATCGTGGCCAACGACCCGTCGTGCCCGGTGTTCATAGCCTGCAGCATGTCGAGAACTTCATCGCCTCGCACCTCGCCGACAATGATTCGGTCCGGCCTCATACGCAGGCTGTTGATCAGCAGATGCCGCTGTTTGATCGCCCCTTCTCCTTCGATGTTCGCCGGCCGAGTTTCCATCGCCGCCACGTGCTCCTGACGAAGGCGCAGCTCCGCGGTGTCCTCGATCGTGACGATGCGTTCATCTTGCCCGATGTATTCGGAAAGCACGTTCAGCAGCGTCGTTTTCCCCGTTCCCGTGCCCCCGACAATGAGAATGTTGAGGCGTGAACGGACGCACGCCGCCAGTAGATCGAGCATCTCGGCGCTTACCGTCCCGCTGCGGATCAAGTCGATGGCAGTCAAGGTGTCCTGGGAGAAGCGACGGATCGACAGAAGCGGACCTTCGACGGCAATTGGTGGGATGACGGCATTGACTCGAGAACCATCGGGCAGGCGGGCATCGACCATGGGCGAAGACTCATCGATGCGACGCCCGGTGTAGGAGACGATCTTCTGAATAATCCGCTGCAGGTGGGCATTGTCCTTGAAACGGACCGGCGTTTTGACGAGCTTGCCATAGCGCTCGACGTGAACCAGTTTCGGCGTAGTCACCAAGATGTCCGAAATGGTGGGATCAGCCATCAGCGGCTCAAGAGGTCCCAATCCAAAGACCTCGTTCAGTACTTCTTCAATCAGCCGCTCCCCAACGTCGCGCTCAAGGCCGGCATCCTCCTCGGCGACCAGCGCCGCTACAGCTTCTCGAACCTCGCGCCGCACCCGGGGAGCCTCGATTTCAGCCAATCGCTCGAGGTTGATGCGTTCCACCAGCCGGCGATGGACGCGGTGCTTTAAGTCCATATACTCGGGCGAAGGCTGGGAACTGTCCGAGTAAGTCGCTTCCCCGGCGGGGCTAGGCTCGGGGTCGGGTCTGCTTGGAGAGTCGGCCATAAGGCGCGATCACTTCTTGCGCAGCGCGGCGACGTCGGCTTCGCCCTTGCTCCGGGGTGTCGACGGCTGAGGCTCGGCCGTCCCTTCCGCTTCTCGCCCCGCTGCAACCCGGGTATTGCGGCGACTCGAGCGTGCCGCCGACCGTTTGGTTACGTCCGGCAGACGACCACCCGAGGTCATATGGACCTCATCGTCCAAGGGATTGCGCAACGCCAGCCGGATGAAGCCAGCATGATCGGCAATGCTCAGGGCCTCGGCATCTTCGGCATTCACCAAAAGCGTCGCCACCGGACGGTTACTTCGTTTGCCGTCGTGGACCGGCTCGCGCCCCGTCGCCAACACTTCGACGTTCTGTAGGATGGTCTTGACGTGGAGCTTTGAGTTTCCGTCCGAGGGCGGGCCGTTGGAAACCATCACGTCCACCCGGTCGCCCGGCTGCACGAGAAAGTTGACACCGGCGTACTCGGCCACGTTAACGGAGACAGCTCGCATCCCCTGCGGGATTCGTACTGCAGCGCCTCCTCGATCGCTCATCGAAAGCCGTGAGTCCATGAGCGGCTCGTGTTGACGAACGTCGTACGACAGGATCTTGCCGACCAGCGCCGTTTGTTCGGTAAACGCCCAGGAGGGAAGGTTCTCGCCGGCCCAGGGCGCTACCGCTAAATCGGAGGGCTTCAGTTGCGTGCCGCGCTCGAGATCGCGCGCAGCCACGACGATCGAGTGCCGAATTTCGATGCCGCCGCTCCTGCTCTTGGCACTCTCTGAAAGAAACTGATAGAAAAGGTACGTTGACGCTGTAGCCGCTACTAACCCCACACCGATGACGATCAGTAGTTTCTTGTGCATACGTTCCTCGCCCCGAACACCGCCTACAGATCGCCGCTCTTTCTCATGCTGACAGCCTGTTCAGTGAAACCCTGCGCCCGGGGGGGGGCGAACGGGGCAAGGCTAAGTCCTGGCCGGTAGCCTACTTATCGTCAGCGCAGGCGGTTCTATAAAGATCCGTAACGCTCGTATAGCCAAAAAGATACACGGGATCCGCAAGGAGCCGCTCACTTTCAATGTAGGCAACATCGCCAGGACGAGGTATCAGCGATTCACACTAAGGCTTTGGGTAATTCCCCCTACCGCGTCCAACGCCGCTGCGTCGTCAGTCCAGCCGGTTTACACTGCGCCGCGAAAGTGCTTTCAAAGTGCTCATAGCATGGGGGGAAAGTGTAGCAGGCCTAGCTCAGCCTACTCCTCGCCGAGGCTAAAGGAGCTTACAGGTAGTGGGCTCAAATACACCACTGCCGGCCTACCGCCTCGACCGGGAAAGTCGGTGGGTTGAGACTGCCCCGGTGTGGATGAATCACCCGTGCCCGGACCGTCATGTGGCTGTCCGTACGCCAGGCGCATTCTTGGCCAGCGCAATTCCATCAAAAATTTTTATCGGAGTAAATAAGACACTGGGTGGCGCCGGCTACTGTGGTAGGATTGACGTTTTTCAACACTGGGGCATTTGGACTCTACGGTGAGCGGCGCAGCGCGCGAAAGAAGCGAATGAAACGGACGAAAACTCCGGACGAGGTCTTGGCATTTGCGGAAGAAAATGAAGCCCGGATGCTGGACTTACGCTTCGCCGACCTGCCCGGACTGTGGCAGCACGTCACTTTCCCCATCTCACAGTTATCCGAGAGCACCTTTGTGGACGGCTTTGGCTTCGACGGCTCTAGTATCCGCGGATGGCAAGCGATCAGTGAAAGCGACATGCTGATCGTACCCGATCCCAGCACCGCGATGATGGATCCGTTTACCGATGTGCCGACGCTGGTGATGATCGCCAACGTCGTGGATCCGATCACCAAGCAGCATTATGCGCGGGACCCGCGCTGGATTGCTCAGAAGGCCGAGCAGCACCTGCGCTACACCGGCATCGGTGACGTGGCCTATTTCGGCGCCGAGGCGGAATTCTTCATCTTCGACAACATTCGTTTCGATCAGTCCCATCACTACGGTTTCTATTACATCGATGCCGAGGAAGGCCGCTGGAACTCGGGCCGAAAGAACAACAATCTGGGCTATCGGCCGCGTTACAAAGAGGGTTACTTTCCCGTACCCCCGACCGATCACCATCAGAACATCCGCACCGAGATGGTCATGACCATGGAACGTTGCGGGCTGACCGTCGAATGCCACCACCACGAAGTGGCAACGGGCGGGCAGGGCGAGATTGACCAAAAGTATGACTCGTTGGTTCGCTCCGCCGACAACATGATGGTCTACAAGTACGTGGTGCGCAACGTGGCCTTTCGTTACGGACACACGGTCACTTTCATGCCCAAGCCCTTGTGGGATGACAACGGCAGCGGCATGCATACGCATCAAAGCCTGTGGAGGGACAGCGAGCCGCTCTTCGCGGGTGACCAGTACGCCGGGCTGAGTGAAACCGCTCTCTACTACATCGGCGGACTGCTCAAGCATGCTCCGGCGGTCGTGGCCTTCGCGGCCCCAACGACCAACAGCTTCAAACGACTGGTCCCGGGCTTCGAGGCGCCTGTGAACTTGGCGTATTCCCGGCGCAACCGTTCGGCCGCCTGCCGTATCCCGATGTATTCGTCCGATCCGAAGGCGAAGCGCGTGGAATTCCGGCCGCCCGATCCGGCCTGCAACCCCTACTTGGCGTTTGCAGCAATGTTGATGGCCGGTCTTGACGGTATCCAGAACAAGATTGATCCAGGCGAACCACTTGATAAGGACATCTACGACCTATCACCGGAAGAGCTGCAGAAGGTACCCGCCTTGCCCACTTCGCTTGACGGCGCCCTCGAAGCTCTCGAAAACGACCACGAGTTCCTGACCAGGCAAGACGTCTTTACCGAGGAGGTCATCGAGACCTGGATCGACTACAAGATGAAAAAGGAAGTGGATGAGGTGCGGCAAAGGCCCCATCCCTATGAGTTTTCGTTGTATTACGACATCTAGAGGCAGAAAGCCCTAATCGGCGGCCTGTTGCGATTTGAGGCGCGTAGAACCTCGGAACGCGCCCCTGCCCAGTAGTCCTCAGGCCGCTCGGGGTGCATCGGCTTGAAAAAGTGGCTCGGTTCGGCCCAATTGCTTGCGACCAGGCCGAGCGGAGTTTATAATTCTCAGTTTCCGCGCCCTGTCCGGCGGCTGGTAGAAGACCCAGCTGGTTCCGAGGGGAGCGACAAAACGTACCAACTTATACGCCAGACAGGAGAGAATCGAATATGCCCAAAACGCCAACTGACGTGAGGCAGCTAGCCGAGAAAACCGACGTAAAGATCGTCGATGTGAAATTCATCGATTTGCCCGGAGTGTGGCAACACTTCTCGTTCCCCGTCGAGGACCTCACGGATGACATCTTCGAGGACGGTCTCGGATTTGACGGCTCGAGCGTCCGGGGATTTCAACAGATCCAAGAGAGTGACATGCTGCTCATCCCCGACCCGGATACGGCGCGTGTCGACCCGCTGCGCTCCGTCCCGACGCTGAGTCTTATCTGCAATGTGCAAGATCCCATCACGCGCCAACCCTATAGCCGTGACCCGCGCTACATCGCGCAGAAAGCCGAGACCTATCTGAAGGGGTCCGGCGTGGCCGATCTGAGCTACTGGGGACCGGAAGCTGAATTCTACGTCTTCGACGACGTGCGCTATGACCAAACTGCCAACGCAGCCTTTTACTCTGTCGATTCGGCCGAGGGGGCTTGGAATACAGGAAGAGCCGAGGGTCCCAACCTGGGCTACAAGCTGCGGCACAAAGAGGGCTACTTCCCGGTACCGCCGGCCGATTCACTGCAAGACTTCCGCTCGGAAGTGATTCTTCGCCTGAAAGAGTTCAACGTCAGGGTCGAAGTTCACCATCATGAGGTGGGGACCGCCGGTCAGGGCGAGATCGACTTGCGCTACGACACCCTGACCCATATGGCCGACAGCCTCATGTACTACAAATATGTGCTTCGCAACGTCGCTAAGCAGCACGGCAAGACCGTGACCTTCATGCCCAAGCCGATCTTTGGTGATAACGGCTCGGGTATGCACGTACACCAGAGTCTGTGGAAGGGCGACGCCAACCTCTTCTATAGCGAATCGGGCTACGGGCTGCTAAGCGAAACCGCTATGCATTATATCGGGGGGATTCTCAAGCACGTACCGGCTCTGTTGGCCCTTTGTGCTCCGACGACCAACTCCTACCGGCGGTTGGTGCCCGGCTACGAGGCCCCGGTCAACATCGCCTATTCGCAGCGAAACCGCTCGGCCTGCGTCCGCATCCCGATGTATTCGACGAGCTCCGCTGCGAGGCGCATGGAGTTCCGCTGCCCGGACCCGTCCTGCAATCCGTATCTAGCCTTTCCAGCGCTGCTGATGGCGGGACTGGACGGCATTCTCAACAAGATCGATCCCGGCGACCCGATGGATAAAGATCTCTACGATCTCGCGCCCGAGGAAGCCGCCGCGGTCAAGAGTACGCCCGGCTCGCTGGGCGAGGTGCTCGATGCGCTCGAGGACGACCATGAGTTCTTGCTACGAGGTGACGTCTTCACCCAAGACGTTATCGACACGTGGATTAGCTACAAGAGAGAGAAGGAACTCGCCGAGGTAAACCTGCGGCCGGTGCCATACGAGTTCTATCTCTACTACGACCTCTAGTTTTTGCGACTGCGCGCCCGTCGGGAAGCCGCCCGGCGGGCGGTGCGGTTTCTTCGGCCCGCCCCCTGGTGAGAAAAGCGGGCTAAAACCGCGTGCTATGCTGAGATCCTGTAGCGCATGGCTCGGCGGTCGTTTTGCCGAGACTTGCGGCCGTCGTCTCCGCGACCCGCGCACAAAATCCCCGATCAGCAGCCCGGCGCCCTGCCGTCGAAAGATGGCGCTGCCGTGGCACCCTCAGGACGAAGGTCCCGCGTCGGCCGCCTCGGCCTGAACAAGTAGCTCTTGATCGTCCATGCCGATGGCATTGACGACTAAAGCCGCCAGGGTGCGGATGAAACGCGTGCTGTCGTTCAGCCCGGGCATCATCTCGAATTGGCGGATGCCGTGCTCGGCAGCCTCCTTGCGAGCCTCGATATCGATCTCAGCCAGGGTCTCGACGTGATCAGACACAAAGGCAATAGGTACCACAAGGGCACTTTCGGCGCCGCACTCTCCTAGGCGACTTATCGTCTCGTGGAGGGAGGGCTGCAGCCACCTGCGGTTGCCGATCTTGCTTTGATAGCACGTGGATGTGGCGTTCGGCCACCCTCCGCGTTCCATCACCAAGCGAACAGTGTCCTCGATTTGGGTTCGATACGGATCACCCCCATCGATAACGCTCACCGGAACACTATGAGCACTGAACACCACGTGGACACTCCCTGGATTGTCGAACCTCCTGAAGGTCCGGTTGATCTGATCCACAAGCGAGTCTAGATAGGGAGAGAAGTCGTAGAACTCGCGAATCAGGTGGGTCGGACGCTCGAACGCCAGCGATCGGCACCTGCGTTTCCATTCATTGAGGCTGCTGCCGGTGGTCGTCGAAGAGTATTGAGGGTACAGAGGCAGCAAGACCAACTCATCGCAGCCGGCCCGTCGTGCTCTCTCAATCGCGTCATCGGTCATGGGGTGCCAATAGCGCATGGCGACAAACACCCGGGCATCGATACGTTTGCGCAGCTCTTCCTCGAGCGCCACCGCTTGCTGTTCCGTAAACTTCCGAATGGGTGACGCCCCGCCAATCTCGGCATAGTGGGCCCGAACCTTGCGTGCTCGACCTTTTGAAATCAGCTTTGCCAATGCTGGCCGGCCGATCTTGGCCAACGGGAAGTTGATAATCTCGGGGTCGGAGAACAGGTTGTAGAGGAACGGCTCAATGGCCTCGGGAGAATCCGGGCCGCCAAGCTGAAACAAAATTACGCCGATCGTTTTAGCGGACACGAAGCTTGACTTTAGATGGACATCGAGAAGGAACAACTAAGCCCGATACCGTTCACCTATTGATGTTCGCGAAATACAGTGTAGGGGCGCAGCGTGCTGCGCCCGCTCTGGCAAGGCATTTGCTGTGTCCGAAAACAACACTATATTCTGCGGGTATCAATAAGCTGTGATGGCGCCAACAAATCTTTCCCCGTATTGCACCGTTTGCCATGTACGGGCGCGACATGTCGCCCCGGCGGCGATCGATAGCGAAGCGCGACCGACAGGGTTCGGCAGATCCTTAATCGTATATCGAAAGAGCCTCAAAGACAATCAGTCGAGCACCCCAGGGCCAGCCGAATCCGCCGGGCGCGGCGCACTTGTTTTCCCCAAAGCTGGGGCACTACCACCAAGAAACGTGAATTTCTAGTACCGAAGCCATACTTCGATGCCGTTGAGTTCGTCGACCTGCTATCCCGCTTTTCTCACCAGGTGGCGAGGCGAAGTGCGTGAGAGGCCTGTCAGTACAAGGCGCGCGCCGCTCAGCACCCCGTTTCTTGAATAATGCGGGTGTACTTGAACCCTACGTTGAGCACGGTGAGCAAGCGCAACGACGTAATGGCGAGTCTATCAGCCCGTGGCAAAAGTCGTGCAAGAGCGAAAAATGGGGACTGCCACCAATTCGCCCCTCGTCACATACCTAGAAACAAAGTGCTTAGCCTGAAGCGAATTGGCTGGCTGTACCCGATTTTTCGCTCTTGCACGACTTTTGCCACGGGCTGCTATCGCGTGCTTCGACCGTCAGCTGGTGAGAAATGCGGGCTATAGCCTGGGAGGACACCAACTGAACCATTAAGGAAGGGCGTTTCCCCGGCCGGGGAGGCTCGAAAACCGCGTGCTATGCTGAGCGTATGGCACGGCGGGTGAGCGTCAAGAGTTGGGCCTCGGCTCTGCTGATGGTGACGCTTGCCGGCGGTATCCTCCTCGCCCAGCGAACTTACCGCGGCGTCCCGATTCCATTCTTTCGGATGGACGTGCCGGAGCCTCTCGACGGCGACGAGCCGGCCGAGTTCTACTTCGTTCGACTGATCTATCCCGACGGTCTCGGTGATCGCCGTCTCGAAGATCGGCCTTCTATGATCGACTCCCCGGCTGCGGAGCGGCACTTTCTCCAAGGTCTGCGCCGGCTGTCAAACGTCGATTGCCGATCCAAGGAGGTCTATATCTCGGCCACCGATGACGACTTCTTCGACTATCCGTGGCTTTATGTGGTCGAACCCGGCTGGTGGCAGCTAAGCGACGAAGAGGCCGAGCGGATCCGCGAATACCTTCTGCGCGGGGGATTCATGATCCTCGACGACTTCCACGGCACGTATGAATGGGCGCTGTTCATGCGCGGTATGCGAAAGATCTTTCCCGACCGGGCGGTTGTCGAGGTTGACCCCGGCGACGAAGTCTTTCATGTTCTGTACGATCTCGAACCCAAGGAGCAGATCCCTGGGGCGCAGATGCTTTTCACGGGCCGCACCCACGAACGAGACGGCGTTACACCACACTGGAGGGGCATCTACGACGATGACGGCCGCTTGATGGTGCTGATCAACTTCAACATGGACCTGGGCGACGCCTGGGAGCACGCCGACTGGCCGGAATACCCGGAGCGCTACACGGCCATGTCCTACCGGCTTGGTATCAACTACATCGTCTACGCGATGACCCACTAGCCCGCATTTCTCGCCAGCTGACGGTCGAAGCACACGATAGGACCGCCAATCTTGGCGGTCGCTATGCCAGGGCGTCCTTGGTTTGGCAAGGTACAATAGTAGTTGAAGCACACGCGAAGTATTCGGGGCCCATTCGAGCACGGGTCGTCGGAAGCCACGAACCAACGAGGCAAGAAAATTACCAAACAAACCCAATTTCGTGGAACCAAAAGGGAATCAATGGTTTACGGTTGGTTTCGAGTACGGTGGGGCGGTCGGATCCGTAAAATCCGACGGATCGGACCAGCCGGGTGCAAGAGTAGCTTTGCCGCAGGGCCGGAGGCCCCGAGGAGCAACAGGGCGGCAGAGCTTGTAGCGCGGACCTGGCGCTGTTCCAGCGTCCGCGTCTGTGGGCTACCGAGCAACAGCATTACCAAACAAAGCCAATTCCTTATAACGCCTTTTGTTCCAGGAACTTACAGAAAGTTTGGCGGGCTGATCGCGTGCTTCGACCTCAGCTGGTGAGAAAAGCGGGCTAGGCGACTCTCCTGGAGACGGGTTCACTATCGATTCGGAAATGTCGGGATCGAAAGCCCGACACAGCACGCTGAAAGCGTGCGCCACACTTCTGGCAAGCCGAGTACATCCTGGGCCAGGACGATCAGAGTCTTGTCGGGTACAGCCGCCTAGCGGAACAGGGCGTACATTTCCCTATTTACGATCGTCAGGCCGTCTTTTGAGTAACCCGCGGCACGGCGACCGAAGTGAGTTTTTCAGCAACCGCTTGGGAATCGAGGTTCCGCCAGGTACAGGTGCGCTGCACCTCATGCGGAGCGGCTTCGACGGTCTAGCGGCTACGGTTATTCCGACATCTCGGCCTCAACTGGAGGCGCGCGCCGGATGGACTTGATGAAAACGGGGACTACCGGAACGTTCTTGCGTGAACGCTGCTCGGCGGTCTTCACCTTGCCGATGGCTTCGACGACATCCATCCCTTCAATGACCTTGCCGAATACGCAATAGCCCGTTCCGTCGCCCTTGGAATTACCGAAATCCAAGCTCGGGCTATTTCGGAGGTTGATGAAGAACTGTGTGGTCGCACTCTGTGGGTCCTTTCCTCGAGCCATCGACACCGCGCCTTTCAGATTCTTCAGCCCGTTGTCGGATTCGTTCTCAATGGGACCCCGGTTCATCTTTCGTTTCAGATCAAAAGTGAGGCCACCACCCTGCACCATGAACCGCTTGACCACGCGGTGGAAGATCGTGGCGTCATAGAACCTGCGGTCCGCGTAGCCGAGGAAGTTCTCGACCGTTTTCGGCGCCTTGTCGGCGTCGAGTTCCATCTTCACTGTTCCTTTGGTGGTGTCCATGATCACCACGTGCTTGCCGGTTAGCGGCTCCGGCTTCTTCTTCTCCATCGCTTCTTTTTTCGCCTGCTCGGCGGCTGTTTCAGTCGCTGTCGGCGACTCTCCTCCACCGTCGCAGCCGACTGCTATCAGCAGAGTTGCTAGTAGGAAAACCCAAACAGCGATTCCGTTGGCCTTCCACGTTCTCTTCATGTCAATTCCTCCCCTCGCCTGGTTTATCCCCGTCGGATTGTAACATTCTCCGCGTGGTGTCGAGGGGCAGTTTCTTGCATTTTCGGATTCCCACCCTGGCGACGCTGGCCTGACCCTCGCTACCCCCTTCTAGTCGAAGAAAAGAATCTTCGGCTGAACCACTCCATTGGCGACACCGATCCCTTTCCCATGGATCCCGTAGCCGGGGTAGGCCTTCAACACTTCTTCGGTTACGGCTGCGGGATCTTCGTGATGATAAGAACTAATGGCCATTGGGGGATGAAAACGCTTGATCGTCCCCTGACCGCCTTCCAGACTCCACCTCTCCGACCCCTCGATATCCATCTTGATGAAGTCAATCCTCTCCAGAGCAAGGTTTTCGACTACGTTGTCGAGCGGCACGATCGGAACGGTAATCCTGTGGGTACCGGGTAGATCATGTGGGGTGATTACAGAACGGGCCGTGTTGTGTTCGTGGACAGCGAGTTCGAGGGAAGAAATCTCTTTCCCCAATCCCCCCGACGACAGTCACACTTCCATTCTCAATCTCGTTGGCGAAGTTGCGCTTACGCCTAAGACAGGCGATGTTGACCGGGTTGGGCTCGATCGCCACGACGCGGTGGGCACCGTTGTTCAGAGCGTAGCGCGTGAACGCACCAATGTGAGCACCGCAGTCAATGACCGTGTCTCCGGCGCTGACCCCGTTCTCTCCGCTGTCGTAGGTTGGTAAACAAGGATCTCCCACAGCAGCCATTCCAAGGTGCGGCTTTCCCCGCCCGGGACCCAGAACCTTCCCATCGGGGTACCGTATTGGCCCAAGTCATGTCCCTCCCACGCTTGCTCTCCCAGTAATTCGATCGAGTCCGCGACCCAACGATCTTTCCCTTCAGGAGAGAAGCAGTGCTCGCGGGTCATCGCGATGCTCGCAACCTCCCACCACCCGAACTGGGGCAAAAAGCCAGTTGCGTAGGATGCGAGAGCGGAGATCCTCCAAGCCAAGGAACACCTGCCCGCTGATTCCGCCCATCGGCACTCTGGTTAAGAACTTTAGAAGGTGAACCGCACGATGTAGGTGGGTGCAGGGTAAGGGTCAGGCCCCGCTTCAATCCCGAACAGCTCGCGGAGGAAAACATCAATCCTGCGCAGCAGTGCGCGGCGTTCGTGAATCGTCATCTCGGGGCTCCTTTTTGGGCGGGGTAGTCACAACTGTGCGGGCAAGCGATGATGCCCGTAGGTCGCTCATGCCGCTTACCCCGCGCGGCGATCAGGCCCGGTTGGGTGTCCGACCGCCCTTCGGGTTGCTACCAGTATAAACCCTTCACACTCGGTTATGTGCAACATTTTCGGGGCAGCAGGAGGTCCGGAGTTCAAATCTCCGCGCCCGGACCAACATTAACCCTTTGATGAAATGCACTTGGCGAGTATGACGCAAGCTATGTCGTTTTGGTTCCTATTTTGGTTCCTAGTTGTTGCGATTTATCGCGGCTGGGCGTCAAAATGGCGTCCGATCTCTCTCAACGCTGGGAACAAGTTCGCTCTCCGCCAACGTCGGTACCCGGCGAGGCGCCCAACCCAAGGTGCCTCCACTGCCTTTACAGTATTTTTGGGGTGACGAGCCAAAAAATGAGCGTGGTGATCCAAAGACGTCTCAATTTTTCGACCTGTCGTGCTACAATTCGACATTAGCAATTCAGAGCTTCACGCCGCTAGTGGAGCAACAGGCTTGCTGCAGAACATGGTTGGAGGTTCAGTTTGCTGTGGGCTGGGCTATTAGGCTGTGGGTCTGAATTTGGTCCGTCGGTATCCCGCCCTGCTTTCGTGTCTGATTTTTACTGCTCTTGATTCGCTTTTTGCCTATGTCGGGGGATTTGCAACCGCTGTCGGCCAGGAACACTCGCCTTCGCGCTGTAAGCGTAGGATTTCGATGAAAGAGTGAAGACGCAGCGTTGATGGATCGACTTAGAGCGTTTCGACCAGACACTACTGAAAGGTACAAGGTACTATGATCATGATTGATCTCTTCGCTATGTTGGGATCCATCCTTTTGGCGATTTTGGCTGCAGGACTGGGTCTCGCGGGCCACAGCATAAAGGATCACCCCTTGGATCTTCAGGCTCTCGCTGGTCAGATCCCAACCGAGGACGCGTATCGACCCATGGCTCGTCTGTTTGCCCAAGCGGATTTGGAGTTTCTCCGAAACCAGCCAGGGGGCAAGGCCGGCATGGAGCGTCGCCTAACGCTTCAGCGGCGGCGAGTCCTATCTATTTACCTCCGTCAGATCCGCGGAGACTTCCACCAGATGTGGAACTATTGTCGTCTTCTAATACCCATAAGTAAACATCAGGCGTTTGGTGCCAAGATGGCCCAGCAAGTGGTCGTCTTCTACGGAGTGTACGCTCTACCGCGGATTCAGTGCTTTCTAAGCGCGTTGGTCTATATTCGGGCCGATGCGGTCGATCTGTTGTCTTCGTTCGGCCGCCTACGACAGGACGCTGACCGTGTGCTCGCGCCCGTCCCGCCGGCCTTGGCCCCCGCGACGTCTTGGGGAGCCTAGCTCCTTGACAAGATCGAGCGTTTCGGGTGCGTCCTAGAACATCAGATAGCTTGGGCCCACGTTGGGGCGATTTGACGCAGTCTATGATACCGAGACGTTCAGATACCGATTCCCGCAGCGCAACAAGACTTTGCGGTTCGAGGGGACGCCGAGCGCACAGGGCTATGTTCAGCAGCTTGGCCGCTTGCTTGTTTGCAGTTTCACTTCACACCTGGTTGGCGTGCAGCACGGCCTCACGTCTTCCCACCGTGTACCTTGATTCGAGACTCGAAGAGGAGGTGTTCATTGATCAGTGGCAATTTATTGGGCCGTTCAAGTTCGACAAAGATAAATTGCTTGCCCCCGAGGCACATACGTTGCCCATAGGCCTAAACCGCGACTTTCTGACTGTTTTCGGCCTTAGTGAAGAGGAAATGACAGAGGACGCGTTGCTTGGTCTCGCTGGGTCCGAGGCACTGGAGCCTGCGGTGATCCCGCCCGACTTTGCAAATTTCCGATATCGAATCCAAGGCGTTCCCAAAGTGGAATTCTTGAAGATCTTCGACACGATTGAATCCGCAGTCGTTTATGGTGCAATAGCCATCGAAAGCCCTCAAGATCAGCAGCTGGCTTTGGCCGCTGGCAGCGACGACGCCATGAGGCTGTGGTGCAACAACGAGCTCGTGATTGCTGAACGGAACACTACTCTCAAACCAGTGCGAAAGTACGGGGGTTTTACTTCAGTGCGACTGAGGAAAGGGCGAAATCTTCTTGTTGCAAAGGTTGCCCAGCAAGGCGGCGGGTGGGGCCTCACCGTCACACTTTTGCCGGTCGCCCTGGCGATAGAGAAGGCCAAGCATCATGGGGTACTAAACCCCCTATCTGACCGTCTATTGTCGCAAGGTGACCTTTCCACAATAGACCTTGATCTCTACGGGCACGACTTTCCCGTTGAGTTGGATATTGTCGACGGCCACGATTCAGTCGTCCACTCCGAGCAGTTTCGCTACCAGCGGAAGGCGACTCAGGCAACCACAATTTCAGCGCCTGTTCTTCCGGAGGGTCTCTACGTCGCTCGACTGACCTTCCCAATGGACACGCTGGAGGCGCCTATTTACTTTGGGGACCTTTTTAAATTTCGATCGGCTTTCCGGTCCCGACAAAGGGCGCTCGGGTCGATCACCGAGAAACACGGACTGAATTTGGAGGCGATGCTATTTCGGTACGAGCACCTGCTCGCACCGGAACACGCCGATCTTGATGGCGACGTCAAGTCTATGTGGCAGGCCAAGATCATCCATCTGATCGGTGAGATCGAGACAACATTCAAGGCCCTGGAGACGTCCCAAGACCCGTTTAGAGACAGACGAGGCAGGCAGCTCAGGGCCTTCGTGTCGGAGATTGACGGGCAAGTCCAGCACTATATGATTTACGTTCCCAAGAACGCCAAGGTACCGCTATCATTCGTCATACGCATGCCCCATCAAATTGCGGATGTAATACTTCGACCTTTCCTGAAAAGTGTTTTTGTCGCCTTTCTGCGCGGAATCATTCCCCTTGAACGGTCGGCCGACAAACACGGTTTCGGCATCGTTTGGGTCTATGGCAGGGGCAACAGCTTCGGCGCGGCTATGGGTACGACAGATGTCTTCGAGGTACTGAACGACTTGAAGAAGGACTACGACCTCGACCCCGATCGCCTTTACTTGACCGGTGTCTCAGACGGTGCGAGACTCTCTCTGCTGATGGCGGAAAGGTTTCCCTCGCTGTTCGCGGCGGTCGCTGTGGTTTCACCGATTTTTGGCACGAATCCAGACTCCCCGCGTCGCAGCCCAAAAACGATTGGCCGGAGCTTGCGAAACATTCCGCTCTACATTCTGCACGGCCGCTACGATAAGAGCTTACCTTTACAAGGGATAATCAACTTCACGGATGAGTTACGGCAGCAAGGTGTGGAGGTAGAACTCGAGGTGGGAGACGACGACCACGGCATGCAGAACAGTGGCGATCCCTTCGCAAAAGCCTTGGGGTTTTTGGCAGGCAAAAAGAGGGCTAGGTTTCCTAGAAAGGTTTCATTTGCCACGGCTCAGCTGCGATACGATACCGCCTACTGGCTGCGAATCACGGGGATCGAGGACGTAAGCCGCATAGCGACGATAGACGCTACGCGAGTGTCGCCCAAACTTGTGACAGTCGAAACGGATAACGTGAGTAGCTTCGAAATCATATTGAGCGAGCTGGGCTCTCGGCCAAACGAGCGTCTGACGGTGAAGAGTAATGGGCGGACAAGTTTCGACGCCATTCCGCAGGCGGAAACGATCAGGGTCGACGTGACCGGCCATGAGGCTGCAGTCGCCGGCCCGTGGCAAAAAAGCGCTTCGGTTTCAGGCCCGGTGGAGGACGCATTCGGCAGCTCATTTCTAATTGTCGGAGGTCGCGGTGGAGACGAAGCGGCTGCGGAGAGCATGATGGCCGCGGTGGCAACCTTGTGTGAACCATGGCGCAAGGAGCGGTTCGTGGATTGTCGATACAAGACTGACTTGGCGGTCACGGACGATGACATTGCCAAGATGAACCTAGTTCTGGTCGGTCATCCACGGACGAACAAAATCCTCAAGAGGGTCATTGGCCGCCTGCCAGTGACGTTCAGGCCCGATGCCGTCGAAGTCGGTGGGAGAGAATACGCTGGGGATAGTATTACCGTGGAAATGGTCCATCCCAATCCCTTGAATCCGGCAAAGTACATAGTCGTTATCGGATCGAATAATACGCAGACGTGGGGGGTTGGTGACTCGGACCCTGCAAAACGTGGAATTTTTGACTTTCGAGTTTGGAAGGATAACGGCAGCACGCCGGTTGATGCGGGATATTTTGATTCCTACTGGAAAAAGGCTCTTCCAGCAGGGAAAGAGGGATTTTCGGGGCCTCGTCGAGGCGATCGGCGACAGGTCGGAGCAGCGAGATAGTCCAGGATAACTTCTAGGCCGATACCGGTCCCACAGCCCAAAACGCCATAGGATTCTCTGAAACGCGGCGAAGTCAGTACCTCAAGCGGAAATCGACCTCCCAGCCAAAGGTTTCCGACGATCCGGCGATTGAACAGGCACGCCGAGGCAGCTGAGTTGGTCTGCTGTGGCAGTTCGCGTTACCAAACGGCAGAGCATGTTTACGCGGGAGTTATCCAAGTGAACGAGGTCAGGAAGACCTGGCAGATTAGGTCTTAGCCACAGAGGCATGCAGGAAAGTCTCAGACGAAGGTCGGGCCGTGACTCTCGCGCTTCCCTTCTAAAATACGATGTTCGTACCATTCGGTCTCTAAGCGCGCAAACAACGCCAGGTTGTCCTGCCCGTAGGCGGCGCTTTCGGGCGCCCATGAAGGGACAGGTGCTTCTTCCGGCAGCCGGAAACCGTTGCGCGGCTCAATGGAATGTGGTGTTTACTGGCCACGTAACTCTGCGGTGATTACATCATGATGATGGCGGTCCCTGGAGCGACTTGGTCCAGAAAACTAACTGAACTTCTTGAGTACCCCGTAGTAGAACGGCCGGTCTGGGAACTGCTCTGCGTAGGTTCCGTGATCGCTGGCGTTGTGGTTTGCCTCCTCGGTCGGCCTGATGTCGCTGTAGTGCCGCTCACCGTTATCATCGTGGTCGCCTTAGGCATGTTGGCCCATGGTGACCGGCTTTGGACAGCGCTGCGGCCGGGTTGGGCTGGGACCGCCTTGCTGATAGTCATCGGCACCGAGACGATCGGTGTATTTGCATCGACATACCGCCACAATTCCATCCAATTTGTGATTAGCCTGTACCTGCTGAGCGTCATGTACTTCCTCGCGAGGAACACTTGTCATCGTGTCGAATATCGCCGCTTCTACCATATGGCGATGAGTCTCCTGGGAACGGCCCTAGCAGTTGTTTTTGTTTGGAATGCCCTGACAAGAACCCCTGACCTTCGCTCCATAGGCCTTGAGAACCTTGCCCGCTTCAAGAACTTGATTCCCCCTGTCGCAGGAGGAGCAGTAGCTGAGACCGTGACCATCCTGCTCTCGTTGCTACCGTTTACCATTGTCCTGCTTTGGATCTCCGGCGACTTGAAGCTCCTGTGGGCGGCCTCCGCCGTCACATCTGTCGTCGCTATTTTGCTTACTTTGTCGCGAGGCGGATACATCGCCCTGGTCGCTTTCGTAGTCATATCCACTGCTTACTTGTGTGTCAGAGCCGGTCAGCGACGGCGACGCCAGCG
This sequence comes from Bryobacterales bacterium, assembly GCA_965248105.1. Lineage (GTDB taxonomy): Bacteria > Acidobacteriota > Terriglobia > Bryobacterales > UBA6623. The sequence goes on from CBDFIK010000005.1 coordinate 937,267, forward strand.
GGTTTTGCTTACTCTCGCCGGTCTGCTGTTGGTCTCTACCACGATCATCAGCTTGACACCCGTCGCGGAGGCCGTTCTGCGGACCTTCCGGATCGTAGACTCGGCTTCGCACGCTCGCAGCATAGACGGGCGGTTCCGCCTTTGGGAAAGAGTAGGCGAGATGATCAGATCTCGTCCGCTCTTTGGAGTCGGGGCCTCCAATTTCGCGCTGGCGAATGTGGCATTCAGTGATCAAAGTGACGCGGTTCCGTTTGCTGCGCAGCCCTTCAACGTCGTTTTGGAAGTCCTTGTAGAAAGGGGTGTGATCGGTGCAATCGGTTATCTCTGGTTTGTCCTTTCTTTCTTTGCAGTGTCGATTCAAGCCGTGAGGCGATCACCCGACCGAGTCACGAAGGACACTGCGGCCGTATTGGCGATTGGTTTCTTCGCGGTTCTCGTGCGGGATGGAACGTACTCATCCATGATCAGCAATGCAGGCGTATCGGCAGTAGTAGTTTTTCTGATCGCCCACAACAGCTCTCTGCTCAATCAATCGTCATCCTCTCAAGTAGCGACTCCCAGGGCCTGCGAAAGCGAACGAAGCGAACTTGAATGAGGACCAATGACGTTTGACGGCCCGCGTGCGATGTTCAGGCAAATCGCTCTGCCGGCGTGCCTCTTGGCAGCAGCGATCTGCTGGTCATGTTGGGTGTTGTCTTGGTTCTTGCGCCATGTTCAAGCAGATTCGGAGTTCGCACTGGTACTTCCGTCCGCCCTCAGCGGCGATCATGCCGCGGCGCTCGAACACGCGAGGCGGGCCGCATCTGCCGATCCTGACAACGCACACTACTGGGGCACAGCGGCGCTGCTATCGGAGAGGGCGCTCGGACGCCGTTTCGACGTGGAGCAGATTCTGCGGCCAAGCACAGGACTCTCGCGTCGCGGCGTCGCCGCGCTCGGCAAATCGATGGAGTATTATTCCCGGGCTCTCGATCTCAATCCCAACGACGACTGCTTCCTGCATAATATCGCTTGGATCCACGCACTGATGGGGCGAGGGGAGCTGGCGTATTCCTATCTCGAGCGTGCGCTCGCAGTGTACAAGACAGGCGAGTATCAAATCAGCGCTGGTTTGATACTCGAAAGACTCGGACTTGAGGATCGGGCGTTCAGCGCTTACGTAGAAGCACTTGCATTAGAGCCGGACATTGTGGATTCAAGGTTCTCCCAGGATCTGGAGAAGAGGTATCCGGGGAAAATTCATGAGCTTGTTGACAGCGCGATCATGCGACTCCAGCAAGGGCCGAGGAGTCCGATCCTATGGGCGAGGCTTGGCAAACTCTACCTATTCCGCGGCAAGCTGGAGGACGCCCGCCGCTATCTGGAAGGGGCCACGATGGAGTTGCCGAACCTTCCGAGGCCCTGGTTCAATCTCGCCATGCTGGCTAAGACATCTGGTCAGAGTCGAAAATGGGAGCTTGACCTGCAGCGTGCTGCCAAGCTCGGTCGAGGAGACGAGCAGGCATGGTACCATCTGGCTCGGCTTTTCGACAGTCGAGCGGAGGTCGATGCGGCGATAAAAGCCTACCTGAGAGTAGCTGGGATTCGGGGTCTGCGAGTATCGTCGCATGCCCGCCGATCTTCACGAATGTACAAGACGCGGTTCGTCATGCCGGACGACGTCATTCCCCATGGCCTGCTTGCCTACAGCAATCCTCCCAGTCGAAGAGTGGACGCACTCGAACGGCTTTCGACCCTATACCGCTCCAGCGGCAAGCGCAAGCTGGCGGAGCGTTTTTCTCAGCTGTCGCAAAAAGCTCGGGCCCAAGAAGAGAACCGATCTGAATGAGGGATTGGGCGGGAAAGCTAACGGGGGCTGCGGTTAGGATTGCAGGTCTTTTGCACCTGGCCCAGTACCCGGCCGATGGTGCGCTACAGTCGGCCGAAATCAAGTGCAAGACCATGGAGGCCGCCATCTGCGTGGGGGAATACCTCATTCCGCATGCTCGGGTCGCGTACGCCGAAATGGGTGCGGATGGAGTTATCCAGGACACGCGATACATCCTCCGCTGGATAAAGGAAAAGCTGCGCAAGAGCTTCACAAAGCGGACGCTCTTCCAGGAGACGAAAGGGCGATTCAGGCGGGTGGAAACGATGGGACAGCCTCTCGGGCTGCTGATGGAGCACGGATTTATAAGGGAACGGCCAACTGCCCCACGCCCCGGTCCAGGTCGAAAAGCGAGCCCCATTTTCGACGTTAATCCTTCTGTCTTTCAAGGGCCGATCGTGGAGAAAGCTGAGGTGATAGGTATGAGCGTTGCTAAGCGCTCCGCCCGTCAGTTTCCGACACGATTCCCGTCGGCCTATGCTTCCAATCAAACGGGGGTTCTGGTGGACGTAAGTCCTTGACAATACTGGTAGGCCCGTCGGGACTCGAACCCGAGACCTCTACCGTGTCAAGGTAGCGCTCTAACCAAAACTGAGCTACGGGCCTAAACTGCGATGCTAACATGGGGCTTTCAGCCATGTCGACAAAGCCAGGTGTCAAGGGCGGAGCAAAATTAGACCAGTTCGGCGGAGGGAGAATAGACCAGTTTTGGGGTAGAGCGGCGGAGCAAAAATAGACCAGTGGGGGGGGAGTCGGGGTTTTGCTTCGAGTTTTTGTGGGACGGCTGGAACGCAGCCTGAGGTCGCCCGTTAGGGCGGCTGAAGGCGGAGTGGAAGGCGGCTCACAAAAACTGTGGCGAGCCGGCGGGGATCAATCCGAAGACGGAGAGCGTTGCTTCTTGCTCTGCTTGAGGCGGAAGCTATCGCCGTTCATCTCCAGGATGTGGACGTGGTGAGTGAGCCGATCCAGCAGGGCGCCGGTCATGCGCTCGGACCCGAGGACTTCGGTCCACTCGTTGAACGGCAGGTTCGAGGTCACCATCGTGGAGCCCTGCTCGTAGCGCTGTGAGAAGGTTTCGAACAGCAACTCCGCTCCGGTCTTCGACAGCGGCACGTAGCCCAGTTCATCGACGATCAGCAGGTCTTGCTTGGCGAGCTGCTTTTGGGCCCTCAGCAAGCGCCGCTCATCACGGGCTTCCAGCAGCTCGTTGACCAGCGCTGCGGCGGTAGTGAAGCGAACCCGATAGCCACCCTGGCAGGCCGCCAGTCCCAGCGCCAGAGCGAGATGCGTTTTCCCCGTGCCGGAGTTTCCTAGAGCCAACACGTTCTCGCGACGGTCGATGAACTCTCCGTGTGCCAGCTCGAGCACCAGCTTCTTGTTCAACTTGGGTAACGCCAGGAAGTCGAACGTATCAAGGGTTTTCGTGACCGGGAACTTGGCGGCCTTGATGCGCCGCTCGGTCGCTCGGCGTTCACGGTCGAGCAGTTCGAGCTCGGACAGTTGCAGCAGAAAGCTGAGAACGGCGCTGACAAACTAGACCACATCAGCGGCTTGGTCCTCCGCCTCCTCTGGGAGCCTTCACACCGCCGCTATGTGGTCTAGTTTGTCAGCGCCGTTCTCATGGTTGCATAAGTTCACGATCGTTTATAGGCCGGCAATCCCTGGATCGCTCCCTCACGGTCGCGGCTTGGGAAGCTCTGCGAACAAACCACTTTCGGGCCAGACGGACGATCGTTGATGCTTCGGGAAAGGGCCTTGCAAATACGCGACTCTTGCAACCAAGCACTAGTCGATTCCCGTAGATCTTACCTCCAAGAGCAAGACCGCTTTAGCGGTGTTCCGGATTGGAGAAGTCGAACCTGCAGCCCGCATCCCACTCGCTGCGCTGGTTGCCGTGGACAGGGATGCCGCCGGAGTCCTTCAGCATCCGCGCCAGGTGGAGTAGATTCCACGTCATAAATGTGGTGTTCCTGTTCGTAAAATCGTTCTCCGGACCACCTGAGCCCGGGTCAAGGTAGCTCGGTCCGGGTCCGGCCTCGCCGATCCAGCCGGCATCGGCCTGCGGGGGGATGACGTAGCCGAGGTGTTGCAATGAATAGAGAATGTTCATCGCGCAATGCTTAGCGCCATCCTCGTTCCCGGTGATGAGGCAGCCTCCGACGCGGCCGTAGTAGGCGTATTGGCCGTCCTCATTCAGTAGATGACTGTTCCCGTAGAGCCGCTCGATCACCTTCGTGCAGACGCTCGTCTTCTCGCCGAGCCAGATCGAACTCGTGAGCACAAGGATGTCTGCCTCCATGACCTTCTTAGAAATGTCGGGCCAGTCGTCTTTCTCCCAGCCGTGCTCGGTCATGTCGGGCCAGACACCATAGGCAATGTCATGGTCAACCGCGCGCAGCACATCGACGCTCACCTTATTCTTCTCCATGATCGCTTTCGAGATGCGGATGAGCCCCTCCGTGTGCGACATCTCCGGCGACTTCTTGAGGGTGCAGTTGATGAAGAGCGCCTTCAGGTCTGAGAAGTCCCACTTGCTTGACTCACACATCTCAAGTTGTTTCTCGCTGAGTTCCATGCAGCTAACCTCCTCTCTCCTTCGCTAGTTTAGTGCTGAGCCATGCTCCGGCCGACGTCCCTCTCGGACCGTGCCGATGTACCGGGCTATGTTCTCGACGCCCCTCACCATCAGAGGGAAGTGCTCGTTGACGAATGCCTGGACGTCCTCGTTCGCTCTGGACGGATTTGCCCGCCACGCCGCCAACGTCTTGTCTCCGTCAAAGTCAACATAGCTGCACCGGACGGAGAAGTCGTCTTCCGGCAGAAGCAACGCGCCCCCCGGAAGCAGGGCCGTATGCTCCATTTTTAGCAGGTGCTCGCAGAAATCGGCACAGGTGTTCATGCCAATGCTCTGCAGTTGGTCCTACAGGATTCGTTCGCCTGGCTGGTCCAGTGCTCGGTGGTTCGTCGAGCGCCAAGGTCCTGTTGAGATCGACCAGATACGGTTGCCTTGCGGTCCGAAGTCACGGATCTAAGCCCACGGACGCGGACCCTGGAACGGCGCCAGGTCCGTGCTACAAGCTACGGAAGCACAGCCATAATCCATTGATTCCGCGTGGATTGTGCGAAATTGGGTTCGTTTCGTTTTTCCTCGATCGTCGAGCGTGGCCGGCGGTCGCGCTGCTGTCCCCCCCCTTCAGAATAGCGAGCGTGTCAAGGCCAACGGGGCCGCAGGTCTCGGCAAAACGGCCCGCCGAGGCCTGCGCTATGGGACTTAGGTCGAGGTCTCCTCGTATCCCGGTGGAGCGATCGGTCAGGTCTTGCTGAGCCGGCCGCCCCGCCGTACTGGAAACCAGCTGCAACCCATTGATTCCCTGTGGGTTGTGCGAAATCGGGTTTGTTTCGTATTCTTTTTCTCGCTCGTCGAGTGTGGCGCCGGTCGCTGCGGTCCCCACCTTCAGAATAGCGAGTGTGTCAAGCCCAACGGCCGCAGGTCTCGGCAAACGGCCGTCGAGGCCTGCGCTACGGGACTGCATACCCGCGGTCCCGGCAGAGCTGGATTCCTCGTTTCACCAAGGCGGAGCCGATCCCCTGGCGCTGCAGGTCGGGCCTCACCGCCATGGGGGCCAAAGCGGCTCCGCACAGGACGTCGCCATCGGTCTCGATGGGCAACTTGCTGAACATGATATGTCCGACGACCTGATCACCCTCGACGGCCACCAGGGAAGCCACAACGTCACGGTTGGCGCGCAGTCGATCGACGAGTCGGGCTTCGCTTTCTCGTTTGAAGACGAGGCGGTTCACGTCTCGGATGGCAACGCAGTCCGCAGGCGTCTCTTCGCGAATCACGATCTGAGGGTGCCGGTTCTGGGTCATTCGAAAGAGGTCGTAGCGGACCTGGTGCCGTTTCAGGGTCCGCGTGTCCCTTGTTATAAAAACTGAGTAAATCTTCGAGTCACAGAGGTCTTACGTACTATGGCTCGGAATATAATCCGCCGTGTTGTGTCCCGACTCCGGCGCATCGCGCTGCATTCTCGATTCTTCTTCGTCACAACGAACTTGAGGCCTGGCGTGCATCCGTTTCGGACCTCGGAGTATCGCATTTTGGTGGAAGCCTTGGGCGGTGCTCGTGAGAAGCTGACGTTCAGCTTATGCGGATACTGCTTCATGCCCGACCACGTTCACGCCATCATCATGCCACACGAGCAGACCACGATCTCGGAAGTTCTCAGGAGCTTCAAGGTGAGATCCCACCCACGGCTGCGCCGTTCCCGGCGCCGGCGAGGACCCTTTTGGCAAAGCCGTTTCTATGATCATGTTCTCCGTACTCGCGGCGAATTTGATGAGGCCCTGGAGTATATCCACATGAATCCCGTTGTAAAAGGACTGGTACAGGATTCGTTCGCCTGGCCTTGGTCCAGCGCTCGGTGGTTCATCGAGCGCCAAGGTCCTGTCGAGATCGACCAGATACGGTTGCCTTGCGGTCCGAAGTCACGGATCTAAGCCCAAGGACGCGGACACTGGAAAGGCGCCAGATCCGCGCTACGTGTCTTCAAGGAGAAGGTTGGGGAGGTACGGATTGCCGATGGTCGTATGACCGCGCTACGATGGATACTATAGTTTTGTCTTCACGCTTCCATCCGCGCGGTCCAGACTCGCCTTCCGGCCAATAATCTATGAGTTCGCTCGTCGAAAAGTTCAACTCCAAAGTCCCGTGGCCGCTGCGCTACCTGATCGTAATCGGCGTTGGCCTCGGCTTCGCTCTCAAGATTCCCACCTTGATGACGATTGGAGTGAAGCTTCAGGGCAACGCGCCGTCGTGTTCCTGGATGCAGGTGATTACGTTGCAGAACGAGCGGCTTCAGATGAACGACCACATCGAGGCTGCTGGACAGGAACTGCAATCGAAAGACTACGACGAGACCTGGGGCATCGAGCTGTTTTCCCATCCGCTGAGGGATTTCTGGATTCGTCGCGAAGGGGGCGGGTGGCAAGGTGGCAAGTTGCTTGGTTACTTGATCGGCGACCACCGGCACATGCGATCGCGCTACCCGGAGAGGACGGTTCGAGAAGGCGATATCGTGATCGACTGCGGCGCGCACGTGGGGGTCTTCGCCGCGAATGCTCTCGAGCTGGGAGCGGAGAAGGTTGTCGCGATCGACCCCGATCCCACCCAAGTCGAATGCCTGAGGCGAAACTTCCCAGCGGAGATCGCTTCCGGCAAGTTGATTCTCGTTCCTAAGGGCGTGTGGAGTGAAAAAGGCTCGATGACGCTGTCAATTGGAACTCAACACTCGGGCGTGAGCAGTCTCGTCAAGGAAACCGGAGGCAACAAAGTCGAGGTCGAAGTTACAACGATTGACGCTATTGTGGCTGAGCTCGCGCTTCCGCGTGTCGATTACATCAAGTTCGATATCGAAGGCGCCGAGCGGGAAGCGCTCAAGGGTGCTGAGAAAACCCTCACCAAGTATCAGCCTCGCCTCTTTGTCGACAGTTACCACCAGGCCGACGACGCTTTCGTCCTGCCCGAGATCATCAGAAGGGCCAACTCAGCCTACCGTCTCCACTCTGGTTTTTGCGAGGCCACGAACGAGTTCGGAAATTGGATGATCGTCCCTCATTACGTGTTTTACGAGTAGCGATCGAAGGCCTCGGCCAGACTCGGTAGCCGGTCGATTCTCTATTTACGCTTTGATCTGGAGGTCCCTCAGGAGTGAAACTGCCCGGATTTTGCGCTGTTTCATTCCCCCCCGCCTTCAAGGAGAAGGCGTTCGGGTGCTGAGCGCGAACCTGGGCGACGCGGACCTGAACGAAGCGAACTTGAGCGGCGCGAAAGGTCTAACCCAGCACCAAATCAACGAAGCCCAGGGAAACAAGGAAACGAAGTTACCGCAAGGCCTTCAGACACCCGAGCACTGGCTGAAGGATTCACCGAGCCAATGATCCCCTCCCCAACCCTTATCCCCACCAAGCCCTTGCGAACGCAGGGCGTTTCATCTACCATTTGAAACAGTACAGCTATTTTGTGTCATTTCACTGAACGTGCGCCTCCATGCACCGCTGCCGCGCGAGCCCCAGCCTCGTCACACCTCCAGAATCACCGGGGCGATCAGGGGACGGCTTGAGGTCTCGCGGGAGATGTAGCGTCGGAGATCGATGCGGATCTTTTCTTCCATCACGCCCCAGTCGGTCTTTTCTTCTTCCGAGGAGGTCTCGATCGTCCGGCTGATGACGTCGCGGGCGCCGTCGAGCAGTTGAGAGCTATCCTCGGGCACCACGAAACCCCGAAAAAGGATTTCCGGGGGGCTCTCGAGCTGTCCGCTGTGGCGGTTGATCGCCACGATCGGCACCACGACCCCGAACTCGGAGAGATGCCGCCGGTCTCGAATAACCAGCTCCTCGAGGATTTCGTCCCCCGTCCCTGAATCAATACAAACGCGCCCCACCGGCACCCGATCTGCCTTCCGAGCGCCTTGGGAGTCGATCTCCAGTACATCGCCGCTTTGGAGTAAGAACGAATCTTCGAGTCCGGAAGACCGCAAGTGCTGGGCCAGCCGCAAATGTCCGGACAACTGGCGATACTCGCCGTGAATCGGCACAAAGTACTTCGGGCGGACGAGGTTGAGCACCAGCTTTAGCTCCTCTTGGCGACCGTGGCCGGAAACATGGAGCGGCGGGTTCATCTCCCCGTAGACAACTTCGGCGCCGCGCTGGCAAACGTGATCGATCATGCGAAAGATCGCTTTCTCATTGCCGGGGATCAGCCTTGCGCTCAGCACGACCGTGTCGCCCTCTTCGATCGTCGCCTGCCTGTGCTTGCCGACAGCCGCCCGCGACATGGCCGAGAGCGGTTCGCCCTGGGTGCCGGAGATGATCACGGTGCGCTCGGAGCGGGGAATCTTCATCAGATCGCCCGGCCGCAACAGCAGCCCGTCCGGAATGTCGAGGAGACCCAACTGGTGAGCCAACTCGCTGGTAGTGACCATGCTGCGCCCCACCAAGGCCACTTTGCGTCCCGCCTCCGCCGAAAGGTCGATGATCTGCTGCACGCGGTGTGTCGAGGAGGAAAAACAGGTGAAGAACAGAGTGTTGGGCGAGTGGGCGAAAAGTTCTTCGAGGCGCGGCCGAACAGCCCTTTCCGACGGCGTGAAGCCCTGCCATTCCGCATTCGTGGAATCGGAGAGCAGCAGCAGCACTCCGCGGCGTCCGTACTCAGCGAATGCGTGAAGGTCGAAAGGTTGCTCATCGATCGGCGTCTGGTCGATCTTAAAGTCGGCCGTGTGGATCACCGTTCCCAGGGGCGTCCCAATCGCCAGCGCCACCGCGTTGGCAATGCTGTGGGTGACGTGAATGAACTCGATTTCAAAGCAACCGAGCGTGATCTTCTCTGGCGGACGGACGACATGAATCGTCGGCTCCTGTTCCAGGTCATGTTCCTTCAAGCGGCGGCGAATGAGCGCCTCGGCGAGACCGGTTGTGTAGACAGGGACTTCGAGTTGCGATAACACGTACGGTACGGCCCCAATGTGGTCTTCGTGACCGTGAGTGACCACCAGACCCCGTAGGTGTTCGCGGTTGTCCAACAGATAGCTGATATCGGGAACGACGAAGTCGACCCCCAACAGCTCCGATCCCGGAAACAACATCCCGGCATCGACGACGATGATGTCATCGCCGCAGCGCATCGCCAGCATGTTCATCCCGAACTCGCCTAATCCGCCGAGGGGGATGATTTGGAGTTTTTGATCAGACAATGGCTGTCTCCGGCATTAGACGCCAGACTAGCACAGGTCCCAGGTGATCAACGTGCCGGGCGGTTGAGCGTCTTCGAAACAATGGGCTGCGTCCCACTTTGCGTACCGCGGGAACGCGCCTGCACCCCTTTTTGACGCTATCCCGTTCACACCATGCAATCCGTAGCGCCGGCCCCGGGACGGTCCACTAGCCCAAGCACATCCGGGCCGCGGTTAACGACCGCCTACATGAAGGCCTTGATGATCTGAGCCTGAATGTCCTGCAGGCTTCGCTGTGCCTGTTGGACTTCGCCGATCTTTGCTTCCAGGTCCGCCATCAGGAAGCGGCGTTCCAATCCGTTCTGGATGATCAGCTTCAGATCGTCGTTGCTCCAGGGCTTTTCGATGTACTGATAGAGGTTGACTTCGTTGATGGCCCTAATGGCGTTTTCCTTGTCCGCGTACCCGGTCAAAAGGATCCGCGTGGCGTAAGGTTGAAGTTTCTTGACTTCGAGGAGGAACTCAATACCCGTCATCTCGGGCATCAGGTAGTCGGAGATGACCAAATCGATCTGGCTCTCGCGAATTGATTCGAGCGCTCTGAGCGGCGAGCTGAAAGTCAGCACCTCATAGTCGGTTTCGAGCGCCAGGAATGACCGCAGGCTGGCCAAAACCATCTCTTCGTCATCAACAATCACCAGAAGGGGAACCCTGCTGTTGGTTGTGCCGGTCATGATGGTTGCTCGGCTGACTCTACGTGTGCGACAGGCAGTCGAACGGTGAAGGTGGAGCCCTTTCCGATTGCAGTCTCGACGTCGATGTTCCCGCCGTGATCCTGGACGATCTTGAAGCAGATCGAAAGCCCAAGACCTGTTCCCACTCCTACCCCTTTCGTAGTAAACCCCGGATCGAAGATGCGCGACAGGTTCTCCGGCGGAATGCCGACGCCCGTATCGGAGATTTGAACATTCACCATATCATCTTCGCGGAACGTCTTGATCCTGACCTCACCCTTTCCCTCGACCGCTTGGGATGCGTTGACCAGGAGGTTCATGAAGACCTGGTTGATCTGGTTGGGATGGCAGCGGATGGGTGGGATGTCACCGTACTGCTTGACTACCCGCACGCGATTCTTCAGCTCGTGACGAACCAGAGTGAGCGTACTCTCTAACCCCTCATGCAGGTCGGCGGTCTTCAGGTCGGCTTCGTCGAGGCGAGCGAAGTTGCGCAAGGTGCTTACGATATCGACGATGCGTTCGCTGGCAAGCTGGTTGACGCGAGAGATGTCTTCAACAACGCTGAGCACGTGTTGCAGCGCCCGATTTTCGCGGACCGCTTCGTCGGACGACTCACTCGTGACGATGCCGCGCAACTTCGCCAGCGAGCGACCTAACGTGTCGGCGTTGCTGTTGATTGTGCCAATCGGTGTATTCATCTCATGGGCGATTCCGGCCACCAACTTTCCCAACGCCGCCATTTTTTCCTGTTGTACAAGTTGCGATTGCGAGTCGCGCAGGTCGCGGGTCCGCTCCTGCACCTCTTTTTCAAGTTCCTCGGCGTGATGGCGGAGACGGCTCGACAGCTTTTCCCGTTCCGTTACGTCGTGACAGATGACTTGAACGATGCGGTTGCCTCCGTAGCTCACCAGGCTCGCCCCGACATCGACATAGCTGGGCGCGGCCCCCCGCCGCTCGAGCCGCACGTTGGAGTACTGAAGATGCCCGTCCTGCTGCATCTTCTCGAAGGTCGCCGCATCTGCAAACTCTTCCACCGGAACCACGTCAGCCAATGTGCGTCCCCGAAGAGCTTCTCGGGGAACGGTAGTGAGCTTTTCGGCCTGCTCGTTGACTTCGATGATCCGACGTGTGTCAAGATCGGCGAGCAGAATGGCCTCGCCCGCCTCTTGCATCAGCGCCCGATATTTCGTTTCGGACTCTTGCAGTTCGTGGCTGCGACGTTGCAACTCTTCGTAGAGGCGGGCATTCTCCACGATTTCCGCCGACTGCGAGGCGATGATCGACAGAAGCTTTTGATCTTCGTTGCTAAAATCCCCCCTGGATTGTTTGTTGAAGACGTTGAGCAGGCCCACCATCCGACCCTTGGCGCGTAGCGGTACGCTCAGCAGCGAGTGAATCGGGAAATCGGAGGAGGCTATGGCCTTGAAACGCGGGTCGTCCTGCAGGTTATTAATGAGTAACGGCTTCTGGTGCTTTAGCATCCACCCGGTCAGTTGCTGCCCAAAGCGGAAGGGGACGACGTCCGAGCCGGAGTGAGCTTTCCGTGCCATCGTGCGAAAAGGGTCGTTGTCGGTCTCGTCTTGCAGCAACATTACCGAGCCCTGCTCGACCTTGAGGTGTCGGACGCTTTCTTGAACGATCAGCTCGACGATGGCGTTCAACGACATTGTGGAGCTTACGGCCGTTCCGATCGCGTTCAGGATCGACAGTTCTTCCACAGCCCGCCGAAGCCGGCGATTCTCTTCTTCGAGCTCAGCGAGCGTTTTTTGCGAGGGTTCCGATTCCATCGGTTAGCGTGTTGGGCTAGGGCTGTGTATCAGAAATTCGTTACGCAAGTTGGTGACCACTGGCGTGACGGTCGTGGTCCGGTAAGGCATGGGTTTCTCGGTGCCGCGACAGTGAGTACCTAGCGAGTCAAATTGTTGCCAAAAGTGAGGGGAGACTTCGAGACCGGGAAACGGAGCCGCACCCGCAAGGGTGAGGTCGCCACCGAAGCATGTCAAGACCCGCGGAAGGTACGGAGCCCGCTTTGATTCCGGCTCGGCTGCGAAAGAGAGCGGTCCTTTGCGAAAAAGGAGTTTGTCAGCGAACTTATGATTCATAACACGAGCAGCCGGTAAAATGGCGAAGCAGAACGCGAGGGTTTTCGAGCGTGCGATCCACCTTGTACAGTGCCAAAGAAAGACAGTTTCCTATTTCATATCAGTATAGGCAAATGACAGCGAGAACAGATGTAGCGGGAAATCGACGCTCCCTTGGTGCACGCGGCGGCGAGCTATCAGACTAAGAGTCCCCGCCTTCCCGCTGGCCTCCTGAATCCGAACCTAACCCGGCCGTCAGCAGCGAGCGAACACGTTTGAACAACGCTTGAAACATCTTCGGCGTGATCTCACTATGGTCGGCCAATAGGTCGAAGAAGTCCTGTTGTTCGATGCGCAGCAGCCAGCTATCCTCCTCGGCCGAAGCGGTCACGACACTCGGTTGCTCGTCAAACAACGCCCAATTCCCAATCGTGTCGTCCGGGCCGACCGTAAACATAGCTTGTCCGCCGCGACTCATCCGGATGCGGCCCGCAAGCACGACATAAAGAGCGGTGGCCGGCGCGTGTTCGTTGAACAAGACTTCGCCTCGGGCGTACGGAATTTGCTTGGCGATTGATGCCAGCAGGGCTAATAGGTCCGTCTCGAGCTCCGCAAACAAATCGACCTTCTGCAAGCGGATTGCTCGATCAAGAGTGGTCAGTGTTTCCATGGACTACTACGTCATTGGTTTCCTAGCAGCTCGTGGTGAAAGTCCTTCGCCCCAAAAAAACTGTCGTCGGGTCGACGTCGCAACCCCGAGGGCCAGGCCCGCGGGCTAACGCCCGCGGCTCAGTGCGGTGAAAAGTCGGTCCACGCTTTTCGCCGAACCTAACTTCTACCACGGACGGCTAGCCCGAGTCTTCTTCCGAGCGCGCCTTCGTCAGTCGGACGTGCGCGGCGAGTGCCGTCTCCGCCAGCATCGGGTCAGGGGCGTGCTTCAATTTTTCCACTGCGGGGGTGAGCGCAAACATTTTCGACTCGGCCGCCACGTAGCTTGCGCAGGCTTGGAGCCAGGGGTCCTCGGAGTTGAGCAACGTTTCTAGAACTTCACCGTACGTCGCCGGCCTGACACGGAAGAACTGCCGCCCCGCGCGCAACACACTCGGCCCCAGGCCGTTCTCGAGAAGCGGCAAAAGCATTTGCCGCACCGGGTTGCTCAAACGGCTGTCGAGAAATTCTACCGCGTTGGCCCGTAGGTCGCGCCGACCGCTGACGATCCGATGATAGGAATCGCGGATCTCACGCTGCGGGTAGATCAGCTCGAGCAAAAGAAAACTCCACTCGAGATGCTGTTCCAGGCGCTCGTTCAAAGTGCGCCGAAGGAACTGGACCCCCTCACCCACCCGCAGGGTTGGAATCCCGGTAAGCAGGTTTGCAGTCTGGTAGTAGCTTTTCAGTTCGAGGACCAACAGACCCGAAATCTTATCTGATTCAAAATGCGCTCGAGGTTCCCGCCGGCGGATGCGGGCGAGCGCTCGCAGTACTTCGATGCCGACAGCGCGATCGACTCTCTCCAGGCATGCCACGAGCGACCGGGTGGCTTCAGGTCCCCCAATGTCACTGACCACCCGTGGAATGCGCCGCCGCACTCCGACATCAACGGATGTGTCAGTTATGGCCGTTCGCAGGCGGTCGAGAATCGGTTCACCCAAGGCGGCCAAGGCCTTGCGCGCTTCGCGCCTCAACGTTTGGCTCCCCAGCATGGAAATGATCGCGGGTGTCTTGCCCGTCGGCTTGAGGACGACTGCGCTCTTAAGGGCCGCGCGGACGACTTCGGGATCGCCGTCTTCGAGGAACGCGAGGAGATATGGGCTCAATTCGTCAGTCTTCGGGCCCAAGCCCAGCAGCCGTGCCGCGGTCACCCGCGACAGGGTCGGGTCGTGCTCAGTCGCCTGCATGTAGTCGAGGAAGATCCTGCTTGCCGCCGCCGTATCGGACTCTCGGTGGTGAAGCAGGCGGACGGCGACTGTCGCGGCCAGGTCCCGGTCGGCGCTTTCCAGCCGCTCCCTCATCGCCGGCAAGGCCTCGGAAGGATCTTGCTGCTCCAGGTATTCCAGAGCCTGCCAACGGCTCTCGACGCGGTCTTCGCGCTCCAGAAACTTGAGAACGTCCTTTTCACAACCCGGAATATTACGGCTGCTCACCGTGGCCATCGCCTTGCGCCGGATGGTAGTCGATTCGTGGGTCAAAAGCGATGCCAGTTGGGCCTGACGCGCGGTGACGCCGCCGAACTGCATCCACTCGACTGCCGTTTCAATGGCTCTGGGGTCCGATCCCTCTAGAGACTCCTCGAGCTGCGTCGGCGGTGGGGACTCAGCCAATTGCCGAAGCAACTCCTCCGCACTAATGTCCTGCCGCTCGATGCTATTGCGTAGATTGGCAATGTACTCTCCTCGGAGTTGCCACACCACGACCAACCACCCCGCTACGCAGGCTAGGCTGACCCAGCTCACCTTCTGCGTCTCCAAATGTAGCCCTGTGACCAGCAGTAGCAGGACTAAGCTGGCTAAGCCGTCAGCCGTGCGGCTGACAATCATATCGAGGAAGCTTTTTACTTGACCGCGGATTGCAGCCGCTATGGGGACATAAAGCAGCTCAACGGACGCTCGGTCGACCGAGTGCCGGAAGCCCTGGTCCGACGCTCGCGCCAACGCGGCCACCCCCAGCGAAGACGACAACAGGAGAGCAGTCGCTCCCATCAGCAACGAAGACGGGAGAATGAACAAACAAAGACCCAGCCCGATCCAGCGCAACAGGCGCCCGGTCAGCAGCACATGGAACAAGAAGGAAAGGACGGCGAGGTAACCATAGAAATCGCCGAAAAAAGGCGTCATGGCTTGGGGATCTGCAAGGAAATGCACTTGCACCGTGGCCTTGAATTGATACTTGACGAGCGTGCTGACTACGGTCGAAAGAAATAGGGCGGTGGTAATCAGTGAGAGGTAACGAGTCTCGCGAACGAGCTGCAGGCTTTGCCAAATCGAGGCCTTGGCCTTTCCCTTGCCGCTCACCTGAGCTAGCGGTGTCTGTGCCCCTCGGCTAAGCCGCGAGGCGATCAGCGCGCAAACGAGAACGAGCCCGACCGCCGCCAGAGGGATGTTTGCCGTGCCCAGGTGGGGACCCACCTGGCTGGTAAATTGCCCCCCGAGAGCGGCGCCTACAATTCCACCGCTTCCGATCACAGAGAAGAGGCGCTTAGCCTGACGAGTCGTAAAAATGGAGCCGGCCAAGGACCACACCTGGCTTGGTATGAGGACCGTGAAGACCCCCACCCAGACATAGAGCAACGCCGGCATGCCCGCCACGCCCCAGCGCAGCAATCCCCATAAAAGAAGAAGGCTCGCCGCCAGAAATATTTGTGTGCCGCTGATGAGGCGGCCTTGGGGGACACGGTTCGAGAGACGCAAGTAGAGGCTCACCACGACGGCGACGAGCACTGTGATCGACAGGTCCACCAACGGCAGGCGTCGAGCGTCGAATTCTTTTAGGAATAACGAGTCGGCTGCGGCCTTCAGAGAGATGACCGAGGCGATGCCGAGTAGCAGATAAACTGCTAGGCCCAACGTCGGGCGCAGTTCACCAGGCTGGATGTTGAAGTAGTCGAGGATTCTGTCTTGCAGGCGTTTTGCGGCCGCTGAAACTGCCATGGGCGCCCCGTGCGGGCGTATCTCGCCACCCGTGGGCCGACGGAGAAACCCTTCCATTATAGTGGCCGGTCCAATTTGGCAAGAAATCAGCGTCCAGTTCGTAGCGCAA
Source organism: Bryobacterales bacterium (assembly GCA_965248105.1). Taxonomy (GTDB): domain Bacteria; phylum Acidobacteriota; class Terriglobia; order Bryobacterales; family UBA6623. The sequence goes on from CBDFIK010000005.1 coordinate 953,438, forward strand.
GACGGCGCTTAGATGCTGGGACACGGGTGCCCGCCGCCTGTTCGCACCTTCGGCCAAGTTAAGGCTAGGGATATCCAGTGCGAACAAACGGAAGAGGTGCCGGTGACACATCCCAGACGGGCCGCAGCACCGACAAGGACGGCTAGCGCCACGAAGGCCGTGCCTGGACGCGGGTGAACGTCTGCGGAAGCAAGTTCACTAGTTCCAAAAACATCACAGAAGTGTGAAGGTTTCCTGAAGATCAGTCCGAGAGTGGATTCGGGACAGAAGGAAAGCACCGGCTCGCCCGGAAAAAATGCGCTAGCATTCAGAGAGGTTTCAAAGTCGGTCGGTATCCTCAGCTTTCTCGCTTTCAAGAGTGTTTGCCAATACCACGAACGCAACGGAGAACCGCGGATTCTGCGAGGTCGGCCGGATTCTTGGCACCCGCTTTTCCCTCAAGCTTTTGATCGTCGTCCGGCCGCTTCTTCTGCTGACATTCGGCTATCTGGCGTATTCGAGCGGGGCCTGCGCGCAGGAGTCGGGTTCGACCGTGACCGGTCGGGCGGTTGTTCGAGGGCCGGATGGGCAAAGCTTCTCCGTCGCTGGAGCAACGATGGAACTGACTTCGGTTTCTGAAGACACCGCAGACGCTTCGCGGCCGCTTCAGGTCAAAACCAACCGGTCGGGCGTGTTTCGATTCAAGGACGTTGACGAAGGCTGTTACGTCGTCGTGGGACAAAGCACCGAACTGCGAGGCCAGAGTGAGGTGTTTTGTGTCCCCTGGCCGGATGAACCGGATCTGATCACCGTCGAGATGCAGATCGAACAGGTCGTTGAGTCTATCCAAGTAACCGCCTCGGTCATTGGAATCGACCCGACAGAAACTTCCTCAACGGCGTCGGTGGGTGTTTCCACTCTCCACGACGCCCCCAAAGCCAACCGCAGCTTCGAGGACGTGATGCCTCTGATTCCGGGGGTGCTGCGGGGGCCTTCCGGCGAGATCAACATGAGCGGCGCGCGTGCGTCGCAGAGCGCCATAGAGCTCAATGGGGCCGATGTCACGGACCCGGTCACTCGAACCAATCAGATCAACTTGCCCATCGAGACGGTCTCGAACGTACAGGTTCTCACCAGTCCTTACGACACGCAATACGGCGGCTTTGCCGGAGCGGTCTCGACTGTCGAGACCAAGCCTGCTAACTTGTCGAACCTTAAGATCAGTTTCCAGAATTTCACTCCGCGGATCCGCAGACGAGATGGGGCGATCATGGGGATCGAGTCGAGCACCCCGCGATTCACGATGACAGGCCCCATCCGGAAGGGCAAGCTTGGTTTCTTTCACTCGACGGAGTACCAGTTCGTACGGGCGGACCAGGAGGACGCCAACCTGCCGCTACTTGAAAGGGACGTGGAGCGCGAGGCCCTGAGCGTCTTCACCCAGGTCGACGCCCGCCACTCGGACCGCAACGGAACGAGCGTCAACATGCTGATTTACCCCGAGAAGCTGAACTTCTTCGGGCTCAATGCGTTTACGCCACAGCAAGCAACGACTGACTTGCGACATCGGGGGCGCTTGGCAACCCTTCGAAACAACCACGAGTTCCGCTCCGGCGCGACGCTTCTCTCTCAGCTTTCTTATCAGAATCTCGACAGCGACGTAAAACCGCTCAACTCCGATCCAGCACGAATTGGGCTCGAACGAGCCAGTGGCGGGTTCTTCAACCGACAGAGTCGCAGTACGATTCGAAGGAAGTGGTCGGAGCTGTACCGTTTCGCCCCTTTGGATGCTATGGGACGTCACCAACTCAAGACTGGGTTCCAGCTTGGAGCGGAGAGCTATCACGGCGATCAGATTTTCAGGTCAGTCAGGTGGCTGGGGATCGAGGATCAGCCGGTCCTACAACTGGACTTCACACCACCCGCCAGCGTGCGCGCCTCGAAGAACGACTACGCACTGTTCCTCCAAGACAAGTGGAAGGTCGCTTCGGCCCTGACGCTCGATCTTGGCCTGAGGGTCGATCGCGACTCCATCGCCGCCAAGGCCAATCCCTCTTACCGAGCCGGCTTCGCGTATGCGATCGGAAAGGCCGCGAGGACTCTGCTGCGGGGCGGCGCGGGCCTCTTCTTAGACCGAATCAGTCTCACAGCGCCCACGTTCCTACAACTTCCCCAACGCATCGAGACGCGATACGGGCCGGACGGGCGGATCACGTCCGAACGAGGCTTTGAGAGCCGCGTCGATGGGCCTATCCGCAACGCCCGTAGTCTGAGCTGGAGCCTTCAGCTGGACCGTGAAGCGCTTCCCGATCTGTTCTTGCGCGCCGGGTATCACCAAAGGAGAACCACGCGCAACCTGTTTGTCGAACCTGAGTTGGGCGTCGACCCGCCGGCTCTGAGGAACGCCAGGAACTTCCTCACCTTGAGCAACCGCGGACGAGATAGCTACCGAGAATGGCAGTTCAGTGCGCGCTACCGGCTCAGCGAGGGCGGTCACTTGACGGCTTCCTATGTTCGCTCCTCATCGGTCGGAGACCTAAACGATTTGGGGGCGATCTACTGGCCGACGCCCGCCGCCCTCATCTGGCCCAACGAACGGGCCCCGCTCACGTTCGACGTGCCGAACCGCTTCCTCTTTTGGTCTGAAGTCGGCATCCCCTGGGGCCTGCGAGCCGTACCGGTTTTTGAAGTACGGAGCGGCTTCCCCTATTCCATGGTCAATCAGGACCGCGATATTGTCGGCGCCCGCCATCGCGCCGGGCGGTTCCCGGTGTACAAGACCTTGGACCTACAGGTGACGAAGAAATTCTCGTTTCAGATGGCCAGCAAGAAAAGGCGCTTCCGGGCGGGCATACGCATCTTCAACCTTCTGAACACCTTCAATCCACAGGACGTACAGAGCAATCTCGGCAGTCCGCATTTTGGAACCTTCTATCGAGGCGTCAAACGCAAGCTCCGGGCGGTCTTTGAACTGGGCAATTAGCAGAGCGACAAGACACGTCGGGCCAAGCCCTTGACCTAGCCCCTTCGACGGTCATTAGGCCGAGGCATTCCTCTGAGTCCCACATTCCGCCTATTCTTGGTGTGTGTCGTTTTCCTTCGGGATTTTATGAGGTAGCTACGTCGTTTCAGAAGTGTGGACCGAACAGAGTTGACGACTTCCTAGTAAGCTGCCCCAGACAAGACTTTCTGATCGTCCTGGCGACGTGGCGCACGCCTTCAGCGTGCTGTGTCGGGCTTTCGAGCCCGACATTTCCGAATCTTATAGTGAGCTCGTCTCCAGGACAGTCGACTAGATCGTTCGGACAGCTAGAGGCCCTGGTGCTCCTGGCCGATCGCACGGCCACATGGGATTCGGAAACCGCAGTTCGCCTCAGTACAGCGAGGTCCGTCTCGACCGTTGCCTCACCCTGGTGCGCCGATTATGGGATGGCTTCTATTGGCAAGACCGGCGCGGGATTACAACTGCGGTGGGTAGTAGCCGGTTCGATGACGAATTTTCGTCTCGCCATCGAGATTGACCTTGACTTTGATCTCGCGGAACTTCTGATCACTGAAGGGAGCAGGAGGATTGTACGCTAGGACGTACTGGCTTCGGACATCACCCGCAACTGCTCGGATGGCTCGATACAGCGCTTCTAACTGGGCGCGAGCGTATTCACCGGTACCCACGGTTCGCACGTAATTGCCGGCGTCTTGGGGTTTCGAGAGATATTAAGTGAAGAGTATTGGGGCTAGTGCTTGGTTGCAAAAGTTCGCGTTACTTGCAAAGTCCTTTCCCGAAGGACCATGCGATCGTCCGTCTGGCCCGGAAGTGGTTTGTTCGCAGAGTCTTCCGAGCCGCGACCGTGAGGGAGCGGTCCAGCGATTGTCGGCCTATAATCTTTCGTGAATTTATGCAACCAAGCACTAGAGGAGTCTAGCGCGCCTTGCTCGCCAGGTAGCGAGGCGAAGTGCGTAAGCCCGCATAAGCCCAATACCCGAAAGATTGATCCATGGAGTAAAAGAATCCTCAGAACCGTGATATTGACGCGACATCACGCGGCTGCGTGATTCTGACGGAGTCAATGGTTCCAACGAGGAATCCTGTGGTGGTGGTCACACCCTCAGGTACTAGCCGGCTCGACAGCAGTTCAGGACTTGCGGGCGGTGTCCCATGCCGACTCCGGTGGAGCTTGCCAAGCACCCAGGGCTTCTTCGAGTTTGCGGGCCACAGCCAAGACTAGTTGGTCTTCAAACGGTCGTCCCACGAGCTGAACACCAATGGGTAAGCCTCCGGCGGAACGGCTAACCGGTACAACGGCCGAGGGATTGCCGAACAGATTGAAGATCACGCAGGGTGTGAACGCCTGTTCGTAGGTGACCTCACGGCCGTCAATCGTCCATGATCGTTCGCCGTGCCGGAAAGCGGGAACCGATCCTACGGGGCAAAGCAGAACTTGGTGGTCCTGCATTTGTTCCAACAATGAGGCTCTCAGGGTATCGCGTGTCAGCCACGTTTCCAGGAATTTTTCATAGGTAACAGCTTCTGCCTCTTCGACCGGAGCTGTCAGGTCTCCTACGATCGGGTGGAGCTCGTCCTCACGTCCCTTGATCATCGGCGCCAGCAATGTCGTAGCCACCACGCCGAAAAACGTCCACCAAAGATCGCGCGCCGATTCCATACCCTTCAGCCGAAAGGGCTCGAGCCGCAGTCCTTGTTCCTCAAGCTTCTGAGCGGCGGTCCGCACAGCTTGCCGCGTCTCACTCGTAACAGGGTTGATGCCATCGTCCTCGAACCGGCCTACGGTCAGCCAGGACAGGTCCGTCTCTTGCGTAGCTTCCACACTGAGCGGAACGCTTGAAGGGTCGCTGAATTCCCGGCCCGAAGTGACAGCCAGTAAGAGCTGCAAGTCCTCCACTCGACGCGCCATGGGGCCGACCACACCCGTAAAAGCCGATGGGCCGATGCACGCCGGCCAGTGCCCCCCGCGGGGAATCAGCCCCGGTGTGGGCTTGAGACCGCAGATGCCGCAGAAATGCGCGGGGACCCGAATCGAACCACCTCCGTCACTTCCGAATCCCGCCGCCGAGCAGCCTGAAGCGATCGCGGCGCTTTCTCCACCGCTCGAGCCGCCGGCGGTCACCTCGAGGTCCCAGGGGTTGTTCGTTCGGCCATATAAAAGATTGTCGGTCTCGTAGGCCATAAGAAGGTCGGGCACGTTCGTCGTGCCCATCACGATTGCGCCGGCTTCACGCAAGCGGCCGACCAGCGTAGCGTCCTGCTCGGCGATATAGCCTTCGCGTAACTTCGTGCCACATTCACATCGCAATCCAGCAACGTCGATCGAGCTCTTGATCGTCATCGGCACGCCGGCTAGCGGCCCGGCTTCTTCTCCCCTGGCCAGCCTTGTTTCGAGCGCAAGCGCTTCCTCGCCGGCGCGTTCCGCGTTGAGGTCGACGATGGCATTGAGGACGGGGTTGACCCGAGCGACGCGATCAAGGTGCGCTTCCAGCAGTTCGCTCGGTGATACCTTCTTCTCGCGAACGAGAGCGGCCATCTCACAGGCAGAACGGAAAATCAAATCGTGCACGGTCAGTTAGCGAGCGATCAGGGACCGACGAATCTTGCATTACGCCACAGGGTCACCCCGCCTGACCCAGCGGTCGAACCAATAGCCTTGCTCGAATCGAGAAAGCCTCTCAAGCACCAACGAAGTGAAAAGTTTGCCAATGCTTATCCTCACAGAGGCTAGCATGGTTCGCCGCTAAACAGCGCCAGGAGGGGGTGGTACACAGCCCAGCTTGTCTGGGGTGGCCGGCCTCGTTAGCTTGTATGAAAACAAACCGGGAAGATCCCCTCCGGCGGAGGCGGTCGAGAGGTCGGCTTAGTGCTTACTTTGCAATGCCTTACGAGGTGAGAAGGATTCTTGAGTTCCGCTCCGTTTGATCACCGGAGACCAAGGGCGCGAGTTCGCCCTCAACAAAACATTTAATATTACGATTTTAGTACCGCAAAACTTCCACAATGGTATTGACACAGGGTAGGTCGGACCCCTAAACTCACTGCTGGAGTTGGTCGATCACCCGACTGCTGGATAGTTCAGCTGTCCCAATAATTTCATCTGCTCGAGGATCTCGAAACTGCGGGCTCCGAAGGCTGTCGAACCCACTGAAGTTTAGCGGCCAACGCTGGAAGAACTCTCGTCGCTGTGGAAGTGTCATCTTACGGGGAACTATGCCATGATCTCTCGAAAACTCCTTCGATTCGTTCGAGAAAACGCTAGCCGCTTGACCACGGACTTGGTACAAGCACTTCAGGAGCATCCGAGAACTTATGGCTATCGGTCGATCTCTCCCGACCGGTTGATCGAACTGAAGTCGGATCTTTATGTGAATCTAGGAAGTTGGCTGAGCGCGCGGTCCAAGTTTGCCCTTGAGTTACGATACCGGAAACTGGGCCGGCAGCGGTATCTGGACGGCATTCCTTTGAGCCATGTGATCCATGCGCTGAACCTCACCAAGACGATGTTGCTCCACTACATCCGCCGGGCGCTGCCGGGGGACTCGGGGGAACTTCCCCTCGAGCACGAGTTGGTTCTCGCGATTTCTGAGTTCTTTGACGAAGCGATCTATTTCGCGTCGGTGGGCTATGAAGATGCTTGTCGGGCCAGTCTCGCCTCGCCAGAGCAGGCCGAAATCGCAAAAAGGCTGTCTGCAGGCATTCCCCGGCTGTCGAGCGCCGTGCAATTGGAAGAGCACGGCGAAATTGACCTGCCGATTAGCCGCGCCGGCGATATCGGTGAAGCCTCCGGTTAGCGGCGGACCCCCGACGCCGGGCTGAAGGCTTTTGCCACAGACCGAGAATTTGGCCCAGAGATCATCGGCGTTACAGGTGTCAAGTACCGATTCGGTGGTGACGAACACGGCATCCTGGAGTTGGAAAACGCCGGCCGGGAGATCCGTTTGGGTGACAAAGTCGAGCTCCTCGTGCCGCACTGTGACCCCAACGTCAACCTCTACGACCGTTTCTATTGCACCCGTGGTGAAAACGTGGAGGAGGTCTGGAGAATTGAGGCTCAGGGCCACGCTTGAGCTTTGCGGGCACGACCTTCTCCGGCGGCCGTGAAAAAAGATGTTCAATCCCCACGGCAACCAATCGACAGTGCCAACTAAGAGTTTTAACGAAGTGCAGTCTCGGTTACGGTCGCGATTTTAGAACAATTGCGGCCTCATCGTCTGAGGAGCAACAGCTCGGTGAACAATAAAGGTGCAACGAAGCTAAAGGGACCGCTGGGTCCGTGGACGCTGCTGATTGCCGGTATGCTTTGGTCACCTTGTGTCCACGCACACCACGAGGCAATCTTTGGCCCTCAATCGTCCGTCTTAATCTCAGAGAAGCGGTTTGTCTCGACACAGTACTACCTAACGAACGAGGGGCGACGCCCCATGCCCCAGGCTCATAGCCACATCGGCGTTGTGACCGTCGGAACCTCTCTTGGCAGGCGATGGTCTGTGGCTGCCACTTTGCCGCTGGAGGTGGAACGGAGTCCAAAGGAAGAAAATGCCAGCGGCCTCCAAGACCTTGTAATCCCGCATTTCCAATTTGATTCAGACCTCTCGACCTTCCGGCGGCCTTGAGCGTCTTTATTCATAGGGGCTAGAGCCCGATGAGGACGCCAGGGAGGCCAACACCCAATGGGTGAAAAACAAACCAAGCCATTCCAGCTAAGTTTCAACGGCTCGTTGAAAGTCGATTTCCAGGGATCGCACGTCACTTCCGACGGTGGCCTGATTTTGGTTCGCGAACTGGACGAACGGCTCGGTCTCGGAGAACTGATTGACGAGCATCTCAGCGACTCCCGGCAAGGCACAAACAAGCAGTTCACGCTCGCTGATCTGTTGCGGCAGTCGATCTACAGCCGCTTGGCGGGCTACGAGGACCTCAACGACGCCGTCCGAGTGTCGGCTGACCCGACGTTTCGCTTGATCGGCTCGCAGAAGATCTGGGATCGCGGTGCGGCCTTGACCTCGACGCTGCACGGCTTCGAGACGGAGATGCTGGCGAGCGAAGAGAATCTGCTCGGGCTGATGACGCTGAACCGAGAGCTGGTCGGGCAAGCGGAGGCGTTCGACGACTCCGCGCGGGTCGTTCTGGACATGGACTCCACCGAGAGTCCGGTCCATGGCCAACAGGAAGGCAGTGCCTACAACGGACACTTCGAGTCGGTCTGCTACCACCCGTTGCTTTTGTTCAACCAGCACGGTGATTGCCTCGCTGCCAAGCTGCGTCCCGGCAACGTGCACAGCGCCGAGGACTGGGATGAGCTATTGTTGCCGGAGATTGAGCGCCAACAGGCTGCGGGCAAGCAGGTCGCCTTCCGGGCCGACGCGGCCTTTGCCAAACCGGAAGTTTATGAGGCTTCGGAGGAACGCGGCGTGCAGTACGCCATCCGCATTCCGGCCAACAGAAGCTTGGAGTTAGAGATCGAAGACATCCTGTTTCGTCCGCCGGGGAGGCCCGGCCGCAAGCCGCTAGTGCGCTACAAGAGCTTTCGCTATCAGGCGGAGAGCTGGAAGAAGCCGAGACGAGTTGTCGCCAAGGTCGAGCACCACCAGGGCGAGCTGTTCGCGCGCGTCGGTTTTATCGTGACGAACATGAGCTTGCCAAGCCGGTCGGTGGTGCGTTTCTACAACCAGCGCGGCACGGCGGAGCAGTGGATCAAAGAAGGTAAGCAAGCGACGCACTGGACGCGGCTGTCGTGCCATCGCTTCCGGGCGAACGAGGTGCGCTTGCAGTTAAGCGTGCTGGCCTACAACCTGGGCAATCTCTGGCGGCGGCTCGGGCTGCCGCAGCGAATCAAGAACTGGTCGCTGACGAGCTTGCAGCACCGGCTGATGAAGACGGGCGGACGGCTAATTAAACACGCGCGGTATTACTGGCTCTTGTTCGCGGAGGGACATCTGGACCGGCGGCTGTTTGGCGACATGCTGCGGAGGATCTGGGCGCTGCCTGTGCCGGGCGGGTAGCACCGCACTTGGCGAATGCGAAATCTGTGTACTGAGGACGGAAGCTCGGAGGGGTGTCTGCGAAATTGACTTCGCAGCGGCGGATCAGCCCCCATGAGGGGCAAGAAGGGGGCTCGATCGGTCCCGCCTCAGCCGCCGCCTCTTTCGGGTGGAGAAATGGTTGCGCTTCGCCGGGTGAGGGTGTAGACTCGTGCCGTCAGAGGAGCCAAATCGGAAATCCTGGGTAATAGGATTCCGCTACTTCCCGGAGCTGGGACCAGGCAAGTGGACGGCAGCTGTTCTGACTGTGGAGCCTCCGACAGGGAACCTGGAACACCGAGCCGTTGGGTTGGGGGGCGGGCTCATATACGGAATTGAAAAGGGGCACTGGTCGACGATTGTCTACGGCCTGGGACGAACCGAAACTTCTCTTGAGGCGGGTGAGAAGCGTGGCAACCGGCTGTTTCTCGGCGGGGGTTTGGCATACGAGGCTGAGGCGTTGCCGTTTAGTCCTCAACTCGGTCTATCCTGGGAGCGCACCGGAAGGCGCCGCGAAGGGGGGTTGCGTGTGCCAGGCTCCCATAGTTCGGCCTTAATGATTCACCCCACACTCACCAAGAGCTTGCACCATTCAGTCCAGCTATTCTTTGTTATCTCCTTGCCCGTTGCGCAGTGGAGCGGGAATGAGGGTTGGCAAAGGTTCAGAGCAGCGACGGGGATGGTATGGGGCTTTTGACACTAGATATGTGACCTCCACTTCCTCCGTGGCCTGATTTGTCATGGCGGAATGCGATGTTGGGCTAGTTCACAGTTTGGTGTCTCTTCCGGGGATGGTGGAAACCCCTCGCCTTCAGGCGAAGAGAAGGTCGTGGTAATGTGGTCGCGTGCGGAAGTACCTTTTACAGCGGCCCGCTTTCTGGCCGCCTGGTAGGTGGAGCCGGTAGAATGAAAAGTGTCGTTGCCCATCCTTCGCGAGATCCGAGTAGCTCTCCGCCATCTTAATCCCAGCGAGGTCGAGGCGCTGGTGGATCGTCCGCTTACCGTCGGCGTCTTGGCGCTCGACGAGGCGTTTTTCGCACGAGTCGTATCCTTCCTGATCCCTGACTGGATTTCTGAAGCGAAAGCTCACCAAGCGGGTAGGTCGGTTCTGCGTCTTGCGTCGGAGGAAGACTTCGACCGTTGTGATCTCGGGCTATGTGAGCCGGGGTTGCCGCACCCTTCGCACTTCTATCCATTCGAACCGAATGATCCCTTGGCGGCGGTCGAGTCGATTCTGGACGACCATAAGGATTTGTGGGTTCCCCTGGCCGGCCGACTGCCGGCGTTCCGCGATCCGGTGGTGGAAAGAATCATTTGGAAGATCAGTAAAGAGAACGCCCTGTTCACGGTCGCGACGGCTATACCCAACGTAGTGCCGAGCTGGATAAGCGTGCCGTGGGCGGTCGGGGAATTTGCCTCCGACACCGCGTTCCTCACGATGAACCAGGTGCGCATGGCCTTTCTCATCGCCGCGGCCAGCGACCACGACATCGGCTACCGGAGGCAGCGCAGTCAGATCGCCTCGATCATCGCCGCGGCTTTTGGCTGGCGAAGTCTTGCGCGCGAACTGGTTTCGAAGATCCCGGCCGGGGGCGGACTGGTTGCCAAGGGGTTGATTTCGCTGGCCGGCACCTTTGTGGTAGGCAAGGGGCTGGACTCGTTTATGCGGCTCGGCCGCGGCCTTACGCGCGAGGAGAAGCAGCGCATGTACGACCAAGCTATCGAGCGCGGCCGCGCGGTGGTAGAACGGATGGCGCAGGGCGTGACTCGAAAGGTGTCCGCCGTTCGCAGTGTCTGACTAAGTAGTCCGTTTCATAAGTTCGGGTACGTATATTTAGAAGCCAGGTGGACGATGGCGAACTTCGGGCACGGCGTGCCGTGTCCCTACGTTTCCAGGCACCCAACAGATCTGTAGGGGCACAGCATGCTGTGCCCGCCTGCACTCCGCTGGTTTACCCCTCCCTTCCCAATCCGGACCGCAAAGTTATCCGCCCGGGGGCGAGTATTGGACCGCTTTTTCGAGTGCCTGGTCCGTCTCTTCAATCGTCAGCAAGGGCGTTGTTGTCACCCGAACCAGACCCGAAGCAGAGGCTGCGAGGGAAACCGCGGCCACGCTAACGTTGTCGGGCGCGTCCACCAGCATGATGGCATCGTGATCCCCAAAGGAAAAGTACATTGCTTCCAGTGAGCCGCCAACGCTGGCCATAGCCGCGCTGACCGCGGCTTTTCGGCCCGAGGCTTTGTCTTTCATCAGGCCTTTTAGACCCTCGCCCGTATAGGATGCCTGAACAAGGTATTTCGGCATGGGTGTTCCTCCTGGGAACAAGATACATGACTGCTGCTCGAATGGCAACGGACGCTGGCTGGCAGCCGGTGATAAAAGTGGGTTCGGCGAAAAAGGGGACGGGAAGTGAAAAATCACCTCAGCCTCGGATTCGTGTACGCGGGCGCAAAGAATTGCGCCCCGACGTCGACATGAGTGTCGACGCGGCGGACGTAGGCGTCTGCGCCACAACATCAGGCACCGAAGCCTAACGTTCGAGCTCCGAGCGTATAGCAGCAACCGCCCTCGTGGCGCAGGTCCCCAGACCTGCCGTGTCGGTACTCTTACCGACACCTGTCTTCGACCTGAGCCTCACAATGAGGTAGCTACGAGCGGCAAGAGTACCCGGTTGCCGCCAAGGCAAAGTGGTTATCTCGTGCAATACTTGGTGGTAGGTCCTCTGTTTTACGCCTAGAGATGCTGCGCTTTGTAAGCCTAGTTTCCTTAGTTGCGGTTTTGGCTCTATGGGCGGTTCCCGGTTGCCTCGCGGATTCGACCGAACTGCTGCGCGGACGTTTGCAAACCAAGGCTGACGGCGACCCCCAAAAGGACACGCCGCTCACGTTTGTCACCAGCGAAGGGGAAAGGATCCCGGTAGCCGGGGATCGCTTCTCCAACGGCCAACTGTTGGATCCCCGGCTCGCCGAACGCGAGTGGGAACTCGAGGGGAAGTTTCAGTCCGACGGGCAATTTGAAATCCTGAAGCTCTTCACGATGCGGCAAGGGAAACGTCACCGCGTGACCTACTGGTGCGAAATCTGCTACATCCGGAGCCACGAGCCCGGCCGCTGTATGTGCTGCCAGGCGGAGACCGAGCTTCAGGAAATCCCGGAACCGTGAAGGAGTGCCCATGGGCCTTCGCCAAGATAAACGGAGCCGCGACCGTCAGGGTCTGTGAAAAAACCGGGGACTGTCACAAGCGGCGTCCTTAGAAGTCACTTGGACTCAATGGCGTCTTGAGCCGCGGTTGACTGTCCCAAGGTTTTTCTCTCAACAGTCCGGTCCTGCCACCAGCCTCAGGCCCACCCGAGGGGATCAAAACCCCCGGGTTTTCGACCGAGCTTCGGTGGACAAAGTCCCCGGCAATGGTGAATCCCTCGGGCTTGGCAATACGTCCATGTAAGGTGGTGTTGATGCCTGTGCAGTGCCCCGACGGTTCGGAGTTGGTCGCAACATAAGAAAACTTAGTCGGGGTAACCGCTTCAGCCTGGAGTGGAAAAATCGCACCCTCCAAGTTTTTACACAAGCTGTTTGACATCACCTAACCGCCTTGTTTGATTGACATAGAACGATTGATGTGGTTTACTAGTCGCTTCACCCGCCGCTTGGTTCCGAGTCTTCGGGACACACATGCTAGACGTGCCTAGTTTGTCGGCACCGCTACCTCCCATCCAACACAGCGGCGACGTTTCGCCGAATCGAGGAATAGTGGCCTCACTGCGCTTCCTCACACCAGAAGCAGAGGCCTCGGGCAGAGATGGCAGTGAGCCGACCCGTCGCATGGAAAACGAATGCCCGGCGCTTGCGGCCGATAAGTTGCACCAGCGTCTTCACGAGCGAAGCCCTAACGGCAGAAGGATGAACTACAGGCCATGACAGTCCAAACCGATACTTCGAATGGTCGCTACCGGGCGGTCACCGAGCACAACGTATCCCGGGCGCCCGAGTGGGCGTCGATCGAACCCGAGCTTCAACAAGCCATACAGGTTGTCTCGCGTGTCCTGCCGTTTCGCACGAACAACTACGTCATGCGGGATCTCATCGACTGGAAGAACCTGCCGGACGACGCCATGTTCCAGCTTGTCTTCCCGCAGAAAGGCATGCTGGGCGACGAGGATTACGATGCCGTCCAAGCTATGCTCGCGAAAAACACCTCGCGGGAAGAATTTGGTCAGGTTGTCAACCGGATTCGAATGGGTCTCAATCCCCACCCCGCGGGACAGATGACCCACAACGTTCCCTCCTTGAATGGACGGCCGCTACACGGGTTGCAGCACAAGTATCGCGAAACCGTCTTGTTCTTCCCATCCCAGGGGCAGACTTGCCACGCCTATTGCACGTACTGTTTCCGCTGGGCGCAGTTTGTGGGCATGCCCGAGATCAAGTTCGAGTCCAGCCAAACCGAAGATCTCGTGGGCTACCTACGCGCGAACCCGAGTGTCAGCGACGTCCTATTCACCGGCGGAGACCCGATGATCATGAAGACTCGCGTGCTCCGCAAGTACATCGAGCCGCTCCTCGCGCCCGAGTTGGAGTCGGTCCAAGACATCCGAATCGGCACAAAAGCTCTTGCCTACTGGCCGCAACGTTTCGTTACCGACGCCGACGCGGACGATTGCCTGCGCTTGTTCGAACAAGTCATTCAGTCCGGCCGCCACCTAGCCATCATGGCTCACTACAGCCACGGGGTGGAGCTGGTTCCCGAGATCGCGAAGGAAGCCGTCAGGCGGGTCCGTGCCACCGGCGCCGAGATCCGCATGCAAGCCCCCATCATCCGGCACGTGAACGATAACGCCAAGGTGTGGGCCGATCTGTGGCGCGACGGGGTCAAGCTCGGCATGATCCCCTACTACATGTTTATCGAGAGGGATACCGGGGCCAAGCGCTACTTCGAAGTGCCGCTCGTACGTTGCTACGAGATCTTTCGAGATGCCTTCGCGCAGGTCTCCGGTCTCGCCCGGACCGTTCGAGGCCCCTCGATGTCAGCCTTCCCGGGAAAAGTCCGGGTCTCGGGTATCACCCAGATTCGAGGCGAGAAGGTGTTCGTGCTGGAAATTATCCAGGGACGAAACTCGGACTGGGTCTACCGGCCCTTCTTCGCTCAATTCGATCCTAAGGCCACCTGGCTTGATCAACTCAAGCCTGCATTCGGCGAAGAGAAGTTCTTCTTCGAAGCCGAGCCGGCTCGCCCGGCCCCAGAAGAAGCCCCTCAAGCGATCCCGGTATTGCCAAACTAGCCTCGCCGATCAAACGGGCTGATTTTCAGCTTAGCCGGAACCCTAGTCGACCTCTTTAGGCTGACCCTAGCAGCCCGTGGTAGAAGTGAAGGTTGCGAAAAATCGGGTACAGCCAGCCAATTCGCTTCAGGTTAAGTGCTTTTCTCCGAGGGCTATGGCGGGAGGCGAATTGGTGGCAGTCCCCGATTTTTCGCCCTTTTTCGCTCCTGCACGACTTTTGCCACGGGCTGCTAGCCCAACTCGCAGGTCTCACGAGCGGGGAATGATGGGGAATAGGCGTGTCAAGGGCGGAGCAAAATTAGACCAGTTCGGCGGAGGGAGAATAGACCAGTTTTGGGGTAGAGCGGCGGAGCAAAAATAGACCAGTGGGGGGGGAGTCGGGGTTTTGCTTCGAGTTTTTGTGGGACGGCTGGAACGCAGCCTGAGGTCGCCCGTTAGGGCGGCTGAAGGCGGAGTGGAAGGCGGCTCACAAAAACTGTGGCGAGCCGGCGGGGATCAATCCGAAGACGGAGAGCGTTGCTTCTTGCTCTGCTTGAGGCGGAAGCTATCGCCGTTCATCTCCAGGATGTGGACGTGGTGAGTGAGCCGATCCAGCAGGGCGCCGGTCATGCGCTCGGACCCGAGGACTTCGGTCCACTCGTTGAACGGCAGGTTCGAGGTCACCATCGTGGAGCCCTGCTCGTAGCGCTGTGAGAAGGTTTCGAACAGCAACTCCGCTCCGGTCTTCGACAGCGGCACGTAGCCCAGTTCATCGACGATCAGCAGGTCTTGCTTGGCGAGCTGCTTTTGGGCCCTCAGCAAGCGCCGCTCATCACGGGCTTCCAGCAGCTCGTTGAGCAGCGCTGCGGCGGTAGTGAAGCGAACCCGATAGCCACCCTGGCAGGCCGCCAGTCCCAGCGCCAGAGCGAGATGCGTTTTCCCCGTGCCGGAGTTTCCTAGAGCCAACACGTTCTCGCGACGGTCGATGAACTCTCCGTGTGCCAGCTCGAGCACCAGCTTCTTGTTCAACTTGGGTAACGCCAGGAAGTCGAACGTATCAAGGGTTTTCGTGACCGGGAACTTGGCGGCCTTGATGCGCCGCTCGGTCGCTCGGCGTTCACGGTCGAGCAGTTCGAGCTCGGACAGTTGCAGCAGAAAGCGTCTCGCATCCAAGCCCTCCGTGGCGCACTGCCGTGCCACCTTGTCGTACTCGCGTAAGAAGGTCGGCAGCCGCAGTGCTTTCAGATGAGCTTCCAGCAGCAGTTTGGATCTCGCCATCAGTCCACTCCCTGTGCCAGCAGCACCAAATAATCTGTTGTCGATGTCTGTTCGACTTGTGCTGTGGGTAAGTGCGGATACTGCGTCAAGTCCAAGCGGGGCGGCCGTTGCTCGATCCGACACAGGACGAGGTGCTTGACGGCGTCGAAGCCGATCGTTCCCAACTCAACGGCCTGCCGCGCGGCGGCGGTGACGTCGGTGAGCGGGAAGTCTTCGAGTAAACGCAGCACCTGCACGTACTCGCGCTTGCCTGGTTTACCCAGCCGCACTTCGAGCAAGCGTCTCAAACGCACGAGATCTTGCGGTAACTGCCAACCGACGAGCGGCGCGGCTTGATCCAGCGCGTTCGTCTTGCGCTCCAGCAAGGCCAGGTAATGCAGCGGATCGAAGATCAACTCCTCGCGTTCGTAGCTGCGCCGATGCCGGGCGATCTCTTCGCTGCCGCAGCCGATGACCACCTCATCGACGTAAGCTCTCAGCAGTACTTCGCGGTGGCCGTAGCGCGTCGGAACCGAGTAGTCGTTGGTCCGATAGCGCACCAGCGACAACGACGTCACCCGCGTCGTGCGCTTGTCGCAAGCGTCATACCCGACAGCAGGCAACGTCAGAAACGCCTGGCGGTCGCGCTCGAAACGCTCACCGATCGTTTCCGAGTGTCGCCGCAAGCGCCGTCCACGGTTCTTGCGGCACTTCGCTTCGAGGTGTTCGTTGAAGGCTTCCCAACTTGAGAACCTGGGGATCGGCACCATAAAGTTGCGCCGCGCATAGCCCACCAACCCTTCCACTTTGCCTTTGTCGTTGCCCTTGCCCGGCCGCCCGAAACGGTCGGCGAACAGATAATGTGACTGCAGCTCGGAGAAGACACGGGTCCTCTGGCGTGTGCCGTCTCCCAGGATCCTCGCCACCGCTAGCTTCGTGTTGTCGTAGACGATGCTGCGCGGCACGCCGCCAAAATAGCGAAACGCCGCATTGTGCCCCTCGCAGAATGCCTCCGTCGTCTCGGCCGGAAACGCTTTCACGAATGCGTCATCGCTATGCGGCAGATCGACGACCAAGAAGTGCGCCTTGCGCTGCACTCCGTTGATGACGACGACCGCTTCGCCGAAGTCCGCCTGGGCGTCACCCGGCGGATGCGTCAGCGGCACGAACATCTCTTGTCCGCCCAGCTTCTTCTCGCGTACGTAGTCCTTGACGGTCGTGTAGCCGCCTGTGAACCCGTACTCGTCGCGGAGGCGGTCAAAGATGCGCTGTGCGGTGTGGCGTTGTTTCCTCGGACGCTCCCGATCGTCGGTCAGGATCTGATCGATGATCCCTGTGAAGGCCTCCAGTTTGGGACGCCTCGCCGGTTTGCTCCGCCGATAGCCCGGCGGAATCCGGTAGCGCAACATCTTGCGCACGGTCTCGCGAGCAATCCCAAAGCGCCGTGCTGCTTCGCGTTCGCTTAGCCCTTCGACGCAGACACTTCGTCGTACTTGAACGTATAGCTCCACCCGATACATCCCTCCGGTGTTCCACAAAACACCTCGGGGATGCTTGCGGACCACATCAGCGGCTTGGTCCTCCGCCTCCTCTGGGAGCCTTCACACCGCCGCTATGTGGTCTAGTTTGTCAGCGCCGTTCTCAGGCGTGACGCCGTCCGGTGGCGAGACGTTTTTGGAGCGGGTTTGAGCGGATTCTCGCTATAAACCCTGCCCACCGGCCGAGTAACCCCTTTTTCTATTTCGAGCATACACTACGGGGTCAATGGTTGTGTCGCCCACGGTACCTATGTCGTTGATTTTATTGGGTCGGGAGTGTTGTGACTGATAGAGCCCGTAGCGTGGATCTAGGCGGGCGAGCACACTCCCCCCTTTGGCCCGTTGCATCATCGCCCGCCAGATCCGCGGCCGTTGACTCACCAGAAGTCTCTACAATAACCCGCTGATTCCCGGAGAGTTTGTCGGATATCAATTCGAACAGTCCAAAACCTCGCCCGTCCTGCTATCCTACTGACGCCTCGCAGGTTTGGTCATAATGCGCGACAACTGAGGCTGGAGGGTGTGAAAAACATCGGGGACTGCTGGGGGACAGGCACCATGGCCGCATCTGGTTAGTTTGGTGTTGCCCGCCCCCCGATTGCGGGTTCGTCATACGCAACGAGTTGCTCCAGGTGCCTGTCCCCGTTCTAGAATCAATCGCATCTTCAGCCGCGGTTGACTGTCCCCAGAATTTTTTCACACCTCTCTGTCCTGGCTCCGCCGATGTCTAGTCCACACATTTTCGTCAGCTATAGCCACAAGGACGAGGAATGGAAGGATCGCCTCCTCCCTTACCTCCAAATCCTCGAGCAAGTAGCGAACGTCCAGACCTGGAACGACCGCGAAATCCGCGTCGGCGAAAACTGGTACCGGCGAATTTACGAGGTTCTCGAGAAAACCAGCGTCGCCATTTGCCTGGTGAGCGAGAATTTCCTCGCCTCGCGCTTCTGCCAGGAGGAGGAGATGTCGTTCCTGCTCCAGAAGCGACAAAAGGGAGGCCTTGAAATCTTCCCGATCCTCATCCGACGGTGCCCCTGGAAGCTTTACCCCTGGCTGAAGAAGCTTCAGATGTTGCCGCGCGACGGGAAGAGTCTCGTCGACGATTTCTCGGGTCGCGAGCACCTCGTTTTCACGGATTTGGCCGAGCAGGCGGCCGAGTTCATCCAGGATAAGAAAAGCCCCGAGCGTCCGAAGACCACCTTCGACGCGCCGACGCTCGTGGACGTATCACGCCTGCCCGAAACCGGCTCGCTGCTCTTTGGCCGGCGCAACGAGCTGAATCTCCTTGACAAAGCCTGGGACGACGAAACCTCCAACATCGTCATCTTCAAAGCCCACGGCGGCGTCGGCAAATCGACCCTCGTCCGCGTCTGGACCGAGGGGATGGACGAGGACAACTACCGTGGGGCCGAGGCGGTCTACGCCTGGTCGTTTTACAGTCAGGGGACGAGCGAGCGGGTCACTTCGGCCGACCAGTTCATGGCCACGGCGCTCGAGTTCTTCGGCGACCCGGACCCTCAGAAAGGCTCGGCGTGGGATCGTGGCGAGCGGCTGGCCGAGCTGGTCGCCAAACAGCGCACGCTGCTGCTGCTCGACGGCATGGAGCCGCTGCAATCCGGGCATGACTTCGACCGCGGCGAGATTAAAGACCCGGCGCTCAAGACGCTGCTCGAAGGCCTCGCCGAGCGCAACCCCGGCCTGTGCGTGGTCTCGACGCGCGAGGAGGTCGCCGATCTCGAAGGCGCGATCGAGCGTGTGGATCTCGAAAAAGTCTCCACCGTGGCCGGCCGGGCGCTGCTGTGGATTGGCGGCGTCCCGGGGACCGACGACGAGCTCGAAGCCCTGGTGAAAAACTTCGGGCATCACGCCCTGGCCCTGAACCTACTCGCGGCGTATCTGAACTGGCCCGACGCACAGGGCGTCTCGGACATCCCCGAGCTTCCTGACATTCCCGAGGCGAAGGGAAAACACGCCCGGCGCGTGATGGCGGCCTTCGAGAAGCTCTTCGGCGAGGGACCGGATCTCGACTTACTGCGCATTCTGGGCCTGTTCGATGGACCGGTCGAAGAATCGGTCATTAGGGCGCTACTGGCCGACGCTCCGATCAAGGGGCTGACCAACCATCTGAAGCGGGGCGGGGCCTCGGCCTTCGCTGACGCCCCGGCGACCTTGCGCCGCGCCAAGCTGCTGGCGGGCGAGCCACAGTCGGCTATTTGAGCACTATCAGGGGGTTCCGGCGGAGGATCAGCCGTCAACACTAGAGGGCCTGGCGCCGCTGTACGCCGCCGTGGCGCATGGTTGTGCGGCAGAGCGGCATCAGGAGGCGTACGACCAGGTTTTCCGGGCGCGGATTCGGCGCGGGAACGAGGCCTACAGCATCAAGAAGCTAGGAGCGTTCGGGTCGGACCTGGCGGCGACGACGAGCTTCTTCGAGACGCCCTGGAGCAAGGTTGCCAAGGGGCTACGGGAGGACTCCCAGGCGTGGCTACTCAGCGCGGCGGGCTTCCGCCTGCGCGAGGCGGCGGAGCCGATGGCTGCGGCAGTGAAGGCTGCAGCCGACCGAGGAGACTGGAAGAATGCCTCCATCGGCGCAGGTAACCTGAGCGAGCTTCAGTTGACACGGGGAGAGGTGGAGGCGGCGGTGGAGTACGGCCGGCGGGCGATCGGGTACGCCGACGATAGCGGGGACTCTTTCGAGCACCTAAAGCAGCGAGCGAAAGAGGGCGATGCCGAGCACCAAGCGGGTCGTCGGGAGGTGGCCGAGAAGCTGTTCCGGGAAGCCGAGCGTCTGCAGCGGGAGCGCCAGCCCGGCCGCCCGCTGCTCTATTCGCAACGGGGCTATAAGTTCTGCGACCTGCTGCTCGCCCAGGACGAGGCGGTCGAGGCACAGCGCAGGGCGAGGCAGACGCTTGAGTGGGCGCGAGCAGCCGGGCTCTCGCTCCTCACGATCGCCCTGGACCATCTGACCCTGGGCCGGGCCGCGCCCTGGCCTTGGGCGACGTGCCCGAGGCCGCCAAGCACCTCGACGAAGCCGTCAACGGCCTCCGCGCTGCCGGCCGTCAAGACTACGTACTGGGCGGCCTGCTCGCCCGCAGCGAACTCCACCGCCACCAGGGGCATTTCGACCGAGCCCGCCGCGACCTGCGCGAAGTCGAGAAGATCGGTCGCCGAGGCGGGATGCGCCTGCACCTCACCGACTTCCACCTTGAGAGCGCCCGCCTCGCCCTCGCCGAGTCCGACCCCGCCGCCGCCCGCGAGCACCTCGACAAAGCCCGCCAACTCGTCACCGAAACCGGCTACCACCGCCGCGACCCCGACCTCGACGAAATCGCCGCCCAACTCGCCGGTGCCTGATCGGCTGACCGATCAATCTTAGAAAGGCCGCAGGTCTGGGCAAACGGCCGCCCAGCCCTGCCCTACGGCTCTTATTCAAGGGTGCCTCGGTTTCGCGCCAGCTCGCGCCGCCCCCAAACACAACGTAGGGGCACGACATGTCGTGCCCTCGGCGACCTCTGGCCATCGTCAAAAAGAGGTGGCGCCTCCGCAGCCTCCTCCACCACCTCCTCCACTCAATCTGACAACATCATAAGAAAGGAGCCCCTGTTCACTATGTGCCCGGCATAAAGTCCACACCATGTCCCGGGTAGCACAATCCTTGCGGCGCTTCGCGTCTTGTCATGACAACGGGGTAGCCGAAGGACGCGGACACTGGAAAGGCGCCAGGTCCGCGCTACACAGGCTCGCGTCTGCCGCCGGAGGCGTCCGAGCACCGGGAATAACCACCGGGTGTGCAGGGCGCAGTTCCAGCCGTAAAACGGCTGGCCTAGCAACGGCCCACGAAAGCCGCGTGAACGCAGCTCGAACATCGTTACGAGCCGCCTGGCGGCGGCTAGGACAAACAAGAGTGTTTGTCCCTTACTGGGCTCGACCGATAATGGCCCAGCCGCAGTCGCGTTTGATAACCGGTCATTCAACAGCTGCCTTGAAGGCGGGGGCGGCGTCGTGAAGTAGCAGCCGCGGGCCGAAGGATGAAAGTGCGGTTGGAAGGCTCGTGACTGCCGGGCCTTGCCCCAGTAATCGAGGTCATTCGCGAGCTTGACCGCGGACTTTCGTCCGCGGCTCTTCTGTCTTTGCGAGAGGCCGATGACGGAGGAGGCTGAGCCGCGCCGCGTCGTGACGCGGCAACCGCCGGCTGAGGGTATCAACAACCGCGAAGCCGAACTGCCCCAAGCGTCGAGAGGAGTCTCGACGCGGCACACTGAAAGTGTGCGCCACAGAAGAATCAGCCGCTGGTATGACCGTTGGCCCCCTCAACAGACCTAAATCGAGGGCCGATGGCTCGGCCCGTAAGGAAAGGAGCAACTCTTACGCCGCCGATGCCCTTCGCGCTGACGCCTTTTGAACGCGCCCTTGTCCATTTCGCCTCACACGGCTTCAGTAACCGGGAGATCGCCGAAAAACTGGGTATCACTGAAGGCGAAGTGGAGCACGAAATTGCATCTCTTGTGGAGAAAACGGACGTATCTGACAGCATGGAGCTAACCCTACTCTTCATGCAAGGTAAGGTCCGTTGAGCCGAGGCCAGGTCTTCTGCTTAGCTAGCGTCACCCCCTGCGGGCTGAAGTGGTAACCCAGGAAATCAAAGCCCTTTTCGATCCTGCCGATGAATGTTTTGGCGGGGTGCTTTTTGAGCCGCAGGGTACCCAGTCCTTGGTTGAGCATACCTGTTGAGAAATCTCTTCGCATCCAGTAATCAGGCGGCAGTGGCCCCTCAGAAAGACATCAGAAGGGGTGAAATCTGGGCCGATTCAGTAGCTTGAACGATGGTACCATCGTATAGCGAGTGGGAAGGTTACCACCAGGAATCCCGCGGCGGTACAATCTTGCTGTCGATGATCGGCCAACCCATCAGCCACTACAAGATCACCGCCACTAAAGGTCCGAGCCGCGAACGAACGAATCCTGGAACTACTGCCAAGGGGACAACATGTACTCGATCTTCGTCACGATCAACGTCAAGCCTGAGCACATTGAGGAATTCAAAGAAGCTAGCCTGGGAGACGCGCATGGTGCAACGCGCGATGAAGCGGGGTGTTTTCGGTTCGATATTCACCAGGATGCAGGCATCCCTGCGCGATTTTATCTCCACGAAGTCTACCGCGACGAAGACGCTTTCCAGGCTCACCTCGAAGCTCCACACTTCCTGCAATGGAGAGATACCATCAACCCGTTTTCCGATGGCGACATTCAGAAAATCGTAATGAAGACCGTCTTTCCATCGGACGATGGGTGGAAAAAGCAAAAGCCTGGACTACTGAACTGGTAGTTACGTGCAGGTGTCTGAATTCGGCGCATCGGAGATTCGGGCTTAACTGCTCGGGTCGGGATGACACGGCACGTTCGCCAAGGTACATAACGAATGACGAAGGATAGGAACATGTTTGATCTGTCAGGCCGTGTTGCACTGGTGTCGGGCGCGGCGAGCGGCATGGGCAAGGCGACCGCGATGGCGCTGGCGGAAGCGGGCGCCTCAGTCGTCTTGGCGGACATCAATGAAGATGGAGTCCGGGCGACCGCAGTCGAAATCGAATCGCTCGAACGCCGAGCACTGCCGCTGATCTGCGACGTCTCTCAACCTGAACAGATTCGTTCGATGTTCGCGCGGCTCGACGGCGAGTTCGGCCGGATTGACTTCCTTGCCAACATCGCGGGCGAGGCGGTACGCCGAAAACCCGAAGACATTTCGCTGGACGAGGTCGAATGGACGTGGCGCAGTTTGGTCTACGGACGCTTCTGCTGTTGCCAGGAAGCGGGGCGCCGCATGTTGGCCGCCGGGAAGGGAAGTATCGTCAATCTCGGTTCGCTGGCGAGCGTCACGGGGATGGGTCGCGGCCACATTGCTTACAGCATGGCCATGGGGGCGGTGGTCCAAATGACGCGCGAGTTAAGCACCGAATGGAGCGGACGCGGGGTGCGCGTCAATTCGATCCTACCCGCCCAGGTTCTCAACCCCGGCCTAAAAGCCCGGATCGACGCCGATCCGCGCATCAAAGACCGTTTTCTCAGCGGCATACCCACGGGCCGATTTGGCGCGCCGGAAGACATCAAGGGTCTCGCTGTGTTTCTGG
The DNA here is from genome assembly GCA_965248105.1 of Bryobacterales bacterium. GTDB lineage: Bacteria > Acidobacteriota > Terriglobia > Bryobacterales > UBA6623. The sequence continues at coordinate 976,626 of CBDFIK010000005.1, forward strand.
CTTCCGACGCCTCCTCCTGGATCACAGGCGCGCTGATTCCGATGGACGGCGGCAACTTGGCGATGAATGCGGGAGGCTCTGTCGGAACCGAAGTGTTCGGAGAGTAGAGGCACAAAACGCGCCAACGGCAGAGGATAAAGTTCAGGTTCCAGATTTAGCATCTGCGATCCCTCTCGCATCCGTGGTTTTACCGGTCCGCTACCGTTTGCGACATGAGATAAGGCGATCATGGCCACCGCCTAACTAGAAACCTAGTAGTATCCTTATAAATCAACACCTTGGACACCGTTCCCCATGCCCCCCTTGCTTTCCCCGCACTGCAACGGTCCCCCCGTACAACTAGTTTGTTCAACGCCGGCCATCCAGACCCTCGTGAGAAAAGGGGGCTAAGAGCTTGCGCCACAAGGCTGAGAAATCACCTCGCACGGTAAAGGCCTCGAGCCACGATCTCTCTCGCTACGGCTTCGGGCACGAACTGCTCCCACGGTCTTCCTTCCGCGATCGCTTGGCGAACGGTCGAAGAGGATACCTGGTCAAACGAGGTTGGCAGATCAATGAGGTGGATACGGCCTCGATACTCCTCAGGTGGGCTGTAGGCTCCTTGCCGGGAGGCGACCAAAAGTTGAAACTCCTCGAGCTGGCTCGCAAACGAAGGCCCGTCGGCATAGTCCCAATTGGCAATGCGCAGGGCGGCGTCTCGCCCGCAGAGCAAGAACAGTTCGACCGAAGGGGCACAGGCTTTGCGAAACGAGCGGGCGATCTCGATGAAGAGCCCGCCTTCTGAAGAGGCGATCGCGAAGCTCGGCGAGCTGCCGAGCGTAACTTCGAGAAGCCCCAGGCGGTCTTCGAACGACGCGCCCACGAATTGCTTGTGGGGAAAGACCCGGGGCAAGAGAAAAACTACCTGGCCGAGCCGGTGTTGGGTCCGTGCCGCGTCCGCCAGGGCTAGATGAGCGTTGGTAGGCGGATTGAACGCCCCAGGAAGGATGCCGAGACGTCCATGGTTCACCGCGCTGCCCTTGTGGAACTGAAGCATTCTACGGTTGCGGAAATACGGAGTCGACCCGGAACCAAAATGAGCCAGAAACAAGTGCGCTACAACCGATCGTCACAGCGCTGCTTTTACCAAAGACGTAAAAGGGAGCTACTGTACCAGATCGAGCGCAAGGTCAAGCGGTTCGGGTTGGGTGGCCGAGATCCGGAAGGCATCTTCGACCAACTGGACCCCTTCCTGAAGATTGGTCTCGTCGGTGTAGTAGAGGGCGCAGAGGCGAGAACCTTCCACAACCTCGTCCCCGACCTTTGATTGCAGGATGACGCCCACAGCCGGATCGATGGTGTCGTCCATAGCGTCTCGACCGGCTCCGAGCAGGGTAGCGGCGCGCCCGATGTCGTCGGCATTAATGCGACTGACGAAACCCGCTCGAGGTGATGAGATGATGTGCTCGCCACTGGCATTCGGGAGCAGCTCGAATTGCTGGAGGACGTTCGGGTCGCCGCCCTGCGCCTCGATGACCGCCTGCAGCTTCGCAAACGCCGAGCCGTCGGCAAGTAGCTGCTGTGCTTGATCTCGGGCACTCTCAAGCGAACGAGACGGCTCGCCCAAGTAAATCATGCGAGCCGCAATCTCGACCGAAAGGCCAACCAAGTCGGCGGGGCCTTGGCCCTGCAGGGTCTGTGAGACCTCCATCACCTCGAGAGCATTACCGACGGTGAATCCCAGCGGCTGATTCATGTCCGTCAGCAAGGCCTGCATGCGCACCTCCATGCGACGCCCGATGGTGATCATCAACTCCGCCAGGCGGCGTGCCTCAGCGCGGTCGCGGATCAGCGAGCCTCGGCCGACCTTGACGTCGAGGACCAGTCCGTCGATGCCCTCGGCCAGCTTTTTGGACATGATCGAAGCGGCGATCAGCTCCAAACAATCGGTCGCCCCCGTGGCGTCCCGCAGAGCGAAGAGCTTCTTGTCGGCAGGCGCCAATTCGTTCGTCTGACCGGTAAACGCCAAGCCGTGGGTAGCCACGGTCTGCCGGAATTCGGCCAACGGCAGCTCGGTTTGAAATCCCGGTATGGCCTGCAACTTGTCGAGGGTGCCGCCGGTATACCCCATACCCCGATCGGTAATAGTGGGAACCGCGATGCCGGCGGCGGCGGCGATCGGAGAGGCGATCAGAGTGATCTTGTCTCCCACTCCGCCTGTCGAGTGCTTGTCAACTTTCGGTTGCGGGATATCGCTCAGGTCTACCTGCCGGCCGCACTTCAGCATGGCCGATGTAAGGGCGGCCGCTTCGGTGGCGCTGAAACCGTTGCAGGAGCCCGCCATCAAAAAGGCGCCCATCTGATAGTCCTTGACTTCGCCCCGCGCATAACCACTGATGAGCTGCTCAAACTCTTCGAAGGTAACCTCTTCGCCATCTGTCTTGCGGCGAATTAAGTCGACAATTCTGATCATCGATGCACACAATCCCCTCGCTTTCCCGCCTGGAGAAAGCTACGGCCACTTAAGCTAATGGGTGTAGATCAGTCCAGCCTAACATTGACTGGGTTGGAGCGCAAGGAATTGCGGGCCGTTTGTGACTGCTAGAATGCTACTTAGGTGCGCTCCCGAGCGGGCTGCCCCGGCCCCAGCACGGTATCGCAGACCCGCTTGCACGTCCCTTTTCCCGCTGGGTCGTTGAACTGGGGTCAGATCGTAAGGGGGGGGATCGGCACCCGATATCGCCCCGCAAAGACGTCCTCGAAAAGTTTTAGAAGCTCCTGCTGGATTCTCCCGTTCGAGGCGGCTAGGTGCGGGCCGGCCAGTTCGTAGGACGCCCCCTTCATGTCCTCATAGGTCCCTCCGGCTTCTTGAATCATCAGCAGTCCGGCGGCGACATCCCAGGCGTTGAGGTTGAACTCCCAAAACCCGTCCAAGCGGCCACTCGCGACCGAGCATAGGTCCAGCGCGGCTGATCCCGCGCGTCTGACCCCGTGGGTGAGCATGCACACTTGGTGAAAACAGTAGACGTTGATGTCAGCGTGCCTCTTGGGGCTCGCAAACCCGGTTCCGATCAAGCTTTCCTTAAGAGATTCGCGCTTTGAAACTTGAATCCGGCGGCTATTGAGATACGCTCCGGAGCCTTGCTCGGCGCTAAACAGTTCTTCCCGCAGTGGGTCGTAGACGACACCCGCCACCATCTCACCACGGAACGCGAGACCGATACTGACGCAAAAGGCGGGAAACCCGTGCGCAAAGTTAGTGGTGCCGTCGAGAGGGTCGACGTACCACACGTATTCGGACCCAGTCTCGACGCCACTGCCTTCTTCCGCGATGATGGAGTGACCGGGAAACCTCGATTGCAGTCGTTCAACAATCAGCTTCTCGGAGGCACGATCCGCGGCGGTCACGAGATCGAACGCGCCCTTGTACTCCATCTCGAGGGGCTGTCCGAGATAGGGGAGTATTTGTGCTCCCGCTTCGCGAGAAAGCTCGGCGGCGATGGATACGTAGTCGACGTTATTCATCTGCTGTAAAATGGGCCAGAAGCGGCCAACTCCGTTAACCCGCCTGCATGAGAATACGGTCCCTCCCCTTGTTCTTGTTACAGACCGGGCCTACCTTCAAACCTAATTACTCCATTTCATAAATAGACTCACGTTTCGGGCGAGTGCAGGCGGGCACAGCATGCTGTGCCCCTACAGATCTGTTGGGTGCCTGGAAACGTAGGGGCACGGCATGCCGTGCCCGAAGTTCCCGACCGTCCACCTGGCTTCTAAATATACGTGACCGAACTTGTGAAACGGACTACCAAGGTTGCACGCTAGGACCGCGTCTCCGGCTGCTCGTAGAAATACTTAATCTCGCTTTTTAAAACGAACAGTTTCGGTGTGCCTTGTCGGCTCAAGCGTATAGAAGTCGAATCATGATATGCAATGAGCCCGACGACTTCTTCGTTGTCACGCAGCCGCACCAATACGGGAATCTCTTTCTCTATCAGGCGCTTCAAGTAGTTGGCTTCTTCGAAGGTGTAGGGCCTGGCCCGGCTCCCCTGCGACTTTGGCCTGGAAACCGAACTCCGATCGTCGGTTCTCTTGGCTGTGCGGCGCGGTGGTTTCCCGCTGGGACGCTTCCGCTTCAAGGTTGGCTCCTCTTCTCGGTTGTTCCTTCGATGGGCGCCTGGGACTCGGAGTCTTGCGGACCCGCCCTGGGCCGGAGGTTGATCTTACCGCGCGGCGGGGCCTTGGGAGTCGCCGGGACGAAATACCCGTTGCGGGCCAGAACCCGTGCATTCGGGTGGCTGACGGTGATGCTCGTCCTGCGAAAGCTTTCCGTGGCGGTCAAGTCCTCTGGGGGATAGTAGGCGATGAGGTATTGCGTCCTTAGGTTGCGCAGAATCTCATTGAACGCGCGGTCCAAATCCGCTCCGGCGTGCTGAATGAAGGTTGTGCCGCCGGTGCTGGCGGCCAGCGCCTTGAGCGCATTCTCTCCTCCGACGTTGCGCCCCGCGTCGGCAGTGATGGGCATGACGATGATGCCATAGATCACGGCGTCGACGGCGTGGGCTTCCTGCAAGGCTTTCCGGTAGGGCACGTTGCTGGTCGTATCCCCGCCATCGGTGATGATGATCATGACTTTGCGCCCGGGACGGCGCCTGAGCTGCCCGGCGGCTAGCAAGATCCCGTCATACATCGATGTGCCGCTATCGGCTCGAATCCGATCCAGAGCTTTGTCGAGGCGCTTCGTCGAGGCGGTGAAACCGGTTAGCAACTCGACGTAGACCGAGAACTGGAAGATGCCCACCCGGTCGCTACGATGGGATCCCGGCCCCAACAGGTTGCGCACAAAACGTTTGGCTGATTCCCGCTCGAAGTCGAGCTCCTTGGCCGTACTCAAGCTCGTGTCGAGCATCAGCGCCACCGAAAGGGGGCGATTGGTGCGCCGTTCGAACACGGCGATCTGCCGTTCGACATCACCGTCCAAGACGGTGAAATCCTCCTTCTCGAGGTCTGCTATGGGAGCACCGCTGAGATCTTTCACCGTCACCAGCACGTGAACTAGGCTCACCTCGACCTTGAAGGTGGGGTCGTCAGAGGATTGCTGGGCGGACAGAGGGGCTTCCGCCGCCAGCACCAAGAGCGCCAACACCACACAGGCTCGAGCGCTCACTGGGGAGTTCCCACGCCGCGCGGAACCGAGGCCTCCCACTCCCCTTCGACCCAAACCTCGCCGTCCTCGAAGTACTCTTTCTTCCAAATAGGGACCAGGCGCTTGAGCCGGTTGATGGCCTCCAGGCTGGCTTCATAGGCAGGTTTGCGATGCGCAGCCGTGACCAGGATGGCAACACTTGTCTCGCTGATCTCGAGCCGCCCCAAGCGATGCACCATCGTGATTCCGCGAATCGGATAGGTTTCGAGGGTCTGGCGGCCGATTTCTTGCATCTTGCTCATGGCCACCGGAACGTAGCATTCGTAGTCGAGAAAGCGGGTCTTACGCTCACCGGAATGGTTTCGCACAACCCCTTCAAAGGTGACGACCGCGCCATCTTCACCTTTGACAAGTCGCTCCTTGAGGACCTGAATATCGATCGGCTGCTTCGTGAGAGCGTAGAAGCTCGATTCTTCGGCGGCGCAGGCGAGCCAAGGGGACGAACCCGCGGCGCCTCCGCTCACCGGAGGCATCAAGGCGACCTCGTCTCCGTCACCGAGTGCCGCGTCAGGGTCGGCAAACTCGTGATTGCGCGCCAGCGCGATACTGCCGGCCATCTGGTGTAGCCTCGGGAATTGGGACGCATAGTGCTCGAAGACCGTTTCCAGGCGGGCGCCCTCGGGGAGTTCCAGATCGTCCTGGGAGCGGCCGATCAGGTCCTTTAACACGCCGAAAAACAAGACAGTAACGTGCATGGCGAGGCCCTTCACATTGTATCGTAGGGGTAGCGGGGACCCGAGGCACCTCACCGAAGCCGAGTACTTTTCCGTAACCATTTCCAGAATGGCCAAAAAATCCAAACTCTCAAGCAGCGAGCAGCTGCCGGTTCCCGTCGAGATGATCGAGCGGCGCATTTTCTGATTCGCGGACACAAGGTTATGCTCGATTCCGACCTTGCCGAGCTGTACGGCGTTGAGACCAAGTACCTGAAGCGACAGGTCAATCGGAATCGAAATCGTTTCCCCGAGGACTTTATGTTGCGCCTGACGTCCGAAGAGAACCGAGCTTTAAGGTTCCAAGTTGGCACCTTAAAGCGGGGGCAGCCAAGCGGCTCCCCGGGAGCGACATGTCGGACCTTTGGACCGGCGAGATCGCCGGTCCCTACTGCCGCAGCTTGTGACGACTCAAGTGGGGACAAGCGATCCCGCTTGTCCCGGGCGACATGTCGCGGCGGTACTGTCACCGAGCCCTTACCGCACCGGCTGAGAGCGAAGCGGGCCAGTGGATCATTCGCTGCTTTGAGTGTGGCGCGCCAAGAACATCGTCGCTGTTGTCGCCACACGCCGGCGCTTCCCGGTCCTCTCGATCGCCGGGTGGAGGGACTGACTCGTAGAAATCCAGGGGTATCCTAAGGGAGTAAGACAATGGTTTCGCAACTACGTATCTACACCATCAACCCGGGAATGATGAGCTCCTGGTTGACGCTCTTCCACGAGCAGATTCGACCGATCCACCGAAAGCTGGCCATCCCGGTGGAAGCGGCCTGGGTCAACGCCGAGCAGAACGAATTCATCTGGGTGCGAAGCTTCGACAGCGCGGATGTTATCCCCGATAGGGAAGCCGAATACTTCGCCTCGCCCGAGCGCCAGGCTCTGGGCAACCTGCCAAAAGACCACATCGCCAAGATGGAGGTCCGGGTAATCGAGCCGGTGCCTCTCGGTTAACAGGCGGCCCGATCGAAGGGTTGTCCGACCGGACGGTCCAAAGAATGGGTACACGACTCAAAGACAAGGTGGCTATCGTATCCGGCGCAGGCTGTGTAGGGCCGGGCTGGGGTAACGGAAAGGCCACGGCTGTGCTGTTCGCCCGCGAGGGAGCTACAGTCTTCTGCGTGGACATCCGCCGCGAGGCGGCCGAGGAGACCCGCGACTTCATCCGCGGTGAGGGCGGCCGGGCCGAGGCATGGGAGTGCGACGTCTCCCGCTCGGATCAGGTCGAGGCCATGGTGGAGGGTTGCTTGGCGAACTACGGTCGTATCGACGTGCTACAGAACAATGTAGGCACTCTGGCGATGGGCGGGCCGGTGGAGACTAGCGAGGAGGACTGGGACCGAGTCCACAACATCAACCTGAAGAGCATGTTCCTAACCTGTAAGTACGTCCTGCCCGTGATGGAGCGGCAGGGGGCCGGAGCCATCGTCAACATCTCCTCCATCGCGGGGCTACGCGACGTCGGCATCCCTTATATCGCCTATAACACCTCGAAGGCGGCGGTGAGCCACTTCACGCGCGTCGTCGCGGCGCAGTATGCTCCCAAGGGGATTCGTTGCAATAGCGTTTGCCCCGGTTTGATGCGCACTCCCTTGGTGGAGAAGTCACTAGCGGACCACTACGCCGAGGGAGATGTCGAGGAGATGTTCCGAATCCGGGCGGCCCAGGTACCCATGGGAAAAGGCGGCGATGCCTGGGACGTGGCCTATGCGTCCCTCTATCTCGCCTCGGACGAAGCCAAGTACGTGACTGGAGCGGAGCTGGTGGTCGACGGGGGCATTACCCTCAAGTGCGTGTAAGGTGGAGAGCCGGGGTCCTTCCGTTAGGGGTCAGACCCACTTCAGGGCGCCCTGGCGAAAGACCCAAATGTAGCCGACGATCAGAATGGCAAGGAAAACCAACATCTCGATCAGGCCGAACAGCCCGAGGACGTCGTACTGAATAGCCCACGGAAACAGAAAGACCGTTTCGACGTCGAAGATGACAAACAGGATGGCGACCAAGTAGAAGCGGATGGAGTATCGTCCCCGCGTGTCGCCTTCCGGCTCGATGCCGCACTCGTAGGGCTCGGCCTTGACTTTTGCGGGCACACTGGGCCGAATAAGCTTCGCCGCCAGGATCGTAACGATGGGGAAGGCCGCGGCGAGAGCAAGAAAGATCAAGATGGGGACGTAGCCGCGCGGCATAGGAGACTAATATAACACAGCGAAGCGAAACACCCATCCGGCCGTGGCTTACGTCGACCCAGCGTTCGTGGCGGAGTTGAGACATTGCCCACCTGTCTTGCCGGGCCGCGAGAATACTAGTGGACTGCCCGAGACGAGTTCACTATCGATTCGAAAATGTCGGGCTCGAAAGCCCGACACAGCACGCTGAAAGCGTGCGCCACGTCGCCAGGACGATCAGACAGTCTTGTCTGGGACAGCTTATTAGTTCAGAAGACGCTCTGTCGCGTCCGATGGGAGCTAAGATAGTAGGTCACGAGAATGGCCGAGATGAGTGATTGGGAGATAGCGGTTGAGGCTGCCCGGTCGAGGAAAGGCGAAGAGATTGTCGTTCTCGACATCGCCAAGATCAGCTCTTTCACCGACACGTTTGTGATATGCGCGGGCACGAATGCCCGCCAAAACCAGGCCATCTCCGATGCGATCGAGATGGCCCTGAAAAAGGAAGGTGTGCGTCCTATTGGGATCGAAGGCTATCAGAACGCGGAATGGATTCTCATGGACTACGGTGACTTCGTTGCGCACATCTTTTCGGAAGAATCACGCCGTTTCTACGATCTCGAAAGACTCTGGAGGAACGCACCCCGGCTGCCGATCCCCGAGGCGGCCTAGTGGGCGGCGGCGGGCACAGCATGCTGTGCCCCTACAGATCTGTTGGGTGCCTGGAAACGTAGGGGCACGGCATGCCGTGCACGAAGTTCGTCCACCCAGCTCTAAATATACGCGAACGAACTGATGAAACGGACTACTCAGCCGGAAAAGGTTGCCCCAAATACACGTTGAAACTCTACCTGCTCTGCATCGGCAAACCCCGGAATCGCGAGGCAAACCTCCTGGCCGAGGACTACGCTCGGCGCATTGAGCACTACTGCCGCTTCGAAATGCGTTCGCTTAAAGACGAGCGCGCCGTCAAGGACTATCAGCGTACAGCGAAAGTCGTGCTTGACCCCAGCGGAAGGCAAATGAGTTCTCAGGAGCTAGCTACGTTCCTAGAAAAAGCCCAGCGAGACGTTGCCTTCTTTGTCGGCGGGGCGGATGGGTTCTCCCAGTCATTCCTTGAGGATGCCGATCTACTGTTGTCGCTCTCCAAAATGACCCTGCCGCACGAGCTGGCGCGGGTTGTCCTCGCGGAGCAAATCTACCGGGCCTTCACGATTCTGCGAAACCACCCTTACCCGCGGTGAAGGGCACGAGTGGTAGGGAACCGAACGCTCTATGCTCGCCGCGGCGCCGCGGCGAACTCTGTCACTGGACCGCTTGCTGACGCGCGCGGCTCCGTTTGAGGAACCGGTCGGCAGCAGCCCTGATTCTGAGCCGCGGGAGTAAAGGAGCTTGCAGGCCACAAGCCCTACTGCGATAATGCTGGCCCAGGACCGGGAAGACGTCGACAATGGGTATTCGCGGTGCCGTAACAGCCTTGCTCTTGTCGTCGAGCTTCGTGTCGATCATCTTGCTAGGAGGCTGTAAGTCTTTGACCACATCGGATCAAGACAAAGATTCCAGCTGGGATTCTTTTCAAGAGGAATTCATCGAAGGCTTGTTCGAGGTCGATCCTGCTTCGGCCGTTGATGCCGGGCGGCACGACTTTGACGGCAGGCTGCCGGACTGGAGCACCGAAGGGCTGGCACGAGCAGCCGCGTTTCTAAAAGGCAGCCGCGAACGAGCGAAGGCCTTTGAGACCAACCGTCTCAGTGAGCAGCAGCAGTTCGAGCGGGATTATCTTGTAGCGGTCGCCGATGAACGCCTGTTCTGGCTCGAAACTTCCCAAGCGGCCTATCGCAATCCGACTTTTTACGCCGGCGCTCTTGACCCGAACGTCTATGTCACCCGCCAATACGCCCCGCTTCACCAGCGGCTGCGTTCCTACATTGCCTACGCGAAGAGTCTGCCGCGAGCCGTCGAACAAATCCAAGCCAACCTGCGCACCCCGCTACCCAGAACCCACGTGGAAATCGGCCGGACGGTGTTCGGGGGATTGGTTTCGTACTTCCAAAAGGACGTACCTAGTGTGTTCAAAGCTGTCGAGGATCAAGCAGTACAAGCCGAGTTCGGCGAGGCTAACGCCGAAGCAATAGCGGCGATGAGCAGCCTGGACGCTTGGTTGGGCGAGCAAGAAGCGGAAGCGAACGACGACTTTGCGCTCGGGCCGGATTTGTTTTCGCGGATGCTTTACGAGACGGAACGGGTTGGGATAGGTCTCGATCGTCTCGAACAGCTTGGGCGCGAGGACCTGGAACGAAATATGGCAGCCTTGGAGCAAGCTTGCGCTGAGTTCGCATCGGGGAAGACCATCGCGGAATGCGCAGCGCGGGTCCAGTCGCGCAAACCCGCCCAGGGACCGGTGGCGGCTGCCCGAGAACAGCTAGGCAGCCTGAAGCGGTTTGTTGCGGAAAACGATCTCGTGAGCATACCGGGGACCGAAGAAGCCCACGTCGCCGAGTCGCCCCCCTACATGCGATGGAACGCGGCCTACATCGATATCCCCGGTCCGCTGGAAGCGAATCTGCCGTCAATCTACTACATCGCACCGCCTGATCCCACCTGGACGGAGAAAGAACGCCAAGACTACCTTCCAGGCGCTTCCGATCTTTTGTTTATTTCCGTGCACGAAGTCTGGCCCGGGCACTTTCTGCAGTACCTTCACTCCAACCGATCCCTGTCCACCATCGGACGGCTTTTCGTCGGGTACGGCTTCGCCGAGGGGTGGGCCCACTACGTCGAGGAGTTGGTCTGGGAAGCGGGACTCAACCGCGGTGATCACGAAACCCGTGTCGGCCAGCTTCTGAACGCTTTGCTGAGGAATGTACGGTATCTGTCCGCGATCGGTCTGCATAGCGGTCGCATGACTGTCGAGGAATCCGAGCAGATGTTCCGCGAGAAGGCCTTCCAAGACCCGGGGAACGCTCGCCAACAAGCGGCGCGGGGAACCTTCGACCCGGCCTATCTGAACTACACACTGGGCAAACTGATGATCCGCAAGCTGCGGGACGACTGGACATCTACCCGCGGCGGACGCCAGGCTTGGCGCGAGTTTCACGACCGCTTTCTCTCCTACGGTGGTCCCCCGATTCCGCTGCTGCGGGGGGCGATGTTGGGCGCGGACGCGGGGCCGGTTTTGTGAGCGCCAGCTCCCCTCTGCCACCAGCCACTTCTCTGCCCAAACGAACCGACGAATCGGTTACCGGCACGCCGGAGGCACGCGCCACGTCCAAATCTTAACCGGCCGGGGTTCGCCGAATCTCACAACTCGCACACACGAAAAAACTTAAAGCCGGTACGAAAAACGAGTAGAACTACCTTTTTCGCCTTCGCGCAGAAGCATTTTCCAATCCAAGAATGATCCTGAAATGGGGTTGGTCGGGCAAGGGACGAGGGCTGTGTGTGGATCTCCTTTGTGAGGTGTTCGAGGGGGGAGGACCCCGAAGTGTTTGAGCGCCGGAGTACCGTCGGAACGTTGCTCCAAGATCGTTCGGTCGAGGATCGTGCCAGATACTACTACTACCTGCCGCAAGGTTACACGGCCGCGGGGTTGTACGAGCGAGCCATTCTGTACTTGCGGCGGGCTTTGGAAGAAGGCATCAGAAAGAAGAAGGTTTTGAAGGACGCCGCTTTCGAAGCATTATGGGGCCGGAATTCCAACTCTTGGTATCTGGCCCGCCGCCGGCTGACCTAACTCCATGACTGAGGCACGGCGTTTGTCACCCATCGGTCCGTGGGGACTACGTTTTCAAGCTACGAAAATACTGATCGATTACTATTCCAACGCATCTCTCCTCGAGGTTCATCAGTCAGCATCGGGATTGACTGCTGTTCGCCGCTCGGGACTGGTGTATCAGCCCGAAACGGAGAGATGCCAAACTTCCCCCCGGCATGTAAACTGTTGGCAGTCAAAAACCATGAACTCGACTTCTTGGCAAAGCGTCAAAAACCAGGCTCGACCTGTAAAACAGTCCCTACGTGCTTGGCCGGCAGTTGCACTGCTGTTTGCGCTGGCCGCTTGCAGTGGGGATGACCCAGCGCCTCCGAAAACACCGCCACCCAATATCGTTATCGTCATGACGGACGATCAGGGCTGGGCCCAACTAGGCGCGCATGGGAACAAGGTCCTGCGCACGCCGAATCTTGATCGGCTGGCCGGGGAAAGTGTCGAGTTCACTCGCTTCTACGTTTCGCCTTTGTGCTCGCCGACGCGGGCCAGCTTGATGACGGGCCGCTACAACTACCGGACGGGCGTTGTGGACATCTCCCTCGGGCGGGCCATGATGCACACGGACGAAACGACGTTAGCGGAAATACTCCGTGATGCCGGATACCGCACGGGCATCTTCGGCAAATGGCACCTCGGCGACAGCTACCCCATGAGACCGCTGGATCAGGGCTTCGAGCAAGCGCTCGTGCACCGAGGCTGGGGCATCGGCTCGCCGGCCGACCCTCCGGGGACGGGCTACTTCAACCCGATACTGCAACACAACGGCGAAGAAAAGCAGTTCGAGGGATACTGCACCGATGTTTTCTTCGACGCCGCCCTGCGCTTCATCGAACAACATCGCGATCAGCCATTCTTCACCTACGTGGCCACAAACACCCCACACTCGCCGTACCTCGTACCCGAGTCCTACAGCAAGCCCTATCGCGCCCAGGGCCTCAGCGATGAGGACGCGCGCATCTACGGGATGATTACGAACATCGACGACAACGTCGGCAGGCTGCTGGCCAAACTCGAAGAACTGGGGATCTCAGAAAACACCGCGCTCATCTTCCTGACTGATAATGGCCCCACGACCCAGCACTTCACGGCGGGGCTGCGGGGCCAAAAGGGCACGGTCTACGAAGGTGGAATCCGAGTTCCCTTCTTTGTGCGCTGGCCGGCGAAGTTGCGGCCCGCGAAAGTCGATCGCATTGCCGCCCATATCGATGTCCTGCCAACACTGCTCGAAGCAGCCGGAATCGATCGACCCGCCGGCCTGAAGCTGGACGGGGTAAGCCTGATGCCGCTGTTGGTTGGCGAGGACGGCGACTGGCCCGAGCGAACTCTCTACATCCAGTGGCAGCGGGGGAACAAGCCCCAGCTCTACGGCAACTTCGCCGCGATCTCGGAGCCGTTCAAACTCGTTCAGAGCCGAACCCTCGGAAAGCAAATGGGGCGCAAGCCGCGCTTCGAACTCTACGACATCAAGGCCGACCCCGGAGAGCAGGCCGCCATCAAAGGAGAACGGCAAGCGACTCTCGGGGGGCTGAAGGCAGGCTACGAGCGCTGGTTCCGCGACGTTTCCGGGACTCGAGGCTACGACCCGCCGAGAATCATCGTCGGATCCGAACACGAGAACCCCGTCATCCTTACCCGCCAGGATTGGAGGGCGCTGGGAGCGGACGGTTGGAGCGATCGCCACCTCGGCTACTGGCAAGTTGAGGTGGCGGCCGCCGGCAGCTACGACATACGTCTTCGGTTTTCGACACAAACGAGGGCAGGACGTGCCGAGTTCAGATTAGGCAAGGTCAAGCTGCGGAAGCCGTTCACCCGATCAGCCGAATCCGTCACGTTTCGCGAAGTCGAGCTCGATGTCGGCTCAGCACGGCTCGACGCCCGCCTCGTCCGCGGCGGCAGGACAGTGGGCGTAAAGTACGTGGATGTGACGAGGTTGGAGTAGGTTTCTTAGTAGTCCATTTGATAAGTTCGGTCACGTATATTTAGCTGCTTATGCGCGTCGGAACGAGAATTGTTTTCTCCTTTCAGGTGCCGGCCTTGAGGTACACGCGGATTCATCCGTGCTGAGCGGCGTCATCTCTGGACCGCTCGCTCACACTCGCGGCTCGGTGCTCGACGCTGTCGGATACCAAGGGCCGTGCCCGGGCGCCGCCCTTGGTTAGTTAGAAGCCAGCTGGAGGACCGACAGCCGCGGGCACGGCATGCCGTGCCCCTACATTTCCAGGCACCTAACAGATCTGTAGGGGCGCAGCATGCTGTGCCGGCCTGCACTTGCCCAAAACGTGAGTGTATTTACGAAATGGAGTACTAGGAGGACAGGGGCCCGGGCGAACGCCTACCCGGTAAAAGGACTCGCCGGCGGGCAAAGTCAAAGGCCGCGGATCTGGAAAAGGCTCAGATCGGCGCTACACAAGGCTGTCCCAACTTGCTCTCCCGTCGGAAACCCATGAACTCGGCACGGTCTCCCTCGGCGCGAACCGCCCGTGACGAACTCCGTACGAGTGACCTTTTTGGGCCGTTGTTTAGAGCATTTGAGAGGATTTCCGTTAAAATCCCTGCCCATCGACCGAGAAGGCCTTCTTTTGTTTCCAGCATACCGTATGGTGTCAAGAGTTTCGGGCTTCGCTCCAACACGGCGGTTGCGGTAATAAAAAGCCGCGGATCTGGCAGGCGACGAACCGATAGAAGGAAAGGGAAGAGTGGGCGCCCAGCCAAGGGGCGCAACTCAATACCACTTGGCCTTGTTGACCACGTTCTTGAGCTCTTCACCTTGCGCGAAGCGGCGAACGTTTTCGAGCAGAATGTCCAAGTGCCGTTCGGCAATACGGGGTGAAGCGCCGGCGACGTGTGGTGTGATGATGACGTTTTCCATCTTCCACAGGGGGTGGTTGGAAGGCAGAGGCTCCACTTCGAAGACATCCAATCCGGCACCCGCTATCTCGCCGGCCTCGAGAGCGGCCGTGAGATCGGCGAGATCGACAGTTGCGCCGCGGCCGATGTTGATGAAGTAGGCCGTCTGCTTCATTTGCTGGAATTGAGCCCGGCGAAACATCTTCTCCGTCTCCGGGGTATGGGGAGCGGCGACGACGACGAAATCGCTTTCCGCCAGCAGGTCGGGTAGACGTTCGATGGGCCACAAGGCTTCGATGCCCTCGGGCGGTGGCTTTTGCACGGGATCGACCGCCAAGACGCGCATCCTGAACGCCACACCGTAGCGGGCAACCTCCAATCCGATCTCGCCCAGGCCGACAACGCCCAGGGTGCCGTCATCGAGATGCATGTGGGCGCGATCGATAGCCGACTGGACGACCGGGCCGGTAGAGATACCCGTCCGTGCCGCTTCGCCTCCGACGGCCTCCCAGCGGGCCTCACCCTGTCGGCGGATGTAGTGGTGAAGGTTTCGCGCAAAGCAAACCATGTAGCCGAAGACCTGGCTCGCGATGACGTCCGAATAGAGGCCTCTCATGTTGGTGAGCCGGCAAGGATGCTCGACAAGCTCGGGGAACATGTAGTGTTCCAAGCTCGCCGTGAGCGACTGCACCCACTGAAGCCGCGTCGCCGCGGCCAATAGCTCGGGCGTGATCTTCCCATAGAACGCCTCAGCATCAACGATTTCACGCAATGCCTCGGTGTCGTCAGCGACGTTTGCGACCGTCATGGGCCCAGCGGCCTCAACGATGTTTGCGAGTCTTTCTTCATCGACGGGGGGGTGAATGACGAGTTTCATGGCTAGCCTTTGGTCGGGTGGGAGTCGATCTCTCTAGTAGTGTAGAGTAACCTTAGCCTGCGTTTTTCGCCACGATCTCGGCTGCCAGATGCGGGCTACCCCCATACTCTTCACGTAAGAACATTGCTGGGTTATCCTGTTTTGGCGGACAGGAGGCCGGTGA
This sequence comes from Bryobacterales bacterium, assembly GCA_965248105.1. GTDB lineage: Bacteria > Acidobacteriota > Terriglobia > Bryobacterales > UBA6623. Next base: position 992,342 of record CBDFIK010000005.1, read on the forward strand.
TGGCACGAACATTGGCGCCGCTGCTCGCGGGGGCGCGGATTACCGACTACAGCAGCTTGGGCGTGGTGGCCCGCGGTTTCCTTTCCTGAGGCCGTGCTGCGGGAGATCCTCGAAGCACGAGTGAAGTCGAGCCGCGGGCAACGCAAACCGCGCGGCGTGAAGCGCAAGATGAGCAACTACCCGCTGCGCCGCGTCCGCATCGAATTCGAGAAGTGCAGCAAGATTATTAAGTGAATAGTATTAGGGCTAGACCTTGGTTCGAAATCTGGTTTCGAGAAGCGACAGCTTTTCGTCCAGGGAGAGTTTACTTTCGTGGCTCGCCTCGCGCTGCTTCTGCTTTGTGTCCGGCCCGAAGGATCTCTTGGCTAGCGTTGTTTCTCGGTCGGGACCCTTGCGACGTTTGCGCACCGTCCCTTTAGGTTTCGCGTCGCTTGTCCGGCGCGGGCGAGCGGCTGTCCGTGGCTTGCGAGTGGGGCGGCGAGGCTCTTTTGTCGACAGGGAGATTCGCTTACCGTTTTCCTGCAGGGCGAGAATATGGGTTGTGATGCGGTCACCGGCCTTTACCGCCGGTTTCGACTCCTTGTCGAGTTTGTCCGAGAGCTCGGAAATGTGCAGCAGCCCGTCCTGTTCAGCACCGATGTCAACGAAGGCCCCGAATCGAGTAACGTTGGTGACGACGCCTTCCAGCTTTATGCCGACCTTGAGTTCGGCTGTGGAACGCGGCTCGATGAGCGCCTGGGGAGGCTCGAACTTTCCTCGCGGATCTCGAACGTCGGGTTTGAACTCCCGAACGATCGCCCGTAATACCTCAACGGGGTACTGGGCGTCCTCGAATTCTTCCAGGTTGAGGTTGTCGAGCGCTTCGGGTCTTTCCAGCGCTTCCGCGGCCGTCACCCCGGCCGACGACAATATTTTCTCGACAATCGGGTAGGCCTGCGGCGAGATCCCCGTCTCGTCCAAGGGGTTCTCTGCACCCCGGACGCGAAGAAACGGGACCGCTTGTCGATAGATCTTCTCGCTGAGACCAGGGATGTTGCGAAGTTGGTCTCGGCGCGTAAACGGCCCATTGCTTTCCCGGTATGCAACGATCCGCTTTGCGATGCGCTCGGTTAGCGCCGGGGCGACGGCTAACAACTCGGCGGGGGCGTTATTGATGTCAACTCCCACCTGACTGACGCAAGCTCCGGTCACGATTCGAAGTCCTGCGCGCGATCGGTTGGGATCGACAGTATGAAAATGGGGTCCTAGGCCGAGCGCGCGAGGTTCTACTTTCACGAGTTCGCCGAGGGGATCCTGTAGTCGGCGAGCCAAGCTGGCAGCGCTGCGGGTGGTGATGTCGACTCCCGTCAGTTCTTTCCGAGCGGTTTTCGATCCAGCGTAGATCCAAGTTCCCGCGTCGCTCACCCGAGTGGAGAAAACGTCCTTGACTCCCGCCTCGCGGATCGCACTACGCAAGGCTCTCTCGAGCTGCCTCACACCAGGGCCGTTGGCCACTGCGATGGCGGCTGGATTGTGTTTGCTAATCAACTCACGCAGGTTCACCGGGGCCGGGCGAGTTGCCTTTGCTTCCGTCGGTGGGGCTACCTTACCGGCAGGCGGGGATTCGGTCGGCTGCGAGGCGGCGCCGTTTACTTCTTCGTTGCCCGCGGCCTTCTCCGCCTGTTTAGCCTCCCCTGATTCGTCGTCCTGTGAGCCGGGTTTGTCCTCTGTCGAAAGCTCGGGTTCCGTAGGTTTTGCCTCGACCAGAGATGAGTCTGGCTGGGCTTCCGGTGCGACAGTCGGCTCAACGCTCTCCGTAGGTGCGTCAGAGGCGTCGGGCTCGGCTTCCTGGGCCTTTTTATCGGCAGGCTTCGCGGAAGTTGCCTTTTGCTGATCGCCGGCTGCCGGCTCGTTTACGGCAGGCCGCGCTCCCTTTGTTCCCTGCCCGCCCTGTGACACAATTGCGCCTTCGACGAAGCTGCCGTCCGCACCCAGGATGGCAGCGCGCCACCCGCCAGAGCGGGCGGTTTCTAAACCGATGACAGGGATGGCCCCAGCGGCGGGAGTCAGTAACAATTTGCGCAGATTGGTTTCGTAGAGACGAACCGCCTCGGTATCAGAACGTTCTTCAAGATACTGCAGCACCTCGCTTCGAAAAGCCGGCGCTAGAACTTCGGCATAGGCCTCATTGGCCGCCGCCTCGAGGTGCAGGCAGAAGAGAGAAGTTCGGCTCTGTAGCAGGCCATCCAGCAGCAAGCTGATGATGGGCGCCTCGGGTAGCACCACTTCGCATCGCAATGCTCCCTCGCGTACCGCTTGCCGGATCGCCAACTCTCGCCGCCAGGATACCTTGTCGACCTTTGCCCGGTATCCCAATAGTGGATCGATTCGTTTCTTGACCGCAGGATCCGGTGAAGCCTCCTCAACAGGGTGTACGATGATCTCCGACTGCTTGAGAATCAGAGGCCGCAAGTCGCGCCGTAGCGCAGCGTCTTCGCCAAGCCGGCGGGCAACGATGTGACGAGCTCCCCGCAATGCCTCGTCGACGTTGCTCACTCCCCGCTCGGGGTTGACATAGCTTTCCGCGGCGTGGCTGACGTCCGCTGTTTCAGGCTCTTGTTGCCGGAGGAATTCGGCTAGCGGTTCGAGACCACGTTCTATCGCCTCGTCGGCTGCCGTTCTTCGCCTGGGTTTGAAGGGCAAGTAGAGTTCTTCGAGCTCGCGGCGGTCCGTTACCGACTCGATTCGTTCGCGCAGCTCGGGCGTGAGACGGTTCTGCTGGCCGACCCTACTGAGGATGGTGATCCGACGGTCTTCAAGGTCCAAGAATCGCTGAAGGCGCATCTGTACCCGAGCTACTCGCTCCTCGTCCAGCCCGGCCGATACGTCGGGCCGGCAGCGGGCGATGTAGGCGGGGTGTGAACCGGCCTCCAACTCTTGGACTAACTTCAGAAGGTCGGTAAGTTGGATGTTGGCTTCTTCGGCAACCTTCAAATAGGCTGGGGTCGGAAGTCCGGTCAGGGCCTTCATAAAGTCACGTGGTCAGGCGAAGAAAACATCTTCCTGTATCATAGTGGAGTGACCCGGGCCTTGAGAATTGGCTCGCCAAGTCGGGCCTTTTTGCTTGCCGCGATGCTGGCCTCCCTGGCCCCCGGGCAGGTCATCGAGTTCTTGTCGAACGGCCTCTCTTATCAGGCCTTGACGCGCAAGGGCCTCACCGTGATGTACGCCCCTTTGCTGCTGGCCGTGGGAGACTTTGCCGTCTTTCAAGTGGCCTTCAGCAATGGCAGCGGTCAAGACTGGCTCTTGCAGCCAACCGATTTCTTTTTCGAGTCAGATGACGGCCGACGGCTGCAAGCGGCTTCCGAATACACAGTCATTTACGAGTTGTATCGCAGCGCGGGACGCAGCGAGGTGATCAAGCTGCAAATTGCCTATGAGAAGGCCATTTACCAAAATCAGCGCATTCGCTCCAGCAACGGCTACGAGCAGCGCCGCCGGTCGGCTCTCGCCTTCGGCCCGAAAGGTGTCAAAGCGGCTGCCGCGGCGTCGGCTATCGCCCTGGTGAGGACAAAACTACACTCGGGTGATTCCACCGACGGGGCCGTCTTCTTTCCCAAGAAGGGGAGGGATCTTGGTCCTGGGAGGATTGTCGCCCGGATCGGCGATGAGACGTTTGAGTTTCTCCCCAGTAGTGCGCAGTCTCTGAGTTCCAATTGATACTGAGTAGTCCGTTTCATAAGTTCGGTCACGTATATTTAGAAGCCAGGTGGACGATCGGGAACTTCGGGCACGGCATGCCGTGCCCCTACGTTTCCAGGCACCCAACAGATCTGTCGGGGCACAGCATGCTGTGCCCGCCTGCACTCTTTCCAAGCTTCGCCCGGCGCGTATACTCCTCGCGTGCCCGGACCGGACCGGTGAAGGCCGGCAAGCTCTACGGCAGCGCTTCTATTCCGCTCACCCAAGATGGGGCTTGAGCCCATCGACAAGCTCCTGGACGGAGTCGGCGCTGTTCTTCAGCTCAGCGCTCTCCTCATCACTTAGGTTCAGCTCGTAGATCTTTTCAATCCCGCGGGCCCCAAGCTTGACGGGTACACCGACGAACAGCCCGTTGATTCCATACTCTCCTTCCAGATAGGCCGCGCAGGGGAGAACCTTTTTCTTGTCTTTGAGGATCGATTCGACCATCTCCACCACCGCTGACGAAGGGGCGTAGAATGCACTGCCTGTCTTCAGGTACTTGACGATTTCCCCTCCCCCTTTACGGGTTCTCTCCACGATTTTGTCGATGGTTTCCGCGTGCAAAACGTCGGTGATCGGGATGCCGGAAACACTCGTATAGCGCACCAGCGGCACCATGGTGTCTCCGTGGCCTCCGAGCACAAGGGCCACCACGTTTTCGACCGAGACTTCCGCGGCTTCGGCGAGAAACGCCCGAAAGCGGGCCGTGTCGAGAATCCCGGCCATTCCGACCACTCTGTTTTTCGCGAATCCGCTGAGCTTGTAGGCCACATGGCACATTGCGTCCAGCGGGTTGGAGACGATCACCAAAATGCAGTTGGGCGAGTATTTGACCGCCGGCTCGACGCAAGCCTTCATGATTGCGTAATTCTTCATCAACAGATCGTCTCGGCTCATGCCCGGCTTGCGCGGCAAGCCCGCCGTGATGACGACAATGTCGGAGTTCGCCGTCACTTCGTAATCGTTGGCCCCCATGATCTTCACGTCCGACCCCTCCACCGGACAGGCCTCGAGCATGTCGAGCGCTTTCCCTTGGGGAACGCCTTCCACGATGTCCACTAGTACGATGTCGGCTAACTCTTTATCGGCGAGCCTCAGAGCGCAACTGGCTCCGACGTTGCCGGCGCCAACGACCGTAACTTTGTTCCTCATCTCTTATATCCTCGGACTGGACTGGCAAGGGCGGCCAGCCCCTCGCTCGCGTGCGGCCAGGGGCGCCAAGCGCCAGCCCTTCGACTCTCCGCAGTGCATTTATAGTGCCAACCGGCCAGCAGTAAGTGACGGATCCTAACTGACCGCAAGATCCGCCATGTTGTTGACGATCTCGCTCGCAAACTCGCTTGTCTTCAACTTCTTCGCCCCTTCCATCTGGCGATGCAGATCATAGGTCACCGTCTTGTTGCGGATGGTTTGCTTGATGCCGGCCTCGATCCGATCCGCCACGTCCTCCCAGCCCATAAAACGAAACATCATAGCGCCGGAAAGGATCACGCTCGATGGATTGATGACGTCCTGATCGGCGTATTTCGGGGCCGTCCCGTGCGTAGCTTCGAAGACTCCATGTTCATCGCCGATGTTGGCGCCCGGAGCCATGCCCAACCCACCCACCTGCGCCGCGCAGGCGTCCGATAGGTAGTCCCCATTCAGATTCGTCGTTGCAATCACGTCGTACTCGGTCGGCCGTAACAGCACCTGTTGAAACATCGAATCGGCAATACGATCCTTGACGATGATCTTCCCCTCGGGAGCGGCAGTGCCAACGTCTTCTTCTGTTACGCAAGCTTCAGGAAATTCTTCTTTGGCAACCTCGTAACCCCAGTCGCGGAACGCGCCCTCGGTGAACTTCTGGATGTTGCCCTTGTGGACAAGCGTGACACTCTTGCGGCCATTCTCAATAGCGTATTGGATAGCTCTTCGGACAAGCCTTTTCGATCCCGTCACGCTTACCGGCTTGATGCCGATACCGGAGTCCGCACGGATCGTGCTGCCCATCTTTTGATTTAAGAACTCGATCACCTGACTGGCTTCGGCAGTACCTTGACGCCACTCGATCCCGGCGTAGACGTCTTCCGTATTCTCGCGGAAGACCACCACATCCAGCTTTTCCGGGTGTCTCATCGGCGACGGTACGCCCGGAAAGTATCGCACCGGCCGCATGCAAACGTAGAGCGTCAAAATCTGCCGCAGGGCTACGTTGAGGCTGCGAATGCCGCCGCCGACTGGGGTCGTCAGCGGTCCCTTGATGGCGATATGAAAATGCCGAATCGCCTCCACCGTGTCATCGGGCAGCCAACCGCCCAAGCGATCGAAGGCCTTTTGCCCTGCAAATATCTCATACCAAATGACTTGGCGCGTCGCCCCATATGTCTGTTCCACAGCGGCGTCGAACACGTGCCGGGAGGCCTTCCATATATCCCGCCCGGTCCCGTCGCCTTCGATGAAGGGGATGATCGGGTGATCCGGGACGACAAACTTGCCCTCCCGGACGGCAATGACGTCGCCTGTGGACGGGACTGGATTTCCGTTGAACGATCTCATCTTCGTGCCGCGTTTCCTGTTTCCTAACGACGACCGTAGAGGCCGCCTATTTCACACCAGAGCCCGGTCTGAGAAGGAAAGGTAGGAATGAGACAGGATCCGGCTTACCCAACGCTTTCGGCCTACAAGGACCAGCGGGTGGGACCAAAAACGTAAGAGTTTAGCAAGTCCCGCGGGAAGCGGCAAACGAAGGCCGGGCGTAGCGCAGCTCCGATGAGCGGATCGGAACGATTGCCTGAGGCAACCGCTCCCTTCTCCCGAACCGAGGTTGTTAGTTGGGTCCCAGGAGCGAAATCGGAGGAAACTAGTAAGCTGTCCCGGACAAAGACTTTCTGATCGTCCTGGCGACGTGTCTCGTTGGTGCGCTAGCCCTTCTGCTGGGCGGTGGGATGCCGGCAAGAATGCCGGCACAGCACGCTGCAAGCGTGCGCCACGTCGCTTTCGAGCCCGACATTCCCGAATCTATGGTGAACTTGTCTCCAGGACATCCATGATAGGTAACTGTCAAGGATCGATGCAGAGATCCTGAGCCTCCTGGGGGAAGCGTGAAGTGGTGATGGCGACGAGGGCGGAGAGTGTTGGTGAATGCGGTCGTTGGGCCCTGACAGAGCAGACATCCATCAGTTGTTGCGCCCCACGGGTGAGGGCGAGCCGGCTGGCGGCCACTTGACCGCGGCCGACGAGCTGACCGGCGTAGGCCTTGATCACGTAGCTGATGGTTTTCTTGTGCACCTCGAGTCCGATATAGTGAAGTCCTTTCATGAGCATGATCCTCCTGGTTGGTTTCTGAGCCGGCCCCAGGGCCGGGCTCAGCATTATGCCTCCGGGAGGATCTTTTCATTTCGACCCTATACATTAGAAACAGTCCACTAATGCGACGCGCGAACAAAAGAATCTCCGAAGTGCGGCTAACAGCGCTGGGGACTGAGGAAGCTGCGAGAAAGACCGCCAACGAATGGCAACGCTAGCTGAAACGATCCAATCTCCCCACGACCGGGTGCGCGAGGACCTGCTGCGACCCCTGCGCGGCATCAGCGCGACCTATGTCGCAGCCGTCGTGTTCTTCGCTGCTGTCGTTGCCTGGGCTCTTTTCGCTTGGGGTTACCAGATCGTTAACGGCATCGGCGTTGCCGGCATCCGCCGCCCGGTCTTCTGGGGCTTCTACATCACCAACTTCGTGTTCTGGATCGGGATCTCGCACGCCGGCACACTGATCTCCGCGATCTTGCGCCTGACAAACGCCGGCTGGCGCAAGCCCGTTACACGGGCCGCGGAAGCCATCACCGTTTTCGCTTTGATGATCGGCGGGCTATTCCCGCTCATCCATTTGGGACGCGTCTGGCTGTTCTTCTGGCTCATTCCTTATCCCAATGAGCGGCTGCTATGGCCTAACTTTCGCTCGCCGCTCGTGTGGGACATGACAGCCATTTTCACCTACATGACCGGTAGTGTTCTTTACCTTTACCTGCCCCTGATCCCCGACCTAGCGGACATGGCCGATCGAAACACGGGCCTGCGAAGGACGGTGTACCGACTGCTGTCGCTCAACTGGTCGGGGACGGACCGCCAATGGCATGCCCTCGAGCGAGCCATGAAATTGATGGCCGGTATGGTTCTCGCCATCGCGGTGTCCGTCCACTCGGTCGTCGCATTCGACTTCGCCATGTCCATCGCGCCGATGTGGCATAGCACGGTCTTCGCCCCTTACTTCGTTGCCGGAGCGATCTTCAGCGGCATCGCCGCTTTGGTCTTGGTGATGGCGGCACTTCGCCGCTTCCTGCATTTGGAAAAGTATTTACGGCCGCTGCACTTCAACAATCTTGCGAAACTGCTCTTACTCATGAGTCTGGTCTGGTTGTACTTCACGGTCTCGGAGTACCTGACCACGTGGTACGGCAACGAGCCGTTGGAAATGGCCGTCTTCAACAGCAAGGTCTACGGCCCCTACGCGGTACTTTTCTGGGGCATGGTCACCTGCAACTTTGTGATTCCGTTCATACTGCTGGGTATTCGAAGACTCCGCAACATCGCAACGATTTCCATTTGTAGCGTCACGATCTTGATCGGGATGTGGCTGGAGCGCTTCCTGATTATCGTTCCCACCCTCTCGAAGCCCGCGCTCCCGGCGGCGTGGGGAAGCTATGCTCCCAGCTGGGTCGAGGTCTCGATCACGGTGGGAACGTTCGCCGCGATGTGTCTGCTTTATTTGATCTTTGTCAAGCTGTTTCCGATCATTGCTATCTGGGAATATGACGATGTACCTGAACGCTGAGTTCACCGACAGCAAAGCGGTCGCCGACGCCGTGCGGGCTCTCCGCGCGATGGGCTTGTCGAGCGATCAGATTGAACTGCTTTCCACCAAGCCCGTCGATCTCGAGCCCGGCGTTCTCGACCGGCCCAGCCGCATGTCGCTCGTCGCCGTCCTCGGGGCCCTGCTGGGAGGGAGCCTGTCGACGGCCTTCATGTATTACACGCAGCTCGACTACCCGCTTGTCACCGGAGGCATGCCTTTGACCTCAGCCTGGGCAACCGGTGTGGTCACGTTCGAATTCACCATGGCGGGAGCTGTCGTGGCGACGGTTCTTACATTCTTATGGGAAGGGGAATTGCTTTATTTTTGGAAGCGAGTCCCTACCCCGCGACCGCAAGGCAACTCGATCGCGCTCCGCCTCGACTGCCCTGACGACCTTGCCGGGCGGGCTGATGACTTGCTGCGTGCCTCGGGCGCCGTCTCCGTAAAAGACGTCGCGGAGTCCTGATGATCATGAAACGCTTCGCGCTCTCCTTCGTCTCACTGCTCGTGCTGACAAGCGCGACCACGGCCGCGGAAAAGAAACCGCCTCCCTGGGAAAAGCCGCTCCGGGTGGGCCGTTATCTCTACCTCGAAAATTGCTCTGTCTGTCACGAAATTAACAAGCCGGAAACCAACAAACTCGGGCCCTCTTTATTCCGCCTCTTTCAAAATGAAAAGCTACCATTTTCTGGTGGCAAGCCGAGTGAACCTTACGTCCGTATCAAGATCCAATTCGGCGGCGACGTCATGCCGGCTTTTGTCAACAAGCTCACCGACGAGCAAATAGACCGGCTCATCGCGTTTATTCGGTCGAAAAAATAGACCTCCCCTCCCCAGGCAGCCGCTCGCTGTGGACACAGTAGGGACAAGCGATCTCGCTTGTCCTCGGAATCGAGAGCCGAACGACGCCAGAATGGTGCCGACGGCGTTGAGTTCCTTTTCGATGAGCGGCCATTCGCCGACATCTTCGAAGTGCCGCATAACGAAACCTCCCGAGAGCTTCAGTCCACGGCCAGCGATCTCAGTCTTTAAGGTTGGGAAGTCCGTGGGAAGGTAGCCGTAGGGGCCGAGTTCAATCCATTCGTAGCCGGCTTCGCCGACCTCATCCAGGAATTGTCGCCAAGGGGGCTGTTTGGGATCGTTCGGGAACCTCTTCACCACGTGGGGTGTCCGTTCGTCTATTTATCGTGGTAATTCAATGGGTTAGACGAACAACCTGATGTTCCACATGGATCACTGGCGCTAGCGGTCAGCCTCAGTAATGGAGCCGCTGCCGCTCCGCCCTTAGCTTTTCGTACTGCGCGCGGTTCTTTTGTACGGCTTCGTCCCCGCTGACTTCGGCCGGCGCGACGTCCCACCAGACTCCCGATGCTTCCGGCTGGCGAACGCGGGAAACCTCAGCGGCAATCACGCAGGCGCCGGATTCGCCGCGAGCCTCGTTGAGGGCCGAGCAGAGCTCGTCGGGTGTTGTCACGTACCAGCCTTTCGCTCCCATGCTTTCAGCATTTTGCTTGAAGTCGACGCTGACGTCGTCACCCTCGAGGCGATTCGTCGTGGGGTCGCGACGTCTGAATTCATTGCCGAAGGCTTGGCCCACCGTCCCCAGCTGCAGACCCTTGATGCTCTGAAAGCCATGATTCACGCAAACTACGATCGTGATCTTGAGGCCCTCCATGACCGCTGTGACGATCTCCGAGGAGTTCAGCAGGTAGGTGCCGTCGCCTATGAGAACGTACACCTCCCCGCCTGACTGCGCCATGCGCACGCCGATGCCCGCCGGGATCTCGTAGCTCATGCACGAGAAGCCGAATTCCAGGTGGCACCCGCGGCCTCCGGTAGCGTCCCAGAGTTTGAGCAGGTCTCCGGGCGGCAGGCCGGCGGCAGCGACGACCACATCGCCATTCTTTGTCGTCTCATTGAGCGCTCCAATCACCTGCGCTTGGCTCATAGGCTCGCCGGGGTGCTGGACGTAGATATCCTCGGCCACGGTTTGCTGCCATTCGCGCTTGGCGGTGGCGACTTCTTCGACATAGTCGGCATTGGGCTTGACTCCCGCCGCCTCGGCTGCCTGATGAAGCTCGCGCAGGGCCTCGCGGGCGTCGGCAAGTATGGGGACCGCGCCCTGCTTATAAGCGTCGTGGCCGCATACGCTGATGCCGATGAACTTGACGTCGGGATTCTGGTAAAGCGATTGCGAGCCGGTGGCGAAATCAGCCATGCGCGTGCCGACACAGATGACCAAATCCGCGTCGCGGAAAATCTTGGCCGCGCACGGCGTGCCCGTGACCCCCAACCCGCCCAAGAGCAAGTCGGATTCCTCTTGGATCGCTCCTTTGCCGGCAAAAGTCTCGCCGACGGCGATGCCGAAAGCTTCGGAAAACTTTTGCAATTCGTCGCCGGCTTCCGAATAATGGACACCACCACCCGCAACGATGACAGGTCGCCGGGCCGCTTTCAGCAACGCAACAGCATCCTGGATGCGCTGACGATCGGGCATGCGGCGCTCGATCGGCCAGACTCGTTCTTCGAAAAAGTGCGCCGGGTAGTCGTAGGCGTGCGCCTGCACGTCCTGCGGAAGACACAAAGTGACAGCGCCGGTGTCGGCCGGGTCGGTAAGAACCCTCATCGCTTCGGGCAGGGCGGTGAGCAACTGTTCGGGCCGCGAAATGCGATCAAAGAAGCGACTTACCGGGCGAAAACAGTCGTTGACGCTTACATCGCCGGAGATCGGATGTTCGAGCTGTTGTAACACCGGACCTTGATAGCGCGTGGCGTAGTAGTCCGCCGGCAACAGCAGCACCGGAAGGCGATTGATGGTCGCCGTCGCCGCTCCCGTGATCATGTTGGTGGCGCCAGGCCCGATCGAAGACGTGCAAGCGATCGTTGAGCGGCGCGCAGTGGCTTTGGCGTGACCGATGGCGGTGTGGACCATGGATTGCTCATGACGCGGCTGATAGTAAGGAAGGTTTTTACCGTACTCGACCAGCGCCTGACTCAAGGTGTGCACGTTGCCATGTCCGAAAATCCCAAAGATGCACGGGATCAGGCGCTGCCTCTGACCATCGCGCTCACTGTATTGGACCTGAAGATATTTCACCAATGCTTGCGCCATGGTCAGACGCTCGGTCTCGTTGCTGGTACTCATTGTCCGCTTCCTCCTATTGTCTTTTGCGACGGCCCTCGGATCGGCCTGCGTGCGGCGGCTTCAGTTTACGCGTTCCCGTCGTCGATGCCTGCTTCAAAGGGGTTGTGTTCAGTGCACAGGCACAGACAAAAGTATGCCGCAGAAGGGGTGCGGGCGACAACGTAGGAGGGCGTTCTTTACCGTTTGCCGTCGCAACCACGGAACAACGCCAATGAATTCGGTGCTAGCCCGCATTTCTCACCAGCGGCCCGCGGTGGACGAGGCGAAAGGCCCGGCGTCCATGGCTCGCGGCAACAGTTCGCGGACATCGCCCGGCGTACGAGTATGTCGGCAAACGGGGCGCGATGAATCACGCCCCTACACCTCTGACGGCGGGCATTCGCTTCCGCCCCGGCTGCCATCAGCCGAAGAAGGCCTTTACGAATGGCCGGGCCAAGGCGGTGGTTAGTCGGCAACGCCCCTCAAATCGCCCTTGATCTTAGCCGGCTTGCGAGGCGCAAGCTGGTTCGCCGGCAATCCGCTACCCGAACAGAACGGAATTCCATTACGGCCACGGTTCCCGCAAGTCCACGAGGATCTGCGGCGCGGCCAGGAAGTGCTTGTCCGTCGTGAGCACTTGTAAGCCGTGTTCCATCGCGCTGGCCGCGATCCAGACGTCGTTCGTAGGCAGAGGAGTGCCCGCGCTTCGAAGATAGCTCAATATCTCGGCGTATCGGACGGCAGTGCCGTCGAGGACAGGCAGGATCTCGACTCGCGGAGTATCAAGAAACTCATCAAGAACCTCTTCGTTCCGGGCCGCGCGCCGGCCTCGGCGGAAACCGGATCGGAGTTCTCCTAAGACGATAGGACTCAGGTATATCTCTTCGGCCCGCTGGAGTACGGACTCCACCTCGGGGTGGCCTCGCAGAAAGGCCGAATAGGCGGAAGTGTCGACAAACACCCGCATCTATCGCCACAGTTCGGGATCGATTTTCCGTTGCGCGGCGAGATCTTCATCGAATTCCCTTGCCTCGTCCTCGGACCACAAGCCCGCCAAGTGGTCTAGGTCGTGGTGAAGCCGGGTGTTTCGCTTTCTCGACGTTTCCAGCGTCGCTTCAAGAATTCCGATCACCGTCTTGTTCAGGCTGGAGCCCTTTTCTTTGGCCTTGCGTTCCAGACGGCGGCCCAGATTCGGAGGAAGATTTCGTAGCGTGATAGCTTTCATTCTGATCCCTCTTGCTATGCTATCACATTATGCATCATAATGATTCATATTATGATGCATTTTAGGTGCTGATTTTCGGCTACGCTCATCGGCGAGCGGCGGTCTGTTTCGGAAAAATCGGGACAGCCGGCCAATTCGCTTCAGGCTACGTGCAGGCGGGCACAGCATGCTGTGCGGCTGGGCGATGTGCACGAACTGTTGCCGCGAGCCATGGCCGCCGAGCCTTTCGCCTCGTCCACCGCGGCCGTGGTGAGGAATGCGAGCTAGCCACCCCGGCAAAAGAGGTCATCTGCCCCGATGTCCGCTTTTGTCGATTGATCGCCCTGCCGAGATGGCGTATGGTCATCTGTGGCAACCGGCCGTGAGGTTTCAACCGTGACCGACGAAAGTAGGCAAGTTCCCTCCAAAGCTGTCTCCGGCGAGAACCCATTATAGGGCTGGAAGGAAATCGCCGCTTATTTGGATCGAGACGCCCGCACGGCGCGCCGCTGGGAGCTCGAGGCAGCGCTGCCGGTTCGGCGCCACGGCGGCGAGCATGGAAGCGTCTACGCCTACCCGAGCGAGCTGGATGCTTGGCGCGCGGCGCGCAAGCCGAAAGCTGCTGAGCTGGAGCCGCCTCGACCTGGGCGGCGGTACGTGCCCGTGCTGGCGGGCGGCCTGGCGCTCGCGGCCCTCGCCGCGGCCATTCTACGAGGCCCCATCCTTAACCCTCCCGACCCGCTGGCTGAAGCGGCCGGCTCGGGGGTTGTCGTACGCCAGGTCTGGACAGGGCCGGAGGTGGACATATTGGGCACAGTCTCGCTGGACGGACGGTTTCTCTCCTACGTCCATTGGGAGACGGGAGACTTGGCGATTCGGGACTTCGAAAGGGAAGAGAACCGCCTACTCACCTCCAAGGGCTCCTGGGACGTGTCCGAAAACTACGCCGAATCTTCGGCGATTTCACCGGACGGCAAGCAGGTTGTCTATGCATGGGGTAACTGGGACCCGGATGTGGGCTTCTATGAACTTCGACTTGTCGGAACCGACGGCTCCGAGCCCCGGTTGCTATATCGCAACCCGGAGGTCCCCTACCTCAAGCCGAAGGGCTGGTCGGCTGACGGCAAACTGATTCTGGCCACGTTCTTCACAAAGGACCGAACCACACAACTTGCTCTCATCTCTGTCGAAGATCAGTCTGTCCGGGTCGTGAAGACACTCAACTGGGACGATAACGTCGAGGCAAGCCTTTCGCCTGATGGGCGCTACATTGCCTACGACTTTCCCAGGGATGGCCCTCAGACGGCTCGCGATATCTTTCTGCTAGCGGCGGACGGAAGCCGCGAAATCCCCTTGGTGCGCCATTCAGCGAACGACTTTTCTCCGCTATGGACCCCTGACGGCGAGCGGGTTATGTTCGCAAGCAACCGCACGGAAACGCTAAGTCTATGGGCTATTCCAGTCGCCGACGGTCGGCCGCTGGGCGAAGCCGTGCTGCTGAAACGCGACGTAGGACTGAAGAGGGCGCTTGGCCTCACTGACGCAGGCGCTTTGTTCTATGGCCTCGGTTCCGGCCGGGAGGACGTGTACGTAGCCTCGCTGGGTCTCGACACGGGAGCCGCATCGGCAACTGCCGTCCGCGCGACCGAGCACTTCCTTGGATCGAACCGTTCCGCGGAATGGTCCCCGGACGGCCGGCATTTGGCTTACTTCTCGCGTCGAAACGCGAAAGCCTCCAAAGTGCTCTGCATTCAGTCCCTCGAATCCGGAAACTACCGGGAACTTCCCATCAGGCTCAGCATAGGGACGGCGATGTCTTGACCCAGCCGCGCTGGACCCCGGACGGAAGCGCGCTGGCGATTCGGGCCAGCGACCGGCGTGGACGCCAAGGCATCTTTCGCGTCGACGTCGAGACTGGAAAAGAAAGCCCGCTGGTATTGAGCGGACCGGGGGAACACCTCGGGTATCATTCCTGGTCAGCGGACGGGGAAGCAATTTGGTTTCGGCGGACGCACCAGGGTTCCGAGTTCGAGCAGATCATCATGCGCAACGTCGAGAGCGGCAAAGAAAAAGAGCTGCATCGGACTCCCGATCGTCATTTCATTTCCGGGCTGGCGGTTTCTCCCGATGGCCGAGAGTTAGCTTTTATTCAAAACGCAATCGGCGAGCAGGCCTTGCACGTGATGTCGCTGGCGGAAGGATCCAGCCGGGAAATCACCCGGCCAGAGGACGGCATTTTCCGGAACTCGCTTGCTTGGACGCCGGACGGAAGCCGTCTACTGTTCGGCACGTGGGAGAACAACTCCAGGAGCCATATTTGGGTGGTCTCCGCCGACGGTGGAGAAGAGCCCCGAAAGCTGGATCTGGAGCTTTACAAAATCGAGGGATTGAGCGTCCACCCGGACGGGGATCGCATCGCCTTTACCTCCGGGGTGTACGACGAGGAGATCTGGGTGATGGAGAACTTTCTACCCGAGGTGACGGCGGCGAAATGAGGGAGAACTTCCTGCCCGAGGTGAGAGCGGCGAAATGAGCGATGTGGCGGGAGATGTGGACCCCGGCGTGGCGCACGCATGTGGTGCTGGGACACGCTTGTGGCGCGGGTTGCACTCTGGTGGCGCACGCTTTCAGCGTGCCGTGCCGGCATTCTTGCCGGCATGGGCCGGTGCTCCTGCCGCCATGAGGCTGCACCGCCCAGCGGGTAGGCCTGCGCACCAACCAGAGATGTCGCCGTTCGTGGGGACACG
Source organism: Bryobacterales bacterium (assembly GCA_965248105.1). Lineage (GTDB taxonomy): Bacteria > Acidobacteriota > Terriglobia > Bryobacterales > UBA6623. The sequence goes on from CBDFIK010000005.1 coordinate 1,007,971, forward strand.
GTTTTGTCAGTGCAAATGGGATCGGCAGCGCGGCTTCACGTTTATGTCGCCACGAATGGCGACACGGCACGCAAGAATGCGTGCGCCACGTCAGAGGCCGTTGGCCCTGTGCGTCAGCAGCACATTGCGTGCGCCACATCAGGGGTCGTTGGCGCTCGACCAGGGGTAATCTTGCGGAGACGAAACCCTTCAGCGAGTGCAGGAATTTCGGCGCCGGAACGCGAGGTGGGACGAGCAGGTGAACAGTGAGGTCGTCATGTTAAAAAGAATCTTTGCCGAAGCACTGCTGGTAGCCGTAGGAACGCTGTTCTTCCTCGCGCTGGCGGCGACGGTAGGCATTCCCACCAAGGACCGTAATCCGGTAAGGGCCGTCACTACCGAAACCGCGCAGCCTTCCGCGCCCGCTTGGGCCGCCGAGCCGCCATCGCCCGCGGAGCGCCATTACGAGGTCATGGGGATTCGGGAACGATGAACCAAGATGTCGTTTGACTCATCGCCTATCTTTCCTTGGCTCTTGTCCCACTGTCGGAGGCTTTCGCCGAGGTACGGCTTCCCCTCGGCCTCGACCTCTACCGCCCCGTCCCCGAAGACAACCGGCTCACTGCCGACAAAGTCAAACTCGGTCGCAAGCTGTTCGGCGACAAGATTCTTTCACGCAACCGCAAGCTGGCCTGCAAGGGCTGCCATCAGCCGAAGAAAGCCTTCACGGATGGCCGCGCCAAAGCCGTCGGCGTCTACGGACGGCAGGGCAACCGCAGCGTCCCCACGCTGGTCAACCGCGCCTACGGACGGGCGTTCTTCTGGGACGGCCGCACCTCGACGCTCGAAGAGCAGGTCGTCAAGCCCATCGAAAGCGAAAGCGAGATGGACATGACCGTCCCCGAAGTCGTCGAACGCCTGAGGCGCAAGCGCCGCTACCGCAAAATGTTCCAGCGGGCTTTTGACCGCGAAATCAACGGCCAAGCCCTGGCGCGTGCGCTGGCCAGTTACGTCCGGACGATCTATTCGGGCGACTCGCCCTTCGACCGCTACATCTATGGCGACCGGAATGCCTTGTCAGAAGAAGCTCGCCGAGGTTTGCGAATCTTCCGCGGCAAAGGGAACTGCACGGCCTGCCACGTCGGGCCGACGTTTAGCGACGAGGAGTTCCACAACACAGGCGTCGCTTGGCGGAACGGCAAGTTCCTCGACGACGGCCGCTACACAGTCACAAAGCTAGCGAAGGACCGCGGCAAGTTTAAGACACCCACCCTGCGAGAAATCGCCCGCACCGCTCCCTACATGCACGACGGCAGCCTAACGAAGCTCGAAGACGTAATCGACTTCTACGATGACGGCCGTGAAAACTCCTATCGTGACGAGGAAATCCGCCCCCTCAAGCTAACCGCCCGAGAAAAGAGAGAAGTCTTGACCTTTCTGAAGTCCCTGACCGGTAGGGTGAGCGAAGGCCTGGGCGAAAACCGGAATTAGAGAGATCAGTAAGAGGGAAATCGTTACCAGGGGAGAGGCACGCTAGCTCCGATTGTCTCCGGGCAACCGGAAAAAGTCACTGAATTCGGGCACTCCGGCGGGGTATAGCCAGTAACGCAATCAAACACTTGTAGGACCCCAGCGTCCGTTGCTGCCCAGTGGACTGTCCTGGAGACGAGTTGACCATATGGATTCGCAAATGTCGGGCTTGAAACGACGTGGCGCACGCTTTCAGCGTGCTGTGCCGGCATTCTTGCCGGCATCCCACCGCCCAACAGAAGGGCCGGCGCACCAACAAGACATGTCGCCAGGACAATCAGAAAGTCTTGTCTGGGACAGCTCACTAATCCCCTTCTCCGCCGCGCTCGCGGCTCGACGAGGTTTCGAAACCCGCTCCTACCATTTCGTCTTCTTCTTCGGCCTTGGAATAGGCCCCGCCGTCGAGACCCAGCTCTTGCCCTCGAACCGACGGGTCGGGCGCAACACTGAGAACCGAGCCGCCTGCGTACGCCGCTTCGGGCTCCTGGCTGGGCGTCTGAATGCCCCACAACCAATGTGCAGCGCGTTTGCAGTCTTCCAGGATCAAATAGCCACAGGGGACTAGCACGAGCGTAATGACCGTGGAGAACAAAACCCCAAACACCAGCGCCACGGCCATCGGAATCAGAAACTGCGCTTGGACGCTCTTCTCCAACATCAGCGGCGTAACACCGGCCGCGGTCGTAAGAGAAGTTAGGATGATAGCCCGGAATCTCGCGAGACCGGCCTGCTGCACCGCCTTCCGTAGCGGCACGTCGGCCCGGCGGTTGGTGTTGATATAGCTCACGAGCACCAGGCTGTCGTTGACGACAATACCCGTTAGCGCAACCACACCGCACATGGAGAGCATGCTCAGCGCGAGACCCATGAAGGCGTGTCCCCACACGGCGCCCACAATACCAAACGGAACAGCCGTCATAACAATCAAGGGTTGGACGTACGACTTGAACGGAATCGCCATCAGGGTGTAGATCACGAACAGAGCGCCCAGAAACCCGATGAACAACCCCTCCATCGCCTCCATCTGCTCGCGCTCCCCACCTTCGAACGAGTAGCGGACCCCCGGGTGCTGCGCTAGCAGAGTCCCTAAGAAGTTTTCCTCCAAGTCATCAAGAATGTCTCCGGAAGTAGCCACCGCGTCATCAACATCGGCGGTTACGTTAATCGCTCGTCGGCGGTCGACTCTTCGAATGTTGGCAAATCCTCGCCCCAGCTCCGCGCGTGCCACACTGGAAAAGGGAACTTCTGCGCCCTCCGGCGTTCGGACCCGCATCGACTCCAGGTCGCCCAGTGATCGCCGCTCTTGCCGCGGGTAGCGCACCATTACGCGAACATCGTCGCGTCCGCGCTGGATTCTTTGGGCTTCCTCGCCGTAGAACCCCTGGCGGACTTGGCGAGCCAAATCCTGTAACGAAAGCCCCAACGCCTCGGCCGAAGAGCGGATGGCGAGCTTAATCTCCGGCTTCCCCTCGCGGAAAGAATGCGTAACGTCATACACGCCGGGATACTGGGCCAGCTTGGCCTTGGCTTCGTCAGCCACCGCCCGCAGCTCATCTATGTCAGGGCCCGTTAGTTGAATGTCGATGGCCCCCGGACTGCCGATCAGATCCGCGGTGTAGGTGAGCTCGACCACTCCGGGAATGGCCCCCGTCATTTCACGCCAGCGGCGCGTCACTTCGTAGCTCGACAACGACCGCGCCTGGGAAGGGGTCAGTTCAATCGCCACCTCGCCAAGATGCGGCGCGCCCAGGGAGCTTTCCCAATTCCCGACGTTCCTTTGCGCGATGGTCGCGAAGGGCTGGTCGCCGACCGACGTCAACACGTGTCGAATAACACCGCTTCCGAGTTCCTCTTCGATCTCCCTCTGCAGCCGGAGGCCACTCTGCTCGAGTACGCGAACAGCTTCTTCGGTGACCTCGACAGGCGTCTCCAGCGGCATGGTCACGGAGGCGCTGATGAAATCCGATTCCACCTTCGGGAAGAACACGAAGTCAACATGCCCGCCACCGACCAGCCCCAACGTCAGCAGCAAAGCCGTGACAGCAACCGCCACCGTCAAGTAGCGCCATTCGAGAGCAGCCCCCAGCACGGGCCGATAAACCCGCCGGATGATCCATTCCATGCCACCGACGAAGAAGTCGAAAAACCCGTTCCAGATCCGAACTACGATGTTTCGCCGCCGGGGACTCTTGGGCTTCGGTCGCGAGTGCGACAAGTGAAACGGCAGCACCAGCTTCGATTCCACCAAGGAAAAGATCAGGGTCGGGATAATGATCAGCGGGATCACTCGCCAGATCTTACCCATATAGCCCGGCACGAAGAGCATCGGTGCGAAAGCCGCTACCGTTGTCAGTACTCCGAAAATCACCGGCACGGTTACCCGACGAGCACCTTCGATGGCGGCTTGTACGCCGTACACTCCGGCTTGCCGGCGAGAGAAAATGCTCTCGCCCACCACGATCGCGTCGTCAACAACGATTCCCAACACCAAAATGAATGAAAAGAGCGAAATCATGTTGATCGAAGCGCCCAACACCGGCATCAGGGCAATGGCGCCCAAGAACGAGATCGGGATACCGATCGTCACCCAGAACGCAAGCCGCACGCGAAGGAATAACGCCAGAACCAAGAAAACCAGCAACAGACCGCTGAGGGCGTTGCGCATCAGCAGATCCATGCGGCCGCGCAGAAACTCTGAGTTGTCCTGCCAAATGGTCAGCGCAATACCTTCGGGTACACGCCGGCTTGCCTCGTCTACGTAAGAATGGACCTCTTCGGCAACGTCCAGGGCGTTCTGATCCCCGACCCTGAAGACTTGCACCATCACGGCCGGCTTGCCGTCGAGCCGGGACCACTGATCGGTTTCGGCAAAGCCGTCGACCACGCGCGCCACGTCGCCCAGCCGCAGTTTCGTGCCGTCTGGTTTGGTCAGCAGAGTCAGCCGCTCGAACTCTTCCCCGCGGTAGGCTTGTCCTTTGGTGCGCAGCAGGATCTCGCCGCTGCTGGTCTTCAGAGAGCCGCCGGGCAGGTCGAACGAAGATCGCCGCACGGCAAGCGCCACCTCGTCAAAGGTGAGCCCGTGGCGGCGCATCACGTCCTCAGAGACCTCGATAGAGATTTCGTAGGGTGGAGCGTTTACGAGCTCGGCTTGCGTGACGCCCGGCAGATCCATGATCTCGTCACGCACTTGTTCACCAAGCCGCTTCAGAGTGACCGCGTCGGCATCGCCTGAGACGGAAACGTTGACGACTTGAAAACGGTTGGTGATCTCCTGAACGGTGGGCTTCTCGGTTTCCGCCGGAAACGTGTCAATGGCATCAACCCGAGCCTTCACGTCCTCAAGCAACTTGCGTGTGTCGTAGCCGGGAATGACCTCGACTGTGACGGAGCCGATACCTTCCGCCGCGGTGGCACGAATCTGTTTGATCCCGTCGAGGTCCTGGATGGCCTCCTCCACCCGGACGCAGACTCCTTCCTCGACTTCCTCCGGCGCGGCGCCCAAGTACCTGACTTGGACAGTCACGATGTCGACGGCGTACTCAGGAAAGATTTCCTTCTTTAGGAACGGAATCGTGAGAGCGCCACTGACGATGATGATGATCATCAGCAGATTGGCCGCTACGCCGTTTCGGGCGAACCAAGAAACGATTCCCTTCCCCATGAGGTCTTCTCTCATTGGTCGCAACCAGGCACTGCGCTATCCGACGTCCGGCGTCGACTCCTGCTCGACGGTCCGTACTTTCATCCCCTCCACCGCGGTTTCCACAATAGACACGCAGACTCGCTCGCCATCTCTGAGTCCGGAACGCACGATGACACGGTCTCTCTCAGCTCGGAGAATTTCAACCGTTCGAAAGCGGAGCCGGCTCTCTTCGTCGACCACCAACACCTGATCACCGGCTCGAAGGGCCGTGCGCGGCAGAGACACGACGTTCGGAGCCAGCCGACCCTGGATCTCGGCCTCCACGAACATACCGACCGCCAGGGGCGGCCGCCCAGGGTGCGCCGTGTATCCATATGGGTCTTCGATCTGCGCGACCGCTCGAACCATGCGGCTCTGAGGGTCGATTTCTCCCTCGGTACGAACGATCCGGCCCCTCCACTCGTGCTTCTTCCCGGCAAAGGTGGCGGTTACCTTGACCCGCGGCTTATTCGAATTCCCCGACCTTCCTCGGTAAGCCAACGGTAAGTCGACAAAAGCCAACTCCTCGTCGGGAATCGGTAGCTGCACTTCCGCCAGATCCACCGAGTAGATGCGGGCAATCTGACTCCCGCGGGTCACGAACTGACCGAGGTCAACTCTCTTTTCCCATACGCGGCCTGCATAGGGGGCCCGCACGGTGGTCCGTTCGAGGTCATACTTCGCCCGATCCAGAGCCGCGTGCGCTGAGGCCAACGCGGCCTTGGCTTCCGCGATCTGGGGCTCTCGGAGCACCAACGGCGTGGGTTCGCCCTCTCCCAGGCTCTCCCACTCCTTTCGCGCGACCTCGGCTTCTTGCTCTTCGGTTGCGACACGCAGCTCGGCTTGAGCGATGGCTGCCCGCGATTGAACGACCTGCAGCTCGTATTCGCGGGGGTCTATCTTCAGCAGTACATCACCCTCCTCAAAAAACCCTCCCGCAGCCAGTGAAGGAGAAATCTCAACGACGCGACCGGACACTTCCGGCACCATCTCGGTCTGGGTCCGCGGCCTTACCGTACCCTCCGCCTGGACTGTCAGACGCAATGTCTCCAGCTGCACCTTGATCACCCGCACTAGTGGTGGCTGCACTTCGACAGGTTGCGGTTCGGGTTTTTCACGAGCCTTGATCATCGTCCAGGCGCCGAAGCATCCGGCCGCGATTACGACAACCGGCAGTAGAATCATCAATGCGCGCCTCATGACCCTTGTGCCTCCTTCCGGGCCTTGATCTTCTGCTCAAAGGGCTGTTGCTGGGAAACATCCGATAGCGCCTTGCTTGTTTCGAATCCGCCTCCAAGAGCAAGGTGCAAGTCCACCCGATTGTCCAGCCGCAGCCTTCGAATGTTCAGCAATTGGCTTTCCGAATCGAAGGCCGTTCGCTGCGAGGCTAGCACCGTGATGATATCCGCCAGCCCGGCCCGATATCGCCGTTCAGCCTCATCGCGGGCGCCCAACGACTGCTTCGTTGCCGACTCGAGCGCTGCCTCGCGCTCGGCCAACTCACTTTCCGCTGCCAGAGCCGACTCAACTTCGCTGTAGGCCCGCAGCACGGCGCCCTCATAGTTGGCGGCCGCCTCGCGGGCCCGAGCCTCGTCCCGCTTCACACCCGCCTTCAACCGCCCGCTGTTGTAGAGCGGCTGAACAAGGTTGCCCAAGACGTTCCCGGCGAAAAAGCCAGGATCCAGCAGGTCCCTCAATTGGTTGCTGCTCGTCCCCGAACCCGTCGTCAGACTGAACTTCGGTCGAAGCTCTGCCTGTGACTGAGCAATACGGGCGTCTGCGGCCAACAGTTCCCGTTCGCCGGCAACTAGATCGGGACGCCGGTGAACGAGCTCGGACGGAAGCCCCCCAGGAACACCAGACGTTACCCGCGGCAGGTCCTCTGCCAGCGGATATTCACCCCCTGGGTACTTGCCCAACAGAATCTCGAGTTGCCTCACCGCCCGATCTTGTTGCTCCACCCGCTGACGCAAGACAGCTTGAGCCCGCGCCACTTCGGTCAAGGCCAAACGCAAATCGAGCGACGGCCGGATTCCTCGCTTGAAGCGTTCCCGTACACGCTCAGCCGAGGTCTCGTAGCTCCTCAACGAAGCCCGCGCCAACCCCACTTGCCGCTGAGCCTCGATTGCCGAAAACCAGGCCTTGGCGGTTTGGCCGGCCAGAGAAAGTCGCGCCCCGGCGAGATCGGCCCGGCGGGCGTCCGTTGCGGCCACCGCAGCCAGCTCCCCGGCCTGAATCCGTCCCCAAAGGTCTGCCTCCCAGCTCACGTCGAGTGAAACGCCGGCGCTGTTGTAGGTCGCACTCAGAACGCTGCTCTCGCGTCCCGGGATAGGCAGCCCCACGAAGTTCTGCCGCTGGAAGCCACGGTTCAAACTCAGGTCCACGTTAGGTCGGAGGGCGGCGCCGGCAATTCGCGCTTCCGCTTCGGCAGCCGCGAGTCGCGCAGCCGCCGCTCGGAGATCGTGGTTACGCGTGAGTGCCTCTCTGATCGCCTTGTCGAGGCCGGGATCGGCGAACTCGGCCCACCACTCCGTCTCGCCAAGGTCCGGACGGATCTCTCCACCGGTCCAAGTTTTCGGGGCGGCTACCCCCAACTGATGAACGGGGGGTTCGAAGCGCCGCGAGCAGGTAGCGAGGGCCAACACGAAACACAACCCGGCCACGCCCCGGCGATTCATTGTGCGCCCTCCAACGGTAGTGCCACAGCCTCCTCCTCTCGAGCAGGCAGCTCCATGACGGGATCCCGCAAACCCGCCGCTGTGAACCGGACCATGCGCTCGATCGTGTCCTCGACGTCCGACGGGTCGCAGACTCCTTGGGAAATCATTTTCAGCCGGCCGCAATCACACATCGTATGAACCATGGCGCCGACCGCGAAATGCGTGCGCCAGAAAAGTTCCTTAACGGGCAATTCAGGGCACGCCTTTTGAAACGCAGCCATGAATCGCTCAATCACCTCCTTGAACAATTCCTCGAACATCGGCTGCATGTACTCGCCCAGCTCAGAATAAAATCGCCCACAAAGGTGCATGAACGTCTCGCCCCGCTCCGGATCGCGGCTGAGACGAATGGCCGGCGCAAACAAAGTCCGAAGAACATCTTCCACCGCAAGCGGCCCATCGCCGGCACCCGCCTCAACCTCGTCTAAGAGGGCCAGTCGCTCCTGATTCAAAGGAATCAACCGTCGCGCGAAGACTGCTTTGACGAGCGCTTCCTTCGAACCGAAGTGGTAGTGGATAGCGGCAAGATTCACGCTCGCCTCCCCCGTAATAGCGCGTAACGAAACGGCATCGATCCCGGACTCCGCAAATAATCGCTCGGCGGTATCGAGGATTTGCTCTTTGGTATCGGTCGGCATACCCTGCGTATCTCCAGTCAATCGTATGAATGATTCATACGTTTGTTTCAATGATACGTTTGAATGGCATGGGTGTCAATGGTTTTTTCATTCCCTGCCCTCCTAGCTGTGAATTACCTCTGTGAGCCAAACCGACTCTAGAGGAGTTTCCCAGCTGCCTGTATCTCGCTCACAACAGTAAGAGAATTCAATACCCCCTGCTGGCGATCCGGCTCCGATCCGCCCGCTCACGGGCGTAGAAGCACAGACGTGGCGCACGCCTCCCGGAGTGCCGTGTCGCCATTCGTGGCGACATGTCTCGTGGGTGCGCCAGCTTTACTTATCCATCGCACCGGCATAGTCGATGACCGTATCGACTACGCCGATCACCACTCGCCGATTTCGTTGTCGAGCTTGGCGAGTCTTCAGACGGACAGCGGGACTGAACTCTCCGAATCCTTGCGCATGTATGATTTCGGCGGGTATACCTGCCTCGACAAGATAGGCTCGAACGGCCTGGGCGCGCTTTTCCGAAAGTTGCTGGTTGTAGGTCTCGGGCCCGGTGTCGTCGGTGTGCCCATAGACGTAAAGCCGGTAGCCGTGAGAAGCCAGTAGGACACCGGCTATCCGGCTCAGGATCTCGCGATTCTCAGCACGAAGCGCAGCGTTGTCGAAATCGAAGAGAAAGGAATCTTGTCCCAGATTCACGACCATGCCCATAGGCGTGCGCTGGCTTTCGGCTATCCGGCTCAGCGCCTCGTGCATACGGTCGAGTTCTTTCTCCCGCCGCTTTCGAAGGCGCTCGGCTTCTTGGCGGCTGCGTTCCGCCTCCGCAATCGCTCTTTCGGACTCGACTCGAAGACGATCCGCCTTCTCGCGAGCCATCTCCCTTTCTAACTCAGCCCGCCTGCGCTCGCGGGTTGACTGCTGGGCCGCTTCTTCCGCCTCATCCGCGCGGGCGCTCTCCGATTGAGCCTTGGCATGAGCGTCCGCCGCCTCGCGCTGGGAATTCGCAAGCTGCTGCTCAAGAGCCAGTTTCTGCGTCTCGATCCTCGCCAACCCAGATTCCAAGTCGCCGATTTTCTTCCAGACCACCCACGACGAAACCAGAGCTACCACCAGCAGGCCGAGCCCAAGAAACACCAGTCCACGGAGATTCTTGTCTCGTTTGGCTCCCGGGTTGCCTTCGTTGGATTCAGCAGCCACTTGTCTCATTGTCCTAAATCGCCCCGCGAGTCGACGGGAAAAAACCGGGGACTGTCCCAAGCGCCGTGCATGGGCGCGGCGTTTTATCAACAACTTACGGGAGGCGCGGGGACTGTACCCAGGGTTTTTTCACAGACCCTGACGCGCGGGGTTCGTGGCGATCAGACCGGCGAAGGCGATTCACAAGAGACGTTGAGTCAAAATTCCTAGGCACGAAAAAACCGCTCAAAGACATACCTGGCGTCTTTGTTTTGCTGAACGTGATAGTCTCGGATGACTCGGGACGCCCCACCAGGTCTTTGGGCAAAGGCGAAGGATGCTATTCGGTTCGTGGTATTGGATAACCGGTAATCGGAAGGCTTGCCGAACGAGAACCTTCAATTCCCTTAGGCTTTGCCTGCTTGCTTTTTTTGTCACGAACACAGCGTTCGGACAGATCGATCCTCCGTGCACGGTTCGGACGGTGGTGGGTAATCCGATAGTCTTCGGTGGGGACGGCGGATTGGCTACAGAAGCCACACTATTCAGTCCCTCGAGCGTGGCCCGTCACCCGGACGGCAGCCTGTACATCGCTGACGAGGACAATAATCGAATCCGACGGGTTGGGTCCGACGGTATCATCACGACAATTGCCGGCACGGGTCAGCTAGCTTTCAGCGGGGATGGGGGTCCGGCCACTTCCGCGGCGCTCGAAAGACCGAGGAGCCTGGCTTTCGACGGCGACGGAGATCTGTATTTCGTTCACTTTGGAGCGACTTCTAGGGACGGTATGAGAGTTCGGCGCATCAGCTCTGAAGGGGTAATTTCCACGGTGGCTGGCAACGGCGAAATAGGTTTTTCAGGGGATGGTGGACCTGCGACTGACGCAAGGTTTTCTCAAACAATCCCGGACATCACTGTTGACGCGAGTGGCAGTATCTACGTTGTAGATCAGTTCAATCGTCGCGTCCGTAAAGTAGGAACAGACGGAATCATCCAAACCGTGGCGGGGGGCGGATCTGAGATTGCAGCCGACGGGCTGCTCGCCACGGAAGCACTCCTCCGGGACCCTTTCGGCATAGCTCTGGATCCGGCCGAGAATCTTTACATCGTGGACTGTCAAGGGCGGAGCAAAATTAGACCAGTTCGGCGGAGGGAGAATAGACCAGTTTTGGGGTAGAGCGGCGGAGCAAAAATAGACCAGTGGGGGGGGAGTCGGGGTTTTGCTTCGAGTTTTTGTGGGACGGCTGGAACGCAGCCTGAGGTCGCCCGTTAGGGCGGCTGAAGGCGGAGTGGAAGGCGGCTCACAAAAACTGTGGCGAGCCGGCGGGGATCAATCCGAAGACGGAGAGCGTTGCTTCTTGCTCTGCTTGAGGCGGAAGCTATCGCCGTTCATCTCCAGGATGTGGACGTGGTGAGTGAGCCGATCCAGCAGGGCGCCGGGCATGCGCTCGGACCCGAGGACTTCGGTCCACTCGTTGAACGGCAGGTTCGAGGTCACCATCGTGGAGCCCTGCTCGTAGCGCTGTGAGAAGGTTTCGAACAGCAACTCCGCTCCGGTCTTCGACAGCGGCACGTAGCCCAGTTCATCGACGATCAGCAGGTCTTGCTTGGCGAGCTGCTTTTGGGCCCTCAGCAAGCGCCGCTCATCACGGGCTTCCAGCAGCTCGTTGAGCAGCGCTGCGGCGGTAGTGAAGCGAACCCGATAGCCACCCTGGCAGGCCGCCAGTCCCAGCGCCAGAGCGAGATGCGTTTTCCCCGTGCCGGAGTTTCCTAGAGCCAACACGTTCTCGCGACGGTCGATGAACTCTCCGTGTGCCAGCTCGAGCACCAGCTTCTTGTTCAACTTGGGTAACGCCAGGAAGTCGAACGTATCAAGGGTTTTCGTGACCGGGAACTTGGCGGCCTTGATGCGCCGCTCGGTCGCTCGGCGTTCACGGTCGAGCAGTTCGAGCTCGGACAGTTGCAGCAGAAAGCGTCTCGCATCCAAGCCCTCCGTGGCGCACTGCCGTGCCACCTTGTCGTACTCGCGTAAGAAGGTCGGCAGCCGCAGTGCTTTCAGATGAGCTTCCAGCAGCAGTTTGGATCTCGCCATCAGTCCACTCCCTGTGCCAGCAGCACCAAATAATCTGTTGTCGATGTCTGTTCGACTTGTGCTGTGGGTAAGTGCGGATACTGCGTCAAGTCCAAGCGGGGCGGCCGTTGCTCGATCCGACACAGGACGAGGTGCTTGACGGCGTCGAAGCCGATCGTTCCCAACTCAACGGCCTGCCGCGCGGCGGCGGTGACGTCGGTGAGCGGGAAGTCTTCGAGTAAACGCAGCACCTGCACGTACTCGCGCTTGCCTGGTTTACCCAGCCGCACTTCGAGCAAGCGTCTCAAACGCACGAGATCTTGCGGTAACTGCCAACCGACGAGCGGCGCGGCTTGATCCAGCGCGTTCGTCTTGCGCTCCAGCAAGGCCAGGTAATGCAGCGGATCGAAGATCAACTCCTCGCGTTCGTAGCTGCGCCGATGCCGGGCGATCTCTTCGCTGCCGCAGCCGATGACCACCTCATCGACGTAAGCTCTCAGCAGTACTTCGCGGTGGCCGTAGCGCGTCGGAACCGAGTAGTCGTTGGTCCGATAGCGCACCAGCGACAACGACGTCACCCGCGTCGTGCGCTTGTCGCAAGCGTCATACCCGACAGCAGGCAACGTCAGAAACGCCTGGCGGTCGCGCTCGAAACGCTCACCGATCGTTTCCGAGTGTCGCCGCAAGCGCCGTCCACGGTTCTTGCGGCACTTCGCTTCGAGGTGTTCGTTGAAGGCTTCCCAACTTGAGAACCTGGGGATCGGCACCATAAAGTTGCGCCGCGCATAGCCCACCAACCCTTCCACTTTGCCTTTGTCGTTGCCCTTGCCCGGCCGCCCGAAACGGTCGGCGAACAGATAATGTGACTGCAGCTCGGAGAAGACACGGGTCCTCTGGCGTGTGCCGTCTCCCAGGATCCTCGCCACCGCTAGCTTCGTGTTGTCGTAGACGATGCTGCGCGGCACGCCGCCAAAATAGCGAAACGCCGCATTGTGCCCCTCGCAGAATGCCTCCGTCGTCTCGGCCGGAAACGCTTTCACGAATGCGTCATCGCTATGCGGCAGATCGACGACCAAGAAGTGCGCCTTGCGCTGCACTCCGTTGATGACGACGACCGCTTCGCCGAAGTCCGCCTGGGCGTCACCCGGCGGATGCGTCAGCGGCACGAACATCTCTTGTCCGCCCAGCTTCTTCTCGCGTACGTAGTCCTTGACGGTCGTGTAGCCGCCTGTGAACCCGTACTCGTCGCGGAGGCGGTCAAAGATGCGCTGTGCGGTGTGGCGTTGTTTCCTCGGACGCTCCCGATCGTCGGTCAGGATCTGATCGATGATCCCTGTGAAGGCCTCCAGTTTGGGACGCCTCGCCGGTTTGCTCCGCCGATAGCCCGGCGGAATCCGGTAGCGCAACATCTTGCGCACGGTCTCGCGAGCAATCCCAAAGCGCCGTGCTGCTTCGCGTTCGCTTAGCCCTTCGACGCAGACACTTCGTCGTACTTGAACGTATAGCTCCACCCGATACATCCCTCCGGTGTTCCACAAAACACCTCGGGGATGCTTGCGGACCACATCAGCGGCTTGGTCCTCCGCCTCCTCTGGGAGCCTTCACACCGCCGCTATGTGGTCTAGTTTGTCAGCGCCGTTCTCAGTTTTGTTGAGATGCCGTTGCGACGCGGCGTGAACCTCCCGGTTCACCGCCTTCGCGAGGTGTCGCCGAGCCCTTGTGAATGTGCCTCGGTTGACTTTGGGTCTAGACATGGTCGCCTGTGAACTAGAGTCGTCCGTTGTCCATTAGCTGTCTACAAGAGCGTTCTGCCGGGTGGTTCGTGCGCCAGAGACCAGTATGTCAAGACTCGGCGCGGGCCCGCAGGCTAACGCCCGCGGCTCTGTGCGGTCATGTTCAGCAAGCTGGGCCCGGCCTCCTCATGGCAGTGAGTGCCCATGGGCCTTCGCCAAGATAAACGGAGCCGCGACCGTCAGGGAGCGGTCAGTCCCCCTCAAGAATCCGGCCCTGCCACCAGCCTCAGGCCCACCCAAGTCCTGTAGCGCAGAAGACCAGATCTACACGCAGAGACGCAATCCCCGCCTGGTTTGGTTGGATTCCGTGTTCGCTCTCTTTGTCTGTGTGGTCGCACCTCTCGTGTTCCTCGTAGAGTTGCCGGGAGGTATTGGACTCCTGTTGCTAGTGGCAGGCTTGTTCACTTTCCTACGATCCAAGGTGTCTCCCAAATACGTAACGCGAAGGTTAGTAGACACTGTCCCATCGCACTCCACACAGGCCCCGTGGGAGCCTTTCGAAAAAAAAACTGACGCGGCCAGTGCGGGTGCAAAAGCACGTGGTGCGGGAGGTGGGAAAAACTAGGGGCGGATCCCTACGGCGAAAGATCCAGCGCCAGCATGGATTCGCGGTTTCTGAGGAACAGGCGGGTTCCCACCAGGGTAGGGACGGTCCATGACCGGGAGTTGAAAATCTGAGCTTTAGAAATGACGTTGAAGCCCTTAGGTGAATGCGTTACTTGAGCGAGAGTCCCATCCTCACCCATGATGATGAACTTGCCGTCCGCGTAAATGATTTGAGCCTTAGCGATCCCTCTCTGGCGCGACAGAACCTTTCCGGTTCGGACGTCGACGGCCATCAGGAAAGCGGGACCAAAGTCTCCACTCGACGTGTATACGATGTCGCCGAGCCGGATTGCCGTTCCGAAATGAATCCGCATGCGCCGGCTGTACCACACGTTCTCGACCGATGTCTTGCCCTGACGCCGGCTCAGGCGCACAACTCGGCTGCCGGAATCGTAGGCGGAAGAGACGAAAAGCAAACCGTCCTCGCCCCACACCGGTGTCAAGATGTTCAGATCCCACTCGGTCTTGTGCGGATAACTCCACAACAGATCTCCGTTGTCAGGGTCGAGACCCGCGATCTCCGTACTCATAAACACGACGAGCTGCTGTTCGCCGTCCAATTCGATCAGAGCCGGGGAGGAAGGCGTAAGTTCGAAGTCCTGGGCTTTCCACCGCAGTGATCCGTCCTTCTGATCAAAAGCCGCTACTGCCTGACCTTGTCCTCCCAACGGGAGAATCACTGTGTCTTTATAGGCAATCGGACTCGACGAATAGCCCCGATGCGTCTTCATCCCGAGCCGCTTCAGTTGGAACTCAGCATAGAGATCGCGCGACCACAATACGTTCCCCGTCTCCGTGTCAAAGGCCTGGAGTTTGGCAGTTGAACCGACCGTGAACAGACGCGACCCAACGATCAGAGGTGTCGCATTAGGACCCGGTCCGTAGTCCGTCATCAACTCGGAGGGGAAAGGAGTGTCGTAGCGATACTCCCACTTCGTCTTGCCGCTGTCGGCATCGACAGCAATGACGGCCTCCTGGGGCGACCCGTCGGACGCGGAGCGATGGTACATCGTATAGAGCACGCCCTGATCGGCAACGATCGCCGAATAGCCGTCCCCGAGACGCCGGCTCCAAATCTTGGGCGGCCCCTCGGGTGGCCAGGAGTCCGCCAGCAGCGGAGATGCCACCTTGAAATTGCGGTTCGGCCCGCCCCACTGCGGCCAAGCCGAAGACCGCTCCCCGGCCAACGAGATCGACGTGAGAAGAATGGCGGAAACCGTCGGTAGAAGCCCGTAGACAAAGATTGGTGCTAACGTTGAATGCTTTACTCGCATGACCACCCCATGGATTACCACCAATTATCGTGAAACAACGGAGGAATGGGAAGCTCCTCATTAGCGGAGACAAGCCACTCCCGCGTTCCCCCTGAGCCTCCGTTTCGTGTTTGCCTCTATCTCGATGGGACTCACTCCATCCCGCCATCACATCTACACCACTTCCAAAAACGCCGCCAGTGTCTGCTCCGCGGCTCTTCTCCAACTAAAGCCCGCCGCCCTTTGCCGGCCTCGCTTGATCAGCTCGGCTCGGTAGGTAGGATCCCGCAGGACTGAATGCAGCTCCTCCGCGATCGCGGAGCTGGAGGTGGGATCGAAAAACTGTGCCGCTCCGTTGGCAATTTCGCGCAGGACAGGTATGTCTGAGCAGACCACCGGAAGTCCCGACGCCATGGCCTCGAGCACCGGCATGCCAAAGCCCTCGAACGTAGACGGGAAGACCAATGCCTCCGCATTGTTGAACAGCGACAGGATGACGTCGCGGCGTTGCCAGCCAACGAGGTGTACGCGGGAGGCCCAGTCCTTTCCCTTCAGGAGCCGCTGGACAGCCTTCCAAGACTTGCCCGGCAGGCCGGCTACGACCAAGTGCTGCTGCCAGCCTTCACTAGCAAGCTGCCCGTAGGCTTCAAGAAGGCGAACAAAGTTCTTGTGAGGATGAATCGTGGAAACGGCCAACAGGTACCTACAATCCGGAACGCCCGCCTCGCGGAGCACAGCAGCACCGTAGGCGGGGTTCTCGCGAAGGTGGAAGAAGCGGGGTTCCACACCGTGCAACACCACCCGCACTTTGTCGTCGCGCACGCCGTAGACCGCAAGCACATCGTTTCGTGAAGCCTCCGAAGGCGTCAAAAGCAGATGCGAAGACTTCACGGACTGCCAAACTGACCAGTTCCAAGCCGCTCGCTCCAAAAGGCCGAAGTTCTCGGGTTGTCTCTTATGCTGCAGATCGTGAATCACGGTCACTCTTTTGCCGCGCGCGAGAAGCGGCGAAGTAAACCCCGGCGAAAACAACACGTCGAGCCGGCGTTTGATAGCCTGAATCGGCAGGCCCGTCTGCTCCCAAATCAACCGCGCAGGACGAAAGCGAGCCGGCATTCGACTCACCACCGCCTCGAAGTTCCGCGCCCCGGGACAGATCTCCCCACCGGCCTCGCTGGAAGTGAATACGAAGTAGCGGTTCCGATCGTCGATCTGAGCCAACGCTTCGAGAAGATGGCGAAGATAGATCTCCGTGCCCCCGACTCCACCGGGGATTAGGTAGAGGGCATTGACACCAATACGTAAAGGGGTTGGCATCGCGGTAGGCGGTCCTGGTGCCGCACAAACCAGCCCCTGTCGCCTTTGCGGGAGCGGCTCGGTCGGCTGGTATATGATAGCCGCTTTTGCGAGGCGTAGAAGCGACGAAACCGCGCGGCAGCAGGCCCGTAAGTTTCATCAGCTTGGGGCCGAATCGAAAACAAGCACCGATTTGTGGCACGCTTGACAATCTGCGCTACAGCACACTGTGGCGTGAACGACTGCGCTGTCCGGCCCCGGCCCACGAGATGCTAAGATCCTACTTTGCACCCGCCGCGCGCTTCGGTCATCGTGCCCACTCTGCATGCCGGAGAAAACCTCAGGCACTGCCTGGAAGCTCTCACGCAACAGACGTTCGACAGCTTTGAAACGATCGTCGTAGACAACAGCGGAAGCGGAGCGGCATCCGGATTCGCCGATCTTCCCGGAGTCCGAATCATCGCGAACAACAAGAATGTCGGCTTCGCCCAGGCGGTGAACCAAGGCATCGCGTCATCGGAAGCCGAGTTCGTCTGCACCCTTAACGATGACGCCTACCCGGCTGAAAACTGGCTTGCACAACTTGTGGCAGCCTGCGCCGACCATCCGAAAACCGGTATGTGTGCGTCGCAGATTCGTCTGCGAAGTAGTCCCGACCGGCTCGACTCCGCCGGACTCAATATCTACGGCGATGGCACGACGAAACAGCGCGGCCACAAGAGACCCATCCACGAGTATGCGCAACCCTCGGCCGCACTTTTGCCCAGCGCCTGCGCTGCGCTCTACCGGCGTTCGATGCTCGAGGAGATCGGCGTCTTCGATCCCGACTACTTTCTCTATTGCGAGGACGCCGACCTGGGCCTGCGGGCGCGGCTAGCGGGTTGGGAGTGTCGTTACGTACCCACAGCACGGGTCGACCACGACTACTCGGGATCGGCCGGGCGGGCCTCCGCCCTCAAGGCTCACTTTGTGGAGCGGAATCGGCTCTACACAGTATGCAAGGTCTTCCCGGTCGTGCTGTGGCCCCTCGTACCGTGGTACTCGCTATATCGGTACGCGGCACATGCCCGAGCGCGCATCGAGGGACGCGGCCTGGCTTCGGAATTTGGAAACCGCCAAAATGGGTGGTGGCAACTTGTGTTAATAGTAATGTCTGCCCACGGGAGCACGCTCATCCATCTGCCGCGACTGCTTTTGAAAAGACGCCAGGTGCAACGGACTCGTGTGCTGGGCGTGCGGGCTTTCCGGGAACTGCTACGCCAACATTACAGCTCGGCGACCGAAATCGCGCAGCAATGACGAGTCTTCTATCCCGCACCGCCACACGCGGCCCGGGAATCTAACCGCTCGCGGATGAGAGTTCATGATTTCTAGCGGCCAATCCGTATTGGTAATCGTCCCCGCCTACGACGAAGAAGGTGCCGTCGGCCACGTCGTAAAGTCAGTGCTGGAAGTTCTCGGCGACACGCCGATCGTCGTGATCGACGATGGTTCCCAGGACGCTACGGCCGAAGTCGCCACGGCTGCCGGAGCCGAGGTATTTCGCCTCCCGCACCACCTCGGACTTGGCGGCGCCGTCCAAACGGGATACCGTTTTGCCTTCGAACAGGGCTTCGACAGAGTCGTTCGGGTTGACGGCGATGGCCAGCACAATCCGAGCGACATCCCCACCCTACTCAAAGCGATGGATGAGGGTGGCTACGACATGGTCACAGGCTCTCGCTACCTGGGCCCGAACGATTACCCGATCCAGCCCCTGCGACGATTCGGGCCCCAGATCTTCTCGTGGGTCCTCTATCCCATCCTTGGCAGACGCATCACGGATCCGACGTCGGGCTTTGTGGCGGTCAACCGACGGGCGCTGGAAGTCTTCAGCCGGAGTTTTCCCCTGGAATACCCTGAAATCGAAGCTCTCGTCGTTCTCAAACGAAAGGCCTTGAGCTTCCGGGAAGTGCCAACAAAAATGTTTCCTCGTCACAGTGGCCGCTCGACGATCAACAAGTGGACCGCCATGTACTATATGGTTCGTGTTCTGTTGGGTGTCTTCGTCAACGTCATCAAATACGAGCGCCGCTATCACACGGGACAACGAGGCTAGAAGTGGAGAGAATTCGCGTAGCAGCGGTGGTCTTCAGCTTGCTTTTGCTGCTGCAGATCATTCGCGCCGTGCGGCGTGAACACATCCGCGTCGAGTACTCGATGGCCTGGTTCGGAGCGGCTGTCCTGCTCTTGGCGCTCTCGATTTCCGAACCCGCGCTTCGTTGGCTCTCATTGACCCTAGGTATCGACGATCCATCCTTGGTATTGGTTCTCATTGCGGGTCTGCTATTTCTGTTTACGTTCTTCCGTGCTTCGGTGCAAATGTCGGATCTGAAGGACCATAACATTCTGTTGGCCCAAAAGATCGGTATGCTGGACTGGGAAGTTAAACGCCAGGCCTCGGAGATCGAGGACCTGCAGTCCGCAGCAGGCCAACCCAGGCGCAAGGCCCCGGGGGAGACCCGTGAACGTCGTCTATGACGCCACCCCTTTACTGATGCGCAGTGCCGGGGTCAAGAACTATCATCACGCTCTCTTGAAGGAGTTGATCCCCTCGTTCTCCCCCCATCGGATCCGCCTGTTCCCCTTTCTGAAGACCCTCAAACCTAATCAGAACGAGCGATCGAACTACCCGCCAATAGGCACCGGTGTCCGGCTCGGCGGCGTTTTGGCCTCAAACTACTCGGGTTTGTCGCTGGCGTCGCTGGCCACGCGCAAAGCGCACCTGTTCCACGCGACCCAGCACAGTTGGCGCCTGCCTCGCGGCGTCTGTTTGACGTCACAGGTTCACGACCCGACACCGCTCACGTTGCCTAGCTGTCACACGGCCAGCACGATCCGTTATTTCCAGAACTTCGTGGACAACACGCTCCCCAAACTGGCTCGAATCCTTGTGCCCTCCAACGCCGTCAAAAAGGATTTGGCGGAGCAGTTTCGTATTCCGCCGGAAAAGATAACGGTCGTATATCACGGCGTGGACGAGGACTTTTTCTCGTCCAGCGGCGCCGCGAAATACCTGGTCCGAAAAAAGTACGGGTTGCCGGAAAAGTTCATCCTTTTTGTAGGTGCCATGGAACCTCGCAAGAACCTGGAGACGGTGGTCGCGGCCTATTCTTCCATGAGGGACGAACTAAAGAACACTTACCCGCTAGTGATCACGGGCGCGACAGGGTGGAAGAGCGCCGGGATTCGTCGTCTGGCCGCCAAGGCGCAGCGTGTCATCTTGACCGGGTATGTGCGCCGGTCCCTGTTGCCCGCCCTGTACCACTCCGCGGCGCTGTTTGTATTTCCTTCGCTCTATGAAGGCTTCGGTATGCCTCTGACCGAGGCCATGGCGGCCCGGCTGCCGATCGTTGCGTCCGACCGAGGCGCCATTCCGGAAATCGTGGGCGACGCCGCTATCTTAGCCGACCCGCTTAGTGCCTCCGATATTGCCACCGCCATGGAGCGCGTCCTCGAAACACCCCAAATCGCGTCGGCCCTTGGTGAGACAGGGCGTCAGCGGGCACGTCGATTCACATGGGAAAACACCGCCGCCCAAACCAAAGCCTTCTTCGAGCAAGCGCTGGGAGGAGTAGGGGCGTAAGTGATCCTACTGCACAACATTCGCTATCTAACGGCGGCATAATCCCTCTGAGACGGACGGGATTTTCTGGAATTCACGGAATCCTCCGCTTGACTTGCGCTTACTAGCTGTGATGGGTTGCCGTCGGCATCAGCGGGTTTGCGCTGAAGTCGTTTCTGGGGTCAAATTCAATGGTCCGTCGAGACCCGACTTGGCGGGATGGCTTCGCGTCGTCCCGCGCTCTGGGGGAGAAGTGCGTCCCACCAGTCCCTTTCAGACTAAACGGCTCGAACTCGGCTCCGGCTCGCTATTGTTCAACTCGCACGGTCCCAGCGCAGTCGGTCGAGCCGGCGGCGGCTTCGCCAATCCGAGGTCCACGACGTCGAAACTGTGCGCGGGACACCAGGCCTCAGTCCAATCCAGGGACGGCCGGCCTCAGAGCGACACTCCCAGCAGACGCGATGCCACTACACCGAAAAAAGCTAAAGGAGAACAACCATGAGACACCTTTGTATGTTGACACTGATAGCCGTACTGTTGCCGCTAACCCTGTCGGCCCAGGCACGTGGAGACCTTCCAGAGACAGGGGTACTCCAGTCGATGTACTACCAGTTCTTTATGAATCCCTTTGATGAAGTGCCGCCTGCCGCAGTCGGCGGAGACTTCGCCTTTGCCGACGCTGAGGTTCACATCCACGCGGTGCGTGACGGGAACACGCATGAGCTAACCGAAGCCTGGGTCAACTTCCACATCGAGTACTTCTTTGACCTGCCCCAAAACCTCGTCGCGATGCACATCCACAAGGGGAGGTTCTTCGAAAGCGGGCCCGTCGTGATCAGCTCGGGTGTGACGCCCGTTGATGACGCTCGCATTGGCGAGCTATGGACTCAGGTGGAAGTCACCGACCCCGAAGGCCTAGCTGCAATCGAGGGTATTTTCGGGGATTCTGAGGCTTTCTACCTCAATATTCACTCCACCGAATTTCCGGGCGGGGTTCTCCGAGGTGACCTCCAAACCAAGGAAATTAGCTATTTGCGCCACATTCACGGCAACATCCATTTCAATGAATTTCTCATCTTTGACCATGACGAGACGTCCGGCGCCGAACACGTAACGGTCACGGATAAGCTCGACCTGATCGTGGAACGCCAGAGGAGAATCTTGGGTGCGCTCGGCATACTAACTCGAGAAGAGGCCGCAGAGGCCGAATAGTCGAACGAGCCGACGCGGGTCGGGGAGGCTCAAAATCGATGTAAGTTGCCTCGGCCCGGCCGAAGGCGGACACTGGACAGAGACGCGGGATCCTGAATCCGCGGGGCGCGCGTCCCTTGTTCTCTGGCCCGGTGGTGCAGCGCCAACTGCTCCGTGAAGAAGTGCGGTATTTCGCAAAACAGTTACATATCAATCAGCTTGTCGAGGTATGGCGGCTCATCAGCTCGGGCGCAATTCATTGTGCCCCTACGTTTGAACGCGAGATGCTCAAGCCCGTCAGTAGGGGCGCGATTCATCGCGTCCGCGGTCGGCCACCTTACGTAACCGTATTTGCGAAATGATGCAGCAAGCCTCGCGCCCGCGAGGCATTGGCTTCTTCCTCAGCCCTCGCCTTCCCAAAGAAGGTAACGAACGCATCGCGGCGTGATCGTAACTTTCCCCGACGGGAGTTCGGCGCAACTCCGGCACGACGGCGCCCTCCCCTGATACCGCTACAATGGCCGAATGATATTCGACCCTACGATCGCTGTCGTTGGCGCCGGCAATGTAGGGGGCGCGCTGATTGACGGACTGCTCCAAGCCGGATCCATTTCTCGTGATAGGCTGCTTGCCACCACACGGTCTTCGCAGCATGCGTCCATCGTTGCCGAAAAATATGGCATCTCGGCATCGGCCGGCAACAACGCGGACGTAACCTCCTGCGCTGATCTTGTCATTCTCGGTGTCAAGCCCGCCCAGGTTCCCGAGGTCATCGACGACATCAACCCGGCGCTGCGGCCCAGCCACGTTCTCGTGTCGATGGCCGCCGCCGTTCCGATCGAACGCATCGAACACCTTCTCTCGTCGGAAATCGCCGTCTTTCGGGCCATGCCCAGCCTAGCGATGAGCGTGCGGGAAAGCGCGACGGCAATCTGTCCGAATCAAGGAGCAACTCACGAACAGCAGCTGGCCGTCGAACGAATTTTCGAGTCCGTGGGCGTGGTCATCTCCGTTCCCGAGCACCTGATGCATGCTGTCACAGCATTCGCGGCAAGCGGCCCGGGATTTGTTTGCGCTGTCATGGAGGCCATGGCGAAGGCGGGAGCGAACCTCGGACTGGGGGACGATGTCTCACTGCAACTGTGTGAGCAAACCTTTGCCGGTACCGCCAAACTTCTGCGCGAATCGCGACTCAGTCCGTTGGCCCTGCGAAGCCGCGTAACCACACCCGGTGGCACAACCGCCGCCGGTCTCGAACAACTCGACAAGCATGGCTTAAACGAGGCTTTCATCGACGCCCTGGAGGCTGCCGCCCGAAGGTCGGAGACATTAGCTGATGAATTGGCTTAGTGCGTCATTTCGCAAATACGGTTACGAAAGGTGGCCGGCTACGGACGCGATGCATAGCGCCCGGGCTGATAGCGCCGCCTGCTCCTCCGCCCCTTCAAGGCTGACTGCGGGGTTCCACCAACCCAGGGCTCCGCTTCGCTTCACCCTGGGTCATTTTCCCTGCGGCGCTTCGGGCCTCGTCCGGGCAGCCAGATAAACCCGCATCGCGTGGACGATGCGGTGAAGTACACGTGGGAGCAAGGCGAACCGACGGAGCTCTACGTGAACCCAAACCGTTGGCAAGAATACGCGGAAGGCGGCCTGTAATCCCGCCGTAGAGCCGCGGATTGCCATCCGCGGTAAGGGCACAATGCATTTGCGCCCAGGGCACGGCATGCCGTGCCCCTACATTTCCAGGCCGCCAACAGCTCGGTAGCGGCACAGCATGTTGTGCCCGTTCCAGCGCCGCCCCAACCTCCCTGTCAAACGCCAAACTCGAGGGGGCGCAATGCACTGCGCCCGAGCTAATGAGCCGCCATAGCGCGACAAGCTGATGGATGCGTAACTGTATTTGCGGAATACTGTACTTAGCCGGCGATCCTCATAGGTAGGGGCGGCGTTTCCCGAAGACCCGGAAAGCCAACTCCGCCGGCTCTTCTCCACAAGCTCTGGTCAAGAACTTTGCGGCGCCGACAAGCACGCCCCGGATCCGGTGGCCGCACGAAAGGTATTTCCCGACCCCCATGCTATATTGGTCCTGATCGTTCCTGCCTCGCTTTTCCATGGCATTAGAGAAAGTTTACGAGCCTCAGCAGTTCGAGCCTCATTGGGCGAAATGGTGGGTCGAGGAAGGACTTTTCGTCGCCTCGACGGACGGTTCGAAGCCCCCCTTTTCACTCGTCGTCCCGCCACCCAACGTCACCGGCGCTCTGCACATGGGGCACATGTACGAGATCGCCCAGATCGATATCACCATGCGTTGGCGGCGCATGCAGGGCTACAACGTTTTGTGGCTGCCGGGTACCGATCATGCCAGCATCGCGACCGAGATGCTGGTGGCACGCCAGCTCCGCGAGCAAGGCATCGAGCCTCGTGACATCGGGCGCGAAAAGTTTCTCGAACACGCCTGGGCTTGGAAAGAAAAGTATGGTGGGACCATCGTCAACCAATTCAAGCGCATTGGCGCCAGTTGTGACTGGACCCGCGAGCGCTTCACCATGGACGCCGGGCTCTCGCGGGCCGTCCGCGAAGCCTTTGTCCGGCTGTACGAAAAGGGGCTTATCTACCGCGGCGAGTATCTGATCAACTGGTGTCCGGGATGTGGCACTGCCGTTTCCGATTTAGAGGTCGTTTACTCCGAACAGCAAGGCCACCTCTGGCACATCCGCTATCCCGTCACCGGCAGCGACGAACATGTCGTTGTAGCCACCACCCGTCCCGAGACAATGCTGGGCGACACGGCGATCGCCGTCAATCCCAAAGACGAACGTTACCGGCATCTATGGGATAAAACCGTCACGCTGCCTCTCGTCGGGCGTCAGCTTGTCGTTATCCGCGACGAGCTTGCCGACCCTGAGTTCGGCACAGGCGTCGTCAAGGTCACGCCGGCCCACGACCCGAATGACTTCGAGGCCGGGAAGCGCCACGACCTCGAATTCATCACCGTGATGGACGAGCAAGCGCGCATGAACGAGAAGGCTGGAGAGTTCGCCGGCCTGGACCGCTTCGAAGCACGCAAACAAATCGTCAAGAGCCTCCAAGACCAGGGCTTGATCGAAAAGATCGAAGACTACACCAACAATATCGGCAGTTGCCAGCGCTGTAAATCGATCCTCGAACCGCGCGTATCCACGCAGTGGTTCGTTCGCACCAAGCCGCTGGCAGAGCCTTCGATCAAAGCCGTCGAGGCGGGCGACATCGAAATCATTCCCGACCAGTGGCGGCGCAACTACTTCGAGTGGATGCGCAACATACGCGACTGGTGTATCTCACGGCAGCTTTGGTGGGGCCACCGCATTCCCGCTTGGTATTGCGCCGACTGCGGGGAAGTCATCGTCACACGCGACGATCCCGCTTTGTGCAGCAAGTGCGGCGGCGAAAAACTCGAGCAAGACCAGGACGTGCTCGACACGTGGTTTAGCTCCGGGCTGTGGCCCTTGTCGACCATGGGCTGGCCCGATGAAACCGCAGATCTGAAGCTTTTCTACCCCACCTCGCTGCTCAATACCGGCTTCGACATCCTATTCTTCTGGGTGGCCAGGATGATCATGCTGGGCATCGAGATGGCCGGCGACGTCCCCTTCCGCCAGGTCTACATCCATGGGCTGGTTCGCGACGCCGACAAGCAAAAGATGTCGAAGACCAAAGGCAACGTCATCGACCCCATCGAGATGACCGACAAGTACGGAACGGACGCCGTTCGCTTCGCGCTGGTTGTCGCCGCGGGACAAGGGTCGGACGTTGTGCTCTCGGAGGAACGCATCGCGGCTGGTCGCACATTTGCGAACAAGATTTGGAATGCCGCTCGCTTTATCTTCTTGAGTCTGGAGAAGTCCGGCGCTGAACCGTGGTTACCTGAGGATCCCGACAGGTTTGTGCCGCAAGCCGCGACCGGGAACGGCCGTCCGTCCCTTGAAGACCGTTGGATGTTCTCGCGTCTCAACGAAGTCGCCGGTCTTGTCAACAGCCACATCGGGAAATACCGTTACCACGAGGCGGCCAATCTTCTCTATCACTTCTTTTGGGGCGAGTTTTGCGATTGGTACGTAGAGCTCAAGAAACTTTCGTTCCGGGAAAATTCCGGCCTGACCCCGGAGTGGAAAAACATGCTGGCGGCGATGGAGCGGGCGCTACGCTTACTGCACCCGGTGATGCCCTTCATCACCGAGGAGCTTTGGCAGCGGTTGACGGCCGGCGCGACGAGGAGGCCCAAATCCATTTCCCTGAGCAGCTATCCCGCTGAGGACCCGACCCTGACCGACAAGGAAGCCGAGCGTCAAGTCGAACTGCTGCGGGAGATCATTGTCGCCTTAAGGAACTTGCGAGCCGAGATGGGCATTCCGCCCAAGACCCAGTTGGAAGGAATCTGCTACGGCCATCGCGCAGAGGTGGCCGATGTCGTGACGCAGCAGGCCGCGGCCCTCTCCAGGCTGGCGAACGTCAAGCTCACCGCGCAGTCGGGAGCCGCCTCACAAGGCAAAGCCATGCACCATGGCAAGGATTTCGACCTGCAACTGGAGTTGCCCGCTGAAGAGACCAAGACACTTCGAGAGCGCCTGGCCAAGCAGCTAAAGCCGCTAGAAAAAGCCCGCGACTCATCCCAACGCCAACTCGGCAACGAACAGTTCCTCTCGAAGGCGCCGCCCCATGTCGTCGAGTCGATCCGCCAAAAGCTGGCCGACTACGAATCACAAATCGCGAGGATACGAGAGACGCTGTCAGGGCTGGGGTGAGGTATGAGCCCTCGCTGACCGACTAGCAGCCCGTGGCAAAAGTGCTGCGGGAGCGGAAAATGGGAACTGCCACCAATTCGCTCCCCATCACGGCCCTCGAAACGAACCACTTAGCCTGAAGCGAATTGGCTGGCTGTACCCGATTGTTCGCGAGGTATACTTTCACCACGGGCTGCTAGGTCATTCACACCCGCCTCTCTCAGATTCACCAAGGGCACGTCAACAGCCAGTCCACCACACGAGAAGTCTACCGGCCGTTTGTGACGCACGCATTCTTGCGTGCCGCGTCGCCTTTCGAGGCGACGTTATCGCTTCGGATTCTTCCAAGAAACTTCCTTAAACCTCGCGACGAATCGCGAGACGGCACGGCGCAGCCGTGCGCTACTCTCTTCTGCCGAGCCTTTCAACAAGTGGAGCATGGAGAAGTAGGTGCCCTGGGGTCTGGCGAGCCGCACCAAGATCCCCTAACACCGATTAGTTGCAAAGGGTCACACCTCTCTCCTCGCACAGCAGGAGTTTCGCGCTGGGCCTCCCGCCATGTCGATCCCCAATTCTAAGTGGCAACCCCGACCAGTCTTAGTGCTTCTGATAGGGGCAGCTTGCCGGTTGTGAGTGCCAGAATGGTTCTGAGTGGATCCGCTTGAACCACAACCTGGGCCACAGCATAAGGCAACGCTGACCGGGTCAGCCCTTCCCATCAGCGAAACTCTGGGCACACCGGCAACTTCGAGCGTGCCGGGATTGCCGCACGGGCGCCCGTCGGCCCCGCCGTGGCTTCGCGCCACGGCTCTTCTTCTCACCGCTTTCGCGCTTTGCTTCCATGGCACCTTGGCGTTCGAAACAGCCCATAAACTGCGGCACGGGGGCCTCACTGTTCTGCGGCCCTGGACTCTGCAAAGATTTAGCCCGACGGTAGTTGCCATTCACCCCTTCGCCGATCTCGAAGGGATCTACATTGGAGATCGGCTGCTTGCCATCGATGGAGTCCCGCTTGTGAACTCGGTTGTCGAAGCGGAGGCGTTCCAGGACGCAAACCCCGGGGAGGTGTTGGACGTCACCGTCAACCATGACCCGGGCAGCGATGAATCGTGGGTCGAGACCGTGCCTGTCCGTCTTCAGGGGCCGCCCTCGTCGACCGATCCTACCAGTCTTGCCAAAGCATCTTCGCTTATCACGTTTAGCGCGGTTGCTTGGCCCTTTTGGTGCGCGATGCTGGCGGCTTACCTGCTTGTGAAACGTTCGGGAGAACGGAAGGCTTGGCTGTTGACGGGAGTACTGCTGTTCTCTGCGCAACTCGGCCGAGCTTCGCCGGCGCACACTAACCTTTGGCCTGACCCGTGGCGGCTCACAGCCGTTATCTACCAGAACATCGCTACATGGAGTGGCCTCGTGTGGCTCGTGTTGTTAATTCTCTACTTCCCCGGACGGCTGCTAAGTCCCCGGGTGAGCGGGTTCGTGCTTGGGGTGCTGGTACCGCCGTTGAGCCTGCTGACCTTTGTGCATGTCGCCGGCTCGTGTGGCGAGGTGATCAGTTACCACAGCGTCCGATGGCTGGCACCCCACGGGCTGCGCATCCACTTCCTTTCGATGTCGCTGCTACTGATCATGCTTACGGCGGTTATCATTTCGTTGAAGCTTTGGCGTCGCCGTCTCTACTACACGCGCAAGCAACTCCAGGCGGTGCGGCTTCTCCGCTTGTCGCTGCTAGTCGGTTTTGTTCCGTGGGCCGCCTATCTGGCGCTAGTCACGCGCTGGATCGATCCCCAGAATCCTTTGTCACTCTCTTCCGGGCCAGGGCTTTGGCTGTTCAGCCTGAGCTTCGTGGTGCCGCTCACGATGGTCTACGTCCATTGCGCCGACACCATCCTGCCCGTGCCACTGATGTTTCGCAGGTGGCTGCAGTCGTCGTGGATACTTCGTGGGCCTCGCCTGGCTTTGGACCAGATTCTGTTTCGAAGAGAATTGGAAAAGGAGGAGGATCTGAGAAAGTGGCTCGCCAGCGTGCCTCAACGTCCGCGTTCGTTAGAGTTTTTGGTGGGCGCCGGCGAGACCATTTCGAAGGTTGTCGGCATGAATTTGTACTGTGTGCACTGGCGAGAGAAGCAAGTTTACCAGCCTGTGTACTTGGCGTCAGGGGTTGAAACCGAGGAGGTCTCGGCAGACAACGGGCTAATTCTGGAGCTCAGGCGGCAGCTAGAGACAGGGGAGTGGGACCCGGCCCCTACTTTCAAAGATGGCAAACCGGATTTCGTGCAAGACCTTGATCCCGCTTCCCCGGTAACTCAAACGCTCGGACGGGACGGAGATCTGCTGGGGTTTCTAACCCTTTCGGAAAAGACCAACAGAAAACTGTTCACGCTTGTCGACAACGAGCGCCTGAAGACAATTGAAGAGGCGTTAACGAACGCCATAGAGCGATACTTCCAGTGGAAAGCGGCTCAAACATAGCTCGCAGCGCACGGGAACCCGATCAGCGCTTACGCCGCCCCTTCCAACAACTGGATCACCGCAAAGTGGGCGCCTTGCGGGCTTCGAGAACCGCGAACTGCCCGACTTCCTTACTATCCTTCCGCGTGGTTAGTTGGGAAGCTATCCCCAAGTGTCCTTACCTATTGTGGTGACTTCCCTTCACCGCGGCAACGTCTCGACGGGTCGAGAATCCGTTAACGCCACCGTAACCTCAGAGTCACTACGGCAAAAACAATGGAACCCCGATGGGCGGGCCCGACGCGACGTGCGGCGATGTGCGGTGTCTCTACTTCCACCTCCACGAATGCGTTAACCTGAGGGCATGCAAGCTTCAACGACCGTGTCCGTTGAAGAATATCTCTCGACGAGTTACAGTCCGGACCGCGAGTATGTCGACGGCCTGGTATTGGAGCGCAATTTGGGAGAAAGGGATCATAGCCGGATCCAGGGACTGGTTTACGGCCATCTGCTTGCCCACGAGAAACAGTGGGGTATTATCGCACTGCCAGAACAACGTGTTCAGGTCAAGTCCACTCGATTCCGGGTCCCGGATATCTGTGTCCTCTCGACCGATGACCCGGATGATCCCATTGTCCAACGTCCGCCCATCGTATGTATCGAAATCCTGTCCAAAGACGATCGCATGTCAGCGATGCACGAAAAAGTCGACGACTACCTCGCGATGGGGGTGCGACACGTCTGGCTCATTGATCCCTCAACGCGTCGCGCGTACGACTTCACGACCGACGGTATGAGGGAACCCGAACGCGGCCTGCTGAAGGTCACGAACTCCGACATCGCGGTTCCCATGGAAGGGATTTTCCGGCAGGTAGCACCCAGATGACCCTGCCGGCGTCTTCGATCGGCCCCATCCTGCCATTGTGAGCTGGCAACACCCGGAAATCACGGACGCCATACGCCGCGCACTGGCCGAGGACATCGGCAGCGGCGACATAACGACCGAGGCGTGCGTAGACGAGGATCAGGCAGCCCACGGCTTCTTCTTGACGCGGGAACCGCTGATCCTGGCGGGGGTCGAGGTCATTCCGGAAATTTATGCCCAGGACAGCGTCGAGCTTTTGCAAGCCAGCGGAGATCAGCTCGACACCGACACGGTCGTCGCCCGTGTTTCGGGTTCCGCTCGACGGCTCTTAACGCTCGAGAGAACGGCGCTCAACTTCTTGCAACGCTTGAGCGGCATCGCCACCCTGGCCCGTCAGTTTGTCGACGCCGTAGAGGGAACCGGGTGCCGGGTACTTGACACACGCAAAACCACACCGGGACTACGCCGGCTTGAAAAGCTAGCCGCCCGCGCCGGCGGCGTCGTCAATCATCGCCTGGGGCTTTTCGACGCCATCCTTGTCAAGAACAACCACATCACCGCAGCCGGAGGAGTGCGTCAAGCTCTCGAGAAAACACGCTCGCACGGCAACAAGGTCGAGATCGAGGTTCGTACGTTCGAGCAGCTCAAAGAGGCGCTCGAAGCGGGTGCTGAACATCTACTGCTCGACAATTTCACGGTGGAGCAAGTCCGAGAAGCAGTTGCCACGATCTCCGAGCGGGCGGTCATCGAAGTATCCGGTGGTATTCGGTTGAATAACGTGCAAGCCTATGCCGAAGCAGGTGCCGACTATGTTTCCGCCGGCGCGATCACACACTCGGCTCGCGCCGTCGATATTAGCTTTCGTCTAGGTTGATGCGCGTCGGCCGAAACCAAGCTCGTCCGAAGAATTGGCTGGAGGTTATTGAGAAACTCGGCCCATGGGCCCCGCTGGTCATCATCCCTTGGCTGCTCTACCGATTCAAGGCATGGGACCTCAATACTCTCCTCCGCGATCGATTCCTACAGCGACTGGTCGTCGCGTCCGTCATCTTCTTAATCATCTACTACTCGGGCTTCTTCTATTGGCGTCACAATCGTGGGCTTCCAGAGCGCTTCGAAGACGGAGCCATCGGGATTCTGATCGCCGAGCTGCCCCACCAGGCTGATCGGAACGGTCAACTCATCTACGAAAGAGCCCTTCGACAGGCCTTCGACGCTGCTCGTCAACTGACGCGCCGAGCGTCGATTCAGCTGATCAGACGCCCACTTCCCGAGGGCGACCAGGCGGCGCACCAGGAGGTGATGGAACTTGGAGACCGCCTCAACGCCTGGTATGTAGTTCGGAGCATCCCTCGACCGCTACCAGCCTCAACAACCTGGCGGCGCTCTACCACGAACAAGGGCGCTACGAGGAGGCCGGGCCCCTTTGTCAGCGCGCCCTCGGCATATTCGAAAAAGCGGTAGGGCCGAAGCACCCCTGGACTGCCAAGGTGGTTCGGAACTACGCCCGCTTGCTCCACGCCCTGGGCCGGGAGGAGGAAGCAGCGCGTCTGGAGGCTCGCGCCAAGGGCTCAGAGGTGCGGTGGTAACCCAGCAGGGCTGAACCGAGCCGCGCGGGGTTTATTTGCTGTGATGTCCCTCGTTGGACAGCCTTCTCTGGGCTGCTATCAAAGAGCCAGTATTGACAGGGCTTTCAGCTACGTACCGTCCACTTACACGACCTCGCATCAGTCACAACACTCCCAACCCAACAAAATCAACAACATAGGTGCCGGCAAACGACAAAACCCTAATCCCGTAGTGTATGCTCGAAATAGAGAAGGGGGTCCTCGGTCGGTGGGAGAGAGTTTTAGCGAAAATCCGCTCAAATCCGCTCAAAAGCGCTCCAAAAACGTCTCCCCGCGAGACGGCGTCACGCCATCTCAACAACGTGTCCTTGTGGCACTAGCGGAGGCCCGTTCCATCGTCGCCGCCGCCCGCACGGCTGGCGTCGGCGAGAGCAGCATCCGCCGCTGGCTGCGTGAGGACGAACGATTTCAAACCAAGTTACGCCAGCTCCGCGAGGAAGCCCTGTCGCAGGCCTCGCTGCGCCTGCAGCAAGGCGCGTCCCGGGCCGTCGAAACGATGCTCGAACTGATCGCCTCCGAACCCCGGTGAAATCAACTGTGGCGCACGCATTCCTCCGTGCCGTGTCGCCATTCGTGGCGACATCGATTCCCGTAGTGGCGCACGCTCTCAGCGTGCCGCGTCGAGATTCCTCTCGACGTCTGGGGCGGTTCGACCATGCGTTTCAAGAGTTCGAAAAGCGGTCTCACGGTCAAAGTTGTACAATGCGTCGTGGCAGTGAACAGCTTCCGATCCTAGGAAGAACGGGCAACTTCGGCGCGGCGCTGGCATCCGGAAAGGCGGGCATTTCGCGCCAGCCGATTCCCGCGGTTCCCCGAGCGAATCACCGAAAGGAGAGTTTATGACGACGGATCTCTACGACGCGAATGCAAGTTGGGCGCAGCTTCCCGAGGGCTGGAGTTTTGGGGATGTGGTGGCCGTAGCCACCGACTCCCAGGACCGAGTCTTCGTCTTCAGTCGAAGCGACCACCCGGTGACGATCTTCGAGCGCGACGGGCAGTTTGTGGGCTCCTGGGGCGAAGGCCAGTTCGTCAGACCTCACGGCCTGCATATCGGTCCGGACGACAGCGTTTACTGCTGCGACGACGAAGATCACACCGTGCGCAAATACACGGCCGACGGAAAGCTACTGATGAAGCTCGGCGTAAGCGGACAGGCATCCGACACGGGCGCAACCAGCTCGGACTACCGCGAGATCAAGCATGCCGGGCCGCCGTTCAATCAGCCCACGGATCTGGCGCTATCGCCGGATGGAGAAATGTACATCTCCGATGGCTATGGCAATGCCCGGGTACACAAGTTTTCGGCCGCAGGCGACTTGTTGTTTTCTTGGGGCGAGCCGGGCGACGGTCCCGGGCAGTTTCATCTGCCTCACGGCATTGCGATCGACCAAGAAGGCACGGTCTACGTAGCGGACCGCGAGAACTCCCGGGTTCAGCTGTTTAGTCCCGAAGGTAAGTACATCACCGAATGGAAGGATATTCAGCGCCCGGGCAACATCTACGTCGGCTCCGACGACCAGTTCTATGTGACTGAAATGGGCTGGCGAGGGGGGTTGTTTCCCGGCATGAAGCCGCCAATGCCGGTCCCGATCGGCGGCCGGCTGAATATCTTCAACGGCAAGGGCGAGCTGCTGGAAAGGTGGGGAGGAGGCGACAATCCCTGCTCGGAAGGAGACTTCTTCGCTCCTCATGACGTGGGGGCAGACAGCCACGGGGACCTCTACGTCGGCGAAGTAGTCGTTACCGCTGGATTTAGGCTTGGCCTGGTGCCGGCCGACTGCAAGTCTCTGCAGAAGTTTGTGCGCAAGGGGTAGCGGAGGAGCCTCAGCGGACTCTGTGTAGCGGTAGGCGGTAATCTTCATACAGCGGAACTGGTAAGGTCGGGGATTCCGACGTCTCATAGGTTTGCGGGGAAATTGCCATGAAGAAGAACGCGCTTGTTGGCTTGTTGTCGGAGCGGCCACCCTCCGGCCCCCCAGGCTAGCGACGGGCCAGTTCAGCGGCGTCCGGAGAAGTTTACACTCTGCGCAACGGGGGATACAGGCACTCGGAGGCCGGCACCGGCAGAGTCGACGCAATCCCGTGCTTGCCGCCGAAGACGCTCGGCCAGGTGCGTCTCGGTGCGGTTCACTATTCAGAAACCGAAGCGCATCTGCAAGCGGACTGTACGGTTCCCGGCGCCCGAGCTACCCCGCCCAAAGCCTGCTGAGGCGTTGGATTGTCCAAACAGCTGTGAGGTTAAGTTTCCGATCGGCGCGGCCGGGTTGGTTGTGTTGAAAAGGTTCCGAACGGAGAGGGAAAACGTAAGACTGTAGCGGTGCTCTGAACTGCCGCCTCCGAAGAAGGGCCCGCCGCGTCCTCTGCGACCGCCGCGGCGGCGGTGCCGAGGGCCTCCGATCATGATCCCGTCGCCAGGTCTGCGATCTCCGGAAGCGTCCGTCGAGGCGGCCGTTTTCTTTCCCAAGCCGAACGTCCTGCTGATGCGAAAATTAATCGCGGAGTAGGAAGGCCCCTCTCCAAAGTTCCGCGCAATGACCGGGGTTCCCGGCTCGGGAGTGGGGTCGAAAACGCCGAAGCGGGTGGCAATCACGTTTGGGTCGTTCAGGTCGGTCGCCAGTGCCGGACGGTCCGTGAACATCAGGTCGGCGTTGTTGTCCCCGCCGGTGGTGATATTGAAGGGTACTCCGGAGCGCACGATGATGAACGGGCTGAATCGCAGGCCGCCGGGCCCGGTGATCGATCCACCCATTCCGAAGCGATGCCGGATATCTCGGGCGGAGCGCCCATATTCGGTGCTGAGGTCGTATTGGTTGGCCGGAAAGCTTCCCACGCCGTCGGTGTCGCTCTTGGCCTTGTTCAGGGAGTAGAAGCCGAACAACGACACGCGGGAGTGAAAGCGGGTTCGGATATTGGCGATCAATTGGTTCTGGCGCATAAACCCAGTCGTTTCGAACTGGAACAAGTCGTCGCGACCGAACGGGCGCTCACCAGTCCCCGGCAGGGGTGCATTGATGTTGCGGCTGCGCAGCAGATTCACACCGCGCGTGTGCGTATAGGTGGTAGCCACCGTCGTGCGGCGCGGCAGCTGCCGTTCGATGCCGATGGCCGTCTGCATCAGGTAAGGGGCCCGGGCATCCGCTGCCAGCCGCCGGATGGTCTGCGGCGCCAGCAGATCGGCGAGGGTGTCGGTGGATGGAACGAAAGGGTAGAAGTCGGGATTGCGAACAATGTATTGCTGTTGGGTAAGACCATTGAAACGGAGCGACTGCAAGGTCAGGTCCTCGGAGACGCGGTCGTAGAACATCCCGAAGCCCCCGCGGATAACCGTCTTGCCGCGGCCTGACGTCCCCGCTCGCGGGGACCAGGCCACCCCGATCCGCGGCGCGAAATTCGTCCCCTGACTGATATTCGTTTGGATCTCGTAGCGCAGGCCCAGGCTCACGGAAAGGTTGGGGCGCGCGCGCCAGTCATCGAGCAGAAAAACACCCAGATCCATCTGGTTGACGTCGGCACTGGGGTTTCCGCCGGCGATGGAGAATTGGGTGGCGCCCCCGCCAAAACGACGAATCTGCTCGCCGGTCAGCCCCTGCTGCTCGAAGAAAACCGTTCGGCGATAGCGCTCGACGGAGGTGATTGGGATCATCACGGGTTGTCCCGAGGCGTTGACCACGACCTGGTTAGTCGCATCGAGCTGAGGCGCGAAGCCTCCGCCAAAGGTAAACGTACCGCCAAAGTTCTGCGGCGAAAGGTCCGAAACACTAGCTGTTCGCACGCGCGCGCCGAACTTCACGGTATGCGTGCCCAGTGAACGGGTCGTATAGTTTTGGATCTCCCAGCTATCGACCGTGTTTTCGGATAACCCAACCTGCGCGCCGCCGTCCTGAAACGCCTGCAGGACGTTCGTCGTAGGGATGGAGTTGTCTCCCGACCGATCAAACCGGTTTCTCCTGAACTGAAGTCGGGTCTCGTTCACCGTCTCCGCACTGAGCACGGCCGTCTCGGTCACCTGGACCGTGTGCCCTGATCGGAGGGTGTCGTAGGCGAGAGACGGCAGGGAAAACTGTCCGACTCCCCTGTCGTCGAGATCATCTCGGAAGTGACGGTAACGCATCACCAGCGTGTGCTTCTGGCCCAGTTGGTAGTCCAGGCGCGGGCCGACCGATGTGCGGCGCCGCGGCGTGACCACCGCCAGACTAAACGGGACGATCGACAGGCTTGGGTCCAAGACGGTTGCATTGATAACCGCGTTGTCGTCAATTTCCCGGCGCTCGAAATCAAAAAAGAAGGAGGACTTTTTGTTGATCGGGCCGCTGAGATCACCTCCGTAGAGCCTTGATTGGTAGGGTGCGCGGTTCGGGGCGAACGGGTTCCTGGAATTGAGACTCTCGTCGCTAAACGTGAGGAACGTGTTACCCCGGAACTTGTCGCTGCCCGGTTTGGTGAATACCTCGATCCGGCCGAAGCCCAGCTGATCGTATTGAGCGGAGAAGGGATCGGAATTTATGCGGATCTCCCGAATCGAGTGTTTCGGAGGCAGGCGGGCTCCGGAAAACCCATCGACGAAAATCTGGCCGCCGCTCGGGCCGGCGGAGGGCCCGGCGAGGGCCTGGAGGTCAGCAGCGAGATCGTCCGGGTCATCGGAAAGGGCGTCCAGATCCTCTCCCCGCAGGATGATGGCTCCCACGTTGCTCTGAGGGTCGACACTGACGCCCTCTGACGACTCATCTTCCACAGTTAACTCTTGCTTCTCGAAAGAGACGCGCAAAGGGAGATCGATGGTCTGGCCGGCGCCGGCTTCGATTTCCACCCATACTTCCTCATACGGCACATAGCCTTGGGCAACCGCGCGGACGGAGTAGCGCCCGGGAGCAAGACCGCTAACCGCGTAGGCGCCCAGGCTGTCCGCGGCAGTGGTGCGGGTATCGCCCTTCGGGCTGCTCACCAAGACCGTGGCGGCGGGAATGACTGCTCCTGTCTCGTCGAGAACACGTCCGCTGATCGTGCCGGGTTTGGCAGTTTCGTCGGCCGCTGAGCAGGGCAGGCTGAGCGCCAAGCAAACGGCGGCCCACACGAAGAGTCTCCCTATCGAATCCAGCTTTTCTGCTCGAGCTTTTGATTCAGACATAGCTTTACTGGGGTACGTTGATACTCATGCTCCAGGGACCGCCAAGCGGGCCCAGTCCCCCGGGGCCGGCAGCGAGTAGTGGCTCGACGCCGGCTACCACCGTGATGGCCCTGATAGGCGTATCGTCCTCGCCCGTCGTGCTTGAGACGATAAGCGGTTCTCCCGGTTTCAACTCGTCAATCGAAAATCGCGGCGCCCGCTGAAGAACCTCTTGAAAGCTCATGTTCGGACGTCGCCCGCCCGTGGCACCTGGCCTGGATCCCCCGCCCGCGCCGCCGAACCCGCCGCCCGGGGGCCGCCCGCCGCGCCCCGATCGGCCTCGGCGGAAGTCCTGTGGGGGGCCTCCTTCGCCGGCATTCGATCGCTGCAGCGCCATCCCTAGAAACCACGCCATCCTTTCAGGAAGACGCCGCAGCACGGATTCTTCGACGATGTGGACCGAGAAGGTCTTGCCCGTCTCGAGGTCTTTGACTCTCACCCAGCCTTCGCCCGCCTCGACGCTTCGAACCGTCGCCGCGAAGTTGCGGAACGCCCCGGCGACAAGCTGTTCCGCCTCGATTCGCGCCCCTTCGGGATTCTCTTGGCTTTCGCCGAGCACCCAGAGTTGGTCGCCTACTTTGAGTTCCTCGAACGAACTGGGGCGAGCGTCCTGGAAGCGAATCGATCCAGGTGCATAGCGACGGATGCCGGTCTTACTCTGAACGGCAACAATCGTCGTCTTGGTTTCCTGAAGAGACTGCGCGACGAGCGTGACTTCTCTTGCAGAGCCATCAATCGAGGCGATTTTGCCGACCGTGCCGCGGGCTTTCCAGTCCGCCAGTTCCTGCTGTCGCTTCTGCTCCAAGTCGGCTCGGGGTATAACCAGAACCAGGCTCGCCGCGGCGGGTGAACTACTTGTAGAGGTTGGAACCCGGGCAAGCACGCGGTCTCCGACGTTGATGTCAGCGATCGCAGTGGGGACCGCGTTCGCTAGGTCCTTTTCGCCGGGAGGAACGCGCATACATCGAGTAGAGCTGTCAATCCCGACGGTTACCGCTTCCCCTTGGTCGGTTTCGACGGTGAGCCGGCGCTGCTCGACGTCCGTGGAGGTCACTTTTCCGACCAAGCGGCGCTCGGCTGTCGCCGCCCCTTGCGTTGTCGATTGAGCGACAAGAAGGGATCCGAGGACCGCTGACAGGCCGACCGCTGCAACTGTAGAGAGTCTAACCACGACAACCTCTCATCAGTCTACCCCTAACCTCTTCAGGATAGCGGGATCACGCGAAGACAATGTTGCCCCAAGATTAAGCTTTGTGAAGTTTTGTTTAGAAAACTTTACGGTTCGCCCTTGCCCGCCCTGCTACATTCGAGGTAGTGCAGGTATTGCTGATCGATGACGACGTCTGGGCTGGGACTTTCCATTGCGCGGCGAGCTGTGGAGCTTCACCAGGGTGATCTGCGGGCGCGGAATTCGAGTCCGGGACTGACGGTGGAAATGCAGCTTCCCGGACTGTTGCCGGATTCGGGGACGGCTTCGTAGAATCGTTGAGGGGCCTCAGGACCCCTCGCATGAGGAAACCAAAGTTCGAGGCGCCCATAAACAGGGCAGCCAGGAGCGAGGTCAAGCGTGGTTAAACTGATGTCACGGTCGCCGCACCGTGGGCCGGTGCTTTTTGTCGCGCATCGTCTCCGCTAGGGGGTATATGTCAATGATGAAACCGGGATTCAAAACTTTTGGACTTGGTCTGATTGGGGTAGCAATCCTTTCGGCCGCGAGCTTTTGGGAGACCAAGGATTACACCGAGTGGAGCGCGAAGGAAGTCCGCAAAATCCTCAATAATTCCCCCTGGGCAAAGAAGGTCAGCCTCAACTTCGGAGGCATGGGAGGCCCCGGCGGACAAGGGTCTCCTGGCGGGTACGGCGGCGGAGCCGGTGGGGGCCGTGGCGGCGGCGGCTTTCCCGGTGGCGGTGCCGGCGGTGGTGGCGGCGGAGGATTTCCGGGCGGAGGTGGCGGCGGCGGTGGGATCCCCGGTGGCGGTGGAGGCGGGGCCTCCCGAGGTGGCGGCGGCTATGGCCGCGCTGGTGGAGGCCAAAGCCCTCCCCAACTTGAACTCACGATTCAGTGGTCCAGCGCGCTACCCGTCAAACAGGCCCTCATGAGAGGCCGTTTCGGCAACGAGGCCCACACGGCTGCGGAAGCAAAGCAGTTCCTTCAAAGGGGCGAGACGCACTACGTTGTATCCGTATCCGGGTTCTCGGGCCGTATGGCCCGCATGTCGCAAAACACTGATCGTCTCAAGCAAACCGCCTCCCTGAAGCGCAAGAATAAGGAGCCCATTCGCCCGGAAGTCGTCGAAATGCATAACCAGGAGGAGTCTGTCACTTTGTACGTCGCCTTTCCGCGCACGGATCCGATCGTGCTTGAAGACAAGAACGTAGAGTTCGAAATGAAGCTCGGACCCATGACGGTGCGGGGCAAGTTCAAGCTGAAAGACATGCTTTTCGACGGCAAGCTCGAGCTCTAATCAGTTCTTCGCCTGGGCTGCAACGCCTGCTTCCACTACGATACGCCGGAGGTACGCGAATACTACCGTTTCATCCAGATTCATCAAGCGTTACGTAGCGAACTGCCGCAGTCACCTTCGGCACTCCGAGAGCACCTGAGGAGGAATTCGTCTAGCGAGAGTGAATTTCGAGAGGGTCTTCGATCCTTGGAATGTGCCGCACAGCTCTTGTCTCGGCTCGCGAAGGGTTCCGGGCCTTTGGCCACAAGAAAACACGAAAATGGGGCCGCACTGTAAGCCATGTTGTTTCCAGACGCTATTTGCAGGGAGAGGGCTGGACGCCTTTTTTGGCCCAGACTTGCGGCCTTTGCCGTGAGCGCTAGCGGTCAGATAAACAGGCTAGGACTTCACCCCGCAAGCCTCTAACAACACTCGCTGGACGGCCAGATCGTGTTCCGGAGTGAAGTGCTCCAGCAAGCGGCGTTCACGAATGGCACCTGCTAGGTCATCAAGGTCCGGTATGAGACGGACTGATGGGCCTACGGGCACTTGGTGCAAGCCGGCGGAAAAATCATCCTGCGCGGACGTTAAGGCCAGTCGCACCTTCGGACGGTCGGGGGCGTCGATCTGAATCGAACCGGCTTCGCCGAATAGGTAGAAGTAGCGTTCGCCATCCCGAGTGTTGCTCTTGAGAACCGCCAGCGCCGGTTCGAACTCGATCGTCGCCTGGACGTCGTCCTCCAACCCGTCGTCGACCGGGTCGCTATGGCGCAGGACCGAGCTGACGCGTTGCGGTTCCCCG
Organism: Bryobacterales bacterium; assembly: GCA_965248105.1. Classification (GTDB taxonomy): domain Bacteria; phylum Acidobacteriota; class Terriglobia; order Bryobacterales; family UBA6623. Next base: position 1,047,612 of record CBDFIK010000005.1, read on the forward strand.
AGCAGCCATATGAGCGCGTCCAGCATGTGGCAGCAGATCTCGTAAAACTGCCCTCCGGGGTAACGGTCGAGCCGCCGCCGGCCCGGCGGCCCCAGCATATCGTTCATCTGGCAGACAGCCGAGCGAATCGGCCCGAGCCAGCCTTCTTGAATCGCGCGATAGGCAAGCCGAAAGGCCGGGTTGTAACGGTAGACGTACCCCATTTGGACGAGTAGGTGCTTCCGCTCGGCTTCGTCGAAGATCTTTTTCAATAGCTGAAAGTCGATGCCCGGCGGCTTGTCAATCTTGGTGTGCTTGCCGGCTTCGATCGAGCGTAGCGCGTAAGGTAGGCACTCCAAAGGGTCGGTTTCGACGCACACCATTTGAATGCGGTCGTCGGAAAGCAGCGCATCGACGGAGGTCCATGCGACGCTGTCCCAGCGGGCATTGGTTTTCGCTTTGGCCAGCAGTTCGGGATTCGGTTCTGCCGCGGCAATAAGGTCCCACGTCGTCGACCTGCGGATGGCGTCGAGGTGGCCGACAGCGTGCGCATGAGCGTTCCCGATGATCGCCGCGCCGAAGGGTTGATTGTTCATGCGGCCAATTGTACCGCCCCGGTACCTCCGCCGCCCCCTTCGTGGCGCGGGCCTCGCGGATCCGGCTTACAGTTTGTAGGGCAAGCGGGCGCGATGAATCGCGCCCCTACATCTCGAAGAGCGAGGCTTTGCTCCGCCCGAAGTATCAGACAGCCATCTGTCTGGCCCGGAAGTGGTTTGTTCACAGAGCCTTCCGAGCCACGACCGTGAGGGAGCGGTCCCGGGATTGCCGGCCCACAAACGATCGTGAACTTATGCAACTAGGCACTAGCCATGGACTAGCCATAATGAGGCGTTCGCCGAAGCAAGGTCGTCGACCAGCGCCTCTTAAGCCTCGTCGACACGGAGCACCATCCCCTCGGCGCCCGCGTCGGCGGCGCCGGTGAGCTTTCCTCCTTCTTCATCGACTGCGACCGCGTGAACCAGGGCGAGGCCGCCGTGACTCTGCGGCAATCGAACCATGTTGTGTTTCTTTCGGACCTCGGCACAAACATAGTCCGGAATGCGTGCCTGACAGTAAATCGTATCTCCTTGGCAGTCGAAGCGAGGCGCCAAAACGGCATCGGTAATCGACATGCCGAAGTCAATCCGATTCAAGATGACCGAAACGACGGCGGTAATGATGCGCGTCGCCCCCGGCGCGCCGATTACAAGCACCGGTTGGTCGTTCTTTGAGACGATCGTGGGGGTCATGCCCGTCGTACGTCCTTTGCGCGGGGCGATGCTGTTGGGGTGCCCGGCATAAGGATAGAAGTTGAGCATCGAATTGTTGTGCATGAAGCCGAGCCCGGGAGGAATCACCCCCGACGACGAGCCCAGCGAATGGGTCAGCGAGACGCAGTTGCCCCAGCGATCAACGACGCTGACGTGCGTGGTGTCGGGCGCCCCGGTGGGAACAACGGGGGCGCTGAGGGGTTTGCCCGAATCGATGATGGCCCGCCACTCGCCCGCTCTTTCTTTGGAGATCATCCAATCAAGCGGTACATCCACGAAGCGCGGATCGGCAAGGTTCGAGTTGCGGTCGGCAAATGCCGCCTTCATCGCCATCGAAACCAAGTGGATGTATGCGGGCGAGTTGTGGCCTAACCTCGCTAGATCATAGCCCTCGAGGATGTTGAGAATAGACGCTAGCGTCGGCCCGCCGTGCGGCGGCTGCGTTGTTTGGACCACGTAATCGCGATAGTGAATCACGACCGGAGGTTCTTCCCGAATCTCGTATTCCGCGTAGTCCTCCGAGGTTACAAAGCTGCCGTTGGCCGCCAGATCGGAAGTAATCTCGACCGCAAGATCACCGGAATAAAAATCCTCGGCGCCATGTTTTGAAAGTCGTTCGAGAGTTCGTGCATAGCCGGGGTTGCGAATCTTCTCGCCGGCTTCGTACGTCGAGCCGTCTGGCTTCAAGTAGATCCGTTCCGCCTCAGGCGTGACCCGCAATTTCTCGCTGAGCGGCGCGCCCTCGTAGTAGAGAGCCTTTTCCTTCCAGCGACCGGCTTGGTGCGCGCCGACCCTCCAGCCTTCCGCCGCGAGTTCGATAGCCGGAGCGATCAGATCCGCCCAGCTCTTGGTGCACCAACGAGAGTGGATCGCCTCGAAGCCCCGGACGGCCCCGGGTGTACAAATCGAGAGATAGCCGTCTTCATTCACCCGGTTTTTGAGGAAGAAGCCCCAGCCGCCCGGGTTCGGACCGATAACGATGTCCTCCCACATCTCGGGACGAACTCTTGATCCGGCCAGTGCCGGGGCATCGAGGATCGGTTGCCGCTCGGTGCTGTCGGCCGGCCGGCACGTCAGCAGCAAATAGCCGCCCACGCCACACGAATGCGGATCGATGACACCCTGGGTGAACGCACAAGCGAGAGCGGCGTCGAAGGCGTTCCCCCCTTGCGCGAGTACCTTGGAGCCGTCTTCCACGGCCCGCGGTTGCGGAGCCACTATCATTCCAGGCATCTAGCGAGTCCTCTCGAACGCCGACGCTGCTGTCCGACTCCCTGCGGCGCTAGTGGGTAAATCCCAGGCGTTCATTACAGAATCTCTCTACAGCGGCTCCTGTCTAGAGGGCCGGATTGGCCCTAACTTATTCAAACATTGGTGGGCGGCACGGGACTCGAACCTGCGGCCTCTCGCTTGTAAGACAGATTCCGCCACTCTTCGCAACCGACTTAATTTCAAGCACTTACATTTCAGCGACTTACGGCGTGCGTGCTGAAACTTGCTGAGATTGTGGTTTAGAGTGCCTTCTACAGCTACAAAATTATCTCACAGAATGTGCCGCGGGAAAGGCATGCCCGTGGGGTTACCGTCGGGCTTCGATCCGACAAAAAATCAACCAGCTCCCTGCGTCGCTTTGGTCTTCGACACCGGAGAAGTGATTCTTTTTCCGGCCATCCTCGACGCCGTGTTGATAAATGAATAAGTATCGCCGGGATGCCTTCCCACAAGCCCGCATCTCGGGACTTGACCTTGATGGGCCATTTGTCCGATTTGGCGACCGCGATTCCTTGGGTGTCTCAGAAGACATTCCTCAGGAATTCCTGCCGATAGACACAGGCAGGATGAGGAGGAAGCCGGTGGCACCGAGCGTTCGGGTCCTTTACACACCTCACCACAATAGGCCGTGATCGAGGGGTTTGCATCTCCGGAGGTAAACTGACAACCCTGACCACGCACCTGTCATCTCGTATTGACAGGCTGCCAAGCCGTTCCGCGGCCACGCAAGATCACTTTACAGGCGCCTCAAAGGTGGCTTTCCCCAGCAGAGTTTGTGCATGAGCACACCAGATCTGTACCTTCACAACGTCCGGCACGTGGTTCGCCAGAATCATCTCTCGATTCGAAAGACCTTTCCTTCACCTTCACACCCTGAAGAAGGTGCGACTATTCTTCGGAGTCGATTACCTGGTGGCGATTTGTGTGCCAGCCCAGGGATAAGTGCCCAGACCCGTTGACCTTCGGGATTGGGGACTGCGAACTTCTAAGCCGGTTGTTCGGGGTTCGAGTCCCTGCGGGCCGGCCACCTAACCCTTGACTTTCCAATGCCCCTAGATCTCCCATCTTCGTGGAAATGTCATTTCACGAACAGAAATGATCTGAGCGTCGGGTGATGGATGCCTGGACGCGTGGCTCGAAAAGCACGCTGCAAATCCCTCATGTACACTAATGCCAGCAGGTGGAGAACGAGTGTTGGCTGCTTCCTTATCGCGGTCCGTGCACCAAGTTGAACTGCCTTGCCTTCGTGTGTTGGCCCTGCTGCTCTTGTTCGGCTCGGCGGCAGCCGCTGGCGACGACGCCGTACCCCAGCTCGTCTCTGTGTTCCCGATAGGCGGGCAACAAGGGACGACCTATCGCACCGCGATTCGCGGTCACTCCCTGGACGGAGCTTACGCGCTCTGGTTCGCCTTCCCAGCCTTTGAGGCAAAGGTTTTGACCCTCGAAGAGGACCCCGACCAACCGGAGCCGGAGAAACGAGACGAGGACGATTGCGAACCGCCGGTGATTCAGCGGCTCGAGGTCGACATCAGAGTACCGAGCGAGGCGGATTTCGGCCGACACCTTTTCCGCGTTGTCACGCCTCAGGGCGTTTCGAATCCCCTCGAGTTGTACATCCACGGCGAGGACGCCCTCCACGAGCAGGCCGGCTCTCACGAGCTACCCTCACAAGCTCAGCCGCTTGCCGGTTACCCGGCGGCCATTCACGGACGAATCCATGAAGTGGGAGAGGTCGACTACTATTCGTTCACAGCCCGCAAAGGGCAACAGCTGCTTTTCGAAGCATTCTCGAGCGCTGCGATGGACCCCGCCGTCACCCTCTATGAACCCACGGGAAGCTGGTTCGATCCCGACAGGGCGATCCGTCTTGCCTTTCATGACGAGCCGGTCTCCTACCCCGGGCGTACGACCGAACCCTCCTTGACGTACCAATTTCAAAAGGACGGCGACTTTCTGGTTCGCGTGAACGGTTTCTGGGGCCACGGCAGCCCAGACCATTCGTACGTTTTGCGGATCGTACGCCCCACGAGTGACGGTGGCCGGCAGCAGAATGGACGCTCCCATGGCAACCCCGAGTGGAACGAGCGGACATGGACCCGCAAACTTCACCCGGATCGCATGGAGACTCTGTGGTCGCGCGCGGTTCCCGAGTTGGCGCCGAAATCGGAAGACAGGGACGAGAGTGAATCGTCGAATCATGGAGCTGTCGCGGCGATCCTAGAAATTCCCGTCGTCGACGCCGATGCCGAGCCAACGAAAGGCCCTGTCGAGATTCCCGTTCCCGCCCTCGTTGTCGGAACGGTCGAGCATCCTGGTGACATTGACCGAGTGCGCTTTTCGATCAAAGAGGGCGACCGGCTCGTTTTAGAAGTGCAAACACCGGAAAAGACACTGCCGCTTATGAATCCGTATCTGCGCGTGGTTGACGCTGAGGGAGTCGAGGCGTTTACGAACATCTACTCGCACATCAACGCCAACGGAGTTGTTTCCAAGCAGATTCATCCGAAGACCACCTACGCGTTTCCGCGGGACGGCGAGTTCACTTTGGAAATCCGGGACATCACAGCCAACTATGGCGACCGAGAGATGCGCTACCGCCTTCTCGTTCGACCCCAGGTTCCCCACATGGGCGCAGTGCATGTGGAGAAGGATTACCTGAACCTCGTCGCGGGCGAGGCGAAGAAACTGAGCGTCACGACGGATCAAGAGGAAGGGTACAACGGATATGTCGTGCTGTCTATTGAGGGCTTGCCGGAGGGAGTCCGTGTCGTGCCGGCAACCGAGGTGGAACCCGACAGCCCCCCGGCGTTCAATGTGGGTAAGATCGAGCGATTCACAACGAAAAGCAAGAAGGCGACGTTCGTGTTTCTCTCCGAGCCTGACGCTCCGGCAACACGAATGCCCGTGAAGGCACATGTTTACGCGCAACCCGTCATGCAAGGTAAACTTGGGGCACGCATGGCCGTGAAAGAACTCTTGATTATGGTTGTGCGCCGGCACGACCGCGTGAGCGGGAATCGGACGGCGAAGGTGGCGGAGAGCGGGAGATGAGTAGGGCAGCAGTAAAACGACGATTGAGCTTCCGACTAGCAAGACAGCTTCGTCCGGTTAGCCTGCCGGTCGTCATCCTTGTAGTCGGTTTTGGGGTAGCTGTCCAGCCGGCGGAGGGCGCCCAGAACAGTGCTGAATCTGCGAGGCACAGCGACATCCTTTCGATTCGCCTGGTTCCCGACTTGCCGACCCTTTCGGGCAAGAATGCGTCCCAGCAGTTCGTCGTCATGGCAAGACTCACCGACGGTCGCGAACGGGATGTGACCGAGCAAGCTCAGTTTTCGGTTTTGGACAAAGAGGTTGCCGCGGCGACGGGAACTGGGCGGGTATTCGCCTTGCGGGACGGACAAACGAAAGTCAGGGCCGCGGTCGGCGCGCATCAGGCCGAAGCGATGCTGCAAGTGGAAGGTTCAGAGAACGAGCGGCTGTTCAGCTTCGCGCGCGACATCGTCGGGATTCTCACGCGGCGCGGATGCAACAGCGGCGGCTGCCATGGAGGCGTTAAGGGTCAAGCGGGCTTTAAGCTGTCCGACAACGGAATTCATCCCCACGAGGACTATAGGTGGATCGTCGAAGGCGGCATCTACCAGGTGTTGACGGACGAGTCCGGAGGGCCGATGGATCCCCGCATCAACCTGGAGAACCCCGAGCAAAGTTTGCTGCTTCAGAAAGCAACGATGCAGGTTGCCCATGGGGGCCAACTGCGTTTCGAGAGGGGTTCGGATGACTACCAGACGATCCTGAATTGGGTGCGCGCCGGAGCTCCGTACGGCGAAGACGGCGAAAACGACGCTCTTATAGCTCTGAGACTCGATGTCTTCCCGGCAGAAGCGGTTCTCGAGCCGGGGCAGAAACAACGCATTCTGGTAACAGCCCACTTCTCCGATGCAAGCCGCGAAGACTTCACCCATCAGGTTCTTTACGAGGTAAACGAGCCAGGGATAGCAAAAGTCTCGACCGAAGGAGTTGTCGAAGCCGTCAAACCGGGTGAGGCGGTGATCCGGATCAAGGCAGCCGGTCGAAACACCCGAGTGGGCGTCGGCGTCGTGGCGGAACCCCTCGCGAACTACCCTGATGTTCCACGCAACAACTTCATTGATGAAGAAGTCTTCTCGAAGCTTCAGAAATTCAATATTGTTCCCTCGGAGCTTTCCAGTGATCCGGAGTTTCTTCGTCGGGTTTGCCTAGACCTGACGGGGCGACTGCCACCCGCGGGGCGAGTGCGGGAATTTCTCGCGGATCACGATCCCCGTAAGCGAGAGAAGCTGATCGACATCCTGCTTGATTCCCCTGAGTATGTGGACTACTGGACGTTTCGCTTCGCGGATCTGTTCCGGGTCGCAATCTTTTCAGTCGGCATCAATCCGAAATGGACTCAATCCTACTGGGAATGGATTCGGGACGCCATTGCGCGGGACCGCCCTTATGACGAAGTCGCGCGAGAGCGGATCGCGGCACAGGGTTACTCCGCCCCTTCCCGGCACTACTTACCGTATCTCGTGATTCCGCCACCCGAAAATATGATGGGCGAGGAGGTCCGCGTATTTATGGGACGGCGCCTCGATTGCGCCCAGTGTCACGACCACCCGTACGAGCAATGGACGCAGGATCAGTTTTGGGGGCTGACGGCCTTCTTCGGGCCGATGTTCAAGCTGGGTGACAACCCGGACTCGGTGGTTTTCGACTTCCCGGAGGGCAAAGAAGTCGCTCCCGACGTCCCCAGTCCCCATCCGCTGCGGGTCCTCCACCCCAGAACGAAGGACGCGCTGCAGCCGACGCTCCTCGACCGCACGGCCGTTCGTTTCGAGGACACGAACCTGCCCCGCCGGGAGCTCGCCAAATGGATGACTGCGCACCCGTACTTCGCGGAGGCAGCTGTCAACCGCATGTGGAGTCACTTTTTCGGACGGGGGATCGTCGATCCAGTGGATGATTTTCGGAGCACGAATCCGCCCAGCCACCCCAAACTGCTTGGCCGGCTCGCGGAAGATTTCGCCCGCAACGGGTACAAGCTGAAACGATTGATCCGACTCATCGTCACGTCGCGCACGTACCAGTTGTCGAGCGCCACGAACGAGACAAACGCGGCCGACCGCATCAACTACTCTCACGCGCCGCCGCGCCCGCTTGACGCGGAGATTCTACTGGATGCGATCAGCGATGTGACCGGAGTGCGGGAGCGCTTCGATGTCGGCATGAATCGCGGGGAGTGGCCTGGCGGCAAGGCGCCCCTAGGAACCCGTGCTGTGCAACTGAAGGAAACCGACATCTATTATTCTGCTTTCCTCGACCTCTACGGTCGCCCAAACCGGTTTTCCGTACCCGAGCGCGATGCGGCGCCGAAGCTGACTCAAGCGCTGCACATGTTGGCGGGGTCGACCTACAACGAAAAGCTTTGGGCAGAGGGCGCCAGAGTGTACGAGATGCATCGGCGGGGAGCGTCGGACGATGAGATCATCGAGGAACTCTACCTACGGGCGTTCTCACGTTTCCCGGCGGAGCGAGAAACCGCGGCACTGAAGCGGCTGATCGCCGGGACGCCAACGCGCGAAGAGGCCCTAAAAGACTTGCAGTGGGCGATCATCAGTTCACGAGAGTTTGCAGAAAACCACTGACTCGTGCGGTAAACTCGTAAGCGAGCCGTCGTTGCGGTTCCTTTCGAACGGGAAACAGTCATCATGCTGAGAAGAGCCGGTTGCCTTTGTGGATCAAACGAGGAGTGGGGTAGCCCGCTTTTCTCACCACGTGGCGAGGCGAAGAGCGTGAGAGGTACGTCAGTACAAGGCGCGCGCCGCTCGGCGCGCGGAGGCGTACTTGAACAGTACATCGAGCACGGCGAGCAAGCGCAACGAAGTAATGGCGGGCCTCTCGCGTGCTTCGGTCGTCAGGTGGTGAAAAATGCGGGCTAGGCGCGATTTCATTAAGGTTGGGTCGCTGGGCTTCCTCGGAATGCACCTGGGCCAATCCCTGCGTCTCGAGGCCGCAACACCGGCGCATCTCTCCTCTCAAGCGAAGGCGAAGGCTTGCATCCTAGTGTGGCTCGAAGGCGGGCCGAGCCAGATGGACACCTGGGACCCGAAAACCAACAGCTCGTTCCGTCCGATCGCGACCAACGTTGACGGAATCCAGATCTCAGAGTTGCTGCCGAAGCTTGCCAAGCGCATGGACAAGTTGGCGCTGATTCGGTCCATGAGATCGTTTGGCGACGACCATCCACAGGCTGTTCATTACGCGGCGACGGGGCACCGGCACAATCCGGCCATGCAGTTTCCGAGTCTGGGATCGATCGTCGGCAAAGAGCTGGGTCCGGCGAACGGCATGCCTCCTTACGCCATCGTTCCCCGCTGGGAGCGCGGCCGGCAGTATCAGGATTACTTCAAGTCCGCTTTTCTGGGGCCTGACTATGCACCGATGCTGATTCCGGATCCTTCCGGGGAGGACTTTGCGGTAACGGACCTGAGTCTTCCGAAGTCCTTGGCTCCGGCGGCTGTTGAGAACCGGCGAGCGTTTCTGAACGTGGTGGATCGGATGTACCGGGATCGAGTCCAGAGCGTCGAGCACGCGAGAATGGACGCCTTTACGACAAAGGCTTGGGAGATGCTTCTTACGCCGGGTGTTCAGAAGGCTTTTGATCTTTCCCAAGAGCCGGAAAAGACGAGGGACGCCTACGGGCGAGACTCGGTCGGACAGAGCTTGCTGCTGGCGCGCCGTCTGGTCGAGGCGGGGACACGCTTCGTTACCGCCGCGGGCTATCACGGCAACTCTTGGGATACGCACTCTGACAACGACAAGGGACATCGGGACAAGTTGACCCCGCCCCTCGACCGTTCGCTCTCAGCCCTGATCGACGATATGGTAGCGCGGGGCCTCTATGACGAGACGATTGTCGTAGTCATGGGAGAGTTCGGCCGGACACCGGACATCAATCCGTACCGAGGACGCGACCACTGGCCGCGTTGCTGGTCGATTGCTCTGGGCGGCGGTGGCCTCAAGACCGGTCAGGTCGTGGGGAAGAGCGACGAGCGGGCAGCGGTGGTCCTCGAAAGAGAGACCAGTATCGGAGACGTGTTTGCCACCGTCTACAAGGCTCTCGGAATTGACTGGACCGACGAGTACATGACACCCGTCGGACGTCCCGTCAAGATCGCTAACTCCTTCGAAGACACCACGGGCGAACCTCTCGCTGAACTCATCTAGTGCAGTGCGCCGGGCAGATTACATCTTACCCAGAGCTGCCCAGATCAGTTTGGTTCCCGCCCATAGGAGGGTTGCTGTTACAGATCTGAGACGTAGATCAGATCTAGATGAAGGAACCGCTACAAGCCGCGTTCACGCGGTTTTTCCTTCTTAAAGGGCTTTCCTTCTCCAGCTAGCTGTTCCTCAGGTGCGGAAAACAAGCTACCGAGGCCAATGCGAGATGGCGCGAGCAAGAGCGGTTGGCCGAACCACGAGGCGAGCATGAGAGACAGCGGGCCGAGCGCGCCAAGCAGAGAGAAGAGAAGCAACAACGTATGCAAGCGGCGCTCGATCGGTTCAACAAGGCTGTGGGCCGATGACCATTATCGACTTCGCCACAGACCCCGGATTGCTCAACCTGTCGCTGGGCGATGCCCAGCAGACCGTACTGAAGGCGTTCTACGGCGAGCCGCTGGGAGATGCAACCGGCTAGGTGGATTGTTTCCGACTGGACGACCATCCGGGAGTTGAGGATCTTCAGTCAACCCTACCCCGTTTGATCGGCAGGTCGCCCGCCGACCCCTGCCACACCACCGTGCTTGGCATAAAGTGTGACCTTATGCCCCGGTCTGCTCACAGTATACCCGCGTCTATTCTATCGCGGGCGGCTAGGATTTCTCTGGGCAAGGGCCCAGAAGTTACAGAAAAAAAGATGTTAGCACCTGTGACCGGCAGATTGGAGTCGGACCGACAGTCGCTCGTTCGCGCCCTCACCAGGATGTTCGCGGCCAAGCTTGATTAGAGTAAAGAGAGTCGTCACGTGGAAAGAGGCAATTCCTATTTCTCGAAGGTTTTGATGTGGTTTCTGCTGGTGAGCGTCGCTGCTACACTGTTCGTCGCCTCAGCGCAATCGCGCGGGCTGAGTGTTCGCGGCGGAGATGTCGGCAGGCGGCTGTTGTCTTCCTATAACTGGCCGCTCGCGAACGGGGGACACGAAGCGGTAGCCCTGACCGGGTACCGTGACGATGTACTGATGTTCGCCCGGGCTGTCGCCCGGGATCTTCCGCAGAACCGCAATGTTCTGCGTGAGGCTGGCTTCTTCGACGATCTTGTCTGGCCAGAGGCTGTTGATGAACTCGTCCTTGGTCAACAGCTGCCCCTGGTTTGCGATCAGCAGCAGTAACGTGTCGAAGACCTTGGAGGTGATCGACACGGACTCGCCGTCACGCAGGAGAACACGACGCAGCGGGGCGACCAGGAAGGGACAGAACTCGTAACACCGCTCCGCCCGACGGGGTCATGTTTGTCTCTTAGAAGATTTTATACGTCGCCGAGGACTTTTGATTGCTAAAGGATACATCATCGTGCGCGACAAATCGAGCACGTATTCCTAGGACGACGTGGCGCACGCATTCTTGCGTGCCGTGTCGCCATTCCTGGCGACATCCCGGCATGCCGGGATGCTCCGGGACGAGGGCAAAATGGCGGGTTTCGGGTGCCGGACCCCGCTCCTCTATAGTTTGAATCTTGCAAGACGGAGGATGGCGAGATGAAGCACGGGATCACTTTTCCCAAAACGGGCGGCATGGCTGTTGACTTTGGGGCCAAGAGATTCGTGCCCCTGTTGGCGTTGTTGCCGCTCTTTTTGTTGACCACCTGCCAGCACGGCCCGGCGCCCCTGACAGCCGAGGTCCCCCTTCACCTCGAAGACCACCTCGACGCCGCCGTCATCACCGGCTCGGAAGTGCCCAGCGACGTTCCCGAGGCAGTCGAGTGGCGCTTCGGCGAGGCGCAGCCGGACTGGAAGCCGGCTCAGCCTCTTCAGAAAAGCGTGGCGCCGCTGCGGGTATCACGCACTGCAGACAGCCTGGCCCTCCATCTCGGCGAAGAGAACGATTTCAAAGACCGGCGCTGGACTAACCTCATCGGAGCTGTGTATGTGGAGCTAACAGACTGGAGTCTCGACGACTGGGACGACATCCCAGTGGCGTACCCATTTTTCGCGTCACTGGAGTTTCGCTACAGGCTACCAGCTAGTAGCTAGAGGAGGCCGCTGAAAACTCGAGCGGACAAGGCATTCCTGCCTGTCCAGCCCTATTGTCCGGACCCTTGAGGCCGCTTTTCCTTACTTCGCGTGCTGCTTGATGGCGGTCTTTTCCCGTACGATCAACCGGGCTTTGACGGGAGGCATCCGCAGGGGCACGCGTTTGGCTCTGCGCGTGGCTAGCTCTGAGGACGATGCTATTTCGATCTCGTACTCTCCCGGTTCAGCCGTGGAGTCAGCCTCACACATCAGCTTGAACTGCTCGACGTCACCAGGAACTTCGACAGTTGGACAGGATACGTGAAGCGGCAGGTTATGGATTCTGATCGTCACCGGCGAGAAAAACTCTGGTTCCCGCTGCACTCTGCCGACAAGTTGTGTGGATGCGCCGGCCCAGATAGTAACTTCGGTTGGCACATCGATTTGAAACCCATGCACTACCTCAAACGTGACCGCCGGAGCCGTGACGATCTCCTTGCGTCCGTCAACGGATATTTCGCCGCTCAGCACGACATCGAACTTTGTCGGCCGCGTTCTTTCCGTGGTCAACACGGTGAACATGCCCTGGTCCAGGCCTTTTTCCGTGACCGTCTGGTTGAGCCCAAAACTCGAGGGATCAAAAGATTGCTCGATTTCCGGCGGGGGTGGAATGCCCTTTTGACGTGTCACGAATTTCCATTTGAGATCGTGCTCCATACCCAGAATCAACCGCACATATCTGGGAGTTAATACCTCTACGGCCGCGGGTTGTTCTTTGACCACCATGGCCGGCAAAGCCATATTGAGCCAGGGGGCGACAAAAGGCTCTTGGTTGGCGCCTTCCATAGCCGTCACTAGACCGGGGCCGCCGGCACGTCGGCGAATGATCTCACCGCTTTCTGTTACCCCTTGGCCCCAGACAGCGAGGTCAAGCGCCCTCGGCCTTGCACCGGGTTTCGGGGTGAGGGTGAACGACGCCTTCCGGAAGCTCAGTTTCTGGGCCGCGCCCGCTATATTGGGCCTGACGGCAATGTTTCCTCCATCGAATAAAAGGTCGTCCGGCAGATTGGGGATACTCAGCCGAATGGGCCCGTCATAACCACGCCGCTTCGCCACAACCGTCACCGACGCGCTTCCGGAAAGCGGAATGTTGACGTATGGCGTGGTTAGACGGAGCGTGAAATCCGGCTCTTCCTTCTTCGCGAGTAGACGATAGCTGTAACTCCCGCCACCACGGCCCAGCAAGTCTTCTACCGTTAACAGCACTTCATGAACCTTTTCGGGAACCGTCAACGAAAGGGAGGGGTCCTCGCCGGTCGTGGTGCTGAAGACGACTGCAAAAGGACTCTGTTCGGGTTTGGCAGCCCCGGCCGACACCAGTTGCTTGCCGTTTGAGTCGTAGACAGTCAGCAAGGCGTAGAGCTGCGAAGTACCCAGCGATGCCGCGGTCAGTTCGAGCTGCCAGTACTCTCCGGGGCTGACCGCCAGCCGATAGCGATCTACTTCCCCAGGCTCTGCTATGCGGCCGTTCATTACGGTCGAAGGTGCTAGCGTTTTCACTGCGGTGGCGCGTGGCTCCAGTGTCTCGGCGCGGTCACTGACCACGAATCGAAACGGCAAACTGCCTGCCTTGCCCGGTACTGGGATGCTTGTGAAATTCTCGGTCTCTGCGAGGGCAGCCAGATCGGGCCGTACCTTGACCCGCTGCGGCAAATTGCCGCCCGACAGTTCGACCTCCACTTCACCCCCTCTTTTCCAGCCCAACGGGAAGATGCCCTCGGCGTAAGTGAACGTACCGATCTTTAACCGATAGAAGTTCTCTTGCTGCTCGCTGAAGCTGGAATCGTGCATCTCAACGTAGTAGTCCGCCTGTTGCGGCAAGGTGATTTCCAAGCGAGAGTCCACCCCCAGACCGCGGGCGTCGTCGTTCCGTGCGATTACGTCGCCGGCTGTATCCACGACTCGTATCACGGGGTCCACTCCTGACCCCGCCCGGCGGGCCTCTGCTTCGAAAACCAGCCGCTGCCCGGCCTCACCGTGAAAGCGATACCAGTCCCGATCGGCGCCATCGAGGGTGCCGTTGACCGTCACCGGGATTTCGACTGCTTGGGCCATCTCGCGCGAGTCATTGTCCGAGTCTTCTTCTGTCACGTGCGGAAACACGCCAACACTAAAGAAAAGCAGGTTGGTCAGCCCGTCCCGCGTTTGAACCCTAATGGGATAGAGGTCAACCGGGGCATTGGGATCCAACTCAACAATAAGCGGCAACTCGAGGCCACGACGCTTCGGATCTTGGGGGGGCGTGAGCCGAGTAAGCGTCCCTGGGAGGTTGGTCAAGACCTGGGCTTTTTCCGACAGCCCCGTGCCCACCAGCGTCAGCGCAAAAACCGCTCCCTGCTGCGCGCCGCGGGGCCGCAACTCGCTCAGCTGTGGAGCAGCGGAATGAGCGGGGACCGAAACAAGCAGTAGAAACGTGGAAAGAGCGGAAATCCTCATCGCCTTCTCTCGAAGCCAGGAGTGTAGGTTGCGTGAATCAGCTTGGGATCGACGAAGCTAGTGCCTGGTTGCATAAATTCACCACAGATTATCGTGACAATCCTTGAACCGCTCCCTCACGGTCACGGCTCGGAAAAACCTGCGAACAAATCACCTCCGGACAGACGGACTATCGTGTGGTCCTTCGAGAAAGGACTCTTCAAATAACGCGAACTTTTGCAACCAAGCACTATTTGTAATCGGAAACAACCTTCCTGAGCTGCTCACCGTTCTCCTTGAGCCAGCGGTACAGAATCAAGACCTCGGTCCCGATACAGAAGTGGCGTACACTCAGGTCAAGGTAATATTTTGCCTGGTCTACCGAGTCGATCTCGGCGCGGGGTGCGACTCCCTTGTCAAGGGCGGTTTGGATCACGCGGCGCTCGACCTCTTTGATTTCCGGATCGGACCATTCACCGGGGCGTCCGACACTCATGGCATAGTCTCCCGGTCCCCATTGCACCATGTCGATACCTTTAATCGAAAGGGCCTCCTCCAGGTTCTCGACGGCCCCTTTCTTCTCGATCATCACGGCCACGACAACGTTGCGCAAGTACTCGGCGTACTCGGGGGTGCCGATACCACTCATGTAACTCACGCGACGTATCGCGACGCCGTGGACGCCACCATCCTCTGGGGTTTCGGGCCGAACCGCCCGTACGCATTCCTTGAAATCCTCGACCGTACGGCAGTCTGCAAAGAGGACGCCTTGAAAACCGGCGCCGATCGCCCGCTCAGCCAGAAAGCGGCGCGGCTCTTGATCGATCTTGATTATCGACGACAAACCTTGCAACTCGGTCGCGCGACAAAAATTGTCCAGTGAGTCCAGGTCAAAGGGCGCGTACTGAGCGACGAACTCAACGTAGTCGAACATGCCGGTATGGCCGACAATTTCGGCGATCGAAGGCCAGCTGCTATGGATGTGCGTGCCGATGCTCGTCTGATCGGCGTCGAGGAGTTCTCTGAGTTTGTTCGGTCGCATGGTGTGGTCTCCGTTGGTTGGGCTTCTCCGTCCGGGTTAGGTCCGGTTGGGATTCCGGGGCTCTGGGCCGGGGCCCGACGGGATTGTACCCCGCGGCGCGTCGGAATACAACGGTCTGACCCCATGAAAGTAGGCGGCGGCTTCAACGACAGGCGGAGCCGCACCCGGAAGGGTGCGGTCAAGGCTCCGCGCAACCACGGGCGCTTCCGGCGTCTAAAAACCAAACCGAGCCGCGACCGCCACTGAGCGGCGATAGCGTGCGCCCAAGCCTGCGCCCCATGCCTCTGATCGTGCCGAGCACATTTTGGTAATCTTGGGGAAACCGACCGAGGAGGATTGTTCATCATGGAAGAGAAGGTTAGCAGCACACTGTTTCCGAAGGTGCTGCACCCGTTGACGCTCGTGGGTCTTGGAATCATTTCCTTCAATCTTTATTGGATTGTATGGTTGTACCGACGCTATCAAGAGATTCGACAAAGGAATCCAGCGGCGACCGAGATCACTCCCCTCCGCGCGGCTGGTTTTATGTTTATCCCCATCTTCAACATCGTCTGGCTGTTCATAGTTCTCGCGGATCTAAGACGTGCTATCGGTAGGCTCCGAGCGCGTTCAGGGGAGCCGGATCGTCCACCTAGTGCCTTCCTGACGCCCGTGGTAGGGATAGGTCATCTACTCCTGGCGGGAGCCTTTGTTGCTGCTATTGGGGTCTGGCGAAGTGCCGATCCGGGTTGGCTGTTCCTACATGCAATCGCAACGGCGGCACCAATCGCGAAGTGGTCTTTGTACCTTCCCTACCAAGTGGCGCTGAACTCTGTCTGGACCGGCCGTCAGCATCGGCTGCTGCGAGCAGAAGGGTCGCTACTTCTAATCCTTCTGGCCTGGGGTTCGGGCATCCTGCTGGCCGAAAATGGTCGCGGTCTGCTTGCCGCGATTCGGGGGAGTACTTTTGAGGTAGCACTTCGCCTTGAACCCGCCAGTTCAGATTTTCTAGTCGGGGATCGCGAGATCGACCGTGCCCGGACTGTTCTAGAGGAGAGGTTCGAAAATCTGGGCATAACAGCGGAGGTTGAAACCTATCGAAGCAGAAGTCTTGAGAGTTCTGACGCACACATCTTAGTGCGGGTGCTTCAAGATGGCGCCGTCGGCGAGGACGCACTCAATTGGATATTGGATTTTCCTCCGCACCGGCTCTCGTTGCAGGAGGTAGTTCAAGGGCCGGTGGATCAACCAGTCTCAATGGATGACCAGAGCTTGATGGTACTACCCGGCCGTGATCAAGAGGAATACTTTCTTCTGCGCCGTGAGGCCATAGTGGATGGGCTAGACATTGAAGATGCCCGGCGAGAAATCGACGCTTTCGGCGAACCGGTCGTCATGGTCACGTTCAGTGAAAACGGTGCAGAAAGACTGGAGGAATTTACAGACAGCCACGTAGGTGAATATCTCGCGATTGTGCTGGACGGTGTCGTGATCAGTGCTCCACAGGTACAGAGCCGATTGGGAAGGAGTGTTATGATCACCGGTGGGGCAGACTTCAGCATCCGCGAGGCGTACGATCTTTCCATATTGATTGGCGCCGCTCGACTTCCCTTTGGGCTTGCCTCGGAGCAAATAGAGATAATCAACACCCAGCAATGGGTGTGGGACTTCGGACTAAGGAGTCTCCTTTTTCTCGCCGTAGTGTCACTGCTGGTCTTTGGCGGCTATCGTCTGGGAAGACAATGAGTTCTCATACAGGGATGGCGATTGTGCTCGGCCTAGTATGGCTCACGGCAGGTTTTTAAGCATGGTTAGCTCCGTAGCGCGGGGCTGGGCAGCCGTTTTGCCCAGAAGGAGGAGGATTGTTCATCATGGAAAAGAAGGTTAGCAGGACACTGTTGGGAATCGCGTTGATCGCGCTCTTGCCGGCAGCGGTAAGTTTGAGTGGTTGCGGGCAGGGGGAAACACCAGCACCACCTTCGCCTCCAGCTAAAGAGCCGGCGGTCACCGAGGAAACCACGGAGCCGGCGCTCTATGAGCGGTTAGGTGGCGTCTATAGCATCGCCGCCGTAGTGGATGATTTCATCGAGCGTCTCTTGATCAATGACACCCTCAACGCCAATCCGGCCATCGCTAAAGCAAGGGACAGCGTGCCGAAGGCGGGTCTTAAATACCGCGTAACCGAGCTTGTATGTCAGGCAACCGGCGGGCCGTGCAAGTACACGGGCCGCTCGATGAAGGACTCCCATGCGCACTTAAGCATCACCGAGCAGCAGTGGCAGGCGATGAGGACCGATTTCAAGGCTACCCTGGATGCGTTTAAGGTGCCCGAAGCAGAGCAGGAAGAACTGTTCGCCATAGTGGAAAGCACCAAAGGAGATATCGTCGTTCCCTCTCAAGACTGAATTTATGGACAGGCTGAGAGAGCCGTAGCGCGCCGTCTCGGCGGCCGGGATCACTCCTCCCGTTCGCGCTATGGGTTCGTCGCCCGCCAGATCCGCGGGGCGCCGGAATACAACGGTCTGACCGCATGAAAGTCGGCGCCGGCTTCAACGACAGGCGGAGCCGCACCCGGAAGGGTGCGGTCAAGGCTCCGCGTAACCACGGGCGCTTGGACATTGCCGCTGCCGCCCACCCCCACGCCCCAGGCCTCGTCATTACTCCCCCTGCCCTCTGCTTGGCCCAGACCAATATTTTATAGCGGGAATACGTCAGTGGCTCGACTTCTCGCCGAGTTGGAGCACAGGCGAAGCTCTTGAAGCGAGACGTTTGGAGCAGACTGAGGCCGCGGGAGAGGTATACCCGCTCCCCTTGTAGTCCTGAAATGTCACGCGTGGCGAGGGCGATGGTGAAGTTGGGGCACGAACGGTCTCCTCGGGTGCCGTGAGGTCGCTGGGCGAAGCGCAAGCAGCAATATTTTCACGGATAAAAGCCTGGTCCAAAACTGAGCTGAACAACGGATTCATCAACACAGGGTTGATGTTCCAGTGTCCAGCTTCTTTCCGGATGGCGAAGTCGAAGCTTTGGACAGGTACCCATCGCGACCATCGACCGCGCTGCCACTTCCTAACTGCGCTGCCCGTGGCTGTTATAGTGCCTTTGAACACGAGGTCGTTCAAGCGATCAGCCTCGGTAAGGGTCTGTGACGTGACTGTGAATTTCAGATCGCTCAACTCCTGGCGTAATCCGCCTCTGTCCTCCATGCGGAGCCATGAGTTTCCGCAAGCTGTAAAGTGCTTATCCAAAGTAGTTCCGCGCCTGGGCATGCGCTTCCTGAAAGAGGTTTTGGGAACTGGCTGTTAGCGGCAAAAGCGCGAGCAACATCAAAATCCTGGATAAGTCTATGGTCATTACACCCCGCTGTGCTCGGGTCCGGGGTTACCCAGAGCGCTCATAGGCCGAGCTTACCACCAGTGCGGGCTGGAGAGGTCACGAGAGGGAACCGGGTGTCGCAATCTTGAGGAGAAAGGCGACACCTCCCGTCTCGCAAGAAACCCGCCAGAGGCGCTGATTTGGCCTGTAGCGATGTCGTGCTACTCGCTAGTCGTTCGTTCTTTCTTTCCGCGCTCCCGCTGCTCGCGCAGGACGGCTCGCCGACTTAACCGAATCTTGTTGCCCTCAACAGCCAGGCATTTGACAAGAATCTGGTCTCCGAGTTTGAGCTCGTCTCGTACCTGGCGAATGCGCTGTTCGGCGATCTCGCTGATGTGTAGCAGACCCTCGGTTCCCGGGAAGATTTCGACGAAAGCGCCAAAGTCCACCGTGCGGGTGACTTTCCCCAGGTAGGTCTTGCCGACTTCGGGGGAGGCGGTAAGGTCGGTAATCATCTGGATGGCCTTCTTGGCCGCCGCCTCGTCGGCGGAGGCAATCTGCACCGTGCCGTCGTCGCTGACGTCCACCTTGGCTCCGGTTTCCGCTACGATGCCCTTGATGACTTTGCCACCGGGTCCAATCACGTCGCGGATTTTTTGGATCGGGATTTTCAGAGTGTGAATGCGGGGCGCGAAACGCGAAATGTCGGTTCGAGGCTCGTCAATTGCCTGCGTCATGCTTTCCAGGATGCTCAGTCGTGCAACCTTGGCCTGCGCCAAGGCTTTCTCCAGCACCTCGAGACTGACGTTCGGCTGCTTGATGTCCATCTGCAGCGCGGTGATGCCGTCGGTCGTGCCGGCGACCTTGAAATCCATGTCTCCATAGTGGTCTTCCGCGCCTGCGATATCGGTCAGAACCGCGAAATCGTCGCCGTCGATGACCAGACCCATGGCGATGCCGGCTACCGGCGAGGCAAGCGGTACGCCGGCGTCCAGCAGAGCTAGGGTGCCGCCACAAACGGTAGCCATCGAGCTGGAGCCGTTCGACTCCAGAATATCGCTGACGACGCGGATGGTGTAGGGAAAGTCCTCCCGGCTGGGCATGACGCCCGAGAGTGCCCGTTCCGCGAGCATGCCGTGGCCGATCTCTCGTCGACCGGCGCCACGAAGAAATGCTGTTTCACCAACGCTAAAGGGAGGAAAGTTATAGTGCACCATGAAGTGCTTTTCAAAGTCCGGCGCTTCCAGCCGCTCCTGCCTCTGGCCATCCAACTTCGTTCCCAGCGTCACCGTTGCCAGCGCCTGCGTTTCTCCCCGTGTAAAGACCGCTGATCCGTGCGTACGCGGCAGCACGCCGACTTCACAATGGATGTCGCGGATCTCGTCAAACGCCCGCCGATCGGGACGCAATTTGTCTTTCAGCAGCAACCGCCGGAAGATGTCTTCCTTGAGTTGGCCAAACAGGCGGCCCGCTTCCGCCGCCTTTTCTTCGTCGTCTTCAAAGGCCGTGGTCACCTGTTTCTTAACCTCTTTAACTTGATTCTGGCTCTCCAGCTTTTCATGCTTCTTTGTGTCCAACGCCTCGGCCAGTGAATCACCCCAGCGCTCCGCGATATCGTCATAGAGCTGCTGGTTGAAGGCGGGCGGCTCGACGGCCAGTTTCGTCTTGCCTGCCTTTTCGACGAGTTCGTGGATGCCCGAGATAATCTTGCGGCATGCCTCGTGGCCGAAGCGGATGGCTTCGAGAACCGCGTCTTCGCCAACGCGGTCGGCTATGGATTCGACCATCACGATGCCCTCATTCGCGGCGGCCACGATGATCTTCAAGTCAGCTTCTTCTCTTTGCTCATACCCGGGGTTGATGAGCCATTCCCCATTGAGTCTGGCCACGCCGACGGCGCCGATCGTGTTCGAGAAAGGTATCTCCGAGATCGACAAGGCTGCTGAAGCGCCGACCAGCGCTAGACTCGCCGGGTCGAATTCCGGGTCGGCCGACAACACCATGGCGATGACCTGGGTTTCGTTCTTGAACCCAGCTGGAAACAGCGGACGAATCGGTCGATCGATGAGCCGGCTGGTGAGGACTTCCTTTTCGGTGGGTCGTCCTTCGCGTTTGATATATCCGCCGGGGAATCTCCCCGCCGAATAAGTGTACTCGCGGTAATCCACGGTCAGCGGGAAAAAATCAATTCCTTCCCTGGGGTGGTCCGCCGCTGTCGCGGTGACGAGCACGCGCGCATCCCCGCAACTTACGAGGACTGCGCCGCCTGCCTGTTTGGCCAGCCGCCCTGTTTCTAACTGCAGCGTGCGTTGGCCGAGATCAATTTCTACTGTTTGCTTCATGATTTTGCTTATTCCTCCTGGAAAGCGCGGCGCGCGGTGGATACAAGAACCCACAGGGCCCGCCTTTCCGAGCTTTAGAAAATCCAAGATGGAAGCGGAAATACGGTGTGCGGAGGTTGCGCCTCAGGGGAGATTCGCCACTTGGGGCGATCGCGGAGTTCCTATCCTAGGGGCGGTCGACCATTTCAAATGGAAGCAACCGCCGCCGATCACGCCTCAGCGTCGTTCGAACTCGGACCGTCTTTCCCTCTTGGCCCAACCTTCAACCGGATGAACTACCCGCGCAGACCCAGACTGCCGATCAGATTTCTGTACCCGGAAGGGCTTCCCTTTTTCAGGTAGGTCAGCAGCCGGCGGCGGCGACTCACCATGGCCAGCAGACCACGGCGCGACGAGAAGTCCTTTTTGTGGGTTTTGAGGTGCTCGGTCAAATCGGCAATCCGCCGCGACAAAATGGCGACCTGCACCTCAGGAGACCCAACGTCAGATTTGTGCGTCTGATATTGGGCTACGATCGTTTCCTTGGCCTGCTTCGCCAGGGGCATTCAGTTCGTCGACACTCCTTTAAGCACTTCTATCTCGTTGTTTTTGTGTCTGTTTCTAGACGTGAGTATAACACAAGCCCGTGAGGCACAGCTACAACATTCAGAGGGAAAATGTTTCCTTCAGCCCGCTTTTCTCACCAGCGTTCGGACGACCGGCGTTGAACGAACGTTGGACTTGCCGTGGCCGGCACGATTGCCGGCCGCTACTCGAAACCAGGACCGCCAAGAGTGGCGGTCACTACCGATGGGTACATATTGTCCCGTGCGAATTTATGGAAAAGATCCTACATCGACCTCGCTGGGCAGGCGCGGTGGCCTGCCCCTACTGTTTCGTCGTGCGAAGAAACGCGGGCTAGCTCTTTGCCCGGCCGCCGGGGTTGTTCTTTCCCCAAATGAGCCGCAGTCCATTAAGGGTCAGGTGTTCGTCGATCTCCTGAATATGGCGGGATTCAGGACAGATGACCCGGGCCTCGCCGCCCGTTGCGATCACCTTGGTGTCCGATCCCAGCTCCGCCAACATCTTCTCCAGAATGGCGTCCACCATTCCCAGGGCGCCGTAGTAGAGACCGGACTGTAAGCAGGCGATCGTGTTTTTTCCTATCACCCCGGCCGGTCGTCGGATATCGATCCGCGGCAATCGGGCGGTGCGGCGGAAGAGCGCTTCCGAGGCCACGCCGATCCCGGCGCAAATCACGCCTCCCAGGTATTCCGCCTTGGCCGAGATGGCGTCGAAGGTGATTGCCGTCCCGAAGTCAACGGCGATGCAAGGGCCGCCGTAACGGTCGTAAGCGGCTACGGCGTTCACGATACGGTCGGCTCCGACTTCCGCGGGGTTATCCGTGAGTATTGTTATACCGGTTGCCGTGGACGCCGAAACAAACAACGGATGCGTTTGAAAGTAACGAGCCGCCATCTCCTCCAGCGAGGCGTCGAGTTGTGGTACGACGGAGGAAATGATGATGCCGTCTATTTCGCTGATATCAAGCTGCGCCAAAGAGAAGAGGTTCCGGAATAGGACACCCCAGCCGTCAACCGTTTGTGCCGTATCGGTCTCCAGCCGCCAATGTGCCGCCAGTTTGGCGCCACGGTAGACGCCCAAAGCAAGCTGCGTATTCCCGACATCGACGGCGAAAAGCATTTTTTGGCTCAAGGGCGCTCTTCAGATTACGAGGTGTTTACGCACCTTGGCGTAGCCGAGCTTTCCCGGTTAGGAGTTCGCTGATTCATCCCAAGGGCGAACACTTCCCGCCAGGATGGGTTCGAGGGACCCATCTTCACGCTTGAGCAGCAGAACGCCGGCGCCGTCCAGGCCGGCGGTAGTCCCGACGATCACCTCTTTGCCGGTCTCAATAACTACCCGCTTCCCTCGAGCGTAACTCGAAGCGCGTGAGAAAGCGCTTACGATTGGCTTTGGACCTCGCTCCAAGAACATTTCATAATAGCGCTCGCTGTTTCGCAAAACCATATCGAGAACGACCTCTCGAACGTACTCGCAGCCGGTTTCGATCCTCAACGACGTGGCTGTGTCGGCCAACTCGGCTGGCATCTCAGCCTGGTTGACGTTGATCCCAACGCCGGCGACGGCGTAGCGAACGCGTTCATCGCCGGCTGCCATCTCTACTAGGATTCCCGAGCACTTCTTGCCATTGAGCAGCACATCGTTGGGCCATCGGATGTCGCATTGGATGCCGCAGGCCTCCCCAACGCCGCGCGCCACGCCTAGGCCAATCGCTAGTGTCAAGATCGCCGATTGTGCCGCCCGCATCGGCGGCCGCAGAACAATCGAAAAATAAAGCCCCACACCTGGCGCGGAAACCCACGAGCGGCCCAGCCGACCGCGGCCGGCCGTTTGCTCTTCGGCGATGACCAACGTTCCTTCAGGCGCATCTTCCTCGGCGAGGGTCGTGGCCTCGAGCATCGTCGTCTCGAGCTCCTCGAATCGATGAACAACGTGGCCGAAGTGGCGTCGAACGGACATGAGATTCAGCGAAGGGGGGACCCATCTACTTTAGTCCAGTTGTGCAGGAACAGACTCGGGAGGTCGATTGACGTTGCGGCTTGGCGCCGCCTGGCGAAGGACTCAGCTCGCTCGTGAGTGCCACCTCCGACATGGGTCGCAGCTGCCTAGTATAATGATTCCTAAATAACATATCAATAACTAGACCAGGGATAGTGTCTCCAGTTTGTATTTCCAACGGAAGACCACGGGCGTCTCATTGACCTCCTTCAGGTAGAGTTCGATGCGTGTCTTTAACTCGTCGGCGGAGGCAACCCGGATGCCGCGCAGCAGGGTCTTCGCCATTTTGCCAAAGAACGATTCGATCAGGTTGAGCCAAGATCCGTGTTTCGGCGTGAAGGTGAATTCAAAACGATTCGGCAGCGTCCCGAGGAAGAGCCGCGTCTGTTTGGAAATGTGCGCGGAGTGGTTGTCGAGCACGAGACGGATGCGTGCCCCGGCCGGGTAATGCGCGTCGGCCAGTTTCAGGAATGCAATGAACTCCGCGCTGCGATGCCTCTTGCGCACTAGTCCGAGTACCTCGCCCGACAGAAGGTCGATGCCGGCCAGCAGAGACAACGTTCCGTGCCGGATGTACTCCTGGTCGCGCCCTACGGCGGAGTGTTTTCCTGGTACCGGCGGCAGATCCGCAGCGGTATTCTCGATGGCTTGAATGCCCGGCTTCTCGTCGTAGGAGAGCACGGCCACTAGATCCGGCGGCGCTGTGCCTTTCTCGCGCCAGATCTCCACCTGCTGGTAGACATGCAGAAGCTGCACCATCTTGGCGTCAAAATCGGGATCGCGCCGCTCCAGGTAGTAACGAATCTTGTGGGGCTGCACCTGGTTGGCGCGCAGAATTTTGGAGACCGTTCCGCGCCCCAGTTTCGCGAGACTCGGATGGCCGGCCGCTTCGCAATGGTTCCGGACATGCTGCGCCAGCAACCTTGTCGTCCAGAGTTCCTGGGCATAGCCCAGATGCTTCGGTTTCTGGCAGGCCAGCGAAACGACCCACGCTCGCGCTTCCGCTGTCATCACCGGGCGGCGGCCACGACCCGGCAAATCGACCAACGCCTGAGCCGCGCCCAGATCCAGGGCCTTGCTCACGCACCGCTCGACCCGTGGCCGGTTTGTGTGCAGAGCCCTGGCGATCTCCGAAACCGTGTCTCCCGCGTGATATCGCAATAGTATCGAAGCCCGCTGCACACGACCCGCAGATTCGCTCCTCGACTGCGAGAGCGTGGTGAGCATTTCAATCTCGCTGGTGCCCAGCCTCAACTGGGCGCGGCGGCTGACAAAGGGCAAGCGACAAGCCTCCTCACAAGGGTATACAAGGAGGTTACACCACAATCCTCGACACCGGCCGGCGACTGCTGTCCCGCGACGGGCACAGAGTACCCCTCACCCCCAAGGCCCTGGAAACACTGCTGGTGTTCGTGCACAACTCGGGCCGCTTGCTTGAGAAAGAAGAGCTGCTGAGCAATCTTTGGCCGGATCGCATCGTCGAGGAGTCTAACCTCACCCAGCAGATCTATGAATTGAGAAGGGCGCTCGGGGAGCGGCCCAAGGACCGCCGCTATCTGGTCACCATCCCAGGCGAGGGCTACCGCTTCGTTGCCCCCGTGGAGCTCGTGGACGGAGATTCGCGTCCGGCGGACCCCCTCCCGGAGGCTTCCGCCGTGCCTGCTCCGAGCCCCTCTCGCCCGCGTTGGTTCCCCTGGGCCGGCGGAGTCGCGGTACTAGTGTAGTGCCACTAACGGTTCTGGACAATGGCGTGGGTTTTGGCGGCGCGCTCGACTTTGGCGAGGATATCTTGTGCCGGAGCTGTCCAGACAAAGGGCTTGGGCGCTTGGTTGCTCGCTTCCAGGTACTCGTGGATGGCGGCCTCGAGTTCGGGAACACTGCGGAACACGCCGCGGCGGAGGCGCTTCTGTGTCAGCTCGCGGAACCAGCGCTCGACGAGATTGAGCCAGGAAGAAGACGTGGGAATGAAGTGAAAGTGGAAGCGGGGGTGCTTCGCGAGCCACTTCTTCACCTGCTCATGCTTGTGCGTGGAGTAGTTGTCCACGATCAGATGCAGCTCCAGCGCCGGTGGTGTTTGGCGGTCGATCTGGCGTAGGAATTTGAGGAATTCCTGGTGCCGATGTCGCGGCAGACACTCCCCGATCACCTGGCCGTCGCGCACATTGAAGGCGGCGAACAGCGTCGTTGTGCCATGTCGTTTGAAGTCGTGGGTCATGGTGCCGGCACGACCCTTTTTCAGGGGCAGTCCCGGCTGGCTGCGGTCTAAGGCCTGGATCTGGCTTTTCTCATCGACACTGAGCACCAGCGCGTGCTCGGGCGGATTCAAGTACAGCCCGACCACGTCGCGGAGTTTCTCGACGAACTGCTTGTCGCGGCTGAGCTTGAAAGTTTCGAGGCGATGGGGCTGCAGTCCGTGCGCTTTCCAGACGCGCTGGATGGCCATCTTGGAGACGCCCAAGTGCTTGGCGAGGGTGCGGGTGCTCCAATGCGTGGCCGCCCGGGGCTTCTCGTGAAGTGTTGTATTGAGGATGCCTTGGACGAATTCAGCGGAGAGCGCCGATTTGCGTCCGGGGCGCGTCTGATCGCGGAGTCCGTCGAGGCCGGACTGGGCGAAGCGCTTTCGCCACAGGATGACGGTCTTGCGGTTGACGCCGAGTCCGCGGGCAATGGCGTGGTTCGCCAACCCCTGCGCACAGCGCAAAACAATGTGCGCTCGCAAGACCATTTTCTGCCTCGTATTGCGGCCTCGAACGAGGCGACGAAGAGCGTTTCGCTGCGGAGCGGTGAGGGGTAGAGCGTCAGCGGATGGCCACATAAACCATCCTACCGCGAAAGGGTGTTATTGTCCAGTTATTTATGTGGCACTACACTAGACTCCCCGCCTGTGACGTTCTGATCAGCACGCCCAAGGGGCCGTGCCAAACTACCTGGTGGCGGGAACCATCAGGGGGCCCTAGCGAATGGATTACACTGCGGCACAAGAGCCATGTAGCAAGGGCCGATTCGCCGCCCAACTGGAGGGGTGGCGGACAGCTCGGAAGGCGCCCGGCTCCAGGGGATCGAGAGAAAGGCGCCTTTCGCGATGGTTCCGGCACCAGCTCTTCGGTCGAGTTCAGCGGGGACTTTAGGCCCGCACTTCCGCACACCACCCGTGGCGCTAACTCGCGGAAGTGATTGAAACTACAGGCTGGAGGCGTGCACGACACAGTGGCGTCGCCCTGACCGGGGGAGCCCGGGACCCGGCGGCGCGAACCGGCGCAACTCCTTGACCTCCTAGGGGTGCGGCTGGCAAGCCCCGTGGGGCGAAGATGCACCACTGTGGCGCGAGGGTAGCACGCGGGGAGGGCGGGGCTTGAGCAGACGGCGGGGACGAGTTGCTCTGGTCCCTCCTAGGTCTGTTAGACCACCGGTTTGCTGGAACTTTGGAACTTGAGACCTTAAGTCTTTATTTATCAAGTAAGTAGTACGTTCCACTGTGGGTGGAACGGGACTGGAACGTGGAACGTGTGGGAGTTCCAGCGTTCCACTGGCGTTCCAGTTCGAGTGGAACGTATTAAAATGCTGATAATAAAGGAGATAAGTGCGATTTTGAGGTGCACGTTTCACCGTTCCACCGTGGGCAGCACTCTTCAAGAGTTCACCTTTCGATAGCCGCCTTCGAACTCCTCAAGTAGCCCCAGAGACTTCGTCTTGCGTATTAGCCTATGGAGGCTGGACCGAGGGACGGTACCGCTGGCGGCGACCTCTTCAAACCGGAACTCGTCGTGGAGGTTATTCCAGTGCGTGAGCTGCTGAGGGGTCAACGCGGCGGCGAGGTTCAACGCGTCAGGGGTGACAAGCTCAAACCCGGCGAGGTTCTCTGGCGAGTCCCCAACGGGACGGACGATCAGCGGATGCATCTCCTCGCCCCGCCGCACGCCGTGAAGTACCCTCACGTCCTCACCATGGAAGTCCATGCCGACACGACAATCGCTTCGATTCATAATGTCGATCGAGCCGGCCACTTCGTCCCGCCAATCCCGCGGTGCCTGCAGCAGGTCGGCCCTCCCCATCCGACGATCCCGCTTCCGCAAATTGAAGGTCAACAGGACAGCCGCTCGGGGATACTTCAAGAAGAGCCTACGGAAGCCGGTGTAGAGTCGGAGTATCTCCGGGCCCTTTACCTTGTCGATCGGAAACATTAGCTCGGTCAGATCGATGATGGTCAAGGCGTTGGGCTTTTGCTTCAGAGCGCGATCGAGGAGCTTGAACCGCTCGTCATATGGCCGCTCCAAACATTGAAGAAGCGTGGCGGTATTTCCCTGGGGCGCACCATCGTATTGCAGATACACGTCCAGTTCCTCTGGTACGCGGGGAAGGGGCATCCCGAGCCTCTGAGCAATCTTCTTGACGTTCGAACGGAACACCGATCCGGGGTTCTCAAGGTCGAATACGATGACCGGCCTCCGCTGGATTTCGCGTCCACACCAGGCCGTTCCGCTCAGAGTGTGGACCGTGATGTCCGCTAGCAGGGGGCTCTTCCCGACGCCGTATGTGCCGCCAAGGGTGCAAATCTGACCTTCGCGAATGAGGCCTTCGATGATCTCGGGCCCGGGCTGCGTGTTCCGACTGAAGAAATCGTCCTCGGTGGGCACACCCAAATCTCTAAGCTTTACCCTGCAGGCAAGCACAGGATCGACTCGCAGAAGCGCCAAGAAGACACGTAGTGTTTGCTCGCATGTCATCCGGCAGGCGGCTGCTTGGTCAGTGTCGAGTTTCAAGCTTGAAGTCATCTCGGTTTGCGCGGAGCACCAAGCTTAAGAGGGCGCGCCTCCTGGCGGTGGCGGGAGCTTCCTGAAGACTCCACGGCGAGGCTTCTCAAGCTTCTCGTGTTGGATCTGACTAATGACCCAGTCCTCGACTGCCGACTCCAGTAGACCGTGAGCTTGACAAAGCTCCACAAGATCCTCCCGAGTCAGCTCGGTTCCTGGGGGAATCTCGTCAAAGGCTGTCCCCAGCCCCGTACGTTTCGCACCATTTGAGGTCCAGACTAAGGGACGTCTTAGGGCCGGGACGAAGCGACCTCGATCATCGAGCCGGTACCTGAGCACTTGGCTGGGCTCATTCCTCGGCGAGATGGCCACCCATCGGGTTCCTTCTCCGCTTTCGGGGTCAGGCTCCAGCGTGACGACCGTCTCCGCGCAGCACCGCCAAAGCTCCTCAGGGTTTTTGCGCTTCGTCGAGAGAACCGTACCGATAATTGTGAGGCCGCGACGTTTGCAGAGGCGAGTCGCGTAGGTGATCAGCCCCGACACGGCACCAAGGTCGTCGATCCTTCCCTCGGGGACAAGTCGCCAGAAATCATCTATGAAGAGAACCCGGGTATCTGAGGGGATCTGCGGGTGGTCGAGTATCTCATGGAGCGCCCGGAACGCCCCATCCCTCTCCAAGGGCGGCAAGGTCGGTCGGGGAATTAGCGCCGCCATCCCCGACTCGAAGCCCACGCGCTCCAGGGTTCGGCCGACCGAATCCTGCGAATCGCCGAGGGCAAGCAGGCAGTACGGCTGGGGATGACTGTAGCCCCCAAGCACGTCATAACCCTGCGCCCAATCGTGCATCAGTTGGAGGCCGAAGGTGGTCTTTCCGACCCCAGGGGGACCGGCGATCAGATGGACCTCCCGCGCCGGTAGAGTAGGTTCGACGATGAAAGCTGGCTCTTGTCTGTCTTCGGGATGATCCATGACGCTTCTCCTTGATAGTCACTCTACGTGGCCTTTGGCCCGCGAACGAGAGTGGGCCCGTCTCGTCGGAATGCCCTTCTCGACAAGCTTCTCCAGCGAGGTGACAGGCACGAGGACTCGACGGCCCGCCCGAACCGCATCGATCAGGCCTTTCTTGATGTACAGACGAATTGTGTGTTTGCTCAGACCAACCAGGCGGCCAGCCTCCTCGACGCTAACGGCCAGCGGTCGCATCTCTCGCCTCCCTGGCTTTCAAACGAGCTTCAACGGCACGAAGGGGAAGCAGCCAACGTCGATCCGTCTTGCGCGCGGGCAGCCTCCGTGCCCAAATCAGGCGATAGACGGCGTCCAGTGTGACCCCCAGTCGCCGCGCGGCCTCGATTACTGTTAATTCTTTCGGCATGCTTAGCTCCTCTGCTAAAATTCGACCTTCCGTCGGTCGAGTTCTTATGCTACAGTTAATGCTACCACCACTATATTCTTAGATCAATGTAAGTAATCTAGTCATGCCAGCAGCCTCCGAGAAGAGATCTAGTCCGAAGGGCAGGGCGCCCGGGCCGAACCTGCTTGTCGACTTGGCCAACATGCACGACGACCGAATCCCTCGATTCCGGAGAAGGTGGGGCCGCTTATACGGTCGATATACCGACCAGGTCTTGTTGGAACGCCGGGATGAGCTGCGCCTTCTGTGGGGCTACCAGGCCAGGCACAGGGTGCTTACGAGATTTTTCGCAGGCGGTGCGGATCAAGGGGACGAACGATGGTTGGAGGATTTTGACCCCGCCACCTCCAAGCATTCCGCACAACTCTTTAGGAGGTGGTCAGAGTGCGCAGAGGCAGAGAAAGAGGACAGGAGCTTGCTGCAGGAATTCATCTGTGAATACTGGCTGTCCCAGGCAGAGGTCCAGTGGTCTGTCCACTGGAACAAGAAGTACATCGGCGCCGATCAGAGATCTCTGCCAACCATGTTGGCGTGGCTCTGCGTTCGTTCCCGCGACCTCCTAAAAGTCTGCAGGAACCCGGCGTGTTTCACCCCGTACATGCTGGTCCGCAGGCGCGACCAGAAATACTGCTCGGATGCTTGCGCGATTCCGGCGCAGCGGGAGGCGAAGCGCAGGTGGTGGCACAAGCAAAAAGCGCAAAGAGCTGCGCCGAAGCCATCGGCGCGAAGGACAAAAACTAACAAGGGAGGACGCAAATGATGGAGGAGACCCATGAGAATCGGGCTGTACGGGTAGCTGTCGGGCGGGGAAGAGCCCGCGACAACGACGGCCTTCATAAACGCCGCGGCATTTGGCATTTTAAGCTCAAGATCCAGAGCCGCTGGCGGGAGTTCTCGACGCGCACGACCAACTACCGCGAGGCAAGGAAGATCCGCCAACAGCCGGTCCAGGCGCAAGAGGAAGGGCGTCTGCCATCGGACGCGGCCACGGCGAAGCTGGAGAAGGTCGCGCCTAGGTGGCTGGGGGACCGTAAGAAGCTGGTTGCCCGCCAGACTTGGCGGATCGACAAGGGGGCACTCAAACGGCTGTTGCGCTCATTTGGTCATCGTCGCTTGTGCGACATCACGACCGATGACATCCGCGACTATCAGCTTGAGAGGAAATTCGAAGTCGGGAATCGCATGGTCAATCTGGAGGTCAAAACGCTCCGGCAGATCCTTCGATCAAACAAGCTGTGGGCGAGGATAGCCGATGACT
This sequence comes from Bryobacterales bacterium, assembly GCA_965248105.1. Lineage (GTDB taxonomy): Bacteria > Acidobacteriota > Terriglobia > Bryobacterales > UBA6623. The sequence continues at coordinate 1,078,555 of CBDFIK010000005.1, forward strand.
ACAAACCACTGCCGGAGAACACCGAGGGACCAGGCCGGGCGCTGTCTGTGGAGGAGGAGAAGCGACTGTTCTCGACGGCGCGGAGTAACCCTCAGTGGCAAACTGCCTATTACGCAGCTCTCCTTGCAGCGAATACGACGGCTCGTGGGTGTGAGCTGAAGGGGTTACGACTGCAGGATGTGGATCTCATGAACCGCACTATGAGGGTGCGCCGCTTGACCACGAAGAGCGATGCGGGTTGCCGAATTGTGCCCTTGAACGACACGGCGATGTGGGCTACAACTAGGCTGCTTGAGCGTGCTAAGGTGCTTGGTGCAACCGAGCCGGACCACTACCTCTTCCCAGCATGTAGATTCCGCGAGACCCAAGAGGGTAGAAATGTAGTGGGGGCCGGTTACGATCCAGCTTCGCCGATGAAGACCTGGAGGACTGCTTGGCGTAATCTCACTCGACAGGCTGGTCTGAAGGGTCTGCGCTTCCATGACTTGCGCCACCACTGCATCACTCGGTTGGCAGAAGCCGGAGTGCCTGAGCAAACGTTGATGGCCATTAGCGGGCACGTGAGTAGACAGATGCTGGAGCACTACTCGCACATCAGGATGCAAGCGAAGAGAAAAGCAGTGAAGGCCATCGACTCCCTGAGACCGACTAATGGCGCGCAGGACGAGCGCCAGCTTGCTAACTGAGGTTGAATCTCATGCGTCCACACGAACGTCCACATGAAAGGGCAAAGTTGACCAGGAGAGACCGGTTGCTACTGAATGCCACTGAGTACGGGTTCATTTGGCAAAACCTCCATAAAGCCCTACTTGTGCGTCACTTGGTGTCAATCCATCCAACTCCATCCAACAGGACTCCCACTCCTCCTAAGCGGCAGGTCGCGCGTTCGAATCGCGCCGAGCCTACCACTTCTTTCAACTTCCAGTCGGTCGAGGAAGCAGCCTGCGGCGAACAAGAGAGGAAGCGGAAAAGGAGGCACCATCCTACAGGCCGAGAAACGGGTGGCGGGAAAGTATCCTGAAGGAGCAAGTGGGTGGTTCCGCCGTTACTCGGTAACGTGATGCCCGGCCCAGGAGAGGGACGAACACCATGATCCTCAAACAGTACTACTTGAACTGCCTAGCGCACGCCTCCTTTCTGATTGGAGACGAGTCATCGCGGGAGGCCGTCGTTATCGATCCGCAGCGCGACGTCGATCAATATGTCGAAGACGCACGGAAGTCGAACCTTGAGATCCGCCACGTGTTTCTTACGCACTGTCACGCGGACTTCATCGCTGGGCATCTCGAACTTCGGGATCGGGAAGGATCCCGGATCTATCTTGGAGCGCAGGCCAAGGCAGAGTTCGAGTTCACACCAATGAAGGACGGCGATGTCTTGAATTTGGGAAGGATGCGCCTACAGACTCTCGAAACACCCGGGCATACGGTGGAGTCAATCTGCATCTTGCTCTATGACCTTGAGAAGAGCGAGGACGAGCCCCATGCTGTTCTGACTGGCGATACGCTGTTTGTCGGAGATGTAGGCCGTCCGGACTTGCGGGCCTCGCTCGGCTGGTCGGCGCGCCAGTTGGGTGAAATGCTCTATGACTCAGTTCATGAAAAGCTTCTCAAGTTTCCCGACCAAACGCTCGTATACCCAGCCCACGGAGCCGGATCACTTTGCGGAAAGAACCTCAGCGCGGAGACGGTTTCAACGATAGGCGACCAACGACGCCATAACTACGCCCTGCAGCCGATGAGCAAGGAGGATTTCATCCGCATCGTGACGGTTGACCAGCCCGAGGCGCCCCAATACTTTACCTACGACGCCATTCTGAACACGAAAGAGCGGGAGACGCTGGAACAGGTCCTGCGGCGCGAGCTGAAACCGCTCTCGCTGGACCAGGTTCTTGATATGCAGCGGTCAGGAGCACAAGTTCTCGACACCCGGGACCCAGCAGATTTCGCCAAAGCTCACCTGCTCGGCAGCTTCAATATTGGACTAGGAGGCCAGTATGCCACTTGGGCCGGAACTCTCCTCAACCCTGAAGAATTGATCGTTCTCATCTCTGAACCGGGAAGGGAAGAGGAAGCTGCCAAACGTTTAGGGCGCATCGGTTTTGACCGCGTCAACGGTTACCTTCGGGAGGGGATTCAAGCTCTGGAACAGCGTCCCGATCTCGTGGATGGATGGGACCGCATCGATGCCGCAACTCTGGCTGACGAGCTTTCATCTCCTTCGCCTCCGCTGGTGGTCGATGTCCGAGCGCCGAAGGAACGCGAGGCGAAACATATCAAAGGTAGTGTGCACATTCCACTGAACCAGCTGAGAGGAAGAGCTTCCGAGCTGCCCAAAGACAGAACACTTGCCGTACATTGCGCGGGCGGATATCGCTCCTCGATCGCGGCCAGCATCCTGCAGCAGGAAGGGTTCACGGAGATCGAAGAGCTGGCCGGTGGCATAACGGCTTGGGAAGCAAATAAGCGGCAGACAATCGGCACCCTACATTAAGCGGAGGATGATTGGCGTCAAGGTCCGATTTGCTGTACGGACTACGGCGGGCGGGCGGACTGAACGAATTAGACGATGACTACATTGTCTTCCGCTTCGACAGGGCATACAGGCCCCAGAGCTGCTAACGGCACATCTTGAATTTTCTTGCACTCCGGCCACACACGCCCGGTTGGGCGCTGGTCAGGGGGAGTTCTTCGCCGACAGGCGCGTCCCTTGCAAGGCTTGGAGCGACCAGATCGAGCGGCGCCCTAGCGGGATCGTGCCGATCGCAACGGGCGCTGGGAAGACCTCCACGTTGGTGAATCAGGTCTACCGGCTAGTGCAGTCCCTTATAGCGAAGAGCATCCTGTCCCTGTGGACCGCCCAGCGTCGACGGTCCAACGGTGGGGCGCGTTCGCATTGCTCAAGCCGGTTTCGGGTCTCAAGTCAGCCAGGCATTCTGGGTTCAGATCGCTAGCGATTCGCCAGAATGGGAATTTCATTAGTCTTCAACAAGCGCTCGTCGCCTGTGGTGATCGGAGACAACCAGAGCTCGTTGTCCTCGCTCTTCAACTGTGGGCGGGAAGTCACCCCAGCATCTGCCGCAAGCTGAGGAACGCAAACGTCCCGTAAAACGCTGCGCACAACACCAACGTAACCTGTCTCCAAAGCGGCGGTCGAAGCTCGGGCGGCAACAGGGTTCGGTTTACATGAAGTGCATGGAGGCATAGCAGAATCATGAATCCCGCGGAGATATTGGCGCTAATCTGAAACAGGAAAATAGGCGGCGCGAATTGCAGAGCCGTCAAGCCCCAGACCATATTGGCGCCGAGCAGTGAGTAGTATACCCAGCGGATATCCCCGCCCCGCCATCTCCGCACCCGGGCGCTGCCGGCCCACAGAAGATCCGTGATTGTTCGGACGAAGGTGTCTACCCCGGCCAACGAAGTGCTGAAAAGGATCCAAAAGCCGCAGATCAGGGTCAGAAACCAGAACGCCGGTCCGCCCAATGCCTCAAGCCCGTTGGCAACTTCCGCTGCCACGGCCAATCCTCTCAAGTCCTTTCCGGAAGGCAACACGTGAACCGCGAGGACGCAGGGCAGAAACATGCTGGCGATCCCCCCGGCAAGAAAGATGCCATATTGATCCACCTTGGCAAACCAAAACCAAAGCTTCCATTTCTTGCGGTTTTCCGGTGTTAACGGGAACACCTTCCCGGTGTTTGCGAGTTTCACCTCCTGCCCGGCAAACAGAGTCGGGATATAGCCGACGACCGATCCCATACCGAAACCCTTGTCGCGGTACCAATTCGTCAGAACGGCATTCGATACGCCACCTGCTCCCGAGCTGGCCGCAAAAGCAGCTATCAAGAACCAGTCGATGCCGGCCTCCGACTCGCCTCCGCGCATCCACTCAAAAAGGACAAGCCCCCGGATAGCTTCCCACCAGACTGACAAGGGCACGAAAAGGGCAACCGCAATCGCCATGAGAACGGCGCTGACAAACTAGACCACATAGCGGCGGTGTGAAGGCTCCCAGAGGAGGCGGAGGACCAAGCCGCTGATGTGGTCCGCAAGCATCCCCGAGGTGTTTTGTGGAACACCGGAGGGATGTATCGGGTGGAGCTATACGTTCAAGTACGACGAAGTGTCTGCGTCGAAGGGCTAAGCGAACGCGAAGCAGCACGGCGCTTTGGGATTGCTCGCGAGACCGTGCGCAAGATGTTGCGCTACCGGATTCCGCCGGGCTATCGGCGGAGCAAACCGGCGAGGCGTCCCAAACTGGAGGCCTTCACAGGGATCATCGATCAGATCCTGACCGACGATCGGGAGCGTCCGAGGAAACAACGCCACACCGCACAGCGCATCTTTGACCGCCTCCGCGACGAGTACGGGTTCACAGGCGGCTACACGACCGTCAAGGACTACGTACGCGAGAAGAAGCTGGGCGGACAAGAGATGTTCGTGCCGCTGACGCATCCGCCGGGTGACGCCCAGGCGGACTTCGGCGAAGCGGTCGTCGTCATCAACGGAGTGCAGCGCAAGGCGCACTTCTTGGTCGTCGATCTGCCGCATAGCGATGACGCATTCGTGAAAGCGTTTCCGGCCGAGACGACGGAGGCATTCTGCGAGGGGCACAATGCGGCGTTTCGCTATTTTGGCGGCGTGCCGCGCAGCATCGTCTACGACAACACGAAGCTAGCGGTGGCGAGGATCCTGGGAGACGGCACACGCCAGAGGACCCGTGTCTTCTCCGAGCTGCAGTCACATTATCTGTTCGCCGACCGTTTCGGGCGGCCGGGCAAGGGCAACGACAAAGGCAAAGTGGAAGGGTTGGTGGGCTATGCGCGGCGCAACTTTATGGTGCCGATCCCCAGGTTCTCAAGTTGGGAAGCCTTCAACGAACACCTCGAAGCGAAGTGCCGCAAGAACCGTGGACGGCGCTTGCGGCGACACTCGGAAACGATCGGTGAGCGTTTCGAGCGCGACCGCCAGGCGTTTCTGACGTTGCCTGCTGTCGGGTATGACGCTTGCGACAAGCGCACGACGCGGGTGACGTCGTTGTCGCTGGTGCGCTATCGGACCAACGACTACTCGGTTCCGACGCGCTACGGCCACCGCGAAGTACTGCTGAGAGCTTACGTCGATGAGGTGGTCATCGGCTGCGGCAGCGAAGAGATCGCCCGGCATCGGCGCAGCTACGAACGCGAGGAGTTGATCTTCGATCCGCTGCATTACCTGGCCTTGCTGGAGCGCAAGACGAACGCGCTGGATCAAGCCGCGCCGCTCGTCGGTTGGCAGTTACCGCAAGATCTCGTGCGTTTGAGACGCTTGCTCGAAGTGCGGCTGGGTAAACCAGGCAAGCGCGAGTACGTGCAGGTGCTGCGTTTACTCGAAGACTTCCCGCTCACCGACGTCACCGCCGCCGCGCGGCAGGCCGTTGAGTTGGGAACGATCGGCTTCGACGCCGTCAAGCACCTCGTCCTGTGTCGGATCGAGCAACGGCCGCCCCGCTTGGACTTGACGCAGTATCCGCACTTACCCACAGCACAAGTCGAACAGACATCGACAACAGATTATTTGGTGCTGCTGGCACAGGGAGTGGACTGATGGCGAGATCCAAACTGCTGCTGGAAGCTCATCTGAAAGCACTGCGGCTGCCGACCTTCTTACGCGAGTACGACAAGGTGGCACGGCAGTGCGCCACGGAGGGCTTGGATGCGAGACGCTTTCTGCTGCAACTGTCCGAGCTCGAACTGCTCGACCGTGAACGCCGAGCGACCGAGCGGCGCATCAAGGCCGCCAAGTTCCCGGTCACGAAAACCCTTGATACGTTCGACTTCCTGGCGTTACCCAAGTTGAACAAGAAGCTGGTGCTCGAGCTGGCACACGGAGAGTTCATCGACCGTCGCGAGAACGTGTTGGCTCTAGGAAACTCCGGCACGGGGAAAACGCATCTCGCTCTGGCGCTGGGACTGGCGGCCTGCCAGGGTGGCTATCGGGTTCGCTTCACTACCGCCGCAGCGCTGCTCAACGAGCTGCTGGAAGCCCGTGATGAGCGGCGCTTGCTGAGGGCCCAAAAGCAGCTCGCCAAGCAAGACCTGCTGATCGTCGATGAACTGGGCTACGTGCCGCTGTCGAAGACCGGAGCGGAGTTGCTGTTCGAAACCTTCTCACAGCGCTACGAGCAGGGCTCCACGATGGTGACCTCGAACCTGCCGTTCAACGAGTGGACCGAAGTCCTCGGGTCCGAGCGCATGACCGGCGCCCTGCTGGATCGGCTCACTCACCACGTCCACATCCTGGAGATGAACGGCGATAGCTTCCGCCTCAAGCAGAGCAAGAAGCAACGCTCTCCGTCTTCGGATTGATCCCCGCCGGCTCGCCACAGTTTTTGTGAGCCGCCTTCCACTCCGCCTTCAGCCGCCCTAACGGGCGACCTCAGGCTGCGTTCCAGCCGTCCCACAAAAACTCGAAGCAAAACCCCGACTCCCCCCCCACTGGTCTATTTTTGCTCCGCCGCTCTACCCCAAAACTGGTCTATTCTCCCTCCGCCGAACTGGTCTAATTTTGCTCCGCCCTTGACATACACCCGCCAAGTGAGGCCAGCCGGCTCCCAACCAAGTGAAAAAGGCATAGATCGGCCCCCAAAAATAGGGTCCCGGCCGGGTCCGCATGAACCCCGTAAAGATGGGCTCGCCACTGTACAGCGTGTATCTTACAAGCTCCAGGTTGAGCTGCGTCTGTAGAAAGACGGCAACCACCGCTATCGACATCAGCGATAGCCCGTATTTGACGGTGACGGTGGGTCCCATCAACCACTCACCGCCCCCAATCGCGGCGCCCAACATGATGGCGCCAGGACCGATGGTCCGAAACACGTCGCCCAGACGCTTTTCGGGCGGCGCCGGGAGATCGGCTTGTTGCCAGGGTGGTAGTTTTCCGGCCGGAACTTCGTCGGAGTCGGTCAAATGCTGTGGCCCCTTGATTCGCTTGGATTAGAGATCCTAGTGGACTGTTTCAATGTATAGGGTCGAGATGAAAAGATCCTCCTGGAGGCATAATGCTGAGCCCGGCCCTGGGGCCGGCTCAGAAACCAACCAGGAGGATCATGCTCCTGAAAGGACTTCACCATATCGGACTCGACGTGCACAAGAAAACCATCAGCTAGGTGATCAAAACCTACGCCGCTCAGCTCGTCGGCCGCGGTCAAGTGGCCGCCAGCCGGCCCGCCCTCACCCGTGGGGCGCAACAACTGCCGTGGCCCTGGGTCGGAGCGCTGGAAGCGACCATGTTTACGGGCTGGGTCTACGACTGCCTGCGGCTGCTCGCCGAGCGCCCAGGGCGGCGCCCCAGATGATGAGGAACTCCAAGGGCTGGAACAAAACTGCCATCTCTCCGCCATGCATCAGGTACCCGCCGAAGACGGACCCCAGCACGACAATGATGCCGATGATGGAAAACATGTTGGTTCTTGGGTGCAAGACTCGTAGCGGCCCAGATGGGGGGAAGATTTGTCCGCCGCCTTGCTCGATCCGTCTATAAACGAAGCCGACCGGGTATCAGGCGGGTATGGGCAACTCTAAGAGCCTCGGAGCGGCCGCTAACATGGTAAATTGGTTTTAGCAGGCTAGCACCGGTCGATCTGTAGAGGATCCCCTGTAACCGAGTGCCCGGGCTCGTCGTCCTAAATATTACAGACGGCCGCCGAAGGTACTCCCTTACCCCATGCCAACCTTGGAGAAGAGACCGACCAAGACGGAGCTACGCAGGGGCCGCGGCGCCGCGCCTCGGGATGGGGCGGCTCGGCGTTCCGGTGCTCATCAGGACGACGGCGTATTCAGTTCGTTGTTGACGGACTCGATTCACCAATCCTGGTTCATCTCTCTCGGCCAGCAGCTCAGCGAGCTTTTCCGGGGAAAACGCAAGCTGCCCCGGGTGCGCGGTTACGACCGTCGGGCCCTGGCAGCGAGCGAAGAAGCCGGCATCAGCAGGTTGGTGATCGAATCCTTCCGAGATCCTTGGTACCGTTCGCTGAAGCTCTATTTCCGCAGCCGTATGCGGGAAAAGAAGCTTCCCCCGCTAAGGCTTAGCTCTAGGCCTATAGCCGTCAAAAGTATCTGGGGCACTTACGATTACAAGCAGCAGGGGGTGAGTTGGTCCGCCGGGGGTCACGTTCTGTTGGTGGTTTTGCTGTTTACCGTATTCTCGGGACCGGCGTTGCAGCAAATCAGCGGGGATTCCATCGACCTTGTTATCGACTTCGACCTGTCGCCCTATTTGATCGAGCTTCGCAACGCTCCTCCGGGAGACACCGGTGGCGGGGGCGGAGGCGGCCAAAACAGCCCCTTACCGCCCAGCAAGGGGAAGCTGCCTCGGTTTGATCTGAAACAATTGGCGCCTCCTACACCTGTGATCAAGAATCTCGACCCCGAACTGGCCGTCGAACCGACCGTAATTGTGCCGGACCATATTCAGGTGCCGCGAATCGATATGGCTGTCTTCGGCGACCCGCTTAGCCGGATCGGGCCGCCTTCGGCGGGACCGGGCAGCGGGGGCGGGATCGGTACAGGTAGGGGCACGGGCGTGGGCTCGGGCAGAGGTGCAGGGGTAGGCCCCGGGTCGGGAGGTGGAATTGGCGGTGGTGTCTTCCGGATCGGCGGAGGTGTCTCAGCACCCCGGTTGACCTACAAGGTCGAGCCTGAATACTCCGAAGAGGCCCGTAAGGCGAAGTATCAAGGAACGGTCGTCCTGGCGATCGAGGTCTGGCAGGACGGTCGAGCCCACAATATTCGCGTCATCCGGAGCCTCGGGCTCGGGCTGGACGAAAAGGCGGTCGGGGCCGTCCAGGAATGGAAATTCGTGCCCGGCAAGAAGGACGGCATTCCGGTCAAAGTCCGTGCCAACGTCGAAGTTAACTTCCGGCTGCTGTAGGTTTTTCCACCCGGCTCGTTGATTTCTCTTCCATTGCGACAAGCGAGCGAGCGTTTGCGCGTCTTCAACCGCGCGGTATACTAATTTTGCGTTCTCTGCTGGGAGGTGGTGTAACGGTAACACGACAGACTCTGGATCTGTTCATCGGGGTTCGAATCCCTGCCTCCCAGCCAGTCCTTTGAAAACAACTTATTCTTTGAGACGGAAGGTTTTGTCGCTACTCGCGGCGGGAAAGTAATGCACGTCTGCTTCGAAGATTCCCTCTTGAGCGCCAGATCTCATAGGCGTGACACGCGCCGCGACAGGCTATTGGCGATGCGGGGTGTTGCCCTGCTTCTACTTCTTACCCCTCTTGGGCCGCTATTCTCGCAAGAAGATTGTGGCGAATCCGTAGTCGCCAAGATTCGCATTGACCCGGGTCATCCCTGGCGACCCCCTTTTGGGCTTGAGCGGGTCGGAAAGCCGATCACCGCGTGGGCCGCGATCAAGTCCGATCAGTGGCCTTCTCGCGAGTACTTCTTGGTGGGTTATGTGGATCAGAACGAGACTGAGCGTCACGTTCTGAACATGATGTCTAAGATGTCTAATAGGTTTGAGAGAAAGCCCGACAGTCGCGAATACGATGATAGGGCGCTGTTCACGACCTACCCGGACGAGATTGTTCTCTACGCCCAATGCCGGTTCGACGGTCAGCCGGTCGAGTTGGCGCGGGCTGCGGTCGAGTTTCCCGAAGTCGAGGCCGAAGCGACTGCCCGGCCCGAGGAACTGATTCACCCGCTCGATCTGGGGACGATCTTCGTACCCCACGACTGGCTGATCCTGGCAGGCGGTCAGAAAACGGTCCTTGACATCGCGGCCATCTCCTACGCCAGCCCGATCCCCGACGCCCGCGTCACGGCCTGGTTCGAATCAGACCCTCACGCTCGGTCCGCGGCTAAGTTGAAGATCAACAGCAGGGCCCGCTCGTCAGAGAAGCTCCTAATAGATCCGGTGAGGACCACGCAGAGAAACGATGTCCTGCATGTGTCGATTACAGATGACGGGAAGGAGCTGTGGCACAAGAAGATTCAGACGATGCTGGTGCCGACTCCGCCACAGTTGCCGGAATTCGGAGCGACCGAATTGAAGTTGCGCTATGACCCCCCGATTTCTGTCAACACCGCTGGAGCCGGGAAGCTGTCTTTTATCGATTACGACCAGGCTTGGGATCCTCACCTGAAGGATGTGGTCGTATCATTCCCCGGTAGTGCTAGCTTCGTGTTCTGGCGCGGTTCGAGCTACATTCCTTTCTGGGCGGGCAAACACAACACCGGCATGTGCTACGAGTGGGCCGAGACCACGCCCCCTCCCGACGGATTTGTCGATTCCGTAGAGCCGCTCATGGACAAGGTACTGAAGTATGGGCGCGTCGAGGTCATAGAATCCACGCCGGCACGCGTCCATGTGCGCTGGACCTATCAGTCAAACGATTTTACCTACAAAGTATGGGGAGACCAGGCCGCCGAGGATTATTATTTCTATCCGGACGGCTTTGGGACTCGGGTCCTCAACCTGAAGCGCACACCCGGCACCGACTATGAATTGAGCGAGTTTATCGTCCTAACGCCGCAATCGGCCTACCCGTTCGATGTTCTGCCGAGTGAAATGGTCGACATGCTCTACCTCGACGGCGAGAAAAGGACCATATCCTTTCCCGGCCACGCTCTGGCCAGTCCTCGCCGTTCCTATCCGGACGAGCTTTTCGAGAACCTGCGACGGGTGCCGGCGATCTACCGGATTCGCTTGCACAAGGACGAACCGGCGGCAGCCATCTATTTTCATGCTAGCGATAACCACTTCCCGAAAGCACCGTTCGCGCCCTTTCACGACCGGGGGTATCTGGTGACGCCGGCCTACTGGGGCAGCCATTGGCCTCTGTCACGTGGCAAGACGACCGGAAGGTCGATCGACGACCGCATTCGCTTCAGTCCCGCGCACAATAGTCTCTTGACGTGGGGAACAACTAACCGCCCTACTCCCATCAGCAGTGGCGAGATACAGATGCCCGATACTTTGGGAAGATCGAGGCCCATGACCGTCGAACGATGGGTTTGGCTCATCGGCATGAGCGATGCCTCGGATTCTCGCCTGCTCGAATGGGCGCAGAGTTTCAGCAGGCCGTCCTCCCTGGAGGTCGAAGGTGCAGTCCTGGACCTCGAGTCTTACGTGCCGGAAAGGCGAGCCTTCAGGCTGCGCGTGGAAGACGATAGAGTCGTAATTACTATCAAGCCCGTTTCCTACTGCGTCAACCCGGTGTTCGAGCTTCTGTCAGCGCCCAGCAGACTCTCCGCGGTAAAAGTCGATGGCCAAGCACTGCCGCGGAACCGCTACGCCTGGGACGGAAAGACCCTGTGGCTTGACGCCAGTTTCAGCGAGCCTCAGCAGATAGAGTTCCAATTTGAGTAGCCAAGGCAGTCCCAGGGCGCCGAGAGGGGCACTTTAGAAGTCGGGGCTGCGCCGGTCTCCCGGATCTTCTGCAACACGACGAACTGATCTTTGTGCTGTCAAGGGCCTTGGCCGAAACCCGGCTACGGCGGAAAGTTGCCAAAGCCTTTGGCGTCTCAGAAAGCGAACGACCTCTCGATGTCGGGAGTCGAGAGGAGTATACACACAGAAAGAGCGAGTCGCAGCACCGATCAGATCAGTCAGTCGCTGCGGCCCGCGTCCGGGGTAACGCCAGTAGGCTCCCAATGCGAGCGGCCCCCTTCAAACGGCCTTATCCAAAGTGACCCGGCGATCGGCATCTCACCCTACTCGGGCCTCCCAGCGCCGGGTTACTCCAGATAAGGTCCTAACGTTAGAATCGCCTGCGCTACCGGATCTGAGCGAGTGGGGGTAAAGAAAGTCGAGCGCTGCCCGTTGTAAACCTTAGGGATGAACCCAAGACCCCTTGGCACTTGTTGTAGACTCTAAGTTACGATAGGGGCTTTTACTGCGCGGGTGTGAAGAATTATAGAGGAAATCCGGCCAAAACACCCACGTAACACCCATCGTGGGAACGCGCTGTCACGGCTTCGCGCAGATTTGTAGCGGGAACCCTGTGTTTTTCTATACCCGCGTTTCGTATCGCCGCGTCCCCCAACGTAGGGAGAAATGGAGCCGCACCCCCAAAAGGGTGCGGTCCAGGCCGGGGGCGACTGCTTGCTTGCGTCCCATCGCGATGCGATTCGCAACCTTGTTCGCAGCCTTCGGCTGCGGCTCCGCCACGGCAAAAGAAACGAAGCGGCGAACGAATCTATCGTATCCGGCGTGCGATGATGGGCCGCCTCGGGTGAGACGGCATCGTGAGAATGAGATCCCTGCCGTGCAATCGGCCTCTGTAGGTCATCGTTTCGCGTCCTCGGGGGCTGTCTGCCCGAAAGGAGATGCGGCCACCCTCCACCTTGCCGCCGACGATTTTCATTTCTCCGCGCGGCGAGGTGATCGTCCCGCTTAGTTCCCCGCCTTCCTGTTGAAGCCGGAGAATAATTCGTTGCGGCCCCGTGCGGGTGGGAACAACCGCCTCCCATTCGCCCGTCACGAAGCGTGGTGGCGGAGATCGGAACTCAACTGCCGGCGGAAGAGTGGTATCGGGATCCTCGACCGGAGGCGACCCAGCGCTTGGCTTGGCCGGGGGGGCGCCGGTTTCGAGTTCGAACGTGAGCTCGGAAGTCTCCTCACTAGGTGGAACTTCGCCTGGTGCGTCTTGAGGGGTGCCCTCAGCGTCCGGTAAAGGCGGAGGAGCCAGACGTAAATCGGAGGCCTCTCCTTCAGGAGGCATCATTCCAGGACGACGCGGTCCGAGCGGGCCGAACTCGGAGCCAAAAGGCTGGCCCTGAATCCCGGGCGGCAGACGCGGATCGATCGCGCCGGGATCGTCGGTCGCGCGCTGGAGCCACATGCCGGCAATCACGCCTACCGCCACCGCGAGAGCCACCATCAGCAGGGTGATTTTTCTTCGCAGGCGACCCACCCCGTTGGCGGTGGCGTCCTGTGCCACCGCGTCGTGAGATGAGACGGGAGCTTCGCGCGAGGATGGGGACCGGCTCAATGGATCAGGAGAATGAAGCTCGTCGAGAGCCTTGTCGGCCGACGCCGGTCGGCCCGACAGCGAAGCCCCCACCGGAGAGGGAGTAGGCTCCGAGCCCGGTGCCGCACCCCGTGCCCCTACGGGGATTCCCGGTTTTGCTACTTGCGACCCGCCGGCCCCCGACGCCGTGGGGTCGAGCGTTTTTCGAAGCACTCTCAGGTCGGCGGCGAAGTCCGAGGCGCTTTGGTAACGATCTTCACGCTCTTTCGAGAGCGCCTTCTGAACGATGCGCTCCAACTCCAGGGGAACGCCCGTCCGCAGGGCCGTCAGCGGGTCGGGTTTCTCGTGGATGATGGCGTAAACAAGCGACTGCGTATACTCGCCGCGAAAGGGGAGCTGGCCGCTGACCATTTCATGCAGCACAACGCCAAGCGACCAAAGGTCGGTGCGGTGGTCTACTTCTTCTCCGCAGCCCTGCTCGGGCGACATATAAGCCGCGGTCCCCAGCATCGTGCCCTCTTGCGTGAGTTTTGTTGTCCCGGCGGCGAGTTTCGCCAGGCCGAAGTCCATGATCTTGAGCAGGCGCTCGCTGTCGGGACCAGGCTGGGTCACCATCAAATTGGCGCTTTTGATATCCCGATGGACGATTCCCTTCTCGTGCGCCGCGGCGAGGCCGCGAGCGGTCTGGATCGCAAGCTCGATAGCTTCGATCACAGCCAGCGGCGACGATTCAATTTTGCTCTGCAGGGTCTCACCTTCGAGGTAGGCCATGGCGATGAACGGCTGCCCATCGGCCTCGTCGACCTCGTAGACCGTGCAGATATTGGGGTGATCGAGCGCTGCGGCCGCGCGGGCCTCGCGCAGAAAGCGTGCCTTCTCCGCCTCGCCGCTAAACCGGCCCGGGGGGAGAAACTTCAAAGCGACGGCGCGGCTGAGCTTGGCGTCTTCGGCCTTGTAGACTTCCCCCATCCCGCCTTGACCCAACTTGGCAAGGATCTTGTAGTGCGAAATGGTCTGGCCGATGATTCATTATTTTACCGTAGCGGTAGTGTTTCCCGGCTGGGCGGCTGGCCCACATTTCTGCTTTGAGAATAGGCCGTGTCGTGAGACGAGGACGTGGCGCGCGCATTCTTGCGTGCCGTGTCGCCATTCGTGGCGACATTGCGTCGGACCACCGTCGTCTACAGATCCTCGCCCGTGATCGTGTAGTAGGCTTCGATGTACTTCTCGGAGGTGTTGGCCACGACTTCCGGCGGCAGCTCGGGCGCGGGTGGTGTCTTGTCCCAGTCGACCGATTCCAGGTAGTCGCGAACATATTGCTTGTCGTAGGAAACCTGTGGCCGGCCGGGTTGGTAAAGCTCCAAAGGCCAATAGCGTGAAGAATCGGGTGTAAGCACTTCGTCTCCTAGCACGATTTCGCCGTCCAGCTTGCCAAACTCGAACTTCGTGTCGGCTAGCACAAGACCTTCCTGAAGGACTCGCTGCGAAGCTCGCGAATAGATATCCAATGTCAGGTCGCGCAGCTTCGCACACAATTCCGCGCCGATCAGCTCGGAAGCTTCCTCGAAGCTGATGTTGATGTCGTGGCCGCTTTCGGCCTTCGTGGCCGGGGTGAAAACAGGCTCGGGCAACAAACCGCTCTCGCGGAGTCCGGGAGCCAATTTGACACCACACACTGATCCGGTGGCTTGATAATCCCTCCACCCCGATCCGGATAGGTAACCACGCGCGACGCACTCGATCGGTACCATGTCAAGAGCCTTGACCAGCATCGATCGATGCTCGAGTTGATCGCGATAGTTGGGCAGCGGATCCGGGTAGCTATCGACATCAGCCGTCACGAAGTGAGTGGGGACGACGTCTTTGAGAAAGTCGAACCAGAAGATCGAAAGCTTGGTTAAGACCTCGCCCTTGCGTGGAATGCCGTTCGGCAGGATCACGTCGAAGGCGGAGATCCGGTCAGTGGCAACAATCAGAAGCTGCTCGCCGACTCGGTAGATATCCCGAACCTTCCCACGGCCCACCTGTTCGCAACCGGGAAGATCGGTCGTAAGCAATACGGAAGAGTTGTCTGTCATCTTTGGGAGGTCTTTCTTGGAAGCTGCGCGCGGTTACTTCAAGCTGCTGATCATATCGAGCCTTTGCCTCCAAGATCAACTTCGGGGGGATTTCTATTGTGGCTTGACACCAGCGCTTTCCGGTCGTTGCGTTCAGCAGCTGACGGGAGAGTGTCGAGACCACCGCTCGAGCTGATGCTCGGGAGGCTGCCTCTACCCGGCGCCCGTTACTGATCACTCAAGTAGGCGCCTGCCCGACGAGTAGAATGTGAGAGCTAATGGGGAATCCTGCCGAGCCACGCCAAGCCGCTGGTGTGTTGAAATCCCTCACGACCAGGGAGCGGTTTTGGCTCCTCGCAATTCTATTGGCCGCCCTCCTGCTTCGCGTCACGGGGATCGGCTGGGGACTGCCGCCGGCTACGCCTGAAACGGCCGCTTCCGGGTTCCGTGGGACGTATGCGTTCGACGAAGTTAGCGTCCTCTATAGTTTGGCGCGGACCGACCCGGCCAACCTGGACCTCGATCCCAAGCTTTACCGTTGGGGCACGCTGCATTTGGAACTGGTTCTGCTGGCATTGGAAGGAGCACAAGCGGCCGGCGTATTCGAAAAACCCTGGCGAACGGCCTTCGGGGGGATGATTCCCGGCGAGTTTGAAAAGGTATACGTCGTAGGGCGGCTCGTCTCGGTAGCTGCTGACCTGGCGACCGTCTTGTTCACTTTCTTGCTGGCCGCGACGCTCTGCAGCAGGCATGCCGGACTGTGGGCTGCCGCGTTGGTGGCCTTGTCTCCCGGACACCTGCTGCAAGCGGCCCAAATCAGAGTGGATGTCACCGAGACGACGTTCGTTACCTTGACTGCAGTGCTGGGGTTGCGGTTGCTCGCGACCGACCGGCGGAGACTGTGGCTAGGGTTCGGAATCGCCGCGGGACTTGCCATGGCAGCAAAGTACTCCTCGGCTCCAATGGTTCTGGGTGCCGCCTCAGTTGCCTTATGGCCCCATCGATTCGCCTGGTCTAGAGCACGCTGGTGGCTGCTCGGCGTCTTGGCGGGGTTCCTGGCGGGCGAGCCGTTCATCCTCACGAACTTCCGCGAGGTGGTCGACCAAATGAGTAAGATCGTTCAGGCGAGCCGCCAGGCCATTCCTGAGCACTACTACATCTCCAAACCCACCCTGCTCGGCCAACATCTGGTCTCCCTTGCCCGGTTTTCATTAGGGATTCCTGCGGCGCTGCTGGCCGGATGGGGGTTCTGGCTTCTAACGCGCCGCCGCTCGTTAGCCGGCTGGGTGGTGCCCATGATGTTTGCAGTGGGCCTTGTCACACTGCTTCCCCAGAACTGGCCGCTGCTGCGATATCAGATGCCCCTCGTCCCGCTGTGCGCCGCGGCCGCGGCTGTTGCACTCGACAGCCTTCGGCCGCGATGGCGGTGGATTGCGTCCCTCATGGCCGTCGGTGTCGCGCTGGCGGCATCGGCCAACCAACTGCAATTCATGTTGTCCCCGCACCCGCTGAATCTCGCGCTGGCGGAGGTCCCCAACAAGGTCCCGCGGGGCCAAACCATAGCGCGAATTATGCGGGAAGTCCCCCCGCTCGATGAATCGGTCTACCCGATGGGGCCGAACCCTTTCGTGGACGATCTCTCCCAAACATACCCGCCCTGGGTCCTCACCGCCGATCTTCTGGTCGGCGACTATCCCCATCAAAACAAGAAACTATTCGAAACGCGCTACGAAAAGGTCGCTGTCTTCCGCAGCCCCGTGCTCTTTCCTTGGGCGACCCTGGGGGAAACCGGTGCACCGCATGATTGGAGATACACCCACGCCACCACGATTCTTTACAAGTTGCGGTGACCCTTGTGCAATCCACACGAAAACCCTCTGCCTTGAGCTACAGTAGGCGGAGCCGTAGCAACTAGAAAGCTGTTCCAGACGAGACTGCTGATTGTCCTAGCATCGTGGCGTACGCTTTCAGCGTGCCGTGTCGGGCTTTCGAGCCCGACATTTCCGAACATATAGGGAACTCGTTCCAGGACAGTCCGCTGCGACCCGAAGCAGCCCGTCCGGACGACACAGTACGCCTACGATGAGCTCACCCGCTCCAGCCGCCGAGGTTAGTCCACAACCGCTCGACACAGTTGATGCATTCCAGCGGTACCATGCCGTGTCCGTATTCCTACTGGGTCTCGGTGTGCGCTTGTGGTTGATCCACGCCTATCCCATCGTTTTCGGGGGCGACAGTATCATGCGGCTGGCCAACCACGACCGCATCCTGCTCGCATACCAACTGCCGCTCCTGCAGATAGGCATCCACTACATTTCGCTGGTCTCGGAAGACCCGCTTTGGATCCGATACTTGATGGCTCTCATCGGCGCCTTCGCCGGCCTCGGCTTCTACCTCATGACCAAAGAGCTGCTCGGACCCAACACTGCCTTCTATACGGCCCTCATCTTCATCACGAACCCGTTTGTGCTCGCCTACTCGATCGTTCCCTACCAAGAGATCCTGATGCTCGGTGGTCTTTTCTTCGGCTTCTACTTCTTCTTCAAAGACAACTGGTTGGCTGCGAGCCTGTTCTTGGGCCTTGCCTGCTTGACTCGCTACGAGGCTTGGGCTGCATGCCCGGTGTTTGTGCTGGGGTTCGCCGTCAAACGAGGTACGCGGGCTCGAGACTTCCTCACCGGATCGTTCCTTTTCGGCTGGGCGCCGCTCGGATGGCTCATCTGGAGTGTAGCCACCGGGCCGACAGGATCTTTTTTGCTGGACACCGACTTGAGCCCGGAGCGTCTCGTCCGCTACATCTACGTTGGTTGGATCACGGTCAAAAACACCGCCGTCCCTTTCTTAATACTCGCTGCCGTAGGCTTCTGGCGCTTCTGGAAACAAGGGATGCTTCGGGCCGCGCGATACAGGATGCTCGCTGGTTTCCTGGCCTTGTTCTTGATTGCCATTCTGTTTTCCGCGCACGGTGAACGCGATCAACCCGACCGCTTCGTCACCGCCCGCGAGGCACATTTACTTCTCGCCGCGGTGACCGTTATGGCCGGTCTCGGACTTAGCCGCCTCCGCCGCTTCCGCGGCATCGTGCTCGCGCTCGGTCTCGCAATCAGCCTCTTCATGGCTGACCGCTTCGTAAACCGCGAAACCTCCGATCCACGCCTGAAGCTCTGCTACGAACTCGCTCAGTACCTCGACCAAGCCGTGTCCGGCTCCGAGAAAGTTGTGGTGCTTGCTAAACCCATTGCCCCGGCCATGCTGAGCCGGTACCTCGACAAGAGCGAAGAGCTTGGTGGAGTGATCGGTCGCCGCAAAGCGGCTCTGGCGCTTGCCAGGCTTGACACTTCCCCGCCCGACTACCAGCGGACGCTCGTTCACTCACGCCTCGGCAAAGACCGCTTGCGATCTCTGGCGAGTTTGCCACTTCCCGAAGAAGACGCTCGCCTGTTGGCGGGCAAACCCGGCCACGAAGGCGGGCTTGCGCCGGCACCCGCTCCCCCCGACTGGCTTGTGGTATGGAGCGATTTCGAGCCGACGAATCTCGAGGAGGCCCGCCTCGGGGAACTAGCCGTGGCACGGCAAGCGGTAGAAACTCTTCACCAGGGTTCCTTCTCGGCTCGAATCTATAGAACCAAGTAGCACGGTGGGCTGGCCCAGCCTCATTGGAACCGGCTGCGGTCGAGTCTCAACGAACTTGCGGTACGATGATATGTCCTTTCAGTTGAGGAGATCTGCTGATGTCGAATCCGCTCAAACATCGAAGCCACATCATCACGGAGGGACGCGACCGAGCCGGGGCGCGCTCGATGTTGAAGGCCATCGGTTTCACCGACGACGATTTGGGCAAACCCATCATAGGCATTGCCAATACCTGGATCGAGACGATGCCTTGCAACTTCAACCTCCGGGATCTGGCGGTCAAGGTCAAGGAGGGGGTTCGCGCCGCCGGCGGCACTCCCATGGAGTTCAACACCATCGCCATCAGCGACGGGATCACGATGGGCACCGAGGGCATGAAGGCCTCTCTCGTCAGCCGCGAAGTCATCGCCGATTCGATCGAGCTGACGGTACGAGGCTACCTGTTCGACGCCGTCATTGCACTCGTGGCCTGCGACAAGACCATCCCCGGCGCGGCGATGGCGCTGGCACGTCTCGACATACCGTCGGTCCTTCTTTATGGCGGTTCGATCATGCCGGGGAAATTCCAAGGGCACGACGTCACCATCCAAGACGTTTTCGAGGCCATCGGCCGTCATGCGGCCGGAACGATGTCCGACGCCGAACTGCTCGAAATCGAAAACGTGGCCTGTCCGGGGGCCGGCGCTTGCGGCGGTCAATACACAGCCAACACCATGGCTACCGTCATGGAACTCATCGGGCTGTCGCCGATGGGAAGCGCCAGCGTGCCTGCCACCGACCCTCGCAAAGATGATGTCGGACGCCAAGCGGGCACCCTCGTGATGAACGCACTCAAGAACGACATCCGTCCTAGCCAGATTCTTACCCGACAAGCATTCGAAAATGCGATCGCCAGTGTCGCCGCGACGGGCGGCTCGACCAATGCGGTCCTTCACCTGCTGGCGCTCGCCCGGGACGCCGGCGTCCCGTTGACGATTGACGACTTCGACGAGATCAGCCGTAAGACACCACTGTTGGTGGACTTGAAACCGAGCGGCAAGTACGTCGCCGCGGACGTCGACCGCGCGGGTGGCATCCAGCTCATCGCCCAAAGATTGCTCGAGGGGGGCTTCGTGGACGGCTCTCAGCTCACCGTGACAGGACAAACGTTCGCCGTAGCCTGCGCCGATGCTAAAGAGACACCCGGACAAGACGTGATCCGGCCCCTCTCGAACGCCATCAAATCCACGGGCGGATTGGTGATCCTGCGAGGCAATCTGGCGCCCGACGGAGCCGTGCTGAAGGTCGCCGGACATGGCCGCGAACAGCACCGCGGGCCGGCGCGCATTTTCGACCGTGAGGAAACAGCCATGCAGGCGGTCACGAGCAAACAGATTCAACCGGGTGATGTCATGGTCATTCGCTACGAAGGGCCGGCGGGAGGTCCCGGCATGCGGGAGATGCTCGGCGTGACCGCGGCGATCGTCGGTGAAGGCTTGGGAGAAAGTGTGGCGTTGATGACGGACGGCCGTTTCAGCGGCGCGACACGCGGTCTGATGATCGGGCATGTCGCTCCCGAAGCCGCTCGCGGCGGACCGATCGCCGCGCTCGAGGAAGGCGACACGATTTCCATTGACGTCGAAAATCGGCGCCTCGATGCAGAACTCGACGACTCTGAAATCGAGCAACGCCTGGCGAAATGGACGCCACCCAAGCAGCGCTACCCTTCTGGCGTGTTCGCGAAGTATTGCTTACTCGTGTCTTCGGCCGCGGAAGGAGCAATCACCAGGTCAAGTCTGAACGCGTAAGGCGAACCTCGCTAGGTACAGCGTTTCGCAAGTCCACTCACGTTTCGGGCGAGTTCGGGTGGGCACAGCATGCTGTGCCCGAAGTTCCCGATCGTCCATCGGGCGTCTAATCTAGAGGCCGGCTTCACTCAAACGACCTGTCCTGTTCGTTCGTGAAGCTCGCCTCAGGCGGAGGAGAGAGCTCGTTCGAGTTCCGAGGGGTTGAACTCAATCCCCTTACGCGAATAATCAACCAAGCCTTGCCGGCGCAACTGACTCATATGCTGGGTGATAATCTCACGCGACGTGCCGACATACTTACCTAGCACCTCGTGGGTAATGGGCATGATGTGGATTTCGCCCGAGCCATCGGCCGAACCAAAACGTTTGCCGAGCGTCAACAGCGCCTTCAAGAGGCGGTGAGAGATCTGGTCGGTGGCCAAGCTTGCGATCCTGGAATCGGCCTCGAAGAGCTTGCCGGCGAGTACTCGTAACAGTGACGGCCCCAGTTCCGGCGTGCGGAGCATGATCTGTCCCAGGTCCACCATCGACCACTCCATGACAGCCGTGTCCCCTAGCGCGACAGCGGTTTCCCCCCGGTCGGGGAGGCCAAGCAGGCCTGACTCTCCGAAGAACGAGTCCTGCGCGCAAAAGTCGAGTACTGTTTCTCGACCGCTGCCGGAGATGCGGCTTAATTTGACAGTCCCGTCGACCACGAGGAAGAGGCTGTCGGCCGGGTCCTGAGAGGAATAGATGGTCTGATCTTTATGAAAATACTGGGGTTTTCGTCGGGGCATGAGGAGCAGCGGGTCATCGCCGATCGACGAAATCGGAAGCGAGCTCATAACAGTAGCCGACATTGTTGAACCTCCGTAGTGGAGGATCGCCCGGTTCAGCACGATCGGGCTGGCAATCCTCCTCTAGGGGTTAGACTCGCGGGACCCTCGATCAGGTTTCGGCTTTTCGGCCTAGGAAGACAATTTACAGAGATCTACGGAAGGCGATCCGAGAGGCGGAACGGCGCGATTTTTGGCCCGACAGGGAAACTCGGTCCTATACCCGTGTTGCGAACGCGCCGCACCCGGGGATTCATCGGAATCATTTGCGGGAGGTGTCCCAGTGCTGTTCCAGAATCTTCAACAGCCGATCGTGAACGTCTGCCGGTAGAGGGTGGCAGTCGACACTCTGCGAGATCTCAATCGTTCTTCTCGTCTCGTCATACACCACCCAACAGTCTGGGCACTTCCCGAGATGGGCCTCGACAGAGGCCCGCAGTTCCACATCGAGGTCCCCGTCGATGTAATCCGACAGCTCCTCGAGGAAGCTCTTACAGTTGATTTTGTGTTTGTCTCCCATTTCGGCCTAGGTGTCTCTTCAGTTTTTCCCGCAACTGCAAACGCGCCCTGAGGAGCCGAGACTTCACCGCTGAAACGGAGAGGTCCAGCATCTCGGCGGTTTCCTCAGTCGAAAGGCCCTCGATGTCGCGCAGCACCAAGACCGAGCGGTAAGCTTCGGACAGACTATCGATCGCTTGGGTCAGGTATTCGCGGGTCTCGAGACGACCGTAGCGTTCTTCGGGACTCTCCTCCTCTGAGGCTGTCTCCCGCGGAAGCAAGCCGTCCTCGGACTCCAGCTCCTGATCGAGAGAGACGGTCTTTCGCGTCTTCGCCCGCCGCAGCTTCATCAAGGCCTCGTTGACCGCGATGCGCACTAGCCAGGTGTAGAATCTCGAGTTTCCCTGAAATTGATCCAGCCGGGAGTAGGCCTTGAGGAAAGCTTCCTGAAGAACGTCCTCGGCGTCGTGATCGTTCTTGGTGATATGCCGCGCCAAGCGGAAGATCTTGGCGGCATAGCGATTGACCAGCTCCGTGAAGGCCGCACGGTCCCCATTCCTGGACTGGCCCACCAGTTCAGACTCATTAAGGTCCACCGATTGGCTTGGCTGTCCCATGGGTGCGGCGCGATTTCGCTACTCGCGGATAGCTGGCTAATTTCTATTGTCCGCCTGGAGAAAGTCGTTAGCAAGCTCACGCCCATTCTGATACCATGGCCCATTGTCTGCAAAGCGAGGTTGTCGGAGTCGTAGCGCAACCTCAAAAACCAGCCGAACGACAGGACAGCGTAGTTTCTTGTGATCTACTCGGACGTTCTGCTAGTGTAGTGCCACTAACGGTTCTGGACAATGGCGTGGGTTTTGGCGGCGCGCTCGACTTTGGCGGTGAGGGGTAGAGCGTCAGCGGATGGCCACATAAACCATCCTACCGCGAAAAGGGTGTTATTGTCCAGTTCTTTATGTGGCACTACACTAGCTACTTTCCCGTGCAAAATACGTTTGCGGCTCGCGGCGGGGACTGTCACCAATTTCGCGCGTCCGAAAAGCCAACAAGTTGCGGAGGCGCGCCTGGACGCGAAATTGGCTGACTGTCCCCAGCCACCCACGGAAGTGGCGAAATGAAGCGTTCCAAAGAGGAGATCCTGTCTCACCCCACTCTGCCTTTCCCTATAGATGAACAAAAAAGTGCTTCCGCTGTTCTCGAAAAAATGGCGGGCACCGCCTTCCAAGGGCGAGAGTTAGGCCGCGCATTCCAGGTTTGGAAGCAGATGTTGGCCGATCCCGAATGTACGATCTTGATGGGCCTCTCCGGGGCTATGGTCCCGGCCGGCATGCGACGTTTGGTGGTCTACATGATCGAGAACCGGCTGATCGACGTGCTGGCTTCGACCGGAGCCAACTTCTTTCACGACATCCACGAAACCAAGGGGTTCTACCACTACCAGGGCTCGGCGGATATGGATGACGAAGAGCTGGGTGATCACATGGTGGACCGCATGTACGACGTGCTGGCGGACGAAGTTCGATTTCGCGAGCACGATCTGTGGATCGGCAGCTTCGCCTCGCGGCTCGACCAATCCCGCCCCTACACGACACGCGAGTTTCTTTACCTGCTGGGGAAAGAAATTCTCAAGGATTCGAAAGAACCGGGCATCGTAGCTACGGCAGCGAAGGCCAAGGTTCCCCTGTTTTGTCCTGCGATCGGCGATAGCTCGATCGGCATTGGTGTCGCCGAGAGCCGGCATCGGGGAGAAAACCGCCTGATGTTCGACATAATGGGGGACGTTCTCGAAATCACCAACGTCGTGGCCGACTCACGCGCCACCGGCGTGATCTACTTCGGCGGCGGCACTCCCAAGAACTACGTCCAGCAGACCGAAGTGATCGCCATCCTCATGAACAAGGATAAGACCGGACATCGCTACGGCGTCCAGGTGGTCACCGACGCTCCCCACTGGGGCGGACTTTCCGGTTGCACGTTCGAGGAATCGCAAAGCTGGGGAAAGCTCGCAAAAGGGGCCGAGATGGTCAACTGCCATTGCGACTCCACGATCGCCATGCCGCTGCTCGTCACCGCCCTTTCCGAACAGACCGAACTCCTGCGACAACGCAAGCCGCCTCGCTTTGACATGGGACCGGTGTTTACCATTCACCCCGATCAGTGATCACTCGGCTCTCGTTATCCGCTGACACTTCTTTTGAAATCACCTATCTGTTGATTGGCGAGCCGTAAGAGGCCGACTTCCGGGCCGGCCTCCACAACCACCACCGCAGTTCGCCCTCGCACTGGGCAGCTACCGTTGCCTGCTTATCGCGCCCTTGGGCATTGAAAGGTCCAGTCCCATTTGGTTGGCGACAAGAAGCTGCATCATCTGGGCGAAATTCGTGGTCGACTTGTCCGTGTCACCGGCGCCGCCGCCTCCCATGACCAAACTGGGCACTTGCCGTTGAGCAAATGCATTCGCCCATAGTTGCTGAGCCTGTACGTAGGCTTCGAGTTTTTGCTTTAGGGCGCCGTCGGCCTTCAGGACCAAGCGCTTTCGCTCGGCTTCTCCTTGCCCCAGCAGAATTTGCTCTTGCTTCTTCTCGGCTGCCGCTTGGCGATCGAGATCGGCGACTTCGAGGCGCTGCCGCGCGCCGACGACGGCTCTGATTTTCTTCTCCTCTTCTTCGTACTTGGCCCGCGCCACGTTCGCCTTGCCTTCCGCCTCGGCCATCAGGGCCTCTTGTTCCGCCTGTTGGGCCTTGGCCCTGGCCACCGCCATCAGGGCGGTTTGTTGGGTGCTGATCTGAGCCCGTACCTTCTCGGTGTAATCGAACAGCTTGACCTCGAAATTCGCCAGAGTGATACCCAAGCCCTCTAGCGGATTGCGCTGATAGACGTGGCTGCCCCCATCGTCCTTTTTGATGATCTTGAAAGTCTTGGTTACCTCCTGCCCGGAAACGGGATCAACTACCTTGCGCGTTTCCTCCGTCGTTTCGTAGAGCCCGTTCTGGACCTGATCCCAGGTCCAGAAAACGAAGTCCGCGCGCTGCTCGGAATAGGACTCTCGAGCCGACATAAGATTGGAGGTCAGACGCAATGCATTACGCACGACCGGGAGAACGAGCTTCTGTTCCAGGTCTTTGTAGTCCATGTAGCCGTACGTGCTGATTAACGCAATCGCTTGGGGTTCGGAGCTGGGCAGAATAATACGCATGGTTCCCGAGACATCGCACAAAGAACCGTCGTTAAAGCGGACCTCGATGCTGTTGTCGGCGCTCTCTCCTCCTTCCTTATCTTTGGTGAAGAAAAAGGTTTGTGCTTTGGGCCAGGTTTTGATGTCACTGAACAGCCGCAGCCACATGCCCGGCTCCATCTTGGCCTTCATCGTGCCCGTAATCACCATCTGTCTTATTTGGTAGGTGCCGTTGGCCACGGTCTCAACGAGCCCTTTGCCAAACACCACCGCCACCACTAGGATGGCCCCCAGGGACACTATTCGTATCATGGGAAGCGCGCTGAAAAGCGCTCTTGCCTCTACACCCACCTGCGTGATGACGTCCGAGCCGACTTTGCCGGCCTTTTGGGGGTCGATTCCTCCTGGTCCTCTTGTGCCTGGTTCGTCGAACATACCCATGATGATTTTCTCCTTTCGCTTGAAATTGGATCGCCTCTAAGGAAGAAGACGACAAACGCAGAGAAACGGACCGCGTGAACAAGGTTTCGAAGGACGCTCGGCGCGCCATTGGGCCTAGCAAGTCGTGGCGCGTCCTGCGAATGGTTAGGGACGAGCGTCGAGGCTGGCGGGATGAAGTCCTTACCATATTCCGATCGGCAAGGGCGCCTTTGCCGGCAATGTCTCCCATTACGAGGACCCATTGGCTCTGTGAAACGCGAAAGAAGTCAAAAAAATCGCCCGTAACCTGCTCGGCTGCTTGGCTGTACAAGCTTATCTGCAAGCGTCGCAGTGACTTGCTGTCGCCCGGGAGGATTCCGCTCCCTACTGGAACTTGCCGAGCTGTAGGCTCCGTGATTGGGTTCAACATCGAATTTACCTCCTTGCGTCCGTTCTCTGAGCGCTGTCCTTTCGAGCCATGCCTCAACTGCCTCAGCCGCAACCGCCACAGCCTCCGTCACCGCCACCACAGCCCCCGTAACTGGATGAGGTTCCCTGCTGAAACATATCCCGAAAGTAGCTGAATGAAGTGTCAGCCAGTGCCAGTGCCGCCACACCGAAGGCGCCCACGAGCAAAATAAGGCTAGGGCTTCCCGTCGGCAGTGTCGAAGCCGACGACTTCAGCCACTCCAAGCCGGTCTGCACCTGCTTCAAATATCTCTGACCCCGGCGGCTGAGACGGTCACGAGTGCAGATACCGCCCAAAAAGCCGACGCCAAAAAGCCCCATCATGACGAGGAATCCGACAGGCTCACCCCTCGTCAAGCCAACGAACAATCGCAGAATGCCGACACCGACGATCACCGCCGCTCCGTAGAAGAAGGTCAGCGATGTTGCGTCACTCTCCCCTTCGGGAGTCAGCAGTTGTTCCCGTTGAAGTCTTTCCTCGTAGTCCAGACAGTGGGAGGCAACGATTCCGGGCACTTCCTCTTTCTCAAATACCTCCGCCACCGTATGACTCACCCGGAACCAATCAAACACAGCGCGCTCTAGCGCACACAACTCATCGACGTCGGGATGCCCGGGCGTTTGTTCGATCTCTGGATCACTTGAGCTCTGCCACAATCCTTTCTCTTCTTGAACTACACGCAGGTAGCCCCGCTGAGTCAGCGCCACGATGACCACTCGTGTCAGCTCGTTCTCGCCTCCTCGAAGGTAGGCGATCTCGTACGGATCGGGTTCCCGCGGGACCGCCGGCACCGGCATACCAGCGGTTGGGTCGCTCGTGCGTGCCCACCACCACGACACTAATAGCGTCGCAACGATGAGGACTCCATAAAAGAGAAGAAACTCGTTCCCTGTTAGTTCTGTGATTGGGTTCATCATATTTTCACCTCCTGCCGTTATTCCAGTAATCTTCTAGAGCCGTTAGCTTCAAAGCGGGCTATCCACAGCCGCAGCCTCCGTCGCCGCCGTCGCTGAACCAGAAAGAGATGCCAGACTTCCCTGCCTGGTCCTCGTTCGTCCCTTCCAGCCTTGTTCCTGCTAGATCAAGAGTCGTTGGCCCCTCGTCTTTGGAGAGATGCCCAAGCACCGGTAGAATCAAGATCCACGAGAGTCCACGTGCGGCCATGTCGATTCCTGCATCATCGCCTCCGAACCGACCCCAGAGGTTGCTGGAGCTACTGTCTTTCGCTTCGTTGCCATTTCGGTTCTCCAGGTCCAGAAGGGTTGGGCCTCCACCGGAAAAGAGGGTGTAGAAAAGCCAGGATCCGAGCACGAAGAGGGACCCTCCCCCGTCAAAATCACCCTCCGATCTGCTCTCACACCCGGCAAGAAGAAGCGACAACAGGATGAACATTGCTGTTACAGCGAGCCTTTTCACCCAGATCTTGGAAACCACCCAGAACCGCTGGGTGTTGACCCTCTGGTAATGGATGTCCGCGCCAAATCTGATCTTGGCCTCCGGCCAGATGTCGTCCGGAGGGTCTTCGCCGAAGAAGCGGCGGTAGCTTTCCAAGGTCTTTCCGTACCACTCGTTGAACTTCTCTCTCTCCTTACCCCCGCCCTTGGTGGGCCCGTGATGAAGGGGTTTTCCCAGGGTCTCTTTGCAGAACCTGTTCCAGTAGGAGCGCGTGTACAACAGGTGAAGATGCCAAGCCTGATCGACTTGGTCCGATGGGGTCACCGGATGTCCCGCGGCGACAGCAAGAAAAGCAAACTTGCGGTACTCGCTGATGACGCGAGTTGTGTAGCCCTTCGACCAGCCGCTGTCACGAGCCAGACGCGAGGCAAATGGGAAAACCGCTGTGTCATCGTCGAAGCGGAATGCCTTGATCCGTTCGTAGAGATCCTGCTGTTCGGTGGTCATGCTCAAGCTATTGGTCATCCCGCCCCCTTCCTGATTGGCCTCTAAGGAAAAAGACGAGAAATCGCCGGAAATGAACCGCGAACAACCGAGGTTCTACCGGCTTTCCTTCCGTCGGTGCCGCCGCCTCCGGTATACTGTCGTCGGCCTGTGTCGAGGATATGGGCGCGCCAAGATGAATTGGCGGGCGCTGCGGGCGCGCTGCCGCGGTGTTGGACTCGCGCGGCGGCGAAAGCAGGCCGAAAGGCCTAACAGCCCGTGGCAAAAGTCGTTCGGGAGCGAAAAATGGGGACTGCCACCAATTCGCCCCCCCGCCATGGCCCTAGAAAAAGAGTACGTAGCCTGAAGCGAATTGGCTGGCTGTACCCGATTTTTCGCGGCCTTCACTTCTACCGCGGGCTGCTACGACCGCCCCCGGGGACAGGCACCCGGAGCAACTCGTTGCCTACGAAGAGCCTGCGACTGTGGGGCGGGCAAAAGCGAATTGGCCAGATGCCCGCACGGTGCCTGTCCCCATGACGCTCGCTGATCTTTTCACACCTTCCTGCCACCGATTCGCTTCCCGTCATGACCGACGAAACAAGGCACTTAGTTAAGCGATGAACAAGCGCCAAGACTCCGAGCCTGATGAGGATCGGCTGGACCACGTCCTCGCCGACTACATGGAGGAGGCCGAGGCCTTCAAGGACGATCTCTCCAAGCTGTGCGCTCTTCAGGCCCGCTACGTTGAGGACCATCCCGACCTGGCGCAGGAGCTTCTCAGTTACTTCGAGAACGAAGGCGTTGTCTTATCCGACCTCGGGAGCATCCCGTGTCGTCTGCCGGACTTCGGCAGGTACACAGAAATCGAATACCTTGGCCACGGGGGGATGGGTGTCGTCTACAAGGCCTTCGATCAGGAGCTCAAGCGGGTGGTGGCCCTCAAAATGACCTTGCCTGGGCATTTGATGACACCCGACGATGTGAGGCGTTTCCGGGTCGAAGCTCAAAGCATGGCAAAGTTGAAACATCCCAACATCGTCCGAGTTCACGACGTGGGGGAGCACGAAGGCCGTCCCTTCTTGAGCATGGAATTGGTCGAGGACCGTAGCCTGGACGAGCATCTGGATCGCTTTACCCATGATCAGAGATCCGCCGCCAAGCTTATGGTGAACGTGGCTCGCGCCGTGCATCACGCGCACCAGCGCCGCATTCTGCACCGCGACCTGAAACCGGCCAACATCCTGTTGGACAAACACGAAAGCGAACAGGACAGGCCCTATGTAACCGATTTTGGTCTGGCCAAGCCGATGGGCGCGGACGGATTGCCGGCGGAAATAGGCGCAACGGTTAGCGCAACGAGCCAGGTGTACCGGACTATCGCCGGAACAGCCAGCTACATGTCGCCCGAACAAGCAGACGGAAAAGACGCGACGACGTTGAGCGACGTGTACGGGATCGGAGCGATCTTGTATACGCTGCAGACGGGCGAACCTCCGTTTCGAGGCCCCACAGTCGAAGCGACGCTTAAGCGCGTCAAGAATCCGAAGGAGAAACCGAAGCCGCCACGCGAGATTAACCCGCGCGTTGACCGCACGCTGGAAGCGATCTCGCTCCGGTGTCTGCGGAAGGATCCCCAAGAGCGTTACCGTTCGGCCGAGGGTCTCGCCAAGGACCTCGAGCGATGGTTGACCTACCGGCCCACCGAAGCAAGGCCACTGTGGTTCTGGGAGCGCTCGTGGCTCTGGGGCCGGCGCACCCCGCTCGGAGCGGGTCTCGCGGTTTTGATCTTGGCGTTCCTGACATTGGTGGCCCTGAATATGTACGACCGCTTGCAGGAACCCAGCCGCGCCCAGACGGCCCTTGCCCAGCAAAAAGCAGAGACCTTCCACCTTCGACTGAAGCAGTTAAGCCGAGCGGTCGGGGCCGCCGCTGGGGACCCAAAGGGCAGCGAACTTCTGACGCAACGAGACCTCACGGGCTTGCAAACGTTCATCGAGGAAACAGGGAGCAGCCGTGTCGATCTGAACGGACAATCCCCTTTTGAGAGCTGGTTCATGAGCGCCCTGGATGGGAAAATCCTGGCGCGGTGGCCGGCGCCTTCGCCGGAGACGGAAGGAAAAGACCTGAGGCGCCGGGACTACTATCAGGGTGCGCTCGGTTTGGCGAAAACGGAAGGCGGAGCACCCGTTTACATCTCCCGAGTGTACAAGGCTTTCTCGGATGACCTCTACAAGTTTGGGATCGCCGCCGCAGTGCGAGACGGCGAAAAGATCGTCGGCGTTCTGACGGCATCGGTCACCACCAGCCGGCAGATGGGTCTGCCCGAGACGGAGAGCGGCGAGTTCACAACCGCTCTTGTGGCCCGAAAAGACCCGTTTTTCGCGCCGGGAGAACCCGCTGCCCCCGCCGACGCGTCGGAATACCTGGTCTTGCTTCATCCGGCCTACGAGCGTGGAACAGAGCCGGTCTGGGTTCCACAGAAGCAGATCGAGACGATTCGAGAGTGCGTGGTGGATGATTCCTGCATCACCGACGACTACTACGACCCTGTTGCGTCGTTGAACGAGCAGTACACCGGCCGCTGGATTTACGGCTTCGCTCCGGTGGAAGACTCTGAGTTCATCGTGGTCGTGCAGCGGCGATACAGCCAAGTTATCCCGACGGAGCTGTGGGTCGTGGTCGGGTTGTGCCTGGTGGCCCTCCTCTCGGCGGGAGTCGTCAGGTACGCCCTGCCGCGGGTCAAGCGCCGCGCACGATGAAGCTGCGGGGAGAGCCCAGGGCAGGCCTCCCGCGCGCTTCGACCGTCAGCTCGTGAAAAATGCGAGTCAGCGCCTGACGACATGCAGGAGTCTACGCTGACAATGCCGGACTCACGCCAAGTCTTCCAGCTGTTCGCGCAGACCGCTGAGCCCACGCCGCAGCAGACCGGCCACGCTTGGGTTAGTGCGGCGCATTTGTGAGGCGATTTCGGATACGGAATAACCGTACAAGTGACGCAGTTCGACGGCCGCGCATTGGTCTTCAGGAAGAGTTTCCAACGTCTCGGCCAGACGGATCAGCTTTTCGTCTATCAAAATGCGTTGGCCCGGGTCGGTCTTGTGAATGAGTACCGCGACCCTGCCATCAGACTTGCTCAGCGACTCGCGGATCGTCTGCTCCAACCCGACATCGCGCTTGCCGCGAAGCCAATAACGAACAGCGTCAGTAAGTTTGTTCGCCAGAATCGTTCGCAACCATGCTCTTAACTCGACGCTGGTGGTCCCACGAAACTTGGGCAGCGCCACGTGCGCTTGCAGCAAGGCCTCTTGGACGACGTTGGAGGCATCGACTTTGCGCGCCATCGGCCCCAAATCTCGAAGGCTTACCCGCGCCAACATGATCAGAAAACTGCGATACCGCTCCGGCCGGAGCCGGCCCGTCATTTCACCCCTCATCGTGCGCCTCTACCATATCAAGAAACGCTCGGAAACGGACCGCGGTTTTTCCGGAAATTCAGTGCTGTTTGAAGGCAGGATTCGTCCGAATCCACTCACAAGGATAGGATCGGCAGGGCGAGGTATACTGGCCCCGCCCGGCGCTACGCGCTGCGTCAGACACAGTAGGGACCGGCGATCCCGCCGGTCCGGGGCGCGATTTGTCGCGCCTCCGGGCGCAATTCATTGCGCCCGGCCACCCTTCGTAACCGCATTTACGAAATGATGCGTTAAGGCTTTTGGCGGCCCACGCCGTCGCCCGGTCGGGCGGTCGAAGCGGGGAATAACTCATCTTGTTTCCCGGAAGCTACTTGCGACCAACGCTCCAAAACATTCTTGAGCTGCGCCAGTTGAATGGGCTTTGATAGGTAGTCGTCCATGCCCGCCTTGAGGCATTTCTCGCGGTCGCCCAGCATGGCGTTAGCGGTCACGGCGACAATGTTCGTGTGACGCTGGCCGGCTTCCAGGCGCCGGATTTCCGCCGTCGCCTGATAGCCATCCATTTCGGGCATCTGACAATCCATCAGGACAAGGTCGTATCGCCCTCTTCGGACCCTGTCTGAGAACGGCGCTGACAAACTAGACCACATAGCGGCGGTGTGAAGGCTCCCAGAGGAGGCGGAGGACCAAGCCGCTGATGTGGTCCGCAAGCATCCCCGAGGTGTTTTGTGGAACACCGGAGGGATGTATCGGGTGGAGCTATACGTTCAAGTACGACGAAGTGTCTGCGTCGAAGGGCTAAGCGAACGCGAAGCAGCACGGCGCTTTGGGATTGCTCGCGAGACCGTGCGCAAGATGTTGCGCTACCGGATTCCGCCGGGCTATCGGCGGAGCAAACCGGCGAGGCGTCCCAAACTGGAGGCCTTCACAGGGATCATCGATCAGATCCTGACCGACGATCGGGAGCGTCCGAGGAAACAACGCCACACCGCACAGCGCATCTTTGACCGCCTCCGCGACGAGTACGGGTTCACAGGCGGCTACACGACCGTCAAGGACTACGTACGCGAGAAGAAGCTGGGCGGACAAGAGATGTTCGTGCCGCTGACGCATCCGCCGGGTGACGCCCAGGCGGACTTCGGCGAAGCGGTCGTCGTCATCAACGGAGTGCAGCGCAAGGCGCACTTCTTGGTCGTCGATCTGCCGCATAGCGATGACGCATTCGTGAAAGCGTTTCCGGCCGAGACGACGGAGGCATTCTGCGAGGGGCACAATGCGGCGTTTCGCTATTTTGGCGGCGTGCCGCGCAGCATCGTCTACGACAACACGAAGCTAGCGGTGGCGAGGATCCTGGGAGACGGCACACGCCAGAGGACCCGTGTCTTCTCCGAGCTGCAGTCACATTATCTGTTCGCCGACCGTTTCGGGCGGCCGGGCAAGGGCAACGACAAAGGCAAAGTGGAAGGGTTGGTGGGCTATGCGCGGCGCAACTTTATGGTGCCGATCCCCAGGTTCTCAAGTTGGGAAGCCTTCAACGAACACCTCGAAGCGAAGTGCCGCAAGAACCTTGGACGGCGCTTGCGGCGACACTCGGAAACGATCGGTGAGCGTTTCGAGCGCGACCGCCAGGCGTTTCTGACGTTGCCTGCTGTCGGGTATGACGCTTGCGACAAGCGCACGACGCGGGTGACGTCGTTGTCGCTGGTGCGCTATCGGACCAACGACTACTCGGTTCCGACGCGCTACGGCCACCGCGAAGTACTGCTGAGAGCTTACGTCGATGAGGTGGTCATCGGCTGAGGCAGCGAAGAGATCGCCCGGCATCGGCGCAGCTACGAACGCGAGGAGTTGATCTTCGATCCGCTGCATTACCTGGCCTTGCTGGAGCGCAAGACGAACGCGCTGGATCAAGCCGCGCCGCTCGTCGGTTGGCAGTTACCGCAAGATCTCGTGCGTTTGAGACGCTTGCTCGAAGTGCGGCTGGGTAAACCAGGCAAGCGCGAGTACGTGCAGGTGCTGCGTTTACTCGAAGACTTCCCGCTCACCGACGTCACCGCCGCCGCGCGGCAGGCCGTTGAGTTGGGAACGATCGGCTTCGACGCCGTCAAGCACCTCGTCCTGTGTCGGATCGAGCAACGGCCGCCCCGCTTGGACTTGACGCAGTATCCGCACTTACCTGAGAACGGCGCTGACAAACTAGACCACATAGCGGCGGTGTGAAGGCTCCCAGAGGAGGCGGAGGACCAAGCCGCTGATGTGGTCCGCAAGCATCCCCGAGGTGTTTTGTGGAACACCGGAGGGATGTATCGGGTGGAGCTATACGTTCAAGTACGACGAAGTGTCTGCGTCGAAGGGCTAAGCGAACGCGAAGCAGCACGGCGCTTTGGGATTGCTCGCGAGACCGTGCGCAAGATGTTGCGCTACCGGATTCCGCCGGGCTATCGGCGGAGCAAACCGGCGAGGCGTCCCAAACTGGAGGCCTTCACAGGGATCATCGATCAGATCCTGACCGACGATCGGGAGCGTCCGAGGAAACAACGCCACACCGCACAGCGCATCTTTGACCGCCTCCGCGACGAGTACGGGTTCACAGGCGGCTACACGACCGTCAAGGACTACGTACGCGAGAAGAAGCTGGGCGGACAAGAGATGTTCGTGCCGCTGACGCATCCGCCGGGTGACGCCCAGGCGGACTTCGGCGAAGCGGTCGTCGTCATCAACGGAGTGCAGCGCAAGGCGCACTTCTTGGTCGTCGATCTGCCGCATAGCGATGACGCATTCGTGAAAGCGTTTCCGGCCGAGACGACGGAGGCATTCTGCGAGGGGCACAATGCGGCGTTTCGCTATTTTGGCGGCGTGCCGCGCAGCATCGTCTACGACAACACGAAGCTAGCGGTGGCGAGGATCCTGGGAGACGGCACACGCCAGAGGACCCGTGTCTTCTCCGAGCTGCAGTCACATTATTTGTTCGCCGACCGTTTCGGGCGGCCGGGCAAGGGCAACGACAAAGGCAAAGTGGAAGGGTTGGTGGGCTATGCGCGGCGCAACTTTATGGTGCCGATCCCCAGGTTCTCAAGTTGGGAAGCCTTCAACGAACACCTCGAAGCGAAGTGCCGCAAGAACCGTGGACGGCGCTTGCGGCGACACTCGGAAACGATCGGTGAGCGTTTCGAGCGCGACCGCCAGGCGTTTCTGACGTTGCCTGCTGTCGGGTATGACGCTTGCGACAAGCGCACGACGCGGGTGACGTCGTTGTCGCTGGTGCGCTATCGGACCAACGACTACTCGGTTCCGACGCGCTACGGCCACCGCGAAGTACTGCTGAGAGCTTACGTCGATGAGGTGGTCATCGGCTGCGGCAGCGAAGAGATCGCCCGGCATCGGCGCAGCTACGAACGCGAGGAGTTGATCTTCGATCCGCTGCATTACCTGGCCTTGCTGGAGCGCAAGACGAACGCGCTGGATCAAGCCGCGCCGCTCGTCGGTTGGCAGTTACCGCAAGATCTCGTGCGTTTGAGACGCTTGCTCGAAGTGCGGCTGGGTAAACCAGGCAAGCGCGAGTACGTGCAGGTGCTGCGTTTACTCGAAGACTTCCCGCTCACCGACGTCACCGCCGCCGCGCGGCAGGCCGTTGAGTTGGGAACGATCGGCTTCGACGCCGTCAAGCACCTCGTCCTGTGTCGGATCGAGCAACGGCCGCCCCGCTTGGACTTGACGCAGTATCCGCACTTACCCACAGCACAAGTCGAACAGACATCGACAACAGATTATTTGGTGCTGCTGGCACAGGGAGTGGACTGATGGCGAGATCCAAACTGCTGCTGGAAGCTCATCTGAAAGCACTGCGGCTGCCGACCTTCTTACGCGAGTACGACAAGGTGGCACGGCAGTGCGCCACGGAGGGCTTGGATGCGAGACGCTTTCTGCTGCAACTGTCCGAGCTCGAACTGCTCGACCGTGAACGCCGAGCGACCGAGCGGCGCATCAAGGCCGCCAAGTTCCCGGTCACGAAAACCCTTGATACGTTCGACTTCCTGGCGTTACCCAAGTTGAACAAGAAGCTGGTGCTCGAGCTGGCACACGGAGAGTTCATCGACCGTCGCGAGAACGTGTTGGCTCTAGGAAACTCCGGCACGGGGAAAACGCATCTCGCTCTGGCGCTGGGACTGGCGGCCTGCCAGGGTGGCTATCGGGTTCGCTTCACTACCGCCGCAGCGCTGCTCAACGAGCTGCTGGAAGCCCGTGATGAGCGGCGCTTGCTGAGGGCCCAAAAGCAGCTCGCCAAGCAAGACCTGCTGATCGTCGATGAACTGGGCTACGTGCCGCTGTCGAAGACCGGAGCGGAGTTGCTGTTCGAAACCTTCTCACAGCGCTACGAGCAGGGCTCCACGATGGTGACCTCGAACCTGCCGTTCAACGAGTGGACCGAAGTCCTCGGGTCCGAGCGCATGCCCGGCGCCCTGCTGGATCGGCTCACTCACCACGTCCACATCCTGGAGATGAACGGCGATAGCTTCCGCCTCAAGCAGAGCAAGAAGCAACGCTCTCCGTCTTCGGATTGATCCCCGCCGGCTCGCCACAGTTTTTGTGAGCCGCCTTCCACTCCGCCTTCAGCCGCCCTAACGGGCGACCTCAGGCTGCGTTCCAGCCGTCCCACAAAAACACGAACCAAAACCCCGACTCCCCCCCCACTGGTCTATTTTTGCTCCGCCGCTCTACCCCAAAACTGGTCTATTCTCCCTCCGCCGAACTGGTCTAATTTTGCTCCGCCCTTGACAGATGACGCTACTTGCCGCCCAGGTGCCCCTCCCAGGCGAGCTATTTCTTCGCCCTGCCCTTGGGAAGACACTTCCGGCCCTCAAACGGCGGGGTATATCCCAAGGCGTCAAGATCGACCTGCGGAATTGCCGGGACACTTTCGAATTGTTCATTGATTGCGACGCAGGCGCCGTTGCCGAGGGGGGTCGGTGGTCGAAGCTCCGATAGGAAACTGCGGATTTGAGGAATGGCATTCGGGTCTGCAACATGGAGTGTGTTTCCCGGCGGCATTATTGTTGCGTCCGGCAGTGGCAAAGGTCCGCCCGGATCTTTTCAACAATGTGTCCACCGGAAGGAGGTGCGGCGGCGACCCGGAACGGAGTTCCAGAGCTGGTGGTGGACTCGAACAAGAGGCCATCTCCGACGAACCCGTAGAGTCGGTCCCGAGTCGCGTGAAGGAGCACAGGGATTCCATTTACCTCGAACGCGACCGTTGGAGCCAGCCCACTCCGAGGCGGCTCCAACATTTCGCCGCAGGAAGTAGAAGCCGTTCTCTTCCAGCACCCGGCGGTGGCCGAAGCCGGGGTTATCGGCATCCCGGATGAAACATGGGGCGAGGTCGTGGTAGCGTATGTCGCCAGGAAGGAAGGGCTATCGGCTACCGAGGCAGAATTGATTGAATTTGCCAAAGAGCGGATCGCGACTCATAAGGTGCCTGAAAAGGTTTTCTTCTTGCCCAGCTTGCCCAAGAGCGCCGTAGGGAAAGTCCAGAGAAGAGCGCTGAAAGAGCACTACCGCAGTGCCCACTCCTAAGAGTCCAGTCTGAGTAGTTTCCACAAATAGGGGCCAAAACGTCCCTGCGCAGGCCGAGCGCTACTCGAATCGTGTGAGCGTGAATCACCGCTAGTCTAGGCTATCTTGGCTTCGAGCGTCCGGAGAGCCGGCACCACCTTGTTTGCCAGCCAGTTCATCGAGCGGTGCCACGTGGCTTTGTTGTCCTAGTCCTGCACAATCATCATCAGCGTCCCGAAACCGCCGGTCGCCTCCCACAGCTCCTCAAGTCGATAGGTGCAAGACTTGACGTCTCCGACGATACAGAGCTACTTCAATACGTACTTGGGAGTAACATCCTCGTCGGGCATGTCGGGATCACGCTTCATGAGGGGAAGCATCTTCAACGAGGTGAGAAGGGCGATCATATAACTCAAACGAGCCCCCGAAGGTGCCGTCGAGGGTGTGGTCCCAGGCATCTCATCGTTCTATCAAGTGCTGAGTTTCTCAAGTTCACGTGTGAACCCTCAGTGAAGATAAGCCCGCTGGAAGCGGCGCTGTCCAAGTAGGCAAGGTCGATGCCCTTGAAATGCCATCACTCCGGATCGTAGCCGAAGGGTTCCAGCACCACGATGGTCGGGCGTCCTGCGACCGGCGCCGGCAGGGGAAACGTCAGCGTGTGATGCCGACAGAAGGTTACGGGATCACGCTGGCGCAAGTGGAGAAAAGGCTCGATGCGCGTCATCGGTCGCTTGATACCCGAGACGGGCGGTAGGTTGTAATGCATCGGTATGATCCACGAGGGAGTCAGAATGTCGATCATCGGATTGAGTTCGTCAAAGCGGACCGTCAAACCTTCACCAGTGAGGGCCAGCAGGACGTCACAGTGCCCGGCAAACGGCGCCAGCTGGTCGGCGTTCAGGCCGTAACCCAGGTCCCCCATATGTAGAAACCACAACGGGCCGGCTTGGAATGCGTACAGCGCGTTGTCATCGGCGCCGTCCGGATGATCGGGCGCCTCGGCAGCTTCGACCGCGATCAACCGATGGCCGTTGATTTCTGCCCTGGTGACGCCGCGCGCGACGTCGAGGGCGTTGATCACTTTCGGATTGCCGTCGACAAGCCCCACATTGGCATGAGCGACATCGGTCAGCGAACTGACAATGACCGTATCGGCATCGATCCGCCTGCCATCGTCGACCAACCCGATCGCTTCGGGCGTGTAGGGATCCATGGCGATCGCCGCTGCCCCGTCCTCCCAGAGGCGGAAACACGCCATACCGATCCATTGGAGATGAACCGCCATGAGTTATTTTTCCAACTTAAAGTGAAAAGCCGTTTTGGTCGGCAGACCGTTCTGCCGCCGGAAAAGCCTGCCTTTCTGGTCTTCAAGTGATCACGATGTTTCACACCCTCGTTCGGCCAACGAGAACCGGGATTTGCCGGCTTTACCGGCTACATGAAACGCTTGCTTTGCAGTTTGAGTTTCCAACTTCAACCTTCTCCACGATCCATCGCCAGGCCACCGGCACGATCCATACCGACAAGTTCCCACCACTTCGCTCCGGGCGGGCGCTCGAGCACCAGCGGCTTGAGAAACGCAAGAGACTTTCTTAACCCTTCATCGACATCGATGAATTCGCATTCCATCTCAACGGAGACGACATGGTCGTAGCCGACCAGGCGGAGCGTCGTAATAAAATCCGTCCACTCCACTTGGTCATGCCCCCAGCCCGATAGCGTATAGTTCCAGGAGCGCTCGGCGGGGTTTTCCGTAGTGCTGTTGTCCATCAGTCCTTTCACGCGGATATTGTGCTGATCAAGGCTGATATCCTTGGCGTGAACGTGCTGAACGACATCACCCAGGTAGCGGAGTGCTTCGCTGGGGTCGATCCCCTGGTACCACATGTGTGAAATGTCGAAGTTACAGCACGCCGCGGGGCCAATCTCGTCACGCAACCGCATCATCTGGGTCGGAGTGTAGATCATATCGCCCCCGTGCATCTCAAAGCAGATTGACACTCCGTGATCCGCCGCGATCTTTCCGTGTTCACGCCAGTACGGCAGGAGTCGCTTTTCCCATTGCCATTCGAGTGTATCTCGCAGGTGCGGCCACTCGGCAAAGGTCACCCAGTTGGGTGCCTTATCGCCTTCGGCCCCTTCCGGCAGGCCGGCCAAAAGGGTGATACGCTTGACGTCCGCCAATTCCATGAACTGGCAGGTCGTACGAAACTCACGGGAATACTGCTCGGCCACCTGTTTGTCCGGCGTCAAAGGCGCGCCGTGACCACCCAGCGCACTGACTTCGAGCTCGTATTTGGCGAACGTGTCTTTCCAGCGGCGGACCTCCCCTGGGTCCTTGACCAACAATTCGGGATTGCAAAACCTCTTGTTCCAGAGCCCGCACGCTCCAACTTCGACTGCGTTGAAACCGAGGTCGCGGGCATATTGCAGGCCTTCCTCCGCTGTCTCGAAGTGCAGCAGGTTCTGTGAGATGACGCCGAGTTTCATTTTGTGCTCTTTTCTGGGTCCGTGGTCTGTGGCCCTTTGTCGTCCCCTTGCGTCGCAATGGTACAACGCGTGCTCGTCTTGATGCGCATGTCTCAGCGGCCGAAGAACCCCTCGTGTGTTGGCTCGAAGAACGAAAACGACTTCGCCGAGGAAGCCGGGACCGAAGCCGCCGTCACGCCAGTGCCTTGGTGATTAACTCTCCGGCGACGTCCGTCAGGCGGAAATCGCGACCGAGGTGGCGGTAGGTCAAGCGGGTGTGATCAAGTCCGAGCAGGTGCAGAACAGTGGCGTGCAGGTCGTTGATGTGGGTCTTGTCTTCGACGATTCTCATTCCGAGGTCGTCTGTCTGGCCCACGATCTGGCCTGGTTTTACGCCGGCTCCCGCCATCCAGATACTGAACGCGAAGGGATGGTGATCGCGGCCCTCCGTCCCTTCGTCCGGGGACTGGATTTGCACCATCGGAGTGCGACCGAATTCGCCGCCCCAAATGACCAGGGTGGAATCCAAGAGACCTCTTTGTTTGAGGTCCTCGAGCAACGCAGCGATGGGCTGGTCGATGATATCGCAGTTCTCCTTTAACTTCTTCAGCAGTCCTTGATGGTCGTCCCAGCTGCCATGCATCAACTGCACGAACCTCACGCCCCGTTCGACCATCCGGCGCGCCAGCAGGCAATTGGAAGCGAACGGACCGGTCGGCTCTTTGTTTACCCCATACGTTTCCAGGGTGCTCTCGGACTCGCCGGAGAAATCCATAAGTTCGGGGGCGGCCGATTGCATGCGGAACGCCAGCTCATAGGACGCGATGCGCGATGCGATCTCTCTGTCCCCCGTAGCCCTCTCCTTCAGCTCATTGATGTCGCGAATCCCGTCTAGGAGGGAGCGTTGCATTTTGGCGCTCACCCCTTGCGGATTCGAGAGATAGAGCACCGGGTCTCCGCTGCGGCGAAAGGGTACTCCCTGATAGGAGGAGGCCAAAAACCCACTTGTCCAGTTGCCGCTGCCTGCACCCGGCGCGTTGTCGCCCGACCGCAGTACGACGAACCCTGGCAGATCGTTTGATTCGCTACCCAGCCCGTAGGTGACCCAGGTCCCCACGGAGGGCCGTCCCCCCAGCGGCGATCCGCCGGTTAGCATCAACTGCGCGGGGTGGTGGTTGAACTGCTCGGTGTGCATGGAACGAATCACACAAATGTCATCGGCGCGCGTGGCGAGATGGGGCATCCAGTCGGAAAACTCGATGCCGCTCTGCCCGTGTTTTGTAAAGACGCGAGGGCTGGCCCAGACTTTAGCGTTCGGCCTGATGAACGCCAACCTGAGGTCTTTTGTCATCGACTCGGGAAGGGACTGCCCTTCCCATTTCCGCAGGCCCGGTTTTGGATCAAACAAGTCGACGTGACTCGGCCCTCCGTCCATGAAAAGGAAAATGACGTTCTTAGCTTTGGGGGCGAAGTGAGGTGACTTGGTAGCCAACGGGTTGAGGACGGACGCGGTGCGGCCTTCTTGCTCCATCAGGTGCCAGAGCGCGATCGTTCCCAGTCCGGCGCCGCATTGTTTGAAGAAACTCCGGCGGCTCTGTATTCGCTGGAGATCGGCGAAATCCATGGAATTACCCCCTTGTGATGAACTCATCCAAATTCAGCAGTAGGCGGCCTACGGCCACCCACGCGGCGGCTTCGGAACGCTCGACACCTTCCAGGTCCGCGGCCGGGAACAGAATCTCGGTCGCGTCTCTGTTCCCTCTGAGCAGCGCCTTCTGTTCTTCGTAGAACGCCAGCAGACGATCTTTTTCCTCGGGGGTCGGAGAGCGACCTAGAACCAACCGATACGCGTGGTCGACACGCGCGCCCACGGCCCCCGTTTGTTCTCTCAGGATGCGCGCTGCGAGAACCTGGGACGCTTCAAAGAATACGGGGTCATTGAGCAGGTTCAGCGCTTGAAGTGGCGTTGTCGATCTTTCTCGAACGCTGCATGTCTCCAACGAATCCGGCGCGTTGAACGTCATCAGTTGCGGATAGGGTGCCGTACGCAAGAACTGTATGTAGAGGCCACGACGGTAGCGATCCCGGCCCTTGCTTTCGATCCACTTCTCGCTGCTGGCATCAAAACCCTGCTCCAATACGCCGGGCGGTTGGGGCGGACGCACACTTTTGCCTCCGACGGACTTATCTAGCAGTCCACTGACGGCCAACGCGTTGTCTCGTACCAGCTCGGCCGACAGCCTCAGTCGGGCCTGTCGAGCCAGCAGCCTGTTGTCGGGGTCCCGCGATAGTAAAGCGGTTCTTGTATTCGAAGACTGCCGGTACGTGCCCGACATCACGATTAGCTTGTGCGTGGCCTTGAGGTCCCACCCGCCGCCCACGAATTCTGTGGCCAGCCAATCGAGCAGCTTAGGGTGAGTCGGCGGCTCGGAGCGCGTACCGAAGTCCGCAGAGGGTTCTACCAGACCACGGCCGAAGTATTCCTGCCATAACCGGTTCACCGTGACCCGTGCGGTTAGAGGATTGTCTTTGGCCACCAGCCAGCGCGCCAAGGTGAGCCTAGAAGGCGCCGGAACCGCAGGCATCGGGTTCAAAACCGCCGGCGTGCCCGGTTGGACCTCGACGCCCGGCTGGCGAAAATCACCGCGGATGAGAAGGTGGCTTTGGGGGGGGGTGGGGTTCTCGACGATGATCTGGGCCTCGGTCAGCTGGGGGTATTCCCGCTTGAGCTGTCTCAGCTTTTCGGTGAGTTCCTTGAACTTTAACTCCTCGAATCGTTTTCGACCGAACGTCTCTTGCGAACGCGGCACGAAGTGGTCGGTCAGCCTCTGTTGCTGTTTCTGGGTCCGATAAGCCGGATGTGTCCTGAGGACCTCCTGCCCGCCGTCGTACATGATGCGGAGCGTGTCCCAGGCTATGTCGTGAATGGGATCCCTAGCGGGATGATCAGCAGCCCAAAGTACCTTTCTTTCCCACACCGGCATCATCTCCGGCACTTTGTGCCCGACGAGCAGCTCTTCTCTCTTCCGATCGTACTCGGCTTTGGTTTGTAGATAAGCGCCCAGCTCATGGGGCAGAGGTACCTCGATGTTGCGCTCGACACTGGTATTGAAGAAGGCGGTGAGCTGATAAAACTCCTTTTGCGCGACGGGGTCGTACTTGTGGTCGTGGCAGCGCGCGCAACCAAGCGTCAGACCGAGCCAGGCCGTGCCAACGGTGCTGACGCGGTCAATCACCTGCTCGACCCGAAACTCCTCACTATCAATGCCCCCCTCGCGGTTCGTCAGCGTATTGCGGTGAAAGCCGGTGGCAATTTGCTGCTCGATCGTGGCGTTCGGCAGAAGATCTCCCGCGATCTGTTCGATTGTGAACTGGTCGAAGGGCATGTTGCGGTTTAGGGCTTTGATCACCCAGTCTCGCCATCGCCAAGCATGCGGACGTACCATGTCCTTTTCGTAGCCGTCGCTATCGGCATAGCGCGCCAGATCGAGCCACTGGCGTGCCCACTTCTCGCCGTAGTGAGGTGAATCCAACAGTCGATCTACAAGCCGCTCGTATGCCTGAGGGGACTGGTCGGCGAGGAAACGGTCAACTTCTTGCGGCGTCGGAGGCAAACCAATCAGATCAAAGCTCACACGCCGAATCAGCGTTGCGCGATCGGTCTCCAGCGAAGGATCAATCCCCTCGGCCTCGAGCTTCGCCAGCACAAACCGATCGATCGGGTTCTTGACCGACGCCTCATTGCTTACATTGGGAAGGCTAGGACGCAGCGGCGGACTAAAAGCCCAGTGCTCGCTCTTGACGCGTTTCGTTTCACCTGATGTGGCTTGTTTGGCAGACGGATCCTCCTCGGGCCACGCCGCTCCGTGATCGATCCATGCACGCAAAAGCCCGACCTGCGCGGACGTGAGCCGCTCACCACCCATAGGCATGATGAG
The DNA here is from genome assembly GCA_965248105.1 of Bryobacterales bacterium. Taxonomy (GTDB): domain Bacteria; phylum Acidobacteriota; class Terriglobia; order Bryobacterales; family UBA6623. Next base: position 1,121,620 of record CBDFIK010000005.1, read on the forward strand.
GTTTTTCTCTACGCCTACCCCCGCGACCATTTGGATCAGCTTGCTTCCGGCGCTGTCGCCCGGCTTGATCGCCGGCCCCGAGTAACCACCCCGCAACGCGGCGGCACGGCTATCCAGACGTAAACCGCTCATCTGCTGTTGCAGACCGTGGCAAGTGGCGCACTTTTGCTCCAACAGAGGCCCGATGTCTCTATTGAAATCGACATCGGTTTCTGCCGCGGGCGGCAACGCGGCCGCAATAGGTTTTTGGGCCCGTGCGAGTCCGAACAGCGCGACCAGCCCGAGAATCAGTGCAGTAGAGTGTTTGGCAGCCCTCATTTGTTTACCCTAGCTCAGTGGGGATCTAAGCATATTGTACGCGTGTGGTTCCCGTTTATTCCATCGCGGTCAGTTGAAAGAAGAACACTGACAGCAAGATGAGTTCAGGGCGGTTCAGCTTTGGAGCAAGAGCGGCTATCGTCGGCACGGATGCGATGGTCCAGCTTCGCTCGGCCGTCACGCTCGCAGATCCGTCCGTGCCGGCGTATGAGTCGACCCTGGTTGTGCGGGCTCTCCCCCAATCCCGGTCGGACGTGACGTGCGATCCCTGGAAATCGACTTTCAACGAGCCGTTGAAACTTAGCTGGAATGGCTTGGTTTGTTTTTCACCCATTGGGTGTTGGCCTCCATGGCGTCCTCATCGGGATCTAGCCCCTATGAATAAAGACGCTGAAGGCCGCTGGAAGGTCGGGATGTCAAACATTGAATTGAAAATGCGGGGTAATACTCGGTGCCACCGAACCTGCTATGCGCCCGGCTGTAGAATTCCTGCAAAGCCAAATGGGATGCGCGGGACCAGTGCCCCCTTCCCGTTCTTGTGGGTCCTACTTCACTGTCTGGCCCAAGTGACTTGCCCCTTCTTATCGAAGCCCACGATCGATGACAAGGGGCGCTTCTCAATCGCGCCCGTCCGAGTGGTTACAAGTTGCGAGTTTCCTAAGGTCAAACGCGGCATGCCATCGGCATCGCCCAGGTACAGACTGACCTCATCGTTCCTCACACGCAGGGCCGCACGCATCCCGTAGTTCAAGTCACGAAGCCTTAGGCTGGTACCCAGCCAGTCTCCAGGCCCCCCGGTTTTTGGATCTCGGCTCCGGTCTATGCCCAGAGACACAAGCTGCTTGCCTATTGGAACCAAGCCCTCCTGCGCCCTGCCGAACAACAAGCTAGTATGACCCAGGTAGCTGGTGTAAAGCGGTTCCCCCCGACGAGTCGTCGTAGCTACCTGGGCGTCTTTTTGGTCGCGCTGTCACACGGTCAGCGCCTTCGGTGGCAGTAAGCACTGGTTGGTTGTCATCCATCGGTTGTCAATGTCCTACCACCACTCAGTCCGATTCTACACTTGAATAGTTGTAAATCGGCTATTAAACGGGGATTTGTTTGCTTCATGGAGCGCCCCGTTTTTGCGGCGGTGACCTTCAGCACCCGTTCCGCTCGCCGGCGGACGTTGCCCAACAGCTACAGTCCAGCTTCCCCTTCGGCATTGTCTCCTACGACCGACGCGTTACCTAATGTAGTGCCACTAACGGTTCTGGACAATGGCGTGGGTTTTGGCGGCGCGCTCGACTTTGGCGGTGAGGGGTAGAGCGTCAGCGGATGGCCACATAAACCATCCTACCGCGAAAAGGGTGTTTTTGTCCAGTTATTTATGTGGCACTACACTAAGGAGGGTCAGCTCGAAACTCGCCTCCCCCAGCCGAGCCATTGGCGGCGCGGCTGGCGGAGGCAGGAAGGAACAGAACAGCCAGCCTGTCGTCTTTCGCCTAAAGATTGCGACACCGCGCCAGAGTGAGCGAACGCCGCATGGCACTTCCCCCACCCAGATTTACGACAAGCGGCGGAGCAGCACGTCCGAGAGCGCCTCGCACGGCGATTTAATCCGCCTCGGCTGCATGCACTCTTGTACTCCAGCACCAGGCCCCTTATTTAGGACAGATGTACTGTCCCACGTACGTAGCAATCCGTAAGTAAAAAGGTACTAGCGATCTATTGCCGGGTTCTTAGGAACGCTGCATGATCGTCTCAGGTACTAGTTGCCGGGTTCTTAGGAACGCTGCATGATCGTCTCAGAGGTTGGGCACAGCCCGGCCCGATAGGAACAGGATTAAAAGGAGTCGCCCATGACCCTGTGGCTCACAACCAAAAATAGCCTGGGGCAGATCACGTATTTTCAACAACTTGCGGCGATTTTTCGAAGGGAAAAAAAGTGAACAAATTGTACAGTTTCATTCTAAAGCTGGTCCGTGACGACCGAGGCCAGGACACGGTCGAATACACCCTGATGGCCGGCTTTGTTGCAGTGGCTGCTGCGGGGCTCCTACCCGGCTTCACCGACAACATCACCGTCATCTTCAGCAAGATAGCTAGCCTCACCACGCTCGCTGCGTCAGCGTAATCAATCCTGGGCTTGCGGAGCAGGCAGTTGTGGGGTCATGCAATGCGAGGTGGGCTCCACAGTTCAATCGAGCATTTACAGCATGAAGCACGCGGAGCAAACAATTCGAATCGCGTTAGGAGACGGTGACCCGGTCTTTCGATACGCACTACACCAGCCGCTGACGCTGGAGCCGGATTTTGAGGTTGTTGCTGAAGCAGAAGACGGCGACGAAGCCCGTCTTCTTGGGGCGATCGAGCGTGACGAGTTGCTTCTCTACTATCAGCCGGAGGTCTCGCTGCAAACCGGAGCCGTCGTCGGCGTCGAGGCCTTATTGCGCTGGCAGCGTACCGACGGCTGCATCATCCTGCCCGGTAACATCATTTCACAAGCCGACAAGACGGGACTGCTCAATACGATCGGCGCGTGGGTCCTCACAACCGCCTGCCACCAGCACCCCAACTGGCCCAGTTTCACGGGAACCGAGCTGATTACGGGGGTGAACGTCTCCGTCAGCCAGTTGAAGAAAAAAAAGTTTCCCGCTGACTTCGCCGATATACTTTCCCGCAAGGGGCTGAGCGCAAGCCGCCTGGAAGTAGAGGTCACCGAAAGCGCGCTTGTCGAAGGGCAGTCGCAGGCCTTCCAGAATGTCTGTGCCTTAGCCGAACAAGGAGCCCAAATCGCCATCGATGACTTCGGCACAGGCTACTCCTCCCTCGACTACCTCCGCCGTCTGCCCCTGCACACGCTCAAGTTCGATCGGTCTATTATCGCCGCGATCGATACCGATCCCAAAGCCGCCGCGATCGTCAAGGGGCTGATCACGATCGCTCATTCGCTCGACCTATCGGTCATCGCGGAAGGGGTCGAGAACGTACGGCAATTGTCGATTCTCCAAGAGTTCCGCTGCAACGCTATTCAGGGCTTCCTGATTAGCCGCCCGCTGCCCGCCGCCAAACTCGACCCCTGGATGCGGTCCGGCAGCGGAAAGCTGCCTCCCTCATGCAAGAGCTTGCCCGAGTTGCGGCGTACCCTCAGCGAGACGTCGGAATTGCGGGATTCGGCAAGCAGTGCCGTGCGCCGTGCTGAAATTCTATTCGGCCGCGCCGATGACACGGCTGGCCGAGGCTGGTGAGAAAGTTATTTTGATCCCGGCGGTACTCCTTTCACTGCCGCTCCGGCCTTCGAATCTGCCCGATCGTGCCGTTCCGGCGACCGCAGAGGGCTTTTTGGCGACAGCTCTCCCGCGCCGACCCTCGGCAACCACCGTACGCTGGCTGTTGCGGGCCGTCGACATTACCCTCCGGGCACAGGCAGCGCCCAGATCCGGCCCAACATCGCCTCAAACAGCTTGCGGTTCAGATGCCCCTCGGCCAGCAGCAGCCAGTAGTAGCGAGCATGCTTGACCAGCCGCCCGCCCGTCTTCATCAGCCGCTGCTGCAAGCTCGTCAGCGACCAGCTCTTGATCCTGTGCGGCAGTCCGAGCCGCCGCCACAAGTTGCCCAGGTTGTAGGCCAGCACGCTCAGTTGTAGCCGCACTTCGTTGGCCCGGAAGCGATGACACGACAGCCGCGTCCAATGCGTGGCCTGCTTGCCTTCTTTGATCCACTGCTCCGCCGTGCCGCGCTTGTTGTAGAAGCGCACCACCGAGCGGCTTGAGCTCCGGAGGCTTACCGACTGAGTCCAGGGCATGGGTATGCCGCAAGCGTCGTCCTTCCGGATGACACGATCGTAACAGCTCTCGGCAATACCCCTTTGAAGGAGAAGGGCGGGTCCGTTGATGGGAAATGGTACGCTCAGGTGGTCCGCTGGAGACTGAATCGCAGCGACTGAGTTGATGCCAGGCAAAACCGCACCCGAAGGGAAACTGGGTGCTCCGGGCCGCGGTGAAGAGACCGGTGCATTTCTTGACCGCTCAACGGTAGCAGACTCATTCACCCGGGCTAGGCCTCCGACCGCTTAGACGGCTACTCGGCACCCAGCCCTGCTAGGCTTTCGCCGAGGTCCCGCTCGATTCCCAGAAAACACAAGACCGGAGGTCGAGGCGACAAGATGACTAAAGCGAGCAAGCTGTGGGAACGGCGTAGCTTCCTGGAAACGACGGCTGCGGGTCTCATTGGAATTGCAGGTGCCGCAAAACAAGCCGCGGCCCAGGAGAACGCTCCGACTCCCGGGCGTCTTGACAGACGTGGTCCTAAGATCACGGGAATCAAGACCTATAAGTTCAACGTCGATACGGGGCAGAATCGCCAAGCCGTATCCAGCCCTTTCAAAACCTGGCTGTTTCTCAAGGTCGAAACCGATCAGGGCATCGAGGGTTGGGGTGAGGGAAGCATCGAATGGCTGTCGCCCGTTATCGAGGCCACCCTACTTGAGTGGGAGCCACTGCTCGTCGGCCGGTCTGCGCTGGACGTAGTCGCGATTTGTAACGACATCACCAATCGCCTGCCCTGGAAAGGAGGGCCGATAATTGGTACAGCGATAGCGGCTGTCAACATGGCCCTCTACGACATCGCCGGTAAGGCCTGGGGCGTTCCCGTTCATCAGATTCTCGGAGGCAGGCAGAGGGATCGTGTCAAGATCTATAACGGCGGGATCAACTTTGAATCGGTTGAGAAGGCCAGACAAGGAGCAAGGGAGGCAGTCCGGGCGGGTGCGCGCGGGCTGAAGGGCAACCCCCTGGAATCGCGCACCTGGCCGATGGATCACCACGCCCTCAGACACTCCACTGAGATCGTGAAGGCGGTTCGCGAGGAAGTGGGCCCGGATGTCGAGTTGATGCTCGACACGCATGGCAGCCCCAGCCCCGAACTAAGCATTGCTTTCGCCGAACTGGTAGCGCCTTACCGTCCTCTGTTTTTGGAAGAGCCCGTCAAAGTGGGCTCGGTCGACGTACTCAAGGAGGTCTCGTCGAAAAGCCCGGTTCCCATCGCAACCGGCGAGAAGCTGTTTTCCTTTCGAGAGTTCAAGGAAGTCATCGATGCTCGCGCCTGCGCGTTTCTTCAGCCGGACGTAAGCCACAGCTTCGGCCTTACGAACTTCCTTCACATAGCCCGTCTGGCCGAGGAAGCTCAGATGCTCATGGCGCCTCACAATGCCGGAGGACCGATTCATTTCGCCGCCATGCTGCAAGCCGATGCCGTTGTCAGCAATTTCCTGATCCAGGAGGTCTCCGGGTTTTGGCTGCAGCGTTTTGGCGAGTATGTGGATCACGACTTCAGCTTCAAGAACGGCTTCATCGAATTGAATGATCGGCCCGGGTTGGGGATCAGCGTGAAGGAGGAGCACGTCGCGCAGCTTCGCTATGACGAAAGCATGTCGTATCGCCAATACAGAAATGCCGATGGCAGTTGGAACGGATGGTAGAGGCGGGCAGCCAGAAACTTCAGCGCCACTGCCCGCTCCAGCTTCGTGTCCTCGGCTTTATAGACGACGCCCATCCCACCTTCACCGAGCTTCTCGGTGATGCGATAGGTGCGAGATGGTTTGGCCAATCATCGACAGCAAGATTGTACCGCCGCAGGATTACTGTCGGGAACAAGCCTACCCACCAGTAATCCGGCTTGGGTCCCGCTAGGTCCTTGATCAGGCTTGGTTTTCGATTTGCACGGCGACTAGTTGCGAAAACTCTGATGGCTGATTGCTAAATGGGAAATTATTTCTCGACACCTATTCGACGTTGACTCCCTTTCGTCGAACATTCTAGGCTTGACCTCGGGGACACACCTCCCTGGAGCCGAAGCGGCGGGGTGACGAAAGCCCAATAAAAAAATAACCGGGTGGGGTCAACCCCGGGGGGCCCAACCGCCTCGGCCGCTGTTGCGAGACAAAGATGGCCAGCCAGGGCGCCGAGGCCACCTTGCGCCGTGTACCCTACCTCGACAGTCCTGTTCTAGTCGTGTGGTCCCACCCTCTGTGATCTGACCAGGGACGTCGCTGAGGGCACGTCTGCACAGTTCCGAGGGCCCGCTGAGAGTTTGCCTCGGGAGTAGATTCGGCCGGGCGAGGGGCTAAAGAATCCGGTTCCGTGTGGACATCTGTGTGGACGTGATCCCAACGCGACAGGCGTGATTCGGTACAAGTCCTTGAAAATATTGGTCGGGGCGCGGAGATTTGAACTCCGGACCTCCTGCTCCCGAAGCAGGGCAACAACCCCGAAACGAAGAGACAGCCAACGACTCTGACCACATACAACTAATATTTTCAGTGATTTGTGATTGCACACTGGGACCCTGGCAGACATAATAGGACAAAGAAGGTGCTTTCGGGTACGGACACATAGCGGACACAAGACCAAGGTAGGCGTTCCCAGTCGGTGCCATATCGAGAGCAACTCTTGGAAGGAGTTGAGCGTGCGGCTCACCGAACAGTCTATCAAGAAGGCTCCTCTCGCCGGGCGGGGAAACAGGATCCATTACGACGACGGCGTGCCCGGCTTCGGCTTGCGAGTCACGAAAGCAGGCGCGCGTGCGTTCGTCCTGAATTACCGCATCCACGGACGTGAGCGACGGCTAACAATCGGCGCCTGGCCGGCGTGGAGCGCCGCGGCCGCGCGCGAACGGGCGAAGGAACTACATCGTCAGATCGATCTCGGCGAAGATCCCCTTGCTGTCAAGCAGCTGCGGCGCAGCGCCCCAACTTTCGGTGATCTTGCCGAGCAGTACCTGACGGTGGAGGCCCGCCGGCAAAAGGGCTTCACCGAGTACGAGAGGATACTGCGTCGGGACGCTCTGCCGCAGTGGAAGAACGTGGGTGCTGTAGACCTCCGCCGTCGCGACGTCATCGCGCTGGTTGAGGAGAAGGCGGAGACCGCTCCGATAGCGGCCAATCGTCTGTTCGAGCTGCTCCGCCGGGTCTTCAATTTTGGGATCCGGCGGGACATCCTAGAAGCCAACCCCTGCGCTCAAGTGAAGAAGCCCGGCGAGGAAAAATCGAAGGACCGGGTACTATCGAGCGAAGAGATCCGAATGTTCTGGGCGGCTCTCGACGGCCCCGGGTTCACCAAACATGCGGCGGCGGCGCTGCGACTCATCCTCGTGACCGCCCAGCGGCCCGGTGAGGTGGTCACGGTCGAGTGGGATGAGATCGACTTGGACGTCGGCTGGTGGACGATCGTTGCCGAGAAGTCAAAGAATGGTCTGGCGCATCGGGTGCCTCTCAACAGGACGACGCAGGCGATTCTTGAGAGCTTGCCACGAGCATCGCAGTTCGTATTCCCATCTCCACGTAGCGACCAGCCGATGCACCGGGCTGCTCTCGCCCTTGCAGTACGGCGGGCGCGAGATCAGAAGGAACATCCGCTTCAAGTCAAAGGATTCACGCCACACGATCTTCGCCGTACGGCGGCGTCACACATGGCGTCAGCCGGCGTCGAGCGGTTTATCATCGGGCAAGTTTTGAACCACGTCGAACCGGGCGTCACGCGGGTCTACGACCGGCACAGCTACGACCAGCGAAAACGCGCGGCTCTAGAAACCTGGGACCGCGAGCTTGGGGCGTTTCTAAGCGGAACTGAGCGCCCGAAGGTGGTGACACTCCGATGAGTAAAGAGCATCCTAAGTTTCCTACCGTGGCTCGGATGGGGGGGGCGGAGCAGACTTACAGTGAAGTGTTCAACGAGAAAGCCTGGCCACAGCTAAGAGCGATAAGCGTCAGGGATCTGCCCAAAATCGAAACCGTCCCCGGTATTTGGTATGACCACTACCCTCGTCGCCTACTCAAACACTTAGAGACCACCGCTCTTGAGGAATTCGAGGAAATCGAGGCCGTCATCCTTCGCGCCTTTGAAAGCCATTACCCGGACCTTTGCAAGAGCTACATTGAGCGCAGGGCGACCGTGTTCCGCGAGGGACGTTACCGCATTGCAGTGATTGTGTTTCAAGAGACATTTTGCACAGGCCTAAGAACGCAGGAGCACGGAGATTCGCAAGCGCCCATAGGGCGATGGCCCCCGATACCGCTCGATGACTTGAAACAGCTGTACCTTCGGGCTAAGAGTTGCGGAGAGGTCCTCTTGTCAGTTGAGGTTCTACGCGATTGCTTGAGTTACGCCGATAAAGCTGCCTCCGCAGGCAACGTGGCTGAGGTGCGGGAGGCCATGGCATATACGCTGCGGTACGCTTTCAACCTGGGCTCGTTATCACGGCTGCTGGGACTCTCGGATTTGGAGGCGAAAATCCGCAAGGATCGGAAAGACAAACGGCTTGCGTCCGATAAGGCTGCAGAGGACCGACAGGCAAAGAAGAAGGACAGGGAGGATAAGGTTCGAAGCGCCTACCTGGAGCTTAGGCAGAAGAAGCCGACACCATCAAAAAGCGCGATATACAGGAGACTCACAACTCGCGTATGGGAATTTGATCGCGAGGTCAGGCCCCGACCTCTGAGCGTCTCGACTATCCGGCGATACACCAGAAACTTGGACTAGAGAAAGGCTCCTCTCCCAAAAAGTTTAATCACGCTTCGGTCAGCAGTGGCACCCGCGACACAGGGAACCGCTTCGACCCGCAACCCGCAGTGCGCGCAGCGCACACGCCGCGGCTGGTAGCGCAGCACGAGCGACATGTGGCGCAGCGAAAGATCGCGCCAACAGCGTTCCTTCGAGACCCGGCTGTGGACCTCGGGGCAGAGCCGACCGCACGGCCCACAGCGCAGTCTGCGTCGCTCCAGCCGGTCAATGTGCACGACCAAGCCTTCGCCGCTTTCCTCCAGCTTGGTTACTCGATGGGCGGTCAATCGCAGCTGTTTTCTGATAAACGTTTCCAGTAGCGTCCCAGTCAAGACCTCCCTTAATTTTGTGAATTCCTGAAACAAAGAAAGGATAGCTGACTCGAATCGAGGTGCTACCCCCGCTCCCGCTCTTGCGACCGCTCAGCTCAAAGGGACTCAGCTGACTTTAAAACTTTCGGGAGACGCGCCCGAAGAAACATTTTCAGCACCATTGGTGTTGGAACTCCGGCCCGGCTATTCTGTCTCAGAACGTCCCTTGGAGGACAGCAGAGTGCAAATCAACAGTCAAACACTTCCAGATTTCCTCTCCAAGAAGGAACTGGCTGACGTCCTAAGTCTCACACCGCGCACGCTGGACCGCTACCACGCTCAGAGAGTCGGGCCAGCTCGTATCCGAGTGGGTCGCCGGGTGTTGTACCGAAAAGACGCCGTGCTGGATTGGCTCCGCGCAAACGAGCAGCCCCCCGTGAGGAAGTTCCTTACCTGAGGCATCGCGCGGCTTTGCAATGACGTCCACCGGGCTTCGTTGCCCGAATAGAGCGAAGCTCTGAGTGACAGAGGGAGGTAAGACATGGGTAGAGCGCGGCGGGGGACTGGACGCGGTTTCTTTGACCGGAACAGCACACCGCGACCCGCGGTGATTGAGGGCTTGATACGGGAGGGCCAAATCGTCGCGTTCGGGGGCACGTACGGCGTCGGCAAGTCCCCGCTACTGGCCGATATCGCGATTCATACGGTCCACGGGAAGCGTTGGTGCAGCAATGCGACGGGGAATACCGGAAAACCGAAGGGGAGCGCTGATTCAAGGGAACCGCCAAGTAGTGGAACTAGAGTGGGACATTAGACCTATCTCATCTGTTACCAGCAAATTGCGGAGTTCCACAACCCACGGAACTTGAGTGGAACCCTGGAACTTGACGCGGGGTTCCAGGTTCCAGTCCCGTTCCACCAACACTGGAACCTACTAATCAATTGAAAAAGAATGATTTAGTAGTATAAGTTCCAGTGTTCCACCGGCCCTCGGGTGGCAGGGTCATCGCACCCACCACCCACATGCGGATCACCTGTTATTTGGGGATTTCGCAGCGCCGGCCATGTGGCAGACGCGGCAAGAGTACCAGGAAGGCCTTGTCGTGCCGCTATGAGGAGGTGCTGGGTTCACCAGAGCCGAGTGTCTCCGCCATGTGCCGCGCCCAAGCCGGAAGATCAACGGGCTCCCACGCCGGCTCATCCACCCGCTACGGACCACCGCCAAGTCAATAGGATCGCCCTCGCCATCGACGTCCACCGGATAGGCGTCCACTTCGTCCAGGAACAGGAACTTCGCCGCCATCGACCGCAGACCAGTAGCGGAGTTGGCGCCCGTGAGGATCATCATGCCGCCAGGAAACTCCTTGGCCAGGGCCGTATTGGTGGCATTCCTGTCGTACGCGCTGCCAACCAATCCTCGTAGCGCGGGACACTCGTCGATCATCGGCTGGATACGCTGCCAGGCGTTCCGCTGAGCCATAAGCACGGTAGGCTGGACCAGCATGATCGGTCCCGGACTGGTGGCCATGATGTGCCCCAGCCAGTTATTGCCGCACTCTGTACCGCCGATCTGGGAACCCTTGCGGAAGACGATCCGGCGCGCGGGATGCCTCGGCGAAAGGCAGTCCATGATTTCGCGCAGATAGGGCGTGCGGTCCGTGCGCCACGGACCCGGCTCCGCGCTGGATTTGCGGGCCAGCATGCGATGCTTGTCGGCCCACTGGGAAACCGTGATATGGGGGTCGGGCCGCAGACCCTCAGAGGCGGCCCGCCAGCACATGGCGAAGGTCTGCCGGAGCGAAGATACACGTACTCTGGTTGGAGGGGGTGGTTTGGACCTCGCCTGGTCGGTAGAGGGGGTGGTGTGTGCTGTGGACCGAGTCATTGAACCCGACCCCCGGAAGGCACGGGCGTGAGGCATAACACCCCACGCCCGCTCTCTGAAGGATGCGACCGCGAGTCGTTAGCGGGACTGCCGTGTGCAGGGCGTTCGATTCCCCTCGCACCCTCCAAACTCTTATGGATCAGACCCGGAGGCGTCATTGAACCCGGCCCCCCGGCTCCGCCAATTGCAGGGCGGATTCCAACTCTGAGGTGAGCAGCTCGTGGGCCTCGTCCGACTCGGTAATGGCCGCCATCCGAGCCGCCAGCCGGTCCGGCAGGGCCAACAGCCTTTCCCGCACCTGGCGGTAGGTCTCCATGACAGCCCGTTTCACGCTCTCCGCCGATACGAGGCTATCGGACTTCTGCTCCACCTCCATGGAGGACAACGCCGCCTTGTTCTTCTCGTTGACCGCCCTGGCGTGGCTATAAACAGCCGAATCAGACACCTGCTGATGGGAGGCCCGGACCTTTTCCTTGCGTAGCGGGTCGGCACCGTTCCCCCGACGGCCGTTGCTCACTGGAGGAGCCTTAACCAGGAGAGCGCCCTTGGCTTTAACCTGGGTGTTCCGGTCCCACTCGCGCATCGCCTTGGAAAACGTGAACCATCCTGTCTTGGGGTTGGGCGGGGAGATCCTTTCAGAGTCCGGGGCGCGCTTAGCAGCGTTCGTCGAGACCCCCCGGTGCCTAGCTAGAGCGGCGATTCCGCCCTTACCTTGGGGCGGATTGGGCTTTGGGCGCGTGAGCAGCACGAGAACCAACCGTTTTGGGGTCAGACCAGTTCCAACACGGAGCAGCGCCCACCCGCCCGCAAATTGATCCAGGAGGACCCGGTAACCTCTGTGATACCCCACAACCGTGCAGCGAAGTCAAGGACCGAGCGCGGGGGGCACGGTCCGACCTTGGACACCCCGGATTGCACCACGGGGCTGGATGGGCCGGGAATGGGGGGTGGACACCTTAGAGCGAGTTAGGGTAGAGTCGGGGCCATGTTATTAGCTGCTAATAACACGGCGGAAGACCGCTTCTCCTAGGGGCCTGACAACCCTTAGGCGTTTTCGGTGCTATCCAGGGGCGGGACTTTAGCTGCTAAAGTCACCCAGCGGATCCATAAGCCGCACGACGGCGTGACGATGGACGACGAATTGATACGTCAGGCCATGCGAATGGCAAGTCGCAAGGGTGGTAGCCGCAGGGTCCGTAAGGGTTCGCGATGATGGACCCCCAAAGACTAAGGGACCTGTCGGGTAAGGGAGTGCGGGCTAGACGCGCGAAACGGGAAGCACGAAAAAAGGGCCAGTAGGAATTTTGTGCCATGGGTAAACGCTTATGGCTAACTTCTTAAAAAGTCAGAGCAGCACACTGGGGCGTGACTGTGTTGCCCGCGGGATACTCCTTGCGGTTCCCTACTTGCACGTTCTTCGCCGCTCCCTACGAGGTGGCTCGCATCTTTTATCTGGTGCGATCGCTGGTTCTACCCTAGCCGACAAGGCAGGATCTATACGCCGTGCTTCGTTTAGCGACCGTGATGCCAACGGACGAGAAGCCCGTCCCCCGCTCGACTACAACCTTTTGAAGCGGTTATGGTGAATCTCAACCCGGTGCGGGCGGCGCTGGTCGGCGAGGCGACCGAATACGAGTGGTCCAGCGCGGGGACACGTGGAGGGCCGGGATCAGCGGGGTCTGGTGGACGTGGATCTGTGGAGGCGGGTTTATCCACCAGGCGACTAGAAGGAGGTGCTGGGAAGGACTCGAGACGAAGAAGCGGTGGAGGTGGCCGAGCCATCCAGGACACGTGGTTTTCCGGGTGGGTCAGTTGAAAACCCAGGGGCGTCAGGTGGCACCGTCAGGATAGGATTCCGCTGTCTGTCACCGGTCTATATTTGCTTCCGGCGCGTGAGCCTAGGCGTATAATTTTAGTCTTGACAACACCCACAATCGGGCGCATAGTAGGGGCGGAGAGAAATCAAGATAAGCCTTGCTGGTCGCGCATTGGGCGCGACATACGGCTAGGGAAGGAGGTCGCCATAGAACCACCGGTCATCTACAGGCGGCCCACTGGCGAACCACGGCGTTACAGCTCAGCTTGATTCAGAAACGCAGTCAGGCTTTGGCTGTAACCCGCCGATAGGACTTAACCGGGGCTACGTGTTGCGACACAGCCCAAAGACTTAAAGTCAACGAGATTATCGGTTATTGGGTAAACCAGCGGGCCGCCGCATCTAATTTTTTGTTTCCTGCCTCTACTTCCCTCCCGCTTGTTAGTTCTACGTTCATTCTTGTTGTGGCCCCAGAGCTTTCGCGCGACTCAGTCAAAAATCTCGCCGTGGGCTGTCTCGACAATCGACACCACAGCCGGATGCTTCAGTTTTCGCTCGAGAGAGATGGCGTAGAACCGCTCCTGTACGGATTCCAGACGTCCGACGACGTCGACGCCGTACTGTTGCCGGACCTGCTTTTCGATGGCAGTAGGGGCTGCAAATAATCCGACTCCGGCCTGGCCAAACACTTTCATCAACGCGCTGTCCTCGAATTCACCGACGATCGACGGGCGAATGCTTTCGGTGGCGAACCAATGATTCAGCGTACGCCGGAGTGAGAAGTTCTCCGTCGGGAGCAGAAACGGGGCTCCAGCCAGCGACCCAGGGAACCGTTGTCGATAGGCGGCGGCCATGCTCTTTGCCGCAAGAATTGAGACACCACACTCGCCTAGTTGGTGGTTAAAGGCGCCGAGTCGGACCTCGGGCCCGATCGGGGATTCAGAGAAGATGACGTCCAACTCATGAGCCCCCAGACGGGCTAGCAACGCCCCCGGCTTGCCTTGGTAACAGACAGCGTGGACGGGCTGGTCCAACTTGAAAGCAGGCGCCAGAAATTCGTAAGCAAGCAGCTTAGGGAACACATCTGCAATCCCAACCCTGAGTTGTAAAGGCCGGCCCGTTGGTTGGCCCTCTAAAGCATCCATGAGATTCTGGCCGACCGAGAAGATTTCATCTGCGTAGCCGTACACAATTCGACCCGTCTCCGTGAGAGCAAGCTTTCTTCGACTGCGGTCGAAGAGCTCGTGGCCCAAGGCATTCTCGAGCGCGCGAAGTTGAGCCGAAATCGTCGGCTGGGCCAAGCTCAGCTCCCGACAAGCGGCCGTGATCGTGCCTTTTTTCGCAACGACCCAAAAGTAGAGAAGGTGATGATAATTGAGCCAGGTCATACGCTTATGATACATCTAAAAAACCTATGTTTTAATTCCCTATTTTCTATTTTTAAATAGTCTGCACGGGCCCTATAATACCCCCAAGAACTTGGTCATCCCGAAGAGACCCTCAGAGGACCGGGGGCAGTCCGTATTAGGGTTCGGGGAGGGCGCCATGTGTGAAGGTTACGAAGAAGACCTCGATATGTACTGTGAGGTGCCGGACTTTCCACCGGACAGGCTCGACGCCCAAGCGCTTCTGCTACCCATCGGCGATCTGAGCTATCCGAAGTGCCCTCCCCGCGTTGGGCCCGACGCCAGTGTGGCAGAAGCCCTAGCTGCAATGGCCGAGGAGAGGGTCGGCGCTGTACTTGTGGTCGAGGGTGGGAAGCTGGTCGGCATTTTGTCCGAGCGCGATGTCCTGACAAAACGTCTCTACGAAGGGAAGGCCCTCGATCGACCGGTGCGGGATTTTATGACGCCCGATCCGGAGTGCCTAACACCCTATGATTCCATTGCCTTTGCCCTGAACCGCATGGCACAGGGTGGTTATCGTCATGTACCTCTGACGAACGCGAACGGAGATCCTGTTGGACTTCTTCCCATGCGAGATGTCGTGGGCTACGTGGCGGCCTTCTTCCCGCGAGAGGTGCTCAACGCGCCACCACACAGCGAATGCAACCCGCCCGACCGAAGAGCTGAAGGAGGCTAGCCCTGGCAGTGCACCCCTAGCTCGGAACTGCAACGAACTGAACGGAGAACTCCCCGGAACCGGAACATGATTTCAAAGCGACTCGTGGAGGAAATAGAGCGCCAGGCCCCGAAGTTAACGGGGGAACTGATCGAGGCCATTCGTCGAGAGGAACGTGCCGAGGCCTATCATGCCTTCGCCACTGAAAAGCTTCGCGAATTGGCCGCTGATTTGTATCAGAATCTTGGCGGATGGCTACATTCCCGTAGTGAGTTCGCGTTGGAACAGCACTACGTAAAGGTCGGGCGAGACCGGTTTCACTTCGGCATTCCATTGGAGCAGGTGATCTTTGCGCTGACCTTTTCAAAGGCAAAGCTATTGCAGTTCATCAACGGGAGCATTGCTGGCGACTCATCCGAGTTGAGCCTTGAACTGCAGTTGGTATCGTCGATCTCACATTTCTTCGACAAAGTGATCTATCACGTGGCGGCCGGCTATGAGGATGCAAGAAAGGCCGCGCAGGGTGCTCAGCGCTCAGTCGGCGAGATGGAACCGACGTTCGCAAAAGCTCGTAGGAACCGCACAATCGCCCCGGTAGAAGTGTCGAAGGAAGAATTGAACTTGCCCATCAGCCGCGGTGGAGAAATCGGCGAGACCTCCGGCTGAAACGCACGCTGGGCTTGAATGTGACGTCGAAGGGCACGTATTGCGTGTTCGCCGCGACAAGATCAAACGCAGCCCGCGATACGAGCCTGTGTCTCACAGTCATTTGCGGAGTTTAATGGAGGCCCGTCATGCCGCAAGACACCTTCGAGTTCCACATATCTGTCCGACGGCTAATCATCGGACTGCTGATCACGATCGTTCCAATCAGTCTTTTGGCACTGTACACGATTTCGACGACTACGGATGATTTGGAGGAAGCGATAGGCTCACACTTCAGGACCATCGCCGAGGTAACCGCCATCGACCTTGCCCAGTTCATTCGTGACCGTGTAAAACTGGTTACGCTCATAGCAGCTGTCAAGGGCGGAGCAAAATTAGACCAGTTCGGCGGAGGGAGAATAGACCAGTTTTGGGGTAGAGCGGCGGAGCAAAAATAGACCAGTGGGGGGGGAGTCGGGGTTTTGCTTCGAGTTTTTGTGGGACGGCTGGAACGCAGCCTGAGGTCGCCCGTTAGGGCGGCTGAAGGCGGAGTGGAAGGCGGCTCACAAAAACTGTGGCGAGCCGGCGGGGATCAATCCGAAGACGGAGAGCGTTGCTTCTTGCTCTGCTTGAGGCGGAAGCTATCGCCGTTCATCTCCAGGATGTGGACGTGGTGAGTGAGCCGATCCAGCAGGGCGCCGGTCATGCGCTCGGACCCGAGGACTTCGGTCCACTCGTTGAACGGCAGGTTCGAGGTCACCATCGTGGAGCCCTGCTCGTAGCGCTGTGAGAAGGTTTCGAACAGCAACTCCGCTCCGGTCTTCGACAGCGGCACGTAGCCCAGTTCATCGACGATCAGCAGGTCTTGCTTGGCGAGCTGCTTTTGGGCCCTCAGCAAGCGCCGCTCATCACGGGCTTCCAGCAGCTCGTTGACCAGCGCTGCGGCGGTAGTGAAGCGAACCCGATAGCCACCCTGGCAGGCCGCCAGTCCCAGCGCCAGAGCGAGATGCGTTTTCCCCGTGCCGGAGTTTCCTAGAGCCAACACGTTCTCGCGACGGTCGATGAACTCTCCGTGTGCCAGCTCGAGCACCAGCTTCTTGTTCAACTTGGGTAACGCCAGGAAGTCGAACGTATCAAGGGTTTTCGTGACCGGGAACTTGGCGGCCTTGATGCGCCGCTCGGTCGCTCGGCGTTCACGGTCGAGCAGTTCGAGCTCGGACAGTTGCAGCAGAAAGCGTCTCGCATCCAAGCCCTCCGTGGCGCACTGCCGTGCCACCTTGTCGTACTCGCGTAAGAAGGTCGGCAGCCGCAGTGCTTTCAGATGAGCTTCCAGCAGCAGTTTGGATCTCGCCATCAGTCCACTCCCTGTGCCAGCAGCACCAAATAATCTGTTGTCGATGTCTGTTCGACTTGTGCTGTGGGTAAGTGCGGATACTGCGTCAAGTCCAAGCGGGGCGGCCGTTGCTCGATCCGACACAGGACGAGGTGCTTGACGGCGTCGAAGCCGATCGTTCCCAACTCAACGGCCTGCCGCGCGGCGGCGGTGACGTCGGTGAGCGGGAAGTCTTCGAGTAAACGCAGCACCTGCACGTACTCGCGCTTGCCTGGTTTACCCAGCCGCACTTCGAGCAAGCGTCTCAAACGCACGAGATCTTGCGGTAACTGCCAACCGACGAGCGGCGCGGCTTGATCCAGCGCGTTCGTCTTGCGCTCCAGCAAGGCCAGGTAATGCAGCGGATCGAAGATCAACTCCTCGCGTTCGTAGCTGCGCCGATGCCGGGCGATCTCTTCGCTGCCGCAGCCGATGACCACCTCATCGACGTAAGCTCTCAGCAGTACTTCGCGGTGGCCGTAGCGCGTCGGAACCGAGTAGTCGTTGGTCCGATAGCGCACCAGCGACAACGACGTCACCCGCGTCGTGCGCTTGTCGCAAGCGTCATACCCGACAGCAGGCAACGTCAGAAACGCCTGGCGGTCGCGCTCGAAACGCTCACCGATCGTTTCCGAGTGTCGCCGCAAGCGCCGTCCACGGTTCTTGCGGCACTTCGCTTCGAGGTGTTCGTTGAAGGCTTCCCAACTTGAGAACCTGGGGATCGGCACCATAAAGTTGCGCCGCGCATAGCCCACCAACCCTTCCACTTTGCCTTTGTCGTTGCCCTTGCCCGGCCGCCCGAAACGGTCGGCGAACAGATAATGTGACTGCAGCTCGGAGAAGACACGGGTCCTCTGGCGTGTGCCGTCTCCCAGGATCCTCGCCACCGCTAGCTTCGTGTTGTCGTAGACGATGCTGCGCGGCACGCCGCCAAAATAGCGAAACGCCGCATTGTGCCCCTCGCAGAATGCCTCCGTCGTCTCGGCCGGAAACGCTTTCACGAATGCGTCATCGCTATGCGGCAGATCGACGACCAAGAAGTGCGCCTTGCGCTGCACTCCGTTGATGACGACGACCGCTTCGCCGAAGTCCGCCTGGGCGTCACCCGGCGGATGCGTCAGCGGCACGAACATCTCTTGTCCGCCCAGCTTCTTCTCGCGTACGTAGTCCTTGACGGTCGTGTAGCCGCCTGTGAACCCGTACTCGTCGCGGAGGCGGTCAAAGATGCGCTGTGCGGTGTGGCGTTGTTTCCTCGGACGCTCCCGATCGTCGGTCAGGATCTGATCGATGATCCCTGTGAAGGCCTCCAGTTTGGGACGCCTCGCCGGTTTGCTCCGCCGATAGCCCGGCGGAATCCGGTAGCGCAACATCTTGCGCACGGTCTCGCGAGCAATCCCAAAGCGCCGTGCTGCTTCGCGTTCGCTTAGCCCTTCGACGCAGACACTTCGTCGTACTTGAACGTATAGCTCCACCCGATACATCCCTCCGGTGTTCCACAAAACACCTCGGGGATGCTTGCGGACCACATCAGCGGCTTGGTCCTCCGCCTCCTCTGGGAGCCTTCACACCGCCGCTATGTGGTCTAGTTTGTCAGCGCCGTTCTCAGTGTAACAATGGTCTTGGTAATGTCCATCTTGTTGTTTGTGCTGGTCACCTGCACGCTGTATTTGTTCGGCGTAAAGTTCTGGGCTAACCCCAAGTCCA
This sequence comes from Bryobacterales bacterium, assembly GCA_965248105.1. Lineage (GTDB taxonomy): Bacteria > Acidobacteriota > Terriglobia > Bryobacterales > UBA6623. The sequence continues at coordinate 1,140,272 of CBDFIK010000005.1, forward strand.
TGGTCGCGCGGGCGATGGGGGAGGGACCTCAGCATACAGAACCGGGGCTTCACCCCAGCTTGGCGTTTCACCAACTGCTTACCAAAATTGGGAACTTGGTCCCAGCCTCTCCGGCGGATCTTACCGCGATCCAGAAACGACTCTACAGCGCCGGGTTCCGTTCCCCAGGTGCATGCAAGACGTTTTACGGCATCAAAGCTTTATCCATAGTGGGGTTTCCACTGCTCTCATGGCTGCTGACAGTGCATTTCGGCGTGGTAGGAGAAAACCAGGTCGGCCTGATCGTGTTGGCCGCCGCCGTCGGCTTTCTCGGGCCGGGCGAAATACTTCAGCAGTTCGTCAAGCGCCGCCGGAGAAAGATCAATCGAGCTCTGCCCAATGCGCTCGACCTGCTCGTCGTCTGTGTTGAGTCCGGCCTGGGTCTCGACCAGGCGATCCTCCAGGTGAGCCGTGAGATGCAAAAGTACTACCCTGAGCTCAGCAGCGAGTTCGCGATCACCAACTTGGAGATGCGGCACGGCAAGCGTCGCGCCGATGCCCTACGGAACCTGGGAGACCGCACCGGCGTGGACGACATGAAAACGCTGGTGAGCACGCTGATTCAGGCCGACCGCTTCGGTACAAGCATTTCCCAAACTCTGCGGACACATTCCGAGTTCATGCGGACGACAGCTCGGCAACGCGCCGAGGAAAAGGCAGCCAAAATGGGGATCAAGCTGGTCTTTCCGATATTCTTTTGTATTCTTCCTTCGCTGTTCGTCGTCACCGTCGGTCCAGTCATCGTCCGAATCATGTTCGAGCTACTCCCCATGATGACAGGAGGGTAAGAAAACGGCCAAGCGAGACCTAGAGCGTCATGCTTACGGGCATAATAGGCTCTATGGAATTTACCGTCTCGACCCGCGGGTTTAACGACATTGTCGACATCACTTCCCAGATCAGCCGCGCCTGTGAGGGCGGAAGCGTCACCAACGGCGTGGCCAGCGTCTTCGTAGTCGGCTCGACGGCCGCGCTGTCAACGATCGAATACGAACCGGGCGCCGTGGCCGATCTCAAAGCCGCTCTCGATCGCATTGCCCCCATGGACGCGACCTACCAGCACAACGAAGCCTGGCACGACGGAAACGGTTACGCTCATCTTCGCGCGGCGCTGATGAAACCGTCCTTGTCGATTCCGATTGTCGGTGGCCGGCTGGTCCTGGGAACGTGGCAACAAGTCATCCTGCTGGACTTCGACAACCGGCCCCGCAAGCGGACCATCCACGTACAGCTCACCCAGGCCGTAGGGTAGCGCCGGTTGGCGATCCCGCGGGGGGGGAGGCCTAACAGCCCGTGGTAGCAGCGAAGGTCGCGAAAAATCGGGTACAGCCAGCCAATTCGCTTCAGGTTATTGATACCCGCAGAATATAGTGTTGTTTTCGGACACAGCAAATGCCTTGCCAGAGCGGGCGCAGCACGCTGCGCCCGTACACTGTATTTCGCGAACATCAATAAGTAACTTGTTTCTAGGGCTATGATGGGGGCGAATTGGTGGCAGTCCCCATTTTTCGCTCCCGCACAACTTTTGCCACGGGCTGCTAACTGCTCCCTTCTGGATTTCAAAAGCGAGGAGAGGTCCCGAGAAAATCCGCCCGGCGGCAAAAAAGTCGGCAGAACGTGGGAACTACTGTTGGACTGCGGCCGCTTTCGATCTGACGAACTCGTTGATTTGGTCGGCCAGGCCCTTGACAGCTTGGTGCGACGCGCGACTCATCTCGGCGACGACGGAGCGGACCTCGCCGGCCGTAACTTGGCCACGCCCTTCGCCTTCACCTTGCCAAATCGTTTCCCTGGCTTCGGCCGAGATCAGTTGCGCCGAGATTTTGACGTAGACCGCGACACCGCCCGAGTCGACTTCTTCGAGACGCTCCAACGTGCCTCGAATGATGTAGTCGGCTTTCGAGCGGCCATCAAACGGTACAACGCTGCTAAACGCTCCCCGGGAGCGTAGATACCGGATGAGAGATCTTGTGAGACTGTCTCGTGGATCCTCTGCCCAGCGATGATATTCGTAAAATCCGACCTCCCCTCTCGCCGGACGGTATACGATGCGGTCTTGGATCAGCATTCGAGACGCTTGAAGGGGCATGATCACGGCTGTGCCGGGGAGCGCCTCGGAAGCCGGATTGGGAGCTGGCGGCAGCTCGAGCACGTAATAGTGAGTCGGCGGTATTTTCCCACCGCAACCGAGACACAGAACCAGCAGCGCCATCGCCAAGGCACAACGCGCGACGGCAGTGCCGTGACCCGGCAGCGGCCGACCTGTCGGAGAGGTTTCTCGGCTCGTCATTCCCGAATCGTTGAATTGTCGCATCTTCTGAAGTATTCTGCACGTATTATGAGCAATGTCGCCATCCACTGCCACAGCCGCGGCACGCCGGTTCAACTGCTTCCCCAGTAGAAAATCTTGCGGCAAGACACCTGTGGCCACTGTGACGGCGACCTGCACTGCTGCCGGAACTGCCGCTTCTTCGATCCTGGTAAACACAATCAGTGCGCGGAAACGCAGGCCGAATGGGTCTCCGAGAAAGAGCGCGCCAACTTCCGCGATTATTTCGAACCCCGAACATCGATCGACCTGGTGAATCGCAGTGCCTCCGTGCCCAGAGCTCTAGAGAGGCGTTTGACGCGCTGTTCAAAAAGAAGTGACCTCAACTCTCAACGTTTTCAGGGACCAAAGCGGAGGCAGCCGTCCCACCCGGCGGTAAAGCTCCTTGGAGGAGATAGGCTGATAGGCACCGTCTGATTTGGTGAGGATCAAATCGCGCTTGTTGTAGGAAACCGTGTCGCGAAACAGCCGTGCCGGCGTCCCGGGCATCGTTAGTCTCCCCGAAAAAGTCGCAGGTCTCGGCGAAAACGGCCGCCGAGGCCTGCCCTACGGGACTCCAAAATCCGATCGGGATCACCTCAAGAAAAAAAGCCGGGTCAGCCGGCAGTGGTTGCCGGCAAGTTCATCGGCCCCTCTAGGCGGCGGGCCGCGGCTCGTAGCGCTCGACGTTGATGCGATCCTCGCTCTGGCGCGCCTGGGCCAGGTCGTAGGCCGTCTGCAGGCGCAGCCAGAACTCGGCATTGGACCAGCCGGCCTTCTCGAGGCGAATGGCCATGTCCGGCGAGATGGCGGCATGGCCGTTCAGCACGCGCGAGAGCGTGTGACGGGCAACGCCCAGTACCTTCGCGGCCTCAGTGACGTTGAGGCCCACTGCGTCTAGGCAGTTCTGCTTGATACTGCGCCCCGGATGCGGTGGATACTTCATTGCCATGGCCTCGTGCTCCTCTCTGTTCAGTGGTAGTCGATCAAGTCAACCTCGCATGCATCACCGTCCTCAAAGCGGAAGATGATGCGCCAGTTGGCGGAAATCCGGATGCTCCAGAAGCCCTTAAGATCCCCTTTGAGCGGGTGCAGCCGATAGCCCGGCAAGTCCAGGTCTTGGGGCGTTTTGGCCGCGTTCAAGTCCGCCAACGCGATCCCGATACGCTCCATCTGATCGGCCCGCAGCTTGCTGGGGTCTCCCCGTTCGTGAAGCCGCTTGAGGCCGCGATGACGAAGCGTCCTGATCATAAGTAAGTGTACCGTGTAGCGGTACGCATATCAACAAGAACATATTCCTAAGGGGTCACCCTTTTTGGCTACCCTATCTGGGGGAAAGCATCCAAGAGGACGTTATGTTGCTTTAATCCAATCACGTAGGTGACTCCTTAGGTTGTCCATCTCCTTCCCGGCAGCCTCAATCTACTCTAATCATCTCGCTTCAAGCGCTTCCAGGAGTTCGCAAACGGCTTGCAGATCTGGGCTGACGTCGTCCTAGAGCGAATGTTGGGGAAACGACCGACCTCAACTCTCATTGGCGTCCCCTGACCTGTTCCCAGCACTGCCGTGGGCGGTTGAAGGCGCTCCATCCCTTTGAGCCTTGTCCAGCTTGTTGCGGATCAACTCGATGTGCAGACGCAAGTGGTAGAATTCGTCCATGTAGGCCAGCGGTACGGACACCACGTTGACCTCCTTTTCGAGGGCTCTGAGCCGGGCTGATTCCTGGTCCAAGTTGACCCCGCCGCCCTCGTTCACCAACTTGAGGTCAAGCTCACGCAGACCCTGGTACCAGCGATAAATCTTTCGTCGAACCCTCCAGCGATAGAGTGGCGGCCCCACCTTAAACAGGGGAATCAACAATGTCACCAGCGGCAGCAGCAGGATCTTCAACCGGCTGGCTAGCGAAGCCGCTCGGAAGGGCAGAATCCGATAAAGGAACGGAGGTCCTTGATCCAGATAATGCTGAGCCTCGGTCCGCATCGGCAACTCCGTGAAGCGCACAGAGGGAAACTGACCTGGCTCTTCGAACAAACCTCCCTCGCCGTGGACCGCCCCGGCCGCCTCGAGCAGTAGAGGGACAAGGTCCGGGTGAAGGTCATCAACCGCCACCAGCGTCGCCGCGGGCGCCAACAGTTTGATGTCTTGCTTGGGAATGTTGCGGTCCAAATCGATCACGCCCTCGCCTAGAGTCACGCTTGAGAGAAAGCGGTAACGAGTTCGATAAGCGAGATGGCGACGAAAGTTCATCACTGCGACCCGAGGATCGGTAACGAGCTCCCGTACTACGGGCGCGGAAGGTGAGCTTACGAAGAACGCTACGTCCAACCGGCCGGCCTGAAGTTGCTCCGCGGCAGCCTTGCCACCGAGGGGACGCAGTTCGGCTGATTCCTCGGTTATGCCGTTGTCAGCCAGCAACGTCCGACCGAGCAACTGGGTGCCGCTGCCTGCCTCGCCGATTGCTATTCGCCGGCCCTCCAAATCCGCGAGCTGCTTGAGCTGGATCCCTTGGCGGTGGAAAACCCAGAGCGGCTCGAAATACAGACTGGCCAGTGATTCCAGCGAGTGGATTGCCTCAACCGATGCAGTGCCTCCCTGGACAAAACCCAGGTCGCAGGCTCCTGCTTGCAGGCGTTCGAGGTTATCAACCGATCCGGCCGTCTCGATGACTTCGAGCGTGATTCCATGTTCCGCAAGCAGCTCCCGGTAGCGAGTTGCATGCTGGTAATAGGCGCCCTCCGAGCTACCTGACGCAATCCGAAGGGTCTTGGGCGGCGCGGGATCGACGTATTGCCAGGCGGCGACAAAGCCGGCCAGCGTGATGACCACTGCCGGCCCCCACACCTTGAGGAGGTCCCGGGTGGAGCGAACCGTGGGTGTCCCGGCCTGGTGGCTCTCGCTCATCGAAAGTGTCGGCGAAGGTAAAAAACCGCCTTTATTTCATTGTTTCAGGGCTGGAATAGGGTTACAAGTAGGGGAATCCTTTGCAGATCGATTCCGCTTTCAAGGCTCGTGATCCTCTTGGGTGGGCCTGAGGCTGGTGGCAGGACCGGACTCTAGAGGAGGACTGACCGCTCCCTGACGGTCGCGGCTCCGTTTATCTTGCGAAGGCCCATGGGCACTCACCACCGTACGTAGACGCGGGCGTCCACAGGTATAGGGGGAAATCTCACCCAGCCGCGAGTCGCCGCACTGAGACCTGAGCTTGTAGGTTGGCTACACCGGCGGTGTAACGCGTGTCGCTGACCGTGAATCGAATTGCGTCCTCCTGCCAGTCGTGAGCGACGCCGTCGGGGTCATGCGACGCTACCGTCAGCGTGTACTCCAGCGGACAGAGGTTACAGGCGAACGTGAACAGAAGCTCCAGTTGATCGCCGGCCGAGCAGGGGGCAATGTCGATCTTCTCCAACTCAGTGTTGGTGCCGTAGACACTCACGCCGACGCGGTTCCGAATGAGTATGCCCACTACCGGCTGATTTACGGGCTCCCGGTACCGTATCACCACTCGAACTGACACCCTTTCACCGCTCCGTAGGAGGGAGGTCGGGGATCCGTTGGAATCCCTGATCTGCAACTCCACGACCTCGGCTCGTTCGTCCCCATGGCGCGAAGACGGATTGAGTGGAGCCGGCGCCGCCCACGCCCATTGTTGATCGATTAATCGCCGTCGGTAGTGTTGAAGCACCGCGTGAGGGTCGCCGCGATCAAGAACCTCCCCGCCGCCGAGCACCACGACTTCATCGCAGTGCCGCTCGAGCAGCGTCAGATCGTGCGAGGCAATGACCACGACTGAACCTTGCCGCCTGAGTTCGTGAAATCCAGCAAGAGACCGCGAACGGTAGGCAGGGTCCGTCAACGCAAACACAGGTCCGACGAGCAATACTCCGGGTTCAGCCTGCAATGCTTCATCGATCGACTCTCGAATTTCGGCGGGATCCGACGACTGTATGCTCGCGAGAGGTAGTTTCGCGGAATCGGAGCCTTCCACTGCTCCTTCCGTCGGCTCCACCAGTCCGGCGGCGAGCCTCAGCAGCGTACGCTTGCCTGAGCCGTCCGCGCCGGTCAAGCCAACCATCACACCGTCGTGGATCGAGAGGTCCACCGTTAAAGACAGCCTTTCCGACTGATAACGAACGTTTCGAAAGTGCAGCGACATGCGGGCGTTGAGAGCCTACATTCTAGCGCAGGCCTTCAGGACACTCGGTGCGGCGAAGTGTCGACAGGGAGACTACACTGGTAACCTGTGACAGAAGTTCGCAACGGCTTGTTCACCGATCGGCGACGCACCCCCAGGGCAAGACTGGCTTGTGCCACCGGGTTTTGCCACCGGCTGCTAGACCATAGATAGAAGCTTTAGAAGAGGAACTAGGATGCGCCTGGCTAACGTTTGTTACTTTCTACCGGCAGCGTTGATTGGATCTCTCGTTTGGGGACAAGGCGTCGACAAACGCACTGACGCCGGGGATCGACTCTACGGCTCGAACGCGTTGACCTCCGCCTATCCGGCGGCGAAAACCGGCGGCAACTACATGCACAATTACTACCTTCCGCCGCCGTCGTCCACGCCCTGGCGACCGGGTTGGTCCCCGGATGGCAAATGGATCGTCTTCAGCATGGCCGGGTCACTTTGGAAAATCCGCCCCGGAGAAGACAAAGCCTATCAGCTTACGGCGAATTCCACCTACGATTCCTCACCGGTTTGGTCACCCGACGGACGCTGGATCGCCTACACCGCCGACGACAACTACCGCCGCATTAACCTGATGTTGCTCAGCGTTGCAACCGGCGAGAGCACAGCTCTCACCGAGGGGAATCACGTGCACCTCGATCCCGTGTGGTCGCCAGACGGAAGCAAGCTGGTCTACGTTTCGACCGCTCCTGATGGCTGGTACAACGTCTACGCCATGCCTATGGAAGATGGCAACCCCGGGGAGCCTATTCGCCTAACCGAGGACAACCAGTACGGCAACTCGCGGCTTTACTTCGGGAACAACGATCTTCACATCCAGCCCACCATCTCGCCAGACGGCAAAGAGATGATTCTGGTCTCCAACCGTGGAATCCCGCTGGGCTCCGGAGCGATTTGGCGTGCACCCATTGAGTCCGATGCGATGACCAAGGCGACGAGAATCCTACGCGAGGAAACGCTCTATCGCACGCGGCCCCAGTGGTCGCACGACGGCAAGCGTATTCTCTACAGCTCGCACCGCGGGAGCCAGTACACCAACCTCTACGTGCTGCCGGCCGTTGGGGGCGAACCCTACCAGTTGACGTTTGGAGAGTGGGACCACTTTGACCCGCGATGGTCACCCGACGGCGAGTGGATCGTCTACGTGTCGAATCAACACGGGATCTCCGACCTCCGTCTTCTGAAGACATATGGCGGCGAAGAGCGCAAGATCGAAATCGGACAGCGAATCTACCGCCGGCCTACCGGCACTCTGGAGGTGCTTGTCAGTGACGCGGACACGGAACAGCCGACCGAAGCAAGGATCTACTTGCGAGCGTCGGATGGGAAGACCTATGCACCTCCCAACGCCTTCCATCGCGTGAGCTCTAATGCTCTGAACCTGGATTGCTTCCATACCCAAGGCCGCTTTGTCGTGGATGTTCCGGCCGGCAAGGTCTCCCTTCACGCGATGAAAGGTTTCGAACGTTCTCCCGTCGAAAAAACGGTGGAGGTACTCGCCGGGCGCGTGACTCGTGTGGAACTTGCTCTTCGCCGCTTCACGAATCTCAAAGCCAAAGGATGGTACAGCGGCAGCGATCATGTCCATATGAACTACGGCGGCAACCTCCACAACACGCCCGAGAACCTGCTATTCATGGCCGCGGCGGAAGATCTCGACGTCATAGGCGAAAAGATCGCCAACAAGGACAATCGAATCTTCGACCACCAATACTACAACGGCGCCTACGACCGGAAACGTTCGACGCCTGATCGGCTTCTCTCTTGGGGCCAGGAGTATCGTCCGCCGTTTTACGGCCATATCAATTTCATCAACCTCAACAAACACCTGATCTCCCCCTTTACCACCGGCTACGAAGGAACCGCCATCGAGAGCCTCTACCCGAGTAATACCGACATGTTCCGCCTGGCCCGCGAACAAGGCGCTCTCGGGGGATACGTGCACCCCTACTTCAAAGATCCCCCCACGGTCGGCTACGCGGTCGCGCGCGGATTCCCGGTCGACCTCGCGCTCGGTGCGTTTGAGTACCTCGAGGTGATGACCGGGGCAAAGTTCGCCAAATTCACCTCGAAGGTCTGGCATCGGGCGCTGAACTGCGGTTTCAAAGTCACCGCTTCGGGTGGTGAAGATTCCATCTCTGGCCTCCACCGGACCGCGCTCGTCGGCGCCGCTCGTGCTTACGCTTATTTGGGCGACAAATTGGAGTGGGACCGCTGGGTGGAGGCGATCCGTGAAGGCCGAACGTTTGTGACGAACGGCCCGCTGATTCAGCTCGAAGTCAACGGGGAAATGCCCGGCAGCACGATAGGTCTGCCTCGCGAAGGCGGCACGGTCCAAGTGGCGGGGTCTTTGGAATCGGCCTTCGCCGTGGACGCGCTAGAGTTGCTCTTCAACGGCAATGTCGTAGCCACAATCCCGATACAAAACGGCGGCCAGAACGCTCAAATCAACAAACGGATTGAAGTTCGGGAGAGTGGCTGGTTCACTCTGCGCGCCACGAGCGAGCAACCCGTCCTCCCGATCGACGACGCCCATCTCTATGCGGAGACCAGCGCCGTCTACGTCCACTGCGGGGATCGGCCGATCCGCTCAAAACAAGACGCCGAGTATTTCATCCGCTGGATCGACAACATCACTCGGCAAGCCGAGAATCACCCCGGCTGGCGCTCGAAAGCCGAACGCAAACACGTGCTCGCCCAATTTGCTGAAGCTCGCGAAGTGTTCGAGCAGCGAGCGCGAGAGGCGGAAGAGTAGGGGTTGCCATGAGGGCTAAAATGGAATCCCAGGGAAAAGTCTCTGCCATAAAGTTGGTGACTGGGCCTTAAAAGCTGCAATTCTCTGATATGTCGGAAGCCGAACAAAAGTCCTCGGGTAAGAAATGGGTGGATGTCGTCACCCATCCGCTCGGCTTGGTGGGCTTCGCACTGTTTCTAGTTTTCGGGCTGTTTTCGCAACCGGAGCTGGCAGAGCGCCACGCCTGGTTGGCTCCCGCTGCAGTGTCCATGGCAGCAGTAGCCTTGCTGGCCGCCTGCACGATCGCTTTGCTCCCGGTGATGAGGGGCAAGAAGCTGACCGCGGACGGGCCTCCAGCCGTCCATCCGGCGCCGCAAGCTACGGCTCAAACCCTGGTACGGCAAAAGACCCAAGGCGCACCCGCCATAGGAACTGTTGGCGGTTCGTTTCATATCGGAGACGTGCACCAGCAGGCTTCACCCCTGGACACTAAGGCTCACCAGCGGATTCTCGAACTGATGGATAGAAAAGACTTCGACATCGCCGAGCGCGATAGGCGGATTGAAGAGCTGTCCGAAAAGTACCGGGAGCTGCAAACCCGTCTTGAGTCCGGGCCGGAAAAGACCGAACAGAGCCATAAGATCGCAGAGTTGATTCGCCAGGGCGAGTTTGAGAAGGGGGGCGCCCTGCTCGACGAGGCTCTCGAGGGGGCGGAATCCGATGTCAAGCAGGCGGCGGAGTATCACTACCAGCGGGGCCGGCTTTGGGAGCTCCAGTTCGAGCCTCTAAGCAGCCTGCCGCACTTTGAATCGGCCTACCGGTACCGCCCTACTTCCCCCGAATACGCCCACGCCTTCGCGCAACTGTTGCAGAAACAGCGGCGATACGCCGAATCCGACAGGGTTTACTCTCAGAACCTTTGGCTGCTGCGTGAGGGGGCGAAAGACAACCTCGCCGCCTACTTGCCCGACGTCGCGATGACGCTCAACAACCTGGCCCTGCTCTACCGCGCCACGCAGCGCATGGAGCTGGCCGAAAAGGCCTACGACGAAGCTCTGGGGACTTACCGGGGGCTGGCGAAAGACAACCGCGCCGCCTACTTGCCCTACGTCGCGACGACGCTCAACAACCTGGCCAATCTCTACAGCGCCACGCAGCGCGTGGAGCCGGCCGAAAAGGCCTACGACGAAGCGCTCGATATTCGCCGCGGGCTGGCGAAAGACAACCCCGCTGCCCACTTGCCCCACGTCGCGATGACGCTCAACAACCTGGCTGTGCTCTACAGCGCCACGCAGCGCATGGAGCCGGCCGAAAAGGCCTACGACGAAGCGCTCGATATTCGCCGCGGGCTGGCGAAAGACAACCCCGCTGCCCAGTTGCCCGACGTCGCGATGACGCTCAACAACCTGGCCGTGCTCTACAGCGCCACGCAGCGCATGGAGCCGGCCGAAAAGGCCTACGACGAAGCTCTGGGGACTTACCGGGGGCTGGCGAAAGACAACCCCGCCGCCTACTTGCCCGCTGTTGGAGATACGCTGTTGAACCGCGCGCAGTTCTTGTTCGAGGCTGACCGCCTGGCTGAAGGAGACAGCAGCCTCAGCGAGGCTACCTCGCTTCTCCAAGAGTGCTCAAGCAGGAGCCCGGCGGTTTTCGGTGACAGTTTGGCGAGGTGTTTCCTGCTGAAGCCCGTCCTCTTCCCCACCCTTCTTGATGATTCCGCTTCCGTCTGCGATTTGGCCCGGGAGGCCAGGGAAGTGGCGAATGACCCCCGACTCCAAGACATGGCCCGGCGACTCATCAAGGAACACTGTGAGCCTGAGTCTGCAACTGGCGGGGATTGACCGCGTTTTCCGCCCAGGCCAACCTATTTACTTTGCCTCCGCTCCCCTCAACCGTAACTGTTTCCCACCACCGAGACGCTGGAACCCCCGACCCCGCCTCACACAATCTGATCGCGCATCGCCTTGACCGCGCCCACCGCCCGCTGGATATGCTCCATCGTGTTGTAGAAGTGCGGGCAAAGCCGGAATCCATAGACGATCGCGCCCGCGATGCCGTGTTCAGAGTATGCCTTGTCGAATACTTCTTGGCGATGCTTGGTTGGCACCTCTATGATGCAGACTCCACAGCTCAGCTTTGGATCCTCGGGAGTGACCAGCGTAGCGCCGACCTCCCGCAGGCCGGCCTTCAAGGCAGTCGCTAACTGCAGGACGCGGTCCTCGATCTTCCTGAAACCGATCGCGTGGTGAAAATCCACCGCCGTGCCGACCGCGGCCAGGGCTGCGTCATCCCGCTGACCTAGCGACTCGAACTTGCGAGCGCCCTTGACGTCCGGATCAACGTCGCTTCCCCATCCCGGTGCGACCACGTTAGGCCAAATGTCGGGGATTCTCTCTTCCTTTACGTAGAGCAGGCCGACCTCTTTTGGGCCGGCGAGCCACTTGTGCGCGCTGGCGGTGTAGGAATCGCACCCCAGATCGCGCAGGTTGAGGTCGAGCGCGCCCCAAGTTTGCGCACCGTCGACATGCACGTAGATGCCGCGGCGATGGGCCGCCTCCGACAGCTCCCGAACCGGCAAGCGAACGCCCGTGATGTTCGAACCGTGCGTGATGGCCAGGACTCGCGTTTTCGCGGTGAAGCTGTCCAAGAAGACCTTCGCAAGCTCACCCGCCTCACTCGGGTGCTTCGGAGTCGTCACGCGCTTGACGGTCAGGCCGAAGCGCGCGGCTCGCACATCCCAGGCAACGTTGTTCGTCGGGTGGTTTTGGTCCCAGAGAAGGATCTCGTCCCCCGAGCGTAAAGAGATCCCGTTGTTGACCACATTATTGGCTTCGCTGGTGTTGCGAACGAGAGCGATCTCATCAGCGCTGACACGAAGCTGCTCGGCCACCTTGCGCCGCGATTCTTCCAGGGAGGCCTTGAACTTGTCACGATTGTTGAACGAACAGTCAAAATCGATATCGCGCGTGAGTTCGGAAACCCGCTCCGCGACAACCCGAGGCGACGGACACAAATTGGCCGCGTTCATGGGAACTTTTTCACCAAAGGGGAACTGTTGGCGAACCATTTCCCAATAGGCTTCCCCCTCACCCGCCGCTGCCAATAAAGGGGACAGCTGGCTTAGAGACGCAGCGGCGGCGGGCAAAAAGGCAGCCCCCGCGGCCAATTCCGACAAAAATGAACGGCGCGAAGCGGACTGTGCCATGGGTGAATCTCCTTCTCGTTAGACAATCCTAGCATCCGAAAATTCCGGTTTTCTGTGTTCCGGCAACACGATTGTAACAGCCAGTTCCGGTCAGTGTGCGAAATGACCCGATCTGCGCGCGGCGTTTACTTCCGCGCCGTTCTCGTAGGCTACGAACCTTCGCCCGCTTCAGCTGCTTGCCGAACGATTCGTCCAAACTGCTGGCCTCCGTGCGTGCCGCTGCTCCATGTTCCTACATACTGGCCACCGTAGAAAAGCACGCGGGCCGTAAAGGTACCGACGCCGGGGATGGTGGCGTCCGTGAGACTGACCACCGGGGTATCGCCCGCCCAAACGATCTTCACCGGCACGGGCACGGTCACGTCCGTGCCGCCGTACTGAATGCGTGCGTGAAAAACCCAAAAGTCGCCGGGCATCCTCGAGACCTTTTCTATTTCGTACCTCTCCGCGCTGAGACCTTCCTTTCCGTTCAGAGTGAAGTGGCCCTCGAGCACGACCCCGGTCATTGATTCCTGGAACTCTCTTTCGCGTTTTTCTTGTTTGTTTTCGGCTTCTCCCGTCGAGCCACAGCCCGATAAGAGACAGCCGACGAGCATTATTGTGGTTAGGGCGAGAGCTTGACGAGCGATGCAGGCAGGCATGAGACCTCCCGGGGGAATCGATCCGACGATGAAAGCAGCCTACCGCAGATGACCTTCGGCGTGCGGAGCGGCCAGCCGTGGGTGCGAACTGCGACGCCTCAGGCGCAACAACCTCGCTTTCGCGTTTCCTACGGCCCTTCAGGGCTGACCTCTGGGTTCTGCCAACCCAGGGTTCGCTTCGCTTCACCCTGGGCTATGATTTCGTGCGGCGCTTCGCGCTGAAGGACCGGCAAGAGTGCCGGTCCCTACCAAATCGGCCGAGGCCAGATGTACTGTGTCACGGGACTTCAGGAAATAACCTGGCTATGGAGATACCGGCACCGGTGTGGGGCCTCGATCGCGCCCTTTGGGCCGCTACTCTGTTTGGTTCCGGCGCGTCTTACTGCTGCTCGCCTAGGTTTTGAACGTCTTCCGGTCGCGGGCGGCGGCCTGGGACGGCGAATAAGGCGATGATCTCGTGGTATTGCTTCTTCGTCGCCCATTCCAAAGCGGTATAGCCGCTGCCGTCCCGAACATCGGCTCGCGCGCCGTAGCCCACCAGAAGGCGGACCGCTTCCACATTGCCGGCCACCGTGGCTCGGGAAAGGGCAGTCCCCTGGTATTTGGTGACCGCGTTGACGTCCGCGCCGCGCTCAAGCAGGAGTTTCAGCATCGTCACGTCCGCATGCCGGGCCGCGGACATCAGTGCCGTATCACCAACTTTTGAACGAGCATTCACGTCCTCGCCTTTTTGAAGCAGGGTACGCACCGTATTCAGGTCATTACCGATTGCGGCTGTGAGGAACAACGGAACGCCGAGGGCGCCGGCCCCTGGTTCAAGAGGTGGTTGCCCTTCAATCGTGTGAGAGTACATTCTTTGAAACGGGTAGCCGTTCTTGTCGCGACCGGTGGCATAGATTCGAGACATTTCCCTCGGGACGTCAAGCGGTCCGACCAAGTAGTCTTCTGCTTTCTCTTGCTCGACCGGGATGCTCGTGACGATGTCCCCTTCGAGCGAGCGGATCTGAAACTCTTCCAGCCGGTCGTAGGCTTCGGGACCGAAGATTGTCGCCTCAGCCCGGTGCTGCTCGCCTACCCGCGGACGATCTTTGAGGTCGAACCAACCTTGATGACCAGGTCGCCCGGCCCATCTGACGTAATCGAATGAGAAAAAACTGATGGGAGTCCGTCCCTCCACGTGGACGACCACGGCGGAGGATCCCTCGACACGCACTCGCCATGTGCCTGGCCTGACGTTTTCGATCATGACAAGGCACCCCGAGGAGTACTGCTCCACCTTGACGCCCGGCATCGAGCCGGTCACGAGCGACCCGTCAGGCGTGGAAAGTTCCATGCCGACAGGGCGCATAGCATTGAGAAATATGAACAGCTTGGTCACCGTGGAATCCACGTCGATATATTCGTCCTTCGAAGACGGTCCAAACCGGCGGCGAAGCTTCATCAGGTAGGCGGGGCCGGATTCGATCCCCGACAGCGGATCACGCCGGTCCCTACCGAGGAACATTTCCGACGAGAGGACGCTCAGTTTGCCGAGCTCATCGGCGCGAAGGTTGAACATCATGCCCCCAGTCGCCTCTGAAATTGAGAGGAAGGATTCGTCGATCTTCAGGTGCGCCGAGGTCCGGCAGGTTGGATTGCGATCCGCCGACAGGGCCGGTGAAAGCAAGACGAGGAGCAACAGTGAGCAAAGACCCCGGTGCCGCATGGTTAGCGGCCCGCGGTGAAAGTCCGGCAAGAATCGGGTACAGGAATGTGTGAAAAAATGCTGGAGACAGTCAACCGCGTTTGAAGATGTCATGGATTCTACGCGCCTTCAAAGGACACGGCTGGTGACAATCCCCGATTTTTTCAGACCTACCAGCCGCCCCACTTTCGCCGAACCCACCTTCTACCACGGGCCGTTACGGTCAGTGTAGGAGAGCTCACTGAATCGGTCAATACGGCTCACATAGGAGGGTCGGTACTTTCCCCTCGTTGGCCTCGCCAACTCCATTTTGCGCCAGGTCGAGCGTCAGCGGACTTGGGATGGCGGGGCATCCAAGAGTCATGGCGCTTTTGGGGAACAACCCTTTCGCTCCCAACAACTTACCGGGTAAACGACTGGGCGCCGGTCCTGGAGGTTCGACCGTTGCGGCTCCGCTTCGTGCGGCCGCATCCGAGACTGAGATTCCACTTTGAGCGAGGTTCTTTTTCGAGGATTACCGGAGATTGGATTCGAGCAAGCCTCATAAAATCAACAACTTACCCAATATATCTTACCTAAATGCTATAATGTCAGGCACTTAGGAAGCCGCCCCTTCCCTTGGCGGGCGGCTGCGGACCCGCGAGTCCCCCAATGGAAAAAGTCGCTGTACTGGATTCCGGAGGGCAATACTGCCACCTGATCGCGCGAAAAGTGCGCGAGTTGGGCGTCTATGCGGAGATCCTGCCGCTCTCCGTAAAGCCGACGGATTTAAAGCAATACCGGGGCGTGATCATCTCCGGTGGTCCGGCAAGTGTCTTTGCTCCCGAAAGTCCGCAGCCCCACACGAATCTGTTCCAGATCAGGCGTCCGCTGCTCGGCATCTGCTACGGCCATCAGTTAATGGCTCATTACCTGGATGGAGAGGTCAAGCCGGGAGCGACACATGAATTCGGGCGGGCCGACCTGCGAGTACGGCGGGACGACCCGCTGTTCGACGGACAAGTTCGTCGCCAGAGGGTGTGGATGAGCCACGGCGATCAAGTCACCAAGCTTCCGTCAGGTTTCCAAGTTCTCGGCGACACCCGACAGTGCAGGGTGGCCGCTATGGGCGACCTGAACCGGAAGTACTTCGGCTTACAATTCCATCCCGAAGTTGTCCACACGGTGCACGGAGCCGAGATCCTACACAACTTCCTCGCGGACGTGTGCCGCTGCCGTATGAATTGGCACCCTCAGGACCGCGTGACTCAGATTCAACGGGACATTCAGCGCGTGGTGAAAGGCCGCCGCGTGTTGTTCTTCCTGAGCGGCGGCGTTGATTCGACGGTGGCCTACGCGTTGACTGTCGGCGCGCTAGGCCCCGAGCTCGTACACGGCATCTACGTCGATACGGGCTTCATGCGCGCGGGCGAGACCCAGCAAATCCGCAGGGCTTTCGATCGCATGGGCTTTCGGTCCCTCGAAGTCGTCTCCGCCCGTGGCTTTTTCTTCAGTGCCCTGAGAAAAGTCGTTGATCCGGAGCAGAAGCGGCGGCTCATCGGCAAGCTTTTCGTTGACGTTCAGGACCGGGTGCTCGAGCGTCAGGAGTTCAAGAACCATAACTGGGTACTCGGACAGGGCACGATCTATCCCGACACGATTGAATCAGGAGGTTCGGCCAATTCGTCCGTCATCAAGACTCATCACAACCGAGTGAAGCGGATCCGCGAGCTCATCAAACAAGGCCGTGTGCTGGAGCCGCTGTCCGAATTTTATAAGGACGAAGTCCGGCTACTGGGTCGC
The DNA here is from genome assembly GCA_965248105.1 of Bryobacterales bacterium. GTDB lineage: Bacteria > Acidobacteriota > Terriglobia > Bryobacterales > UBA6623. The sequence goes on from CBDFIK010000005.1 coordinate 1,156,851, forward strand.
GTGCTGGGATTGCCGAAAGAACTCATCGGACGGCACCCATTCCCCGGCCCGGGACTGGCGATTCGTTGCCTTTGCTCCGCTCGCACGGCCAAGCTCCAAAAAGACCCTGCGATCAACGAGTTGGTCAAGCAGTCAAATTATCGAGCCGTTCTGTTGCCGCTGCGGAGTGTAGGCGTACAGGGCGACAGCAGAAGCTACGCGAAGGTGACTGTTCTCTATGACGGGCAACCAGAATATCGCCATAGTCTGCCGTTGGCTACTCAGATTACGAACCAGTGCCGGCACACGAACCGTGTCGTGATGCTGTTGACACCGAGACGGTTCCGGCCCTCCGAGTGGAAGATCCAACGCGCCTACCTGACGCAGAAGCGGGTGGGACTGCTTCAGGAAGCCGACAACATTGTGACGGATTTCCTGAGGGACAGCGGCCTCTACAACTCCGTCTGGCAGTGTCCCGTCATCTTGTTGCCCTTTTCTCGCAAGGGCGGTGAAGCGATCGTGCTACGTCCGATCACGTCGGTGGACGGAATGACCGCGCAAGTGGCCCAGCTTGGCGGCGCGAAATTGCACGCGCTGGCAAGGACGTTGACCACGCTGCCGGAGGTTGAGGCGGTCCTCCTTGACATTTCCCACAAGCCTCCGTCGACGATTGAATGGGAGTGAATCTGAGTGTAGGGCGCCATGGTGGGACAAGCACTCCTGCTTGTCGCCCTGGTGCTACAGCACAGTCCCACCCGACAAGGGGCAATCGAGGCAGAACGCGTATAAACAGAGCTGCGCCCGAAAGGGTGCGGTCAAGGCTCTGCGCAACGACCGGCGTGTCTCATTGGCGAGATGATTTCGAAACCTTGACCGCAGGCTCTCGCCTGCGGCTCTGTTCCTAGGACCAGTCCCGTGCCGAAAACACAAAACTACCCCTTGTTTCCCTCCCTTCTTCCCCGAACATCCCGTATCCGCCTTTGATGCCCGAACTGCCCGAAGTTGAAACGATTATTCGGGGACTGTCGCGCCATGTTCTCAATCGGCGGATTCTCAACGTGGAATTTAGTTTCCCCCAGCTCGTAATTGGGGACGCAGACGAGACGGCCGCACGGCTAAGCGGGCAAAGAATTGTAGCTCTACGTCGGCACGGCAAGTATATCGTCATAGGCCTCGAACACGGTCGACAGAGTTCGTGCCTCGTAATACATCTCCGTATGACAGGGAATTTCATCATCAATGGCGAACCAGGACCCTACACGCGGGCCATCTTGCAGTTGGAAGGCGGTCCCACACTCATCTATCACGACATCCGCAAGTTCGGGCGCTGGCAGTTGTCCGACGGCTTGCCGGCGCGACTGCGGCAACTGGGGCCCGAGCCGTTAGAGATCTCTGTGGAGGAATTCGCGGTCCGACTGCGGTCGCGCCGGGCCATGCTGAAAGCGCTGTTGCTCAACCAGGAGTTTCTTCGCGGTTTGGGGAACATCTACGCCGACGAGGCACTTTTCCGTGCGCGCATTCACCCCAAGACAAACAGCGCCCGCGTAGGACGTAAGCGCGCCGCGCGCCTGCACCGGGCGATCAGGGAAGTACTCCACGACGCTATCGCGGAAGGAGGATCGACGATCAACAACTACGTCAACAGCGAAGGGGCACAAGGATACTTCCAGCTCAGGGCCATGGTGTACGGCAGGACCGGACAACCGTGTAAAGCCTGTGGCACGCCGCTTCGCCGCACAATCGTAGCCAGCCGCGGCACGCACTTTTGCCCGCGGTGTCAGAGGCGATGAAGAGATTCCAGCGGCCGGCGAGTGTCGTCGCGAAGCCCCCTGTGCAAAGCGGAAGATGGCTTTGCTATCGTTTCCCTGTCGAGCGGGTAAACCTGTGTCGCCTGGAATTGTTGAGGCTCGCAACATAGAGTGACTTTGGAACACGGGCACAGCATGCTGTGCCCCTACGGGCTGAACACGGGCCATGTCGCCATAATTTGCGAGACTCAGTAGAAAGCAGATGAAGAAAACTCTGGTGGTGTGCGCCCTTCTAGGCGTGGCGCTCGGCTGCGGCCCGCCTACCGAAGACAAGATCTTCCCTTACCCCTACGCGATTGACGACTTAGACAACGGACTGCGCTTGGTGACCGTTACAACGGAGTTTCCCGATGTCGTTGCGCTTTACATTGTGGTGCAAGTCGGCTCGCGGAACGAGGTCGAGCCCGGCAGGTCGGGATTCGCCCACCTCTTCGAACACATGATGTTCCGCGGCACCGAAAAGTTCCCTCCGGAAAAATGGGAGGCCGTGATGCAGGCGGCAGGGGCGGAGACGAACGCTTACACCACGGACGACCGAACCGTCTATCACGCCGTCTTTTCGAAAGAAGACCTGGAGCCCATTCTCGAGATCGAGGCTGATCGCTTTCAGAACCTGACGTATGCGGAAGAGGTTTTTCGAACGGAAACCCGCGCGGTGTTGGGCGAGTACAACAAGAACTTCGCCAGCCCGATGCGGAAGCTCGACGAAGTGGTTCGCGACAAAGCCTTCACCAAACACACCTACAAACACACGACGATGGGGTTCTTGCGGGACATCGAGAAGATGCCCGAGATGTATGACTACGGCCTGCAGTTTTTTGACCGCTACTATCGGCCCGAACACACGATCATATCGATTGTGGGCGACGTGACCCGGGATGAAACTCTGCCTCTCGTCAAGAAGTACTGGGGCGAGTGGAAGCAGGGCAGTTATGAACCTGTGATTCCCGCCGAGCCTCCCCAGGAAGAGCTGAAGACCGCCGAAGTTCAGTTTCACACGCCGACGCTGCCGATTGTCTCGATCTCCTTCCATACCCCAGGCTACGACGACGAGGTCGCCGATTCGGCCACACTTGATGTCATCGCATTCCACGCCTTCTCGGAAAACTCTGAGCTTTACAAAAAGCTGGTCATCGAAGAGCAGAAGGTCGAAACCTTGTTCCCTGCCTACTACGACCACCGTGATCCCTATCTGTTCTCGGCGGTAGCTCTGGTTAAGAAAGCGGAGGACGTAAATTACGTCGAGCAGCAAATGTTGGCGGTCTTTGACAGGCTGCGGGAGAACGAAGTTTCCGCGGACGAACTCGAGGCCGTCAAGTCGCACTTGCGATTTGACTTCGCGCTCGGTATGAACAGTACGGCCGCCATCGCCGGCACGCTGGCACACTTTCTGGGTCTGAGGCGCAGTCCGGCAACCATTAACAAGCGCTACACCCTTTACCGTAAGGTTTCCCCAACCGATATACAGACTGTCGCCGAGAAGTATTTCATTCCCGAAGGCCGAACGACGGCCCGCCTTGTTTTTCGTCCTGAAGCAGCGGACGGTGGAAAGCAATGAATAGGGTGCCGGCCATTCTTCTGCTGCTGATTGCCTGCCTCAGCGGTCACGGGGCCGAGCCTGCTCTGATTACATCACCCAGCAAGTCCCCGCTGGTCAGCTTCCGCATCCTCTTCCACACAGGCGCCGTCGACGATGCGACGGGCCAGGAAGGCACAGCTGCCCTAACGGCCGCCATGGTCAGCAAGGGCGGGACCAAACAGATGACCTACGGCGACATCGTGGAAGCCTTGTTTCCGATGGCGGCTGCGGTGAACGCTCAAGTCGATAAAGAGATGACTGTTTTCCACGGGACGACCCACGTGGAAAACTTGGACCAATACTACGAGATCTTGCGTGCCATGCTCTTCGAACCAGGGTGGAGGAAAGAAGACTTTCAACGTCTGAAGGACGAAGCTATCAACTTCTTGCGTATTCAGTTGCGAAGCAACAATGAGGAGGAGCTAGGCAAAGAATTCTTGTACCGGCAGATCTATCGTGACCACCCCTATGGCCATCACAACGTGGGAACCGTCTCGGCCCTGGAGAAACTGACGATCGCTGACCTGAAGGCTTTCTACGAGGCCAATTACAAAAGGGGCAACTTGGTGATTGGACTGGCGGGAGGGTACCCGGAGGATTTCCCGGAAAAGGTGAAAGCGGTCTTCGCTGCTTTACCCGACGGTGTGCCGAGCCGGGGAGAGCTTCCCGCACCAGCAGTTACAAAAAGGCTACGTATCAAGATCATCGAAAAGGATACTCGCGGAACTTTGATCTCGCTGGGGTTCCCGATCGACGTCACCCGCGCCTCCCCCGACTGGCCCGCGTTGAAACTCGTGCAGTCCTACTTCGGACAGCACCGATCCAGCAAGAGTCACCTGTTCCAGCGTATCCGCGAGATTCGCGGGATGAACTACGGCGACTACGCCTACATTGAGTATTTCCCGCGCGGCATGTTCCAGTTCAAGCCCGACCCTAATCTCGCCCGGCGGCAACAGATCTTTCAGATTTGGATACGGCCCGTGGAGCCGCAAAACGGACCGTTCGCCTTGCGGGTAGCGCTCTACGAGCTCAACAAGCTGGTTACGGAGGGCCTCTCGGAGGAGGACCTTGGGTCCACCAGACAGTTCCTGTCGAAATCCCTCAATCTTCTCACTCAAACGGAACGCGAGCGGCTGGGCTATGCCCTCGACAGTCGCTACTATGACATTGGGGAATTCGGAGCCTTCCTCAAGGATGCCCTCGCGAAGCTGACGCTGGAAGATGTTAACCGGGTCATCCGCAAACACCTTCGCTCGACCAACCTAGACATCGTTATCATCACCAAAGATGCCGAGGGGATGAAGCGGGCGCTGCGGTCCCGGTCGCCCTCCACAGTTCACTACGCGTCCAAACCACCGCAGGATATTTTGGACGAAGACAAGATCATCGGCCGCTACAGGCTCGACATCGGGAGCATAGAGATCGTTCCCGTCGAGACGATTTTCGAGCAGTAGGGTGTCGAGGCGGGCGCTGTCTCTTGTCGCCGCTGGCGCGGCGAAGGACCGGCCGGATCGCCGGTCCCTACTGTTCCTGCCACGATCGCGGTAACAACCTCGCGAAGAATCGCCAGGTGGCCAACCGGGACGTTCAGGCCACGTCGGAAGCTCTGTGGCTCGCCCAACAGGCGCTCGTCAGCAGAAAAAATGTCCGCTCGTTGCCGAGGATGCTGAGCGCCGTCCTGCCGGAGAAATCGCCCCGGGCTGGTAGGATGGAGGAAATCGTTCGATGGACCGCGATTCCGCAGCAGAACCCCCACCGCACGCCGCCGACAGTTCAGTACAGGTACAGACGCGTTCGGGCGAGCCCGAACCGGGCGCCCCAGCAGCAGCTGAGATGCCAGGCGGGTGGAGGTACCGCGATATCGCCTACCTCATCCTCTTTGCGGCACCGGCATTGCTCATCGTCAATGTAATTGGCTTCTGCGTTTACTTCGGGCTTGGCCTGTTTAGAGACAGCGCGCCCTCCGTTCTCGATTCCCTCACATCGGCTCCTCTGGCGTTGGCCGTGCAGTTTGTCTGGTCGCTCACGCTGCTGTGGTTTATCTACTGGCGCATCACAGCACACTACAAGCTACCCTTCGGGCCGGCGATCGGCTGGACAACACGGGGTCATTCCCGTCTCCACTACATCTTTTTGGGGTTGCTCCTCAATCTCGTGGTGTCGCTCGGCGTCACACTTCTTCCCAAACCGGCAAAGCCTCTCCCCATTGACGCCCTGATGTTACAGGACCAACTCTCGTTCGCTCTCGTGGCTCTCTTCGCCGTGCTCATTGCCCCCGTCGTCGAGGAGCTTCTGTTCCGGGGCTTCCTATTCCCTGTGTTCGAGCGATCTCACGGTGCTTTTGTAGCGGTCCTGTTAACGAGCGCCATGTTCACGGCCCTCCATGGCCGCCAGAACGCGTGGCAGTGGCAGATCTTGCTTGGGCTTTTCCTAGTGGGCACTGCCTGCGGCGCGGTGAGGGCCGGCACGCGGTCAGTCGTTCCGTCAGTCTTCATGCACGCCGGGTACAACGCAACGATGGTCTTACTGTTGTTTTCGGGCAGCGAAAGGCTTTGACGTCCGTCTTGAGGAAAGTTCCCGGCAGGGTCCACCGGGGTAGGAGTAGGACGAGATGGCAGTCCCAACACGGCCAAAGAGGATATTCTCACGGCCGTCCGGTGGACGAGTAAGCTGCATTACTGGTCCGCGCTCTGGTGGTCGTGGCTTCCATGAGGAGGCTCGTCATAGTCAAGAGAGGGAGCAAGTTCAGTTGTTGGCGAATGTCCGACCGGGCCCAGCTTGCTGAACATAACCGCACAGAGCCGCGGGCGTTAGCCCGCGGGCCCGCGCCCTGACGGGCACGGCTCTGATTCGTTCGTGGCGAGGGTGTGCAATAGCGGGCAACTGAGCCGGAACGGTAGTGACAAGCCAAGCATCCGTAAACGACCGTGGCGGCTTGACCGCTCCCTGACGGTCGCGGCTCGGTTTAGGCGTGCCCGGGGGAACTTACGGCTTAGGCTTGGGAGGAGGCAGAGCCCGAGCCGGTGTAACGGACTCGAAGCCGCAACGGCCGTGGCTGCCGTCGCAGAAGGGTTTGTTCTCCGACTCGCCACAGCGGCAGAGACTAATCACCGTGCGGCCGGCCAAATCAAAGGGCTTGCCGTCGGCGTCGACGACGGTGAACTCGCCTTCGACCCGGAAGGGTCCGTTGTTGCCTACCGTAATCTTCGTGTCAGCCACTTGAACGAGGTTTAGGCCGCTTTCTTGAGGGGCGGTTCGGTCGTTGCCAGCGCGGAATCGCTGTACTCGGCCAGGCGCAGCTTCCTCAGTACCCAGATGATCGGCCACGCCGGGTCAATCTCGGTCCTTTTGGCCTTCATGCGAGCGGACATGGGGAACTGATGGTGATTGTTGTGCAGACCCTCTCCTCCGGTGAGTAGAGCGACCCACTGTAGGTTGGTGGCGAGATGATTCTTGAAGTTGCGATAACCGACTTTGTGGCAAACGCTGTTGATCATCGCGTTCAAGAAGACGTACATGCCGGCGTTAAGCCACCAAGTGGCAACTCCGAGGACGGCGCCGAGCCAAACGTTGACGCCCAGAAGCGCTGGAAACGAGGCTGCTAGTATAGCCATTCCCAAGTAGGGCCCCACCGTTCCGGCGTTTGGAATTCGGTCGATCAAGTCGTTTTTCCAGTTCAGAGTAAAGGTCGCAATCGTTTCAGGATTCTTTACTTCTCTCTTGTACATCAACACGTTCAAGAAAAGAACCTTCCAGAGGCCCTCGATATACGGGCTATGGGGGTCGCCCTCCTGATCAGAAAAGCGGTGGTGTTTGCGGTGAACAGCGGCCCACTCACGGGGAACGATGCCGGTCCCTAGAGATAACTGGAAGTGCATAAGAAACGCCAGCGCCGGGTGAAGCTTCAGCGCCTGGTGCGTCAGGCACCGATGCAAGTAGATCGTCGTAGAAAAAGTAGAAAGCTCAGCCAGAATGAATGCGATCAGAAGCGACCAAAGAATCGGATAAAAATCCATGTGGACCTCTGCGTCCCCCATCCTATCAACGCCGACAAGAAAAGCGTCTAGTGTGACGATGGTAAAAAGCGGGAAACGATTACTGAACCGGGTGTGCTCTCGCGCACTGTCACTAACGTCTTCAATTGACCGGGAAGGCGGAGTACGCCGCTGTCAGGCGATTGGACGATCTCTAGCGAAACCCTTCGCCATGAGCCGACACTCTCCCCATCACGGGTGAACAACCATTATATTACGAAATCACCTGCCCAAGCACCCCACCTTAGTACGGCCGGCATCCGGCACGTCGTTGCCCGGTCATTCTCTCAGGCCGAAAGTGAACAGGGAATGACCCGCCGCGACGGAGACATACTGTTTGCCGTCGGCGAGATAGGTGACGACGGAGTTGGTCATCCGGCCACCGAGACTTGTTCGCCACAACTGTTTACCGCTATGGGCGTCAAGCGCCACGAAGTTGCCTTCAAAACTGCCTGAGAAGAGGACATCGCCTGCCGTCGACAGCAGACCGCTTTCGGAGATCTCCGTCATCTTGAACTCCCACTTCAACTCACCCGTGCGCGGGTCCAGCGCGCGGACGGCGCCGTAGCCCACGTCCCCCTCCGACATCCTGTTGGGATAGATTCTCTTCACCAGGCCGCCACCGAAGAAGTTGCCGGGAGTGTAGACTGGTTCGTCGGCGTAAAACAGACCCCAGTAGTCGACCCAAACCGCCAAGTAGAACAGATCGGTCCGCGGGCTGTAGGAGGGGGCGTACCAATTCGTCGCCCCTTGCACGGCGGGGTAGACGGCCTTGCCCTCCTTGGAAGGACCCATGCCGGGTATCTTGATCGGCCGCCCGTTTTCGTCTAGCTCTTCAGCCCAGGTCTGCCGGGCGAAGGCTTTGCCCAGCAGGAACTCTCCGGTCTCCCGGTCGAGAACATAGTAGAAGGCGTTACGATTGCCCCACAGCATGAGTTTGCGCGGGCGGCCACGGAATTCCATGTCAACCAGGACCGGTATCTGTACGGCGTCGTAATCCCATTCGTCATGCGGAGTAAACTGGAAGTGCCATTTCAGTTTGCCCGTATCCACGTCAAGGGCCACGACCGAGCCGGTGTAAAGGTTGTCGCCCGGCCGAACTTCCGGGTTCCAGTCCGGGCTGGGGTTGCCGATCCCCCAATAAAGAAGGTTAAGCTCCGGATCGAACGAACCCGTTACCCAGGCGGAGCCGCCCCCCGTCTTCCAGGCATCGTTCTCCCAGGTTTCATGGCCCGGCTCGCCCGGCCCGGGTATGGTATAGAAGCGCCAAACCTGTTCCCCGGTTTCCGCGTCATAGGCATCAACGAATCCGCGGATGCCGTACTCGCCACCCGCGGTGCCAAGGATGATCTTGTCTTTTACCGCCAGCGGAGCCACGGCCAGGGCGTACCCTTTGGTGTTATCAACCAACTGGCGATCCCACAGCACGGCGCCGGTTTTGCTGTCGAGAGCCAGTAAGCGCCCATCGAGAGTCCCCTCATAGAGGCGGTTGCCCAACATGGCCAGCCCACGATTCACCTGTCCGCAGCAGACGTTTATTCGCTCCGGCAGGCTGTGCTCATACCTCCAGAAAGTACGACCTGTCTTAGCGTCGAGCGCAACAACATCGTTGCTCGCCTCGGTCAAATACATGACGCCGTCGACAACCAGTGGCGCGGACTGGAACTTGTCGGTTGTGCCGGCCTGGAAAACCCATTTCAGTTCGAGGCCGCCAACGTTCTCCTGGCTGATCTGTTCCAGTTTGCTGTAGTGGTTGCTTTGGTAGGTACCCGAATAGGTGAGCCAGTTCCCGGGTTCGCTTTCCGCGTTGAGCAGGCGTTCGTAGCTGACTTGGGCGGGCAGCGTCACAACGCAGAGCAGCAACAGAATTAAGCGCCCGAAGTTTCTCATGGTTCCGTTCTCTCTGATCTCAAGGTGGCCAGGTAAGCGACAAGGTCATCGATCTCGCGCTCGTTGAGCTTACCTTCGTAAGAAGGCATCATCGAGTTGCTGTCGATCTCGAAGTTCTGCAAATCCTCTTTCATCAGCGAGCGCAGTCGCTCATTGCCATCGAGCAACTGGACCGAATAAGTGTCTTCGTTCAAGCGTCTGCCGGTGACCTTCTCTCCGTCGCTGGTTACGGCGCGGACCCTCCAATAGCCGGAAGAGACGTCCTCGTTCGGAGCGAGGATGGAGGTCCTAAGTTCTTCAACGGATCGCAGGGCTCCGATCTCGCTGAGCTCAGGACCGAATGGACCACCTTTGCCCTGAACCTTGTGACACCCGAGGCACTCGCCCTTGCCTCGAAAGAACACGGCGCCCGCGGCTGGGTTGCCCGAGGTTTCGGAAGCCTGCCGGAGTGATTGGACAAAGGCTACGACCTGCCAGCGCTCTTTCTCGCTGAAGGAGATCTGTGGCATTTGGGGCGGGAATCCGTTCTTGATGATTCCGTACAACTGCGTGTCCGTAGAGCGGCCGGGCGATGTGGTCCTGATCTCAGGACCGAGTCCGGGCTGTCCGCGACCATCGAAGTCGTGGCAAATGGCGCAAGAAGCGCGGTAGAAATGTTCTCCAGCCTGTACATCAGCCGGTGACGTGTGCGGGTTTTGCATGGCGGGCCGCTGGGCCGCCGGCGACAAGGCACAGGCCGAAATCAGTAAAGAAGCACACCATCGCGAACCCGTACGGATTGCGAAAGCAAGTGTGAGAGTCATGGCCGGTCTCAGCACGAGGCGATACTTGTAAACTGTTCGCCCACTACCATCTCACTAGCCCGAAGCTGGATGAGACACGCAGGGGGCGTTCTCCCAAGATGGTTTTGCTGTTGACAGGCCTCCGGCGAGTCGCATCCCTGCAGTCCTCGGTTATCTTACCCCATCCTGACCGTATCTGAGCGACAAAGAGCAGCCTAACAAAGCCGAGTCCCGCGACCAGAAATTCGTTGCCGAATCCGTTTGCGGGCAAGGGGGGTGTCGATTGCAGAGCGTGAGTAGGTTAGAAGCTCAAACACCTCAGATCACGTCCGCTTTCGCTTGGCAAGAGTTTGGCTTTGTGCCGCCTGAGTGATCTTTTCACCGATCATGGTGATCTTCTGGTCGCGCAATCGCTTTTCGTTTAGCCAGTAGGGGCTGGTGATTTCCTTGAAGGCATAGATGGCGGCCTGAATGCCTTCGGCCCAAGCCACGGTAATGAGTTTGACGTCGCCATGGACATCGCCGACGGCGAAGATCCCCCGCCGACTCGTCTCGTAATAGGGATCGATGGCGATACTGCCGTTGTGATTCAATCGCAGATCCAGCCGCTGAAACGTCTCCTTGGCGGAAAGGAAACCGATCTGTACGATGGCCAAGTCGCACTCCACGTCGGTTCCGTCCGACACGGTGAGGACGATCTTGTCGCCGCGAAATTCCGCCGCCGTGATCTCGCGGGAGGTGTGGATATGTCCGCCCAGACGGCGGATGCGGGCAAGGGTATCCGCTTTCCCAAGGGGAACCTCCTCGCGGATGAGCATATCGACCCGGCCGTTTCGCTGCAGAACCATCAAGGCCGCGTCCATCGCGGAGTCGCCGCCGCCAACCACGGCGACCTGATTCTCCTCGTAGTCGCCGATCTTGGGTATTTTGTAGTAGACCTTTTTCGAATTGAGCTGATCGAGAACGGGCAGCTTCCTTGGGTAGTGCAACAGTCCGCAGGCGATGATCACTTTGCGGCAAACGTAGCCCCCGCCGTTTGTCACGAGCCTTTTCAGGGGATCATCTTTCTCTACCCGCTCGGTGTCTTCGATGGCGACCAGTTGTTCGTTGAAGCGAAACTGAACGAGTGCGTTTTCCGCCTGGCGAAACACCCGAGCGGAAAGCTCCTCCCCGGTAACCCCGTCGGGAAAGCCCGGAACATCCACGATCTTCTTATCCGCGTAAAGGAACTGAGGCTGGCCGCCCGGCCTGTTCTTGGCTTCGACAACCAGCGTCGTCAGGCCTCGGTGGGCGGTCGTGAGGCCGGCGGCGAGTCCCGCGGGGCCCGCTCCCACGATTACGACGTCCCAGTAGGGGAGAGTTGAAAAATCAATCCCGCTGTCCAGCTCGGTGACCGCGAAGTCAGCCATGTTTTTAGCTTAGTGCATCATTTCATAAATACACTCAGGTTTCGGGCGAGTGCGGGCGGGCGCATCATGCTGTGCCCCTACAGATCTGTTGGGTGCCTGGAAATGTAGGGGCACTGCATGCCGTGCCCGAAGTTCCCGGAGCCTTGCGCATTGGCTGAGAATGAGCAGCTTAGCAAATAAGGAACTGTTGCTTGGTTCTGCGGGTCACTGGGTCACCATGTTACCGACACGGCAAGCTCAGTGATTCTCATCTGTAGTTGTGGAAGCACACCGAGCGTGACTAAAATAGTCATAATAATTTAGCTATGATAGTCTTATGCAAAGAGCTACCGTATCCGAGCTCAAAAGTCGCTTGAGCGCCTATCTCAAGAAGGTCCGGGCGGGAGAGACGGTGCTAATCCTGGACCGCAATCAGCCGGTGGCAAAGATTGAACCCGCCACGGCCGGCGACGATCCCAGAGGCCGTTTGGCCGTGCTCACCCGCGAGGGACTCATCAAGCCTGCCGAAAAGCGCGTTCCCATGCGGATGCTAAAGTCGAGGCCGCCCGCCCCCTCCAAAAGTGTCCTGGAAGCGCTGCTCAAAGAGAGGCGAGAGGGCCGTTGAGGTTCTGGGACAGCTCCGCCATCGTGCCTCTGCTCGTCATGGAATCACAGCGGGAGCGAGTACTCTCGTTCCTCGAGCGCGATCCGGTGATGCTTGTTTGGTGGGCGACGCCGGTTGAAGTCTGTTCGGCCATCGCCCGCCACGAGCGAAGCGGCGACCTGAGTGTAGGCGACGCGGCGAGCGTCCTCGAGCGTCTTGAAGCGCTTGCCTTAAGCTGGCACGAGCTGCAGCCAACCGCCCGCCTGCGTCGCACGGCCCAGCGGCTGTTACGCATGCACCCTCTTCGCAGCACCGACGCTCTGCAGTTGGCTGCCGCCATGGCGGCCGGCGGCGGGGAGGCCCCGTCACTGGAGTTCGTCTCCCTCGACGACCGGCTAAATGAGGCTGCGCGTCGCGAGGGCTTTCGGGTGTTGGAGTAGGTGTCGCAACCCGTGCCACTCTTGTGGTGATTCGGAGCTCCCACTAAGTGCCGGCACCGGGCGCAAGAGATTCTGGCGCTGCGGCCGCCAACGCCGTACACCATGTTCAGAAGCTGCCTAGCGGACTGTCCTGGAGACGGGTTCACTATAGTTTCGGAAATGTCGGGCTCGAAAGCGACGTGGCGCACACTTTCAGCGTGCTGTGCCGGCATTCTTGCCGGCATTCCACCGCCCGGCAGAAAGGCCGGCGCACCAACGAAAGATGTCGCCGGGACGATCAGAAAGTCTTGTCCGGGACAGCTGACTGGCACGATCTTAGGCCGCTCTCCTCCCCGCTCGATATAGTGGAGCCATGGATGGTGAGTCCGTGCTCGAGTATGTCAGCCGCCAGCCGCGCGGCCGAACCGGCTTCCGGACCCTCGCGCGGCACTTCGGCGTGCGGGGCGAGGAGCGGCGCACCTTGCAGCTGAACCTGCGACAACTTGTCTCGGAGGGCCGGCTGGTTGAATTCCGCCGCGGCAACTACGCCGTACCGGGCAGCTCCTCCGAATACGTGAGCGGCCGAGTCATCCTACACCGGGACGGTTACGGATTCGTCGTGCCGGATCACCCGTTAGACGGGGTAGAGGGAGACATCTATGTCTCCCGGAGGTCGCTGGGCGGCGCGATGCACGCCGATCGCGTTTTGGTACAGCTTAGACGGATCGCCGACGGCCGGGCGGAAGGAGTCGTCCAGCGAATCCTGAAGCGTGGCCAAGCGCGCGTGGTCGGTCAGTTCCACTTTTCCAAACGCGGCAGCTGGGTCACGCCCCATGACGATCGCGTTCGGGAGCGCATAGTGATCACCCAAGGCGAGGAACTGCCCCCGCCTGACCCGACCAGCGACCGTTTAGGCAACGTATCGCCACCCGAGGTGGCCAGGCCTGAAGAGCTTGACGGCTGGATCGTCTACGTCGAACTCACGCAGTTTCCAACCGGCAGCGAGGAGGCGCGCGGCCGGGTGATCGAAGTTCTCGGCCGTCCCGAAGACTTCGGAGTGGACGTCGAAGTCATCATTCGCAAGTTTCACCTTCCCTACCGCTTTCCTTCCCCGGCTCTTGATGAAGCCAGAAGGTTCAGCGAGGCCATCGACGAGGAGGAAGGGCAGCCGCGCCGGGACTTTAGGGACTTCGACGTCGTCACGATCGACGGCGAGTCGGCTCGCGACTTTGACGATGCGGTTTGGGTCGATCGCCTGGAAAACGGCAACTTCGCTCTTCATGTTCACATTGCGGACGTCAGCCACTACGTTCACCCCGGAAGTGCGCTCGACGACGAAGCGCGCTTGAGAGGAACAAGCGCGTATTTCCCTGACCGCGCCGTGCCTATGCTGCCGGCCGAGCTCTCGACCGGCATCTGCTCGCTGAATCCGCGGGTGGACCGTTTGACGCTCTCCGCCCTGCTCGAAATCGACAACCGAGGAGAAACTGTCGGCGTCGAATTCTGCCGGGGCATCATTCGCAGCGCCGAGCGGATGACTTACACGAATGTGAACTTAGTGCTCGAAGAAGACGCCGAGCAGACCTCCCGTTATCAGCGTTTGGTCGAACGTTTCCGGCTCATGAAAGAGTTAGCGGCTATTCTCCAGCGCCGCAGGGAGCGCTGCGGATCGATCGACTTTGACCTTCCCGAGCCAGTAATCGAATTCGACGAGTCGGGAATGATGACGGGCGTTACACGAGCTGAGCGGAACATCGCCCACCGCATCATCGAGGAATTCATGCTCGCGGCAAACGAAGCCGTGGCCCGGCATTTGGAGCAGCGAGAAGTGCCCGCTCTCTATCGGGTCCACGAGAAACCGGATCCCAGGCGTCTGCTGGATTTCGAGCAGTTACTTTCGACGTTCGGTTATTCCCTTGGGGTGGATGTCAAGGTTCGCCCATTGGGCTACACTCGCCGCCACCGGGACGGCTCCAAGGCCCGTCATCAGGCGCACGTTCCCGAGGGAGGGTCTGATGTTTCTCCGAAACATTATCAAAAGTTGATCGCCCAGCTCGAAGGCAAGCCGGAAGAACGAATCCTCAACTACCTCATGCTCCGCTCGCTGAAGCAGGCCCGCTACAGCGAAACGAACGACGGCCACTTCGCGCTTGCGACGCCTTGCTACACGCACTTCACGTCTCCAATTCGGCGCTATCCGGATCTAGTCGTACACCGGATCCTGAAGTATGTGCTCAACGAGGAGGAGAGCCAAACAGCAGGGGACGCCGCTGCCAACCCGCCGCCGACGGAAGGCACACTAGCTCAGATCGCAAAGGAGTCCTCCTTCACCGAGCGCCGAGCGGCGGACGCTGAGCGGGCGCTGATGGACTGGAAGAAAGCGCGCTTCATGGAAGAACGTCTGGGGGACGAATTCGACGCCATTGTGGTCTCGGTGACCCGCTACGGCTTGTTCGTCGAGCTGCTGGATCTCTTTGTCGAAGGATTTGTGCCGATTGACTCCTTTCAAGACGAGCCCTACTACTACCGGGAAAACCCGCGGTCCCTGATCGGGCGGCGAAGCAAACGGCGCTTTGGCTTGGGAGATCGACTCCGAGTCCGGGCCGACCGGATCAGCTGGGACCATATGCGCGCTGAGTTTTCGTGCGTGGACGGCGGCACCGGAGCCAAGAAGGCGAAGCCGGGGCGGCGAAAAAGTAAGCGTGGGCGTGGCGGCCCATAGCTTGCTCGCCGTAGCTACGCCAGCTCCAGGAATCGCCTACCGAAGCCAACTAATCTAGCCAAACCCCTTTGTTACCATAAAGGACGTCTCGACAGCTCCGATTCAACAGAAAAGCGCCCTTTGAAGAAGGTGGTGGCCGTCGGCGCGGTGGCTGAAAGCGGGCCGGCATCCTCGGTCAGCTACGTGCCTGTTCATAGGCGTCCATCAAGAAGAAGGGTTCGTCATGAGTTCCGCGGTTGCCCTTCCTGACATCGACGAGGAGATCCGAGAGGGGGAAGAGACCTCCCAGCAAACGGAGCCCCTCTATCACGTCATTCTGCTCGACGATAACGATCACACCTACGACTATGTGGTCGAAATGCTCACTAAACTGTTCGGGTTCTCCGAGCAAAGAGCTTACGAACACACGGTTGAAGTGGACAGCAAAGGCCACACCCGCCTGACAACACTCCCACTGGAAGAGGCCGAAGGAAAGCGGGACCAGATCCACGCTTATGGGGCCGACTGGCGCCTGCCCAGGTCCGTGGGATCGATGGCGGCGGTGGTGGAGCCGGCCGCCTGAGAACATCCAACCGGACAAGGCCACACCGCCGTCGGCAGTTGCGGATACCTGTTGATATAGCCGACCGCAGGCTCTCGTCTGGGCCGTTAGGCCGGTCGCAGGCCCATGGGACTCCGGGCGCGGCCAGTAACAGTGCCTGTGTCGCGGTGCGCTGACAAAGCAGGATCGCTTGTCCCGCCGGGTCGGCCGAAGTTGCGATGCGGCGAGCAAGAGTGCCTATCACGCAGTGTGTAGACAAGCAGGAGTGCTTGTCCTACGGGGTTAACAAGCAAGGGTGCTTGTCGTACCGGAGGCAGGGGCGTTGGTGCGGGCTGCCTACTTCACCAGGCGACGGATTTCGGCCTCGCGGCGGCCGTAGTTGCTTTCGTAGTAGGTCTGATATTCGCCGGAGCGAACGCGCTCGACCCATTCGCCGTGGGCTTTGTACCACTCGATGGTTTCGGCGAGGCCGTTTTCGAACTCGACTTGGGGTTCCCAGCCGGTTTCTTTCATGAGCCTCTCGCTCGTGATGGCGTAACGGCGATCGTGCCCGGGACGATCCTCGACGCGCTGCATGAGGCTTTCGGGTTTGCCTGTCGCATCTAGGATCTTGCGGATGACTTCGAGATTCGGTAGCGCGCGGCTTCCTCCGATGTTGTAAATCTCACCCGGGCGTCCTTTTTCGAGCACCGCATTACTAGCACGGCAGTGATCCTCGACGTGCAGCCAGTCACGCACCTGCATGCCGTCTCCGTAAATCGGCAGCGAACGATCCTCCAGAGCGTTCGCGATCATCAGCGGAATGAGTTTCTCGGGGAACTGGTAGGGCCCGTAATTGTTGGACGCTCGCGTAACCATGACCGGCAGCCGGTAGGTTGTGAAGTACGACAAGGCCAGCAAGTCGGCGCCTGCCTTGGACGCGGAGTAGGGACTGCTCGGCCGCAGAGGGTACGCCTCGTCGGCACACTCCGGTGCGTCGATACTGCCGTAGACTTCGTCCGTCGAGATTTGAAGAAAGCGTTCGATTCCATGCGCCCGCGCCGCCTCCAAAAGGTTGAATGTCCCGATGAGGTTTGTATCGACTACCGGCTTGGGCGAAAGGATACTGCGGTCCACGTGGGACTCGGCGGCAAAGTGAACGATCGTGTCGGGGCGGAACTCGCTGATTGTTTGGCCGATTTTTTTTGCGTCACAGACGTCCCCTCGGACGAACTGGTACCTGGGATCTTGCTCGATCGTCGCCAGATTCTCGAGGTTTCCCGCGTAGGTAAGAGCGTCGAAGTTGAGGATTTCGGCGCCGGGAGTGGTTTTGAGCGTTAGCCGAACGTACGCCGAGCCGATGAATCCGGCACCCCCGGTAACAAACAGCCTCATTTGTGCTGGGTCTCCCAGTCGTAGGCGATGCCGGGTTCGTCGTAGGCGATGCGACCCTCGTCTTTGGGGTTGTAGAAGCGGTCGGTGACGTAGATCAGCATTCCGGGCTGGGTTCCGATTACTTTGTGGCCGTGACCCACTCCCGGCGGGATCAAAATTTGCCAGGGACGCAGCGTCCCCAAATAGAGAGTGTTGCGGCGGCCGAAGCTCTTCGAAGCGGTTCGGAGGTCAACGAGCGCAACCTGAAACATGCCTTGGGCCGGCACCCACAGGTCGGTTTGGTGCAGATGGTAGTGGAAGGCCTTGATGGTTCCGGGATAGCTCAGCGCGGCGGAAACTTGGGTCGTTTCGGTAGGAAAGTCAGCGGACAAACCTTGTCCCATGCGCAGGATTTCGAGGAAGTAACCTCGATCGTCCGCCCACACGGAATGGGGTCGGACCTGGACTCCCGCGATTAGTTGGTCGGAGTCGGCGGAGGCGATCACGGCTCCGATTCCCTTGTTGCAACTGGGGATCTCGAGAGTGATGGGGTCCGACTCTTCGGTGATTATACGGTCCATGTGTGTTACCGGTTTGGTGGCCACAATTGGCTCCTGGCGGATAATCGGTCAGTCGTTCAGCAACTTCTTGATTCCCCTTGTCGCTTGGCGGGTGCGGTGTTCGTTTTCGACCATGGCGAAGCGGACGTGACCTTCGCCTTGCGGGCCAAAGCCGATTCCGGGGGAGACAGCTACGAGAGCTTTTTGCAGCATTATTTTGGAAAACTCGAGTGAGCCAGCCGATTGGAACTTCTCGGGAATCTTTCCCCATACGAACATAGTCGCCTTGGGCGGCTCGACCATCCAGCCGGCGCGGTGCAAACCGGCCACCAATACATCTCGGCGCTTCTGATAGACGTCGCGGATCTTTTTGGTTTCTTCTTCGCACTCCCTGAGGGCAATGATAGCGGCGATCTGGAGAGGCTGAAAAACACCGTAGTCGAGGTAGCTTTTGATGCGGCTCAGGGCGTTAATCATCTTGGGATTCCCGAGACAAAAACCAACTCGCCAGCCGGCCATGTTGTAGCTTTTCGACATCGAGAAGATTTCTACGGCGACTTCTTTCGCACCGGGGACCTGCAAAATGCTCGGGGCGCGATAGCCGTCGAAGCAAAGATCGGCGTACGCAAAATCGTGGACGATCATGGTCCCGTGCTGGTGAGCCAATTCGATGAGCCGTTCAAAGAAGGGCCGCTCGACACAGATCGTCGTCGGGTTGTGCGGAAACGATACGAGAACCATCTTGGGCGGCCGGCTTGACTTGCGATAGAGATCCTCGAGACGGTTGAGGAACTCGTCGGCGGTGGACATGGGCAAGGCGCACTTGTGACCCTCGGCCATCACGACACCCCACTGGTGGATGGGGTAAGACGGGTCCGGCACGACGACAGGATCGCCCGGTCCCAGCGCGGCAAACGCGAGGTGCGCCAGGGCGTCTTTGGCGCCCATCGTAACGATCGCCTCGGTCTCCGGATCGAGATCCACGTCGTAGTTGGCTTTGTAGCGCTTGGTGATTGCCTCGCGGAGCCGCGGGATGCCGCGCGAAAGCGAATAGCGGTGGTTGCGCTTCAGCCGAGCCGCCTCCGCCATCTTCTGGACTACAACGCGAGGAGTGGCGCCGTCGGGGTTTCCCATCCCTAAGTCGATGACGTCGAGCTGAGCGGCACGAGCCTTGGCCCTCATTTCATTGATGACGGCAAAAACGTAGGGCGGCAGTTTGCCGATGCGATAGAACGGCTCGTCGTCAAAGATACTCATGAGAATGAGTTAACCGGGATGCGGGTGGGCGCTTCTTGGCGCTAACCGTAGTCTAAACCTAACGGAGCGCCCCGGCCAAGCGGGCGGGTGTCGGGGCTATTGCCGCCGCTGCGATTTAGCAACCGCGGCACAGGTCAGTTCGCCGCGGTAAGTATTGACGCCTGATTGGAGGACGGTACTCTCGGCCAATGCACGTTCGACTCCCTGGTCGGCCAGCTGGTGGAGGTAGGGGAGAGTTGCGTTGGTGAGGGCCAGGGTGGAGGTGTGAGGGACTAACGCCGGGATATTGGGTACGCAGTAGTGCAGCACGCCGTCGACTTCGAATACAGGGTCACTGAGTGAGGTGGGCCGTGACGTCTCGGCGCATCCACCCTGGTCAATAGCGACATCGACAATGACCGCTCCTTTTTTCATCCCCGGTATGGTTTTAGCTTGTATCAGCTTGGGTGCGGAGGCGCCGGGAATGAGTACGGCCCCAATGACGAGATCGGCCTTCTGAACAGCTTGAGCCACAGTCGTGGAATTCGATGCCAGAGTTGTTAATCGTCCTAAAAACATGTCGTCGAGTTGCCGCAGCCTAGGCAAACTCTTGTCAACCACAGTGACTTTCGCTCCCGTTCCCAAAGCGACCTTTGCGGCGTTTGAACCGACGATGCCGCCGCCCAAGATTACAACTTCGGCCGGCGGGACACCGGGAACTCCACCGAGCAGCACGCCGCGCCCGCGATTGTATCTCTCGAGGTAGTGGGCGCCCAGTTGGACCGAGAGTCGGCCGGCCACTTCGCTCATGGGTTCAAGTAGAGGGAGAGAACCGTTTCCTGTGCGGATCGTCTCGTAGGCCAGGGCGATAACGCGGGAGCGAAGAAGTCTTTCCGTCAGCTCAGGCAACGGGGCCAGATGCAGATACGCGAAAAGCGTCAGCCCGGGTCGAAAGTAGACTGTCTCGGCAGGTTGTGGTTCCTTGACCTTGACAACCAGTTCCGCCTGCCCCCAGACATCTTTGGCCGCGTCTACTACGATCGCCCCGGCCTGTTGATACTCTTGGTCGCTAATGGAACTTTCTTCGCCGGCGCCCGCCTCGACCAACACTTCGTGCCCGGCCTCGTGTAAAGAAGAAATCCCGCTGGGCACGAGAGCAACACGGGTTTCATGATCTTTGATTTCTTTGGGAACTCCGATGACTACCACAAGCCTCCTAAAAAACCACCTGCTGTTGATTTAGATGCGGGGGGAAGCGATCCGGTAACAGGAAATCGAAATTGCATCGCGATGTGCCTCTGAAGTCGAGTCACAGCTGTTCGGGGGAAAGAGTCACTTTGTTTTCAGCGGCTTGCTTGTTTGGTTCCGATTGATCCAAGGTGCGGGGTTGTGACTTTAGTAATAGGGGCGCCCTCCCGTGCCGCCCGACTGAGCGAACAGAAGGATGTCCAAACGCCGGATAACGACTCACACGTTGAAGCGAGAGCGAGCCGTCAAAGCCATCTTGGCGCATCCCACCAATCGCAGCGCCGCGAAGGCAGCCGGTGTCTCGGAACAAACCTTGTTTCGCTGGCTTCGGCAGGAAAGCTTTCAGGAGATGTTGGAGGACGCCAGGCGGGACCCCCTGGAAGATATCACGGCCCGTCTGAGGCAGCTTTGTCCGAAGGCGGTCAAGACGTTGCGGGAAATCATGGCTGACTTCTCTGCTTCCCCCAGTTGCCGACTGCGTGCCGTCTGTGTGCCGGTTCAGCGGGAACGCTCGCTCTCCCGTTCCGGCTGAACCGGCCCACTTCGCTGATGAAGTTGGTCGCTGAGACTCCGAGACTCTCGGTCCAAGAAGGTCGCCACGGTCGTTCGCGCGAGCGGGTCATAGCCATGAGTAGGAAGATAAAGGCACTTGTGGTGGACGATGATCCTACAGCACGGCTCATGCTGAAGAGAGTCCTCAATTCTGTTGCCGGTCACTGGTGGTGACTTCGAGGAAGGGTCCGTTGGTGATCATCATGCGGCTGGCTCTTGAGATGCGGATGATTCTCGGCAGGATCGATTGCGCGGCGTGTCTTGGTTAAGCCTGCCACGTAGGTACGCCAGCACCCACCTGACGGCGGAAGTCCTCGATACACCACACGCGGCGTCCCTGAGATTGAGCATCTAAGCCAGGCCGCCTCAGCGTTGACAGCCCCCTGGTGCCACCCTACACTGAAGAGGCAGTTGTTCACCCCCCCTCTTCCACGTGCCCATTCGGGGCGTAGCGCAGCCTGGTAGCGCGCCTGCTTCGGGAGCAGGAGGTCCGGAGTTCAAATCTCCGCGCCCCGACCATTTTTTTCAATAACTTACTGGAAGTCCATCTTTCTATCTTTAGTCTGTGTCCGCACTGTGTCCGGTTCTTGCCGGTCGCTCAGCACTCCGTCACGGCGAGTCGCGCTGACCTCGGCCAGCTTTGATGAAACCAAACCCAATCTCGACGCGATACCACTTCAGAATGCCTTTCTGCTTCGCTTGGGAGGCCGCTTCCGGACGGCCATCGCTAGACTGCTTTTCATCAGCTACGGTCGAAGCTTTAGCCTGGATGTCCACCTTAGACCGAGAATCTTGTTTGCGCGGCATGGTAGTCCCTCGCTTTCTGACAACTGCCTCAAAAAATTAAACCAGCTGAATGTTGGGTGCGCATGTAGCTTCGGGCGGCAGCAGCTTCCAGCATTCGCTGGATTTCTGGCCTCTCATAGGGTGGGAGCAGCACATCATCGGCCCCGCGCTCCAAGATGTCGCTGATACCCCCATCTGCGCCAGGCAGACAGACGACAAGTGCAGTGCTCACGCGGGCTCTTGCAAGCTCCTGGTGAATGGTCCACCAACTCCCATCCTCCAGCGACAGCTCGGTCACCACGACGTCTAGGGCGGGGTAGCCCTGCAGGATGCGGCGAGCTTCTTCGCAATTCACAGCCGCGAGCACTGCTGAACAGCAGCTTTCAAGCTGTTCCAGAAGCGGGGTGCGGTGATACCGAGGCATCACCAGCAAAGCGCCAATTTCCAGTTTCATATCGATCTTTTTGTCGGGGGGCTTCAACCCTCAGCATCGGGAGGACACGTTAGTTGCAGCGTCTCTAAAATCTGGTGATATTTCTCGCGAAACAACGTGTTGACGTTAGCCACTGGCTGACCTGAAGTAGCCTGACGAGATTACGCCCTCCGCTGCTCGCATTAAAGCCGACTCGCGGGCTGTTCGCAGCGCACCTCCGATCACCCAACAGACCTCATGGAACTCATAGGGCTCCACCAGTAGATCGTAAACGCCTCGCCACAAAGCTTCCGACCATAACTTCTCGTCGGCCCCCGAGCAGGTCAGCACCACGCTGGCATCGATGCCGTGATCGACTACGTATTTAACGGTGTCACGCCAGTTACCGTCACTCAGGGTCGCGTCGGTAACGACCACTTCTACCGGAGGTCTGGTCTCGAGTAACTGTCGAGCTTTATGGCAGTTGGTAGCTTCCAGGATTTCTGTGTCCAAGGACTTAAGGGCTTGGAGGAGCCGGCAACGCCGGTCCTCGGACATGATTAATAGGGTCATGGATACTCTCAATAGCCCCTCACAGGATTGAATTCGGGCCGTACACGTACCTGGTCCCGTGCGCGGTCATAAGACCGTCACGTCTTCCGCATTTGGGCCCTTGGGCCCCTCTCTCACCTCAAACTCCACTTCGCTGCCTTCTTCAAGCGTGCGGTGTCAAGGGCGGAGCAAAATTAGACCAGTTCGGCGGAGGGAGAATAGACCACATAGCGGCGGTGTGAAGGCTCCCAGAGGAGGCGGAGGACCAAGCCGCTGATGTGGTCTAGTTTGTCAGCGCCGTTCTCAGTGCGGTAGCCGTCACCCGTGATAGACGAAAAATGCACAAACACGTCGTTACCGTTGGGCCGCCGGATAAATCCATAACCCTTGGCTTCGTTAAACCACTTCACCGTACCCTTCTCTCTCACCAAAAATCTCCTTGTTGAACTAAATACGGTGTCTCCGGCTGAGCAGCCTCCGATTGCTCTTACTCGATTGCAAACCTCGGCGCTCGCCCAGAAAAAACACTAAGGTGTCTATTCGACCGAATTGCCGCCTAAAACGTTAGGTTAGTGGTAATTGAAGGAGAGAGGAACTGGGTGTAGCCCCAGTTCTTGCGCAAGAGATCCCTGGTTTCAGGCTTCTAAATCCCGAGGGGTTGGCACGATCGGAGGATACGACGGAATAGACGAAGCCGTGGTGACTTTTCAGCGATTCGGTGTTTTAAAATCCCCTAGTCCACTCACAGCCCTTCACTTTTGCTTAGCACTGCATGGGGCGAGGGGGAATCGCATGCTCAAGGCGGGGTGAATGGGACCGCCAGTCACGCCTCGGCAATGCCGTGCTTGACAGCATACTTCGTGAGTTCAGCAGTTGTGCGTAGGCCGACCGAACGCCTGATGCCTGCCTTGTGGAACTCGACGGTCTTGGCGGATACGTGCAAGATCTCGGCAGTCTCTTTGCTGGAGTGCCCTTCAGCAATGAGCTGCAGCACCTCCCGCTGACGGGCAGTTAGCTCGCCCGAAGGTCTCTCTGACTGCAGATATTCGACCAAGAGGTTCTCCAAGGTTTCTTTCGTCACAAGCGGCGTAACGTAAAACCGGCCTTGGGAAACCTCTTCGACAGCCCGGAGCAGCTCCGCCCCAGAGCAACGTTTGAGGACGTAACCCGCAGCTCCGGCGCGAAAGGCCTCCGTAACATAGGTGGCATCTGCATGCATAGTCAAGAAGATCAGCTTGACTTCTGGCAAGATTTTCTTTAACTGGCGGGCGGCGTCGATGCCATTGAGCAGAGGCATGGAGATGTCGAGCAGGATGATGTCGGGCTTGAGCTTGGGTGCCGCCGACAGGAGGAAGCGTCCGTTTTCTACAGTTCCCACCAAGTCGCACTGGGCTTCCAGGATTTTCTGGAATCCTTCGAGGACGAGTGAGTGGTCGTCAGCTAACAGGACGCGAGGTCGCTTCATAAACGTATCCCCAAAGCGTAGCAGTCTATCCCGTCACCGACACCTGGCAAGAACCCTGGTTTCGGCCCATGAGTTCCCTAGGCACAACGTACCCGGCCCGTTATCCGTTCTTCTCAGGCAATGGGGCACGAAGCTCGACCCGGGTACCACTTCCTGGCGCTGAGTGAATGGATACGTTGCCACCGACGAGCCGCACCCGTTCCTCGATGCCGACTAGGCCCAATCCTTTGCCCCTCACCGCAGCGGGATCGAAACCAGCACCCGAGTCAGTGATGGTAAGCTGGATGCCCCGATTTTTTCCAAACAGCTCCACTTGAGCTTTCTTAGCACCAGAGTGCTTAGCTACGTTGTGGAGAGCTTGTTGCACGACCCGGTACAAGCACAGGGCGATATCGGCAGGGACGGATTCAGGGACGTTTCGTGGGATGAATTCGACCCTGACCCTTTCCAGCCGGCGGAATTCGGCGAAATACGATTTCAAGGCCGGAGCCAACCCAAGATGCTCAACCGCCGAGGGATGAAGCTCATAGGCCATCGCGTGCACGTCATCGGATAGTTCTGCCGCGCGCTTTCGAAAGCCCTCAAGGTGTTTGCGGAGCAGCTCAGCAGGCTGCGGGATTTCCTCCTGCAGGGTCGCCGCCTCGTGCGCCAGCATCACCAGCCGTTGGTTTAAGTCATCGTGAAGTTCCCGCGCCAGCCGCCTGCGTTCCTCTTCTTGCGCGGTAATCACGCCAGCGGCCAAGGCTCTGAGCCTCTTCTCGCTCTGGCGAAGGGCCGCCTCGCTCTTTCGTAAAGCCTCTTCCGTTTGCTTTAGCTCCGTGATCTCCTTTGCGATCGTCGCGATCGCCACCGCCTTCCCCGCGTCGTTCGTGATCAGCGACAGAGTCAGCAAAATAGGGATCCGCTCACCGGCTTTGTTCCACCGCTCGAACTCCACATTGCGGATACTTTCTCCACGTTTGCAGCGCGCTATCAGCTCGTTGACTTCCCCATGCCTTTCCGGCGGCACGATTGTCCTGATAGGCTGGCCAAGCAACTCCTCCCGCCTCCAGCCGTAGGAGCGCTCCGCCTCCGGGTTCAGATCGATAATCGTCCCCGTCAGATCTCTGATGATGATGGGGTCCGCCGCATCCGTGAAGACCTTGGACAACAGCCAGAGGCTTTCTTCTGCCCGCTTGCGTTCGGTGATGTCCATGATGATGAACCTAAAGCCCGTCAAGCCTCCGGACTCGTCACGCACGTAGTTCCAGGCCACCTCGACGTCGATGACTCGACCGTCCTTCGCTCGGTCTTTTGCCAGGTAAAGAGTCGGAGGAGGCTGCTCCCTTATCAGGATGGAGAGATAGTCCCGCAGCCTGCGTTGTTCCGGCTCAGAAGCCGCCAAGTCCCAAATCCGCTTCCCAATCAGCTCTCCTTCGCCGTAACCTAAGATTCGCTCCAGCACCGGACTTGCGAAGGTGATGACGCCCGACGTATTGCATTCCTCGACGCCGGAAGGGATGGTTTCCAAAAGCGCCCGATAGCGCTGTTCCCTGCGCTCAAGTTTTTCCTCTGCCCGCGTGCGCTTCCTGGCTGGTTTCACGGGAGTCTCTGCGACCCTCTTGGAGACCCCCTCTGGGACTCGTTTAGCACGGGAAGCCGGTGATCTGGTCGACGGAGACTTCCTCTTCGCCATAGGTGCCCTCCGCTAGCCCTCTTCGGGTCCGTCCATTGCCAGAACCGGCTGATACGATATCACAGTTTGGGGCCTGTGCGGGAGTCTAGTCTTGATTCAACTTTTTCTGCAAGGAGCAGCTTGACATCATTCTGCATCCGGAGTCTTTTCAGCTGCTTCGGTTGCTCGATGTCTTCCTAAAAAAACGAGCCTTGCAGAACATGTTTCAGCCGTCCTCGCCAAGGCCGCGGGTTTATTC
Organism: Bryobacterales bacterium; assembly: GCA_965248105.1. Taxonomy (GTDB): domain Bacteria; phylum Acidobacteriota; class Terriglobia; order Bryobacterales; family UBA6623. The sequence goes on from CBDFIK010000005.1 coordinate 1,182,674, forward strand.
TCTAAACAACTGGGGGAAACTCTAGTTCTTTTTGCGCATCCGCAAATGATATTGTTGTCCGAGAAGAGGAGGAACCTAAGCTTCGACTGAACGAAACGCTTGTTTCACTTGATCCCGCCCTCGCTCTCGAAGAGGAGGCTGGACTGTTTGAGTTGACCTCGCCTGGCGGTGAGAAATTCCAAGCCGTATGCCGAGCGGGTCAATCGATCACGAACCTCCGGTATGTGCCCCGTCAGGCTCAGGGCCGAGGGCCTGGGGAGTGGCGTATCAAGAAGCTCGCGGAGATCCGGACGGAACAAGAGACGGGAAGCTGAGTTGGGGCTCAGTCACTGGGGCCGGGGTTCTGAAACTCCGGCCCCCACTTCGGCGTCTTGCCTTTGAAGTTGCAGCGGCGACCTGACCCTACTAAGAAGCGAGGCGCCTCAAGTCCGAGCACGAACGAGAGAGAGCATGAGAGCTCGGCTAGAGGCAAAAACATTCCGCTACCTGGAGGTTCTTGGAAGTGCGGATCTTGAAGCTGAAATCCGAACTGGAAGATCGCTTGCGAGACCTGACAAGTCAGTTTCACAAGGTCGTGCCCCCAACAACAGAGCAGTCTACGGAGCTAACAAACCACGCGCAGTTGGAAAACTCCATCGACCTCGCAGTGCAGTCTATCAACACCGACTTTGCCACTCAGAGGGCGATCAGAGCAGCCCTCGAGCGTATCGAGCGCGGCGACTATGGCATCTGTGAGTTGTGTGGTGAACCCATTCCCATCAAACGCTTGATGGCCATACCGTGGGCGAGTACCTGTGTCATGTGCCAAGCGGGGACCGAACAGCGCGGTCAGTGGCCCTAAGTGCTGAAAGCACCTCTTTCCGCTCACAGCAGGTGGGCCACGGTCCTGAGGATTGAGAAGCACCTCCCTCTCTGAGGCTGAAGGTACCAGTTCTGTGGCCACACAGTAACAGATCTGGCCGTCCCCAGGTTCGATTTTTGCACAGCCTGGGTTACACCTGGCTGTGATTTTGTTTCAAACATACTTGTAAGTCCGTGTTTAAAACAAAATGTCATACACCCAAGACTCGGAATGGACTATTTCGAGGAATCTTCCCCGCTCGATGCCGCCCTAGGTGATGGCTTCCCATCGCATCTGGACGTTCCGGGTGTAGAACTTCACAAAACTTCCTGGGCCAGTAAAGCGGCAGCCTTCCCGAAAGCGACATACTGCCGCGATCGTTGAGAATTTGCGACTTCCGCAGCGGCCCCCAATATCGACCGCCGCAAATATCACTACCTAAAGTGCTTCATCTTCTCGCCTTTCTCTCCGATCTCAGTCATCGCTTCAATACCGATCTGGAGATGGATTTCAGACCAGCGTCCCGTCACGCGTCTGTCCGACTCCTCTGTCTTGACCCCCTCCGGTGTGATCGGAACGTCGGATACGAGCAGCACAGCACCCCTGGCAATTTGGTCGTAGTGGCCGGCTATGAAGATGGTCGCTGTCTCCATGTCGATGGCGATACAGGTCAGTTGCTTGAGCCGGTTGAGGAAACTCTTGTCATGCTCCCACAAGCGGCGGTTCGTGGTGTATACCACCCCCGTGCGATACTCATACCCGCGCTGCACGATCTTGTCTGATACAAATTTGTGGAGCTTGAACGACGGGAGCGCTGGAACCTCGGGCGGAAAATAAGCGTCGCTGGTCCCCTCGCCTCTGATGGCCGCGATTGGCAGGATGAAGTTGCCGATCTCGATCGACTTCTTCAGCCCACCGCATTTTCCAAGGAACAACACGCCCTTAGGTTGACGTGCGGTTAGCAGATCCATGATTGTCGCAGCGTTCGCAGAGCCCATGCCGAAGTTAATAATTGTCAGCCCGCTTGAGTTCGTTGCGGCCTGCATCGGCTTGTTCTCGCCGTACAGATCGCATTTGAATTGCTTGGCAAACTTCCGGACGTAGTACTGGAAGTTCGTCAGGAGGATGTATTCTCCGAAGTGCTCTAAGGGCATTCCCGTGTAGCGGGGGAGCCAGTTTCTGGCGATTTGGAGTCGTTCAGGCATCAGCGTATGACCCTCCTGGATGGTCATTCCGAACTTCCGACGCTCGATCGTAAGCTGCCCGGCCTTGGCGCCGTCGAGGGCGTAAGTTCGATCGTGCTATGAGCTTCTGAGGGCTTCCAAACTTTGTCTAGGAGAGCCGAGGGCGACGCTTTGAATCTACAAGCAGTTCGTTCTAGTCATCGGACCTCAGCCAGCAGAAAACTCTAAGGTCTCTTTCGTTCACCGCCGGCTCCCCAGGCGCAACGTTGCTCAGTTTGCCCTCCCCCACCCAGCGTTCCAGCCATCCGACAAGTTCGTAAAGTTGGTCAAAAGAATCGATACCGAACAGCAACGGCTGATAGCGGTCAATCTCGAACGCTTGGTTGATTGCCCATTTCAGTTGCAATGGGTACCTTTGTACTTCGGGCGACTCAACGGCGTGCTCTATTTCCCGTACGAACTCAGCAACCCACTGCCATACGCGCGCAGACCAGTATTTGTCCCGAACAGTCCGAACTGGACCGTAAACCAAAAAAAGCGGGCCATAGCTTTGATGACGCTCGTGAGCCAGCGCAGTTTTTCGTTCTTCTCGACAATCCCAGTGGCCTAATTTTGCTCCGCCCTTGACAGCCAGGATTTCCATGTGCGCCCCAACCGCGCAGATCACCAGTGGGGGAAGGCCCCACCCATGTAGTTGTCGGTAAACATGGTAGCTAACGAGCGGCTCGATGGGGTAACCGGTCGAGTCGAAGCCTCGTGACAAAGTCCACTGTCAGGTGGGCGAGCAACCCTGCAGGCCGTAACGCGAGTAAAGCTTGAGCAGGCCTCGAAAGCGAAGTTGTGGACGCCGACCCGCCATGGAAACGGGGAAGGCAGCACGAGCCGGGAAGAGACCGACACGAGCACCGGTTCGGTCTACCGGGGTAAGGAGCACGGCATGTTGGGAAGGTGATCTGGGTCATTGGGGGAGGCCCGGAGCGGGCGGGAGGCGCGTACCCGAACGTCGTCGCTAGGGGCGACGGTCCGCTTGGGCGTCGGAGAGGGCCACGGTACCGAGGAAGCTGGGTAACGCCGGCGGAGGGAAGGGCCCTCACTTCGGACAAGCTTTCGAAGAGGGGAAGGCGAGGTGATTGACGATGAGTCTGCAAACACCAGAAAAGGTCCGGACTCTTCAGAGGAAGCTGTACTGCAAGGCGAAGCAGGAGCCGAACTACCGCTTTTACTTGCTCTACGACAAGATCCATCGCGAAGACATTCTAGCCCATGCGTACCGCGAGGCGAAGGCCAATAAAGGCGCGCCTGGGGTGGATGGGCAGACCTTCGAGCAGATCGAATCGGAAGGGCGCAAGGAGTGGTTGCGAGGCCTGCGAGAAGAGTTACGCAACAAGACCTACCGGCCGCAACCGGTGCGACGGGTGATGATCCCGAAGCCTGGGGGCGGCGAGCGACCGCTCGGTATCCCGACGATTCGGGACCGCGTGGTACAAACGGCCGCGAAGCTGGTGCTGGAGCCCATCTTCGAGGCGGATCTGGAACCCCAGGCCTATGGTTACCGACCGAAACGGAGCGCGCAAGACGCGATTCGGAAAGTTCATCGACTGCTCTGTCAAGGCTACACCGACGTGGTGGACGCCGACCTGTCGAAGTACTTCGATACGATTCCGCACTCCGAGTTGATGCAATGCGTGGCTCGGAGGATCGTCGACCGCAAGGTGCTGCGTCTCATCAAGAGATGGTTGAAAGCGCCGGTCGAGGAGCGAGATCAAGACGGGAAGCGGCACATCAGGGGCGGCAAGAAAGCTCGCTGCGGCACCCCGCAAGGCGGGGTGGTCAGCCCTTTGCTCGCCAACCTGTACATGAACCGTTACCTGAAGCACTGCCGACAGCAAGGGAAGGGAAACGCTCTACGAGCCGAGATCGTCACCTATGCGGACGACTTCGTGATCCTCAGCCGCGGACACGCGGCCGAGGCGCTGAGTTGGACACGTGGAGTGATGGAACGGATCGGGCTGACCCTGAACGAGGCGAAAACACGGCTGGTCGATGCCCAGAGGGGACGGTTTGACTTTCTGGGATACACGTTTGGAGCGCATCGTTTCAAGAAGGATGGCCACTGGTACTTGGGGGCGAGTCCGTCGAGGAAGAGTGTGGCTCGAGTCAAGCGGAAGGTCGGTGCCATGTTGGGACCGAATCATGTCAGGCCCTGGGAGGAGGTCCGTAACCAACTGAATTGGCTATTGCGAGGTTGGTCCGGCTACTTCCATTACGGGACCCGGCTGATGGCGTATCGGGCGGTCGACAATTATGTCTTGAACAAAGTGCGACACTTCTTGCGGAGGCGGCACAAGGTGCACTCGCGAGGCACCCAGCAGTTCAGTGATGAGGTGGTGTTTGGCCAGCGGGGAGTGATCCGGCTGCGGCGTATCCACCTCGGTGCTGCGCCAGCGATAATGTTGCGGTGAAGTCCGTCGGAAAGCCGGATGCGGGAAATCCGCACGTCCGGTTTGATGAGCGGGGATGGGAAACGGGACCAACGAGCCACAGGTTCACGAGCACCCGCGCCCATCCTCGACTCTACTTTGGCCGTCCTGGCACGGATAGGATAGCCGACGCCCGGCTGCGATGCAACGGTTTTCGCACTGCTGCGTTGGGTACTCCTTTCGCCGCCGCTCCGGCCTTCGACCGACGCTCTCCAGCCCGCCGCCCAAGCTCTCAGCGCAACCGTTCCACTACCTTCATCCTTTAGCAACTTTGAGAAAATGAATCAACAACTTTGTTTAAAAATTTCCTATACTAGCGTTGGGGGGAGGTAGACCGTGAGCGAACCCACCAAACTCCCTCAGGACGAGTTAGCCAAGAAGGCGAGCCATTTCTTGCGCGGGACGATCCGCGAGGAGCTTTCCCGGGATTCCAACCGCTTCGGCCAAGCCGATACCGCCATCCTCAAGTTTCATGGGATCTACCAACAGGATGACCGAGATGCCCGGAAGAAGCTCCCCCGGAGCGAGAAGCGATATTGGTTCATGGTCCGTACCAAGATCCCAGGCGGGAAGACTACGGCTCAGCAGTTTCTGACAGAACTGGAACTGGCCGACCGCTACGGCAACGGCACGCTGCGGGTAACTACCCGGCAGGGCTTTCAGTTGCACGGAGTTCTGAAGGGCGGGCTGCGGCCAATCATGCGCTCCATCAATGATGCTCTGCTAACCACCTGGGGCGCCTGTGGGGACGTAGAACGCAATGTCATGTCTTGCCCAGCCCCGCACCACGCTGACCACGTCCACGATCGCATGCAGGCGACCGCTGACGCCATCTCGACCCACCTGCTGCCCCAAACGCGCGCCTACTACGAGATCTGGCTTAACGGTGAAAAGGTCGCGAAGCAGTCAGCGGGGCCGGACATCGAGCCTATCTATGGAGAAACCTACCTGCCGCGGAAGTTCAAGACCGGAATTGCGCTACCTGAGGACAACTGTATTGACGTTTACACCCAGGACATCGGTCTGCTGGGGATCGTAAGCAAGGGGGAGTTGATTGGCTACAACGTACTTGTCGGCGGTGGCATGGGGACGTCCCCCGGCGCTCAGGACACGTTTCCGCGGCTTGCGGACCCGATGGCTTTCGTCCCTTACGATGACGTACTCTCGGTCGTCACTGCCATCGTCAAGCTGCAGCGCGACCATGGAAATCGGGCCAAGCGTCGGCGGGCACGCCTCAAATACCTCGTGCACGATTGGGGGGCTCTACGTTTCAAAAAGAAAGTGGAGGAGTATTGGGGTGGGAGAAAGTTGGCAGAAACTTATCCTGTCAAAGTCACTGGTTGCGAAGACCACCTAGGCTTGTATCCGCAGGGTGACGGCAGATATTATTGGGGCATTCACCTAGAAAATGGCCGTATCAAGGACAGCCCTCATGTGCAGCTTAAAACTGGGCTGCGCCGGATGTTTGAGCGTTTTGGAATGCCCGCTCGCTTAACGCCACAGCAAAGCATTCTCCTGTGTGACCTTGAGCCCGCGTGGTGGGCAGAGATCCTGGTCCTGCTCCAACAACATGGCATCAAGACCCATGAGCGAATCTCGAACACCCGCCGTTACGCAATGGCTTGTCCCGCTTTGCCGACCTGCGGGCTAGCCATCACCGAAGCTGAGCGTGTGATGCCTTCCCTCGTCGATGTGCTGGAAACGGAGATGGCCAAGTTGGGTCTTGGTGCTCAACAGTTCACGATTCGCATGACAGGGTGCCCCAACGGTTGCGCAAGGCCCTACACCTCCGACATTGGCCTCGTGGGCCAGACGGTGGGCAAATACAAGATCTTTGTTGGCGGCAACCTCTTGGGAACCCGGCTCAATTTCACCTACAAAGAGCTGATTCCGCTGGAGGAGATTGTGCAAGAGCTGGTTCCCTTGCTTGTGTACTATAAGAGGGACCGCACGGCGGGCGAGTCACTGGGCGACTTCTGCCAGCGGAAGGGTCGAGAAGATTTGCTGCACTTCGACTCCTACTACAAGAAGTTTCACACGCGAGCCCAGGATCCGGTTAATGCCGGCGTGGGTTGAGCGAAACTCCTCATGTCTTAGTGGACTTGCCCTATGACCCGTCGAGGCCGTCCCAGCTGCCCTTCATCTCTCCGCCGGTTGGCTCACACTTGTGGGGGAACTTCAGGCTGCAGTCGCTGAGCGGTTTACGCAGCGCAGGGTCCATCAGCTCATGGATGTCAAGCCGCATGGCCTTCCTTGAGTAGGCCGCCAGGTCGAGGATTCCTGTGTCCATCCGGATCGCGTCCTCGGGGCATACCTCGACACAGTACCCGCAATAGACGCAAACCCCCAGGTCGATGTCGAAGCGAACAGGATACTTCTCGACGTTGGGGTCGGGATGCTCCCCGGGCACGATGGTAATGCACTTGGCCGGGCAGACCGTCTCGCAGAGCATGCACCCCACGCAGCGGGGGGTGCCATCCTCGCGCACGGTGAGCCGGTGGCGGCTGCGGAACCGCGACATGAGGGGCCTGAGCTCCTCGGGATACTGGATGGTGACCGAGGCGGGAAGGTGCTTGAAACGGCCCAGGCGGTGGGCCGTGTGGAGAAAGAGGTTTCGGAAGAAGTGGGTGGAGGTGATCTTGAGTCCGCTAATGATCTGGGGGATGTAGAGCTTTTCCCAGAAAGTCAGCTCTGGCCTGCGGACAACTTTTACGGCCATTACAGCGTCTCCCCGAGAAAGATCAGCACTACGGCTGTCACCACGGCGTTGACCACCGCGATGGGGAACAGCCCCCTCCAACCCAGTTTCATGAGCTGGTCGTAGCGGAAGCGCGGCAGGGTCCAGCGTATTTGCATGAACACCCAGCAAGAGACCAGGACCTTGGTCGAAAAGCTCGCCAGGCCAAGGAGGACGTAGACCCAATTGGAGACGGGGAACTCTGCTCCCCAGGGGAAGTGGAACGCCGCCTGCGCCGAAGCTCCGGCGGCTAGGCCGTCCGCCACGAGGAAGGGCACCTGGCACCCGCCGAAAAAGAGCGTGGTCGCCAGGCAAGCCACCATGATGGTCTCCAGGAAGTCTGTGAGCAAGAACATCCCGAACTTCATTCCGCTGTACTCCACGAGGTACCCGATGATCTCCGACTCCCCTGCTGGCAGGTCAAGGGGAAGCCTCTCGGTTTCAGCCAGCGCCACGGTCATGAAGACGACAAAGCCCACGGGCTGAGCTACGATGCCCCAGAAAGGGATCCAGCCGCCAATCATCTGCCCCTCGCACCACCTCAGCCAAATCCATGGTTCCGTAAACCATGATCACGCCGATGATGGCGACACCCAGAGCGATTTCATAGGAGATCATCTGCGCTTAGCCTGCCGCTCGGAACTTGTCGGCCTGGAACTGATCAGCATCGACGTAGTTCGCGTTGATTTCAATGAAGCCCTGCCACTTTTCAGGCAGGTCCTCTTCGGTAAAGATCGCCGTTACGGGACAGACCGGCACGCAGGCGCCACAGTCGATGCACTCCGAGGGGTCGATGTAGAGTTGCTGGACATCATCGAAACCTGGGCGGCCGTCATCATAGGTCTCGCCCTGTTTCGGATGAATACAATCCACAGGGCAAGCGTCTACACAGGCCAAGTCTTTTATACCGATGCAAGGTTCGGCGATAATATATGCCATTTTCTGACCTCCGTCCTCCGATTGAATACCGTTCTCTCCAAAGAGAGAGCGCACCAAGACAAGGAGCCCATCGACTTAGCAGAAGGCCTTGGGGGCACCGAGCACTCGAGCCTGATCCTGGCATTCTTTAGTACCGATCGCTGGCCCAGAAAGCCCAGTTCCGAAGAGCATGTACACGGTATTGCTTACCTTGGAGTTCCCGGTCGATAACGCGGTGGGCTTGCGGCCTCGTCCTAGATTCCCGCCGGCAGGCTCTGGATACGTCGCAACCGATCCATCCACCCTCTCGTTCGCGCCACATCTTCTTGTAGCAGGTTCAGGAGAATTTAATCAACATCTTGATTGCAAAACTTTACTATACTGATTTAGAGGCGGCTGCGTGCGCGAACGCACCAAGGTCCCCAGGGCTGAACCCGACAAACAGGCGAGCCATTTCCTGCAAGGACGATCCGCCAGGAACTCTCCCTGCAGTCTGATCGCTTTAGCCCTGGGCGATACGCCATCGTCAAGTCTTATGGGATATACCCAGAGGATGACCGAGATGCCCGGGAACTGCCGGGCGGACGAATCGCTGGCGATTCCTACTACGAGGAGCGTCACGCTCGCGTGACGGACACCGTCCCTATTAGCACTGAGAACGGCGCTGACAAACTAGACCACATAGCGGCGGTGTGAAGGCTCCCAGAGGAGGCGGAGGACCAAGCCGCTGATGTGGTCCGCAAGCATCCCCGAGGTGTTTTGTGGAACACCGGAGGGATGTATCGGGTGGAGCTATACGTTGAAGTACGACGAAGTGTCTGCGTCGAAGGGCTAAGCGAACGCGAAGCAGCACGGCGCTTTGGGATTGCTCGCGAGACCGTGCGCAAGATGTTGCGCTACCGGATTCCGCCGGGCTATCGGCGGAGCAAACCGGCGAGGCGTCCCAAACTGGAGGCCTTCACAGGGATCATCGATCAGATCCTGACCGACGATCGGGAGCGTCCGAGGAAACAACGCCACACCGCACAGCGCATCTTTGACCGCCTCCGCGACGAGTACGGGTTCACAGGCGGCTACACGACCGTCAAGGACTACGTACGCGAGAAGAAGCTGGGCGGACAAGAGATGTTCGTGCCGCTGACGCATCCGCCGGGTGACGCCCAGGCGGACTTCGGCGAAGCGGTCGTCGTCATCAACGGAGTGCAGCGCAAGGCGCACTTCTTGGTCGTCGATCTGCCGCATAGCGATGACGCATTCGTGAAAGCGTTTCCGGCCGAGACGACGGAGGCATTCTGCGAGGGGCACAATGCGGCGTTTCGCTATTTTGGCGGCGTGCCGCGCAGCATCGTCTACGACAACACGAAGCTAGCGGTGGCGAGGATCCTGGGAGACGGCACACGCCAGAGGACCCGTGTCTTCTCCGAGCTGCAGTCACATTATCTGTTCGCCGACCGTTTCGGGCGGCCGGGCAAGGGCAACGACAAAGGCAAAGTGGAAGGGTTGGTGGGCTATGCGCGGCGCAACTTTATGGTGCCGATCCCCAGGTTCTCAAGTTGGGAAGCCTTCAACGAACACCTCGAAGCGAAGTGCCGCAAGAACCGTGGACGGCGCTTGCGGCGACACTCGGAAACGATCGGTGAGCGTTTCGAGCGCGACCGCCAGGCGTTTCTGACGTTGCCTGCTGTCGGGTATGACGCTTGCGACAAGCGCACGACGCGGGTGACGTCGTTGTCGCTGGTGCGCTATCGGACCAACGACTACTCGGTTCCGACGCGCTACGGCCACCGCGAAGTACTGCTGAGAGCTTACGTCGATGAGGTGGTCATCGGCTGCGGCAGCGAAGAGATCGCCCGGCATCGGCGCAGCTACGAACGCGAGGAGTTGATCTTCGATCCGCTGCATTACCTGGCCTTGCTGGAGCGCAAGACGAACGCGCTGGATCAAGCCGCGCCGCTCGTCGGTTGGCAGTTACCGCAAGATCTCGTGCGTTTGAGACGCTTGCTCGAAGTGCGGCTGGGTAAACCAGGCAAGCGCGAGTACGTGCAGGTGCTGCGTTTACTCGAAGACTTCCCGCTCACCGACGTCACCGCCGCCGCGCGGCAGGCCGTTGAGTTGGGAACGATCGGCTTCGACGCCGTCAAGCACCTCGTCCTGTGTCGGATCGAGCAACGGCCGCCCCGCTTGGACTTGACGCAGTATCCGCACTTACCCACAGCACAAGTCGAACAGACATCGACAACAGATTATTTGGTGCTGCTGGCACAGGGAGTGGACTGATGGCGAGATCCAAACTGCTGCTGGAAGCTCATCTGAAAGCACTGCGGCTGCCGACCTTCTTACGCGAGTACGACAAGGTGGCACGGCAGTGCGCCACGGAGGGCTTGGATGCGAGACGCTTTCTGCTGCAACTGTCCGAGCTCGAACTGCTCGACCGTGAACGCCGAGCGACCGAGCGGCGCATCAAGGCCGCCAAGTTCCCGGTCACGAAAACCCTTGATACGTTCGACTTCCTGGCGTTACCCAAGTTGAACAAGAAGCTGGTGCTCGAGCTGGCACACGGAGAGTTCATCGACCGTCGCGAGAACGTGTTGGCTCTAGGAAACTCCGGCACGGGGAAAACGCATCTCGCTCTGGCGCTGGGACTGGCGGCCTGCCAGGGTGGCTATCGGGTTCGCTTCACTACCGCCGCAGCGCTGCTCAACGAGCTGCTGGAAGCCCGTGATGAGCGGCGCTTGCTGAGGGCCCAAAAGCAGCTCGCCAAGCAAGACCTGCTGATCGTCGATGAACTGGGCTACGTGCCGCTGTCGAAGACCGGAGCGGAGTTGCTGTTCGAAACCTTCTCACAGCGCTACGAGCAGGGCTCCACGATGGTGACCTCGAACCTGCCGTTCAACGAGTGGACCGAAGTCCTCGGGTCCGAGCGCATGACCGGCGCCCTGCTGGATCGGCTCACTCACCACGTCCACATCCTGGAGATGAACGGCGATAGCTTCCGCCTCAAGCAGAGCAAGAAGCAACGCTCTCCGTCTTCGGATTGATCCCCGCCGGCTCGCCACAGTTTTTGTGAGCCGCCTTCCACTCCGCCTTCAGCCGCCCTAACGGGCGACCTCAGGCTGCGTTCCAGCCGTCCCACAAAAACACGAAGCAAAACCCCGACTCCCCCCCCACTGGTCTATTTTTGCTCCGCCGCTCTACCCCAAAACTGGTCTATTCTCCCTCCGCCGAACTGGTCTAATTTTGCTCCGCCCTTGACAGCGGTCCACACGTCCGGCCATGAAATGTACGCTACCCGACCCAGCGTCATGTCCGTGATGTATCGAGTTCGCCACCAGAACGAGCAGCCGCCGTGCTCCTGGCTGGACCACCACAGGCCCACGCTCAGGAAAAACAGTGCCGTGACCCAAGCCTTCCAGCCGCGCGCGACCCCGAGTGCGCCGGCGGCGGCAACGGCCAAGGCCAAGGTGTAGATGTCGTGAAAAAAGAAGTACTGCGAGGTGACAAGCAATAACGCCATCAGAGCCAAGGCGGCCTCACCAATTCGCTTTCGGCTCATCATCGGATGTTTAGCCCGGGTGGTCCTCAGACGGGGCTGGAGGGTTCACGTCCTCCATCTCTTGCAGGCAGGCAACCAACCTGCTGCAGCAGCCCTGACGGCAGCCGGTTCTTGACGAGGAACATCCTCCGCCCGTGCACGGCGGAGCAACACCAGTTTATCCGAACTATCCGTGGGCAAGAATCGGAGATTCCTACTACTCACTGTCGAATTCCGCCTCAGATCAACCGAGCTGGTCGAAGGTTTCCGCTATTGCACCCCACAACTTCATCGGCCCCGGCGACAAAAAGGTTGCCCCCCAGCAGCCCTGGCATCCCTCACAAGTCGGGGAACGCATCCAGGCAGGACTGCGCGTCGGCGCGCACTTTTTCCATAGGAACCAGCGGTCCTACTCCGATACCGGGGCAATGGCGGCGTAGATTTCTCCAAGCTCTCCTGCCGCGGACGTTTTCCGGCCAAAAGGGAAAAGCCCGGCACTGCAGCGGCTTCACCTCGTGGATCGAGCAGCCACCGTCTTCGACGAAGCGGCAGGGCCCGTCCGTAGGACCGGCGAGGCGCAAGTCACCGTCCTCGATCTCACAGTGCCGGGCCCTAAACTCATCCGTGCTCAGTCGCAAATAGCCCGCGATGCGGCTAGCGTCGTCCGGTGTAAGATAAACTTCCCCCGACTGAGAACAACAATTTGTGCATCCCGGCTGGCATTCAAACCGAAAGTTGATGCGACCGATCTGGACCAGTTTCCTCACGGTTCCTTTAGGTTAGATAGTTTCTTCGGCTCCGGTCGGGCCTGTCGCCCGTTCTTGGGATGGAGAAGGGAGGCCGAACCTCTCATCCTGCCTTTCCGTCGGGTCAACCAGAGCGAAATCACCTTGTTTAATGCTGAAGCTGCTTTTCCATGACCCAGGCATCGCTGCCGTCGGGATAGTACGCCTTCGCCTTGGCGATACGTTCAAAACCGAGTTTGCGAAAAAGACCTTGCGCCGCCCGGTTGCCAACCGCGGTCTCGAGTCGAACCGTCTCGACTCCTACTTCCGCCAGGCGCTTCGACGTCGCCAGCATAAGCTGTTCCCCGAGACCCCGACGCCGGAAGTCAGGTCGCACGTCAACCGTGACGATGTGGCCCTCGTTCGGCCTGACTTGCGCTGCTACGATGAAGCCGGCGATTTCGTCTTCCCGGGTCTCCGCGATGATCGCAAATGCGCCGGCTTGTTGGAGTGTCGCCCGCATCTCTTCGGGCGGGAAGGCCACTTTCGCAGGAAAGCATGCCGCGTCGATTTCACACAAGCGTTCGATATCCGAAGCCCGGTACTTGCGCAACCGGAAGCTTTCGGCGGCTGCCACCGTCATACTTCGTAAACCTCGACGCTGGTTTCAATCTCTTCGCGAGGCAGAAGTGACGACCAGTAGGCCACCACCTCGCGCACCGGCGGCCGCCCTTCACCGAACCCGGTCGCCGTCGGCGGCCCGTTCAGCACCAAGGGAATCAACTCGCGCGTGAAGCGATCGATCGCGGCGCGGTCCTGCGCCCGGGCGCCGATGCGGAGCTGTATCTCGGGCGGGTCCGGATTCGCCGCCGCCATAGGGCCGTGGCAGGCGTTGACGCCCAGATGCTCAGTATAGATCTCGTCGAACTCCAGATTGAGATCCCCCAGTCGTTGGCGCACGATGCGGTCGGCTTTTTCCGCCTTCTCCAAAGCATCAGGCCAGCTATAGACCAACGTGCCGACGGCCTTCCAACCAGCCGAGTAGGTGATCGATGTCTTGAGCGTCGAGGGACGCGCGCGCCCCCGGACACCGCTGACCGAGACGCGATCGACGCCATCGTCTTGTAACCGAATACTAGTGAAATCTGCCACACAGTCGGGCGTGATGTAGTTGCGCGGGTCGCCCAGTTCATAAACGAGTTGCTCCTTCACGGCCGCCGCGTTGATGCGCCCCCCTGTGTTTTCGTGCTTGGTGACATGGAAATGGCCGTCCGGATAGGCCTCGATGATCGGGAAGCCGACGTTGGCGAGATCAGGAATCGTCTTCCAATCGACCTGGCAGTTGCCGCCGCTCGCCTGTGCCCCACACTCGATGATGTGACCTGCTACGGTCCCGGCGGCAAGTTTGTCCCACTCTTCGGGGCGCCATCCGAACTCGTGGACCATCGGCGCCAAAGCCAACGCGGTGTCGGTTGAACGCCCCGCGATAATCACCTGAGCTCCGGTTTCAAGCGCTTCGACCAGGGGAAACGCTCCCAGGTAGACGTTGGCACTCAGAATCTTCGGACGGATCGTCTCGATCGGCTCGCCGCTGTCGAGATCGTCGAAGGCAATGCCGCGATCAAGCATTTCGTCCATTCGTTCATAGATGTCGTCACCCAAGACGACCGCCACTTTGCCGCCTTTGACGCCCGCTCGTCGCGCGGCGTCGACGACTGCTCCGGCACAGGCCCGCGGGTTGACCCCGCCGGCATTCGAGACGACCCTGATATTTCGCTCCACGAGTCGCGGAAAAACGCGGGCCGCGAGGGGAACAAAGTCGCGGGCATATCCCTTGGCCGGGTCGCCCTTTTTCTGCTTCTGCAGGATCGACATCGTAATCTCGGCCAGATAATCGAGAACGAGATAGTCGATCGGCCCTTGCTCGATTTGCCGCACCGGCGCCTCGAGCCAATCCCCCCAAAAGCCCTGTCCGTTCGCGATCCGGATGAGAGGCTTCATCCGTGTACCTGAGTCGGCGCGGGTTCTTCCGATGTCCGCTGGCGACCAACGTAAGACCCCATTTAATACCAGGTTACCGCTTCATCCTTCCCAAGCGGATCGGGGCCGGGCGCACGATATGTTTGTGGGAATTTGCCAGAAATGCCTGCCTCCCCTTGCCGCACCCTGGTCGGCGCGCCTCCGCTTGGTCGCCTGGGTGTGCGCGAGCAAAAAACTGAGCCCTGGAACATAAGTGACAGGGCAAATATGCGTAACGACCGGGACGCCGTGACCGCTCACTGGCGTTCGCGGCTCCGATTACCTCATCGTTGGGGTGTGCAATAGCAAAAAACTGAGCAAGCTCGTGGCGCGGGGATCGAAGAGACCCACGGCGTAGCGGTGTAGAGTCAGCCGGAGACCGTAATACGGAGCGGCGCACCCGTTGCCCGGATATGTCCTGCGGCTACGTGCAGAGTGGGTGCTGAGCCCAGGACCTACTTCCCTAAAATGTCGAAGGTGGTCGTCCCACGCTGACGCACTTTGAAGTAGGCTTTTTCCCACTCCCGGTGCGCGACGTGATCGGCATAGGTTTCAAGTGCGGCCTCGTCATCCATCTCCATGCAAACACCGTTTTTGCGTTCCTTGGCCTCACCGGTCTTGCCGTAGATCGTCTGCGTGCGGCGTAGTTTTCCGAGCCACACTTTGTTGAGGCCGTCAATCTTGCTCGGCAGCTCGTCGGTCGCTTCTTGGAAAGCTTCCCAGTCCGCGTCCGTGGCGTCGTCTACCGGCGTGAACGTAAAGCAGTGCATGAGTTTCTTCTCCCCGGCCAAACCCACGCTGCAAAACAAGGATACTCCCACAACTAGTGTCGTCAAACGAGTCCATCGGCTAAACATGGTGAGTCAGTCCTCCTTCATTCACTCAGATCGGATGCCCGCGCCAGGGCACGGTTTCTGATTGTAACAGCTTTAGTGTGGCGGGCATTCTTGCTTCCGGCCACGCTAGTGCGCAGGAGTTCAACCGGCGGCGAGCCTTCGCGCCGCGATCGGAAAGACGGTGACTGATAGGTTGCTTGTGGTCCCGCCGGAGTACCCCTCGCTGCACGGGGAGCGGCTGCGCCGGCTTTCCTTTTTCTCTTCTCGGGGTTGACAATAGAGACTTAATGTTCGGCGAGCTCTCCATGGGAACGCCGGGCAGGTCGGATGGTTTCGCGCACCGAGCATCCTTGATCCGCCTTGCTGAGACCGCGCTCGGGAGGTTTTCTTATGGTAGTGCCTCAGTTTGGTCGGGGTTCGTGTAGGGGCTGGAGCCGGTTTTCAAACTGGCCCGCGGACGGGTCGCAGACCCGTCCCTCCCGGAGAAACAATCGAAACTGAGACACTACCTTATTCTTTCTTAATCCGTCCTGCGACCCATGAAAACCGATCCCTCGGATATAGCCCAACAGTTCCGCCGGGAAATCGAGGGAGAGGTGCGCTTCGACGCTTATTCGAAAGTCCTTTACAGCACGGACGCCAGCATCTGGCAGGTGGAGCCGATCGGCGTCGTCATTCCTAAACACGCTGAGGACGTTACCGCCGCCGTGGGTCTCGCGGCGCGCACCGGAACGCCGATCTTACCGCGGGGCGGAGCAACGAGTCTCTCGGGGCAAACCGTCGGACATGCCGTTCACATCGACTTTTCGAAATACATGCACGAAGTCTTGGAGTGCAATACGGAAGAGGGCTGGGTGCGAGTACAGGCCGGGGTGGTCCAAGATCAGCTGAACAACTTCCTGCGGCCCCTAGGATTCCAGTTCGGCCCCGACACCTCGACGAGCAGCCGTGCAACCATCGGCGGCATGATCGGCAGCAACTCCGCCGGCGCGCACTCGATTCTTCATGGCAAGACCATCGACCACGTCTTGGAGCTCAAAGTCGTGCTTTCCGACGGATCCGAGGCGTGTTTGGGACCGGTGGAAACTGCGGAACTCGACCGACGCGCGCGCGGCAAAAACCTTGAGAACCGGCTCTACGAAGAAACACGCAAGCTCGGACAAGTCTACCGGGAGGAAATCCTCGAGCGATTCCCTCAGCTTTTGCGGCGCGTCAGCGGTTACAACCTCGACGAGCTGGTCGCCGAGGGCACGGAATTCGGTGCCGGCTACTCCAGTAAACCCGGTCCTTACAACCTCGCGAAGCTGGTCGTCGGGAGCGAGGGTACGCTGGCGGTGGTCAACGAGGCCAAACTTAGGATTGTTCCCCTTCCACAAACGAAGGGTCTGCTGGTCATTCACTTCCGCTCGTTATTTGAAGCCATCGACGCAGCGCCGGAGATCGTTCGGCGGGATCCGGCAGCGGTCGAGATCATCGACGACTTCATCTTGGGACGGGCGCGAGCCAATGCCGGCTTTAGGGACCGCATGAGGATTTTCGACCCCGCAGCCCGGGCCCTGCTGCTCGTGGAGTTTTACGCCGACAGTGAGTCCGAGATTCGAGCCAGACTCGACGAGCTACAGACGTACTTGAGCCGCAACCGGATCGGTTTCAACTACTTGCCTTTAACCGACCCGGACCAGCAGAGGAATATCTGGCAAGTTCGCAAAGAGTCCCTAGGTCTGCTGATGGGCGTCAAGGGTGACAAGAAGCCGGTTGCTTTCGTCGAGGATCCAGCCGTTCCCGTGGATAAGATGCCCTCGTTCTTGCGCCGTTTCGACGAGATCCTGAAGAGCCACGACGCCCGGGGCGGCTACTACGGACACGCCTCGGTCGGATGCGTACACGTCCGCCCGGCGATCGATCTCAAGCAGGCTTCCGAAATCGACAAGATGGGCAAGATTGGAGAAGAGGTCTGCCGGCTGGTCATGGAATATGGCGGTGCGATGAGCGGCGAGCACGGCGACGGGCTGGCTCGGGGTAAGTTCAACAAGGTCCTTTTCGGTCCCAAGATCTACCAAGCGTTCCGCGAGACGAAGGCCCTTTTCGATCCCCATAACATCTTTAATCCCGGCAAGGTCGTCGAAACGCCCGAACCCACCGTAAGCCTGCGTTTTGGTTCGGACTATCGAGCTGTTTCGATTGACACGCACCTCGATTTCTCATCCGAAGGCGGCTTCGCTCGCGCGGTGGAGATGTGCAACGGAATGGGCGCGTGCCGCAAACGCGACGCCGGAACCATGTGCCCCTCCTACCACGCCACGCTCGAAGAAGAACACTCTACGCGCGGTCGAGCCAACGCTCTACGGGCGGCGCTCTCGGGCGCTCTGCCACCCGAGGAGTTTACCTCACCGCGGATGTACGAAGTGCTCGACTTGTGTCTGGCTTGCAAAGGCTGCAAAAGAGAATGCCCCTCGAACGTCGATCTGGCAAAGATCAAGTACGAGTTTCTGGCCCACTATTACGAAAAGCATGGGACTCCGCTCCGCACGCGGCTGTTTGCCAATACTCAAGCCCTCAACAAATGGGGCAGCCGCTTTGCGCCGCTGAGCAACGCGATCGCGCGAGCCGCTCCGGTGAAGTGGTTGTTCGAGCGCTGGCTCGGCATCGACGCCCGCCGCCGGTTGCCCCCCTTCGCCCGGTCCGATTTTGAAACTTGGTTTTTCCGCACCCACCACAAGCCCGCCGACAACTCCCGACCGAAAGTTGTTCTCTTCCACGACTGCTTCATGACTTACAACTACCCGCAGGTGGGACGGGCGGCGACCGAGCTGCTGGAGCAAGCCGGCTATGACGTCATCCTGGCCGACAAGAAATGCTGTGGGCGGCCGATGATCTCGCACGGCTTGATTGAGCAGGCTCGGCAGGTAGCGCAACACAACGTCCGTGTGCTCGAGCCGTACGTCGAGCAAGGGATTCCCGTGCTCGGTTGCGAACCAAGCTGTCTGCTCACTCTCCGAGATGAATATCTGGATCTCATGAAGGGTTCCGCGGTGGAGAAGGTTGCCGCGGGGTCTCTCCTCGTGGATGAATTCCTGGTCCGCCTGAGCAAAGAAGACAAGTTGAAGCTGCGTTTTCGACCTGCCGCCAAGCAAGTCTTATTCCACGGCCATTGCCACCAAAAGGCCCAGGTAGGAACGGGGGGCAGCTTGGAAGCCCTGCGTCTCATCCCGCAGTGTAAGGTGTCGGAGGTCAACTCCGGTTGCTGCGGTATGGCCGGGTCGTTCGGTTTCGAAAGCGAGCACTACGAGCTTTCCGAAACGATCGCCCGCCAACGGCTGATCCCTGCGGTCGATGCCGCGTCCAACGAGACCGAGATCGCCATTGCCGGAGCCTCTTGCCGCCAGCAGATCAGCCACTTCACGGACCGCGAACCACGACACGTCGTCGAAATCCTGCGTGACGCGCTGGCCGAATAGCGGCGTTCAGGCGAGTTCCAGGTAGTCCTCTTTTCCTACACATGCTTTGCCGGTGTCGAACAGCGCACGCAGAGCCGCGAACGCCAGTGAGCGGCGGCTGTCACGAGTGGTGACAAACACTCGTGTTTGTCCTGGTTGGAAGTCACGGCGAACTTCAGTTCGCCCGGGTCAATTTTGCTGTCACCTCCGTGGCCCTGCCGGCCCATCAGGCATAAGTGGTGATTGCGCCATGGCCGTTACGGACATTTGGTCTGTCACTGGCGTTGCCGGCTCCGCGACAAGCCTCCTCATGGAAGCCGCACACCACAAAAGCACTCGTACCTGAGGCGCCAGGGTGAAAAGTTCCGTCGAAAAGGAACCCGGTTTCCTTGATCTTTTGCGGATTATGAGCGAGAATTCATGTGGGCGAGTCGACAAGCAGCGGCCAGAGGCGGACCTGTCCCGGGTAAGCATCGAGGCCGCGACTGTACATCCCTTCTCCTTGTTGAGCTGCCCCGATAGGTGCAGCCGGTTACCGCCGGCTGCACCTGGTCTTGGCCCACCCCGGTGTGCTAACCTGCCTCTCACACGCCTTTTACGGGCACGCGCGGCGTCCCAGGCCCCGGGGCGAAGCGCGGTGCCGCCGATTGTCCCCTCCACCCTAACCCGCATTTCTCACCAGAGATAGAAGCGAAGGGCGGGAGAAGCCTCTCGATACCTGGCGCGCGGAGGGGTACTTGACCAGTCCGTTGGCCACGGCGACCAAGCGGTACGCCGTAGATGCAGGCTTGCGCGCTGGGCAGGCCGATTGTTGTTGAGAAAAGCGGCAAGTTACCGCTCTTTGGGATGGACTCAGGGAGAATGCGCATCGAGCGTTTGGGTTGGTCCAGCATTCTGCTGGCGCTGACGATTTCGGCCTTGTGGGGCGGCAATTTTGTCGCCCTAAAAACGGCCCTCACAACGGTTCCACCGATCTGGATGGCCTTCTGGAGAATGTTGCTCGGCGCGGCGGTCGTAGCCGTCTGGGCGTGGAGTCGTGGGACGAGGCTGAGTCCAACCGTAGGGGAGCGGGGGCCGCTCGTAGCCCTAAGCTTTATGTTCACTGTGCAGATTGCCCTGCTCAACATCGGCGTAGATTTCACCTCGCCAGCTTACAGTGTGATTCTGCTGAACTCTCACCCGATCTTCGCCAATGCAATAAGTCACTTTTTCGTCCCCGGAGACCGATTGAGCCGGCGGCGTGCAACCGGCCTGGTCATTGCTTTTGCAGGGATCTGCTTAGTGTTTTTCGGGCACCCGGCCGCCCGCTTGGCCGAACATCCTGTGGCTGGGAATCTGATCGTGATACTCTCGGCTGCCCTTCTTGCCGCTCGTATTGTTTACACCAAGCAGGTCGTGCAGCACGTCGAGCCGGTGCTAGCCGTCGTCTGGCAGATGCTCCTTTCGCTGCCGGCCTTTCTGCTGATCGCGGTATTCACAGAACCCTTCGTTAAGCAGCCATTTAACTGGGAGGCTGCGGGCGCCCTCTTCTACCAAGGCGTCGTGATCTCAGGGTTCTGCTATGTCACCTGGACAAGACTACTCAGACGCCACAGCCCTGGGGTCTTATCGACATTTGGCTTCACCACGCCAATTTTCGGGGTGGTTCTTAGCGCCTTGGCCTTCGCTGAACCCATCACCCCCCGCCTGCTAGCCGGCATGGCGGCCGTTGCCGCCGGGATTCTGATAGTGACTCGCGAGCCAGATCTCGGAACCCGGGAGTCGATAGGCTCCGAGGTCCCCGGGGCGCTCCCGTGACCGAAACCCGCGACACTCTTCGCCCGCTGGGGCTCGGCGGCGGCCTGGTGGCCCTATTGCTCTCGGCCCTGTGGGGCGGCAACATCGTTTCCGCCAAGATCGCTTTGGCGACCTTCGCGCCCTTTTGGACCGCTTTTTGGCGCATGTTCGTCGGACTGGCGCCCGTCCTGTTGTGGGCCTGGAAGAGAGGCACGCGCCTGTGGCCGCAACCAGGGGAACGGCGGTGGCTGACCTACTTGGGGATCTTAACGACGGTGCAGATCTCACTCGTTTACCTGGCTGTGAGTTTTACGTCGGCCGGTTTCGCCTCGGTGTTGATGAATAGCCATCCAATCTTTACGAATTTCATCTCCCATTTCTTCGTGCCGGGTGATCAGCTATCGTGGCCGAGACTCATTGGCCTGGTCGCGGCGTTCGGCGGTATCTCAGTCACCTTCCTCGGAGAGCCCGAAGCGCGTTTGGCCTCGCACCCGTTGGCGGGCAACTTGCTTTGCACGGCGACATCGGCGTTGTTCGGGGCGCGGACGGTCTTCACATCGCGAATCGTTGCGCGCATCGACTACGTGCGCACCGTTTTTTGGCAAACGGTGATCACCATCCCCTTTTACCTGGCAACGGCCCTTACCCTGGAGCCCATGACGCTCCAGCCCGTGACCTGGACGGCGGTGGCCGCGATTGCCTACCAGGGATTCGTATCCAACGGTGTTTGCACCATCCTTTGGATACGGCTACTACGACACCATCGCCCGGGCGAAGTTGCTATTTTCGGGTTCCCGGCCCCGATCTTCGGCGTGACCTTCAGCGCTCTGCTTCTTTCGGAAAAGCTCTCGCCGGCTCTGCTCGTGGGCGTCGCGGCTGTGGCCGTCGGCATTTTAGTTGTGACGCGCGACCGAGCGCAGCGCGACATTCCTTCGCCACCCTCACAAATTCGGGGAGCCCCTTCGTGAAGAGCCGGCCGGCAGCGGATCGGCCCCTGGGGGTCAAGGGGACTGTGGGAGCCATCATGCTCACCTTGCTGTGGGGCGCGAATGTGGTTGCCATCAAGACAGCGCTGGGAACCTTTCCGCCCTTTTGGACCGCTTTTTGGCGCATGGCGGTCGGCCTGGCGCCGGTCCTGATGTGGTCGAGGAAAAACGGGACGTCCCTCCGGCCGCAAGCGGGGGAATGGCTCCCGCTGACGGCTTTGGGCCTGTTGATGACAGTGCAGATGGCGGTCGTCTATCTGGGGGTGAATCTGACTTCGGCCGCCTATGCCGGTGTGCTGTTGAACAGCCATCCGATCTTTACGAATTTGCTCTCCCATTTTTATGTCCCCGGCGATCAAGTCTCGTGGCCTCGGGCCGTCGGCTTGGCGACCGCGTTCGGCGGCATATCGGCCACCTTTCTCGGACGGCCGGACACGGATTGGGCTTCGCGTCCGCTGGCCGGCAATTTGCTGACAACGCTGGCCGGGGCTCTTGCCGGAGTGCTCACGGTCGTCACCAAGCGAGTCATCGGACGCATCGACTACATCCGCACCATCTTTTGCGTGACCGCATTCACGGTCCCTTTTTACCTGGCAACGGCGGTTACCCTGGAGCCTATGACCCTGCAGCCGGTGAGCTGGGGAGCGGTGCTGGCCATTCTGTACCAGGGAATCATAGCCCATGGCGTTTGCGTCATCCTTTGGGTAGGGTTGCTACGAAGCCACCGCCCGGGCGTATTGTCCATGTTTGGGTTCCTGTCGCCGATCTCCGGGGTGGCATTCAGCGCCATCGCCTTTTCCGAAACACTCTCGCCGGCGCTGCTGGGAGGCTTGGCGGCGGTTGCCGCGGGCCTCTTAATCGTGACCAGGCAGCCGGCGCCGGACGCGCCAGGCTCCCCACCGTCACCAGTTCGCGGAGCGCCGCAGTGAAGGTCAACGCCGCAACGGCTCGGCCGTTGGGGATCAAGGCGGCTCTGGGAGGCATCTTGCTTGCCTTGCTGTGGGGTGGCAATGTGGTTGCCATCAAGACTGCCCTGGGAACTTTCCCCCCTTTTTGGAGTGCCTTCTGGCGAATGTCGGTGGGAGTGCCCACGATCGGCTTGTGGGCTTTGCTGCGCGGCATTCCGTTGCTGCCCCCGCGATCCGAGCGGGCTTCGCTGACAGCGCTGGGGATCCTCATGACCGTACAGACTTCGCTTGTCTACTTGGGAGTGAATCTCACCTCGGCGGCATACGGCTCGGTGCTGCTCAACAGCTACCCGATCTCGACCAGTCTGATTTCCCACTTCTTTGTGCCAGGGGACTATCTGTCATGGACCCGAGTCAGCGGCCTGGTAGTTGCTTTCAGCGGGATCTCGGTACTGTTCCTCGGGCGTCCTGATCCCGAGCTGGCGCCACGGCCCCTGCTGGGCAACGTAATCTGCACGACGACGGCCTTCTTGTTCGGAGCGCGATTCGTCTTTACCAAGCGCATCGTCGAGCACGTCGATCCGATCCGCGCCGTCTTTTGGCAGAGTGCTTTCACGTTACCGTTTTATTTGGCGGCCGCGGCTCTGACGGCGGAGCCGACGCGGGGTCCCGTTACGACGGCATCCATACTTGGGATCCTATATCAAGGCACTGTCAACAATGGTTTCTGCATGATCGTGTGGATACTGCTCGTGCGTAGATACCGGCCCGGCGTCTTGTCCGTGTTCGGGTTTCTGACACCGATTTTCGGAGTAATCTTCAGCGCCATCATGTTTTCCGAAAAACTCTCGCCGGTGCTGCTGGCAGCGGTAGTCGCTGTCGCCGCAGGCATTCTTCTCGTAGCGAAGCAGGCGCCACAGCCCATCGCGGGAGCTTCCCAGCAGTGACAACGAGCGAGGGCCAGCCGATGTCGTTGTACGAAGATCCTGAATGGGCAAGAACATGTGTAACCAGAGCCGCCCCCGAAAAGGTTGCGGCTGAGGCGGAACATGTGTAAACAGAGCCGCGCGCGTCAGCAAGCGGTCCGGTGATGTCGTGCGGCACCTGGGAACCCACGTCATGCGGAGACTTAGCAAGCTCGCAAAACGGAGCCGCGGCCATGAGGCTGCGGGCCCAGCCGGCTCGAGCCCGTGGCTCGGTTTGGTCCCGGTTAACCTGGTCATGGTCGGGCAAGGCAGCGGCCAGACGGATCCGGCGCAGACACGGCCCTTCGTTTGAGCTGAGGGACCGCATCGTAAACTGATTCATTGCCTCCCAGTGCAAGCAACTTGAAAACGGAACCCATTGGCTGGGCGTCGGCGCTCGTCGTCCTGGCGCTGTCCTTACTCCGGGGCGGCCACATGGTGGCCATGAAGTTCGCGCTGACCGCGTTCACGCCCCTTTGGACGGCGTTCGGACGCATGTCGCTTGGCGCGGTGGCCGTGGGATTGTGGGCTTATCGGCGGCCGGTCCCGCTTCGACCCCAGCCCCAAGAGTGGCGCACTCTGGGGATTTTGACCGGGCTGTTTACCATCCAGATCGCGATGCTGAACTACGGCGTTGACTTGACGTCGCCCGCCTACTCCGTTGTCCTGATCAACAGCAATCCCATTTTTGCCAATCTGATCGCTCACTTCTTTGTTCCTGCCGATCGGCTTTCGTTTTCTCGCCTGCTTGGCTTGGCCATCGCCTTCGGCGGCATTTGCGTTGTTTTTCTCGGAACACCCGACCCGCGCCTGGCGCGCGATCCCCTGGCGGGCAACCTGATTATCGTTGCGACGGCTGTCCTCGTCGCGGCTCGGACCGTCTATGCCCAGCGTGTTCTCCAGTGGATCGAGCCGGGAAGATTCGCTTTCTGGCAGATGTCACTGTCTCTACCCTTCTTCGCAACCGGCGCACTGGTGGCCGGCTCCGAGCAGCGGCTACCGGTGACCTGGGTGCCCCTAGCCGCCCTTGCCTATCAGGGGGTCGTGGTCGCGGGCGTTTGCTTTACGGTCTGGGGTTATCTGCTTCGCAGGCACAGTCCGGGTTCGCTGACCGTTTTCTCGTTCACCGTGCCCATCTTTGGGGTGATCGTCAGTGCCTGGCTCTTCGCCGAGCCCTTGACGCTCGACCTCCTCATCGGGGTCGCCGCGGTGGCGGGCGGCATCTGGCTTGTGGCCCGGACCCCGAAGCCACTCCGTCCAGCAACCATATTGCCCGAGAGCTAGCCTGACTGCTCACACCGGCAGAGCGCTCGCTGACCGCTCGAGCCGGAACCAAAACGGGCTTCGTGCCCGCGATCGGCAGCGCCCTTTCCCCGGCGCAAGCCCACATTACCAGCCGTAAAACGACTGGCCTGTTTCAAACAAGTAGCCTGGCAGAAAGTTGTTGATTCCATGACCGTTCGGCGCAATTGGGTTTGTTTGGTTGTTTGTGGTTGAACCGTTCCCAGGCGTCGAGAAGAGTCTCGACGCGGCACGCTGAGAGCGTGCGCCACAAAAGAATCGGGTGCCTTCAGATGGCTGGAATCTTGGTGCCGAAGGCGGTGCGACTGCTGAGAAGCGGCGGCAGTAGAGGGACTGGCGCTATCGGTTGGAGGCCCAGCGGAGCAAAGGGCGCGGATCTCAACGGCGAGATCCGCGCTACGGGGTTCATCCTTGAAAGGCGCTGATTTTACTGGGGTTGGGCGGAATTGGGTTTGTTTGGTAGTTTGTGTGAGGCCGGGTTGAGGGGCCGATTCACTAGAGGCTCGGAAGCCGATACGGGCAGCCGTGGGGCCTGGAGTGTCGATTGGGGGTGGGGCCTGGGCTGGAATGTATGGGCCGCGGTAGGGGTCGGTAGGAGTATGGGAGCCGGCAGAGGAGCGGGCCTCGCGGGACTCGCGCTCGTCGCGGCGTAGGTCGGCCAGTTGCTTGACGGCGCGGAAGAAGCGGCGGCTGAGATGTCCATCGTAGCGGGCCAGGTGAACGAATGCCTGAGTGCGATCGAGCATCGCTGAGCCTAACAACAGGGTCTCGCCGTCGTAACCGGGGCGCAACTCGTCGGGACGGCGTTTTTCCATGTAGCGGCGGGTTTCGTCGAGGGCGGCGGCGAGGAAGCCAGTTTCCAAGCGCGTGAGGCGGCGCATGCGCCATTGTGCGTCGGCGATTTGGCGAACGAGTTCGAATTCGAGGGAGTTGGCGGGATGGATATCGGCTTCGAGGGCCGAGAGTTGGCGGTCGAAGTCGGCGGGGTCCTCGCCGGGCAGGACTGTATCGCGAGCGAGGAGTCCGTGTTTGAGGGCGTTCTTCGCGACGCGGGATTTGCCTTCCTCGGTGCGTGGTCCGGTGGATTTCTTGGCGTTGTTACGATTGGCTTTCATTTGCGCATTCGTCGTCATGATTATTATTCCTTTCGTGGGAGCAGTGGCTCCCATTCCAGGGTACGGTGGGGTGGCGGGGTTCCTGGAGTGTCGGTGGAATAAGTCGCGTGGAATGAAGGAGATGAGTTTTTGGAAGTGGCGTGACTGGTGGTGTTGTTTAGTGACAGGGGCGCGCCGCCAGGGGCGGCCCGCCTTGACCCCACCCCAGGCCCCGCTCTGCCGCTGGGAGCGGCCGAGCGCCGGAAACAACCCTCGGTTTGTGGAGCGGCGGTGCCAGCCGTTGAACGGCTGGCCTAGCAACGGCCCACAAAAGCCGCGTGAACGCGGCTCGAACATCGTCATGCGAGCCGCCTGGCGGCGGCTAGGACAAACAAGAGTGTTTGTCCCAACTGGGCTCGACCGATAATAGCCTCCAGCCAACGGCCGCAAGTCTCGGCAAAACGGCCGCCGAGCCATGCGCTGCGGGGCTAGTGGGGTAGCCGCGTTCGCGTAGTTCCGGATAAGGTCCAAAGCGCCCGGCGCGCTGCACTAGGCAGGACCGATCGGTTCCACAATCAATGTCATGCCATCGGCGGCTTCGATTCGTACTTCAGTCCCCTTAGGTGCTGCCCGATGGTTGGGTTTGAGGCGAGCTTTCCATAACTCACCTCGAACCAGCAGAAAGCCTTCCGGATCAAGATCTTGCTTGACGACGCCCTGAGACCCAATGAGCTGCGCGATTCCTGTCTTGACTCGTGTGTCGTAGGCGCTGCGAAGAAAGGGGTAAAGCAGAAAATCTTTGATCACAACAAGCGCCAGTAGGCCAAAGACGACCGCTAGGGAGATATCGATCCATTGCCGCAGCACCAGCAGGACCACGCCGGTCAGGGCCCAGCCGGGAATCTGAAACAGCCAGTAGCGGCTCCACGTGGTCATCGGGGCAGGGGAATCACTTCGATGGTAGCGCGCGGCTGGGGGGAATGGGCCGCGTGCGCTTATCGGACAGAGGGCGATGACTGGGGTGGGACCCGCAGAGGGGGATACCTATGACGAGGATTCTTCTACTTGGCCGACTGCACGCCATCGTGGACGAGCTGACACAGGAACTCGAAGCACCCGGCGTCGGCTTTGTCGGCGCGACCAAAGCTGAAGAGGCGCGGGCTCAGCTTGGCGATTCCATCGACCTCGTAGTGATGGGCGGAGGACTCGACGATGGCCAGCGGACCGAGTTGTGCAAGCTCATCTGGTCTCTGAGCGACAACCTGACTATCCACATCAAGGACAAGGCCTCCGGACCGCAGGGCATGGCCCCGTTCGTCGGCAACGTTATTAAGGGCTTTGTCTAAGAGCTTCTTCTCTAGTTGCCACGGAGTCTCTGCTGGCGGGCGATCCCTACTAGGGAGATGCTTGGGCTCTTCGATTTCATTTAGGAGCGACGGATGAAGGTCCTGCGTTGATCAACGGCGGGTCCACGACAATCCCAACCACAAAACTGCGGGCCTAGTAGAAGCGATGGCCGGCCCGCGGGGACTCGAACCCCGAACAACCGGCTTAGAAGGCCGGTGCTCTATCCGGTTGAGCTACGGGCCGCACAACGAGACTTACTCAGTATGGCAAACAGCGCTCTGGGATGCGGGGGTCGCTCAGTTTCACCGGCTCGCTGAGGGCAGTGGGTGCCAAAAGCTGCCTGTCGATAGGCTCGCCATTACTTGCTCACGCTTGCGCGCCGCGCTCAGCTAGAGCTCGGGCCGCAACCATTTGATGGGCGACCGCATCCTATTAAATGAGACTCGATGACCGACCAACGCTGGCTGGCGCAAAAACTGAGAAACGCATTCCACTCCCTTCTGCTGATAGGGAGCATGGTTGCAGTGCTGTCGGCGCTGGGGTGGATCGTTGCCGGAAGTTCCGGTCTGGTCTTGTCGCTGATTGTCGGTGGGTTCTTCTTTTTATTTAGTTCGCGGGTGCCTGCGAGATGGCTGATCCGCTTCTACGGCGCGCGGCCTGTGTCGCGGTTCGAGGCGCCATTTCTGTTTGAAGTTGTGCGTCGACTTGCAAGGAGAGCCGGCCTGGGCACTCTCCCACAGCTTTTCTACCTGTCCACCCGGAGAGCGAACGCGTTTGCGATCGGAAGCCGCAATGATTCAGTTATTGGAGTCAGCGAGGGGCTTCTGCAGAGCCTGAGCCCACGCGAAATCGAGAACGTCCTCGCTCACGAGATCGCTCACGTCCGCAACAACGATCTGCGGCTGATGGGGCTGGCGGCGCTTGTGAGCCGGGCCACGTTTTGGCTGTCATGGCTGGGACAGCTGCTCATCCTTCTAAACTTGCCCCTGATCTTGATGGGGCAATGGACGATCCCCTGGACAGCCGCTTTGACGCTCGTTTTTGCGCCCACAGCGAGCACCTTACTCCAGCTTGCCCTGTCTCGGACGCGAGAGTTCGACGCAGACCTGGGAGCGGTCACCCTGACTGGCGATCCGCGAGGACTGGCGTCAGCGCTGGCGAAACTCGAGCGTCTGCAAAGGGGTCTGTTGAATTTGAATAGGCTCTTCCTGCGCGGCCGTGGTCTCCGGAAGCCCACGCTGCTTCGCAGCCACCCGCAAACCGAAGAGCGCATCAAGCGGCTGCTCGACCTGGAAACCGGCTACGCTCTTGCAGCCTGAGCCGTTCGCCCTCCCGCCGGTCTTCCCGATCTAGTGGAAGAGCAAGGTGAAAATGCAGCCGACCACGTGATCGCAGGTTGGCCTGCGGTGGTGGCGTGGGGGAGCACGTCACTTACCGGTCCCCACTAGCCTTAAGACTCTTACTTATTGATACCCGCAGAATATAGTGTTGTTTTCGGACACAGCAAATGCCTTGCCAGAGCGGGCGCAGCACGCTGCGCCCCTACACTGTATTTCGCGAACATCAATAATAACATTGTGTGTTGTCCTGTTTTGGAGGACAGGAGGCCGGGTGATGGCACGAACATTGGCGCCGCGATCCCCGGGGGCGCGGATTACCGACTACAGCAGCTTGGGCGTGGTGGCCCCCACTCGGCCGCGGCCTGTGCCCCAGCCAAAGGGATGAATCCAGCGGCGGTTGGCGAAGTCAAGACAGTACTGGAGTAGGCCTCCCTCGGTGCATCGTACTTTCTGTCTATGACTCCAGTACCACGAAGACATACGTCCTTTTACTCCATGAATGGGTGCGTTTGCGGGATTGTTTTCAACGAGTTCAGGGCCTAACGTCAAGTTTCCGGCTAAAAACCGAGCGAGAGCTTGACCCCGGCGGCGAGTCGGTCTTTGGCATTCCACCCGGTGAGTGCTTTCGATCGAGGTCCTGATGCGAAATAATCGCTCAAAACTCTTCCAGCCGCTGCCCGCACTGCTTGCCGTTGTCGGAGTTTTGCTGCTTTTCACTCCCTCACGGGTTCAGGCACAGGCAAACCCTATCGAAGCACAACTTCTTGGGCTCAATACCGCACTACTGCGCCTCCAAGGCCAAGCATTCGGCCCGCAAGGGGCGTCGGCGCGTGGCCGGGGTGCGGACATCATCGCGGAGCGACTGACGCTGCTGCAGGCGCTAATCCAGCAGGACCCCGAAGCGGCCCTTCGGGTAGCTTTTACCGCCGACGTGGTCGCGGGACTCAGTGCGGCGTTTCCCGACTCCTCGGATTTGCTCGAAACACATGGGCGCTGGATAGGAGTCTTTGAGCACTCCATTGTCGACACCGCCGACCTGACGGCCGCGGAAGAAATTCGGGAGATCCACATCAATGGCCGGACGCTGCGAATCCATTTCCCCGGAGAGCCACCCGACTTTCTGGGGGGGGCTATCGTCGCGGTGGAAGGCCTCGCGGCGGGAGATGACGTTGCGGCCACCGCCGGTGAAACCGTTTCGTCGTTGCCTCCCGCGAGTAATTGTAATGATCCCGTCGGCGACCAGAGGATCGCCATTCTCAAGGCTGTGCTTCCATCGCAAACGACTCCGACTTCACCGACTAACAGTGATCTTGGAGACTGGTACTTCGGCGCCACGGGAACGACCCTGAACCGATATTTCCAGGAAGCTTCCTATGCCGTGACTTCCGCTTCGGGCTCGGTGTTCCCGACTAGCGGCGGGTGGTATGCACTGGATCCAAGCAAACAGTATTCTTGCAATACGCGGAATGCAATCCGCGATGACGCAATTGCCGCGGCGGAAGCGGATGGAGTCGACTTCAGCAATTTTGAACGAGTGCTGGTGATGTTTCCCCGGCCGGCTGCCGGCTGCAGCTTTGCCGGCTGGGCGTCCATCGGTTGCGGCACAACCGCGGGATCCAAGACCGTCTCCTATGCGCTACAAGTCAGAGAATACATGGATACCAGAACCGAGGCGGTACAGCTCGGAAGCCATGAGGTCGGCCACAACCTGCGACTCAGTCATTCCAACAGCCTTGACTTCGGTTCGGATCCCATCGGCGATCCCGCCGTACCCGATCCTGGGGCCAGCTCGACATCAGAACCCCGCCTCACGTACGGAGACCGCCACTCCACCATGGGGTTTTGGAACTTGGGCCACTACAATGCGCCCCATAAGAAACAGATGGGCTGGCTTCAAAACTACATAACCGTCACACCGTCCAATCTGGCGGCCAACGGAGAATACACGATCTTGCCTGGCAACCAGTCTTCAGCGGGACTTCCGCAAGCTCTCGAAATCCAACGGGGCAGTGACCAAAGCACCACGCTTTGGGCCGAGTTCCGTCGCCAACTCGGCGAGTTCAACACCCACGTGAGCACTCAGCCCACAAGCGGAGCGCTCATTCACAAGGAGTCCGGTCTGAGCACGATACTCTATGACTTCACTCCGGGCAGTTCCAGCTCGTGCTCCACTTATTACTGTCATGATTTCTATGACGCCGCGCTGTTGGGGAGTTGGTCCGACCCCTATACCAATCTCACTCTTGACATACTCTCCGCGGATGACACCGGCCTGCAAGTAAAGGTTACTTACGGGCCGATCCCCTGCGTGGAGCGTGACCCGACAGTGAGCGTTACTCCTTCCAGCCAGTCCGTCGAAGGAATTGACCCCGTCAACGTCGATTACGACCTAACGGTGGTAAGCAACGACAGCTCAGGGTGCAACAGTTCTACGTTTGACCTAGCCGTGACGGCTATTACACCACCCGATGGGTGGACTTTCTCTTTCGATGATTACTCCCTTCTGGTTGCGCCCAACGGTGGATCAGCCGTAACCAAGCTTCGCTTGCAACAAACCTTCCCGGTGATCGGAAGCTACAACATTGACGTCAAGGCGACGCACGCCCCCGGAATCGCCGAATGCGCCACGCCAGACAGCTGTTTCGGCATCGCCTCGGCAAGCGTGAGTGTCACACAACCCATGGCGGACTTGAGCGTCAGCGTTTCGGGCCGGGGAAGAGTTGACATAACGGAAACGGGCGACAGCTGCACGAACAATTGCACGTTCAGCTATCCACTTCTGGACCCACCAGCCTCCCTGACCTTGACGGGTACCTCCACCCACAAAAAACAGACGTTCCTCTCCTGGGGAGCGGACTGCTCCCCCTTTAGCGCACCAGACCCTTGCTCGATCGACTTGTCAACCGACCGCGTAGTATCCGCCACGTTCGGCTCTGGCGGAGATAGTGGCGGCGGTAACGGCGGCGGCCCGGGCGGCGGTGGAGGCCCAGCCGAAGTTTGCGACGACGGTATCGACAACGACGGGGACGGCAAGATCGATTGCTCGGACAAGAAAGACTGCAGGAAGGACCCTGTGTGCGGCTAGTCCGCGTTTCGCACCAGCGGTCGGCGGAAGCGAATGCCCACCGGGCCTTTCGCCTCATCCACCCCGGCCGTGGTGAGAAATGCGCGCTAGCTAGCGAGCGCCTCGGGAGATATCCGGCGTTCCCACCAAGCCTAAGAAGGGTGTGTTCGGCACTGGCCCCGTGGTTGCTTCGGTGTTGTCGGCAGACATCGCGACCGAAGACTGCGACGGCGACACGTTGACGGATGAAACGGAGCTGGGCCTTGGTACCGATCCGCATCTCGTCGACACAAACGGCGACGGCTGGAACGATAATGTGGACCCACAGTCTCTGAATCCTGCCGTCGGCTGCCCAATCTGATCCGTCGCATTTCTAGGCACAATCTAGCGTGTCTGGTCACTCGGGGGCGGGGAAGCTTCTCTTTCGTCCTAATCGCCCGGCCTCCGTCTCTTTCAAAATCATCAAACGCTGGTCGCTGCGACGCCCCGGAAGGTCAGAGAGTTCTTTCTCGCTATAATCGGGCCAATGTCTGGGTTCAGAAGCTCGGAATCCCCGGGCCCGAGGGTCGTCGCCGTCGCACCCATGCCACCGGAAAAAAGCGCCTATGCGTTGGCGCGCTACAGTCGCTCGCCCGACTCGATCAGGGAGAGTCTGGAATGGGTCCGCGGTCACAGCTCGGAGAAATTCCTCGAAAGCTTTTACTTCCAATATGGTCACGCCTCGATTGCCGACCTGGGGCACACCATCTTTTGCTTCGAAGGAATCTCCGAGTTGGCTGCCATCGAGGTCGAAGACGAGCCTCTTTGGGACGGCCAAGCCAAGTCCAGTCGCTACCAGGACTTCATGAAAGGGCAGATCGTCACTCCCCCTGAGCTGACAGGAAGCGAGGCTGCCCAGGTCTACGAAGAGGCCGCCGGCGGGCTGTGCCGGGCTTATCAGCAGATCCACGAGCGGCTAGTCGAATACCTGACAGAAAGGCACCCCAAGCCGTCTGAGATGAAAGCAGGCGCCTACCGCCGGACGATCAACGCACGAGCCTATGACGTCGCCCGCTACCTGTTGTTCCTGGGCATTTCGACCAATATCGGGCAAGTGACCAGCATCCGAACCTTGGAAAAGCAGATGAGGCGTCTCGGCGTCTCTCCGTACACCGAGGTGCGCGACCTCGCTCGGGAGATGCACGAGGCCTGTGCCTCCGCCCCGGCATGCGTTTGGGACGAATCACAAGCCCAAGAGCCGCTGGCGCCGACCTTGGCGCGTTACGCCGAGCCGGACCTCTGGTCAAAGCAGGCTCGTGAACGAGTCGCGCGTTGGGCGGCGCAAAACCTGACAGTTTCGGGGAACGGGACCCTCCCGGACGTAGACCTCGTCCGGCCCACCGATCCGCTCGACGAGATTGCCGCGACGCTGCTGTATCCGACCAGCTCGGTTCCGTTCCGATGTCTGCTGGATGAAGTGAGTGGCTGGAGCCGGGCACGACGGAGGGAGGTGCTCGACGTTGCCCTCGAAGACCGCGATCGCCGCGAGGAACTGTTGAGAGAGTTCCGTAGCGGCTACGCCTATGTTTTTGACCTGATCTGCGATATCGGCGCTTATCGCGACCTTCACCGCCACCGGCGCTGCCAGCAGATTCAGCAAACATTTACTGATCAGCTGGGTTTCGAGACGCCCGGGCTACTCGCCGAGGCTGGTGCGGAGGCTAGCTACTTAGAGGCCATCGAGGAAGTCGCCAAGGCTCGCCGAGCCATTGCGGCGGTCTCCGAGGAAGCCTCCCACTACTTGCTTCCGTTCGCGGCTCGAGTGCGCTCACTTTTCAAAATGGATTTCGCCGAAGCGGAGTACATCGCTAGGGTACGCTCAGGTGTGAAAGGCCACATCTCTTACAGGACCGTCGCTTGGCAGATGCGGGAACGCATCGTGGAAGTCGAACCTCACCTCGGGGATCTTATCCAAGCGACACCTCCTTCGGTGGAGGATGCCTTGGTGCGGTGAAACGTATCCCTCCCGACGCCTTGGGACATGTTTTGCGAACCAGGCTAGGATTGCGTGTGAGAGTGGGTCCCGCGAGACCCCGCGAACAGCATGCTGAGATATTGTACTCAGAACCTCATCCGAGACGGCTGCGGTAAAATGTAGACAGGCCGGTGCATCTCAGGATCGCACTGAACGGGCATCTCCTGAAATCCCTTGTCCTCTGTAGGACAGCTATTTCCCCTTAGAAGCATGGTCACGCACCGGTTCTTCTCCAAGCGGACCTGTGCCCGACTGTTGATTGGGCTTGGTTGCGCTGGGGTAGCGGCTGCGCAGAGTACGACGGGCGTCATCACCGGCACGGTGCAAGACGCTTCCGAGGGAGCCATCGCCGGAGCGAAGGTGTCAGCTCTTCACTTGGATACCGGAGCCCGGCGATCCACACGTACCGCTAAGGACGGCCACTACTTGCTGCCGGCCATGCCGGTAGGAGAATACGAAGTTCGCACGGAACACAAAGGCTTTCAGACGCTCATACACAAGGGTCTTCGCCTTGCTGTGGGGCAGACGGCGGTCATTCACTTCACTCTTCCGGTAGGTGAGTTGCGCCTTGAAGTGACCGTGGTAGCGAAGGCACCCTTGGCCAACAGCCATACTCACGAGTTGAGCTACCTGGTCGGGAGTCGAAGTATCGAAGAGTTGCCGCTCAACGGCAGAAACTATCTCGACTTGATGCTGTTGCAACCGGGCGTGCAACCCTTTCGACATCGGGATTCCGGCGGATCAATCGTTGCTCATGGCTTGGGAGTTAGCGTCAACGGCCAGGATCCGCGGTCGAACGTGTACTTGCTGGACGGAACGCCGCAGAACGATTTTACGAATGGGCCGGCCGGTAGCGGCGCCGGTACGTCGCTTGGAATGGAAACCATCCGCGAGTTTCGAGTCGAAGTGAACGGTTACAGCGCGGAGTTCGGCCGCAATTTCGGAGGCCAAATCAACGCCCTCACGAAGTCAGGCACCAATCGCGCGCACGGAAGTCTTTTCCACTATTTGCGCAACGATAACCTGGACGCTCGGAATTTCTTTGACACCACGAGCTCTCCTCCCGAGTTTCGACGAAATCAGTTCGGCGGCACCGTCGGTGGACCCATTCAGCGAGATCAGACATTCTTTTTCCTTGGCTACGAGGGCTTGCGGGAAGACCTGGGGCGAACCATCAGCACCGTCGTTCCTGACGAGAATGCCCGAGCAGGGCTGATCCCGGATCCCCAGAACGCCGAACAGTTGCTGGACGTTGGTGTAGATCCGGATGTGCAGCCCTACCTTGACGAGTTTCCGCTGCCCAACGCTCCGAACCTCGGAGGCGGGTTGGCGCCCTTCAACTTCGGTTTCACGCAGGAACTCGTCCAGGACTTCTTCCAAGCGAGGGTAGACCACAATTTCACGGCGCGCGATTCGTTTTTCGCGCGATACACGTTCGATGACGCGGACCAAAGGCTGCCGACGGATTTCCCGCAGTTTCCTCGCTCGTTTGTTTCGCGGAACCAGTTTCTCACTCTCGAGCATCGCAGGGTTTTCTCGCCCCGACTGCTCAATACTTTCCGGGCGGGCTTCAGCCGGACCCGGATCGGTCAGGACGTCGAGGCAAATACCACGAATACGCTGGAGCCTTTTGTGTTGGGGCGGCCGTCGATGGGAGATATTGACATCGGAGGAATTCCGCGCTTCGGGCCGCAAGTGTCGGCCGATGTACAACTGACACAGAACGTTTTTAGCTTCCAAGATGATGTGGTCTTCACACATGACCGACACAGCCTGAAGTTCGGGGGGCTTGCCGAGCGTTACCAAGACAACCTGTTCAATCCCACGTTCTCTCGGGGCATATTTGCATTCGCCAACATCGGGGGGTTTCTCCGCAATCAACCGCTTCGCTTCATTGGGTTGACGCCGGAGTCGACCGTTGACCGCTACTGGCGCTTCTCTCTGTTTGGTCTTTACCTGCAGGATGACTTTCGCGCGACGTCCCGGCTGACGTTAAACCTCGGCTTGCGGTATGAATTCTCGACCGTGCCTCGCGAGATTCAAGGGCGAGATACAGCGCTGCTGAACCTCGACGATGCGGAGCCGACACTGGGGCAGATTTACGAGAATCCGACGACGGCAAACCTCGCCCCTCGGCTTGGGTTTGCGTGGGATGTCTTCGGCGATGGATCCACCGCACTGCGGGGCGGCTATGGCCTGTTCTTCAACACCAACAATCAGCAGAACTTGATCGTGACGGTGGTGAATCCCCCGTCAGCCCGGCGGCCGGTAATCGGAGGGCCGGTTTTCCCCCAGCCTAGTTTCGACCGAGCAGCGGACAACTCCATCCGGCCGATCGAGTTTCATCTGAAGAATCCATACATCCAGAGCTGGAATCTAAACCTGCAGCGGGAACTGTGGGCCGACACGTTGCTGACAATCGGGTATGCGGGAGCGCGTGGGATTCATCTGTTACGGAACACGGATGCCAACACGGCTGTCCCTCAGCAGCTCCCAGACGGCACGCATTGCTTTCCGGTGACGGCGCGTCCCGGGGTGGCGCCTTGCGGACCGTCAGGGGCCCCCGGCCGGCGGAATCCGAATTTCTCTACGATCGAGTTGAAAAAGAGTGACGGCAATTCCTGGTACAACGCTTTGATTGTGGAGCTGCGCAAGCGCTTCAGTCACGGCGTACAGGTCCAATCGTCCTATACGTTCTCCCGCAGCATCGATACGACGCAGGCATCGACTTTTTTTTCCGATTCGGTGACGGGAACAACGTCCGCCATGCCCGAGCTTCCCGGACTTGCCTACAACAGAGGTCTCTCGGATTTTCATGCCAAACACACGTCGGTGTCGAACTTTGTTTGGGAGTTGCCGTTTTCCAGCCAAGGGAACGGCGCTTTAGGGGCGATTTTCGGCGGTTGGCAGGCGGGCGGGGTACTGACGGTGCAGAGCGGTAACCCTCTAACGGCGATGGTGCAGCGGAACCGTTCCGGTTCGTTGTGGTCTCCTACCGTTGGACCGGGACGCGGGGTGGACCGGCCGAGCTTGGCGTCCGGGTTCACGCACGAGTCCGCGGTTCTTGGGGATCCGACACGATATTTCAATCCCGACGCCTTCGTGTTGCAGCAGGCGGGCACGCTCGGCAATCTCGGACGCAACGTCTTCATCGGCCCTGATTTTCGCGCCTTTGACTTTTCGCTGGCGAAGAACGTACCGTTGTCTTCTCTGAGTGAGACCAGCAAGCTGCAATTTCGCGTGGAGTTTTTCAATCTGTTTAACCGCACCAATTTCGCGGCTCCGGCGATCGTCGCCTTCGCGGGCGTGACCGATGGTGAAACCCCCTTGTCATCTTTTGGACGCACTCGTTCGACCGTTACGTCCTCCCGCCAGATTCAGTTCGGGCTGCGGCTTTCGTTTTAGTTGACTCGGTGATTCGCGAATGGCAAGATAGCGCTTACGAAGGCGACGTCACAGCCGAGGACAGCGAGAGGATGTATCAAGAGTTCGCCAAGTGCTAAGCGGGCTAAAGGATTCCCGTCTCACGATGCCGGCCTCGCCATCTCTGATCCGCACGCTGATTCGTTCCGAGGTTTGCTCTCGCGCGGATTCTCTTGGGCAGGCTTTCCGATCGGCGGAACCTTTTCCCCACGTCGTGATCGACCGGTTTTTCGCTGACGACTTTGCCGGCCGCCTGATGCGGGATTTCCCGCCGTTCGAGAAAGGGTGCGCGGTCAACGAAAGCGGTGAGATCGGTAAGAAGGCGACGTTTGAAAACGTCCGCGAGCTAGGCGAGACCTTTCAGGAGGCCGACGAACTCGTCCGCTCGCGCGAGTTCCTCTCACTGATGAGTGAGATCAGCGGGATCCCCGATCTGCTCTATGACGCGGCCTACATCGGCGGCGGAACGCATGAAAACCGGGCGGGTCAGGACCTGGATGCCCATGTCGACTTCAACTACCACCCCACTCGCGGCTGGCATCGGCGGCTGAATCTGATTGTCTATCTGAATCCCGAATGGGAAAAGGAGTGGGGCGGATCGATCGAGTTTCATCTCAACCCCTGGCTGCCGCCGGATCAGAACCCTGTCAAGCGCGCCCTTCCGCTGGCGAACCGCGCGGTCCTCTTCGAGACGAGCGAGCGCTCATGGCACGGATTCGAGGAAGTCTCGCCCCCCTCCGGCCGGGAGGAGCTGTCGCGGCGGTCGTTTGCGATCTATCTCTACACGGCGGAGCGGCCGCCTGAGGAGACGGCGCCTCCGCACGCGACGGTCTATGTCGGACGCCCGTTGCCCGCGGCCGTGAAGCCGCACGCTCCGCTTTCGTTCGAGGATGCTGACGCTGTCAAGACGATGCTGGCTCGGCGCGGGCGCCTCATTCGACGTATTTTCGATCGGGAGCAGGAGTTCGTGACGACGGCCCAGCGGCTGGTCGAAAAGATCGTCGACGACGATGCCGAGAGCGGACTTTCGCCGGAGCAGATCGATGAGGTCCGGTGGCTGTTCGAGCGGCAAGATGAGCAACTGAAGCTTCTCTATGACCGCGAGACCGAATTCACGGCGGCAATCGAGCGTCTGCGGGGGTTGGTGCGCGATGAAGAAGCGCGCGGGGAGATCCCCGTCTTCGGTCCGATCGAACGGGTCGCGGAAGCGGAGGGGTGTTGGCCGGACGGCTGGGTGACTTCGCCTTTGCGATTTCAGGTGGCCGCGAACGAGGACATCCAAAGCCTGCGTATTCAAGGAATACTTCACCCGGCGATCAAGGAGCAGACTCGCCTGACCATCCGCGTCGGCGACGCATCTCTACGGGAAACGGTGGTTCCAGGAAGTTTCGAACTGATTATGGACGCCGGGGTCGACGCGGGACAGGAGACCTTGGTCGAGTTGACTTCCGATCAGTCCGTGACGCCGGCAAATTTGGGGCTTTCCGAAGATCAACGGTCGCTGGTGCTGCGGTTGACGCGGATTCTGTTCGAGCCGGACAGGTTCAAGACGCGCGTTCCGGGGAGTCTGCCGATCTACGGTCCGGTGTTCCAAAAGGGTAAGACGGAAGGGTATTGGCCGGATCACTGATCGAGCTCCCCGTTACGGTTCTCGGTCGTGGCCAAGGAGGGGGTGCGACGCGTTCGTGTCAGTGGGTCTGTGCCGCAAGCGAAAAAGGAGGAGCGATCGATCGTCGTAGCGGTGGGAGACCAATCGTGCCGGCAAACCGTTCGTCGAGATTCGTTCGGGTTGGCTTTGGACGTTGACATCGGCCAGGGTGACGAACGGGCGGTCGAGATTTCTTGTGACAAGTCGTTCGTGCCGAGCCAGGAGGGTCCGTCGGAAGACCATCGAAGCCTGTCGTTCCATCTGAAACGCATCTTGTTTGAGTCGTAGGCGAAGCGTGAGGCCGGCTTGCCCCCTCGTGCCGCCCCCAACACAACGTAGGAGCACGCACGTGGCGCAAGCACTCTTGCTTGCCGAGTCGACACTCATGTCGACTCTTGTGCCGTTTATTAACCGGTGCCTCGATGTCTATGGGCCTTCTACTGCCCCCAGCATCTTTTCACACCTTCCTGTGCCCAATTTTTGAAACGCGGGAATTCCGCAACTGACGACTTGGGCCGACCCTAGTGGCACCAGCCAACGATATAATGTTTGCAGTGGAAGAAAAACTAAACTTTGCAGTATTCATCGACTTCGACAACATTGAAATCGGGGTGAAATCGACGCTGAGCCGCGCCTTTGAGGTGCAGTGCGTTCTCGAAGGCATCAAGGAGCGAGGCGAAATCTCCGCCAAAGTTGCTTACGGCAACTGGAGTCGCCAGGCATCGGAAACTCGAGCTCTGACTGAGAATGGCGTGCAGATGGTGCAGCGCGACACTACCCCGCGCGGGGACAAGAACGGAGCTGACATCAACCTCGCACTCGATGCTTTGGAGATGGCCTTCACGCGCGACCACATCAATGCTTTTGCGATCGTGAGCGGTGACAGCGACTTCATGGCGCTGGTCAACAAGCTGAAGCAGTACAACAAGAGGGTGTATATCGTCGGAGGCAAGGCCTTCACCAGCACGATTCTGCAGCGAAATTGTCATGAATTCATCAGCTACGAATCGCTGCTCGAGGACCATCCGCCGCAGTCTCGCCGGGGCGCCGCTTCGGGACAAAGAGGCCGCCAGCGTCGGTCGCTGCCGCTTTCGCAAGCCGTGGCTCTGATCAACCGGGCGCTCCAAGCATTGGACCGCCGTGGGGCGCAGCCACAGCTAGGCCTGCTGAAGAGCACCGTGTTGCAGCTCGATTCCGCCTTCACGGAGAGAGATTACGGTGTATCGTCCTTCTCCAGCCTCGTTGAAAAGCTGGTTGCCCAGGGGATTCTGAAGCTCATCACTATCGATGGCCACCATGTCGTCGAGAGGAAATCGGAAGACGTGGAGGATAGTTCGGCATCCCCCGACGATGCGATCTCGGTCCTCAGCGAAGTTCTGGAAGCCAACCTGAACCTGTTGGAAATGGGCGTTCCCGCGCGCGAATTGGGGGCCCTGGTCAAGGCGGTCGATCCCGACTTCAACGAGACGGATTACGGCTTTCACGAGTTTGCTGAGTTGCTGAACTTCGCGCAGGACAAGGGCCTGGTGCGAGCCGAAACCAGCTCCGAACACGGCATGCTCTTCTATGCCGGCGATGACTTGGTGCATCGGAAGAGTATCGGGAGCCCGACCGCCGCGGAGTCTGAGGCGGGAAGTGTTGCGGTTGCTACAGACGGTGTGAAAGCTGCGCCGAGGCGCTCTGCCAAGCGAGCCACTAAAGGTCGCTCCCGGACCCGAGCGAGGCGTAGGACTGTCACCAGGGAGGCCGCAAAGGCACCGGAAGCGGAACTCCCCACGCCAGACGGCGAAGAAACCGGGGAGCAAGTCCCGTCCGCGGACACTTCGAGGCCGGAGCCGTCTGGAACAGACCAGGAGCCACAGCTCGCGACCCTTGACTCCGAAAGCTCGACCCCTCCTGAAAAGCAGACCCGCGGGCGAAGAGGCGGGTCGGCGAGATCTCGGTCGTCAGCCCGCAGGACGGTTCGGCGGAAGCCCGTTACCCAGCCGCCGCCCGAGTCGGACTAAGCGGAAGTCTACCGCTCGCGTGAAGCTAGTCACGTGACAGCAGACCACCGCGCTTATGACAGAGCTGCGCCGGTGGGCCGCGGGCTGACGCCTGTGGCTCTGTCGGGTGGCGAGCCAGTCCGTGCTCCTTGGAATCCGCTGTGAGTTTTGGCGCGAATTTGACCCCGTAAGCGCCGGCGGCCGGGGCAGGGAAGAGGGGTTGTCTCGGGTTGGAGTTTACGTACCGCCGCGCAAATACTTTGCGGCCGCTTCTGCACTTTACGCTGCCGATTCCCCTACTCTTGAACGGTGATTTTCAGGGCCCTGAGGAAGGCGTGGTCCTGGGCGCTGAAAGAGATTTGTGATGGCCGGAAGTCAGCCCTGGGGGCTTGGCTGACTGCGGTACCTTCCTGTTCGTGCGGCCGTTTATTGAATCCGATAGTGGCTTCCAGCACTAGGAAGACGTCGTATCCGGCACGGCGGATCTCGGCGATGGCCTCGGCGATGTCTTCCGATTCGGAGAGCGATTCGTTAATGGCGCTTCCTAATTGCTGCAACAGCCCTTTCAGGTGGTCATCCACAATCACTCTCCCTCGTTGGTAAAGGCTGGAGTTGCCTCCTAGTTGGACGGCTAGGGGCCGGGTAACGTTTGCGGTCGTGGCTCAGAGTGTTGTTGCTAGTGCTCTTGCGTGAACCCCATTCAACCAGATTTCCGCTTCCGTTTGCAATGGCGCCCCGTTAGGGGAATCGGTTGATTGGCAGCGGGACTGGAGACCCCATGCCGCGGTTCGGATTAGGGCCTGCTTCCGGCTCAATGATTTGGCCCCTGGGACCGCTAACTCTACGGAATTGAATGAGTGGGTAGGAGTCACCCGAATCGGTCAGGGCACGGTGAGACGGTTACCCAGAGCTCCGCATGTCAACGTTGCTCCCCTCGGATTTGGACCGAGTTCATGGAACGGGGAGTCACGCTCTAACTGACTGCCACCGGCTGGTACCGACCAAGTTGGCCTAGGCAGGCCATGATCGGCCAAACGATTTCGCACTACAGAATTACCGAGAGACTCGGCTCGGGCGGGATGGGTGTGGTCTACAAAGCCGAGGACACGAATCTCGACCGCACCGTCGCCCTGAAGTTTCTCGCCGCCCACCTTCTGGAAAGCGAAGAGCACAAACAGCGCTTCCTTCGCGAGGCGAAAGCGACAGCTTCCCTCGATCACCCTAATATCTGCATGATCCACGAGGTCGGCGAAGCCGACGGCCACGTCTTTCTCGCCATGGGCTATAGAGGCTTGCGGATACGGTTAAGGTCCGCATTCCGCCTATTCTTGCTGTCTCGTTTTCCTTAGGCTTTTATGAAACAGCTTCTGGTCAAAACCGTACGTTCCCTACGTACGGGTGCGTGCAGAAGACGAGCCCATCCGTCTGACTGCTCTGTACGATACAATTTGTTCTTAACCGGATCCACCCCGCTTTTGAGGCCCGACTTTCGGTGGGCATACTCTTCCGCTACATCGTCCGTGAAATCGTTGTCAGCTCGCTGATTGGGACGCTTCTGTTCACGTTCGTACTCTTCTTGCGTTCCGTCGGCCAGTTGATGGAACTTCTTATTCGTCCGGGTACGTCAGGCGGCCAGGTCCTTTTGTTGTTCTCGTTGTGGGTTCCTCACACGCTCCGGTTCACGATCCCAATCGGCGTACTGGTGGGGGTGCTGGTGGGCTTGGGGCGTTTGTCGACGGACGGCGAAATTACCGCCATGCGGGCGGCCGGCATCGCCGGGCGCCGCTGCGTACGGCCGATCGGTGTGGTGGCTCTTGCCGGGACGATCTTGTGCGCCGCGACAACCATCTATCTGAATCCGCTCGCTCTGCGCGAGTTTCGCCGCATCGGCGAATCGATGAAGATCTCGCAGGCCACGGCGGAGATTCAGCCCCGCGTCTTCATCGAGAGTTTCCCCAATTACGTGCTCTACGTTCGCGACGTTCTCGCCGGACCAGTCGTACGCTGGAAGGGAGTTTTCTTGGCTGATATGCGGGATCCCAGCGCACGCGGTTCATTCGCTGGTGTCAACGCCGCCGTGGACGGACCCCGCATCACGGTCGCCGAGGAAGCACTGGCACTGCCCAGACCGGAGCAGGATCGGCT
Organism: Bryobacterales bacterium; assembly: GCA_965248105.1. GTDB lineage: Bacteria > Acidobacteriota > Terriglobia > Bryobacterales > UBA6623. The sequence goes on from CBDFIK010000005.1 coordinate 1,225,380, forward strand.
TCAGCTTCATCTGCCTCACGCTTATACCTATGAGCAGTCTTACGACCCGCTGCAATACCAGAGTTTCGAGTTCCTTAAGAGCGACCAGGTGCTTGAAACGCAGCCGAGCAGTTTTTCCCCTTCCCGGCGTCCCTTTGACGAGACCCCTACATCTGTGTTGGCTGCTGGAGTCCGCGGCGGAGAGGATCAGCTCAGGGCGGACATCGAGCTGCACCAGCGTTTCGCGCTGCCCATCGCCTGTCTGGTCCTGCCGATGGTCGGCATTCCGCTGGCTATTTCGTCCCAGCGATCCGGTAAGTCCGTGGGAGTCATTTTGAGTCTCGTGCTTGTCTTCATCTACTACATGATTCTTCTGGCCGGCTTCGCGCTGGCTTTAGAGGGTCTCTTACCGGTCGGCCCCGCCGTCTGGATGGCGAACCTGGCCTTTGGCTTGGTCGGCGCTTTCATGCTGCTGCAGTTGGACGCTCCGAATCGCCGGGATATCACGGCTGCTGTCTCCGGTCGGTTAAGGCTGCTGTTTGAGCGTTTGCGACCGAGCAACAACGGCGCTTCCGAATCCGCGGAAGCCGACCGTCCTTCTGCCCCCACCGAGCGCCGGCGCTCGCTTCGCCTGGGCTCCGACGCCGCTAACGCTCGGCCGATGCCGTTCTTCCTTATCGTTGACCGATACGTTCTGCGCACCTTCTTGTTCTACTTTGCGATCCTCGTCGCTGCTTTTGTGATGGTCTGGTTCGTCTTCAGCTTCTTCGAGCTGCTGACCGACATGCTGAAAAACGAGAAGATGGGTCTGTTTATTCCCTACATCTATCATCTAACTCCGTTTCTCGTCTACGAGACGGTGCCTCTGGGCATGCTGGTGGCGACGCTGGTTTGTTTCGGCATCCTGGCCAAGCACCAGGAACTGATGGCCTTCAAAGCCTGTGGCGTGAGCTTGTACCGCTTAGCCGCTCCTATTCTGGTCGCTGCCGTCTTCGTCAGTGGAATGTTGTTCGCGCTCGACTATTACTATCTGCCCGAGACGAACCGCAAACAAGACGCCATTCGGGACGAGATCAAAGGGCGTCCGGTGCGCACGTTTCTGCGTCCCGACCGGCAATGGACCGCTGGAGCCGGCAATCGAATCTTCTACCACCGGTTTTTCGACTCCGCGAACAAACAGTTGGCCGGCGTCAGCGTTTTCGACTTCGAACCTGAGCGGTTTCTGTTGAGGCGACACATCTCCGCCGAAAGGGCTCGCTGGGACGAGCGACAAAGCGCCTGGGTCTTCGAGAACGGCTGGGTGCGTCAGATCGCCGGGAGCCGCGTGCTCGCCTTCGAACAGTTTCAGTCCAGAGCCTTCCCTGACCTCGAAGAGGAGCCCGGCTACTTCCTGAAGGAAGAACGGCAGCACGAGCAAATGAATTGGACGGAGCTGCGCTCCTACATCATCGACCTCACCCAGAGCGGGTTCGATACCGTGCGCCTGCAAGTCAAATGGCACAAGAAACTCGCTTTCCCGCTCTTTGTTCTCGGCATCACCGTTTTAGCCGTTCCGTTTTCCCTCGTGGCCGGCCATCGGGGAGCTCTGACCGGGGTTGCCTTGAGCATCGGCCTGACCGTGGCTTACTACGCCATCAACGCTTTCTTTGAGCAGCTGGGGCGCGCCAATCAACTCTCGCCTCTGATCGCCGCTTGGGCCCCGGGTCTGATCTTCGGGCTCAGCGGCGCCTACTTGTTCCTGCGGGTGAAGTCGTGAGGTCGGATAACGAGAAACTGCCGGGAGCCTGCCATGGCCCAAACTGCTCCCACCGTTGTTGACCAAGCCAGGCAAGCGCGAGAACGGCTTGCTTCCTATTTGCAGCCTTCTCCGTTGGTTCTCTCCGAAGCGCTGAGTTCGCACACCCACGGCCGCGTGTGGCTCAAACTCGAAACCCAGCAACCGACCAACTCCTTCAAGGTCAGGCCGGCGCTGAACGGCATGCTGGCTCACCTCGACGAAGCCCGCGAGCGGGGAGTGGTCACTTCGTCGTCGGGGAACTACGCACAGGCTGTCGCCTACGCTGCCCGAGCGCTGGACGTCAACGTCCAAATCGTGATGATGCGCAAGTCTTCTCCGCTGAAAGTCGGGCGGACGCGGCAACTCGGCGGCGAGGTCGTCTTCTGCGAGAACACCTTTCAAGACCGCTGGAAGACGGTGTTCCGAATTCAGGATGAAACCGGGCGGCTCCTACTTCACCCCTTCGACTCGGAAGAAACCATCGCAGGTGACGGAACCATCGGGCTCGAGCTGGTCGAGCAAATCGAGTCCGACTTTTGCGTCGTCGTACCCGTCAGCGGCGGAGGCCTCATTGCCGGTATAGCGGCCGTAGTCAAGACATTGCGGCCGGGATGCCGTGTGATCGGTGTTCAACCCACGGCCAACCCCTCGATGGCTCTCTCGATGGAACAAGGGAGGCGTGTCACGGTGACGCCGGGCACAACTTTGGCCGATGCACTGACCGTTGCCACCCCAGGCGAGATAACCCTCGAGATCGTCCAACAATGTGTCGACCAGGTGTTATTGGTCGAAGAAGAAGAAATCATCGAAGGCGTGCGGACCCTGGCCGAACAGCAAAAACTCGTTGTCGAGCCCGGGGGCGCCGTCGGTGCCGCGGCGCTGCTGTCAAACAAGATCGACACCGGCAACCTGGATGTGGTTTTGATCCTCAGCGGTGGCAACATCCTCCCCAGCAAACTCGCTGAATTGCTGAGCGGCGATAGGTGACGTAGCTCGGGGCCAAACCGCGACCACCTGTGGCGGGCGTGAGTGACGGCAGCCAAAGCCGGGGGACCTGAGGCTTGGCGAGTGGCAGCCCTTTCGCCCTTTGTTCGCTATGCAAGTTAGTCTCGACGCGGCAGGCCGAGCGCACGCGCCACGATGGGGACCACGGGACTCGATGTCGCCAGGAATGGCGACACGGCACGCAAGAATGCGTGCGCCACAGAAAGGCGGGAGGCTTTCACGCAGCAAAGCCGCGCATCTGGCTGGCGAGGAAATTGACAGCGCCTGCGAGCAGCGGTACGGAACAGTTTATTCAATGGTGGCTGATGGCCTCAGATCATGCCGAGCTCAATGCCGCGCAGAACGGCGCGGGTGCGGTCGCGAACACCGAGCTTGGATAGAATGCTCGATGCGTGATTCTTGATCGTGCCTTCCGAGCAGCCTAATGCTTCGCCAATTTCCCGGTTACTGAACCCGCCCGCCATCATGCGAAGTATTTCGGCTTCCCGCTTCGTCAACGGGTCGGGAAGGTCGAGGCGATCGAAGGATGAATCGGCGCCTTTGAGGACGCGGGTTGCGCGCTCGGTGATCGCGGGACGGATCTGTGTCTCGCCGGCGACCACCCGCCGAATGGAATCGGCGAGCTGATCGATCGAAACATCCTTGAGGAGATAACCTTTCGCGCCCGCGCGAATGCCTTGCAGCAACGCCTCGTCGTCATCAAACGTAGTCAACAGGATCGTCGGCGGCAGGGGCATGACGCGGGCCAGACGGCGCAGCACTTCGATGCCGGACATCTTGGGCAAACGGATGTCGAGCAAAACGCAGTCGGGCTTGTGCAGAGGAATTCGTTCCAGCGCTTCCTGCCCATCCGCGGCCTCGGCGGCCACCTCAATATCGCCGGTGGTGGCGATGAGGCTGCGGATACCGTGGCGCACGAGCGTCTGGTCTTCGACAAGTACAATCCGGATCACACTGCCTCCAACGGGGTCCAGATGTCGACCGTGAAGCCTGCACCCGGTTGCGTCGTCACGGAGATACGGCCCCCCGCTTGCTCCACGCGCTCGCGCATGCCCTGAAGACCGTTGCCCATCATGCAGGCGGCCGCGCCTCGGCCGTCGTCATGCGCCTTGAGGCGGATCCCGCTATCGTCCCCCCGCAGCGTGATCCAAAGATTTTGCGCGCGGGCATGCTTGATCGAGTTGGTAATAATCTCTTGTACACCGCGGTAGAGCACATGTGCCAAGGCCGAATCAGAAACGGCGAGTCCGCTGTCGTAGGCGAAGTGAATCAGGGGCGATTCGACTCCCGCGGCCAACCGCTCGATCGCCCCGCGCAGGTCCACCTCCCCTCCGCTCCGCAAGGTACTTACGGCGTCGCGAACGTCGTTCAGCAAGAGTTTCGCGACAAGGTGAGCGTTGTCGACGTGCGCGCGCGCCTCGTCCGCGTCGGATCGCGAAGCAACCTGCAGGCTTACCGTCAACCCCACGAGATGGTGCCCCAGGCTGTCGTGCAGCTCGCGCGAGATTCGCAGCCGCTCCCCCATGCGTTCGGATTCAGCCAGTAAGTGTTGCGCGCCGGTAAGCTCGGCGTTGGCATGGCTAAGTGCGCGGCGCGAGCGATTTTCCGCAGCCGCCAGATATCCCATGCCGTAGGCGAAAAAGCCCCATATACAGATGGAACCAAGCCCAAGGATGAATGCCGCGGGCGGCGGAACGTCGGCAATGTCGCGCTTCCACGCGTCGTCTTCTCCAAATATCGAGGAGTGCATAAGGACGGCTGCGACCAACATGGACGCTCCCAGCCACGCCAAGCCCGCCCTTGTCGGCAGCAGATAGCCCATTTCCGCCGCGACTATGTAAAGTACGTCCGTGGGCAGCAAAAGGCAGAGCACGACTTGTAGAGCGAGTAAGACAAACCGCACGCGCTCGGGCCGGTCTTCCGCCAAGGGCCGCGTCGTTCGCCAGAAAGCCGCCACGAAGACCACGAAAATAACAACCTGGGCAGCCAAGACGGCCCAATAGACCAGTTCGATCTGACTAAGACTGAGTTGGCCGTGCGTCCAAACGGCGATGCTCTCTCGTCCGGACTGAAAGAACTTCACCGAGTCCGTCAGCGTAACGATCAACACCGCTAAGACGGCGGTGACGCGGAAGACCATGAACGACGCTGGCAGCATTTCCCCTCTAGAGTAAACCACCGCGGCCCAAACGCCCAGTGCCGAAAGTCATGCTTTTTCGCTTGACCTTTGGCACATGGCAAAACGGCGGAAAGGCCGTAGCATCGGAGATAGAAAGCCCGCCGGCACAACGGCGGGCCTCAGGAGGAAACCATGCGACGCATTTTCATCTCACTAACGATGCTTACTTGGACGGCGATGGGGGCGGCGCCTCCGGCGCCAGCCGAGACCATTGACGTTCATATCGGCAGCGATTCGGACCGGGCCGCCGTGGTGTTGCTTGACGAGCTGAACAAGAAAGGCGCGGAACAGGACATTTCGTTTCGCCTGAATGAAGACGAATTCGCGATCAAGTTCATTGTCACCTGGAGGCGCGGCGGCCCGGGCTACAAGTCGCCGCGGGCGCGCGTCGATGTCTACAACCGTGACGGGATGCCGTTGTTCAGCGTCGACCGCGATGGGCGCTTTTTCAAGCGGCGTGGCGCCGTAGGCCGGTGCGCCAAACAGATCGTGAAGCAGCTTCCGAGCCATTTGCCGAAGCAGACTCGGAGCCGCCGTGACGCCCGGCCGTTGGCCGCGAGGTTGCCGGGAGCGGCGTTTGCCGAATAGCCGGCATTGGGCACGCGCCGGGTTTTCTGCCCGGCACGGGCCTACTGATCCCCTTTCGCGGTTCTGTATGGGAATCACTGCTCCGGCGAAAAGATCGTGCCAATCCGAACGATCAGACAAATGCCGCCTAAACTGATTCGGCCACAAGGAGGAACCATAGTGACGTCCCGGAATCGCAGCGATCCCGATTCGTGCCCCGATCCCAGAGCGGATCAAGAACGGGCGCCGCGCGCTCCTGAAGATGCTCCCACGACAAGTCTGACGTGGCGAGATGTGAATTACGGGGGAGTGGCCTTTCTGGTCGGTAGTTGTCGGGCCCGTGATAGGCGTGCTAACGACGACGGGCGGTGCCGCCGCCGGTGACCTTGCTCATCGACGGGCAGCCGGCGGACCTGCTCTACGCGGGGTGATCGGTCCCGGATCGCCGTGTCCACACTTGAGCACGCTTATGCCATTGCCCACACTGACGCAGCATCAGTCACAACAGCGCCGACCCAACAAAATCAACAACATAGATACCCGGAAGCGACAAAACCCTAATCCCGTAGTGTATGCTCGAAATAGACAAGGGGGTCCTCGGTCGGTGGGAAAGAGTTTTAGCGAAAATCCGCTCAAATCCGCTCAAAAGCGCTCCAAAAACGTCTCCCCGCGAGACGGCGTCACGCCATCTCAACAATGCGCTCTCGTGGCCCTAGTGGCTGTATGGGAATCACTGCTCTCGCGAAAAGATCGTGCCAATCCGAACGATCAGAGAAGTCGAAGGGTAGTTTCGCGGGGAGCGTCCCAGCGCAGCCAATGCTGACTAAGTGAATCTGTGGCCCGGGGTCTCGCAGCAAGCGGAAGCTCTCTGGGGCCTGTTCTCCGGCGCAACTGATACGCCATCCCGATCGACAGCCCGGGCTAATTCGAAATAAGAGCGCCCGGGCGTTTGGCAATCTCGGGGAAAGCAGTGAGCATCTTCGCATCGAAGGTTGCCAAGGGAAGACGTTGGCGGTCGGCAAGCTCGACGAAGAGGGTGTCGTAAACGGCTACGCCTGATCGCACGGCGCGGGTAACTGCGCCATGCCAAAGCTTCCTGCTCGGGACCGAGTGAACGCCGAGACGAGCTGCAAGGTCCAGCCGTTTGGGTCCGTCGTCGGCCTGTACGATGCCGCTGCGAATCGCCATCCACACGACGTTGGCGAGCTCGGCCTCCCAAAGCGCTGGCGCGATCGGCTCGCGCACCGCGTCCCAGAACGCGCGTACCTCGTCCACGAAAGGCTCGGTACCGAACAGAAGGTACGCTACAACGTTCGTATCGACAACGGCTCTCACTTGCGCCCCGCGCCGATCCAGGTTTCTACCTGTTCAGCCGTCGCCCCGCTGTAGCAACCCTGCGGGGGTTCCGTCTTTCGCAGTAACATGGTTAACCAGCCTAGTTTCCAGGGACCGCGATGAAAATTACAAGCCTTGAAAGCTTTCTCACGAACGCCGGAGCGCGCAATTTTCTCTTCGTTCGGTTGAGCACCAACACCGGGCTGACCGGCATCGGTGAGGCCACTCTCGAATGGCAGGAGAAGGCCGTTCAAACGCTCCTCCACGACTGGGTCGAGGCACAAGTCCTCGGGCGCGATCCTTTCGACATCGAAGCCGTTGTCGGCGGGATGATCCGCAACCAGTACCAAGGTGGCCCAACGGTGATGACCGCTATCAGCGGCGTCGAGATCGCGATGTGGGATTTGATTGGCAAGGCCTGCCAGCAGCCCGTCTACCAACTTCTTGGCGGACGTTGCCACTCAAACATCCCGGCCTACGCCAACGCCTGGTTCGCCGGAGCGAAGACACCCGAAGACTACGCCGAGCGCGCGAGGGACGTTGTTGCGCGGGGTTTTCGGGCACTCAAGTTCGATCCTTTTGGAGTTGCTTGGAAAGAGCTAACCGCGGAAGAACACGAAACCGCGGTGGCGCTGGTGGCCGGCGTTCGCGATGCCGTCGGCCCCGATGTCAAAATTATGATCGAGTTTCACGGCAGGCTGTCGCTACCGAGTGCGGTCGAAACGATCCGCGAGATGGAGAAGTTCAACCCAACGTGGTGCGAAGAACCGGTTGCGCCGGAAAGCGTCGAACTGCTGGCGAAGGTCAAGAACCAAGTCAGTAGCCGTATCTCGGCCGGCGAACGCCACTACAATTTGGCGGAGTTTGATCGACTCATAAGTCTGCGGGCAGTGGACGTCGTGCAGCCGGACATTACTCACTGCGGGGGGATTCATGCGGCCAAGAAAGTCGCAGCCCTGGCGGCGGTGAAGGATATTCAGATCGCTCCCCACACCTCCGAAGGCCCGGTCGCCCTGGCGGCGGCTCTTCATTTCGACATCAGCACGCCGAATTTCTTCATCCAGGAGGACTTCAGCCAATACGACGTACCCTGGCGAAACGACTTTGTCCGCGGATGGAATCCCTTCCGGAACGGCGAGTTTTTCCTGTCCGATGAACCCGGCCTGGGCCTCGACATCGACGAGAAGGTCATTGCCAAACACCCCTACGAACCGAGTCCGTTCCCAAGCCTGTGGCACAAAGACTGGCTCGGCGATTTTACGCAACGGAGCTCATGAGCGACAGATTCGACGTGGCTCTCAGCGTGCGAACGACAGCCCCTTAGCGAAGGGAGATCTGCGTCATGGATGACACCCGGGTAGCCCTAGCCCAGATCATTTGCCCTTTCGGGAAGCTGACCGACAACGTTGAAAAGCACCGGCGTTACGCCAAACGCACTGCCGAAGAGGGTGGAACTCAACGACCTCGACAGCATCTCGTAGGAGACGGTCCGGCGAGTGGGGTATACAATCACGGATTGCCGAAGAATCGAGGCGAAAAATGAAAATCGGAATCATTACTGACAGTCTGCAGGACATGCCCTTCACCGAAGCCCTTGACTGGGTCGCCGCCCAAGGCATTCAAGCCGTGGAGATCGGAACCGGTAACTTCTCCCACGGGAAACACTGCGACTTGGAAAAACTGGTGAACGCCGCTGGCGCGCGCGAAGAATTCATGGGCGCCATCGAGAGCCGTGGGTTGATGCTGAGCGCCCTAAACTGCAACGGCAATCTACTCGATCCACACCCGGAACGCGGCAAGAGGTCCCAGGATGTCTTCCACAAAACAGTGGAAGCCGCCAGCAAGCTCGGGCTTGGCACCGTCGTCACGATGAGCGGCTGCCCCGGCGAACCGGGCGGCTGCGAGTATCCGAACTGGGTGCTTCATCCCTGGCAGAAGGAGTATCTAGACCTCTACGAATGGCAGTGGGACCAAGTCATCGAGCCTTTCTGGAAGCAGGCCGGCCAATTCGCTTCCGACCACGATGTCAAGATCGCTATCGAGATGCATCCCGGCCAGTCCGTCTATAACACAAGCAGTCTTCTCCGCCTGCGTGAGATTGCCGGCCCTAGTCTGGGCGCCAACCTCGACCCCAGTCACCTGTTCTACCAGGGAATGGACCCCATGGCTGTGATTCGCACGCTAGGTCAGGACTTCATTTTTCACGTCCACGCCAAGGACACCAAGATCAATAGCCGCGAGACCGCGGTGAATGGCGCATTCGACCTGCGTCCTATGTCGATGGTTGCCGAGCGATCTTGGACCTACCGCACCTTGGGCTTCGGACACGGGGCCGATTGGTGGTCTGATTTTTTGAGTGAGCTGCGCCTGGTGGGCTATGACGGCGTGTTGAGCATCGAGCACGAAGACCCGGTGATGAGTTCGAAAGAGGGCATCGTCAAGAGCGTCGAGTTCCTCAAGCCGTTCGTAATAGAAACGATGCCGGAAGAGAATTTGCCCTGGCTGTAAGGGGCGGCGATGAAGCGAATCCTGAAGGCCTCAGTCTCCATGTTGACGCTCTACCTGCTTGGCGGTGCTGTGCTTGACCGGTTCGTTTTTCCTGAACCGGCGCCCGACGAATCCTACTACCCTCCCGTCGGGTACGTCTTCGGCAGCAAGATGGAGGGGTTCGAGCAGCACATCCTGCAACGCGAAGACGGATTGTTCTGGCTCGAATTGACCATGGGCCCCAATGCGCCGGGACCGCCCGAGCACGTCCACACGTCTTTCTCGGAGCGATTTATGGTCGCTGAGGGAACGCTGAGCCTGCTGGTAAACGGTGAGGTCAGGGAGCTGGGTCGGTCGGGGTCCTTTCTTGTTTCGCCCGGCACGCCGCACAAGCCTTTCAACCGGACGAACAAACCGGTCGTCGTGCGCGGCCCGCTGACCGAGGAGTACGGGATTCCCGAGCCGTTCAGCGTTTTTCTCGCGCAGGCTTACGGCTTCTTTGACGAAGACCCGACGAACAAGCAAGTTCCCAAGGCGTTGCTTCAGATGTCGCGCTTCAGCCCTGTTTACGATTCGTGGTCGGCCGACCCACCCGTGCCGGTCCAGCGGCTCCTATTCCACGCCATCGGACCGACGGCGCGTCTTCTGGGGTATCGGGCGCACTATCCGCGTTTCAAGCCGCGCTGAGCACCCGCGAGTCACCTTCCTTCTCCGTATCTGGATTGTGCGCCGCTCGAAACGGCTGTCGTCGTCGGAGACGAAGTAAGGGTGCCGACTACCAGCCTTCACCAGGCTGGATATCGCGATACCACTCGCCAATCGGCGTAGCAAACACGCGGCGCGCGCGACTGCTGTTGACCGCGGCCCTACCTGACGCCCGCGCGACTCTCGCAATTCACAAGCCATCGACGGCCTCCAAACACGGTGAGCAGGATGCTCTACACCTGCATGCTGCCTAGATTTCATTGTTAGCTGCTCCCAGCTGATCACCCCGAAGAGAAGCTTCGCCAGCCTCAATCTCTGCACGGACTTCAGCGTCCCTGAAAGTACCGCTTCCCAAGAATCTGCAGCTCAACCCACCCGACCAAGCCACCGTTTCTCACCAGGATCATCACGCTTCTGCGTCGCATGTTGCCTATCGAGTCAGTAGCTCTCGCCAACCCAGAATCCGAGATCGAGATAACGCTCGAATCGAGATAGCCGTAGCCTGGGTAGGGAAAGTAGAGAGTGCCCGTTGAAGCTGCGGATATGTCTTCTTCCCCTCCTGCGGGAGAGCGGCGTGACACGTGTAGCTGGACAGACTCGCCTTCGCGCAGTTGGACTCTGTCTGCAGTTACTAGGAGAGTAGGGCCTGGGCCTTCCGCAAGTAAAGTGAACCGAACGCTGTCCGCCTTGTCGCCTCTTTTCACGCCAATAATAGCGCTCTCTTTGGCTTTCCCTCCCGTGCCGATGCACGTCACTCTTCCGTCGGGTTCCGGCACTAGTTTGGATTCGCTAGTCGTATAGTAGACAGTTCCCGAATCCTTGGTGACGTCGACCCACGTGCCGTTGGCTTGGCGCTCTTGGGCGGCCAGTTGCACGGTCTCACCGACTCGCAGGGTGCTCTTCGACGCCTTTAAGCTCAATTCTGGGTCGGCCTCCTTGCCGGGCTCAAAGGTGACCGTCTGCATAGCCTTTGGTTCGGCCCCGGGGTCTCCATACATGACGACGACCGCGCTAGGAACTCGCGTCAGGATACTGTACTCTTCTCCTAGCATGGAGCCCAGTGTTGATCCCGATTTGACCACTCCGTTGTCACTCACTTCCAGCCCGAACCAATTGGTCGTTGCGTATGTCGTTTTCGGATCGTGTGTGACGTCCCGTGTGGTGCCATCTGGAGAACGAAGCAGCACCTGCAACTGAACTGAGGCCCCCGCTTCGAGGGGAATCGGCCTCGACGTGTCTACTTTCTTGTCGTCGATCCTGACCTCAATCGAAACGCTCCCCTCAGTTTTGCTCTCCTGCTGAGCCGATCCGCAGCAAGCCGGTAACGTAGCCGCCAGGATCAATACCAATGTGTGACGCACCACTATCGCCGCCCTCCACAAGCCGTGCGCTCGGCCGCGGGACTGCCCGAATTGTGTCGAAGAAGGATGGCTCTAAGGTCGGCAATCCCGCCGGAGATCGGTTCCAGATTGTCTTCGGCGCATTGACTGATGACCTCAGCCGCCAGATTCGGTTGCTCTTTGGTTATTGTAACTTTGACGCGCGCGCTGTGGCGGCTCCATTCGCAGGCCGACTTGAAGCATCACAGCCAGGATTGCCTGTGCTACCTATCCGAAAGCCGCAAGATGGGAAAAGTTGTTCTCCGCGCAGGTAATGAACTCGAGGAGGGCAGCCCGCCCCTGTTCGGTGGCTTTCTTTGCCCTCAGGATCGCGGGACCGACGTCCCGCGGATCCTCTATTCGCTCCGCCCAGCCCCCCATAGCGCTCGCCATATCGGCGTAGTTGCCCCCTAGATCCCTTGCGCCGTATTTCGCATGAGATCGAGCCATGGACTCCGTCTCGACAGCCATCGTCGAATTCTTCATAACGATCGTAAGGATGGGCAGATTGGATCGTACCGCCGTTTCGAAGTCCAAGCCGGTCATCCCGAAGGCTGCGTCGCCCATGAAGTTAACGGCGAATTTCTCCGGCGCGGCAAGTTTCGCACCCAGTATCAGCCCTAGTCCCGTCCCCAGGCCATGTGACTTCCCCCAGCCGAGGCAGGTTCGAGGCCCCGCTGATTGGTAGAAGGGCATGAGCTGGAACCGAGGTCCTCCTGAGTCGTGAGTCAAGATAGTATCGGCCGGATCCACGCGGTTCATGAACTCCCAAATGACTCTATAGGGATTAATCGGAGTCTCACTCGAAGTGAGCTTCGGCGTCCACTGTTTCAGCCAGCTCTCGCGCGTGCTCGCAACTTGTTCCGCAACGAGACGGCTCTGGTGGCGCGGCTTGTCTCCCAGTAATTCCTTACACGCCGCGATGAACTGGCGCAGCACGAGCCTGGCATCACCGATGATCGGGTAATCGACGTCGTAGTTTTTGCCAATGTCAATGGAATCGTTGGTCGCGTGGATCAATACTTTGCCCGGCGGTATGGTGGTGGTCATGCCGTGCTTGGTGAAGCTGGTTCCGATCCCGAAAACCAAGTCTGCGTCTTTCAGGAATTGGTAGGCGGTCCCACTCATGACTCCCGAGCCGCTGCCCAAGGCGAGGGGATGTTTTTCCGGGAAGGCGCTCTTGCCCGCTAACGTGGTCATGACGGGCGCCTGAAGCAGTTCGGCGAACTCCAGCAGTTCTTGGCAGGCGTCAGCGTAGAGCACGCCCTGCCCGGCTTGGATCACCGGGTTCTTCGCATCGAGCAGTGCTCGAGCCGCATCCAGCACGTCTTGGGGATCCGCTTGGGCGACTGTCGCCCTAACCGGTTTGTAGCTTTCCAGGAGGGAATCATCCACGTCTTCCATAGCGACGTCGAAAGGTACTTCGACCATCACGGGCCCGGGTCGCCCCATCTTGAGGCTGGCGAAGGCACGCCGCATCGTGTCGACTACCCTGTCTGCCGTATTGATCTGTTCAATAAACTTCGTGACCGAGGCATAGCTGCGGAGCGAGCTGAAATTTGGAAATACGCCATCCATCTCCCTCGTTTGCCCGAGCGGCAACAGCAGGACCGGAACACCGTCGGAGTAGGCGGTTGCGACGCCGGCGTAGGCGTTCTCCGCTCCGGGTCCCCACTGCATGGCGAAAACACCGGGCGGGTTCCCGTTCCTAACCCGGGAATAGCCGTCCGCAATGCCCACGCCAACCCTCTCTTGGCGACAAATCACCGGGCGGATACCGACGTCGGTGACTGACTCGATGATCGGCGTTGCCGGAAAAGCACTGAGGTATTCGATGCCCTCCCGTTTCAAGATATGTGCGATGACGTCCACGGTTGTCACGTCAGCCTCCTGGGGTCGTGCTTGTCGGGGGCGGCAATAGGTCCCAGCATTGCTTCGGTTGGCCGCCTTCAGTCCATGACCTCTCGTTGCGAGAGGCGAGTTTTGTTTTCAGGGCGGTAAGACGTTGCATTCATCAAGCATGTAGGCTTATATTCAGGACACTCGTGTCAGTCAACGACCGCCCGCCAGAGGGCAACTCAAGTTTGGAGCAGTAAGACTATGAACGTCAAGGTTGGTTCCGCTCCCGGATTCATGGGGTGTCTGGTTCCCCAGCGACCCCAAGCAAATCCCTCGGCAGCAATGCCTGGATGAGATCTCTATGAAGCTCTCCGTCGTCATACCGGTGTACAACGAGGTCGCGACTATTGCCGAGATCGTGCGGCGTGTTCAACGCGTCGATATCGACAAAGAAATCATCGTGGTCGACGACTATTCGACGGATGGCACGCGCGACATTCTCGGCAATATCGAAAGCGAAAACTCGAACGTCACGGTCCTCTACCACGACCGCAACAGGGGAAAAGGTCGCGCATTGCGAACGGGGTTCGCCGCTGCCCAGGGCGACTATGTGCTTGTCCAAGACGCCGATCTCGAGTACGACCCAGAGGATTACTCGAAGCTGCTCCACCCGCTGGAGCAAGGAAAAGCCGACGCCGTCTACGGTTCACGCTTTATCACGACGCAGGAGCACAGGATCCTCTATTTTTGGCACTCACTGGGAAACCAGTTCTTGACGCTTCTGTCGAACATGATGACGGACCTCAACCTGACGGACATGGAGACTTGCTACAAGGTTTTTCGGCGGGGGTTGATCCAGGCGATTCCGCTACAAGAGGACCGCTTCGGATTCGAGCCCGAGATCACCTGCAAGCTGTCCAAAGCGAAGGCGCGCATCTACGAAGTCGGCATCGCCTACCACGGCCGCACCTATGAGGAGGGCAAAAAGATTAGCGCCAAGGACGGATTCCGCGCCCTGTGGTGCATCATGAAGTACCGCCTGAAACCCCTAAAGCTCGGACCCTCCTGGACGCAACACAAGGTAACTCACGTCCCGAACGGCTAAGTACTCCATTTCATAAATACACTCACATTTCGGGCGAGTGCAGGCGGGCACAGCATACTGTGCCCCTACACGTCTGTTGGGCGCGCCTGAAAATGTAGGGGCACGGCATGCCGTGCCCGAAGTTCCCGATTGTCCACGGCGGGCGCCCCGGGCTAGTATTTAATGGTGCTCCGCCGTCGCCAACTCGCTAGTCACAATCGTCGTCATTGAGAGCCGCGACCGCCAGGGAGCGGTCCAGTGATGACGCCATACCGTGCACAACAGCCCGCAGACCGAAAATCGGCGACTGCTGTACCCATTTTTTGCAGGCCCACGGGCTGGAGCGGCGGAAACCCCTATCCCACCGCATTCTTCCAGCAAAGGTATCGTTGCCTGTCAAGTCTCTTCTTCACTTACAAGCTACTCACGCGAGCCCTCCCAGCGCTTCGACCCCCGGCAGCTTTCGTCCCGCGAGAAACTCCAACGACGCTCCACCACCTGTCGAAATGTGAGTAATCTGCTCGCCGACGCCTGCGACCCGAATTGCCTTTTCCGAATCGCCGCCGCCCACAATGCTCGTTCCTTGGGACCTAGCGACGGCCTTGGCGACTTCCACCGTCCCTTGGCGGAAAGGTTCAACCTCAAAAACCCCCATCGGCCCGTTCCAGACGATGGTTCGCGCCTTGCCGATTTCGGCGCTGTACGCCTCAATAGTCCGAGGCCCGATGTCGAGTCCCTTCCAACCTTCCGGGATCGGCTGACTCGGCCCCTCTACGATCTTGATCTCCGCGTGAGGGTCGATCTTCTGCGCGATGCGGTGGTCAACCGGCAGCAGCAGTTTGTCACCGGCTCTCGTCATAACGTCAAGAGCGACATCGAGCTTGTCATGCTCTACGAGGGAATCCCCCACCGCCAGGCCCCGCGCCTTAAGAAATGTGTACGTCATCGCCCCGCCAATAAGAATTCGATCCGCCAAACCCACGAAGTTCTCTAGCACGTCAATCTTGCCTGAAATCTTAGCCCCGCCAACAATCGCCACGTAAGGCCGCGTGGGGTTCCTCACCGCCATCGAAAGGTGACGCAGCTCCTTCTCCATCAATAAACCGGCGGCTGCCTCTCCGACATGCGCTACCATTCCGACCGTAGAAGCGTGAGCCCGATGTGCAGCTCCAAAGGCATCGTTTACATAGCAGTCGCACAACGCTGCCAACTGCTTCGCGAAATCAGGGTCGTTCGCCTCCTCCTGAGCGTGAAACCGCAGGTTCTCGAGCAACACAACGTCCCCGGGGGTTGCCGCATCACTCACCCGCGCCGCCTCCACACCCACACAGTCCGGCGCCATCTTCACGGCTCGGCCAAGCCATTCCGCTAGGCGCAAAGCCACGGGCGCGAGACTCATCTTGGAATTGGGCTCGCCTTTTGGCCGACCAAGGTGCGAAGCGAGGATGACGGCTGCACCCTTTTCGAGCGCCAAGCGGATCGTCGGCAGCACTGCCTGGATGCGGGTATCACTGGTGATCTCTTCCCCGCTTTCGTCGAGCGGAACATTGAAATCCACCCGGATGAATACACGCTTGCGCGAGAGATCAAGATCCCGAATTGTGCGGTACGCCATAAGAGGACGAGGGACCGGGCCGCACCGGTAGGCAAAACTCTTCGCGCGGGACCCTCAGACGCGAGCGACTACTTTAGTCCCTGTTTTCCGATGAGCCTGGCGAGATCGACCACGCGATTGGAGTAACCCCACTCGTTGTCATACCAGGCAAGAACCTTTACGAGGTTGCCACCGAGGACCTTCGTCATAGACCCGTCGACAATCGATGAGCGCGCATCGCGCATGAAGTCACTCGAAACCAGGGGCTCCTCCGTGTAGCCCAGGATCCCCTTCAGGGGTGGGGTTTCGGAGGCCTCTTTGAGTTTGGCGTTGACCTCGTCAACCGTGGCATTCTTATCGAGAACTGCCACCAGGTCCACGACTGACACGTTTGGTGTAGGCACGCGTATGGCAAATCCATCACATTTGCCTTTGAGATCGGGCATGACCAACCCGATGGCAGCCGCGGCCCCCGTCTTGGTGGGAATCATGTTGAGCGCCGCCGCTCGGGCACGGCGGAGGTCTGCGTGTGGTGCATCTAGAGTCATTTGGTCATTTGTGTAGCTGTGGACCGTGGTCATCGTCGCTTTGGCAATTCCAAAGTGATCGTGCAAGACCTTCGCGACCGGCGCCAGGCAGTTCGTCGTGCACGAAGCGTTAGAGATAACCTTGTGCGTTTCCGGATCGTACTGGGAGTCGTTGACGCCGAGCACGACTGTAATGTCCTCTCCCTTCGCCGGCGCGGAGATGATCACTTTCTTCACGCCATCGCGCAAATGTTTCGACGCGTCCTCCGCTTTCGTGAATAGGCCCGTGGACTCCACAACGACCTGGGCTCCGACCTCCGACCAAGGGATCTGAGCGGGGTCTCTTTGAGCGAAAACCTTTACAAACTGGTCGCCTACCTGGATACCGTCGTCCATCGATTTCACATCGACATCGAGATTGCCCAACACCGAGTCGTGCTTGAGCAGGTGCGCCAAAGTATTTGTGTCGGTGATGTCGTTGACCGCCGCGATTTCGATGTCGGGAGCGTTCATGGCTGCACGATACACGTTGCGCCCGATGCGACCAAAGCCGTTAATACCAACCCTTACTCCCATGGTCTCGTATCTTCTCCTAGTGTATTTCGATGCTATTGTTCCACCGGCTCGTCGGTTCTGACCTCGCCGCCAACGCCCGCATAGGAATCGCGAACCCGGGTCACCTTCCCGTCTACAAAGGTGACGAATGTGATATTGCCGGGAGGCGTGCCGTAAATCCAGTCTTCGCTTTCTACGCCGTGTTGGGCCTCCCGCACCTTTCGATTTGGCCGGCCCCTGGCCAGCAAGACCATGTCGCGGTCCATTCCCGGTAGGACGGTATTCTTCTTGATGGCTTCTTGGAATTCCTCCGGAAGGCTTTCCACATAGAGTTGTGTGGCCGAACGTTGCTCAAAATCGAGGACGGGCTTGAGCATTTTCTTGATTTCGTCGGGACCGACATCCGGGAATGCTTCGGCGAATACCAGAGAAATCGTTGTGCCCCCCGGCGCATAAACATTCTGACCCCCTATCGGAGTCCCCCTTTGTCGTCGGCTGGCGCCCCCGGAGATTTGTATCCGGTGCCACCATTTACGCCCGCCCTTGATGCCATGGTTGAGCTGCAAGATCAACCTCTGCCGCTCGAACTTCATGTTCGTAATCTGAACCAGGTTGCCTAGTTTCGCGGCGGGGCCGAACTTGTCCATAGCGTCCTGCCACACATCCTCGTCGTAGGTTCCCTTAGGATTGATGGCCAGGGGCTTTTTCGACCGCGGAATGATCACCTTGGCAGTTCCGTATTCTGCCATCAGCTCCCGAACGATCTGTGCCCGCTTGTCGAGACTGAGAGTCTGACGGCCGTCCACGGCGCTGGCAGCCAGCACCAGCCAGCAAAAGGCTACACCGAGTTTCCTCATGGCTGACCCGCTTCCCCGGTCACAAACGTCGGCTTCGAATCCCAGATAACCGGTCTTGGGTTCGCTGGGATGGGTGCCTTCCAAAGGACCACTCCAATTGCCACGACCACAAACGTCGTTACCGGGCTCGCTTCGGGTCCGTAGGCGCCACCCGTCCAGTAAGCCGAACCGGTTGGCACGATATTCAGGTCCGTCAATCTAATTCTAAGTCCACTCAGGTTCGCACCGACAGTGGCCAACGCGAGATTCCACCCGCAGTGCATGCCGTAGGGCAACCAAAGTGAGCGAAAACGTACCAACGCCAGGCCGAACAAGACGCCGAACAGGCCGGTGTTGACCGCGGCCGGTCCGGAAAATTCCGGATTCCGGCCATGCAACCAAGCGAACAAGAACGAGGTCCCCACAATCGCCACCCAGGGGTTCGTGGCGCGCATCAATTGCTGCAGGCCGTAGCCGCGAAACAACATTTCCTCGCCCGCCGCGCCGATAGCGAGAATGACGATACCCACTCCCAAAGCCGGCGTCCACGCGATGTCGTTGGTCCAGACACCTCTCTGGATCTCGATCCAGCCTGCCGCCCATTGCACTGCTACTATCGACAATCCAGCCCCCGTTCCCAACACGAAGCCGAAGCCGACGTGCGAAACCGCAAAGCGTCCACCGGGCAAGGCGATACTGGCGAAAGGTCTTAGGTGTGGGAACCGTAGCAGCAACGCGGTTACCGCTAAGACCGCCGGAAATAGCGAAACGACAGTTAGCAGAAGAGGGTGATCGAGCCCGGGACTCCCCCGGAGCGCCCAAGCCAGCGCCCGCCATAGCACGAAACAAAGAACACAGAATAGGCTGGCTTGAGCAAGGCTCTCCCAAAATCGCCTCATGCCCCGCTGGATCACCCGGTTCCCCTGGCCGTGAAGGCCCACCTTACCTGAGTTCGATCCTTGTTCGGAGATGGAAGGAACTCCCAGTTGTGAGTCAGACGCCATTCCTGCCAATCGCTGCGTTTTCTGGGCGCGCCAGAAAGCCTACCGCACCGGAACGACCTAGTGAGCTGTCCCCGACAAGACCTCCTGATCGTCTTGGCGACGTGGCGCACGCATTCAGCGTGCTGTGTCGCGCTGTCAAGCCCGACATTACCGAATCTATAGTGAACTTGTCTCCCGGACAGTCCACTAGCCGCACGAACCGTGCTGTCGTCGGTGCTTTCGAGGTCGCGATCAAGGCCCCGACCGGAGCCTTAGTTTTTCGAACCTCAACCACCTCGATAATCGAGGACGTCCTCCCCGGGATCAAAAGGCGTGAGATCCGCAATGCCGGCGGCTTCACCCACCCGGCTGCTGATCCGCTCCATGTCCTTCTTGTCCCAGCCAACCGAAATCTCAGCGATCGCGCCGTCACGATCGATCAAAAAGCTCGTGGGCACGTGGGTCAGCCCATAGGCGTTCGACACGGGATACATTTCTTCTTCCGGATCGAAAAGCTCGGTCAGACTAACCTCGAACTCTTCGTTGAACGCCGTCGTAGCGCCAGGCCCATCTTGCGAAACCGCCCAAACTGTGACAGGCGTTCCCTCCAGTTGAGAATGCAGGCGGTCGATGAACGGCAATGCATATTGACACGTGGGACAAGAAACCTTGAAAAAGGTCAGCAGCACGGGCCCCGTTTGAAGGGCGGCTGCGAGAGTGCGCGGCTGCTCATCGCGGTCAAGGAGCGTGAAGTCAGGAGCTTTAGTGCCTGGGGACAACGCTGTCATCTAAACTTCCCTTGCCCCCGGCGATCCGGGGAGTCTAACAGCCCGTGGTAATCCGATTACCGAGCCTGCGACCTTCCCATTCTAACAGCCGGAGCCAGTCAGACTTGACTCACGACTTTCCAGCGATATCGCCGCCCCACTGCGATGTGAGGCCGCCGAACCCACCGGCACAGCAGAGCTTGTCACAAGGACCCAGACGGACGTCGTGACGAGCTTTGGCTAACTCGCCGCTGTGCTAACCTTGGCTTTGCTTCTACACAAAAATCAGGCGCCGCCCGCCTGACGGTCCAAAACAACCTCGCCGCAATCGCCGTCCGGCCTTCCCTACCGCATCAAAGCTCCTAACGGTTTGGCCGGACTTTTTGACGAGTTCTTGGAGTTGGGGTTGGACTTGTGCGCGGAACCGGCATCGTGAAACGTCACGCATCCATGTTTGGCAAGACTTGCTCACTGGTATGTCTTCTGGGGTTGCTAGGGCAGGTCCTCTCGGCGGAAACACGCTACGAGATCGACCTGGCGGACGCCAAATCCGGTTGGCTGGCGATCACAGCGGAGACAACCTGCCCGCAAGCGCAGTGCGATTTTCAGTTGCCGGTCTGGAATTCCGTCTACCAGGTCCGAGACTTCGCACAGTACGTCGTCGGTTTCGAGGCCCATACTTCCGGTGGAAGCGCCGTCCCCACAAGCAAACGGAACCCTTCGCTCTGGAGGCTGAGCGTTCCCACGGGTGAGCGCGTCCAAGTTCGCTATCGCGTTCGCGCCGATCGCTCCGGACCGTTCGGCGCCTACGCTGATTCCGAGCACGTTTGCCTCAATCTGGCTCAGGTGCTCGCGTACCCTGTGGATGCGCGCCGGCAGCGATTCACTCTGCGTCTTCGCAACGTTCCGCCGCGCTGGAAAGCCGGATTGGAGCTACCCGCCAGCGACGGCACGTACTATGCTCCTAGCTACGACCGGCTAGTCGACACGCCGTTCCACCTTTCCGATTCCGAAGAAACCGAATTCGAACACGCCGGGCGGCGCATACGAATTCTGGCCCATCCCCGCGGAGGCGACTACAACCTCCGTGCGCTCAAACAAACGGTCAGAAAAATCGTCGCTGCCACAACAGAACTCATGGAAGACGTTCCGTTCCCCTCCTACACCTTCGTGTATCACTTCTCCGATGCGCCTGGGGGTGGAATGGAATATCGCAACGGGACCAGTATTTACGGGCCTACACGGTGTGGCGAGTGTGACATGTCGGGCCTCACGGCCCATGAGTTTTTTCACGTCTGGAACATAAAGAGGATTCGTCCCCAATCACTGCAGCCGGTTGACTTCACCCAACCCAATTACAGCCCGTCGCTGTGGTTCTCAGAAGGAGTGACTTCCGCCTACTCTGAATACATCCGGTTGCGAAGTGGGTTGAGGAGTGAGGCCGACTTCCTGGCTCGCTTGGGGCGGCTCATCACAAATCATGAGCGCCGGCCGGCCAGCCGCACCCAGTCAGCCGAGGAGTCCAGCATCGAGGCCTGGCTCGAACGGCATCCAGCGTACGGACGGCCCGACCGGAGTACCTCTTACTACCTGAAAGGCGAAATCGTCGCGCACCTTCTCGACCTGAGCATCCGTCACTGGACTGAAAATCGTCGCAGCCTCGACGACGTCATGCGACAGCTCAATCGAGATTACGCACAAAAGGGCCGCTACTTCAACGACACCGAAGCGCTGGAGTCGATAGCCAGTGAAGTCGTTGCTCGAGACCTCTCTCCCGTTTTCGATGAGTTAGTACGCAGCGCAGCGCAGATTCCCTGGAACCGCTATTTCGGCTACGCCGGTTACAACCTTTTCGAAACCAAGGAGTCACGGCTCGACCTGGGGATGAGCCTTTCCAACCCGCCGGGTCTCGGCATCGTCGTCGCGGGTGTTCAACCAACGGGCCCCGCCGCCACAGCCGGGTTTCGGCTAGGCGATCGTCTTGTCACCATCAACGCGCGACGGGTCACCGGAGGGCCGGACGAGGCGACGCGGCAGATTACTGTCCATCAGCAGGACCGGGTCCGGGTCGGGGTGGAGCGGGCCGGGGTTACCCTCGTCCTTTCCGTCAAGCCTCGCAAAATATTGCAATCGGTCTACCGCCTCGCGGAACTCGAATCTCCCACTCGCTTGCAATTGACGGTACGCCAAGGGTGGCTTGAGAGGCGCACAAC
Organism: Bryobacterales bacterium; assembly: GCA_965248105.1. Classification (GTDB taxonomy): domain Bacteria; phylum Acidobacteriota; class Terriglobia; order Bryobacterales; family UBA6623. The sequence goes on from CBDFIK010000005.1 coordinate 1,247,191, forward strand.
AGAATCGTCAAAAACTGTTTCTTCCCCGTGACGGGCTGCCGAAAGACGATTCGTCGCGGGATAAGGGGCCAGGTGGACGATCGGGAACTTCGGGCACGGCATGCCGTGCCCCTACATTTCCAGGCACCCAACAGATCTGTGGGGGCACAGCATGCTGTGCCCGCCTGCCCTCGCCCGAAACCTGGGCCCGTAGCGGGTTATTCTTGCCCAAAACCACCACGACCAGCCGCCCGTGCCAAACACTAGGCGAAGTCCATCCCAACCGAGTTTTGCCAACCCGATCGAAAAGGCAGGTCCAGTCGCACCTGCCATAATGGATAACTCACCCGCCGATGCAAACTCACGGCCTCGAGAGCAACTCTCCACTGCAAACACTTATTGGGCGAGCACACCGCCGCACGTTGGCCCACTCGGCCTTGGCAGAGGTCTTGACGGCGGGCGCTATCTCCCTTTTCGGTCTTGCCCTCCTTTTGATTGCCGGCAGGGACTACTTTCCTATCCCGCTTCTGTGGCTGTTTTGTGTCTTCGGACTGGGGGCCGCGATCTACCGCTGGATTCGCAAGAGAGCTACACCCTATCGAGTTGCGCAACGGCTCGACTCGCGCTGGTCTACACACGATCAGATTTCCACGGCCTACCACTTCTTGGATCACGAGGCCCCCGCGCTTCGGGCGGCTAGCGCACAGCGGCTTTTGGCCGAGGAAGCCAGCCGTACGCAAGACGTGGCCCGAGCCTTGCCGTTCCAGCTCCCTGGCAGTGCTCGGTGGCTATTAGCCGTGGCCTTGTTGACTACGTCCCTGTGGATTTTGCGATACCTGCTACACCCTAGCTCGACGCTCCAGCCGCCTCTCCCGGCCCTTGTCACACAAGCCCTGTACGGCAGCCAGAACGAAGACGCAAGCCCGGGCCCGGCAACTCCCGACGGAGAGCTTTCTGGTTCGCCACCCGCCGAAGTTGACGGTCGGCTGGATCAAACGGCGATTGATCTCCAAGGCGATGATCTAGCCTCCCTACGAAGCGCTGACGAGTCCAAGGGGAGGCTTGATGCTGGGAGTCAACGCCCGGCGTCAAACGCGCCTTCCGGCAAGGATCCTGTACCCGACCAAGGTGCTCCGGCCGAAGCCATGGCCGCCACGGATTCGCTCTCACCTTACGACGCCCACCAGGCGTCTCAGCCTGAGGCCGCTACCACGCTAGCTGCCGCTTCGCCCGACGGCGATCTTAGCCAATGGAACCCGGCGCCCAGCAGCCTGCTCCAACGCCTGCAAGAGCTGCTCCAGAGCATGCTGGCTACATCGGACCGGAAAGCCGCCGATCGAGGGGAGAACCCCTGGGGCGCTTCACCTCTGGCGATGCCCGAGCGACATCGCCGGCCTGGTGCTGCACAAAGTACTCCTTCTGGTCAAAATTCCCCCAGCTCACCCGGGGGCGATGATCAACAGGCTTTAATCGACCAGGTTTCCATCTCAATCGACGGAGCCGCCGACCAGACAACACAAGCCGAAACGCAGGTCGGAACGGCTGGCCAGGGCGACGGATCCAAGCAAACCAGCCCCTTCACCGACCCGGTCGTGCAGTTTAGCGAACTGGCCGAACTCTACCAGCGACGGGCGGACGAAATCCGCGGAGCCTTCACGGTTGAGGCCAGTTCATCTCGCCAGAGTGCCCGCACTCCCTACTCCCCGAAAGAAGCGGGTCATCATGGCGCGCCTGGCGTGGTAAGCCGTGACGAGATCCCCATTAGCCACAGACCCTACATAAAGCAATACTTCAAACGTCTCCAGTAACAACCACAGTGGACACGGTTTCATTCGAAGTGCAACTCAAGAATCTGACTGACAAGCTGGATCTCGTTCGTCGCGAAGTCGGTCGTGTCATCGTTGGACAGGACGATGTCGTCGAAGGGGTCCTCATTGCTCTTATAGCCGGGGGGCACGTCTTGTTGGAGGGTGTGCCAGGGCTGGGCAAGACCACGCTGCTACGGACCCTTGCCCGAGCGATGCAGTTGAAGGACTCGCGAATCCAGTTCACCCCGGACCTAATGCCCGCCGACATCGTCGGAAGCGTGGTGCTCGAGGCTGACTCGCTGGGATCCAAGCACCTGCGTTTCGAACCGGGGCCGATCTTCGCCCATCTCGTCCTGGCCGATGAGATTAACCGCGCCACCCCTCGTACGCAGTCGGCGCTTCTCGAAGCAATGCAGGAACGAACCGTCACCAGCGGCAACGAGACGCATCCTCTGGAAGAGCCCTTTCTAGTGATGGCGACGCAAAACCCGCTGGAAATGGAGGGTACTTACCCTCTGCCCGAAGCCCAGCTGGACCGCTTCCTGATGAAGATTCTGGTGAACTACCCAAGTCAAGCCGAGCTGGAGACGATCGTCGAGCGATCCATGGCACTAGAGCAACCCTCGGTCCAGCGGGTCGTCGATCGGGCCGACATTCTGGACCTACGCCGCGCCGCACAGGAAATTCTGGTCGCACCGCACGTCCGAAACCTCGCCATTGAGTTTGTGCTCGCCACGCAGCCGGGAAACGAGAAAACCCATCGACTGGCTCAACGCTATATCCGCTACGGGAGTTCGCCGCGGGGAGCGCAAGCCCTTGTGCTGGGCGGGCGTGTCAGGGCCCTGCTGCACGATCGGCTGAATGTGAGCAGCGAGGACATTCGGGATCTAGCGCTGCCCGCGCTGCGGCATCGCATCATTCTTAATTTCGACGCTCATACTGAGGGCCAAACGCCTGATCGAGTGTTGGCGGGTATCCTCGACTCGGTGCTCGACAGCGCAACCAGCTGAGCGGACAACATTCGATGCGAGTTCATGTAATGTCGTCGCAAAGCCTGGCAAACCCCGCTAGGCCGCAGCTCAGTAGATAGGTCGTTGATTCCCTTACGAGCGCTTCCGGGTGGCCGCCTTCTTCCCCTTTTTTCTCGTACGGGCCTGTCTAGCGGCCTGGCGTTTTCTTTCAGACTCGGTGACCAACTGAGCGACGGTAGTTCTGGAAAGGTAACGCTTGAGGCGCTCTCGCAGCGACTTAAAGCTGTCATGCACCGGACATAGCGCCTGGTCGTTGCATTCCCGCAAGCCCACGATGCAGCGATCGTAGGTGTCGGTTCCATCCAGAACCTCAATCACTTCCATCATCGTAATCTTGCTGGGAGGGCGGTCGAGTGCGAAGCCGCCCGTCGGGCCCTTTACGGAGCGGAGCACCCCGTTTCGGGCCAGTTGTTGCAACGTCTTCGCCAGAAAAAACGCGGGAGCCCGTTGGCTACAGGCGATCTGGCGAGCCAGTTTTGGGATCCCCTTAGGCTGGCGAGCCAAGTATGTGAGGGCCCGGAGGGCGTACTCCACAGACTTGGAGTACATCACGGTCATTATTCGTTGATAACCGCGGGTGAACCCGGATGTTCCAGAGGGGAACGATTAACTGCTGCCTGCTCGCGTGCCATGCTTCAAGATAACACAGGCTCTCTTACTCTTTTTATCTAAAGGCCTTGAACACCGAATACCAGCGGGTTCGGCAACGGAATGCAGCCCACAGAACGCCTAGCCCGCATTCCTTGAGCTTCTCAGCTGAGCGGGATCGATGGACATTCCCCAAGAAGGCAGACCAGCGAGTCAGCCCGTTTTCGTAATGAAGGCTGCGTTCGCTTCACCCGTTCGGCGCTAAAGGCACTAAGCCGACCGCCGGGCCGGGTAGACTAGGGCCTGTCCCACGAATGCTTGGTGAGGAAAGCGAGCTCGGGAGACGCCTCCGGCGCAGGATCGGCCAGTGATATCTTCGTGGCGGCGACTTGCGCCGGCAGGGAGCGGTACAGCTAGCGAATGAAGATTAAGCCTTGGTTCGACTCATGTCCGCCGATGCTAACTTTGAGCGGCTGGTCGCCCAATGGGCTGAAATGGTCGGGCCGGAAGTTCATCTGTAACACGCCCACCATGCCCGGCGCCAGCCCGAGAAACTCGATTTTGCCTTCTACTCCGCCCACAAAGGCATGCGCTTCTGCGGGAGCGAGGATGAGAGGAACCGCGCTAGCGGCTTTGCCCGTCGGCCAGTTAGGAGCGACCGGCCCTTGTCCGGTCATGTAGACAGTCATGACATCCCGCCTGGCTGCCGGGTTGGTGGGAGAGTTCAGACTACCGTCTTGGTTGGTGGCAATCGCACGCACGCCGTCATAGGTGAAGATGCCCGGGGCCGAGGGCGTGAGCTGGACGCCTTCCGGTTCGCTGCGAGCGCCGTTGTTGTCGACGACAATGCGGACCAGCGACATTCCGGCCACCTCAAACGGCATCTGGAAGTTAACCTGCTGGTCGTCGAGGTAAAGGAGCGGCGCCTCGCCCAGCGGAGAATCAAAAGCGTCGAAGACCAACAGACGAATCCCGGCTATGTTGGTGGGCAGCATGTCGTTGGATCGGCCGGTAAACTCCGCCAGGATGCCTGACTCCGGGCCACCGAGGTCTTTGCCAAAGACCGTTCCTAGCGCTCCAGGAGCGAGGCGACCTATGTAGCTGGCGGAATTTATCACGCCTCCGGGGAAGATTTCTGGCGTCGGATTGGGCTGCTCACCCAAATTCAAACTAACGTTGGTCGCGACCGGGGGGATGGTTGCCCCAACGGGGGTTACCGTAATAACTGCCTGATGAAAACCTGGGTCCAACTGCTGCGCGACTAGGGCTCCTGCGCCACCATCGGGGAGGTCCTGCGTATCCAATACAACAGTCACCTCTGACGGGGTCTTGCCCGCCGTCTCGGAAAGTGAAATACGGTCCGCAAGCTCACCGCTGACTTCAGCCTCCCAATAGAGCTCGCCGCCGCTTGCCGTAATGGTGAATGTCTGGGGATCCGGGTTGGGCCCTGTCACGAACACGGAGAAGTTCAGCGTCGCGGGGTTGGCGCTCAACGACCCGGGAATGATCGGCGAGTCATCGGTCAGCAGGGCCACATTATCGATCGCGTTCCACTCCGGACCGTCACTCTGGTCCGCACTGATGCTCAGCCGGATCACGTTGGCCAGTGTTTCGGCGAACGATCTCTCGCCTGACACTCTCGTCCACTCGCTTTCGGAGAGCGGCGCGCGTTGCAGGACCCAGAAAGCACTGGGCGCCACGCCGGTCCATAGAAAGACGGTGTCGTCCAGTCCATACAGCCGCACCTCAACAGGCCTCGTAGCCCCCGAGTCCGAGGTATGCATGTAGTCAAACTCGAGACGCGGGTTCTCGTCCATCAAGCCGGTGAGGTCCCCGAGGTAGAGTTCCGACGCCAAGAAGGCGTCCTCGCCGGGTCCGCCGTCTTCGAGCATCCGCAGAAAGCCTGCCGGATTTCCTTCAAACTCGTTCCAGATCAACCGTGAGCCTGCGTCGCCGACAGTCGATGCCGGAATTACGTCACTGGCCGGATAATTGCGTGACCAACTGTCAGGTCCAGCTGAAAATGCCGTAATCGTTGGAAGCACCGTTCGCGGTGGATCGAAGCCCCGAACCATAAGACGGAAGTTGTCCAGACCACTCGAACCACCCGTGGAGTTGTAGGTGGCCAGTACCTCCACCCGCTGGACATCCGACAACACTTCCTCAAACGTCGCCGTTCCCGCGAAACGGAACCATTGATCCTTCCTAATCGAGGCTGAGTACGTCGTCCAACCTCCAGCAACGTCCGGCGGTGGTGTTGGCGCGGGCCAACGAAAGGCGCCATCCGTACTGAACACCCGAACTTCGACAAAGTAATCGTGGTAGTCAGACCCTGTGATGCGGGCGATGTCAAACACGAAACGCGGTTCGCCAAGAACCAGATAGTCACGGCTATACCCCGGAGGGGCGACAAAGTATTCTTTCTCTCCCAGCCTGCTGTCGGCTATTCGCGCGTAGCCTCCGGGATTCCCACCTGACGCCGTGAACGTGATCAACGAGCCTGCATCACCCACGCTCGTCCCCGGCAGCGTGCTCGGCGTGCCGCTTCGCATCCAGCCCTCCAGATCGGAATCAAATGTCGACTCCAGAAGCACCTTCTGCGGCTCGATCGTCCCGCCATCTAGGGTCGCCGTCAAGTGTCCCTCGAAGCTCAGTCCGGGATCGGCAATGAAGAATCCAATGAAGTAGATTCCCGAAGTCAGCCGAGGGTGGGTGGTTTCATCGATCACAATGCGTGCAACTCCGAGTGGGTTCGGAAATTCCCCGAAGTCGGCTAAGTTATTGCCCAAATCCTCAGTCCCTACATCCCTCCCCGTCTGCGTCACCAGTTCAATCGCCCCGCTCGGCGTAGTGGCCAACTCGATAACCAGCTGTCGGGCGCCTGGGGGAACAAAGACGGTGTAGCCCTTGAGGCCGGCGATTAGGGTTTTGAACTCCACCGGATCGGAGTCGACGCGGACGTGGATGGGGTGCCCATTGGTCAGCAGCGTTGAACCCCAAGTCCGGGGCGCGCCCACGAGAAACAACAGGCATAACAGACACAGGAATACTATGTTGGGGTAGCGGGGGGCTGGCCCGGTCATATTGGCTTCCAAAGACATAGTGTGATCTGGTAGCCCAGGTAGGGAATCAGGCATTCACCTAAGTACTTTGAGCGTTTTGACTTACCCCTTATGGAAAGAGACATTCCGCGCGAAACCACGTTCCAGCCCCGAGACCCCCTGGGCGGGTTCGACACACCACGATCAGGCAGTCCCAAACAGGGCCCTGTTACCTCATATTACCAGTCCGAGAACGTCAGAAAAACCCATAGCTTAGCGAAACGGCAGCGCCCGACCATCGGTCTATGCCTTTGCCGCGCTCCCTAGGGCGCCCAGGCGGAATGCAGACAGTCAAGTCAGAGCGATCAGAGGAGCTAGCACCAACGCCACGATGGACATGAGTTTGATGAGGATATTCATGGAAGGGCCCGATGTATCCTTAAACGGGTCGCCGACCGTGTCACCAACGACGGCCGCTTTGTGGGCCTCCGACCCCTTTTGTTCTCCGGCAACTTCTCCTTTTTCGATCAATTTCTTGGCGTTGTCCCAAGCGCCGCCCGCGTTGGCCATAAACAGCGCCAGAAGTACTCCGGTCACAGTAGCGCCGGCCAGCATGCCACCGAGCGCCTCAGGTCCAAGCACAAAGCCCATCACTACCGGAGCGCTTACCGCGACAATTCCTGGGCCAACCATCTCTTTGAGAGCGGCCGTCGTAGCAATATCAACGCAACGAGTAGCGTCCGGTTTGACGTCCGGCTCTCCTGCCAGTAAGCCCTTGATCTCGCGAAATTGCCTACGAATCTCCTCAACCATCTTGCCGGCCGCCCGGCCCACGGCGCTCATCGTTTGGGCAGCAATGAAAAACGGTAGAATTCCGCCGACCAGTAGCCCGATCACTACGTTTGCGTCGTTCACCTGAATGTTCATCGCCCCCAAGCCTTGGTCCATCCGAACGGCGTTCACGGCCTGCGTATAAGCCGAGAAAAGAGCCAGAGCGGTGAGCGCGGCCGAGCCAATAGCGAATCCCTTCCCCAGAGCCGCCGTCGTGTTTCCGAGCGAATCGAGGGTGTCCGTGATAGCGCGAACTTCCGGTCCTAGAGCGCTCATTTCCGAGATACCACCGGCGTTATCGGCTATGGGCCCGTAGGCGTCAACGCTCATCGTGATGCCGACAGTAGCCAGCATTCCAACGGCGGCGATCCCAATCCCGTAAAGCCCGGCCTCGCGATGGGAGATGAAGATAGCCGCGCAGATCATCAAAACGGGCAGAGCACAGCTACGGAAACCAACCGCCAAACCCTCGATAATGTTCGTCGCCGGCCCTGTTTTCGAGGCGTCCGCGATGCGCCAAATCGGCTTCATCGAGGTGTAGAACTCCGTAATAAAACCGATCGCCACCCCCGCAAGCGTCCCTGAAAGTACGGCCCAAAAAACGCCTTGGCTGACGCCCAGCACACCGACGGTAAAGAATACTGCCGCCAGAAACAACACCGCCGACAACCATGGCGCGTAGCGAAGAGCAGCGGCCGGCCCCATCCCTTTCATGAGCTGGATCGCGAGGATTCCAATAACTGACGCTACCAGTCCCAAGCTGGAGAGTATTAGTGGCAACGCCATAAGCGCTGACTGCAGGGTGGCCCCCGCAGCTCCGCCTCCGAGCATGCCGAGAGCCTCCGGCGGCAAGGTGGCCGCTATCGCCAAGGTCGCCACCATCGATCCAACATAGGACTCGAAGATGTCGGCGCCCATCCCCGCGACGTCCCCGACGTTGTCGCCCACGTTGTCGGCGATCACTCCCGGGTTGCGGGGATCATCCTCCGGGATGCCGGCCTCCACTTTTCCGACCAGGTCCGCCCCGACATCAGCCGCCTTGGTGTAGATGCCGCCCCCTACGCGCGCGAACAAGGCGATCGAGCTGGCTCCCATCGCGAAACCATTGATGTAGATCGCCTCCTCGATGCCGGCAAATACTTGAGCGAAAATACCGACTCCGAGCAGTCCCAGCCCGGCCACGGATAGTCCCATCACGGCCCCACCGCCGAAGGCAGCCATCAGGGCGCTGTCAACCCCCTCTTGCCGAGCAGCCTCGGCCGTGCGAGAATTGGCGCGCGTCGCGGACTGCATCCCAATCAAGCCCGCCAGAACTGAACAGGCCGCGCCACTGAGGAAACAAATCGCCGTCTGCAAATTTAGTTTCCAGAGGATTAGAAGCGCCACGATTGCGACGAAGGCGAACAAGATTCTGTACTCGCGTTTGAGAAACGTCATGGCACCGGTGCGGATGAGATCGGAAAGCTCCCGCATCCGCTCGTTGCCCGCCGGTCGTCGATTGTTAATTGCGAAGACAATTCCGGCGCAAATCAGCCCGCCCAACCCGATCAGTGGCGTAAGTTGAGAAATGTTGTTCATGATTGACTCGAAAAGTGTGTGGGGCCCTTTGCTCAGGTGGCGGTCCGCTTGAGCTTTCTGAATTTCCTAAGGAGTGGGATTTACAAGCCTAACATGCGCCGCTGGCGTTAGGCCAGCCTCGCGCCGAGAATGACCTCGAGCACGAGTTCCCGCCGGGTCGAGCTATAGTTGTCCGATCGGCAAGCGATCCCTGTAAACTCCCGTGTCTGTACAATTTCACAAAGGAACGTTCTGCATTAGCGTACAGAACAACTGGGGTTGCCCGTGATTAGTACCGGCAGCGGCTACACCTTCGGCTTAGCAGACTTGGTATCGTAGGGGGCGGGTTGCGGGTAACGTCGGGAGCTCTAGCGGCAATTTCCCAAGCAAACCAAGTCATCTTCTCTGCCCCATCCCATTTGACACCCCGACTATGGTCATCGGCCTGACAGGCACCAACGGCGCCGGCAAAACCGTCGCCGCGGACTATCTCAAATCCAGGGGTTTTCGGTCCCACTCCCTCTCCGACGAAATCCGGAAAGAGCTGCAAAGCCGGAACCAACCCGGGAGTCGCGAAAACTTGATCGAGATGGGCAACCGCCTACGAGCCGAGTACGGCCCAGCCGTGCTCGCGGAACGGGTCAAGGCCAAATTGTCGCCGGATCAAAACTATGTCGTTGACTCGATCCGAAACCCCTACGAGGTGGAGAGCCTGCGGGCAAGAGGAGATTTCCACTTACTGCATGTCGACGCGCCCGTCGCTATTCGCTACGAGCGTGTCCGCCGGCGCGGGGGCCCTCGTGCGCCAAAGTCGCTTGAGGAGTTCATCCGGCAGGAACAACAGGAAATGGAGAGCGCCGATCCGGCCCATCAGCAGTTGCGGGCCTGTTATGAAATGGCGGATGAGACGCTGACCAATGACTCCGGCCTGGAAGAGTTGCAGCAAAGACTCAACGGCCCACTGAGGCAGTGGCTAATGGGGGAGGGTCGTCCCGGCTGGGACGACTATTTCATGCACATCGCCCGCATCGTGTCGCTGCGCAGCAATTGCATGAAGCGTAAAGTGGCCGCAGTGATTGTCAAAGACCGCAGAATCATTTCGACCGGCTACAACGGCACTCCCCGGGGAGTCAAGAACTGTAACGAAGGCGGCTGTCCGCGTTGCAACTCGATGGCCGAGAGTGGGACTCAATTGGGCGAATGCCTTTGCTCGCACGCCGAGGAGAACGCCATCGTGCAAGCGGCCTACCACGGGATCACGGTAAAAGGCGCCACCCTGTACTCGACGTTTTCTCCCTGTCTCATCTGCACCAAGATGATCATCAACGGCGGTATTAGCGAGGTCGTATACAACCTGGACTATTCCCTCAACGAGGTCGCGCAGGAGCTGCTAGCTGAGGCGGTGGTCACCTGCCGCCAGTTGAAGCTCGGCTAGACGGACTTCGCGGAAATGGGTTCGTTTGGGCGATACTCTTCGCTGTCACAGATCCGGCCGGAGGAAAGTGTCGCTTCACAGCTAGGGCAAGTCAGCCGGACCAGAGTGGTTGGAACGTCGCGATCCCGAGGGCCACTGGCGTGGGCAAGCACGCCTTCTCTCTAGGTTTGTGAGGCCGGGGTACGGCGAGGAGAGCTACTTTCTGAAGCGATTGCCGGTGCGGGGGGAGTCAGTCCTTGTTCTCCCTCCGATAGGCGGTGTTTTCGGATGGCCACAGCTACCTTGCCGTTCTTGCTCCGGACCGTGATCCCCTGTGCGTGCAACTTGACTCTTGGATTCCCGTCAACTAGGGTCCCCATGTCGATCACCAGGTCAATCCTGCTCCCTATCCTCAAGTCGGGCTCGGTTTCAAACAGGACACCACGCCGGCTGATATTCACGGTTCGACCGGATCCCCAAGTGTTCCCTCTGGGGCCTCGAAGGCGATATTCCACATCCCTCCGAATGCTGTAACGGTTGGCCCGAGTTTTCATTTCCATTACATTGTTCTACGACAGAACACTTAAGAACAATAGGCCGCAGGTTTCAAAATAGTAGTACTAGAGTACTATTCGCTTCGTAGTAGGACCAACTTAGTCCGAATAGAAAGGGCCTTTCGTCACCACCTGGTGCCGCCAGTCGGACTCTTGTTCACCTCAATGTCGGCACTCTGAAATTCTCACTCAAGAATCGACGCCAGAGGACTTCCGGCCCCGAATCGGGGCCAGACGCTCTCGGTGCGGTTGGTCCGCTCAGTTCCGCTGCCGGTCCAGGTCTACGGAGGCACCAGGGGCGGAGGAGCAAGCTTCTCACGATGTCCGCTTGCAAGAGCCCCGATGCACGTTTCTTGCGGTACAACTAACCCATGCAGTAGTATGCGGGTTCTTGCGATGGCAAAAGCTCCGCTAGCGGATCCCTATCACCTCGACCCCGCACACATCGAGAATCCACCGCGTTCGTTCGCTGCTACCTTCCGCCGGATCGGCCCAGGCTTGATTCTCACTGGTTCCATCGTGGGGTCCGGCGAGTTGATCGCGACGACTGTCTTAGGCGCTGAAAACGGCTATACGCTCCTGTGGTTGATTCTGGTGAGCTGCGTTATCAAGACCGTAGTCCAAAACGAACTGGGGCGCTATTCCATTGGCACAGGGGAAACGACGCTCGAAGCTTTCAACCGCGTCCCGGGGCCGCGTGCGCGGGTCTCCTGGGTAGTCTGGCTTTGGTTCGTGATGGTGATGATGGCGCAGATGCAGACCGGGGCCATGTTGGGAGGCATCTCAGAAATTCTTCACACTATGGTACCGCTTATACCCCTTACCGGCTGGGTATGGGTAGTGAGTGCAGGAACCGTCGGGCTCCTCCTGTTCGGCCGCTACACATTCGTGGAAAGGTTTGCCTTGGGGCTGGTGGTCAGCTTCAGTGCTTTGACGGTGAGCTGCGCGGTTTTGTTGATGAAACGACCCGAGTACTTTTCCTGGCCGGACCTGTTGGACGGTCTGGCTTTCCACACGCCGTCAGGCGGCTTGGTAACAGCCGTGGCGACGTTCGGTATCACGGGCGTGGGCGCCAGCGAACTCGTAATGTACCCCTACTGGTGCATCGAGAAAGGGTACGCGCGCTTTACCGGCAGGCTCGAAAACAGCGACCCTTGGCGAACTCGGGCCTTCGGTTGGATTAGAGTCATGGGCTTCGACGTGGTCAACTCCATGGTGATCTACACCTTCGCTACGGTAGCCTTTTACTTGCTTGGCGCCGGTATTCTCCATGGTATGGGCGTAGTTCCCCAAGGGACTGAAATGGTCCATATGCTTTCGGCCATGTACACCGAGACCATGGGATCGTGGTCGCTCGTTCCTTTCCTAATCGGTGCCTTCGCCGTTCTGTACTCGACGATCTTCGCTGGCGTCGCCGCTAGCTGTCGCCTTTTCGCGGATTTCATCGGACTGCTCGGACTCTACGACAAGACGAACTACGCGACTCGGCTCAAGGTCACGCGGATTTTTGTTGTTATTCTGCTCATCATTCCCAGCTTGTATTACATGTTCCTCCGGCAACCCGTCCTGATGGTCAAGATTGGCGGGGTTGCCCAAGCGCTGATGTTGCCCATCATCGGCTTCTGCACGATCTACCTGAGATATGTTCACCTTCCCAAGGCAATCGCTCCTCGCGGGTGGATCACATTGGGGCTGTGGGTCTGCACGCTGCTAATGGCAGTGATGATGAGCTATTCGGTTTTGCAGAAGCTGATGCCCTGACCGAGGCCTGACAGCCAGCGCCCACCCTGCTAGAATTATCCCGGTTACGAGACTTAGCCCTGGGAGGTAACCATGCAACTGTCCGTAAAGGCCATGGCGCTTACGGTTGGCATTCTGTGGGGAGGCTCGATCCTGTTTATCGGCCTGGTGAGTCTTTTCTCCACCGGCTACGCCGACGAGTTTCTGAGGATCGTCAGTTCGCTCTATCCCGGGTTCCATCACTCAGGATCGTTGGGAGACGTACTCGTGGGAACCACGTATGGCTTGATCGACGGGGCGATTGGGGGCGTTCTCATCGCTTGGCTCTATAATTTCTTCGCCAAGAGGATTAGTCGTTGAGGAAGGAGGGCCGGAGGGGTGTGCGACCCAATCGGCTGAGCGGCAGCGAGAGGGGCTGACTGGACGACAAGAACAGGCCATGGGAACCCTTCGATGCCGTCGTGGCCTGCCTTACGAGGCAAAGTCGTTGCATTCACGTGGAGAGAGGGAGTACCATCTTCGCGTAGAAGGAAAAATGGGGAAAGTCTTGAAGGACTCCGTGTTGATCCTAAGTCAAGCCTAGGCTACATTCTTGGCCAAATTTCGCCCCAACACCTGATGTGATAGACAAGAGATCCGGATGCAGCGAAATGTCTTGGAGGAACAGCCTTGGTACAAGAATCTCAGGGCATTCCTAACGATTTTGGGAGGAGGCACCGGGCTCGTTGGAATCATCTTAGATGAATAGAGGATCGTGATGATGAAGTATGAGTATGAGAATCTGGGTAATGGAATATCGGTACCATGCTTGCACACGGACTTGACTGGTTCCGTAGACTCCCCGGCCAGAAAAGAGCTTACGGAAGAGATCTATGGGATCCTTGATCGCGAGGGCGCACTACTGATGCGGGATACTGGACTCGAGACCACCAGCGGGTTTTCTGAGTTCTTGTCCTCTATTGGCTACCACCACCATTCGTATGTAGGGGGCGCTTCACCTAGGACGGACCAAGGCCGGGGTGTGTACACGGCCACGGATATTCCAGCCGACGTGAACATCCTGATTCATCAGGAAATGGCCTATTTGGATAGCGTGCCGGATTACGTCTCCCTCTTTTGCGAAGATCCCCCGGAAAACGGCCAGAAGACCAATCTAATCGGCGATATGAGAAAGTTCACCGATAGTCTCCCCGTCGAGCTCAAGAAAAGGTACAAGGGTAAGCGCGCCCGCCTTCGGCGCATGCTGCCGCCCACCGGGAAGAACACGGGCTTTTTCCGCGCCAAGAGATGCTGGCAGGAAACCCTCGGCACCGACGACCGAGAGGAAGCCGTTGCCGCCGCCGAGCAGAAGGGGTGGGAATTGAGCTGGACCGACGACGATTTCCTCGTAATCACTCAGGAGCCGGCGCGGTTTTTCAGGACTCACCCAATCCACGGCGAGATCTGGTGCACCCAGGCGCTGGTTTATCAGCCAGTGACGGGGCGCCTCAGCGCAGAAAGAGACGGCCGAACGGCAGACCTCGAGCAGTTGGACTCAGCCTTGGCCAATGCGCCGGACAGCGTCGACCAAATGATTATGGAAGACGGCAGCGCCGTGCCACCAGAAGATAGCAGGATCTGGTTTGAGATCGCCGTGGCAGCGGAAACACGCTATGCGCTGGGACGGGGAGACATCATTGTCCTCGACAACCTGCTTATGGCGCACGGGAGATCACAGTTTACCGGTCCGCGGAGATTCTCCGCTGCACTCGGCGACCGAGTGGCCAGCAGGCAAACGGCATGAAACTAGGAATCTTCACGATGCCCGTCCATCCCCACACCCGTGACTACCGCACGACGCTGGAGGAGGATCTGGAAGGAACGAATTCCTCCTGAGCCGGCCTTGGGACTGGCTCAACTGGCTGGTGAGAGCTCGTTGATTCTCTTCTCCAGCTCCCGCACGGCCTTGTCCAACTCTGGTAGGCGGTTGTAGACAGCGGCGCAACGCAGCCAGCGACGGTTGTCGATGGCGGGGTAGCCAGAGATCATTTTGCCGTCGGGAACGTCTGACGGAACCCCGCTTTGCGCGGTGATGGCTACGTTGTCCCCTATGTTCAGGTGGCCGACCAGCCCGACCTGGCCGCCAAGAACGCAATTTCGCCCGACGGTCGTGCTGCCGGCAATGCCAACCTGGGCGCAGAGAATGGCGTTTTCCCCGATCTCGACGGAATGGCCGATCTGTACGAAATTGTCGAGCTTGGAGCCGCGTTTGATTCGCGTTTCGCCGACGGCCGCCCGGTCAATGCAAGAGTGAGCCTGGATTTCAACATCGTCTTCGATGACCACCCGCCCCGCCTGCACGATCTTGTAGTGCGACCCGTCCGGCTTGTGAGCGAAACCATAGCCGTCACCTCCCACGACGACGCCGTTTTGCAGGATGACCCGGTTGCCGAGGCGACAGAACTCCCGCACCACGGCGTGAGAATGAGCCAGGAAATCGTCGCCGATCTCGGCGCCTTCGTAGATGGCCACGTGGGAGTGAATGACAGCGCCTCGCCCGAGGACGACGCTCTGCCCAATGATGGCGTAGGGACCAATACTTGCATTCGGCCCGATCTTCGCACTTTCTGCGACAACCGCCGTGGGATGGATCCCTGTGGCTGGCCTCGGCGACTGGTAGAAAAGCTCCAGCGCGCGCGCAAAATCCAGGTACGGGTTGTCGGACAGCAAGCAGGCCAGTCCGCGCCGCTCGATCTCCTTCTCCGTGATGATGGCCGACGCCTTGGTCGTTTCGACCAACCGGGTATAGCGGGGATTTGAAAGGAAAGTCAGCTCGCCGGATTTTGCTTGCTCCAAGCCTGCGACGCCCGAAATCTCTAGATCCGCTCCGGCGGTAAGCCTACAGCCTAAACACTCGGCAATTTTCTTGAGTTTCATTGCTTGATCGCTCCCAACTTGGCCCCAGGTGATCCCGGCGGATCTCGCTGTGCCGCTAACCCGGGGGGCCCTGGCGACTGGGTCGCGCTTCTGTCCCGGCCCTCAAGGCTATTCAGAGAAAGAACTGCTGTTCGTCGAACGCTGTCCCACTTTTGTTGTAGGCCGCTGAATCACTATAGCGAGATGCACCTGGGGATGAGGGTCTTATGCAGCAACAACGGGCCAGGTGATCTTTCAATGATCAAGGCAAGGAGGCCACTATTGATACCCGCAGAATATAGTGTTGTTTTCGGACACAGCAAATGCCTTGCCAGAGCGGGCGCAGCACGCTGCGCCCCTACACTGTATTTCGCGAACATCAATAGGTTATGACGGACACCCACCAGCGCTGGATGTCCTCTCCCCAAACAACCACCATAATGCTGCCCGCTCCCAGATAGGCTCCGAAAGGCAGCTCGTGCGTCCACTTCTTGCGTCCAATCAGCACGATAAGAGATCCGGTGATCGCCCCCACAAGGGAGCCTATTAATAGCACTCCGATCGTCGTAGACAAACCCCAAAACGCACCGACCATCGCCATCATCTTGACGTCTCCCAACCCCAGTCCTTCGATTCGCCTCATCCGAAAATAGGCGGCACGCAGTCCGTAGAGGAAGCCACCTACGAAGGCAGCTGAGAAGGTGCTTTCCACCAAAGACATGACCCACGGAGCTGGGTCGCTATTCCCCAAAGTCCAAAACACCTGCGTGAAACGAGCGTCAACGTGGAGGAACGGGCTCAGCAACAGGCCCGTGGACAGCCCCCCAAGTGTAATCTCGTCCGGCAAGATGTAGTCCGCGATGTCGGTAAAGATCAGCACCAGCATCATCGAGACGAAGACGGCCATTTTCGCAGTCGACAGCTGCCAGCCGAATCGCGACACCAGGTAGAGGTAGAACAACCCATTCAACAGCTCCACGAGGGGGTAACGAATCGAGATGGGAGTGCTGCAATACCGACATTGGCCGCGCAGCAGCAAATAACTGACTAGAGGTATATTGTCGTACCAGGAAAGTGAGTTACGGCAGTGAGGGCAACGGGACCCCGGCCTAACGACAGACTCATCTCTTGGCCAGCGATGAATACAAACGTTCAAGAAGCTCCCAATGATCAGGCCCAGTAGGAGCGCAAGGAGTGGGATCACGACGAGGGCATGGACCGCAAGACGGTTCGGTAAACTTCTTCCGTTCGCTGGACCATTATATCATCGGTGAATCGTTCAGAAACCAGCCGGAACGCTCGCTCCGTACACCCTTTCGCAAAGTCCCGGTTCTCTACCACCCTCTGAATCGCGGCTGCCACATCGCCGACCTCGTTGGCCACCAACAGTCCAGTTTTTTCATGATCCACGATTTCGGGAATCCCGCCCACTCGACTGGCAATTACCGGAACACGTCTCGCCATCGCCAACAAAGTCGCCGAGCCAAGCCCCTCGCTCTCGGAAAGATAGACAAATACGTCGGCCCTGGACAAATCCGTCGGCAAGTCGGTTGAAAGAAGCATCCGAACACCCGCCAGTTGGCACGCCGAACGCAGCAGCTCACTGCCCTTGAGAGGATCATCTATGGCCGGCGCGACGGCCAGCGTTGAGCCTCCAACGCGAGCTTCACGCCGTTTCTCATCCTCGGCAGACGGCATGCGGACTCCGTCGTAGACCACGCTGACGTTAGTGGCATGTACACCGGCGTCAATCAGCCGCTCTCGCACGTATCCCGAAACGGCGATGTAGTGCCTTCCGCGGCCGTACTTCCAGCGGGATAACCAACCCCGGCGAATGGGAAAAGCGACACGGCGAGACACCACCAACGGCTTGCCGGGACAAAAAAGCGCTGCCAGCGTGTGCGCCCTGGCGTCGTGGGCGTGGATGATCTCGACCTCAGGAGCTGCTTGCAACAGATTCGCGATTGTCGGAGGCCGTCCGTCCCAACGCTCAAGGAGAGGCTTGCCGGCCAGCAAAGTCTGCTCATGGCCACGGGCCTCGAGTCCCTGGAGCAGCATCAGTACCTGGTGCTGACCTCCGCGCATCGATTGGCCAGTATCGAGATGGAGGATTTTCATCAGGTACGACTCATCATCCGGGCCTTGAGGTATTTCGAGAAGACGTAAAACGCGGCCATTTGCGCAATGACCCAACCTTCCATCCCGTCGAGAAAGCCGCGTTTGATGATGTAGGTCCGGAAGAAGGTCCACAGAGGCGAGACAACGAGATTCACGTCTCGTACCCGCTGCCCCTTTGCGATCATCTCCTTCGCTGCTAAGGTCGTGTAGCGGTCAATCGTCGTCAGGTGTTGAGAAAAGGATCGGCAGGTAAAGTGAAGCAGGTCGCCCTTCAAGGTTCCCACGCGGCCACCAACCTCGACCACTTCGTGGACGTACTCGCCCACCCAACGTGCCTTTTTGCGATTGTACAACCGCACTTTGGGGTCAGGGTACCATCCGGAGTAACGGATCCATTTGCCCATGTATTGGGCCAATCGAGGCGCCTGGTAGGCGTCCGCTCGGGGACCGATGCGCTTGAGCTCGCGCACCTCGGCTTCTAGCTCATCACTCAACGCCTCGTCGGCGTCTAGGGACAGAATCCAGTCGTGTTGCGCGACCGCGGCCGCG
Source organism: Bryobacterales bacterium (assembly GCA_965248105.1). GTDB lineage: Bacteria > Acidobacteriota > Terriglobia > Bryobacterales > UBA6623. Next base: position 1,265,296 of record CBDFIK010000005.1, read on the forward strand.
AAGTTTTTCTGGTCGGCGTAACCGCTAAACCGACGTTCGATAACGCGCGCCCCGTACTCGCGGGCAATCTCCACCGTTCGATCATTTGAGCCGGAATCGACGACTACTATGTCGTCACAGCAGCCCAGGGAAGAGAGAGCTCGAGGCAGATTCTCTTCCTCGTTGAGCGTGATGAGTGTGGCCGTGATCTTCACCGCAGCCGCCGCGCCTGGGTTCCCAGCGTACATCTACGCTGGAGCCCGGTTATGCTCCCCCATGGGCGACACGCGAGCGAGAAGATGAGAACATCCGCCGCGAGTTCAGATTGGCAGAGTACCTCGAAGGAAAGGCTAAGGGTCGAGTGAAAACGGATCAGAGATGCTGTAGCTCTTTGCCCGGCTTGAACCTCACCGCCTTGCCGGGAGGAATCACTACTTCCTCGCCCGTACGTGGGTTGCGGCCGATACCGGTTTTGCGAGGTCGGGTATTGAAGACGCCGAAGCCGCGCAGTTCGATCCTCTCACCACGTTCCATGGCCCGTTTCATTGTCTCAAACACTGTCTCGACTGCCATCTCCGCCTTAGTCTTACTCAGGCCGGTGCGGTTGACTACTTGTGTGACGATGTCGTGCTTAACCATGCCAGTTGCTTTGCGCGGCCCGCCGCCGCATCACGACGTCTATGCTAGGCGAGGGTTGCGCGCTTTGTCAAGGACGATCCACCGGTAATTTCCTGCTACTCACGGCCGTCTTTCTGGCCTTACCTTTTTATTTGCAGCCAGCGCGGGACAGACCCCCGTCGGAAATCCGGGGCGGTACCGATTGACAGCCTTCCGGCAGCTCTTTTCGTGTTACCATAACTGCACGGAGGCTAGACGGACGACCAACGGCTGCGTCTAGCTTAGATTGATCGCTTTGAACCGCTCTCGAATCCCGAGTTCGTACTAGAAAAGGGATTGCAGGCCCGATCGCCTGACAATCCCTTTTTGTTTTTGGGAAGAGCGCGATTTAGAGACCACCGAGTGCTACCCAATAGCCCAGCTTGGCACTCGCACAAACCCATGGGCGCAGAGCCTAGATGATTGATGTTTCCGATTCTCAAATGGTGAGCGCAAGAGCCCTTCGCCCGGCTGCCGCATAGCCCGGGGCAGGAACCGGACACCCGGACTTTAGACCAACAACAAGGAGGAACTTATTCGAAGACCCTTTAGACCTTTTCGACGGGCCCGCAAGACCAACGTCAACCAATGGATTCGAGCCCGGCAAGTACGAGTTGTGTTCCCGGACGGCGAAACGGAGGTCATGCCGACGTCGGTCGGCATTCAAAGAGCGAAAGCACTCGGCTTGGACCTCGTTCTAGTATCCCCCTCGGCCGACCCGCCAGTTTGCAAGGTCATCGACTACGGTGAATACACATACCAAGAGAAGAAGAAGAAGAACGAAGCCAAGAAAAAGCAGCATCGCATCGAGATCAAAGAAGTCAAATTTCGACCCAATACCGACCAGCACGACTACGACTTCAAAAAGAACCACGCCCTGCGCTTCCTCACAGAGGGGAACAAGGTCAAAGCGACTGTTTTTTTCCGCGGTCGTGAAATCACACACGCTAATCTCGGTGAGAAACTCATTTTTCGCCTCGCTAAGGATCTTTCGGAGCTGGGCGACGTCGAAGGCAGGCCTCGCCTAGAAGGCCGCATGATGCACGTCATCATCGCCCCCAAAAAGAAGCAGTGAGAACACTGGCGGCCCTACGGCGCGATTTCTATCCTTCGTCGCCCGCCGGGTGCGCGACCTTTTGCTTTTGTGGCGCACGCATTCTTGCGTGCCGTGTCGCCATTCGTGGCGACATCGAGAGTCTCGTAGTCCCGTAGTGGCGCACGTTCGCAGCGCGCCGGGTCGCGATGCCTCTCGACGCGCCCGGTAGCGACCGGCCAGGCTACATACCCGATCTTTCGGACAATTCGCCCCGCGCCGTGATTGGTGGCTGGAAATGAGCCGACACGGTAGTCGGCCGCTACAAGACCAACGGTTCCCATGACGGCATCCCCCTTTTGGCGCGAAACGCGGGTTAGGAGGGGCTAGCTGACCACCGTTAACAGAGGAGTTACGACGAACATCAATCGCTGGTGCGCCTGGCGTAGGGCTTGTTCGACTAACTCCGGTGAATCGCCGCGCGCGAAGATAAAGCCGGGGTAGCTGTTGCCCTCGGGCCAGCGGATCAGCGTTTGCCGAGGCTTCGCAGTGATCACAACGTCCTCGATCCCGGCTACGTCGCGAGCTTCCTCCAGGCCCTCGACCTCGACCAAGGTGCCGTTTGCGGGCACAGGGATCATCATCACCCCTGCCGCCTGAGGTTCACGCTGCAGCTGGTCCGCTGCCATCCCGAGCGCGTGCCGGATCAGCAGTTCCTCGAGCGTCGCTCCATCCCCAAAGCGGAGGGCGCGGGCACACAAACCACCGATCGGCCGTGCCGCGACTTCCAGCATCCAAACACCTTTTTCATTGACCCGCATCTCCGCGTGAACCGGGCCGTGACGGAGTCCTAGGGCCCGCACAGCCCTCTGGGTGCAGTCCCGAATCTGATGCTGAGTCTCTCGATCCAACCGGGAAGGTGTCACGTAGATCGTCTCTTCGAAGAACGGGCCGTCCAAGGGATCCGGTTTGTCAAACAGAGCGAGCACTTGCAATCGTCCGTGATGCATGACGCCTTCGAGCGCGTACTCCCGTCCGGGGATGAAGGACTCAACCAGAACGAAACCTGCGTTGTCGCCCCGCATCATTCGTACTTCGGGTGTTTCCAGCAGCCGGCCAATTCGCTGAACAGCATCGCGAAGCTGGTCTGCGGTATCGGCGCGGATGACCCCACGGCTCGCTGCTAGCCCGAGCGGCTTGACGACACTGGGGAACTCCAGTTCAGCGCGAAGCGCGGCAGACTCGTCAAGTGAAAGCCGGGCAAACTTGGGCACCAAAAGTCCGGCTTCCTGAAATCTTCGTCGACTGGCGAATTTGTCCCCTGCCGCACTAACCCCAGCCGGTGGGTGGTGCGGCAGCCCCAGTTTCTCGGCGGCGAGCGCAGCCGTGAGGGTCGTTTGGTCGCCTAAGGCAACGATCCCCGAGGGGGGCTGGTCCTTCGCCGCGGCCACGATTGCTTGAGCCGATTCCTCTGGATTTTCGAATCGAAGCGCAATGGCTCCGTCTCGCCAGGGGTCTTCCAGCACATGGCAGCGGTCGGTTCCCAGCATCAGAGGCACACCGAGCCGCTCGGCCGCCTCGCGGAAAGCGCGCGTCTGATAGCCGGTGGTTTTCGAGAGCAATAGGAGCCGCATGGGCGGGTTTCAGGGGTGTCATAACAGAGCAAACTGCTCTTTGAAGCCCCTTACTGGGTCCCTAGGTTACTGATTCTACTACGCGCCGAAACTGCTAGATGGGCCAAACGTGCATACCCTTGCGACATTCTCGCGACATTTGGAGGTACCTCATGAACTGTTGCGAGCCCGGCAAAGGGCTAAGTCTCATCTTTGAGAACTGCCACATGAAGACATCATGTATCAAGCTTCTGGATATCCCAGAGCATCGAGGCGCAACTGTGAGCGAGCGGTCGAGAGATGACGCCGCTCAGCACGAATGAATTCTCATTGGTGAAGTTTTGCCAACGCAGGATCTTTGCTGCAAATCAGCCCCGCAGGGTCACCGGGTTGTGTTACCCGGCACATGGTGAACACTTTATGCCGGGCACATAGTGAACAGTAGCTCCTTTCCTAAGATGGTGTCAGATTGGGTTGAGGTGGTGGTGGTGGAGGCCGCGGAGGCGGCCCCGCAGGGGCGCAGGAAAACATCGAGGCCGAACCGTTGGGCCAACTACCTTCGCGGCTAACCGCACCACAGAGCCACGCCCTTACGCCCGCAGCTCTGTTACCAAAACGCCGCAAACCTTCACCGGAAATTCTCCACCAGCATGATGTCGCTTGATGCTACGGCCCGCATGGTTGCTCACCCTCCTGGACCGATCCGACCTCGAGATAACATCTCAGGTGGACTGCCCTACCTCGATTCCGCTTGCCGAGCTTCAATACGGAGCGGCCAAAAGCGAGTTCCCAAAGAGAAACTTCCGCGCACTGGCAAAATTCGTCGCCCTGTTGGAAGTGCCGGCCTTTGACTCCCAAGCCGCCGCGGCCTACGGACCACTCCACCGAGCGATCAACAAGCGCCGGGGTCACCACTTTCTGCTGAAACTCTTCGACAACGTGCTCGGGCGAGAGGTTCGTCGGGGAACTCGCCGAAGACCCCTTCCTGAAGCCATTCCTAGCCGAAACTGGTCCTCAGGGACGTTGTGGTTCAATTCTTCTGCGCTCCACGCCTCCAGGCTTACGCCGACGGTGCTCCCCTCGAAGCGCTCCGGGTTGCGCTTCACCCAGGTCACGACCGCCATAAGCGAGCCAAGTCCCTCCAAGCCGGTAAGACACACTCTCTCCCCGTTGACGACCACTTCGCATCACATCCCCTAATGGTAGAGCAAGCTCCGCTCCCACGCCGCCGCGGCCTACGGACCGCTGCGGGCAAAACTTGAGCGACAAGGAACCCCAATCGGATCGATGGATCTGTTGATCGCCGCCCGCGCTCTGGCCCTTGGGGTCATTTTGATCACCAACAAGGCAAGAGAGTTCCGTCGTGTGAGGGGTTTGCGAGTGGAAAACTGGGCGTGATTACTTTGCCGCGGGAGCCTCGACCCTTTCCCAACCTTTTCCTTCGTGACCGAATCGAAAGACCTCGGGGTGAACAATCTCCGCCAGGATTTCAAGTGACTCCACGAGCCGCGGGCCGGGCCGATTGAAGTATTGATTCCCATCGGCCACGCAGACACCGTTCTGTTGAACAGCTTTTAGCGCCGACCAGCCAGGATAGGACTCGAGAACAGGCAGGTCCTCTCGTGTGCGGGGAATATCGAAACCACAAGGCGAGATGAAAATGATGTCCGGATCTTGGGCTACGAGTTGCTCAAACGTCATCTCTGGCGAGTGCTTCCCCGAGACGCCAAACAGATTCTCGCCGCCCGCCATCTGAACCAGCTCCGGCATCCAATTGCCCGCCGCCATCAGAGGATCGACCCATTCAACGCAAGCAACCGTGGGTCGGCTTGTGAGTAGCCGGGCCCTCGTCTCGATTTCCTGCATCCTTCGTTGCAGCTCGGCTACCAACCGCACACCGCTGTCCGTCACGCCGAGGCCGGAAGCCACTCGCGCGATATCCTGCCAAAAATCAGCCAGGGTGTTTGGTTGCAAGGAAATGATCTCCGCTTCTGACTCGGTAAGTTCTCGCAGTGCGCGTTCGACATCCCGAAGGCTGACGGCGCACACGTCGCATTGCGACTGCGTAACGATATGTGTCGGCGCCAGCTGCCGCAATTTTTCCGAGAAGACCTCGTAGACGCTGAGGGCATCGTTGACGAGCGAAGCTCGCAGCACAGACCTGACCCTGTCGTCGATCTCCCGGCTACTGCCTAAAGGGTCGAAACGCGGCTTCGTACAAACTGGCAGGTCGGTTACTGAAGGCGGGTAGTCGCACTCGTGCGAACGGCCAACCAGAGAATCCTCAAGGCCAAGCGCACAGATGATCTCGGTAGCACTCGCAATGAGAGAAATGATTCTCAAATCGAACCTCCCGGACACGGGATACCTATCCAACGGTTCCCCGCTCAATTCCCATCGCCTTAAGACGAGAAGCGAGGGTTGTCGGCTTGACACCCAAAAGTTCCGCCGCACCACCCGATCCCGAAACCTTTCCTTTCGCCTTCTTCAAAGCGACCAATAGATTTTCGCGTTCCCGGGTTGTTAGCTCTTCGTAGGTGAGGACTTCTTCTCCCGCATCTGGGGCATCTACACTCAAGGCCGGAGCGGCGACCTTCTTCTCCGCGACGGAGCCCGGCAAATCAAAGTGCAACTCACCGCCCCGAGCCGTGATCACGGCTCGCTCGATAACGTTCTGCAGCTCCCGAACGTTTCCGGGCCATTCGTAGCTCTGCAGTGTTTTGACATGCCGCTGCTTGAGTGTGGACTCCGGAAGGCCGAGACGCTGACAAGTCTGACTCAGGAAGTTGGCGGCTAGCAGAGGGATGTCCTCCGCCCTCTCTCGAAGAGGCGCTACCTCAACAGGGAATACGCTCAGGCGGTAGTACAAGTCCTGCCGAAAACGCTTCTCCTCTACGTCCTTCTTCAGGTCACGATTGGTGGCCGCGATGATCCGGACGTCTACGTGCTGGGTTTTTTCTTCTCCGATCCGCTCGAAAGTGCCTTCCTGGAGAACGCGCAACAGTTTGCTTTGCAGATCGAGCGGAATCTCCGCGACTTCGTCAAGGAAAAGCGTTCCGCCATCGGCCAGTTGAAAACGCCCTGCCCGATCTCGCACCGCACCGGTGAAGGCACCCTGAACGTGTCCGAAAAACTCACTCTCGAAGAGTTCCCGAGGGATCGAGCCGCAATTGACTCGAATCATTGGTCGGTCGCTGCGACCGCTACGTTCATGGATCGCTCGGGCTACCAGTTCTTTGCCGGTTCCTGACTCACCCAGAATCAGTACACTCGTGTCCGCGGGCGCGACGAGCTCAACCTGCGCGAGCACCTTGCGCAAGGCCGAACTCTCGCCGACGATGTCCCCGAACGCGTGAGCGACCTTGACTTCCTCGCGAAGATACTCGTTTTCCAGCTCGAGCTGGGAACGAAGCCGTTGAATCTCTTCGAAGGCACGCGCGTTTGCGATTGCTGACGCTGCATGGTCGGCAACCATGCGCAGCCACACCAAGTTTTCCTCGGCCATCCGAGTCCGAGCGAAGACAGCCAAAACGCCCAGAACCTCGCCTTTGCAAATCAAGGGCTGCCCGCCAAAGCCTACGATCCCTTCGCGGCTTGCCCACTCCGGCCGTGCGATCCATCCCCCCTCCTGGGCGATGTCGGCCACCTCTACAGGCTCACCGGTAGCGCCGATGCGGCCTACCTTGCGGATGCCCAAAGGGAAGCGTCGAAAATGCCCATCGATCCGGTTCCATTCAGGCTCGTCGGGCGCCAGTGAACGCCCAGCGCTAGCGACCAGGTGCAGGCACGCGGTCTGATCCGGACACTCCGGCCGCATGCGGCACGAATCACAGATGTCCCCGGGTTTAGTCAGCCAGATGCGCGCCAATGCTACGCTCGGCTGTTCTGCGATACGGCGCGCGATCATCCATAACAGCGTCTCCACACGCAGCTCTTGCGCCATGTCGACAAGTAGGCGCTTAAACGATTCCACGTCAGGCTGGTGGTCACCGTCTCGCTTCACAGCAAGTCAAGTCTTAACGATATTTCGTGATTTGTCAACTGGAATTCGTAAATTTATGAAATGTCGTGATCTCTGGCAGGTGCCGGCTATGTCCTTTAACACCTTGTTAATCAGTGGATTACAGCTCAGCGGAGGGCTTTGGTCCCGTAACTGCTCTAGGAACATCAGACGCAAACAGCACCGCCAGATTGCAGCGGGCGGGGTCCAGAAAAACCCGGGGCGGAGGTTGCCCGAAGCTTGATGACCAAGACCAATTCAAAAGGAAACTAACTATGACTAAAACAATCCTCATTACCGGCGCATCTACCGGCTTTGGGCGCGACACAGCCGAAACTCTGGCCCGCGCCGGCCATAAGGTGTTTGCTTCGATGCGCGATCCGGAAGCCAAAAACCGTGCCCACGTGGACGCGCTCCGAGACCAGAACATCGAAGTCGTCGAGCTCGATGTCACCGATTCCCAATCGGTTGATCGAGCTGTCGCCGAAGTTATCTCGAAGGCAGGTCGCATCGATGTCCTGATTAACAATGCCGGCGTCGCAGCGGCCGGCGTGTCCGAATCGTTCACCCCCGAGCAGGCGACCGCGCTGTTCGACGTCAACGTCATCGGCCTACGTCGGGTGACTCGCGCGGTGCTGCCACACCTCCGGCGTAACAATGACGGTCTGATCATCAACATCGGCTCGATCCTCGGTCGCGTCACCTTCCCCTTTTTCGGACTTTATGGTGCAAGCAAGTTCGCGGTCGAGGCTCTGACCGATAGCTATCGCTACGAGGTCTCACAGCTCGGAATCGACGTCGTTCTGGTACAACCCAGCGCCTACCCCACGCAGATGTATGCCAGCGCGACTCAGCCGGCCGACACGGGGCGGGCGGCGGAGTACGGTGCCGTAGGGGAGATCCCTGGCGCCATGTTCCAGCATCTGACGACCATGTTGTCAGGGCCTGACGCACCGGATGCTCACGATATCGCCGAAGCAATCGCCAAGCTCATCGTCACCCCGAAGGGCGCCCGGCCTGTGCGCACCGTGGTAGGCGCCAGCTATGGCGCCGACACACTGAACGACGCGACTGCGCCGGTTCAGGCGAGCACCGTCGAGGCACTCGGCCTCGGCCATCTTGCGACGGTGACGAGCGTACTCAAGAAGGTCGCATGATGCCACGCGCCGGGTCGGCGACACGCGCGGGCCCGGCGCACCTCGGCCTTCACCACAAAAAACGGAGATCACGATGAATGACCCAGCTAAGCTTGTTCAGAGATTCTACGCAGCACTCGGTCGAGGCGATATCCCGGCCGTTCTTACGGTACTTGATCCCCACGTGGAATGGACCGAGGCCGAGCGTTTCCCCTATTACGGAGGGACCTGGCACAGCCCCCAGGCCGTAGTTGACAATCTGTTGCTCCCACTGTCCCGCGACTGGCAGGACTTCTCAGTTAAGGTCGACGAGTTTGTAGCCCAAGATGACCGTGTCGTGTCATTCGGAACCTACTCCGGAACGTACCGGCAAACAGGGCGCTCTATGTCGGCACCCTTTGCGCACTCGTGGACCGTCCGTGATGGACGGTTGTCGCGCTTCGACATGTACACCGACACGGCCAAGGTCCTCGAAGCGCTTCGACCGTGACCGACTTTCGCCTGACCATTTCTCGCATACAGGGGCACGTCACTGTCTGAGCTAATTCTCTCCATTGGGAGGGGCCTGGAAAGGAAGGACTGGCGGCTCCACGGCCTGGCGAATGGAGAGATCTCCGGGGTACTCCATAACAGCGCTTCCACGCGCAGCTCTTGCCCCATGTCCACAAGCAGGCGCTTAAACGATTCCACGTCAGGCTGATGGTCACGGTTTTGCTTCACAGCAAATCAAGTTTTAATGATATTTCGTGATTTGTCAACTGGAGTTCGTAAATTTACGAAATGTCGTGACCCAGACATATGCCAGCTGTGTTCTTCAATGCCTTGTTAATCAAGGGATTACAGCCTCTGGAGGACTTTGGCCCCGTAACTGCTCTGGCAAAGTTGACATCTGAAACAGGGGTGCTCGGGACCCAAGAGGCAAGGACATGACCAATAGCCAAGCGATCGTGAGAGAAAACATCCACATCAGATGGCAACGCGTGGACTACGGCGCTGATCGCTTTCTGGTAGCCAGTTACTCAGCCACGGACAACTGGAGATCGTGTCCATCAACCGACTCTTCTGACTCGTCGTCCAGCCCATCCACACCCCCCAGAAGCGGAAAAGGAGACCGAAAATGAACACCCGTAGAACAAACAGATTCGGGCTGACCTTCTTAGTCCTCGGCTTGGCTACCACGGCGGTTGCCGCGGTCGGCACCGGGGATGCCAGGGAGCACGACGTCACGAAGGTTATGCACCGAACCGTCGACATCGACGGGCTTGAAATTTTTTACCGGGAAGCCGGCCCGAATGACGCGCCGACCATCCTCCTGTTGCACGGATTCCCGACCTCGTCGCGCATGTTCCGAAACTTGATCCCGGCGCTGGCTGAAAAGTTCCACGTAGTAGCTCCCGACTACCCCGGTTATGGAAGCAGCTCGATGCCGGCGCTAGACGAGTTCAAATACACCTTCGATAATCTTACAAAAGTGGTCGAGACCTTTACCGAGCGGTTGGGACTCGAGAGGTACAGCATCTACCTCATGGATTACGGCGCCCCGGTCGGCTTTCGCCTCGCGGTGAAGCACCCCGAAAGAGTGGACGCGCTCATCGTCCAGAACGGCAACGCCTATGAGGAAGGCCTGCGGGACTTCTGGAAACCCATCAAGGCTTATTGGAAGGACAAGACGCCCGAGAATGCCGAAGTCCTGCGCGACAACTTGCTGACCATTGAAGCCACCAAGTGGCAGTACACCCACGGTGTCCGAAACCCCGAGACCATTGCACCCGACAACTGGTTCCACGACCAGTACCTGCTCGACCGTCCGGGGAACAAGGACATTCAGATAGAACTGTTCTATGACTATAGCTCGAACCCGCCGCTCTATTCCGAGTGGCAGGCCTACCTCCGCGAACACCAGCCACCCACGTTGATCGTTTGGGGAAAGAACGACTACATTTTCCCCGCGGAGGGAGCCTTCCCTTACAAGCGTGACCTGAAGAATGTCGAGTTTCATCTGCTTGATACAGGCCACTTCGCGCTGGAAGAGGATGGTGACGTCATCGCTCGTCTGATCCGGAACTTCCTCGAAGGGAAAGTCGAAGCAAAGAGTGCAGCCGCAGGGCGGGGTGCTTGATGGTGCAGCTCGATCTACTGTTTTCAGGGGCCGCCGGCCAGTCGCCCGCAGCGGCTCCCCTACCCAAGAGGAGACTACGTGATGAAACCGCCGACTAGTGACATTGCCTTCACACCAACCGTCAAAGCGGCCCAAGAAAAGCGTGGATCGAGAACCGCCTACGCCAAGATGGAACAACGCGGCGGCTGGCAGGACGCCGTCACACCGCAGCTCGCCGAGTCCATTGCCGAGCGCGATTCCTTTTACCTGGGAACGGCTACACCTGACGGGCAGCCGTACATCCAGCATCGCGGCGGCCCAAAAGGGTTCCTCAAGGTACTGGACGAACATACGCTGGCCATGGCCGACTATGCGGGGAACGCCCAGTACATCTCGCTCGGAAACTTGGCTGAAAACGACAAGGCCTTCATCTTCCTAATGGATTACCCGAGCCGCCAACGGATCAAAATCTGGGGTACGGCCGAGTTCGTGGAAGACGACCCAGAATTGCTGGACCGAGTCGTCGACGCCGATTACAAAGCCAGACCCGAGCGGGTGCTGGTCTTCCACGTAAAGGCATGGGACATCAACTGCACCCAGCACATCACGCAGCGATTCACCGTTGAGCAGGTTAGCGAAGCGACGAGCAATCTTCGAGAACGCATTCAAGAGTTGGAAGCGGAGAACGTCGCTCTGCGAAAGAAGCTCGATCCGCCGAGGCCTAAGTCGGCAACTCCTGAAGCGGCCTAAGAGATGGTGGGGCAGCGGATTTCCTAACTTCCACTAACAGCGCACGATTCGACCTTCATGGAGCCAGGTTGAACCGGATCAACCAGACCCTTTGAATCACTTTCGAAGCAGGAAGACCAGCAATCCATGCGATATCAATTCTTAGTAGATACCTACGAAACCGAACGCCTCAAAGTCCTCAGCGTCTGGAGCATGTTCCACGACGGGGATTTGCCGGTCCGCCCTCACGCGACCGATATCCGTGGTCGCAATGTTCTCGAGCAGATGATCCACCAGTGCGTTAGCGAGGACTTGTGGTTCCGCACGATGCTGGGTGTTGACGTAGGTGCACCTCCATTACCTGAACAAGAGGCCCGATTGGAATTCATCCGCGGATACGCCGAAGACTCCGGCAAGCGACTCGACATCCTGCGGTCCAAGGATGACGCTTGGTGGGAAAAGGCAGTTCAGTTCTTCGATACAAAACGTTCCCGGGCCTGGGTCGTGACACGGCGAATCGTACACACTTCCCACCACCGCGGACAGCAAATGGCGATGCTGCGGATGCTCAACCGCGATCTCCACAGCAATTACGGACCAACCGCCGACACAGGCGGTCTCATGGAAAACAACGCGCCGGTGATCTACGCCTATCCCGACGCTGAAACCTTGCTCGAGGCCGAGCCTCAGGGTGGCGCCAAAGCTCCATTGCCGGGTCCCGGCAGCAAGCCGCCAACGGAGAGGCCGTAGTCAAACCGCCGGCTTCTCAGAGAGCCTAGAGGTAACGACCGTTGACGAGCAAATCCTACCACCCCTTCTCAACAGCCGGCGTGGTCAGCTCCTGGGATGATGCTCGTCGTACACCTTGCGCAGCCTTTCGCGGAGCACGTGCGTGTAAATCTGCGTAGTCGAAATATCGGCGTGGCCCAACATGATTTGCAAGCTCCTGAGGTCCGCGCCGCGCTCGAGCAAATGCGTCGCGAAACTGTGCCGCACGACGTGAGGACTCAGCTTTCGGGCAATGCCGGCCTGCAGGCCGTAACGCCGGAGAAGGTTCCAAAAGGCCTGGCGTGTAAGCAGGCTTCCTCGCGCCGTGACGAACAAGTACTCCGAGTTCTTGCCCTTCAGGATCCTGGATCGGTCGTTCTCCAAATAACTCTGGACGGCTGCCAACGCCTCTTTCCCCACGGGTACCAGCCGCTGTTTGCCTCCCTTGCCTGTCGCCCGGACAACCCCCAACTCCATGTTCAAGTGGTTTCTCTTTACGGAAACCAGCTCGGAAACTCGCAAGCCTGTCGCGTAAAGCAGTTGCAACATCGCCCGGTCCCGGCCACCTAAGGGTTTTGAAGTGTCAGGCGCCTCCAAGAGCCGATCCACCTCATTGAGGACGAGGAATCTCGGCAACTGTTTCCACTGACGAGGCGCCACGAGCTCCGCCGTCGGGTCCACGTGGGCCCGACCGTGTTGCATCAAGTAAACATAGAAGTTTCGTAGACTGGCCATGTAACGAGCGATCGAACGGCTGCTCAGTCCGGCGCGATAGAGCGAGTCGACAAACTCGTTCAGATCCTTACTGCGAGCCTCCAACAGCATCACGCGGCGCTCCGCGCAAAAGCCTTCGAATCGTCGCAAATCCCTCTGGTAAGCAGCTAGCGTGTTGGCGGCCAGCCCCTTTTCAATCCGGCAGTAGTCGACGTACTCTTGAATCAGGGTTTCCAAAACTCAGGCCAACACCTTAAAAAGAAAGCACTTATCAACCCTCCATGGGGTTGACACCTCGTCCCGGGGCATATTAGCATACCGGCAACGGGCTTGTATTTTAGGCCTGGTCTTCAGCGGAAATCTATGGCTGCTTCGACGACAAAAAAAGTCTGTATACGCCGCTTTGATGGTCAACTGATCAACGGGTACGTGGCACCCCAGACCTATCTGCGCGCGGAAGGCGCCGAGGTGCTCGACCGATCCGCGCAAGCGCTCGTGGTGCCCTATCAGGAAATCAAAGCCGTCTACTTCGTCCGCGAGTTCGACGGGGAGTCAATTTCCCGTCAGAAAAGCGTCTTTACCTCCCGCCCCAAGAAGGACGGCCTGTGGGTCCGGCTGGCCTTCCGAGACGGCGAGGTCCTCGAGGGCATCCTGGCAAACAATTTGCTGCTGGTCCCCGACCAGGGCATGACGATCACCCCACCGGACCCCAACGCCAACGCCCAGCGCGTTTTCGTACCCCGCGAGGCCCTGACCGAAGTGACTGTACTGGGCGTTATCGGCATTGCGGCGCACCGCAGAAGAAGAAAAGCAGCCGCGCCCTCCGAAGACCAGATTGAGCTGTTCGAGAATAAACCTTCCGCGTCGTAAGATTCTAGCGCGGCCAATCTGAGGATTTTGGTACAGCATTCAGGCGGCGAGTACTTTGCCAAGGTGCTGGATCGAGGCGTCGGGGGGTAGCACTCTGGCTTGGATTCGCAATACGATGGAACTGGGCGATTTGGCGGTTAGCGAAAACTTGCTCCCCGAGTTGAAGCAGAACCCCCAGGTTGAAATCCTCAGTGAACCTCGTGAGCTGGAATTCGACGGCGACGGGAACTTGGTCAGCCCATTCGTGGCCGAGACTGTAGCCCATTAGATTCCTCTTTACCAGGTGGTGGTGCTGGCGTTGGTCCAGGCCGCCACGGAGTTCCTCCGTGGGTTCGTTCCCGGCAGCAGCAACTCGAGGCCGATGTGCGGCGGACTTGGGCGGGGGACCCGATCTTACTAGCGGAACACGACGTGGATCTTGTTCAGTGAAGGGTGCAATCGGCGGACAGTACTACGCTAAGTCCTTTATAATGAATGGCGGTGAGGGTGGGATTCGAACCCACGGAGCCCGTGAAGGCTCAACGGTTTTCGAGACCGCCCGATTCAACCACTCTCGCACCTCACCGCAAGAGAGCTATTTCCTATACTACCTTGAACCGGGGGGCCTCAGGACGGCGTCGCCGCTGGAGCAGCCCGTGGTGAAAGTCCTTTGCCTCAAAAAATGGGTACAGCTGTCACCGACTTTTCGTTCGTCGAAGTGCTTCGTTTCTAATATAAAGATGGACTGCGAAAATCGGATGGTAGTCCCCATTTTTGCCCAGGCCCACTTTTACCACTGGGCTGCTGGAGGCCCGGCTAGTTCCGAGTCGCGCCCGGGAGGTGCTAGCTCCGCCGATCGTAGAGCGAAAGGGCATCGCCATCGCCTACGTTACAATGGCCTTGGAGGAATGGCCGAGTGGTCGAAGGCGGCGGTCTTGAAAACCGCTGGCGGGGTAACTCGCCCGGGGGTTCGAATCCCTCTTCCTCCGCCATATATATTGTATAACTAAGTTATAATAAGGAGTTTAATGAATTAAAATACAATCAATCCCACTAAGACATCCCACAGCTTGAGCTGCTAGCATGATGATTCTCAACTCTGGAAGAGAAACGTTGAGCCTGACTCGGTCAGTCCCATTAAATGCACGGATCGCGGCAGCGATCTTAACGGTGAATGGGACTAGCATCGGCAACGCTGCTTGACGAGGAGAGAGGGCATGGCACGGGGACCAACGGTGAAAACCGGCGGCGGCGCAAAAACCGGCACCCATAGCGCCACCACGGGCTACGAGGCCGAGCTGTGGCGCATGGCCGACGCCCTGCGGGGCTCGATGGACGCAGCCGAGTACAAGCACGTTGTCCTCGGGTTGATCTTCCTGAAATACATCTCCGACGCCTTCGAGGAGCGCCATGCCGCCGTTCTGGCCGAATGGGGCGCGGACGCCGCCGAGGATCGCGACGAGTACACCGCCGAGAACATTTTCTGGGTGCCACCGGAGGCCCGTTGGACCCATCTGAAAGCCCAAGCGCGGCAGGCCACCATCGGCCAACTCGTCGACGACGCCATGACCGGGATCGAGCGAGACAACCCCGTGCTCAAGGATGTGCTGCCCAAGGACTACGCCCGCCCCGCCCTCGATAAGCAGCGTCTTGGCCAACTCATCGACATGATCAGCAACATCAAGGTCGGCGACGAGGACGCCCGATCCAAGGATGTGCTGGGCCGCATCTACGAGTACTTCCTTTCGCAGTTTGCAAGCGCTGAGGGGAAAAAGGGCGGCGAGTTCTACACCCCGCGCTGCATCGTCAAGCTGCTGGTCGAGATGCTAGAGCCCTATCAGGGCCGGGTTTACGACCCCTGCTGCGGTTCGTCCGGCATGTTCGTGCAGTCGGTCGAGTTCATCGATGCGCACGCCACCGGCAACGGCAATGGCGGGAGTCTTCCGCGAAGCGCCATGGGCGACATCTCGATCTACGGGCAGGAGTCGAACTACACGACTTGGCGGCTTGCGAAGATGAATCTCGCCATCCGCAGCATCGAGGGTCAGATCGCTCACGGCGAAAGCTTCCACAACGACCGTCATCCCGACCTCAAGGCCGACTTCATCCTGGCGAATCCGCCGTTCAACGTCTCCGATTGGGGCGGCGAACGGCTCACCGACGACAAGCGCTGGCAATACGGCACCCCGCCCAAGGGCAACGCCAACTTCGCCTGGGTGCAGCACATCGTCCATCACTTGTCACCGAAGGGTACGGAGCCTTGTTGCACGGATAGGGATGGAAACGGAATTCTCCCTTTCCCAAGCCGTAGCGTCAGGAGATGCGTTCGAACACAGGCCGTCCGAGCGCGGTCATTGTGTTCAGGACTTTGCGACCGAGTTGGACCTCCGTGATCTGCCTGGAGAAGCTGCGGGATTTGAGTTTGGGGCCGATGACGCTCTTCCAACGGCCCATCTGCGTTTCTATTCGGCTGCGCTGGTTGTACCCTGTTGCCGTCTGCCAGGCTATGCACCCGTTGCTGCGGATTTGGGCAATATGGCGATCCCGAACGGTCGCATCACGCGCCGATTGCAGGCGGATCACTGCGTCCTTTGGCGGCGGTATGACCACATCCAGGGTCTCCCCATACCGCTGCCTCAGCAGATTTCGCGTGGACGCTCCATCGTAGGCGCCGTCAGCCAGAAAGCCCGTGACCGGGGCATCCAGCTGATCCAGGAGGCCGGGTAAGGCTGTGCTGTCTCCAACGTTATCGTGAGTCAGAGCGGCGCAAACAATCGCCCCGCTGGCGAGGTCCAGTCCGAGGTGGAGCTTGCGCCAGCGGCGGCGTATTCCCTTGGTGTTATGCTTCTGCGCTAGCCATTCGCCCTCGCCGAAGATCTTCAGGCCAGTACTGTCGACCACCAGATGGATAGGCACAGATCCTGCTTGCCTCATCACCTGAGCGATGCTCACCCCGTTTGCGCGACGCGACAGCGTGGAGTAATCCGGTACCCGTATATCCAACCCCATGAGCGTGCCGATGGAACCCATAAGCCCCTGTGTCTGACGCAGTCCAAGATGGTATGCCGTGCGCAGCATCAGGCATGTCTCGATCGCCAAATCCGAGTATCTGCGCTGACCACCCCGTGACGTGCGGCGCGGCGCGCTCCACACACTTTGAGCCTCCTCACTGACCCAAATCGTCAGGTCACCCCGTTGGCGCAAGCTCTCGTTATATTCCGCCCAGTTGATCACCCGGTACTGCACCTTATCAAACTTGTGCCGTCGCGCTGCGTTGAACTTATGTGGCATTTGGACTACCCCCAGCGTTGAAAAACCAATGATAAGACATTCTTCGGGATGATCCATGCAACAAGGTCGGAAGCAATGGCCCGGGCGCTGTTCAAGTCGTGGTTCGTCGAATTCGACCCCGTGCGCGCCAAGATGGAAGGACGCGATCCTGGCCTGCCGAAACACATCGCTGATCTCTTTCCCGACGGGCTTGTGGAGTCAGAGCTGGGGAAGATTCCGGAGGAATGGGAGGCCAAGTCGCTGAAGGATTGCATGAACCTGACGATGGGGCAATCACCTCCGGGAAGTACCTATAACGACCGAAGAGAAGGCTTGCCTTTCTTCCAAGGCCGGTCGGACTTCGGCTTCCGCTATCCTCAGAACCGGAGATTCTGTTCCGCGCCGACTCGCATAGCAGATCCGGAGGATACGCTGGTGAGCGTCCGGGCCCCCGTGGGGGATATCAACTTGGCTTGGGAACGGTGTTGTATTGGGCGCGGCGTGGCGGCACTTAGACACAAGTCGGGGTCTAGTTCATTTACGTACCATTTGGCCTGGGCACTTCAGCGGGAACTGAAAGAGTACGAGCACACGGGAACGGTGTTCGGGGCCATCAACAAGGGTCAGTTTGAAGCCTTGAAGGTGATCGAGCCCGATTCTCACATCGTTGATGCGTTTGACTCCACGGCCAAGCACTTGGATGTGCGAATCAGATCCAACGTTACCGAAAGCTATACTCTCGCCGCGCTGCGCGACACGCTGCTACCCAAGCTCATTTCCGGCGACCTCCGTGTGAAGCACGCCGAGAGCTTCCTCAAACGGGTCTTGTGATGGCCGAGCTCCCAGCCGCTGATTTCGTCATGCAAGGCGCGCGCGATGCCATGGCAGGCGGGTTCGCGCACATCGAGGAGCAGGTGAAGGGCATTGAGCAGGCCGTCGTCGAAAATCCCGGCCTCGCCTTTGATCTAGCAAAGACGCTAATCGAGAGCACTTGCCGCACGGTGCTCGAAGAGCGGTCGGTGGCCTATTCCAAGAACGATGATCTTCCAAAGCTCTTCAAATCCGTGAGGCAGAACCTGACCTTTCTCCCGTCGACCGCCAGCGATGCTGCCGAGGTACGCAAGAGCCTGCAGCAGATGCTGTTTGGGCTTAGCACTGCCATTCAGGGCATCTGCGGGTTGCGCAACCATTGCGGGTTCGCCTCGCATGGCTCGGGTACTGCGCGTCCTAGCATGGAGGGCGTTCAGGCTCTGCTCGCCGCCGAGGCTGCAGATACAGTCGTAGGCTTCCTTCATCGCGTACATCGGCAGGACCGCACTCCGCCTCCACCGACTGCGACCTTCGACGACAACTTCGCCTTCAACGATAGCTTGGACGAGACATTCGGTCCCTTCCGAATCTTTGATGTTGAGTTCCGTCCCAGTGAGGTCTTGTTCAGGCTGGAGCCAGAATCCTATCGCATTTACCTGGCAGAGTTTGATGACGGTGACAATTCCGAAGCCAATGCTTCAATCGGCGGAAGGGTTCAGCCATGAGTGACATTGGCGTAGCGGAATCCGTCGTCGAACAGGCCGCTCTCGCGTGGCTGGAGGGCCTGGACTGGCGCATCGCTCATGGTCCCGACATCGCCCCCGATACGCTTGGCACTGAGCGCGAGGACTACAGCGAGGTCGTGCTTGCACAGCGCCTGCGCGATGGGCTTGCTAGACTCAACCCCAATCTCCCTGAAGCAGCGCTGGAGGACGCGTTCCGCCAGGTCATGCGCCCGGAGGGTTCAACCCTCGAATCCCGCAACCGCGCCTTCCATCGGATGCTGGTGGAGGGTGTGACCGTGGAGTACCGAGCGGGAGACGGTGCGATTCGCGGCGCACAGGCGTCGGTCATCGATTTCGAGACGCCAGCGAATAACGACTGGCTTGCGGTCAACCAATTCACCATCGTCGAGAACAAGCACGAGCGCCGACCCGACGTGGTGCTACTTGTCAATGGGCTGCCGCTCGGCGTCATCGAGCTCAAGAACCCGGCGGACGAGGACGCCACAATCTGGACCGCCTGGCAACAGCTTCAAACCTACAAGGCCGAGCTTCCAACTCTGTTCTCGATGAATGCGGTGCTCATGGTCTCGGACGGCGTGGAGGCGCGGATGGGCACGCTGACCGCCGGACGGGAGTGGTTCAAGCCTTGGCGCACCATCTCGGGCGAGACCTTGGCTGATCCACACATGCCCCAATTGCAAGTAATGCTCGAAGGTGTGTGTGCGCCGCACTGTTTCCTTTTTCTTCTGCGCGACTTCATCGTGTTCGAGGACGACGGTAGCGGTGTGTTGGCAAAAAAGATGGCGGGCTACCACCAGTTCCACGCGGTTCAGATAGCGGTCGCAGAGACTTTGCGCGCGGCTGAGTTGGCAGGCACAGCGGATCGGGTTGCCGACGACCTGGGTTGGTACGAGTCGAGCAGGAAACCGGGCGGGGAACCCGGCGACCGGCGCATCGGCGTCGTCTGGCACACCCAGGGCTCAGGCAAGAGCCTGACCATGGCCTTCTACTCCGGGTCGATCATCCGCGAACCAGCGATGGAGAACCCTACCATCGTCGTGCTGACGGACCGCAACGACCTGGACGACCAGCTCTTCGGCACCTTCGCGCGCTGCCAGGATCTGTTGCGCCAGCCGCCGGCGCAGGCGGAAAGCCGTGCAGACTTGCGCAGCAAACTCGCGGTCAATGCCGGTGGCGTGGTCTTCACGACGATTCAGAAGTTCTTCCCCGAGGAGAAGGGGGACCGGCACCCGTTGCTGTCCGAGCGGCGCAACATCGTGGTCATCGCCGACGAGGCCCATCGCAGCCAATACGACTTCATCGACGGCTATGCGCGCCACCTGCGCGATGCCCTGCCCGATGCCTCCTTCGTCGGCTTCACGGGAACGCCCATAGAGCTTCAGGACGCCAACACCCGCGCCGTCTTCGGCGACTACATCAGCATCTACGATATCCAACGCTCGGTCGAGGACAGGGCGACGGTACCAATCTACTACGAGAGCCGACTCGCCAAGCTGTCACTCGACGAAAGCGAACGGCCGAGGATCGACCCGGGCTTCGAGGAAGCGACCGAGGGTGAGGAGATCGAACGCAGGGAGAAGCTCAAGACCAGATGGGCGCAGCTCGAAGCAATCGTTGGCGCTGAACCGCGCCTCGCGCTCGTCGCTCGGGACATCGTCGAGCATTTCGACCAGCGGGTCGAAGCCCTGGACGGCAAGGCGATGGTCGTCTGCATGAGCCGGCGCATCTGCATCGACCTCTATCGAGAGTTGGTGCGCCTGCGCCCCGATTGGCACCACGAAGACGATGACAAGGGGCGCCTTAAGGTGGTGATGACCGGCGCCGCATCCGATCCGCCCGACTGGCAGCCGCACATCAGGAACAAACCCAAGCGCGAGGCCCTGGCAAACCGGTTCCGTGACGCCGGCGATCCGCTCACCATCGTGCTGGTGCGCGACATGTGGCTCACCGGCTTCGACGCGCCGAGCCTGCACACCATGTACGTGGACAAGCCCATGCGCGGCCACGGGCTGATGCAGGCCATCGCTCGGGTCAATCGCGTGTTCAAGGACAAACCGGGCGGTCTCGTCGTCGACTATCTCGGGCTCGCCCACGAGCTCAAACAGGCGCTGGCGACCTACACCGAGAGCGGCGGCACCGGGAAGACCGCGCTCGATCAGACGGAAGCGGTCGCGGTGATGCTGGAGAAATACGAGGTGTGCTGCGGCCTGTTCCATGGCTTCGACCGATCCAAGTGGATCGACGGCACGCCGGCCGAACGGCTGGGCCTGGTGCCAGCTGCGCAGGAACACATCCTGGCCCAGGAGAATGGCAAGGACCGCTGCGTGCAGGCGGTGCGCGAACTATCCCAGGCCTTCGCACTGGCCGTGCCGCAAGAGGACGCGCTCCGCATCCGCGACGACGTGGCGTTCTTTCAGGCCGTGCAATCGGTGCTGGCCAAGCGCGCCACCGCCGATGCGCGGCCGGAAGAAGAGCTGGATCACGCCGTGCGCCAGATCATTTCGCGCGCGGTGGCATCGGAGGGGGTGATCGACATTTTCGCGGCCGCCGGCTTGGAGAAGCCCGACATTTCGATCCTGTCGGACGAGTTCCTTGCCGAGGTACGGGGCATGCCGCAGCGCAATCTTGCCGTGGAGTTATTACAAAAGCTGTTGAAGGGCGAGTTGGCTACCCGCAGGCGGAAGAACGTCGTCCAGGCGAGATCTTTCGCGGAGATGTTGGAAAAAACCCTTCGGCGTTATCAGAATCGCGCGGTCGAAGCTGCACAAGTGATCGAGGAGTTGATTCAGCTTGCCCGGGAATTGCGCGAAGCCAACGCCCGTGGCGAGGAATTGGGACTGTCGGAAGACGAAGTCGCGTTCTATGACGCCCTCGAGACCAATGACAGCGCGGTTCAGGTGCTGGGCGATGAAACATTACGGGACATCGCCCGAGAGCTTGTCCAGACCGTGCGCAGCAAT
Organism: Bryobacterales bacterium; assembly: GCA_965248105.1. Classification (GTDB taxonomy): domain Bacteria; phylum Acidobacteriota; class Terriglobia; order Bryobacterales; family UBA6623. Next base: position 1,286,658 of record CBDFIK010000005.1, read on the forward strand.
GTTGCCATCGACTGGACGCTGCGGGAGAACGTGCGCGCGAACCTCCGCCGGCTGGTGAAGCGCATCCTGCGTAAGTACGGGTACCCTCCCGACAAACAGGAGAAGGCAACGCAGACCGTCCTAGAGCAGGCAGAAGTCCTGTCAGAAGAGTGGACTCTAGTAGATTGAGCTGCGATCACGGGTGCCAATGGAGCAACACTAGATCGTTGGCATCTTGACGTTCCACGATGTCGGAAATATAAGGAGAGTCTAAACGACCCAACCAACCAGTGAGATTCGACGATTCTTTGAAACTCAAGCCACATCCTTACTTGGAGTCCGCTGGGAGTCTCTACAGTGTAGATCACCTCCACGTGACCTACTGGTCCGTACCGTAGATTTGGAACAGCGAGGAGTTTAGATGCCTACGAATGATCGCATTATTCTTGATGAAGTGCTCACCCAACGCCGGGAGGAAATCGATTCCACCGCTGTTGATAACGACTTCTTCGAATTGTTCACAGCGGAACAAGTACTTAACTGCCATCCATGAATTCCGACTCGCCGAGCTGCTTCCAGGACTTCCAATGTCTGTTCGCACAGATGGCAAAGCGGCTGGAATACCTTCCGCCGCCCCGCTCGGTTGCGGAACTGGAATTAGCTAAGGCGGACATCGACGGCATCCGGCAGTGTTTCGCCAATCTGAAGATCGATCCCCGCGCGTGGTTGGCCGACCGCCGCCTGCCTCGGAGTATCGAAGACAACCTTCGAGCTTCGCCTAGCGAGGTTATCGCCGGATTGCTGCTCATCCTCGGCGCCGAGGTCTGCCGCAGCGAGGGAACGGAGGGGGCCGTGTGGCCCTGCGTGCGGCGCTGCCTCCCCTCGGAGTTTGAAGCTGAAGTGTTTCCGGGCGGGCAGCCGTCCACTGATCTCAAGGATGCGCTCTACCGTGTAACGCGGAATCTGCAACTACGAAGCGCAATCGGTTGGGAAGACTCGCTGGAGTATTTCAACACACTCAAACTCCAGTTTGCGTTCACGCGTCGCGGGGCGCGCCGAAGGTTGGCTGAATGGCTCGTGGGTCTAGGAGAGCCCGTGGCGGTCCAAGCGCTACGCGGGGCGGACTCGGGTCACTCTGAGGTTGCAGCTCCAGGCTTCCGTAATCTTTGGCGTGCTCTGAAACGCTATCGGGCCGAACATTTGGGAGAAGACGAAACCAGACGAATCTTGGAAGATTCTTCCTGGATTCGTGGAGACTGGATCGACGAGCTGCTCAAGCAGGCGAAAGCGCGACGCGAGCAGTTGGGTGCTGGAGAAGATGCCGGGTCTGGCCCCCGACCTGGGCAACGGGACGGCGTGCATTTCCCCGCGCGGCTTGCGCTTGACTGGAGCAGACCCGAACCTTCTCTATCTCTTGAACTGGACGAAGATGAAGTGGAATCGACAGTTGCGAATTGGAATGTCCCAAGATTTCAGATCGCCATCGACGGCGCTCCGTCATTGACATGGTTGCGGCAGTCAGGCTCGTGGCGCGGCGAGCGTCGAATCCGGTTGCAAAACTGGAACGCCGCGACGATGACGATTTCATCGATGGATGGCTGCGATTGCGCCGAGTTCGAACTTGGCGAGACCGGCTTGAGTGAGGATCTGCTGGTTTTCGATCTCAACGACGGTGGGCTACTTCTTACCCCGGCCCGCATGAAGACCACGCGTCCGTATGCCCTTCTGTGCGACGACGTGCTGGAATTAGCCGGCGCCGACTCGGATGACCAGGTGCGCAAGTCAGGCCGCCAGCTCTACCGGCTGCATGCCGGCTGGCCGGAGACCCTCCGATTAGAGCTTGGCGGGCTGGTCTACTGGCAGCCCCGAATCAGCGAGGCCAAGCCTGTCGAGCCACCCGCCCTCGTCGTTTGCAACTTCAATCCGCCCGGGGACTCCGCTCCCCTGGGTTCGGAGCAGCCTCTTGTTGTCCGCGGCGTGCCGGAGGATGCGTTGGAAGTCTCTTTACTGCTGGGAAAGAAAGCAAAAGAGACGCCCACGGAGTATTCCGAAGCAGGTTGGCGGACCAGCAAGCCTGTTCAGCTGGATGTGCCCTTGCTGACAGGGAAAAACCGGCTTCGCGTGCGGGTGCGTACAGAGGACCGTAATCGCTGTTGGCCGGTGAAAACCAGTTGGAATATCTTGGGACTGGCGGTTCTGGAACAAGACCAAGAAAGCATGAAACAGCCGCAGTGGGAGATTCGGAAGCAAGAGAAGCCCCTCAACCGTGCGAGCGGTCGGCGGCGAGCGCGCGTGTTCGCCCCAGCCGAGGGGGAGCCTCCCCAAGTTTTTGAAGGTTCGCGAAATGTGGCCCAGGGACAACAGCCATTCAATCTTTCGGGACTTCTTGCTAGGGGCGATCCATTGAAGACGCGGGACGGCTCTGCGTTGGCAAAATCCGTCGAAGACCACGGATGCGTCATGAAATTCTATCCTCAAATGCTTGGGCGGGACCACTGCTCGGTACTGCTCAACGACCGGATCGAACCGTCTGACGATCACAAAATTGTCTTATGGCTCGGTGTTCATTCAACTGAAATCGTGAGCGTTAAAAAGGTACGCGACAAAAATGCCCGCTGTTCTGAATGGGTGCTGCCGCCTTACGGGAATCCCCTTGCGTGGGCAGTTGCATTCCGTGGCAAGCGCATCGGCTCCGACTGGCGATGCGAAGAGCTAGCCAAAGAGATCTTTCGCCGGCCGCCGGTCGAGACTTTTGCGTTGCTGCGTTGGTTCAAAGCCCCGGTGCTTGGTCCGGAAATGTCCTCCGCCTTTTTGGATGCCGTCAAGGAAAGGCCCGAGAGATTCGTACAAGGCTGGATCGGAGACGGCGGGCTTCCATTCCGGCTTAAGCATACGGAAGTGCCGGAAGAGCTGTCTCCGGCGGTCCGAAGTGCGTTGTGGAAGGCCGATCCGCGCTATCCCAGCTCCGCCGATCAAATTCTGCAACTCTTCGTGGAGCGCATCCGCGTTCGGAATGAAGACCGTTCCGACGAGACGCTCCGAGCGCTGGCGGCCCGCCGGATAGCCGAGCTGTGTCCGCCGTTCGCTTGGCGGGTGCTCCGGCGAGTCAAGAAAGGCAACAAGCTTGCCCGCCGCGCGATTCGGGAGCTTCTGGTTCTCACCGGTGACAGTTCTCTCGCCGAACGGGAAGCAGCCCTGAACCCGCTGCGCCAAGATAGCCGGCGTCAATTAAGCTGTGACTCGATGAGGCTTAATGAATTAACAGGGGTCTTTCTCAACCACATGAAGAAAGGCGCTGTATTGAGCACGGAAGACGATTTTCTGGTACGACAGTTAGCCGAGACGCCCCGAGGAGCCCAATATCTTGCGGCAGTTGCTTTGCTACTTGTTGATGGGCGCGATACCTCGGGCCTTGGGACGCTAGCCCAATAATGTCGAGTAGCGCACCATCCAAGCCCAAACAAACCGATGCGCTCAAGCTCGTGGAGAGAGTCCGCGACCGACTGGTCGATCTGGCCGTTGCGGAGAACTTCGTTCGCGACACGAGGGTCACCGAGGCCTGCCAGGACGTTTGGTCCGGTCCGCCGGAAGAGGGAGGACTGGTCAGCGAGCTATGGATCGAGGGAGCTTTTTCGAGCAAGCTCTCCGAAGACACGCTGGACTCTCTGGCGGACGCCGGACTCTTGAATCGGGATTTGACGAACCACCTGCACGAGTCCGGAGAATTTCCTCGCGATCGCCGACTTTATCAACACCAGTTGGAAGCTTTGCGTCACGCGGCTCGAAACGATTCGGACCGGCCGTCCCTTGTCGTCTCGGCGGGGACGGGAAGCGGCAAGACCGAAGCCTTCCTGTTGCCGATTCTCAACGAGCTTTGGCAGCGGCCGCGGCGGTCTCCGGGGATGCGCTGCTTGATGCTCTATCCGATGAACGCCCTGGTAGCCGACCAAGTGGGTCGCGTGGACAGATGGCTTCACGAGAACCAAGCCGGCCTTCGCGTGTTCCACTTCACGAGCGAGACGCCTAACGACAACCGGGAGCGCACACGCCGCGGCGACGATCCTTCGACCGCATGGCGGATGCGCACGAGAGAAGAGGCGCGCGACGATCCGCCCGATATCGTCATCACGAACTACTCGATGCTGGAATACATGCTCTGCCGCCCAGTCGACGACAAATTTTTCGGCCCCGACCTGCGCTCCATCGTGCTTGACGAAGCCCACCTCTACACGGGAGCCTTGGCCGCCGAAATCACGCTGTTGCTGCGAAGAGTCCGAGCTAGGTGCGGTGTTCGGCCGGAGCAGCTTCTGCAAATCGCGACCTCGGCCACGCTTGGCGGCGGCGACAACGAACTCAAGAAATTTGCAGCTCAATTGTTTTCCAGCCGGAGTGATAACACCTATGTGATTCGCGGCGAAAAGGCCCAGCCCGTATTCGAGGAGGCTCCCGCGCCGCCCGCAACCTTCCCGTCAGCCTCGAATCTGGCCCCCAGCGCCGGAATCGCGGTTCAGACGCTAACGTCCGAAGGGGAGTTCAGTTCTTGCACGCCGGAGGAGCACGCAGAGCTGCGCCGATCGGTTCGTCCGTTGATTTCGGACACGGCCGTCAAGGAACCCTACGAGAAGTTCCCGGACAAGCCGGGACCATTCCTGTGGGCCGCTTTGTCGCGGGCTCCGCTGATGCGCCGACTGGCCTTGAAACTTGCGGAACAAGAGGGCGCGCTTTCGCTGAAAAGTTTGGCGCAAGATCTATTCCGCAGTGACGACGAGACGGCGCAAAGCGCAACGGTCGCCCTGCTTCGGCTGGCGGCATCGGCGCGCTCTGAAGCACAGCTTCCTCCGCTGGTTCCTCACCGTTTGCATTTGTTGACGCGAGCGCCCAACGGGCTTTGCGTATGTCTAAACAGCGAGTGTCAGGGCCCCGCTAACCGACGTGTCCTGGGTTTGGGATGCCTGCAACAGACGTCTGACCGTTGCCGGTACTGTCAAGCATTAACCCTGGCCTTGCATCGCTGCAAGATCTGCGCCCTGCCGGCACTGGCGGGCTCGGAAGATCGACACAGCTTACAGGTGTCCCTTCCGCTGCCGAAAACCCCAAAGGATTGCCGTTACCACCTCACCGCCAAGCAGCTCGACGATCTGCCGAAACGCTCCCTGCCTCGGGTCGTGATCGACCTTGAGAACGGAGATCAACTTGGCGATGACGAGGAAGGAGTCGATCTGTTTCGCGCTTCTTGCCCCGAGCACGGAAGAGACTGCCGCGATCCAAAATGCGCGCGACAGACATGCCCGCGCTGCGGCGTGTCTTGGTCCGTCTCCGCGGCGGATAGCGACGATGAAGAATCAGTCGCCGATCGCAAGTGCGCGCCGTTGGATGGCCCTCACCGGCTTGCTCTTTCGGTCGTGGCCGAGACGCTACTGGAGGGAATGCCTACCTTTTCAGACGGACCGGGCTCTCGGAATTGGAAGCCCGCCGAAGGCCGGCGGCTGTTATGCTTCAGCGATTCGCGCCGGGAAGCGGCGCGGCTCGGCCCGCAACTGACGCGCGCTCACGAGACCTGGGTAATCCGTGCGGCGATCGCCGAAGCGGCCCAAGGACTCGACAGTACCCAAACGGTGCAGGATATCAACGATGAGATTGAGTATCTACGTCACCGTCTGAGCAATCTCAACCCGGATGAAGAAGAAAGACGCGTTCGATTCGAGGGAACGTTGGAGCAGAAGAAAACGGAGAAGCAACAGGCACTGAGTGGTACGCCGCTTTCCAACTTCGCGCGGCACGTTTGTGAAAACGATCGCATCGCCCAGATTCTTGACCGTGGCACCTCGGAGACACACAAGGCGAACGACTGGAAGCAACTCACCTGGAAAGACAATTGCAAGCAGGTAAAACAGCGCGCCGAGGCTCTGGTGGCGACCGAGCTTAACCGTCCGCTTCCCACTCAAGTGTCTCTGGAGTCGATCGGGCTTGTGGAGGTAGCGTATCCCGGAATCGAGCAAGTTCCCACACCGGCCGAAATATTCGGAATACTCCCTACCAACGAGAGCAGGCAACGTCTTAAAAAGACTTGGCCGCAGTATCTGGCCGCCTTGCTCGACACTTTACGTCTCGATGGCGCCGTCGGCTGGTCGGAAGATGATCCAAATGACAGGCACAAGTGGGAAGACGATTCACCGTTACACAACCGCTGGGCGGCCCGAGACGGCAGCGGTTGGGGCGCAATCCGGTTCGCCGGCAGTACGGACCGTCAACTGCGCAGGTGGTTTACGGCGCGGGTTCTCGAGGCGGCCGGCTGCCCTGACGAGAAGATCGACACGCTTGGCAGCAATTTATTGCAAGGTGCTTTTGATGAACTGTACCGCGCGGCGGCGAACGGGATCATCGAGTGGCTTGACTGGGAAGACCACCAATTGGATGCGAACAAGTCGCAGCCTGCCGTTAAGATACTCTTTGACAAGCTCGTTGTTCGTAAACCCGAGCGGCATTTCCACTGCCCTGACAGCTTGACTGTTTGGCCGCGAAAGGTGCTCGGATGGGCACCCCTGAAGGGCTGCCGGGGAAAGCTGGAACCGATTGAAGACGGAGAGGTGGACAAGCTCTCGCGCTGGCAGCGCGCAAGGAGCGAATTAAAAGACCCTATTTTCCGGATAGGACTGTGGGGCGAGGAACACTCCGCTCAACTCGATGCACGTGAGAACCGGCGCTTGCAGGATCTGTTCCGCGACGGTATTCGCAATATCCTTTCCTCCACCACGACCATGGAGCTGGGCATCGACATCGGCGGGCTAAACGGGGTGCTGCTCGGCAACGTGCCTCCCGGCCGGGCCAACCACCAGCAGAGGGCGGGCCGGGCCGGCCGCCGAGCCGACGGATCGGCGATTGTCGCCACCTTCGCCCGCCCGCGCGCCTTCGACCAGGAAGTGTTTCTTCGCTTCGGCGATTTTCTCGCCAGGCCGCTACGACGGCCTGTGGTGTTTCTTGACCGCGAAAGGTTCGTCCGGAGACACCTGCACTCGGTACTGCTCGGGGAATTCTTCCGGCGAAACGAACTTCAGCAGCCGCGCGGTGGGGCCATGAATGCCTACTCGTCGATGGGGCCTTTCCTTGGTTTTGAGCCGCCAAAACGGTGGACCGACGGTCAAAGACCTGCCTGGCCACAGCAAGCGGAGACGACTCTCGACCAGGCCTTTGTTGTTTGGTGTCGGCAGGTCAAAGCCGGGCCTCCGCATGACGACCTGCAATCCATCGTCAGCGGCATTGCCGCCGACACGCCCTTGGCCGGCATATCCGGAGACACAGAGTGGGCAGAATTCTTCGAACAGGCTTACAACAAGTTCCAGGATGCTATCAAAGAATGGCTGCAAGACTTCGACGAGTTAAAAGTAGCCTGGAGGAAAGTAACAGATCAACGGTCTTCTTCGCACGAGCAGCTTCGCAAGGCTCAGGCGAACGCCATTCGTTATCAGATCAAGCTGCTGTGTGACACGACGGTAATCGAGTGGCTTGCCGACCGCCGCTTCCTCCCGCGCTATGGATTTCCCATCAATTTGCAGACGCTGCAAGTCCGACGGCCGAGGGAGAAGAGTGAAGGCTCGCGGCGCGACGAGCGTTACAGGCTTGAGCGGTCTTCGCTGCTGGCGTTGGCCGAGTACGTACCGGGAGCCGAGGTGCTCGTGGGCGGCAAGGTCGCGGTTTCGCGCGGTCTCTTGAAGTACTGGACAGACGATCCACAAGATCATGCGCTCGGCAAGCAGCAGCGTGCGGTGACGTGTCGGAACAAGCATGTGTATCTAAGCTCCGAGCGGACTGCCTGCCCGGAGTGCGGTAGCGGCGCAAAGAACTCCGACTTATTGCTCTTTCCCCGTTACGGCTACCTGACGGCCGCCTGGGAACCGCTCGCACATCGGGGAAGATTGGAACGGGTGGGGGAAATGGAAGCCTACCCCACGGGAACGACGTTCCTGGCGCAAGAATCCGATGAGGTCGAAAGATTTGCCGGTTTATCGGGGCTGTCGGCAAGGTACTGTGAGGAATCCGAGCTTCTGTTGCGGAACGCCGGCGCCAATAAGCTGGGCTTTGCGATTTGCACTCGATGCGGCTTTGCCATGAGCGAGGTCAAGAGAGGAATGGGGCGCGAGAAGCTGCCCGACAAGTTTGAGACCCATGCAAGGGTATATGACGCACGGGCAAATCAGCCGTGCTGGAAAAAAAACGAGCTGGCCCCTGTCTGGCGCAATCGCGTTCTGGCCGCGAGAGAACGAACGGACCTGATCTTGCTCTGCTTCTCTGCCAGCGCGCTGGCCGCAGGAGAAGCTGTCTACTCACTGGGCCGGGCATTGGTGCTGGTCGGCGCGAAGTTGCTGGAAGTCGACAGCCGGGAACTGGAAGCGTACGCGAAACCCTCCACCAGCTGGAACCGTTTCGACTTGGCAATCTACGATTCGACCGCCAGCGGCGCCGGCCACTGTTTGGAGCTTTTTAACCGGGGAGAAGAGTGGCTTAAGGAAGCCAGAAAGATACTTACCGGTTCGCAAAACCACCAGAGCCGATGCAGACGAGCTTGCCTGGAGTGCATCCTGGATTTCGGCGGCCAGTTCCAGGCGGACAAGCTGGACCGGAAGGCGGCGCTGGACCTGCTTGAGTCGGTCGGAATTGTCTAGCCGAAAGGCGGACGGCGCAAAGGGTTGCAGGTCGATCCCCAAGCTTCACAGCCGTGGTCACGGGCTTCCTGCTTCAATGGGGCCACAGTCTTTCGACTGCGGAAACCACGGCAATTCGTTGGCGTCGGCGAGCGGCCCCTGGAGCAGGCGAACTTCCTCGATGATGCGGGGAAGGTGAACCAACCAAAGGGGTTGAGGCGGCAGGGGGGCTTTCCTTGCTCCCTACACGTTACCACACAGTTGTGCGGAATGAGGTTTTTTCGGGGGCTGGAATACCCTATGATAATGCTACTTATCGAAGGCTAGTGGGATACTCCGTGTCCCTCGACCCTCAAATCCCGCTCTGCTGCCCCTGCGGCAGCTTCCAGCTGTTTTGCAGGGGGTGGTGCCTGGCCTGCTACGGGCGCCGCAGCCGCTCCCGCGCCCGCTTCGGCGGCTTGCGCGAGAAAATACTGGCCCGCGACCACCATGGCTGCCGCGTGTGCGGGGCCCGAGAAGGGCTGGTCGTCCATCACCGCCGGCGGATCGGAGTGGAGATTACCCCCCACGACTTGCGTCGTACCTTCGCCAAGCTCGCTCACCAGGGCCGGGTGCCGCTCGAGCAGATCCAGCTCTCCCTCGGCCACGCCTCCATCCAAACCACCGAACGCTACCTGGGCGTCCGCCAGGACCTCCACGACGCCCCCTGCGACCGGCTGGGACTCGATATACTGGCGCCGTGAAAGGCTGCCTGGCAGCCGACTTCTTCTCAGGGGGCCTCTAGTTGGACGGTTATTAAGGGGCGGTCAGAAAGCGCCGGGATAAACCGGCGGAGAGTCGGGGAGGAAGGAGCCCCACAACGAAGGAGCAGCGAACCACGTTGACCTCGAGTCATGCGCCGGCGGTGGCGACAGCGCGGGCGAAGCGTTGACAGAGGCACTGGCGGGCCGGACTATGGAGCCGTGAAATAACTCGTCTCGGGGGCCGACCTTGTTGACTGGAGGGGAAGGCCACAGCGGCCGCCGCGCCAGCGCGAGCGGCGACCGGCCCCGGCGCGGTCGAAGAACTTGTGCACGTCAGGAAACTCTCTGCGCGAGAACCGGGAGACCTCGACCGCACATAGAGGCGGGCCAACCGTGCCCCAAGCGCTGGACGGCGTGCGGAGCGGATGCTGTTGTAGGGCATGCGATGCCGCCAACATCCGAGGCAGGAGCCGTATGAGTTAAACGCTCACGTACGGATCTGTGCGGGGGGTGCCGGGCGACCGGTATCCCTACCGCGACCCCCGTTGTTGCGGGGCGCGGGCGGCTACGGGAGGGCCCTGGTTAGAGCTGCTCGGGGTCGATGACCTTTCCTCCCCGGGTCAGAGAAGGCAGCGGCGAGCGAGCGGGCGGATTCTCGAGGTCCAGCTTAGGTGCGCCCACCTCAACCAGGAGTTCGCTCTAATATCTCTTGCGCCCTAGCTTCCAGGGCCGGAATCAACATGCGCTTGGTTACCTGCTGTTGACTTCGATCCTCGTGCTTCGCTACAAAGCGCAGCAATGCAATCTGGTACTCATTCAATCTTAGGTTGATACCACTCGTCGGCTTGGCTTTTGGGTCCAGGCCGACCCAGGGTAACTCGGGATCGATCCCCTTCGCGGAGGGTTCCTTGAACAAACGCCGCGATCTTTTCTGGGGCAACCGCCAGCACCTTGTTCTCCTTGGGCAGTTGGAATCTTTGCCGTTCAGCCATCGTAGATCTCCCCAGCCAAGAGCTGGATCTCGGCCTTGGCTTTTTTGTTCTTGCACTCGATCACCCCTTTGCCTTCCACTATGGCGTCCCGGAAAACCTTGCGCTCTCGGATAAAAACTCTAGAGAGCTCGATCTCGGGAAGCTCCATAAGGAATTCGTGGGCCTCTTGAGCTTCGGTGATGGCGGGATGGGTAGGGGCCATGGAAATAACCGCGTAGGCCTTGAGATTGGGGTTGAGGCCACAGGCAAGTTTCACGATCTGATTGATGTTCATGGTGGTCTCAAGCAAAAGACGAACATGAGAGTTGGATTGCGATATTCAATAGGCGCATAAGCAGTGCGCGGAGTCTCAACCCCCGACCAGAAGACACCGATCACCGCTGCGGATTTGCTCAATGACCGGGTCGGGCCGTTCTTCGACCAGTATGAGATCTCGCGGCCGGGTTGACGCATGACGCGCACCATGCGACAGTGTTTCCGTGCTTAAATCGGTGCGACATCGAGCGTTGTATCGAGCGTTGAAGCGAGCGGTTCGCGGTGACCGCAGCAGCCTTCCGCCGGAACACGCGGCGCGGATCGTGCGCATCTTGAGGGAACAGGACATCGCCATCACTCCTCGCGACATGGCCTTGCCTGGTTACCGGCTGCACGCGCTGAAGGGCGAGCTTGTCGGCTATTGGTCAGTGCGGGTGTCGGCGAACTGGCGAATCCTGTTCCGCATGGAGGACGGCGACGTGTTCGACGTTGACTTGACCGATTACCACTAACCATTAGGAGGAACAACATGAGCATGATAGGCGATGAGATCGTGGCCAACATTCACCCCGGCGAGGCATTGCGGGAAGATTGTCTGAAAGCCGAAGGGTTGACGGTGACTAGTGCGGCCGAGAAGTTAGGCGTGGCCCGCACGACGCTGGACCGCGTGCTCAACGGTCGGGGCGGAATCTCGGCCGATATGGCCTTGCGATTCGAGGCAGCCGGCTGGTCGAATGCCGATTTCTGGATGCGGTACCAAGCCAGTTACGAGTTGGCGAACGCGCGAATGAGAGCGCGCAAACGGGCCGGTCTGGTCGTCGCAGAGACCCGCTAGGTTGGCGCTTTTGACTTGAAAATCAATCGATATCAAGCTAGTACCCTGACTAACAGACACGGGACGACGGACCGGGCCGGGAGAGGATGGATACCTTCCGATAAGATCCGTGAGCGCACTCGTTCCCGTTCGAACTCGGCCAGCGCCGCGAAGATGCCGAACACGAGACGGCCTGCCGCGGTGGTGGTGTCGATCTGCGCACCTTGACCGGCGAGCACCCGCAGGCCCACACCGCGGGCGGAGAGGTCCTGCACGGTGTTGACCAGATGGGCGAGGTTGCGGCCGAGGCGGTCGAGTTTCCAGACCACGAGCACGTCGCCCTTCCTCAGGGTGCGCAAGCAGCTGTCGAGTCCGGGCCGGTCGTCGCGTACGCCGGAAGCGAAGTCGTGGTAGAGGTTGGCCGCGCCGTCGATACCCTCGGCCCGCAGGGCGTCGCGCTGCAGGTCCAGCGACTGGGAGCCATCCGCCTTTGAGACGCAGGCGTAGCCGATCAGCATGTGTCGTAAACGGTCGTTTGGGACATAAGGGCAAGGACGCCGTCCGGCGAGCGCCGTTGTGTGTCGTATCCCGTGTCTGATTCTATGTCTTGCATACGTCGAGCGCGTGTGCCAGTTGCAGGCGGGCGGAAAAATAGGCTCGCGCGGCCTTGCGCAGTAATTTTTGCATGCCGTGCTGCCGAAATTCATGCTGCCTGGACCTGTCCCGGTCGAATCCCAGCGCAATCTGGCTGTCCTTCAGGCGTGTCTCGGCCCGCGGCGCTTTGAAGTGAAGTGATATGTCGCGCAGGTTTCTGATGAAATCGATTTCGTCGGCGTTCAATTGCAGATCGTAAGAGCCGTTCCATCGCGCAACGGCGTCGCGGAGCAGTTCGTGGTTATTGCCCGTCTCCAAGAGAGCCTCGATCAATTGGTACGCGTGAAACAAGCCGGCATCGACCTGGTGATTTCCCGAGGTCGAGAGAGACAACACCTGAGCAGGTATCGTGCGGTCACGGTCATGGCAGAGGTCGGTCAACAGGGCCAGAATATGGACCAGATCGTCATCGACATAGTAGGAATGGCTCCGTAGGTAGTTGAACAATTGAGTGAGGAAGAACCTGTCTCCGCTGGCCTCGCTGAGGTCAATGGATGTCGCGCCAAGCGAGCGGTAATGGTCGCTTGGTCCGAGGACGCTGTCCCCACCCGGCAGTCCTAACCCGAATCGGGCATTTGGAAAGGCGATCAGAAGCGCCACGACTAGAACGGCGCCTTCCATCACGTCGCCCTGCTGCCGGGGTTCCGAAACCTGGTAGTCCAATACGACGTCGGATTTAAATAACTCTTCAAAGAAGCTTAGGTTGTCGATTGTTCCGGGAGTGTTCATCGAGCCCCGCACTTTCGCGTACATAACTGGTGTGTTCACAACGTCGCGGGACTTGCGCATCGTCAGGCAGTTGCCGAGTTGGAACGCGGTGGGACCAGGGGCAATGCCTGTGACTTTGTATGTTTCCTGGCATCTCATCTCATATCTCTCCGCGCTTCATTAATCGCCCCAGTCGGCGATGGCGAAGCGCCTCCCTGACGTGCCTCTCGGCTCGTTGGCGACCCCCCACAACAAGGGTACCGACCAGATTCTCCCAATGCGCCGCAGTCAGCGACCCTACACAAGCTCGATGGCTGCGGCCTGCAATCGAGCTGGGGTAGGATACCGACGAAGCCGCATTCGATGAATACGGCGGCTTCTGCGCGGGAGCGAGGAACTGTAAGCTGAAGGCGGCATGGTTACCTACAACCCCTCAGCGCGGCGGTTTTTCCTTCGCGTTCCTTTTGCTCCTCTTGCATCAGCGTATGGCGGGGAGCTGCAATTGGCGCGGCGAGCCGGGATGCTGCTCGGCCCACAGCTCGAGGAGAGCGGCGGGGACCCAGCGGTCGATCGCCCCGAGCCGATGCAGGCGCGCATGGCAGCGCCGGCAGAGGGTGATGAGGGCGGCCGGAAGGTTCGAGGGCCGGCGGTGGTAGACGACGAGCGGGGCGGCGGCGCGGCAGAGCCGGCGGTCGCGGGCGAGGATCTGTTCGCGGCGCCCGCCGAAGCGGGCCCGGGCCGGTGACGGCGGGGACCGCCGCTTTGCTCCAGGCTCGCCACCACTTCACCCAAGCCGATCAGGTGCACCAGCTTGTTTCGGCGAGCGTCACCGATGAATCGTGACCTTATCTCCGCTTAGCAGTGTCGTTTCGCCCTTTGCGATTTCAATATCTCGCCACTCTATGGTGACCGTGACTGCTTTTGATTTACTCAATTGCTTCCATCCCCTCATCCAGTTCCGCACTAAACTCTCGGCATCGAGCGAATTCGCCGCGCGAAGTTGATCGGCCATGGGCCGCGTGATCTTGATCCACAACAGAGATCCCATCGCGTACGCTCCCTCGACGGCCCCGGCTGGGATACCCACCGAGCAGAACTCCTCTACATTCCTCAAGTCCTGCTGAGTCTTCCCGATGACGGGACCACACTTCGGTGAACGACCTGAAAATGAATCGGTCAAGTCGTCTTCCGGTTCGGAGCGGGAGGGGCGCGTCTCGCGTGCGGCTCGCTGCGTAGCGCTCATCGCTTCGGCGAACGTATCGCGCATCGCGCGGGCGTTCTCGTGCCCTTGGGCCGCGGCGAGATTCGCCCACTCGTGGGCAGCGACGTAATCCTGTGGCACGCCCCGGCCGGCACCGTACATGAGGCCGAGGGTGTACTGCGCTTCGGCGTGGCCCTGGTCGGCGGCAAGGCGGAACCAACGGGCGGCTTCACCGTCGTCCTTCAAAATGCCGCGCCCATTGGCATACATCAGCCCGAGGTTGAAATGCGCTCCGGCGTGACCTTGGTCAGCGGCGAGGCGGTACCAGCGGAGGGCTTCACCGTCGTCTTGCGGAGCGCCGCGACCATTGCGATACATTACCCCGAGGCTGAACTGCGCTTCGGCGTAACCCTGGTCGGCGGCAAGGTGGTACCAGCGGGCGGCTTCACCGTCGTCTTGCGGAACGCCTTCGCCGTTGAAGTACATGAATCCGAGGCTGGCCTGCGCTCTGGAGTGACCCTGCTCGGCCGCGAGGTGGAACCATCGAATGGCCTCACCGTTGTCCTGCGGAACGCCTTCGCCGTTGAAGTGCCTGTCGCCGAGGTCGAACTGCGCGGCAGCGTCACCCGCGGTAGCGAGGCTGCGCAATCCGGCCACGTCCGGCGCGTTCTGGCAGCTGACGAGCGCTACTGCCGTCAACAGCCAGATGCTGCACGACGCCGCGACCAGCCAGCGATGTCGTCGCTCCATGATGCCTCCCGTCATTTCCTTATTCTCATAGTCAGGGCTCGGCTGGTCAAGGGATGCAGCTGCACCCCGAGACCTGACTGATGCGAGCTACGCCGTTGCCAACGCCGCTGGACCGGCCGCTGGGAACCAACTGTAAGAACTGTCGACGATACCAGCGTGGCACGCGCCGATCTGGATGCTTGCCGATCCGCGGCCAGTGGCCGAAGGTCTTCTGGCGTCCGATTCGGACCGGAGGCGCAAGGACTGATACCCGTACTTCGTCATCAATGCGGGTCGCCAGCCTCTGGAGTCGCCCGCACATCGTAGTGGCATTGGTGTTTCCCGTAAATTCAGGCGATGCCGCCGATGAGATCGATAGCCGGTGCTTCGTCTCTCAC
>CBDFIK010000006.1:0-4094519 GCA_965248105.1 Bryobacterales bacterium
GGACCAATCCCAGTCTGACAGCGGGCTGGCCTACCCGGGTTCTAGTCGGCTTTTCTCGCCAGGTGGCGAGGCGAAGTGCATGAGAGGCCCGTCAGTACAAGGCGTATGCCGCTCGGCGCGCGGAGGCGTACTTGAACCCTACGTTGAGCACGGTGAGCAAGCGTAACGAAGTAATCGCGGGCCTATCGTGTGCTTCGACCGTCAGCTGGTGAGAAATGCGGGTTAGCCTCGTGTTCGCTGTTTACGCTAGAACTTCCTTCACCACGCGGGCGGGGAATTCGTCGGTGAGGCGTTCGTTGCGGCCCTCGCGCTCGAACACTAGGTCGCGGTGATTCATGCCGAGTTGGTGGAGGATCGTGGCGTGGAAATCGTGAACGCTCACACGGTTTTCGACAGCCTTGTAGCCGATTTCGTCCGTAGCGCCAAAGACGGTACCGCCCTTGACTCCGCCCCCGGCGAGCCACACGGTGAAGCCCGTGGGCCCGTGATCGCGTCCCGGGTTGGCCCCCCGCGATTGTGATAGAGGCAGCCGGCCGAATTCACCGCCCCAAATGAGCAAGGTCGAGTCGAGCAAACCGCGTTGCTTAAGATCGTGCATCAGGGCAGCGATCGGTTTGTCGGTCTTGCCGCAGGCGTAACTCAGATCCTTTACCAAGTCCTGGTGGTTGTCCCAGATCTGGCGCTCAATATAGAGTTGCACCATTCGTACACCGCGCTCGACCAGACGACGAGCCATGAGGCAGCGACGCCCGTACGAGGCCGTCCGCTCATCGTTGAGACCGTACATCTCCTTGGTGGTGGAGCTTTCCTTAGAAAGATCGAGCGCGTCGCTGGCCGCGAGCTGCATGCGCGCCGCCAATTCGTAGTTCGTAATGCGGGCATCCAGTTCGGGCTGTCCCGGGCGCTTATCTCGATGGCCGCGATCCATGCGGGCTAACAGGGACCGCACCAGATCGAGCACCGGCCCGGGGTACTCCACCTTCGGTTTCAAGTTCAGCAGAGGCGAGCCTTCCGAGCGAACCCGCGTGCCCTGATAAACAGGCGGCAGCCAGCCCGACTGCCAGTTCTGAATATGGTTGACGGGCAATTCCTTCGGGTCGTCTAAGACGACGTAGGCCGGCAGGTTTTGGTTCTCGGTTCCCAGGCCGTAGACGATCCAAGAGCCCATGCTGGGGCGGCTCGAGAACATCCGTCCACTCTGCATGGTGAAGATCGAAGGCTCATGGTTGAAGTGCGGCGTAAACATCGAGCGGATCAGGGCGATGTCGTCCACATGATGGGCAATGTGAGGCAACATCTCGGAAACCTCGATCCCCGATTGCCCGTGCCTGGCGAATTGGAAAGGAGACGGCATAAAACCGCCCGCTTCGTTGATGAATTCGATGTCGTTGGCGAGGTCTCGCCCCGGCGGCTGCCCCGCGTACTTGGTGAGCGCGGGCTTAGGATCGAATAGGTCCACTTGGCTGGGACCGCCATTCATGAAGAATTGAATGACGGAGGTGGCCTTCGGCTCGAAGTGGGGATTGCGCGGGCGCAGGTCGTTTACACGGTTTCGAGTGGCCGCGAGAGCCGGGTTGCTGGAAAACAAATCGCCTCCCAACAAGTAAGCCAGAGCCGCACCGTGAAGCCCGTCGCTCACCCGCGAGAAGAACGTGCGCCGGGAAACGGAGTTGTCGTCCTTGCGTGTCAGGATTTCTTTACCAGGTGCACCGGTGTACATATTCTCACTCCTCAATCAATATAGAGGAATTCAGCCGAGTTCAGGACGGTGTGGCAAAGCGTCGCCAATGCCAGCCACTGGGCCTGCATCTGTTTTGGCTCGGCGGGTATGGCTTCGTCCAGATGCGTCCTCCAACCCGCTACCAAATGGAGCAAAGTCGACTTGGCACGGTCTGACTCTTCCTTGGAGGGTGGGCGGCCGAGTGCCGCCAGATACACTCTTTCCACTTGCTTGTCCGGATCCCCTCCGACGGCATCGATCACGCGCCCAGCCATGTAGCGAGAGTTTTCGCGAACCATGTCGCTGTTCATCATCTGTAGGGCCTGCGAGGAAACCGTAGAGTGTACGCGGCGAAGACAGTTGGGGCTGAGATGGGGAGCGTCGAAGGCGGTGAGCATCGTAACCGGTGTCTTGCGCCGTTGCAGCAAATAGATGCTTCGGCGGTAGCCTTCCCCTGCCTTGGCCACAACCTCTCCATCAGGCTTGACCTCTACTTCGTCGGGTGGCCCGAACGGTGTGGTGTCAAGACGCCCTGCAACCTGCAGGATCGAGTCGCGAATGGCGTCGGCGTCGAGCCGGCGGAGAGGAAACCGCGAGAGCAGTACGTTGTCTGGGTCGGCGCCATGGGCTTCCGGGTCGAATAAAGAGCTTTGCCGATAGGCTGTGGAAGTCAGAATCAGTCGATGCAAGGCTTTGAGGCTCCACCCACGACGAACGAACTCGCTGGCGAGCCAGTCAAGGAGTTCCGGGTGTGACGGCGGCGAACCCGTGTGGCCAAAGTTTCCTTCTGTTTTCACCAGCCCGATGCCGAAGTAGTGCTGCCAGACTCGATTGACCATCACCCTCGCCGTAAGAGGATGGTTGGGCTGAGTCAGCCACTTTGCCAGGGCCAACCGGCGGCCGCTGGTCCCGGTCGTCCAAGCGGGTTTTTCCACGCGATAGGGATCGATCCCCAAGATCAGCACCGACGGTACGCCCGGCTCGACTTTGCTGCCCGGGTTACGAAACTCTCCACGGTGAAGGATGTGAACCGCGGTGGGCCTGCCTCCCATATCAAACAGAGCCCGGATCAGCGGCTTTGGTTTTAGTTCTTTCTTGGTTTCGCCAATGGCTTGCTTGCTTTCAAGAGACTCTTCCTTAAAGGACTCGAATCTGCTCTCCAGCTCGCCCGGCTCGATTCTTATCTTGGCTCCGAACTTCTGCACCAGATACTTCTGAGGCTCGCTGCGTTGCGCCTGGGGCGTATCCAATGCCGCGCGCACGTCGTCGCGGACGGCCTCGGGAACCTTGGCCCACTTTTCAGCGAGAACCTGTTCCCGCAACGGCCGAGCCTTCTCTTCGAGTTCTTCCTCCAATCGCTTGATCCTCTCGTGGATCGGCGCGTTGTACTCCTCGATGTCTCGGATTTCCTCTTCCGGCCATCCTCCCGGCATGATGCGTGTGTTCGTCTCGTCCCATTTGGCGTCGGGGCCGACGAGCATCTCGTTGGGAGAACGCCAGTCGTAAGGATCATAGGCAGAACGCAGGATCGCGCTGAGCCGATAGTAGTCCCGCTGCGGGATCGGATCGTATTTGTGGTCATGACAGCGGGCGCAGGCGACGGTCAGGCCCAGGACCGTGGAGGTCAGAATCTCAAGTTGGTCCGCGACTACCTTCAGACGCTCGGGAACGAAAGCCTGTGAAGTGCTGTAAGTGCCATCGGGACCCATGCGCAAGAATCCCGTGGCCACGAGCTTTTCGCGTTGCTCGGGAGTAAGTTGCTTCGCCGCCTCGTAGTCGAACAGCTCGTCGCCGGCAATCTGCTCGACGAGAAATTGGTCGTAGGGTTTGTCGGCGTTGAGAGAACGAATAACGTAGTCGCGGTATCGCCAGGCGTAAGGACGCGGTGCGTCGGCCGACACTTGTCCTTCCGAATCCGAATAACCCGCGGCGTCGAGCCAGCGGCGGCCCCAGTGTTCGCCGTAACGAGGCGACTCCAACAACCGATCGACCAGACGTTGGTAAGCCTTGGGACTGGTGTCGGCCTGGTAAGTCTTCACCTCTTCCGGGCTGGGCGGCAATCCGATCAAGTCGAAGTAAGCCCGCCGCATCAATGTCGGGTGCTCGGCATCCGGTGAAAAAGTGAGCCCTTCTTCTTCGAGCTTTTGCAGCAGGAAGGCGTCGATCGGCGTGCGCGCCCGGTCTTGATGACGCACCTTTGGACCCGGCGAGCGCTTCGGCGGCCGGAAGGACCAGAATTCGCGGTCTTTTTTAGCTACCAGGGGATCAGTCCTGGCAACTATCCGCTCCGGTTTTTCGTCATCGAAAGGCGCACCCGCGGCGATCCACGCTCTTAGCTTTTCAATCTCCGCGGATGTCACCGGGCGAACCGAGACCCGCGCCAGATCCTTTTCGGGAGGCATCTCTTCGGCTTCGATACGTTTGATGAGCCGGCTCTCGTCGGGCTTGCCTGGGACGATCGCGGGCCCCGACGCGCCGCCCCTTAAGAGACCGGCGCGTGTCTGCATGTCGAGCCCGCCCTCCTGGCGGCGCCTGCCATGGCAGAGCAAGCACTTGACGTTAAGGATGGTCACGACGATTTCGCGTGCGCTGACCTCGTAGGGTGTCGCGATCTTGGAAGCCGACTGGAGATCCTCGCCCTCGCGCAAGGCTCCCGTCTCGATCCAACGGCGGATCACTTCAATCTCGGCGGGGCTGAGCTTTTCGCCGCCCATTGGCATCGCGCCGGAACTCACTTTTCCCAAAAGTAAGCTTTCAACCGCCACACCCGGGACAAGCGCCGGCCCGGACTTGCCACCCTTTAGAACGCCGTCGCGAGTTCGCAAGTCAAGCTCCGCCTGCTGAAGGCCCTCGCCATGGCAAGTGAGGCAATTGGCCTGAAAGATGGGAGCGATGTCGGATTCGAAACGGGGAACGTGGATACTTTGGCCTGGTGAGAAGTTAGGGACGGATACGACTAGAGCTGCAATCCCAAAAAGCTTCGTAACAACAGAAGCGTTCCGGGGCGCGTGGTGATAGCGGTAAAGCTTAGCGGGCACGATCCTAAACATGCCTCCGACTTTCTGTGAGTCATTCTATCGAATCTCGAAACAGTGCACGTACTAAACTCTGCTACTATGTCCGCGCACGTGACTTCCTCCGACGACAACGACCGCGTAACCAAAGCTGCCCGTTTTCTGCCCGCCTGGGAATCGGGCGAACTCCCTCCGGCTCCCCGCTTTAGTTTGGGCCACTGGAGGGCGTTGATCGGCCCCGGGCTGGTCATGGTTGGAGGCACGATGGGTGCCGGCGAATGGCTTTTCGGACCGATCGTGACCGCCCGTTACGGCGGCATGGTGATGTGGCTGGCAACGATCAGCATCGCGCTCCAAGTGGTCTTCAACCTGGCCGTCATGCGTTATACGCTCTACTGCGGCGAACCGATTTTCGTCGGTTTTCTGCGCACGGCGCCTGGCCCCAAGTTCTGGATTATCTTCTACCTCATTGCCGATTCTGGCCATATTTGGCCCTACATCGCTTCCAACGCCGCCGTGCCCCTCGCTGCTGCCTTGCTGGGACGCCTGCCCGGACCTCTGGACGATGCTCTGGTGCGCAATCTTGGCTACGCCATCTTCCTAACTGCTTTCGTCCCATTGATCTTCGGCGGCAAGGTCTATAACGCGGTCGAACGCCTCATGGTCGTAAAGGTCTTTTCCGTGCTGGGTTACCTGCTCGTGATTGACCTGTTCTTGGTGAGCGGCGGGACGTGGTGGGAGATATTCAGCGGGTTTTTCAAATTCGGGTCCCTCCCTCAAGGCGAGATCGACTGGGCGACTTTGGCCGCCTTCGCAGCCGTGGCCGGTGTCGGGGGCTTGGGGAACACTACGTTCTCGAATTACGCCAGAGACAAGGGCTGGGGAATGGGGCCGCTCGTGGGCGCCATCCCGAGCCTGGTTCGCGGAAGAAAGATTTCCCTTTCCCACACGGGAAAGATTTTTCCTCTTACCGCACCGAACCTCGAACGCTGGCGCGGCTGGCTGGGGCACATTCGTCGGGATCAGCTTTGGATCTGGGGTCTCGGCTCGTTGCTCGGCATGGCGCTCCCCTCCATGCTCTCGCTGGAGTTCCTTCGCGGCGCGGAGGTCGAAGGGCACGCGGCCGCGGCGATGACGGCCCGAGGGATTGCCGACCGTCATGGTGAAGTCTTTTGGTTCTCTACTCTTCTGTGCGGCTTTATCGTCTTGGGGCTTGGCTTCCCGCAAGTCGTCGACTCCGTCGTGCGTCGATGGACCGATGTACTCTGGAGTGCGTCTGGAAATCTCCGTTCCTGGGAAGGGCGCCAGGTGAAGAACATCTACTACTTCGTTCTTCTCGCCTACTGCTTGTGGGGACTCCTCGCCCTGCGGCTCACCCCCAATCCTTTATTCCTGGCCATCGTCAGCAGCGTCGCAGGCAACATAGGCCTCGGGACCGCGGCGCTCCACGCTCTCTACGTGAATCGTCGGCTGATGCCGAACGAGCTGCGCCCGCCCTGGTATCTGCAATTCGGGCTGGTCGCCGGCTTCGTTTTCTTCTTCGGAATCTCCGGATTCGCCCTCTATCAGCACCTGGGCAATCTCACGCAGTAGCGTGGGTGATCCTTTCGATGGGGACCGATCGTGAGCTCAACGACTGTACTCCAAAGAATCCGTGAATTCCTTGACGAGCACGGTGTGGAGTACCGGGAACTTCATCATGAGCCGACTCTTACATCCGAGGACTCGGCCCGCGTCCGGGGAGAAGACATCCGCATCGGAGGCAAGGCTCTTCTGATCAAGGTCGGAGACGACTTTCGACTCTTTGTGCTGAGCGCTGCCCTGCGGGTCGACTCGCCAGCCGTACGATCCCGCTTCGGGGTCCGAAAGAGCGCTTTGCCACAGCCGCCGAGCTCAAGGAGCTCACCGGGCTGGCGCCGGGTTCCGTACCTCCGTTTGGGCGGCCGCTGTTGCCCTTCGACCTATATGTAGACTCCTCAATTGTGGAGAACGACCGGATTGCCTTCAACGCCGGGGCGCTGACGGATTCGATCTTCATGACGGTTGCCGATTACCTCCGAGTCGCCAAGCCCACCGTTTTCCGTTTTGGGGTAGCCAGTGAGCCGTGAAGGCGTTTCAGACACCAGAAGCCGACCTCAGGCCAAGATCTTATCTGTGATCGTCGATCTGCTCGAGGTACTGTAAGGACCCGGCGAGCTTCGCGCGGTGACCCTCGGCTACTGCATCCGGCCGTCCAAAAACATCACAGCAGGGCTGGGGCGTCAGCCTCCCGGGCGCCTGCCCAGTCCTCTCCGTCTTCCGTAGACCATCACTCCAGCCACTGCAAAACATACCGTCAGATCCGTCATAGCGTGAAACAGGAACAAATGGCGGCAGGTCTCGGTAGCGTCCGCCGGAGAGGCGAAACAGAACTCGAAAATTGCCATACCCGCAACCACGAGGCAGATCGAGGCGACGGCTGTAACAGTCCTCGACGGATCTCGGTAGATGACGGCGAGAAATCCTCCGGACGCTCTTTCAATCGACCGAGCAACTCCGGCACGGAATAGGAGCTGCCGCCGTCGGAATAGCCGGCGTCCGTCCGTCGCAAGACCCGACGCTGCTTTTCATCGATGAGAAACACCAGTGCCGTTTCGTCACTCACCTGAACCTGGGTATGGTAACCGGCTACTTCAAGGGCACGGCTGCGCTCGACGAGGGCGGCGTCCAGCTCGGGGTTCTGCTCAATGGCCTTCGCAAACACCGGCGCCGCCACCCGACGGATTCCCGCGTGCATCGGATCGATCAGGATCAGGCCGTAGCGTCCGAGCAGACTGCGGCTCTGTGCGGTTACGTTCAGCAAGCCCCGTAGCGCTGGGTCGGTGCCCTTTCCAGACCGTGTAAGTTGATGCATTAAAGGGGGCTTACGAGACATTGGCTTTGTTTGGTCATTTCCTTGCCCGGTAGCGCCGCTGCTGGGGTTGGTTCGCTGCTCGGATAGTTTCGTTACAGCCCTGTTGCTGTTCCTAGGGGACGGCCTGCCCTCAGGCCGAGGTCTCGTCGTATCCCTGTGGAGCGATCGGTCAGGTTTTGCTGAACTGGCCGCCCGCCGTACTGGAACCCCCTCGCAACCCATTGATTGCGTTTGGGTTGCGCGAAATTGGGTCTGTTTCGTATTTTTTCTCCTCGTGGTCGAGCGTGATGTCCCTCTCCGCTGTCTCCCCCCTTTAGAGTAGCGAGTGTGTCAAGTGCCTCCGTTGGGCGATGAACGATCCGCTTGCCGTCTTGGGCCGGGAAAGAGAGTGGCCTCCTGTGCTATCTGCCCTTTTCCAGAATACGGGGCGGATTGGGGGCTAGAAGGGGCCGGGGGCGTAAGTAGTTGAAATGGGGAGAGGAAAAAACGACACAAGCCTGTGACCAGGGGAAAAGGCCGCAGGTCTGGGCCCTTTCGAAAAGGCCATGGCAAGCAAAGCATTTATCGGAAGGGGCGGATGACCTTTTTCTACCGGCCTGCTCTGATCCGGAAGGCTCGAACCATGCCTACCGTGAGGGCAAGCTCGGTCGCAAAGGCCCTTTCGTTGACGCCCTTCGGGGGCTGCGGGTACGATGAGATACGGCTCTTCGGAGTCTTTTTTATTAGGAGAAGGGGCTGTGCGGGCTACGGAACTAACCGTTTTAGATCAAATCATCGTTCGCAAAAGGGCGGAGCTGGTCGCGCAGCGAGCACTGGTAAAGATAGAGGAACTGGAGGGGCGTCCTCGATCCCCGCATCGTTCTTTTCAAGAGGCGCTGGCAACGCGGCATCCTGCCATCATTGCCGAGATTAAGAAGGCTTCTCCGTCGGCGGGAGTCATAGCGGACGACTTTCAACCCGCCGGGATTGCTACCCGTTACGAAGCTGCCGGGGCGGCGGCACTGTCGGTGCTGACCGACCGGCAGTTTTTTCAGGGGTCGTTGGACGATCTCAAGCGGGCTCGCGAGGCGACACGCTTGCCCGTGCTGCGAAAGGATTTCACGCTCGATCGATATCATCTGGTGGAGGCCGCTTCGTCTGGGGCCGACGCGGTACTACTCATCGTGGCCGCCCTGACGAGTGAAGAGCTAAGGGAGCTGCTACAAGCGGCCCGGGATCTCGAGCTGGAGCCGCTTGTCGAAGTCCATGATGAGCAGGAACTCGATCGAGCCCTCGAGGCCGGGGCTGATTTCGTGGGCGTCAACAACCGCGACCTCAAGACACTAGAGGTTTCTCTTGACACGTCGCTGCGGCTAGCGGAGCGGATTCCCTCCAACGTGCCGGCGATCAGTGAAAGCGGCATCCGCGCGCCCGAGGACATCCATCGCCTCACCGAGGCGGGCTATAGAGGCTTCTTGATCGGTGAGAGCCTGATGAAGCAACCTGACCCGGGCGAGGCGCTATCCCGTATGATTCAAGGAGTGAGCGATCTTGCCTCTTGAGGTCATCAAAGTTTGCGGGATCACCGCGTTAGCCGACGCTTTGTTCGCTGCTGAGCACGGCGCGACAGCTCTGGGATTCGTCTTTTTTGCCGGCAGCCCCCGCTATGTCAGGGTGGAGACCGCGGCCATGATCTCGGCCGCCGTACCGAGAAACGTGTTGCGGGTCGGAGTTTTCGTCGATGAGAGGCCTTCGCAAATCCTCAATGTCAAACGGGCTGTGAACCTCGACGTCGTGCAATTGCACGGAGACGAGACCCCTGAGGTTTGCCGAGCGCTTGATGAGCTTCGGGTCTGGAAGGCTTTCCGGGTGAGGCCCTATTTCGCTCTCCAAGAAATCGACGAATACCCGTGCGAAGCCTTTCTGCTTGACGGTGCGTCCGAGGAAGGCTCCTACGGCGGCAGCGGTCGAACTTTTCCGTGGCCCACGGCACAGGAGGCCAAACGGCACGGCAGGATCATCGTGGCCGGGGGACTTGACGGCGGCAATGTAGGGGAAGCGATCCGGCAAGTCGATCCCTGGGGAGTAGACGCCAGCTCGAGGTTGGAACGGAAGCCGGGTGTCAAGGACCCCGAGAAAGTTCGGCAGTATCTAGAAGCTGCCTGTTCTCCTCAATAAAAGAGGATGGCTACGCACAGTACCGCTACGTTGCCGGATCCACAGGGGCATTTTGGTCCCTACGGAGGCCAGTATGTTCCGGAGATCCTTGTTGCGCCTCTTGAGCAGCTCGAGCAGACCTACAACGAAGCCGTCGAAGACCCTGAGTTCCAGGCAGAGCTCGCGGAGCTTTTACGCCAGTACGCCGGTCGCCCAACGCCGCTGTTCCACGCCCGGCGGCTGAGCGAGCACCTCGGTGGCGCCGAAATCTATCTCAAGCGCGAAGATCTACTTCACACAGGCGCCCACAAGATCAACCACTGTCTCGGGCAGGCGCTGCTGGCGCGGCGTATGGGCAAACAGCGTATTATCGCCGAGACAGGCGCCGGGCAGCACGGGGTCGCGTCGGCCACGGTGGCGGCGTTGTTCGCGCAACAGTGCCGGGTCTACATGGGCGAGGAAGACATGCGGCGGCAGAGCCTCAACGTTTTCCGGATGCGTCTGTTGGGAGCCGAGGTGGTCGCTGTGGACGCAGGTAGCCGCACCCTCAAGGACGCCATTAGCGAAGCTATGCGCGACTGGGTCGCGAGCTTTGAAACAACCCACTATCTGCTGGGATCGGCGCTCGGCCCGCATCCTTACCCTCGCATGGTAAGGGATTTTCAAACCGTGATCGGACGAGAAGCGCGACAGCAATTCCTCGAGGCCCGTGGCAAAGGGCTGCCTGATCTGCTGCTGGCCTGTGTCGGCGGAGGCAGCAACTCGATCGGGTTGTTTCATCCCTTTCTAGCAGACGAGAGCGTGCGGATGGTGGGGGTGGAGGCGGGTGGCCGCGGCTCGGAGTTGGGCGACCACGCAGCGCGTTTTTCGGGCGGCAGCCCCGGCGTGCTGCACGGCGCCTACAGCTACGTGTTACAGAACGCCGACGGCCAGATCGCGCTCACTCACTCGGTTTCGGCCGGTCTCGACTACGCGTTGGTGGGTCCCGAACACGCCTGGTTAAGAGACGCGGGGCGCGTCGAGTATGTGTCGCGGTCGGACGAGGAAGCGTTGGAGGCGGTCAGGCTACTTTCCGAGCTGGAGGGAATCATCCCGGCGCTGGAGTCCGCCCATGCGGTCGCCGAGGCGGTTGGGCGCGCACCGGAGGCCAAGGGTCAGGTATTCTTGATCAATCTCTCGGGCCGGGGTGATAAGGATATCACTATTTTCCGCGAAAACATGCCGGAGCTGGGTTAGTGCGCATTTCTCACCACAGCCGCGGTGGATGACGCAAAGGCCCGGGGTGGCCACGGCTCGCGGCCGGTTTGTGTACATCGCCCAGCGTACAGTATGTCGAAAAGCGGGCGCGATGAATCGCGCCCCTACATCCCTGACCGCGGGCATTCGCTACCGCCGGCTGCCGGCCCAAGTCGCGGATGGCGTACTCCCCCATGGTCTGGCGAGGGTAGTATCGACTGGCGAAGTACAAACTCGATCGCCGCCCGGCGGAGTGCCGCGATCATTCGAGAAGGTTTGTCAGGCAAATGAGTCGGATTGCGAAAACCTTTGAGCGGCTGAAGCGGGAGAAGACCCGGGGACTGATCGCTTACTTGACGGCGGGCGATCCCGAGCCCAACCGCACTGTTGAGTTCATTCTTGGACTGGAAAAAGGCGGGGCCGACATCATTGAGTTAGGAGTGCCTTTTTCAGATCCGATCGCGGACGGGCCGGTTATCCAACGAGCCACTGAAAGATCGCTGAGTGCCGGCACCACTTTGAAGATCGTGATCGAGATGCTCCGCGAGCTGCGGAGGAAATCGGATATTCCGGTGGTCATCTTCAGCTATTTGAATCCCGTCTTACGGTACGGTTTTGAAAAGTTCGCGGCTGATGCAGCTTCGGCAGGCGCCGACGGGGTGCTGCTGACGGATCTTAATATTGAGGAGGCGGGTTCCTATATTCGCGAAATGCGCAAGCGTGAGCTGGAGACCGTTTTCCTCGTGTCGCAGACCACAAAAGACGACCGCCTGCGATTGTTGTCGCAATCGTGCAGTGGATTCGTTTATCTTGTTTCGAGGGCGGGGGTGACCGGCGAGCGGACCGCGCTTTCCGAACACGCCCTGCCGCTCATCCAGCGGACACGAGCGGTAACCTCCCTGCCGCTGGCTGTGGGTTTCGGCCTGTCGAAACCCGAGCATATGATGGCGCTGGCTCCTCACGTCGATGCCGCGGTCGTAGGCAGCGCATTCGTTCGGCTGATCGCTGAGAACCAACGGAATCCCGACCTCGCCGATAAACTCGGCTCCTTCGCAGCCGAGTTGAAAAACGGGCTAAAGGTAGAAAGCAGTCGAGGGTAATCTGATCTCATGGCGAACGAACCGTCGGATCTTGGGGAATGGAGGGCGCGGATTGACGCCCTGGACCGCAAGATCCTGATGATGCTCAATGAAAGAGGCCGCTACGTGCTTGGGCTTGCTCCCATCAAACGCCAAATGAACCTTCCGGTCCACGAGCCTAACCGTGAGAATGAAATTGTCTCAAA
This sequence comes from Bryobacterales bacterium, assembly GCA_965248105.1. Classification (GTDB taxonomy): domain Bacteria; phylum Acidobacteriota; class Terriglobia; order Bryobacterales; family UBA6623. The sequence goes on from CBDFIK010000006.1 coordinate 12,285, forward strand.
CCTACAGGCGCACAACGACGGACCGCTCGATAGCGACGCCGTGCGCCGAATCTTCGAGACCATCATGAGAGAGATGCGGGCTGTCCAACAGGCGGCGCGGGCGTCCAAGGAAGAGGCTAAACCACGCGGCAAGCCCGCCGATCCACGCTAACCGGGGTCCCGGGTCCACTTGAAGGGGCCGGACGCATCAGAGATGGCAATCCAAACCGTAACGATCGTAGGAGTTGGCCTGATCGGAGGTTCGTTCGGCCTGGCCTTGCGAGCGCACGGTTTTGGGGGCCGGATTCTTGGGGTCAGCTCGCCCCGCACCCTGGAAGCCGCCCTGGCGCGTGGAGCCGTGGACGCAGCCGTTCCGCTGGAAGAAGCCGTTCGCGCGGCCGACCTGGTCTACTTGGCACAGTCTGTGGATCGAATCCTCGATCTGCTGCCGCAGGTTCGCCGGCTCGTGCAACCGCATGCCCTGGTCACCGACTGCGGCAGCACGAAGGAAGCGATCGTCGCGCGTGCCGGCGAGGTTTTTGACAAAGCGCCTTGGTTCGTCGGAGGGCACCCGATGGCGGGCAAGGAGGGAAGGGGCGTCCAGCTCGCCGAGCCGGAGTTGTTCCAGGGATGTACCTATGTGTTGACCCCCTTCGGTGGTGTTCTCCCGAACGACCCGGTCGTGGAATCCTTCGTTACCTGGCTTGAGAAATTCGGCTGCAAAGTCAGGCTCCGCTCGGCCGCCGAGCACGACAGGATTGTTACTTGGACGTCGCATTTGCCGCAACTGGTCTCGACGGCGTTGGCATCCTGTGTGGACGAAAACATGAAACAGCAGGAGGATTTGGAAGTCGCAGGCCCGGCACTGCGTGATATGACTCGGCTGGCCGAAAGTTCTTACGACATCTGGAAAGACATCGTGTCGACGAATCGCGACAACCTGGTTGAAGGTCTGTCGACCTACATCCAGAATCTGGAAGATTGCCGGAAGAAGCTTGGGACCGAAGAGTTGGCGCGGTACTTCGACAGGGCTCAAAAGTTCAGGCGAAAAATGTAAAGGCCCGCGGCTGGGGTATAAATTTTTGTAACATTTGGTATTGTTAATGCGCGCTTGAACCCCGTCCTCGGCGGCGCTGCCCATGTCTACCCCTCTTATGGGATTCGCAAGTGAGATTCTGGGGCTGGAAGGAGCCGTAGCGCTGTCCAACTTAGACCGTGGGATGCGCCTGTATTCCCCCGGCGACCCAAGTGATCAGCTGTTGCTGGTGCGCAGCGGGCGCGTGAAGATCTCTGTGCCCGGTTCAGGCGGCAAGCAATGCATCTTCCAGATCGCTGGGCCGGGAGAGATCTTCGGCGAGGGTGGTCTGTTCGGTGAGCGGATCCGCCGGGCGGTGGCCGAAGTGCTCGAACGGGCTTCGGTAACCGTCATCCCGCGAGAAGCAGTCTTGGCCTACGCAGGCGAGAACCTAGAGTTTTGGCGGTCGTTCGCCGAAGTCCTGGGCCAACGGGTGCGTCACCTGGAAGAGCAGGTCGAGTCGCTCAGCCTGCTGGAGGTTGAGCAGAGGATTGCGCGGCTCCTGCTTCGCTGGGCCGGCTCGGCGCAAGAGAACGGTTCCTCGGAGGAGACCCTGCAGTTTCGCCTCTCTCAAAAGGACCTGGCAGGCTTGGTTGGCGCGACCAGGGAAACGACTTCGAGCTCATTGAACAAGCTCCAGCGGCGGGGCTGTCTCGAAATCCGACGTCGCTGTCTGGTCATCAGTTCCCTCGAGCAACTGGCTCAACACGCGGGCGGCAACGTTGGTCGTCGATCTCAATCCCTCGGCGAGCCCGAACCTGAGTCCGCGACCGAGGCTGGAGAGATGCGGAGTCGGGGTCACGCGTCGGGTCAGTGAGACCGGGTCGTTGCTCGATTAGCTCCTCGGACTGCAAAGGAGTTGGAGCAGGCACCCATTCTTTTTTTTCAATTCCTTAGCTTGGTTGGGCTTTTACCATGCCCCACTAATCTTCGGCAGCCCCGGGGCGGGCGCGGCTTCGCGTCACTTCCTGACAAGCCGCAGCCGGTTCCGTTCCCAGTAGAGGTTCCCGCAGGCTGGATGGCCCACGCCACGGGACGTTAGCGCCTTCGACAAGAGTGTCTCAGCTATCTGGGACCAACTCTGGGGGGCTGCCCACTGCATCGAGGAGTGGCGCGCGGGCCTGCGCTTGCGGTAGCTTTTGAATACTCCGGTCACAACCGAGTCGGCAACCGGTGAACGGGGAGAGGAGGGTCGCATGGCCGGCAGGCAGGAGGCAGAGTCAGAACTGAATCAGTTCATGAACGGGTTGGTGCGTCGCAACCCCGGGCAGCCGGAGTTCCACCAAGCGGTACGGGAGGTCGCCGAGCACGTAATTCCCTTCACGCTCGGGAATCCCAAGTATAGGGAGGCACGAGTTTTCGAGCGCATGACCGAGCCGGACCGGGCCATCATCTTCCGCGTGACCTGGAAGGACGACAAGGGTTGCGTGCGGGCGAATCGCGGCTGGCGGGTGCAGTTCAACAACGCCATCGGCCCTTACAAAGGCGGGCTGCGCTTCCACCCTTCCGTCAACCTGAGCATCATGAAGTTTTTGGGGTTCGAGCAGGTCCTGAAGAATAGTCTTACCACGCTACCCATGGGCGGGGCTAAAGGGGGATCGAACTTCAATCCCAAGCGCAAGTCGGACGACGAGGTCATGCGCTTCTGCCAGTCGTTTATGAGCGAGCTGTTCAAATACATCGGCGAGGACAAGGACATCCCGGCTGGCGACATCGGCGTTGGAGACCGCGAAATCGGCTTTCTCTTCGGGCAGTACAAACGTCTGACGGGTGAGTTCACGGGCGTCATTACCGGCAAGGGGCCGGCGTGGGGCGGCAGCTTCGTTCGTAAAGAGGCGACCGGCTACGGCGTGGTGTATTTCCTCCGAGAGATGCTGAGAAGCAGGGGGGACGGTCTGAAAGGGAAAACCTGTCTGGTCTCCGGGTCCGGGAATGTCGCGCAGTACACCGTGGAGAAGATTCTGCACCTGGGCGGCAAGGCCGTGACCCTATCCGACTCGTCGGGCTTTATCTACGACCCCGACGGCATCGATGAAGAGAAGCTCGACTACGTGATCGATCTCAAGACGGTCAAGCGAGGTCGCATCTCGGAGTACGCCGAAAAGTTTGGCTGCGAATACCATGCCGGGAAGAAGCCCTGGGCCGTGAAGGCGGATGTTGCCTTCCCCTGCGCGACGCAAAACGAAATCGACGAAGGCGATGCCTCCGAGCTCGTCCGAAACGGCGTCCTGGCTGTCGTCGAGGGAGCCAATATGCCGACAACCCCGGCCGGGGCGCAAGTTTTCCACAACGCCAAGACGTTGCACGCGCCCAGCAAGGCCTCGAACGCGGGAGGGGTCGCTGTTTCCGGCTTTGAGCGGACACAGAATTCGCAATACACGACCTGGAGCCGCGCCGAAGTCGATCGGCGGCTGCAAGAAATCATGAAGCGAATCCACAACCAATGCGTGACCCACGGACAGAATTCGGACTACGTGGACTACGGCCGCGGCGCCAATATCGGCGGCTTCATCAAGGTCGCCGACGCGGTACTTGCGCTGGGAATCGTATAGCGCGACCGCTACAGGTGTTTTCCCAGAAAATCTTCGATCCCCCGGAACAGGTGTATCCGGGCCGCTTCCCCATGGATCGAGTGGGTCTTTCCAGGATAAACCAGCAGATCGTAGGGTTTGCCTGCCTTTACTAAAGCATCGATAAACTGCATCGTGTTCTGGATATGCACGTTATCGTCAGACGTGGGGTGCACTAGCAGCAACCGGCCGTTTAGATTTTCGGCGGCTTCGACCGCCGAAGTCTTGCGATAGGCTTCTGCCTGCTTAGCGGGGTGTCCCATATAACGCTCGGTATAGATGGAGTCGTAGAGCCGCCAGTCGGTGACCGGAGCCACAGCCACCCCCGCCTTGAACACGTCGCTATGAGTGAGAGCGAAGCAAGCGCTGAAGCCGCCTCCACTCCATCCCCAAATCGCGATTCGCTTGGGGTCTACGAAGTCAAGCGACCGCAGGTATTTGACGGCTGCGAGTTGATCCTCCAGCGCCGTCGGACCGTAGTTTTCGCGGATAGCAGCCTCGTAACGATGTCCGCGTAGAGATGAGGCACGGTCGTCGACATAGGCGACCACGTAGCCCTTTTGCGCCAAATATTGATGGAAAAGGTAGCGCCGCCCCCAAGCATCGCGGATGGTCGGTGCATGGGGTCCGCCATAGACGTACATCAACGCGGGATACCGCCGCTTGGCGTCGAGAGGCCGCGGCTTGATCAGCATGACCCGGACGAGGGCGCCATCGGAGGATTTCAGCTCGACAAGTTCCGGCTTTACGAGCTCGTATTCGTCTAGCGGCCAGGAGCGGTGGACGAGCGTCGTCTTGTCGCTGTTCGGGTCGCGCACGACGGTTTCCGCCGCCGTCGTGAGGGTGGAGCGCGTGTCGGCGTAGGCGTTCTTGGGTGCGTTCATCAGAATGCTGTGACTTCCCTTGCCGTTTGTGAGCCGCTCCTTACCGTTGCCTTCGAGTTTTATTCGGTAGAGATCATTGCCGAGTGGGTTGTCCTCGTTCGCGAGGTAGTAGACCCAGCCGCTCTCGGCGTCCACGTCAACAACTTTGCTCACCTCCCAGGGGCCTTCGGTCAGCGGCCGCCGCTGGCGGCCGTCGTAGCCATAAAGGTAGATGTGCCGGAAGCCGGTCCGCTCTGAAGTCCACAGCAGCTCCTTCGATTCTTTGAGGAAGTTGAGATCGTCGGTCACATTGATCCAGTAGGAATCTTTTTCCGCCAGCACGGTCCGGCTGCGCCCGTTCCTGACGTCGGCGAAGATCAGCTCCAACTCGTTCTGCGACCGGTTCAGCAGCTGCACGGCAACCAGGTCATTACCGGCCCAGGCCATACGAGGGATGTACTCGCCGCGGCGGTCGACCCAGTGGATGCGCGGCTTGCCTGAATCCCCGGGTTTCGCTTCGATAATGCCCACGCGAACCTGGGGGTTCGGATCTCCGGGTTTGGGATAGCGCTGGAGGTCGACCGTGGCCGCGAGGTCCAGCAAATCGGGGATGGGATACGTGGGAACCAAGCTCTGATCGATCTCGAGGAACACGAGTCTCCGTCCGTCGGGCGACCACTCGTAGCCGGAGCGGATCGCAAACTCCTCCGGATAGATCCAGTCGAGATCGCCGTGGAATAGGGTGTCCGTTGCTCCCCACGTCAGCCGTCGCTCCTCCCCTCCGCTTGGAGGAACGAGCCAGATGTCGTGTTCGTAGAGGAAGGAAACCCAGCGACCGTGGGGCGAAAACCGCGGGTTTCGCACTCCTCGCTTGCCGGGCGCGAGCGGCCGGGCCTTCTTGGCCGCCAAATCATAGAGATAGAGTCGCCCGGAACTGGTGAACAGAATCGATTGCGAGTCCGGCGACCAGAGATAGGAAGCGACCGAATAGCGCAGGCGGCGCTCTCGCTCCCGCTCGTCTGTCGTGGCTTGCTTGGCGGCAGGCGCCAGTGTCGCCAACTTTTCGCTCGTCACTAGAACCCGATTCTCACCACTGATTCGATCAATGGCCCACAGATCTCGCTTGTCGGGGTCTTCGCGCTGCAGGATGTAGCTGAGCAGCCGGCCGTCGGGACTCCAGCGCAACTGCGTGGGTGTGGGGCCAGTGAGGCCGCCATCGGAGACAATCGCTTCCAGGCGAAGCTTTTTTAGCGCCGCCGAGCTGGGCACAAAGACCAGCAGGGGCAATAGCACGAGCAGGGCTGCCCAGGGGTGGTGTCGAAAACCTCGATTTAGCAGCCCGTGGTGAAAGCGAAGGCCGCGAAAAATCGGGTACAGCCAGCCAATTCGCTTCAGGCTAAGCACTTTGTTTCTAGGGATGTGACGAGGGGCGAATTGGTGGCAGTCCCCATTTTTCGCTCTTGCACGACTTTTGCCACGGGCTGCTGGCCGTGCCTGCGCGTCAACAGCTTGATGAGGGGCCATGACGTTACCGATAGGCCGCGATAAGCGATTTAGTGATTCCCAAGACTCGCTCACCCCAAATTTCGGCTTCGGGAAACAACTGCCTCAGCTCGCGCTCATCCAGCATTCGGATGTCGCGTAAGAAGTCGTCGCACCCATCGGGCGTCGGACGCACCAGGATCCCCCAACCCGTGAAGTTGCGCAACAGACGACGTTGAAGCGTTCGGGGGAGATAGTGAACAAAGGGTGTCATCAGATGAGGCTCTACCGGGAACCAAAAATTCGGCGTTTGGACATAGTAACGCTCGGCCACTCGCCCCAGCTCCCGGGCGAAAGACTGACGGTCGGCTGGATCCGAGATGTGCTCGATCACGGAGTTGGAAAAGGCGACCTCGAACGACTTTTCCCGAAACAGGAGCATTCGCGCGTCGGCGATAACCCAATCGCCCGGCCTCTGGCCAGCGGAAGGCCATTCGAGGTTCACGGTCGTGACACGCGGCAAGAGGTCGGAGAACTGCCAATAATACTGTAGGCCCCCGACGTCGAGCACACGTGTTTCCCTCGACACTCCGAAAGCGCTCAGAAACTGCCGGAACCGTTTGCGGCGAAAGTATCTTCCGAAGGGTCGGTGGAGTCTGATGAGACTGAGCCGCATAGCGGCAGCTCCTTCGCTTTCGCTCCGCGCACCGCTCGCAGCGCCGAGCGAGTCGCAGATCTAAGTAGTCCATTTCATAAGTTCGGTCACGTATATTTAGATTTAGAAGCCAGGTGGACGATCGGGAACTTCGGGCACGGCATGCTGTGCCCGCCTGCCCTCGCCCGAAACGTGAGTGTATTTATGAAATGGACTACTTAGTTTACGGTAAACCTGAAGTGCTGAACCCCGGTTCTCACCACCTGACGGTCGAAGCACCCGATAGGCCCGCCAGGGCCAGCGGAGAGTAGCCCTGGGTCCACTCCAGTTAGGCGGAACCCTGGGTGGACGGTTACCACACCCAGGGCTGACCGCCCTGGGCTACTAGCCGGTGCTTACCGGGGACATGGTGAACAGGTCATACCGGAGACATGGTGAACACATTTCCCAGGGGAAACATAGAATGACGAAAATGTTTCATGCCTTGGGAAACGACAAGCCTCATGAAACAACGGTTGAAGTTCATCAACGATTACCTGAAACAGGACGACACCATGGCCGCGTTGTGCCGCCGCTACGGCCTGCAGCGCAGAATCGGCTACAAATGGGTCAACCGCTACCGCCAAGATGGCCTCCACGGTCTCGAGGATCGCTCGCGAGCGCCGCTCGATCAGGCCCATCGAAGCAGCCCCCAAACGGTCGAGCGTGTCCTGGAGATCCGCCGCGATCATCCGCTCTGGGGAGCCCCGAAGATCCGCGATCGCCTCCGAGACGATGAGCCCCAGCGAAAGCCGCCGGCAGCGTCGACCAGCGGGGAAATCCTGCGCCACGAAGGGCTCACCCGTCCAGGCAAGAAGCGCCGTCGCACGCCGCCCTACAACCAACCGTTGGCCCACGCCGACGGACCCAACGAGGTGCTCTCGATCGATTTCAAAGGGTGGTTCCGAGAGCGCAACGGCGAGCGCATCGATCCGCTCACTCTGCTCGACAATCACAGCCGCTACGTGCTGTGCTGCCAAGCGCTCGACGGCTGCGATTTCGAACATGTGCAGGCGGTGTTGGCGACGGTGTTCCGTGAATACGGGCTGCCGAAGCGGATGCGCAGCGACAACGGAGCACCGTTTGCGAGCCGTGCGATCGGCGGCTTAAGCCGCTTGAGCATCTGGTGGACGAAGCTGGGGATCGAGGTCGAGCGCATCCCGCCGGGGACGCCGAGCGCGAACGGACGCCAAGAGCGTTTTCATCGCACGTTGAAGCAACACACCGCGCAACCGCCGGCCGCGACCAGGCGGGCGCAACAGCGAGCGTTTCGCCGCTTTCGCCGTGAGTACAACGACGAGCGTCCGCATCAAGCATGGGGGCAACGCCCGCCGGGGAGTGTGTATCATCCCTCGCCGAGGCCGTATCGCGGGCAGCTGCCTGAGGTCGAGTATCCGACGGGATATCTGCGCCGCATGGTCGGGAAACGAGGAGAAATGTACTGGCAAGGGCGACGGATCTTCGTCAGCGAAGTCCTGGCCCGAGAGCCGGTCGGGCTCGAAGCCATCGACGATGGGATCTATCGGGTGTGGTTCTCGACGCTTGAACTCGGCCGCTTTGATGTGCGCCAAAATCGAGTCGCGCCGTTGTCCCCCCGGGGGGACAACGGCCCCTGCGGGGCCGCCTCCGCGGCCTCCTCCACCAGCACCTCAACCCAATCTGACACCATCATAGGAAAGGAGCCCCTGTTCACTATGTGCCCGGCATAAAGTCCACACCATGTCCCGGGTAGCACAATTCGGTGCCCCTGCGGGGCTTCACGGAGCCGCGAAGCGGCGGCAGGATTATAGCCTAGGGTGGAAGCCGAAGGCGGAACCCTAGGTAAGCGGAAAACAAAGTTGAGCCCTGAAGGGGCGGCAGGAAATCATGGCGCAAACGCTGCACCGTATCTTGGTCCACGTCGTGTTCTCGACGAAGGACCGGGCCCCCTTGCTCAAGGAGCCGATTCGTCCCCGATTGTTCGCCTACCTCGGTGGGATTGTGCGAAGTCTGGGCGGGGAGCCGCTGATCGTAAACGGCGTGGCCGATCACGTTCACATGCTGTTGACGCTCCCTTCCACCGTGACGCTGGCGGAGGCCATGCGGAGGATCAAGGCCAAGTCCTCTCACTGGATGCGAGAAGGGCCTCAGGACTTCGCCTGGCAGGCCGGCTATGCGGCATTCAGCGTGAGCCAATCCAACGTCTCCGGCGTCAGGAAATACATAGCCAACCAGGCGGCGCACCACAAACGAGTGGCGTTCAAGGACGAATTTCTCTCTTTGTTGAAGCGGAACGAACTTGAATATGAGGAGCGTTTCTTGTGGCGATGAGTGTTTCCCGCCGCCCTTTCAGGGCTCGTCGGGGCCCGGGCCGTCACCTAGGGTTCCGCCGTTCCGGCTCCACCCTAGGCTATGATCCTACGCCCCTGCGGGGCTTGTGCGGTTGTTGCTATTCGTACTCAGGGTTCCGCCGTTCCGGCTCCACCCTAGGCTATGATCCTGCCGCCGCTTCGCGGCTCCCAAGCCCTGACGAGCAGGGCTCTGTCGGGAAAGCATTCACGCGGGCTGACGAGCGGGAATTCGCTACGCGCGGACAAATTGCCAGAACAAGTTGACCTGATTGGCTACGGCGCGAAACTCGCCCTTCGCTACGCGGGAGAACAAATAAGAGGGCCGGGTGTAATAGCGCAGGTAGGCGTTGCGAGTCATCGACTTCAATTGCTGCACGGACAGCGGCCCTTCGTAGGCTTCGGGGAAAAGGGTACCGTCGCTGAAGCGGACGTTGGGGTCGTTCTTCGCTTCGTCGTACATCTGCGTCCCCGGATACGGCGCAGCAACGTGAAACAGCGCATAGGTAGGATTCAGTCGGTTCGCGAAGCGGCGGATGTCGTCCATGTCTTTCGGCTGGGCTCCGGGGAAACCCATAATGAAGAAACAAGCCGACTCGAGGCCGGCGGCCTTGACCTTCTTCATCCCCGCTTCGATTTCTTTCATGGTGATGTCTTTGTCGACCGTCTGGAGGACTTCTTCGCTGCCGGCCTCCACGCCGAAGTGGATCAACCGGCAGCCGGCCCGCTTCATCAGTGCCAGTAACTCGTCGTCCACGAGGTCGAAACGGGTCTGGCAACACCAAGTGAAATCGTAGGACTTCTTGCTCAGGTACTTGCAGAACTCCACGACCTGCTTGCGTAAGACGGTGAACTCGAGATCGATGAAGTACGCCGTGCGAACGCCGAACTTTTGGATGCCGTGCTCGACGTCCGCAATGAGACGGTCTACCGATTTCTTGCGGACTCCAACACCATAGGGCTTGAGTAGGCAAAAAGTGCAGTCGGAAGCGCAACCGCGCGACATCTCAAACAGACAAAAGTTCTTTCCGAGCACCTCGTAGTGGTAGAGGTCCATCGGCAGAAGGTGGAACGCCGGCAGGGGAAACTCATCCATCTTCAGAGGCTTGGGGTCGGGGTTGCTTACGGCTTGGCCCCCGTTTTGGTAAGTGATCCCAGGAACTTCCGCAAGGGAACTCGTGCGACACAATTCCCGGACGGTGACCTCCGGCTCGCCTCGAATGATCGCCCGGGCGCGAGTTTCCTCCAGCATCTCGACCGGCTTCACGGTCCCATGACTGCCCATGACATAAACTTCGGGAGCCACGTCCTGAACCGCTCGCACTGTTTTCAAGAAGGGATTGATGTCGAGATGGGGGCACTGCCAACGATCCAGACTCGTGGAGGTAATGAAAACCTTATCGAAGCCCCGGGCGCGCCCCGCCACCTGCTGGGGGCCGAGCTGCTCGGCGTTGGCATCGACGATCGCCGTCTCGATTCCCTCCCGCTCCAACACGGCGGCCGTGTTGGCCAGGTCAAGCGGGGTCCAGCGGCGATTGTAGATACGGCCCCTTTTGTGAACCAGATCCACCTGAAATGGATTAATGAGCAGGACCCTCATGAATCTTTCCGGGGTGCTTGGGGCGCCTCCGCCAGTGCCGCTTTGCCGCTCTTCAGCTGCCGTCGGAGTCGGAATACGCCCCTGAGGTCATCCCACGCAGTCGGGATGATTCTAACACGGCTGTCGTCGTCTTCCGTCCAGGCGACGGGGACGTCTTTGATGCGATAGCCTTGCTTTTCGGCCAATACGAGCAGTTCCGTGTCGAAGAACCAGGACTCGTCTTCGACCCGCGGCACGACGCGACTGACGACTTGGCGACTCACCGCCTTGAAACCGCATTGTGCGTCGCTGAAACGGGTGGCCAGGCAAAGTTTGAGAACGGCGTTATAGACGCGGGACGTAATCTCGCGGGCGAGCGAGCGTTTGGTGCGCGATTCCCGCAACAGGCGCGAGCCCACCGCGATGTCATAGTTTTCCTCGGCGACCGCGCGAATCAACTTCGGCAGCTCTTCCAGATCGGTCGACAAATCCACATCCATGTAGCAGACGACGTCGGCTTGGCTCCTCAGCCAGGCATGCCGCAGGGCGCGTCCGCGGCCCTTTTGCTGGAGCTGGAGGAATTCGACGTCAGCATGCTTCTCGGCGACCCTTTGGGCTACCTGGTCGGTGCCGTCCGTCGATCCATTGTCGACAAGCACCAGCTTCCAAGAATAGTCGAATCCCCGGGCAAGAAAGCGGCGCACCGTCTCGACGGACTTTTCCAACACGTGAGCCTCGTTGAGGACGGGGATCACGATGTCGACGGTGGTCGAAACAGTTTTGGCTGTGGGCTGCGACATCTACTTGATACGGCCCGCCGTCCGCTTCGGCAGCGACGGCGACCATACACCGTAGAGTATCATCGCCGTCAGGACGAACAAGAGGAGTGGAGAGGCCCCGGTTACGAAGTAATCTCCGTACTGCCCTTCCATGCGCGACAAGACGCTAAGCGCGGGCAACTGCAAGCCGCCGGTCAGTACGTGCAGTATCGGTTCCGCCATGCCCCAGCCGCGCTCGACGTCGCGGTACATAGCTAGGCACCAAGACTGGGCGAGCGATGCCACACCGATGAAGTAAGCCACAGGGCGCGGCAACCGAGCCAGTACGACGGCAACGGCCACGAACAGGAACGGGAACGCCGTGGATAGATAACGAATCCCCGTCCCGAACTGCAGCTTCGTGTAATGCACCCCGCCGAAGAAAAGCCACAGTGCCAGCGGCACAACCAGCACGAAGGCCAGTTCAGGCGTGTCCAGCCGCCGGTTTTGCCCTCTGTTGACGAATGGGGCGGCCAGAGCCAAAAGCATGATGGGCGCGCTTACAAACAGTCCAAAGCGATAATCGAAAGCCAGCATGGCGAGCAAGTCGAGTTGAGGCCATGTAAAGCCCTGATAGCCCAATTCGATCCATTCGACCGGCGGCATCCAGTGCTGGCCGGGATAGAAGGGATGGCCGAAGCTTCTCCACTGATAAAACCAAAGCAAAACGATCGGGCCCAGCGCCCCGAGTCCAACGAGCAGTGCGTGGCGTATTCGAGCGCTGGCAGGAGGCGGATTATCTTGATCGCTGTCGGCTTTCTTTTCAATCCGAAATACGCCGTAAACCAGTAGGCCGGCCAGCAGAATCACGCCCGAGTAATCCAGCAGGACGGCGGCGCCGCCCGACAGCCCGGCTAGAAGGTATCGCATTCGAGCCGAAGGGCGAGCTGACCCCGCCGGATTCCACAACGTCAGCAAGCCCCAAAAAGCAACGTGACCGAGCATGAGGTTGTGGTTGAGATAACCGGTCCGGAAGAAGACCGGAGTCCCGAAGGCGTAGAGCAGGGTGAGCCAAAAGGCAGCTCGGTCCGAACCGAAAACCCTGCGCAGGGCGAAAAACATGGCTACCACGCCAAGTGCGGATATCGGCGCCATGCAGAACGCCTGAATGACAAAGGCCCCCAGGCCGAACTTGACGTCGTAGCCGCGCCGCCAGGCTTCACGATAAAACTCGCGCGCCATGGGCCACGGGGAATTGTAGGCCGGCGGTTCAGTCAGTCCGGCCGCCGCGCGCCTCTGGTTCGTCCGCTCAACCAACCCATCGATCAACGGTCGCGCTACTGCGTAGGGAACCGCCGCAATCATCGAAGCGCCAGGGTTGGCGCCGATGTGCCAACCGTAGCCTTCTTTTTCGAACAGGTCCGGATGCATGTGGGCGTACTCATCCACCCGGAATGAAAAGTGGTCGCCAATCGCCAAGGCCAAATAGATTTCGCGCACCGTATTCGTGGCAAAGTGCAAGACGTAGATGAGCCAGCAGGTGATGAAAAGGCGTAGAGCGATGCCACGAGGCGAGAACCGCCAGCCGGTGGGTGGCAGGCTAGCCCGCATTTCTCACCACCTGACGGTCGAAGCACGCGATAGGCCCGCCACTACTTCGTTGCGCTTGCTCGCCGTGCTCAACGTACTGTTCGAGTACGCCTCCGCGCGCCGAGCGGCGCGCGCCTTGTAGTGACGGGCCTCTCACGCACTTCGCCTCGCCACCTGGTGAGAAAAGCAGGCTAAGTTCCGCCGTGGAGTGAGTCTCTGGCTCCATGCGTGTTTGCGGTGCTTGTCGTCGGACCTTCCTTCTTAAGGGTTCCCGGGCCGTGGGGAGGGCCCGCCAATCGATGGCCCGAGTGGCCCCCTCGTTTGGCCAATCAGTGCGGACCTCTTACCGGTCTCCATCGCGTGATGCTCCTCGGTTCACCAGGCTTCTGATCAGTTCGGGGAGATTGCTGCGCTCGAACCAGACAAATAATCCCAAGTAGATCGCCGCGATCAGCGTACCCCGCAGCCAGGGATTGACTTCCCAAGGAGCCCAGAACGGGAGAAGCGAGAGTGCCAGGGCCAATACAGGCCGGCCCAGCTTCGCCGCGAACGGAATCTCGGCGACACGTCGGCGGACCGTTTCGTAACACAGCGCGAGCACGATTACATTAGCTCCTAATGCCGCCACGGCGGCGCCCAGCGGCCCATATCGGCTGATCAACACCGGCCCCGCCAGAGCGCCGGCCAGGGCAGCCAGAGCGGTCCAATAAAGCAGCCATTTCTGGAGATTGTACGCCACTAGGGTATAGCGGTAATGCCCACTTATCAAGGCGATCGGCGCCACCCAGATGAGCACCGAAAACGGAGCCGCGGCGTTCTCGTAGGCGTCCCCATAGGCCAGCATCAGCAACTGGCGAGAGAGCACGGTTAGCAGCAGCGCCGCAAATATGCCCCCCCAGGCGACTGCGGTCTGAGAGCGCGCCATCAGTCGCAACAGCGACTCTCTCGGTTGGCCCACGCAGCGGGAAATGGATGGCAGTAGGTTGAAAAAGTAGAGCCACACGAAGGTAAGTACAGCCCCCGACGCGCGATGGGCGGCTCCGAACCATCCTAATTCCTGATCCGTCACCATGAAACCAAGCAGCACCGTCGAAAAGTACCAGAGCGCCGCCCAAGCCAGGTCACAGAGGCCGATCGGCGCGCCCTCCCGGAGGTGCTTCAGCAAGGCCGGCCAGTCGAATTTCCAAGCAGGGAGCCGCCAGGCCGGGTTTCTTCGGACGATCCAAACGCAGAACAACACTACCGCCGAGACGGAAGCGCACTCGAAAAGACCGATATAGAAGAGGGGCGTGGTCTCCGTTAGGAGGGTCAAAACAAGAGCCGCGAAAACACCTTGGCGGATGATCTGAGCGACCGCGACCCAGTGCATCAGGTCGTGGCCCTGAAAGAACCAGTGCAGCAGCCCGGGAATACCCAAAAGGCTTACTCCGTACAGGATCAAGAGAATCTTTACCTCAAGATTCTTTTCAACCAGCAGGGTAAGTAGGACGAGCACGGCGAAGAGCCCTGCCGCCAGCAGCGCGCGTAGAAGGCAAATGTCTCTGAGAAGGATTGCCGCTCTGGAGCGCTGCTTGGCGATTTCGCGGGCGCCGTAGGTACTCAGGCCTAAGTCGACCGACAAGGCGAAAAAGGTCATCAAGGCGAGTGTGAATTCGAAGTTGCCGTAGGCGGCGGGCCCCAGCAGTCGGCCCAGGTACGTAAAAACGAAAAACGTCAGGACCTTGACAACGGACTCGCCCGCCGAAAGGACGAGAAAGTTTCGGGGCGTTCCGGCGCCACTCTCTCTCCCGCTTGAGGATGGAAGCGAACCATCTCCGAGCGAGGCCCGTTGTGACTGGGGTTGAACCGTTGCGACAGGACGGCGATCGGGGGCCAAACTCTTCGAATCTCCCTTATCTTGTGGGTCTGGGGACAGGCACCTGAGAAGCAGTTGGCTTTAGGTGTAGAGCTGCCCCCCAAGAGCGGCCGCCGCTTCGCTGGAGATTGGTCCTCAGGTGCCCGTGCCCTCCCGGTTTTCGGCAGCCGGATGCAAAGCTGGTTCGCCTGTTCGAGCTTTCGGCAAAGGAAGGCAAGGCCACTTTTGTGAGTTATTGCGAGACCTGAGTAGGTCGTCTACTCACTCTCATCCGCTTCAGTAGCTGCGATCGGGGCGGGACCCGCGATCGAGTGCGGGGGAGCAGACGGGGGTTGCTGAATACGAATGAGTCGATTGAGGTTTGAATCCGACTCCCCGTAGTTTCCGGTCATCGAGACGGCGGTTTTTTCCTGAGGGCGAACCCCTTCGACTCGCCGCCAGGCCCGGGATCCCACCAGCGAGCGCACAAGGGCCCCGGCCTGATGGACCACGCTCGGCCACAAGAAGGTTTCATTCGTGCAATAGCATTCCTTGCGCCCGATCGAGCGTCGGCGTTCGCGCGCCTCGGTTGAACTCCAGATCTCCCAGAAAGGCTTCTGACGCAGATTCCCCAGAGGCGGATGGTTCTCGCAGACGCTGACGTCCCCGTTCGAATAAACGACGGCGCTCAAGACGCCGGCCCGACAAGACACGACCTGCCGCTGCTCGCGTGCCGTTCGCACCTTCACCCACTGCGTAATGGGCTCGACGATGGAGCCGTATCGCCCCTGCTCGCGGGGCTTCCAGAGGCGGCGAATATAATCGTAAAGCCGCTGGTATTCGTCCATGGCGGGGCCTTGTAGAGCGGGGTTCTTGCGGTCTCCCCGGATCAGGACCAAATTGTGGTGCTCCATCCGCGGGCAACGGTCGAATAAGTAAGTTGTGAGTCGCCGGATCTCGTCCAGGTTGACGTCGGTAGCGCACGACGTAGCGTGGATCCGCAGCCGCGGGTCCTGTCGCTGCAGCTCAACCAGCGCCTCGTAGCTCTCCATGGCCCGCTCAAACGATCCCGGTGATACCCGAAAGCGGTCGTGAAACTCGCCCACGCCTTCGAGAGAAAACTCGGCCACAAATAGTTCCAGTTCTTTCTCCTCCAGCGTCAGCTGGATCTGGTCCACCATGCGGTCGGTGAAGTAGGCGTTTGTCGGAACGTAGATCTGACGGACCTTGTTGTGGCGAATGAACTGCCGGCAAATCTCGGCGAACTCCTTGCGCAAGAACGGCTCGCCGCCCGACAGGTTCAGGTTCTCAACACGGCCCAGCGATCGCGACAGGGCGAACAGCTCATCGACCGTGAGGTCGTCCGGGCGGTTGAGGTTGCGCCAGTAAAAGCAATGCTCGCACTTTTGGTTGCAAGTCGAGTTGATGAAAAGAATCAGAAACGGAGGGCTCGGGTGAGGCTCGAGATTCCTCCAAGTAATTCGAGCGTGGCGCGCGATGCGGGTCAGCGTTTTCATCGTGGAGCTGTCGATCTGGCTCTTGTCCAGTGTAATGGAAGGGCGCACGATCTTGCAGATCCGTCCAGGATCCTTCCGCCGGGGCGACACTCGGAAAGGGCACGTCAACTCCAAGGACGACAGGGCAGGGTCCGATCGCGTGGCCGAGAAAGGCCCGGCTGGCTCCATACGCTTTGGGTAGGCCGAAGCGGATCAGCGGGCGTGCGCTTTGCTGCGAGACCGCCGAAAAGCATAGAATCGAAGCATGAGTCTGAAAATCTCGGATCGCGAGTTTCAGTCGCGGCTGATTGTCGGGACGGGCAAATATCGTAGCTTCCAAGAGATGAAGCGCTGCCATGAACTCTCGGGCACTGACTGTGTGACAGTGGCGATCCGAAGAGTGAACCTGACCGACCGCTCTAAGGAGTCGTTAATCGACTATATCGATCGAGAGAAAATCTTCATCCTGCCCAACACGGCCGCCTGCTACACAGCCGACGAAGCCATCCGCACTGCTCGTCTGGCGCGCGAGGTGGGTCTCTCGAACTGGGTCAAGCTCGAAGTCATCGGAGATCAGAAGACGCTCTTTCCTGACAATGAAGGCCTGCTCGAGGCCACCCGCGTACTAGCGAAGGAAGGCTTTGTCGTTCTGCCCTACACGAATGACGACCTGGTCAACGCCCTGAAGTTGGTGGACGCCGGCGCGGCGGCGGTCATGCCCTTGGGCGCCCCGATCGGCTCGGGCCTCGGAATCCAGAACGAGACGAACCTGCGGATCATCCGAGAGATGATTACGAGTGTTCCGCTGGTGGTGGACGCCGGCGTTGGCACCCCATCCGACGCAACGAGGGCGATGGAGCTCGGCTATGACGGAGTGCTGATGAACACGGCGATCGCCGAGGCCGAGGAGCCGGAGAAAATGGCTCTCGCCATGAAGGGCGCGGTCGAATCGGGCCGGCTGGCCTGGGAGGCGGGCCGCATGGAGAAGAGACTCTATGCTTCGGCCAGCAGTCCCTTGCAAGGGGTTGTCCGCTGACCGCCGAGCCTATCGTTTTTCGGGGATTTTTACTAGCGTCTCGCCCTTGCGGACCATTTCCAGTTTCTGTCGCGCAATCCGCTCAATGGCAGGTCCTTCGGGCGCCAGGTCGTCGATGGCGGCCTCCAAGTGGGCATTCTCCTCGCGGAGAGATTCAAGTCGTAGCGCGGTCTCTTTTTCCCGCTCCCACGAGGCGTTGAGTTCCGTCAGCCGTTCGTAGACCGAGAGGTGGTAAAACGCCAGGCCGACAAAGACAAGAGCGAGGAAGCTTAGCCACCGCCATCTGTTGCTCCCTGGCCCGCGTCCTTCCATTAAGTCCTAACTATACTCGAAGAGGGCTGTCACTACCATAAGAAAAACATCCCAATCCGGTTTCGAGTTGAGCCGCAATCAGCTGGGAGGGAGAAGACTTAGCCATGACCGATAAAGTCATTGTCTACACGACCTGTAGCGACGCCGCCGAGGCGGAGAAGCTCGCCCGACACTTGGTTGAGCGACGGCTGGCGGCTTGCGTGAGCATCGTGCCGGCGGTGAGGTCTTTTTACCGTTGGAAAGGCGATCTACAAGACGAACAGGAGTTGTTGCTCATCATTAAGGCATCTCGGGGTTCGCTGAGCGCCCTCGGCAGGGAGATCGAAAAGCTCCACAGCTACGATCTGCCTCAGCTAGTGGCGATTCCCATCGTGGACGGGTCTCCGAACTACCTGGCATGGCTGGAGCGGGAGCTTACTGCTCCTTGATCGATCCGAATGTAGCGGCTGGCCGCCGAGCCGGCCCGGTTTCCACTTGGCACACTTCCTGCGTACCATTGCCGCCATTCGTAGCGGCATCGAGTAGCACGGACAATCGTGTCTGTGCCCAAGCCGGCAGGAAAGTGGGCACGGTCACCCCCGAGTAGGCGTGCGCGACGGCGGATGTACAGTCTCCCACCACCGGGCCTATTTCAAGATGACCTACTTTCAAGATAGAGATGCCGATGGTGGGAGCTAACCGGCAGCAGGCTTTTTTCTACCCAGGGAAGGTCTAACGGCCCGTCCCGTTCTGTTACGCTATACCCGTTATGGCCGCGACCCCTCCGAACACCGCCTCCGCCGAAGGGGGCGTCGTTGAGTTAGAAAAACAGTGCCTGATCCAAAGCTATGCCCGTCTTCCCCTGGTCATCGTCAGAGGGAAGGGCTGCTACGTGTACGACGGGGCCGGCAAGCGCTACCTGGACTTCGTCTCCGGCATAGGCGTGAATGCGCTCGGCCACGCCCACCCGCGAATCCTCAAGGCCATTCGCGAGCAGATGAGCCGCCTGATTCACTGCTCGAACCTTTACTACCACAGCTACCAGGCGCCTCTGGCTGCCCGGTTGACTGAACTCACCGGACTCGACCGTGTGTTTTTCACCAATAGCGGAGGGGAAAGTGTAGAAGGCGCCCTGAAGATCGCTAAGGCCTTCGGGCGTCGCCAGAGCGACGAGAAGTTCGAAATCGTGGCACTCAACGACGGCTTCGCAGGACGGACGGCGGGCGCTTTGTCGGTCACTGGTACGGCGAAGTACCGTGAACCTTTCGAACCGCTGTTGCCGGGAGTAAGGTTCGTCGATGTGAACGATCTCGACGGGCTCAGAGCGGCCGTCAGCGATCGGACCACGGCGATCCTTCTGGAGCCGATTCTAGGAGAAGGCGGCCTTCAGGAAGTAAGTAGGGACTTCGCCCGTCGCGCGATGGACCTTGCCAAGCAGCATAACGCGCTGCTGATCTTCGACGAGATTCAGAGCGGGCTTGGCCGCACAGGAAGTTACTTTGCCTTCCAGTGGTGGCATCAGCCGTCTGCTGACGACACAAGTCCGGAGCCGATCCAGCCGGACGTACTCGTCACCGCCAAACCTCTCGGCGGGGGGCTGCCCTTGGGCTGCGTCATTGCCAACGAGCGAGCCGCTGAAATGATCACCCCGGGTCTGCACGGCACGACGTTTGGAGGTAACGCGCTGGCCTGTCGGGTGGCGCTCGAGTTCTTGGACGTCCTCGACGAGGAGCTGCCGGCGATCCGAGAAAAGGGGGATTATTTCAAGCGTCGGCTTGAGGAGCTCGTCGTACGCTACGACTTCGTCGAAGGGGTTCGCGGCAAGGGATTGATGGTCGGTTTGAACCTGAGAGTCCCCGGCAAGGCCGTCGTGCAGCAGGCGATGGAGATGGGACTGTTGATTAACTGCACCACCGAGACCGTGTTACGATTCCTGCCGCCCTACATCATCGAGCGGCGCCACATAGATCAGGCAGTCACGGTTCTCGACACGATCTTTCAGCAGGGACCACCCCAGGCGGCCGGCTAGGCCGATCACCAGCGAGGAACGCTAGCCCGGAGGCCTATGTTTCAGGGCTATTTCACTATCAGGCTGGGTGTTTTCCCTTGGAACTCTAGTGGTATCCGGATGCTCCGAAAGTAAGGGTGGCACTCTAGACGAGCCGAAATCGGGGGCCAGCGGCGGCAACGTCATCAGCCTCGTGCCCGGATCGGGAACCACCACCGACAGGTGGGACCAGGGTTTCTCCGGATGCCGGGGAGACGGCTTCGACCGGCCAAACGGACGGCGAGAACCAAATACGCGATATGTGGAACTTTTGGGTTGACAGACCCCAAGATCATGTGTAGTATGTTCCTTGTCGCGTGAGCCCGGCTGCCCTCTTAGGCTCATGCGGCACTCTCCGGCCGACCAGCTTTTCGGGCGCTTTTCGGGCTGCGGGGAGGCGGTTTGGGCAAGCTAGATGCAAGAGACAAGAAGGGAAGAGAAGGATGGGTGAAATCAGCGTTGACTTGGCGTCTCAAGTAGATCGACTCTCAACAAACGTCGAAAAAAAGCGGGGTCTGGCTTTCCCGCGTCATTTCACGAAAGACTTGGACTCCGGTCAGACACCTTACGACCTGCTGGAGTGGGAAACCCGCACCGCCTCGATTGCCAATGAAAAGGGAGAGTCGATCTTTGAACAGCGCGAGGTGGAGATGCCTCGCGACTGGTCCCAAACCGCGACCAATATCGTGGCCAGTAAGTATTTCCATGGGCGGGCTGGGACGCCGGAGCGTGAACACAGCTTGAAGCAGTTGGTCCACCGTGTCGTGGATACGATCGCTGATTGGGGTGCGGCCGATGGCTACTTCGCGACGACGAAAGACATCGAGAACTTTCGTGATGAGTTAGCCCACCTCATGCTTACGCAAAAGGCCAGTTTCAACTCTCCCGTATGGTTCAACGTCGGGGTGAAGGAGGGTCGTGGCTACGGTTGGGCGTGGAACAAGGCGTCAGGGCAAGTGGCGGCTTTAGAATCAGGCGTCCACCGCCCGCAGTGCTCGGCCTGTTTTATTATCTCGGCCGACGACACCATGGAATCGATCATGGATCTCGCCAAGACCGAGGGCATGCTGTTCAAGTGGGGATCGGGAACCGGTTCGAACTTATCGAAGATTCGGGAGGAGGATGCCTCGCTCAAGGGCGGCGGGCAGGCGTCGGGTCCGGTGTCGTTCATGAAGGGGTTCGATGCCTTCGCGGGAGTCATCAAATCGGGAGGTAAAACACGCCGGGCGGCCAAGATGGTGATTTTGAATGCCG
This sequence comes from Bryobacterales bacterium, assembly GCA_965248105.1. Classification (GTDB taxonomy): domain Bacteria; phylum Acidobacteriota; class Terriglobia; order Bryobacterales; family UBA6623. The sequence continues at coordinate 33,160 of CBDFIK010000006.1, forward strand.
ACCATCCTGACATCAAGAAGTTCATCTGGTGCAAAGCCAGCGAGGAGCGCAAGGCGTGGACGCTGGTCGAAGCCGGCTATGATTCGGCGATCGATGGAGATGCCTATTCGTCGATCTTCTTCCAAAATGCAAACAACTCGGTTCGGGTGACTGATGCCTTTATGGAAGCGGCCCTCAACGATGAAGACTGGTGGACTCGTGCGGTCGTCAATGGTCAACCGAAAGAGCGCCACAAAGCTCGCGAGTTGCTGCACGACATCGCCGAGGCCACCCACCAGTGCGGCGATCCTGGAATGCAGTTCGACACCACGGTGAACCGCTGGCACCCCTGCAAGAATACGGCTCGCATCAACGCTTCCAATCCGTGCTCGGAGTACATGTTCTTGGACGATTCAGCTTGCAACCTGGCATCGTTGAACTTGCTCAAGTTTCAAGGTTCCAACGGGCAATTCGACGCCGAGGCCTTCCGCCATGCCGTTGATACGCTGATCGTCGCGCAAGAGATTATCGTCGACAACGCGAGCTACCCGACCGAGACGATCTGCCGCAACTCCCACGACTATCGGCCGCTCGGCCTGGGCTTTGCCAACCTCGGAGCGTTGCTGATGTCGATGGGCTTGCCCTATGACAGCGACAAAGGGCGCGCCGTCGCGGGGTCGATTTCCGCGGTGATGTGCGGGCAGGCATACTTAACCAGTTCACGGATCGCCCAGACCAGCGGACCGTTCCCCGGCTACGAGCACAACCGCGAGCCTTTCCTGGAAGTGATCCGGGGACATCGGGACGCCGTCAGAACGATCAACTCTCAGCATGTCGACGAAGCACTTTACGATGCGGCGCAACATTGCTGGGATGACGCCTATGAGGCCGGCAGTCAAAACGGCTACCGCAACGGCCAAGTCACGGTCATTGCACCGACCGGTACGATCGGCTTCATGATGGACTGCGATACAACGGGCGTCGAGCCTGAGCTGGCGTTGGTCAAGTACAAGAAGCTGGTGGGCGGAGGTGTGATCAAGATCGTTAACAACACGGTGCCGTCAGCCCTGCTCAAGTTAGGTTATTCGCCCGAGCAGGTCAGCGAAATCGTCAACCACGTCGATTCCACCGGGACGATCGAGGGTGCGCCCCATCTTGAAGCCGAGCAGCTGTCCGTTTTCGACTGCAGCTTCCGGCCGCAGAACGGCGAACGGGCGATCCACTACACGGGGCATGTTCGCATGATGGGCGCCGTGCAGCCGTTCATCTCCGGAGCGATCTCGAAAACGATCAACATGCCGGAGGAATCGAGCGTCGAAGATATCGTGAATGCCTACATTGAGGCATGGCGGCTAGGGCTGAAAGCGGTGGCCATCTACCGCGATGGGTCCAAACGCGCGCAGCCGCTCAGCTCGTCTCAGGGGAAAGAGGGAGAAGAAGAGCGCCAAAGCGCCGAGGCCACGGCCGAAAAAGTAGTCTTCCGGCCGATGCGCCGCAAGCTCTCCGACGAGCGGCAATCGCTGACCCACAAGTTTTCCGTGGGCGGGCACGAGGGGTATATCACGGTTGGCCTCTATGACGATGGGGCGACGCCGGGAGAGATCTTTATTCGCATGGCCAAGGAAGGTTCGACGATCAGCGGTCTCATGGACAGCTTCGCCACCGCGGTATCGATGGCCCTGCAATACGGCGTGCCGCTGCAAGTGCTGGTGGATAAATTCCAACACGTGCGCTTCGAACCGAGCGGGTGGACAGGGAACTCGGAGATTCCCTATGCCAAGTCGATTATGGACTACATCTTCCGCTGGTTAGGCGCCAAGTTCATCTCGCCCGAGTACAAACAAACGGAAGTTGGTGAAACACCCGCTCTGCGGCCTACCGAGCTGGATGAACAGAAGTCGTTGTCTTTCCGGCCGGCGACGGTGGATTCGCCGATCTGCTCGGAATGCGGGTCGCTGATGACGCGTAATGGCAGTTGCTATAAGTGCGAAAACTGTGGCTCAACCTCCGGCTGCAGTTGATCGCCAGTGGTTGTTCTCCGTCCCTTTCTGTTGGGGTGGAAGCTCCGGATAGGCGGGTGAGCTTCCACCCCTTTTTTCAGACTGCAAGGTCTGAAACTCTTTTGCCGATACCCAGCAACTTCTCCCACCAAGCTGGGGAATTACCAAACAAAGCCGATTGGCATATAAGTCAATCTGCTTCAGTCACTTGGACGACTTTTCTGGGGCGAAAAAAAGCGTCGTTCAGAACGCAATACCCGGCACCCTCGTCAGATGCGCGAGCGAGCCGGAGTTAGCCGGCGCTAACACCCCGCCGACCCTTAGCGGAAAGGAGTCAGCTTATGGAACAAGGATCAACACGCTGGTTTCATAGCCGAAAGTTCAAGTGGGGAGTCGTGCCGCTCCTCATTCTCGTCGCCGGGGTGGCGGCATATATCAAGGCCTTCGGGCCGGACAGCGACATCGAAGGCGAAGCATCGAGAATCATGGGAGTCCTCGATCTTAAAGCCGGGATGACGGTCGGCGAGGTCGGCGCCGGCAACGGGAAAATGGCAGTGCTGCTGGCACAGGAGTTGGGGTCCGGCGGACATCTGTTTGCGACCGAGATCGGCACCGACAACCTGGACGACATACGAGACAGAGTGGCTGACGCCGGGCTCGATATTGTCACGGTCATCGAAGCAGGTAAGAAACAAACGAACCTCGCCCCCGAATGCTGTGACGCAATCTTCATGCGAAAGGTCTATCACCATTTCACGGACCCAGCGGAGATCAACGCCAGCCTGTTCGAAGCGCTTAGACCCGGAGGCGTGCTGGCGGTGATCGACTTTGCGCCTGGTCTTTGGAACGTTTGGCTGCCTCGGCCCGACGGAGTGCCGGAAAACCGCGGCGGCCACGGCATGCCCCGGGACCTGCTTATCGCGGAGTTAGCGAGCGCCGGCTTTCGGCTAGAGCAGGTGACCGACGAATGGTGGCGGTGGCCTGTCTATGGCTACTACGTCCTGGTCCGCAAGCCAAAGGAGACTACCTCAGAATCCCTCCCTCGGTCATCCTTCTTGGATCGAGCAGACGCTCCAACTCCTCGCGGCTGAGATCGGTCTCTTCCTCCGCGACGTCAATCAGCCTGCGGCCCTCGGCGTAGGCTTTTTTGCCGACAGCGGCACCCTTTTCGTAGCCGATAACGGGATTCAGCGCGGTAACGAGGATAGGGTTTTTCTCCACAAGATCAGCCGCACGTTTTGCGTTCGCGTCAAAATCGGCAATCGCCTTGTCGGCGAGGACACGAGCAGCGTTGCCCAGTAGGCGCGCACTTTCGAGGACGTTGCGGGCGATGACGGGTAGCATCACGTTCAACTGAAAGTTGCCTGATTGGCCGCCAAGCGTCACCGTCAGATCGTTCCCGATCACCTGGGCGCAAACCATGGCGGCGGCTTCGGGAATCACGGGGTTGACCTTGGCCGGCATGATGCTGCTTCCGGGTTGCAAGGCGGGCAGAGCGATGTCGGCTAGGCCGGCTAAGGGACCGCTGTTCATCCAGCGAAGGTCATTCGAAATCTTCATGACGGCCACGGCGGCGGCCTTGATCTGCCCGCTCAACTCCACAATCGCATCCTGACTCGAAAGGCTCACGAAGTAGTTGCGGCTGCTGATAAACGGCAGGCCGGTGATCTTGGAGAGCCGTTTGGCGACCCGCGGGCCGAACTCAGGATGCGCGTTCAGGCCGGTCCCGATCGCCGTACCTCCTAACGCAAGCGGCGAGATCCGAGGCAGCGACGACCGGATGCGAGCCGTAGCCTGCTCGATCTGCCCGCTCCAACCGCCCAGTTCCTGGCTGAGGCGAATCGGCAGCGCGTCCATAAGATGGGTGCGGCCGTTCTTGACGACGTCGTCAACTTGTTCGGCTTTGCCGCCGATCGTCTGGCGAAGATGATCGAGCCCGGGGATCAGCGTCTCGGCAACCTCGAGGTAGGCACTGACGTGGATGGCGCTGGGAATCACGTCGTTGCTGCTTTGTCCCATGTTGACGTGGTCGTTGGGGTGCACCTTGCGACCGAGCTTTTGTGTCGCCAAGGTGGCGATCACTTCGTTGGCATTCATGTTGGTGCTGGTGCCCGAGCCGGTCTGGAAGATGTCCAGCGGGAAGTGCGCGTCGTGGTCTCCGCGGGCAACTTCGTCGGCGGCTTCTTGGATCACGGCGGCCATGTCGGCTTCCAGGAGTCCTAGGTCTTGGTTGACAGCCGCCGCGGCTCCCTTGATCAATCCCAATGCGCGCAAGAACGTCCGCGGAAAGGGCAAACCGCTAATGGGGAAATTCTCGACGGCCCTCTGCGTCTGAGCGCCCCAGAGGGCATCGACCGGCACCTGAACCGGCCCCATGCTGTCTTTCTCGATGCGATATTCTCGCTCTGCCATGATGTCAGACTTCCTCCCTCAGGCCATCTTAACGTAGACGCCTTGCCGGGACTCGATCAGCGGTAGCGAACAAGCTTCACCGATCGGCGGATAGGGAGGTCGCAAGCGGCCCACGGACGACTGGCATGGAGGAGAACGAACTTCGGGCCGGTCGAAGTTCATGAGTGGGAGTTGATGGCCGCGCCCTTTCCGGCATCGCAAGTTTCCGACCGGTATGGGCCACTATATTCAGCGAACCTCAATAGCTCGGGGGTAGGACAAAACTACTTTAGGATGTAGTCCGTCCCGATAGAAAGATCTAGCCATCCGCATTGAGAAAGCTAATTGTTTTTGTCGAATTCTTGTTCTATGCTTTCTTCACGAGTTAACAACGGCGGACGATGAATTAGTCAGACAATGCCATCTTGGGCGAGTTTTCGATTGGGAACGGCTTTTCTCGTGAGTTTAACTACTCGGGGCTTTCACGAACTTAGACGAGACAGCCGAGGACAGGTGCTTGTGTGGGGCGCCGTCGTCGTCCCGGCACTGGCTCTATTCTTGGGGCTGTCACTCGATGTCGGCTACCTCTATGACGTTAGGCGTCGAGCCCAGACCGCGGCCGACGGTGCGGCTGCCAGCGGAGCGATGGAGCTCGCGAGACAGACCAGCAGTTATCTGACGTCGGCCGCCCTATACGATGCCGCCCGCAACGGTTTCGACAACGACGACGCCCAAGTGACGGTGACGGTGAGCAACCCACCCGCGACTGGCCCAAGGCTGGGCGACACCAACTTCGTTGAAGTCGTTGTCAGTGAGGATGTCGATACCTACTTTATGCAGTTCGTCGGCCGAGACCTGGTTACGGTCCGAGCCCGTTCCGTAGCGGGAATCGTCCATTTTGGCGATGCATGCCTTATGGCGCTCGATCCAAGCGCGAGCGGGGCAATGAAGGTGAACGGTAGCCCCACGCTCAACGCGAACTGTGGAGTGATGGTGAATTCCTCGCACAGTCAAGCTTTGCAGGTACCCGGCAGCAGCTCAACGATCAACTCGACCTATGTTGGCGTCAATGGGGGATACAGTGGTAGCGGATCGATCAATCCGACACCGCAAACCAGCGTTCCGCCGATGCTGGATCCTATGGCGTACATGCAACCTCTGGACCCCGCGGCGTACCCGCCAGGTTCGAAAGTAGAGAATACCTATTACCCCGGAGTCTATAATTCGGAGATCAAGATAACGGGCAACAAGACCATAACCTTTGAGCCTGGGGTTTACATCCTCCGAGCTGGGATGCGAATCATTGGAGGAAACGTCAGTGGTTTCGGTGTGGGCTTCTTCCTTACTGACGACGGCGGCACGATTGATATTTCCGGTAGTGCGGACGTGACCTTTACGGCGCCTTCGAGCGGCCCGATGCAGGGGATGCTGTTCTTCGCGGACCCCAACGCTCCGAACGCCACAAACAAGATTGGCCGGGGGAACTCGACGTTCACATTTGAAGGCTCGTTCTACTTTCCAAGCATGCACCTCGATTGGGCAGGGACTCCCCTAGGCACAGGCTCCAACGGAGTGATCATAGCCAATACGATGGACATCTCCGGTACAAGCGAGGTGGATTTCACAAGGCCCGACCCTGATCAGGGTGGCGCAACATTGATGAAGGCGACGATCGTCGAATGACGAGCGGGGCGCGGCGCAAAGAACCGATGCGTAGGAACGTCAGCAAAGGTTTGTCGACTGTCGAGTTTGCCGTTCTGGCGCCTGTCGTCATGCTCCTGTTCGTGGGAGCCGCCGATTTATCTCGTGCGTTCTATCACGCTATCGTGATGTCCGGCGCGGCGGCGGGTGGCTCATTCTACGGTGCACAGAACACCCTCCACTCGGGCGAATTCACGGAAATGGAATCTCTCACATCCAATGACGCCGCTGACCTGCGCGTTTCGGTCACAGCCACAGCCAGCCGCAAATGCGAGTGCCCCCCGTCAGGAGGGGGCAGCCCAACCGAAGTCGATTGCCTGACCGGGACTTGTCCGGGCTACGGGTTGCCGCGCCTCTACGTAAGCACCCAGGCCCGGCAGACCTTCGATCTCATACTTCCTTGGCCTGGTGTTCCTGACAACTTTGGTATCAACCGGAACGTGTGGCTGCGAGTGCAATGAGAACTTCGCCCTCTGCGATGCCGGCATGCCCTGAGGCTGCCTTCGAGACCGAGAGAGACATCAGAGTCCCGGCCCCGGTCCGCTCCGAGGCCCGACGGCGGCAGCGTGGCGCTGTATTAGTCGAGTTTGCGTTGATCTTCACTCTCCTGATCGGCCTTGCCCTGGGTTTGATGGAGTTCGGACGTATTGTCTGGAGTTACCATACTCTCGTACATGCTACCCGCGAGGGGCTACGGGTGGCGATGATCCGAGGGACCGAAAACCCGGAGTCTGATGGCGAAGACCTGTCCGACACGATTTCGGACGCCGTCAAGTCCCGCGCTATCGGTCTTGATCCCGCCAAGATCACTGTCACGCCTGCTTGGCCGGGCGGCGTGGCAAGAGGCGCTGCAGTTCAGGTGAAGTCCACCTACAACTTCGAATTCGTCAGCGGGTCGTTTCTCTCGCGCAATGCCACGATTCAACTGGTTAGCAACTCCCGAGCCATTCTCTTGAACTGATTCGTTGCGGCACGCTGGGGTCCGGGTCAGCGCTCCCAGCACGGTTTTTCGCCGGCCGCCCTCCTGACCACTTGCAAGGCTTGCTTGGGGGTGTTCCCCTCGCGGTCCAATTTCTCGTCTGTATCGAGAACCCTTCCCGGCTCATCGCTAAAGGCAGCCTTCGCTTCCCTTAGGGCCTCTAAGTACGCCATTGCAGGGCGAGTCTCGAATGCTGGCACTGAGTGATTCCCACCGGTTTTGGCAAGGACTTCATTCTCTAGGTTGTCAGTTTCAACCCTTTAGCTAGTTTTGACGATGAAGAGAGCAGAAGTGTTTCCAATTGGCCGACCCTCGTCGGACCAGGCGGATAGGGTCAAGGCCCCTTGCGGAACGAGTCACAAGTACATATGGCTGCAACATCACACTTCCACGGTTACGGCGATGGCGACTTGGCAGCACCAAGCCACCGGGCGCGGGAGGCTAGTCACCAGGGCGTCGGTCCGCTCTGGCCGGAAGGCCAGGACTCCGACCATGAGGTCCCCGAGACCGAGAGCGGCGGGACCGAGGACTATGTTCGCCTCTACCTGACGGAGATGGGATTGGTGCCGCTGTTGGACGCTAAAGGAGAGATTCGCTTGGCAAGAGGGATCGAGCAGGGGCGCCTTAAGGTCCAGAAAGCCCTGGCCACCACCCCATGGCTTTGGAAAGAGCTTCTCGAGCTACAAGTGACGGCTGCACATGGGCGACTCAAGCTGAGGTCATGGATGGAACTGGTGGGCGGCGAAGAAGAAGGCTCCGCGAAAAAGCGAGCCGAGGCGAATCTGTTGTCGGGCTTGGCCGAGGTGAGTCAGACCCTTGAGGGCATCAGGAAGGCGACCATTTCAAGAAATAAGCGGACCGGGAGCAGCAAGGTGGCTCGGCGGAGGCGGGCGTGGCGCATGGGGCGACGCAAAGTCGTGCTGTCGAGGGCAATTCGAAGCCTGCCTCTTCGGTCGGAAGTTTGGAAACGCTGGGCCAAGGAGTTCGAAACAATCGCGCTCAGCGGTCCTCAACCGGCTCGGGATCTGTCGCTTTCGCTGACCGCTGACGTTCGACCCAAGGGCAAAGCAAGGGGCAGAAGGCGAGCGACGGTCCGATTCGGAATGAGCAGCACCGAAACCCAACGCACATTGCAAAGGATCCGGGAGGGCCAACAGCAGGCTGAAGAAGCGAAAAAAGCCCTCGTAGAAGCCAATCTGCGCTTGGTGGTTGCCGTGGCAAAAAAGTATGTCAACCGCGGGTTGCACCTGCTGGATCTCGTTCAGGAAGGCAACATCGGACTGATGCGCGCGGCGGAAAAGTTCGATCACCATCGGGGTTTCAAGTTCTCGACCTACGCCACCTGGTGGATACGGCAGGCAGTGACGCGGGCCCTTTCCGATCAGTCGCGCACGGTTCGCATTCCGGTGCACATGAATGATCAGCTCCATCGCTTTCTGCGTGCACTTCGACAACTTGAAAGGGAATCCGGCCGTCCGCCTACGAACCAGGAAGTGGCCTGCCAGCTCGAAACGGACGTCAAGAAGGTCGAAACTCTGAGGTCTATCTCTCGCCCCCCGATATCCATCGATACTCCGGTGGCCCACGAGGGTGAATCAGCCCTGACAGACCTACTCGAAGACCGGAATGCCAAGTCACCGCTACAGAGAGTGGTCGATGCCGACTTGCGCAGCAAGACCGCTGATCTGCTACACCGGCTCTCTCCGAACGAAGAGAAAATCCTCAGAATGCGGTTCGGAATCGGTTTCGAGCGGCAACACACCTTGCAAGAAATCGGCCGGGAGTTCGCTCTCACACGCGAACGAATTCGCCAAATCGAGACGAAGGCACTGCAGGCACTTCGCGATCCACGCTTCGCGCCCCAACTGCGCGAACTACTGGAATCCCAAGTATGAGCCGGCTCGGACACACACCTGGCTTCCTCTTAGGCCCTTCCAATACTTACACTGCCGAGACAGAATCTGCGACTCCAGGTAAGGCTCTCGGCGAACGATCAATCACTGCAGGTTTTGGGGTAGCCCGTCGATAGTACGATCGGAATGAGCTAACCGTCTCAACCGGCGTGCTGAATTAGGCTGGTAAAAGGCAAAACCTGTGGTAGTCTTTCGCTACGGTGCAACGATCCGGACCCGGAAACCACAAGCGGGCATCTCAGAATCGACCGGGGAATCGCACCGTAGAATCGGGCTTCGGGCGTTGCAGCGGAGTCGGTTAGACCGCGCTCGCAGGGCGTTCGGCCATGCTTCTAAGCGTTAGAGAACTAAGCCGCTTTCGAGTCCAGGGCAAGGACGGAAAGCTAGGTAAAGCGGCCGACTTGTACGTCGACGATTCCACCTGGACCACTCGCCATCTTGTGGTCAACACCGGTCGCTGGCCCTCGGCTCATCGAGTACTAGTCCCTCCCGAGTATTTGGGGCAACCTGACAATGCCAAACGGGTTTTGACGGTATCGCTTACCCGCGAAGACTTCGAGCGCTGCTCGGATTCCGAAAGCGATCAGCTTGTTTCCGAACAGCAGGAACTCTTGCTCGAGAGCCGCTATGGTAGTGCCGTTTACGGTCGGGGCGGTGGGCCCGTGGGCGCCGTACACGGCGTCGTGTCGCGACAGGCCTTGGCGATCGCCACTGCCGAAAGCGCAGGTGGCTCGGAAAAACAGGAGCAAGCTCCTCAACTACGAAGTGCCCTCGAGATCGTCGGCTATCATATCGAGGCCCTGGACGGCCCATTCGGCAATGTAGAGGATTTTCTGCTGGACAACGACGACTGGGTTGTGCGCTACATGGTGATCAACACCAAGACCTGGCGATTGCCCAACCCAAAGGTTTTGGTTCCACCCTCGTGGATTCAACACATCAGTTGGGCGGAATCGCGCGTGCACATGTCCGTTCGGCGGGCCAAGATCAAGCGTAGCGCCCGCTACGAACCTACTTCCCATAGCCACTCGCAAAAAGAAAAACCTCTGCTGTGGCCGTAGCTCGATTTGCTCACAAGCTGAGGGTTCCCGGTTGACTAAATCGCTGCGATCAGCTTCGCCAGCAGTGCGGTGCGGTCCGGGATACGGTTGATCAGGACGCTTTCGTTCAGTGCATGGGCGCCTTCGCCGACAGCGCCCAGCCCGTCCAATGTCGGCACCCCCAGAGCGGCGGTGAAGTTGCCGTCCGACCCGCCGCCGACTTGGGCTTCGCCAACCTCAAAGCCCAGTTCCGAAGAGAGTTTTTGCGCCAGCCGGTAGAGTTTCAGCCCAGATCTCGATCGCTCGAGCGGAGGCCTGCCGATCCCCCCTTCCAACACCAGCTCCGTTCTTGGATCGAACGGCTTCAAAGCCCGAAACCTCTGCTCCAGCCGCCGCCCTTGCGCGGCGCGCGGCACTCTGACATCGATATCGGCCCAAGCTTCCTCGGCAACAACATTCGCACGACTCCCGCCATGAATCACACCGGGGTTCACCGTGATTCCGGTTTTGAGGTTGGTCCACTCGGCAATTCTTGACAACTGGCGCGACAGCTCAACGATGGCGCTTGCTCCGGAAGCGAAATCCAGTCCCGCGTGCGCAGCACGTCCGCGAACTCGGAGTCGCAGCGTTCCGCCCCCTTTGCGGCCCGTTTTGAGGTTTCCGCCTAAGCCAGCTGCCGGCTCGGCGACTAACACCGCGTCGCTTCGACGAGCTTCGGCTTCCGTGTACGCACGAGAGCTCGGACTCCCTACTTCTTCGTCGGAGTTAAGCTGCAGGACAAGCCTTTTACTTACGGGGACTCCGATTTCACGGAGAGCCTCGGCCGCGAAGACGAGCATCGCAACTCCCGCCTTCATATCAAAAACACCGGGGCCCCACAGACGCCCCCCTTTCCGTCTGAACGGCATGCGGCGGATCGTTCCCGTTTCCCAGACAGTGTCGAGGTGACCGAGCGCCAGGATCTGCCCGTTCTTAGCTCGCCCAGGAAGCTTGAATTCCGCGCGCAGGTGATGGCCGTATTGTTTCTGCCGGTACAGTTTTACCTTGGCAAAGGGGGATAGGCGGTCGGCGACAAACTCTACAGCACGGTCTACCGCGGCTTTGTCGTTGGTCGGCGACTCCAACTTGACCAGTTGACCGATCCATTCGACGATGTCCGGTAGCCGCTGAGTGGTGTAGCGCAGGACGTCATCCATTGTTCGTGGTCTAACCTGTCCTTGGTATAATACGCAGTTTTCTTGACGGTCGTTGCCCGGCGCCCCGTTTGCGAGAGTAGCAGGGCAAGCTTGCGTGAACGAGGCTGATTCCTCGGCTTCGAGAACGAGGGCGACAGCACAATGGATCCTCGGATACAATACGGCTAGCGCATTCCCAGGCACTAGCGGTCCGATTCTGCTCCCCGCATCCGGATGCTCGATCTCAATCAGATCCTCGATATCCTCCCTCACCGTTACCCGATGCTAATGGTCGATCGGATCGAGGAAATCACGTCCGATCGCGCGATCGGTATCAAGAACGTTTCCATCAACGAGCCTTTTTTTCAGGGACATTTCCCCGGTTTCCCAGTGATGCCGGGAGTGTTGATCGTGGAATCCATGGCGCAGGTGGGCGCTGTATGGCTACTGAGCCAAGTGCCCGATCGCGAGGCGCGATTGCGAGACAAACTGGTTCTGTTCGCTGCCATTGAACAGGCCAGGTTTCGAAAACCCGTGTTTCCCGGGGACGAATTGCGGATCGAGATGCACTTGCTGAAGCGCAAGGCCACAGTCTACAAAATGAGCGCCAAAGCGAGCGTGCGGGGGCATTTGGTCGCTGAAGCCGTACTCATGTGTCAGGTTGCTGACAAGTCCGCGATTGTACCGGAACCTCCCTCTCCTTCCGCTGCTCCCGAGCGTGACGAGCCGTAGAGGGCTTCATGGGAGTCCACCCCACAGCGGTTGTTCACGCCAAGGCCCGCATCGCGGAGTCCGCGGAAATTGGGCCCTTCTGCGTCATCCAGGAAGAAGTGGTAATCGGCGCCGGAACGAGACTCATGGCGCACGTCTATGTAGATGGCCCGACCTCGATTGGAGAAGACAACACGTTTTACCCTTACTCGAGTGTGGGCGTAGCGCCGCAGGACCTCAAGTTCCATGGGGAGCGATCGGAGACTCGGATAGGAAGCCGCAATCAGATCCGGGAGTTCGTAACCATCCACCGCGGCACCGAAGGCGGAAGCAGCCTCACGAGGGTGGATGATGACAACCTACTGCAGGCCTACGCCCACGTGGCTCATGATTGTCACATCAGCTCGCACTGCATCCTGGGGCACGGAACGACCCTCGGCGGTCACGTCACCGTCGAAGACTGGGGAGTCGTCGGAGCGCACAGTGGCGTACATCAGTTCTGCCGGATCGGTTCCCATTGCTATATCGGCGGCTACAGCGTCATTACCCAAGACGTCACACCTTACTCGCTGGTAGTAACCGAGCGAGGGGCCAAGGTTTTCGGAGTGAATAAGGTCGGGTTGGAAAGGCGCGGCTTCTCGGACGAGGCGATCCGCAGCCTTCACAAAGCGTTTCGCGTTCTGACGAAGTCCGGGTTGAACACCGAGAATGCCGTCGAGAAAATTCGAGAGGAGGTTGAAGAGGGGGAACACGTTCGCGAGCTGCTGGCCTTCATTGAGAGCTCGGAGCGGGGTATCGTCAAGTGAAATATGGCTTGATTGCCGGGGGAGGCCGTTTTCCGCTGCTCGTGCTTTCCGCCGCCAGGCAGCAAGGGCACGAGATGGTGGCGGTCGCCGTTAAAGAGGAAGCCCTTCCTGAAATCGAGCAGCTTGCCGAGCGCTGCCATTGGATCTCCCTGGGCGAGCTGTCGAAGCTGATCAAGATCCTCAAGCAAGAGAACATCAGCGAAGCGATCATGGCGGGACGCGTGCAACACGCCCGCATCTATTCCTCGATTCGCCCCGATTGGAAACTACTCAAACTGCTAAAGTCGCTGGGGCGGAAAAACACGGACTCACTCATCGGGGCCGTGGCGGCTGTGCTTGCCGAAGAAGGCATCCAGTTACTCGATTCCACTCGGTTCTTGGCACCGCAGATGGCAGTGGAAGGGCCCAACACCAAACGAGGACCCACGGGAAACGAGCAGGCCGATATTGACTATGGACGTGAGATTGCCCAGGCCTTGGCGGCCTACGACATCGGCCAAAGCGTCGTGATCTGCGAAAAGGCGTGCGTGGCGGTCGAAGCCATGGAAGGCACCGATGCGGTGATCCTGCGAGCGGGCGAGATCAGCAGCGGGCGGCGGCTGAGCGTCGTCAAAGCAGCCAAGCCGAACCAGGACATGCGTTTCGACGTGCCGGTCATAGGGCCGACCACCATCGCAAGAATGAAGCGCGTGAATGCAACAGCGCTGGCGGTTGAAGCGGGCCAGACGCTGCTGATCGACCGGGACGAACTCCTGGCGGCGGCGGAGGCGGCGGAGATCGCAATCGTGGGCTGCCGCTCGCTGCAGATTGCGCGAACCTCGTAGTTGCCAAACAAGAGAAACCCGCGGACTCGGACGCGTATCATCGATTCCTCTCGCCCGCGGGAATCAACTCAGCAAAGAGCAGCACAGGAGCATGAAGATCACCACCGCCGTTGTCGGGGTTGGAACATTCGGCCGCCAGCATGCCCGCGTTCTGGCGTCGTTGCCGTCGGCTGAGTTGGTAGCGGTGGTCGATTCAGACGCCGTCCGGGCCGGCCGTGTGGCCGAAGAGTTTGGCTGCCCCGCCTTGACCGATTACCGTGAGCTTATCGGCAAGGTGCAAGCGGTTAGTTTGGCCGTTCCCACCGTGGCTCACGCTGAGATTGGGATTCCGTTGCTGGAGGCGGGGATCGACCTACTGGTCGAAAAGCCCATCGCCGACGATCTGCCGTCGGCGGATGCACTGATCGACGCTGCGGATCGGAACGATTGTGTTCTGCAGGTCGGCCATCTCGAGCGCTTTAATCCGATCGTCGAAGCTGCGCGGCAGGAGGCCAAGCTTCCGCTTTTCTTCGAAGTCCAACGCATGAGCCCGTTTTCGGCCCGCAGCCTTGACGTGGACGTCGTCCTCGACCTCATGATTCACGATCTGGATATCGTTTTGAGCATGGTCGACAGCCCCATTGCTCGCCTCGAGGCAACCGGTGTGGCGATCCTGTCACCGAAAGCGGACATCAGCAGCGTGAGGTTAGTCTTTGAAAACGGCTGTGTGGCCAACCTCACAGCCAGCCGCATTTCTGTTGAAAAGGTCCGCAAACTTCGCTTCTTCCAACCGCGCCAATACATCTCGATCGACTACGCCAGCCAACAGGGGTCTATGTACGAGGTAAGTGAGTCAGGGAAAATCAAGCTTGTGCCGCTCGGAGCAAGCAAGGCCGAACCTCTCGCTCGCCAGACGGAATCCTTTCTCGAAGCAGTTGAAACCCGTGTAACACCCCGGGTCTCGGGCCGTGACGGCCGAAGGGTCCTCGACGTTGCGCTTAAAATAGTAAAGGAGATGGACCGGCACTCTCGTGTTGTGGCAGCTACAATTGCCGCAAAGCAAAAGTGAAACAAGGGGATGGGACAGAACACGAGTTGAACCTGCTGCTGGGGGACTACGGAAAGAGTTCTCGGCAGTGGCGGGAGACAGTTCATTCGGAGGTCCATTCCGCGCCGAACGCGATTCTCCGAGATCGCGATTCGCGGAACCCCCGTAACGCTGGGGCGTCTGATCTCACAATCGCCCTACTTCTCGAGGACTATCCTTCGCGAGCCGAGCGCTGGCTGTCGCAATTTCCCGCAGCGAAAATTCTCGCCGACAAGAACGGCGCCGCCGAGCGGCCGCTTGCGGACCCCGGGTCCCCGCCCTTGAACTTGCTTTTGGAGGGCTACGCTCCGGGAGCGCGGTTCTTGGACCGGCTTCAGGAAAGTTCCGGGAAGGCTTTCGACTCGAATGGGCCTTCCAAGTCGAGAACGAGGGCGGAGCTTCCCCTGCAACCTTCGGCCTCCGCCGCGCTGCCGGGTGTCACTGCCAAGGTCGCCGAAGCAGGGTTGGATTCAGAGGCACAGAAGCAAGCCTCCTTACAAGAGCCTCAAGCAGACGCACAGATTCCCCGCCCCGTAGCCGCGCCGAGCGCCCCCGAAGAGGCGCCAGGCGTTCCCGGCGACGAGCCGGAGATTCGTCTACTGCTCAGATGGGGCGACTACAGCGAGCCTTGGCGAAGACGAGGCAACGCGATTTCGGCAACGGTTCACGCCTCGGGGGTTTTGCTTGTCCTGCTGCACTCCGCGCTGGCTCCCCGCGGAGTATTGCGGTCGACAGATCTGACCCAGCAACAGGAGATCAGTCTGTTTGCCCCAACAGCGGAGCAGCTAGCTCGCCTGACGCAGCCCCTGGCCGGGGAGGGTCCGCCGACAAAAGAATTTCGCGGAGCGCCGGAAGAAGCTCGCCCACTGCTCGTGCTGCCGCAGATCATCGAACCCGAACCTCCGGTCGCCGAACCGGAACCTGCGCCGGATCCCCAACTGGAAGAGGAACGGGCGCCTCCGGAACCCGAGCCGTCCGAAGCCGAAGCGGCCGCTCCTAAACCTTTGGAAACCGAAGAACCTGTGGAAACGCCCGCCGCGCAGAGCCCCAGCCCAGGGGAATTCCGCAGGGGCAGAGAGTTCGCGCGCGGTCCGACCGAGCTACCCGCCCCGCGGGCCGCCTCTCGTCCGCTCGAAAAGCCCAAACTAGTGCTCGAAGACCCCAAAGCCAGCATGCCGAGCCGGCCGGGGCCGGTACAGCTTGGCAGCCTGGAGTTCAGTGCTCGAACGGGTAAAATTGCCGAGGGGCCCCTGCGGCAGCTCAGGGAGGGCGGTGTGCGTCAAGCGGTGGGAGACGGCTTCGGAACTGGGGGCTTAGGCGGTTACTTGCCGCCCTCGCCCGGCAACGCGGGCAGCAATCTCGAGCTGCTCAGCGACCCCCAAGGCGTGGACTTCCGCCCCTACTTGCTGCAGATTCTTGCTACCGTCCGCCGAAACTGGTTTGCCGTGATCCCCGAGAGTGCACGATTGGGGATGAGCCGCGGCCGGGTCGCCATCCAATTCGCGATCGGAAGCGACGGCTCCGTCCCCAAGCTGGTTATCGCTACATCTTCCGGTGTAACGTCTCTCGACCGAGCAGCGGTCGCCGGCATCAGCGCCTCCAACCCGTTTCCTCCTCTGCCGGCGGATTATTCCGGAAAAGACGTCCGACTACAATTTCAATTTCGCTACAACATCAAGGGGCAGTGAGGCAGCGATTGGTCTTTGACTAGCTTAGTTTAATCGCAAAGCACCTGCAGCATAAATTCTTCGGTAGTGGAGTCTTAGGAGGAGGGTCGGAGGGGTGTCTGAGAAATCGCCTGGGGAGCAACGGATCGGCTCATCAAGCGGGAAGAACAGCCCTCGGTGACCCTCGACCCGGCCCGTGCCTGCTTTCATGCCGCGAAATCATTGCGTTTCAGCGGATGGGTATGTACCACCTCAATGGCCGGAGACCGAAATTGGAAATTCCCGTTAAAACCCGGAAGAGCGAGATTCCGAAGGTCAGCCGTCCTAGTGAGTTCGGAAAACGGCCGGGAATGTTACAATGCGGATGCCACACGCGAGACTGACTTCTTCTCAAACGGCTGGAGCGGCTTACCCCAAGCGCCCCTGAGGATTTGTTTGCCGGGGCAACGGCCGACGGCGACGAGTACTCCCAAGAGAGCAGCCATTCATGAAGATCCTACTGTATAACCCCGACAACGGCGTGACGCGAAATTTCATGCCGCACCTGTGGATGTTTCTTTTGCAGGCGCTGACGCCGCCGGAGCACGAAGTCCAACTCGTCGATGGCAATGCGCAGCCGATGAACGATGCTGAGCTGGTTCAATTTGCTCTCGACCAGAAGATTGAGCTGGTCGGCATTGGCGCCATGACACGCATGATCGCCAAAGCCTACCGCGTGGCGGATGCTCTTCGCGCCGCGGGTATTCCCGTGGTGATGGGCGGACCGCACGTGACGGAAGTGCCTGACGAACCTTTAGGCCGGGACGGAGGGCCTCGTCACGCAGACGCCGTCGCCCTGGGCGAAGCGGATGAGACGTGGCCACAGATCGTCGAGGACGCAGCCCGCGGCCAGCTCAAAGACACTTACGTGCCGGTGGATGCCTTCGGCCAGGAAAAGAAACCAACCCTGCAGGACTATCCGAAGATCGCCTGGGATTCCTTCGACCTCGATCAGTTCAACCGCATCCCCGGGTTTGTGCGTCCGCTGATGAAGCAGTTTCGCGCTGATTGGGAAACTTTCCACATAATTCCGATCGAATCCGGCCGCGGCTGTCCTTACGGGTGCGAGTTCTGCACGGTCACGGGATTTTTTGGCGACACGATCCGGTTCCGGACCAATGAAAGCATCGTCGAGGAACTGCTGCATCTGAAGTCACGCGCCGGGCGCACCCGCGGCCGAATCGGCGTGTTCTTCGTCGATGACAATTTTGCCATTAACGTCAAGCGAACCAAGTCTCTTCTGCGGGCCATGATCGCGGCGGGAGCGCAACTGCCCTGGGTGGCGCAAATCAGCGCCAATCTGCTACGGGACCAGGAACTCGTGGATTTGATCGCGGAGTCGGGGGGACGCTGGATCTTCATTGGCATGGAGTCGCTCGACCCGGCCAATCTTGCCAGCGTGAACAAGAGCTTCAACAAACCCGCCGAGTATGCGGACGTGCTCAACCGGCTGGCCCAGCGAAACATCTACGCCATCACATCGTTCATCTTCGGTTTGGACAACGACACTCCGGGCGTCGCCGACCGCACCCTCAGCGAGATGAGCAACTGGCCCCCGGGATTACCCGTATTCGGACTGCTCACCCCGTTTCCCGCAACGCCACTATACGATCGCCTGGCGAAGGAAAACCGCCTCACGCGGCCGAAGCACTGGCTCGACTTCGCTCCCTTCCACATGGCGCACACGCCGTTGAAAATGAGCGGCGACCAGGCGCAGGCGGAGGTGAGACACGCCTGGGCGACTTCCTACAGTCCCGCAACGATACGAAGAGCCATTGACTCCATCCGAAGCGAACCCGTGTCGTACAGGATCTCCCATTTGGTGGCACGAATATTTTTCCGTGGCATCTATTTTCCCCAGACGACTACCTGGTCCTGGCTGCGGCTCATCGCGCAGAACCGGGGCAGTATCCTGCATCTGATCCGGGAAGCGTTTACGAACTGGCACGGGACGGCACGGGAGACCCAGCCGGAACCACGCCCGATTGTTCGCGTGGAGACTGCCGCCGCGAAGAGCAGCAGCCGGCCTGTTAAGCAAGCCGCTTTGTGAACTAAATATATTTCGCCCTCTTTTGCGCTCGTCGCAAGCAGTCTGGGATCCTTCGTCTTGCCCTGGCCCCACCGTCGAATGCTCTGTACACAGAGTGACGCCACCGAATTGCGGACTTAACGCTTCGAGGAGACAGCTGTGGGCTGTTCGGTTTCGGCTCGCGCCGCCAGGACTTCCTCAAGTGCATCTCCCAAAGCTTGAATCCCCTCGACCAAAGCATCGACCGGGATCACTAGCGGGGGGCACACCTTGAGAATGGGCCGGTTCGTGTGAAAAAGCATCACGCCATGACGGACGGCGGCCCAGATCCAGTCCCAGGCAAATTCGGCGGCAGGCTGCCGGGTTGCCGGGTCTTGCACGTGAACTGCATTGAGCAGCCCAAGCCCGGTCACATCGGATATGTATTCCCGAAAGCGCGCCTGCAACTTGCGCAACTCCTCGCGGGCTAACTTGCCTTTCTCTTCCGCGGCCTCGACCAACCCCTCGTCCTCGATTACCTTGAGATTGGCTAGGGCAGCCGCGCAGGAGAGAGGATGGGCCGCGTGGGTGGTCATGATTTCGCCCGGCGCGAGAACGTCCAAGATCTCAGCCGGGCCGAGGACCGCCGCCAAGGGCAGGCCGGACGTCACACCCTTGGCGATGCAAATCAGATCCGGTTGCACGCCATAGTGTTCGAAGGCGAACCACCTCCCTGTCCTTCCAAAGCCGGTTTGAACTTCGTCGAAGATAAGCAGTGCGTCATGCTGTTCGGTCCAACGTCGCAACGCTTGAACGTAGGAGACCGGCAGGGGAAGGCCAGGCCCGCCCTGCATGGATTCAACAAATACCCCAGCTACCTGTTCCGGCGTTACTCCGGAAGCAGCCAGATCCGCGATGCTGCTCTCGAAAAAGGCCTGCCAGTCGGGTGGGTTGCGCGCAGCCTCGTCGGCGGCAACGTGCGGAAAGGGCAAGTGGTGAATGAAGGGGCAGGGATCAGGCAACCAAGGCTTGGCGGCGCTGCTTCCCGAGAGCTGATGAGCACCCAATGTCCAACCGTGGTAGTCGCCGGAGAACGTGAGAATGTGATTTTTACCGGGGTTCCGACGCATTCCCCAGATCCGCGCCAAACGTAGCGCAGCCTCGATCGCCTCCGACCCAACGGTCCAAAAGTAGACTTTTCCCATGCCCGGCGGCGCCAACTCCAGCAGGCGCTGGGCTAGCTCCACCCGGATGGACGAGACAAAGCTGAACTGTGCGAGTACGCCGGCCTCGACATGTTTGGCCAACGCTGCCCGCACTGCCGGGTGCCCATGTCCGCTGTTGGCGGCGACCGCGGTGGAAGTGAAGTCAATCCAGCGGTTCCCGTATCCGTCGTAGACTTGGTAGCCTTCGGCTCGCTCCCATCCGATCGGCGGCTGATAGGAGTTGACGATGGGCATCGTGAGGTCCGCGGTCTCGAGTGTTTCCAATGAACCCGGGGCCGGAAGGTCGGTCACAATCCGGCGGTGCGCGGTTTCGATCCGCGGGCCTGGCTCTGGCTTCTGCCGCAAGCAGTTCCTGAGAACGCTAGGAGGAGGTTGCATAGCGGACGATTTATTCATGGGTTCCCCTCTCGGCTTCAGTAATCGCGAAACTGCTCTTGCCTATTTTAGCGGCAAAAACATAGCCGCCGACTCCTCACAACTGAGCCAGCAACACCCATGCCGAACGACTGAAACGGTTGGAGTCACACCCTCGAGCGTTGCACACGCATCGGCAGGAGCGTATCCTCTTCCGCAGTACTCCATTTCATAAATACACTCACGTTTCGGGCGAGGGCAGGCGGGCACAGCATGCTGTGCCCCTACAGATCTATTGGCTGCCTGGAAATGTAGGGCCACGGCATGCCGTGCCCGAAGTTCCCGATCGTCCACCTGGCTTCTAAATCTAAATATACGTGACCGAACTTATGAAACGGACTACTTAGTCGTCAAACACTCGAAATCGTAACTGCGGGGCCTATTGATACCCGCAGAATATAGTGTTGTTTTCGGACACAGCAAATGCCTTGCCAGAGCGGGCGCAGCACGCTGCGCCCCTAGACTGTATTTCGCGAACATCAATAGAACGGGAGGTTCCATGTCAGATCTTGATCTCGATCGACACGTCGCTGAATTGGAAACCGACGGTTACACCGTCGTGCCCGACGTCATCTCAGACTCGGAACGAGCCGCCATGCGGCAAGCGATGCATGAGACGCTTGACGCGGAACAGGAAATCGCCCGCAGGTTCCGCTCGCAGACCGAGGACCTCTTGCATTGCTTTAATGTTCAGGGCAAACATCCTTTCTTTTATGGATTACCCCTTCGTTCGCCTAAGCCGCTCCAGGTCGCCCGCAAAGTGCTGGGCGAGGACATGTTCATCCATAACGCGGCGATCCGCATCCCGCTGCCGACCGGCAGCAAAGAGACCATGCGGATGGGCGGGCAGCTCCATGTCGATTGGCACGACTTTACCGTCCTACCCTTCGTGGGGGGCAAACATTATCCGTTAGCGGTTCAATCCGCCTGGTGTGTTTCTGAATTCACCAAGGAGAATGGCGGCACCTTGGTCTGGCCTGGATCTCACCTCTCCCTGGAAGCACCGTTCCAGGATTCGAGCACCCTGCCACCGGGATATATATCTCTGGAAGCACCGGCCGGGGCGGTCGTCATGTGGGACTCAGCTCTGTGGCACACAGCCGGGGTAAATCACAGCAATGAGCCACGCTATGCCGTCATCACCTACTTCCAACGTGTTTGGCTCAAGGGTTTCAACGATTGTCACCACTTCGCTTCACCGCAAGTGCGCGCTCAAATGACCGAAGAGGAGCGGCGCCTCTGGGGCCTTGCCGGCACGATTCCGCCCGGCACGCAGCTCCGTGGGATGACCCCGGAGCAGATCGCCGCGCTTACGCCGGCAGAGAAGTCGGTGCTCAACCTTCCTGTGTATGTTTGATGTCGTGCCACTGAGATATAGATAGCACGACCCCGGCAAGTCCGGTTTCAATCGATGTGGCTGCCAGCCAGCCGGATGAAGAGTCTTTTCACTCTAACCCGAAGGTGTAGATCTTGCCTATCTTGCCTCACGGCTGTCCGGTTAAAAGTCGAATAGAAGGACCTAGTGTAGTGCCACTAACGGTTCTGGACAATGGCGTGGGTTTTGGCGGCGCGCTCGACTTTGGCGGTGAGGGGTAGAGCGTCAGCGGATGGCCACATAAACCATCCTACCGCGAAAAGGGTGTTATTGTCCAGTTATTTATGTGGCACTACACTAGGCCACTTTCTCACCACGTGGCGAGAAAGTGGGCTGGGCATCACCGCGCGATCCCAGGGCCTAGACGTCGAGATAAAGCCTGACTTCTTGCTGGGAAGAGCGGTGACGGAGATCGGTAGGTTACTCCAACTTCATCCAGACTATCGGGTCGGACGGACAAGAATGCCTGCCCCATGAAGTTTTTCGGCAACATGTTGGCGCAAGCGACGTCCCAATCCTAGAGAACCATTAACTGCATCAATGAAGATCATCGACATCCTCAGCAGCGGCAAGCGTACAGTGTCGTTCGAATTCTTCCCGCCAAGAACCGACGCCGGCTTCGAGGAGCTGTTCAAAACCATTGCCGCTCTGAAGCCGCTCGAGCCCGACTATGTGTCGGTAACCTACGGGGCCGGGGGCAGTACACGCCGAAAACCGTCGATCTTGTCCTGCGCATCAAGCACGAGATCGGCCTTGAGTCGATGGCGCATCTCACTTGCGTGCGCGCGACGCGAGAGGAGATCAGGCGGACGCTAGACAACCTGAACCTCGGCGGGATGGAGAACGTGCTGCCGTTGCGAGGCGATCCGCCAAAAGGGGCAGGAAAAATTTGTCAAGACCGAAGGAGGATTCGAACACGCCAATGAGCTAGTGGAGTTCATCCGAGGACCCTACCCCTTCTGCCTCGCTGGAGCCTGCTATCCCGAGGTCCACCCGGAAGCGCCCAATTGGAAAACCGATCTCGACAACCTAAAACGGAAGGTGGATGCCGGAGTAGATTTGTCATCACCCAGCTCTTCTTCGACAATGACCACTTCTTTCGCTTTCTCGACAGGGCCACCGCTGGGGGCATCAAGGTCCCCATTCTGGCCGGTATCATGCCTATCTTGAGCATTAGGCAAATCAAACGCTTCACCCAGCTGTGCGGCGCGACGATTCCAGCCGGATTGCTTTCGAAGATTGAAGCCGTGGAAGACGACCCCGAGGCCGTGCGCCAGCTCGGAACCTATCATGCAACCCAGCAGTGCGAGGGCCTGTGGAGAGGTGGCGCCGCGGGTCTGCACTTCTACACTTTGAACCGGTCGACGGCTACGCGAGTCATTTTCCAGCAGATCAGAGCGGTGCTGACACCGACCCTCGCAACTTCGGAATAAGCGTTCCTTCTCTCACAACCGGCCAACTTCCGGGTTAGGAGATGACGTAGATCCAGTCCTTATTAGTCCGTTCCATAAGTTCGGTCAGCCATGTTTTGAAGCCAGGTGGACGATCGGGAACTTCGGGCACGGCATGCTGTGCCCCTAGATTCCAGGCACCTAACAGATCTTAGGGGCACACTGTGCTGTGCCCGCCGGCACCGCCCGAAACGTGAGTGTGTTTATGAAATGGGGTACTTAGGTCAGAGGGTGCCCGGCGATAGGCTGAGAAATGCAGCGACACATCCGGTCACCTCGCCACATGAGGGATGGCTCCCTATCCGGCTGACTCCTGCTTCTCGGCCTCGCCGTCTTGCGATCCCGAACTCAGCGGAGAAAGCTTTTCACTGACAACCTTCTTGCCCTTCTCGAACAGCTCAGCGGCGTCTTCCGCCACCTCTTTACCGCGGTCGTAAAGCTCGCGGCCTTTTTCGTAGGCTTCTCTTCCCGACTTGGTTAACCTCTCACGGCCCTCGAGTGTCCTCCGACGCAGCGACTCCCTTGTCTCGCTTCCCGCCTGCGGGGCCAGCAGCAAGGCCCCCACGGCTCCCAGAGCGGCTCCCGCCAGGAACCAGGCCAAGCTTGTACCACTACTGTCTTCAGCCATTGGAATATTCCTCCAAATTTCAGTATAGGGGAAACTCGTACAAGCGCGAACGGCCCGCAGCCGGCAGTCGTCATGGCTGGACCAAGCGGTTGTATCCTCAGCGAACGATCGCGCGGACACGGAGCTCCCAACAACATATTCGGCGGAGCGGTCGCCCGAATTTACGGCCGGGGCCTATCTAGCCGAGGCAGGCGTGAGCCGCTCGACCTTGTGTTGATCTCTAATCCCGGATTTAAGGTCGCGAATCCTTCTCTTCAGCAGCGGGTGGACAAAAGTCGGGCAGATCTCTTCCAGCGGAGCCAGCACAAAGAGGCGCTCGTGTAACCGCGGGTGAGGGATGGTCAAACCCACTTCGTTGATCGTTTGACTCCCGTAAAACAGGATGTCCAGGTCGATGGTCCGGGGCCCGTTTTTCCGAACGCTTTTCTTCCCCAGGCGTTCTTCGATGGACCGCAAAAAAGATCGCAGGTCCGCCGGCGCCAGCTCGGTCTCGATCTTGACGGCGCCGTTGAGGAACCAATCTTGATCGGCGAATCCCACCGGTTCCGTGTTGTACAGCGAGGACACGGCGAGGACTTCGCACTTCTCTTGAAGCAGTTCGAGAGCTTTTCGGATGTTCTCCTGTTTGTCGCCCAGGTTGGACCCCACACCCAGATAGACGTCAGTCATCTTTTGACCGAGCGATCTCGACAGCCGCGTATTTCATCCCGCCGGGACCCAAAGGAGCAAGCTTCTTGACTGTGACGGAGACCCTTTCAAACGCAAACCGTTCCAGAAGACCCCGCGAGATCTTTTCCGTGACCGTCTCAACCAATTTGTATTCCCGGCCGGTCACGACCTTTTGAATTTCGGAGTAGACTTCCTCGTAGTCCACGCTCGCCGCCAAATCATCCCTGGCCGCGGCGTCGCTCAGATCAGCGAACAATTCCACGTCGACAAGAATGCGCTGTGGGTCTTGTCTCTCGGAGGCCGACACGCCAAGCCTGCAGTTGAACGCCAGCTCCTTGAGGATGATCTTGTCCATCAGCTATTTCTTACCGCGTCGACAGTCTGAACGGCCCTCTTGCAGGCCTTCACATCGTGCACTCTCACCGCGCTAGCACCGTTCATGATAGCCACCGACACAGCCGCCAGGGTGCCCTCCACGCGCTGATCCGCCGGGTCGCCGGTAATCTTGCCGATGAAAGATTTTCTCGACGGGCCGACCAGGACCGGCAGTCCCAGCTCTTTGAATTCGCTAAGCCGCTTCAGAATCTCCAGGTTGTGCGCCGCGGTCTTTCCGAAGCCGATGCCGGGGTCGATCATGATTTCCTGAACGCCCCTTTCCTGCACCTCCGCCACCCGGCCGGCGAAGAAGGCTTTGAGATCGTCCACGACATCTCCGTAGGCGATGTCCTCCTGCATGGTCTTCGGCCTGCCGCGCATGTGCATCAACACGACCGGTGCTTTGTGATGGGCTGCAACCTCGATCATGGCCGGGTTTCGGAAACCGGTCACGTCGTTGATCGCCACGGCCCCAAGTTCGAGGCAGGACTCGGCGACTTTCGGCTCAAACGTATCCACCGAAATTGGCGCGTTGATTCTGCCGGTCAATCTTTCCAGAACGGGCCCAACCCGCCCCAATTCCTCTTCTTGCGTGACGGGATCGGAACCCGGGCGCGTGCTTTGCCCTCCGACATCGATGATGTCGGCGCCGTCGGCGACCATCTGGCAAGCGTGCTCGACGGCCTTGTCCGGATCGAGAAACTGTCCGCCGTCGGAGAAGGAGTCCGGGGTGACGTTCAAGACACCCATGATGAGCGTCCTGCCGCCGTCAAGTTGAAATGGGCCCCATTTTTTGTTGGCCATTCGTCGATGATTCTCCGGGGCCGTTGCGGCTCAATAAATCGACCTTGCCGGACCCACGCCTTCTGGCAGACCCTCGCACTGGTGAGATCAGAATACCGCCCCCTGACGGGAACCAAACGGAGCCCCGCCCGAAAGGGTGCGGTCAAGCCCACGCACCGGCGCCTCTATCGCCAGAGCCGCGCAGGTGAGCAAGCCGTGGGACAGACATTCTTATCTGTCCAATAGTAAGGATTCCGGCGGACAGGCAAGAATGCCTATCCCACTTGACCACCGGCTTCTAGGCCGTTGTCCCTCCGCAGCTCGAGCCGGCCCCGGCGGTGCAGCCGTAGCAGTGCTGGCCGGTAAGGATCCGTCGTTGGCCGAGCTTGCCGGCGGCGAAATCCCGAACGTGGCCCGGCACCCCGAACGAGACAGGAAGATCCAGCATTTGATTGAAGTCGCAGTCGTAGAGCGTGCCCTCCCATCCGACCGAAAGCGTATCGCGGCACATCACACCGGCAGCCGCACCGGGGTTGTAAGCCTCGATCAGCCGCTGCATGTAGCGGTTGTAGTTGTTCGTCCGTAGGAGGAACTCCAAGAACCGGCTGATGGGCATGTTGGTGATGGTGTAGAGCGAATTAAAAGCAACCCCGTGCCGATTCCATAACTCCCGCTTGAAATCGGCTTCGACGCTGTGTTGTGGCGGCGGCAGAAACGCGCCCGTTGGGTTGTAAACCAAGTTCAACTCGAGCCCCGATCCTTCTTGCCCGTACCCCAAGGAGTTCAGCTTTTTCAGCGCTTCGATCGACTTGTCGAAAACCCCTTCGCCTCGTTGCGCGTCCGTTTTCTCGGCGAGGAAATAGGGCAGGCTGGCGATGATCTCAACGCGATTCTCGGCCAGGAACTCAGCGAGTCCACGCTGCGACGGCAACAGCAAGATGCTCAGGTTACAGCGGTCGATCACGTGCCGATCGAGTTTTTTCACCTCGCTTACAAGCCATCGGAAGTTGGGATTCAGCTCGGGCGCGCCGCCGGTGATATCAACAGTCGGCGTGTCGGTCTGTTCCAGCGCCTTCAAACACAGCTCCATCGTCTCGCGGGTCATGACCTCTTTCCGGTCAGGACCGGCATCTACATGACAGTGTTTGCAGGTCTGATTGCAGAGCTTGCCGACATTGATTTGAAAGATCGCGATGTCGGTCGCCGTCAGAGGGTGCAGTCCCGACGCAGCCAAGGCCTCGTCGAACGGTTTGTGCCGCGAGACGGAGTTGTTGAGTACATGGAGCTGTTCGCCGGTCGAAGCGAGCGGATGCTCGCGGCTCCTCAAACTCCCTGACGCAGTTGCCATTACATGCTCAGCTTTTCGGCGACGTTTCGCATCTGTAGTCCGTGAACCAGGCTGGCTCCCCCGCGAATCGCGGAGGCCACGTGGACCGCTTCTGTCATCTGATCCAAGTTGGAACCCTTTTCGAGGCACGACTGCGTAAAGGCGTCGATGCAGTAGGGGCACTGGACGGCATGAGCCACGGCGAGTGCGATGAGGTTCTTTTCGCGCTCCGTAAGGGCGCCCTCGCCGAAGACCGCTCCGTACCAGGCCTCGAACTTTTCCCAAAGCTCCGGGGCGTTTTTGCCCATCTCCGCGAAACGCGGAAGATCTTCGTCGTGATAATAGCCCGCCATTCAGCCCACCTCCCAGTTTATCTTGATACAGGGTAGGTCGAGTGTAACACTTGTCGTTACGAGCGAAACTTCGGCAGGAGACAGGGCCGGCTAATTTCGTAGTACACCTCCCGGCCTGGAGTCATTGCGGTGTCGCGGGGTGACGCGAGAGCCGCTGCGCAAGCAGTTGACGACGAAATACCCTGGATAAGCTACCCTTGTTCGTTGGGGAGGTCGCATGCGCAAGCTTGTTTTCGTTGCCGCTCTCTCGTATTTGCCGCTCCCGTTGGCCGCGGAACACCATGAGGTCGATTGGGCGCAAGTCGCCACGGAGACCATCAACCATTTCACCGCCCTGCTGAGAATCGACACCAGCAACCCGCCTGGGAACGAAACCGAAGCCGCTACGTATATCCAGCGGGTTCTCGAAAAAGAAGGAATCCCAAGCAAGCTCTACGCGCTCGAACCCGACCGCGCCAATCTGGTGGCCCGCATTCGCGGGAACGGGTCCAAAAAGCCTCTCCTCGTCATGGGACACACCGACGTCGTCGGCGTGCAGCGCGAGCGCTGGAGTGTTGACCCCTTCGGCGGTGTTCGAAAAGGCGGGTTCATCTGGGGTCGGGGAGCCATCGACGACAAAGACAACGTGGCCGCCGGACTGATGCTGATGCTGCTCCTTAAGCGGATGAACGTCGCGCTCGACCGCGACGTGATCTTTCTAGCGGAAGCCGGCGAGGAGGCCACCTCGGAAGTGGGAATCGACTACATGGTCGACAAACACTGGGACGAGATCGAGGCGGAATACTGCCTTGCTGAAGGAGGATTCGCCTCCGCCCGCAACGGCGAAGTCCGCTATGTCGCCATCGCAACAACGGAAAAGGTCCCGGCTCGGGCCCGTCTGATTGCCCGCGGCACGGCAGGCCACGGTTCGATTCCCAGGACCGACAACGCCGTCGCACGGCTGGCAACCGCCGTCTCAAAGGTTGCCGACTGGCAGCCGCCGATGCGTTTGAACGACACGACACGAGAGTATTTCGAGAGGCTCGCCACTATCAGCTCTCCTGAAGAAGCCGCTCGCTACAACCACGTCGTCGGTCCGGAGCGCCGGCCGCATGTCGAGCGCTACTTTGCCGTGAATGAGCCGTTCCACTACTCGATGCTGCGGACGTCGGTGGCTCCGACCATTCTCAAGGGCGGATTTCGGATCAACGTCATTCCGTCCGAGGCGGAAGCCGGTCTCGATATCCGGGCCCTGCCGGACGAAGACATCGACGCGTTCTACACCGATCTTCTAGCGGTCGTGAACGATCCTAACGTGGAGATCGTGCCGCTGCCGCGGACTCGACCCCCAGCTCCTCCCTCCCGGATGGACAACGAAATGTTCCGGGTTCTGGAGGGCGTCAGCCGCCGCATGTTTCCCGGGTCGGTCGTGCTTCCGCTGATGCTCACCGGCGCCACCGACATGGCGCAGCTGCGGGCAAAAGGGGTGCAGTGCTACGGATTCGGCGCCGTCCGTGACGAAGCCGACTTTGCCGCCGGCCGGGGAGCGCACGGCGACGATGAGCGCATCGCCGAGCAAGCGCTCCTCAAACTCGTGCAGTTTCTCTGGTTCGCGGTTCTCGATGTCGCCGCCACCGGCTGAGGGACGGGGTCCCGGTTGTCAGCTACTTGGACGACACCAACAACGACCTGAAGGTGCTGAGTTGCGACGATCCCAATTGCGCGAGGTGAGGCGGCCCGGCTTTTTCGGCTGCCGCCAGCGATGATTCCGCCCTTAGCGGCAGGCACTTGGGTCCTATTGGAAGGGGTAGCATACCCTCGCACTCCTCGGGGCGCAACATCTTCTGTGTGATAGGGGCGGAAAGCTGAGAATATATTGTACCCTCGGTGGGGTGGCGGTGTCGCAATTTTTGGTAGTGTCTCAGTTTGAGGATCACTGAGGCTTTTCGTCAGATGGGGTCGGGACCATCAGTGGATTGTAGAAGTGATGGATTGGAATCTCGAATTTGTGCTTGAAGTGCTGTAAGACCCGGCGTCCAACCATTGGTGGGATCTCGCGAGATTCTACAATCCCGCCTTTCGCCAGAACACACATCTCGGGATTGTCGTTGCCTTGTTGCGGAGAGATGTCCACCTCGTGCGCCCGGAGCACAAGAAGAACCACGTCTCTGGGGACCTCCCCCGTGTCAGCCATTTACTGTCGGAGTTCGAGATACGCAATCGACTGGAAGGGCAAAACACTTCGCATGACTTCAGGAACCTGATGAACTGAAACCTGGGAGTATCTATTGGCGATCGCGTCTTGGTTCAGCAGCAGTTCTTTCCATACTTCCTGCGGAGCCACCTGAAGCATAGGCTCAATCGTCCCATGGATTCTGAGATTTTCGTGAATTGTGGCAGCCAGCCCATCTTCAAACTTCGTTCTGGCGTCATCGATCGTGTCGCCTTGAGCCACATAGTCGATCTCTAGTCCTTGGGCAAACCAGAAACTACCGTCCTGGACGATGCTGACGTGGAGATTCCTAATCCCAACTACATGCTCACCTTCACTGCTGGCCCCATGTACAGCAGCGGTCGTCGCATCTACTTTCTTGCTAGCTCTTGTCTTCTTGGCTTTTTTAGACATAGCCCCAGCCCTCATTAAAGCGATATGGACGCAATGCTTCCTGCCGTCACATTCCTATGGACGATCAGTGAAGCCAAAAGGTTCAGTTGTTTTACTTCTTGCCGCCGTTCCATCGGGCCTGATTGGCCCTTACTGCAATTTCTCTTCGACGCTGAGGGGTCAGAACTTTAGCTCTTGCGGTCCCCCCAAGTCTGCCTGCCCTACGCGCGGCTTCACGGCGACCGCCATCCAACTCTGGGGTTTCATCGGTTGCTTTACTTACGACAGCAAATGCCCGTGTGTTGAGATCCATGCGTCTCCCAATACTACCAATTGGCACCCAGTAGTCCTGAACGGCATCCAAGAGACACCATAACAAAAGACACTACGATTTGACAAATAGTCAAGTGCCTTTTTCTACATGTTAGCATATCAGCTAGCAAACTGACAATTTTACTTAACAAAAAGGGTGTCCGCCAAGTATAATTATCAGTATGAACAGGCTGGGGACGGATACGCGGGTTCAAATCGTAGCGGCACTGGTAGAAGGCAACAGCCTTCGGGCCACTAGCCGGATGGCAGGCGTATCCATCAACACCGTCACCAAACTACTAGTTGATCTTGGAAGGGCCTGCGCCAGCTATCAGGATAAGGTGATGCGGAAGCTACCTTGCAAACGCCTACAGGCCGATGAGATTTGGTCGTTTTGCTATTTGTCAAGGGCGGAGCAAAATTAGACCAGTTCGGCGGAGGGAGAATAGACCAGTTTTGGGGTAGAGCGGCGGAGCAAAAATAGACCAGTGGGGGGGGAGTCGGGGTTTTGCTTCGTGTTTTTGTGGGACGGCTGGAACGCAGCCTGAGGTCGCCCGTTAGGGCGGCTGAAGGCGGAGTGGAAGGCGGCTCACAAAAACTGTGGCGAGCCGGCGGGGATCAATCCGAAGACGGAGAGCGTTGCTTCTTGCTCTGCTTGAGGCGGAAGCTATCGCCGTTCATCTCCAGGATGTGGACGTGGTGAGTGAGCCGATCCAGCAGGGCGCCGGTCATGCGCTCGGACCCGAGGACTTCGGTCCACTCGTTGAACGGCAGGTTCGAGGTCACCATCGTGGAGCCCTGCTCGTAGCGCTGTGAGAAGGTTTCGAACAGCAACTCCGCTCCGGTCTTCGACAGCGGCACGTAGCCCAGTTCATCGACGATCAGCAGGTCTTGCTTGGCGAGCTGCTTTTGGGCCCTCAGCAAGCGCCGCTCATCACGGGCTTCCAGCAGCTCGTTGAGCAGCGCTGCGGCGGTAGTGAAGCGAACCCGATAGCCACCCTGGCAGGCCGCCAGTCCCAGCGCCAGAGCGAGATGCGTTTTCCCCGTGCCGGAGTTTCCTAGAGCCAACACGTTCTCGCGACGGTCGATGAACTCTCCGTGTGCCAGCTCGAGCACCAGCTTCTTGTTCAACTTGGGTAACGCCAGGAAGTCGAACGTATCAAGGGTTTTCGTGACCGGGAACTTGGCGGCCTTGATGCGCCGCTCGGTCGCTCGGCGTTCACGGTCGAGCAGTTCGAGCTCGGACAGTTGCAGCAGAAAGCGTCTCGCATCCAAGCCCTCCGTGGCGCACTGCCGTGCCACCTTGTCGTACTCGCGTAAGAAGGTCGGCAGCCGCAGTGCTTTCAGATGAGCTTCCAGCAGCAGTTTGGATCTCGCCATCAGTCCACTCCCTGTGCCAGCAGCACCAAATAATCTGTTGTCGATGTCTGTTCGACTTGTGCTGTGGGTAAGTGCGGATACTGCGTCAAGTCCAAGCGGGGCGGCCGTTGCTCGATCCGACACAGGACGAGGTGCTTGACGGCGTCGAAGCCGATCGTTCCCAACTCAACGGCCTGCCGCGCGGCGGCGGTGACGTCGGTGAGCGGGAAGTCTTCGAGTAAACGCAGCACCTGCACGTACTCGCGCTTGCCTGGTTTACCCAGCCGCACTTCGAGCAAGCGTCTCAAACGCACGAGATCTTGCGGTAACTGCCAACCGACGAGCGGCGCGGCTTGATCCAGCGCGTTCGTCTTGCGCTCCAGCAAGGCCAGGTAATGCAGCGGATCGAAGATCAACTCCTCGCGTTCGTAGCTGCGCCGATGCCGGGCGATCTCTTCGCTGCCGCAGCCGATGACCACCTCATCGACGTAAGCTCTCAGCAGTACTTCGCGGTGGCCGTAGCGCGTCGGAACCGAGTAGTCGTTGGTCCGATAGCGCACCAGCGACAACGACGTCACCCGCGTCGTGCGCTTGTCGCAAGCGTCATACCCGACAGCAGGCAACGTCAGAAACGCCTGGCGGTCGCGCTCGAAACGCTCACCGATCGTTTCCGAGTGTCGCCGCAAGCGCCGTCCACGGTTCTTGCGGCACTTCGCTTCGAGGTGTTCGTTGAAGGCTTCCCAACTTGAGAACCTGGGGATCGGCACCATAAAGTTGCGCCGCGCATAGCCCACCAACCCTTCCACTTTGCCTTTGTCGTTGCCCTTGCCCGGCCGCCCGAAACGGTCGGCGAACAGATAATGTGACTGCAGCTCGGAGAAGACACGGGTCCTCTGGCGTGTGCCGTCTCCCAGGATCCTCGCCACCGCTAGCTTCGTGTTGTCGTAGACGATGCTGCGCGGCACGCCGCCAAAATAGCGAAACGCCGCATTGTGCCCCTCGCAGAATGCCTCCGTCGTCTCGGCCGGAAACGCTTTCACGAATGCGTCATCGCTATGCGGCAGATCGACGACCAAGAAGTGCGCCTTGCGCTGCACTCCGTTGATGACGACGACCGCTTCGCCGAAGTCCGCCTGGGCGTCACCCGGCGGATGCGTCAGCGGCACGAACATCTCTTGTCCGCCCAGCTTCTTCTCGCGTACGTAGTCCTTGACGGTCGTGTAGCCGCCTGTGAACCCGTACTCGTCGCGGAGGCGGTCAAAGATGCGCTGTGCGGTGTGGCGTTGTTTCCTCGGACGCTCCCGATCGTCGGTCAGGATCTGATCGATGATCCCTGTGAAGGCCTCCAGTTTGGGACGCCTCGCCGGTTTGCTCCGCCGATAGCCCGGCGGAATCCGGTAGCGCAACATCTTGCGCACGGTCTCGCGAGCAATCCCAAAGCGCCGTGCTGCTTCGCGTTCGCTTAGCCCTTCGACGCAGACACTTCGTCGTACTTGAACGTATAGCTCCACCCGATACATCCCTCCGGTGTTCCACAAAACACCTCGGGGATGCTTGCGGACCACATCAGCGGCTTGGTCCTCCGCCTCCTCTGGGAGCCTTCACACCGCCGCTATGTGGTCTAGTTTGTCAGCGCCGTTCTCACCGAAGTGAAGATTGGCAACCCTGACCCTGACCACATCTCGAGCAGCTATGCTGAACGGGCAAATCTCACGATGCGGATGTCGATGCGGCGATTCACCCGTCTGACGAATGCCTTCTCAAAGAAGGTCGAGAACCATGCCCACGCGATTGCGCTACATTTCATGCACTACAACTTCGCTCGGATTCACAAGAGCCTCAGGGTCACCCCTGCGATGGAGGCGGGAATCTCGGATCACGTTTGGGAGCTTGAAGAAATCATCGGGCTGCTGGATTCAAACTGAGACACTACCCAATTTTTAGCCGAAAGGCGACAGCCCTTTTTGCAGGAAAACGCACCAGAGGCGTGATGCTGGGCCTTTAAGGGCGCTTGTGGACCAGACCACCAAGAAACAGGCCCAGAGAAGCCGCTGACGGTTCAGGATCTAGGTGGATCCACTCGAGCTGAGCCTTTGGTCCTCCGGTAGAGAAAACCGTCTCGTTGCAAGGCGGCGATGAGTTGCCGGACTGGAGTGTTACGCAGACGCTGAATCAACCGCGGCGGAATCATATCGCCACAGCGACGACTGGCTCTTCAATAATCTCGACCCCTTCTTTAGGAAGCTCTTCGCCTGCGTCGCGGAGGTCTTCCACATAAGCCTCCGCCGCATCTTTGAGGGCGGCTAACGCTTCGTGTCTGGTGTGGCCCCAAGCGGTGCATCCGGGCAGGGCTTCAACCCAAGCACTCCAGCGCCCATCTTCCTCGGCTTCAACCCGGGCGCGGAAGATATAGGTTTTTGTTGTTTCCTTTTTCATAAGGATATTTAAATCAGTTACTTAGAGTAATAGTATAGCAGGGATCCGGACCCTGATGATAGGCACAACGGGATCTCTGCTCCCACCGAGACCCGCGAAGTCAGAGGCGGACCCTCTGGGGGCTGGAGAACGTCCTCAAAGCTGACGGCCGGTGCCGAGCGCCACTTCTCGAGTCCCCCGTGCGCTTCAATCATCCGCCCCACGACTTCTTTTCCGGTGTCGCCCGGCGTAACCTTGGGACCCGGCGTGGCGCCGACGAAGGCCACCAAAAATATAATCGATAGAGAGACCAACAATCTAGCTGACATAATCACCTCCAAACCTCAGAACGATTCATGCGGCCCAAGGCAACAACACAACGTTGCCGGTGACCTGGTTCGTTGAGACCAGACGGTGAGCCTCGGCGGCCTCGCTGAGCGGCAGCGCCCGATCCAGGACGGGCTTGATCTTGCCGTCGCGTACGAAGTCGAGGCCTGTTCGCAGCTCGTCGATGTCGGCGGCCAGCGCCCCACGGAGCTGCTTCTGGCCAAAGAAGAAGTTGCGGATGTCGAAAGTGACCTCAAGGCCGGCTACGAACCCGACGGCGACGATGATTCCCCCGCCGCGTAGGGCGTCAATGCCCTTGGCAATGTACTCGCCGCCGAGGTTATCCACGACGACGTCCACGCCGCGGCCACCCGTCCAGTCGCGCACCTGCTCGACAAGGTCCTCCTCGCGAGTGTTGATGACGAGGTCGGCCCCCAGCTCTCGAACCTTCTGGCTCTTGGCCTGGCTACGTACGGTTGTCGCCACACGGGCGCCCAGCGCCTTAGCCAGTTGGATCTGGAAGGTGCCTACTGCGGAGCTGCCCCCGGTGATCAACACTTTGTCCCCGGCGTTGACTTCGCCGACGGACTTCACGGCACGCACGGCGGTGGCGGCGCCCATAGGGAGCGTTGCGACCTCTTCGGGCGAGAGGCCCGTGTCATCTTTGAGAACCCAACGGGCCGGGATCTCGAGGTACTGCGCGTAAGCACCCTGTCTGTGAAGCCCAATGACGCCGTAGCTCGGCGCCGCACTGCCCGGGTGGATGTCCGCGTCCTTCTCGTCGAACGGGTAGCCGGTGATGGGCACGACTCGCTCACCGATGCGGAAGCCGGTCACCCCCCCCTCCAACCTCCGCCACCTCACCGGCTAGTTCGTGCCCGAGGATGTGCGGGAAGGCGAGATCGGGAGTGACCGAACCCTCCCGGATGTAGTGGTCAAAGCGGTTCACCCCCGCGGCGAGAACTTTCACGAGGACATTCCCGGCCTGCGGCTCGGGGGTGGCAACTTCCTCGTACTTGAGTACGTCAACGTCACCGAATTCATGGATCACTGATGCTTTCATGGTCTTCTCCTCCTTGATGGATGGCTTGTCATACGACCCGGTCGTCTTAATAAAAGAGCAAAAAATATCTCTTCACTCACCTAAGCAGCCTTCTTTGAAAGAATGAAGTCATCAATTACGCAGGACTGAAACTTCCGTAGGGGCTCGATTGTCGCCTCAATCTTCATCCGAATCAGCGAACCCTCAAAGGCGTCCAACATGAACTCCG
This sequence comes from Bryobacterales bacterium, assembly GCA_965248105.1. GTDB lineage: Bacteria > Acidobacteriota > Terriglobia > Bryobacterales > UBA6623. The sequence continues at coordinate 68,328 of CBDFIK010000006.1, forward strand.
CCAACTCCTCGGCAGAAATGTCATCGCGTACCGTCCCCTGACGCTGGGCTTCCAACAGGATCTTTGCGATATTGCGTCGCCAGCGATGCATAGACTCAGCCATGGCTTGGCGGACTTGTTCACTGGTCCCACCAAGCTCCGCTCCAAGATTGCCCACCAGACAGCCCAGCCGACGTGCCTCGTGCCCCTCAGCAACTTGTTGAAAGAAAGATCTTAGGACGAGGAGTGCATCCTCATGAGGCCCTTCGAATGCTGCCGCCATCTGCCTCTCCAGCCGCACGGAGAAATGTCGCACCACCTCCGCGCCGAAATCTTCCTTGCTTTTGAAGTAGTTGTAGAAGGAGCCTTTGGGTACACCCACCCCGTCCAGAACCTCCTTCAGGCCGGTCCCGTGGTAGCCGTGTTCGATCATGACCGAGACACCCTGGTCGAGGAGCTTGGTCCGGAGCTGATCGTTTTTCGGTCGCGGCATGGCAATAGTATACGACCGGTCGTTTATTATGTCAGGCCCTTTTTTGCCGACACCGCACGAATTCGACGAAGAAACGTCGCCTGTAGCACGGCATGTCGCAGCATGTGGTGCCCGCCACAGGCTTAACGCCTCCGGCTCCGACCGGTGGGCGTTTCCGATTTCCGTCACTTTCGTGCGGCTCAGACCGCTGACTGGGGAGCACTTGGCGCAACGACGGATGACTCGAAGCCTGGACCACGCGATCCCACCTGCGGCCCGACTTGGGAAAACCGCGCCTGTTCCAATTCGGCGGCGCCAATAAGCCGCGCCGCACGGAGAAGTGATTCGTCATATCCTCAACCCGATACAATATCCATGCTGACGCCCACGGCAGAGGCGTCGGCCACAAAGTCATTGTGAAACGGGAAACTTTGGATTCGTGAGGAGAACAGCATGCCGGGCGAAGGAACAATGAGGGCGGCCAGCCGGCGGCCCCGATCAAGCGAACTGTTTGAGCGAGCGCAAACCTCCATCCCCGGTGGCGTCAACTCACCGGCCCGTGCTTTTCGGGCGGTGGGGGGCGACCCTCCGTTCATCGTGCGCGGCGACGGGTCGTCGCTTTTCGACGCGGATGGTAACGAGTACGTCGACTTCGTGGGCTCGTGGGGACCGCTGATCCTTGGGCACCGTCACCCGGCGATCATCCAAGCTCTCAACAACGCTCTTCAAAGCGGCACCAGTTTCGGTGCACCCACGGAACAGGAAGTTGAGATGGCCGAGCTGATCGGCGAACTACTGCCTTCTGTTGAGATGGTGCGTCTGGTGAACTCCGGCACCGAGGCGACCATGAGCGCAATTCGCCTCGCCAGGGGCTATACCAAACGCGATTTGGTGGTCAAGTTCATCGGCTGCTACCACGGGCACGTCGACTCCCTGTTGGTGAAGGCCGGCTCGGGATTGGCGACGCTCGGTATTTCCGATTCGGCGGGCGTGCCGCAAAGTCTCTCCGCGACGACGATTCCCCTTCCGTACAACTCTGTGGAGGCGGTTGAGGATTGCTTCCGACGCCACGGTGATCAGATTGCCTGTGTGATCGTCGAGCCGGTAGTGGGCAACATGGGCTGCGTTCCACCTGCCGACGGATATCTGCAGGCGCTGCGAGAGATCACAGCTCGCCACGGATCGCTGCTGATTCTTGACGAAGTCATGACCGGGTTCCGGGTCGCGCTCGGTGGGGCACAGACGCTCTACGGTGTGCAGCCGGACCTGACAACGCTGGGCAAGGTGATCGGTGGTGGACTGCCGGTTGGCGCCTACGGCGGGCGCCGTGACGTCATGGAACATGTGGCTCCCCTGGGCCCGGTCTACCAGGCGGGTACGTTATCAGGGAACCCGCTGGCCGTCGCGGGAGGCTTGGCTACGCTGCGCACCCTGCAACAAAACCCGGGGATCTTCCAACAACTCGAAGACAACGGCGCGCTCCTCGAGGAAGGTCTCGCCAGGGCCGCTCAAAGGGCCGGCGTCCCGGTCACGATCAATCGTCTGGGCTCTATGTTTACCGTTTTCTTTACCGACAGTCCTGTCACGGATTTCGACTCCGCCTCGAACAGCGACACAAATCGTTTTGCGCAATTCTTCCGCGGGATGCTCAACGCGGGCATCTATCTGCCGTGCTCCCAGTTCGAGGCCGCTTTTCTCTCGGCGGCCCACGGCCAAGGCGAGGTCGAGAAGACGGTTTCGGCCGCTGAAGGCGTTTTGGCGGACTTGACCCAAACGCCCGCGCAGTAGCCGCCCGGGAAGCAAAAGGCCGCGGATCTGGCGGGTGACTAACCGGTAGCGGGAAAGGGAAGTGATATCCCGCCCGCCTAGATCCACGCTACGGGGCCTGCTCGGTAGTGGGCCGACACGGTGGTCGGCCCCTACGAATAACGTTCGTTCAACGCCGGCCACCGGAACCCTCGTGAGCTCCCGATGGCTATTTCGGGAGGTCGAGGGCGGGGTTGCGCGAGAAGAAGTCGAACGGTCGCAGCTCAAACTCAGTCCAAACCGTGGGGAGTACAGGCCAGTCTTCGGCCCGGACCACATGATGCATTCCGAACGTGTACCAAAGCACGATGTCCGTCTTTTCGATGGGACGATTGTTGCTTGTCCAGGAGGGGAGGCCATCGCCGCCCTTGCTCTGGTTGGGATAGGTTCCGGCGGCATAACGCTCGCTCGGGTCGTAGGGGGTCACCCAGAGATGGAAGTCCGTAAAACCGGCACGGCGTTGTGGGAAGTCGTCCGGGGTCAACAGCGAAATGGCATTGGTTCCGGGCTTCAGCTGGTAGCTGGTGGGATAGCCTAGGGGACCCTTTGATTCGGGATTGATCACGCGCCAAAGAGCCGGCTCTTCCAGGCTGATGCGTAGTTTTGCGTGGCGCTCTGTCTCCGCGACCTGCGAGTCCACTACCCAAACACTTTTGCGAGGGCTTTGCTCCGGCAACCGCTTGGTTTTCAGACGTTCGAGCAAAAAGCTGTTCTCGGGGCCATCGACATCAAGGTCGATCCGGAAGGAGAAGAAGTGATCATGATTCACCGCGACGGTGTGCTCGGCAACCATTCTTCCGTAAGCCGTGTCGCGACCATCCTTGTCATCCGCGATCGTACGACTCTTGACGGCTTTAATCTGCTCGATGCCGCTCGCACCTAGCGCGACCTTGATCGTTCCATTCTGTCGAAATACCCAATCCAGGACGTAGTCGTAGTTCCCGATCGTAGCGACGAAACGAACCACGAGTTCGACCCTCCGGCGAGCTTCATTGCTGCGCTTCATCGATTCGTAGTGCCGCCAGGCCACATCGCCCGCATAGCGCTCGAAGATACAGGCTGCTCGTTCCAGCCGCTGAGGGTCTCCCCAGTCGTCGGCGAATTCGGCGTCGAAGAACACGGCGTTGGGCGGGCAGTCCACGCCCGGTAGTAGCGGTGCAGCGAGCTTGCCCACACCGTACTCACCGGCATCCATGAAAGTCCGGAAGTACCACCCGACACCGGGGTCCATGTAGGGGACAAACATTTCCGACAGCGACCCCTGGTACAGAATCGACCGCCATTTTCCGTCGTCGTTGTAGTGAACAGTGGAAATGACCGGCCCCAAGCGTGGGTCAATCCCGAAATGAAATCTCCACTTTTGCCACTGGATCGTGTGCCCATCGATTTCAAAGCTTTGCCCCTCCGGCTGAGCCATCGTGATGGGCTTCGTTGGTTCTCGCAGCTCGCCGACCGAGTCCTCGTCTATGTCTACCGGTCCCTTTGGAATAGGGCGAACTCCGGTGTCGATGACTTGGACAACCTCGCGGCTGTTGAGGTCGAACAGAACAATGAGACCCTCAAGCGGTCGGCCCCAAAAGTTCGTCGCTCCCCCATACTTGAAACAACTCAGCTTGACCAGACGCCGTCCCTCTTCCTCGGCGATGCCGTAGTAGCCGGCGGTTAGCGGAAGGCAGAGGACATCCCCCAGATTCTCGATGCCTCGCTTTTGAACAGCCTCTCGCCATTGCCGGCTCCGACGCACGATGAAGTCGGGGAAATTCCATTCCTCAGTGGGAAGGATGCCCGGCTGGACGCCCTCGATTTGTTCCCAGGAGATCACTTTCCTGGCGCGGATATCGACTACACCCTGTAAAGTCTCAGCGCCCTGCTTGATAATGACGAAGGCCTGTCTCGTTAACTCCTCCCCCGGCTTCCACTTCGAAACCTCGTCTTTCGACGGCTCCTCCAGAGTGATGAGCGAATAGCGACTCCTCAGATCGGTATGGTTTGTTCCTTTCAGTACCTCGACGACGGTGGCGTATTCCTTGGCGGTCAGCCGGTCCAGCGGATGTTGGACGGGATCGGCTCGCACCGCTCGGCCGCCAAAGACGGCAAGCAGCAAAGGAAAGGCCACCGAAAAGGCAATCCTGGAGAAACAAAAAATCTTCCGCATGGGCTCGACCCTATTAGGCCAGACTCGCAACAAGACGCTCGTACCCTAGGTTCCGTTGACGCGTGTTATCATTCTAACCATGCTGGCAGCGTGGGGGCGCTGTCCACTCGGCTATCAGGGGCAAGTGCGAAGCGGTCATCGAAGGCCATCCCACGGTACAGGTGATCGGGCGGCGTATGATGAGATCCCACAGCGCGCCGGGCCCGCAGAGCCGTCCGACAAGGAGTCTTAAAGCCATGAAAACAGCCGGGTGCGCAGTAGTACTGTCGCTACTCCTCGGGAATGTCGCTTATCCGCACGACATCTGGCTCGTGCCTGAGCGCTCAACTCTTTCGAAGGGCGACACGCTCGTCGTGCGGCAGGTGGTCGGCTCGGAACTCGAGGTCGAGATGGAACTCGAGGTGCTGCGGCGCATGACACCGCGGTTTGAGTTGATTACAGGGAGTGGGCCCGTCGACTTAATGAAAGAGTTGCCAGATATGAGGACCAGGCCGGTCGTCAAACCTGTCTTCGAACGGAAGCTGGACTTTGAAGGGCAAGCGCTTCTCGCCATGGACCACGCCTTCATTCACACCGAGTTCCCGCGAGAAAAGTTTCTCGAGTATTTGGAGCACGAAGAGCTCCAGATGGAAGAATTCCGCCCTCACTTGGGGAACAGGGCGGAGCAGAGCGAGCGTTACGCGCGAACTCTTAAGTGCCTATTTCAGGTCGGCCCGGCGGGGCACGGTGACCTGCACAAGAAGGTCCTCGGCCAAAAGCTGGAGATCCTGCTGCTACAGAATCCCTATACGCTCAAGCCGGGCGACGAGCTGGACGTCCAAGTTCTATTCGACGGCAAACCGGCCCCTGACCTGCTCGTCAGGGCCCTAAACGATGACGGAGATCAACTCATCGCTACGTCCAAACGGCGGACGGACGCCCGCGGCATCGCCCGCTTCACGCTAAAGCGAGCCGGGCTTTGGCTAGTCCGCCTGGTTCTATTACAGCCGTGTTCCGCTGCCGCTGATGTAGACTGCGCCGATGTCGACTGGCAAAGCTATTGGAGCGCCTACAGCTTCCGGCTGGACTGAGGCTTCCCTTATTGAGGCTTGGAGGCTCGCAAGTACGGTGATTTTGGAACACGGGCCATGTCACCATGACTTGCGAGACTCAGTAACAGGCAGAAACGACCGCCACCTAGAGAGACACCGGCTTTTACTCATGTGCATTCGAACAAGGGGTCGTCTGGGCAGGCGCTGTCCGCTGGGCACGCATCCGTCGATCCGCAGGCATTTTGCCGCTCAAATTCGAGATTGCATGCCCCCTCGGCAGGGCCGCCTAAGCAGGGATCCCCGTCTTGGAGAATATTGGCAGTGTCACAGGCCGGCAACACACAGTCGCCGTGCTTATCGAAGTGCTTTTGCACGGCGCTTTGGCTAACGGTAATCACCTCGCCGTTGTGGCACAGCTGCGTCTTATTCAGCGGCACGTGCCCCTTGCTCAACAACGGTTTCTGAACGGTATGCAACGCGGCAAGCGCCAATAGTAACGCCCCCACCGCGGACAACACGAGTACTTTTCTCATCGTTAAATCCCCTTTTCTTGGATGCCTGACAGATTCAGGCGCTAGGGATCTATGTAGCACAGCCCGAGTACTAAAACAATACTAAGAGTTATCCAATACAGGATGAGCCTGAAGGGGAGGTTTGTTTCCAACACAAGATGAGCCTGAACGTGAGCGGGACGAAAGGGTACAAGCTGCTGGTGAATGACGATCACCATGCAGAACCTAGAGCGGCTTACCCTGGCCGAGATGCAGGAGTTCCTGGCCGGCAGTCGAAGCATTGGCTTCAGAGTCCAGGGACGCGAGCAGATTTATCGCTTTGTCGAGCGTATCTTGGCGGCGCAGCACTACCGACGGCTTGGCAGGAGGCAGAAGGGCATCGTGCGGCGGTTTCTGGCGCGGCTGAGCGGGTTGAGTCGGGCCCAGTTGACGCGGCTGATGGGGCAGTGGCTTCGGCACCGACGGATCGAGGCCCGACAACCCCGTCGGCGCCGCTTTCCGCGCCGCTACACACCCCAGGACATTGCCTTGTTAGCAACCGTCGACGCTGCCCACGAGGGTCTGTCCGGGCCGGCGGTACGGCGCATCCTCGAGCGCGAGTATCAGTTCTTCGCCAACTCGGAGTACGTCCGCCTGGCCCACATCTCGATTTCCCACATTTACAACCTGCGGCGCTCCCGGGCTTATCGCTCACAGCGGGTGGTGTTCGATCGCACTCAGAGACGACAGGTCGGGATCGCCGAGCGGCGCAAGCCCGAGCCACAGGGACAACCCGGCTATCTGCGCGTCGATACGGTGCACCAGGGTCACTGGGACACTCGCCCGGGGCTGTATCACATCAACGCCGTCGATACGGTCACGCAGTGGCAGGTCGTCGGCTGCGTCGAGACGATCTCGGAGCGACACCTGATCCCGGTGCTGGAAGCGATGTTGCACCAGTTCCCCTTTCGCCTGCGCGGCTTCCACTGCGACAACGGCTCGGAGTTTCTCAATCACCCCCTGGCCCGGCTGCTCAACAAGCTACTGATCGAGTTCACCAAGTCGCGCCCCTATCGCACCACCGACAACGCTCTGGTGGAAGGCAAAAACGGGGCCGTGGTGCGCAAGCACATAGGCTACGGAGCGATCGCCGCCGAGCATGCCTCCGCGTTGCAGCGCTTCTACACAGCCTATTTCAATCCCTATCTGAACTACCACCGCCCGTGCGGCTTCGCCACCATCGAGATCACCGCCCGGGGCCAACGCCGCCGTCGCTATCGCGCCACCGACTACCGCACGCCCTACGAAAAGCTACTCTCGCTGCCCGACTGGCAAAAGCACCTCAAGGACGGCGTGCGAACCGAGACGCTCCAGCAGCAAGCCAGCCGCCACAGCGACACGGCAGCGGCCCAGCGGATGCAGAAAGCCAAGCTCGCCCTGCTAGCCCGTTGTCGACTTCGTCGCTGACAGATTTCTGCAGTGATGGAAGCAGGGCAAGGGGACTTCAAACGCCAGCCCCCTTGCCCCGCACCCCCATCCCCCGCTGCCTAACTGCCACTGACTGCCTAACCGCCACTGAAAGGAGAACCCCAGCAGCACCGCCCGTCCGATCCTCCTTCTTCAGGCTCATTCTTGGATTGGAAAATGCTTACTACCTAGGGGGAGTAGGTAATACTACTTACAAAAGCCAGGCTCGCCACTGTATTGAGAGGGTACCCGCCTGCACGCCGATTCGACAGGTTGTGATGGCCCGTGGATAACAGAAGCCGTTGATTTCAGGCGTGTTTTGTGCGCTGGTCTCCAACCAAGTATGGGTGCTCTGGGGACAGTCAGCCATTTTCCCCGCGCGAACGGTTTCGCAATTCATTGATTTCATTTGGGCGCGAAAAAAGGTGACAAGTCCCCGAAGGGCAACTGGGAGGAACTCCAAAACCTTTTTCAGCATGCTATCAGCGCCTTCTTCACCCGATCGGGCAAAGGTTCCGTAATTTACTTAAACTAAAGGCCTTAACTTCCCGGAAGACTTGCCCCAGGGCTCGCGAAGTCCAAACGCGGGGCAGCGGTGGCCGATCGGCCATGCGGTCCGCTGAGGAGCTTAGATCTGTCGGCCAGTGCTACAATTTTGTAGCGCTACACTCTGCTTATCTCGAAGAGACTGCACAGGTATAAAGCAAGATGATCTTCCGAGGCGTCTTCGTAGCCGCGGCTTTTGTTGGATTCCTGTGGCCTGCTTTTGGCCAGAACTTGTCCCGGCCCGATCAAGACCCAGCCGACGAGGAGCCGGAATTTGCGGTTATTGCAGGCAGGGTTCTCAACGCGGAGACCGGGCTCGGCCTGCCCAAGGCAACGGTCGCTCTCTACTCAATGAATACCCGGCAAAGCTGGCGTCCCTTGGCGGCTAAAACGAATGACGAGGGCGAATACCAGATTCCGGATGTGCCGCCGGGGCGGTATCGGATCTTTGGGACTCGAACCGGGTTCGTCCGCCAGTCCTTTAGTCGCAATCCAGGCCAGGGCGGGAGTTCTTCGGGAACTCCGGTCGCGGTGCGTCCCGGGCAAGTCCTCCCTGACATTGATTTTTACTTGATCCCGGGAGGTGTCATCGAAGGTCAGGTTTTCGACACCGATTACGACCCACTGTCTCGCGTGAAGGTCAGCTTACAGCGTGTCAGAACCGTCGGGGGCAAAAGAACGCTGGCTTCGGTGGCCAATGCTTCGACCGATGATCGCGGGCTTTACCGATTGTTTGGCATTCCTCCCGGCCGGTACTACCTGAGTGCGACGTACCGGCCTTTCGAGATGCCCCGAGGCGAGAAGGCAACGCCCGTGCCAACCTATTACCCAGGGGTTCCGAGCCCCCAACAGGCCACCGAGATCGACGTCCATCCCGGCGCCCAACATACGGGAGCAGACATGGTTCTGGTGGAAGCCCGCAGTTACAGCCTAAGGGGAACGGTGGTGGACGCCGAGGGAAGCCCGCTCGCGTCTGTGCGCGTCCATTGCCGCAAACCAGCCAGCGAGGGATGGGCCGGCGAGCGTGCCGGTGGCGCAACGACGGACGCAGCCGGAAACTTTGAAGTGATGAACCTGGTCCCGGGCGAGTACCTGTTGTCCGGCTATGCGGATCAAGCAAGCAGGATCTTACTGGGCAGCGCCGCCTACACCGTGAGCAACAGAGATGTGCGCGGAGCCCTGCTGGCCTTGGGGGATGGCGCCGAAATCCAGGGCAAGATAGTCGCTGAGGGTTCTGATGTTGAATTGGATCCTCGCCAGGTTTTGGTTCGTGTTGTGCCGGAAGAGATCATCCCCCCGGTTTTTAACAGGCAGACTGCTGAGATGAACGAGGACTCGACATTTCAGATCGGCCGAATTCCGCCTGGCTCGGCACGGATAACTGTCAGTCTGCTGCCGGGCAACTTTTATCCCAAGTCGATCCGTTTGAGAGGAATGGAAGTGGTCGATCAAGCCTTCAGCGTCAGCGGCAACGAGCGAATCAGCAGGGTCGAAGTCGTCGTTTCGCCTGATGGCGCCCAACTGGCGGGAGTAGTGGAAGACGATGAAACCGGAGAGGCGGCGCCTGGCGCGACGGTTCTGATTTTTTCTGCCAATCGTGTAAAGCGCAAAGCCCATTCAAGGTTCACTCGAACCACCCAGGCCGATCAGGACGGCAACTTTTCCCTAAGCGGCATTGTCCCTGGAGAATACCTTGCCTGTGCTGTGATCAATCACGAAGCTGGGGCTGAGGACGACCCGTCGTATTTGAGCGCGATGGAGAAGTCCTGCGAGCGCTTTGAACTAGCAAGGAATGAGACGCACACGGAGACCCTTGTCGCTGTTCCACTCGCCAGTTACCAATAAGCCCAGAGGGTTCGCCCGGCGGGGCGCCGATGCATGGCAGGCTGCGCTAGCGCCCGTGGTGAAAATCCAGTGACACAAGAATGGGTACGGCCACGGATTCTCGCAGTCCATCTTTGTTAGAAACAAAGCACTTCGACGAACGAAAATCGGATGGCAGTCCCCATTTTTTACCCGAACCCACTTCTTCCACGGGCTGTTAGCCCGCTCTAAGGTCGATCACTGGCTGACGAGCGGACATAGCCCCAAGGGGTACAGCGGTCTACGGCAAACTACCGCGGACAAATGCGGCAGGATGCTCATTCCATGGAAACAACCCAAGACCGACAATATACATGTGCACCCGGAAAGTGTCCCTGGACCGACTATGAAGGGTATTCTGGCAACTGTCGGAACCCTAGCCTTGCTGTTATCGGGATTCTTCTGGCTCGGCTATTGGACGGCGGAGCTGGAAGGTCGCGCCCAACCGGAGATTCTCTATTTGCAACCCCTCGAAAGCGAAGAGGCGGATCCGGCGATATCCAGCGAGGCCGGCGCCTGCGAACAAGCCCCGCAAGAGGAGTTGCAACCCGAAGGTCCCGACCTTGAACCGGTGCAATCGGTCCGTCTCTAGGCGAACCGATTATTCTTTCCCCGCCTTCTCGGACGAGTTTCCCACACCCAGAGGATTGCGCGCGAAAACGAACTCCTCGACCGGCCGCCCGCCGATGATGTGCTCTTGGAGAATCCGCTCCGCAACGGCCGGTGTCACCGAGTGGTACCACACGCCCTCCGGGTAAACCACCGCGATAGGCCCCTGTTCGCAGACCCTCAGACAGTTGACTTTGCTACGGTAGACACATCCTTCGCCGACGGCGAGGCCCAACTCGGCGAGACGTTTCTTCAGATAGTCCCAAGAACAGTTGGTGACTTCGCGCGGCGCGCACTTGGGCTTGGTTTGGTCCGCGCAAAGCAAGATGTGTCGAACGTAACGCCCGCTGGGGAGGCCGGGCTTCGGAGAGGCGGCGGACTCTGAACCCTGAGGCTCGGCCCCGCCGGAGAAAGCGCCTTTTTCCTTCATCGGCCAGGGTATTATATCGGGATCGTGGATCGATGACCACGGTCCAAGGAATGCAGGGGAGAGGCGGAACGGGATGCAAAAGCCTGTCCTTTGCTGTGGGAAACGCTATAGGATATAAGTAACCGGAGTCGACCCGCGAGAGTCCAAACATCGTGGGGAGGTTCTTCGAACCTCAACCGGGACGCAGGGGGAAACCATGATGCGTCGGCGATCGAGCGCAAAGTTGTCGTTTCTTGTCGCAGCCTTCTTTCTCTTGGGCACAGTTTACCAGGCGCTCCCTCAAAAGGCCGGGCCGCTCTCGAAAGGACCGCGGCGGGCACCTGGACCCACCGCTCCCCGCACTTCCGACCCGGAAGACCTGGCGCCGATCGAAGGGCGAACCCGCCAGGAAATCCCCGAGGATGTGCCCCTGTTCACCGCCGACACGAACGTCGTTCAAGTAGACGTCGCTGTAGTGACGAAGAACGGGCAACCGATTCCGAACATTCCCAAGGGCTACTTTCAAGTTCTCGAGGACCGAGTGCCTCAAAAGGTCCTCACTTTCGGCCACTCCGAGGCGCCGATGACCGTCGCCTTGGTCATCGAGTTCAGCAACCGTTACCAGCGTTTTTGGAGTGAAAGCTGGTATCAGACTCTGCAAGCAGCTTACGGCTTCGTCGAGACGCTAAAGCCGGAGGACTGGGTAGCGGTAGTGGCCTATGACCTGCGCCCGGAAATCCTGAGCGACTTCACCCAGAACCGGCGCGAGACCTACGACGCAATGCGGCGGCTCCGCATCGCGGGATTCTCGGAATCGAACCTGTATGACGCGCTGACCGACACGATCACGCGCATGAAAGCCATCGAGGGACGCAAGGCGATCGTGTTGATTTCCTCGGGCGTCGACACCTTCAGCAAGCAGACCTTCGGCCAGGCACGTCGCATCATACAGGACGGTGACGTGACCATCTACGCCATCGGCTTAATGCAGGCCTTGCGGATGTTTTACGACTCCCGTATGGGACCGATCCAGCGCATGGACTTCCTACAGGCCGACAACCAGCTCAGAACCTTCTCGCGAGAGACCGGCGGCATGTCTTTCTTCCCGCGCTTCTACGGGGAGTTTCCTACGATCTTCCAAAATATCCGCCTTTCCATGCGGCAGCAGTACTCGATGACGTATCAGCCGACGAACACGAAGCGCGACGGCAAGTGGCGCAAGATCGAAGTGCGCTTGATCGATCCCAAAACCAACAAGCCGTTGCGGGTAACGAACCAGAAGGGCAAGTCTCTCAAGTACCAGATCATGGCCAAGCGCGGCTATACGGCTCCTCGAGGAGTGGAATAGCCCGCCTCCTCTCGAATCAAAACGCGCAGTTTCTGTGCATTGACAAACTGCTGTTCATCCGAAACCGCAGAACGCGCCCGCTGTCAAGCGCTCGATCATTCGATTTCCCAGTTACATCGAAGACGAGTGTCGTAGCCCAATGATGGATGTACCCTGCGAATGGGCAACCGTCAAGGGGTGGACGCAGTAACCCCGATCGTGGGCCCGCGGGCTAACGCCTGCGGCTCCGTTCGGTGAAAAGTGGGAAACTACTAAAGTTTTTTCGTCAACCTTTCGATGGTAACCGACAGAGACAGTTTGTTCCATACTCTCTCCTTGGCTATCGTGGCTGCGCGTCCCACCTGGCGTGCAGCCGCGAATTTTTTTTGACGATCGCTTCCAGCGAAAGCACTTCCCGGGGCCGGAATGTGGGGTCCGGTTCGCCGCCCATTTCTACTTAGAAGCCAAGCGCTTCGACGAACGAGAATCGTATGGCAGGAAGGTGTGAAAAAATCGCCTAAGCCCCAGATTCGTGCTCGCGGGCGCAATGAATTGCGCCCCTACTTGACTGAAAGAGGGGTCTTGGGCGGCTATCGGGGCGTGGTTCATTACGATCGCCTTTCGGGAGCAGCGATTTTTTCACACTTCCAGTTCCCACTCTTGTTGAGCAACGGAGCCGAGACGGCCTAGCCCGCATTTCTCACGACAAAACTGTAGGGGCAGGCCGCTGCGCCTGCCCAGAGAGGTTTTTGCAGGGTTTGGTCGCGTGATCGAATGGGCCGCAGCGTGAATGTCACCGAACCTACCGGCACAAAGTGTTACCCATGTGCCCGGTCTAAAGTGTTACCTATGTCCCGGGTAGTTCAAAAATAGGGTTCGTTCAACGCCGACGATCCAAAGCCCCGTGGGAAAAGCGGGTTGCCGAAACCGGACGGCAAAAAATAGGGCCGGCTGAAAACCGGCCCGTGTTCTGTCCCTCGGAGGTTGCGTCAAGCATCCAAGGGTTTTGAACTTACTGAGTGACTAGTGCCAGGACGATCAGAAAGTCTTGTCTAGGACAGCTTACTAGTAATCGTCGTGACCCATAGGCATCGCGGGCGCTTTTTCCTTTTCCGGAATTTCGTGCACCGCAGCCTCGGTTGTGAGCATCAGCCCGGCGATCGAGGAGGCGTTTTGTAGCGCCGTCCGCGTCACCTTCGCCGGGTCAATGACGCCGGCTTTGACCAAGTCGCCGTATTCGTCCGACTGAGCGTTAAAGCCGAAGTTGCTTTCGGACTTCTCACGGACCTTGGCCACTACGATGGCTCCCTCTTGACCGGCGTTCTGGGCGATCCAGCGGACGGGCTCTTCGAGAGACCGGCGCACGATGTTGATGCCGGTCTGCTCGTCCTCGTCGCCGGACTTCAAGTCGCCGAGAACTTCACCAGCCCGCAATAGGGACACGCCGCCGCCGGGCACGATACCTTCCTCGACGGCTGCGCGAGTGGCGTGCATGGCGTCCTCGACGCGAGCTTTCTTCTCTTTCATCTCGGTTTCGGTGGCAGCGCCGACTTTGATCACCGCAACGCCGCCGACGAGCTTGGCCAATCGCTCTTGAATCTTTTCCCGGTCGTAGTCCGACGTCGTCTCTTCGACCTGCGACCGTAGCTGCTTGACCCGGCCTTCGATGGCATCCTTGGCGCCGGCGCCTTCCACGATCGTCGTGTTGTCTTTGTCGATGACGATGCGCTTGGCTTGGCCCAGATCCTCAAGCTTTACACCTTCCAGCTTGATGCCCGTTTCTTCCATCAGCGCTTTGCCACCGGTAAGAATGCCGATGTCTTCCAACATGGCCTTGCGCCGGTCACCGAAGCCCGGAGCTTTCACCGCGGCACAGTTTAGAGTGCCGCGCAGTTTATTGACGACGAGCGTCGCCAGAGCCTCACCCTCGACTTCTTCGCAGACGATCAGCAAGGGCTTGCCGGCGCGCGAAACTTGCTCCAGCAGCGGCAACAGGTCCTTCATGCTGGCGATCTTCTTTTCGTGGATCAGGATGCAGGCGTTTTCGAGAACGCATTCCATGGCTTCCTGATCGGTGACGAAGTAGGGCGATAAGTAGCCGCGGTCGAACTGCATGCCTTCGACCACCTCCAGCTCGGTTTCCATCGTCTTGCCTTCCTCGACCGTGATGACGCCGTCCTTGCCGACCTTTTCCATCGCTTCCGCGATGATGCTTCCGATGGCTTGGTCGTTGTTGGCCGAGATGGCTGCCACTTGGGAAACCGCCTTGCCCTCCACAGACCAGGAGAGTTCGCTGATCTTGTTTACAACCTTCTCGGTGGCCTGCTCGATGCCACGCTTGATCGCCATGGGATTGGCGCCCGCGGCGACGCTCTTCACGCCTTCTCGATAGATGGCCTGGGCCAAGATCGTTGCCGTCGTCGTCCCGTCGCCGGCGTCGTCGCTCGTTTTTGACGCCACCTCCCGCACCATCTGAGCGCCCATGTTTTCGAGCTTGTCTTCGAGCTCGATCTCCTTCGCCACGGTCACACCGTCTTTCGTAACGGTGGGCCCCCCAAACTTCTTCTCTAAGACCACGTTGCGGCCCTTGGGGCCAAGCGTGACGCGCACTGCGTTCGCTAGTTTGTTGACGCCCGCCAGAATCGCCTTGCGAGAGTCTTCACCGTAGATAATTTGTTTTCCAGCCATTCTCGTCCTCTCCTTTACGCTGCTTTTTGGGATTCCGTGGTGGTTTCTTCGACAACGGCCAGCACCTCGTCTTCCCGCAAGATGAGATATTCACTATCGTCGATCTGTACTTCCGAACCGGCGTACTTTGCAAAAAGGATGCGATCACCGGCCTTTACGTCCAGCGGAGCTACTGTGCCGTCCTCGAGTCTCTTGCCATTTCCGGCAGCAATGACTTTGCCCTGCTGGGGTTTCTCTCTGGCCGAGTCGGGAATGAGGATCCCGCCTCGCACCTGCTCTCCATCCTCGAGCCGTTCCACGAGGATTCGATCGTGTAGTGGTCTTAGAGTCATCGCATCATCTCCAAGTTCAGGCACTTCTCGTGCGCACTCTCGTCCCCGTCGGGGTTGGTATTTGTTGAGGCCGGCTGGGTTAGCCGCGCCTTAGCAGGGGCAGTGCCGGCGACTGCCACTTACAATCACGAAGAGCTTACGCAGAGGGTGGCCGTACAGTCCTTTCTCAATTCCACTATTATCCCACAGTTTAGAACCACCGAGATGTGTCTAGGGCGAAAACTTGGGTTGGCCTGCGCTCTAGCTCACCCGTGGCGACATCGGAGCTGGGGCCATTTTCAGCTTTGACCGCCACTTCGCTCAATGCACAGGGCGTGAGATTGGGGGCGCCAGGCGACTACCGGCAGGCGTGCCGGCTACTCTTCAATCGGTGGGAAGCCGGCCCTCGGGTAGTAATTGTCCTTTTCCCAGATGGCGGGTCGAGTGAGCGAACTTCGCGGCACGTGGGTCGTGGGTGAACAGCGGAATCAAGTTGAAGGTTTGGAACACGAAGCCAATGTTCTCACTGCGCCAAAGCGCCAACTGCTTGTCGCTAAGCTGCGCGATGTCGTCACCTAAGGACGTGAATGCGGCCCCGGGTCGGCTTGTCGATGCCGGCAGCCAAATGAACGTGATGTGGCCGCCCCTTGACCCCCCAACTCAGACTTGATACTTTCGCTAGTGGCGATTGAGCGAATTTGTGCTCGGTCATAGCGCCAGGTGCTCCACCGTAAGCGGAGAGAATAGGGAAGCGGGTGAGAATCCCGCGCGGACCCGCCACTGTGATCGGTGAGGCGGGCTGCCACTCGTATTCGGCCACTCGGTTCACACCGGGGAAGGCCGGCGGCCCGTCGCGGACCCGAAAGCCAGGAGACCTGCTTGGCGCTGAGCCGATGGCTGCCTCGAGGAAAGGGTGATGCCGGCCAATCCCATCTCCGTTCAACGTCTCTTTTCTTTGACTGGTTGGATTCTCGGGCTCCGAGCTTGCCCCAACCGGGCAGTTCATCACTGGACCGCACGCTTACGGGTCCGTGAAAAAACCCGGCGGACGGGGAGCTGTGAAAAAATCGAGGACTGTCACGTGGCGCGCGCATTCTTGCGTGCCGTGTCGCCATTCTTGGCGACATTACTTGTGCCGGCTATCAACCCTTCCCGCCGGCACGTAGAATCAATGAAGTTTTCAGCCGCGGTTGACTGTCCCCACCATTTTTTCACAGCTTCCCGTCCCAAACGCCGTGCGCGGGCGCGGCTCGGAAGCTTCCCCTCACTTCTGTGGCTGACAGTCATTGCCGGGTTCGCTGTGACCTTCGGCAGCCTAAGGGCAGCCGAGCCTACCCCCCAGCGGATCGTCTCGTCGGCGCCGAGCATCACGGAAATGCTTTACGCACTGGGCCTCGGAGACAGGGTGGTCGGCGTCACGACGTTTTGCCACTACCCGCCCGAAGTGCTAAACAAGCCCAAAATCGGCACCTACATGAATCCGAACTTCGAAGTCATTTTGGGGAAGAAACCTGATCTCGTCATCGTGCTTAAGGAGCACCGTGAGCTAGGAACCAAGCTGAAAAACTTTGGTTTGCCGGTGCTTGCTCTTCAGCACAATACCTTGAAGGAAATTTATGAATCTATGCTAGCGTTGGGCGAAAGAACCGGGGCTGAACAAGCCGCCCGGCGCCAGATTGCCGCGATGCAAAAGCAGCTCGACGAAATCGGCTCCCTGGCGGCGCCCTTGCCCAAGCGTAGCGTCATGTTCGTCGTGGGAAGGACCCCGGCCACGGTACGCGACCTGGTTGTCGTGGGCCGCGGCTCGTTTCTCAACGAATTGATCTCGATTGCCGGCGGGACGAACTGCTTCGAGGACGCCCCGGCTTTTTACCCCCGCATTCCGCGCGAGGAGGTGTACGCTCGAGGGCCGGAAGTAATCATCGACATGGGAGACATGGGCGACACGCAACAGGTGAGCGAAGAGTACCGGCGATCGATCGTTGAGGTTTGGAAGAGCCAAGCTATGCTGCCCGCGGTCCAAGCCGGGCGAGTCTACGCGGTTGCGGAAGACTTCTTCATGGTACCCGGGCCTCGGGTCGTCGAGGCAACCCGGTCGTTGCTGGCCATGATCCATCCCGAGGTGGTTCGGTGACGCCGCTCTACGAGTTAGCCGATGTTCGGGTTCGACTTGGCGCGGCGGAAATTCTGCGTGGCATCTCGGTGGGGTTCAAAGACCACGAGATGGTTACCATTGTCGGCCCTAACGGCGCAGGGAAGTCGACACTTATGTCGGTGCTTTCCGGATACCGTGACACCTATGAGGGCCATTGCCGCTTTCGCGGACAGGAGATCTCGAGCTGGAAGAAACGTGACCTCGCACGCCACATGGCTTTCATCCCCCAAATGCTTCGTCTCGAGTTTCCGTTTACTGCCGAACAGGTGGTGTTCATGGGACGCACGCCCCATTGCCATGGGCTGTTCGAGTCTCCCTCCGATCGAGACGCGGTCAGAAGGGCTATGCAGACGACCGACACCCTTGCCTTCGCCAGTCGCGAGTACCGCCAACTCAGCGGCGGTGAGCGGCAGCGGGTCGTGCTGGCCGGCGCCCTGGCCCAGGGCCCATCAGTCCTTCTGCTTGACGAGCCGACTACGTTTTTGGATTTGAAGCACCAGATCAGTACCTACGCATTGCTGAAGCAGCTGGCCGGCGAAGGAATTGCGGTCATTGCCGTCACGCACGATCTGAATCTAGCTGCTACCTATGCCGACCGCATGGTGGTTCTTTCCCGTGGCGAGATCGCGGCGGACGGCACGCCGGAAGAGGTTTTGCGAAGCAGCCTGCTGGAAGGGGTCTTTGAAGTCACGGTCGAAATTCGCGAGGGGCCGACCGGACGCCCATGGGTGTTCTACGGCCAAGGGCAAATGCCTAACGAATCCCCGGACGGGCCGGTGAATGGCGCCTAATGTTAAGCCGAAAGAAATTCTGGACACCGGTCGGTCTTGCGGCCCTGTTCATGCTGTTGGCCTCGATCCTCATGCCGCTAGTGGGATCGACCTCTGCCTCACTATCCCGCGCGTTGGCCGGTGAATCTCCGGACGAGGAGATTTTCTTCTACGCCCGCTTGCCCAGAGTCATTCTCGCGGCCATGGCCGGGGGCGCGCTCGCCATGGCGGGTGTGATTTTTCAGGCCTTGTTGCGGGATGCGCTGGCAACGCCGTTTACGCTCGGGGTGCAAAGCGGCGCCGCACTGGGAGCCGTCGTGGCGATCTGCTTCGGGTGGCGGTCATGGGGGCCTTTTCCGGCCGTCTGGCTGGCGGCGTTCGCAGGCGCGGCGATCACGATTACCGTGGTCGTCTCGATCGCCGCCGAGGGACACCGCATGTCTTCCTTTACATTGCTCCTGACCGGCGTGACGATCAATAGCATCTGCATGGCTGCCATCTTGTTTCTGCACTACACCGCCGGGTTCACGCAGTCGTTCGAAATCGTCCGCTGGCTGATGGGAGGTATCGACTCGCTGGAGTACACCACGCTAGCGTTTCTGTCGCTCGGGATCTTCGGCAGCCTGGCGCTGGCGATGGTGAAGTCGAACGAGTTCAACGTGTTGTCGGTGGGCGAGGAATGGGCCGCGACGCGGGGCGTTAACCTGACGAGCCTGATGCTGATTGCCTATCTGCTCGGTTCGTTCGTGACGGCTTCGGTGACGGCTTTTACCGGCCCGATCGGATTCATCGGCCTGCTTGTGCCCCATGCCATGCGACTAGTCGTTGGCGCTGACCATCGCGTCCTCATCCCGACGTCGTTTTGTGTTGGTGGTGGGTTCTTGGTACTCAGTGACACCCTCGCCCGCACGGCGATGGCACCGGCGGAAATTCCGGTGGGGGTGATTACAGCGCTTCTCGGGGGTCCGTTCTTCATTTGGCTCTTGCGGTCACGGCGGGGGAGTTTATGGGTCTAGAGGGACTTCCTCCCTGGGATTCCGAGCTGGAGGCAAAGGTTGTAGGGACACGGAGGTGGCAACAGGCGGTCACGTACGTGACAAACGCTGCCATGCGGGGAAAGGTTCGTTGGTTCCATCACAGCTTGAGTGAACGGTATTGGGGCTAGGACGCATTTTTCACGACAAAACGGTAGGGGCGGGCCGCTGCGCCCGCCCAGAGACGTCATCGAATGGGACGGAGTGTGAATCCCGCGAATGGGCGGACGCGGCGGTCCACCCCTACAAAACAAAGTTCATTCAACCGCCGGTCGTCCGAACGCTGGTGCGAAATGCGGGCTAGCCCATGAGTGTGACCCTAATCGGTGGCGGGGCGCGCAGCGGCAAGAGCCGCTTTGCCGTCGAATACGCTGAAAACCGCTTTCGGCGTCTCGCTTTTGTCGCCACAGCCAAGGCGGGCGACGAAGAGATGACGGTCCGTATCCGACAGCATCAAGTCAAACGCGGTGATCGCTGGACAACCGTCGAAGAACCTCTCGACATCGTGCAACGAATGGTCAGGGAAGCGCCACGTTTTGATGTGTTTGTGGTCGATTGCTTAACTCTTTGGTTGAGTAATGTCTTGCTCGACCCCCCGCGCGACCCCGGAGCGGAAGTCAAGCGGCTCATCGACCACCTGAGGCGAGCCGACTCACCGGACACGATCCTGGTCACGAACGAAGTGGGTTGTGGAATCGTCCCGGAGAACGACCTGGCGAGGAGATACCGCGACTTGGTAGGTGGGACGAACCAGGCTGTGGGAAAGCTCGCCGACGAGATCTACTGGATGGTTTTTGGCGTGCCGGTTCCTGTGAAGGGAGCTGGGTCGAATGTGCGTGATCCGTTGGCGCGGGCGGATGAGTGATCCTCGTTGTTTAAGCGAACGGAATCTTGAGTGATCTCCGCCCTCCTGATTGCCATACAAACGCTCACGAGGCTTCCGGTGCCTTCCCCGAAGCGTCCACCGGACGCACGCGTGCTGGCCTGGTCGGGCGTCTTCTACCCACTGGTTGGTGCGCTGCTCGGTGGTGTTGGGGTCGTTGCCTACTTTTGCTTGGGGGCTGTGCTTCCACGAAGCGTGGTGATGCTGTTGATCCTCTCGCTGTGGGCCTTTCTAACTGGCGCACTCCACGAGGACGGTTTAGCAGACACGTTCGACGCCTTCGGAAGCCAGCGGTCTCGCGAAGATGTCTTGCGAGTGTTGAAGGACAGCCGGGTGGGAAGCTATGGATCTCTGGCATTGATCCTGGCGACCCTGCTTCGCTGGCAGGGCCTGACCTTGCTACGCCCAGAGCTTACGATTGCCACGCTTGTCGCCGCGCAAGTATTGCCGCGAGCAGGCATTGTGCTGCTGGCCTACCTGGCGGGGGCGGCGACAACTGGTCTGGGAGGTGCGTTTGCGGCGAGCTTGTCGCCCTTCCCTGTCGCGGCTGCGATGTTCGTTGGGCTGGGTACTGTTTTCTTTATCGAACCGATGACAACTGCGCTCTCGGCGGTTGCTGCCGTCCTGGTAGCTGTCCTCGCGGCGATGTACTTCAAACGAAGGGTCGGAGGAGTGACGGGCGATTGTTTAGGGGCGGCGGCTCAGCTCCAGGAAATTGCGATCGTACTCGCCGTGCTGGGTTTCGGCCAGTTGTGACAAGTAGGCGCCGGTTGGACGCGGCGTCTTATCGGTTGCGATCCTTCGGCGTCATGCTGTGTGACGCGGCTTGTGTTCACAAGCGGGATCAGCACTTTACTGCGCATCCCCGATTTGACCGCCCTGCGAAATCACCCCTATAATGTTTGTTGAAGAGAGTCAACAGGGGTCTTGGCTCGACTGTTGGATCTAAGACGATGTACGCCATCATTGAAACCGGCGGAAAGCAGTATTCGGTAGCTCCTGGAGATGAGATTGGGGTGGAGAAGCTGCCGGGCGAGGTGGGCTCTGGCATCGAATTCACCAACGTCGTTGCAGTATCGAATGAGGACGGTGAACTACTGGCCGGAGAAGATGTGAGATCCGCGAAGGTGACGGCTACGATCGCGGGCCACGAGCGAGGCAAGAAGATCCTCGTCTTCAAGTTTAAGCGGCGCAAACACTATCGGCGCTTGAGCGGACACCGGCAGCACCACACACAGGTGAAAATCGGAGACATCGTTCTCTAGGGCGGCCGGCTCGCTGTTTCACAAAAGGACCGTCACCCATGGCACACAAAAAGGGACTAGGCAGTTCGAGAAACGGTCGCGATTCCAACTCGCAGCGCCTGGGCGTCAAGCGCTTCGCGGGCCAGTCCGTGTCTGGCGGGTCCATTCTTGTGCGCCAGCGAGGCACTCGCTTTCAGCCCGGTGAAAACGTGGGGAAGGGCAAAGACGACACGCTCTTCGCGAAAGTGAGCGGCACAGTCGAGTTTGTCAACCGAGGCCGGCTCGGGCGCGTCATCCACGTGCGTACGAACGGCGCGGGTTAGCAGCCCGAACCAACTTCCACCACCCTGGGTTAGGCAAGTCCCGTAGTCCCGTAGCGCATGGCTCGGCGGCCGTTTTGCCGAGACTTGCGGCCGTTGGCTACAGCTCGAGGCCAGTAGGGACCAACACTCTTGTTTGTCCTAGCCCGCCCTCAGGCGGCTCGTATGATGATGTTTGAGCCGCGTTCACGCGGCTTTTCTGAGCCGTTGCTAGACCAGTCGTTTTGCGGCTGGTTGTGCGCCCCGCGGGCAAGTGATTTTTTTGGCGCTCGGCCGCTCCCAGCGGTAGAGCGGGGCCTGGGGTGGGGTCAAGGCGGGTCGCCTCTGGCGGCGCGCCCCCGTCGCGAAACAACACCCCCGGTCACACCACTTCTAAAATCTCATCTCACTCATCCCACGACGCTTACCCCGCCTGACCCACCGGAACCCCGGTGTGCCGCCGTATTCTTTAAGCGGAGACATCGAATCCCGTCGTGGCGCACGCTCTCAGCGTGCCGCGTCGAGACTCCTCTCGACGCCTGGTGGCGGTCCAACCCCAAACAACCAAACAAACCCAATCCCGCCAAACCCCAGTGGAATCAATGGCTTCTAAGAGTGAAGAACGCCTCGGAGGGGAGATCGGGAGGGATCACCTTCCAGCTGCAACGGGGGTGTTCCGCCTCGGCCCCGCGGCGGTGCGACCGCGTGGAAGGATCGGTACCTGACGGCTCAATCGCACCCTGCCAGGCCCGGCTTCAGTTGGTTCCGGCGGGTGTGAGTCAGGCGGCAGGTGTTCCGCGTCGAACGCCTGCGGACGGCCGAAAGAAAGTTCAAACAGCTATGCTGGAGTGTCGCTCATGTTCGTTGATGAGGCTCTGATTGCTGTTAAAGCGGGCGATGGCGGCAGCGGCTGCGTGGCCTTTCGCCGCGAGAAGTTCGTGCCCCACGGTGGGCCCAGCGGTGGTGACGGCGGCCGAGGGGGGAGCGTCATCTTGCGGTCCAGCGAACGGCACAATACGCTGGTCCACTTCCGGTTTCGACCGCAACACAAAGCGCCCCAAGGCCGTCACGGAGAGGGCAGCAACAAGACCGGCAAGAGCGGGGAGGACTTGGTACTCGAGGTTCCCGCCGGCACAGTGGTCCACGACGCTGACACGGGAGAAAAGCTGTTTGACTTTGAAGCTCCGGACCAAGAGTTCGTAGCCGCGCGTGGTGGGGATGGAGGCCGCGGCAATGCGCGGTTTGCCAGTGCGACCAACCAGGCGCCTCGCCGCTTTGAGCCCGGCATGCCGGGGGAGGAGCGCCGGCTGAAGTTGGAGCTGAAACTGCTGGCCGACGTCGGGTTGATCGGATTTCCCAACGCGGGTAAATCCACGCTGATTTCACGGATCTCGGCCGCTCACCCCAAGATCGCCGACTATCCTTTCACGACGTTGCAGCCAAACCTTGGCGTGGTCGCCATGGATGAATTCGACGGCTTCATGGTGGCCGACATTCCAGGATTGATCGAGGGTGCGCACCTCGGTCATGGTCTTGGTACACGCTTCCTACGCCATATAGAGCGGACGCGTCTGCTGGTTCACTTGATCGACATGAGCGACCTCAGGCAGAGTGATCCGGTCGATGACTACCGGGTGATTATCGAGGAGCTAGCCAGCTTTTCTGCCGCGCTGCCTCAAAAGCCGATGGTTGTCGCGGCTTCGAAAATTGATGCTCTGCAAGATACCGAAAGGGCCGATGGCTTGCAACGGTTCTGCCAGCGAGAGGGACTGCCGTTCTTCCGCATCTCGGCTGTAACGGGCGAGGGCGTCGAGAAGCTGAAACATTATCTGGGGTCGCGGGTGCGCGAGTCCCGCGAATCCGCAGTCGGGGCAAAGTGAACATCGGCATCTTCGGCGGCACGTTTGATCCCATCCACCGGGGACATACGGAAGCAGCGAACGCGGCGGCGGACGAATTCCAACTATCCAAAGTGTTGTTCATCGCGGCAGGCCGCCCGCCTCACAGGCGTAATCCCACCGAAGCCGACTACGAACACCGCTATCGGATGGTTGAGCTGGCGTCGAAGCAGGACACTCGCTTCGTCGCTTCTCGATTAGAAGACCCCAGCGCGACAAGCGGGCCCCACTATTCGATCGATACGTTTCAGCGGGTCAGGGAGACCTCCGCGCCCGGGGACCAGCTCTTCTTCGTCCTCGGTGCAGACGCTTTCGCTGAGATCAAGCTGTGGTATCGCTGGCGTGAGGTAGTCGGGATGGTGGAGTTCATTGTTGTCAGCCGGGCGGGGGAAACGAACAGCCGGCCCGACGTTCCTGAAGGCGCACGCGTTCACTGGCTCGACGGTGTTGATGTTCCTATTTCATCCACCGAGCTGCGCGAACTGCTGAAGCAGGGGAAGCCCGCGGACGACTGGCTTGCTCCCGAGGTGGACGCATATATTCGCCAGCACCGGCTGTATGGAGCTTAGGTGAGATGATTCAGTGGCGTCAGCCGCTGGCGTGCGGAGAATGCTGCGTGCAACCGCAAACCCCATTGGCTCATTGAGGGAACCCGTGCGTTCGTCCTTTTTTCTAATTCGCACGGTGTTTCTTCTCGCCTTCATACGGTCCGGAGTCGGCCGAGCATGAATGGGCAGAGGCGCAAACGCCCCCTAGATTACGAAGTGGGAAATGCAACCTACGGGCGGTTGAGGATGTCGTGGGTTCCGATGCGACGCAATAGAACGCCCTCGGGTTCAAACTGGAGGGTAATGCGATAGTTCTGGCTTACCCGTAGCTCCCAGATGCTCGGGGCGCCCTCCATTCTCTTGACGTGTAGAGATGGATGCCTGGGATCTGAAAGGAATAGCGCTAGAGCCTTCGCGGTGCGGGTTTGGATTTCGCGCGGCAGCCGCTTGAAATCCCTCTTGAAGCGCTCAGTCCGAAATAATGCGATCAACGCCGAAGCTCTCGCATTAGGTCGTTGACATTCTTAAATCGCTTTACTCGGCCTTGCTGAATGTCCTCTTCCGCTTTGCCCTCGCCCGATTGCCACTCTTTGGTCCAAAAGTAGGCCTGCGAGGGATCTACCAGTTTCGCCGGCTTAAGCAGAACTCCGTTCTCAGTTTCTTGAAGCAAGAGGTAGTCGCCGGCTTCCACGTGAAACCGCCGCATCAGCCAGGCCGGCAAGGTGATGTTCTTGTTTTTTTGAACTTTGACGACGCCGTCAGGCACAGGCCTTCTCCCGAAATACGTGTTACTAGATATTCTAGCAAAGGCGTGCCGTCCCGGTTGTGGAGTATCCGGCTAGTTCGGCTGGGTGCGCCGAAGACCAAGGGGAGGGCAACGTCCGCGCGCCAAGATATGGCGCCGACGGTGACATCTCGCCAGAAGTTCATC
The DNA here is from genome assembly GCA_965248105.1 of Bryobacterales bacterium. Lineage (GTDB taxonomy): Bacteria > Acidobacteriota > Terriglobia > Bryobacterales > UBA6623. The sequence goes on from CBDFIK010000006.1 coordinate 93,244, forward strand.
GACCTCGCCTTGCAAAAACGGCATGGGCGGGCACTCAGATTCGGTGAAACGCTTTCAGAATATCCTTCAGGCCGTACTTCAACGCGATCGGGCGGCCGTGGGGGCAGGACATCGGACAGTCGGTTTTGGCCAGCTCGCTCAGCAGCCAGCGCATCTTGGTCTCATCGAGCGGCATGTTTACCTTGATGGCGGCATGGCAGGCGATCGTCGCTGAGATCTTGCGTTGCAGATCCTCGAGTGAAAGGGCCCGGAGTTCTTTTTCCGGAGTGTCAAGAATGTCTTGGATTAGCGCCTCGACCTGCGGGGCGGATAGCGTTGCCGGAGCCGCTTTGACGGCAATCGTGCGGTTACCGAAGGGTTCCAGGTCGAAACCGCCGGCCCGGAACTCCTCTTCGATTTGGGCGAACTTCAACTGCTGGTCGGCCCGCAGCGTGATGATGATGGGCATCAGCAGGCGCTGGCTTTCCACCGTGCCTTGACAGCGCTCCCGGAGTACTTTTTCGAACAAGATCCGCTCGTGCGCAACGTGCTGATCGATAATCCAGAGACCGTCTTCGGCGGCGGCCACGATGAAGCTTTCTTTGATCTGACCGAGCGGCTGCAAGTCGCCCAGCCTGGCCATGGATTCTGGCGGAGTTTCTCGCAGCGGTGCGCGGCTGTGCAGTTGCGGCTGGACATCCAGATTCTCGCCGCCCGTACGTGGGAAGTCCCCGCTGGGCCGGGCCAGCGGAGGGGCCTCCTCGGATGCGGGAGCTTCGACAGCTTGCCGAGCGGAGTCTGATCCCGGTCCCGAGGGGAACTCGATTGGTGGCGCGCCCTTGAAGTCGAAGCGTCCGGCGGGGGCCGAAGGTGGTTTCAGATCAAAGCTTGAGGCTTCCGATGCTTGTTGGACGAGCGTGGTGGACTCCGAATAGGGCAGCGAAGCCGCCGGCTGTGGGCCGGCCGGGGTGATTTCCGGGGGTATGGTAAAGGTCGACACCGGTTTCGATTCCATCAGCCGCTCGCGAATCGAGTCGCGAACGAAATCGTGAACAAATGATTGGTGCCGGAAGCGCACTTCGGTCTTTGACGGGTGGACGTTGACATCCACTTCTTCGCAAGCCATCTCGAGAAACAGCAATGCGAACGGGAAGCTGCCGGGCGGGATGATGTTGTGGTAGGCGCTGGAGATGGCATGCAGCAGCAGACGGTCACGGATCAACCGCCGATTGACGAAGGTATAGATGGAATTTCGGTTTAGCTTCTGGATCTGAGGGTTAGATACGAACCCAGTGACCTGAAATGTCTGGTGTTTGAGCTGAGATTCAGCCGCGCGGGCGGCGGCGACGGCCTGTGTGCGGGGAACCGGGCTGGGCGGCACCTCCAACTCGCGCTTGGCAGGTGACAGCTCCACGAGTCGATCCAGGGTCTCGGCGCCAAACACTTGAAAGACGCGCTCCCGCAGGCTCTTCACCGGGGTGACGTTAAACAACGAGCCCTTCTCGTGAGCGAGCTGAAAGGACTTATCCAGGTGAGCAAGGCTGTAGTGCGTAAGCAGCGAAGCGATATGAGCCAACTCGGTTTTCTCGGTGCGTAGGAATTTCCGGCGAGCCGGTACGTTGTAAAAGAGGTCCCGCACGGTGATCGTGGTTCCCACTGGGAGGGCGGTTTCGGTAACATTCACCATCTTGCCGCCGGCCACTTCTACACGTGTGCCGGTCGGCTCTTCTTCGCTGCGTGTCTCAAGCGTCAGGCGGGAAACGCTGGCGATCGAGGGTATGGCTTCACCGCGAAATCCCAGCGTCGCGATGGACAGCAGGTCTTTGACTTCCCTTAGCTTGCTGGTTGCGTGCCGCTCAAACGCCAGCATGGCGTCGTCGCGACCCATGCCCGCGCCGTCGTCTGTGACCTGAACCAGCCGCTTGCCTCCCCGTTCGACTTCGACACGTAGCCTCTTCGAGCCGGCGTCGAGTGAGTTTTCGAGGAGTTCTTTGGCGACCGAGGCAGGGCGCTCGACGACCTCACCGGCGGCGATCTTGTTCGCCACGACGTCGGGAAGAATACGGATTCGGCCCATGAGTGAAGCGGCTCGGTAGAACCAGCTTACGTGGGCGGTTGGTGCGGGGGCAACTTAGGGAGGAAACAAGTCCCGGGTGGGCTTTGTCTGGTGGCCTATGAGACGAGGATCCTGTCCCTCGCCGGGTGCTGAAACGGTGATACGGGTGCCGATGTTTGTGAAGCCCGATGCGCCGTCAGCCGGAACGGCGGGGTCGTCACGGGTCCTGGGTTACGGACTGCCCCTTATAGCGGTACCAAATGGGCTTCACCGTTCTTCGTGAAGTATGAGTAGGTTTCAGCCCCACCGCTAGTCGCAGCACCTAGAAGTTGACCGTGTCCTCGTTGGAGCATGTCGAGGTGCCGGCTTCGCAGACCTGGTACGTGTAGCTGCCCGCACCCTTCTGGCCTGTATTGTCGGTATAGAAGCCGTCGTTCATCGTAGTCGCCGCAAGCGCCTCGTTACGATAGACATCGACGTCAGGGGGGGACGCCGCCCCGCTCCAGGTGAGATCGGCATGGTGAACGCCTTTCACCTTGTAGCCACTTGCCGACAGCGTGATGCCGCCAACGGAGTTGACCGTAACTGTAATGCTATCGTTACCGAGCAAGCCACCGCTGTCAGTGAGGGAGGCGGTGATCGTGTGGCCGCCCACGCTGAGTGTCGAGGCCGAGAAACTGGCGCCTGAACCAATGGCGCCGTCCAGACTGGAGGTCCACGTCAGATTGGCACTGATGTCGCCGTCTTCCGAGTCGTTAGCCGTACCCGCAAAGGCAATGCTGACGCCCTCGTCGAAGCTCGATCCATTGGCCGGCGCGGTGATGGCGACTATGGGTGCGGTATTGCCGCCACCTCCTGTTATCGTCGTGACTACCATCAAGTCGACGAAGAGGTTATCAAGCTGCACGGTCCCCCGGCTGTGGTCTGTATCCTCCACCCGGACATAGAGCGTACCCGCCACGTCCTCCGGAAACATATACATCTGCTCCACGTCGTCATCCGATGTCTTGGTGACGGTCAACATCTGAGTGAACGCAGAGTTGTCGCGTGAGTACGAGAAGTCGAAGTCGTCTTCTGTGCCGGAATGGAACGCGTCGACTTTGAATACATAGCTTGCCCCTGCGGCCACAGTGAATGTCCAAGTGTGGTCCAGTAGGCTGCGTGCATTCGAAGGGTTCCCGCCTTGCTGCTCTTCAGTCAGCTGTTCGTACCCGTCGACCTCGTCCTGCTGATGCGTGTTTAGATACGACCCGCCATCGATCGTCCCTCGGGCCGTTGCGAAGTCCGCGGTGGCTAGGTTGTCCACAAACGGCACCGGCACCACGTTCACCGTGACCACGGCCGCCGCCGAGTCGTTGGCGGCGTTGTCGTCGGCGAGGTCATGCGTCGCCGTCAGGGTGTGGTTCTGGAGCGAGGCTCCGCCGGTGTCCCACGTGAAGTTCAAGATTGTCGACGCCCCCGCCGTCAGCGCGATTACCTGCGGGCTGTCCGTCACCGCTCCGCCTCCCGCCGTCGGCGTCAGGCTCACGGTCAGGTTGGTCACGTCCTCAGTCCCGACGTTGTCCACCGTTACCGTCACCGCTTCGATGTCGCCTACGTTTGTCGAGGCCGGTGCTCCCACCGACGTGATCGCGATGTCGGTAACTGCGCCGGGCGTAACGTTAAGTCGTACGTTATCGAGTTGGAAGTAGGCAAAGCCCGTGCTCGGTTCGGGAACGTTCCAGACAAAGATGAGGCGGATGTCCTGGCCCGCGAGGGCGCTTAGGTCAGTAATGCCGACCGGGTATCCCGCCCCCCCCCTGGAAAGCGGGGTTGGTGGGGTTGTCGGTATCCTCTTCAAAGCCAAGCCCGATGGGCGGTCCCGCTCCGTGTGTCGCGTTCAGAATCGTCTCCGCATGGAGGACTGCACCTCCCCCGGCCGGCTGGACCTCGACGCCGAAGGTGCGGGGCTGCGTAGCACCAAACCGATACAACTCCCAGGCGGCTCGATAGTCGAACTCCAAGGTGGTGGTTCCCGCGGGGAGCGTCAGGTCTTGGTACAGTTCCCGGCGGTTGACAAACGTGGAGCTGAGCGTTCCTTGGTCGTCACCATTGAAATCATGCACGGCCGCGAACGCCCCATCTGTCGGCTGACTCGCAAAGTAATCCAGAATAAATGCGCCAGCGATGAAAAGCGGCGCCGGGTACTCGTACCCCGGGCCAACAACCGTCAGCGGCAACTGAGGGTTCGATGCCCGGCTCAGCTCCTTGATGTTCCAGCCGTCAAAGCTGCCCCCGTTCTCCTCAAAGCTGGGGTTGACGATCGGATTGAGCAGGTCGGAGGAGACCACGACCTGCGGCGGCGTGGCGAAAGCGTTGTTTGACTCGTCGTTTTCGTGAATGACGTTGTAGATATCCGCCAGCGCGCCCACGAAGTAAGTGCCGGGAGCTACGGCAGGCACGGGTATGGTTCCGTCGCAGGAATCGCTATCGCTAACTCCCAAACTACCGATCGTGCAGGTGAATCCCGTGAAGGCGTCATCGGTGTCGATCGTGGCGTCTGCGGAGAAGTAGATACCCACGTCGAAAGACCCAGCCGCTGCCGATCCCTGGTTCGTGAAGCTCGATGTCACGGCAATGTCGCCACCCAACGTGGCCGTCGCCGGAGCTGTCGACGCCGTCATCGCAAGGTCAATATCCGAGGTTGCAACCGGAATCCAGCAGCCGAGAATGCCAACGGTCCCTAGGTCCATCGTGTTGCCCGCGGTAAGGGAGGCGACCGTGGCAAGGTTGTCAAACTCCTGGGTTAGGGCGTTCGGCTCCATCGTGTTTGAGTTGATCGTCGTCAAGCTATAGCGAAACGCCGAGTAGAGCCCGGCGGACGATGTGCCGTTGTCTTCCAGCGTGCGCGCGTAGATGGTATAAGGGCCTCCAGGAGAAACGTTCAGCTTGACTGAACCGTTGTAAGGTTCGCCGAGGGGATCTCGGAATTGCGATCCGCTGAAAGTCTCTACGCGATTCGCGCCGTTCAGCCCTCCCGAGGTCTCATAGGCCCAGACCGCTACCCCTGTAGCGGGTACGACGCAGTCGGCACCCTTCATAAGGGTGAATTCAATCACGGCGCGGCCGCCCACGGTTTGCGAGCCCGGTGGCGTCGAGTTTCTGGCATAAGTTCTGATGATCGAGGCGATGTCGTCTTCCGCCAAACTGCGAAGGTCGATGTTGCCACTGGTCCCCGCCGGCACCATCGTCGCGGTCTCAGCGTTCAGCGGCAAGGCCAGACCGACCGTCGAATGGGATACTCCTAGAAAGTGGCCACCTTCGTGTGTCGCGATCGCTTGAACATCGTACTGACCCCCGACGGGTCCCGCGTTTGTCGACCAGTTATCGAGGGCGTCAAACTCCATCCAGCAGTCAACCGCGGTACCCGGGGGGTAAGTCACCCCAACAGCGCCAGGAAAGGGAATCGTGTCCGGCGGAATATCATCATTGATAGGCAACCTGGTCTCTCCGCCTACATCAATCGTCGTCGTGTCCGCCGTCAACAACCAACAAGGAGCCCTGGCGAGGAAGCCGCCGAAGAAGTCGACCTGGACCCACGCAACCGTGTTAATGCCATCCAACACCATCTGGTTCGCCGTGGTTGTCGTTTGTCCTTGGTTCACCTCCGGAACAAGCGGTGACCCTGACAGACCACCGACTGCTTCCCAGTTATTGAACGCCGTCTCGATTTCTGTTTCGAAAGCAGCCTCATTAAGGCCGTTTGGAATCAACAAGGGGTTATGGAACCACTCGATGAACCCCGAGGGATCAAACAGCCTCGGGTCCCAACGCAAATCGTAGATGTCGCCGCCCTCGACGGGCTGCATATCGAGATTGTCGCCGGCGCTGAGGTTGGCCGGGGCAAATGTACCGACCGAGGTGAACACTAACCCCAACAGCATCAAGGAAAGCAATGGTAAGAACGATCGCCTTGCCTTCTGCATCATGCTTCGGCTCATCGTGTCCTCCTCGACCGCTCCTCGTTATTGCTGGCTCGACCGCACTTCATCCAAGAAATTTTCGAGGCTCTCGGACTTTCCTCTCGGCGCCACCGTAGGCACCCCACTGCCGCCGCTTCCCGGAGTGACCGAAACAACGCCGGCCCCGAGCCCGACGGGCTTGAAGCTTGGCTGACCTTCGAAAGACTGACCGAAAAAGATGATTTCGTCGCCGACGTTCAGGTTGGGTGTATGCGGGACCGCGAGTTGAATATTGCCAACCGCTCCACCCAGTACCGCGACCGTAATACTGCTCTGAGCTTGACCGTGAATCGTTTCCTGAACCACCAGGTCATAGTGCGTATAGATAACTCTCCCCACCCACTTCGGCTCTTTGCTGGAAACGATGCCTCGAACGATCACGTCCGACTGCTCAGCGAACCGGTCGAGATCGAAAGCGGCCCGTTCGAACCCCAGGGGCCGTGATCCGGGTGATAGGTCCTGCCCGAATGCCGGGCTCACCGCGAGCAGCGCAAGCACAACGAGCGCTACACTCCCTCCAAAATACGGGAGGCGGGCGGCTGACGAAAGTCTCATACACCGGTGATTCTGGTCAGCGGTTTTCATGACGGCTCTCCTCAATGATGCGGATCGCAGGGGAGGCGACCAATTTCGGGATCGGCGGAACTTGCACAACCTCCGAAACCTGCCTACGTATTTGCCGGACCGCTCATTTAGGGAACATAGGCATAATGACCATGTTGGTCCACCTTGGGATGTAAGTCAACCCCTCTTTGGTACCCCCTGGTAATAGGAAAAAGTCCCAACTTGACGTAGGACTTAGGGTGCAACCCCAAGCGGCACAGTTATTTGCGCCCTGGTCTTATGGGTCCGATGGCGGTCGCGCTGGTCTAGCCGTCAGAGAGTGGCCGGGTTTTGCCCGAAGCCAGAGAGTAGTGCACAGCGGTATGGGGTTACGAATCGGTAATTCTGATGCGTCTACGGAGAGCAGCACGAGGCGATCCCGCCGGCGATCACCTTAGTTTGAGAATCAGCCGGTGATGCCAAGTAACCGCGGTCGGCCAGTTGTCGATAGATGTTGCCGGCGATCTCAGCCGCGCGCGGGCCATACATCATCGGACCGCCTCGCAACATGACCACGACCGCCAGTTTCTTTTCTTGCCCGTCGTTATAGGAAGCGAACCAGCCGAGGTGCGCACGGTAGGGGCGGCGACTCTGGGTGCAGGTCCCGGTCTTGCCGCGAATGAGTTGCCCGGTCATGCGAGCTTTTCTTCCCGTACCGCGCTTGACGGCTTCTTGGAGGCCGCTGTCGATTTCACTCAGCCACGGCCGGATGGGAAGTTGCCGCTTGACCTTGGGGGAGAAACCGGCGATCTGTTCTTCGCTACGGGGGGCCTGCAGGTAGTAGAGTGTTCCCCCATTCGCTAAGGCCGCCGTCAGAGCGGCCAGCTGCAAGGGCGTCACCGAGATCCCGTCCCCGAAGGTGCTCATGCGGCCGAGACTCCAGCGGGTCTCCGCGTCGGGAAATCTGCCCAACTGCTCTCCGGCGATTCGCCAGCCGGCCTTTTCGCCCAGCCCAAAAAGGTTCGCGTAGCGTTTCAGCCGCTCGAAGCCGAGTTTTTCTCCTAGGTAGTCGAAGTACACGTTGTTTGAAATGGCGAGCCCGTCAATCATCGTCATGAACCAATAGCCGTCGAACCAGACTTTCGCGCCCGGCTTCACGATGCCTTCGTTCAGAGCTGCCAACCCGACGATGATTTTTATAGTCGAGCAGGGAACATACCCGCTGGCAAGGGCGAGCTTCTGGTTGACCATGGCGAGGATGCGGCCGTTGCCGGCGTCGGCTACGACCGCGGCCCCGTTGAACTTACCAAGGGCCTCGACCACGGCTTCTCGGACAATCGGGTCCTCACCCTTCGAAAAATCGCCCGCAGTCGGATCAGTATAGGTTCGCTCGTTGTACCAGTAGGCTCTGCGCCGCGACCGACGCGGCTTCTTCGCGGACTTGGTTGCCGAGCCAGGTAGCGACGATTGGCTCGCAGTGGATGGCTGTTGCTTCTCGGCGGTGTCGGCCGAGGCCGGGTGGAGCCATGAAAGAATCAGGATGACAGCCAATACCCTGAGTAGTTGCATGATCGTCGAATAAGAGAGGAACGGATTCCCCTGGCTCTTGGTTGCTTCAGAGGCCAGCCACGTCTGGCCAGAGAGGTATTGTAGCGGGTTCGTGCCATAGCACCCAGGGTCGTGGTGGCTGGATGTCCCTCTGCACGGGCAGCCGCCGAGCGTTGGGCCAAGCCGCCGTCAGCACCCCACAAACGCCGGCGGCCTTGGGCGTGGGCCAGCCAGTCAGGGAGGTAGTGTTTTTTGATGGGAACAAACCGTCTGCTGGTGGTGTCTATAAGTACGGGACAAGGTGTGGGCGGTTTGTTGGGTACCAGCTTGGCTGCTACCCTAAGGGAAGCTGACCCGCAGGTGGAAGGCGTTCCGGTGGACGACTCTGCGCCAAGATCGAGCGAGGCGGAGCTTATCCGTGGGCTCCAGTGCCGGTACCCGGGAGCGTTCGAAGAGTTGCTCGACTCCTACGAGCAGCCAGTTTATCGCTTTGTCCACCGGCTGCTCGATGACCCGTCCGACGCCCCCGACGTCACCCAGGATGTGTTCGTAAAGATCTTTCTCAAGGTCGGCGATTTTCGGGGGGATAGCAGTCTTAAGACCTGGATTTACCGCATTGCCATCCATGAAGCTTCAAATCGTCGCCGTTGGTTCTCACGTCATCGGGGGAGGGAACTATCACTGGATTTCAGCCCCAATGGACACGGCTTGAAAGGTCACTGGTTTGTGGACCCCCAGGAGACCCCCTTCGATGCGCTCAGCCGGCAGGAGCAAATGGAGCTGGTCGAAAATGCGCTGCGAGCAATCGACAGTCGGCTTCGTTGTGCGGTAGTCATGCGAGACATCGAGGGCATGAGTTATCAGGAAATCGCTGACACGCTGAAGGTGTCGCTCGGTACCGTCAAGTCACGCATCTTGAGGGGTCGGGAGACGTTAAAGAAGAGACTGCAGCATGAGGTACGGGGTACCGTCCCGGAAGCCTGCGCCCTACAGCCGGAGTGAATCATGAGTTGCCGTTTCGCGAGCAGCCTGATCGCAGCCTACGTTGAAGGCCAGCTCGACCCAGCTCGCCGCTGGGTCGTGAGACGGCATCTGCTCGCCTGCACGGCCTGCTACGAGGACTATGAGCGCTCGGAAGCAGTCGGTGATCTCGTCGAACGAGTAGGGCCGCGGGTCGTGCCTTCCGATCTTCACGTGCAGATCATGTCCGCCGTATCGCGCCAGTCGGTTCGCTATCAGTGGCTGCGGTGGAAGTATGATCTCCGCAACTTGATGCGGCCGATCGCCGTTCCGGCTGCTGGCGGCTTGCTGTCGGCGGTGGTTCTCTTTGGGATACTCATGTCGGGCTTGGCGGCCTCGGGCCCCGGTCTGAACTCGGATATACCTATCACCTACTTCGCGACAACCTGGGTGACCGATCCCAGTCTACGTTCACCTCCGCCCTTCGGGATCGACAAGAACGTAGTAGTCGAAGCGTTCGTTGACGGCCGTGGCGCCGTTTATGATTTCCGCGTGGTTCGCTTGCCCACAACGCACCCCGCCGACCACACCAAACTGAAGTCAGATCTGGCCCATGTCCTTCTGACGGCGACCATTGACCCGGCAACGATTTGGGGACAGCCCGTCCGGGGCAAGATGCTTATTTCCTTCCAGGCCTCAACGCAGGTAATCGTCAGGGGTTAGCTAAGTAGTCCATTTCGTAAGTTCGGTCACGTATATTTAGAAGCCAGGCGGCCGATTCGGGAACTTCGGGCAGGGCATGCCGTGCCCCTACGCTTCCAGGCACCCAACAAATCTGTAGGGGCACAGCAGCCGCCCGGCCAACTCGGCGGCCTTCTCGGGCGGCACGCGTTCGCCGAGCGGGCCTCAGCCCTCCGCGAGAGAAGGCAGTCTGAAGGAATCCCCCTCCTTCTCCATGGCCGCCACCAGCCGCCCGGCCAGCTCCGGCTGGTCAATTATAGTCAAAAATCTCCACAAATATAACGCGCAGTGCTTTGTTTCTTGGTGCGGCTGTTTTCTTCCTCCGCACACGCTCTGGCGAACAGCCGACCCGGGCTTTACTCGCTACACTGGAACGGTGTCTCGCGCAAAACCGCGGCCCCCGTGGGGTCAGCATTTTCTCCGTGACCGCGAGGTGCTCGAGAAGATCGCCGCCGCGCTTCCGATCGAGCCTGGTTCCGTTGTCATCGAGATGGGCGCCGGACACGGGGCACTGACAAAACCGTTGCTCGCCCGCGGTGCGCGAGTCATCGCTATTGAAATTGATCCCCGGCTGGTGACGAGTCTGGGAGAGAAGTTCGCCGGGTCGCCGGAAGTGGAAATTGTCCCAGCGAATATTCTCAATATCGATCTTGCCGAGCTGATCGAGAGCCGTAGCGAAGGTACCGTGCTGGTGACCGGGAATCTTCCCTACTACATCACCTCCCCGATTCTGAAGAAGACTTTTGCCGTGGCCGACCGAGTCTCACAGGCCGTGTTTCTGATGCAGGAGGAGGTGGCCAGGAGGGTGGTCGCAACAAAGGGGGATGCCGACTACGGCTTTCTGAGCGTTCTTTGTCAACTCTATAGCGAGCCGGAGTGGCTCTTTGCTGTGCCACCAGAAGTTTTTCGGCCCCCACCAAAGGTCAGCTCAGCGTTGGTGCGTTTCACCTTGCGGCGCGGCCAGAATGTCAAAGCCGGATTTGTCCAGTTTCTACAGCATTGTTTCCAGCAACCCCGGAAGACCTTGCTGAACAATCTATCGGGTGTGTATGGTCGAGCTCAGGTGTCGAAACTGGCTCCAGCGGAGCGGAGAGCCCATCAACTGGACCTGGAAGACCTCCGCGCGCTTTGGAAGCAGCTCGAATCGAACCGATCAGCGGCTTCCGAGAGAAAGCGTGCTTCCGGCGGTCGGGTCTCTGGTGAAGGGTCTTCGCAGCCGCAGGCGGGCTAGACTAGCAGCCTGTGGTGAAAGTGCAGTGCCACAAAGAATGGGGACATTCATGATAGGTAACTGTCAAGGGGTGGACGCAGTAACCCCGTGGGCCCGCAGGCTAACGCCCGCGGCTCTGTATGGCGAAAAGTCGGGGACTGACAGTCCCATTTTTTGCCCGGACCCCCTTCTACTGCGGGCTCCTAGCAGTCTATCCTTTCCGAGCCGGCCAGACCAAGCGACTCAGGCCGTAGACGCATGCACAGATCCAAAAGTCCACGGCCAGCCCCCAGTCGAGGGCGAAAGGTTCGTGCCGCGCGCTGCCCGGAAGATAGTCCACCAGCCCGTAGTAGATGGCGTTGCCGATCAGGATGCTGAACAGAGAGCGCCAGAAACCGCCGGGCCAACGAAAGCGCATCTGCTTTTGCGCGGGGAGATTCACAATGTGGGTGGGGAACCGTGTGGCTTTGACTAGCGCCTAACGCCGCCCGGCAGCTCCGAGAACTTTTTCACAAGCCCCGTGGGCTTAGCAGCAACATTCACGCAGCTTGTCCTCTCACGAGCCGCTTCTCAATCAGGCCTAGCCCGAAATCAGCGGCCAACGCCATCAGCGCGGCCGGCACGGCGCCGATTAGCAACAGACCCGTGTTGACGGACTGGATGCCGCGAAAGATGAACTCTCCGAGGCCTCCCGCGCCTATTAGGGCCGCAATCGTGGCGATCCCGATGCCGCTGACGGTGGCCACGCGCAAGCCGGCCATGATCGTGCGAGCGGCCAACGGCAGCTCGACGAGCCTCAAAAGCTGCCAGTCGGTCATGCCCATCGCTTCCGCCGCCTGCCGAACTGAGCGGTCAACGCCCACGATCCCTGTATACGTGTTTCGAATGATGGGCAACAAAGCGTATAGGACCAAAGCAACAATGGCCGATCGTGGACCGACCCCCCCGATCCAGGGCAGGGGAATGAGGAATCCGAAAAGGGCCAGGCTTGGAATTGTTTGGGCCGTGTTGGCAACTCCCAGCACCCACCGTTTGAGGGTAGGCCGCCGAGTGAGTAGCACGCCTGATGGAATCCCGATCAGCGCCGCGATGCTGATCGACAGCGCCACAAGCCACAGGTGCTCCAGGGTCCGTCCTACTAACTGTGTTTGATACTGCTGAAGGTAGCTCAATAGGTTCACGATAGAGACTCCAGAAAAGGCGCAGCAGCAGCGTCGCCCGACGAACGAAACTGCTCGGGCGTCCCCGACCAAACCAACCGACCTCCTTCGAGAACGCCGAGCTGGTCGGCAAGTAGCAATCCCTCGCGTACGTCATGCGTGACGAAGACGATCGTCTTGCCAAGGCTTCCGCGGATGGTCAGAAACGCGCGCTGAATCTCAGCTCGCGTGATGGGGTCGAGTGCACCGAAGGGCTCGTCCATGAGCAGGAACGGCGGATCGGCAGCTAAAGCGCGCGCCACGCCAACGCGTTGCCGCTGTCCCCCTGAAAGCTGGTGCGGATAACGTTCGGCCACCGGTTCTGCATCCAGTCCGACCTTGGTGAGTAGCTCGTTGGTGCGACGCTCGACGTCCGACTCGCTCCATCCCTCGAGCGTTGGTACCAGGCCGACATTCTGTGACACGGTGAAGTGTGGGAAAAGGCCCACTTCCTGGATGACATAGCCGATCTTGCGTCGAAGGCGAATGGGGTCCCATTCTTCCGTGCTCTTACCCTCGACCAGGACACGCCCTTCACTCGGCCTGATTAGGCCGTTTATGAGACGAAGGGCTGTCGTTTTGCCTGATCCGCTGCGACCCAACAACACCAGTGTCTGAGCCGCTTCGACCTCGAGTGTCAGGTCTGAAACGAGCGCCGTCTCGCCGACGCGATAGGTCACGCCTTCCAGAAGGATAGGAGCCGGCGGCTCGTCGGTCATGGACTCAATCTCGGGATGGCCCAGTGTCGGACAGTTGGAGCACCGACAGCTCTGCTGAGCGTGATCGGCCCTGGTCGATCCTAACAGAGATTGAACAAGTTGCCCTCTGGGCCGTTTTTGACGGTGCACCGGCGGGTGGATATGTTAAAACATAAATGATAGAACATGTTTCGGACGGATAGCCCTCGTGTCATCGCCGGGAAGCGTACTTTAGAAAACGAATTGACGAGACCGGCAGGTGGTTGGCTGATCTAGAATGGGTGTTGTGTTGTCGAAGGAGGAATCTCATGAAAGTTCGAGTCAGCATTCTGCTCATTCTTACAGTAGTAAGCCTAGCCGCCAGGAAGAACAAGGCGGTCGAGCGCTGCAATAATGCCGCGCGGGTCCTCGATGAAATCATGGGAGCTAGGGACGGCGCGATTCCGCAAGATTTGCTTGGCAAGGCGCAATGCGTGGCCATCATCCCCGGCGTCAAGAAGGCTGGTTTAGGTTTCGGCGGGAAGTACGGCAAGGGCGTGCTGAACTGCCGCGGCAAGGACAACAAGGGTTGGACGGGACCTTCGACGGTCCGCATCGAGGGAGGCAGTTTCGGTTTGCAGATCGGCGGGAGCTCGACCGACGTTGTGCTGTTGGTGATGAATGAGCGTGGCGCGGAAAAGCTCATTCAAAGCAAGTTCACACTAGGAGCGGACGCCGCGGTGGCAGCCGGGCCGGTGGGCCGGACGGCAACGGCTCAGACGGACGCTCAGATGCATGCCGAGATTTTGTCCTATTCTCGATCGCGCGGCGTCTTTGCGGGCGTTTCACTGGAGGGCGCCACCCTGCGGCCCGACCATGACGCCAACTTCAAGATTTATGGCCGGGACGTTGAGCCCAAGCAGATCTTGAGCGGCGAAATACCTGCCCCGGAGTCGACCCGGAACTTGCTAGCGACCCTGAGCAAGTATTCGTCTACTAAACACAAGTAAGAAGAGGAGGTCTTATGAAGGCCGTGAGAAGGAGATCTCGTAACCGGGTTGGCCGGGTGGGCGCGTTTTTGCCCCAGGTTGATTTGGGATCGGCAATAGCTCGCTGCTTGGTTGCGATTGGAGCGGCCATCTTTTTACTGACATTGATCAGCCCCGCGAAGCTCATGGCAGATTCACGCAGGGCTGCCAAGCGGGTGGACGCGGCCGCCATGGTGCTTAGAGATACGCTTTCCGGAAGTGACAGGGGCATTCCCCACGGCCTTCTAAAGAGGGCAGAGTGCGTCGGGGTGTTTCCTTCGGTGTGGAAGGGAGCTTTGGGTTTCGGGGGCAAATACGGCAAGGGTGTGGTGAGCTGCCGCACGGCCGATCAGGGCTGGAGTGCGCCAGCCACGTTCCGCATTGAGGGCGGCAACGTCGGGTTCCAAATCGGCGGCAGTTCTACGGACCTCGTCTTGGTGTTCCTTGGCAAGGAAAGCATCAGAAAACTTCTGCGGACCAGCTTCACGATCGGCGTCGACGGGGCGGCCGCGGCGGGGCCGCTCGGGCGCTCAGCGTCGGGAAACACGGACACCTTCCTCCGAAACGAGATCCTGACGTACGCTCGCTCCCGCGGCCTGTTCGCGGGGGTCGCCTTCGATGGGGCGACGTTGCGTCCCGCCCACGGCGCCAATCGCAGCTTGTACGGCTTCGATGCCCGCGCCCAAGACATCTTGCGAGGGAACGTTAAGGCTCCACCGGCAGCGGATGAGCTATTGCGAATTCTGAGTCAGTACGCACCCGAGAAAAAGGCGAGCGACTAGCGCGTTCGGTTGTTTTTTGGAATGAGTTTCGGCGGTCCTCCCTGCCATTGGGCATCGTAGAGGAGGGCGAGTCGGGGGGTAACAGTGCCAAGCCCTCCACGGTCTGTACCTAAATTTTGCACCCAATCGGGTTGGGTACTGGAGATGGGCCCTGTTTTGGCGCGATCAACGTCACAGGTGTGCTTGAGATTCGAGAGGAATTACGAGCTCGCCGTAGATCTGGCCCTTTATTACGGTCACAGGATCCACCCTTTGCCCAAGGAGTCGGCGTCGACCAACCCGACTTTGTACCCTTAACTGAAAATCACCGGGAGGTGTCGCCGGGTTTTAGGTTCTCGTGAGTCATAGAGAGAGACGATAGCCCCGGCAAGCGGCCTTTTTTGGAGGCTACGGATGCGACCCCTTATCAGAAACCCCATGTCTAGCAATTGGCCATCCTCCTGAAACCCCGAGAGCGGCAAATACCTCGGTGCCTGAGCACCGTCTTCCTGCTTATTGCAGCTACCAACGCCGACCGCAAGGACGAAAGCAAGCCCCCAGATTCCCCGAAAGGGGGCTAAGGATAGTAGCCCAGGGCGATCAGCCCTGAGTTGCGATGCAACAGAACCCTTAAGCCCCGTGAGGGGCGCAGGAAGGGGCGACACCCTCCAACTTCGCTTTTGCGTTTCCTACGCCTCTTCGGGGCTGTTGTGTGGGGCAACCGTCTACCCAGGGTTCCGCCTGACGGCTTCACCCAGGGCTACATTCCGCCGCCCCTGCCCTAGCTCAGGCTGTTGAGGATCCGCGTGGGGAGCGGTTGCATTCCGCGAAATGTTAATCTACGGGCCAGGAGTGTTGAACTTGCGCTGTCTCGGTGCGATTGCACGTTACATGTTATGGACCGGTGTGGTCTGCGGGACCGTCACGTCGGCGGCTGCGCAAGGGCCACCGCCTAGGTCGGCGGACATCGAATTCTTTGAGACCCGTGTCCGTCCGGTACTGGCCACGAATTGCTATGGCTGCCACGGGCCCGAGAAGCAGTTCAACTCGTTACGCCTTGACTCGCGCGCGGCTATGATGCGGGGCGGAAAGCGCGGCCCCGTGCTGGTCTCGGGCAAGCCCGAAGACAGCCTGCTCATACAAGCCGTCCGCCACCAGGGATTGCAGATGCCACTGGGCGGCAGGCTCGAGGAATCCCAGATCGCGGCGTTGGAAGAGTGGATTCGGCGGGGTGCTTTATGGCCCGTGTCCCCCGCCGTAGCAATCGGCAACGACCGATATGAAAGGCTGGCCCGGGAACACTGGGCCTTCCAGCCGGTGAAGAAACCCCCGCTTCCCAGGGTTGCCGAGGCGAAGTGGTCGCGCAGCCCGGTAGACTCTTTCGTTTATCGGGCACTGAAGAAGGCCGGCCTCTCTCCCGCCGAGCCGGCCGGCCGCCGCATTCTGATCCGGCGCCTGAGTTACGTTTTGACCGGCTTACCGCCTACCGCGGCCGAAAGCGATCGCTTCGTCGCCGACAGCTCACCCGACGCGTACCAGGGCCTAGTGGACCATCTGCTGGCTTCGCCGCGTTTCGGTGAACACTGGGCGCGGCACTGGCTCGACCTGGTGCGTTACGGAGAAACGCGCGGCTACGAGTGGAACTTCGAAATCATCGGCGCGTGGCGCTATCGCGACTACCTGATCCGGGCC
Organism: Bryobacterales bacterium; assembly: GCA_965248105.1. Lineage (GTDB taxonomy): Bacteria > Acidobacteriota > Terriglobia > Bryobacterales > UBA6623. Next base: position 109,639 of record CBDFIK010000006.1, read on the forward strand.
TTCAACGCCGATGTTCCCTACGACCAGCTCGTACGCGAACATATCGCCGGCGATCTGTTGGAGGAACCGCGGATCAACCAGGATGAGCGGATCAACGAGTCCGTCATTGGGACCGCGTTTTATCGTCTTGGCGAAGCCGGGCACGACGACTGCATCAAGTTCCGCGGGATCGCTCTCGACGTCATGGATAACCAGATCGACACGCTGACAAAGACGTTTCAGGCTCTCACCGTCGCTTGTGCGCGCTGCCACGACCACAAGCTCGATCCGATTCCGACCGAAGACTACTACGGTGTGTACGGCATCCTCAATAGCAGCCGCGTTGTCGCTCACACGATCGACACACCGGAGGTCAACGCCAAGGAAACGGCGCGGCTCCGCCGCCTAAAACCGCGGATCAGAAACGAGCTAGCGAAGATCTGGCTCAGCGAAGCGAAGGATGTGGCACAGTATCTGCTCTCAGCCGCGCCTTCTTCGAACCCCGCCCAAGCGTCGATTTCGGAGGGGTTGGACCCGAATCGCGTCGAGGCTTGGCGCAACGCTGTTAGCTGCCCGGAACAGGGACTCGCGGACCCTGGTCACCCGTGGGCGGTCTTGTTAGATGAGGGCGGCGGGTCGAAGGCGGTGTTCCAGGCGGGGGCCCGTGAATTGGCGGCTCTCTACCGCGGGGAGTTGACCGAGCGCGTGGAGTTCAACAGTGCCAACTTCGAGCCGTTTGCAGACTTCCGTTCCGAGCATGGCAGCAACTGGCACGCATCCGGCATGGGACTACGGCAGGGACCGGCTCCCAGCGGCGACTTTGTAGTTGCGCCGGGAGGAGATCGAGCCGTGACAGGCGTATTCCCGGCGGGCATTTACACACATACGTTGTCGGGCCGCTTGAATGGAGCCCTACGGTCTCCCACTCTGCCCAAGGACAAGAAGTATCTGAGCGTCCGCGCGATGGGCGGCATCCTCGGCGCTCGCCGCAAGGTCATCGACAACTGTGCCATTGGGGAAAAATACGAGATTCTCAATAGTGACTCGTTGAGGTGGAACAAGGTGGAGACCGAAGCCGAGCAAGAACAGCTCCCGGTTTTCGTCGAATTGGTGACCAAATGGGAGAATCCACGAATCCCCGACCGTCCGAAAAGGAGCAAGGCCCAACCCGGCGAGATCGAGTCGCCAACGTCCTATTTCGGGGTCGTTGAGGCAGTGCTGCACGATGTGGACGAAGCACCCCGCGAGGAGCTGTCGCACATGATGCGGCTGTTCGACGCCGGTGCACCAAGCGACTGGAACGGCCTAGCGGCCCGCTACGCTGCTGGGGTCGGGATGGCCGTGACCAACTGGGCCGCGGGCCGAGCGACCGACGACGATGCCCGTTGGTTGGACTGGCTTACCCGCAACGACCTGCTGTCGAACAAAACGAGCGCCAGCCCGCGGTTGCGCGCGCTGATCCACCAGTACCGCGCAGTAGAGGCTCGCATCTCCCCGCCGCGCGTGGTCGAAGGCTTGGCGGACGGTGGACCAGGCCGTGATTTCCCCGTCTTGATTGGTGGTGATCCGAAAGGTTTTGGAAAGCCGGCCTCGCGCCTTTTCCTGAGGTATCTTTTTGGGGCAAAACCGATCGCGGTCGCGGGAAGCGGCAGGCGGGAGCTGGCCGAAGTGATCGCGAGCCCCGATAACCCGCTGACAGCGCGGGTGATGGTGAATCGCATTTGGCATGACCTCTTCGGGCGGGGAATCGTAGGATCGGTTGACAACTTCGGGCTCATCGGTGACAGGCCAACGCATCCCGAGTTACTGGACTATTTGGCTGCCCGCTTCGTCGAGGAAGGGTGGTCGATCAAGAAGATGATCCGGCTGCTGGCGCTTTCTGAAACTTTCCAGCAGGCCGGGGAAGCCTCACCGGATGCTGTGGAGGTGGACCCACGGAACGAGCTGCTGCACCATTACCCGCTCCGCCGCTTGGCAGCCGAGGCGCTGCGCGACTCGATTCTTTTGACATCCGGCAATCTCCAGGATTCGATGTTCGGTCCGAGCATCCATCCAAACCGCGCGGAAGCGAAGGAGTATCGCCGTCTCTTCTCCGGACCACTCGATGGCGAGGGCAGGCGCAGCATCTACATCAAGGTGACCCGGATGGAAGGAGCCAAGTTTCTGGAGACTTTCGATTACCCGAGCCCCATGGCCACGCGCGGCAGGCGTGATGTGACGAACGTTCCGGCGCAGGCGCTCACCCTTCTGAATGATCCGTTCATGATCGCCGAGGCAACAGCGTGCGCGAACAGGCTCCTGGATCGTCAGGTCGCATCCGTGGAGGACCGCATTACGGACCTGTTCCGCATGACGTTGGGCCGCGACCCGACTGGTGTCGAACAGGAGCGCTTTGGTGGGCTAGCCACCGAACTGGCCGGCCTGCGTCAAGTCCCGCGTTCCGACCTGCTGAACAGTGAGGTGGTTTGGAAAGATCTGGCTCACGCGGTTCTCAATCTCAAGGAATTCATGTACATTCAATAGAGAAGCGGGCGAGGAATGAAGCGGCGATTCACTAACGACGACGGTTGTCCGGGTTGCATGACCGCGATGACGCGCCGCGACGCGTTGAAGCTTGCGTCGAACGGCTTCGGCTATCTTTCCTTCTCCGCGCTGGCGGCGGGCGAAGCTCTTGCCGCAAAGCAGTCCCCCCTACCTCACTTTACGCCGAAGGCCACCAACGTAATCCTGCTTTTCATGCCCGGGGGAGTCTCCCACATGGAAAGCTTCGATCCCAAGCCCAAGCTTGCCGAGCTCGACGGCAAACACGCCAAGCTCGACAACTACGTTGCGGGGCCTGACCGAAAGTGGCTGCGGTGCCTTTGGGAGTTCAAACAATACGGTCAATGTGGCGCTCCGGTTAGCGAGCTGTTTCCCCACACGGCGACTTGCGTGGATGATCTCGCGATCATCCGCTCGATGAAGTCGGAGTTTCCGCTCCACGCTACGGGCAATGTGTTTCTCCACACAGGACGCAACATCGGCGGGTTTCCCAGCCTTGGTTCCTGGGTCACCTACGGGCTGGGAAGCGAAAACAAGAATCTGCCCGGCTACGTCCTTCTCCGCGACGCATTGATTCCGCCGGGCGGAATCGAGAACTTCGCCAACGGCTTTCTACCCGGGACCCACCAGGCCACTCACATCCGCGATGAAGGTCCGCCCGTTGACAACATCGCTCCTGCCGACAAGGACCAGCGCGTGCAAAGGGCCAAGCTCGACGCCTTAGTGCAGCAGGATCGCGACTTCCTCCGAAACACGGGCGGCGATGATGTGGTGGAGTCGGCAATCGCCAACTACGAGATGGCTTACCGTATGCAGTCGTTGGTGCCCGACGTGCTGGACTTGGGCCAGGAATCCGAGGCGACAAAGAAGCTCTACGGGCTGGATTCCGAAGACAAGCCAAAACGTCTTTACGCCTTGCAGTGCTTGCGCGCGCGACGCTTGATCGAGGCCGGTGTACGCTTCGTGGAGGTCACCTGTCCGAACCAGTTCGGTATGAACGGCACATGGGACCAGCACAGCTATCTGAAAAAGCACCACGAAAAGAACGCCTTCGTCACCGATCAGGCAGTGGCGGCCCTCATCAAGGATCTGAAGTCACGCGGCCTTTTCGAGCAGACCCTGATCATCTGGGCGGGCGAATTCGGACGTACGCCCGATACCAGCAACGGTGACGGGCGCGACCATCATCCGTTCTGCTTCACGATCTGGATGGCCGGCGGTGGTATCAAAGGTGGCGTCACCTACGGTGAAACGGACGAGCTCGGAGACCAGGTCGCGAAGGATCCTGTGACCATCCACGATTTGCACGCTACCATCCTGCATCTTCTCGGCCTTGACCACGAGAAGCTCACCTACAACTTCGGCGGGCGAGAGCAGCGGCTGACCGACGTCCACGGCCATGTCGTGAACGAGATTCTAGCCTGAGTGACGCAGGCCGCTCGGGGAGCATCTTCCCAGGACGCAAGTCCTAAGACTCTTTATTCGCAGCCGGTTAGCTTGGTGATTGCGGCGTCCAGTTCGAACCCCAAGAATCAAGTGGGTCCGCCGTCGGCGTAGGCCTTCAAGAACTCGTGACTCTTCGTGACCGCGTCGCTGACCGACATGATGCCGCCAAAAGCCTGGTGGACTGTGACGTAGCCGTGATATCCGATCGCGTAGAGGCCTTCGAAGACACTGGCGAAATCCACACCGCCCGTGTCCCAGACGCCGATGTGATCAACGGGAACACGTCCTTTGGTCCACGTGGTTAGCGTGGCTTCGGCATCCGGGTTGAGACGATGGTTTTGCACATATACGTTGAAGATATAAGCCGCCAGGCGCTTAATCGTTTCCGGCCCGTAGTTCTGTCCGGCCACCATCCAATTGGCCGGCTCATAGATGATTCCAAAGTTTGCACGGCCGACAGCTCTAAGCACGCGCTCTGAGCCGTCGACGGTTTCAAACAGGCTGGCGCAATGCGCTTGATGGGCGAGGCGAATGTTTCTCTCGGCAGCTTCGTCGGACGCTTTCCGTGCCCACTCGATGTCCTCATCCTTCTTCATGCAGATGCGGATAAGGTCAGCGCCGAGAGTCTCAGCCAGATCGAGATAGGGCGTGATGTTACGCAACCCGTCGGGACCGTGCTCATCATTGCGCGGTACCGCGAAGTCGCCCGTAACCATGGAGACGGCCAGCCCGCTCCGACTGATCTTCTCGGCCGCTTCCTTGATTCTTTCTCGCGGTGTATGAACCCCCAACTGGGAAGCGCGCATACACATCGCCTGATAGCCGACCGACTTGGCTAGGGAGATCAGTTCGTCAAGGGTCATCTCCGACTTTTCTTTGTTGTGGAAAGATTCGGCAACGCGAACCGAGAGTGACAGCTTCATGACGGTTTTAGACCGCGGAGGGCCTGCGTCTTGCTCATTTGGCGCCGAACAGGCTTCGCCCAAACCGATTGCACTCAGCCCTACTGTGGCGCCAAGAAAGTCCCTGCGGCTTGATCTTTGGCTCGTCATTCGCATCTCCCGCTGCTGGCGTAGATTCGCAGTTCGGGCTAGGACATGACACTACCACAGAGCGCCCGGCTCGCCGCGCTAGCGCTGGAAGTGGATAGACTGGCGCATCCTCTGAAAGGTTCCCTGTTGCACTCGGGTGAATTGCCGGTCCGGCGCCACGAACACCACGTAGAACAAACCCTCGGGCCGCGCCACGGTCACGAGCAGGTTCCGTTCCACTCCGCCATAAGGAGAATTCCCCAAGAGAGTGACCCCCAAGCCGCGACTGCCCGCGACGCGCACACCGAGCACACGGCCGTCGATTCGCAGGCTTCGATTCATTGCCTGAAGTTGAGCAATGAGTTAGCCGCCTTCGCCGCGCTGTAACTCCGCCTGTTTGAGAACCCAGCGGCGGATGACCTGGTAACCGATGTCTTCGGCTTCAAAGCGTTGGCCCCCCTGGTGGCCATCCTCCTCGCCGGTTTGTATGTTGAGCGGTTTTCGCAGGAACTTGCTCCGCTCAAGCTCGCGCAGGTTGACGCGCTGCTGCATCTTCCGATAGTTCTCGAGCAGTTTATCGGGAGGGATGTAACCCGCGGCGTCGGGCGGTTCGAGATAAAGCGTCGGGACCCGACCGGGCACGCCGTGGCAAGAGATGCATGCTTTGCTGTCTTTCGCCTGGATCCTGGTCATCTCGGCGAAGACGTAGTCCCGAAAGTGCAAGATGTCCTCGACAAAGTCGTCGCTCGGATCTAGACGCCGAGCATCGGTTCCTTGCGGCGGCCCCTGTTCGGTAATCAGTTTGCGAAGTTGCGCGCCGTAGATCTTGTCGTCGCTGTTCAGGATGTTTTGGATGCTTTGGCGCAGCTTGAAACTGGTCTCGTGCTCGACGTAGGCCGCCAGGGCTTTGCGGACTTCCGGATTGCGGCGCAGCGCTGTCTTGTTAGCCAGCTTCACCGCCAGCTCGCGAGTTTCTTCGGGCTTGTCGGCTGCGAACCACGAATTGAACATCCGTATGATCTCGTCCTTAGCAGCGGTGACGGGGTCGATCACATCCACACCGCGCTCGTCTTTCGTGAATAGAGACCCGCTGCCGTCGTCAGGGACGATCTTGACGTAGTCGATGCCGAAGATGTAAAGCGGTTCGGCTTCCGGATTTGCCCCGAGCATTTTCACCGTGAGCCGGTTCTCTCCCTGGCGGAACTCGTGAACACCCAGTGATTGCGGGCCGCTGGCGATCAGACTGGGACGGAAAAAGTCCGTCGGTTCCCCAATATCGGCGCCGTTGAGAGCAAACTGAACCGTGCCCATTTCACGGTCGTAAAGGAACGCGGTGAGCACTTCGTAGGAACCCGCTTCCGGCGCATCGATGGCCAGCGTCAAGCGGGCTCCGGGCACCCCTTCACGCCACCAAAGAATCGTGTTCTTGCTGGTAAGGCCGTTGGGAACGATCTGCTCGGTTGTGCGGCCGAAGGTCAGCTCCAGCACTTTCAGATCCTCGGCTTCGACTGCTCCTTCAACCGCTTCCTCGTACGACAGTCCGCCCTCTTGAAACGAGACCATCCATTCGGTGGAAGGCAGCCAGAAGCGTTCGTCTCGACCGACGAGATCGAACACGCTCTTGCGATGCAACGTCGGGTTCTCGCCCAGTATGCGTCCTAGAAGCACGGACCACTGCTCGCCGTGGTCACTGCTAGCGGTGGGCTCGCTCGGTGCGGGTTTGCCCGCGAAGCCACCCGCTGCCGCGGCGGGTACGGCGGGCCGCGAATGTTTCCCGGAAATCAGCAAGCGGTAGAACTCCCGCTCTTCCCTCTCACTGACATGCTCGAAGTCCCACTTCACGCGAGCAAGAAAACCGGCCAAAGCCTCAGCGTCTTTGTCCCGCCCGGCGTTGAGGAATCGGTCGATCTTGTCGAGCAACTGCCGGAGCGTCTCGACATGGGCCGGCAACGAAAGCGATTGAGGGCTCACCAAGGCCCGAGCCGCGACCGCGACCATGTCGATGTCGCCGGTCGTGAGCAACTTGAGCAGGCGATCCTCGAGCGGAGCGTAGGCAACGTTGGCCGCCCCTTCGAGAGCGATTTGCTTCCAGGGAATCTCGGAATCTTCATGCTCTCTTTCGTAGGTGGCGAGCAGGACCTTGCCGAAAAAGTCCGTGCTGCCCGGCGTCGAGTAGCCCATCTGTCCAGGGCCGCCGTCGTTTCCTCTCTCCTGAAAGTGAGATGCGGCTACGGCTGTCATGCGGCGATCGAAACGGATGCGTTGTTGCTCCCGCGCTTCCTCACGCCCCCTCGTCAAAAGCGCATAGAACCCGGAAAGCTCCGGGTATTGCTGATCAAGGTTCTTACCCCCCGTCTGGTTAGCGATCTGGCCGTTGACGATCAGCATCGACACCGTCGAGTAGCGAAGCGCCATCTCGACTAGAGAGTCCGGTTCCTCTCGCAGCAATGCGTCTGCCCAGGCTCGGTTGATCGCTTCGCGCAAAGGCGGGTTCCACACCCACCAATGCCAAGCCGCTTTAAAGGCGAACGCCCGCACGCCGGCAAACGGGTCCGCCATGGCTCTCGTGAGCAACTGCGCCAGATCGCTGAGGTCTACCTGGCTGTTAGGACCGTCGAGGTCCGCCCGAGTGACGAGCGCTTGCAGGATCGATTGCCGCGCCTGCGCGCTGCCGTTGGCGTAAGCCTCGAACATTTCCTTCCAGCCTCCGTCGTCAAGCAGAAGCTGGCGCAACGACCAAAAGGCAGCTTCGCGGCACATTTTTACTGGATCGTCCAAGTGACGGATCAGAGTCTCGGTTCCCTCTTCCGCAAGCGCCCCGCCAAGACCGAGCAAGGCTTGGTAGCGGACCTGCGGGTGAGGGCTCTCTGTGGCGGCGATCAAAAGACCGGCAAGTTTCTCATTGCCCTCAACTTGGGCACGCCGAATCCGCGAGAGCGTCTCTAACCAGTGTTCGCCTTGGCCCGCCTCCCGTTGCGCAAGCTCGCTCGTCTCCGTCAGGGGATACAAACGGCTCAGCGCCCGAATCGCATAGGCCGTCGTGACAAAGCCCGTCTGCGCCGCGTGATTCCAGACCCCGTACTCCATCTGGTCGCCGAGCAGCCACTCTGTTGCCTCCCGCACACGCGCGTCGTCGGGCCCGAAACCCGCGGCTTCGAGAGCAATCAGAGCTACCGCGGTCGGCGCCGGGTCCGCCGGTTCGGTCAAGCGCCGCCAACTCTCGCCGTTGTCGGAAGCCGTTCCCAGGTCGAAGCCCCAACCTCCGTCCTTCTGCTGCAGGGCGGTGAGACGCTCCAGGTCGGTTTCGACTTGGGCGGCAAACGCGCGGTGAAACTCACGGGCTTCGGCTGCTCGCTCGGGCGAGCCGGTTAGCTTCTCCACAATCTTTGGGTAGTTCTCGGGCCAAAGACGATAGAAGAACTCGATTCTGTGTCCGAGGTCATCGCTGACCTTCATTTCGTCGTTGCCGGTGCCGACGATCTTCTTGGCCTTGTCTTCCAGCCCGAAAAAGTAGCGCGGGTCGTTCGTGTCCCGCCAGGCGCGCTCCAGGATCTCGGCTGCAAACTTGAATACGACATTCGGACCAAAGTTCGAACCCTTGCCGGCAGCGTTGATGCCCTCCGGGTCACCGGTTTGCAGGACGTAATTCGCGGTTCGTCGTTGCTGATAGGCGTGCAGCCGCTTGGGCCGAAATGTTCGCTCGTGGAGAACAATATTGCGCCCGGCGACACGGCTGCCCGCCGGTGCATCTCCAAGATCATTGGGAGCGAGACTCGTGTTCGCCGCCGCGTCCTTCAGCTTCACTGACGGCCGCAGGCTCTCATACATCGTATTCACCAGCCGCCGCCAGTTCTGCACCGCACCCTCGGGGCGATAGCCGTTGCGGAAGGCGTCGGCGACACCCCACACGCCGGCTTGCGTGTGGCAACTCATGCAGTTCTCACCGAACAGGCTCGTACCGTCGCGGACACGCCGATCGAGCGCGATGTTTCGCGGGCGGTGGATCAACCAGGCATCCACAGCGGCCAATTGATAGTAAATGGCTTGTTGCGTGGCGCGAATCGGGTCATCGAAAGGAGCTGGGTCGACGAGCCGTACCTCCAATTCGTAGCCCGGCTGGTTGGCTTCCACTCGAAGGTAGTAGACTCCTCCGGGCATGACCTTGCGCGTGACGAACGACCGAAAGTTCGTGTCTTGCTGATGGATGCGCTCGTTGAGCCCGCGCCCTTCGTAGTAGCTGTAGACCGGAATTGGGCCAGGGATGACTTCGGTCGGCGGGTGAACGTAGGGTATCGGGTTATTGCCGGCGTCCGCCCCGCTCGGCAGCTCTCGGGGCTTGAGGTCTTCGGGACTGGGTACGCCGGGTTGGTAGACACGGATGCGCGCGCTGACGATCGGCTCAATCAGTTGAAGATTGGCAGTTAAGACTTTTGGCTTGTTCCCTCTATATTCGATGCGATACCAATCGTCAGGTGATTCGCTGGAACGTGTGTTGTTGTAGTATTCGAGTTCGTCGGCCCCGCCGAAAACCCTGAGTACTTGGTCCTCGTCAGCAGCCTGGAACGGCAAATCGACAGCCTGCTCGGGAGTGTCATTCGGTTCAGCTTCGAGCAGGATGTCGCCTCGCTGAAGCTCTTCTATGGGCAGTACTTCCACCGTGACCACAGCGTTCTTGACAGCCGGAGTTTTCTCCAGTAAAGGCGTGCTCAGAGGGGCAAGACCGGTGTCACGTGGGATCGCGGATTGCGGGTCGGACCGCTCCAGGACCGTCTTTAGCTGGAGCTGATAGATCCCCTCCTTCGGTGCTTGATAGACAAGGTAGACGTCCGGGTCGAGGGCGTGGAGTGTTTTTCGCCAGTTGGGAGTGGCGGTTGCGTGGAGATCACCCCGCTCGCCGTCAAAAGTTTTACCAATCGCGGGCCCCTGCCACTGCACTTCAATGCGTGCGTTGGCCGGCAGCGCCCCGGGGTCCTGCAAGTGCACGCTGAGTTCGAAGGCTTGGCCGCTTTCGAGTTGCCACTGCCGGCGCCACGAATCGCTAAACGTAAAAGTCTTCGAGAAAGGCAGTTCCCCGGATTCTGAAGCGAAGGAGAGCGCCGCAAAGATAATGGCAACAACAGAGATTGAAACAGTACGGTAGACTCCTGCCATCATAGCCCTATTGTAGCCCTGTACGTGGTTCCGCACCCCCCGAAATCAGTCGCTAAAACTTCACGCGACCGCATCTGAAAACGTTACCCGATGCCTTCATTAGGCACGATCGTGGCCTTGACCGATCTCATGGCCATAGCGCTTTCCACCGCGTCCATGATGCCTTCTTCCGTGAAAGGGAAGCAGGTTTGGATGCGATCCCAAGGGTAGCGATCCCGAGCGCGATCGAGCATATCGATGGCGAGAGGGATGTCGTTGGCGGTGAAGGCCCAACTGCCCAACAGGTTGATGTCTTTCGTACAGAAGCGGTGCCAATTGGTCTCGATGGCACCCGCATCCGTGAATTGGCCCATCTCGACGTAGGTTCCTCCGTCGCGGAGCATCTCAATCCCCTCCGGGCCGGCGGACGGATGCCCGCTGCAGTCGAGCACAAGGTCAGCGCCGTAACCGCCCACGATCTGGCGAACGGCGTCAATCCGGGCCTGTGGTGTTTTCTCGGTTTCGATCGAGACCGTGGCTTCGGCTCCGAACTCGCGGCACAACGCCAGCCGGGGCTGTTCCGGGGCGCCCACGACGATCACCCGACCGGCACTCATCTCCTTGGCGGCCACTATCGCCAACACACCGATGGGACCCGAGCCTTGGATGACCACCGTGTCGCCGACCCGAAAGCCTCCGGCCGACACAGCTCGATTCAACGCTCGAACACACGAGGTAAGAGGCTCCGAGAGGGAGCCGAGTATAAGGCTCATGTCATCGGGTAAGCGGTAGATCTTCGTGGCCGGAAGCATGTCGAGGTCCACGTACACCATCTCGGCCCAGCCTCCCCACAGATGCGGCGGCTTTTCGAAAGCCAGGTAGCGGCCGTAGTACGTGGGATTGAGGCACTTGTTGGCGTTTGCCGGGTAGTGCAGGCAGTAGTAGCACTCGCCGCACGGCATCAGCGGCGGGAGCATCACTTTGCTGCCCACCCTCAGAGGCTGCCCCATGAAATCAGCTTCCAGGGCGGGACCTTTTTCCACGATCACACCGGCCAGCTCGTGGCCCAGAGTGAACGGCCAAGGCAGGGGTTTCGGCCAATGCCCCTGAAGGATGTGAAGGTCCGTTCCGCATACACCGCAGACGCCGATCTGGATGAGGGCAGCCTTGTTGGGCACCTTCGGCCTCGGCACCTCTTGCATCTTCGCTCTGGTTCCGGGACCGTCAAAAGTGGATACACGTACCGTGCTCATAAGATCGCTCGCACAAGTGAGTATCCCACAGATCGTTTGTGCCACTCGCCTGTAATATCTCCGCCTTTAGCTGGTCTTTGCTTTGGCGAACTGACCTCTCCTAGTCAGCCCGTGGTGAAAGGCCTTCGCCTCAAGAAATGGGTGCGGGAAGGTGTCAAAGAATGTTCGGGACATCCATGATGGGTAACAGTCAAGGGGTGGACGCAGTAACCCCGAGCATGGGCCCGCAGGCTAACGCCCGCGGCTCTGTTTGCTGAAAAGTCGGGAACCGAAAATCGCATGGCAGCCTCCATTTTTCGCCGAACCTACTTCTACCACGGGCTGCCAGTCAGCACGTTGCTGTCTTCCGAGAACAGCATAGTCGTTCCTTCCACATTAGCCTCGCGGGCAAGGTTTTTGGGATGACCCCGAGAGGGCTTGGACTAATCGCTGTGGATGAAGTTTAAGGGGAAGGCGGATTGGAAAACGGAACAAACGCCGACCTTTCGAGAGCAGAGAGAGGAAGTGCGGCCAACGGACCGGTGAACCTAGGAAATCCGAGCGGAGCCCTCAGAATGGCGCTTCTTCTTCGTCTTCCTCGGCTCCGACGTGTTCGGCGAGGTTTTGAAAAGCGACGTATTTGTGAAGGAAAGCAAGCTTTATCTTGCCGGTGGGGCCGTTTCGTTGCTTGGATACGATTAGCTCCGCAAGACCATGAAGGTCGGCCCGATCTTGCTTGTAGACCTCTTCCCGGAAAATAAACGCCACCACATCGGCGTCTTGCTCGATGGACCCGCTTTCACGTAGGTCGCTCAACTGAGGACGGTGGTCTCCCGGACGTGTCTCGGGCGCGCGGCTTAACTGGGAAAGGGCTATCACCGGCACACCGAGGTCCTTGGAGAGCAGCTTGAGTCCGCGAGACATGGCCGAGATTTCCTGAACGCGGTTTTCCTGGCGGCCCTTGGATGCCATCAATTGCAGGTAATCGACCACGACCAGTGCCAGACCGTGTTCGGCTTTCAGCCGCCGGCACTTCGCGCTGACGTCCATGACCGTGGTATCCGCCGAGTCGTCGATGAACAGTTTGCTGGTGACGAGCCGGCTCAACGCTGCTCGCAGCCGTTCTCTCTCCTCGTCATTCAAGTAGCCGCCGCGGAATCGGTGGCTGTCGACGCGGGCGGTGGCGCAGAGCATCCTGGTCAGCAGAGCCTCTTTCGACATTTCAAGAGAAAAGACAGCGACCGGTTGTCCCGCTTTTTCCGGCGAATCGGTGGCTACGTGTTGGGCGATGTTCAACGCCATGGCGGTCTTGCCCATCGACGGGCGCGCCGCTATGATGATCAGCTCGGACGGATGCAGGCCTGTCGTCAACTCGTCAAATTTCAAAAAAGGCGTCGAAAGCCCGCGCAGCCGCTGAGCGGGGTCTAGAAAAGCTTCGCGTCCGCCGGCGAAGTCGTCGACGATCTGCGCGGGGTCGGCCAGGCCCGAGCGCAGGTTGGCGTCGCCGATCTTCATCACGGCGGATTCCGCGTCGGCGACCAAGTCCTCGGCTTCCTGGCCTCCTTCAATGCACTGCGTGATGATATTCTGCGCTGTGAAGATGAGGTTCCTCAGCAGCGATTTGTCCCTGACGATCTTGAGATAGCTCTCGATGCTGCTGAGTCGTGGCAGGCCGTCAGTCAGGGAAGAGATGTAAGCGATTCCGTCACAGGCTTCCAGCTGGTTGTGCTTGTCAATCTCTTCGACTAAGGTGAGGTACTCGATGTTTTCCCCGCGCTCTTGTAGTTCGCGCATGCGCAGGAAGATACGGCGATGCTTTTCGATACTGAAATCGGCGGCGTCGAGAGTGCCGGCTACCAGCGGGAACACCGAATCATCGAGCAGGATCGATCCCAACACGAACTGCTCGGCTTCGACGTTGGTCGGTAAACCCCTCTCAAGAGCTAGAGCTGAACCATTCGTCGCCATTACGGAATGCGAGATGTTTCGAGGGTACGCCATGTTTGTCGTCACCGAAAAAGAATATTTTCGGACTCGTGTTTACAAGCGGTTGTCTTGTGGATTTCCTCTCTGCAACGGAATTGGAACCTTGACGCCACTCCCGACTGCCTCAGACAGGGCTTTCGTGCATGTGGATAAACTGTGAGTAACGTATCGATCGCAGCATGGAAAACAAATCGTTTAAGGTGAACCACTTAGAGTCGTCCGTGCCATGCTAAAACAAATCTGAGCACAATTGTTTTCTGCTATTATGCCATCCCTGGCGAAGAAAAGGCAAACAGCGAAACGCCCGAAGACCCTGCGGATTCCGGCTAGCCGGCTTTTTTCACCAAGTGGCGAGGACCCTCTGTTGGCTGCCGGTCCTGCCGTGCGCTACCTTATTAGAAGGTGAAGAGGAGGGCCTGCACGGATGGCCGGTGCGGGCGAGGAGTGCACTATGAGGAGTGCACCATGAAACAGGTTGCGGGGCGGGCCCTGGCGGCAATCGTCGTCGGAGCCGGGATCTTCTTCTCGCCGGCGTTCGGCGCCTCCCCGTCGAACAACCCATTTACCCAAGAGCAGCATGCTTATTGGGCCTTCCAAAAAGTCGTACGTCCCGACGTTCCCGGCGCGGCAGGCGCATTCTCTAACCCCATCGACGCTTTCATTGCCGCGAAGCTCGAAGACAAAGGGCTGACGTTAGCCCCGCGCGCCGACAAGATCACGCTGATTCGCCGGGCTTCGTTTGACCTGATCGGCCTGCCGCCAACGCCCGACGAAGTGGAAGCGTTTCTCAACGACGACTCGCCCGAGGCCTTCGCCGGAGTTGTCGATCGGCTGTTGGAGTCGCCGCACTACGGCGAGCGCTGGGCGAGGCACTGGCTGGACCTGGCCCGCTACGCCGACAGTGAAGGGTTTAAGTCCGACGAAACGCGTCCCAACGCTTGGCGCTACCGCGACTACCTCGTCGGGGCCTTCAACGACGACAAGCCGTTCGACCGCTTCGTCCGCGAGCAAATCGCCGGCGACGAACTATGGCCCGACGATACCTCCGCACGAATTGCAACGGCTTTCAACCGCCACTACCCGGACGAGACCAATCAGTGGAATCTTTGGCTTCGCCGGCAGGAAATCCTACAGGACATGACCGATACGGTGGGGGCCGTTTTTCTGGGCCTCACCTTCGGCTGCGCCAAGTGCCACGATCACAAGTTCGACCCCATCCTGCAGGCCGACTACTACCGCCTGCAGGCGTTTTTCGCGCATTCCAAGGCTAACGATAACATCTCGCTTTGGTCGGACTCGGAAACCACCAATTACAAGCGAAAACTTGCGGTTTGGGAAGAGGAGACGGCCCAAATCCGCGAAGAGATCGAGTCGATCATCGGCCCCAAACGCAAGGAAATCCTCGATGACCGTTTTGCCCGCTTCTACCCGGCGATCCGCGAGCAGCTCAGCAAGCCACCGGAAGAACGAAGCCCTTACGAGCAGCAAATGTATGCCAAGTTTCGTTGGCAAATGCAGTTCCTCTCACGGGATGAAAGCGTCGCTGAGCAGCTCAACGAGGATCAGCAAGAATGCTATCAGACACTGAAGAAGGAACTCGCGGAATTCGACGACCTTCATCCGGGAGAGCCGGCGGTCGGCATCGGCATCCATGACCTGGGAAGAGAAGCGCCTCCGACGCACATACTAGGGGTGGGTAGTTACGCGGCCCCCAAGGAGGAAGTCCAGCCCGGCTTCCTCTCGATACTCGATCCCGCCGCGGCAAAGTACGAACCGCTGGCGGACCTCGAGTCGACGGGGCGAAGAACGGCCTTAGCCCACTGGCTTGCCGGTCCGGAGAATCCGTTGACCGCTCGCGTGATGGTCAACCGGCTGTGGCATTTCCACTTCGGCCGCGGCATCGTTGCCACGCCGAGTGATTTCGGATTGATGGGCGAGCGACCGACGCATCCCGAGCTGCTCGACTGGATGGCCGACGAGTTTGTGCGCCGCGGCTGGAGCATCAAAGAGATGCATCGTGTGATGATGACCTCGGAGACCTACCAACAGAGTTCCGCTCACCGGACGGAGGCAAAAGCGAAAGACCCCTTCAATCGCTTGCTCTGGAGATTTCGGCCGCAGCGATTGGAGGGAGAAGTTATTCGAGATTCGTCGCTGTTCGTAGCCGGCGCCTTAAACACAAAAGTCGGCGGACCGACCGTATTCCCTCCCCTGCCACGTCACATGCCCGAGCCCAGGGGCGGATGGCAGGTTTCCGAGGATGTCGCCGATCATCGTCGCCGCAGCATCTACATCTTCGTCCGGCGCAACGCTCGCTATCCGATGCTCGAGGTCTATGACATGCCCGATACGCACGAGACCTGCGCGCGTCGAGACGTGACCACGACCGCGCCCCAGGCGCTGAGCTACCTCAACAGCGACCAAGCGATGAACTGGGCGCAGTCCTTCGCGGGACGCTTGATCGAAGAGGCAGGCAGCGAGCGCGCCGCTCAGATTGACCTGGCCTACCGGGTCGCCTACTCACGCTCCCCGGACGACTGGGAGAAGGACTCGGCGCTGACGTTCCTCGATCGTCACACCAAGATCCTCACCGAACGTGAGGCGAAGGGCGAGAAACTGGCCTCCCCCGCCGTGATGGCTGAGAACATCAAGCCGGCGGAAGCGGCCGCGCTGGTCGATTTTTGCCACTCGATTCTGAATTCGAACGAGTTTGTGTTTCGGTATTGATTCGGTGACGACAAGCATTTATGCTTGTCCTGAGAAAAGTAGGGGCGCAACGCGTTGCGCCCAAGACACGCCCATAGGGATAACGAACACTATGCCCAACCAACAACCCCACGTCGTTCCCGTACGCTCCCGGCGGGAATTCCTGGCCAAGGCCGGCAGCGGCCTGGGAGCCATCGCGCTGGGCCACCTGCTCAACCAGTCGGGATTCATTCCCCAGGGCCTGGCCAAAGAAGCCGTTCGGAATCCGCTGGCCGCGAAGCCGCCGCATCACGCGCCGAAGGCGAAGTCCGTGATTTGGCTTTTCATGGAAGGCGGACCTAGTCATGTCGATTTGTTTGATCCCAAACCGATGCTCGACAAGCTCGCCGGGCAGCCGATGCCGCCGTCATTTGATCGGCCCATCACGGCCATGGGGACGGCGGATAACACGCTGATGCCGAGCAAGCGCAAGTGGAATCAGTTCGGCGACAGCGGGTTGTGGGTGTCGGACTGGTATCCGCACACGGCCCAGCACGTCGACAAGCTGGCGGTTATTCGCTCTTGCGTCGCCGATGGACTCAACCATGTCGGCTCGGTGAGCCAGATGAATACGGGGTCCATTCTGGCGGGCCGTCCTTCGCTTGGAGCCTGGGTCACCTACGGGCTCGGCACGGCGAACGAGAGCCTACCGGCGTTCGTCATCCTTACCGACTACAAAGGCGTCAACGGTGGCGCGAAAACGTGGAGCTCCGGTTTCCTGCCGGCCACCTATCAGGGGACTCCGTTCCAACGCGAAGGCCCTCCGATACTGAACCTGGACCTCCCCGAAACTGTTGGCATGACGCAGCAGCGCAGCAAGCTGGACTTCCTGGCTTCGATCAACCGCCGCCACGCGGAAACCCGGCCCGAAGACGCGGACCTCGATGCCCGCATCGAATCCTACGAGCTGGCCTATCGGATGCAGTCGGCGGCTCCCGAGGCGGTCGACGTGGAGAACGAATCCGAAGCGACAAAGAAGCTTTACGGGATGGACGAGGAGATTACCCGCAAGTTCGGTTCCAACTGTCTGCTGGCGCGCCGGCTCGTCGAGCGCGGCGTGCGTTTCGTGGAAGCCTACTGCGGCAGCGGCAGCGGCTGGGACGCCCACGAAGACCTCGAAGACAACCACAGCAAGTGGTGCAAGGTTTCCGACAAGCCGATTGCCGGACTGCTTACTGATTTAGAGGCTCGGGGCCTGCTCGAGGAGACGCTCGTCGTTTGGGGCGGCGAGTTTGGCCGCACGCCGTTCAATGAAAAAGGCAAGGGCCGCGACCACAACCCGTGGGGCTTCACCATTTGGATGGCCGGCGCCGGTATCGAGCCCGGCCAGACCGTCGGCGCGACGGACGAGCTAGGCTTTAAGGCCGTTGACAAGCCCTACCATGTCCACGACATCCACGCGACAATCCTGCATCTGCTCGGTCTCAACCATCTCGACCTGACCTACTTCCACAACGGCCGCGCCGAGCGCGCCACCGTCAACGCCGGCAAGCTGATCGAGGAAGCGCTGGCGTAGGCAACTTCAACCACGCAGATCAATTGACGTCCTGCCATAATTGATCTCTATGGCAGACGAAAAAGTCCGTTTGACCGCGACCGTGAAGACGGCTGGTTGAGCGAGTAAGCTCAATCCCGCTCTTCTCGATCGGGTCCTCGGCAGGTTGCCGAAGCAAAGCCATCCCAAGGTCCTTGTCGGATTCGACAAATCCGACGACGCCGGAGTGTATCTGCTTAACGAGGGGATGGCGCTGGTCGAGACGGTCGATTTTTTCACTCCCATCGTGGACGATCCGGCAACCTTTGGCCAGGTTACGGCGGCCAACTCACTCAGCGACGTCTACGCCATGGGCGGCAAGCCGATCACGGCTCTGGCTGTGGCCTGCTATCCGGGCAAAGGCGACCCCGAAGTCCTCGAGCAGATCATGCGCGGCGGCCAGAGCAAGATGAGCGAGGCCCAGTGCGTTGTGATTGGGGGCCATAGCGTGGCCGATGACGAGATCAAGTTCGGCTACGCCGTCGTGGGCTTGATCGATCCCGCTAAGGTGCGCACCAACGCCGGTGCAAAACCCGGCGATGATCTCGTTCTGACCAAAAAGCTCGGGACGGGAGTCATTTCAACGGCCCTGAAGCGCGGCGTGGCTTCCGACACACACGTGGAGGCCATGGTGGAGTCGATGACCCGGCTGAACGCCACAGCCGGTGAGGCCATGGGACGCTACGATGTCCACGCTGCGACCGACATTACCGGGTTCGGACTGCTGGGACATGCGAGGGAAATGGCCTCGAGCAGTGACGTCGGTCTGGAGATCGACCACGGCAGGCTCAAGTTTCTTCCCGGCGCGCTGGAATACGCACAGCAGAAAATATTCCCCGGCGGGCAAAAGAATAACCGCGACTTCGCGGAATCCGCGGTGGAGACCGATCCTTCAATTCCCGAAGAGATCGAGGGGCTGCTCTACGACCCCCAGACGTCAGGTGGGCTTTTGATCTCCGTGGCTCCGAGCGATACCGTGGCGCTCGTGGAAGAACTGCACGCGGCGAAGATTCCGGTGGCTACGATCGGCTCCGTCGTTCCTTCCCGTTCGCCCCGCATTCGAGTCTTCTGATCTTTTCTGACTCCACGCCGTGCTGGCGCCGGCTGGTTCGCAGACTGCCGAAGAGCTCAGTGGGACAAGTAAGCTTGCTTGTCTACAGTTCGTCGTAAAAGTTGGTACGGGCAAGACTTGGACTTTTAACGATTTTCGCTTCCGCAACTGCTTCGTTTGTGACGTGAAGTAGACGGCGAAAATCGGTGACTGTACCTGTTTTTAGGCCAAGGACTCTCACCACGCTCCACTTACGCAGGCCCTTCCGCCCCAGCCTTGATATGCCGCAGCACCCGCCCGTGGATGCGGTGGATGACTTCATCCGACCACAGTTGCCAATACGGTGCGGGCCACATGCCGTGGCGGTACCAAGTAGTGCCTTCGAGTCGCGTGCGGCCGCCCGGCAGTTCGGAGAGCAGGAATTGGCCTCCGTTCGACACCAGAAAATTGTCGAGGTGGGGCGGGTGGACCGCGCGGTAGGGCGTCCATTCCTCCATCGGAGGCGGATTCGAAGTCACCGAAAACTTCAGCAGCCGCGGCTCGTCCCACACTTCGATTGGCTCGACGAACGAACCCGTCGAAAAGACGCAGTGTCGCTCGGCGCCCACTCCTTCACCGTGAATGGTTGCCCGAATCGGATACGCAGGACCCAGGCGAAACAGCCAGTCCTCGGGATCGGGCAGTTCGCTGAAGGCGACGACCTTCCCCCACACATCCTCCGGAGGTGCGTTGATCTCGATCGCCGTTTTCACCTCGAAGGTAGGTGGGTCAGGCAACGCCACATGCTCAAAGAGCATCAGCCCAGGCAGCGCCAAGATCAGGGCGGGGAAAGCGTGCGAGGTGTCGATTCGGTGTTCGGAGCCGTGCTGAATCACATACCCCAGGAATCCCCCAAAGGCGGCCAAGGGAAGAGCCAGGGGCAAGATCATCACCAAGCAAATGATTCCTTCGAGCGCGACAGCCAGCAGCATCGACCCCGCCAATAATGCCGATAGCAACGACACCCAGAGACAGAGCCCCGGGCTTCTCGGCCTGTGATAGCCGTAAATCATGACCGACACGAGCCCCAGAACGAACGGCGTCGCCACGAACAGACCCCAGCCGTAGTTCGTCAGCACCTGCGTCGAAAACATCGTCAACGGAACCGCAAGAACGCTTGTTGCCAGCACGCCCAGGGCAGCGCTTCCCACGGCATGGTCGGGAATGACACGAGCGAGCCACGGCCACGACCGCAAAGGGTTTCCCTCGGGGCGGTCGCTCTCCAGCGTCCGCGGAGGAAGCACTGCCATAACGATCAAGAACAGTACGTTGACAAAGGGAGCGAAGAAAAATAGAATCAGCCAGGTCGGCAGACCGGCCGACCGCAGCCTGCGCAGGGTCAGCCCGACGCCAACCCAGATGAACGGTAAGGAAAGGGCGACCATCGTCGCCAGGAACACCGCTTCCTTTTCCGGCAGCGACAGGAAGCGGACTGCCTTGGGCAGCGGAATCCAGTAATTAAAGATGCCCCATGGCCGGTCAAACCACCAGGTCGCAAGGAGCCGGTCGAGGCTGTGCTTGAGAGCGAACCCTACGACCCCGATCAACGCGTAAGGTCCGCGCTCGATCGTGCCCTGCCAGCGCCACAGTTCCGAGAATTGCATAAGCGTATTAAACCTCCTCAAGCGCTTCGACCGGAGTCAGACCTCCTATAGGACCCCGGCACCCGGCCAAGTTATCGCTCTCCATGGTTAGTCAGCACCGCTGGCTAGCCACCGAGTTTCTATCAGTCATTTCTGTATGTACCGAAACACGATTCGAAAAAAAGCTCCTCCTGCTACCCTCCCAGTACAGAGTCGACCAGTTTGCCGATCCTGCCTTTGAGCTGGAAAAATTTCCTCGCGGCCCTCGGCGGGATACGTTGAAACTCCTGGTAGAGCTCCGTGACCTGCTCAAAAAACTCCAGCATCTCCTTCAAGCGTTCCCGTGTGTAGGCTTCCGCTTTGCGGTCTTTCGAGAGATCGGCCACGCAGGAGCGAAGCACCGCCAAAGTAGGGTCGATTTCGCGGCGCTTTCGCTCATCGAGCACAACTCGGAACATCTCCCAGACATCTTTTGTTGATTCGAAGTGATCCCGCCGGTCGCCGAGCGCGTGAACAACTCGCACGATACCCCAGCTCTGCAGCTCCTTCAGGCTCGTCGAGACGTTCGACCGCGCCACCGATAGCGTTTCCGCAATCTGCTCCGCGTTCAGGGGTTCAGGAGCCAGGTAGAGCAGGGCGTGGATCTGGGCGACCGTGCGGTTGATCCCCCAACGGGTTCCCATTTCTCCCCAATGGAGGATGAACTTCTTCTCGATCGGACTCAGCTTTGCCATGTATTCAGTAATTTCCGTCTATACAGAAATTACTGCATATAGGGCCGTTTGTCAAGGGTTGAAGCCACGGCCGCGAAAGTACTGGGCTCGGAATTCGCCCAGCAGCCACGTTTTATCGAGGGTTTGCCGGGAGCTATCGTGCCGACGGCCCTGACGTACTTTGTGCGCATCATTCCCGCCCCGGAACGTGTGCCCATCAACGTCGATTTCGGGGTTGCACAGGCCGCGGGCGAGATCAAGCCCGGCGTGCAGCTAAAGGCGAGGAACCAGTTCGCTGCCGGGATTTCCTACCAGTTTTAAGCGAAGCGAGGGCCCGTTCATTTTGACGGGCCTTTCGCGTAAAGCGACAGGAGACTTCGAGATCGGGAAACAAGACGCCGCCCCGCGATAGAATCCTTGCCGGCCGTCAGCCAGTCCAACGTAAAGCGAGCGAAGGCAATCGTCTCGTAGGGGGACGTTCCGGAGCTCCCTGTTACGCCATTTCGCTCGTAAAGACAAGCGATGCTGAGATCCGGGAGCACCGCCAGAGAGGAGTAGGCCGAGGGTCCGGCGTGCAGCAGTTTCGAGACGGGCCAGGTCTTGCCCTCGTCGTAGCTGAGCCGAACCGTCATTTTGACCCGGTCCGTTTTGCTCGCGGGGTTGGAAAAGAGCAAACGGTTTTTGCCGTCTCGTTCGGCGAAGGTATAGCGGATGAAGCTTGCCTGGCAGACGGGTTCGATAAAGGTTTCGTCAAACTTCAGGCCTCCCCAGGTCGCGCCACCGTCGCTGCTGCGGGCCACTGCGCGTTTGCCGTCACGCTCGGCCACTTTGGCAATCCGGCCCCAGTAGCTGCGCATGTTGAGCAGCAGCTCGCCGCCGGCGAGTTCGACTACTTGGCATTCGTTCGTATGTTCGGGCAGGGCGGCGCCCAGTTGCCACGTCTCTCCGTGGTCGTCGCTGTAGAACATGTGGGAATGCATGATTCTCTGCTCGCCCACCATCACGCCATGGTCGCAGGGGACTACGAGGCGCCCCCTGTGAGGACCCTGCTGAAGCTGGATGCTGACCCCGGGACCCGTTGCCACCCAAGTCCATTCGGGTCTTGTGACCTGTTTCGAAATGTTGACAGGTTCCGACCAAGTCAGCCCTTCGTCGCTGCTTTTGGTGATAAGCACCTCTTTGTTGTTGCGGCAGAAGGGCAACCAAATCGTGCCGGTGTCTTCGTCAACCACCGGGCTGGGATTGCCGATGGTTATCTCGGCGTCGCCTCCCTCTTCGTGGACAATCATCTGCTGGGACCAAGTCTTGCCCCCGTCCGAGCTTCGTTTGACTAGCAGATCGATATCCCCGTCATCCGCACGCCTTGTTTTCCGGCCCTCGCAAAAGGCAAGTAGCGTGCCTTTCGGGGTCGAGAGCAGCGCCGGAATACGGTAGGTGTGATAGCCGTCCTGGCCGGCAACGAATAGCGGTGTCGGGACAATTTCGGGTGCAACGCTGCGTTCGGCTTCAGTCGGCGCACACCCCAGCGCGAGCAGCGAGGCCAACGGCAAGGCTAAGAGGATCGTAGTGAGGAGGTTTCCGATCTTCATGGTTGGTTGCCCCTTTGGACGGCTTGGTTACGTCCTCAGTCGCCACTCACGCCGCCGGCTCGGCTGGTGAGGATAGACAGAATCGTCCCCCAACGCCCACGATCTCAGCCGTCACGCGCAAAAAACCAGACGCCATCGCGTTCGGCTACTTCGTGAACAGGATCGTCGATTTCGACCCGGCCGCCTTCGATGCGTACAGTTAGACGCGGGCCTTCTTCGAGCTCGATGATCGCGATTTGGAATGGCAGATGTTTCTCGAACGGCTCGGCGGAGGCGTGCAGGGTGGTGCAGGAGTACACCTTGCCGCGTCCGCTGAGGGTGGTTTCCTCGCAGCTGTCGCTGCCGCACTCGCACCAGCCGGTTTGGTGAACGCTGTACCTGCCACAACCTTGACAGCGATAGCCGGTCATGCCGAAAGAACGCTCACCACGCAAGTCGCGCCCGAGCCCCCCAGGTTCTCGATGAGACCAATCTTGGCGTGCTTCACCTGGCGCTCGCCACATTCGCCTCGAATCTGCTCTACGACCTCACAGATCTGCGCTACGCCCGTCGCGCCAACAGGATGCCCCTTGGACTTCAGACCGCCGCTTGTGTTGACGGGTTTTTCGCCGTCGAGTGCGGTGTAGCCTTCGAGCGTCGCCGGACCGCCTCGGCCACGTTCCACGAATCCTAAATCCTCGAGCGCAATGATCTCGGCGATCGTAAAACAGTCGTGGATCTCGGCGACATCAATGTCCTTTGGCCGGACGCCTGCAGCCCGGAAAGCTTTGTCACCGGCTGCTCGGACGGCTGAAAACGTGCTGATGTCTTCTTTCTCATCGAGCGCCAAGCGGTCCGATGCCTGTGCAACACCACGCACGCACACGGGCTTGTCCGTGAACTCGGCCGCACGATCGGATGCGCATAGCAGCACAGCGGCCGCGCCGTCGCTGATCAGTGAACAGTCGTACAGAGTAAGGGGCTCCGCAATCATGCGGCCGGCGAGAGCTTTCTCGATCGTGATGGGCTTGCGCAGATGCGCCAGCGGGTTCTTGGCGCCGTTGGCGTGGTTTTTGACCGCCACGGCCGCCAGGTGCTCTCGGGTTGTTCCAAAGTCGTGCATGTGACGTTTGGCGATCATAGCGAACAGGGAGGGGAACGTCGCCCCCGCCTTGACCTCGCCTCCGAGGTCGCCCGCCGAAGCCAAGATGTCGGTGGTGCGGGCTGTTGTTTGAGAAGTCATTTTCTCCACGCCAATCACCAGAACGAGATCGTAGAGACCGCCGGCTACTGCTGAGTAAGCGTGGAAAAACGCTGAACCACTTGAGGCGCAAGCGGCCTCGAAGCGAGTGCAGGGAACGCCGTCCAGCCCGAGAGCGGATCCTATGTAAGGGGCCAGGTGGTTCTGCCCTACAAACGAAGGACCCGCAAAATTCCCGACATAGAGGGCTTCTATCTGATCTGGGGCAGCTTTCGATCCCTCCAGGCACTTCGCTCCCGCTTCTCTAGCCAACTCGCGGATGCTAAGCTCGGGGAAGGAGCCGAACGCGGTCTTCCCAGTGGCGACAACCGCGACCGATCTCATGAATGTACTCCTCGAAACTGTTGATACTACTTGCATTTATTATTCCACGTTTCGCTCGTTCCACCGTCAAGCCTATAGGAGGGGTAGGGCTACGGTGAAATGTCTACTGTTGCGGTAAGCTCCACAATGCCGACCGAACAGTACTCGACCGTCGAAGAGGAAGTCCAGGTCTCTACCGACTCGGAATTCGTTGAAAGCCAGATGCGCCGAGTGTTCCGGCTCATCTATCGCGTCGTGGGTAATGTCCCCGACGCCCAGGATCTCACGCAAGAGGCATTTGTGAAGGCCCTCAGCCGCCGTTCGCAGCTTAAGGACCCGCGGAAGGCGGCCCAATGGCTGGGCCGCATTGCGGTCAACACGGCCCTTGATTTCGTCCGCCAGCGGAAACGCGTTACCTTCGAAGAGCTGGACCGAGCTCCCGAGATGCCGACTGAGAATCCCGAGCAGCGCGTCTTGCGGTCGGAAAAGCGCCAGTACATTGAGGACGGTCTGCGGCTGTTGTCGGCGCGGGAGCGGGCTGCGCTGATCCTTCGCGACGTGGAAGGGCTGCCCGCCGCGGAAGTCGCCAGGCACTTGGGATGCTCTCCGGCGACCGTACGCTCCCATATCGCCAACGCGAGAGTGAAGTTCCGCAGATATATGAAGGGGCGAAAGCAATGAGTTTGCTTTTCATCGGACATCCGAGTGAAGCGGATCTCGCTCTGTTTGCCGGCGGCGAGCTCGGTCCCCTTGCACGCTGGCGCATCGAGAAGCATCTCACGGACTGCGATGGATGCCGCGAAACGGTGTCCGATTTCTTCCATCTTCAGAGCGAGATTAGCGAGTTAAGCGATCTGCCCTCGCTCGATTGGAGCGCGTTGGCCGGCCGGATTAAGCTCGCCGTGGCGGACGCCCAAAGCGCTCCCCGGCGAGAGCAGCGTTGGTTTCTCGCCCGCCCGCTCGTTGTCGGAACGGGACTCGCCATGGCAACTCTGCTGTGCGCTTTTATCGTTGTCCAGCAGTTTCCAGTATCTGAGGTGGCGGATCTAGGCGAAGTGGCCAGCCTTTACGAGAAACAGGATGCGGGAGCGGCCTCTGCCGAGGCCGACGCAGTGGTCGGTGACCGCTCGGCCTTCGCTCCCGAGCAATTCGCTCCTCGGGAGGAAGCCGTCTTCGAGGCTACGCCGGAAGGTGCCGGCGCGGCGAGTCTTGGCGGTGAAGCGGGATCGTATTACGAAAACGAAAAGAAACCGATACCCGCGGGACCAGAGAAAGCGCTCTTGGCTCCGAAGAATAAGAGAAACGCATTGCAGCCGGCGGGCGAGCTTGTTGCTAGACGCGGTCCAAGAGGCGCAGAGCTTGGGGATCGGGAAGTATCGGAATTGGGGCAGCTTGTCTCTGCCGACGCGCCAAGTTTCACGAAACCGGCCGACAAGAAAGTGTCGGAGGGCGCCGCACGGTCCAACGAGCCGTTGTCGCAGGTAGCTGCGGTGAACGCACAGACTGAATCGAATGAAGGGATCCGGCGAGGACTCTCGACGAATCAGGCCGCACCGGCTCTCCGCTCTCGTGATGACGAGTACCGAGTGGTCGGGGAACAAGAAGCCTCTGCAGTTGCCTTCCGAGATGGGGTGGATGAACTGGCACCGGCAACCGTGCCCGAACAACAGCGCCTTGCGGAAACCAAACTGCTGCGAAAGCAAGTCGTCGAAGAGGAGTTGCGGGTCGAGGATCGTTTGCTTCAAGAGCGCATCGGCGCCGACATCGCCCGCCCATCGCAGCCTGTCGTCGTTGGCGGGTCGCTCAGCCGGGCAGCTCAACAAAAAGAGGCTGGTGGGAAACTGGAGATGGCGGAGCACCGGAAAGGAACATCGTCCACGACCCACGCCCTGATGACTCGGATCCTGGCGGATAAGGATGGCGATCTCTTGACACTGTCATTCGGTCCGGATGCGGACGTTTCTTTGGCAGCCGAAGGTTGGATGGTCCGTACTCTCGATTCGGATACGAACACAATTACGATCACCAATGTCTATCTACCGTAAACTCTCGTTCTTGCTGGCCGTGCTGCTGTTGTCAGCCGGAGCGTCCGACGCCCCGGCTCAGCGGAAGCTTTCCTGGGGACCGATGCCTGATCCCGAATCGGCGGTTCAGGTAAGCATTGACGCTCGGGTACCCTTAGCCATCGCCTCCAAGGACGCATCCGAGACGGAGTTTCACCTGCGCGGGGGCCTCATGGTGGTTGACCTGCGATGCAGGCTCTCGGTCGAGAACACCGGTCCGCGCCATGTGCGCGCGGTCACCTTCGGCGTCGTCGCAGGGCCGGTTACCGCCGGGGGCAAGGCGTCGGTCTCGCTGCCAAGCTTAAACGTGGCTCCCGGCGACACCTTCCCGGTCAACCTGAATCTGAAGCTAATCCGTCCCATGCCCGCGCCGCGCGAGTTTGTAAAAGTCTCGGTTGATGGGGTTCTGCTTTCGGACTTCACCTTCTTCGGACCCGACCAGTTAGACTCTCGCCGCAAGATGACTTTCTGGGAGAAGGAAGCCGACCGCGATCGCCGCTACTTTAAGACGGCGCTCGAGTTGGGAGGCCCGGCACAACTTCAAGCGGAGGTCCGTGCCAGTCTTGAGCGGCAACAGAATCGGCCGAGGTTAGCGGCCCGGCTGGCGGCGAGCGGGACCAGGGCTTCAGAGACTGAACAGGTAAAAGATGGGCGTTCTCTCAAGCTTGCGCTACTTGATCTGCCGGAGGCGCCTCTAGAGCTGCTATCCGGCACGGCGACCGTGGATGGCGCCTCGGCTACTACGCCCGTCATCACGGTGAAGAACCGATCCCAAAGGCCCATTCGGTATTTCGAGCTAGGCTGGTTCGTTGACGACGGGGCAGGGGTCCGTTACGTGGCTGGTTGGGTGCCCGCCCCTTCCCCTGTTAGGCCACTGAACCCTGGCCGATCTACCTCGACGAGCCTCGCCCGCAGAATTGTTTTCGCGTCGAAGTCAGGGAACACCCCGAAGGATCAGTTCTCGATTAACGGAATGGGCGGCTACGTCAGCCAAGTTCAATTCGAGGACGGCACGTTCTGGATTCCCAGCCGTGACGACATCCAAAATTCTTCCCTACGAGCCACGCCTGTTTCCGCCGAAGAGCAGCGCCTCAGCGACCTCTACCGTCGTAAGGGCCTCGAAGCTCTCATCAAAGAGCTGAGCAAGTTCTAGTACAGCTGTTTGTGGCGCAAGCTCTCAGCTTGCCGAGTCGACACTCATGTCGACTCTTGGTCGGTTACCTCTCGATGCCGAGCTGAGACCAGGGTCTAGGCCTCGAAATGTTTGTCGCGCCTTTGCGCAAAGCGACGAAGAAACGCCTCGCTTTCGATCCGTAGGGGCACGGCATGCCACACCGCGGGGACCTACGTCATGCGAAGACTTCGCAAGCTCGCAAAACTGAGCCGTGGCCGTGAGGCCGCGGGCCCGCAGGCTCACGTCTGCGCCTCTGCTGCGGAAAACCGGCCGACCGCCCGGCATTCGCCCCGACCCTGACGAATTCCCATCCGGCACATTGCAAAGCGCGCGGCATGCCGTGCCCGCGTCCGAACACAGCAAGCGCAGCGGCGGCCTTCACACCACAGAGCGCTGTGTACAATGGAATCTACTTCACCACGGGCGGGTCGAATGCAAAACGTCGTCATCATTGGATCAGGTTGCGCGGGGAACACCGCGGCGATTTATGCCGCGCGGGCAAACCTCGAGCCGTTGGTCATCGAGGGTCTCGAGGCGGGCGGCCAGTTGTCTCTGACCACCGATGTTGAAAACTACCCCGGATTTCCGGACGGAATCATGGGGCCGGACCTGGTCGAAAACATGAAAAAGCAGGCGCAGAGATTCGGCGCCGTTTTTCGATCGGGTGAAGTGATAAAGGCGGACCTTTCGGAGCGGCCGTTCAAGCTCCAAATCGGTGAGGAAACGGTCGAAACGAAAACGCTGATCGTGGCCTCGGGAGCCTCGGCTCGCTGGTTGAATTTGGAATCCGAGCAGAAGCTTATCGGACACGGCGTCAGCTCTTGTGCCACCTGCGACGGGTTCTTCTTTCGCGAGAGGCCTGTTGTGGTGGTCGGCGGGGGAGACTCGGCCATGGAGGAGTCTACGTTCTTGACGAAGTTCGCCTCGGAAGTGACGATCATCCACCGCCGGGATGAATTTCGTGCGTCTAAGATCATGCTCGATCGGGCCCAAAAGAACGAAAAGATCAAATGGATTACCGGTGCGGTCGTCGAAGAGGTCCAGGATGTCGAAAAGGGCGAGGTCACCGGCGTTCGTTTGAAGACCGTGGAGAATGGCAAGGCCTGGGACCACAAGACCGACGCGCTTTTCCTCGCGATCGGTCACATTCCCAACACCAAGATTTTTAAGGGCCAGTTGGATCTCGACGAGCAGGGGTACATCATCTCCCAGGGGGGAGCCAAAACGAACTTGGAGGGCTGCTTCCACGCCGGCGACGTGCAAGATCGCGTCTACCGGCAGGCAGTTACAGCGGCCGGGGCCGGTTGCATGGCCGCCATGGAAGCCGAAAGATTCTTGGAGGCCACCGGCGAATAGCCTGATCCAAGTGGGAGGCAAGAGTCAGAACTTGACATGTGATACACATGCAACTATGTTTAAACCATGTCCAAGATGATCCAGATTCGTCACGTTCCCGACGAGCTGCATCGCAAACTCAAAGCGCGAGCGGCGATGGAAGGCATGTCGCTGTCAGATTACCTGCGGCGAGAAGTCGAACTGATCGCCGGGCGGCCGACAGTCAGCGAAATGAAGGAGCGCCTCGCTCGTCTCTCTCCCGTGAACCCTAGCGTTTCCGCGGCCGAAGCGATTCGAGCCGAGCGTGACAGCCGGTGACAGTCGTCGATGCGTCGGCGGTTCTTGAGGTGCTCTTCAATACCCGAGGGGCAGCGAAGGTCCTAGACCGTATCTCGGCAGGGGGCGAGACGCTTCACGCTCCCTATCTAATCGACTTGGAGGTGGCGCAGGTATTGCGGAGATTCTCGGCGACGGGCGAGATCGACCCGGCACGGGGCCGCGAAGCGCTTCGGATTTTTGCTGATCTTCCGTTGACCCGCTATCGGCACGTTCCGTTGTTACCCAGAATCTGGGAACTTCGGCACAACCTCACAGCTTACGATGCAGCGTACGTAGTCCTAGCTGAGGCTCTTGGCGCTCCGCTGGTTACCCGGGACACCAAGTTAGCTGCTTCTGGGGGACATAGCGCCGTAATCGAGATCGTTTGAGTCGTGCCCAGCAGGGTTTGGGGGAGAGCGTCTCTTCTCGGGGATCTACAGGCTCTTTCTTAGTTCAGGGTTCAGTAGGCTCTGCACTTGGGGATCCTTAAGATCGTCGGCGGTGATTACGCGGGCGGGTGAGTAGATCAGCTTCTCCGGCGTTTCCCCGTCCAGCTTCTGAACGATCGTTTGGACCCCAATGTAGCCGATCTTATAAGGATCTTGCACGATGAGGGCGTCGATCGCCCCACTCGCGAGGCCTTCTTGCAGTACCGGGCTGCCGTCAAATCCGAGCAGCTTGATTTTGCCAACCATGTCTCGTGACTCAAGCGCGCGGGCTGCTCCAACCGTTCCTGCTTCGCTGGAGCAAAAAATGCCCTTCAGCTCGGGATGGGATGTCAGGAAATCTTCCGCCACCGCCAGCGCGCGCGCTCGATCGGACATACAGAACTGCTCGGCAACGATTTCGATCCCGGTGTACGTTTCGGCCACAGCTTCGTGAAATCCAATTTCGCGATTCCCTGTTGACGCGCTTCCTGGAACGTGCTTCATGAGAGCTATGGGTCCCGGCCCCCCCAGCATTTCGGAAAGCGTTTTGGCGGCGAGTTTGCCGGCCCCCAGGTTGTCGGTGGCGACAAAGGTAACGTAGTTATCACTGTCGAGCCCGGAGTCGAAAATGGTCACGGGAATGCCCACCTTCGCTGCGCGATCAACGACTCCCACCAAGGCCGTGCTCTCGGCCGGGGACAGCACGATGCCGTCCACGCGGCGGTTGATCATCGAATCGACAATCTGGATCTGGCGCGCGAATTCGGTTTCCTGAGGAGGCCCATTCCACAGGATCTCGACATCGAAGTCGCGCCCGGCTGCCATCGCTCCGGCGTAAACGGACTGCCAGAAGACAGACGACGTACCCTTGGGCGCCACGCCGATAATCCTCTTGCTTGAGCGGTCGCATCCCATAGCTGCCCCCAGTAGGAGCGGCAAAGCGCCAAGCAAAGTTCGCCTGTTCATAGTCGCGGCTTCTGAATCATACGGTTCAACGTGTGGTCTCGTCATCTCGGCGTTTCGCCTTGGCGCCCCAGCTGTGCTAGTCCTTTCGCAGACTCTTCACTTCCTCCCAACTCCCGGTCTCCCACGAGCGGATCATGGCTGCTTGCACCTCGGCCACGGCGAGCGCTTCGGCGAAACCGGGCTGGCCTGGTTCGCCGGCTGCAACAGACTTCATAAACTCGAATGCCTCAATGACCTTTAGGTCGTCGTAGCCGATGCCATTGGCGTCACCCGGTACGAAGTTAGCCTGATAGGGGTAGCGGTCGCTCGTGAGTAGTCGAGTGTAGCCCTCGTGAATGCCGTCCTCGCCAGGCAAGTAAATCTGAAGCTCGTTCAATTGCTCGTAGTTCCAGCTCAGGGCCCCGGTGGTGCCGTAGACGTCAAAGGCGTTTTCACATTTCGGGCCAAAGATGGTCCGCGAGGCCTCGAATGTGCCCTGGCAGCCGTTTTGGAATTCGACCAGCGCCCCGGTATAGTCCTCGTTGGTCACTTCTCCGGTTGGGTCACCCGGTGTTCCCAAAGAGAAATGGGTGCCCCTGCCGGGAACCGGTAACGGCCGCTCCTTGATGAACGTGCGACAGTCGCTCACCACGCGCTTGATCGGTCCCACCAGATAGTGCGCCAGATCCGTGAGGTGTGATGTAAGATCGGCGAGCGTCCCGTAGCCGGCGAGTTTGCGGTCGAACCGCCACGTGAGCTGACTTAGCGGGTTGCTGCCATACATGACAAGGAATCGTCCACGGTAGTTGGTCAGCTCGCCGAGCTTGCCGTCCCGGATCAGTTGTCGAGCGTGCAATACCATCGGTGGCCAGCGATAGTTGTAGCCCACGAAAGTGAGCACACCCGCCTGGCGGGCAATCGATTCGATTTCGGCCGTCTCTTCCGGATAACGTCCTACGGGTTTTTCACAAAAAATGTGCTTGCCGGCTGCCGCCGCGGCAGCGACAATTTCCAGGTGCATTTGGTTCGGCGTGGTGATGTTGATGGCTTGAACTTCGGGGTGATCGACAACCCGCCGCCAGTCGGTCACTGCCTCGCCAAAACCCATCGTGCTCTGAGCCTGCTTGGCGCGTGCCTCGACGTCGTCGGCACAAATCACGAGTTGGGGGTCGATGCCGCTTTCGGGAAAGCGCCTCCGGATTTGAAGATACGACCGGCTGTGCAACTGGCCCATCCAGCCCATGCCGATCACGCCGATGCCGATCTTGTGCGTCATAGCTGTTGACTGTTGCTAGCTACTTTCCGATCTCCTGGCCGCCCAGTGTACAACTGTGTTGCGACAGCGCGCAACGAGAAAGAGTTGAGGCGCGTGCAATTCATCCTCCACGCGCCGCATCGGGTTACCATAGGGCGAGATGGCGGCCCACGACGAAGATCACGCTTTCGGGTTCAACACTCGGTCGCTGCACGCCGGGCAGCGGCCCGATCCGACGACCGGCTCGCGCGCGGTTCCGATCTACCAAACGACGTCCTACGTTTTTGAAGATACGGCCGACGCGGCTTCGCTGTTTGCCTTGCAGCGGTTCGGCAATATCTACACCCGGATCATGAACCCGACGACGGCTGTCTTCGAAGAGCGCATGGCCTCGCTCGAAGGAGGTATCGGCGCTCTGGCGACAAGCAGCGGACAAGCGGCGCAGTTACTGACCGTGACCAGCCTTTGCCAAGCCGGAGACGATCTCGTTTCCGCCTCGACGCTTTATGGCGGCACGTACACGCAGTTCGATGTCACGTTTCGCCGGCTGGGTTTGAACACCATTTTCGTTGACCCGGACGACCCGGAAAACTTCCGCAAGGCCATCACACCCAAGACCAAGCTGCTGTACCTAGAAACCATTGCGAATCCGCGGATGAACATTCCCGACATCGCGGCAATAGCCGAGGTTGCGCATGAACACAAGGTTCCGCTGGTGATTGACAGCACCTTTGCTTCTCCCTACCTGTGCCGCCCGATCGAGCACGGGGCCGACATAGTCGTGCATTCCTCGACGAAGTTCATCGGCGGACACGGAACCAGCATCGGCGGCGTCATCGTCGATAGCGGGAAATTTGATTGGGCGAGCGGCGACTTCCCGCAGTTAATCGAACCCAGTCCGGGCTATCACAACTTGAAATTCAGTGAAACTTTCGGCGAGATGGCGTTCATTGTTAAATGCCGGGTCGAGGGCCTGCGCGATTTGGGCCCGTGCATGAGCCCGTTCAACGCTTTTCTCTTCCTGCAAGGACTCGAAACACTAGGCCTGCGCATGGAGAAGCACTGTGCGAACGCGCTGGCGGTGGCTCAATATTTGGAGAAACACCCGGCGGTGACCTGGGTGAACCACCCCGGGCTTGAGTCCAGCCCCTATCGCGATCTCGCCCAAAAATACTTGCCGAAAGGTTGCGGGGCGATATTCACCTTTGGCGTCAAGGGCGGCCTGGAAGCGGGAACAAAGTTTATTGAAGCACTGCAGCTTTTCTCTCACCTGGCTAACGTGGGCGACGCGAAAAGTCTTGTCATTCACCCGGCCAGCACCACCCATCAACAGTTGACGGAAGACGACCAGGCGGCTGCGGGTGTGACCCCCGACATGGTGCGGCTTTCGGTCGGGCTCGAGGATCTCGAAGACCTGCTGTGGGACCTCGAACAGGGACTGGTGACTTCACAAAAAAAGGAACAGCCGGAGTCAGCGCCGAAGGAATAGGCGGAACCGCGCGGACCACCGCTCGAAGAGAAGACCATGCCAAGCCAACCGCTTGTTTGCAGCCTAGTCTCCGGGGGCGTCAGCGCCAACTCACCGGTGGCTAAGAGCGAGTTTGCCACCTCGCCGATGGAACGCCTTCGCATACTCGAAAGCTATGACACGATCGCCATGGTCGGACTGTCGTCGAACCCCTACCGTCCAAGTCACTTCGCCGCCATGTATTTGCTCGCGGAGGGTTACAACATCATTCCCGTGAACCCTCGGGAGAAGAAGATCCTCGGGCGGCGATCGTATGCATCGCTAAAAGAGATTCCCGAACCGGTGGAAGTGGTCGACATCTTCCGTCCAGCCTCGGAAGCGCCGGCGCTGGTCGAGCAGGCGATCGAAATCGGTGCCAAGGTCTTTTGGATGCAGTTCGGCGTGATCAACTACGAAGCTGCGAAGAGAGCCCGCGAGGCCGGCCTCCAAGTCGTCATGGACCAATGTATGAAGGTCGAGCACGGCCGCTTCTTCGGCAACCTCGCCATCTTGGGTTTCAACACCGGCGTGATCTCCGCGCGCCGCTGGGATCCGAAGGCGGGATCGAAGAAGAGGTAGGCTGAGCGAGGGGAGCTTCCGCCAACTTGAGGGGGACGCGGAAAAGAACTGGCTGGCCGGGGAGGATTCGAACCTCCATTCCAGGCTCCAAAGGCCCGTGTCCTGCCATTGGACGACCGGCCAGCGGTGTTTTTCTTAACATAGCACGGGACTGTGCGAGAGCTTTCAGTCGTGAAGATTCGTCTATGATGAGAGGGATTTTCGTTTGCCGAGCGTTGGCGGAGCGAATAATTCCGCTTCTAACTTTGTGATGTGGTCCGGCGGCATACCTGTCGTGCCGAGCGGGCGGGGCCGCCTTTGAGGCGTAGCATGCAAAGCCTGACCGAGTTTGACTTGGCCCTGATGTGGCGCGCGCATTCTTGCGTGCTGTGTCGCCATTCCTGGCGACATGGGTAGGGACCGGCAATCCTGCCGGTCCGGTGGGCGTGATGAGCTGTGCCCGGAGGAGTAGCGTACTATGCTCCAGCAGCCTTGCGAAATGAAGCCCTAGCTGGTATCAGCGAGTGGCGGACAGCACCAGCCACAAGATCCCGTCGCACAATGCAACAAACGTTGCTCGTGAACGAATCCGCACCGCTGGGAGGAAGAGAAGCCTGATATGGAACCTGTCGTAGCGGCGGCTGCTTGCCTCGTGGCCTACGTTCTCGTCTATCGCTTCTACGCGCGCTATCTTGGGGCGCGAATCTTTAAGCTTGATCCCACTCGATCGACACCCGCTCATGAGATGGAAGACGGGGTCGATTACGTCCCCTGCCGGCGGGTGGTTCTTTTCGGGCATCACTATGCTTCGATCGCGGGACTCGCCCCCATGCTGGGGCCGGCGATCGCCGTCATCTGGGGCTGGTTGCCGGGCATGCTCTGGGTGGTGCTGGGGACGCTGTTCATCGGCGCGGTCCACGATTTCGGGGCGCTCGTCGTGTCCATGCGCCACCGCGGACTCAGTATCGGCAAGGTGGCGGAAGATTTGATCGGCAAGCGTGCCAAGTCGATCTTCCTACTGATTATCTTGTTCCTGATCTGCCTGGTGATGGGCGTCTTCGTGCGCGTTGTCGCCGGGTTGTTTACGGTAGCGTTTTACCCCGGATCGGTGTTTCCCACGTTTACCCTGATGGTGGTTGCCATGGTGATGGGCTGGGCCATCTACAAGCGCTCCGCGGCGGTGGGGAAGACGACGGCGGTCGGGTTCGTCCTCATGCTGGCGTCGATCGTGATCGGCTCACAGATCGCCAAGCCGGACCTGCCTACCGAAATTTGGGTGCTGATCCTACTGGCCTACGCGTTCGCGGCCTCGACACTGCCGGTTTGGCTTCTGCTGCAGCCTCGGGATTACCTGAACTCTCTGCTCCTTTACCTCGGGCTGGGCGCGGCGTACTTGGGGTTTTTCGTGTTGCAGCCTAGCTTTGCCGCGCCCGTAGTGAACACCCATCCGCCGGCCGCCCCGCCTATCTTTCCGTTCGTATTCATCGTCATCGCTTGCGGGGCGGTTTCAGGTTTCCACGGACTCGTTTCGTCGGGAACAACCTCGAAACAGATCGATAAAGAAACGGATGCCGTTCCCATCGGCTACGGCGGGATGGTGGGGGAATCGTTGCTGGGGCTGCTGGCCGTGCTGGCCTGTACCGCCGGTTTTCGCTCCGTCGAAGCCTGGAGCGAACACTATGCGAGCTGGACCGCGGCGAATAGCCTGTCGGAGAAGATGGGCACTTTTATCGATGGGGCGGCTCTATTCGTTTCGCATCTTGGGGTGCCGATAGAGCTTGCTCAGGCGTTCATCGCGCTCGTTGCCGTCTCTTTCGCCTTGACGTCGATGGATTCGGGAACCCGCCTGCTGCGCTACAACATCGAGGAGATCGCCGGCTCCGTGGGACTTCCGCAACTCGGACAGCGTTACGTGGCGGCCACCATCGCTGTCGCCCTGATCGGGTTCTTCGCCTTCTACGAAGTCAGCGGGGAGCCGGCGGGATTGGCCCTGTGGAGTCTCTTCGGCAGCACCAACCAGGTGCTGGGGGCGCTGACGCTGTTAACCATCACCATTTACTTGCGCCAGCGAGGCTCGAACTACTGGTACACGTTCTTCCCCATGGTCTTCATGTTGACGGTGACGATCATCGCGATGGTGCTTGACCTTCAGAAATACTGGACCGGGGGCAATTTGCTTCTGACCTTCGTCGCCGCCTCGATCTTCGCGCTCAGCATTTGGCTGGTGGTCGAGGGGTACTTGCGATTCCGGAGGGATACACCGGCTCGCGTGACCGCAGCGGAGGGGGATTGAGCAGCCTGCTCGGATAGTCCAAACGGGTGGGGCCTCCCGCTATCGGGCTGCGGCCGGCGTGCTTGAAGGAAGCGGCGCACCCGTGATCTCCGAGTAAAGGACGTACGGGTCGAGATCAGCGCCATTGGGCCAGTAGATGGCCCCAAGCTCACGGTTGAGACGTACCTCTAGGAACTTTGCGCGCTCTTTTAGAGGGGCGAACACTCCTTCAAAACGGACCGATTCCGCGAGGTCTATAACGCCCTCCACGCCATCTTCGAAACGGAGATAAAGCCGGTATCCATCCAGCGGCCGAACTTCGACGATGTGTTTCAGCATGTCTTACTCTAGCGGTGAGATTCGTTTTAGCGGCTCTTGGTTGCGTGCGCGCTCCCAGTTTACTGTCAGTTCTTCGTGGTGGAGATCCGCCCATTCCAGCACGAGTCCTAGCGCCCTTGCCGAAAGTCGACCTTCGAACAGTCTGAGCGTCTCCACATCGATCAGACCCTTGTGTTCACCGTACCGGACGT
Organism: Bryobacterales bacterium; assembly: GCA_965248105.1. GTDB lineage: Bacteria > Acidobacteriota > Terriglobia > Bryobacterales > UBA6623. The sequence goes on from CBDFIK010000006.1 coordinate 146,166, forward strand.
GAAAATGCGGCGGACTGTGATCATTAGTAGAACATCGCAATGATGATTCCGTAGAAGCGGCTGATTTCAGGCATGAGTGATGTATCCAGGTTCTGATCTTCTCACCTTGCAGTGTGGTAACGGGGGCTTATCGCGTCTCGCAAATACAGCGACTTTGAATCACGAGCACAGCATGCTGTGCCTCTACAGTCCGGACACGGGGCCACGTCTCCATAGTTCGCGAGACTCAGTGGGATCCACCAACCCACCAGTTCCAATCCGATCGGCTGACGTCTCTACTTCCGCTGCACCAGCACCCGGAACGTCTCGCCTAGGCCGAACAGCAGCGTCTTGAGCTGCATCCGCAAGTGCAGGCTTTCTGCCTCGCTTGATGCCTTTAGGGCCGCCTCGAAATCGTCCTGCCGTCCGATCTCGCTCAAGAACATGGCCTGCGTTTGTAACCCCGACGAGGAAAATCCCAGCTCCTCGCCCCGCTTCTCGAGTGCCGTGAAGTTCACGTGAGCGGTGATATCGCGCTCTCCCGGACTTGCCAAAACGTCTTCGCTTGCCTGGTGCTTGACGTAACTTATCAGCGAGCCTACTGGCAGGCGGCGTCCGTCGGCGATTTCATTGGCCGTGTAGCCGTAATCGATGGTCAGCACATAGCCGTTTTCGAGCGACTGTGCGATCTTCATGAGATGGTCAAGCGCTTCGAAATTGACCTCGACTCTTTGGCCTTTGGCCAGTCGAGGCGCGTAGCTTTGTAGGTAGCCTTTCAACCGAGGATCCGACAACGAACCTTCCGCCCAGTCAAAGCCGTCGGCGGCCAAGTCAACGTAGTGCTCGACGAGACCCTTGTCCTTTTGTTCGACCGAGTGCACCGGAAGCGCATCGAAGAACTCGTTGCAAATGACGACGCCGCGGAATCGGTCGGGCAGTTTGCCGCTCGCGACATCGACGGTCGTACACGTAACCCCCGGCAGGCAACACTCGATTTCTGACACCGTTTCGCCTCGACCGGCTCCCATTTCTACGACGGTGAAGTCCTCAGGACATCCCATCTGGTGACGCCAAGTGTCGATCCGCCGCGCCAGTAGCCGACCAAAGACGGGTTGCAATTGCGCGTTGGTGTAGAAGTCGCCCCCGACTCCGAACGGGTCTCGGGGACGGCGATAGTAGCCTAGCTCGGGGTGGTATAGCGCCATCTCCATGAACTTGCGGAAAGGAAGGGGGCCAGTGCCACGGATTTCGCCCGCAATCAGCTCCCCAAGCGGAGTCATTACGAAACTTCCGGGTTATCGCTGCTTTGCGGCGTGTAGACGAACATCTCGACAAAGTAGTCGTGCAAGGCGTCAAAGATCATGCGCTGGAGCGTCCACGGGAACTGGCTGCTTTCGAGTTCCCGAGGGTGAATCTCCAGATAATACGTGTGGATGTCGGGCGGTTTATTCTTCAAATCGATGACCAGCTCGATCTTGCCGTCGTTGTTGCGGACTGAGAAATCAAGCAGCGGGTGGAGGTATTTCTTGAGCTCGTTACGGACTTTCTCGAGCTCATCCATCGTTCGAGCATAGCAGAGCAGTTTCCGGCCGCTTGTCGTCACTCTCGCCACGCATCCCTGCCAGTCATTTCAGCTTTCTTCTGCTAAAATCGGATCGAGACGCTGTATGGCTACTCACCATGCATCCCTGTGCCGGTTAGGCTTATCGGTCACCGTCCTGCTGGCAGTATCTCTCGCCCCGGCCTCGGCAGCTGACTGGCCCTCTTGGCGGGGATCCGCCTCCGATGGCGTCTCGCTCGAAACCGGGCTGCCCTCGAGTTGGTCCCCCGAGGGAGAAAATCTGCTTTGGAAGGCGCCGATCGGCGGTCGTTCCACCCCCATCGTGCTCGACGGCCGAGTGTGCATCCTGACTCTGGCTGAGCCCGGCACGCCGCAAAAATGGCAGGAACAGATTGCCTGCTTGGACGCCGACACGGGCGAGCTTGTTTGGGAATACCGCTACAACGTTTTCCAGACGGATATTCCTCACCACCGTATCGGATGGGCCAACCTGGTCGGCGACGCGGAAACCGGCTACGTCTATTCCCACGGGGTCGAAGGCATGGTCCACTGCTTTGACCGTGAGGGCAAGGTGGTCTGGTCGCGCCCTTTCACCGAGGAGGTCGGCCGCATCTCGGGCTTCGGCGGACGCACGGTCAACCCCGTCCTCGACGGCGACCTTGTGATCGTGAGTTTTTTGAGCGTGCCCTGGTGGTCGACGCCGGGGCCCAAGCACAGGTTCTACGCCCTCGACAAGAAAACGGGCGACACGGTCTGGGTTTCCGAACCAGGCGGACGTCCCCTCGACACGACCTATTCGGCCCCCGTGGTTAGGGTCATCAACGGCGAGAGGCTTCTGGTAGCAGGCAACGGCGACGGGGGCGTCTACGGCATGCGGGTCGCGACCGGCGAAAAGGTGTGGGGATTCAAGTTCAGCAAGCGCGGCATTAACTCATCGGTGGTCGTCGACGGCAGTCTGGTTTACGCTTCCCACAGCGAGGAGAATCTCGACGGCAGCACGGGTATGGGGCGGCTGGTCTGTCTCGATGCGGCGCAGGTCACCGACGGCAAGCCGCGCGAGGTGTGGCGAGCCGAGGGCTTTACGGGCGGTTACGCCTCCCCGGCTATTCACGAGGGCCGGCTGTATCACGTCGACAACTCGGCCAACGTTACAGCTTTCGACGCCAAAACCGGCAAGCGGCTATGGCTTCACAACATCGGCATCGCGCAGAAAGCTTCTCCGGTGGTGGCCGACGGCAAGATCTATGTATCCGATGTCGACGGGCAATTCCACATCCTCAAGATGCGGGGAGACGAAGAGCCCGAGGTGCTCGATGTCGATGAGTTCAAGAACCCGGACGGCTCCGCTACCCAGATCAACGGATCGGTGGCGATCGCCGATGGACGCATCTATTTGCTGACGAACAACGCTCTCTACTGCATCGGGAACAAGAAGAGCGGAAAAGCGGGGACCGCACCCGCTACGCCTTCCCCCGAACGGGCTCCGGCGGACGCCGAGCCGGCTTTCGTGCAGGTCGTCCCCGGCGAGGTCGTTCTTTCAGCCGGATCAAAGCACCAGTTTCGCGCCCGATCTTTCGACGCCAAAGGCCGGCTGATCGGGGAAGCCGATGCGACCTGGACGCTGGAGGGCCTTGAAGGCTCTATTTCCCCTTCGGGCGAGCTAACCCTCGGCGACGCCAACCGTCCCCAAGGGGGGATGGTCGTGGCCACGGTAGGATCTCTCAAGAACTCGGCGCGGGTCAGCAGCCGGCCGGTGATTCGCTTTGAAGAAAACTTTGACCGGCTGGAAGAAAAATCCATTCCCGGCGGGTGGAATTTCACCAAAGGGCGTTTCCAAGCGGCCACGGTGGAGGGGGCGAAGGTCCTGAAAAAACTCTCCGGCAGTCCGCGCGGTTGGAGGACCACCGTCTATATCGGCGACCCGAACGCTTCGGGATACGTCATCGAAGCGGACTTGCTGGGTACCGAGCAGAAACGGCGGATGCCCGACATGGGTTTGGTATCCCACCGCTATACGATGGCGCTGATGGGCAACCGCCAGCAGTTGACGATTCGCACCTGGCTGTCGGAATTTGAAAGATTCTCCAAGGTGATCAAATTCCGCTGGGACCCCGACGTCTGGTACCGCGTGAAAATGCAAGTTGACCTTGAGCCGGAAGGCGGGGAAGGCGCCGTGCGCGGCAAGGTTTGGAAGAAAGGCGAGACCGAACCCGCCGAGTGGACGATCGAGGCGGTCGATCCGATCGCGCATCGCAACGGCAGCCCCGGCATCTATGGCTATTCGTCCGCCGAAATCCTCTATGACAATGTTTCCGTAACGCCCCGCGGCGGGTGATTTTTCAGCTGACCCCACAGAGTGAACCGGATGAAAAACGTAAGGCTTGACCGACAGTTCAGGCTCACGACCGCGATGCTGACCGTTGGCCTAGCGGTATTCCCCATGCAGGCCGAGGACTGGCCCATGTGGGGCGGCAACCCCGGCCGCAACTTAGTTTCTCAAGAGAAGAACATTCCGCGCACGTGGGACATCGACACGAAGACCAACATCAAGTGGGTTGCCGAGCTTGGCTCGCAGTCCTACGGGAACCCGGTTGTCGCCGCCGGCAAAGTTTTCGTGGGCACGAACAACCAACTCGTTCGCAACCCCAAACATGCCGGCGACCGGGGCGTACTGATGGTCTTCCGAGAGACGGACGGCAAGTTCCTATGGCAGATGACCCACAAGAAACTGCCCTCCGGCCGCGTCAACGACTGGCCGGAGCAGGGCGTCTGTTCTTCACCGGCGGTGGTGGGCGATCGGGTCTATTACGTGTCCAATCGAGCGGAAGTGTTGGCTCTCGACACTGAGGGCTTTCTCGACGGCGAGAACGATGGTCCCTACCAGGACGAGGAGTCCACTTCTGAGATTGACGGCGACATTGTGTGGTCGCTCGACATGTATAACGAGCTGGGCGTGTTTCCCCACAACATGGCCGCCACCTCGCCGGTTGTCGTCGGCGATTTGCTTTTCGTGAACACATCGAACGGAGTGGACGAGAGCCACGTCAACATCCCCTCGCCGCGGTCGCCCAGTTTTTTGGCGGTCAACCGCAACACGGGCGAGGTCGTCTGGGAAGACAGATCGCCGGGCGACGGCATCCTTCACGGGCAGTGGGCTTCCCCCGCCTATGGCGTAATCGGCGGCAAGCCTCAGGTCATCTTTGCCGGAGGGGACGGGTGGCTCTATTCTTTCGAGCCCGAAACGGGGAAGCTGATTTGGAAGTTCGACTGTAACCCCAAGGATTCCGAGTGGAAGCAGGGCCGCGGCGACCGCAACAACATCATCGCCACCCCTGTGGTCTACGACGACAAGGTATTCATCGCCGTCGGGCAAGACCCCGAGCACGGCGAGGGCGTCGGCCACCTGTGGGTCGTTGACGCCACGAAGACAGGTGACGTCACGGAAAAAGGTCTCGTCTGGAGCCATGATTTCCGGCGCACCATCTCGACCGTGGCCATCGATGACGGTATCGTCTACGCTGCGAACTTCAGCGGCTTTTTTCATGCCCTCGACCTGAAGACAGGTGAGTTGCTTTGGGAATACGACATGTTAGCCGCAGTTTGGGGCTCACCCTTTGTGGTCGATGGCAAGGTGATGCTGGGCGACGAAGACGGTGACGTGACGATCTTGAAAACCGGGCGGGTCAAAGAGGTGCTGTCGGAAGTCAATTTCGGCAATACGATATACTCGACCCCCATTGTGGCTAACGGCACGCTCTACGTCATGACGCGCTCTCACCTGTACGCCATCGCAAATCAGTAGTAGGTGGGAAAGACCATCCTGTTTGTTAGAGGTCAGCTGACAGCCCCCAATGACAACGACCCCTGCCTTACCACCCCTCGAGAAAAAGGTTGCCGAGGCTCGTCAGCGGCTCGACGCCCACGTGCGCGACATCGTCGCGTGGCATTTTGATCCCGAAACAGGTTGTCCTTTTTGGCTCGACTATGCCTCGAAGCTCGACTGGGACCCGCGGGAAGAAATCCGGGGCTTCGACGATCTCAAGCGCTTCGGCTTTTTCCAAGACGAGTGGCTGCGAGGTGGCCCCGTCCGGCGGTGGGTGCCGAAAGCTTACGCGGATAAGCCCATCTACGTCTTCGAGACCGGCGGGACCACCGGCGTGCCCAAGATGCGCATCAACATCGACGACTTCCGGATCGATTACTCGGAATTCAGCGCAACGCTTCCCGACGAGTTCTTCCCACCGGGGTCGGATTGGTTGCAACTGGGGCCCAGCGGACCGCGCCGCCTGCGTCTCGCCGTCGAGCACTTGGCGCAGATACGGGGAGGCATCTGTTTCCAGGTTGATCTCGATCCGCGCTGGGTCGTCAAGCTGCTCAAGCGCGGGGACGTCAAGGAGGCCGAAGCCTACAAGAGCCACTGCCTCGACCAGGCGATTACCATTCTGGATAATCACCCGAACATCCGCTGTCTGTTCACCACGCCAAAGCTGCTCGAAGCGCTGTGCGACCGTGTCTCACTCAAAGAAAAAGGGATCACCGGCGTCTTCTGCGGCGGTACGGAGATGACGGCCGAGTTTCACCGTTTTGCCCGCGAAGAGTTGCTCGAAGGCGCTTACTTCGCCGCCACCTACGGCAATACGTTGATGGGCCTGGCCTGCCACAAACCTTTCGACCCGGCCGACGACCACGCCATCATCTACTATCCTCCGCAGCCGCGCGCGGTCAGTGACGTGGTTGATCCCGACGAGATGGATCGCCTTGTGGACTACGGAGAAACCGGGCGCGTCCTGCTGACGACGCTGACGAAGGAGTTTTTCATGCCTCGCTTTCCCGAGCGGGATGAATGCGAACGCGAACCGCCGATCGAGATCTATCCCTGGGACGGCGTGCGGAACGTACGGCCCTTTTCAGGAACGAAGGGCGCGGTGGCCGTGGGGGTTTACTAAAACGTTACGGGTCCACGGTTGAAAACACAGAGTGCCGGTTCCCAGGGAAGCCCATCGATCGAAAGCGGAGCCGCGGGCGGTAGACGGCGGTCAAGGCCGCGACTGACCCCGTCAATGGGATATCCCCTTGGGCGTACTTGACGAAACCAAACCCTTTCGCGGGCGCGGCTTCGCTGATCCCACACGTTGCTCGCTTTCCGATCCCTTCTCACCTGCCGTAGACTGAATGTCTACCTCGCTTCGCCCATTCCCATGCAGCCCTTTGACTACCAGCCCAGAACACGGGTGATCTTCGGCGCGGGAAGCCTTGATCGCCTTGGGGAAGCGGCTCACTCGTTGGGCGGTACCCGCGCGCTCGTGGTCTCCGACCCGGGCATCGCGGCAACCGGATATACAGGGCGGGCCGTCGAAGGGTTAGAGGCCGCGGGCCTAAAAGCTTTCGGGTTCACCGACGTTGAGAAGGATCCCACGACGCGTCATGTGGATGCCGGGGTGGCCGCCGCACGAGAGCATCAAATCGATTTAATCGTCGGTTTGGGCGGCGGCAGCTCGATGGACTGCGCCAAGGGCATCAACTTCCTGCTGACCAATGGAGGGAAGATGGCCGACTACTGGGGCGTCGGCAAAGCCACGAAACCCATGCTGCCCTTGATCGCCGTCCCCACCACCGCCGGCACCGGCAGCGAGGTGCAATCGTTCGCGCTCATCGCTAATGAAGAGACGCGCCAAAAGATGGCCTGCGGCGACCCGAAGGCCGCCCCGGCCGTGGCGATCTTGGACCCCGATCTAACGCTCACCCAGCCGTCGGAGATAACCGCCGTCACGGGAATCGATGCCATCACGCACGCCGTCGAGACCTGGGTGACGAAAAAGCGCAGTCCGGTTTCAGAACTCTTCTCTCGCCAAGCCTGGCATTTATTGAGCGAAAACTTCCCTGTCGTGCTGCGAGAACCAAACAACCGCGCGGCACGGGCCGGCATGCTACTGGGATCTCATTACGCCGGCGCGGCGATCGAAAACTCCATGCTCGGCGCCGCCCATTCTTGCGCCAACCCGCTGACAGCTCACCACGGCGTAACACACGGAGCGGCGGTAGGCATGATGCTTCCTGCCGTTATTCGGTTCAACGCTCGCGAGGTTGGTGGTCTCTACGCAAAATTGGACGGGGATTTGGGCGGAGCGGAAGGCTTGGCTCAAACGATCGAGGACTGGATGCGGCAGGCCGAGCTTCCCACGCGCCTCTCCCAGTACGATATTTCACCGGAAGCCCTGCCGCTGCTGGCCGAAGAAGCTTCCAATCAATGGACGGCGAGCTTCAATCCTCGCCAGGTCACGGCGCGGGAATTGCTGGAGATCTATGAGTGCGTCTACTAGGAAGCTGTCCAGACAAGACTTTCTGATCGTCCCGGCGACGTGGCGCACGCTTTCAGCGTGCTGTGTCGGGCTTTCGAGCCCGACATTTCCGGATCTATAGTGAATTCGTCTCCAGGACAGTCCACTGGTCGAGTGAAACAGGTATCCCCGCGTGTGTACTGAGATCCCATGGAAGCCCTCCCCGAGTCCGTATGAAGGGGCCGAAGTCGGTTGTGGCGCACGCTCTCGGCGTGCCGCGTCGAGACTCCTCTCGACGCCTGGGCAAAAAATGGGGACTGCCATCCGATTTTCGCAGTCCATCTTTATATTGGAAACGAAGCACTTCGACGAACGAAAAATCGGTGGCTGTCCCCATTTTTCCGGCGGTATTCCCGGGCGCCGCTTAGTCGGGCTTCTAGCGCTTGCCTTCATCTTTCTTGCCGCCTCCACGGCCGCCGACTGGCCGCTGTTTTTGGGCACGCCCCAACGGAACGCCATTGCTCCGAACGCGCTTCCGCCCCCTCTTGAAGTCGAGTGGACCTACGAGGCCCCAGCCGGCATCGACTCGACCGCCATCATCGTGGACGGGGTTGTGTACTTTGGCGAGATGGATGGAAGATTCCATGCCGTCGATCTCGAGACTGGCCATGGCAAGTGGACCTATCAGGCGAACCTGGGCGTCCCGGCGTCGGGGTGCGTGCTCGACGACACTGTCTATTTCGGAGACGAGGACGGCGTTTTTCACGCTGTCAGCATTGAGACAGGCCAGGCTCGCTGGACATACCAGGCCGGCGCGGAAATCCTCTCCTCGCCGAACTGTCTTCCCGAGGGGATCCTGTTTGGCTCCTACGACGCCAACCTCTACAGCCTCGACCCGGCGACGGGCGAGATCCGCTGGAAATACCAAACCGAAGACCGTGTCCACTGTAGTCCGGCCGTAAAAGACGGTAAGACCTTCGTGACGGGGTGTGACGGAAAACTGCGGGTGATCGATATCACCGATGGGAAGGAAGTTAGCCAGGTTGACCTGCACGACTATGTGGCGGCCACCCCCTCGTTAGTAGAGGATCGGGCCTATGTCGGGACCTTCGGCAGCGAGGTCTTGGCAATTGACTGGAAGCAAGGTGAAGTAGTTTGGCGCTACCACCATCCGAAGACCAGCTACCCCTTTTATTCCTCGCCGGTGGTCTCGAAAGGCAAAGCAATCCTCGGCGGGCGCGACAAGCGCATTCATGCCATCGACATTGAGACCGGTGAGCTGGTGTGGGAGTTTGCCACCGGGGGTCGAGTCGATTCTTCGCCGGTTATCGCCGGCGACGTCGTCTACGTGGGATCAAACGATGGCAATCTATACGCGCTGAACCTTGCCGACGGTAGGCTGCTGTGGAAGTTCACCGCCGGTGGACACATCGTCGCCTCGCCTGCCATCAGCGGCAAGCGGCTCGTCATTGGCTCCCGCGACGGCGTGCTGTACTGCTTGCGGTCGAAAGGCGAGTAGTTGGTTCCTAAACCGAGGGCTTATGGGACTTCCCAGCAAGATAGGCAGACTAGCCGACAAGGGCGGACCGATCTGCGGAATCTCACGTAAACACCCCTTGACCAGAGGATTGCTCAACCGGCGGCCCGAATTCGGAAGGTGCTCTGGGCCATCGAACGCTGTCGCACAGCAGCACTCGGCGGGCACCGCGACCGCCTGCCGCCTTGCGATGACGCTCGGACAGATGCAGGTAGATGGATGTGGCTTTTAGATCGGCATGGCCGAGCAGCGCTTGGACCGTCGGCAGATCGGCGCGCTGTTCCAGCAGATGCGTGGCGAAGCTGTGGCACAGTAGATGCGGGCGGACGGACTTGCGGATGCGCGCTCGTTGCGCCGCTTGCCGGCAGGCCTGCCAGAGCACCTTAGGGGTAATCAGTTTGTCGGCTCGCCAGCTGTTCACCGTGCCGGGAAACAAGTAGGTCTTGGGCTTCATCCAGCGCCAATACTCGCGCAAAGTCTCCAGCAATTTCGGACTCAACGGCACGGCCCGGTCGCGGCCACCTTTGCGGTGGCTGTCGGGGCAGGGCTTCTTCGACGGGAAGTTGTTGTTTCCACCCGGGTTCGGCGAGATTGGGTTTGTTTCCTCGTTTTCGATTGAAGACGTCGAGAGGAATCTCGACGCGGCACGCTGAGAGCGTGCGCCACAAAGGGACTTGATGTCGCCACGAATGGCGACACGGCACGCAAGAATGCGTGCGCCACAAACGAATCGGACGCTTTCATATGGCCGGAATGTTGGTTCCCAGTGCGGTGCGGAGAAGCGGCCCCTGAGGGACTGGCGTTATCGGTTGGAGGCGGGGCGGAGCAAAGGCTACGGGGTCCATCGTTAGAACGCGTTGATTCCACTAGAGTTCGGCGAGATTGGGTTTGTTTGGTTTTTTGTGTGAGCGTGGCCTGTCGAGCTGGTGTTCGGCCGCCTGGGAGGTCGGCTTGCGGGGCCGACTCGTGACCGGCCCGGAAGCCGATCCGGCCAGCCGGGGGGCTTGGATTGTCGATCGGAGGTGGGGCCTGGGCTGGGACGTATCGGCCGCGGTAGGGATCGGTGGGGGCATAGGAGCCGGGAGAGGAGCGAGCCTCGCGGGCCTTGCGCTCCTCGCGGCGTAGGTCGGATAGCTGCTCGACGGCGCGGAAGAAGCGGCGGCTGAGGTGTCCGTCGTAACGGGCCAGGTGAGCGAAGGCCTGGGTGCGGTCAAGCATCGCCGAGCCTAACAGTAGGGTCTCGCCATCGTAGCCGGGACGCAGCTCGTCTGGACGGCGTTTTTCCAGGTGCCGGCGCTGGTCGTCGACGGCAGCGGCGAGGAAGCCGGTCTCCAAGCGGGTGAGGCGGCGCATGCGCCATTGCGCGTCGGCGATTTGACGGACGAGTTCGAATTCGAGCGAGTTGGCGGGTTGGATGTCGGCTTCGAGGGCGGAGAGTTGGCGGTCGAAGTCGGCGGGGTCCTCGCCGGGCAGGACGGTATCGCGGGCGAGGAGTCCGTGTTTGAGTGCGTTCTTCGCGCTACGGGATTTACCTTCCTCCGTGCGTGGTCCGGTGGATTTTTTTGCGTTATTACGGTTGGCCTTAATTTGTGCACGTGTAGGCATGATTATTATTCCTTTCGTGGGAGCGGTTGAACCGGTTTAGTGACCGGGTGCTCCAGTTCCAGGGTACGGTGGGGCGCCGGGGTTGGAGGGGGTCAGGTGGAGTAAGTGGGGTGGAATGAGGGAGATGGGATTTTGGAAGTGGTGTGACCGGCTGGGCATTCGGCGTTGAAGCCGACGGCCGCAAGTCTCGGCAAAACGACGGCCGAGCGCCGAAGGAAACTAGAGGCGGGTCGGGACGCGGTACCAGCCGTAAAACGGCTGGCCTAGCAACGGCCCACAAAAGCCGCGTGAACGCGGCTCAAACATCATGCGAGCCGTCTGGCGACGGCTAGGACAAACAAGAGTGTTTGTCCCTACCGGGATCGATCGATAATGGCCTAGCCACGTTCGCGTTTAATACTGTTCATTTAGCCATTGGCCTGAACGGGGCTGAATGGCGCGGCGTTGTGGATTAGCAGCCGCTGACTGAGGGGTGATGAGTATCAACGGCCGCGGATCTGGTGGGCGACGACGCCGGTGAAAAAAGGGCGGAGATGGGCGCCCGCCTAGATCGAAAGAGTACGTTCTTCGCGGGAGTCCCTTATGGAAACACAAACACTTGAACAAGTGCCGAGCCGTGGGCATCCCGTTCGGGACGACCACCGGTGCATTCGATGGTCTAGGGCTGGTGGCGCGAGATCTGAGCTTGCCGCTCCGACATTTGGTGTCGGTCAGAGTCCGTAAGTTGCCGGCACTGGGGTAACAGAACTGCCCCGAGCGTCGAGAAGAGTCTCGACGCGGCACGCAAGAGTGCGTGCGCCACAAAGGAATCAGACACTTTCACACGGACTTTGAACTGTGGGGCATGGGCGGCATGTCGTTGTCCTAAAGTTTCGGAGCTCGCGTCTGCTTTGGACCAAGAGTGCGAGAGGAGCCGCGAAGCGGCGCCGGAATTGAGCCTATTGATACCCGCAGAATATAGTGTTGTTTTCGGACACAGCAAATGCCTTGCCAGAGCGGGCGCAGCACGCTGCGCCCCTACACTGTATTTCGCGAACATCAATAGGGTGGAGCCGGAACGGCGGAACCCTAGGTAGGGATGGAACAGAGTCGAGCCCTGAAAGGGCGGAAGGAATAACGGCACGGACGCTGGCCCGAGTTCCCGTCCACGTCGTGTTCTCGACGACGGACCAGGCACCCCTGGTCCTACGCCCCTTCAGGGCTGGTCTCTGGGCCTTGCCAACCCAGGGTTTCGCTTCGCTTCACCATGTGCCGGGTAGCACACTCCCCCGCCCCTGCCGGGGCTAGCGAGACTCGTAGCGGGGATCTCGCTTTTGAGATCCACCGCCTTTTGCTATTGGGGACCCTGGACTATTTCCCGGTGGGAGAGATTCTCCTCAATCTCGTGGCGGCTCAGCCACGCCCGACGAAGCCTTTTTTGAGAGTAATGTTGGAGCTGGTCGGTTCGATGAGGGGAACCCGGCTGCGAAGAATTTCCGTAGCTCAGCAGCACCATGGCTCGGACAGGCTGAGAGAATTCGACCAGCGCCACAAAAGAATCTCCGCCCTCGGCCCGAAAGCGAACCTTACCATCGGGACGAAAGTTCGTCACCCAAAAGATCCCCAGCTCACCTGGGCCGCCGTTAGCAGGAAGATCGACGTCGGCGATGCGCAGCCGATGCACCTCGCCCCAAGCCACGTCGAGCGAGCCGTAGTTGCTCTCGACTTCGTTGGCCGCCGCTTCCAAAACGGCGACCGCCGCAGCGCGGTCCGATAGGCCGTCCGGGGTGGTCCGGGGGGACGCTTCGCTCCAAGGTGTTGCGAAAAGAGTCGAGCCGGGAAACCTTTCGTCTGCTTTGCCGGCAAAAGCTTGGAACAGCACCGCTCCGCGGCTGGCGGCATCGGCTCGACGGTCCCACGCTTCTAGGACCCCGGCAGCCCGCCGAGCAATCTCGCTTCCATATCTATTGGCCGCGGGAACGAGCTCGTCGAGAATCCGGTCCGCCAGTTCCATGCGAGTGGAATGTTTGTATCGAACCAGCTCTTCAAAGCTGATCTCCTCATCGTCGGCGAGCATGCGAGCCGACCGCTGCGCGCGAAAGCTCATCCAGCGCGGAGCCATGTAAGGCGGGAAGTCCGCGGGGTTGAGCGCACGGGGAAAGGTCGTCGTCCACGGAGGATCGTTCGCGTTCTGCAGCCAGCCACTCAGGGGGTCCACAACGCGAGGCAGGTCCTGGTAGGGGTGAGTAGCAGTCCAAAGGGTTTGATCCGTATCGCCGGGAACGGTTCCGCTCCAATCCCAGTTGCCTTTCGGCCTGACCGGGACACGGCCGTTGAACAAATGCATCACGTGGCCGTCGCGGTCCGCATAGACGATCGTAAACATGGGAATTTGCAGATCTCGCACAGCATCTTCGAATTCCTGGAGGTTGCGCGCGCGACCCATTTCCCACCATTGCTCGAGCGCCCCGGGCTGGTCGAGACCGACTACACGAAGCGAAAGTGCGTTACCCTCGCTCTCCGCAACCACTGGCCCGTGAACTGATCGTTTGACAATGAGGTTTTCTTCTTTCCAGCTGCCGTCGGATTGCTTGATCTTGAGAATTTCATGGTGCTCATCAAAAGGAATAATCCTCCCGTTCCAACGGTAGCCGCCTGATGCGACCTCCAACTCATAAAGGTCCTGCCCGTCGAGCGTGTTGACGGTGTGTGTCCAACCCAGGTGTTCGTTGAAGGCGGTTCCCAGAACAGGCAGCCCTATGACGTTGGCGCCGTAGATGTTCACGCCCTCCGTTTGCATATGTGCTTCAAAGAACCGGAATCGTCCCGACCAGGGCAGGTGAGGATTCGCAAGCAACATCGCATGGCCCGAAGCGGAGCGTGAAGGAGCGATAGCCCAGGCATTCGATCCCCTGGAATCCCGGCGTTCCGCGGCGGGGGCAACGGCCTGCTTCTTGCTAACGAATGTGAAGTGAATCATTCGCTGCAGGTGAGCGAGGATGTCAGTGGCATGAACCGGCAGGACAACGAGACGGTTGGGGTCAATCTCAGCAGCGTTTTCGCTGGCGTAGTCGTTGATGCCTTGGGCAAAGGCATCGAGGTAGCTTCGAAATGCCGGAGTCTGCCGCTCGTACCATTGCCGCGCACGCTCAGGGACACCCATAGTTCGCAGCCAGCGATCGGATTCAAGATGGTCTTCGCCCCAGTACTCCGCGGCCCGCGCACGGGCTTCGCCGTACAGCCTCAACAAGAGATTCCCGTGAGCACGGGCCTGCGCCCGCCCGAAGGCATAGAACAGTTCCTCTTCGTTGCGCGCGAAGATGTGCGGGACGCCGTAGCGATCCCAAAGGATTTCGGTGCTGGTAGGCCCTGTGCTTGAGCAGCCTAGGGTGAAGAGGATCAGGAGCGAGGTGAAGCAAGCTCTGGCAGCCCGTGGTAGAAGTGAAGGTCGCGAAAAATCGGGTACAGCCAGCCAATTCGTTTCAGGCGAAGTGCTTTTTTTCTGGGGCCATGACGGAGGGCGAATTGGTGGCAGTCCCCATTTCTCCCATTCCCATTTTTCCTTCTTGCACGACTTTCGCCACGGGCTGCTGGCCCACAAGCCGGCGCCTGGATTTAAGGGCATCGCCGCGTCGTCATGGGGGCAGCTCCGTGCTTTCAGATCCGAACCCGCCGCGGGACCTGCTGATTGGCTTCCCAATAGGTTTTCTTGAGCTTGATTTCGGGATCGTCGGCGGTAGGTTGGATGTTGCCGTCGGCGTCAATCACTCGAGAGACGAGCGTGTGCTCGCCAGGCGCAGGATCTCGCCAGTCGTAATGCCAAAATGTCCAACAGTAAGGGCTCTCCAGTCCCTGGCCCAGCACCGCTTGTTGCCAGGGGCCGTCGTCGATGCGGATTTCCACGGCTTTCAGCGGCGTTCGACCGTCGTTCCAGGCCGCCCCGCTGACCCGCAGTTTGTTGTCCGTTCGGCGAACGACTCTGGCCACGATGGACTTGAGCTTCATATGGCTCACCGTTGTCTCTCGCCAGACGGTCTTGTCGCCTTGCTCCTGCCCGCGGATGGTGACGTAGTCGCGGGCCATGAAGCGTCCTGAAAAGCGGCGATCGGTGACCTCGATTCGCGTCAGCCACTTGACCCAGGCGACGCCGAAATGTCCCGGCACGCCGAGGCGAAGCGGAGCGCCGTGGCTCTTCGTCAACGGCTGGCCGTTCAACTCATAGAGCAGCCTGACCCTGGGGTCGAGCGCATCGTCGACCGACAAGCTGCGGGCGAAGTTCTGTTGGTATTCGTTGCCGCGGATCGTCTCGCTTCCCTCGTCAGCGCCATAGAAGACCACTTCGGTCGCCCGCGGGTCGAGGCCGGCTTCCTGCAAGAGAGCAGCTAGAGGAGTTCCCGCCCAGTGGACGTTGCCGATCGCGCCCATGAAACCGGGGGAAACGCCATTGCCGCCGCATTCGATGGTGGCAGCGTACTCGCTTCGCGGACGGGCCTTGATCTCGTCCAGGGCAAAAACCTTGGGAGAGCGAACCAAGCCGGTGATTTCGAGCTTCCACGTTTCGGGATTGATCTCCGGCTCGCCGTAGTGCTTGACAACGAATAACTGCTCACTCGGGGTGATCCAAGACGTCAGCGCGCTCCAGCGCAGCATCGCCCTTTCCGAATTGACTGGCTGCGGATCGACAAACGGTATGACGGTTTCGCTGTCCCCGGGCGGTGGAAAGGCAAACATCGGCCAGGGAGCTTGTCCCAGTGCCAACCCGGCGGCGGCTAAGCTTCCACGGACCAGCTCGCGGCGTGTGAGCCTCCCCGTTTCCTTTCTCAACCGGGTCCGGCTGCTGTGTTCATCTTGGTTCATGAGATTGCCTCGCTATTGGGACGTTCGAGCGACCGCTCCCGCAAGGGCTGTCCAACAACTTGACAGCTGCCTCGGTCGCCTAATGATACCCGCAGAATATAGTGTTGTTTTCGGACACAGCAAATGCCTTGCCAGAGCGGGCGCAGCACGCTGCGCCCCTACACTGTATTTCGCGAACATCAATAATGTCCGACTACGTGGGACAAGTGCGGCATTCTGACTCGATGCAGTGCGCGATGCGAGGAAACGTTCTTTCGGAATAAAGCTGCGGTATCTTCTATGAAGACAATTACTTGGCGAATGGCGAACCAGCGTGGGGCAAGTGGTCGATATGCGTGGCATCAGATCTGCAGATGCCTGGGGCTGACAACGTGGTGAAGGACAAGTGCGATTGCCGGTAGTCATACCCCGCAACCTAGCAGAAACACTGCCAGGATCAGAGATAGCTTATAACGCGGTCGCCGCGCCGTCAAATCGCTCGATCTCGCACCACGCCCAGTCGCGGGTTGGCCCCGAACCCCGAAGTTGGCATACTGGGTAGCTTCGATGTCCCTGCCTGCAGCGGCCGCTGCGCCTACGTTCGAGCGCTCCGACAACCTGAGCCGCTATGCGTTCGCCTTCGCCTTTGTGTCTTCCGCGGCGTTGCTCGTCTCGATTGCACTTTCTCACACGTGCCTGGTGATCGCGTTGATGCTGTTACTTGCCTCGAAGACACGGCTGCGAATGCCGCCCGTCGTGTGGCCGTTGGCGGGGTTCCTCGGCTGGACGGTTCTCTCGATACTCGCTTCGGACGACCCGGCCTCGGGCTGGCCGCAAATCAAGAAATTCTTCGTCTTTACGATTCTGCTGCTTATCTACTCGCTATTCCCCAAGACCGACCAAGCGCGCCGGCTGATGGAAGCATGGTTCGTTTGCACCCTGTTCGCGAGCGCGTGGAGCATTGTGCAATTTGTCCAAACGTGGCTCGACGTCCACGACCGGGGGCAAGACTTTTACCAAAGCTACGTCGGACATCGAATCAGTGGGTTCTTTAGCCACTGGGTGACGTTCAGCGAAGTCACCCTCCTCGTGTTCCTGGCGCTGCTCAGCTACCTGATGTTTTCAGCCGGAGGAGGCCGGCGCACTCGCGCGATTTGGTTCGGTTGCGGGATCGTGTTCGGCGTTTCTTTGGTGCTGAGCTTCACGCGCGGCGTTTGGCTGGCGCTCGCCGTGGCGGGTCCTTATCTTGTTTGGCGCTGGAAGCCGAAACTGCTGCTCGCCGGCCCGGCTCTTGTTGTCGTCGCTTTGCTTTTTGCACCCCCGGCGACTCGCCAGCGTCTGGAGTCGATCGTGAGTCCATCGCAAAATCCGGAACGCGTGGTCATGTGGCGAACGGGCTGGGAAATGATTCAGGCGCATCCTTGGTTGGGGGTAGGGTCAGAGCAAGTCGGGCCGCGGTTCCGCGAGTTCCTTCCCGACGACGTGCAGGAGCTTCCGCTCGGCTACTACGGCCATCTTCACAGTATCTACGTTCACTACGCCGCCGAGCGGGGTGTTCCAGCCTTGTTCATGCTTCTGTGGCTGATGGCCGTGGTGCTGAGAGATCACCTGAGGGCGCTGAGGAAGCTACGTTGGGGCCGAAGCGACCAGCGCTTCGTGCTCCACGCGGTAGTCGCGGCAACCGTGGGAGTTTTGGTAGCAGGCTGTTTCGAGCTAACGCTCGGTGATAGTGAAGTCTTGGGAGTATTTCTGACTCTGGTCGCGTTAGGCTACAGCACCATCGACCAGGTCGAGCGGCAAGCGCAGGCGGCTGCTCGAACTCAAGCGGCGACGAGGTAGTGCGGGCTAGTTCGCTCCCCGGCCGACGAGCACCCGCGGTATGGACTGCAACAACAGCTTGAAATCGAGCCACAATGACCATTTGTCGATGTACTCGAGATCGAGCTTCATCCAAGTGTCGAACTCCAACCTGTCGCGGCCCTGAACAGCCCACAGGCAAGTCAATCCGGGCCTCATGCGCAGCCGCCGCCGCTGCCAAGTTTTGTATTGTTGGATTTCAGAAAGCACGGCCGGCCGCGGACCGACGAACGACATGTCGCCCTTGAGGATGTTCCAAAGCTGCGGCAACTCGTCGATCGAAAACCGCCGCAGGTAGCGCCCGATCGTTGTTAGGCGAGGGTCATCGGCAATCTTGAATACCGGGCCGTCTTTTTCATTGAGGTGGGCGAGGTCTCCCCTGAGTTTCTCGGCGTTGGCCACCATCGAGCGGAACTTGTAGCAGACGAAACGGCGGCCGTTGAGGCCGCCGCGCACTTGGCGGAAGATACCTGGCCCTCGGGAAGTCAGCCGGATCATGAGGGCCAACAGAGCCATCGGCAGTGCCAGCACCAGCAGCGAGATCACTCCCAGCGTGACGTCAAACGCCCTTTTCAAGAACAGCCGGATCTCGTCGTGCGGCGTGGTGGAAAACGTCAGCATCGGAACGTCGCTGAACCGCTCCACATAAACCTTGCTTTGGATGTGCGGGAAGATGTCCATCATAACCCGGGTGCGAATGCCTTCTTCGTCGCAGATCAGAAGAACATCTTCCAACTCGGCGACCTTGTCCGCTTCGACCGCGAAGATGATCTCGTCGATCACGTGCTCGCGGACGGTCGCCTCCAGCTCATCCAGCTTCCGGACGGGATAGGTCTTGCCGAGGTCAATCTTCGAACCGGCCGAGCCAACCGGATCCACAAAACCGACGAGCTGCACGCCGTATTCCCGGGCGGCCTCCAGCCGGCGGCCCATATCGCGCGCCTTCGGGCCGCATCCGACCACGAGGTAAAACGTTTGGGCGCCGAATTGGCGCCGGACGAATCCCCGCAGTGTGCCCGCGCTGACGCGATAGACCAGCAGGAAGACCAAGTTGTATGCGGCGAAAAGGCCGATGAACAAGCGGCTGATGTCGAGTCGCGGGTCTAGAAGATACTGGAACGTTACCACACCGACCACACCGAAGAAGACCTGCAAGAAGGTGTCGCGGATCGCCGCCCGAGTGTTGTTCCCGTAGAGCTTGTGATAGACACCCAGCCAAGCCCCGATCCCCAGCCAAAGTGCGAGGGTGCCGCCCAAAAGAAGGGCCTTGACCGGCGTGACAATGAAAAACACCCGTGGCAGGGGCAGCGCCACACGTGTTTGGTAGGCCGCCTCAAAGGCGCAGACGGTGAGAATCACGTCCGCCAGCGCAAAAAGGACGACCGCTTTTTGCCTGTGACGATCAAACACGGGCCCTGCGACGCCTCCTTCTAAAAAGGATTCTACTTCCTAGCAGCCCGTGGTAGAAGTGACACATGGCGCTTTTCATTATCCATCCTTGTGGGGCGGTGGTGCTTGGAAGCGTGGTCCGGTTGAGGGTCCCCGAGTCTTCAGGTGGGCTCTTTTTCGCGTCTCAGTGAGTGATTCGCTCGCGACCGGACGTGGTAGGCTCCGGCCTCAACAGACCCTCGATCGGCGTGCCTAGCCATCCGGCCTCGCGCTTCGACCAGTAGAGATCCCGCAGCTCCATCGTGCGCCGACCGGGCTTCCCATCGCCAAGCGGTTTACCGTCAACCCGGGTCAGCGGCATGATGCCGCCCGCCGTCGAAGAGAGGAAGGCTTCGTCGGCTTCCCGCAGCACAGCGGGCGGATAATCGCCGGTTTCAAGTTCGACCCCCATAAGTTTCGCCAGGTCGAAGACCGCCAGCCGTGTAATCCCGCGCAGGCAGTTGGTCGCCGGGGTGAAGAGCTTTCCGCCTTTCCAGACAAAGATGTTGCTTCCCGGAGCCTCGGCCAGCTTTCCAGTGATGCCACATAGGACGGCGATGTCGGCCCCGGCATCCCGCGCTTCGTTCTGCGCTCGGGTCAAGTCGCCCCAGTGATAGTTCTTGTAGCTTGCGTCCACGCATATGTCGGGGATGCGGCGTGTGGAAGCAATGTGAACACTGAGGCCGATCTTCTGTTTTTCGGGGTTCGCGATCCAGAGGTAAGGAATCGCGAAGGCAAAAAAGGCGGGCGTGGTGGCGCGATAGTCGAGCCGCTCGGGTCCGGTGTAGTGGCCGGCGGTGAGCGCCATTTTCACGTACGCGTCCCGCAGCCCTGCTCGTGATGTGCACTCCGCCAGAATGTACTTGATCTCATCCCTGTTGTAGGGGCAGGAAAGGCGGAACCCTCCGGCGGAGCGCAGGAAGCGATCGAGGTGGTCGTCCAGACGAAAGAAAAGATCCTTCCAGGTCGAGATTACGTCGTACACCACGTCGCTGCGCTCGAAGCCCAAGTCGAACACGGAGATCTTGGCGTCGTCGGTTTTGATGTAGTTGCCGTCAATGAAGGCGATTCCTCGTCTTTTGGTCATTTCGGAACCTGGGGAGACCGCTGCGCGTTGGTCCTCGCGATAGTCTCTGTTCACAAAAAAGTATGTTTTCCGCCAGCGCGATTGTACACCCCCGGCCGCTGACATTCAATGTCTGTTCATACTGCCCGAGGGTCGGTCGGCAAAACTACTTTCAGCCGCGGGCGCAGCACACAATCTCTTTTCCTAGCGCCACGCCGTGTGTACTCGTCGCCCGGTACTGAGCTGAGGAATAAGCCCTATAAAGTTTCGCTCCAGTCCGGTCGATAAAGAGCTCGGAGGGAGATATGGGAGCAGAAGTCAGAAGAGCCAGCGATTTCGGGGTCATCGAGGGAGGTCGGCTGCCACTTTCGACCGACCAGCGCCGCGCGGTCTCGTTCTTCGCCGATGTCGTGCGCGGGCTGTCGCGAGAGCAAGTCGACGCCCTCATCCAACTGATTCATGAATTCCGCTGTGACAACTATTTGGAGCGGCTAAGGCCCTTTGAGGTCCCGGCGATCAAGATCCTGGCCGAAGTCCTCAACGGCTGGGACAACGACGGCGTCTACGAGTTCACCCGTGCCTGGGTCAGCACTCTCATTTCCCGGCAAGACGGCTTCAACTGGAAAAAAAGTGATTCGTTGGCCAGGTCGGAGCACCATAGCCGGGTCGACGAAGAGATGGCCCGCCGGGGATTGTCAGCCGCAAACGTGGAGTGAGCCTTGGGTTGGGTGCAAAACTCAACGGGGAGCTATGGATGGGAAATACTGGGGGCTGTCGCAAGCCGCAGGCGCTAGGGTAGTCCGCCAATAATACCGCAACTTATAGATTTCCGTTGTGGAGAGGGAAGCCCGTTGAAACGGGCTGACCAACCTTGAGCGGCGCGGCCTACCAGCCGTAAAACGGCTGGCCTGGCATCGGACGTATAGGCGGCTTGAACGGCCGCTTAACTGCGTCACCGAGGTGCGGCGGCCGGTCGGGTCGTGCGTGTAATCAAACTGCTCTAGCAACTCCCTATTCCTTCCCCCCTATTTTCCCCATTTTCCAATCTTCCAAGGTACCCTGCGGTGGCTTCCACTTCGTCGGCACAAAAAGATCAGGCCGAGGGGGATTTTTTATCGTCGACCCATCTGCCTTTACGAATTCGAGCTCGTTAAGCTGACCATTGATGACATGGAGAAGAATCCAAATTGGGATACCGTCCGCATCCAAGTACTCAGCTTCGACCGGCACTGTGAACTCAGTGTCGGCACGGATAGGCGATTTGACGCTTAGCGCGAGGCTACCCTCCTCGTCAATTATTCTTGCGGTCACGAACTGAAGTTGTTGTCGGAGCTCATCCCGCCCCCGGAAGTCACATTCCAAAAGCCTTTCCAGAATATTCTTTTCGTGCTCTTTAAGAGGTCGCGATTGTAGCTCCATTCGTATCCTCCCACGCCTGAGATAAGGTGCAATCTGCGCGGCGCACTGCGCTAGGGTTGGTACTTGTCGTATTTCCGCAGCAGTCCGGTTGACCGTCGTGAGCCCTCTTTACAGCTTCGAGTCACCCTCCTTACTCTTCCCGCCGCAGCGTTCCCACCAGCTCGGCCGCTGAGGCGATCTTCTCCTTTTCGAGGAAGCGGCGGAACTCCTCGACCAGGCGAACGGGCGATCGAGGATCCCAAAAAGTCGCCGTCCCCACCTGCGCAGCCACGGCGCCGCAGATCAGAAACTCGGCGACGTCTTCGCCGTTCGCGATGCCGCCCATGCCGATCACGGGGATCCTAACCGCTTGCGAGACCTGGTAGACCATCCGCAGGGCGATCGGTTTGATCGCCGGGCCTGAGAGGCCGCCGAAGTGGGCTCCGAGAATGGGCCGTCGGGTGCGGACGTCGATCGCCAGCCCAACGAAGGTATTGACGAGCGAGATGGCGTCCGCTCCGGCTTCTTCCGCCGAACGGGCCATGAGCGCAATGTCAGTCACGTTCGGTGAAAGCTTGACGATCAGCGGACGCCGTTCGGCCGCCTTTTTGGCCATGCCAACGACTTCCAAGAGCAACGAGGCGTCGGAGGCGAACTCCATGCCGCCATGTTTCGTATTCGGGCAGGAAACGTTGAGTTCGTAACCGGCCAGCCCGTCGGCGTCTTCGAGAATACGGATCACCTCCACGTAGTCCTCGGGCTGATACCCGAAGACGTTCGCGAACACAGCAGTGTCGAGCTTGGCCAGCTTGGGCAGCTTCTCCGCGACGAAGGCTCGCACCCCAACGTTCTGCAGGCCGATGGAATTCAACATGCCGGAGGCGGTTTCGACCAGCCGAGGCGGAGGGTTGCCTTCGATAGGCTGGCGAGAGAGACCCTTTACGACAAAGCCCCCCAGGGAATTCAGATCGACAATCTTTTCGAACTCGAGTCCGTATCCAAACGTGCCGCTCGAAGCAATGACCGGGTTCTTGAGATGTAGGCCGCAGAATTCCGTTTCGAGGTTCGGCACGGTGTTACTTGGGCTCGGGCGGGCCGATGACGTCTATTTCGGGCGCGGAATTTTCCGGCGGAGGCGCCAACGCTTCTGAAAGGACCTTCCCCGTTGCCAAGCTGGGAGCTGCTATGTCCAGGACAGCCGCAATCGTCGGCGCCACCGACGTTGCCTCCACATCGTGGTCGAAGCGGCCGGTTTTGAATCGGCGGCCTAGAAAAATCAGCGGGACATCGGTGTCATAGCGATAGTAGGAACCTGATGCCGTCCCCCGCCCGCGGCTATAGTCTTCGACGTAGTACGGTTCATAGATCAGCATGAAATCGCCCGATCTTGGCGCGTACCAGCTCCTGCGAAGCCTCGCCTTGGTGGCGGAAGGAGCTGAGGACTGATCCGGCGCGTAATAGCCGGCCACGCCTTCCAGTTGAGCCGCTGCCTCGCCCGCGACAGCGATCCTCTTACGACGCTCCGGCCCGGGCAGCACACGAATCTCGTCATTGAGATACACAAACGGATAGACATACTTCGCGACCGACGCCCGCGGGCCGAAACGCTCGGACAGGGCGGTATTCATCGCCTCGACGACGTCTTCGCCAGAGACCCGACCGGCCTTCAAACCGAGTTCGCGGGCATGGCTTGGGAGCGGTGGAACTCCGTGTGTGGCGGTGAACACGACCGCGACGTTGTCCAAGCCGATACTTTCGTCGAGCGAGTCGAGGAAATCCCCCAGCGATCGATCGAGCCGCAGCAGCAGGTCACGCATGAGCGGCGAGTACGCCCCGGTCTCGAGGCCCAAACGAGCCGTCGCACTTAGGTTGACGATCAATAGGTCCGTGTGGCTCCCCTGACCGAGCCCTTCCGCTTCTACGGCTTGCGTGGCGAACGCAAAGGTTTCGTCGATGGCGAAAGGGGAGGCTCGGTACAGCAAGAGAAAGCTCTCAAGATCCCTCTGTTCGGGACTTCCAAGTATCCGCAGGGGTGGAGCCGAGGCACCGGCGCTTAGCGCCATCCAGGGGCTGCCCAGAAGGCGTAGAGGCGGGCGCTCTTGGTTGAATCGTCCCACCCATTCCGGTACGGAGGGGGAGTAATAGCTCGACGTCGTGAAGCTCCCTACTCGATTCATCCAGTAGCATCCGAGTGGACGCCGGCCTGCGAGCAGCACCGCGGGCGCCGGGCTATCGGACACCGCGACCACGCGGGCGCGCCCTTCAGTCGCTAACCGCAGCTCGTCAGCAAAGGTCGATCCCATCAACTGATCAGGAGAGATGTCGGGCTCGTTTGGGTCACCTTGTGCCGAATAGCTTAGGCTCTCCTCGACGGCTCCCACTAGCTGCTCTTTCCCACGGTCGTACCAGCGGTTGCCGACGATCCCGTTCAACTCCGGATAAGCCCCGGCAGCCAGAATCGCGGCCCCCGGCGCGGCCAGAGTCGTGAGGTGATCGTAGCGGCAGCGCCGGAAGACGGCACCCTGGGTGAGTAGGCGACCCAGACCACGACTGGAAAACTCAGGCTCGTAGAGGTCTAGGTAGTCTGCCCGGAACTGCTCGGCTACGACGAGAACGACCAGATTCGGTCTTTGTGCCGCAGCCGGTGGGGCGTGGAAAACCAGCGGCAGGGCATACGCGAGAAGCGCACAGGCAAGAGGTGCTGCTCGGCGCGATGGGTTCAACACCAGTGCTTAGAGTCTATCAAAGGGGCGTCCCGGCCCTTTGCTGCACCCTTGCGTCAAACATAGTAGGGACCGGCAATCTTGCCGGTCCGGGGAATGCAGGCCGCCCGTGGGTGCCGCCCCCGTGGACAACGAGCCGCCCGCGGCGGCTAGGACAAGGACAAGCGGGATCGCTTGTCCCTACTTTGAGTCGTCACGCGCTACGGTAGTAGGGACCGGCGATCCCGCCGGTCCGGGGAGATACAAGCCGCCCGCGCGGCCGATGAACTCAACCGCGTGTAGCGTTGAATGAGCGGCGAAGAGCCGATCACGGACTGCAGAGTGGAGCATTACGATTGAGCCATGTACTGGTCATCGGAGGCACACTGTTCATCGGGCGTGCGCTCGTTCGACGACTGCTGGTCCGTGGCGATGAGGTTACCATTCTCCACCGCGGGCGAGCTAATCCGTTTGCCGGTCAGGTGGGGGAAATTCACTGCGATCGCAACGATTTGGAGGCCATGAGCCAGGCTCTTGCCGGCCGGCGGTTCGACTTCGTTTTCGACAACGTCTACGATTGGCAGCGAGGTACTACGGCCGAACAGGTCAGCACCGCGGCCATGGCATGCTCCGAAGGCTTGAAGCGCTACGTTTTCGTCTCGAGCGTTGCGGCTTACGGCGAAGGCCTCGATCGCGACGAGGACGACCCACTCGCCCCGCCCGACCATCCCGAACTCTACGTTCGCAACAAAGCCGAAAGTGAGCGCGCCCTGTTCCGTTTGCATCGCGAGCAGGGAATCCCCGTGGCCACCTTGCGCCCGCCCTACATCTACGGCCCGGAGAACCCTTTCTATCGAGAAGCATTCTTTTGGGACCGGCTACTTGCAGATCGCCCCATCATCATCCCCGGCGACGGCTCGCGCTTGATGCAGTTCGTCCATGTCGACGATGTAGCGCGCGCGGCGATTCTGGCTTCAGATAACGATGCCGCGGTCGGCCGAGCGTACAACGTTGCGAACGATCGGCCCGTTACGCAGCTAGATCTCGTCCAGGCGATCGCGCGGGCGGCCGGCAAGGATCCGAAGCTGGTTCACGTGCCCCGAGAGCGCATCGAGGCCTCGGGCGGCGGCGTGTTTGAGCCTCCCTTCTACTTTGCGCAATACTTCGACATGCCTCCGATTACCCAGAAGATCGATCGAGCCCGACAGGAGCTGGGCTTCGAACCAACGCCCTTCAGCGACGGGTTGGCGGAGACCTTCCAGTGGTATCAGAGGCAGGAGGGCCGTCCCGCGGCTGATTTCTCTTGGGAAGAGAAGTTGCTCGCCGAGGGGGGCGGTGGGTGAGCGTGATGTGACGCCCAGGGCGGGGGATTCTTTAAAAAACCTTGGGACAGTCCACCGCGCCTCCCGTGAGTCATTGACAAAACGTCTCGCCCCAGCACGGCGCTTGGGACAGTCCCTGGTTTTTTCACAGACCCGCAACGGATCCACCTCGGCGGCGCGTGAACCCAGTCATCAGCTAGAATGGGCTCCTTAGAGGCAAAAGACCAAGATAGACTCGTGGAGAGGCCAACATGAAAGGCAGCGCCAAGGTCATCAAATTACTGAACGAAGTGCTCAAAGCGGAGCTCACCGCCATTAATCAGTATTTCTTGCATGCTGAGATGTGCGAGAACTGGGGATACCACACCCTCGGCAAATACACCAAGAAGGAAGCCATCGAGGAGATGCGCCACGCCGAAGCTCTGATCGAACGCATCCTATTCCTGGACTCTCTGCCCAACCTGGCGGCCCTGTTTCCTCTCCAGATCGGCCACGATGTCAAGGCGCAGTTTGAGAACGACCTGGCGCTCGAGCTCCAGGCGGTCAAACGGCTGAACCGCGCCGTCAAAGCCGGCGTCGAAGCCGCTGACAATGCGTCCCGCGAACTATTCGAGAAAATCCTCATCGACGAAGAAGAGCATGTCGACTGGCTCGAAGCCCAGCTCGGCATGATCGAAGAAATGGGCATCGGCGTCTATCTCTCCCAGCACATCCACGAGGGCGAAGAGGGGTAGTATCATTCCGGGGAGATCCCTCCCGCGGAAAAATCAGAGCCGAAGGACGCGGACACTGGAAAGGTGCCAGGTCCGCGCTACACAAAACCCATTCAATCGGTACGGATGAGGGATGGACAGCCCCCCAACTCCAACAAACCACAGGCATTCTGCTCCCAAGAAATACAAGGCTGCCCCACCCCCTCTGTTAAAATGGTCCTGTGGAAGTTCCCCAAGAGCTTCATATTGGTGGAGTTACGATCAAACCGACGGTCGTGCTGGCGCCGATGGCGGGTGTGACGGACACCGTTTTCCGCCGATTTATCCGCAATTTGGGCGGCTGCGGGCTCATCATGACCGAATTCACAAGCTCGCACGGGGTGGTGCGGCACGTCCAGGGGGGAAAGCAGGGACGCAGAAGTTTCCGCTACCTGCACTACGAGCCTGACGAGCATCCGATCGCGGCGCAATTATTCGGCTCCGACCCCGATGTGATGGCCGAGGCGGCGCGCGTCGTCGAGGATCATGGTTTCGACATCGTCGACTTGAACTTCGGCTGTCCGGTAAAGAAGGTCGTCAAGTGCAACGGCGGGTCGGGGCTGCTTCGTGATCTGCCGCTGATTGAAAGGATCTTGCGCAAGGTCCGGGCGGCCGTCAAGATCCCCTTTACGTGCAAGTTTCGCTCCGGCTGGAACGAGAAAGAAATTGTCGCCGTTAACATGGCGCGCTTAGCCCAGGACTGCGGGTTGCAAGCTGTCGCGTTGCACGGCCGCACCCGCGAGCAAGGGTACGCCGGCAACGCGGACTGGCGCCTGATCGGGGAAGTCAAGCAGGCGGTCAAGATTCCCGTTATCGGTAATGGCGATGTGTTTGCGCCGGAAGACGCTGTTCGCATGTTTCAGCAGACAGGCTGCGACGGTGTGATGATCGGGCGTGCGGCTTCGTCGAACCCCTGGATTTTCCGCCAGATCAAGCAGTATCTCCACACCGGCCGCTACGACCAGCCTACGGAGCAAGACCGCTACGAGATGATCCGCGATTACTATGGCGCGTTGATGGAGAATCCCGACAAGGTCGCAGGCGAAGTCTGCGGCAAGATGAAGCAGTTTGCAAGCTACTTTACCAGGGGTGTTCGTAACGGATCGCAGCTGCGCAAGGAAATCTACCGCGCCAAGACCCCAGACCAGGTGTGCGCCAAGGTGGACGAGTTTTTCGCCGGAGCGCAGGTCTGCGCTGCATGAAAGCCGTCACCCTCGTTACCGACGGCTCCTGCCTCGGTAATCCGGGACCGGGCGGCTGGGCTGTCATTCTTCGTTTTGGAGACCAGAAGAAGGAGCTTTGGGGGTCAGAGCCGGAAACAACCAATAACCGCATGGAGATGACCGCGGTGATCGAGGGTCTCTCTTCGTTGAAAGAACCTTGCCGGGTCTTGGTAGAGATCGACTCCGAGTACGTCAAGAACGGCATTACCAAGTGGATAGACGCCTGGAAGAGGCGAGGTTGGCGAACGGCCTCAAAACAGCCCGTCAAGAATAAGGACTTGTGGCAAAAGCTCGATGAGGCTATTCCCCGCCATCAGGTGCAGTGGGAGTGGGTGAAGGGGCACGCCTGGCACGCGGATAACAATCGCTGCGACGAGCTCGCCCGGCAAGCTGCCATCGAGCAGAGCAAATCTTACTGATGTTCGCAATACCGGCCGGGGACTCGGGATACGGGAAAGGGCGCGACATGTCGCCACGAATGGCGACACGGCACGCCGGGAGGCGTGCGCCGCGCCGGTAGGAAGGCTGATCCGTCCAACATCACCTTTTCTCGGCGGATTTGGACAGCTCAGCGGCTTGCGGCGCCTCTACTCCGAGACTTCCGACGAAGATCTAGCCGCGCGGGCCGCACACACGAGATCCACAACGAAAAATGCCCCTGCACCTTTTCAACACGCTGACGAACCGGCTTGAGCCTTTCACGCCGCTTGACGGCAAAACGGTCCGCATGTACTCCTGCGGGCCGACGGTTTATAGCTACGTCCACATCGGCAATCTCAGAACCTTTACCTTCCAGGACATTTTGCGCCGCTACCTTCGCCATTGCGGGTGGGAACTCTTCCACGTCATGAACATCACCGACGTGGACGACAAAATCATCGCCGCGGCTGGGAAAGCCGGCCAGTCGCTGGAGGAATACACGGCGGAGTACATTCGCGCGTTCGAACAGGATACAGCCGCGCTTCGGCTCGAACCACCGACGCGGATCACGCCCGCCACAAAGCACATCGATGACATGATCGGGCTGATCGGTCGCCTGAGCGAAAACGGCTACACGTACCAGAGTGACGGCTCCATCTACTACCGTATCTCGAAATTCGAGGACTACGGCAAGCTGTCGAAACTCGACGTCAAGGGCATTAAGGCCGGGGCGCGGGTCGACCGGGACGAGTACACAAAGGACAACGTTCGCGACTTCGCGTTGTGGAAAGCCGCTAAGGAGGACGAGCCGCAGTGGGAAAGCCCGTTCGGGCCGGGACGTCCTGGCTGGCATATCGAGTGCTCCGCGATGGCGATGAAATATCTCGGTGAGAGCTTCGATATTCACACCGGCGGGGTGGATCTGGTTTTTCCGCACCACGAAAACGAAATCGCCCAGGCGGAAGGGGCGACCGGGAAGCGTTTTGTGCGCTTTTGGGTTCACGGCGAACACCTGCTGGTCGAGGGTCAAAAGATGTCGAAGTCGCTGGGTAACTTCTACACCCTGCGTGATTTACTCGACCGTGGTTACGCGCCGGCGGCGATCCGCTATCTTTTGGCGTCGGTTCCCCACCGCAAGCAACTTAACTTCACTTTAGAAGGACTCGCAGCAGCAGCAACAGCCATCGAACGGCTGCGCAATTTCCAGCGCCGCCTCCACGAGCGGTTTCCCGACGGCGAGAATCCCAAGATCGGCGAACTGGCCGCCGAGGCTCGCAAGCAGTTTGAGGCCGGGATGGACGATGACCTCAACACGGCGCAGGCGTTGGCGGCGGTTTTCGACTTCCTGCGACAGGTCAACACCGGAATGGACGCCGGCGAGTTCCGTGCCAGTAATGTAGCCGATGCCAACGGCGTGCTCGAACTTTTTGATTCGATTTTTGACGTGTTGCGGGCTGATCGTAAATTTGACGTCTCGGTTTCCGACAAGATGCAAATGGCCGACAGTGCTGAGGCCTCGTCACAGGTTTCGCCGGAAAGAATCGAGGAGCTCATCGCCGAGCGGACCGCCGCCCGCAAAGCCCGCGATTTCGCCCGCGCCGAC
Organism: Bryobacterales bacterium; assembly: GCA_965248105.1. Taxonomy (GTDB): domain Bacteria; phylum Acidobacteriota; class Terriglobia; order Bryobacterales; family UBA6623. Next base: position 175,712 of record CBDFIK010000006.1, read on the forward strand.
GAGATCCGCGATCAGTTGAAAGAGAGCGGGGTAGTCCTGGAAGACACCCCTCAGGGCCCGCGCTGGAAGTACGCGGGCGTCTGAGCAGAGATCTCACCCTGCCGCGCTAACGCGGGTGATTCCTGTTCGAAAGCGGCGAAGAGCGCATCGGAGCCGCGAACGCCAGTGAGCGATCTTCTTGGTCGGAGAGACTCCCTTGCCGTCTTGAAGCCGGTTAGAATGGTGAACCGGAGGATCCATGGCCGCAGAGAGAAAGTTGGAAGGGCGCGTTGCGCTGGTCACGGGAGGTTCCCGGGGTATCGGAAGGGCGGTCGCTATTTCGCTAGCTCAACACGGCGCCGCTGTAGGCGTTAACTATCACAAGCGCGCCGACGCCGCAAAAGAAGTGGTCGACCAGATCGAAAACTCGGGTGCCCGGGCGCTCGCTCTACAGGCTGACGTGGCCGACAAAGCGGCCGTGGCGGCTATGGTCGAGACGACGAGGTCTGAGCTCGGGCCGGTCGATATTCTGGTCAATAACGCCGGAGTGGTCTATCCGGGAGACTTGTTCAACTTCAACGAGGACGAAGTCGACCGCATGTGGCACACCAATGTGAAAGGAGTGGTCTATTGTGCGGCCGCGGTGGCGCCCGACATGGTGGAAAAGAAGTACGGACGCGTGATCAACGTCTCCTCCATCGCCGCTTTGGGAACGGCTTTTCCAGGAACGACTTTTTACTCGGCGACCAAGGCGGCCGTCATGGCCCTGACAAAACGGTTTTCCTACGAATTGAAATCCAGTGGAATTACCGTCAACGCGGTGTTGCCAGGACTCGTGGTGACCGACATGCCGATGCAAGGGAAGAGCCCCGAGGAAAGGCAGCAGATGATCGACAAGGTGTCCAGTCTGGCAATGACGGGACGGGTCGGCCAGCCTGACGACATCGCCAACCTAGTGACGTTTCTTGCTTCCGACGAATCCAGCTTCATGACCGGCCAGTGCATCGTTGCCGACGGCGGCCGCATGGACTACCTGTCCCCCGGTTGATCCACGTCGCGTCCGGATGAGAGACTTAGGAGTTCCTTAGCCGCGAACTGACACTTCCCGGCGGGAAAAATCGGGTACAGCCAGCCAATTCGCTTCAGGTTAAGTGCTTTGTTTCTAGGGTCATGACGGGGCGAATTGGTGGCAGTCCCCATTTTTCTCTTCTGCACGACTTTCGCCACGGGCGGCTGCGCCTTGGCCCAACTCGTGGCCCTCGAACCCGTCCGAAGGCTAATCTTCGGCGCAATCAATTTACAGACCTATGCCTGAACAAATCGTAAAGCAACGCTCGCGAGGTTTTATCTGCGTCACGGCGCATCCGGAGGGCTGCGCTCGTAACGTGGAGCAGCAAATCGAAGCGGTGAAACGCAACCGGCCCGAGAGCATCAGTGGGCCGCGCAACGTGCTGGTCATCGGCAGCTCGACGGGTTACGGGCTGGCCACGCGGATCGCCGCCGCTTGGGGTTTCGGCGCCAAGACCGTCGGCGTCTTCTACGAACGTCCTCCCGACGGACGAAAGACCGCCGCGGCGGGATACTACAACACGGCCGCGTTCCACCGGTTGGCCCGGGAGCAAGGGCTTTACGCAACCGGGATCAACGGGGATGCTTTTTCCGACGACGTCAAAAGCCAAGTCGTGGACCTCGTTCGCGCCGACATTGGCAAGTTGGACTTGGTCGTCTACAGCCTGGCCGCGCCCCGTCGCGTCCATCCCCGAACGGGCGAAGCGTTTCAGACGGTGCTTAAGACGATCGGAGGCCCCTACCGAGGCAAAACGGTGGACATTACGAGCGGTGCGGTGACTGAAGTTACTATCGAGGCCGCGGATGAGAAAGAAATCGCCGCGACGATTGCCGTGATGGGTGGCGAAGACTGGCGGTCGTGGATTGATACGCTTCGTGAACAAGACTTGCTCGCCGAAGGCGCACGGACCTTGGCTTATTCATACGTGGGTCCCAAGCTCACTTGGCCTATCTACCGCCAAGGCACGATCGGCGCGGCGAAAAAAGATCTCGAGCAGACTGCCGCCGACTTGAACTTCAAACTTGTTTCTCAGGTGGGAGGGGGAGCGTGGGTTTCGGTCAATAAGGCTGTTGTCACCCAGGCCTCAGTTGCCATTCCGGTTGTTCCTCTGTACATCAGCCTGTTGTTCCGGGTCATGAAACAGAGGGGCGTTCACGAAGGATGCATCGAGCAGATGCAAAGGCTCTGCTTTCGTCACTTGGCCGACGGGAAGGAACCTTCCCTTGACGGGGAAGGTCTAATTCGACTCGACGATCTCGAACTGCGAGACGACATCCAGACAGCCGTCGCTGGGTTGTGGGAGAAAGTGTCCACTGAGAATCTCGAGGAACTTTCCGATATCGCCGTCTTCCGACAAGAGTTCAACAACCTATTTGGCTTCGACGTGGAGGGCGTGGATTACGCGCGGCCCACCGAGACGGATGTAGCGTTGTAGCTCACCGCCGAGAAACCCGGAGCCACTCGGCTGCGGTTCTTTGGCTACCACGAACGCGACCGAAAAACGAAAGGCTACAATGACATCGTGGTTCGCCAGGTCAAACAGACTATCGCCAAATACGGCATGCTCGACTCCGGAGACCGTGTGGCCGTTGCCGTTTCCGGGGGTCCTGACTCGGTGGCGCTGCTTGAATGTCTGCGCGAGCTAGCCCCTCAACTCGGCATCACGCTCGCGGTAGCGCATCTCAACCACCAGCTTCGCGGACGCGAGTCCCGCGAGGACGAGCAGTTCGTCGCGCGATTGGCTCGCCGCCGCCGCCTTGAGTTCCTTTCGAAGACGGTGAATATAGCAGTCCAGGCGCGCGAAAGAGGCGAAAACACCGAGCAACTGGGACGTAATTTCCGATATGAGTTTTTTAGCGAGTTGGTCCGCCGAGGGCAATTCGACAAAGTTGCGGTCGGGCATACGCTTTCCGACCAGGCTGAAACGGTACTTTTTCGGCTGTTGCGAGGCTCGGGAACTGCGGGGTTGTCCGGGATTCGTCCGGTCCTCGACAAAAAAATAGTACGACCCATGATCGAGGTTACCCGACAGCAGGTCATCGAATATCTGATAGCGGGTCGCCACGAATGGCGGGATGACTCCAGTAATCAAGATAGAAAGTTCGTCCGTAATCGAATTAGGCACGAGCTTTTGCCGCGGCTCAGTGAGGACTGGAACCCCAATCTTTCCAGGGCTTTGGCACAGATCGCTGAATGGGCGCAGGGGGAAGAGAATTACTGGCAGGGCGTCTTGCCGGCGTTAGCCGGGAGTCACCTCGAATCGAAGAGCGACGGCGTCTATTTTCAAGCCGCGGCGATGACGGCCCTGCCTGTCGCGGCTGCCCGCAGATTGCTGCGGGTGGCTGTCGAGAGGGCCCGCGGGAGCTTGGCGGGTATCAGCTTTGAGCACATCGAGGCTTTGCGAGGGCTCGCGGCCGGGCGGCGGGGAAGCGGGAGATCGCACATTCCAGATTTGGAGGCCATCCGGTCGTTCGATCAGATCAGACTTGCCCGCTTTTCGCTGGAACCGGAGTCTCACTCACCGACACAATGTATCCTACTACGCGCCCCAGGGTCATTTAAGCTACCGTGGGGTTCCTCCTTAGTCGTTCTCCAGAGATTCACCCGAGAGAACTTGCAGAGGAAAGGGCGTTATAATGGTAAGCGGCACGAGCTAATTGACTGGGAAAAAGTTCCCGAACCGCTTGAGTTGCGCAATTGGCGAGCGGGAGACCGCTTCCATCCGCAGGGTTGGAAGAGGGCCAAGAAGCTCAAAGCGCTGTTTCAGGAGCGGAAGATTGCGGTCTGGGAACGGACCCACTGGCCGGTGATCGCCGCGGCCTCAGGCGAAGTGGGAAGACCGGAGGCGGAACCGGGCGAGCGTAAAGTCATCGTGTGGGTACGTGGTTTTGGGCCGTCGGTGGAGTTTGCGGCAGACGATAATAGCCGCATCGTGGTGGATATTACTGAGTTCGCTTCAGGTGGCGAAAGCGAAATAGGAATCGAATCAAGAACCTAGCGCGTCTATAGGAATAGGCTGCTACCGCGGAGGGTGAGTAGGCGCTAGAGGAATGCAATCGTGAATTCGAGAGTCAAGACCGCAGTGTTCTGGGTCGTGATGCTGTGCACGGCGATCCTGCTTTGGCGTGTGATCCAGACAGGCAGCGCGGCCGGAGTAGAACTACTTACCTACTCGGAGTTCTACCAGGAAGTCAAAGCCGGCAATGTCCGCAGCGTAACCATTGCCGGTAACCAGATTACCGGCAAGCTCCGCGGCGACGAGGATCTCCGCACAACGATTCCGTCCGATTATCCAGGCATCATCGATGTGCTGCAGGAAGCCGGAGTTGCCATCGAGGTCAAGGAGTCGAATACCCCTGCTTGGCTGAGTTTTCTCATCAACGCTTCACCGTTCATTCTGTTGTTCGGTTTTTGGATCTTCATGATGCGTCAGATGCAGGCTGGGGGAAATAAGGCGCTCAGCTTCGGGAAGAGTCGGGCGCGGCTGCTGACCAGCCAGCAAAAGAAGATTACCTTCAAGGACGTCGCCGGAGTAGAGGAGGCCAAGGAAGAGCTCCAGGAGGTCATCGAGTTCCTACGGGAGCCGCAGAAATTCCAAAAGCTGGGGGGAAGAATTCCCAAAGGCGTTCTGCTGGTGGGACCGCCCGGAACGGGCAAGACGCTAATGGCGCGAGCCGTCGCCGGCGAGGCGAATGTGCCCTTCTTCTCGATTTCAGGATCGGACTTCGTGGAAATGTTCGTCGGGGTCGGCGCCAGCCGTGTGCGAGACCTCTTCGAGCAGGGTAAAAAGAGCGCTCCCTGCATTATCTTTATGGATGAAATCGACGCCGTCGGACGCCATCGCGGGGCCGGGTTGGGCGGCGGCCATGATGAGCGCGAACAAACCCTCAACCAGTTGCTGGTGGAGATGGACGGCTTCGATTCGAACGAAGGAGTCATTCTGATAGCAGCCACCAACCGGCCTGACGTGTTGGATCCGGCTCTGCTAAGGCCGGGCCGTTTCGATCGCCGTGTGGTTGTGAATCGCCCCGACGTCCGGGGCCGTGAGGGTATCCTGCGGGTCCATACCCGCAAGGTCCCGCTGGCCAATGACGTTGACTTGCACGTGCTGGCACGCGGAAGTCCCGGTTTCTCGGGCGCCGACCTGGCCAACTTGGTTAACGAAGCCGCTCTTTTCGCCGCTCGCCAGAATCGGAAGGTCGTCACGATGTACGACTTCGAGCTGGCCAAGGACAGGGTTATGATGGGTGCCGAGCGCCGCTCGATGATGCTCACCGACGAGGAAAAGAAGAATACTGCGTACCACGAAGCTGGACATGCCCTGGTGGCAGCCATGGTTCCGCACGCCGATCCCATCCACAAGGTAACCATCATCCCGCGAGGTGTGGCGCTAGGCGTGACCATGCAGCTGCCGCTCGACGACAAGCACACTTATACGAAAGACTTTCTGGAGGGGAGACTGGCCATCCTGATGGGTGGGCGCATTGCCGAAGAGATGTTCCTCGACCACATGACCACCGGCGCCGGCAACGACATCGAGCAGGCTACGGAAATGGCGCGCCAGATGGTCTGCGAATGGGGAATGAGTGCGCTCGGACCGCTTACCTTTGGGAAAAAGGAAGAGCAGATCTTCTTGGGCCGTGAGATCGCCCAGCACCGCGACTACAGCGAGGCGACCGCTATTCGCATTGACGCTGAAGTCGGCAACCTGGTCGAGACGGCTTACGATCAGGCGAAAAAGATCATTACCGACCATTCCGATGCGCTGGTCCGCATGGCCGAGGCGCTTCTGGAACGCGAGGTGCTCGACGGCAACGACGTGCGGGCGTTGGTCGAGGGCCGTGAACTACCCGAAGTCTCCACGCCCGAAGAGGAGGTCGAGCCCACCCCCACTCCTCAACAAGTGCTCCGACCGGACACACCCAAACCCAAAAGGGTACCCGGACTTTCCGAAGGCGAGCAGCCGTCTCCAGCCTAGTTCTCAGTTGCATAAATACACTCACGGTTCGGGATTTGCCCTGTCACTAACGTTCCAGGCTCCGTTGCTTGCTGTCGCGCAGCCTTGCGTCGAGCACTGAGATGCGAGTGCGAGCGAGCGGTCAGGGCGCGATAGTCGTTCCCGGGATTGGCCTTTGAGAATTCCCGTAGCCGAGGGCTCAGCGCCGTTTCCGAGACCTACGGCCGTTTAGTCTTGGGGACAACCCATCCCCCATCACGGGGCCCGCTGAAATCGGACGGCGTAGGGCCGCGGCTTCTCTCCAAGATAGCTTTTTGCCACAGGCCGGCTCGGAAAGCCGCGGTAACGGATTGTGGCGATCCTGTTTGACCGCTACCTAGGCGGCTGATACACTGAGGTTCTTGTGGCCGGGGCGGTCGAGAGCGGTGAAGTTCGGGTCCGTCGTTCGCTCCATCGCGTGCTTCCATGCCCAAACGAACGTTTCAACCCAATCGCCGTCGCCGCGCCAAGACGCACGGTTTCCGGGCCAGGATGAAGTCTCCGGGCGGAAGGAGGGTGCTGGCCAACCGGCGGGCAAAGGGTCGGCATGTCCTCACCGTCAGCTCGGAGAAGTAATCAACCCACGGCTGCCCCGGCAGGGGCCGAACGCTTCCCGCGGTCCAGGCGGCTTCGGAAGAGAGCCGAATTCCAGCGCGTTTACGGTGAAGGGCGGAAGCTGACAAGCGCCTACTTCCGGGTTTTCTTCAGACGGACCGGAGGTTCGCAGGCCACACGGGCCGGCATCTCACTGCCCCGCTCGGTAGGAAACGCCGTTGCCCGGAATCGAGTCAGGCGGCGGATCCGAGAAGCTCTGCGGCGCAACTGGGCTGAGATGCCCGATGGTTGTGAAGTAGTCATCCATGCCCACCGGAGAGCGATTGACGCACCTTGGAAAGATCTTGAGGCGGAAATCCGACGTGTTTTCCACGAAGCCGGCCGATCAGCCCGCGGCGCGGCCCCAGAACGCCGCGATGGATGAGCCTGTTGCTTCGCAAAGCTTTGCCCAGCGTGCGGCGGTCTTTGGCCTACTGGCTTATAAAAGCATACTTTCGCCGCTCCTGCCCTCCTGCTGCAAGTTTTACCCTTCCTGTTCCTCCTACGCCAAACATGCTGTAGAAAGCCATGGAGTAAAGCGGGGTCTGTGGTTAGCCGCTAAGCGGGTCCTTCGCTGCCGGCCGCTTGCCCCAGGCGGCTACGATCCAGTCCCCGATGCCTGAAGACGACCAGTTTGTTCAGAAGCGCTTACTGCTGGCGTGCGTCCTGTCGGCCGTTGCTATTACCTTGTACACGTTCGTCGCCCGCCCGGTGGCGCCTGTCGTAGCTCCTGAAACCGGAGCTGAACCTGTTACGGCGGAGCCCGTTCCCGGCGACCCGGCGGAGCCATTCTCAGAGGAAGCTCTTCCTCAGGCGTTCCAACCGGCGGCTGTTTTCGGAACCCAAGCGGCGGAGTCGGAGCAAGAGATCGTTGTTGAGTCGGACACCTTCATCGTCCGCTTCTCGAATCGCGGGGCCGTGGTAACGAGCTGGGTGCTCAAAGAATACGTTGTCGCCAACGGTGAGCCGCTGGATTTGGTTGATTTGGTCCATGCGGGCGGCGCCAAAAACCACGGCTACCCCTTTGGTTTGGCGCTCTCCGGCGGCCAGCCTGTAGCCGAGATTAACCAAGCTCTCTTCGTTGTCAACGACGGATTCTCAAAGCGCTCGGCGCCCACGACCGTCAGCTTCGAATACTCCGACGGTGTCCACACGGTCCGTAAATCCTTCAGTTTTCAGTCCGAGGGGTACTTAGTAGAGATTACGAGCGAGCTGTCTGAGAGCGGACAAGCTCGTTCTCACCTGCTGACCTGGCCTGGGGGCTTCGGCGACACCGCCCAGCCGGACGACCAAATGTACAGCACAACGTTCTACTACGATCCATCCCAGCGTGAGCTGCTGCGCAATGAAGCCGGCGATCTGGAGGATGGCCGGATCACCAATATCGGGCCCTACTCCTACGTCGGCATCGACGACAGCTTTTTCACGGCGGCGTTCCTGCCGTTGGGCTCTGAGATGACCGTGCAGCTTGAAAGCTCGGGCGTAGCTATCGAGCCGATCGCCACCGGCACGGAAGCGACGTTCGCGGCGCTCGCGGTCGGGGGCGCCGAGAAGAATCAGCTGCAGTTGTTCGTGGGTCCTAAGAGTTACGACACCCTGGTATCTGTTCGGCCCGAGCTAGGGGAAATCGTCAATTTAGGGTTCGAATACTCGATTGTCAGATGGCTCAGTTTTCTCCCCGAGTCGATCTACTGGATGCTGCGATGGACGCACGACAAGTTCGGGGTGAACTACGGTTGGGGGATCATCCTGGTTACGATCTTCCTCAATTTCGTCATGCTGCCATTGAAGTGGAAGAGTTCGAGATCGATGAAGAAAATGCAGGCCTTGCAGCCGCTGATCAAGCAGATCAACGAAAAGTACAAGGGCCTCGGCCTACGGGACCCCAAGAAGGCGAAGCAGCAAGAAGAGACGATGGCCCTCTACAAAAAGTATGGGGTGAATCCCTTGGGCGGCTGCCTGCCGATGCTGCTGATGATGCCTTTCTTCTTCGCCTTCTACAAAGTCTTGAGGGTGGCGATCGAAATGCGCCAGGAGTCTTGGTTGTGGGTGGGCGACTTGTCGCTCCCGGAACAAATTCCGATTCGTGTTTTACCGCTGGCCATGGTGGCATCACAATTCTGGATGCAGAGTCTAACGCCGACTCCCGGCACGGACCCTGCTCAGATGCGGCTGATGAAGTTCATGCCATTGATGATGGGGTTCGTGTTTTACGGGTTCTCCAGTGGGCTGGTGTTATACTGGTTGACTAGCAACGTCGTCGGTGTGCTGCAGCAGCTTCTGCTGAACCGCTTGCCGTCCGAGCCGATTGAGATCGAGCAGCCAAAAGGGCGCCGCAAGAAGAAACGGTTGCGCAACTGACCGCTGGATCCCTTTTCTTCGAACATGCCTGAGCTGATCTGGACGGTGGATGCTCTGCGTCCGAAGATCGTCCAATTCCTCGACCCCGTCTTGAAAGCGTCCGGTCTTGAACTCAGCTTCGACGTTCGCGACGCCGGCTCCCTCCGGAACCCGAACCTTATCTCTCCCGATTTGATGGTCGCCTTCGACGGCCGGGACGTCGATTTATTGCTGGCCTATCGAGGCGAGCTACTGCTGGCGCTCGAACAACTGACCATGGAGGCTCTGAGGGTTCCCCATTACGAGCGCTACAGGCTAATATTCGACGCCAACGACTACCGCACGATGCGCATCGAAGAGCTGAGACTCAGCGCCGTCACAGCGGCTGACAAGGTCAAAAGCGCCGGCGCACCTTTCCGCTTCCATCCCATGACTTCCCGGGAGCGCAGAATCATTCACTTGGCTTTACGCGACGACCCGGACGTAACAACGGTCTCCGAAGGCGTCGCGCCAAACCGGCACACGATCGTTTACTCCGCTGAGCGTAAGTGAGATCAGCATTTCGCGGCGATTCGTGCATCGCGAGGGTGTGCGCGAGCAGGAAACTGAGCCTGGAACGCTAGTGACAGGCCAAATCCCCGTAACGACGATGGTGCCATGACCGCTCCGTCGAAAACCCAGGGGTTTTGATCCCCTTGGGTGGGGCCTGAGGCCGGTGGCAGGACCGGACTCTTGAGGGGGACCGACCGCTCCCTGACGGTCGCGGCTCCGCTTATCTTGGCGCAGGCCCATGACCGCTCACTCGCGTTCGCGGCTCCGATTCGCTCGTCGCGATGGGTCGAGGCAGAGCGACGCGTAGGCAAAATTGGCTCCTATCTATCCCGAAGACACCATTGTCGCTGTCTCGACCCCGCCGGGTAGAGGCGGTATCGGTGTCGTACGGCTTTCCGGGAAGCAGGCTCTCGGTTTGACGGAGAAGCTTGTCCAAAGGAAAGCCCACGCAACGTTCGCGCCGCGACAGGTTGCACTCGGCGAGCTCGTAGACCACCAGGGCCGCGGCGTTGACCAAGTGCTGGTCACTTTCTTCCAAAAGCCGAACTCCTACACCGGGGAGGACGTGACCGAGATCTCTTGCCATGGCGCACCGGTCGTTCTAGCGTTCGCTGTGGAACGGGCCATGGAGCTTGGCGCCCGCCTCGCGGAGCCAGGTGAGTTTACCCAGCGCGCTTTCTTCAACGGCCGCATCGACCTCGCTCAAGCAGAGGCCGTGCGCGACTTGATCGAAGCCACCACGGTGTATCAGGCTCGCGTGGCGCTGCAACAAGTCGAGGGTGCGCTATCTCGTCGCCTGACCCCACCCAAGAAACAGCTCTGTGATCTGATCGCGTTGCTGGAAGCCGGGATTGACTTTGCGGAAGATGATGTTCCGGTGGCGGCGGACCAGGAGATCCTCGGGCGCCTTCGACCGCTGATGGCAGATATCGAGAAGCTAGCCGAGAGTTTCCGCTTCGGCAAGGTTGTCCGCGGGGGTATTACGCTTTCCATCTTGGGACGGCCGAACGTGGGTAAATCCAGCCTTTTCAATCGCTTGTTGGAACAGGACCGGGCCATCGTCACTGCAACGCCCGGAACGACCCGGGATCAAGTGAGCGAGACCCTGGTCATCGAGGGATTGCCCGTCAAGCTTATCGACACCGCCGGAATTCGAGCGACCTCCGAGGTCGTCGAAACCAAAGGCGTCGAGAAGAGCTACGAGGCCTTGGCGGACGCCGACTTGATCCTGGTTGTCCTCGATCTGTCGCAGCCACTCCAAAACACCGATAGAGAGTTGTTGGCGCGGGAGGAGCAAGGCTGCCGTAGCCTCGCGGTGGGCAATAAGAGCGACTTGCCCGGGAAAGCAGAAATTAGCCAACCCTATTTGGCCGTCTCCGCAGCCACGGGAGCCGGAATTCCAGAGCTCAGGCGGCAGATCTACCGGCACGCCGTGCCCGACCATACCGAGGGTGCGGAAGCCGGCTTCATCACCAATATCCGCCACGCGCAACTGCTACGGGACTCGCTCGAACAGTTGGAGCGTGCCGAACGAGCTGTAACTGCCCAAGTGCCTCACGAAATGCTGCTGCTTGACCTCTACGCGGCGCTCAAACCGATCGATGCTATCACCGGGGCGACAACTGTCGAGGACATTCTGGACAACATCTTTTCCACCTTCTGCATCGGAAAGTGACGATACAATGAAGCCATGCAGGCTGTGGTCTACGTTACGTTGAAGAAAACCGTCTTGGATCCTCAAGGACGAACGATCTGCTCGACACTTAACGGGCTGGGGCATGAAAGTGTAAAGGATGTTCGGCAGGGCAAGTACTTCGAGATCGAAATTGACGATACCGCTTCTCCCGAAAAAGCCCGCGGGGAGTTGGATAAGATCGCGCGGGAAGTTCTCGCCAACCCCGTCATCGAGGAGTACCTCATTGACTGGAAAGACTAGCCGCATTTCTCGCGACAAAACCGTAGGGGCGGGCCACTGCGCCTGCCCAGAGAGGTTTTCGCGGGGTTGGGTTGCGTCATCGAATGGGACGAGTGCGCATCTCGCGAATGGGCGGACACGGCGGTCCGCCCCTACAAAAATAGCGTTTGTTCAACGCCGGTCGTCCGAACGCTGGTGAGAAAAGCGGGCTAAATAAGCTAAAAATGTGCGGCATCGTAGGCTATATCGGCCCCGGGGAAGCCGTCCCGGTCATCATCGACAGTCTCAAGAGACTTGAGTACCGCGGGTATGACTCAGCGGGCCTCGCCGTAGGGGCCGACGGCAATGAACTGGTGGTGCGTCGAGCTGCCGGCAAGCTCCGCAACCTCGAAGAGGCCATCCGCCTGGATCCGGTCGAGGGCACCTACGGCATAGGCCACACCCGCTGGGCCACTCATGGCCGGCCCAGCGAAGAAAACGCCCACCCCCATCGTGACTCCACGGGTGACATTGTCGTCGTACATAACGGCATCATCGAGAACTATCTCACTCTAAAAGCCGGTCTTGAAAAAGAAGGACATCGCTTCGTCACCGACACGGATACCGAGATCATTGCGCATCTCATCGAGAAGTTCAGCCGCGACGGAGAGTCCCTGGAACAAGCCGTGTGCCAAACGGCGCCTCATTTGCGAGGTGTCTTCGCCATGGCGGCGATCTCGCGCCGTGACCCGCACAAAATCGTCGCGGCTCGCAGCGGTCCGCCGGCCGTCGTGGGTTTAGGAAGGAACGAGTACTTCGTCGCATCCGACGTTCCCGCCATCCTGCACCACACTCGGGACATCTTTTTCCTGGCTGATGGGGACATCGCCATCTTGACGGCGAACGGTGTGCGTCTAATCAACTTCGAGGGCCACAGCGTCAACCGGCCGGTGAAGCATATTCTCTGGGATCCGGTCATGGTCGAAAAGGGCGGCTACAAACACTTCATGCTCAAGGAGATTTTTGAGCAGCCGCGCGCCGTCCGTGATACCACCCTGGGACGAGTCGGCCGCGAAAGCGGCCGGGTCTTTCTCGACCAGATGGAAATCACGCCCAGCGAGTTCGCTGCCGTCCGGCAGGTTCGTGTTGTAGCCTGTGGCACCTCGTGGCATGCCGGGTTGGCGGGGAAGTTCATGATCGAGCGGTTGGCCGGAATACCGGCCGAGGTCGACTACGGCAGCGAGTTCCGTTACCGCGACCCGATTCTTCCCGAGAACACCCTCACCGTTGTCATCAGCCAGTCCGGCGAAACGGCGGATACTTTGGCCGCCCAGCGCGAAGCCAACCGCAAGGGAGCCAAGACCCTGGCGATCTGCAATGTCTTGGATTCCATGGTGACTCGAGAAGCCGCCGGTACCATCTACACGCACGCCGGACCGGAGATCGGCGTCGCCTCGACGAAGGCCTTCAGCGCGCAACTGACGGCGTTATTCATTCTGGCTCTTCACCTCGGCCAGGCGCGCGACAAGCTGACGAAGAAAGAGTCCCGCCAACTCGTCCAGGAGCTGCTGAGTGTCCCGACAAAGCTGGAAGGCGTGCTCGGCAAAGACAGCCACTGTGAAGAGCTGGCGCGAAAATTTTACCGGGCGGAGGATTTTCTCTTCTTGGGTCGCGGCATTCACTACCCCATCGCCCTCGAGGGCGCATTGAAGCTCAAGGAGATCTCCTATATTCACGCCGAGGGTTACCCGGCCGGTGAGATGAAGCATGGCCCCAACGCCCTCATCGACGAGGATCTGCCTGTCGTGTTTATCGCCACCCGAGATCCTTCCAGCGAAGCGTCCCAGGTACGCTACGAAAAGACGCTCGCCAACATCAAGGAAGTCGAAGCCCGGCAAGGCCAGGTTCTGGCCGTCGCCAATCAAGGGGACGAGGCGATCAAAGAGATCTTGGAAGACGTGATCGAGGTTCCGCCGGCCCACGAGCTGCTGCTGCCGATCATCGAAATCGTGCCCCTCCAGCTTCTCGCCTACCACATTGGCGTGCTTCGCGGCTGCGACGTCGATCAGCCACGCAATCTGGCGAAGAGCGTGACCGTAGAGTAGCGCGCCGGGAGGGGCTGGCTGCTAACCTTCGCTAACTCGCGTTTCAGGCCGAAGTTCTGGGCTCCGCGTTCAAAAACCAGCGACCTAACCCGCATTTCTCACCAGCGTTCGGACGACCGGCGTTGAACGGACTTTATTTGTAGGGGCGGATCGCCGTGTCCGCCCATTCGTGAGATGCACACTCCGTCCCATTCGATCACGCAACCCAACCCCGCGAGAGCCTCTCTGGGCGGGCGCAGCGGCCCGCCCCTACCGGTTTGTCGTGAGAAATGCGGGTTAACTGTGGCGCGGGTCCCCGGCCCGCCGGGCCGACCTCAGGTCAGACTCACCCGTCGCAGGATTCAGCTCCCAACTTCAGAACGCATGCCTTTCCAGACATGCCGGCAGCCTCGGCATTCCAGTTCGTCTTTGGGACGAAAAAACAAGAAGGCCAAACGAACCAAGGAAAACAACGAAGGTTGAATATTGAAGCGAAGCTCTACGTCCCGGTTTCCACATCTTGGACAGATGCCCCAGTCCGCTTCCGGCTCGCCGTGCCTTTCGCTCGCATCCTGAGGAGGGGAAAGGATCTTGAGAACGGCGCTGACAAACTAGACCACATAGCGGCGGTGTGAAGGCTCCCAGAGGAGGCGGAGGACCAAGCCGCTGATGTGGTCCGCAAGCATCCCCGAGGTGTTTTGTGGAACACCGGAGGGATGTATCGGGTGGAGCTATACGTTCAAGTACGACGAAGTGTCTGCGTCGAAGGGCTAAGCGAACGCGAAGCAGCACGGCGCTTTGGGATTGCTCGCGAGACCGTGCGCAAGATGTTGCGCTACCGGATTCCGCCGGGCTATCGGCGGAGCAAACCGGCGAGGCGTCCCAAACTGGAGGCCTTCACAGGGATCATCGATCAGATCCTGACCGACGATCGGGAGCGTCCGAGGAAACAACGCCACACCGCACAGCGCATCTTTGACCGCCTCCGCGACGAGTACGGGTTCACAGGCGGCTACACGACCGTCAAGGACTACGTACGCGAGAAGAAGCTGGGCGGACAAGAGATGTTCGTGCCGCTGACGCATCCGCCGGGTGACGCCCAGGCGGACTTCGGCGAAGCGGTCGTCGTCATCAACGGAGTGCAGCGCAAGGCGCACTTCTTGGTCGTCGATCTGCCGCATAGCGATGACGCATTCGTGAAAGCGTTTCCGGCCGAGACGACGGAGGCATTCTGCGAGGGGCACAATGCGGCGTTTCGCTATTTTGGCGGCGTGCCGCGCAGCATCGTCTACGACAACACGAAGCTAGCGGTGGCGAGGATCCTGGGAGACGGCACACGCCAGAGGACCCGTGTCTTCTCCGAGCTGCAGTCACATTATCTGTTCGCCGACCGTTTCGGGCGGCCGGGCAAGGGCAACGACAAAGGCAAAGTGGAAGGGTTGGTGGGCTATGCGCGGCGCAACTTTATGGTGCCGATCCCCAGGTTCTCAAGTTGGGAAGCCTTCAACGAACACCTCGAAGCGAAGTGCCGCAAGAACCGTGGACGGCGCTTGCGGCGACACTCGGAAACGATCGGTGAGCGTTTCGAGCGCGACCGCCAGGCGTTTCTGACGTTGCCTGCTGTCGGGTATGACGCTTGCGACAAGCGCACGACGCGGGTGACGTCGTTGTCGCTGGTGCGCTATCGGACCAACGACTACTCGGTTCCGACGCGCTACGGCCACCGCGAAGTACTGCTGAGAGCTTACGTCGATGAGGTGGTCATCGGCTGCGGCAGCGAAGAGATCGCCCGGCATCGGCGCAGCTACGAACGCGAGGAGTTGATCTTCGATCCGCTGCATTACCTGGCCTTGCTGGAGCGCAAGACGAACGCGCTGGATCAAGCCGCGCCGCTCGTCGGTTGGCAGTTACCGCAAGATCTCGTGCGTTTGAGACGCTTGCTCGAAGTGCGGCTGGGTAAACCAGGCAAGCGCGAGTACGTGCAGGTGCTGCGTTTACTCGAAGACTTCCCGCTCACCGACGTCACCGCCGCCGCGCGGCAGGCCGTTGAGTTGGGAACGATCGGCTTCGACGCCGTCAAGCACCTCGTCCTGTGTCGGATCGAGCAACGGCCGCCCCGCTTGGACTTGACGCAGTATCCGCACTTACCCACAGCACAAGTCGAACAGACATCGACAACAGATTATTTGGTGCTGCTGGCACAGGGAGTGGACTGATGGCGAGATCCAAACTGCTGCTGGAAGCTCATCTGAAAGCACTGCGGCTGCCGACCTTCTTACGCGAGTACGACAAGGTGGCACGGCAGTGCGCCACGGAGGGCTTGGATGCGAGACGCTTTCTGCTGCAACTGTCCGAGCTCGAACTGCTCGACCGTGAACGCCGAGCGACCGAGCGGCGCATCAAGGCCGCCAAGTTCCCGGTCACGAAAACCCTTGATACGTTCGACTTCCTGGCGTTACCCAAGTTGAACAAGAAGCTGGTGCTCGAGCTGGCACACGGAGAGTTCATCGACCGTCGCGAGAACGTGTTGGCTCTAGGAAACTCCGGCACGGGGAAAACGCATCTCGCTCTGGCGCTGGGACTGGCGGCCTGCCAGGGTGGCTATCGGGTTCGCTTCACTACCGCCGCAGCGCTGGTCAACGAGCTGCTGGAAGCCCGTGATGAGCGGCGCTTGCTGAGGGCCCAAAAGCAGCTCGCCAAGCAAGACCTGCTGATCGTCGATGAACTGGGCTACGTGCCGCTGTCGAAGACCGGAGCGGAGTTGCTGTTCGAAACCTTCTCACAGCGCTACGAGCAGGGCTCCACGATGGTGACCTCGAACCTGCCGTTCAACGAGTGGACCGAAGTCCTCGGGTCCGAGCGCATGACCGGCGCCCTGCTGGATCGGCTCACTCACCACGTCCACATCCTGGAGATGAACGGCGATAGCTTCCGCCTCAAGCAGAGCAAGAAGCAACGCTCTCCGTCTTCGGATTGATCCCCGCCGGCTCGCCACAGTTTTTGTGAGCCGCCTTCCACTCCGCCTTCAGCCGCCCTAACGGGCGACCTCAGGCTGCGTTCCAGCCGTCCCACAAAAACTCGAAGCAAAACCCCGACTCCCCCCCCACTGGTCTATTTTTGCTCCGCCGCTCTACCCCAAAACTGGTCTATTCTCCCTCCGCCGAACTGGTCTAATTTTGCTCCGCCCTTGACAGGATCTCGCGAGCAGCCCGCAGGTTCGAGCTTGGCACCTGAACTTTGACGCCACCGAGTGCGTTCGAGTAGAGCCGATACATTCGTATCGTATGCTCGTCTTGGAGGAATACTAGGAGACCATGGGACTCCAGGAGACCTTTAACGATCTGAGCTTCTTGAGCAGTAGCGTACGAGGCTACAGTGACCAGTTCTTCCGGCAAGTCTTTAACGCAATCCTAAGGGCAATCCTACGGGACGATCGGTGAGGTGTCAATTCGCCCAGGCCTGGGGGTCGTTCGCCGAAGGTTTCACCAAAGTTTTCCGCCAGCCTTGCCTGCGCTAAGGGGACAGGCACCGGCGCAAGCTTGCTCTCTAGCGACACGCCCTACGTAAGGCTCAGTCCCGCTTTAGACAGCGCTCGTCGCTCAGGTGCCTGTCCCCGGCCCGGGAACCCTAAAAGACCTCGACGAGTCGCTCGTAAACCTGCTGGGCTCCCAGGTAGGCGAAAAACAACAACGCCGCCACCAAAATCCCGTTGGACAGCCTGCGATTGAGAAAATCGGACCCGACCCAACGGCGGCGGTTATTGAGCAGTAGCAGGGTCAGCGCCAGCAGGGGCAGGAAAAAAGCACCGATAATGCCGTACGCCAACTGGATTTCCCTGACCGATGCCCAAAGAAACATCAATGGCACCGTTGCGATGAACACCAGGTACGCGCGATAAGGCTTGCTGCCGCGAAGGTCCGTCTGCCTCCTGAGGCCTGGAGCCTTGCCGGCCCCTAACTCCAGAAAGTCCGCAAACATGTAGGGGATGCTCTGCCACACGCCCAAGAGGCTTGAAAAAACCGCGCCCCAAAACCCCGCCAGGAAAATCCAATAGCCCCAGGGACCGATCGCGGCCCGCAACAGATGAGCCATTCGGATCGGCAGGTCCGCTCCTCCACCCTCGTCGAGTTGAACTCCGGAGCCGATGATGAGCGCCGCCATTCCGAATAATGCGGTCATACCGTTTCCCACGGCCAGATCAATGCGACAAACCCGGACATCCTCCAGACCGCGACGACCAACCTCGCGCATCCAGTAACCGTAGGAGAGTAGCGTGACCGTTCCTCCTACACCTCCAACGACTGCTAGCACCCACCCTCCGTGGCCTGCCGGAATAGACGGAATGAACCCCTGCGCGACCTCGCCCCAGTCCGGGCCGATCGCAACCGCGGTCGTAATCACCGTGACAAACATGATCCCGACTAGATACGTCATCAACTTTTCGAACAGCGCGAAGCTCCCATACCAGACCAATACCAAGCCCAACATCGAATGGAAGATCCCCCAGACGACCTTCGAGGTAACAGGGTCTCCCAGGGGGACCAGCCCGCCGCCGGCTACGCCGCAGGCGGTGACCAGCGCCCCTCCCACCACCAAGGTGAAAAGCAGGAGATAAGCGAAGAACACCCACCGAATCCAGCCGCCCAGCCGCCACGCCCAGCCCTCGAGCGGCGTCGATTGGGTGGCTAGCCACCAGCGCGCAATCCCTTCGGTCAGGGTAAACTTGAAGACTACTCCCACGACCGCTGCCCACATGAGCCCTAGCCCTACTTCTGAGCCGGCCAAACTCGTGGTCATCAGGTCGCCGGCGCCGACGCCTGTGGCAGCCAGCAGGATCCCCGGCGCAATGACAGAAAACAGAGACTTAGGCGCCCGGCTCGACCCAGCGTTCGTTCTATCCCTCACAACGGTACATCTTAGCGGCTGCTGCGGCCGTGACACATCAGACGCTAGTCGCCACCCTGGAAAAATGGGGACTGCCACCAATTCGCTCGACGTCATGGCCCTCGCAACAAAGGACTCAGCCTGAAGCGAATTGGCTGGCTGTCCCCCATTTTTCGCTCCTGCACCACAGGCTGTTCGCCCGTCAGTTCGCTAACTCTTAGGAGTGAACCGGGGTTCGCCGTCGCTCGGGGTCGAATCAGTCTCCCGCGGCGGCGTGAGCCATCTCGGGGGTATCAGGTTGTGCTTCAGGGCGTCTGACCAGATAGTTGTAGTTGGTGGGGGTGATGAGTAAGAAGGTGGGTGTCAAGGAGGAATAACTAGAGACCGTTTGTTGAACCGACTCGGTCGGGAGTTCCGGGCTGGCCAGCCATAGCCGATCGGACCCATCCACCTGGAAGGGGACAACTCGCAGATTGGAAGCAACACGGGATGGCAAAGACAACAATGCTCGATTCTCAACGTCCGCGGCGCCCAATAACGAGCGGAACGGCAGACCATGTTGCCGGCTGAGCGCCTCGTAGAGTTCGAGTTCACTGATATGACCGCTTTCGACAAGGTGTTCGCCGAGGCGCTGCGCGATCTGTTTCTTTCCTGCCTCCTCTTCGACTTCCGAACGGCTAAGCCGCCGGCTCGCGACCAAGATGTCCCCCAGTCTTTGCCGGTATTTCATCAATACTCGGAGGCTGGGATAGGCATGGGACGTCTTCACCCATTGGAGCGGGCGGTCCCTTAACCGCGAGACGGCGAAGCCTACGATCGCTTTCCAAGTGGCGCAGAACTTGATCAGGTTGGCCCAGGGGGCGCGAATAGGCGTGGTGAGCGCGTGTCCCATCCGTAGATCTTGGCGCTACAGACCAAGCGGACCGCCAGGCGCCAAGCTAGCGTCCCGAAATTGACGAGTAGCAGCCAGACGAAGATGGGTTGTGACAAAATGATCTCGCCGAAGTGCCAGGGCGTGCCGGCGGCATATGCCCAACTCCAGCGCGCCAACCCATAGCAAAAGATTGCATTCGCCAACAGCGCCACCGGATGGCTGACCAAGCCTTTTCGGTCTCTCCAGAGCCAGTACAACTGCCCCCGGCCCGCCCGCCAGCCGAAACGCTGCCAGGATTGCAGCCCGATCCCCGTAATCCAGCGAGCTCGCTGGCGTATCGCGTTCCGAAAACTTCGCGGGAAGTAGGTGAGAACGGCGCTGACAAACTAGACCACATAGCGGCGGTGTGAAGGCTCCCAGAGGAGGCGGAGGACCAAGCCGCTGATGTGGTCCGCAAGCATCCCCGAGGTGTTTTGTGGAACACCGGAGGGATGTATCGGGTGGAGCTATACGTTCAAGTACGACGAAGTGTCTGCGTCGAAGGGCTAAGCGAACGCGAAGCAGCACGGCGCTTTGGGATTGCTCGCGAGACCGTGCGCAAGATGTTGCGCTACCGGATTCCGCCGGGCTATCGGCGGAGCAAACCGGCGAGGCGTCCCAAACTGGAGGCCTTCACAGGGATCATCGATCAGATCCTGACCGACGATCGGGAGCGTCCGAGGAAACAACGCCACACCGCACAGCGCATCTTTGACCGCCTCCGCGACGAGTACGGGTTCACAGGCGGCTACACGACCGTCAAGGACTACGTACGCGAGAAGAAGCTGGGCGGACAAGAGATGTTCGTGCCGCTGACGCATCCGCCGGGTGACGCCCAGGCGGACTTCGGCGAAGCGGTCGTCGTCATCAACGGAGTGCAGCGCAAGGCGCACTTCTTGGTCGTCGATCTGCCGCATAGCGATGACGCATTCGTGAAAGCGTTTCCGGCCGAGACGACGGAGGCATTCTGCGAGGGGCACAATGCGGCGTTTCGCTATTTTGGCGGCGTGCCGCGCAGCATCGTCTACGACAACACGAAGCTAGCGGTGGCGAGGATCCTGGGAGACGGCACACGCCAGAGGACCCGTGTCTTCTCCGAGCTGCAGTCACATTATCTGTTCGCCGACCGTTTCGGGCGGCCGGGCAAGGGCAACGACAAAGGCAAAGTGGAAGGGTTGGTGGGCTATGCGCGGCGCAACTTTATGGTGCCGATCCCCAGGTTCTCAAGTTGGGAAGCCTTCAACGAACACCTCGAAGCGAAGTGCCGCAAGAACCGTGGACGGCGCTTGCGGCGACACTCGGAAACGATCGGTGAGCGTTTCGAGCGCGACCGCCAGGCGTTTCTGACGTTGCCTGCTGTCGGGTATGACGCTTGCGACAAGCGCACGACGCGGGTGACGTCGTTGTCGCTGGTGCGCTATCGGACCAACGACTACTCGGTTCCGACGCGCTACGGCCACCGCGAAGTACTGCTGAGAGCTTACGTCGATGAGGTGGTCATCGGCTGCGGCAGCGAAGAGATCGCCCGGCATCGGCGCAGCTACGAACGCGAGGAGTTGATCTTCGATCCGCTGCATTACCTGGCCTTGCTGGAGCGCAAGACGAACGCGCTGGATCAAGCCGCGCCGCTCGTCGGTTGGCAGTTACCGCAAGATCTCGTGCGTTTGAGACGCTTGCTCGAAGTGCGGCTGGGTAAACCAGGCAAGCGCGAGTACGTGCAGGTGCTGCGTTTACTCGAAGACTTCCCGCTCACCGACGTCACCGCCGCCGCGCGGCAGGCCGTTGAGTTGGGAACGATCGGCTTCGACGCCGTCAAGCACCTCGTCCTGTGTCGGATCGAGCAACGGCCGCCCCGCTTGGACTTGACGCAGTATCCGCACTTACCCACAGCACAAGTCGAACAGACATCGACAACAGATTATTTGGTGCTGCTGGCACAGGGAGTGGACTGATGGCGAGATCCAAACTGCTGCTGGAAGCTCATCTGAAAGCACTGCGGCTGCCGACCTTCTTACGCGAGTACGACAAGGTGGCACGGCAGTGCGCCACGGAGGGCTTGGATGCGAGACGCTTTCTGCTGCAACTGTCCGAGCTCGAACTGCTCGACCGTGAACGCCGAGCGACCGAGCGGCGCATCAAGGCCGCCAAGTTCCCGGTCACGAAAACCCTTGATACGTTCGACTTCCTGGCGTTACCCAAGTTGAACAAGAAGCTGGTGCTCGAGCTGGCACACGGAGAGTTCATCGACCGTCGCGAGAACGTGTTGGCTCTAGGAAACTCCGGCACGGGGAAAACGCATCTCGCTCTGGCGCTGGGACTGGCGGCCTGCCAGGGTGGCTATCGGGTTCGCTTCACTACCGCCGCAGCGCTGCTCAACGAGCTGCTGGAAGCCCGTGATGAGCGGCGCTTGCTGAGGGCCCAAAAGCAGCTCGCCAAGCAAGACCTGCTGATCGTCGATGAACTGGGCTACGTGCCGCTGTCGAAGACCGGAGCGGAGTTGCTGTTCGAAACCTTCTCACAGCGCTACGAGCAGGGCTCCACGATGGTGACCTCGAACCTGCCGTTCAACGAGTGGACCGAAGTCCTCGGGTCCGAGCGCATGACCGGCGCCCTGCTGGATCGGCTCACTCACCACGTCCACATCCTGGAGATGAACGGCGATAGCTTCCGCCTCAAGCAGAGCAAGAAGCAACGCTCTCCGTCTTCGGATTGATCCCCGCCGGCTCGCCACAGTTTTTGTGAGCCGCCTTCCACTCCGCCTTCAGCCGCCCTAACGGGCGACCTCAGGCTGCGTTCCAGCCGTCCCACAAAAACTCGAAGCAAAACCCCGACTCCCCCCCCACTGGTCTATTTTTGCTCCGCCGCTCTACCCCAAAACTGGTCTATTCTCCCTCCGCCGAACTGGTCTAATTTTGCTCCGCCCTTGACACCAATGGTCCTTGCGATGGACGAGCACGGTTTCTAGCTGGATACCTCCATTCGTCCTCAGAAGCGTGAACCGGCGGTCCTTTAGACACACATCTTCGGGCAGGACTGCATCGGCCCCGACGACCTCTTCACGCTCTGGCGGAGCAGTCTGTAAACAGTGGTGGTCACTGTTGATGACGTGGGTCGACAGGAAAAACGACGCGTAATCGTCCAGCTCGTCTTCGGTTAGGGCTACCCGCTCCGCCCGGGCAATAGAGTTGAAGTCCTTGATGATCCGATCCTGCGATATTCGGACCACCCCCTGAGTGAGCACATAAGCGTTGCCAAGGGCATCCACCGCGACTGTCGGTCGGTGGTACCAGCGCTCGTCCGCCGCGCGACTGAGCTTCACAACAATGTGATTCGGCCAAAAACGCTGCTCCACGGCCGTCCACGAAGCGCCAGGGGCGGGAAAGACCCCTTTTGCAGCCGCTATGGCGTCGGCCAAACGTGCCTGAACACCTGCGTTTTGACCGGCGGACAGTCCACCACACAGTAACATCATGAGCATAAGCCTAACCTTTCCACTCATTGCTCCTCCGGCCGCGGACCGAGCACCAGGTGGCACGACATTGAGCCTACCATCAAAGGTCCGCCACAAGGGAATTCCTGGAAAGTCGGGGGAAAGTCGGGGACAGGCTACGACTTTCCGCGCTACGGCCCGCCGCCGCGATCCGCATCAACCCACCACAAAATCGCTCCCCAGAGCGATATCAGTCCGTCCCTACCGCATGTGGTGAGAAAAGCGGGCTAGACGCGAGAAGCGGCGGCGTGCGCGACGCGAACGGGCGCGCGTATGGCTGATGGGGAGGGGAAAGCTTGCCCGTGCTCACCGTGGCTCGTAGAAGGGCAGTTCGAGCCACGAAACCACAAACACATAGAGGGCGAAGACCTCGACGGCGAAAACAGGAAACCCCAGATATCCCACTACGGGCATCTCAAAGATGGTCCACTGCTCGAGGATGGGGAAGATGTAGAACCACTTGCCTGCCGCCCAATAGTTCCAGAACTCCCAAAAGATTCCGCATATGCCTCCCGCCAGCATCAACGCCCACAGCCGCCCCCAGGACCCTTCCGAGATATCGCCCCACACACTTGGCCGCCGGGCGCGATAGTTCAGCGGATCGATCAGGAAAATGAAGCCCACCCAGACCGAGCCGAATAGGTAAACGCCCCAATCGAGTGGAACAAGCAGAGGGATCGTTACCATCGCCAGCCCTACTACGATCCATGGAGCAGTTGTCTTGCGTGGAACGGGAGGCTCCGGGGCGGAAGGCATTCCCCTAAAACAGGTAGCTAGCAGAAACTCGGTTGTTTCGAGCAAGGCCGGCCATATCGTGGCGAAGGACCAGCCGTAGCCGACGTAGCGGGCCACGAAATTTCTGGGGAGGCCGACGTAGGTCCAATTTCGCAGCCGCATGTTGTAGCCCTCGAACACGAACCACAAGAAGATGGAAAGGATGGCCATCCAAACGAAGGCTTGGGGCTCGGTGCGAAGCAGTGACCGCCCGCGGAGGCTGAAAACCGCGGCATCGATAGCCATGATATAGCCAGTCCAAACGATCGGAGTGAAGTAGACGGCAACCGGTTTCACTTCGAGGGAGAGCGCCATCTCCGCCGCGGCGATTATGCTGAGGCCTATCCAACCGTAGGCCGAATAGGGCTCGGCCTTCGTGCTGCGCCAGTACGCAGCGAATAGAGAGAGGGCCGCAGCCGCGGTGATCGCCACTCCCAGCCAAACCATGCTGCTACCTTAACCGGAAAGGAAACACAACCTGAAACGACCCCATGCCCCAACCGTCGTTACCGAGTCTGCTATTTCCGCCGCAAGTGCTCCGGAACCCGGGTCACATCCAAGGCCTCGACCCTGAACCGCCACTCCAAAGGTATCGTCGAAGGCAGGTAGCACATCTTGTCGTCGCAAGCCTGGTAGCGGAAGGATCCGTTGACAACCAGGTCGCCGTCCGAGTTGAGCAGGGGTTCTAGGTGCTCCCGCATTCCCAACGTCAGATCGGCAACGATCCGAAACGAGCCTTGGTAGACGGGAACCGTCTCGTCAATGGCAGGCAAGTATAGCGTCTCCGCTTCGGGATAGAGCGCCGAGAAGTTCACCAGTCCCTTGACTGCTTCCATTTCCCATTCGACCGGAATGTATCCCCCCTCCACCCCGGGCGCGTACACGTGCATCTCGGGCTTGAGATCAACTTCGGCCACCAAGGCGACTCGGTTTCCCGCCCTTACCAGCTCGTCGCTCGCCGAGGTCGTCAAATAGAGGTGATCCGTCTCGCGTTCGATCCGGGAAGCGTCGGCGTCCAGGCCGAGCGCCCGGACCAGGAGATGACCGGCTGTGAAGCGGCTGCTGTATTTCTCCTCGAAGAATTTCTGCTGAACGACGCCCTTTTCGTCTATTAGATAAGCTCCGGGGTTGGGAATCCCGTGGAAAGGGTGATCCGCCGGAACAGTCCGGTTCAAGAGGCCAAAAGCGCGAATCACCTTGGATTCCGGATCCGCGAGCAAAGGATAGTGGATGCCCGCTCGCTCGGAGAAGTGCCCCAGCGTCTCTACGGTGTCAAAGCTCAGGGCCGCTACCTGAAAGCCTTGCCTTTCGAAATCCTTGCGCCGGCGTTCCAACTGGACCAGTTGGCCTTTGCAAAACGGTCACCAGTCCGCGGAGCGCTGGAAAAGGAGCAGTAAGCCGCGCGCTCCCTTGAGGCGGTCGAACGTTTGCTGCCGGCCCCTGTGATCAACAGCCGCAAAAGCCGGGATTCGTTCGCCAACCTCGGGTCCGGTCGGGAAGCGAGGGGCTGATGTTGAACTCTCTTGGCCCCAGGCCGCGAAGTGGGCCGTTAGGAAAAGACACAGCGCCAACAGCCTGATACCGTATCCACCCGGAATCCTCATCGTCTATGGGCGCTGAACAGTTTGCCTCGACAGCAACGTTTGCTATCGAGGTCCTACTTGTTATTCTCGCTCAACGACTCCCCGGGCTGCCGGGGGGCGCTTTCGAAGATCCCGTAGCACGGACCTCGGCGCTTCCAGGTCCGCGGGTGTTGTTGAACAACCCGAATCGGTCATGGAGCGTAGGGCGGGATCGCCTAAGAAGAAAAGCCGCGGACTTGGGAAAGGCTCAGATCCGCATTGCGAAGCCCACCTATTTTTCGGGGCCTATGCCCGTGACGGTCCCAATCACTGCCTGTACTGGGCTGCTCGGGCGCCTGGCAACAGCGGTGGCAGAAAGCGCCCCATCAGGAAGCCCGCAACGGTTCCGGCCAGAGGTACGCCCAGGTGCCCTATCGCGATGTGCGGGGCGGTGTGCATCCCGCAACCAAAGTGCAGAACGACGACACCGACGAGTCCGGCGAGCAGTCCGGCGCCGGCTCCCACAGCGCCGAGTGACAAAACAGCGCCCCGGCGCAGGATCAGCACGAACAATAACGCTGCCGGCAGAGAAGACATGAACCCGTGCCTAAAGCACTTCCCGCTAGCCGGGAAGAAGTCCTGCGTCCAACTCCACGGGAAGAGGACTCCGACGATGGCAAACAGAGCGAGCAAGGTCAGTACAGTCAGCCGTGCCGGCAGCACCCACGTTTTCTCGCCGGGGACCATCCCCCGACTCAACATAAGGGCGGTGAGAACTGCCGCTGCCCCGACGATTCCCAGGGCGCCCGCGAACTGCATGGTGTCCATGCCGACCGTGCCCTGCCGCAAACCCGTGAAGCCGATTACAATGGCTGAGAGCCCTCCGAATATCAACAGAAACATTGACGTAAGTACGCCGGCGCTGGGCAAAGGAGATACCGGCTCAAGGAGTCCCAACACGGTGTCCTCGATCTGGGATTGGACTTCCGGCGAAACCTCCGCCGGGGTATCCCCGCGGGCAAAAAGCTCCCAGACCGAGCGGCAATGCGGACAGGTCCCCAGGTGCTTGCGGGCCCCCTCGGACAATGCGCCCCCCGCCGCCCCGGCTTGGGCGAAATAGCTGTTCGCCTGGCCGCAGGTCATGTTCTCGCCTCCGGTGAACTCTGCAGCATGACTCGCAATTTCGTGTACGCCCTGTGGGCCTTCTGTTTTACGGCGCCGACCGTCGAACCGGTCGCGCGCGCGACTTCTTCCAGGGTCATCCCGGAAACCTTCAGCATCTCGATCACTTCCTGCTGGCTGGGCGGCAGCTTGCGAACGAGTCGCCAGAGGTCGCTTTCCACGATGCGCGGCACGTCTGGAGTGGGGGAGGGCAGTTCTCCCAATTTTTCCAGAGTCGATTCTCGGGACTGGATTCGCCGCCTCCGGCGGAAGGCGTCGATCCGGGTGTGTCGAGCGATCGCAAAAATCCAAGGCAACACCGCAGTGCCGGGGCGATGCGTATGGCGCGCCCGGTGGATGCGAAGCCAGCACTCTTGCAACATGTCCTCCGCGTAGGCCCGAGTGTAGACCGGTCCGGCTAGATAACGAAGCAGCTTCGGAGAAAGTATCCGAACCAGCTCTGTCACCGCCGCGCGATCCGCCTGTTGGTAGCGAAACATCAACAGCCGCAGATGCTCCGCCTCATCCACGTCGGGAACAGCCACGGATCGCGCCCCAAAATCCACCGTCTTCTCCGCCCTAACATGCAGCCATAGCGGCACCCCCATACACTATAAGCGATAAGCGACGGTCACATTCGCTACTTCGCGCCGGTCGGTGATAAGGTTACGGGGTCATGGCTGGAGGCCGCTTCGCCGTGTCTGGGAACCGCTCCGGGACGAGGAATTTGGCGCCCGGTAATATGCTCTACCCAGAGCTGATCCGGCCTTTCAGGATTTTTCTCGGCCAATAAGAGATTTTCCCTTGCCAACTCGGCCGGTGGTGCGTATAATACGTTACCCAAGCAAA
Source organism: Bryobacterales bacterium (assembly GCA_965248105.1). GTDB lineage: Bacteria > Acidobacteriota > Terriglobia > Bryobacterales > UBA6623. The sequence continues at coordinate 202,853 of CBDFIK010000006.1, forward strand.
ACGCTTGCTTGAGTTGAAAGTGACTGGTGGGTTCTCCGGGCCGCGGGGGGACACAAGAGCGGCTCCAACTTCTTCGGGACGAATTGACCGTCTACTTGGCGCTAGCCGACAGAGCGGTCAAGGTGGAATTACCGCAAGTTGCGCCGGCAAAAGTGTAACGGACCGGCACCCGGAGCAGTCTAACACGGCTAGGGCAAACGGACGATATAGTCACAGGTTTACCTCCCCACTGGCTGGGAGGCATTGAAGGTGATTCATGGCAAGGACGGTTAGTAAGGGGCTGACAAAAGCCCAACGCAATCGCTTTAGGAAGCTCATGGAAGCAAAGGCGATCGAGATTCACGCCAATCTACAGTCGTCATGGGCTGCAAAGGCCCTGGCTCGGGGCGGCGAGCCGCTAGACCTCGAAGAGCTTCCCACGCAAAGCCACGAAGAATGGATCTTCCTCAACCGAAACAACATCGATGTTAGGTTGCTGCGGGAGATTGACGAAGCTTTGGGCCGTATCGAAGACGAAAACTACGGTATCTGCATGGGCTGCGACGACCCGATCTCGATGAAAAGGTTGGAGGCCGTCGCTTGGGCGTTGTATTGCGTTCCGTGCCAAGAAGAGATCTCTTCTCACTCCGAAGAAGAGCCAGGCAAACCTTTCGGATAGGCGCCGACTACCCGCGATCCCGAATCTCTCTCAGGAATCTTTCAGCCCGCACCAGGATCGCGCCCCACCAGAATCTACCTCTGGAACTGTTCACTCGGGTGGCGGGCTACCCAGATTCCTTTGGATCGCTGCCAGTTCGGCCAAATCGAGCCTGCCGGTGTAAATGGCCATGCCGAGTGCCGCGTGGATGCCGAGTTGGGCAAGCTCGCGGACTTCTTCCAAGGTAGTGATTCCGCCGGCGGCGGTAAGCTCGTGGTCGGTAATTGTGCGCAGGCGGCGAAACCAATCCAGGTCCGTGCCTTCCAGCATGCCTTCCTTGTCGACATACGTGCACAAAAATCCTCCACAGTAGGGCTCTAGCCCGTGGATCACTTGTTCGGCGGAAAATTGGGTCGCTTCTCGCCAACCCCTGGTGACGATATTGCCTGCTTTCGAATCGAGTGCCAGGATAATCCGCTTGGGTCCGATAGACTCCCCGAGTTGCTGAAGTAGTGGCACGTTGACACCCTCGGAGCCAAAGGCCGCCGTGCCGATGATTACCCTGGATGCCCCAGCCTCAACCAAGCGCCGTGCACGCTCCGCTGTACGCACGCCACCACCCACGCGCGTCACCGCACGCGAAGTCAGCTCCCGCACCACAGCGTCGTTTGAACCTTGGTCCATAGCGGCGTCCAAATCGATGACTTGAATCACCGGGAAGTCGGAGAACTTTTCGAGCATCACCAGCGGTTCGTCGCCCTCCAGAGCCTTTTCGCGGCCCTGGACAAGCTGGACCACTTTGGCGCCCATCAGGTCGATACAGGGGATGATCACTGGCTTTTCCTCGCTGTGCTCCGTGCCTATCCTTCGTCAAGAGCCGCGCATTGGTCTCAGACAAGACTTTCTGATCGTCCTGGCGACGTGGCTGAAGACGTGGGCCCCGTAGTGGCGCACGTTCTCAGCGTGCTGTGTCGGGCTCTCGATCCCGCCCTTTCCGAATCGATAGTGAACTTCTCTTTCCGGACAGTCCAGTAGGGCAGATCCTCCCACTACTTTCCAGGTCGGGCACGGTCCTGCTGTGTTAGCTTTCAGCCGGCCTGTTGTGTGCATCCTCCGCCGGTCGCAGACGGCGGATCGCGTCTCCCGCATAGAACTGGATCGCGTCGAGAATCTTCCATTTTGGATTCTAAAGCTCCTCGGCGTCGAATCACCGGATCTGACGATGCTCTTCAGCGGAAAGCGTCGTGTCATCGCTGGTGGCACGCGCGTAGTAGATCATACCGATGTGGCGATGCTCACCGGCAATGTCATGGACGTCCAGGTAGACTGGCGCCACCAGCCTTTTCGTCCCGGGAAATTCCCATGGCGGCTGCTCACCACAAAGCTCGACTTTGAGACCGCTCTCCTCCTCTACTTCGCGCAGCGCTGCTTGTTCGGGGTCTTCCCCAGGCTCGATATGGCCCCCCAGAGGCAACCATCTATCCAGTTGCCGGTGATCGGCCAGCAGGACTTTGTCTCGATAAACGACAAAGACCGAGACCGTGAAGTCGAGGTAGTAAAAGAGGTGGGGCATGAAATGTTCTCACGCCGCCGGCAAACCGATCAGTCCGTCTGGGAGCCTTCGGCGGTCCTCACCGGAATGCCGTGCTTACCGAGAATCTCTTTCAGGCTGTCAACGACATACGTACCGTAGTGAAAAATCGAGGCAGCCAGCGCTGCGTCCGCCTCCCCGTCGGTAAGAACCTCCACGAAATCTTCGGGCCGGCCGCCACCGCCGCTGGCAATGATCGGGATGCTCGTGTTGCGCGAAATCTGCCGCGTCAGCTCGCAATCGAAGCCGGCTTGCGTGCCGTCGCAGTCCATCGAGGTGAGCAAGATCTCGCCGGCTCCCAGGGACTCGCCACGCTTTGCCCACTCGATTGCGTCAAGGCCGGTATCCTTGCGGCCTCCGTAAGTGAAAACCTTCCATTCGCCTGGCGAACTGCGACGGGCGTCGATCGCCAAGACGACTGCCTGAGAGCCGAATTCCTGCGAGAGCTCGGTAATCAGTTCCGGGCGTTCCACGGCGGCGGTGTTGACGGACACTTTGTCGGCGCCTACTACGAGGAGCTTTCGGGCGTCAGGCACCGCCCGAATACCGCCACCGACGGTCAAGGGAATGAAGACCTTACGGGCGGTCCGCTCGACCACATCGACCATCGTGTCGCGGCGATCGCTGGAGGCGGTGATATCGAGGAAGACCAACTCGTCCGCGCCATCCCGGTTGTAAACTTCGGCCAACTTGACGGGATCGCCGGCGTCGCGCAAGTTGACAAAGTTGACGCCTTTGACGACCCGGCCTTCGGTGACATCAAGACAGGGGATGATTCTCTTGGCTAGCACTCTAGGAAGTTCCGAACGACTTGCTGTCCGATCGCGCTTGATTTTTCCGGATGGAACTGCACTCCGAAAACGTTGTCGGCCTCCAGTGCGGCGGCGTATCTGACTCCGTACTCACACCAGGCCGCCGCGCGGTCGCCGGCAACCGTATCCGGCACGTAATAGCTGTGGGCGAAATACACATAAGGGTCGCTTGCAAGGCCCTTAAAGAGGCGCGGTCGACCGTGCAACTCTAAGTTGTTCCAGCCCATATGCGGCACCCGCGTCCCCGTTGGAAAACGACGAATCGTGCCTGGGTAGACGCCCAAACCTGCCAGTTCCGGCGCCTCCTCGCTGCTCTCGAACAGCGCTTGCAAGCCGAGACAGATGCCGAGGAATGGGACGCCCGCCGCGATCCGCTCCCGAAATGTCTCCCGGACGCCTAATGAGTCCAGCGAGCGGATGAGTTGCCCGAAGTGCCCTACACCCGGGAGGATGATTTTCTCGGCCCGCCGGAGACCCTCGGCGTCACGAACCAGCTCATAGCGCGTGCCGATGGCGGCCAGGGTATTCTCTACCGAACGCAGGTTACCGGCGCCGTAGTCAAAGATGGCAATCATAAGCTAGAAACCGCGGACAAGCGCCGCGGAGCGCTACGGCCGTCGCTGTGCGGTTCATCTTGCTCTCTGACCTCTTGTGGGTGCCGTTCCCTCCAGCAGACCTTTGGTGCTGGGCAGTTGATTCTTGAGTCGGGAATCCTTCGAGCACGCATATCGCATCGCCCGTGCGAAACACTTGAAGATCGCCTCGATCTTGTGGTGGTTCGAGCGGCCATACAGCAAGCGGGCGTGGAGATTCGCGCCGCAGTGGTGAACGAAGCCATCGAAGAAGTCGTGCAACAGCTCGACTTCGAGATCGCCCACTGTCCGAAAGCGGGTCGGCGCGTGGTAGACCAGCGCCGGACGGCCTCCGAGATCCACCGCCACGACGGCCAGTGATTCGTCCATAGGCATGACGAAATAGCCGGCGCGGTTGATACCAACGCGCTTGCCCAAAGCTTGGGAGAAACACTGTCCCAGTACGATTCCTACATCTTCCACGGTGTGGTGCTGATCGACGTCTAGATCCCCTTCGGTTTGGATGCTTAGATCGAATCCACCGTGTTTTGCAAACAACTCCAGCATGTGATCGAAGAAGCGGATGCCGCTGGACACCTCGTACCGTCCCTTGCCCTCGATCGCGAGCCTGGCACGGATCCGCGTCTCTTTCGTACTCCGCTCGACCGTCGCTTTTCTCATCGCGTTTCCAGCACGGTAGATCAAAGGTCGTTACATAAGTTGGTGATCACTTCCTGCCGGTCGTGGGCAGCAAAGCATTGGCTTCGCCGCCGCACGGCTCACTTCGCTAGGCTAGATCACCTCTCGCAGGCAAGCCAGCAGTTTTCGAGCTTGCGATTTCTTGCCGGCGGTGATTCGCACCGTCCCGGGAAGCTCGTGGCTGCGGTCGCGAGTTAGCAAACCTTTTTCACGCAAGTACCCGCAGACTTGTCCGGCGCTGTCCCCGAATTCCGCGAGGACGAAGTTCGCCTGGCTCGGGTAGCAGCGAATCCCCAGCCGATCGAGCCCCCGGCGCAACATCTCCCGGGCTTCCAGTGCCTCTTCGACATAGGAACGTATGTAGTCCTGGTCTTCAATAGCCTCCAAAGCGCACATCACGCCGATCGAGTTGACACTGTAGGGCGACTGGCCTTTGCGCACCAATTGAATGTTGCCGGTCTGCGAGAAGAGACAGCCCATCCGCAAACCGGCTAGGCCGTACACCTTCGAGAATGTTCGGCTCACAAAAAGGTTTGGGAACCGGGAGAGCCGCTTGAGGGCCGTAATTCCGCAGAATTCGTAATATGCCTCGTCAATCAAGACAGCGGCGTTGCGCGCCCGGCGCAAGATGGCTTCGATCTCCTTCAAACGAATCGCCCCAGCCGTGGGGTTGTTCGGGTTGGCAACCAGCACTAGCCTCGTCTTTGCCGTGATGGCGGAAAGCATCTCCTCGAGCGGGAACGCCAGGTCCTTGCGATAAGGGATGAGCCGCAGCGCCGCCCCGGCCAGCTCCGCATAGAAGCGGAACATGGCGTAGGTCGGCGAGGGAATCACCACTTCGCCGCCGTCATCCACGTAGGTGCTCACCAGCAGGTGAATTGCCTCGTCGGTACCGTTGGTGAACAGAATCCGGTCCGACTTGACGCCAAAGAACCCGGCCATCTTTTGCCGTGCCTTCTCGTATTCCGGGTAGACCGCCAAAAAGTCGCGGGCAACTCGATTTCTGAGCATGCGGGCGACACGTGGAGAGCAGCCCACCGTGTTTTCGTTGAAGTCCAGGCGCACCTTGCCGTAGCGGTCGCTGGTCGGCGGAGAGTAGGGCTTCATCCTTTGAACCGCGCGACGAGGCCGAGGCCGGCGAATGGACACCGCTTTAGGCATGGAGTCGCACCTCGATCGAGCGAGCGTGGGCCTCTAGCCCTTCCGCGCGGGCCAACGTCAAAATCGATGGCGCCAAGCGTCGCAAACCTTCCGGCTCGAGCTGCTGCACCGAGATGATCTTCAAGTAGTCGAACACCGACAGCCCGCCGCGCAGCACCGCGGACCCGCCCGTCGGCAGAACATGGTTGGGTCCCGAGGCATAGTCTCCCGCCGCTTCCGGACTCCACGTACCGACAAACACGCTACCCGCGTTCTCGACCTTCGAGACGAGCGATTCCTCGGGAATCCACAGATGCTCGGGAGCGAAGCGATTGGCGATCTCGAACGCCTCGTCGATAGTTCGCGTCACCACGATGGCGCCGTTCTTGGCGATCGACTTTGCAGCCGTTGAGCGGGTGGGCAGGGTCGAAAGCTGTCTCTCTACTTCGGCCACGACCTTGCCGGCCAGCCGCTTGGAGCGGGTCAACAAAATCGCGGAGGCATCGACATCGTGCTCGGCCTGCGCCAGCATGTCCGCCGCTAGCAGGCGAGGGTCGCCCTCGGGAGCAATGAGCACGATCTCAGTCGGCCCCGCAACGAAATCGATACCCACCTCCCCGGCCAGTAACTTTTTTGCTGCCGCGACGTAGATGTTCCCAGGACCGACAATGCGCTGCGCGCGCGGCACGGTCTCCGTTCCGAACGCGAAGGCAGCAATCGCCTGCGCCCCTCCCATGTGGAAAAAGTTTTCGACTCCCAGCAAGCCCGCGGCGCCCAGCGTTTCGTTCGGCGGCTGAGGCGAGGCGACGGAAATGACCCTTACCCCTGCCACTTGCGCCGGGACTACCGTCATCATCAAGGTCGAAGGCAACGGATATCGGCCTCCCGGCACGTAGGCCGCAACCGACTCGATGGGCCGCACGAGTTGACCCAGCTTCACGCCAGGGAGCGCTCGCTTCGTCCATGAGCGAGGCATCTGAAGCTCGGCGTAGCGGCGTATCTGCCGGCGGGCTGCGACGAGCGCCCTGCGGAAATCCTTCGGTAGATCAGCGGCCGCCCGCCGCAAGACTTCCGGTTGCACGCGAACACCCGGCGAGGTCAGGCCATCCATCTGCCGAGCGTATCGGACTAGGGCCCGGTCACCACGTTTGCGGACCGCCTCTAGAATCGGGCCCACAACCGCCTCGGCGCGTCCGAGCCGCCGCCGGCGGCGCGTGAAGAGCCGGTTCAAGGCCGTCTTGTCAGCGCTCGAGGTGATCGGTAGCATAGCGCTTAGGTTCGCCGGTTCGCGGGCAGAATGAGTTGCGCCCCTAGGTGATTAAGTTGAGACATCTTGCAGTAGGCGCGATTGATCCCGGCCACCGGCGACAACAAGGTTCCGCGAGCGTGACATATATCCGTCTAGCGATGGATCCACGCCTCTACTCACCGCGGCCTTTGTACACGGCATCCGGGTCGTAAGCGCGATCCTCAAATTGGTCCCATTCGTCGTTCTTCAGACGGCGGTAGAAGCAACTTCGGAACCCATTATGGCAAACGCCCGGACCTAGAGCCTCAGCTTTGATCAGCAGCGTATCTTCGTCGCAGTCCACCTGGATCTCTTTCACCAGCAGGTAGTGGCCCGACGTGCCACCTTTCGTCCAAAGTTCGTTGCGGGAACGACTGAAGAACGTCACCTTGCCGCTTTGCCGCGTTCTTTGAAACGATTCTTCATTCATAAAGCCGACCATCAGCACCCGCCCGTCATCGATATCTTGAATGACTGCCGGCACCAGGCCGTCGAGTTTGGTGAAGTCGAGTTTCATAACCTGTCCAAAGAAAAAGCCCGCTCGGCCTTTTAGCCGGCGGGCTGGGATTCGAACAAATACTACGTACTTCCGTGCGGATCCCCTACCGGTGCCGAACACCGCCATGATGGCGGTGGGTATGCCGGTGATGGAGGATCAACTGCATGAAATTCCAGTATATCGGCTAAGGCGGTTGCGGTCAACGGCGATGCGTCCGGAATCTACGCTACCCACCTGCTGAACGCCTGTCGGCCCGCGTAGCGAGCCTGGTCGCCGAGCTCCGCTTCGATTTCGAGTAGCCGATTGTACTTCGCTACCCGTTCGCTGCGGCAGGTCGAGCCGGTTTTGATCTGCCCTCCGCCCGCCGCTACGGCCAAGTCCGCGATGGTGGTGTCTTCGGTTTCACCGGAGCGGTGCGAAATGATGAAGGTGTAATTGTTCTGTCGAGCAATGTCGATGCACTCCAGCGTCTCGGTGACGGTGCCGATCTGGTTGAGTTTGATGAGAATCGAATTGGCCAGCCCGTCAGCAATGCCTTTCTTGAAGATCTCCGTGTTCGTAACGAATAGGTCGTCCCCGACCAGCTGAACCCGCCCGCCAAGCTTGGCCGTTCCTTGCTTCCAACCTTCCGCGTCAACTTCGGAAAAGCCGTCTTCGAGTGAAACCAGAGGGTAACGCTCGATCCACGACGACCACATCTTGCTCATCTCGGCGGCTGACTTGCGGCTACCGTCGCTTTTCTTGAAGACGTACATCCCGTCCTCGTAGAACTCGCTCGCCGCCGCGTCCATGGCAATTGCGATGTCGTTCCCCGGCTCGTAACCCGCTTTTTCGATCGCTTCGACCAGCAACTCCATTGGCTCTTCGTTGGATTTGAGGCGAGGGGCGAAACCTCCTTCGTCTCCTGTGGCCGTCTCGTAGCCTTTGGAATGAAGGATCGCCTTCAGCGCGTGGAAGGTTTCAGCGGCCGCCCGCAAGGCCTCGCTAAACGTGGGCATCCCCAAAGGCAGCACCATAAACTCCTGGATGTCGACATTGTTGTCGGCGTGCTCACCTCCATTGAGGACGTTAAGCATCGGTACCGGCAGCGTGTACTCTTGCCGCTCGCTCAGCGAACGGTAAAGCGGCACGTTTTTGTCCTCGGCCGCCGCTCGTGCCGCGGCGATCGAGACGCCGAGCAGTGCGTTGGCCCCGAGCCGGCCCTTGTTGGGTGTTCCGTCCAACTCAATAAGTTTGTGGTCGAGTGCAGCTTGATCGGAAGCATCCAGGCCACGGACCGCTTCTAGAATCTCGCCCTTGACGTGCGCCACGGCCCTCTGGACGCCCTTGCCCTGGTAGCGGCTCGTGTCGCCGTCGCGAAGCTCGACCGCCTCGTTGATCCCGGTAGAGGCGCCCGAAGGGACGCGCGCCACGCCGTGCGACCCGCTCTTGAGGGTCGCCGCCACCTGGACAGTCGGATTGCCCCGTGAATCCAGGATTTCGAGTGCATCGAGATTGACGATTTCCGACACAAGTTCCTCGGGTTCCGGGGAGGTTTAGTTTTCCCCTGGGTAGGAATGGCCGCCCTGTTCTTCAGGCGTCGGCTGCAAGAAACTCACAGTACCACGGCGGTCCGGACGAGGCTGTGTGGCGTCCCCTCGTAGAGCAGCCAATCAGCAAGCCCGGTTGCGAGTTCTGCTGATATGGTTGCCAGGACACGCAGAGGTGTCTGGCCCGCAGAACTCGTTAGCAGCCTGGGCTATCTCATAAATGCCGAAGGGAAACGCGATAGCAAAGAATAGCAGGAGTGCGGACCTCACCCGTACGCTGCAACCCCTCGTGGTCGGGTGGGCCGATACGTAAAAGCTTCGCCGTGAGGGCGGATCTATGTGGCATCATTGACGTTCCTGTCCGAAACACCAGGAGCCTTTCGACAGTTTGCGCAAAGCCGTCCCCAGCGAGAGCGGTGGGATTATCCGGACCGGCCGGCATAATACGGGGAAGGAAGTTCTTGAAGACGCCGGAAACCATTCAAAACAATGTGGTTGCCGTCCGGGTGGGCGTCGGCGACTTCGTCTTAGGCCGACCAGGACGGGTTTTATCCAGGTCAGCCTAAACAAGAGTTAGGTGCCTACAGGAATAATCCAGGAGGACCAAATGAAAGTGAAACTGTTCTCAAAAAAGGATTCCTTTTTTGGCCGGCGAAAGAACCTCGATCTTGAGAATGAGATCAATGAATGGCTCAAAAAGAACCCGTCTATCAAAGTGATTGAGATTAAGCAATCTGCCAGTGGGGGCAGTTTAGAACCTGCCACATGGTTCGTCTCTGTTTGGTACGAAGAAGTCACCTAACAAATCGCCGCCGCCGACCCCGCGGGCTAGGCCATTTGCCAATAATGGTTCTGGTCTGGGAGCCTTGAGGAACAAGAGCAGGTACGAGCGGGGCGCTGAGCTCAAAGCCGTTAGGCCCTGTCATTAGACAATGCGAGGATTGAGGTGAAGCTAATCATCTTTGGATCAACAGGCAGCATAGGCCGTCAGCTTGTCAAGCAAGCCCTTGAGCAGGGACACATGGTCACCGCGTTTGCACGCGATCCCGTGAGAGTCGACATCAAGCACGCCGATCTGCAGGTGATTCAGGGCGATGTAATGGATCCTGCGTCGGTGGAGAGAGCGATACAAGGCCACGAAGCGGTGCTGTGTTCACTCGGTGCGGGCAGGAAAGGTACGGTCCGGTCAGAGGGAACACGAAATATCCTCAGCGCGATGGAAAAGGTGGGCGTCCGACGTTTTATCTGCCAATCGACTCTTGGAGTCGGAGATAGTCGGGGCAATCTGAACGTCTTCTGGAAATACATCATGTTTGGACTCCTCCTGCGTCCAATGTACGCCGACCATGTAAGTCAAGAGAACTACGTCAGGCGAAGCCATCTGGACTGGACGATCGTCCGTCCTGGAGCCTTCACTGACGGAGAGCGAACCGGCCAATACCGGCATGGCTTTCCCAGCTCTGACAAGACGACAAAACTGAAAATCTCTCGCGCTGATGTTGCCGACTTCATGTTAAAGCAGTTGACGGATGATGCGTACCTCCATAAGACACCAGGGTTATCGTACTGAATGAAATGCTGCAACGCGCTACGACGCTACCCGATAAGTCGCGGCAGCTAACTCCAGTGGTGCGCCCCGCACTCAAGAGATTCGAGGAATCATGGGGACCTTTCAGATTGCATTGATCTTGGCTACATTTCTGTGTTCCCTGGTGGCAGGCTTCCTGTTTGCTTTTGCCTTAGTGGCGATGCCGGGCATAAGAAGTTTAAAAGACCGGGAGTTCATCCGGGCTTTTCAGGTGATGGATCGCGTTATCCAGAATAATCAGCCGCTTTTTGTGTTGGTCTGGGTCGGTTCAGTTGTGGCTTTGGTGACTTCGGCTGTGCTTGGCATCGGGCAATTGGATGGAGCTGGGCGTCTGCTCATAATCTTCGCCGCAGTCGCCTATCTTTTCGGCGTCCAATTGCCGACCGTCACTATTAACATACCGCTGAATAACAAACTACAAACTCTGGATGTCGACGCTATGAATGAAACAACGCGAAAAGCAGCTCGTAAAGACTTCGAACCGCGTTGGAACCTATGGAACTCAATCAGGGCGGCCTTTGCGAGCCTGGCATCTGGCTTGTTAATAATTCTACTATTCAGACTTTGAAGAGCGCGGTAATGGATAGCAGTAAGCCCAACTATTGATGTTCGCGAAATACAGTGTAGGGGCGCAGCGTGCTGCGCCCGCTCTGGCAAGGCATTTGCTGTGTCCGAAAACAACACTATATTCTGCGGGTATCAATAGGCGCTCCAGCGGACGCGTTAACGCGCCGCCGCCGAGCTTTGCGTTAGCCCCCGGCTGGTATCGCCGGCACGGCCGCTCTCCCACACCCTCGTTCAGGCCGTTTTTCGAAGATCCCTGGAGTCACACGTCCTACTCAATTCGGGTCGCCGGTTGTGCCCTTCTCTGATAGGGGGAGTTGGGTGAGATTCGCGAGATAGATCCACCCTGGTCGGCCAGTCTTTATCTATCTTGTATGGAAGTCCCCGAAGACCTCGCTGGCACGTCCTCATCCAGCTAGGCTAGAGCGTGGTCTCCCACTACCCTGAGGACTAACCCTCATTTCTCACGACAAAACTGTAGGGGCAGGCCGCTGCGCCTGCCCAGAGGGGTTTTTGCGGGGTTTGGTCGCGTGATCGAATGGGACGCAGTGTGAATCTCACGGGCGGGCGGACACGGCGGTCCGCCCCTACAAATATCGTTCGTTCAACGCTGGCCACCAAACCCTCGTGAGAAAAGCGGACCAAGCCTCGTCCGTGCCATCTATGAGATGGGTTTCTGGAAGCTGTGAAAAAATACTGGGGACAGTCAACTGCGGCTGAGGTTGCATTGATTCTACGTGCCTTCTAGGACGCCGCTTGTGACAGTCCCCGATTGTTTCACGCCTTCCTGCCCCTAAACTGCCACCGGCTCGCCGCGCATTTCGCGTGACGCCCGCATGGCCAGCGTCATTCTTGTTGCAAGCGCTGATTCCTCGGGACGGCAATCCGCGGGCGCCTCTCCCCGCTCGCAGGCATCCACGAAGGCTTGGAGCTCGGCCTCGAATCCGTCCGTTGGAGGGAGTTCGAGGGTCTCCGGACCACGGTCGGCGCGGTAGAGGCTCAACGGCCGGGAGGCCGAGTGGAAATCGAGCACCCCACTGTCGCAGGCGATCGAAAAGGCCATCGATAACGGATAATCGCCGGGGTACCAGCCTCCCGAGATGGTGACCGGGATGTTGTTCTCGTAGTGAAGCCGAGCCTCGCTCACGTCAATCCCTTTGTCGATGGCTTCGACACCCACGGCGGATATCGATCGTGGGCGTCCCAAAAGCTGCAGGCAGTAGTCGAAGTCGTGGATCAACAAGTCAAAAACTCCCCCGCCGCTGTTAGCGGGATCGTGCATCCACTTGCTCCAGCTCGGTACCGCGCACTTTCGTGACAGAGAAGCAGCCCGAACGGCGCCAAGCTTGCCCGAACGGACGATCTCTCTCACGGCTCGGTACTCGGGCCAGTAGCGGATCACCTGCGCCACCATGAGGACGCGGCTGTTCTTGTGGGCCGCCGATATCATGGCGTCACACTCGTCGCCCGTTAAGGCCATCGGCTTTTCGACCAGCACGTGCTTTCCGGCGGCTAGCGCTGCTTGTGCGAGCGGGGCGTGCAAGTACGTGGGCACACACAGGTCGACGGCGTCCACCTTCGGGTCGGCGAAAGCCTCTTCGGCTTTGGCGTACCGGGCCACCTGGCCGAAAGCTATCGCTTCCAGGTCTAGGCTAGTAGAATCCAGGTTGCCGCCAATCGCGCTGAGATCACCGGACCGCTTCTTGGGATCACCGCTGACCACAGCCGCGATTTCCGCACGAGCGGCTTTCTGGTAGGCGAGCAGGTGGGTGGCCCCCATGAAACCCAGCCCGACGACGGCGACTCTCACAGCGACCTCCTCGGGTCTATACGCAAAAAAGGCATCGGCGGATACGAGCTAGCGCACCACGAACCTATCGTTGAGCAGGTTTTCTTTGTTATAAGACAATTCGTCCTCGCTGCCGTAGCGAACCACTCTTCTCCCCGTCGCTGAGGCAACGGCGTGGGCCGCGGCCGTATCCCATTCCATGGTTGGTCCCAGGCGAGGGTAGATGTCCGCGCTGCCCTCGGCGACCATGCAAAGTTTTAGCGAGATCCCCATGGCTACGAACTCGACCGCCGAGTATTTTTGGCGTTGCTCAGCCACGAAGGCATCCATTTCCGGGGTGGGATGTGACAAGCTCCCAGCGATCACGAGGCGGCTCGGATCCCTCGGCTGATTGGCTGCCAAAGCAACCGGCGCTGCCTTGCCCTCGACTTTGAACGCACCTTCGCCAACCTTGCCGTAATAGAGCAAATCAAACGCTGGGGCATAAACTACACCTGCCGAGGGCTGCGTCCCTCGAATCAGCGCGATATTGACCGTGAACTGGCCGTTGCGCTTGATGAACTCCTTCGTTCCGTCTAGCGGATCGACCAACCAAAAAAGGCCCCAACTTTTTCGAACCTCATAGGGTGTTTGTTCGGCACTCTCTTCCGAAAGTATTGGGACTTCGGGGTAGCGCTCCTTCAGCCGCTGTGTGATCGCTTGGTGGGAGCGCAGGTCGGCTTCGGTCAGAGGGGACGCATCGCTTTTGTGAGCTACTTCGAAATCGGTTTGATACACCTCCAGAATGGCTGCCCCGGCCTCGCGGGCCGTCGCACCCAAGAACTCCATGTCGGGGAATCCGGAGTCAGGCATCGACTGGGTTTCCGTCGGACGGCTCGAAAGGCGCTAGCCGAACCTCTTGGATCGAATGTGCTCGAGAGCCGCGCGAGCCGTATCCGGGTCCAATTTGCCCCGGGAAGCAAAGTAGTCAATCAGCTCAGAAATCCTGTAGAGGCTATACACCGGACAGCCTATTTCTTCCAGGACTTTCTCGCCCCCCTGCTCACGATCGACCACCACGAGGACGCGCTTCACCTCGAGGCCGTCTTTTTTGAGCTCCTCAATTGCCCAGAGTTTGCTTCGGCCTGAGGCCATCACGTCGTCGATCAAAGTGATTTCGCGCGCTTCATTGATCGACCCCATATAGGCGCTTACGCCGGAGCGGCCCCCGGGGTAAGCCGCCGGCTTCTTCCTCATTTGCCCGTAGCTAACGGGAGACGACAACGACCGGGAAGCGAGCACCGTGGCGAGGGCCAGTGGGGTTGCGGTGTCAGGAATACCGATGACCTGTTGTGGCTTGGAACCAGAGCCCGGCTCGGCGACGACGATCGAGATAAGTCTTTCGTGCAACGCCTGGCCGAGAGCGGCTAAGACCGTCAGGTCGTCGTACAGCTTGTGCCTGAGGTCGATAAAAATGGGCGTGGCCAGCCCGTATTCCTGTTGGACGCGCTCGCCGAACAAAACGAGACCTTTTTCCCAGAATCTCTCCAGCAACTCGTCCGGCACCGCGTTACGTTCAGCAATCATCCGTGGGTCGGCCATGCCGGCTTCTCTTTGGGTCTCTGCCGTTCGCAACGCCCGAGCGAACGCTGATTCACCATTATAAATGGGATCTCAGCGCAACTATCCCGATCCGCCTCCGTGAACGCCTTTCCCCATATCCTTCCAGTAGGGTTCACGCAACACACGCTTGAGGATCTTCCCCGTCGCACCCTTCGGCAACTCATCACGAAATTCCACGCTCTTGGGAACCTTGAAACCGGCCAAATGTTTGCGAACGTGCTCTTGAATATCGTCCTCGCTTGCGGCTAAGCCGGGTTTGACCACGACGAAAGCCTTCACAACCTCGCCCCACTTCTCGTCTGGAACTCCTACGACCGCCGCCTCGTACACGGCCGGATGCGACGCGATGATGTTTTCCACCTCGACCGACGAGATGTTTTCACCGCCGCTGATAATGATGTCCTTCTTGCGGTCGACGATGAGGACATAGTTGTACTCATCCCACCAAGCCATATCACCCGTGTGGAGCCAATTGTCCACGATAGCTTCAGCACTGGCCTGTGGCTCGCTCCAGTAACCGTCCATCACGACGTCGCCGCGGATAATGATTTCGCCGATCGTCTTTGAATCCTTGCTGACTTCGGCGCCATCGGGTCCCACTACCTTCAGCTGCGCACCCGGAAGAGCATAGCCGGTCATCGCCTGGCGGCGGATCCTTTCCTCATCGGAGATCTCCCCTAATGTCTCTTTCAGGTGGGCCATCGTGGCAATGGGCGACGTTTCCGTTAATCCGTAGCCGGCCAAGACGTGGCAGCCAAGCCTCTCTTCCAACTGCCGAGTCAGCGACGGCGACGGCGCAGAGCCGCCGATCAAGACCTCTTCGAGACTACTTAGGTCGTAGTCAGCGAGGTCCGGAAAGCTCAGCAGCATGTTCGCCATGGTCGGCACCATTGAGAATGCCGTAACCCCCTCTCGCTCGATCAGCTCGCACGCCGTAGCCGGATCGAACCGCTTCAGCATGACGTGCCGGGCGCCCATGAAGGTGACGGTGTGAGGACGACCCCATCCGTTGGCATGGAACAGCGGAATCGAGTGCATTTCCACGCCGCGGTCGGCGGCATTTCGTCCTCCCCGTCGACTTGTCCCCAGCGCCGTGTAGAGACCGTGCAGATAAAGCGTGCGGTGAGACAGCATCACGCCTTTGGGCCGGCCGGTGCTGCCACTGGTATAGAACAACTCAGCCACTGCATTCTCGTCGTAGGTGGTGAAGTCGGGTGGTTGCGGCTCGGCCGGCGCGATCAACTCTTCGTATGTTTCCGGATAGACCCAATCAGGAAGTTCCTCGTGAGACCTAAGACTGACCCAGACTATATTTGCCAACTTCGCGTGCAAGCCGACCGCCAGCGGCAGCAACTCCGGGTCGAACAAAACCACTCTCGACCCCGAATGCTCAAGGATGTAGGCTTGCTCCTCCGCCGACAACCGCACGTTGAGCGACAACAAAATCGCCCGGGCGATCGGCACACCGTAATAGGCTTCCAATAATTGATGACAGTTGAGACTTAAGCTGGCCACACGATCCCCGGCCTTAACACCCAATCCTCCGAGCGCTGCCGCCAAGCGGCTTGACCGCTCCAGCAAGTCGCTATAGGTCAGCCTTCGCTTGCCGTCGACCACGCCGACCTTGGAACCATATTCATTAGCAGCCCACAATAGAAAACGGATCGGTGTCAGGGGAAGATTCATCGTCTCGCTGTGCCCTAGTGACTGATTAGTGAATCAGATTGGTCCCCGCTTGTCTACCCTCTCGCGCCGGGCAGTCGTCCGATTCGAGCCTGATAGACTGAAATTACTTTGGGGGAGGCTGGTTTCGGTCCAGCACAGCGGATGAAGGTCTCGGCAGCGCAAATCGGTCTCTATGTCTGCTCGGTGGCTCTGGTTATACCTGGCACCACAGCGTGTCTAGATGCACAGGCTCCCGGCTGGGAGCAGGCCATCGCCGCCGGAGAGCAGGCTCTCGCGGAGCGTGACTTCGAGCGGGCGGAGACGCAGTTCCAGTCCGCACTGAAGCAAGCTGAAGCGCTCGGCTCGGACAATTTCCAAACGGCTGAAACATTGATGCGCATGTCCCGGCTTTATCGTGCGCAAGGTGATTATGCTAAGCCGGAATTACTCTATGAGGAATGTCTTAGAGTTGCCCGTAGGGCGCTGGGTCCCGAACACCCCGACTACGCGGCTTACCTCAACGAAGTTGGGCGCTATTACCATGCACGCCGTAAGTACGACCGGGCCGAGGAGTACTACAAAAAGGCTTTTGCGATCCGTGTCAAAGAGTTCGGTCGTGAACACCCAGTCGTGGCCCAGAGCATCAGCAATATGGCGGTGCTTTATGAGAACCTCGGGCTGCTGCCCAAGGCGGACGTCTACCATGAGCACGCCCTCGCCATTCGCGAAAAGGTGTTAGGGCCGGACCATATCGACACGATTACGACTATCGAGCATTCCGCCCGCGTGCTTCAAAAACTGCAACGCAGTCGAGAGGCGCAAGTCATGGAAGCGCGCGCCCGCGCCGTGAGAGAAAAGCGGGTTCTTGCGCTCGGTTCTTCGAGTGGGGACCTGGGCGAGGTTTACTCCGGGCGAGAAGTCCGCAAACCCCCGAGACTAGCGGATAAAACCGAGCCCGAATACACCGACGAGGCTCGCATCGCCCGCCAGGAAGGAACCGTCGTCTTACGGGTTGCCATCGCACCCGACGGGCGGGCGCGAAACTTCCGCCTGCTGCGCAGTCTCGGTCTCGGGCTGGACGAAAAGGCCGTCGAAGCCGTCCGCCAGTGGACGTTCAACCCGGCGCGGAAGGACGGTAAGAAAGTCACCGTCGTGGCCAACATCGAGATCAACTTCCGGCTGCTGTAACGCGGGGCGAAGCTTCCCTCGCATTCTCGGAGATTCTACTCTCCCGAACAGAACTCGAACTGAATCTCCCGCCGCTCGAGACTCTGCCACCAGGCTTGAAACTCCGCCGGCCGCTCGAAGGGCTCGTGCAAAACGCGAGCCCGCGGCACAACCGGCAACGGGTCCTGGTCAAACGGGTAAGGGCGGCAGACGATCCTCGACCCAACGGGTTGAAGCTCCAGCGTAACCCGGTCCTCCCAGCTCTTGCGTGGGATTCCGGCCAGCGTCCGCCGCACCTTGCCACCGAAACATAAGAAGAGCGACAAGGCATCGGCAACCTGCAACAGCCGCACATGAGGGTTCAAGTTTTGGGAACCCGCGGCCGATGCCCAGACGGGATCTTTGCACAAGCGGGCAATAATCTCCCCTTGCAACACCTTTTGCTCGCCGACGAACCGCCTCGCCTGCTCCAGCTCGTTACCACTCGCCGGCGGCCACGAGTCCGGATCGCCGAAAAGCGGATGGGCAAACGAGGCATCCGGATTCGCCTCTACGCGGTAAGCATGCAGCCAGTAAGCATGAAAGCTGATCAGCAGCGCCACGTAAGGGTGTTTCTCCGCGAAGCGCGGGACGCCCAGTCGCCAGCGGGCAAAACCTTGCTCTTGCGTGAGCTGCAAAAGGTCCAACGGAAGGCCATCGTTGGGATCCAGTTCCGGATCGGCTTCCCACTCCCACCAGCCGTTGTCGTGCTCGGCAATGGCTAGAACCACCTCGGACCGAATTAGCTCAGGGTCAGGGCAATCGGCGTAACCACCCGCTACGCTGAATTCCCGGTTCCCCCAATGGGCTGCTAGGTAGCCCGATACGGCGGCGTGGTCGGGCTGGCTGATCAGCCGGATCTGATCATCGACGCGGCGCTTGAGCATGCGTTAGAGGAAGCTGTCGGCCTAAGTACTCCGTTTCATAAGCACACTCACGTTTCGGCGAACCCGGTGGGCACGGCATGCCGTGCCCGAAGTTGCCGATCGTCCACCCGGCTCCTAAATATATGTCACCGAACTCATGAATTGCACTACCAAGTCAGGGAGCATTCGTGAACGCCCACCGCGGCCCACGAAAATCCCGCCGAGGGGACCTCAATTCACCTCACACAGGCATCGTTATGCTTTCACGAATTGTACCCTTTCGTCCCCGAAATGCGTACTTCTAGATAGAATGTGAACAGCGTACAGACAACTTTTCAGAGATCGCGAATGCGGGCTAGGGGCTTGTCACCGATTTTCGCGAACCTGGAGAGCCGGTCACCTACACCGATCGCTGGTCGCAAATCACCTGACTGCCAAAGCACCTTGTAGGTGCCACCCGATACCCCGTTCCCTGCAACAGATCTCTCACGATCTCCCTTTTCGATTTGCCACAGCAACTCACACGAAGAGAACTGGCGGCCCTGCTGCTCGCGGCGACGAAGCTTGACGCCGCTCCCGCCTACGCCGCCGGGCTGCGGGACATGCTCTGGCAACGCCTGTTGGACTATATCCGGCAGCTCGACGAGAGGCGGCGACGGCGGCTGGCAAGCGCACGGTCGCCCGCCGCCATTGAGCAGCTGCAAGCGGAAATTCGGACAAATCTGGCCGAGATGTTGGGGCCGCTTCCCGCAATCACAGCGCTTAACCCGCGCCATGGCGGCTCGCTTCAACGAGAGGACTACGTAGTCGAAAGAGTCGTCTACGAAAGCCGCCCTCGGTTCCTGGTCCCCGTAAACCTTTATCGACCAAGACACGTCGACGGTCCGCGGCCGGCGGTGATCCTCGTGCCCGGTCGTGTTCGGGAAGGTAAAGCCCACGAACCCTATCAGCGCTTTTGTATTTTGCTGGCGCGGCTAGGCTTCGTGGTGCTTACCTGGGACCCGGTCGGCGCGGGGGAGCGGCAAGGGCATCCACCGCAAGCAACGGGATCATCCCACGTCCCGTCGCTCGATGAACACGAGATCCTCGGTCGGCAGTGCTACCTGCTGGGATTGAATCTGTTGCAGTACCGCGTGTGGGACGCGCTGAGGGCTATCGATTATCTCGAGGCGCGCCCCGAGGTTGACCCCGGCAAAATCGCTATGGCTGGCCACGGCGGTGCTGCGATGGAGGCACTCTTGCTTGCCTGCTTCGACCAGCGACTCCGCGCTGCCGTGTCGCTGTCTCCCGGTAAAGGCTTTCGCAACCGCGCCGAGAGTCTTGTCGATCCCGACCCGGAGAGAATCCTTTTCCGAAGCTTCGAGCTCGGAATAGATTATCCGGAGATCCTTGCCGGGATCGCACCGCGTCCCTTGCTAATTGGCCCCGGGGCCCCAGATCCTGATGCCCAGGCGTGGAGCCTCGAAGACCTTCAACACGTCACCGAGATTTACGAATCGTCGGACGCCGCGGACAAGCTCGGAGTAGCGCCATCCGCGGAGCAGCCAGGCTTCACCCAACGACAACGTGAACTCGCCGCACGCTGGTTGTCTCGGTGGTTGGCGGACAGTGAACAAATCGTGTCGGAAAAGCCGGCGGTGATTGCCGTGGAGCAAGACCTGCGGTGCGTCCCATCGCTCCCCGCGGGAAGTCTAGTCACAGCCGAAACCGTTAGTCGCTTGAATCAAGCCTATGCGGAAAAGATCACGCCCCAGCGAACGCTGCCGACCCGTCAAGCTGAGTATGAAATCTACCGCAACGAAATCTTGCACAAAGTCCGGCGGATCAATCGCGTCGGTATCCCCAGGCGGGAAGCCGGTATTCTCGTGCCTGACCGTGTTTTTGAGGTGGGGGCTTTCGCGCGCGGTGTGGCCGTCGTGATCGCCGAAGCCGGCAAAGATCACCCGGCCGTCCGCCGCGCCGTCATCGACCCCTTGGTCGCTTCGGGCTACCGGGTACTTGCCCTCGACCTCCGGGGATGGGGAGAGACCGCGCCCATGCCCCCCAACGACGCAATCGGTTTCTCCTGGAATGATTTTCTGGCCTATCGCGCCCTAGAGATTGGGCGCCCGCTGATGGGCCAACGCGTAAAGGATTTGCTGGCCGCCGCGCCCCGTCGCACGAATCGTCGTGAATGGCTCGTGGCGGGTGTCGGGGCGGGAGCTTTGGTGGCCGCACAAGCGGCCGTGCTCGAGCCGCGCATCAACGGCGTAATCAGTATTGCCGGCCTGCTTTCCTTCCGTTCGCTGCTCGATGACACTTCCCCCAAGCAGCCCCTCAGCAGCTTTCTTCCGGGAATCGTCGGGGCCTATGACATGCGCGACGTCTATGCTGCTATCGCTCCGCGAAGACTTCTCGTGGTCAACCCACAAGACTCTCAGCGGGTGGTGGTCGAACCCGGCGACGCTAGACGAGAACTTCGATGGACCGCCCGCATCTTCCAAATCCTCGGCGCCCGAAGCTCTTTTTCCCTCCAATCGAAGGTACCACCCGGCAGGATGCGAAAGGTGCTCACCGAGTGGCTCGTGAGCTCGTAAGTGGCTGCCGGCCTTCGTCGTATCTGTTTGCCGCAAGGGATTCCAACCCCCCGGGTACGCATCTCCTGTTTGCGGCCCTAGCTTAGCCCGCTTTTCTCACCACGTGGCGAGGCGAAGTGCGTGAGAAGCCCGTCAGTACAAGGCGCGCGCCGCTCGGCGCGCGGAAGCGTACTTGAACAGTACGTTGAGCACGGCGAGCAAGCGCAACGCAGTAATGGCGGGCTTATCGCGTGCTTCGACCGTCAGGTGGTGAGAAATGCGGGCTAGTACTCCATTTCATAAATACACTCACGTTTCGGGCGAGTGCAGGCGGGCACAGCATGCTGCGCCCCGACAGATCTGTTGGGTGCCTGGAAATGTAGGGGCACGGCATGCCGTGCCCTCGGCACCTATGTCCCGGTCAGCTCAAGGTCCTCTAGAGAGTCCTGCCGGCAGCCGCCCCCTTCGGGCTTGTAAAGGATCTTTGATGTCAGATGGTGCGGCCCTTACAGTGTCTGTGGTCAATGCTCGTCGCGGAAGGCTGCGACCCAGTTCTGGACCACCCTGATCGTCGGTGAGGGCGCGTCTTCGACCGCTTCGGCGATGACAAAGCGCGGGTTGAAT
The DNA here is from genome assembly GCA_965248105.1 of Bryobacterales bacterium. GTDB lineage: Bacteria > Acidobacteriota > Terriglobia > Bryobacterales > UBA6623. The sequence goes on from CBDFIK010000006.1 coordinate 224,079, forward strand.
CGTCACGTCATTCTTGAGAAGCTTATTCCCGTCCCATTACTGGCCGCCTCAGGCCCGTCAGAAGCTCGTCACGTGAGCGAAAAACCGAGTCTGATCAGGGGCCTGGCGGTGCGACGATTGGATAGCTAGCGTGAAGGCTTGTTATAGACAGTTATCTCTCGGCGATAGGCTTCCAACAGGTCCGTTCCGAGCCGGTTGGTCTCACCTCTGAGGGCTGGTTAAGGTACCCGTTACCTTTCGGACCGGTTTGATCACATCGACGCCGAGATCGCCCGATCGATCCTTCGCCGGGGGGACGGAAGGCATAACCGCGAGGCAATTGTCATTACATAGATTTGCAATGTATAATTCTTCTAGGTATAGTGACGCGAAATGGACGTCGGTAAGGATCTCGTTGCCGCCTCGGCGACGCCGCTCGTGTTGGCCATCCTGGCTGAGGGAGACAGCTATGGGTACGCCATCATTAAGCGCGTCAGCGAGCTCTCCGGCGGTCAGTTGCGCTGGACCGACGGGATGCTCTACCCCGTGCTACACCGGCTCGAACGGCTCGCTCAGATCGAGGGCCGGTGGGGGACGTCGGAGACTGGCCGCAAGCGAAAGTACTATCGCATTACGCCTCGAGGGCGGGAGCAGCTCGCGAAGCAGCAGCGGCAATGGCAAGTGGTGGACGCGACTCTGCGCGGCATTTGGCCGGCGGCGTCCCAAGCGCTCCTGGAGGGGGGTTGAGGCGAATGGCGGTAACCGGCAGCGAAGAGCTGGAGCAGCGGATCGCCGAGTGGCGGGGCTACCTGAACCGGCGGCCAGAGGTCCGCGCCGCGGACGTCGAGGAGCTGGAAGGCCACTTGCGCGATCAGGTCGCCGCGCTCATGGACGCCTCTCTGACAGCCGACGAGGCGTTTCTGGTGGCAGTCAAGCGGATGGGCGAGATCGATGCGCTGTCGCGGGAGTTCGCGCACGAGTATTCCGAACGGCTTTGGAAGCAGCTCGTGACGCCCCGCGGCGCGGCGGCCGAGTCGGGAAGTTCGGCAGGCGTCGAGCCCGTTGTGGTCGTTTCGTTGGCGATCGCCGCGGCGCTGGCGATCAAGGTTCCGGCGCTGTTCGGGCTGGACCCGAAAGACGATCCCGCCACGGCATTCTACGCACGGAACCTCAGTCTGTTTGTGCTGCCCTTCCTGACCTTCTACTTCGCTTGGAAGCGGCGTCTCGGCGCGGCGACTTGTGGCGCGCTGTCGGCGGTCTTTGGCGTGGCGGTCATCTTCGCCAACATCTTTCCGTTCCAAACCGGAGGGTCCACTGAGGTACTTCTCGCGCTGCACTTGCCGATCGCGCTTTGGCTGATTGTAGGAGTCGCCTATGCGGGAGGCCGCTGGCGGAGCGGCCAAGAACGCATGAACTTTGTGCGGTTCACGGGCGAGCTGTTTATCTACTACGTGCTGATCGCGCTTGGCGGCGGCGTGCTGACAGGCTTCACGATGTTCATGTTCCGCGTGATCGGCATCGACGCTGGATGGCTGGCCGAGCGCTGGTTGATCCCCTGTGGGGCGATGGGGGCCGTCCTGATCGGCACCTGGCTGGTGGAGGCGAAGCAGAGCGTGATTGAGAATATGGCGCCGGTGCTGACGCGCCTGTTCACGCCGTTGTTCGTAGTCGTACTTTGCGCCTTCCTGGCCACAATGGCGTGGACGGGGAGCGGCATCGATGTCGAGCGTGAGGTGTTGATCGGGTTTGATTTGTTGCTCGTTCTGGTGCTCGGCCTGCTTCTCTATGCCATTTCGGCGCGCGACCCGCAAGCGCCGCCGGACGCCTTTGACGCGCTGCAGTTGTTGCTCGTCGTCAGCGCCCTCGTTGTCGATGCGGTGGCTCTGGCCGCAATCACGGCCCGCATCTCTGAGTTCGGCTTCAGCGCCAACAAGGTGGCAGCTCTGGGAGAGAACCTCATTTTGCTTGTCAACTTGGCGTGGTCGGCGTGGCTCTATGCGCGCTTCTTGTGCCGCCGAGGCCCTTTGGGCGCCCTGGAGCGCTGGCAGATGTCCTACCTGCCGGTGTACGCTGCATGGGCGGCGATCATCGTCGTCTTGTTTCCGCCGCTGTTTGGCTACGTCTGAGGTCTCGCGGGACATGGACTACTGGCGTTCCGCGCCTCCAGCTTGGTTCTGGAAGGCTCTAGCCGAGCGGATGCGGGGGACCGGTCTCGCATGAGCTGATCTATCGCTTAGCCTCTACGAGAGAGCGACTCCCGTGACCGGACGACTTCGGGTGTTTCCCCGTAGATTTCGTTTACTGTCGGGAAATCGCGATACCACCAGCAATCAGCCGTCCCGGGATCGATCCCCACCAAGCCGCAGCAGGGCCTGTCTGAGTTGGGTCAGGCACTCGTGGCTCTTACTCCGTCTTGAAAAGTGCCTTACCGATGAGCAAGCCTAGCCCAAAGTATATGGCGAAGATGAGTCACTGCACTTCCCCACGGCCTACTAGGGCTTAGGGGGAAGGATCGCCAGCTTCTTCTGGAGAGCGAACATTTCGGCTGGCGCACGATTGATTTCGGCTGTCTGACCGAACAGTTCAAAGATCTTGGAGTCGTCGCGCCGGCGCTGGATGTTCCAGGGCACGGTCACCTGACCCACCTTGCGGTACTTCGAGAAAAGCGATTTCTCTTCGTACGGGATTCGCGTCTTCGGGTCGCGGCGAATATAAACCTGCTGCACCGGAAGGTTGTCCGACATTCGTAAGTACACGGTCACGGCCTCGCCCCGACCGTCGACGATCTCTATGGCGTGAGTGGGCACGTTGTCGATAATTTCGGTACCAGCGTAGTAGAAGTACATCCCCGGCTCGTCGAAGCGATATCGCAGGATGTAGAAGATGTCCCGGCGAGTGGACTCCCGGTACCTCAGCAACGAATCCTCGGGAAGGGGTCTGGCTCCGCGAAATGTCACTTCCCAGCCCTTGCCGTTTCGAAACAAGACGTAATAGTCGCCTTTCTCTGTGTAGACCTCCCGCCTGCTGACGGGAAGCCAATCCGGGTCGTCCGATTCGCGCATCGGGTCGAAGCGGCTGTAGATGGACATGACGGCCAAGCCGCGAAGGTTCTGTCGCTGGAAAGAATAAGCGCGGCCCTTCTGGACCATATTCCTCACGTTAAGGAACGCATCGCCGCCAATCGCCTCCAAGCACTGGGCGAGTAAATGTTTGGCCCGCTCCTGCCGAGTTTGGGCAGCCAACTTGAAGTAACTTGTCGCGAGGACAAGACCCACCGCTAGAACTGCTAGAATCACTGACGCCGTCTTCGCTCGGCCGGCAAGCGCGATCAGCCTTGTTGGCAAAAGACTACCTCCCTGCACCCTTTTCCCTCTACCCAACCGACGCACGGCGGAGCCTTCCTGTTCCTCTTTTTCACGCGATGTCATTATAGGAAATCAAACGTCACCATCCAATTCCACGGATCACGAGCGGCTTGACTCTCTGAGCGCCGGCCGCAGTCCCCAAGCTTGTCGGTTGGGCGGCAAGCGCAGGTAATCTCATGAAAAGATGGGCTTTGTTGCCGAGTCTACAGGCGCGATTGGCTGTGCCGGCACCTGACGGGTCGGTGAAAAAACCTGGGGACAGTCCACCGCGCCTCCCGTAAGTCAGTGATAAAATGCCGCGCTCGTGGACGGCGCTTGGGACTTATCGCGGTTTTCCAGTCCGGCCGGGAACCAGGGTGTCCTCCTGCGCTGTCACCCACGCCGCTATGGGTCTTCGTTGTAGGTGTCCCTTGGCGGTAGGCAAGGCCTATTCTGTTACAGGTTCAGTTGCTGTATAACCGAGTAGCCCATCATGATGGCCATCAGGACGGCGGTGAGCCACAGGGCAAGGGTGATCCAACCACTGGGGAGAACAGCCTTCGGCGTGTGCTTGGAGCTCAAGTAGATGGTGACGAATCCGACGACCGGCAACATGAGCGCGTACATAAAACCGCCGATTTTGAGCATCACAACGGGGTCCTGCAAAAACGAGAAAAACAGGGCGGAGAGGAACAAGATCACGAACATTGTGGCCCGTATCGCCTTCCGCCGCGCTCGATAGTTGTTCCGGTTGAAGACGCCGACGACTCTCAGGAAGTCGGCGAACACGAGGCCAAGCGCCATCGTTCCCGAGAAAATCGTGGAATAGAGTATGGCGAAGGCGCCGGCCAGAAAGAGATAAAGCGACCAATCACCCAGGATTTGGGTGTAGATATTGGACAACGTACCTACCATCTCGGAACCGGCGGGCACGACTCCCATCGTGTGGAGAATGCCCGCTCCCAGCAGATAGAAGGCCAGCGTTGGAATGGTGTAAGCGACCATGGAGGCGACGATATCCGCCCCCATCACTCGGATCCACCCCCTGGCCCTTTGCCGCCACGCCTCGCTGCCGTCACGAGGTCCAGCGAATCGCCCGTACCCTTTTTCGACGCACCAATACGGGTAGGCAATCAGATCCATCGTTCCCGCCCCGGTGATGCCGAACACCGCCACGGCCGTCACAAACCCCGTTTCCGGCATATGAAACGACAGGCCGTCGGCCACGCTCGCCCAGGAGAAGTACTCGGGTTTGTAGGAGAGCAGATACGCGCAACTGACCGTTACACCAGTGAAAGTGACAATGAACGCCAGCGCGATCTTTTCCACCACGGCATATCCACTCACCACCAAAAGAACTGCCGTCGTGATGCCCACGATCCAAACCAGTAGGTCGATCGACAGGACCGGAATTATTCGGTGCAGGATTTCGGCGACCGCACCTAACATCGCACCCGTGGCAGCACAGGTCGGAATGAAGAGCCCCAGGCACAGCCAAACAACCCACGAGACGCGCAACCTCCCGGGTACACGGTTGAAAGCTTCAAACGTGGTCTCGCCCGTGCTCATCGTGTGGCGTCCGAGTTCGTTCTGCACGACCATCTTGATCGAACAGCTCACCAGGATGAGCCACAGCAGCGTATAGCCGTTCTCCGCTCCAAGGGTGGTTGTCACGATCAACTCGCCGGAACCCACGATCCCGACGGCGAGGACCAAGCCCGGCCCAATCTGTCGCAGGATGCCCTTGAAGGTTGACGGGGGTTGTTGAACGTCTTCGACGCGGAGGAGATAGGGATCGACAAGCTGTTGTTCGCTCATGAGTCCTCAAGGATACGGGAAGCCGCCGGGGAAATCAAAACACCTGGAATACAACCGAAGCCGTCAAATGATCCACGGGCAACGCCGCGTAGCCGGGCTTCCGAAGTAGTCGCAGTCGGAACGTTTGACTCAAACGACTCGCGAGGTGGCAAACAACCCGGCTCATGCCAATTCCTTCCACCGACGGGCTGGCCATTTAGACAGGTCGAGCCACAAACTTAGCCGTGCTATGATCGTGCGCGGCAAGGTCGGCTTTTTCTTTGTGAAAATAGGCGGGACAGCCGTTTGTGGCGCAAGCTCTCAGCTTGCCGAGTCGACATTCATGTCGACTCATGTTCCGTCAATTTTTGAATGCCGGAGTGATTCCACGGGTTTGGACGTCGAGATGAGTCTCGACGCTGCAGGCAAGAGTGCCCGCACCACAACAGAATGGAACGTTTTCACACAGACTCTACAAGGCCGAGCTAGAAATTCCAGGGAGAAGCACCATGAGAAAGACGATTGTGGTTTTCGCTGCAGCGGCGGTGACGGGGGGTCTTGCGCTTTCGTTGCTGCAGTCATCACCCCCGCCTGGCGAACCGAAACGCATCAACAAAGCGATCGATCTCCTGGAGCGCCGTCAACCGGTTTACTACACGACTGCTCACGGCGGCTACGAAGAAGGCAAAAAGATAGCGGGGACCTGGGCCGACTACATCAACTACGAGATGGAGCATGGTCCCTACGACACGGCTTTGCTTCGAGAGTTCATGCAAGGCCTGGTCGACGGAGGACCCACCAAGAGCGGACATCGCACCCCGGCGGTGATCTGCACCTTGCCGGTAGGCGGCTTGGACGAGGCTACGATGAAAGCCAACTACTGGATGGTGCAACAAGTGCTCGCAACCGGGGTACACGGGATTCTTTTGTGCCATGCGCGATCGCCCGATGCGGTCCGGCTATTTGTCCAAGCGGCTCGCTACCCATTTCATAAAGAGGCGGTGGGCGATGGTTTGCCTGAAGGCCTGCGTGGTGCCGGTAGCCAAGGGTTCGCGTCGAAAATCTGGGGGGTCGACGCCGAGGAATACCTGCAAAAGGCCGACCCCTGGCCCCTCAACCCCGAGGGCGAGCTTCTTCTCGGCCTGAAGATCGAGGATCGGCACGCGCTACAAAACGCGGAGTCCAGCACCAAGGTTCCCGGCATCGGGTTCGCGGAATGGGGTCCCGGCGACATGGGCATGTCGTTCGGCTTCACCGGGCGCCACGACTCGCCCTATCCCCAGGTTATGCAGGATGCCCGAGCGCGCGTGATGGCCGCTTGCAAGGCGGCCAAGATCCCTTTCCTTAACAGTGTCGGCTCGCACAACGTCACTGAGATGATTGACGAAGGCGTGATGATCGGATCCGGGAAACGCGAGGCAGCGGAGATCGGGCGCAAGTACACGAAGAGAAAGATGCCCTGGTGAAGGAGCGGCGCGCTGCGAGTCAACAGCAGCAATCACAGGGCAGGGACTCGGGCGCTCAACGCCGGTCATGAGCTGGTGGCCTGCTATGAACAGTGAAGCAAGGCGGGCCGGAGTGCCGCCCCCTGGTGCTTTTCGAAAGAGACGTTCAGGCTGCGTGCCTCAAGCCTCGCGACTCGCGTCACAGTCGTGACAGCGGGTGTCGGCGATCTTTCAGGGGGAGTTCGACGCGCGCCCCTGTCCTTTGCGACTCGTAGATTGAGACGATCATCTCGATACTCCAACGGCCGTCGTAAACGCTGCAAGCGGGTTGCCGGTCTTGCTCAATGGCCTGCAATAGGTCTTCGACCATCCGCATGTTGGCCAGCTTCAAGCCCGTTGCGCTCACGTGGGTGTCTCTGCCGACCGTCAGGTCGATCTTCTCCCAACGGTGTTGCTCATCAGGCAGCCAAGCGGGCGTCCGCAGGATGAGGGGCTGCGAGTTATATCCGTTGGGAAGATAGATGACTCCTTTGCTGCCGTAGAGGTACATGCCGAATCGCTTGCCGTCTGTTTTGTCATTCGCTTTCGAGCCAAAGTAACCGTGAACGCCGTTATCAAACGCGAACATCGCGGCGATTTGGTTGCCGGCTATCGGTCCGATCAGTTCGGTTGCCGTTTTGACATGATGAGAGGCAATTTCCTGGCCATCGTCAGTAACGTGGGCGAAAACCCACCTCGGATCGCCGAGGAACATGCGCATGATCGTGCAGGTGTGCGAACCAAGAACCATCAGGTCCTCGCCGCCCGCACGCCGGTCTTCCTTCCCTCTAGCACGAAGTTCCTGGATCGTGCCGATTTCGCCCGCACCCAGCATTTCCCGCACCGTTAAAGCAGCGGCGTGGCGGACCATCTGGTGGGCAACTTGGACCTTGACCCCGTTTCGCTCAACGACTTCGACAAGTCGGTCGGCGTCCATCAAGTCCCGTGCGAAAGGCTTTTCCAGATAAATATGAGCTCCTGCCTCGGCCGCCGCCGTCACCATTTCCACGCGCTGATCGGGCCATCGCGGGCCGATGCTCACTAGATCGGGCTTTTCTTTCCGGAGCATCTCACGGTAGTCGCGATAGGCGCGCTTCGCGCCGCTGCGCTCCAGGCCTTTTGCCCGGCCCTCGTCGTCCGGATCGGCGACAGCCACCACGTCGATGAAGTCGAAGGACTTCCATACCGTGTCGAGACCGTGCCCGTAGTTACCGCGGCCGGTGTGTCCGATGACGGCGGCTCGATATCGCGGGCGCGCGGCTGATGCGGTCGCGGCGCCGGCGGCAAGCGTAGTTTTCAGGAAGAGTCTTCTGTTCATTTTTCGACCTCCTGGGCTAACAGCCCGTGTTCGGTTCGAATTCGCCCGAAAGGTCGGCTATGAAGCCGGCAGGATTGCCGGCCGAACTCGAAACCAGCACCGCCAAAAGGGGCGGTCGCTTACCTGCGGTGCGACCCCTTCCGAGCCGCGCGCGTCAGCAAGCGGTCCAGTGATGTCGCACGGCACCGCACGAACCTACTTGATGCGAAACAGAGCCGCGCCCGAAAGGGTGCGGTCGAGGCAGTAGGAAATGCGATCTAGCGCACGGTTCTCCATTTCATCTCCAGCCCGGGACGGATCGTGAACCGCCGTCCTAACATCAGAAATACCTCGCCTCCTGGGAACCTAGGGTCTGAGACTAGCCCGGTACTGTGTCCGAGCGCTCCTGCACGACCTCTTCCCCCCGTCGGGGCGAGGCCGGCTATCGGTGGAACCTCCGCAAGCCGGGCCTTAAAGCGTGCTCGCTTTGATTCGAATCGCATCGTAGACAATTCCAAACCAATCACGCAGAACTCCTGGGGTAGGGTGTGGCGCTGAAGAACCCGGATACGGCCGGTTACCAGGGCGCCCTTGGGTGCGATGATCTTACCGCGCTTCTTGACGGTTCGTTTCAGCCTTCCCTGAACTGGGTCGCCAACAGCTGATCGCTCAGAGTCAATCTCAGTTTCCAGGCGAATGTGCAACAGGACGCCGGGCGGTATCTCTGTTTCCTCGATGAACTGAGCCGGATCATCGGGCCCGGGCGCGTCGCCAAAAGAGAGCACCGATTCGGCGCCGAACTGCCGGCAACCCGTGTAACTGATTTCGTTTCGGCTCTCCACGGCGGAAGGGAAGCGAATGAGCAGGCGAGCAATTCGCGGCAGCAGGACGGACGATTTCCCGATCGGTACGCGCATGTAGTCAATTTCGGTCGTCGCCGCGGTGATTTTGAGAGGCTTCGGGATATCGTCGGTCTGCAAAGTCAGACGGATCAAATCCGAACTGTGTGCGTCCGCCCAGAGGGCCCCGTGGTAGGCCACCTTGGCTTGCTGACGTGCCGCTCGGACAAGATATCCGCTCTTTGCCAGAGGTACGCGGTAGTCATAACGGACCGCAGTCCGGTCCTGCAACTTCTCTTCAGCGACGAATTCGAACGTGGCCGCGTCCGTGAGGAACAGAGCCCGAACGTGACGTGCATATTCTCCGGAAGAAAGACTTCCGTATCCCACCATGTCGGCGACGGGCGTGCTCGCGAACTCTTCCGCGCCGGGCCAGGCGTGTAATTCCTGGCCGTCAACCAGCGCGACTTCCATCCTGATCGTGTCGCTTTCGATCGCATACACCTGCGCGCGGGTGTCACGGCGCACCAGGTCCATTGGAGTTAGTTTTCGTTTGCGCTCTCGTGGCTGCGGGGCGAATCTTTCTCGTTGGATGGTTTGCAGGCAAGTGTAATCGGGGATTCTCTCTAGGTTCTGCCGCATCCTTTTCTTGATGCGGTCAAGCGTCGGATCCGGTTTAGGCGCCGCCGGCTGACCCCCGAGAACGAAGGGCATCAGCACCAGTAGTGCCGCGAGGTATAGACCGGCCATAAGTGTTCCCGTACTATCTTCGCTCGAAATACAGGCAACACGCGTAGCTACTTTCCGGCGCAAAATACGAGTACCGCTCGGGGCGGGGACTGTCACCAATTTCGCGCCTTCAAAGAATCAACAACTTACGGGCGCATCCGGGACGCGAAATTGGCTGACTGTACCCAGGCGCCATAGTCGTTTCCCATTCTGCCGGTCACAGGGTGGCAGTCCTGTAGCGTGGATCTAGGCGGGCGGGCTCTCGCTTCCCCTTCCCGCTGTCGGTTCGCCGCCCGCCAGATCCGCGGCCGTTGAGGGCGGCCTTTCTACCACCGCCCGGCTCTACTGCGAGTTGCCGCCCCAGCGAAGCGTAGGGATTTTCTTCAGAATCCAGCCGAGGATTCGTTCGGCCGTCTTTTCGCCGAACATACCCGTAAACAGTGCGACAGAGACAATCAGAAGCACTGTGAACAACGCCACGCCACTCACGATCGCCACGGTCGTTCCCGCACCGCACAGATGAGTCAAGGTACCCAAGACCCCACTCAGCACCACAATCGCTAGCAAGACGAATCCCCCTACGGCCAGAAACGTCCGCAGGTCGACCGGCCCTCTTCGTTCCACTTCTTCGGTCTCCGGCTCCCGGCAGGGCGGTCAACTGATCGCCGCCGAGGTGTAGGTCCCGCAACTGGGTGAGGCGGCCGATCGACTCCGGCAGCTCCCGAAGTTTCAAACGACTCAGGTCCAGTGTCGTGACGCCGCTGCGGGCGGCTTCTTCAATCCGCCGTTCAGCGATTTGTTCCGGAGTTTCGTCTGCCATGGCGCACTATCGAGCCGGGCGCGCTCACTGCTACCCGCCCAACTCCCTTTACCGGGAAATTCTACCTCACTGGGCAGCCGCGGGCCTTGCCGCCCAAACGACGCCTCCGTCCAGACCAGGGTCGGGCAAGACTACCGAGCAGAGCCGCGGGCGGAAGCCTGCGGTCCCGCACCCACCGACGCGACGCTCTCCCCGACACCGGGCTTGCGGCAAAGCACCCGACAGAGCCGTGCCCGTCAGGGCGCGGGCCCGCTTGCGTTGCAGGTTCTGTTGCTCGCCGGGCCACCACCGCACCGCCAAGTCCTGTAGCGCAGGCCTGGGCCGCCGTTTGGCCCAGTACCTGCGGCCTTCCTCTGGCAGTTACAGGTGGCAGTCCTGTAGCGCGGATTTAGGCGGGCGGGCTCTCGCTTCCCTCACCCGCAGTCGGATCGTCGCCCGCCAGATCCGCGGCCGTTGATACCCCTAACCTCCTCCCATCCAGTCACACCACTTCCAAAAATTCATCCCTCTCATTCCACAACACTTACCGCACCTGACCCTCTTCAGCTCCGCCACGCCACCGTACCCTGGAATTGGAGCTACTGCTCCCACGAAAGGAATAAGAATCATGCCGACAAATGCACAAATTAAAGCCAATCGCAACAACGCCAAGAAATCCACCGGACCGCGTACCGAGGAAGGTAAAAACCGCGTCTCAAAGAACGCCCTCAAACACGGACTCCTCGCCCGCGATACCGTCCTGCCCGGTGAGGACCCCGCCGACTTCGATAGCCAACTCTCGGCCCTCGAAGCCGACATCCAACCTGGCAACTCGCTCGAATTCGAACTCGTCCGCCAAATCGCCGACGCCCAATGGCGTATGCGCCGCCTCACGCGCTTGGAAACCGGCTTCCTCGCCGCTGCCGTCGACGACCAGCGCCGGCACCTGGAAAAACGCCGTCCCGACGAGCTGCGTCCCGGCTACGACGGCGAGACCTTACTGCTAGGCTCAGCGATGCTCGATCGCACCCAGGCCTTCGTTCACCTGGCCCGCTACGACGGGCATCTCAGCCGCCGCTTCTTCCGCGCCGTCAAGCAACTCCGCGACCTCCGCCGCGACGAGCGCGAGGCCGACGAGGCTCGCTCCTCTGCCGGCTCCCATGCCCCCGTCGATCCGGACCCCACCCGCGACCGATACGTCCCAGCCCAAGCCCCACCCTTGATCGTTAATCAGAGCCCCACAGCCGAGTGTGTCGGCTTCCAGCCGGTCACGAGTCGACCCCGCAAACCGGCCGCCGAAGCGGTCGGGAGCCAGCCCCACAGGCCGCGTTCACATAAACAACCAAACAAACCCAATCTCGCCGAACTCCAAGGGAATCAAGCGCCGACTGCCAATCGACCAACGGCAAGGCGCGGGCAGTGAGCAGGCTGCTTACTCTTCCGAGTTTGTGATAGAGTCACGACAAGGGTTTCGGAGCTTGGGGGGCGTGTCGTCTGACGTACATCAAAGCGGGGATTGAGGGGTATCCTTCGCGATACACTCAAAAAATCGGGAGACCTGTGCAGCGGTGAAAAGTAGAACCACCCGTCACACACGGGTTCGCCTTGCTGCGGGCTTGCTGCTTGGTCTCGCTTTCCTGACTCCGGCTTGCTCTTAGCCGGCCCCGGAACCCATGCGTTTATAATCGTGGATACCTTGGTGTACGTAGAATGGCTTGAAAAGGCCGTGGAACGCAAATTAGCCGACAACTCGATCGGCTTGCCTGTGGCTTTGCGCGCTCAGCTGAACTTGAGCAGCGATCACGGGCTGCTGGCGCCGAGCTTGGCCGGTTTGGCATCGGCGGCGCAGCGTTGGTTCGCCAGTAAGGCGCTGACCGTGTACGCGCAAGGGGGGGCCGAGTTGGAGTACGTAAGCCTTCTCGTCAAGTTTTCGGGCGGCCAAACGGCCTTGCTAAGCTCCGAGGTCGTCCGTGGCAATGGGGGGCATGGCGCCGAGGGGCCGAACGTCTTACTACTGGTCGTGGGGAACCATGGCACCATGCAGTTCACGGACAATCCGCGTTCCGATGAGCGAGCCGTAGACATCGGGCCTCCAGGTGGGGCAGAAGCGCGGAAATTGGCCCGTGCTATCGAAGCGTCTCTAGTCAAGGGGAGGCCCGTATCCCTCGACTAACTCGGAAAAACACACGTGGCTGATAAACCACAGCTCGGCGTCCTACTAGTCACCGGTGGCATGACACACCAGGAAGACTATGGGCGTGGTTTCAAGGCCGACCCGCGCTGCAAGATCATCGGAGTCACCGACGAAAGGGGTGTCGACCGGCGCAGAGCCGAACTCAACCGCCGCTTGGCCGAGCAGATGGAAGTTCCGCTGTTCCCCGATCTCGGCGACGCTCTCGGACGCCCGGACGTGCATCTGGCCTCGGTCTGCTCGGAGTTCGAGCGCCGCGCCCGCGTGGGAAGGCGTTGCGCCGAAGCGGGAAAGCACGTCTACATGGATAAGCCTCTTGCGACCACGATGGAGGACGCCAATCAGCTTATCGAAGCGGTACGGCGCCGAGGCGTGCGGAGTCAGATGTTTACGCTAGTCGGCGCGCCGTTCGCCCGACGAGCCAAAAAGATCGTGGATTCGGGTGTGCTCGGGGAGCTGAGGGCTATCCATTGCGATCTGCTGTTCGCCAAGGGGTACCCGGGCAGCGCTCCCCTTGGAAAACCCCGCAAGGAGCATTATCCCCCGAAGCAGTTTACGTTTCCGGACGCCAAGCGAGAGATCTGGACGACGACGGTCTACTCTCTGACGCTGATTCGCTGGCTTACCGGCCGACGGGCTTTCCGTTCAGTCTACGCAACATCAGCCAACTACTTTTTCGAGGAGCATTACAAGCGAGACGTCGAGGACTTCGGTGCTATGGCAGTGACGCTTGATGGTGGAATGACCGCTACGATCACGGCCGGACGCATCGGCTGGCAGAGCCACCGGAGTTCCGGGCCGAATTTCACGCGGCTGTTCGGCGCCAAGGGAAGTGTACTGATCGACGGGCACGCTCCTCGGTTTGAGGTAGCCTCGGACCAGCCGCCCTGGACCCCGCCCCCACGCGATCCCGATGACCCGATGTCATTTTGGAGCAGCACCGGCAAAAAAGCCCGTCGCCGTCCCAAGCTGGACTGGTACAAGCCGGAAACTGTCCCTACTCGCTCCGACCAAGCCATGTTTCTCGACAGTATCGAGCAAGGCAAGGAGTCGGAAGTCACGGTCGCTGATGGGGCTACGGCCACGGAGGCAATGTTGGCCGCTTATAAGTCCGCGGCTACGGGGGAGGTTGTCAGTTTGCCGCTGGCTGGCTGACTTGATGCATCATTTCTGAACTACGGTTACGGAAGGCGGCTGACCCCGGTCGAATCCGACCTCAGTCCGCCGCTATCTCTTGGCGGCCGGAGATCCCGTGATCATACTGGCGGTGGTGGAGCGCCAAGACGTCGAGCCCGAAGTCTCCCTCGAAATCCCGCCACACCGAATGGCTGTGGTTGCTCTGGTTCTGTGTGTTGTCGTACTCGATCAGGAAAGTGGGCGCCTGCACGCGGTAATAATTTCCTCCCACTTCCCGGTTTCCCGTGGTTAAGCTGCCTACCACAACCTCCTGCGCCATAGGACGACCGATACGGCCCGCCCAGGCGAAGAGGAGTTCGTCCCGAGGCGTGTCTCGTGCCGCTTTCATGCGCCTGGCCGCTACGTCGGAGGGCACATTACCGGCATACTCATCGATCAGCGCAAGTAGCATGCCGTATTCCGTCTCGTTCATCTCGGACGCCGGCAGGCCTTGCGGCTCACCCTCGAGCTCCGCTCGCGTGTCGGCCATGGTGAGGATGTCGAAAGGTGCGACGTCGCTGAAGACAGCCTTTTTCTGCTTTTCGGGACCGAGGGATTGCAGCAACGCCAGAGCCAGATCCTCTTCGTCGGCCAGGGCGCGCATGCCCTTGTGCGGCCCTTGAGCTACCTGGTGAGGATTGGCGCCAAAGAACGTGGGGCTGGCGGAGACCAGCTTCCCGTTCTCAATCGTGTAGTGCAGCGAAAGATGGTGCCCTTCCACGCGCCATCCCCATATCGCTGTCAAGGATGGCTCGCCGAAAATCGTGAAATGGAACCCTTGCGTGTCGCGGTGGCCCGTCGTGTCGGCCTCGATTACACGGACGATGTCTTCCAGCGCCACAACGTCCACGGCCTTGGCGTATCCCGTCTTGCTCAGCCCGGTACTAAGCAACCCGTGCGCGAGGTGCTGCTGCTTCGCGTCCATTTCGGCGAAGGTGATCCCATTGCGTTCATATCCGTGTGTCTGCGTGAAGCCGCCCTCGGGGAAATAGTGCCAGTTGGTGCGGTCGGCGGCGTCGAACTTGAAAACCGTCATAGGCCGCTGAAAACGAGTGTTCAGTGACTCCACGAAGCGATTGGCCGCGTTGACCATCAGCGCTACCGTGGCGCTCTTATGATGCGCGGCTGTCAGAGCCAGAGCGCAAAGAAAGAATCCAACGGCCCGAAGTTTCAAGTGGTTTTGCATCTCAACATCCCTCGGTTTAATTCGAGTCAATTGTAACTGAGGCTGAACTCAATCAATCTACACCGGGTCCGGCACGGTCCATGGTTCGCGGTATTCCTTTGTAAGAAGGGCGTTAGCCTCCGCATCGTCGGGGAATTGCTCGCTCTCGGGATCGAAGTGCAGCACCCGGCCCACCTCGTAAGCAATCTGGCCAAGATGGGCGAGTGCGCAGGAGGGGTGCGCCACCTCGGCGTTCGCGACCGTCTGCTTGCGGCTCCTAACGCACTCGACGAAGTTTTTCATGTGCTCGTCGTATCCCCGCGTGCCGCCTCTCATGCCGGGCCCCTTTTCTTCCTTCTGGCCCAGGTAGACCTGGAAATGACCGCGGCGCGTGAAGATCATATAGCCCTCGGTACCGTAGAAGGCATTGCCGTTGTCGATGCCGTGAAGCCCATAGGGCGTCCAGCTACGGTCCTCGTAGAGCAGAACTTTGTCGTCACCGTACTGGTAGGCCACCATCATGTTGTCGGGATACTCGGTGTCGCCGGTGAGAGCGATTCGGCTGCCGTGGGCGGTGATGCGAATGGGGTGGGTTTCAACCCCGAGTGCCCAGCGCGCCATGTCGAGATCGTGCAATCCGTCGTCGCCGACACCGCCGTTGCCGTAGGCGCGGAACCAACGCCAGTAGCGGTGAAAGCGATTGGGGTTGAACTTGCCGTCGTAGGGAGCGGGACCCGCCCACATGTCGTAGTTGACGCCGGCAGGAATAGCAGCATCAGGAACGGGTTTGCGCGGCTCCACTTTCTGCGAGTTCCAGGCCTTGGTTGTTTTTACCTCGCCGATGATGCCGTCTTTGAGTAGCTCGCCTACCTTTTGCGTCACCTCGCTCGAGCGCGTCTGGGTGCCGTGTTGAAAAATGCGGTCGTATTTTCGGGCAGCGTCGATCAAAAGCCTGCCTTCGCGGAAGACGTGGCTAGCCGGTTTTTCGACATATACGTCCTTGCCGGCGTGCATGGCCCGGATCGCGATCGGGCAGTGCCAGTGATGAGGCGTGGAGATCACGACCGCATCTACCTCTCGGTCGGCTAGGACATCACGGAAGTCGCCTTCTAGTTTTGGAGCCTTTGCCCCTTCCCGCTTCACCGTCTGACTTGCCCGCTCGAGTTGCGCCTGGTCGATGTCGCAGAGCGAGGGGATACGAACCTCCGGGTACGTCAGAAGCCGCTCCACGTGGGCGGTCCCCATCCCGCCAACCCCGATGACCGACACGCCCAATTGGTCGTTAGGCGATGCCGAAGAAGTTCGGATGGCGAGGGTCGCGGCCGCCCCCACGGCCGCTGCGCCGCCAAGAGAGTCGGAAAGGAATCTTCGTCTTGGAATCTCGTTCACTGTATGCCTCCGAAAGCAGCCTCTTCTATGCCAGTGGCCATAGTAACAAAAGGGGCGCCAAACCACCGGACGTGACCGCGAGCATCGACCCGGCACCGGCAGTTTCGACGAGATCACGCCAGGGTAGCGGGTGGGGCTGATGAAAGCGGTCTAGAGACCTGCACATTCTGCCGCCTGTCGTCCTTGAGATTCATGCTCTACTCAACTGAATCTTCTGCGACGGCTCGCTGGTTCGCCAGCAGCCCGAGGCAACACATGGATGTCTGGTCTCTCAGGCCCCAACGACCGGATTCACAAACACTCTCCGCCCTGGTCGCCATCACCACTTCACGCTTCCCCCCAGGAGGCTCCGGATCTCTGCATCGATCCCTTGACTTTTACCTATCATGGGAGTCCCCATTTTTTGCCCGGACCCACTTTTACCACGGGCTGTATAGGTGAGTTTGTGCTAGAGGCTCTTAGCTGCAAACAACGCCGCCTGGGCCGCGTTGTGTCCCGGTGCTCCCGTTACTTCGCCGCCCGGATGAGTGCCGGCGCCGCATAAGTACAACCCGTCAATGGGTGTTCGGTAGTCTGCCCACCCCGGCAGCGGCCTGTCGGAGAGCATCTGCCCCGGCGACATGTCCAGGTGACGGATGTTACCGTCTGCCATACCCATGCGCTTAGAGATGTCTTCGGGTGTGAATAGATCCCACTCAACGATACAGTCGCGGATGTCGGGTGCGTAATTTGCCAGCTCATCTATGAGCGCTTCGCCGACGCTTTGCCTGACTGAATCCCATGAGCCGTTCCGCAAGTGCGCCGGCTCGTAGGTCACCCAGACTGACATCACGTGTTGGCCGGGAGGCGCCAAAGTCGGGTCGACGACCGATGGAATCTGGACTTGCATGAGCGGGTAGCGGGTCGGGATGCCCGACATGGCGTCACGCCAGCTCGCTTCAATTCCCTCGACGTCCTGCCAAATGCGGATCATCGCAAGCGCCGACTCATCTTGGTCCGGTCGCAGAAACCGGGAGAAATCGGGCAGTTTTCTCAGAGCGGCGTGGAATTTCAGTGATGCGGAACGTGTCGTCAGCGACCGCACCTCGGTGACGAAGTTACCCGGCAGGTCTGATTCATCAACGAGGCATAGAAAAGTCGATTTCGGATCGGCATTCGACAGCACGATAGGGGCGTTTAGTGACTCACCGCTCCCGAGCTTGACGCCTCGAACGCCTCCCTGTTCCACCGCCACTTGATGAACGGCCGTATCGGTGCGAATTTCGACGCCGGTGGATGCGGCCGACCGCGCCATGGCCTGCGTGATGCCGCCCATGCCGCCGCGGACGATTCCGAAATCCTCGTCCGCCGTAAGCAGGTTGGTTTTGAAGTAAGCAAGCGGCAGCCCGCTCCCCGGCGCACTGATCTGCCCGTAGTCACTGCTGCCTATGGCGGCGCCCGCCACCCTCGGATCTTTGAAATAATGCGCGGCCAGGTCGCGCAGCGGGGTTTTACACAAGGCCTCGAAAACCTGCTCATCGGGAGTGCCCTGAACGTCCGACGCAACCTGCTCGATCGTCGGCGGTGACTGCAAGAAATAGCGTTGCAGTACGCCGGCAGCTTGCTCCCAGAAGCGAATCCACCTCGGGTAGGCGTTCGCATCGGCCGCCGAGACGCCGGACATGCGGCCTATCTCCTGGGCTGTTTTTTCGGCGTCGTGCCAAACCCAGAAGTAGCTGCCGTCCCCAAACGGAGACAACGCGACTGGGTCCAACGGGTAGATGTGGAGGCCGTGCTTGCGAAGCTGCAAGTCGTCGATGATCTTTCGCTGCAGGATGTGGCAGATATAGGAGCAGACGCTCAAGCGGTAGCCGGGAAACAGCTCCTCGGTCACCGCCGCGCCCCCGACGACGCTGCGCCGCTCCAGAACGATGACCTTCAGGCCGGCGCGCGCCAGATACCAGGCCGCCACGAGACCGTTGTGTCCCGCGCCGATGATGATGCAGTCTGCGTCCTTTGTCATTGGAAAGGCTCGAGTGTCTCGGGTGTCTGAAAGGTCACGACGGAACTCGTAGCCGGCGCCTCTTCGTGTTCACGCTCTGTGCGGCCTTCTTCGTGGGGCGAACCAAAAAGAACGTTTTGCGGCAGCGTCGCTACTCCCACCCGGTGGATAGGAGCAGGGGCCTGCGATCCGATCACACCGTTATTTTGACCCCCTTCAACTCCGCCCAAGTGTCCCCGGACCCCCTGCGGCGGGTGAGTTATTGCGATGCCGAAAGCAACAAGCGATTGAAATTTCTGACCAATAACTTCACCCGTCGGCACTGCCCATCGCCCCGATCTACAAATCGCGCTGGCCGGTGGAACTCTTCTTCAAGGGGATCCAGCAACATCTGCCAAGCAAGTCGTTTTACGGCACCAGCGAGAACGCCGTCAAGACACAGATCGGGATCGCTGTCTCGCTTGACGTGCTCATCGCCATCGTGCGGAAACGCCTCGGGCTGGAAGCGAGTCTTTACCAGAGGCTACCGATTCTCAGCGTTACGCAATTCGAAAAAATGCCCCTTTTACAGGCACTCCAGCCATCCGACTCCCCAAACAAATTCCCCTATGACCCCAACCAATTGATTCTATTCGACTCTTAACCGGACAGCAGTGGCTGTAGTCATAGCGCGAAACGCGGGTCGAACGCCCATCCACAGCCCCGGCTTGTCACTCATAACGCAAGCAGACAATCGGGTCCAACTGAGCGGCCTTGCTGGCAGGATAGTAGCCGAAGAACAAGCCCACTCCCGCGGCGAAAGACAATCCAGCGACCACCCAAAAAGGTGACAAGAAGATGGGTAGTATGGGATAGATTTCGGAGATGAGCCAAGCCAACCCTCCCCCCAATAGGACGCCGAGCACGCCTCCGGCAGACGTCAGAGCCAAAGCCTCGATCAGAAATTGCGTACGAATGTCTTGGCGCCGCGCCCCGACTGCCTTGCGAATTCCGATCTCGTGAGTTCGCTGCGTCACCGAAACCAACATAACGTTCATGACGCCGATACCCCCGACCAGAAGAGCGATCGAGCTGATCGAAAAGGTCAGTATGAACAGAGCTCCTGTCAACTGTCGCCACAGCCGGGCAAAGTATTCCGGCAACAGGAGGTCAAAATCGTTCTCCGCGGTGGGGGGCACCTTTCGAATGCGGCGCACCGCCGAGATCACCTCATCCGCGGCCTTGGGCAAGTCCGCGGTGTCGCGGACGGAAACCGCAAGGAAATGCTCTTCAATCTCCGGGTACAACTTATGAAATGTCCCGTAAGGGATGCAGACAAACTGATCGACTCCGCGGCCGCCGAAAAGGCCCTCATCCTTGAAGAACACCCCGACGACGTCGAAGGGTAACCCGTTGAGGCGTATGGTCTTGCCGATCGGGTCAGTCTGAGGGAACAGTGTGGCGGCGATGCCCTGGCCGATGACGGCTACCGTGCGGGCGTGGTCCTGATCGTAGCGAGAAATCGTTCTTCCCTCCGAGACGTCGAACATGGGAATGGCCGCGCTGTAGTTGTGATCCACGCCGCGCAAAATCACGTTTGTCACTTGCTCGTTGCGATAGCGGACGTCATTCGAGTCGCCGAAGAAGGCAGCGCGGGTAGTAAAGGCGGATACGTACTCGGCTGAGGGGCTTGACTCCTCAATGCGGCGAGCGTCGCTGAATCGAAAATGCTTCCGCAGCCGAATGTCCTCCCGCGGCCGGCCAAATGTGCCCGCCGGAAGGCGGCTCAGGATGAAAACCTTCGAGCCCAGCGCCTGAATGCGTCCTATGACGCCTCGGTTCAGGCCTTCGATAATGGCGGCCACACCGATCACGGAAGACACGCCGATGACCACTCCCAGCAGGGTCAGCGACGAGCGAACTTTCTGAGCCTGAATAGAGTGAAAAGCCACTCGTACATTCTCGCGGAGCTGAGACGACGTCATTTTGACCTTGATCCTATTCGGCTCGCAATGCTTCGACCGGGTCCAAATCGGCAGCCTTCTTCGCCGGGTAGATCCCAAAAAACAAGCCCACCGCCGAGGCTACGCCGACGCCCAACACGGCCACCCACCACTGGACGTCGGCGGGGAAGGAAGCGAACTGCCGCAGCAGCAGCGCCATGGCGAAACCGGCGAGGACCCCGAAACCGCCGCCCACGATACACTGCAGCATGCTTTCCGCTAGAAATTGGCGCAAGATATCGCCCCGGCGCGCCCCACAGGCTCGTCGCACACCGATCTCTTTGGTACGCTCCGCCACGCTAACCAGCATGATGTTCATGATGACAATCCCGCCCACCACGGCCGAAATCGAAGAGATGCTGATGAAAACAACAAAGAAGGAGGAGCTAATCGTCTCCCATAGCTCGATGTAGCTGGCCGATGTTCCCAGGTAGAAGTTTTCCTTCTGTAGTCCCCGAATGCCGCGGCGGGCGCGCATGAGGGCTCGCGCCTGGTCCTGGGCTTGTTCAAACAGGAGGCCGTCGCCCGCCGCCTGCACTTCCAGCGTCAGGCTGTGACGCGAACCACGCATGCGAAAGAAGGTGCTAAGGGGAGTAACGAGATAATTGTCCTGATCGCGCCCCAAAACAGATCCGATCTCTTCGAATGTCCCGATGACGTGGATCGGAGCTCGCCCTACGCGGACGATGCGGCCGACCGGGTCGACGGTAGGGAAGAGCTGCTGCGCCAAACTGGAGCCGAGCAAGCACACCGAGGCGGAATGACGCTCCTCGGCCTCGGTAAAATATCGGCCGCGCTCTACGACCTGGCTCCCCATGTCCAACATGTTCGGTGTGTTGCCTCGCAGCGAGACGTCGCGCAACTCCTGATTTCCATAGCGCACGGCTAGGTTGGATGAGACTGAGGCCCCTACCATCTCGCACAGTTCACAGGACTCCTGCAATGCCCGTAGGTCATCCATGCCAAGGTCGGGGTGACGGCGGGCCCGAAACGCTTCCTCAAAATCTGTTGTAGCGAACGGCGTCTTGGCGATGCGAAAGACGTTCGTTCCCAGGTTGGCGAACTTTTCGGCGACAAACGTGTTGGCGCCTTGAATGAGCGTGATCACCGCCATCAGCGCCGCCACGCCGGCGGTCAAGCCGAGAATCGTCAGGAAGGCTCTTAGCGGATGAGTCTTGATGGCGTCGAGCGCCAGGACCAAGTCCGTTCGTACTGGATGATTCGCTTTCGATCGGCCGGCGCTCACTATCCGTATTATCTCGCAGCGTTCGGAAGGAAGCGACGGTGCGTCTATGGGCGGGTTGGGGCGCAGTTATTGGACCGCTAGTGTCATGCCAACTTGTTTCGCGGAGTCATGATGGTGTGGGGGACGAGCCCTGTTGGCGGGGGGTGACGTACGTCTGCAGATGGGGTGTCGCGAAACCCTACGGCTCCTGTCGTGGGATCGCGACTTGTGGCGGAGCTATTCGGCAAGCAGTTGTTCAATCAGCCGCTCGATTTCGGTGTAGTCGCGGCGGCAGGACGTGTGGTCTTGCCGGTGGGGACCACCCTGTTTCAGATGATACTCCCCGCCCGGATGGACGTAGCGGATCAGGCCTTTCTTGTCGAGCAGGAAAGAAACCGACGTCCAACCGCGTGGGTTGTGGGATAGCCACCAGCGATCGAGAGCTTTCCATGCTGGGTCAACCGCCGTGGGAAACGTAAAGCCGAAGCGATCAAGAGCTTGCCGGACGCGCGCCCGAGGCGTCTGGCCGCGCGGTTTCGGGTGGAAGATGCCGATGACCCGCAAGCCGCGATCACCATAGACTCGCTGCCATTTGTTGAGGGCCGGGGCTGAGGCCGAGCAAAACGGGCACGTGTCGGTCCACCAACGCACGAGCACGACTTGACCGCGCAGGTCCTCGATCTCAATGGGAGAGGAATGAATCCATTGGTCCAGTTCTAAGGAAGGAGCGCGGACACCGATGAGTTCCCCTCCTTCCCGTGGTGCGGGAGACGCCCAAGCGTGGCGCTTCAGCGCCGGCGGAAGCAGAAGCAGGCCTCCCACAACGATGAGCGGGAAGCAGACTGTCGCGCGAGGGCGCCGCGGCCTTCGCGGGGATGTTTCCGTATCGGCCATGCTCTCAGCCCCAGGTTCCTTACTTGGTCCGGCGGTCACTATGGGGTGCGCGAAGCTTGCGGTAATGGTGCAAGTCCATGCGCACTCGTCGGCCCGAGAATCGTACGCCTTCGGCCTGTAGCCGCAGACGTTGGTCGAGGCCGCTGGCGCCGGGGAGAGCAATGCGTCCGCCGGCGGCTAACACTCTGTGCCAGGGCAGGCCCAAACTCGCCGGCGCCTGGCGCAAAGCCCAGCCGACTCGACGCGGCGTCCAGGGCCGACCGACCGCGGTGGCTATGTCTCCGTATGTTACGACCTTCCCCCGCGGAATGCTCCGAACCACACGCCAAGCACGAGCGACTTCTTGGTCATGCGTTGGCGTCTTCACCCTTAGAGCTTGCATTCGCGGGGCCCTCGAGGGACATGATCCGGCTGACATCCTGTGCTGTGAATGGCTTACGCAACACCGCATATCGCTGGGCGGACATGACTTCCCCGCTATCCACGGACGCAGTGGCATCCTCCACGAGGACGAAGTTCCCGGCTTGGCGGTGAACCCTCTCGTAGATCTCCAGTCCACTAAAGCGCCCGATGCGAGCCGCGCAGAACACCCACTCGAACCACATTCTTTCGCACAGGTCCATCGCCTCCTCGGCTGTTGAGACGGGAATGACGCGGTACCCGCTCTCGGCGACATGATGAAGTAGCGCGCTTTGAGAGGCTTGGTCATCGTCGATTACGAGAGTCGTCGACGCTCGGCTCCGGGATTTGCTGGGGGGCGATTCCGGCAAATGAGTTTGCCTTGCTGACAAGGCGGCCGCCGTCAGCGGGTACTCCAGGTCGATGCGGAATCCCCCGCCTGATGCCCGCTCCACCCGCAGGTTACCGCCCACTCCTTCTACCAAAGTCCGACAGACCGACAAAGGCAAACCGTCGCCGCCGGGAGCGGGAGGTTCTCCTACCGGCTCGTCGGGATCCAGCCGGGACGTCGCGGGCGGGTCGTCGCAGCGAATCGAGATCAGAATGTGTTCCTGGAGCAGATTCGTGGAGACCTGGAGAAGCTCGCCGTTGAAAGGCGCGAGCAAGCCTACCGAGTATTTGAGGATGTTGAGTAGCAACTGCTCCAGATCATCAGGATCTGCTGAGACGTCCGGCGCGACCTTCAAGAGCGCTAGTCGCATCTCGAAGTGTCTGGCCTGCGACCACTGTTGTCGGGAGTCCGCGAGACGCTGTAAAAGCACGTGAATGTCTACATTCTGCCGAGCACCCGTGCGCGGTCCCGCGAAGTTGACAAGACGTTTCACCGCCTCCAATGCCTTGCGCGCCTCCTTTTCCAGGTTCTCTAGGCGAACCGCGAGGGCCGGTGCGGTCTCCCCTCGTTTTCCCTCGTCTGCCTCTCGCTTGATTCTTTCGAGGGGGGCTCGCAGTTCGTTTCCGATCTCGTGCACCAACTCTCGGACCGCCGCGAGCTTCTCAGCTCGATGAACCTGATCTTTAATCGAGCGCTGCCGGGCGATTTCAAGCCCAAGGCAAGCCACGGTCGATACCTGCTCGATCATTGCTTTCTGCTCGACGGAGAAAGCGCGCTTGCGATCGCGGTCTTCTACCTCGATCACGCCCAAACACGAGCCGTCAACCATGAGTGGCACGTAGAGCAGTGACTTCTGAGCAAATCTCCTGACCGTCTCATAGTCCACAAAGGGGCAATCTTCGGCGTCGGGCACTTCCGTAAGGGATTGATTTCGGAAACAGGTTACCGCTCCGCTTATGGCGCTGAGGGAAACGGCCGAAGTAGGGATGCGGTCGCTACCCGCCCGGTATTCCAATTGTTGGGTGGCCGGATTCAGAACCAGGAGGAAACAGTGCGTGGCGTCAACTAGCGAAGGCACTGCTTCGGCGAGCTGCTGTTGAATTCGACTCGCATCGCTTGACGTCCCCAAGTCGTCGAGGATGTCGCAAAGCACCCCTAGTTTTTCCTGGTACCGGAGAACGCGGCGTTCGTACAGCCAACGAGAGAGAAAGACAACGCAACCCGCGGTCAGGAGGATCGCGAGAGCCGTCCAGAAGATTGTTAAGCGGTTGAGCTCAGCGATGAACTCGACCAATCTCGAGAGGGTCGGGTTCACCTGCGCAACAGGAAGAACCGCGAACGCCCATCCGAGAGCGCGCGGGTCAGGCCGCCCACTACGACCGCGGTCGCCCGGCGCCCGGATCAGCATCTCGCTACCCATAAAGAAGATTACGTGCTCCCTCGCCCGAATCCGCGGGCCAGGGCTTTGGGGGGTGTCACGGCCCTCGTTACTGGTCACCATACCCGCCACGGCCCCTCGAGTCAATCCGTACGAGACGAGACCGCTATCTCGCGTCGCGGGTCGGGCGGTCTCGGCACAGGTTTGGGTTAGGATTAAAAGACGGAACCTGTCTATGTCGCGACCTCTGCTGGTGATGAAATTCGGGGGGACGAGCTTGGGATCCCCGGAGCGGATAGAACAAGCCGCTGATCTCGTCGCCAACGCCGCCGGCGCCCAAGCGGTGACCGTCGTCGTCTCGGCGATGGCAAAGGTCACCGATAGCCTTCTTGACACCATGCGGCACGCCGAATCGCGGGATGAGCGAGCGGTAGAGCACAATCTACGGGAGCTAAAGGAGCGGCACGCGGACGTCTGTCAGAAGCTGTCGGCATCCCCGGAACGAGACACGACCATGAGGCGTGTGGATGAGCTGATCGACAGCTTCGAACGCGTCGCTCGGGGGATGCTGATGCTCGGGGAACGGCCTCCGCGGTCAGTCGATGAGGCCGTTTCGACGGGCGAAAAGCTTTCTGCCCTGCTGCTGAGCGCACGGCTGACGTCAAAGGGTGTGCGGGCCGAAGCCGTCAACGCCGCCGAGATGATAGTAACGGATGCAGTCTTCGGCAGCGCCTCACCGTTGATGGACGAATCGGTACCCAAAATCCGCCGGCGACTCGCACCGCTTCTTGAAGCAGGCACCGTTCCGGTTGTCACGGGCTTCAATGGAGCCACCGTCGACGGCCAACCTACCACGCTCGGCCGCGGAGGATCCGATTTCTCGGCTTCCCTCCTGGCGTCGGTTCTGGAGGCGGCCGAACTATGGATTTGGACAGACGTCGACGGCATCATGACAGGTGATCCGCGAGTCGTGGCGGACGCCAGGGTTTTGAGAGAGCTCAGTTACAACGAAGCGGCTGAGCTAGCCTATAACGGCGCCAAGGTCCTACACCCAAGAACATTGGCGCCGCTGGTGGAAAAAGGAATTCCGGTTTGGATCAAGAACAGTTTTGACCCCGGCAAGCCGGGCACCCGCATCGTTCCGAAGATCGACGAGCGACCTGGGGTTCGGGCTATCACGTCGCTTGCCAAGGTGGCACTGATCACGATTGAGGCCGTCAGCGCCTCGATCTCGGGCGCCCAACTGATGGCCCGTGCGCTCGAAGCCGCTGCAAGAACCAACGTCGAAGTTCTGCTCATGACACGCTCGAGCTTTCGTCAAAACTTTTGCATGCTGGTGCGAAGCGAAGAGCTGGATGCCGTGATGGAAGGCTTGCGGGGCGAGCTGGCACTCGAGCTGGCGCATGCCTACGTGCATCCGATCGTCGTGGATCAGAGCGTTGGCTTGCTGGCGACGGTCGGCGAGGGCATGCACGGCACGCCAGGACTGGCCGGCAAGATCTTCACCGCGATTTCCCGCCAAAACGTCAACATCATCGCGATCGCGCAGGGGTCCAGCGAATTGACGATTGCCATCGTCGTCAAACAGGACGAGCTGGAAGAGGCCGTTCGCGCCGTGCACGCCGAATGCAAGCTGGGCCAGGGGAAGCCCCAGCCGGCCCGAGTTAGCTGAGTGGGGCTGTGGCGATTTGGAATGCACTGGGTTTCTTACATAGCCTTAACAAACTTAGCCGCGTTTCGCATTTCATCAGGGCTTTCACGAACGAACGGCTTACCAGTACAATTTAGCCAGGTTGAAAAAGAGCCGTGGTTGGCCAAACCATCTCGCATTACCGCGTCGCCCAAAAGCTCGGCCAGGTAGCGACCGGCAATGCTGCCGGTCCGCGGCTTAGGAGCGAACCATGATCGGCCAAACCATCTCGCACTACAAAATCGTCGAGAAGTTGGGCGAGGGCGGCATGGGCGTGGTCTACAAGGCCGAAGACACGAAGCTGCGGCGTACGGTGGCGCTGAAGTTTCCTCCCGCTGACAAGCTCGCAGGCGAAGAAGACAAGGCCCGGTTTGTCCGCGAAGCGCAGGCGGCCGCCGCGCTGAACCATCCCAACATCTGCACCGCTCACGAGATCGACGAAGCCGAGGGGCATACCTTCATCGCCATGGAGTTCGTCGAAGGTCCCATTGGGAGAATCTCATGATAAGATCGCTCACCGTTTTCTTACTGTCTTGCGTCGGCGTCCTTCCCGGCGCGCCGAAGCGTACCGTCCTCGCTGTGTTCGCGCACCCGGACGACGAATCCGTCGTCGCCCTACTGCTCGCCAAGTACGCAAACGAGGGTCACGACGTTTATCTGGCGGTGATCACCTCGGGACAGATCGGCAACGCCAACACCGACATTCCCAAAGGAGAGAAGCTGGGCGCCGCGCGCGAGGAAGAGGCCCGCTGCGCTTGCCGGGCTCTGGGTATTCATGAGCCTTTTCTGATGCAGTTTATGGATGGGAGTATCTCGACCCGTCAGGCAATCCCACAAATCGTGGATCGCTTGCGGGAGATCTTCGACCGAGTAAAGCCTGACGTCGTCATCACGTGGGGGCCGGACGGCATTACGGGCAATCCGGACCACCGCATGGCACATGATGTAACGACCCAGGTTTTCCAGCAGCGAGCGAAGCTCCGGCATCCCCCGCGGAAACTCTACTATGCCGCTTGGCCCGAATCGCTGCTCAGGAATCTTCCGGAACCGTTGTACCCGGGAGCGGTGCTCGGGCTAGCGGACGATTTCGTCACCACCACGGTCGAGGCGAACGAATACACGGAGCCTGCTTACCACTCGATGCAGTGCCACAAGACCCAGTGGACACCCGACCGGGTCGAACGAAACCGCGAAGTTATGGGAAAGATCTTCGAAGGGAAAGTCTTTTTACGACTGGCCTTGACTGATTTGCCGTTCCCAAAAAAAAGGGAAAGTGACATTCTCGCAGGGCTGAACTAGCGCAATGGCCTCTCAGAAAACCCTTCACAATTTCTTCATAAATACTGAAAACACGTCCAACATCTGCACCGTCCACGAGATCGACGAAATTGAAGGCCGGCCCTTCATCGCCATGGCCTTTCTCGAAGGCCGGACGCTGGCCCAGAAAATCGCCGCCGCCCCGCTGGATCTCGACGAAGCGGTCGGTCGCTGGGAGCCCTATCCCCCATACGACGTTTCACCCGACGGACAGCGATTTATGTTAGCCGAGACCCTGGGCGACCCGGAAGCGCCCGAACCGTCGATCCACGTGGTCGAGAATTGGTTCGCCGAGTTCCACCGGGGCGGGGGCGCAATAACGCCCGAGCTGTTGGTCAATCGCGGGCCCGCGAAAGTCGCCGGATAAGGAGTTCTCGCAAGTTGACCGGCGGAGTCTTGCGTCAGACTGACCCGCCGCTGATTGTTTGACCCCCTTGGACGGAATTCGATATCCTCAGACGATACTGATCGGGGCTGCCGAAACTTCCGTGGCCATGGGCGCGACAAGAGCATAGGAGTAGCGGCCCCAGCGGGTGGCGGCAACGTTCCGCGCTGCTGAACGCCCTTTTCCCGTCCGCCGTTTCGAGTTTCGTTTTCCGGTACGCTGCGCCATGCATGTATTCGAATTGACTCGGGCACTGGTCGATATCGATTCGGTCACGCCCAACGAGTTCGAGATCGGCAACTTCCTGTACGACTACTTGCGTCCGCTGGCCGAGAACTACAACGGCCTGGTCGAACGGAGCGAAGTCGGACCTCGGCGCGACAACGTATTCGCCCGCTGGGGGGATCCCGAGATCGTTTTCTCGACGCACATGGACACGGTACCGCCGTTCATCCCTTCCAAGGAAGACGACGAATTCATTTGGGGCCGGGGCGCTTGCGACACGCACGGTATCGCCGCTGCGATGATCAAGGCGCTTGAAGCTCTATTGGAAGAGGGTGTCCGGGGCCTGGGAATCCTGTTTGTCGTCGGAGAAGAAGTGGACGGCGTTGGGGCGATGCACTCCAATCGCAGCGCGTCGGGATCGAAATACTTGATCAATGGCGAACCGACCGAAAACAAGCTTGCCCTAGGCTCGAAGGGTGCACTGCGATTGGATCTCGAAGCCGAGGGCAAGATGGCGCATTCGGCCTACGCTGAGTTGGGCGACTCGGCGATCGACAAGCTGCTTGACAATCTCGAGTCCATACGCCGAATCGAATGGCCAGTGGACCCCGTACTGGGTCCTGGCACTTGCAGCATCGGGATGATCGAAGGCGGGCGGGCCGCCAACGTTATCCCCGACCACGCGTTGGCAACATTGGCCATCCGAGTGGTGTCGGACCTGGACGACGCCAAGAAACTGGCTCTGGGTGCGCTCGACGATCGCATCAAGGTGACGATCAAGACCGAGACGCCGGCTCTGCATTTGAAGGCGGTGCCGGGGTTTGAGACTACGATCGTCAAGTACACGACCGACGTCCCCAAGTTGACGAATTGGGGGCAGCCGCTGCTGATCGGACCGGGTTCGATTCACTATGCTCATACGGAGGGCGAGCGAATACCGAAACAGGAGCTTCTCGAAGCGGTCGCCCTCTACCAAAAGCTCGTCAAACAGCTTCGGACGGTAAACTAGAAACGAAAGACTAGCCGGGAGACCGGCAGCGGGTCAGTTTTCCCCGAGCTTGTGGATCCTGTCTTCTCGGGGGGCCACGCAGCGCACGGTTTACTGAGTCTCGCAGTTTATGGTGACATGGCCCGTGTTCAGTCCGTAGGGGCAGCATGCTGTGCCCGCGTTCCAAAGCCACTGTATTTTGCGAGCCTCAACAGGCTGGTGAATCTCCGGGTTCTTAGCGTATGACGATCGACCGAAAGTTCAAAGTGGGAGTACTGGGGGCGACCGGCATGGTCGGCCAGCAGTTTATCTGTCAGCTTCAGAACCATCCATGGTTCGAGTTGACGTGGCTCGCGGCCAGTAGCCGCAGTGCCGGCAAGCCGTACCGTGAGGCCGCGAACTGGACGCTGGACGGGGCGATTCCCGACAACGTCGCCGATCAGATGGTGCATGAGTCCAAGCCCAATAATGCTCCCAAACTGGTTTTTTCAGCGCTCGATGCCTCGGTCGCCGGCGAGATCGAACAGGCCTTCGCGAGTGCGGGGCGCTTCGTCATTTCAAACTCCAGGAATCACCGCATGCTGGCCGACGTCCCGCTGCTGATTCCGGAGATCAACGCCGATCATCTTGGCTTGATTCCCACGCAGCGAAAGAATCACGGCTGGAGCGGGGCGATCGTGACGAACCCCAACTGTTCGACGATCACCTTGGCCATGGCCCTGGCTCCGCTCAAGCCGTTTGGTATCCGCAAGATCTTGGCCACGACCATGCAGGCAATTTCCGGAGCCGGCTATCCCGGGCTGCCTTCGATGGACATCCTCGGCAACGTGATCCCCCACATCGGCGGCGAGGAAGAAAAAATGGAGCAGGAGACCCAGAAGATCCTGGGGGATTTCAACGCGGACAAGGTCGAGCACTTGCCGGCTGAGATGAGTGCCCATTGTAACCGCGTGGGGGTCGTGGACGGCCATATGGTGGCCGTTTCGGTCGAGCTGGAACAGAACCCGGGCGTCGAGAGTCTACTCGACGCGTTCGCCTCATTTCGCGGTGTACCCCAGGAAAAAAACCTACCCACTGCACCCCAACGACCCGTTCACGTGATGGAGCAGCCGAATCGGCCGCAGCCCCGCAAAGATCTGTTGACGGAGCGAGGGATGGCTGTCTGCGTGGGCCGAGTCCGCGAGTGCCCGGTGCTGGACTACAAGTTCGTTGTGTTGGGCCACAACACGATCCGAGGCGCCGCCGGCGCAGCTGTGCTCAACGCGGAGCTGCTGCTGAGCGAGGGTTTATTGGACTGAGGCCAGGCGGCAAGTCGGCCAGCTGACCGGTGGTGAAAAGCGAGACTTTTTCTCACCAACCTTTGTCCTAAGGCAATAACGTCATGATCGTTATGAAATTCGGCGGCAGCTCTCTGGAGAGCGCCGCAGCTGTCGAGAGGGTAGCTCACATCATCGGTCTCCAGGAGCACCCCGAGATCGTTGTCGTCGTCTCGGCCATGGGCAAGACGACCGACCGCCTGCTGGAGATTGCCGAGGCTGCTGTCGCGGGGAGGACTGCCGAAGGCCGGCGGTTTTCCCAGGAGCTTCGCGACTACCTGGTCGGCGAGGCGAAGCAACTGGCTCCCGCGGACGCGGTGGGCGAGCTGGAGGATTTTCTCGGCAGCCACTTCCGGGAGTTGGCCGAGCTCGTTGACGGACTTGCCGGCTTGGGAGAGCTGACGCCGCGCGCCATAGACGCCGTCTCGAGTTACGGCGAGAGGATGACCAGTTTTGTGATCGCCCAGGCGCTGCGGCGGAGGGGTTTCGACGCGGCCCACCTCGACGCGCGCCGGGTTATGGTTACCGATGACCGCCACACACGAGCGGCGCCGATTCTCGAGCTGACCAACGAGCGTCTGCGGGAGACCATCCTGCCGCTCCTCGCGGAAGGCAAGCTCGTCGTGATGGGAGGGTTCATCGGCTCGACCGAAGACGGTGTTACTTCGACGCTGGGCCGTGGCGGTTCCGATTTCACCGCGTCGATCGTTGGGGCGGGCTTGGGAGCTGAGGAGATACAGATCTGGACGGACGTGGACGGCGTCCTGACGGCTGACCCGTCGATCCTCCCCGGCGCACGCCGGTTGCGAGTGATGTCTTTCGACGAAGCCTCGGAATTGGCTTATTTCGGGGCCCAGGTTCTTCACCCCAGCACGATGGCGCCGGCCGTTGAGAGTAACATTCCTTTGCGCGTGCTGAACTCTCGCAAACCCGAGCAGGATGGGACTCTGATCGTCGCCGAATGTCCCCCTTCGACGGCGACGGTCAAGTCCATCGCCTACAAGGAAAACATCACCGTGGTCGACATCCATTCCACCCGCATGCTGATGGCTCACGGATTCCTGGCGAAAATTTTCGAGATTTTCGATCGTCACCAGACGGCGGTCGATATGGTGGCCACGACCGAGGTCAGCGTCTCGCTGACCATCGACCGCACGGATCGGCTGGCGGCGATCACCGCCGAACTCGATAAGTTTGCTGAAGTCAGTCATACCTCAGGCCAGGTCATTATGTGTGTTGTGGGAGAAGACATCCGCTATACTCCGGGTATCTCGGGGAAGATCTTCAAGGCGGTCGAAGGCATCGGCGTGCGCATGATTTCTCAGGGAGCCTCTCGTTTGAACATCAGTTTCGTGATCGATGAAGCGGATCTTCAGGCCGCCATCGAAGCCCTTCATCAAACGTTTTTCGCCGAGATTGACGAAACCGTTTTCGCGTGACGAATGCCCGAGCCGACGACACCGCCCAGCAACCTTGCTCTGCTCGGCTACGGAAACATGGGGCGGCTCATCGAGCAGTTGGCGCCTGAGTTCGGCTTCGACGTGACCCTCAAGCTCGACGAGTTCAACAACGAGGACGGCACCGGTATCACGGCCGAGAACTTCCGAGACATCGGCGTCGCAGTCGACTTTTCCATCCCCTCAGTCGTAGCGGACAACGCCGAAAAGGTTTCCCAGCTCGGCGTCAACCTGGTCGTCGGCACCACGGGCTGGCTCGATCAGCTGCCGCGCGTACGCGCTGCCGTGGAGCGTGGCAAGACCGGCTTCGTCTACGGCGCTAACTTTTCCGTGGGCGTACAGGCTTTCTACGGGATCGTCGAAGCCGCGGCCGAGATTTTGGCGAACGAAGATTCCTACGATGCGTGGGCCTACGAAGTCCACCACAAGATGAAAAGGGACGCGCCTTCCGGGACGCTGCTGCGATTGAAACAGGTCATGGAGCGGAGCGGCTACCGCCGCCCGATTGATGTCGCCAGCAACCGCGTGGGCGCGGTCCCCGGGACTCACGAGATCGGTTTCGACTCCGAGGCGGATACGATTCGTCTCGTCCATAGCGCCCGTAGCCGGGTCGGGTTCGCGCGCGGTGCGCTGCGAGCCGCCCGCTGGATCCTGGGTAAGACTGGCATTTACGAGTTTTCTTCCGTCTGGCGCGAGATGCGTTAGTTTCCTTTTCTCACCACGTGGCGAGGCGCAGGCGCTGGAGAGGATCGCGGCCCCAGCCAAGCGAAATTCGCTCCGTATTCGTAGTAGGATTGATGAGCTCGATGATTTTGTGAGCGGCCGCCCGTTCACGTAATCGTTGGAGGAGGTGACCCATGTTTACCGGATGCGGTACCGCACTGGTGACTCCGTTTCGCTCCGACCTGTCGTTAGACGAAGAAGCCTTTACAGGTCTGGTACGACGGCAGGTGGAAAGCGACATCCACTTTCTGGTGCCCTGTGGGACGACGGGAGAAAACCCGACTCTCGACAAGCAGGAGCGTCTGCGGGTTGTCGAGATCACTCTTGAGGAAGCCAAAGGAAAGGTCCCGATTCTCGCGGGGGCCGGAGGTTATAACACCTCGGAAGTAGTCGAGATGGCTCGAGAGTTGGAGGCCCTGGAAGTCGACGGCCTGCTCTCCGTCACTCCCTACTACAACAAGCCCACACCGGAGGGTCTTTACGAGCACTACAAAGCGATCGCCGCCGCCACCCGCCTGCCGATTGTGCTCTACAACGTTCCGAGCCGCACGGGGACGAACATTACACCGTCTACGTTGGCGCGTCTCGCTTCGATCGATAACATCGTCGGCGTCAAGGAAGCATCCGGCGACATCGGCCAGATGGCCGCCGTTTTCCAGCAGGTCCCGAAAACGTTCTCGGTCCTTTCAGGAGACGACTCGGTGACACTGCCCTTGATGGCTCTAGGTGGAGTGGGAGTGATTTCCGTCGTCTCTAACGAAATCCCCGCCGAGATGTCGGCCCTTTGCGACGCCTGCTTGAAGGGTGACTTCGCCACGGCGCGAGAAATCCATCGCCGCTACCATGCTCTGATGGAAATAAATTTTGTCGAGAGCAATCCCGGTCCGGTCAAGGCGGCCCTGTCGATGATGGGGCTGATCCAGCCCTACTACCGGCTGCCGATGGCACCGCCCCGGTCCGACAGCCAGGCGAAGATTTCCGCCGTCTTGGAGGAGCTGGCACTGGCCGCGCCGCTGGCGGCTTCGGGCGACTAAACACTCTTTTCTGAATGCGAGTGACGTATTCTTGTAGCCGACTGCTGATAGGGACTTCGGGCACGGCATGCCGTGCCCCTACATTTACGGTGAGCGTGCGTCATAACCTGTGGGGGCAGCATGCTTGAGAGCGTCATCAATCAACTGTTTGAGAAGAACCCCGAAGAATACGACCACCAGGACATGGAGCATTTCCAGGAGTTCAAGTGGGCGTTGAACTCCGGTCAGGCGCGAGCGGCTGAACCCGACTCGGGCTCGCCGCACGGCTGGCGGGTGAACCCCTGGGTGAAACGCGGGATTCTGGTCGGTTTTCGGATGGGCAGAACCGTCGACATGTCGCCCGGCGGCGGCGGGTTTTCGTTCTTTGACAAGTCGACGTTTCCCACCAAAGATGTCGGCCTAGGAGATGGCGTGCGCATCGTCCCGGGCGGTTCGAGCATCCGGGACGGTGCTTACATCGGGAAAAGCGTGACCTGCATGCCGCCGATGTACGTCAACGTCGGAGCCTATGTGGGCGACGGCACGATGGTCGACTCGCACGCTCTGGTGGGAAGCTGCGCTCAGATCGGCAAACAGTGCCACCTCAGTGCCGCGGCCCAGATCGGAGGCGTGCTGGAGCCTGTCGGTGCGCTCCCGGTGGTCGTCGAAGACAATGTCTTAGTGGGGGGGAACTGCGGGGTCTACGAAGGCACAATCGTTAAGAGGCGTTGCGTCTTGGGCGCCGGAGTTATCTTGACCCGGTCGACCCCGGTTTACGACCTCGTTCACGAAACCATCTACCGAGCTGAGGCCGACAGTCCTTTAGTGATTCCCGAAGACGCCGTCGTCGTAGCCGGTTCACGCGCCATCACCTCCGGCGTCGGCCAGGCGTGGAACCTTTCGCTTTACACGCCCGTGATCGTCAAATACCGCGACGAGAAAACTGACCAACGGATTCAGTTGGAAGAGTTGCTGCGCTAGCGGCGAGGGTGTAGGCGCCAAGGCAGCGTCTCGCTAGTTTGGTGTTGCCTGCCCCACGGTTGCGAGTTCGTCATACGCAACGAGTCTGCTCCGGGCGCCTGTCCCAGGTGATGTACCGCGGGCTGCTAGCGGATGCGAAACTCGATCCGCGCGGAGGCGAGAGCCGGCCCTTGTTGGCGGCGGTTCACTTTGCGGATGTCCGTGGCCGGGCGCTCACCTCGGCCGGCTCGGCGGTCTCTTCCGCCCCGGCTTGGTGTTTCGCCTCGTGTTCGTCTCCGTTGCCGGCGGGCTCGACTAACGCCAGTTCGACAACCTCTTCGACTTCCCGAACGTAGTGGATATTCAAGTCCCCGATTTGGTCGGGATTGAGGTCCTCGTTGATGTTGACCTCGTTTTCGCGAGGTACGATCACGTCCGTTACTCCCGTTCGACGGGCGGCCAGAACCTTTTCCTTGACCCCGCCGACCGGCAAAACCAACCCGCTCAAGGTAACCTCCCCCGTCATCGCGTAGTTCGGTTTCACCCGTCGCCCGGTAAGCAAAGATACGAGAGCTGTTACGACGGTAATGCCGGCTGAGGGACCATCCTTGGGTACCGCGCCCGAGGGCACGTGGAGATGAAGGTCGTTCTTCTTAAAGAAGGTGGGAACGATCTTGAGCCGTTCGGCGTTGGCGCGCACCCAACTGAGGCCCGCCTGCATGGACTCCTGCATTACCTGGCCCAGATGGCCGGTGAGGAGCATGCCCTTGCCTCCACCCGGCATTTTCGTCACTTCGATGAACAGAACATCTCCACCTGCCGGTGTCCAGGCCAAGCCCACTGCCACGCCGGGTTTCTTGGTTCGCTCGGCGATTTCGGCTTCCTTGCGCACTTTGGGGGCCCCTAGGAAGTCTTCGACCACCTGCCGTGTCACCTCGAAAGGATCAGGTACTTCCGTATCGGCTTTGGCGCCTTCTTCCGATGCTTGGGCCGCCGAGCGTGCTTCGGCGATTCGCCGGGCCCGCTTGCGGCAAAGCGTCCCGATCTCCCTTTCAAGATTCCTTACTCCGGCTTCGCGAGTGTATCGATGAATGATGTGGCTGATGGACTCTTCGGTGAAGTGGATGTCGCCTTCGCTCAGACCGTTTTCGGGAACCTGTCGGGGAATCAAGTAGTCGAACGCGATCCGGCTTTTCTCGAACTCCGTATAGCCTTGAAGCTCGAGTACTTCCATGCGGTCCAGCAGCGCATCGGGGATGGGATCGGTGACGTTCGCTGTCGTAACGAACAGGACTTTCGACAAGTCGAAAGGTACGTCGAGGTAGTGATCGCGGAAGCTATTATTCTGCTCGGGATCGAGCACTTCCAGCAGCGCCGAAGAGGGGTCTCCGTGGAAGTCCCTGCCGAGCTTGTCGATCTCGTCCATCATGAAGACGGGGTCGTTCGTGCCGGCCCGCCGAAGTCCCTGGATGATCTGTCCGGGAAGCGCTCCGATATAAGTTCGCCGGTGACCCCGGATTTCAGCTTCATCGTGCACGCCGCCCAGTGAAATCCTAACGAATTCGCGATTCAATGCCCGCGCGATCGACTTACCCAGCGATGTCTTGCCCACCCCGGGCGGGCCTACTAGACAAAGGATGGGGCCCTTCAAAGTGGGCTTCAATTGCAACACGGAAAGGAAGTCGAGAATACGCTCTTTGATCTTCTCCAGGTCGTAATGATCGGTGTCGAGAACTTGCTTGGCCCGCAGAACGTCGACTCCGCTGCGGGAGGACTTATTCCAAGGAAGGACCACAAGCCAGTCGAGATAGGTTCGCGTTACGGTATAGTCGGCTGCCGCTGGCGACATGCGCGAGAGGCGCTGCAGTTCACGATGCGCTTCTTTCTTGGCCTCCTCCGGCATGCCGGAGTCATCGATTTTCTTGCGCAGCACTTCGATTTCCGCCTCTTCGTCGAACTCTCCGAGCTCCTTCTGGATCGCCTTCATCTGTTCTCGCAGGTAAAATTCTCGCTGCGACTGAGAAAGCTGATCTTGCACCTGGGTCTGAATTTTATTCCGCAACTGCAAAACTTCACGTTCTTTATTTAAATAGCGTCCAATGTCTTCGAGCCTCTGCTGGACATCGGTCGTCTCCAGGATGGTCTGCTTTTCCGCCGACGAGAGACCCGGCAGCGTGGCGGCGATAAAGTCCGCCACCCTCCCCGCCTCGCTGATGTTTTGCACCATCGTCTGCATGTCCCCCGACAAGGCCGGCGACAACTGGACGACGTCGTCGAAGACGCTTATGGCGTTCTGACGAAGCGCTTCAATTGCAGCGGTTGGGTCGGGCTCCTCGTTCTGCAATTCCTGGTAGCGAAAGCGGTAAAACGGTTGTTGCGAGACCAGATCGGTCAGTTGAATTCGTGCTAAGGCTTCGCAAAAGATCAATAGGCTGTTGTTCGGCATGCGAATGGACTTGTGGATGACAGCTACGCAACCGATTCGGTAGAGCTCTTCCGGGCTCGGCGCCTCGACACTCGGGTCCCTTTGGGTAACCACGGCCAGTAACTTGTTTTCGCCCAGGGAGTCCACGAGGGCCTTCGAGCTCTCCCGCCCGATGTTGAGAGGCATTACGGCGTGGGGGAACAGCACCGTATCGCGCACGGGGAGGACAGCCAGTTCGTCCGGGAACACGTGTTTTACGATTGCGGGTTGCGGGACGTCTTTTTCTTCATCCGCCATAGCTTCTGCTCGAACCTTTCGACTCTCGGTAGCAGGCCTGCGCCGCCCAACCGGGCAAGGAAAACGAGGCTGCCCCAGGCCCCGGCTCGCTGCTATCACACCGGCTTGTTCTAGGCTGCTTGCGGGTAGCACCCCAATACCGACAGCAGATCAGTCATCTCGGCCAGGTGGTTCATCGCGTGACGGCAATTTGGCTGTTTCGGCGATCCGAGAAAGTCGAGATAAAACAAGTACTCCCACGGGCGCCCTCGAAGTGGCCGAGATTCAATTTTTGCCAGATTGATATCTCGCAAAGCAAAGGCGCTCAGACACCGGAACAGCACGCCCGGTTGGTTGCGTGTTGAGAAGACGATCGATGTTTTCAAAACTTCGTCGTTCTTACTGTTTAGCCGGAGCGCCTTTCGCGCCAATAAGAAGAAGCGTGTGTAATTCCGGCGGTCATCTTCGATCGACTTGCGGATAATCTTCGCGCCGTAATATTTTGCAGCCGCCGCCGAAGCGATCGCCGCCTCTGTCACGTCGTCTCCTTCCATCACTCGCTTCACACTTCCCGCGGTGTCGTAGTAGCTTTCAGAACGAATCCGAGGATTCTTTCTAAAGAAGTGGAGACATTGTCCCAGCGCAACCGGATGAGAGATCGCGTGCCGAATTTGCGAGAATGTCGTTTCCGGGCGTCCGATCAGATTGTGAACGATCCGGACACGAGCTTCGGCGATGATCGGCAACTTGAAGTTCAACAAGTGATCGTAGTTCTCGTGTACCGAACCCGCTAGGGTATTCTCAATGGGCACGACCGCGTAGGGCACTTTCCCGGCGGCCAGCAGCTGGAATACATCCTCGAAACGCTCGCAGGGGACGTAATCTAAATCGTCCCCTAGAAACTGGCGGCTCGCTTCCTCGCTGAAAGCGCCCCTCGCGCCTTGGAAGCCGACCTTCTTTCTCGCCATCGTGGGATCACTAACGTGCTCGAACCCCTATTGCAAGCCACTTTCGTGGGGTATGGGGGCGCCGGCTGCTACAACGCTCCTCAGGACCATTATACGGGGTATAGGATCAGCGCCCCGTAGACTTGGATTTGACGACCACGGGTGTCCCTTCGAGATCGAAGGCCCTGCGCAACTGGTTGCGAAGAAAACGTTGAAAGGAAAAGTGAAAGGGGCCGGCCCGCTTGGTAAAAAAGACGAACGTCGGAGGCGCCACGGCCGGTTGGGTCACGTAGCGAATCGTCGGCTTGCGGAATCCGGGATAGCTGACGCGGTCGAAATCCACCGCTTCCAGAAAACGGTTCAGCTCGGCCGTTGGCACCCGTCGATGCGCCGCCCCATAGACCTTGCGAATCAACGGGAAAAGCCGCCCGATCCCTTGCTCCTTCGTGGCTGATACAAACGCGAGTGGTGCATAGTCGAGGAACTTCAGGCCTCGCCGCACCTCGGGTTCCACTTCTGAAGTCTTCTTTCCGTGGGCCAGGTCCCACTTGTTGATGACGATGACGACCGCTTTGCCCGCGGAGTCCGCGTAGCCGGCAATCGAACCGTCGAGGGCCGTCACTCCCTCAATAGGATCGAGCAGCATGAGGACGACGTTAGCCAGGCGAATGTGCCTCTGCGCCATCACCACGCTCAGTTTCTCAGCCATTTGCTTCGTCTTGCCCTTGCGACGAATACCGGCGGTATCGACGAACTGAAAACGGGCGCCTTTAACCACGACTTCTTCGTCAACGGCGTCGCGGGTCGTTCCAGGCGTCGGGGAAACAATCGCCCTTTCCGTCCCGGTTAGCTTGTTCAGTAGGGTCGATTTGCCGACGTTCGGCCGCCCGATAATGGCTACTCGGACTATGCTCGGGTCCGGGTCGGACGCCTCGGATACGGGGAATCCTTCGGTGGCGTGGTTGAGGAGGGCCTCTATGCCGCGGTCGTGTTCCGCCGAAACAGGAAACACCTCAGCGATGCCAAGCTCGTAGAATTCCGAGGCGAGGGCATCTCGAGTTTGCGTGTCGCACTTGTTGACTACCAAGGAGACCGCTAAGCTGCTGCGCCGCAACAAGTCTGCCAGATCCCGGTCTGTGGCCGTGATCTCCGAGCGCCCATCCACCACGAAGATTACATGCGCGGCATCTTCGATCGCTTTGCGAGCCTGTTGCTCGACCAAGGCGGGGAATTCCTCCCGGCTGCGGAATATCATCCCGCCGGTGTCGATCAGCCTGAACCGACGACCTTGCCACTCAGCCTCAAGGTGAATACGGTCTCGGGTTATGCCCGGCTCGTTGCCGACGATAGACCGGCGGCTCCCCGTGATGCGGTTGAATAGCGCTGATTTCCCTACGTTAGGCCGGCCCACGATGACCACCGTGGGCGGTGTTGAGCGGCTCATCGATCCCCATGATAGCATCGGAATCAGAGCGTTCCCGGACCGGTAAGGGGGGCGTCGCCTCTGGCCTTTGGATGGTTGATTCGCCCTTGAGACGCGGCGTCGGCGTACGTGAGGGTGCCTGACTCCAGCCGACGGTTCAAGGCCTCCCGGCCATGAGATTACGCAGCGCGAAAGGCCGGCTCAAGGTTGAACACTCCATCATCGGGGGTTTGCGCCCCGTGCTCGAAGCGCTTCTCGAGCGCTACCCCGAGATCAAGTCCATCATTCCCGGCGACATCCGCCGCGTGCGAAAAGCCCGAGGAGCGGTTAAGATCCGCATCACCATCCCGACGCACACAGGTTGGAAGGCCATCGCCCTGGCGAGCGGTGCTCGGCAGGAGCTGTTCCTCACGACGAAAATGAGCCGCGGCGATTTGGACATTGCGCTACAGAAAGTCCTGGCGGCCCAGTGATGGCCGGCCGCAGTGGAGCAAGGCCCCGCTGTTCGAGATGTAGGGGCGCGATTGATCCCGCCCGCTTGCCTTACCAACTGTAAGCCGGACGATGTACACAAACTGTCGCCGCGAGCCATAGCCACCGGGCTTTTGGCCCCCAATCGCAGTGACAGTGGTGAGAAAAGCGGGCTATGGCCTTTGGAGGTGCAGTTCCTTGAGAACCGAATCTGTCTCGATGTAGGTCCCGCTATGGCTCGAGCTTTCGCGAACGATGCCGATTCCGGGCTTGAACCAGCGGATAAGCGGGCCTCCGAGCGTGCGGTAGACGAGAAGAAAGGCATCCTCGATTTCGCTGTAAGGCGTCGTGACATCCTGTCGGCTTTGGACGACCCAGTAATAGTTGCCTGGGTTCGGCGCCCCTCCCTTGCCTTGCCGGAACAAGGTCAACTTTTCCAGGTCTTCCTGTTCTCGCTGTCTCTCGGACCAACGGATGCCGATCGTCATGGGGAAGAAAAAGTCGGGAGTCGCCTGGTCCAGCTGCGATCTGCATTGTTCCGTGAGGGCCTTGGCGGCATCATCCCAACAGCGTGGGTAAAGGGGAAGAACGTAGCTGCCGCGGACGAGATAGAAGCGGTGCGTTGCCGGGCTGGGACGTTTGATAAAGGCGACCTTCTGCTCCTCGCTCCAGCCTGGAGCGAAGTCATGCTCAACGTCGGTGTTACGTTCGCGCCAGTGAACGACGGTTCCTTCCGGGATCGAGTCCCGCCCGACGATCGTTACCTCCCGGGTCGATGTCCTTCGCACCCGACGAGGTGGATTTCCGGTGGCATAGGTGTCTTGGTAGACCCAGCGGTTGCCCAGCTCGAGCGGGAAGTACTCGAAGACGTTGGCGCTTTCTTTGACCTCTAGGCTCAGGAAGGGGCGGTCTTGGCCCAGCACGTGGGATGCATAAAGCGCCAAGAACCAGAGAAGAAAGGGCAGGCGCCTAGTGCACATTACAGCTTTGAGAATAGCCTGATTCGTCGGACGCTCCACTTTCGACGGGGTGTTAACCTCCTCGGTTCGACACTAGTGTAGTGCCACTAACGGTTCTGGACAATGGCGTGGGTTTTGGCGGCGCGCTCGACTTTGGCGAGGATATCTTGTGCCGGAGCTGTCCAGACAAAGGGCTTGGGCGCTTGGTTGCTCGCTTCCAGGTACTCGTGGATGGCGGCCTCGAGTTCGGGAACACTGCGGAACACGCCGCGGCGGAGGCGCTTCTGTGTCAGCTCGCGGAACCAGCGCTCGACGAGATTGAGCCAGGAAGAAGACGTGGGAATGAAGTGAAAGTGGAAGCGGGGGTGCTTCGCGAGCCACTTCTTCACCTGCTCATGCTTGTGCGTGGAGTAGTTGTCCACGATCAGATGCAGCTCCAGCGCCGGTGGTGTTTGGCGGTCGATCTGGCGTAGGAATTTGAGGAATTCCTGGTGCCGATGTCGCGGCAGACACTCCCCGATCACCTGGCCGTCGCGCACATTGAAGGCGGCGAACAGCGTCGTTGTGCCATGTCGTTTGAAGTCGTGGGTCATGGTGCCGGCACGACCCTTTTTCAGGGGCAGTCCCGGCTGGCTGCGGTCTAAGGCCTGGATCTGGCTTTTCTCATCGACACTGAGCACCAGCGCGTGCTCGGGCGGATTCAAGTACAGACCGACCACGTCGCGGAGTTTCTCGACGAACTGCTTGTCGCGGCTGAGCTTGAAAGTTTCGAGGCGATGGGGCTGCAGTCCGTGCGCTTTCCAGACGCGCTGGATGGCCATCTTGGAGACGCCCAAGTGCTTGGCGAGGGTGCGGGTGCTCCAATGCGTGGCCGCCCGGGGCTTCTCGTGAAGTGTTGTATTGAGGATGCCTTGGACGAATTCAGCGGAGAGCGCCGGTTTGCGTCCGGGGCGCGTCTGATCGCGGAGTCCGTCGAGGCCGGACTGGGCGAAGCGCTTTCGCCACAGGATGACGGTCTTGCGGTTGACGCCGAGTCCGCGGGCAATGGCGTGGTTCGCCAACCCCTGCGCACAGCGCAAAACAATGTGCGCTCGCAAGACCATTTTCTGCCTCGTATTGCGGCCTCGAACGAGGCGACGAAGAGCGTTTCCCTGCGGAGCGGTGAGGGGTAGAGCGTCAGCGGATGGCCACACAAACCATCCTACCGCGAAAGGGTGTTATTGTCCAGTTATTTATGTGGCACTACACTAGCGGCGGATTACATATAGGAGTATTGATCCGAGCGGCCCCTACGCGCGGGCGACAAGCAGGAGTGTTTATCCCACCAGAATCTCCGCGCCGCGGACGACAAGCAGAAGTGCTTATCCTACCCGGCGGGCTGCTACGCAGCCAGAGCCTGCTTGCAGTACTCGAAACACTTGCGCACTTCCGCGACGGTGTCGTCGCCGTCGTACTCGTATTCGATATTGGCGGGGATCCTGTATCGTTTTTCGCGCAGCAGGGCCAGGACTTCCCGGATCGGCGTATCGCCTTCTCCGAAAGGCACGTTGGCGCCCTGGTCGCGCTTACGATCCTTGATGTGCAGGGTCAGGATGTCGTCGTGGTGCTTGTCGAGGTAGTCGACGGCGTCGAAATTCGCGGCGGTGAAGTGGCCGATATCCAAGTTAATAGCGATGTAGTCGGAGTTTCCCTTGCGGGCGCGGGCGAAGTCATCCGGCGTGGCGAACTCGTTTTCTCTGATGTTGGAGTGATTGTGCATCCCCACGCGCGTCTTGTATTTCTTGGCATAGGGATCGATGCGGCTTGCGGTGTTGACGTTCGCCGAAGCGGTGATGACCTTGGCGCCGAGCGCTTGAGCCATCTCAAAGCCGCGCTCGATTTCGGCATCGGTGAAATCATCCTTGAAACTGTAGTTGTAGGCGTAGACGTCAATGCCGGCGTCCCGAAACTTCTTGCCCACGGCTTCGAATTCCTCGAGTGAAACAGAAAGCCGCCATTGACGCAGCTCCTCGCGGCTTTTTTTTGGAGACCCACCGAATCCTCCTTCCAAGTGCCCGGACGCGACCTCACAGGAGCCAATGCCGATATCGGCAATCGCTTGGATGGCTTCGTCCAGCGAACGATCCCGGAAGCTATAGCTCTGCACGCCGATCAACACCCCGTTGAACGTGGAATCGATCATTGGAGTAGGTGGGGTGCCCTCGGTTGGGGCCGGTTCGCTCTCGGGACTGGACTCGCAACGAGCCAGAAGCAAGCCTCCTACACCGGACAGCGAGAGTGCTCCGAAACGTCTTCGGTTAATCGACATGTCTTATCTCCCCTAGGGTCTTGGCAATCCCACACGCGCCTACCCGGCGGATCTGAGCCCGCGCCGGGCTGCGCGCCGCCGGCAGCACCAAATGCCTACTTTACGATGCGAATCGCGGATCGGCGAGTGGCATCATAGCGCAGTTACGGAACCGAGGGCTACTAGGTTCACTTTCCATAACTCCGATACAGTAAGAAGGCCGGCACGGGCCAGATGAAGAGACATGAAAAGCGCTCTAGTCACAGGCGGGGCCGGGTTCATCGGATCGGCGCTGGTGCGAGGTTTGTTGTCCCGGGAAGACGTAGAGCGGGTTGTCGTGGTGGATAACTTGCTGACCGGCAGCGAGGCCAATCTTTCGCAAGTCGGTGACTCGATTGAATTCCATGTTGCCGACACCCGCGACCTGGAGGCGATGGAGGGCCTTTTCCAGGGCGTAGACGTTGTCTTTCATCAGGCGGCGATCCCGTCCGTACCGCGGTCGATCGCGGAGCCCGACCTCACCCACGACGTCAACATCAATGGGACGTTCACCGTGTTCCGAGCAGCCCAAAAGACCGGGGTCCGCCGTGTTGTCTACGCGGCGTCCTCGTCGGCCTACGGCGATCAACCCGATCTGCCCAAAAAAGAATCGATGCTGCCTAGCCCTCAGTCACCGTACGCCGTTCAGAAGCTGGTTGGCGAGTATTACGCGCGGATTTTTTGGCAAGTTCATGATGTCGAGACGGTTTCGCTGCGCTACTTCAATGTTTTTGGGCCGCGCCAGGA
Source organism: Bryobacterales bacterium (assembly GCA_965248105.1). Classification (GTDB taxonomy): domain Bacteria; phylum Acidobacteriota; class Terriglobia; order Bryobacterales; family UBA6623. Next base: position 268,166 of record CBDFIK010000006.1, read on the forward strand.
CCCCTCTTCCCCCTATTCCGGGGTCTTGTCGCTGTTCTGCACAGCACTTCTCGAGCGACGCCAGCCGACGATCTTCGGTGACGGCGAACAGTCTCGCGACTTCACTTACGTGGACGACGTCGTGCAGTTGAATCTTCTCGCGGCGGATTCTCCCGGAGCTCCTGGGAACGTTTACAACGGCGGGACGGGGAGCCGCCGCACCTTAAATAAGGTGTGGGCCCTCCTGCAGAAGATCGAGAGTGTCCAGATCACTCCAACCTACGGGCCACCTCGTGTGGGGGACGTGAAGCATTCCCAGGCTGACTTGACTTCCGCCCGCCGGGACCTGGGTTATGAGCCGCGGGTTAGCTTCGAAGAGGGGCTCAGGCGTACGCTGCAGTGGTACCGCGAAACCAGGTAGAAAACCCAGCGTGATAGATTGCGTCATGCTTCCTGAGATGAAAGCTGGGCTTCGATGAGTCACTTCGCACCGCTTGCCGAGGTGTTGCTTCGGCACCCGCTTCCTTTCTTTTTAGTGTTGCAGGCGGGCCTACTTTTCTACCGCATCGATCTGCTGCCCGTTTGGGGTGACGAGCAGTTCACCCTGAACGCGGTCGCCCGGCCGTGGACCGAGATCCCGAGCGCTCTGGCAGCCGACATCCACCCTCCGCTCTACTATTTCTTGACCAAAGCCTGGATCGCACTGCCCTGGCCCGGCTCACTTCTGACGCAGGTACGCGCGCTTTCCGTTGCGTGGGCTCTTCTGTCCACGGTCCTGTTTTGTTTCTTGTGGCTCAGGAACAGCAGCCGTTCCACGAGAGTGTGGTTTTTGGCCCTGTGGAGCCTTTCTCCTGCCCTAGTCTTGTACTCGCGCATGGCGCGTTCCTACAGCTTGCAAGTGTTGTTGAGCTGTTTGCTCTTGTGGCTGGCGGTGCGGTGGACCAGGGAACCGATGCAGAAGAGGCTGCTGGCTGCCTACACGGCCGTCGCGACTTTGCTCTTGTACACCCACTATTTGCCCGGGTTGGCGATCGTCGGAGCCGTGAATCTGTTGCTGCTGGCACGCTGCCTGCGACATTGGAAATGGCACGTGCTGGCACCGCTTGCGGCTTCAAACCTGTTACTGGCGGCGCTCTACGCGCCGTGGCTACCCTTCCTGAGGGCTGCCATGACACGTGTGTTCACAACCGAGTCGTACTCGCTGGTGGATAGTGCTGCCGTTGAACCAGCTTTGCGCCTGGCCTTCAGCTTTGTCTCTTTCACGTACGGAGAATCGATTTCCGTTTGGGGTCTTGCGGCCGGGCTGTTGATCGGTCCCCTCGTCGGTTGGATGGTCTGGCGTGGCGCGAACAGCTCTCCGGGATGGCTGGTTGTCGTGGGACTCTCTGCCGCGATTGCCTACCTGGGCGCTACGGCATGGGTGAGCGTGCCCTTTACACCGGCACGGATGCTGTTTCTGCTGCCGTTTTACCTTCTCTTGCTCGTGCGCGGGAAAGAACGGAAGCCGCGACTGGGTCTGGCTGTTTGCAGCGGTGTCTTGCTTGTCGGCATGAGCTCACTATGGAGTTACTTCCACAAAGCCAACTTCCTTAACAAAGGGTACGTACTGCCGTTTGAAGAGATGGCGGCGTACGTGAAGGGCCAACCTGAGGCCGACAGCGCTCTGATTTTGGTGGATCGGTGGAACAGTGACCCCCAGCCCTTCCTAGCGGCGCTCGGCGATCGCTTCTCCCCCCTGTTGATCTACGGGGAGAAGTCTGTGCGGAAAGTGCGTGAGCGCGTTCTGCACGATCGGCCGCACAGGATCTGGTATCTGCGCAATACTCACGACATCTCGCCTGACTCCCTAAACAAAAGGCTGGAGGCGGAGCTAGCTGCCACGTATGACGGCCAACGTCATTTGTTCCTCCCTTATTCGCCGCTCGATCGGTTAGCCGCACAGCTACTGGGTGACAAGAACCCACCAACCCATCACTATCAGGTGCTCGAGCTGCGCCGGCGAGGCAACGAAGCATCTTCAGAAGGTGGCGCCCTTAGGGAACCGATCCCGCCATAGCCCGCAAAAGGATGATCGGCAACTGGGATCGACGATTAGCGTATTCTGAAGGAAGAAGCCTTGATATACTTGGTGTTCGTCTCGGCTTCGGGCCGGGGCTCGCCGGTAGGTAAGTATGTCTGAAACAGGAACCAAGGTCGCATCGGGGACAGAGGCTGGAGAGAAGGCCATCTATCTCTTGAAACCCCGTGGCTTTTGCGCCGGCGTAGTCCGAGCGATTGATATCGTAGAGTTGGCGCTCAAGGTTTACGGGCCCCCGATTTATGTCCGCAAGGAAATCGTCCACAATCGTCATGTTGTGAACGATCTGGCGAGCCGGGGAGCTGTCTTTGTCGACGAGCTGAGCGAGGTACCCGCCGGGCGTCGCGCGGTTTACAGCGCGCACGGTGTCGCTCCCGAGGTGCGGCGGGAGGCAAGTGAGCGTGGGTTGGATGTCATTGATGCGACCTGCCCCCTGGTAACGAAAGTACACTTGGAGGCCGTCCGCTTCGCGCGCCAGGGGGGAACGATTCTATTGATCGGACACCGTGACCACGACGAGGTCATCGGCACAATGGGGGAAGCCCCGGATCGCACGATTGTCGTCTCCACGGCCGAGGAGGCGCAGACGGTTCAAGTGCCTGATCCGGAGAAAGTTTGCTATCTGACGCAAACGACCTTGAGTCTGGACGAAGCGAACGTTATCATTACTGAACTGAAGAAACGCTTTGCGAATATGGAAGGTCCCCCAGCCCAAGACATCTGCTACGCTACCGAGAATCGTCAACAGGCGGTCAAGAGGGTCGCACCACGTTGTGACTTGCTGCTCGTCGTCGGATCGCAAAACAGTTCCAACTCACGCCGCCTGGTTGAGGTGGGAGAGAATTTGGGCGCCCCCGGCTATCTGATCGACGATGAGATCGACCTGGATGCTCGCTGGTTCGAGGGCGTCAAGACCGTTGCCGTGACCGCCGGCGCCTCCGCGCCCGAATCTTTAGTGCAGCGCGTAATTCATCACCTTTCTCGATTCGGCTTTGCCCGGGTTGAAGAGGTCGAAGTCATTGAAGAGGACGTAAAATTCTCCCTTCCGCCGGAGCTGGCGCCCTACGAGGGTGAACTGACGCAGATCGCGAACCTATGACGCGTGCCAATCGCGCCGCCCTCGCCGCCACTGCCGTCGCTCGCGCCCCGGCCGAGCAGCCTCTGCCGCAGGTCGAGGATGCGATCGACCGGGCCACCCGCCACTTGCTATCCCTTCAGGCTCCCGAGGGCTACTGGGTGGCCGAGCTGGAAGCCGACACCACCCTGCAGGCTGACTACATTCTGCTGCAATTGTGGCTTTATCCCCCTGAGCCCGACGGTATTTGGAATCCTCCAACTCGTTCCCGAGTGAATAAGGCGGCGCGCCAGATTCTTTCTCGCCAGTTGCCCGGGGGCGGGTGGCAGATATACCCCGGGGGAAGCGCGCACGCCAACGCCTCAGTTAAGTCCTATGTGGCTCTCAAGATCGCGGGCTTGCCTGATTGCGATGCGGCGCTCGAGAAGGCCAAGCGAAAGATCCTCGAGCTCGGTGGCGTCGAAGCGGCATATAGCTACATCAAGATCTATCTGAGCTTCTTCGGGCTTTATGATCGCGAGAAGACGCCGACGATTCCTCCTGAACTCTTCTTGTTGCCGAAGAAGGCGCGCTTCAACATCTACGACATGTCGTCGTGGACTCGGACGATGATAGCGCCGCTGGCTATCTTGACCGCTCTGCGAGCGTCGCGGCCGATCCCCGCCGGCCTTGAGATACGCGAGATCATCACGGGAAAGGAACCGCCAAAGCCGGAATTCTTTAGTTGGCGCAACCTACTCATGTGCGTCGATGAGGGCTTGAAGCTTTGGGAAAAGAGAGGCTCTTGGCTGACCCGCAGAAAGGCCATCAATGCGACGAAGAAATGGATGTTCGAGCGCCTGGAGAACTCGGATGGGTTGGGGGCTATTTTCCCCCCTATGATGAATTCCATTATGGCGCTCACAGAGCTGGGCTATGGCCTCGACCACCCGCTGCTGAAAAGGGAAATCGAAAAGTTCGACCAGTTGCTTGTCGAGGAGGATGATGTCCTTCGTGTGCAGCCCTGCCTGTCGCCGGTGTGGGACACGGCCATCGGCTCCTACGCCCTAGGATCGGCAAACCCGGAGCCGGACGCCGAAGTCACAGCCGCACTCCGTCGGGCAGCCGATTGGCTGCTCACGAAGGAGGTCCGCCACTATGGCGACTGGTCGGTGAAGAACGACAAAGCTGCGCCCGGAGGCTGGTACTTCGAGTTCTCGAACGAGTTTTACCCAGACACGGACGACACCGCCAAGGTCCTTCTTGCGATGCAATACGCTCGCGCCCGAGACCAACAAGCCCAGCGAGCTGCCGAACAACGGGCGGTCGCGTGGCTGCTGAGCATGCAATCAAAGGATGGCGGCTGGGCGGGGTTCGACGTGGATAATGACAATCACTACCTAACTTACCTGCCCTTCGCCGACCACAACGCGATGCTGGACCCGACTTGCGCCGACGTCACTGGCCGAGTCCTGGAGGCCTTGTGTCGCGTGGGACCCGGTAGACACCATCCCGCGGTCTGGCGAGGCGTCGAATACTTAAAGAATAGCCAGGAGGAAGACGGCAGCTGGTCGGGTCGCTGGGGCGTGAACTACATTTATGGAACGTGCTTCGCGTTGCGAGGTCTGCGCGCTGCTGAAGAGGACGAGCGCGAACCCTACATCATCCGTGCGGGCGAGTGGCTGCGATCCATCCAGAACGCGGACGGCGGGTGGGCGAAACCTGTGCCAGCTATGACGATCCCCGCTTGAAATCGGAAGGCGAAAGCGCCCCCTCGCAAACCGCCTGGGGGCTGATGGGACTTTTCGCCAGTGGAGACTATCGCAGCGACAGCGTAGAGGCCGGCATTCAATACTTATCGTCGAATCAGAACGCCGACGGCTCGTGGGACGAAGATGCTTGGACCGGAACGGGATTTCCGCGGGTCATCTATTTGAGGTATCACCTTTATGGGCAATATTTCCCGCTGATGGCGCTAGGAGCTTATAAAGACTGGCTGCGGGGTCAGTGACGACACTGGGTAGCCCATTGACTTCCGCTCTCGCCCTTTCGCTTCCATGACCCTTCCGTCCGCTGGAACCGGACGCCAGGTCCTGAGAAACGTTGATCCGCGGACATCAGTCTGAGCTGGAACGCGGCTAGTCGACAATGCTCTCCGGCACCGTATCTAATGGCTTCAAGGCGCCGAGTGCTTCTCGTGGTCTCCGGGGACCGGCGAGAGTTGGCGGGATTCGGGGAACCCGACAACGGCCTTGCTCCGTTCTCGTTCGGCGTCCGGTGGAGCGCGTGGGCGAATCTGAACGGCCGACAGGCTCTATTGGTCGCCAATGGGCCGGGGCGCGAAAACGCCGCCCAAGGAGTCGAATCTGCTTGTAAGAGTTTTGACGTGGGCGCGATTGTGTCCGCCGGTTACGTCGGGGCGCTGGACCCGGAGCTGACAGTCGGATCGACTCTGATCGTGCGGCGCATCATACAGCTCAACCCGCGCCTAGAGTATGCTGTAAGGTTGCCCGTGTGCTCGGGGGAGCTGCGACCCAGAGTGGCTGCGCTAGTGACAATTGATGAAGTCGCACAAGATGCTGACAGCAAAGCCCAACTCCGAGTCACGGGTGCAGCCGCGGTAGACATGGAAGCCTCGGCCGTGGCGGCGGAAGCGGCGAGGCGGGATCTGCCATTTTATTGCTTGCGTGCTGTCAGCGACGAGGCTGATACCTCTTTGATCATGGACTGGAATAGCGCCCGGCGATCGGACGGTACGTTCTCAGGCTGGCGCCTCTTAGCTCAGGCGGCCGCGCATCCCCGGCATTGGAGAAAATTGCACGTGCTCCGACGCGATGCGCAAAGGGCTTCGGCGGCGCTCGGACGGCTGTTTCAACACTGCCGCTTTGATTTCGACTAGCATCTGATTTCAACCAGCTTATGATAAGTGCTCCTGAAGCGGCGGTCCCCGATGCCATGGCGGCATCGGTATACCGCGGAAACAGTCGCCTGCAACTGGAGAGACTTACCGTTCCCGAGATCGGGCCGGGCGAATTGCTGGTCAGGGTCGAGGCTTGCGGCATTTGCCACACTGACCTCAAGAAGATCGAATACGACCTGCTTGCGCCGCCACGCATCTATGGGCATGAGACGGCGGGGGTTGTCGTTTCCGTTGGCCAGGACGTCGGAGGCTTTGTCCCGGGGGAGCGCGTTTGCTTGTTTCATCACGTTCCCTGCCTCGATTGCTTTTATTGCGAAAAGGGTGACTACGCGCAGTGCGCGACGTACAAACGCGTCGGGGTGACAGCCGGATTTGAACCGGCGGGTGGCGGCTTCGCGCAATACGTTCGAGTCATGGACTGGATCGTTCGGCGCGGGGTTATCCGCATCCCCGAAGGTGTGGGCTTTGACCGCGCCAGCTTCGTGGAACCGGTCAACACCTGCATGAAGGCGCTTGCGAAATGCCGGGTGACGCCCGAGGAAGTGGTTCTGGTGATGGGGCAAGGGCCGATCGGACTGATTTTCACCTGGCTGCTCGCGCAAATGGGTGTCGAGAGGGTGTATGCCACGGATTTGATACCGGCGCGGCTGGAGACGTCGCGATGCCTCGGAGCTCGAGAAGCGTGGAATGCCTCCGCGACTGATTTCATCTCCGAGATCCGCGGGTTGACCCACGGCCGGTGCGCTGATCTGGCCGTAGTCGCGGCCTCGGCTCCTGGAATCGTTGAGCAGGCCCTCACGGCATCCCGGCCCGGCGGGCGCGTGATGTTATTCGCTCAAACTTCGGCCAAGGAGACTTTCGAGTTGAACGGCGACGCGCTGTGCACGGAAGAACGAAGCGTGTTTGGCTCTTATAGCGCCTCGGTCGATCTGCAGCAGGAGTCGGCCGAGCTGGTCTGGCGGAACGACTTCCCCGTGGAGGAATTGGTTTCTCATCGCATTGGACTTGATGAGATAACGCGCGGCATCGAAATGGCTCGTCGTCCTACCAATGGTTCGCTAAAGTTGATTGTGCACCCGCAGAGGTATTCATCGTGAAACAGAAAATGCTAGCCGCGGTCCTCTATGGCGAGGAAGAGCTCCGTGTGGAACCGGTCGCCTTGCCGCGGATTGGGCCTTCCGACGTTTTAGTAAAGGTTCGGGTGGCGCTTACTTGCGGTACGGACCTGAAAGTGTTCCGGCGGGGATATCATGCTCGCATGATTCAGCCTCCGGCGATTCTGGGTCACGAGTTGGCTGGGGATATCGTCGCCGTCGGCTCGGAGGTACAGGACTTCCGCACCGGGCAGCGGGTCGTGGCGGCGAACTCGGCGCCCTGTTGGAACTGTTACTACTGTCGGCACAAGCAAGAGAACCTCTGCGAAAATCTGCTGTTTAACAATGGCGCTTACGCGGAATACGCGCGCATTCCCGGCCCCATCGTCCGCTGCAACACCCATGAGGTTCCCGAAGGTATCGATTACCGGGACGCGGCTTTGATCGAGCCGCTGGCTTGCGTATTGCGGGCACTAGAGGCTACACAGGTCCGCGTGGACGACACCCTGGCCGTGATGGGGCTCGGTCCGATCGGGCTCATGTTTGTTCGCCTGGCGAAGCTCAAGGGTGCCCGTGTGCTCGCCGTAGGCCGTCGTCAGACACAGTTGGACCGCGCTGAGCGGATGGGGGCGGACGAGCTCGTTTTGGCGGAGCCTGGAGCCGACCCCGTCAAAGCCGTTCGGTGCCTGACAGGCGGGTCTCGCGGAGCTGACATCGTGATCGAAGCGGTCGGCGCCCCCGAAACCTGGCAAGCAGCAGTCGCGATGGTTCGCAGCGGAGGCATTGTCAATTTGTTCGGCGGTTGTCCCTCCGAAAGTACTATTTCGGTGGACACATCCCAGATTCATTACTCGGAAATCACGCTGCAATCGAGTTTCCACCATACGCCGACCCACATCTTGAAAGCCCTGGATATCATTTGCCGAAAGCAGCTACAGGCTTCCGACTTCGTGATTGATGAGGCTCCTCTTGCGGATCTCCTGCGAGTCTTCCGGCAGATGATGAGCCACAACGGCCACCTGAAAACCGCGATTCTTCCGTAGATTCGGTCGCGCCAGGTCGGGCGGCTTGCCGGCCCAGCGGATTTCTCTCTGCCGTCCGCGGCAGTCCCACTTGAACCGCGCGGGGCGCCTGCGCGGTAATGTCATAGTGGAATGCCGGCCGACAGAAGGGAAGGCAGGCGGGGGCGAAGCCGCTCCGCGAGCTGTGTGCGGAGTTGCTCGCGGCTGTTTCGACCTGCGCCCCTCGACGAGGAAATTCCACCGGCCCCAGCCCGCCTTTCTCGCCAGCGGCCGGCAGCAGTGGAGCGAAATCCTCGCCGCTTGAGATGTAGGGGCGCGATTCATCGCGCCCGCTTGCCGGCATACTGTACGCTGGGCGATGTGCACAAAGTTTTGCCGCTAGCCCGTATTTCTCACGACAAACCAGTAGGGGCGGGCCGCTGCGCCCGCCCAGAGAGGCTCTCGCGGGGTTGGGTTGGGTGATCGAATGGGACGGAGTGCGCATCTTACAAATGGGCGGACACGGCGGTCCGCCCCTACAAATAAAGTCCGTTCAACGCCGGTCGTCCGAACGCTCGTGAGAAATGCGGGCTAGCCATGGCTACCGGTCCCTTCGCCCCAATCGCAGTGACAGTGGTGAGAAAAACCGGCTCGCCGTTCAGCAGTCCGCCAGGCAATGAGGCTCCGAGGTGAAGCGCTTCTTACAACCGGCTGAATTCAGCGAAGTCTATGGGACAGACAACCTTCGGGCCTGGCCCCTGGGCGATTCGCTTGCCTACACGCGCTGGTTAGCGCAGGTTCACTACGAGAACTTTCACGTTGTCAGTTTGTTGTTGCCCCGTCGCCTGCGCCAGGATTTTCGCAACGTCTACAGTTTTTGTCGCTGGTCGGATGACCTGGGCGACGAAATCGGAGATCCTCAGCGCAGCCTCGAGTTGCTGGAGTGGTGGAGCGGCGAGCTGAAGGCCATGTATCAAGGTGCCGCCCGGCATCCCGTGTTCGTCGCCCTGAAGCAGACCGTCGAGACGCACGGTATCCCGGAGCAAACGTTCGCTGACTTGATTCATGCTTTCGTCCAGGATCAGCGCATGACCCGCTACACCACGTATGCGGACCTGCTTGGCTACTGTCGCTACTCAGCCAACCCGGTGGGCCGGCTTGTGCTGCATTTGTGCGGCTACACGGACGAGCCGCGAAGACAGCTTTCCGACAGTACCTGTACGGCCCTACAGCTGGCGAACTTCTGGCAGGACGTCGGCCGCGATTGGAAGAAGGGCCGTGTCTATATCCCTCTGGAGGATATGGACCGTCACAGCTACTCGATCGAGAATCTGGAAGATGATCTGAAGCAAGGGGTAGCTCGTCCCGCTTTTCGCAACCTCATGCGAGAGCTGGTCGACCGGACTCAGGAACTTTTTCAAAAAGGGCTTCCCCTGGTTGATCTTGTCGGCCGGCGGCTCTCGATCGATGTGGAATTGTTCAGCCGGGGAGGCCTGGCGATTCTGGAGATGATTCGCCGGCAAGACTACGACACCGTGGCGCGGCGGCCGACGTTGGAAAAGTGGGATCGCTTCAAGCTCCTTTCGCGAGTTGTCAGCCGGCAGATCCTCGGCCGTCCCCGGCTGAAGGGGACCGCAGAACATGCCTACCGTTGACGAATCGTTTGCCTACTGCCGCCGGGTTGCGCGTTCGCGAGCGCGCAATTTCTACTATTCGTTTGTTCTGCTGCCGCGGGAGCAAAGAATGGCCATGTGCGCGATTTACGTCTTCATGCGCTATAGCGACGACATCAGCGACGAGCCCAACCCGTCGCCGGCTTCGCGGCGGGCGGCTCTTGCTCGCTGGAAGACAGCCTTCGAGGATGCGTTGCAGGGCCGATACGGGAACGACCCGATCCTGCCGGCCTTTCATCACACGGTGGTGAAGTACCAAATCCCGGAGCAGTATTTCTTCGAGCTCATCGCCGGCGTAGGCAGTGATCTGGTCCCCCAGCGCCGGCGAACATTCGACGACCTCTACCGCTACTGCTACCAGGTGGCTTCGGTGGTCGGCATGACCTGCGTCCACGTCTTCGGCTACGACTCGCCCGAGGCTCTCAGACTGGCGGAAAAATGCGGCGTCGCCTTTCAGCTCACCAACATCCTGCGCGACATACCCGAGGACGCGCGCTTGGGCCGTGTGTATCTGCCGGAAGAGGATTTGGAGCGCTTTGGCCTCGGTCCCCAGGACTTGATGGAGAACCGCAGCGGCGCGCGGTTCCGCGACTTGATGGAGTTCGAGTGGAGCCGCGCCAAGCGCTACTACGAAGAGGCGGCGCCCTTGTTGACGATGGTTCGTCCACAGAGTCGCCCGGCACTGTGGGCCATGATCTCGATCTACTACGGGATTCTGCGGCGCATTCGCCAGTCCGACTACGATGTGTACGCCAAGCGGGTCAGGCTCAGCGACTTTGAGAAAGTCCGCATCGTGCTCCAGGCGCTGAAACTTCGATTCACAGGAGGAGCGCCTCCATTCCCCGCGTAATCATCGTCGGCGGAGGGCTGGCGGGCTTGTCCGCCGCGGCTGCTCTGGGATCGCTCGATTTTGACGTCGAGCTGCACGAAGCCCGACCGTTTCTGGGCGGTCGAGCTACCTCCTTTCCCCTGCAGCCGGCGGAGGAAGATTCCGAGCGCATCGACAACTGCCAACACGTGCTGCTGCGCTGCTTTACCAACTTGTTGGACTTCTACCGGCGCTGCGGGGTGGAGAAGAAGATTCGCTTCGACGACCGGCTGTATTTTGTTCGCCCGGGGGGCAAGACCGACATCCTCCGGCGGAGCTTTCTGCCGGCGCCGTTTCACCTTTTCAGCTCGCTAATTGGGTTTGGCGGCCTCGACGCCCGCGACAAGTGGTCGCTCATTCGAACGCTCGCCGCCTTGCGGAGCGAGCGTCATCGAGCAGACCTCGACCGGCTTACGATGGGACAATGGCTCTCCTCGAAAGGCGCCACGCAACGCACTTGCGAGCGTTTCTGGCGTCCTATCCTGGTAAGCGCACTCAACGAAGAGCCCGAGCGCGCATCTGCGGCGCTTGCTTTTCACGTTTTTCTCGATGGGCTGATGGCAACCCGCGACAGTTTCGAAATCGGTGTGCCAGCTGTGCCATTAGCGGACCTATACTCCACGGCCTTCGAGCAAGGGCTTGGGTCCGGGGTTCGCATTCACTTGCGCTCAAGTGTCGAGCGAATCGATCCTGCCGACCGCCAAGCGGACTTTTACATCAGTGCCGTGCCTTTCGAGCGAGTGAACGCTTTGGTTCCGGGACTCGATCTGCGCCTCGGGCGTTTCGAACATTCACCGATCACGGGCATCCACCTTTGGTTCGACCGTCCGATTACCGAACTCCCCCATGCGGTGCTCCTCGATCGCACTCTACAGTGGCTATTCCGCAAATCCGAGAACTATTTTCAGGCCGTGGTCAGCGCGTCACGCTCCCTGTTGCCGTTGGCGCAAAAAGACATCGTCGAGATGGCATGTCGCGAGCTGCGAGAGTTTTTCCCCGAGTCGGCGAATGCTCAACTGATCAAATCGCGCGTGATCAAGGAAGCGCGCGCGACCTACTCCGCCGTCCCCGGGCTCGAGGCTGCAAGGCCGGGAGCCAAAACGAAGTTTCCGAATGTCTTCCTCGCGGGTGATTGGACAAACACCGGCTGGCCCGCCACGATGGAAGGCGCAGTCCGCAGCGGTTACCTTGTGGCGGAAGCGGTGGCGCACGCAGCGGGGACGGAGGCGTCGTTCCTCGTTCGATAAGAAGGCCGATGAAAGCGAATCTGATTAGGCGAATTCAACGGGGCGAAGCGCACAGGGTTTGCCCAGGTCGTGCTCCGCTAGTAAGCTGTCCTAGACCTAGACAAGACTTCCTGATCGTGCCGGCGACGTGGCGCACGCTTTCAGCGTGCCGTGTCGGGCTTTCCAGCCCGACATTTCCGAATCGATAGTGAACTCGTCTCCGGGACAGAGGCCACGTTCGCGCCTCTCCGGCCACAGTCTACTCCCGGTCCGGAAACTCCCCAGCCCATGCTATACTCCGAAAAATTCCTGAGTACTAAGACTTATGGCTGAAAGCAGCAGCACGACCGCCACGCTGACGACGTTGGTCGTCGACGACGAACAGCTCGCTCGGGAAGAGCTGATGTTCCTGCTCAAATCGATTCCCGGCGTGGAAGTCGTCGCCGCCGCGGGCAACGGTCTGGAAGCGGTTGAACTGATCGAAGAGCATCAGCCCGATTTGGTTTTCCTCGATGTCCAGATGCCCGGTTTGGACGGGCTGGGTGTCGTACGCAAGCTGGTTGAGAAGGGATCTCCGCTGCCGCACTTCATTTTCGCTACGGCGTACGACCAGTATGCGGTGGAAGCTTTCGAAGTTAACGCCGTCGATTACCTGCTGAAGCCGATCGAGAAGGAGAGGGTAGCGGTCTCGATCGAGCGGGCGCAAAAGTTGCTGGAGGCCCCCTCGAGCCCCAGCCGTATGGAGCAACTGCTGTCCCAGATTCAACACACCATCCGCCCTCCGTCGAAGCTTTTGGTGAAGAGCAGTAAACGAATGTTTTTGGTCGATGCGGGCGACGTCATTTACGCAACGATTCAAGACGGGCTGATCACGATTGTTTCCACCTACATAGAAGGCGAGTCAAACTACAAGACCCTGGAAGAGCTACAGTCCAATCTCGACCCCAATCAGTTTTGGCGAGCGCACCGCTCCCATTTGGTGAACATCAATCGCATCAAGGAAGTGGTGCCCTGGTTCAAGTCGAGCTACCAGCTGCGGATGAGCGACAAGCGCCAAACCGAGATCCCAGTCAGCCGCGCACAAACCAAACGCCTGCGAGAGCTGTTCAAGCTTTAACACGCATTTCTCATGTACGGGCGCGACATGTCGGCCCTGGCGATCCCGCCGGTCCGAAGAACGTCATGAATTGCGGCAGTAGGGACCGGCGATCCGGCCGGTCCTTCGCGGCCGCGCCGACAAGGACCACGAGCCGGGCCCAAGGAGAAAGGCCCGCTTGTTTACGACGAGCCGCCCGCGGCGGCTAGGACAAGCGGAATCGCTTGTCCCTACTTTGAGTCGTCGCAAGTTGGCGTCCGGCTTGGAATTCCAGGGATCACCCTCACTGCTTGCCCCAAAGCCGCGAGTGGGCTGTGGGAAATCAGGCCCCAAAAACCTGCTAGACTCGAAGCAATCGGCAAGAAACTCCACGCATGAAGGCGAGCACAAAGCGTTGGGCAGTCGCCATCGGCATAGGCCTGCTACTGGCCAGCCTTCTCTATCTGCTCTTTAACGTTGTGGTGATTGCGGTTATCAGCGCCGCCGTGGCCTCCGCGGTCGCCATTCTCGTCTACCGTTATCTCGATAAGGGCCCCCAGCCGGAGGTTGCTTCTCGTGTCGTTGATCCGGCGGCTGAGCTTCGCGGACTGCTCGACAACCTCGTCACGGTTAACATCGCGATTCGCGAAGAGGGACTAGCCACGGATGTCGTGACGCGAGTGGAAGAGATCATTGACAAGTTGCGGGAGCTGTTGCCGGGCATCAACGAACGCCACAACGGCCATGAGCTTACCTGGGCCGTCAACAAGATGGCGAAGGACTATTTGCCGCGAGTGGTCAACCCCTACGTTGCTCTGTCACAAACGGAACGGGAGAGCCGCCGCAAGGAGCTGCTCAACAGTCTCAACGGTCTTGAGGCTGAACTCGACAACGTGGCGGACCTGGTTCGCAATGAAAAACTGGGTGACTTCCGAGCCAAGGCCGCATTCCTGCGAGCCCGCTTTGTTGAGGAGGCCTGAGGCGAGCAACCCGGGCTAGAACGAAGTCGAGCGCGCAGCGAAAGGAGAAACAGCGATGAGTGATCCAACGCCCACCGCAAGCCCCACACCCGGTGGCGGGGAAGCTGAGCAGAAGGCTCTGGTCCCTTTAGCGCCCAAAGGGCTGGACTCGGCCGCCGAATCGGCGCTGGTCGAGCGGGCTGAACAGTTGGCCGGCAAGGTCCAAGCCCAACCGGGAGACCGCCAACTCTCCCGGCAGTTGGGCGCCCTCGGAGCGCGCGAGCAACAAAGCGCCGCCCAAGAAATCAACCTGCTCAAAACTCGGGTCGGCACTCTACTCAAAGAGGTAGACGGCGAAGGCGGCGAGATTCCCAAGGCGCTTGTCGAGCTTCGCCACCAGATGGACGAGATAAACCCTCACGTTTTGAGCCAGCCCGGCAAGCTAGGCAGGCTGCTGGGCCGCGTCCCCGGCATCGGCAAGGTCCTGAAGAACATCGCCGTCAAGTATGAGTCCGTTCAGACCCAGATTGACGCCATCATGGCCGGGCTTCGGGCCGGCAAAGACAGACTGTTGCAAGACAACGCCGAGCTGGAGCAGCTCTATCAGCAGGTGAAGCAGGCGCAGCTTGGTATCCAGCAAAGCGCTTATGTCGGCGAGCTGTTGTGGCAAAAGCTCGATGATGCCCTGGTCGATTGCGATCCGGGCGAACGACAGAAACTGCAGGCGATGATGCACAGAGTCGCCATGCGGGTCCAAGACCTGCGCACCATGGAGCAGGTCAACCTGCAGTTTTTCGTCTCCATCGACATGACGTTGCAGAACAACGACACCCTGGCCGAACAGGTTGACCGCACGGTCATGGTGACGCAAAACTTACTCACCGTGGGTCTGGCCATCCAGGCGGCGCTTGCCCAGCAGAAGAAAATCGCCAAGGCGGTGAAGGGCGTTCAAGAAACCACGGCGGCCATGCTGGAAGCCAACGCGGCGGCCATCGGGCGCCAGACCGTCGAAATCGGCGAGATGCAGAACAACCCTGTGCTCGCGCTGGAAAGCGTCAAGAAGGCCCACAACACACTGCTCGAGGCCCTTGACAAGATGGATGAGATCCGGCAACTCGGCACCGAGAAAGCGCGTACCGGAATTGCCGAGCTGAACAGGATGTCCGCTGTGCTCGAACCCAAGGTCGAGGCGCTCGAGGCAGCACGCGACCTTCCCGCGATCGAAGCTAAGTCCGAGCCTGCCGAGTCTGAGGAGACCACTTCGCGGCCAAGCGAGTAAACGAGAGACGCATGGCATCATTGCTGGACACTGCTACCAAGAAACGCTACGATGAGCAGTTTGCCGCCATCCGCCAACTCGCGGCAGCCGTTCCTCCGAAAGAGCGCTACAAGCTCTCGATCGAGGATGTTAGAGTCGGCGGCCTGCTCAAATTCGGCCGCAAGAGTCATCTCGTCCGCGGCATCAACACCTACGAGAGAGAGGGTTTTCGTTGGCCCGAACTCGTCCTCTATTGTTTGCAGGATGGCCAAACCAGCTATTTGGAATGGGAAAAGGGCGACGAAGTGTCGGTCTTCGTCTCGCTTGAAAAACTGTCCTTTGCCCAGGTCGGCATTCAGGGGAAAGAGCAACTGTGGAAGATCTCCGAAGACGAAGAGGGATCCGCTCACTACCGAGGACAGCCCTATTCCTATCACGAAGATTCAGCGGTCACCTTCTTCCGGGACAGCAAAGAGGGGGGGACGCCGTTTCATCAGTACCTGTTCGCCTCCGACGACGAAGAGACTTTCGTCAGCGTAGAAGAGTGGGGTGACGAAGACGAAGGCTATGAACATAACGTGATCCTCAGTGGAAAATTAAACGCCGCGGCGATCGAGGTAATTACCGCCGGAGAGGATTCAGGAGATGGGAATGGCTGAGATCGTCTACAAAGACGAATCGGCCACCGATTTGCGTCTTCACCTCATCCCGGGGCTCGTCGAAAAGTCGCGTTTCTCGATTCTCAAGCAAGGCAACCTTTCCTTCGGCGATCTTCACATCGAGGCCCATATCATCGGTGCCAGCCACATGATTCACTACGCTATCCAGGGGCGCCAATTGACGGAAGTGCTGGCTTGTTCGGGCGGGGCCACGGAGCTCGACGCCAACGTCTATTGGGAACCAGCGAACAAGGCCGGGGGCCATGTGGACGTAACCCTCTGCCATGATCTCGAGTACAGCTCGCGCATCGAGCGGACCGACTGGAACCGGGCCGCGGATGTTCGCCGGGACCTGGAACAGGACATCGCGCTTGCCGCCGACCGTTTCAACGAAATCGGTCTCACCTTTCGCTTCCCTCGACCCGATGACTCGACTCCCACTCCAGAAACCTTGGTCTGGGTTCGAGCCTCAGACGACGCGAGCGTGGACGTCCGCACGGCCCACTCCTATCCTGTCGAGCGAAGCCTTGTCCTGACCTCGACTCGAATTCGCCTGAAAAGTGACGCCAGCCGGCTCGGAGGAAATGGAGGCCTTAGATGATAACCTGGGCCTATGCCCCGACTGTTCTGGCCGTAGTGGTATCGCTAGCGGGTTGCGGACTTCCGAGCGCCGATCGACAACGGGCCGAATACGCCGCCAGCCAAGTAGAAGAGCAGCGGAAGGCACTTCCCGCCGCCCAGTCGGATTTCGACAAGGTCGCACAAGATAGCTTCTTTGGTCCCTTCGTGCGACGGGAAAACCTGGGGGACAGTTTCAAGCAGGCGGGCGCCGCGCTCGACGAAGCGAAGAAGCGCTACCAAGCCAGAGTTGTCCCGATCCTCGAAGCCGACAAGTCCGAAGACGTCGCGAAGCTCAGGGCCGAGCTGAAGCCGATCAAGGCGGAGATCCGCAAGGCCAGCCGGCTCATCAAGAAGCCGGCGGAAAGTCGCGACCGGCTTGCCAAGACACGAGAAGAGTTCCAGCGCCGAGCCAAGGCTGACGCATCGCAGCTTGTCTCCGAGTCGGGGGACCTCGTCGACGGCATGCGAGTGACTCTCGGCAAACTACAGGGATCGGTCGACGAAGCTGCCAAGAACCACCCATCGCGCGCCGCCGATATCAGCGCTTTTGCTACCTCAGGGGCCACTCTTTACAGTGAGGCCCAAGACAGTTTCGATAAGGCAAAGTCTGCCGCGGCGGAAGGTTCCGGTGACGCAGCGGGCGATCACTCGATGGCGGTGAAGCATTGTGCGGAACATCTCAACCTGCTCTCCGAAAACACCGCGGGCCAACTCAAGGAGCTGGGCACAAGCTACTCCAAAACCCTGCTCGACATGAGAGCGGATTTCTACCTCACCGTGCGGCGCCTAAGTTGGTCGAGCCGCTATGATCGCCCTCCCCTACATCCCTACGACTACCGCGCACGCAAAGTGCCCGAGGACGTCTACGACTACTTTGACAAGCTCAACGTGGATTCTCTTGCCAGCTATCGTCGGCGGGCGAACTACTTAAGGCTTTCAAGAGGTGTGGACGCCGACCGCTGGAAAGCCCTACGGATTACTAATCCCAGCCGGGATTGGCGTGATCGGTTCGACGACGAGGCGGAATTCTGGATCCAGAAGTTTCAAGAAGCCTATTTCCACAAGTATGCCGTCGTGAGGGACGGTGAGCGGCAAGAGACCGATTGGATTCCTGTCAGCGAAGCGTTCTACTACGCTCACATCAACGACCTGGGGATGGACATCGAGGTCAAGCCCTACGGATCATTCGAAAGCGAGAAGATCACCGAGGCGAACCCGCCGGGCATGGCTTACGTCGGCAACCCGCGCTACGGCCGCTGGGAGAGTGACGGCCGCGGCGGGCGGCGCTGGAGCTTTTTCGAGGCCTACCTGTTCTACCACCTGATGTTTGGGGGCCGCCGCCACTACTACGGCTACAACACCTGGAACACTTGGGGTCGCGACTATCGCGGCCGCCGGCCGTTTTACGGCGGAACGCAAACAGCTCCGCTCTACGGCTCCCGAGGCCGAGTGACCCAGACCGCGCCCCGCTACCAAGGGAGTGCGTTCGCTGGCAGTGGGGGATTCCGGCGTGCCTCCGCCTCGGTGCGAGGTGCCGGACCCGGCAGCCGGGGCGGTTCATTCGGAGGCAGCGGCAAATAACGACGGCCCGCCGAGCAGGGTTGGGCAAGGAGAAGGACACATGACTCACTTAGAAACTTTTCTAGTAGCCGCCGTCGACACCCTGATCGTATTTCTCATTCTGCTGCTTGCCAAGAAGTTGAGGGATGCGCGGTTTCGAGCGTCCTTCGACGTCCCCAGCGGCGCCGATCCGGCCGAGTTCACCGCCGATCACCAGATCGAAGAGAAAGGCAACGTTGCGGTCGCTCTGCGCCGTTGCGGATTAAGTGTTGCCTTCGGGTTCGGTTTGGCGGGAGTCGTGAGCGGCGGTATGCAGGGCTTTGCTTCGGGCATCGAGGGCTTCCTGCAAGACACGGGTTTGATCGTACTTGACTGTGTGATTCTACTGGTTTTCCTCTTCTTTGCCCAGTTCGTCGTGGAAAAGATCATCCTTCGCCGCATCAACAACAACGCCGCCTTGAAGGACAACAATACGGCCGTCGGATTCACCGAATTCGGCAGCTACGCCGCTACCGGCCTGATCGCCTACGGCTCGTTCAGCGGCGAAGGCGGTGACTGGAAAACCGCCGTCGGCTTCTTTCTGCTTGGCCAGCTCGCGCTCCTGCTTTTCGCTGTCATCTATGAATTGTCGACGCCCTTCAACATGATCGAGGAGATTCAAAAGGGCAACGCCGCGGCCGGTGTCATGCTGGGTGGAACGCTGCTCACTCTCGGCATCATCCTCTCGTGGACGATCGCGGGCCCTTTTGTCGGCTGGACCGAAGGGATCATCGGGTTCGCGAGAAGCACTGCCATGGGGGTCATTCTGCTCATCCCCTTCCAATTTCTCATTGATAAAGCCTTCCTGCCTCACACAACCCTCAAGATCGAAGTCGAGCGCGACCGGAACGTGGCGGCCTGCGCCGTCACTGTGTGCGCGCAAGTGGCGCTGGCGATCATGATCGGGGCTTTGGTGGCCTGAGGACGTCGATCCCGCTTCTAAAGCGAAGCGCTACGTCACGCACTCAGGTTGTCACGACCGCCCATGTCTTCCACCCACAACCAGGGGCACATGGCCCCGATGACCGACCCCGAACGGGTGAACTCGTACATCATCCGACACCTGGCCCGCTTTTCTCACGGGGGGTTTGGATGGCCGGCGTCGAACGAACGTTATTAGTGGGGCGTGCCACCGTGTCCGCCCGTCGGAGTGGCGCCTATGTCCCGGTCTGCTCACTAGCCAGACTAGCCCCGTTGCAAGGTGAAAGGGTCGTTTCAAACTTAGAACAGAAGCAAGCGGGTCGGGCCTAATGCGCTTTTCTCAGCAAGGCCCCTGTCGTTCTGCGAGCACGCCAGGGGAGAGCTCCGTGACGTCCTCGAAGCTGCCGTCAAGTGCAAACATCGAGAGTCTACACTAGAAACATGCCCGCCGAACCGTGGAGAGTATCCTTGCACGGTGGCCATAGTGGCCAGTTCTGCGAGCACGCCAGGGGAGAGCTCCGTGACGTCCTCGAAGCTGCCGTCAAGGCCGGCTATCACACTTTCGGCGTGAGTGAGCACGCTCCTCGGCTGGAAGATCGCTTCCTGTACCCGAGTGAGTTGGAAAAGGGCTTCACGGTGGCCCGGCTTTTGGAGGACTTCGAAAGATACACCACGACGGTAGAAGAACTACGCGCGGAGTTCGCCGGCCGGCTTGTGGTCTTGCGTGGGTTTGAAGCGGAGGTAGTTCCCGGAGCCGGCTACCGTGACACAATGCTTGGCTATCGAAGCCGATACGGTTTCGATTACATGGTCGGTTCGGTGCACTACGTGGACGAGATCTCGATCGACAGCGAATCGGGCCAGTTCCGTCGGCTCCTCGATAAAAGCGGCGGGCTGGAAGAAGTAGCCCTTCGCTACTACGAAACGGTGGCGGAAATGGTTGAAGCGCTGCGACCGGACGTAGTCGGCCACCTTGATCTCATTCGCAGACACGCCGGGCCGCGGGCGAAGCTCGATACCGCGCGAATCCGAAGCGCCGCGACACGAGCCTTGGAGGCCGTCAGCGACTGCGATTCGATTCTCGACCTGAATACGGCCGGCTATCGGAAAGGCCTGGGAACTCCCTACCCGGCGCCCTGGTTGGTCCAACTCGCGAACCGGATGGGCATCGGGTTCTGTTTCGGCGATGACAGTCACGGGCCGGACCAAGTCGGTGCAGGCATCGAGGACGCCCGAGAATACTTACTCGAAAACGGCGTTGACCGCGTCACCACGCTCACCCGCGAGGATGGCGAAGTAGTCCGCAAGGTCGCCCGTTTATAGACGCCTCTTGCGGGTTTGACTGCACCGTTTCCCGTGCTCTTATCGAGTTGATCGAGCGATAGGCGGACCTAACCTAAGCGCCTGTGAAAGGGGGCCGGACAGCCGTTTGTGGCGCACGCTCTCAGCTTCTGCAACTTGTTTGAAACACCGAGGTGATACCAGGGTCTGGACGTCGAGAGGAGTCTCGATCCGGTGGCCGGACCCCAGGATTGAGCGTTTTCACGCGAACTTTTACGGTTGGCTTTTGAAGATGGCCGTGCCACCCTCAAGCGTCGGCTCAAAGACGTACCGCGTAAGGCGGTCGTCTTGCAATATGTAGAGTCCGTTGGCCGTCGCCAGGTAGAGAGACCCCTGCCAGCGCTTGATCTGGGAGATGACTTCACCGACGTCAAGTTCTTCCGCTTCGCCGGAATCTCGTTCATACCGTAACAGTCCGCCGGAATAGGTTGCCCCTTCCGGATGCCCCACCAGGCCTAGCCAGATGTCCTTCTCTTCGACTAGAAGAGCCGAGGCTGACCAGCGGGCAACTTCAGGCGGAGAAAACACGATGTACTTTCTTTCCTCAGGATCAAAGTAGCCAAAGCCGCCAACCCCCGTCAGTCCTTCGCCGTCGTAGAAAGCTTTGCCGAACCAGAAACGCTCCCCGACGATCTGGTAGGGCCCGATCACCTCTTCAAAGGCCGCGACGTCAGGGCGGTATCCGTCTCTGACCCGCCTGGGCCGCGCCCGTGCGAACTCTTCATAGGTTGACTTTGGCAGCTCGTAGAGCGTGTACTCATCGCCGACTCGCTCGGCTACGCCTTCGACCGCACGAGTGTAAGGCTGAAAGACGAGTGACGCAGCGAAACGCCCTTGCGAACCGATGGACAGATACTCCCGGCGGATCGCGAACGAAGAAGACACGAAGGGCGTTACGTGGCCCGCCGGCGCTTCCCGGGCGCGGGCTAGCGCCGGCTCCATTTCTGCACCCACCGCCAGAACCGGTTCGTCCTCGTCAAGGCGCGCCACCACCGTTTGTTCCCGGGTACCCACCACGAAGTATAGATTGTCGTTCACGGCCAGGATTTGTCGCACCGGCAAGGGTTCGAATTCGATTTGCTTCAGCACTCGCTTGAACGCTACATCAAAGAAGAGCTTCATGGAGTCCGTCTGGATACAATAATCTCCGAAACGCGACAGGACAATGGAACTGTCGTCCGCGCGCTCAACCTCAACACGGACGTCGTGCTTGTTGGCCAGAATGGCCAGTTCCCACACAACGTCAGGATCGTCGGTCTTCATCAAAAACAGGCCCACCAAGTCGTCCCGGTTCCACCAGAACTGTTTCAGCGGCAACCGCCACCCCGACGTCGGGGCTCCGCCGTGAACGAGCAGCAACGTGTGCCTGCCGTCCAGGTCCTTTCTGTAGAAGGTCTGGAAATGGACGATGTTCGGGTTTCTTCGGTGAAAAGCGGGGATAACAGCCGTTTCGCGAAACTCTGGGTTCGGAGTGAGCTGCGCTGAAATAGGAATGACGGCCAGCAATACTGCCGGCGCAAGAGACCTCATACTTCTATTCTGACGGTTGACCGCGTCAAACCGGGTACTAGACGGTGTGATCTCGGCAAAAGCTGTATCCGATATAATGACCAACGGTTAGGGGTGTCAGGTTTAGTCCGCGGGAAGCCCTAAAAAACTTCAGCTTCGCTGGCCCCTGAGCCACAGGGCCGGGGATAACAAGCGATAATAGAGGAAGGCGTAACGAACGATGCCTGAGCAAGCGAAGCCCATCCGCGCACCGGACTTGAAAGAGAAGAAACGGCGTGGCGAAAAGATCGCCATGTTGACGGCTTATGACGCGACGATGGCTCGCCTTCTCGACCGAGCTGGCATCGACGTCTTGCTGGTCGGAGACTCGCTGGGAATGGTCATCCTTGGCCACGAGACGACCGTGCCGGTCACCCTTGAGGAAACCATCCATCACACGCGCGCGGTGGCTCGGGGAGCGCGCCGGTCTCTAGTCGTTGCTGATATGCCGTTCTTGACGTACCAAGTCAGTCTGCCGGAAGCCGTGCGCAACGCAGGGCGGCTGATGCAAGAAGGCCGTGCGGCGGCTGTAAAGCTCGAAGGTGGACGAGCGGTGCTTGAGGTCACGGAACGCCTGGTCGATGTCGGCATTCCGGTGATGGGTCACCTCGGGTTGCTTCCCCAGTCGGTCCACCAGTTGGGCGGGTTCCGCCGCCAAGCCACGGATCAACCGAGCGCCGAGCGACTGATTGAGGATGCACATAATCTGGAAACGGCGGGGGCATTCGCGGTGGTGCTGGAGTCGATCCCCGAGGAAGTCGCCCTGGCCGTCACTAGGGAGCTAACGATCCCCACGATTGGCATCGGTGCTGGTCCGCATTGCGACGGACAAGTCCTAGTCAGCTACGACGCCTTGGGCCTGTTTGATGAGTTTGTGCCACCCTTTGTCAAACAGTACGCCCAACTCGGGGCGGAGATCGTTTCGGCCGCCCAAGCGTATGCGGACGACGTGAGAGCCAGTCGCTTCCCAGCCTCGCAGCGTGACTCCTCCATCCCCCTCGTCAAACATGGGCGCAAATGAGCGTCGAGCTGGTCTCTTCGATCTCGAAACTTAGAAAACGCCTTTCCGGCGTACGGCGCAAAGGTGTATCGATCGGCCTGGTACCCACCATGGGCGCCCTTCATGCCGGCCACATCCGATTGATTGACCGCGCTGTGAAGGACTCGGACTTCGTCGTCGTCAGCCTATTCGTCAACCCCATTCAGTTCAACCAGGAGGCCGACTACAAGCGCTACCCGCGCGAGGTTTCTCAGGACCTCGAGGTTTGCCGTGAATGGGGCGTGGATGTCTTGTTCGCACCGTCGCTCGAGGAAATGTATCCCCGCCCACAGCGCACTTTCGTGGAAGTCGAGCGTCTCACGGAACACTTGTGCGGCAAACATCGGCCAGGGCATTTTCGAGGTGTGACGACGGTGGTGTTGAAGCTGCTCAACATCGTCCAGCCCGAGCGGGCTTACTTCGGACAAAAGGACGCCCAGCAGTTGGCTGTGATCCGGCGCATGGTTGACGACTTGAGCGTGCCGCTCACGATTGTCGAAGTGCCCACCGTGCGCGAGCGCGACGGGCTAGCGCTCAGTTCCCGTAACGAGCACCTCAATGCCGAGCAGCGGGGTCTCGCCTCTTCCTTGCATCAAGCTCTTCAGGTCGCCGGGAAGTGCATCGCGGAGGGCGAGCGCGACGTGCGAAGCATCAAGGACCAGGCGCTGGCAACCATCGAGCGCCGGCGGGGGCTGCGGGTTGAATATTTCGAGATCGTCGATCCCGAAGAGATGCAGCCAGTGGACGAGGTTGCGGGACCGGTGAGGGTGGCGGCGGCGGCCTGGGTTGGATCGACGCGTCTGATCGACAATGTGCTGTGCGAACCGGTCAAACAAAAAGCCTCCGCCTGAAGCCACTGGCGCCCTCCTACTTTTCTGCTTTCCGCTTCTTCAAATTGTGCCTCTCCCTCTGGCGGTGTATCCTCTAAAAGCTATGCCGCCAACCGCCGCCAAACGTCCGCCCCGAGGATCGGTGACCGACGTAGAAGGCATCACAGTTGGTCACTTCACACACCATAGACGTCCGACCGGCTGCACGGTCGTGTTGGCCGAGCAAGGAGCGGTAGCCGGCGTCGATGTCAGGGGCGGCGCGCCGGGAACACGAGAAACCGACTTGCTGCGACCGGAGGCCGTGGTTCAGCAAGTGCACGCTGTAGTTCTATCGGGTGGGAGCGCTTATGGGCTAGCCACCGCGGACGGAGTCATGCGCTACCTCGAAGAAAAGAGCGTCGGATTCCGTGTGGGAGCTGCCGTCGTGCCGATCGTCCCAGCCGCGATCCTGTTTGACCTGAATATCGCTGACCCCAGCATCCGCCCCGACGCAGCAAGCGGATTCCGGGCGGCGGAATCGGCTTCCGGCGACCCCGTTCCGCAAGGAAACGTGGGTGCGGGCGCCGGCGCGACGGTCGGCAAGCTCTTCGGAATCGAGCGGGCCATGAAGGGCGGCTTAGGCAGTGCTTCCATTGAACTGCCGGGGGGGCTGGTAGTGGCCGCGCTGGTCGCGGTGAACGCCCTGGGAGACGTCGTTGACCCCGAAGACGGAAAGCTGCTCGCGGGCGCCCGGACCGAAGACGGCAAGAGCTTAGCTGACACGCTGCAACAAATCCGACAAGGGGTCGCCATTGCCGGTCCTTCGCCTGGCGAAAACACGACCCTCGGCGTCGTAGCGGCGAACGTCAACTGGACTAAGGCGCAGGCGACAAAAGTAGCGCAAATGGCCCATGACGGCCTCGCACGCGCCATCCGCCCCGCGCATATGCCCTTCGATGGCGACACGATCTTCGCCCTGGGTACCGGAGGGCAAGAGGTGGATTCCAATCTTCTAGGCTGCATCGGCGCTTTAGCGGCCGATGTCACAGCACAAGCGGTGGTCGCCGCGGTGTTACATGCCAAGGGAATTGAGGGGTTGCCCGCGTCAGGCGACATCGCGCGCGCGGATGAAGTATCCGATGGGTGAGATTCGCGGCTATGACCTGCGTTTGCTCGCGGCTTGTCAAGGGCGGAGCAAAATTAGACCAGTTCGGCGGAGGGAGAATAGACCAGTTTTGGGGTAGAGCGGCGGAGCAAAAATAGACCAGTGGGGGGGGAGTCGGGGTTTTGCTTCGAGTTTTTGTGGGACGGCTGGAACGCAGCCTGAGGTCGCCCGTTAGGGCGGCTGAAGGCGGAGTGGAAGGCGGCTCACAAAAACTGTGGCGAGCCGGCGGGGATCAATCCGAAGACGGAGAGCGTTGCTTCTTGCTCTGCTTGAGGCGGAAGCTATCGCCGTTCATCTCCAGGATGTGGACGTGGTGAGTGAGCCGATCCAGCAGGGCGCCGGTCATGCGCTCGGACCCGAGGACTTCGGTCCACTCGTTGAACGGCAGGTTCGAGGTCACCATCGTGGAGCCCTGCTCGTAGCGCTGTGAGAAGGTTTCGAACAGCAACTCCGCTCCGGTCTTCGACAGCGGCACGTAGCCCAGTTCATCGACGATCAGCAGGTCTTGCTTGGCGAGCTGCTTTTGGGCCCTCAGCAAGCGCCGCTCATCACGGGCTTCCAGCAGCTCGTTGACCAGCGCTGCGGCGGTAGTGAAGCGAACCCGATAGCCACCCTGGCAGGCCGCCAGTCCCAGCGCCAGAGCGAGATGCGTTTTCCCCGTGCCGGAGTTTCCTAGAGCCAACACGTTCTCGCGACGGTCGATGAACTCTCCGTGTGCCAGCTCGAGCACCAGCTTCTTGTTCAACTTGGGTAACGCCAGGAAGTCGAACGTATCAAGGGTTTTCGTGACCGGGAACTTGGCGGCCTTGATGCGCCGCTCGGTCGCTCGGCGTTCACGGTCGAGCAGTTCGAGCTCGGACAGTTGCAGCAGAAAGCGTCTCGCATCCAAGCCCTCCGTGGCGCACTGCCGTGCCACCTTGTCGTACTCGCGTAAGAAGGTCGGCAGCCGCAGTGCTTTCAGATGAGCTTCCAGCAGCAGTTTGGATCTCGCCATCAGTCCACTCCCTGTGCCAGCAGCACCAAATAATCTGTTGTCGATGTCTGTTCGACTTGTGCTGTGGGTAAGTGCGGATACTGCGTCAAGTCCAAGCGGGGCGGCCGTTGCTCGATCCGACACAGGACGAGGTGCTTGACGGCGTCGAAGCCGATCGTTCCCAACTCAACGGCCTGCCGCGCGGCGGCGGTGACGTCGGTGAGCGGGAAGTCTTCGAGTAAACGCAGCACCTGCACGTACTCGCGCTTGCCTGGTTTACCCAGCCGCACTTCGAGCAAGCGTCTCAAACGCACGAGATCTTGCGGTAACTGCCAACCGACGAGCGGCGCGGCTTGATCCAGCGCGTTCGTCTTGCGCTCCAGCAAGGCCAGGTAATGCAGCGGATCGAAGATCAACTCCTCGCGTTCGTAGCTGCGCCGATGCCGGGCGATCTCTTCGCTGCCGCAGCCGATGACCACCTCATCGACGTAAGCTCTCAGCAGTACTTCGCGGTGGCCGTAGCGCGTCGGAACCGAGTAGTCGTTGGTCCGATAGCGCACCAGCGACAACGACGTCACCCGCGTCGTGCGCTTGTCGCAAGCGTCATACCCGACAGCAGGCAACGTCAGAAACGCCTGGCGGTCGCGCTCGAAACGCTCACCGATCGTTTCCGAGTGTCGCCGCAAGCGCCGTCCACGGTTCTTGCGGCACTTCGCTTCGAGGTGTTCGTTGAAGGCTTCCCAACTTGAGAACCTGGGGATCGGCACCATAAAGTTGCGCCGCGCATAGCCCACCAACCCTTCCACTTTGCCTTTGTCGTTGCCCTTGCCCGGCCGCCCGAAACGGTCGGCGAACAGATAATGTGACTGCAGCTCGGAGAAGACACGGGTCCTCTGGCGTGTGCCGTCTCCCAGGATCCTCGCCACCGCTAGCTTCGTGTTGTCGTAGACGATGCTGCGCGGCACGCCGCCAAAATAGCGAAACGCCGCATTGTGCCCCTCGCAGAATGCCTCCGTCGTCTCGGCCGGAAACGCTTTCACGAATGCGTCATCGCTATGCGGCAGATCGACGACCAAGAAGTGCGCCTTGCGCTGCACTCCGTTGATGACGACGACCGCTTCGCCGAAGTCCGCCTGGGCGTCACCCGGCGGATGCGTCAGCGGCACGAACATCTCTTGTCCGCCCAGCTTCTTCTCGCGTACGTAGTCCTTGACGGTCGTGTAGCCGCCTGTGAACCCGTACTCGTCGCGGAGGCGGTCAAAGATGCGCTGTGCGGTGTGGCGTTGTTTCCTCGGACGCTCCCGATCGTCGGTCAGGATCTGATCGATGATCCCTGTGAAGGCCTCCAGTTTGGGACGCCTCGCCGGTTTGCTCCGCCGATAGCCCGGCGGAATCCGGTAGCGCAACATCTTGCGCACGGTCTCGCGAGCAATCCCAAAGCGCCGTGCTGCTTCGCGTTCGCTTAGCCCTTCGACGCAGACACTTCGTCGTACTTGAACGTATAGCTCCACCCGATACATCCCTCCGGTGTTCCACAAAACACCTCGGGGATGCTTGCGGACCACATCAGCGGCTTGGTCCTCCGCCTCCTCTGGGAGCCTTCACACCGCCGCTATGTGGTCTAGTTTGTCAGCGCCGTTCTCAGCGGCTGCTTTGAGTCTGACCTGCACCAGCAACGCCGCGGTTTCTCGGCCGACGATCAGTTCTTCGTTCGTCCCGAGCACAACGACTGGAACCCGGCTTTCTTCGCCTGAGATGAGGCGGTCGCCGGGCCCGCCCTCGTTGGTGGCAGGATCCAAGCGCACGCCAAGGAACTCCAGCCCCTGGCAGCAGAGCGCCCGCAGCGATGCTGAATTCTCGCCGCTGCCGCCCGTAAAAGCGACCGCGTCAAGGCCGCCCATCGCCGCGGCATAAGCTCCAACGCACTTGCGGACTTGGTAGGCAAACGTCTCAAGGGCCAACGTCGCCTGAGCCGCGCCCCGAGTCGAAGCCTCTTAAAGGTCGCGGATATCGCCTCCCTCGATTCCCGAAAGCCCGGCTAGCCCACCGCCTTTGAGCAGCTCTTGGCGCATTTGGTCTGTGGAGTAGCCGAGCCGGTCCATCATATAAAGAACGGCGAAAGGGTCTAGATCGCCGTGCCGGGTAGCGTTTTCGAGGCCCGACTGCGGAGAGAAGCCCATAGTTGTATCCACGGATCGGCCACCGTTTACGGCACATATCGAAGAGCTGCCACCGAGATGGCAAGACACGAGCCGAAGCTCTTCCCCAGGCTTGCCGACGATCTCGGGAACCCGCTCGCTGACCCAGCGGTGGGAAGCCCCGTGGAATCCGTAGCGCCTCACCCCATGCTTCTCCGCCCAGGACCTGGGGACGCCGTATTGAGCGGCGTGTTCGGGCATAGTCCGATGAAAGCCGGGTTCCACAACTGCTACCAACATCAACTCGGGCCTCAATTGGTGGAAAGCCTCCATCGCTATGAGGTAGATGCCGTTGTGAAGAGGAGCGACGGGCTCGAACTCGCGCATCGCCGCAAGCAGACCCTCATCCACTTGGAATGACCCGCAGTAGTGCGGACCCGCGTGGACCGCTTTGAAGCCGACGGCGTCAACGGGGTCAGAAGTCCCAAGAATTCTCTGGATGGCCTCGCGATGGTCGGCAGCGTCGCCGCCGGATTGACCAATGCGCTCGAACCGACCCTTCGCGAGGACTCTTTCGGAGGGAAACTCCAGGAGTTGATACTTCAAAGAAGTGGAGCCTAGATTCGGCACCAAAATGTTCACTTGTTGAGCACCTTTCCGGTTAAGACACGAGAGACGCGGGTTTTATCAGGAGCGCGAAATTACGACTGGCCGGTGCCGACAAATCCCAGTGCAACGAGGCATCCTCAATTCGCTGGAGACTTGGCGGGATAGGAATTCCGCTTGCCCGGCCCTGAGGACGAACGTTACTTACTTGCTCGGGCGACCGTCACCGAGGGGGCCTCGGAGGAAACTACTGAGACTCTCTGATTTTTGCGAGGGTCGCTTGAGCCTGCTGTTGGAAAGAATTCGGGACGTCCGCCGCGATGCTCATCCAGTTCGTGGCGGCACGGATGTTGTCACCCTCGATGTCCAGCTTGACGTAACAAACACCCATGTAGTAGGCCAACTCGCCGTACGCCGCACCGCCTTGAGCTTTCAACGGCCCCTCGGCTTCGCGCAAAAGCACTCGCGATTCCCGAAACTTCTTGAGATCGCTTTCGCCCCCCTCCACAACGAGCACTCTACCGAGCGTGTATTTCGAAAGCGCCGTGAACAACTCCTTGTGCCTGGCCCAATCTTCCTCGGCCACGTTATCCGGCTTCGGTTTTTCCGCTAGAACCTGCAACACTCGATCGGCGTACTCCCTGGCTTTGGCGAGGTCTCCCTTTCTCAGGCTGGAGTCGGCTAGGTTGTACAGGTACGACTCATTGTTAGGGTCGCTTTCAAGGGCGAGCTCCATGTAGTGGATCGTTTTCTCGAAGTCACCGAGCTGCTGGTAGGCGCTGACGTAAAGGGGGGGCGTCAGCTTGGCGTACTGGCTCTCGGGGAAGTGCTCGATCAGGGCGTCCAAGTAGGCCACTTTCTGGGCCGCATCCGTCAGGCTGAACGCAGAAGCGTACAGGTGGTATTCGATATTGCGATTCGCCGCGTTCCCGGCGCCGGTGACAGCCTCCCACATCGGCATTTCGTCTTCGTACTCGGGTTCAGGCGTAGCTGCTGTCTTATCGGCGATAGGCTTTGTCGCGAGCATATGTGGCAGCAACGCTTCCCAATCCTGCGTGCCATAGAGCGCCAGCGTCATGTTGTCGCGGGCTTCGACCAGATCCGGCGCGATCGCTACTAGCTTCTTCCCATACTCCAGCACCTTCGGGAAGTTCTTCTCTTCCACGTACAAACCCTGCAACTGGAGATAGACATAGCCGATTTGCCCGTGTTCGCCGTACTTCTCGACGAAAGCTTCGAGCAACTTGGCTTTCTCGGCCGGATCCTCACTCAGGATGGCCTGGTTGATGAGAGATCCTTCTTCACTCTCGGTATTAATCGATGGGTTGCGAATATCCTCGCGCAACTGAGCAGCGGCAGGAGTGCCCAGCAGGCCCAACAGAACAAGAGCCAGCGGTAGTTTCTTCATTTGCGATTCTCCCAAGCAGGTATCCAAGCTGTTCGACGTGTTCTGCATACTACGCCAATCAGACCACGGAATCAAGGGGGCAGAGCACGGTTTGATCCGAAAAACACATCGGCAAGGCTGATCGTTCCAACGAAACTGAACGAAGAAATGGGAAGAAACCCCGCACACTGACTTGACCTAGGCTCCCCGGGTTCTAGCCCCAGACTCGATCTCAAGGCACAGGATCGGAGAAAGAAAGGTGAAAATGCGATTTCAGTGGTACCGTTGCCGGTCGGGCCGTCAGGTGGCGAGAAATGGGGGCCAGCCCGCAGTAATCTAAAGAGAAAGGCAAAGACCCCTGGCGCGTACTCAAATGGCAGCCAGGGGTCGCAGCCTCGATGGGTCCTACTGTGATGTTTTTGTTAGAGCCTCTTAGTCCCGGCGCTTACCTGGTGGGCCACTGGTCGGTCATCTCCACCACGCCCCACCGTCCGTACAGTGCAACGTCCGAGCCGGGCCAGCAGGGCAACCCGTACTCTCGGGTGATTCCCTTGCCAGGCCGGTCGTGCTCCAATACGCTTCGAATGTCGGCGCCAAAGGCCTTGACTTCCACGAAGCCTTGGAAAGTCGGGTTCGGGCGGTCCAGTTCTGCTCGTCCCCTCGCCTCTGCGGGGATATATTTTACGTCCTCAAAATCCGGCGAGACCACTCGCACCAGGGCGTAACCGTCATGGTCGTTCACGTTTGTGAGCACGAGCAACGGGCCCTCCCAGTAGGCTGGGAACAGCACGCAGCTAATCACCTTCGGGTCGCTACGCACTTGGCCCGATTGTCCTGAGCCTCCGTTTGGCGCCGGGTCAGGCGGGTCGGGCGGGTCAGGTGGGTCCGGCGGGTCGGGCGGGTCAGGTGGGTCGGGCGGGTCAGGCGGGTCGGGCGGATCGCCCTCACAGGGTCCCAGGTAGTCCAGCTCATGTCCCTCAGCCCCCTCGCCGGTCTCGGGGTCGATATGCGCACTGGGGTTGGCAGTCTCAATCGTCACCGCATTCTCCGGGTTGCCCTTGGGTACATGGCATAGTGTGACCTTCTCTTGCTGTGACCAAACTACAACAGCCGAGCTTAATAGCAAAAGTATTATTTTTTTCATTAAACACCTCTAGGTTTGGTGGGCGAGTGAGGAGAGCCTTCACGAGCCACTTTTGGCAAGAGGCCAGGCGACTCCGTATCATCACGCTTTGCAGCGGATGCGTCTGGCGCCCCCCCACGTTTTCTCCAATTCGCCCTGCGACAGGAATTCGGGACACCAACCTGGCTGCACCCACGCGCGTGAAGCGGAGCTCTTCGCTGCAGCGTGTTTCCGGTTGGCTCCATATCAAAATTCTGCCTCAGATTCCCCTCGTATTCCATGACATGACGGTACCGATTACTCGCAAAGAAGAGGAGAAAGTAGTACTGGTACCAGATTGGAGAAAGTCCTTGCAGCCCGAGAACCCGAGTTAGCCCTGGATTTCGAAACCTCATTACTGTCGCCTCGCGGGGGGGAGCCGATAAATCGGGTTCAAGTCTCAGGCGGGTAAAGGGGCTGAACTCGGATGGGGATGCCGGAGAGGTGTGGCGGGGTTGAGATTCAGCGAATCCAGAACACGATCGAAACCAGGCCTCACCAAAACCAGAAGCGCAAGAGCCACCGGAAGTCCACGCTCAGAACTTCTCCCGAGGGTGCCAACCGGACGTAGAGACCCGACACTGCGGATTCATCCCCCTCTGTGACGGCATTGCGGAGGTCTCTCCAAATAACCACGGTTTCTCCCGATGCCTGCGGATGGACCTCCGCGAAAGGGAAGTCTCGCTTGCTGACAAATGTCTGAACCTCTAGGGCTAGCGTCGATCGAGGGGTCATTGGAAACCTGGATCGTCTTGACCCACATTTTCAGTTTGATGTATGACCTCTTGACCTTCCAGCCGTCCTCAGCGTCCTTATTGGTAGGGGTTCAAGCCCAATCAGGACGTCAGGGAGGCCAACACCTGATGGGTGAAAAAGAAACAAAGCCGTTTCAGCTAACTTTCAACGGATTATTGAAGGTCGATTTCCAGGGATCGCGCGTCACCTCAGACGGTGGCTTGATTCTGGTCGGACGGCTCAAACAGACTTTGGGAACGCTTCGACCCACCCCTGGGACTGCCGTCGGGCTAAGAATCACTTGTGTCCGGGGAGCAAGCTCGTGTATCCTGTGCGAGCGGGATGTCCGAATCGGAAATTCTGGATAATAGCTTCTCGTCGATGTCCAAAGGGGCTGGTATATCGCTTGTCGGAAAGAGTGATCTCGTTTGGTTGACCGCATGCGGCGTCGGCTATCTCGCGACGAGTGTGATCCCGCAAAACCTAGACAGCTGGTGCGTTAGCCAAATTGGGTCGTTGTTCCTCGTGCTGCGAGCGAAGTCCGTCCGCAAAACCGCCCGCCGAATTCAGTCATCACTACAGCTTGCCGAGTTTGACGATGCCTTAAGAATCGCTAGAGACTACTACAGGATAAGGGCC
The DNA here is from genome assembly GCA_965248105.1 of Bryobacterales bacterium. Lineage (GTDB taxonomy): Bacteria > Acidobacteriota > Terriglobia > Bryobacterales > UBA6623. The sequence continues at coordinate 300,692 of CBDFIK010000006.1, forward strand.
GATCTCCACTGGGGACGTGCTCGGGGTCTGCACAAGAGCGGTTGGCAGCCGGAGATCGAACTTCAGGGAGAGCATCATCTGCACCAGGCGCTGAAGGGCGGGAGAGGAGTCATCGTCTGGCGCATGTCCTTTTGTGACAACCCTGTATTCTTCCAGTGCCTGTGGCGCGCCGGCATCCCGGTGGTGCATCTGCGTGGCCCGACGCATGGGGCGCCTTCGCGGAGCCGCGTCGGGCTGCGGTTGACGCGTCGCGTGTACACGCGCGCTGAGGACCTTTATCTCAAAGAGGTGGTGGAAATGCCGCTCGATCCATCCCTCGGGTACATGCGCATCTTGCTGGCGCGACTCCGTCAGAATGCGTGTGTTTCGATCGTGGGCGAGAACCTTGGTCGCCAGAATATCCGAGCCAAGTTATTCACCTGCACAGCTGAGTTTGCTACTGGCGCACCTTCCTTGGCCTGGCGCACCGGGGCAGTTCTGCTGACTTCCTACACGATTCGGCTGAACGCATTCCATTACCGTGTGATTATCGAGGACCCAATCGACCTGGAGCGTTCCCTGGGCCGCCGCCAGTTCGTAGAGCAGGCCGTCGGCGAGTTCGCTCGCCGCTTGGAAGAGCACGTAACCCAGCACCCAGCTAACTGGCAAGGTTGGACGGGACAGATTCGAAGCCACGTCGCCTTCACCGACGGCCTACACGTCACATAGCTGCGCTGCTTCGCGCAGGGACGTCATGGGGTCGCGTTCGGGAATGAACTCGTGAGCGAAATAGCCGTCGAAGCCGAGCTCTAGGATGGCTTCCGCGATTGCCCTGTAGTTGAGCTCTTGCGTCTCGTCGATTTCCGCCCGTCCGGGGTTGCCGCCGGTATGGAAGTGGGCGATGTATTGGATATTCTCCCGTATGGTGCGAATGACATCGCCTTCCATGATTTGCATGTGGTAGATGTCGTAGAGCAATTTGACACGCGGCGAATCGACTCGCTTCATGACCTCGACGCCCCAAGATGTCTTGTCGCATTGGTAGTCGGGGTGATCGACCTTGCTGTTGAGAAGCTCCATGACAATCGTGACGCCGAGATCTTCGGTTTGCGCCTTGACTTTGTTGAGCAGCAGGGTGGAGTTGTCCCAGGCCCGTTCGTCTTCCATGCCGCGCCGATTGCCTGAGAAGGCAATCACGTTCGGCACGCCGTGCTGCTTGGCGAGCGGCAGCAGACGCCGGAAGTTGGCCTCGATCGTGTTGTGGTTGGCCGCGTCGTTGATGCCATCCTCGATGGGATTCACCCCGGTACCGACGGCGCACACGATGCCGTACTTTTTCATCAATGGCCAGTCGTCCGCCTCGAGCAGATCCACCGCTGCCAGGCCGATCCGGGAGGCGTTTTCGGCTAGGTCCGCAACCGTCATGTCCTGGTAGCACCACTTGCAGACCGACTGCTTCAAGCGGCCCTTCTTGACAACCCGTTCCGAGCCGGAACCCGCGGCGGATCCTGTGCTTAGAGCGGTGGCCGCACTGATCGCCCCTGAGACCATCGAGCGTCGACTCATCTTTGCGTCTTCCTTGTCCATAGGATGCCCCTGGGGATCGGGAATACTGATTATGCGGATTCTACCACTCTGAAGCCCGCGGACCGCTGTCTACCGCTGCACCAGCGCCACGATCCGGCACGGCGCTCCCGAGCCGTCACCAATCTTCATCGGGAGAGCGAACAGCAAGGCCCCCGTCGCAGGCACCTGGTCCAGATGGGCGACGTTCTCGAGACACGCAATCTGCGCCGCGGCAAAAACCTGGTGAGCCTTGAAATCCTCCGAAGGGCCGTGGTCGATGCTGGCGGTATCGATACCGACCACCGCGATCCCCCGCTGCACGAGGACCTCGGCGGCTTCCGCTGAAACCCCCGGGAAGTGGAGGTTTTCGGTATCGCCGGGGACGTCGCTGCCTAGATACTGCTTGACGTCAGGCCAAAATCGTCCCCAGCCGGTATGAATCAGGACGCCGGTGCCCTCTTGGATTGCTCCATGCTGCCGTTCGTGAGCTTCGAGGTCATTTACCGAGAGTAGGTAATCAGGGTCTGACTCGCATTGAGCTGATATGTCGACTACCACCGCCGGCACGATGAGCTGGGAAAGGGGGATGTCGGAGACACCTCGTTTCCCCTCCGCAAAGTGAATCGGTGCGTCGAGATGCGTGCCGCCGTGCTCGCTTCCGGCCAGGTTGTAGGAGCTATACCAATAGCCGCCCTCGGTCCGTCCCCACGAGACCCGCTCGTGCTCAAAATGCTTTCCGGTAGGCCAATAGATGGTCTTCTCATCGAAGGTGTAGGTCAGATCGATGGGCCGGTAGTCCGCCAGGCTTTGTGTCGGGGGGCCGCTGCAAGCGCAGAGCCACACGAGACCGATCGACAGCAGAACACGGAGACTAGACATGACGTCTTCCTTCCGTAACAGGTCTACTCGGGGGGGCGGAACTTGCCCGCGGCCGCAGTCCAACCCCGTCCAGGCATTCGCTCAGGTTAGCGCTTGGCCTTCCTGCGAGCAACCCGGCCACAGACTCTAAAATAGGCCCGTCAGTGGCTGACGGTACTTCCCGACGTGGCGCACGCATTCTAGCGTGCCGTGTCGCCATTCGTGGCGACCTTGAGCCGTTGATTTACGGGATCGGGCTGCTCCAGGAACTTGCTCTGCACCGGCGGTTGGTAAGTGGAGAAGAAAGCCGTCCCCTGGGCGGACGGCTCGCCCCCACCCCATGCCCCGATCGCTCGTCTGGGGACGACCGATCGCCAAGGCTTTCGGAAAGGCGCACTCCAATATGCCGGGACAGACCTGCACCGCCGGTGAGCGGCCCGGCGGCGGGGGCGTTTCGATCCCCGGTGGCCCGTCCCTTGCGTCCCAGGTCGGGATGTCCGGCAGGGAATCATGGTGGGTCAATTTCCGTGGCCGTTGCACTTTACGATCGGCCCTGATGTGAGCGCTGCCGTACCGGCGAGGGGGCAAAAAGCCGCTGGGGTCTGCAAACGGCACCAGCCCCGCGCGGTGAACTCCTCCGGGACCCTCCGCCCCCCCGGCATCTCCGAGATGGCTAGTAAAATACTGAATCTATGTGGGTTATGGGAAATTGGGTTTGTTTGGTAATTCTGCCGCTCGGTATTCTCCATTCCCTCAATAGTCGTCGCCCTTGGCTGCTCCCGTGGGTCGCCTGCACTCAGGCGAAGGTGGACCGTGACTCGGTGGAGCGATCCGTCGCGTCTTGCCGAGCCGGGCGTTCCGCGGCACCGGAACCAGAACTGCAACCCATTGATTCCCCACGGGTTGCTCGAAATTGGCTTTGTTTGGTATTTTTCTTTGCTCCGTTGGCTCGTTGCTCCGAATTGCCCGTGCTCGAATTGACCCCGGAATGCTTCGGTGCCCAAGCATATTGTACCCCGCCAATCCAAGGCCGCGTCGCTGTTATCGGAACTAAGATGCTTTGAATGAACAACTTATATTACGTGACATGTCGGGACCGGAGGCTAGCAGCTCTGGGCGGACACGGTGGTCAGCGCCTACGACGTTAGCTGAGGACCTCCAATATACAGAGCGATCCGCGAAAGCCGAGCCCAAGGTCGCGGACAGTGGAAAGGCCCAGGTCCGCGCTACAAAGGCTGATACAGTCCTCATGTGTTATCAACAGCAATCCCGCGGCGGTACAATGTTGCTGTCGATGACCGGCCAGACCATTTCGCACTACAAGATCCTCGAGAAGCTGGGCGAGGGCGGCATGGGCGTGGTCTACAAGGCCACCGACACGAAACTCGAGCGCACCGTGGCGCTGAAGTTTCTCGCCGCCGACCGGTTAGAGGACGAGGAACACAAGGCCCGCTTCCGGCGGGAGGCCCGAGCCGCGGCCGCCCTCGATCACCCGAACATCTGCACCGTCTACGAGATCGATGAAGCCGATGGCCAGACCTTCCTGGCCATGCCCTACCTCGAAGGCTTGACCGTGAGGCAGAAAGTCAAGCAGCGTCCCTTGAAGCTGGACGAAGCTCTCGACATTGCCATCCAGGCCGGCGAAGGTTTGCGAGCCGCGCATGCGAAGGGCATCGTCCATCGCGACATCAAGAGCGCCAATCTGATGGTCTCGCCGCAAGGCCAGGTCAAGATCATGGATTTCGGCTTGGCCAAGCGGCCGACCAATCCCTGCTGACGAAGACCGAGACGCTGCTGGGGACGCCGGTTTACATGTCCCCCGAGCAGGCCCAACGTTTACCGACCGACCGGCGCACGGACATCTGGTCGCTGGGCATCGTGATTTACGAGATGCTCATCGGGCGCACGCCGTTTGAGGGAGAGCGAGAGCAGGCGGTGTTGTACGGCATCGTCCAGGAAGAGCCGGAGCCGATCACCAGCCAACGAGCGCGGGTGCCCTTGGATCTGGACTGGGTTGTCTCGAAGGCGCTGGCCAAGGACAAGGAGGAGCGCTACCCCCACATCGACGACATGCTGGTCGATCTGCGGGCCGTCGCGCGGCAGGTTGCGGAAGAAAGCGACACCGGCAGGCCGAGCAAGAGACCGACCACGAAGGTGCAGCGGGAAGCTCCGGCACGCGTCCGGCGAAGGCGCTTGGCCTGGGCTTTGGGGATCGCCGCGGCGGTTGTTCTGTTGACGATGGCCGGCCTGGGCGTACGGAACTTCTTGCCCACAACCGAAGCGCCCCTGGAACCGCTGCGGGCGGTTCCCCTCACCAGTTACCCGGGCAGAGAGGTTGGCTACTCGTTTTCCCCTGACGGCAATCAGATCGTCTTCCTTTGGAAAAGAGAGACCCAGGAAGACTACGACGTTTACGTCAAACTCATCGGGCCCGGCCCACCTCTGCGACTGACTACCGATCCTGCTTGGGATCACAGCGCCGTCTGGTCGCCGGATGGCCGTCACATAGCCTTTCTGCGCGGACATCCCCCGGCCGGAAAGAAAATGGGCCTATACCTGATTCCCGCTCTTGGCGGGACGGAACGCAAACTCGCCGAGACCCGAGTACCGTTCAATTATTGGCGGGGGTCCTGCCTGAACTGGTCTCCCGACGGCCGTTGGCTGGCCGTGTGCGATGGGGAGGATGACTCCCCAGCACCGTTGAGCGTGTTTCTGCTCTCGGTTGATACCGGTGAAATGCGAAGGCTGACGTCGCCGCCCGTCGGGAGAAGAGACGTCAGCTCCGCCTTTTCTCCCGACGGTCGCACGCTTGCCTTCGCCCGGTCCGGCTCCGGGCTTACGAGCGATCTCTACCTGCTGGATCTCGACGAAGATCTGACCCCAAAAGGTGAGCCTCGGCGGCGGACCTTTACCGAGGCCACGACAACCAGTCCCGTCTTTACCCCAGACGGCCGCGACATTGTTTTCTCGTCCGGTCCTTTCGGCAACCCAAGCGTTTGGAGGGTGCCGGTATCCGGGTCCGCATCGCCCGAACGGCTGCCGTTTGGGGAGCGCGGGGATTACCCCGGCATCTCCCGTCAGGGGAATCTCGTGTATACAACGCGCGAAATCGACCTAGACATCTGGCGTGTCAATCTACCCCTTACGGACGGCGCGGCGGTCAAGTTGATTTCCTCTTCAAGGCTGGAGAACGCGGCGCAATATTCTCCCGACGGCAACAGCATCGCGTTCGTGTCGAATCGCTCCGGAAGCTACGAGATCTGGAAGTGCGACAGCGACGGTTCGAACCCGGTGCAGTTGACTTCGCTTGGCGCCCCATTAACAACTAGGCCCCGCTGGGCTCCCGATGGGAAGAGCATCGTATTCCATTCCGACGCAGAGGGGCATTTCGATGTCTACGTCGTCAACGCCGACGGGGGCGCGCCTCGGCGGCTGACGAGCGATCCGTCGAGGGACGGCTCTCCAACCTGGTCGAGAAACGGAAAGTGGATCTACTTCTGCTCCAACCGCACAGGGGATGTGCAGTATTTCAAGATGCCGGCCTCCGGGGGAGGCCCCGCCCAGCGAGTTGCGTCCGGGGGCGGCAAATCGATGGAGTCACCCGACGGCAGGCTGTTTTACTTTGTGAGTGGCTGGCCCAACCCGTCTCTATGGAGAGTGCCGGTTGAGGGCGGTGAGGAAAGCCAGGTCCTTGAATCTTTGTTTCGTGGAATCTACGAAGTCGTCGAGGATGGGGTCTATTTCGTTCCCCCCTCGACTCCGAAAGCCGGCTTTTCGGTTCAGTTCCTTCGCTTTGCCACGGGCGGCGTCGAGCACGTCTTCAGCCTCGAGCGCCAGCCGCCGCTGGGAATGGGCCTGAGCGTTTCCCCAGATGGCCGCTCGATCCTTTTCGGCCAAGTGGGGCCAATGGAGGCCGACCTCATGCTGGTCGAAAATTTCCGGTAAGGGGGGGCCCGCGCTGTTCGGTCGCATCAGCTGCGTCGTGTGACTAGCCGCGAAGCGGCGGCAGGATCATAGCCTAGGGTGGAGCCGAAGGCGGAACCCTAGGTAAGCGGAAAACAAAGTTGAGCCCTGAAGGGGCGGCAGGAAAATGGGCAGACGTTCTACCAAACAACAACGGCCCCTGCGGGGCCGCCTCCGCAACCTCCTCCACTCAATCTGACAACATCATAAGAAAGGAGCCCCTGTTCACTATGTGCCCGGCATAAAGTCCACACCATGTCCCGGGTAGCACAGTCCTCCCGCCGCTTCGCGGCTCCCGAGCCCTTTCGGGCGCGGCTCTGTTCGGTTGTTGCCTGTTCTGCCGTTTGGTTGGCCGCGAAGGTGGTCGTCCCACAACGGTTTGGCGTTGATGTTTTCCTCGTTCAAGGACGAATTTCTCTCTTTGTTGAAGCGGAACGAACTTGAATATGAGGAACGTTTCTTGCGGCGATGAGTGTTTCCCGCCGCCCTTTCAGGGCTCGTCGGGGCCCGGGCCGTCACCTAGTCCGCATTTCTCACGAGCGTTCGGACGACGGGCGTTGAACAGGCTTTGTTCGTAGGGGCGGACCGCCGTGTCCGTCCATTCGTGAGATGCACACTCCGTCCCATTTGGCCACCCAACCCCGTGAGAACCTTCTCTGGGTGGGCGCAGCGGCCCGCCCCTACAATTTTGTCGTGAGAAATGCGGCCTAGGGTTCCGCCGTTCCGGCTCCACCCTAGGCTATAATCCTGCCGCCGCTTCGCGGCTCCCGCGCCCTAACTAACAAGCGGGGATCTGTCCTGTTCTAACGTGCGCGGGCCGGCGCCCTGACGGGCACGGTTGTGTCCGGGGATCGCCTGCTCTGCCGGTCCTTCGCCGCGAAGCGGCGACGCAGGAAGGAACGTCCAGCCCAGCGAGCCGCCTGATAGGCGGCTAAGGACAAACAGGAGTGTTTGTTTCAATGGATAGGGTCGAGATGAAAAGATCCTCCTGGAGGCATAATGCAGAGCCCGGCCGTGGGGCCGGCTCAGAAACCAACCAGGAGGATCATGCTCATGAAAGGACTTCACTATATCGGACTCGACCTTCACAAGAAAAGCATCAGCTACGCGATCAAGACCTACGCCGGAGAACTCGTCGATCGCGGTCAAGTGGCCGCCCACCGACCCACCCTCACCGCCTGGGCGCAGCAACTGCCGCGTCCCTGGGTCGGAGCGCTGGAAGCAACGATGTTCACCGGCTGGGTCTACGACTGTCTGCGGGGGTTCGCCCAGCGCTTGGAGGTGGCCCATCCGGCGATGCTGAAAGCCATCACCTGCGCCAAGAAGAAGAACGACTCACTCGACGCCGAGAAGATCTGCGACCTGTTGCGCTGCGACCTGCTGCCGCTCTGCTACATGGCACCCAGCCATATTCGCGAGTTGCGGCGCATCCTGCGTTACCGCAACCTGCTGGTCAGGGAAGCCGTGCGCATGAAGAACAAAACAGCTGGTCTGTTGATGGAGGTCGGCGAACCCTACTCGAAGCAACGGCTGCACACCAAAAGCTACTTCTACCCGCTGCTGGACGAACTCGGCGAGGAGACGCCGCCGTCGGTGCGCCATCTGCTCACGATCAGCCGCAGCCAGCTGGAGTTGTTCGAGAGACTCGAACGAAGCTTGTTGGCCGGCTTGCGGCGGCATCCGCGGCTACGGGAGCGAGTCGCTCGGCGGGAGACGATTGCCGGGGTGGGCCCGGTGGTGGCGCTGACTTGGGCCTTGGAAGTCGGCGAGCCGGAACGCTTCGGCTCGATCCGGCAAGCGATCAGCTACTGTGGGCTGTGCGCGGGGCAGAAGCAGTCGGCGGGCAAGACGCAACGCGGGCCGCTGTCGAAGCAACGCAACAAGCATCTGCAGCGGGTGTTGATCGAAGCCGCCAAGTTGGCGCCGCGTTGGAACGAGCTGCTGCGCGGGGTGCACGAGAGAGAACTCGCCCGCGGCTCGCGCAACCGCGCCACGTTGGCGGTGGCCCGCAAGCTGGTGACCTACTTGCTGGCAGTCGACCGCCGACAGAGCGGCTTCGAACCCTTGGCCCGGGCGGCCTAGTTTCGCTCGGGGACTCACCAGCGGCGACGAGGAATTGCCATCACGAGTGCCTGCCGGGCCTCGCCTATTGTAGGGACTGCGCGACGGAGCCTTGGCTCCCGAGGCGCCAGCGTGTTTGTTTCGAGGCCGGCAGAGAGGGATCCAAACTGAAACTTCTGCGACGGCGAGCTGGCCGGCTCGCCCGAGGCAGCACATGGATGTCTGGTCGCCAGGGACCCCACAACGGATTCCACACGGCTCGTCTCGAGGCCTTCGCCGCCGCACCAACGACACGCTTCCTCCAGGAGGCTCGGGATCTCTGCATCGATCCCTTGACTTTTACCTATCATGGATGTCTGGTCGCCAGGGACCCCACAACGGATTCCACACGGCTCGTCTCGAGGCCTTCGCCGCCGCACCAACGACACGCTTCCTCCAGGAGGCTCGGGATCTCTGCATCGATCCCTTGACTTTTACCTATCATGGATGTCCCTACTGGGCTCGACCGATAATGAGCTAGCCGCGTTCGCGTTTAGCCGACGGCCGCAAGTCTCGGCAAAAACGACCGCCGAGCCATGCGCTACGGCACTGCGTTCAAGTCTCACGAGACGGTGCGTTCTCCATCAACCAATACGAACCATGAAAATCGGTCTTTAAGTCTTGTAGTGAGGATTGCACCATGCTTGGTTCACGGTGGGCGATATGGAAGCGGGCTGTGTCGTTACTGACCGGGTATCGATCAGGTCGCGAGCTTGGAATATCAGCTCTTTGTCTTGCTAGCCCTGGTATCTGGATCGGTGATCCATTCAGCGAACTTTCCCAGCTGTACCGAATAGTATTTTCGCTGGTTCTTTGGCTTCCACAGAATCGATGAGGGCTTAACTCTAATCGTTCCTACGACGCCACCAACTTCGTCGATTATAGTTTCCTCAAAATAGGCCGGGGCTCGAAAGCTGTTTTTGTAACCTGGCATGTTTATTCCTCTTATCTTTTGTCCGATCGCAGCCTGCGAGGCGTGAGGGCTAACTGCCCTTCTTCGCCGCTATTGGAGTTTAAGGGTTCCGGTGTGAAATTGGTCGCCCAATTAAAATACTGCCCGTGTACTTGCACGCAGACGAGGGAATCGATACCCGATGTTTGCACGAAGCCACACAACGTCAGCCCCACCCACTCTGTGCCTGGTACGCACACGGGAGCCAAAAACTCAAAAACACGGGCACGGCAGGATATGCGAAACAACGCCGACAGCGTCTGTGAGGCGTTCTGTTCCAGTATAAAACAGTGCGAGGGCAAAGGACATGGGGCATGCGCACTTCGGGCAGTAGATCTGGCTGACTTCCAGTTGCTCGAAGTCTCTCTGGGCATCCGCTGGAATCATCTGCTACTCCAAAGTTCCATTGCCAGGGTGCTTTCTTGATAATAGGATCCTCGCATCCGGCTGTGTTCGGCAGCTCGATTTCTCACAGCAAAAGGCTGCGGATCTCAAAATCGAGATCCGCGCTACGAACTACGAACTGCTGCTTTCACACATCTCGCGATCGCAGCTCAGTGTAGTAGCCGGGCGCTCGTGCTCTGTTCGCGGCATCGGGTGATTTCCACATCCACTAGTTTTCCGGGGTCGAGGTGTTCCCCGTCCATGTTGACTGGAATGTAGTTGTCGGTGAGGGCGCGGGTGCCTTGCTGGTCTTGGCTGTCGAGTGTGACGGCAGAAAAACTCCGTCCAAGAAGCGACCGCCGAAACGCAAGGTTCTTTGAGGCGATGAGCTCCCGTAGGATGCGGCTGCGTTCCTTCTTGATGGCTGAAGGGACCTGGTCTCCGTGCTCGACCGCCGGCGTCCCGGGACGCGCCGAATAGGTAAACACGTGGAGGTAAGTGAACGGCATATCAGCAACGAACTCGCGGGTTGCCGCGAAATCGCGCTCGGCCTCCCCAGGGAACCCGACCATGACGTCGGCTCCGATCGAGGCGCAGGGCATGAGGCGGCGCGCTCGCCCCAGCCGGTCAGCGTAGTGGCGGACACGGTAGCGGCGCCGCATCGCTTTGAGGATCTTGTCCGAAGCGGACTGAAGCGGAATATGGACGTGCTTGCAGATGCGATCGTTCGACGCCATGAGAGCAAGAAGGTCGTTGCTCCAATCCATCGGCTCGACCGAGCTGAGCCGCAGCTTGGGGACGGCGGTTTCCGAGAGCAGCCGACGCAGCAGGTCAACGAATCGCGGCCGTCCGGGCAAGTCGCGGCCCCAGCGCCCGAGGTGGATTCCCGTCAGGACAATCTCCTCATATCGCGCGGCAAGCGAGCCGACCTGGTCGATCACTTGCTCGGGGCGAGCGCTTCGGCTGTTGCCTCGCACGGAGGGAATGATGCAGAAGGTACAGCGGTTGTTGCAGCCGTCTTGAATTTTGAGGTTGGGCCGCGTTCGGTCTTGCCCGGCACCCGTCACGGGATACGCGAGAAATTCTTGCTGCTCGAAGATATCCCCTACCAGAACCCCACCGGCTGTAATTTCTCCGTGGTAGGTCAGCTCGGGCGGCTCTGCCCCGGGCGAGATATTGACCAGCTTGGGCGTGACAACGTCGGCAATGGCTGTCTTATGGGAGTTGCCCACAACCCAGCAAACACCGGGAAGCTTGGCCAGCTCGGCGGGACGCCGCTGGGCGTAGCAGCCAGTTACAAGGATGCGGGCCTTCGGGTTTTCCCGATGGATACGGCGAATGGTCTGGCGCGCGTCCTGGTCAGCTTCCGAGGTAACCGTGCAGGTATTGACGATCACGAGCTCGGCGGCGGAGGGCGTATCCAGCTGACGCAAACCCTTCGCCGCCAAGGCAGCCGCTATGCCGGCACCGTCGGCCTGCGTAGCCCGGCAGCCGAAATTCTGAACATAAAATCGATGGCCGGAGGTCATGGGAAGGAAGCGGCGACTTCACTAGAAGGGTAGGTGTTTCAGGAGGCTGGAGTCCACGATTACCGCTCGGTCCGCGGCAGGAAATGTATTCTTGAAGATTTCTCGGGTCGGGTACTCTCCGGAAGTCGGAGGCTGGAAGGTGTGAAAAAATGCTGGGGACAGTCAACCGCGGCTGAAGATGTCATTGATCCTTCGTGCCTTCTAGGACGCTGCTTGTGACAGTCCCCGATTTTTTCACATCTTCCTGAGGTGGTTTCTGGCGCGGCGGCATAGGGCTGCGGTTATCGGGAAGAATTTCCGGCCAGGATCAGCCCTCGCGGTCGCGCCTCATTTTTTTGCGGTTTCGCTTTCGGGCCAGCACTTGCTTGAGCCGCTTTTTCTCGCCAGGCTTGAGATAGTAAGAGTGGCGTTTCACTTCCTTAATGATTTCTTCCTGCTGTACCTTCCTCTTGAAGCGCCGTAGCGCGCTGTCAAGCGCTTCGCCTTCGTTAACGTAAACTTCAGCCACGCAATGCACCTCCTCGGCAGGGTGGCGCCCCTAGTGAATACCGCAAGGCGGAAAACCGACGACCCCAACCGTCTTCCTAAAATTGTACACTAGGATTGCGAGCGAGGCCAAACCGGAGGCGGCAGCGAGCCGCATTGATCGCCGTTGGTCCGGGGCGAATTTGGTCCGCGCCAGTTGCCATCCTGGGCCCCTTCCACGTCTGGCCCGCTAGCGCAAGTGAACAACGAGCCTGCTTTTCTGTTTTGAAAATACCGTCCGGGCGCAATTCGCGTCGCAGTGCGGGCCTCTCGAGTACTTCGTTCGTCCAGTGGCGAGAAATAGGCGCTAGTGTAGTGCCACTAACGGTTCTGGACAATGGCGTGGGTTTTGGCGGCGCGCTCGACTTTGGCGAGGATATCTTGTGCCGGAGCTGTCCAGACAAAGGGCTTGGCCGCTTGGTTGCTCGCTTCCAGGTACTCGTGGATGGCGGCCTCGAGTTCGGGAACACTGCGGAACACGCCGCGGCGGATGCGCTTCTGTGTCAGCTCGCGGAACCAGCGCTCGACGAGATTGAGCCAAGAAGAAGACGTGGGAATGAAGTGAAAGTGGAAGCGGGGGTGCTTCGCGAGCCACTTCTTCACCTGCTCATGCTTATGCGTGGAGTAGTTGTCCACGATCAGATGCAGCTCCAGCGCCGGTGGCGTTTCGCGATCGATCTTGCGTAGGAATTTGAGGAATTCCTGGTGCCGATGTCGCGGCAGACACTCCCCGATCACCTTGCCGTCGAGCACATTGAAGGCGGCGAACAGCGTCGTTGTGCCATGTCGTTTGAAGTCGTGGGTCATGGTGCCGGCGCGACCCTTTTTCAGGGGCAGTCCCGGCTGGCTGCGGTCTAAGGCCTGGATCTGGCTTTTCTCATCGACGCTGAGCACCAGCGCGTGCTCGGGCGGATTCAAGTACAGCCCGACCACGTCGCGGAGTTTCTCGACGAACTGCTTGTCGCGGCTGAGCTTGAAAGTTTCGAGGCGATGGGGCTGCAGTCCGTGCGCTTTCCAGACGCGCTGGATGGCCATCTTGGAGACGCCCAAGTGCTTGGCGAGGGTGCGGGTGCTCCAATGCGTGGCCGCCCGGGGCTTCTCGTGAAGCGTTGTATCGAGGATGCATTGGACGAATTCAGCGGAGAGCGTCGGTTTGCGTCCGGGGCGCGTCCGATCGCGGAGTCCGTCGAGGCCGGACTGGGCGAAGCGCTTTCGCCACAGGATGACGGTTTTGCGGTTGACGCCGAGTTCGCGGGCCATGGCGTGGTTCGCCAACCCCTGCGCACAGCGCAAAACAATGTGCGCTCGCAAGACCATTTTCTGCGCCGTATTGCGGCCTCGAACGAGGCGACGAAGAGCGTTTCGCTGCGGAGCGGTGAGGGGTAGAGCGTCAGCGGATGGCCACACAAACCATCCTACCGCGAAAATGGTGTTATTGTCCAGTTATTTATGTGACACTACACTAGCCGCAATACTGTTTACTTAGCGACCACGGATGATCGAATGACTCCCTGGGGTCCCCGCCGGGTGTCGGTAAGAGTACCGACACGGCAGGTCTGGGGACCTGCGCCACGAGGGCTTTTGTGGCCCTACGCTGGGAGCCGCGAAGTTGGGCTTGGGCCTCGACACTCGTGTCGAGGCTGGGCGAGTCAAGTCGCGCCCGTAGATGACAAGCGGGGCCATACGGGGAAAGGTCAGTTGGTTCGATAAGAGCTTTAGTCGACAGTATTGGGGCTAGCCGGCCCGACTTCGGGCACGGCATGCCGTGCCCCTACTATGAGCAAGGTATTAACCATCATGCTCGCCGGCGGGACGGGAGAGAGACTTTACCCGCTGACGAAAGACTGTGCAAAACCGGCCGTCCCCTTCGCCGGCGCCTACCGCATCATCGATATCACGCTTTCAAATTGTATTAACTCAGGTCTAAGGCAAATCTACATCCTGACGCAGCACAAAGCGCTGACGCTCAACCGGCATATACGTCAAGCGTGGAACATCCTCTCGCCCGAGATGGGTGAGTTTGTCGAAATAGTTCCTCCCACCAAGCGAGTCAGCGAGGACTGGTACCTGGGCACGGCGGACGCCGTTTTTCAGAACGCCCAGAGTATCGAAGCGGAGGGCTCGCCCTACACCCTGATCGTGGCCGCCGATCACGTTTACAAAATGAACTACGAGGCGATGCTGGATTGGCATTCTTCCCACGGTGCCGAAGTAACCGTGGGGACCACCCAGGTTCCTCCTAACGAGGCGGCGCGTTTCGGAATCGTCGAAATCGACCCGGAGTTTCGCATTCGAAGGTTCGAGGAAAAGCCGAGCCATGGCCATCCCAGCCGCTCGCAGTTCAATCCGGAAATGTGCAGCGCTTCGATGGGGATCTATTTGTTTACCACGCGCGTCTTGCTGGAAGCTCTGCGGGAAGATCACTCTTCGGAGAGCAGCTCCCATGATTTCGGCGCGGACGTATTGCCGCGACTGGTCGAAAGCGGCCGCCGCGTCTGTGCTTTAGACTTCGCCGGAAAGAGCCGGAAGGAGGCTCCTTATTGGCGAGACGTCGGAACCCTGGACGCCTACTACGAGGCGACCATGGACCTCGTCTCGGTATCACCTGCGTTCAATCTTTACGACGAGCAATGGCCGCTGCGAACCGAGCAGCCCATTTACCCGCCGGCGAAGTTCGTTTTCGCCGAAGGAGGCCAGCGTATGGGGGTGGGCGTGAACTCCATGGTTTGCGCCGGCTGCATCGTATCGGGGGGCCGGGTGGTGAACAGCGTCTTGTCGCCCGGAGTGCGGGTTAACAGCCATTCGGAAGTGGAAGGCTCGATCCTGTTCCGCAACGTCGTGGTCGGCCGCCACAGCCGAATCCGGCGCGCCATCATTGACAGTCGAGTGCAGCTACCCGAGCACACTGAAATCGGCTTCGATGTCGAACAGGACCGCCGGAAAGGCCATTTTGTCACCGAGTCAGGAATCGTTGTCGTTCACTCCGGTTCACCCGGAGTCGAAAACCACGATCACCAGAACGGTTGACCTGCATTTCTCATCACGGTCGCAGCGGTTGGAGCGAACAGCCCGGTTGCCATGGCTCGCGGCAACAGTTCGTTTACATCGCCCGGCTTTGAGTTTGTCGGGCAAGCTCGCCGTCGGTCTGGTGGAAAGTCGAGCTTGTCGTTTATCTGACCGGCAGGATTGCCGGCCTCTACTCAAAACTAGGACCGCATTCTCACGACAAAACTTGAGCAGACCGGACATATTGATACCCGCAGAATATAGTGTTGTTTTCGGACACAGCAAATGCCTTGCCAGAGCGGGCGCAGCACGCTGCGCCCCTACACTGTATTTCGCGAACATCAATAGGTAACACTTTATGCCAGGCATGTCCCGGTCTGCTCAAGGCTCTCGCGTGGTTGGGTTGCGTGATCGAGTGGGACGGAGTGTAAATGTCACTCAATGGGCGGACGCAGCGGTCCGCCCCTACAAATAAACGTTCGTTACACCGGTCGTCCAAACGCTCGCGAGAAATGCAGGCTAACCCGCCTGCCAGGGACGCATCTCAGGGCTGCGAGGTAACGTCGCGGTAAATCTCAAGCACCCGCTTGACTGAGGAGTCCCAACTGAAACGCCGCACCTGGAGGAAACCCAGCTTCCGCAGCCGTTCCCGAAGGCTGTCGTCCAAAAGGACCTGGCGCAAGCCGCGGGCGATGTCGAAGACGTTCTCCGGATTGACGAGAACCGCGGCGTCTCCGACTGCTTCTGGGAGAGAAGAAGCACTGGAGGTTACTACCGGTGTGCCATGGACCATGGCTTCCAGGGGCGGAAGTCCGAATCCCTCGTAGAGAGACGGAAAAGCGAAGGCCACAGCGGCATCGTAGAAACAGCGCAGAGTCTCCACGGGCACGAATCCCAGAAACCTGACGCTCTCTTGAACGCGCGACTTGATAACTGCGTGCCGGACGGCTGGGTAGGCGTTGAGTTCATCGCCTATGACGATGAGGCGTAGGTTGGCATATTGCGGATGATTCTCCAATTCGGCGCGGACCACTGCGAACGCCTCAATCAGCCGGGGGATGTTTTTGTGGGGCTGAATTCGGCCGGCGTAAAGCACGAAGGGATCATGGATCTGATACCGCTGCAGGGTGTGAAGGCGTTCGTGCTGGCGGACCGGCTGCGCGACCCGCTGGTCAATCGCGTTGGGAACGACTTGGATCTGTTCCGCCGGAAGCCCCAAATGCTCGATGGCATCCCGCTTGGTAGCCGCCGAAACAGCAATGACACAGGCAGACCTCCCGAGACCATGCCTCAGCAGGTGTCGTCGAACCCTCTCCCCCAGCACGGAAGCCTCTTCTTGGGGATAAAGGATGTTATTGATGTCGTGCAGCGTCGCCACGTAAGTGCCCGGCATGAAATAGGGCACCCAGCGGTGAGGCATGTGGAACAGGTCCAGGTTCAAGCGGCGAACCAGAATAGGAAAGTGGAGGTGACTCCTGCGAGAGTTGAACGCCAACCGGTACGGTTCAAAAGAGAAGTTCGGGGGCAGCCGGCCTAGGCGCTCAAACTGGTCATTGGTGTGTCCGACCAGGACGTACGTTCCGTGATCGCCCAGCCGCGCTAGGGCGGCGACGAGGTTCTGGATGTAGGTGCCGACGCCGAAGTCGCCCAAGCGGCGGATATCGATGCCGACTCGAAGAGGAGGCGAATCGGAGGTGGCAGCCCCGTGTTCCGGGGCAGTGCCGCTCTCCGGCGTCTGGGCGCTGGCTTTGGTTGGTCTTGTCACCGAAGATCCAGACTCGGTCCTCGCCTGTCCCTATTGTTTAACTTACCGCAAGCGATGTCGGCGGACTCGTAGGGCGAGGGCGTCCGGGCGAGCGCCCGCCGATTTGGAAGAAATTCCAGCATGATACAATGGGCCTTTTTTAGCGCCCTGACAGCCCGTGGTAGAAGTGAGGGTCGCGAAAAATCGGGTACAGCCAGCCAATTCGCTTCAGCCAAAGTGCTTTGTTTCGAGGGCCATGACGGCGAGCGAATTGGTGGCAGTCCCCATTTTTCGCTCCTGCACGAGTCTTGCCACGGGCTGCTAAGTCTCTGTTTTCCGAAACGTTTATGCGCTGGAGCCAGTTGTTCATCCCGACACTGCGAGAAACGCCGGCGGAAGCCGAGGTGGTCAGTCACCAGTTGCTGTTGCGGGCTGGTTACATCCGGCAGCTGGCGTCGGGAATATATAGCTATTTGTTTCTCGCCAAGCGCTCGCTACTGAAGATCGAGCGCATCGTCCGCGAGGAGATGGACTCTATCGGAGCCCAGGAGTTCCATCTGCCGGAACTTCACCCCGCCGAGCTGTGGCAGCAGAGCGGACGCTGGGAGGCGATGGGCTCGGACATGTTCCGGCTCCAGGACCGCTGGGGACGGGACCTGTGTCTGGGTATGACCGAGGAAGAGGTGATGACCTCGATCGCCCGTGGCGAGTTGAGAAGCTATAAGCAACTGCCTCAGCTCTGGTATCAGATCCAGGTCAAGTTCCGCGACGAGCCGCGACCGAAATCCGGGTTGATGAGGATGCGTCGGTTCACGATGAAGGACTCTTACTCCTTTGACATTGACGCGGATGGTCTCGACGCCAGCTACCAAAAGCATCACGACGCTTACTGCCGCATCCTCGAGCGCTGCCGGCTGCGCTATCTAGGCGTGGAGGCCCACTCCGGCGCGATGGGAGGCAGCCAATCCGAGGAGTTCGTCGTGCCCTCGGACGCGGGTGAGGATGTGGTCGTGATCTGCGACGGCTGCGGCTACGCAGCCAACCTCGAAAAGGCCGAGGGCGTGCCTCCGCCCCCGGATGAAAAAGACCCCGAGGCAGCGGCCGACCCGGAGGAATTCGCAACGCCAGGCAAGAAAACCATCGACGAGGTGGCGCAGTTTGATGGGCTGCCGGTAACTTCTCACATCAAGAGCCTCGTCATGGTGGCTGACGGAAAGCCGCTGTTGATCCTGCTGCCGGGGAACGATCAACTCAACGATGCAAAGCTGAGCTCACTGGTCGGCACAGTGGACGTACGGCCGGCTCACCCGGACGAGATCCGTGAATGGTTAGGGGCTTCGGCGGGATCGATCGGGCCGGTGGGTGTCGAGAGCATGGAGATCCTCGCTGACTCGGCGCTCGAAGGCCGTCGCAGTATGATCGCCGGTGCGAACAAAGACGACCACCACCTGCGTCAGGTCACACCCGGCGAGGATTTTGAAGCTCACTTCGTTGACCTACGCCAAGTGAAGGCGGGTGACAGCTGCGTACGTTGTTCGAAACCCCTGCGACGCCAGAAGTGCATCGAGGTCGGTCACATCTTCAAACTCGGCTATAAGTACTCGGAATCCATGGGGCTGCGCGTGCTGGACGCCGATGGAAAGGAAGTAGCGCCGATCATGGGTTCGTATGGCATGGGCCTGGAGCGCATCCTCACCGCCGCCATCGAGCAAAACCATGACGAGTTCGGCATCGTTCTGCCCGCGCCGATCGCTCCCTTCGAGGTCGTCATCACCCCGGTCAACATGAAGAAAGACGATCAACGGGAGGCCGCCGAAAGCATCTATCGACGCTGTCGCGAGCTGGGCCTCGACGCTCTATTGGATGACCGCCAAGAGCGTCCCGGTGTGAAATTCAACGACGCGGACTTAGTCGGAATTCCCTACCGTATTACGGTGGGGAAGAAGGTGACAGAGGGCACGGTCGAACTGGCCGATCGCTCGACACGTCAATCGACCGATGTTACACTCGAAGAGTCGGCGGAGCGCGCTAAGGAACGGCTACAAAAGGACTTTGTCGCTTCGCCTGCATAAGTCTTCCTACTCACACGCGGGCTTTTCAACCAAGAAACACTATCACAACGGTGGTTCTGTCGCGCACTGATCTCGTAGCCTCGCCGGCACCTGGGAGATTCCTGCCGGCGAGAAGCGAACTTCGACGGACGCCTTGCGGCTGCACGGTCCCCGGCTCTTGTCTCCATCACGCATCCGGCGGGCCGGCATCCGCCACAGCCTCTAACGGTCATGGCCTTGCGAAAGCGGTCTCGTAAAAGGAAGCCACGACGCAGCCTGTTCCGCCGAGGTGTGCGCTTTCTGCGCTCTCCCCTGGGCAAGGTAACGGTAGCGCTCCTCCTAATACTGGGATTGGCAGGTCTTCTGACCTTTAACCACTACTATTGGAAATACGCAAAACTGATCGACGCCAAGCTGGAACGCGGGCCCTTCAACCGAACCTCGAAGATTCTAGCCGCGCCGAACGCGGTTTTCGTTGGGGAACAGATATCGCCCGATGAGGTGCTGTCGTTGCTCCGCAACGCCGGCTACTCCGAAGCCCGTCACAACCGAGTCGGACAGTTTGAACGCAAGCCCGACTCGGTTGGGATCTATCCGGGCGGCATGTCCTACTTCGCCCCCGAACCGGCCATCCTTCACTTCAAAGGCAGCGAAATCACCGAGATCATCTCGGTGAGCGACAACCAACCGCGGGACGTCTACGAACTCGAGCCCGAGCTGATTACCAATTTTTTCGACAAAGACCGCTCGAAGCGGCGACTGGTCGAGTACCACGAGATCCCCGAGGCCATGCGGAACGCGGTTTTGGCGATCGAGGATCACCGTTTCTTTGATCATGCCGGGATAGACATTGTACGAACCGCCAAGGCCGCCTACGACGGAATCGTCACCGGCAAAAGACCCCGGGGCACCTCCACGCTGACCCAGCAGCTCTCTCGCGGCTTCTTTCTTACTCCTGAGCAGACCTATCGCCGGAAACTGGCGGAGTTGATGATCGCCATCCAGCTCGAAGGCCGCCTCAGTAAAGAGGAGATCCTCCAGCATTACTGTAATCAGGTGCCTCTCGGCCGGCGGGGCAGCTTCAATGTCATGGGAGTGGGCGAAGCCGCTCAGGCATACTTCGATAAGGACTTAGTGGAACTGACTCTGGCCGAAGCCGCGCTTGTGGCCGGCCTGATCCAGCGGCCAAGCTACTTGAACCCTTACCGCCATCCCGAGCGCGCGAAGAATCGGCGAGACACCGTGCTGCAGGCCATGCTGCGACACTCCTTTATCACCCAAGAAGAGTTTGAGGCCGCCGTTAGCGAGCCCGTCGAGCTGTCGGTGGGGCACATTGAGTCCAGCAACGCGCCGTACTTCGTCGACTTAGTCAACAAACGCTTGCGGGAGTCGTTTCCCGAAGATGATCTCATCACGCGGTCCTATTGGGTTTATACGACTCTCGACATGGAGTTGCAGCGCGCCGCGGTGGAGGCCGTTCGCGTCGGGATGGCGGAAGTGGACGAGCGCGTCCGAAAGCAAAGGCGCTTCCGGGATCAGGAGCCGCCCCGCGCCCAATGCGCCCTCGTTGCTCTCGACCCCCTCACGGGCGAGGTCAAAGCGATCGTCGGAGGAAGAGACTACGGCCAAAGCCAGCTCAATCGCGTGCTGGCCAAGCGACAGCCCGGTTCGGCGTTCAAACCCTTTGTTTACGCCACGGCGATCAATACGGCCATCGAAGCCGATCAGGAGGTGCTGACTCCGATTACGATGGTGGACGACGTGCCGACCACATTTTGGTGGGACGACAAGCCGTATGAGCCTGCTAATTTCTCCAATCGCATCCACGGCGTCACGACGCTGCGCGCAGCGCTTATGCGGTCGATGAACATTGCCACGGTCAAGGTGGCCGAGCGAGTAGGTTTTGACCGTGTGGCGGAAATGGCGCGACGAGCCGGTTTTGGAGACCAAATTCAACCGACGCCAGCTATCGCTTTAGGCGCCTACGAAGTGACCCCGTTGGACATTGCCGGGGCCTACACCGCGCTTGCCAACGGCGGAATCAAGATGAAGCCGTATTTTATCCGCCTGGTACGGGATAAGACGGGCCGCAATCTGATCCGCAACAGGCCGCAAGAAGAAGAGGTTCTGGACCCGCGAGTCGCCTACGTCGTGACCAACATGCTACAAGACGTCCTGCGGCGAGGCACGGGGGCCAGGGTGCGCGCGATGGGCTTCTCCGAGCCGGCCGCGGGAAAAACCGGGACAGATGACGATGGTTGGTTTGCCGGCTACACCTCCAGTTTGTTGTGCGTCGTGTGGGTCGGCTTCGACGACAACACGGATCTAAGCATCGAGGGGTCGAAGTCCGCGCTGCCGATCTGGACCGAGTTCATGAAGCGGGCCCACGACCTGCCGGAATACCGCGATCCGGAACCCTTCGAGCCCGTAGAAGGCATAGTGACCGTGCAGCTTGATCCAGATACGCACCAGTTGGCTACCTACGCCTGCCCGGACCACACAGCGGAAGTGTTTATCGCCGGGTCTGAGCCGACTCAATATTGCCGTCTCCACGGCGGCGGCCGGGGCGGAACTTTGCTGGCGACGAATGTGGCCGGGTGGGACAGCACGGCTCCGCGGGCCGCGGCTAACGACCGAGAGGGATCATCCCGTACCGGCCGCGGTGCGAGACGAGCGTCGGCGCCTCCCAGCAGATACCCGCCTCCACTGGGATCCCCGCGCCAAGACGGCGACCAAACGTCCGAGAAAAAAAAGAAAGGCCTCTTCGGGCGCATCCTGGACGTGTTTCGGTAGTAGCCGCGTTTTATCGATAGATCCAGCCCCCTAAGCCCACGTCGCCAATGTGCCCTATGGGACAATGAAGCCAAGCCGCGCTCGGTACCCATGAGTCAATCCGCGGAATCCGAATCCTCCCCCGAGAATAAGCCTGCCTCGGCCGACGTGTCCTCTTCAGAGCCGGAAACCGCCGCCGAAGAGTCATTTTCCGACCTGCTGGAGCAATTCCAAAGGCAACAGGAGAAACCCGCCTCCCGAGAAGGCGGCGTGCTGACGGGCACGGTCGTGAGTATCCGCGATGACGGCGTCTTCGTGGACATTGGCCGCAAATCAGAAGCGTTCCTGCCCCTCGAAAACCGTCCTGAGAAAGACGAGGATTCCGAGCTACGGGTGGGAGACTCTGTGGACATAAGCATCACCGGACGTTCGCCGGACGGTTATCTGCTGCTTTCGCGGGTGATCGCCGAGCGCCCGCAAAACTGGGCGCAGTTTGAATGGGCGTTCTCGACCGGTGCCGCCGTCGCCGGGACTGTCACGGAAGCCATCAAAGGCGGTCTCGCCGTCGATGTCGGTGTGCGAGCCTTCATGCCCGCGTCGCGCTCCGGTATCAAGGACAGCTCCGAACTCGAGAAGCTCGTGGGCACGGAGGTTCGCTGCCGCATCATCCAGCTCGATGTAGACGACGAAAACGTTATCGTCGATCGGCGAGTCCTGCTCGAAGAAGAAAAAGAGCGTCAGCGCGAAGAAGCGATTGCCCGGCTGGAACCTGGTGCTGTAGTCCGAGGCACGGTTAGAAACATCCGGGACTTCGGCGCCTTCCTTGACCTTGGGGGCGTTGACGCCTTGCTCCACGCCAAGGACCTCTCGTGGGACAGGACCTCTGACGTTTCGGCGGTTCTTTCCGAAGGAGACTCGCTGGAAGTCAAGGTTCTGAAGATCGAAGACAGCGGGAAGCGGATTTCCGTGGGCCGTAAGCAGCTCACGCCGGACCCCTGGACGCTGATCGGCGAAAAACTCAAGGTCGGCGACCGGCGCAAGGGTGAGGTCAAACTGCTGAAAGACTTTGGCGCGTTCGTCGCGCTCGAACCCGGCGTCGAAGGCCTGGTGCACATTTCGGAGATGTCCTGGGCCCGCCGGGTGCGCCACCCGGGGGACCTCCTCAAGGTCGGCGAGGTTGTTGACGTTGTCGTGCTCGACATCAAAGCGGCGGACCGGCGGATTTCTCTAGGCATCAAGCAGGCGCTAGGGGATCCCTGGGAGAGTATCCGCGAAGGTTTCCCCGTTGGCAAGGTCGTTGAAGGTACGGTACGGAACTTGATGAAGTTCGGCGCCTTCGTTGAGATCGCCGACGGGATCGAGGGCCTCGTTCATGTCTCGGATCTGACTGCCGAAAGGCAGGTGAACCATCCCAGCGAAGTTCTCAAGGTCGATCAGAAGATTCAGGCTGTCATCGTCGAAATCGACCCCGAAAAGCGCCGTCTTAAGCTCAGTATCAAGAAACTCGAGCCGGACGGCCAGGACAACTTCATCCTAGAAGCCAAGCTCGGTGACACGGTGACCGGGCGTGTGCTAAAAGTGCGGCGGAGGGAAGCAACGATCGAGCTGGGAGAAGGAGTCAAGGGGATTTGCCGCTGGGACGAATCAGCCGAAGAGACTGCCAGCGACGTGGCCGAATCGGCCCGCTCGGCGCAGGACGTCTCGTCGCTAGGCGACATGCTTCGCTCCGCCTGGCAAGGGGGAGCGGGAGGCGGGTCGGGCTCCGCGCGACCTGAAGAACTCAAGCGCGGCCAAGTGCGGTCGTTCAAGATTACAGCGTTGGATTCCAAAAGTCGCTCGATTAACCTAGCACTCCCCTGACCCGGGCGAGCCGGAACCAGACACAGCCAGCACTCGCAAGAGTCTGTATGAAAACGTCCAATTCTTTTGTGGCGCACGGCTCCAGACGTGCGGCCTCGCGCCTGCGGCCCCTGCGGGAAAACCTTGCTGCACGCCATGGGGTATGAATCGTTACCAAGCTTGCTGCGCCACTGGGCGGTGAGCAGAACGGGACTTCGATGCTTCGCGTCCAACCCTATGAAGGGGATGTGCGCTGACCCGAGGACGAAGGCTCGCAACCCTCGGTTGAGTTGTTCTCGGACTCGCCCGGTGGGCTTGCGGTGCGGTAAGACTCGGGTGGATTGGCATGCCCAATTGTGATCGCCGGCCCGCCGACTGAGGCTCGCAAAATACAGTGACTTTGGAACACGGGCACAGCATGCTGTGCCCCTACAGTCTGAGCACGGGCCATGTCACCATAATCCGCGAGACTCAGCAGGCAACGTTCTTCCGTCTCAAAGAGCGGGAACCCACACGGCGGCTGGCTCTTTGAAGAAGATTCGGATATATTCATGGGAGAAGGGTCGATGTCCGGCAGGCCGGATTGCGAGCCTGTGACGATAGGGGTTGAATAATGACGGCGGTCTTTAGAGCTGCTCGGGTCCTGCTGGTCGTTGGGCTCTTACTGCTGCTGCCGGACGCCTGGGCCCAAAAGAAATACGATCCCCGCAGCATGGCTCCGTACGTGCCGACTCCGCCCGAGGTCGTCGAGCGAATGCTGGAAATTGCTGCCGTCAACAGCAACGACACCGTTTACGATTTGGGTTCCGGGGATGGGCGAATCATCATTGCCGCGGCGCGGAAGTTCGGAGCTCGGGCGGTCGGAGTTGAGCTTGACGAGGAGCTAGCCAAACAAACAGCGGGCCGTGTAAGAGAGTTGAACATCCACAACCGTGTTCGAGTTGTTCAGGGCAATCTGCTTGAAATCGACCTGAGCCCAGCCTCCGTTGTCACTGTGTACCTGCTCACCTCTTCGAACATGAAGCTGCGGCCGAGGCTCGAGCAAAGCCTAAAGCCCGGCTCGCGCGTCGTCTCGCACGACTTCCAAATCATGGGATGGACGCCGGTTAAAACAGAATCGTTTGAGGGCGCGGGCCGAACCCACACGATCTACCTCTACCACGTGGGCAAGCAATAAGGGCTTGCGATCCCTCCTCATCACCTATTGATACCCGCAGAATATAGTGTTGTTTTCGGACACAGCAAATGCCTTGCCAGAGCGGGCGCAGCACGCTGCGCCCCTACACTGTATTTCGCGAACATCAATAACACGGCGTTCGACTCGCACGGCTCCTTTTCAGCAACCTGCCGCCGGCTGGCCTTCGACCCTCAACCACCCCGAATGTTCAAAACCGTTCGCTGAACACTAGCCGCCGAGAGCCAGGTGACAAATCGGCGCCTAGAGTGGCGTACGCATTCTTGCGTGCCGTGTCGCCATTCGTGGCGACATCGAGTCGCGCGAACAATCGTGTCTGTGCTGATACCGACAGAAACGCCGGCGCGCCGGAAGGTCTTCTGGGCTCCCTCCTGGACGAAAGACGAAAAGTGTTACCCACGTCTCCGGTCGGTACCGTTTTGCCGTGAGGAAATGCCCCCGGCCGCCGCCCAATGAAGCCGCGCAGCGTATGTGCTAAGCTGCACTAGCAAAACGTAAGAGGAAGGTGTCTTGATGTATTCCCGGTGGCGGAATGGCAAATCTGATCTTACGAGTTTCTTGTGCTTCGCTGCGCTCTTTTCTATCGCGCTGGGGTGCGCGGTGATGCCGGCCTTGGCGGGCGATCACTTCCGGCAAGACGACTTTCAGGGGCGGCCTTCCCTGGTTGTTTCTAATGATCTGCTGGAGCTGACGATCCTCAACACAAGTGGGGCGTTCGCCAGTCTTGTGCTCAAACACGACCAGGACAAGATCAACCCCATGTGGGATCACATTCGCATGGCGCGGGAACTGAATCGACCGATGTGGGGTTTGACCTATGTCGGCCACTTCATCTGCGTGGACGGCTTCGGCCCGCCGTCGGAAGATGAAGAAAAGGCCGGGCTCCCTCAGCACGGTGAAGCCAGAGACCTCGCCTGGACCACCGAGTCGGCCGTCAAGAAGGGGAAGATCGCTGAGTTGGTACAGGCGGTCCATCTGCCCCGCGTGCAGGAAATGTTGAGACGCACGATCCGTGTCGTCGATGGGGAGAACGTCGTTTACGTTCACAGCACGCTCGAAAACCTTCTCACCTTCGACCGGCCTATCAACTGGGCTGAACATGGGACGATCGGCTCTCCGTTTTTCGAGCCGGGGACGGTCGTCGACCTCTCCGCGACCCAAGCGATGACCCGGCCCGACCAAATGGATAGAGATAACTTGGGGCACCGCGTGCCGCCCAGCAAGGAGTTCACCTGGCCCAACGCTCCGAAGCGCGGCGGTGGAACGATCGACCTGCGCGTGGCTCCCGAGTCGTCGGGCACGATGGACCGTTACGGCTTCCTGATCGATCCGGAGAGAGAATTTGGCTACGTCACCGCGCTCAACCCGAAACAGCGCCTACTGCTGGGCTACGTGTTCCCCAGGTCCGACTATCCCTGGCTGCAGATTTGGGAATACCTGCCGCGCAAGGGGATGATGGTTCGTGGACTGGAGTTCGGCACCCAGGCGTTTGACTGGCCGCGGCGCAAAGTGATCACCATGAACAAGCTCTTCGACACAATGCTCTACCGTTGGTTGCCCGCGAGCTCGACGATCGAAGCCCGCTACCTAATGTTTTGGACCCGTGCGCCGGAGGGTTTCCAGGGGGTCGACGACATCCAGTTGCGTGACGGCCAATTGCACATCCGCGACGATCGGTCGGGCCAAACGCTGACGCTAAAGGCATCGCAGGGGTTGTAGGCGCTCCCGTTGTGGCGCACGCTCTCAGCGTGCCGCGTCGAGATTCCTCTCGACGTCTGGGGCGGCTCGGCTACCCCGGTTGCAGCGCGTAGCGCAAGACTCGAAGAGACCTGCGGCCTTTCCCGACCCGCTGCGTGGGTGAATAACGCGGGACGACACTCTGGCTCCCGGCTCGAGTCAAAGCTTGTAGCATGGATCTAGGCGGGCGGGCTCACACTTCCCTTTCGCGCTATCGGTTTGTCGCCCGCCAGATCCGCAGCTTTTATGCCCACAACCGAAGAGGAATCTCACTATGACTCGAGCAGACGCCGCCATCGAACCGCACCTACGCAGCCACCCCAAGAAGTTCCTACTCGATCCGAAATACCCGTTTCCCGTTGGCGTCGAATATTACCGCGCCCCCGTCCCGCCAACAAAGTTCTGGGACGAAGACCTGGCCCGCATACGCGCCGCCGGCATGGGCATCATCCGCACGTTTACGCCCTGGAACTGGATCGAGCGGGAGCCGGGCAAATTCGACTTCGATGACTTCGACATGCTGTTCGACCTGGCGGCCAAGCGCCACCTGAAGATCTGGCTCGACACCCCCGTGGGCACGCACATGGCGTGTCCCGAGTGGATGATACGCAAACACCCGGATATGAAGGTCGAATGGTACGACGGCAGGGTGCAGCATCCGACGGCCGGCCGGGCAACGCCTTTGGGCACGATGATCCACAACTTTGACCACCCCAAGTGGCGGGAATATGTTGAGCGGTTCATCCGTGCGATCGTGCCCCGCTACAAGGATCACCCCGCGCTCGAGATATGGGGTACTTGGGACGGCATTAACTTCGCGGCCGCCTGGGCCGACAACCACGGTATGCCGCCGTACAACGACTACACCATTGAGAAATACAAGGACTGGTTGAAGCAGCGCTTCACGCTTGAGGAGCTCGGCGAGCGACTGATGCGCCGCTTGAGCTCCTGGGAGGATGTCGACGCCCCGCGGAGCAACGATGCCATCGTGGAAATGACGCTCTATCGCCGCTTCCACTACGAGAATATGGCGGCCCATCTCGGCTGGCTCGCCGACCTCATAGACAGGCTGGACGGCAAACATGAACAGAGGTCCCATGGGGCTTCGTACCCTCGCCCGTGGGACGAGATCGTCAGCCCTCGCATTGATAGCTGGGGATTGTCCCACCATTCAGCCGATCGGCTAAGTAGTCCTGACCCGTATAGCGTTGCCAGCGAATGCTTCGGATTCCAGTGGGCGCGGGCGGTAGGGCGTGACGGCCGCTGGTGGAACGAAGAAATCTACAGCAGCTTCGTGGGCGGGCTACGTCCTAGAGGGAAGAGCACGCTACCGGAGGAATCGACGGTTTTCCTATGGCTTAGCTTGATCGAGGGGGCCTCCGGCGCGCTTTACTGGCAGTACCGGCCCGAGTACATGAGCTTCGAGGCGCCGGGCCTAAATCTGGCTTCGCTAGACGGGCGACCCACGCCACGGCTGGCGGAAATCTCCCGCGCCATCGAGAAAATAGATTCCCTGGCCGAGCACCTGCCCCTCGCCATCCCCCGATCAGAACTGGCCGTCGGCTATAGCCCGCTCAGCCACGAAGTTTTCACTTATGCCGATCAGCGGACAGCCTTCATTTACGAACAGCGCGGGGTCTATCGCACGCTCTGGGCTCACAGCGTCGCCCAAGACCTGGTGACTCCCGACATGGACTGGTCGCCCTACCGTGCGGTTTACCTGCCGAACTTCGCGTTGCTCGACCAGCAGGCGATTTCACGGGTCCGCGAGACGCTGACCTCCTCCAGCGGCCCCTCCCTCATCGTCGACGGGCACTTTGGCACATTTTCGGGCAAAGGCCACTGGAGCTTTCATCCGCCCGAGGGCCTCGACGACTTGATCGATGTACGGATCGTGGACTTCGACAAGATCACGGAGCGAGATATTCTCGAGGGCCGCAACACCCTCGTCACCGAGTACGGAAATTTTCAGATCACGAGTCCTTGCCAGTACGCCATTTTGGAACCGGGTGACCGCGCGCGACCTATCGCCACGCTGGGCGACCGCGTCGTCGGTGTTCGAAGCGTCGACCGGCGGCTGACCTGGTTTGGCTTGTCGCTGTCGCTGACATCGTCAACAGGGACACCGGGGCAGCCGAGTTCACCCGCGAACTCGACCGGCGTGGGCCATCCGGATTTAGTGCTTCCGCTGTTTCGCTCGGTGGGAATCCGATCGTGGTTCAACATCCGTGGTGATCGCCTGGTCGCTTTTCGACGCCAGTCGCAACGGGGCGGCTCACTTGTGTTCCTGCTGAACGTCGAGCAGCGTACGGCGCGAGCCACCGTGACGCCCACTTGGCAGATCCGGTCGGCGACGGACGTCCACAGCAGAGAAGAGCTGGCAATCAAGAATGGCGGCTTCGAGGTCGAGATCCCCTTTGGTGGGGTACACGTGATTCACTGCGTTGACAGTTGAGGGGGGGGGGTGGTCCCCATCTAACTAATATAAGATGACTTATCCCGGCGGGCGGCATTCCACGCCGTACCAGGGCCTCTCGTGCGCGGGCGGTCCCACCAGCCAGCCCAGGGGAGCTCTTCCGGCAAGTGAAGAAGCTCTCTAATAGCCCCCTTTGATACGTCCGACCCTCACGAGCCTTTGCTCGGACGTGTGTATCTCTGGATCGCCTTTTGGGTGACTTGCACGTATCGGTTGCGAAGACGCGTGTTTATCTCTAGGGCGTTCCTCAGCAGCGTGAGGCCTTTCTCGACATCCAGACCCTCCCGGCAAAGGAACTCACCGTATTTGAACGCGACTTGAGCAATGTGAGCCTCACGGCCCACCTCTTCTCCGATCCTCAGGCTGTCGCGGTACAGCCCCTCTGCTTCGCTCCAACGCCCCCTCTGTCTCGAAAGCAGATTCGCGAGGCTGTGCTCCACCTGAGCCACGTGGAACTCATGGCCGAGCTCTTTTCCGATCCCTAGGCTGTCGCGGTACAGCTCCTCTGCTTCGCTCCAACTCCCCCTCTGTCTCGCAAGCAGATTCGCGAAGCTGTGCTCCACCTGAGCCACGCCGAACTCGTGGCCCTGCTTTTTTTCAATCCGCAGGCTGTCGCGGGACAGCTCCTCAGCTTCGCTCCAACGCCGCCCCTGTCTCGCAAGCAGATTCGCGAAGCTGTGCTCCACCTGAGCCACGTGGAACTCATGGCCGAGCTCTTTCCCGATCCTTAGGCTGTCGCTATACAGCTCCTCAGCTTCGCTCCAACGCCCCTGTTCCGAACGCAGATTCGCGAGGCTGTGCTCCACCTGAGCTACACCGAAGGTGTTGTTGAGTTCTGTAAGAATCCTTAGGCTGTCGCTATACAGCTCCTCAGCTTCGCTCCAACTCCCCCTCTGTCTCGCAAGCAGATTCGCGAGGCTGTGCTCCACCTGAGCCACACCGAACTCGTGGCCGAGCTCTTTTGCGATCCGCAGGCTGTCGCGGTACAGCTCCTCAGCTTCGCTCCAACGCCGCCCCTGTTCCGAAAGCAGATTCCCGAGGCTGTGCTCCACCTGAGCCACGTGGAACTCATGGCCGAGCTCTTTCCCGATCCTTAGGCTGTCGCTATACAGCTCCTCAGCTTCGCTCCAACGCCCCTGTTCCGAACGCAGATTCGCGAGGCTGTGCTCCACCTGAGCTACACCGAAGGTGTTGTTGAGTTCTGTAAGAATCCTTAGGCTGTCGCTATACAGCTCCTCAGCTTCGCTCCAACTCCCCCTCTGTCTCGCAAGCAGATTCGCGAGGCTGTGCTCCACCTGAGCCACACCGAACTCGTGGCCGAGCTCTTTTGCGATCCGCAGGCTGTCGCGGTACAGCTCCTCAGCTTCGCTCCAACGCCGCCCCTGTTCCGAAAGCAGATTCCCGAGGCTGTGCTCCACCTGAGCCACACCGAACGTGTTGTTGAGTTCTCTAAGAATCCTCAGGCTGTCGTTAAGCAACTCCTCAGCCTGAATGGGATTCCGGTCGTTGATGCCAACGAGGTGTTTTGAGATCGCTACCTCGAGCAGTAGCAGCGGACTTACTGCGACTTGCCGCAACCGGGCGAGGGCCTCGCGGCGTCGACCCTCTTTGTACTCGTACATCCCTTGGAT
Organism: Bryobacterales bacterium; assembly: GCA_965248105.1. Lineage (GTDB taxonomy): Bacteria > Acidobacteriota > Terriglobia > Bryobacterales > UBA6623. The sequence continues at coordinate 330,999 of CBDFIK010000006.1, forward strand.
GAAGGTGGGTAGCAACTCGTCTCGGGGTATCACGCCGACATCTTGAAGCTCGGCCGCGAGGACGCCAGCCAGCCAGTAGGTCCCGTCGCAAACGCCGAACGCGCCGTTGCGGTACTCCTGCAATCCCTCTTCCAGATCGAGGCGGCTCTTGTGGTAGGCCAGCCCTGAGAAGGTGCGAAGGTACGCCGGCACCTCAGCGTGTGGCCGCTGATTGGACACGAACGACAGGAGGAGTCCGTCTGCTGCTCGCAGCTCCTCAGCGCTACACCGGGCGAGCAACGATTGCCGTGAGGCCGCAGGGATATACCACTCAGAGTTGCGTTCCACGGTGAGCTCCGAAAGCCTTACAGCACGAGCCCAGAGGCGAGCGTTCGCTCCGTCGAAACCACTCAGTTCCAGTAGTGCAACAGCAACGTTATCAGTAAGGGAATAGGGTGCAGCGAGAACCCTCAGCCTCGCGGCGACTTGCTCACCACATTCATGCAGGAACGTTCCGAGGACGGGAGGGATTGCCGGACTCACAGCGATTTAAGCCTCCCCACAGCCGCCGATATGGAAGCATATACGTTCGATGGTCGATCCTGCCACCCGGCAAGCAACGTGCGGGCGTGCGCCGGCGCTTCTCCCTCGTCGAAGATGCCTTCGGCCGTAAGGAGATCGGCGATGTCCTCCGCAGCGTGGGCACTTTCCTGTGACGAGTAGACAGCGGGTAGATGGACCTCGAGGTCCGGCGCGGGTACCCACTCAGGGATATCACTTGCGGATTTGACCCACTCGACAACGAGGAAGCCGGCTGGTTTGAGCGGCATCAGGTGTTCCTCGAACAGATCCGCCCACAGCCAGCGACTGGTGCTCTCTGGAATCTCGTCGGACGCCCAGACGAACATAGCGACGGGCGCGGAGCGCAATGCGGCTTGGATGCCCCGGGCAATGCCCCTGCATCGTTCCTGCATTGAGGGTGACGGGACCTCGATATGCACCCGTTCGACTGTGACCGTGTCAGCAGTGTTGTCGCATCCGACGCGGATTTCGGGGATCGTCCGTACAATCTCCAGCCAGTCCTCTAACTTTCCGACGATGTCTTGTGGCGTGCGAGTGGTTTCGTCGGCTGGGTCCACCTTCAGGTCTCGGCCTCCGGATCCGTGTCCTAAGGACCCTAAGAAAACTCGATGGCGCGGTGTCTTCGCCCGCGAATACGCGGGCGAAGCCCCCCTGTCGGGCGTCCACGCGACTGCCAATCGACTGGAGGGGCAAGCGCCAGTCGATTTCGTAAGCTTCGGGCGCCTCAGGCATCTCGCTCTGTTGATTTCCCGATGTCCACTCCGCGAACGATCACTTCCCCCTCCCGCATCCGATTCTTGGAGCCCACATCTATTCGAGAACCTGCCGTCTGGTCGCCGCTAGATTCTTCGACCACGACGCGACCTTTCTTGCGGAATCGGTTCCTGCTCCCCATTGATACACCCTCTGGTCCCCTTGGCAATAACAGAATCGCGCCAACCAGCGCAACCAAGCCAACGAGGCCTGCAATCAGCGGTCGGAGTGCGGCGTCCACTTGCTCGACCTGCGAAAGCGCGAGCCACATCAGCGCGGTACTCGCGCATCCGGTCAATACCGCCGATAGCACCCGTCTCATAACCTAGGTCCTTTCACCCAGACCCCTAGTCAATACTACAACTGCAACCCTTCGATCTGGGGAAAATCAGATCGGCGCCCAAACCCGAGCGCGCAAGCGATTTGCATCACGCTTCGAGAACTCTTCGTTGGACACGATTATCTTACCGCCCTATGCGGGCTAATCTCAATTTTAGGCGGAACCCGCGGACAGTTTCCTATTTCGATGAGAACGAACCCTCGGGACAAGCTGGCCCCACTCCGGCAGGGTAATCGCTCACCGTCAAGTCAGAAGGCCACGCTGTAACTCAGGCCGGGGTCTCTGCCCCGGATAAGCAGGAACGAAATGGTGTGACTCTTGAGAGAGACGTTGAACGTGGGATGAACATGGACTCCATCGAAGATTACGAGCGACGTGACGGTTTCAGAGAAGCCGATGTTCAGTCCGCCAATCGGACGCACTTTTTCCTGGTAGGTTCCGTACACAACGCCACCATAGGGGGCGATCGGCAGGCCGGTCTCGCGTTTCAGATTCTTGCTGAAGGTGGCGTAGAAGGCCTGTCCGGAGGGCGTGCCGATGCGGTCTGAACTGGTACCCAAGATCAGCGCCGGACGATTGCGCGTCTCCCGCATAGCAAGGAGATTCGCGAGTGGGCTCACCTTGCCGGCCCGCGGGTTGTATTCCACCCCGGCGGAGAATCTCGACGTGAGTGAATAGGTCAGCGTCGTTCGGACGCTGGCGCGATCGATCTGATTCGCCACCCAGCGAGCCCCGAATGTCCAGCGTCTTTCAAGTTTATGTCCCGCCCCGCTGACCGCGCGGCCTTCTCCCGGTCAAATCGGTCAGCTGGGTACGAGAGAGGCGCCCTCCATGGCTACCGCCGCGTGCTGGTGTTCTTCCTCTCCTTCATGGTGGCCGTGTTCGTCCCTCGCTGATTCGAGATGATCCACGAGCGGAGGTGGCGGCTGGGCAGTTCGATCGCCCAGCAGCCAATCAATGCGTTCAGTCAGCTCGCGTTCCTCGACAAGCCCCAGGATCCTCGCAACGATGCGTCCGTCGCGGTCGATCAGAGCGGTCGCGGGCAGGGCGGTTCCCAGACCAAGCCGCTCCATATCCTTGATGGTGGCGCCGAGCCAGATCGGGAAATCGATTCCGTACTCTTCGATGAACGCTTCGACTTGATCTCTCGTGCTCGCATCATCCGCCGACGCGCCGATGATCTCCACACCTCTTGCCTGATAGTCTTCGCGCACCCGGACGAAGATCGGCATTTCCTCCCGGCAAGGCACGCACCAGGTAGCCCAAAAATTCAGGATGACGATTCGGTCCCGATAGTGTTGCAGGTTTTGGCGATCGCCCGATAGACCTTGTAAAGCGAGGGTTGCAGGCTCCTCTGGCGCTGTGACCGGCTCGGACTCCGCCGGCGAGGCAAACCCTTTGCAAGGCACCAAGAACAGCAACACGGAGAACACCAAAGGACGCAGCGAGATCGCGGTACTCATAGTTCTCCGTCGAAGTTCCGCCGCGGCCACTAAATCCAGCTTAGCCCCTCTTGACACCTCCTGCCCCTGCGCCATGCTGGCGATTGTCAAGCACAGCGGCTTTTTCAGACGGGTTGCGTGGGCAAAAGGGAACCCACGATGGTGCAGGGGGACACTCTGGTTCCCGGCCCGAGTCGAAGTGCGTAGCGCATGGCTCGTAGAGACCTGCGGCCTTTAGGGTTGCGCGCTCAACAGACACGATTGCCTGTGCCGCTCGATGTCGCCACGAATGGCGACACGGCACGCAAGAATGCGCGCGCCACAAACGTAAAAGGCCGCGCGTTATCGCACTTCGCCTTTTCGTCCGCGCGAGAGGTCAGAAAAGGCCGCGGGTCTGGACCAAGCGACCGCCCAGCCCTTCGCTACGGGACTCTTGTCCGCGCGAGGGGCCAGAAAAGGCTGACAACAAAATAGGCGGTTCCGTCTAAAACGGGATCATAAAGAACATCAATCCAACGCGCGCCGGAGGAGAATATCTCGCTGACATCCAGATCGACATAGGTGCCGTTGCGTACTTGGATGGGCGAGCCGTCGGGAAGACGGTCGACGGTTTGCAACGCCTCGCCATCCGCCGAGCAGGCAGTCACACTGATGCTTTGGGTAGCCTCATTGGCTGGCTTCGGTTCGATAATATCGACAATGCGAATCGTTCCGACACCGGCGACGCGGGGCGCCGGTAGATACTGCCGGAAGGGCTTTGCCGCTGATTGCGCGGGCGCGCGCGAAGCTCCGAGAGCGGCTGCTATCCCAGGCGCCGCGCACTGGACGGCCGCTAAGAGGCCGGCGCCCACGGACGACGTTAGCAGCGTTCTACGCGAGCTTTTTTGGTATACGAGCCGTTCGAGCATGCCATCACCGGAGGGAGGCCCAGTGCCGGGTGCGGGTCGCGCCGTACAAGCCGTAGCGCGCCGTTCCCGGAGACAGCGACCCCCTCCTGCCATAATGGAACCGCGACACTGGTTCACTCGTCATGGAACGTCCCCGGCCCTTGGTCCTCACCATCATGGATGGTTGGGGGCATAATCCGAACCCGGAGAATAACGCCGTCGCCATGGCGCGCAAGCCCAACTTCGACCGGCTCCGGCGGGACTATCCGCATACGCTGATCCGCACCGACGGCCCTTTCGTCGGCCTGCCCGGAGGACAGATGGGCAACAGCGAAGTCGGACATCTCAATATCGGCGCCGGACGCATTGTCAAGATGGACGCTACCCGTATCGACGAACTGATCGAGAGCGGCGAGTTCTTCTCCAATGAGGTTTTGCTCAACGCGATGGAGCAGGCGCGCTCTCGTAGGCTCCATCTGCTCGGTTTGACCAGCCAAGGAGGTGTGCACTCGCAGCTCACGCATCTCTTCGCCCTGCTGGAGATGGCCAAACGTCACGGAGTTGTGGACGTTTTTGTCCATTGCTTCACGGACGGTAGGGATAAGCCCCCGGAAAGCGGTGCCGGCTACATCGAAGAGTTGCTCGGGAAAATGAAGAACCTGGAGGTCGGCAAGATCGCCACCATTTGCGGACGCTACTACGCCATGGACCGCGATCGACGTTGGGAGCGGATCGAGCGGGCTTTCCGCGCCATGGTGCTGGGTGAAGGGAACCGGGCGCCGGACGCGGTCGAGGCGATGCGGGCTTCCTACGCCCAAGGCGTTACCGACGAGTTCGTCGCCCCGGTGGTCCTGCTTGACAAAGACGGCAACCCGATCGCCAAGATCAGCGACGGGGATGCCGTCATCTTCTTCAATTTCCGGGCTGACCGCGCCAGGCAGATGACGCTGGCCCTCAACGACCCTTCGCTTTCGCGGCCGCCCAGGGACCTGGCACCCAAGAGTCTGCACTATGTGACCATGACCGAGTACGACCGAACCTACAGCTTTCCGCACGTGATTCCGCCTCACCAACCCGAGCATATCCTTGGCCAGGTTTGCAGCGAAATGGGTTGGAGGAACCTCCGCGCGGCGGAGACGGAGAAATACCCCCACGTTACGTACTTCTTTAACGGCGGTCGCGAAACACCCTATCCGGGCGAAGAGCGAACTTTGATTCCTTCACCGAAAGTGGCCACCTATGACCTGCAGCCCGAGATGAGCGCCTACCCGGTTTGCGATGTTGTCGTCGACGGCATCGAGAGTGGGAGCTTTGACCTCATCGTCGTCAATTTCGCGAACGGCGATATGGTGGGGCACACGGGCAAAATTGACGCCGCGATAAAAGCGATCGAGACGGTCGACAACTGTCTCGGGAGCATCTATGAAGTGCTAAAGCGAAAAGGCGGGGCGTGGATCGTCACTGCCGATCATGGTAACGCCGACCTGATGGTGGACCCTGACACCGGCCATCCCCATACCTACCACACAACGTTTCCGGTGCCCTTCGTCTTGGTTAGCGACTCTACAGGGAAGCTCGCGCCGGGCGGCTCGCTAAGGGATATCGCCCCTACCATCCTCGGCGTCCTTGGCGTCGAGCAGCCGACGGAGATGAGCGGTCGCGATTTACGCGGCACCGGCTAGTTGATTGGACGAATAGACTCACCCGCGGGGAGTCGTCTTCCGTGAACCACCCGGCGGGTCGGGACTCCGGGCAGTGACGCAGAATAGCCTGCATTTCTCACCACCTGACGGCCGAAGCACGCAATAGGCCCGCCATTACTGCGTTGCGCTTGCTCGCCGTGCTCAACGTACTGTTCGAGTACGCCTCCGCGCGCCGAGCGGCGCGCGCCTTGTACTGACGGGCCTCTCACGCACTTCGCCTCGCCACGTGGTGAGAAATGCAGGCTAGCTGTGTTTCTTCAACTCCAGTTTGGCGATCGCCTCGCGGTGCACTTCGTCTGGTCCGTCAGCGAGCCGCAGCGTTCGAGCGGTGGCCCAGGCTGAAGCCAGGAAGAAGTCGTCACAGACGCCGGCCCCGCCATGTGCCTGGATGGCCCGATCGAGAACTCGTAAGGCCATGTTTGGCCCGACTACCTTGATCATCGCGATCTCGGCTCGCGCTGCTTTATTGCCTACCGTATCCATCATGTAGGCGGTCTTCAACGTGAGAAGCCGAGCCTGCTCGATTTCCATGCGCGAGTTGGCGATGTCGGCCCGCATTGTTCCCATCTCGGCAAGGGGCCTTCCGAAGGCCACGCGCGACGCGACGCGTCGACACATGATTTCCAGCGCGCGCTCCGCCACCCCAACTAGACGCATACAGTGATGGATGCGTCCCGGTCCTAGGCGGCCCTGTGCGATTTCGAAGCCACGCCCCTCGCCGAGGAGAATGTTCGACGCCGGAACCCGGACGTTGTCGAAGCTGATCTCGCCGTGCCCGTGAGGCGCGTCGTCGTAGCCGAAGACGTTTAGCAGGCGTTCGACCTTCACACCAGGAGCATCAGTGGGTACCAGAATCATCGATTGCTGCTTGTGGCGTTCGGCTGTCGGATCGGTTTTGCCCATGAAGATGGAGATTTTGCAACGGGGATCTCCCGCTCCCGTCGTCCACCACTTGCGGCCGTTGATTACGTACTCATCGCCGTCACGTTCGATGCGGGCGCGAATGTTCGTAGCGTCGGACGATGCCACATCCGGCTCGGTCATGCAAAAGCAGGATCGAATCTCGCCATTGAGTAGCGGCTCGAGCCAGCGCCGCTTCTGCTCTTCCGTGCCGTAACGAACAAGCACTTCCATGTTGCCGGTGTCCGGCGGCGAGCAGTTGAAGACTTCAGGCGCCATGGGCGAGCGGCCCATGATCTCGCAGAGCGGGGCATATTCCAAGTTGGTCAGCCCGGCGCCATATTCGTTGTCCGGCAGAAAGAGGTTCCATAGGCCGGCCGCCCGGGCTTTGGCTTTGAGGTTTTCCATCAGGGGAGGAATCTTCCAGCGGTCCCCTTGCTGGATCTGGTCCTGATAGGGCTTCTCGCTGGGATAAATGTGTTCGCCCATGAAAGTCTGAAGCCGATTCTGGAGATCAGTGACGTTGTCGGGGAATTCGAAGTTCATGGCGATTCAGGTTCTGGCGGGAGGAAAGCTTGCTAATTCTAGCATCCGGGGGTTGTGGTCAGAGAGCGCGAGCGAGTGTCGCAGGCGTGTGGTCCCCCGAACGCTTCTCCGCCAGTCGCTTCGCGCTCAGGGCTCCGTTCGCTCTGGGCGCACGTGTGGGCGCGCTGATCGAAACGCAGGCAAGGGAAGCAGCGCGGAATGATTGGCCTAGCCCTCGTTCGCAAGCGCACTGGACCCTTTTTGGTGACTGGTGCCTACCGTCCTATGGAGTGAGGAATGCAAACCGGTGGGCCAGGGGCCCTGCCAGTACCGCTGGCCGCTTTCTGCCAGAATGGATCAAGACGCCCCGTGGATATGAAGCTTCTCTTGACCAATGACGATGGACTCGGGGCCCCGGGTCTTGAGGCGCTTCGTGGCGCTGTCGACGGTATGGCCGAAACGCTTGTCATGGCGCCCGACCGTGCGTTGTCGGGGTGCAGCCATCGCGCGACGACCGACGAGGGTTTTCGGGTGGTCCAGCTCGACGAGGATCGCTATTCCGTCGAAGGCACGCCGGCCGATTGCGTACGCGTGGCCATCCACCGATTCGGCTCCGAGATTGATTGGGTGTTATCCGGCATTAACAGGGGCGGCAACCTGGGGGTCGACGTATACCACTCCGGGACGGTTGCGGCAGCCCGCGAGGCCACGTTTCGCGGCCTTCCGGGCATCGCCGTCTCGCAATTCCACAGTAGACCCCTCACCGAATCCGACTGGCAGCAGGCTTCCGATTGGACCAGACCGCTGCTTGAAGAGTTGATGAAGCGACCCCATCCCGCGTGGACATTTTGGAACATCAACCTACCCTGTCCTGAGCGTGCCGACGATCAACCCGAGGTGGTTTTCTGTCCGCTCGATCTTTCTCCCCTGCCCTTGGGTTTCCGCGAACAGGACGGGCTGCTTCACTACGACGGCAAGTATGTCGAAAGACAACGCAAGCCGGGAGCCGACGTTGACGTCTGTTTCAGTGGCAAGATCGCAGTCACCGAGATTTCCCTGGCACCGGCAACTGGTTAGATACTTCGGGCTAGATTAGCCGCGCAGGTAGCTATATACCAACGGTTCGGCGTCGACAGTCAGCTTGCCTTGGAAATAGGTGTTTTCCCGCGCCCCTCTGGGGCTGCTCGTCCCCGCATTCGACCGGTCCCCGAACCCAGGGTCGGTCGCCCTATCCGGTGCCCCTTCGGGGCATCGAGATCACATGAGCCCTGGAAGGGTGACACAGATGCTGCACCGAGTTGCGACCCCCCGCGTCCCCGTAGACGGCTAGTTGGTCACCTGCTCCAGGATGGCGAAGTCGCCCGGGTTCCAGGCCTGCGCGATGACGTAGTATTTCCCGCCATGCTTCCGCAGTACCGCGTTGTGGACGTGGGTGAAGTTCTCGAGCCCGAGTTCCTCCTTGGGCATGATGGTGGAGATCAGCTTGTCATCCTCGTAGATATAGATCGGAGCGCCCTTGCTCGTGTCCGGACCCCGTAAGGCGCCAACGATAGAGTACCTTCCGAGGTAGTCAATGTCGCAGGGCAAGGAGCCGGCCGGCATGTCCACCGTCGAGATATACTGACCGTGGCGTGTGAAGCGATCGATCTCGGAATTCGGCCGATCAGCAATATCTAGCCGCCTTGTTCCCTGCGGCACAGTAATGCCGTGCGCCGTTCCGAACTGCCCCACACCGTCCCCTTTGCCACCAAACGCCAGATCGTGCCAGGCGGCCTGGAAAGGATTCGTGCTGAGAATCCGGGCGGTAAGCACGTAGTCGAGCTTGGAGTAGCCCGTTGCCACGTACAGCAGCCCGTCCAAGTGCTCGGTGTCCGTGGGCACGAAATTGCCTTGTCCCAGGAAGTAGTCGTTGGCTGTCGGGTGACCTAGGTCGCTGCTGCCGTCGGGCCTCCCCAGCGAATGAACCAGCTTTCCGTCGAGGCTCGTGGTGAAGACCTGGGCCACGTTATTGCCGGGAAAAGTCAGGAAACCGGTGCCATCCGGCGCGTACCAGATGGTGGCGTTGTGCATATTCGCGTCTTTCATTTCGGCTGCGGTAGCCAGCAGCTTTGTGCTCTTCAGATCGGCGCTGATCTGAATGATTCCGGCACCCTTCAGTGCGAAGTAGGTCTCTCCTTTACCCTCGCGGCGGTCTATGGCAAAGCCTCCATGCGCGGACGTCAGCACTTCCTCCTTCTGAGCCTCGGGCGGGAGATGGTCGGACGTGTAGAGCACTTTGAATTTCATCTTCCCCTGGCCGCTGGCGTGTCCCGCGCTTTGCGCGGTGTCCATCGGAGTGTCGTAGCCTACCATCCAGCTCATGGCGAGCAAGCCGACGAATAACGCGCTGATGGCGAATCGTTTCATGGGATAGCCTCCTACCGATACGACATTAGACCACAATTGGCGGAATCTTCCAAGCATGAGGCGCCGCGCGGCACGCGCCTTGTACTGAGGGGCCTCTCACGCACTTCGCCTCGCCACGTGGTGAGAAAAGCGGGCTAGCAGCCCCTCGTCGAAGTTGCTGGATTCAAGGGGGTTATGAGAAATTGGCTTTGTTTGGTCGTTTGGTTGCTCAGCTGTTCCACTGCTCCGGTGGTTCGCTGCCAGCGATAGTTTGTCGTTGTTCCTGTTGCTCTCCTCGGGCCGGCGGCCCCTGTGCTATTCGCCGGTGCCCCCTTTCGGGGGCTGCCTGGCGATTGAGCGATTCGACCGAAAGGGCGCGTTACGCTGCGAGACATACACCAGCGGGCTACAACCTGGTCACTTGCTTGTCCCGTATCAAGTAGACGAGCGCGATAAAGAAAAGAATGACCCCGTTGGCCGCGATCACACGCGGGGCACCGAACTTATTGGCGAGCGACCCGGCGGCTAGGTTGCCCAGCGGCATCGCGCCGCGGAAGGCGGTGTGGTAGACACTCAAGATGCGCCCGCGCATTTCTTCCGGGGCAAGCAACTGCACGAGGGAGTTGAGCAGCGCGAACACGGCTAGCAACGCCCATCCTGCCAGGAACAGGAAGAGGCAACCAGAGACCAGATTTGTGCTCAGAGCAAAGACAACAATGCTGACAGCGAGGCCGACCAACATGAACAACGAGGTGCGGCCTTTATAGGGGGTGTTCCCCAGCCAGGCGACGAACAACGCCCCGACAACAGCGCCCGCTCCGAAAACAGCTGCCATCGCGCCGTATCCGAAGTCCCCGAGGTGGTAGGTCTCGATCGCAAACACCGGCAGTAGAGTTTCAAGCGGGACCGCCAGAAAGGCCGCGACCGTCGCCAGCAAAACCAACGCCACCATCGCATGGTGGCGGTAGACAAACACCAGCCCCTCCTTGAGGCTGTGCAGCACATGGGCTTCGGTCTTCTGGGGTACGAAGCGGACCTGAATCAAGAACAGCGAAACGATGACCGCGAGAAACGAAACTCCGTTGAGGAAGAAACAGACGGCGTATCCCAGCGTTTTGGAGGCGAATCCTCCCACCACTGCTCCGACGACACGGGCCAGGTTGAACTGAATCGACATCAGTGCAATGGCGTTCGGCAGGTCTTCCTTTTCGACCAATGATGGTATCAGCGCCTGGTAAGCCGGTCCGCCGAAGGCCTGCGCACTTCCGGTCACAAGGGCGGCGGCCATGATGTGCCAGATGGAGATCAGGTCTAGCCAGATCAGCACCGCCAGCACCAGCGCCGGCATCATCTGGGTGTATTGCGACGCCAGCAGAAGCTTCCGGCGGTCCATCCGATCAGCGACCACCCCACCCAGTAGAGAAAACACGATAATTGGCGCGCCCTGAAGAAAAGCGGTGAGACCTAGCAGGAAGGCGGACTTAGTGAGCTTATAAATCAGTAACTTCTGGGCGACCTCCTGGACAATCGCACCGGTGGTGGAGGTGAACGCGCCCGCCCACATCAGCCGGAAGTTGGGGTAGTGGAAGGCGCGGAAGGTTGCGCTAACAACACCCGGTTTCGCAGAGGGCGGGTCGGCCAGGTCGGATTCGGCCTTCGGGGAGGGCGAGCTCATTCCGCGGGATTTCTTGAGTGAGGCTGTGACAGGCTAGCAGCCCCTGGTAAAAGCTAGGTTCGGCAAAAATGAAGCGAAAAATGGGGACTGCCACCAATTCGCCCCCCATCATGGCCCTAGAAAAAAGCACTCGGCCTGAAGCGAATTGGCTGGCTGTACCCGATTTTCGCGACCTTGACTTCTACCACGGGCTGACAGGCTAGGCCGGTTGGCCAGCGGAACCATCTTCTCACAGACCGCGCCGTACAGGGAAGCTGGCGGGAGGAGGAGGCGTCCGAGCGCCTTTGTGGCGGGCCGTTGGCCGGCGTGAGCACTGTCCGGCGAGCACGGCAGCGCGCCGGATGACTGCTTGATAGGGCTATAATCGGTAGTTCATTTCAGGGGATTGGCCGACGAACCCGCCCTTCCTCGGCCCTGTTCCATGATCAGTTGAGAACGCGAGACGCGAGCTATGTCCCAGGTAGAAGAAGCGACTAACCCACGGCCGGCCTCGGGCGAACAGCTTGATCGCGGTGGCATTGCTGGGCATCCGCGCGGGCTGACCACCCTGTTCTTCACCGAGATGTGGGAGCGCTTCAGCTACTACGGCATGCGGGCCCTTTTGATCCTTTTCATGACCGCCCCGCTTACCGGGGTCAATCCGGGGCTTGGCTTCGACGTAGCCAAGGCCACAGCGATCTACGGTCTCTACACGTCGATGGTTTACCTGCTCGCACTGCCGGGCGGCTGGGTTGCGGACAAGCTATGGGGACAACGGAGGGCCGTGTTCGTAGGTGGTTGCATCATCGCCTGCGGCCACTTTTCCATGGCCGTTCCAGCGATGCCGACCTTTTACCTCGGGCTGATCCTTATCGCCCTCGGTACCGGGTTGCTGAAACCGAATGTGAGCACGATGGTGGCCGACCTGTACCCCGAGGGTGGCGCCAGGCGCGACGCCGGTTTCTCCGTCTTCTATATGGGGATCAACCTGGGCGCGTTTCTTGGAACAATCCTGTGCGGATTTATCGGCGAGGGACACAACTTCCACTGGGGTTTTTCGCTGGCCGGCATCGGCATGGTACTCGGGCTGGTCCAGTACAGGCTTGGCGCTCGGCGACTGGGTGAGGCGGGCCTGTTGCGCTCGGCCGACGAGCCGCACGTCCTCCAACAGCGTGCCCGCAACTTCTACCTCACGGCAGCGGGAATCGCAGCCGTCGTTACGATCTTGGCGTTTCTCGCGACTTCCGGCGCGATCCTAGTTACCATTCAGCAATTGGCGACGTGGCTGGGGTACGGCATCTTGATTCTCAGCGGGCTGTTTTTCCTGTACCTGTTCACTGCGGGCGGTCTGTCGAAGACGGAGAAGAAGCGCCTCGGCGTGATCGTTTGGCTTTATCTCCTCTCGGCTGTGTTTTGGTCCGGCTTCGAGCAAGCCGGCTCCTCCATGAATATCTTTGCGCGCGACCTTACCGACCGTGTCGTCTCGGGCTGGGAGATGCCAGCCAGCTGGCTACAGAATGTCAATCCCGTTCTCATCGTCCTGTTCGCACCGGTGTTTGGGTGGCTCTGGACCTGGCTGGCGCGCCGCAACGCCAACCCCTCGATCCCAGTCAAATTCGCTCTCGGCCTCTTCGGGCTGGCTGCGGGATTCTTTGTGATCTCTTGGGGTGCAGTGAACGCAGGGGTGGAGAGCCGGGTGTCCATGTCCTGGTTAGTGGTCACTTATTTCCTTCACACGGCGGGTGAGCTCTGCCTGTCGCCCGTGGGTCTTTCCTCGATGACGAAGCTCGCTCCGCGAGGGCGGGTCGGACAGATGATGGGTGTCTGGTTCATAGCTGCCGCCCTGGGCAACCTTTTGGCAGGTTTGGTCGCCGGCCGCCTGGGGGAGCTGGCGCCAACAACTCTTTTCTGGAATGTGGCCTTGACTGTAGGTGCCGCGGGTCTAGTAGCGATTGTCGTGAGCCCCGCTTTCCGCCGCCTCATGGGCGATATCGACTAGAACTCACCAGCAAGACCCCGTGTACCTCATAGGCCCGAGCCACTGGCCGCCATCGTGGGCCGGCCGTCGCGGTTCGTTCTTGGGCTGCCGGCTGGTTGGCGACAAGCGCCTTCGCCCGGCGGATCCTGGTACCACGCAAACCGGCGGTTCGCGGCTGAGCTTAATTGAGGAAGTACGTTTGATACAGCGTGTCGCGCTGTTTGGGGACGAAGCCGGCGCCGCGGATCATGCAGCGCAGGTCTTCTTCACTAGCTTGATGAGAAGCGCCGGCCTGGCGGACGACGTTTTCCTCGAGCATGACGCTGCCGACGTCGTTGCCGCCGAAACGCAGCCCGAGCTGGCAAACTTTCAGGCCTTGTGTGACCCAAGAAGTCTGCACGTTGACAAAGTTATCGAGGTAGATACGCGAGAGCGCCAGGGTTTTGAGGAATTCGACTCCGGTGACTTCTTCCTTGACGGACTTCCCCAGCGAGGTATTCTCGGGCTGAAACGGCCAGGGGATGAAGGCCGTGAAGCCGCCGGTCTCTTCCTGAAGCTGCCGCAGCGTCTCGAGGTGATTGACCCGGTGTTCGTAGGTTTCCCCGCAACCGAACATCATCGTCGCCGTTGTCCGCAGGCCCAGGCTATGAGCGGTCTTGTGCACGTCGATCCACTCGGCGGTATTGCACTTCAAGCGGGCGATCCGGTGCCGTACCTCGTCGTCGAGGATTTCCGCCCCCGCACCGGGGATCGAATCGAGGCCGGCGTCCCGCAGGCGTGCAATCGTATCGCGAATCGTCAGCCCACTGACCTCGGCAATGGTTAGGATTTCCGGGGCCGACAGACAGTGCAGATGGATCGGGTAGCGCTGTTTGATCCAGCCGAAGAGGTCTTCGAAATACTCGATCTTGAGATCCGGGTTGACCCCGCCCTGCATCAGCACGCCGGTTCCGCCCAGATCGATCGTCTCTTGAATCTTCTGGCCGATCACTTCCTTCGACAGAACGTAGCCTTCCTCATGCCCCATGGGGCGATAGAAAGCGCAGAAGCTGCAATATTCGCTGCAGAAGTTGGTGTGATTGATATTGCGATCGATAATGTAGGTCGCAACCCCGTCAGGATGAAGCTTGCGGCGAACCGCGTCGGCCTCTACGCCGATGCCGATCAGGTCGTCGCTGCCGAGTAGCTCGAGAGCTTGCTCTTTGGTCATCTCACTCCCGCTCGGCGACGGCGGGCTCTTCCAAGTAGGCAAGGTCGGTGAGCGGTCCGACGAGGCCGAGCTCCGCGGCCGAGCGAAGGAATGTGGCCAGACTGCGCTGCTCCCGCTCGCCGAGATCGAAGCTCGTGTGCTCCGTCAGATAACGGCGCACCAGTTCAGGCGGCAGGTTTCGCTTTTCGCTCTCCGTGGCGATGATATCGTCGAGGTGTTGCCGGCCGTAGTCCGCGGAGTCGACGAAGTGCATGGGCAGGTTGGGATCAGCGGCCAGATTCTTCACGGCCCACACGGCAAAGACCATCGGAAGGCCCGTTAGCTCCACCCACTCCGATCCCAGGTCGTAGACGAATATCGGACGCCCACGCCAGTCGGTCTGCTCGGGATCGAGCCGCAGAGCAGGGTCGCCGATGATCAGCCCGGCGTCGGCCACCTCCAGCATGTCGTCGATCTTGGGAGGATACGGCCGCACCCTGGGACGCGAACCGTACTTTCTGGCCAGCAGCACCTGCGCCAGGGCGACCGAGGTGCGGGAGCTGGTGTCGGCGGCGAAGGACTCAATCGTTTCGATCGGTTTGAGCGATATCAGCAGAACGCTGCGCACGGGCCCCCGGCACGAGATGGAACAGCCGGGGAGAACCAATAGGTCGGGCTGGCGGGCCAGCTCGATGGTGGGCACCAACCCGATGTCCGCTTCTCCTGCTCGCAATGCGTCGGCACACTCGGAAGGCAGCGAAAATCGCAAGTCGAACAGGCCCCGTTGCGGGCCGTGGCAGAAACCCCATACGAGCGGCGCAGTGTTCAAGTAGCCGACCGCCGAGACTCTCAACCGATCACTCATATCGAGCCTTTCAATTGTATCAGACCGCTATTTGAATTCTATCGTTCCATCCTTCCAGGTGTCAGTTGGCCGATGCCCCTAACCGGTGATCAGAATCACACAGAGAGTGGAGGCGTGAAGTGCAGGCGGGCACAGCATGCTGTTCCCCTACAGATCTGTTGGGCGCGCCTGCAAATGTAGGGGCACGGCATACCGCGCCCGAAGTGCGCGATCGTCCACCTGGCTTCTAAACATACGTAAACCGAACGTATGAAATGAACTACTTCGCGGGTTCAGTTCGGGTACTGGTGGCGGATATGGCTAAGCTGGGACGCCGAGATTTGAAGGAAAGCGTCGACGAGTTGCGGGTCGAATTGGCCGCCGCTGCCGCGAGCGACTTCTCTTCGACCCTGTTCCACCGGTCGCGCCGAGCGGTAAGGACGTTGCGAGGTGATGGCGTCGAAGGCGTCAGCGATAGCGAAAATGCGTGACGACAGAGGAATTTGCTCACGCCGAAGTCCCCGTGGGTATCCGCTGCCGTCAAACTTCTCGTGGTGGGTGTAAACCAGTTGCGCTTCGTCAGTCAGTTCGGGCAATTTCGACAGCAGCCGGTAACCGATCTGGGGATGGGCGCGCATCACGGTCCACTCTTCGTCGGTTAGGCTTCCCTCTTTGAGTAATACGTTTCGAGGGATGCCGCTCTTGCCGATGTCGTGTAAGAGAGCACCGAGTTCGAGGCGAGCAAGCGCCTGGTCGGGAAGCAAGCGGTGTTGTCCGAACAGACGGCAGTAGGCGGCGACTCGTTGAGAGTGCTGAAGAGTCTCATAGCGCTTGCCGGCGAGCATTCCGAGCAGCTCTTGCAGATGCTGGGAGCCGCCGGCCCCGACGGCTCGCCGGTCGACAACGCTCCGCAGGGTTGTTCGGATCTCCCTTTGCCGGCGCTTGGCGTCAGGTTCCAAATAGCTGCCGACCACGGAGACCACATCGCGGGGCTGGAGGGGTTTTCTTAGGTAGTCGTCGGCGCCGGCTTCGAAGGCTTTCAGTACTAGGGGGGCTTCATACGATCCGGACATCGCGATCACCCCTAGCCGCTGCCTGAGCAACTTCAGCATGCGCACTAGCTCGATCCCCCCCGCTTCGGGTGTCGGGAGGTCGGTTAGCAACAGATCCGCGGGCCGTTGTGCCTTGCTCAAGTAGGCCACTGCCCTGATGCTGTCGGCGAAGCACACGCAGGCGTGGCCCTCAACCCGCAAAGCCTCCGCCAAAGAGTCGCGGACACCTGCCTCGTCATCGACAACGAGAACGGTGCTGGGGAGAGAAGATGCCATCCGCCGCGGTCCGACTTCCGAACAGTTATCGACAGACAGCGGCTAACCGTTTAGCCTGCGTTCTCACGGTCAGGTGGGTAGGGCGCGCTACCGCGCCGGCCAGGCGCGGTAGCAAGCGAGTTTAGAGGTGCCTAGGGCAACCAAGCACGAGCAGGAGGGAAGTGATTCTCGAAGGAATCGGGCGGAACTGGGCAGGCTACTACGCTAGCTTCGCCAAAACGGCGCTTGTCACTTCTGTAGTTGGAGAGCGGCCGCCTAGGTCGGCTGGGAGCGATTCGCCTTCGGCGATCGTATCGGCTACGGCTTTTTCAACGGCCTTCGCGGCTTCGCCCAAGCCAAGAAAATCGAGCATCATGGCGGCGCTGAGGATCATCGCGATCGGGTTGACGATGCCTTTGCCCGCAATGTCGGGGGCCGACCCGTGCACGGGTTCGAACATGGATGGAAATTCTCGGGAGGGGTTCAGGTTGGCGCTTGGGGCCAGACCTAGGCTGCCGGTGATAGCCGCTGCGAGGTCGCTGAGAATATCGCCGAACAGGTTCGACGCTACGACAACATCAAAGGTTTCCGGCCTGCGGACGAAGTGGATAGCCGCCGCGTCGACCAACAGCGACTCGGTTTCGATGTCACTGTAGTCCCGAGCTACCTCGGCAAACGTGTGGTCCCACAACACCATGCTGTAGCCTTGGGCGTTTGATTTGGTGATCGATGTCACCCTTTTCCCCCCGTCACGACGGCGCGCCAAGTCAAAGGCGTAGCGAACGATGCGCTCGACCCCACGCCGAGTAAAAACGGCTGTCTGCAACGCCACCTCGTCGGGCGTGTGGCGGTAGAGAAACCCTCCGGCCTGGCTGTATTCACCTTCGGTGTTTTCGCGCACAATGACCAAGTCGATCTGGCCTGGGTGGCTCAGAGGAGTACTCGCGCCAGGGTAGAGCTTCGCTGGACGCACGCACGCATACTGGTCAAAGGTACGCCGAATCGGTAACAAAAGGCCGTTTAGGGTCGTATGGTCCGGTACGTCCGGGTGGCCGACCGCACCCAACAGGATGCCGTCAAACTCCCGCAACTGGTCGATGCCGTCCGCGGGCATCATGTGCCCATGTTGGAAATAATGAGCCGTTCCCCATTCCAACTCCGTGCACCGAAAACCGACGTCACTCCGTTCGGCGACGGCGTCGAGAACCCTTCGCGCCTCCGGCATGACCTCGAGACCCACGCCATCGCCGGGAATCAGAGCTATGGAGAATTCGCGCATTGGCGACTATTGTGACACACGTCGATTACTTTACATCCTCGAACCTTGCTGCTTTGGTCACCGATCAAATAAGACCAGTGATGTTCGCAAAATAGGGTGACCAATGCCGAGAGGAAACTCGCGATGGTGGAAAGAGCGCGACATGTCGCGCCCGTACAAACAAACGCGATCGCTGATCTGCCTTGTGAATGCGTGGTGCTCTGCCCATGGCCGAGCCTGTCACTATATTTTGCGAAACCCAATAAGTGTCTATTCTCGTGGCGGTTGTGAGTTGTGATCCGCGGCCCAATCGCACGCAAAGCATTTTGAATCAGGCCGATAAAAATTATCTTCTTGCATGGGTAACGGTCCTCGCATAGAGTGGAAACTAATGATTCGATCGGCAAGACGTCCGGTGGGGTCGTAAGGATCTGGGCATTGGCCGTCGGGCACACCACCTAAAGACGTAAGGCTTCGAAGAACGACGTTTCCGGGGAGTTGTTGTTAGCGCGAGGAGAGAGCACCCGCGACTTCTACATATTAGCAATACTTACAGCGGAGAACAGGAGGAGGAAGGTCAACATGACATCGATCCGTAGCATTGTGATTGTATGCGCCGCCGTGGCGCTACTGGGCGTGGGCAACTTGCCGGCTCAGGACGAGAGCCCCGTGAGTGTGTCTTTCGACACCACATTCGTGAACAAGTACATTTGGCGCGGCCAGAACCTGAACGACAACGCGTCGCTCCAACCTGGTATCGCAATCGGTTACAAGGGCCTGACGATCTCTTCGTGGAGTCAGTTCTCCCATACGGGCTTCGGTGACAGTGGCGTGGCCGGCAACCACTGGACGGAGCACGATTTCGCCATGGACTACGGTTTCGCCCTCAACGACAAGGTCTCGGTCAACGTGGGCTGGATTAACTACGCGTTCCCGAACTTCCAGGACGGCCGCTATTCGAACGAGATCTACGGCGCGATCAGCGTGGACACCATTCTGCAACCGAGCATCGGCGTCTACGGCGACCCGCACAACGGCAACGGCATGTACTACAGCTTCGGTATCGGTCATGGCGTTGATCTCGGTCACGGCTTTGCCCTGAACCTGTCCACTTCGGTCGGTATTAACCAGCACCAGTGGATCGACACAACGGCTGTTTCAGACGTTGTAGTCGGTATAGGGCTCGATATTCCCATCAGCGACCACGTTACGCTGTCGCCGTTCTGGAACTACATCACCGGCGACGACGACTTGCGGACCGGCCCGGATGCTTTCTACTTCACCGGTCACCTCGGCGGAGTGAATCTGAACATCAGCTATTAGGCCGCATTTCTCACGACAAAACCGTAGGGGCAGGCCGCTGCGCCTGCCCAGAGAGGTTCTCGCGAGGTTGGGCTGGTTGATCGCATGGGACGGAGTGTGAATCCTAATGAACCTACCGGGACATAGGTAGGTTCATTATGTCCCGGTCTGCTCACAAGTAACGTTCGTTCAACGCCGCTCGACCGCCGGGTGGTGAGAAATGCGGATTAGCCGCGGCCCGTCAGTCACGCTGGAGATCGCGAAGCGCCGCTAGGGTCTCGTTGACCGAGGAGCTTTGCTGAAACAGAGAAATCCCCGCGATTCCCGCAGCCCCCCTCCCCAGGCACTGGGACGCGTTCTCAAACTGAACGCCTCCCAGTGCCAAAACCGGTATCTTCACCAGCCGGCAAGCCTCCCCTAGCGCTTCCAGTCCCTGAGCCGGACCGTATTGCCACTTGGAGGCAGTTTCAAATACGGGGCCAAAGACCGTGAAATCCGCTCCCTCCGCCTCCGCCTGTCGCACTTCGTCGCCGCTGTGACACGAGGAACCGATTAAGAAGCCCTTGGGTGTCACCGAGCGGATGCTGGATGGACTTACGGTGCCGGCCGGCAGGTGGACTCCATGCGCACCGGCGGCCAAAGCCACATCCACCCGGCTGTTGACTAGTATCCGAGTCGCGCTGGGGTTCGGTAGTTTGAGGATAGCCTCAGTGAGTTGGAAGAGTTGTCGCGCTGGAAGATCCTTCTCGCGGATTTGCAGCAGGTCCGGCCCGGCCTGCAATAGCCGGCCCAGGTACTCGAGCAGGTCGCCTTCCTGCTGCCGACGTTCGGTGATGGCGTAGAGAATCATCGGGGAGCTTTCATCGCCGGCGAGGGCGCCCGCTCCCTTCAGTGGCCGTTGCCGGCGGGGCCCGGATTTCGCGCCCGTCAGCCCGGCTTAGCTGCCGTCGATGAGAAAAGGGAAGACGTTCGGTTTCAGCATTGCCGATCATCGGCTGGCAAGTTATCCCAGAGAAAACTTTCTGATCGTCCTGGCGACATGTCTCATTGGCGCGCTAGCCCTTCTGCTGAGCGGTGGGATGCCGGCGAGAACGCCGGCACAGCACGCTGAAAGCGTGCGCCACGTCGCTTTCCAGCCCGACATCTCCGAATCCATAGTGAACTCGTCCCCAGGACAGTTCACTAGTGTATGTCGCGGATCGCAGTTGCGCTCCATCTAAAAACTCACACTCGCTACGAACCGCTCGCCGCCGAACCTGCTCCCGGAAAAGTCCGGGCGACGGTGCATGGGCTCAGGTATCTGCTTCCTCCTGTTGCGGAAAAACCCAGACGGCGTCCGGAGGAAACTCGAGCGTCCAGCGGCGTGCACTCTTTCCCTTCTCGTAAAGCGCTCGGGAGACATAGGCCGAGAGCGGTCCGGGAAAAACCAACCGCACCTGATCGGGCATTTCAATCACGTCGGTGAGAGGCAGCGCGAGCCGCTGTTGTTCCCCGGCGCCGTTGGACGGTGCGGCGATGACGCGTTCGGGCCGAATGCAGACCCGGACGCGGTCTCCGGCGCTGCGGCCCGGCAGGTAGGGCGTGAAGATTCGAAGCTCGCCCGCTTGCAGCCGGGTCCGATTGTTGCCCGAGTCGAGTTCCGCTACCACGGCGTCGGTCACATCGGATAGGCCCAGAAGCTGAGCGACCGCGGTCGAGGCGGGGCGCTCGTAGACCTCGCGCGGCGGCCCTTGCTGAACGATCCGTCCTTGGCGATAGACCAGCATCCGATCTCCCAACTCGAAAGCCTCTTCCAGGTTGTGCGTGACTAACAACATCGGCAATCGATATTCGGATCGGATTTGGCGCAGGATATCGTAGAGCTGGCGGCGCAAACCGACATCAAGCCCCCGAGCCGGTTCGTCAAGCAGCAGCATGCGCGGTTGATTGACCAGAGTGCGCGCGATCGCGCCGCGCTGGCGTTCGCCCCCGGACAGCTCGTGCGGCCGGCGACCCGCCAGAACCCCCAGATGGAACGACTCCAGAAGCTGTAAGATCCGGCGCTCTCTGTGCTCGGGTTTTAGATCCGCGGCCGCGAACTCGAGATTCCGCCGCAGACTCATGTGGGGGAACAGAGCGTCCTTTTGAAAGACGTAGCCGCAGTGTCGTCGGCGGGTCGGCAGGCAAGCACCGCGAGCGGAGTCGAACAGCGTTTCTCCCGCCAGGCGGACGTAGCCCGAATCGGGCCGCACGAATCCGGCGACGGATTCCAGTGTCAGCGTTTTCCCGGATCCACTGGGGCCGAACAGCACCGTGATTTCGTCTCCGGCGGCAAAGGAAACCGAAAGCTCAAAACCAGCGGAATCCGGCCCGCTCGGGTAGGCCTTTTCGAGTTGTGCCTCTAGCGCCGCCATTAGTACGCCTGCTTCGCACCGGCGCGGTTCACCAGATATAGCACGCTGATCGCAAGAACCGACATTACGACAGCGAGCGAGTTCGCCAGCAGGGTGTTGCCGGACTGATAGGCGTCATAGATGGCCACCGACATGGTCTGCGTCCTGCCGGGCAGGTTGCCCGCGATCATGATCGTCACGCCGAAATCTCCCAGCGACCGCGCGAAAGCGAAAATCGTCGCCGCGATGATCGACCGCCGGGCCAAAGGCACGCTAACTCTCCAAAAGACCCGCCATTCACTCGCTCCCAGGCTGCGCGCCGCATTTTCCAACGTGTGATCCACCGAATCAAAAGCAGCCCGAGCAGCCCGCACCAACAGCGGGATGGAATGGAAACAGGCTGCGACCACGGCCGCCTGCCAGGTGAAAACCAGCGGCTGGCCGAAAACGGCCTCGTAGGCTTGGCCGAGCGGACTGGCGCGGCCCAATAGCACCAGCAGGTAGTAGCCTAGCACCGTCGGCGGCAGCACGATCGGCAGCGTCACCAGCGTCTCCAGCAGGTTCCTGCCCCAAAACCGCCCGTGAACGAGCGCGTACGCCACAGCTAAACCTACTGAAATCGAAACGATCGTCGCCAAGCAAGCCACCCGCAAACTCAGCCACAAGGGAAACCAATCTACTGTCTGTAGGGTTGTCATCTGCTTAGATGAGATTATAGCTGGAGGGCGCCTTCGCGGAAGTGCACTCAGACTGGCTTGAAAGTCCCACGGATCTTGGTAAGAGCTGCGGTCCGGGCCGCAGGGTGGGCTTACCTCAGGTCTTGTCTTTCAATCCCGCGGACAAGAAATCGCTTTATTTTAGAAGTACTTACAGGCATTCTGGCTCGGAGTTCACCTACTATATTGACAATGAAACACTAAAGTTTAATAATAGATACAGGCTAAGAAATTCCCCGCTGAGGACTCTCAACCGCTTGAATCGCCGGGTGTGCATGTGGGATGTCCGAGGGGAGTGGTGCAAAAAAAGGAGAAGCCGCAATGGCGAAGATTATTGGGATAGACCTTGGCACAACTAATTCGGTCGTTGCCGTCATGCAGGCGGGACAGCCTACCGTGATTGCCAATCAGGAGGGAGGGCGGACGACGCCCTCGGTGGTGGCCTTTACCAAGACCGACGAGCGATTGGCTGGACAAGCGGCGAAACGACAGGCGATCACAAATCCAGAAAACACGGTTTTTTCCATCAAGCGCTTCATGGGCCGGCGTGCCGACGAAGTGACCGAGGAGACCAGGATGGTCCCCTACGAAATTATTTCGGCGGGTGAGCTGATCAAGATCAAGATCGAAGGCAAACAGTATCCGCCGCAAGAAATTTCGGCCGTCATTCTCAGCAAGCTAAAAGAGGCGGCTGCGTCGTATTTAGGTGAAAAGATAACCAAGGCGGTGATCACCGTACCTGCGTATTTCAACGACTCACAGCGGCAGGCCACGAAAGATGCCGGAAAGATCGCAGGGCTTGAGGTTTTGCGAATCATCAATGAGCCGACCGCGGCGGCGCTTGCCTATGGCCTTGACAAGAAGAAGAACGAGACGATTGCCGTTTACGACTTCGGGGGCGGCACCTTTGACATCTCGATTTTGGAAGTCGGCGAGGGTGTCGTCGAGGTCAAGGCCACGAGCGGCGACACGCACCTGGGCGGTGACGACATTGATCACATGTTGATTGAGTGGATCGTTGAAGAATTCAAAAAGGAGCAAGGGATTGACCTTTCCGGCGACAAGATGGCCCTGCAGAGGCTCAAAGAGGCCGCCGAGAAGGCCAAGATGGACCTCTCCACGCTTCTCGAGACCGACATCAATTTGCCGTTCATAACAGCCGATGCCAGCGGCCCGAAGCACTTGCAACTCAAGCTGACTCGCGCGCGGCTCGAGCAGATGATGGAGCCCCTCTTGAAGCGCACGATGGAGCCTTGTAAGCAGGCTCTGGGCGACTCCGGGTTATCTCCCCACCAGATTGACGAGGTTGTTCTCGTGGGCGGCTCGACTCGCATCCCCCGAGTACAGCAGATCGTCAAAGATCTGTTCGGCAAAGACGCCCACCAGGGCGTCAATCCTGACGAAGTCGTTGCCATCGGCGCCGCGGTTCAGGGCGGCGTGCTGGGCGGAGAGGTCAAGGATGTTCTCTTGCTCGATGTCACGCCGCTATCCCTCGGAATCGAGACTCTCGGCGGCGTGTTCACCAAGCTGATCGAGCGCAATACGACCATTCCGACGCGCAAGGGCGAAGTCTTTTCCACCGCTGCCGACAGCCAGACCTCGGTGGAGATCAAGGTTTATCAGGGCGAGCGCTCGATGGCCTCGGATAATCGCTTGCTCGGCGTGTTCCAGTTAGTCGGGATTCCGCCGGCTCCACGGGGGATCCCGCAGGTCGAAGTGACTTTTGACATCGACGCCAATGGAATATTGAACGTATCCGCGAAGGACAAGGCGACCTCCAAAGAGCAGAAGATAACCATTACCAGCTCGTCGGGCTTGTCGAAAGAGGAAATCGAAAAAATTGCCACCGACGCCGAATCGCATGCGGCGGAAGACCGCCGGCGGCGCGACGAGGTAGACGCTCGCAATCGGGCGGACGCGATGGTCTACAGCACCGAGAAGACACTTAAGGAGCATCGTGACAAGGTCAGTGACGAAGACGCCAGCAAGATCGAGGCTGCCATCGAGGAAACCAGGAAGGCCGTGCAGGGAAGCAACCTCGACGAGATCAACAAAGCGATCGAGAACCTGACCCAGGCGAGCCACAAGTTGGCCGAAGCCATGTACCAGTCCACGGCGTCGCAAACTCCTCCGGATGGAGCACCGCCCGATGCCGAAGCAGCCGACTCATCGGATGGCACGGGTACAGGCGACTCGGGAGGTGACAAGAAAGATAAAGACGATGTCGTCGACGCCGAGTTTGTCGACGTCGATGATAAACCCAAGGGGTGACGAGAAGACATTAGCTTCTTGCTGGCGTTAGTCCGCCGGGACCGCTGGAGCCACCGTCGTCGGAGTGCGAGGACGCGCCGGACAGATACCGATGGGTACGGCCCGGTGGATAGCGCTTAGCATGGCTTGCTTTAGTCGATAGGTTGATAGGGCGGTTGTTGTGACCTCGACGGAACAGAAAGACTACTATCGGATTCTTGGCGTCAAGCGCAAGGCCGGCGAGGATGAGATCCGCAAGGCTTACCGCAGGCTCGCCCGCAAGCATCACCCGGATGTGAACCCCGGGGACAGGGCCGCGGAGGACCGCTTCAAAAATATCCAGGAAGCCTATGGCGTCCTCAGCGATCGTAAGAAACGGCAGATGTACGATCAATTCGGTTTCTACTCGGAGACCGGCGCCTACCCGGGAGCGGGGGGTAGGGCTGGCCCGGCGGGGTTCGACTTCAGCGGCTTTGACTTTTCTGACGTTTTTTCGCAGGCCGGTCAGAGTGCACGTCGCGGTCAAGGATCCGGATCGAGTTGGGGCGGATTCTCGGATTTGTTCTCGCAAGTCTTTCGCCAGGGGAGCCGTGAGCCACAGACGAAGTCGAAGGCGGGCGAGGATCTCGAATACACGGTTGACATCGGGTTCTGGGATGCCATTCGCGGCACGACCCTCCGGCTGAGCGTTTTTCGGCACGAGACCTGCGCGCAGTGCCGGGGCCTGGGGAACACCGGTGCGGGCGTGGCGGTCTGCACCGAGTGTGGAGGCGGCGGTCAGGTGAGTCAGACCGTCGGCGCCATGCGATTCAACATTACTTGTCCTCGTTGTCAAGGGCGAGGACAGCTCCGCAACGCGTGTCCGGCGTGCGGGGGCGACGGTCGAGTGAGCCGCAACGAGTCCGTGGAGGTACGCATCCCTGCCGGAGCCCAGAATGGATCTCGACTGAGGGTGGCGGGCAAGGGGAATGCAGGCAGCGTGGGTGGGCCACCCGGCGACCTCTACATCACCACGCGGGTAGGCTCTCACCCAGTCTTCGAGCGAAAGGGGGACGATATCCACATCCTCGTGCCCGTTACCATTCCGGAAACGGTGCTGGGAGCCAAAATCGAAGTGCCCACGATCGATGGGAAAGCACGCTTGAAGATTCCACCGGCAACCGATTCGGGAAAGAAATTCCGGTTGCGGGAAAGGGGTGTTCTTAATCGTCGCACCAGCCGGCGAGGAGACCAGTTTGTAGAAGTGAAAATCGTCGTTCCCCCGATTCCGGACCAAGCGTCGAAGGCGAGCATCAGGGAGTTTGGTAAGCTCAACCCCGAAGATCCTCGCAAGGCCCTTTGGGCGCAGGTCTGAGATGGCGAAAAGAAAACGAACTCAAGGCGGTTACACGATCTCCGTCGTGGCGGGTCAGTTCGGAGTTCACCCCCAAACCCTCCGCCTCTACGAACGCGAGGGACTGCTTAAGCCATCACGCACCGAGGGCAATACGCGGCTCTACACCGACAAGGACATGCAGCGCCTGGAAGTGATCCTCTCGCTGACCCGGGATCTGGGCGTCAACCTGGCCGGTGTAGAGATCATTCTCAACATGCGCGAGAAAATGGAAGAGATGGGGCGCCAGATGCAAGAGTTCGCCTCCTACGTGACCGAACAGATGGGATCCCTGCCGCGCGAGCCCCCGCCGAGCTTTTCCACTTCCTTGATTCCCTTCAAGAAAGCTTCGATCGACCAATGGCGCACTGCGCCGGCCAAGAAGGCAAAGACGGCCCGTTAGCTTGTAAATCCCCCAAAAGAATAGCCTGGCTGTGATAGGTTGTGGTCGGCTAACCCAGTCGCGTGCGATCAACACGGGTATCGCAGTGACCCTTCCCGGGGGACAGGCGCCCGGGGCAACTCGTTGCCTACGACGAACCTGCAACCGTGGGGCGGGCAACAGCAAACTAGCCAGATGCCGGCAGGGCGCCTGGCCCCCGTGGCAGTCCCATGACAGCCTGTTCGTGCAGGTCTTCAAAGTCCCCACTTTCTTCCTCAAAACGGCCGATACGTGTAGATAGGGATGCCAGTTACCCGATAGCGCGAAATGCAATTCTTTTTTCGGTTTCTGATCGTCAGCTGTGTCGCTCTGTCGAGTTGGTGGCAGGTGCAAGCTCGCCTGGGGTCTTCGAACTCCGTTGCCATCTTGCTGGCAGGAATGGGGGTGTTGGCGATGCTTTTGACCGCCAAGGGCAGCCGCTGGGGCCTGTGGCTTTCACTGGTGCTTAGCTCGGGGTATGCCGCCGGAGTCGTTCTCTCGGTAGCGCCCGAGTACCTGCGTGAAGTCTTGCCCCTTCTGAGTTGGTGCGCCCTGGCGACGTTGTCATGCACTGTCTTGCTTTGGTCCACCGGAGAGCGCAGTCCGAGAAGGAAGCCGACCTATGAGCGCTATCCGCAATATTGACAGGCGAACGGGGATCTAACAGGGGAAGGCCGCCCGGTTCGCCGCGGAACCGGCCTCGCAGGGGCAGCCGCCTCTTCGCATACCTCGGAGAGAGTCAACCGGCCCCCGGGGTACCGGGCAGGTCCACTCGCTCGCTTACCTAGGGGTGAGCTTGAGCCTGGCTTCTCCAATGACGCAAGGTGGCTCGAAGGCCCAAGTACTGGGTCGTGGGCGCGCCGAAAAGACGCCGGAACCAAAAACGGTTCCGCAGATAGTAGACGTCGATTCGCTCTAAGCTTTCTCGCGGCGAGTCGGGCCGGAGATATCCGAGCCGGGTCGAGCAGCCCCGGTTGAAGTGCTCAGCCACCAATTCACGAAGCGGCCGGGACTCGGCGCCATAGGGATAGGCGAAGGCCTTAACCGGCCTGCCCACCCGGTCTTCGATTTGCTTTCGGGAGCTAAGAATTTCTTCCCGAGCGGCTGCCAGGGGCAACCGCGTCAAGTCGGGATGAGTGACCGAATGAGCGCCGAACTCGATTCCCTGCCGGCTCAGCTCTTCAATCTCCGACCAGCCGAGTAAAGCTCGTCCGCCGAGGCCTGGGGGTTGCGAGGGCCAGTCGTTCGTCTTGCCACAATAACCGGAGACCAGGAAGACTGTTGCGGGGAAAGCGTATTGGAGAAGCCAAGGGAAAGCCTGCGGAGAGAAATCGGCAAAGCCGTCGTCAAAGGTGAGTGCGACGGCGGGTTGAGTTTCCTCGCTCCGGCCAGGGCCAAGTATGTCTTCGAGCGAGACGACAGCGATCCCCTGCACGACCAGGCTGCGTATATGTTGGCGGAAGATCTCGGGACGTAGAGAAATGACCGCACCGGAGGGATCGAGCGAATGGTAGGTCAGAATGGCGCGCGTTGGTAGCATCAGTCGGTCTGAGAACAGCTTCCACCGGGCCCGAAGAGGTAGCCGCTCAACTCGCCGACCACCCAGGCGGCGTAGAGCAGCAAAAGCAGCGGGGAACAGGCAAGGAATTCCCAGCGGCGTTGCCGTTTAGAAAAGACGGCCCGGCCGGCCCGGTACAGCAACAGCAGTGGTGTCAGCGGAGACAACAAGATTCGCGCTTGCAAAGCCCAAAACTCCAGTGTTGGAAAGCGCCTAGCGGCAAAGCAGCGTCCGTGCTGAAACCTTAGCGTGCAATATCTAATTAGCCCATAGCGCTTCCCGTGGGCTACCGACGCATCGGGTTCGAGCCAAAGCCGCATTCCTCTGGCGAGTAGCTCCTGGTGTACCTCATGTTCCCAAAACCCATCTCTGTAAATGTCCTGGAGCGACTCAAGCAGCTCGCGGCGATAGCAGGCGTTGCATCCTGTGAGCGATTTCGCCGCACCGCGCGAGGCGGGCGGCATAGCCATGGCGTAACGGGAAAAATAGATCACCCACTCAACGATACCGCCCCTGCACCCGTTGATGACCGGGCCGCCGGCGGCCCCGACCTTCGGATTGTCGAGTGACGGGGCGAGCGCCGCGGGCCAGGGTTCGCTAAAAGAACAATGGTCCTCAGTGATCGCAACCAGCCGCCCGCGGGCGCGACGAATGCCCTGAGCTCTGAGCTGTGGGACCGAACAAGCGCCAGGCACCTCAACGACTTCAAGCGCCGGACGCTGGGTCTTCAATTGGTGCAGCAACAGAGCGCTGGGGTCTTCCGTGGAAACGACAGCGATCACCTCCAGGCCCTGGCGGTCCAGCAGGGCATGGAGTGTTGAGACGGCCGTTTCCGGAGCCAAGCGCACGGGTACGACGACAGACATCTCCCGGTCTTCACTCATAGTTGGCGCAGATCCAGAGCGTAGCACTAGTTCCCATAGATCTGTAGAAGAACGGACAGCGCGTCTGGGGAGTTGCACCGCCAATCTCGATTCCGTGTGGGCCGCAGCAGACGGGATGCCGGTAGCTGGTGGCCAGCTTCGCCATTCGCCAGCCGATATATGATAGGTAGGTCCCTTGGCGCCTCGGAGTGTAATTGCACCGTGGCGCCAAGACTCAGGAGGCGAAGTGGTTAGCCAGAACTACGACCTAGTAGTGATTGGAAGCGGGCCGGCTGGCCAGAAAGCGGCGATCGCGGCGGCGAAGCTGAACAAGAAGGCAGCCGTCGTGGAACGAAGCTTTACGGTCGGCGGTGCTTGTCTGCACCAGGGTACCATTCCAAGTAAGACTTTGCGTGAAGCGGTCTCCTATTTGTCCGGCGTTCGTCAAAGGCAACTCTACGGCGCTGCCTATCGAGTCAAAGACAAAGTTTCGATGGAAGACCTAACGTTCCGCACAGAGCGAGTGATCGAGAACGAGGTGAACGTCGTTCGAGACCAGTTGCTTCGCAATTATGTGGACATCCTTCCCGGAACAGGCTGTTTCATCGAGCCGAAAAGGATTCTCGTCACACAAAACGATGGCACCCGCATCTTGAAGACTGACAATGTGATCATTGCCGTGGGTACCAAGCCGGCGCGCCCCGCGGGCATCGAATTCGATGATCGCAAGATTATCGACAGCGACGGGTTGCTGAAACTGCAGGAGATTCCACGCACCATGACTTTTGTGGGCGGGGGAATTATCGGGGTGGAGTATGCGACCATTTTTCGAACCCTGGGCGTCCGGGTGACGGTAATTGACGGGCGGGATCGTCCGCTGAACTTTGTGGACGACGAGATCGAAGACTCCCTCTACTACCACATGCGCGACGAGGGCATCGTTTTGCGGTTCGGCGAGAGAGTCTCAGCCGTTCAGAAGACGGAGGACGGCCGCGTCGAGGTATCGATGGAGAGCGGCAAGAAGCTTAGGACGGACTCTCTGATGTTCGCCGCCGGGCGCGAGGGCGCGTCCGAGGATCTCAACCTCGAAGTCATCGGTCTCAAGCCCGACAAGCGCGGTCGTCTCAAGGTCAATGAGTTCTACGAGACGGAAGTCAAGGGGGTTTACGCGGTTGGCGACATCATTGGATTCCCAAGCCTAGCGTCCACGGCGAGAGAACAGGGACGCCTGGCCGCCCTACATGCCCTCGGCGAAGATCCCGGCAAGATGTCGCGCCGGATTCCCGTCGGCGTCTACACGATTCCCGAGATGGCGATGGTCGGGCCGAACGAACAAGAGTTGACGAAGGACGCGATACCTTACGAGTCGGGCGTGGCTCGATTTCGAGAACTCTCGCGGGTGCAGATCTCGGGTGGCCGCACCGGCCTGCTGAAGGTCTTGTTCCACCGCGAGAGTCTGAAGCTGCTGGCGGTTCACATCATCGGCGAGTCGGCCACCGAATTGGTGCATATCGGGCAGGCCATCATCGACCACGATGGCTCGGTCGAATATCTTCGCGACGCCGTGTTCAACTATCCCACTCTAGCCGAAGCCTACAAGGTAGCCGCACTAGACGGGCTGAATAAGCTTTAACCTGTGTTTCTCACAGGCGGGGGCGCGAGGTTGTCGCAGCGCCTGAAGTCCCCGCATCTTGCCGCGCTACCCCAACGCCTTCTTCAATAACTCATTCACCATCTTGGGATTGGCCTGGCCGCGAGTGGCCTTCATGACCTGACCGACGAAAAAGCCCAGCACGCCGGTCTTGCCTTTGCGGTAGGTCTCGACCTGTTTCGGGTTGCCGGCGATCACTTCATCGACGAGTTTCTGCAACGCGTCCTCGTCGCTGATCTGCTTCAGCCCTTCGGCTTCGACAATCTCCTGGGCCGAGCGCCCGCTTTCAAACATCTTTGCGAAGACTTCCTTAGCCAACTTGCCGGTTAGGGTTCCGTCGCCGACGAGCGTCACCAGCCCACCTAAAGCCTCGGCTGAGACGGGGGATTCAGTGATGGACTTGCCGGCAGCGTTGAGCGCACCGGCAAGCTCCCCTTGGACCCAGTTGGCCGCCATCTTGGGCTCGCCGGAGGCCTTGGCCGCGGCTTCGAAGTAATCCGCCGTCTGTTGGCTCAGCGTCAGGACGCGAGCGTCGTATTCCGAGACGCCGTACTGTTCGACGAGGCGCAGCCGTCTCGCTGCCGGCAACTCGGCCATCGAGGCGCGAATCTGTTCCTTCCACTCTTCGCTAATGATGAGCGGCATCAGATCGGGTTCGGGGAAGTAGCGGTAATCGTGGGCGTGCTCTTTCGATCGCATGGCCACGGTCTCGCCCGTGTCTACGTTGTAGAGGCGGGTTTCCTGTTGGATCCGGCCTCCGGCTTCGATGACGCCGACCTGGCGTGCGATCTCGTATTCGAGCGCCTTCTGGAGGAATCGAAACGAGTTGAGGTTCTTCACTTCGGCCTTCGTCCCGAACTCATCCCTTCCTCTTGGACGCACCGAAACGTTCGCGTCGCAGCGCAGGTGCCCCTTTTCCATGTCGCAAGTCGAGACGTCGATGTATTGCAAGATCTGCTTGAGTTCAGTAAGGTAGCCGAAGGCCTCGGCCGGATCGCGGATATCGGGCTCGCCGACGATCTCGATCAGCGGAACGCCGGTCCGGTTCAGATCGACGTAACTGAACCGGTTGCTGTCTTTGAACCCGTCGTGAATCGTCTTGCCGGCGTCGTCCTCGAGGTGGATCCGCGTGATGCCAATGCGCTTCGATCCTCCCTCCAAAGGCACTTCCAACCAGCCGTGCTCGGCTAGCGGTTGATCATATTGCGAGATCTGATAGCCCTTGGGCAAGTCGGGGTAGAAGTAGTTTTTTCGGGCAAAGCGAGAATAAGGCCGGACCTCGCAGTTCAGCGCCAGCGCCGCCTTGATGGCCTTGGCAACCACCTCGCGGTTGAGAACCGGCAGGGCGCCTGGCAAGCCCAAGCATACCGGACAGGTTTGCGTATTGGGAGGTTGGCCGAAGTCGGTCGCGCAGCCGCAGAAGATCTTAGTCCGAGTCAGTAGCTGGACATGGACTTCCAGGCCAATGACGGGCTCGTATTTCGCGATCGTTTCAGGGCCGGCGAGGCCAACCTCGATCACCTCCATGGGGCCTCCTCGGTGAGCATCTGAGCGAGCCGATCTTGATGCGCATTATACCAGGGCGATTTCGTTACTCCCTTGGAAACTTCGGAGTCGCAATCCGGCTCCCGCGGCATTGCCAGGAGGCCCGGTTCCGTCCGACTCAGCGGGCAAGTTTTAGTGGTCATGGAAGGCGACACTTTAGCATCCTAGCCCTCCAGACTGAAACCCCTGGGCGGACCCGGTATAATAAGCGGGAACTGCTGGGCGGAGGTGTTTCGTGCTCCTCGACGTCAACATCTTGGAACGTCGAAGGATGGCCTTCGGCGACCGCTTTCGACCCGGGACGATTCAGTTTTCCGGCAGCGGCTGGAAGCAGCTCGGCGAGCTCGAGGCGTCGGGTTCGGCTGAATTGATGGACCCCCGCGGGGTGCGCACGATTCGCGTCCGCGGCCGGATTCGGGGGGCGATGGGCGGAACCTGCGCCCGCTGTCTCGATGCCGTCGAGGCCCGGCTCGATCAGGACTTCGACCTTTTCTACTACCCGATGAGCGTCATAGCGCGGAAGGAGGCGATCGCGATCGATACCTCGGATACCGACCTCGGCTTTTACGAAGAGCCGGGGCTGGAACTGGCCGATGTGTTGAAGGAACAGGTGCTGCTGTGGTTGCCCATGCGCGGCATCTGCCGAGAGGATTGCAAGGGAATATGCTCCCAATGCGGCGCGAACCTCAATCGCGGAGCGTGTTCGTGCGCGAAGAATCTTTCAGACTCCCGTTGGGAAGCGCTTCGAAAGTTGCAGTTTCACAAACCGTCATAAGATCCGTCATAAAATGATGTAGATATGCCCAATCCCAAACGCAGGCATTCCAAGTCCAGAACGAGTAAGCGCCGGGCCCACGACCACCTCACGATACGGTCGTTGACCCTCTGTCCCAACTGTGGGGCGCACAAGCAGCCCCACCGGGTTTGCCCGGAGTGCGGCCAGTATCGAGGCCGCGAGATCGTGGAAGTCGAAAGCGAGTAGCGTAGCGAAGGGGCGGCTGGGCAGACCGCTCGGCGCCCGCACGCCGGAAATCCGCACCCCTTGAACTCGATTCGATAGACGCGTGCACCCGACGACCACCATCACCGTGGATGCGATGGGCAGCGACCAGGCTCCCGCGGTCGAAGTCGAAGGCGCCGTGCAGGCCGCCCGCGAACACGGTGTCGGCGTCATCTTGGCCGGCAACGAGGATGCCGTCCGGGCGGAGCTGGATCGCCACGACACCGCGGGGCTGGCGATCACCGTCGCCCACGCCAGCGAAGTGATCACCATGGAAGACGGCGCCGGCAAGGCCCTGCGGAGCAAGCGCGACAGCTCACTCCACGTGGCCTCGCGGCTGGTCCGCGAAGGGCGCGCCCACGGACTGATTTCCGCCGGCAATACCGGGGCCATCATGGTCACCAGCAAGGTCGTCATGGGCGTGCTTCCCGGTGTCTACCGGCCGGCGCTGGCGCAGGTGTTCCCGACGCTCGAAAAAACCTGGACGGTGCTGATCGACGTCGGCGCCAACGTCGATTGCAGTCCCGAGATGCTTGCGCAGTTCGCCATCATGGGCGACGTCTACTCGCGGGTGATCCATCATCGGGAAGCGCCCCGCGTCGGTCTCCTGTCGATCGGCGAGGAAGAGCAAAAGGGGAATGAACAGACCCGCGGCGCGACGCCGCTACTGAAACAGCTGCCCCTGAATTTCGTAGGAAACGTAGAGGGCCGCGACCTCTATAGCGGAAGTGTCGACGTCATCGTTTGCGACGGGTTTATCGGTAACGTCGCATTGAAGGTAAGTGAGGGACTGGTTCGAGTCGTCAAGACGATGTTGAGCGAGTCACTCGAAGCCAACCTCACCCGCAAGATCGGCTACGTTCTGGTACGGGAAGCCTTCGAGGATCTTCGCAAACAGATGGACTATTCCGAATACGGTGGTGCGCCCTTACTGGGCGCGAAAGGCGTCTGCATTATCTGTCACGGCAGCTCGAATCCGAACGCCATCAAGAACGCCATCCGCCTGGCCGCCGAATTCCACCAGGGCGGCGTCAACGACAAAATCCAGCAAACCCTCGTCGACGGGCTCGAGAGTCTGCGCGCGGCAGGATCGATCTCCTAGCCGGTTTCTCGCGACTACCCCGTTGTTTCTTGTGGCGCCCTGAATTTCCGCCTTATCGTCCGGCGTGAGCTTCGGTGGATTAGGCGGCGGAAGTCGTGCGTCTTTCGCAGTCGGGGTTTTCGTCCCGGTAGGGGCAGGCTTCACAGTTGAGAGGGTCGCCATCCGGCCCGTACAGTATCCCGCCGCAGGAACCCCGCAGGTGACGGCGTTTGAAGATGACGCCGACGGCCATGATGAGCATGGCGAGGGCGATGGCGGCGATGGAAAGTCCCAGCAGCGTCATCGGGTTCTATCTCTCCCCGGCCGGCTCGGCTTGCTCGTTTCCGGCGCCCCAGGTCCGAACAGTGACGAAAACGCGGGCGTAGCTTTTTCGGAGAATCCGCCCTCGCCGTCTCGGACGAGAAACAGCCCTGTCAGCCCCTGTTCAACGGCTAGTTGATAGCCGTCGGTTTCACCCAACACCATCAAGGCGGTGGCCCAACCGTCCGCGGCGACACAGCGCCCATGGACAACGCTGACCGAGGCCAACCTGTGTTGCACCGGGCGGCCCGTGCGCGGATCGATGGTGTGTGAGAACCGCTGGCCGTCTTTTCCGTAATAATTTCGATAATCGCCGGAGGTCGCCATCGACAGCCCTTCCAGAGGCAAAGCCCGGTAAGGCGTCCTCCCGGCATCGTCAGGACGCTCGATGCCGATGCGCCATGGCTGCCCCTCCGCGTTCCGGCCATTGGTTCGCACTTCGCCTCCCACTTCCACCATGTGCTCTCGGTAAGCAAGGTCCCGCACGGCTTCCGAGACGCGATCCACCGCGTATCCTTTGGCAATCGCCGACAAGTCGCATTCGACTTCAGGCTGTAACTTGCGAATCGTCGAAGATGCCTCGTCAATTTCGATCTTATCCCATCCAATTCGTGCCCTTAGCTGCTTTAGGTCGGTTGACGTGGGCGCTTCCCGGGAGCGTTCGCCCGGGCCAAAGCCCCAGGCGCGAACCAGAGGTCCGACGGTGACATCAAACGCCCCACTGGTCGCTGCACTGATTCGCCGCGCCGCGACAAAAACGTCGAGCGTCTCTTGGGAGACGGGGAAAGGGTCTGTGAGGCGAAACGCATTAAACCGCGACAGTTCCGACTCGGGCAAGTAGGTCGACATCTTCGAGTTGACGTTTTCGAGCTCGGACTCCACGGCGCGGCGCAGCGCATCGAGCTGTTCCTCGGAGAGATTCTGGGCCACCACCTTCACTGTGAAGGTGGTGCCCATCGTCGGTCCTTGGAGTGTATGGGCCGTCTGTTCGGGCGGCTGGCAACTGGTGGCGATTAGCAGCAGAGAGAGGATGGCTGGAAGCTGTGAAAAAATGCTGGGACAGTCAACCGCGGCTGAAGATGTCATTGATTCTACGTATCTTCTGGGACGCCGCTTGTGACAGTCCCTGATTTTTTCACAGCTTCCAGCCCCCGCCCCGCGGCGGCCCGCCCCTACGAATCCTTGGTGGGTCGTCATGAACTCCCTTCACCCGGCAGCATGGAAAGAACGGGGTGCGTTATGTCGGAGGTTCCGTCCGTCGTGCCAGACTGAAACACAAGCGTCGAGAAGAGTCTCGACGCGGCAAGCTGGAGAGCTTGCGCCACGACGGAACTCGATGTCGCCACGAATGGCGACACGGCACGCAAGAATGTGTGCGCCACAAACCGAACCCAAAGCGTTTAATGCTTCAGCGGCCCAAACCTAATTGGGACAAGTCAGCGACATGTCCCGTCCTGGGGACCGCCGTTGCCACCTCCCGTGTCCCTACGACCTTCGCTCCCAAATCCCAGGGAGCAATTCGAGCACCCGTGCCCGCTCAGTAAGCGGTATTAGGGCTAACCCAAACACCCCTCAGCCGCCGAAATCGTCGAAGGCGATGTTTTCGGGCTCGACGCCCAGACCATCGAGCATTTTGAAACAGGCCGTCATCATGGGGAGCGGTCCGCAAAGGTAATACTCGATATCTTCGGGTGCGGGATGGTCTTTGAGGTAGTGATCGTAGAGAACTTGATGGATAAAGCCGGTGTAGCCGGTCCAGTTGTCCTCCGGCAGCGACTCGGATAGCGCCAATTGCCAGGTGAAGTTGGGATTTTCGGTCTGGATCTTGTCGAAGTCGTCGATATAGAAGGCTTCCCGCAGGCTCCGCGCTCCATACCAAAAGGAAACTTTACGATTCGTGTGGATGCGAAGAAACTGGTCGAAGATATGAGAGCGCATCGGGGCCATGCCGGCCCCGCCGCCGATGAAGACCATCTCCGCGTCGGTGTCTTTGGCGAAGAATTCGCCAAACGGACCTGAGATCGTCACGTCATCACCGGGCTTCAAGCCAAAGATGAAAGAGGACATCTTCCCCGGTGGAGTCCCCTGGGGTGCGCGCGGGGGCGGTGTGGCGACTCGTACATTCAGCATGATGACGCCTTTTTCCTCGGGGTAGCTCGCCATGGAGTAGGCCCGATTCACAGGCTCGTCGACCGTCGAGGTCAAATCCCAGATGCGGAACTTGTCCCAGTCGCCGTGAAACTCCTCTTCGACGGCGAAATTCTTGTAGTCCGCCGTATGAGGGGGGCAGGTGATCTGAATGTAGCCGCCGGCGCGAAAAGGCACCTCGTCCCCGGGCGGCAGTTCGAGAACGAGCTCTTTGATAAAAGTTGCCACGTTGTGATTGGAGCGCACCTTGCACTTCCACTGGCGGACGCTGAAAACCTCGCTCGGTACCCGGATCTCCATGTCCTGTTTGACCTTGACCTGGCAGGAGAGCCGCGTACCCTCGCGAAACTCGCCGCGCGTGATGTGGGGGGGTTCGGTCGGCAGGATCGCTCCCCCTCCTGCCATGACGTCGACCTTGCAAACCCCGCAACTGCCCTTGCCTCCGCAAGCCGAGGGAATAAAGATCTTCCGGTCCGCCAGCGCGCCCAGCAGCGTGCCGCCCGTTTTCACACAGACGGCGTTGGCGGCATCATCGTTGATGACGATGTTGACCTCGCCGCCGGCAACGAGCTTGCTTTTGGCGACCATCAACACCACGACCAGCGAAAGAATCATCAAGGTGAACATGAAAAGGCCGAGCGCTACCGTCGTCATGTTCGTGATCCTATGCCGTCGAAAGCGTGTGCCATTGCAACCCCTATAACTGGATCCCCGCGAAGGCCATGAAGCCGATGGCCATCAATCCGGTCAAAACGAACGTCATGCCGAGCCCGCGCAACCCGGCCGGCACGTTGCTGTAGCGCATCCTTTCGCGGATCGACGCCAGAGCCACAATCGCTAGAAACCAACCAATTCCGGATCCCAGGCCGAACACCGTGCTTTCGGCGAGGGTGTAGTCGCGCTCGACCATGAACAGCGAAGCGCCCAGGATGGCGCAGTTGACCGCGATGAGCGGCAGGAATACACCGAGAGCTGCGTAGAGCGCCGGAACGAAGCGGTCGAGCGCCATCTCGACAATCTGCACCATCGCCGCGATCGTGCCGATGTAGCACAAGAACCCGAGAAACGACAAGTCGTAGTCGGCCAGCGAGGGATGCAGCCAAGCCATGGCGCCGGGCTCGAGCAGGTATCGGAAGATCAAGTTGTTCATCGGCACCGTCACGGCGAGCACAAAAATCACCGCCGACCCCAGGCCGATCGCCGTATTGACCTTCTTCGAAACGGCCAGGAACGAACACATGCCCAGGAAAAAGGCCAAGGCCATGTTCTCGACGAAAATCGCCTTGACGGCCAGGCTGAGATAGTGCTCGGTCATCGGATCTGTTTTCCCTTATCGATTACCGGCCCGCGAAAAATGGGTACAGCCAGCCAATTCGCTTCAAAAATCGTGGGGACAGTCAACCGCGGCGGAAAGCGTCATTGATTATGCGTCCCTTCTAGGTCGCCGCTTGTGACAGTCCCCGATTTTTTCACATCTTCGAGTCCCCATTTTTCGCTCCTGAACGACTTTTGCCACGGGCTGCTAGCCCTCCTCCTCGACCTGGTCTTGCTTCCAAGTCCGCAAGGCCCAGATGAACAAACCGATGATGAAAAACGCCCCGGCCGAGGTAACCATGATTCCGTTGGGGTAATACCAGCCGCCTTCATTGACGGAAGGAAGTACGACGTAGCCGAAGATCTTCCCCGCTCCAAACAACTCGCGGAGCAAGGCCGTAGCGATCAAGATGAGACTGTAGCCCAGGCCGTTGCCGATGCCGTCGATCAGGCTGCTGCCGGGTCCGTTCTGCATCGCGTAGGCCTCGGCGCGGCCCATGATGATGCAGTTGGTGATGATCAGGCCGACGAAGACGGAAAGCTGCTTGCTGATCTCAAACAGATACGCTTTCAACAACTGGTCGGCGACGATCACCAGCGAGGCGATAATCGTCAACTGAACAATGATGCGGATACTTGTCGGGATCTGATTGCGCAGCAAGCTGATGGAGAAGTTCGACAGCGTCAGGACGAAAATCACGGCGCCGCACATGACGATGGCGGTGTCCATCTTGGTGGTCACCGCCAAAGCCGAACAGATTCCCAGCACCTGCAGCGCGATGGGATTGTTCTCAAAAAGCGGATCGAGCAATACTTTTTTCGCCGGTGTCGCCATCAAAACTCTCTTCTTCTGCTTGCATGGTGCTGGTCTGGCTCTCCCGAAACCGTGTGAGGTACGGTGCAAAGCCGGCCTCCCCCAGCCAAAACCGCAGCATATGGGTCACGCCGCGGCTTGTGATCGTGGCGCCGGAAAGACCATCCACCTGGTAAGGGTCCTCTTGCGGAGAACCGGCCCGCCCCTTGATCACCGAAATCACCGGGGCCCCTGTCTCATCGAAAGCCACGCGTCCGGGCCAAAGGGCTTTCCAGCTCGGGTTGTCCACTTCCCCTCCCAAGCCCGGCGTTTCGAGGTGCTGGTAGTAGGTCAACCCGCGTATGGTTCTCGTGTCGGCATCGAGCGCCAGGAAGCCGTAGAGCGTGGACCAGAGTCCGTAGCCCTCGACCGGTAAAACGAGCATTCTTACCTCGCCCCTGTTATTGAGCACTTGATAGACGACCGCGTGGTTGGGCAATCGTTTGATAACCGACAGGTTCGGGGGGGCTTCGCGGCTGGTGGCGGGGTCCGCCGCCGCCTTCCGCTGGTCGTAGGCGGCGGTGTCGATGTCGGGAGCCGGCAGGCCGGTTTCCAGCTCGATGGCCACCGCCTCGATCGTGCGGAACCGTTCATTAATGTCTTCCGCACTAAGCCTTTCCGTCGCTTCGGCCAGCCCGGCGGCCATCAACACGTTCTTCATTTTGTCCAGCCGGGCGTTGGCTTGTTGCAGCTCGGAGAGCGAGACCGCCGAAGAGGAAACCAAAATGGCGCAGACCACGCAAACCGCGGCGGCAAACAGAAGCGTGTACTTCACGCTATGCTGCATAGCGCGCCCTCCTGCGTTTGACGTTGGCCTGCACCACGAAGTAGTCGATTAACGCGGCAAACAGATTCATGAACAAGATGGCCAGCATCATGCCTTCCGGGTAAGCCGGGTTCACCACCCGGATCAGAATCGCCAGCACGCCGATCATAAACCCATACATAAATTTTCCAGTATTTGTGTGGGCCGCGGAAACCGGGTCCGTGGCCATGTAAACCGCGCCAAAGGCCCAGCCGCCTAAAGCGAAATGCCAATAAAACGGCACTCCGAACAGGGGATTTGTCTCTGATCCGATGGAATTCAGCAACAGGGAAGCCAGAAACGAACCCACGGCCACGGAAAATATGATCCTCCACGAACCCACGCCACTGACAATCAACACAGCGGCTCCAAACAAGCAAGCCAGCGTCGAGGTTTCTCCCATCGAACCTGGAACCAGACCCAGGAACGCATCCCACCAGGTCAGCCCCTCGTCCAAGACAGCTTGCCCTTGGGCCGCCGCTTCGGCTAGCCAGGTAGCGCCGCTAACGCCGTCAATGCTCGTATCGGCAGTAATCCAGACCTGATCACCGGAAATCTGCGCCGGGTAGGCGAAAAACAAGAAGGCCCGCGAGGTCAGGGCGGGGTTGAGGATATTCATTCCCGTGCCGCCGAAGATTTCTTTGCCTATGACGACCCCGAAGGCGATCCCAACCGCCACCTGCCAGAGTGGGATCGTCGGCGGCAGTATCAGAGGGAACAGCATGCCCGTTACCAGAAAGCCCTCGTTGATCTCATGTTTGCGGACTACGGCGAAAAGGGCTTCACAGTTGCCGCCTACGAAAAATGTCACCAACAGCACCGGCAGGTAATAAAGGGCGCCGTGGAGGATGCAGGCAAGTAGATCGCCGGGGTCGTAGGCCCCGTAACCCAGCGCCCCCATGGCCCGGGTCTGCCACGTGTCCAGTGGTACAGCGCCATCGCGGATCGCCAGGTGAGCCTGATAGCCCGTGTTATACATGGCCATGAACACGCACGGCAGCAGGGCGATGACCACGGTCACCATCATGCGCTTCAGGTCGAGGCCGTCGCGCACGTGCGAGGCGCCCTTGGTGACTTTCCCCGTCGTGAAAAGGAATGTGTCTAGGGCTTCGTAGAATGGATGGGCAAATTCGAGCGGCGCCCCCTTTTGGAAGAGCTTCGACTGGGCGTCGAGAATAGACCGCAGCGCCTTCATCAGCCTTCTTTTTCGATCACCGTCAGCACCTGGCGGAGCAGCGGGCCGTACTCCATTTTTCCCGGACACACGAAACTACAGAGCGCCAAATCTTCTTCGTCCAGCTCGAGACAACCCAGCTCTTCGGCTTTTTCGACGTCGCCTACGAGCAGGGAGCGAAGCAGAAACGTCGGCAGGATGTCGAGAGGCATCACCCTCTCGTACATACCGATCGGTACCATTGCTCGATCGGAGCCGTTGGTGGTGGTCGTGAAGCGAAACGTTCTGCCGGGAATTAGTCGGGAGACAAAAGTATTGATTGTGGAAAACTTATCCGATCCAGGAGCCAGCCAGCCCAGGAATTCCCGCCTGCGGTCTTCAGGAACTACGGAAATCTGGCGATGAAACCGCCCCAGATAGCCGAACACCTCGCCGGAGGCCGTGCGGCCCGACAAAACCGATCCTGAGATGAGGCGGTTTTCGCCATTGGCGAGTTCGCGCTCGGCGAGGTCGTCGGTTGCGGCGCCCAGACGGGTGCGCAGCAGCCGGGGCCGCCGGACCGCCGGTCCGGCCAGCGAAATCACTCGTTCGACGTCGAGTTCGCCCGTACTGAAGAGCTTGCCGATCGCGATCGCATCCTGGTAGTCGAGGTGCCAGACGGTCTTGTTTCGGTCGACAGGATCGAGCCGATGAATATGCACGCCGACCGTGCCTGCCGGGTGAGGACCCCCGAAGTGCTCGAGTCGAAATTGAGCGCCCTCGGGCGCGGTCACCGAGCTGCCCGGCGATGCACAGACGTAAACCGGCCCCTCGGTCAGCTTGGCGAGCGCTGAAAGGCCGCGCTCGAAATCGGCTTCCTTGCCTGCCAGAACCGCATCGGGAGTCGGCGCAAGCGGATTCGTGTCGGCCGCCGTGACGAAGACCGAATGCGGCGCGTCGGCCGGATTCGCTACTTTGCCGAACGGCCTGCCTCGCAACGAAGCCCACAAGCCCGACTCGAGCAACAGATCCTTGACCTCTTGACGCGAAAGGGCCCCGGGATGCTTGCCGGAATAGGAGCGAAACGAGAGCGCAATGCCGCGCCCGGCCAGCTCACCCGCGTCCAACTGGATCACAACCGACTGCAGCACCCGACGTTCCCCGCGGTTGATGGCCACGACCGTCCCCGAAGCCGGTGAGGTGTGCCGGACTCCGGGGGTTTTCTTGTCTTCAAATAGGAGTTGTCCGCGCTGGACCTCATCGCCCACCGAGACATGCATGGTAGGCTTCATGCCGATGTAATCGTCCGCCATCAGTGCCACGCGGCGGGGTTGGGAAGCCGGCTGGATTCGCTGTTCCGGCTCGCCTGCCATGGGCAGGTTTAGTCCCTTTTTGATTTTATGAAGGCCCATTAAAGCGTCTATTGTTGGATGTTGCCGGCCTCTACAAACCCGTTTACTCTACCGGGGTTGCCGATCGTCAGCCTCCCCCGCGGCGCCTGCGACAGTAGGATCGCCGGTCGCTCACCGTGTGTCGGGAACCGAACCTGCTCTCAGCGTGCAAGCCTTCGACGCGGAATTACTTTCGGTTTTTTCGCAAGACGGTTTCCGGGGCAGCAGTCGCAGCCAGTCGAGGGACCTACAGGATGTCGGACGACATGCGATCCTCGTCGCTCTCCTCCCCATGGTCTATCGGCGCTTGCCACCTAAAGCTGGAGACTATGCACCGCCCCGGGCTCATCCCAAAGCCGAGCCTTGTCAGTCACATACGGTCTTGAAGCTAGAGCCGATACAGCTGGGGATAATGAGTCGGTTGCTGCCCGCGGCCCAAGGTGTCAACTGCCAGTCGCTACCCTTCTGGTCGGCAGCAAGACACGCCTTGGGGGGGGGGGAGTCGCCGACCCCAACCGCACGGACCATTTTTAGCGCGATCCCCCTGCCAGATTCCGCGGCAAACGTTTGTTCCGCAAGTACCTAACCCGGACGAGCCGGAACCAAAAAGGATTCGCCCGTCCGATTTTTGAAAATGCGCTGTAACCGCCTGAAAAAAAATCACCTAGACCGACGATCGAAAATCTTCCGCCACAGAAAACACGAAGCTTATGACAAAGGTACTAGGGGAGCCACCGCTGTCCTGTTGCGGAAAGGCCTAGCCCCGACCTGTTGGCGTTTGGAGCAACATATGAACCCGCGCCGTAGCAATCCGCTTGGGGCCTCAGGCTGCATACCCGGATCTCAGCCGGGCTGCCGGTCGCGCGCATCTTAGATCGTCGCTGGCGGGCTAAGGTATTTCCCGAGCCGGCGGACCTCAATTACGATTCCTGTTTCAAGCAGAACCCTGATGAGACCGGTCGATGGTTTTCATATAATAGAGGAGAAGTGACGGACCGGATGGGTGAGCCGGCCACCTCGAAACCGCCGCCGGCCGCTGAGCTGACTGCAAGCGAGCCATCGTGCCTGATCTACCTCAACGGCGAAGAACGAAGGGTTCAGCAGGGATCCACGATTTCTTTGCTGTTGGCTGAACTCAAACTGGCGGAAGACCAGGTCGCCGTGGAGATGGATCGTATGATCGTACGACGCCCTGAGTGGCATTCAACTGAGGTACACTCTGGAGCGGCGATCGAAGTGGTCCATTTCGTGGGCGGGGGATAAACAGAAATATTTCCTCCCACAGGACAAAAAGAACTACCCAGAACACTCCGGGTTGTCGTACAATCTCATAGTCTGTTTGCCTCGAACCCAATGAGATCGACCATGCCGAAAGGGAAGAAGCCTAGTTCCTCTGAGCGTCCCCGACCCACCGGTACCTTCACTAGCCACGACGTAACGCGGATCACGGGTGTAAGCCTACGTCAATTGCAGTGGTGGGATGAACAGGGCGTCGTCAGTCCCATGCAGCGCGGTCACCGCCGACTGTACCACCTCCGTGAAGTTGTTGAAGTCAGCCTGATCACAGAACTCAGGCGCAAGGGGATTTCGCTGCAGAAGATTCGACGCGTCCTTAAGTTTCTGCAAAAGGAGTTGGGGAAAGGCCTCTTCGAGTCTGTCCAGAATGGTCATGAAGTCCACTTACTGACCGACGGTAAGAATATCTACCTCGAAGACGACCATCGACGGATCGTCGATATCCTCAATGCTGCCA
This sequence comes from Bryobacterales bacterium, assembly GCA_965248105.1. Classification (GTDB taxonomy): domain Bacteria; phylum Acidobacteriota; class Terriglobia; order Bryobacterales; family UBA6623. The sequence continues at coordinate 374,594 of CBDFIK010000006.1, forward strand.
ATCAGCCGATGATTTCGGTTTGCGTATCGGATCAAATCAGGCGCCTCTCTGCGCCCATCGGTCTGAAGAAAGCCGTGAAGTCGGACACCCGAGCCACGCCGGCCCGATCGGCTCGCGCTTCCTAGGGGGCTTGGTCCACAGAAAAGAGGGTAGGGGCGTAGGAGCAAGCACGCCCGGTCCTTCGTCGAGACACAACGTGGACGAAGATTCGGGCCGGCGTCTGCGCCATCTTTTCTTCCGCCCTTTCAGGGCTCGACTGTGTGTGATCCCTACCCCGGACCGCGGATTTCCATCCGCGGCTCTGCTGTGGAATTACAGGTGGCTCCCCGAGTACTCCTGCCAACGGTTCGGATTCACGTAGCGCTCCATCGGTTCGCCTCGCCGCCTGGTGAGAAACGCCGGCTCACCCAGCCCCGCGCGCCTACCATTCCAGCGAGAAGTGCCCCGTTCAGACCCTGGCGGGTCTCGGAGTGTCCGGAGGGGACCGTCGTCTCGCCCAAATAACGCAACTCACATCCACGTTTGACCCGGTTTCTGCGTCATCCCTGTGTGGCCCGGATCTCCAGGGAGGGGTGTCGTGCGCTTGCGGCGGTTCTCGTTCTGGCGGTCCCTGCCGGCGCCGAACAGCAGCTGAAGGGCGTGTTGTCGAGGATCGAAAGACGGTATAACAGCCTGGCAACGCTCGTTCTACAGTTCGAGCACACCTGGTCGTACGCTAGCCGGCCCCTACGGCAGGAAGAAGGAACTCTCTACTTGCGCCGCCCTTTGAAAATGAGCTGGGAGTACACAAAGCCGGCGGGGAAATTGCTTGTCGGTGACGGCGAGGTCCTTCACATGTACAACCCGCAAGCCAACCAGGTTCGGCGCCTCAACCTCAGGGAAACCGGCGACCTGAGAGCGCCTTTGGCGTTCCTGCTAGGCCGTCTTCGATTCCGAAAACTCTTCCGTAACCTGCGAATCGAACGGAGGGACGAAAAAAACATTCTTGTCGGAGAAGGCCGATCCGGCAGCGAAGCGTATCGCCGGGTGGAGTTCACCTATGACCCGCGGGACTTCCGTTTGCTTCACCTGCGGGTGATTGGTCAAGACGAATCCATCAATGCCTTCCGTTTCGAGAACGAACGGATCAATGTGCCGCTGGACCCAAGCCGCTTCCACTTCCAGCCGCCGCCCGAGGCCGAAATCATCAACGACTTCCGCGACCGGGAGGTTCGATGATGGCCGAGTTCGTCTGCAAGTTCGCCGACCTCGACGGACGAGTCCGGCAGCAAGTGGAATCGGCGGAATCGGAAGATGAGCTGCGCCGGCGATATGGCGATCGCGGCCTGTTGCTCTACTCTGTCAAACCGCGGCGCGCCCTGGGCGGCCTCCAGATCGAGACCCTTCGGCGGCGCGGCGGCCGCCTCAATCTCGAGCAGTTCCTGATCTTCAACAGGCAGTTCGTGACCTTGACTCGAGCAGGCTTGCCGATTTTGAAGTCACTTGAACTGCTGGCTGCCAACACGAAAAACCGGCGGCTGGGCGGCTACCTTGACGCCATTCGCGGCGAGGTGAAGACCGGGGTCGCGCTCTCGGAAGCCTTTCGTAGCCAGGGCGTATTCCCTCCGATCTACACAACGTCGTTGATGGCGGGTGAGAAGAGCGGCAGCCTGCCGGATGTCATTGATCGATACGTGCAATACCAGAAGCTCGCACTTGGGGTGCGCAAGAAGATCCTCGTTTCGTTGATCTATCCCTGCGTTCTGGTCACGTTAGTGCTGACTCTGGTGGTTTTTCTGGTGACTTATGTCGTTCCCGAGTTCGCGACCCTCTACCGCAGCATGGACGCACAGTTGCCCTACATGACGGAACTGCTCGTGGCGTTCGGTGTCACCCTAAGCGAGAACCTGTTGCTAATCGCAGGTGTGTTGCTAGCGATCGTGGTCCTGGCCGCGGCGTCGGTGCGCTCGGAGAGTGTTCGCACCCGTTTGGATCGCCTCAAGATTAGGATCCCGCTATTTGGCGCCATCTGGATCAAGTATCGAGTGTCCCAGCTTTGCCGCCTGTTGAGCACTCTGTTGGCCGGGGGCATTCCACTGCTGCAGGCGCTCGAAACGACCGGCGAATCGCTGGGGTCGAAAATGCTACAGCAGGCGGTCATGGGGTCTCGTCGGATGGTGAAGGAGGGCCAATCCCTGTCGCAGGGTATGAGCGAGGCCGGCATCTTCCCTTCGCTTGCGATCGAGATGGTCCATGTTGGGGAGTCGACCGGCGCTTTGCCGGAAATGCTGAATTCCGTCGCCGAATTTTTCGACGACGACGTCAGCACGCGGATGGCGGCGGTTCTAGCGCTCGTCGAGCCTGCCATTATGATTTTCATGGGTATTTTCGTCGCCTTTGTGCTGATATCGCTTTACTTGCCGATCTTCAGCCTGGCGGAAAGGATCTAGGAGCCTACGTGGTGTACATACCGGCGGCGATTCGCCCCCGCAAGGCACCTCCCACGAGGCTTTGTTGAAAAATGGCAAGTCCCGAACAACCATTGCAAAAAGACCCGCAGGCCGAAGAACAAGAAGCGCGGGCCGTAGCGAAGCGCTACCGCTACGAGTTCCTCGACTTGGGAGAAGTACACATTGACGCCGATCTGTTTCGATCCATCCCCGTCGAGTTGATGTTCCGCCACCACTTTGTCCCCGTGCAGTCGGTCAACGGCAGCTTGGAGATCGCCATCGCCGACCCGCGGCAGTTGCCCGCGCTCGATGAGATCTCGCTGCTTTTGGGGAAGAAGATCCGTATCAAGGTCGCCACGCTCTCGCAGATCAGTGACCTGTTGAAGAAGACCGAACAATCGCAGCGCGTCTTGGAAGAGGTCACCGAGGGTTTCGTCCTTGACGTCGTGCGGGAGGAAGCAGCCGGTGACGAAACAATCTCGATCGAGAAGCTGACGGGCGACACGGACATCAGCCCCGTCATACGCTTGGTCGACACAACGATCTTCAACGCCCTCGAACGCCGGGCCAGCGACATCCACATCGAGACCCGCAGCGACGAAGTGGCCATCAAATACCGCATCGACGGTGTACTGCACTATGCCATGCCGCCGATCTCGCGGGACTGGCACCAGACGATCATCTCGCGCATCAAGGTCATGTCGGAACTCGACATCGCGGAAAACCGTATTCCCCAAGACGGGCGTTTTCGCGTGCGCTACAAAGGACGCCACATCGACTTCCGCGTCTCGATCATGCCCACCGTCCACGGCGAAGACGCCGTATTGCGCGTCCTCGACAAGGAGTCGATGAGCGAGAAGTTTCACCAGCTCTCACTCGCTGTTGTGGGCTTCTCGGAACAGGATTTGCGAAAGTTTGGGCGTTACATTCGGGAGCCTTATGGCATGGTTCTCGTCACCGGTCCCACCGGCAGCGGGAAGACGACGACACTCTATGCCGCGCTGAGCGACGTCAAGACCGACGAAGACAAGATCGTCACCATCGAAGACCCGGTCGAGTACCAGATCAAGGGCATCACCCAAATTCCGGTCAACGAAAAGAAAGGGCTAACGTTCGCCCGTGGTTTGCGCTCGATCCTACGCCACGACCCCGACAAGATCATGGTCGGTGAGATTCGAGACACCGAGACCGCCCAGATCGCCATCCAGTCAGCGCTCACGGGGCACTTGGTGTTCACCACCGTCCACGCCAACAATGTGGTGGACGTACTGGGACGCTTCCTCAACATGGGTGTCGAGGCGTATAACTTCGTTTCAGCGCTCAACTGCATCCTGGCTCAAAGGTTGGTCCGCGTTATTTGTGAACACTGTAAGATCCCGAAGCAGTATCCGGACTCGGTCCTCGAAGAGTCGCGCTTGCCTCCCGCCCAGTGGCGAGACTTTGAATTCGCCGAAGGGGAAGGATGCATCGAATGTGCGGGAACCGGCTATCGGGGTCGAACCGCGATCCACGAATTGCTCGACATGAAAGACCGCATTCGGGAATTGATCCTGGACAAGAAGCCTTCGTCGGAGATCAGCCGCGCCGCCCGCGAAGAAGGCATGACCACGCTTCGTGAGTCGGCTGTGGAAAGAGTGCGCGACGGAATCACGACGCTGCGCGAGATCAACAAAGTAACGTTTATCGAATAGATGCTCCAACGACTCAAATATCTGGTACAAGATCCGCCGCCGCCGCTGGTTTTTGAAATCAGCGAGCGCTCGGTGACCGCCGTGCGACGGCGCTCGAGAGGCCTCGATGTGGAGGCGAAGGCCGAACGGGAACTCGCCGAGGGCACGATTCTGTCTTCGCCAGGAAAGCAGAACGTACAATTGCCGGACGAGCTCGAGCGGGCCGTGGAGAGCCTGTTCCAAGAGCTGGGCCAGGCGAAGCGGCCCGATGCGGCCCTGCTTCTACCCGATGCCTGCGCGCGGCTTACGACACTCGACTTCGACCAGCTTCCCGGAGATGGAAAAGAGCGGCTGGAGCTGATTCGATTGCGCCTGAAAAAAACCCTGCCGTTTGACGTTGAGCTGGCGCGGATCGCCTACCAGGCACAGCGCACCACGGTCGGATGGGCCTTACTGGTCGCGGTGACCCTCCCCGAAGTTGTCAAGCAGTATGAAACTCCGCTACAGAAGGTGGGACTCGAGCCCGGTTTTGTGGCGGTCTCGGCAGCCTCGGCGCTGAACTTGGTCCCGGCCGACGGTATGGTCCTCTTCGTTAAGCTCGCCGCACGGTCACTGACGATCGCCGCGGTTGAAGAGGGTGTCGTCCGCTTGGTTCGAACGGTCGAACTTGCGCCCGATGGCGATCGATCCGCTTCCGAGGTGCTGGAAGAGATGGCGATCGATCTGTTCCCTACCACCGTGTTCGTGGCCGACAATCTTGGGGCACCCGTAGCGAAGGCGGTCTTGTGTGGCTTTGATCATCTTCTGCCGGCTGCCGTCCCGTACTTTTCAAGCGAGCTAGAGGTTGATGTCGAGCCGCTGCGTTCTCCCTATGGCGTGATCGAGGGCCAAGAGGCGGGAATCTGGGGTTACCTGAGTACCCAGTAGGACTTGGCGCCATGAGCATAACACTCAATCTCGCGACGCAGCCTTTCGGTCGAACGCGCCTGTTCTGGTTGCTGAGCGGGATCTCCAGCGTGGTGCTCGCAACGACGGCGGTGTGGCTCTTGACAGTGTATTTCCAGGAAAACGAGATTCCGCCGGAGCTTCTCATGCAGGAGCGTCAACTTCGCTCCGAGTTGAACACCTTGTCGGCGAGCGAGCGCCAACTCAGGGCCACGCTGGAAGAGCCGGCCAATGGCGACGTCCTTGAGCGCTCGCTGTTCCTCAACGAGTTGCTCTATCGCAAGGGTATCTCGTGGACACGCACCTTCGCGGATCTTGAGAAGATATTGCCGCCTCGTGTGCAGATGTTTCAAATCCGCCCCCAAGTTACCGCCGACCACAAGGTGTTGCTCGATATGCAGGTGGGCGCGGAGACTCCGAAAGATTTCATTGATCTGCTCAAAGCGCTCGAATCTTCGGAGTTGTTCGGCGCGGCGGACTTGCGTGGAAACTCGCCGCCAACCGAGAACCAACCTCTGTTTCGATACCAACTGACGGTGAGCTATGACCAGCAGCTCTAAGATCGGTCTGTCCACGTCTTGGCTGGCTTCACTACTGCGCCAGGTCACGCCAACACACGTTTGTGCACTGCTAGGGCTGATCCTGCTGTTCGATCTTGTGTTCTATTTCTTTGCGGCAAGGCCCCTTAGTGCGCGAGAGCAGGAGAAACGGGCGTTAATCTCGACTTTGTCACAGCGGGTGGAAGAAAGGACCGAGCAGGTCGCGAAACTGAAGCTGGTTGTCGACAAGGTGGAACAGGCCCGCAGCCAGGGGGACAGGCTGATCGAAGAAATCACGCTGGTCCGTCGAACGACCTTCTCGACCTTGGTCGCCGAGCTTGATGGTGCGGCCCAGGAGTCGGGCGTTGAAGCGCGCGAAGGCGCCTACGACGTCCAGCCGATCGAGGGCGCCGAACAATACGGGATGGTCACCATCAGCGCCAACTTTCGGGGGCGCTACGAGAACCTGGTGAAGTTGCTGAATCGGCTCGACCGCTCGGAGAACTTTCTCATTATCGAATCGTTAGGGGCGGCGCCGCGAGCCGATTCCGAAGAGCTGAACGTAACGATGAAGATCGACACTTTCGTACGAGAGTTATGAAGCTAGGGGCGGAGCGCAACAAAGTCATGGCGCTGGCGGTGGCATTGGTCGTCGCGGCGGGCACCGTCTACGTCCAGTTCTTCGCCGGAGATGAAGCCCCAACGACGAGGCGACGACCCGCCGCCGTGGCCGGCAGTTCGGCTCCCGAAAGGGCCCCGCGTCAAAGGCGCGCCTCAGCCCCGCCGCGCCAGGTTCGAGGGCAGAGCTTCCGTCCCACGTTTCACAGGGCGGATTCAGACGAACCGCTTGATCCGATGAGCGTCGATCCGACTCTGCAAACGGATTTACTCGCCAAGGTGCGCTCGGTGGAGTTCGGGGGCGTCGAGCGCAATCTGTTTCGGTTTGGCGAGCGCAAGAAGCTGGTCGCTTCCCCTTCGGCGGAAGAAATCGAGGAGTCCCAGAAGCGCTTGGCGGCGCTCCAGGCGCAGAGCTCGAAGCCCGTCAAGAAGAAGCGGGTCGCTCGAAAACCGACGGCGCCTCCCATCGATTGGAAATATTACGGTTTCGCTAATTCCCGCCGCGACACGAGGAAGCGGGCGTTTCTGCTGGACGGTGAAGAGATCCTCGTTGCAACGGAAGGCGACGTTTTCGAGAAGCGCTATCGTATTGTACGCATTGGGATCAATTCCATTGTCATTGAGGACATGCAGTTCAAAGAAGAGCAGAAGTTGCCGTTGGAGGAAAGCTAGTGGGGCCTCGATGTGGCGCACGCCTTCTTGTGGGGGGCGTCATTCGTGGCAACGTTGGGGCATTAGCCGAACAACCGCTGCTAGCATGAAAGATGATGATCATGCGACCGCGCACGGTGAGAGCTAAACCGCCCGGCAGAGCGGGGCGCCAAGGCTTTGTTCTTCTGAGCCTGCTGTTTTTCGTCGCCGCCATCGCCATTCAGGTCGCGATCTCGCTGCCTCAGGCGGCCATGCAAGCCCAGCGGGTCCGCGAAGAGAGGCTGATCTATCGCGGCAAACAGTACAAGCGGGCCGTGCAGCTTTATTTCCGCAAACACCAGAAGTACCCGGAAAAGATAGATGACCTCGAAGAGACCAATGGGCAGCGCTTTTTGCGTCGCCGCTACAAGGATCCTTTGACCGGCGAAGACGAGTGGCGTCTCGTCCACATGGGAGCGGACGGGCGCATGGCCGATTCGCTCATCTACGACACCGAGGAGGAAGAAGGCGATCCGGGATCTTCTTACTCGGGTGGCACTCGCTCGAGTGTGCCGATGGGGTCGTCCGTTGGGTTCCAGGGCTACTCGGCAGGGCTTGCCACGCCTGACGGTCGCTTCCGAGGCGCGGAGCGCGCGCGGGCCGTTCGGCAGTCCGCCGCCCCCACCATTCCCGGCCAATCGGCTCCCGGCGCCTACGGTGGAACCGGGCAACCGGGCTACGAGGGCGAGCTCGACCCCAACAACCCCAACCCATCGCCCTACGGTATTGCGCCTGGGCAGCCGGGACAGCCCGGCCAAGCAGGTCAACCCGGAGCGGGAGGGCAGCCCGTCGCGGGCCAATACCCAGGCTATTCGCGAGTGCTGCCCGGCCAGGTTCCGCCCACTGCCGGTCAGCGAGCCGGGAACCGGCAGAGGCTTCCGGGGCCCTTCGGAGCCCAACTCGGCACAGGCTATCCCCGGGGAGCGACGAACAGGCCGCTGTCTAATCGGACAGGTTTTGGGGGTCAAGGCTTTGGCTCTGCCGGAGGACAGCCCGCCCCTGGACGACGAACTGGCCCGCCACAGGGCTTTGGATCCCAGGGCATGAACCAGCAAGCGGCCAACGTCATCGGTAGACTCCTGACCCAGCCGCGGCCTGGAGGTCTCCAAGGACTCCGTGGCCGCGGAGGATCGACCTCCGGGCAGACTGGCTTCAGCAAGGGAATCGCTGGTGTGGCCAGCAGGGTAGAGGACCGTGGCGTCATGGTGTACGAGGGACGCGAAAACTACAACGAATGGGAATTCGTCTACGACTACCGTCAGGACCAGGGCATCGGGGCGGCAGGTGCTGGGGTCCCGGGAACCATGGCGGGCCAGCGGCCTGCTGGGGGCCAGCCCGGTTTGACGTCGGGCGGTTTCATGACCGCCAGACCCGGCGCGGTCGGAGGCGCCCGGACAGGTGCTGGAGCCTTCGGAAGCAGCTCGCCTTCGGGGTCACGAAGGACCGGCTCGCCCTACGGAGCCGGGGGCTCGGCTTCTCCCTACGGTCAGAGGCGGCCGGGATTCACTCCCAACTTGCCCGGTACCTCTAACTCCCCTTACTCCCGTCGAACGAACCGCCGCCGGCCAGGGCAGCCCCCCGGGCCCGGCGTAAACCAGCCCGGATCACCCTATCCCGCTCCGCCGCCGATTCCGGGAATCACAGCCCCGCCCCAGGACAACAGCGGCGCGGCGCCCGGCTCTCCGGACGCCCGATCCCGGCGCTGAGTTTCCACCATCAGCGAAGAATGTAGGGACATCCATGATAGGTAAAAGTCAAGGGATCGATGCAGAGATCCCGAGCCTCCTGGAGGAAGCGTGTCGTTGGTGCGGCGGCGAAGGCCTCGAGACGAGCCGTGTGGAATCCGTTGTGGGGTCCCTGGCGACCAGACATCCATGTGCTGCCTCGCGCGAGCCGGCCAGCTCGCCGTCGCAGAAGTTTCAGTTTGGATCCCTCTCTGCCGGCCTCGAAACAAACACGCTGGCGCCTCGGGAGCCAAGGCTCCGTCGCGCAGTCCCTACAATAGGCGAGGCCCGGCAGGCACTCGTGATGGCAATTCCTCGTCGCCGCTGGTGAGTCCCCGAGCGAAACTAGGCCGCCCGGGCCAAGGGTTCGAAGCCGCTCTGTCGGCCGTCGACTGCCAGCAAGTAGGTCACCAGCTTGCGGGCCACCGCCAACGTGGCGCGGTTGCGCGAGCCGCGGGCGAGTTCTCTCTCGTGCACCCCGCGCAGCAGCTCGTTCCAACGCGGCGCCAACTTGGCGGCTTCGATCAACACCCGCTGCAGATGCTTGTTGCGTTGCTTCGACAGCGGCCCGCGTTGCGTCTTGCCCGCCGACTGCTTCTGCCCCGCGCACAGCCCACAGTAGCTGATCGCTTGCCGGATCGAGCCGAAGCGTTCCGGCTCGCCGACTTCCAAGGCCCAAGTCAGCGCCACCACCGGGCCCACCCCGGCAATCGTCTCCCGCCGAGCGACTCGCTCCCGTAGCCGCGGATGCCGCCGCAAGCCGGCCAACAAGCTTCGTTCGAGTCTCTCGAACAACTCCAGCTGGCTGCGGCTGATCGTGAGCAGATGGCGCACCGACGGCGGCGTCTCCTCGCCGAGTTCGTCCAGCAGCGGGTAGAAGTAGCTTTTGGTGTGCAGCCGTTGCTTCGAGTAGGGTTCGCCGACCTCCATCAACAGACCAGCTGTTTTGTTCTTCATGCGCACGGCTTCCCTGACCAGCAGGTTGCGGTAACGCAGGATGCGCCGCAACTCGCGAATATGGCTGGGTGCCATGTAGCAGAGCGGCAGCAGGTCGCAGCGCAACAGGTCGCAGATCTTCTCGGCGTCGAGTGAGTCGTTCTTCTTCTTGGCGCAGGTGATGGCTTTCAGCATCGCCGGATGGGCCACCTCCAAGCGCTGGGCGAACCCCCGCAGACAGTCGTAGACCCAGCCGGTGAACATCGTTGCTTCCAGCGCTCCGACCCAGGGACGCGGCAGTTGCTGCGCCCAGGCGGTGAGGGTGGGTCGGTGGGCGGCCACTTGACCGCGATCGACGAGTTCTCCGGCGTAGGTCTTGATCGCGTAGCTGATGCTTTTCTTGTGAAGGTCGAGTCCGATATAGTGAAGTCCTTTCATGAGCATGATCCTCCTGGTTGGTTTCTGAGCCGGCCCCACGGCCGGGCTCTGCATTATGCCTCCAGGAGGATCTTTTCATCTCGACCCTATCCATTGAAACAAACACTCCTGTTTGTCCTTAGCCGCCGCTAGGCGGCTCGCATGATGTTCGAGCTGCGTTCACGCGGCTTTTCTAAGCCGTTGCTAGGCCAGTCGTTTTACGGCTGGTAACTGCCGTGCACCAGTGGTTTTTCCGGCGCTCGGCCGCCTCCAGCGGCCGGGCGGGGCTTGGGGTGGGGTACAGCGGGCCGCCCTGGCGGCGCGCCTCCTCGCCTTAGGAGAATCACGCCAAAACCCGCAAGTCTCGGCAAAACGACCGCCGAGCCATTCGCTACGGGTATCTTCCGCGCCCCGGCGCTATGATGAGATTTGGCATCCGCCTCACGACGAACGGGCGGCCAAGATCCGGTTGAGAGAAAAATATGCTCGGGTGTCGCACCAAACTCGCCCTCTTGCTCGCCCTCGCGAGCTTACCTGCCGCCGCCCAGGACTTCCGCGGTTCGGTTGTTCCCCGCAATGCCACGCCCCGCTCCGCCAGAGCTATCGATTTTTTCGCGTTTGATTTCCAGTCGCTAATCTGGAGCCGCCACGGCCCCAGCTATTTCGAGATCGAGACTCCTCCGGTCAAGGGCCGTGAATACCTGGTCGAAGCAGACGTTTCCGGTATCGATGCCATCGCCAGCCTTCGCTTCTATCTCGCCGACGAAGCCGGCAGCTCCGTCCAGCCCCTGGTCATGTGGAAAGCCGACGATTCGGAAAGCGACGGAGAGTTTCTCGGCTTCGTCACGGTTCCTTCTCATCCCTTCCTTGTCGTCGTCAGCGGCAGCGACCGTCATGGGACCCCCTTCCGGCGAGCCTTCCCCGACGTCATCCGGCCTGTCGACAGCGCCCAGGAACGGCCTCTGCTCCCCCCTGGTATCGACGGGTCTCAGGCTGACCAGGTGCAAAGGTGGGTGGATGAGCTTCGTCGCAGGCTGAAAGCTGGTAGCGCCCAAGCCGAGCGGCGTCATCCCGGCGGCCTGATTAACCTCACGCGGTCCAGCATTCTGGATATGTCCTACGAGCCGTTCCACTCCTCTGGCGGATACCCGATAGGTCTCCGCCTGCGCTACCGCATCCGGTTCGCCGCGGATGCCCTGGTGGCCGCAGTCCCCCGCGTCTCGCCGCGCTATTCCAATCGCGATTGGCTTGGCGTGGTCAAAATGAAGCCACTCCAGGGAAATATCACGCCCGAACCCGAATTCCGGGGCGCACGCAGTCTGGCCGACTTGATCGCCTCCCGTGGCCGGGCCAGTTACCGCGCCGGCGTCACCTACTCCTTCACGGTCGATTTGGTCCCGGACTACGTCATCCAGGGGGTACGCAGTGGTCGGTTCTGCCTCTATGAACGCCAGTTCGAACGAAGGCTGGACCGCTGGGCCGCAGTCCGCGCAAGCACGGCACCCATCCCATACTCTCTTTCAATCCGAGACCTCGACTACGACGCCGAGGTCCCCTCGTTCTTCCCGCAGCGAACCTTCTACGAGAGCTTCGTACAGGCCGGCGCCACTGATTGCGGTCCCACATCGAACAACCGTTTCTGAAGCTGCCCGACGCCATTCGAGCGAAGGCAAACGCTTTCCGATTGAGCCCCCGTTCAGGCACACAATCGCAACCACTCCCTTCAACGTGTCGCCCTAGCCCTCCCAAGGTCTCCACTCTAGGCGGAGCTGTAGCGTGATCTAGGCGGGCGCCCATCTCTCCCGCCTTTCTCACCGGCGTCGTCGCCCACCAGATCCGCGGCTGCTGATACTCCTTACCCGTCAGCCGGCGGCTGCTACTCACAATGCCGCGCCGGTCAGCCCTATCCATTGAAACAAACACTACTTGTTTGTCCTAGGCCGTCAGGCGGTTTACTAAGGCAGGGCGGACGGTTGTCCGAACGTTTCTGAGCTCGGGTCTGCTTTGGACCAAGAGTGCCGGAGGCGCCGCGAAGCGGCGCCGGAATTGAGCCTAGGGTGGAGCCGGAACGGCGGAACCCTAGGCAGGAATGGAACAAAGTCGAGCCCTGAAAGGGCGGAAGGAACCGATGGCGCGGATGTTGGCCCGAATTCCCGTCCACTTCGTGTTCTCGACGACGGAACCGGGCGCCCCTGCTCGTGCGCCCCTTCAGGGCTGGCCTTTGGGTTCTGGCAACCCAGGATTTCGCTTCGCTTCACCCTGGGCTATGATCCGTGCGGCGCCTCGCGCCTTGTGATGCCACTTACCTCATCACGCCCTACGCCAAAAAAAGGCCGGCTGCGACAGCAACCCGCTAGGCGTCGAGATGCAAGTGAAACTGCGCTAGCGCTCCGACAGCCAGGCAAAGGCCTCCGGCCCGGTGGCAAAGCGGCGGCCGGCGGCGTGGACGACCGCGCGGATCCGCTCAACGACGGCGTGCTGAAACGACGGCGTGTGCCACGACTCGTAACCGTGTGCCGAGCTGATGCGAGCAGCGGCTTCCCGAGTGGTCGCCCCGTGCGGCTTCACGGAGCGGATGTGCAGCGGGTCGCCGATAATGTCGCGGTCCGTCGCTTCAAGCGCCCGAGCAGCCAGCTTTTCCGGGTCACAAGGAAGCAGCGGCGCCAGCGTGGCGTAGACAGCGATCCCCGCTTCGCGAACTAATCGAATCGCCGCCAGCCTCTCGCTTAGGGGTTCACAGTGGGGTTCATAGAGCCGACGGACCTCCTCGAGGTCGGTTGTCAGGGAAAAACTCACACGGAGAATCGTGCGCCGGTTTAACTCGATGAGCTGCTTCAAGTCCCGCAGGACCAAAGGACCTCGGGTTTGAATCACAAACACAGCGGGAGGCTTTGCGATCAAGGCTCCGAGAATACGGGGCATGATCGGCGCAGCTCGTTCAGACGGCTGATAAGGATCGACGAGGGGAGAACAATAAATCACCTGCTCAGAACGGATTTCACGGCGGAGGAGTTCGGCGGCATTCGACTTGATGGTCGTGAATTGGCCCCAACGCCGCCAGTCTTCCTTCTTCAGACCACCGTAGACGCGGAGCGTAGGGACGTAGCAATACGTGCATCCGTAGGTGCAGTTACGGGCCGGCGTGAGGGAGTGAGTGAATCCGGCCGTAGCTATGAATCCCGACGTTTTCGTGAGAATCGTTTTCGCTTCTGTGTTGCGGATATGGAACCAAGTCGGACCGTCTTCGAGGTTCTGTAGTTGATCACTCATGACGGCGGGAGAACGTCACTTGCACTGCCGTCACCCGAGGAAAAACCCCGGGGACCCCTCGGTTTGTTCGCGAGCGACTCTTACTTTTGCGTTGCGAGCTGCTTCCGGAGTTGTTTGAGCGTCTTCGTCTGCGCGCGGGCCTTTTGTTTAGAACCTAGCTTCTTATAGATCTGGATCAGCTTCTCATGACTGGAGATTTGGAGTTTAATGGGAACGTCAATCTGCGTTGTTCGGAGGAAGACTTTTTCCGCTTCGGCGAGACGGCCGTTGCCAAACAAACTCAAGCCGACCTGGTGGTAGGCCGGGACAAGTCCGGGATCAGATCGCACCGCAGCTTCCAGATGGGGAACAGCGGCTTCAGCCCGCCCCAGCTTGATGAGAAGCTCACCGTATTCGAAGTTGACGGCACTGCTCGCGGGCTGAATTCCCAGCTCCGCCCGATAAGCTGCCTCCGCTTCGGCGAGTTTGCCGCCCTCGACGTACAGCTTTGCCGTGGCCGCATGAATACCGGCCAACCCCGCGTCTTGCTCCAGCGCCCGCCTGTATTCCCGAAGTGCGTCTTCCGTGCGTCCGATGGCAGCGTAGTTTTCCGCTGCCGACTGTCTAGCGCGGGCGGAGTGGGGCGCACGATGAAAAAGATCGTCGGAGAGAGAATCTGCGATAGCCTTATGGGCCTTGGCGAGATAGAAGAGCGCGTCGTGGTCATCCGGCTTGGTTTTTAGAGCCGCCTCGAGCATCGGAATGGCTTCGCGATGCCGGCCCGCCTCGAAATAGGCAGCTCCTAGCCACGAGTTGACCATGGCGTCTGAAGGCTGCGATTCGTGAGCCTCCTCGAGATTCTTGACAGCCTGGCGAAGGCGGCCGATTCGCAAGCTATCAATACCCAAGTATTTCGAAACGCCTTTGAGATTGGGCTTCAGTCTCAGGGCGGTTTCAAAGGACTCGACGGCTTCTTGCAGTCTCCCCTGTTTGTGCCGAGCCAGCCCGAGGTTCAAATGGGCCTCGGCAAGATTAGGAGCAAGCCGCGCGACGGCCTCGAATTCGCGAGCCTCGTCTTCGAGGCGGTTTTCCCGTCGAGCTTGGAGCCCGGCGTTGATGTGCTGCAGAACCGCCGGGTCCACGGCGGTAGACTGCCCGGGCAGACGGGCCTCGGGCGCCATCACTACGGCTAGAAAGGCGAGTAGGATCCACCGTGGGGTTACAAGATTCGTCACCACTTGCCTCGCTTGAGTCAAAGCCGGCTTACTTTGGCGGAGTACATACTTCTCCTCATGATAGCGCCACGGAATTTGAAGTCCAGTCGGGGGGTTTGGGGCGAGCCGAACCGGGGCCGCAAATGGATTTGCGAAGGCGCGGCTTGAAATGAACCGAACGCAAGCCAACTACCGGTAAGTCTATTCCAAATACGTGTAGTCGTCGAGCACGCGTGAATAGGTGGCCAACACCTCGTGCTCGTCGTCGTCGGAGATAACCCCTAGGTCTTTCCGTTGCGACAACTGTTTGGCGACCGAGTCTCTTAACTCGTCGGTCTCGAAGCCGCTGTATTCAATGACTTCACGCACCGAGTCACCGCGGGTGACACCGTCGATCGCGGTCTTGCCGTCGCTGGTAACGATCACGTTAGCTTCGGTCACAACACCGAACAGATTATGCAGGTCGCCGAGTGTTTCCTGATAAGCACCCAGAAGCAAACAGGCCAAATAGTAAGGCTGGCCTGGCCGGATCTTGTGTAACTCTAGTGCTTGTTTGACGTTCTTCACGTCCACGAATCGATCGACGGAACCATCGGAGTCGCAGGTCACGTCGCATACGATGCCACGCTCGGTCGGAACCTCGTTGAGGCGATGAATCGGCATCATGGGAAACAACTGGTCAAACGCCCAAAAGTCCGGCAGAGACTGAAAAACGGAGAAATTGCAAACGTATTTGGAGGCGAGGAGCTTGTCGAGGTCATCGAACTCTTCGGGGCGCTGCTTCATCGAGCGTGAGAGCTTGGCCGCCTGGCGGCAAATCTCCCAAAACAGCCACTCGCCTTTGGCTTTGTCTTCCAGCTCCAAATAGCCGAGCTCGAACAAGGAATTCAGATCTTCTCGCTGCTGGATCGCGTCGTGGTAGTACTCGCGGAAGTTCTTAGCGTTGATGTCGCGAGCCAGATCAATCAGCTCAAGAACCGGCTCTGCTTTCGATTTCATGCGAGGGAGCGAGTAGCGGCCGGGTCCACCTGGCGCAACGACCTTCTTCACGTCGGTGACGAGCGCGGAGTGATAGGCGACCATGGCACGCCCGCTTTCGGTGACGATGATCGGCGCCGGCACCTCTTCGTTGTCGCAAACCTCGCCGACAACGTAGATGACATCGTTCGCGAATTCCTGAACGGAATAGTTCATTGAGAAGTCCGACGCCGTCTTACTGCCGTCGTAGTCAACGCCTAGGCCGCCGCCCACGTTGAGGTATTCGACCTCAAAACCCATCTCACGAACTTTCGCGTAGACCCGCGCTGCCTCTTTGAAAGCCTGCTTGGCGCGTTTAATATTGTTGATCTGCGAGCCGATGTGGAAATGCAGCATTTTCAGCAGAGAAGTCTTGCCCTGTTGCCGCAGCGCTTCCAACGCATTGACCAAGGCAACCGTGCTCATGCCAAACTTGGCGAATTCCCCGCTCGAGTCTTCCCACTTACCGCTACCGCGCGAGTACAGCTTCACCCGAACGCCCATTTGGGGCTCGATGCCAAGCTTGCTGCCCAGCTCGAGCGCCAGCAGCATGTCCTCAGAGTCCTCGACGACGATGATGGTTCGTTTTCCGAGTCTCTCGGCCAAGATGGCTGTACGCAGAAACAGATCGTCTTTGAGTCCGTTGCAGACGATGAGAGCACCGTCGGCCAACGGCATGGCGAGGGCGGCTGCCAGTTCCGCCTTGCTGCCCACTTCCAGCCCGTAGTCGTAGCGGTAACCGGACTCCAAAAGGCGTGTAACGACCTCCGACTTTTGGTTGACCTTGGCTGGGTAGACGGCGAGGTGACGACCGTCGTAGCGAAACTCGTCGATGGCCTTGGCAAACGCTTGGTGCAGAGCGGCCATTCGTTCGTCTAGGATTTGCGGAAACCGTAGCAGAAAAGGCGGCGATTGTTTGCGTCGAATTAGCTCCCGAACAACCCCATATAGGTCAATCGCATGCGCCCGGTCTTTGGAAGGCGCCACAGCCAGGTTGCCGTCTCCATTGATGTGGAAATAACCAAATCCCCAGTTGTCGACGCCGTAGATCTTGGTGATCAGATCGATGGCGTTGCCGGCCGCCTTGGCCGCGAGATTGTCATACGCTGCGGACGCCATGGAAGGGATCTCCTAGGGCAAGAGTCGGACGAGTGGGTATCCAGCTGTGCCCACCCCGGGAGGCTGCGGCAGCCGGCGGAGCACAATGCCCATCATAACCGATGGGTGACTCGGGCACCGAGCGGTAGCCCCCTAAGCGAACCCGCCTTCGAGAACCGCTGGTTCAAATCTAGCACCGTACTCTTCCGGACCATCGACCTTCTCATGACCCGAAGGCTCTCGCCTAACGAGAAGTACATACTATAGAAGACGGTCAAGCGGAGAGGGTCAGATTGCAGAAAGTCATCGGCAAACGGCTCCCAGAATGAATACGTATTCCGAGGATCGCCGGATTCGGATCGGCGTCTCTTCTTGCTTGTTGGGAGAGCAAGTCCGCTACGACGGCGGCCATAAGCGCGATCCTTTTCTGGCTGATGTGTTGGCGCCGTACGTCGAGTGGGTTCCGGTGTGCCCTGAGGTGGAACTGGGGCTCGGTGTGCCGCGGGAAACGATTCAACTGGTGCGACGGGGGCACGAAATCCACTTGATAACGTCAGAAAACCAGCGGGACTTAACAAAATCCATGCGAGCTTGGGCGCACCGGAACGTGAAAGGACTAAGCAAGGAACGCTTGTCCGGCTTCGTACTAAAGAGCAAGTCGCCGAGCTGTGGTCTAAAAGGCGTTCCCGTCTACCATCAAGCCGACAGACCTGCGAGAAACGGCCGGGGCCTTTTTGCCCAAGCTTTGACGGAGCAACTTCGAAACCTGCCTATCGAAGAGGAAAGCAGCCTCGACCGCCCTGACCGCCGGCAGAACTTCATCGAACGGGCGTTCGCCTACCGCCGGCTGCGGAGCTTGTTCGACCGGCGATGGGGAGTTCGAGACGCAATCGAGTTTCACCACAATCACAAGCTGCTGCTGACGGCACACTCAACCCAGGGTTGTCGCGACCTGAGCCGCTTGGCCGCACGGATCAAAGAACTCCCCAGGAAGGATTTTCGAGCGAGCTACGAAGCGCTGTTCATGCGTACCATGGCAGTCCGAACTACCAAGGCGAAACACGCCAATGTGTTGCACCACACGATTGGGCGCCTTCGGCGACACCTGGATCAAGGTTCGCGGACTCGCTTGGCGGGGTTGATCGACGAGTACCGCCAGGGTCTGACGCCTCTGGCCGTCCCTTTGGCGGCGATTCACGAGTACTCGGAACGCTACGCGATCGAGTACTTGGAAAGTCAAGTTTATCTCAAGCCTCACCCCAAGGAGATGATGCTGCGGTGCCGAGTTTGATCGGCCAGGATGGAGCAGCGCCTAGCAGCCCGTGGCAAAAGTCGTGCGGGAGCGAAAAATCGGGGACTGCCACCAATTCGCTCCCCGTCATGACCCAAGAAACAAAGCACTGAGCCTGAAGCGAATTGGCTGGCTGTACCCGATTTTTCGCCGCGATACACGTGGTCCTGCTAGTCTTTGTCGAGGAGTGCTGCTGAACCATGGGTGCCTCGAATCAAAGGCTCGAGGGAAAAGTTGCGCTGGTGACCGGCGGAGCGAAACGGATCGGGCGGTGCATAGCTCTGCGACTGGCGGAAGAGGGTGCTCGGGTAGCGATTCACTTCGGCCAGTCGAAGCAGCAAGCCGAAGCGACCGCGGCCGAGTGCGGAGGGAAGGCTTTCCAAGCGGACTTGACGAGAGTTAGTGAAATCGGGCGGCTGTTCGAGGAAGTCGAGGCAGAGTACGGCCGGCTTGATTGCTTGGTCAACAACGCCGGGCGCTACCGCGAAATGAAGGTGCTGGAGGTCACTGAAGACGATTGGGACTGGATTCACCAGGTGAACCTGAAGGCTACATTTTTTTGTTGCCAGTCCGGCGCGCGACTCATGCTCAAGCACGGAGGAGGGAGAATCGTCAATCTGAGCTCGCTGGGGGGCTTCCGCGCCTGGAGACGCCATGTCCCCTACTGCTCTTCGAAAGCCGGGGTGATCATGATGACGCAGGCTTTAGCCAAAGCGCTGGCGCCTGAAATCGCGGTCAACAGTGTCGCGCCGGGGG
Source organism: Bryobacterales bacterium (assembly GCA_965248105.1). Classification (GTDB taxonomy): domain Bacteria; phylum Acidobacteriota; class Terriglobia; order Bryobacterales; family UBA6623. The sequence goes on from CBDFIK010000006.1 coordinate 393,187, forward strand.
TCATTCAGTTCGGCTCCGAGATGCCGGCTGACATCGAGCACTTGGTGTCTGTCACGCCCATGCGCCGGCCGGGCCGTGGCGAAGAGATCGCGGAAGCGGTCGTCAACCTACTCACTTCTGATTTCGTCACCGGCCAGGTCATTGCGGTAGACGGCGGACTTTCTTTGCGAGCCTAGTGCTTGGTTGCAAAAGTGCGCGCTATTTGAAAAGTCCTTTCCCGAAGGACCATACGATCGTCCGTCTGGCCCGGAAGTGGTTTGTTCGCAGAGTCTGCGGCCGCGCCGCGGCAGGCCGAGATCTTGTGGGGTTCGGGGCTGGGACCGATCACCGAAAGTGACGCCGGCCTCCCGCCCGTTGCCAATTTGCCGGTCGAGGTGGAGGTGCTGGTGGGAGGCATTAGCGTGAGGCCGTTCTATGCCGGCCGCTCCCCGCAGTTCCCGGCCGTTGACCAGATCAACTTTTTTGTACCTCGAGGGATCGAGGGCTGCTACGTGCCGGTCGCGGTCAAAGTCGATGGCCTCGTGAGCAACTACGGAACGATGGCCATTGCGTCTGGAGGGTCGATCTGTAGCGATCCAACCAGTTTTTCAGCGGCCGATCTCCAAACCGCGCTGGGTCAAGGTGAGGCGAAGATCGGGACGATCACGATCACCCGGTTCCGCGGGATGATCGATTTTCCGGAAGCTGGACTGTCAGACGTTGTCGGCAGCGAGGGCGGGGGAGCGTTTAACCGCTTCCCCATCGCGTCGCTCCTGGCCCTAAACGGGCCGAGAGGACTGGTTTCAGATCTCCCCTCGTCCTCCGTGCCGGCTTTGGGAACGTGCGTAGCCTACGGCATGCGCGAACCCGAGGGTTTTAACATCGTGCGCCAAGACCCCATCCGCACTCCTGCCCTGCTGATGGATGCGGGCGCCGCACTGAATCTCACCGGACCTCTGGGCACGAAGGAGCTGCCCCGCGACGAAGGCCCCTTTCCCTTTTACCAAAACAACGAGCTTGACCTCTTAGGGTTCCCCGGAGAGCCCGATACCCCAGAGTTCGTGGTGCCTGGGCTGTTCACTGTCGACAACGGCGGCGGCTCGCAGGTGGGACCCTTTCAAGCTTCACTCAACTTTCCAACGTCACTCACATGGAGCAATCGGGACAGCATCCCCGATCGAATCCCGCGGAGTGAGGACGTGACCGTCACCTGGACTGGTGGCGATCCCGACACAGAGTTTGTCGTCATTGAGGGGCACTCAATACACGCTGCCGCAGTAGAAGGCTCCTTTGTATGTACGGAGCGAGTAGAGGCGGGCCGCTTTACCGTTCCTTCGGTTGTACTCTCGAGTCTCCCGGTAACCAGAGAGTGGTTCACCGACGATGAGAGTCCTGCGGGAAGTTTAAACGTGGGGACTCAGCCGACGGCCGGAGCAGCGCGGTTCACCGCGTCCGGAATCGATTGGGGCTATTTCACGTATTTCGATGTGGAGCTGAATTTAGGGATAAGGTACGAATAGTTCTCGCTCGCTCTCCCCGTGTGATCAATATCCGTCGGTTCGCGGACGAGTAACGGATACGCTTCAGACGCTCAGTCCAGTTACGCGTCCCGCGAGAGATACGGGTTACGGGTAACAGACCGCGTCCTCCCCCGCTTTCTTACACCGGCGTCGTCTCCCGCCACATCCGCGGCCGGCGGATTTACTACCGCGGCCAATGGCGAATCCACCTCCTACGTCATCGCCCTCTCGGAGACAGAAGCAGAGCCGCGGACGGAAGTCCGCGGTCAAGATTGCGAATAACTTCGCTGGCTGGGACAAGGCCTTGGCAGTACGAGCCCAACCGCACCTGGCTGCCCGCTACTCCCCAACGCCTCGCCGGTCATATGGGTCGTCGCCTGTGCTCCGGCTTCGGCGCCTTGTCTGATGTTTGAGCCGCGTTCACGCGGCTTTTGTGGCCCGTTGCTAGGCCAGCCGTTTTACGGCTGGTTGGGAATGCACCATTACCCCCGGTGGTTCTTTCCGGCGCTCGGCCGCCTCCGGCGACCGAGCGGGGCCTGGGGTGGGGTCACAACGGGCCGCCCATGGCGGCCCGCCTCCGGAAAACGCCACTCGCAGTCACACCACTTCCAAAATCCCATCTCCCTCATCCCACACGACTTATCTCACCGACACTCCAAGGACCCCACTACCACGCCTTACCCTGGAATTGGAGCTTCCTGCTCCCACGAAAGGAATAACAATCATGCCGACAAATGCACAAATTAATGCCAACCGTAACAACGCAAAAAGATCTACCGGACCACGCACCGAGGAAGGCAAAGCCCGCGCCGCGAAGAACTCCCTCAAACACGGACTCCTCGCCCGCGATACCGTCCTGCCCGGCGAGGACCCTGCCGAATTCGACAGCCAACTCTCTGCTCTCGAAGCTGACATCCAACCTGCCAACTCGCTCGAATTCGAGCTCGTCCGCCAGATCGCGGACGCCCAATGGCGCATGCGCCGCCTGACGCGCTTGGAGACCGGCTTCCTCGCCGCTGCCGTCGACGACCAGCGCCGGCACTTGGAAAAACGCCGTCCAGACGAGTTGCGCCCGGGATACGACGGCGAGACCCTACTGTTAGGCTCGGCGATGCTTGACCGCACCCAGGCCTTCGTTCACCTGGCCCGCTACGACGGACACCTCAGCCGCCGCTTCTACCGCGCCGTCAAACAACTGGCCGACCTGCGCCGCGACGAGCGCAAGGCTCAGGAGGCCCGCGCCTCCGCCGGCTCCCATACTCCCGTCGATCCAGACCCTTGCCGCGGCCGATACGTGCCGGCCCAGGCCCCACCTCCGATCGACACTCCAAACCCCACGGCCGGCGGTATCGGCTTCCGGGCCTCTCGTGATTCGGTACCAAAAGCTGGCCTCCCAGCCCGTCGACCGCCAGCCCCACAGACCACGCGCATACAAAATACCAAACGAACCCAATCTCTCGGAACCCCAATGAAATCAAGCGCCGACTGCCGATCGACCAACCACGGAGGCGCGGGGGACAGCGCCCCATCCTACCAGCCCGTGGCAAAAGTCGTGCAGGAGCGAAAAATGGGGACTGCCATCCGATTTTCGTTCGTCGAAGGGCTTTGTTTCTAATAAAGATGGACTGCGAAAATCGGTGGCTGTCCCCATTTTTCGCGTCACTGGACTTTCACCACGGGCGGCTAGCCGCTGCCGTTGTAGTGGGAGGTGAAGTCGCCAGAGAAGGCAAGTCAAGACGCGGGCTGTGACAGCAGTTTTCGGTAGACAGCCATCGTTTCGTGCGCCGCTCTGATCCAGCTAAACTGGGCTGCTCGCTCGAGTCCGGCCTCGACCAGCCGTTGGCGTAGCAAAGGGTTGGTAAAGATACGCTCTACGGCGTCCACGATCGATTCGGTCTGCTCAGGATCAACGAAAAGAGCGGCCCCCCCGGCGATTTCGGCGGTCGCGGAGCGGTCGGACGTAACCACCGGGAGGCCGGCGGACATGGCCTCCAGCACAGGCATGCCGAAACCTTCCTCGAGGGAGGGGAAGACGAGCACTGAAGCGGTGCGGTAGAGCTTCGCCAGCCGGTCGGAATCGACATAGCCGAGAGACCGGATGCGCCGGCGCGCGGAGCTGTTCTCGATGCGATCCATGATCCGCTCGGCGCCGTACCCGGCCGAGCCGGCGAGCACAAGCGTGAACTGGGAATTTAACCGCTCGAAGGCGTTGACCAGGCGGGTCACGTTCTTCCGCTTTTGAATCGCACCGACGTGCAACAGGAAAGGCATTTCAAGACCCTGCTCGCGACGGAACTCGTCCAATAGTTTGGTTGAAAAGTTGGGGACCGGTTGCACACCGTGATGAATGACGCTGATTCGATCCCGCGGATAGCCGAGATGGCGGCTTACCTGATCGGCCGTGAACTGGGAGACAGCGATGAGGTGGTCCGAACGACTAGCGGCGTCCCGCGCCAGTGCGCTGAAGCGGGAGCGAAACTCGGCAGTAGAGTAATCACCACTGAGAACGAACAAGTCATGGAAAGTTGTCAAGGTTCGCCGGAACCGGCACTGTGGAAGGCGCTGGTTCAGCCCATGGAACACAGAGACCTGTCGGCTAAACAGAGAGCAGGCAAAGTCTTCCAACAGGCGTCGTGAACAGTTCTCTTCCGGTAGGGAGTATCGCAGGGAACGTAGGAAACGGCGCGCGCGATAGCACAAAAGGAACTGCTCGTCGGGCGCGCCGCGCACCAGCGCGTCTATGAGGCGGGAACAGTAAACGGCGACTCCGGAAGGGCTGGCGTCGAGGCTGTAGGTGGCATCTAAAGCGATGGTCACGGCAGATGTCCCTGCACCTCGGACAGGACGTTCGGAGGATCATCCCCCTTATGGACTGCGATCACGCTGGCCGGCCTCGGTCCCCAGGGCTGCCATCTCTTGAACATGCGATCACACGCAGCGCCGACGAAGATGTCGATCCCCGCAACGCCCATGGCCGCCGCCAGGTGTCCGCCGGCTGAGTCGTAGCCGACATAAAGGTCCGATGCCGCGACCAAGCCCGCAAAACCGCTCAGGCTGCCTTGCCAGGTGATCACGTCCCCGGGTTGACAACCGGTGGCCGCAATCGAACCGATGACCTTGCCGGCGGATTGCAAACGATCCGTTAACCGGGTCGAGCGCTCAATTTCTTGGTTGCCCGCACCCCGGTCCAACAGCACGGTGTAGCCCGTCTTCACCAATGCCGATACAAGCCCCTCTTCGAATGCCTCGTCGAGACGCTTGGCCGGATTATCTCCGACCCCGAGGTTGACTGCAGCCAAGCGCCCGCCGGCCGTGCGGCGCGCTAACGAGCCCAAGTCCCGGTCGTCCGGCGAGAGGCTCACATAGGGGTAGTCGGTTTCTTCGGCGTCTCCGAATAGATCGCTTAGCCATCGCCCGGTCAGCTGAGCCAGGGACTCCGCTCCTGGCGATTGATAGGAGCGGCTCTCGAAAAAGCAATAGCTTGCATCGTCTTTCGTGATGGGGAGCAGCCCCAATTGGGTTAGGCGCGAGTCAGGATCAACAACCACGTATTTTTCTGATGCTAGATCCTTGAGTTCAGCACCCGCGACTTCGGCCAGCCGCACCCAGCTCATCAGCCGCTCGAGCAAGGTTGCCCCTCGGTCGTACTCGAACCGAAGCACTCCAACCCGGGGGTCCGAGGCGAAAAGGGACGCCGATTTCGCACCCCCCACCAGGAAGATTTCCGCGTTCTCGAAGACTCTCTTTATCCTGCTGAGAACAACGCTGGTAACGGCGACGTCGGCTCCCAGAGTGACGCGAGACAGCACCAGCACCTTCTTCACTCTGACCGCTTGGTAACCGCGGGGAAGGCGGGTGCCACGGATTCTTTCCGCCCGGCGCAGGAGATCTTCTTCGTTCTTCAACCCGAAGGCAGACAGTCTATCGTCGAGAAGGCGCCCCTGGGGCAGGCGCCGGCAATAGTCAATAACGCGGCTGAAGAAGTGAATGTAGAGGTCGCATGCGAGAGGTTCAAACCGGTCCCCGAGAGCCTCGACGATGAGCCGGAACACGGCATCCGTCCCGGCCTTAGCTTGGCGACGATCAGGCGAGACCGCCAAGCTACACAGATCGTTGATCAGATCGGTAGAGACAACGCCCGTCTTTCCGTGCTCTTCCAGGAAGGCTTTGGCAAGTTGTTCCGCGGGTGGAGTTACGGTCGTGGGAGACACCGTACCCAGCATGACGGATCAACCTGAGAGCTTCAAGCCGACACTTCCCACTGATCCGGGCCCCGCGCATCTCGTGTCTCTCGCGTCTTCCCGCGGTAGGCTTTGAGTTTGCGGTAGAGCGTGGTTCTGCCAATCCCGAGCAGCAGCGCCGCTGTTTGGACATCGCCTCTTGTGTGCTCGATGGCTCTGAGGATGTGCCGGCGCTCAACTTCCGCAAGTGGAATGATTTCCGAGGCCAAGCCGAGGTCAACTTCCTGGTAGGGATCAATCGACCTGCGTAGATTCGTGGGCAGGTCATTGAGCTCGATTACCGGATTCGACTTGAGAGCTACCATGCTTCGGATCACGTTCTCGAGTTCGCGGACATTGCCTGGCCAGGGATGTTTCATCAGACGTCCCAGGACGTCGTCTGAGAGGCTGACCTGGTGCACGGCATATTTCTTTAGGAAGTGCTCGACCAGTAAGGGAACGTCGGATTTCCTCTCCCGCAACGGGGGAATACGAATTGGGATCACGTTGAGCCGGTAGTAAAGATCTTGCCGAAAGGTCCCCTCGGCAACGGCAGCCGGGAGATCTCGATTCGTCGCGGCGAGGATCCGCACGTTGACTTTGATCGGTTGCGTCGCGCCGACCGGGCGAATCTCGTTTTCTTGCAAAAGCCGCAGCAGCTTGGCTTGCACTTCGGTTGTCAGCTCGCCGATCTCATCTAGAAACAGCGTGCCTCCCTCGGCCGTCCGCACCAGGCCGATTTTGTTTTCGACTGCTCCCGTAAACGCTCCTTTGACGTAGCCAAAGAGTTCGCTTGCCATCAGAGAGCCCCCCAGAGAAGACGCGTCTACCGGGAGAAACTTCTTGTTGCGCAGGGGGGAAACCGCGTGGAGAGCTCGCGCAACAAGCTCCTTGCCCACGCCGCTCTCGCCAACGATCAGAACGGGGGATTCGTTCGTTTTGAGCTTTTCGATGGTTCGCAGGACGCCCTGAAGTTGCGGCGAGTCACCGACCAGGCCGAATTGAGTGGGGTCGCCCTCAAACAGCGGTTGCTGTCGCACAGAGGATCTAGCTCATTATAGACAATCCAACAAGTCTGACTCGTCGAATGCGGTTGCGAAACCGCTTATACCTTCGTTTTCCAAACTTCGCTGTAAGAATTCCGCGGCGGATTTGAGATCTTCGTGACCGACAACGACGGAGTACAACAGGCCCTGCTCGTCTTGCTGCCGAACGATCCGCGCCGGCAGGTCTTCATAGAGCATCTTGCCGAGCATTCGCTCGGCGTTTTCCGGAACACGAAACGATCCGATCTGGACGCCGTAGAAAGACTCCGATGAGCAAGGTTCGCGTTGTGCTTCGAGAGCGTGGGTTTCGCGGGTCTGTTTCCGGATCTCGCTCGGCTGCTCTATCGCTACCGGCTTCTCCGCCGAGCGCTGTTTCTCAGGTTTGTAACGCATCTTCGGTGTTGCGATGACCTTGACCCGCACTTTCGCCGTGCCCGGACCTATCATGCGGATCTGCTTGGCGGCAGCTCGCGAGAGATCTATGATGCGTCCCTTGATGAACGGCCCGCGGTCGGTGATTCGGACGTCCACAGTGCGGCGATTCCTAAGGTTCCTCACGCGGACCCAGGTGTTAAACGGCAGCCTAAGATGCGCCGCCGTCATCTTGTTCATATCGTAGACTTCGCCATTGCTCGTGCGCCGTCCGTGATAGGGATGGCCGTACCAGCTGGCGATTCCAACTTCCGATTCCCCCACCCGCGCGGGTTTCGGAGGCGGCAGGGAAATTTTTTTCTTGCGACGGCAACCGACGAAGACACCCAGCAGCAGCAGCAGAACACGCCGCCGGCCCAGTGCGGGTCGGGCCCGTGGCGTCCCGGTGATATGCGTTCTAGAAAGATGCGGGCTCGCCGGCATCCGACTACCGCGTTCGCGGCCGGCCGTCTTGGTTACGTTGCGATCGCCCGCCAGTCGAGTGGAAGAGTTCACGAGAAAACGCAAGAGCAAAGTGCGGTGAATCTTTGGAAGAATGCTACCGCCTGGTTGAATTGTCGGCGCGCAAATCTATTGCCGGAAACGCTCGAGGCTCGCTGGCGACGGCCTGACGCGCAGACGCCAGCTGACCAATCGCGGCCTCCAGCCGCCTCATTCATCTTTTGCTTCAGGCGCCGTAGGCGGACTTTCGCCGCCGGCAGGGACCTCAGGGGCCAGCCGGAGTCGTCGCCCAACACGGTAGGCTGGAGAGGCGTATACGTTTGTCAACTGTTCCCGGACTTGTCCCATCTGTTGATCCACTCGTTTCGCCCAGTTTGTTCGCTCGATCACTCGCTGCTCGGCGTCGTCAAGCAACCCAACACATTTCTCCAGCTCCTGGTGCTTCTCCGCTTTGTGGGCTTCGAGCTGGCGATAGTTTTCCACGCCACGATTCAGATCATTTTGTAGGTTTAACGCCCACTGTGTCGTCTCCTCCAGATGCTGTTCGTAGTGTGCGAGTTTCTCGTCGAGCTGCTTGACCCATACCGTTTTCCTCTCGTTCTCCCCCTCCAGCTCCTCGATCGCTTGCCGCGCCTGCTGCTGCTGCTCCCGATGCTCAGCTTGAAGCCGTCGCAGCTCTTGCCCCAACTCTTTTAGCAGTTCTTGCTTGCGACCGACTTCGGATAGCAGCAGGTCGATGTGTTGTTCGCGCTCATGCAGAACATTGCCCGCGGTTGGCAGGTAGACGAACGCCGGCGAGCCGTAGAGCGGCTCGGCCGAACACACCGCCACAAAAAAGTGTGCTTCCTCGGGATGGGAGGACGTCGCCTCCAGGAACGTTCGCACCCCCTTCGCCTCCAGCGGCGTAAACGTGATGGCATCGCTGTGATTCTCAAGAAACATCGTTGTGTTCTTAAAGAACTTCGCCAGTTCCCCCCGAAACTCCCCGTAGTCGAACTCGTGAACATGGTAGAGGTTGGGCGTAGTCCGCGTTTGCTGGTAGTAGACCTTGTTGGGAGTAGAAACTAGTAGCCGCCCGCCTGGCGTTAATACGCGCCGAGCTTCAGCCAGAAGGCCCCGCCAGTTTTCGACATGTTCGATCACCTCGAAGGCAACGACGACGTCGAAGCTGGCGTTGGAGAACGGCAGACTGCGGCAGTCACCCTCGGCAAGGCGAACGTGGGAGTCCCCATATTCGTGCTGTGTGGTGAGGAGTGGCTCACGCGCATTATCGAGGCCGACAACACGGTCCGCTGAGCGAGCGAGCCGGGCTGAGCCGTAGCCGACTCCGCAGCCCGCATCGAGCACCCGCTTGCCCGCGACGAGCGACTCGGCAAAGCCGTAGCGAGCCAGATGCTCGTTCATCAAGTCGACGTCGGTCTGGCCGGGCACTACCCGCTCGCCGGTAAACTCCATCACTGGTCAACTACGTCTTGAATTTTCTTCCGATGATTGCGTAATCAAGACCCCCGAAGAATCTGCCGCGGAAGGCCTTCAGCTCTTCGATTTTGTCAAGGCCGGCGATCTCGGGGAAGACATCGGCCGCCGGATGGATCTCGTGAACCTCGATGTCACTGAAGCCCGCCTCCTGGAGGTAGAAGTGCAGCTGTTGGGAAGGCACCGGCCGGCTGTGGGTAGGGTCGAGATAGAAGTCACCGGCAAATGTCGCCAGACACGCCGGGTTCGGCGTCTCGATCGCCAGAATCCCGTCCGGCCCAAGCTTTTGGTTCGCTAAGAACATCAAGCCCGGAACAAGATCAGTTGGAAGGTGTTCCACAACGTGAGCGCAAAAGATCCCGTCGATACTTTCATCGGGCTGTCGGGACAAGAAAGCAAGCAGATCCCCGTGCTCGACATCCAGGTGCTTCTCACGGCACGTGGCCACCGCGTCCGGACGCGCATCGACCCCGCTAGCCCGGACGCCTTGCTCGCGGAGCCGGGTCAGAAATTCGCCGCGGCCGCAACCCAAATCAACCACCCGCTGACAGTTTTGAAAGTACGGCAGGTAGAAATTTTGAGATTCACTGACGTAGGCCTCGTCGCCGCGAAAGCGTTCCTCAAACCGCGCGTAATCAAAGACAGCTGGTCGCGCTTCGTCGCCTTCCTCCTTTCGCGGCGTGGTCGGGCTTGGGGCCGGCGGGGGAGGCACCGCGACACGGGGGCCCGACGTTGCCGCTGCCCTTTGGCGAATCAAGCGCAGTTCGGTGTGGATCAAATGCTCGTTTTCGGCCTTTAGCTTCCGCAGATCTTCCCAGAACCTATTCTGTAGCTTTTTCAGGTCTTCCCAGAACTTATTCTGAACCTCGTCGGCGGTACGACGAAGTTCGTCGACGTAATCTTGGTGTATTTTTTGCAACTCCTTAGCCCACTTCGCGTCGCGGTCACGGGCGCCGCTCTCCACTTCCCGGACACAGTGGAGAAACTGAATCTCAATCTGCGTGAGCTTCTCTTCCATGGCCGGGCGCCACTGTTTCCAGTAGGCCATCATGTCGTCGACGTGAGTTTGCGCCGCAGCCAGCTTGGCCACCCGGAGCAGATTGTAATTCTGCTCGACCGAAGCCTCGAGGTTGCGATCCATGTAGCGCAGCGCCGCGCGGTTGAACTCCACCTGATCGCGCACGAACCAGTTCAGGAGACGAGCAACCGCTCTTTTCGAAGCCTGGATCACACTGTTCAGCAGTCCCGGCGGGCGGGGATTAACAGAGCCTATGGCGGCTACTTTGTCTTCCGCGGCGTCGCGGGCTTGACCCAGGCTGTCGAGGGCAGGCAGTTCGAAGTCGCTGATTTCCTCTACCTTCTTTTGGTAGCGGCCGCGAACGCGCTGGCGGATTTCTTCGACGACCGCTACAACCTGTTCCGACGTCATATCCCTATACCTTAACACCGGTGGTTGCGGGCATTCGGACGGCGGTCGGTTCGCAGTTGGATGCAATCCTGACCAGTCGGCTTGCAATCCGTGGCGGGGGACCAGTTGTCGCGATATCCTAGAGCGAAGGACGAATTGGTCTGGCTGCTGGGGAGAATTCGGCCTAGGCAGTTACGGCCGCGAAGGAGTTGAATCCGTTGGCGGAATACAATGAACAGCATGCTCGAGCAGGCATCGATGCGAAGCTGCCCGCTATCGAGACGTGGCCGAATCAGCACAAAGGCTATCGGATCAAGATTGAAATCCCGGAGTTCACCTCGGTGTGTCCTAAGACGGGGCTTCCCGACTTCGGACGGCTAACCCTCGAATATGAGCCTGACGAACTTTGCCTCGAATTGAAGTCCCTGAAGCATTACATCCTCGCCTATCGAAACCTAGGGATTTTTTACGAGAACGTCGTGAATCGCGTACTCGACGACGTCGTTCAGGCAGCAAAGCCCGTGTGGGCTACCTTGGTGGGCGAGTTCACGCCACGGGGCGGATTACAGTCTTCCATCACGGCCGAGTATGCACACGGCGAGAAAAAGTAGCGACTCTGCGTGGAGCGGTGCCTGAGCAAGCGCATCCAGTGCACTATCCTGGAGACGAGTTCGCTATCGATTCGGAAATGTCGTGCTCGAAAGCGACGTGGCGCACGCTTGCAGCGTGCGCCACGTCGCCAGGACGATTAAGAAGTGTTGTCCGGGACAGCCTGCTAGACCAGCACATTCCAAGGATCCCGGAAGGCCCCCTGCTCGGCGGATTTCCACATCGTCAAAGCCTGGAGGGCCAGGACAGTGCTCAGCGGGTTGATGTGATGGACGAGCTCCGTGCCGCGCCGAGCGAAGGCGAATCCCCCGTCCACCCTGGGGTCGCTGGATTGCTGTTGAAATTCGATCAGAGCCGCCACTTCGGATTCGACCGTGGCACGATCGATCTCCAGTACCCCGAACGTGTCCGCATAAAAGCGCAGTCGAAGCAACTGAGCAAGAACGTCGGAGCGTTGGAATTCGGGGCCGATTTCCTCTATGAGGTTCTCTACGCGTAGAATACCCCACTGCAGGGCGCGGCTGCAGTCCATGTCCTGGCCGGCCTCTTGAAGCAGCCCCTCGAGAAAGTAGCAGTAGGCATGAAGCCGGGACATGCGCTCCTCGGAATCACCAAAATCCGGTACGAAACCTTCTTGTCGCTTTAAGCACCATAGACGTAGGGTGTCGGACGTTGCCACAAACTCAGCCAATCCAGTAGCGTCGGTAAGCTCTTGCAAAGCCAGGCTGGCCTTAAGCTGATACACCTCGGGTTGGGTTGACCACGTCTCCCCGTCGTCGAGGGGCTGATCCCTCGCAAAATCATAGACCGCGAAGAATGAGCCGTCCATCCGCGACATAAGGTTTTGCAGGGCAAAGCCACAGCGTTCGGCGCACTCTATGTAGGCCGGCTCCTTTGTCGCCTTCGAAAGGTCAACGAGCGCGCGAATAATGATGCTGCAGTCGAAGAAGTAGGCGCAAGCCGACGGGCTGTTGTCCTCACCGTACACCTCGTGGGCGAACAGCTCTTTCGAGCGGTGAAATGCACGATCTAGGAGGAACCCACCGGCACGCAGTGCTTCAAGAGGAGCGGAGCCCTGTGGATGATCGCCCAGCCGCAGGAAAGTGCTGATAAAGAACGCCGTGGATTGAGTGGAGACGTCTCGGTACTCTTGGATATCAGCCCGGTAGAAACGGGCGACCCCCCCCGATTCGTTCTGGATGCCGGAACGACTCAGCCACTGCCACGCTGAGTGAATACACGAGTCCATGGGGAGATTAAGTAGTACAGAATAGCATGGGGTCTCGCAATCCGGGCAGCCCACCTACATGAGACAGAAGGCCTTGCCGGGACTTCCACACTCAGACAGCCAGCACGAGGCTAGCCCGCCTTTCTCACGAGGGTTTGCTTAGTAGTCCATTTCATAAGTTCGGTCACGTATATTTAGATTTAGAAGCCAGGTGGACGATCGGGAACTTCGGGCACAGCATGCGGTGCCCGCCTGCCCTCGCCCGAAACGTGAGTGTATTTATGAAATGGAGTACTTAGCGAAGGCGGCAATCTGGGGATCACACCCTGCCTCGGCTATAATTACCTCTGCGGAGGACGACATGAAAGTGCGCTTGACCTTGCTTATTTCGCTCGTATTGCTGGGGCCGGCCTTGTCGCCAGGTTCTCTGGCGTGGTCTCAATCGGCGGGAGGGGTGAGCTGGACCGCCCCCGCGAGTTGGAAAGCGCAGCGCCAAAGACCGATGCGGGCCGCGACCTATACCGTGCCGGCGGCTGGGGGGGACTCTGAGGACGGAGAATGTGGTGTGTACTACTTTGGGACGGGAGGCGCGGGCGGTGTCGAAGTCAACGTGAAGCGCTGGATCGGCCAGTTTCGAGCCCCAGACGGCGGCCCAGCCGACCAGCTAGCACAGAGGGCTAGCGAGAACATCAACGGCATGGCCGTAACGACCCTTGATCTTACCGGCACCTATCTGTTCAAACCGTTTCCCATGGCCCCTCGAGCGACACCCAAAGCGGGGTATCGGATGCTGGCCGCCATCGTCAGTGCACCCGAAGGAGAGGTCTTCTTCAAGCTGACAGCACCCGAAAAGACGGCGGCTGCCGCTGAGTCCGACTTTCGTCGGATGTTGCAGTCACTCCGAAAATAGAAGTTGGCGTTCCGTTTCTTCGCCTTCGGAAAAATCGGGTACAGCCAGCCAATTCGCCTCAGGCCGAGTGCTTGTTTCGAGGGTCACGACGGGAGGCGAATTGGTGGCAGTCCCATTTTCCGCTCCTGCGCGACCTTTACCACGAGCTGCTAGGCATGGGCCTGCGCCTGTTGGCGTCGGCGCCGTGCCCTCAAACGCGCGCGTTTGCGCCTTCTTTCTCCCCTCTTTTCTTGCTCGGCCTTGTACCAGGTCACAAACTTTTCATCTGAATCGAAGTAGAGATCGTACTCCAACTCATCCGTAAAAAATTCGCAGGGTTCCCCGTCCTTGACCCCGTAATCCCGACAGACCTGAGGGCGCGTCTCGTAGATACCGCAACTATTATCCGGCTGTAGATGGCGGCAAACGGTTCGCACTTCGAGATACCAGTCCCCTTCATCCATCCAAACCGCGATCCCCTCATGCATCAGAAACCAGCGGATGTGTTCGTAGTCTTCCGTGTCGGTCGGGGCGTCAATCTCGACCGCAAAATATTTGCAGCAACGGGCCGTACACAGGTGACAGGGCGGGCCGTCCTCGGGCTTGGGTTCGGGAGCCATGGAAGGCGTCATCAGCAGCGAAAGGGCCACGAAACCCGAGGGCGGCTTTCGGCCGCTGAGGCCGTTTCCGTTGCGGCCAGAGGGACGCCTTTTCGTCTTGAGTGTCATAGCTTGCCTCCTGATGACGTGCAGTAAGTCTTACTAGGAAAGGGAGTCACTGCTTCGCGACGCCGGCCCGGGAAGCCTGAGTCTAGCATGTTGATTTCGGAAAGGCACTTGGGTTCGGCGCAAGTTGTTGGGATGCATGGGAACCGTGTCCGTTTGACATGGTGGGCTGACGCTTTAGGCGAGCTTATAATAAAAGAATAGACCCGAAACGTCGATTATCCATACCTTGAAGGACGAGTCCCGCACGCCGGCTTGCACCACCGCTGGGAGTAACAGCACACCCAGCGGGAGAACTATCCCTAGCCGTTAGCATCCGATTAGCTATGAACGGTCGAGACGATCAGACGAAACTGCTTCACGAAGTCCTTGACGAGCGGATTGCCGTCCTGGACGGCGCGATGGGGACTCGCCTGCAAGAAAGGAATCTAACAGCGGAGGATTTCGGCGGTCCTGCGCTGGAAGGCTGCAACGAAAATCTGGTGCTGACCCGCCCGGATGTCGTCGTCGATATTCATCGCGAATACTTCGAAGCCGGCGCCGATATCGTCGAGACGAACACTTTCGGAGGAATGTCGGTCGTCCTTAGCGAATACGGTTTGGAGAACAAGGTTCACGAGATCAATGTGGCCGCCGCGAAGCTGGCGCGGCAGGCGGCCGAGAAATGTTCCACACCGGCTAAGCCTCGTTTCGTGGCCGGCTCGATAGGACCGACGACCAAGGCGATCACGGTCACCGGCGGGATCACGTTCGACGAACTGATTCACACGTTCGGCGAACAGGCCGAGGCGCTGGCCGAAGGTGGCTGCGACATCCTGCTGCTCGAGACCTGCCAAGACACCCGCAACGTCAAGGCAGCACTCATCGGCATCCAGCAGGCGTTCGACAAGCTCGGCTACCGCTTGCCGATCATGGTCTCCGGAACCATTGAGCCAATGGGGACCATGTTGGCAGGTCAGGCAGCCGACGCCCTGGTGGCATCGCTCGGGCACGTGGATCTGCTCTCGATCGGGCTGAATTGCGCCACCGGTCCGGAGTTCATGACCGACCACATCCGGACGATTCACAATATGGCGCAGACCCGAGTGTCCTGCTACCCGAACGCCGGGCTGCCCGACGAAGAGGGAGCCTATCTCGAGACGCCGACATCGCTGGCGTCGTCACTGGAAAGGTTCGTCAAGAACGGCTGGCTGAACCTGATCGGCGGCTGTTGCGGTACGACACCGGAGCATATCCGCGCCATCGCGCAGCTGGTGGAAGGCAAACCGCCCCGAACACACCGAGGCCCGCGGCGCAACTACTACAGCGGCATCGAATTGGTGGAAGCGAGCGACGACAACCGCCCTCTGCTTGTCGGCGAGCGGACCAACGAGGTCGGTTCGCGGGCCTTCAAGCGGCTGATCAGCGACGAGAAGTTTGAAGAAGCGGCCGAAATCGGTCGCAAACAGGTGAAAAACGCCGCCCAGATCATCGACATCAACCTCGAAAACCCCGACCGCGAAGAGCTTGACGACATCGACCGCTTTTACGAGAAGGTGATTCACAAGGTCAAGGTCCCCTTGATGATCGACACCACCAGTCCCGAGGCGGCCGAGCGAGCGCTGACCTATTGCCTCGGCAAGAGCATCATTAACTCCATCAACTTCGAAGACGGCGAGGAACGGTTCAATCACGTTATCCCACTAGTCAAGAAATACGGTGCGGCGATCATCATCGGGTCGATCGACGAAGACAAGCAGCAGGCGCAAGCCATCACGCGCGAGCGCAAACTGGCTATTGCCCAGCGGGCGCACAAGCTCTGCACCGAGAAATGGGGTTTGCCGGAGGAAGATCTGATTTTCGACCCGCTAGTATTTCCCTGTGGCACAGGCGACGAAAACTATAGCGGCAGCGCGGTCGAGACGATCGAAGGCGTGCGTCT
Organism: Bryobacterales bacterium; assembly: GCA_965248105.1. GTDB lineage: Bacteria > Acidobacteriota > Terriglobia > Bryobacterales > UBA6623. The sequence goes on from CBDFIK010000006.1 coordinate 409,081, forward strand.
CATCAAACAGGCGCTTCCGCGGTCGAAGACGATCCTAGGCGTCAGCAATATCAGCTTCGGGCTGCCGCCCGCGGCACGAGAAGTGGTCAACTCCGTCTTCCTCTATCACGCCACGAAGGCCGGCCTGGATCTGGCGATCGTTAACACGCAGAAGCTGGAGCGCTATGCGACCATTCCAGACGAAGAGAAGAAGCTCGCCGAAGACCTTTTGTGGAACTATCCGCCGGAGGGATCCGACGCTCCCCGCGACCACCGCCGGCAGACGCGCGAGCAAAAAGCCCAGATCAACCAGCATCATATCGCCCGGATTACCGAGCACTTTCGGGGCGCGACGAGTCGGGTGAAGAAATCCATTGCCGATCTGCCGCTCGACGAACGCCTGGCGAACTACATCATTGAAGGCACGAAGGAAGGCCTGATTCCGGATCTCGAGATCAAGCGGCAAGAAGGACTCGAGCCTCTCGACATCATTAATGGTCCTCTGATGGACGGGATGGCGGAGGTAGGCAGACTATTCAACAACAACGAACTCATCGTGGCTGAGGTACTGCAATCAGCCGAGGCGATGAAGGCTGCCGTGGCGCACCTGGAACAGTTCATGGACAAGGAAGAAGGTGCGTCGAAGGGAAAAGTCATCCTGGCCACCGTGAAAGGCGACGTCCACGACATCGGCAAGAACCTGGTCGATATCATTCTGTCCAACAACGGCTATGCGGTCATCAATCTAGGCATCAAGGTTCCGCCGGAGGAACTGATCAAAGCTTATCGAGAGCACCAACCCGATGTGATTGGTCTGTCGGGCCTGCTGGTGAAAAGCGCCCAGCAAATGGTGATTACGGCAACCGACCTGCGCGAAGCGGGCGTGTCCCTTCCCATGCTGGTGGGCGGCGCGGCTCTGAGCGAAAAGTTCACTCGGACCAAGATCGCAAGCCAGTACGACTCGGCTGTCTGCTACTCGAAAGACGCCATGACGGGACTGAGCCTGATGAATCGCCTGATGGACCCCGATCAGCGCCCAGACGTTTTCGACGAACATCAGGCGCATGCGGAAACCCCGGCGAAAAAGAAAGAGCAGGTTGTCGAATCCACCAGACGCAGCTCGAAGGTGAGCCTCGATGTGCCCCCGGCTCGGGCGCCCTACGGGGAGCGAATCGTCCGCGACGTGCCGCAGCTCGAGGAAGTGTGGAGCTACATCAACCCGCAAATGCTTTATGGGCGGCACATGGGCTTTCGGGGCAACTTCGAGCGGAAGTTGGCTGAGCTGGATCCCAAGGCCTTGGAGCTTCACGGCATCGTCGAAGACGTCAAGGCGGAAGCCAAGCATTACATGAAGGTCCGAGCCGTGTGGCGGTTTTTCGAGTCCGAAAGCTCTGGGAATGCGATTCGCGTCTCCGCGCCAGGTGGGAACGGTCCGGTCCACAGCTTTAGCTTCCCGCGCCAGAGGCGACCCGATGGACTATGCCTCGCCGACTACGTTTTGCCCAGTAAGAACGGTACCCGCGACACCATCGCGATCTTCGCCGTTACGGCGGGCGAAGGGATCCGAGAGCGGTCGGAAGAATACAAACTCCGGGGAGAGTACGTCAAGTCCCACGCCGTTCAGTCATTGGCGATCGAGACGGCGGAAGCCTGCGCCGAATGGCTGCACCGCCGCATCCGCGAGGACTGGGGCTGGCCCGATCCCCCCGAGACGACGATGCTCGACCGCTTCAAGACGAAGTACCGCGGCCGGCGCTACAGCTTCGGCTACGCCGCTTGCCCCGCCCTAGAAGACCAAGAGGCCCTGTTCAAGCTGCTCCAGCCTGAAGAAATCGGCTTGCGGCTAACCGAAGGCTACATGATGGATCCCGAGGCCAGTGTCAGCGCGGTCGTCTTCCAGCATCCCGACTGCATTTACTTTGACGTCAACAGCTAGCACCTCGGCGAGAGTGTGGCATCACGACAGAGCCGTGCTGTGATCGGCACGTCCTGGGTTCACCTCTTGGCCGGCCGGTTATAGCCGACCCCTGTAGCATATCGGCGACTTGAACTGTAACGGGTGCCGGAACCATAGCGGACGCCCGAGCCGTACCGCATCCCTGGGTGGTAGCCGCTACCGCTTCCATAGCGAATCCCTTGCGCGTAGCGAACGCCGTTCCCGTAACGAATTCCCGGCGCGTAGCCGCGCCCGGTACCGTAGCGGATAGGTGTGACAGGCCGCGGTCGTGGTGTTGAAGCTGTACCACTCACCGCACGATGAGGAACAGCAAGCCGATCGGCAACGGCCGGCGGTGGATCGGTCTCGGGATCGTATCCCAGAATCCTCACCCCAGCCGCCTCTTCTATCAAGGGGGGTGATTTACCCACTTCCACGGCGTGGTAAAAACCAGGGCCTCGGACTTGAATTTGGTCGTTGGCGGTGGCCGAAACCGCCCCGAGGAGAGAAACGCCCAAGAACAACGATCTGATCATGTTCATTTTCATCACCTCCCGTCGAGCCGTCTCATCCGAAAAGGCGTAAGTCGTACACCATGGGGGATCGTAGAAAGCTGGTTTGACGTTAAGGCCTCGTCAAACGACGTCTCTTCGTCATTCTTATCGGCATTTTTGTGGCCACTCACCAACCTACTGAGGCTCGCGAAATACCGTGACCTTGGAAGCTGGGCACGGCATGCCGTGCCCCTACAATCTGAACACGGGCCATGTCAGTATAATTCGCGAGACTCAGTCGAACATGGTTTCAACCATGGCGCGGATCTGATCGATGATCGGATCGAGCACCCCTCGTATTTCCCATCCCAAAGAGCCGGCGGAATTGTAGAGCAAGTAGATGAGGCCCGCAGCAGCCAGCAGTACAATGAGCATCCAGTATTGACTCCACATCGTCAGAGAAGTGTTCGTGGCGGAACCCAGGTTCTAGGGGAGCAGATCCTACAAGCGTAAGCCCAGGTTGGACAGTGGATGGGTCAAGCGCTCGCAGGGAGCCCCAAGTCCCATATCGGCGGAGACCAAAAGACAGATCAGTTGCTAGCGGGCTGTGGAAAAATCGGGGACACGAAGGCGGGAAAAAATCCTGGGGTAGTCAGCCGCGCGGCTGAAGTTGCCATTGATTCTATAGAGGCAACGGCTCATAAACGGCACAAGAGCCGACACGAGTGTCGGTTCGAACGTCGGCTCGAAAGCCGACGCGGCACGCAAGAATGCGTGCGCCACGTCTGTGCCGAGGCGACATGTCCGTCCCTTCTAGGACGCCGCTTGTGACAGTCCCCGATTTTTTCACACCTTCCACCAAGCCCGGAAACCCCTCCGGGAAGCTCTGATGGCTTCGGGACTGGCTCGTATCACCTCGAAGAGGTTCGTTGCAAACGAGTTACGCTTCCCGCCGGCACCCACAGATCAAAACATTTATTTCTCCTTTTGTATTTGCATTTTCCATCCTACGCATGACACAATACACAAGGCGAACAAAAGGCGAATAAAGAGATCTCCTTGTCTGCCCCTACTCAGCTCCATGCCCTTCAGACTCTGCTCCGCAAACAGGGCTTGGGGTCTGCTTTGCGGTCGGTTTCGGCTAAGCGATATCCACCCGCTACGACCGGTTTTGCCGAGTTGGACGACCTGCTAGGCGGTGGGATTCCACGCGGGCAGATCACCGAGCTGGTGGGAAAAGCTTCTTCGGGCTGCACGAGTGTAGCGCTGTCGCTACTGGCGGAAGCGACCGCACGCCAGGAAATAGCAGCCTACATAGACGCTGCGGATTGCTTCGATCCGCCGTCAGCTGAAAGAGCGGGGGTAGCGCTTGACCGGCTACTGTGGGTGCGCTGCGGGGACAAGAAGGTGCCAGGGGTCAGGTGCCAGGGGCCAGGGGGTTCGGTTCATGGCTCACGGTTCACAGATCACGAGGCCAGGGAGGAAGTGGTCCAGCCGACTGGCGTCAACATCCTGCCCAAGGGCACGGCATGCCGCGCCCCTACAACAAAAAAAATACCCACCTCGCTCCGCGGTTCGACCGATCAACGGTTCAACCGATCAACGGCTTACGGTTTACGGTTCACGGTTCACGAGCGACAAGCCTGGCAGGCCGTCAACCTGGTGGCTGCGGCTGGAGGATTTGGCCCAATCGTCCTTGATCTGGGTGAGCTTTCGCAATGGAAGCGCCGGCAATGGCAGAACCGCCAGTGGATGCGGCTTTTGCGTGCAATAGAAAACAGCTCAACTGCACTGCTGATTATCTCCACCAAGCACCTGGCTTCCACCGTTTCGGGCTTGGTATTGGAGCTATCACGCGAGAAAACAGACTGGGCAGAGAAACAGGGCTTTTCCTTTCTATTGAACGGGATCACGAGCAAGGGGCGGGTTTTGCATCAGCGGCGGTCTCCGTGGCAGCAAGAGAAGATCTGTCGAGTAGAGATTGGGTCGTGAGAGGAAGGTTCCAGGTGTCGGGTGCTGGCCCGCTTGGCGGTCACTACCGAGCGCAGCGGTGGCAACAAACACTCGTGTTTGTCCTGGTTGGCGGTGCAGGCAAGGTTCAACTTGTCTGGTTGAAAGTGAGTGCTTTAGCTTGTCTTCCATCGTGGCCGGCAGGATTGCCGGCCACTACTCGAAACCAGGACCGCCAAGAGTGGCGGTCGCTACCGGCGCAGCGGCCTGCCCCTACAGTCGTGAGAAAGGCGGGCTAGCGGCTCCCTGACGAAGTTGGGAAATACCTGATCCATGCAGCAGCTCTACACCTGTCTTTATATTCCTGACTTTCCCGTGGCAGCACTGCTGCGACAGGAGCGGAATCGGTCTATTCCGCCCGTGGCTGTCTATACCGGCATGGCGCCGAACTGCTTCGTCTATGCCGCTAATCGAGTTGCACGTACCAGCGGGGTCAAAGAAGGCATGCCCCTGGCAGAGGCCAAAGCGCGCTTTGCGGCTTCGAAAATAGCTCCTGCTCAACAGGCGGAAAAGCGACGCGACGACAGCAAGAGCAGGGGTATTCGCCCTTACCGGCTGCGCCCGGCGAGTCCCATGGCCGACAGGACAGGCATTCCTGCTTGTTCGCTTCCGAGCCGCGACCGTGAGGGAGCGGTCCAGCCAACTAGCGTCAACATCCCGCCCAAGGGCACGGCATGCCGTGCCCCTACAACAGAAAAATCACCCACCTCGCTCCGCGGTTCGACCGATCAACGGTTCAACCGATCGACGGCTGACGGTTCACGGCTCACGGTTCACGAATTCAACGACACGCTGCATATTTACCCCCGCGATCCGGAAGCAGAAAAACAGGCCCAGCAGGAGCTGCTCGAGCTTGCACTTGCCATCTCCCCGCGAGCGGAAGACACCGCGCCGGGACTGATTATCCTCGACATGGCTGGACTGCCTGATCCTCATGCTTCGGCAAGCAACTTCTCCCTGGGTGCCGAGAAACTAGGACTAGAGGCCCATGTCGCTGTCTCCCAAAACCGTTTCGTGGCCCTTTGCGCCGCTCGCACACAGCCGGGTCTCACGCATGTTTTCCCTGGGCAAGAAGCCGGCTTCTTGCAAGCGTTGCCTCTCGACGTTCTACCACTCGACGCCAAGGAAGAAGAGACTCTGCGGCGGTGGGGAATCCACACGGTAGGCGAGCTGGCCCGGCTGCCGGAAAATTCCCTCGTGGCCCGTTTCGGTGGGCGGGGCGGGCAACTTGTGAAGCTCGCCCGCGGGCAGCAAGAGTCCGTGTTGTGTCCCTATGAGCCTCCTCCGGCACTGGAAGAAAGAATGGACTTCGACTGGCAGGTGACCGAGCTTGCATCACTTTCCTTTCCGCTCTCGAAGTTGTTAAACCGCCTTTGCCGGAAGCTCGAGGCGCACCGTCTAGCCGCCGAAGAAATTCGCCTTTCGCTGAAGCTGGCCGACGGCAGCTGGTTTGAGCGCGCGGTGCCGCTGTCCTCTCCTCTGACGGATCCCCGAGTCTTGCCGGCACTGCTGCGCTTGGATTTGGCGGCGCATCCACCCGGCGAGGCTATTGAAGGGGTAAAGGTTTCCGCGCAACCCACCCCACGGCGGATGGTGCAGTTTTCTTTGTTCGAGCCGCCATTGCCGAGTCCGGAAAAGCTAGCAGTCACCCTGGCCAGACTGTCCAATCTCGTCGGCTCCGGCCGTGTCGGCGCACCGGTCACTGTCGATACACACCGCCCGGGAGCGTTTGCCATCACCGGTTTTGCACCGGTGAACGGCAGGGACAAAAGACAAGGGACAAGGAACAAGAAGGTAGGGACCGGCAATCATGCCAGTCCATCAGGACAAAGCAGGGAGGTGTCAGGGCCCAAGTTTCAGGTGTCAGAACCAACCAGTGGGACAGGCAATCCTACCTGTCCGCTTCCGAGCCGTGACCGTAAGGGAGCGGTCCAGCCGGTGGGCGCCGATATCCCCCGAGAGGGCACGGCATGCCGTGCCCCTACAGGAATCCAAGGAAGCGATGTGATAGTGGGCTTCTCACCGCCAAGCGGCGAGAAGCCGTCCCCCAAAATCACACCCGTGGCTACCGCCACGCAGGCAAGAATGCCGGCGCCACAGACCGGCACCACCCCCCCTCGATCTAACGGATCAACTGTTCAACGGTTCAACCGATCAACGGGTCACGGCTCACGGCTTACGGCTCATATCTCCACGGCTCACGGCCTGCGCCGCCGGCCGCCGGCTTTTCGATGCTTCCGTCCACCGCCGGAAGCGGAAGTCTTTTTACGCGGTTCACGGCCCGTGTACGTGACCGCGGCAGAGATTCAAGGTCCTGTTCACACTCGCGCCGGCCCTTGGCGGATCTGCGGCGAATGGTGGACGGAAAACGGCTGGGACTACGAAGAGTGGGACGTCGAAGTGCGCGGCCGCCTGTATCGGATTTGCTGCGAGCGCTCGACGCAAAATTGGTATGTGACGGGGATGTATGACTGATTGAGAACCGTGAACCGATAGTTGGTTGGTCGGTTGATCTGTTGCGCCGTTGACGTTCCCTGACCCTACCATCTGACACCTTCTTATCCCTTGTCCCCAATCCCTTATCCCTACCCATGTACATCGAACTCCACACGGCCAGTGGCTTTAGCTTTCTCGAAGGCGCTTCCCTGCCCGAGGACCTGGTAGCGGAAGCAGCACGCCTCGGCTACCCTGCGCTGGCGCTGTGCGACCGCGACGGTGTCTACGGAGCACCACGTTTCCACAAGGCGGCAACCGAGGCCGGGGTGCGGCCGCTGGTGGGGTGTGAGATTTCGCTGGACTTGGTAGGGACCGGCAATCCTGCCGGTCCTACAAACCTTCCGAGCCGTGACGCTCGAAAAGTCAAAAGTCACAAGTTAGGCAAGCCGGCAATACGAGCAACGGAGCAACAGAGCAACGCATCCACGGCTCACGGTTCACGGCTCACGGTACTCGTGGAAAACCGCCGCGGCTACCAAAATCTCTGCCGGCTGTTGACGCGCATGCATCTGCGGGCGCCGAAGGGCGAGGGCCGCGCCGGCTGGGACGACATCGAAGAATATTCCGCGGGCTTGATTGCCTTGACGAACAACCCGCGCCACGCCGATCGGCTGCACTCGATTTTCGGACCAAAGAATCTCTATATCGAAATCCAGCGGCACCGCCGGCGCGAGCAAGAAAGACACAATCGCGCCCTGATCGACTACGCGCGTTACCACGGCCTGCCGCTGCTTGCGGCGAACGGCGTCCGCTACGCCAAAAAATCCGGGCGGCGACTGTTCGACGCGCTGACCTCAATTCGCGAGAAGACAGTGCTTGACCAAGCCGGACGGCTGCTCGATGCCAATGCCGAGCGGCATCTAAAAAGTCCGGCTGAGATGGCCGAGCTTTTCAGCGACCTCCCCGAGGCCGTGCGCAACACCCAGGATCTCGCCGCGCGGCTTGCGTTTACGCTCGAGAATCTCGGCTACGAGTTTCCCGACTATCCGGTTCCGCCGGGCGAAACGATGATATCGTACCTGCGCAAGATCACCGACCAAGGGGCGCGCGAACGTTACCGTCCCTACCATGAGCGCGCCCGCCGCCAGATCGAGCACGAGTTGCGGGTCATCGAAAAGCTGAACCTGGCGGGCTACTTTCTGATCGTCTGGGACATGGTGCGTTTCTGCCGCGAGAATCGCATCCTGGCGCAAGGACGTGGTTCGGCCGCCAACAGCGCCGTCTGCTACAGCCTAGGCATTACAGCTGTTGACCCGGTCGGTATGGAGCTGCTTTTCGAACGGTTTCTTTCAGCAGAACGTGGCGAATGGCCCGATATCGACATCGACCTGCCCAGCGGTGACCAGCGCGAAAGGGTATTGCAGCACGTCTACGAGCGATATGGCCCGCGTGGCACCGGCATGACGGCCAACGTCATTACCTATCGCGGCAAAAGCGCTGTCCGCGAAATCGGCAAAGTGCTCGGATTCCCCGAAGAGATGGTCGGCCGTCTATCGAATTGCATCCACAGCTTTGAATACACCGACGATGCCGACAAGCTGGCGAACCAGGTGCAGACGGCAGGCTTCGATGCTTCCCATCCGCGGGTCAAGCACCTGGTCAAGCTGTGTCTTGCGATTCAGAACCTGCCGCGGCATCTCGGGCAACACTCCGGCGGCATGGTCATCTGCCGCGGCGATCTCGATTCGATCGTGCCGCTCGAAAACGCCCGCATGCCGGGACGCACGGTGGTGCAGTGGGATAAAGACGACTGCACAGACCTGGGCATCATTAAAGTTGATCTGCTGGGGCTGGGCATGATGGCGGCGCTCGAAGAATCGATCCGCATCATCCGATCGCGGGGAGGCGAAGTCGACCTAGCGCATCTGCCTCCGGATGATCCGAAAACTTACGCCATGATCCAGAAAGCTGATACGATCGGCGCCTTCCAGATCGAAAGCCGGGCACAGATGGCTACCCTACCCCGACTCAAGCCGAAATGCTTTTACGACCTGGTGGTCGAGGTGGCGATCATTCGCCCTGGGCCGATTGTGGGAAACATGGTTCACCCCTACATCAACCGCCGCCTGGGACGCGAGCCGGTTCGCTATCCGCACCCTTCGCTGAAGCCGATCCTGAAGCGTACTCTCGGGGTACCGCTATTTCAGGAACAGTTGCTGCGTCTGGCCATGGTAGCGGCCGGCTTCACCGGCGGCGAAGCCGAAGAGCTGCGCCGCGCGATGGGCTTCAAGCGCTCCGCCGAGCGGATGCAAGCTATTGAAGAGAAACTACGCTGCGGGTTAGCCGCCAATAACATCCACGGTCAGGCTGCCGAAGACATCGTCCGCTCGATTACATCGTTTGCTCTTTACGGATTTCCCGAATCGCATGCCGCCAGTTTCGCACTATTGGCCTACGCTAGTTGCTATCTGAAGGCTCACTATCCGGCAGCCTTCTACACGGCGCTGCTGAACTGCCAACCGATGGGGTTTTACAGCCCAGCCGTGCTGGTCAAAGACGCCCAGCGGCACGGCATCCGCGTGCGTCCAATCGACGTGCAGGTTTCCGATGTTCGCTGCGCGGTAGCGACCGGCAATCCTGCCGGTCCTTTAGAACAAAGCAAAGTAGGGACCGGCAATCGCGCCGGTCCATCAGGACAAAGCTGGGATGTGTCGGGGCCCAGGTTTCAGGTGCCGGAACCAACCAGTGGGACAGACAATCCTGCCTGTCAAGAGACAGGGCAGGGTCCTAACCCGCCGAAGGGCGCGGCATGCCGCGCCCCTGCAGCAACGGACGACCGCACCATCCGGCTGGGATTGATGTACGTCTCCGGCCTACGGGCTGGAACCGCTGAGGCCATTGAGCAAGAACGACGCAAGCGATCGTTCGCCTCGATCGACGATCTCGTGGAGCGAGTCCCATTACGCAAACCGGAACTCGACACTCTTGCCGAGCTGGGCGCTTTGAACTCGCTTGGCAAGGGTTTGCACCGCCGCCAAGCTCTCTGGCAAATCGAAAAAGCCTGGCGTCCGACAGGGCCACTGTTTGAAGAGAGGAGCAAACGCCAAGCGACAAGGAACACACCGGTAGGGACCGGCAATCCTGCCGCTTCATCAGAGCAAAGCAAAGTAGCGACCGGCAATCCTGCCGCTTCATCACACCGTCTTTCGGCAGCCCACGAGGGCACGGCATGCCGTGCCCCTACACGGCAGGCAAGGATGCCTGCGCCGCCACCGGGCGCCACTGCCAAGGAGAAGCAGTCGTTAGGCGACAAGTTTCAGGTGTCAAGGAAGAACCATGGTTCAACGGTTCAACAAACCCCGGCTCACAATTCACGGCTCACGGCTCACGAGCAAGACCCTTGTCCGCTGGCGCCGATGAATCCCCTCGAACGGCTTGACGCCGACTATCGTGGCTCAGGGATGACAACAGGACCCCATCCCATGCACTATCTTCGAGAACCGTTGCATGCCCTTGGCGTCCTGCCGGCCGTGCAACTCGCGGATCACCCCAACGGACGCTGGGTGCGAGTCGCCGGCGCCATCATCACCCGGCAACGTCCGGGGACGGCAAAGGGCTTCGTGTTCCTTACGCTAGAGGACGAAACCGGTGTATCGAACGTCGTCGTCACGCCGGACAAGTTTCAAGACAACCGCGTACTCGTTACCAGCGAACCGTTCTTGCTCGTCGAAGGAGTCCTGCAAAAACAAGATGGAGTCATTCACGTACGGGCGAGAGTGATCAAGCCACTGAAGCACGTGACGTTAGAGATGGCGAGTCGTGATTTTCATTGAACAACCTCGAAGCCGCAATCGACGCTGTAGAGAAGCTTTGTGCGTTCCTCGTAGCCTTCGACGAGGCATCCCGCCAACTCTGAGTTCCAGCAAAGCCGCCGCGCACAGACACTTCGCTGCAAACTGTGCTCTCCAAGACTTTTTCTAAGACGCCTTCTCCCTCCGCTGCAATCTCGGTCGCGCCGACACAAACCGAATCTCCAGCCGCTTGTTCAGCGCTGCCGCGATGCGCCTGAGCATAGACAGCGAATGACCCTCATAGTCCGCGTTCTCGAGCCGGCAAATCACAGAGGCCGTCGTGCCAACTCTCTTTGCCAACTCTCTCTGACTGAGGTCCGCTTTCGCGCGTAGATCATAGATCTTACGAGCAATCTCCGCGTTGAGTAGTTCCTGCTCAAAAGACTCGATCCGCTCAGCGTCTTCCCCGACAAATCGGTCGTAGGCGTGCTGAACGGCTGTTGATTTGAACTTTCGCTTCTTTGGCATCCTCAAGACTGCGGCTCAAAAGTGTGACTTTCAGGATCGGCCTCGAACTTTCGTTTTCTTCGCAAGGCCTTCTCGATCTCTCGGGGCGGCACGATTCTCTGTTTCACCAGACCGTGAGAGACCACAACAAAAGCCTGACCACTGAAGAAGTAAAGCATCCGGTAGTGATTACCCTGATAACTCGCTCTCAGCTCGTGGATGCCGTCGCGCAGGTAGTCGGCTTCGGGACGACGCAGTTCATACCCCAGTTGCTCCAGCCGGACGAGGCGGACCAAACACTTGTCTCGCGCCTTTGGAGGAAGCTTTTCAAGCCACCGCAGGATCGGAACGGAACCATCGCCCTCCCGGTAGAAGACGATCTCAGTTTTCAATAAGCCAGACGATCCTCAACTGATCTTCGCAATTTTGCGAACAGAAGTCAACCACATCTCTGTGGATTCTAGTCAGGTAATTAGGGAAACCTTGCACGGGGCGTTTTGGGAGCGAGTCGCAATCCGGGTGGTGCGAGCGCCGGACCCGCTCATGCCGCCTCAACGCGAGCCGGCTCCGACATTTATTGAAAGGACACTAACTCGATGAGGTCAGCTTTGGGGTCGCCTGCCTCAGGGTCAGGCACAGGAAGCGCACGTCCTTCCTCGAGATAACTCTCCGCTAGATCTTCCATTGCGCTGGCGATCATCCGCCGGGCATCGGCCAGATCGAAGCCCTGGCTGAGGACGCCGGGGAAATCCAAGACATCGACGACGACCATCTCGCCGGGTTTCTTGGGCATGTAGAAGGCCGCATGGTATTCCAGCATACTCCCAGTTTAGTCCATCCCTCTCGCTACTCGTGGTCTGTTTCCAGCGCCCAGTCCTTGGGCTGCTCCAGGCCCTCCGGCAGGTTCGTGTCAGCGTCGCCGCTTGTTTCATTGATCTGCTCTTGGGTGAGGTCCTCGGCGGTGCGGAGGTCGGCGCTGCGGAGGTTTGCGCCGACCAAGTCCACCCCGAGCATGCGGCAGCCAACAAGATTCGCTACCGCGAGGTCAGCCTGGCTGAGGTCGGCCCTGGCAAGATCGGGCGACAAACTGGGATTCTCCTGCCGCCATTCGTTCCAGGCATCGACGCTACGCTTGAGGATATCGAGATGTTGCTTATTGGCCATAAGTGGCTTGACCTCCCAAACTGTGGCATTCGAGTAACGGCTTCGTTGATTAAAGGCGACGACTTGACACACTCTTCTCAAACAACGCGGAAGGTGACTCAACCTAACACACACGGGAGATCTTATCTTCCCATGCGTGGAAGCGCAGCTAACAAAGCCGTGGCTGTCTGTTGAGCTGTCTTTTGCCAGCTGAACTGTCCAGCGCAGTCGAGGGATTGTTGCCGCAGCCGGCGCCGCATCGATTCATGGGCGACGTCCGAAAGAGCACGGGACAAACCTTCCGCACTCGTGTCGCGCACGACCAGCGCCGCCTCCCGCACGCCGCGCTCGAGCGCAACGTGATCGAAGACCACGACCGGCGCACCACACGCCATCGCCTCGAGAACCGTGAAAGAGAAACCCTCCCCCAAGGTCGGCAGCACAAAGGCGGCGGTTTGCCGATAGAGATCCGCCAACGGCTCGCTATCGAGGTACGGGAAGTACACGACTCTCCCTGAAAGCCGCAGCGCCGCGACACGCTGCCGCACGTCGACGCCGAGAGGGTCCGGTCCTACAATCACCAGCGAGTGAGGGACGTTTCCGGAATCCGTCAGTTGGCGAAAAGCCTCCAATAGCAGGGGGATGTTCCGACGCCGGGATAACTTGCCGACGAACAAAAAGAAGGGCCCGTTCGGAATGTCAAACCTGTCTCGAATGTCCTCAGGAGGCCGATCCGGCGGCGGAGCGGGCAAAAACGGCTGGTCGACGCCTGGATAGATGACTTGCACTTTCGAGGACTTGACGCCATAAAAGCGAACCAGGTCCCGGCGGGTTGCTTTGGAATTGGCAATCACCATTCGAGCCTCGTGAACGGCGTGATGAAAACCGGCTAACGACCGAAGCCGCCGGCCGGCCGGAAAATCACGGGGCCGAGACTCGTAGATACCGAGATTCGATACCACGGCCGGCGCCGAGCAACTCCACGGAAGAGTGTAGGGAGCAAACAGCAAGTCACAGCGATCCATCGCCGGCGGCAGGAAAAGGTTTTCCCACAAAAGCGAGGACAAGCGACTTCCGACGACTCGCAGTTCCACGGGAGGGCGAATCGCATCCGGCGGGATGTTCGGCGCGCGCGGACAGTAGACGACGACGCGGCGGAAGGGCGTTTCCAGACGAGACCATTGGTAAAGGAGGGCTTCCAGATAGCGGCCAACCCCCGTAAGCGGTTCACAAAGCCGGTAGCCGATGACGGCGAGTTCCACGATCCACTCTCGATGCAAACTACCAAACATTCTTGCCTTCGGCAGACAAGACAGTGGCTGGGGAGAGATCTTCAAAGAGGAGCGATGGAACGATCTACATCACGCCACGACCGCTCCTACAGGCTGGGCGAGGCGCCATTTTCTAGCGCCCGGCGGGCTTTTCAAACACCAGGGCCAGAAACGTGGAGCGATCCAGCCGATAAAACCATTGGCCCAGAGTGTAATGGAAAATCCCCAGCGCAACCTCGACTACCGCCAGCGCGGCCGGAGCATCCATGATCCAGTGGCACAACCGCGCCCGACGATCGACGCTGCGAGAAAGCTGACGGTACTCGTTATCGAAATGCTTGAGAAAAACTCGCGGGTGAAAGGGCCCGACGTCCATACGATAACATTGCTTGCAGCGCAACCCCAGCCGCGCGAAGCGCTCGAGGACTCGCCCGGGCATCTCCAAACCGACGTGACCGTCCGGGTCAATGAAGAAGCGTTGGTAGAGATCCCGTCTTTGCTTGGCAAATCGCACAAGGGGATGGCAACTGTCGGTTTCGATGAGGTGAAGGCTCACCCCTCCAGGCTTGAGGACACGCGCGATTTCCGACAGCACCCGGTGCTTCTCGGCCTCGGGGATGTGGCCGATCACGTGCGAGCTCACGACGCATTCAAACGACTCGTCGCCGAACGGAATCGAGGCCAGGCTTGCTTGCAGGGCTAGGTCGTAGTGGTTGCGGCAGTCGCGCAGCGCCGTTAATGCGATATCAACGCCGATGCACGCTCCAGCTCTCTCGACGAAGATTTCCCTGCCCCGGGCAGAGCCGATATCGAGCAACCGGCCCCCTTTCGGAACATAGCGGCGCCAAAACCGCCACTCGCGCCACGACCAATAGGGAAGCACTCGCAAGATCAAGCCTTTGATCCCGGTCGGACTTTCGTGATAAGGGACGTGGTGGCGGACATAGTCCTCGTAGAACGACTGAACCTTGCCGGTCCGCATTTCTCACCACCTGACGGTCGGAGCGCGCGACAGGCCCACCATGACTTTGTTCGGCTTGCTCGCCGTGCTCAACGTCGGGCTCAATTACACCCGCACTGTTCAAAAAACGGGGCGCCGAGCCGCGCGCGGGAAACTGGTTCAAAAGTGGTAAGCCGCGCCCGGCCGACACTCGAATCCAGGACCGCCGGGAGTGGCGGTCACTACCAACGCTCCATGCGAGAAAGTCGGGCTAGGTCCAAATGACGAGGCGCGAAGCGCCGCACCGAATCATAGCCCAGGGTGAAGCGAAGCGAAACCCTGGGTTGGCAGTCACCACAGGCCAGCCCTGAAGGGGCGTAGGAGCAAGCACGCCCGGTCCTTCGTCGAGACACAACGTGGACGAAGATTCGCGCCGGCGTCTGTGCCATTGTTTCTTCCGCCCTTTCAGGGCTCGACTCTGTGTGATCCCTACCCCGGACCGCGGATTTCCATCCGCGGCTCTGCTGTGGAATTACAGGCCTCTCTCCGCGTATTCCTGCCGACGGTTCGGGTTCAAGTAGCGCTCCATCGGTTCACCTCGCCCCCTCGTGAGAAAATCGAACTTAGGCCGCGCGAGGAAAGTCCCTGGGGCCTGCCGAGTCCTAGCGCGAGCGCATCTTAAACTCCCAGGCGTCGCGAACCGCCGATTCGAGGTCGTGCTTGGCCCGCCAGCCGAGCTCTTGCTGCATCTTCTTGGGATCGGCAACCAGCTCCGGGGGATCGCCGGCGCGTCGGGCTGAGACAACATCCTTCACCGGGCGGCCGGTGACAGCGCGAACGGTGTCGATGACCTGGCGGACGGAATGCCCCCGCCCGGTGCCGAGGTTGTAGCATCCACTAAGTTCGGCCGGCGCTTGCATGGCCTCAATGTGAGCATCGGCCAAATCTTCCACGTGGATGTAGTCGCGGATGCAGGTGCCGTCGGGAGTCGGATAATCGGTCCCAAAGATAGCAATGGAATCACTCTCTCCCGCCGCCACGTTCAGTACAAGGGGAACAAGGTGAGTCTCGGGATCGTGCCGCTCGCCCCGTCCCTTCGACGCCCCACAGGCGTTGAAATAACGCAACGCGAAGTAGCTCATGCCATGAATCTCACGGTACCAATGGAGCGCCTTCTCGACCACCAGTTTCGACTCCCCGTACGGGCTGATGGGGTTCGTCG
This sequence comes from Bryobacterales bacterium, assembly GCA_965248105.1. Taxonomy (GTDB): domain Bacteria; phylum Acidobacteriota; class Terriglobia; order Bryobacterales; family UBA6623. The sequence continues at coordinate 424,810 of CBDFIK010000006.1, forward strand.
GCGCTGCTTCGGAGAGAGGGGACGGGTTGCGGTCGCCAAAAATGGCGCAGCTAGAAGAAAACACGACGCGATCAACTCCGGCCCGCTGCGACTCCTCCAGCAAGCCTAGAGTGTTTGTGAGGTTGTTGTGGAAGTACAATCCCGGCTTCCCCATCGACTCGCCCACGAGCGTGAAGGCCGCGAAGTGAATAACCGCACGAACGGAGTCCGCGGCGAGGACGCGGCGCAGCCGATCCCGGTCGGCCAGGTCCGCTTCCACTAAAAGCGCGTCCGCGGGCACAGCGTCGCGATGTCCGCGAGACAGATTGTCGTAGACGCAGACTGCTTCGCCCCGCGCTATCAGCCGCTCAGCGACTACACCTCCGATGTACCCGGCCCCTCCTGTGACAAGAATCATGGGAAATCCGCAAGCGTGTCTGTTGCAGGCCGGTAGGTCGCCGTGAAAGCCACTCCCACCGTGCTACAGGTTAATGTTCAGAGCCATGCGGCGTCAAGGCAGCCCGCGTGAGCCTCGTTTCGGTGAGGAAGGAGTACAGGGCCTCGGCGGCCACGCCGTGTCCGGCCGGGTTGAGGTGGGCGTCAGGATAGTAGAAAAGGCGCCTATTCGGCTCAAGTTCCGCACTTCTTCGGAACCAGGGAAGCAAGTCGAGAAGGAGAACCTCCCGCTGGCGTGCCCACTCACGGAGAATCCTTTGAGGCCGGTCGAGATCCAACTCGCCGTCCGTCAACCCCAAGGCGCTCTTGAGTTCCACCAACTCCGCCGGATAGACCTGAAAGCTGCGCGGCACTGCCACTAGGGCGAAGGCTGTCGACCGAGCTCGGCAAAAGTCAGCAAGGCGCCCGAGGTAGTCGAGGGTAAGGTGCACGGCCCTCTCCGTCCGCTCCGGATAGCTCTGCAAGTGAACCTGAGCGAACTCCCGCAGCCAGGCGTCCCATCCCCTTGGCACAGAGTTGGCGGGGGCGACCGAATCCAGCTCGGACCGGGGCCGGTTCCATTGCGCGGCGCGGAGCCATTGCAAAAGCCGAGAATATCGCGCCAGCCGCCAGCTGACATCCTTGATCCAGGAGTCAGGCTGATCCGGGAGTGGACGACGCCCGAGGTAACCGTCTCGCACCTCGAACTGAGAAGAGCCTCCCATTTGGACATCAGTGAAATCATTGCCGACGAAAAAGACCAGCACCACGATGCTCGGTCGGTAACGCTCCCACAATGCCGGTAGTAGCTTCCATTGGTCGCTCGGCCCTGTACCCGGCACACCCGCTTTAACGAAACGCATTGCCCGGACTCGCTTGAGCCGCTCCTCAACCAGAAAGAACAGCGACTCTTCCAGCTCTACACCCCAGCCAAAAGCAAACGAATCGCCCAGCCCGAGTAACGTCGGCCCTCCACTGAGAGTCGGATCGCTGGAGTCGCGCCAGCCCTGCTCATTAATGGCGACAGTCACGTCCCAGTGCCGGGCGACGTGACGCCGGCGCAGACCTGGTCTGAGCAACAAGTTGCCTTGGGTGTCACGCCGGTAGATGGGCAGGTCGAGCAGCGGAGCCGTAAAAAGGTAGCGCGCGGCAAACTCGGCCGTCGCCAGCGCCAAGAGGGCTGCCGCCAAGAATAGGGCGATTTTCGCTTGCCGGGTTCGAGGCTGAACCATGGGCACCGTCAGGGGACCGGATCAAAACAAAGGCGCCACTTGGACGGGTCTCCTTCCTACACGTTGAGAGGCTGATGCAGTGTGCGGGCTGGACCGGCTTCGGAGCCAACGGGCTCTGGGGATAACCTAGCAGAAATTGATCATTGCTCGAGATCACCGAGCCGCCCCTGGAGGCTCGCTGTCGCCCCACCCCAGGCCCCGCTCGGGCGCTGGAGGCGGCCGAGCGCCAGAGGGAACCACCGGGAGTGCGGGGCGCGGTACCAGCCGTAAAACGACTGGCCTGCTTCAAGCAAGCCGCGTGAACGGGACTGAGCGGCGCGGATCCCTCCCTGCCTGTCGGGGCAGGGCTTCCGTTGGCCGGGAAGGCGTTGTTTCCATGCGGGTTCGGCGAGATTGGGTTTGTTTCGTCGTTTGTGGTTGGAACGGCCCCTGGAGGAAGGCACGCTCAGCCCGTGCTGCCGCACCGAAGTACTCCCGCCCTTGCCTGCTAAACTGATCCCTTTGCGCGACCGAGTAGATCATCAATGTCCTCCGATCTAGATTCCAACCCCCTGCTTCGGTTTGAATTCGAGATTCCCTTCAACCAGATAAAGGCCGAGCAGGTCGAGCCGGCGATCAACGAGTTGCTTGGCGACGCCCAGGATCGCCTGGACCGGCTGGCGGCCGACCCCGAAAATCGTACCTTCGAGAACACCCTGCTCGCCCTGGAGGCCATCACAGAGCGCCTGGAACACGCCATGGGTATCGTCGGGCACCTGGAGTCCGTTGCCACCTATCCCGAACTGCGCACCGCCTACAACGCCGTGCAACCCCGGGTCAGCGAATTCTATTCCGGTATCCCACTGAATGAGAATCTGTGGCGCCAGCTGAAAAGTTACTCCCAGACTTCCGACGCGACGCAGGTTGGCGGAACTCGCGCCCGCTTCCTCAAGAAAACAGTTGATGCGTTCCGCCGAAGCGGAGCGGATCTCGACGCCGCGGGTAAAGCACGCCTCACGGAGATTAACGTTGAGCTGACCAAACTCACTACCAAATTCTCCGAGAACGTTCTCGACGCCACGAATGCTTTCGAGCTGCTGATCGAGGACGAATCCAAGCTAGCCGGGCTGCCGCACAGCGCGGTCGAGGCCGCACGCCAAAGCGCGGAGGAAAAAAGCGCCCAAGGCTGGCGCTTCACCTTGAAAGAGCCCAGCTATATCGCCTTGATGACGTACCTTGACAATGCGGCAACCCGGGAGCAGGTATATCGCGCCTTCAGCACCCGGGCCAGCGGAGGACCGTTCGACAACCGCCAAGTCATTGCCAAGGTCCTCGCTCTACGAAGGGAAAAATCGCAGTTGCTCGGCTACGACAATTTCGCGGACCTGGTGCTCGAGGAACGAATGGCGAAGAAGGGCGCGGGCGCTCAAGATTTTGTTCGCTCTCTAACAAAGAGGACGCGGGCAGCCTTCCAAGAAGAAACCGACGAACTCCAAGATTTTCGCCGCGCGCTCGAAGGGAAAGACGTACCCGGTCTCCAGGTCTGGGACCTCGGTTACTACGCGGAAAAACTCCGCAAAACTGACTACGAATTCGACGAAGAGGAGCTGCGCCCCTACTTTCCCTTCGAGAGTGTTCTCGAAGGCCTCTTCGATTTGGCCGGACGGCTTTACGGGATCACGGTGAAACAGCGCAGCGGAGTCCCGGTCTGGGAGCCTGCCGTTACTTACTACAGCGTCCACGACGAAGATGGCGCTTGGCTGGGCGCGTTCTACGCCGATTTCTTTCCCAGGGAAAACAAGCGCGGTGGCGCCTGGATGGACTCCCTAATCACGGGCACCGCCCGGAAGGACGACTGCCGGCCTCACCTCGGTGTCATTTGCGGTAATCTCACTCCTCCGGTGGGTGAGAAGCCGGCTCTGCTAACCCACCGCGAGGTCGAGACGCTCTTTCACGAGTTTGGGCACCTGCTCCACCATCTGTTGAGCCGGGTGGAAATTCGCAGCTTGGCCGGCACGAACGTTCCCTGGGACTTCGTCGAGCTTCCTTCTCAGATCATGGAGAATTGGTGCTGGGAGCGCGAAGCGCTGGATCTTTTCGCGCGGCACTATCAGTCCGGCGAGACAATTCCGGAAGAACTTTTTCAAAAACTGAAGCGAACGCGTAATTTCCGCGCCGCCGGCGCGCAGATGCGGCAGCTCAGCTTCGGCACCCTCGATCTGGCTCTCCACATCGACTACAGTCTGGAATCGGACGGCGACGTGATGGCCTACGCCTTCGATCTGCTGCGGTCTTTTTCGCCCGTGAAACTGCCCTCTGACCACGCGATGATCGCCGGCTTTAGCCACCTGTTTGCCGACCCGGTGGGGTACGGAGCGGGCTACTACTCCTACAAATGGTCGGAAGTGCTCGAAGCCGACGCTTTCACTCGGTTTGCCAAGGAGGGAATCTTCAGTCCCCAGGTGGGGCGGGCATTCCGGGAGCAAATCCTCTCCAAGGGCGACAGCGAAGATCCCGCCAAACTGTTTCGGAGCTTCATGGGCCGGAACCCCGATTCTGAAGCCTTGATGAGACGTCTGGGGCTAGCAGAGAGAACGTAGGCGCCGTGGCAAGGTCGGTATCAAGGGTAATCCGACACCGTCATCGTTATGGGGTTTCTCGTCCCAGCAACTTGCGGCCACCTAGCAGGATGCCACCGAGGGGCTGCGGTCTCTCGCCGATGATGGCAAAGCTGCGGCCAAATGGTATCACCGCCCGACCCACTCCAGCTTCACGAGAGGATCTCGCTCAGCCAACAGCCTCAGTTCAGGATCGCCGGTCACTAGCCTTGCTTGTCTTTGCCGGGCAGTTTCCAGGGCGAAAGCGTCTGCATACGAAATCGGGAACCGGCTTTTCCACTGCGCCGCACCAATAATCGTACGCTCGTCCGGCACGACGGGCCGAAGCGGTATCAACGCCAGATCGGACAGAAACTGATCCGCGTGGGTATCGCCATGTCGTTTCGCTAACAGGTAATACACCTCACCAAGATTAATCCAACTCATCGCCAGGTCTAGCCGTCGGCTTTGGGCTCGCTGGAACATCTTCCGAACCCTCGCGGTGACGGGCTCCTCGCCTTGCAGCCAACCCATCAAGGCCCAAGCGTCAAGCACCTTTGCGGGCATCCCTTTCGCGTTCTCTCCTTCGCTCTTCGGCTAAGTCTTCGAGAAGCGGTGTCCCTTCAAACCTTCCCTCCCACTGGCGCCAAGAGTCCGCTGCTACCTTCCGCAGCACAACTTCTCCTCCTTCAACGCGCACCGCGAGGTCAGTTCCTGCCTTGAGCCCAAGCTGGTCACGAATGGGTTTGGGAATGGCAATCTGGCCTTTCGAGGAGACCCGAGCCGTCAATGTGGCACCGCGCTTCATCGTCTTACTTGATGGTAAGACGACGCGAAGCAGACGTCAAACTTGACTATGCGAGTAACGGGTGTCAGATCGTTGCCTTTTACAACAACTCAGCCGAGCGCTTCGCAAACCGCTTTTCCCACCTCTTCGGTCGTGCCGGCACCCTCGGGCTTCAGATCCGCCGTCAGCGGGCCGTTTTCCAGCACCCCTTGGATAGCCGCCTCGATCGCCGCTCCTTCTTCCTTAAGGCCGAAGCTGTAGCTGAGCATCGCCGCCGCCGAGCCGATAGCCGCCAACGGATTGGCTTTGCCCTGGCCCGCGATGTCCGGGGCAGAGCCATGGACGGGTTCGTAGAGACCACGCCACACACCGCTCGGAAGCTGGTCGCCGATAGAGGCCGAGGGCAACATGCCGATCGAGCCGGCCAGCACCGCGCTCTCATCGCTCAGAATGTCGCCGAACATGTTCCCCGTGACGATCACGTCAAACCGTCGAGGATTCAGGATCAACTGCATGGCGCAGTTGTCGACGAACACGTGGTCCAGCTCAACGCCGGGAAAATCCCCCGCGACATCCTCCACGACCTGCCGCCACAACTGCGAGCACTCTAGAACATTCGCCTTGTCTACTGACGTCAACTTCTTGCGGCGCTTTTCCGCCAGCCCGAAAGCCATGCGGACAATCCGTTCGATCTCCGATTGCCGGTAGACCATGGAGTTGACCGCGACGGGTTCGCCATCGGAGTCGTTGATGCCGCGCGGGTCCCCGAAGTAGATGCCGCTCGTCAGCTCGCGGACGATCAGCATGTCTGTCCCGCGAACGATGTCGTTCTTCAGAGGGGAGGAGTCCAGCAAGCTTCCGTAGGCCACGACGGGACGCAGGTTGGCAAAAACGTCCATCGCCTTGCGTAAACCGAGCAGGCCTTTCTCCGGTCTCCGTTCGGCCGGCAGGTCGTCGAATTCAGGGAGTCCCACAGCCCCCAACAGCGTTGCATCGGCCTCCAGGGCGGCCCGCTTTGTTTCTTCGGGCAAAGGTCCGCCGGTTTTGTGGATCGCTGCACCGCCAAGCAGAGCTTCCGTGAGGCGGAGTTCGTGACCCCACTTGTTGGCGACATGTTCCAGCACCCGAACAGCCTCCCGGGTTACTTCCGGACCGATGCCGTCTCCGGGGATCACCAGGACGTTGAGTTTCATGGTTCGATGGCAGTCTCCTTCTGTTGCTACGTGGATCTCTGGCTAGGCCTAGTGTCTCACGACACCAGCTAACCAAGGGCTCCGCCCTTGATATCCCAGAGCGTCGAGCAGCGAGCCGCGAGTGTGAGCGAGCGGTCCAGAGATGATGCCGCTCAGCACGGATGAATCCGCGTGTACCTCGACGCCGCCACCTGAAACGAGAACAAAATTCTCGTTCCGACGCGCATAAGCGGCTAGCCAGAACCGAGCGCCCTATTGTAGGGAACAGGCTCCAATGTAACCCGGGGGCTAACGAGGTGGAGGACTGGTCGGAGATTGAGCTAATCCAGGGAAGCTTTGGCCCCTTTGACGCGCGTCAAGCCGCCTTTTCTGAGATGCCGAGATCCTTCAACAGGGCAACGATGTCGTCGTTCGTTATTCCCTTTCTACCATCGGCAAGTGTCGTAAATGCCTTGTAGACTTGGTTGAGCTGTTCTCGATCCAGCTCGCCGAAACCCAGGTCCTTCACCCGTTCGCGCAGAGCGTGACGCCCGCTGTGTTTGCCTAACACGAGGTTCGTCGCCGGCACGCCGACCATCTCGGGCCTCATGATTTCGTAGGTCAAGGGGTTTTTCAGGTAGCCGTCCTGGTGAATGCCCGCTTCGTGAGCAAACGCGTTGGCGCCCACGATGGCCTTGTTGGGCTGCGGCCCAAAGGTGATTAAGCTGCTAAGTAACTGGCTGCAAGGGTACAGTAATTCGCTGCGGATGCCGGTATGGAAGGGCAGTTGATCGTTTCGAACGGCCATGGCCATCACCACTTCTTCCAGCGCGCAGTTTCCGGCGCGCTCGCCAATACCGTTGATGGTGCATTCGATCTGGCGGGCTCCCGCCCCCAGGGCCGCCAGAGAGTTGGCCTCGGCCATACCCAAATCATCGTGCGTGTGGACGCTTACGATCGCCTTGTCTCCGACCGCCTCGACCACCCGTCCGATAAACGCCGCGTACTCGTCAGGCACCATGAACCCGACGGTATCCGGAATATTGATGGTCGTCGCGCCGGCTTCGACCGCGGCCTTCGAGATGCGACAAAGGTAGTCGATGTCGGTGCGCGTGGCATCCTCGGCTGAGAACTCCACATCCTCGACGTACTCGTGCGCCTGTCGTACCGCCCGCACAGCATCGTCGAGCGCCTGGTCCTGGGTTTTGCGGAGTTTGTATGTGAGGTGAATCTCGCTGGTGGCAATGAAGCAGTGAACGAGTGGCTTTTTCGCGCCTTCCAGTGCCCGCAGCGCTCGCTCCACATCAGTCGGCACCGCCCGCGCCAACGCCGCCACCTTCACTTCCGGAAACTCCCGCCCTACGGCCTGCACGGCTTCGAAATCCCCGTCGGAAGCTATCGGGAAACCGGCCTCGAGGATGTCGACACCTAGCTCCGCGAGTTTCCCCGCCATCTTGACCTTTTCCGGCGTGGTCATGCTGCAGCCCGGGGACTGCTCCCCATCGCGCAGAGTCGTGTCAAAGATGTATACCCGCTCTGACATCTCGGCCTCCCTGTTTTTACTAGTTAAGCAGGCTCCTCAATATAATACAAATTTATAATGACATCAGTTCTCATTTCTAACGCTTATTTGATAACATAAATTTATCGGTCCTAGAGAATCATTACTGAAAGCGCCTGTCGCGCGGCAGGCCTTTCCGATAGACGGCCTTCATGTGCAGCCTGCGCTTGGCGAGCAAGAGTGGCCAGAGGAACCGAATAGCCGCGCAGTCAATTCGGAGTCTCTAGTGTAGTGCCACTAACGGTTCTGGACAAGGGCGTGGGTTTTGGCGGCGCGCTCGACTTTGGCGGTGAGGGGTAGAGCGTCAGCGGATGGCCACATAAACCATCCTACCGCGAAAAGGGTGTTATTGTCCAGTTATTTATGTGGCACTACACTAGCTAGGCCGACAGACGAGCGCGCCGCCTAAACCGCGTCATCGTCGTTTGTCAATAGGAGCATAAGACCATGGACTTCTCGCTACTCGAAACATTCCGAACAGTTGTCGAGGAAGGCGGTTTTTCGGCGGCAGGACAAAAGCTCTTGCGGACTCAGCCGGCGGTATCACTTGCCCTCAAGCGCCTGGAGAACGAGCTCGGGGAAAAACTGATCGATCGTTCGTCCAGAAGTCTGGTGCTGACGGATGCCGGAGGTGCCGTGCTCGAGTACGCCCAGCGGTTCGACGGGCTCAAGCGCGAACTTCAGAACGCGTTGGCCGAGCTCCGAGACAAGAGAGCCGGCAAGCTCACGATCGGGGCAAACGAATCGACTGCCCTGTATCTTCTGGTCCACATCGACAGGTACCGGAGGCTCTATCCGGGTGTGAAGGTGGAGATTCGCCGAAGTCTGTCGAGCCGCATTCCGGAGGCGCTGCTGGCGGGGTCTCTGGATTTGGGCGCGATCAGCTACGATCCAGGCGACCCGAAATTGGTGACGGCCGAGATCTATACAGACGCGTTGACCTTCGTGGTCTCACCCACGCATCGTTTCGCCGACCGTCAGGAGGTCAATATCACCGAGCTAGGCATGGAGACGTTCATTGCTCACAATGTAGTCTCGCCTTACCGCGCGACGGTCATCGACATTTTCCGTCGCCACCAGGTGGCGCTCAACATGGAAGTCGAGATGCCGACCATTGAGACGATTCGGAGGCTCGTCCAACTGAACCTCGGCGTGGCCTTCCTCCCTAAGATGTGCGTCGAGCAGGAGATTGCGGCCGGCATCCTGCGGGAAGTGGCGGTCAAGCAAATCCAGGTCGAGCGGAAGATTCGGCTGGCGTATCCCGCCAAGCGGCAGCCGTCGCACGCCGCCGATGCATTCTTAGAGCTCGTGCATCGCAACGAGTAGCGACGGCGGCCTACGTACGCGGACGTGGCCTCTCCGTCACACTCTACGACGGCCTTGCGGACGGCAGCACGAGTCCCGCTCCGCGGACGTCCTCCAGCGTATTGAGATTGGTAAAGATTCGCCCCTCGGGGTCAAAGCGAGCATACCGATCAGGCGCTAGCTCGTCGACTCTCAGGCCTTCGAAGGCTCGCGTGATTTTGTGAACCCCCTGCTCAACGCGGCGGCGAATCGTCGAGCGCGCCTCTAACGAGTAGACCGCGCAGAGCGGCTCGGGATTCCCCTCGGAGTCCACAGGTAAGAGAACATCGGCGCCAGCTGCTTGCGCCTCCTCGAAGAGAAAACTCAGGAAGCGAGCATCGAGGTAGGGCATGTCGCAAGCCGTGACCAGGTTCCAAGGGCTTTCCGAATCCTCCAGAGCAGCAAGCAGACCGGCCAGGGGTCCGAAGTTCTCCACCGGGTCGGGAATGACGCGCAGCCCCAGATGTCCGTATTTTCCCAGTGGACCGACGATCGTGACGCGACCCGCGGCTGCGCGGACAACGTTTGCGACACGCGTAACCAGGGGCTTGCCCTCAAAATCCAACAGCGCCTTGTCTATTCCCAATCTCGAGCTTTTGCCGCCCACCAAGACATAGCCGGCCCGTTGATCCATCACGTTGACCTTATCATGGCCCCGACCGTCTGGCGAGTTCACAAAATGAGCGGAGGCTCTAGCGCTTGGTGGCAAAAGTTCGCGTTATTTGAAAAGCCCTTTCCCGAAGGACCATACGATCGTCCGTCTGGCCCGGAAGTGGTTTGTTCGCAGAGTCTTCTGAGCCGCGACCGTGAGGGAGCGGTCCAGGGATTGTCCGCCTATAACCTATCCTGAATTTATGCAACCAAGCACTAGCTAGCCCGCCTTGATGCTCGGAAGACGGGGTCCGTGCGAAGAGGCGGGCCCAACCATTCAGTCACGGATACATGTTGGCGCATTCGCCGAGCACTTCCGGAAAGTCAAGAAGTTCGATGGTCGTACCGAGCTTCTTCTCGGTATCGAAGTAGTCGAAGCGGCCGTCTCGATTCTCGCCCAGAATCGGGCCGCCCTGCGTGTGCGGAAACCCTTCGTCGATCAGCGCGTTGCAGGCCCGGTCGTGGTCCTGGTCCACGAAGAAGCCGATGTGATGGACCCCTTCCCCGTGTTTGTCGAGAAACTCCTTATAGATCGTCTCGCCTCGTTCGCTTTCGAGCAGCTCCAGCATGCCCGTCCCGATTTTGCCCATGGCGACGGTCACGCGATAGTCCCCCGGCTGTCCTCGGTAGGTGACGCCGGGAAGCTCTCTGGTGTCAACAGTGTAGACTTCGCGAACGGACCGATACCGAACAAAGAGTGGTAGCGGTCCATGGCCTCCTTCAGGTCCTTGACGATCACGCAGACCTGTACCGTCTTTGATCTTGATCTCGCTTGTAGGAGGATTCTGCTGGGTTGGCGTTTTGAGGTTCTTAACGGTGTTGCTGCTTAACTACCTATTGACGGGCTAAGCAGCACGCGATAGGCTCGAGGCTCGGGCACAGCATGCTGTGCCCCTACGACTGCGAGAGCAGCTTCTTGACCCGTTCGAGACGCTCGCTTCGCAGACGGGCGAAATCCACCCGCTGTTCCCAGTGACAGCCATTAGGCCAAACGTTTTTTGTGCCATGGTTTTCCTGCTCTAGTTCCCGGCACAGAGGCTCTTGGCGGCCGCCGCGACCGATGCCGCCGTGGGTACGGTCAAGTCCTCCAGGACGGGCGAAAACGGCACGGGCACATCCATGGCGCCCATGCGTTTGACCGGCGCGTCTAGGTGATAGAAAGCACCGTCGGCGATGACCGAGGCGATCTCGCCCGTCACGCCGTAACGCTGGTAGCCTTCGTCGATGACGATGACGCGGCTGGTTTTTTTTGCGGAATCGATCAGCGTCTGTTTGTCAAGAGGGAAAGTCGTTCGCGGATCGACGACTTCCGCGCTGATGTTCTCGGCCGCCAGCAAGTCGGCGGCGTCCAGGGCGACGTAGACCATGCTGCTGGTGGCGACAAGAGTGATGTCCTCGCCACTACGCTTGACGTCGGCCACGCCGAACGGAATCGTGTAATCCTCTTCCGGCACCGGCCCCTTGGTTTTGAACATCATCTTATCTTCGAAGAAAACCACCGGATTGTCGTCCCGGATGGCGGTTTTCAGCAGGCCTTTGGCGTCATAGGGGGTTGACGGCAGTACGACTTTCAAACCGGGGATGTGGCTGAGCCAGGCATGGAGCGACTGCGAATGTTGCGCTCCGGAGCGGCGCGTGGCTCCGAGCGTTGTGCGCAGCACGAGCGGCACCTTGAGTTTCCCCCCGGACATGTAGTGAGTCTTGGACGCTTGATTCACCATTTGGTCCATCGTCAGGGTGATAAAGTCGCCGAACATGATGTCGATGACCGGACGCATGCCCGTGATGGCCGCGCCTACGCCAATCCCGGTAAAGCCGGCCTCCGATATGGGTGTGTCGATCACCCGGCGGGGCCCAAACTCCTCGACGAGGCCCGAGAGCACCTTGAACGGGGTCCCTGCTTCGGCAACGTCCTCGCCCATGATGAAGACCGTGGGATCCCTGCGCATTTCCTCGGCAAGGGCCTCGCGGACAGCCTCGCCGAGCGTAATTTCTCGACCGTTGGCCTCAACAGTAGACATGCTGATCCACCTCGCCGGCATCGGGGAAAGGAGCCTGTAGGGCGAACTCCGCCCCGGCGTCAATCTCAGCCTGCACCTGCTGGTCAATGCGGCCGAGCACGTCGCTATCCCCCAGCCCTTCACTCACGAGCCACTCGGTCAGCAACTTGATCGGATCCCGCGCCTTCCACTCCTCTTCCTCTTGCTTGGAGCGGTAGAAAGAACGATTGATGTCCCCCACATGGTGGCCGCGAAACCGATAGCAATGGCAAAGAAGGAAGGAGGGGCCCTCCCCCTGCCGCCTTCGCTCGACCACCCGCTTGGCCGTCAGGTGCACGGCGCGTACGTCCTGACCATCCACCTCTTCGAAGGCGATGCCGAACGCTTCGGGCCGCGCGCGCACCTCGCCGGCGGTGGTCTCCGAGCAGTGCGTATATTCGTTGTATTGGTTGCTCTCGCACAGATAAATGACGGGGAGTTTCCACAGCGAGGCCATGTTCATGGCTTCGTAGAGGAAGCCCTGGCCCAAAGCGCCCTCGCCAAAGAAGCAGACGGCCACCTGGTCGGTGCCGCGCATTTGCGCGGAGAGCGCCGCCCCGGTCGCAATGCCCGCACTGCCGCCGACAATCGCGTTCGCGCCCAGGTTGCCCCGTTCTTGGTCCGCGATATGCATGGAGCCGCCCTTGCCACGGCAGTAGCCGGCTTCCTTGCCGAGCAGCTCGGCGAACATAAGGTCCACCGCCCCCCCCTTAGCTAGACAGTGGCCGTGACCACGGTGCGTGCTGGTGATGTAATCATCGGTGCGCAGGGCTTCGCAGATGCCGACAGCGACGGCTTCCTGACCGATGTAGAGGTGGGCCAATCCGGGCATCTTCGCGCCGGTGTAGAGCTGGTTGACCTGCTCCTCGAATTTGCGGATCTTGACCATCTGGCCGTACATCCTCAGCCAATGGTCTTGGTCAATCGACGATAGCTCCGCGGGGTCGAGCACCTTCAGCGGAAGAGATTTGGTTTGGCTCATAGCAGTTGTGAAACGATGGTCAACTCTTTAGGGCAACACCATATACTTTAGTGCAACACCATGCCGCCATCGACGTTAATGATCTGGCCGCTGATGTAGTCGGAGTCGGAAGAGGCCAGGAAGGCGGCGAGCCCCTCGATATCTTTGGGCGTCGACACCCCAGCCGGAGGCCGATTCCTTTTCCGATGCCCCGCGCCGCTCCCGTGACGATGCAACTTTTCCCCTCAAGTCTCATAGCCGAAACCCTCGCTCATTTGCTTCGTGACCCCGGCTTTCCAGCAGGACGATTGTATCACCCGGTTGCCGGCGAGCGATAGGTCTTCCGCAGACAGCTAGTCCCAGGGATGGCGGCTCATCGTCCGCGTCGCCGAATCCGTCGTCCGAGCCGTCTCCTGGTAGATAAGCTGTCAACGTATTGAATGGCGTTGACAGGTGAGTGTGTTGCTTTTTCCGGCGAAGGCGAATGGGAATCCAGCATTTTCCAATCCAAGAATGAGCCTGAAGAAGGAGGATCGGACGGGCGGTGCTGCTGGGGTTCTCCTTTCAGTGGCGGTTAGGCAGTCAGTGGCAGTTAGGCAGCGGGGGATGGGGGTGCGGGGCAAGGGGGCTGGCGTTTGAAGTCCCCTTGCCCTGCTTCCATCACTGCAGAAATCTGTCAGCGACGAAGTCGACAACGGGCTAGCAGGGCGAGCTTGGCTTTCTGCATCCGCTGGGCCGCTGCCGTGTCGCTGTGGCGGCTGGCTTGCTGCTGGAGCGTCTCGGTTCGCACGCCGTCCTTGAGGTGCTTTTGCCAGTCGGGCAGCGAGAGTAGCTTTTCGTAGGGCGTGCGGTAGTCGGTGGCGCGATAGCGACGGCGGCGTTGGCCCCGGGCGGTGATCTCGATGGTGGCGAAGCCGCACGGGCGGTGGTAGTTCAGATAGGGATTGAAATAGGCTGTGTAGAAGCGCTGCAACGCGGAGGCATGCTCGGCGGCGATCGCTCCGTAGCCTATGTGCTTGCGCACCACGGCCCCGTTTTTGCCTTCCACCAGAGCGTTGTCGGTGGTGCGATAGGGGCGCGACTTGGTGAACTCGATCAGTAGCTTGTTGAGCAGCCGGGCCAGGCGGTGATTGAGAAACTCCGAGCCGTTGTCGCAGTGGAAGCCGCGCAGGCGAAAGGGGAACTGGTGCAACATCGCTTCCAGCACCGGGATCAGGTGTCGCTCCGAGATCGTCTCGACGCAGCCGACGACCTGCCACTGCGTGACCGTATCGACGGCGTTGATGTGATACAGCCCCGGGCGAGTGTCCCAGTGACCCTGGTGCACCGTATCGACGCGCAGATAGCCGGGTTGTCCCTGTGGCTCGGGCTTGCGCCGCTCGGCGATCCCGACCTGTCGTCTCTGAGTGCGATCGAACACCACCCGCTGTGAGCGATAAGCCCGGGAGCGCCGCAGGTTGTAAATGTGGGAAATCGAGATGTGGGCCAGGCGGACGTACTCCGAGTTGGCGAAGAACTGATACTCGCGCTCGAGGATGCGCCGTACCGCCGGCCCGGACAGACCCTCGTGGGCAGCGTCGACGGTTGCTAACAAGGCAATGTCCTGGGGTGTGTAGCGGCGCGGAAAGCGGCGCCGACGGGGTTGTCGGGCCTCGATCCGTCGGTGCCGAAGCCACTGCCCCATCAGCCGCGTCAACTGGGCCCGACTCAACCCGCTCAGCCGCGCCAGAAACCGCCGCACGATGCCCTTCTGCCTCCTGCCAAGCCGTCGGTAGTGCTGCGCCGCCAAGATACGCTCGACAAAGCGATAAATCTGCTCGCGTCCCTGGACTCTGAAGCCAATGCTTCGACTGCCGGCCAGGAACTCCTGCATCTCGGCCAGGGTAAGCCGCTCTAGGTTCTGCATGGTGATCGTCATTCACCAGCAGCTTGTACCCTTTCGTCCCGCTCACGTTCAGGCTCATCTTGTGTTGGAAACAAACCTCCCCTTCAGGCTCATCCTGTATTGGATAACTCTAATCCTTGCGCGGGGGCCGCTGAGCGGGTACAATTTCGCCCGTAGGAGACTGAAATCGGCCGTTCGTGTTGGAGGAACCTGTGGCTACAGCCGAGTCAACTCTCGATTGCGCAAAGCACCCTGGTCAACCCGCAGCGGGACGCTGTGATCACTGTGGTGCGCCCTTTTGCGGGGACTGTCGCGTCGAGGACACGGCCGCCGAAGAGGTGTTCTGCTCTGAACCGTGCCGGGAAAAACGCACCAAGGCGCGGAGTGGACCAGCACTGCCCAGCGAGAGTGTGCTGCTGGAAGGTTTCGATCAGCCCATCAGGACCGGATGGAAACTGTGGTCCCGCTCACTTCCCGCCATTTGCCTCTACACCGCCCCGATCGCCTTCATTATGGGGATGGTGGCTTGGCTAGGCGGGGAGTCGCTGGCCGCCGAGGGTGGTGAAACGACCGTTTCAGGCGGTGCAGGGATCCTCATACTTTTGATGCTGGCTTTTGGGATCGCTCTGACGCAAGTCATTCTTTCCCAGCGTTACACTCGACTCGTGCAGGGGGATCCCTACGCGTGGACTTTGCGGAGATTTATTCCCTGGACGCTCAGCTGGATCGTTTGTCTAGCCGCTATTGTTTTAGGCATGCTGGCTTTACTCGTACCGGGAATTATTCTCGCGCTGAGACTGTTTTGGGCCGATGAGTTTGCGCTGGTTCATCGGGCGGGACCGATTCAGGCGTTAAAGGAGAGTTGGAAACTTACCAGGGGCGATGTCGGGTCCCTATTCGTTTTCCAATTCTTGGCCGGCTTGGCGGCGTACGTTGTGCTCATACCGGTTGGCGCTCTTTTGCTGGCTTTCATGGCTTTGGTTCAGTTGTTAGGCATCTCGGAGTATTTGGGGCCACTCGGGCTTGCCCTCGTATACCTTATGATCTTTGTCGGCTACGCCGGCCTGCACGGGCCCGAGATCGTTTACTTTTACGGGATGCGCGCCGAGCAATCGCGCAGTTTGGTTGGTTCCACAAAAGTATTGGATGTCACCTGATCTTTCTCCCTGAACCGACGCTTCTCCTCGTCCACTCGATTTAGTAGCAGATCGACAATCGCGTCCGAGCAGTGGGTAGCCTTGACCCTATCTCTGTCCAAGATGCACAGTCAAGCAGGGTCATCGTGCCGAGCCCTGGCCGCGCTAGACTAGGGTTGTTTAAGCGAATAGCAAGAGTTGCTGGTGGAAAGGCACCCTCGCGTGTTTTGCTTACACCAAGCCTGATGCGGTTGCCGGTTCTAGCGTACGTCCTAGCAGGGCTGACGTGCTTGTCGGCTCAGGGTCCCGGACCTAGCCCGATCCGCTACACCGAAGCTCGCGAATACACCGTCCGGCGTCAAGTCCGGCTTCCCGGCTCGGTGGAGTCGCCGACCGTCAGCACGGTTGCCGGAGAGGTGGCGGGTCTGGTCGTCGAGCTCGCCGTTCGCGAGGGTGACGCGGTTGAAAAAGGGCAGGTTCTCGCTCGCTTACGCACGCGAAATCTCGAACTGCTCCGGCAGGCTTCGCAATCGGAGCTCAGCGAAGCGGAAGCTCGTCTCAAGCTGGCGGAAAGAAACCTGGAACGAGCGCGGGAGCTATTCGATGCCAAGGTTTTCAGCCAACAGGAGCTGGACGACGCTTTCTACGAGTTCAGCGCCTGGCAGGGCCGCCTCGATCGGCTGCGAGCTGAAATCGAACGCATTCTGGACGACATCAAGCGCTGTACGATTCACGCCCCTTTCAACGGCGTTGTCATCGACAAACACACTGAGCTCGGGCAGTGGTTGGCGGTCGGTGATCCCGTTGTCGAGCTGATGGCCGTTGACGACCTGCGGGTGTTGGTTCAAGTCCCGGAACGCTACTATCGGGGCCTGCGGGTCGGCAGCCGCGTGTCTGTCGAGTTTGAAGCGGTCGGCGGACGCAAGACGGTCGGCACGGTGACCGCGATCATTCCCCGAGCTGATGCGCAGGCTCGAACTTTCCCCGTCAAGTTGAAGTTCCCGAATCCAGGAGGCAAGGTGGCCGCCGGTATGCTGGCCCAGGTTTCATTCGCCGGAGGCGCCGCCTACCGGGCGACCATTGTGCCTAAGGACGCTGTCGTCAGCCAAAATCCGCACCAAGTGATCTACATCATCAAAGACGATGGCACGGTAGAGCCGATTCGTGTACAGACCGGAGCCGGCGTCGGAAGCTGGATCGAGGTCAGCGGCAACGTCCGGCCGGGCCGGCGCGTGGTGACCAGGGGCAACGAACGGCTCATGCCGGGACAAGCCGTAGAAGGCGAACCGATCGAGTACAAACTGCCATGACGATCGTCCGCGGCGCCATTCGGTATCCGGTCACGACCGCGGTAGGCGTGATCCTGCTGACCTTGTTCGGCGGAATCGCTCTTTTCCGCATACCGGTCCAGCTCACGCCCACCGTCGAGGAGCCCGAGGTCACGGTCAGCACGACTTGGCCCGGCGCCAGTCCTTATGAGATGGAGCGCGACATCATCGACGAGCAGGAAGAGCAACTGAAGAGCCTCGAAGGTCTCGTCGAGATGGAAAGCGAAAGTGGCGAGAACCGGGGTTCGATCACCATGACCTTCCAGGTCGGCGCCGACCTCGACACGGCCGTGCTGAAGGTTTCCAATCGGCTCGATCAGGTGCCCAGCTATCCCGACGACGCGGATAAACCGGTGATCCGCACGGTCGACCCCCGGGCCAATGCGAGTGGCTGGTTCATTCTGATGCCGACGGAAACGGACGGCTTCGAGGGCGATATCTCGACGCAACACGATTTCGTCGAGGACTTCATCAAACCCGAGCTCGAGCGCGTGCCCGGCGTGGCGGCGTCGAGCAGCTTCGCGGGACGCGAACTGGAGATGCAAGTCGTCGTCGACCCGGCCAAGCTTGCCGCCCGCAGAGTGACGTTCAACCAATTGGCGGCGGCGCTTGAACGCGAGAACCGCAACTACAGCGGAGGAGATTTCGACGAAGGCAAGCGCCGCTACCTCGTTCGCACGGTCGGAGAATACGCCTCGCCCAACGACATCGAAAACGTCGTCATCGCGGTGCGCAACGGGGTTCCCGTCTACGTCCGCGACGTCGGTTACGCTCGACTCGACCATCGCAAGGAGCAGGACAAGGGCTATTACATGGGCCAGCGGATGATGGCCGCCAACGTCGTCAAGGAATCGGGCGCCAACATCCTCGATGTCATGGCCGGCGTCAAGGAGCGAGTTGCCAGGATCAACGCCGAGCTCCTCAAGCCGCGCGGGCTGCGGCTCCACCAAGTCTACGACGAGACGACGTATATCGATAGCGCCATCAACTTGGTCAAACAGAATCTGCTTGTCGGCGGCTCCTTGGCGATCCTCGTGCTGTTGCTGTTCCTGCGAAGTTTCACCAGTACCTTTGTGGTCGCCATTGCCATCCCCATCAGCGTCGTGGCGACGTTCCTGATGATGAACTGGTTTGACCGCACGCTCAATGTCATCAGCCTGGCCGGGATGGCCTTCGCGGTGGGCATGGTGGTGGATAATTCCATCGTCGTGCTGGAGAACATCTACCGGCATAGCCAGATGGGGAAGCCCCGCGCTCAAGCCGCCTACGACGGCGCGCGCGAGGTATGGGGGGCCGTGTTGGCCAGTACGCTGACCACGATCGCGGTCTTCGTTCCCGTCGTATTCGTCCAACAAGAGGCCGGACAACTCTTCCGCGACATTGCCATTGCGATTAGTTGCGCCGTGGGTCTCAGTTTGATTGTCGCCATCACCGTCATTCCGAGTTTGTCGGCCAAGATTCTGCACGCCGCCCGGGGCGACCGCGCCCGGTTCGGCCTTCGCAATCTGTTTGGCGCCGTGGGGCTGGTGGAGCGGCTCAACCACGCCCTGACGAACTTCATCTACTGGCTTTGCGGGGGCGTCTTCCGGCGGTTGGCCACGGTGGTTGTGCTGACTTCGGCGGCGATTGGCCTCTCGGTCCTGCTTTTACCCAAGGCGGAATACCTTCCGGAAGGCAACCGGGACTTGGTTATCGGCATTCTGCTGCCGCCGCCCGGCCATAATATTGATGAGATTGCGGATTTCCGGCATCGCTACGTCGAGGAACTTTCCTATCTGTGGGAGACGCCTCCAGAGCAGGCGGACGCGCTTCCCGGCGGAGGCCTGGCGGGCTGGTTCTTCATCGCCCGCCCGGAGCAAACGTTCATGGGCCTTCGCTCCCGCGACCCGCTGCGCATCCGGGAGTTGATCCCCGAGTTCCAGAGGGTCAGCGCAACCTTGCCGGGAACGATCACGTTTTTTCAGCAAGCCAGCCTGTTCGCCCGCACTCTGGGGCAAGGCCGCGGTATCGACATCGAAATCGCCGGTCCCGAAATCGAGAGGCTGGTCGAGTTGGGAGGCGAGGTTTTGATGGGAGCCATGCGGACATTGCCGGGATCTCAGGTTCGTCCGATACCCAGCTTGGACCTGGGCAACCCCGAAGTTCGCGTCGTCACTCACCGCCGCCGAGCCGCGGAGGCGGGAATCACGAACCGCGATCTGGGCTTCACGGTCAGCGCTTTGGTGGACGGTGCGCGGGCCAGTGATTTCCAGTACGAGGGCAAAGAGATCGATCTGATCGTAAAGGGTAAGGAAAGCTTTGCGCACCGCACGCACCTGTTGGAGCAGATGCCCATCGCCACGCCCGACGGCCGACTGATCACCTTAGGCTCGGTTGCAGACATAGCTGTCACCAACGGACCGGCACAAATCCACCATCGGGAACGCGAGCGGGCCATCACCATCCAGGTAACGCCTCCCGCGCAGATGCCATTGGAAGAGGCGATGGAGACGGTTCAAGCGGAAATCCTCGCTCCGATGCGAGAAGCCGGCCGGCTCGGAGGAATCTACCACGCACGGTTGAGCGGCACAGCCGACAAGCTCTCGCAAACCGTTGACGCCCTCAAATGGAACTTCCTCCTCGCGCTCGTCATTACCTACCTGTTGATGGCCGCCCTGTTCGAGAGTTTCCTGTACCCGTTTGTGATCATGTTTAGCGTTCCGCTGGCAGCCCTAGGCGGCTTCTTGGGACTGGCTGTGCTGAACAAGTTTCTCACCTATCAAGCGCTTGACGTTCTGACCATGCTGGGGTTCATCATCTTGGTCGGGACGGTGGTCAATAACCCTATCCTGATCGTTCACCAGTCGCTGAATCATATGAGGCAAGACCACATGAACCCCCGTGAGGCGATCCGCGAGGCGACTCGCACGCGAGTTCGTCCGATCTTCATGAGTGTCGCCACCAGCACGTTCGCGATGATGCCGTTGGTGCTGTTTCCGGGAGCGGGATCGGAACTCTACCGCGGGCTGGGAAGCGTCGTCGTGGGGGGGCTGATCGTTTCGACGGTGTTTACGCTGTTCCTAGTCCCGTCGTTGTTCAGCCTGGTACTGGATGCGCGGGCGGCTTTCGTTCGCGGTGTTCGATCTCTGTTTGGCAGGGCGGAACAGCCGGCCGGCGGAGATTGAACGAGCTCGAGTCTACCAAGAACAGGGGTAGTTAGATGGCGGGCGTGGAGGGACTCGAACTTCCTTTGGGTCTTGATTCCACGCAACTTGTTGCGGGATCGCTCGATCCGGGGCACTTTCGATAGAGACGTTTGAAGGAAGCCGTGCGCGCGGCGGGCGGAGTCTATAAGGGTATTAGCCTGGAGCTGTAGTACACTCTCATCCAGCCATGTCGGGCGGTGAAGCGGAGGAGACCCCTACCCGATCGCGAGTTTGTCATCCCGGAAGCGAGGACGTTTTCACAGCGCAGGGTGATGAGGTCGGCATGAGAGGCTACATTTGTTAGCCAGAGTTCATTAATGAAATACAAGCGGCTGGGAAACACGGGATTGAAGGTTTCTGAAATTGGCCTGGGAACCGTGGAACTGGGGATGAATTACGGATTTCCAGGAACGGACTATTACCAGAAGCCGGAGCAGCAAGAGGCTGTTCGTCTGGTGCAGCGCGCAGTGGATTTGGGGATCAACATGATCGACACCCACCGGGACTACGGTGTGAGTGAAGAAATCATCGGCCGAGCGCTGCGCGAAATTACTCCGCGTCCCATTATCGCCAGCAAGGTGACCATTCCTCCCGCCCCAGAGTACTCTGGCCCGTTTCCACCCCCTCCCGATAAGAACATGGGGTCCAAGCAACTTCGGCGGGCCATTCTGGGATCCATTGAAGCCAGTCTGAAGGCACTCCGGCTCGAGACCATCGATCTGATGCTCATTCATAATACGACGCTGGAAAGTCTGCAACGAGAGGACATTCTCCCCTGCCTCGAGGAAGCCCGTCAGCAAGGGAAAATTCGCTTCCTGGGGGCCAGCACCTACGGCGAAGCCATTCCACTGGAGGTGATGAAGAACGACAGGTTCCGGGTACTACAAACGCCCTTTAACCTTCTCGATCAAAAAATGGCCGATTTCATCTTTCCCCGCGCGGTCCAGAAGAAGATGGGGATTTTTGTTCGGTCTGCGTTTCTGAAGGGAGTGCTGACCAGTCAGATCCACAACATTGTCCCGGAGCAATTAGCTCCTTTACGGGAAGCGGCTTTAGAAGTTCTCAAAGTTCTGGGCGAAGAGGTCTCGAACCTTGCCCAGGTCGCCCTGCGCTTCTGCTTGTCCTTTTCAGAAATTTCATCGACACTCATCGGGGTTCGGTCGATCCCTGAATTGGAATCCAATTTGGCCGTTCTCAAGCAGGGTCCGTTCCCACCGGAAATCCTACAAAATCTGCGTGCTTTCTCGATCCATGAGGAACGACTTGCCAGGCCGACCTATTGGGGATGGACGTGATAATGACCCTTTGCGCCCGCGACTCGCGATAGCAAGACTTCAATGGCGCGATGCAGAACGAAGAGCATGCCGGAAACGCCAGTCTGGACCACTTTTCTTCCTGGCCGGCACGGCGGTTGCTGGATGCAGCGACGACCAAAGCTCTGTGGAAATGAGGCACAACCCTTACCTTCAGGCGGGCGAGTATGCCGCTTTGAAAACGTAATGCGGCTGGCAAAAGATATCGGACCTGAATTGCCTCGCCGGGTAAAGCCCGACGGATCATCGATAGAAGAAGCGGTAAGCCTGCGCAGGTTGGCCCCCAATTCGATTTGAAAGGATAGCGATGTTTTATGTCAATGCTTGGTTGGCAGTCAGGAACCGAGAAGATGTCTCCAAGGTAGCAGAGCTACTCACTCAGATCAGCCGGATTACCTGCAAGGAACCACCCTGTAAGCGGATTGAGGTATATCACTCCGAGGCCGATGAAAAGAGGTTCTTGCTGTGTGAACACTGGGATTCAAAAGAGGGTTGGCAAGGCCGTCGCAAAGAGAAGGTATTCATTGAGCTTTATCAGGCTCAGGTCTTACCGCTTGTCGAGAGAGAAGCTCACGTTTGTACACTGCTGGGTTAAAGCATGGCTAAAACCTGGACGTTTCATAGTGCGGGAGAAATCCTTTTCGGGCCTGGCGCGGTCCAACATATTGGTCAACGCGCTCAAAAATCTCAGCTGCGTAGGTCCTGATCGTCACTGATCCCGCGCTGATCAAGGCCGGGATTCTCGACCGGGTCCAAAGTCCTCTAGCCGGGTTGGATATCGAAGTCAGTGTTTTCGACGGCGGCCAGCCCGAGCCTTCACTGCAACTGGTGGAAACATGTTCGCGGCAGGCTAGAGAATTTCAGCCTGATGGGATCTTCGGGGTGGGCGGCGGCAGCAATATGGACTTGGCCAAGGTAGTGGCATTGCTATATTGCCACGGCGGCCAAGCCCAGGATTATTTAGGTGAAGACAGGGTACCAGGGCCGATTCTCCCCTTATTCTGTATTCCGACGACGGCGGGAAGTGGCAGCGAGGTTACGGGGTCAGCCGTATTAACCGACACAGATAATCAGATCAAAGTTGCGATGCTGAGTAATTTTCTCAGGCCGAACTTGGCTCTGGTTGATCCTGAGCTGACCGTGAGCTGCCCGGCTAAGGTAACCGCGGACAGTGGCATCGACGCGTTGACGCATGCCATTGAAGCCTATACCGCGACAGACCACAGGGAGATTTCATTTGCCGAAGGAGAGTACAGCCTTTTCCCTGGCCGCCATCCAATAGGTGATTACGTAGCGGAAGCGGCAATTCGGCTTGTCGGGGGACATCTCGTACGGGCAGTGAAGCATCCGGATGACCTCTCGGCCCGTGAAGGGATGGCCCTGGCCGCGACGCTGGGCGGGCTCGCTTTCTCGAACGTCGGCGTGGCGCTGGTGCACGCCATGGAATATCCCCTAGGTGGTGTGGTCCATTGCTCGCACGGATTGGGAAACGGCCTCTTACTGCCCTATATTATGCGATTTAACCTGCCATCGAGACACAAAGAATTCGCTCGTATCGCCCAACTGCTAGGAGCTGACATCAGCGCCCTAACAAATGATCAAGCCGCGGAATGCGCGATCGCAGCGGTCGAGCAACTAAGAAGTGAAATCGGGATTCCGAACCGCTTGAGCGAACTTGGCATTCATTCGGAACAGATTCCCAGCTTGGCGGAAAAAGCACACGGCATCAAACGAATGATGCGCCTGAATCCGCGACCTCCAACTGTTGAGGACATCGAAAGAATTTATCAAGAGGCCCTTTGACTATAAGCAATCGCCCGAGGTAGGAGTGACAGCGGAATTACAGACAGATCTCCGGCTTGTGGCATGCCCGCAAATCGCAGCACCGACTCGACCCCATAGGGAATCACATACCCTCGGTCGGATCTGCACCTTCAAGCAAGCGGGCAACCCCTTCAAGCCAGCGGGCAACTCTGCTCGTAGTGGAATAACCCGATCCGGTTCCAACCACGTTCTTCACTCCCTCAAGTTCGCGACCAATATACTGCGGGCTTCGCCCCACCTCGAACCCCTGTGACGTGTGGAGAAACTAGTTTCGAGTGGGATCTCCGATTTGGACTCTGCCTGGGTCATGGTACACGGCATGCAGCTGGGAACACAAAGAATTCTCGCCTCGGGCGACCGGTTCCAGTGGGATCGAGGCGTCCTGACGGCCTTTTTTGCCACGTTAGACTTTTCGATGGTTCGTCTCGGGTTGAGTCACGTCCTTGAACTCCAGCAGAGGTCCTTGGGCGCCCCGTCGAACCACCACATGACGAAGCCAGGCATCATTCTGTTGCGGGTGATCTTCTCGGAAGTGTTGGCCGCGGCTCTCCTTACGGGCGAGAGCCGACTGGGCCACCAGCCTGGCGGTCAAACAAAGGTTCTCCATCTCGAATGCCTTTCGCAAATCACTTTCCCGTTCCAACCGCATGCGAGGCAGTTGCTCCTCTAGTCGCTCTAGTTCGATCAGTCCCTGCTCGATGCCTGTCCCCGTTCGCAAAGGCCCTAAGTGCCGGTCGACCACCTCGTTCAGGCGCTGCTGCAGCTCCCCAGGCAAGGCGCCCCCCGTGTTGGCTGAGAACGGCGCTGACAAACTAGACCACATAGCGGCGGTGTGAAGGCTCCCAGAGGAGGCGGAGGACCAAGCCGCTGATGTGGTCCGCAAGCATCCCCGAGGTGTTTTGTGGAACACCGGAGGGATGTATCGGGTGGAGCTATACGTTCAAGTACGACGAAGTGTCTGCGTCGAAGGGCTAAGCGAACGCGAAGCAGCACGGCGCTTTGGGATTGCTCGCGAGACCGTGCGCAAGATGTTGCGCTACCGGATTCCGCCGGGCTATCGGCGGAGCAAACCGGCGAGGCGTCCCAAACTGGAGGCCTTCACAGGGATCATCGATCAGATCCTGACCGACGATCGGGAGCGTCCGAGGAAACAACGCCACACCGCACAGCGCATCTTTGACCGCCTCCGCGACGAGTACGGGTTCACAGGCGGCTACACGACCGTCAAGGACTACGTACGCGAGAAGAAGCTGGGCGGACAAGAGATGTTCGTGCCGCTGACGCATCCGCCGGGTGACGCCCAGGCGGACTTCGGCGAAGCGGTCGTCGTCATCAACGGAGTGCAGCGCAAGGCGCACTTCTTGGTCGTCGATCTGCCGCATAGCGATGACGCATTCGTGAAAGCGTTTCCGGCCGAGACGACGGAGGCATTCTGCGAGGGGCACAATGCGGCGTTTCGCTATTTTGGCGGCGTGCCGCGCAGCATCGTCTACGACAACACGAAGCTAGCGGTGGCGAGGATCCTGGGAGACGGCACACGCCAGAGGACCCGTGTCTTCTCCGAGCTGCAGTCACATTATCTGTTCGCCGACCGTTTCGGGCGGCCGGGCAAGGGCAACGACAAAGGCAAAGTGGAAGGGTTGGTGGGCTATGCGCGGCGCAACTTTATGGTGCCGATCCCCAGGTTCTCAAGTTGGGAAGCCTTCAACGAACACCTCGAAGCGAAGTGCCGCAAGAACCGTGGACGGCGCTTGCGGCGACACTCGGAAACGATCGGTGAGCGTTTCGAGCGCGACCGCCAGGCGTTTCTGACGTTGCCTGCTGTCGGGTATGACGCTTGCGACAAGCGCACGACGCGGGTGACGTCGTTGTCGCTGGTGCGCTATCGGACCAACGACTACTCGGTTCCGACGCGCTACGGCCACCGCGAAGTACTGCTGAGAGCTTACGTCGATGAGGTGGTCATCGGCTGCGGCAGCGAAGAGATCGCCCGGCATCGGCGCAGCTACGAACGCGAGGAGTTGATCTTCGATCCGCTGCATTACCTGGCCTTGCTGGAGCGCAAGACGAACGCGCTGGATCAAGCCGCGCCGCTCGTCGGTTGGCAGTTACCGCAAGATCTCGTGCGTTTGAGACGCTTGCTCGAAGTGCGGCTGGGTAAACCAGGCAAGCGCGAGTACGTGCAGGTGCTGCGTTTACTCGAAGACTTCCCGCTCACCGACGTCACCGCCGCCGCGCGGCAGGCCGTTGAGTTGGGAACGATCGGCTTCGACGCCGTCAAGCACCTCGTCCTGTGTCGGATCGAGCAACGGCCGCCCCGCTTGGACTTGACGCAGTATCCGCACTTACCCACAGCACAAGTCGAACAGACATCGACAACAGATTATTTGGTGCCGCTGGCACAGGGAGTGGACTGATGGCGAGATCCAAACTGCTGCTGGAAGCTCATCTGAAAGCACTGCGGCTGCCGACCTTCTTACGCGAGTACGACAAGGTGGCACGGCAGTGCGCCACGGAGGGCTTGGATGCGAGACGCTTTCTGCTGCAACTGTCCGAGCTCGAACTGCTCGACCGTGAACGCCGAGCGACCGAGCGGCGCATCAAGGCCGCCAAGTTCCCGGTCACGAAAACCCTTGATACGTTCGACTTCCTGGCGTTACCCAAGTTGAACAAGAAGCTGGTGCTCGAGCTGGCACACGGAGAGTTCATCGACCGTCGCGAGAACGTGTTGGCTCTAGGAAACTCCGGCACGGGGAAAACGCATCTCGCTCTGGCGCTGGGACTGGCGGCCTGCCAGGGTGGCTATCGGGTTCGCTTCACTACCGCCGCAGCGCTGGTCAACGAGCTGCTGGAAGCCCGTGATGAGCGGCGCTTGCTGAGGGCCCAAAAGCAGCTCGCCAAGCAAGACCTGCTGATCGTCGATGAACTGGGCTACGTGCCGCTGTCGAAGACCGGAGCGGAGTTGCTGTTCGAAACCTTCTCACAGCGCTACGAGCAGGGCTCCACGATGGTGACCTCGAACCTGCCGTTCAACGAGTGGACCGAAGTCCTCGGGTCCGAGCGCATGACCGGCGCCCTGCTGGATCGGCTCACTCACCACGTCCACATCCTGGAGATGAACGGCGATAGCTTCCGCCTCAAGCAGAGCAAGAAGCAACGCTCTCCGTCTTCGGATTGATCCCCGCCGGCTCGCCACAGTTTTTGTGAGCCGCCTTCCACTCCGCCTTCAGCCGCCCTAACGGGCGACCTCAGGCTGCGTTCCAGCCGTCCCACAAAAACTCGAAGCAAAACCCCGACTCCCCCCCCACTGGTCTATTTTTGCTCCGCCGCTCTACCCCAAAACTGGTCTATTCTCCCTCCGCCGAACTGGTCTAATTTTGCTCCGCCCTTGACAGGTATCACCACAGCAGTTTGAGTTTGACGGTTGAGGAAAAACAAAAAATGACCAAACGAACCCATTTTTCGGGGCTACAAAAACGGCGGGTAAACCAAGCTGTTTGAATGAATTAAGTCCACTTCTGAATAGGCGAACAAAAGGAGTAACCCAGACTCAAAACTAACCCAAACGAACCCAAACGAACCCATTTATTCCCCGCCCGGCCTTCGCTACCTCGACCCCCCGGCAGGCTCAACACCCAGCGCATTGTAGGCGCCACTGGTGGGCTTCGTGGAAACAGTCTGCTCAAGTTCAGCCGGGCCCCGGCAGCCGGTGTTCTGCTGAGCGGGGACCGGAGCTACAAGAGCGAAGGCAGCGCACACCCAAATGAGAGTCAGCGCCCTCCGAAAGGACGCTCGGGCAAACATCACCATAGAACTACGTTACCCCACTCAGTACAGCGCCTCGAGATAAAGCGAGTAAACCCATGCGAGCATCCTTACTAAGTCCGTAATGGCCGATTCCGATTGGGACTACCAAGCCTGTAACTGTTCTTTCACCCATGTCGCATCCTTCCCCGAATGACAGAGCAGGCAAGCATTGGGGCTCTCGTGCTGTCCAAACCGCAGAACCATTTCCGCATTGGGGATGTCATCAATCTTGTGCGACCTGGCCTGAAACAACATGCTATTCATGATTCGAGGCATGTGGCAGGACACGCAACGGCTCGCCTCCGAGGAGACAGGGTGATGAGTGTGAGCCTCGACATCACTCGTCGAGTAGCCGTCATGGCACTGCAGGCACATTCGATCAGGTTGTGCGAGAAACTTCAGCGAATTCAGATTGGAGGAAGCATCGGGAGGATGTGGGTCATGGCAGTGACCACAATGGGCCTCTCCCTTTTTAAAGCAGGCCGCGCGAACAAAAGACTCAACAATAAAAGTGGTCTCACGGAATCTGCCGTCCTTGTAAAAAGCTTTCGGGTAAAGAAAAATGTAGTTCAGGCTGCGGTAGTGGGGATAGAACGAATCCCCGTCTGAGGAATAGTCAATCTCTCGGCGGCGTTGACCGTCTCGCACCGCAGACTGCAGGCGTTGACCGTCTCGCACCGCAGACTGCATGTGACACTGGGCGCAAATGGCGACATACTCTCGATTACTGATCTTTTGAAAGTTGACCGGCGGGTCTAGTGGCCGCTTAGTGTAGAACTTGCGGGATAACATGCCGGCCACGTGTTTGGCCGAAGGCCCGTGACACATCTCGCAATTAACGCCTTCCTCGCCGAAAACGGCGTTCTCAGGACGTCCCTCCGTCCCGGTCACACGCAGCTGGCTGGTGTGGCAGGGAGCGCAGTTTTGTTGGTAGTTGGTCGCGGGAATCAACCTGGAAAAACCTTCCACCTTGGCGCGTTCGGATCCGGGACGGTCGATGATCTTCCAGAAATTAACCCACTGCTTCTGCAAGGTGTTGTATTGAATCGGGAGGACGTGGATTTGCCCGTCGGGAAGGCGTGTGGCGTAGGCCTGCTGCCACTTCGAGCCAATGGTGTAATCCACCCGATAGCGTTTCCATCCCGAATGCCGGTGACTACCTCGGACTTCAAAGTAGTGCTGGCCTTGATCGATGATCATGCGTGCCAGAAGACTATCGCCGTCCATAAATCGGTTGTTCTCTTGAAAATCCCCGATCACGTTTTCGGGACGATAGGTGCGGAACATCTTTGCCATTCCCGTCCGCTGCCAAGCTGAGTGCTCCGTGTGGCAACTCTGGCAAGGCGTCGAGCCGGCATATTCGCCGGAGCTCGATCGGGGTCGGGAATGCGGGACCGGAACGCTCGGCAACTCGTTTTGGGACGTCAGTTCGGCTAGAAACGCTTCAAAGTTATCCGCGGAGACTGACGGCCCGATCTGATGAATTCGTTTCAACTGCTCGAGAGCTTTTGCCTTGAGGGAGCCGGGCACCTTGTAAGCGCGAGCAAAATGCACGCCCGCGTCTCGTGTTTTTCCCAACGCGAGCGCTGTCAGACCCTCGAGGTAAGCGATCTCCGGGTCTTCGGGGTTCAAGTCCCTGGCCTTCATGAGAAAAGCTTCGGCCTGCCGCAAGCGCTCCTCGCGCGTCGTGTCCTTAGCAGAGAACCCTTCCAGAGCTGCTGCTCTCCCCAGCGCATAGTATGCCGATGCCCTCGTTTGCCGTTCGACAACTGCCCAACGCTTCTCGGGGACCGAGAGCGGACGGTAAAATCGATCGAGGTAGTCAAGTGCTTCTCGAGCCGTTTGCGCAGCCTCGGACAGCAGCCCTTGCTTCACTTGGACGTTAGCCAGTGGCACCAGGAGCAAAGGGTTTTCCGGTAGGAGACGAACTGATTCCTCTCCGTACTGTAAGGCGCGTGGGTAATCCTCGAGGTCTATCGAGGCCCTAGCTGCGATCTCATAGACCGGTGCGCGCAGCCAGGATTGCGGATAGTTGACCAGAAACAATTCGGCAAGCTCCCTCCTTTTCTCCGCATCGCTTTGTCTATGGACTGTGAGAAACGCCCGCCGTTCCTTTGGGTTTTCGATCATATCCAGAATTCTAAACGGCTTTCGTCCTTCGACGAAGATAGCCGTATCAATGTCCTGAGACAGGGCCTGTGCGACTAGACTGAGCGCCAGCAGAAGCTTACAATATCTAGCAGGACCCATTTCAACTCCGTGCAACTCCAGTTATGATCGCACCCGTCCTGTCAAGGGCCGGCGTCCCCGAACTCGCATGCGAGGAAAGTCTTTGGCGCTTCCCGACTTCGACCTTCCAGCTCGTCTCATATTTTCGCGAGGCTGTACCTTCAAACCGTAACCAAGCTCCGCACGCCAACTAAGGATCAACTCCACCCCCCGTAATCGATCCCCCCACGATGAATTGGGCGGCCGAAGGTGGGGCAAGGGTAGAACCTGCACTATGGAAGCGAAGGCGTTCTCGTCCACCCACCGCACCCATGGCTTCCCGGCCGATGGAAAACCGTCCATGATGTTTGATTGCCACCACTCTCCTGTCGGGAGTTGATCGTATTATTTATAATAACTAAAGTGCCTGAAAGGGCGTCAAGATCCGCTCCCCCCGGCAGGCTCAACTGGCGTTGTGTCCAACAATAGGTCCGTGGCGGCCATCTTCTTCGGAACCGGATAGAAGACCGGATCATCTGGCTTCCAAGGCAAGCGAGAGGGCTTGCCCTGCTGGTAGAGA
Source organism: Bryobacterales bacterium (assembly GCA_965248105.1). Taxonomy (GTDB): domain Bacteria; phylum Acidobacteriota; class Terriglobia; order Bryobacterales; family UBA6623. The sequence continues at coordinate 454,813 of CBDFIK010000006.1, forward strand.
GCAAGATCGTCATCCAGCAAGTCAACCAAGTCTTGCTGGCCCGCGTCTTTGGCTTGGGAGATGATCAGGCTTTGGCCATGCGCGGCTCTGTCAAACTGGCCGACTTCGGCCAGAGCCATAGCGAAAGTCACAACGTGGTCCAGATCCAAGTTTTGCCGGGTTTTTACCATTTGCTCGGCCAGTTCGAGGGCGCGGGTGCCATCGCGGACCCCTTCATCAGGGGAGGCAGCCAAGACCCGGGCGAGCGCGTTGGCAATGTTTGGATTGCCTGGAAAGGCGGCATAGCTCTCCTGAAGGCGGGCCCGTGCCTCGGCATAGTGGCCTACACGGACCAAAGCCATCGCGTGCATGAGGTGGGCGAACTCGTTCCGCGGATCGAGCTCGACCACTTTGGCGTAGTGTGGCACCGCTTCCTCGTGGCGCTTCACACGCATCAACTCGTTCGCCAACTGGAAATGCGCCTGCTTTCGCTCAGGGTCCGATTCCAGAGCCGCTCGGTAACGCTCGATCGCTTCCTCGCTTTCGCCCCGCCAGGTATGAATGAGACCGATGTCGTAGTGCGCTCGGCTGTTCGTTGGGGAGAGCCTAAGCGCTTCCTGATACTGTTCTAACGCCGCCTCCCAGTCGCCCATGGCAGCCAGTGCCGATCCCAGTTGTACTCGTGCGCGGGGATACTCGGGATCGGCCTCCACCACCTTGCTGTATAGCTCAGTCGCTTTGGCGAAGTCGCTCGAGTTATAGGCCGCGGTAGCGCGCGTTAGAAGATCGATTTTACGAGCGCCACCCCTTTTCATCACCAGGACCTCATCCATGAGCGGGTCGGCGATGGTCGGACTTTGGTGCCCGCTCTTGGCAAGGTGCTCTCTTGCTCGCGCGACATCCCTGAGATGGCGGTAGACAATCGCCAGGCGGTAGTGAGCGCCGGAGGCCTGGGGCTGAAGCGCCAGAACCCTTTCGAAGTGTTCGACGGCTCTTGCATAGTCCCGCTCCCCCGCAGCTACCCGGCCTAAACCGAACAAAGCCGCCGCGGACGAGTTGTCAAGCACCAGCACCTTTTCAAAAAGCGGTTTCGCCAACTCCGGCTGGTCCTGCTCGAGCCGCAGTCCGGCCAGCCGGAGCAGCGCCGGTACGTCAGTGGGGCGTATCTTTACGGCACGTTCGTAGGAGTCAAGCGCATCCTGTACACTCCCGGCCCAAAGCGAGCCGCCAGGACCGCCGTAATCCTTCTCGTGGAGCCGCCCGAGGTAATAAGGCCAGCGAAAGTCACCGGGAGTCAAATATTCGGCGTTCTGATAACAGAGGACGGCAGCTTCCGAGAAGCTGTAGGTGTGATAGAGCTTGCCCAGCTCGCCGTAAGCTTCGCTCAGCTCTTCTTTCGATACGTCCCTCTTTCGCTGGACCGATTTGAGAAAAGACTCGGCCTGGTGAACCTGCTCATGGATGGTATCGTCCATCCCGCTTATGTCGGGAACGGGAATCGGTGGAAGCTTAGCTCGATCCGCCGATGAGACGCGCGGGGACTTCGGGCGCCTCTTTCCAGTCCGCGCAAGACCGTCTTGCGGTCCCAAGGCGCCCTCGACGATCTTGCGGACGCGTAAAAGGAGGGCTTCCGCCTGGTCAAGCTTGCCCTGGGCTTTGTAGACCCCGGCGAGATTGTTCAACGTCTGGGCCAGGGCAGGATTTGTCGGTCCCAGAAGTTTCTCGACGCTGGCTAACGCCAAAGTGTGGCCCTGCTCGGCTGCTCGGCGATACCAAGAGGTTGCTTGTTTCTTGTCCCGGGCGACACCTTGGACGCCTTCGTAAATGAAGCCGACCATGAATTGGGCCTCGGGGTGTCCTCTTTCGGCCGCCTGTCGATACCAGCTCAACGCTTTTGTGTAGTCTTTCGGGAGTCCCCGGCCGTCCGCATAGATCCGCCCGAGCATGAGCTGAGCTGGGACGAAACCGCGCTCCGCAGCGAGATGAAACCACTTGTGGGCCTCCTGGTAGTCCTGAGCCACACCCTTTCCCTCGAAGTACAGCATGCCCAGGTTGTGCTCGGCCCGTGGGTCGGCCTGGTCAGCGGCCTTGCGGTACCAACTGCGGGCTGCCTGATAATCTCGCCCCACGCCGTGGCCGTTCGCATACATCAGCCCCAGCATGAATTGAGCCGGGGCGCTTCCCTGCTCCGCCAGGGGCCGGAGCTCCACGAAAGCTATCGCGTAGTCCCCGCGTTGGTACGCCTCGGCGCCGGCTTTGAGATCCGCAACCGCCCGTGTTGGCGAGAGCACTGCGCACAGGAAGAGGAGGAGTCCGAACAGTCTGATGGCGGCTTGCATCCAGCCAGGCTGTATCGGTTGAGGGCGCAGGTCGCGCGAAGGTTGGTGTCGGTGTAGAAGCCGCTCGGAGAACGAAACAGAGATTCCGTGCGCAGCAGCAGCCAAGGGGAAAGGGCGGAGCTGTTGAGTTTCCGCCTTCAGCTCACTGAACCTTATGACTGCTACCCTCTCGCAAGGTTGTGTATTCACCCACTGGCACATCTGTCCATTCTTCGATCCGGTCGCTTGTCCAATGGGCACAGAGTTTGGTGATCTTGGCGGAATCACCCAGACCGACCGGCACGCGAGGGTCGTTGGCGGAAAGATAGCTCCCATAATTCCGGGCGCGTCGCCAGAGCGTCGGGCCCGCGGGCCGGTAGATGGCGACCTCGTTGCCAGCATATCACGCTTCCCCTTGCTGTCCAACATCCAGAGTTATCCAATACAGGATCAGCCTGAAGGGGAGGTTTGTTTCCAACACAAGATGAGCCTGAAAGTGAGTGGGACGAAAGGGTACAAGCTGCTGGTGAATGACGATCACCATGCAGAACCTAGAGCGGCTTGCCCTGGCCGAGATCCAGGAGTTCCTGGCCGGCAGTCGAAGCATCGCCTTGGCCAACCAAGGGCGGGAGCAGATTTATCGCTTTCTCGAGCGTGTCTTGGCGGCGCAGCACTACCGACGGCTTGGCAAGGAGGCAGAAGGGCATCGTGAGGCGATTTCTAGCGCGGCTGAGCGGGTTGAGTCGGGCCCAGTTGACGCGGCTGATGGGTCAGTGGCTTCGGCACCGACGGATCGAGGTCCGACAACCCCGCCAGCCCCGCTTGCCGCGCCGCCGCACACCCCAGGACATTGCCTTGTTAGCGGCCGTCGACGCTGCCCACGAGGGTCTGTCGGGGCCGGCGGTACGGCGCATCCTGGAGTGCGAGTATCAGTTGTTTGGCAACTCGGAGTACGTCCGCCTGGCTCAAATCTGGGTCTCCACATCCACAACCTGCAGCCCTCGAGGGCTTGCCGCTTGCATCGGGTGGTGCTGCTGCATCGCACCCAGGCGCGGCAGGTCGCCATCGCCGAGCGGCGCAAACCCGATCCCCAAGGACAACCGGCTATCTGCGCGTCGATACGGTGCACCAGGGCCCCTGGGACGGCCGCCCGGGTCTGTATCACGTCAACACTGTCGATACGGTCACCTGTGGCACGTCGTCGGCTGCGTCAAGACGATCTCGGAGCGGCACCTGGTGCCGGTGCTGAAAGCGATGCTACACCCAGTTCCCCTTTCGTCTGAGGGGCTTCCACTACGACAACGGCGCGGAGTTCCTGAGTCGCCGCGTGGCCCAGGTATCACTGGGGAGAGGACCCGAGCTTAAGCCTTTTCAGAGACCGGGTGGTGTAACCCTCTTTTGACTCGACGATCTTTATGTGTTGATCGAGGTCCACGCCGCGCAACGTCTGGGTGTGATCCGAGGTCGGCCAGTACACTTCGATAAGTTCGATCTTCTCAGCTCGGCCAAGACCGATGGTTTGCCGCAGGGGATTGGCGCCAAAGCTGCCACCGCTATTGACGTGCTTGTAGATGGAGCGGGGGCGGCTGTTTTCAACCACCTCGACCCGAATCCGCGCGCCGATCGCCGAACGGTTCGTTTGGACACCGACGAGATCCACCGTGATCCAGTGGTTGCCAAAGCCGGGATTTTGGTAGAAGGAATCCCTGTACTTATCGCCCGGGTAGGCGCCGCCCATTTCTTCAAAAACATCTTGGTCTCCGTCATTGTCGAAATCCGCGAACACCACCGCATGGCCTTTTTGGAGATGGCCGAACCCACCAGGCGTGGTAACGTCCGCAAAGCTTTTGCCCTCTCTGTTGCGGTACATCACGTTGGGCATCAGGCTACTATAGAACGTGTTACCGGTTCCCAGGTAAAAATCGAGGTACCCATCGTTGTCCACGTCGCCAAAGTTGGCGCCCATCGGGGCGGCCGGACGCCTCAGGTTCCGCTCTCGAGCTACGTCTTTGAAACCGCCGTTTCCGTCGCCGCGGTAGAGACGCGCCAGCTCGGCCTCAAAGGGTAGACCGAGGTAAGCCGCCGCAATATCCTCGATGCCAGCTGAATAGTCCGCAACGTAGAGGTCCAGAACTCCGTCGTTGTCGAAGTCCCAGAACCAAGCCGCAAAGCTTTCCTTGGGATGAGTGACATCCAGTTCCGGCGCCACGTTGACAAAAGTGCCATCACCCTTGTTTCGATAGAGACGGTTGGGCCCCACCATGTTCGACACATAGAGGTCAGGCAGCCGATCGCCGTTGTAGTCGCCCCACACTACGGCCTTGGCATACCAGTCATTGGTCACGCCTGCTTGCCGGGCTACGTCCGTGAAAGTGCCGTCGCCATTGTTGCGAAAAAGTTGGCCCGGGGCGGGTAGTCCAGGAAGGGCCTCATTGCCCACGTAGAGATCCAGGTCTCCATCGTTGTCGTAGTCGGCCCAGGAAGCAGTCTGCGTGTTATAGTGCACCTCCCCCAGGCCTGCTTGGAACGTCACGTCCGTAAACGTGCCATCGCCCTTGTTGCGCAGCAGCGAGTTAGGGTACTCTGTGCCGTGGGGCAGCCACGCTCCACGTAGCACCAGAACGTCCACATGACCGTCGTTGTCGTAATCGGCTTGCACCAGGTTGAAGCCGCCCGTGATCCCAATTAGGCCTGCCTGCTCCGTTCGGTCGTAGAATTTCCCGTTTTGTCCGTTGCGAAAGAAGCGGATTTGCGCCGCAGGGTCCCACGCCGAAACAACCAGATCAAGATAGCCGTCGTTGTCAAAATCGTCCGCGATAGCGCCGCCGCACAAACTAAACGTGTCGAGACCCATGCGGGGAGCAATATTGACAAATCGCGGAAACGGCTCATCGGATTCAAAGGCTTTCGGGCCGATCCGGTAGGCTTCGGGCACCCCTTCCGGGTAGGCGCCGATGGTCATGTAGGCGATGTTGAGCAGCCAGCGGGCCCGCAGATGCTCTGGCGAGTCCTTGGGAGAGTTTTCGAGCACTTCAGTGAAGTACCCAATCGCCCGCTTCGATCCCTCCTTTTTCGTGTAGATGCCCTCACCACGGATGGGGAGGATGCAGCTATCGGGCGTAAAGCGATTGCAGCAATTCTGTGTCTCGCCCACTCGCAGGTAGGCCACGCCCAAGCCGAAGTAAAAGGACTGTATCAGTTGATTGAATTCACCCGGTTGCAAGGCTTCCCTTACTTCGGGCAATAGGTGGTCGGCTTTGGTGAAGTGAAGGATTGCCGCTCGCTCATGGCCCAAGTTCAGCTCCTTCGTCGCTAGCATGCGGTGGAGGTACAAGCGGGTCGTGGCCGGGGCGTCCGCGGGCAGAGCCGCAAGCTTCGCTTTCAGAACGCGCGCTGCTCTGTCCCCTAGATAAGGGTGTTCGTCCGGAGCGCGACGGATGATCTCTTTCAACAGAGACAGCATCTTCTGGTGGCTGGGCGCCACCTTTGCTGGTGTGGGGGCGGTAGACCGGTTTTGCCCGGCGGGACTCTCGTCTGTCGCGAAGGTATTTATCGCAAGGAAAAGGTAGCAGAAGCAGGTGAAACCAAGAAAAGACCGCAACCTTCCCATTATCAATTGGATATTAGCACGAATCACGATCCCTCGGGCGGCCGTAGTGTCCTAACCCTGCGTTGCTTGTCCGAGGAACCGACAACGAGCGCTTTATTGATGTTCGCGAAATACAGTGTAGGGGCGCAGCGTGCTGCGCCCGCTCTGGCAAGGCATTTGCTGTGTCCGAAAACAACACTATATTCTGCGGGTATCAATAGGACACTACCACTCCTTGCGTCGCCCTCAGAAAGCCAATCGCGGCCGTGGCCTGGTTTTACAACCAGCGGGCCGGGGCCGAGAACTTGATCAGGGGCCTGGGCCTCCCGGTAGCGCTTGATCGATCGGTTGCTCACGTGTCAGCGTACTTCCTCGCCCGTACCCTCGCGAAGGGTTGTGTAACGGTCGATCTGCAGCCCTGTCCATTTCTCGACCCGACCACTCAGCCAGTAAGCACGCACCTCACCGACTGCGCCCGACTTACCAAGCCCAATCAGAACGCGAGGATCATTGGCAGAGCAGTAGCTTCCATCAGCTCGCACTCTCCGCCACAACGTCGGCGCCCCGGGCCGAAATACCGCCACACGCATGCCGAAGATGTCCCGCTTACCCTTCTCCCCTGTCATTCGAAGGCCCAGCCAGTGATTCCGACTGCCTACATTGTTGATCAACAGCCGCGCAGGACCGTTGTTATTGGCTATTAGAACGTCGGTGTCGCCGTCGTTGTCGACATCTCCGAAGACTGCTCCCCGGCTTACCTCCGACACTTTGAAGATCGCGGCCTGCTCGGTGGTCTCTTCAAACTTTCCGTTCCCGAGGTTTCGAAACAGCTGATTGGTTTGATGCAGCGGGTAGGGGTCCCTCACTCGCGCCAGGGCTTCGATCGTTCTGACCTTGCCATTGCCCACCAACAGATCAAGCCATCCGTCGTTGTCGTAGTCGAAGAAGGCTGTACCGAATGCCGTATAGGGCAAGCTGGGAGCCGATAGTCCAGTTTCCAAAGAGCGGTCCTCAAACCACCCGTTGCCGTCGTTCACATAGAGTGTGTTCGTCTGTCCCATGAGATGTGTCATAAACAGGTCTTCGTCGCCGTCGTTGTCGAAGTCCCCTGCATCCACTCCCATGCTGGATTCCGCCATACCATGTTGGTTGAGGGCCGTCCCGGCTAGCATGCCCTCGTTTCGGAACGTGCCATCGCGCTGGTTGATCCATAAATGGTTGACGCGTCCGTCGTTGGCCACGTAAATGTCAATCCATCCATCCCCGTTAAAGTCCGCGCAACTGACCCCTAGCGCCCCGTTATACTCGCTCGCAATCCGCGACGTCGCGGAAACGTCTTCAAACGTGCCATCACCTCGGTTGCGAAACAAACGTTCCGGGACAGGATCAAAATTCAGTGGTCCACAATAATCGACCGCTCCCGAGTAAGAGGATCACTTCTCAACGTTCGTGAAACTGAAGTTCACGTAATTAGCCACGTAGAGATCCAACCACCCGTCTCGATTAAAATCGAGGAAAGCTGCGCTGATGCTCCAGCGCTGATCGTCGGTGCCAGTTTTCTCGGTAACATTCGCAAAAGTGCCGTCCCCCTCGTTGCGCCACATCTGGTTGGGGCCAAAGTTAGTGATATAGAGGTCAACCCAGCCGTCGTTGTCAAAATCCCCCGCGGCGACTCCCATCCCGTGACCCCGCGCGTCAATGCGGCTCTGGTCGGTCGCGTCGGTGAAACCCAACGTGGGGCGGCCGTTGGCATCAGCCTTCAAGTCGTTTCGGTAGAGCCGGCTCTTAACGGGCAACGGAGGTCGAGGCGGGAACAGTGCGTCCGCCAGGCTCTTGCCCGGCCCTAGCATGCTGCCTTGGACGAGGAAAACGTCTAGGTCGCCGTCGTTGTCGTAGTCAAAAAGGGCGCCACCGGGGCCAATCATCTCGGGGTAGTAGTAGTTGCCGGACATCCCGTTGAAGTGCACGAAGTCGATGCCCGTTTGCTCAGCGACGCCGGTGAAGATCTCGACGCCGGGCTACTCACCGGCGGCGCAGGTCTGTCCAGGCATATTGGAGTGCGCCTTTCCGAAAGGCTTGGCGATCGATCGTCCCCAGACAACCGATCGGGGGGTGGGGTGGGCCGAGCCGACCGTGCGAACGGCCGGTCCCAGTTTCTCCTACTCGACATGTCACGTAAGATAAGTTATTCATTCAAAGCATCTTAATGCCGACAACGGCACCGCTGCCTTGGGTGGGGGGTACAATATGATCGGGCATCCGAAGCAATCCGGGGGCAATTCGAGCACGGGCAACTCGGGGCAACGAACCAACGCACCAAAGAGAATTACCAAACAAAGCCAATTTCGCAAACAACCCATGGGGAATCAATGGGTTACAGCTTGTTCCGGTGCTGTGGGACCACCCGGCTTGGCAAGACGCGACGGATCGCTCCACCGGGTTGCAAGGAACCTTCTCCAACGGGCAGGCGGCCCCGAGAAACAGCAACAGGGCGACGACTATCGCGGACAGGGGGAACTACCAAGCAACGGGACTACCAAACAAACCACATTCCCCATTTCTGTTTTTCTTGCACGGGCGAGAAGATTGGATCGTCTTCCGGCCAGGGTGTACGACAAGCCTGGCGGTTTTCGTAGAGACGTAGGTTCTCACGAAGCAACCGCGCCAAATCGTACTGCCCGGCCCGCTCGAGTTCAGCTAGTATGTCGCGCTGCAACTGAGCGGCCTTGTTGAATTCACCGACCTCCGCCAGTGCCATGGCCAGAGTCGCCGCGTGATCGAAGTCGACTGAATTCTGATTCTCCAGTAGTTTCTGCGCGAGCTGGAGAGCACGTGATCCGTCGCGAATTGTTGCATCCGGAGACGCCGCCAGAAGCCGCGCCAGTGCGTGGGCGAAGTCTGCGTTGTCGGGCATGGCTTTGTGGCCTTCTTCCAACCCGTCGAAAGCCTCGCGGTAACGCTTCGTACTGATAAGTGCTACAGAGTGCATAAAGCGAGCAAAAGCGTTTTGAGGATCTTCCTTCACGACTGCGGCGTAGTGCGGCACGGCCTCTTCATAGCGCTTCGCTAGCATCAACAGATTCGCGAGGTGGAAGTGTCCTCTTTGTAGAGACGGGTCGAATATCACGGCTGCGCGATAATGCCTGATGGCTTGCTGCTCCGAGCCCAGCTCGGTTAAGAGCACTCCCAGGTTGTAGTGGACCCGGGCGTTCGTAGGCGCTAACTCCAACGCTTCCGTGTAACTCTCAATAGCCGAATCGAGTTGGCCCGCCTTCGCCAAAGCGACGCCAAGATACGTGCGAGGCATTGGGTCATAAGGCTCGGCCTCCACCATCTTGCGGAAGTGCCCGACAGCGTCAGCAAACCGGCCCTCGTGGAAAGCCTGATTGCCGCGCCTCCAGTGCGGCATCTTGCCACGCCTCAATTGCTGGACTTCGTCGAGCAACGGCTGCGCGTATCTCGGCCCGCGGGTGCCTCGACGTTCCAGCGAGGCTCGAGCTTTCTCCAGCTGGCCTAGCTTTCGGTAGGCGATGGCTAGTGGATAGTAAACCCTGGAAGCGGTGGGTTGCGCCTCAAGCGCTTCCTCGAAGTATCGGGCGGCCTTTCCCGCGTCGCCCTCGCTCTGCGCCATCTTGCCGAGGGCGAACAGAGCTGCCGCCGAAGAGGGGTTCAGACGCAGCGCCTGCTCAAACAGAGGTTTCGCGACATCGGTTCGGTTCCGTTCGCGGTTCGCTTCCGCCAGTCTCAAGAGTGCCGGCAGGTCAGCAGGCCGAATTTGCCGGGCGATTTCGAAGTAGGAGATTGTATTCGGGAGTTCGCCTTTGTTGTCATACTGATCGCCCAAATAGTACGCCCACCGAAAGTCTTGCGGCATCAGGATATGGGCGTTCCGATAACAAGCGATGGCTGCGTCGGGCATGGAATACGCCTGATACAGTTTGCCCATAGATCCGTAGGTTTTACCTAACTCGGCGTGCGTTACCCCCGGTTTTTCGGCCACCTCGTCCAGGTGAGCCCGAGCGGTAACAAGTTGCTCGCGAACGACCTTTTCCAAGCTGCCCAAATTGGGGTGAAACACTGTCACGAGTTCCGAGCGGGGCCCATCAGCAACGCCAGAGCTGCTCGAGACCGAAGGATTCTGGGCCAGCCCGGGACAGACGAGTGTCAGGTATGGCCACACGAGAATGAGCGCGCGAACTGAGTTTACGTTTGTCCGTTTCAGCACACTATTCACTGCTCTGGGAGACTTTTTCTCCGCTGCCCTCGACGAGCGTGGAGTATCGGTCGACCGGCAATCCTGACCATTTTTCAACTCGACCGCTGGGCCAGAAAGCCTTCACCTCAGTCACCTCCGCCGACTCGCCCAGGCCGACGAGCACGCGTGGGTCATTTGACGAACAATAGCTTCCGTCCGACCGTACGCGCCGCCACAGCGTGGGAGCCTCCGGTCGAACCACGGCCACTCTAGCGCCATAGATGTCGCGTTGGCCCTTGCCCCCCGTCAATCGCAGGCCGAGCCAGTGTCTTTTGTGGCCTACGTTGTTGATCAGCAGCCGGGCAGGACCGTTGTTGTTTACCAGCATAACGTCCGTGTCGCCATCATTATCCATGTCCCCAAACGCCGCGCCGCGAGTGACCTCCGAAACCTTGAACACGGCAGCCTGCTCAGTCGTCTCCTCGAAACTGCCATTGCCGAGGTTTCGGAAGAGCTGGTTCGTTTGGTGCAGCGGATACGGGTCGCGAACGCGAGCTAGCGCTTCAATCGTTCTTACCTCGCCGTTGCCAACGAGTATGTCGAGCCAGCCGTCGTTGTCATAGTCGAAGAACGCCGTGCCGAATGCGGTGTAGGGCCGGCTGGGTGCAGCCACGCCAGCTTGAAGCGAACGGTCTTCGAACCAGCCACCCCCGTCGTTGACGTATAGGGTGTTCTTCTCGCCCATCAGATGCGTCATGAAAAGGTCTTCGTCACCGTCGTTGTCAAAGTCCCCGGCATCCACACCCATGCTGGATTCGGCTATGCCGTCTTGGTTGAGCGCTGTCCCCGCCAGCATCGCTTCGTTTCGGAAAGTGCCATCACCTTGGTTGATCCACAAGTGGTTGGGACGTCCGTCGTTCGCCACGTAGATATCCACGAAGCCGTCTGAGTTGAAATCCGCACAACTGACCCCGAGGGCTCCGTTGTATTCGCTCGCGATGCGTGAGGTTGCCGAAACATCCTCAAAAGTCCCGTCACCTCGGTTGCGAAACAGCCTCTCGGGAATTGGATCGAAGCTAAGGGGCCCGCAGTAATCCACGGCGCCCGAATACGAGAAGCATTTCTTTACGTTCGTGAAACTGAAATTCACGTAATTCCCTACGTATAAGTCCAACCGGCCATCCCGGTCGAAATCGAGGAACGTGGCAGGGATGCTCCAGCGATCGTCGTCGGTACCAGTGCTCTCGGTGACATTCGAGAAAGTCCCGTCCCCCTCGTTCCGCCACATCTGGTTGGGACCGAAGTTTGTGATATACAAGTCGACCCAGCCGTCATTGTCGTAATCACCGGCGGCAACTCCCATGCCGTAGCCCTGCGCGTCAATGCCGCTCTGTGCGGTGACATCGGTGAAACGCAGCTTCCGATTGCCCTTGACATCGATCTGTAGGTCGTTTCGGTAAAGGCGGCTCTTCGGCGGTAGCGGAGGTTTGGGAGGGAAAAGGGCTTCGGCGAAGCTCTTGCCTGGTCCCAACATATTCCCTTGGACGATGAAGACATCCAGGTCACCGTCGTTGTCATAGTCAAAAAGCGCCGCCCCCGAGCCTACCATCTCTGGGTAGTAGTTTCGGCCCGACATGCCGTTGAAGTGGACAAAATCGATGCCCGCGGCGCGAGCGACGTCGGAGAACAAGTCCTCCTTGGGCGCCTTTGATGGGACCTTCGGTTTTGCCTCGTTCGGCGTACTGCCTTCCGAAGTCTTTTGCTTCGGATCGCTGGAAGACGGTCCTGCGGATAACGTGTTCGACTCGGCTTCTTGGCTTTCAAGGGTCAGCCCGCCCACGGCCAATATGAACGCTAGGATCGCGATTCGCTTGACAAGCCAATGCCGCCCGTCCACGGCTCCCTTGGTTGCGCAATAGCAGCCCGTGGCAAAAGTACATTTCATGTTATGTCTTTCAGCGTACCTTATGAGCCTCAGATCTACGAGGCGCCAAAACACGAGGCACCTTGACATCTGCTGGTCCTTGTTTCCAAACGCTTACTGGCAGATTTTCAACTTTCAGGATTTACATGTATGGCAATTCAAGAATTTGCGAGGCGTGACCCACAAGACGGTGCGGCGGCTGATCGAATCGAAAACCCCTCCGGCGACTCAAGTAGTGCCCTACGCTCCGTGGGAGATCCCAGTGCACGAGCCTGCTTCAAAAACCATGCTCCGTGTTAAGTGATGAATCTTCAGCAAGTTACATCCTTCGGACGAGTTCTTGAGTAAGCCGGGCGTCGCGTCATGTGAATATACGCTGGGCGCGGGTTCTGCCCATGTCGAGGGGGCTCGACGCTGCACGGTTTCGAGACGGAGATGCTGGCGAGCGAGGAGAATCTGCTCGGGCTGATGGCTGTGAACCGCGAGCTGGTTGCGCAAGCCGAGACGCAGGACGACTCCGAGCGGGTCGTTCTCGACATGGATTCGACCGAAAGCCCTGTCCACGGCCAGCAAGAGGGCAGTGCCTACAACGGGCACTTCGAGTCGGTCTGCTACCACTCGTTGTTGTTCAACCAGCATGGTGATTGTCTGGCGGCGAAGCTGCGTCCCGGCAACGTGCACAGCGCTGAGGACTGGAACGAGTTGCTGCTGCCACAGTTCTAATAGCCGGACCGATTCCAATATAAACTGTTATTATATAAGAGGTTATCTGAACTCAAAAGTGGTGTAGAACTAAAGATGTCATCACTATGTCAACAGACGAATGGTGTCCGAACGGCAGTGAATGTCTACGTAGCGCCGCACTCATGGTCGGAAGATGCGTTTCAAAAACGGGGCGCTTTCGAGTTTGACGGTCAAGGTTTCCTTCCGCGAGGGTGCCGGCCCCGCCTGTCGAGGCATCGATCTTGATGCCGGATCCGCCATTCGGCAGGAAGCGGCAGCCCCTGACCAATCGTCAAATCCAACAACATCTTGGCGCCACTTCCGCGCGGCGTGGGCGGCTGCGCCGAGGTTTTTCATGCCCCTCAGATCCTTGGCGATGGATTCTAGACTGTCTGCCGTGCTGGCGGCCTTCGCCAGTAAGGCGGCGAACCTGGTGCGGACCTCGACGTATTCTTCGACCGCCCGCCCGATCGCTCAGTATCATTCTTGGATTGGAAAATGCTGTGTGCACCAGTGGTAGGACTTGCGAGTGGCGGGGACTTGCGGGCCCGCCTTACCCCGTTACTGCAACGGAGGGTGTGTAAGTGCCCCACCCGTACCCCGTTTTGCACGAGGACTCTATCATCCTTTATGATCAACCACTTGAGCTATCTTGCCCCGCCGTATCCCGCCGCACCCCGGGTAATGCAACCCTGGGAGCTATGCATGCTTTCGCTGGCCAATGAAGTGCCCACTCTTCGTCTTTGCCAAAAGTCGTCAGGAAACCGGTAACGGCGCTGGCCATGCAGAGACGCGCGTTAGCCTCGACGTTGTTGCTGCCGATACCCGCGCGCATCCATTTGGATGCGGCGTAGCCGTCTTGGATGGTCCACTGGCCGGAACCGTAGACGGCAACGGCGTCTTTACCGTGTTCTTCAATAAGCTGCTTGAACCGTTCCGCCACAAGGTCGAGAGCCTCCTCCATGGAGGTTTCCTCGAACCGGCCATTGCGCCGGACGAAAGGTTTCGTCAGGCGGTCTTTGCCGTAAAGGATGGCGGGCAAATGGTAGCCCTTCACGCAGAGCAGTCCGAGATTAACGGGGTTTTGGCGATCACCCGCGACCGCGACGACTTTCCCGTCCCGAACACCGACCATGACACCGCAGCCGACCCCGCAGAAGCGGCAGGGCGCCTTGCCCCAGGTGACACCCGGCTCTTCGAAGAGTGCGGCCTCTACGCCGGGTTCCGGTTCCGACCTGCAGCCCGAGAAGGCCGCCCCCACAACCGAGAGGGCCCAGCTCGCGGCCATGTCCTTGATGACTTCGCGTCTCGTTTTCGTCATCGGGATTTTTCCTTGAGAAGGTCGGAAAGCTGCGCCTCAGCGGCTGCTATGTCCTCCAGGTTCGTGAAGACCACATGAGTCAACAGAACGCCGGGAAGCTCGCCGAGGGCATTGATTTCTTCGCGATCCGCATCGACCATGGGCGTATCGGTTACCACGACCAGCACGTCTCCTTGCGCGGAGCGGACTTCCGAGAACGGTCTCTGCTCGATCGCGTCGGCCACCTGATGAACTTGGTGGCGATTACAGGTCAGCAGAACTCCCGATATCGGCATTACTGTGCATACCTCTTCTTGAATTCCTCGGAAGCCACCTTGCGGGCGGCAAGTTCCCCAGGGCTCATCTTGCCGAGGAACCACCTGTGCTGCTCGGAGTTGAGAACCTCGTCAAGCCGGGCGTTGAGCCGCCGGGTGGCTGCGGCTTTCGATCCGCCGGCCCGCTCGCCTTCATGAATCAATTCCCGCATTTGCGGAACGAACTCCATGTAGAAACGGTGCGCAACCTCATAGAAGCCGTGCCATTGCGTATAGTCGGGTCCCATCATGGCCACGCCGTGGCGCGCTCTGCGGCCCTCGTGGTGCCACAGGAAGAAATACGTGAATTCGATCTCTTCGTCAAACTCAGTTGCAGTTAGAAGACCGCTCGAGCGGGCCATTTGGTATAGCTCGGTGGCGGGCCGGCCGAACTTCGTGTTGTAAAGATCCACGGCGTTGTCGTACTGCGTGTACCAGTTGTCGACCCACTCCGGCCCGTGGCAGCTTGTGCAGACGTCGCGCATGTCTTTGCGGCGCTGTTGCCAGGACTTCACCCGCTCGCCGGCCTTAATGGCGGCTGCGTCGATCTTCTCTGACACCGGTGGGCGGAGGGTCCATGAAATTCTCTCTCCCACGTCATGGGTCAGCAGGAGATTTCTCGTCGCACTCATGTGGCAGGTAGTGCAGGTCGGCCCCTGCTCGAAGTGTTTTCCCGGAATCCACTCTGCTTCTTCCATCATGGGTTCGAAACGGGCCCGGTTAGCGACGAAGGCGATACCGTGTTTCGACTCCATATAGACCTCGAACTGCGGATGGTCGGGTCCCAGGTGACAGCGGCCGCAGTTCTCCGGCATTCGCGCTTGAGCACGGGAAAAGTTATGACGGAGGTGGCAAGCGGAACACGAGCCACGCGACCCGTCTGGATTGATCCTGCCAATCCCTGTGTTCGGCCACGTCGCGGGGTCGAGTTTGCCGTCATCGAGCACTATGACTTCCGAACCGTGACATTGCAGGCAACCGCTAACAGCCGCGGCGGAAGGTTCGACCTTGTTTCCTGAAGCATCGAAGCGGGTAAAACCCTCGACAACTTCGGCAAGCACGTTGTCGAGGCTTCCCAGGATCTTCCCCGCATCGGCGTGATGGGAAGCTTCGAACTCCGCCGTCTCGCTTTCATGGCACCGGGCGCAATCCTTGGGAGACACGATCGTCGCAATCAGGACTCCTTCGTGTTCGTATCCGTCAATGTCGCCGCGGTCGGCACTGTGACACTGTAGACACCCGATGCCGGACTTCGCGTGGGTGCTGATTTCCCATTGGCCGACAATGCCGGGTGATTTCACGCGGTGACAATCCACGCAGTCACTGTTTTCCGAGGTGACGACTGCGTCGGGTGCGCGGACTACTCTTGCCCGTCCTCCTTCCACCCAGGCCACAATCAACAGGGCGGATAAAAAAAACAGCGCCATGACGATGATGATTTTTTGCTTTTGGTCAAGTGTCACGAGTTTGATTCCTCATTGGAGCAAGTACAGTGCCTCCCAGACGGTGAGGCTAAGTAACAGAAGAACGCCTGCCGCGCCAAACCACAAGCTCAATTCGCTGCCCGGCCGGCGGCGGCGAATCCAGCCGTCAATCAGCGGCCAAGCAATGATGACGCCGACGAAGAGTCCTTGTGTGATGACGGCAGTCTGATCCGACATCAATTTGAGCCAGCGAAAAGCCCAGAAAAAGTACCACTCGGGTTTGATGTGTTCGGGAGTGTTCAGCGGGTCGGCCTTGGCGTCGAGGTCGGCTGGAAACGCCACGGCCAGCACCGTGAGGATGAACATCAAGAACAGCGCCAGAGCGACTTCAGTCAGAAGGTGGTCCGGAAAGAACGGGAAGGTCTTGTTTTCTTCCGGGTGGCCGGGCGAGCTGAATTCCGACACGCCGTGGCTGCGCACAAGATAGATGTGCACCGCGATCAGGCCGACGATCACGGTCGGCAGCGCCCCGATATGAAATACAAAAAGGCGCGTGAGCATGCTTTGGCCAACTGTCGGGCCTCCGCGAAGAAACTCGGCCAAATCGCCACCGATTAACGGAACGGCGGCCAATAAGTTGCCGGCGACAGAGCATTTTCCAATCCAAGAATGAGCCTGAAGAAGGAGGATCGGACGGGCGGTGCTGCTGGGGTTCTCCTTTCAGTGGCGGTTAGGCAGTCAGTGGCAGTTAGGCAGCGGGGGATGGGGGTGCGGGGCAAGGGGGCTGGCGTTTGAAGTCCCCTTGCCCTGCTTCCATCACTGCAGAAATCTGTCAGCGACGAAGTCGACAACGGGCTAGCAGGGCGAGCTTGGCTTTCTGCATCCGCTGGGCCGCTGCCGTGTCGCTGTGGCGGCTGGCTTGCTGCTGGAGCGTCTCGGTTCGCACGCCGTCCTTGAGGTGCTTTTGCCAGTCGGGCAGCGAGAGTAGCTTTTCGTAGGGCGTGCGGTAGTCGGTGGCGCGATAGCGACGGCGGCGTTGGCCCCGGGCGGTGATCTCGATGGTGGCGAAGCCGCACGGGCGGTGGTAGTTCAGATAGGGATTGAAATAGGCTGTGTAGAAGCGCTGCAACGCGGAGGCATGCTCGGCGGCGATCGCTCCGTAGCCTATGTGCTTGCGCACCACGGCCCCGTTTTTGCCTTCCACCAGAGCGTTGTCGGTGGTGCGATAGGGGCGCGACTTGGTGAACTCGATCAGTAGCTTGTTGAGCAGCCGGGCCAGGCGGTGATTGAGAAACTCCGAGCCGTTGTCGCAGTGGAAGCCGCGCAGGCGAAAGGGGAACTGGTGCAACATCGCTTCCAGCACCGGGATCAGGTGTCGCTCCGAGATCGTCTCGACGCAGCCGACGACCTGCCACTGCGTGACCGTATCGACGGCGTTGATGTGATACAGCCCCGGGCGAGTGTCCCAGTGACCCTGGTGCACCGTATCGACGCGCAGATAGCCGGGTTGTCCCTGTGGCTCGGGCTTGCGCCGCTCGGCGATCCCGACCTGTCGTCTCTGAGTGCGATCGAACACCACCCGCTGTGAGCGATAAGCCCGGGAGCGCCGCAGGTTGTAAATGTGGGAAATCGAGATGTGGGCCAGGCGGACGTACTCCGAGTTGGCGAAGAACTGATACTCGCGCTCGAGGATGCGCCGTACCGCCGGCCCGGACAGACCCTCGTGGGCAGCGTCGACGGTTGCTAACAAGGCAATGTCCTGGGGTGTGTAGCGGCGCGGAAAGCGGCGCCGACGGGGTTGTCGGGCCTCGATCCGTCGGTGCCGAAGCCACTGCCCCATCAGCCGCGTCAACTGGGCCCGACTCAACCCGCTCAGCCGCGCCAGAAACCGCCGCACGATGCCCTTCTGCCTCCTGCCAAGCCGTCGGTAGTGCTGCGCCGCCAAGATACGCTCGACAAAGCGATAAATCTGCTCGCGTCCCTGGACTCTGAAGCCAATGCTTCGACTGCCGGCCAGGAACTCCTGCATCTCGGCCAGGGTAAGCCGCTCTAGGTTCTGCATGGTGATCGTCATTCACCAGCAGCTTGTACCCTTTCGTCCCGCTCACGTTCAGGCTCATCTTGTGTTGGAAACAAACCTCCCCTTCAGGCTCATCCTGTATTGGATAACTCTGACAGTTGCGCCCCAATAAGAAAGCTGCTCCCAGACGAGCGAGTAGCCGGTGAAGCCCATTCCGAGAGTCGTCAGCAGCAGCAGGCAGCCCACCATCCAGTTGCCCTCACGAGGACCGCGGTAAGCACCCGTAAAGAAAACTCGCATCATGTGCAGTAGGATGGTGCAAATCATCAGGTGCGACGCCCAGCGGTGCACGCTGCGAATGAACCAGCCAAAGCGTACTTCGGTCACGATCGCCTGCACGCTTTCATAAGCGTGGTCGGGACTGGGAATGTAATAGAAAGTCAGCAGGATGCCGCTTACGACCTGGACGGTAAACAAGTAGGCCGGCGTGCCGCCGATGCACCACCACCAGCGGCTCAAGTGCCCTGGGATCGGCTCGCTGCCGGCGTGGATCAACAACTCCTGGTCGACCGGGAACCGTGTCCGGATCCACTCACCGACTTGGGTCAGCGCCTGGCCCATATTCAGGCCTCCTCCACGAGCACGTACATGGCGCTGCCTTGCAACTCCAGCGGATACGGGCGCAACTTCTGGCCAGCCTGCGCGGGTGGGCCTGCGGTCGCCACACCGTCGCTGCTAAAGATTCCCTGATGGCAGGGGCAACGGAAGCGCTCCTGTTGTTGCTCCCAATGCACGCGGCAGCCAAGGTGAGGGCAGCGGCTGGAAAAGCCAATGTAGGTGATGCCGGTTTCGCTCTTGATTCGACCTGTGTTGGAGACGATCAACTGATCGCCCGACGGCAAGGTCAGCGACCTGCTCTGCCCCACGCCAATGTCGCGAGCGAAACCGACGAAAATACGCTGCGGGCGACGCCGGGACCTCTCTGGGAAGATGAACCGGAAGGCGAATCCAGTGAGGGTCCCGTAGGAGGCAACGAGAGAAGCTAGAACGCCGCTCAAGAGCAGACTGCGGCGGACGGGAGAGCGAAGCGCTTCGCTCTGCGAACCGGTGTTCTGGTTGTCGCGAGGCAACGATTCAGAGGACATAGTTCACAAAAACGTAAGGGAACGTGTGGGCCGCGCCGGGTGTGCTCTGCTTCAAGAAGGCTCCCGGGAAGAAGCGGCCGACTCCCCCGCCGAAAGTGACGTGCGGGGCTGGTTTGTAGACGAGTATCGCATCAAACTCCTCACCGATATGTTTGTTCCCTGCTCCCTGCATGGGTCTCCGCACCGCCACGGCGCCGCCGACACCGTAGAAGTGATCGTTGCCATTCGCCAACCAGAAGGAGAAGTAGTCGAAGTTCAACCGCAGTCTTGAATGAAGCTCGAGTGCCACTCCCGCACGAACGTCGCTGACGTTGCGCCAGCCTACTTGATCAGCGAGCCCCTGGTACAGGTGGCCGGTCGGGAAGAGTTGGTCGAAGGTCCCGCGCTTGCCGTCGGTGGGATCGTCGTCGCCGCTTCCGTATTGGTATTCGACCGAAAAACGCGGCTTCCAAGGGAAGCTGCCGGCGGTGTAGCCTAGAATCCCGTACGCTCCCCAGGCGCTGACGTCGTCGCCGGCAAACGAGCCGAACTGGCCGGCGACTTCCGTTTCAGCATCGAACCCTTTTGGGAGTGGTTTGACGAGGCGAAAGCCGGCCGTGTAGATGTCGGCGTCTCCGGGGCTGCCCGACTCCCCGATGACAAGCGGTGTCGTTTTCCACAAAAGGTAAGTTTCGAAAGTTGTGTTGGGCATTAACTTGTTCAGGGCGGCGTAGGCTCCATGAAGATTCTCGCCGTCCCGCCGCCGGTTGAGACCATCGGGATCAATCCGAACCACGGACGCGGCAAAAAGATCGACATTGGTATCCGTGCCACCAAACGTTACCTTCACGGCGTCGAACTGGCGGGCCGTATTGCCCCAGTCGAGGGGGCCGATCAGCCTTTGAGCGCCGTATTTCAACTCTTGGCGGCCGACCCGCAAACTCGTCTTGTACGTCTCCTGGTTGCCCAGCTCGACATAGGCTTGGCGTATGTCGAAAGAATCGCGGAAGAATCCCGCCGGGTTTTCCTTTCCTGGAGCCCGAGAATCCTGACCTTGGAAGTAGAGATTCAGCCAGGGTTTCGGCTTAATGCCGACGTTGACGTTCATTCGTCCCAGCCCGTACGCATCATCGGCGCCCGACTGGTAGCCGATTCCCGTGCGGCCCTCCATCCGGAAGCGGTAGGACGAACCGATGGTGAGCCAGTCCGGTGTGGCACGATTAAGGGCATTCGAAGGCCGGTAAAGCAAGGCCCGGTTCGAAGCGGCCTGACCGCTTGCCTCCGGCTGATGCAATATCCCCGAGATAGCCAGGAAAGCAATGCCTACCCGTCTGCAGGTCGAAGCCGGAACAGCCATAGCGACAGGAGTTGCAATCACTTTGCCAGGCGGCTAAGCGTACTTCCTGCCTCTCTTTCGCGCGATGTGACCCGACGGACGGTCGAGAAGTGGGCCATTTGCCCCACCCAACACCCCCTGAGCAATCAAGACGGGAGCCTTCGAAAGGATGCACGGCCGGCACTAGCGCCCGGCGAGAGTCGAGAAGTGCCGCTGCTGAATTCCTTGCAGGCGGCCCGGCTGCAACACCGTCCTCTTTCTTGGACCCCGGCTATCCCCACCGGGTCGGGAAATGGGAGAGCAGCGAGGGCGAGCGCGCCGAGTTGCTGGGCAGCGATCGGATGAAGTATTGGCAGATGAAGGGCGAAGGACAGGAAGCCGCTCTCGAGAAGTTGGGGCTTTCCCGCCGGCCACTGCAAACACCGTAAGGTACACAGGGCGGCGGCTTATTGGGAGCAGGCAGTCAGCGGTTGAACCATTGGCCAATTCATGCCTCATTTCCGGAAGCTAGTGGCACCGGGCGCTACCGTAAGAGGGCAGCGCATCGAGAATTAGGTGATCAGGCTAGGGGCAACATTGGGTTTCGTTGTCCTGGGCCGAATAACAACGTCGAAGTTTTGGAGTCGATCATGTCAGCTACGAGATTGCTGGTGCCTCTATTGATTGCATTATTGGCTACGTTTGGCTGCTCCGCACCGAGTCCTGAGGTCACGCCGCGCAAAGCCGGGAGAGAAGTTGTAGCGCGGATGGTCGAAGCGCACGGGGGACTGGAGAAGTGGCGCTCGGCGCCAACGGTCAGCTTCGAGGATAGCTTCCGGCCCCCAGATGGCTCCCCGATAGTTTCTCGCGTCACAGTGGAGCAGGGATCCCGTCGTGCCTACCTTGATTTTCTCGAGATGGGTGGCCGGATTTCTTGGGACGGAACGAAGGCGTGGAGCGAAAACTGGCAAGGTCCTTTTCCGCCCCGGTTTGTCGCGCTCCTCAGTTACTACTTTCTGAATCTTCCTTGGCTCGCGGAGGACCCAGGTGTGAACCTCGGTGACCCCGGAGCCGGCAGGCTCTGGGACGACCTGACTGAATACATCACGGTGAAGATGACTTTTGAGCCAGGCGTGGGAGACACTCCCAACGACTATTACATTCTGTATATTGATCCGAACAGCTACCGGCTTAAGGCGGCTGAGTTGAGCGTCACTTATGCCGATATCCTTCCGCCCGATGTCGATGCGATGACAGAAATTGCTGTATACGACGAGTTCACGACCATCGACGAACTTACCGTTCCGATGAAATGTTCAATCTACGGCAAAGATCGTTCGCTCCTAGCATCATGGGAGTGGCGGAACTGGTCATTCGACAAACCGTTCGATGAATCGCGGATGGTCATGCCGCCCATCGCGGTGCTCGATACTTCCAGCCCGACCCGGTTAGGCAAAGGGCGGCAATAGTGTGGGCGCATCTATTGGACCCACCCGGATCTTCGACACTAAGGTCGTGGAGGAAGGCCACACGGGGCCTTGGAGAATGGGACGGAGATCTGGAGCTCCGTGCAGAGGAATGCTTGGGGGGACATGATGGGTCTCCGGAGTGTTGGGAGTTGTTGCCTGCTGGCGTTGTTTTGAAGTGGCCACATCCGGTGAACCTGGCCCGCGAGTCGACTGCAGGATCCGCTTGGTACGGCGATCGTAGGGGACTGGTTTCCCGAGCGCGAACCACTCCTGAGCGGATGGGTAGTCAGTCATGATCGCCTCATCTTGACCCAACACGCGTGGCGGTGAGGTCTCTACTCCAAGACCCGCCACCTCGCCAGAGGAGGTAGAGGCACATCGCGATGACTGTCAACGGAATGATCGGCTTGCTCGGCTGCAGAGGGAACAGTGAGGGATCGTCGACCACGACGTGCACATAGGTCGCGACAGCCATGATGCCGATGACCACCACAGCCGCCGGCCGTACGAAGAGACCAACTCCGAGAACGACCCCGACAAGGATCTCAACAAATGGCACGCTCCACCGGGATACCTCATAGAACGGGAGTCGTGCGGCGAGCAGTTGGCCTGACCAAGCTTCGGCGAGCATCGGCACCACAAGTTTCATCGCGCCTGTCATGACAAAGAGGACAGCGAGGACTAGACGGATACGCCCCGCCAGCTTATCGTCGACGGTTTTTTGAATGCTCGCTACATCCATGGCTGGTGTTCTCCGTTTGCCAGTCCGAGGTTAGGTCTCGAAGGAGACCGAGTCGAAGATCTGTACTCCCTTTGCGAGGGTCTTGTGGACCGGGCAGCGCTCGGCCACCTGGGCAAGCCGCGTCCGTTGGGCGTCGTCGAATGTGCCTCTGAGAGTGACTTCTGTCTTGATTCGCTCGATCATGCCTCCTTCGGGGTTGTCGCACTCCAGACAATCCTCCGCGTGCACCCGATCAAACTCCACAGAGACGTCGACGCCTTGGAGCGGGATCCCTTTGTGGTCCGCGTAGAGGCGAAGGGTGATGGTGACGCAGGCCGCGAGCGCTCCAAGCAGAATCTCGTAGGGCGTGGGGCCTTCATCCGTTCCCCCGCCCAGTTGCGGCTCGTCCGCCAGCCAATTGAATTGACGGGCGCTGATCGTGGCTCGGGTACCCGAATGGAGTTGAGCGTTGACGATCGTCATGTTCTTCCTCTCCAAGTGAACACGTGCTTAGCATAGTGGCAGCACCCGACGCGGTGGTCCGTGCCCGAGCCTTCCGTTTGCTCCGGCGACATGTAGAAGACGGTGCCTAGGGTGGTGTCGTCGCGGGTGAGGCGGGAGCGGTTGGCAAGTTGGCCACGCCGAAGTCCATCACGGTGACATGGCCGCCCTCGCCCTCGACATACTCCAGCGCCACGTAGCCCGCCCTGACCTGACGGAATTGTACCGCTGCACGATACCTGGCGGTAGCAAGCCTTCGCACCACCTACCAGTCCAGAACCCTGTTAGCCGCCTGATCTAGCTCGACTTTCGCGCGGGTGGCCATGAAGGCCATGCCGACCACCCACTGGCTGCCGATCGCCGAACCTTATACCAGGGAACCGTCACCCCCCTACACTTCCCCTGTAGGGTAATTCCGTGAGCATCGATTGCGAGGCCGTGGGGAACACCACCTTCTGCCACGATACTCCTTCAAGTCCTGACTCGACGAGCACGTCTGTGCAGCCCCTTCTTGAGTGTCAAGAAGGGGGCAGCTATTACCGTCATGTCCTCGCTGCGGCGGGACGATGGAGAAACACGAAGGCCCTCCGCCTGAGCTGAATGGGCTTCCAGAACGAAGGCCGACCGAACCCTGACACGGCCACGACATCATTTGGTTATGGCAGACCTTTTCAGGTTGTGCTTTTTCATTCGATAACGTAACGTGTCGCGGGTGATGCCGAGCTTGCGGGCCGCTTGCGTCTGGTTGCCGCCGCTCTGTTCCAACGCCCGAACTAACAGCGTTTTCTCCACTTCTTCTAGAGGCATGTCGTGTGGCGGCGGAACAGGCGGCCGCGGTGGTGCTCCCGGGTCCGAAGTTTCAAGTGCTTCAGTTCCAATGGCCAGGCTCGAGGGTTGGAGTTGCGAAGACTCTTCCAAGACCATGGCGCGTTCGATACAGTTGCGCAACTCGCGAACGTTGCCGGGCCAGTCGTGGGCCAACAGCCGTTCGGCTGCCTCTGGCGAAGCCTCCTGAATGTTGCAACTAAATTTGCGGTTGTACAGATCAATAAAGTAGCGAACGAGTGGCAGGATGTCGTCCCTGTGCTCTCGCAACGGTGGAATTGAGATCTGAATAACGTTGAGCCGGTAGAAAAGATCTTCTCGGAATTCTCGCTTTCGGACGGCCTCCCCGAGATTCTTATTCGTAGCCGCGATTACGCGAACATCGACGTTGACGTCCTTGATACCACCAAGCCGGCGAAAAGACTGATCTTCCAAAACACGCAAGAGTTTGGCTTGCAAGTGGATGGGAACTTCTCCGATCTCGTCAAGGAAAACCGTGCCGCCGTTGGCAAGATCCAGGAGACCCTTCTTTTGGGCGCGAGCGTCCGTGAAAGCTCCTTTTTCGTAGCCGAACAACTCGCTCTCCAGCAGAGTCTCCGGAATAGCAGCACAGTTGATCGTCACGAACGGCCGGTCGCGCCGCGGACTACCGCCATGGAGAAACTTCGCTAGCACGTCCTTGCCTGTTCCCGTCTCGCCTTGAATTAGGATGGATGAGATCCCGCTCGCGGAGATTCGGGAGCAGAACTTGACCAGTTCGCTCATCGCCGAGGACTGGGCCACAATCTTGGAGTCGTCGCTAGGTGGCTCGCCAGCGTCCCCCGTAGTGGCGCTGGCCCTGGTTGGAGCATGTTCGACGCGTACGTTGCCAAAGGCAACGACAGCCCCCGAGGTCCGGTCAAGATGGTCCCGAATCGGAGCGGCGCTGCCTGCGATGCGCCGCTCCAGCCCGTTTCGGCTAAGCAGCGCGGTCGCATCTGGGATCTCGGTCAAGACCCCTTCGCGAAGCGCCCGCATGATGTACTGGTTCACAGGAAGACGGCTGGTGCGATCGATGAACCGGAGAACTTCGTCTGAGTGCTTGCCAAGTGCTTCCTGCTGTTTCCAACCAGTCCACGTTTCGGCAGCCGGATTTAGATATGTGACGACAGCCATCCCATCGACGCGAACGACGCCCTCTCCGAGGGCAGCCAGGGTTGAGGACAGTTCCTCTTCCCTCTCTTTGGCTTGTGTGTCGACCTGATGTTTGTGAAGCGCCATCTGAATGGTGGCGCCCAGTTCATTTTCCTGGAAAGGCTTGACGATGTAGCCGAGGGGTTCGGCTAGTTTCGCTCGCTCGAGAGTGGCATCGTCCGCGTGCGCCGTCAAGTAGATGACGGGAATATCGAAACGTTCTCGGATCTGACGGGCGGCTTCGATGCCGTCCATCTCGCCTCTCAACCTAATGTCCATTAGCACCAGGTCTGGATGCGTCTTTGCCGCCTCGCTTATAGCGCTCTTTCCGGAAGAAACTAGAGACGTTACCGAGTAACCAAGGTCTCCGAGAGTGGCCTCCAAGTCTGCGGCAGTGATCTGCTCGTCTTCGACGATCATGATCCGGGCCGTGACCATGTTGGCTATTCCTTCGACGCAACGGTCAGGGGGAAGGTAATGAGAATTTCCGTTCCTACAGAGCGTCGAATCCGAGCTTCCCCTTCGAGCTGATTCACCAAAGACCTGACCAATCTCAGCCCGAGAGTCTCAGTATCGCTGAAACTTACCCCCTCTTTGAGGCCAACGCCGTTGTCGCGAACACATAGCGTTACCCGATGGTTGTCCGCTGAGGTCAATTCGATCTGAATTTCACCGTCCTTGCCCTCCGGGAAACCGTGCTTCAGGGCGTTGGAAACCAGTTCGTTGATGATCAGACCGCAGGGGATCGCAGCGTCTACGCCAAGAGGAATCTCGTCCACGCTGATATTGAGCCTGATACGGCTCGAGCTGGCCTGATAGGAGTGAAACAAATGAGCCACAAGCTGGCGGACATATGCCGGAAAGTCGAGGTCGGATAAGCCCTCAGATCGATACAACTGCTCGTGAATCAAAGCCATCGATTGAACGCGATTCTGGCTTTCCTTGAACATTTGCCGCGTAGCGTTATCTTGGACCCCTCGGGACTGAAGACGCAGAAGGCTCGAGACAACTTGGAGATTGTTCTTCACTCGGTGGTGTATCTCTTTGAGGAGAATCTCCTTCTCTTGTAGTGCCGTCTTGATCTTCTCCTCTGCCGCTTTGTGCTCGCTCATGTCCCGGAGTATTACGCTGTAAACCCTAACGCCTTCAATGTCAACCTTTGAAATCGAGGCCTCGGCGGGGAACTCTGTCCCGTCCTTTCGTTGGCCCGAAATTTGTCCGCGCTCCCCCATTCGGCGCGCTGCAATCGGCGACTCGCCAAAGTCCGAGACGTGCTGACGGTGGATCGCTGTGAACTGCGAAGGCAACAGGATGTCCAAGGATTTCCCTAAGATTTCCCGAGCCGAGTATCCGAACATCTTCTCCGCCCCTTGATTGAACATGACGATGGACTGGTTTTGGTCGATGGAGATAATAGCGTCCTCGGCGATGTCAAAAATTCGAGACAGAAGACTGGGCGACCTGAGAAACTCAGCGTACTTTTGCTTCTGCACCGAGCTTGGGGCTGTTGTTTGGTTCGGAGCGGAGGCGGTCTTGCGCGGGGATTCGTTTGGGTCCCTTTGTCTGGATCCCTCGTCGCTCATTACACACGCAAGCGGTCTTTCCGGGCCACTAGGATTGGCCGGCGCAAGGCGTACCGGCACGCTCGCTAGGTTAGGCTACCATTTCCCGCTGGCGCGGAGCGTCGCTCACCGGCTGCCGAGTTCCTTTCCCCAGGAGCAGGGGACCAGGCTGGTCTCCTCTCGACGTCACCGATGCCGGGCGAGTTCACCCGTGCTGGGTGACTTGACCCACGTTTCGGGCGTGAGTGCGCGCCAAACCCTTGGTCTTGTTTGGAAGGCCCCATGCAACAGAGTTCAGGGAACCACCCCTGGTGTTCTTGACTCTGGGGGCCGACCACTTCAGTAGCAAGAATGGAAATCAGTCGTGAACAAATCATTCAAAGCTGACTTTAAGCAGCATCCGTTTGTTCTGAATCTCGTTCCGCGGCACCTCGAGACCCTGCTCGAATGTGCGCAAGAGTGCAGATTCAAGCGCGGAGAATACTTGAAACGCCAAGGTGAACCCGCAGACCATATCTATCTGATCCAGTCTGGCAAGGTGACTCTCGAGATATCGGTTCCGCATGACGGTCCGCTTCGGATCGAGACCCTTGGCAGCGGACAGGTGCTCGGCTGGTCTTGTTTAGTCGAACCATACCGTTGGCGTTTCGACGCTCGGGCCGTCACACCGGTTGAGGGATTTGCTCTCGACACGGCTTGTCTGCGGGCGAAATGCGAACGCGACCAGGCGTTCGGGTACAACGTCCTAAGTCGCTGCGTTCCCATCATGGCGCAGAGGTTGGAGGCCACTCAGCTAAAACTCATGGAACTACTCGACAGAACGCCATGATAGAGAAGGGACAGACATCCTATAACGGGTCCTAGGCTCCCCAAGGTCAGGATGCTCGGCTCGGCGGCCCTTCGGGGTCCGCAAGCAAAGGATCAGTTCGACTTAAGCACGATGAGTGGCAGACCGGGAGGTGCGGCGCTGAGCTGATCTCGCTGGTGGGGTAAGCGAACGCATAGAGGATGCTGCTCGTGGGATCTCGCATATCGAACCCCTCACCCGTAACCTGCCGCCGGATGACAACGAAACACATGTATAGAGGGACTGCCAGTCGGACCGTCGAGTAGTCCCGGCACCGGTTGGTACAGGGACTGCACATTCGATGGAGGAAGAGCCGGCTCCATCATTTCCCGAACTACGAAGGAGGACAGAACATGAAACGCATGTTTGTCGTTGCTTTCACACTCGGATTGATGATAGCCATCCCACTAGGCTAGCGGCAGAGACGGTGGAAGGCATTCTGATGGACAAGATGTGCTCCAGCATGGTCGCTAAGAAGGGATTCCCGGCGGCGAAGATGCACACCAAGGATTGTGCCCTGATGCCGGACTGCGTCGCGAGCGGCTACGGCGTGGTCACCCCAGCGGGCGAATTCTACAAGTTCGACTCTGCAGGCGACAAGAAGGCTTCGAAGACGCTGAAGAAAACGGACAAGAAGGACAACCTGACCGTAACTGTGGAGGGTAAGATTGAGGGCGACAACATCAAGGTCAAGAGTCTCAAGCTGACGTAAGTTCGGATTGCCTGCGGTTTTTGGGTGGAGGATACCCGTGCCCAGCGAAGCCGAATATCAAAGGCTAGCTCAACTCCCCGAGGTCAATCCTTTCCCGGTGTTGCGCTGTGACGACACGGGCCGCATCGTGTACCGGAACCCCGCCGCACGGGATGTCAAGGTCCGTTATTCGGATCAAGACATACAAGACATAAGTGACCTATTGCCTCCTAATTTCCCGCTGAGGGTGCGCCGCTTAATCGATGAGGACAAAACTGCCATAGGTGAAGTCCACAAGAGCTTGGGGCGCACCCTCTCGTTCACCTACAAGCCCCTATCGGATCAGCGCGAGATCTTCGTCGTAATTGTGGATGTGACGGAACATGTCGAGGCGGTACAGGAGTGCCGGACCTACGCGAGTGAACTTGAGGCAACGAATCGCCGGTTGCGGGAGATGCAGGCCCAGCTAGTGCAGTCTGAAAAGATGGCTGCACTCGGGAACCTGGTTTCTGGGGTGGCGCACGAGATCAATACCCCTCTCGGGGCTGTCCAAAGCAACAACGATATTTTTCTACGTTCAGTCACCAGAATGAAGAGCATCCTGGAAAATACAAAGGCTGATCCTGAGGATTCCCGAAGTGCCGCCGTGGCTCGATTTATCCAAACGATTGTTCAGCACCACAACGGCTCGATCGAGGTGGCAAGCGAACCGGAAAAAGGTACGACAATCACCGTTCGACTGCCGATCGCCCGGTCTGTGGAGGGTTAGTCTGGCTGCCGCGCATGGCGTGCTACGTCGCGAGGATGTCGACAAATAGACCTCCGCATACGTCCTAGTGGGCGCTCACCGATCCTCTGTTGTACGCTGTGGCCCTCGGCTGGTGGATTCAGTTTGACGGTGCCGATGGTGGAACTCACGGTGTCGGACCCTTGTGCGACGCCCGTTGTCAAGCTCCCGCAGACTCAATGGCCCAGAGGACGATGATGACTAGACCCATCAGGGCCGAGACCACCGTCAGGGCGATTCCGAAGAAATCCAGCCGGTTCAGTTTGCGCTCCATCTTCTGTTGCTGCTCATAGAACTCCGTCTGCTCTGCCGACCCGAATCGGACACCCGAGATTTCACGGAGTCCAAAAGTTAGGCGCAGATACGCCAGAACGACCACCGCCGTTGTAACAGCGGCCCAAACAATGATCCAGTTCATCAAATCCATGGCTCACCTCCGTTGCTCCACTGGTCAAAGATGCAATTCGATTGCCAGATCAAAAGCTTCCAACTCGAAGCCGAACTACCGTACTTTTCGTTCGAAATGGGTGACAACACCCAGGCTGGGCGAATAGACCCAACGAGGCTGGCCAGAATCGCACATTGAATGTCCGTAAATATGTGCGCCTGCGTTTCAAGGACTTATCGCGCTTGGTGGAGCAGGGGCATACAGTTGAGGTGGCCACTCGAAGTACGCCATTCGAGTCAGGGTGAGGGGCCGAGGTTTAGTCCTGAATGGAACAGGAATTGCACTGTGTTGAGTGAAACCGAATTTTTGCTGAACACACCGGGGGCGTGGAGGAACCATGAGTAGGAAAAAACGCACAGATACTCCAAGCTACGTCGTGGCCTCGGGAGCCGTGTTTGGCGCGGCAGCGGGGATATTCGTTGGATCCCCATCACTTCTCTCTTCGGGATTCACCGGCTCCGTGCTGTTCATGGTGGTTCCCATTACATTGGGATTCTCCTTACTGGGAGCCTGGCTCGCTGCCATGTCGCAACTGCCCGAGCTGGACGAGTCCTACGCCGCGCGGATGTGGGTATCTACGAGCGAACCGCCGAGGCTGCGAGGTTTGGCTTCGAGTACCGAAGACAACCCGCAGATGGATTCAGGCGTAAACCATCCTGAGGCAGCGTAGGCAACGAATGATGGAACCCTTCCAGGGATGCCGTTCAGGTGAACGAATGTGGTGCGCACAACAAGATTGTTGACGAATTGACTATCAGGGGGAGGTAACAATGCTCAATCTGAAAACGATTCTAGTACCGGTGGATTTCTCAGAGGCTTCCCTGAATGCACTGGAACATGGGGTCGCGATGGCAAGCCGTTTCGACGCGAACCTGATTCTCACACACGTGATAGCGCCTTTACCCGCGGAGTACGCGGCCTTCGACGGCGGCGCCTATGTAGGAGCGATATGGCCGTCCAGAGTCGACTTGGAGGGGGAAGTGAAAGAGCGGATCGACGCCCTGGTGGACAGACTAAAGTCCGAACGCCCGACAGAAAAGGTCGTCCTTCATGGCGACCCGGCAAAAGAGATCGCCAAGTTCACACGCGAGCGCCAAATTGACATGGTGATGATGCCCAGCCACGGCTACGGACCGTTCCGCAGATTCATCTTGGGTTCCGTCACGGCTAAAGTGCTGCACGATGTCCCCTGTCCCGTGTTTACCGGCGCCCACATCCCGGAAGTCACGCCGTTCAACCCGGAACCTTACAAACGGATCGCCTGCGCAGTTGACCTGAAAGAACACAGTGAAGCGGTGCTACAGTGGGCATGGCGTTTCGCGCAGAAGTGGGAGGAGGATCTCATCGTCATCCACGCTGCGCCTCGGATGAAAACAGGCGGAGCGTATGGCAACTGGTGTCCTCCGAATTTGGAGACAGCCGTGGTCGAATCCGCTAAACAACATACCGCGGAACTGTTGCAAAAAGTTGGCTGCAAAGCGGAAGTGCATGTGGCATGCGCCGACCCCGTTCAGTATGTGCGGTCCATAGCGGACGAGGGTTACGCCGACGTTTTGGTGATTGGGAGGACTCTAGACGAAGGAATGTTGGGCAGACTTCGCACTCACGCTTATGCCTTGATTCGTGAAGCGCCCTGCCCGGTAATTAGTGTCTGACGAGCGACTCGAGGCTCACACAAGAGAAGGTGGCTGTGATTAACTCGAAAACCATTTTGGCGCCTGTAGACTTCTCCGAGCACTCCCTCAGTGCGGCCAAGCAAGCTGTAGTGATGGCGGATCCATTCGACGCGGACCTAGTTCTTATGCATGTCATCCCACCCTACTGGCAGGGCACCGACGAACCGGACCCGTGGCCGACCGAAGTGGAGATGGAAAGGAAGTTGAGCCAGTTCACTTGTGCCCTGGTGGGCACGGCAGCACAGAGAAAGCGGATTGAAAGAGTAGTACTCCAGGGTGATCCGGCGAAAAGAATCGCGGAGTTTGCCCGGGTGCGAGCCGCCGATCTTGTAATGATGCCGACTCACGGCTACGGCCCCTTTCGCCGATTCCTTTTGGGATCCGTCACGGCGAAGCTTCTCCACGACCTCGCCTGTCCAGTTTTCACTGGTACTCACCTACCAGACGTCCCAGTTTCCGACTTCAAGCCTTACGCCCGAGTGGCGTGTGCCATCGACCTGCGAGATCACAGTGAGGACGTGCTCCGTTGGGCACAGGAATTCGCGCAATCCTGGGATGCGGAACTGGTCGTGATTCACGCCGCGCCTTCGCTCGAAAGGGAACCGGCCGAAGGCCAGTACTTCACTGCCGAGCTCCGCCAGATGCTGATTCGAGCTAAGACAGAGGACGTCAACGCACTCTTGGGAAAAGTCGGCTGTCAAGTGAGAACGGCGCTGACAAACTAGACCACATAGCGGCGGTGTGAAGGCTCCCAGAGGAGGCGGAGGACCAAGCCGCTGATGTGGTCCGCAAGCATCCCCGAGGTGTTTTGTGGAACACCGGAGGGATGTATCGGGTGGAGCTATACGTTCAAGTACGACGAAGTGTCTGCGTCGAAGGGCTAAGCGAACGCGAAGCAGCACGGCGCTTTGGGATTGCTCGCGAGACCGTGCGCAAGATGTTGCGCTACCGGATTCCGCCGGGCTATCGGCGGAGCAAACCGGCGAGGCGTCCCAAACTGGAGGCCTTCACAGGGATCATCGATCAGATCCTGACCGACGATCGGGAGCGTCCGAGGAAACAACGCCACACCGCACAGCGCATCTTTGACCGCCTCCGCGACGAGTACGGGTTCACAGGCGGCTACACGACCGTCAAGGACTACGTACGCGAGAAGAAGCTGGGCGGACAAGAGATGTTCGTGCCGCTGACGCATCCGCCGGGTGACGCCCAGGCGGACTTCGGCGAAGCGGTCGTCGTCATCAACGGAGTGCAGCGCAAGGCGCACTTCTTGGTCGTCGATCTGCCGCATAGCGATGACGCATTCGTGAAAGCGTTTCCGGCCGAGACGACGGAGGCATTCTGCGAGGGGCACAATGCGGCGTTTCGCTATTTTGGCGGCGTGCCGCGCAGCATCGTCTACGACAACACGAAGCTAGCGGTGGCGAGGATCCTGGGAGACGGCACACGCCAGAGGACCCGTGTCTTCTCCGAGCTGCAGTCACATTATCTGTTCGCCGACCGTTTCGGGCGGCCGGGCAAGGGCAACGACAAAGGCAAAGTGGAAGGGTTGGTGGGCTATGCGCGGCGCAACTTTATGGTGCCGATCCCCAGGTTCTCAAGTTGGGAAGCCTTCAACGAACACCTCGAAGCGAAGTGCCGCAAGAACCGTGGACGGCGCTTGCGGCGACACTCGGAAACGATCGGTGAGCGTTTCGAGCGCGACCGCCAGGCGTTTCTGACGTTGCCTGCTGTCGGGTATGACGCTTG
Source organism: Bryobacterales bacterium (assembly GCA_965248105.1). Lineage (GTDB taxonomy): Bacteria > Acidobacteriota > Terriglobia > Bryobacterales > UBA6623. The sequence continues at coordinate 487,487 of CBDFIK010000006.1, forward strand.
CGACAAGCGCACGACGCGGGTGACGTCGTTGTCGCTGGTGCGCTATCGGACCAACGACTACTCGGTTCCGACGCGCTACGGCCACCGCGAAGTACTGCTGAGAGCTTACGTCGATGAGGTGGTCATCGGCTGCGGCAGCGAAGAGATCGCCCGGCATCGGCGCAGCTACGAACGCGAGGAGTTGATCTTCGATCCGCTGCATTACCTGGCCTTGCTGGAGCGCAAGACGAACGCGCTGGATCAAGCCGCGCCGCTCGTCGGTTGGCAGTTACCGCAAGATCTCGTGCGTTTGAGACGCTTGCTCGAAGTGCGGCTGGGTAAACCAGGCAAGCGCGAGTACGTGCAGGTGCTGCGTTTACTCGAAGACTTCCCGCTCACCGACGTCACCGCCGCCGCGCGGCAGGCCGTTGAGTTGGGAACGATCGGCTTCGACGCCGTCAAGCACCTCGTCCTGTGTCGGATCGAGCAACGGCCGCCCCGCTTGGACTTGACGCAGTATCCGCACTTACCCACAGCACAAGTCGAACAGACATCGACAACAGATTATTTGGTGCTGCTGGCACAGGGAGTGGACTGATGGCGAGATCCAAACTGCTGCTGGAAGCTCATCTGAAAGCACTGCGGCTGCCGACCTTCTTACGCGAGTACGACAAGGTGGCACGGCAGTGCGCCACGGAGGGCTTGGATGCGAGACGCTTTCTGCTGCAACTGTCCGAGCTCGAACTGCTCGACCGTGAACGCCGAGCGACCGAGCGGCGCATCAAGGCCGCCAAGTTCCCGGTCACGAAAACCCTTGATACGTTCGACTTCCTGGCGTTACCCAAGTTGAACAAGAAGCTGGTGCTCGAGCTGGCACACGGAGAGTTCATCGACCGTCGCGAGAACGTGTTGGCTCTAGGAAACTCCGGCACGGGGAAAACGCATCTCGCTCTGGCGCTGGGACTGGCGGCCTGCCAGGGTGGCTATCGGGTTCGCTTCACTACCGCCGCAGCGCTGCTCAACGAGCTGCTGGAAGCCCGTGATGAGCGGCGCTTGCTGAGGGCCCAAAAGCAGCTCGCCAAGCAAGACCTGCTGATCGTCGATGAACTGGGCTACGTGCCGCTGTCGAAGACCGGAGCGGAGTTGCTGTTCGAAACCTTCTCACAGCGCTACGAGCAGGGCTCCACGATGGTGACCTCGAACCTGCCGTTCAACGAGTGGACCGAAGTCCTCGGGTCCGAGCGCATGACCGGCGCCCTGCTGGATCGGCTCACTCACCACGTCCACATCCTGGAGATGAACGGCGATAGCTTCCGCCTCAAGCAGAGCAAGAAGCAACGCTCTCCGTCTTCGGATTGATCCCCGCCGGCTCGCCACAGTTTTTGTGAGCCGCCTTCCACTCCGCCTTCAGCCGCCCTAACGGGCGACCTCAGGCTGCGTTCCAGCCGTCCCACAAAAACTCGAAGCAAAACCCCGACTCCCCCCCCACTGGTCTATTTTTGCTCCGCCGCTCTACCCCAAAACTGGTCTATTCTCCCTCCGCCGAACTGGTCTAATTTTGCTCCGCCCTTGACACGAGGGTGAACGTGAAGCCACTCTCGGGCAGTGCGGAAGTCCTGAATGGGCAAGACATTTACACTAAGGCACGCCAGCTCCGTGAGAAGTGCCTCCAAGCGCTCTCCAGAGGACATGACCACTACGACTGCCGGGTCCTTCACCACTCTTTCCCCCGGCCTGACAAGCGCCTAGAGCCCTTTTCGAATGACAAAGCTCGGCGAGCGGTGCCGAGATGTTGCAGCTCCGCGGCCCATTCGTCCTGCTTGCCCGCCCTCAGGTAAACTTCTGCCGCCTGTCCGAAACACTCGATCGCCGCCTGCAATTGTGCGCGTCGAGGCTGTCGTGATGACAAAACATAGGCCTTTCCAAGATCGCTGAGAACTCGTGCCCGAGTGCGGTCGGGCGTCGATGACACAAGGCACCGGCGGGCAAAGCGGAAATATTCCAGGGCAATCTCCGGGTCAGCTAGTGAGTGCACGCGGCACGCCCCACTAAAGCAATTTCCGAGCTGGTGATGAATCTCCGGTTTATGAGGTGCGAGTTCCAATAGTGCCAGCAGCCGCCGCATTTCCACTTCGCAGCCGGACCCTCGCGCTTCGCAAGATCGGTTTCTCATGGTTGGGGAACCTCTACCTGCAACGTGTTGCACGCGAGTATCCATTGATTTTCCGTCCAGCAGCTACCTTCGAAACCCACCCGACGGCGCTAGTTTGGACATAGTGGTCATCACCGCGGAAAGCTGCATTGGAATTCTCACTGAACGTAGTTGGGGCATTTCGCCCTTTCCTGAGTGCTTTGCCACAAGTACTAGCGAACCTCCGTCGGGAGTCACCGCTGAATCAGAAATGGGGTCGGGAATTCGCAAGCGGTAAATGCTGAGCATCGTTGCCCGCGGCCCGACCTGCGTTTCCGGCCTGTAAGTCCTCGTTCGTGATGGCTGCAGCAGTGTCTACGTAGGCCAGATCGTATGAGACGAGGCTTCGCCGACAGGCTGGCCCCTTGTGGCCCCCGGATTGCTGAGTAGCCAAATGAAGGAGAAAACGATGAACCTTTCACCGATTCCCGCTCTGGGCGTGGCAGCGCTCCTTTTGGTTCCGTGGGCAGCCGCCGTTGAGCCTTATGGGGGGGCCGCCGAACCGTGCCCGGCCGCAATGAACGTGACGGCCCGAAAACCGATCGTGGTCGTTCTTCACGAAGGACTCGGAAAACCTGTCAAAGGGCTGTATCTGCGATCGGACGCCGATAGCGTCACCGTCGAAACGGTACAGACAGGCGAAACGATCAACATCGAGTGGAGTTCGATTCGGAAGATCAAGCCGAAGAATTCCCGGTCCGGTTTTTGGGCTGGGTTGTTTGCAGGGGCTGCTATTGGCGCCGCTTCGGCGCTTGGGGGCGATGAGCCGTCAGGAGCTCCATTGGCCGCCGGGTTTGCCGCGGTCGGGGCCGCAGTGGGAGCCGTCACCGCGCGGCTGGCGGACCGCCCGATCTGTGAACAGCCAACAGGCGAACAAACGAGCCGCTCGCCGTCCGAGCTGCCTATACAGTGATGACCGGGCTGGCTTTCGTTTTGCTGAGTATAACCCTCCCTGCGGATCAGTCTTCCCCTGTCGGCTGGGAGCGATGTGCAAGGCAGGCAAGTCGTTGAACTGTAGTGGGTGTTACCCATCTGACCGACCGCGGCTATCTGTCAAATACGCATAGGTTTTAGTCGCTGGCTCGAAAGTCTTCAAACCCCTCCATGACTTTCTCTCGCGGCGTCTTCGCGTTCGATTTCAGTGGCAGCCGCGCGGCATCCACAGGAGTCATCCCAAAACGCTCAAAGGCGCGCCACAGGGCTGTTCTCGTATGCTCAAGCTGCGCGACGACAGGGTTAGCCCGCAGCGCCTTCTTATTCCGCTCGCCCTGTGTGGTCCGACCGCCCTTCAGCGTCTTCCGCATCGCCCGAACCTCAGCAATCATGCAGCAAATCTCCTCGATGGCAAACACGTCGCTCGAACGGATCGGGGTACCGTTGTCTTCGAACAAGGTTCGCAACTGCGCCCACAGCCCGGCGTGCTCGAAATCTTCCCGCATCGGCGGGTAGTCGGTGGGCGATTCGACGTCAGGCTTGGCCGCATTCTTGCCACGGCCCCCGTCAAGTAGCTCTAGGCCGGGGTGCTTTGGTTTACGTCCTCGAGTCGCCATTACTGATTTAGCGTTTCCGCCTTGAATGGAGGATGTGCAGCGACAAGAGTCGGACAGGCGAATGTGGAAACGTGCAAATACTCAAAGCCCCGAATCTCAAATGAGCCTATCTCAATTTGTTCAGCTCTGATGCCACCCGAATCGATGTTGACCCGCCCGCAGCAGCGGAATCGATAACCTTCGGCGTCCTCAATAATGATCATTTTGGCGATGCTAGCCACGGACCGCTCGGATCTCTGAGGTCCAAATACCGATAGGAAACCGTGTGGGTAGCAACATCCTCGTGTCTGATTACGAAACGCCCGGCTTCAACGTACATTTTCGTCACGTCGGTTGCGGCGGTTGCTAGGTCCTCGTATCCGGTAGCGGCTCGACGGCCTACTATTCCATTGTGAAACTCGAGCTGCGGCGTATCCTTACCGGGATCGCCAATGGGTGGACGCCGCTCTCCGCCGACTGACTTTACCCCTGCTAAAGCTGAAAACGGTATCAGTGCTGCTAGTGCCCGTCTCGTGATGCCCATTGGCTTTTCAGCCCTCCCACCGCGATTTAATGCTTAGGGTCTGCTTCCACCGGTCAACCAATACAGAGCCGAAAAACACCGCCAAAAGAGGCGGCCCTATAGAGCAAGCGATGGCGAGCAGGAAACCGAACAAGGCTGGAACGAATTGCCAAATCCCAAAAAAGGCTTCTGAAAACGTCATGACTTGCACTCGACTTTCAGTCTCTCCGCGCCCAGCAATGGTATCGTCCGCCCCTAGTATAAGAATCCCTACTAGTACGCACTAATAACGTAAGCGAAACTTCTTTAGGCAAAACGCGGAAATGATAAATGAGCTGACCGCTTGGTCGCGGCTCGAACCTCGTCAGCTATTGCGACCGGGTTACCCCCTGTAATATCAGCCACATAGCCTCGTCTGCACCATCCGATCCCCGCGGTTGCGAAGCGAGTTGCAAATGATATGCGCCAACTGCGTATTCGCGTAAGAGTGCTCGCCGCCCTCGGAGACCGGCACGATGTGATCCACTGAAACAGCTAGGGGCTGAAAGACTAGGGGGTCATATTTCCTTGTTGCTTCGATCTTTCCCCCGCAGATCTGACACCGATTTCCGTCGCGCTTAACCAACACTGCCAGATCGACTTGCTCGCGATCGCCATTTATCGTCAACCGCAATCGTCTAGCGTGTCTCGCCTGTCTTGACCCACTGGTCTTGGCACAGCGTACCGAACAGAATCTCTTTCGCGCTTTATGATTCGGCGTGAACCTCGTTCCACATTCCACACATTCCCGCTGAGGCCACCGCGGCTTTGGCTGGCTGTGACATATAGCCCGCTGCTTTTCTCTCAGGGCTGCCAACTCGCACCCGCGACCACAATGCTGGCGCTTCATCCGTGACACGAATGCGTTGCCACAAATCACGCAATGCCCACACCAAATCGAACAGCTCTCACCTTTCTTGTTTTTCCTTTTGTGGGCGAACGCGCACGCTCTTGTGCAGAACCGATTAGTCGTGTTGTTCCTTCGGTGGGGAAACTGCGAGTTACAGTGCTCACACGCGTGGTGCTTACCGGTGCCCTTGTGAATACGGGCACTCTCACCACGCCTTGCCTGCAAGCACTGGGCAGAACACGTCTTACGGCATTTTGGCGTTGGTTGCCCACAATGGGTGCATCCCACTGTGGTGCTCGGTTGTTCTTACTATTTGCGCCGTCTGGTTTCCCGGTTCGTCTTGCGCTGATGGCAACGCCGGCAGAGCGGCTGTAAATTGTTCAGGTCGTACTGCGCCCCGCCATCGGCCAGCGGTCGCACGTGGTCCACATCCCGGGCCCCAACAAGTAGGGGGGGTGTTTTCGCTTTGCACGATTTGCAGAGTGGATTCCGAGCTAAGTACCATTCCCGAAACCTCCGCCAAGTCCGATCGTAACCGCGCCGCGATGCGCTAAGTCTTGGCTTCTCGCGTTGCGTTCGGTGCTTGTCGCGAAAGGTTCGATCCGTCGTGCGCGGGCAGCCTGGGCGCTGGCAGTAGCGCTTCGTTACGGTCGGCACCAAGCTCCGCTTGGGTGCTGATGAAACAGCATGACTAATTCCTAGGACTGAATCAGTGCGTAAATGTCAGGCGGTCGACGGCGCGGCTCCTTCATAAGGTATTCCGTCTTACGCTGTTCTGTCTCTGTCGAGTTTCAACTACCCGCAACTAAGTCGTGTGTTTTCAGTAAAACGTCTATATTTGCGGGTAGTGGCGGTAGTGTTCCCCGCCACGTGTGAAGTGAAAATATTTCTATATGCATAGTGGTTGAAAACACTACCGCCACTACCCGCACTACCCGCACTACCCGCAAACCACTCAACCCGTTGTGACGATCCAAAGCTTCGACTTGGTGTGCGTGTCGTCTTCCCGAACCAGCCGGTAGTTCTCCCTGCCGTACCGGACGCCGACGTGTTTGCCTAGGGTCTTGCCGAGCTTGATTTGGAAGCTTCCTTTCTTCGATTCGAGCGCGTCAGCAAGTGTGTCCGGCAGCACCGGGCGTAGGACGGACGTATCAAGGTTGATCTGCCCAATGAGTTGACTCGTGGACATTGGGTCCGCGCCGTAGTGCTCGTGCCAACTTTGGAGAAACGTCTCCCACTGCGGCGTTTCCTCGTCGGCTTGTTCGTAAAGCGTATGCTGATTGCCAAGGAAACCCTGAACGCCTGCGTATTCGAGTATGCCGCCGACGGTTCGCGTCCACTGCTCGAAGGAGCCCAAAGGGGCGTGAACCTTTCGCGGCGGGGGACAAGCCGCGACAAACCAGGCTCGCGCCATCGTCAGCAGCGCTGCCACTATTTCGCCCCGGTGGTCCCGCACCCACGATTTCAAATCGTCGTGCCGGAAGTCCGCTCGCTCATAGGGGCGCGACATTTTCGCGTCGAGCCGAATCCAAAAGCATCGGCGGGGAAGGTCAGCACGCAGTCTGATGTTGTTGCCGGTCACCAGCCACACCGCGTGATTGCGAAGTGTCACCATCTCCGACCTGCCCAGGATCCGGTCAGTCCAACGGTTCGATGTCACCACCGCCGCCAGCGCTGCGCTTTGCACGGGCTGTTCAATATTGTCGATAACGTTGACCGTGGTCCCCCGGAGCAAGCACGAAGTGATGACTTTCTGCCATTCCTCTTCCTTGCTCGGCGCGGGCATCATTTCGTCGCGTCCTGTGGCGACAATGGTGATCACCGCGGCTAACAGGCTTTTGCCGCTTCCCATCTGCGGCGCATCCAACAGCGCTATCGGCACGTTGCCCTCGACAGCCATCCGAACGACCGGTGTCAACATCGCCGCCATTGCGTTCGCTTTACTCGCGCCGTCCGCGAAAGGAAACTCAGCAATCGGCTCCAGAGCTTGAGTTAATGCAGCTAGGGCGTCTCGCCGGTCGGGGGTGTCGGGGATGTAGGGGACTCCCAGCTCGGGGCCACGATGATAAAAGAGTTTCGTTGCTGCGTCATATCCAACACGCGACAGAATGCTACCGTCCGCCCTCAACACGGGACTCTCGGTCACCGCTTCCAGGGGCGGAAGCTTCCACTGACCGAGCGCCGCCACGTATCGGGTGACGTCAGTGGGCGGGCTGACGGATGACAACCGGAATCCCCCAGCTTCTCTGTCCTTGACGACGCGTACAAAGTTTGCTCGCTGAGCCAAAAGTACCCGAACTTCCGCCTCCCCGATGTCGTCGATGATGGGCTGGTTGTTTTCGTCCAGACGGACCCGGACGAGACGTCCGCCACGAATGAACACTGACGGTGGATCGTTCCCAGAGACCAAAGCACTCGACGCTTCTCCGCCGACGTCCCGCAACTGGCGGTTGTTTGTCTTGATTTCGGGGCGCGGCTTCTCCGACTCAGTAGCCCCGCCCGTTTCGTAGCGCTGGGCGATGTCCTCGGCGAGCTTACGAACTTCGGTCTCGGACTTCGGCGGCGAGCAGCGGCGACGGTTGAATTCCAGCAAGGCAGCGAGAACCTCATCAGGTCCGCAACCTGCATGGCGTAGCTTGCCCGCATACGACAGTAATGCTCGATGGCGTTGCCCGTCTGTGAACTTTTCGGAGTTGACGGGCCTTTTCGTTTTGCCGTTCGTCGTCGGCTTGCTCATGAGTAATTGCTTGAGCCAAGCCGGGAGTTCAGCAGTCCCCGCGTCCTCCAGCCCATCCCACTGATACCGATTGCCACTGCTGTGGAGCGACGGTGCCGCTACGAAGAAGCCGCCGTTCGCCTTTACATCGATGCCGGTGGCAATAGAACTTTGGTCTTGTCGGTTCTGAATGTGACCACCAGGATGCTTGAACAAGATGTGCCGTCCGCCTCCACCGGTGATTTGCTCGCGCGTGTCGGGAAGAGCTCCATGTTCAGCAATGAGCTCGTCCAGCGAGTTGTCCCCGCCGTGCCTGGTATCGACGTCGAGAACGACAAGACCGCTTTTACCGGCGACAATACCGATGTTCGCGCTGGGCCACGTCTTCCACCAGTGGCGAATCGTCGCCACATCCGTGGTCGCCTGATTCTGCCAGCCGGAAATCCTCGGGTGCTTGCCCGGATGTGGGCAGCTCTCGCCTTTCCCGCAGGTACACTGCCCTTCGACGATGCCGTGCACAGGCAGCACGTACCACGAGAGTTGGGCATAGCGCTCGGCGGCGTCGGCAAGACGATTCACTTCGCGACAGCCTCCGCTTCGTGCTGTACAACCTTCACGGCGTCGGGGTCGCGCCAGCCGAGATCAGTGCTCGTGCCGCCTACTTCCACTCGTTCCCCCAGCAGCTCCAGCCTCTGCGTTTTTCCCGTGCAAACAACTCCAGGCGGTTTCCGCTTGGGTATAGCCGGTCAATCAGCTTTCTGAAATACTGCGGTTTCTCGGAGTGTTTCGCCGTGCGCTTAATGCTTACGACGCTGTCGTGCAGTTCCTTCACGTCCGGCAGACAGCTGCCCTTGACACCTATCCACAAGGCTTCGTGCCGGACGGACATGTAATGACCGTAATTGTGCCGCACCTTGTCCCATATGAAACACGACTTGTCCTCGAAGCCCCACGATTCCATGACACGGAAGGCGCTCTTCGTCATGGGGACCGTCGCCCAGAGGAACAGTACGGCGTTGTCCTCAGCCGCTCCCCTGATATCTGCCGCTAGATTCCTCCCACTCGGAAGGTCCTCTTCGCCACAGAGCTGGTCCAGTGAGAGCGTTGGGTAATGGTGCTCGGCGGTGCCATACCCTTCCACGAGCCTGTCGGAATATTGCCACGGCGGATCGGCGTAGAACACCCGGTACTTGCCTTCGATCGGTCCGGGGTCGTGGGTCTCGTGGCCGGTCCTTTTCGCCGAGCGATACATCAGCGCCGACGTAAGTTCGTTACCAGCTTCGATGCAGGCCGCCAACTCAGCTTCAAACTCGTTTTCATCCATGCGGGCGAGTAGCTGCCAGCGGTGGGACTGGGTTTTGTCGATGCCGAGGTCGGCGAGGCGGGTTGCATCCTGAAACCCGCGTCTGTCTCCTCGTTCCGGGTGTCGTTCCCCCCGTTCCGCCATGTCGATCAGCATCTGCCCGCCCTTGCGCTCGCAGCGGATCTTCCATTCGGCGCAGCGGTTTTGCGCCTCCAGCCCCGCGTTCACGTTCCTGGCGTAGGCACGCATCGCCTCGGCTTTGTCGCGCAAGTCTTTGACTTCGGCAACCGTTGTTGCCTTCGCAAGCGCTTGCATAGCGGCGTCGATGGGGACAAGTGCGGTCAGGCGACCTCCCACGCGTGAGTGCTGCTGACTAGTTCAGCAGGTGTCGCCCTCTCGATTCGCTGGATTTCGCGGTCTATCTGGTCGGCGCGATCATCATCTCGGGCGTGATTAAAAATGTGGCCCCAGGGTTCGTCATCGCCCTTGCCGCCGGTCTCGGCCAGCAGCGTCCGGGCGACGGCGGAGCTGGCATTTTCGCTGACATAGTGGCGGCTCCGATCGTCTCGTAGTCGCCGAAGGCTGTCCCGCCGACTGCCGCGGAAACACCGCCAGATGCCTGCGTCGGGTCGATATGAAAAAGTGGTCTTATTGGTCGCCCCGCACAAGGCGCACGCCCGGCGATTTTTGATATTCGAGCCCTCCGGCCTAGCAAAACCGAGAACATCCAGAACGTCCTCGAACTTGCCGATGGCGCGGTCGAGCAAGTCGTGGGGAGTCACGCCGCCGACTCCTCACGCTCCGCGAGCCAAATCTCGATCGCCCGCTTCGAGTAGTAGACCGACCGTCCGATTTTCGTCCTTTTTGGCGAGCGTCGCTGAATCTCCCACCGAATGACTGTGCGTTCGTCTCTGTTGACTTGCTTTGCGAACTCTTTGTGACTTACATAGTTGTCGAGTACGTTTACTGCCAATGGAACCTCCAGTTTTGAGGTGTCAGTGTCACTCACTCTTATAAAGACGTGTCAGCAGTTCGGAAATACCGGAGCAATACCGGAGCAATACCGGAGCAATTCAGGAGAAATTCAGGAGGAAAAAGGGAAGGCGGGAACTACTCACAAGAGCTGGTCAGCTTGTCGGCTGTCGTGTCCATTGCGGACGCGATGGTGTGGAGTATGGATCTCCGACGCAGTTCGCCGGTCTTCAAAAAGTGTCGTAAGGTCTTATCCGACGTCTTGGCTTGCGCACAAAACTCCACTTGAGTCAGCCCACACTCCTTTATGAAGGCATGCACCTTCTCAGCTGCCACTTTACTTTGCACCGAACTGCTTTCACGCTTGGGCTTGCGGTGTTTACGCTTTAGTTCCTCGCCGAGTTTGCGGTGTTCGGAAATTTCCTTATCCAAGTCAAGGGGCTTGGGTTGTGACACCTCGGCGGCTAGTTGTAAGCATAGGATGGCTGAGGCTTCGCAAACTCTGTCGATGGCTCCCAATAGTACAGTGTAGGTCTCGTCACCATCGCGCACTTCAACGTAAGGGCTCACCATAGGTGAGCTGCTCCCGATTTTGAAGTAAGGGGTTTTGTGCCGAACCGCATTGAGCCAACGATGGACCGGATCGGTGTTTTGTAGTAAATCGTCGGGGAAATTAGGGTGCCCTGACAGGGCATTTCCGGCGAGAGATGCTAGCGCTTCGAAGTGCCCCCGTGCAAAGCTATCCGCAGAGCGAGAAACGCTCCACTGCTCGGGTCCACCGCTGACCTGGGACCAGGCGGCGCGGAGTTCGCCATGTGTGTCGTTAATAGCGCGAAATTTGGATTCCAGATCTAGCCAGTCAGTCATGCCGCCCCCTACGCGGTCCCTTGCAAGGTACAGCCGCCATAGGAGCCAGGGTCGTCCCTTTTCGCCTGCGCATGGCTAGGCGGCTGGAGTCAGTTTAGCCGATTGAGACCACCTTCTCTGTATCGGTCTCGCCGATGATGGACCTCAGCTTGCGGTCCCACTGCTCAAGGGCCGCGCGCTTCTCCCGTGAATAGTCGTAGCGATCATAGCGTCCGGTGACGGTTTGGTCGGAGTGGTTTAGGAGCCGTTCTATGACGAAGCGTCCAACACCCAACGCGGCGAGATGCGAAGCCCCGCTGCGGCGCAGATCGTGGGCCTGGAAGTCTACGCCAAGTTCGGCGCGAGCGCGGATCACGGCGTTCGAGACCGCCAGACTGCTGAGCGCCCCGCCCCTGTGGGGAAAAACGAATTCGCCGTCTCGCGGCCTGCGGTCCAGAATCTCGCGAGCCAGCGAGCCGAGCGGAACTCTGTGGGAGCGGCGATTCTTTGTGCGCCCGCTGGGAATTTCCCACCAATCGGTCTGAATCTCATCCCTGCGCATTCCGGCGGCCTCCCCGGGGCGGGCCAGGGTTGCTAAGACCAGGCGCAAGACATCGCGCAGGGCGCCGCCCAGATGCGGTGCGGCGTCAAGACGCTGCCACAGCGTCCGTATCTCGTCCTCGGATAACACGCGGTTCCGTGAACGCTCTGGGAACGGCTGCACGAGCGAGGCCGGGTTGTGCTCAGCCAGGTCACGCCGAATTGCCCAATTAAACATGCTCGATAAGGATGTCAGCAAGCGATTCGCCGCGGCAGGGGCGATGGAGCCTTTCTCTTCGACGAGTGAGATGACGTCCCGACGCTCCACGTCGGACACCTTCAGAGACCCTAAAACGGGCACGGCGCAACGCCTCAGATAGCGCTCGGTCTCGCCGCCCGAACGCTTCGTGCTGAGGTGCCGCTCGGCGAACTCATCGACCAGCTCCGCGAAGGTCGGCGCGGCGCGGTGCGCCTGCTGCGCTCCGAGCGGGTCGCTGCCGGTTTCGACCCTCGCCCTTAGCTTCGACGCCTGCGCCCTCGCCGCGGTCGCCGTCAGCGCAGGCCAGCGGCCAATCGTCGCTCGGCGTTGCCGCCCGCTGTGAACACGATAGTTGTAGATGAACGCCTTGACGCCGGCCGCGGTGGTCCGCAGCCCGAACCCGGCCAGGTCGTCGTCCCACGTCAACGAATACCCCTCTGTCGGCGGCTCGACAGCCTTGATGACCTTCTCGATCAACCTCACTCGACACCTCCATGTCAGCACTATGTCAGCAAGCGAATGCGTTCGGTCTGGCTGTCAGTGTGACGGCCATGTCAGCGAATGTCAAGCGTAGGTGATTAGAGACACTAGTAGGTATTCATCTCCTGAATGCAAACCATTGAAGGCAAGAGGCTTTCGGAATTGCCAACAAACTCCTGCTGCCGGAGATCGAGCGCCAACAGGCTGCGGGCAAACAGGTCACCTTCCGGGGCGGTGCGGCCTTTGCTAAGCCGGAGATTTATGAGTCTTCGGAGGAACGCGGAGTGGAGTACGCCATTCGCATTCCGGTCAACAACAGCTTGGAATTGGCGATCGAAGACATCCTGTTTCGCCCGCCGGGAAGGCCCTCCCGGAAGCCCTTGGTGCGCTACAAGAGTTTTCGCTATCAGGCGGAGAGTTGGTTGAAGGCGAGGCGGATCGTCGCCCAGGTCGAGCATCACCAGGGCGAGCTGTTCCCGCGGGTCGGATTCATCGTGACGAGCATGAGCTTGCCAAGCCGCTCGGCGGTGCGCTTCTACAACAAGCGCGGCACGGCGGAGCAGTGGATCAAAGAAGGCAAGCAGGCCACGCATTGGACGCGGCTGTCGTGTCATCGCTTCCGGGCCAACGAAGTGCGGCTACAACTCAGCGTACTGGCCTACAACCTGGGTAATCTGTGGCGGCGGCTCGGGCTGCCGCACAGGATCAAGAGTTGGTCGCTGACGAGCTTGCAGCATCGGCTGATGAAGACCGGCGGTCGGCTGGTCAAGCACGCGCAGTATTACTGGCTGCTGCTGGCCGAGGGGCATCTGAACCGGCGGCTGTTCGGTGACATGCTGCGTCGGATCTGGGCGCTGCCTGTGCCGGGTGGTTAGGGCCGTCCCGTTCGGGTAGGAAATCGGGGCGTTGAGGAAGGAGGGTCGGAGGGGTGTGCGACCAATCGGCTGAGCAGCAGCGAGACGGGCTGACTGGACGACAAGAACAGGCCATGGGAACCCTTCGATGCCGTCGTGGCCTGTCTTACGAGGCAAAGTCGTTGCATTCACGTGAAGAGAGAGAGTGCCATGTTCGCGTAGGAGTTCCAAATTGGAAATTCTGGTTTAAGCGAGCTAGGTCCGAGCCGGCGGTATTCATCGTACTCCCGCCTGTTATGGCAACCCAGAACATTCCAGACCTTACTAAGTGGGCTGGCAAATTTCGCAAGCTCCAGGCCGGCCTGGACAGGGGCGAGATCTCCGACACAGATCTAGGCGAGGCGGACCTAATGAAAGCGCCCCAGGTTGGTTTCCGGCCAAACTGACTCAATCTCCTGTACCATCCACAAATCGTTCCCCGGTATCGCCGGTTGCGCGCCGGTAACTCGTTGGATGGGCCGAACTTTGGGTCGGGCCTACTCGCGTTATATCGCAGTGAATTATTAGTAGGGAATGACTATCCGTATAGCACCATGGGCAAGGTGTTCGTCCACGGCGGCAGCGGCTTCAACCTTATAGATCAAGGAAGCGGAGTGATGGTGGGCCCAAATATAGTGCTCACTTCGGCCCATCTTGTTCCAGGGGAGATCGATCCTTGGGGAATGTATTTCGTTCCTGCGTTTCGTGCCGGAACCGAACCGTTCGGGGGATCTTGGGTGAGCGAAGCCAGGCGGCCAACTACAGTCATAGCCGTTGACACAGACACAGGCGCTGCTACAGAACCGTCTCCATACACATGTGCCCGAGCGAACCATCTGGTCGTGGCTCGACGCTTACCGGCCCTTTATAAGCTATGGGCCGTTACGAAACATCGCCAAGAAGACTTTTCCTCCAGAACAGCTGATCCGGAGCTGCACCCTCCATCATCAGCAGGTCTATCGCTTTCAGATCCACCAGGCCAAGTTACATATGGCGCTGACGGGGGCCGGGTATCCGATACCGGCCCAACTGGCGAGCTATCTGGATACAATTACGTCGGACTATCCGCATCATCTGTTCACCATCAGCAAGCACAGAGCCTCAAAGCTTCAGGCTTCGCTGAGTCCTCGGGTGACCAGAAAAGACGACTACTCGACACGGCTTGCCAAGCTGGTACTACCTACATCTCCAAGCAACAAAAAACGGCATGAGACGCTTGAGCGGTTCATGCTCATCAATGACGCTTCAACCGTTGCGGTAGAGGTGCCTGTTTACCTTACACCAGAGGACATCAGCTACTTTCGCAACTCCGGACTGAACCTCTGCCTTCCCGCATCTGTGATCACCGGCCACATCGACTTCCTTCAGATGCGCGATGACTCTATTTACGGGGTATCTTTAATCTGGCTAACCTAGCCCTCAGCGTCCGGGTCTGGTCTAAACCCTGGACGCTCTGACAAACCAGAGGGCAGACTGTAAGAAAGAATCCGAGGTCGGGCCGATAGGGTCAGTAACCGCCACCTATCGGCCCACCTCTAGGGAGGGGACATTGACAGAAAGAGAGAATTGTTGCGTTGTGCGGGCGGTGCTCCCGCCCACCCCCCAGCCTCCCACCCTCGCTTCGCTCGGAGTGAGAACGGCGCTGACAAACTAGACCACATAGCGGCGGTGTGAAGGCTCCCAGAGGAGGCGGAGGACCAAGCCGCTGATGTGGTCCGCAAGCATCCCCGAGGTGTTTTGTGGAACACCGGAGGGATGTATCGGGTGGAGCTATACGTTCAAGTACGACGAAGTGTCTGCGTCGAAGGGCTAAGCGAACGCGAAGCAGCACGGCGCTTTGGGATTGCTCGCGAGACCGTGCGCAAGATGTTGCGCTACCGGATTCCGCCGGGCTATCGGCGGAGCAAACCGGCGAGGCGTCCCAAACTGGAGGCCTTCACAGGGATCATCGATCAGATCCTGACCGACGATCGGGAGCGTCCGAGGAAACAACGCCACACCGCACAGCGCATCTTTGACCGCCTCCGCGACGAGTACGGGTTCACAGGCGGCTACACGACCGTCAAGGACTACGTACGCGAGAAGAAGCTGGGCGGACAAGAGATGTTCGTGCCGCTGACGCATCCGCCGGGTGACGCCCAGGCGGACTTCGGCGAAGCGGTCGTCGTCATCAACGGAGTGCAGCGCAAGGCGCACTTCTTGGTCGTCGATCTGCCGCATAGCGATGACGCATTCGTGAAAGCGTTTCCGGCCGAGACGACGGAGGCATTCTGCGAGGGGCACAATGCGGCGTTTCGCTATTTTGGCGGCGTGCCGCGCAGCATCGTCTACGACAACACGAAGCTAGCGGTGGCGAGGATCCTGGGAGACGGCACACGCCAGAGGACCCGTGTCTTCTCCGAGCTGCAGTCACATTATCTGTTCGCCGACCGTTTCGGGCGGCCGGGCAAGGGCAACGACAAAGGCAAAGTGGAAGGGTTGGTGGGCTATGCGCGGCGCAACTTTATGGTGCCGATCCCCAGGTTCTCAAGTTGGGAAGCCTTCAACGAACACCTCGAAGCGAAGTGCCGCAAGAACCGTGGACGGCGCTTGCGGCGACACTCGGAAACGATCGGTGAGCGTTTCGAGCGCGACCGCCAGGCGTTTCTGACGTTGCCTGCTGTCGGGTATGACGCTTGCGACAAGCGCACGACGCGGGTGACGTCGTTGTCGCTGGTGCGCTATCGGACCAACGACTACTCGGTTCCGACGCGCTACGGCCACCGCGAAGTACTGCTGAGAGCTTACGTCGATGAGGTGGTCATCGGCTGCGGCAGCGAAGAGATCGCCCGGCATCGGCGCAGCTACGAACGCGAGGAGTTGATCTTCGATCCGCTGCATTACCTGGCCTTGCTGGAGCGCAAGACGAACGCGCTGGATCAAGCCGCGCCGCTCGTCGGTTGGCAGTTACCGCAAGATCTCGTGCGTTTGAGACGCTTGCTCGAAGTGCGGCTGGGTAAACCAGGCAAGCGCGAGTACGTGCAGGTGCTGCGTTTACTCGAAGACTTCCCGCTCACCGACGTCACCGCCGCCGCGCGGCAGGCCGTTGAGTTGGGAACGATCGGCTTCGACGCCGTCAAGCACCTCGTCCTGTGTCGGATCGAGCAACGGCCGCCCCGCTTGGACTTGACGCAGTATCCGCACTTACCCACAGCACAAGTCGAACAGACATCGACAACAGATTATTTGGTGCTGCTGGCACAGGGAGTGGACTGATGGCGAGATCCAAACTGCTGCTGGAAGCTCATCTGAAAGCACTGCGGCTGCCGACCTTCTTACGCGAGTACGACAAGGTGGCACGGCAGTGCGCCACGGAGGGCTTGGATGCGAGACGCTTTCTGCTGCAACTGTCCGAGCTCGAACTGCTCGACCGTGAACGCCGAGCGACCGAGCGGCGCATCAAGGCCGCCAAGTTCCCGGTCACGAAAACCCTTGATACGTTCGACTTCCTGGCGTTACCCAAGTTGAACAAGAAGCTGGTGCTCGAGCTGGCACACGGAGAGTTCATCGACCGTCGCGAGAACGTGTTGGCTCTAGGAAACTCCGGCACGGGGAAAACGCATCTCGCTCTGGCGCTGGGACTGGCGGCCTGCCAGGGTGGCTATCGGGTTCGCTTCACTACCGCCGCAGCGCTGGTCAACGAGCTGCTGGAAGCCCGTGATGAGCGGCGCTTGCTGAGGGCCCAAAAGCAGCTCGCCAACCAAGACCTGCTGATCGTCGATGAACTGGGCTACGTGCCGCTGTCGAAGACCGGAGCGGAGTTGCTGTTCGAAACCTTCTCACAGCGCTACGAGCAGGGCTCCACGATGGTGACCTCGAACCTGCCGTTCAACGAGTGGACCGAAGTCCTCGGGTCCGAGCGCATGACCGGCGCCCTGCTGGATCGGCTCACTCACCACGTCCACATCCTGGAGATGAACGGCGATAGCTTCCGCCTCAAGCAGAGCAAGAAGCAACGCTCTCCGTCTTCGGATTGATCCCCGCCGGCTCGCCACAGTTTTTGTGAGCCGCCTTCCACTCCGCCTTCAGCCGCCCTAACGGGCGACCTCAGGCTGCGTTCCAGCCGTCCCACAAAAACTCGAAGCAAAACCCCGACTCCCCCCCCCCACTGGTCTATTTTTGCTCCGCCGCTCTACCCCAAAACTGGTCTATTCTCCCTCCGCCGAACTGGTCTAATTTTGCTCCGCCCTTGACACTCGGAGTCTGGGTAAAAAGACAGGCCAAGAAAAAACCCACTGAGTTCAGACCAGAAGGCAGGAAGTGGGTCAGAGTTCAATCGTACGTGTCTTTCTTTCGCAAGCCACCGTAGATCACTTCCCACAACCGAACTTCGGAGAGTCACGGACTCAATTTTACGACCTGGACAAGTGGGTTTTGAGGCTAGTGCTTAGTTCCATAAGTTGACGATCGTTTATAGGCCGACAATCCCTGGACCGCTCCCTCACGGTCGCGGCTCGGAAGGCTCTGCGAACAAACCACTTCCGGGCCGGATGGACGATCGGTACACTCCTTCGGAAAGGGGCTTTTTAAATACGCGAACTTTTGCAATCAAGCACTAGTATTGCTTCTGAGTGGGCCGTCATCCAGATACAATCGCCCGAGGTGACAGCGCGGACCACAACTGGGTTTGCTGGCCCAGTCATTCATCTGGAGACTCAAGTCGACGTTTATCGACATGTAGAGTCCGCAGGGCGTACGCTTAAGCCGCTATTATCGAGGTGGGTATGATGATTACTAGGTCCGGTGCGGCGCAAAGCTCCTGACGTGCCCGCTCGTGAAGCCTAATTCGTACCAGCTTGCAGTACGCTGCGCCGCCTTCGTCTGCACGGCTCAAACCTCCATCGCTGCCCGTACATCCGGGGCGAGGTGCTCTTCCTCCCGCGGGTTGGTGTACCAGGAGACGAAAACGAAAACCGCGAGTGAGACGAGCAGCGAGAAGGCCCCCACGACCATCCCGTGGGGCAGAATGTAGATGCCGTGCCGTGCCGAAAGCTCGAGGGCGAAATTGAGGATAATGCTCACCGCGATGGAGACCACGCAGCCTTGGGCCGAGGCGCGTTTCCAATTCAGCCCGATGGCGACGCTGGGGACAATGGCGGCGGCGAAGGTTCCCCAACCAAACGTCCCCAGCAGCGCAATGAGGTTCTTCATATACATGGCGAAGATCGCCGAGACAACGAGCAGGACTCCGGTCACCACGCGCGACCACAGCAGCTCTCGCCCTACGCTGCGGCCGAGAACGGCGATCGGAATGTCCCGAACAACGGCCGCCGCGCCGATGTTCAAGAAACTGTCGGCGGTCGACATGATGGCCGCCAGCAGCCCGGCAAAGACGATCCCGGCCAGCCACTGCGGAATGTAGTTAAGCAAGAAGACAGGTGCCGCCAGGTCCGGCGACTCCAGCGGGCTTTGGATACCCCGTTCGACCAGGGCGCGCATCGAGAGACCGATACTCATCCAAAGCAAGCTCAGCAGCGCGTAGCAAAACCCGGTCATTAAGGCGCCCCATTTCAACTGCCGGATGTCACGCAGCATCAGAAACTTGGTGATCACGTGCGGCTGGCCTACGCTACCCAACACGAAGAGCAGATACCAACTCAGTGCGGTCAAGGGACCCCGAGAACCCCAAGCGCTAATGAACTCCGGGTTCATCTCCCACAGCGTTGTACTGATCTGCGACATCCCATCCCCGGCTTGGAGCGCGTAGTAAAACACCGCCAGCGAGGCAACGATCATTAACGTCCCTTGAAACAGGTCGGTGTAGACGCCGGCCAAAATGCCTCCCGCGACGCTGTAGAACGCCAGCACGCCGAGGCCGATCAGCAGGGCGACGGGAAACTTGACACCAAGAACCGCGACCAGCACCATCCCGATAGCGAGCACTTGAGTCCCTAGATAGCCCACCACCCCCAGCAAGATGGCCAGGGCCATCATGAAGCGTGGCCAACGGCCGCCGTAGCGGGCGGCGACAGCGTCGGGCAGCGTAAGAATCTCCCTCGCGGCGGCAAGCAAGCACAGCCGCTTGCCGACCAGGATCCAGCTCAACGCGAATCCGAACGTTGCCGCGAAGGTGATCCACAACGAACTCGAGCCGGACTCAAATACCAGGCCGGGCCCGCCGACAAACCCGAAGCCGCTCATGATGCTCGACATGGCCGCAATGATCAGCACGACCGGACCTAGAGTCCGTCCGGCCACAAGGAAATCAGCAATGCTGTGAGTCCTCCGCATCGCCCACACCCCGATGCCGGAGCAGGCTATCAAGTAGGCGACTACGCAAAGAATTACGATGGGGGACTCGGCGATCGGCATCAGCGATCCTGTTCCTCGCGCCCGAATTCGGCCATAAACTTCTGAAGCTTATCCCGCCGCAAGACTGAACTTTCGAAAATCAGCAGGTAGAGAATCCCGGGAATGAAGCCCACCGGCCAGATACCATAAACCAGGAGCGCGGTGCTAACCGGGAAACCAAGTAACAGGGTGGGTTCACCTTCGCTCTGATAGGTCCAGACGATCGCGGCAAGCAGCGCAGAATAGATGAAAAACATGCCGGCAAGGGTGTACAGGACCGGCTTGCGACGGCCTTGGCGCCCGAAGCCAACCGCGAGCGCCGACACGAGCAGGGCCAACGACACAAATCCAAACAAGAGCCAGTAGTCAAGCAAAGAACAAAGCAGGCCGAACAGGGAGAGGAAGCCGATGGCGAGCGCAGTGCGGTTGCCAACAGATCCTACGGGAGCTTGCGTCACAGGCTCAATTGGGTTTTTGTGCCACCTGCTGACGCCAAAGCCACGGCATAAACGGAGATCGCGAAACCATGACGCTTCAATACATCACGAGCCCGCCATCGACATTGACGCATTGGCCCGTCATTCCATCACTCAGCTCAGAGGACAAAAACAGGCAGACCCGCGCGATATCGAGAGGCAGGATGCGTCGATTTATGCACTGTTGTTCTACGACCGCGGCGACGTCCTTCGGATTCGCGTGGACCTTTTCGCCTTCGGTCTCAACAGCACCCGGCGTGACACAGTTGACGCAGATGTTGAGCTTTCCCACCTCACGAGCCAGCGCGCGTGTAAACCCTATGACGGCCCCTTTGGATGCGACGTAGTGGGTCAGATTGGCATAGCCCATGTGGAAGGTGACCGACGAAATGTTGACAATCTTGCCGTATTTCTGGGCCGTCATGTGGGGGAGAACGAACTTCGTGCAATGAAAGATTCCCTTGACGTTGACATCCTGGGTAGCGTCCCATTCTTCTTCCGTCATCTCGGCGAAGGAGCTTCGTGGGTAAATGCCGGCGTTGTTGATCAAGATATCGATGCGGCCGAATCGGTCGATAGCCGCCCCAACAGCAGGCGAGATGGTTTCCGCGTTACTCACGTCGCTCTCGAACGCAAACGCGACGCCGCCATCCGACTGGATCGCAGCCGCAGCTTCCTTGGCGCCTTTTCCATCGACGTCAAGAAGAAACACTTTGGCGCCCTCCTGAGCGAACAACTCCGCTGTTCCGCGACCGATTCCCGCCGCCGCCCCAGTAACCAACGCAACCCTCTCCTTCAGTGGAGCCACAGTTCGTCTCCTTTCTAACGAGAGAAATCCTGTTTGCCGGACAGCATGATTGTCACCTCTTTCCGGCCACTAGTTTCGAGGCCGGTTCGACAGTAAGTATTATAGCTGGGGTTGGCGCCCAGCGGTCGCCAACTAGTGTAGTGCCACTAACGGTTCTGGACAATGGCGTGGGTTTTGGCGGCGCGCTCGACTTTGGCGGTGAGGGGTAGAGCGTCAGCGGATGGCCACATAAACCATCCTACCGCGAAAAGGGTGTGATTGTCCAGTTATTTATGTGGCACCACACTAGGGCCTCCCCCGAAAACTCATAGGAACCCAACGGTGCGCCGAAACAGACCCCCAGATAGCCGCCCAATACTTCTGCCCGGCGTTTTGGGTTTCAGTCAATGTGTGTAAGGGCACAGCATGCTGTGCCCGGGGGTTGGCTAGCCCGCTTTTCTCACGACAAAACTGTAGGGGCGGGCCGCTGCGCCCGCCCAGAGAGGTTCTCACGGGGTTGGGTTGGGTGATCGAGACGGAGTGTGCATCTCACGAATGGGCGGACACGGCGGTCCGCCCCTACAAACAAAGCCCGTGCAACGCCGGTCGTCCGAACGCTCGTGAGAAATGCGGACTAGCGTTTTCCAAAGCTATACAGCGCCTTCAGCGTTCGCACATAGATCCGTCCGTCCGCGATCGCGGGGGTGGCGAAGCACTCGTCGTCCAGCCGATTCGTTGCTAGAACGTCCCACTCGCCGGCAGCACTCAGAACTGTTATGGCGCAACTTTGGCTCACCAGGAAGACTTTGTCGTCAGCGGCGACGACCGAAGCCCAGTAGTCATCAACTGCCTCTCGTACGCGAGCCTGCTTGAGAACTGTCCCGCGTGCGGCGTCAAGGGCCGTGACGATGCCGCCGCCCTTGACCGTGTAGATGACGCCTTTGTACAGCAACGGTGAAGGCGTATTGGGCAACGACTTGCGGTAGCGCCATAGAACGTTCGTGTCGGTGAGATCTCCCCGGCGGCCGTTCGGGCGGATGGCGACCAGACTGTTTTCACTTTCGAGCCGCGCGATGTAAAACTTCCAGTCATGCTCTCGGACGAAGCCGTCGTTGTCGATGTCGGCGTTGATCCAGTCCCCCGTGAGCCGGGGATGCCGACCCTCGTCCTGGGCGATTTTACCGTCTTGGTTGGCGTCGTTCTCGGCCAGCAGTTCCTCAAACGCAGGCAGCTCGTGCGGGCTTCCCGCGCCCCCGATTCCCTCGCCGTAGGCGTTGACGTAGATCGTGTCTCCAACAATGATGGGCACGCACTTTACCTGCCACCCGATCTTCCGGACCCACCACAGTTTTTCTCGCGTTGCGAGATCGTAGGAGACGACCTGGTAGGAACCGGGGACCACCAACTGTGGCTGTCCGTTCTGGGGACGGTAAACACCCGGAGTGACAAAACCTCGCGTGAACTCGGGCCTCTCGACTCTCCAGCGCAGCCGCCCGTCCTGCTGGTCTACGGCGATCATGAAGGAACTTCCGTCGTCCTGATCGCAGACGAGAATGACCATGCCGTCCACTAGGATCGGAGAAGACGCAGAGCCGTTCGTATTGTTGAAAGGGCCAAGAGGAACTCGCCAGCGCTCCTCACCGTCCGCGTCATAGGAAAGCAGCCCGAAGTCACCGAAGAAAACGTAGACATTTTCGCCGTCGGTCGCGGGGCTGGGGGTCGCCGGACCGTGAAGACTGTGGAAAGGTTGTTGGCGTGGGCGGGGAGCTCGACGACGCCAGAGGACCTGGCCGCTCTCCCGCTGTAGGCAAATCGTCAGCAGTTTGTCACCCTCGTAAGCCGTCACGAAGATGCGATCTTCCGTAAGCGCTGGTGAAGAGTGACCCGGAGGCAGGGCAGTTTTCCAAATGACGTTCTTGTCCGGACCAAACACTTCCGGCAATCCCGCCGTGTCGGCAACTCCGAGGCCGTTGGGACCTCGAAACTGGGGCCAGTCGGCGGCCGGGAGTCGGGTCCCCGGCAACCACATCACGAGGAACGAGCAAACAAAGGCGCGAAATCGAATGTGAGCTGTCATGGGAACTCTACTGGCGTAAAACCATTAGCCTAGCGCAGCTTGCCTAGGGCGGCCCGTGGTGAAAGTCCAGTGACACGAAAAATGGGTACAGGAAGCTGTGAAAAAATCACCTCAGTCTCAGATTAGCGTATGCGGGCGCAATGAATTGCGCCTCGGCGTCGACACGAGTGTCAACGCGGCAGACGTAGGCGTCCGCGCCACAACATCAGACACCGAAGCCCAACGTCGCAGCTCCGAGCCTAAGGCAACAACCGCCCTTGTGGCGCAGGTCCCCAGACCTGCCGTGTCGGTACTCCTACCGACACCTGTTTCCGAACTGCCCACACGCAAAGACCCAGGTCGGGCTGAACATGTCGCTCACCAACCGATCCCACGATATGCACTTCATCCCGCCGGCCTCGGCCGCTCGTCTCTACCCCTTCCCGCCCGTGCCACCCACTCTTGTAGGGGGCCGCTAGCCGAAGACACGATTGGCTTCCGCGGATCTGGGAGCTGCAAAAATCCCGGAAAAACACTCACCCCGCGAGTGCGCTACCATATCGAACCCGGTATGACGCCTTTCGGTAGCATAGGCGATCTTGCCTGTGGGCTCACGAGCATCTCATTGCCGCCGGGCCTCTTGTTGCTTCAGGGTGGCACGACCCCAGTTTGGTGGGGTTGGGCTTGCGCGCGAGCGGCCACTGATGAAACAGACCGCGCAAGGAATCGTCGGCCAAAAGGAAGGGGTGCGGCTTCCTCGGGAGTCGAACCCAGGGAGGATCGGCAAGCGGGCCGGTCCCTACCGACTGGACGCGGAGGAAAGCCTCGATGCTGCATGCTGACGGCGTACGCCGAGGGCAAGGTCTAGGTTGGCGACGCCCGTTGACGTCGAGCTTCAACTAGCAGATTGTCGGTCCCTACTAAAACCGAGGAGAGTCTCGATGCCGCACGACCGATTCTGTGCGGAACAGGCTGTCGGTCGCCGTGGTATGATGGACAGCGGGTAGCGGCCTTCGAAATCATACTGTTGGGGCAGGGTATGTGTGCCGCAGGCGATTTTCCAGAAGATAGTTTTCCTCCTGAAGGAACTGACTCATCAGGCTGGTATGGGCCGGCGGGGTGCAGGCAGCGTTGCGTTCGCTTCGATGGTCGTCGGAGGATGTTCTTTCCCGCCCTCGTGGTGGCCTGTTCGTTCCTCGTCACACTGTTGTATCCCCCAAGGTCTGTGGCCCAGGACGAAGTTCCCTCCGAACCCGAGATCATGTCGGTATTCCCGATGGGAGGAAAACCCGGGACGACCGTGATGGCCCAGGTCCGGGGTCAGGTTCTGGAGGGGGCCTACGCAGTATGGACCAGCACGGACGGACTGCGGGCCGAGGTCACCAAGGTCGAGGAGGTTGACCTCAACGAGAGGTATCCTTTGCCGGGTATCGAGCACAAAAACCGCCCTGGTCAACAAGTTTCGTTGAGGTTACAGATAGATTCGGAGACGCCGGCGGGTGTTCATTCGCTGCGGCTTGTCTCGCCGCGGGGTGTGTCTAATGAACTTGATTTCCACGTCAGCCCGGAGCCGGCGGTGTTCGAATCGAGCGGTCTCAAGCAGCGACAGCCGCAGACGATTCCACTTCCTGTTGTTGTCCATGGCAAGATCAGTGCTCCGGGACAGGTTGACTCCTACGAATTCGAGGTTTCCGAGGGCCAGCAGTTGCTCGTGGACCTGATCTCGAGCCGAGAAGCGCTAGCCAACGTGACACGGTTCCGTCCGCAGGTGACGCTGTACGAAGTCAGCGGCAGTTGGTTCGATCCGAATCGGACTGTGCGGCTGGCGTTCGACGATGGCGCGACTACCGATGCTGTCCGGGAGATAACGTCTCACGATGTGCCCACGTCCAGCCTGACGTACGGGTTCAGTAAGGCTGGTTCCTATCGGGTAGAGGTCGGCTCGACGTACGGTACCGGAGGTCCCGATTACGTCTACCAGTTGCGGGTAGCTCCGGCAACAGACTTTCGCGGAGATCAACTAGCGGGCCCGCTAGTTTACAAAGAGATTCCTGTGCCCCGGGAATGGCGTGAGAGAATTTTCACTCGAAAAATCGAAGACGACCGGCTGAAGGCGCTTTGGGCCAGAACGGTTGAGGCTCCGTACGAGGAGGCCGCGACCGAAGCCGGGCGGGGCACTGCCGAGGGAGCCGAGGGTCCATCGCTCGAGAAACCAGCCACGAAAGAAGAGGCCCGGGTAACAACGTTTACAACGCTGGTTGAGACCGAGCCTAACGACGAACGAAGCCAGGCGCGGGCAATATCTATTCCCGGGCTGGCGGAGGGTATTATCAACCGTCCGGGGGACTCGGACTTCTTCGAGTTCGAAGCCAAACCCGATCAGTCGTTAGCGTTTGAGATAGAGACCCCCGAGGCTGGGCCGGTGCGCTTCAATCCGCGCCTCGAGATCCTCGACGCGGAGGGCCGAGAGGTGCTGACGAACCTCTACAAGAAGATCAAGCAAAAGGATTCGGTCACTTATGTAAAGGCGCTCTCGCCCAAGACGGTTCACACGTTTCAAAGCGGGGGAAAGTACTACCTGCGGGTAAGCGACGTCACGCACCGTTACGGCGGCCCTGACTACCGTTATCGGGTGCTGGTTCGGCCGCGGGTACCGCATGTCGGTGAGCTGGAAGTTGACGCCGATCGCGTCAACCTGGTTGCCGGCCGATCGAAGAAGTTGACTCTCACGAGCGAGCAGGAAGAAGGCTTCAGCGGGGAGGTGGCGGTGGTTGTGGAAGGCTTACCACCGGGTGTACGGATTTTGCCCGTCGGCATCGATGTGCCCGAGCCGCGGCCTGCCGCGGAAGAAAGCATCCAAAAAGAGAGCTACGTCCCTAACCTGCGGAAGGCGTCGGTACTGCTGTTGGCCGAAAGCGCCGCTCCGGTGACGAACCTGCCGACGATGGTGCGCGTCGCTGCGCGGCCGATTGTCGGCGGTGAGCTAGGCCCGCTGCTGGTGGTGAAGGAAATTCCTTTCATGGTCGTTCCGCCGGCTGAGGACGCTGCCGAAGAGCAGCGGACGGGGGAAAGCGCGCCGTAAGACTGAGCTGTAGCCATGCGAGAAAACGATATCCTCCGACGAGCCTTCTGTTGCTGGGCTATTTCCGCCCTGATCGTTCTTTGCGCGGGCGGCCCCGTGGCGGCGGCGGACGCGTCCACTCCCGTTTCCCTTCGCCTGGTACCCGAGACGGCGGAGCTGTGGGGCGCTGATGCGTCGCAGAGGTTCGTGGTGCTGGCAAAATACTCGGACCGGCTGGAACGCGACGTCACCTCGCAGAGTCGACTTTCCGTGTCCGACTCGAACGTTGCTCGGGTTGACGCCGGTGGCCGGCTGGTAGCGCTGCATGATGGCGAGGTTGTAGTGGCCGCGCGATTTGCGGATCTAGAGAGCGAGGCCACGGCTCGGGTTTCCGGCTCCGAAGAACGCCGCCCATTCAGCTTCGCCCGCGACATGGCGGGCATTTTCACCCGCAGGGAGTGCAACAACACCGAATGTCACGGCAGCGTCAAAGGCAAGGGCGGGTTCAAGCTCTCCTATAACGCCCTGTTTCCCAAAGATGACCATTACTGGATCGTGAACGGGGGAACTTATCAGGTTCTCAAGGTCGAGCCCAAGGCCCCCATAACTCCGCGCGTCGATCGGGAGGAGCCCGAAAAGAGCCTCCTGTTGCTCAAGCCCACGATGAGCGTGGCCCACGGTGGCGGCCCACGGCTCGAAAAGGACTCTGCCGACTATCAAACGATCCTGAGCTGGATTCGCGCCGGCGCCCCGTACGAAGAAGAAAAGGACCCGGCGCGGCGGGTCACGATCGAGCGAATCGAAGTCTTTCCCCGGGCGGCGGTTTTAGAGCCGCAAGGCGAACGGCAACTTCTGGTCACTGCTTTTCTTTCGAATGGCCGGCGGGAAGATATTACCGGCGAAGTGCTCTACACTTCGAAGCGGCCGGATATTGTCAGGGTCACAGCGCGCGGGTTAGTCGAAGCCTCGGGTAGCGGCGAGACGAACCTGGTCATCCGAGCGGCGGGGCACAGTGCGACCGCCCAGTTTGCTGTCGTCGAAAGGCTGATTCCAGATTACCCGGAAGTCGAGATCCGCAACTTCATTGATGAGTACGTGAGCGCCAAGTTGCGAAGGCTCCATATTGTGCCTTCTGAGCTTTCGAGCGACGCGGAGTTCTTGCGGCGGGTTTGCTTGGATATCACCGGCACGCTGCCGCCGCCCCACCGCGTGCGGGAGTTTCTAGCGGATAGCGACCCCGGCAAGCGAGACAAGCTGATCGAGATCCTGTTGAATTCGCCCGAGTACGTCGACTACTGGACGTTTCGGTTTTCGGACTTATTCCGCGTTGACTACAACGCGCGGCAGGACGTCAAGTCCACTCACTTGTATCAGGAGTGGATTCGTGACAGCGTCGCACGCAACAAGCCTTACGACCAGATTGCTCGCGAGCGGATCGCGGCGCAGGGTAATGCTGCCGCCACGCAGAACTACTTCGTCTTAGGATTCCGGCCGCCCGAAGAGATCGTCTCCGAGCAGGCCCGTGTGTTCCTCGGGGTTAGGCTCGATTGCGCCCAGTGCCATAACCATCCCTTCCAGCGCTGGAGCCAGGACCAGTTCTGGGGCCTAGCTGCCTTCTTTTCTCAAATGACCCTGGTCCCGACCGGGAGCATGGGTTCCTCGCTGATCATCGATGAACCCGGCTTGGGTAAGGACGGCGGCAAGGCGATCCACCCGCGTAAGAAAGACGAAGTGCAACCTCGGTTCCTCGACGGTAAGGCACTACCGGAAGGGGGCCAAGCCGACCCGCGAGCCTACCTGGCCGAGTGGGTCACGTCGCTGGATAACCCTTTCTTCGCGAGAGCGAGTGTCAATCGCATGTGGGGTTACTTTTTCCCGCGGGGAATCGTAGAACCCGTGGACGACTTCCGGACGGCTAATCCTGCCACCCATCCGGAACTCTTGGACGCGCTGGCGGAAGACTTCAAGCAACACGGCTACGACCTCAAGCACCTGGTCAGGCGAATCGTGCAATCGCGAACGTACCAGTTGTCGGGGCGATCGAACGAGACAAACAGGGGCGATACGATCAACTGCGCTCGATCTTTACCCCGCCGGCTCGATGCGGAAGTCCTGCTCGATGCGATTTCACAAGTCACCGAAAAAGAAGAAGAGTTCTACCACGTGGGCCACCCCCTGGCGCCGAAAGGAAAGCCGGCGGTGGCGCCGCCGGGGACTCGCGCTATTCACCTGGTCCCGGAGCTGTTTCCCTCGCGGTTCCTTGATATTCACGGGCGTCACACACGTTCGACGATAAGGGGCCGTGACAACCAGCCGAAGCTCGAGCAGGCCCTGCACACGGTGGCGGGATCGACCTATACCACTAAACTCTCCGCGCCAGGCGGTCGTATCGATCGTCTGCTGGCGGCGGGAGCCTCTAACAAACAGATCGTCGAAGAGTTTTACTTGGCTGCTCTGACACGCTATCCCACGGCCCGGGAGCAGCGTTTATTGGGGGAGATGATTCGCGAACACGCCTCGCGGCGACAAGCACTGGAATCACTCGTTTGGGGACTGGTAAGTTCCCGAGAGTTCGCGTATAATCATTGACAATAGATGAGGGATCCTGTCAAAGAACCCGGGTCTTACCGTTGTGCCGGTAACCCAGTGGGGCGTAGGGAGTTTCTACGGCTCGGCTCGCTCAGTCTTCTCGGTATCAGCCTGAACCAGTATTTGGGGCTGAAGAGCGCGGCGGCCGCAGAAGCAGCCCTTCGCATCGATCCCGCCGCCAAAGCGCAATCCTGCATTCTATTCTGGCTGGAAGGGGCTCCCAGTCAGATGGACACCTGGGATCCTAAGCCCAACAGCACATTCAAGCCGATTTCGACCAACGTCGACGGCATCCAGATCTCCGAGATCTTTCCTCGGGTCGCCCAGCACATGGACAAGCTGGCGATCATCCGCTCGATGCATACCAGGGACCCGAACCACTCGCAGGGCACATACGAAACCATGACAGGCCATGTACCCAGCGCCGTCATGCACTTCCCGAGCCTGGGTTCAGTGATCACCAGAGAGACAGCTCCGCGTAGCAAGGTCCCCGGTTACGTAATGGTCAACCGGCCTTACGAGGCCGAGCCGTTCTCCTATGAAGCTGCTTTCAGTGCCGGCTTTATCGGCAGCGCGTACAATCCGCTGATCATCGAAGACCCCAGGATTTTCGGCAATTCCAAGGTGGACCTTCCCCACGAGATCGCAAGCTGGGCGGACCTGCCGATGCCCGATCTGACTCTGCCGAAGTCGATTTCCACCGAGCAGATCGCGGATCGCCGGTCGTTCCTCAAGGTCGTGGACGAGCACTATCGGGCGCGTGAGCAGATGGCCGAGTTCGCGCGCATGGATTCGCTGACGAGGCAGGCGCTGGAGATGATCTTATCTCCCGAGGTCAAGCAAGCGTTCGACCTGTCGCAGGAATCCCAAAAAATGAAGGAAGCGTACGGCGTCAACCGAGTGGGTCAAAGTGCTCTTTTGGCCCGAAGGCTGGTGGAGAGGGGGTGCCGGTTCGTGACCGCGGCGCCCTACAAAACAGGCCAGTGGGATACGCACGCCAAAAACGATGAGATGATGCGCGATACCTTGGGGCCCTCGGCGGACCAAGTTATTTCCACCCTGCTCGAGGACCTCGAGCAGCGCGGCCTGCTGGAATCCACCGTTGTGCTGGTTATGGGTGAGTTCGGCCGAACTCCGAACATCAACGCGAATCGTGGCCGCGACCACTGGGCCCACTGCTGGTCCATGGTGCTGGGCGGCGGCGGCATCCGCGGCGGACAAGTCATCGGCGCCAGCGACGAAAGAGCCGCCTACGTCGCTGATCGCAAAGTCACCACCGGGGACCTGTTCGCGACCATCTATAAGGCTTTCGGCATCGACTGGACGAAGAGCTACCCCAGCCCTGTCGGGCGTCCTATCTACATAGCCAACTCCTCGCTCGACGACACCCACGGCGAGCCGATCAAAGAGTTGGTCTAACCCCGCGAAACTCTCAGAACTACAGAAGGGCAGCGTGGTGCGCCCGCCGGTAAGGGACGTCGATCATTTGACCTTGTTGGAAGGGCAAAAGTAAGTGGCCCTGAAATATGCCGCTATTATCGAGGTGGGTATGACAATTACTAGGTCCGGCGCGGCGCAAGCCCCTGACGTGCCCGCTCGTGAAGCCTAATTCGTGCAAGCGTGCAGTGCACTGCGCCGTGTGGTTCGCCAAAACTACGTAGCCGTTTAGATTGAGGAGCTTGAGCCAACGCGGCCTTGACAGCCGGGTCCGCCGTTCGCGCATTCTGGTAGCAGTGATTCCCTTCGTCTTCCGGCTCGTTCGACTACTCAACTTGGCTCTCCCCAGCCGCCGGAGCCTCATCCTTGAGAATCTGGCGCTTCGCCAGCAACTGGCAGTCTACAAGCGAAGCGCCAAACGACCTCGCCTGCGCCAAACCGATCGCCTGTTCTGGGTCTGGTTGTCTCGCTGCTGGTCCGATTGGCGTTCGGTCGTTGACATCGTTCGACCCAAGACCGTCATCGGCTGGAATCGTCAAGGTTTCCGGCGCTACTGGCGTTGGAAGAGCCGGCAGCGCGGGCGAAAGCCGGGACGGCCGCCCGTAACGGGTGAGGTCCGCGCCCTGATTCGCACGATGAAACAGGCGAATCCGCTCTGGGGTGCGCCGCGCATCCACGGCGAGTTACTCAAGCTGGGCTTCGAGATTTCCGAGCGCACGATCTCGCGTTTGCTTCCCAAGACCCGTCAGCCTCCGTCGCAAAGCTGGCGGGTCTTTCTCGCCAATCACGCCAGGGACTTGGTGGCGTTGGATTTCTTCACCGTCCCCACGATCAGTTTCCGCATCCTGTACGTATTCGTGGTCCTTTCGCAGGAGCGTCGGCGTGTGGTGCATTTCAACGTGACCGCCAATCCCACGGCGTTCTGGACGGGCCAACAGATGATCGAGGCCTTTCCGGAGGACACAGCGCCACGCTATCTGCTGCGCGACCGGGATGGGATCTACGGCCACGAGTTCCGGGAGCGAGTAGACGGCATGGGGCTCCAGGAGGTGCTGACGGCACCGCGAAGTCCCTGGCAGAATGCTTTCGCCGAGCGTTTGATCGGATCGATCCGACGGGAGTGTTTGGACCATGTCATTGTGCTCAACCGGAAACATCTGAGACGGATCTTGACGAACTATTTCGGCTATTACCATCGATCGAGAACGCACTTGGGGTTGGCCAAGGACGCGCCGATCGAGCGAGAGGTGCAAGGTCCTGAAGTAGGCAAGGTGATGGAGTTTCCGGAAGTCGGCGGGCTGCACCATCGCTACGAACGCCGTGCCGCCTAGCAGAATCACAAACTCGAATGCTGGTTTGTCGATTGCGCAATTCGATGAGGTAGCGGCAACGGCGAAGGGTGCTCAAGTACGTCCAGGAATGCGCGCACAGCAAGTAGTGTGCTCGTTGGCCGACCAGATTGCCGGGAACGCCCAGCACGACGACACCTCAAAAGACCGGATCGTATACGAGTCCGGTCTTCTTTCTATCGGCTACGAAGTTTTGGCGAACCACAGATTTCATGCCTGGATGAAGCTGGCCGAGCTCAGCGCCATTTGCCGTGACGGAGTGCTGAGCGACAGGAGAAATTCGGACACTGTGCGGACACAAGTTCCGAGTGGGAAGATGGACTGTCCGTAAGTTGTTGACAATATTGGTCGGGGCGGAGGGATTTGAACCCCCGGCTTCCTGCTCCCAAAGCAGGCGCGCTACCAGACTGCGCCACGCCCCGATCCGTCAAGTCACATAGCTACACGGGTCCGACTCGAAGCCAATCTGTGGACCCACTAACTGATTCTAAACCAGTCCATCTGGTTATGACGAGGGCGGCACCCTAGCTTAACTAGCCCGCGTTTCTTGCTGCCGGGGGATCGTATCTCGCTCATTAGTACGAGAACTCCTGCCAAGACGCCGTCGGTCCGACTTCAATTCGCCAGTCACAGACGGCGACGTCTTTTGTTTTAAGTAACTTCGGGGCTCTTGTCCATGGCAATTCTAACCGCGCGCGATAGAATATACGCAGGCTCATTGGAACGGCCGAACGGTACGCTGTCCTAGGAAAGGTATGGCAAAGTCGGGGATTGCCACAAGCGGCTTCGCGCTAATTAGGCAACGGCTGCGCCCTTGATATCCCAGGGCTCCGAGCACTGAGCCGCGAGCGTAAGCGAGCGGTTCCGGAGCTGAGGCCGCTCGGCAGGGATGAATCCCCGCCCACCCCAACACCGCCGCCTAAAACGAGAACAGCGAGAATAAGGTTCTCGCTCCAGCGTGCATAACGGCCTAACTTCTTTAGTGTCAGCGAGCATGGAAGTCGCGGCTGCGTGTCTGGGCCAGTTTTTTTTCACACCCGGCAATGACTTTTTTCGCCCGCTGAATCGGCTCAACTCAAGAAAATGACCAAACAAACCCAATTTACAGCTAAACCAAACCATTTCCACCAATTAGCCTGCATCCCCGGAGCGAAGAAAAGGAGTAGTCAGAGGCTAAACCATCCCCATCACGACGCGCTTGTAAGGTGGGCGAGTTAGCCCAGTTCGCCTGAGTTGGCCCTGCTAGGGCTCGGGCAATGAATGGGGCACACCGATCACACTTTAATCTGAAGGAATATGGGCAGCTTAAGCACTCGGCCAAAAGCAGGCAATCGAAATGTGGTTTACGAGGACAAGCAAGAACGTACCCGAGCTGATTGTTAGACCGTCGGAGGATGCCGACCGATGACAGCTGGAAAGCGCGCGCGGCGAGTCTCGATCGCTGACCCGGAGAAGAACGGTCGCTGGTCGGCTCGACTCGCCTGGGGCTGGCGTCGGAACACGAGAACGACGGGGCTTCACCACCGGCGAAGCCCCGCGAGGCCGAGATCGGCCTATCGCGCCGAGCAGCGCTCAAGTCAAATCGAGGTTTTTGACCTTGATGTTATCGCCGTCCACGTCGCCCTCGACCGCGACGGTCAGGTTCTCAGTCTTGTCGGTGGCTTCCAGCGCGGCGGCGGCTTTCTTGTCACCTTCAGCGTCGAACTTGAGGAACTTGCCCTCGGAGGTAACTAGGCCAAAGCCGCTTCCACTGCAGTTCGAGGCACACATCTTTGTGTGCGTCTTGGCCGCGTCGTAGGTCTTCATCTTGGCGGAACACATCTTATCCATCAAGATCCCTTCGACGTGTTCGGCGGACAGCGGCATCGCTAGGATCATCAAAGTGAACAGAACTGCTACCGTGCTTCTCACGATGGTTTTTCTCCTTTTTAGTAGAATTCCAATGTCCAGTGGCGCTTGTGGCGGTCTCCTTCAGGGGTCGGGTGGTGCCGGCCGTTGCCTCTGAGATCCGCCTACAATAGCGCCCAAAGCCAAACAATCGCCAGAAGGTATGGGGAAGTTACGGCGGGAATTCGAGAGTTTACATTTCATAGGATTCGCTGAGCTGCTCCGGACGTCCCTCCTACGTGGGTAGCAACCGGGGCATTCGTTCGGTTGCTCGGGCCACGTTATACTCGAAACAGTGCCGCTTGCCCCGATGAATACGCGTGCGTTTCAGAGGGTCGTCACCTGGGCCCTGGCCGCGCTGGTGATTTACTTTCTGTACCGGGTGGTGAAACCTTTCTTGATTCCACTGACCTGGGCCGCGGTACTTTCGATTTTCTTCTTTCCGCTGCATCGGCGGGTTCGCTCGCGGCTCTCCCGGCCCAACGTTTGTGCGTTGATTACCGTGACGGCCGTGACAATTCTGCTGTTAGCGCCTGTGGCTTGGCTCGTACCTGCCTTTGTCAAAGAGGCCGTTTCAGTCGCGGGATCCATTCCAACGGAAGAGGCTCTTCCGAAGATGAGATCTCTGCTCGAGGGGTTATTTGCCCAGGCGCCGGTTCCGCTGGGGGACTTCGAGGAGATTGTTCGTGAAGTAAGCCAGAAGGCAGGCGCCCTACTGGCGCAGCAGTCCGCCCGGCTGGCCGGGAACGTAGCCCTATTCGTCTTCTACCTGATCGTGATGCTGTTGGCCATGTTTTATCTGTTCCGCGACGGTCCCAAGCTGCTGCAGCTGCTGAAAGACATCTCACCGTTGGGCGGGGCGCACAGCGATCACATGATCCAAGAAGTGACGGAGATGATTTCGGTTACGCTCTCGAGCGGATTTTTCGTTGCCGGCGTGCAGGGATTACTGGGAGGAATAGTTTTTTGGGCGTTGAGTATGCCCTCACCAGTTTTCTGGGGGGTGATCATAGGGTTTCTCGCCTTTCTGCCGGTAGTGGGGCCGTGGCTGATATGGATTCCGGCGGCCATCGGGACCGCGCTGAACGGAGATACGGCGCGCGCCGTGGGCCTGGTGGTGCTCGGTTTCGTCCTGGTAAGCGGCGCGGACAACGTTCTTCGGCCGATCTTGATCGCCGGCAGGGCGCAGCTCAACGGTTTGTTGGTTTTTGTAAGCGTCCTTGGGGGCATCCAGGCTTTTGGCTTTTTGGGAGTGGTGCTCGGTCCGCTGGTCGTGGCTACGGCTGCCGGAATGCTGAAGGGCTATCGGGAAAGCTTGCGGGAGACCCAGGCCCCTCCCCCCGTTTCTGAGGCGGCGTAGCGTGGGATTGGAATGTTGGTGGTGAAGCTCACAAACGGCGTTGACTCTCCGATTGACGTCGGCTATATTTAAGTCACTCGCGGCCCCGGAATTGGGTTGAGGCTTCTCTACTGAGAAGAGTTGGGGCGGCAAAGCTTAGTCTCGCAACAACAAGATTGCCTTTGGGCGGCAT
This sequence comes from Bryobacterales bacterium, assembly GCA_965248105.1. Lineage (GTDB taxonomy): Bacteria > Acidobacteriota > Terriglobia > Bryobacterales > UBA6623. The sequence goes on from CBDFIK010000006.1 coordinate 522,111, forward strand.
GCGGTTTGTCTGAGCGCACTGAGTCGCCTATGATGGAGATGGGTGTATTCGGCAACGGACACATCCTTATTGGTGGACGGGAGAGGTTTGGCTTGGCTTCAGATAATCCCCTGACGTCCGGCGAAAGGGAAACGGCCGGTCAGGACGCGCACCCTTCCGTGGGGCCGTCCGAACCGGTTGTTCGCGGCGAGGTTGGGGCTCAAAACGGGGCGCTGCCAAGCCCCGGCGCCCCAGGCGAACTTCCGTCCCCTCCGAACAGCGAAACCAACGGCCGCGAAGAGCAAGATAGCGAGACCACCGCCGCTGAGGCGTCCGCCGACCAAGAGCCGCCCGGCGATTATTCCCAGCTACCAGAAGTTCGACAGGGAGATTTGTGCCGCGGTCGCGTCGTCGGCATCCTGGCAGAAGGTGCGGTCGTTGACATCGGAGGAAAGACCGAAGGGCTCATCCCAATCGCCGATTTTGGCGACAGCGACGCCGAGGCCAACCTTGTGCCCGGCGCCGAAATCGAAGTCTTTGTCGTGAGTCGGGCTGCCGCGGGCGACTATGTCTCTTTGTCCTATCAGCGCGCACGCCGACTGCGCGCTTGGGAGAAGGTGGAGCAAGGCTACCGTAGACGCGAGACGCTCACGGCACGAGTCGTCGAGAGGGTGAAAGGTGGCTTGAGCGTGGACCTTGGGATTCCGGCTTTCTTGCCCGGATCACACGTGAGTTTGGACCCCTCGAACGACCTTGACAGAATAGTCGGGGAACAGATAGAAGTCCGCGTCGTCAAGCTGAACCGCACGCGGGGCAACGTCGTCGTCTCCCGGCGGCAAGTATTGGAAGAGGAGCTGCGGGCGCGAAAGGAAGCGGCGCTGGCGAAGCTAAGCGAGGGCGGTGTCATCACAGGGACTGTCAAGAGCCTTACCGGCTACGGCGCCTTCGTGGACCTGGGAGGTCTCGACGCCTTGCTCCACGTCACGGACATCTCTTATCGACGGATCCAAAGCCCGTCCGAGGTCCTGAATGTAGGAGACGAGATCACCGCCAAGGTGCTTCGTTTCGATCCCGAGCAGGAACGAGTCTCACTGAGCCTGAAGCACCTCCAACCCGATCCCTGGCAGGGCGCCCAAGAAAGGTACAAGGAGGGCGATCGGGTCTCAGGGTGCGTGGTGAGCGTCACGGACTACGGAATCTTTGTCGAATTGGAGCCGGGCGTCGAAGGCCTTGTCCATGTCTCGGAGATCAGTTGGTCTCGGCGGGTAAAGCATCCGTCGAAAGTGGCCAAGCCGGGGGAAAATGTCAGCGCCATTATTTTGAGCGTCGATCCGAAAGAACGTCACGTTTCGCTGAGCATCAAGCGCCTCAAGCCCGACCCGTGGAGCGGGGCGACCCAACGCTATCCAGTCGGATCAATCGTCGAAGGTATGGTGAGAAAGCTGGCGGCTTTTGGCGCTTTCGTGGAGATCGAGGAAGGGCTAGAAGGGTTGTTGCATATTTCCGACCTAACGTGGGACGGCAAGGTAAAGCACCCACGCGAGGCCTTGCGGAAGGGTCAGAAGGTCAAGGCGGCCGTTCTGCGCGTCGAAGAGCAAAACCGCCGCGTTTCGCTTGGCCTCAAGCAGCTTCAGTCCGACCAGTGGGACATATTCTTCGCCGATCACATGGTCGGTGACACGATTCGGGGAGCTGTCAAACGGCGGACGAACTTCGGAGCCTTCGTCGAGGTGGCGCCGGGCGTCCAGGGCCTGTGGCACCATTCGGAGATCCCGACCAACTCGCATAGGAAGGGGACGAATCCACTCCGGATGGGGCAAGAGTACGAGTTCAAGATTATTCGCCTTGACGAGTTCGAAAAGAGAATCGGACTACGGTTTCACTCGGCGACCCATAGCAACAGCGACGCTAACACCAAGCCCCCGCGGGTCGAGCAACTGTCTTCAGAAACCGGCCCGACGCAAGCCGTCACCGAACGCGAGGACATCGGATCAACGGAATAGACCTCCTCAGCGAAGTTGTTGAAAGCAACGGGTTGCGAGTCGTGCTATCATCCCTCGGTAGGCAGTTTGCTGGGCAGGCCGGTTCCGTCAGGGTTAGAATCTGGAGGGTGGAAAAGAGGCTATATGACCAAAGCGGATTTAATCGAGGAAGTCTCTCGCGTGGTGGAAGTCACCCGCAAAGATTCTGAAGTCATCGTTGAAACGATTTTTGATAGCGTCGTAAAGTCGCTGCGAAAACGCGAGAAGGTAGAGGTCCGGGGCTTTGGGAGCTTTCGAACCCGCGAGCGACAGGGTCGAGTGGGACGGAATCCCAAGACCGGTGCTAGAGTGGAAGTCCCTCCTAAGACAATTCCTTTCTTCAAACCGAGCAAAGAGCTGCGCGATGTAGTTAATGGAGGCCCACCGCCGCCCGCGACGCCTGTTGAACCAAGGCCCACCTTCGAAGATCCGAGTTCAAGCCCGCTGGACTGACCTGCCGGGCCGCTGTGTTGTTCTCCGCCCTCCCTCAACCATGAAGGCCCGGGCCGATGGCTTGTCCGGCCTGATTTGCGATGGACTACATCTGGAGCCCCTGGCGATACCACTACATCAAACAAGCGGACAAGGACTCGCGCTGCGTCTTCTGCGAGATTAACGCCTCGCGCGATGATGAAAGCAACCTGGTCGTGTTTCGCGGCCAGTCGAACTTCATCGTCCTGAATCGTTTCCCCTATACCAGCGGTCACGTGATGATCGTCCCCATGGCGCATGTGGCGACGGTCGAAGACACATCGGTGGAAGTGCTGGAAGAGATGATGCGGCTGGCTCAGCGGGCCGAGTCAGCACTTCGCAAGCTGTATAAGCCCGACGGTCTGAACCTTGGCATGAACATCGGCAAAGCCGCCGGAGCCGGGATCGGCGGGCACATCCATCTACACGTGCTGCCGCGTTGGGTAGCCGACAACAACTTCGTCACCGTAGTCGGCGAAACCCGGGTCCTCCCGGAAGAGCTGTCGGAGACCTGGCGTCGGCTCCACACCGAGTTCCATCCTCGTTCTTCATGAAAGCGCTAACCGCGATCCTCGCCGTCGCGGCGCTAAGCGTGGCAGCGTTCAAGGCGCTGACCGTTCGCCCTTCCGACAAAATTTCGGTAAAAGGCTTCGTCTGGGAAAACCCCATTGCCCAACAATCGGTTCCTGCGGGACTCACGACGATTCGAGCGAGTGAGTGCGGATCTTGTCACACCGAAATCTATCGAGAATGGCAAGCGTCGATACACGCTCGGGCGATGAGCGATTTGCAATTCCTGGAAGAGATGCGCAAACACCCCGGCAGCAACTGGCTTTGCATCAACTGCCACGCGCCGCTTGCTAACCAACAGCAGTGGATCGCCGTCGGCGTTCGCGGTTCGAGGCTGAACCAGGCAACCTACGTTCGCAACCGGGATTTCGACCCCAGGCTTCGCGAGGAGGCCATCACCTGCGCGGTCTGTCATGTCAGAGACGGAGTCGTCCTCGGCCCCTGGGGCGACAGCGATGCCCCCCATCCGGTTCGCAAATCCGAGCAGTTGTTGACCGCGGCAACCTGCACCGTTTGCCACCAGGCCGTTGCCGACTACGGAGAGACGTTGATTTGCTACTTGGAGTCAGGAGAAGAGTGGGAGAACGGCCCCTTCGCCGCCGCCGGCGTCACGTGCATCGATTGCCACATGCCGGCTTTCAGCCGCCCGATCGCCGATGGCCATCCTCCGCGGAGATCGGGACGCCACGTCTGGGCTGGAAGTGGAGTCCCCAAAGAACTGGACGCGTCGGAAGAGCAACGCGAATACTTCGACGCATTTGGCTCCGCTCTAGGTTTTCGATTAAGAGCGGACCGTGCGTTATATCGTCCTGGCGAGACGGCGACGGTCGTGCTTGAACTGGAAAACGCCCGTGCCGGACACATGTTGCCCACGGGCGACGTCGAGCGCTTCATTACCGTCGAAGTCGAGGGGCTCACGCGCGATGGGACGGTTTTCGACAGCCAATCGATTCGGATCGGCCAGCACTGGCAGTGGTATCCCGAGGTGAAGAAGATCTCCGACAACCGGCTCCACCCACAGGAAAGACGCGAACACCGAATCGCCATTCGCCTCCCGGAAACGCCTGGACCGGTAGTGTTCCGCGCGTCGGCCGTCCATCATCGTCTCAACGAGGAGAACGCCGCCTATCACGGTCTGCTAGGCCGCTATCCATTGTCAGCACCCATCGGGGCTAAACAGATCGAGGTCGCTGTCGAAAGACGCGGCGCAGGAAAACATTGACGCCAGATCATTGGGCCAACTACCTTCGCCGCTAGCCACCCGACGGCGCAGGCAACAACCGGACAGAGCCATGCCCGTCAGGGAGCGGGCCCGGCGTGCGACAACCCGACAGAACCCGATATTCCGCGCCCTTTCAGCCCGCCTCCAGCCGGTGAACGCCCTCAAAACATATATCGCAACGTGAACTGAATGATGCGCGGGTCGGCGGCCTCGAGGATTCTCCCGAAATTCGTGCTGGCGATGTCGCCGATGGGATTGATGAACTGCGCCTGGTTGAACAGATTGAAAAACTCGGCGCGAAACTCCAGGCTTTGACGTTCGGTGATCTCCGTGCGCTTGAACGCGGCCAGTTGCCAGTTCACGAAGCCGGGACCGCGCAAGACGTTGCGCCCGAAGTTGCCGAAACGCCCCGCGCCCAGCTCGTAACTCGCCCCCGAGCCGACGCGGCGGAAGTGCGGGTTGGCGCCGGCGGTGGGCGTCCCGCCGCCGGTGCCGTCGAACCAGGAATTTGGCCGGCCGGGAACGGCATTCGTCGAGCGAGGGTCGTGAAAGGCGATTTCGCCGCCGATGTAGTCGGGTGTTCCTACTAAGAAGATCCCGCAGAGGCAGCGGTCTTCGGGCTCAAACACGTTGAATGCAGCACCGCTACGCAGGATGGTCATCCCCGACACCCCCCACCCTCCCACGAGCTTGCCGAGCGGCCCCGCCTGGCTCGGGCGCCACGGGAATTCGTAGACATAGGTCCCCACATAGACGTGGCGGCGGTCATGGTCGGCATGGCCGCGACGGGCCCGCCCGTCGTCGGGCCGGTCGCGGACCGCCTGGTCCGACGCCGTGTCGATGGCGTGGGACCAAGTGTAAGCGTGGGTCATCTGAAATCCGCTCGAGAACCGCTTGGTGAGGTTGACCTGCAAGCTGTTGTAATTGGAGTTGCGGTCGTTTCGTAGTAGCACAATGTTGCTGAACGGGGCGCCTCCAAACTGTGCGCTCCCGGGGTGGTCCAGATTCAGGATGCGACGGAAATCGGCGTTGCCGGCGTTAGCGCCCGGGCCGGGCACGGCCGGGTTGGCCTCCTGCGTGCTGTAGAGTTTGGGCATTGTCACGTTAATCGTGTTGAGCCGCAAAGGCCCGCATGGATTCCCTTTCAGGCGGCCGCACTCGCAGTTTCCCATACATTGAATGCGTCTTTCCGAAATCGTTTGAACGTGAGTCTATTGCATAAATGACGTTGGAGATAAAAGGTATTGTAAACGGCGGCTTGGATGTTCAGGAAGCGTTGGGCCGAACCCGGTGATTTGAAACGCTGCTGTTTTCGTTCTCGACGCCGGACGGGCTGATGCGAATTCTCGGCACGATTATTCGCACGCTTATTGTCGATGTGTTGAGCCGTTAGGCCGAGGGTTCGAATGGCGACGTGATAGGACCTGAGTTTATCGGTTGTGATCCGGGTGGGTGTCCAGCCTTGTTTCTTCAGCAGTTTGCGCATCAACTTCAAGGCTGCTTTGGCGTTCCGCTTCGACTGCACGAGGAAATCCAAGACCTCACCTCCATTGTCGATCGCGCGCCATAACCAATAACGCTGCCCACGAATCACGATGACCATTTCATCAAGATGCCAATAGCCGTTGGGAATGGGTCGCATGTGGCGCAGGTTTTGGGCAATCGGCGCACCAAACTTGAGGAACCAGCGCCGTACGCTCTCGTAGGAAATATCCAGGCCTCGCTCCGCAAGAAGATCCTCCACATCCCGATAGCTCAGAGTGAACCTGGCATAGAGCCAAACGGCGCGTCGAATGATTTCCGGTGGAAAGCGGTGACGTTTGAAGGAGATGGTGTCCATCCCCAAAGGCTACACCGAAATCACCAGATCGAGATTAGAGCACTTAACGTGACAATGCCAGAGTTTGACTCCGTTCGATCCCACATAGCCCACCTCCAGGAGCCAGTTGGACCGCGGCTCGTATTGCACTTGCAGGCTCCACTGCTGGCCGTAAGGGGTGCGCAGATTCGGATCCATGCCCCAGAAGGTCATCGGGGCGAGCGCGGCGAAATCAAAACTTCCGCCCGACTCGGGTGGAACATGCGGAAAAGGCTGCGTTGTCGGACTGAACCGCGCCCCCTCCCAGGGGTTGGCATAGTCCGTGAAAAACCTGCGCGGCTGAATAACGTACGGAGCCGTCCTCGTCACTTGGAATTCCAGGTCGAAATTATGCGGCTCATAGAACAAGCCATAGCCGCCCCGCAAGCCGTCCGTTCCCCAGAATGTCCCAGGCAAAACCGAACCGCGGAGCGAAATTGTTCCAGTCCTCGCCGTAGGTGGAGCGCGAAACCCCCGCGTCGCCGGGGTAGACCAAACCCGCCGGCGCGTCCGGGAAAATGACCGACTGCCGCCCCGGCCGCAAGGCGGCCAGGCGATCCCGCGCCTCCCTCAGGCCCCTGTTGTATTCCCAGCGCAGCCCCAGATTCAAAGTCAAATTACTTTTGACCTTCCAGTCATCCTGGAGAAACAGGTTCGTGGACCACGTGCGCCCTTCGACAACGGCCGCCGATCCCTGCTGAAACAAGACCGCGAAACCGTTGGCAAAGTCGTTCAAGGCAGGCGAGAGCCCCTCGATCGCGGGAACGAGGCCGAATGTCGTGCCGCTGCCCTCGGCAACAATAAACCCGTTGTTGAATAGGGAAGTCGTCGAATTGAGAGGCGTCGAGCGAAAGCTGCCGCCGAATTTGAGCGCATGCCGGCCGTGGGTCCAACTCAGATTGTCGATGAACTGCAGGTCGGTCCCGCTGGACCCAAAAGGAATACCGAGGTCCCCGAACTGACTGAAGCCCACGATGACGACCAGCGGCGCCGTTGCCTTGTCGGGAAGGTCGGGAATGATGCCGTCCAGCCCCAAACTGCTCGGCGGGACCGGGTTTGCGGGATTAAGAGCATCCAGGTTGATGCGCTGGAGTGCTACTCGGAACTCGTGAAACAGATTGGGGCCGAACGAGTGCGTGTTGCGCACGATCAGGTTTTGGGTTCGAGACTCGTTGGACCATTCGAAACCCGGCACGGCTATTGGACCGAATCCAAACGAAGGACCGATTCCTTCCGATTTCTCGCGAAAATACGTGACCGCCAGGCGGTTCGCCGCGCTGAAATGATGATCGATCTTGAACAGGACCTGGTCGCGATCGCGGTCGCTTTGCAAGTTGCTAAAGAGGGTGTTGCCTTGATTGGCGGGGGGCAGCAGCCCGAGCAGTGCCCGGGCCTCGGGCGTTCCAAACGCCTCGATAGCCTGACGCTCGCCGTCGTTGGGGACGGTCGCCGAGCGGGCAACTTCCGTGCGCCGCCGGAACCCCAGATAAGACGCAAAGAAAAATGTCTTGTTTCGCCGGATCGGCCCGCCCACATTGGCATCGAAGTCGTGGCTTTTGTAATCAGGCTTGCGGGGAAGTCCGTTGGCGAAGTTCCTGGGCGTTCCGCCGGGGACGGATTTCTGAAAGAAAGGAACGGCGTTCAGTCCCCGGTTGCGGAAGACTTCGGTCGCCATGCCGTGGAACTCGTTGCCGCCTGACTTCGTCGTGATGATCAAGGTTCCCCCCGCGCTTCTACCGTATTCGGCCTTGGCGGCACCCGTGACGATGCGGAACTCCTCGACAGCATTGGGTGAAATAGCGCTGGCGGCGGTCACGAAAGACAAATTGTTCCACGCCCAATTCGTGGTCGCCCCATCGACCACAAAGTGGTTCTGCCGGGCCCGCTGGCCGTTGACAGTGATTCCTCGGTTGGAGGGCACGGTGCCGGGCTGGGTATAGGCCAGTTGAAGCACACTCCGGCCTCCAGGGGTCGAAAGCACCGGCAGCCGCGCGATGTCGCGCATCACCTTGCCCAGTTGGGCATCCTCGGTGTTGACCTCGCTGGCTCTGTGCTCGACCGTGATGGAGAACTCGGTTTCGCCGAGTTCGAGCTTGACGTCCAGCCGCAGGTTGTCGCCGACGCTAAGCCGCTGCGCGGAGACTCTCGCCGTCCGAAAACCGGAGGCTTCGACTTCGACAAAATATTCCCCCGGTAGCAGATTCGGTATGCGGTAGAAGCCGGTGTCGTCCGTGGTGGCGGCGTCAACCGCCCCGGTGGCTGCCTTGGTCGCCTGCACGCTCGCGCCAACGATGACAGCGTCGCTGGGATCAGTGACTCGCCCTACGATGGCGCCGGTGATGCTCTGCGCCGCCGCCGGGACCGCCGCCATGCACAGCGCGCAGGCTAGGATCAGTGTGGTCGAGATACGCATGTCGTCTCCCTTTCCGCGGGCCCGCAGCAACAACCGAACAGAGCCGACCCGTGAGGTCTCGGGAGCCGCGAAGCGGCGTCAGGATTATAGCCTAGGGTGGAGCGAAGCGAAACCCTAGGTACGAAGGCCATCAACCTCGTAAGCCCCGCAGGGGCGTAGGAAACGCCCCACCTATTTCCAAACATACCGTTCATCGAATTCCATGCCCTGTTTCCTTGGCCGCCGTCGTTTGGTAGAGAAAATCACGTGGGTCAAAAGGTGCGTAAAAGTCTGTGCCATTTTCCTGCGCCCTTACAGGGCTTGTTGGGCTTTGGCGATCTTAGCCCAGGGCTAATCGCCCTGGGCTACATTCCGGTACTTACCGAGGACATGGTGAACAGGTCATACCGGAGACATGGTGAACACATTTCCCAGGGGAAACATAGAATGACGAAAATGTTTCATGCCTTGGGAAACGACAAGCCTCATGAAACAACGGTTGAAGTTCACCGGCGTCCTTGGCCAGCGCCTTGCCGACGACCCAGTCCAGATCCAACGGCACCCGCGCTCGTTGGCTGGTGATCGGCTCCGGCTCTTCCTGGACGATCCCGTACAACACCGCCTGCTCCCGCTCTCCTTCAAACGGCGTGCGCCCGATGAGCATCTCGTAGATCACGATGCCCAACGACCAGATGTCGGTGCGCCGGTCGGTCGGTAAACGTTGGGCCTGCTCGGGCGACATGTAAACCGGAGTGCCCAGCAGCGTCTCGGTCTTCGTCAGCAGGGATTGGTCGGCCGCTTGGGCCAAGCCGAAATCCATGATCTTGACCTGGCCTTGCGGCGAGACCATCAGGTTGGCGCTCTTGATGTCGCGGTGGACGATGGCCTTCGCATGCGCGGCTCGCAAACCTTCGCCGGCCTGGATGGCGATGTCCAAGGCTTCGTCCAGCTTCAAGGGACGCTGCTTGACTTTCTGCCGCGCGGTGGAGCCTTCGAGGTAGGGCATCGCCAGGAAGGTCTACCCATCGGCTTCGTCGATCTCGTAGACCGTGCAGATATTGGGGTGATCGAGGGCGGCGGCGGCTCGCGCCTCCCGCCGGAAGCGGGCCTTGTGTTCCTCGTCCTCTAACCGGTCAGCGGCGAGAAACTTCAGCGCCACGGTGCGCTCGAGTTTCGTGTCGGTGGCCTTGTAGACCACGCCCATGCCGCCCTCGCCCAGCTTCTCGAGGATCTTGTAATGCGAGATGGTTTGGCCGGTCATGGTTCGCTGATGAGCTTTGGACCGGCAGGATTACCGGTCGCTACCTGGCGTGGCGGTCGTTACCGAGCCGAGCTTTGCGAGGAGTTTGTAGTGCGAAATGGTTGGCCAACCATTGCTTACTCTTCCCGGTTCCAGATTATACCCAATGCTGTTCGTTTAAGAAGGAATCGATGCGCAGCTCGCCTTTCTGCCGGTCCCTGGTCGCCAGCCAACTCTCGAAAAAGGGGGCGGAGCTCGTAACGTGCCGTCGGGAGAAAATGTGGGGTGACCGTCCCAGCCTCGGTAAGCGGTGAGCGGGACCGCCTGTAGGGGTGCCGGGGGCGCTTCAGTTATGGGAGGGAAGTTCCGTCACTTGCGTCCGGGTTCTGTTGCTCGCCAGCCTACGGCCCCGTAGCGCCGGGATCGGTACCGTTTCCGAGACTGCTTTGGCCCTGATCCCCTCGCCGATGACCAATCGGACTTCTCATTTCAGCGTGTTCCTTTTTTTCAACCCGGCTCGTCACGCTCACCTGATCCGTTTGACTCAGCCGCAATTACGATGTCGCCTGTGACGCGTACATCCGGTCGTAGGACTGGCTAGCGATTCCGCCGAGCTGTTCGGCCAGGCGCCGGAAGGTTTGGGGCCGGAAGTCCCAGTCCTTGCTTCGGAGAACTTGCTCCAGCCGATCACAAAGGTGGACACGGCAGAGATCTTCGAAATCCTCAGGTGGAATCTCGATCTCCTTGCCTGTGAAGCGGTCGACCATTGTGTACGGAGGAGTGCCACGCTCGATCGTGCGGTCGAAGGAGGCGTAATCGATGGCGCTGTTCAGGTACGCTAGACGCTCCGCTCGCTCCCCGATCAGCTCGCGCACCTCACCTCGCCGATCAAGCGGCAGGAAGAACTCTTGGAAGATCTCGGTACCGTAGATCGAGTGAAACATGCCTGCTCGGCAGAGTTCTTCTGAGCAGCCCCAGGCCTTGAGATCCCGATAGACGCCAACGTTGTGTCCCAAGTACGTACCGTGGGTGTGCTCAACGTTCGCAGTGTCAAGCTCTCGTAGATAGTCGACTAAGTCATCGAAGGTTGCCATCGTTTTACTCCTGAAAAACAGTCGCCCGCGCCAGCCAACCGCGCTGCCAGCAGCTCAGCCAATTCGAACCACGTTGCCGGTTCGCGCTGACTCGTAGATTGCCAGTACCGCTTCCAAGGCCCGGCATCCCTCTTCGCCGTCCACCAGCGGCTTGCGGCGTTCGCGGACAGCGTCCCCGAAATCCAGCAACTGGCGTTTGATCGGTTCGAGCGAGATCGCCATTGGGTCCGACGCACCCGAGTCCACATCGATCGCAAGAGGTGCATCTTCCCCCCTGTCGCCTTCCACATCCCAAGAGGTGAGTCGATCTCCCGTGATGATCGCCGAACCCTTGGTCCCATGGATTTCGATGCGCTCGGAGTAACCGGGAAACATGGCCGTTGATGCCTGAATGACTCCGGTCGCTCCACTAGCGTAACGAATAATGCCGCTCACGACATCGTCCGACTCCATCTTGTGGGCCGCGGCCAGTTGCCACTGCGCGTAAACTTCTTTGATCGGCCCGGCAAGATAAAGCATCAAGTCAAGGGTATGGATGCCTTGGTTGATAAGCGCTCCACCTCCTTCCACGGACCAACTTCCCTTGCCCGGGCGGTCATAGTACGCTTGCGGCCGGTGCCACTTGACGTACCCATCAGCTTGCAAGATCCTGCCTAGGCGTCCTTGCTGTAAGGCCTGGCGAAGAAAAATCATCGAGTCGTCGAAGCGGTGCTGGCTGATCACACCAAGGGAAACGTCAGCTCCGGAGCAGCAGTCGAGCATCGCCCTGGCGTCGCCAAGCGTGACAGCAATCGGCTTTTGAACCAGGACGTGTTTGCCGTTCGATGCGGCCACCTGTGTCATTTCAAGCCGTGAGTCGGGGGAAGCACAGACATCCACGTAATCGATATCCGGGCGGTCACAGAGATCCCGGTGGTCAGCGACGAATTCGGTACCGTACTCGTTGGCGAATCCCCGGCCTTTCTCTTCGCTCCTGTTGGAAACGGCGACGAGCCGGTAGCCGATCTGCCGGTAGCTTTCGGCGTGTTTATGCGCGATAGCACCGGTGCCAATGAGTCCCACGTTCATGTCTCTGGGTAAATCTCTCTGCGCCCTCGTGCGACACCCAGGAGGAACTTACAACTACTACTGTAGTTATTACGTCGCGCGTCTAAGTCCCTTGTTGCCAATGTCTCGACGAAAGTGCATCCCCTCAAAGTGGATTTCTTTGACCGCTGCGTACGCATTCTCAATGGACTCAGCAAGCGTACGCCCACCAGCGGTCACGCCGAGGACTCTTCCGCCGGCAGTAGCGATTCGTCCATCGTGGAAGCGGGTGCCGGCGTGGAATACCTTGGCGCCTTGGGCTTCCGCACGGTCAATACCACTTATGAGCCGCCCCTTCGGGTAGGATCCGGGGTACCCTTCTGATGCTAAAACCACACATGTAGTCTTGCCAGTTTTCCAACCAACCGCGTCGGCGTCAAGTCGACCCTCAGCGGCAGAGGCAAGAAGCTGTGCTAGGTTGCCGGTCATCCCATACACAAGCGGCTGTGTCTCCGGGTCCCCGAGGCGCACATTGAACTCGAGAACCATGGGGCCCTCGTCGGTCAGCATCAGCCCGACGTAGAGGAAACCTTGGAACGGTTGGCCCCTGGCCCTTACCCCCTCGAGAGTAGGCTCGACGACACGGCTGATGACCGCTTTACGGATTTCGTCTGTCAGGATATCCGGATCACAGTAAGCGCCCATGCCCCCGGTGTTGGGTCCCTCGTCGTTGTCGAAAACCGCCTTGTGATCCTGCGTCGGGGGCAGAAGGCAGAAATCCTTGCCGTCCGTCAGCACGATGAAACTCGTTTCCTCTCCCCGGAGGAACTGTTCTACGACGAGCCGCCGGCCGGCCGTCCCAACGACTTCGCCTGCCAGCATACTAGCGGCAGTTGCCCTTGCTTCGGTCTCATTCTTTGCTAGGACAACCCCCTTACCAGCGGCCAGCCCGTCAGCCTTCAGTGCTACGGGAAATCCGAATCGTCCAATGTGATCGTCGATGTCTGCCGGCTTTTCGACGATGGCAAAATCAGCAGTAGGAATCTGATGGTCCCGCATGAATTCTTTGGCGAAGATCTTGCTCGACTCCAGCTGGGCGGCAGAGCGGACTGGACCCACGACTGCCAGGCCACAAGCTGCGAATTCGTCCACCAGCCCCGCCGCCAGGGGAGCCTCCGGGCCGACAACCGTAAGAGACACCTGTAGCGATTGCGCGAGATTGACCATCTCGGGGACGGATAAAATATCTCCTGGAATGCAGGAAGCGTCGATCGCTACCCCGGCGTTACCGGGAACGCAGTAGACGGCCTCGACACCTTCGGATTGCCGCAACTTCCACGCCAGGGCATGTTCGCGGCCACCACTACCTATTACTAATATTTTCATGGCCTTGTAAGTAACTTGTGATGATGTTTAGCCTTGCTCAAGAGGAAACCGGCTCGGCCAGCGGCGGAGTTCATTGCCTCCCCCTCCCGCGAGTGCTTAGAATAACAAGAAGTCGCCCGCTGAATCTTCCTCATGAAAGCGAGTTTTACCGAGAGTTACGATGTGCTGGTCATTGGCGCCGGCCACGCGGGTTGCGAAGCTTCGGTCGCGGCGGCGCGAATGGGGTTGCGGACAGCACTTGTGACGCTGAATCTCGATCTCGTTGCACAAATGTCCTGTAATCCCGCCGTCGGCGGTATTGCGAAGGGACATCTCGTCCGGGAGATCGACGCTCTTGGCGGCATCATGGGTGAGCTGACCGACGAGGTTGGGATTCAGTTTCGGCTCCTGAACACGAGCCGTGGGCCTGCTGTCTGGTCTCCTCGAGCGCAGTGCGACAAAAAGCAGTATCGCATCAGGATGCGCCAGCTGCTTGAGCAGCAGACCAATCTCGTCATCAAACAAGCCGAAGTTATGGACTTGGTTTTGGAGAACCGCGGCGGACGGAGCGAGGCGTCACCGTCTAAGAGAGTCCGCGGAGTGCAACTTCTTGATGGCAGGAATATCGAAGCGAAGGCGGTAATCGTCACAACCGGGACGTTTCTAAACGGGCTAATCCATATCGGCGAGAGAACTTACCCCGCTGGCCGCAGCGGAGAACCTGCTTCCATCATGCTGGGCGAGGGGCTGCGACGCCTAGGTTTTCGCTGTGCTCGGTTGAAAACCGGGACACCACCCCGCCTTGACGGTCGTACGATCGACTGGAACCGTTTCGAGCGGCAATCGGGTGATCCGGAGCCCACTCCGTTCTCTTTCCGCACTGAGAAGATCGATCGCGAACAGATCGATTGTCACATCGCCTACACTACCGAACGGACTTCGAAAGTTCTCAAGGAAAACATTCACCGCTCTCCTCTCTACAGCGGTCAAATTGAGGGCGTAGGTCCAAGGTACTGCCCTTCCATCGAAGACAAAGTGGTGAAGTTTCCGGATAAGCCCCGGCATCAGATCTTCTTGGAACCGGAGGGACTGGACACCAATGAAGTCTATGTGAACGGCATGTCCACTAGTATGCCTATCGATGTGCAGGCCGCTATGATGGCATCGATCCCTGGCCTTGAGCGAGCCGATATGATACGACCCGGATATGCCATAGAGTACGATTCGGTGGATGCTAGGGAACTACGCAAAACTCTAGAAACAAAGAGGATAGCAGGCCTTTATCTGGCCGGACAGATCAATGGTACAACAGGCTACGAAGAGGCCGCTTGCCAAGGCCTGATGGCCGGTGTCAACGCGGGGTGTTCGATCAGAGGACAAGAGCCGATCGTGCTCGACCGCAGTGCGGCCTATATTGGAATCCTCATCGATGACCTCGTCACAAAGGGTACCGACGAGCCTTACCGCATGTTCACGTCCAGAGCCGAGTTCCGTCTCCAGCTCAGGATCGACAACGCGGACCAGCGGCTCACGCCAATTGGACATGGGGTAGGGCTGATCGCCGAACAACATTGGCGCAACTTTCGGTGCGCCCAAGAGAAACGTGGTAGGGTCAAGAGTTTTCTGGAGCAACACCGTCCGAAGCCGTCGGATGAAGCGGCCCAAGCGCTATTTAGGAGACTCGGTTCGCCTACCGCGGTAGCTTCTTCGTTAGCCCAGTTGTTGAAACGCCCCGAGATTGGTATCGAGGACATGGTTGAGATTGTCCACCACCACACAGACGCTGCTTTGACACGTCCGCAATGGAAGTCCATTGAGACTGAGATCAAGTACGAGGGTTACTTGGTGCAGCAGCTTAGGCAAATCCAGCGCCTCAAAAATGTCGAGAGTCGGCGAATCCCCGAGGGTTTTTCCTACGGGGAAATTCCAGGGCTGTCCCGCGAAGTCGTTGAAAAGATGGAACGTGTGCGACCCACGACACTTGGACAGGCGAGTCGCATACCTGGGGTTACTCCGGCGGCGATTTCCATCGTCAACGTGTACTTAAACCTTCCCGGTGGGCACAGCGCCCATGCTTGAGCGCCTCGCTGAGTTCAGGCGGCTGTTAGAACCAGTCCTTGAAGCGGTTGAGCTGAAACTTCACTCGGATCAACTCGCTCATCTTGCCCGACACTATTCGCAGCTGGTCCGTTGGAATTCCCGTATCAATTTGACCGCGATCAGGGACATTGACGCGATTGTCGAGCGGCATTTTGGCGAGTCGCTGTTCGTTGCTAAGCTGATGCAGAATTTCGCGGGAACGCTTGCCGATGTGGGCTCCGGAGCGGGGTTTCCTGGCGTGCCGCTGGGAGTCTCGTGCCCGAAACTTCGGGTCACACTAATCGAATCCAACGCTAGAAAGGCCGCCTTTCTCAAGGAAGTCGTGCGGTCTGTGGCCAATGTCGAAGTTTTTCATGGTCGCCTCGAAGAGGTCAGCCGGAGGTTCGATTGGGCCACGATCAGGGCGGTTAATCCAGACCAGATCACCCGACCCCTAAATAACTTGGCGGACAACGTGGCGTTCCTGGTTGGTCGCCAACGGGCAATTCGTCTTCGTGAGCAAGCGCTGTGGGAATGGCAGGCCCCCGAACCGCTACCCTGGGGCCGGCAACGGGTGCTGCTCTTGGGGAAACGGATAGAAAAAGCCGTAGCTGTTCCACGTGGAACATAGACTGCCCAACATGTTTTGAGCGACGTAGGAATGCTTCTGTCGCCCAAGAAATCTCCAGAAAAGCCTTCAACCTGTGCTAAATTGTTGCTTCGGGATGAGGGTGAGGTACCTTTGGGCAGAGTGATCGCCATCGCCAACCAAAAAGGTGGGGTAGGCAAGACCACGACCGCGATCAATCTCGCGGCCTCCCTCGCTCATACCACGAGGAAAGTGCTGTTGGTCGACTGTGACCCCCAAGCCAATTCAACCAGTGGCTTAGGATTGCAGTTGGACTCCACCAAGCCGAGTTTGTATGATCTCCTGATTGGGGACCATCAAGCCCAAAGCGTGAGGGTCAGCACCGAGGTCAATAACCTGGATGTGATCCCGTCGAGCAGGGACCTCGTCGGCGCAAACGTGGAGCTTGTGGACACCGAAGGACGCGAGACAAGGCTGCGGGACACGATCGACACGATTAGGAGCGACTACCACTACGTTTTCCTTGATTGCCCGCCGGCACTCGACCTTCTGGCCCTGAATGCGTTGACCGCTTGCGACTCCGTATTGATTCCGATCCAATGCGAATACTTTGCGCTTGAGGGAGTCTCTGCTTTGTTGGAAAGTATCGATCGTGTGAGGCAACATCTAAACCCGAAACTGGCAATCGAAGGCGTGTTGCTGACGATGTACGACGAGCGAACGACTCTAACCAAACAGGTCGCTAGTGACTTAAAGGAGTTCTTCCGGGAAGAGCTATTCAATACGGTGATCCCGAGAAACGTGCGCTTGGCGGAAGCACCTAGCCATGGTAAACCTATCCTGCACTACGACGCGCGATCGAAGGGCGCAGAAAGCTACCTAAGCTTGGCTCAGGAACTGCTGTCCCGCTGCCAAGCAAGGTCGACCAGCCAGGCTTCCTGGAGTCACATAAGTTATTGATAAAACATATAGTTACTATAGTAAACGAAGGTGCGCAGCATGACTTCCACCTCTGAGAAGCAAACTCCAAGGCGCAAGGCGCTCGGTCGGGGACTGGGTGCTCTGCTCCCTGCTAGGCCTGTTGAAGTTTCAGACAAAGTCCCAGCGGACACGACACCGCCCAGTGGAGACCAAGTCCGTCAGATTCCGATTGATCTCGTCGATCCGAATCCCTACCAGCCCAGGCGGACGTTTCGACAGGAGAGTCTCGAAGAACTGGCCCGTTCGATCCAGGTCGACGGCTTGATTCAGCCGATTGTCGTTTCCCCCAAAGGAGACCGCTATACCCTCATCGTCGGTGAAAGGAGGTGCCGCGCGGTGAAGCTTGCCGGCAAGACGGAGATAGCAGCAATTGTTCAACAAGTGGAACCGGAAAGGATCCTGGAAGTTACCCTGGTCGAGAACATCCAGCGGGAGGATCTCAACCCGATTGAGGTCGCTTCGGCGCTGGACCGAATGATTCGGGATCTACAACTCAGTCACGAAGAAGTGGCAGCAAGGACAGGAAAGGACCGCTCGACAATCAGTAACCTGTTGCGAATCTTGAGGCTTCCCAAAGATATCCAGCTGCTCGTCGCCGAGCGGAGACTTTCTCTAGGACACGCCCGGGCACTGCTGTCGTTAGATGACCACGAGCAGCAGCGCGTCTTGGCGGAAAGGACAGCCGCTCAGGGGTTGTCGGTTCGTCATGTCGAGAGAACTGTACGCTCTCTTACAGAACCCAGGAAAGCCGCCAGCGCCTCCACGACCGACCCCAATGTCGCCGCTGCCATAGAAGAAATGGAGCGTGCCCTGGGGACCCCAGTTCGAGTTGTGCAACGAACTGCCAACAAAGGCAAGATTGAAATCGAATTCCATTCTGCCAAAGATCTTGACCGAATCTACACAGCCATCGTCGGGCACCGATCCTGAGTGCAAACCCTGTCGGGCATAGGCTCGGTCCTTTCCTGCCGTTACGGTTGGCGCGACTGCCTCTCAATGCGCTCTATAAGCGAGGCCGCGCGAGATCGCGCGATGTGGACGTACTTCTTACCGCTTGCGATCTTGTTGAGAACGGGCAAGAATTGCTGCGGGGCGACAATTCTGCCTTTATCAAAAGCAATTTGGAACACGAGTAACGTCTTGTTTACTCCGAGTCGGTCGAATTGCGCGACTCTCTCGAGTTCAAGCCGCCGCCGGACCGTCTCTCCGACTTTCTCAAACCACGAAACCAAAGCCCGGGCGTCCTTGTTCTCCGTATAGTTGAAGCTTGTTTCGTACCGCCGTCCGTCCGAGCGTTCGAACCGCAGCAGCTTATCCCCGGTGAAAGCCACCTTGCGCGAGCTTGAGACGTCTGTTCGGACATGGCTCAATTCCCTGAAGAGCGTGAAGATGTTCGACACCTTCTGAGCATTGACTTCGAATTGAGTCGAATCTTCTCCGTTGGCGGCTTCGCTGTACGTTACTTTCCCGGCGGAGTCCAACAGCACTTGGAAGTAGGAAGGGACTCCTTTCGGGAAGGTCTTTGAAAAGAAGACACGCTTGCCGGTAAGCTCGGAAGCTTGGTCCAACGAGGGCGACAAGAAAAGCAAAGACGCTAGCACGATCCCTAAGCATCGTCTGGTATGCACGGGCGTCAGGTCGGAACTGTGTCGCTGGTTAGCCATGCACCTCTTTTACCGCCCCCCTGACCAATTCGCTAGGGGCGAGATTGGCATGACAGATCGCTACAGCCAAGGCATCTGACGCGTCGAAGGATGAAATGGGCTCAGTCAGACCGAGCAAGGAACATACCATGGTCCGCACCTGTGACTTGTCGGCTCGCCCGTACCCTACCACGCCTGACTTTACTTCCAACGGTGAATACTCGCCCACAGGCAGGCCAGCCTCAGCCGCCGCCAGAAGCGCTACTCCCCTAACGTGTGCCAGCTTCAGCGCACTTTGTACGTTCACGTTCGAAAAAACTGTCTCGACAGCTACGGCCTGGGGTTCATGATCTTTCACGAGGTCTCGAAGACCGTGATGGATCTCCCGCAGCCTTACGGCTAGCGGGTCCTTCCGGAGCGTACGGATGACTCCCGCCGCGATGAACGAGTGATTTCGACCGTCGCTACTGATGGCCCCGTAGCCTGTTCTTTCCAGTCCACAGTCAATACCTAGAATGCGCATGGAACACAAAGGCAACGGGGTTTTCGAGAGCCGCCAGAGGCGGCGATGTTCCGGTTACGCAGAAAGTCTCTCGAGCTCGTGGTCGTCAATGTCAAAGTTCGCGTAGACGTTCTGGACATCGTCCTGATCTTCCAGGGCTTCAATCATTCGCAGAACTGCGGCTGCCTGCTTACCTTCCACCCTGACACTGTTCTCAGGCAGTCGTGTTACCTCGCTCGCCGTGGGCTCGATACCAGCTTCTTTGAGCGTTTGCAGCAGCGTTTCGTGAGCATCAGGTGTGGCAACGATAGACCAACTATCCCCTTCGTCTCGCATGTCGTCGGCATCGGCCGACAGCACCACTTCCATCAGTTGCTCTTCGCCGGCACGGTCCTTGGGAACAACAATGAGACTCTGTTTCTTGAACATCCAGGCCACACAGCCCGTCTCGCCGAGGTTCCCCCCGTTCTTCGAAAAGTAATTTCGCAGCTCGCTCACCGTTCGGTTTCGATTGTCCGTGACAACCTCCACCAATACCGCCACTCCGGCGGGACCGTAGCCTTCAAACGTGATCTCTTCGAATGACTCACCCTCCAGCTGGCCTGACCCACGCAAGATGGCCCGCTTGATATTTTCTTGCGGCATGCTTTGCGCCTTGGCGCCGGTAATAGCCGTGCGCAGCCTGGGGTTCGCATCCGGGTCCGCACCACCTTCCCGAGCGGCGATCTGGATCTCACGGATCAGGCGCGTAAAAACCTTGCCTCGTTTTGCATCAGTCGCAGCCTTCTTGTGCTTGATGCTAGCCCACTTCGAATGGCCCGACATGAAACGCTCGCAATGGTAAGCTACGAACCGTCTGGTGAGACGCCAGACTCTAAACAGCTCGGGGATCGGTGCCGACGAATACCCGTGCCGACCTCAGCCGCCGAAATTCTCTTCAAGAATACCAAACGAGAAATCGTCGCGTCTGCTTTGTAGCGAAAGTCCAGTGACGCGAAAAATGGGTGCAGGAGAAGGTATGTTGTAGACCGCGCAGGCTAGCCGGTCCCTTCGCCAGCCGCAAGTGACGGGCCACCACCGGTTGGCCCCCGCCCCATGCCCCGATCGGTCGTTCGGGGACGACCGACCCGCGAACGCCGGTCAGCAGTCCAGCGGCGGGGCCTTTCGATCCCGCTACTCCGACCTCTCATGTAAGATGCTGAATCTATGGTGATTATGAGGAAATTGGGTTTGTTTGGTAATTTCTTTTTCTCCGCTGGTTCGTTGCTCGGAATTGCCCGTGCTCGAATTGCCTCCGCATGCTCCCGATGGCCAATCATAATTGTACCCCGCCAATCCGAGGCAACGGCGCCATGCGGGTTCGGCGAGATTGGGTCTGTTTCGTCATTTTTCTTCCCGCTCGTCGAGCGTCATGCCGGTCTCCGCAGTCTCCCCCCTTCAGGATAGCGAGCGTGTCAAGTGTCTCCGTTGGGCGATGAACGATTGGCTTCGACTCGGGCTGGGAACCAGAGTGTCCCCCTGCGCTATTTGCCCACGTAACCGGTCAGAAAAAGCCGCAGGTCTGTGCGAGCCATGTGCTTACGCGCTTGACAAAACCGCTGTCTATGAGGCAGATTGCCGATCAGATCAAGCTGGGGATCGAAGGGGTCGTAGGGACCCTTCAGGCGTGTTCTAAAAGTCCTTAGCAGAGGGGCGCATAGACGTGACGTCAAACAACCACGGTTCCGAACAGACCTCCATTCCCAGCGCGAGTGAGCTTGGTGTTGACGCCGAGATGCTCTGGCAGGCGGCCGACAAACTCCGGGGGTCCATCGACGCCGCCGAATACAAGCACGTTGTCCTCGGTCTGATCTTCCTGAAGTACATCTCGGACGCATTCGAGGCACGCCGCCGGAAGTTGGCCGAAGAACTGAAGGCAGACGGCATTGAGGGCCAGCAAGCGGAGACTCTACTCGAAAGCCGCGACGAGTACACGGCCGAAAACGTCTTTTGGGTACCGCCGGAGGCCCGGTGGGGCAACATTCAGAACCAGGCTAAGGAGCCGAACGTCGCCAAACTCATCGACGATGCGATGTTTGCCATCGAGCGCGACAACTCCAAGCTCAAGGGCAAGCTGCCGCGGGACTACGCTCGCCGCGGTATCCCCCCCGAGTGGCTGGGCGGCCTGATCCGACGAGGCTCACCGCAGCCAGTACGGATTCCTGGACGGCGGCGCTCGATGGATGCGTGATGCCCTAAAAAACGCCACGTTCGTCGGCTTCACTGGCACGCCGCTGGAGCGTGACGACCGCAGCACACCGGCGGTGTTCGGTGAATACGCGGATATCTACGACATTCGCCAGGCTGTCGAAGACAACGCCACCGTTCCGATCTACTACGAGATGCGGCTCGTCAAGTTGCTGCCGGACGAGGAAGGCATCACCGAAGCCGAGAAGCAGCTCAGTGCCGCGGCGGAGGCTGACAAGGAAGGCCGTAAAGTTCCCGAAGACATCGAGGTGCCGCTGGAGGAACTGGTCCGTGCACCGGAACGGTTGAAGGTCGCCGCGCGGGAGATTGTGGAGCATTTCAAGAAACGTCGTGAGGTTATTGAAGGTAAGGCCATGGCGGTCTGCATGAGCCGCAACATCTGCATGGACCTTTATGACGAGATCGTGGCGCTGCGGCCGGACTGGCACGCGGACGAAGACGATGAAGGCTTCGTCAAGGTGGTGATGACCGGGTCGGCGGGCGAGGGCGAGCGCGTGGCGTCACATGCTCGCACCAAGGGGCGGCGAGAGGCGCTGGCGCGGCGCTTCAAGGACCCGGAGGATGACCTTCGGCTGGTGATCGTCTGTGACATGTGGCTGACGGGGTTTGACTGTCCGCCGATGCACACGATGTACCTGGACAAGCCGCTGGCGGGTCACAACCTGATGCAGGCGATCGCGCGGGTGAATCGCGTCTTCGGCGAGAAACCGGGTGGCGTGGTAATGGACCTCCTTGGCATCGCGGACCAGCTCCGGGACGCGGTGCAGACGTACACGCAAGCCGGCGGGGAGGGCAGCCCTGTCCAGGAAATTCAGGACGAGGCCGTGCCACTCATGCAGCGGCAATACGAGGCGCTGCGGGACTTTTTCAATGACTTCGATTACAGCGGATTTGTCGGGGGAGACGAGGCGGCCCAGTTGCACGCGGTCACGGCTGGTGCGGACTACATCTTCGAGCAGCAGGGTGGCAAGAGGCGCTTCATGACAATGGTAAAGGGGCTGTCGGAGGCTTTTGCGCTGTCCGTGCCGCGAGAGGAAACCGAGGTTATCCGAGACCATCTCGCCTACTTCCAGGCCGTGCGGGCGGCGATCCGTAAGCGGCTGGCAGACGATGGTCCACCTCCGCCCCCGGATACGCGAGCGGCCGTCCGTCAGGTCATCTCGGGGGCGATTGCGTCTGACGGGGTCATCGATTTGTTCCAGGCGGCCGGTCTCGCCGATCCAAACGTGGGCATCCTCTCCGACGATTTCCTGGAGCAACTGGCAGCGCTGCCACACAAGAACTTGGCGCTGGAAACGCTGCGGAAGCTACTCGATGACCAGATTCGCAGCCGCGAGCGAGTGAACATCGTGCAGTCACGGTCGTTCCGTGAATCGCTGGAAGCGACTCTGACCCGATACACCAACCGTGCGATTACCGCAGCGCAGGTCATCGAGGAGTTGATCGGCCTTGCCCGTGTGATCCGGGAGGCGGTTCATCGTGGCGAGGAATCAGGACTGAGCGAGGAGGAGGTAGCTTTTTACGATGCTCTCGCTGATAACGCTTCGGCCCGCGAGGTCATGCAGGACGATACGCTCAAGCTCATCGCACGCGAGCTTGCCGACCGGATCAAGGCGAAGGCTTCACTTGACTGGACGCAACGCGAGACCGTGCGGGCGGATATGCGACGGACGGTGCGGCGTCTCTTGACCAAATACGGCTATCCCCCGGATGCGCAGGAAGCCGCTACACAGTTGGTCATCCGCCAAGCCGAGTTGATGGCAGAGGGTATCGTCGAAGGTTGAGAGGCCGTCCCTACCTATGCCGGTGATCTCATCTGCCGCAAGCCGTTTGTCCCGGCTATGATGGTGGCCTCAGACAATGCGCCAGATTTTCCGTACCAAGAACATTGACCGGCTAGTGGAGGAGTCCGAAGACCCGGCGCGACGTTTGCGGCGCCTGCTGGGTCCCTGGAGCCTAGTCGGTCTGGGAATCGGGGCGGTCATCGGTACGGGAATCTTTGTCCTGACGGGGACGGCGGCGGCGGGAGAATCAGTCTCCGTTCCCTCCATTGTAAAAGCGCCGCTGTTGGATTTAATCCTCCATGGTAGCGGTGCTATTTCCACCTTCGGACGGCCGGGTGCCGGCCCCGGTATCTCGCTGTCGTTTCTTTTGACGGCGGTCGTCTGTGGCTTCGCGGCCCTGTGCTATGCGGAGTTGGCTTCGATGATCCCTGTCGCCGGCAGCGCCTACACGTTTGCCTATGCCACGCTGGGGGAGCTGATTGCTTGGATGATTGGCTGGGACCTCATTCTCGAGTATGCGGTCTCGAACATGGCGGTCGCGGTCGGCTTCTCCGCTTACTTCAACGATCTTCTCGACAGCCTGTTCGGTTTTCACTTGCCCGTGGCATGGAGCCGGCCGCCCATTGAGTCCGGGGATTACACCGGAGCCATCTTCAACCTGCCTGCTTTCGTGGTTTTGATGGTCCTGACAGTCCTGCTCGTGCGCGGGGTACGAGAAAGCTCACGGACGAACAACGTCATGGTCCTCATCAAGGTGGCGGCGATCCTGATCTTCGTCTTCGGAGCGGCACGAGCCATTGATCCGGCGAACTACCATCCGTTTCTCCCGAATGGCTTTCAGGGATTGCTCACGGGATCGGCGATCGTCTTTTTTACCTACATCGGCTTCGACTCGGTTTCAACGGCCGCCGAGGAGTGCCGCAATCCTCAGCGAGACCTTCCGATCGGCATTATCGGCACGCTGGTTGCCTGCGCTGTGCTCTACGTTTCGGTAGCCGTGGTTCTGACCGGCATCATGAACTGGCGAGAGCTGGGGAATGCGGCCCCGGTCGTCAACGCTTTGAAGGCGCTTGGGTTCACCTCGATCAGGCAGGTAGTGGGCGTAGGGGCAGTCGTCGGGATGATCTCCTCGTTGATGGTTTACCAGTACGGGCAGACGCGTATATGGTTCGCGATGTCCCGCGACGGCTTGCTGCCCGCGAAGTTCTCCAGCGTGCATCCCAAGTACAAGACGCCGCACGTCAGCACCTGGGTGGCGGGGCTGTTCGTCGGCATTCCGGCTGGGGTGTGGGATATCGGCACCTTCGCGGACCTGGCGAGCATCGGGACGTTGTTTGCCTTTGCGACCGTATCCGCCGGAGTCCTTATTCTTCGGAGGACCCAGCCCGAGAGGAAGCGCGCGTTTCGTGTCCCAGGAGTCCCCGCCGTTCCCATGTGTTCCATTGCGGCGTGCTTTCTTTTGATGCTGGGGCTACCTCTTGAAACCTGGATTCGCTTCGTTGTCTGGTTGGGAATCGGGCTGCTGATTTACTGGCAGTTTGGCAGGAAACACAGCGAGTTCGCGGGGTCTCGGTAGAGACCGCGAGCAGCAAGTGCCGGAGGGGCTAACACTTCTCGGGCGGCGATGATTACGAACTGCTGTGAAGCGATGCTAGTGTAGTGCCACATAAATAACTGGACCCTAACACCCTTTCGCGGTAGGATGGTTTATGTGGCCATCCGCTGACGCTCTACCCCTCACCGCTCCGCAGGGAAACGCTCTTCGTCGCCTCGTTCGAGGCCGCAATACGAGGCAGAAAATGGTCTTGCGAGCGCACATTGTTTTGCGCTGTGCGCAGGGGTTGGCGAACCACGCCATTGCCCGCGGACTCGGCGTCAACCGCAAGACCGTCATCCTGTGGCGAAAGCGCTTCGCCCAGTCCGGCCTCGACGGACTCCGCGATCAGACGCGCCCCGGACGCAAACCGGCGCTCTCCGCTGAATTCGTCCAAGGCATCCTCAATACAACACTTCACGAGAAGCCCCGGGCGGCCACGCATTGGAGCACCCGCACCCTCGCCAAGCACTTGGGCGTCTCCAAGATGGCCATCCAGCGCGTCTGGAAAGCGCACGGACTGCAGCCCCATCGCCTCGAAACTTTCAAGCTCAGCCGCGACAAGCAGTTCGTCGAGAAACTCCGCGACGTGGTCGGTCTGTACTTGAATCCGCCCGAGCACGCGCTGGTGCTCAGTGTCGATGAGAAAAGCCAGATCCAGGCCTTAGACCGCAGCCAGCCGGGACTGCCCCTGAAAAAGGGTCGTGCCGGCACCATGACCCACGACTTCAAACGACATGGCACAACGACGCTGTTCGCCGCCTTCAATGTGCGCGACGGCCAGGTGATCGGGGAGTGTCTGCCGCGACATCGGCACCAGGAATTCCTCAAATTCCTACGCCAGATCGACCGCCAAACACCACCGGCGCTGGAGCTGCATCTGATCGTGGACAACTACTCCACGCACAAGCATGAGCAGGTGAAGAAGTGGCTCGCGAAGCACCCCCGCTTCCACTTTCACTTCATTCCCACGTCTTCTTCCTGGCTCAATCTCGTCGAGCGCTGGTTCCGCGAGCTGACACAGAAGCGCCTCCGCCGCGGCGTGTTCCGCAGTGTTCCCGAACTCGAGGCCGCCATCCACGAGTACCTGGAAGCGAGCAACCAAGCGCCCAAGCCCTTTGTCTGGACAGCTCCGGCACAAGATATCCTCGCCAAAGTCGAGCGCGCCGCCAAAACCCACGCCATTGTCCAGAACCGTTAGTGGCACTACACTAGCGCCGCTTCAGGGTTGGGCGATCGTCTTCTTCGTTGTCCTCGGCGCCGGCGTCACCTTCGCTATCTTCGGTGGGAATCGTCCCACCCGAGGTGGTTCTGCGCAAGCGTGGGCGGTTGGGGTCTTCTCGCGCTTCCTTCGAGCGGCGCGTAAGCGCGAATAGTCGCTCTTTGACTTCGAGGAACTCCGACGTGCTGACGACGTATTGCGGCTTGTTCGGCAACAGCTCGTCAATGTGCTTTTGCGTTTTCCTAATGCGGGAGCCGTGCGGCGGGTGACCGCTGAAGAGCTTAGCCATCGTGCCCGGCTTCCGTTTTTCATCGGCTTTCATCTTTTCGAAGAAATCGATGAAAGATGTCGGATCGTAGCCGGCCTTGTACAAATACTGCAACCCGAGGAAGTCAGCTTCTTCCTCAAAGCCACGGTTGAACTTCAGAAACCCCATGGGGATCGCGAAACCAGCCGCCTGCCGAATGCCGAATCCCGTCCAGCCCCCCATAAAGATGAGCGGAATCGTCGCCAGGCTGACGACCTGCCCGCGCGTTTGTTGGCGGGTGCCATGCCTCGCCGCAACGTGTGCGATTTCATGCGCCATAACGCTGGCCAGCTCGGACTCACTCTCGGCTCGCAGCATCAGGCCGGCATTGATAAAGAAGAACCCTCCCGGCAGCGCAAAGGCGTTGACCTGCTGGCTGTCGATCAATTTGATCGTAAAGGGCACCTTGGCGTCGGAGTTCCGGACGAGGTTCTGCCCCACGCGGTTGACATACTCAGCGATCGTCGGGTCGTCCACGATTTTGGCGTGCCGCTCGATCTGTTGGGCCATCCGCTTGCCCATGGCGATTTCCTTCTCGAGCGAGTAGAAGTTCATGCCCTTCCCGACATTGCGGTCGCCGATCGCCTCGACGTCTTGCTTCTTGTTCTTGGGCTTTTTCTTGGTTGTCCGTTCGTTTGTCTTGGCGGCGACGGCGAAAGGAATCACCAAAGCCAGGACGAGCATCAGTACACAGGACCGTGGACGAGTCATCATTTTCCGACACCTCCTCGCGAGTGGACGGCAGGGGAACTACGCTCCCAATTTTAGTATACCTCCACCGAGGGCCCAGACCCTCCCACATTAATCGAGTGGGCGAACGCCCCCGAGCTCGCTTCCGTTACCCTAAAACACGATGGACCTGTCTGTCTACCGCTCGGAATTTCCTATTACCGAAAGTTACATCTATGTAAACCACGCTTCCGTTTCCCCTCTACCGCGTCGCGTCGTCGGGGCCATGAACGACTTCGCCGAGGATGTCATGCTCAACGGGACGGCCCATTCTTCAAGCTCGTCAGGGTGTTACAGCGGTCTCCGTTCGGCTGCGGCACGGTTGCTGGCCGCCAGTCCGGATGAGATCGCCATCACCAAGAACACATCCGAGGGCTTGGCGATCATTGCCAACGGCTTGCCCTGGCGCAGTGGAGACGTCGTCGTTGGGATCAAAGGTGAATTTCCGGCCAACTATTTCCCTTGGCTGCAGCTCGAAGGCCGCGGTGTTAGGCTTCGCTGGCTTGAGCTTCACCAGGGCCGTGTGGAGTTGGACGAGCTAGACGGGGCTTGCCAGGGGGCACGCCTGCTGGCAGTGAGTTTCGTGCAGTACGCGAGTGGCTTCCGTGTCGATCTGGATGCAGTTGGCGAAATTTGCCGCCGGCGCGGGTGTCTTCTGGTGGTGGACGCTGTCCAGGGGCTGGGGCCCTTCCCCGTTGACGTCAAGCGAAGCGGGATCCACGCCTTGGCAGCCGGCGGTCACAAGTGGCTCCTAGGCCCGGAAGGTTGCGGAATCCTCTTTATCGATCGGGATCTGATTCCCGAGGTAGCACCTGTTGAGTTCGGCTGGAGCAACGTCGAGGGCTGGCAGTCCCACAGCTACGATCCGGCTTTGCGATCCGGGGCCTCGCGCTATGAATGTGGCACTTTGAACACCCTCGGCTGCCGCGGGCTGCAGGCGGCGATCGAGTTCTTCCTGGAGATCGGCGTCGAGTCGATCGGACAAAGACTCCATCGTTTAGCGGCGCAAATTGCGACCGGTGTCCTTTCGCGAGGGTACGAGCTAATGACGCCTCGCGAGGACAGCCATGGCTCAGGGATTGTCAGCTTCCGCAAGCAGGGTGTGAGTTCCGAGTTCGCTGTCGCAGCACTTGCGGAGAAGGGAATCGTGGCGGCGCAGCGGGTCGGGTGGATCCGAACGTCGCCTCATTTCTACACCAGCGAAGAGGAAATCGATCGATTGATTGACTCACTGCCCTGAATCCGGGGGCGGTTCGGTGGGAGGCGATCTAACGGGCAAGGTTTCCAACGCCAGCCGTTCCTGCTCGGTTAGGCCAGCGAAGGCTGCCACGAGGGAGTCTCTGGTGACGATGCCTTGCGGGGTGACCGCTTTGGCGCGCATTGCTTTTAGGGCATCGCCAAACTCGGTGCCGGTGCTGAACTTGGGGGCTTCGGCAAACGCCAGGACTTTCATCGCGTCGGTCAGCCGTTCCGCCCAAACCCGAGCCAGCCGCTTGGCGTCGTTCTCACCAGCCAGCACCATATCCGCAGGGATCATCCGCACGAGGACTTGCTTCTCGGTACCATCAGATTCTGAAAGCACGACTGCCGGAAGTTCGTAGGACTCAGTGTCGATCGTGATTGTCTTTCCGGGATCCTCGGCGGCAGCGGTGAGGGCCGGCTGGAGCCGTTCCATGATGTTTTTCGCCCGTGTTGCCCCCGAGCCTTCTTCGAGCGGGTCACTGATCATGAAGATCGCGAGTTGGTTGAGTTTGATAGCGATCGGCAGCCCGTCAGTCTTACCTTCGTTAGAGAGCAGCATGTAGGAGACGGTGGGGGGAGGAAGCTGAATTTCGACGCGCCCCCGCTCGAGGAAGATTAGCGCGGTTAGGATCAACGCTCCCAGGGTGAGCGCCGCAAGCGTCGCCGGACGTGTCAGCCGCTCCTTCCAGGTAGCTGGTTTTACCCTCTCGTCGAAGGTCAAACCCTGTTTTTCTTGCGCCTTAGCAGGCACGGGCAATGGCTGATCACTCATCGTACGTTGAAATCCGGTTCCATTGTACAACGCTCAAATTCTTAGACGGATGGGCCGGCGGCGAGCGGTACGTAAACTCGTTGGGTCGACCTCAGCGCCTTGAAAGCCGAGCCGAACGCAAAGCCAACAAGTCGGCTCCCTCGATGAAGAAAGCCCCTGGAGTTGACGCGAAAGGGGATGAGGGCACTGCGGAAACGCCGCCGGGTGCTGCGCGCGTTGACACATATTTGTGATTCTGGGAGCATGGAACTAAGTTCTGTCACCACTCCTCAGTAGCTCAATTGGTAGAGCATCCGGCTGTTAACCGGAGGGTTGTAGGTTCGAGTCCTACCTGAGGAGCCAATTCTTTCAATCACTTAGGAGCTAGTTCACCGGCTGCTGGGCCGCTTGGGTAGCCACCGAGGTAGCCACCGGGTTCAGAACCGCATCCATTTGGGCCGCAACTTCGCGTTTTGTCTCTTCCATCAAGTGCCCATAAACCTGAAGCGTGAATGAGACCGCGCTGTGGCCTAGAAGGTCGCTAATCGCTCTCGCATTCACACCTTGAGCTATGAGGATGGCTGCTGCGGAGTGCCTGAGGTCGTGAATTCGCACGTCTGGCAAGTCACCGTGGAGCAATATGCTCTTGAACGCCCGATGCACGTTTCGTGCAAAGAGCGGGGTCCCCACGGTTGAAGTGTTGACGAGTCCCCATGAGTTCCCCTTCCAGCTAGAACCCGCCACCTGACGCTCTTCGTTCTGCTTCGCTTGTCGGTGGCGGAGAACTGAGATAGCAAAGGCTGGAAGTGTGACTGTTCGACGGCTCGAAGCGGATTTCGGTTCGACAAGATCAACTTGCCCTTTGATGCGTTGGAGGCCGTAGCGTACAGTGAGTAGCCCACGGTGTCAAGGGCGGAGCAAAATTAGACCAGTTCGGCGGAGGGAGAATAGACCAGTTTTGGGGTAGAGCGGCGGAGCAAAAATAGACCAGTGGGGGGGGAGTCGGGGTTTTGGTTCGTGTTTTTGTGGGACGGCTGGAACGCAGCCTGAGGTCGCCCGTTAGGGCGGCTGAAGGCGGAGTGGAAGGCGGCTCACAAAAACTGTGGCGAGCCGGCGGGGATCAATCCGAAGACGGAGAGCGTTGCTTCTTGCTCTGCTTGAGGCGGAAGCTATCGCCGTTCATCTCCAGGATGTGGACGTGGTGAGTGAGCCGATCCAGCAGGGCGCCGGTCATGCGCTCGGACCCGAGGACTTCGGTCCACTCGTTGAACGGCAGGTTCGAGGTCACCATCGTGGAGCCCTGCTCGTAGCGCTGTGAGAAGGTTTCGAACAGCAACTCCGCTCCGGTCTTCGACAGCGGCACGTAGCCCAGTTCATCGACGATCAGCAGGTCTTGCTTGGCGAGCTGCTTTTGGGCCCTCAGCAAGCGCCGCTCATCACGGGCTTCCAGCAGCTCGTTGAGCAGCGCTGCGGCGGTAGTGAAGCGAACCCGATAGCCACCCTGGCAGGCCGCCAGTCCCAGCGCCAGAGCGAGATGCGTTTTCCCCGTGCCGGAGTTTCCTAGAGCCAACACGTTCTCGCGACGGTCGATGAACTCTCCGTGTGCCAGCTCGAGCACCAGCTTCTTGTTCAACTTGGGTAACGCCAGGAAGTCGAACGTATCAAGGGTTTTCGTGACCGGGAACTTGGCGGCCTTGATGCGCCGCTCGGTCGCTCGGCGTTCACGGTCGAGCAGTTCGAGCTCGGACAGTTGCAGCAGAAAGCGTCTCGCATCCAAGCCCTCCGTGGCGCACTGCCGTGCCACCTTGTCGTACTCGCGTAAGAAGGTCGGCAGCCGCAGTGCTTTCAGATGAGCTTCCAGCAGCAGTTTGGATCTCGCCATCAGTCCACTCCCTGTGCCAGCAGCACCAAATAATCTGTTGTCGATGTCTGTTCGACTTGTGCTGTGGGTAAGTGCGGATACTGCGTCAAGTCCAAGCGGGGCGGCCGTTGCTCGATCCGACACAGGACGAGGTGCTTGACGGCGTCGAAGCCGATCGTTCCCAACTCAACGGCCTGCCGCGCGGCGGCGGTGACGTCGGTGAGCGGGAAGTCTTCGAGTAAACGCAGCACCTGCACGTACTCGCGCTTGCCTGGTTTACCCAGCCGCACTTCGAGCAAGCGTCTCAAACGCACGAGATCTTGCGGTAACTGCCAACCGACGAGCGGCGCGGCTTGATCCAGCGCGTTCGTCTTGCGCTCCAGCAAGGCCAGGTAATGCAGCGGATCGAAGATCAACTCCTCGCGTTCGTAGCTGCGCCGATGCCGGGCGATCTCTTCGCTGCCGCAGCCGATGACCACCTCATCGACGTAAGCTCTCAGCAGTACTTCGCGGTGGCCGTAGCGCGTCGGAACCGAGTAGTCGTTGGTCCGATAGCGCACCAGCGACAACGAC
Source organism: Bryobacterales bacterium (assembly GCA_965248105.1). GTDB lineage: Bacteria > Acidobacteriota > Terriglobia > Bryobacterales > UBA6623. The sequence goes on from CBDFIK010000006.1 coordinate 553,453, forward strand.
GTCACCCGCGTCGTGCGCTTGTCGCAAGCGTCATACCCGACAGCAGGCAACGTCAGAAACGCCTGGCGGTCGCGCTCGAAACGCTCACCGATCGTTTCCGAGTGTCGCCGCAAGCGCCGTCCACGGTTCTTGCGGCACTTCGCTTCGAGGTGTTCGTTGAAGGCTTCCCAACTTGAGAACCTGGGGATCGGCACCATAAAGTTGCGCCGCGCATAGCCCACCAACCCTTCCACTTTGCCTTTGTCGTTGCCCTTGCCCGGCCGCCCGAAACGGTCGGCGAACAGATAATGTGACTGCAGCTCGGAGAAGACACGGGTCCTCTGGCGTGTGCCGTCTCCCAGGATCCTCGCCACCGCTAGCTTCGTGTTGTCGTAGACGATGCTGCGCGGCACGCCGCCAAAATAGCGAAACGCCGCATTGTGCCCCTCGCAGAATGCCTCCGTCGTCTCGGCCGGAAACGCTTTCACGAATGCGTCATCGCTATGCGGCAGATCGACGACCAAGAAGTGCGCCTTGCGCTGCACTCCGTTGATGACGACGACCGCTTCGCCGAAGTCCGCCTGGGCGTCACCCGGCGGATGCGTCAGCGGCACGAACATCTCTTGTCCGCCCAGCTTCTTCTCGCGTACGTAGTCCTTGACGGTCGTGTAGCCGCCTGTGAACCCGTACTCGTCGCGGAGGCGGTCAAAGATGCGCTGTGCGGTGTGGCGTTGTTTCCTCGGACGCTCCCGATCGTCGGTCAGGATCTGATCGATGATCCCTGTGAAGGCCTCCAGTTTGGGACGCCTCGCCGGTTTGCTCCGCCGATAGCCCGGCGGAATCCGGTAGCGCAACATCTTGCGCACGGTCTCGCGAGCAATCCCAAAGCGCCGTGCTGCTTCGCGTTCGCTTAGCCCTTCGACGCAGACACTTCGTCGTACTTGAACGTATAGCTCCACCCGATACATCCCTCCGGTGTTCCACAAAACACCTCGGGGATGCTTGCGGACCACATCAGCGGCTTGGTCCTCCGCCTCCTCTGGGAGCCTTCACACCGCCGCTATGTGGTCTAGTTTGTCAGCGCCGTTCTCATTCGGTTTCACCGGCGGTATCTTTTGAAGCTACAGGAGCGACCCGATGTCACATTCCATGGAACAAACTGCACAAGGTTTTTTTGAGGCCTGTGAGGCCGGAAAGGGTTGGCAGGCGTGCGCGCCCTACTGCAAGCCGGACGCATCTTTCTCGGCTCAGGCCGAGCCTCTGGCCGGAATCACGACTCTTGAGGCCTACGCCGACTGGATGAAGGCGTTGGTCGGGTTTATGCCCGACGCACGCTACGACCTCAAGTCGTGGGCCGTTGACACCGAGCGCAACAACGTTTCGGCCTACGCGGTTTTCTCGGCAACACATACAGGCGAGGGCGGACCGTGTCCGCCTACCGGCAAGAGCGTCAAGACCGACTACGTGTACGTGATGTTCTTCGAAGGCGACAAGATCAGTCACATGACGAAGATCTGGCACTCGGGGCTTGCGATGCAGGAGCTTGGCTGGGTGTAGCCCCATCATCGGCAAACTAGTGAGCCAGCGAGGTCGCCGCCCGGCTGGAGACCGTAGAGATTCGCTGTAGGCGATTGGCGCGTGCCATGTTCCGAGGCGATGGTCTGCTGAACAACGAGAGCGCGTGCAAGTTCGAAGACGACGCCTGGGACGAGTCGTTCTCTGGGCAAGGCCGAGCGGTCTGACCAATCCACTCATGATCCACATGATCCAGGCCGCTGGATCAACCCTTGCCGACAAGGCAGGATCCAACCACGGAACCGCGCCCGGCCGGTTTCCGAGAAAGCGGTTTTCTGGGTGGAGCACAGTACAGTCTTTCCTACACGCTGCCGTTCAGGGGTACAATTTCCCTGAACCACTTGGACTGCGAATAGCCACTGAGAAATTTCATTCCCACCAGGTATCGTGAGTTCCGAGAGGCTCATAGCTCCGCTGGACGGCCGAAAGTGAGTTCAGATCAGAGGCTTAGCAGAGGTCCTCGCAATTAGCTGGTGGTATGGCTTGTTATCACCAGCTATCCGCAAAAGGGTAGAATTGGACGGTCGTGATCGGCTCCACCATCTCGCACTACCGCCATCACCGAGAAGCTCGGCGAGGGCAGCATGGGTGTCGTCCTACGAGGGTGAAGACACCAAGCTCGGGCGGCCGGTCGCTGGAAAATGATCTGTCGAGTAACTGGCCCAGTCCCGACAATCCCCGGAAGCTACTCGTAGCGCAAGGCAGCATCGGTTTAATCCAAGCAGTCGGCGAGCGGGCAGGTATCTGCGGCTTTTCTCATCCAACCTGGTCTTGGGCTTTGTACAGGATCAAGCCGCCCTTTCGAAGGAGTAATTCGACTCTGACAAAACCCGCCGCATCGAGCGTCAGCACGTGCTCTTCGGGAGTCATGTAGAGCTCTGTGTTCGTCATGCGTCCGTCTCCAACGAAGTGGTCACACCGCGCCAAGCGTCCCCAACTTCGACGGCTTGTCTCCGAAGCTCAGAGGCGAGCGGTCGAATAGAAAACGCATCAGGGCTCTAGCCCAATCCAGCACTCCTGTGAGCAATCCAGCACTGCCCACTTGACAAAGCCAGCCGTTAAGGGGTACTGGTAAAGCGTTCAGTGGGTTTAGGGTATTGCTAGAGGGCTCAGTGGGTTAGGAGACGCCGACAAAGCGCGCGAACTTCTCAACACGCTACAGAGCAACAAGGAGAAGCGGCTCAAGGACTATCAAAGACGAGTTTCCACGCCGGAAGAAGGCGCTCCCCAGCGATCGGTGCCGGATTAGATCGATAGGAGTCGACCCGATGTTTCAGCACGAGCCGTTCCCGCATTCGGAAGATTTTATTCGCGCTCTCAAGCTGGTAGTCCTGGCCGCGGTACTTTTGCCTCCAACCGTTCGCGCTGAAGACCCATTTGCCACACCCAACTTCAACCGCGACATCCAGCCGATTCTCTCCGACCGTTGTTTCACCTGTCACGGCCCTGACGCGAACAACCGGCAGGCGGGTTTGCGGCTGGACACCCGTGAGGGCACATTTGGAACGTCGCAAAGCGGTGCGACGCCGGTGAAACCGGGCGACCCCGGCGGCAGTGCGATCCTCCAACGAATCGAATCCGAAAACGAAGCGCTGCGGATGCCCCCCGCCTACCTGGGACATGACCGGCTATCCGACAAAGAGATCAGTCTGGTCCGGCGCTGGATCGAAGCGGGCGCTGCGTACTCGGTACATTGGGCTTTCGTCTCTTCGGCTGAGCCGGCCCTCCCGACGGTTTCCGATCCGGATTGGGTAAAGCGGCCGCTGGACTCTTTTGTGCTGGCGCGCTTAGATACGGAAGGGCTCAAGCCTTCCCTCGAAGCCTCGCTTGAAACTTGGCTTCGTAGAGTTTCACTCGATTTGACCGGCCTGCCGCCGACCCTCGAGGAGATGGACGCCTTCCGCCGCGAGGCGGGGGCAGGGGGTGAAGTCGCTTATGAGTCTGTAGTCGACCGCCTACTCGCCTCGCCGCGTTACGGCGAGCGCATGGCGATGGATTGGCTCGACGTGGCGCGATACGCGGACACTCACGGCTTCAACAACGACTCCGCGCGATCGATGTGGCGCTGGCGCGATTGGGTGATCAACAGCTTCAACAGCAACATGCCCTACGACCGGTTCATCACCGAGCAGCTCGCGGGGGATCTGCTCGAGAAGCCGACGCTCGACCAGCTGATCGCCACCGGCTTCAACCGCAACCACATCATCAACTCGGAGGGCGGAATCATCGAGGAAGAGTATCGCGTGGAATACGTCGCGGATCGCGTGCGTACGCTCGGGATGGCATGGCTCGGTCTTTCGCTCGAATGCGCCCGCTGCCACGACCACAAATTCGACCCCATCACGCAACGCGACTACTACCGCTTGTTCGCGTTCTTCAACCGCGTTCCCGAGCTTGGCGAGGACGGTCGAGTGGCCAACGCCGCGCCGCTCATCCAGGCCCCGACTGAGGCCGAACAAGAACGGATCGCTCGGCTTTCAGTCGAGGTGGCGGACCTCAACCGGGACGTAGAGCGCCGGGGCTCGAAGTGGCGCTGGAAAGCGTCTGCCGCAGGTCCGGCTCGGGACCTTGCGAAAACGGCTCGAGCCGCGACGCCTCGCGACGCCGACTTCCGACTGGTTTGTGAGTCTGCGCAGGAGTTCCCTGACGACCAATCGGCTGCGGGAAGGTTAAGCACGGGAGTAGTCGGCCGGGCCTGCGTCTCGCGCGGGGACGATCCGCTCCCTGAGCTGACCGAGCAACAGGTCGAACTCTGTGATGACGGCGCCTTGACGCTGACTCTTTGGCTCAACCCGGCGAAGGCTCAGGAAGACGCCCCGCTGTTCTCGGCGATCGACTACTCTCCGGAACCCGCTTCGTACAAGTACGGCAAAGGCGTCGGACTGCGACTTGTCGGCCGTGAAATCGAGTTCCGGCTCAGCGCCCGCTACCCCGGGTATTCGATCACCGTGCGTTCGGAGGGAGCCGAGATTCGGCCCGGGCAGTGGCGTCACGTCGCCGTGGTCTACCAGGGCGCCGACGACCTGAACGCCATGCGTTCTCGGGCCTCGTGGGTGCGAATGTTTGTCGACGGCCGAGAAACGGCGACGCGGCTTGTCCATGACGACCTGGGGTTGCCCACGCCGGGATTCGATTCGACGTTCCGACTGGGCTGGGACAACGGCCGGGCCGGTGCGCGGTTTGAAGGGCGCCTCGACGAAATTGCGGCACGGCCGCGGGCACTGCGACCGGCTGAGATAACGAACCTATTTCGCGGTCAGGCGATCCCGTTCGCGCTCGCGCGAAAGCAGCGAGGCAAAGCGTCCGCGATCGAGGCGACGTGGCTGCGGGACGCCCTGTGGGCCTCATCCAACAAGGGCTTCCGAACAAAGTTGCGGGAGCTGAAATCCCGCCGCGCGCAACTGCTCGAGACGCAACGCAACGCGCCCACCTTAATGGTGATGCGCGAGATGACCGCGCCGCGGCCGACCTATGTTCTCAAGAGGGGCATGTACAACCTTCCAAGCGACCCGGTCGAGCCGGGAGTGCCGGAGGCGCTGCCGGCGCCGTGGCCCGAACGCGCGCCGCGAAACCGGTTGGGCCTGGCGAGGTGGCTGACTCAGCCGAACCATCCCTTGACCTCCCGCGTTGTCGTCAACCGCTTTTGGCAGCAACTGTTCGGGGTTGGGCTGGTCAAGACCAGCGAGGACTTCGGTTTTCAAGGCGAGCCGCCGAGTCATCCGAAACTACTCGACCGGCTGGCACGCGGGTTCGCGGACTCCGGCTGGGATGTGAAGTCGTTGATGAAGAATATTGTCCTTTCGGCCACCTACCGCCAATCCTCGGATCTCACGCCCGAGTCAGCCGCAAACGACCCGGAAAACCGCCTACTGGCCCGAGGCGCCCGGTTTCGTCTGCCCGCCGAGGTCATCCGTGACCAAGCGCTCGCTCTTGCCGGCCTGCTCAAGCACCGGGTGGGGGGGCCGAGCGTTCGGCCCTATCAACCCAAGGGCTTGTATGATGGGGTCGTCGTAGGGGCGGCCTATCCGGGAACGACGTGGGATGAGAGCGAGGGCGCCGACCTGTATCGCCGCAGTGTGTACACCTTCTGGAAGCGGACTCTGCCCCATCCCGCCATGACGGTTTTCGACGCGCCCGACCGCGAGTTCTGTACGACGCGCCGGGCGATCACGAACACGCCGCTGCAAGCCCTGACGCTGCTTAACGACCCCACCTTCGTCGAGGCGGCGAGAAAGCTGGCCGAGCGAATGATCCGTGAGGGCGGGGCGACGCCGTATTCGCGGATCGAATTCGGTTTCCGGTTGGCCACGGGGCGTTCCCCGGCCGCGGACGAAAGAACCCTCGCCGAAGGCCTGTTGAGCGAAATGCTGCAGTCCTATAGTGAAGACGAGCTAGCCGCGGCCGGGCTCTTGGCCGTCGGCGCCTCGGCGTCGGATTCGGATATCCCCGCTCCACAACTCGCGGCCTACACGGCTATCGCGAGCGTGATCTTGAATCTGGACGAGGTGATCACGAAGAGCTAGGCAAAGGAGGCGATGATGAGTTGCCGAAACTTCTCGCGCTATTCTTCTCGACGCGAGTTCCTCGCTAAGTCTGCGTACGGGATGGGAGCGGCCGCGCTCCATTGCCTTTCGGGAACAGGCGCGGGCGCCGCAAGCCGCGGGTTTCCGAACTTCGCGCCGCGCGCTAAGCGGGTGATTTTTCTATTCCAATCGGGCGGACCTTCCCACCTTGACTTGTTCGATGACAAACCCGCGATGAACGGCCGCTTCGACGAAGACATCCCGAAGTCGATCTTCGGCGGTCAGCGGGTAACCGGAATGGTCGCCCACCAAGACCGCTTTCCCGTCGTGCCGACGATGTACAGCTTTCAGCGGCACGGAGAATCGGGAATCCCCCTCAGCGATCTCTTGCCGCACACTGCCAAGATCGTGGACGACATCTGTGTCATCCGTTCCGCGCATACCGAGGCCATCAACCACGACCCCGCCATCACGTTCCTCCAAACAGGAAGCCAACTACCGGGCCGTCCCAGCATCGGTGCGTGGCTCGAGTATGGATTGGGAAGCGCCAACGAGAATCTCCCCGCGTTTGTCGTGCTGAACTCGGTCCCGAGCGAGGGAACCGCAGGGCAGGGGTTGCTGGCTCGGCTCTGGGGCTCGGGATTCTTGCCCAGCCGGCATCAAGGGGTTCAGTTTCGCAGCGCCGGCGACCCCGTTCTTTATCTCTCCGATCCGCCCGGGATCACGCGCGGCCGGCGGCGGAAGATGCTGGACGGCATAGCCGCGTTCAACGCCAAGCTCTACGAACGCGTCGGGGATCCGGAAATTGAAACCCGTATTGAGCAGTACGAGATGGCGTTCAGGATGCAAGCCAGCGTGCCCGAGCTAATGGATGTCTCCCACGAGCCGGATTCCGTTTATGACCTTTACGGGCCGGCGTCCCGGACTCCGGGCACGTTCGCGGCAAATTGTTTGTTGGCCCGCCGCCTGGCCGAGCGCGACGTCCGCTTCATCCAGCTCTACCACCGCGGGTGGGACCACCACGGCGAGTTGCCGAGGAAGCTGCCGATCTTGGCTCGCGACACCGATCAACCTTCGGCCGCTTTGGTGCGGGACCTGAAGCAGCGGGGCTTACTGGAAGACACGCTTGTCATCTGGGGCGGTGAATTCGGTCGGACGCCTTATGCGCAGGGTGAGCCCAAACCTGACGATTATGGGCGGGACCATCATGGGAGGACCTTCTCGCTGTGGATGGCCGGCGGCGGAGTCCGAGGCGGGCATGTGCACGGCAAATCGGACGACTACGGGTTCAACATCGTCGAAGACCCGGTGCATGTACACGACATCCAGGCGACCATTCTGCACCTTATGGGCATCGATCACACCAAACTGACCTACAAATATCAAGGCAGGCGGTTTCGGCTGACCGACGTGCACGGAACGGTAGTGAAAGGGCTGTTGGCCTAGATGAGCCGCGGCATCGTCAAGTTAATGGGCCCTCCTCGGCACCTTCAAGGCGCCCGAACAGGAGACCGTTGTCGCGACGGGTCTCGAGGACGACCCGGTGCCTCCGGGGTTTTCCCCAGCAGCTCGCCCTGCCCTGCACCTTGATTCGAAAAGCCTAGCGAGCAGCGCGCGCAGCCAGGTGCCACTAGTAGAGTCGAGGATGGGCGCGGGTGCTCTGAGCATAAAGCTCGTGGTCCCGTTTCCCATCCCCGCTCATCAAACCCGGCGTGCGGATTTCCCGCACCGGGCTTTCCGACCGGCTTCTTCGTCGGGTCCACGCAGTCGTTCCGCGACTGCTTCACCCGGTGACAGAGCTGCCTCGGAAACCTTCGGATCCGTATGGGGCTTAAACAGGCTTTCGCCAATGTCCCCCTCCGCAGCTTCTTCGACAGCGTGCCGGAAGTCAGGGCCCTTTGCTCGGTCGGCATTACCCGGCTTCAACGCTCTTATGGCCCTGTCCGACTCCCGGTGCCGGCCGCCATCCCTTCCGATGGCGTTGGTACCATGCTCCACCGACACTGGGTCTCCCTCTCTAACGCGATCTGCCTTCCCGGCATGCCGTGCTCCTTACCCCGGTGGACCGAGCCGGTGCTCTTGTCGGTTACTTCCCGGCTCGTGCTGCCTTCCCCGTTTCCAAGGCGGCCCGGCGTCCACGACTTCGCTTTCGAGGCCTGCTCAAGCTTCACTCGTGTTACGGCCTGCAGGGTTGCTCGCCCACCTTACAGTGGACTTTGTCACAAGGCTGCGACCCGGCCAGTTACCCGACCGGGCCGCCCGTTAGCTACCATGTTTACCGACAACTACATGGGTGGGTCCTTCCCCCAATCCCGGCGGCTCGAGTCCGTACCAGGTGGCCGGCTGGATCCAATGAGGAGGGCCGCACGCATCAGGGGTGCTCATTGAGTTGGCCGTCTTTACGGGGGAAAAAATCCCGGTCCCACCGTAGGCGAACGAAACACGGAGCTGGCACGAAGAATCCCGCAACCGCGAGCAGGACTAAGCCCCCCGAAACGAACTACATAGCGCCCGTCCGAGGATTACTGTCGGGATATCGCCTTCCCACCAACAATCGGCCGTTGTCGGTTCGTAACATACTCCAACAAAGCCACTTAGGTCTGATTTTGCCGGCCCGATTGACCTTGAACGTTCCGTGTGGAGCAGTGGGTTCCGGCGTGGGTTCATGTTCAAACTTTGAACACGATACTTCTTTCCCAGGTTTAGAGCTGCTTCCGGGAGGAGACTGGATCTGCTCGACCTGCAAGAAGTCTGCCAAGCTGTAGGGATTTCGCTGGCTTCGTTCACCCGAAGGTTTCAGCGGACTGGAGATCGGCTCTCTGAGGGTTCCAGCAGGGAGTGAGCCAGGACCCAGATGATGGGTCGCCGCACTGCGTGGAATTCCTGTGTCTGGAGAGGGGGTAGTCGGCCCGGACGCGGGGTACTTCAGAAAGTCCAACGGTTGGACTTTTCGCTCCCCTTTAGAATGCGAGATTCGCATAAGGCTCAAAGCCGGCGAAGCATTGACCCGCTGGCTTGTACCCGCTGACCGAAACCCCGCAGAAGGAGTGCTTCTGAGGTCCCGTAACGTCCACATGTTGTGATACGTGATTACTCCGCGGCTCAACCCTGCCTGCTACCCTTCACCGATTGCCGCTCTTGGCCTACCAGTCACCGATCCGTGGTCCTAGATGTTGCAGCCTACTCAGCTCTTGTACGACCGGTTGTGGGCCTCGGTTTAATTCTTGTGTCGGAAAAGGGGGTGGGGTAGGGGCCCCCGTGAACGCTGTCGTGCGCGCCCTGGGCGCTGTCGTACCTTGGTTCCATAGGATCACCGTAGGGTACGGCTGCGGTCCGGGCCCATCGGCCTCGCGCCAGATAGCGTGCAAAGTCACAGTCATCCCGGCCACCAACTCGTTCGGGCGTCGTAGGTGCAGACGGACCGCCGCCCGGCGCTTGAGAATGCTGATGCAACTTTCGCAAGCGGGCCTAAGCCTAAAAACCCATACCCTTCCGTTAGCCCTCCGACACCTTGGGCTTTGGCCGACCCCTCTCGCCCCCCTCACTTTCAGGCTCATCTTGTGTTGGAAACAAACCCTCCCTTCAGGCTCATCTTGTATTGGATAACTCTCACCCCGCAGTGCATAATTCAGGTTCTATACAATGATTCTTAGGTTCTAACCTCGGGTCTCGGCCAATCCAAAGAACGGGTTCTATTCGCTGTCTCGAAGCAACCTCCCCGGCAAAACAGATGGCCAACAAGTGGTCGTGCATCAAATGAGCGATTGCGCAGTGGTAGGTGCGGTGTTGAGAGTTCGGCAAAGTCAAAGTGCGGCACAGCCTTTGCGTTGGACTGGTCCTCGTGGAGAGTCAGCTCCTTCAGGCGGCTGGGTGGTTGCGCTGAAGCGGTTTGCCGCTGGGCTGGCGGTTGCGGCTTCGCCCGTTCTTTCATTCGCACAGAACTCTCGCCCCGCTCCTCCCGTGGAATTTACCCAAGCCGAGTCCTATTCCATCGGGGCCAGTCTCGAGCTTCCCGGAAGTGTCGAGGCGTTGCGCAGAGCCGAAGTGGCCACACAGGTGGAAGGGCTGGTTGTGAAACTGCTTGTCCGCGAAGGAGATCGAGTCAAGCGGGGACAGAAGCTGACGGAGCTGGATACCGCCTCTCTTGATGCGCGCAAGAACACCCTCGATGCGGATGTCGTCGAAGCGGAGTCGCGCCTACGCGCGGCGGAATCGCGGCACCGGCGCGCCGAGTCTCTCTTTGCCGACAAACTCATCAGCGACGAAGAGCTCGACAACGCCCGTTACGAACAGGAAGCCCTCGAAGCCCGTCGGGTGTCCCTGCGCGCCTCGATCGACGAAGTGGAACTGCAACTGCGACAGAGCGTCATCCACGCCCCGTTCGGCGGCGCGGTCGTCGAAAAGCTCACCGAAGTCGGCCAGTGGGTGCAGGAAGGGGCGGCCGTGGTCACCCTGCTGTCCCTGGAGCAACTCGAAGTCGCCATCGAAGTTCCCGAAGTTCACATTGGAAGGGTGCGGCTCGGTCAGTCCGCCCAAGTGAAGCTCGACGCGTTCCCGACCGAACCGCTGGCGGGTAAGGTTTCGGTGATTGTGCCCGAAGCGGATCCCGACGCTCGCACCTTTCCAGTGAAAATCACGGTGCCTTCCGACGGCGGCCGGGTTCGCACGGGCATGACGGCCACGGTAACCCTGGCGCCCGCGAGTCCCCGCCGGACTACGATCGTTCCCAAGGACGCACTGGTGAGTCAAGAGAAGGGCTGGGCTGTTTTCGTCTTGCAGCCCGGCGACACGATCAAGCTGGTTGGCGTCGTGATCGGAGAAGGCGCCGGTCAATGGGTCGAAATCCAGGGTGAGCTGCAGCCCGGCGAGCGGGTCGTCACGCGCGGCAACGAGCGGCTGCAGCCCGGGCAGACGGTGCGGCCCACGCCCCGGGAGTACCCCACGCCATGAAGATCATTCAGGACTCGATTCAGTATCCGGTCACCACCGCCGTGGGGGTCATCCTGCTGGCGTTATTCGGTGGCCTTGCGCTTTACAGAATCCCGATCCAGCTAACACCGACTGTGGATAAGCCGCAGATTCACGTCACGACTCAATGGCCGGGCGCGCTGCCCCTCGAAGTCGAACGCCAAATCATCCAGGAACAGGAGGACCAGCTCAAGGCGCTGGAGGGCCTCGAAAGCATCGAGAGCACAAGCTCGGCGGGCCAGGGGGAAATCTTGATGACCTTCAAGATCGGGACGGATACCGGCACCGCCCTCCTTGACGTCTCGAACCGTCTGGAACAAGTGCCCCGCTACCCCGACGACGCCCTGAAGCCGGCGGTTCGTGCAACCGGCGCGGACACGGAATTTATCGCCTTTTTCTTGCTGATGCACATCGATCCCGATGCCGCGCAGGGGCCGGTTGCTCACGAGCGCGACTTCGTCGACGACGTTGTCGCCCCGGAGTTCGAACGCGTGCCTGGCGTCGCGGCGGTCAATGCTTTCGGCGGCCAGCGGCATGAGATGCAGTTCTTGGCCGACCCGGTCAAGCTGGCGGCGCGCAAAATCACAATCAGCCAGCTCGCCAATGCCTTGGATCGTGAAAACGCAAACGTCAGCGGAGGGGATTTTGACGAGGGCAAATCCAACTACACCGTCCGGACTTCAGCCGAATACACCTCCGCCAGGGATGTGGAAAGTGTCGTCGTCGCTTACCAAAACGACGTGCCGATCTTTGCGCGCGATCTCGGCCATGCCCGCCTGGGATTCGAGAAGAAGCGCGTCCAGGGCTACTTCAACGGACAAGAAATTTTCTTCTTCAGCATCACCAAGGCGCCTAACGAGAACCTCATGCAGGTCATGGTGGGGGTCAAGGAAGCCGCCGCCCGCTTGAACCGCCAGGTGCTGGAGCCGCGGAACCTCCGGATCGTTCAGATGTTCGACGCCACCGAATACATCGAGAGCGCGATCAGCCTCCTGCAGCAGAGCGTTTACATCGGAGCGGGGCTGGCCGTGGTGGTGCTTTTGCTGTTCCTGCGAAGCTTCACCAGCACCCTGATCATCGCCCTCGCCATGCCCATCAGCGTGATCGGGACATTTCTCGTCATGAGCCTTACCGGCCGAACTTTGAATGTGATTAGCTTGGCTGGGCTGGCGTTCGCCACCGGCATGGTCGTCGACAATTCGATCGTGGCTCTGGAGAACATCTACCGCCACCGCCAGATGGGCAAGTCGAGGGCGAAAGCGGCTTTCGACGGTGCGCGAGAGGTTTGGGGCGCGATCCTGGCCAGTACCCTGACGACGGTGGCTGTCTTCCTGCCGGTGATCTTCATTGAGGAGGAGGCCGGCCAGCTCTTCCGGGACATTGCGATCGCCATCAGCGGAGCGGTGATTCTCAGCATGATCGTGGCGATTACCGTGATCCCGGCGATGTCGGCCAAGGTGCTGGGCGGAGGCAGGTCCGCAAGCGCCAAAGCGCCGGCGCGAGGGAAGAAAGCTTTCGGCTTCTTCGGTTCGTTCAACGGCCGGGTTGCTGATCTTGTGTATTGGATTTGCGGCGGAACGATCCGCCGCCTGGCCGTGGCTGCTGTCTTCACGGTGGCGGCGATCCTGGGGGCCGTCCGTTTGATGCCCGCCGTGGAATACCTGCCCGCCGGCAATGTCAACTTTGTTTTCGGCCAGGTGATCCTGCCGTCGAACTACAGCCTGGCCGAGGCGGAGAGCCTGCGGCACGGCTACTTTGAAACCCTTCAACCGGCTTACGACTGCGATGCATCGGATGAGAACTGTCCCGGTGGCGGCATTTCTCGGGCTTTCATGGTTGCTTTTGGGAACTTTATGTTCGCCGGCGGAGGGGCAAAGGACCCCCTCCGCGTCGCTGAGCTGGTACCGGTTTTCCGCTCGGCCATCAGCAAGATGCCGGCCGCTCTGGGCGCTTTCCGCCCATTCAACTTGTTTCAAAGCGGCCGGGACGCCGGCTTCATCAACCTCGATATTGTCGGACCCGACTTCGATCGGCTGCAGGAAATCGGCGGAGTCGCGCTAGCCCGATTGCAACAGGAGTTGCCGGAGGCTCAGGCGCAACCCCTCGGCGGGATTGACCGCGGCAAACCGGAACTGCGCATCGTTCCGAACCGCCTGCGCAGCGCCGAGTTAGGGGTGAGCGGGCGCGACCTGGGTCTGGCCGTCAATGCGCTCGTCGATGGAGCCAAGGTTTCCGACTACCAATGGCAAGGCAAAAGAATTGATCTGAAGCTCGTGGTCGAAGGGAATCGCCGTCACCGTACGCATGACTTGGCCCAACTGCCGGTCGCGGTCCCGGGCGGCCGCCTGGTCACGCTGGACGCACTGGCGAAAGTGGAGCTGACGACTTCGCCGGTTCAGATCGGGCATCGCGAGCGCCAGCGCGCCAGCACGATCCGGTTGACCCCGCCCCAAGGCGTCCCGCTTCAAACGACGATGGAGCAAATCGAGGCCAAGATCATCCGGCCGCTCTCGGAAGAAGGCGTCCTCAGCGGCCCCTACCGCATCATCCCGCGAGGCGAAGCCGACAAGCTCACCCAGACCTGGGACGCTTTGCAGTGGAATCTCCTGCTAGCGCTGGTGATCAGCTACCTGCTCATGGCCGCGCTATTCCAGAGCTTTGCCTACCCTCTCGTGATCCTTTTCAGCGTACCGCTGGCTGGATTCGGTGGTCTCCTCGGACTCAGCGTCATGAACAGGTTTACCTACCAAGCGCTCGACATATTGACCATGCTGGGGTTTTTCATTTTGGTGGGGACCGTCGTCAACAATGCGATCCTGCTGGTGCACCAGTCGCTCAACCATATTCGGAATGAAAACATGCATCCGCGCGAGGCCATCCGCGAATCCACTCGGAATCGCATCCGGCCGATTTTCATGAGCGTGCTGACCAGCGTTTTCGGGATGCTGCCTTTGGTGATCTTTCCGGGCGCCGGCGCGGAGCTTTACCGCGGAATCGGAAGTGTCGTCATTGGCGGACTGCTGATATCGACAGTGTTTACTCTAGTGCTTGTACCGGCCCTCTTCAGTCTGGTCCTTGATTTGAAGTCTGGGACGGTGCGGTTGCTTCGCCGCATCTTCGGTCACGACGAGGTTCAGCCTGTTCAAGGGGACTGAGCCGCCAAGCATTCTTGACTGTGTCTAAACTGTTTGCCTCACTCCAGGGGGCAAGCCCAGACATCTGGGCCGCCTCGATCGGCGGCGCCGGCACATGAACTCCCAAGCCAAATTTGCGACTGGGCAGACCATTCACCATCGCCTGTTTGACTATCGAGGCGTCATCTATGATGCCGGCCCGGTCTTCCTCGGAACGGAGGAATGGTACGAGCACGTCGCGCGCTCGCGTCCTCCCAAGGACGAAGCCTGGTATCGCGTTCTGGTCCACGGCAGCGACAACGAAACCTACGTGGCGCAGCAAACTCTCGAAGCCGACCCGTCCGGTGAACCGGTCTTTCATCCCTTGACATCCCATTTTTTCTCGAAGTTCCAGGAGGGCGCCTACGTTTGGGTTCGGCCTTGTGGGTGGCGGAGAAGAACTTTCGGCGGGTGAAAGGTTACAAGGACCTGCCGAAGCTGCTGGCGGCGCTTGAAAAACGGGAGGCATTGGCCTCCACTTCAAGCCGCAAAGCAGCGTAAACTAGGCCGACAGGAGAGTCGCGAGTTTCAACGGAAATCTGGACATGCTCCCGAGCAGACCTACGGGATGGAGTTGGATCACCGCACGGACATTCGGGCGTTATACAACGACCCGACGACGAAGTAACTGCAACCTGTTTCAAAGCAGCTCAGGGGGCAAGACCCAGCGGAGAATCACGCGGCCAAAAAAACTTCCGGTGCTGAGCGGAAACGAGCTAGTGAGAGTTTTAGTTTTCAGGAGCTGGCTGAGCTACCCGAGGCTAATCCTTTTCCCGTCCTGCGCTGCGACAGCGCCGGCCGAATCCTGTATTTGAATCCTGCCGCGCGAGAGTTCCCGGCGCGGATCGGTCATCCCGAAGGGGCGCTGGCTGATTTGTTGCCTCCTGATTTCTCCTCGAAAGTGCGAAGCTTGATCGACGAGAACCGAACCGTCGTTGACGAAGTGCAGCAATCGCTTGGACGCACCCTCTCCTTCACCTACAAACCGCTACCGCATAGCCGGCAGATCTTTGTGTTGATCGTGGATGTGACCGAACATGTGGAAGCAGTGCAACAGCTACGAGAGACTCAGGCCGAATTGCGGCAACTGGCGCAGCTCCCCGAGGCCAACCCCTTTCCGGTTTTGCGTTGCAATGATACAGGCCGCATCCTCTACTTGAATCCCGCTGCACGGGGCTTCACAGCTCGCATCGGTCTTCCAGAGAAAACCATTGAAGACGTGCTGCCTGCTGATTTTGGCGCCAGGCTCCGTAGGTTGATTGATCAGCACAGAACGGTTGTCGATGAAACACAGAAGTCGCTCGGACGCACGCTCGCATTTACTTACCGGCCTATTACGGATACACGCCAGATTTTTGTACTGGTCGTGGATGTAACAAAACATGTGGAGGCGTTGCAGCAGTTGCGGGAGACGCAAGCCCGGCTTATCCAGTCCGAAAAGATGGCTTCGTTGGGCAGTCTGGTGGCGGGTGTCGCACACGAGATCAACACGCCGATCGCATCGATACAGTCAAACGCTGACGTCGCCCAGCGCGCCGTGGAGTTGATTCGCGAGTGGGTGAGCCAGGGGGCGGGGACGAAAGCCGGCGTCGTGGACGGGAGACTTGCACAGGCGCTGAAAGCACTCGACGACACCAGCACCTTGACGAAGCGTGCTGTCGAGCGAATTGTCACCATTGTGACATCACTGCGCAACTTCGCTCGTCTTGATGAAGCCAGCGTCCAGAGGGCCGACCTTCACGTAGGCATCGACAGCACCCTCACCCTTCTTCATCACGAGCTTGGAAGGCGAATCCACGTGCGCCGGAATTACGGCTCTGTACCTGAGATAGAGTGCACGCCCGGTCAATTGAATCAAGCCTTCATGAACCTCCTCGTGAATGCGATTCAGGCCATCGATGGGGAAGGAACCATCACGATCACAACCTATCAGAAAGGCAAGTCGGCTGTGCTCGAGTTTTCTGACACGGGCAGGGGCATCCCAGCCGAGGATCTCGACCGGATCTTCGACCCTGGGTTTACCACCAAGGGGGTGGGAACCGGCTTGGGACTCGGCTTGGCGACCGTTTATCGGATCATTCAGGACCACGGCGGTTCGATCCATGTGATTAGCGAGCGGGGGAAAGGCGCCACGTTTACAGTAAGACTCCCTTGCGCCCGACCGTAGCCTTCGTCATAACCCTTTTCGGGCCAGTCCGAGAAGACTTCGCGCGTCCATTAGGAAATAGGCCGGGCACGGTGGTCGGCCCCCACAAAACCGGCGCTTTTGAACGGGGGACACTCGCTCCTAATTCGGGCTCTATCCTCGATCTCCGAGTGGCCACCCGGCAGGCCCGCGCCATCCAAAACTGGCGCAGAGTTCCGCGACCGCGAGAAGGACTAAGTACCACGAAACGAACCAGATGGGGCTCGTCAGCAGATAGGTGTCGGGAAATCGCGTTCCCACCATCAATCCGTCGTCTAAGGCCCTCAGAACTTCGTCGAACGCGCGGAAGCCCGCTGGAATCAGGAGCCTACTGGTGCTACGATCGGATAGCTCAACTCAACGCTAGTTCTCAGGATCTGTTGGCCTTGAATGAAGACGACAATTCTCACCTGGTGTGCACTAATCCCGTTCATTGCCTCGTTCGGCTGCAGTGAATCGGCCGACACCAAGCCGCCGCCGTCGGCATGTCCGCCGCCGCATACCGTCGCGATAGTGACCGACCTCAACTACCCGCAGCAGGACTGCAGGCAGGCAATCGCGAGCGCTCAGGGACAGCTTGACGGCTTGCACTACCGCAAGGCCTGCCAGGGGGCAGATCCGAAAGCGGTTTTGCCGCCCGGCGTCGTGACGGCGCGAGTCACCGATTGCCGAACCACCGACGGCCGGGGCGTTTTCCTGGATGTCGAGGTTTGCTGTCAGGGCCCGGTTGACCAAGCGCTTGAGCCGAAGAGCGTGATGCGGGCCGAAGGGCTGAGGTGTTCGATTCGGCATACCCGCACCCGAGTTGACGAACTGCACTACCCCGAAGCGGAAAGCTGCAACGCGATCGTATCCCGGGCGGAGGACGCGTTGGGAAGCATGCACTACCGCAACGCATGCAAGGCCGCCGCCCCACGGGCAACGCGGCCAGCCAGAGTGCTGGAGGCACGTGTAGTCGAGTGCCGCTCAGGGGGCAGTTCCACTGGCGTCAATATCGACGTCGAGCTGTGCTGCGAAGCGAAGGTATTCAAGGAAAGCGATTTTCGCGAACTGGTCTGGGGGCGCCCTCCGGCGGAGGTCCGGGCGGCTCTGGGCGCGCCGCAGCAGATCACCGAGCAGGTGCAAGGCGTGCACTGGAGCTACCCGATCGAGGTGGCTCGGGAGGATCGGGTCTTTCCGGGGGTGACGCTGACGTTCGTCGCCGGCCGGGTCAATTCGTACTCCTTCTGGACAAAGCTTCAGTCGCCGGGGTCCAAGACCGGTAAAAGATTTCCGCGACCGCGAGCAGGACTAAGCCCCTGAAACGAACTACATAGGGCTCTGTCGTGGAAAGGTGTTGGTATATCCCCTTCGCACCATCTAAACGCGGACTGAAGCCTGCCAGACGGCCCTCGGAGGGATCGAAACCCCACTCAGATCAAGGTCCTGGCGGTAGTACGATTCGGAAAGCTCAACACAAGGCTTGTTCCCAACATCTATTCGCCAGCGGTACAATCTCTAGGGTCGAAGATAAACTGCGTGGACGCGGTTTTGGAAAACAGAGCCACCTATCCGCACGCCTCAGCATCCTCTCAAAAACCAGGTTCCCTCGCCGCCATGCAACCTATGTTTGGACAAGCCTTGCAGCGTGTTGTGTCCTCGTGTATTCGTCCGAAACGTAAATGTGGTTGTGAAATGGAGTACTTAGTCCGGCGCCCACCCGTAAGCAGACATCATGACGTGAAACAGATGGGTATTCGGGAAAAACCCGTGCACTCTTTCAGCGCCTGGTCCCTGAGCGAGAACCAGCACTTCTTCGGCGGTGTGTTTCCCCACGACAGCCATGGAAGGCAGAATGTCTTCCCCCTTCACTGCGCTAAGAGGGAAATGCAGATCATACGAATGGTCAGCCGTAAACAAGATCAACGTTTGAGTCCCTTTCATGCGCTCCGCGGTTCGGCGGATGATCTCATCGAAACGCACCATCAGATCGAGGGACTTGCGGATGTCGGTGTAGTGGTTGTTCGACTCGACCATCAGAAAAAACCCGTTGGAGTTACGTTCGAGGATTGTAAGAGCCGTGTCAGCGGCTTGGGCGAGGTCAAAGTCCTGAGGCTCTTTCCCAAATAGAGCCACCAGGCGGTCCGTCCCCGCGTCGGCCCCGCCTAGGTTGTCGGGCCGGTCGAGGAACTTGTAGCCCCGCGCAGCGAGCTTAGCCGCAACGTCGAATCCGATCTCCGAGGTCTGCGTCATGATGGGCTCACGTCCGGGACCGATCACAACATCCACTCCATCCCCGAAGCGCGGGTGGACGATTTGAGAGAAGACCTCTCCCCACTTTCTGCGATCGTTGCTGTGCGCATAACAGGCCGCCGGTGTCGCATCCGTAATGGGGCTGTTGGAGACCACGCCGGTAGCTAGGCCGCGCTCTTCCGCGTACTCCAGAATCGTTTTCAGCGGCGTCCCGTCGCGGATGCCGCGCTCGCTGTCAGGGCCTTGCGAAACAACACCGGTGTGAGTTTTTTGACCCGTAACGATGGCCGTCATGCCGGCAGCCGAGTCGGTGTTCCAGGTGGACGCCGCTGACGTTTCCGACAAACCAACGTGAGGCATGGAGTGGATGTAGAAGGCCTGCGGTTTCCCGTGACCAAAGACGCTGGCGGCGTGGACCGTAGCAACTCCTGTGCCGTCGCCGAGGAATAGGATGACATTCTTTGCGTCTTCCTCGGCAAGGGGGAGGCGCTCAATGGTGACGTTGTTCGCTTGTGTCTCGGGAGGGGTGTACCGCTGAACCGGCTGTTGGCCGTTGCCGCAGCCCCAAGCCCCAATCAAAACGAGCCCAGCGATCGAAATTAGGCCCTGATTTGAATGACGGGTTCCCATCGGTAGGCGCCAGGGCTCGTCCGTCCGCTCACAGACGTTGATTGAGCGGGCTGAACGGCGCTCCGGCCAACACTGCTCCCGGCGAAACCTTTTTGGAGCCAAAAGCTGTTGATCCTCACCAACGTGCTTGCCCGAACGCGGGCTGAAGAGGAGCAACGACTCGATTGATCCCCGTGTCATCGGCCTTGTAGACCAAACCCATCCCGCCCTCGCCGAGCTTGGTGGTGATGCGGTAGTGGGTGTTGGTCTGGCCGATCACGACACGCCGATTCTAGCGCGATTCAGATACCTGGTGCACCGGCGCCGGCCTGTGCCGGGTCGCTGGATCAACCTCCGCCGACGGTCAACTCCAAGATTGGTACGAAGAGTTCTGCGACCGCCAGCAGGACTAAGTTCCCCGAAACGAACTACATAGCGCTCGTCCGCGGATAGCTGTCGGGAAATCGCCTTACCACCATCTAAACGCGGACTGAAGCCTGCCAGACGGCCCTCGGAGGGATCGAAACCCCACTCAGATCAAGGTCCTGGCGGTAGTACGATTCGGATAGCTCAACACAACGATTGTTCTCGCCAACTATAGCTTAAGGCAGTGAAAAGCCCGGGGTCTCTAACCACTTCCCGTTAGGAAAGAGAGGTGCGGTTCTGGACCGCTTCTGGCGGTACGGGATTATCGCCCTGAGCTTAGGAATTGTGCTGGCAGGCCGAGCCAAAATCCTCAACCATCTCCATCGGTTCAGCCGAAGACAAGTCGGGACGAAACGTTCGTCTGAGAGCTTCCAAGGCGCTGCTGCGCCTCCCACGCGTCGGCGCTGGGACAATCTGTGCACGCCGCAGAGCAGGAACAGACCGTGGGAGCGCCTCGATCCCCAGTCGGGGTCTAGCTTCGGCGGTAGATTGGTTATGCTAAGAAGGCAAAGGGTGTAGCATGTGCAAGCCGGAGTAAACGAGATGCCCAGGTTCCTTATCGAAATACCCCATTCTTCAGAGCACGAGGCCTGCGTGCGGGCCGCTCACGCCTTGCTTTCAATCGGTTCTCACTACATCACCAACGCCGATTGGGGTTGCCTAGACGGCGTGCACAAGACCTGGATGACGGTGGAGGTGGATTCCAAAGAAGACGCTCGGCGGATTGTGCCGCCGGCTTTCCGAAGCGATGCGACAGTGATCGAAGCGAACAGGTTCACCCTTCAGGAGATCCAAGAAATGCTCCATAATCTCTCCGTGTCAAGGGCGGAGCAAAATTAGACCAGTTCGGCGGAGGGAGAATAGACCAGTTTTGGGGTAGAGCGGCGGAGCAAAAATAGACCAGTGGGGGGGGAGTCGGGGTTTTGCTTCGAGTTTTTGTGGGACGGCTGGAACGCAGCCTGAGGTCGCCCGTTAGGGCGGCTGAAGGCGGAGTGGAAGGCGGCTCACAAAAACTGTGGCGAGCCGGCGGGGATCAATCCGAAGACGGAGAGCGTTGCTTCTTGCTCTGCTTGAGGCGGAAGCTATCGCCGTTCATCTCCAGGATGTGGACGTGGTGAGTGAGCCGATCCAGCAGGGCGCCGGTCATGCGCTCGGACCCGAGGACTTCGGTCCACTCGTTGAACGGCAGGTTCGAGGTCACCATCGTGGAGCCCTGCTCGTAGCGCTGTGAGAAGGTTTCGAACAGCAACTCCGCTCCGGTCTTCGACAGCGGCACGTAGCCCAGTTCATCGACGATCAGCAGGTCTTGCTTGGCGAGCTGCTTTTGGGCCCTCAGCAAGCGCCGCTCATCACGGGCTTCCAGCAGCTCGTTGAGCAGCGCTGCGGCGGTAGTGAAGCGAACCCGATAGCCACCCTGGCAGGCCGCCAGTCCCAGCGCCAGAGCGAGATGCGTTTTCCCCGTGCCGGAGTTTCCTAGAGCCAACACGTTCTCGCGACGGTCGATGAACTCTCCGTGTGCCAGCTCGAGCACCAGCTTCTTGTTCAACTTGGGTAACGCCAGGAAGTCGAACGTATCAAGGGTTTTCGTGACCGGGAACTTGGCGGCCTTGATGCGCCGCTCGGTCGCTCGGCGTTCACGGTCGAGCAGTTCGAGCTCGGACAGTTGCAGCAGAAAGCGTCTCGCATCCAAGCCCTCCGTGGCGCACTGCCGTGCCACCTTGTCGTACTCGCGTAAGAAGGTCGGCAGCCGCAGTGCTTTCAGATGAGCTTCCAGCAGCAGTTTGGATCTCGCCATCAGTCCACTCCCTGTGCCAGCAGCACCAAATAATCTGTTGTCGATGTCTGTTCGACTTGTGCTGTGGGTAAGTGCGGATACTGCGTCAAGTCCAAGCGGGGCGGCCGTTGCTCGATCCGACACAGGACGAGGTGCTTGACGGCGTCGAAGCCGATCGTTCCCAACTCAACGGCCTGCCGCGCGGCGGCGGTGACGTCGGTGAGCGGGAAGTCTTCGAGTAAACGCAGCACCTGCACGTACTCGCGCTTGCCTGGTTTACCCAGCCGCACTTCGAGCAAGCGTCTCAAACGCACGAGATCTTGCGGTAACTGCCAACCGACGAGCGGCGCGGCTTGATCCAGCGCGTTCGTCTTGCGCTCCAGCAAGGCCAGGTAATGCAGCGGATCGAAGATCAACTCCTCGCGTTCGTAGCTGCGCCGATGCCGGGCGATCTCTTCGCTGCCGCAGCCGATGACCACCTCATCGACGTAAGCTCTCAGCAGTACTTCGCGGTGGCCGTAGCGCGTCGGAACCGAGTAGTCGTTGGTCCGATAGCGCACCAGCGACAACGACGTCACCCGCGTCGTGCGCTTGTCGCAAGCGTCATACCCGACAGCAGGCAACGTCAGAAACGCCTGGCGGTCGCGCTCGAAACGCTCACCGATCGTTTCCGAGTGTCGCCGCAAGCGCCGTCCACGGTTCTTGCGGCACTTCGCTTCGAGGTGTTCGTTGAAGGCTTCCCAACTTGAGAACCTGGGGATCGGCACCATAAAGTTGCGCCGCGCATAGCCCACCAACCCTTCCACTTTGCCTTTGTCGTTGCCCTTGCCCGGCCGCCCGAAACGGTCGGCGAACAGATAATGTGACTGCAGCTCGGAGAAGACACGGGTCCTCTGGCGTGTGCCGTCTCCCAGGATCCTCGCCACCGCTAGCTTCGTGTTGTCGTAGACGATGCTGCGCGGCACGCCGCCAAAATAGCGAAACGCCGCATTGTGCCCCTCGCAGAATGCCTCCGTCGTCTCGGCCGGAAACGCTTTCACGAATGCGTCATCGCTATGCGGCAGATCGACGACCAAGAAGTGCGCCTTGCGCTGCACTCCGTTGATGACGACGACCGCTTCGCCGAAGTCCGCCTGGGCGTCACCCGGCGGATGCGTCAGCGGCACGAACATCTCTTGTCCGCCCAGCTTCTTCTCGCGTACGTAGTCCTTGACGGTCGTGTAGCCGCCTGTGAACCCGTACTCGTCGCGGAGGCGGTCAAAGATGCGCTGTGCGGTGTGGCGTTGTTTCCTCGGACGCTCCCGATCGTCGGTCAGGATCTGATCGATGATCCCTGTGAAGGCCTCCAGTTTGGGACGCCTCGCCGGTTTGCTCCGCCGATAGCCCGGCGGAATCCGGTAGCGCAACATCTTGCGCACGGTCTCGCGAGCAATCCCAAAGCGCCGTGCTGCTTCGCGTTCGCTTAGCCCTTCGACGCAGACACTTCGTCGTACTTGAACGTATAGCTCCACCCGATACATCCCTCCGGTGTTCCACAAAACACCTCGGGGATGCTTGCGGACCACATCAGCGGCTTGGTCCTCCGCCTCCTCTGGGAGCCTTCACACCGCCGCTATGTGGTCTAGTTTGTCAGCGCCGTTCTCACCGGTTCGGGCGACGTGGATTGCATCATCTTACCCGGCAGTAAAAATACGCTTGCCGACCTCCAGTGGCTGCGCGAAACAGGACTGGACACTTGGATTCTCGACTGTTACGACAGAGGGGTCCACGTGTGGGGTATTTGTGGCGGTTATCAAATGTTGGGTCTCTCTGTTTCGGATCCTGAAGGCGTGGAGTCGGCCGAAGCAACGGCGGCGGGTCTCGGGCTGTTGCCGATCGAAACGAGGATGCTGGCGGAGAAAACAGCGCGAGTCGTGGAAGGCCGTTTAGCAGCGAATGACATTCCCTTCCGAGCGTATGAAATTCACATGGGCAAAACGGTGCCCAATGCGGGTGATGCACCCTTCGCTATTGTGGACGGGAAGCCTGAGGGCCACGAGCGGGATCGCATCATCGGCACGTACTTGCACGGAGCGTTTGAATATCCGGAAGTGCTGCGGTCACTGCTGGCGCATGTGGCGCAACGGCGTAGCAAAGAGATCCCCAATATCACCTCGCGGATCTCCAAGAACGAGCACTACGACCGCTTGGCTGATTGGTTTGAGCAGCACGCGGACATGGAACTTTTCCAGGAACTGTATCTTTAGTCGCTATAGAGTCAAATTCGTGCCAAGGGTCACTAATTCTATGGAGCGCGGACCGGCGGGTGACCACCCACCAGAGCAACTCACGGGCGCGGCTTACGCGGTCGCAAACGACTGGTGTCACATGGGAAGCTTCCGAGCCGCGACGGTACCGGAGCGGCCCACGTAGGATGTCCTGCCTTGGTCGATAGCAACCAATCGAGCTGGGATCGGACAGAACTCGAGCAACGGACCCACTAAAAATCAAAAGCCAACCCAGCGATTCCCCACGCGCCCGGTGTGCGAAACCCATCCTCGAAATACGCGCGGTCAAAAACGTTCTCTACCTTTCCGTACAACCGTAAACTCTTGCTTTCTGACAGAGGAACCGTGTAGCTAACGACCAGGTCTGCCTTGACCGGCCCGTCGAACAGGAAGGCGCGACTTCCACCCGCCGTGAACAACGGCGCCGCGTACTCGCTAACGGCGAAAAGGTCGAACACCAGGCTCAGGCGCCGGCCGATACGTTGCGCCGCCGTGAGCGTAAACATGTGGTCGGAAATGCTGAAGCTCTTGAAGAAGTCCCTTCCCGCGACCGGCGAAGTTCGTTGATCCGAGTTCGTATAGGTGTAGGAAGCCGTCAAATCCAACTGCGGCGTAGGCGCGGCATCCACGCTGACTTCCATTCCGCGAGCCAAGCCGCCACCTGTATTGCGGTAACCGATAAAGCGACCGAACGGATCGGTCGTAAAATCGATACCCCCGCCGGCATCGAAGAAGATGATTTCCTGCAAGCCCGTATAGAAATATGTCGCGCTGACTCTTAGGCGATCCTTCGCCAGCCACTGGTCCAATCCCGCGTCAAAGGCCATCGTCCTCTCGGGTCGAAGCGTAGGATCGCCAAACGGGCTGAACGATCCGAAAAAGAACGACGAACCAAAGCGTTCGAACAACGACGGTGCCCGGTAAGCGTTCCCGACATGGGCACGGAGCTTAGTTCCCGCGCCGGTAAAAAAATAGGAAACTGCGCCGTCACCGGTGTAGGCCGACTTGGGATCATCAAAAGAGATACCCGCGTAGGGTGATTGTCCCCCGCTGAACTGAGGTTCTGTGAGGCTAAAGCCTTGGACACGTCCGGACAGCGCAATTTGAAGGCGGCTGTCCCGCAGCCTCAACTGGTCTTGGAAGAAAGCGCCGTGGCTGCGCTGCTCAATCTCGAGACGCACATCGACGTGTTGCGCCGGGTCGGGATTCTCGTCCCGCGTGGGGCTGTCGTAGCGCTCGCGCTCAAATTCGTATCCCAGGGAGAAGAGGTTGTGTCGGCCAAGCGTCAGGTCCGTCCGCGCCTGGACCGTGTCAATGCGTCCGTCGAAGCTGCTCGAGTTGTTGAACAGGGGTTCGAATCGAACTCCGCCGGGCCCATCCTGGAAGTTCCGGCCTGTGATCACACCTTGATAGCCGAGTCGATAGGAAGCCCACTCGCTAATTCTTTGCGACAGATCCACAGCGCCTGCAAAGTACGAAGTGGAGCTCCGGCTATCGGGATCGTTAGGGTCGGAGGCGAAATTGGCCCGGCCGACGTCAAACGTCTCGCCGGCGGCCAGCTTTCGCTGTTCCTCCGTCGCCAAAGGAGTGGCTCGGATGGCACCCGACACCGGCAGGTTCCCTGTGGCGTCAAAAGGGACAAAGGGACTGTCATTGAGTTGCACGAAGCCGTCGGCGGCAAAAACGCGCCCGCCCAGCGACAGCGACGGCGTGAAGTGGTAGCCGACGAAGGCATGCCCACTGCTGTTTCGGAAACTGTCGGATCCGTCGATCCCGTCGCGAACGTTCAGATGGGCGATGCCGCCGCTATAGCTCAGGCGTTGGTCGAGCGCCCCTCCCCCGACCCTGGCGCGCCCGCGGAGTAAACCGAGTCCTCCACCTTCCGCCAGCAAATCGCCATGAGGAGGTCCCCCGCCTCGGTCGGTCACGATGTTGACGACACCGCCCATCGCGTTTGAACCGTACAGCGACGAACCTGATCCCCGCAGGACTTCAATTCGCTCCGTGTTCACATCCATCAAAGCCTGCAGGAGCGGCGTAGCGCCCCCCTGGAGGTCGGTCGCATCGCGCAGGCGGACCCCGTCGACCAGAACGGCGGTGTCCTGTGATCGAAGCCCCCGGATCTGGATCGTCGTCAGGCTTCCCGGACCACGCTGCTGCTGCACGCGCAGACCGGGCACGCCTCGCAACGCCTCGGCCAAGGAAAAGTCGGCGCGCCTTTCAATCTGTTCCGCGTCTACCGTGTCAAGCGCCTTGGAGACTTCCTCCACTGTTCGCGCCGTGCTTGACGATGTGACCACGACCTTCGTTCGTACCCTCGCCAGCTTTATTCGAACATCCAGAACCGAAGTCGTCCCTCTCTGGACTCGAACCGATTCGGCAGTCGGCGCGAAATGGCGAGCCTCAACCTCAATCAAATATTCCCCGGGCGCTACTGAGGCAAATTGATATTCCCCTCGCCGGTTGGTGCGCGTTGTGAACCGCAGGCTGTTGTCTCGCGCAAACAACGTCACAACAGCGTTCGGTACCGCCGCGCCCGACGGGTCCGTTATCAGTCCGGCGACACCCGCCGAGTCCTGAGCTGCCCCCTGCATGATGCAACCGAAAAACACGAGCGCAAAAAGCGCCATGAACTGTCTCATCCTTTAACCTCCTGATTCGAGGAAACGGAGCGGCCAGGCGACAGGCTGTTGCTGAGCGCACGTCTCGCGTAGCGAATGCCTGCGCGACAAAGAGCGCAACAACCAAATGAGTGGTCGGGGCCGGTGGCGGGAAATCCAGCTAGAGAAGCCGGCCCATGGCGCCGCGGACAACTGCCGAGCATCCGGATTCGACGATCCAAACCGCCTATCCGCGTCGCAGGAACTAACGGCACAAAAAATCCCTCACTCCCGGGTGGAGGTGAGGGACTTTCGCTCTATCGAACTGTGGCCAGACCATTCCGTCCCTCGCGGAAACTGAGTGATTCCCGCTGGCAGGTAGGTCTCCTGGCTCGTGAGTTCAAAAGGTCCGACTCGACCTTTAGCGCAACCTTCAGCCTTCCCCGAACCGGAGTTCGAGTGGCTAATTCCCGGTTGCTCCCCACATACAGTGGCGGGACCGCGCCGGCTTCTCACCGGACTTCCCTGTTATGCCCCAAGGGCACCTGCAGCGGGTGAAGCGGCGGCCAACATTCACCGCAGCTCCAACGGTAGTAGCGTATACCTTGGGCTCAGCGGCTGTCAACAGCGCCTGCTCGCCGCCTTACCAGACCGCAAGAGTTCCAGCCCTTACGGGGAAGAGGTAGTCAAGCAGGAGACCTACGGCGAGGAACACCAGGTATATGAGCGGTGGGATGGCAATAACGTTTGGTGCATCCTGCTTCGGTGCATGCATTGTGTCGGGACCCCTGCTTGGCGAGGAGTAGTGTACGCCTGTGGGGTGTGGGGGTGCAATGGATTCACTGTACCGCGGTTGCTGTTGGTTGTCGTCGGTGGTGGGGGCGTGATAACTTCTGGGGACTATGGCTAAATCGGCAATTCCGGCCTAGACGTTTGGGGTTTGGCATGCGTATCTTGGAAGTCGTTCTCGCCGGCTTCGGTGCTATTGCTGCCGGATGGGCTTCATGGAACTGGTGGACCTACCTGCACTCGGCAACCTATGCCGCGGCCTTTCGAGGTGACAGTGTTTGGCCCCTACCCGCTGGATATCTGCTTGAGATCACGGTGCTCGGTGTGGGTGGGCTTGTTAGCGTTTCGGCAAACCGCACTTCTTCGCCGCCGCTATGGGGCAACGTGACGTGGGCGATCGGCGGCGTCTTCTTGAGTCTCGCGGTGCTTGGGGCCTTGAGCATTGGCCCGTCAGTAGTGCCCGCGCTCCTGGCGCTAGTCGCGGCCGCGATACTGGCCGGCGTTCGTCGGAGACAAAAGGTGTCGACGCAGGTTGGCTGGTTCGCTGGCGGCGTGATGGGGCAAACTGTGATCATGCTGTTGGCGGTTTTCTTGCTCAATAGGGTCCACTAAGTTGCCTGTGTAGATCGTGTTATGATCCCAGCGTTATGACTGATATTGTTGGACTGCTTGTTGCTGAACGTGATCGGATTGACCGGGCGATTGCGATTCTTCAAGGTACGGAACCTCGTCGTGGGCGTCCTCCAAGACCGGTTTTATCCAGGTCAGCCTAAACAAGAGTTAGAGCAAATATACATCAGCACCAGCAGCATTCGAGCTTCACGATGAGCACACCCAACAACCGTTTCTCTGATTCTGAGCGGCACGGGCTTTATCGGGCCATTCGTGAGCGGCGTGATGTGCGCTCGCAGTTTCTGCCCGATCCGATTCCGCCCGAGGTCCTCGTGCGCCTGCTGCAGGCTGCGCACCATGCGCCGTCGGTAGGCTTCATGCAACCGTGGGATTTCATCGTCATCGACAGTCTTGAGGTTAGGCAGGCGGTCAGGACAATTTTTGAGCAGGAAAATCAAAAGGCTGCCGAGAACTATGCAGGTGAGCAGGCCGTTCTCTATCGGCGTCTTAAGCTCGAAGGCATCATTGAGAGCCCGATCAACCTCTGCATCACCTGTGATCGTAGGCGCGGTGGCCCGCACGTTTTGGGACGGAACACAATCCTGGAGACGGATCTCTTTAGCGTCTGCTTAGCGGTCCAGAACCTCTGGCTTGCCGCACGGGCCGAAGGTATTGGCGTTGGCTGGGTGAGCGTTCTGGATCAGAGACAGCTCGCAGA
The DNA here is from genome assembly GCA_965248105.1 of Bryobacterales bacterium. Lineage (GTDB taxonomy): Bacteria > Acidobacteriota > Terriglobia > Bryobacterales > UBA6623. Next base: position 581,883 of record CBDFIK010000006.1, read on the forward strand.
GGAGCTCAAGCTTCCGGCTGCGGTGTATCCGGTGGCGTATCTATGCCTTGGCTATGTCAGCGAGTTTCTTTCCCGTCCGGAGCTAGAAGCCAAAGGCTGGCGCTCACGCCTCCCGCTTCATCAACTCGTGCATGGCAACGTCTGGGGCCAGCCTTTGGAAAATGCCCCGTTAGAGGCTGCTTTGCGTGGACAAGAGGTGCCTGGGGCTTAGCTTTGGGTGTAAACCCCAAGCTGCAGGCGCTGAGGGAATACCGCCAGGCACTGTGTAGCCGCCGAGCAGGGAGAGGCCATTGCCCAATACAACCTTGGGGTGAAGTATGCCAACGCCGAGGGCGTTCCGCAAGACTACGTGTTGGCCCACAAGTGGATAAACCTCGCCGCGTCGCGTGGTACCGGTGAGGAGAGGGAAAATTTCGTCAAGGCGAGGCATTCAATCGCAGAAAAGATGACGCCCGAGCAGATCGCCGAGGCACAGCGCCTGGCGCGCGAATGGAAGCCCAAGACCTGGGACGAACTAAAAAGCCAGCTCGACTAAAACGGCCCGCTAAACCCTCTCCTAAGCGGCCATTGTACAAGGCTGTTACGGGGCGAGCCGTCAGGCCAGTTTCAAAATCATAGCTCGCATCTTCGAGGGGACTATGCCGGTGTGCAGAGCCAAATGGTTTTTTTGGGTCGGGCTTTTCAAGAAATCCGAAATCGCGGTTTTGCAATTGAGACACGAGTCACCGTAGCAAGGGGCGGGATCAAAGGAGGGAACCATCCGAGCGACGCGCCCTCCTTTCGGGTAGCACCCTGAGACTAGGCCGATGGGCGGAGAGGGCCCACCGCGCGGAACACAGGTCGGGGGGGGGGGATCGCGGCCACCGAAAACGGCCACGAATTGCAATCTGTGTGGACATCCGTGTGGACATGGCCCTGTGCCGGTGAATGCGATAGGCTCTAACTTGCTGAAAACATTGGTGGGCGGTCGTCTTTGCTGCGCTTCTCCTGGCTGACAAAATCAGCGTACTTCTTCTCCCGGAATTTCCGATTTGGACTCCGGCTGGGTGATGGTACACCCTTGCGGCCGGGAACGCAACCAATTTCCGCCTCGGAACGCCCGCTCCAACCCGATGGACGCGTTCCGACGGCCCGGTTTTGCTGTCCAACGAGTCCGCCTGCTCCCACCGAGCCGATTTCGTAGACACTGCTCCGGCCTTCCCCGTTTTGGCACGCAGATTTTGGACCCTCAATCTGGGTGCTAGCCGCCGGGAACAGGTAGCGCCCAGATCCGGCCTAGCATGTCTCCAAACAGCTTGCGATTGAGATTACCCTCGGCCAAGAGCAACCAGTACTAGCGGGCGTGCTTGACCAACCTGCCACCCGTCTTCATCAACCGATGCTGCAAGCTCGTCAGCGACCAACTCTTGATGCGCTGCGGCAGCCCCAGCCGCCGCCACAGGTTGCCCAGGTTGTAGGCCAGCACGCTCAGTTGCAGTCGCACCTCGTTCGCCCGGAACCGATGGCACGACAGCCTTGTCCAATGCGTCGCCTGCTTGCCTTCTTTAATCCACTGCTCGGCCGTCCCGCGCTTGTTGTAGAAGCGCACCACCGAGCGGCTCGGCAGAGTCAGGTTGGTGACGATGAAGTTGTCCCGTGGAAACAGCTCCCCAGCGTGATGCTCCACCTTGGCCACGACCCTGCGGGCCTGGCTCCAGCTCGCTGCCCGGTAGAGAAAGCTCTGGTAGCGCACCAAAGGCTTCCGAGTGGGTCTTCCCACCGGCCGCACCAACAGCTCGGCAACTTCACGCCGCAGGTTCTCGTTCGCCGGAAGGCGGATGGCATACTTCACGCCACGTTCCTCCGAAGCCTCATAAATCTCTGGCTTGGCAAAGGCCGCATCGCCCCGGAAGGCGACCTCTTTGCCATTGTTCTGCTGACGTTCGATCTCGGGCAGGAGCAGTTCCTCCCAGTCCTCAGCGCTGTGCACGTTGCCGGGACGCAGCTTGGCCGCCAAACAATCACCGTGCTGGTTGAACAACAACAGCGGGTGGTAGCAGACCGACTCGAAATGGCCGTTGTAAGCGCTCCCTTCCTGTTGGCCATGGACCGGGCTTTCCGTCGAGTCCATGTCCAGAACAACGCGCTTGGAGTTGTCTTGGGTCTCGGCTTGGGCGAGCAGCTCGCGGTTCACTGCCATCAGGACGGCGGCGTGGGCTCAGCTCTCCCTTTGGTCCGGCTCGCCTTGTTTCGGCCAGCCATCCGGTCCGAAACCGGATGCCTCGCGAAAGATTCTCAACCATAAAAAGGAAAACGAACAGGTAGCCACCCAGGTAGCCAAGCTGGTGGACTGTGGCTACCCTTGGTGGACGGTTTGGAACGGCTAGGCTCGTAAGTCATTGATAAATGGACCCCACGGAACGCCATGGACACCCTACCTACGGACTGTTAACCGGAGGGTTGTAGGTTCGAGTCCTACCTGAGGAGCCAAACTTTCTCCCCAAGCTATTGAACCGATTGACGTTCCCGACTATGGGTAACACCGTCGGGTAACAACACCGAGCCTTCGATGGTTCGAACTGCGCCATCGTCGGTCACGTGAGAGTAGATTTCCAGGGTAGTCCTAATGTCCTTGTGCCTCATGAGACGTTGCATCACTTCAGGGGCGATTCCGGCCTGTCGGCCAAGGGTACAGAACGTATGCCTGAGATCGTGCCACGACAAAGGCTCCACGCCGATCTTTCGACCGGCAGGCTTGAGAACCTTGGCCGCTACCCTGTCCAGGTTGCAAGGCGTCGGGGTCCGCACGGCAAACACGTAGTCATCTGGCTTCCCAAATCGGGTGATCTTCCGCCATACAGCCAACGCCTCTTGAGTGCGGGGACCGATTGGGACGGTCGTTTCCGAGCCTTCCGTTTTGGCAGGCCCTTCAACCCCGCGAACCACTGAACGCAGAATCACTACGAACCCTTCCTTAACGTCTCGCCACTTGAGACCTGATAACTCCGCCTTGCGGAGTCCCGCATAGACCGCCAGCAAAACCATCGCATCATACGGCGGTTTCAGCAGCATTATCAGGGTCTCTACCAGCGATCTGGCGAGGATCGTCTTTGGACGTGCCTTCCGTGGCATTCCAAGACGGAAACGCCCCCGGACTGGCGAGATAGGAATCCATTCCCAATCGACTGCACAGGAGAAGAGAGCCTTCAAGCGGCGCTTGATAGTTTCAACCGCTGAACTCGAAAGGCCTTCCCCTTTCGCATCAATCAGGAACTCTTCCACGTCTGCCCGCTCCACCTCGGAGACGGGCGTTTTCCCGAAGCGAGGCGATATCCGACCCAACGCCCAATCGTAGGAACGAATGGTTTCGGGTCGCAGCGTTCGAGCTACGGTTTTCCGCCACTTCTCAACCAACACTCCAAACGTGTGCCGATCGAACTCGACACCGGGTGCGAGATCGTTAACCGGCTGAACAAACCGTAGCGCCTCAGCGCGGGCTTGTGAAAGATTCATTTCGCTCGCCTTGCCGAGGACCTTGGTTCGCTGAACTCGCTTGACTGAGCCGTCCGGCTGCACTTGATCGACCCTGTACCAGATTTTCCAACTGCCATTGACTTTCTTTGGAACCGGGACCTGTCCCGGCCTTCTGCGACGAGCCATTTTTCTCCACCTCCTATGAGATGGCTCGCCGATTCGGACGGGTTGTAGTCTAGCAGACATTGAAAAATGAACAACTTTGTTCCCCCGGAGTACGGTCTGGGGCGCTAGAGGTGATTTCTAGAATTCCCCTCACGTAAAGTGAGAGGGGAATTCGAAATCACATACGCCCCCGCCCGATTCCGTTCCAGGGTTGATGTTTCAGGCAATAGCTCTTTTGGTCATCCCTCACGATCAGCCAGCACCAGGGGGTATAGTTGATTTCCCGAAATCCCTTCCTCTAGAGAGTGGGAATTCGGGAGATCACCCTCAGGCTCTTCCTCAGGCTCACTCCCCGGTGAGTCCTTCAGGTGATAAAGTTTCGTGTTGCCCTTTCCCCGAGTCCAGCCGAAACCGCCGTTGTTGAGGCACTCCTCGACCTTGTGTTTGCTCAAACCCTGTTGTTGGGCTCGCTCGACGATTTCTGACTGGTTGATCTGAGGGTTCTCGCAAAGAATCTCGCGGACGATCTCCAGATCAGATCTACGTGGTGCCGGGTTGTCTACTTCACGACCCACAAATCCCTTGCCCTCTCTGAACTCCAGCTCTAGGTTTTTCCCCGGGGCCATCCGACCCTTGAAGCACTTCAGCGAGAGTCGATCCAGTGCCCCGTTTCGGTTTGACAAGGATTTCAACAGATAGGCCATATCAACCGAAGCTTTGTAGTCGCTAGAGCCGCGATATACTTTTGATCCTTCGCTCTTGCCTGTATGGTGCAAGACCAATACCGTTGCCCCTCGATTGGACAGATCTCTTAGCTTGTCCATGAAAGCTCGGGTTTCGTTCGGCGAATTCTCCTCACCACGATTGAATGCCACGACTGGGTCCTACACCACCAGCCCTTTCTCTTCTTGGGCAAACTGTTGAATGATCGGACTATCAGGTGATGGGGGTGGAGTGTCAACCCAACCTCCCCAGATCTTGAACTGCGGTATTTTGGGAATGCTGAGACTTTCCAGATTTCGACGGACTACGCTCACCGGGTTTTCCCCATCGAGGTATAAGACTGGGCTTTGTTGGACGTCGAACCCTACAAAGGGCTCACCTTGAGCCACGGCCCCCGAGATGGCATGGGCTAGCCACGTTTTGCCCGTCCCACTCTCAGAAGTCAGCAGTGTGACGCCCGCTTTGGGAAGTAACCCATCGATGGACCATTCGATGTCTTTGTCGAGTTCCCAGACAGACGGCAGCTGCGATAGGTCATTCAGAGTGCTCGCTGGCTGGACATCGGCCAGACCTCGACGGTGTTGCTTGTGAATCCAGTCAATGAGGCCGTACAGATCACTCTTAGACAATCGCCCTCCCTGCCGTTCATTCCACACGAGGGACCAATCGAATACGTCTTCTAAAGACCATCCCTTGAAAAATCTTTTCCCAATGTCAAGGGCGGAGCAAAATTAGACCAGTTCGGCGGAGGGAGAATAGACCAGTTTTGGGGTAGAGCGGCGGAGCAAAAATAGACCAGTGGGGGGGGAGTCGGGGTTTTGCTTCGAGTTTTTGTGGGACGGCTGGAACGCAGCCTGAGGTCGCCCGTTAGGGCGGCTGAAGGCGGAGTGGAAGGCGGCTCACAAAAACTGTGGCGAGCCGGCGGGGATCAATCCGAAGACGGAGAGCGTTGCTTCTTGCTCTGCTTGAGGCGGAAGCTATCGCCGTTCATCTCCAGGATGTGGACGTGGTGAGTGAGCCGATCCAGCAGGGCGCCGGTCATGCGCTCGGACCCGAGGACTTCGGTCCACTCGTTGAACGGCAGGTTCGAGGTCACCATCGTGGAGCCCTGCTCGTAGCGCTGTGAGAAGGTTTCGAACAGCAACTCCGCTCCGGTCTTCGACAGCGGCACGTAGCCCAGTTCATCGACGATCAGCAGGTCTTGCTTGGCGAGCTGCTTTTGGGCCCTCAGCAAGCGCCGCTCATCACGGGCTTCCAGCAGCTCGTTGACCAGCGCTGCGGCGGTAGTGAAGCGAACCCGATAGCCACCCTGGCAGGCCGCCAGTCCCAGCGCCAGAGCGAGATGCGTTTTCCCCGTGCCGGAGTTTCCTAGAGCCAACACGTTCTCGCGACGGTCGATGAACTCTCCGTGTGCCAGCTCGAGCACCAGCTTCTTGTTCAACTTGGGTAACGCCAGGAAGTCGAACGTATCAAGGGTTTTCGTGACCGGGAACTTGGCGGCCTTGATGCGCCGCTCGGTCGCTCGGCGTTCACGGTCGAGCAGTTCGAGCTCGGACAGTTGCAGCAGAAAGCGTCTCGCATCCAAGCCCTCCGTGGCGCACTGCCGTGCCACCTTGTCGTACTCGCGTAAGAAGGTCGGCAGCCGCAGTGCTTTCAGATGAGCTTCCAGCAGCAGTTTGGATCTCGCCATCAGTCCACTCCCTGTGCCAGCAGCACCAAATAATCTGTTGTCGATGTCTGTTCGACTTGTGCTGTGGGTAAGTGCGGATACTGCGTCAAGTCCAAGCGGGGCGGCCGTTGCTCGATCCGACACAGGACGAGGTGCTTGACGGCGTCGAAGCCGATCGTTCCCAACTCAACGGCCTGCCGCGCGGCGGCGGTGACGTCGGTGAGCGGGAAGTCTTCGAGTAAACGCAGCACCTGCACGTACTCGCGCTTGCCTGGTTTACCCAGCCGCACTTCGAGCAAGCGTCTCAAACGCACGAGATCTTGCGGTAACTGCCAACCGACGAGCGGCGCGGCTTGATCCAGCGCGTTCGTCTTGCGCTCCAGCAAGGCCAGGTAATGCAGCGGATCGAAGATCAACTCCTCGCGTTCGTAGCTGCGCCGATGCCGGGCGATCTCTTCGCTGCCGCAGCCGATGACCACCTCATCGACGTAAGCTCTCAGCAGTACTTCGCGGTGGCCGTAGCGCGTCGGAACCGAGTAGTCGTTGGTCCGATAGCGCACCAGCGACAACGACGTCACCCGCGTCGTGCGCTTGTCGCAAGCGTCATACCCGACAGCAGGCAACGTCAGAAACGCCTGGCGGTCGCGCTCGAAACGCTCACCGATCGTTTCCGAGTGTCGCCGCAAGCGCCGTCCACGGTTCTTGCGGCACTTCGCTTCGAGGTGTTCGTTGAAGGCTTCCCAACTTGAGAACCTGGGGATCGGCACCATAAAGTTGCGCCGCGCATAGCCCACCAACCCTTCCACTTTGCCTTTGTCGTTGCCCTTGCCCGGCCGCCCGAAACGGTCGGCGAACAGATAATGTGACTGCAGCTCGGAGAAGACACGGGTCCTCTGGCGTGTGCCGTCTCCCAGGATCCTCGCCACCGCTAGCTTCGTGTTGTCGTAGACGATGCTGCGCGGCACGCCGCCAAAATAGCGAAACGCCGCATTGTGCCCCTCGCAGAATGCCTCCGTCGTCTCGGCCGGAAACGCTTTCACGAATGCGTCATCGCTATGCGGCAGATCGACGACCAAGAAGTGCGCCTTGCGCTGCACTCCGTTGATGACGACGACCGCTTCGCCGAAGTCCGCCTGGGCGTCACCCGGCGGATGCGTCAGCGGCACGAACATCTCTTGTCCGCCCAGCTTCTTCTCGCGTACGTAGTCCTTGACGGTCGTGTAGCCGCCTGTGAACCCGTACTCGTCGCGGAGGCGGTCAAAGATGCGCTGTGCGGTGTGGCGTTGTTTCCTCGGACGCTCCCGATCGTCGGTCAGGATCTGATCGATGATCCCTGTGAAGGCCTCCAGTTTGGGACGCCTCGCCGGTTTGCTCCGCCGATAGCCCGGCGGAATCCGGTAGCGCAACATCTTGCGCACGGTCTCGCGAGCAATCCCAAAGCGCCGTGCTGCTTCGCGTTCGCTTAGCCCTTCGACGCAGACACTTCGTCGTACTTGAACGTATAGCTCCACCCGATACATCCCTCCGGTGTTCCACAAAACACCTCGGGGATGCTTGCGGACCACATCAGCGGCTTGGTCCTCCGCCTCCTCTGGGAGCCTTCACACCGCCGCTATGTGGTCTAGTTTGTCAGCGCCGTTCTCAGCATCGCGATCGCATAGCTTTTCTCCCTTGGGAGACCCTTTCGGTGCGTGATTCAGCGAATTCAATCTCTTGTACCAGATGTTGAGGGTCTTGCATCTCGATCTCGTGGGCAGCGCGTCAGCAGGCAGATGCCCAGCACGGCCTTTGCCTGACGGCAAGGGGGGTTCATGGAAAGGCCGGTAGAACCGGATAAAGATCTGGGACCCCGCCGGTTAACCAAAGAGAGGCGAAAAGTGGGTGGGAGACCGCCTCTCTATGGGTACGCTACTGTGCCATGTAGCGGCGGAATTCGTCCTGGCGAAAACAGTGGGCGGCGGCTGTCTCTACCGTAATAAGGCCCTTATTAACGAGTTTGGCCAGTGATTCTTCCATCATCCTCATGCCGTCCGAATGGCCCAGACTAAGCTGCGATCGCAGCATGTGGTCTTCACCTTTGCGGATGATGTGGCTCACAGCGGTGTTCGCCACCAAGATTTCGACCGCGGGATATCGGCTGCTGCCGTTGGCTCCCGCGACGAGTTGCTGCGAGATGATCGCAAGCAAAGCCAAAGACAACTGCTGCCGGATTTGATTCTGTTGGGCGGCCGGAAAAGCGTCCACGATTCGCCCGATGGCTTGAATCGTATCAGCCGTGTGCAAAGTGGAAAAAACCAGGTGCCCTGTCTCAGCGGCCGTCACAGCTGCGGCCATTGTTTCCGGATCTCTCATCTCACCGACCAGGATGACGTCGGGGCTTTGCCGCACGATGCTTCTCAGAGCGCTGGCGAAATCAACCGCGTCGCGCCCGACTTCCATCTGCTCAAAAACCGACTGCTGGTTGAGATGGTGGTATTCGATGGGGTCTTCAATCGTGACGATGTGGTAAGGATACTTGGCGTTGATCATTCCGATCAGGGCCGCCAGGGTGGTTGTCTTGCCCGACCCGGTCGGCCCGGTTAACAGGACCAAACCCTGTTTGCGCTCGGTGAGCCGCCCCAGCGACGGCGGCAGATTCAACTCTTCAAGCGTGGGGATCTTGTCAGGGAGCAGCCGGATGGCCGCGCCCATCGTACCCCGCTGGAAGTGAATGTTTGTTCGAAAGCGCCCGATACCGTCGCGCACGAAGCTGAAATCGGTGGAGCGTTCTCGTTCGAGTTCTTTGCGGCGCTGCGCGGTCAGCAGGGGTAGCATCAGAGAGCGGATATCATCGTCGCTGAAAGGCCGGCCGCTAGGCTGCGCAAGACTTCCGTTAATGCGCAGCACTAAGCCTGAGCCGGCCACGAAAATGATGTCGGACGCTCCGTGACGGGTCGCGTATGCCAGCAGCTGATCGAGCGAAGACAGCGAGGCAGACGGTTCTAGTTTTGGGCCGACCGCTGATGCTTCGTCCTCCGACCCGTCCGTTGCGGGCGTTGGTGACTTGTTGAGCTCCCGGACTAGGCTTTCGAGTTCGGTGTCATAGCCGGACATGCTTCCTCTATTGTAACCCCTACACGCGCGATGGACCTAAGTGGTCTTTCCTAGTACCCCGGGGGATTACGCCCGCTTTTCCATCGCCCGCGCCCAAGACCTTCCGGCGCCAACCCTGAAAAGCGAATGTCACTTTCGCTTGCCCCTGGTCAACTTTGGTCAGACATCAGTCGTGATAAGGTAGCGGGTTTGTGGGGTAGATCCTTAACAGGAGAGTTGTGATCTTCTATGAAGTTCTCAGAGCTTTTGATCGAGACGATCCGACAAAGTGAGATTCCGCTTCGTTTTGAACCGGGCGCGGAGGAGTCGGTCGCACGGCCAGTCATCGAGATGCTCAAAGTCTGGGTTGCGGCTCACGATCCCGAATCGACCGGGGGTGAATTCGAATACGGCCAGAAAGCGTTGGTCGTCGAACTGCTTAACGAGCTCGACGACCAGACGGACCTGCCAGTGGAGGACTGACGGTCAGCGGGCGAGCCTGGCGAAAAAATTGACTGCGGGAAGGAGCTTCAACAGGAAGATGAGAACATGAACCCGCGTTTCGCTCTGGATCAGCAGGCCGGCGTCGGGCCAAGCGGCGGCAACTCTTTTCGGAAGCACTCAGGGCGCCGTGGAAGCGACACGTGCCTCGAGCGGCTTGAGTCTTCGCAAGCGCTGGTTGCCGCCGTCGGTGATGTAGATATTGCCCGACTGATCCGTATAGATGGCGTTGGGGTTGTTGAGCCTCGCCAGTGTGGCGATGGTTCCGTCTCCCTCGTAGGCCCCGTTGCCTTCGCCCGTAGCGCCGCTGCCGGCTATCGTAGTGATCTTGCCATCTGGCGAGATCCTCCGGATCCGGTGATTGCCGCTGTCGGCGACGTAGAGATAGTCGGCCAAGTCAGTCGCAAGTCCTGTGGGGTGTAGGAACCGCGCGGCGTAGGCCGGCCCTTTGTCACCCGCGAATCCCGGCTCGCCCGTGCCCGCGTAGGTGAAGATTACCCCCGCGGTATCCATCTTGAGGATGCGGTGCCGTTCGGCGTCGGCAATGTAGAGGTTGCCTTTTTGGTCCATGGCGACGCCGGCGGGAAGTCGCAACTGGTTTCGAGAACCTTCTTTTCCGGGGTTGACCACCGTATGGATCGTGTAAGCGGAGGAGACTCTAGGGGCCTTGCCCGTGTATGGTCTTGCGGGCATATACATCAGGTAAACGATGGGCGTGATTAGCAGCACGAAAAGCCCGAGGGCCAAAGCCAGTTGCGCTTCCGGCGAGTTAACCCAACGCCGCACACGACCCAACAAGCCACGGCGGTGTTTCCGTTGCGCCAACTCACCACAAGCAGAACAATAGCGCTTCGTCCGCTTGAGCGCGGTGCCGCAATGTAAACAAAGAAAGCCGCTTACCTTGGCGGATTTTTCGAAGACGGCTGTGGCCGTGCCGCACTTGTCGCAAAACTTGTCTATGTCGTGGAGGACGGCAACACACTTACTGCAAGTCACGGTTCACCTCACGAGGGGAGATTCCGCCTCCTGCGCTTCGATTGCGCTGGAGTATCTCGATTATAGGTACCAGCTGGGACACCGTAGAATGCGGCGTAAACCTTAGTGCCGACGGTTTAAGCCTTTAGTTTTCAATGAGCACCGGGGCGCCCCGGTGCTCATTGAAAACTAAAGGCATAGCGCTTTTCACGAGAGTATTCCGCGGTTTCGGTTTGCCATTTCTCGCGCTTGCACTTTCACAAGGCCGTAAGCCCGAATCGCCCGCGAAGTGATTATAGACGATCAGTGGCAACTAGGACTCGGTGGACGCGCTGTTCCGTTGAATGGGATCAGCCCAGTTTAGCGGCGATGTCGGCGGCTATGCGCTCCCCGTGAAAACGGCCATTTTCAATGAAAATCTCGTTCGTGTGCATGCCGGCAACCAGGACGCCGGCCAAGTAGACTCCGGCCCGCTGACTCTCAAGCGTGTCGGGGTTGGTGTGCGGGCGCTGCGACTCGGAATCGAAAGTGATGCCGGCACGCTCCAGGAAGGCGACGTCCGGCTGGTAGCCGGTCGCGGCCAGAACGAAATCGTTGGGCAGCACGACCTGTCCGTTCGGCGTGCGGATACGGATTGTCTTCTCGGATATCTCTTCCACGCTCGATTCCAGGTAGGCGCGAATCTCATCGTTCTTGATGCGGTTTTCGATGTCAGGCCTGACCCAATATTTGATCTTGTCGCTTAGCTGTTTTGCTCGGTGAATGAGGGTCACTCGGGCGCCGGCACGGTAGGTTTCAAGAGCGATGATCGCCGCGGAATTACGGCCTCCGACAACGGCAAGATCGCAATCGTAGAACGGGTGAGGATCTTCGTAGTAGTGACGAACTTTGTCGAGGTTCTCACCAGGCACGTTCATCGTCACAGGCAGATCATAGTAGCCGGTTGCCAGAATGATTTTCTTGGCCCCGTAGCAAAAGCTGTCCTCGGCGCCTCTGGTGGTTGCTACCTGGAAATCCCCGTCGTTTCCTTGAACGGCATCCACTCGCTCGTATAACCGAACATCGAGTTCGTAGTGGGCGGCAACGCGGCGGTAGTACTTGAGGGCTTCGTTGCGAGTAGGTTTGTCGCGAACAGCCGTCATGGGGAGATTGCCGATTTCCAGTAGCTCCGGGGTCGTGAAGAACGTCATGTTCGTGGGGTAACGATAAAGCGAGTTGACCAGACAGCCTTTTTCGACCACCACAACCCCGAATCCCCTCTGCTTGACCTCAATGGCACAGGACAAGCCGGTGGGGCCTGCCCCTACAACCAGGACGTCGCACGACGTCGCGGTCACAGAGTTCGCAAGGGAAGAAGGCACGGGTGACAGTCCGCAGACTACACTTATTATTCTAGCCTTGGTGTTCCGATCTCCGGCGGGCGAAGCCACATGGGCCCGCGGGGATGGCGAGGTTCGGGATGAAGATAGGCATCACCGGCTACCCAACCTACGGCGGCAGCGGCATTGTCGCCACCGAGCTGGGCATGGAGCTCGCCGCGCGCGGGCACGAAGTTCATTTCATTACCTACGCCAATCCGATCCGTCTCACGGACGATTCTCCACGTATTCACTATCACGAGGTGGAAGTCAGCAATTATCCGCTGTTTCAATATCCGCCCTACAGCCTGGCCCTAGCTTCGCGGATGCTCGACGTCGCTCAATCGGCGGGCCTCGATCTGCTGCACGTGCATTACGCGATTCCGCATTCGGTTAGCGCTTGGCTGGCTAGCCGGATGTTGGCTGGGCGTCTGCCATTCGTGACCACGCTTCATGGCACGGATGTGACCTTGGTCGGCACCGATCCTTCCTATTTGCCGATCACCAGGTTTTCGATTGAACAAAGTCCCGGTGTGACCTCGATTAGTGAGTATCTTCGGAAGAAAACCGTTGAGGTGTTTGGCATTCGCGGTGAGATTCGCGTGATACCAAACTTTGTCAACTGTGAACTCTACCGTGCCGGTGGAGATCCCGTTTTGCGAGCCCGGTACGCGTCCTCCGAGGAAAAGATCATCGTTCACCTTTCAAACTTTCGTCCCGTCAAGCGAGTTCTGGACTGCATTCGCATCTTCACCAAGGTTGCGCCCGTGGTTCCCGCGCGGCTGCTCATGATCGGTGACGGACCAGATCGCGGTCCCGCCGAGGTTTTAGTGCGCGAGCTTCAAGTAGAGGACCGGGTTCAGTTTCTGGGGAAGCAACTCGGCGTCGCCCAGCTGCTCGCGATATCGGATTTGATGCTATTGCCGAGCGAAATGGAGAGTTTCGGTCTGGCGGCCCTAGAAGCCATGGCCTGCGGCGTTCCGACCGTTGCCTCACGAGTCGGAGGACTCCCTGAGGTCGTGACGGACGGCGCGGACGGGTTCCTCGTTGAAGTCGGCAACATCGAAAGTATGGCGGCCGCGGCTTTGTCGCTCTTAACCGATCCGGACAAGCATGGAGCTTTTGCGATCGCGGCGCGCCACGCAGCCAAGACGAGGTTTTCCGCGAAGAAAATCATACCGCAATACGAGGAATACTATCACGAAGTGTGCGGCAACTAGCCCGGATAAGTGGAGCGGGACCTCCCAACATTGGTGTCCAGGTTGGCGGAGAAGTTCGCCCGTTCGCGGGGTGTCGACTCGCCACCTCGCGGTCGTTGGTGACGAATAAGTTTGTAGACCTTGACTGCACTGCAACGGTGGAGTAATCGCAAGGCGTTTGACGTGAGTTTTTCCGCAACCTGCTCGCGCTGTGGCTGGGTTTGACAGGGTACCGATCTGTTCCTACAATCAAGTTTCCCGGCCAGGTAGCTCAGTCGGTAGAGCGCAGCCCTGAAAAGGCTGGCGTCGGCGGTTCAATTCCGTCCCTGGCCACCATGTTTTCAACAACTTACAGCCACCCCTCCCGCCAGTTTGTTCCATTAGTGTTCCAAAACTTGATCCAAGGCTCGTCAAAACTCGCCTTCGAGTGGATCAACTCCTGCCCTCACTTGGAGCAGTAAGAGCATCAGCCTGAGTTCATCAAAAGCCGCCAAGAAGCCAACCTGTCAAGGGCGGAGCAAAATTAGACCAGTTCGGCGGAGGGAGAATAGACCAGTTTTGGGGTAGAGCGGCGGAGCAAAAATAGACCAGTGGGGGGGGAGTCGGGGTTTTGGTTCGAGTTTTTGTGGGACGGCTGGAACGCAGCCTGAGGTCGCCCGTTAGGGCGGCTGAAGGCGGAGTGGAAGGCGGCTCACAAAAACTGTGGCGAGCCGGCGGGGATCAATCCGAAGACGGAGAGCGTTGCTTCTTGCTCTGCTTGAGGCGGAAGCTATCGCCGTTCATCTCCAGGATGTGGACGTGGTGAGTGAGCCGATCCAGCAGGGCGCCGGTCATGCGCTCGGACCCGAGGACTTCGGTCCACTCGTTGAACGGCAGGTTCGAGGTCACCATCGTGGAGCCCTGCTCGTAGCGCTGTGAGAAGGTTTCGAACAGCAACTCCGCTCCGGTCTTCGACAGCGGCACGTAGCCCAGTTCATCGACGATCAGCAGGTCTTGCTTGGCGAGCTGCTTTTGGGCCCTCAGCAAGCGCCGCTCATCACGGGCTTCCAGCAGCTCGTTGACCAGCGCTGCGGCGGTAGTGAAGCGAACCCGATAGCCACCCTGGCAGGCCGCCAGTCCCAGCGCCAGAGCGAGATGCGTTTTCCCCGTGCCGGAGTTTCCTAGAGCCAACACGTTCTCGCGACGGTCGATGAACTCTCCGTGTGCCAGCTCGAGCACCAGCTTCTTGTTCAACTTGGGTAACGCCAGGAAGTCGAACGTATCAAGGGTTTTCGTGACCGGGAACTTGGCGGCCTTGATGCGCCGCTCGGTCGCTCGGCGTTCACGGTCGAGCAGTTCGAGCTCGGACAGTTGCAGCAGAAAGCGTCTCGCATCCAAGCCCTCCGTGGCGCACTGCCGTGCCACCTTGTCGTACTCGCGTAAGAAGGTCGGCAGCCGCAGTGCTTTCAGATGAGCTTCCAGCAGCAGTTTGGATCTCGCCATCAGTCCACTCCCTGTGCCAGCGGCACCAAATAATCTGTTGTCGATGTCTGTTCGACTTGTGCTGTGGGTAAGTGCGGATACTGCGTCAAGTCCAAGCGGGGCGGCCGTTGCTCGATCCGACACAGGACGAGGTGCTTGACGGCGTCGAAGCCGATCGTTCCCAACTCAACGGCCTGCCGCGCGGCGGCGGTGACGTCGGTGAGCGGGAAGTCTTCGAGTAAACGCAGCACCTGCACGTACTCGCGCTTGCCTGGTTTACCCAGCCGCACTTCGAGCAAGCGTCTCAAACGCACGAGATCTTGCGGTAACTGCCAACCGACGAGCGGCGCGGCTTGATCCAGCGCGTTCGTCTTGCGCTCCAGCAAGGCCAGGTAATGCAGCGGATCGAAGATCAACTCCTCGCGTTCGTAGCTGCGCCGATGCCGGGCGATCTCTTCGCTGCCGCAGCCGATGACCACCTCATCGACGTAAGCTCTCAGCAGTACTTCGCGGTGGCCGTAGCGCGTCGGAACCGAGTAGTCGTTGGTCCGATAGCGCACCAGCGACAACGACGTCACCCGCGTCGTGCGCTTGTCGCAAGCGTCATACCCGACAGCAGGCAACGTCAGAAACGCCTGGCGGTCGCGCTCGAAACGCTCACCGATCGTTTCCGAGTGTCGCCGCAAGCGCCGTCCACGGTTCTTGCGGCACTTCGCTTCGAGGTGTTCGTTGAAGGCTTCCCAACTTGAGAACCTGGGGATCGGCACCATAAAGTTGCGCCGCGCATAGCCCACCAACCCTTCCACTTTGCCTTTGTCGTTGCCCTTGCCCGGCCGCCCGAAACGGTCGGCGAACAGATAATGTGACTGCAGCTCGGAGAAGACACGGGTCCTCTGGCGTGTGCCGTCTCCCAGGATCCTCGCCACCGCTAGCTTCGTGTTGTCGTAGACGATGCTGCGCGGCACGCCGCCAAAATAGCGAAACGCCGCATTGTGCCCCTCGCAGAATGCCTCCGTCGTCTCGGCCGGAAACGCTTTCACGAATGCGTCATCGCTATGCGGCAGATCGACGACCAAGAAGTGCGCCTTGCGCTGCACTCCGTTGATGACGACGACCGCTTCGCCGAAGTCCGCCTGGGCGTCACCCGGCGGATGCGTCAGCGGCACGAACATCTCTTGTCCGCCCAGCTTCTTCTCGCGTACGTAGTCCTTGACGGTCGTGTAGCCGCCTGTGAACCCGTACTCGTCGCGGAGGCGGTCAAAGATGCGCTGTGCGGTGTGGCGTTGTTTCCTCGGACGCTCCCGATCGTCGGTCAGGATCTGATCGATGATCCCTGTGAAGGCCTCCAGTTTGGGACGCCTCGCCGGTTTGCTCCGCCGATAGCCCGGCGGAATCCGGTAGCGCAACATCTTGCGCACGGTCTCGCGAGCAATCCCAAAGCGCCGTGCTGCTTCGCGTTCGCTTAGCCCTTCGACGCAGACACTTCGTCGTACTTGAACGTATAGCTCCACCCGATACATCCCTCCGGTGTTCCACAAAACACCTCGGGGATGCTTGCGGACCACATCAGCGGCTTGGTCCTCCGCCTCCTCTGGGAGCCTTCACACCGCCGCTATGTGGTCTAGTTTGTCAGCGCCGTTCTCACCAACCCGAGTTGTGCAGTTTTGGTTTCCCGGGCTGCTTATGAGAGTCCCCTTGGGCGGCTTGACGCACGGGAAAAACAAGGGTGAAGAAAATCAAGTGCTTTGCGTCACTTCAACCTTGATATTTTCGACGATGACACTTCCGTTACACCCGTTCCCGATTGCCCTTTGCCTGAGGGCGTGATTTTCGAGAAGGAAATCACCGGAGGGAACACCGATGTGGCGGTCGAGGTGGGACAAAACACAAAAACCGAGTATACGTTCAAGATCAACTACGGCGACCCGCAGGGACCACCCAACGTCGTCATTATCGACACGGTCCCAGCAGAGTGGAAGGTGACGGCAATCTCGGATTCCGGGGGCGGGACGTGCAGCGCGGAGCAGGCGAACAAGAAGGGCAACAATAAGAGCGCAACCAGAATCATCTGGACGCCCGACGAGACCGAGAACCCCGCGATGTGTACCGTCACGGTCGAGAGCCGCGGCAGGGGTAGAAGTGGCAAGTTTGCGCCGACGTCGTGCGGTACGCTGTTGCTCAATGACGGGGCTGAAGCCTTTGACGCCGACATTGACCCCCCTTTATTGATCGGGACTTCAAATAGCCTTTGCTTGGCCACCGTCGAGGACCTCAGCAATAGCGACACGGGGAACCCAGGCGGCCCGGACGGATCAATCGCTGCCGACGGGACGGGCGACGAGGATCTAGACGGTTTTACGGACTTCGACGAAGCCTGCGTGTTCGGCTCGGATCCATGTGTTTTTGACACCGATTTGGACCAGGACGAGGTCCCGGACTCGGTGGACCCAAACACCGCCGACCCGTGTATTCCCGATCCGGAGTCGCCGGCCTGCAATTGACCTCAAGGATTAGCGGGAGTTTACTGACAAGCAAGAGGCGACAGCGAGCGCGGCGTGCGCTTTGTGCAGATCTGCGTGAACACCCAGATCTGGGACCAGCACAACTTTCTGGAAAACGACCTGCGGGCCGTGTGCGAGAAAACCGACCAACCCGTGGCCGCCCTTCTTAAAGACCTAAAGGAACGGGGCCTGCTCGACAGCACCCTAGTCATCTGGGGTGGAGAGTTTGGGCGCCTGCCGCTGGCGCAGTTGCGTGCGGGAGAGAGCACGGCGGACGGCCGCGACCACAACCCGCATGGCTTTACGGTCTGGCTGGCGGGCGGCGGCGTCAAGGGTGGAACCGCCTACGGAGCCACCGACGACATTGGCCACCGGGCAGTGGAAAACCCGGTGAGTGTCGCCGACCTGCATGCGACCATTCTGCATCTGTTGGGATTGCACCACGAGCAACTGCTTTTCCAGCGAAGTGGATTCCGGGAGAAGCTCACCTTTACCTACCCGGCTCGGGTGGTGAACGAGATACTGGCCTGAACAACACCCCGGGACTGAAGCTCCGCGGTCTGCCGAATCCCGCCTCCCGGTGCCAGCATCCCCCCTGAAGTCTCCAGCCTCACTCAAGCAGCCGCACAGTTTCCGCGATGAAACAACGGCCTCTTCCCTACCTCGGAACCGACACCGGTGGCTTTTGCGCTTGACAAGGGCATCGTACGTAGGTTCAGGCGCACGAACACTTTTTGCCTGTTTGGAACTGGAACAACTCGATACGCAGCCAATGTTCAGACGCCTTCTATCACACGTCGAGTCCCGGTGACAATTGGAGCCGGTTATTCGCAGTCGGAGTTCATACCTGCTAATAACCGGCTGAACCTGACGGCCGCTGCTGCCAAAGCGCACTCGAGCAGGCCGTGGGATGTGCTCTTATCATGCCAGCACTAGATTCGATCGTGACGGAATCGTCCCAGATTGAAAAGTTGGCCGCAGGATTTCGATTCACAGAGGGTCCCGTCTGGACCCGCGAGGGATATCTGCTGTTTAGTGACATACCCGCGAACTCCATCTTCAAATGGGCTCCCGGTGGGGAAATCACCTTGTTCCGGAAGCCAAGTGGCTAGGATGGATCGGATGCGCCCGAGGGGGCCTTCATCGGCTCGAATGGTCTGACGATTGATTCTGAAGGCAGACTTGTTATCTGCGAGCATGGGAACCGCCGCGTCACGCGTCTCGAAAAGGGCGGCGCTTTGACCGTGCTGGCCGACAACTACCAGGGGACGCGGCTCAACAGCCCGAATGATTTGGTTTACAAATCCGACGGCTCCCTCTACTTCACCGATCCTGCTTATATTACAGGACGACGATCCCCAAAGGAATTGGACTTCAACGGGATCTATCGCCTGTCGAGAGGCGAGATCCAGCTACTTCACAGAGACATGACATTTCCCAATGGGCTTGCTTTCTCTCCGGACGAAAAGTATCTCTACGTCGCCAATTCCGACCGTGCAAGGAAGGCTTGCATGCGCTTTCAGCTGAAGCCGGACGGCAGCCTTGCCAACGGTACGGTCTTCTACGATGTCACGAAGGAGACTGAGGAAGGCATACCGGACGGCATGAAGGTGGACAAGAATGGAAACCTCTATTGTACGGGCCCCGGAGGGGTCTGGATCTTCTCACCCGAGGGTACCCATCTCGGTACGATTAAGCCTCCTGAAATCCCCGCCAACTGTGCCTGGGGTGGGAGCGACGGCAAGACTCTCTACATGACGGCGCGAACCGGACTCTATCGGATTCGTCTGGAAGCAGAAGGGGTTCGTCCTTAAAGCAAGTCGTTGCGAGATGCAAGCTGTTTCAATTCTGTGGAGTCGGTGGCGAGCTAGTCCGCCCAGCGAGTTACGTATATGAGCTGCCTTTTGGGCGTGGGAAACCATTTTGGAAGAATCCGAATGGATTCGTACAGCAGTTGGCAGGCGGCTGGCGGGTCGCCGCTACCCATAGGTATTTCTCCGGTACCCCTGTCACCATTGGCACCTTCGCGAGCCTTCCTGGAGGAGTGGCAGCGACTGGGGGCGGCGTTTGGGCCAACCGGGTTGAAGGGGTGCCGATCAGAACCGGAAACGGGTGTGGAAATTATGATCCAAACGACCCGGCTCGAAACCGGTATCTGAATATCGACGCGTTCACAACCCCCGCGCCCTTCACGTTCGGGAACACGGCAACGCTGCCGAGCACGCGGACCTGCGGACAAATTCAGGAGAATGTTTCGCTCATGAAGTCTTTCTTTATCGGCGAAAGTGTGCGACCGCAGTTTGGAGTAGACTTCTTCAATATCTTCAATCGTCACCAGTGGATAGGGCTGCGGAGCAACATTGGTGACCCCGCGGGCTTCGGTCGATTCAGCAATGCCAACGCCCCCAGGACCATACAGTTCTGGCTCAAGGTGAACTTTTGAAGGTCAATTTCCTCGTCTGAAATTGCCGAGCGGCTCGCAACTGTGGGCGTCTCTACCCCGCCCCCAAAAAAACAGTTATCCCTTCACCAGTAATTCTGGAAGTCAAGGGCTTCCTGGGGGAGCAAGACCGGGCTAAGGAATCCGCGGCACTGCGGTGGGTCCGGGCCGTCAATCACCACGCCAATTTCGGAATGTGGGCCTTCATTGTCTGCCGTGAACCTCACAGCCTTAACGGGGTATTAACCCTCATTTCTCACGACAAAACTGTAGGGGCAGGCCGCTGCGCCTGCCCAGAGGGGTTTTTGCGGGGTTTGGTCGCGTGATCGAATGGGACGCAGTGTGAATCTCACGGGCGGGCGGACACGGCGGTGCGCCCCTACAAATATCGTTCGTTCAACGCTGGCCACCAAACCCTCGTGAGAAAAGCGGGTTAATTGGAAATTTCCTCCGGCGCGCCGGCTTGCGCCAGGGACGGTCTTGGGAGCAGGGAAGTCTGCCGGGCGGGCGCGGCGTCCGCGGGGGCGCCTTAGCAGGCTGCCACGTTGACTTGCCGGGCGGGCGCGGCGTAGCATGGCCGCACTGGGAGTTCCTCCGATGATTGGCGACGCAGAATCGCCTGCCCTACATCTCCCCCTGGGGGCCACGATAACGACAACAAGAACCGTTTGGCTGCTGGTGTTGGGAGTAGTGTGTGTGGCCTCCCGCGCTGTGGCCCAAGAGACGTCCTGGGAGAAGTACAACGAGGCCGGAATGGAGGCTTATGCGCAAGGCCGCTACGCTGAGGCCGAGAAGCATTGGAAGGCTGCCCTCAAGAAAGCGGAAAAGTTTGGCCCCAACGATTCACGCTTGGCCAGCGGCCTCAACAACCTGGCGTTGCTCTACTACCCCCACGGCTGCGCGTCTTGAGCCACAGGTACCCTTCGCAAGTGAGCCTACGTGAGACTAGAACCCCAGTAGGGTAAGTGTTTTGGCGCCAACAACTTCTATTGAAAACACAGGACTTGTGAGTGTCGGCAAGCAGCCCTGCGTAGGCTACAGTTTCGTCCCGCAGTACTTGCAGTGGACAGCGTCAGCGTCGTGTCCTTCGGCCGAACACGAGGGACAAGCCTGGGTGCTGACGGGCGTGCGTCTCGTCTGGGCCAGCTCGACAGTCACAATCCCAGTAGGCACCGCGATGATCGAGTAGCCAAGAATCATCAACACACTTGCTAGTAACTGTCCCGGCACGGTCACCGGTGCAATGTCGCCGTAGCCGACCGTAGTCATCGTCACAATTGCCCAGTAGACGCTTTGGGGGATGCTCGTGAAGCCGGCTTCGGAACTTTCGATCAAATACATCAGCGCCCCGACGATAAGGACAATTATTATCTGGGCCCCCAGAAAGACCGTGATTTTGGGACGACTCGCCCGCATCGCAGCCATCAGCAGCTTCGCCTCACCCGAGTGCTGGACCAGTTTCAACACGCGAAAAACTCGCAGCAGGCGCAGGGTACGAATGAGGAGTAACGACTGTGCGCCCGGCACCAGGAGGCTCAAGTACGTGGGAATGACGGCCAACAGATCAACAAGGCCAAAGAAGCTCGTAGCGTATCGGCCCGGCCGGTGGACGCTGGAGAGCCGCAAGAAGTACTCCAGCGTAAACAGCGCCGTCAAACCCCACTCGATGGCTCGCAACAAAGAACCGAACTCATCTCGCATCGAAGCCACACTTTCGAGCGAAACGGTGACGACGCTAATCAGGATGCACACCAACAAAGCGACGTCAAACGCCTTACCTGCGGGTGTGTCTGCCTCGAAAATGATCTCGTGAAGCCGGGAGTGAGAACGGCGCTGACAAACTAGACCACATAGCGGCGGTGTGAAGGCTCCCAGAGGAGGCGGAGGACCAAGCCGCTGATGTGGTCCGCAAGCATCCCCGAGGTGTTTTGTGGAACACCGGAGGGATGTATCGGGTGGAGCTATACGTTCAAGTACGACGAAGTGTCTGCGTCGAAGGGCTAAGCGAACGCGAAGCAGCACGGCGCTTTGGGATTGCTCGCGAGACCGTGCGCAAGATGTTGCGCTACCGGATTCCGCCGGGCTATCGGCGGAGCAAACCGGCGAGGCGTCCCAAACTGGAGGCCTTCACAGGGATCATCGATCAGATCCTGACCGACGATCGGGAGCGTCCGAGGAAACAACGCCACACCGCACAGCGCATCTTTGACCGCCTCCGCGACGAGTACGGGTTCACAGGCGGCTACACGACCGTCAAGGACTACGTACGCGAGAAGAAGCTGGGCGGACAAGAGATGTTCGTGCCGCTGACGCATCCGCCGGGTGACGCCCAGGCGGACTTCGGCGAAGCGGTCGTCGTCATCAACGGAGTGCAGCGCAAGGCGCACTTCTTGGTCGTCGATCTGCCGCATAGCGATGACGCATTCGTGAAAGCGTTTCCGGCCGAGACGACGGAGGCATTCTGCGAGGGGCACAATGCGGCGTTTCGCTATTTTGGCGGCGTGCCGCGCAGCATCGTCTACGACAACACGAAGCTAGCGGTGGCGAGGATCCTGGGAGACGGCACACGCCAGAGGACCCGTGTCTTCTCCGAGCTGCAGTCACATTATCTGTTCGCCGACCGTTTCGGGCGGCCGGGCAAGGGCAACGACAAAGGCAAAGTGGAAGGGTTGGTGGGCTATGCGCGGCGCAACTTTATGGTGCCGATCCCCAGGTTCTCAAGTTGGGAAGCCTTCAACGAACACCTCGAAGCGAAGTGCCGCAAGAACCGTGGACGGCGCTTGCGGCGACACTCGGAAACGATCGGTGAGCGTTTCGAGCGCGACCGCCAGGCGTTTCTGACGTTGCCTGCTGTCGGGTATGACGCTTGCGACAAGCGCACGACGCGGGTGACGTCGTTGTCGCTGGTGCGCTATCGGACCAACGACTACTCGGTTCCGA
Organism: Bryobacterales bacterium; assembly: GCA_965248105.1. Taxonomy (GTDB): domain Bacteria; phylum Acidobacteriota; class Terriglobia; order Bryobacterales; family UBA6623. Next base: position 604,340 of record CBDFIK010000006.1, read on the forward strand.
CGCGCTACGGCCACCGCGAAGTACTGCTGAGAGCTTACGTCGATGAGGTGGTCATCGGCTGCGGCAGCGAAGAGATCGCCCGGCATCGGCGCAGCTACGAACGCGAGGAGTTGATCTTCGATCCGCTGCATTACCTGGCCTTGCTGGAGCGCAAGACGAACGCGCTGGATCAAGCCGCGCCGCTCGTCGGTTGGCAGTTACCGCAAGATCTCGTGCGTTTGAGACGCTTGCTCGAAGTGCGGCTGGGTAAACCAGGCAAGCGCGAGTACGTGCAGGTGCTGCGTTTACTCGAAGACTTCCCGCTCACCGACGTCACCGCCGCCGCGCGGCAGGCCGTTGAGTTGGGAACGATCGGCTTCGACGCCGTCAAGCACCTCGTCCTGTGTCGGATCGAGCAACGGCCGCCCCGCTTGGACTTGACGCAGTATCCGCACTTACCCACAGCACAAGTCGAACAGACATCGACAACAGATTATTTGGTGCTGCTGGCACAGGGAGTGGACTGATGGCGAGATCCAAACTGCTGCTGGAAGCTCATCTGAAAGCACTGCGGCTGCCGACCTTCTTACGCGAGTACGACAAGGTGGCACGGCAGTGCGCCACGGAGGGCTTGGATGCGAGACGCTTTCTGCTGCAACTGTCCGAGCTCGAACTGCTCGACCGTGAACGCCGAGCGACCGAGCGGCGCATCAAGGCCGCCAAGTTCCCGGTCACGAAAACCCTTGATACGTTCGACTTCCTGGCGTTACCCAAGTTGAACAAGAAGCTGGTGCTCGAGCTGGCACACGGAGAGTTCATCGACCGTCGCGAGAACGTGTTGGCTCTAGGAAACTCCGGCACGGGGAAAACGCATCTCGCTCTGGCGCTGGGACTGGCGGCCTGCCAGGGTGGCTATCGGGTTCGCTTCACTACCGCCGCAGCGCTGGTCAACGAGCTGCTGGAAGCCCGTGATGAGCGGCGCTTGCTGAGGGCCCAAAAGCAGCTCGCCAAGCAAGACCTGCTGATCGTCGATGAACTGGGCTACGTGCCGCTGTCGAAGACCGGAGCGGAGTTGCTGTTCGAAACCTTCTCACAGCGCTACGAGCAGGGCTCCACGATGGTGACCTCGAACCTGCCGTTCAACGAGTGGACCGAAGTCCTCGGGTCCGAGCGCATGACCGGCGCCCTGCTGGATCGGCTCACTCACCACGTCCACATCCTGGAGATGAACGGCGATAGCTTCCGCCTCAAGCAGAGCAAGAAGCAACGCTCTCCGTCTTCGGATTGATCCCCGCCGGCTCGCCACAGTTTTTGTGAGCCGCCTTCCACTCCGCCTTCAGCCGCCCTAACGGGCGACCTCAGGCTGCGTTCCAGCCGTCCCACAAAAACTCGAAGCAAAACCCCGACTCCCCCCCCACTGGTCTATTTTTGCTCCGCCGCTCTACCCCAAAACTGGTCTATTCTCCCTCCGCCGAACTGGTCTAATTTTGCTCCGCCCTTGACAAAAGACCGTCCCGCCGCTGAATGCTGGCCGCTAAGCACCACGCAAAACACGCCCTACGCGATGCGGGTTGAAAAGGAATTGACAGCCAAATCTCGATCGACAGCTTCCCACTCGGCTTCGCGGGGCGAGAATGCACTGCCTCCCGTGCCGACGGTGTTCGCGGGCGTGTTGTTTTTGGTCGCTCTGTGCCTTGTCGTCCCGGCCTTGTTTAACCACCTCTCGGTTGTTTTAGACGCGGCGGAGACCTCATCCCGACGCGTTGTGTACGTCGGAACCTACGAAAAGGTCGAATCAATCGATGGTCATCACTGCAGTGGCTATTCGATAGATCTATGGAAGCACAACGATGTGCTCTTCGGGCTGCTCCATCACCATCGAGGCCTTTGCGGTGATCCTCCGTGTGGGGTGCTGACAGATATTCAACACAGCTCGGAAAGCCGCAGCATTCGTTTCCAGGCGGAGACGCTTGAGGCGAAATTTCATTTCTCCGGATCACTGAAAGACGACTTGCTCACGGGAACGCTTGCCAAGCGTTGGTCTGGAACTGATATCGACTCAAAGGAGACCGTCCGGTTGCCTAGGCATCCACAGGTATACTTGGCGGATAAATTCGACTCCCTGGAGAAATGGCATGAGTTCTACGACCCAATTCAGCGCTGCCGCGGCGTTACGACATATATGCTGAACAGATAGTACAGCTTCTTGCCTAACCATTCGCTGAAGCCCGGCAGAGCGAAAATCGGTCCCCCTACGCAGCCGCTTACTGCACTTTCCCCACGGGCGTCCAGGCAGACTCCTTGTGACAAACAGCCCCCTATATGCGGAACTCTGCCGGGAGCAAGCACGTACGAAGGGGTAACATCGAAGCAGATGAACTCGACAGGGCCGGTGATCGAGACGGAAGGGCTGGCGAAACATTTTCGTAGCACGTACCGCCGTCGAGTTGTGCGGGCGGTCGACGGGATTTCGCTCGCGGTGGAGCCCGGCGCCGCCTTCGGCCTTCTGGGGCCCAACGGATCAGGCAAGACCACATTCGTCAAGCTATTGCTGGGAGTCATACGCCCCACCGGGGGCCAGGCACGCTTGTTCGGGAGGAGCTGCCGGGATCCCGAAGCCCGTCGGCAAATCGGCTACTTGCCCGAGAACCATCGCTTCCCCACCTATAACACCGGCCGGCAGATGCTCGAGTTTTATGCCGCTCTCTCCGGCCTGGCGTCGGAGGAAAGAAAACGAAGAGCCGGGGAACTGCTCGAGCGCGTCGGTTTGGATGGCTGGGGAGATGTTCGTATAGGCAAATACTCCAAGGGAATGCTGCAGCGATTGGGTCTGGCACAGGCCCTGATGCACCGGCCTTCTTTGCTGATCCTTGACGAACCGAGCGACGGGGTGGATCCGGTCGGCCGGCGGCTGATTCGCGAGATTCTTCAACAACTGCGACAAGAAGGCACGACCATCTTCTTGAACTCACATTTGCTGGCTGAGGTTGAGTTGTTCTGCGAACAGGTGGCGATCATCCGCCGCGGGGAGGTGGCTTTGACGGGGCGGGTGCGGGAGCTGACTGCGGGAAGCGGCTACCGGCTGACGGCGGTTGACGTCACGGAGAGCGCCTTAAGCGAAATACGTGAAAAAGCGGCCGGCGTTTCCTCGCAAGATGGAATGCTTCATCTGGAATTCCCCGACCGCGAAGCTGCGAATCGCGCTATTGATGTGCTGCGCCGCGAGGGTGTGAAGGTCGAAGAGCTTCGTGCTCAGCGCTCTACCCTGGAGGACGTCTTCGTGCGGGCAGTCCAAGAGGCGCGGAAACGATGACTTTCAGCAGTCCTGTCCTTGCCCTGGTCGGCGACACGTTTCGGGAGTCCTTATCGCGGAAGATTTTCTGGGGATTCCTCGGCTGTTCGACGGTCTTGATCCTGCTCTTCCTCCTGGTGCTCAACATCGACCTTGTAGAAGGAGGGGTCGCTGCCGTCGAAGTTTTCAGCATGGAGGTCAATCAGGGTCGGACGGTCCCAGTAGAGGAGCTGGTTGGGTTCGTCCTAGGGGCTGTGGCGTCGTTCTTGTTCACCGCCGGGTTGTTTCTTGCCATCTTCGCAGCCGCCGGGCTGATTCCTACGGTCTTCGAGCCGGGGCGAATCGAGCTGCTCCTATCGAAGCCGGTCTCTCGTCCGACGCTGCTGCTCGCCAAGGTCCTGGGAACGCTGGCGGTGATTGGGGTGAACCTCTTCTATCTCGTTCTCGGCGTCTGGATCATCCTCGGTTTCAAGACCGAGATTTGGAAGACCGACTTTCTGCTGGCGGCCGTGCTGGCGATGTTCGCTTTTGCTGTTCTGCTGCCGGTGATCGTCTTCGTGGCCGTCGTCTCGGACAGCGCGGTGCTGGCGACGATGGTGACGTATTTCGTGGCGCTCATGAGCCTGATCTTTTCGCAACACGAGCGCATCGCTCCTTATTTCGACTCCCAGTGGCCACGGGATTTGGTGGAGGGGCTTTACCATGTTTTCCCCAAGCTCTACGAAATCGGGAACACGGCGAGGCTGGTGCTTATGGAGCGGGAGTTGGAGTCTTGGATGCCGATTTGGAGCTCGGGGATCTTCGCGGTGGTGGTGTTGGGGGCGGGTGTTTGGGTTTTCCAAAGGAAGGACTATTGATCATGTTAGCGAAGGGTTTTTCACGAGATTGGTTCGGCAAGGAACGACTCACTAGTCGGTCTACGGCGTGTTTGCTCGCTGTGGTTTTTGTCCCGGTCCTCGCTTTCTACTCCTGTCAGACGGAGGACGAGAGCCAAGCTGCAGGGCTGGACCGAGAACTCGCCGCCTTACTGCCGTCTAATCCCGTGTCGCTGATGGGCGCGGATATCCTGCGGCTGAAAACCACCCCAGTCTACCGCTTGTTGGAAGCAGAGAATCGAAAGAACGAGCAACCTCATCAGGATTTCGACAGGATGGCGGCCCAGATCGGCTTCGACCCGTGGCAGGACCTCGACCGGGTGCTAGCGGCCTCATGGGTCGATGCATCAGATGACCAGTCTAGTGCTCCCGCGGCGCGGTTTCTGGTTGTGGCTCGTGGCCGGTTCGACCTCACGGAGATAGGCCGGCAGCTAGACGACGCCAAAGTCGAACAGTACCGCGGCGTCGGCGTGTACGATCAGCCTGTGCCCAAAACGAGTGGCTCCATACCCCAGGCGCCGGGCTCAGAGTTTCTTAAGCAACTGGAGGACGGCTTTGCCCTAGCGTTCTTCGACGAGAGGATCGCTGTCGCTGGGGTGAAGCCCGCCGTGATGGAAACGATCGACCGCAAAATGGACGGTGGCGCGAGTCTCCTCGACAACACGCAGTTGCTCGAAAGGGCGGAAGCGCTCAACTTGTCAAACCAGCTGTGGTCCGTTTCCTTGAATACCGGAGAGCTTTGGGAGAGCGGGGCCGGCAGCTTTCCCAGCGGGATAAACATTCCCGCCTTCCGGATCTTCCGCTCGATGGAGAGCTCGAGTCTGGCGGCGGATCTGACGGACGGTATCGACGTTAAGGCCGAGGGCGTTTGCGCTACCCCCGAGGATGCCAAGACTTTGGCGGATGCCGGCCGGGGGATGGTTGCGCTGGGGCGGCTGACTTTGAGCGAGCAGTACCCCGACGTCATGAAACTGTTCGACGCCATCGACGTAGTCGACGATGAAAAGCTGATCCGCGCGTCCGTGAAAATGACGGGATCGGACTTTGAAAGACTGCTGGCGGCTATTAAGGGAGAACGGGATTCGAAGTCGGACTAGTGGCCCTTCGTAAAAGTGGGGTCGGGCAAAAACGGGGACACGGTGGTCCGCCCCTACGATCTGTCTCCCTCGTATTGCAGCCGTAGGGGCTGGCCACTGTGCCAGCCCGCCAGCAGGGTGTCGCGGTAAGCCAGCGCAGGGCGAGATCAATATCGATAAAGCCAACGCGCCTTTTCCACGACCTTCTCTGTGTTCGGCGTGGTAAGGAGGAGGGTATTCGCGGCTGGCGGTGGCAGCCGAGTGAGAACGGGTCACGCGCAATCCGTCGGTCTCCGGGCAAGCGCAGCGGCCTGCCCCTACAACTTCTTCGCGACAAAACCGTGCTGGGCCTGCCGTTATCCGGCGGGTGGGAGGCGAAAAGGATGAGAAGTGACCAGGCCGTTTTGAACGGCCTTCTACCTGGGGCTTAAGCCGCTGGTGCCACATAAGCCCTTTCAAAACGGGCTCGCACTTGCGGCATGCCGCCCGCGGCTACGCCCTCCCGTAAGCTACAATGTCGTTGGGTCGGGCCGTGGCGCAGCCTGGTAGCGCGCTTCCTTGGGGTGGAAGAGGTCCCGAGTTCAAATCTCGGCGGCCCGACCAACGATTCCAAGAACTTAGCGTCGCCAACCAGATTTAGCAGCCTGCACAATTCCCGCATTATAGGTCAGTTCACGGCCTTTGAGACCGTGTCTCCGAGCAGCCGTTCCTGCACTCGACGCACCGCCTGCTCCCGCCGTTCAAGTCCTACTATCGTGTACTCCGCGGTCATTTCGGAGGACTTAGTCCTATTCGCGGTCGCGGAACTCTTCGTACCAGTTCTCGACGACCGGAAATCAGACAAGAAGCTCGATCCTGTTGAGTTGTACGACTTGGCTGAGGACCCGGCGGAGACTCGGAATCTCCAGGCGGACCACCCGGAGGTGGTTCGGAGGCTGCGGTTCAGTCTAAGCCGAACCCAGAAGGATCGATCGGCTTCTTCGAGCCTTCCGCGTCCACCTTGTTGGGTGCTGTCCAGAGTGCTCGCGGCAGGGGACTGGGTTCGTTGCCGAAAGCGGCGATGGCTGCGGGAAAGACGCGCCAGGCGGCAGTTTCCAGCCGAACTTCTGGCCGCCGATGACTAGCGCGAACCGACTCCCAAGCGTCTTCAGACAGCCACATGGCTGGGTCATCGATGGGGTTCTTGGTCAACCAGCAAACACGGCAATTGCTCCACTTGCGCATCACGAAGTAGATAAACTCTCCGAACCGCATTGGCAGCTGGTCGCTGAGCATGTCGTGGTACTCGTCGACGTGAAGTATGAAGGTCGGAGTTCCCACGAAAAAACGCCTACCCCGATAGAGTCGGGATAGGCGTTCTCACGAATTAGTCTGCTCGTTCAGCTAAGAACTGCTGCCCGTTAGAACAGTATTTTCGCCCCCAGTTGGATTTTTCGCGAACGGCCCAAGTCGGACGGAGGATTTCCTAGCGTACCGGAGACTCTCCCAAACTGGCCTGTGCCGAAACTGGTACCGGGAACTCCGAAATTCACTTGGTTGAAGAGGTTGAAGAACTCAGCACGAATCTCCGTTCTAACCCTCTCGGTGATACTGAACCCCTTGCTGAGGGTCAAATTCGTCTCGAAGAACCCTGGCGCCTCAAAGAGTCCAGCCCCGGCGTTGCCGAAGGTGAAGGGCGCCGGAGCGGAAAACGCCGCGGTATTGAACCAGTCGTCTTGGCCGGGATCGAAGTTGGATGGTGAACCTCCTGGACTGCCCGCCGAGTCGACCCCCTGCGTTCCCTGGCTAAAGCAGTTGCAGGTGTTGACGGCGTTGCCGATATTGAGGGGCTGTCCACTTCGGGCTTCGATGGTGAGCCCGGTCACCCAGCCACCAAGAATGTTCCCCAACGGCCCCGACGACAACCAAGGCCTTCCCGGGCCCCAGGGCAAATCGTAAACCGAAGACCACACGAAACGATGACGCCGCATCAGCGGGCTGGGACCGTAGTTTGCCTTTCCTGGCAGGTCCCAACGGCTCTTCTGGTAACTAAAATTGTCCTTGTGGTCGGCATACACGTAGTGAGTCTGGAATGTCAGCCCATTAGAAAATTGGCGTTTCAAGTGAACCGTGCCGGCGTAGTAATCGGAAATCCCAACGCTCTCACCCCGGGATGTAACGCCTCCAAACTGCGGGAAGGGACGGCGAATCTGGGCATTCCCCGGCCCACGATCTTCGGGTCTGAGCTCGTTATACGCTAACGGCTCCCGCGTCGGCAGCCTCCTGGTGCGATTGCCTAAAAAGGCTACTTCCAGCAGCGTTCTTCCGAACTGTTTCTGGACGCCCACATTGTATTGCTGGCTGTAGCCTGACCTACGGTCTACAAAATAGAACTGGGGACTGAAGCGCGGATTCACTCCAATCGGCACGGCTCCCCAACCGTCCGTGAGCGGTTCCTGAGGCGCTATCGGAAAACCCTCCGACAAGCGGAAGGCCGGCGTGAGACCGGCGTCAGGCGTGCCCCAGGCCCCTTGGTAACCGGCGCCCGCTTGGGGACCAAACACATATTTGTCGGCACGGTCCGGCCCGGTGTAAAACAACCCGATGCCGCCGCGGATCACCAGGTCGTGTTGGCCGCCGATCTTATAGGCAAACCCAATTCGGGGAGCGATGCTATTGTAAATGGCGTCGTAGTCGGGCGTATGTTTGCCCTCTTCCGCGAAGCGGTTACTACTGAACTCGATCACCCCCGGACAATCGCACACCGGATTGGTCTTGGTAAGGTTGAAGTAGTTCCTGGTCAAGGCCGTGTCCGTTTTGGGCCGGTCGTATTCGTAACGCACACCCAAATTCAGGGTCAGGTTGGGCGACACGCGCCAGTCATCCTGGAAGAACCCCGCCAAGTAATAGGCCCGGTTCATGGGAGCTGGAACATCCACGACTTGTGCCGAGGCCACCTCCCCTAGCAGGAACGAGGCCAACCCGTTCCCGGTGCCCGCAACCCCTGGCTGCGCTGTGGCGCGGGAGTCGTAGTCGGTTCTGCCTGACGGCCAAATGCGTACCCAAAGGGCGGTTCTTGAATTCTTGTACGCCACCCCTGTCTTGAAGGTGTGCTTTCCGCGCATAATGGTCAGCGTATCCGAAAGGCCCCATCCACGATTCACGTTATAGCCGAGATCTTGGAACCAAGTGCCACCCCCAATGGGAGTAAAGCCCGCCGGGCTAAAATTCGGGAAAAAGTCGGCGCCGGCATTTTTCAAACCTAATTGGCCCGCCCAATCCTGCCGATAAACCGCCGGACGGCCCCTTCCCGCCGCACGATCCAGCACCAAGCCGGCATACGAGAACCCAAGATGGTTTACCCTGGTCGGAGAGACGATCCAGTCATAGGAGGCGCCTATAACGAAGCCGCTTAAGGAATTCTTCTCCGTGCGGGGATCGGCGATCTCACTGTCCGACCCCGTTCCTGTCCAGGCGCCCTGGATCGGAAAATTGTAAGGATCGTCGGAAACGCGAAAATAGGCTCGGTGGTCTGAACTGAATTGATGATCGAGCCGCACGTAGGTCAGCGGGCGGTCAAGATCCGTAGCTAAAAAGTTTGCCGCGAAATTAAAGGCCCCCGCGGTGGTTCCCGCTTGGTTCGGGTCGGGGTACATGGGAACCACTTGAGCGGCGACGGGATCAAACCGATCGCTCGGGATCACGTTGTTCGGGAACTGAGTACGAGTGCCACTTACGGTTGACGCCGGATCATAGATGGGAACCAGGCTTCCCCCAGCGTCAAAAGTCTGGGAGAAGTCCCCCTGTCGTTGCAGCAGAGAGGGCAAAGTATCTTGCACCGCGCTTCCCTGTAACCAGAGCTCCTGCTCACGGGCAAAGAGGAAGTGGGTTTTGTCTTTCACAATGGGCCCGCCTACGTAGCCCCCGTAACTGTGATATTTGTTGCCAGGCCTTGAGGTTGCAAAGAAGTTTCTGGCGTCCAGGGCTTCGTTTTGACTGTAATAGTAGACTTGGCCGTGGAACTCGTTGCTGCCGCCCTTGGTGGTCATCACGATCGCTGCTCCCGTGCTTCCCCCGAACTCGGCGGAGTAATTGTTAATCAAAACCCTCATCTCCTGAACGAGCTCCGTGGGAGGATTGAAGAAAGGCAGACCTCCCCCTTCCCACGTTCCCCTCACGCTGTTGCCGTCGGTCCCATCAATGACGTACGTGTTACCCCGGGTGGTGGCATTTCCGGCGATGCTGAAGAAAGGCATGTATAAAGAGCCAGTATGCCCTTTTGTCGTCATCGTCACAGCCGGAGTAACCATCATGTGTTCCATCACCCTGCGGGTGGAAGCCGGCATCTCTTTGATCACCTGGCTGCCGACGACCGAACTGACGTCCCCGGAAGCGGTCTGGATGTCCGCTGTCGCTTCCGCGGTCACCTCGATAGTTTCCGTCACGGCCCCGACTTCCAGCGTGATGGGGTATTCAAGATTGGCTCCGGTCCTCAACTCAATTCCGGTAACGCGGAACGTTTTGAAGCCGGCGAACTCGACTTGGATCTCGTACAGCCCTGGGTTCAGGCTTCGACCGTAATACAAGCCGACCTCATTCGTCGCCAGAGCCGTCTCGGCCCCGGTGTCGATCTTGGTCAAGGAGATCGTGGCGTTAGCGATTGCGGCACCGGTTGGATCGGTCACCGCACCGTGGATCTCTGAATGGGTACTCTGGGCCCAGATTTGGCCCGCTGGGAAAAGGCCCATCGCGGCGATGAGTAAAACTGTGAAGCTGACGGTGATTCGTCTCATTGTTCCCCCTCTGAAACAGATGGAATGCACTGCTAATGATGCCGATGAATCCATGTTTTTAATGTTCACGAGCCAGGCTGAGCGCACGACGGGCTGGTTGGTTGCACAACCCGTCTTGCTCTTGCTGGAATGGATTGTCCCCCGAGACCCCTCGTCTCATGATAAGGTGTTAATACTATAAAAAAGAGTACTACATGATTTGAAGTCCCGTCAAGGGCAAATCGAGTTTAGATGTAAGCGTAAGCACAACCGGAAGTCGTTGACCCGCCTGGGATTATGCAAACACCGGGGTGGGTAGTGGATTATCCTGGAGACGAGTTCACATAGATTCGGGAATGTCGGGCTCGAAAGCGACGCCAGGAGGATCAGAAAGTCTTGTCTGAGACATCCATGATAGGTAAAAGTCAAGGGATCGATGCAGAGATCCCCGAACCTCCCGGGAAGAAGTGCGCGGCTTTGCCCCTTCGTGGTGAACCCCGCGCGTCAAGGTGTAACATAAAAGGTGTAACATAAGTGGAAGGAACGGTGGCGTGTGCCGAGAGTGAATACTTATCTCGCTAGGGCGCTGATGCTGTCGCTGCTGGTTAGCGTCGGTGCGGCAACGTTCGTTGCTTTAGCCCAATCGGCCCCAGCGCAATCGCAGACTCCCCTTGAGCAATCCGGCCGCGCTATCTTGGACCGCCACTGCATGGCCTGCCACGGCGAAGCTAAGACCGCTGGACTGGACATGCGACAGCGCAAGACGATGCTCAAAGGCGGCAAGGCCGGACCCGCCGTCATCCCCGGCAACGCCGACGAGAGTCTCTTATATCAGGCCGCCTCCCACACCGGGAAGTTGAAGATGCCGCCCGATGCTGAGCGCCTAGCCGCCGCCCATCTGAAGGTCCTCCAGGAGTGGATCAATCAGGAAGAGCTGTGGCGGCCTCCCCCGCAAAAGGCCATATTCACCGAGGAGCAGAAGTCTTTCTGGTCGTTTCAGCCGATCCGAGATCCCAAGCGACCGGAGGTCAAGGACGCGGATTGGGCGAAGACTCCTTTAGACAGCTTCATCCTGGCCAAGCTGGAAGAGAAGGGGCTTACGCCGTCGCCCCCGGTGGACAAGCGAACGCTGATTCGGCGAGTGACGTATGACTTGACCGGTTTGCCGCCCGCGCCCGAGGAGATCAACGAGTTCCTAGCCGGAGAATCCGAGCCGGACGAGTACGACAAGAAGCCCTTTCCCGCCTTGGCCCGCTTGGTCGATCGGCTCCTCGAGTCGCCGCACTACGGCGAGCGATGGGGCCGCCAATGGCTCGACGTGGTTCGCTACGCCGACACGAGCGGGATCGACGGGAACTTCGTCTTCCGCTACGCCTACCGTTACCGCGACTACGTTGTTCGCGCCTTCAACGACGACAAGCCCTATGACCAGTTCATTATCGAGCAGCTAGCGGGCGATCTACTGGCGTCCACCAAGAACCTCGATCTAGCCCTGCAGCGGGCCATTGCTACCGGCTTTTTGATGCTGGGCCCGAAAGGCACGGCGGAGCAGGACAAGGAAAAGCTGGTGCTGGATATCGTCGACGAGCAGATCGAGGTGATGGGCAAGGTGTTCCTCGGACTGACGGTGGCTTGTGCCCGCTGCCACGATCACAAGTTTGATCCCATCCCCACGCGTGACTACTATTCGCTGGCGGGGATCTTCAAGAGCACGGAGACTCTGTCGGATCTCGAGCACACCTCGATGTGGTGGGAACACCCGGTCTTGGAGATTCCCGGTGGTGAAAAAGTGACGGTCATGGCCCCCAAAGAGGGAAAGCCGGCCGATCTCCAGGTGCACATCCGGGGAAACTACCACAACCTGGGCGAAGAGGCGCCCCGCGGATTCCTGCGAATTATCGCCAGTGAAGACCACCCCCCGATCGAGACGGAGCAGAGCGGCCGATTGGAGTTGGCGCGCTGGATCGCCGGCTCTGATAATCCGCTGACCCCCCGAGTGATGGTCAACCGCATCTGGCAGGGGCACTTTGGCAGAGGCCTGGTGGCGACTAGCGACAACTTCGGATCGACCGGGGAAACACCTTCGCATCCGGAATTACTAGACTGGCTAGCATCCCGCTTTATCGAGAGTGGCTGGTCGATCAAGGCGGTGCACCGGCTGATCCTGCTGTCAAACACGTACCAGATGCAGAGCTTCGCTCGGGAGGAGGGACAGCAAGTCGATCCCGACAACCGGCTGCTGTGGCGCATGAACCGGCGGCGGCTCGACACGGAGCAGTTGCGGGATTCGATTCTCGCAATCAGCGGCCAGCTCGACCGGACAATCGGGGGCGATATCTTCGATTGGCAGGACAAGAACGACACCGTAGACACGGAGCGGGGGCTGTTTGCAACCGGCCTAGCAGGGGAGGGTTTCGAGGCCTACAATAGCCTGCGCCGCAGCATCTACCTGCCCGTGGTCCGTAATCAACTGCCTGTCATGTTCCAACAATTCGACTTCGCCGACGCGAATGCCGTGACCTCGAAACGCAACGATACAACTGTCGCACCGCAGGCTTTATTCCTGATGAACAACCCCTTCGCGCGAGAGCAGTCGTTACACTTTGCCACGCGCTTGCTGGAGGGAATGTCGGAGCATCCTCTGTTCGAGCGGCTCTACCGGCTCGGCCTGGCCGAGGAAAACCACGAGGACCGCCTGCGGTTGGCGCACGTGGAAGTGTTGGGGCGGCCTCCTACTACGGAAGAGTTGGCGCAAGCCGCAAACTTCTTGAGCGAGTATACCGAGCGGCTCAAATCGGCCGGTCAATCCGAAGAGGGCAGCCGGCTGGCTGCTTGGCAGAGCTACTGTCAATCCTTGTTCTGCCTGAATGAGTTTCTGTATATCGATTGAACCAGTCCGGAACATGCACGAAGCCCAACCTTATGACGCGGCCCTGGAGGCGTACTCCGAGTATGACCCCCAGCTTCTTGCCAACCCCTATCCGCTCTACCACCAGCTGCGCACTGAGGATCCGGTGCACTGGAGTGACGCCTTGGGTTGTTGGCTGATCACGCGCTTCGACGACGTCGTGTCAGCTTTGCGCGATCATCGCCGTTTTTCCTCCGACCGAATGTCGTCGTTTATGGGCCAGCTCCCCGAGGCCGCGCAGCACGAAGCGCAACCGCTCCGCGATTACCTGTCGAAGTTTATCGGGTTGTTGGATCCCCCGGATCACACGCGAATTCGCAAGCTGGTGCACAAGGCTTTCGAGCCGAACGTCGTACAGCGTATGCGCCCGTGGATCCAAGAGATTGTCGACGACCTATTGGACGAGGTCCAACAGCAGGGGCGGATGGATGTCATTCGGGATTTCGCCTATCCCCTGCCGGTCACCGTGATCGCGCGGATTATCGGTCTGCCCGAGGAGGATCGGGCTCAGTTTAAGAAGTGGTCCGACGACATCGTGGCGTTCTTGGGGTCGGGCCATGCCATGCCTGACCGAGCCGAGATTGCTCAGCGAAGCATGTTTGAATTCACGGATTACTACCGCGACATCATGGCGGAGCGCCGCCGGCATCCCCAAGATGACTTGATCAGTGTCCTCATTGCTGCCGAGGAGGAGGGAGAAAAGCTCACCGAACAGGAGCTGTTGGCTACTTGCGTTACCCTGCTTGCCGGCGGTCACGAGACCACGACGAACCTGATTGGAAACGGCATCCTGGCGCTGCTCCGCCATCCGGACGAACTACAGAAACTCAAGGACGACCCCTCCCTGGTCGAGAGTGCGGCGGAGGAGTTGTTGCGCTACGACACCCCGATACAGCGTGCCGAGCGCCGGGCAGCCGAAGACATCGAGCTGCGTGGCAGCCACATCCACAAAGAGCAGCGCGTGTTCTTAGTGGTCGGAGCCGCGAATCGCGACCCGCTGGAGTTTCCGGACCCCGATCGCCTCGACATCTGCCGTGAGCCGAACCCCCACGTAGCCTTTGGCTTCGGCATTCACTACTGCGTGGGCGCCCCGCTGGCGCGCATGGAAGCACCGATCGCGATCAACGCCGTACTCCGCCGCATGCCGGACATGCAGCTTACTGGCGACACGCTCGACTGGCACGAAAACTTGGCCATTCGCGGTGTTAAGTCCCTGCCGGTTACGTTCTAAAAGAGAGCCCCAGGCAGCCGCCTAACGGCCCTTTCGCCTTCGCAGTTTTCGCGATCGGCTGGCCCTGGGCCCTCAGCGGTCCCCGTCGGGCGGAAGCTCGGGGGGCTGGTCGTCTGTTTCAGCGGTGGTGGGCGAGACGGCTGTCAAGGGCGGAGCAAAATTAGACCAGTTCGGCGGAGGGAGAATAGACCAGTTTTGGGGTAGAGCGGCGGAGCAAAAATAGACCAGTGGGGGGGGAGTCGGGGTTTTGCTTCGAGTTTTTGTGGGACGGCTGGAACGCAGCCTGAGGTCGCCCGTTAGGGCGGCTGAAGGCGGAGTGGAAGGCGGCTCACAAAAACTGTGGCGAGCCGGCGGGGATCAATCCGAAGACGGAGAGCGTTGCTTCTTGCTCTGCTTGAGGCGGAAGCTATCGCCGTTCATCTCCAGGATGTGGACGTGGTGAGTGAGCCGATCCAGCAGGGCGCCGGTCATGCGCTCGGACCCGAGGACTTCGGTCCACTCGTTGAACGGCAGGTTCGAGGTCACCATCGTGGAGCCCTGCTCGTAGCGCTGTGAGAAGGTTTCGAACAGCAACTCCGCTCCGGTCTTCGACAGCGGCACGTAGCCCAGTTCATCGACGATCAGCAGGTCTTGCTTGGCGAGCTGCTTTTGGGCCCTCAGCAAGCGCCGCTCATCACGGGCTTCCAGCAGCTCGTTGACCAGCGCTGCGGCGGTAGTGAAGCGAACCCGATAGCCACCCTGGCAGGCCGCCAGTCCCAGCGCCAGAGCGAGATGCGTTTTCCCCGTGCCGGAGTTTCCTAGAGCCAACACGTTCTCGCGACGGTCGATGAACTCTCCGTGTGCCAGCTCGAGCACCAGCTTCTTGTTCAACTTGGGTAACGCCAGGAAGTCGAACGTATCAAGGGTTTTCGTGACCGGGAACTTGGCGGCCTTGATGCGCCGCTCGGTCGCTCGGCGTTCACGGTCGAGCAGTTCGAGCTCGGACAGTTGCAGCAGAAAGCGTCTCGCATCCAAGCCCTCCGTGGCGCACTGCCGTGCCACCTTGTCGTACTCGCGTAAGAAGGTCGGCAGCCGCAGTGCTTTCAGATGAGCTTCCAGCAGCAGTTTGGATCTCGCCATCAGTCCACTCCCTGTGCCAGCAGCACCAAATAATCTGTTGTCGATGTCTGTTCGACTTGTGCTGTGGGTAAGTGCGGATACTGCGTCAAGTCCAAGCGGGGCGGCCGTTGCTCGATCCGACACAGGACGAGGTGCTTGACGGCGTCGAAGCCGATCGTTCCCAACTCAACGGCCTGCCGCGCGGCGGCGGTGACGTCGGTGAGCGGGAAGTCTTCGAGTAAACGCAGCACCTGCACGTACTCGCGCTTGCCTGGTTTACCCAGCCGCACTTCGAGCAAGCGTCTCAAACGCACGAGATCTTGCGGTAACTGCCAACCGACGAGCGGCGCGGCTTGATCCAGCGCGTTCGTCTTGCGCTCCAGCAAGGCCAGGTAATGCAGCGGATCGAAGATCAACTCCTCGCGTTCGTAGCTGCGCCGATGCCGGGCGATCTCTTCGCTGCCGCAGCCGATGACCACCTCATCGACGTAAGCTCTCAGCAGTACTTCGCGGTGGCCGTAGCGCGTCGGAACCGAGTAGTCGTTGGTCCGATAGCGCACCAGCGACAACGACGTCACCCGCGTCGTGCGCTTGTCGCAAGCGTCATACCCGACAGCAGGCAACGTCAGAAACGCCTGGCGGTCGCGCTCGAAACGCTCACCGATCGTTTCCGAGTGTCGCCGCAAGCGCCGTCCACGGTTCTTGCGGCACTTCGCTTCGAGGTGTTCGTTGAAGGCTTCCCAACTTGAGAACCTGGGGATCGGCACCATAAAGTTGCGCCGCGCATAGCCCACCAACCCTTCCACTTTGCCTTTGTCGTTGCCCTTGCCCGGCCGCCCGAAACGGTCGGCGAACAGATAATGTGACTGCAGCTCGGAGAAGACACGGGTCCTCTGGCGTGTGCCGTCTCCCAGGATCCTCGCCACCGCTAGCTTCGTGTTGTCGTAGACGATGCTGCGCGGCACGCCGCCAAAATAGCGAAACGCCGCATTGTGCCCCTCGCAGAATGCCTCCGTCGTCTCGGCCGGAAACGCTTTCACGAATGCGTCATCGCTATGCGGCAGATCGACGACCAAGAAGTGCGCCTTGCGCTGCACTCCGTTGATGACGACGACCGCTTCGCCGAAGTCCGCCTGGGCGTCACCCGGCGGATGCGTCAGCGGCACGAACATCTCTTGTCCGCCCAGCTTCTTCTCGCGTACGTAGTCCTTGACGGTCGTGTAGCCGCCTGTGAACCCGTACTCGTCGCGGAGGCGGTCAAAGATGCGCTGTGCGGTGTGGCGTTGTTTCCTCGGACGCTCCCGATCGTCGGTCAGGATCTGATCGATGATCCCTGTGAAGGCCTCCAGTTTGGGACGCCTCGCCGGTTTGCTCCGCCGATAGCCCGGCGGAATCCGGTAGCGCAACATCTTGCGCACGGTCTCGCGAGCAATCCCAAAGCGCCGTGCTGCTTCGCGTTCGCTTAGCCCTTCGACGCAGACACTTCGTCGTACTTGAACGTATAGCTCCACCCGATACATCCCTCCGGTGTTCCACAAAACACCTCGGGGATGCTTGCGGACCACATCAGCGGCTTGGTCCTCCGCCTCCTCTGGGAGCCTTCACACCGCCGCTATGTGGTCTAGTTTGTCAGCGCCGTTCTCACTTTCACGAATGCGTCATCGCTATGCGGCAGATCGACGACCAAGAAGTGCGCCTTGCGCTGCACTCCGTTGATGACGACGACCGCTTCGCCGAAGTCCGCCTGGGCGTCACCCGGCGGATGCGTCAGCGGCACGAACATCTCTTGTCCGCCCAGCTTCTTCTCGCGTACGTAGTCCTTGACGGTCGTGTAGCCGCCTGTGAACCCGTACTCGTCGCGGAGGCGGTCAAAGATGCGCTGTGCGGTGTGGCGTTGTTTCCTCGGACGCTCCCGATCGTCGGTCAGGATCTGATCGATGATCCCTGTGAAGGCCTCCAGTTTGGGACGCCTCGCCGGTTTGCTCCGCCGATAGCCCGGCGGAATCCGGTAGCGCAACATCTTGCGCACGGTCTCGCGAGCAATCCCAAAGCGCCGTGCTGCTTCGCGTTCGCTTAGCCCTTCGACGCAGACACTTCGTCGTACTTGAACGTATAGCTCCACCCGATACATCCCTCCGGTGTTCCACAAAACACCTCGGGGATGCTTGCGGACCACATCAGCGGCTTGGTCCTCCGCCTCCTCTGGGAGCCTTCACACCGCCGCTATGTGGTCTAGTTTGTCAGCGCCGTTCTCAGCGGACGGCCTCTTCGCGTCAAAGACAGTTCTGTGGAATCCCTACGTGTCAGTAATAAGGCAGCGATAATCTCACGGCGGGCTTCTTACTTGTTTTGTGGCATCCGCTTTATCCCGCAACGGAGGGGCGGTTAATCCTTCCTTTTCTCGGATTACGAGGACCCGGTTAGCAGCGAGATCATCAAAGCGGCCCACCTTGCCACTAGGCCAAAATACCTCGAGAGCATCAACGCTTTGGGCTTCCCCAAGCCCGAAGTGAAGGCGAAGCCCGCTGCTCGAGTAGTAGCTGGATGCGCTGCGGACCTCGCGGATCAGCCTGCGACCGGAAATATCGAGAACCACTCGTGCGCCGATCCCACTTTTATTACTTTGGTCGCCGATCAGCTTGACCACAAGCCAGTTGCCATCCTTGTTTTGATTCATCAACAGGGAGGGTGGTTCGTTCAAGTTTACGATGACCAGATCCAAGCTGCCATCACCATTGAAGTCCTCGGTCGCCGCGCCACGAGACGCGGTCTTGCTCAGAATGGCCGGTCCACCTTGGAATGAAATGTTCGCGAATGTTCCATTGCCTCGGTTGCGATAAAGAAGGTTACTCTGCCGGTAGCTTCCGAGTCCGTGTTTGTCGACCCCTCGGTAAACGTGACCGTTCACTATGAACAGGTCCTCCCAGCTGTCGTTGTCAAAGTCGAAAAATACGGTCCCCCATCCCAGGTATTTCCTATATCGCCCCAACTGAGCCACCAGGGTGGCGTCGGCAAAAATCCAATCCCCGAGGTTTTGATAGAGCGTGGGAGTATCTTGAGAAAAGTTGGTCGCCAGGATATCCAACAGTTCATCGCCATCAAAATCCGCCACGGCCACTCCCATACCCGCCTGCAGTTCACCACCATCTTTCAAGCCCGAACCGGAAACGACTCCGATGTCTGTAAACGTTCCATCTTCATTGTTGCGATAGAGAATATTTGGCGCCATGTCGCAACTAACGTAGATATCAGGCCAGCCGTTGGCGTCGAAATCGGCCGTTATGGGCTGAAAGCAGTAATGGCCCTCAGTGACAGTAATCCCGCTGGCGCGCGACAAGTCGGCAAAGGTACCATCTCCATTGTTTCGATACAGGATATTGGTATCCCGGGGCAGCCCCATCGGGCCGCAAGTAACAGCCATTCCCCGCCAATCGCATTCGGGTTTGGTCACCAGGCTCGCTAGATCCCTATACGCCACGTAATTCGCTACAAAAAGATCTAAGTCGCCGTCACGGTCGTAATCCAGAAAAGTGCAACCCGCGCCCCAGCGGGCGCTTTCACCAGCGACACCGGCCTTTCGACCGCGTTCTTCGAAAGTTTCGTCCCCCCGATTGCGAAAAAGGAGGTTGTACCCGTAGTGGGTGACATAAAGATCAGTCCAGCCATCGTTGTCGTAATCTCCGACGCACACGCCCTGACCCCAGCCAGGATGGCCCACAGCAGCCTTTTCGGTAACATCGACAAACCGATCCCCGACGTTGCGGTAGAGCATACTCACTGGGGCCGAGACGGATGATACCTCTTCGAGGCGCGAGCCGTTGACAAAGAAAAGGTCCGGCCGACCGTCGTTGTCATAATCAATGACCGCAACTCCCGTCCCCGTGCTTTCTAGCATGGCTTTGTCCTGTCCCTCCCCACCGTATGTGATAGGCGTTGTAAGTCCCCACTCCGCGCCTTGCTCCAGGAACAAGAAGCGTTGATTGCCTCCCCCAGCCAAGCTGAAGGCGAGACCGAGCAACAGGACCCCGCGTTGCGCCTTTCCACAAAGGTTTCGGTATTGCATCCTAGTATTGCTGACCGCTGCGTCGCGCACGTTTCAGGGCCTCTACTCTTTCTCGCACATTCTCCCGCATCGTTTTGCCGCTCTCGTTCTTATTGATCTCCCGCACAAAGGCGAGCATCTCTTGGGCCTTCTCTCGTACGCCCATACGGACATAGATCTTATAAAGCTCGTAGTAAGGTCTTTTGTCTCCCGGATCAGCAGCGACTGCCGTCTCAAACTGCGAGATGGCATTGGGCCAATCTTGCAGCCCGGCATAAATCCGGCCTAGGTTCAGTCTGGCAGGCGGGAAATTGGGATTTAAACGGACTGACTTCTCCAGTAGCCGCTGGACTCTTTGTTGATACGGGGCGCTACGATCCAACCCCATCTGGCGAAGCACCTCGGAGTACAAGTAAAACGAGTAATAATCGGTGAACTTCTCCAAACGACTTTCGAGCAGCGTCTTTGCTTCCTCGAGACGATCATCTTCAAAGGCGAGCAGAGTCGCAAGACCCGTGTAAAGCCAATTCGTCGTCCGGGATATCTGCAGCGCTCTTCTGTAATCGGCCTCAGCCAGGTGAGTTTGGTGACGGCGTAAATGGAGCTCCGCCCGCAGCGCGCATAACTCGTAGTTATCTGGATGCTTGTCCAGGGCAGCGTTGGCGAACGCCAGCCCTGGGTCGATCTCGTCAAGCTCAACATACAAGGTAAGCAGGTCTACATGGTGTCGCACTTCGGTGGGAGCCAAAGCCAATGCCTTCTGGAGACCATTTCGGGCTTCAGGGTATCTCTTCTCCCGAAGATAAGCATCGCCAAGCAAACTGTACACATCCGCGTCTGCCCTCCCGTGTTGGATCGTTTCGTTGAGAATACCGATGGCAGCCGCGGTGTCGCCTGATCTGAAATAAGAGAGGGCTAGGTTAAACTCCAAAGCCAAGGGATCTGGATAACCTGACCGGGCCAGCTTGAACTTTTCAATAGCCCCCTCGTAGTTGCTTGCGCTTGCTAAGAGCACACCGGTCTCAAATAGGACTTCCAAGTCTCGGGATTCAATGCTCACTAGGACGTTCTCTGCTTCCTCGGTTTGATCCGAACTCAGCAGAGCTCTGCCAAACAACAGTTGTAAGCCAGCATCCTCCTGGACCAAGGTCTTTGCCTGACGAAAGTGGCGGACGGCCAGGGAAAGCTCGTTGCGGGCCAACAGAACCTGTGCAAAACTCACGTGGGCGACCTCATCGCCGGGAGCCTTTTCAAGATAACTTTGCAGGTACTCCCTCGCTTCGTCGAGGTCTCCCGCCTCAAAGGCGTTGAGGCCTAAGAATCGTAAAGCGGGGGTGAGGTTCTTATCGAGCTGAAGGGCTTTGTGCAGATACTTGGAGGACTCCTCTCTCTTACCTTGGCCACCAAGGGCTACCCCCAGAAGGTAGTAAGCAAGACCATCACCGTTCTGCAGCTTCACGTAACCGCGAAGAAGAGCCTCGGCTTCCTCAAGATTCTGTTTTTCGATCTGCTGAACGGCTTGTTGTAGAACCGATCGATCCTGGGACCAGCAGGGTAACAGAAAAAGACAGGCCAACACTGCACAACCTACTAGCCGTGTCATCAGAACACTCATGTCTGAACGATAGGAAGCGAATGAGAAAAAGTCAATTCTTTTCTACAATTGTCACGCTGCACGTGGCAGTGTCAAGGGCGGCTGAACAGGTAGATTTCGTGTTCAGGATCCCGTGCGGAGCCGCAAGCTCCTAAGGCAGTGCTTGAAAAACGGGCTTCTCGGAAACCAGCCATGTGCACCCACGGTAACTCATGGGACCCAAAGCTGAAAAAAGGGGAAGGGGGGCTTCTTGTAGAACCTTATCCGTTCGTATCCATGAGGTACTAGCCGGCTTGTCACTGGTGGCGCTCTCCAATGGACAGTCCGCAAGCCTCAAACCACCCGCTGGAGATTTGGCCTCCAAGAAGGGAATAGTTCAGACTGCAATGCTCACCGCTAGAGTCTCCGCGCAGTCCTTTATTTTCGTCGGAGATGTAAGGGCTGGTTGTTGGGACATCCCTCTGGACTTGCCCTATGACCCGTCGGCGGCATCCCAGCTGCCCTTCATCTCTCCGCCGCTTGGCTCGCACTTGTGGGGAAATTTCAAGTTGCAGTCGCCGATCGGCTTGCGCAGCTTCGGGTCCATCAGCTCATGGATATCGAGCTGCATTTCCTCCCTGGAGTAGGCCGCCAGGTCGAGGATTCCCGTGTCCATCCGGATCGCATCCTCGGGGCACACCTCGACACAGTACCCGCAATAAACGCAGACCCCCAGGTCGATGTCGAAGCGAACCGGATACTTCTCGACGTTGGGGTCGGGATGCTCCCCGGGCACGATGGTGATGCACTTGGCCGGGCAGACCGTCTCGCAGAGCATGCACCCCACGCAGCGGGGGGCGCCATCCTCGCGCACGGTGAGCCGGTGGCGGCTGCGGAACCTCGACATGAGAGGCCTGAGCTCCTCGGGATACTGGATGGTGACAGAGGCGTGAAGGTGCTTGAAACGGCCCAAGAGGTGGGCGGTGTGGAGAAAGAGGTTTCGGAAGAAGTGGGTTGAGGTGATCTTGAGTCCACTAATGATCTGGGGGATGTAGATCTTCTCCCAGAAAGTCAGCTCCGGTCTGCGGACAACTTTTACGGCCATTACGGCGTCTCCCCGAGAAAGAGCAGCACCACGGCTGTCACCACGACGTTGGCGACCGAAATCGGGAACAGCCCCCTCCAGCCCAGTTTCATGAGCTGATCGTAGCGGAAGCGCGGCAGGGTCCAGCGTATTTGCATGAACACCCAGCAAAAGATCAGCACCTTGGTCGAAAAGCTCGCCACCCCGAGCAGGACGTAGACCAAATGGGGGACAAGGAGTTCCGCACCCCCAGGGAAGTGAAATCCGTCCGGCATGAGGAAGGGCACCTGCCACCCGCCGAAAAAGAGCGTGGTTGCCAGGCTAGCCACCATGATGGTTTCCAGGAAGTCCGTGAGGAAGAACATCCCGAACTTCATGCCGCTGTACTCCACGAAGTACCCGATGATCTCCGACTCCCCTTCCGGCAGGTCAAAGGGAAGCCTCTTGGTTTCAGCTAGCGCCGCGGTCAGGAAGACGATAAAGGCCACGGGCTGGGCGACGATGCCCCAGAAAGGGATCCAGCCGCCGATCATCTGCCCCTGCGCCCGCACCAGCTCGCCCAGATCCATGGTCCCGTAGACCATGATGACGCCGACGATGGCGACACCCAGAGCGATTTCATAGGAGATCATTTGCGCCGTGGCCCTTAGCCCTCCCAGGATCGCGTAGTTGTTGCGCGAAGCAAAGCCGGCGAGGATCACACCATAGACCCCGAGCGAGAGCATGGCAAAAACGTAGAGCAGCGCCGCGTCGATCTTGGCGACCTGGAGTTCAATGACACGGCCCTCCCCCAGAATCAGACGGTCCCCAAAGGGGATCGCGGCGAACGCCACCAGGGCGAAGAAGACCGAGAAGAAGGGGGCTATGGTGTGGAGGGTTCTGTCGGCGCCGGTCGGGACGATGTCCTCCTTGGTGAACATCTTGACCGCGTCGGCGATGCCGTGAAAGAGTCCCAGCGCCCGAAAGCCGAAGATGCCGGCGCGGTTGGCGCCGATCCGATCCTGGATGAGGGCCGACTGTTTGCGCTCCACCCAGGTATGCAACCCCGCCAGGTTCAACACCGCGAAGAAAACGAGCCCCGCCAATGCGAGCTTGATGACCAGGTCTTCCATTACGTCACGGTCGCCCCTGCCGCTGGTTCGACAGGCCGAACCTCAACCCCTTGATCTCCGATCGTCTCGTAGGTTAATCCCGCGAACGGGGGCGCGGCCTCGGCAAGCCCGAGGAAGATCTCCCGCGGTTCCCGCCAAGCAAGCGGCAGACCCAACTTCCCCGCCAATTCCAGGAGAATGCGCCAGTCCTCACGGGAGTCCTGGAGCGGAGGAAAGGCCCGGCCGATGCGCTGGACCCGGCCGTGGCAATTCACGAAGGTGCCATCCTTCTCCACATAGGCTGCGCTTGGCAGAACCCAATGAGCCAGGGGCACGGTCGGGTTCTCGTTCGTGCCCGAGAAGACGAAGAGCCCCACCCTCTCTCGGAGCTCTCGGACGTTCTCTTCCCCGAAGAGCTCCACTAGATCGCGCCCGACGACCCACAGCACGTCAAGCTTCCCGGCGAGGGCCTCGTCCAGGATCTGCCGGGCGTCGCGTGCATCCGGGCCAGCCAGGCCCAGCAGAGTTGCCCCCAGCGTGTTGGGGTTTTTGTCCCCTTTGATAAGGAAGTCGTCCGAGGACCCGGGCTGCTCCGGAACAGAAGCGCTGACTTGGGCGCCCAGAGCGCCCTCGAAAATCTCCCGGATCAGAAAGAGCTCCTCGTTGGTGAGCTGGGCCGAGGCAATCACGCCAACCCTTGCGCCGGCCCCGTTCCGTTCGCCGTCCTGTTTCTTGACCAACCCTGCCAGAGCCGTTGAGATCGCAGTGAGGGCCTGCTCCCAAGTCGCCTGCGCACCATCCGGCCCGCGCACCTTGGTAAGACGTCCCTGATCGATCCAGCCAAAGCCATAGCGCCCCTCGTCGCATAACCACCATTGGTTGACATCCGGGTTGTAGCGGGGCTTAATGCGCGAGACCCGAGCCCCGTCGTTCAGGTGGGGCCTGTCGAGCACGTAATGCATATCCACGTTGCACCCCTGGCTGCAGCCGTTGCAGACCGTGGGGGCGCTGGAGAGGTACCAGACCCTGGCTTTGAAACGGAAATCACTCTCGGTCAGGGCTCCCACGGGACAGATGTCCACGACGTTGGCCGAGTAGGGATTGTCGAGTACCGCGCCAGGGTAAATCCCCAGCTCGGCCTGGTCCCCGCGGTTGAAGATACCGAACTCGCCGGTCTTGGTGATCTCGTCCGTGAAGCGCACACAGCGGGAGCAGAGGATACAGCGCTCCTGGTCCAGCATCACATGGGGGCCGAGTTCCACGGCCTTTTTCTTCTTGACCTTGTGCTCCCTGAAGCGCGGGTTATAGAGCCCGAAGTTCATGTAGAAGTTCTGCAGGTCGCACTCACCCGACTGGTCGCAAACCGGGCAGTCAAGCGGGTGGTTGGCCAGAAGAAACTCCAGCACCGCGCGCCGGCCGTCCTCGGCTTTCTCGCTCTTGGTGTGCACGACCATCCCCTCGGTGACGTACGCGTTGCAGGCGATCTGGAGCTTGGGGGTCTTCTCCACCTCCACGAGGCAGATGCGGCAGTTGCCCGCAATGGACAGCCCGGGGTGGTAACAGTAACGCGGAATGAAGATCCCCAGCTTCTCCGCGGCCTGGATGACCGTGGTCCCTTGGGGCACACTGACCCCACGGCCGTCGATGCTCAGACCGGGCATGGGACCGCCTCCTTCTGCGCGGCGCTCCGCCCGGTGCGGATGTACTCCTCAAACTCGTGCCGAAATTTCTTGATATAGGACTGGACCGGCCAGGCGGCCGCGTCGGCGAAGACGCAGATCGTGTTTCCTTCCATGTCGCCGGCGATGGCGAGGAGGTCGTCCAGGTCCTGAACACCCCCCCTCCCCGCGACGATACGGCGCAAGATGCGATGAACCCAGCCGGTCCCTTCACGGCACGGCGAGCACTGACCGCAGGACTCGTCGGCGAAGAACCGCGCCGCGGACTCGAGCGCCCGGACCATGCAAGTGGTCTCATCCATCACGATCACACCCCCGGACCCCGCCATGGTGCCCGCGGCCATGAGGGAGTCAAAGTCCATGGCAACGTCGATCTCATCGGCTGTTAAGATCTTGGCGGAGATACCTCCGGGGATGACGGCCTTGAGCTTGTTGCCGTCGCGCACACCACCGGCGGCTTGCTCGATAAGTTCCCTCAGGGTCACGCCGACCGACGCCTCGTAGACGCCGGGCCGGACCACATGTCCGCACACGCAAAAGAGCCGCGTGCCGCCCTGACCCTCCGTGCCTATTTCGGCGAAACGTTCGGCTCCATGGCGCAGAATGAAAGGGACGCAGGCCAGGGTCTCCACGTTGTTTACGATGGTGGGGGAAGCGAACAGGCCCGAGATCGCGGGGAAGGGGGGCTTGAGCCGGGGAAAACCCTTCCCGCCCTCGAGCGAAGTAAGGAGCGCCGTCTCCTCGCCGCAGATATAGGCGCCGGCCCCGCGGTGGATGACCACATCCAGGTCAAAGCCGGTCCCCTGGATGTTCTTGCCAAGCCAACTCTGACTATAGGCTTCATCGATGGCGCGTTGTAAGCGCTTAGCCGACTGGAAGTACTCGCCCCGAATGTAGACATAGGCCTTGTGACTGCCAACGGCATAGGCTGCGATGATCATGCCTTCGAGGAGGGCGTGCGGGTCCCGTTCCATGATGTAGCGGTCCTTGAAGGTACCGGGCTCTCCCTCGTCCGCGTTGACCACGAGGTACTTGGGCTTGGTGGTTTCCTTGGGAACGAAGGACCACTTTCTTCCAGCCGGAAACCCTGCCCCACCCAGGCCACGCAGCTTGGCCCTGCTGACCTCGTCGATCACTTGCGCCGGTGTCATGGAGGTGAGAGCTTTCCTCGCCGCGAGGTACCCGTCGTCAGCGATGTAGGCTTCCAACCAGGTCCCCTCTGGATCTTTGAAGCGCGTGGAGAGCACCGGCCCGTCCGAGCAGATGAAGGGGTCAGGCTCAGGGGTCGATTCCGGGTGGCCGGGTCCCGTGAGGGCGTCCTGGATAAGGGTGGTGACCGTCTCACCCTCGAGGGGGCCGACGAAGCGTTCGTCGAGTTGGGCCATGGGCGACATCTCGCAGGCGCATAGACACTCGACCTCCGTGAGGGTGACCTGCTGATCCGGGGTGGTCTCGCCCGGGCTGATCTTCAAGCTCTCCTTGATCCTGTCCAGCAGATCGTCCGCGCCACGCAACAGACATGGCAGACTCGTGCAAACCCGAAGCTCGCGCCGGCCCACTGGTTTGGTGTGGTACATGTTGTAAAAGGAGACGGCCTCGCGCACATGGGAACGGGCCACGCCCAGAATGCGCGCCACCCAAACTTCCGCTTCTTGGGAGATGTAACCTTGATTCTCCTGGACGAGCCACAAGAGAGGCAGCATGGCTGCCTTCGGATACTCGTAACGTTCCAGAATCCCCCCGGCTTTACCTTCAAGGGCTGAAAGCTTCACCGGTCGAGTTCCCCACCGATCATGTTGACCGACCCGAAGGTGGGGACCATGTCGGCTATCATATCCCCGGCGAGGAGTTTGGGCAGGGCCGACATGATGGCAAAGCAGGGCGGACGGACCCGCACCCGGTACGCGCTCCCCGCTTTGTCGCTCACCACGTAGAAACCGAGCTCCCCGTTGGCCCCTTCCACCGGGAAGTAGACCTCCCCCTGGGGCGGCCGCACGCCGTGGCCGAACATGACCAGCTTGAATTGCTGCATGAGCCCCTCGATGTTGCCGTAGGTGTCCTCCTTGGAAGGGAGGAAGACTCGCTTTTCGTCCGCGGCGATAGACGGATACTGGGCACGACCCGAGCCCTCGAGGGTTGGACCGGTCACAGCGCAACGGCCTGAGATGGCCGAGATGTTTCCCACTTTGGCGAGGTCTACCATCTCCGCGGCCGGGATGGGCCGCCCAGTCTCAGGGTTGACCAGGACCGGGCCGGCCGGCATGTCGCGAAGGGCGGCCTCTACAATCCGCATGGACTGCTCCATCTCCTCCATGCGCACTAGATAACGATCCATGTTGTCGCCCCGGGTACCGACCGGCACGTCGAAAGGCAGCTGGTCGTAGACGGCGTAGGGGCAGTCCTTGCGCACGTCGTAGTCCGCGCCGCTGGCGCGAAGAAACGGGCCCGTGATCCCGTAGGAGATGGCGTCTTCGGCGGAGATCACGCCCGTGCCCTTCATGCGGTCCGCGAAGAGACGATTGCGGGTGAGAAGCCCATCCGACTCGGCGAGGACCTTGCGTGTCTCGGCAAAGGCTTTGCGGCAGGGCTCGGCGAAATCCTCGGGGAGGTCGGCCTTCACCCCACCGACACGGCAGTAGCTGACGGTCAGGCGGGCCCCGGTTACCTTCTCCACGAGTTCCCAGAGATACTCGCGGGCCTTGATCATGTAGAGAAAGACGGTGAAGGCCCCTAACTCCATGGCGCTCGCCCCCACGCAGGTGAGGTGGTCCGAGATTCGAGAAATCTCCGACAGGATGACCCGGACGTAGTGGCAGCGCTCCGGAACCGAGATCCCCAGCAGCTTCTCCACGGTCATGCAGTAGCCCATGTTGTTGATGAGCGGGGAGACGTAGTTGAGCCGGTCGGCGTAGGGGATGACGCCATTGTAGTCCACCGATTCCGCCATCTTCTCAAAGGCGCGGTGGAGGTAGCCGATCTCCACTTCGGCCTCTTGGATCTGCTCCCCGTCGAGCTTGGTTACGATCCGGACGATCCCGTGCATGGCGGGGTGCGCGGGGCCAATGTTGAGCATCATGTCCCGCGTCTCGAGTTCCGCCGGCTCGCTCCGAGGTGTCGGGGTCGTCTTCATGGGCACGGTTAGTTGGCCGGCCCAATCAGGGGCTGGCGTTTATTGACGGGATAGTCCTTGCGCAGCGGGTGGCCCTCAAACCCTTCGTACATGAGGATGCGCTTCAAGTCCGGATGCCCTCTAAAGTTGATCCCGAACATGTCCCAGACCTCGCGCTCGAGCCAGTTGGCTCCGGGCCACAAGGAAGTCAGGGAATCAACCTCGGCATCAGCCTCTTCCACGGGAACCACCAGCCTGAGTCGATGCTTGTGGACCATAGAGTAGAAGTGGTAGACGACCGCGAAGCGCGACTGCCCCGGGGGTCCGGGCCAGGGGTCCTCATCCGGAATCTCAGGAGACGGGCTCACCGCCACGCCGGAGGAAGCGAAGAAAGCCGGAGTGGGCCGCTTCCCAAAGGCGGAGTAGTCCACGGCGGTCAAGTCCATGAGGAAATTCATTCGGAAGGCCTGGTCCTCCTTGAGAAACCGTGCCACCTCGAGCAGGGACCGCCGACCGAGAACCACGGTGGCGTCGCCCCGGTAGGCGTGGGAAGCCGATACCGCGTCGGGGAAATGGTCCCTGACAGACTCGATCAAAGCGGAGGTATTCATACTTCATACTTCATACTTCAGAGGATTTCCGGGCGAAGTTCGGGCCGCGACCGCTTGCCAGTTGTGTGCTGGTCCTGGATTTTGTCCTGTAGCTTCATCAGACCGTCAAGGACCATCTCCGGCCGCGGTGGGCATCCCGGTATGTAAACATCCACCGGCATGATCGTGTCGATACCCATCACGGTCGCGTAGTTGTCATAGAAACCGCCCGTGCATGTGCAGACTCCGAAGGCGACCACCCACTTGGGCTCGGCCATCTGGTCATGGATGCGCTTCAAGACCGGCGCCATCTTGTGACTGATCGTGCCGACGACGAAAAGTACGTCGGCCTGCCGCGGAGAAAACCTGGGGAAGCCCGCTCCGAAGCGGTCTACGTCGTAGTGAGAGCAGGCCGTTGCCATGTACTCCATCCCGCAGCAGGCGGTCACAAACGGGTACTGGAAAATCGAGTACTTCCGGGCCCAGCCAATAGCCTCATTGAGGCGGCTGGTCAAAAACGATAGTTCGTTCGACATATCACTTCCGCGCAGATCACTTCCACTCGAGGGCGCCGTTGTCCCATGCGTACACGTAGCCGACCATCAAGATCCCCAGAAAGACGCCCATCTCGGTCAGGCCCAAGGACCCCAGGGTGCGGTATACCACGGCCCATGGATAGAGGAAGACGAGCTCGACGTCGAAGAGAATGAACAGGATCGCGGTCAGATAGAATTTGATCGCCAACCTCCCCATGGGGAGGGATAAGGGATCCTTTCCACACTCGAACGGCGCTAACTTTTCAGGCGTGGGCTTCTTTTTCCCCAGTGTGGAGCCCAACACCACCATCGCGGCCGCGATCCCGCCGGCCAGGACAAAACTGACGGCAATCCCGACGTATTCGTTCACCAGTCGACAACCTCGCTAGAGTTTGGTCCCACGTATAGCCTTACTGTACATTATTTTCGGCATCACGGTGACACCGCCCAGCGCGTGAAGCTGCCGGGGGAGATTCCGCCGAGCAAGGTGACTAGCGCGGCCACGGCAAGTGCCGCGGACACCGCCACCGGGAAGCGCGACGGTGCCGGATCCCGCGGCTCCCTCATGTACATCAGGACGGCCACGCGCATGTAGATGAATGCGGACACTACACTGCACGCCACGGCTAGGATCGCCAGCGCGATATGGCCCGCGCGCACCGCGCTTAGGATCACGACGAACTTGGCCGCGAACCCGGCCGTTGGAGGGATGCCGGTCAGAGACAAGAGGAACAGTAACATGAGCGCGGCTGTCCCGGGCCGCTGCGCGGCCAGGCCTTGATAGCCGTCCAGGTTCTCGCCTCGCTCGCCCAGAGCGATGACCACGCCAAAGGCCCCGAGAGTCATAAACACATAGAAGAAGGCGTAGGTCATCGTCGCCGAGACCCCTTCGGGAGTGCCGGCGATGAGGCCCAGCAGAGCGTAGCCCGCATGCGCAATGGAGGAATAGGCCAGTAACCGTTTCATGTTGGTTTGGGACAGAGCGACGATGCTTCCCACAAGAATGGACAGGGCAGCGAGCCCCAGCAGAACCACGGACAAGACGTTGGCTTCGGAGCCGAACGCGACCAGGCCGACCCGTCCCAGCGCTGCCAGACCAGCCGCCTTGGAGCCGGTCGCCAGAAAGGCCGCAACCGGGGCGCTCGCACCTTGATAAGCGTCCGGCGCCCAGGCATGGAGCGGCACCGCCGCAATTTTGAAGGCAAGTCCTACTGTCACCAGGCCCATGGCCACCAAGAGGAGTGGGTTACCGCCCAGGCCCCGCTCGACGAGAACCGAGGCAATGGCTGCAAAGTCCGTGGCGCCGGTAGCCCCGTAGGTCAGGCTTATCCCGTAGAGAAGCAGGGCTGATGCGAAAGAAGCAAGAAGGAAGTACTTGATTGCAGCCTCGTTTGACGTCGGCCTCTCCACCGTGATCCCGACCAGGATGTAGGAGCAGAGCGTCATCAGCTCCAAGCCCAGGTAGAGGGTCAACAGATCAAGGGCTGAAACTGCGAGCATCATTCCCGTCGAGGCCAACAGGAGCGAGGCATGGTATTCGGCACGCGGAACCTGATCTCTGTCGATGGTCCTCACGGAGAGAAGCGCGGCCAGCGCCAGGGTCGCGGCGATCAGCACCTTGAAGAATTGCGAGTACCCATCCAGGGTGATCATGCCCCCAAACCCAGTCTGGGTGCCCCAGGACAACATCCAACCCGAGGCTAGGGCAGCGGCCAGCGCGGCGAGGACGGTCCCGACAGCGGCCAGGGGCGTTGTCTGAATCCGCCGCGCTGCGAGAATGAGCGCCAAGGCCATGCCGACCAGAATCAGCTCCGGGATGAGCAGGGCCACGTCCGACAGGGTCACAGTGGTCATGGCGCGACTCCGGCTGCCAGAAGCTCAGCCACGGGAACACGAAGGTAGGAGAGCACGAGCTCGGGATAGAGGCCAAGACACACGGCGAGTAAGGCCAGTGGGGCCAACGTTGCCACCTCACGGGCGTTGATCTCGAGCTTGAGCCCCGCAAGCCCTGGGTTGATCTCGCCCATCACCACCCGGTAGTAGAGCCAAACCAGGTAGGTTGTTCCCAGGGCTACGCCCCAGACAGCCATGCCCCCCAGCCAGACCTCGGTCCTGAAGGCTCCGCCGATGATGAGGAATTCCCCTACGAATGAATTGAAACCCGGGAATCCCGCGGCCGCCAGACAAAAGACCGCCAGGAAGGTGGAGTAGACCGGCGCGATTTTGGCGACTCCCCCGTAGTCCTTAATCTCTCTCGTGTGGGTGCGCTCGTAGATCATGCCGACACACAAGAACAACGCCGCGGAGACGATCCCGTGGTTGATCATCTGGAGAATCGCTCCCTCGACCCCGCTCCGGTTGAGCGTGAAGATGCCCAGGGTGACGAAGCCCATGTGGCTAACGCTCGAGAAGGCAATGAGGCGCTTGACGTCTTTCTGGACCAAGGTCACGTACGCGCCGTAGACGATCGCGACCACGGAGATCACCAGCATCGGCGTGAGGAAGAGCTGCACGGCGTCGGGAAGTATGGGAAGCGAGATCCGCAAAAAACCATAGGCGCCCATCTTGAGGAGGATCCCGGCAAGGATCACGCTCCCCGCCGTGGGAGCCTCGGTGTGGGCGTCCGGGAGCCAGGTGTGAACGGGGAACATGGGCACCTTGACCGCGAAGGCGGCCAGAAAAGCCACGAAGAGCCAGGCCTGAAACCCTGGCTCAATCGTCTCCCCCGCCAGTGCCTTGAAGTCCATCGTGCCGAAGGCCTGGTAGACGGCGATGATGCCCACGAGCATTAAAACGCTGCCGGCCAGCGTGAAGAGCAGGAACTTGACTGCGGAATAGACTCGTCCCGGACCTCCCCACACGCCGATGATGAGGAACAAGGGAATGACCATGAGCTCCCAGAACACAAAGAACAGAAAAAGATTCGACGCGGCGAAAAGCCCGACCATCGCGGTCTCCGCAACCAGAAGCGCGGCGTAGAACTCCCGCACCCTCGTTTGAATCGCGGTCCACGAGGCGCCGACGCACAGGACGCTCAACAGTGCGGCGAGGAAGATGAATGGAAGGCTGATACCATCCACTCCCATGCCGTAGGCGATGTTCCACGAGGGAATCCATTCTCGTACCTCGACGAATTGCAGAGCGCTCGAGGCCTTGTCGAAGTACAAGTAGAGCGGAGCCGAGACGGCCACAGTTACCAGGGTCGTGGCCAGCGCGATCAAGCGCGCGAGCCGGTCGCTGCCAACGAGCAGAATCAGAACCGCTCCCGCCAGCGGCAGGAACGTTGTTGCGGTCAGGACCGGGTAGTCAGTCATAGGGCAAGCATTGCCAGAGCCAGGAGCACCACGATTCCAACCGCCATCATCAGTCCGTAGTGCTGGGCGTG
Organism: Bryobacterales bacterium; assembly: GCA_965248105.1. Taxonomy (GTDB): domain Bacteria; phylum Acidobacteriota; class Terriglobia; order Bryobacterales; family UBA6623. The sequence continues at coordinate 636,639 of CBDFIK010000006.1, forward strand.
ACCGTCCACCGCTGTCTTCAGCACCTGGCTAAAGGTCTGGGTCGAACGTCCCACGCCCACGAATGCGGAGTCCACTACGAGACTGTCCAGTTTGCGCAATAGATCCGCCGCGCCCAACACGGGCCGCCGTATCACAAGCTCGTAGATTTCTCCAACGAAGCCATACTCGAGGCGCGACAAAGGACTCTGCACCAGGGCCAAAAAGCCGGCCGATCCTCGGCGGTAGAACCAGTCGGTGTCTAGGCTGATCGTGGACTCGGGGTCGAGGTGCCTGAGCAGCAGGAAGAAGCCCAACGCAGTGAAGCCTAACATCCCAAGTGTGCTTGTCACGTGCTCCAGGGTGTATGGGACGTAGACCACCGCGTTTGGAAGGTGCTGGTACAAGAGCGCGGGGAATACCCCAATCAAAACACACGCCGCCGCCGCCAGGCCCATCGCCACGAGCATGTTCCTGGGCGGCTCCTGGGCGCGTACGCCGGAATCCTTGCCGAAGAACATATAGTAGGGAAGCTTCAGACCGGTGTGCAGGAACGTCCCGGCCGAGGCCAAAGTCAGCAGGAGAAAGGCCACCGTCCAGTGCTCTTCGCCCGCGGCGGAGACCACCATGGACTTGCTCACGAAACCGCTAAAGAGCGGCACGGCCGAGATGGCGAAGGCGCCGATCATGTAGAGGCCAAGAGTGACCGGCATGGTCTTGTAGAGCCCGCCCATCTCACTCAGCTTTCGCAGCCCGGTCACCTGCATGACGGCGCCGGCTCCCATGAAGAGGAGCGACTTGTAGAGGATGTGCGCAAAGGCGTGGGCCGTGGTGCCGTTTATGGCCAGCGCGGTCCCGATCCCGACCCCGCAGACCATGTAGCCAACCTGGCTGATGATGTGGTAAGCCAGCAGCCGACGCGCGTCGTTTTCGAGCACGGCGTAGACTACGCCGTAAACCGCCATCGCCGCTCCCAGCCACACAAGGAGTTCCGTCCCGGCAAAGCCGCGGATCAACACGTAGACCGCGGACTTGGTCGTAAAGGCCGTCATGAAGACCGCGCCCGTGACCGTGGCCTCGGGATAGGCGTCCGGAAGCCAGGCCCCCAAGGGCGGGACAGCTGCGTTGAGGAGAAATGCGACGAGGATCAGGGCCCAGGCGGCGCCGCCGAAAGAAGCTCCCATATCCCCGAAGGCAAGCGATCCGGTCTGGGACCCATGGAGCACGATCCCCGCCAGCAGGATGAGCCCCCCGACTACGTGAACCAGAAGGTAACGGAACCCGGCTGCCACGGCGGATGCTTCGCGGCGCCGCCATACCAACAACACGGATGAAACCGCCATGAGCTCCCAGAAGATGTAAAGGGAGAGGAAGTCTCCGGCAAACGTCACCCCGAGCGCGCCCCCCGCATAGGTCAGGGCGGTTACGTGCTGATAATCGTCGTCGACATGGAGTGCGTAGACCATGCCCAGGAAGGCCATGATCGAAAAAACATAGGAAAAGACCAGGCTTAGCTCGTCTACGCGGCCAAAGACGAGCTCTTGCCCTAAAAAGCTCACCTCGCCGTAAGTGCCAGGCGACATGCGCACGCAGGCGGCCAGCGCCGCGGCAGGCAGGAGGAGCATCGCCGCGCGCTTGAGCCGGCCTTTGAGGAACGGCAGGACCCAGGCACCCAGGATGAGCAAGAGCCCTGGATGTACCCACTCAAGAGTCATAGTGGTCCTCGCGGCGCATGAGCCACACCTTACCGATAAGCTTTGATCCGACTACGATCACGACACAGGAAACCAGCCCATAGATCGAGCCCCAGGCGGGAAAGCTCTCGAACGAGAAATGGTGGTGGCCGCCGTGGAAGATTCGCGGCAGGATGATTTCGGCCAGGGCTACGATAGCCAGACCAACATAAAACCATCGCTTGATCCGGGCGAAGCGGACGGGGTTTTCCAACTGCTTTTCCAGAAAGTTCACGGCATTGCCCTCCCCGCCAACTCCAGAACAGGACCGGAATAGAGGCCCAGGAACAGACTTGCGGCGGCGCTGATCGTCAACGGCGCGACCATCCAGGGCACCTCCCGGACCTCCTCGTTCGTGGGCGACTCCTCTTCGAAGTAGGCCTTGTACACAATCGGGCCGAGGTAGGCTGCGCTCAACAACGAGCTGACCAGGAGTACCCCTAACAAGGCAAAGCGGCCCTCGCCCTCCACTGTGCCGAGGGCTAGGTGCCACTTAGAGACGAACCCGCTGGTAAGGGGAATGCCCACGATGCTCAGCGAGGCAAGCGAAAACGCGGCCATGGTCCATGGCATGCGCTTGGCCAAGCCCGACAACTGGCTGATTTCGGTCTTATGCGCGGATACATAAATCGAGCCGGCGCATAGGAAGAGCGTGATCTTCGAAACAGCGTGGTTGGTGATGTGAGCGATTCCGCCCATCACCCCGCTGGAGTTCAACAGTGCCGCTCCCAGGATTATGTAGGAGAGCTGGCTCACCGTTGAGAAGGCCAGTCTGGCTTTGAGGTTGTCCTGACCGAGCGCCAGCAGCGATCCAACCAGGATCGTCACCGACGCGGCTCCCAAGGCCAGTTGGTCGGCGCCGAGTTCACGCATGGCATGAGGACCGAAAACGAAGAGAAAAACCCGCAGCGTGGAGAAAACCCCGGTCTTGACCACCGCCACCGCATGCAGCAATGCGCTGACCGGGGTGGGGGCGACCATTGCAGCCGGCAGCCAACTGTGCAGCGGCATGACAGCGTTCTTGGCGAATCCAAACAGGAACAGGGCAAAGATCATGAACAGCAGCGTGGGCTGCTCGCTGAGCTGCGCGGCCGGCAGTATCCCGCCATTGCGAAACTCCAGCGTTCCGGCCACGTTATAGGTCAGAATGATGGCGGACACCAGGAACACCTTGGCGGCGCCCAGTAGATAGATGACGTACTTGCGCGCGCCTGCCTTCGCCTCGGCCGTCTGGTGGTGACCCACCAGGGGGTAAGTGACCAGGGTCAAGGCTTCATAGAACAGAAACAGCGTGAAGAGGTTGGCGGAGAAGGCCACCCCAATGGTGGCGGAAAGGGCCAGAGCGAAACAAGCAAAGTAACGGGTTTGCGCGTGCTCTCGAAGAGAACGCATGTAGCCGATCGAGTAAAACGAGGTCAAGATCCACAGCAGCGAGGCCCCCGAGGCAAAGAGGAGGCCGAAGGCATCCACCCGAAAGGCCAGTTCGATGCCCGGGAGGAGCCGGAACAGCACGCACTCCGGCGAGCGGCCGGCCAGGGTCTCCGGGACCATGGAGGCGACCAGAACGAACATCACGACACCGGCCGCAACGGACCAGAATTCCCTCAGATTGGCGCGACGTTCGCCCGTACAAGCTATGAGCAGCGCGCCTAAAGCCGGGACCAGCACCGCGAACAGCGGGATGAGCGAAAACGTCACCATTTGAGTTCGGTCAGGTCCCCCACGCCCGCTCCAGGCTTGTTCCGGTTCAAGGCGATCACGAGCCCCAGACCGACCCCTGCCTCCGCGGCTGCCACGGCGATCACGAAGAGGGCTAGGACCTGACCCCGCGGGTCTTCGAGGTGCCGGCTGAAGCCGACTAGACTGAGGTTGACTGCATTGAGCATGACCTCAACGGAGACGAGCATCAGGATGATGTTGCGCCGGGCCAGGAAGCCGAATACTCCAATCCCAAAGAGGACAGCGCTCAATCCCAGAACCGTACCCAGGGGCACAATCATGACTCTGTTGGTCTCCTCCTGGCGAGGACGACGGCGCCGACGATGGCGGCCAAGAGCACCAGCGAGGCTATCTCGAAGGGCAACGCGAAAGGACCGAAGAGCGCCATGCCTATCTCCGCAAGGCTCCCCTGAGGCAGACCTTCCGCTGCCACGTTCTGCGCGGCGGGTGCGACCCCAGCTCCAACAGGGTCAAGCGTGTCGACTTGTGCCAGCCAGGCCAAGGCTGCGAAGGAGAGCCCCGCGGCGGCGGCGAACGGCCAATGGTTGCCGAACCGCGGCCGAGCCTCCTCGTCCGGCAGGTCGAGCAGCATCACGACAAAGAGGTAGAAGATCAAGATGGCGCCCGCGTACACGAGGACCTGCACCGCGGCCAGGAACTCCGCGGCCAGTAGCAGGAAGATGCCCGCCACGTGTAGGAAGAGCGCCAGTACCCAGAGCATGCTGTGAATGGGATTCTTCCGCGTCACGGCCAGAAGCGCGCTCGCGATGCTGGCGGCCGCCAAGTAATAGAAGGTTGCGGTAAGCAAGCTCATTCGCTGGGTTAATTGTCGGAGCTGCAATCTTCGAGGTGGCGGGTTGCGGGGTCCTCGGTCGTGATCCAGTTGACAACGTCGCCGAGCAACAGCCTCCTCCTTCTCATGGATTCTGATTGAAGGGGGTATCCACTTCAATGGGACAGATCAAGATGTTCGCGCCCTCGAGCAAATGGCCCTTCGCTGCGTCCAGGCCGTTCCCATTTTGCGGGTTCGGCCCCCGTTCTTGCAACAAGCGAGTCGGGGAATGGTTTTTCTTGAGGATCGGAGATGAATTGTCGACACTGACCTCGGTCCACTGACCGGGTTCAAAGAGGCGACAACTGGTTGGCTGCAAAGGGGAGGGGATGCCAGACGCCGCTCTCGTGCCGCTTGCCATGGAGTCAGAGGAGAGCCGCGGCCCTATTGAGATTCTGCAATCCTATCGTTTTCGAGTCCTAGCTTCTTCAACTGAGGCCCACTCGAGGACTCACCGCCGCTTCTTGGGATTGGGCTCTGGTGACAAGGTGGCTTGGACTTGCATGTTCAAATAGCCGAAGCAAATCACGGCCGTCAGTAAGGCCACGAGAGTGATGAACAACCCGTCTACCGACGCGATGACCTTGCCGGTCACCGCGAGCCAGCCGGCCACCCCGAGGCTGGCGAGGCCGAGTATGAAGCAAAACAAAAGTGCAATGATCCGTTCCCACATTCGTTCGCTGACTCCCTGGGCTGTGACTTGGCCTATGTCTGATATGTCTGATTGACCGGAAAGAATGAAACGTACTTCCTATTTATTCTCATAAACTAGTGAACCTAGGGTGTATGGTTGTCTTGCGCACAGGAGCGTGCTAGCAAAAGGGTAGCTACACGATAGTAGATAGATGATGGGTATTGCGACAAGTGTCGCACCGATAAATGTAACTGTGAACTGTTTACGATCATTCACATTCTATGTCTTCCCAGGTTTCCGCCAAGGAGGAGCAGTTGTCAGGAACCGATTGTCAGCCATTTCAGCCGGCTTTACGAGCAAGAACCGGGGAGGCTTTGGCCTGCGCCCGGCTTGGGTTGTATGTGCAGCGGTGGGTCAGGTGGGCTGGCGGAGCAGTGACAGAGCCGTCAGTTTTGACAACCAACCCCTGAGCGCACGGCCCGACCTACTTCTTTCCGCTGGTTACCTTGCAGCAGGCAACGGCGAAGAACGCCTCTTGAGAACACGATGTGACGCCAAATTTACCGTTCCTTTGCATGATCAAGCCTGTTTGGTTATCCGCCGATGTCGACCAACCCAAGCAACTCAGCCCTCCCGCCAATACAACGCTGTCGGCAATTAACGTGCTTTGACCAGAAGCGTCGAAGACGCGAAGCAAATCGAAGTCCGGATCCAACGCCGCCTGCACGATTGTCGGCTTGACCCACTGAACAACTCCCGCGGTAACGGCAGCGTCATCCGGGGGACTCCCGCTCCGCAGGATGTCGATCGACTCGCACATCTGGGCCCCGTCGAACGCGGCGGCACAACGGCGGTTGAATTCAAGGACACCCTGTCCTCCACTGACGAAATCGAAGGGGTCATCTCCGGCGACAACGGTGTGCGCTCCCAGATACTTTATGCTCTGAGCAAAAACCGAAGTGGAAAGCAGCAGGGTCAGCGATACCGCGGCGAGGGTCAGAGTAGTTTTCAACATGGCAACCTCCCCGAGTTAAGCCAGGATTTCCATTTTGGCCCTGGCACGGCCACAGTATACACCCGCGCTGCCTCGAACAGCAAAGTTTTCGCGCTGAACCCTGCACATCACCTCCGCTGGTAGGCACCAGGGCTCGTCCGTCCGCTCAGAGACGTTGATGGAGCGGGCTGAACGGCGCACCGACCGACACTGCTCCCTGCGAAACCTTTTTGGAGCCAAAACGCCGTGCCAGCCTCGTTGTGGCAGTAGGACAAGCCGACGAGCGGCTCTGGTCGGAGATCTTGTGGCGGGGACTTGCTCGTGGAGCCGTACGTCACTCGCTGGCAGGCTTGGCTTTTTCAAGTTCCACCGGCGCTTCGACGACGCCTTCAGCCCCTTTGCGGGCCGACGAACATCGCCTTCAGCAGAGGCGGAGTCGCCAGGGTCGTCACCATCACCATCACGACCATCGCAGAGAACGTTTCCGAAGAAAACACCGGCTGACCGGCTACCGTGAGCGACGCTCCAATTCCGGCGAAAATGAGTCCGACCTCGCCGCGCGGGATCATTCCGATTCCCACCACGACTCGGTTCAAACCTTTTTCAAGCACGCCGAGCGAGCAGATTTGTTTCCCCAAGATGGCTGCCACGCTGAGACATGCCGCGAATTGCAGAACGCTGAAGGAGCCGAAGGACTTGAGGTCAACCTTCAGTCCCATGAGCACGAAGAAAACGGGCACCAACAGAGTGCTGATCGGCGCGATTAGCTCTTCGATCTTTTGTTTCCGCATGGTGACATAGCCGCTGTAGAGCGTCTTGTCAAGAACCAAGCCGGCGGCGAACGCACCCACGATCGGAGCGAGCCCGGCCACTTCCGCCAGCCCCGCGACGGCAAAGCAATAGCAAACCGTGAGGATCACCGGCATCCCCCCCACCCGAGCCATAGAGCCGATGTGGAGAACTTTGCCTGCCAGCTTGCGCCCGACGACAATAGCCACGCCGAGAAAAGCAACCGCCTTCCCAATAATGGTGAGCACAACAATCAGCGAAATTTCCGCACCGCCGCCGATCGAACTAACCAGCCCGCTGACAACCGCCAGGATAATCAGGCCCAATACATCATCCACGACGGCGGCGGCCAAGATAATACGAGCCTCCTTGGTGTCCATCTTGCCAATATCTTTGAGCACGCGAGCTGTGATCCCGACGCTTGTGGCGGCCAGCGTGGCGCCGACGAAAAGGTGGACGTACCAGCCGGCGTCAGGCAAGAACCAATAGCTCACACCGTAGCCGAGGATGACCGGTGCCACGATCCCCAAGACGGCCACGATGGTGGCGGAGGCGCCGACGGCGAGCAGTTCATCCAAGTTCGATTCGAGACCGACCTCGAAAAGCAGCAGGATTACCCCAACCTCGGCCACGAACGCTATGCCCGCGTGTGTCTTTATGGGATCGAGAGCCGTGATCCCGATCAAGCTCAAATTGCCGAGAACGACACCCAACACAAGCTCACCGAGAACCGCGGGCTGATTCCAGCGCTCAAACAGTTCACCCCCCACCTTGGCGGCAAGCAGCAGGATGATCAGGGCGAACAGGACTGTCGAAAGCTGTACGTGCCCGGCACCCTCCCCGCCGGCGGCGAAGACTTCGGCCGATCCGACTCCCAGGATCAGAAGGAACATCAGGACAATCGTCCGGTAACTGGTGGTTCTCATGTTCTTGCGGATTCTTGTAGAGTTGCAGTGCGCGGATGAACCGGGGTCGAGCGCCGGCCCATCATTCGTTTTCGGAGTACCAAGTTACTGATCGGCTCGCCGGGGCGCAAGTTTGCGGACTGACTCAATCAAATTGCTAAAGCGTAAAGTTTCGCCACCCACTGCGCTGGAATGAGCTCATTTACGGTTCGGATCAACGTCACACCGACTCCATCGTGCAGCGGGCGAAACAGAACGGCGAATGGGGCTCCACGGCGGACAGATCACATGCTAACAACATTAATCCGACTAAGCTATTGCAATTGAACATCGACAGGGCTACTATCGGGCAGCCACACGATCCTTGGAGGCCACGAACATGAGATGTGCCCGGCGTTTCTGCACAGTGTTCTTCCTCGCAGCAGCCCTCGCTTATGCGGCCGTACCTCGGCTGTTCTCCGTCGCGCCTGACGCCGGCAAGCCCGGCGATGAGTTGGTCGTCAGCGGCCAGAACCTCGACTCCTCGAATGTCACCAAGCTGTTCCTGACCGCGGGCGGGAAGGACCATCAGGTCAAGATCAAGGAACAGACAAGCGACTCGATTCGGTTCATCATCCCGGAGAAAATCGAGTTCGGGTCCTACAGTCTGATGATTCAGACCGGCGGCGCGACGCCGACGCTGTACGAGCAGCCGGTTCGCTGCACGGTCGAGAACGAAGAGATGGCGCGGAAGCGTGCCGAAGAGGATGCCGCCTTCCAGGAGCCGTTGGAGGAAGAAGCCGAGACGAAGCAAGAAAAGTAACCGGGGTCGGAGGGGAAGCCGTAAGCCCGACCCGGAAAGCGCGGGTCGAAGAAGCCAGGGACCGGGCCATCCTCGCGTGCGAGCACTGAACGGGGTCATCGAGCTGCGAGTAGACCCTGATGAATGCGCACAAAATCACGCGGAAATTGCCTATTCCCAATCACCTCGTTCATGGGGCCATTCACGCCGCAAAACTGCTTCCAAGCTCCTTCCGCAGGGGCATTTCCTTCAAAGACCCGCGGTCGTACCACAACAAGACCGGCACCTCTCCCATCTGGCAGAGGCACGCCGAACAACCCAAAAATTCCTGAAGCTGATCCGTTTGCGTTGAGCCACACCCGTGGGGTTGCCGGCGTCAGACTCGCTGGCCATCTGAATTCGAAGCAAAGAAAGTCCAAGGGGAACAACCGGGTTTTCATCTCCAGGCCGCACGCTCTTCTCACTACCGATTCACTACCATCGTCCCCGACGGTGCATGGCGTCAAAATGTCTCGCTCTCGAGCGCTGGCGACATCGCGAGTCCGCACGCCAACAATCCGGTCCTTTTCTTTCAAAGCTGCGATCAGCTCTATACCGCGCCGTAATTCGAAGGTGCCGCCGGAAAAGCCTACCGATCCACTGGCTGGGACAGGGGGCGTTCGCTAGTGATCGCACTGGCTTGCGCCACTGCTCTTTTTTGCGGCGTTGTGCTTTCAGAAGCAGTGAGTACCGCGGTTTTGTCGATCACTTCCAACGCCGGCTTGATAGGGATGTGAGCCACTAGTCGCTCCTCCGGCTTCCTTCGCTCTTCAGCAGCGTATCCGTTTTCGACCTGTTGAGCCGAACTCGCCGAGCGTCGCAAGAAAAACGAGTAGACGCCTGTACCAATCGAGATGAAAACCATGAGCGCTACTGCGTCGCTGATTAGATTTCCCCTCGCGCCGAAGAATCGACCGGAGTGAAGATCGGCCAAGATTACGCTCAACCGCGTTGTTGCGGGATGGAACTCATCGCTGTAGTGCGCGGGCAGGTGCCGGTTGCCGACGTCCATTTCGGTCAATCCGAGACTTTCCTGGTGATTGATAAGGACACCCGTAGCCGACATGGCCAAAAGCCACAATGCGACCAGGAAGCCGGTAATCAGGTGCACCGCGCGCCACCAGCGATAATTCGCGCTGCGTCGTTTGGTCGCTGAAGTTGAGGAGTTTCTGTACATGCGTCACCTTGAAAAAGAAGCTTCTAGTAAGCGGTCCCAGACAAGACTTTCTGATTGTCCTGGCGACGTGGCGCACGCTTTCAGCGTGCTGTGTCGGGCTTTCGAGCCCGACATTTCCGAATCTATAGTGAACTCGTCCCCAGGACAGTCCACTAGAGCGGAACTACCCGGACGGCGAATGATTCTGCTTTCAGGGGATCCGGATCCGGGAAGCGGCGCCAGTAGGCCTTCCAGGTTCAAACGTCGAAACAGCGCCGACCCTTGCTCCACTCCCATCACGTAGGCCGCGGTCGAGAGAGCATCAGCCGCGGTAGCGGTAGGCGCGACGACGGTGGCGCTCAACATGCTGACAGCAGGTTGGCCACTGCGCGGGTCGAGGATATGGCCAAAGCGGTTTCCAGCGATCTCCCAATAGCGCCCGTAAGCCGCTGAGGTTGATATCGCCTGGTCACGGATACGGAACGTCGCTAGGGAATCGCCCTCATGGATCGGGTTTCGAACGCTAACTTCCCAGCCCTCACCCAATCCGTCATCCCCCAAGGCGTAAACCGTGCTTGTACCCGCACTGACGAAAGCATCGCGGACGCCGTGGCGCCTCAAAACGGCCACTGCCTGATCCACTGCCCATCCCTTGCCGATGGCGCCTAGGGTGATCTCCAGGTCCTCTTGCGCGAATCGCACCCGCCGTTGGGGAAGCAGTTCCACCTTCGCCGATCCCACTCGCTTGCGAGTCTCGAGGATCTCCTGCTCACTCGGCGCCCGATCTCGGCCGGCGGCTTCCGACCATAGCCTGACCAGCGGTCCCACGGTCACATCGAAAGCACCTTCGGAGAGGCGTGCGAACCGCAACGCTTCCTCCAGCACTCGATACAGGTCGCGGTCGACTGTAACGGTTCCCTGTGATGCGCTTCTATTTAGCCGCATCAGGTCGCTTTCTGGACGGTAGTGACTCAGGATTTCGTCGGTCCGCCGAATCGCGGCGAACGACTGCTCGACCGCCCTAACAGTTTCTTTGCGGTCGGCGCCGTAAGCCGTGATCTCAAAGATCGTGCCCATCACGTAGTGGGCTCGGCGCACGACCTGACGGTGTCCCGGCTGGAGAGACGCAGGGGCTGCGACAACCTCGGCAGTCAGCAGCAGTCCACAACACGCCAAAATGACCCGGTAGCGAACGGAGCACCTGGACCGAGTGGTCATTCAGCTCTCCCCTGCTGCTTGGCTGGATCCAGGTAGGTTAGCCGGATGAACGCCAGCGCCTTGCGCACCCCACGGCTCATGGCGCGGACCGACAGTGTCGCACCCGTGACGTTCTTGATATCACGGCGCGGAAAGATAGGATTCTCAAGACTCTTGCCGCTAAATTGCTTGAGGAAGGCTGGGTAGCGGACCTCTTCCCCGACCGGCTCGCGGTACATCATCAACGCCACGTCCTTGACACTTCCGTTGGGATAGGCGGCCACGATGAACGTAATGGGGCGATGTTTACCGATCTCTTCGCAGATCACGGCGTAGCCGATCACCTCTTCCTGCTTGCTGGCAATGAAGCTAATGTAAAACGGCTCCCAAATAGTGGGCTTCAAGCGACCGATGAGCTCTTTCATCTGACGCCTGATCGTGTCGTTCACTTCGACATCCTTCCGCTCGAACGAATCCGCTTCAGGAAACACGGCTTTCGGGGCTTCCTCCAGCGTCAGATAAACATCCACCTTCGCCGCGTACGCGCTTGGTGGAAGCAACAGGACAGCGACGGCAAGCCGGCTCGTTGCCTTTCTCACCGCGGATTCCAACACCCGGCCGGGAGAGAGAGTTGCGCTTCCAGTCGGAGGACTAGTCGCCTCAATGCGCTTCCGTGAGGCGCACGCCCACCTGCAGGGTGCGCCAGCGAAATCAGTCTTAGCTGTTTTCATCCGCGGATGCGCGCGAGGTCTTCGTCAGAACCCAAAGGTCGCTCCAATAATAAGCGTGTCGAAAGATTTGTCGGGCAGCGGGTCGGTGCCGACCGACCTCGGGAAGATGAGTTGACTTCCGCTGACGCGGCGGTTGTGTTCCCAGGCTGTGGTGAAAACCACCGATGTAACCGGCCGATAAGCCAGCCCGAACGAGACGCGCTCTTGCTGCAGGTTCTCTGTCTCGAAACGTGTGATTTCGCTGCCGGCAAAATCAAAACCTGTCAAAAAGTCGTCGAACCAGATCCTCTCCCAGCGCAGGATGGGAATCAGTTGCGGATCTTCAAAATCATTTCCCAGGAAGCTGTCCTGCATCCATTTGGGGCGCGCGCGATACTTGAAGTCCACCCAGAACCCGCGGCGCGAATTCGTAAAAGGCCCTTTGAATCCGCCCTCCAGCTCACTTTCGAGGTCGGCCGTCTCCGAGCTGAAAGTTTTTGCCGCGGCGTCTACCATTTGCAGCCCGATATCACCGAGCACTTCTCGGAACCGCCCGAAATGCGTATAGACATACTCGCCCTCGATCTCGAAACTTCCCATCGTGGCCTTGCCGTCGAAGGCGATGGCATTGATCTGTCCGTGCTCGATAAGGTAGTCCGGGGTGTAGCGGCCGTGATAGCCCGAAACGGCGAACTCTTGCCCCAGGCTGGGGCTGATGGCGAGCCGCCAGGCAGCGGCGTCGGCGGTCTGGCTGCCGTCAAAGGCGCCTGAGGAGAAAGAAAGTTCGGGCTCCAGCTCTAGCAGATTTCTCCCCTCTCGCAGCGAGGCCACCTGTTCGATCGTGAAGTCGAGCTGAACTCCGTTGACGACATAGAACTGGCCATCCAGATAGCCGTTCCCGATCGGTTTGTTGAAAATAAGTCCGCCACCCACTTCGCGCCAGGCGGACTTAGTCGGAATCACCGGACCGCCGCGGCTGACCAGTGGTCGGCGGGGCAGATCCCAGTAATCGTCGTCGTGCAGAACGTTGAACCGGCCGAGCGGCGGCAGGATCACGCCGAAGCGCGCCCCGAAGTTGTCGCTGAAATCGTATTGCGCCCAGGCCTGCTCCATGGCAATCGCGCCCCCGCTTGTGCCTTCTACCTCTTGAATGAAGCGCGTGCCGCGTCGAACCCGACCGGCGCGGCCAAGGTTTTCGGGAATCGCGTTGCGCTCGATCTCGATCTCATTCAGCCGCTCGAACTCGATCTCCGTGTAGAAGCGAAGTCTCTTGAAGGGTGCTGCGTCCAGCGTCATCACAAATCGTCGAAAGTCGAAGCCGTTGTGGCCCCGTCTGAGACGGGGCAGGTCGCCGACCTGTGGGCCGAGGTCGATGTTATTCGCTTCATAGCGGAACGAGCCGTACCCGCCAATCTTTACGTAATCGGAAAACAGACTGCGGCCGTAGCGGGAGTCGGGCGCTCCCGCAGCCAGTCCTTGGTACAACCCTTTGTCGCTGTACCCCTGTCCGGGAAGACTCGATTCTTTCTCGGCTTGCGGCGAGGAGGCTTGGCTGGAGCGCTCTCGCGGCGCTTCTTCAGCGAGGGCAAGAGCTGGCTCCCTCGCGGGTCGCGGCTCGGCGAATACCACAGCCGGCGTTTCTTCGCGCTCTCTGGCGGCCAATGGGGAGCGTCCGTCTATTAATACGTTGTCGACCAATGCACGCCGCGCCGAGGCCAACTCGTCTAACTGCTTCTCCACGTCGGCGAGTGTCTGCCGCAGCTCGACTATCTGCTGATCGATCCGGCTAACCCACGACTCGGTCTTCCTAGCTGCGGAGTCGCCCGCCGGTACGGACGCCGCTATTCCCGGCCCTGGCGAGCAACTCGGGGGATCTTCCACCGCCGCCTTGCTCGTCGTGACCGCGGCGGCGAGATTATGCGCCTTGGTATCAGCCGGGGCGCCGCGTAATTGTGCCGGCAAACTGAGCGCCGGCAGCGCGACTAGGCACAGGGCGCACCGCCACACAAGATTCCGCCTGATCGCTGCTTTCAAGAGTCTACGCATGTAAGACAAAGGGCGAAAGACCGATGGCCGAGCAAAATATTAGTTGCAACTGACTTGCATCTAGCGAATCGGACCAAGCATACCTAATCTTGCAACGCAATGTCAACTTGCTCTTGGGTCCCGCGGAGCCGTGGGGATAGCATCCCTTCAAGATGTTGATTCTTAGGGATGTTCCTTGAGACTGATGGGCAGCTACCGGTAAGAGTCTTAATTGCAACTACATTGCTTATAAGATAAGACGAAAATCGATCGCGGCGCTACAAGCGTCTGCTTTGCAACGCCATTTCTGTTGCCGTCGCGTCAGGTGATCTGTTCGTAAGATGAACAAGACCGGGATTCCTGACCTCAACGCCAGCAGGAAAGCTGACGCCGGCAGGCGATCTCCACGGCAGCCACAATGCTTCTAATCAAGCTTCTGTGAATGCCGCGCTTCTGAGCACAATAATCGACGGACAGGCTACGATTTGCGGTGGTTTCCTGTTTTTAGCCCGGACGGGAGCTAGCCGCCGTGAATCGTGATCTTGCGAGACATCGCCTTCCAGAACCAGCTGCCGAGGGTGATCAGAAGCAGCACCCACGCCAATTGGACGAACAGCGCTTCTCGCACCTCGGCGAAGTTCAACTTCCCCAGATAGATTCTCAGCGGCGTGTAAGCGATGTGCTGGAAAGGAAGGTAGGAAAGAGCGGTTTGCACGGCGGGCGGGAACATCGTCATCGGAACGAGGATCCCGGACAGCAATTCCAGAATGAAAAACTTGGCCCGCAGCAGCCCCAGGATCGACTTCAAGCGAACGGCCGAAGTTCCTATTAAGAAGTTGAGTGCCGCCATGAGAAAGACACTGGCGACAAGAGAGACGAGGAACAGCAGAAAGTAGACCCTGCCGGCCGGCGGCTGAACGGGGAAAATCAGTGTGATGATGAGTGCTGTGGGCGCGGTCAGCAACAGCAGGTGAAAACCGGCTTCCCCGAGCGCCTGGCCGATGTAGCGGGCCTGTATGGTGACCGGTTTGAGCATCGAGAGCGCGATGGTGCCTTCCATCACGTCCGAGGCCATGGTTTGATCGACGTTGTTGAAATAGACGGAGCGGATCACCCAACCCACCGCCACGTAAGTGACCATGTCTTCGAAGCTGAAGCCGCGGGCAAACTCGACATCTGTCGCATACAGCGCTTTCCAGATGAAGTAATACACCGTCACGTTGATCAAGTAGGTCGCGACGCCGGTGTAATACCGCAGCCGAAAGGCCAGGATGTTGATGAACCCGATGCGCGAATATTCCAGGTAGTTCCGAAGGCTTTGGGAAGCGGCCGACGGCGTCATCAGCCCTCGAACTCAGGCACGTGTCGTTCGGTGTAGATGCGTTTGACGATTTGCTCGATTGATTCCTCGGCCATGAAGATTTCACGAACGTCCACTGCCGCCACGACTCGGCGGATCACCTCGCCGGAGGTGTAGTTGTCACGGTTATAGGAGAAGCGATAGGTCAGCTCGTCGATACGCTCCCGATCGACGTTCGGGAGCTCGACCTGTTCGATCATGGCCGCCTGCTCCCGCTCCTTGAGTTCGAACCGAATCTGGTTTTGGCGCCACAGCATGCGCTTCAGGTGAGCCAGCGGCCCGTCGAAAAGGATTCGCCCCCGGTCGATGATCATCAGCCGGCTGCAAAGTTCCTCGATATCCGACAGATCGTGCGTCGTCAGCAGGATGGTGGTCCCGAAGTCACGATTGACTTCTTTCAGGAACTCGCGGATGCTCTCCTTGGCGAGCAGGTCGAGACCGATCGTGGGTTCATCGAGAAACAACAGCGGGGGGTTGTGCAACAGCGCGGCCACCAGGTCGCAGCGCATCCGCTCTCCGAGGCTCAGTTTTCGAACCGGCTGATGAAGATAGCGTTTAATTTCGAGGATTTCATCGAAGCGCGCCATGCGGGCTTCGTAGTCTCGGTCGCTGACGTCGTAGATTCTCTTCACCAGCCGGAATGACTCGACGACCGCGATGTCCCACCACAGTTGTGTGCGCTGGCCGAAAACGGCCCCGATCGTGCGGGTGTAAGCCATGCGCTCGCGGTAGGGCGTGAACCCGTTGGCGGCGACGGAACCGGAGGTCGGAACCAGGATGCCGGTGAGCATCTTGACCGATGTCGACTTGCCGGCGCCGTTCGGTCCGATGTAGCCCACCATTTCACCCGGCCTAAGGGTGAAAGTGACCGAGTCGACTGCTTTCAGGCGCGTGTAGTTGCGCGAGAACAGATCGCGGACGGATCCCCAAAGACCCTCTCTGCGCTGAAATGTGCGGAATTCCTTGACCAGGTTGACCGCTTCTACCTGACCCAGCATGAATGGCTCACCATTCTAGCATGCGGGTTGAAGCAGCCCCCTGCCTGCGGCGTTCACTCGCGCACGGCTGGGAAAAGGGCGCGGCCCGATGGACCGGCGGGATCGCCGGTCGCTACCAGTAGCGGTCGTGGTGACGTCAGCGGGACAAGCGATCTCGCTTGTCCGAGCAGCAGGGTTGTCCACGATCATCCCATCGCGAGTGCCAAGGGTTTCTTGGGCAAAGGAGATAGGGAGTTACTGAAGACACAAGACATCGCATCTGTGACTGAACAACTTACTGCAGGGCGTTCTTGAAAAAAGCACAAACCTTCTGGAGAAAAGTACCGCGCAGGGGGGACTCTTGTTTGTGTTTGGGCCCCATCCGGACTCCTTTGGTGTGGCCGTAGCCTTCGAGAATCCACAGCTCGTTCGCGGGATTTCCAGACGCAGCCTTAAGCCTGAAAGCGTGCTCAACGGGAATGAAGGAATCCTCGCTCCCGTGGATGAACAGGATAGGCCGCGGCGCGATGTCCGCGACCTGGCGCTCGGGTGCGATCGTGTCAAAGTTCAGCCCGTACAAAAGCTGTCCCAGCAGAGTAATCCCCGGGGTAAACGCGGAAACAAAGGGAAGCCCTGTCTGGCGCTCGATCTCTCCCGCCATGACATCTCGCATATCCGCGAAGGCGCTATCCGCGACGACGGCGCCAAGTTCGGGGATGGTGGCGGCGGAAAGAAGTGCCGTTGCTCCTCCGTAGGACGTACCGTGGATGCCGATTTTTCCTGATTGGAATCCCCGACTGAGAAGGAGATCGACTGCCCCCCGAACGTCCCTCCGCTCGAGCCAGCCGAACCCGATGCGGTCGCCCCCGGAGCGTCCGCGTCCTCGCAAGTCAAAGATGAGCACGTGGAAGCCGGCCTCCACATACGCTCGTGCTATATCGGTATGAGCGCCGCACCAGCCATCGGAGTTGATGCCGTGAACAAGCACAATAGCTCGATCCCCTGAAGAGGGAAGCAGCCAACCTGCTAGGGGAATCTTATCCTCGGCACTCTCGAAGTGAAGTGCTTCAACGCTAAGGTCAGGGTCGGGCCCCGGCGGATTGGGCTTCGGCTGAGGTGTGGTCACCAGGTGCAGAATGAGGGCGCAGATCCCGAGGTACAACACTGCGGCGAGCAGCGACCCCACGATCGCAAGCCGCAGCCATCGGCGAGTTCGGGTAGCCGGAGCTGGGCGCAGAGCTAGGGGGCCTGATCGTCTCATATTGGCGGCTCGCCGGCCGGTATTGCCGCATGCTGGGCGCTCAATCGTTGCGCACAGCCGCCAGCTCGTCGATCACACGCTCAATTCCTGTCACAAGACGAGCCAGCCGATCGTAGTCGATCTTATCCGGCGTGTCTAAAGCGCCGTGGTAATAGGGGTAGCGGTAGAGGGCGGTGTCCGTTACCATCACGCCGGGGTAGCCCGCCTGCCAAAACGACCAGTGGTCCGACCAGCCGACACCAGGAAGCGACCCAAACGTCGCCGCGCCCTCGGACGGGAACTGAGTGGACTCCCGAAAAGACCGAATGACCTTTCGCACCAGCCGGCGCGACGAGGTGTCACCGACGACGGCCACGAAGTTGCCTTTCGAGGGATAGAAAAAGCCAAGGGGGGCTGGATAGTTCTGGCTTCCCGCCTCGTCCGGATAGTATCCGATCGTCTCGAGGCTCAGCATGGCGACGACATTTTCTTGCCGCTCTTGGCAACGTCTTGCGTAGACCAAACTTCCCATCGACGGTGTTTGAAAGTAGGGCGGCTCCTCATTCACGAAAGCGAGGAACCGCAGCGTTCGCCCCGGCTTCTTACCGGCAAAAGAACGTGCGAGCGCCAGCACGGCAGCGACACCCGTGGCGTTGTCATTCGCACCGCGAGAGCCTTCGACGGAGTCGTAATGCGCCCCCACGACGACAATTTCTTGTGGTTTCTCGCTGCCCGGGATCTCGGCGATGAGATTGGCACAGGCGAGCGGCTGTTCGGGGACTTCGCTGAAGCCGAGGAGCGAGCGCGGCTCCACGTCGTACGTCTGCCGCTCCACATTGCCGTGGGCCGCCTGCTCGAAGCCCCGCTCGAAGCTATGATGCACGTAGTCTGCCGCCTCACGCAGCGCCGTGTACTGAATCAGGTTGCGCTCGCCGATCTCACCCGCCAGTTTCTGGACGTGCCGCCGCAGCTGGTCGCGAAGCGTTTCTTCGGCGCCGGTCAAAGGCGGCAGTGGGCCCTGGTAGCTCTTGCCGGGCATGCGGATCATCAAGGCCCAGCAGCCGAAGCCGAGAAGAACGACGATGCCGATGAAAAAGAGTGGTTTCATTTCTTGCGAATAGTATGGCCGATGCCCTCCGGCCTTCGATTCTCTATCTGTTCCGAAACGCCAACTCGACCGCCTGCTTGAACACTGTCTTGCCCCGCTGTAGCACAGTTGTTCGCCAGGAATCGTCGTCGGGTGCAAAGGCCTCCTTCAGATCCCGCTTCGTCGGATGATCGATGCCGCCTCCGCCATGATGGTGCCAGCGGTTTTCTTCCCGCAGCGCGTATAGTACGTCTACCGCGTCGTCAGTTCCGAACTCTTGGGCCAAGAAGGATACCTTGTCTTCCCCAAGAACACGCAGATACATCGTGTCGTAGGCTCCCTTGATCCGATATCCCGGACCGTGCTCAGGATCCAAAGACGCGACACGTTCGCCAAACGCTCTTTTCATGTTGAGGTAGATCGATGAACCCTCGTCACCCGCGTGGACGAACAAAGTGTCGTAAGCGAATGGCCCTAACCCAGTGTGCACGTCAATAACTACCAGATGTTCGGCGGACTCCAGACGCTCGCGCACGAACGCTTGAATCTTCCTCGGTCCTGCTTCGAGCTTTGACCCGCCGAAGAAGAGACCCTTCGGGTATTCGTATTGCCCCCCGGCGATTACCTGCTTCAGCTTCGACATGCCGTGGCGGGCGATTAGCCACACTGCCCTCGGGTAGAAAAAATCCCAAGACGGTGGGCTCGTGGGATTGAGAAAGGAGTCAAACTCCGGGTAACCTTCGGGGGCGCCACTGTAGTCTTCGTTCGGCCCGAGGAAGTTGCGGTTCAAATCGACATTATTTTCATTGAACCTCCTGAGCCAGGCCATTCCATAGGGATTGACGACGTGCACCAGGACCAGCGCGGAGTCTTCGGGGATTACCGGAAGGCCTTGATCCAAGAGTTGTAACTGAATGGCCGAGCCGGCAAACGCCTCCACCCCGTGCAAACCGGACGAATGAAGAAGAACCTCGCGCGGCTGCTCCGATCCGAACCAGGCGATGTCGATCGTCAGACCCTCTCCGGCCGGACCTTTGGCATCCAGTTCCATCGACGTCAGCCGTCCGCCCGCCTTTTGAGCTCCCTCGCGAAAGCGGGAGCGCGCGGTGAAATAGTCGGGAGAGAAGTACTTTGCAGACATGGCGTCCTGACGGTCTCCTTCGCTGCTTCCACAGGAAGCGAACAAGAACAAACCAAGCGCACTGACAAAAAGCATCAGCAGTGGTTTCGAATGACATGACTTCTTGTTCGTGGCGAGCATCACATTTACCTCAGCATGCTGAAGCGTGTTGTCCTTGCGCCTTCAATGGTACGGGAGGTTCGGACCCGCGACCACAAGGATCGTGACAGTTTCCCGGGTGTCACAGCCCCTCTGATCGCCAGACCATTCTAGGTCTAGGGGTTTCGCAAGTTTGCGAGGACTGATGAAACCAAAGAAACATCGCTGAGCAAGTCACCGTGTTGCCGTGCCGTCTTGTGGACCGCATACGGCACGCCTTCGGGCGGCATCGCTCCTGTGAAAATGACCCGGCCATCTCCGGGTTCTTTTGAGGCTTTCTGAAAATCCCAACCTTTTGCAGCACGCGGGCCGCTTCTCACCACTCTTGACAGGGTTGGATGAGCGTCACTGGCCAGAACAGCAATCGGTGGGTAGTGAAACGAACCGTCTTTGCGGCAAACCAGCAGCGACCTGAATTCGTGTGCCCGTGCGAGAGCGTTGCGGAGATGCGACCGTTGCTCGCCGGTCACCGCATCCGGCTCTATGGTGGCGAACAGCCCCAGCCTGTGACGCTCCCAATCGTCCGCCGAATACCAGTCGTGTGAGATGCGGTCCCCGTTCTGCTCCACCAGCCCCGAATCGGGCGTATTCCAGGGGAACAAGCAGTATATGGATACAAACGTAAACAGTACCTGCGGGCTCAGGACACGCCTGTTGAGGCCGGTTGCTGTGCCCACGTGCATGTCCTCCAAAAAACTGACACCCCGGCCGAAACGTACACCCGCAAAAAGAACGCTATGAAACAGATCGGGACGTCGGTTCAGTGCCACGAAGGTGATCAGGCCGCCCATACTGTGAGTCGCGACCTGAATCCTAGCACCCCCGTTCTCTCGGCTGACCGTTTCAAGGAACTTGATGAACTCTGCTGTATTCTCCAGATTGTCTCGGCGCCAGTCATAGGCGAACGCCCGAAAGACCCGGCCGGATGTCTCGGCCCAATTCAGGAACGGAGCATAAACGTCTTGCCAAGCTACGGCGCGGAGCGGTGCCCGCGCGACTAGCTCATCGCGCTGCTGTACTTCGCCATTCCAATGCAGGGGCAAGCTCAAGTCGGAAGAGAAAAGTCCGAACGCCTGCTGCCAGGTGATCCAACGCACGCCGCCTTTCGAATCTGATAGGACGCTCCCTTTGAAACCGTGGATGAAGACGAGGGGAGGGAATAGACTCTGGGCCGGGCTTCCGTGGTCGGTCGCACAAGATGTCAGGGAAAGCAATAAGACTCCTGCGATGAACGCGAACAGAAAAAGCACCGGTGCCAAGATTCGTGTAGGGCTTCTCATCGAACCCCTCCCGACGGCTGCGCCAGTGAGCCCGAAACCGGGTTGGCCCGCTCCCACGACGGCGTCGCATTTCGCCGGCGGAGAGCGTAAAGCACGCAGTAGGTGGCTGCCGCGGCGATCAGGTGCTTGAAGGTGTGGCCGCTCCAGAAACCGCTGAGCTCGTAGATCGGGGCGTCCAGCACCTCACAGATTTTGGCCAGCCCAAACAGCGCCCACAACATGAGGAACGGGCGGCTCTGCCCGTAACGCGAAGGGAACATCCAGATGATGAAGGGGATTGCGATCACCGGGTAGAACTGAACCGCGATGTACACGCGCAGGTCTCCCTCGCCGGCTAGCTCGCTGCCGTACCAGTGCAAGACACTGTAGAGGCCCAGCAGAACCATCGGTGCGAGCATGATTCTCCCTGCCCGCTTGCTGACAAACTCCGTGATGACGATCGTGAAAAATGACGTC
Source organism: Bryobacterales bacterium (assembly GCA_965248105.1). Taxonomy (GTDB): domain Bacteria; phylum Acidobacteriota; class Terriglobia; order Bryobacterales; family UBA6623. The sequence continues at coordinate 657,809 of CBDFIK010000006.1, forward strand.
AACAGAAGGCTAAAGGTTAGGCGGTCCCACACCAGGGTGTCGTTGGTCGGGTTCGCATGGTAGTAGACCGAGCCGAAACAGGTGAGGAACTCTCCGGCGAAGAACACGAGGTAGGCCGTGCGTTCCCACCGCTCGGCAAAGGTTTTCGAGAGATCTCTACGACCTAGCAACCACCAGCAACCCCATGCGCCGATCACCGCGAACGGCAAATTCGACACTACGTTCCACATGTGCGGGATGCCCAAGATGGACCGCTGATCGGCGAAGTCGTGGTAATTGAGGTCTTGGGGAATGGGCGGCGCCAGCAGGATGCCGACAAAGATCGGAAGACTCAAGCCCAAAAGAATGATCAGGCGCCGGCGCCTGCTTCGCGCGGTCAGCTGGCCGGTGGACTCGGCTGATTTCATCGCCATCGCTTCCCCGATTGACTCGTGTTCATGACCTCGTCTCGCTAGCCGCCGGGCTGTCGGTCACAGAGGACTTGGCCGGCTTCGCATTCAACCCCAGCTTCCACCGCACGAATCTCCCCTTGATGCGCGTGAACGGTTTCCAGCCGCTGATAACCAACGAGCTCAGCGCTTGGGGGAAGCGGGTGAGTATCTCATGACCGTCCTTGGTCACCAAGACGGTATCGGAATGTCGCACGCCGCCGACACCGGGCAAGTAGATCCCCGGCTCCACGCTGATCACCATGTTTTCGGCCAACCGCTCCTCGCTGCCTTCGGCTATCCAAGGAGCTTCATGGTTGCCGAGCCCGATCCCATGGCCGGTGCGGTGCAAGCGCCGGTCCTCGCCGCTGTACCCTTCATTCCGCAGGTAGTCGTTCACAGCCGCGTCTACTTCGCTACATGGCACACCGGGTCTGATCATCCCAAACGCGATACGGCGGGCCTCCGTCATGGCCGCAAACGCTTCGCGTACTTCGGCTGACGGTGGTGCGGTGAAATACGTTCGCTCGCTTTCCGCGGCGTAGCCGTTGACGCGGCTGAGCACTAACGCTACGTGCGGCCCCTCGCGGAGGCGGTCGTTGAGGGCCGGAATCGAGTGTGGCATTGCGCTGCGGGGGGCCGCCCACGTCGCCATTACCACTTTTGTTGTCACGGGATCCCAATCATCGACCTCCCGGATGATCCGCAACGTCACGAGGCGTGTTTGGGCAAAACCCTCAGCGACAGTTGCTCCCCGGTACGAAGCTGCCAGGAGACAGTGAGCTCCGAGATCGGCATAGCTGGCCGCGCGTCGGATCAGGGCGATCTCGGTGCGGGACTTAATCAGGCGCAGCTGTTCGACCAGCGGCGCAACGTGAATCGTGCCGCCGTTGATCTCTCCTGCGATTTCTTGCGGGAGCGTGGGTTCCACTCCAATCTCTTTGTCTTTGCCAATGAGCTTATGGATAGCGTCCGGCCACCCGCGACCAGGCGGCGCTGGATAATCCCAGTAGGTGCGAATGTCCTGCTCCGTGATATTTCGGGCTTTCTTCTTAATGTGTTCCTGTTCGAGCTTCGGTACTAACAGGATGGGAGCCTGGCGGGGACGGATCATTAGAAAGAACGGGCGCTCCAGCGGCTCGAATCCGGCGCCCGTCAGATAGTAGAGGCTGTCGAAGGCCGAGACGATGAACAGGTCCAGGCCGGCTTCCGCGATGCTGGCCTGAAGCGATTCCAGCCGCCTTCGATATTCTTTGGATGAGATCTGGAGCATCTGCTTATCTCTCCAATCAAGGATACTCGCGGACCTGGGAACCCGGCCACACGTGGCGTGACAGTTTCTGAAGTGTCACAATTCGGAAGGTCGCGAAAAATCGGTTACAGCCAGCCAATTCGCTTCAGGCTAAGTGCTTTTTTCTGGGCCATGACGGGGAGCGAATTGGTGGCAGTCCCCATTTTTCGCTCCTGCACGATTATTGACACGGGCTGCTAACCGAGAGCCGGGGCTCGGGTGCCCGGGAGCGCTTGGATATGGACATTCGCATCAGCAAAGAAAGCGAAGTCCCGATTCACGAACAACTGGCCGCTCAGATTGTCCTGTCGATCGGCACCGGCAAGTTGAAGCCCGGCGATCCTCTACCGAGCGTCAGAGCATTGGCCCTGAGGCTAAAAATTCACCGCAACACGGTGAGTCAGGCCTACCAAGACCGGGTGCTCCAGATGCTGGTTGTGAAACGCCGCGGGAGCCCTTTGGTCGTACGCTCTCACGCGGAGCAAGAGCGCGTGACGGCGACAGATGCGAAAGATTTGGATGAATTGATTGACGCGACGGTTAGTACGGCGCAGCGACAAGGCTACTCGCTGCAGCAGCTTAGCGAGCGTTTTCAACAGCGCATGCTCGAAGGACCACCCGACCACTTGCTTGTCGTTTCCGAGGACGCCGGCCTGCGCGTGCTCATCCCCATGGAGATCAGGGAAAGGTTTCCCATCCCCATCAAGGCATGTTCGCCGGATGATTTCTCATCGAATCGGAGTTGGGCGGTTGGCGCGCTCGTCATTTGTGCTCCCGCCCAGATCGAGACGATAAAGCCGCTGCTGCCCACGAAGGGCGCGCTTGTTCCGATCACGTATTCCTCGGCCGACGAGCACATAGAAACGATTCGCAACTTAACTCAACCGTCCTTAATTGCCCTCGTCTCCATCAGCGGATACTTCCTTGAAGTGGCGCGCGCGGTTCTTGCTCCCGTCGCCGGTCAAAGGCACTCGTTGCAGGAATACCTGCTGACTTCTTCCCAGGGGGACTTCCGAGGGGCTGCCGATGTCTTCCTTTGTGACTTGATGGCCGAGCGTGTGGTGCGTACTCGGGTGAATGGAAAGAACGTCCTGCTGTACCGCTTTGTTTCGGACGCTTGCCTAGAGCAGCTTGCTAGGATGCTGGCCGGTTCCGCGGAAACAGCAGAAACCTAGGACCGGCGGCCCGCCGGTCACGTCTGCCTTGAGCCTTTCTCCCAGACCCCCCAAATTCCTCCGAAACCCCTCTCCGTCGGCCGATCGAGTTAACAGTTAACAATGATTGCCCAGACCGGCCCAAGCCGGCCACTGCAGCGGCGATCGCCTGCTCGATTCTCCCTTCCTGGACGAACTCGTTCATCCGAGCGGAAATCCGTGCCAACCGATCCGGATCCATGCCCGACTTTGCGATGTCGGCGGACTGCAGCTTCGTGTCTTCGGCCTTGTAGACCACGCCCATGCCGCCCTCGCCCAACTTCTCGACGATCTTGTAATGCGAAATCGTTTGGCCGATCATGGTTAGCTCATGAGCTTTGGACCGGCAGGATTGCCGGTTGCTACCGCGCCGAGCTTGTCGACGGTTTCATAACGCGAGATGGTGCGCCCGATCATATTCGCGTCCATTTGGGTAGAAGTGACTAGGGACTTTGCCGCAGGCTCAATTGTATACCAGGAGTTTTGCCTACGGCTCAAAAAAAAGCGCTCAACCCAACCCGGCGTCGGTGCCGCGCATGCAAGAAGCATCACAGCATATCCGAACGGATAGCAGCACTAACAAAGTGGATAGAACTCTGCCATGTTCTTGTCAGCTACACCCCCGACATTTCAGAGCCACCGTACAAGCCATCCTCAACAATTGATTGAACTTGCGGCGAATGAATCACCGCGCGGCCCCTCTCGCCAGATCTTTGGTGCAGCAGTTGCCCTACCTAAGGCAGCAAAGCTTTTCAAGAACGTTGAAAGGAGAAAAGTGTGACGAATACTCGATCGATTCTTGTTGCCTGCTGCCTGGCGGTGGCGGTCGCAGTCGGGTTCAGCCAGCCGCTCAGCGCTGCGCCCAACCAGCCGAAGCTGGACAAGCTCGAAGGCTGGGTGCACATGGTCAACTTCGACAACTCAACCATCACCCTTCGCGTGGACGGCGGCATGCGCTTCGTGACGTTCAACGACGACACGCTTTACACCTACCGCAACAACCCGAGCAGGTTCGAAGACGTGAAAGAGGGTTGGCGAGTGATATGTGTCGGCAAGTTCAACAAGCACGGCAAGCTGAGGGCCACCCGAATCGACGTCCGAGAGTTCAAGTAGTTGACTGCGAGGGCGCTGTTTGGGTCGGACCCGCGGTAGCCCTCGCCGGAGAGGTGTTTGAAGCTGGGCCCCTCTGGGTGACCGACATGCGAGGATTTTCCGCGAAGCTGGTTCCAGAAAAGATCCCACGGAGGGGCTCGGACTTTCGTGCCCGCGGGCAAATAGCCAGCAATTCGGCAAGCGTCCTTGGGTCCGAGGATTTTCTAGGGAATAACGTAGCACCCGGACAGTCAGGTTGCTGAACATAATCACACAGAGCCGCCGGAGGAGGTGCCTAAATCGAGGCCGGCCATCGCGTGATCGGTCCCCTCGAACGTGAAAGTCAGCTCGACTGACTATTTCCAGCAACCGTGCCCCGTGGCGCACGCATTCTTGCGTGCCGTGTCGCCATTCGTGGCGACATCGAATAGCACGGACGATCGTGTGCATCCCGATGGAAGCCCGGTCACCCGACCGGAGGCGGCTGCGGAGTGGTAATCGCTATCCGATCGGATAGTGCGGCTATCGCAAGGGATAGGCGTGCGTCCGTTGCAGGGCGCCAATCGTGAACCGGGCGACACCTGCGTCCGCGGTGCTACGTTTATTGAAGTCAATGAGTTGCGAGCATTTGTCGCCGCCCCGTCGGCATTCCCGATGGGTTTGGCCCCCTACCTGCTCATTACCAGCCACAAATGAGTTCGGGAATGGAAAAAGGAGACAGAAAAATGAGACGCAACTGGAAATCTTACGCGCCGGTCCTGGTGGCCGTGAGTCTGCTGGGGAGCGCGGCGAGCCTGCCGGCAAATGGAAACCCGACGGCAGCGCCCACCAAACTGACCGACGCCGAAAAAGAGGAATTTCTGCGCACGGCGAAAGTCGTCGAGCGCCGGACAGTTCCCGTTGGTATTACCCGACCCGAGCGCGCCACGCTTTCCGACGGCCGGCTGACGCACGACGCTCATATCCAAACTGTGGATATCTACAAGCCTAAGTACCAGACACCCACCGGCACGGAAATTAACTTCCGTGACAGCTACAAGTACAACATCGCCGCCTATAAGCTGGACAGGCTGCTGGGGCTGAACATGGTACCGGTCTCGGTGGAGCGGAAGGTTACTGGGGAGTCCGCTGCGGTCACCTGGTGGTTCGACGACATCATGATGATGGAAAAAAAGCGCTACACCAAGAAGATTCAAATACCGGTGGCAAAAAGGGCTTCGTGGAACGACCAAATGTACCAGGTGAGGATCTTCAACGAACTGATCTACAACACCGACGCCAACCTTGGCAACGTGCTGATCACCAACGACTGGAACATCCGCATCGTCGACTTCTCCCGTGGCTTTCGGACCCGTAAGGATCTGAGATCCCCGGCGGATCTCGTACGTTGCGACCGCAGGATCTACAACGCCCTCCGCGAGCTGGACGAAGAAACTGTGAAGCGCGAACTGGGGCCGTATCTGAAAAAGAGCGAGATTAAGGGGCTGCTGGCCCGGCGGGACAAGATCTTGAAGTTCTTCGACCAGAAGATCGCCGAGAAAGGCGAGGCGGCCGTGATTTGTGACAAGTCAGGCCATTAAGATTGAGGCCAAATGGATGAGCACAGATATGAGGCAACGCAACTGGTATGTAGGCCTGGTCGTAACAGCGAGCGTCGCAGCGTTTCTTCCGCTGGCGGCGCAATCTTCTTTGACCGAGAGCGAGGCTCGCGACAAGCTGGTTGGCTACCGGGGCCCAGTGGACGGCTCCCTTGCCTACTTCCCTGGGGCTGTTTCGAGACAGCCGGCGCTGACGTCCTTCGCTCCGGCGCCGGTGGACGAGCGTTGCTATGCCTTATGGCGAAAGACTCTCGAAAGCTTGACCCAAAAGGGTTATCTGACTCGGCTCCGGGAGTTCAATGACCAGATCGCCATCAACTCGCGGGATCTGTCGCCAAAGGGCAAACTCTTTTTTCGGCCTTTTACGCACGGCAGCGTCTACATGTGCGTACGAATCTCCCCGGAACCGGATCAAGGGGGCATCGAAATCCGGGGCATTGAGGCGGACACGGAAACGGGGCAAGCGCTGGTCGGGTTCCGAGGCCCGACCACGGAACCGTTTTCCCTAATGTGGGCAAACGACCTCTTCTCGGCGGCGTGCCGGGGAGAGGTCGAAGAAGGCGTAGTCGTAGACTACCGAACGATCCAAGGACACGCCCACTTTCTCCAAAGCCCCAAGGGTTGGCGTGTGGACAAAGTCTTATTGGGTCCCCATAGCTCGGAAGAATAGCTGCGCCAGAGCTTTTGGCGCCTAGATGGCCCGCATTTCTCACGAGCGCTCGGAAGACCGGCGTTCAACGAGCTTTATTTTGAACCTACCGGGACATAGGTAGGTTCAGTGAAATGCACACTCCGTCCTATTCGATCACCCAACCCAACCCCGTGAGAACCTCTCTGGGCGGGTGTAGCGGCCCGTCCCTACTGTTTTGACGTGAGAAAAGCGGGCTAGAGTCAGTTTGTTACGGCCGCTCCGCCGCCTGGCTTTTGGATTCCAGGCTCTTTTGAACCGCGCGTAAATCGACCAGCATATCGTCGACGTGCTGGTAGCGTTCCTCGGGTTCCTTCCGCAGGGCCTTGGTGACGATGCGCTCCAGTCCCGCCGGCAGACCGGGGCGAGCGACGGCCAGAGGATTGGGCTCTTCATTCAGCAGCGAATACGTAATCACGTGCTCGTGTTCGCCGCCAAAGGGAAGCCGCCCGGCAACCATCTCAAATAACACCACGCCCAGGGACCAGATGTCCGTCCGCCGGTCCGCTCTCTTACCGAGAGCCTGTTCCGGAGACATGTAGGAGGGAGTGCCCAGGATGGTCATTGTCTCGGTTAGCTTTGACCGTTCAGCGAGGTGGGCCAAGCCGAAGTCCATAATCTTGACCTGACCCGGCGGAGTGACCATCAAGTTGGCGCTCTTTATGTCGCGGTGGACAATACCGCGTTCATGAGCCACCTGCAGACCTTGGGCTGCCTGCGCCGCTATGTCGAGCGCCTCTTCGAGCTTCAGCGGACGCTTGGCAACCTTTTCGCTGACGCTAAGCCCTTCCACGAACTCCATGGCAATAAACGAATGGCCGTCGGATTCGTCGATATCGTGGATGACCGCGATGTTGGCATGGGTCAGGGCCGCGGCAGCTTCCGCTTCCCGTTGAAAGCGCGCCTTGGTGTCCTCGTCGTTCAGTAGATGGGCAGCGAGAAACTTGAGCGCAACTGCGCGCTTGAGTTTGGTGTCCTCAGCCTTGTACACCACTCCCATGCCGCCCTCACCGAGCTTGGCGAGGATCTTGTAGTGCGAGATGGTCTGGCCGATCATTGCCCGATCTTCGGCAGTAGAAAGCGGATGGGTTGCTTTGCGCTGTTCGATTGTACCGCGTCGAGAAGGGGTCAGGACCGGCCCTTCGCTAGCGCCTTCGCTGCGCGTCACCCCCCTATCCAGATCGTTAGCCGGGCTATCCGATCAGATAGTGCATGGCGCCTCAACGCGCTAAACCCCGGCCCCATCCCGAAACCGAGCCACAAGGCTATCCTTCCTTAAATCAATAAGTTGGAGTAGACCCCGCAATCCTTGTCCGAGGCTTTCCCAGTATGGCATGCCGGGTGCTTTGTTACAGGGTGAAATGAGATTCCAAAGGAAAGCAAAGGGAAAGACGATGAACAACCAAGCCATTCGAGTTTCCGTAGTATTGATAATGTTCGCAGCCTTGGCGAGCGCAGCCATTTACCCGCCAAGCCCAGGCGACCTTAGCGTCGCGATTCCGTTTGAATTCGTTGTAGGTGACAAGACCATGCAGGCGGGCAACTACCTCGTTCACAGAAATGGTGAGACGGGGGTCCTGGACATTTGTGAGGATGGGGTCTACTGTGCGACTGTGGTGGCGGGCCGTTTTGGAGCCGCCGATTTCGCAACTGAACCGCAGTTGGTGTTCAAGCACGTTGGACACGGTTACGTGCTGACGCAGATCTGGTTCAGCGGAGGAGACGGCTATCAAGTACCAGCGCATGGGCTGCTGGCGGAAGCAGTTGGAGCAACCTTCGAGACCGCCTACCTCAGCGCCCGCGAGCTGTACTTCCACCATATTGAAGGCCTGCCGGTCTCCTGGCACTAAGTGTCCAGGCCCCCAAACCGCCCCCTGACAAGTCCGAAATGCCGGGCCGCGGCAGTTGTTGCGCCAGGCGGCGAGGGTGGGCCGGCTGGCCGTCACTTGACCGCGGCCGACGAGTTGTCCGGCATAGGTTTTGATCACGAAGCTGATGGTTTTCTTGTGGATGTCGAGTCCGATAATCGTAGAGATCGTTCATCGTTCTCGTCCTGGTTGCTTTCTGAGCCGGCCCGCCAGCCGGTCTCCGCATTTTGCCAGCGGGAGGATTTTCCCATCTCGACCCGATACATTGAAACAGGCACCTAACGCGACGCCTGCCTGTTGGCGGTGCCAGTTACGAGGTGTCCGTCTTGCTTTAGCCCGCGGTGGTCGCCATTACCGCGGGGATGGATGGCGATTGCGAGGACGGGCGAACCCCGTAAATACCTTCGTTCGAAGACCTTCACGTCCGAAAGCGGGCAATCAACATCGCGATCCCCGGCACGGCGATCGCAGCCCCAAACGCCAGCAAAAAGGATTCGACCTTGAGCGCGTAGGCTCCGACGGCGGAGTAAGTCAGCGCGATGCCAAGGTTGGATAGCGTCGCCAGCAGCAGAAATCTGCGGAACGGCATGCGCACGACTCCCGCGAACAAGACCGAAGCTTCGGCCAAGACCGGGACCGCTCGGAAGATCACGATTACCCAGTCTCCGAAGCGACCCTGGGCGCGTGAGGCCCGCTGTAACTCCTCTTCGCCGACGAACCGCCGCGTGACCTCTCTGCCCGCTGTCGCCCCCAGTAGGTAGCCGATAAGGCACGCCGCCGTCATACCGGCCCAGGTTACGGCGCTGCCGGCCCAGAGTCCAAGCAAGTAGCCGGCGGCGGTGCTTAGAAGACTGGAGGGGACCGGTAGGACAAGGTCGGTCGCGAGCAGCCCGCCCAGCACGCCGCCCACAACCCAGCGCGAGTCCTCGCGTTCGACGAACTCCTGCGTCCAGCGGGTGACGGGCTCTTCGTAGAGAAAGAAGGGAACTAAGATCGCCGCCAGCAGAGCGGCACTCAACAGAGACCACCTTCCAAGCGCGAGGCTCACGATTCTAGTTTGTCGGAACGGGTAGTGTCGAGCAAATAAGAGAGTTAAGAGAGTTGTATAGTGCTTTGACTGGGAGTCCGCTGGCAGGTTTGCTTTGGTTCGCGACTTTACTACGGCCTGCTAGAGCGCGACGCCGCGTTTCCAAAAATCTTGAAACAGGCTCTTCATCGCGGCGCCGAGTCTCTCATGCTCGAAGACCAGGGCTGTGATCTGCGGGTGGCCGACCACAGGGTCGTCCAGCGATATCATGCCCCGGCGGTTGTCGAAGACCGCCAACTTGATGGGTAGTTCAGAGGCCAATCGCACTTCGGCGCCGGCCTTCTGGAGCAGCTTGAGTTGCGCCCGCTGTTCCGCTTTGTGGCCTCGCGATTCATACAGCAGCCGGCAGCGGGTTCCCTTTTCGAGCAACTGCTCGATCACCGGCTCTTCCACTGGGTCGACGGCGTAGGGCGGGCGGGCGAACTCCAAGTATTCCTTTTCGCTCTGGACCAGCAGCCGGTGGTACTCCTCGGCGATTTGACCTGTGTCGGCGACGATCCGAACATAGTCAAGAGGACCCTGTCCCTGGCTGCCATCGGCGAAAACAGCCTCGAGGTCAGCACTCAGCGCCGCCGACACGCTCTGCCGGTCTTGCCATTCGCGCTCGAAGGTTTCGCGCCTGCGCGTCAAGTAGCTCTGCAGAGCCATCTTGGGCTCGACCGCGGAAAACTCCTTCGCCTTGCCTTGCACCACGCGGACAAAGCCCTTCTCAATCAGACTGTCGAGGACTTCGTAAATCTTCTGGCGGGGGATGCGGGCGCGCCCGGCGACTTCAAGCGCTTTAAAACGAGAATACCCGATCAGAACCAGGTAGGCTCGTGATTCGTAGGCGTTGAGGCCAAGCTGTCGCAGTCGTCGCGCTTCCGCCTCAAGGTTCACTCCTTCCAAATTATCATGCCGGGAGGCAGAGTGCATGGCGGCTGGAATATCCGCAAGACCCCATCCAACTTTTCTTGCGCCGTCCCAAGAACGAAGGAACGCTCGCTGAAGGACCACTATCCTGACTCGCACGAGACGGAAGCGCACCGCTGGACAGCGAGAGCCGGGTGCAATGTCGCTCACACCGCCGCGCCGGGGCAGCGCGCTACAATAACCACGTTACATCGCGCAATCCCTGTCTCCGAGTATTGCGCCGGCCGTCCCGAATTGAAATCATGCCCGATCGTGAAAAGCTTCCTCGCACCCTGGGCGAACTCCGGCGGAGCCGCGAGTTCTCGGACAAACGTATCGGCGACCGTTCGATCAAAGATGAGCTGCGCGCCAATCTGATTCGGCGCTTAAGAAACGGAGCAACGCTGTTTCCCGGCATTGTGGGCTACGACGACACCGTAATTCCGCAAATCGTCAGCGCCATTCTCTCCCGTCACAATTTCATTCTGCTTGGACTTCGCGGCCAGGCGAAAAGCCGTATCTTAAGGCAACTGACGTCGCTATTAGATCCTTCCCTGCCCTACATCGCCGGCAGTGAAATCAACGACAACCCCTATGCTCCGTTGTCGCGGGCGGGACGAATGATTGTGAAGGAAAAGGCTGACGACACGCCGATCGCCTACCTCACTCGCGAGCAACGTTTCGTGGAAAAGCTGGCCACCCCCGACGTCACCATCGCCGATATGATTGGAGATTTGGACCCGATCAAAGCAGCTCGCGGCGGACACGACCTCTCGGACGAGCTGACCATCCATTTCGGGCTGTTGCCCCGTGCGAATCGCTCGATCTTTGCCATCAACGAGCTTCCTGACCTGATGGGGAAAATCCAAGTGGGGCTTTTCAACATCATGCAGGAGGGAGATGTCCAGATCAAAGGCTATCCCGTCCGGCTGCCGCTCGATGTGATGTTGGTGTTCACGGCCAACCCCGAGGACTATACGGCCCGTGGCAAGATCATCACTCCTCTGAAAGACCGCATCGGAAGCGAGGTCCGCACGCATTACCCGCTGAGTGTCGAAGAGGGGATCGCGATCACCCGGCAAGAGGCGTGGTGCGACCGCGTCGGGGACCGTACGAAAACCTTCGTGCCGGCTTTTATCCGCGAGATTGTGGAAACGATCGCCTTCGTAGCACGCCAAGAAAAGAAAATCGACCGGCGGTCAGGTGTTTCGCAACGGCTGCCGATTTCTTGCATGGAAAACGTCATCTCGAACGCCGAGCGGCGCGCTCTCCTATGCAAGGAGAGGCTTGTCGTTCCCCGGGTGAGTGACGTTTATGCGTCATTGCCTTCGATCACGGGTAAGTTTGAACTCGAATACGAAGGGGAGCTTCGAGGCGCCGACAACGTGGCACGAGGCTTGATTCGCTTGGCCGTCGCCAAGGTTTACGATCGCTACTTTTCCGAGGCTGACGTCTCCCAGATCGTACAGTGGTTCGAGTTGGGAGGCACGCTCAAGGTCCCCGAAGACGAGCCGGCTGCGAAAGTCGTGCGGCGGTTGAAAGCCATCCAGGGTTTGCTGGAGACGGCTTCCGCGCTCGCGGAGGATAAGCGGAAGCGGCCCGAGGTGCAGGCTGCGTTCGCGGAGTTCCTACTCGATGGACTCTACGCGCACCGTCGCATCAACCGGAATGAAGAACTGGGTTACGTAGCGCAGCAGAAGAAACACGAGGCGAGCGAGCCACGGGAGTTTCCTGTTCGAGGAGCGGGCGGGCAGTATAGCTAGACCGCATTCCTCGCCGAGAACTTTCAGGGGCGGGCCGCTGTGCCTCCGACCTAGTTTTCAAAGGCCGGAGCGGTGGCTATATTTGCCGCCCCGTGAGCAGGCCGACTTTCGAGGGCGCGGGATCGCAAGCCGATGAAATCCGTCAAGTACTCGCGATACACGGGGGACGAGCTGGGCATCAGCGCGGAAGATCTGATGCGCGCCTTGGGAGACTATTTTCTGCGTAGCGGGTTTGAGCAGCAGTTCTTCGATCTCTCGGACATGGACTTCCAAAACCTGGACGACCTGCGAGAGGTGATCCGAGAGGCACTGGAAAGTGGCGAGCTTTTCGGCGACCAGGAGATCGAAAAGATGATGGAGCGCGTGCGGCAAATGTCGCCCGAGGAGATGCAGCAACTCGTCGACCGGCTCACGGAAAGCCTGGCCGAGGGGGGCTACATCACCGTCTCGCCGAACGATCAGGCCCGCCGGGAGCGTCCGCGGGAGAACCCAACCGGCTCGATCGACCCCAAGATGGAGCGCACCTCCGTGCGATTCCAATTGACCGAACAAAGCGTTGACTTCCTCGGCTATAAGACCCTCAAGGATCTGCTAGGGTCACTCGGCAAGGCCAGCTTCGGCACCCACGACACACGTGAAATGGCGACCGGTGTCGAGACCTCGGGATCCTCCAAGCCCTACGAGTTTGGCGACAACTTCAATCTAGACGTGAACGAAACCCTGTTCCAAGCCATCCGTCGCCAGGGTCTCAGCGGTCCGCTCAACTTGGAATATTCGGACTTGATGGTTCGCCAGTCCGACTATCAAAGCTCCTGTGCGACGGTGCTGATGCTCGATTGCAGTCACAGCATGATCCTCTACGGCGAAGACCGCTTTACACCGGCAAAAAAGGTCGCTCTGGCGCTCTCTCACCTAATGCGGACCCAGTATCCGGGCGACAGCCTGGCGCTGGTGTTGTTTCACGACTCCGCTGAAGAAATGCCCCTGTCGAAGTTGGCGCGCGTTCAGGTGGGTCCGTTCTATACGAACACGCGCCAGGGGCTGATCGTCGCCCGGCGAATCCTTAACCGGCAGCGCAAGGACATGTGTCAGATCATCATGATTACCGACGGCAAGCCCTCTGCTCTCACTCTGGACGATGGGCGCATCTACAAAAACCCCTTCGGCATGGACCCGCTCGTCATCAGCCGAACACTTGAAGAAGTTCACAAATGCAAAAGGCAGGGCATCCTGATCAATACCTTCATGTTGGCGCGCGACTATGCTCTGGTCCAGTTCGTCAAGAAGATTACAGAGATCTGTCGCGGCAAAGCCTACTTCACCACACCGTACAACCTCGGCGAGTACCTGCTGATGGATTATATGAACCGCAAGACGCGGGTGGTGCACTGAAGTCCGAAAGGATACCCATACCTTCGTCGCGGTGACACGGCATGCAAGGTGCGTGCGCCAGAAGTGGCGACTCGGAACATCGCGGGCCGGCGTGCCGTGCGCTTACGTTTCCCGCCACTTGGCAAGAGTCTTACGGGCAGGGGAGGGTACTCACAGCCGCCGTGGGGAGCCGGGTCAGGGCGCCTTAGCGCGCGGCGACCGGCTCCGTCGAAAACCCGGGGGTTTTGATCCCCTTGGGTGAGCCGTAGGCTGGTGGCAGGACCGGACTCTGAGGGGGACCGACCGCTCCCTGACGGTGGCGGCTCCGTTTATCGCGGTGACCGGCTCACTTGGGAGCCGGGCTGGGGGATGCCAAGCTCGGTTCCAACACCTTTCTCTTCGGCAACTCGGTGGTGGCAAGTTTCATCCCCGGGATGCTCATTTGTTCTCCCAAGGTTGAGAGAGCCTCGAGATCGATCGGTCCTAGAATGTTGACGACGGTGACTTCCTGCGGCTCTTCGGTTAGAACTGTCACACCTGCCAGCTCCTCGTTCTCCGTTAGGGAGTAAACCGTCACGGTTTCCGTCTTACGGCGATCTTTGACATCAATCATCTGAACCCAACCATCGCTTTCCAACTGCTCCCGGATGGGAGCCACGTCTTCCCGGGAATAGGACTTTTTGCTGGCGAAAAAGAAACGTCGCAGGTAGATCCGTTTCAGACCCTTGACCAAGTTCTTCACCCCGGCGCCAACCTCCTTATGCACTCCGAGAAGCTTCTGCCCGAGCGCTAAAGACTTGCCATCCAGGTTGACGCTCACTACCTGGTCGGCCTTGGCCTCGAGGTTTTCGAGCTTTTCGTCGAGTTCAGCGCTCGACTGCCCCCACAGCGACGCGCTTAGTAAGGCTGCAATCCCAACGATCCCCATAGTTCGGTTGATCATGGCGATTCTCCCCCCAGCTGCAGAACAGCCTCGCGAGCCTTGTTGATCTCCGTTCCAGCAATCTGCAAAGAAATCAGGAGTTGCCCGGCGGCCCGCTCCGCGGCGGCTGCTTGTTCGGCTTCGCCTGGTGAAACCTCGACGCGGCGTTGCTGAAAGTAAACTCCCAACGCCAGCGAGGCCGCTAGAGCGCCGACCATCGGCCATCGCCAACCGCCGGCCATCGCCCACCCCCCTGGCTTGGCGGGCGGTGTTTCGCTCTCGAGGCTGGCCATCACCCTGGCGGTAAAACCGGGCGGCGCCGGGCGCCGGGCTAGCAGGCGTCGTAGATTACGTTCGAGCGCTTCCATAACATACCTCGGCCTCAAGATGTGGGACCTTTTCCCGCAGGCGAGCCAGCGCTCGACGGAGAGTCGTTTTTACCGTGTTCACCGGCATGTCAAGAGTTTCCGCGATCTCGACCAGCTTCAAGTCCTCCTGAAATCGCAGTACTACCACCATTCGCATCTTGTCGGGCAGAGCGGCCACTTTGCTCCGCAGAGTCGCCGCCAGGAAGGGATCACCCGAAACCGGCTCGATGCCCGGCTCGACGATCTCCTCAAGAGGTTGGTAGCGGCGGTGTTTTAGCCGCCGAGTGTGGTCAATACACTTACGGGTAACCGCTTGGCGTAGCCAAAACGACAGATGCTGATCGGACTGAATGCGGCCCAAGTTCTTGTACAGCTCTAGGTAGACCTCCTGAGAGATGTCCTCGGCCATGGCACGGTTTTGAAAGAAGTTCAGCACGAGACTGTAGACCATCGACTTATGACGGTCGACGATCTGCTCAAAGGCCCCTGGATCACGAAGCGCCGCGTCCACCAAAGTTCGAGGCGCTATATGCATCGCCCTTTGCTTGTGGATACGCATGTCAGCCTTGAACTGGTTCAGTTTCCTGGTAGAACATCGCCACTCGCTCCCAGATCGTATCGACGACGTCGAGCATTTGGTGGTCGGAATCGAGAAACTGCAACTGAACGTTCGCTCTACTCCAGGCGAACTCGGTGGACAGCTCGGGATTCACGACTTCGTCCATGCGGCCGTGAAACACCAGGGTCGGCCGCGTCACATCCGGGAAATCTTCGTATTGCAGGGCGTCTTCGTACAACTGGTAACCGATCGGGAGGTTGTCCTGGGCGCCGTAGTGGTGGACGAAGCGGACACCCTGTTCCCGCCAAGCGGTCATCTCGGCTTTCCCAAGCTGCTCCGCCCAGCGGCGCGCGAAGCCGAAAGCCGGCGCGAACAAAACCAGGCTCGGAACACGCTCGGGGTTACGAGCGGCGTAAAGAGCAGCCAGGTATCCGCCAAGACTGGACCCTACCAGCAAGACCGGCTCCCGTTCCCGCACGGCGCGGTCGACCACGGCGAGCTGAGCGGTAATTGTCAATCCCTGGAAGTCGCCCTCCGCCAGGTCGGGTTGGTACACCTCGGCTCCGATCATCGAAAAGTTACGTTGAAAAAACCGGCCTTTCGTCGAGTCGGGACCTGACCCGAATCCGTGGAGGTAGACGATATTCGGCATGGTTGAGTCGGAACCGGCGAAGCCACGGGCTACCGGCGGGCGATGGCCAACCCGGTGTCGTGTCAGGAGTCGGCGTTCTCCGCTGCTAGTACTTTAGCGAGACGCCGCTGGTGACGCTCTTCGCCCGAGAACTCCGCGGCCAAGTATCCCACTGTGACGTCGGTTGCCAGAGCAAGCCCGATCACCCGAGCCCCCATACAGAGCACGTTCATGTCGTCGTGCTCGACGCCTTGGCGGGCCGAATACGTATCGTGGCAAAGGGCCGCCCGAACTCCCCGAACTTTATTCGCGGCGATGGCAGCACCTACGCCACTGCCGCAGATGACTATGCCTCGATCGGCTTTCCCACTGGCAACCGCTCTCGCAACAGCCAAAGCAAAGTCCGGATAGTCGTCGCTGTGGTCGTACTCGTGGGCGCCGAGGTCGTCCAACTCGTGGCCGTTCACTCGGATCACCTCGACCAAGTCTTGCTTCAGCGAAAACCCGCCGTGATCAGCGCCGATTGAGATCCTCACTAAGATTGATTGTAGCCAAAGAACCCTCTGTCAAGTTCGTAGCGCGGCTCTCGATTTTGAGATCCGCGGCCTTTGCGCCGCCCCGCCCCCAACCGATAACGCCACTCCCTCAGTGGCCGCTTCTCCCCACCGCGCTGGGAACCGAGATTCCCGCCGTGTGAAAGCGTCCGATTCTTCTGTGGCGCACGCTCTCAGCGTGCCGCGTCGAGACTCTTCTCGACGCCCGGGGCTTGCAGTGTCCGGCGGGTCACCGGCTGGAGAAACGCAGCCAGGGGGTCCATCACGGTCAGTATTAATGGAATGCGTACGGAGGGGCGCCTGACAGAGTGCCAACCTGGCTAGGAATCGGAGCGACCCGCACGCGTCGCACTAGTCGGGGGCCTGGCGATACGCCTCGTCCAGCAGTTCGACGACGTGCACCACTCGTTGGCCGCTGCCGAACATTTCGGCGCCGGCGCGCAACTGTAACAGACATCCCGGATTCGCGGTGGCGATCGTATCGGCGCCGGTTGTCTCGATCATTTGCATCTTCTGTTCGAGGAGGCTCATCGACATCTCTGTCTGCTCGACGTTGTAGACGCCGGCGCTACCACAGCAGAGCTCCGTGAGCGGCAGCTCCCGAAAGCGCAGCTCGGGGATGGCGTCTAGCATTTGGCGCGGAGCAGTACGAACCTTCTGGCCGTGTAGAAGGTGGCAGGAATCCTGGTAGGTAACGGTGATCGGAAGAGGCCCGAGATCGCGGTTCAGCTCGATGGTTGCCAGAAACTCACTGACGTCCTTCAACTTGGACGAAAAGGCCCGGGCCCGCTGGTGCCAAGAAGCATCGCGCTCGAACAGATCCGGGTACTCCTTCATGACCGACCCGCAGCCGGCGGCGTTCGTAACAATGGCGTCGAACTCGCCACGCTCGAGTGCCGCGATGTTTTGTTTGGCTTGCCGGCGGCCCAAATCACGCAAGCCGGCGTGGACGTGCAGGGCTCCGCAGCAGCCTTGGTCCGCCGCCACCGTAACCTCGCAGCCGTTGCGCTGTAGCACGCGAACTGTTGCCTCGTTGAGCCTGGCGAACGAGACATTCGCGATGCAACCCGCCATCAGCGCAACGCGGTGTCTGCGCTCGCCATGAGCAGGGAATACCTTGCCGATCTGGCGGAAGAAGAACGGAGGTTCAGCGGGAGGAGCGAGCCGTTCCAACTGGGACAGCCTCCCGAACGGCTTGAGAATGCCCAGCCCGCGGACGAGCCACTGCAGGCCGCTGCGTTGGTAGAAGTAGGCCTTGTAGCCCGCTACAGTCAGCAGAAAGGGACTCCTCAGTAGGTGTTGGTAAACGAACCAGCGCAGTAGGCGGGCCGGCCAACCGAGCTTCCTGTTGGCGTCAATCTCCGTACGCGCGGCTTCGATCAGCCGACCATATTCGACGCCCGACGGGCAAGCGGTTTCGCAAGCTCGACACGCTAAACAGAGTTCGATGTGCTCGATATAGTCGTCGTTGATTTCGATGTTCCCCTCGGCAACCTGCACCATCTGGTAGATGCGCCCACGGGGCGAGTCCATCTCAAGACCTAGTTCTCGGTAGGTGGGGCAGGCGTTTAGGCAGAGGCCACAGTGGACGCAGCGGTCCAGGTCCTTTTGCTGGGGTTTATCCATGCTGAGAACCGGACCGGACGGGGCTTCTGGGGCTAGCGAGCTCATCGCGAGGATTAAGCTCTAGTTTAGTACGTGCGATCCTCGCCTAAGCGCTCGACTTAGACCGCCGGCCTCCGGGCGTGACTTCCACGATGCCCTTGAGCTGCCGGCGAGCGATCAGCGCCCAAGGACTGGTGGAATCGAGTTTGAGGTAGGAACGCCAATGCTTCGCCGCCCTCATGGGTTCGCCCGCGCGTTCGTAGACTAGGGCGATGTTGTAGTGAGCATCCGCGTATTCCGGCTGCAAGCGCAGCGCGAGCCGGTAGTGGTTGACGGCTTCCGATAAGCGCTCGCTCTCCTCGCAAATGTTTCCTAGATTAAAGTGCGCCAAAGCGTAGTTCGGAGAGGTCTTGAGCGCTTGGCGGTAGCAGCGTTCCGCCTCTTCCAGTTCTCGCTGCTGATAGTGCAAGGTCCCGATGTTGACCCAGGCTCCCGCCGCGTCTCGATTCAGCTCGAGGGCTTTTCTGTAAGCGTCCATGGCCTCCCGCACGGAAGCGCCTTCCTCCTCTAACTCCAGGCCCCGCATGAACCAGTCTTCGGCTCGGCGCACCCGATCAACGGTCTGCCCGTCCCGGTTCGATAGTTCGGTCACGGGCCTGAGCGAGGAGACGTCGAAATCGAACAACATCTGTCCGGTCAAAGCTTCCATCTTTCCGCCGGGCAGTTCCACGGCTACTCGTTTTCCGTCAGAGACGATCTTCAGATCCCAGAGCGGCCGCTTGATGCCTGCCAGCTTCTTGCTCAGCGATGCCAGGGAAGATTTGATACGGGCCGCGGGGATGCGTTTTTCGCGCAGTTTCTGGAGAGTCTTGAGGGCAATCAGGTCGGCAAATCCAAATTCGGTCAGCCGCTCACAAAGATCGAGGCGTTCCCAGGAACGCAGCCGATTCTCACTGATCTTCAGGATTCGCCGGACTTCGCTTCGTGTATACGTCTCGGCAGCCTTCGGGGACGCCACGCCGCAATTCTAACCCAGCTCGGCCAGGTTTCCAAAATGTTTCTCCGATTTCGCCACAGAGGGGAAGGGCTGACTAGTTACCTCGACGGCCACCTTCCGAGAGTGCATCGCACGATCGGCGTTCGGTTCGCATCGCGCACCCAGGCTCTCGCACCCGCCTCACGCCCTCCCAGCGGACTCTTCGCTATTATGACCTTTACGCGACTCCTCCCCCTGTTCCCATGCCCGCACAGCCCGCTCTTATCCCCAGGGACGTCTTGTTTGGCAACCCTCGGCGGGCTACGCCGCGTTTGTCTCCCGACGCCCAGCGGATGGCGTACCTGGCGCCGGATGAGGGTGTGCTCAACGTCTGGCTGAGAACTGTCGGCCGTAAGGACGATCGGGCGATCACCAAAGACCGTGGCAGAGGAATCCGGATCTTCTTCTGGGCCGAAGACAACCGCCACGTCCTTTATCTCCAAGACCGCGACGGCGACGAAAACTGGCATCTCTACTCTGTCCACCTAGAGACGAATGCCGTCCGCGACTTGAGCCCTTATGAGGGCGTGCGTGTTGAGGACGTCTTTACCGACCCGAATCACCCCGGCGAGATCTTAGTTGCTATGAACGAACGCGACCGCCAAGTGTTTGACCTTCACCGGGTCAGCCTCCAAACCGGCGAGGCGAAGTTGGAGGCCGAGAATCCGGGCAACTACGTGGCTTGGTTGACGGACCACGATTTTCGGGTTCGCGGCGCGACAGCCGCTCTGCCCGATGGCGGCTTCCAGCTCTTGGTGAGCCAACAGCCGGGAGCCTCATTTGAGCCATTTCTAACCTGGGGGCCGGAAGACAACGGCTCGGCCCTGGCTTTTACGCCCGATGGACAACAGCTCTATGTCGGCGACAGCCTCGACAGCGACACCACCCAGCTGTATACCATCCATCTCGAAACGCGAGAGAAGAAGGTCCTCAGCCACAACCCGGAAGTGGACCTCGGACCGGTCATGATCCACCCCACGAAGCACCGTCTACAGGCCGTCGGCTACAACCTGCATCGGCTCGAGTGGGAGGTGCTCGACCGGTCGGTTGCCGCCGACATGGCCGCTCTCGGGCGTGCTCACTCGGGCGAGATCAGCGTCGTGAGTCGCGATCACCGAGACCGAAACTGGCTGGCCGCCTACACGTCCGACCAGGACTCGGTCCGCTACTACGTCTACCGCCGGGACTCGCAATCGGCCGAATACCTCTTCAGCAATCGTCCGGATCTCGAGAACTACACCCTGGCAGCGATGAAGCCCGTGACCATACCGGCCCGCGATGGACTGACGCTGCACAGCTATCTCACCGTGCCCGAGGGGGTGGAGGAGCGCGATCTACCCCTGGTCTTGAACGTGCATGGCGGGCCCTGGGCCAGGGACAACTGGGGATATGACCCCGAAGCTCAATGGCTGGCCAACCGGGGCTACGCCGTTCTACAGGTGAACTACCGCGGCTCGGTCGGGTTTGGCAAGGCGTTCTTGAACGCGGGCAATCGTGAATGGGGCGCCAAGATGCACGACGACCTGCTGGATTCCGTTGCCTGGGCCGTCAACCAGGGCATCGCGGATCCAGAGAAGGTCTGCATCTACGGCGGGAGCTACGGCGGCTACGCCGCACTGGTGGGCGCAGCGTTTACCCCGGACGTGTTTTGTTGCGCGGTTGACATCGTGGGGCCGTCGAGCATCGTCACGCTGATTGAGTCGATCCCGCCCTACTGGGCGCCGCTGATGGACAGCTTTCGGATTCGGGTGGGAGACATCAAAACGGAAAAGGACTTTCTCGAAGCCCGCTCTCCGTTATTCAAAGCAGACAGCATCAAGATTCCCATGTTAATTGCCCAAGGCGCGAACGACCCGCGCGTGAAGCAGGCGGAAAGCGAGCAGATCGTCGACGCTCTGCGTGCCAAAGGCGAAGACGTGGATTACTTGCTTTACCCCGACGAAGGTCACGGTTTCGCGCGGCCCGAAAACCGCATGGCTTTCTACGCCGCCGCCGAGGAATTTCTCGCCCGGCATCTTGGCGGGCGCGTCGAGCCGGCCAACACCCAGGAAGCCCAACTATTGGAAACTGTACGGCAATAAACTAGAAGCTATGTCGTCAATGCCAAAGGAAAACGCGATAGCAAGAATAGGCGGAATGCGGACCTTAACCGTACGCCGCAACGCCCTCGTGGTTTGATGGGCCGATAGGTAAATGCTACCCCGTTAGGTCGACATAGGGGTGGCGGTCGCCCGCCGACCCCTGCCACACCACCGTGCGTACGGGTCCGTACACGGCGGTTCGATCGGTTACGCTAACACCTTTCGACTAACGACGGAAGCCCGAGCGATCGAAAGTGCGCCTTGGAAAGCCCTACGGAGAGGGCTTTGGATCGAGCTAGTGCTTGGTTGCATAAATTCACGAAAGATTATAGGCCGACAATCACTGGACCGCTCCCTCACGGTCGCGGCTCGGAAGACTCTGCGAACAAACCACTTCCGGGCCAGACGGACGATCGCATGGTCCTTCGGGAAAGGACTTTGCAAGTAACGCGAACTTTTGCAACCAAGCACTAGGTGCCAGGGGCCTTTGCCGCTGCCGACGGTATTGCTTGCCAGCCGTGGACGCAGCCCCAGTTCCAGCAGCGCCGCCCGGCGGCGACGCGGAGTTTTCCACTGCCGCCACAGAGCCGCGCGGAGCCGCAGCCGAACCCAACGGGGGAGATACACCAACACCTCATCTTCTGAACGGGCACCATGATGCCCCGACACACGACCACCCTGGTGTGCCACAGGAGACGTCTTCGTGCGGTGGGAGCCGACGGTTCACTAGCCGGCATTTCTCACCAGCGTCGCCAGGAGTGGAAGCAAATGCCCGCCGTCAGGGATGTAGGGGCGCGATTCATCGCGCCCGCTTGCCGACATACTGTACGCTGGGCGATGTGCACAAACTGTTGCCGCGACCCACGGCCGCCGGGCCTTTCGCCTCGTCCACCGCGGCCGTGGTGAGAAATGCGGCCTAGCTGTCGAAGAATCCCCATCGCGAAGCGATCTATCGCGCTCTCAGCCGCTCGCGGATCAGCATCACGGAGCCGCAGCGCGGGCAGTACTAAGTCGCCGAAGTCGGGGTCGTGCTTGCGTTGGGTGAGCGCGGCAAGGCAGCGGTCGCCAACAGTTCGCGACACAATGGCAGCAACCGCGCCCGCCAGCGGTTGGCTAGGAAGCCGCAGTAGCGAATGCGGACGAAGCCTCGTGGCAGCAGGTGCTGGATGAACCGCCGCAGGAACTCCGCGGCTTGTAGGGTCATCTCGCGCTGCCGGTTGCCATGGGCGTAGTCCTTCCGGCGGAACGTCACCTGCTCGCCGTCGAAGGCAAGCAGGCGGTGGCCGTTTTGATCCCGGTTAGGCCGAAAAGGTGTGGTTTGAGGCGGAAACATGTGAAAACCGAGGCGCACCGTAGCAACCGGAAGCCGCGCTAACCCCCTGTGCCCCAGTAACTTGCATCAAGCCGTGCCGCTGAGTCGTAGCCACTAGGCTATGCTATGATCGCAGGTTGTTTGAACGGAAGAGGCGACAACGCGACAACTCTATCGATGCTGCTCCGGCCATAGGCGCCGCTCCCCATGGGGGCCGGTTCCCACCTTCGGGAGACTGCTTGGTGCGCCGACTCTCCACGACCCACTCGTGGAGATTACCCAATGAACAAAGTCCGAAAACCCCGTAGCAAGAAGGACCGCCAACGGCGCCTCAGCACAATCCTGCGACGCCTCAACAAGGGCTACCCCAACGTAAACTGCGCCTTGAACCACCGCAGCCCTTGGGAGTTGCTGGTCGCGACGATTTTGTCCGCGCAATGCACCGATGTACGGGTCAACCGGGTTACGCCGGGGCTGTTCGCAAAGTACCCGACCATCGCGGACATGGTCTCCGTTCGCCAGGAAGTTCTCGAACGCGACATCCAGTCGACCGGGTTCTTTCGCAATAAAGCTAGGTCGCTGATCGGCTCGGCGCAAAAGATCAGCTCCGAATTCGGCGGCAAGGTGCCCGAAACGATGGACGCAATACTTACCCTGCCCGGTGTGGCCCGCAAGACGGCCAATGTTGTGTTGGGAACGTGGTTCGGGAAAGCAACGGGCGTAGTTGTCGACACTCACGTTCAGCGCATTGCACGTCGGCTCGACCTGACCAAGGAAAAGGATCCTGGCAAGATCGAAAAAGATCTGATGGAGACGATCCCCCAAAGGCGTTGGATATTGTTTAGCCATCAGATCATTCACCATGGCCGCCAGGTCTGCCAAGCGCGCAAGCCACGCTGCGGGGAATGCCGCCTGGCAAGCCTTTGCTACGCCCCCGACAAGAGCGTTTGATGGCCCTTCGACCGCGAACCAACCGGGAATAGCGTGCTCCAAGATCTGGGAGAGCGGCTGGTGCAAACTGCGACCAGCCTGGGCCCGCCGGGGCTCTTTCTAGTAGCGCTCGCGGACTCTGCTTTCGTGCCGCTGCCGCAGGGCGTTGACGCTCTAATCATCGCGCAGTCCATCGCGGCTCCCTCGACCGCCTATCTGGGGGCAGCCCTGGCGGTTCTGGGATCGCTCATCGGATCACTGATTCTCTACACGATGGCGCGTAGGGTCGGCCGCGCGATGCTGGAAAAGAAAGTCAAGGCGGGTGGGATCGAAAGGATGCGCCACCAAATCGAAAAGTACGACGCTCTGGTGCTGCTGTTTCCTACAATAATCCCATTGCCACTGCCCATGAAACTCTTTGTCATCGGCGCCGGCGTGTTTCAAATGAACATGGCACGCTTCATCGCGGTGATTCTTCTCGCCCGCTGCGTGCGTTACTTTGGCGAAGCCTTTGTCGCTCTGCGTTACGGTGAACAAACCACCACCTTCCTCAAAGAGAACGTGCTGTTTGGCGTTATGGTCGTCATTTGCTTGCTCGTGGTGTTCTACGCTGTCCAGCGCTGGAGTACGAGCAACGTAAGCAGCGGGTAGCCCCCTTCGCCGGGGTTCTCTTTGGGCTCAACACTGACCGGAAACGTGGTTGCCTAACACGTGGGCCGTGATACGATCCTGAAGGTGCACCGGGGACTGGAAGGCGTGAAAAAATGCTGGGACAGCCAGCTGCGGCGAGTGAGGATTGGTGAATCCACGGGGCTTCCGAAAGCGCCGCTTGTGGCAGTCCCGATTTCTTCACACCTTCCTGACTGCCGGTTCTCGTTCGTAAAGAATGGGTTCGTACATCTGGTACATCAATGTCCTTGCGCATCCAGTTGACCAAGCACTGATCGAGCATTCCGTAACAGACGGGCAAGCCAGCTGTCGCCAGCGGGTGAAGAGACAGCTGGTCGAAGCCGGACGGCTCCGCGACCGATGAAAGCCACATTTAAGCCTCAACCCGGACTCACCCCACCCAACGCCCGCGAACGTGCAGCCAGGACCGACCACATGCACGCTCTGGTCGAGCAAATTCGAAAGATCGAAGAGCGCCTGCGTCAAGGCGGTGGGCCGGAGCGCGTGGCCAGGCAGCACAAGGCGGGCAAACTGACCGCCCGCGAGCGGATCGAGAAGCTCATCGATCCGGATTCGTTTTTCCTGGAGATCGGTCTGCTAGTCGCCTGGGACCTTCGTGACGGAAAGGCCCCCGCCGCCGGCGTCGTCACCGGAATCGGGCATGTCAGCGGAAGACCGATTGCCGTTGTGGCCAACGATTCGACCGTCAAGGCGGGCGCCTGGTGGCCTGAAACCGTTCCCAAGATAGTCCGGATGCAGGAAGTCGCGATGCACTGCCGGGTCCCCATTGTCTACCTGGTCGACTCGTCGGGCATCAACTTGCCCTTCCAGGAGAGCATTTTCCCTGGCCAGTACGGGGGAGCACGCATTTTCTACAACAACTCCCTGATGCGCCGCAGATTGCGCATACCGCAGATCGCCGCCGTGATGGGGCCGTGCATCGCTGGGGGAGCCTATCTCCCCGCTCTCAGCGACGTCATCATCATGGTGGAAAAAACAAGCTTTATGGGGCTGGGCGGACCGAATCTGGTCAAAGGAGCCATCGGAAAATCGGTGGACGCCGAAACTTTGGGGGGTGCCGCGACACATACCGAAACGAGTGGTGTTGCTCACCACCGAGCCCGTGACGATCAACACTGCCTGGAGATCATCCGGCAAATGGTCGGTGAACTGCCACGCCCGAATGAGCCACAGCCGCACGATCCCTCCACCCCACTACTAGATGAACGCGAAATCTACTCCGTGCTCCCGGCCGACCACCGCCTTCCGTACGACATGCAAGAAATTGTCTTTCGGATTTTCGACCGCGAGGGATTTCTGGAATTCATGGCCGACTATGCACCCGAAGTCCTGTGCGCCAACGCGCGATTGGCCGGCAGGCCCGTGGGCCTCATCGCCAACCGGCGCGGGGTTTTGCGGCAAGGCGAGTCCACTCGCTTGGGCGCCATTATCTATACCGAAAGCGCGCGAAAGATTGCACAGTTCGTCGAAACCTGCGACCGTCACAACCATCCGCTTGTCTACCTGCAGGATGTCAGTGGCTTTATGGTTGGTCCGGAGGCCGAAGGAAGTGGGATTATTCGCGCCGGCGCGGAAATGGTCGAAACCATGGCTTGCACCCGGGTTCCCAAGATCGTGATTACGCTAAGTCATGCCAGCGGCGCCGGTTACTACGCCATGGCCGGACAGGGCTTCGATCCAAATTTCATTTTTGGATGGCCCACGGCAAGAGTCGGCGTCATGGAAGGTGAGTCAGCCGTACAGGCCCTTTACGCTTCACAGTTGGAGCGGCTCAAAGAAGCTAACGAGCCGGCCGGCGAGGAGCTGCAACAAGCCATCGATCAGACCCGTGCCGATTACGAAAGAAGTCTTGACTCGAAATGGGCGGCGGCCCGCGGCCACGTTGACGCGATCATCGACCCTCGCCACACACGCCAGGTGCTCAATCTATGCTTAGAGACCGCAGCTCATAGTCGACCGCTTATAGCCGCTCCCGAGTAGCGTTGGGCGAAGCTACGTGAATACAGCTGAGGAACTCGCTCTCGACTCGGCCCGGGTTTATTCTCTGGGCGGGCGCAGCGGCCCGTCCCTACTGTCGTGAGAAAAGCTGCTCGCCCGCCCCTCACCGGCAAATCTTACGCGGTACTCGATCCTTTTTACGCACCAACCGTGAACAACCGGGTTTCGCAGAAATCTCGGCTGAGGACTGACTTCCTTCGGTATATCTACCAGTTAGCCCCTAATGGATCGTGCGCGATGGCGCTACCACGATTTTGGCATGCGGTTTGCACTCCTCCCCGGCGTAAACGAGCGAACAAGACTTCCCCTTGCCGGGAAGCATTCCAAAAAGGGAGGAAGAGTTCCATGAACATCACAAAACCAGCACCCGAACTGGAAGAGGAAAAGTCATCCCGTACACGGAAAACCGTCGCGGTAACTGTCGTAATCGCCTTTCTGCTGATGGGAAACGTGTATCTGCTGTCGCGCGTCAATCGCGCTCAAGTCGCAACCTCTACGCTGCGAGAGAACACGCAAAAGGATATCGCCCGCTTGGAAGAGCAACTAGCCTTCCGATCGGTCCAAGCCAACCGCGATCTCGAGGCGGTACACAAGGAACTCGACAAGGCCCGCCGCGATGCAGACAAACAAGCTAAGAAGCAAGCTTCGAACTACACCGAGCGCCTGAGTCGGAAGATGTCCGAGCGGCAACGGCAGCAACAAGAGACTCTGTTGAGTGAGATTCAAGGCCTGCACGACATGGCCTCGCAAACGGAAAGCAAGATCAGCGGCGTGAGCGGTGACGTCACGGAGATCAAGACTGATGTCGAGCAGACCAAGTCGAAGCTGGACGAGGCACTGCTGGCGTTGGAAGGTTCACAGGACAGACTCGAGGCCGTGGGAGACTGGGTTGCCTCCAACTCGGAGGAAATCGGAATCCTGCAAGAGCTGACCGAACGCAAGTACTTCGCGTTCAACTTGGTCAAGTCTGACAAAATGTACCGGGTCGGCGACATCCACATGCGCTTAAAAAGGGTCAAACCCAAACGCCACCAGTACACCATGGAGCTGCTGGCGGACGACCAAAAGTTCACCAAAAAGGCAAGGCAGGCCAACGAGCCAGTTCAGTTTTACGTCAGCGGGGCTAGACAGCCTCATGAGATCGTGATCACCGCGGTCAAGGAAAACCGCGTGGTGGGCTATCTCTCGGCGCCCAAATCTCAACTGGCTCATAACTAAAGCACACAAAAACTCGTGCCCTCGGGCTTCGGAAGCTGACTGGCTACCGGAGCCCGGCATCTCGGGCTATTTCCACCTTACAATCAAATGCCAACAACAGAGGGACCAGTAGCGTTTGACGGTATCGGATCTTTGTGATATAGGGAAACTTCGTCGAGGACACTACCAAGAGCCGCTGAATGGTGATTCGTCATGATAGTCCGTGGGGGCCTGAGCATCGCCCGCCGGGGAATGGCCAGGGCCGCCAAATTGTATTCCATCCGATTCTCTGCGCGATCTTTCCCGTTCTATTTTTTTTCAGCCACAATTCTGACGCCTTTGACTTTGCGGTTCTGATCCGGCCCCTAATCGCTGTCACGGCAGCAGCTGTTTTGCTGACCTTGATTTTGAGGCGGGCCTTACACGACCCGCAAAAGGCCGGACTGATCACATCAGTCGCTTTTCTTTGGCTTTTCTCGCACGGATACATTTACAACCTGGCTGAAAGCAACGGATACTTCTTCGATGCCGACGGATTGTCGATGCCTGAGTTCGTGATATCGGTCGTTTACATCGCTTTTGTATTTGGCATTGTGTACTTCTACATAAGGTGTAAGAGCGTCTACGGCTGGACGTATTTCATGAATGTTTGGTCAATGATTCTCTTGGCTCTCCCAGCTGTTCATGTAGCCCAGGCAGCGTTTGCGACGAGAGCGGCACTGGAGGAGCAGTCTCGGCGAGAAGCTGTTGCTCTAGAGGCGCCTGGTGTTTCCCAAGCCAGGCCTCTGCCGGACATTTACTTTATCGTTCTGGATGGGTACGGGCGGAGCGACGTTTTGAAGGAATTCTACGGATATGACAACTCAGACTTTCTTCGAGGCCTTAAAGAGAAAGGGTTTTACGTCGCGCAAGAGAGTATGGCGAATTATTCCATTACCGCTCTCTCGGTAGCGGCAACTCTAAACGCCGAATACATAGACAGCCTAGTGGCCGCCGACTTGAAGGGCAAGGCTGACTGGCGCCCCGTGAGGCGACTGCTGCGGAAGAACCGGTTGACGGCATTCCTACAGCGGTGGGGCTACTCGATCGTTAGTTTTTCGACGGTGTATTACAACGTGGACCTCGGTCAGGCGGATTTCTATTTCTCGCGATGGTGGTACTTGAATCTGTTTGAAATGGGGCTGATCGAGAGAACACCGATTCCCTGGCTTCTTCGCAAGCTAGGCTGGACCATCCTACAGGACTGGCACCGCGGGATGAGTTTGCAGACTCTAGATCATCTCCCCGACGCAACTCGCTTGGAGGGACCAAAATTCGTGTACGCGCATGTTCTGTGTCCCCATCCGCCGTTTTTGTTTGGCCCACGGGGAGAAGCGGTGAACCCTAACACGAGATACGATCTCTGGCTGGACGGTCCCGATATTATCAAACGTCCGGGTGGCAGCCTGGAACAATACGTCCAGTTCTACGTTGGTCAAGTTCAGTTCGTTGAGTGGAAAATTAAACACATCGTCCGCGAGGTGTTGGAGAAGTCGGCAACCCCTCCGATCATTGTTCTGCATTCGGATCACGGGCCTACGGCAGGGCCTTGGGTTGCAGAGAAAAACAGCACATCTGAGAGAATCCGATTCGGAATCCTCAATGCCCTGCACCTGCCGAACGGTGGCGCGGAGCGGTTGTACGACAGTATTAGTCCGGTCAATACGTTCCGGGTGGTCCTCAATCACTACTTCGGGGCGCAATATGACTTATTGGAAGATCGTCACTACTGGGCCGACCCGGCGTCTCCGTACGAGTGGGTGCCCGCACATCTAGACCTGCACCCGGATGCCACATCCGACTCTGCAGAGTGATTCTGTGGCTGGCTCGCTACGGGCGGGCCGGTCACGGCGGCCCTCAGTCTGGTGAACGTTCGGTTCCCCCCATGTTTCACGAAGTCGCCCACGGCTTGGGCATTAAGCACGCAATCGACGGAACGGCGATCGTGCGAGAAGCTCTGAAAGATGAAGCCTCAGCGATCGAAGAAGGCAAGGCTGACGTCCTGGGTCTCTACTTGGTCATCAAACTGCACGAGCAGGGCGAGCTCGATGACAACGATCTCATGGACAACTATGTGACCTTCTTAGCGGGCATCTTCCGTTCCACTCGCTTCGGAACCTCCAGCGCCCACGGTGTGGCGAACCTCTTGCGCTTCAACTTTTTCCAAGCAGAGAGCGCTTTTTCGAGGGACGCCGACAGCGAAGCCTACCGGGTCAACCCGGACGAGATGGCTCAGGCCGTCAAAGCTCTGTCGGAAAAGATTCTCCGTTTTCAGGGAGACGGTGACTACGAGGGCGCCGAGCGTTTCATTGCAGAGATGGGAGGGGTCCCCGCTCAACTCCAAGTAGACCTAGTGTAGTGCCACATAAAGAACTGGACAATAACACCCTTTTCGCGGTAGGATGGTTTATGTGGCCATCCGCTGACGCTCTACCCCTCACCGCTCCGCAGCGAAACGCTCTTCGTCGCCTCGTTCGAGGCCGCAATACGACGCAGAAAATGGTCTTGCGAGCGCACATTGTTTTGCGCTGTGCGCAGGGGTTGGCGAACCACACCATTGGCTGCGAACTCGGCGTCAACCGCAAGACCGTCATCCTGTGGCGAAAGCGCTTCGCCCAGTCCGGCCTCGACGGACTCCGCGATCAGACGCGTCCCGGACGCAAACCGGCGCTCTCCGCCGAATTCGTCCAACGCATCCTCGATACAACGCTTCACGAGAAGCCCCGAGCGGCCACCCATTGGAGCACCCGCACCCTCGCCAAGCACTTGGGCGTCTCCAAGATGGCCATCCAGCGCATCTGGAAAGCGCACGGACTACAGCCCCATCGCCTCGAAACTTTCAAGCTCAGCCGCGACAAGCAGTTCGTCGAGAAGCTTCGCGACGTGGTCGGTCTATACTTGAATCCGCCCGAGCACGCGCTGGTGCTCAGCGTCGATGAGAAAAGCCAGATCCAGGCCTTAGACCGCAGCCAGCCAGGACTGCCCCTGAAAAAGGGTCGTGCCGGTACCATGACCCACGACTTCAAACGACATGGCACAACGACGCTGTTCGCCGCCTTCAATGTGCTCGACGGCCAGGTAATCGGGGAGTGTCTGCCGCGACATCGGCACCAGGAATTCCTCAAATTCCTACGCAAGATCGACCGCGAAACGCCGCCGGCGCTGGAGCTGCATCTGATCGTGGATAACTACTCCACGCACAAGCATGAGCAGCTGAAGAAGTGGCTCGCCAAGCACCCCCGCTTCCACTTTCACTTCATTCCCACGTCTTCTTCTTGGCTCAATCTCGTCGAGCGCTGGTTCCGCGAGCTGACACAGAAGCGCATCCGCCGCGGCGTGTTCCGCAGTGTTCCCGAACTCGAGGCCGCCATCCACGAGTACCTGGAAGCGAGCAACCAAGCGCCCAAGCCCTTTGTCTGGACAGCTTCGGCACAAGACATCCTCGCCAAAGTCGAGCGCGCCGCCAAAACCCACGCCATTGTCCAGAACCGTTAGTGGCACTACACTAGCAGGATCTCCGGGAAGGGCATTCCCATTGATCTCGTGTTCGAGCAAGGACTCCAGGTTCTTCGGCGCTAGCGATGGCGTTTGGGGCCACCGCCGACTCACGTCAAAGCTCACATGCAACGTTGGCGGCGTAAGCTGCTGTGTTGGGTACTCGGGCCACAGGTCATAGGGATCGGCCCCAGGGACACCTTGTTGCCTGTGATTAGTGGAACAGTAAGGTGGAGGGTACGATCCAGCCTCTGTTGAACCCGCAGGGGCCACATTCCATCTCATAATCGGGACGGGTGGCGGCAACGAACTCGGGAATCTTGATTTGATCATCTTCAAGATGGTATGCGGCAATCGCCAAGCGCGGTTTGTAAGTTCTCAGAGTATCCTGCGCCCCAGCCAAGGCCCTCTGTTCCGCCCCTTCGATATCCATTTTGATGAAGTCAACTCGATCCAGATTAAGATCCTCGACGAGCTTGTCGATGGTCGTCAGCGATATCTCGATCACGTTATCACCTTCGGCCCGCCCAGGAGCAACCTTGTTGACCATGGGTTCGTGTGGATCGAGCCGGAAGGGCATTTTCGTCTCACTGTCCCACACGCCCTTCTCGCAGATGATGAGTCGGCCGGCAGCGATATCTTCGGCGTGGTTTAGCTTCAGGGCTACTACCGTGGCAGGCGCGGGCTCGATCGCGACCACCTTTTCCGCGCCCAAGGCAAGAGCGACACGTGTAAATACGCCGACATGCGCGCCACAATCGAGAACGATGTCACCGCGACGCACGCCGTTTTGCCCCGACCCATAGATCTCACGCCTCTGTTCCGCAAGCACGAAAAGGAGGGAATCTGCCGTTCCCGCCGGAATCCAGAATTTCCCATCCGGCGTATCCCACAGCATCAAGCCATCCGGACGCTCCTCTACAATGCGGCTTCCTTCGGCGAGTACCTTGACCGTGGCCTCTTGCTCTGAGCCTTCGAGGCCGCCTTTTATTACGTCTATAATCGAGCAAACCGGGCTCCGACCCTGCGCCACAAGCAGTAGTAGACGAGCATCATTCGAGAATCGAAACCCCGCTACCAATAGTGCGACCACAACCAGAAACAGGCTGATGATGTTGATCAGTCGTCGCTGTTTCGGCGGCTCAGACGTGGTAGCATCCCTTTGTGCCGGCACACGCTCCCCCAGTTTCATCATCATACACTAAGCGAAGTAACTCCATAACTCTATAAGGTTTCGATAAGGCTGCGTCCTTCAGTCGTTTTTCGCCAGATTGGGTGGAACGTTTCGAAAATGTGTGCGGCCCCTTGAGCGCAACAGGTGGTTGGAAGGTGGCCGCAAGAGTAAGCACCGCGTTGCAGACTGCTCTTACAGGAGCCGCCCAATGAGCCAAAGCGCCGCGAATCCAATAGAGAGAGTATGATGCAAGAAAGGTTTAAGCGACGAACCATGGCAGGCAACGACGACGCTTTTGGACAGGTAGAGGAAGCACTTCGCTCGGGAGGCTCTCCGGCGGGGTTTGAGTTCCTCAGCAACAAGTTTCTCAAGGAAAAAAACTATCCTGCTCTGTTTGAAGCGCGCTTGATGCAGACACGCCACCAACTCGACTTGCCGTTGATCGACACCCCCAACTCGGTCGAGATGCCCGAGGACAAGCGCCAGGCCTTCGACGAGGGCTGCACCGCCGCCGCCCGCGAAGTCGGTGGGCTGTTTCTTGCTGACGGCGACATTCTGCGTGCATGGCCTTACTACCGGGCTATCGCTGAATCGGCGCCGGTGGCGAAAGCGATCGAAAACATCGACCACGAGGACGCCAACGACGCTATCCTGGAGATTGCCTTCTACGAGCGGGTCCATCCGCGCAAAGGCTTCGAGCTGATTTTGGAAAAACACGGGACCTGCCGGGCGATCACGACTTTCGGGCAATACCCGACGTCGGAAGGGCGTCTGGAAAGCGCGCAACTGCTGCTGCGCACTTTGCATTCCGAGCTGACGGCGAACATCAAGCGAGCGATCGAAAAACGGGAGGGGCAAGCGCCGGAGACGGAAAGCGTATCTGAGCTGATCGCCGGCCGCGATTGGTTATTTGGCGAATACGACTACTACGTCGACACCTCTCACGTCGGGTCGGTCCTCACCTACAGCTTGCAACTTGAAGATCCCGACTCGCTGGCGCTTGCTGTGGATCTCACCGAATACGGCCGCAGACTCTCCTCAACTTTTCAGTACGCCGGTCAGCCGCCTTTTGAAAACCTCTTCCTCGACCACGGCATCTACCTGAAAGCGCTGTTGGGTAAGGACGTTGAGGCCGCGGTCACACACTTTCGCCAGAAGGTTGCCGATGGCGATCCGAACGAAGTCGGAACAGCTCCGGCAGAGGTGCTTGTCGGGATGCTAGCTCGCCTGAAGCGATATTCCGAGGCGGCCGACGTTTACTCACAGTATCTGGGGGACGCTGATGCAAGTCAGCTTAGCTGTCCTTCGGCCGTGCAGCTTTGCCAACTGGCCGGAGACTTCGAGAAGCTTAAGCAACTCGCCTTCGAGCGAAAAGACCTGCTCAGCTTCGCCGCCGGCCTCGTGCAATCCTAAAAGGTTCCCTTTCATCTGGCTGGATCTGGTCTAAATCTCCTCATCTGCCACAGCAACCTTCCTCTGGCGCGAAACAGCAGTTGCGGACAAGGTGCAATCTGCCTGGAACACTGCGCTTAGGCTGCAAGCCCACGGCGATTCTCTGTCGCCTAGGGGCAGCCGATCGCCAACTTATCGAATACGGCCATCCAAACCAACGTTAAGGGATTTGGCCTGTCACTGGCGTTTCAGGCTCAGTTTCTTGCTGTCGCACGGCCTTCGGATGGGCGAATCGGAGCCGCGAACGCTAGTAGGCACTGACAGCTATCTGTGCTTCGACTAGGTGATACCGACAGCGGGTATTATTCCGCTATGTGTTGGGGAAGAAACGGCCGCAGGTCTGGGCCAAACGACAGCCCAGGCCTGCGCTACGGGACTCCCGGGTTAGATCTTCGATATTCGTCTCCATGGTCTGGCCGGCAGAGACGTCAAACCCATTGGGAACTTTCTCGTCGGTGGCGGCCGTCTAACGCTTTTAGCGTCTCGCCGCTTAGAGATCACCGACGGTGGGCGAAAGCACATGGCGGTCGAGGATCGTGTGATAGTCTTTGGGTGAACGGCTGGAAAATCAGCCCCACACCAAGAAAATAGTTCGACTTGGCCCGTCGTTCCACGGTTTTGCGACCCATCCGCGCGATCGCCGGTTAGGCTCCCTGGTAGCTGGTCGTGTTCGAATTCCTTTTCAACTACCCTCCGACGGTTTTCCGCAAAGGCGAATTTGTATTCGCCAGCGGATGGCCGGTGTGGCTCCTGGTGATGCTTGTTCTGCTAGCGGGGGGAGGGTTGGCCTGGTATCTGCACCGCAACCGCGGCTGGCTTCAGGGACGCCAGCCCGCAGTCCTTTGGTCGCTGCAGCTCGGTACGGTCGCCCTGGTCCTGTTCTTGCTATGGCAACCCGCAATCAGCATTGAATCGCTCCGCGCGGAGCAGAACCTGGTTGCCGTGCTGCTCGATACTTCCCGAAGCATGGGGTTGGCCGAGGAGGAACAGACCCGGCTGGAGAAAGCGACACCCGCGCTAGGCGCCGGCTTGATCGAGGAGATCCAAAAGAAGTTTCAGGTTCGCCTCTATGGCTTCGCGGGTCAGCTAGAGCGATTGGAATCCGTCGAAACGATTGCCGCCGAGGGCAACAGCAGCCGCATCGGTGAAGCCGTGGCCGCCGTGCTGCGGGAGTCCGCGGCCTTGCCCCTGGGAGCGGTCATCATCTTTACCGACGGCTCGGACAATTCGGGGCGTTTCGACCGCCGCGCCATGGCTGAGATCCGCAGGCGAAACGTTCCCGTGCATACGGTGGGTGTTGGAAGAACCAGGATTCCCGGCGACGTCGAGCTTGCCGACGTCAGCGTTTCACCGCGCGCGCTGCCGCACTCTCGACTCAGCGCCCAGGTGGGGATTCGCCACAGTGGAGACGGCGATCAAACAACACGGCTCAGCGTTCGCGACGGTTCCCGCGTGCTGGCCTCGAAACAAATCACGCTTCCGAGAGGGCAAACCGTTCACACCGAATCGGTCGATTTTGACGCAGGTGAAGCCGGGATCCGAAATTTAACGTTCCAGCTCGATCCACTTCCGGCCGAAACTCTCGTCGGGAACAACGCATTGAGCCGCGTGATCGAGATACCGCGGGATCGCCGCAAGATCCTCTACGTCGAAGGGGAGCCGCGCTGGGAGTACAAGTTTCTTCGGCGGGCGATCCGCGATGACGCCAACGTCCAGTTAGTAACGATGCTGCGCACTTCCCCGAACAAGTTTTACCGGCAGGGAGTAGACACCGACGACGAGCTGGCCAAGGGGTTTCCCTCTCGAGCGGAGGAACTATTCTCCTACCACGGGCTGGTCATCGGCAGTATCGAGGCGGCCTTCTTTGCACCCGCCCAGCAAGAGGCCATTAGGGAGTTCGTCAATCGGCGCGGTGGCTCGCTGCTCATGCTCGGCGGACGGAGAGGGCTCGCTGACGGCGGCTGGGGAGCCTCGAAGGTGGCTGACGTGCTGCCGGTCAAGCTGCCCGAAGGGTCGGCGGAAACTTTCACTCGCGAGCCGGCTCGCGTCGAGCCGACGGCGCAGGGACGTGATTCGCTCATTTGCCGCTTACACGACGACCCCGCGGAAAACCTTCGGCTGTGGCGCGATCTGCCTCCGCTCGCTGACTATCAACGCGTGGGCGCTCTGAAG
Source organism: Bryobacterales bacterium (assembly GCA_965248105.1). Taxonomy (GTDB): domain Bacteria; phylum Acidobacteriota; class Terriglobia; order Bryobacterales; family UBA6623. The sequence goes on from CBDFIK010000006.1 coordinate 693,294, forward strand.
CCAGGCGCCGTGCCGCTGCTCAACCTGGTGGCGGCGGATCGATCCCTGCCGTTACTGGTGCTTCAGAACTATGGGCGAGGCAAGTCGATGATTTTAGCTTCAGGAGGAACTTGGCTTTGGAAGATGAGGCTCCCACACGACGACTCCCGCCATCACACTTTTTGGCGGCAGCTGTTGCGCAGCCTTGTAGCCGGGACGCCGGGGCCCGTCTCGCTGACGACCGACCGGACGCTCTACGCCGACAACGTCCATGTCAAACTACGTGCCGAAGTCCGGACCAAAGCGCATCAACCCACGAACAGCGCGACGGTCACCGCCACGTTGACACCCGAGTTGGGTGACCCGTTGAGTCTCGAGCTGTATCCTTCCCCTGATGAAGAGGGCATTTACGAGGCAGAACTGACCGTGGCCTCGCCCGGCTCCTACAGGGTCGAGGCCACCGCGCACCTCGGGGACAAAACACTCGGTTCCGATACCCGGCATTTTCGCCGCGAAGACGGTGTGGCGGAGAACTTCCGACCCGAACAAAACCGCGAACTTCTCGAGAAACTAGCCGAACAAACCGGCGGGCGCTACTGGACTCTGGAGCAGGTCTCCGATCTCCCGGACGAAATTCGTTTCTCCAAAGCCGGCATCACCTCTCGCGAGATAATGGATCTGTGGGACATGCCGGCGTTTTTCATCCTGCTGCTGTCGCTACGAGCGGCCGAGTGGCTCCTCAGACGAAGATGGGGCCTTGTATGAGGGGCGCGTGGGTCGTGGCGGCTTGCTTGGCCTGCCTGATGCCGGCCTTCCCCAAGGGTGAGACGGGGAATACCTACTTCGTGGTCGTTGGGGGTTTGGGGGGCGAGGCTGGGTACGAAGAGAGTTTTGCCACGTACGTAGGCGAGCTCGAAGCACTCTGTCAAGCGACCGCTGGCGACGCTTCGCGAGTCCATGCGATTTTCGGCCGAAGCGCCACTCGCCGGGCGGTCAGTGACGTGTTTGACCAACTCGCGCGGGAATCGGGGCCCGGCGACTCGCTGGCGGTCTTTCTCATCGGACACGGGAGCTACGACGGGCAGGACTACAAGTTCAACCTTCCGGGGCCGGACTTGAGCGCCGGCGAGCTGCGCCGGCTGCTTGACGCCACGCCGTCTGGGCGCCAATTGGTCGTCATCACGACCAGCTCGGCCGGGGCGTCCCTGGAAACTCTCAAGAGCGAGGGACGCGTCGTCATTGCGGCCACCAAGAGCGGACGGGAGCGAAACGCCACCGTGTTCGCGGGATTCTGGGTCCAGGCCCTACGCGACCCAGCGGCCGACAGCGACAAGAACGAGGCGATTACGGCACTGGAAGCTTTCCAATACGCCCAGCGAAAGGTGAAGGATTATTACGAGAAGGGCAAGCAGCTCGCCACCGAACATCCCCGCCTACAGGGCGACGCGGCAGCGAGCTTCACCGTAGCTAGGCTAGGGAAATCGCTGCAGGCGGCTGACGATCCGGCACTGCGTAACTTGCTTGCCGCCCGCGAGAAAATCGAGCGTAAAATCAGCGAAGTAAAAGCGGAGAAAAACAGCATGTCGGAGGAGGAGTACTACAGCACTCTAGAGAAGCTGTTCGTGGGGTTGGCGCAAACGCAAAACGCCATTGAGGAAACCGTTGACAACCGCTAGCCCAGCAGCCGGGAGAAGCCGCCGCCCTCGGCGCGAACGGGCGAAGTCTCGCCGCGCCGGCGATGCGCTTGCGTTGGCGGCCTCGCTGATTGTGATCTCGCTCATCGCGCCCGCAACGGCTTTCTCCCAGCGTGGGCCGGGGCATGGCAACCGCAGCGCTGATCTCAAGCCGTGCGATGACCTCATGGACCGCGGCCAGCGGAGCCAGGCGCGCCGCTGTTACTTCGAGCTGCTGAAGACCACTTCGGATACGGCCACTCACGCGGAAGTCTACTGGGCCGTGGCGAGCTTTAAGTCGGCCAACGAGCACTTTCGGATGTCGGTCAAGGCCCGGCCTGAAGACCCGGACGCCCGGGTTAGATGGGGTTATCTATTCCTCCAGACACACAACCCCTCGGAAGCGGCCAAGCTTTTCGACGAAGCGCTCAAGATCGACGAGACACACCTCGCCGCCAAGTTGGCCAAGGCGACGGTTTTGTCCGATCGCTTTGAAGGAAAGGCGCTGGAGCTGACGAGAGAAGTTCTCGATGCCGACCCGGACCTCGTCGAAGCCTACCTGCTGTTGGCCAGGATGACGGTGGAAGAAGGGAAGCTCGCGCGGGCGCGGGAGCATCTCGACAAGGCTCTCGAGAAAGCCGAACAAGCGGGCCAATCACCGCTCGAAGTCTATGCGCTCCAGGCGTCGATCGACATGCTGAGCGGTGACACCGAAAGCGAATGGTTTCAGCGCGCTTTGGCCTACAACCCCACCTACGGCCGCGTCTATTCGGACGCCGCTCATTTCTTCATCATCAACAGACGTTACCGCGAAGCGACGGCGCTGTACGAAGAGGCGATCGAAATCGATCCGCGGCTATGGTCGGCGCACGCCGATCTTGCCATCAACCTGATGCGCGAGGGTGAGATCGAGGCGGCCCGGCGCCACCTGGAACTCGCCTACCAAGCCGACCCCTATAGCGCGAAGACGGTCAACACATTGCGGCTGCTCGACAGCCTGGACGAGTTTGGTTCGTACTCGAACTTGGACGACACGATCCTGAGAGGCCGGGAAGAGATCGAGCGATCGATCGAACGCCCCCGGATTGTCGCCAAGCTTCATAAGAAAGAAGCCGCCGCGTTGCTCCCCTACGTCCTCGAGCTAGCTGAGCGCAGCTTGCGTACCTTCGCCGCGAAGTACCGATTCAAGCCGCAACGGCCGGTCCAAGTCGAGCTTTATCCCGACCACGAAGATTTCGCGGTGAGAACGGTGGGATTGCCGGGCGTTGGTCTGCTCGGCGTGACGTTCGGCTATGTCATCGCCATGGACAGCCCCTCGGGGAGACGTCCCGGGAGCTTCCATTGGGGGACCACGCTGTGGCACGAGATGGCCCACGTGGTTACGCTCGAGGCGACGAATCATCTCGTTCCCAGATGGTTCAGCGAAGGAATCTCCGTATACGAGGAGTGGGTCGCTGACCCGGCTTGGGGCGATCGCATTTCGCCGGATGTGATCAAAGCCATCAAAGACGACGAGTTTTTGCCCATCGCGGAGCTGGACGGGGGATTCGTCCGTCCCAAAAACCCCAAGCAAGTTCCGATCTCTTACTACCAGGCGGGCCTGGTCTGTACGTTCATTGCCCAGCGGTGGGGTTTCTCCAAGCTTCCCGACATGCTGACAGGGTTCGGCGAAGGGAAATCAACGCCTGACAACATCCGGTCCGTGCTGGACATCTCGAGCACCGAGTTCGACGATCTCTTCGGTGAGTATGTCGAACAGCGCACTGGCGAACTGGTCAAACAATTCCCCGAGTGGCGGAAGCTGACGAAGCAAGCTGTGGCAGCCGCACGGGAGAAGAACTGGCCGGAGGTGATCGCACCTGCCACCGAGGCACAGGCAATCTATCCGGAATATGTCGAGCCCGGCAACTCGTACACGCTTTTGGCGGAGGCCTACCTGGCCAACGACGATAAAGCAGCCGCTGCCGAGCAACTGCAGCGCTACCAACAGCGGGGCGGACGGAGCCCCGCCACGATCAAGAAGCTAGCCAAATTACTGGATGAATTGGGGCGCCGAACAGAGGCCATCGAAGCGCTCGAAGGCTTGCTCTACATCGCTCCCGGGGACGAAGAGCTGCATAGTCCGTTGGGAGAGTGGTTGCTGGATGCTGATCGGTTGGACGAGGCGCTTCGTGAGTTCAAAACGCTATTGGCGCTGACGCCAGTCGATCTAGCGGGCGCACATTTTAACCTGGCTCGCGCGTATCATAAAATGGAGGACCCCGAAAGGTCTCGGGAACAAGTCCTCATGGCTCTGGAAGCAGCCCCCAGTTACCGACCCGCCCAGAAACTGCTACTTGAGATCATCCGCTGACGCACTCTTGAACCAACTATGAGTTTGCCCACAACTACAAGCCTTGAAACTTCTGACTACCGCGAGCTGGTGAGCTCGTTCCGCGACACGCAATCCCGCATCCGGGAGCAGGTGGGGCGGGTCATCGTTGGGCAAGATGATGTGGTCGAGCATCTACTAGTGACCCTGCTGGTTGGAGGTCATTGCCTGATCACCGGCATGCCGGGAACGGCCAAGACGTTGTTAGTGCGGACGCTCGCCACGACTCTCGGACTGAAGTTCAAGCGAATCCAGTTTACGCCCGACTTGATGCCCACCGACGTCACCGGCACCGACATCATCGAAGAAGACGTCACCACGGGGCGCCGCAAGTGGACTTTCGTCGAGGGTCCCATCTTTACGAACGTTTTGTTGGCGGACGAGGTGAACCGCACGCCCCCTAAGACCCAAGCCGCGCTGCTGGAGGCCATGCAAGAGCTGAGCGTGACCGTTCGTGGAGTCACCTACCAGTTAGAACCGCCTTTCTTTGTGTTGGCAACTCAGAACCCGATCGAGTTGGAAGGCACCTACACCTTGCCGGAAGCGCAGTTGGACCGCTTCCTTTTTAAAGTCATTCTTGACTACCTGGACACGGATCAAGAAATCGAGGTCGTCAACCAGAACACAACCCGGCCGCTACCGGACGTGGACGTCTGTACCTCGGCCGAAGAGATCCTCCAGTATCAGCAGCTCGTGCGGCAGGTTCCCGTCTCTGACAATACCGCCCGCTATGCGGTCAACCTAGTACGCGCGACGCGCCCGAAAGATCCCGCGGCCCCTGAGATCGTTAGAAAATACGTGAACTATGGCTGCAGCGTGCGCGCCACTCAGTTCCTAGTCATGGCGGCCAAAGCGAGAGCCTTGATGGAAGGCCGCTATCACGTGACCTATGGAGACATCCAAGCGCTCACTTTGCCGGTGATGCGGCACCGCGTGCTGATGAATTTTCATGCCGAATCGGACGGGGTGGAGGTCGATGATATCTTGAAGCAGATGTTGAAGGATGTCCCCGTCCCCGGGGATTGAACTCGGGATTGCGGCGAAGCGTAACTCGGCGTCGGCCCCGAAAAGCGGCGAACCGCCGCAGTCCGTAGTAGCCTCTCGGCCATGGCGATCCAACAACTCCTCGACCCCGCGGTTCTCTCGCGATTGTCCAATATCGAACTGGTCGCGCGAACCGTCGTGGACGGATTCCTGACCGGGCTACACCGTTCCCCGTTCTTCGGCTTCAGCCTCGAATTCGCTGAATACCGCCCCTACGTTCCGGGCGATGATCCGCGCTTCATTGACTGGAACGTGTTTTCTCGGACGGACCGCACCTACGTCAAGCGCTATCTGGGCGAAACCAATACACACCTAACAATCCTGTTTGACGCCAGCGCTTCGATGGGATATCGATCAACAGGCGTTAGCAAGATTGAATACGCCCGCTTTCTAGCTGCTTCGCTGTCCTATCTTTCGCTGGGCCAGCACGATGCCGTGGGCCTGATCGTTTTCGACGAGAAGATACGCGACTTCCGAAGGCCTTCGACCCGACCCGGCCAGCTGCAGGCTTTGCTTCACGCTCTCGAGCACGCTGAACCCGCCACAGGCACGAACCTTGAACTGGCCTTCGCGCACTTTCGGCAATTCTTGAGCCGGCGCGGACTGGTAGCAGTCATCTCGGACTTCTACGCCGATCCGGACACGATCATTCGGGGCGTCCGTCCCCTTGTCCACCAGGGTCAGGACCTGGCTTTCTTCCAAGTCCTCGACCCAACAGAAATCGAGCCGCAACTGGGAGCGGCCGCACTACTCGAAGACATGGAAACCGGCGAGCGGATGGAAGTCGCCCAGGAATACGCAAGTGAATACCGACGTCGTATGAAAGCGCACATCCAAAAAATGAGCACGGAGACACGAAGCCTGGGAGCCGACTATCGGCTGATGGATACCTCGAAGCCACTGGACCTGGCGCTTCGGGAATACTTGCTGTTTCGAGAGCGCCGGCGTTGAGTCAAGTTCTTACCGTGCCGCGACTGTCTATGTGATGTACAACACTAGACGTATACGCTCCGTGCGGCGTCCATCTTACTAGCGCTATCGATGACCTTTCTGACTCCGTTGTTTCTCTTGGGTGGGTTGGCACTGACTTTGCCGCTATGGCTGCACCTGTTGCACCGGCAAAACCCCATCAGGCTGCCCTTCAGCTCGTTGATGTTTTTCGAACGCCGGCAACAAAGTTCCTTGAAAGAGAGGCGGCTCCGCTACCTGCTGCTGCTGGCCGCGCGCTTGGCGCTCTACGCGCTCGTCGCACTTGCTTTCGCCAAGCCGATTTGGGAGCGACCTCCCACGGCGGCGTTCGGCGGCGCGCCCACCTTGCACTTGGTCATTCTCGACACCTCGCTGAGTATGAATTTCGGTGATCGCTGGGAGCGGGCGGTTCGCGAGGCGGAAGGTGTCGTGGAGCGGATGGAGTCGGCCGATCAAGCTCGGATCATCGCCGGGGGCGCGAGTGTTCGGCTGCTGACGGAAGCCACCAGCGATCGGGAAACTCTTAGGAACGCAATTCGCTCTCTCGAGCCGGGCTACTCACGAAACTCCTTCGGTGACGCGGTCGAAGCCGTTCGAAACCTGATTGGCAAGTCGATGGGGCCGGTACAGGTTCACCTGGTTTCCGACTTCCAACAATCGTCTATGCCCGGCCGATTCCAAGACGTCACCCTACCTACGACGGCCGCTTTGAAGATTCACAGCGTCGCTGAATCCTCGTCGCCCAACTGGTGCGTGGAAACGATCAGGGGGACGACGCGCATCTATACCGGTACTCCGCGACTCAAAGTGACCGTTGCAGGATTTGGGACAGACAAAGCCCGCAAACGAGTCACCCTGGCGATCAATGGCAGGCAGGTGGCTTCCCAAACCGTCGAGGTGCCCGCATCAGGACGCGCTTCGGTGGTGTTGGAAGGCTTCGAAGTTCCCAAGGGCGATAGCCGCGGCGTCATTAGTATCCAGCCGAACGACCCGCTAGCCCAGGACGACCGACGATTCGTGGCGTTCCACCACTCGGAGCCGGCGCCCATCCTGTTCGTCTCGGGCCAGCGGCGCAGACGCGACTTGCTTTACTACAAGTCCGCCTTGGAGTCGTCCGCCCAAGCCACTTTTCGGGTGGAGGGCGCCTCGGCGACGAAGGTCAGCAGTCGACACCCCGAGCGGTTTGCGTTCGTGGTCGTTTCAGACGTCCCTCGGCTACCCTCGCCCTTCGGGGAACGTCTTACGAAATATGTGGAAGCAGGAGGCTCGGTCTTTTTGGCTCTAGGGCCTAAGACTACCCTGGCAGGTGAAGCTCCTTTCTATTCCCAGCAGATCGGAGAGGCACGCTACGCCGCTCGCGACCGAGAGCGTTTTCAGTTGGTCGGGGAAATAGACCGCTCCCATCCGGCGCTCCTCCCGTGGGAGCGTCTACCGAAAGTAAAGTTTTTCCGCTTCGCACGATTGCGCGTGAGGGAACAGGACCAGGTCTTGGCCCGCCTTTCTGATGGCTCTCCGCTGCTGGTAGAGCAGCGGCTGGGAGAGGGTCGGGTCATGATCTTTGCCTCGTCGCTCGACAACGTTTGGAACGATCTCCCGCTGCACCCCGTCTTTGTTCCCTTCGTCATGGAATCCGCGCGCTACCTTTCACAGATCGAAGAAGAAAAGCGTCAGGCGCTGGTAGACTCCGTTATTGAGCTAGGTAAACACCGGGCCGCGGGCTCAACCGTTCAGCTGTTCGACCCTCAGGGAGAGCGGGCTCTCTCGCTTTCGGAGTCGGTCTCCGAAAGAGATTTTCAGCTCACCCAAGTGGGCTTCTACGAGGTACGCAGACCGGGCCAGATGGAGCTCGTGGCCGTGAACCCGGACGCGCGGGAATCGAACCTGCGTCCTATCGACGCTGATCTCATGGCCCTATGGCAGGCAACAGGACGAGAAGGGGCAGATTCGAGGCCCGGAGCTGGTTCCGACACAGTCGCTGAGCTCCCTTCTATACGGATTTGGCGCTGGCTTCTGGCACTGTTGGTGGCCGTAACGCTGCTAGAATCAGTCCTAGGGACTTGGCATTTGAAGGTGCGACGCGAGGTGGAAATCTAGTGCTCACCCCCCCCAGTCCCGGCCCGTTCCAGAGCGTCCAGGGATACGTTTCCCGTGTTCACCGTCGGCTGAGATTGGCACTAGCCTCTAGGGGACTAGGCGCCACGGTGGTAACGGCGCTGCTGCTTACCCTCGCCTGCGTCTACATCGCAAACCAGTTCGCCTTCTCGAACTCCAGCGTCGTAAGTTCTCGTGTGATCCTGTTCGGAACTCTGATCGCGGTCCTGGTCTGGGTTCTCATTCGGCCTCTTCTGCACCTGAACCGCAGCCGGACGGCGGCTCAAATCGAGAAATCGGTCCCTGCTTTCGATGGTCGAGTCGAAACCCTGGTGGATCAAACCTCCGGCAACAAGGGTGAGAAGCCAAACCCGCTGATCGATTTGCTTGCTGAAGACACTTGGCGCATCGCAGAGACGGCACCTGCCCGATATGTTGCCGGTATTGGGCGGGTCTTCGCCTACATGGGCGTCGCCATAGCCGCGTTTGCCTTCGTGTTTTGGCTCGGGCACTCCGGCCCCGGCTACTGGGGCTACGGCGCCTCGCAACTGTGGGCAGGCTGGTTGGAACCGGGCGGGTCGCCGCTCTACCAGATCGTCGTCGAACCAGGCGATACCACGATCCGTCAAGGCTCTGACCTGCTCATCGCGGCGGAGACGATCGGTTTCGAGTCCACCACAATGCAGCTCTTCGCCAAGTTCTCGAGCAGCGTTGACTGGGAACAAGCTTCGATGCAGCGGCAACTCGAGGGTAGTGGGTTCGAGTTTGCCTTCGCCGGCGTACGGGAACCGCTTCGCTACTACGTCACGGCAGGTGGAATCCGCAGCGAAGAGTTTGAGGTCAACGTCGTCCAGATGCCTCACGTCGAGCACCTCAAACTGACCTATCACTACCCTGCCTGGACGGGAATGAAACCCCTGATCGAAGACCCGGGAGGTGACATTCGCGCCGTAGCCGGCACGGAAGTCGAGGTGGAAATCGAGACGGACAAGCCGCTAACCGAGGGCATCCTTCGGGTCAATAGTGAGGAATCCCTGCGACTGCAGCCCGACGGCCTGCGAACCACCGGCCGTCTCAAAGTGGGGAAAGAGGGAGAGTACTTCGTGGCGGCCATGTACCGGGGAGAAATCGTCCGCCTGACGCAGGACTTCTTCATCTCCGTCGTCCCTGACAAAAAGCCTGTTGTGAAGTTTCTGCGGCCAGGCCGCGACTCAAAGGCCACCAGCATCGAAGAGGTCGTCACGGAATTCCAAGCCCGAGACGACTTCGGCTTACGGTCGTTCGACCTTCACTACTCGGTCAACGGCAGTGAGTTCCAAAAAGAACCGCTGCTCGACCGGCGCGGAAGACGAGAATCGAAGGCCTCCTACACCTTCTACCTGGAGGAGGTGGGCTCCGATTACAGCGAGGCCGAAGGTGTGATCGACGAGCAACTGAGCCCTGCCGCGAATTTACAACCGGGCGATCTTGTCTCCTACTACGCTGTCGCCCGCGACGGTAAGACTGCTGTTCAGACGGACATGTTCTTCATCGAGGTTCGGCCGTTCGAGCTTGAATTCTTCCAGCGTCAGGCTTCCGGCGGAGGGTTGATGGGCAGCGGCGGTGAACAGACCCAAATCTCGCGCCGCCAGAAGGAAATCCTCACAGCCACCTGGAACTTGATTCAAGAATCGAAAGATCCCGAGGGGCAGTCGAAGGCTGAGATCCGAGAAAACGCCCTGTTGTTGTCGGAGATCCAGCTCAAGCTGCGCGACCAGGCTCAAACCTTGGCGCGGCGAGTTAAGGCTAGACAACTGCTCGGAACGAACAAAGATTTCGAAGCATTCGTCGAAAACATCGAGCAAGCCGCCGAGCACATGGGCCCTGCGGGTCTCCTGCTGAAGGAGCAAAAACTGACGGAGTCGATTTCACCCGAGCAGAAGGCCTTGCGGCACTTGCGTCGTGCTGAATCTATCTTTCGCCGGATCGAGATCTCCTTTGGCCGGGGCGGGGCCGGAGGTCAGGGCGGACGCGATCTGGCTGACATGTTCGAGCTGGAGATGGACCTCGAGAAGAACCAATACGAAACGGGTGCCGGGTCTCCCCAGCAGTTGGAGCGCGAAATCGACGAAGCGCTCGAAAAGCTCCGAGAATTGGCGAAGCGGCAGCAAAAGTTGGCCGAGAGACAACGCGCGTCCCAAGCTCCAACCTTTTCCCAGCGGTGGGAGCAAGAGATGCTGCGGCGGGAAGCCGAGGAGCTACGTCGCCGGCTCGAAGAATTGCAGCAGCGGCAACAGGCCGCGCAGCGCAACTCAGGGCAGCGGTCCGGACAGCAGTCGCAGGGACAATCGGGGCAACAGTCACAGCAGCGGTCGGGACAGCCATCGGGACAACAGCAGAGTTCGCGGCAAGGCTCGGGAAGCGGCGGCAGCTCACGATTGCAAAGTGTAATTCGTAACCTTCAACAGGCCGCCCAGGATATGCGGGCAAGCCAATCGGCGAGCGGACAGCAGAACAGCCCCCTCGGCCAGCAGCAGAGCCAAGCCTACGCCCGTCGCGCCCTCGACGAACTCGAAGAGGCCCTCAGAAAGCTTGGCGGTCGACGCCGGCAACAGACTAGCGGTGCTATTTCCGACATCGCCAAGCGCGCCGCTCAATTGACGCAACAACAGAAGGAAATCGCGGAAAGATTAAACCAAGCCCTGCAAGATGCCTTGCAAGAAATTCAGAAAAGCGGAGGCACCGTGCGGGGTAGAATCCCCAGTGGCATGTCGCCGAGTGAAGAACTCGAACTAGCTGAGCGCAAGACGAAGATGCAAGAGGAAGTCGAAGCACTAGAGAGCAAAATCCAGCAGACAGCCCGCCGAATGGAGGATGGCGAGGCTTCCCGAAAACTTAGGGAAGCTCTTGGTGACCTACAACAATCAGAAGTCGGGACTCGGCTGGGGAAGGCCGCTGCGTATATTCGCCAAGGTTGGGCCGTCCATATCGCACAGAGTGAAGAGGGTGTCACCCGAGCTTTGGAAAAGTTGCAGCAGCAGACCGGCGAAGCCGAACGTTTGGCGGCAGCCGAAGGACATGGCGGCGACCAAGATCTGGAACGCTACTTGGCTCAGATCGAGGAACTGCGCCGGCAGCTCGAGGACGCGGCCGGCCTGGGACGTCAAAGCGGCGGAGAACCCGGTCAAGGTGACCAGCGCGGCCAAGATCCGCACGGCGCGCAGAGGGCGGAAGGCCGACAGCCAGGCTCCGAGCCCGGTCCCGGCCAACAAGGTCAGCGTGCAGGTCAAGAACCTGGAGGGGGTCGACAGCAAGGATCGCAGCAAGGCGAAAGGCAGTCTAGCCAGCAGAGAGGTCAAGGCACAGGGCAAGGTGACGGGCAACAGCAGGGCCTGAGACCCGGTCAGAGGGAGCAACTCAGCGCAGGCGGGCGCGAGGGGCCTACTTTCACCCGCGGCCAGCGGGAAGGTGGCCCCATGCAGTGGGGCGGGAGCGCCAGCAACTTCGGCGGCCGGAGACTCCAAGGCGGCGTTCGTGCCTGGGATGCGGGCACGCTCGCTGACGTCCAGCGTGCGCTACGAAGAGCCGTTCAGCAAATACCCGGCCTGACGCAGCAACTTAGAAGAAAGGGTATCGACGCACAGGAACTAGCGGAACTGCGGCGTTTCGTCGCCGGCCTTTCCCAATCTCGGTTCCCCGGCAACCCCCAGTTGCTCGAAAAAGAGCACCGCAAAGTACTCGCTTTGCTCGAGCAACTCGAACTCGAAGTCAGACGCCAAGTCGAGCAGGAAAAAGGCAACTTCCAGGTGCGAGTCATCGGCGCCGAGCCCGTCCCCGAGCAGTACCGCGAAGCCGTAGCCGAATACTTCCGCCGGCTAAGCCAGGGCAGATAGCCGGCCGACATCCAGGGGAGGTTAGGCGGGGAGTCAATCCTTCGCCAGCAGCGAGAGGATGTCTCGCAACTCCTTCTTGATGGGCGCGAGGGCTTCGGAGGGAACTTTCGACCTGAGGGTAAACGGGAGCGCCGGTTGTCGCTTTGACGGCGCAGGACTGGGCCGCTTCCTTTTGGACCGTTGGCGGAGTGCCTTGCGCGCTCCGGGGATCGTGTAACCTTCGTCGTAGAGCAGGCGCTTGATTTCAAGAACCGTCTCGACGTCCTTGCGGCGATACTGGCGTTGGCCGTTGCTGGCTTTTTTCGGCGCCAGCGTGGGGAATTCGGTTTCCCAAAAGCGTAATACGTAACTCTCAACACCTGCCAGTTCGCTCACATCTCCAATTCGAAAAAACAGGCGGTCGGGGATCGTGGGGATGGATGCCTCGGCCATTCGAGGGATTATGGTAACAAACCCTCAGCCACGATGCGAACAGAATGGTCTCCTCGCGGTAACATAACCGCCCAATGGTGTCGGGCTTTTAACACCCGACCCTGCAGCGGTTCCCCATCCACCTCGATCCGCTTCGGAACGTCGCTCAGCAGTGCTATTGCCGGGCTGGCCGAAGCGTAGCCAAACTCTAGCGCACCGGCCTCGATTCGTCCCCACTTCCAGTCTGTGTTCAAATGGAGCACACGCAGCCTGGGAAAGTCCGCGGCGCGTGAGATTCGGTGTTGGCCCGCCGGCAGCCAAACCGTCGAGCCGTCGGTAAACGGCCACGGTTGGCTGTTTACTAGCGCTGGACCGCTCCAAACCACGCCAGCGGGACGGTCGCATTCGACCAGGAGCGAATTCTTCTCGCGCTCGGCGCGGGCCGTCCCGGATGCGTGAGGCAGCAGATTCCAATCAGGGCGAGATATCGACTGCTCGAAGTAGAGCAACACGGTAGGAAAGACCTTACCGGCGAGATGGACCAATTGGAACAACTCCGATCCCACCTGCTTCTTAGTCGGATACGTCATCTGGTAGCGCTCCACAATATTGATGTCGATGGCAAGCCGTTCGGGATCCGGAGCAAGTCGACGATATTGCTGAGCCATCTCGACGTATCGCTCCGGTCCCCGGTCCCAAAGCGTCGCGGGGTCCTCCACCACCAACCGGAAGTCATACTGCTCGGTAAGAGCCAACAAAGCGCTTGTGTCGGCACCGAGGAACTCCCGCATGCGGCGGTCAAAGCGGTCATCGATTTGGGTGACGACGAGGTCGAGACCGGGCGCCGCCGACCGCATCACTTGCAGAAACTGTTTCTGTAGTCGCAGCGCGAGACGTGCGCGATAATCGACGAAGTCTTCCCACAGCTCGCGATCCCGCTGGTGGAAGTGGATCGAAGCGCTGTCAAAAAACCGGAGCGGGTCAACCCCACTTCGCTGTCGATAGTCCGCGCGGACCCAGGCGTTCAAGGGTGTGAAGCGCTGCGCGTTCGAAGGCCCATGGAGGGACTCGAAGTAAAGTTCCGCGAAGTTCACACCGTCCCAATCGTAATTCGAGAGAAGTCTCTTCAAACCCCGAACTACGGATCGGAAACAAGACGGTTCGGCTAAGTTGATTAGCTTGCGCCAATCAAGGTGAGCATCCTGGAGAGCGGCGGTCTTCTCCCGGCACTCAGGGTTGGCGTGCCAAAAGTCTTCACTGACGTGAGGGAACTCGAGCCAGGCGTAGACCAAAACACCCTCGCGATGGCATGCCGCGATCAGCTCCTTCAAATAGCGCTTGCGCTCCGGCAGCTCATCGTAAAAATGCCAAGCGCTAGCGTGAATAGCGGCCACACCAGCTTCCCGCCAGCGACGCGCGAGATAGTCGGGATCGGCGCGCGTGCGGTAGGAGTAGTCGAAGAACGCCCAAGTTCTAGCACCCCGGAAAGGAAGAACCAGCCCCAAATCGACAAGCGCATGGACGAGATAGGGAAAACGCTCGTAGCCTTTGGCCCCTGGATCGGTGGCGACCCAGAGAAGACCGCCGTCCCGGGCCGTAATACCGGCCATCAGCGGAGCCCCTGTCCATTTTTCTCGCAAAAAAACCTTGGCGCGCGAGGGCAAGGCATAGACAGGAAGCTGGAGGGGATCTTCCCACATGATCTCCTGCCGCGGCTCCCGCTCGTCGACCAGGCTGGCGACACGAACCGTTTTTCCCGTGGGCCGAAAGCCGGCCTCTTGCGCCCAGCGCGAGTCTCCGACGGCAATGCGGAACCGCGCGGGTTCCAGAGTCGCCCGAACTCCCACACTTGAGAGCACCGGCTTCCACCGCTGGGGTTGGGCTACTTGGATCGCTAGGTCGGCGGTTGTACTGCCAGAACCGGCGGACAACAGACAGATGTACCCGGGCCAGAGAAGGGGCAGCCAGGAAAGGGACCTAGCGCCCAAACGAGTAACAAATCGCAGCACGGATGTCGTAGTAGTTGGGCCGGCGTGGATTAAAGATATTCACGAGGTGAACACCCCTCAGAAATTGAATGGTAAAGTTCATGGGGGGAGAAACTCCGGGGACTCGAAACCGCACCCCAGGGCCGAACTCCACAAAGTTGGCCCAATAGGCGCGCCGACGGTCTACTGTGACGTTCAGGCTGGCGAACACCTGCATCTTCAAGCGGCCACGATCGGGCAGCCGATAACCCGGCCGGAACTGCCAGTAACCGATCACATTATTGTCAAAGCGGCTAATGAAGACACCGTCAAAGTTGATTTCCGCGAAAGGCCCCCGAAGACCGCCGCCCAGCGTGGCCCCGAAGTTCCGAAACCAGTTCAGCCCCCCGCGGTAGTCGGGGCCGGCTCGAGGCACGCCGGGAGGGCGGTCGCCCAAATAGTGGAGGGCTTCTCCGGCCTCCGCCCAAAGTGTCGCTCCGCGAAATGTCGGTGTCCGAAGACCAAATCCCGCGATCAGTGAGCTTTCTGAAAGAAACTGCGGCGAAGGCCCACTCGTTCGTTGCCTCAAGTCACCCACAAACCGCAAAGACAGATAGGGCCGGACGGGCACATGATCCAGCCGAAATTCGGTTTTGAGCTGTGCGTATTGGAAAAGGTTTTTGTAGCGGCTCGAGAAGAGTGGATATGTCCAGAGCGTCGTCGTCACTCGCTGAAACTGAGGCGCGAGATTTCGGTACGACTGCTGGGCTAACTCCGCGACCGTGGGATCAGGGCTTTCTGAAGCGATCCGGAACCACCGAATAGCCTCCCGGTCCCGCTTCATCAGGTTATGCACCACCCCGAGCTTCAAAGCTACGGAATGGTCGTGCGGGTTGGCTTCGTAGGCGCTCAGAAAGAGCCGGCGCGCTTCGTTCAAATAGCTTAATTGCAAGCTTTTCTCGGCTAGGTGGCGATGAGGTCGGGCATGAGCCTCTCTCAGGCGGCGCAGCATCTCCTCCGCCTTCCGGACAACCTCGTCATCGTCACTCTGGCGCGCTTTTTCCAGCAGCTCAACCGCAGCAGCAGCGTTGCCGCGCTCAAGGTAGAGAAACGCTAGCTGCGCGGCTGAAAGTAGGTCATTCGGGTCCTGCTCAACGATGATTTCAAATTCTCGGAGCGCCGCTTCGGGCTGCTTCACTTCCAGCAAGAGATACGCGAGTTCGCGTCGTAGCCGAGCGTTGCTCGGGTCGAGTTCCAGGGCGTGTCGAAACTCAGAAGCGTAAGGATGGCGGTCAGGCAGCTCTGCCCGGGCAGATTCGGCTATGCGTGTCTCTTTTGAACGCGATGCTAGGAGCCAAGCACCCCTGGCACCCTCTAGGTCTCCTGTAGTCTGGCGGACACGCGCCAGTTGCAGCAGAATTTCCTCACGGCGGGGAGGCTGGATTTGCCATGCGGCTTCGTAGTGCCGAGCGGCTTTCTCCGGCTCGAGGTGCTTTTCATACAGCTCCGCCAGCTCGAGCTGCGCCGACCAATTGGCGGGCTCTAGCCGGACCGCCTCCGACCAGCGATCGATCGCAACCCGCAGCTCCTTGTCGATGCGGTTGAACGCCTTTTGGGCGGTTCCGCGCCAGTCGGAATCAGCGGAGTCCTTGATGCCCTTGAACAGTTCGAGTGCCCGCGCGTGCCGGCCAGTCTCGTAACTGAGAAACGCCAGCTCGAGCGTCGCCTGGTCGTCGGTTGGATCCAGCCGCGTGACTTGCTCGAACATCTCCCGAGCCCATTCCGTCTCACCGACCTTCAAATACGCGTAGCCAAGCTCTTTGCGAATCGCAGCCCTCCTTGGCGCCACATCAACCGCGTCCCGGAGCAGGTGAATGGCAGCCTCGAAGTCCTTTTCCGCCAGCGCGACGTAAGCGTTGTCGAGCAAGGCATAGGCCGGGTCGGAAAGACCTGCCGGCCCGCTCCGGTCTTGCTTCAGATTCCGCAGGACCTTACGGGCAGTGCGCTTCAATTCACCCCGCGCTTTGGCCCGCACGTCCCGGAAGAGCGCGATCGCCTGAGTAGTTTCCCCTGCCTTCTGATAGACAAAGCCAAGCTGAAGGGCAGTATGGAGGTCACTGGAGTCAAGCGATAGGGCTTCCTCGAACATCCTCCGGGCCGCGTCGAGATCGTTGAGTTTCAGGTAGACGTGGCCCAATTGTTTGCGGATCGACGCGCGCCGGGGAGCAATCTCCACCGCCTGCGTCAAATGGTCGGCGGCCTCGCGGTACTCGGCCACCCGAATGGCCTGGTAAGCTTTCTCAAGGGGATCGTAGGCGGGATCCTGTTGTTGGGCGGCTGACAGGGAGGACAGAGCCAGCAGCAGAACGGCACGCTTCACGGAGGGCGATTTAGCTAGTACCACTCATCTAAACACAGCCTCGCCTCTCACTGCAAGATCAATGCGCTGTCTTTCGGAAGGATTTGTCTATATTAGTAACCATTTCTTCGAAAACCATGGAATATCGCGGAGCCACTGAAAAGTCGTCTTTTCGGTACGGAGCGGCTCTCTCCAGCGGGTGCAAGCCCCCGCCGGTACCAGACGAAGCTGGCCGGAGGTTTGCGGCCCTGTGGCCCCACGTAGGGGCCACAGGGCATAATACGAACAGGAGCGGAGCGACCGTCGGTCGTGCCCGACCGGAGAACGCAGTCGCCTGGGCCCAGCGTGAAAAGACCCGGCAGATCTACTGCCGGGTGCGAGAACGTGGAGGCCATTCAGCCGGTGGGAAATCGGCCCCGAGCCCGCCGACGAGAACACTGCGGCGGTTCCGATGAAGGCACTGATCATTGTTGATTTGCAAAACGATTTCATGCCGGGCGGAGCGTTGGCCGTTCCTGATGGCGACGCCGTTGTGGAGGTCGCCAATCGGCTTACGCCGCTTTTCGGTCTCGTGGTAGCGACACAAGACTGGCATCCCCCCGGTCATGGCAGCTTTGCAAGCCAGCACGACGGCAAGAATCCGGGCGACATCATTGACCTGAACGGCTTGCGGCAAGAGCTTTGGCCCATCCACTGTGTCCAAAACAGCGAGGGGGCCTCTTTCCATTGCGACCTCGACCTGACGCCGGGCGCTCGAGTCTTCCATAAAGGGACTGACCCCGGCATCGATAGCTACAGCGCGTTCTTCGACAACGCCCATCGCAGATCAACAGGCCTGGGCGAATACTTGAAGGAAAACGGCGTCACTGAGGTCTACATCATGGGGTTGGCTACCGACTACTGTGTCAAGTTCAGCGCACTCGACGCCGTCCAGCTAGGGCTCGAGACCTACGTCGTCACGGACGGTTGCCAGGGCATTGACCTCAACCCCGGCGACATCGACAAAGCGTGCGATGAGATGCGTCAGGCCGGCGTCAAACTGGTCGATGCCAGCGCACTCGAGCGTCCAACGAAGTCTCAGGCGGAAAACGCCACAGCCGGCTAGCCTGGTTGGCCATCCGAGGTCAATTCTAACGCCCATTTCGGCCGACAAGCGCCACAGGAGCAAACACTCACCTTTGCTATCATCGAACCAGCAGTTGAAGTCTCCAAGCGATCCTACTCGAGCCTGCATTTACCTTCCATGAAGAAACTTCGGGTCCTGCTGTTGTTGGGGGTCACAACGATGCTGGGAGCCGTCGTGTGGGACTATCTTGATTCCCAGACCGCCGAAGAGGAGACTCAAGCCGAACAGCCGACAGCCATTCCGTCCGACGTTAACTCGCAGGCGACCCGCTGGGCTTGGTCCCAGTCCTCCGGCGATCGCCGCAAGGTGGAGGTGGTCGCGGACTCTTTCCGGCAAGCAAGAGAGACGTTCCTGTTCGACTTGGGGGGAGTGGAACTGAAGATCTTCCACGAGGACGGTGCTACGTTTGACTACATCGTCACCAAGGCAGCACAATTCGACACCCGCTCAGGGACCTTGTTCAGCGAGGGCGAAGTGCTGTTGTCGCTGGGGATTCCGGCGGACCAGCCCGGTCCGGGGTCCGGCGAACATACTAAGATCCGCAGCTCCGGCGTAACGTTTGAAACCAGAACGGGAGTCGCAGCGACCGAGCGCTACACGGAATTCGAGTTCGAAGGGGGAGTTGCCCACTCCGTGGGGGTCCACTACGACTCGCCGCACCGGTATGTCCGAATGGAGTCCCAAGTCTACGTAGAGCGCTTCCCAGGCGGCGCTCATCGTCCGGCTCTGAAGATCCGATCAAACGAGCTGCACTATTACGAAGACGGCCAGCGGGTGCACTTGGTTGGCGACGTGTCACTTGAGCGGGGATCTCAACAGATTCAGTCGACGGAAGCGATCGTATTCATGGAACGAGGCGACATCCGTCGCATCAATGCATCCGAGGCTCAGGGCGTTGAAAAACAATCCGGGCGCACGATTCGTTTTCGCGCCCGACGCGTGGACGTTTTCTATTCGCCGCTCCAAACCGTCGAGCAGGTGAACGGGTCAGGTGACGCCGAGGTCAGCTCTACCACGGCGACGTCTCGGATCACCGCCTGGGGAGAGAGAATTGACCTGCGTTACGTGACTCCGATGGGCCGCAACGAGAGCGTACTGCAGGCGGCTCACATTCGCGACCGAGCTGTCGTCGAGTCTGTTCCCAACGAAACGGGCGATCGAGGAGCGGATATCCGCCGCGTACAGGCCGACTGGATCAAGCTCTCCATGGATGAAGACGGCCGCGACATACAAGTGTTGAGGACGCTAGCTCCAGGGACATTGGACCTCGTCCCAACCGAACCCAGCCGCCGAAGACGAACACTTCAAGCCCGCCGGATGACAGCCCATTACGCTCCGGACAATCGACTGCGGAAGTTGAACGCAGAGGGAGACGTCCAAGTCAAAAGCCATCCACCAATGCTCCAACAGCCGGCGGAGAGGCCGAGGGCGATTCTAAGGACCTGGAGCGAAGCTCTGGCGGCCGAGTTCGACCCCGTCTCGGGAGAGATGCGCCGGCTGCAACAGTGGTCCGGTTTTCGTTTCGATCAAGGGGGGCGCCGGGGCCGCTCAGGTGAGGCAGAGTTCAATTGGCAAACGAACGAAATCGAGCTGCGGCATGAGGCGCGCGTTTGGGAGTCGACGGGATCGGTTTCGGCGGACCGCATTCTCCTCGACGAGAACACGGGGGACTTCCAGGCATTCGGGAGAGTCTCGTCGACTCACCAACAATCAGGAGGGGCTTCCGTCAGCGGAGGGGCGCGGACCGGGGGCCCGTTCTCTTCGGAAGAGCCCGTGTACGCAACAGCCGACCGGATGCTATCCAACCAGGCGACGGGGCTCCTCGATTATCGTGGCCAGGCACGGCTATGGCAGGGCCACAATCGAATCGAAGCCGACCACATTGAGATCCATCGCCACTCACAGACTCTTTCCGCAAGCGGAAAGGCTGTGAGCTTTCTGCAGCCGGCGGAAGCTAATCGTGACCAACCAGGCGGCGCCGACGCTTCAGCGATTCGAGTCAGCGCGGATTCTATCTTCTACGAGGAAGACGGACGGCGTGCTGCTTACCGTGGAGGAGTCGAGTTGCATCGTGGGCGGCTAAGAGTGCTCTCTGACGAGATCGAAGCCTTTTTCGAGCCTGACGAATCAGCCGACTCCGGACAGAATAGGCTGAAAAAGGCTATTGCCCGGGGCCAAGTGCGTATCTTCGAACCGGCAGATGCCGGAACTCCCGGCAGGCGTGCATTCGGAGTCGAGGCCGACTACGACCCCGCCACGGGAAAGGTCGTCCTACGCGGGAACCCTGCTCGGTTGACGAGCGACTCGGGCCGGCACACCAGCGGAACGGAATTGACCTACCAAGTAAACGATGATAGGCTGCTGGTTCTGGGAAGTGGCGCGGACCGCAGCTACAGCTATCGCCCGCGCCGTCAGCGATAACAACTCCCCATTCCCGTCCTGATGAGTACCCTCCGTACCGAAGAGCTGTGCAAGAGCTATCGCGGCCGCCGTGTGGTGAACGGTGTCTCGTTGTCATTGCGGCAGGGGGAAGTCGTAGGGCTTCTGGGGCCGAATGGAGCCGGCAAGACCACATCCTTTCACATGATTGTGGGCCTCATCAGCCCGGATTCGGGTCGTGTCATCTTCAACGACGAAGACATTACCAATGACCCGATGTACCAACGTGCGCGACAGGGGATCAGCTACCTTCCCCAAGAACCTTCGGTCTTTCGGAAGCTAACGGTCGAAGAAAACATTCTCGCGATCTTGCAGACGTTGACACTTTCTCGGCGGGACCGCCAAGAGCGCTTGGACAGTCTGATTCAAGACATGGGACTGGAAACTGTCAGGCACAGTCTCGGATACCAAATCTCCGGTGGTGAACGCCGGCGTGTGGAAATCGCACGCTCGCTAGTAATCTCTCCGAGTTTCTTGCTTCTGGACGAACCATTCTCCGGAATTGATCCCAAGCAAGTGGTCGAACTCCAGAGAATCATCTCCGAACTCAAGGACGAGGGCATTGGCATTTTAGTGACGGATCACAACGTCCGCGAAACTCTGCGGGTCACCAATCGAGCCTACATCATCCACAACGGAGAAGTCTTCCGCTCCGGAAGCCCCAGTGAGCTGGAGTCGGATCAAGAGGTCCGGCGAGTGTACCTCGGCGAAACGTTCGACGCGGCCAAACCGCTGCGGTAACCCGGCTCCATCCCGCTCGAAAACGTCACAGCTTCCCCGACTTGGAAGCCTCAATTCCGCTGCACGCGACGCTCGAAGCAGCCCCTAGCCGCATACTGCGCGACGCCATGGCCGGCGGAGAGGAAAACTTTTCGGCTGGTATACTGATTCCTAGAAAGCTTGAACTTCGACCGCCGCCATGTTGCTGCAGCAGCGCCTGACCCTGAAACTCGCGCAAAAGCCCGTTTTGACGCAGAGTTTGCGCCAGCTCGTGAAGCTGTTGGCGCTCAACAAACTGGAGCTGAAAGAGGAAATCGCCCAGGAGCTGGTCGAAAACCCGTTGCTCGAAGCGACGGTTGACGGAGATGGTGCGGTCGACGACGCTTCCGGCCAGGAAGAGGCGTCAATGGCCGACGAGCAGTCAGAGTCGGGCCAGTCGAAGTCAAAAGATGAAACCGCGCCGCTTGACGAAACGGGCGAGGCCAGCTCTAGAACCGACTCCGTTGCGAAGGAGGAAGCTTCGCCCTCGGCGGACGATAGTGGTTCCGATCCTTTTGACGAGATTGACTTTCACTCTTTTTTCGACGACTACCTCGATGCAGGCCACCACACTCCATTCGGGTTCGAAATCATCGAGAGACCTTCCTTTGAGACCTTCCTTGCCAAGCAGACAAACCTGACCGACCATCTGTTGTGGCAGCTCAGTCTTTCTCACGCCGCGGGCAGATTGGCAGAGACGGCGGAGAATATCATCGGTAACTTGAGCGAGGACGGCTACCTCACCGCCACGCTGGAAGAGATCGCCACTGGCAGCGAAGTTTCGGAAGAGCAAGTTGGGGAAGTGCTTCGCCTCGTGCAGGAGTTTGACCCTCTTGGCGTGGCCGCCCGTGACCTAAAGGAGTGTTTGTGGATCCAGCTGCGCGGCTGCGACGCCGACAAGGGCGTCGCCGGCCACATCATCACCGAGCATTGGCGGGAGCTCCAGGACGGGAGGTTGACGGAAATCGCCTGCACGATGGGTCGTCCGCTCTCTCACATTGAAATCGGTGTCCACTTGATCAAGCACCTCGACCCTCGACCGGGCGAGCAATACGCCGTTTCGCGTACGCGCACTGTCGAGCCGGATATCCTCTTCGTCAAGACGCAGGAGGGCTTCCGTGTCGTCTTGAACGAGGAAGATCTCCCCGAACTTCGTTTGAACCGCCAGTATCGTCGCCTTTTGAAAAAAGGCCGTGCCAGCAAGGAAGTTCGTGGTTACATCCGCGACCGCTACAGTTCAGCGATGCAGCTCTTGCGCAACATTGAACAGCGGCGGCATACGATCCTCAGCGTCGGTGAATCGATCGTTAGGCGACAAGAAGCCTTCCTGGCCCACGGTCTCGACCATCTCCGGCCCATGATGATCAAGGAGGTCGCGGAAGAAATCGGTGTCCACCCGTCTACGGTAAGTCGAGCAGTTGCCAATAAATACGCACACACACCGCACGGCGTTTACGAGTTGCGGTTCTTTTTCTCGGAAGCGGTCCAGGGGCCCTCGGGGAGTTCCCTCCCGCTGATGCTGCTGAAACGCAAGGTCAAGAAGATGATCGCCGAGGAAGACTCCGGCGCCCCCCTGACCGACGACCGCATTAGCCAACTACTGAAAGAAGAGGGGATCTTCGTCACTCGCCGCAGCGTCGCCAAATATCGCGAGGACATGCACATTCCCTCTACCCACCGCCGGAGGTGGCGAAACTAGCTGCGGCTCTAGAGACAGCAATGAGAGTTCACTACACGGGTCGGAAGGCCGACATTTCCGACAAACAGAAGCAGAAGCTACAGGTGAAATTCGATAAGATCCACCGGATTCTGAGTCCAAAGGACAGTTTGGAAGCTCATGTCATCCTCTCTCGTCAGCGGCACCTTTGCGAGGCCGAGGTCACCCTGCGCGCGTTGAGCCACACCCTGGTGGTCACTGCTTGCAATGCGGAACCTCTCTCAGCCTTGCTCGCGGCGGTTGACAAGCTCAGCAAGCAAGCCGTGAAGAACAAGCACAAACTCATTGACGTTCGACGACACGAAAGGCAACATGGGGAGCGTTCACCAGCGAGAGAGGCAACCTTGCCCGAGACCGCAGGCGAGGAGCAAAAGCTTCGACGACCCGGCGAGAACAGGCGCGCGCAAGTTATCCGCAGTCGTCGCGTGGCGCCAAAGCCGCTCACCGTCGAAGAAGCAGTGATGCAGCTTGATGATCTCGACCGCGACCAAATCACCTTCCGCGACGCGGAAAGTGGTGAAATGAGAGTGCTGCTTCGGCGGCGAGACGGTGACCTGGAGCTGGTCGAAGCGGGATAAATCTCCCAATCCCCGCTCGACCGGACCGGGACGATGAAGAAGTCAAAGCGAGCTGTGGCGGGCCGTTCACGCTCCCCAACCCAAAGCTCTTCCCCGCAAGCCCTTCCCGCGCCGGAGCCGGTGCAGAGCCCGGAGCTGGTAATCATCACCGGACTGAGCGGTTCCGGCAAGGGATCGGTTCTCAAAGTCTTTGAAGATATGGGGTTTTATGCGGTCGATAACCTGCCGATTGATCTAATCCCCACATTCGCGCAACTCTGCCGCCAGTCTTCCGAGATTTCCCGTGCTGCACTGGTGGTGGACATCCGGGAAGGCCAAGCCCTGAAACGGTTCCCTGCCATTTTTCGAAGTCTGGGAGAGAAGAACCCAGTTCTGTTGGTATTCCTGGGAAGCATTGACGCAGTGCTGCAAAGGCGCTTCAGCGAGACCCGTCGTCCACACCCGCTGGGGCGTAAGGACACGATCCTGGAGAACCTTCGGGCGGAACGTAGGGCGCTGGCTCCGATCCAGAAGCTCGCCGACCTAACCATCGATACATCGGAATTCAACATTCACGATCTGCGCCGCCTGATCACCTCGCGCTTCAGCGGCTCCGCTAGGAGACCTTTATTGCTCGTCACGGTGCGGAGTTTCGGCTTTAAATACGGGGTGCCAAGCGACAGCGACCTCGTCTTCGACGTTCGTTTCCTGCCCAACCCGAACTACGTGCCCGGCTGCCGTCACCTGAGTGGTAAACACTCCAAGGTCGTCCGTTACGTTCGGTCTTTCCCACAGACGGGCGAGTTCATCGGGCGCATCTCCGACCTTTCCATCTATCTCATCCCGCACTACGCGAGCGAGGGCAAGAGTAACCTAACGATCAGCTTCGGCTGCACGGGAGGTCGGCACCGTTCGGTGATGATTGCAGAGGCTATCGCTCGAAACCTGGCAGCAGCCAGTTGCACTACCAAGGTCGTGCACCGAGACATCCACAAGAAAGACTGAGTGGCTGTCATAGGATCGGTTCCCTCCCTCGAACAGTACACTCGGCTGGTATAATTCGGAAATAACTTGCCATGAATGAGATTGTGAAACGTGCAACATTTTTGCCCTTACTGGCCGTGATGGCGGCGGGTTTGGCGTGGGCGCAGACTGACCCCTTCGACCAGCCCCCTCCCCCCGAAATTGAAGAAGCCCTGCGGTCTCGAATCACCCAGTTCTACGACCTGTTCCAGAAAGGCAAGTTTCGAGAAGCAGAGCAGTTTGTCGCGGAGGACTCTCGAGAAAGCTACTACATGGCGCGAAAAAGTCGTGTTTATGGCTTTAGCATCAAGGAAATCGACTTCGGCTCTGACCTGAAGACTGCGAAGGCCTTAGTGACTCTGAAAACGAAGATTCTCATGGCGGGTTCCACTCTTGTCGATTTACCGATGGGAACCCAATGGGCGTGGATGGAGGGGAATTGGTTTTTGGTTCTGCCGAAAGTGCGCCCGGGCGACCAGATTCAAACGCCGTTCGGTCTCAAGACTATCGGGCCTAAAGCAGCCGGCATGCCCGAATCCGCGGTGGGTCAATTCCAAATGCCCGATATAGCGGCGCTAAAGAAAATGTACGCTGACGGTTCGAAGCAAATCCCAATTGCCTCTGAAAGTACAGCTCCGCGCGCCAAAAGGAGCATCGTCTCCTACTCCCTGGTGCAGACACAGTCCAAAACTCCTCAAGAGTTTATCGTCTCCCCGAAGGGTAGGAGCATCCGGATCGTTCCTGATGCTGTCGATGGCTGGGTGTACGTGGTGCAGCAGCAGAACGGGGGTACCCACTTCGTCGGGTGGGCGTCCGATGGGGGCCATCGCAAGCTAGCCCGACTGGTGGTGGTGTTCGTAGACGGTGAGGCGAATCATGAGCGTCACACCGTTTTGAAACGACCAGACGTCGCCAGGTTCTTCAAGGTCCCATTATTGTGGCACGCAGGATTCCGAGTCGAAATGCCCGTTTCCGTCTTCGATCGAGACCCCGCACCTGTTCTGCGAGTCTTCGCGATCTCACGGACTAGGGAGGCTTCGGAGCTGCATTATTATCCACAGTACGAGGACGGTCCTAGAACCATTAAACTTGGTAAAGAGAGTACAGCTCCGCGCGCCCGAAAGAGCACACTCTCCTACTCTCTCGTGCAGGCGCACCCCAAAACACCTGAAGAGTCTATTGTCTCCCTTGTCTCCTTGACCGATCCGACCATCCGGATCGTTCCCGGTGCTGTCGACGGCTGGGTGGGGGCGGTGAAGCAGCAGACGGGGGCTACCCACTTTACCGGGTGGGCGTCTGTCAAGGGCGGAGCAAAATTAGACCAGTTCGGCGGAGGGAGAATAGACCAGTTTTGGGGTAGAGCGGCGGAGCAAAAATAGACCAGTGGGGGGGGAGTCGGGGTTTTGCTTCGAGTTTTTGTGGGACGGCTGGAACGCAGCCTGAGGTCGCCCGTTAGGGCGGCTGAAGGCGGAGTGGAAGGCGGCTCACAAAAACTGTGGCGAGCCGGCGGGGATCAATCCGAAGACGGAGAGCGTTGCTTCTTGCTCTGCTTGAGGCGGAAGCTATCGCCGTTCATCTCCAGGATGTGGACGTGGTGAGTGAGCCGATCCAGCAGGGCGCCGGTCATGCGCTCGGACCCGAGGACTTCGGTCCACTCGTTGAACGGCAGGTTCGAGGTCACCATCGTGGAGCCCTGCTCGTAGCGCTGTGAGAAGGTTTCGAACAGCAACTCCGCTCCGGTCTTCGACAGCGGCACGTAGCCCAGTTCATCGACGATCAGCAGGTCTTGCTTGGCGAGCTGCTTTTGGGCCCTCAGCAAGCGCCGCTCATCACGGGCTTCCAGCAGCTCGTTGACCAGCGCTGCGGCGGTAGTGAAGCGAACCCGATAGCCACCCTGGCAGGCCGCCAGTCCCAGCGCCAGAGCGAGATGCGTTTTCCCCGTGCCGGAGTTTCCTAGAGCCAACACGTTCTCGCGACGGTCGATGAACTCTCCGTGTGCCAGCTCGAGCACCAGCTTCTTGTTCAACTTGGGTAACGCCAGGAAGTCGAACGTATCAAGGGTTTTCGTGACCGGGAACTTGGCGGCCTTGATGCGCCGCTCGGTCGCTCGGCGTTCACGGTCGAGCAGTTCGAGCTCGGACAGTTGCAGCAGAAAGCGTCTCGCATCCAAGCCCTCCGTGGCGCACTGCCGTGCCACCTTGTCGTACTCGCGCAAGAAGGTCGGCAGCCGCAGTGCTTTCAGATGAGCTTCCAGCAGCAGTTTGGATCTCGCCATCAGTCCACTCCCTGTGCCAGCAGCACCAAATAATCTGTTGTCGATGTCTGTTCGACTTGTGCTGTGGGTAAGTGCGGATACTGCGTCAAGTCCAAGCGGGGCGGCCGTTGCTCGATCCGACACAGGACGAGGTGCTTGACGGCGTCGAAGCCGATCGTTCCCAACTCAACGGCCTGCCGCGCGGCGGCGGTGACGTCGGTGAGCGGGAAGTCTTCGAGTAAACGCAGCACCTGCACGTACTCGCGCTTGCCTGGTTTACCCAGCCGCACTTCGAGCAAGCGTCTCAAACGCACGAGATCTTGCGGTAACTGCCAACCGACGAGCGGCGCGGCTTGATCCAGCGCGTTCGTCTTGCGCTCCAGCAAGGCCAGGTAATGCAGCGGATCGAAGATCAACTCCTCGCGTTCGTAGCTGCGCCGATGCCGGGCGATCTCTTCGCTGCCGCAGCCGATGACCACCTCATCGACGTAAGCTCTCAGCAGTACTTCGCGGTGGCCGTAGCGCGTCGGAACCGAGTAGTCGTTGGTCCGATAGCGCACCAGCGACAACGACGTCACCCGCGTCGTGCGCTTGTCGCAAGCGTCATACCCGACAGCAGGCAACGTCAGAAACGCCTGGCGGTCGCGCTCGAAACGCTCACCGATCGTTTCCGAGTGTCGCCGCAAGCGCCGTCCACGGTTCTTGCGGCACTTCGCTTCGAGGTGTTCGTTGAAGGCTTCCCAACTTGAGAACCTGGGGATCGGCACCATAAAGTTGCGCCGCGCATAGCCCACCAACCCTTCCACTTTGCCTTTGTCGTTGCCCTTGCCCGGCCGCCCGAAACGGTCGGCGAACAGATAATGTGACTGCAGCTCGGAGAAGACACGGGTCCTCTGGCGTGTGCCGTCTCCCAGGATCCTCGCCACCGCTAGCTTCGTGTTGTCGTAGACGATGCTGCGCGGCACGCCGCCAAAATAGCGAAACGCCGCATTGTGCCCCTCGCAGAATGCCTCCGTCGTCTCGGCCGGAAACGCTTTCACGAATGCGTCATCGCTATGCGGCAGATCGACGACCAAGAAGTGCGCCTTGCGCTGCACTCCGTTGATGACGACGACCGCTTCGCCGAAGTCCGCCTGGGCGTCACCCGGCGGATGCGTCAGCGGCACGAACATCTCTTGTCCGCCCAGCTTCTTCTCGCGTACGTAGTCCTTGACGGTCGTGTAGCCGCCTGTGAACCCGTACTCGTCGCGGAGGCGGTCAAAGATGCGCTGTGCGGTGTGGCGTTGTTTCCTCGGACGCTCCCGATCGTCGGTCAGGATCTGATCGATGATCCCTGTGAAGGCCTCCAGTTTGGGACGCCTCGCCGGTTTGCTCCGCCGATAGCCCGGCGGAATCCGGTAGCGCAACATCTTGCGCACGGTCTCGCGAGCAATCCCAAAGCGCCGTGCTGCTTCGCGTTCGCTTAGCCCTTCGACGCAGACACTTCGTCGTACTTGAACGTATAGCTCCACCCGATACATCCCTCCGGTGTTCCACAAAACACCTCGGGGATGCTTGCGGACCACATCAGCGGCTTGGTCCTCCGCCTCCTCTGGGAGCCTTCACACCGCCGCTATGTGGTCTAGTTTGTCAGCGCCGTTCTCAACCGGCACGTTGGGCAACGACTCGAGAAAGGCCGCGGGTCTGGGCCAAAGGACCGCCCAGGCCTACGCTACGGGACTCATTCTTGGCCCTAGCGATTGTGTGTTAAGTTATTGAAAGAGCTTGGCTTATATTCCAAATTGGCTTTGTTTCGTAATTTTCTTGAGTCCGCCGCTTCCGCGGCCGAAAAAAGCCCTGGGAAGGGCCCGCGCCCTGACGGGCACGGCTCCGTCGTGTGGTTAGCCGCGAAGGTAGTTGTCCCAACGGTTCGGCCTCGACAGTCAGCTTGGTGAACCTAACAGCACAGAGCCGCAGGCTCACGCCTGCGGGCCCGCGCCCTGACGGGCACGGCTCCGTCGTGTGGTTAGCCGCGAAGGTAGTTGTCCCAACGGTTCGGCCCCGACAGTCAGCTTGGTGAACCTAACAGCACAGAGCCGCAGGCTCACGCCCGCGGGCCCGCGCCCCGATGGTGTTGGGGCGGACGGGGATTCATCCATGCCGAGTGGCCTCACCTCTGGACCGCTCGCTCGCGCTCGCGGCTCAGTATTTGGGATATCAAGGGCGCAGCCCTGGGCTAGCCCGCATTTCTCCCGAGCTTTCGGACGACCGGCGCTGACAGGCTTTGTTTGTAGGGGCGGACCGCCGTGTCCGCCCATTCGTGAGCTGCACACTCCGTCCCATTCGATCACCAAACCCAACCCCGTGAGAACCTTCTCTGGGCGGGCGCAGAGGCCTACGCCACAGGGCAGCAGGGCGTCAGCCCGTTTTGCACCGGAAAGTAGCTGGGCCTGCGCGTTCCCCAGGGTTCACTGCCGCATGATCCTACGCAGGCCCCGCAATCTGGATTTTAGTTCCGCGGTGGCGGTGACAATTTCATTCTCGTCGTAGATCACCCGCGGTGTGATCAAAACGATGAGTTCGGTCTTCGATTTGGAGACACTTGTGCTCCCAAACACGCCTCCCAGAAAGGGAATCTTACCCAAGAACGGGACACGATCGCGGGAGTAGATATTGGTTTCCTGCATGACGCCGCCCAGTGCAACGGTGTCGCCGTCCGCGACCGTCACTTGAGTCTGAATATTGCGGCGGTCGATGGAATTCCCAGGCAACGGAACGCTGACCTCTTGGTTAACTTCCATGGTGACAATGCCCGAGGCGTTGACCCGAGGCGTAATGGACAAGGTGATCCCCGTTTGGACGTTGGTTACAGTATTGATGAGCGCTGAACCCGCCTGAGTTAATCCTTCCGAGGCCCGGAGCTGGACCGTCTGACCCGAGGTAATGGTAGCGGCGATATTGTCAGTGGCGATGACCGAGGGCGCGGATATGATTCTAGTACGACCGTCACTCTGGCTGGCGTTGAGGAAAACAGCGAGCTCCCGCGTTGCTCCCACTAGTGCTCCGATCGACAGATTCAAGACCCCAGCCCCAAAATCTCCGGTGAGCTTTCTTTCGTTCAGTGCCCCGCTACCTCCCCGGGAGCGCAAGAAGGCCGAAACTCCGCTGGCGAGCGCGCCCGTTAGCGAGACTTCATAAACCTGGGCATCGATGAGCACTTGCCGCGGGGGGAAATCCAACTGTCGGAGAGTCTTGCGAATGATCTCCCACTCCTGCTGGGTGGCCTGAACGACAATCAGATTGTTGATTACATCGGGCACGATTCGAATGCCGACCGTCCCCCCGGGAGCGACGGCTTCGGCCCCAAGCAGGGCGCCGGTCTGATCCGGCATGGCGCCGGTTTCGACACCCGCACCTCCCAGCAAAGATCCGGGAAGGCGAATAATCCCGCCGCCGCCGCCGCCATAGCCGCCCCCCCGGCCGCCGCCATAGCCGCCCCCCCGGCCGCCGCCGCGTCCACCTATACCGCCGGGACCAAAACCACCCCCCAAACCTCCGCCAAACCCGCCCAAGCCGCCGTAACCGCCACCGCCGTAACCACCGCCGCCGTAACCACCGCCGCCGTAGCCACCGCCGCCGTAGCCACCGCCGCCGTAGCCGCCATAGCCGCCATAGCCATACAGCGACAACAGGGTTCCGGCGAGGGCGGGGGCAAAGCCGTACTGCACCCGGTAGATGAAGTTTTGGACGCCGCCAACCGTCACCGATTTGTCGAGCTTCTTGATCCACGTCTCGACTTCGTCGAAGACGCGGACACCACCGCTAACAACGAGGATGGAATTGATCCTGTCGATGGGGACGAATTGAACCGCCGACTGCTCGTTCGAAATCGAAAAGGCCGAAAACACTTTTTCCAGCTCATCCGCTAGCGTTTTAGCGAGACTATTCTTGACCTGGAACAAGCGGATGCGCTGCTGGACCATCTCCTCGGTGTCGAACAGCTCGACGAGCTCGATGGTGCGTCGCATGTTACGGCTGTTGTCGAGCAAGATCAGCATGTTGAGCGGCTCGATGACGGAATACTTCGCCCCTTCGCCCAAGAAGGGCTCCAGAACCTTGCCCAGGTCGAGGGCGGGGGAATACTGCAGTCGAATAATGTTGAGAATCAACCGTTCGTCCTCCGGCAGGTCACGACCGGCGTCCAACTGTGGAGAAATGGGCAACTTGGACGCCTCCGCTGAGGGGACGATGCGGTAGAGGTTGCCCACTTGGACGGCGACCGCTCCATGGATTCTTAGGATCTCCTGCAAGAGCGGCAACAAGTCATCGCGGCGCAGGCGGCCGTAGGTATTAATCGTGACCTGGGCGTCCCCGACGGCTGGATCAAGAATGTAGTTGATTTCTAAGGACTTGGCGACGACATCAATGAATTCATGCAGACTGGCCCCGCGAAAGCGGAATGAGAGACCCCCAGGCCTTGATGCGGAAGAAGGCTGCGCCTGGTTGGACTGCTGGGGCGGCTGCGCCGGGGCCGCTTGGGGCGCCGGCGAGCCGGCGGCCGCCGGTTGCTGAGCAGGCGGCGAGGCGCCCGCCGCCGGGGAGGCCTGAGGGGCGGCCGGCGTTGGCGACGGGCTTGCCTCAGTCGCACCTGTCTGGGGAGCCGGCTCGGCAGCCGGGGCCGCTGATGACTCGGCGCTAGTCTGCTCGGCCTCGTCCGTCTGTTCCGACGGCTGCTGGGGTGATGCGGGATTCTGTTGCTGCTGCGCTAATAATGCGGACGGGAGAAGCAGTGCCAATAGAAAAACGTATCGCATGATTTTGCCTCTCACTATTTGTCACCCGGGAATCACAGGGTTTTCTTCCGAGCGGGTTCCTTATTCTGGCCTCGACTTGTGGTAGCTTCTTGGGCCTGGTCGGGAGCGAGCGGAGCCGCTGAACTGCCTTCGCGAGCCGCCTGCTCAGCGTTATTGCCGTGCTCCCGCCTCAGAAGTTGCCGCTCGACAGCATCAAGTTCCGCCAGCGGCTTCTTCCAGATCTGTACACCGAAAGGCGTCTTCCGCCGGAAGACAACCGTGTCTCCCTGTTGCTCGACAGTGAGCATTGGGTCCGCCGGCAACGAGAGTGGCTTGCGAGGTTCCGCCACCACTTTGGCCGGACCGAACGGCGTCTGTTTGATCTTGACTTGACGCTCCGGCGATGGCTTCTTGCCTGAGTCTTGCTTCTTGTCGGCCGCAGTGTCGCCGGCCACCGCCAGAGTCGAAAGCGCTAAAACAACCACGATGCCGATCATAATTCGTGTCCTTATTTCTGCTCCTGTTGTTTCTTCACCCACCAAGATTGGGTCCCAAACGGTGTTTTTTTCACTGTCTTGACGAAGCCTTCATGCTCGGTGCCGTGCGTAGAAGTGTCTTTCGGATCGGCTGCATACACACCCGGCCGCCCCGCCAGTTCGGGACCGATGTTGTGCCGTCCGCCGACCCGCCCTTCTCGCTGGGGATCAAGCCTAGCGGAAGACCCCGGTTGGGGCCGCCCGGCTGCAGCGCGGCGTGGAGTCAGCGACGTGCCGGCGGCTTGGACCGGTGATCCTTTCAGTTCCGCCTGCGAAACCTCGATGGTTTCGTCTTGCCACTGAAAAGTGATCGAATCCTCGTGAGCTTCCACGAACGTGAACTCGCCTACTTTCTCGCCGCGCGCCACGGCTTTGGGTATTGCCTTCGAGTCGGACGCCAGTAAGGCGATCGGGCCCTCTCCCAGGTCCATCAAGCCGATAAAACGTGGCAGATCGGGGCGAGCGGCCACTTCAGGCAGCGGCACTTCCACGGTTACAATCGGATTGCGGTCCTTGGAAAACAGCAGGCGATCGACCACAGCTAGGTAGTCGGAGGGACGTATCGCTGCCGGCTTGGCCGGTCGAGAAAAGGCAGGTGTCCCCTGACCGGATCCTGTCCTTTCAAAGATGTCGTAGCGCTGCCTGGCGTCCTTCGTCCTGCGATAGAGTCCCGTCGTAAACGCCACGAGGAGCGCCAGTAGGGCCAGGTTCAGAAGAACCAGGTTGCGACTCATGGCAGGCCCCCTGGGGTAGAGTTTCGTCGCCGCTCCACAAGTTCGGGCGTTCGAGCAACCGGGAGGTATCCCGAGACCGTAACTTGGGCGCGCAGGGCCTTCGTCTTCGTATTAGCCGGGCGGAGGACGATTCGACGCGTGGTTAGCAGACGCTCGCTGTTCGACAGAGTGGTCATCCAGTTCACGAACTGTTCCACGCGACAGTCAAAATCGGCGGTCAAGGGCACCTGAGCGAAATGATCCTGCTCGAGTTCGACATTGCCGAACCGCGAGGCCCTCATGGTGATGCCTTCCGCAACCAGCAGATTGCCGACCACTTGTCGCATCTCGGCCTTGGCCAGTTCGGCGCTCTCGGCCTGCAACAGTCCGCTCTCGAACTCGGCCAGCACCCTGGCCGCCTCCTGGGACTCGGCCTCAACCAGGGGTTTCTGACGCGCCTGAACCTGAGCATCCAAAAAGCGTTCCTGGGCGTCCTCGATCGAGCCGCCCACCAGTGGCGACGCTGTCGACGGGAAGAAAAAATCCAGCTGCGTGATGGCGAACAACGCCGCGGCAGCGAACAGGATAATCAAGGCACGCCGGTCACGGCTTTGGATCTCGAGAGCCATCACCGGACCTCCTCGGCGTCAGGGGCCGTAGAGGAAGCTGACTCCTCAACCAGCGGACTAGGTTGTAACAAGCCGACCGCCGAGCCCGCGGCCTGGACATCCGGCTCCGGTGTCGTGAGACCGCGTTGCGCGGTAATCTGAAAACGCTCGCCGTTGTCGGTCTTGACGAGCGAGGTCATAAACGCTGCGTTCTCGAGTGTCCGAGTTCTGTTAACGGTCGCCAAAAGGGGCGCAGCGGCCACCGCCTCACCGTACATCCGAACATCCTCATCACGGATCTCTAGGTTCGAGAGCCATGCCGTATCGGGCAGCTGTTGGGAAAGCTCGCTTACAATCCGGAGGTCCTCTTCAGAACGCGCGCGGAGGGACCTCAACACCTGTATTCGCGCTGCGGTCTCTCGCCCCTGTGATTTCGCAGCCGCGGCTCTGCTCACATCTTGCTCGAGTCGCGCTGTTTCGGCTTCAAGCCTCTGCAGGTAGCCGCGGTCCTGAATCACCCGCCGAAGAGGGTAGGCAAAGACTAATAGGATCAGCGCCGCGACGAGGACCGCTGTAGGCGCGTACATCCAATGCGAGTTCCTCTTCCTTCGTGCCGCGGGCAGTAGGTTCGCCCGCCAACCAAGTCGCGGACAGGCCGACTCCAGCGCGACGGCCAGGGCGGCAGCGTCCCTTCCTTCATCGAATTCGGGCACGGCGGCTACAGGGGAAGGCAACAGCTCGGTCACGGAGCGGAAGCTGAAAGTGTCCCCGAGGTCCCCTGCAAGCCGCAAAGGGTCGGAGTCATCTTCGCCGCCATCAGCTCCGCAGAACACCACCGATGCAGGCTCGCTTTCCTGAAGTCGCAAATCAGCCCCGGCCAGGCTCAAGACTCTCCGCGGTGACTTCGACTCAAAGGCGCCACTGAATAGAGGACGGTTCTTCCCCTCCCCGTAAATTTCGATCCTGTTTCGCTGCAAATCCGCAACCAGGAAGGGGATAGGAGGCGAGTCCCAACGCACTCGCACGCCGGTATAGAAGGCAGCAGCCCCCGCGGTGAACGAAGCCACCGCGACACCGGCAGACTCAAACAAGTCCGCGTAGCCGTCCACGATGGCCTTTTCGGCGATCAGAACGGCTACCTGGACTTGGTTGATCCCTTCGGTGCTCTCCCCCAAGGGGGCAAAGGCGGTGTAGACCTGATCGGCCTCATAGGGGTGCAGGGTCTCCAACTGGTACCCGACCGCGGCGCCAAGCTCTTTGCGATTCAGAGGAGGTAGCCTCACTTGCCGGACCACGATCTCCGACCGCGGCAAACTGACGGTGGCGGCTAAGTGCGATAATTTCAGGTCCCTGAGGAACGTGGCATATTCGGCGCCCCACTCGGACACCGGCCGGCTCCGGAAGTCGGCTATCTCAATCCGTCCCAACACTTTGAAACTACCAGGACGAGACTTGACCGCCACCACGCGCAAATCCGTCCCGCGCACTTCAATGCCGCATCCGGCTCCCCAACGAAGAATGTGTTTCCAGTGCATCGACTAAAAACCAGTGTCGTACCAACGAGTGAGGTGTATTCGGAAAGGTCCGCCCGTCAAACCCTTTTGAACCAGGGCGCCGACTACCCGCTTCGCCCGGCCCTGGCCGTCCCGAGCTGTGGCCCACAAAGTGTAGGCTTGTGCCCTACCAGCGCGACCGAGCCGGATATCCGGGTTTAGGCTCGACAGCCCCCCCAGAAGCCCGTCCTCGGCATCGATGGGCCGCTGGGAGCGTATTCTGACAATTGTCTCGATCAGCGAATCGCTCAATCCGGCCGCCGTAAGTAACTCAATCGAAGCGTAGTTGATGTCGACCGCCCCCGACCCCCACAGCGTCACATGGTGATACAGGCCACCTACCCGAACTAGTTGACCCTTTCGATTCCGTATGAAGGTGCCATATAGAACTTGGGGATCGATGCCCGGCACCATCAGCAAATCTTCCAACTGCTTGAAAGACGCCCGAGAGGACGAGAAAGACGAAAGGGACGCAGTGCCGTCGGGAGGTCGCAAACGACCAGATCGGCTGTCCACGATGTTGAACGCCATCGTTAGGGAGGCCGCGGGATCAAGACCGCTGGCAGCCAACACTCTTGCCAATGCCTGCGGCGAAGCCCGGTTGAGGTCAAGCTTGCCGCTCTCCCCGATGATTTCGACCTCCACGTCTCCTGTAGGAAAAACGACCCGCAGAAAGCGTTGACCGGGACGAAACGCACTAAGGCCGTCCAACTCACCGCGCGAGGAGCGATCGGCGAGTTGCATCATGGCCGCTTCGATCGCTCCGTGGGCAAGAAAGTAGGCTCGAGCGTTGTCCATGTTGAGGGCGGCGCGGTCCATTTCGGTGCGCACCGTCATGGAAAGCGTAAAGGCGATGGCTGACAGAGCGGTCGAGAACCAAAGCACCGCCAACAATGCACTGCCCAAGCGCGAAGATCGTCTCGCGGGGGCCGTCACCGGCGGCCTCCTGTCGCTCGGCGGGAGAGATCGACTCCACGAGGTCTCCCGGGAAGGGAGGGGGGAGCGTTTTCCAGCGGCAGTGCATACTCGGCGCGCACCGCGGTCGTTATAGACACCGGCAGGAGCCGAGCTTCCCGGGATGCCGGCGTCAAGTTGATCGTGATCGCACCCGGCAGCCCGTCGAGATCGTTCCATATCGAAACCCACCTGGAAGGCAAATTGCGCCTACTTGGCCTCTCGAGATACCGGAAACTGCAATCGGCCAACTGGTCGGCGATGACCAACGATACGTTGGGCAGGGCGCGTATGGGCTCGAAAACGAGTTGGCGCCCCGGTGGCTCCGGGATGGGGACCCATCCGGTTACGAAACTCCCGGCGCTGAACGGCCCGCGATACGGCAGTTGATTCAGCAGCACGCGCCTTCCCTTCTTGGGCGCGTCGACAACCTGGAGCTCGGTGATTCGCAGGCCTCCGCGAGATCCGGCCGTGATCGAATGCGAGGTGACAAAACGCATCGATTGCGGCTCGCCCTGAAAAAACGGGAACGGACGCACGCCAATCTCCCGATCGGGTGGAATCTTGGCCTCCAGCGGAACAATTCCGGCAAAAAGCGCGTGGAAGCGTTGATTCTGGCCGGCAATGTTGCGGTCATCCATCAACCGCTCGCGCGTCGTGAGCCAGGAAGAAGCACCTACCTGAAAAGCGGTGAACAAACCGACGGAAAGTAACCCGAGCAGGCTCATGGCCACAATGACCTCGATAAGCGTCATGCCGGATTGTGAGCCGCGAGCCGTGAGCCGTGAGCCGTTAGACCGTTGAACCGAAGGGCCGGTTCGCGGCTCGAGGGAGGAGGGGCTTCCGAGAAAAGCAGTAGGGGCACGGCATGCCGTGCCCTCTCGTAGGTTCAACACCAGGCTCATTTCACGGCTTGCGCCCCCTCGGTTCACGGCCCACGTCATCATCCCAGTCCGTGTTCGGGCCGGATGATCATCCGGCGGAAGCTCTCCAACTTGAGCCGTTTGCGTCGCCCGTCGGAATCCCACCAGACGCTGAGCCTGATCCGGACCAGCATTGTGCGTCCCACTCGGAGAATGCGCGGCACGAAAAAAGGCTCCACTCTAGCTTCCCAACCCAAACGGGCTTCAAACATCCCCGACAGATTCCTTCCCAACGGCAACGGTTCCTCGACCAATAGTTGGTTCATTTTGGTGCGCGCCAGCATCGCCGCCCGATCGTATTCGCGGATGCGCGCGGCGTTTGCCAACACCGTGGTGATGAGCGTCATCAGCCCGATAATGGCAATGCCGAGAATGGCCGTGGCCACAATCATCTCGAGCAGGCTGAAGCCTCGAGTCGCAGACCGTGACCGGCGAACCGTGAATCGTGAATCGCGGCGGGCCGCCGGAGAAAGGCAGGGAGCCCCCTCGCCGAGCCGGGAGCGTGAACGGGCGCGAAGCGAAAGCGGTGCAGGGCGCGGTGGAAGACCGCAGGGGCGCGGCATGCCGTGCCCAGTCGCGGCCGGCATTTTGGCCTCTACAGGCCCAGCACAGCTTCCCTGGTTCACTCCAGCCACACGAGTCCTCTAAGAAGAGACGCTGTGGCTGACTGGAAAGACGACCTGTCCTAGTCCGGATTTCTGCTTTGAAAATCTCTCTTTACCAACCAGGGGACATTTCTATTGGGCGTTGACACGATTCATCGCGCCCCTACGTCTCAAACGGCGGGGCTTTGCTCCACTGCTGCTAGCCCAGGGCTAGTGGCCCCCGCGATCCTCGATCCAGCGCGCGAAGCGCTGCAAAGCCGCTTTTCGCACTTCAGGGGTAGAGACAGTTCCGGGTGTGAACCCGAAGTAAGACCCGCCCGTCAAGCTGTGAATCGCCTGTACCACGTTGGAATGTTGCCAGCCCGCCATATCTTCTCCACGTTTCATTAGCTCCCAAAGGGCCCTGGCGCATACCGCGTCCTGCCGTTGCGCGAAGTAGACCGCAGCCTCCAATCGAACCGAAACCTCTGGGTCCGAGAGCAAAGAAACCAGCGCCGGCCGAACGTCGTAAGTAGCTGATTCCAAGAAGGCGCGAAAAAGGGTGACAGTCCCCGAAGGGAAGGATCGCACTTTTGCCACGGGGGTGCCGGCAGGGCCTAACCCAGGGCCAACTCAGGTGAACTCTGGGCTAACTCGCCCACCTTACAAGCGGGCAATCAGGGGGATCGTTTGGCCTCTGGCTACTCCTTTTTCTTCGCCCCAGGAATGCAGGTTAATCGGTTGAAATGGTTAGGTTTGCCTGTCAATTGGGTTTGTTTGGTCATTTTTTTGGTCGGGCCGCTTCCGCAGACGAAAAAAGTCATTGGAGTCGGGACAGCCCGGTTCACACCCAATGACGATGCCTCCCTGGCGGAAGCGATTGACGCCGGCGGGGTCGCGCGAAACTTCTCCTACGATCTCCTAAAGAGGATCAGCACGATTCGGAATGGGGATGGCTCCGAGCGCGGCCTCGAGGTCGACGAGTCGGACAACATCGTGGGGGGTGACCGACGAGCTGGGCCGCTCGGTACGGATCGATTACGACGACAACAACCGGATTCGTACGATGTCGGACCCGCTCGGCAACTCTCGCCGCTTTAACTATGACGGGAATAGCCGCCTGGCGAGCTTCACCGACCGCACAGGCGACACCGGACACCACTCGGCGGGACGATTCGCCGGGGAGCGTCGCAGCGGTTCCCGAATCCGCGGCAACAGGTTGCGCGCCGGATTCTGCCTGCACATCTTCATTGCTGAACAACGATCGTTTTCGGGTGGAGGTGGACTGGGGCGCGCCGGGAAACGGCATCGTGGGAGGGTCGAACCTCTGCGGCGATGCCGGACTGGCGGACACGGGCAACTTTTTCTTCTTTAGCTCTGACAACATGGAGTTCTTGATCAAAGTCCTTGACGGTGTGAACGGCACAAACGCCTTTGGAAAATTCTGGGTGTTCGCCGCAGCGACCACGAACGTTGAATACACCTTGCGGGTAACCGACACGGCGACGGGCGCGACAAGGAGCTATGAGGACCCACTGGGTAATGCCGCCCCGACCGTCACGGACACACAAGCCTTCGCAACCTGCCCTTGATGAACGACGAACCGGCGCGAAGCAATGAAGACGTAACCGGGAGAGCGATGAACAAACTTTGAAAATGCTGCCTGTTCCTTCTCGCGGCAAGTTGCCTGTCGGCCCAGACCACCATCCAGTACCGCTACGACGAGGCCGGCCGGTTGATCGCCGCCGACTATGGTGGAGGAAATGCGATCAACTACACCTACGATCCGGCCGGCAACCTGCTTCGCCGGGAAGTCACCTCCACGGCGGCGTTCGCCAGCGTCTCGTCGGCGAGTTTCGCTCCGGGTCAGGCGCTTGCCGCCGAAGTCATCGCCGCCGGGTTTGGGCCAGGGTTGGCCTCCGGCGTCGCGGTCGCCACCGAAACTCCGCTCCCGACCGAGTTGCTGGGCACCAGGGTCGAAGTAACCGACAGCCAAGGCGTCACTCGCGCCGCCCCCCTGTTTTTCGTCTCTCCCGGCCAGATCAACTATCTCATTCCCGAAGGGACCGCGCTGGGGTCTGCGACCGTCAAGGTCACCTCCGGCGCCGGCGGCGTGATCATCGGAGTCCTCAACATCGAGAGCGTCGCCCCCAGCTTGTATGCGGTAATGAGCAGGGTACCGGCGTGGCTGCGGCTTTGTTCCTGCGGGTGGCTGCAGACGGTACGCGGACCCAGGATTTCATCTTCGATGCTAACGCTCTGCCAGGAAGCCGGACCGCGATCCCGATCGACGTGAGCGTGGAAGGTGAGGACGTCTTTCTGTTGTTGTTTGGGACAGGAATGCGTGGCTTCACTCGCAAGTAACGGCCACCGTTGGTGGAGAAAACGTCAAGGTGCTGGGCCCAGGACCAGTCGCCCATTCGATTTTCGTCGGCCTTGACCAGGTCAACATCGGCCCCCTGCCCCGCAGCCTCGCTGGCCGCGGCGAGGTCGAGATCGTGCTGACAGCGGACGGTAAGGCTGCCAATGCAGTAACTGTCGCCATCCTGTGATCGTCGATCCCGCCGCTCTAGCCAAGCTGGAGAACGAAAAACGGCGTTCTCGGAAACCGGCCCGGAAGCAATTCCGTGGCGTATAGATCCTACCTTGTCGGCTAGCGTCTACGATCGCACCGCACGGGCCAAGTTCGCGGATCGCGCCCCAGAAACGCCATTACGGAATCTATTATGGATTCTTAATTGGGTTGTCTGGTTTGAGTGTTTTCTTGCGGGGTGGTTTCCCACTTTTCGGGCCCTCTGGTCGCACAAGAAATACCTTCCAGTGGCCGCCGGAAGTCTGGCGTGAAGGTATCAACCCGTGCCTCGCGTAGCGGCGTACTGTTCGATCAGTGACGCCAAGCAATCGGGCCGACGACGACGTACTGATCCATCGCGGGGGGAGAGGACGTGTCCACACAAGGACAACGTCGCCCTGCAACGCAGCGATATTAGAACGGCGCACGATCGGCGCAACCGAAGTCGCGGTACAGCTGACGACGCCCGAGGGCTGTGGAGGGAATTGACCTTGTGCCGGGACAATGCCCAGCATCGCTCCCAGGCAAATCAGAACTGTTACAAAGATATGTCGGTGTCTGGTACGCATGGTCTCCTCCGGCCGTTAGGTATAGAAATCCCAACGCCGAATCTGTGAGTTGGAGCACACTAGAATCGCTTGACGAGCTCCCTGCTTGGCGGAATCAGTGACCGTGATCCCCGGCCCGGTTGGCAGGACATAGGATTCCGCACGGAATGACTGGACGCTTGCTGACGTGCTCGGCTCGGGAACCTTGCAAGGTTCGGGCAAGGGCACGTTTCGCAGGTGCTGGAAAACTCCTTGGGGCCATCTTCAGGCCGGGCGGGGGGGGGGCGGGCTGCATACCGAGATTCCACGCCAGAGGCCGGTGATAAAATGAACTCGTCCGTGGTCGCGCGAGCAGGGGACAGGCGACGTCCGACACGCTTCGCGCTCGATCCGCGGCTTAGCGTTTCACTGAAGCGGCGCCGCCGAAATCTGGCCGCACCCGGCGTCTGTCTCCCGAGCCCCCGATCACCCCATGGGATTCCGACTGGCATCGCCTTACACCCCGCGCGGCGACCAGCAGACCGCGATCGACCAGCTTGTTCACGGGCTGCGAGACGGAGAGTGCCACCAAGTCCTGCTCGGCGTCACGGGCTCGGGCAAAACCTACACCGTTGCCAAGGTCATCGAGCAGGTCCAGCGACCGGCGCTGGTGATTGCCCACAACAAGACACTGGCCGCTCAGCTCTATCACGAGTTCAAGAATTTCTTTCCCGAAAACGCCGCCGAATTTTTCGTCAGCTACTACGACTACTACCAGCCGGAGGCCTATCTCCCCTCGAGCGACACCTACATCGAGAAGGAAGCCACGATCAACGACGAACTCGACAAGCTGCGTCTGTCGGCAACGCGGTCCTTGTTCGAGAGGCGCGACTGCGTGATCATCGCCAGCGTCAGTTGCATCTACGGCCTAGGTTCCCCGGATGCCTACTACGGCATGCTGATGATGCTCGAGAAAGGCCAGAAAATCGCGCGCGAGCAGATTACGAAGCGGCTGGTCGAGATCCTCTACGAACGCCGGGATGAGGACTTCAAACGAGGCGCCTTCCGCGTCATCGGCGACGTCATCGAGATCTTCCCTACCTACGACGACTACGCCTACCGCATCGAGCTTTGGGGCGATGAGATCGATAGCCTTTCGCAAATCGACTCACTACTGGGACAAGTCCGTCAGACCTACCTCCGGTTGCCGATCTATCCCGCCCGCCACTACGTCATGTCGAAGGAGACTCGCGAAGGCGCTATCGAAGCGATTCTAGCCGAGCTCGATTGGTGGACGGGAGAACTGAACAATCGAAACAAGCGTCTCGAAGCGCAGCGGTTGAGCCAGCGGACACTCTTCGATATCGAAATGATCCGGGAGATTGGCTATTGCCACGGGATCGAGAACTACTCGCGCCACTTCTCGGGAAGGCTGCCCGGCGAGCCGCCTCCGACGCTGCTCGACTATCTACCGCAGGACGCCCTGCTTTTCATCGACGAAAGCCACCAGACCGTGCCTCAGTTGCGAGGCATGTACAAGGGCGACCGCTCGCGGAAGGAAACCCTCGTCGAATACGGATTCCGCCTGCCCAGCGCCCTCGACAATCGCCCGTTGAAATTTGAAGAGTTCGAACACCGCGTCAACCAAGCCATCTACGTCTCCGCAACGCCGGGACCCTACGAGTTGACCAAGTCCGCCGGCACGGTGGTGGAACAACTGATCCGTCCAACCGGCCTGGTCGAACCGGCAGTCGAAGTTAGGCCCGTCAAGGGACAAGTGGACGACCTTTTGGGTGAGATTCGCAGCCGTGCCCAGGTCGGGGAGCGCGTTCTCGTAACGACCCTCACGAAGCGCATGGCCGAAGACCTTTCGGAATACTATTCGGAAACCGGCGTCCACTGCCGGTATATGCATTCGGAGATTGACACCCTGGAGCGCGTTCGGCTGTTGCGCGACTTGCGCAAGGGCGAATACGACGTCCTGATCGGCGTCAACCTGCTTCGAGAGGGATTGGATCTGCCCGAAGTCTCACTGGTTGCGATTCTGGACGCCGACAAGGAAGGGTTTCTGCGCTCCTCCGGCTCCCTGATCCAGACGATCGGCAGAGCCGCCCGCAACGTCAACGGCCGGGCGGTCCTTTACGCCGACCGGATGACCGAGAGTATGGCGCGGGCCATCGACGAAACGGACCGGCGGCGAGCCGTGCAAGTGCAATACAACGAGGCGAATCATATCACCCCGCAGACCATCTCAAAGCCGGTGGATATGAGCCTGGCCAGGATCGTCGAAGCCGACTACCTCTCGATTCCCGACGACGAAACGGAAACCGAGTTGCCGGGGTCGGTTGAGGAGTTGCAAAACCTTGTTGACCGCCTCGAGAAACGAATGCGGGACGCTGCACAAAAGTTCGAGTTTGAACAGGCAGCCAAGCTACGTGACCGCATCAAGGCTCTCAAGACAAGAGAACTAACCGGCGTGGCCCAGGAGCCTCGATGAGCCCTCCGAGCCTAGCAGGATCGGGAGACCAAGCTCCGGCGGACCAGCAGGCGATTCACGCTAGGGTTTGGCGATTCCGGACAACGACCATGCACTCGGATCGGGTATTTCGATTACCTGTCTTGTGCGGACTGCATATTCGGGAAACAGTTGATTGAACGCAATGACCTTCCCGCCACATCGGACAATGTTCGGTCCATACCCGTTCCCGGAGACTGACAAGCCCGGCTCCTGATACTAGCCCGCGGCGCTTTCGTGCTGCCAGATAGGGAACAAGCATACCGCGGCGGACCAGTCGCGCGAGAAGGGGAAACGTCAGATTCTACTGTATATACCCAAGTGACCTCAGGGCTCTCCTCGTTTCAGGACTGAGATCAGGACCCTCAGTGTTGCGCACACCGTAACACGCGCGAACTTTAGCGAACTCCACCCGCGCCTCCTCGAGCAGAGTGCGCCCCTTCCGGGCCATCTCCGGAGAAGTCCGGACGATGTTTGTTGTTTCCCCAGGATCGGCCCGCAGGTTGTACAATTCCTCCCGTCTGGACGTGGGGAGATGAACGTATTTGTGGTCGTCGAATATGAACGCCTCTTTCTCTTCGTAGTACAAGGCGCCGGAGCTGGAGACCACCCCTCCCTGGTCGGGGGAGGCTTCGCCCTCCCAAAGCGGCCGCAGCGAGCGGCTTGCATAGCAGCGATCCTGATGGTCGATCTTGCATAGATCCAGGACGGTTGGTGTGATGAGCCGATTCGATACCCGCGCACTCACCTTCCTGTTCGAAGTTGAGCCTGGCGTTTTGACCATCAACGGTACTATTATGACTTCCTCGTACACACTGTGGCCGTGTTCGTAGCCGCCGTGTTCCCAGAACTCCTCGCCGTGGTCACTGGTCAGGATAATAAGGGCGTCGTCATACAGGTTCAGGTCTTTCAGAGCATCTAGGAATGAACCGACATTTTGATCGACGAACTGCGTTTCGGCGAGATACAACTGCCTCAGCCAGCTACGCTCTTGCTCTGAGAGCACCCTTCCGCCCCGGATCTCCGCCGATCGATCGAAGCTGTAGCCGATCCACTGCGGTGGAGGGGTATCGGGCAAGAGGTGGCGCGGAGGACTGTATGGTACATGAGGGTCGATGAAATGGATCCAAAGAAAGAAATCCCGCTGCCGGTTCTGTTCGATCCAATGCCGGGCAAGACGGGTTAAGTTCCGGGTTCCCCCGCGTGGATATTTGGAGGGGAAGAAATAGTCCAACAATCTACACCCTAATGCATCTCCCGGCCAGGGCTTGGGGAAATGATCGTAGTCGAGAAAGCCTTTCTTGAGATTCCACCTCGGCCCTAGAAAAACATTCTCGACCAGCGCGGCCGTGACATAACCCGCGTCTCTCATGTATTCCGCCAAGGTTGGAAATTCCTCGGCGAGACGAGACCGAGGTTCTTGGACGAGGTGACCCAGGGTGGGGAGGCCCGTCATGATTGACGTGATACTTGGCAATGTCCAGGGGGATGAACTGTAGGCGGCCGTGAAAACCACCGAATCATCCGCAAAGGCGTCGATGTGAGGTGTTTGGGCAGTCTGAGGATTGTGGCAGGACAGCGCATCCCGCCGTAGCGTATCAATCGTTATCAGAATAACCTGCCGCACGGGATGGATCGACTCGACAAATCCGCTGCGATCCGCTTGGAAATAGTGGCTGCGGTGACTCATGGACAAACCGCCGGCGATCACGGAAGCACACCACGTACACACCAGGAAGGCGAGGGTGATGGAAGTGGCCCTGAGCGACAACCAAACCGCTAGAAACGTGGCCATCAGATAGAGAGCAAGGCCCCAGGCGGCAAGGGTCCCGGACGCGGCAGTTGAAAGGTAGGCGCCCGCCCAGCGAAAAACGACTGTTATCGTCAATATCAACGTGAGCGCAACGACCAGTTTTCCGGCAAGTTGAACGGTCCGTGACGGAAACGGTTGCGCACGGAGCCAACGATAGATGAGCATCGCTATGCCGCAACATAGAACGAACAATAGGGCGGAACGAAAAACGAAAGGCGGTAGAAACAGCCGCGGGTGAACTAAGCCC
The DNA here is from genome assembly GCA_965248105.1 of Bryobacterales bacterium. Taxonomy (GTDB): domain Bacteria; phylum Acidobacteriota; class Terriglobia; order Bryobacterales; family UBA6623. Next base: position 738,222 of record CBDFIK010000006.1, read on the forward strand.
GCGACCAAAAACAGCGCCAAGGCGATACCCACAAAGCTGGACACCGCAATGAAGACCGCGAACGCCGCAAAACGCACGAAACGGAGCCACGGTCGCACCACTACAAACCACAGCATGCAGAAACCGAGGCTCACCAACACTGCTGTCGCAGCGAAGGGAGACAGCATCTCTTCGATGGCCGCCCATGCCGGAGCCTTTAGGGACATGGTTACGAGGATGTCGATCGAGGCAACCGCCAGACCCAAAATTACAGCGGTTTTGAGCGGCATGCGGACCCCGATGTGCCCCCCGCCAGGATTGTCTCCGCCGACTCGTTTCAGATCGATCATCGGAACATTAGTGCGCCGAAGTATTCCATGAGCTTATTCCCCCGGGGGCGGCTAGTGCTTGGTTGCAAAAGTTCGCGTTACTTGCAAAGTCCTTTCCCGAAGGACCATGCGATCGTCCGTCTGGCCCGGAAGTGGTTTGTTCGCAGAGTCTTCCGAGCCGCGACCGTGAGGGAGCGGTCCAGTGATTGTCGGCCTATAATCTTTCGTGAATTTATGCAACCAAGCGCTAGAAGGGTTCTCGGCCCGGCTGTGTCCCATTCTGCGGGGCGCTTCCCGACTGTTTACATCGACGGACCGTGCTCTGCGACTCCTTATGAGGGTCCGTCTTCTCCCGAAGCGGCTACTGCTGAAGGCAGTATCGCAAGTTGTACCGTTGGTGTGTCGGCTGGGGGGTGAGTTCAATGCGGAGCAAGGAGACGAGATCTCCACCGACTTTGTTCAGCTACAGGCCGTTGTGCGCCGCTCTGCGACAGACAACAACTTAGCCGGTGATTTCCAGCTCACCCGGGATGGTAGGGTCGTGACTTAGCGGGCCGTTGACGCCAGCTTCACAAGGCGGTCGCTCTCTGTCATTTTGACGAGTCCACGGCTCGGAGGAGGGGTGTAGTCGGTCACGATACCGGGATCTTTTTCCTTCCAGGCCCAGTAATCTTTGCCCCAACGCTGGTTGAGCAGTCCCCTCACAGCGAGGTTCGAAATCCAAACAAAGAGGTCGCCTTTGTTCTTCGGCAGACCGTTCCTTTTGATCATCGAACGGATGGAGTAAAAACGCCGGTAGGCGCGGTTCTTTTCAAAATGCAGCCGCTTGGCGGTAAGCAGAGGGTGCCGGAAGACAATCGAACCGAGATCGTATTTCTCCCAATCCCGGTGAACGAACCTTTGCTCCTCCTCGAACTGGCGGTACAAGGCCGTACCCGGCAGCGGCGTCATCAGCGAGAACTGGGCAAACTCCAGCTTGGCCTTCTCCACGAACTCAAGAGTGTGCTGGAACACATCCAGGTCGTCGTTGTCGAAGCCGAAAATAAAAGACCCCCAGACCTTCATGCCCGCTTCGCGGATGCGGCCAATGTCGCGCAGATATTCCTTGGGCCGGTTGACGCCCTTGCCGGCATCACGGACGCTCTTGTCGGAGGTGGTCTCAAAGCCGATAAAAACCCCTTGGCAGCCGCTCTCTCGAGCCAGGCGCATCAGTTCTTTGTCGCGCGCGAAATTGATGGTCACCTGGGAGGCCCATTTCCGCTTCAGCGGCGCCATTGCTTTGAACAGCAGTTTCGCTTTTTTGGGATTCCCAATGATGTTGTCATCGACAAAGTAAATGGAACGGGCATCTATGGCCCGCAGCTCTTCGACCACCTTCTCCACGGGACGAAAACGGTATTTGACGCCCGACATCGTGGTCACCGAGCAAAAGTTGCAGTCGAACGGACAGCCACGCGTTGTCTGCACGGAGTTGAAACAGAGGTAACCGCTCGGGTCGAGCAAGTCCCTGCGAGGAATGACGACATCGGCTAAGTCAACGGGCTCCGGATCGTGATAGCGCGCCTTCGACTTGCCGGCGGCGAAGTCTCGGACCAGATCCGGCCACAGACGGTCAGCCTCGCCCAGCACCACCGCGTCGGCGTGTTCGGCCGCCTCATCCGGACACATCGAGGGGTGAATGCCGCCGAGCACGACGGGTATACCCCGAGCCCGGTACTCGTCGGCGAGACGATAGGCTTCCGGCGCTTGTGCGGTCATGGCGGTCATGGCGACCAGATCGGCCGACCCCGTCGCCGTCACCGGACCGACACAGCCATCGTCGATGACCACTTCGTGTTCGGGCGGCGTGAGGGCGGCTAGGGTCGCCAGGTTCAGTGGTGGAAACAGCGCCCCGGTCGCATGAAAGTTCAAATTGGGAGTTACCATCCGCGCGGCACGCATGACCTTGGGAGCGACGTACATGTTCGAGTCGTTATGTGGGTTGACAAACCGGATCTTCATGATCTCTCCAGAGACACAGTTTCAGTACGAACCTGATTTCAAACCAGAACGCACGATTGTAGCAGGATTTCTCTTCCACCGCGCAAGCCTAGCCCTGAGGGGCGAAGGTTTCACCTGCGGCTGCTACGGTGGCCTCCGCTGCCTAACGCGATGCGGCGCCTCCCCGGACCGATTCGAGCTAGACTGTAACGGACCGCGGGCTTCTTGCTCGAAAGGCGAGCAATGCGAGAGACAGACTATTACCAGGAATCGGAAACGACCAAGTCGGTGCGCCTGAACTGTCCTCATTGCAGACAGGTGGCCGAATACGGGCTGCGTTGGGTGGTGCGCAAGAAGAGGCAGAAACTGCCACCGGGCGGTGACGAGCGTGACCGCGCCCGTTTCGCAAAGGCGCAGTCTTATATGGTGCTCAAAGACGATAAGGTCGCCTGTCGCAACATGCGTTGCCGCAGACGCTTTGACATCTCAGGCATCAAGACGATAGCGTTCTTGTGATCCCATTTCGCCTGCCCACCATATAAAACGGCCAACCGAGTGACGCTGCCGCCAGGTGAAGCTCCAGAACCTTCCAGCGTTAATCTCGTGGGCAGGCCATCCCCAATACGTCTCGATGCGCCATCGCAGGTACGGGCTAGCCCAGGGGCGTAGCCGGTAACCTCGAGTACTGTTCCACAGAAAGCGTAGGACTGCGACCAACTTTGGAAAAACACCAGGCGGGTGTTTCCAACTGGGCTGTTGGGATGACCCCTGGGCACTATTCAAGGTAGTATCCGGGCCGGTGCCTGACCTGCAGCCTCTTGGCCCTTCCGCTGAGGACGACTTTGACGCTACGGAAGCCGGTCCTCAACGTATCCTGTGGAGTGTAGGCCAGCACGTACTGATTGCGGATATCTTGTGCGATCTGCTGGGCAATGGCGTGGACCTCGTCCAAAGTCTTGGGGAAGAAAGCCGCGCCTCCGGTGGCGCGGACAATGTGTCTGACAGCGCGCGCGGCACGCTTGGCGTCTCGCGGCGCTTCGTCGCTTAGCAAGCCCACCGCGTAGATCAGGGTTTCTTTTCCCTGCAGCACGCGGACCAGCGTCTCGAGCGTATTATTGGGACGACTGGCGTTATCAACGCCGTCGGTGACGATGACCAGCACGCGCTTGTCCCATTTCGCCTTCTCCTTGAGGTAGTCCAACGACATGCTGATGGCGTCGTAGAGCGCCGTGCCCCCTCGGGAGTCAATACGCTGTAGGGCATCCTGCAGACGCAGCAGGTCGCCGGTGAACGGGCTGTCAAGAAAGGCTTCATCCTTGAAATTCACGATGAAGACCTCGTCGTCGGGGTTCGACGCCTTGACGAAATCCAACGCCGCGGCGTTGACGCTCTGACGCTTGTCGCGCATGCTGCCGCTGTTGTCGACCAAAATACCCAGCGAGACAGGAATATCCTCGCGCAGGAACTTCTTCAACGTTTGTGGAACGTTGTCTTCGTAGACCTTGAAAGCGCTCTGCGGCAGGTCGGTGACGAAGTGCCCCTGTTTGTCGAGCACCGTCGTGTGCAGAACGACCAGTTTCGTGCCGGCATGAAAGACGAGGCCCGGGTCGTCTTGACCCACGCTCGCGACGCGGCTTTGGGCGGGACTCAGTAGGGAGAAGACCGATAGGCACACGCTAGCCGTGAGGAGCAAACGGGTATGCGGAAGTCGCCGGACCGTTGCTAATGAGGGAATGCTTGCTTTCTTCAAAACTCGTTCATCTTCTAATTATTCTATGGAAGCCCCGCTGTCTAGCGGGTCGGGGCATAGTATCCCAGGCGGTAGTGCGCGCGGAGCGGCGGCATGCCACGGATCTTTTTCGTGACTACCTTCACACGCCGCCATTTACCGTCCTTCTCCTGATTACTAGGGACGTAACCCAAGACATACTGGTTCCTCAGCTCGATGCCGATCTTGGCCGCGACATCGGGCAGTTCGTTGATGTTCTCGACGGGGAATTGGCGGCCCCCGGTCTGCTCGGCGATGTGGCTCAAAAGGCCCGGGCCGGCAAGTTCTTCGGGCGTGCGTCCTCGGCTAGCCATTGGCTCGAAGATGCCGATGGCGTATATCTGAACATCAGCTTCTTTGACCAAACGCTTGATTTCGCGTTCCGTATAGCGGCTGCTGTTGTCGCCGCCGTCGGAGATGATCAATAAGGCCTTTTTCCCGTTCACACCTTCTTTCATCTTGCTGATTGCTAGGTAGACAGCATCGAGCAGTGCGGTGCGCCCATGTGATCGTGTAAAGGTGAGACGATTCTGAACTTCCTCCAGGCTGTTCGTAAAGCCGATCATCAGCTTGGGGCGGTCGTTGAACTGGACTAGAAAGAATTCATCCTCGGGGTTGGACGTCTTCATGAATTGCGCTACGGCCTCGCGGGCCTTGCTCATCTTGTGACCCATGCTGCCGCTAGCGTCGAACACAATGCCCAGTGATAAGGGCACATCCTCGGCCCCGAACTGTGTGATCTCCTGGGTAGCTTTGTTCTCGAGCACCTTGAAGTGCTCCTTTTCGAGCCCCGTGACAAAGCGCCCCATGGGGTCGGTTACCGTCACGTTGATGAGCACCAGCGGTACGTCAACCTTGATGGTTGATGCTCGCGCCGGGAGTGCAGGCCGGGAGGATTCAGGAGCGCGGTTCTTGAGGGAAATCTTGGCGTCGGCGGCGAAAACCGGCAGCGCCACTGCAAGCCAGAACGCCACCCCGCGAATGGTTTTCGAGCCCCAAAACACTGTTAGCAAACTCGCCCCCACAACACCTCTCCGGCGAAGAAAGGCGCAAAAGCCGTTGACTCGACAAGAAGCCATTCTGATTCTAACATACGACCTAAGCCTGTGCTAGACTTTAGCTTACGTGCTCGCTGACGTGAAGCCTGCACCGACTTACGACACGGCAATTGCCCGTGTGGCAAGCCTTCAGCGGCAGCCGCTGCCCGTGTCCCATAACCCCCTTTTCCTCCTAACCCGAACAAATGATTGCCCATTCGGGTGGGTCTTCGTGCAAAATATCGCCCGGCGCCTAACCGGCAGGGCCACTAGCCCATGGACACGGTGAAGAAATACATCTTCGTGACGGGCGGAGTTGTCTCTTCGCTTGGCAAAGGCATAGCGGCGGCGTCGATCGGCTACTTGCTCGAGAGCCGGGGTCTGCGGGTAACCCTGCAGAAATTCGACCCCTACCTCAACGTGGATCCGGGCACCCTGAGCCCGTTCCAGCACGGGGAGGTTTTTGTCACCGATGACGGTGCTGAAACCGACCTGGACCTGGGGCACTATGAGCGCTTCACGCACGCCCGGCTCACACAAGCGAATAATTGGACCAGCGGCCGGATCTATGAACGCATCCTGGCGAAAGAGCGGCGGGGAGATTATCTCGGCAAGACCGTGCAGGTGATCCCCCACGTTACCAACGAGATCAAAGCAGCCATCCAGAAAGTCTCGACGGACGACGTCGACGTCGTGATCGTCGAAATCGGTGGGACGGTCGGCGACATTGAGTCATTGCCCTTTCTGGAAGCCATCCGCCAGATGAGGCACGAGCTGGGACGAGAGAACTGTATTTTCGTGCATGTCACCCTCGTTCCCTGGATTGCCGCCGCCGGCGAACTCAAGACGAAGCCGACACAGCACAGCGTGAAAGAGCTGCGGGGCATCGGCATCCAGCCCGATCTGTTGCTGTGCCGGACGGAAACCGATTTGTCCCCCGAGCTAAAAGAAAAGATCGCCCTGTTTTGTGATGTCAGACGCGAGGCGGTTATCGCCGCGCGGGACGTGAGTTCGGTGTATCAAGTTCCTCTCAGTTTCGCCCAGGAAGGGGTGGATGAGATCATCCTCCAATTCTTGGGGATGGATGCGCGGCCGCGCGATTTAGAAGCATGGAAAGAGATGCTCGAGCGCCTGCGAAATCCCCACGGGGAGGTGACGATCGGCATCGTCGGCAAATACGTAGGGTATGAAGACTCCTACAAGAGTCTCCGCGAAGCGCTGTTGCACGGCGGGCTGGCTCATAGCGCTCGCGTGATCATCCGCTGGGTGGAGGCGGAAGATATCGACCGCTCCAGCGCACACGCGCAATTGCGCGACCTCGACGGCATCCTGGTGCCCGGCGGATTCGGCATCCGAGGAATCGAGGGCATTATCGAAGCTATCCGCTACGCCCGAGAGGAGAAAGTCCCCTACTTCGGCATTTGCTTGGGAATGCAGACCATGGTGATCGAGTTCGTGCGGCACGTGTGCGAACGGGAGAAGGCTCACTCGACCGAATTCGATCCCGCTACGCCGCATCGCATCTTTTTCAAGCTGCGCGAGCTCAAAGGAGTGGAGGATCTCGGCGGCACGATGCGGCTGGGCGCTTGGCCCTGCCGTCTGGCGCCGGGCAGCTTGGCCGAGCAGGCCTATGGGCGGAGGGACATCAGCGAGCGGCATCGTCACCGCTATGAATTCAATCTCGAATACAAGGAAGCGATCGAGGCCCGCGGCATGATCGTCTCGGGCGAAACCCCGGACGGAGCGTACGTCGAAATCTGCGAGCTCCGGGATCACCCCTGGTTCTTGGGTTGCCAGTTTCACCCCGAGTTCAAATCGAAACCTCTCGAGCCACAACCCCTTTTCAGTGCTTTTGTCGGAGCTGCCTATCAGCGGGCGCTGGGCCGACAGGCGCAAGAGCAAAAAGCGGAAACAGAACAATTTCTGCGGCTGCGCGCCGTGGAGTAGCGGGTACCGAGCGCCGCCCGCATAGGTTGTTCAGAATCGATGGACCAAATCGGCGCGAAGCGGACTGTCCTCGATTCTTTCAATGGCGGACGAGGCCGAAAATAATGAACGCGGTAAGCATCGGCGCGGTGAAAGTCGGCAACGGCTGCCCCCTGGCGGTGATCGCCGGTCCCTGCGTGATTGAATCGGAAGAACACGCAATCAGCACGGCGCGATCGGTCCAGAGGGCCGCGGGCGAAGCTGGCCTGGCCGTGATTTTCAAAGCCTCCTATGACAAGGCCAACCGTACGAGCCGTTCGTCGTATCGCGGCCCCGGCCTTAGAGAGGGCCTCCGCATTCTGGGGGAGGTCAAGAAGCAGACTGGACTCCCCGTTCTGACCGACGTACACGAAGTCGGACAGGTCGGCGCGGCGGCGGAAGTTTGCGATGTGCTGCAGATCCCGGCTTTTCTGTGCCGGCAGACAGATCTGTTGGCGGAAGCGGGGCGCAGCGGGCGGGTCGTGAACATCAAGAAAGGCCAGTTTCTCTCTCCTTCGGAAATCCGCTTCGCCGCCGAGAAAGTGGCTGCTACCGGCAACGACAAGATCCTGTTGACCGAGCGCGGGACAAGCTTCGGCTACCAGAATCTGACCGTGGATTTCCGCAGCCTTCCCATCATGCGGGAGCTCGGCTATCCGGTAGTGTTCGATGTAACCCACAGCCTGCAACTGCCGGGAGCGCAAGAAGGCGCCAGCGGCGGCCAGCCCCAGTTCATCGAGCCTCTCGCGAAGGCCGGCGTGGCGGCGGGCGTCGACGCCATCTTCATGGAAGTCCACGAAGCCCCCGAGCGCGCCCTTTCCGACGGCTCGAACGCCCTTCGACTTGAGCTGCTGCCCGGATTACTCAAGCGACTGGGGGAGTTAAACCGCCTCGTCCGGTCATGGGACGACCCCAGCCCTCGGCCCTGATCTCGGCTTAGGTGGACATTGTCCGGAAAGGCCGTTAGTCTTCCCTTAGAGGCAGCCGTTCAGCGGTACAATTTCCAGGTAGCGACCGGCAATCCTGCCGGTCCTCGACTCAAAAGCTAACCATGCTCGGTACGACCATCTCGCATTGCCCGTGACGGAGTGTCCATGGGCCTCGCGGCCCACCCAAAGGGATGAAAACCGGCGGGTTTTCTACCGAGCGGCCATGGCGCCACGGTCGCGCCGGATACTTGGCCTGTCACTAGCGTTCCAGGCTCAGTCCCTTGCTCTCGCACACCCTTACCATGCCCGATTCGGAGCCGCGAACGTGAGGGAGCGGTCATGGCGTACGGCCAAGCCTGTGCCCCACCCAAAGGGATGAACGCGGGTGGGTTTTCGACCGGGCGGTCCAGGGATTGTCGGCCTATAAACGATCGTCAACTTATGGAACCAAGCACTAGCTTTCGAGCCTCGCTCAGTTCTTGCAAGCTTGTATTTGGGCTGCTGGTGGCGATCGACCAAATCAGAGGTCGCGAGAAGAATTGGTCCAACCCCGGTCAAACTGAGACACTACCGGAACCCGAATCGTTTCGCGCACGTAGTTACTTCTAGGTCTGGGGTACTTGATACCGGCTGGATTCGGGATGGCACTCGCTGAAAGGTCGCGGCAAACGCATCTTGCGGAAAAGGTATGGCCCAATCGAGGCGGCCACTCGAAGCGGCGCTGCTCCATCCTTTGGCTTGTCTTGTGGCTTCTCCCTTACGCCGGCCAGAGCGCGGAACTGCCCCCCAGCGAGATTGTCCGTCGAGCCTTCGCTGCCGACGAACAGAACGATAAACAAGCCCGCAATTACACCTTTCACGAGCGGTCGGAGCGCCGCAGTTTCGACAAAAAGGGGCGTCTGAAATCCAGCCGCTCTAAGACTCACGATGTCACTCTTCTCGACGGCTCCGTGTACCGGCGCCTCATCGCCCGCAACGACCAGGCTTTGGACCCGAAAGAGGAAGGAAAAGAACAAAAGAAGCTCGAAAAAAGCATCGCACGCATGCAGAAGGAGACACCCCCGCAGCGCGAAAAGCGGCTCGCGAAGCAAGAGAAAAAGAAAGCTGAGGAGCGCGAGTTCGTCGCCGAGGTCCAGCGGGCCTACGATTTTCAGCTGGTGGGGGAGGATTGCGTCGACGGAATCGAAACCTACGTGATCGACGCCCAACCGAAACCGGACTACAAACCCGCTAGCAGGCGGGCTCGAATCCTGCCCAAGCTGCGCGGCACCTTTTGGATTGCCAAAGACGACTACGCCTGGGTCAAGCTTGAAGCCGAAACCATCGAGAAGGTCTCCTTCGGGCTGTTTCTGTTCAAGCTCAACAAAGGCGCCAAGCTGCAGTTTGAAAAAACTCGCGTCAACGACGAAGTTTGGCTGGTCGATACCTTCCGAGTGAGATTCAAAGCCCGTCTAGGTCTGATCAAGGGATTCAACAGCGAGTTCGTGAGTACCTACAGCAACTTCCGCAAGTTCACCGCCAGCTCGCGAATAGTTTCCGTGGCGGAGCTTTAGTGAAGCCCCGTCCCCGGGTACTATCGATCCGACTCCAATGTGCCGGTCACAGGTGGCAACATCGTTTGTTTTCAATAACCTCTGGGCCCTTATCCAGGGAAGTCCTAGGCCCCTGCGATAAAATAGAGGCAGGAAGCCGTGTCAGGAAGCGAAAAATGGGGACTGCCACCAATTCGCTCCCCGTCATGACCCAAGAAACAAAGCACTTAGCCTGAAGCGAATTGGCTGGCTGTACCCGATTTTTCAATTCAGGGATTGCCCGCGAAAAAGGATTACGAAACAAACCCAATTTATGGATAACATACAGTATTTCAATCATTTAGTGGCTGTTAAAGATGGGCTCTGTGCTCTTATGTTCGGCGAGCTGACTGTCGAGATCGTTGGGGACAACTACCTTCGCGCCTAACCAGACGACGGAGCCGTGCCCGTCAGGGCGCGGGCCCTTTCCGTGGCCTTCTTCGCCCGCGGAAGCGGGCTGACTTAAAGAAATTACCAAACAAAGCCAATTGGTATATAAACCAAATAAATTCAACAACTTAACTTACCGTCCCTGAGGCAAAGCAAAGGAGTAGAAGAGGCAAACGAGCCCCATGATTGCCGGCTCGTGAGATATGCGAGTAAGACGCGGCCTACTGGATGTAGCCCAAGCTTCGCAGGCGCTGCAATTCCTCGTCGCTTAGGCCCTCGGTTGAGTCGGCCGGCGGGAGCTTGGCCGCCTGTGCAGCCTCTCGCCAGGTTTGAAGTTCGGCGAGCAACTTCTCCACGACATGGGGGTGCTCAGGAGCGACGTTGTTGAGGTCCAGAGGATCGTTCGTGTGGTCAAAGAGCTCGAACTCGGGCTTGCCCGAGGAGCTTTTCGTGTTATGAATCAGCTTCCAGCCGTCAAGCACAATCGAGATGGCCTCGTCTTCGCGGGGGCGGGGCCCGCCGCTCTGCTGGGTCGTAGCGCGCTCTGACACCGCCGGACGTCTTTGCCAACCCAAATTGGCGGCCAGACTGGTCAGCGTGAACGCATCGGCCTTAGGCAGCTCGGCTGCCGCCTTCATCAAAGGCACGAGGCTCTGGCCCTGTAAGCCTTCGGGCAGGGGCCGCCCGCTGATCTCAAGCAACGTCGGCATCAGGTCGATGCTGCGAACGGTTTCACCGATCATGACCCCGTGCGGCACGACCCCAGGCCAGAACAGAACCAAAGGTACGTTCGTCAGCTCCCCATAAAGAGTCTGCCCGTGAAACATCCGCCCGTGGTCGAGGAACTCTTCACCGTGATCGGCGATGAATGCGATGACGGTCTTCTCGGCCAGGCCGAGCGTCCTCAGCCGCTCGAGCACCCGCGCCAGCTCCACATCCATGGCGCGGATGGAACCGTCATACCAGTCCTTGTCATACGAAAGGTATTCCGCGGTATCGATATCCGCTTTTTCGAATTGCCGTAGGGTGCCCATGGCTCGCCTTCTCATAAAGGAGTCGGGGATCACTTTCCGAAGCTTGTCGGCATCGCGTTCGTGCGCTTCCTTTTTGCCGGGGTCCGCCCACATCGAGTCGTAGGGTCGGTGGGGCTCGTAGGGGTCGTGCGGGTCGAAGACGTGAAAGAAGACGAAAAACGGGGCATCGCGATGTTCCTCCAACCAGGCGCACAACCGGTCCGCGTACACGCGAGCGGTTTTCGTGCGGCGCTTGAGTTGCGTTGATCCCAGTTCGTGGAGCTCTTCGAACCCTTGGTGCAGGTTGGTCAGCTTTCCCGTGAAGGCAACCGAGGAGTAGCTGACCGTGGCGTAGCCCGCCGCGCGGTAAACTTCCGCTAGCGTGTTCGCGGCCGCCGGAAGCCGGTCCGTGACCTCGGCGACTCCGTGAGAAGTGGGATAAAGCGAGGTCATGATGGAAGGCACGGAGACCTTCGTCCAAGTCGCTTGGGAAACGACATCGTGGAAAAGGGCGCCCTCGGCGGCCAGCCGGCTGAGGGTCGGTGCGGTTTGCCGCCTGTAGCCGTAAGAGTCAAGATGGTCTTTTCGCAGGGTGTCAGCCACCATCAGGATGATTCCTTGCGGAGCAGGCGCACGACCTAGAGCGCCTGACGGTTTGCCCGCCCGCGTCGGCGGCCCACCCCGCGCGCGAACCACGGGACTGCCCCAAAAACCCAACGTTCCGTCTTCCGCATCGGGCAGGGAAAACGCGAGGGTCACCTCCTTGCCGCCATAGGCGGCAAGATCAACGTGTGCGGTCTCCCAGCGATGCGGTGTTGTTAGGGTACGCTCCAGCAACACGATCTCCTCGTCGGCTGCCGATGAAAGACTCACGCGAAAGGTGACCGCGCCGTCCTCGGGCGTACCGAGATGCAGATCGAGCCAGGGGTCGTCGGGCAGAGGAAGCGGCAGCCGGATCGTTTCGGGCGATCGGGCCACGACCGTCTCGCGGAAGATCTCCGAAAGACCCTGCCACCCTACTCCGGATGGAATCCGGGCGAGGCGTTCCCGCTGCGAGAGAAGGCGAATAGATTCGATCTCGAACTCCGCCCCTTTCGCATCCGTCGGACGAAGCAGGATATGGTGGATGCCGGATAGGCGGACGGAACCACGCGGGCGTAACGTATAAGTTTGGAAGCTCTCCCCAGCGACGATTGGTGTAGTCAGATGCCAGGGTTGGCTAAGCCCCTTGGCACCGGCCAGAATATCACCAAAGTCGACATCCTCGGGTCCCGCGAACTGAAGACTGAGGTTGGCGCCCTTGTTGACCCGCACGCGCAATTCGACCTCGGCCAGCAGGTCTTCGTCTTCGAGTCTTTCGGTGCGTCGAACGTAGATGATCGGAAAATCGGTGGTCGAGCGGCCCCGCAGGCGGCCTTCGCGGATTCGAAGCCCAGATACGCCGACTCCGGCCTTCCATCCCAGGTTGGCTGGGGCCTTTTTCGGAGACTGGTTGGACGGTGGTTCCGCGAAACTCCACACGATCGGCAACTTGGTCGTTTTGACCTTGGTCGGGGTATCCTCGACCATCTCGGGCTGAAAGTGGTCGACAAGTCGAATGGCGATAGGAGCCTCGGAGCTGCCGCAGCCGCTGAGAAAAAGGAGAACGAAGGAAGCGAGCACGAGATAACGGCAGCGGCCTTGCCCGCCGGGACCAACAGATCTCGGGAGCTGGTTCGCGCAGGCCTGCAATAGACGAAATCCAAGTTTCATAAGGTTGGCCTACCTCAGTCGTTGACTTGCCCTATGCTAGTAGGGACCCGGTCCGGGCTCAACTACAGCTAATTCCGGACTAACCGCTCGTAGGCCTCTCTTGCCTGCGGGTCGGGGTAGTCGATGGTCTCGAGGTAGAGCGACAGCGCCCGCCGGGCGCCCGCGAGGTCGCCCACCCCTCGTAACAGGAACCCTAAGCTGCGAGCGCAGTTAGGCAATAGCGGGTTGCGAGATGGTCTCGCTGCAGGCTCTCCAAAGGTGGTCCGGGAGAACTGATTTGTCCAGACGGTGGCGTTCGATGAGCGACCGGTTCCGGGGCACGTCGCGCGCAAAGACAAGCGCTTGCGCATCTTCGTAAACCAGCACCCACTCCGGGTAGGAGGGTCCCGAGAGGGCGAGCACTAAAGGGTAGGTCACGCCCGAGGCGAACTCAAAAGCGTTGGTAACGACGAATTGCACGTCGTAGCGATCGAGGAGCGCGGTTCGCAGCTCCTTTCCTTTTGCGCCGGCGGAGCCCTTAATATGGAGGACCTTGGCGTAGTCCTTGTAAACAGTTTCGTTCAGGGCGCGGCCGTCGATAAAGGTTCGCTGTTGGGGCCATAGCGCCCAGATCAAATAACCTCCGTACTCATAGGAGTTGAAGATGGGATCGGTGATCCGCTTCTCGCGCAGGAATTCGGCGGCGCCCTTGGGAAACTTCCACTCGGCTGCCCGAAGCTGGTAGAGGCCGCCCGCCAGCGCCTGGTAAACGAGCAGTCCCGCCAGCCCCAGCGACAGCAGGAGCTTGACGACGCCGGCCGGCGGCGGGGGCAGCTTCGCAGCCAGCAGCGGCCAAGCGTAGGAGGCCAGCAACACCGGAGCCCAAAAGGCGATGAATACGATATTACGGAAGGCCACTAACGAAGCTACGCCGAAGGCGGCAAACAGCAGGACGTCGGAAAGCCGAAGCTTCCTCCAAGCCAGTATCATCGCCGCGACAGTTGAATAGAGCAACAGGTTGTAGGCGTAAGGAGGGCCCCAGAGAAACGGGCGTTTCCACTCGATAAGCGTGCTGGTCAAGTAGCTCCCCCGATAGGCCGGCAGCACCTCGAGGATGCCGAAACCGTTGGGGTTCAGGCCGCTCAGTAGCATGCACAGCCCGGCTGCGAGCCACAAAGGTTTCCGGCGCTCGGCAGGCAGCCGCCAAGCACCCACGCCGTAAGCCGCCAGCACTCCCCAACCCAGAAAAAAGCCGCCGTGCGAGTTGGCCCAGACAACATGCAGGGGGATGAGCATCCACACCCACGCCACCCGACCGCCGGAGACGTAGCGATCCAGAACGACAACGAAAACCGCCACCAGCGCAAACGTGACTAGCGCCGGCCGGTCGGCGGCAAAGAGCGTGAGCACGGGAACGGGCGCCAGAGCGGCAAGGATCCCAAGGTAGAAATTCCCCGCTCGCCGGGCCGCCAGGCATCCCGCGGCGGCGCACACTACCCCCAAAAGGAAACCCTTCCACAGAACGACGGCAGGGAATCCGCCGAGCCGGTAGAGAAGCCACCAGAGAACCTGCGCCAGCCACTCGTGGGTCAGGTTGAAATAACGGACCGTCTCTTCGCCCGGGTAGGCGGGCTCGCCATAGCTGGAGGTGTAGGAAAACGGATCGGGTACGGGGAGTTTGCCGTGCTCGACAATGTACTCACCGGTCTTGAGGTGCCACCAGAAATCAGTATCCGCTGCTTCAGTGCTGAAAATGCCCAGCAGCAGAACCGCGGCCAGCAAGGCCAATGGCGCTCGCAAAACTAGGGAGGGTGGCACCCCCTGCACGGGGGGGATGACCGATGTGGACGGGTCGGGCGCGGTCTCGCGCGGGGGTCTCTTCTTTTTCTTTCGCTGCGGCAGAAAACTAGGCTAGCGTCCAACCGTGTCGCTCGGCAAGCATGAGTTGCCGCTGAATCCTTGGGCGGATAGGCGGATTTGTGATAGCTTCTTTGCTGTGTACGATCTGCTGAAGAAAATTCACATGTACACGGGTCTGTTGACGTTCTCGGCGCTCATCGTGTTTGGCATCGCTGGAGTGCATGCAACTCTGGACGCTCCCGGCCGGCGCCATCGGCCCGAAGCTAAAATCGAGCACGTGGACTTTGTAGTGCCGGGAAACCTTACGGACAAGCAGTTGGCCGACCGCGTGTACGAAACGTTGAAGCCTCCGTTAGCCGGACCTTTGAGGAAAAGGGCTCTACGCCATGATAAGCAAGGGAATCTTGTTCTCCCGTTCCACACGGTGAATGGTTCGCGGAAGGTTACCGTGCTCGAAAGGGAAAACAGGCTCCGCGTCGAGACTAAGCAGGCAAGCCTGGGGCAAACCTTAAATGCGTTGCACGCTACCGTCCCGCGCTGGGCGGCGCCTGACCTACGAATCCGACTTTGGGCGTACTACATGGAGATGGCCATCTGGGCTCTGATCGGCATGTCGCTTTCCGGGGTCTATCTCTGGTTGGCTGTACGCCCCGGTTCCCGTTGGGGCCAGGTTTGCTTCGGCGCCGGAAGCGCCGCATTTCTCGTGCTCTATTGGCTGACCCGGTGAACAACATGTATTCGTGGATGCGGAACACTCATCTGGCGCTTGGTCTGTTTTGTTGGCTGTTTCTGTTGATGTACGGAGTAAGCTCCCTCCAGATGTCGCACGGAGGGTGGTTCCCGAAGGCGGAGACCGTCACGGAAGCCAGTGTAAATATAGATCCTGAAGAGGCAACGACTCCTCGAGCGCTAGCTCGACAACTCAGACAGGACCATGGACTGCGCGGCAACCTACGGCGGATCCGTCAAAACCGGAAGAGAATAGCTCTACGAATCGTTCGTCCTGGGACGTTTCATGAAGTGACTTACGGAATCGGAAACGACCACGCATCAGTTCGGACAAACACAGGTGGCTTCATGGAGATGATCAACCGGATCCACCATCTAGCCGGGCTGCGGCATGAATATGAGCTGCTCAACGTTTGGGGATTCTTCGTCGGATTCGTATCGGTCGCGCTTTTCGCTCTTGGGGCCACGGGTGTCTACCTGTGGTTCAAGCACTACAACGAGCGGGTCATCGGCATGATCCTGCTGGGCATCAGCTTGGCGTACGGGTTGACGCTGATCGTGTTGGTACGAGTGGCCTGAGGGACGCCCAGCAAGGCGCTCGCGGCTCAGCTTCGCTCGTCGCCAGGGTGTGCGCGAGCAGGAAACTGAGCCTGGAACGCCAGTGACAGGCCAAGTGTCTGGGCTACTATCGCGTCATGACCCCTCCGAAAACCCACCGGTCTTCATCCCCTTGGTGGGCCGTGACCGCCGCGGCTCGGAAAGCGGGCTACACCGCGACGTTGAAATACCCCTTCAATAGGTAAGCGCTCAGGACGGAGATCACAAGGAACCAGATCAGCCAATGGATCTCGATGCCGGCGATCTCAATGGCTGCCGGCGGGTAGCGGACTTCGACCCATTCGACGCGGGAACCTCGAAGCCGGTCCTCGCCGGGATTCCAGAGCGTATCGAACCACGACCGAACCCGACGGCTCGATAGATACTGGGAACCCTCTCCCGATGCGATCGTCTTCTCCCACTCGGCCCCGTTCCAGTTGAAACGCAGCTCGCCGGCGGCCTCCCGCAAGGGACGGACCCGCCAACTGAATTGACTCTCTTCCAGCACTCGAACAGCGGGCGTTTCGACAGCAAAGCCCGCGCTGGCGACCAACCGGGGCGCTGCGGTGTTGGACGATATTTGTCCTATCGCCTGGACAGTGACGACAGCCGGTTCGCCCACCGGCAAGGGAGCCAGACCGTAAACCGCGTCGAGATGGAACAGCAGAATGACGACTGGCACGGTGAGAATCAGCGCCGGACGCAGCATCAGGCTCAGGTAGTGAATGTTGGTGCGAAGCAGGTCCTTTTGCGAGTTCCAGAGCAAGGCGGGTTCGTCGCCGAACAGACGCAGCTCGAGCAGATAAGCCTGAAGACGCTTCTTCGTCCGGCGGATGGCGTCCTGATTCGACACTCGGGCGAAGACCCAAAGCATGCCCACTCCCACCAGCACGGAGAGCACCGTCAGGCTGACGAACGGGTGCAGCTCGCCGAACAGTGAGGCATGCCCGCCGATCAGGGCCCGAAGCAGTGCGTTCCACCAGTCCACCATTGAAGTGCGCCGGAGAGGGCGTCAGTCAATATAGCCGAGACCCTGAAGTTTCTTCATGATCTCTTCGTCGGAGTCGGCCTCATCGAGCTTGGCCAGCTCCCTTTCCAACACGTGTTGGATGAACTCTTTGGGGGAGGAATAGCCGCCGGCCTCGGCGCAGCGCTTGATGCGATTCCATAAGGGCTTGTCCAGCTTGACGGAAGGTCCCAACATGATTTCACTCCACAGGCCGCCGGCTAAAAAAGGCGGCGGCCAACCATTTCCGGTGCGGCGGGCATCCCGAACTCGGCGAGAATCGTCACGGTCAAGTCGGGCAGCGCCGGGTCCTCGACCGAACTCTTGCGATTACTGAGGAACACGCCGGGCACAAACTTGGGAGCCACGCAGTGGTCTCCGATCCAGGCGTCTTCGTTATCTTCCACCGTAGCATCGGGCACACCGCCGAGCGGGGTCTTCCAAGAAGCTCGATAGGGCGGGCGATAACCGATGATGAGATCGGGAGCGAACTTGAGATTATAGCCCCTGTAAGCCTGTTGGGGAGTGTACACCTCTTCGATGACCTGCGCGCCGTTTGCCGGGTCGCGAAAGGCGATGAGCCGCTCGCTAAGCCGCGCAATGACCTGCTCGCTCTCTTCGCCTTCGGAGACGATTCCTCCTCTTTCGCGGCCGAGGAGGTTCAGGTAGATGCTGTTGAGCCCCATGGCGTAGGCCTCGGTACGGGACCAGTCAACATGGGCGAACAGTTCGGCGCTTCCTGTGTTGGAGGGATCGTCCAAGGCGAGAAAGCCTTCGCGCATCAGAATGGTGTTGAGATGGACCCCACGCTCAAAACGAGTGAAGCCGTGGTCGGACATGACGATCAAGGTCGTCGAGTCGTCGATCTTTGACATGGCCTCGCCTACTGCTTCGTCGACCGAGCGGTAGAACTTCAGCAACTTGTCATCGTGGCGTCCCCAGAGCATATGGGCGTTCTGATCGACGCTCGAGAAGTAGAAAAACAGCAGCCCGCCGTCGAATTTCTCCAGCTCACGACGAAACAGAGCACGGCTTTCGTCCAACACAAGCTCGGTCTGCGCGATGAACTCATCGAGGCTGAGCACTCCCTGCCGCAGAGCGCTCGTGTCCTCGGCCATGCCTTGTGTGTAGAAAGGACCCAGCTCCCGCGTGACATCGCGGCTATAGGAAGCGGGCGTCGAGATCGGCAGTTCGGGCTGGGAGGGGTCCAGGTTGATGGGCGTAATGTAGAGCTGAAAGCGGGGCCGAAGCTGCTTGAGATAGAGCCGAAAGATTCCCGAAGCGCTTTTCAGTGCGCCGAGCAGAGGGAAGCTTGCCCGCATCCAGCCGGACCATTCCCCTTCCTGAAGAACCACCGATTGATCGTCGAGGTCAAACCTTGCGACGGACTCGCTCGGGTCCCGATGGACAGTCAAAGTCGCGAATGCCTTGGGCCGATCCTTCAGAAAAGTGTTGGTGGGCCCCTCGATCGTGATCTCCGCGCGGTGACCGAACGGCGGGATGCGTATGATCTCGCCGCCCGAGACCGACCGGGTTCGCTCCCCGGGGTCATCGGTCACGAAGGTGAACGTACCGTAGGTGCCGCGCATGTCGGGCGTGCCCATACCCGACAAAGCAACCGCTTCGCACTCGACAGGGGGGAAGTTGGCCGGCATGCGAATCATGGTCACCGGCACGCCTTGCTCGGCCAGCATCGGCCAGAAAGGCGTCCCCTCTCGGTTGATGCTGACGGTTCCCGAGGAAAGAGGGATGACATAGGGGCCGATCTCCCATGTCCGGCCCGCTTCTCGCGTCTCCGCCATCGACGAGAAGGGAAGACGGGTGAAGGGATCCCGGTGGACAAAGTCGAAAATGCCGTGTCCGCCGGGGTCCATCCCGGTGATCATGCTCGACCAGGCAACGGGGCTTTGGGGCGGGTTCGTGGTCGCCAGCGGTTTGAAATCACCTTCGCGGCGAAGTCGATCGAGGTTCGGCAGCGCATCCCAGTGGCGCTCCAAGAATTTCGGGTCCATCCCGTCGACGCCCAATATGATCATCCGCGTGTTGGAGGAGTGTTCGGGCGACGGGCCGCAGCCGGGGGCTGTGAGGGCCACAACGAGCGCCAGAGCGAAAAACCGCGCCGGCCGGGCTGCGAGGGCGGCTTCAGCCTCGCGCATCGATCTTCCCGTCCTCGACCCCGAGGTCTCGACCGTCCATATAGGCGGGAGCCTTGAACCCAAATAGTGACAGCGCCGTGGGGGCGAGATCCTCGATTCCGGGATCCTCGGCTTCGAACTTCCGGTTACAAAAGACGACGCCGGGGATGATCGCGGGATCACTGCAATGGTCGCCGCTCCAAGCCTTGCGGTTGTCCTCGAACACCGGTCCGCCGGTCTCGCCAAGAGTCGACCCCCAGGAGCTACGGTAGCCGACGTTATAGCCTACTACCACGTCAGGAGCCAGATCGGTATAAGGCCCGTGGTAGACAGCTTCTTTGGGATAGGCCCGCCGAATCGCCACTTGGTTCCTTTCCTCGTCGAGCAGGCCGGTGAGCCTTTCGGCCAGTTCCTTCCTGAGAGCCTCGGCCTCGGCTCCGCGCGCGACGATGCCTTGGCCTTCACGCCCTTTCTGGTTGACGTAGATTCCCGCCAGGCCAAACGTGTAGGCGCGAGTGCGGCTCCAGTCCACCGCTTTCAAGTAGGCGCCGGCGTCCCCGTCTCCGTTTTTCAGGTGCAGGTAGCCGTTGTCGCGGAGCCATGCGTTGAGATTGATTCCTCGCTGGAAAGACTTGAAGCCGTGATCGGAGAGGACGAACAAGACGGTGTCCTCGTCCACGTATTGCATCGTCCTGCCGACGATTTGGTCCATGCGCCGGTAGAGATCCTCGATGGCGCCGCGGTAATCTCGGCTCGTCGGGCCCCCGCCGTTCGAGATCGGCGGGTTCGCCGCATGGGCCGGGTGGTCCGGTTCCAAGTAGCGATAGAACATGTGCTGAACGCGGTCACTGGTGTCGAACACGCAGGCCGCCACGCCCTGCCTCGTCTTGTCGAGGGCGCTAAAAAACATCGCTTCGCGCTCCTCGCAAATCGCGTAGGCCTGCTCGAGGAAACCCTGTTCGTCGATGACGCGCTCGTTGAGCGCCCAGGTGTCTTCCGCCAGTCCCAGCGTGGAATAGACTCCCAGCAACTTGGCCAGGTAGGTCGCGTAGTAGCTGGGCTGAGAAATCGGGAGAGCGGGATTCTCGGGATCGATGTTGATCGGCGTCAAGTAGAGGGAGACCTCCGGCCGCGTCGAGATGAGCATGAAACGGCAGATCCCGCGCACCTTGACGCCCAATCCGGCTCGAAACGTGAGTCGAACCCAGGGCGAATATTCGTTGAGCTTGAGGGTGTAGGTTTGCCCATCGACCTCCAGCTTGGCCTGCACCGGGTCGTGACCAAGCGCCAAGGAAAACGGAAGCCGCATGGGCCCCGACTCCTCCTGTAAAGGATTTTCCGGCCCTTCGATTGTTCCGCGCAACCCCTGACCCCCACGCTCGAGCGGGTAACGGTTTCCCCCTTCGGCGAACGACTCACGTCCCCCACCTGTAGTGAAGTGCAAGAAGCTGCCTTGGGTGCCCAACAAATCGGGCGTACACATGGCCGACAGCAGCCGACCGCGGAACTTTTCAGGAGGGAACGTAATGGGTACGCGCAGGATGGTGCAACCGACGTGCTGATCTCCCAGGATGTTCCAAAAAGTCCGGCTCTTGCGACGCAGCTCGACGGTGGCCCGGTCGAGGGGGATCGACCACTTGCCTAATCGCAGAAAACGTCTGGGCTTGTTGACTTTCGAGGACGCCAGTTCCGGCATGTAGGTCCTCATGCTGCGGTTCAAGAAGTCGAACATACTATGCTTGCCGGGGTTGACACCCGTGGCGAAGGTCGCCCAGGCCACAGGGGAAAGAGGAGGATAGGTCGTCCTCAGGCGGCGGTACACGCCTTGGTCGCGCAAGCGCGCGAGGTTGGGCATCTTGCCTTCCTCGATGAACCGTTCCGTCAGGTCGGGCTCGAGCCCGTCGAGACCAAGAAAGATCAACTTCCGGATGCGCGCTTTCTTGAGGCCCTGTCGCCGGGTGAGAGCACGCCACAAAACGCGGAACGGCCAGATCAAAAGTGAAGCCGCGCCGACCAGCAAGGCGATCAAAAGACTGAGAAAAGACCCCAGGAACGCGAATCCTGCGCCTGGGCCGACGTAAGCGACGTGAAAGGAAGGGGAGTCGGCCTCCGGCACCTCGAATAGCAGCGCTAACAACGCCAGGGTGAAGAGAAAAGTCGATCGCCACGGCGATCCGGGCTGAGTTCGCTCGGCTGTGGGCGGCTGGAGCATTCTGCGTTCGTGGGCGGGCCGACCCCTCATCGCAGCTTCCCCTCCACGAACGGGACCTCAAACACCTTGTCGTGCTGAATGGGACCGTGGCCGAAATAGCCGTCTTCTCCGAACAGCTCCCCGTGATCGGAGGTAATCGTGATGTAGGTGTTCTTCGGCACGATGTCGAACAGTTCTTCCACCACTTGGTCCAAGTACTTCACGGCCTTGATCTGACGCTGACGCAGCTCCTTGAGGGCCTTTTGGTCGAAAAACCTTTTCTTGCCTCGTACGAGCTTGCCTCCGACGACGTGGTCGTCGAGATGCTTGAAAACGCCGTGCACCCCACTAATTCGTGGCCATTCTTCGGGAGGTTCATCGGGCAAGGCGTAGGGGTAGTGCGTCTCGCCGACGTTCAGCAGGTAGAAGGACGGCCGATCTTTGGGGAACCTCATCTCCCGGACCATCGCGCGCATGTCGTTGTGATCCGCCATCAGCCGGTAGCTGTCGAAGCCCTGGTTGAGGATGGTCCGCGGATTGAGAACCGGCAGCGAGACTCTTGCGTGCGTGTGATAGCCTAGCTTCTCCTTCAGAAACAAAGGGAAATAAAGCTGGGGAACGAGCGACTTGAACTCGATGTTTTCCGCCCCCAGCCGCTCGTTGAACTTGAAGAAGTCTTTCTTGTAGTACTCGGAGGCGAACACATGTTTCGGGCTCTGATGCGGCAGCAAGCCCATCAACAGGTTGTAGTGGGACGGCGCCGTCCAGGAAGCGTAGGACCAACGCTTCTCGACGCGACCAAGTTTTCGCATCACCTTCGGGCGGGCTCGTATGAACGAATCGTAACGGCAACTGTCGAAGACGATCAGAATGTAATTGTTATGGCGGCGACGACTGGCTCTGCTGGGCATAGAAACTTCCATCCAAGTATAACGAGATGTTCTCGGCCGCAGCGGTCTCCCGCACCCGCACGGCCCTAGCGAAAGTCCACTTCGTCGCCGCGGCGACTTGCGGACGCTTGTATCCCAGTCGCAGCGAAGCGCGCCTCACAGTGCCGGACTTTGCTCCTTGGTCTTACGACACCGGCTGTTGAGTTCGACATCCCCAACCGATTAAGTTACTTAGAACGCTCACGGGCCATCGGCGCAGGGGTACTTGGAGCCCCTAGCTAGGTGTCTCGTCTCTCCGAAAACGGTGCTCTGCCCTATTGTTGCGGGACCCGCCCAGGAGAATAATCGCAGTTAGTCTTCGACGAGAGGTCCGCACGATGGGCAGGCGAGAGTTAAACCAGTTTCGTAGGGCGCTCGAAGATCAATTGGAAAGCTTGGGTGTCCCGCCGACCAAGAGTAACGGCCTAGCCGTGGAAACCACAGCTGACGCGATTGAAGACGCCCAGTCGAGAAGTTTGCGCGAACTTGCCGTGCATGTCATGAACGCCGATTGGAGAGCCCGGCGCGCCATTGAAGCAGCGTTGGAGCGAATCGAGACTGGAGAGTACGGCGAGTGTGAAGACTGCGGTGACCCTATCACTTCCAGCCGCCTCAGGGCCGTCCCTTGGGCGCCTAAGTGCGTTGCCTGCCAGCAGGAAACGGAATACAACCAGGTAGCCGAGACGTCAGCGAAGCGCTAGCCCAGCACCCCCCCGGCATCAGCCACCTGTGAGATCACTTGTGTGCCGGTCCTGTAAGTGGTCCTGACATCCGGAGAATCGTCCCGCTGATGGGTATGGTGGAGGCGGCGGGAGTCGAACCCGCGTCCGGAAAAGCCAATCGCTGAGAGCCTACATACTTAGTCCGCTCTTAGATGTCGGCTGGCGCGCAGGAGCGAACGCCGAAAGCCAGCCCGAGTCCGATTGATTTCAGCTTGTGGCTCCGGACCGAAGCCTGCCGCCAATCCCGCAAGATTGACGCCCTTCACCGACGTGCGGGCCCGCCGGCTAGGACGAGCTACCTAGAGATTAGGCAGCGTAGGCCAACTGAGTGTTATTGTCGGCAGTTTTTGTTTTTCCGATCGTTTTACGGGAGCTCGGAACCCGGTATGCCTCTCAACGATCATTCAATCCCGTCGAATCCGTTACGCCCCCTTTCTCTCTTCATCATACCTCCTGACGAACAACCCCTTAAACGGTGGGTTCCCCGTGCGCCAAGTCCACGAGTGCAGTGGCACGGCGCCCAGGGGCAGCCCGGACCGAAGAAGCACGGGACTCTGGGAGAGATCGAGTTTCAACGATCTCTCCCAGAATCCCGTGCTTCTTCGGTCCCCGCTGCTGCCGGGGTCGCTACGAGACGCCTGGAAAAACGCAAGAAACGGTCCTCGCCCGCGGTCGATCAGCATCCAGACCACCGTTTCGCCTCGGCATCAGACAGACCGAGCAAGTCAAGTGCCCGCTCTACACTGTCGTTGACGATGTCGTCCAGCGTGTCCGGACGGTGGTAGAAAGCAGGCATCGGCGGAGCCAAAATGGCCCCCATCTCGGCCAGAGCAACCATCGTCCTAAGGTGTCCCAGATGGAGCGGGCTTTCACGAACCATGAGCACAAGGGGGCGGCGCTCCTTGAGAGTCACGTCGGCCGCTCGCGTAAGCAGGTTGGACACCGTACCGGTGGCAATCGCTGACATGGTGTTGATCGAACAGGGCGCAATAACCATGCCGGACGTCAAAAAGGAACCGCTGGCGACGGTGGCTCCGATTTCATCGATCGAATGCCAATAAGAGGCAAGAGTCTTCAGCTCTTTTAGCGTTTTCTCGGTTTCGTGGTAAAGCGTTTTTTCGGCCGGCCGGGTCATAATCAGGTGAGATTCGATCTTCGGTCGCCGGTCGCGGAGCTTTTCCAGCAGACGGAGACCGTACACGGAGCCGCTCGCTCCACTCATGCCAACGACGACTCGCGTCATACGTTCCTCGTTTACCGAATACGGAACGTCCCCCGTAGCGTTGTTCTGAAATCAGAACAAAAACGGCGGCTGTGCTCTTCCCGCACCCGCCGAAACTCTATATAATCACAACTTGGCCCTTCATTTTCAGCAGCTTTCGAGCCTCCGCATCGATGCTGGGCTCAAACTCAAGAAAACACGAGAGAGCCTCGGCTTACGATACCGCCAGGTCGAACAGGCCAGCAACCTGATCGCACAAAAACACCGTAACCTGGACTACGTAGTTGGTCTCAGCCGCCTCGCCGACATCGAAAACAAGGGCGTTGTTCCCAGTCTCCATCGATTCTACAGCCTTTGTGCCATTTACCGGCTCGATTTGGCTGACGTACTCGAATGGTACGGCATCCGATGGGAAGAGATTTGGCAAGACTTCGAGTCCGTAGCGCCCGCGAAGACGCACCTAGTGAACTTCACGGACGGTTCGCGCGGCTCCGTGACGCTGCCCTTGCAACTGGACCCGGGCATCGACTTTCGCAAGACGACGTATTTGAGCCGGGCCATCCAGCAGTGGGGCAGGGTGCCGTTGAGTTTGCTGAGCAATCTCAACATCAACGATTACCGCTACGGGTTCATCGGCACGGATGACTATCTGATGTACCCGATGCTGCGCCCCGGAGCACTTGTCCAGATTGACGAGCGGCGTAGTCGCATCCGCAATTCCGGCTGGACCCACGAATTCGAGCGCCCGATCTATTTCTTCGAGCTTCGCGACGGCTACGTCTGCGCGTGGTGTAACCTGAGCGACGACCATCTCATTTTACAGCCGCATTCGGGATCTCCCTCTCAGCCAATAGTACTGAACTACCCGACCGACGTCGATATCATCGGGCAGGTAGTAGGCGTCGCCATGCAACTCGGTGTCAGCGATCTAGAAGCTAGGCCGAGGAGGAAAGCTCGTTCCGCATTAATTCCAAAATAAGCTCCAGGTCCGAAATATAGAGTAGGCGCTCGGCTTCGACGGCGCCAACAGGCAGCAGATTCTTGTAAGGAGTCAGGGTCAACCAAGTTTGGAGAACTTTCTTCCGCTCTCCCTCGAGCGACTCCAAGTAGTCCTCGAGGTCCCGACGTTGCTCTTCTAGAGGGAAGTTGAGCCACTCGCGGAACACCTGGTGGTGACTTAGGGCGAGCACCCGATTGGCCTCCTCGTCGGAATAAAGCTGGGCAAGGCCGAAATGCTCGTATTGACCCGAGTTCTCGTTCCGTAGCGATGCCAGGTGGACAACCTTCCCAAACGTCGTGGGGATCTGGGACAGTGTTCGCTCCCACACATCCCGCATGGCGCGCTCGCGTCTGCCGGCTTCCTCCTCCGTCGCGGGCGTTCCGGAATCCTCCTTCGGTATCATCCTAACTGATTCTAGCCCGCCTCGCTTTGGGAAACAAACCCTCGACGTAAGATACGAACGGCACTTAGAAACCTCGCCTTTTGCCACAGACCCGTTGGTTGGTTCGGCCTGTTTTCACGAACAGGTCGCCATAGGCAACCCAAAATTGGTCACAATTTGGTTGCCCGAAGGGCGCTTCCGCAGGTCGCCTACTCCAGGAGTAATAGAGAAGACCGCTTTTCAACATCCTCCATCGGCCGGTCTGCGCGGCCAAAATCGAGGCGGCATAATCAGCCCTCGTGATGCCGCTACCGTGCAACGGTTGCGGCGCCACCCTAGCCTTCAGGCCTGCCGGAGGGCCCCGCGGCCCGCCCGACAGGGCCTATCGAGCAATGAATTCGGCAGGCACCGGAGGTGTCGGTAATCACTTGCCCTCGTTAGCCTCCCCCAGTGATTTGACCGACCGAAGCGAGGTTGACATGCTGTGGAAATCTCCATTTCGTGCCCGAATTTCATTGCAGCCCGGCTGAGATTCCACTTCTTCCGGGTCGTTGACCGCAGCGCTTTTTTTGCGATTTCGGAACGCACCCGCCGCTATTAGCACAGGTCCCGGAAAACCTCGGCGGCCCCAAACCGCTCACTAATGCCAGTAATACAACCTCCCAAGCCACCAGCTCGAACCAAATCGGGGCGACCTCCTCTAAACGATAGCCGGCAGCCCATGTACGATCCCCAGTCGGATGGCGTCTTGTCATGCGACGAGCCCCGCTTGCTTTCAACACCGGCCGTTTGGGCGGGCCTTCCGCCCCGGTCACCCACGATCCCCGGTTCCGTCATCGCCAGAGTCCCATTGCAATTTCGAAGGGGCTTCAATCACCCGGCCCTGTCACGTACCTCGCAGGTTTGGTTTGGTCCTTCGGCTCCCTCTCGGTCGAAGCGAGACTCTCTCGGGAGGGCGCTCACCCGGGCCACTCCGGTTCGGCTCGATCGGAAGCGGAACACGAACCGGTGAGAACGGCGCTGACAAACTAGACCACATAGCGGCGGTGTGAAGGCTCCCAGAGGAGGCGGAGGACCAAGCCGCTGATGTGGTCCGCAAGCATCCCCGAGGTGTTTTGTGGAACACCGGAGGGATGTATCGGGTGGAGCTATACGTTCAAGTACGACGAAGTGTCTGCGTCGAAGGGCTAAGCGAACGCGAAGCAGCACGGCGCTTTGGGATTGCTCGCGAGACCGTGCGCAAGATGTTGCGCTACCGGATTCCGCCGGGCTATCGGCGGAGCAAACCGGCGAGGCGTCCCAAACTGGAGGCCTTCACAGGGATCATCGATCAGATCCTGACCGACGATCGGGAGCGTCCGAGGAAACAACGCCACACCGCACAGCGCATCTTTGACCGCCTCCGCGACGAGTACGGGTTCACAGGCGGCTACACGACCGTCAAGGACTACGTACGCGAGAAGAAGCTGGGCGGACAAGAGATGTTCGTGCCGCTGACGCATCCGCCGGGTGACGCCCAGGCGGACTTCGGCGAAGCGGTCGTCGTCATCAACGGAGTGCAGCGCAAGGCGCACTTCTTGGTCGTCGATCTGCCGCATAGCGATGACGCATTCGTGAAAGCGTTTCCGGCCGAGACGACGGAGGCATTCTGCGAGGGGCACAATGCGGCGTTTCGCTATTTTGGCGGCGTGCCGCGCAGCATCGTCTACGACAACACGAAGCTAGCGGTGGCGAGGATCCTGGGAGACGGCACACGCCAGAGGACCCGTGTCTTCTCCGAGCTGCAGTCACATTATCTGTTCGCCGACCGTTTCGGGCGGCCGGGCAAGGGCAACGACAAAGGCAAAGTGGAAGGGTTGGTGGGCTATGCGCGGCGCAACTTTATGGTGCCGATCCCCAGGTTCTCAAGTTGGGAAGCCTTCAACGAACACCTCGAAGCGAAGTGCCGCAAGAACCGTGGACGGCGCTTGCGGCGACACTCGGAAACGATCGGTGAGCGTTTCGAGCGCGACCGCCAGGCGTTTCTGACGTTGCCTGCTGTCGGGTATGACGCTTGCGACAAGCGCACGACGCGGGTGACGTCGTTGTCGCTGGTGCGCTATCGGACCAACGACTACTCGGTTCCGACGCGCTACGGCCACCGCGAAGTACTGCTGAGAGCTTACGTCGATGAGGTGGTCATCGGCTGCGGCAGCGAAGAGATCGCCCGGCATCGGCGCAGCTACGAACGCGAGGAGTTGATCTTCGATCCGCTGCATTACCTGGCCTTGCTGGAGCGCAAGACGAACGCGCTGGATCAAGCCGCGCCGCTCGTCGGTTGGCAGTTACCGCAAGATCTCGTGCGTTTGAGACGCTTGCTCGAAGTGCGGCTGGGTAAACCAGGCAAGCGCGAGTACGTGCAGGTGCTGCGTTTACTCGAAGACTTCCCGCTCACCGACGTCACCGCCGCCGCGCGGCAGGCCGTTGAGTTGGGAACGATCGGCTTCGACGCCGTCAAGCACCTCGTCCTGTGTCGGATCGAGCAACGGCCGCCCCGCTTGGACTTGACGCAGTATCCGCACTTACCCACAGCACAAGTCGAACAGACATCGACAACAGATTATTTGGTGCTGCTGGCACAGGGAGTGGACTGATGGCGAGATCCAAACTGCTGCTGGAAGCTCATCTGAAAGCACTGCGGCTGCCGACCTTCTTACGCGAGTACGACAAGGTGGCACGGCAGTGCGCCACGGAGGGCTTGGATGCGAGACGCTTTCTGCTGCAACTGTCCGAGCTCGAACTGCTCGACCGTGAACGCCGAGCGACCGAGCGGCGCATCAAGGCCGCCAAGTTCCCGGTCACGAAAACCCTTGATACGTTCGACTTCCTGGCGTTACCCAAGTTGAACAAGAAGCTGGTGCTCGAGCTGGCACACGGAGAGTTCATCGACCGTCGCGAGAACGTGTTGGCTCTAGGAAACTCCGGCACGGGGAAAACGCATCTCGCTCTGGCGCTGGGACTGGCGGCCTGCCAGGGTGGCTATCGGGTTCGCTTCACTACCGCCGCAGCGCTGGTCAACGAGCTGCTGGAAGCCCGTGATGAGCGGCGCTTGCTGAGGGCCCAAAAGCAGCTCGCCAAGCAAGACCTGCTGATCGTCGATGAACTGGGCTACGTGCCGCTGTCGAAGACCGGAGCGGAGTTGCTGTTCGAAACCTTCTCACAGCGCTACGAGCAGGGCTCCACGATGGTGACCTCGAACCTGCCGTTCAACGAGTGGACCGAAGTCCTCGGGTCCGAGCGCATGACCGGCGCCCTGCTGGATCGGCTCACTCACCACGTCCACATCCTGGAGATGAACGGCGATAGCTTCCGCCTCAAGCAGAGCAAGAAGCAACGCTCTCCGTCTTCGGATTGATCCCCGCCGGCTCGCCACAGTTTTTGTGAGCCGCCTTCCACTCCGCCTTCAGCCGCCCTAACGGGCGACCTCAGGCTGCGTTCCAGCCGTCCCACAAAAACTCGAAGCAAAACCCCGACTCCCCCCCCACTGGTCTATTTTTGCTCCGCCGCTCTACCCCAAAACTGGTCTATTCTCCCTCCGCCGAACTGGTCTAATTTTGCTCCGCCCTTGACACGGGAGCGCAATTGGTCGGATTTCAGGTGGGTGGATCTCATGATGCCAGTTTACGAGTTAAGAAGCTGCTTGCAAACAATAGCGGGCTGAAAAGACCTTTGCGTGGCGGTCAGCGCCAGGGTTCTCCGATGACCTCTGTTAAGATGCTCTGGAGCGGGCTCGGTTGTCATAGTGCTTATTCGGCCAATGTTAATTCTGCTCGCGCTTGTAGGGCTAACCGCAGCGGTTGTTTGCCCCGCCGACCCGGCCGACAACTGGCCTCAGTGGCGGGGACCGCATTTGAACGGCGCCAGTGAGAAAGCCGGCAACCTACCGGCGCGCTGGAGCGAGACCGAGAATGTCCTCTGGAAGACGAAGTTACCCAGCTGGAGTGCCGCGACCCCGATCGTCTGGGAAGATACCGTATTCGTCACTTCCGCCGAAGAGGGATTTACCGGCAGCTCGGGATCGAGTTTCGTCGCCACCGTCGTCAAACGCGCCCTATCGGTTCTGAACTTCAGTGACGACATCTTGTTGCTGGCGATCAACCGTCGGGACGGCTCCATCCGATGGCAGAAGAAAGTCGGCGAAGGCAACAAGGTGACGTTCAAGCAGAATCTGGCTTCTCCGTCTCCCGTCACCGATGGTCGCTACGTCTGGGTGATGACCGGGACGGGAACGCTCACTTGTCTCGACTACGAAGGCAACCAAATCTGGCGGAAGGAGATACAAGAAGAATACGGGCCATTCGGCATGCAGTTCGGTTACGCTTCTTCGCCGTTACTCTACAGGAGCAGGCTTTATGGACAGGTGCTTCACACCCCGACGGGTGAGCGTTCCCCCTATCTGTTCGCGGTGGACGGTGAGACCGGGACAACCCTGTGGAAAGTCGAGCGGCCCACGGATCAGGAGCAGGAAACACCGGACTCTTACTCCACCCCCACGCTGGCGTTCGTGGAAGGCACGGCGCGGCTCGTCATTGCGGGCGCGGGCTACGTGACCGGACACGATCTCGATAGCGGGAAAGAGATTTGGCGCGCGGGCGGTTTGAATCCGAACAAGGCCGGGAACTATCGCACCATCGCGTCTGCTTTCGTGGCAGGGGACGTGATCTTCGCGCCCAGCCGGCGCAAGCCCTTCATCGCCTTCCGATCGGGCGGCAAGGGCGACGTCAGCAATTCGCATCGGTTATGGTCCACCGATTATGGGCCTGACGTACCGACACCCACGAGCGACGGCGAGCGGCTGTACATCGTGGACGACAGGGGCGTGGCATTGTGCCTGAGAGTTGCCGATGGGAGCACCGTCTGGGAGCGCAGCCGTCTGGAACCAGGCGCCTACAGCTCGTCACCGGTCTTAGCCGACGGCAAAGTCTACGCCACGAGCGAAGACGGGACCACAACCGTGTTTGCGGCCGGGGACAAGTTCAAGATCCTTGGCACTAACCGCCTGAACGATTACACATTGGCGTCGCCGGCGGTGGCGGGAGACCAGATTTTCATTCGCACGTCGAACTACCTCTATTGCATTGCGAATACGTCGGGAGGCTCGAATTAAGTGCGACCTGACCCGTGAGATCAAGCTTTGCTTTGCCGTGTCGGAACCCTCAAAGACGATCAACGCGCCACGGAGCCGCCGCGGAAGGGTTCGGTGATCGATTGGGGATTACTCCGTTTCTTTCTATGTGCTTGCTTGTTGGTCGCCGGCTGTGGGCCAGCATTCTTCGATTGAAATGAATCCGCCGGCGCAACTTGAGTCGCGAAAAGATCCCCATTCTTGGGCGAACGCGGACGAAATGCGCTCGCGCCACCTTGCGCTCGACGTCCATGTTTCGTTTGAAAAGCGCTCGCTCGAGGGCACGGCCACGCTGTCGTTGGATCGACTGTCCGCGGACGCCACGAAGCTCATTTTCGATACGCGCGACTTAACGATTCACAGAGTCGAAACCTCGGGCGACGATTCGTTGTTCACCGAGGCGACCTTCGAAGTCGGTGAAAGCGACCCTATCCTGGGCGCCCCGTTGGTCATTACCGTGCCGCCAGAAGCAACCGAGGTGCGCGTGCATTATGCGACCGCGCCCAATGCCTCGGCGCTTCAATGGCTCGAGCCGGCGCAAACCGCGGGAAAGCGGCGGCCGTTTCTCTATACGCAATCGCAGGCTATTCATGCACGGAGCTGGATCCCCTTGCAGGACACGCCTGGCGTCCGGGTTACCTATCAAGCAACTGTCCGAACACCGCCGGACCTATTAGCGGTCATGGGGGCCGAGAGGCACGCCAACGATGGAGAGTCGACCGGTGAAGGCGTTCACCGCTTCGAGATGAAGCAGCCGATTCCTTCCTATTTGATCGCTCTGGCGGTTGGCGATGTAGTGTTCCAGCCAATCAGTGACCGCACGGGAGTGTACGCCGAGCCGGCTGTGCTCGCGCAAGCAGTTCGGGAGTTCGAAGACGTCGAACAAATGATGCGAGCCACAGAGACCCTATACGGCCCTTACCGCTGGGGGCGATACGACATTCTGGTGCTGCCGCCCGCATTTCCCTTCGGGGGTATGGAGAACCCACGGCTTACGTTTGCCACGCCGACGATTCTGGCGGGCGACAAGAGTCTGGTTTCGCTGGTGGCGCACGAGCTGGCCCACTCATGGTCGGGGAATCTCGTAACGAACGCTACCTGGGGGGATTTTTGGCTCAACGAGGGGTTCACCGTCTATCTGGAAAATCGCATCCAGGAAGAGATTTTCGGACATGCCCGAGCGGAGATGGAAGTAATGTTGGAGGTCCAGGAGCTCAAAAAGGAAATGGCCACGCTCGAGCCGCGGGACCAAATCCTCCACATCGACTTGGCGGGCCGCGACCCGGACGCCGCGGTTACGCCCGTCGCATACATCAAAGGAATGCTCTTCCTGCGGCGTCTTGAAGAGCTTGTCGGCAGGGAGAGATTCGACGTTTTCCTGCGAACGTACTTCGATCGCTTTGCGTTCCAAAGTATCACGACTGTCGACTTTCTCGATTACTTGCAGCACAGCTTGCTCTCCGATCATCCGAAGGCGGCAGGACAACTCGACATCAGTGAGTGGATCAACCAGCCGGGCTTGCCCGACGACACACCCAGGCCTACGTCCGATGCCCTGCGCAAGGTGGAAACCCACGCCCAACGGTGGCTGGACGGCCGTCACCCGGCGAGCAGCCTTCCGGCCGGCAACTGGACGACGCAAGAGTGGTTGCACTTCTTGCGATCAATCCCGGACAAGGTCGAAGCCGAGAAGTTGCATGAGCTCGACAACGTGTTCCAACTAACCCGCTCGGGAAACGCGGAGATCGCTCACCAGTGGCTGCTGATGTCCGTTCGCAACGAATACGAGCCCGCTTACCCCCGACTCGAGGAATTCCTGACTTCCGTCGGAAGGCGAAAGTTCTTGAAGCCGCTTTATGGGGAGCTCTCTAAAACGCCGCGGGGAAGAGAGCGGGCGCGTGCCATCTATAAGCGAGCGCGCAGGTCATACCACCCCATCTCAGTGGCTACGGTGGATGAAATCCTGGGGTGGGGCGAGGACTGAATCCTCTTGCGCCGCTCGGCTAGCCGGCGCCCTGGTCCAACTCGGCTTCGAGTTTTTTGATTTTCCTTCGTATCGCTTCGACAGCCCGCCGGGTCATGCGGTCGTAGCCTGGTTCGCTCCGCTGGTTTTTAGTCAGGATCGAACGGAACACCGCGAGCGCATTTTCTTTCTGACCGGCGTCCCTACGCATCGCCGCCAGCTCCAAATGGAGTACGTAGTTGCGTGGGAAGTCGTCGATCAGACCCTGGATGACCTCGGCCGCTTCGAGCGGACGCTTTTCGCGTCGAAGCAGGAGCGCCAGCAAAGCTCGGGCCTGATCCCGTGCCAGATATCCCTCGTTGGCGACGCGCCTGACCCATTGCTCTCCCTTCCCCTTGCTACCGCGCATACCACCAATCGCTGCGAGGACCTTGATCGGCCAGGGCAGACTCCCGAGGACGTATTGGTGGACGCCCGCTACCAGATAAGCGTCGACGAAGTCCGGGTCTCGCTTACGGACCTGCTTACTGTATTTGCTGGCGCGATTGCCGTTGCGAAGCGCCGCGAAGTAGGCCTTTTCGACCATGAACTGCTGATTGCCTTGCAATGCGTAGCTTTCTGAAAGCGCGTAGAGAGCTAATACGTCGGAAGGGGAATCATCCAGAACCGATTCCGCCAGGCGGCGACCCTCGAAGAGAACCTTCTCGAACTCCTGCTTGGCTTTGGGGTCCGGCTTGGGCTTATCTGTTTTCAAGAATTGATTGTCGCCCTTGAAAGCGCTGGATTCGAGTAGTCCGAGGCGAAGCAACTCCTTGAACAAAATGGCCGAGGCGATGTGGTTGAATACAGTCGGATCGTTGGGCTGCTGCGCCAGAAGTTGGCGATAGGCAGAGATGGCTTGGTCGTATTCCAGATTGAAGTAATGGTCGTGGCCTGCCCGGCGATAGTCTACATCCGTCGCCGCAGCGACGGCCGTCGAAGCGAGCAGGCTCAGCAAAAAGCCGGAGACGCGGCGTGGAATCGAGGCCTGGATTGGCACGACCTCTCTCGATACGCGCTAACGGACCGCGATGACCTCGCGCAGGCTGTCGCGGGTTAGGAAGAACTTCACGGAATGGTAGCCGCTGAAAAGCTTTTCCAGGCTGCGATTGTTGAAGGATTGCTGCAAAGCGCGCAACTGACGAGTCGGGAGTCGAAGCACGTCCGAGCCCTCAATGAGATACTTGTAGACGTTTACCGTCTCGCCGCGAGACTGCGTGTGGAAGACAGTGAATAGACCGCCGCCCGGGCTGAGAATTTCACCAAGGCGGCGTACGGTTGTTGCCAACAGATCCGCGTCAAGGTGTTCCAGCGTGTTCCAAGCAAGAATGGCGTCAAACTGATTGGGCCGGAAGCGAAGATACTCGTCGACGAACCGGCGGGCCGCGGCGGCGTCAAAACGGCGACCCGGGAGGCTGGCTTTAACACGATCGAAGACGGGCAACAGATCGATGGCGTGGATCCTGTAGCCCTTCCGGCTTAGGAATTCAACATTGGATTCTTTGAGACCGCCGAGGTCGAGCACCTCACCGCTCGAGCGGCTGGGAAAGTTCTCGAAGAAATGGCCGAGCGCGGTGCTTTTCCGAACAAGTTCCGGGGGCAGCTTCGCATTTCGAGCCCGCCCGTGGTCGGACCCGTTGCTAGATACACTCCCCACGTGGTTGGACGAGTCCTCCCCCGTGAAAGCAAATAATTTCTTCAGCAGATCTACCACTGCGTCAGAAGCCTTCCGATTGGCAGCTTCCGCCCCCTCCTCTTCACAGAGTGCATCTCGACTTGGAACTACGGGTTGCGCGAGGGCAGTGTCGCTTGCTGCGGAGTGATCGTCGCCCCACGCCCCGCGACGGCCGCCGAACTCTTGGGCGACTCCACGATCGGCACGGCCTTCCGCCTCGCGTCGGCGTCGGCCTGGCCCGGCTTGACGATATCGATGCTGCCACGAAACACCGCACCGTCTTCGATCACGATGCGGGCCGTGGATAGGTCGCCCTCGAGCGAGCCTGTCTTGCAGATCTCGATCTTCTCGCCTGCCCGGACGTTGCCGCGCAAGTGACCCATTACAATAATGGACCGCGCCGATACGTCCGCCTTCACGTTTCCGTTCGGGCCAACCGTGAGGCTGTTTTCCTTGAGTTCAATCGCTCCTTCGACCTCACCATCGATGAGGAGGTCCTCGCTGCCAGTGATCTCACCCTTCAGCCGGAGAGACTTTCCGATCTGTGCCATTTCTTCCCCCCCTTGGTTAAGCCCTCCAGACGCCCCAATCGGCCGGGTAGACGGACTCGGGGCGACACGAGGCGGCACTGGCCTCTCGGACGCAGCTTGTTCTCCTGACGGATTTGGCGTTGGTGTAACTGAATCTTCTTTTCGTCCCCACATATTAGTACCTCGTCCCCACATATTAGTACCTCGCTATATACGAAACTCCTATAGTATACCTTCTGATGTCAAACCCTCCGATAAAAAAACTCGCCAACGAACTATTTACCACAGTCGTTGGATCGCCTTGGAACAACACGACGTGGAGGTCCAGTCGAGCGGCCATCGGTTTAGCTATTCCTTTCTTACGATGGCCCCCTCTGTGATGGTTGTGGCCGTCACCGGCGAACGCAAAGTGGTGTTGGTTCGACAGTACCGCTACCCGAGTGGAGAGTACTCCTATGAGCTGCCCGGCGGCGGAAGTCAGGGAACTCGACCTGCGGGACGCCGCCCGCCAAGAACTTCGCGAAGAAACCGGTTACTCGGCCTCGCGTCTCCGGAAGCTGGGGGATTTCGTCGTCTATTCCGGCGTGTCGAACGAAGTCCGTCACGTCTTCCTCGCGAGCGGCCTGCAGCCGGGCGAGGCGGAGCCGGAAAAAACCGAACATCTATCGGTCCAAGAAGTTAGCTACCGCCGGCTGCAGACGATGATCCGCCGCGGAGAGTTTCGCGATGGCATGGGTCTGGCGGCCTTGCATCTTGTCGCACCCAGTTTGGAGAACAAGCTAGCTGCTGCGCCGCGCGTGGCTCGGGTGGAGTGATTGTCACCCCATAGCGGCAACTGTCGGCAATGAGACTACCGTGGGGCGGCTTCGGGCGGGGACGAACCCGCCCGCCGGGTTCGCCTTTTTCCAGCTTTTCGTGATGCCTGGGTGGTCGAGGGAATAGGCGGCTCCCGAATCGACTACAGATAGGGTGCGCTTCGAGCCCCTCTGATTTTACGGCAGTGGCGTGGTGAGAGTCAGGGCTGCCGGGTACTGGAGTGGCACACCGTTGGATTTAAGTTCTCTATCGACGCGGATCTTGCTCTTGTTGGGTCGATCGCGAAGGGCCGACTACCGCCCTCTTGTTGACACCTCTTTTCGGACTGTGATACCAGATAGATGCACCTGGCGACGGCGGCAGCGCGAGTTTTGATCCCGTCTCCGCCCGGTGGCAGAATAAGAGTATGGCGGAAGAGAGCAAGCCGGGCACCGAAAAACCTTCCCAGCCCGCCGCCAAGCCACCTCCTAAGAAGAAGGTTCCCACCGTCATGGAGGTGAGCCCCTGGGAGAGCCCTCTGGTCGACAGCCTCAGAGAGCGCTTCGGCGACCAGATCAAAGAGTTTTCCACCTATCGCGACCAGAGTTTTCTTGTCGCCGAGTTGTCGGCCGTGGTTCCCATCATCGAGTTTCTGAAACTCGAACAGGACTTCGACTACCTAGTTGATGTCACGGCCGTGGACTATCCAAAAAGAGAAAACCGATTTGATCTCATCTGGATTCTCTACTCCTTCGCGCGGAACACAAGAATCCGCGTCAAGGCCCAGGCGGGGGAGGGCGATAGTCCGGCAACGGCTACTAGCGTGCACCAGGCAGCCAACTGGCTGGAGCGCGAGGTCTTCGACATGTTTGGGATTACTTTCAATGGGCATCCGAACATGACCCGCATTCTGCTGCCGGACGAATGGCAGGGCTACCCCTTGCGCAAAGAGCATTCCATCATCCAGCAGGATGAGGACTGGGTGCGCGAAAATCTGCACATCGAGAGCGCGCAGTAATGGAACAAGCGACCTTCCTCGACACCAACGAACTGGTCCTCAACATGGGCCCCCAGCACCCCTCGACTCACGGCGTGTTGCGGGTCATCCTCAAGCTCGATGGGGAAAAGGTGCTCGGCACCGAGTGCGTCATCGGCTACCTTCATCGCGGCGTGGAAAAAATCGCCGAGAACCGCACCTACGTTCAGTTTGCGCCCTACGTGGACCGCATGGACTACGTCGCCGCGGTGTCCAACGGGTTGGGCTATTGCATGGCCATCGAGACCCTGCTGGCGGTCGAGATTCCCGAGCGCGCACAAGCCGTACGGGTTATCTTGTCGGAGTTGAATCGGATCGCCAGCCACCTGTTGTGGCTAGGCACGCACGCCCTCGACATCGGTGCGATCACGCCGGTTTTCTACTGCTTCCGCGAACGCGAAGAGGTTCTCAAGATCTTCGAGAAATACTGCGGCGCGCGGTTGACGACCCACGCTTTTCGGATCGGCGGGCTGCTGTATGAGACCTACGACGGCTTTGAAAAAGATTGCCTGACATTCTGTGATTGGCTGGAAGGAAAAGTCGACGAGTACGAAGAATTGCTTACGACCAATCGCATCTGGCTCGGCCGAACGAAGGGTGTGGGAATCCTCAACGCCGAAGACTGTAAGGACTACGGCGTAACCGGCCCTGTGCTGCGTGCCGCCGGCGTCAAGTGGGACATCCGCAAGGCGCTGCCCTATTCCGGCTACGAAAAGTACGACTTCGATGTGCCCACCGCCGAGAACGGCGACACGTACGACCGTTACCTGGTGCGCATAGCAGAGATGCGGCAATCGGTTCGCATCATCCGGCAAGGCGTCGAGAACCTGCCCAGTGGTCCCATCAAAGGC
This sequence comes from Bryobacterales bacterium, assembly GCA_965248105.1. Classification (GTDB taxonomy): domain Bacteria; phylum Acidobacteriota; class Terriglobia; order Bryobacterales; family UBA6623. Next base: position 775,740 of record CBDFIK010000006.1, read on the forward strand.
AAGGTCGCCAAAGTTCTGAAGCCACCCATCGGCGAGGCCTATACCTCGATCGAGGCTCCCAAGGGTGAGCTGGGCTACTTCGTGGTGAGTGACGGCTCGACGCAGCCGTACCGGCTTCGGGTGCGCCCGCCGTCGTTTGTGAATCTGCAGGCGCTCGACCGAATGTGCCGTGGGTCGTTGGTGGCTGACGTCGTTGCGATCATCGGCACGATCGACATTGTCTTAGGAGAGGTGGATCGCTAGGTAGTCCGTTTCACGAGTTGGGTTACGTATATTTAAAGCCCGATCGCCCGGAACGTGAGTGTATTTATGAAAATGGACCGCTAAAGTCCGCGGCCAAGGGTTCACATGGAGGAACTGCTCAACCATCCCTACACGCAGGCGGTGGCCCCCTATCTGTGGCCGTTTGTCGTCACGGCCTTGATCGTGGCTTTGTTCCCGCTCGTGGCCGGCTATATCGTCTTGCTGGAGCGCAAAGTGCTGGCGGATCTGCAAGTCCGCCTGGGCCCGATGCGGGTGGGTCCCTACGGATTCCTGCAACCGATCGCCGACGCTGTAAAGCTGCTGCTCAAAGAAGACATCATCCCGGCGCAGTCGGACAAGTGGCTCTTTTGGTTCGCCCCCGTCCTGTCGACCTTTACGGCCCTGACGGCGTTCGCGGTCCTCCCACTGAGCGACAAGTTCTACGTGGCCGACGTCAACATCGGCATCCTGTTCGTGCTGGCGATGTCTACCGTCGGCATTCTGGGATTGATCCTGGGTGGGTGGTCGTCCAATAGCAAATATTCGTTGTTGGGGTCCTTGCGCTCGGCGGCGCAGATGGTGAGCTATGAGGTGCCGCTGGGCTTCGCCGTGATCACGGGCCTGCTGGTAGCCGGAACACTCAGCATGCAGGGGATTGTGAAGGCGCAGCTCGAGCAGGGGGAATGGATCGCTTTTTCGAACTACGGGTTGATGCTCATTCCCACGGCTTTGTTCCTGATCGCCGGGGTGGCCGAAACCAACCGCGCTCCTTTCGACTTGCCCGAAGCTGAGTCGGAAATCGTCGCGGGTTTCCACACCGAATACAGCGGCTTCCGCTTCGCTCTCTTCTTTTTGGCGGAGTACGCCAGCATCTTCGTGATCTGCTCGGTAGGGGTGACTCTATTTTTCGGCGGCTGGCTGCGTCCGTTCCCGAACGTTGCTTTCTTGGAAGCGCCGTTGAACGTTTACTTCCCGGCCTTTTTGTTCGCGGCGATCGGCTTTGGCTGTCTGGTAGGTGTCAAACGTTTGCTGCTGATCGAACAGCGTCTCGTGATGCTTGCGCTGGCGGGAGGAATGTTCCTGTTCGTCGCCCTGTTTGCCATCCCAGAAGTCAATACACTTATCATTGGTCTGTTTTGGTTCTTGCTGAAAGTGGCTGTCCTTCTCTATACGTTTATCTGGTACCGCGGAACCTTCCCGCGATACCGCTACGATCAGCTTATGAGGGTCGGTTGGGTCTACTTGATCCCCATCAGCATTGGCGCACTGATTGTCAATGCGGCTGCCCGGCTGTTATTCTCGTGAGTAGAGAAGTCGCATGAAGAAATTCCTCCGCACTTTCCTGCTCGTGGATCTGCTGAAGGGCCTTTGGGTCACGTTCCGTAATCAGAAGCCTTCGTTGGTCTACACCGAGCAGTACCCCAAGGAGCGGCCTGCCGTCGCGGAGCGCTATCGTGGCGCCCCACGACTGAACGTCCATCCGGAAAGCAACGCAACGCTGTGCATCGCCTGCGATTTGTGCGCGCTGGCGTGCCCGGAGCAGTTGATCATTGTGGGAGCTGTACGCAACCCCGAGACCCGCCGCAAGGAGCTGACCCACTTTACCTACGATCTTTCGCGTTGCATGTTTTGCGGCCTGTGCGAGGACGCCTGCCCGGTGGACGCGCTGGAGCTGACGCAGGACTTCGAATTGGCCTACTACACGCGAGACGGCGCCATCTGGGATCGCCAAATGCTGGAGGAAGGCCCCCTACCCGCTCAATACAAATTCTGAAATGGTCGCGGCCCGCCTGGGTCGGGACGCTGCCGAGAAAGTCTGTAAGTCCTTGGAACCTTTGGGATTAGTAAGCTCAACGGCTTAGTTTCTACCTTTACCCCATGACCTGCGGCCAGTGTTGCGGCATAGAGCAAAAGTTCGACCAGAAGGAAGCGCGCAAGATGTTGAAGCGCTACCGGAAGAAAGGGGCGGACAAGGCCACCAAACTGCTCATCGAGGCCATCTCATCGCACAGGAACGGTGATACCAGCTTGCTGGATGTCGGAGGTGGCGTAGGCACCATTCAAATCGCCATGCTAAACCGCGGTGTTGCCCAGGCAACCAACGTGGAGGCATCACCTGCCTATCAGGTGGTAGCGAAAGAGGAAGCAGCGCAGCAGGGCATAAAGGAACGGATCACCTACCGGCAAGGCGATTTTGTGGATATCGCCCCGCAACTTGCAGCTCACGATATCGTGAGCATGGACAAGGTGATCTGCTGCTACCCTGATGCCAAGGAATTGATTAACCAGGCTGCCCAGCATAGCAACCACCTGGTGGCGCTCGTGTATCCGCACGATACCTGGCTGGCCCGGGTGATCAGTACGGTAGCCAATTTGTTCATCAAGCTGCGCTACCGCAACTTTCGCATTTACATTCATTCGAACACGCTGGTAGGTGGCATCCTGAAACAGCATGATTTCCGGCAGGTGCACCGTGCATCCACTTTCATCTTCCAGGTGATGTTGTGGGAAAAGACCCCTGGCGTAGCAGCATGACCCGCTCGGATGGGGCCCTTGTTCGCTATCCACGCTCAGGATGTACACGCCTTCAAGGAGTTGCGAAAGATCGATGGTATGTTGTGTACTGCTGGCTGTCGGATTTTCCGATCGCGACTGCCGCCTCAGGAGGTCATAAACAGTTAGTTTCATTCAATTCGTTGGAGGTCACCACCTGCCTGCCGCGTAATGAGGCGTTCAATGTACAGACCAAGGCCAGTTCCAGATCAGCTGGGTTTGGTGCTGAAATGGGTTGGTGCAAGCTTTTGGTGTATCCTGGTAGACTCTTTGCGCGGCTTGTGAAGTTTGAGCTCTGCGATGTGGCTTGACTCGGTCCTTTTCTACGCGTTCGCGGCCTTGATTCTGATTAGCGCCGTCCTGACGATAACCCGTCGAAACGTCATCCACTGTGCCATTTGGCTGATTGGAGCGTTGCTAGGCGTCGCAGGGCTTTTTTTGCTGCAGGGCGCTGAGTTTCTTGCCGGGGTTCAGATCATCCTTTACATCGGCGGGGTCGTAGTTTTGTATTTGTTTGTCATCATGCTGGTTCCCGTGAGCGAAGAGGCACGCCAGCGGCGGTTTGCAAATCAGAAGTGGCTGGGGTTGCTGGGCGGGTTAGTTCTGGTTGCGGAACTGGGCATCCTACTGTCGCGGGGGGTCGGCGCATTTCGACTTGCGGAGCCCGCGGCTCCGGCCGCGCTTGGCGAGGTCGGCAACAACTCAGAGAAGGTTGGCCAGGTGCTGTTTTCCGAGTATCTGCTGCCGTTTGAACTAGCGTCCATCCTGCTGCTGGTTGCCATCATAGGCGCGGTGGTGATGGCCAAGGTGCGCCCTGAGACAGGCTGATAGCGGGAAAGCGCTCGCGAGCGGGGATTTCCAGCCGGCTCGTCGTTGTTGAAATGTTCCCAGTAACAACAGCACACTACCTGGTCTTGAGCACCCTTCTGCTGGTCATCGGGACGATCGGCGTCCTTACGCGCCGCAACATCATTGTCATCCTGATGTCGATCGAGCTGATCTTGAACGCCGTCAACATCAATCTGGTAGCTTTTTCCAACGTCTTCGGGAATGTGAACGGCCAGGTTTTCGTCATCTTCGTGATTACGGTTGCGGCGGCGGAGGCGGCGGTCGCGCTGGGCATTCTGATCGCGCTGTTCCGCAACAAGGAGACGGTACACGCCGACGAGGTGGATATTTTGCGCTGGTGAGCGAGCGGGGGCGGGTTTCGCTCCCGGCGACGCATAGAGACCGCTGGTTTTCATGTTCTTCCTGGATAACATTTGGCTGATCCCCCTGTTTCCTCTATTCGGGGCCCTGGTGATGTTGCTGTTCGGCCGACGGCTCGATCCGCAGAGCGGCGGGGGCCATGACGGCCACGCCGGGCCTTCGCCGGGCCGACGACTGATCGACTTGCTGTGTCCCGGGATGGTACTGGTTTCCTTTATTTTTTCGCTCGGGGCCGTGATTCAACTGCAGGGCATAGAGAGCCGCAGCCACGAAGTCGTCAAATACACCTGGTTGGCCGGCTTGGCCTCCAAGACGGATTCCGGGCTCGCGCCCTTCACCGCCGACTGGGGCTTTTTGCTCGATCCGCTGAGCGCCGTGATGGTCCTTGTGGTCACCGGGATCAGTTTCGTGATCCATGTCTACTCCACGGGGTACATGGCCCACTACGGTGGCTACTACCGCTTCTTCGGCTTCCTCAACCTGTTCGTTTTCTTCATGCTGATCCTGGTGCTGGCCAACAACTACGCCCTGATGTTCGTCGGCTGGGAAGGCGTCGGGCTGTGCAGTTACCTGCTGATCGGGTTTTATTTTCACCGCAAGTCGGCCACCAACGCCGCCAACAAGGCATTTTTGGTGAACCGCGTCGGCGATGCGGCGTTTATCATCGGCATGCTGCTGATCTTCACAACCCTCGGGACGCTTCAGTTCACCGAAATCGGACCGGCCCTCGAGAAGGGCGGCTTCAGCGCGGAAACGGCCGGCTTCGGGGTGCTTAGCGTGATCACGCTGCTGCTGTTCATCGGGGCGGCCGGGAAATCGGCGCAACTGCCCTTGTACGTTTGGTTGCCCGACGCCATGGAGGGCCCGACGCCGGTGTCGGCACTCATTCACGCCGCCACGATGGTCACCGCCGGGGTCTACATGGTCGCCCGCTCGAGCGCTCTGTACGTTCTTGCACCCCAGACGATGATGATTGTCGCCGTCGTTGGAGCGCTGACGGCCATCTTCGCCGCGACAATCGGGCTGGTGCAGAACGACATCAAGCGCGTCCTGGCCTACTCGACGGTCAGCCAGCTCGGCTACATGTTTCTGGCTTGCGGCGTGGGAGCGTTCTGGGTGGCGATCTTTCACCTCTACACCCACGCCTTTTTCAAAGCACTGTTGTTCCTCGGTTCCGGTTCGGTAATTCACGCCGTGTCGGGTGAGCAGGACATGCGCAAGATGGGGGCCTTGAAAGACAAGATACCCATCACTTTCCGGACGATGTGGATCGGCGCCATCGCCATTGCCGGCATTCCGGGCCTGGCGGGCTTCTTTTCGAAGGACGAAATTTTGTGGAAAACCTGGTCCGGCAATCAAGGCTGGCTTTGGGGGCTAGGGTTCATCACGGCCGGGATGACGGCCTTCTACATGTTCCGGCTGATGTACATGACCTTCTACGGGGACTCGCGCGTTGATCCCAAAGTGGCGGAACATGTCCACGAATCGCCCGCCAGTATGACCTTTCCACTGATTGTGCTGGCCATCGGCAGCGTCGTCGCCGGCTGGGTGGGAACCCCCCTCGTGTTTGGTCCGATTCACGACGCCCTGCCCAGCTTCGAGCACTATCTGGCTCCCGCGGTGGCGATCGTCGGGGGACACGGGGCGGCTGCCGCTGAGCACCATGACACCAGCACCGAATGGCTACTGATGGTGTTGTCGGTCGGCGTGGCGGTGGGCGGCATCTTGCTGGCTCGCAAGGTCTTCTCTCGCAAACTCGAGGGTGAGCCCATGCAGCGCATACTCGGCCCCGCCTACGGCTTGTTTTACAACAAGTACTACGTGGACGAAATCTACGGAGCGGCGTTCGTGGACGGATTTGCCAAGGGAGGCGGGACAGTCTTAACTGAGTTCGACAGTCGGGTCGTCGACGGAGGGGTCAACGGCGCCGGCTGGCTGACGCGCTTCACGTCCAGCATCAGCATCTGGTGGGACACGTGGGTCGTGGACGGCTTGGTTCGGCTGACCGCGTTTCTAGTTAAGTTTTCTTCCTATCCGTTTCGTATGCTTCAGACCGGGCTAGTGCAGAACTATGCCTTTATGATTGTTCTCGGCGTCTTGGTATTGCTGACCTACTACGTATTTCAATGAGAGGATGCTCGGCATATTAAGGAGTGAAGTTGGTTGAGCGGCCTGACTTTGCAGTTTGAACGATCCGGTAACGACTATGGAAGACCACATTCTAAGCATCGTTTGGCTCACCCCGCTTGTGGGGATGTTTCTTTTGCTGCTGATTCCGAAGGAGAAGAAGCAACTCATCCGCTACGCGGCGAATGTCGTGGGCTTCATTGGCTTCTTAGTGTCGCTGCCGCTGGTGTTCTGGTTCGATAAGGCGGATGGTAACTTTCAGTATCGGGAGCGGCTGAGTTGGATTCCTTCCCTTGGCGTCGAGTACCACCTGGGTATCGACGGCATCAGCCTCTTGTTGATCATGTTGACGACCGTGGTGGGGTTCTTGTCCATCCTGTCGTCATGGTCGGCGATTCAAGACCGGGTGAAAGAGTATTACGCTTTCTTGCTTTTCCTGCAAGCCGGGATGCTGGGCGTTTTCATGGCGCTGGACCTGTTCCTGTTCTATTTCTTCTGGGAAATCATGCTGGTACCGATGTACTTCATCATCGGCATTTGGGGAAGCGATCGGAGATTGTACGCGGCCATTAAGTTCTTTCTCTATACGTTGGCCGGGTCGGTGCTGATGCTGCTGGCCATGCTGGCCCTCTATTTCCAGCATCACGAGCAGTTCGGGGTCTACACGTTCGCCCTCGAAGACTTGATGAAGACAAACCTGCCGGTCGACTTGCAGATCTGGCTGTTTTGGGGTTTCTTCTTCGCCTTCGCGATCAAGGTTCCCATGTTTCCGTTCCACACTTGGCTGCCCGACGCTCACACCGAGGCTCCAACGGCGGGGTCGGTCATACTGGCCGGCATCCTTCTGAAGATGGGGCTTTACGGGCTCGTCCGCTTTTCCATTCCCTTGCTGCCGGAGGGGGCCAGCGATCCATCGACGGTCCAAGTAATCGCGGCCTTGTCGATCATAGCGATCATCTACGGGGCTCTGGTGTCGCTGATGCAAAAGGACTGGAAGCGGCTGGTGGCTTACTCCTCGGTCAGTCACCTGGGCTTTTGCACTCTGGGGCTGATCGCGCTCAATCCCAACGGAATTGCCGGCTCGGTGCTGCAGGGAATCAATCACGGCATCTCCACACCGCTACTCTTTTTGGTGGTCGGCATCGCCTACGAACGCCGCCACAGCCGTCTGATCTCCGAATACGGCGGCCTCTCGAACCGCATGCCCGTCTATACGGTCTTGTTTGCCATATCGATGCTGGCGTCGGCGGGCATGCCGGGGCTCAACGGCTTTATCGGTGAATTCGCGATCCTGCGGGGCGTGCTGGAAAAGAACGTCTGGTGGGCCGCTTGCGCGGTACTGGGGATCGTGCTGGGGGCGGCTTACCTGTTGTGGCTCTTCCAGAGGACCATGCTCGGCCCGATCACCAACACGAAGAACGAAGGCTTGAAGGATCTCAGCCTGCGTGAAATCTGCGTGATGGTTCCGCTGGTCGTGTGGTGTTTCTGGATCGGACTCTATCCCAAACCCTACTTTGAGATTCTCGACAAGCCCGTCGCCAAAGTCGTCGAACGGGTTGATCCCGGATACTTTGCGCGAAACGGCTTGCCAAACCCACTGGAAAACGACAAACAAGTCGCTGAGCTAATCAAGCGATGAATCAGACGTTCGACATCGGCAGTTTTTTCACGGTCACGGACTTCTTCGCCTTGAAGCCGGCGATCTTATTGTGCCTGTTCGGATGCGGCATCCTGATGACGGATTTCCTTATCCGCAACAGCCGCATGCGCTACCTGAACGCCCTGACGGCCTTTCTTGGCGAGCTGTTTGTCGGCTTCGCCGTCTGGCAGCACCACAGCGATCTGGTGGGAAACAACATCGCGGAGCGCACGGCCCTCAACGGCGCGCTTGTCGTGGACGGATTCTCGGTCTTTTTCAACGCCATCTTCGTCGGCTCAACGATCCTGGCGATTATCATTTCCGCCAAATACCTGGAGCAGGAGGGCGAGCACCGTGGCGAATACTACGCGCTGATGCTGTTTGCCCAGGCGGGCATGTCGATTCTCGCCGCCGGGCACGAGCTGGTGACTTTGTTTGTCGGGTTGGAGCTGATGTCGCTCAGCTTCTTTGTGCTGGTCGGGTTCCTGCGTTCCGACAAGCGCTCGAACGAAGCCGCGATCAAGTATCTGCTGCTGGGGGCCTTCTCGAGCGGGTTGCTGGCCTATGGGTTTTCGCTGTTCTACGGCATGAGCGGCTCGACGCTGTTGCGCGATGTGGCGGCAGCCGTCGCGGAGCGTGACCCCGGCGATCCGATGCTGCTGTTGGCGATGATCACCACCTCGGTCGGACTGCTGTTCAAGATCTCCGCCGTGCCCTTTCATATGTGGGCGCCGGATGTCTACGAAGGAGCGCCCACACCGATCACCGCGTACGTTTCCGTGGCCTCGAAGGCTGCTTCCTTCGCGCTTCTGATTCGGATTTTCTTAGTGCCCCTGGCGGACGCGCGCGAGCTGTGGATACCGATGCTGGCGGCGGTGGCGCTGGCGACCATGACATTGGGAAACATCGCCGCGATCACTCAGGAAAACATGAAGCGCCTGCTGGCCTATAGCTCGATCTCCCACGCCGGCTACATCTTGTTGGGGCTCGTGGCGGCTAACGAAACCGGGCTGAAGGGGATCTTCGTCTACCTTTTGGTCTACATGTTCATGAACTTCGGCGCATTCGCTTTGCTCGTCATGATGAGGCGCAAGGGCCAGGCAGCCGAAGATGTCGAGGATTTCTCGGGTTTGATTCACACCCATCCCGGATACGCTATCCTGATGCTGATTTTTCTGTTGTCGCTGGCCGGCATCCCGCCGACGGCGGGCTTCTACGGAAAATACTTCATCTTTTTGGCGCTCATCGAGACGGGGCATTACGTGCTGGCCGTCTTTGCCGCTTTATACGTTGCGGTGGCGGCCTACTACTACTTCCGTATCGTGAGGGTGATGTTCCTTTCGCGAGACGCCGAACCCGCCTCAGTCGCGCCGGGATGGGGCGCCCGAGTCGCCCTGGTGGCCAGCGGCGTGTTCACTCTGTGGATCGGTCTTTACCCGGAGCCCTTCATCCGACTGGCCGCCGATTCGATCCTGTTGCCGCTGCGATAGTTGCGGAGGGGACGGGGTTGAGCCCTTTGCTTGCTCGGGCGCGGAGCGGTTTGTTATCGTGGAGTTTAGCGGGCCGTTTACCCCTGAGCGTTTCCAACCTCACCGACCGGAAACCGGATCCAATCTGAGTGGGAAGTGTGCCGCCTGTGCCTGGGCCGGCCGCAGTACGTTGAGCACGGCGAGCAAGCGCGGCGAAGTAATGGCGGGCCTATCGCGTGCTTCGACCGTCAGCTGGTGAGAAATGCGGGCTGAAGGGCGTGACTCCTGGAGCAGACGAGTCGGGCCGGCAGCGGACGCGGGCTGGACCCTGAGCGGCAGCGTGATCGGCTGCTTGCTGATCGGTTACTTGCTGGGAGAGTACTTTGACGCCAACCCGGCCTCAACCGTGATCGGGCTGTTCGTGGGCATCGTGGTGGGACTTTGGAACCTGGCTAAGATCATGTGGCTGAATAAATGAGCATCGGGGTTTTCTGGGGTTTGGTGGCTGGGTTGTCGACGATGGCGTTGTCGGAGCTGATCCTGAGACTCTGGGGGCCGTCGTTCAAGCTCGAGAGGTATTGGCAGCTTTGGTTTGTGGGCGTGGCCGTGCGGACGAGCTGGGTACTCGGGCTGCTGGTCCTCGTCTTAAATAGCGAATGGTTGGAGCCGAAGTCCTTCACGTTGGCCCTGTTAGCCGGCTACCTAATGGCCCAAATCGTTGAGGGCTTCCGCTACCGCCACTTCGTCCAGAAACTATGATTCTTCCGATCCCTTTGGCGTTTCTGGCCGCCGCGGGCGGTGAACACGGCGGCGAGCAAACGCTTGTAGGCGTGATTCTTCATCACATCGCCAACCAAGATCTGGAAGACCCGGTGCTGGCTTCTTGGGGACTGTCGAAAGCCGTCGTCATGATGCTTCTGGCAGCGGCCTTTCTGATGCTGTTCTTGGGATGGTTTCTGCGCAGCTCCCGGATTTCCAAGGGGGCGCCGACTGGGGTAACCAACGCCATCGAGGCCCTCGTGCTGTTTGTCCGGGACGAGATCGCGGTCACGCACATGGGCCTCAAGTATGGCCGCTTCTTCGCGCCCTATTTGCTGACCCTGTTCTTTTTTATTCTCACCTGCAATCTGGCGGGGATGGTCCCGGGCGGCTATTCGCCCACCAGTAACTTGAACGTGACGGCCACTCTGGCGGCTTTGACCCTGCTGCTGATCGTGGTCTCAGGCGTGATCGTGCTCGGACCGATCGGTTACGTCAAGCACATGGTGCCCCCGGGGGTGCCGATCGCCATTGCGCCCCTGCTGATCGTTATTGAGGTGCTGGGCACCCTGGTCAAGCCGGTCGCTCTGATGATCCGACTCGGCGCCAATATGACGGCAGGTCACATTGTGATCCTCGTGATGCTTTCGTTCGTTTTCATATTCAAAAGCGTCCTGGCTGGAATCTTCTTGTCCGTTCCCCTGGCAGTTGCGATCAGTCTTCTGGAGATTATCGTTGCATTCATCCAAGCCTACGTTTTTACTTTGTTGTCAGCAATCTTTGTTGGGATGGTAGTCCACTCCGCCCACTGAGTAATATGAAACTCTTTTTGGAGGTCGATCTTCGAATGAAACAGAACCCGAACCGTGCCGCCCGGACCGTACTTGTCACACTCGTCTTGTTGCTGCTGAGCCCAGCCGCCGCTTTGGCGCAGGAGGGCGCCTCAGGCCCCAACGTACTACACTATTTCGGAGCCGCGATCGGCGCCGGCATTGCCGTCATCGGCGCCGGCATCGGCATCGGGCGCCTGACGGCCGCGGCGGTCGAAAGCATCGCACGCCAGCCCCAGGCGGCCCGCGACATCGTACAGGCCTTTCAGCTTCCTTTGTTCCTGCTGGAAGGCGTTAGCGTCATCGCGCTCGGCGTGTGCTTTGTCGTGATCTTCATGAAGTAAGACGGTTCCGTCATGACGGCAGAGAACCCACTGCTGCGTTTCGAACCCGGATTGATGATCTGGACGATCATCGTCTTCGTGGTCTTGTTGACGGTCTTGCGTCTGTTTGCCTGGAAACCCCTGCTCAAGGCCCTCGACGAGCGGGAGAAGAAAATCCAGGAAGCCCTCGCCCAGGCCGAAGAAACACGTCGGAAGACCGAGACCGTACTGGAAGAGAATCGGCGCCGCATCGACGAGGCGATCCGGAAATCCGAGCAAATCGTGCAGCAAGCCCGCCAGGACGCCGAGCAGGTTCGTCAGCGCATGGTCGAAGAGGCGAAAGCCGAAGCCCGTCGGGTCACCGAACAGGGATTGCGGCGACTGGAAGCAGAGCAGCGCGCGGCCATGGAGGAGATTCGCCAGGTCGCGGCGGACTTGGCCATAAAGGCGGCTGGACGGCTGATCGAATCGTCGCTTACCGAACAGCAGCAGCGAGAACTCGTCGACAAGTTCCTTCGCGAAGTTCCTGAAAAACCCCTTCAGTAGGAGAAAGACGGTCCGGCCTGGGCCGGCGGACGAAAGGCCCGCGGCTTCTTGTTCCCGGAGCAGCGGTCGCGGCCGGCTCCGATGCTGACGGCTGCGCTCGTGTGGTCCCGAAACGACGTAGAAGAAACGCCCTTTCGGTCCTAAGGGAGTCGTTGACCCGGAGCGAGATTTTCCGGCAGACGGAGCTTTCGCGGGGACCCGCGTCCCGTGCTGGCGTGCATTTCGCCTGTAACAGTCTTAAGCCCCCGTAAGTCATCACCGGCGGCTCATCCTTCCGCCATTCGACTTCCTGCACCTCAGGCCCAGCGATTATACTCTGTCTGATTGAACTAGCTAGAGTTAGCGTTATGCCGATGCGAATCGGCCCGGCATAGTCGAACGATTCCAGGCGACGAACTCGGGAGACAACGCCGTAGGTTTGCCCGGCACGTGGCCTGGCATAGGGATACGAAAGCGGGTGGTAGTAGTAGTACTCTCCTACGACTAGGGATTGTAGGTTACTTTTGATTAGGGTTTAAGGCCCGCTGCTGATCGCAAGTCTGTGCCTAGTAGACCAGAATGCATAGTGGAGAGCGTCTCCGCCAGCCCGGCTAGGTGACCGGTGACGCTCATCGTGGGCCCATGCGGTGTCTCGTATGCCATAAAAAAGTTCCTCGCCTCAGAGCCTGGCGAACGAAGTCGGAGTTCTGCTCCGACGGGCACGCCGAAGCCTACAAGCAGCAAACATTGGCGCGACTCTTGGACGAGCGCGGCGCGCCGCGGGCGCTAGAATTACCGCTGCCCCCCGACGAGGTACTCGAAGAAGAACAGGCGCCTTCGTCAGTCGCCGCCCTTGACACCGCCCCCAGCTCCACCGAAGCGTCTGTTGAATCCTACCAGCAACCGGACCCCTCTCACCCCGCCGAGGCAGGGCCTGTCCTGATCGATGAACCTCGCCAGGCTTACGCTCGGGAAGACGAGGGCCGTGTCGGGGACCAGCACGAACACGAGGCCGCTGAAGAGACGCGAATAGCGGCTGAGGAGCACGTCTCCGCCTCACAAGAGCGCCAAGGCGAACTCGTTCCGTCCTTCTCCGAGCTAGAGGGTGCGGAGCCCGTAACGGGCTTGGACCCGTTCGAGCGATTAGCTTCGCTGAGCGATGAAGAGTTAGCGAAGCTGCCATCTTCCACGGTCGACGTGCAGCTCAGCGAGAGCGGAGGCGTACGAGAGGAGATCGCGGCAGTCCACGGCGAGCAGAAGAAATCCGATGCCCTCGACGCTCCCGAGTCGACACCGGGCGGCGACGAGTCTCTCTCCGTTCTCGAGCAGGTTGAGGGAAAAATAGAGCAGCTAGGCGACATCCGGCATTTGCTAGGGGCGCCGGAACAAGACCAGGCTGAAGCTCCCAAGCCGGAACAGGTCGCGAAGGATGCTGATCTCCTCGTCGACCCCCAGTGGGCCCAAGTTCAGGGCGAGGGGCCGATCGGCGAAGACGCTCTGATCTCAGCGACGCCGCAAAGCTCCGCGGAAGGTGAAGTCAGGGCCCCGGTATCGACGGACAAGACCGATCCCGGTCTGGACGCGCTGTTGGACATCCTAAACCGGCCCTCCAGCTCCGATGGCAGCGTCGAGAGCGACTCGCCCGAGCCTGAGACTGACCAACCCGCGGAGGCTGATTCTGAAAGTTCCTGGTCACCTAGCGAGTGCCGACCTTTTACCGCATTAGCCAACATCGACGAGCTCGTTCACTTCGCTCCGGATCTGGACGATGAAACACGGGCGATGCTCAGCCGGGGTAGCAATCCCCCAGAGACTGCGAGCTTGCGATCAGAAGATGCTCTCGGAGTTCCTCATCCTCCCCTAGTGCCGGAGCCGCCCCAGGCGCTTGCGGCTGACTCTTCGTTCGGCTCTGTTTCTCCTGCACCACTTGCCCATCCACGGACCTTTGAAGCCATCGAACCATCCAGTGGCTCGAACGGAGAGCTGGGGGCCGGCGCGCCTCGGGCGACTGCTCCGGTCACGCCCCAACAAACCGCGCCACTGACTCTAGGATCTCCAGATCTACAAGGCGACCATCTGGCGACCCTCTGGCCTGCAGCCGCTGAAGGCGTGAATCAGCAGTCCAAGGGTCTCGACGTCGAACTTCGCTCAGAGCCCTATAGCCGCTTGGCGGCAGGTGGATCAAGGCAGGCATCTGTGTCTCCGGCACCGAGTCAGGCATTCTCGCTACAGCCCTTCCTTCGACCAACCGGCGAGTTGTGTGAAATCTCCTGTGAATCATCGGAAGCAACAGCTGACGAACAGGAGAGTCGTCCCGTTCACTCAGAGACGGCAGCGGAAGAAAAACCGCCCACGATACGAGTTGTAGTCGGGAGTGTCCCGGTGCCGATTTCGCTGTCCGCAGCTCCACAGGGGGCTGTCAGCGCACAGCAGCTTATGCCTGAGTCGGTCGACCTCAGCTCCAGGCGCGCCACGCCGACCTCTTCCGACGAGCAGTCTTTGGACGCATTCCGGCCTGTCTGGACCGCTTCGCTCGCCCCCCCCCATAGGGCGATGCAGTTGAAAACTTCCTACGTCGAGGCAATGCGGGTCCCGGGAATTACTTGTTCGGAAGTTGCGGCCCACGAAAGGGTTCCGCAGTTCACGCAGGAACCGAGATTCGGGACCGCATTGGCAGCGCAAGAGCTTATGTTGAGCGAGCCGGCGAAGCCTATTGCCTTCACTTTCTCGACTGCTGCGCTGGGATCAGTGAGGCCCGAGCCACAGGATTCGTCGCTGTCAAATTCTGTGCCGGCGAACCTGGCAGACGCGGTGGGCGCCCACGAAGTGGGCACCGCGGCAGAGCTGACAGAGGTCCTCCCCGAGAGTGTCCAGTGGATCTCGCTCGGACCATCGCTTGTGGCCAAAGACACGTTCTCCGAGACGCTGCCGGAAACCAACCACGGACTGCCGCTGACGCCCGCTCCCGAAGCTCGCTGCGATGCCCGTCAATTCGCGGCCGGAGCAGATTGGCAGTCCACGCTGCGCCAAACCCAGAGCGCGATTCCCTTTGCATGGTATGTGATTCCTGCTGTTGACTTGACCACGGCGCTTCCCAAGCCGCTGGAGGAAACACTGGAGGGAAGAAATGAACTGCGTGCGGATGTAATCGTTTCTAAGGTGGAATGCCGATTGCCCGGTATAGGGGAACTCCGATACCGTTTATTCGGGTGCATACCGGCCTACTTTGAGCGCCGCACAAGTGAGGATTCTTGGTTCGCTCACTTCGATCTGCCCGAGCCCACAGTTGAGAATGCGTATCGCGCAGAGGCGGAGGTCTTCTCGAAGTGGACAGCGGACGACGTACGGTTGTGGATACCCCCGAAAGTTCGGGCGCCGGTTGAAGAGTTTCCACAGTTCAACAGCGGCTTCGAATTGGTCGGCGAGATCTTACCCTCGTCGGCGCTTGAGGGTGGAGTAAAGGTGCTGGGAAGCGAGGAGCAAAACGAAGTTCGCCCGAAGGCGGGAAGCCAGAATGAAGGCACGGCTCGTTGGAATGAAAAGGAAGCGGACGTAGTGTCCGCCGAGCCGCTCGGGCCACTGCTGAAGGTCCGGAGTCCCTCGGACCTGGAGCTCTGGGATTTCTTCTAGCCTATTGAATCGGTCGATGAGCGAAACGGAACGGCGAGTGCGATGAGAAGCAACGAAGTCAGGTTCCGACGATGAATCAAGGAAGCTAGCGATGAGACTATTTGGCGATTTCTTAGACACGAAAGACAAAAATGATTCAAAGGAAAACGGGGCCGATCAGTCCGTGTCCGTGGAAGAGGAGCGGCCCAACGTGAGACCGGAGAAAAGGGCTCCGACGAACGGCAGTGCGGTTGCTAATCCCTATGCCGCTGCAGTCCGTCATTATTTGCGCGGCCAACTCGACGAGGCGTTGGAGCACCTAGAGAGGGCTCGCGAAAACGGCAATGACCTCACTGAGGTCTACACCGTTATGGCACAAATCTATCTCGAGCGGGCAGATTTCGCCAAAGCTGCGGAATTCTACGGTGAGCTACTCGAACTCGAGCCTGAAAACGCCGCGGCTCAGTTCAACGCCGGCTTCGCACTACAAGCGTGTGAGAAATTCGAAGAAGCCAAGGCAGCGTTCCGAGCGGCTGCTGAGCTCGACGCTGAGCTCGGTGAAGCACATCTCGGAGTGGCGGGTTGCTGCCTCAAGCTCGAAGACCACGAAGGTGCAAAGGCTGCTTACGAAGCTTATCTGGAAAACCATCCCGATTCCGAGAGTGCGATCTTCGGGCTGGGTGTTGCCTACCAACTATCAGAGGAATGGGAAAAGGCTGTCCAACATTATCTCGCTGCCTTGGACAAGAACGAGAAGTCGGAAGGGGTGCTGACCAACCTCGGCAGCGTCTACCTCAAACAGCAGGAGCACCAGAAGGCGGCGGATACTTTCCGAGCACTTCTCAAGGTTCAGCCCGAGTCCGCAACCGCCCACGAAGGGTTCGCCTACTCTAGTTACCGCCTGGAAAACTTCGACGACGCGGCCACCCATTACAAAGAATTGGTGAGCGTCGCCCCAGATTCCTATGAGGGATGGTTTAACCTGGGTCTCTCCTGCCAGAAAATGGAGTGCCATGAGGAGGCCGTCCAAGCCTACACCGAAGCTCTGCGGATCCAAGAGGACTCGGTCGACGCGCATCTGAATCTGGCGGCCTGTTGTCAACAGCTTGGAAAGGATAAAGAAGCCCAAGCCCTCTATGAGCGGGCACTAAAGCTCGAACCGGAATCGCCTCCTGCGTTGTACAACTTGGCGGTGTTGCACGAAAAAGCGGACAAATGGGACCGGGCGGCCGAGTGTTACGACAAACTCGCCGAGGTGACTAACTCCCCTGAATCCCTATTCCGTCTCGGCGTTTCCTTCCACAAGAACGGCCAGTGGGAACAAGCGGCTATGGTCTACGAAAAGTGTGTACGCCATAAGGAGGACTGGCCCGAAGCTTGGCTCAACCGCGGGGTTGCCCACCTCAAGCTTGAGGACTACGACAAAGCTCGGGAGGCCTTCTCGAAGGTCCTAGAGTACAAGGACGATGATCCGGAAGCACTGCTTGGCCTGGCTTCCATCCTTGCGAAGCAGGAAAATTACGACGAAGCGCGCGGGGCGTACGCGAAACTTGCCAACTTGAAGTCCGACTCGGCTGAGATCCAGTTCAATGCCGGTCTGCTTGAGCAGAAGGCTGACAATGCGAAAGAGGCGATCGAGTACTACTCGAAGGCCATCGAGATTGATCCGGAATTTGCGGAGGCCTACCTTAACTTAGGGGTTGCCCTTACTGCTACCGACGGGGAAGCCGAAGCGGTTGACTGCTTCGAACGCGCTCTGGAAATCAAGCCGGAACTAGCCCGTGGCTATTTCACTCTGAAGTCTTTGCGTCCTACCCGAAAAGTCAACTAGGCTTCGCGGCTCCCGACAGCACCCGGCTCGAGAACACTTATCCGCTTACCGAGATGAACTTTTCGGCCCTGGCCAGGTCCTCAGGACGCCCCACGTCCCGCCAGAACCCAGCGATTGAGTGCCAGTGCAAGGAAGCGCCCCGGGCCAACATGCGCCGAATGGCATCGGTCAATTCGTACTCGCCTCGTGGCGACCGCGGAATCTTCTGCAGCTCTTGAAAAACCGAAGGCCGAAAGCCGTAAACACCCGCATTGTTCCATCGCGTCGTCGAGGTTCCTCTAGGAGGCTTTTCCACGATCTCGGTGACCCGCTCCCCTTCCACATAGACCGCGGCCCCTCGGTAGGGGTCATCGACTTCGTTCAGAGCGAGGACGGCCTCCGCACCATCTAGTAGTCCCACCACCGCCCCATAGGAGGTCGCATCGACGAGAATGTCCCCGAAAGTCAGCAGAAAAGGCTCTTGGCCAACGAAATCGCGTCCCAGAAGAGCAGCCGTTCCGGTACCATCCTGAGTCGGCTGTCGGCGATAGGCGAGCTTGGCTCGCGCCGGCCGATGGGAGTCAAAATAGCTCTCGATCACCTCGGCTTTGTAGCCGGTGACGATCATGATCTCGGTGATCCCGGCTGCCTCCGCACGCTCGATCAGGTGGGCTAGTAGCGGCTTGTCTTGCAGCCGCAGCATCGGCTTGGGACAGTCCTCGGTCAGCAACTTCATCCGGGTGCCCCGGCCCGCGGCTAGGATCACGGCCTTCGATACCTTCACCGTTTCATGATATCGCCTCGGCATTACCTTGGCGGATGGACGCCTGGTTGGTGGGAACCTTCGATTGGAGGATGCGATTCGGCGGAGCCAAACTAATGCCCGTCAAGAAGTTTCTTTGGCTGCAGCGGGTCGGTCAGCGCTGACCTGCTGATCCGCGCGGCTACTTGATCTCGGGATCGTTCTCGGAAGCAGGTTCGTTGCCCGCATGCTGACGGATGATGTTCGTATGGTCCGTATAAAAAGAACGGCTACCAGTGACGTCATATACCTGGGGATCGGCGTTGATCGTGTACCCGCTGGGCGTTCCCACCATAGTGAAGACGTATCCCGACTTGAGACCCTGCGCCAGGTCTTCGCTGATCAGGTCGGCGCCGGACGCCGAACGACCTGCGCCTCCGGGAACCGGTCCCATTTCCATCAAAGTGGACGCGAAACGGCCATAAGTAGAGAAGTACTGCACCTGGCCCGTATTGAGCGTCTGGAGCGTTCTGATGGCGGCCATCTCGTAGGCTGTCATGCGGGCTGTTGTCAGCTTAGGAATCGCAATCGCCGCAATAATCATGATGATCGCGATTACGATGAGAAGTTCGATGATCGTGAAACCCTTCTGCCTTCGTGCACGCATGGTTGCCTCCTAACGACTCTATTATACGGTGACGCCGCGGGGCGGCTGAAGGTGCAAAGAAAATTCTGGCGGGGTTTGCGGTGCTAGAGAAAACTCGAATGGCCACACAACAACGTCTTCTTCCCCAGGGTCTTAGCCCGCTTTTCTCACCACGTGGCGAGGCGAAGTGCGTGAGAAGCCCGTCAGTACAAGGCGCGCAAGCGCAACGAAGTAATGGCGAGCTTATCGCGTGCTTCGACCGTCAGGTGGTGAGAAATGCGGGCTAGCTCGACCGTGATCTCGGGATCGTTCTCCGCGGCAGGTTCGTTGCCCTCTTTGCTGCCGGACGATGTTGGTATGGTCCCTACAGAAAGAACCAGGCGGGCCATCGTCCGCGGTTCGGTGCTCCAAACACGTTGGATGTGATGTGAGTGAAACGCTCAGGAGCAGGCGGTTCAGAGGGGGAGTAGGACGCCCCGAGCGCTAGGCCGCTTTCTTTTTAGCGGCTTCGTCCCCCGTCAAGACCTCGAGCGCTTTTTTCAGGTAGGGGTCCTCTTGGTCGCTCACGGCCTCACTGGACATCCGATGGCGTCTGACGGTTGCCGGTGAAAGGGGGAAACTGGGAGTCAAGCCGCCGTCCTGTAGCGCTTCGCCGGTGGGTCGCTGATATTTGGCAACGGACAAGATTAACGCGGCACCGTCCTCCATCGTGACCGTCTTTTGCACGGCTGCTAAACCGTAGGTGCGTTCTCCGACGACCTCGCCTCGTTTGTTGTCCAAAATCGCCGCGGCCGCCACCTCCGCTGCGCCCGCCGTCGCCCGGTCTGTAATCACAACCAGCGGCAGACTCGTTATCGTCGAATCCGGACCGGCGTGGAATTCGTTTCTCGGATACTGCTGTCCCCTCAACGAGGCGATTAAACCGCTATCGAGGAAAAGATCCGCCAGCCGAACTCCCTCTTCTGTTTCACCGACGGCATTCCCACGCAGGTCGAGAACGAGTTTGCTTGCTCCCTGAGACTCCAACCTTTTGACGGCGCCGGCGAGTTGGTTCACGCTTTCGTTCTCTACCGTGTCCAGAGCTACGTAGCCAACGTCGCTTTCGAGCATCTTGTGCTCGACCGCGCGCGCCTCGACCGGACCTCGCACGAGTGTGTACTCTTGCGGCTCTTCGGAGCTACGTAGCGAACGGACCAAAACAGCCACACTCGATTCCGGAGGCCCGCTCAACATCGCCAGCAAATAGGCGGGCGGCATCAACTGCGTGCTCAGCCCGTCAATCGCTTCGATGAGATCAAACGCACGGATGCCGGCTCGGTCGGCGGCGGACCCTGGCAGGACATGCAACACGGTCGTATAACCACTTCGCTTGCGGACCACTAGGCCCGTCGAAAGTCCGCTTCCCCGGTCAGGGTAATCGAGGTGCTCAGTGACCTTCTGGAACTGCTCCGCGGTTAGATAGCTCGACTGGGGGTCCAGGAATTCGACCAGGCCCTGCAGAGCCCCGTTGGTGACCTTCTCCATGTCGGGCTCTTCCACGTAGTCGCTCTTGATCTTGGCAAGAACTTCGGTGTATACAGCCAGCGGGCGGTAAGCGCCGTCGCTTTCTTGCCCCTTTCCGATCAGAGATCCCACCACCAACATCAGGGTGAGCAACGTGGATACGAACACCACGCTGAGCTTGAGTTGGGGAGTCATCAGAAACGATTGTCGCCGCTTGTAATCGCAGCCAGATTGCCTTAGTTCATCATACTACGTTCGATTCCTATTGATGTTCGCGAAATACAGTGTAGGGGCGCAGCGTGCTGCGCCCGCTCTGGCAAGGCATTTGCTGTGTCCGAAAACAACACTATATTCTGCGGGTATCAATAAGAACCCTCCTGCGGTAGCGGGTCAGTTTGACGATTTTGGGGCTTTCGAACTTTCCCCGGAGGTTCGGGTGCTCGCCTCCTCCTGGCCAGAAGTCTCCGACGATCGGCCTAACCGCTGGATTTCTTCTTTCGACTCTTCTGGCGGGTCACAATCTGTTTGACGTACTGGGGGTAATTCCGGTGCACCATGATGTGGAAATTTGGCTGCTGGAATTCTTCGACCGCGAACAGATACCCTTTGCGTTTCAACGACGTCAACACGCGTCTCAGCCACTGCTGTTGGGCTCGCGTCATGCCTTTCTTCGAGACGTCCAGGCTGGCTCCCGTCAAGTGTGTAGAGCGTTTCTCTCCAAAAGCGGAAGCGGCGTTGGAGTTTCGCCTGCCCAAGGACTTTTGATATTTCGCTGTCCTGATGAGGCTCGTAATCCGTAGCCGCTTTCCAAATCGCGCGCGGAACTGGTTGCTGAGCCGGTCTAGAAAAAGTTTTGACCAGGGGCGGAGGTAGTGAAGGCGAGCGGGGACACCGTGCACGTAGTAGCCCCTGGCGTTGGCCGGAACCGAGACCAGTAAGCGCAGGCGCGCGAAGCGCTGGAGCATTTCTTGATCTTCCAGTCGAGAGAGCTTGTCGCGATCCGCTCGCTCGTTTTGGATTATCTGCGAATCAGAGTTTGCTCGCAGGCTGTTCGCCAGGCTCGTTTCGGGCCAGAGGACGCCCAGAACAAGAACAACACAGATTGTTCTGACTAGTACCACTGCGACCAGCGTAACATACCACCCTGAAACGAAGGGCAAGGTCCTGCGTGAAAGGGATGCGGCGGACAAAGGCTTCATCTCTTTTAACATCGTCCGGAAAGAGGACGAGCTACAAGCTAATTCGGAATGGTCTGCGGTGCTTCGGCGCCTAGCTACTTTCGAATGTGTTGCAATTTTGGCTTGCGGCGGCTGGTAGCCTGAAGAGATCATGAAGAAAGCAATCCGACCGGCGATTTTCAAGTGGCGGCAGACGGCTCCGGAGCTGATTGTTTGCGCCGTGCGCTGGTATCTTCGGTACTCACTCTCGCTCCGCGATGTCGAAGAGCTACTCGATGAACGCGGCCTGAAGGCTGACCACACTACGGTCTGGCGATGGGTTCAGCGCTACGGACCGGAACTCGAGCAGAGGCTGCGCCGTCATCTCAAGCCAACCAATAAATCCTGGCGTGTTGATGAAACCTATGTTCGGATCAAGGGCCGCTGGTGCTACTTGTATCGCGCCATTGATTCCACCGGTGCCACCATCGACTTCCTGCTGTCAGCGCTACGCGATGCCGCGGCGGCCAAACGGCTGTTTCGCAAGGCTCTCAGCGATCCATCGCATCCGCATCCCCGCGTCATCAACACCGATCAGGCACGCCTCTACGGCTCGGCGATTCCAGGAGTGAAAAAAGAAGGAATTCTGCGACGCCGTTGTCGCCACCGGTCGGTCCAATACTTGAACAATATCTTGGAGCAGGATCATCGAGCGATCAAACGACGAGTGAAGACCAAGCAGGGCTTTCGTGAATTCCACGCGGCGCGCCGAACGATCCAAGGATACGAGGCAATGCACATGATCCGGAAGGGGCAGGCGAGGTGGGTGAGCGGTTCGGATGTTCGGCGACAGATTCAGTTCATCAACAAGCTGTTCGAGGTGGCTGCATGAGGCGGAGCCCGGTCGACTCGACCAATCGCTCTCTTGCCGCTTTTTGAAAGTTGCAACACATCCCTCTTTTTTGATGCTTTCTTCCGCGGCAGGCCGCGGCTCGGGCACATCGATGCCGACGGGCAAAATCCGTACACCCGGTGGTAAGCCTTCCACAACCACCGCCACCTCCCCGCTGAAGCCTTCTTCCTGCTCGCTCGTGAGAGTCAACTTCTTCGATCGGCCGGCAACCAGGTTGACGCGATCGGCGTCAACTTCCAGCTCACCGACATGCGGTACCCGCGGCCGAACCAGCACCCGATAACGGTAGTCAGGGCCGCCGTAACGGTGCGTGACGTCGCTTACCCGCAGGTAGTACTTTCCCCCGCTTTGAAACGTGTGAACCGTCTTGGGCGAGAGCGCCTTTACATAAGTGACCGAATCCTTTTGCTTGATCTTCTTGTAGAGGTTCGTCAGCACCTCTCGGCCCTCCGCGTCGAGGATCTCGAGGCGCGGATTGAAGCGCACCGGCCCAGCCTCGGGGGTCTCTATCTCAAACGCTAACGACTGATCGGGTTTGGCTTCGAACTCGAAGAAGTCCGAGTCCCCCGGACGGTTGATAATACCCTCCGCCAGCCCGGGAATAGATATTGCCCGCGCCTGGCTTCGTTCGTCGTTAGGCTCGGTCTCAACCAGCGTTGTAAACGTTGTTACCCGGGCCTCTTCTTTCGTGGCTGGTTTCTCGAGCGATGGACCCTCGGCTCCCTCGGCAGTGCCCCGCCCGGCTTCGGTCGCGGCCTCCTCGTACGGAGCCTCAACCGTTCTGGCCCAAAGCGCCTTCAGCCGGTCGTCTTCGATTTTTCGAGTGAAAATTCTCTCACGCCATTCCCGGGGCACAGGAATCTCTTTGTAAACTAGCGGGCCCGCTAGTTGATCTCCGCGAAAGTCTGTTGCCGGAGCTACCCGCAACTGGTAGACGTAATCGGGACCTCCGGTACCGTACGTCGAGCCGACCTCTACCCGATAGGAACCAGCCTTACTGAACCCGTACGTCAGGCTGGACGTGGGCACATCGTGAGACGTTATCTCCCGGACAGCATCGGTAGTCGCGCCATCGTCGAACGCCAGCCGCACAGTCCGATTCGGATCGAACCAACTGCCGCTGACTTCGTACAGCGTCACCTGCGGACGGAACCGTGTCACGTTGGCTAGCGCTTCTCGGCTCGAGATCAGGTCCACGAGCAACTGCTGGCCCTCGGAAACCTCGAATTCGTAGGAGTCAACCTGTCCCGGAGCACTGATCTTGCCATGGACAACAACAGGAAGTGGAATCGTCTGCGGCTGTCGCTGCTTGAGACCGCTCGATTCGAACACCGCCGGCTCCGGG
Organism: Bryobacterales bacterium; assembly: GCA_965248105.1. Classification (GTDB taxonomy): domain Bacteria; phylum Acidobacteriota; class Terriglobia; order Bryobacterales; family UBA6623. Next base: position 799,142 of record CBDFIK010000006.1, read on the forward strand.
CTGACGTGGAAATCAAGTTCATTAGACACACCCCGCGGCGAGACAAGCCGCAGCGAATGAACACCCGCCGGCGTCTCCGAATCTATCTGTAACCTCAACGAAACTTGTTGACCAGGGCGGTTTTTGTGCTCGATACCCGGCAAAGGATACCTCTCGTTGAGGTCAACCTCCTCGACCTTGGTGACCTCGGCCCGCAGTCCGTCCGTGCTGGTCCATACTGCGTAGGCCCCCTCCAGAACCTGACCCCGGACCTGGGCCATCACGGTCGTCCCGGGTTTTCCTCCCATCGGGAATACCGACATGATCTCGGGTTCGGAGGGCGGGAAAGAACATCCTCCGACGACCATCGAAGCGAACGCAACGCTGCCTGCACCCCGCCGGCCCATACCAGCCTGATGAGTCAGTTCCTTCAGGAGGAAAACTATCTTCTGGAAAATCGCCTGCGGCACACATACCCTGCCCCAACAGTATGATTTCGAAGGCCGCTACCCGCTGTCCATCATACCACGGCGACCGACAGCCTGTTCCGCACCTCATCGGTCGTGCAGCATCGATAAATACACTCACGTTTCGGGCGAATGCAGGCGAGCACAGCATGCTGTGTCCCTACAGATCGGTTGGGTGCCTGAAAACGTAGGGGCACGGCACGCCGTTGCCGAAGGCCGAGCCTGGCACTATATTTTGCGAACATCACTAAGTCATCCGACGAGCGAATCGGAGCCGCGAACGCGAGTGAGCGGTCATAGCGGCATGGTCGTTACGGGGATTTGGCCGGCGCGCTAAACCGCGCTGCGCTCGAACTCGAGCGGCAGCGACTCCGGCATATGGAAGGTGATGTTTGCCTTCCACTCCGGCTCATCAACAGCCATCTTCAGGCCGCGCAGGCGCCGTAGTAGCGTCGGGATCGCAGTCTCGGCCTCGCGGTGCGCGAGACCGGCACCCAGGCAGTAGTGAACGCCAAAGCCGAAGGCAAGATCAGTCGTCTCCTGACGTGTGATGTCCAGCTGGTCGGGATCCGGAAACCGCTCGGGGTCGCGGCTAGCCGCCCCCAGCATCTGGGACACCACCTGTCCCTTTTGGATTCGTTTGCCGCGCATCTCGACGTCCTCGGTAGTAAGCCGCCAGGTGCGCTGGAAGGGGGGGTCGTAGCGCAGAAACTCGTCCACCGCAGTCTCAATGAGATCTGGATTCTCCTCTAACAGCCTGCGCTGCTCGGGGTGGTGCAACAAGGCGAGCATGCCATTAGTGATTAGGCCTGTCGTTGTTTCGTGACCGCCAGCTAGCAACGTGATACACGTAGCCACCAGCTCAGTCTCGGTGAGCATCTCGCCTTCTTCCTGGACAGCGACTAGGCGGCTCACCAGATCATCCTGTGGCTGACGGCGCCGTTCCTCAAACAGTTCGCGCAGCCAGTCACGCATCTCAATAAAAGCTTGGTTGCTTTTTAGGACCCTCTGGGGGTCGGCCCGCCCTGAGCCGTGAAAAGAAACAATGCCGTCGGACCAAGCCTTGATCTGGTCGAGATCTTCGGTCGGGAAACCGAGCATTTCCGATACCACGATCGCCGGCAAGGGGAAAGCAAAATCGGCGATGAGATCCATCTCTCCTTTTTGGGCGACAGCATCGATCAGTCCGTCAACGACGGCTCGGATGCGCTCACCCATTGACTCGATTACGGCGGGGGTAAACGCCTTGCTGATCAGGGCGCGAACCCGCGTGTGCTCGGGTGGGTCGGTTTGGGGCATGCCCACAGAGAAGTTCTGTCGCAAGGGTCCTATCTTTGCCAAGACGTCTTGCGGCAGATCGTCGAGCGCTTTCGTTACGTGCCCCGCTTTTGTGAAGCGCCGAAAGTCACGAAGCACCTTCTCGATGTCGTCGTAGCGGGTGAGCACCCAGCCTCCCCAAGCGTCGCTCCAGTGAACCGGGTCCTCGGCACGAAGCCGATGGAAAGCGGGATAAGGATCGCGGTAGAACTCGGGTGCAGTCAGCAACTCGTCGAGGTCAGTGCTCTGTTCAACAGACATTGCGTTAGAATCCTCGGCCAGTAGTCGGTTGCAAAAGGATCTTGGCTACTTGCCGCGATCAGCAGGTAGGGACGGGCGCGGGGGGCCCGCCCGGCAGTCCGTCTACCCGCCACACTCACCGCACCGCAACCGGATTCCCCGGCGAGCCGGTTGCTCCCTTGAACGGCAGCGGCGCGAAAACGAAGGCGAACTCGTAGGCCTTGTCGGCCGCGAGTTCTTCTAGGTTCATGTTCTCGAGATGGTAGATGCCGTGGCGCGTAATCGTCCACTGATGGACTGGGACCTCGCGGTCCGGATCCTCGCCGGGCATCTTCTCGATGCCCCAGGTGTCGGCGCCGATCAAGCTCACCTTGCGATCAGTGATCCAGCGCGCTGCCTCCATGCCGATACCGGGTTCGCTCGCGTTGTAGGTGTCGTTATCTTTCATCCAGAGTTGCGCGTGTCCGGTACGGATCAAGACCACGTCTCCGGTGCCGATTTTCAGCCCTGCTGCGTCGAGAGCCCCCTGCAGGTCGTCAGCCGTGATCAGATAGTCCGGGTCCAACCGCTCGACACCTTTCAATCCAGCCACGTCGAGCAGAACCCCGCGAGTAAAGAAAACCCCGATGTTTTCGACGCCGAGCTTTTTCAGGCCATAGGCCGAGCCGAACTCGGAGAGCTTGAACCCGTTATAGAAGTAGTTGTCGCCCCTCATGTGGACACCCACGTGTCCCAGACCGTCCATCTGCGTGCCGACCTGCCCGATTTCACCGCTGAACATCTCGTCGTTGCCGACTATTTGGTTCTTCCCGACCGGATCTGAGCTCGGCAAACCCGGGATCGTCAACTTGAAATGTCGCTGGCCAACCAATGGCATCCCTTTCTCGTAGACTTGGCCGACGTGGTAGACCTTGCCCGTTTGGATCAGCTTTGCCGCTTCGATCACCTTCTCCGGCGTGATTCGGTTAGCCGCTCCCCGCTGGTCGTCCGGCCCCCACTCGGAAGGCCACCATTCGGATCCAATCGGCGTTTGGCCGTTACCGATCGTCATGCAGGCAAAAATCAGAACGCTGCACGCAACTAAGCCAAGAATCGAGCGCTGTTTCTTCATGATGAATCTCCCTCCCAAGTGAAATAGTCAGCAGGCCATCGTCACAAGCCCTGCCGGGTGCAGCACACTACGCCTGTCCGTACTCCAAAACAGTTTGTACACCGTCCGTAGGGCGTAGCGCGCTACGGACGTTTTACACTCAAGCCTAAACCGTGACTCCAACTGAGTTAGCCGTCTCCACCAGCCGCTCCCAGACGTCGTCCAGGATAGGAATTCCATCGCGCTGGCGGGCCGCGCGGGCTATAGACTCCATATCACCCGGCACGAGCACCGCCTTGAAGCCGGGCGCAGGGGGAATGGCCCGCACTCGCTCCTGCATCTGCTCCGCGCGAGTGGTATAGCCCTCCAAGGGCTGAAATAGGTCAGCTCGAATCGCCACCAGCGTAACTCCCTGGTGCCGCATGATGGGACCGCCACGCTCGGTTTCGGTATAGTCATCCGACCCGGTAAGAATGCGGCCGAAAAACTCGGCCGCCATCATGATCCCGTACCCCTTGTGCAAGCCGAAGGGCAGGTGAGCTCCACCATCGAAGTATTCGGCCGTGTCCGTCGTGGGATTGCCGTCCTTGTCGACCACCGAGTTCGGCGGAAGTTCCTGCCCTCGGCTGCGAGCCAAATCGATCTTGGTGCCGGCAATCGCGGTTGTAGCGTAGTCGAACATCATGGGCGAGTCCTTCGCCGCCGGAAAACCGATCGAGATGGGGTTCGTGGAAAGGACCGCGGACCGGCCTCCGTACGGCACCGCCACCGGCGCCTCCGCGCCGTATCCACCCGCCCAGACCATCCCGATCATCTGCCGCTCGGCCGCCATCTCCACGTAGTAGCCGAGCCGGCCGATGTGCGTGGTTTCGACAATCGCCGCCACGGCCACCGCGTGTTCCTCTGCCTTGTTGATGGCCATTTCCATGGCATCCCGAGCCGTTACGTGGCCGAACCCCCAGTTGCCTCGAAGCAGCGCGCTAGTGGGACCCTCTTTAACGACCTCCGGATCGGCGGTCGGTACAAGCACGCCGTCGTTGATATGCTTGACGTATCCGCCGAGATGATGAATGCCGTGTGTGTCAACGCCGGCGAGGTTCGCTGCTACAAGGTGATCGGCAACGCCGCCCGCGTTCCGCTCACTGGCTCCCGCGGCGAGCAGGATCCGGTTGACGAGTGCTCGTAGGTCTTCGGCTTTCTTGATTACCATCGTATGTTGACCTTTATGTTGACCTTTCTTAGGTTCTGCTCTTGAAATAGTTCCGGTCCTAACGCAGCCGCGCCCGAAAGGGTGCGGGCCCGCAGGCTCACGCCCGCGGCTCTGTGCGGTTAGGTTCAGCAAGCCCGGCCCGGTCGGACGTTCGCCAATAACTGAACTTGCTCCCGCTTCCTCGCTTGACTATGACGAGCCTCCTCATGGAAGCCGTGCCCGCAAGGGTGCGGTCAAGGCCACTCTGCGGCACAGTTGCCGCCAGAGCCAACTCGGGATTCTGTAATGCACCGACCGTCCGGGTCGCGCCCTTCAGTACAAGCAAGAATTCTTAGGGGCACGACATGTCGTGCCCTGTAATAGCGCGTTTGCCAAGGTTACCACTTCTGCATCGATGGAGCTAGTTCAGTGGCCCATCCGCTTCAAGGCTGAGTCCAGGTCGAATTCCGGACTGCCGATCAAGCTGAGAGCGTCGCGCTCCTGCGCGCGGATCTTTTCCACCTCGGCAGGCAACTTGTGTGCGATCTCTGTTGGCACCGAGATGACACCGTTGACGTCGCCGTGGATAAGGTCTCCCGGCTCGATCCGTAAACCGTCAACAACCACTGGGATGTTCCCCCGCACGCGCCGCATTGTTCCATGAGACACGGAGCTTCCGAGTGCAAAGCACTGAAAGCCGAGCGTGCGGACTTCTTCAACATCCCGGATCGACCCGTCGCACACAAGCGCCACGGCTCCGAGCCGCTGCATCAGGCTGGCTGAGTATTCGCCGATGCACGCCGCCGCACCGGGCCGGGGACCGACATCTTCGTAAACAAGCACAACCGGTTTCGGCGAGGCCTCCACCAAGGCAGTAAACTCCCTCAGTCCTTTCTTGGCCGTTGCGGATTCCGGACTTGTCGTGTCGATCTGAGCCGTAACGGCGTAGCCCACACGCACGCCTAGCTCCGGGAACATGCACCGAACACGGTGACTCATGAACCCGCTCGTACGCTCACGAACCTCAAAGGCCTCGATGGCGTTGGACAGCGTGGGACTGTCAACGCGCTGAAGCGCCTCAATCAGTTCGCTTGGCAGCGGTCCACTCATTCCTGTCTGCTCCTGATCGCACCCGTTCGCGTCTGTGCGCGAACGCTCAATTCCGTTGTGACGCACGCTCTCGGCGTGCCGCGTCGAGACCCTTCTCGACGCCCAGACCTTGGTATCGCCTCGGCGTTCAAAAAATGACGGGACATAGTCAAAATGACAGACTTGGCCAGCTAAGAGCTTGCGCTACAAACGTCTGTCCCAGCCCTTTTCACACAGACTCATTCGGTTCCGTCAACAAACCAAACCCGCATCCCCGCGCTCCTGGACAGGATGTGCCCCCGACTACTCCACGATCCGGCCACCATCGATGACAATATCTGTCCCGGTGATGAATCCCGCTTCTTCTCTACATAGGTAAGCGGCGAGAGGACCCATCTCTTCGGGCTTGCCCCAACGCTTAAGGGGAACACCTTCCATAAACCGTTTGTTGCGTACCGGGTCGTCGAAGATCTCCCTATTCATGTCCGTCGCGAACGGTCCCGGGCTGATGGCGTTCACCGTGACATTGTAAGGCGCAAGCTCCAGCGCCAAGCCTTTCGTCATACCGAGCAAACCGGCCTTCGTCGCCGAATAGCCGGCCAGTTTCGGCTTTGAGATGTGGCCCGCAATCGATGCTATGTTGATCACGCGCCCGAACCCCTTCTTCTTCATAGCGGGGACGAAAGCCTTGCACATCAGGAAGGGCCCCGTGAGGTTGGTCGTGATCAAGTGGTTCCACTCGTCTAGCGTGAATTCATCAATAGCTTTCCGAATATTGATACCGGCGTTGTTAACCAGGATGTCGCACTCGCCGAGCTTTTCATTGACGCGTAGGGACAGTTCAGCGACAGCAGCTTGGTCACAAACGTCGGTCACCATAACCTCGGCGACTCCACCATTGCCGCGGATGCCAGAGGCCACGGATTCAAGCAGCTCCCGATTTCGAGCGACCAGTGCTACGGAAGCCCCGGCCGCTGCCAAAGACTCCGCAATCGGCTTGCCTAGACCCCGGCTCGCGCCAGTGACGACTGCTACTCGACCCTGCAAGAAGGTGTCGCTCAGACTAGCCTCCCCCGTCCGGAAGCAAAGGTAGTATCATATCACCGGCGGGGCAGGCTCGTCCCCGGGGCACGTTGTCGGTAGATGGGGACTGTGCAGAGCGCCATCCACAGCGCGTTGGATGTCAAACAGTTTGCTGGGGAGCGAAGTGGACCGTACCCGACTTTTCCAAAGCTATAGGGCTCGCGGCACAGTAAGCACGGGAACTGCTGTGCCGCGCGCATTGAAGTAAACTATTGCAATGAAGTAGTAGTCGGCGCTGGGAGGACAGCATGGAATTCAAGTATGCGGCGAAAAACCACGGCCTTGAGAAGATCGGGTTCAACATCCTCGAGAAACCGGCGGAGACTTGCGAGGTAGCACTGCGAGCGGGGTACACCGGAGTCGAGATCAAGGGCCAGCCGAACAGGATCCCGCCAAAGCTGGCCAAGGAAGTAGCCGCGGCAGCAACGTCCGCGGGCGTCAGCCTCCCCGCGGTCGGCGGGGCATGGGGCGCCTGGGACGCCGGAGAAGAACGGGACCTCGGCTCGAGCGACGAGTCGGTCAGACGGCAAGCCCTCGACTACGCCGCAAGGTGCATCGACTTGGCGGCAGATCTGGGCGCTCCGGTCTTCGAAATCTGCTGTGCTCCTTTCAAGCAGGAATACCCTTACTCCAGCCGGCCGCTCGCTGAAGTTCGAGCGTACTTCATCGAAGCCACGGGCGAGATGTGCACGTATGCGGCTAGCCGGGGTGTAGCCATCGCGATCGAGCCCATCAACCGCTTTGAGGGCTATCCAGGGTTCATGAATGACATGGAAGACGCGATGAGCGTCGTGGAAGAAATGAATCTTGAGAACCTTGGCGTCTTGGTGGACTTTTTTCACGCCAACATCGAGGATGTATCAGTCGCGGGGGCGATCAAAAGGGTCGGCAAGAGCCTGATGAACATACACCTTTCCGATAGCAATCGTGACGTCCCCGGCACAGGGCACATTGACTTCGTTGCGGCCGCGCGAGAGCTCGGGGAAATCGGCTATCAGGGACACATGTCGATGGGCTTTCTTCCGTCGAGACCAGATACGCACAAGCTTCGCGAGTCATTGCTCGAAAAGGCCGTCCCCTACATGAGGCAACAGGAGCGCGCAGCCGCGTCGTAGACCAAGGTGCCCCCAAGCCTTGAGACCCCGTTGACGGGAAGAGCAGGCTCGACAATCGCGCTTTGCGTTGTTGTGTATTGGGAATTCAACGAAAACTCGCTAGTGAACTGTCCTGGAGACGAGTTCACTATGGATTCGGAAATGTCGGGCTCGAAAGCCCGACACAGCACGCTGAAAGCGTGCGCCACATCGCCAGGACGACCGGAAAGTCTTGTCGGGGAAAGCTCGCTAGCGCTCACCGATCGGGCCGTGCCTAAAAGAGTGCGCGCTACCGCGATGGCTAGGTTATTCCACGAACTTGTTTGCGGCCTCCTCGCGGCTTTGTTTGCGAGCCCTCGCGACAGTCTACACGCCATAGAATCTTCTACCCGTTTTGACAAGACATCCCTGGACAACGACTTATGAATACCGACGCCAACGGAGACCCCTATCGCCTACGTCCTGAAGACGTAGAAACCCCGCCCCGAACCCTAGGTGGCATCGTCCGCCGGATTGGGCCCGGGCTGATCCTGGCTGCTGGAATCGTCGGTTCGGGCGAGCTGATCGCAACGACGATCTTGGGTGCCGAGAACGGCTATAGCCTGCTGTGGCTCATTCTGGTGAGTTGTTCGATCAAGGTCGTCGCACAAAACGAGCTGGGAAGATACTGCATTGGCACAGGCGAAACCACCCTCGAGGCTTTTGACCGAGTGCCGGGACCGAGGCTTCGGGTTTCGTGGCTGGTGTGGCTGTATTTCCTGCTGGTGATCACAAGCCGGTTTAGCTCCGGGGCGATGCTGGGGGCAATTGCCGAGATCCTCAACCGCATCGCCCCCGGCATCTCCATCACCGGCTGGGTATGGTTGACAAGCCTGGTAACCCTCGGTCTTCTACTCGCGGGCCGGTACGCTGTCATTGAAAAGGTCGCGCTGGGGCTGATTGTAACCTTCACCGCCCTGACCGTAAGCTGCGCTTTCCTGCTTTCCCAAAGAGCGGAGTATTTCTCCTGGGGGAGCTTTCTCGATGGGCTGTCTTTCGATTTACCTCAGGGGGGCTTCGTGACGGCGGTGACGGTCTTTGGCATCACGGGAGCCGGCACGATGGATCTGATCAGCTATCCCTACTGGTGCATCGAAAAGGGATATGCGCGATTCACGGGTCCCCGAGATCAGACGGACGCCTGGCGAACGAGGGCCTTGGGCTGGATCCGAGTCATGGGAACGGACGTCCTCGGCTCGATGATCCTCTATACCTTCCCCACGGTGGCCTTCTACTTGTTGGGCGCAGGCATCCTGCACAGCATGGGAGTCGTGCCGCAAGGTTCCGAGATGGTCGGGATGCTCTCCAACATCTACACGGAAATCTTAGGAGAGAAGTCGCTATACCCGTTCTTGGTGGGGGCCTTTGCGGTCCTCTATTCCACCGTTTTCACGGGAACCGCGGCGGTGAGCCGAGGATTTGCTGACTTTCTGGGTATGGTGGGCGCCTTCGACCGGCGGAACTACGTGGCCCGGCTGAAAGCCATCCGCATGTTAGTGTTGACGATTCTCTTTCTCGCCTCGCTGTTTTTCATGTTTGTGGAGGATCCTGTCGTGATGGTGAAAATCGGTGGCGTGGCACAGGCGCTCACGTTGCCGATCATCGCCTTCGCAACCATCTACCTGCGCTACCGGCACATGCCAAAACAGATCCTCCCGAGGGGCTGGATCACGCTTGCGCTGTGGGTGACTTCCGTGATCATAGCCATCATGATGGGCTACGCCGTCCTTCAGCGACTGGGTCTGTGACATAGTGCCCCTGTTGGGGATGCAATCGCGATTTCAGACAGGAAAGGCATAAACCTAAAAACGGCAGTAGGCCGCCTACTATTTCCTTGTAACATATTGAAACAACATTGCTTACGCTTTGACGTCGCAACTGCGGTGCAGTTAGAATGTTCACCCGCCGGCCAGTTGGCGCTCCAGCAGCGAAGAATCACAGGATTCGTGGCAGCCTCTTCCACCAGGCCCCGTCTTTCAGGGAGATCTTGTTAGCCGATGCGAGTTTCTGTCCCTCAAAAGTGAAGTTCTCGCCGTCGACGAATGACAGCCAGCGTCTAGGCCCGGAGCCAACTTTGGCACATGACGTGCGACCCGGGCTGAGAGAAGGAAAGAAGCTTAGGGGGACAGCACGGCCTTGAGGCGCTCGGCGATCTTGTCGCGCGGCGCGGGCGGACGTTTGACCAGCAGAGGCACTTTGGCGAGTAGCAACGGGCGCCGCAGCCGGCGCTCGTCGGGTTGAATGGTCAGCACCGACATACAATCAGCGCATTGCTGTACGCGCCCCCACAAACCGGGCCGTGCCGTCCCGTAGCCCTTAACTCTATAGTAGACTATAAGGTTTATACTGAGAGTGTCATGCCACAACCGAATCCTAGCGGCTCACTCGAGCATCTTAGAATTGGAGAGGTCGCCCGCCAATCCGGGATGGGCGTAGAGTCACTCCGCTTTTACGAGAACCGCGGTCTGATCCAACCGGTCGCCCGCACGCCCGCCGGGTACCGGCTCTACGATCCGTCGATCTTCGAGCGACTTTCTTTCATTAAGAAAGCACAGGCGGTGGGATTCAGTCTCGACGAAATCGGACGCATCATCGCCGAGGCCCGGACCGGCAAACGCCCTTGCGCGGACGTTCGGCGCTTGGCGGCCGGCCGTCTCGCAGAGCTGGAGCAAAGGATAGCCGAACTGCAACGCTACCGGAAAGAACTTCGCGAGACGCTGGAGGCGTGGGAACGGGAAGGCGAAAAAGACGGTATCGTCTGCGGACTCATCGAAGGTCTGAAGCCGGCTTCGCTCCATCCGCCAAGCAGGACAGCGAGGGGCAAACGAAGACAATCGCGGCCCGGCCGACAATGACCATGGAACGTCCAAGTCTCGAAACAGTCTCCTTGCGGATCAAGGGAATGACTTGCGACGGGTGCGTGAAAGCCGTGAAGGGCGGGCTGGCGTCTGTGCGGGGCGTCAGCGGCGTCGAGGTTCATCTAGCGAGCGGCGAAGCAAACGTTACGGTAAATCCGGCCGAGGTTGAAGTGCGGGACCTGCAAGAGGCGGTGCGGGCCGCCGGTTACGAGGCCGACCCGGTCGCCTCGGGGAACGGGGCTCGCGTTCCCTCAGCCGCCGAGTTATCGGGCTCGGTTTCTAGCGACACTTACCCAAAGCCGGTTGCCAATTCCCCACAATCTATACCGGCTACGGGCCTTGTCGGCATCGCCGCCGCGCCAGAAACCCCGCCCACGACCGAAAAGGCCGAACTCACGATCACCGGAATGACGTGCGCCGGCTGCGTGCACACCATCGAAAAGAGGCTGAACTCGGTTTCCGGCGTGTCTGGTGCTGAGGTTAACCTGGCCACTGGCTCGGCGGCCGTTGAGTTTGATCCACGCACAGCGAGCATCGCACAACTTCGCCAAGCTGTCGAGGAAGCCGGGTACGCAGCCCGGGAGACTTCCGCCCACCCTCCGGACGGAAGCGACGAAGAATCCGAGTCCCGTAGGTGGAGGCGAAAACTCGTCGTCTCCTCCCTGTTCACGGCACCTTTGTTGGTGCTGGCGATGTCTCACGGAGCGATCGTATTTCCCGGCATCCACTGGGTGCAGTTGCTGCTGACTCTCCCGGTGGTCTTCTACGGGGGCAGCCAGTTCTACCGCGCCGCATGGGCAGCGGCGCGCCACCGAACTTCCGATATGAATACCCTGATCGCCGTGGGTACCGGCTCGGCCCTTCTCTACTCGACGGTTGCTACGATTGCGCCGGGGCTCGTTCTGGGGCCCAGCGCGGCTGGTGGTCCCGCTCCGGTTTACTTTGAGACCGCGGCGGCTATCATCACGCTGATCCTTCTCGGCCGCATGCTCGAAGCCCGCGCACGGGGCCGAACCTCCTCGGCTATTCGCAGCTTGGTTGGCTTGCAGGCAAAAACCGCCCGCGTTGTTCGAGATAACGTCGAAGCAGACCTTCCGATCGAGCAGGTCCGAGTCGGAGATGTTGTCCTCGTTCGCCCGGGAGAGAAAATCCCGGTGGACGGCGACGTGCTCGAGGGCCGCTCGAGCATCGACGAGTCGATGCTGACGGGCGAGGGTATTCCGACTGAAAAAGCGGCCGGCGATCAAGTCTTCGGCGGAACACTGAACGGGGCCGGCAGCTTTCGGTTCGAAGCACGAAAGGTAGGCAGCGAGACGGTCCTGGCGCAAATTGTCGAGCTGGTCCGCAAAGCGCAGCAGTCGAAGGCGCCCATCGCACGGCTGGCCGATGTGATCAGCGGCTACTTCACCCCGGTCGTTATCGGGATCGCAGTGATTACGTTCGCCGCGTGGTTTTTGCTGTCGCCACCGGACGAGCGGTTGCGGCTAGCCGTGTTGAACGCGGTGGCTGTGCTGATCATCGCTTGCCCTTGTGCCATGGGCTTGGCCGCTCCGACCGCCGTCATGGTGGGTATCGGACGCGCCGCCGAAAACGGCATTCTGATTAGAAATGGGGCGGCTCTCGAGGTTTCCCATAAGATCGGGACGATCGTTTTCGACAAGACGGGAACCATCACGACAGGTCAGCCCAGGGTGACTGACGTCATCCCATTGAACGCGGTTTCCGAAGCTGGTCTTCTTGTTGCGGTCGCCTCGATTGAACGTCAGTCCGAGCACCCGCTGGGCGAGGCGATCGTTCGGGAGCTGGAGAAGCGCGGCTTAAAGGCGGAGAATCCGGAGACGTTTCAGGCGATTCCCGGGCAGGGGGTCGAAGCCCATCTAAACGGAGTGAGGTGGCTAGTGGGGAGCGCAGCGTTCTTGCGCCGCCACGGGGTGGACACTTCAGCCGCTGAGAGGGTTGTGCAGCCGGTGGTGGAGGATGGCAAAACGGTGATCCTCGCCGCGCGGGAGGGCGCGCTAACAGGAGCGATTGCCGTAGCCGACACAGTCAAACCAGAGGCCAGGGAGACGATCCGCGAACTCAAGAAAGTGGGCCTGAACGTGGCGATGATGAGCGGCGACCATCGCCAGACGGCGGAGGCGGTAGCGTCTCAAGTCGGCATCGATGACGTACTGGCCGAAATCCTGCCAGACCGCAAGGCACAAGAGGTGGAGAGACTGCAGTCCGAAGGCCGGCTCGTGGCCATGGTTGGCGACGGCATCAACGATGCTCCCGCATTGGCCCAAGCCGACTTAGGCATCGCGATTGGCGCGGGAACGGATGTCGCCATCGAAACCGCTGACATTGTCCTGGTGGGCAACGGGCTGCGGGGAGTCGCCGCGGCCATCGAGATCTCCCGCAAGGCCGTGGCTACGATCAAACAGAACCTGTTTTGGGCGTTCGCTTACAACGTGATCGGCATCCCTATCGCGGCAGGGGTTCTCTACCCTTGGACAGGGTGGCTGCTGTCACCGATTCTGGCTTCCGCGGCGATGGCTTTTTCGAGTGTTTCGGTCGTAACGAACAGCTTGCGCCTGCGATCGTTTCGACCGACTGCGTAGGTATTCACGCGCTGACAAGATGGATGGGTAAGGACACCATGGCAACGCAAGCCCTGTTAACCGTCGAAAAGTTCTTAGAGCTACCGGATCAGGAGGGGCTGATCCGAGAACTGGATGAGGGCCGAATTATCGAGATGTTCGCACCGAGCTTTCCGCATGCGGTGATCGTGGCAACGATTGCCTATCTACTCAGGGTCTTCGTTGAAAAGACCGGGTCAGAATTCATCGTGGCCCAGGGATCCGGATTCGCTCTGGCCGCTGACACAATGCGGATCCCCGACGTGTTTCTGATTCGCAAGGCGGCAGCGCGGGGGGCGCCGGTGATTCGAGGCGGCGCTTTAGCCGTCCCTCCTGACTTAGCCGTGGAAGTCGTCTCGCCGTCGGACTCGGCCGGCGACCTTGACCGCAAGGTCCATCAGTACCTGGCCGCGGGAACGCCTCTTGTCTGGGTGGTCTATCCGGTGACAAAAAATATCATGGTGTACCGCAAGAGCGGCGAGCGACTGGAGTTTGCGGCAGACCAACAAGTCTCCGATCCCGAGCTACTGCCGGCCAGGTCCGCTTTTCTCACGAGGCTTTGGACGACCGGCGGTCAACGAACCTTATGAGCGGGCCGCCGGGGCCGCCCAGGCGTGAGACTCACAGGGCGTTCCAGGCTCAATTTCTTGCTCACGCACAGCCTGGCGAGGAAACCGCGCCCGAAGGGTGCGGGTGTCGCGGGCGAGTGGGTATCCCTATGGCGATACCTTTGCCGCCGTCTACCAAGCGTTGCGCCCGCCCGGTTCGGCAACGGTTTGAAGACAAAGGACGAGACAAAGAAGAGCCCTTCCGAGGTCGAAACGCTAAGTGTCGGCCAATGCAGGACAAGACCGAAAAACGGTCGTTCAGTGGCATCAATTACTGAGGGGCAGCAAGCCCGTGCGGCAGAGCGGACAACGGCGCATCACACCCCTTCTCTCTGACCTTCTGCTCTAGGTCTTGAGCTTCACCTAATTGGTGATGACCATTTGCGACGTGCTGGAAAGGTTCATGTCCGGCAAGAACAGGGCTACCAGGGGCTGGAAAGTGTAACTTGCTTGAATCTCCACCGTGCTGCCCGGTGACGTGTCGGGATCCCATGTAACGCTGACGTTCACGCTATTGGAGTCCAGAAAAGGGGTCCGCGAGCGCAAAAAGTCACGAATGTCGCTCTCGGTCGCCGGAGACAAGCTGTCGGTGCCACGGACGATGGCAAAGCGGGCAGCTTCGTGGGAGGCGTGGGCCAAGACATTGTTAGCCCAAATCCCCTGGCCTAGGTCCATGATGCCGACCAGGGTGACCAAGAAAAACAACAGGAACGAAAGAACAAACTCCACGAGCACGTTGCCGCGCTCTTTCCGCCTTCGGTGACTGTCGTGGACGGGATTCCCCGCCCCCTCGTTCCGTGGATTCATCTTCTTCGTTCTCCTTACTGGACGCGGAAAGTTGTCGCACTCGAGAGTGGGATGGCCTGAGGCAGCCCGGGATAGCCGAACGCTGTGTTGAAGTCGCTTTGTGTTTCCACCCGGACGTAAACCTGGGGTACGCCCTCGGGACAGGTTTCTGTCACGCAGTTGACGTCGGTGCTGCCGCCTTCACACCTGCAATAACGCTCCGGTGTTGTGGTCACCGTGCCGAGATCTTGCGCATTGTGCGCCGCGGCCCCTTGGATACCGGAAATGTCACTGGTGAAACCGTTGCTTCGAATACCGTGTTGGGCCCCCGCGCGGGACGCATCGTCCACAGTAATCGCCACGTAAAAGACGCGGGCCACGTCGATTGTCCCCATCAGAATCAGTATCAAGATTCCGATCATGAGCGCCAGTTCAACTACCGCCGTGCCCTTAGACTGTTTGGTGCGTTTCATGGTTGATCTTCCTTCCGCTGCTCGCGGACCTCCCTGCCGTTACTCGAGAAGGGTCACGCGCTTGATCGGCGAGCCCGTTGCAAAATCCGAAAAGTCCTCCGTCACGTGTATGATTGGCCCGCCGCCGGTGCTCCCGAGACTCGTAAATTCGACCTTGTCGGCCACGATGGCAATCCCATCGGCCGCTACGTTCGTACCAGAAGTGGCGCTGTGGAAAACCACCGACCCATTGAGGGTGTAGAGAGCTCCGTTTAATTCCGCGGTCACGCCGCTCATGAACTCAATGTTTAAGTAATGGTCAGCCGGGTCAAGATTGCGGTCCATATACATCAAGATTCCCTCGAAGTCGCCCGAAGTGGGAGCCGAGAAGCTCACGGTCGCCCCGCTGCCGATCAAGATGCCTTGCGCGCTTATCACTTCCGCCGGGAAGTCCGTGGCGTAGAACATCACGCCACTGCCGTGAACGGTCGTATTCCCGACAATTTCCAGCCTGTTGCCCGCGATGACGTAATTGCCGGCGGGCAGGGTGATCGTACCGCACGTGTCACAGTCGATCTTCAAGCCCTTGCACCATCTCTTGTTGGGCAGCACTTCCGAAATCTTGCTCGGGTCGTCGAGAATGAAGTCATTCCTGTAACAGCCGTCATAGACCTCGGGGGGAATGCCCAGGTGAGCCAGCGGGTCCGGTTCGGGCGGCGTTTCGTAGAAGGGCTCTTCACTGATGGACATGCCGTTGCCATAACCGCAGAAGTTGTTGTTACTGGGCGTCCAAGTCCCCGTTGCGGTGACGGAAATGGACGAGGCGGTCAGGCAGCCGTCGCTTGTCACATCGAGGCCGCCGGGGTTGTTTGAATTGACGATAACGCCGCAGTCCACGGTTGCCTGGGTGTCGCTATGAACGTACATCGTCTTTTCTTCCGTGGGGTTCAAGGCGTAGATACACCCCTCGGCTTCGCCGAGGTAACCCGCCACCGCCCGGGCACACACATCGGCCGAGCTGACACCCAAGACCGGCATGAAGAAAGTCCGCTGCGGCTGGCAAACAGTAACCTCGACCGCCCGGTTGTTACCCACGTAGTTCCCCGTGGCGGGTGGATACTCGACCGTGACCACGGTGCCGTCTACGCCGTTCGTAAATCTGTTGTCAGAGGTGCCTTTGAGAGCGCCGTGGTCGGACAAACTCTCCACGTCCGCCTTCGTATTTGCACCCCGGCGGATCTGCTGCGCCCCGTAGAGGGCTCCGGCGTCGGCCGCGGTCTGCATAAGACGGCGCTGATGGAAAAGCCAGCCCGTGTCGGTGGCCATGGCAAGAAAACCGAAAAGCGCTGTCAGCATCACGGCGGCCAATACTATAAAGATGCCTTTGCGGTTGTTTGACGCGATGACTTTCCGTGGGTGTGATTTCATGGTTGCGGCCCTTCCAGCCTAGAATCCTTGATACATAGCTGAACTTTAGTCCCACTGGGTCAGGTCAACCATCAGGCATTTGTCTGTCTTCCTATGGTGATAGTACTTTCTCCTTCTAAGGGTCTAGCTCTAGGACAGAAGTATCGCAGCGCAGTTCCTCATGGCCTTTTGGGCCACAACGAAGCATTAGAATGGGCCGAAAACGTAGGGCAAGTTACTTCCAGGAAGCTGTGAAAAAATTCGTTTGGCACATTTTCAATAAGGAACACAAAAGACTTAGGTCGACCGAATCGAGCTTTCGAGACCGACATTTTTCGACGCCGCCCAGGCGTGAGACTCACACGGCGTTCCAAGCTCAGTTTCTTGCTCACGCACAGCCTGGCGAGGAAACCGCGCCCGAAGGGTGCGGTCGGAGGTCTCGTGACGGCGAGGGCCTTCTGCCGGCAAACCGAGGTCATTCAGGGCGTCCGGGTCTGCCCGGTGTTCGACGTCCGATCTTTTTTCACAAATTCACACGAAAGTACCAGACGTAACACAAGGTGTACGACCAATGACAATGAAGCATACGACTCTCCCCGACTAAATAGGTGTACGGGCAACGACCGACGAGAAGTAGAAGCTAAGTTCTATCAGAAACCAGCATAACTCCTGATTGTCCACCGGTACGCCACCAACTTATCATCGTGATATTGTTTTGCTTAGCAGCCCGTGGTAGAAGTACTGGGCCTCAAGAATGGGTACAGTCACCGATTTTCGTTGTCCAACCCGTACTGGAAACAAAGCAGTTGTGAAAGCGAAAATCAGATGACCCCATTTTCGCCGAACCTAACTTCTACCCCGGGCTGCTAGCCGCTTATGGGCGTCGGAACGAGAATTGTCCGTTGCAGGTTGCGGCGTCGAGGTACACGCGGATTCATCCGTGATGGGCGGCGTCATCTGTGGGCCGCCCGCTCACACTCGCGGCTCGGTGCTTGACGCTCTGGGACATCAAGGGCGCAGCCCTCGGTGAGTTGGTACTCGGGGGAGCGCTCCCAAAGAACGAGGTGACGTATGAACGAAAAGCTGGCCGGCAAACTTCGTGAGGTAGGCCGTAGATTCTTTCGGCTGCGAGCCGACAAGCACGGGGCAATCATTATTGCGGTGGCGGTTGTCTTCCCGGTGCTGTTGGCGTTCACCGCACTCTCACTCGACGTGGGCATGATGTACGACTGGAAGCGCCGCCAAAAAGCCGCCACGATCGCGGCCGCCATGGGCGCGTCCCATGAGATGTTTCGACAAAGCCAGGTCTCGCTCGCGGACGCGAAAGTGGCCGCGAAACTCGCAGGGATAGAGGACGCCAAACGGAACAACTTCGACGACGCGGACGCTAACCGTAACATTACAGTCACGGTGAATATTCCCCCGACGAGCGGAATTTACCTGGACGACCCCGACTTTGTGGAGGTGTTCATCGAAGAGGTGGTGCCGTCTTATTTCGCGCGCGTCTTTGGGCAGGAAACGGTGACCATTCGCTCCCGCAACGTCGCCGGGTTTGCTGGCTATGCCGATGCTTGCGTCATCGCTCTCGAGCCGACCGCCACGGAAACCTTTGTCGCCTCGGGAACGCCGACGTTGGATGCCGACTGCGGCATCGCCGTCAATTCGACGGACGACGAGGCCATGGTGACCAACGGCCAGCCATCGTGTGTTCTGGCGACGGTTATCGGGGTCACGGGCGGGTATACGAATCGGTCGAACACTCCCTGCATCGACCCCTATCCCATCCAAACGCCGCCGATTGTCGACCCCCTGAGTCACCTGACGCCGATTGTCGTTGCAAACGCCGGAGGCTGCATTACCAACACGAAAATCACGGGCGGCACACGTACCCTTTCGCCCGGCCGCTACTGCGGTACGCCGGAGAACGAAGGCGGCGAGGTGGAGTATCGGCCCGCCATTCAGATTACGGGCGGCACGGTGACCTTCGAGGCGGGACTATACATCCTCGACGCGGGCATAGACATATCGGGCAACGCCATCATACGCGGGGAGGGCGTGACCTTTTACAACACGAACAGACAAGACGAATATGTGGGGAACATGGGCGCCTGGGTGACGATGAGCATCGAGGGCACGGTCGATTTCCAGGTCACGGCGCCCACGGCAGGAGACTATACGGGGGTGCTCTTCTGGGAAGATCCGGACGCGCCGGAGTGGGATTTCGAGAACCCGGATGAGCGCCGCTTCCACTTTTTTGGGGGAAACCAGACCTCGATCTGGGGGGGGGCGCTTTACTTTCCCTCCTCCCAGGTGCGCTGGGCGGGCACCGGGACCGCGGCTGACTGGACGATGATCGTCTCCGACACGATCAAAATCGCCGGCAATGCTGTGGTGCCGGGCCAAAGATTCAACACAGGCAACGCGAACCCCTTTCTGAAAGTGACGCTTGTGGAATAGCAAACGCCCCGTTGGTCCCGGGGCGGTTGTGGAAAATGTTGTGGAAAAACGGTTTTGCGAGGGTGGAGGAAAATGATGCCAAGGTCAAGAATCGGGAGCCGGAGAGGACGCCAAGGCAACGTCATGGTGGAGTTTGCCCTCGGCGCGTCCCTGCTGTTTATGCTGATGGTGGGGGCGGGCGATTTCGCGCGCGCTTTCTACCAATCCATCGCGGTGGCCAGTTCCGCCACCACGGGGTCGTTTTGGGGCGCGCAAAACGTTTTCACGTCGGTCCAGTCTGACGAGTCGGAACACCTGGCGGAAACCGACGCGTACCAGCACACGGGGCAGACGACGACGGCAACCTCGACGATCTATTGCGACTGCCCGGGCGGCACCGAAGTGGACTGCTACGAGGGTACCTGTGCGGGCTACGGCGCGCCGCGAGTCTATTCAAAGACCGTCGTGGAACAAGATTTTGAGCTGTTTCTTCCCTGGCCGGGCGTGCCGGATTCTTTCACCGTGAATCGTGAAGTCTTCGTGCGAGTGCAGTGAGGAGCGCGGAAGATGTCGGCCCGACGTGGCGTACGCTTTCAGCGTGCTGTGCCGGGCTTTCGAGACCGACATTTCCGAATCGACAGTAAACAGAGCCGCACCGCAAGGGTGCGGTGAGGAGTGGACTTATGGCGAATAGGCGGTTGCACCTAGCCATGCGAGACCGGGCGTGGCGCCCTGGCGAGGGTGGTCCGGGCCGGAAGCGGGGCTCGGCGATGGTCGAGTTTACGCTGGTGTTCATGCTTTTCCTTGTGGTCCTGTTGACTCTGATGGAGTTCGCGCGCGGTATGTGGACGTACGTCACCGTCGCGCAGGTCGCGCGCCAAGCCGGGGCCTATTTAATGGTGCATGGGACGATGGACCGTCCCACCGTCGCGGAGTTGACGGCAGTGGTCACAAACGCCGCTACGGGGCTCAATATGTCGTACGTCGACGTAGACGTGCTTTGAACCCGGATGACGACGTTCCCGGCACAGACCCGACTGTTGCCGTGCGCGGTGACATCGTGGAGGTCAAAATCAGCTACCCGTTCCGCCTGATAACGGGGAGCCTGGTGATCGCCGGCAGCACCATCCCGATGGCCAGCACCACGCGCGTGGTTGTGGCCAACTAGCCCGCATTTCTCACCAGCGGCCGGCAGGAGTGGAAGCAAAGACCCGCCGTCAGGGATGTCGGGGCGCGATTCATCGCGCCCGCTTGCCGACATACTGTACGTTGGGCGATGTACACAAACTGCTGCAGAGAAGAGAACGGTAAAGCCGACGACGAGGAACAAAACCGGAAAGGACTCGAGAATGTAATGGACGATCCAGCCGGGCACGGTTTCGTGGACGTCGTGCGCTGTGGGCGGGGGAACCGGCACCAGGCTTGCGACGAGTGGGAGCTCAGCCGCTCTCTGCCGTACTGCTGAGGTAACAGTGTCGCCTGGCCGGCCACGGGGAACAGCCTGGTAATACGGATTCATGGTTTCCATAAGGAACGCCATGGACAGCAAGGATTTGAGGCGTGGGCGGCGACCCGAACGCGGGTGTCTACGAGATCGTCGAGATCATCGATCGGCACCGGCTGCGCGTTCGTCCTGCTGCGAAGCAGAATGGCGAGACCTCATATTCGATTGGACGCCGTTCCTACGATCGCTTCCGGGTCGCACTGGGGTAAGACCGCACCCGGCGTCGAGATGAGTCTCGACGCGGCACGCTGAGAGCGTGCGCCACAAAACAATTGGACGTTTACACGCGGTTGGCAAACAGACTCGTTTGAGTAAGGCGTCCAGCAATACTTTCAGACAGAAGGCTTCTGCGTCTGTGTGCAACCTAATTGGGACAAGCCTGAAATACGCTGTGCGCCTACAAGTTGTGAGGAACCTCTCTCTCGAACAAGGACTCGGTCGGGTCTAGGACCTGGATTCGGCGTAACGGCTCTACTTGATAAGGATTCAGAGCGACATGAGGTTGCTGCTCGCTGCGAGAGCACTCCGGAAAGTCGTGCACTTCAAGGCTACGACGGGACCAATTCTAAGGGCGTGTCCCGCTCGACGCTGCCCCAACTGATAGCCTCCCAACCGTGGGGATTGTCGGGATGGAGAACGTCGTAAACTTCGTGGGCCGCTTGCAGGATGAGCTTCTCCGCGGCCGCTCGAGCCGCCGCTGGGTCGCGCCGGGAAACAGCCTTGACGACCGCTTCATGAAGAGGCAGACCAACGTCGGCGTGTAGCTTCGAACTGACCTTCTGGGTTGCGGCGAGTCCCGTCCGCAGCGTCGAGCTCATCCGCTCCAGTAGGGGGTTGTGGCAAGCGGCGAAAACAGCAACGTGGAAACGAAGGTCAGCGGCGTTATACGCTTCCCGGTCGTCAGTATTCTCCTCCATCTCTCGATAGCAGTCCTGTAGCGACGCTATTTCTTCGGACGTCGCGCGCACCGCCGCCAGCCCGGCGCCCGCCGTCTCGACGATCAAGCGAACCTCCACCAAGTTTCGAAGCAGTTGGTCGTCCATCCCGGCCTCGAATTGCCACACCAGCAACTCCGGGTCCAGCAG
This sequence comes from Bryobacterales bacterium, assembly GCA_965248105.1. Lineage (GTDB taxonomy): Bacteria > Acidobacteriota > Terriglobia > Bryobacterales > UBA6623. The sequence goes on from CBDFIK010000006.1 coordinate 820,483, forward strand.
ATTCCAGTCCGAGCGCGGACGGACGCGTATCCCGATTTTAGGACGAACTTCAAGGAGGCCCTTCGACGCTAATACTTTGACCGATTCCCGCAGCACCGACCGGCTGACTTCGAGCTTGCGGCACAAGTCGTTCTCCGAAGACCAACTGTCAGTTTCACCACGTAGAATGGCAAGCGCGAGATGCCTGCTGATGGTATCGTGGAGTCGTTCACGTCGGATTGGTTTCATAAGAGTTGGGCCGTATCAACACATATAATACTACCACATTCAAAAAAGAGGGGGTAGACCAAAAGGGTGGACATACTGAGGCGTGAAGTGTAACTGGCCTGTCAGCAGCGTTCCAGGCTCAGTTTCTGGCTCTTGCACACCCTCGCGACGAGCGGAGCCGCGAACGCCAGTGAGCAGTCATACCGCCATGGTCATTACGGGGATTGACCTGTCACTGGCGTTCGAGACTCCGATGCTTATCTCGCCCCCGACCTGAAGGGATAGGCGACACCTATCTACGCCAGAATCGGTTTCACGACGTGGGCCGGCTCGACTCCGGTCAGTTTCGCGTCCAGGCCCTGGTGCTTGTAAGTAAAGCGCTCATGGTCGATCCCGAACAAGTGTAGGATGGTCGCCTGAAAGTCGCGGATATGCACCGGGTCCTTGACGATGTTGTAGGAGAAATCGTCGGTTTCGCCATAGGTGACGCCGCCTTTGATGCCGGCGCCGGCCATCCACAGGCTGTAGCAGCGCGGATGGTGGTCGCGACCGTAATCGGTGGGCGTCAGTTTACCTTGGGAGTAGATGGTCCGTCCGAACTCGCCGCCCCAAATGACGAGCGTGTCTTCAAAGAGGCCACGCTCTTTCAGATCTTGGATTAGGGCCCAGGCAGCTCGGTCGACGTCTCTGGCCTGCGCGGGGAGCACTTCGGGCGCGAAGGCGTGTACGTCCCAGCCGCGGTGATAGATTTGGACGAAGCGCACACCACGCTCGACGAGCCGGCGGGCCATCAGCGCCGCGTTTTGGAACTTGCCGGGCTGCTTCGCCTCCTCGCCCCAGCGCTTGAAGGTGCTTTCCGGCTCACTCGAGAGGTCGCCCATCTCCGGCACGGACGCCTGCATCCGGAAAGCCATTTCGAACTGCTCGATTCGTGCCAGTGTTTCCGGGTTGCCGATCTTCTGGTGCCGGATCTGATTCAGCTCGCTGAGGCCGTCGAGCATCTTCCGCCGGACGTCCCTGGAAACACCGTCCGGATCCCTGATGTATAGCACCGGGTCTGCGCCTCCGCGGAGACCTACGCCGGCGTACTTGGGAGAAAGGAACCCCGAGCTCCACATCTTTGCCGAAATCGCCTGCACACCCGCCTTGGGGTGGCTCTTCTCGGCGTTCATCACGACAAACGTCGGCAGGTCCTGATTCATACTACCGAGCCCATAAGCAAGCCACGATCCAATGCACGGCCGCCCAACCACCTGCCGGCCCGTTTGGATAAAGGTAATCGCCGGTTCGTGGTTGATCGCTTCGGTGCGCATCGAGCGGATCACGGCTATGTCGTCGGCCATCTTCGCGGTGTTCGGCAAGATCTCGGAAATCCAGGTGCCGCTTTGGCCGTTTTGCGTGAATTGAAAGACAGACGGCGCGATCGGGAAGCGCGCCTGTCCGGATGTCATGGTTGTCAGACGCTGCCCCTTGCGCACCGATTCGGGAAGATCCTTGTCGTACCAGTCCTTCATCTTGGGCTTGTAGTCGAGCAGATCCATCTGCGGCGGCGCACCCATCATGTGGAGGTAGATACACCGTTTCGCCTTCGGGGCGAAGTGAGGCAAGTACGGCAAGCCGCCGAAAGATTCGTCACTTTTGGGTGTGCCGAAGCTGTTCTCGGCCAGAAGGTTGGCCAAGGCGATTCCGCCTATACCCTTGGCTCCGCGGGCGAAGAACTGCCGTCTGGTTTCCGCTAGGATTGCCTCTTTGTGTGGATGCATTGTAAACCTCCCCGGGCAACAAAGACGCACGCACTAGAAAAAATCTTGGGGACAGTCCACCGCGCCCCTCATTAAGTTGTCCTCTTCTCGAGACTGTATTGCACGGCGCTTGGGACAGTCCCCGATTTTTTCTTTGTGTGAATGCATTTTGAGCTCCGATGCTACTTGTTCAACACCTCGTCCAAATTCATCATCTGGCTCGCCAGCATGGTCCACGCCGCGGACTCCGTCGCGGGCAGCGCCTCATCGGGCGGCGACTCGCCGACGGCAAGAAACTTCTTCGCCTCCTCGGCGTTTGAATTGTAAAACCCGATGAACCCGTCGTAGGTCCGTTTCGCGACCGCGCGTTCCTTTTGGCTGAGGTCACGCGCCAGAAGACGGGTCGTCACGTAATCCAGCCGCCGGTCGAACTCGTCTCCGGCCTCGCGCATGGCTCTCTGCGCGAGGTAGCGTGACGCTTCGACGAATTGCGTATCGTTCATCGTGACGAGCGCTTGCAGCGGGGTGTTCGTTCTCTCACGGCGCACCGTGGCGTGCTCCCGTGTCGGCGCATTGAAGAGCTCCATGGAGGCTGGAGGCGCGGAGCGCTTCCAGAAGGTATACAGACTCCGTCGATAGAGTTTCGCGCCGGACTCCTGTTTGTAGAAATGGGTGTTGCTGCCGAGCATCGCCACCCTTTCCCAGACTCCTTGCGGCTGATAGGGCTTCACACTCGGGCCGCCGATCTCGCGGACCAGCAGGCCGCTCGCCGCCAGGGCGTAATCGCGAATCATTTCAGCATCCATGCGGAAGGTCGGCCCGCGCGAGAGCAGCCGATTCCGCGGGTCTTTTTCGAGCTTTTCCGCGGTCGTTTGCGCCGACTGGCGGTAGGTGGAGGACGTCACGAGCGTGCGGAAGAACTGCTTGATATCCCAGCCCGATTCGCGGAACTCGACTACCAGCCAATCGAGCAGCTCAGGGTGAGACGGCGGCTCCCCTTGGGAGCCGAAATCGTCGCTGGTCTTTACCAGGCCGGCGCCGAAGACCTCCTGCCAGTAACGGTTCACGATCACGCGGCCGGTCAGCGGGTTCGTTTCGTCGACCAACCACTTAGCCAGCCCCATGCGGTTGCGCGGCCACGACGCAAGCATGGGATGCAACGCCGAGGGAGTATCCGCCGCCACGCGATCACGAGTTTGATCATACATGCCGCGGTAAAGGACGTGAGCCTCGGGATCTTTGTCCGGTATCTCCTGCATCACGTGTGTGACACCCCCGCGCCGCCGAATCTCCCGCCACTCCCGATCGATTTCCTGCTTGCGCGCCACGAGCCCGCGGTAATCTTCGTCCTTGACGCTGAGGTAGTAGAGACGCAGCGCTTCCCGCTCCTCAGCGCTTAGTTTTTCGGGTTCCTCGTCTCGTGCGCTTTGGAGAGCGGACCACAGCGAAACAACCTTGGCCTCCTGGACCGTGATCGGGCGATTAAAGACTCGAAGATCCGCTATGCCCCCGCCCGAGAAGTAGCGAACTTTGGGCTCGTCGCGGCCTCCTCTGCCCTTTGTGACTCCTCTACCCAAATAGAGAGGCCGGTTGGTTTGGATACTGCCCTCTACCTTCGTGAAAAACTCGCTGCCCTGCTCCTCTACGACATCACCGTTCGTATAGATACGCAGGCCGGCCCGCTCGCCGGAGCCGTCGTGGGTCACCGCAATGTGGGTCCATGCGCCCGCGGGCAGCCGCTTCGTGTTGATGGGGACAACGGCAACCGAGGGCGGATTTTTCTGCCCCGCCGGTTTTTCGCCGGTCATCTTAAAGGTGACTTGCCGCTCGCTAACGGTAATCGACCATCCGCGGAAGTCGTCGTCGGGATCGTACTGACCGGCAACCACGAACCCCCCCACGACCTTGGGTTGGTACACCCACATCGCGATAGAAAATGGCGTGTCACTGTCAAGCTTCAAGGGAGGAAGCTCGGCCCACGATTCCTTCCCGAACCGCAGCGCCGGCTGGTTTTCGTTCGGCCCTTCTTCGACTACGGCTCCCTGATGAAGTGCAATTTTCTTCCGGCTTCTTCGCATGTCGATCGCGGGTTCATCGTCAAGGTTAAGCGTCAGCAACTCCGCGGACTTTTCGAGCGGCGTTTCGAGAGAACGGTGTTCCCCGCTTGCCAGCCATTCCGCGAACAGTTTGTCGACCGACGCGGCGCGGTTTTCCAACTGCGCTTCGGTTTCCGCCGCTTCCCGGCGGAGCTCATGCCAGCGGCCGCGGTCAATGTCACTGGGTACAACCAGGACGGGCGGCGGATCCGATAGGTTGCCGTCCATCACATACTGCGTCGTGTTCCTGAAAAACGCCGTCAAGGAATAGAACTCCCGCTGTCGAATCGGGTCGAACTTGTGATCGTGGCAGGTGGCGCATCCGACCGTCAGACCGAGAAAGACGATGCCCGTAGTATCGGCGCGGTCCTTGGCATAGATGGCTTCGTATTCCTCAGGGATGACACCGCCCTCGTTGGTCGTGATATTGCAGCGATGAAACCCGGTGGCGACAAGTTGATCGAGCGTCGGGTTGGGCAGCAAGTCGCCGGCGATCTGTTCGACCGTAAACTCGTCGAACGGTTTGTTGTTGTTGAAAGCCCGGATCACCCAGTCGCGGTAGGGCCACATCTCGCGATAGTTGTCGACGTGGATGCCGTGGGTGTCTCCGTAACGCGCGGCGTCAAGCCAATAGCGGGCGCGGTGTTCGCCCCAGTGCTTCGAGTCGAGCAGCCGGTCGACCAGCTTTTCATACGCGTGTTCCGAGGTGTCGCTCAAGAAGCTTTCGAGGGTGCCGGGGTCGGGAGGCAATCCCGTTACATCCAGCGCCACACGGCGGGCTAGGGTGCGTTTATCGGCTTCGGGAGCGGGCGCAAGACCTTCCTTCTCGAGCCGCGCGAGGATAAACCGGTCGAGCGGCCTACGAACCCAGGCTTCATTCTTCACGGCGGGAGGTTCGGGCCGCTTGATTGCTTTGAATGACCAGTGCTGATCCCATGAGGCGCCCTCCGCGATCCAGCGCTTGAGTACGTCGATCTGATCCTCGGTCAGCTCCTTCTTCGAGTGCGCCGGCGGCATGCGCAGCATCTCGTTTTGGTGGGTGATGCGCTGGTAGAGCAGGCTGGCATTGAAATCACCCGGAATGACGGGGCTTCCGTTTTGACGCTGAGTGAACGCCCCCTCGCGTATGTCGAGGCGTAGGTCGACCATGCGGGTCTTGGCGTCGGGGCCGTGGCAAGCGAAACAGTTATCGGAAAGAATGGGCCGTACCTGGCGTTGGAAGTCGATGGGATCTATCGATGCCGCGCGGGATGGAGTGCCGGCAAACAGTATCCCCAGCGCGCAGCATGTGACAAAGCCGTGAAGATGAAAACGAACCCTACGCATGCACCTGCCCTCCCAACTAAGAATCTATCGGCAATCGACTCGGCATGTCAACGACTCGAAATCGCGAACCTGGTCAGGCTCGCGCGATCGCGCTTGCCGCTCTATCCAATATTATCGCGTCCCCAGCCGTCTAACATCATCATTCATTTTGGTCATGATTTAATCAAGCGACCGGCGGACGGGACCGGTTCGCATGTCAAACCCCCGTTACACCGTTGCGAAGGCCGCCTCACGGCTTCGCCGGTGCTCAAGCGAACAGGTTTTCAATATCAGCGAACGCTTCCATCTTCAAGCGATTGAGCTTGGCCAGTGTCGCATCTTCAGGACTTGACGTGGGGGTCACACGGCAACCTCTCCCGCTACGGTAGCTCCCTGAGTGGGGAGTAGATCTCGTGCTTCTCGGCGAGAAGCAACGAGCTTAGGTCAGCTCGTTCGAGCAGCGTCGCGTTGGCCATGGAACGAATGGCCAAATACGTTCGCTCTCGAACCCATCGCACCCTCGGCTCCCGCCGGACGACGAAATCGTCCAGAGCTTGGTCCAGTGTCGTCGCCGAAAGGACATCTCCTACGTTTAAGCCATGCCATTGACCAGGTGTGAACAGGGCCGTCCACAACCACTGCATGTAGAATCGCCTGATCTTGAGAAGCTGAGCGACTGACTGCTCATGTTGGGCGACATCGTCCAGCTCACAGCGACCCCGGCCGCGGTGAGGTCGCAGCGAGGTATTGATTGGGCGACATATCTTTCATGTCGGGATAAGGACTGTTCGAGTTCAGGGTGAGTCTGAGGATCTTGCTGCGCCAACTCCAGCGGTGCAAGCCAGCAACTTAGACGCTAAATCCGCAGCAAACAAAAGACGAATGGGAGATCGGAGACAGCTCCCGAAGGATGAGCCGTAGGCCCATGGGCACTCCCTGCCGGTCCGGGGCTCGGGGTGCTCAGCGGGGCGTTCCCGGCCAGACAGCTATCGGCCTCTAGACCTCTCGAAGGTGGTTCAGGACTACCGTGATCTCGTTTTCGCCTTCCTTCAGCTCGACCGGAAGGTTTTCGAGCAGGAAAAACCCTTCGTGCTCGGCCCGCAGGAAGTATTGGCCAGGTTTGGGAATGAGAAAAGCGAACGCCCCGGTTGGATCGCTGCGGATGTGCCGGGCGAACGCTTCATGAGCGGGAGCCTGGGGCCGCAAGGTAAGGGCGGCACCCTGGACGGCAACGTTATTCTCATCCAAAATGCGTCCCGAGAGAGCGACTTGGGCTACCACCATGCGCGGCAGCATCGCCGCCAAAAGTGCGAGCCTGTAGAGGGATTTCCGCACGGGACCCTCGCTCGCCATCATAATCCAGATGCTCTGGGTCTGAGCAGGTGTACGGGCAAACCGGGCCGACTTTACTGCCACAGACCGTAAGAACACGAACCGGCAGAGAGGCCGCACACGGAATGGCCGGGGATTGCGCCGCGGCACCCTCCCACACCACCGGACGTACGGTTTTCCGTATCCGGCGGTTGGACCCGACCCGATCATGCCGTGCCCCTACATTTCCAGGCACCCAACAGATCTGTAGGGGCACACCACGCGGTGCCCGCCTGCACTTGCCCGCAACGTGAGTGTATTTATGAGTATGAGATGGAGTGCTAAGCTCGACGCGGATTCGTTCAAGACGCTGCTCCGTTAAGATGGGAACGTGCTCAGCGAGCCGGCAGGTAGCCCAGACACGAGAGTGTCGTTTGGCACCTTCTGGTGGACTCTCCTCGTTTTCCATCTGGGCTTGGTTGCGGCTGGCGCGACCTACGCTTCGATCCACAGCATCCCTACGGCGATTGCGGCGCCGATCCTGGCCGCCCTCCTCGTGCAAGCCTCCATCTACCTGGTGCCGGGCTTTCCGGAGGTGCGCCGCCGGCTGGAGGCCGGCCTGCCTCGCGCCCGGCTGGCGTCGCTGACGGTGGCGGCGTCGCTGGCGCCCTATTTGATCTACTCGCTGGCCAGCGGCGTCTTCGAGTGGCTGTCTCTGGCCAAGCTCTTGGGCTTCTGTCTTGTCATTGCCTTCCTGTTTATTTTCGCTCCTCCCAAGCGGGACGGTTTCCTCTGGCAAGATGTCGTCGTCCTCGCCCTGCTCGCTTATCCGGCGATCAGCGGTGTGATGTTTTTTCGCGAGATCTACGCAACCCCTGCACCGGAAATTCCACCGCTGGTTTTTCTGGGGAAGATCATGCTGATCCCACTCGGGGCTACCGCCTATCTCTCCTTGCGGGGGATCAGAGGGACGGGCTTCGAACTTAGAATCTCAGGCCAAGATCTAAGGGATGGCCTGAGGAACTACTTGTTCTTCGTTCCCATCGGAGTTCCGCTGGCTTTGAGCATCGGGTTTGTTCGTTGGGGGCCGAAACCGGTGGACAGCCTAGTTGATCTTGTCAGCGTAGTTGGTAGCATCGTTGGCATCTACCTGGTTGTATCGCTCGGCGAGGAACTGTACTTTCGCGGGATCATCCAAAACCTTCTGACCCCTCGGCTTGGCGCACCGGTTGCTCAACTCATCGCCAGTTTACTCTTCGGCCTGGTGCATCTTCCCCGCGGTTTCCCCAATTGGCGCTATGCCCTCGTGGCGGCGGTCGCGGGGTGGTTCTATGGCAGGGCCTACGCCGAACGCCGAAGTGTCGTCGCGTCCAGCGTGACCCACACGTTGGTCGTCGTCACCTGGAAGCACCTATTCCACTAAGTAGGGCGCATGGGGTAAATTCGCCTAAAGAATCAGGCCCCCATCCTATGCGCTTCCCTGTGAGGGCCTTGCCGGATCCGAAATAGAGAGTAAGGAAGGCGCCGGCGTCGGTCTCCTGCCTTGTGCGTCATTGCCCTTTGGCGTACTGCAATTACGACTAGCAGTACAGCCGCGGAGGACAGGGATTTCGGGTAACAAGCGACTTCAATTAGGACCTTTTGCGGATTTGTACCGGCTGTGGGGCATCATACAATCGGCTCAGGTACTATTATGCTCGGAACAGATTCTTGGTCTCCGAACCTGCGATTGTCAACTCGCAAGAGCGAATACACCGTCCAGGAAGCGGCTCGTGTGTTGGGGGTAAGCTTCGACGAGCTTCGGTCGCTGCTGATTCGCAACGTTCTCGACGAAATGGATTCGATCGAAAACATTCCGAAGATGCGATTCACACCGGCTGATCTAGTTATGCTGAGCCTGGTTGCGAACGAGCCCGATGAAGTGATCTCGGCGACCGATTGAGATACGGTCGCTTCCTGCCGTAATTTCCCGTATGCCGGTCAAGCTTTGACGAGAAGGGTGTCGGTCAAAGCGTCCCCGCCAACGCCGCCGACTATGTTTCTTCTCCTCTAGACGAGGAGTTCAGGATCTGGCGGGCGTGGCGGAGAGCGGCCGTAGTGACCTCGGCGCCTGAGAGCATGCGGGCCAATTCCTCGGCTCGCTCTTTCTTTGACAGCTCGACGACAGATGCGAAGGTGCTCCCTTGTTGTTGCCGCTTCTCGACGAAGTAATGCGAGTCCGCGAAGCCGGCGATTTGCGGTAGGTGCGTAACGCAAAGCACCTGATGATGCTGGGCGAGCTGCTTGAGCCGCCGGCCGAGGACTTCGGCGACGCGACCGCCCACTCCACTGTCGATCTCATCGAAAACCAGCGTTCGAGGCGGTGTTTTCTCCGCCGGGTCCCGCGGGACCGAGGTTAGGCAAGTTTTTAGCGCCAGGGCGATCCTGGAGAGCTCGCCGCCCGAAGCTGCTTGAGCTACTGGACGCGGCGGTTGTCCGGGATTAGCGGAAGTCAAGAAACGAATACGGTCACTGCCGGCGGCACTCCATCCCGCCGTATCGTTCTTGGTTTCGTCGAACGCCACCTCGAATTCGGCTGCCTCCATGGCCAGCGAGGCCAACTCAGCTTTGACTTGCGCCTCTAGCTGGCCAGCCGCTTCTCGGCGTCTGGCTGACAGTTTCTGCGCCTGTGCAGTGTACTGCTCTGCGGCGTCCCGTTGCCGTTTTTCGACCTCGGCAATTGTTGTTTCCAGGGATTCGATCTGTTCGAGCCGCTTACGGACATCCTCCCCGTAGGCCAGTACCTCATCCACGGTGGAACCGTACTTGCGCTTGAGTTTTTCGATAGCGGCCAGGCGTTCTTCGACTTCCGCCTGCCGGCTGGGATCGAATTCGAGATTCTCCAGGTAGCGGCTCAATTCGAGGGCGGCGTCCTCGACTTGGGCGTGGGCATTTTCTAACGCCTCCGACAGAGGGTTCAACGAGGGATCAAAACGGGCTAGCTCCTCGAGGGCTCGGCGCGCAGCTTGCAGTTGAGTGGCCGCCGATGCCGGGGCGTCATAGAGCAGATCGTAACCCCTAGTGGCCGCTTCCTTCACTTGTTCGGCATGAGCGAGGAGCTGGCTCTGTCTTTGAAGCTCATCGTCCTCGCCTGGTTCGAGCTTCGCTTGTTCGATCTCTCGATGTTGGAAGCGATAGAGATCAAGCAGGCGCAATCGCTCCTTCTCATCAACGCGCAGTTCGTCCAGCCGTTTCGTCGAGTCTTTCCATTGTCGATAGACCGCGGCGACCTTGGAGACGAGGTCGATCTGATCCGCGAAGGCGTCGAGCATGGCGAGTTGCGTGCGGGCATGGAACAGGTCCTGCTGTTCGTGTTGGCCATGAATGTCGGCTAGACCGCCGGCCAGTTCCCGAAGCAGCGACAGGGGGACGAAGCGGCCGTTGACATAGGCCCGCGACTTGCCACTGTCGAGCAGCTCCCGCTCGACGACCAGCTCGTGCTCCTCCAGCTCCAGCCCAGCGGAGTCCAGGAGCCGGCGCAGCTCGGGTGTCTCTTCTACCTCGAACACGCCCGTGATGCGAGCTCGTTTGCATCCAGCTCGAATGACATCGACAGTCGCCCGTGCTCCGAGGAGAAGGGAAAGCGCATCGACAACGATTGACTTGCCGCTACCTGTTTCTCCGGTCAATAGGTTTAGGCCGGCACGGAACCGAACCGACAGCTTTTCGACCACTGCGTAGTGCTCGACCCGGATCTCTTGCAGCATGCTCGAAGCTCTCCCGCGGGGGGAGGACAAGTCCCGTGGGACGTTACGAACGTGAAACCCGGCGAGCTGTGCAACCCGCCATGATTCCACCTAAGACATTATATGTGTTAGATTTTTCTGTAGAGTTCGGGCGGTTTCAACCGGTTGGCCCCTGCCGTCGGGTCGGCGGCCACTTGGGAGGCCGCACAGTGGAAGGCCCAGGGCCGCCACTGTTGACAAACGCCCTAACGGGATTTTCCATCTCCGGCCCACGGCGGCTAACATCCTTCCAGGAAACCTCTTGATACGACACACGGTTTTCGCCCTATTACTACAGGCTAAGGAGGCGGCGGAGGTCGCCGCCCCAGCTTCCGACCCGATCGAAGAGGCCGTCCGTTCCGGGGCCCTTGACCAGAGTGGGTTCCTAAACCTGCTACTCCAGGCCGGTCCGCTGGCCAAGGTCGTGCTGTTGATCCTGCTGGTATTCTCGGTGCTCTCCTGGGCCATCGCCTTCTCGAAGATTAGCTTGCTGAAAACGTCTCGCCGCAACAACGCCCGTTTTCTGAGAGCGTTCCGCAAGAGCGGCCAACTGGGAGAGATCAGCGCCGCGGCGGAAAACTACCGGCCGGCACCGCTCGTAACGGTGTTCGAGTTCGGTTACGACGAGGTAGCCCGACAAGTCAACAGCTATAAAGAATTGCGCAACGCCGCTTCGCTGGACCGCTGTTTGCAATTGGGAATTGGGGAAGAGATGGCGCACTTGCAGCGCAACATGAGCTGGTTGGCTACGACGGCATCGGCGACTCCATTCATCGGCTTGTTTGGAACCGTGTGGGGAGTTCTCGAGGCTTTCCGGGGGCTGGGCCAGGCTGGCGGCGCCACTCTACGAGCTGTGGCCCCCGGCATTGCCGAAGCACTCATTGCCACGGCGGGTGGTTTGTTCGCCGCCATCCCGGCGCTTATTTTTTTCAATTACTTCTCGCAGCGCGTCCGTGAGTTACGAGCGCGCATGGATGACTTCAGTCTGGAGTTTTTCAATCTCGCCGAGCAGAGCTACGGAGAGCAAGATGGCATTCTCGAACCGAAATCCTCATCAAGAGGAGCCGATCGCGGACATTAATATCACCCCTTTCGTCGATGTGGTCTTGGTCCTGCTGATCATCTTCATGATCACAGCCGGAGTTGTAGAGTTCGGCCTCGATATCGACGTCCCAAAAACCCGTGAAGTCGCCACTACGAGCCAGGACCTCGATTTCATCAACATCACCGCCAACGGTCAGTTGTACTTGAACGACGACCCGATCATCATTGCCGACATCGTGCGCCGTGTCAAAGAGAAGCACGGCCCTGCGGCGAGCGTTTACTTGCGTGCCCATCGGACCACGCCGTGGGAACTCGTCGCTAACGTGGTAGCCGAATGCGGCGCGGGCGGAGTTGGGGTGAATGTGGTGACCAAGCCACTCGAACGACTGCCCAGACGACGACGATGACGATCCGCGGCGATCCGCTGGAGCAGGCCGAAGGGCTCAACGCGCCTGTTGCGCTCTCGGTCATCGCCCACTCCGTACTGTTGATCGGAGTCTCCCTTTGGTCGGCGATCGGCGCTCCTCTTCAACTGGGCGAAGCGGCGAGCCTAGCGGCCGGTGCTGTATCCGTCAATGTCGTGCAGGGAGTTCCGCTGTCGAGTGCCCGTTCCCGGGTTCCGAATCCGGTGGCCAACCCGGTCGAGCACTCGGTACCGGCTGTGCCTTCTGATCGGACGAGACGTCCGGCCCAGGCGTCGGAAGACGACCCCAACGCGGTCGAGATCGAGTCGAAGCGGAAGAAGCGTCCGCCTAAGCCCGCCCAGGTGGCTCGCAAGAGCAAGCCACCGACTCCGCCCAACCAACTTTCCTCGTCGGCCGGCGCGGCGGCTAGCTCCCGGATCTTCACGGGTCCGAGCGCTAGCGGTTCGGGAGGCGTCGGTTTCGGCAGGGGAAGTCCCTTTGGCGCACGCTTCGGCTGGTATGCCGAGGCTTTGCAGAGACGCCTCGCCGAAGAATGGAGAAAGACCCTCGGACAGGTATCGGGCAGCTCCCGGAAACCGGCGGTTGTTTCCTTTCGCATATTGCGTAATGGTAGGATTGAGAATGTCGAAATTGTTCAAACTAGCGCCAATCGCTCCCTCGATTACTCGGCGTTCCGTGCGGTCCATAGTATAAATCCGATGCAGCCTCTCCCACCCGCCATGCGCAGAAGCTCCATCCGAATTGAAATGTATTTCCAGCTCACCAACTAACGGCCTTGCAACGACAATCTCCCATGGCGAAAAGTCGGCCCACGGCTGCGCTTCTGCTGGCAGGCCTGCTCATCGCCGTCGTGCTGCTTGCTCAACAGCAGACCGACTACGTGGGCACCGTGACCGATACGCAGCAAGCGCCGCGCATCGCCGTTCCTGACCTTCTGGGCGGCCGGGAAATCAGTGCCGAGAGTGACGTCTTCAACAACGCTTTGTGGAATGCCTTGGAAGGCTCTGCGCGGTTTGAGATGGTGTCGAAAAGCTTCTATCCCAGGACGACCCCGCAGCGACCCGACGACTTCCACGCGGACGACAAGAACTTGCCCCAAGATCCGGGAGCGCGGAGCTTCTGGTTGCGAGGCTGGTCAGACCCTCCAGTGGGCACACGCTACCTGACGTTCGGCTCGCTGGGTGTGGCTAACGAACGGCTGGCGCTTTCCGGCTATCTCTACGATGTAACCGCCGAAGATTCCGGGGCTGCTTTCATCTTCGGCAAGCGATATTTCGCCGATCCCGATGCGAAAGGCGCCCGCCGGCTGGCGCACGATTTCTCCCGCGACGTCCTGGAAAAGTTGGGTCTCGGTACGGGCTTGGCCGGTACGCGCATCTACTTCGTCTCTGACCGCACGGGTTTCCGCGAGATCTGGGCCATGGACTACGACGGCAGCAACCAGACACAGATCACCAACTACAAGCATCTGAGCCTGACGCCCACCGTTTCGCCCGACGGCGCTAAGGTTGCCTTTACCAGTTACTTCATGGGTACGCCCCAGATCATCGTCCATTCCCTTGAGACCGGCCGCCGCCTGACGTTCTACAACCAGATCGCGTCGCTCAATACCACCCCCTCGTTCACACCCCACGGAGAGCGGATTGTTTTCGCCTCCTCGGCCAGCGGTCGGACACAGATCTACGTGGCAGACCTTGACGGGAGGAATCTCCGCAGGATATCGTATTCTCGATCCATTGATGTGGACCCGGCCGTCAATCCGAAGACCGGGACACAGATAGCCTTCGTATCGGGACGGGGCGGCGTGCCTCAGGTTTACCTGATGGACGACGCAGGCGCTAACGTGCGGAGGTTGTCGGGCGGAGGAGGAGACGCGGTCCAGCCGTCGTGGGATCCGCAAGGACAGAATGTTGCGTTTGCCTGGACTCGCGGGTTTGAGCCCGGCAATTACAATATCTTCATCATAAACGTGGCCACCGAAGAGTTGGTCCAACTGACGCATGGCGCGGGCAGGAATGAGCATCCTACTTGGTCGCCCAGCGGCACGCACATCACGTTTGCGTCGAACCGGTCCGGAGGCACGCAGATTTGGACCATGCGTGCTGATGGGAGGCAGCTTCGGAAGCTCACGACGCAGGGGAAAAACCAACAGCCCTTTTGGGGAGTAAGATAAAGGCCGTCTCACCATGACCCATTGTGATGACTTGTCCGGACGAAGCGATGGGCGGGCGGCTTCAACAAACAGTCGTTCCAATGGAAGAGCACTTTGAGGAGGCGTAGGAGTTCCATGTCAACAAAGAGAAGCATTGCACTGGTCTTGCTGAGCATTTTCTTGGTGGCATTTGTCGGTGGGTGTAAGAAACCACCGCCGCCGCCACCACCGCCACCGCCAAAGGTGGAACAGCCGCCGCCACCGCCGCCGCGGCCGGAGGTTACGCTATCGGTTGAGCCGAGTTCCATCGAGCGCGGCAAGTCGGCAACGCTGAAATGGTCGTCGAAGAATGCCACGAGTGCGACACTGAATCAGGGCATCGGGGCCGTTCCCCCGAGCGGTTCGCGCGAAGTCTTTCCGACGCAGAGCACCTCGTACGAGATCATCGTGAAGGGAGCCGGCGGGGAAGCGATGGCATCCGCTCGAGTGGAAGTCCGCGTGCCGCCGCCACCGCCACCACCAGCGCCGCCGAAGCCCGAAGTCGGTAAGGTGGTCGGGCAGAACGTGAAGGACGCTTACTTCGACTACGACAAGAGCAACATCCGCGCGGATGCCGAAGCGACGCTGCGCAGTAATGCGGGTGCACTCAAGAAAATCTTGGCGGACTATCCCAATGCGCGGATCGTGATCGAAGGTCACTGCGACGAGCGGGGAACCAGCGAGTACAATTTGGCGTTGGGGGATCGGCGGTCCACCGCCGCTCGAGACTTTCTTATCAGCCTCGGCGTCTCAGCCAGCCGGCTGACAACGATCAGTTACGGCAAAGAGCGCCCGCAGTGTGGCGAATCGTACGAAGGTTGCTGGCAGAGAAATCGGCGCGGGCATTTTGGCGTAGCACCGTAAGATACTGGTAATACCCGGGGGGCGCGCCCGCAGGTTAGTAACCTGAGGAAGTGCCCCCACGCCTGTTTGCTAGCGTAGGTTGGAGGCCGATGGCCTAAGTGTCGGCTGCCGCCAGCCAGAGCCGGGCTCCGTTCTTACAAGCTACCGCAAGTTATGAGAGGGTCGGATTGAAACGCAAACAAGTCATTGCCGGATCCGTCTTCTTTTGGGTCGCAGCGTTAGCTATCTCAGTCGGCCCCGTTCTAGCCCAAAAGAAAGAGGTGATTCAACTCCAGCGGGACATGGCGATCCTCCAGGAGCAAGTGCGACAGATGGGCCGTCAAATGGACGGCCTCGGCGAGCGGATGGCGGTGCTCGAGAACCTTCTCAAGCAGAATCTCGACACGGCGAACAAAATGAACCAAGCTGTGGCCTTGATCGAGCGCAGCATCGCCAAGCAGGCCGATGCAGTGGTCGCACCCGTTACTTTGATCAGTAATCGGATTGAGAGTCTGTCGAGTCAATTCGGCGCTTTACGTGATGCAATCGAGGAGCAAAGTTCCCGGCTTGGTAAGGTCCAACAGCAAGTCGAGGACATCAGCAACCACCTGACGGCGCTCCCTCCGCCCGGTGTCGGTGATGAAGGGGGAATAGCACCCGCCGGCAGCTCGGCGTCAACCCTCTATGACAGCGCGATGATTGACAATAGTCGCGGCAACTGGGAATTGGCCCGTGACCAGTTCCAGCAGTACCTGGAGTGGTACCCCAACTCAGTGCGCGCCGCCGAGGCACAGTATTATCTGGGCGACATCTCGTACAATCAGAAAAACTACCCCGAAGCCGTTCGGCACTTTGACACTGTCCTCGAGCGATACGCCGCAGGGCACATCTCTCCCGACGCTCAGTATAAAAAGGGGTTGGCGTTGATCGAACTGAACAGACCCCAAGACGCGATTCGTGAGTTAGAGAGCCTGATCGAGAACTACCCCAACAGCAATGTCGCGGCCTTAGCGAAAGAACGCGTCGCTGGACTCAAGGGCGGCACCCCCTAGCAGCAGCCCGTGGTAATAGCCAGTAGCACAGGCAATCTTGCCTGTGGGCTTTTCTATCAGCAGCCACGCAAGACGTCTCGCGACGTCGTTTCCCCGCCCGAAATCCGCCGAGTCCGCCCCGTTGAGGATTCCCGTGCCTGTACGGCACAGGGGCCGTCACGCGAGGTGCGTCGGTGAAAAGCCTGGGCCCCTGATTGGTCTGGCAGCGGTCTACGTCTTCTTCGAATGTGTTGCAATTTTGGCTTGCGGCGGCTGGTAGCCTGAAGAGATCATGAAGAAAGCAATCCGACCGGCGATTTTCAAGTGGCGGCAGACGGCTCCGGAGCTGATTGTTTGCGCCGTGCGCTGGTATCTTCGGTACTCACTCTCGCTCCGCGATGTCGAAGAGCTACTCGATGAACGCGGCCTGAAGGCTGACCACACTACGGTCTGGCGATGGGTTCAGCGCTACGGACCGGAACTCGAGCAGAGGCTGCGCCGTCATCTCAAGCCAACCAATAAATCCTGGCGTGTTGATGAAACCTATGTTCGGATCAAGGGCCGCTGGTGCTACTTGTATCGCGCCATTGATTCCACCGGTGCCACCATCGACTTCCTGCTGTCAGCGCTACGCGATGCCGCGGCGGCCAAACGGCTGTTTCGCAAGGCTCTCAGCGATCCATCGCATCCGCATCCCCGCGTCATCAACACCGATCAGGCACGCCTCTACGGCTCGGCGATTCCAGGAGTGAAAAAAGAAGGAATTCTGCGACGCCGTTGTCGCCACCGGTCGGTCCAATACTTGAACAATATCTTGGAGCAGGATCATCGAGCGATCAAACGACGAGTGAAGACCAAGCAGGGCTTTCGTGAATTCCACGCGGCGCGCCGAACGATCCAAGGATACGAGGCAATGCACATGATCCGGAAGGGGCAGGCGAGGTGGGTGAGCGGTTCGGATGTTCGGCGACAGATTCAGTTCATCAACAAGCTGTTCGAGGTGGCTGCATGAGGCGGAGCCCGGTCGACTCGACCAATCGCTCTCTTGCCGCTTTTTGAAAGTTGCAACACATCCCTGCAACGCGGAGGCATGCTCGGCGGCGATCGCTCCGTAGCCTATGTGCTTGCGCACCACGGCCCCGTTTTTGCCTTCCACCAGAGCGTTGTCGGTGGTGCGATAGGGGCGCGACTTGGTGAACTCGATCAGTAGCTTGTTGAGCAGCCGGGCCAGGCGGTGATTGAGAAACTCCGAGCCGTTGTCGCAGTGGAAGCCGCGCAGGCGAAAGGGGAACTGGTGCAACATCGCTTCCAGCACCGGGATCAGGTGTCGCTCCGAGATCGTCTCGACGCAGCCGACGACCTGCCACTGCGTGACCGTATCGACGGCGTTGATGTGATACAGCCCCGGGCGAGTGTCCCAGTGACCCTGGTGCACCGTATCGACGCGCAGATAGCCGGGTTGTCCCTGTGGCTCGGGCTTGCGCCGCTCGGCGATCCCGACCTGTCGTCTCTGAGTGCGATCGAACACCACCCGCTGTGAGCGATAAGCCCGGGAGCGCCGCAGGTTGTAAATGTGGGAAATCGAGATGTGGGCCAGGCGGACGTACTCCGAGTTGGCGAAGAACTGATACTCGCGCTCGAGGATGCGCCGTACCGCCGGCCCGGACAGACCCTCGTGGGCAGCGTCGACGGTTGCTAACAAGGCAATGTCCTGGGGTGTGTAGCGGCGCGGAAAGCGGCGCCGACGGGGTTGTCGGGCCTCGATCCGTCGGTGCCGAAGCCACTGCCCCATCAGCCGCGTCAACTGGGCCCGACTCAACCCGCTCAGCCGCGCCAGAAACCGCCGCACGATGCCCTTCTGCCTCCTGCCAAGCCGTCGGTAGTGCTGCGCCGCCAAGATACGCTCGACAAAGCGATAAATCTGCTCGCGTCCCTGGACTCTGAAGCCAATGCTTCGACTGCCGGCCAGGAACTCCTGCATCTCGGCCAGGGTAAGCCGCTCTAGGTTCTGCATGGTGATCGTCATTCACCAGCAGCTTGTACCCTTTCGTCCCGCTCACGTTCAGGCTCATCTTGTGTTGGAAACAAACCTCCCCTTCAGGCTCATCCTGTATTGGATAACTCTGGGACTGGTAAGTTCCCGAGAGTTCGCGTATAATCATTGACAATAGATGAGGGATCCTGTCAAAGAACCCGGGTCTTACCGTTGTGCCGGTAACCCAGTGGGGCGTAGGGAGTTTCTACGGCTCGGCTCGCTCAGTCTTCTCGGTATCAGCCTGAACCAGTATTTGGGGCTGAAGAGCGCGGCGGCCGCAGAAGCAGCCCTTCGCATCGATCCCGCCGCCAAAGCGCAATCCTGCATTCTATTCTGGCTGGAAGGGGCTCCCAGTCAGATGGACACCTGGGATCCTAAGCCCAACAGCACATTCAAGCCGATTTCGACCAACGTCGACGGCATCCAGATCTCCGAGATCTTTCCTCGGGTCGCCCAGCACATGGACAAGCTGGCGATCATCCGCTCGATGCACACGAAGGACCCCAACCACTCGCAGGGCACATACGAAACCATGACAGGCCATGTACCCAGCGCCGTCATGCACTTCCCGAGCCTGGGTTCAGTGATCACCAGAGAGACAGCTCCGCGTAGCAAGGTCCCCGGTTACGTAATGGTCAACCGGCCTTACGAGACCGAGCCGTTCTCCTATGAAGCTGCTTTCAGCGCCGGCTTTATCGGCAGCGAGTACAATCCGCTGATCATCGAAGACCCCAGGATTTTCGGCAATTCCAAGGCGGACCTTCCCCACGAGATCGCAAGCTGGGCGGACCTGCCGATGCCCGATCTGAGTCTGCCGAAATCCATTTCCAGCGAGCAGATCGCAGATCGCCGCTCGTTCCTCAAGGTCGTGGACGAGCACTATCGGGCGCGTGAGCAGATGGCCGAGTTCGCGCGGATGGATTCGCTGACGAGGCAGGCGCTGGAGATGATCTTATCTCCTGAGGTCAAGCAAGCGTTCGACCTGTCGCAGGAATCCCAAAAGATGAAGGAAGCGTACGGCGTCAACCGAGTGGGCCAATCCGCCCTTCTGGCGCGAAGGCTGGTGGAGAGAGGATGCCGGTTCGTGACGGCGGCCCCTTACAAAACTGGCCAGTGGGATACGCACGTCAAGAACGATGAGATGATGCGCGATACCTTGGGGCCCTCGGCGGACCAAGTTATTTCCACCCTGCTCGAGGACCTCGAGCAGCGCGGCCTGCTGGAATCCACCGTTGTCCTGGTTATGGGTGAGTTTGGCCGAACTCCGAACATCAACGCGAACGCTGGCCGCGACCACTGGGCCCACTGCTGGTCCATGGTGCTGGGCGGCGGCGGCATCCGCGGCGGACAAGTCATCGGTGCCAGCGACGAAAGAGCCGCCTACGTCGCTGATCGCAAAGTCACCACCGGGGACCTGTTCGCGACCATCTATAAGGCTTTCGGCATCGACTGGACGAAGAGCTACCCCAGCCCTGGCGGGCGTCCTATCTACATCGCCAACTCCTCGCTCGACGACACCCACGGCGAGCCGATCAAAGAGTTGGTCTAGCCCAGCCGAACTTTCAGCAATGCAGGCGTGTAAAGTGCTGGGCCCGGTGGCAATTCCCGCCTCGATTGTTTAGGAGACCGGCGCAGGAAGCTTTCCCGTGAAAGGGACTAATGCCGGGGATCTCAGCCGGACGAAGTTACGTTGGCTGCCTGCAGACCCTTAGGTCCGCTCTCCACATCGAATTCGACTTCAGCGCCTTCCTGCAATGTCCGGTACCCATCGCCCTGGATGGCCGAAAAATGCACGAAAACATCTTCGCCGCTGGAGCGCTGGATGAATCCGTAGCCCTTGCTTTCGTTAAACCACTTCACAATACCTTTCTCTGCCATTACAAAATCTCTCCTTAAAAACTTGTCTGCTGGCCTATTTGTCTGAGCTAGCCTAAGAATGGCAGGTGGGAGAAGTCTCGAAGGTGGAACCTTGATGCTTTCCGTTCTGCGACCCGATGGTAGCGAGTTCAGTCATCGGAACAACAGTTAGTTTATTATGGCACGCGGGGACCGTTTGGCGCTTGTTTGCGAATAGGCAGGGTGATCTCGCGGGGTGCGAAAGAATCAATGCTGCCCGTAGTGCTCTCGGCAGTGGGTCCGCCTCGGGCGTTGTCCTTGCAGGGGCGGGTCGCAAGAACCGCCCGCGGGCAGGTTTGAAACCTACCCCTACACCCGCGGGTTTCTCGAAATATCCGCTCCAACCTTCTTAGGCCATTATGCGCGCTGCAACGAGAACTTGGTTCTCGTTAGGTGGGTGTTGGGGCGGACGCGGATTCATCCCTGCCGAGCGGCCTCATCTCTGGACCGCTCGCTCACACTCGCGGCTCGGTACTCGACGCTCTGGGATATCCAGGGCGGAGACCTTGGCTAATTAGCCGGCTTTAGGCCTTCTTCGGCACCCAAGCCTTTCTCTAGCCATCCCGGATACCAGCGGAAGACGTTGCCCGTGAGGCTGCCGATGAAGATCAGCTTCTCGGGCGTGACGTGAATCCAATGTCCGGGACTCTCCATCGCGCCAACGATGTTGCCGGTCTTGATGTCGATCTTCATGATGCGCCCGGCCAGGGTGTCGTAGGTGACGTTCTCGATATTGTCGCGGTGTGTGATGATCCACATCTCGTCTTCGGGCGTGATAAAGATGTTTTGGGTGGCCCCGAGGTGTGTCCACATCTTGATGAACTTGCCGTTGGAGTCAAAGATCTGAATGCGGTTGTTTTCGCGATCGCTAACGTAGACCGTGCCTCCCGAATCTACCCCCAAAGAATGGACCGTGTCGAACTCGCTGGGCCCGCTACCAGGCTTGCCCCAAGCTGTGATGTACTTGCCTTCGAGCGAAAACTTGACGACACGGGAGTTGCCGTAGCCGTCCGCGACATAGACGTTGCCTTTCGGTCCAAAAGCGATATCAGCCGGGCGGCCGAAGTGCCTTTCGTCGTCGGCGGCCTCGCCTTTGACACCGAGCGTCAGTAACAGCTTACCCTTGCTTGTGAACTTCATGACTTGGTGGTCGCCATTGTCGGTCACCCAGACGTTATCGTCGCGATCGACGCGCAGTCCGTGCTCGTTGCCGAACATTCCTCGGCCCCAAGAGCGCAGGTACTTGCCTTTTTTGTCGAAGACGACTATTGGATCCGCGACCTCCCCTCGTTGGAACACGTAAACGTTGCTGGCGGAGTCCGTCGCCACGGCGGAGACACGCCCGAAGTACCAACCGTTGGGCATGGTGTTCTCCGGCTCGAACCCGAAGCGGATCTGGACACGATACTTCAGCAACCCACCTTCGTGGGGGTACCAGCTGTGATGATCCGCCCAGAGAGAGGCGATAAGGCACGTCATCAAAACCAGGATTCTTTTTTTCATGAAAGGAGTCTCCTTGAGAAAGTCTCGGCTCTGGCGCTGAGTTTCGGGGCGGCCGACCTGATCCTGGCCGTTTGCTGGGCGACCTGCCTCGACATAGGCCGGCGGCACGGTCTCGGGCACCATGAACTCCCTAGGACAGCTTGGAGGACTCGTTGCTCCGAGCGTTGTCGGATGGCTGGTCGATACCTATGGTTCCTGGGAACTCCCTCTCCTCATTCAAGCACGTGCTACGTAGTGGCTGGAGCGTTTCGGCTTTTGATCGATGCTGAAAAGCCGCTGGCGGCGGAAAGCGGTGCGGCTATCGTTGGAGGTCAAGCGGGAATCGAAGTCCGACGCTAGACCGTGCCCGCGCAGGCCCGCTGCTACCCTGCGTCCCTCAACTCTCGTTCCAGTTCTTCTTTGAACAATTTGAGCTGTTCGTGCAACTGCTGTGCTTCTTCTCGAACCCGGCTGCTGGCTTTCTCACCGAGCTCCGCGGCTCGTTCACCCAGCTTCCGCGCCTTTTCCTGCAATCCTTCGGCCTTGCCGGCCAACTCTTCCTTCCTTTCTCCAAGGGCCTCGTTGGCTTTGAGGCGCATCCTTTCGGCCTCTTCTCGGAGCTTTTGCAGGCGCTCGTTGATCTCCTCGACCGGCTGACCGGTGTCCTTCCCACTTCGCTTGGTTTGCTCGCGCAACTCTTTGGAGTAATGCTCGATCGCTCGATGGACGTCCTCGTCCGTGGTGTCCAGGTACAGCAGGGCCACGGCCGTCGCCAAAACGAGACAGAGCAGGAAGATAATCAGGCGCATCGCGAGTTTCTAGGATGTTTCTTTGATTATCCGCAATCAAGGATCTCGTGGGTCCGGTCTCGTACGGAAGCGTCTGTGAAAAACTATCCTGCATAAACCCAGGGGGGAGGCCCGATTGCTCGCCAGTGGGTCAGCTAGCCGGAATCGCACACCTACTGAGTCTCGCGAATTATGCTGACATGACCCGTGTTCGGATTGTAGGGGCACGGCATGCCGTGCCCGTCTTCCAAGGTCACTGTATTTTGCGAGCCTCAATAGGGGCGGGGTTAAATCTGCCCGCGGGGCGGGTCGCAAGACCCAGCCGTGCAAGGAGATCCCTCAAAACCAAGCTGCTTCCCGATTGGACTCCGCTTTGCTTGTCCTATATAATAAGAGCAGCAGGGTAGGTGTGTGTTCCAGAGCCCAGCGCCTGCCCTGCGCGCACGGAAATTGCCGATCTCGCTAGTCTACTGTATACTTACTGCTGACTACGAAGGAGCCTACGATGATTCAGTTAACGGAAAACGCAATAAGCAAGGTCAATGAAATCATAGCCCAGCAGGAACCCAAGCCCAGCGCTCTGAGAGTCTCAGTGATGGGCGGCGGTTGCTCCGGGTTCCAATACTCGATGGCGTTTGAGCACAATCAGATGCCACTCGATAAGGTCTATAAGTTCGACGGCGGTCTCAAGGTTTTTGTCGACCAGGCGAGCCTACTCTATCTGGAGAACGTGAGGATCGACTACGTCGAGACCTTGGAGGGTGCTGGATTCAAGTTCGAAAATCCCAACGTAAAATCGACCTGCGGTTGCGGCAGCTCCTTCACCGTCTGAGCTTGACTCCCTGATCTATTCTAGCGGCGCGGAGACCCCCTCCGCGCCGTTTCTCTTATGGCCTCGCGGAAGGAGTGGGACGATCGCTTCCGCCGAGGTGATCACGCCGACAGCGTCCCCGATCCCTTTTTTACAACTTCGCGCCGTTATTGGCCTATAATCCCTGGGTCGACCCTCCGGGCGGAGAACCCCGGAGCGTCAACCGGCGCCATGAGCGCCCTCGACGTAGCTTGCGGCGCCGGACGCCATACGATCGAGCTGGCCCGCACGGGCTTTCGAGTGACGGGTATCGATTTCTCCACTGAAGCCTTGCTGCGGGCGCAAGCGCTGGCCCAAAAGGCAAACGTTTCGATCGAATACGTCGAAACCGACTTGGAGGCAGAGGGGGTTGATCTCGGCCAAGACCGTTACGACCTCGTGGTGGTTTTCTTTTATCTGCATCGTCCTCTGCTTTCCGCGTTGCGACGTTGTCTTCGACGCGGTGGCCTCATTGTTTGCAAGACCTATTCGGTTGACCAGCTTCGCTATCCCGGCCGGCCCCGCCACCGCGCAGTGATGTTGGAACACAACGAGTTGCTGAGGGTCTTCGCCGGTTTTCGCGTGTTACGCTACGAAGAAGAATGGGAAGGTAAGGGGACAGCCGCCTTAATTGCACAAAAAGCATGAAGCTTGCCTTAGGCCAAATCAACCCCACCGTGGGGGACTTCGCGGGCAACGTCGAGTGCATGATGGAATATGCCCGGCGTGCGGTTGAGGGCGGTGCCGAGCTGGTCATCTTCCCGGAACTCGCCCTGAGCGGCTATCCCCCGCAAGATCTTGTAGAGGCGCCCAGTTACCTCGACCAAAACGAAAGCGCGCTACAACGGCTGGCCACCGAAGCCGCCGATCTGGGCGTCGACATCATCTGTGGCTTCGTCGGCCGAGCAGACCGAGAAGGCCCACAAAAGGCCGCCAATTGCGCGGCTTATTTGTCCCAGGGGCGAGTCGCTTTCGTGCAGCGAAAGTTACTGCTTCCCACCTACGACGTCTTCGACGAATGGCGTTACTTCGCTCCCGCTGAGAGGCAGACTGTGCTCGAAATGGGAGGGCAGCGCGTCGCCCTGACGATCTGCGAGGACGTTTGGAACGACAAGCAGTTTTGGGAGCGGCCGCTTTACAAACGGGATCCGGTCGAAGAGCTGGCAGCCCAGGGAATGGACCTGGTCATCAACATCGCTTCGTCTCCCTATCACATCGGCAAGCGGCGCCTGCGGCTGGAAATGATTCAGGCCATCGCCCGCCGTCAGCAAGTGCCCATCGTGATGGTCAACCAAGTGGGCGGGAACGACCAACTGGTCTTCGACGGCTCTAGCTTGGTAGTAGATTCTCGGGGCGAGGTTCGTGCAAGCGGCAACTCCTTCGAAGAAGATCTTGTGTTTTTCGACACGGCTACTGAGAAAGGCGACCGGCACGAACAAACGCCCGACGAGTGCCATGCGGTCTACGACGCGCTTGTATTAGGCACCAGGGACTACGTTCGCAAATGTCGATTTCGGCAGGCGATTGTGGGCCTGAGTGGCGGCATCGACTCCACTTTGACCGCCCTAATCGCCGTGGAGGCGCTCGGATCCGAGAACGTGATTGGCGTTGCGATGCCAGGCCCCTTTTCATCAGAGGGTAGTGTGCGCGATGCACAGCTGCTCGCGCAAGGTTTGGGCATCCGTTTCGAGATCATTCCGATCAACACGACCTTCCAGTCGTTCCAGAAGACACTAAGCCCCGTCTTTGAGGGAATGCCGGCGGATATCACGGAAGAAAACCTCCAGGCCCGCCTGCGGGGCGATACACTCATGGCGTTGTCGAATAAGTTCGCTGCACTGGTTCTAACCACGGGCAACAAGAGCGAGTTGGCAGTTGGCTATTGCACGCTATACGGTGACATGGTTGGTGGCCTGGCAGTTATAAGCGACGTGCCGAAGACCCTGGTTTATCAGCTCACTCGCGTAGGCGACAAGCGACACAGCGGAGTTGTACCTGAGTCGGTGTTTACCAAACCGCCGTCGGCCGAACTGCGGCCGGACCAAAAGGATACGGATTCGTTGCCCGAGTACGAGGTCCTGGACCCGGTCTTGAAAGCCTACGTCGAGGAGTCTAAGAGTCCGGCCGCGATCGCGGAGGAACTCGACCTGCTTTTGGAGTTGGTGCATGATATCGTCGGCAAAGTCAATCGCAACGAATACAAGCGCCAGCAGGCGGCACCGGGCCTGCGGGTGACATCCAAAGCCTTTGGCATGGGCCGCCGTTTTCCCATCGCGCAGCGCTTCACGCCATAAGATCGGTGCCGTTCGGCCGTCCCCAAGCAGGTCGGCGAAAATTAGGTCGCGGTGATGCCCGCGGCGCCCGTGTCGCCACGAATGGCGACACGGCACGCAAGGAATGCGTGCGCCACATCGGTTGCTCCCCGAGCAGGCGGAAGCCGCGTCGGTTGCTCCCCCAGCATACGGAAAATGAACCAGGCTACTTTCAAAATGAGCTTGCGCCCCATGGCCTTGCTCGCGATCTTGCTGCTTGGCGGTCTGTCCCTTTCGTCGCAGAACGCACGAGACGTTGATCTGCGTGAGTACCCGCGCACCGGCCGGCAAACCGACGGCGGCTTCCTTCTCCCAAACGGGTGGAGCATCACTCCCGCCGGCGAGCAGGTCTCGCTTAGCACCTTGCCCATGTCGTTAGCCCTGTCGCCCGATGAGAAACATGCCCTCGTTCTCAACGGCGGCTTTCTGGCACCGACGATCAGTGTCATCGATCTAGCCACCACACGGGAAACGGCCCGCGTCCCGGTCCCGGATGGCTGGCTAGGGCTCACGTTCAACAAGGCCGGCGACAAGGTTTATATAGGCGGCGGCTCAAGGATCAGCGTGTTCGAGTTCAGCTTTCGAGAAGGCGAACTGAAGCTCGAGCGGGAGTTTCCTGTCGTTCCCCCGGGGGAACGCGCGGCTTCAGATCATGTGGGAGACGTTATGTTGTCGGCAGACGAGCGCTTTCTCTACGCCGCGAATCTGTTCCGGAACTCGGTGGCGGTGCTCAACACGCAAACCGGCTTCGTGGTTGACGAGATCCGCACAGGCTTCCGCCCTTATCGGCTGTTGCTGGGCCTCGACGGCAAAACCTTGCTCGTCAGCCACTGGGCCGAATCGTCGATTGGAGTCTATGCGCTGTCCGACGGTCGATTGATCCAAAAAGTCAGCGTGGGGCTGCATCCCACAGACATGCTGATCCAGCGCCAAAAAATGGACCGCGGACCTGATCGGGTTCCACTTGTGGGACGGCTGTTTGTCGCTTGCGCGAACAGCAATAGCGTATCCGTAGTGGGGGTAACCGAGGGAAACCGTTTCGAGCTACTCGAGCGCATCCCGGTGGCGCCTACTCCCCGAGCTCCAGCCGGCTCGACTCCCACGGCACTGGCACTCAGCGCGGACAGCAGGCTTCTCTACACGGTCTGCTCCGACAACAACACTATTGTCGTGGCCGACGTGTCCCAGGAGCGAGCCGAGTTGCTAGGCGCCATACCCACCGGCTGGTATCCAACGGACGTAGCAGCGACCAGTGATGGCCGATTGTTGTACCTCAGCGGGAAGGGACAAGGATCGCACCCTGCCCCTAGAGGACCTGACCCGTCACGGAGGGGAGAGGAACAGCAATACGTTGCAGCGCTCCAGATTGGTTCACTCGGCATCCTGCCCCCGCTTGGTGGTGAGCACCTGCTCGAGCTCACTCGGCTTGTCATTGAGAATACCCCGTACGACGACCACCTTTTGTCGGACGCCGGCATCGCGGCTGGAAATCCCATACCGAACCGGCCGGGACTGCCTTCACCGATCAAGCACGTGATCTATGTGGTGAAAGAGAACCGAACCTACGATCAAGTCCTCGGTGACCTCGAGAGCGGCGATGGAAAGTCGGAACTCACTGTTTTCGGCAACGCCGTCGCGCCGAATCACCACAAACTAGCTCGTGAATTCGTGCTCTTCGATAACTTCTACACCGCCGGAGACGTCAGCGCGGACGGGCAGAATTGGTCCCTGGCCGCGATCGCCAACGACTACGTCCAAAAGCTGTGGCCCAGCTACTATGGTCGCCGCCGGCGCGTCTACGATTTCGAGGGAGGTGAGCCGACTGCTGTCCCGACCGCAGGCTATCTATGGACGAATGCATTGGCAGCGGGGCTTTCCGTCCGGAACTACGGTTTCTGGGCCCGGCGAAATGGGAACCAGGCGAGGATCAACGACCCGGGCTTGGCGGCTCACACGAACTCGGCTTTCGTTCCATTCGATCTGGACTATTCCGATCAAAAGCGTGTCGACGAGTTTTTACGCGAGTTTACCGATCTCGAAGCGGCCGGCAAGCTTCCCCAACTCATGATGGTGCGCCTGCCCGGCGACCACACAGCGGGGCGCGCTCCGGGCAAGCCGACGGCCCGTGCCATGATGGCAGACCATGACTATGCGCTCGGGCGTCTCGTCGAGGCCGTGAGCAAGAGCGAGGCCTGGGGGCAAACCGCGATCTTCGTAGTGGAAGACGACGCCCAGGATGGCGCCGACCACATTGATTCGCATCGCTCGCCGGCGTTTGTCGTAAGCCCGTACGCGAGGCGTGGTTTCGTCGACCACGCGCACTATTCAACCGGATCGGTGTTGCGAACGATCGAGCTGATTCTGGGCTTGCGTCCGATGACGCAGTTCGATGCGGCAGCCCCTCCCATGGCGGATGCATTCACCGCCAAGCCCGACGTCCGCCACTACGAGGCCGTGAAACCAAAGGTATCGAGTGATGAGAAAAACCCTCCGGGAGTAGACGTGTTGCCGCGCCGAGTCAAAAACGATCCACCCTCCCTTTTCGCACTGCTGCCTAGTAGCTGGCGGGACGAGTTGATCCCCTATAATGAAAACTTGTGTCTGAAATTAACGTCGGAATTATCGGATTAGGGAACGTCGGCCGGGGTACACTTCGTATCCTTTCCGACAACGCCGCACAGATTACCGGCAAGCTGGGGTTTTCGCTCAACGTCAAAGCCCTTTGCTCGCGGTCCGTCCTATCCAAACCGCCTGCCGAGGCAGCTCTTTTCCCTGAGGCCGAGCGGACTTCAAACTGGCAGGAAGTTGTCAACAACTCCGAGGTGCAGGTGGTAGCCGAGCTAATCGGTGGCACGACGGTCGCGGCCGAAATCATCGACTCGGCGATCTCAAATGGAAAGTCCGTCGTTACGGCCAACAAGGAACTGATGGCCGAGCAAGGCGCCCAGATTTGGGAAAAGGCAACCGCTGCGGGAATCTCACTGGCAATGGAAGCCAGTGTAGCCGGGGGAATTCCGATTCATTCGGTTTTGCGCGAGGGGATCTCGGGCGATCGTGTCAAGTCGATGGCGGGGATTCTCAACGGAACCTGCAACTATATCCTTACGGAAATGGAACGTAGGGGAGCACCGCTGGAGACGATTCTCGCCGAGGCGCAGCAGCTTGGCTACGCCGAGGCCGACCCGAGCGCTGACATTGACGGCTACGACGCCCGTTCGAAACTGGCTCTACTCTCAGCTCTCGCCTTTGGCGTTCAGGTTAGGCCGTCTGATATCTATCTGGAGGGGATTCGGCGCATCCGGCCTATCGACTTTGCGTACGCGGGCCGCCTTGGGCATACCGTGCGGCTCATTGCGTCGGCGCAGGAAAGTCGCCAGGGGTTGCTGCTGTCAGTACGTCCGGCGCTCCTTCCGCAAGGCACGATCTTGGCGCAGGTGCAAGGTTCCTACAACGCTATTTGGGTGCGCGGCGTTCACGGCGAGGACACTTTTTACTACGGTCGCGGAGCAGGATCTACTCCGACCGGCGTGGCGGTCGTCAGCGATCTGATGCGAGTGGCGCGGGAGATTGTAACGGGCGCCGCGGGGATGGTTCCGCCCTTTGCACGTTCCTCGCTCAAACCACACACTCCGATCTCGATTTCGCGCCAGGTTCGGTCGCACTACTTGCGCTTTCGGGTCAAAGACCGGCCCGGCATCATCGCTGAGTTGGCATCGATCTTGGCAAACGCCAGGATCAGTCTCGACGCCGTGCTGCAGGAACCCAGTCACAACAAGGACGATCTTCCATTCGTCATCACAGTCGAGCCCACCACGGAGGAGGCGGTTAGCGAGGCGGTCGAGCACATGAAAGGGCTGGATTTCTTGGTGGAAGAACCTCTGGCACTGCCCATGGAGGAGGGTTTGGATACTCCCCTAAAGGACTGAATTGTCATGAACCGCGTTTTGAAAAGGGATTAAACTAAAAACCCTATTTGGCGTAGGAATGAAAAACAATTGTTTATTTTATGAATAAACGATAGATATAATATGAGCTCGATGTCGATTGGAAAACGCCTTCGGATGCGGCAGATCATGAAGAATGGTCGAGCGATGATCGTCGCCTTGGACCATGGCATGGTCGCTGGCCGTGTCCGCGGTCTTGAAAACCCGATCGAGGTCGTCAAAACCGTGGCCCAGTCCGGCGCCGATGGCATTTTGATCACGCCGGGGCTCCTGGAACAGGCGATCGACGTCCTTGGAGATTTGGCGGTGATCTTGCACGTTGACGGCTGCGTTAGCACGCTGGGTGCGGGACCCATGAAGCTCTTTAGCAGCGTTGAGGACGCTGTCTCGCTGGGTGTGGACGCGGTGGCGGTCAATGCGACCCTGGGATCTCCCTATGAAACCGAGGAGCTTGAGAAGCTGGGTGCCATTGCGACGGAAGGCCGGCGTTGGGGTGTACCGGTAGTGGGCGAAGTTCTCAGTCAGCGGATGGTGGCCAACCACACAGATTTCGATGGAAATGGAAGAAGCGAGTTACCCCATGACATCGCCGACGAGGTCGCCATGGCTTGCCGAGTAGGTGTCGAATTGGGAGCCGACGCCATCAAGACGCGTTATTCGGGGGACGTAGATAGCTTTCGGCACGCCATCAGCTCCGCGGGATGTCCCGTTTTGGTAGCCGGAGGTCCACACCGCCGAGAGGGGCTGGAGAACACGCTGGGTTTAGTTGACGAGGTTTTGCAGGCGGGCGCTTCAGGCATTGTTTTCGGCCGTCTGGTCTGGCAGCATCCCGATCCGGTTGAGATGCTCACCGCTCTTTGCGCCCTGGTACACGACGACGCGACAATCGAGGAGGCGCTTGAGCTGGCCCAGGCTTAGGGCCCCAATCTCGCATTTGTCATATGCTTGGGCGGGCGCCCTTTGACTCCGAAGCCCATCCGAGATCTCCAGGACAATGCGCCAGGCAACGGTTTTTCGTGGGGAGGCACGCGTGGCGCGGCATGGGTGGGGAGCAGCAGGCCCTAGGGTGTTCCTAGGTGCGTCATGGATGGCCGCGTTCCTTGAGATGGGCCGGGGGAGGACCTGGGGAGTGGCTCCCCCGTTAGAGTTCCTCGAAGGGTCATATGTCCTTTAACATGAACGGTTTTTCCGGCCCGCCACCGGTTCCCAATTGGCTTCCCTAGCAAGCTCTCGCGTCCGCAAAGTGCTCTTGTTCAAAGGATTTCCTGGCGAGAACTGGTGGTTCTGGTACTGTTCCGATTCCCTCTAGGTCACTCCTAAATCCCCCCCGATTCTGGGCTTGGTTAAAGCACCGATAGCACCCCAGCATCTTTCGACCTACCCCTACCAACGACCCGTTTTGATAGGAGGATGCTCCTAGGTAAATTCGGTACCAACGTTCCATTCTATTTCCGCCCGAAACTTGCAACGATAGTCAGAGTAGCTGCTGGACGAACAACACCTGCTGTCATGATACCGCCGAGACTGAGCGCTTCGAAAACATCTAATCTTGATCCCTCGTTACAAAGGTTGGCGGGCGCCGTATTGATCCAGGCGCTGGACGACCTCACCCGCGGCCCACGACGGTCAAGAGAAGAAGCCCTGGATTGGATTATGGGAAAGACGGTGGATGGGTTCAGTTTCGAGCTATGCTGCAACCTGCTAGGTCGTGATTCCGAAGATGTCCTTCATCGAGTGCAGCACTTCTTCTTCATGCCCAACGGCTCTTCAGCATCCTTCTCGAGTTCGCCGCAGCCCTTCTCTCAGTTCCTCAGGTAAAGATTTCCACCAACCCCTTTCGGACATATTAATCGGTTCTGTTCGCACCGACTCTCTGTTGGATGCAACGTCGTTGCGCTGTCTAGCCCGCGTGGCACCCTTTGTCATGTACCGCCGCGACATATCGCCCTGGACAAGCGGGATCGCTTGTCCCCACTTGAGTCGTCACAAGCTGCGGCAGTAGGGACCGGCGATCTCGCCGGTCCAGGGCGCGACATGTCGCGCCCTGAGAACCGCCTGTTGCCACCTTCCGCGTCCCTACAAACCCTTGCGTCCAGCTCGGAATCCCAGCGAGCAATTCGAGCAGCCATGGCCGCTAAGTGAACGGTGTTCCGCCTAGCAGCCCGTGGCAACAGTCGTGCAGGAGCGAAAATGGGGACTGCCACCAATTCGCTCCCCGTCATGACCCAAGAAACAAAGCACTTAGCCTGAAGCGAATTGGCTGGCTGTACCCATTTTTCGCGACCTTCACTTCTACCACGGGCTGCTAGGCTCGTTTGCCCAGTTGGCGGTTTAGGCCGAACGCGGCGCTAATCAGCCCGAGGTGGGTGAAGGCTTGGGGGAAATTGCCCAACGCCTCTCCGCTGGGGCCGATTTCCTCGGCGTAGAGGCCCAGGTGGTTGGCGTAGGTGAGCATCTTTTCAAAAGTGAATCGGGCCTCGTCCAGACGGCCGGCCCGCGCCAGTGCTTCCACGAGCCAGAAGGTGCACATGCTGAAGGTGCCTTCCTGTCCGGTAAGCCCGTCGCCGGCGCCCTTGCCGATTTCGTAGCGGTAGACAAGGCTATCGGAGACCAGCTCGTTCACGGTTTGGTCGATGGTCGAGATCATCCGGGGATCCCGGGGCGAGATAAACAGCACCAGCGGCATCAGCAGGTTGCTGGCGTCGAGCGCGTCGGAGCCGAAGTACTGGACGAAGGCCTTCCGATCGGCGTTCCAGCCCTTTTCCATGATCGTTTCGTAGATGCGGTCGCGCTCGTTGCGCAGACCGACGAGGTCGATCGGCAGACTGCGTTTGAGCGCCAACCGCAGCCCGCGATCGAGGGCCACCCAGCACTGCATCTTGGAGTAAACGAACTGCTGCCGGCCGCCCCGAACCTCCCAAATTCCGTCATCGGCCCGTTCCCAGTTCTGGCGGACCCAGTCCAGCATGCGGCGCAGTTGTAGCCAGCCGTCGTAGGAGATCGGGACACCATACTTGTCGTAAAGGTAGACGGAGTCGATCAGCTCGCCGTAAATGTCAAGCTGAAGCTGATGGGACGCCGCGTTACCCACCCGCACCGGCTTCGACCCGCGGTAGCCCTCCAGGTGATCGAGTGTCTGCTCAGGCAGCTCATGGCGGCCGTCGATGCCATACATGATCCGCAACGGGCCGGCCTCACTCTCGTCCTCTTCTTTTTCGGCAACCCGCTTGAAGAGCCAGTGCATGAAGCGAGCTGCCTCCTCGGTATGGCCCAGGCGGAGGAAAGCGTAGGCGGTGAAGGCGGCATCGCGGATCCAAGTGTAGCGGTAGTCCCAATTGCGCACACCGCCGATTTCCTCGGGCAGGCCGCAGGTCGGGGCGGCCACGATCGCCCCGGTCGGCTCGAAGGTAAGCAACTTCAGCACCAGCGCCGAGCGGTCGAGCATCTCGCGCCAGCGGCCCTCGTAACGCCCGCGCGACAGCCACCTCCTCCAGTAGTTCACGGTATTCTCGAGAGCTTCCTCACCGCTCGGCGGGGCTTCCAGTAGATCGGTTGACCTCGTGTCCTCCTCCTGGCGGAAAACAAAGGTGGCTTTTTCTCCGGCCTTGAGCGCAAAATGGGCCACCGCGCCGCCATCGTGTCCCCGAAGAGGAAAAGGGCTGGTCAGCGCGAACTTCATCCCCGAGACTTCGAAAACCGCGCCCCGCTCATCGAGGACAAGGCGGTGAGACTGGCGAGCGAAATCGAACGCCGGCTTACACTGCATCCGAAAGTGAACGGTCCCGCGCACGGCGTGAGCGATGCGTACGATTTGATGGCGGCCAGAGTTACTCCCCGCCTGATGGTTCCGGACGGGCATGAAATCGATCACTTCGCCGACCCCCTCATCGCTGAGGAAACGGGTCAGCAGGACATTCGTCTCCGGCAAGTACATCTGCCGCCGGCTACCTTCATGCGTGGCCGCAATCTGGAAATGCCCTCCTTTTTTGTCGTCGAGGATGGCAGCGAAAACGCTTGGCGAATCGAAGTGCGGCAGGCAGCACCAATCGATCGAGCCATCCGTACCGACCAGTGCGACCGAATGCATGTCGCCGATCACGCCATAGGATTCAATGGGTTTGTAGGCCATCGTTTGTTTCCTTTACAACAGATTCCTTATCGGTCCGCCGCGAGACCCCGAAGCGCCGACGAGCTTTATTCGCACCGCGCTTCTTGGGGTAAGGCGGGGCCGGCTTCCATTGGGAAAGTAGCCGGCGAGTCATAGCAGCCCCGTGTCCGAGGCGGCTTTGTAGAGGATGGCCAGTCCTAGCGTCGTCACGATCACGGCGCTGCCGACCGGCAGAGCACGCATCAGCGGCCCGTCCTTCGCGAAACGTCCCAGGGCCGGACCCGCCAACACCATGGCGACGCCGATCGCGATCAGCACCGCCGCCAGACCGAGGCTAAAAGCGACCAAGATGATCAGCCCGAAAACCAGCCTATTGACGGTAAACGAGATCAGCAGCACGGCCAGCGCTTCCGGACAGGGCACCAGCCCTCCCGAAATGCCGAGCGAAAGCAGACTTCCGCGCCCCGCGGCGGCGGGGGGATCGTGCGTATGGGCGTGTTCGTGGCTGTGATGATGATGGCCTTGCGAATGCTCGTGCGGATGGTTGTCCGGCTCCCCGGCCTCATCATCGTGAGGGTGAACATGTGTGTGGCTACCGAGGGGGCCGTGAGAATGTGAGTGTGAATGCCCATCGTCCGTTTCGCCCGATCGAAACGACCGCCAGCGAGCACGGAGCAGCCAAACCCCGATCCCGACGATCAGCAAGCCGCTCGAAACCGACAGCCAGGCATAGATTTCCTCCATCAGGAAATGCTGAGTGGCGTAGAGCGTTATCAAGCCAAGGATAACTACTGTCGCTGTATGTGTGACGGTGACAACGCTTCCGAGGTAGACGGCGTCCCAAACCGTACCCCGAGAGCCGGCCAAGTAGGCTGCGACGATGGCCTTTCCGTGTCCCGGGGTGAGAGCGTGGGCCGCCCCGGCCAGGAAGGCCACACCCAGTGCGGCCGCTAAGAAGCCCGTACTTGGATCCGAGACGCGCAACAGGGACTTGAGCGTTTCTCCCATCTCGCCGTCATCGTGGGGGATCCCTTGCTGCAATGCGAACAGGGGCGCCACGAGTAAGATCGACGCCGCCAGGAGTCTCAGCAGTGTTGGAGGTGTAAGCTGCACCGGGAACGAACATTGTAGCTGACAGGGCGATCAACGTTGGAAGGCTATGGTGCTAGTGCGCTACGGTCTCCTCGACGGACACGATTGTCCGTGCCACTCGATGTCGCCACAAATGGCGACATGTCCCGCAAGAATGCGTGCGCCACAAGAGCGGCGCAGGCCCGCGGCGAGAACCGGACAGAGCCGTGCCCGTCAGGGCGCGGGCCCGCAGGCTGACGGGTCTGAAAAAACCTTGGGACAGTCAACCGCGGCCCAAAACACCATTGATTCTAAGTGACTTCCGTGACGCCGCTTGTGACAGTCCCCGGTTTTTTCACAGACCCTAACGCCCGCGGCTCTGTGCGGTTATGTTCAGCAAGCTGGGCCCGGCCTCCTCATGGCAGTGAGTGTCCATGGGCCTTCGCCGAGATAAACGGAGCCGCGACCGTCAGGGAGCGGTCAGTCCCCCTCAAGAGTCCGGTCCTGCCATCAGCCTCAGGCCCACCCAAGGGGATCAAAACCCCCGCGTTTTCGACCGAGCGGTCATGGCGCCATGGTCGTTACCGGGACTTGGCCTGTCACTCGCGTTCCAGGCTCAGTTTCTTGCACTCGCACACCCTCGCCACGAGCGAATCGGAGCCGCGACCGTGAGGGAGCCGGCCCGCAGGCTAACGCCTGCGGCTCTGCGCGGTTATCTTCGGCGTCGGAGTTCGACAACAAAACGGCCGGACCGGCAAGAGTGCCGGTCCCTACCGGCATCATTCTTGCGGCGCGCCCCAGTCGGCTAGCTTTCGGCGGACTTTGTCGGCGTTGGGGTCTTCGATTTCTTCCCTGATCTTCAGGGCGAGCTGGGCGTCGGCGATGGCTTCGTCGCGGCGGCCGAGTTTGTCGAGCGCCAGGGCGCGGTTCCAAAGCGCATTCCCCTCGCCGCGGCGGTCCCCGGTCTCGCGGGTGATTTTCAGTTGCTGCTCGTAATACTCGATCGCGCGCCGCAGCTCGCCCAATCGTCGGTACGCGACGCCCAGGTTCCCCAACGTCGTCCCCTCGCCGCGGCGGTCCCCGGTCTCGCGGGTGATCTCCAGAACCTGCTCGCAATACTCGATCGCGCGCCGCGGCTCCCCTAAATCCTTGTAGGCAATGCCCAGGTTCCCTAACGCCGCCCCCTCGCCGCGGCGGTCTCCGGTTTCGCGGGCAATCTCAAGATGCTGCTCGTAATACTCGATCGCGCGCCGCAGCTCCCCTAACGCCGTATGCGTGATGCCCAAGTTCCCCAACGCCCCCCCCTCGCCGCGACGGTCCCCGGTCTCGCGGTAGATCGCGAGACCCTGCTCGTAGTACTCGATCGCCCGCCGCGTCTCGCCTAAATCCGCATGCACCAAGCCCAGGTTCCCCAAGGCCATGCCTTCGCGGTCCTGGTTGTCGAGCTTGCGGGCCGCCTCAGCCGACGCCTCCAGCCAGCGGATTCGCTCCCGCGGATGCAGGCGCAGATCGAGCACCTCGGGGGCGCGCAGCGGGTAGTCCTGCGCCAACACAGCCGCTTCGTTGTCCTCCGCCGCATGGGCGGCGGCCCAGGCTTGCCCCGCCTCGATCTGCACCCGCTCTTCATCAAAGAGCCGCAGCCCTTCGAGAACTCTTCCGCCCCCCTCCAAGTAGGCGTCATCGGCTCGTTCCGCGATCGCCAGATAATGGGTCGCGTGACGCCGGCGAGCCTGGCGGGCTTCG
Organism: Bryobacterales bacterium; assembly: GCA_965248105.1. Taxonomy (GTDB): domain Bacteria; phylum Acidobacteriota; class Terriglobia; order Bryobacterales; family UBA6623. The sequence goes on from CBDFIK010000006.1 coordinate 856,671, forward strand.
TCCTCCCCGCAGCCGTCCTCGGCCCGCTCGCGCATCAGGTCGTGCAAGCGGAACCGCTCTTGTTCACCGTCGTAAATCACGAGGCTGCGGCCGACCAGGGTGTCCAGTTCGTCCCCTTCGAACTCAGCGACTGCCTCGGCGGCCTGCCGGTCAAACGGAGCCGGGAAGACGGCCAGCGAGCGCCACTTCTTCACAAGGGAGGGGTTTTCGCGCTCCAGGGCTTCCACGCTGTCGGCCAAGACCGCCCGGACTTGGCGGCCTCCGTGGATCATGTCGGCCGGTTTCGTTCCCAGGCGCTCGAGATACTGCGGAACCGACAGCGCGGGTGCGGACGCCAGATAATTTCCGGCTACCCGCAGCGCAATCGGTAGGTTGCCGCACAGCCGGGCCAGCCGAGCCACTTCGTCGTCCGCGGCCGGCTTCGACCCGAGAATGCTTCGCAGCAGGGTATGAGCCTTCTCAGAGGGAAGATCGTCGAGGTCGACGCGCTCGATTCCCGCCAGTTGGATGGTTTGACGCGAGGTGATTAACAACGCCGAGGGCGGGCTCGGAATCAGGGGTCGCACCTGGTCGCTGTCCTTGGCGTTGTCGGCCAGGATGAGGACGCCGCGCTCGGCCAGCAGGCCGTGATAGAGGCCGGCGATTTGCTCGGGATTGTCAGGGAGTTTTTGTTGCGGCTCCAGCGCAAGGATAACGCCGGCCATGGCGTCTTCGGGCGTAACGGGGTTGGGATCGAGTCCACGCAGGTTGAGCAAGATCTGCCCGTCGGGATAGTGGTCGCGGACTTCGCGCCCGACGTAGTAGGCCAGCTCGGTCTTGCCGACGCCGCCTTGCCCGTCGATGGCGGTAATGGCGGCCGTTTCGCGGTTGCGCAGCCGTGCGACGAGTTTGTCGATGTCGTCTTGCCGCCCAGTGAAATCGGCGACGGGGCTGGGGAGCAGGGGGATGGTGGGCTTGATTTCCGGTGGTTTTTCCTCGAAAGGCTCGCGTCTTTCTCGATCGGCAGGGCCGGGTGTCACTTGGCCGAAATGCCGTTCCCAAAACCGCAGACCTCGGAGCTTGAGGTACTCGCGCAAGCCGAGATACCCCGCAATGACGTAAAGTGCGGCGAAGACGACGGCGACTCCGACGATGTAATAGAGGGTTGTACCCAGGTCCGGCACGTTTGGCCTGCATTGTACGGCAATTCGACGTTCTTGTTTTCATTTTCAGCGAAATGGCGGGCCTGTGAGGTTGATTGAGTGAGGCCTTTGCCAAGACCGCGGGTCTCTTCGATGAGCGAATCGGAGCCGCGAACACGACGCCCGCGGTCAAGGTTGCGAGAGACCTCGAGACGAAGCAAGCCCTCATCCGTCACCAACCTCAACCTCTGACTCCCGAGCCGGTTTGCCCACGACGAAGCTATCGAACACCTCAACGTTGCCGGCTTCGTCGACGAACTCGAAAACAACTGTGATCGGCCGCGGCGGCAAGTACCGTTTTTCGAGGCGGGCGACACGACGCCGCAGGTCGCGGAAGTGCAGCTGGGTCATTGTTGGTCCTCCCGGTTGGGCAACCTTGCCTGATGTTTGAGCCGCGTTCACGCGGTTTTTCTGGGCCGTTGCTAGACCAGCCGTTTTACGGCTGGTGGGATGCCCATCACCCATCCCCTCTGGCAGCTCGTTGCAACGAGCTTTCTGCCGTGTCCGTTTACTCTAACCGTTGGTGGGTTGTTCCCCGACCGTGGCATGGAATTGGCATGGCTGAAGCCGTCCTTGAAAGGCCGCTGAAGCGGCCTGAGATTCCGTGGGCCCACTCTACCAGCCGTAAAACGGCTGGCCTATCCGAAAATAAGCCGCGTGAACGCGGCTGGGCCGTTCTGTGTGAGGTCATCGCTTGTGCTCCGAGTCCGGCGCGTTGTCTTCGAGAGCGGCGACGCGCTCGGCGAGGTCGCTATACGCGCCCGAGCGGAAGGCTAGATCGATGGCCGTGCGGACGAGCGAGGCGCGGCCCACCTCGATGCGGTCCTTCGACTGGATCAGCTCGAGCATCGTTTCGACGGCCCGGGACGCCCCTTGCTGCAGGCGCAGCGAGGCGTGTAACAGAGCTTCCTCGCGGAGCTGGCGCAATTTTGTTTTAAATCGTTCGTCCTGACGCAGCCAACGGCGGATGCTGCTCTCGCCGACGCCGGCCGTGCGCGCGGCGGCTACGATGGAACGGGCCTCCACTAGGGCCACAAGAGCGCGTTGTTGAGATGGCGTGACGCCGTCTCGCGGGGAGACGTTTTTGGAGCGCTTTTGAGCGGATTTGAGCGGATTATCGCTAAAACTCTTTCCCACCGACCGAGGACCCCCTTCTCTATTTCGAGCATACACCACGCGATCAAGGATTTCGGGGCCGCGGGCACCTATGTTGTTGATTTTGTTGAGTTGGAAGTGTTGTGACTGATTGAGGGCCTCTAGCTACTTTCCGGCGCAAAAAGGAGAAACTGCGTGGTGGCTGGTACGCGCCCGTACCCGGCGCTTGGGACAGTCCCCGGTTTTTTCACAGACCCTCACGTCCGCGGCTCCGTTTAACGGCTATCGCCATAGCGAGGTTGTTCCGCGAACTTGACCGCGGCCTCGCGACCGCCGCTCTGTTTACCCGTCGACAATCACGTCGTCGAAAACGCGGATGACCTTGCCTGCCTCCGACTCAGGGACTACCGTGTTGACCGCCAGGCGGTAGAAGTGATCGAAGCGGCTTTTCTCCGCCCAAGCAGGTAGCGTTTCTTGACGTCGCCGAGCGAACGTCTTGGCGAAGGCGGGGTCGTGAATCTCACCCGTCGCTGGGTTGCGGGTTGGAACGTTACAGCGGGCACAGGGGTTGATCCCTTCGATCGTCACGTCACCGATTCGAAAGGGGACCTTGGTGCCGGCGGGGCCCAAAAGCCGGTCCTCCCAGAAAGCCGGCACCCCATCGATTTCAAGATTCGCCCGAAAGCGCCGCCGCGCCTGGTCGAGGTCACAGCCGGGGAACCAGGAGGCTACGGCACGAAGGGTTGCGGTGCTGATGACGGTTGGCCCCGGCGCTGCTCGGTCGTCGGGGAACCCTAGCTCTCGGTCTCGTTTCAATCGGACGGGCTTTTCGAGCCGTTTTTCGAACCACTCTTCGATTCCGCCTCCGTCGCGTTCCAGCGAGAACGTGACCGTGTCGTCGGCGACTCGCAAGGTGATTTCCCCGAGGATCCGGTCAAACTCCGACCGGATTCGGACCAGTGACTCGCCCACTCGCTTCGTATTGACGAAATCGCCGTTCTCATCGACCAGGCAGAACTCTCGGTCGCCCGCAAGTCCTGAGCGTCTCTGCACCACGGCTTCGTCCACAGCAACCCCATCCAGCGACTTGAGAGGGAAAATCCGGATACGCGCCAGGTGGGGGTTCACGTTCGACCTCCGAATCGTTCGGGCACGATTCCCAGGCTAGCAGCCCGTGGTGAAAGCCCGTCGCCTCAAGAGGCGTGTCAGCCAACCGCTCCCTAACGGTTGCGGCTCCGGCAGACGGAAACCGATGGTTGCGGAGCCGCGCGCGTGAGCAAGCGGTAAGTTCCAGAATCCCTTTTAGTCTCCTAAAGGAAGAGGTTTTTTCACAGACCCTGACGGTCGCGGCTCAGAACGTTAGTCACGAGAAACGCCGGTCAGTAGGATGGTTGAAGGCGCACAAATTCGAAGTTCAGGGGATCAAGCTCTCTGCCACGCAGCATGGCGACGCATTCCTGAACGCTGTCGCCTATGGCTTCGATCCGCTGCAGAGGGAGAGTCTGCGGCGTGTAAATCTCTTGTGCGATGTACTTACCGACCAGTGCCTCCCGTTCCGCCAGCGTTAAGCGGTCTGGGGGGCGACCAACGAATTTCTCAGCGTCTAACTTCGATGCCGCGGGCATACGCACATTGGATCAGAATTGTCGGGTTGAAACAAGTAGGCAGGCGACCCGATCATATCGTTTCGACGAACAGGGAGACTCGAACGCTGCCCGGCTTATGCGGGACAGGCGACCTTCTCTGCCCCGCTGCCCACCGACGGCATGACACAGCGGCGGCTTGCAGTGACGCGTTGTACTTGTCGCGCGGCGGGTAGCTTGTCGGGATGCGGGCGCACTCTATCGCGCCCCTTAATCCCGAATGGACTACCCCGCCGTTGCGGCGGCGAAACGCTCGGCGACAGCGTCCCAGTCAACGACATTGTGCCAGGCGTCGACATAGTCCGGACGCCGATTCTGGTAGTTCAAGTAGTAGGCGTGCTCCCAGACATCAATACCGAGAATCGGTGTATTGCCGTGCGAGATCGGATTGTCTTGGTTGGCCGTCGACTCGACGACGAGGCCCCCGTTACCGTCGACCGAGAGCCAGGCCCAGCCGCTGCCGAAGCGCGTTAGAGCCGCTTTCTTAAGACTCCCCTTGAAGTCGTCGAGACTTCCAAACGTGCTGTCGATTGCGCTGGCCAAGTCGCCGCTCGGCGCGCCGCCGCCGCCCTTCATGATTCGCCAAAACATGGAATGGTTCAAGTGGCCGCCGCCATTGTTGCGCACCGCGCCCCGAATCGCCTCGGGCACCGAATCCAGACCCCGGACAAGATCTTCGACAGACTTGCCGGCAAGCTCCGAGTTGTCGCCGATTGCGGCGTTGAGATTCTTTACATAGGTGGCGTGATGTTTGCCGTGGTGGATCTCCATGGTCCTGGCGTCGATATGGGGTTCCAGTGCATCGACGGCATAAGGCAAATCGGGAAGAGTAAAAGCCATAGTACTCAGCTCCTTCTGTAGTTGTTGAGTGGGTGATTCGACCTCGCCCTGAACTGGCCTCGTCGGTTGCCCTCTTCGGCGCTATCCGACAGCTCGGTCATACCGCGCCGAAGTGTCATCGAGGTTGCCACAGAGCCTTTCCATCTTACACGATTGGGTAGCTCTTCTCTTATCCGAGACAAGGATTTTTTGGCCGCGGCGCTGCCGGACTAGCAGCCCGTGGCAAAAGTCGTGCAGGAACGAAAATCGGGGACTGCCACCAATTCGCTCCCCGTCATGACCCAAGAAACAAAGCACTTAGCCTGAAGCGAATTGGCTGGCTGTACCCGATTTTTCCAGCCGATATACTTGGAACTATCGATGCGTACCAACGCGTGGCAGTACGCGGCCCTGATCGCCGCTGCCGCGGTACTCGGGTTGATACTGGGCTGGAGCCAGATCGGCGTCCAACTGGACGTCTGGGTCTACGACCTGTCTTTGCGCTTGTGGCCGCCCTCGGCTGAGAGTTCAGCAGCCCTTATCGTTGCGATCGATGATGAGAGCCTGGAGGCGTACGAAGGCCTGCTGAGGCTTCGAGGGCCGCTCGCCGAAGCTCTCGAAATCATCTCCCAGCACGATCCAGCAGTCGTAGGCATCGATATCGTCCTCTCCGAACCGGGCAGTGAAGCGGAAAACCATAGACTCGAAGAAGCGCTGCAGAGGACGCCGAACGTTGTCCTGGCCACGCACTTGCGCCTAAACAGCAGTCCGGAAGTGGGCTCTTGGGTGGAGCCGCTGGAGCGGTTTCGGCTCCCCGCGGCGGCGCTCGGCCATGTCCATGCAGAACCTGACGACGACGGCGTGTGTCGTCGAGTTCTGCTGGCCAAGGTAGGAGGCATGACCCGGCGTTGGGCGATGGGGCTCGAGGCGTATCGCCTGGCTCATGGCGCCGAGCTCGTCAGGGAGGCGGACGAAGGCCTGGAAGTCGGTGGACGATTCATCCCGGCATCGCGCCGCGAAGCTCGGTCGCTGCTCATTCGCTTCGCCAACCCCCGCTCGCCGATCGAGCGGATCTCGTTGAAGCAAGTGCTCGAGGATCCTGAATCGACTTCCATCGTAAAAGACAGAGCCGTTTTCGTGGGTGTGGACATCGCTGGAGGGATCGACCGTTACTTGATGACCCCGTATTCGTTCGGCAAGGCCATGTCGGGCGTCGAAATCAATGCCAATGTTTACGAAACGTTGGAGCGGGGGCGTTTGCTCGACTCCGTGGCGGATTCCACCGTTTTGGCGGCCACTTTGGCGCTATCGATTGCGCTAGGGTTTTGCTTCCGGAAGCTGCGCGGAATGCCGGCTTTGTTGATTGCCGCCGGGCTGTTGGCGGCTGCCCACCTGGCTCCCGTTGTCTCCTTCGCCGGCGACTACATACTGAACGTGGCGCCGCTTTTGGCGGTAGGGTGGCTCACGTTTCTATCAGGCGGTTGCTATCAATATTTCGTAGTGCGTGAGCAGCTTGCCTCGGCGGAACAGCAGCGCGAACGCTACCAGCGAGCCGTTCACTACGTAACCCACGAAATGCGGTCTCCGTTGACCGCCATTCAGGGGTCGAGTGAGCTGATTAGCCGCTATCCATTGAGCGAGGAAAAGCGCAAGCAGATCGCCGGCCTGATTCATCAAGAGTCGAAGCGCCTGGCGAGGATGGTCGAAATCTTTCTGTCCGTCGAACGACTCCGGGCGGGCCAGTTGGAGCTACAACGCCAAGCGGTCGGGGCCGACGATATCCTGGCCCGTTGTGTGGAGCGCGTGCTTCCGCCGGCGCGTCGGAAAGGCATACACATTGAGCACGTCAGGGGAGCGGCCGGGCCGGTCTTGGGGGACCCCGAATTCCTGGAATATGCCTGCTATAATCTATTGACGAACGCCGTAAAGTACTCGCCCGCAAACACTTCGATTACCGTCCGCGCCTGGCGTCACCGTGAAAATGTACGTATTTCGGTGGAAGACCGCGGCTACGGCATGGACGAAAACGAGATAAAGCAGATCTTCCAGAAGTTCTACCGCACCAGCCGAGCCCAGCAATCCAGCCAAGACGGCACGGGCTTGGGGCTGGCGATCGTGGAAGAAATCGTCGTCCAACACGGTGGGTCCATCGAAGTGGAAAGCCGCATCAATCGCGGCTCCCGCTTTACCCTCTCCTTGCCGCGCGCGGGCGGTCGCGCCGCGCGGACGGCGTAGGCCGGGTTGTTCGGGAAGCCGGCAGGCGGGATCAACCCATGAGCGAAAAGCCACGCATTCTGTTTGTCGAAGACGATCCTTCCGTGGTGACGACGTTTGTGACGGGTCTCGAAGCAGAAGGATATCCCACCGAGGCTGTCGCTTCTACGTCCGAGGCATTGACCAAGCTGGCCAACGAGAGCTACCCCATTGTCATCACCGATATTTACCTCGATGAGCGGACAGGACTTGACGTGCTTCGCGCGGCCCGAGACTACAATCCCGGCTGCGCGGTCATCGTCATCACGGGACAAGGGACGATCGAGACGGTCATGGAGGCCACGCATGGGGGCGCCTTCGACTATCTGGCCAAACCGTTCGATATAAGCGAACTGCTGCGGGCTATCCGCCAGGCGGAGAGTTTTCTGTCCCAACAGGGCCACGTCCCAGATCCCTTCCCGGAGGTGCCTCCCACGGAGATGGTGGGATCATCCGCTCAGATGGTCGAGGTGTACAAGACAATCTCGCGGGCAGCGCCTACCGACGCTCCGCTGCTAGTCGAGGGTGAATCCGGTACTGGCAAGGAGCTTGTTGCTCGGCTGATCCACCAGAACAGCCTTCGCCGGCAGGGACCGTTTGTGCCGGTCGATTGCGGGTCGATCGCCCCAACAATCATGGAAAGCGAGCTGTTCGGCAGCCTGCGCGGCGCCTTCACAGGGGCGGACCGCGATCGCAAGGGGCTGATCGAATCAGCTAAGGGCGGAACGGTATTTCTGGACGAGATCGCCGAGGTGGACACGGGCTTTCAGCTCAAGCTGTTGCGGTTCCTCCAGGAAAAGGAGATACGTCCGTTGGGGTCTCCGGTAAGCCGGCCGGTGGACGTTCGGGTTGTCGCTGCGACGAACCGCAATCTCCAGGCTCTGGTCGAGGAAGGTAAGTTTCGACAGGATCTCTGGTTCCGGCTCAACGTGGTCCACATACGCTTACCCCCGCTGCGTGAGCGAAGAAGCGATATAGGGCTGCTCGCAAATCATTTCTTACGGCTCTTTAACGGCCGATACGAGCGAAACGTCCGGCTGTCAGACAGCGGCCTGAAGGCTTTGGAAGAGCATGCTTGGCCGGGTAACGTGCGACAGTTGCAGCACGTCTTGGAGAGGCTGTTAATCCTCAGCCCGGTTGAAGTGTTGGAGGGCGACGCTGTAAAGGATGCTTTGAACAGTCTGGAACCGCGTAGCAAGCCGGTTCAGTCACTGATGGACGCGGAAGAGGAGCAAATCCGCAAGGTCCTTGCGGCGACCGGAGGGAACAAAACCCGCGCCGCTCAAATCCTCAACATCGAACGCAAGACGCTCTACCGCAAGCTGGAGCGCATGAACCTTGATTCTTGAGGTGCCGCTGACGGTAGCGTCGATTTGGCGATTGGCGCGCATCGAGCCGCCTACCGGCGGCCGGGACAAGCGAGATCGGCTTGTCCCTACCGGGAATCGCGAAGCCCCCAGTAGCAGCCCTGTAACCCAACAAGCACCTGTGGCGACCGGCGATCCCGCCGGTCCTCGTGTGTGTTACGCCATCGACGACAAGCGGTAGCCGGGACCAGCGAGATCGCTTGTCCCACCCGGAAATCGCGAAGTAGGGGCGCGATTCATCGCGCCCGCCACCGATGGGCGCTACAGCGCCGGCAAGCCGTCGATGTTTTCGAAACGACCTTCGATTCGCTCAATGTATTTTGAAGCTACGCCTTCGATTGAGTAGGCTCCGAAGTGTGCAAGCGGCTCGCCGGTGGCCACGTAGCTGAGAATCTCTTCGTCGCTGAGTTCGAGCAGTTGAACACTTGTTTCTTCGACGATCGTGCGGCTGCCGGCTGGGCCGAGCCTGCACTCAGCAGTTAAGACGTCGTGTTTGCGCCCGGCCAGCATTCGGAGCATACGGACGGCTTCGCTCGAGTCCCCCGGCTTGCCGAGAAGGATGCCGTCCACCGAAATCACTTTTGCAGTTCCCGAAGCGATGTTTTCGGGGCCGGGTCGAGCGGCTTTTGCCGCGACCTCGGCCATCCGTTTGACGTATTGGCTAGGCGACTCATGCTCCTGCATGTCCGCCGGCAAGTGGGGAGGTCGTTTCGGAATCCGGGCGCCGGCTGTGATCAACTTCTCTGAGCGTGGCTCAGGGGCAGGTCGAAGCATGCTGTAGACCCGAGCTACCGGCAGCCCCACGACGTTAAAGTAGCAGCCTTCGATGCGCTCGACAAACTCACGGGCACCACCCTGTATCGCGTAGGCGCCGGCCTTGTCGAGAGGTTCGCCACTGCTGACGTAGGTCTCAATCTCTTGCTCGCTGATCGCTCGAAATCGGACGTTCGTTTGCTCAACGGCCACCCGGCACCGGTTCGATTCGAGCAAGCAGATGCCCGTCAGGACATCGTGCGTACGGCCCGACAGCAGCGTGAGCATGCGAGTGACATCTTCGCGGTCGCGTGGTTTGCCGAGAGCAACTCCATCGGCCGCTACGACCGTGTCGGCCCCGAGGACGAATTCGCCTTCGCGCCAAACGGTCCGGGCCTTGGCTTCCGCCAAACGCTGTACGTGGTCGAGCGGGGTCTCTCGCTCGAGTCCGCTCTCATCCACATCCGCCGGCCTTACCGAAAATGGGATCTCAGCTCTATGCAGGATTTCTTGGCGCCGGGGTGACGCGGAGGCAAGAACGAGCACTGCTTATATAGTGTGCCCCAAGAGGAGGTTTTGGACACCCCTAGCAGCCCGTGGCAAAAGTCGTGCAAGAGCAAAAAATGGGGACTGCCACCAATTCGCTCCCCGTCATGGCCCTCGAAACAAAGCACTTACACTGAAGCGAATTGGCTGGCTGTACCCGATTTTTCGGGTGGGCCGCTAGGCCCATGGGCACTCACTTGCGTTCGCGGCTCCATTCGAGGCGAATCGTCGGCCGACTTTGGACATGTATGATAAGAGCATGGAAAGCAGGACGCTTACGTCGGTCGGGGAATACCTGGCCACAAGCTATCAACCTGATTTCGAATACGTCGACGGCCAACTCCTGGAGCGAAATTTGGGGGAACGCGATCATAGCGAAGTGCAGATGGCTGCCAGTGCCTATCTGCACAATCGTCGCCGGGAACTCGGCATCCATGTATTCCCTGAGCAAAGGGTTCAGGTGTCAGCGACTCGATTCCGCGTTCCCGATATCTGCGTAGTGGCCGGTCCAAGGCCTAAGGATCTAATCCTGAAAGAGCCGCCCCTGATTTGCATCGAAATCCTCTCCAAAGAAGACCGACCGGGAGACATACAACGGCGCATCGACGACTACCTCACCTTCGGAGTTCGTTACGTTTGGGTCTTGGACCCACGGAGCCGAAGGGCGCAGGTCCATACCGTCAGCGGTACTGAAGAAGTCACCGAGGGCCTACTCCGGACAGAAAACCCAACGATCATTGTTCCCCTAACCGAGATCTTCGCCGAGATCTAGCTACTTTCCGGCGCAAAATACGCGTAGCGCTCGGGGCGGGGACTGTCACCAATTTTGCGCCTTCAAAGAATCAACAACTTACGGGCGCATTGGGACGCGAAATTGGCTGACTGTACCCAGCCACCACGCAGTTTCTCCTTTTTGCGCCGGAAAGTAGCTAGTGTAGTGCCACTAACGGTTCTGGACAATGGCGTGGGTTTCGGCGGCGCGCTCGACTTTGGCGAGGATATCTTGTGCCGGAGCTGTCCAGACAAAGGGCTTGGGCGCTTGGTTGCTCGCTTCCAGGTACTCGTGGATGGCGGCCTCGAGTTCGGGAACACTGCGGAACACGCCGCGGCGGATGCACTTCTGTGTCAGCTCGCGGAACCAGCGCTCGACGAGATGGAGCCAGGAAGAAGACGTGGGAATGAAGTGAAAGTGGAAGCGGGGGTGCTTCGCGAGCCACTTCTTCACCTGCTCATGCTTGTGCGTGGAGTAGTTGTCCCCGATCAGATGCAGCTCCAGCGCCGGTGGTGTTTGGCGGTCGATCTGGCGTAGGAATTTGAGGAATTCCTGGTGCCGATGTCGCGGCAGACACTCCCCGATCACCTGGCCGTCGCGCACATTGAAGGCGGCGAACAGCGTCGTTGTGCCATGTCGTTTGAAGTCGTGGGTCATGGTGCCGGCACGACCCTTTTTCAGGGGCAGTCCCGGCTGGCTGCGGTCTAAGGCCTGGATCTGGCTTTTCTCATCGACACTGAGCACCAGCGCGTGCTCGGGCGGATTCAAGTACAGACCGACCACGTCGCGGAGTTTCTCGACGAACTGCTTGTCGCGGCTGAGCTTGAAAGTTTCGAGGCGATGGGGCTGCAGTCCGTGCGCTTTCCAGACGCGCTGGATGGCCATCTTGGAGACGCCCAAGTGCTTGGCGAGGGTGCGGGTGCTCCAATGCGTGGCCGCCCGGGGCTTCTCGTGAAGTGTTGTATTGAGGATGCCTTGGACGAATTCAGCGGAGAGCGCCGGTTTGCGTCCGGGGCGCGTCTGATCGCGGAGTCCGTCGAGGCCGGACTGGGCGAAGCGCTTTCGCCACAGGATGACGGTCTTGCGGTTGACGCCGAGTCCGCGGGCAATGGCGTGGTTCGCCAACCCCTGCGCACAGCGCAAAACAATGTGCGCTCGCAAGACCATTTTCTGCCTCGTATTGCGGCCTCGAACGAGGCGACGAAGAGCGTTTCGCTGCGGAGCGGTGAGGGGTAGAGCGTCAGCGGATGGCCACATAAACCATCCTACCGCGAAAGGGTGTTATTGTCCAGTTATTTATGTGGCACTACACTAGTGGCCTGCGGGCCGCGTTCGCCGCTCCGACGCGTGCAATCGCGGGCCGTGCGCGATAGCAAGAACTGAGCCTGGAAGGCTAGTGACAGGACAGGTTTACGTAACGGCCGTGGCGCGACGACCCCTCTCTGGCGCTGCTTGCTCCACCGCGGGCGTCTCAGGTGTGGGGCGCTTGGGGGTAGGTAAGTCGCACCCCACACCTGTACGCCGTCGCTTGACTTGTCCTAATGGCCGAACAGCGAGCCCGTATATTGAAAAATCGGATACAGCGTCTCACTCACCATTCGCCTGATTGGATCACTGATGAGCTCAGGTTGGGTGAGCACATAATAGACCGACAACCCAACGGCCGCCGGAACACTTAGTAGCCAGGGAACGGTTGTCATGTGAAGTCTCCTTTTCGTCATACTGGGTACGCAAGGGGGTCGCGTCTAACATTGATAATAAGAACGTAAGGCTTGGCGGTCAATGGTACAGCAGCCACAACCTCTGAGTACCATAGTTCCACCAATTCATCGGGCTTTCAGCGGAGGGGTGAGCAAGAAAGACCTTAGCCCGCTTTTCGCACCACGTGGCGAGGCAAGAACGCTTGTGGCCTCGATCTCGAGCAGTCAAACCGTGCGCTCACGTAGTAGTCACAGTATCGGCTCGGAAGTTCTTGAGGTTACTGGCCAGCCGCTAGGCGTAGCAGCCCGTGGCAAAAGTCGTGCAAGAGCGAAAAATCGGGGACTGCCACCAATTCACTCCCTGTCATGGCCCTCGAAACAAAGCACTTAGCCTGAAGCGAATTGGCTGGCTGTACCCGATTTTTCGCGACCTTCACTTCTACTACGGGCATGGTAGGTTAGCGGCCTGCCGCGATGTAGGCTGAGCCGAAAGCAATCATGGCACCACAAACTCTTGGAAGGCTGCAACGACCTTCAGCGCCACGGCCTTCAGAGCAGCAGGTCCCTCGCGTCTTTGCACCAGTCCATGGCCGGCGCCTTCAAACTCGACCAATCGGTGACGGGCGGGAATAAGCGGAAGCGCGTCGTTCATTTCATCAAGGGCGCCGAACGGATCGCGCGAGCCGTGTGCGAAGAGAGCAGGTGTTTCGACGCGCGGGAAATGATCGGTGCGCAGCCTTTCGGGCTTGCCGGGTGGGTGTAAAGGATAGGAAATGAGCAGCAGAGCAGCCACCAAGTCGGGGATTTCGGACGCCAGGACAGTAGCCTGCCGTCCCCCGTAGGACTGCCCACCCAGGTAAACTCGGCCCGCTACAAACTCGCGCACGACAGCAACCACACGCCTTAATCCTTCTCGATCTTCCGCGGCACCCGAGGGAAAGGGCGACCCTTTTGGGCGCCGCTGGCGGTACGGCAGGTCGCAACGGAGCACCGTCACTCCCGCCGCGGCGAACTCCTCGGCAAGCCTCACCAGCAAGGGCGCCTCGCAATTAGAGCCGGCACCGTGTGTCAGCACGAGAGCATCCCCGCCGGCGGCCTCAGCTCGGTGCAGGAAGCCACGCACGGCGGGGCCTTGCGGGAACTTTCGCTCGATAGGAACAGCTTGGGAGCTCATGTTCGTTTCGGAGGCTCTCGGCAAGGGTTGTCCGTGTACCGCCCCTGACCCGGACGAGCTTGAACCAAACAGAGCCGTAGCTGCAAGGCTGCGGCCAAGGCCAGCCACCTCGGCCGCGGCCGCGGCTCTGTGTGCCGTTCTCACATCAGTCCGCGCTCCTTGGAATTTCTGTCACTTTTGGCAAGAAGCTGACCCGGTAGGTGCTGATGGGCGCGGCTCGGAAACGAAGGCGGCCGCGCGCCGGCCTTCGCCGATCGAAGACCCAAGGCAAGGCCGGTGAGATCAACCGGCTCAGTCCTCAGATGGAATCAAGCCGAGTTCGAACGTCAATGCGTCGTTCTCTTCGACCTCGAAATCTTCACTTTCCTTTTTATAGTCACGCAGGAAATCGTCGTCTTGCCAGGCCCCTTGCTCGACCTCTTCCCAGGCGAAGATCTTGTACTGACCGGGAGCAATTCCCGGCAGGGAGAAAGCACCGTTCTGATCGCTCGTGGCGGTCTTGAACAGATGTCTCATTTTGCGTCTCGGCGCCCCCGGAACGAGAACCACCTGTGCGCCACTGAACGGTTGGTCCTCATCGTTCAGGACGACGCCCTCGACGCGTCCCCCGTTCGGACTCAGCAGCAACTCGAGCGTTCCCGGAGCGGTTTCCGCGGCGGTCAGATCCAGGCCGTCCTCAAGAGCCTCCTCGTCACCGAGCTGTGCTGCCTTCAAGTAGAAATCTTCGGGAGCGCCGCTGACACTCACGTCGTAGACATCCTGGAACACGTTCTCAAGAACGAAGTCGCCTTCTGCCTTCACACGGCCAGAGCCGCCACCCATCATCGTGACTTCCCGCGGGCGCAAAGAGACCTGCAAGGCAAGAAAATCAACTTCCGCATCTCCTTCCACACGGATCTCACCGGGCAAACCGATACCCGGGCGCACAACGAGCCGGATGTCATCCAGATCCCGGTCCCCGACATTAAGCGACCGGCGCCCCCTAAGCCACTCAGACGGATCGAAGAACTGCGCAACCAGGGTGTATTCTCCCGGAGTTACACCGTGGATCTCGAACTTTCCCTCCGCATCGCGCATGAAAGTCTGCTTTCTATTTGAGAACGTGAATCGGCCGGAACCACGCGGCGTTAGCATGATCATGGCCTGGCGTGCAGGCCGGCCCGTGACGCGGTTAAAGACGGTTCCCGCAATGCGGACGGTTCGCGCCGGCCTCATTTTGATGTCGATGCCGAGGATCTCGCTGCCGGGTGTGACGTCGATGGGGATGGCTTGGTCCGATTCATAAACGCCGGGGTAATAGGTCGGAATGTATTCTTGGCTCTGCTGGCCACTCAGCATCACGCCGATGTTCACGATGCCCCAGCGTCCGAATCCTGGCCGGTAGTTGGCGCGCAGCCAGTAGCGCCGGGCTGCCAGACCAAAGACGCGATACTCCCCCAAGTCGTCGGTCGAAGCTCGACCCACGGGAACTAGCTGGCGCTTACCCTGGAAGTAGCGGAATCCCATCGCTTCGATCCGCACGTTGGCCATGGGTTCGTTGTCTTCGTCGATGATGCGCCCGGCGATCACGCCGGCACGGACAAGACGAAAAACCACGCCTCCCAGATCCTGGCCGGGCTGCAGAGTTAGAGTCGTGCCGGGGCGATTCGGCCCGCGCTGGCCGTATTCCTGCCGGGCGTATCGATTTCGCTCGACGGACAGCCGATAGCGCCCCGCCTCGATATTGGCGAGAAGAAACTTGCCGTCGGGGCCGCTTTTTGTCACCTGCGGCTGACTACGGCTCTCGGGCTTTCGCAAGAATATCCGCGCTTTGCTCAGCGGCTCGCCGCCGGAGGCATCCACGACGACGCCCGAAATGGAACCGTTTTCGAGGTCCGCTTCGACGGGTTGTTGTGCCGGCAACAAACCGCGGCAGAGAGTCAACAGGAGGGCAAGCGAGACACGAGCGATGAGACGCATGGCTGTTGCACCGAGCGGGTCAGGGGGCATCTCCAACGAGTGTAACGCATAGATCGCCGTGCCGCTGTGCGAAGAAGGACGTTTTGTCACTTCCACATCACCCTCTGACTTGGACGGGCCGGCTGCCGGTTGGTTAGGTTGACCCGGCTGTGGCTACCGGTTACCCCAGCAGCCGGCGGTGATACTTGAGGATGCAGCGGTTCATGACCACGCCAAGTCCGGCTGCTTCGCCACGGCGGGCCGCCTCGTGGTCGATCACACCTTCCTGCATCCAAACGTATCGCACGCCGAGCCCAATGGAGGAGTCCATGGCTTCGGCGCAACAGTCGGGGCGGCGGAAAATGTTGACGATGTCGATTTTTTCGGGGATGTCTTCTAACCGGTCGTAGGCAGCCTCGCCCAGCGTCTCTGTGATGTTTGGGTTCACGGGAATGACGCGGTAGCCCTGGCTTTGCATGTATTGGCTGACCCCGTAGCTCGGACGCCACGGCTTGTCGGAAAGCCCAACGACGGCAATCGTTTTGGCGGATTTGAGAAGTTCGGAGATTTCGTTGTCGTCCATCATGAGGGTAGTCCCTGCGCCGCGGTACCCGGCTTGCGTCCCTACCGGCGGCGCAGACGTTCAACCTCTGCCTCTGTCAGCGGCCGGCTCTTGCCCATTGGCAGCTTGGCCAGCGCCAGGGGACCGATCTTGATCCTCTTTAGCTTTTCGACCAGGAAACCCCGCTGGCGAAACATCCGCCGGATCTGGTTGTTGCGTCCCTCAATCAAAGTCACTTCGAACCACGGATTGTCGCCGGCTTTGATACGTCGGACCTTGGCCGGGGCGCTGGCTTTTCCGTCCAACCGAACACCTGCTCGGAGTTTCTGCAAATCTTTGTCGCTGGGGTTGCCGTTGATCTTGACACGATAGGTTTTCGGAATTCGGCTTTTAGCCGAGAGAACTCGATGGGCAAACTCGCCGTCGTTGGTGAATAGCAGCAAGCCTTCACTCTGATAGTCGAGTCGCCCTATGGGGTAAACGCGCGAACGGTAGCGGCCAAGCAGCTCGATGACCGTGGGTCGCCCCTGGGGATCCGAGGTCGTCGTGACACGACCCTTGGGCTTGTTCAGCATCAGATACAACAGTACGCGGGGAGCCTGCCGGACAAGCTTGCCATCGACCTTGATGAAGTCGTGATCGGGATCGGCTTTCGTGCCCAACTCGGTGACGACTTTTCCGTTCACGCGCACCCGTCCGGCACCAATCAGCTCCTCCGCTTTGCGTCGGGAGGCGACCCCGGCTCGCGACAAGACCTTTTGAAGCCGCTCTTGCATAGTGGTGTTGCCAGGGTCAGAGGATCACTCGCGTCCGCACTAAAATGATCGTGCCCCCCCATGGACTCCGATTTCCAAACCGCAGGCGATCCCTCCGCCTAGTATGCACGTTTTCCATTCTTGCGTCACCGCCGGGGAGTAGCCGCGCGCGGGCCTTTGATAGAGTGAGTTTGATCAGCAACCCGGCCGCCTTAGAGATCTGCCATGCCCTCCGAGAGTAGTAGCGAACACAAGAAGAAGGCTTCCGACCGAGGGCCTGTCTCCGTGATGGTCGTGACGGTCAGCGACACCCGTACTCCGGAAACCGACGTCAGTGGCAACTACCTTCGCCAGCAGTTGGAGGCGGCCGGTCACCGCGTCCATTCGCAGCGGATCATTCGCGATGAGCCGGCTGAGCTGGAAGCCGCTCTTGACGAGGTAGCGAGTTCAAAGGTGCAGGTCGTGATTTTCAATGGCGGGACCGGGCTCTCCCGGCGCGATATGACTTTCGACGTGCTGGAACGCAAGCTGGAAAAGACCTGGCCTGGGTTCGGGGAAATTTTTCGCATGCTGAGCTACGAGCAAGTGGGCGCGGCCGCCATGATGTCACGAGCGACGGCCGGCGTCTACGGCGGGAAAGTAGTCATCTCCACTCCCGGGTCGCCCGCCGCGGTTCGCCTGGCCTGGGAGAAGCTGATCGCCCCCGAACTAGAGCATTTGGCGTGGGAAGTAGCGCGGTAAGCGCCACTGTCGCCAGGTGAATTCGCCGCACCCATCACAAGGCGCGAAGCGCCGCACGGATCATAGCCCAGGGTGAAGCGAAGCGAAACTCTGGGTTGGCGGAACCCACAGGGCCAGCCCTGAAGGGGCGCAGGAGCAAGGGTGCCCGGTTCCGTCGTCGAGAACACGAAGTGGACGGGAATTCGGGCCAACATCCGCGCCATCGGTTCCTTCCGCCCTTTCAGGGCTCGACTCTGTTCCATCCCTACCTAGGGTTCCGCCGTTCCGGCTTCACCCTATTGATACCCGCAGAATATAGTGTTGTTTTCGGACACAGCAAATGCCTTGCCAGAGCGGGCGCAGCACGCTGCGCCCCTACACTGTATTTCGCGAACATCAATAGGCTCAATTCCGGCGCCACTTCGCGGCTCCTCCGGCACTCTTGGTCCAAAGCAGACCCGAGCTCAGAAACGTTCGGACAACCGTCCGCCCTGCCTTAGTAAACCGCCTGACGGCCTAGGACAAACAAGTAGTGTTTATCCCTACTGGGTTCGGCCGACTTGGTAGGGCACGCTGAGAGCGTGCGCCACAGTTGATTTCAGCGGGGTTCGGCGAGATTGGGTTCGTTTGGTTGATTTTGGTTGGTGAGACATGGGCCCCCCCCGGGGGCTAGGCACCGTTGCACGACCGACCGGCAAGCGACAGTCGTGTCTGTCCTGACCCGGGCAGTATTTCTGGGGCGCTGGCCCGCAGGCTGCCGCCCGCGGCTCTGCCGTTGGTCGATCGGCAGTCGGCGCTTGATTTCACAGGGGTTCGGCGAGATTGGGTTCGTTTGGTTGTTTGGGTGAATGCGGCCTGTGGGGCCCGCGCCCTGACGGGCACGGCTCTTTCGTTCATCTTCGAGAGAGCGGCTTCTGGGGCCGAATCGCTGGAGGGCCGGAAGCCGATGCGGCCGGCTGTGGGGCTTGGAGTGTCGATCGGAGGTGGGGCCTGGGCCGGGACATATCGGCCGCGGTAGGCGTCTGGATGGGTAGGTGCATAGGAGCCGGCAGAGGAGCGAGCCTCGCGGGCCTTGCTCTCGTCGCGGCGCAGGTCGGCTAGCTGCTTGACGGCACGGAAGAAGCGGCGACTGAGGTGTCCGTCGTAGCGGGCCAGGTGAACGAAGGCCTGGGTGCGGTCAAGCATCGCTGAGCCTAGCAGTAAGGTTTCGCCATCGTAGCCGGGACGCAGGTCGTCTGGACGGCGTTTTTCCAGGTGCCGGCGCTGGTCGTCGACGGCAGCGGCGAGGAAACCGGTCTCCAAGCGGGTGAGGCGGCGCATGCGCCATTGGGCGTCGGCGATCTGGCGGACGAGTTCGAATTCGAGGGAATTGGCGGGTTGGATGTCGGCTTCGAGGGCCGAGAGTTGGCGATCGAAGTCGGCGGGGTCCTCGCCGGGCAGGACGGCATCGCGGGCGAGGAGTCCGTGTTTGAGAGCGTTCATTGAGGCGCGGGCTTTTCCTTCCTCGGTCCGCGGACCGGTGGATTTCTTGGCGTTGTTGCGATTGGCTTTAATTTGTGCATTTGTCGGCATGATTATCATTCCTTTCGTGAGAGCAGTGGCTCCAATTCCAGGGTACGTTGGGGTGGCGGAGTTTGAGCGGGTCAGGTGGGGTAAGTGCTGCGGAATGAGGGAGGTGGGATTTTGGAAGTGGTGTGACTGGTTGAGACAACGGCCGCAAGTCTCGGCAAAACGACCGCCGAGCCATGCGCTACGGGATCTTCGCCAGGCGAGGAGGCGAGCCGCCGGAGGCGGCTCGCTGTCGCCCCACCCCAAACCCCGCTCGACCGCTGGGAGCGGCCGAGCGCCGGAAAGAAACACCGGCGCGGGGGCGCAGTGAAATCGCAGGCGCTACGGGACCAGGAGCGGGTTAGAAAAGGCTGCGGGTCTGGGCCAAACGACGGCCCAGCCCGGCACTACGGGCTAAGCCCACGGACGCGGACCCTGGAAAGGCGCCAGGTCCGCGCTACAAGCTGTTGATGCGACGCCCTGAACGGGACTGACCGGCCCAGACGCTGCGGTGCTGACTGGTCCTACGCCCCTTCAGGGCTGGCCTGTGGGTTCCGCCAACCCAGGGTTTCGCTTCGCTTCACCCTCGGCTACTCTCCTGCGCCCCTGCCGGGGCTAGGAACGGCGTAGCTCTAGGTAGGGATTGAACACCGTGGGCTAAGATCCTTGCGGCGCTTCGCGCCTTGTCATGACAACCGGGTAGCCGAAGGACGCGGACACTGGAAAGGCGCCAGGTCCGCGCTACAAGCTGTTCGCCTACCTCGGTGGTATTGTCTTCAGCTCGCAAGGGACAGGCACCTCTATGGAACACTTCTGGCTGGCAAAACCTTTGTTATACAGGGCCGACTGTTGCTCACGGGTAGGTCGTGCAGCGGTGCCTGTCCCCAGGGGCCGCACGCGTAGAGGCGTGATTCATCACACCCGCTTACATCGTACGGCGCGAGGTGGGGCGACAATCGAATGCCACAAAGAGGTGAGTACTGGCGGTAGGATGTTGAGGAGGGCGGCGCGAGCATTGTGTGGTGAATCTTGCCCCATTTACGAGGGTTTTCCGCTAATATGACTGGGGCCGTCGTGCCCGCCGCTAAACGTGACCAAAAATCAGCGCATCGTTTGGGTTTCGGGTTTCGCCGCAGTCGTTGTACTGGCTGTGCTGTTCGTATTCTCAGACCTGTTTCAATCTTCTTCTCGAACGATTACATGCGACGATGGTTCCCGACAGAGGATCGACATCCGCGACTTCGTCATACAATACTCCGCCTACTCCGTGGAGTTTGAAAGCCGGATCGGCGACAAAGTCGAACTTTCCGGAAAACTGGACCCGGTTCAACTTCAGTCGCTCACGGAAGCTGCTCAGCAAAGCAATGAATTCAGGAAGTACTTGGTCGCGGGATACAACGCTTGCGCGATCTCCAAGCAACAATATGGTGAGTTCGGCAGGCGTTTCCAGGCCTTGGATGGAATAGCGCGGCAGATCGACACGCTCGCCGGGAACGAGGCTTTGGGCGAGAGTGGGAAGCAGAAGCTTGCCGATCTGGTGGACCGGTACGCCGAACTAACGGCGGGGTTGGGTTCATGATGAAGGCTGTGCCACCTTCCAGTTCGCTTTGGCGATGGCTTTTCTGCGTTTGCCTCGTTTTGCTTTGTGCTCCAACGATCGCGGCCCAGAAGCGTTGCCCCGACGGTCTCCACTACGAAATCGACCTAAGGGAACTTGCTATCGAGTACCAAGCCACTGCGTTCTCGGCCACCTTAAGCAGCCTCAGCATCTTTAAGAACCGGCTGGGCGTGGAGCCCACGACAGTCCAGAAGGCGGAAGCCGGAACGCAGGTGTGGAACGAATACCTCAAGGGCCTAGTCGTTGGATACAACAGTTGCGCCATCACAAAAGAGCAGTACGGGGAAGGGTTGAAAGGAATGTGTTGCAATTTTGGCTTGCGGCGGCTGGTAGCCTGAAGAGATCATGAAGAAAGCAATCCGACCGGCGATTTTCAAGTGGCGGCAGACGGCTCCGGAGCTGATTGTTTGCGCCGTGCGCTGGTATCTTCGGTACTCACTCTCGCTCCGCGATGTCGAAGAGCTACTCGATGAACGCGGCCTGAAGGCTGACCACACTACGGTCTGGCGATGGGTTCAGCGCTACGGACCGGAACTCGAGCAGAGGCTGCGCCGTCATCTCAAGCCAAAGAGTTATCCAATACAGGATGAGCCTGAAGGGGAGGTTTGTTTCCAACACAAGATGAGCCTGAACGTGAGCGGGACGAAAGGGTACAAGCTGCTGGTGAATGACGATCACCATGCAGAACCTAGAGCGGCTTACCCTGGCCGAGATGCAGGAGTTCCTGGCCGGCAGTCGAAGCATTGGCTTCAGAGTCCAGGGACGCGAGCAGATTTATCGCTTTGTCGAGCGTATCTTGGCGGCGCAGCACTACCGACGGCTTGGCAGGAGGCAGAAGGGCATCGTGCGGCGGTTTCTGGCGCGGCTGAGCGGGTTGAGTCGGGCCCAGTTGACGCGGCTGATGGGGCAGTGGCTTCGGCACCGACGGATCGAGGCCCGACAACCCCGTCGGCGCCGCTTTCCGCGCCGCTACACACCCCAGGACATTGCCTTGTTAGCAACCGTCGACGCTGCCCACGAGGGTCTGTCCGGGCCGGCGGTACGGCGCATCCTCGAGCGCGAGTATCAGTTCTTCGCCAACTCGGAGTACGTCCGCCTGGCCCACATCTCGATTTCCCACATTTACAACCTGCGGCGCTCCCGGGCTTATCGCTCACAGCGGGTGGTGTTCGATCGCACTCAGAGACGACAGGTCGGGATCGCCGAGCGGCGCAAGCCCGAGCCACAGGGACAACCCGGCTATCTGCGCGTCGATACGGTGCACCAGGGTCACTGGGACACTCGCCCGGGGCTGTATCACATCAACGCCGTCGATACGGTCACGCAGTGGCAGGTCGTCGGCTGCGTCGAGACGATCTCGGAGCGACACCTGATCCCGGTGCTGGAAGCGATGTTGCACCAGTTCCCCTTTCGCCTGCGCGGCTTCCACTGCGACAACGGCTCGGAGTTTCTCAATCACCGCCTGGCCCGGCTGCTCAACAAGCTACTGATCGAGTTCACCAAGTCGCGCCCCTATCGCACCACCGACAACGCTCTGGTGGAAGGCAAAAACGGGGCCGTGGTGCGCAAGCACATAGGCTACGGAGCGATCGCCGCCGAGCATGCCTCCGCGTTGCAGCGCTTCTACACAGCCTATTTCAATCCCTATCTGAACTACCACCGCCCGTGCGGCTTCGCCACCATCGAGATCACCGCCCGGGGCCAACGCCGCCGTCGCTATCGCGCCACCGACTACCGCACGCCCTACGAAAAGCTACTCTCGCTGCCCGACTGGCAAAAGCACCTCAAGGACGGCGTGCGAACCGAGACGCTCCAGCAGCAAGCCAGCCGCCACAGCGACACGGCAGCGGCCCAGCGGATGCAGAAAGCCAAGCTCGCCCTGCTAGCCCGTTGTCGACTTCGTCGCTGACAGATTTCTGCAGTGATGGAAGCAGGGCAAGGGGACTTCAAACGCCAGCCCCCTTGCCCCGCACCCCCATCCCCCGCTGCCTAACTGCCACTGACTGCCTAACCGCCACTGAAAGGAGAACCCCAGCAGCACCGCCCGTCCGATCCTCCTTCTTCAGGCTCATTCTTGGATTGGAAAATGCTGCCAACCAATAAATCCTGGCGTGTTGATGAAACCTATGTTCGGATCAAGGGCCGCTGGTGCTACTTGTATCGCGCCATTGATTCCACCGGTGCCACCATCGACTTCCTGCTGTCAGCGCTACGCGATGCCGCGGCGGCCAAACGGCTGTTTCGCAAGGCTCTCAGCGATCCATCGCATCCGCATCCCCGCGTCATCAACACCGATCAGGCACGCCTCTACGGCTCGGCGATTCCAGGAGTGAAAAAAGAAGGAATTCTGCGACGCCGTTGTCGCCACCGGTCGGTCCAATACTTGAACAATATCTTGGAGCAGGATCATCGAGCGATCAAACGACGAGTGAAGACCAAGCAGGGCTTTCGTGAATTCCACGCGGCGCGCCGAACGATCCAAGGATACGAGGCAATGCACATGATCCGGAAGGGGCAGGCGAGGTGGGTGAGCGGTTCGGATGTTCGGCGACAGATTCAGTTCATCAACAAGCTGTTCGAGGTGGCTGCATGAGGCGGAGCCCGGTCGACTCGACCAATCGCTCTCTTGCCGCTTTTTGAAAGTTGCAACACATCCCTCTCAACGGCTTGTTGATAACCCGTCTGAACCTCGTGCCCTTCATCATTACCCTGGGAACCTTGCTCGTCTATCGCGGCGCGGCTACGGGAATCGCCAAGGAGCAAAAGATCGATGCTCCGATCGCGTGGCTCAACGACATGCTGGCCAAATTCCCCGACCCTCCGTGGTTAGTCGTAGCGCCCGGGGTGTGGCTGACACTGTTGCTGGCGGTGGTTGTTGGCTTGATGCCGCGGTCCACCATCCTTGGACGCTACATCTTTGCCATCGGCTCCAACGAAAACACCGCTCGGATCTGTGGCATCCGCGTGGAGCGGGTCAAGCTCTATATATACTCGCTCGCCGGGTTGTTGACGGGTTTCGCCGGGTGGATGCAGTTCAGCCGCCTAACAGTAGGCGACCCCACTGCCGCGCGGGGCATGGAACTCGACATCATTGCCTCGGTGGTTATCGGTGGCGACAGTCTGCAGGGCGGGGAAGGAAGCATCGTCGGGTCCGTTGCGGGAGCCATGTTGATGGCCGTGATCCGCAACGGTCTCAGCTTGAAGGGCGTTCCCAACTGGGTGCAAGACGTTCTCACCGGTAGCATCATCGTCGCGGCCGTTGCGCTGGACCGCCTGCGCTACCGGGCGCGGGCAAGCTGAGTCTCTCCCAAACTACGAGAAGGTTCCCCTCTAGTGCTTGATGGCAAAAGTTCGCGTATTTAAAAAGCCCTTTCCCGAAGGATCATACGGTCGTCCGTCTGGCCCGGAAGTGGTTTGTTCGCAGAGCCTTCCAAGCCGCGACCGTGAGGGAGCGGCCCAGGGATTGCCGGCCTATAACGATCGTGAACTTATGCAACCAAGCACTAGCCCGCTTTTTCACCACGTGGCGAGGCGAAGTGCGTGAGAAGGCCTTAGCTGACTGACACGTCTTGGGGACGTTGGTTCAGTCGAGAGGCCCCTCACCAATGTGGGTGGAATCCGGTGCGCCCGTGAGGGTTGAGATGCTAGTGAATCCATTTCACCCCCGTGGGGATCGGCATGGGAAGATCCGCGACTAATATAGCTATAATAGCCATGAAGCCTGATGACAACTGTCAACATCGCGGAGCTGAAGAACCGACTCAGTCACTACCTGAGGCAGGTGCGGGAAGGCGATGAGATCCTTATTCGGGATCGCAACCGTCCGGTGGCGAAGATTGTGCCTTTGTCGGAGAGCGACGATCTCGCTGCGGAAGAGCTTGCCCTGGCAACAGCCGGAAAGCTGAGCCTGGGGCAAGGACCGCTGCGCCTGAGCTCGTTTTTGTCCCTTCCACGCGGGCGAATCTCTCTCCGGCGTGCTGCGAAGGCAGTTGAGGACGAACGTGAAGAGAACGACCGCGGCCTTCTGGGACACTAGCGCGCTTGTCCCGCTTTGTGTGTCCGAGCAAGCGACGAGCCGCCTCAAGTCGGTCTTGCGGGACTACGAGCGGATGGTGGTCTGGTGGGGCACGCCGGTTGAGATGCGGAGCGCCTTCGCCAGGCTGGGTCGCTCAAGGGCGCTCAGTCGAGCCGGAATGAAGAATGCCGTCGCATGCCTGGAAGAGCTCCGAAAATCGTGGCATGAGGTTCTGCCAACTGAGCATGTTCGTAGTTTGGCGGAGTCTTTCCCGGAAAGGTTCGGACTGCGTGCGGCCGACGGACTCCAGCTAGCTGCCGCTCTAGTCTGGTGCAAGGAACGGCCCGGGGCGCGTCCATTTATCTCCTTCGATCGCAAGTTGTCCCGTACTGCGGACAAAGCTGGATTCTCTACGATTGGTCAGGCGTAGTTCGCCAATCCGATCCGAAGCGCCGAACACACCGAGAGATTGCCGATTCCAGCCTGCGGTTCTGACCGGCTGACGAGTGAAGTGCCTGAGGGGCGGGTCAGTACGAGCCGCGCACCGACTGGCGACTGTGGCGCTGAGTCGGTCGTGTTTTCTCCCGCGAAGTGCTTACCCTGTCGGTTACCGGGCCACTGTACTACACTGGCCAAGCGGAGTTGGCCGGCCTCTCGCAGCCGATATGGAGCCACAAATGCGCTTTGGGTTGGTCGGTGCCGGCGAAATTGGGCGAGTGCGTGCCGACGCCTTACGGCGCTCGCCGAGCTGCCGCCTGGCGGCCGTCGCCGACGTCGCCCCGGATCGAGCCCGCGCTGCGGCTCGGGCGTCCACCGCTTCGGTCTACACCGATTACCGGCAACTTCTCGATCATTCCGATCTCGACGCCGTCATCGTTTCGACACCTCCCGACATCCACGAAGAGGTTGCCATGGCTGCGCTCGAGCGGGGCAAGCACGTCCTTTGCGAGAAGCCCTTGGCTCCTACGGTCGACGCCTGCCGCCGCTTGCTGCGAACAGCCCAGCGAGGCGGGCTAACCCTGGCAACGGGTTTTAACCAGCGCTATTTTCCGGCGATCAAGTTCGTCAAGCACACCGTCCAGAGTGGAGAGATCGGAGAGCTGAGTTTCGTCCGCGCTTTCACCGGGCACACCGGCCTTTCTGAATTCCGAGAGCCTTGGATGCATGAGCGAGAGCGTGTCGGCGGAGGAGCCTTCATGGACAACGGTCTGCACCTGATCGACCTGATTGACGATCTCCTTGATGAAGTGAGTGAAGTCTTCGGCCTGACCGGCGAAAGCGTCTGGCGGCTTGGCTCGGCGGAAGACAACGGCTTTGCGCTGATGCGCAATCGGGAGGGCAAGGTCGCCAGTCTGCACGCCAGTTGGACGGAATGGACAGGGTACCGGTTCTTTATCGAAGCCTACGGAGACCGTGGCATGGTCCGCGCCTCCTACGCCCCCATGTTCTCGAAAGCGATCTACCTGAAGAAGCCCGGGGTGGTGCGCCGCCGCCGGTTTAACTTTTACCCGTCGGTTGCGTTACGCGAAGCGGTTCGGGGATGGAAGTCCACTGTCCGCGTAGCTTTCCAGGAAGAACTTCGAGATTTTGTGCGTCTTGTCGGAGGAGAAACGGTCGCCCTGGCTGACGGGGTAGCGGGTTGCCGCGCGGTAGGGATTGTTCACGCCCTGTATGAAAGCGCCAAGACGCGGGCGGCAGTCAATGTTGCAGACATTGGGCAGGTTTAGCGGTGATGCGAGAGCTTTTCGGCAAACTTGGGGTGGTGGGACTGTCTCTTGTCGGGGGTCCCCGTTCCTGAGCTCATCGAAGCGGTGATGCTGGAAGTAACCGAGTGGACCGGTGGGCAGGGGCTGCAGGATGATATGAGCATGCTCGTGGCGAGGCGGCGTTGATGAACATGCCGGTACGGCAACCCTTGCTTGTTCTTGGTTTGTTCAGGCGCGAAAATCGGGGACTGCCACCAATTCGCTCTCCGCTATGGCCCTAGAAAAAAGGCACTTAGTCTGAAGCGAATTGGCTGGCTGTACCCGATTTTCGCGACCTTCATTTCTACCACGGGCTGCTAGCCCGTTTTGTAAGTTCGGCCACGTATATTTAGAAGCCAGGTGGACGATCGGGAACTTTGGGCAGGGCATGCCGTGGCCCTACATTTCCAGGCACTCGACAGATCTGTAGGGGCACAGCATGCTGTGCCCGCCTGCGCTCGCCCGAAACGTAGGTGTACTCATCGAAGTGGAGGGGTAGTTTGCAAAAGATCTTGACGGCCGCCGAGATGCGGGAGGTCGACCGTGTCACCATCGAGGAACGCGGCATCCCGGGCCTGGTGCTGATGGAAAACGCGGGCGCGCGCGTTTACGGTTTCCTGGCTCATCAGTTCTCCCCGCTCGATGGGCAAATGGTCGTCATTATTTGTGGTCGGGGCAATAACGGAGGAGACGGACTTGTTGTTGCGCGGCACATGGTCACGCACGCTCAGGGCGGGGCACTGCAGGTAGTCTTATTGGGCGATCCGCGGCGTTTGAGGGGTGATGCGGCGGCCAATTACAGGATGCTCCGGGCGGCCGACTTCAAGCCGACTATCGTGAGAAACCCGGCCGACTGGCAGCGAGTTCGGCCCAGCTTGCTGCCGGCAACGATCGTCGTCGACGCGATGCTGGGAACCGGGCTGCGCGGTCCCGCCGAGGGCCTCTATCGGGAAGTGATCGAAGATCTGAACGCGAACTTCTCCCACGCCAAGGTGGTCGCGGTTGACATGCCGTCGGGTTTGCCCTCTGATAGTGGTGAACCGCTTGGCGAGTCGGTGCGGGCCGATCACACCGTCACCTTCACCGCTCCGAAACTCAGCCAGATCTTCGCGCCCAACTGCGAGCGGGTGGGAGAGTTGCACGTCGCCCCGATCGGGACGGCCCCCTCGGTCATGGAGTCCAATCCACAGCTGAAACTTTCGATGGTCGAGGCCGCCGACTTCGCCCCGTTGTTCGCGCCGCGGGATCGTTCGGCCCACAAGGGAGATTTTGGCCATGTCGTGGTGGTCGGGGGATCTCGGGCCCGGCCCGGAGCTGTTCTGATGGCAGGTACGGCGGCCCTCAGAGCCGGCACCGGCCTGGTGACGGTCGCGACGGCGGCCAGCGCGACCGCCGCGATCGTCTCCCACACACCGGAGTTGATGACCGAGCCGGGCGAGGAAGACGAGGACGGCTCGCTCGGCGAGACGGCGTATCGCGCCGGCTGGTTCGAGCGCGCCACAGTGGCAGCCGTCGGTCCAGGCTTGGGCACAAGCCCGGCGAATCAAAAACTGGTCCGCCGCATTGTCAGCGAAGTTGGACTACCGCTTGTTGTCGATGCGGACGGGCTCACGGCTTTGGCCGGAGCGAGGAAGGGATCCTGGGGCGCCAAAAGCCGATTGCTTGTTTTGACGCCGCACCCCGGCGAGATGTCCCGGCTGACGGGCCTGTCCACGGAAGAAGTTCAGCAGCGTCGAGTCGAGGTGGCGCGTCAATTCGCCGAAGAGCGCCAGGTCTACCTGGTCCTCAAGGGTTACCGGACGCTGACGGCGACACCGGACGGGCGGGTATTCGTCAACCCGACCGGAACGCCGGCCATGGCTAGCGGCGGTACCGGGGACATTCTGACTGGCATGATCAGCGGTTTCTTGGCCCAGTTCCCCCGAAAAAAGCCCGAACTCGTCATCGCCGCCGCCGTCTACTTGCATGGCCTCGCCGCGGAATTGGCGGCCAAGGAGACCGGCGAGTTGTCGATGCTCGCAACCGACATTTTGCAGCACCTGCCAGAGGCAATCGTGTCGCTCAGGTCGAGCTGAGGAGATCTACGGCGGGCAGAGTTGCCTGTGCCACTTACTCCCGCCACAGCCGCTGGTGAGAAATGCGGGCTAGAAAAGGGCCAGGAGGGGGCTAGTCAAGACCCAGCACTTCGGCACCGAGACGATGACCCACCAGGGTTTCCTCGTCGACAAGCTGGTCCGCACCGGCCTGATGTAGCCTCGACGCGTGGGCATGGTAGCGAGCTCTGGCGATCACGCGCACACTTGGTGCGAGCAACCTGGCTTGCCGAATGATCAGTCGGGCCGTTTCGGAATCAGGGACAGTTACTACCAAGGCACGAGCGTCGTTCAGGTGAAGACGTTCCAGGATCTCCGGTCTTGTAGCGTCGCCGAACTCGATCGGAAGACTAGGGCGTAAGGCGGAAACGCTGTGGGGATTTAGCTCCACGACCACATAGGGGATCTCCGTTTCGCGTAGAGCCTCGGCGACTGCCTTCCCGGCCGGACCAAACCCAACGATGATAACGTGACCAGCCTTGCCTGCGCGGTCGGTCGGGCTTATTCCGATTTTCCTGACCGGGGGCGAAAGGCGTGGCGACAGTCCTGCCACCGCCGCTCCAACACGCGGAGCAGCAACGATCACATAGGGACTCAAAAGCAGGGTGAGGACGGCTGCCGAGAGGAGAAGTTGAAAGGTGTCCTGACCAACCAGTTCCTGGCGGTATCCGAGTTGAAGCAGCACAAAGGAAAACTCACCGATCTGCGAAAGAATCAGCCCGGTCGCGATAGCCGCCTGAGTGGGCTGGCGCAGCAAGACGATGATCACACTCAGCAACAACGTCTTTCCCACGACGATGGAGATTACAACAAGCAGCAGCGTCAAAACCGCGCTCGGTGAAGGGAGCTGGACTAAGGTGCCAATCGATGTAAAGAATAGTGTCAGGAAGACTGCCCGAAGAGGAATAACGTCTGCCCGCACCTGGTCGGCAAACGGGGACTCCGCCAGCAGCATTCCCGCCACGAACGCGCCCAGAATCGGGGATTGATCCAGCGCGTGGGATGCCGCGGCCGCTCCCAGGCATACGCCGAACGCCAGCAGAACAGGAAGGTCGCGGTTCCTAAAGGCGGAAGCCGCGTGCAAGACGCGTGGGATCACGTA
Source organism: Bryobacterales bacterium (assembly GCA_965248105.1). Lineage (GTDB taxonomy): Bacteria > Acidobacteriota > Terriglobia > Bryobacterales > UBA6623. Next base: position 886,070 of record CBDFIK010000006.1, read on the forward strand.
CGTGTTCAAAAGGAAGATCGCTCCCACAAGTGCCGCCGCTTGTAGGATCCTCACCGAGAAATGCCCCAGCGCCGCCGCCCCAGTGACTTCTTCTCCTAATACGGAAAGCAGAAGAATGAGGGGAACCACGGCTAAGTCCTGCAGAAGCAGGATGCCAAGCGCGTTTCGCCCGGGCAGGCTTTCGAGTTCAGCCCGCTCTGTTAGGATTCTCAAAACGACAGCGGTGCTGCTTAGGGCTACAGCGGCGCCGATCACCAGAGCCTCCGCTAGGGAAGAGACAAAGATGCTCGCCACCCAGGTTCCTAGCAGAATGGTGATGACGATCTGCAGCAGGCCACTCATCCAGGGGACGGCTCCGAGCTCTCGCAAGCGTCTCCAAGAGAACTCCAGGCCAATCGTAAACAGCAACAGCGCCACTCCTATCTCAGCCAGAGCCTGCACCTCGGCAACGTTCACGATGAATCCGAATCCACTCGGACCGAGGCAAAGACCGCTTATGAGATACCCGGTCACAGCACTCTGCCTCAGGCGCTCGAAAAGCATTCCGAGCACCAGCGCTACGCTCAAGAGCAGAACGATGTCGGACAAGACGTTCCAGATATCCATCTGTCGTTAGCTGAACATTTCGTCAAGGCCGAGAGGCGGAAAATCGAGGGACGCGCTTACAGGGAACTCTCGGGCCGAAAAGATCAGAGACTCGTTCGGTGAGCCGTGAGCGGCGAGTAAGGAAGCAACAAGAGGACCAGAACAACGCTGAATCAGTCCTCTCATCAATTGCCGGAAAACTGCTCCAGCAACTCACTCAATCCGGCGACCTCGCTTGTGAGGTCTTCCAGATCAACTTCGTCACCCTGGATGTCAACAGCGCGAACTTCGGATGGCCCGCAGAAGACCAAAGCCACCGGCTCCTTGAGCCCGCCTGCCCACAATCCCCGTCCTACCCGGTAACTGTCGGCCCAGACCTCCTCGATCGGGACAATGGTGAATTCCTTTTCCGCGAAGGGCGTGCCTGGCTGTAGTCTACTCATGCTCGAGCGAATTGCGTCCACGCTGTCCGTAGCGTAATCGGTGAAAGGGTAAACGCCACGCCGATCGAGACCAGTTGTGCCGGCACGATGCGGACTTTGCCTCCAGCATCGAATTCGAGCGTCTCCTGCCCGAAATCAGCACCGACGTCTACGTTGGCAGCCTTCCGTGCTTCGAGAAACGCGACCAGTGGTCCTACGAACGCCCATGCGATTCCTGTGTCTGCCGGGTCATCGAAGCCCAGTCGGAGGCGCAGGCCGAAGTCTCGCAGTCGAAGAGCGGCAATGATGTCCCGGCAAAACCTCAGTAGACGGCGCCGAAACCGTGCGCTTTGTAGTGCCCCCAATAATCGAGGCAGCAGGCGCGCTGCTCGGCCGCGTTTCTTGCGTTTCTTGGCCTTTGGTTTAGCGGGCTTTCCCCGGGGCTTCCGTCTCTTCAACGGAAACTCCACAAGGCCGAACATCCATCGCACAGTGAGGTCCCCTCGAAAGGAAGTTTGTCTCCGAACCCTGAAGGCAAGGTCGACAGGTACTGAGAGGAGCGTGATGAGGCTCAGTAGGAGGGCTAGAATCCCCAAGAGCATCTAGTCTCCGGGTGATTCCGACTGCTCTTCGCTTTTCTTTTCCCTGGCCTTGGCAACCGTATCCACGATTCTTTCAAGGACCCGACCGGTTCCCCGCTTGATGGGTTCCACCTTGACACCGTCTTTGGTGATCACGATGATCGCTACGGGTTTGATGCCGCCACCACCCCCGGTGCCGCTACCGCCCCCTTCCCCTTTGTCGGGAGCCTTCCCACTGCCGCCGCACGCCCCAAAGGCAAAGCCAAAACTGACCAACGGGATCAGGGTGGCGCCTTCCACAGAGATCGGCTCGCCGACTACTGTCTTCGTGTTAAGCAAGCGTTCTATTTCTTCCAGGGTCGTCTTTGCGATCTGTTCTACATCGGCCATAGGTTCCTCCTGTTAAGTTCCATACGCGAGTGGTGCAAGCGCAGTTCCATTCGATAATGTGGGTTAGTCAACTGCAAGCGTAGAGCGGCCCGGACCGGAAATTTCCTCCACTGCTAGGTGAGCGGAACCAAATCCGAGGGGGCCGAAGCCCCGAAGACTGCACCCATGCCGCGTTTACCGAGTCGCCATGATCTTTTCGGTTCGGTGTCTCCGTGTTCTCGGTTCCTGCACAGCCCTGATGTTCCCAGAATTGACGAGACTCAATCAACCGGCGTCGCCCGAACAGATTCCAGCTACCCTCTACGTAAGGTCTAACTAAAGGTATGGCTCCCGCCGACGCGCAAACGTACATCACCCACTCTGCTGAGGAAACCGTCCGGCTCGGTGTCCAACTGGCACGTGAGATGAAACCGCCGCAACTCATCTTGTTGATCGGGGAGTTGGGCTGCGGTAAGACGACACTGGCCAAAGGACTGATCAGCGGGATCGGCGTTGCCTCCACCGACGATGTCCTTAGCCCGAGTTTTTCGCTCATCCACGAATACGAAGGAGACCCCAAAGTCTATCACATCGATCTCTACCGCTTGGACCGTCTGCCCGAGCTCGAAACCCTAGGTCTCGATGACCTCTGGGACCGGCCGGCCATCATCCTGATCGAGTGGGGTGAAAAATTCGCCGGCCAACTACCCGAATCGCGGATAGAAATCCACCTGAAAGATCTGGGTGAGAACGATCGGGAGATTACGGTGACGAGTCCGGGCCAGGTAGCGGAGCGCAAATAGCCGTGGCGTCAGAGAGCTTGCGGTATAATGACTTTGGAATTGCTCCCCACCTGACCTGCCGCAAGGCCTCGGGTGGGGTTATTCATTTCTGGGCATCCCGCTTGCATGCCCGAAGAACCTGCCGACGGTCTTGGGATGCCGCGCAGCACACTTGCCGACCAAAGCGAGAGCACCTCTACCGCCCCGCTTGCACTAGCTCCCGCATGCGTTTGACGTCGATGTTGAGCCGCTGGATCTTTTGATTCAAGGTCGACAGGGCGACTCGCAGGCTCTTGGCCGTCTCGGTCTGATTCCAGCTGCATTTTTCGAGCTCTTCCATGATCAGGCGGCGCTCAAATTCTTCGACAACCTCGTACAAACTGGCACCGGCGACTGGCTTGAAGTTTGCGGGGACACGGACGCGCGAGCTGCCGTCCGAACCCAGTAGCGATTCGGGCAACAAGTCGACAGCCACTTCGGGCTCGGTGGCAAGCACCACCGCCCGCTCGACAACGTTCTCCAACTCCCGAACGTTGCCCGGCCAAGGGTGGTCCATGAGAACCCTTACCGCTTCGGGGGCGAATCGCAGCGTCGAGTGGCCGTTGGCATCGAGGAAGCGCTCGTTTTCTTGGCAATAGCGATCGAAGAAGTGGTCCGTCAATAGAGGAATATCTTCCATCCTCTCGACCAGCGGGGGCAAGTTGACCTCAATGACGTTGAGGCGATAGTAAAGGTCTTCTCGGAAGGCGCCTTCGCGGACTTGCTGCTCCAGGTTGACATTGGTCGCGGCGACGATCCGCACGTCCACCTTGACCGTTGTGCTGGATCCCACGGGCATGAACTCGCGTTCCTGGATAACCCGCAGCAGCTTCGCCTGCGTCTCAATCTCGAGGGTACCGACCTCGTCGAGGAAGATCGTTCCTCCGTCGGCGACGTCGAAACAACCCCTGCGAGTTTGGATCGCCCCGGTGAACGCCCCTTTGACGTGACCAAACAGCGTCGACTCCAATAGATCGACTGGGATCGACCCGGTGTTAACCGGGACAAAGGGCTTTCCCACACGGGGCGAGTTGGCGTGAATGGCCTTCGCGATAAGCTCCTTCCCGGTGCCGCTATCACCGTGAATCAGCACGGTCGAGCGGCTGGGCGCCACTTGGCCAACCAAGTCGTAGACCCGCTGCATACTCTCGCTCTTGCCGATGATGTTGGCAAAGCTGAAGCGCTTCTTGAGAACACTCTTCAGGTGAGCGTTCTCGCGTTCTAGTCGCCGTCGCGTGATCGTCTGATCGATCTCGATCAGCAGTTTGTCGTTGTTCCAGGGCTTGGTGAAGAAATCGTTGGCGCCCAGCTTGATCGCCTGAACGGCGGTTTCGATCGAACCGTACGCCGTCAACATCACGATCGGCGTCTCTTGGTCGGTCTTACGCACATCCTCCAGCACCTCGAGACCCGAGCGGTCGGGAAGCATCAAGTCGAGCAGCACTAAATCGAACGCGGCCGACTCCAGCGCCGCCACGCCGTTGCCCGCCGTGGCTGCCGTGGCTACCTCGTACTCCTCGAGCTCGAGCAGCGTCTCGAGGCTCTCGAGGATCGCATCTTCGTCGTCGATGATAAGGATTTTGCCTTTGGACTCCCGAGGGGGTTGGGATGGAGTCTTAGGCATGTACGGGCTTTCTGGCCAGAGGCAGCTCGACGCGGAACGAAGCTCCCTTGCCCGGCGCGCTTTCCACACTCATATTACCCGAGTGCTCGCGGACGATGCCGTAACTGACGGCCAGACCGAGACCCGTTCCGCGCTTCGGCTCCTTGGTGGTGAAGAATGGCTCGAAAGCGCGTCGAGCTTGTTCGGCCGTCATGCCCACTCCGGTGTCGCTGATGACGACTTGCGCCGCCGGTTCACCCTCATCGCTCTCCGTCACTCGTGTCTGGACAGTTAGCTGTCCGCCCCGCGGCATCGCATCGCGCGCATTGAGCAGCAGGTTGAGGAAGACCTGCTGCAGCTTTCCAGTATTGCCGACGACGGATGCCGCTTCCGGTTTGAGATCGAGCTGGATTTTGATCTTGTCCTTGGGCAACTGCGGCTCGACCAGGGAAAGCGTTTCCTTGAGCACCTGATTCAGATCGAGCGGAGCCAGCTCCCTGGGCGACACTCGGGAAGCATTTAGCAACGCATTGACGATCTCGCTGGCGCGGAAAGTTTGCGAGGTAATCTTCCCCAGGATCTTGATCTGCTGCGGGTCATTGGCCACTTGCTTGGCCAGCATTTGGGCGTAACTTGAAATGACGGCCAGGGGCGTATTCACTTCGTGAGCTACGCCGGCAGCCAAGACGCCAATCGAGCTCATTTTGTCGGCGTGGGCCAATTGCTCTTCGAGTTCGACCCTCTCCGTTACGTCGTCAAGAATGATGAGCCGCCCGATCGGATCGAAATTCTTGGCCACAAGCGGGGCGATCGCAATGTTGAGCATCCGTTCCTCGCCCCGGCTGCCGCCGTTGCCGGTCGGCTGGGGTCGAAACTCGGCGGGGAAGTCATCCGCGCGAATCCGGAATTTGTAAATATTCCGGATGCCCGATTCTCCGCGGACTCGCTCGATCTCGGCCACCAAACCCGCCGGCAGCAAATGCGCCAAGCGGCGCCCCACGGCCTGTTCCCGTGAAATCCCGAACGTCAGCTCGAGCTGCGCGTTCCAGCTTTCGACGCGATCATCCAAGTCGGCTGCTAGGATGCCGACGCTCAGCGACTCGACGATGTTCTCGTTGTAATCCTTGAGCCGCTGGTATTCGTTAGCCTTGAGCTCGAGAGAGTGATACAAACGCGCATTCTCTAAGGCAATGGCGAAGTACCCGCTCACAGCCTGGACCAGCACGAGATCTTCACTCGAGAGGTAGTTGCCGTCTAGCGTCCGCCCCAGCCCCAAGTAGGCAATCGTGCGACCCCGAACACGACAGGCTACATAGTAGGTGAGATCCAGGTCGGCAATTGTGAGTTTCGCTGCCGGGGAGCACTCAATGGACGTGGCCGGTTCCTCAAGGAACAAATAGGGAACGCTGCCGTTCTTCCCGACCGGCTCGGAACGGAGGAAACTCATGTCGAGCCAACTCTGCTCGTTGATTTCGGCCCCGTTCACCCCGGTTAGCCCGACTCCGTGCACTAGGTGAAAGCCGCTCGGGTCTCCGTTTGAACCCTCCCCGCTCGCCACGAAGATCGCCATTCGACTCAGCCCCAAAGTTTGCGCCAAGCGTTCCGAGGCTGAGGAAAGCATTGGCTCAAGATCCGTTTCCGTGCTCAGCTCCGAAGCGAACTCGACCAGGGTTTGCCGGTAGTCGTAGCGTTCTCGATAGAAGCGCCGCTCCAAGCTTTGTTGGATCCAGCGCCGCAGAGGCTGGAACACAACGGCAGCCACCACAACCGAGATGACCCATCCCGCGGGCGCTAGCTCAGTGAGCTCTGGCGCGACCATGCCGCTCAGCAGGAAGATCAGTCCGTAAAAGACAGCCAGCACAGCGGCAGTGGCCAGCGTGTACGCCGTGCCTCGCCGCACGACGACCTCTACATCCATCAGTCGATACTTGAAGATGGCATAGGCGAAGGCCGCGGGAATCAGCGCCAGCGAGAACACGGCGAAGCTTCCATTCGGCCCCACGATCTCGCCGCCGACATAGGGGCCCACATAAAAGATCACAAACGGCAGTACGCCCCACAGGGTCCCCTGCGCTAGCCACTTCCGCTGTTGCCTTAGAATCGGTTCTTCTGTACGACCAACAGCGAACCCCACGACCGCCGCCGCGGCTAGGAAATACAATCCCAGCAAGCCATATTCCAGCCGGTCGAGCAGGAATCGCAGCTCGACCAGAGGCAGGTCGCTTTCGAGCACACCCGAAGCGGCCCCGTGGTGAAGAGCCAGCATGGCTGCGACCGGGACATAGGCCAGCGCCGCCGCCCCACGTCGAGCGCGCGTGGCGTGCCGTGAATCGGGAAACACCAGGCAGAAGTGCAAGAACACGGCCGGCACCAGCAACGTTGCCCAGACGTCCGACCAGTAGACAAAACGGTCAAAGCCATCCAGCTTCGAAGTGTAGCTGAACGTGTAAAGGACAAAAGATCCCAAACAAAACACGTAGAAGTGGCGAACCATCGGCTCCGCTGATTTGCGGTAAAAGACGAACACGCCAATGGCCAGGTAAGCCAAGGCCACAGCCCCAAGGAAGTAGTGAACGAACGTGTTCAGGCCCACGGCGCCGACGATCAACGGCTTGCTAACCTCAACTCCGCTGCGGGCCACTACGTAGGTGACTTGTTTCCACACACCGATGCCGGTAAGGATACGGCTAACCGCCGCGGCATCGTCTACTCGAACTGTATCGATCCTTCGTAGGACGTCCCCGTGCTTGATTCCGGCTCTTGCGGCCCCGCTTTCGGGGCTGATTCGAAGCGCCTCGACACCCGAGGAGCCGTCGATCCAGGTGACCCCGTCGTCGGGCAGGCGTACGCCGCGACGCTGCTCGAAATTCAGCAACGCCGCGGCCGCCATGACGACGGTTGACGCCACCAGCAACTGCGCCAAAAGCCGATTTGTCAAAGCCTTACTCATCGGAGGCAACTGAAACCGAAGGCAAGATACACCTCACCCCCAAAAAAACCTACCTCTAGTTCTGCAAGTGAAGCGCCAAAATCTCAGCGGGCCGTACATTTCTAAACTCTTGAAATAAAGATAGTTGTAGAGGCAGTCCTGAGCCAGAACGACTGCGAATACAATATCCCGGAGATCTTCTCTGGATTTTGGTAGAAACCTGTGCCCTCGTTTGGATTAGACGTTTGTCGGCTGTCGGGGCGCTTCGGGTTTGATCCGGAGATGCCGTCTTGTGAATCGGTCTGGTGGATATAGTACGAACGACCGGTGTCGGCTACTTGAATTTACTTGACCTTCTCGGGCAGGAAGTCCTAGAATCGAAACTGGGTCGCAGTCGGATTTTGAGAACCCGTCTGCGCGTTAGGCGCGTATCTATTTACGGGGCCGTTGTCAACATGTCACGAAGACTCCTCGCCGGGGTGGTAGTTCTGGCTTTCGCCTTTGCCTTCCCTGTTGCGCCTCTTTCCGCCAAGAAGAAGGAAGAAGCCGGCAAGCTCACCAAGAAGCAGGAGCGCAAGCGGCTCAAGAAGCTCGAGAAAGAGCTCCAAGGTCCCTTCAAACGCTGGCTGAAAGAGGACGTCCTCTACATCATCACGGGCGGAGAGAGGAAGGCGTTTGTTCGCTTTACAACGGCTGAGGAGCGCGAAAACTTTATCGAACAGTTTTGGATGCGCCGGGATCCGACGCCCGACAGCATGGAAAACGAGTACAAGGAAGAGCACTACCGCCGAATCGCCCACGCCAACGACCGATTCGCCTCCGGCTTTCCCGGTTGGAAGACTGACCGCGGGCGCATTTACATCACCTTCGGGCCGCCCGATGAGATCGAAGACCATCCGGCCGGGGGCTTGTACCAGAGGCCGATGGACGAAGGTGGCGGTACCACGTCTACCTACCCCTTCCAAATTTGGCGCTACCGCTACATAGAAGGAATTGGCACCGACATCCTCATCGAGTTCGTGGACCGGACCATGACCGGCGAGTATCGGCACACCATGGACCTCACCGAGAAGGACGCTTTGCTTCACGTCCCCGGTGCCGGTCCAACCATGTTCGAACAGATGGGGATGATGGATAGGGCGGATCGAACCGGCGGCTTACGCGGCGGGGGCGGTTTCGGTTCGAGGCGGACCAACCCGTTCGAGCGGTTGGAACAGTGGGCGAAACTCCAGAGGCCGCCGCCTGTCAAATTCAGAGATCTCGAGGCGGTGGTCGAGTCCCACATCGAATACAATACGCTCCCCTACAAAGTGGAGACTCACTACGTTCGTATCACCGACAACTCGATTCTGACAGGCGTCACGGTTCAGATTGAAAACAAGGACCTCGTTTTTAGGGAAGAGGATGGTCTTCATAAAGGGATTGTAAATATCTTCGGGCGTGTCACTACCCTTACCCGACGCATAGCGACTATTTTCGAAGACACTGTCACCATTGAGACAACTGAGGAACGCCTGCCGCAACAGATGAATCGTTCGTCGGTCTATCACAAAAGTATTCCGCTGGCTCCGGGCATGTATCGCCTGGAGCTGGTTGTGAAGGATGTCGTGGGCGAGACTATGAGCACCCACCGGGTGGCTTTGCATGTTCCGAAGTTTGAAGAAGACAAGCTGGCGAGCAGTTCCCTCATCCTGGCCGACAAGATTGAGCGAGTCCCAACGCGCTCGTTGGGAACTGGCCAATTCGTCATCGGAAGCTCCAAGGTTCGGCCGCGCATCGGTGAAGAGTTTCGGCGCAGCGAAAAGATGGGCATCTACATGCAAATCTACAACCTTGGTGAGGATCAGGAGACCAGGCGTGCGAACGGGTCAGTCACTTACAAGATCGCGCGGCTGGATACGCCCGAGGAACTGTTGGTCGATTTTACCGAGGGTATCAACACCATCCGGGGGGCCTCGCCCAGGCAAACAGTCGTCGAAAAACTGCTTCCGTTAGCCAACTTGGAGCCCGGCGAGTACCGGCTGAGTTTGGAAGTAAGCGATAGCGTCAAGAACGAGGTTCTGATGCCGTCGGCGACCTTTAAGGTCGTCAAGTAGCGTGCACGTTGGAGTTGGACCTGCAACTAGACCAGTGAACGCACAGCGGAGAGATTCCCACAACACCGCGTGGCACTTGGCCAGCAAGGCTTGCCGGCTCGTTTTGCTGCCGCTACTTATAGCGGCGCTACCCGTCGCGGCACAAAACCGCATCGCCGGCTCAATCGTTGGTTGGGTCAAAGACGACCGCGGAATCCCTCGGATGGGAGCGGTGGTGACCTTATTGACCGCCACCGGACGTAGCGCCGACCGCGTTTACACGGACCACCGCGGCAATTTCCAGTTGGACGACGTCCTGCCCGGAAAGTACTCCCTGAGAGTTACTCTCGACCGCTTCCTCCCGCTGCTGAAAGAGAACATCAAGATCGACCCCGGCGCTCGAACTTTCCTTGACGTGAATTTGCGGGGTCTCTTCTCCAGCCTTCAGCTTGTGTTCCCCAGTGGGGGCGAGGTCCGCGACATGAGCGAGGATTGGAAATGGGTTCTGCGGACCTCCTCGTCAACGCGTCCTGTCCTTCGCCTGCTTCCCGAGGAACGGCGAGAATCGCGGACCGCGCTGCGGAAAGTGTCGGGCACGTTTAGCGACACTCGCGGCTACGCTGAGGTCAGTGCCGGCGGGGGCGCCCGCCAGTCGGCTTTGGCGAACGAGACGGACCTCGGCACAGCGTTCGCGGTGGCCACATCGCTATTCGGTGACAACAGCGTGACCGTAAGTGGCAATCTGGGTTATGGCTCAATGACGCGAACGCCCGCCGCCGCCTTTCACGCTAGCTATAGCCGCGAAATGGGCGGTGTCGCACCCGAGGTTTCGGTCACCGTGAGGCAGCTTCAGGTGCCCCTGGCGGCCACCCAAGCCATCGTAGGGGGGCCGTTGGATGGCGATCTTCCCAGGCTCGAAACCTTCACCTTGGGTTTCGGCGACCACGTCGAGTTGGGCGATACGGTTCGTTTCGAGTACGGCTTTCTCTATGAGTCGGTCAGCTTCCTCAACCGGCTGAACTTCGTCAGCCCCTACGGCAGGTTGATCTACAAGGTTGGTTCAGACCGTGAGATCCAACTTCGGTACGCCTCTGGCGTTCCGAGGCCGGACGAAGCCGGGACGGGCACGGAAGCTCTCCGCCAGGAGGTTTCTTCTCTGGGATTGTTCCCCCGCATGACGCTCCAAGACGGCCGGCCGACGGTTCAGCGGACCGAGCACGTCGAGATCGCCTACCGCGAAACTATGGGAGACGGACTCCTCGAAGCGGCCGTTTATCGAGACCGGCTTTCCGACGCGGCCTTGTCCGCGGTTGTGCCCGAGGGCTTCTACGGCGGCGGTAATGTATTGCCTGATCTGTTTTCGATGAGCTCGACGTTCAACGGCGGCTATCACCAGGCGTCTGGCTTTCGCGTTTCCTACGCCCGCAAGCTCCGCGACCGATTGCAGGCAGCCATTGGGTATGGACTCGGCGGAGCCTTGTCTCCGACGAGATTGGAGTTGCAAACCCCCGATCCTAACGAACTTCGCCGATCGCTTGACATGCGACAGGCGCATAGGCTGATGGCTTCGCTTTCGAGTGAGCTGCCCGGGTCCGGGACGCGTGTGGTTTCGACCTACCAGTGGCTCAGCCGTCAGGCGGTCATTGCTCCGGATCTCTACAACGACTTTGCAGCCCGCTCGAATCCTGGCTTGAATCTGATCGTTCGCCAGCCACTGCCTTTCCACGGCTCGCTTCCCGGCAAGCTGGAAGCCAGGGCTGAACTCAGGAATCTCCTCAAGGCGGGCTATATTCCCATCCAGACTTTCGATGGCGGACAGATGTATCTGTTGCAGGCGATCCGAAGCTACCGGGGAGCTCTGAGTTTCATCTTCTGACTTGCACTTTGACCGTCCGCGGTTTGACTTCTTGACATGAGAGCCTTGATTGCTATTATCCTCGGTTTGCTGTTTATCTCCCCTCACGCATTGTCAGCCAAGAAACAGTGGTCCAGCCTGCGAATCGTGGTGCTCGACCATGAAGGTAAGCCGGTGCCACGCGCCAGCCTCATTATCCGCACGCTGAAGGGTAAGAAGCACAAGAAGATCGGCCGTAGTTTCGAGCTCAGAACCAGCCAGCAAGGAACCGCCCCCCTGCCGCCCATTAAGCAAGGGTTTGTCTTGCTCCAGGTGATCGCGGAAGGGTATCAAACGTACGGCGAAACCGTGGAGCTCCGGGAGCCTGAGCAGACCGTTACGGTTAAGCTTAAGCTTCCTCAGGACCAGTTTTCCGTCCATAAGTAGCGCTGGGATCGCCGGGGAACGTTCTACGCTACACTCAAACGATATGCGTCTTTTCACGGCGTTGGAGCTGAATTCTAAAGTCGTTGCGCATCTGACCGAGCTGGTGCGGCGACTCAGCCCCTATGGCGGGGTCCGCTGGGTCCACCCGCTGAACATGCACGTCACGCTTAAATACATCGGCGAGTGGCCGGGAGAGCGGCTGGAGGAAGTCATCCGCGCTTGCAGCGAGGTCAAGTTGCCTTCGGTGCATACGGCGCTTAACGTCCCCCTGGCCGGGATGGGGTTTTTCCCCGATGCTCGATCACCCCGAGTGTTTTGGGTCGGGGCCGAAAACATCCCCGCTCTTCGTAAGCTAGCCAGCAGTGTTGACACCGCGCTGCAACCGCTGGGCATCGCACCTGAAGTTCGCCCCTATCAGCCCCATCTTACCTTGGGCCGAGTCGGCAAAGACGTCAACCTCGACGACCTGCTGGGGGCCGTGGAAGATCTCCCCAGCCGCGAATTCGGAGCGATTAGCCCGGACCGCTTTGTGCTGTTTGAGAGCACATCGACGCAGTCAGGGCCGATCTATCGAAAACTGGCCGAATTCCCCTTCATCGCTCCCCTCTCCCAGGCAGCTCACGCCTCGGGCCGTATGTTCGGCAGCCGCGGTTTTTGATTGCCGTTGAGGGTCGACAAGCAAGATTGCTTGTCCCACCAAGCCCTCCCGAGAATGCAGGGAAAGAGCCGCGCCCGAAAGGGTGCGGTCGAGGCCTCGTAGTCACACCGGGTCCCGCCTGAGCGCGTACTGCGAAAACACGGGTCGTATGGTAGATGGCCTGTTGCGGGTGTTCTCATTGACGAAGTGTTGACGACAGGGAATCCTTGCTGAGAGGATCGCCCGAGTACGGGACAAGCAGCCCCAAAGGGGCGTTGGATAGTAGCCCAAGGTGAAGCGAAGCGGAACCCTGGGTAAGAAGACCCAAGACCTCACAAGCCCCGCAGGGGCGCAGGAAAGTAGCCCAGGGCGCTCAGCCCCGGGGTTGGAAGGGCGATACCTGACAAGCCCCGAAGGGGCGCAGGGTCAGGCGGCGCAACGAGCAGGCGTGCCCGGCCCTTCGTCGAGACACGACGTGGACGAGGATCGGGCCGGCGTCTGTGCCGTGGTTCCTTCCGCCCTTTCGGGGCTCGACTCTGACGTGATCCCTACCCCGGACCGCGGATTTCCATCCGCGGCTCTGCGGCGGGATTACAGGCCGCTCTCGGCGTATTCTTGCCAACGGTTCGGGTTCACGTAGCGCTCCATCAGCTCTCCTTGCTCCCACGTGTACTTCACCGCATCGTCGACGCGATGCGGGTTCCACAGGGGGATTGTACTGCCGTGCCGCGTCCACCAGCGGCGTTTGCCGAACTCATCGTTGAGAGCGGCGGCTGATTCGTGTCTCGAGCTTCTGTAACAGCGCCGAGGAGCTTGCTGGAGCGGCAACGACAACGTGAACATGGTTGCTCCGTACATGCGCTGCGTGAAGGATCCAGCCTCGAAATGCGCATGCGTCCCGAATTGCCTCGAGCGCGATCGAGCGGGCTCTTTCGTCTAGGCGGGCCGAAGACTCACGCATCCGGCCCCGTTCAGCGCGCACTCGCTCGCCGTTGGCGGGCAGAAACGGAGATCCGAACGCGCTGTGGTTTCGGTCTACGGAACCTTTTTCGGATCCATGGATTCTTGTGCCGTAGCAGGCGAAGGTGAGGAAGTAAGTCCAAGGCCCGCTGCCGGGGCGCGGGGACTTCTCAACTTTCGACAAGGCCCAGATCAGACCCTAACACGTTGCACAAAGCGCCGCGGAAACAGAGTTGCAGCAAAGGGTCGCAGAGCCGCGGATGGAAATCCGCGGTCGGGGTAGGGATCCGCGGCCCGCACGATCCGGCACCCGCTGCTAGTCGCCGCGGCTGTACGGGGAGATGAAGTTGTCAGGGCAGGCGAGTCAGCAGCTTGCGGTAGACAGCCATGGTTTCGTGCACCGCTCTGATCCAACTGAACTCGGTTGCGCGCTCGAGCCCGGCCTCAACCAGCTGTTGACGGAGAAAAGGGTTGGCACATCATCTCGGCGACTGCGGTCGTTGCCGGAGGCTCATGCTTGCGGCTCTGTCCACGCTGCCCACTCCTCACTGTCCCCCTCTCCCCGGCCGGCCCCGCGCAGGGCGATACAATGATCAACAGGCAGCCGCCCGCGCCTCGATCGGCCCTAAGATTCGCCGAATGGGGGGCAAATTGCTTTTTCCCGCAACTTTTCATGGCGTCCGGTGTTGGAAACAACGTGGGAGCATCTGCGTCGCTGGAGCAGGACGCGAGGCTCATGCTCCGCGTCAAACAGGGGGACGCCGAATGCTTTGGACTGCTGCTCGAGAAGTACCGGCTCCCTCTGGTGAACTACCTGAACCGCATGGTCCAGCATCAGGCCGTAGCGGAGGAGTTGGCCCAGGATGCGTTCTTGCGAGTCTACCGAGCGCGCGCGACGTATGAACCGACCGCTAAGTTCACGACCTGGCTGTTTCGGATCGCAACGCACCTGGCACTGAATTCTTTACGGGATCGTAAACATGAACGTGGCCACCTGAGTTTGAATGAACCCCGTGAGGATCGCCAGCCCCTGCAGGTAGCCGATGAACGCGGCAACCGCGAACAGGAATTGCTTACGGAATCGCGGTTGGACATTGTTCGGCAAGCAGTCGCGGCGCTGCCCGAAAAGCAGCGTGCCGCGGTATTGATGCACAAGTACGAGGAGATGAGTTACGCTCAGATCGCGGGTGTTCTGGGCTGCTCGGTGTCAGCGGTAAAATCGCTGCTCTTTCGTGCTTATGAGGCCCTTCGGGGCACGCTGGCTCACCTGTCCGTGGGCCAGAAGGCCCGGGCCGAGAGGTAGAGAAGAGGTGTTATGACTCGCGAAGAAGTTCTGGAAATCATTATGGATCCCCGGGGTGGCCCCTCGCCCGGCTCCCCCGAGCGCCAAGAGTTTCTGGCCTATCTGGAAAGCGATCCACAATTGCGAGCGCTCTATGAGCGGCAGCAAGCCGTTTGGGAGTTGCTCGATGAGTGGGAAAGCGTCGAGCCATCGCTCGATTTCGACCGCCGGCTGTTTGAAAAGATCGAGCCCGGGGCGCCTAGGCGCCCGTGGTATCTCGCTATCTTTCCCAGCTTCCGTCCCAGCTTTGCGGTGGGTCTTGCCGCGTTGCTGATTGCGGCCGGGACGGTGCTCCGTCATCACCCGGGAAGTGATTCCGGCGGAGTGGAGGGAACCGGCTTGGTCGCTGTTGAAGACACCGAATACGTGGATGACCTTCACGCCGCGCTGGACGACATCGAAATGTTGGTTGAGTTTGACGCGCTTCCGCTAGGGGGTTGAGCGAGGCTCATGGGGATCCTCAGCGGGCGCAAAAAATGTCGCAGGGTCGTGTTCGCTTTGTGGGCGGCAAGCTGCCTAGGCATTTTGCCGGCCACGGAGGCGGCGCCGGCTCAGGCGGACAAGGCCAGAGGTCAGCCCCGACATCGCCCGTCTCCTCGCATTCCAGGACCACACAGAATTCGACAGGCGCTACCCAACGCTGCGCGGGATCGTGCTCGAACCCGCCGGCATGCCGGGCCGCGAATCAATCCCGGGATGATTGAGCGCCTGATGCGCATGCGCCCGGCGGAACGCCGCCGCTTCTTGCATGAGAATCCGCGCTTCCGTAACCTGCCGGCTAAAGAGCGGCAAAAGATCCAGCAGCGTCTTAGACGGTTCAGTCAAATGGATCGCGAGCAGCGGGAGCTAGCGCTCGAGCGATATCGGCTCTTTCGACAGCTTCCCGCGAACAAACAAGCCCACGCACGCGGGGTGTATCAGCGCTGGAGACAGGTCCCGTCAGGCAGGCGATCCCAAATGAGGCAGGATCTCGCCCATCTTCGGTCGATGTCTGCCGACGAACGCCAACAAACCTTTAGCTCCCAAGAATTTGCTGAGCGCTACGGCAAGGGCGAGCAGCAGATCCTAAAAGATCTTACGGATCTGCTTTCCCACCACAAATAACGACGTCCCGGTAGGTCACAATCCGGGTGGCAGCTCCCCGTTCGCCTCGCCACCCGCTGAGCAAAGCGGGCTAAAGTCTCCGAGCAGACTCGTCGATCGATTGGTGTGCCGAGCGATGGTCGGGGCCCGGAGTACTATGCCCCCAGCCGGGGACGGGTGCTGCATGTGCTGGGCAGCCTGGACGCCGGCGGTGTAGAAAACTGGCTGCTCGAGATTGTTCGCCATCGTTCTCCCTCGGACTGGGCCTTTGATTTTTGCCTTCTCGGCAGCCGCGAGGGAGCGTATGCCGGCGAGTTAAGGAGGCGAGGGTGCCGGATCTTCCGGTGTCCGCTGCGACCCTTTGTCTTATTTCCAGCGCGGCTACTCGCACTGCTGCGGGGGGCGAACTACGAGATTGTTCACAGCCATGTTCATCCCTTTAGCGGCCTCATCCTCGCCATCGCTCGAGCTGCGGGAGTGCCCCTCCGCGTAGCCCACTGTCACAACACGCATGACGGTCGAGAAGACCGTTTTCGCCGGCGGCTCTACCGGCGATTGATGCAGCGTTGCCTCTTGCGCTGGATGACGTTGGGATTTGGATGCTCGGTGCCGACCGGGGAGCAAATGCTAGGCGCCTCGAAGGGGGAAGACGAGAGAATTAGTGTCCTGCGATACGGCATCGACTTACAGGCCTTTCGTGCCGGGACCGGTGACGACTTCGAGCTGAAGCAGGAGTTCGGCTTGGAGCCCGATGCCGTCGTGGTGGGGCACGTCGGCCGCCTGGAACCGCAAAAGAACCAAGAATTCCTGCTCCGTGTAGCCGCCGAGGCCGTCAGAGCGCACCCGCGGTTGCGGTTTGTGATCGTAGGCGAGGGTCGACTGGAAGATTCTCTTCGCGCTCAGGTCGAAAATTTGGGCCTCCGTGGTCGAGTCATCTTCGCGGGACGTCGGGATGACGTGCCTCAACTCATGACGGGGTTGTTCAGCGCGTTTGTCCTTCCTTCACTCCACGAAGGGCTGCCGGTCGCAGCTCTCGAAGCGCAGGCGGCGGGGTTGCCGATTCTCCTCTCCGACCGCATCGCGGCCGAAACCGCAGTAGTACCAGATATCGTGCGTCAGTTGCCTCTCGAAGCCGGAGCAGCCGCGTGGGCCCGGGTGCTACTGAACACCGTCAAGGAGGAGCGCTATCCGATTGGGAGGGCATGCCGTCTGCTGGCAGAGCGCGACTTCTCGGTAGAGAAGTCCGCGCGGAAGCTGTATCAGACCTACGAAATAGCTCTCCGAGGGACTAGGTTCGCAGTTGATTCACACTCAGCCTGTGAGAACGGCGCTGACAAACTAGACCACATAGCGGCGGTGTGAAGGCTCCCAGAGGAGGCGGAGGACCAAGCCGCTGATGTGGTCCGCAAGCATCCCCGAGGTGTTTTGTGGAACACCGGAGGGATGTATCGGGTGGAGCTATACGTTCAAGTACGACGAAGTGTCTGCGTCGAAGGGCTAAGCGAACGCGAAGCAGCACGGCGCTTTGGGATTGCTCGCGAGACCGTGCGCAAGATGTTGCGCTACCGGATTCCGCCGGGCTATCGGCGGAGCAAACCGGCGAGGCGTCCCAAACTGGAGGCCTTCACAGGGATCATCGATCAGATCCTGACCGACGATCGGGAGCGTCCGAGGAAACAACGCCACACCGCACAGCGCATCTTTGACCGCCTCCGCGACGAGTACGGGTTCACAGGCGGCTACACGACCGTCAAGGACTACGTACGCGAGAAGAAGCTGGGCGGACAAGAGATGTTCGTGCCGCTGACGCATCCGCCGGGTGACGCCCAGGCGGACTTCGGCGAAGCGGTCGTCGTCATCAACGGAGTGCAGCGCAAGGCGCACTTCTTGGTCGTCGATCTGCCGCATAGCGATGACGCATTCGTGAAAGCGTTTCCGGCCGAGACGACGGAGGCATTCTGCGAGGGGCACAATGCGGCGTTTCGCTATTTTGGCGGCGTGCCGCGCAGCATCGTCTACGACAACACGAAGCTAGCGGTGGCGAGGATCCTGGGAGACGGCACACGCCAGAGGACCCGTGTCTTCTCCGAGCTGCAGTCACATTATCTGTTCGCCGACCGTTTCGGGCGGCCGGGCAAGGGCAACGACAAAGGCAAAGTGGAAGGGTTGGTGGGCTATGCGCGGCGCAACTTTATGGTGCCGATCCCCAGGTTCTCAAGTTGGGAAGCCTTCAACGAACACCTCGAAGCGAAGTGCCGCAAGAACCGTGGACGGCGCTTGCGGCGACACTCGGAAACGATCGGTGAGCGTTTCGAGCGCGACCGCCAGGCGTTTCTGACGTTGCCTGCTGTCGGGTATGACGCTTGCGACAAGCGCACGACGCGGGTGACGTCGTTGTCGCTGGTGCGCTATCGGACCAACGACTACTCGGTTCCGACGCGCTACGGCCACCGCGAAGTACTGCTGAGAGCTTACGTCGATGAGGTGGTCATCGGCTGCGGCAGCGAAGAGATCGCCCGGCATCGGCGCAGCTACGAACGCGAGGAGTTGATCTTCGATCCGCTGCATTACCTGGCCTTGCTGGAGCGCAAGACGAACGCGCTGGATCAAGCCGCGCCGCTCGTCGGTTGGCAGTTACCGCAAGATCTCGTGCGTTTGAGACGCTTGCTCGAAGTGCGGCTGGGTAAACCAGGCAAGCGCGAGTACGTGCAGGTGCTGCGTTTACTCGAAGACTTCCCGCTCACCGACGTCACCGCCGCCGCGCGGCAGGCCGTTGAGTTGGGAACGATCGGCTTCGACGCCGTCAAGCACCTCGTCCTGTGTCGGATCGAGCAACGGCCGCCCCGCTTGGACTTGACGCAGTATCCGCACTTACCCACAGCACAAGTCGAACAGACATCGACAACAGATTATTTGGTGCTGCTGGCACAGGGAGTGGACTGATGGCGAGATCCAAACTGCTGCTGGAAGCTCATCTGAAAGCACTGCGGCTGCCGACCTTCTTACGCGAGTACGACAAGGTGGCACGGCAGTGCGCCACGGAGGGCTTGGATGCGAGACGCTTTCTGCTGCAACTGTCCGAGCTCGAACTGCTCGACCGTGAACGCCGAGCGACCGAGCGGCGCATCAAGGCCGCCAAGTTCCCGGTCACGAAAACCCTTGATACGTTCGACTTCCTGGCGTTACCCAAGTTGAACAAGAAGCTGGTGCTCGAGCTGGCACACGGAGAGTTCATCGACCGTCGCGAGAACGTGTTGGCTCTAGGAAACTCCGGCACGGGGAAAACGCATCTCGCTCTGGCGCTGGGACTGGCGGCCTGCCAGGGTGGCTATCGGGTTCGCTTCACTACCGCCGCAGCGCTGCTCAACGAGCTGCTGGAAGCCCGTGATGAGCGGCGCTTGCTGAGGGCCCAAAAGCAGCTCGCCAAGCAAGACCTGCTGATCGTCGATGAACTGGGCTACGTGCCGCTGTCGAAGACCGGAGCGGAGTTGCTGTTCGAAACCTTCTCACAGCGCTACGAGCAGGGCTCCACGATGGTGACCTCGAACCTGCCGTTCAACGAGTGGACCGAAGTCCTCGGGTCCGAGCGCATGACCGGCGCCCTGCTGGATCGGCTCACTCACCACGTCCACATCCTGGAGATGAACGGCGATAGCTTCCGCCTCAAGCAGAGCAAGAAGCAACGCTCTCCGTCTTCGGATTGATCCCCGCCGGCTCGCCACAGTTTTTGTGAGCCGCCTTCCACTCCGCCTTCAGCCGCCCTAACGGGCGACCTCAGGCTGCGTTCCAGCCGTCCCACAAAAAC
This sequence comes from Bryobacterales bacterium, assembly GCA_965248105.1. GTDB lineage: Bacteria > Acidobacteriota > Terriglobia > Bryobacterales > UBA6623. The sequence goes on from CBDFIK010000006.1 coordinate 905,563, forward strand.
TCGAACCAAAACCCCGACTCCCCCCCCACTGGTCTATTTTTGCTCCGCCGCTCTACCCCAAAACTGGTCTATTCTCCCTCCGCCGAACTGGTCTAATTTTGCTCCGCCCTTGACACAAGGCGCGGACCAGGTCTTAATCGATCCGCAGGAGCTCAGCGCCGACCATACGGCCACGATCACCTTGTACGACCCGACTCAAGACGGCGGCCTGATGCTTATGGTTTACGTCACGGCGGGTTGGATGAGGTCGAGACTGTGAAGCCGGCAAGTGTTAACAGCGAGCAGGACTCTCATTCCTGGCAAGCTGTCGGCTTGACTTGGCCGACGCAGGAACCGGCTTCCCCGCCGCAGAACGATAGCTGGCGGTAACAAGCCTTGTCGCTAGCTATCCGATCGTAGCACTGCAAGGCCCTTATCCAGGCTGGTTTTCGACTCCTCCAACGGCCTTCTGAAGGGCGTCAGACGGCGGTTAGATGGTGCGAACGAAATTTCCCGACAGTAATGCGGAGATGAGCGCTATGGGGTTGTTTTCGTGAGGCTTAGCCCTACTCCCGGCAGAGACTAGGCGCGAACTCTAATCGATGCGGATGCGGGGCCCCGGAAGCATCTTGTCAGAAACCCAGCTGCTCCTGGCTGTCATCGAAAATTCTCGACCAGCCACAGGTCGCTGTAGGCGGCCTTGCGGCAGTCCAGGACTTGGGTCTCCTCTCCCCCCGCGACTGGCACTTTCCAGACGCTCGTGCGTGCTGCAAAATCCTTTACATAGTAGAGGTGCTTCCCCATCCGCCGACTCAAACAGGTCGGCCCCGCCCGCCCGTGTCACCTGCACGGGCTCCCCGCCGGTGAGCGAAACCTTCCAACTTCAAACCGTCCCGCCTCCCCAGCGCGGCTTGAGATGGAGCGGAAACGTAGTCGTGGTCGGGGAACTCGTCCATTCGACTTCCGAGTGACCTCTGATGAGTTTTTTCACAAAGGTTCACTTGTGGGCTTGGTCGCTTCAAGAATCATCGTCTCGAACCTTCCTTGAAAGCCCGTGCGAAGGTCAATACTCCGGAGATTAGGATCTTCGCTCTCGTCGGTCCCAACCCGTCGGATGTCACGGAAGCCCGCCATCTCCAGCGAGGTGGCAAGAGTCTTGGGGTCGTAGAGGAACACGTGGCCCCAGGAGCGTATCTCGTAGTTCATGACAAAGCATTCTGGAGTAGGATACTCCGGCCAACCCCATGTTTCGATCTTCTCGTCGAGGTAGCGCCTCATTTCTTCGGTCTTTTCCTCCTGGAACAGAGACGCGAACAAGTTGAGATCGGGCGTGGCGATGCGTATCTTCCCTCCTTGCTCAAGGACTCTATAGCTCTCGCGGAGCATCGTCAGGCCGCTTTCGTAGGGCAGATGCTCAATGACGTGCTCGCTGAACACGTAGTGGAAGGAGCTGTCGTCGAGCGGGAATGGTCGCGTGGCATCCAGGTAGGCAACACCGTAGCGAAACGAAATGTCGGTATTTAGCCACTCGTCGAGGAGGTGAGATCCAGCGCCTATCTGGAGTTTCCGAATCTCGTGTGATTCAACGTACTCATCGATAACAGATTGAGTGATCAAAGGCAGAAATAAAGCCTGGACCTTAAAGTGGACGTAGCGAACGATCGTGCTCTTCCCGAGGAACGATCGGACCGGCTGGATGTTGGAGGCTATCGCCAGAAAAGCGACGCCCGCGACTAGAATTGTCGTCGCGAAAAGGACCACTTTGCGGATGGACAATAACCTCTTCCTTTCAACAATTGCGATGTCAGCAGCATATCAGAAAACCTCAATGTGGATTTCCTTTTGGGCCGTCCTGGCGCGGAGCCGATCCACGCGCGCGCTATGTCGCGCACTACTGCCACGTTCGATACTCCTTTCGCTCATGGTCTCGTCCAAACAGGTGAGCTTCGAGTGGTCGGCCAGCAGGGCCAGCCCGAAATCCATGATGGTGACGAGGCGCTTGGAGCCCGCGCCTGTGATCATCAGGTTGGCCGGCTTGATGTCCCGGTGAACGATCTTTTTCTCGTGCGCCGCCTCCAGTCCTTGTGCCGTCTGGATGGCGATATCGAGCGCATCCTTCAGCTTGAGTGGGCCGGCCTCGATCTTCTTCTCCAGCGGCTCGCCTTCGAGGAAGGCCATGGCAATGAAGGTGCGGCCATTGGCCTTCCTCGATTTCATGGACGGTGCAGACGTTCGGGTGATTCAGCGCGGCGGCAGCTTCCGCCTCCCTGTGGAAGCGGGTTTTGATCTCTTCGTCGTCTAGCAGATGGGCAGCTAGAAATTTCAGGGCGACAGGACGCTTGAGCTTCGTGTCCTCGGCCTTGTAGACCACACTCATGCCGCCCTCGCCGATTATCGGGTGCGTGGCGTACGCGGGGTGAATTAACGGCTGCCACAAGCGGAAGACTGCGCTGGTGCTTGAAAAACGGGCTTCTCGGAAACCAGCCCGGCAGAGATTCCACGGCGCGTGAATGGTTCTCGGTCTAGGGGGTGTTGGCCTTAGAGCCAGGCGCGAGCACTATCCAGATCAAGGGCGGTGGGTACAAGCCCTCCATAGGGGTTGCCTCGTCAAAAGTGTCGCTCCCTACACCCAAATAACGGTTAGTGCGTCTCCTCGTGGGGGGTCCATCCTCAGTTTTGATGCGGGAGTTCTCTCTCACGCATGGACAACCCGCCCATAACCTACCTGGTGGAGTACGTGTCCGTGAAATCGGGCCTTACACTGTTCACCTTCGGCCTCAGGGATAGACGCGGCGTTCTTGGTGGTACCTTGGCTTCATTGCGCCCTAGTACTTCCGTAAAGTACGCTTAGCACTCCGCTGACCCAGCAACTGGCTCAGAGAGGACACAACCCGCCAGCAACCCGGTCACCGGAACGCGGCCGCAGACCGTACCAACCCCTGGCCGCAAACCGGGGAGAATCCCTTCTATTGAGTTTCGCAAAATATAGTGACAGGCTCGGCCTTCGGCAGAGCACCGCGGATTCACAAGGGAGATCAACGATCGCATTTGTTTGTACGGGCGCGACATGTCGCGCCCTTTCCACCATCGCGAGTTTCCGACCGGCATTGGTCACCTTATTTTGCCAACATCAGTAGAACCGACGGAGTAGAGAGCATGACGCACGTCGCCCTGACGCCACTAGACATCGGCATTTTTCTGACAAGCATTGCGTTGATCATGGGGGTGGGTCTGTGGACCGGCCGCAAGGAGAAGGATACGGAGGACTTCTTCCTGGCCGGGCGTGGGGTGCCGTGGTGGGGCGTGGCGGGCTCCATCTTTGGCACAAACGTGAGCGCCAACCACCTGGTTGGAATGATGGGCATCGGTTATTCGATCGGCTTTGCTCAGTCGCACTTCGAACTCGGGGCAATCGCCGCGCTTATGTTGCTGTGCTATGTCTTCCTGCCGCTGTACCGCCGTATGGGAATTTACACCTTGTCGGAATACCTGGGTCGTCGCTATGACGAACGAAGCCGGGTAATGTACGCCATCATTACGCTGATCTTCATCGCTCTGATCCATATGGTCGTTGGCTTCTACATCGGTTCGCGGTCGATGCTTTTTCTGTTGCGCGGGACCCCCCTGGAAGTCAGCTATACGACAGGCATTATGATCTTCGCGCTGGTCACCGCCTGCTACACGATTGTGGGGGGATTGAAGGCAGTTATCTGGACCGACGTCATTCAGTCGGTGCTTTTGCTGCTGGCGGGGATTCTTGTGGCCCTGCTCGTCTTCGCCCAACCCGAAGTCGGCGGGCTGAGTGGGCTAATGGCCAAGGATGCGTCCTTGCCGATAGCCGAACAAAAATTTCACCTTTACTTGCCGCCGAATCATCCGGAACTTCCGTGGACCGGTGTTTTGACAGGTTTGATGATCCTGCACTTCTTCTATTGGGGGACGAATCAGTTCATCGTGCAGCGTGCGCTGGCGGCGCGCAGCGACTTCGATGGGCGGATGGGAATCGTCGCGGCGGGCTACCTCAAGTTGCTCATCCCGTTCTTCGCCATTGCCGGGGGAATCGCGGCGGGCCACCTTTTTCGGGCACGGGTCGCTTCTGGAGCGTTGGCGGCGCTACCTCAGCCCGACGACGCCTTTCCGCTGCTGGTCCACCTCGTCGTGCCGGCAGGCTACGGCCTTACCGGCCTTATCACGGCGGGGCTGATCGGCGCAATTCTCTCCAGCCTTGACTCGATGATGAACTCGGGCGCTACCATCGTCACTTTCGACTTCTACAAGCGATACATTCGGCGCGAGGCCGGCGAACGGGAATTACTGCTTGTCGGCCGCATTTGCATTGTGTTCTTGGTCATTATTTCCGGGTGGTTGGCCGCCGTCACTTACACGGAAACGGAAGGCGACAACTTCTTTCTACGATTGGCCGATCAATCTTCACACCTTCTGCCGGGGGTCCTGCTCGCATTCCTGCTGGGGGCGCTATGGCGGGGGGCGACGGCCACTGGTAGTTTCTTGACCATCCTCCTTTCGCCCTTCTTTTCGGTGTTCATTGAGCAAGCCTACAACCATTGGATGGTTGATCCGCCGGGAATCGCCCAATGGGTTCAACTTACGTTCGGATCAGAGCTGAATTTCCTGCACCGAGTGGCCCTAACCACTTTGTTCGGGACCGCGTTAATCCTTGTCGTCAGCCTACTCACCCGACATACGCGTGACGAAGGTACGGACCGCTACACCTGGTGGGCCTATCGTTCGGATCAAGGCAGCGAACCGGCCCGGCCCTTCTGGCGCAGCGAACGACCGTGGGCCTGGCTGCTCTGTGGCCTGACTCTGTGGATGATGATCTATTTTGCGTGAGGCTAGTACGGGGGTGAGTTCTACATTCAGCCTTCGCCTTGACGTATAGTCTTCGTCTCAGGTCCTGCAGACTGCTGGACGCTTTTATCATTCGTCCCTGCCTTCCGTTGTTGACGAAGACGTCGGTTGCAGTAAGGCCCCTTCGCTCCCCGGGCGTCACCCCGCTTCACCGCTACTACGAACCTCGCCGCCACCCTCTCGCCTTCCACCGATTTCCTGATTGTCGCCAGTTATACGGCTTGACTTGCTCCGCCAATTTCTCGACGGCACGAGGAGGGCTTCTCCAGTTGCTCAGCATGCCCTTGTCACCGTGCCGCCCCTAATACCCCGCCGGAGTGACCTGCCGCTGCAGTCAGTCTGCGCCAGGCCATGCTGCCTTCGCTCTTGCTATGCGGGCTCGGCCTCCGAGGTTTTAGCTTTTCGAGGCCACCTGTGGATTCACTTGCGTTACGGCCCGGTGACTCGCTCACCATCCCAAGGATGACTTTGTCGGTTGGCTTCATCGGCTTCGTTTCTTCCACCAATGCAACCCCAGCTACGGGGCTCTGACTCTTACCCCGGTGGGTCTGTCTCCCACTGAACATGCCAGCCTTCTCTGGACACACATATCAACATCTATCGGCGGAACGAGGACCGACATCTGAACCGACTTCGAGATCGGCGTTCTTCACAAGGTGCAATGCTCTTCACTCCGGCCACCGCAAGTGCTTACGTAAAAACTCGAAAGTCCCGCGGCCGTTAATCGTGTGGGGCCCGTTGAAGAACTCGATCCGGGTCCGGTCAGCCAGATTCATCTTCGTCGCATAAAACCGCCGCACCTTAGCGTACTCGTAGGCCACCCACTCGTCTGGGGCAACAGTGTCGAAGTGGCCACGCTCGACCATGAAAGGCCGTGGCGCCATCAGGGTCCCGAGTTCCGCGTAATTGACGACATTGGCAAAATCAAACTCGATCATGTCGTACTCCCTGGTGAGCAGGTAGCTGTAGGGGGCGTCGACGTTGGTGTTCTTCCAGACCCACTCATTAAAGTCCGCCGAACACACCGACAGAGCGTAACCATCTAGCAGAGGCGGCACGCGGACCGCCGTCTTTCCACCATAGGAGAGACCATAGAAGCCAATCCGCTCGGCGTCGACAAAGGGTAGCTGGGAGAGCCACTCTAGGATGCGCTGATGCTGTCCGATGATGAACGAGAACAGGGCCAGCTTCAGCGGATGTGCTTTGCGTTGGATGATTCGGAAGCGGTCTTCACCAATGTAGGGATTCTGTGGTGAAAACGTGATGAAGCCCTCCTCGGCCAGCCGCGCCGCGTAGCTATGGTAAGACTTGCTGTCTATGCGGGGGTCGGCAACGTCCCTAGGCCTGCCCTCCAGGCCGTGCTGACAAACCACAACGGGACGCCGCTCTCCAGCCAGAACGTCCCTGGGCACCAGCAGAATCCCGTATGCAAAGACCTTCGGCCAGACGTCGAGCACGACCTGGTAGCCGCGAAACTTGGGCTCGTCAAAGATCAGCCGGGAGCGCGGATTGGCCGCCAGGCTTGGTTGCGGTAATCGGCCGATGACCTCCTCCCAGATGTAGTCACGATAGAACTCGGTAGTCGCTTGCCACCGCTCAGGGGAGGAAGGGTCCGCCTTCGCCCAGAATTCCTCACGCCTCTTCGGAGAGAGCCGCACGAGGTGCTGGGTGAAATTCACGAGCTGACTGAACTGCCGGTGCAGCCGCGGTGTAGGATCGTAGTCATCGCGTCGGTCCTGAGGCACCGAGCGGACCGGCCCAAGCTGTTTGCGAACACCCAGCCCGTCCAGCAAAGCCGCCAATGCTTCCTCAGATCCCGGTGGCCCCTTGCCGTCACCACTCACAATCAGCCGCAACTTCTTCTGGGCTCCAAGCTTTGAGAAGAAACGGCGGGTCCTCTCTACTTCTTGGAGAACGGACGCCAATGATGGGGTGGTCAGGGCGCCATTGGCGGCGCGGCTGGCGGAAACCGGGAAGGAACGGAGCACCAAGCTGTCGTCTTTCGCCTAAAGATTACGACAGTTGCCCACGTGCGAGGGGTACACTGGGTTCGGTGAACAGGAACAGCACAGTCCAAGGGAGGTCGGCTTGGCACGCCAAGCAGCATGGCTCTTAGGGCGGCTCTAATAGGACTTAGCGAGATCGACCATGGCAGTCCAGACCCCAAAGGTCGAGCCTCACTGGAACTACCTTCTTGCCCTGGAACGCAACGTCGATGAGGTATCGAGATATGTTGAGTTCGACCCGAGAAACTTCGAGTGCTTTTCCATTGAGATTGCCAGGGTTCTGCTTGCCTGTGGTGCCGAGGTTAAAAGTGAAGGGTACCAATATCTATCTGCTGTATCTCCCTCTGATTATTTTCGGTGCCTTTGCGGCTCAGGCTGCCGACTGGCCACAGTGGCGCGGCCTTCATCGCAACGGCATTTCTCCTGAAACTTCACTACTCGAAGAGTGGCCGGCGGGAGGACCAGCGTTGCTTTGGAAAGCTAAGGGGCTCGGGGAGGGCTACGCCTCCCTTGCCGCAGCCGACGGACGTGTGTTTACCCAAGGCCAGCACGACGATCAGCCGTACGTCGTGGCCTTTGACGAACAAACCGGCCAAAAGCTATGGGAGACACCCAATGGAGGAAGATATCGCCACCGTCGAGGCAACGGCCCGCGCAGTACACCTACTGTCGACGGCGAAAGAGTCTATGCACTCGGCGCCGACGGGAGCCTCACGTGTGTGGAAGCGGCCAGTGGGAAACGGGTCTGGAACAGCAATTTGCTCGAAAGGTTCAACGCTATCAACATCGCTTGGGGCATCAGCGAGTCGCCCCTGATCGACGGCAACCGAGTGATCGTGACTCCGGGAGGCGAGGGTGCATCCATCGTGGCGCTCCATAAAAGAAATGGCAATCTCATCTGGAAATCGCAAAGCGACAAGGCCAGCTACTGCTCGGCGATTGTCGCGGATATCGGTGGGGTTCGCCAGTACATCCTCATGACCGCCGAGGCCGCCGTCGGACTCCGAGCGAAGAGCGGCGAGCTGCTATGGCGTTACGGGAGAGTTGCTAACCAGCACGGCATCAATGTGGCTAGCCCAATCGTTCAGGATGAATTCGTCTTCTTGTCCAGCGACTACGGGACTGGTTGCGCGCTATTGCGGCTCAGCTCTCAGGCCGGCGGCATCAAGGCGGAAGAAATTTACTTCACCCGCAATATGCGGAATCACTATAGTAGCTCCGTGCTGGTAGGCGACCACCTCTACGGGTATTCGAGCCGAATCTTGACTTGCATGAACTTCAAGACCGGCGAGGTCGCCTGGCGAAATCGCAGCGTCGGCAAAGGGCAGCTCATCTACGCGGACCGCCATTTGTATCTGCTGAGCGAGGACGGCAATGTCGGTCTGGTGGAGGCGACGCCCGAAGAATATCGAGAGAAGTCGCGATTTCTACTGGGCGACGATCCACAGGCGCCTCTCGCGGATACGAGCACGGCTGGACAAAAAGAGCTCAGCCCTACCGACGTTGCACCGAAAAGGTCCTCGAGCGCTGTCGGCAATTACCCCACCTGGACTCTACCAGCTATCGCCAACGGCAAGCTCTTTTTGCGAGACCAGGATACGCTGTATTGCTATGACATCAAGGCTCGCTAGGCCAGGGCGCGATGTCACCTGTTGGCGTTCATGAAGGGACACACTAACCCCCGGAGTACGAAGCTTGCTCGGACCCGAGTAACTACTGTACCGGCGGACGAAGCCGTGCAATCTGCGGGGTGGCTCCAACACGCAATACTCCCGCTTGTGGATCTGAAAGGCCCTACAGGAAGTTAGCCTTATTGATGTTCGCGAAATACAGTGTAGGGGCGCAGCGTGCTGCGCCCGCTCTGGCAAGACATTTGCTGTGTCCGAAAACAACACTATATTCTGCGGGTATCAATAAGATCAGCGCTGGCCCGCAAGGTGTGGCAGTTCGTAGCGCCCTGCTTGCTCCGTTTAACCAGTCCGTTTCCCCGTACCTGCTTTATGGGACGAAATCAGCGGAGCCCGTTTTCATGAGCATTCTGACAGGCAAGTCAACGTCGCTACTGAGCAATAGTTCGTGCTTCCAGGCGACCGTGGGAAGTCCTAGTAGAGTCCCGCGGTCGCGCCCCCGTCGACAGCAATCGCAGTCCCTTGTACGTGCCGCGCTCCCGGTGAGCAAAGAAAAGCGACGAGGTTGGCGACATCCTCCGGCTGACCGATGCGCCGTATCCCCTCCTTGTCGATCATAATCCGCCTCATGTCTTCGGGAGAGACGCCCGCCTGTCGGGCCTTGGTCGCGAAGATCTCGTGGACGCGCTGGGTTTCCGTCAAACCCGGGTAGACGGCGTTCACGTTGACGTCATCCCGCTTGCCAAGCCCTGCAAGGGTCTTGGTGAAGTTCGCCATCGCGGCATTGACAGCCCCGCCGACCATGAAAACGGGATCAGGGGTTCTCGCAAACCCGCCAACGATGTTGACGACGCAACCGCGGCTTTGCGTGAGCATCGGCCAGAAAAGTCGCGATAGGCGGACGCACGCGTAGAATTTCAACGCAAACCCGTCCTCCCACACGGCATCTTCCAAGTCGAGAAGGCTGCCCGCTTTTGTGGCTCCGACGTTGTTGACCAGGACGTCCAGACGCCCGAAACGCTCCTCGACCGTGCGATAGACTTTCTCACAACCGGTGAGCGTGCGAAGATCTGCCGGACAAATTTCGATGCGGCGGCCGCTATCCCGCGCCAGTTCTTGGGCGGCGGAAGTCAACGCGCTTTCGTTTCTCGCCGCAACGACGCAGTCGGCTCCGTCGAGAGCGAACCTACGAGCGATCGCCCGGCCTATGCCGCGGCTTCCACCGCTGATGACCGCGACTTTGCCTTCCAGGTCTCGTTCCATGCGGAGTCGCTCGAGCGAGACAGTAGCCGCTGCGGGGAGGCTACGAGAACGCTCGTTCCTCGCCAGTCTCCCTATCTACTTCAATGGTCGGAAACTTGGCAGGGATGTTGATTTCCAGCACAGTGAAATCTTCAGAGTATTGCTTACCCTCGTGCTTGATCCAGGGCTTCTGATACCAACTGTCGTGCGGACCGAACATGAGCTCTCGCCGCCGCCTTCCAATTCGACCTTAGCTGAGCCCTTTAAGACATGGTTCTGTGCCCCTGTTTCGCCCGCGAACAGACAGAGGCTTCACAAGGAGGCGGATGATGCTGCCAAGCACGACAGCTACAGCATACTGCCGTTAGATGGCGATAACAAGCCTTATGTCCAGCTAACTGATCGTAGCACCACCAAGGCCCTTATGCGGGCTGGTTTTCGACTCCTCCAACGACCTTCTGAAAAGCCTCAGGCAGGCGTTTGTTGACGCGAACGAAGTATATCGACAGCTATTCGCCGATCCATTCTCTGTGCGACCCACCGGGCGCTCGACCAGCGCGGTCCCCCGGCTGGCTCACCAACGGTCACAACACTTCCGGCCGAGTAAAACCACCAACATAACCCCACCTAAACCGCATCACCCTTGACGGCCCACGCTATGCTGGAAACAGGCAAGGGGTTTTGCGGTCGAGGGGTCGGGTTTTAAGCGAAATCCGGCTAAACCCGGGCAAATCCGGTCCCAAATCACCACATCACACAACGCCATGACGCCGTATCCAGAAAAACCGGCTGTGACAATTAGGCGCGGGGCTCGCACAGGCCTACGGCTTTTAAAAAGGTAAACCACGATGGCGCAAGGGGGCGACCCTCTTTCCCCGGCCCAAGGCGGCGGCCAATCGTTCATCGCCCAACGAAAACACTTGACACAGTCGCTATTCTGAAGGGGGAAACTGCGGAGACCGGCATCGCGTTCAAGGAGCGAGAAAAAAAACGAAACAAACCCAATCTCGTACAACCCACAGGGAATCAATGGGTTGCCGGAGGCTTCCAGGACGGAGTTCGTAGCGGCCTTTTGCTTCTGTGGCGCACGCATTATTGCGTGCCGTGTCGCCATTCGTGGCGACATCGAGTATCGTAGTAGCGCGCGCTCTCAGCATGCCGCGTCGCGATAACTATCGAGCAGCGCACCACCCCAGCAGCAGGAGCAATGGGAGCAACGAAATGACCAAACAAAGCCAATGTATCGTAAGCCCCATTAATCCAGCAACTTACACGACGAATCCACAGCGACAGGGGGATCGGCGGGAGATCCAGCGGGCAGACTGATTTGCCGCAAGTGCCTGTCCAGCCGCCTGGGGAGTCCGTCTATTTACATTCAGGACACGCTGGCAGTACACTACCCTCGCGACATCACTCAGATCGGACACCCACGATGAAGATTACAGCGATTGAAACCCTGCATTGCGACGCCGGCTGGCGGAATTTTTCGTTCGTCAAGCTGACGACCGATACCGGCCTGATCGGCTGGAGCGAATTTCAAGAAGGCTTCGGCTCGCCGGGTGTTTCAGCGGCGATCGAGGGGCTTGCGGCGATGATGGTGGGCCAGGACCCGCGGCACACAGAAAAGATCTACTGGGACCTCTATGCAGCCATTCGTCCCGCGGTCGGCGGGGTCGCGGGAGAAGCGGTCGGCGCGATCGAGAACGCCCTATTGGACGTCAAGGCGAAGCACTATGGTGTTCCCGTCTATGAGCTTCTGGGTGGTGCCGTCCGGGATCGGCTGCGGGTTTATTGGTCGCACTGCGGCACCTATCGAGTCAATTGGCCGGAGGCTCATCAATACCCGCCCGTCAAGTCTCTCGACGACGTCAAGGCTCTGGGCCGTGAGGTGAAGGAGAAGGGCTTTACCGCTCTCAAGACCAATATTTTCCTGTTCGATCGCGAGCCGAGCGGCTACCTGCCGGGATTTAATCGCCCGCCCGGCTATCCCGAGCTGAACGCCGAACGGGATGTGATCGACGGCCTGAAGGCGGAGATGGAGGCTTTTCGGGAAGGCGCCGGCCCGGATATCGACCTCTTGCTTGACCTCAACTTCAACATGAAAACGGAAGGTTATCTGCAAACGGTCGATGCGCTGGCCCCGTTGGGTCTGTTCTGGATCGAGATCGACAGCTACAACCCGCAGGCTCTGGCGCTAATCCGGCAGCGGTCGACGACGCCGATCAGCTCCTGCGAGACCCTGATCGGGATCCGCGAGTTCCGGCCGTATTTCGACTGCCAGTCGATGGACGTCGCGATCGTCGACGCCGTATGGAACGGGGTGTGGCAATCGATGAAGATCGCGGCCGTCGCTGAAGCTTATGAGGTCAACGTCGCGCCGCACAATTTCTACGGGCATCTCTCGAGCATGATGAGCGCGCATTTTTCAGCCGCCGTCCCGAACTTCCGCATCATGGAGATGGACGTAGATGAAGTGGCTTGGCGGGACGAGCTGTTCACCGTCGCGCCCGAGATAGAGGACGGCTACCTGATCCTGCCGAAGACTCCGGGCTGGGGGACGGAGCCCAACGAGACGGGGCTGAAGGCCCATCCGCCGCGGCAGCTCGGCGGGATACTCGGAAGCCGTCGATGAGGCCGGACGTTTGAGTCTCGCAAATCATGATGACATGGCCGTGTTCAGACTGTAGGGGCACAGCATGCTGTGACCGTGCTCCAAAGTCACTGTATTTTGCGAGCCTCGATAGGCCGGGTAGTAGAGGGAAAAGAACAAGCAGTTCAAAGCAATTGTGATGCGAAAGAAGGAGCTGCCGGAATGCATGTCGCCGTAGGAGAGAAAGCCGCCCGCAGTTTGACCCTCACGCACGACCATGTACAGAACCCGCATTTCCAATTTGATTCAGACCTCTCGACCTTCCGGCGGCCTTGAGCGTCTTTATTCATAGGGGCTAGAGCCCGATGAGGACGCCAGGGAGGCCAACACCCAATGGGTGAAAAACAAACCAAGCCATTCCAGCTAAGTTTCAACGGCTCGTTGAAAGTCGATTTCCAGGGATCGCACGTCACTTCCGACGGTGGCCTGATTTTGGTTCGCGAACTGGACGAACGGCTCGGTCTCGGAGAACTGATTGACGAGCATCTCAGCGACTCCCGGCAAGGCACAAACAAGCAGTTCACGCTCGCTGATCTGTTGCGGCAGTCGATCTACAGCCGCTTGGCGGGCTACGAGGACCTCAACGACGCCGTCCGAGTGTCGGCTGACCCGACGTTTCGCTTGATCGGCTCGCAGAAGATCTGGGATCGCGGTGCGGCCTTGACCTCGACGCTGCACGGCTTCGAGACGGAGATGCTGGCGAGCGAAGAGAATCTGCTCGGGCTGATGACGCTGAACCGAGAGCTGGTCGGGCAAGCGGAGGCGTTCGACGACTCCGCGCGGGTCGTTCTGGACATGGACTCCACCGAGAGTCCGGTCCATGGCCAACAGGAAGGCAGTGCCTACAACGGACACTTCGAGTCGGTCTGCTACCACCCGTTGCTTTTGTTCAACCAGCACGGTGATTGCCTCGCTGCCAAGCTGCGTCCCGGCAACGTGCACAGCGCCGAGGACTGGGATGAGCTATTGTTGCCGGAGATTGAGCGCCAACAGGCTGCGGGCAAGCAGGTCGCCTTCCGGGCCGACGCGGCCTTTGCCAAACCGGAAGTTTATGAGGCTTCGGAGGAACGCGGCGTGCAGTACGCCATCCGCATTCCGGCCAACAGAAGCTTGGAGTTAGAGATCGAAGACATCCTGTTTCGTCCGCCGGGGAGGCCCGGCCGCAAGCCGCTAGTGCGCTACAAGAGCTTTCGCTATCAGGCGGAGAGCTGGAAGAAGCCGAGACGAGTTGTCGCCAAGGTCGAGCACCACCAGGGCGAGCTGTTCGCGCGCGTCGGTTTTATCGTGACGAACATGAGCTTGCCAAGCCGGTCGGTGGTGCGTTTCTACAACCAGCGCGGCACGGCGGAGCAGTGGATCAAAGAAGGTAAGCAAGCGACGCACTGGACGCGGCTGTCGTGCCATCGCTTCCGGGCGAACGAGGTGCGCTTGCAGTTAAGCGTGCTGGCCTACAACCTGGGCAATCTCTGGCGGCGGCTCGGGCTGCCGCAGCGAATCAAGAACTGGTCGCTGACGAGCTTGCAGCACCGGCTGATGAAGACGGGCGGACGGCTAATTAAACACGCGCGGTATTACTGGCTCTTGTTCGCGGAGGGACATCTGGACCGGCGGCTGTTTGGCGACATGCTGCGGAGGATCTGGGCGCTGCCTGTGCCGGGCGGGTAGCACCGCACTTGGCGAATGCGAAATCTGTGTACTGAGGACGGAAGCTCGGAGGGGTGTCTGCGAAATTGACTTCGCAGCGGCGGATCAGCCCCCATGAGGGGCAAGAAGGGGGCTCGATCGGTCCCGCCTCAGCCGCCGCCTCTTTCGGGTGGAGAAATGGTTGCGCTTCGCCGGGTGAGGGTGTAGACTCGTGCCGTCAGAGGAGCCAAATCGGAAATCCTGGCAGAAATACGCTGAGATCACCGGCGACTACAACCCGCTTCACTTTGACGAGCAGTTTGCTTCCCGTACGAAATTCAAGCGTCTGGTTGTGCAGGGTGGCCTAACGACTGGGGTCCTGAACGCGCTGGTCGCCACAGACATGCCGGGTCCCGGCACCGTGTTTCTGAGCCACGACTGGAAGTTCACAGCTCCCGTGTTCATCGGAGACACGATCACCGGCGAAGGGGAAGTTGTCAGCGTTCATGCGAGCAAGCCGGTCGTACAACTCAAAATCAGGGTAACTCGCCAAACGGGTGAAACGGTGCTGGAAGGGGAGGCTTGGTGTTACACCTTTGCACCCGAAACCGGGGTGGTGAAGTAGGAAATTCGGGGTCACAAGCTCGTTTTCTGGCGTCCTTGCGCGTAGGACCAGTGGTATGGACGCTGGAGCCAAACACCTACTCGCTTCGCAGTACTTCGAGAGGTTTTTTGCCCAAGATACGGAAGCTCGAGAGCCAGCCGGCAGTGTTCGCAAGCAAGGCCGTAGCAACGACAGCGACGGCATTAGGCAACAGGTCGAATTGGAAACCGCTGTCAAACACACGGTTGAGTAGCAAGCTGGAGAATCCCGTGGCCAGTAGGCTGCCCATCAGCCCGGCCACCGAGCCCAAGACCAGAAACTCGGCCGAGAAGATCCCGGCAACGCGCCGGCGCGTTGCTCCGAGCGTTTTGAGGATGGCGACCTCGCGGATGCGGCGAAAGCGCGTCGCCATGACGCTTGAAACTAGAATGACAACGCCCGCCAAGATGGCGAAGGCGGAAACGAAGCGAATTACGAGTCCGATTTGGTCAACTACTTCTTGCACGATCACGAGGACGTCGGCGGCATTGATGACCGTGACGGTGGGGAATTCGTCGAAGGCGACGCGTTGTAATTCGACCGCCTGCTTAGGGTCAATCCGCACGCCTCCGTAGTAGGTTGTGGGAAAATCCGCTAACGCCTCGGGGTTGAGGATGAACTCGATCGTGCCTCCCGGACGTATGGCTTCGGCACGGTGGATGGCTACAACCTCCGAACTGAGGTCCCGCCCTCCCACCCGCCAGTCGAGTCGAGAGCCAACCTCCACGCCGAGAATTGCCGCCGCACTTTGCTGAACGGCGACCAGCGGCTCGCTTCGCGCGGAGTCATCTGGCGTCCACCACTGCCCCTCGATCAGCTCGATATGTTCGGGCAGCTCTTCTCGCCAGGTGATGGTTCTCGTGCGCTGGAACCGTTGGTTCCAGCGCTCCAGTTGCATCTGCTCGACGAGCTTCCCGTCGACGGAGACTAACTGAGCCGCGACGGACGGTACCAGCTCCGGTTCGGTTTCGATACCCGGATGTCGCTGAAGTAGCGCCAAAAGGCCGTCGCGTTCTTGGTTGGTAATGTTAATTAGGAAGACGTTCGGCATGTCGGGCGGCGCGCTGCGCACGATTTGCGTCAGCACGGAGGATTGAACCAGGTAAATGCACAGCGTAAAGGTGACGCCGATGCCCAGAGCTACCAGGATCGCCTCGGCGTGATTGCCGGGCCGATGGAGGTTGGCGATGCCATGGCGAAGGGACACAGGGAGTTTCCACGGCAAGCGGCGCGGTAGCCCGCGTAGGAACCGCAACAGCAACCAGGCGGCCACGCCGAGCCCTCCCAAGCTGACGACCAAGCCACCGGCAAACCAGGTTCCCAGCAAGACTGACTCACCCAGCCAAACAGCAACAGCGGCGATCGCGGCCACGATCATGAGGCCGACCCCGAGCGAAGTGCGCGACTCCGTCCACCGCTGCTTCAGTGTTCGCTCAGCCTGCAGGAGGTCACGCCGAAAGATCAATGCCGGGCGAACGCGTCGCACGCTCAGTAGCGTGGGCAAAGTGAACAGAAGAACAACCAACAGGCCCACGGCTAGCCCCTGAATTGCCGCCGAAGGCTGCCACTCCACCGACGAGAGCTGCGGAAAGTAGTTGGAGATGAGTTTCGGGAACCAGGCCTGCACGCCGTAGCCGAACAGAATCCCCAGGACGCTCCCCAGGCCGCCAAGAGCCAGAGTTTGCAACAGGTAGATTCGCATGATCTGCGAGGATCGAGCACCGACGCACTTCATGATGGCGATCGTGTCAAGTCTTTGCTGCAAGTGCGAGTGCATGGCCATGCCGACACCGAGGGCGCCGACGATCAGCGCGACCAGGCTGACCAAGCTCAGGAATTTCGTGGCCCGGTCAAGGCCACGTTTCAGCGTGGGATGGGTTTCGCGGAAATCGACGATTTGTGCTCCCTTGAACTCGCTCTCGAGCTCGCGTCGCGCTGCGGGGATCGTCATTCCACCGGGGGGAAGTCGGAACAGGTAACGCTGAGAGGCGCGGCTGCCTCGCCGGATCAAGCCGGCCCGGTCCAGGCCTTGGCGGCTTATCATCAGGCGGGGACCGACGTTCATCGTTCCCGTCATCCGATCGGGCTCGAGGACGACGGTTGCCGCGATGCGGAATTCAGCGTCCCCCAAACGGACACGGTCGCCGACGTTTACATCGAGGCGGACCAGCAGATCGTTTGAGACCGCCATAGCGTCGGCGTCTGCGAGGACTGCCTCTAGCCTTCCCGTAGGATTTAGCTCAATGGTGCCGTAAAACGGGTATTTCCGGGGCTCAACGGCCTTCACGGCGACGAGCAAGGGCCGCCGCGTTTCGGGCGACGACATCATCGACAGCGTTTCCGTCACCCACGTCCTCTCGACGCCTCGGCTCTCTAGGGTGCTAAAGACGGCTTGCTGGGCCTCCGAGGGCAGATTGAACATCCTCACCGAGAGGTCGGCGGCGAGCAGCGTTCGAGCGTCCCTCAGAAGTGTGTCGCGAAAGGACCCGCTAAAGCCGCGCACTCCGGTCAGGGCGCCCACCCCGGCGGCGACCGCCAAGATCACAAAGAGGAACTTGCCCTTCGACGCACGTGCTTCGCGCCAGGCAACTTTCACGGCACTGCGCCAACTTAGAACGCGAGTCATTGTCTAAATAGCCCTGCCGAAGAGAAAAACCACCGGAGGCGATCCCTCCGGACTTCCAGCCTCAGCAGGTGGGCGCTGGGATTCCCGCTTGAAAGCAAGAGTCAATCCATCAGTTGTGCGGGAGCCGACGACAAAACGGCTTTTCAGCGATTGTCCCCACGAGTCCCGCGGGAGTCTATCGCCGCCGCTAGAGCCCGCTCGACCCAAGCAGTTACACTCATTCCCTCCACGCGGGCCAACGAATACACGCGAGTAAGGAGATGAATCGGCAGACGCCAGGTTACGCTTCTCCTGATTGTCTCACTGGTCGGCGGCCGGCCCGCTCCTCGTCGTCTGCCGCCCCTACTCAAGACGTTCTACGAACTCCTCTCGTAGCCGGCTGAGCCTGAATCCCGCGCCCCCTTCGGCCACCCTTTGCGACAGAAGGTCGGCGATCGCCCGACGATCGTGCGGAAGCTTTTCCCTCCGCAATCAGCCCTTGCTGGGCACCGAGCTGAAGCCACATGTCCTCCAGCGCCAGGTAGAGGGGGTCTTTCAGTACCTCCAGATGCGATCGGTGCCGCTTATAAATCGGGGATCCTGGATCGAAGGCAAACCGTTCAAAGGAAACCCAGGGCACACCCTGTCGAAATTTCGTCAGCGCCTGCGAATAGAACTTCTTTTCTTCTTCCGTGAGGCCGCGCAAGTCGACCTCAAACTTATTTCGTCGATTAACATATTTCAAGTTTCGGTCTCCAAATGTCACCGCCTGACATGCAGGCTGCAAGCTTCATTCAACTTCTTCAAAAAACACCGGATGATATTCCAAATACATCTTCTTCTGCCGGAACTTCTTGCGAGCCTCTTGCAGGAATTTTCTGATAGAGGCGACTTCCCGTTCTGTTTTTACATTGATCACAATCTCGCGATTCAGATCCGACTGGCCCCTCCAAAAGCCCTTGACGACTCCCCGGTCGGTAAAGCCTTGGAATAGCCTTGTCATTCTTCGGTTCCACCAGCGCCAAACTTCCTCTTCAAAGGCATTTCCCTCGTTGTCACGAAGTGGGAACAGCAACGTTACCTTAAACCATCGCTGCCTATCGTGCATTGCGTAAACTCCACAGTGACTGCAACCCTCCTTGTCATTAGGATACGAGCTTAAATTGAATAAGTCAATACAATTTCAATAGATCCTCTCGGGAGGCCGCGCTGGAGTTAGGTCAGTTCTGTTTGCCCGAGAAGCTCGTCCGATACGACTCGGCCGTCGTGGAGGCTGATCAGGCGATCCGCCAGGGCGGCGAGTTCGCGATTGTGTGTGACGAGAAGCAACGTAGTCCGCTCGCGGCGGTTGAGATCCAACAGCATTTCGAGGACATGACGGCCATTGGCGCTGTCGAGGTTGCCGGTTGGCTCGTCCGCCAGGATGAGGGGCGGCCGGCAAACAAAAGCCCGTGCAATCGCCACCCGTTGCTGCTCCCCGCCGGAAAGTTGGACGGGGTAATGGTCGAGACGACCCGAAAGTCCGACATTTTCCAGAAGTTCTCGGGCGCGCGCCGCACCGTCATAGCTGTCAACCCCAAGGTCGAGAGGAAGCAAGACGTTTTCCTCGGCGGTCAAGGTGGGCACCAATTGGTAGGACTGAAACACGAATCCGATCTTGCGGCCCCGCAACACTGCCATCTCGTCTTCACCTAGGTGCGTGATTTCCTGGCCGTCGAGTAGGATTTGGCCCGACGAGGGTGCGTCGAGGCCCGCTAACAGGCCCAGCAGAGTGCTCTTCCCGCTGCCCGAAGGTCCCATAACGGCGACAAACTGCCCGCGGGGCACAGTGAGGTCGATGCCCTTAAGGATCTCGACCCTGTGGGAGCCGCTGTCGATCGTTTTCGACAGGCCTCGGACCTCGATGATGGGCTGCGGATTCGACATTGACCCCGGTCGCAACTTATTATGGCATGCAGTGCGTACGGCGCCTCTCCTGCTCACTTTAGTCGTCTCTTGGGCCTGCGGCTCCGGACTCCCCGGCGTTAACGGGTCGGGCGGAGAGCCGGCGGCTCCCCCGAGCGTCGCGCGCTCACCATCGTTAGGCTCCCATCCGGTTATCGTCGCGTTCGGCGATAGTCTGACCGCGGGGCACGGGGTCCGCTTGGGGCAAAGCTACCCCGACTACTTGCAGCGAGAGCTCAGTCAGGTGGGATTGAAGTTTGTCGTGCGCAACGAGGGCATGAGCGGCGATACAACCAATGGCGGTCTCGTTCGGAAGGAGATTGTAAGCGTCCTGAACCCCGAATACGTCATTGTCGCTTTCGGCGGTAACGACGGCTTGCGTGGGCTGGATCCTGAACGGATGAGGTCCAACCTGCGCGAGATAGTCACCCATTTTCGGGAACGTGGAAGTCAAGTGATTCTGGCCGGCATGAAGCTGCCGCCTAACTACGGTCGCGAGTACTTGGACGCGTTCGAAAAGGTTTTTCCAGAACTAGCCGAGGATCTTGGTGTGCCGCTGATTCCCTTCCTGCTGGAAGGTGTTGGCGGCAACCCGGAGCTGATGCAGGCCGACGGCCTACACCCGACCGCGGAGGGCAACCAGCGCGTGGCGCGGAATGTGCTGCAGGTCTTGGAGCCGCTTTTGGCGGCGCAAGCTAAAGCCGAGCAAGCACGATAAACGCGACCTGCGGGAAGCAAAGCGCGCTGCGAGAACAGAGGGACGCCGGAACAAGACCGAACGGCGTTTCGGCCCGCATCACTGCCACGCACACTTTGTGATGGCGAAAAATAGACAGTTTCTTCAGGGCCGTCCCATCATCTGTTGCCTTTTGTAGCCGACGGGTGGCTCGAACTCGGCGGCGTCCACGGCCCGTTGTTTCGCCGAATGGAGCGCCGATTCGCTCTCCAGCGAGCCATCGTCGCCATAGTCTCTGGTCACGACTGGAAAGCCATCCAACTCATTCATGTGCTGGAAGACGCTGTCCCCGACAGTCCGTGCAAGCCCGGGCCCGGCGCCGCCCGAAAACGATTCCAGCATCTCGCTGAAGAACGTCGCCATGTCGCGGAAAACATCGACCACCTCGCTGCCGCCTTCTACATTCGCCCAGTCGGTGACCCATAGTTCCTTGATCTTGCGGCCCTCGCGCAACACCTCGTACTTGACACAGGGATAGCCGTGGAGCTCGGCGCGATCAGCGGTCTTCCTCACTACGATCGTGGGGCGCTGCGGAGGCTGCATAGCCGGCATGCGCTGTTTCATCATTTTCTCGACCATCGCCCTCTGCTCCGCCGGAACGTTCTTCAGCGACTCCTGCATCTGTCTCATGGCTTGGCTCATCTGGCCGGCCATCTTCTTCATCATCTGCTGGTCCATCACGAAGTAGCTTTTCTTACCATGATCGAGGACCACCATCTCACGACGATCTCCGCGATAGATCATTGTCATTTGCGAGCGCTTGCCACTGGCGCCCGGCTCGCTTTTCAGATTGCGCCCGTCGACCAGCATTGCGATCGATTCCGTCCGAGGGGGCGACGAATCGTGATCTTTGGTCTCGATTTCAAAGACCACACCTGCAAAGAGTGGGGTGGTCGCGAGTACCGCCGCCGAAACAATATTGAAAAGCCTCTTCATAGCTGTTTCTCCTTAGAGGGCCAGGCGGCTGTAGTTGAGGGACATCGCCCACCATGTCCCTCACGTGTCGGTCAACCGAAACCCGTGAGTGCTCGGTTCCGAGATCGTAGTGCCGACCGCACCTAATTATGTCACCGACGCGTGCCTGTGTCACCGTTCTTTGGAGGGGTGGCGCGCCGATCCACCACGACCGTGCAATAGCAAGAAACCGAGCCTGGAACGCCAGTGACAGGCCAAACCTCCCTAACGACCATCGCGCTACTCAGCTCGGAACAGCGTCCGCTCGATCGCGTCGCCTCGGCCGCAGTCCCAGGCGGGCCGCCGGCACCCGGCTACGGCACAGCCGGTGCGGGTTGTTGTCCAGGTGCAGCATAAACGCCAGCGAGGTGAGCGTTCTACGACCGGCCCTGCGCCGCCGCTTGGCGGTTCACTTATAACCCGGTTCACTTATAAGCAAGGTGCAGCACGGAGATCCCGCCGGTGAGGGCGTGAACCTCCACCCGGCGGAAGCCAAACGACCTCATCTCCGCCGCAAGCTGATTTGGCTCCAAGAACTCTCGCACCGAGTGCTGTAGGTAGGAGTAGGCGTGTCCCGAACCCGAGATCGTGTTGCCAAGCCGCGGGAGAATGCGGCGGAAATAAAACTCGAATAGAGGCCCCCAAACTCGGTTCTTGGGCCGCGAAAACTCCAGAATCGCCAGGCAACCGTTCGTTCTCAGCAACCGATTCGCTTCTTGCAAGCCCTTCTGAAAGTTCGCCAGATTCCTGAAGCCCCAGGCGATCGTTATCAGATCCAACGACTCATCCGGCAGGGGAATCTCGAGGGCGTCGGCCTCGACCAAAACAGAAGATAGCTTTCTCCGGCCCAGCTTGGTCTTTGCCCTCACGAGCATCGGTCGGCAGAAGTCAGTGCCCAGGCCGGGCGTGGCAGCAGGGCCCAACAGGCGGCTTCGTTCAAGCTCGAGTGACAGCAGGAGGTCTCCGGTGCCGCAGCAAAGATCCATCCAGCGAGTCGACGGCTCCGCCAGATATCTTCCGACCTTGCGAACCAGGTACCGCCGCCAGTACTGATCGATCCTCAGGGAAAGTAGTCGATTCAGAAGGTCATAGCGCGGCGCGATCTGGCCGAACATCCCGCGGATAGCGCGGGCCGCCTGTGCTTCATCGCCAGGCTCTACACCGGCTGGAGTGGCCCCTGCGCTCATCTCTCGCCGAGCGATTGGCTGACTGCGGAATCTGACGTCCGTGACGCCTTGCCATGTAGGCTCAAGGCACTCTCCGCAGCCTCCAAAACCAACCGCGGATCAGGCTCGCTGACCACACGCACACGGCCAACTTCTTCCGGGAGAACGAAATGGACTCGTCCGCCCACCGTTTTCTTGTCGCCCGCGAGGCGCGCGACCAAGTTGGCCGCTGAAATCCCTTCCAAACTCGGTATCGGCCCATAGGCCAAGATGGTTTCCGCGATGGCCTGGCGCTCCTCGCTTGCCAACAGCCCGCTTGACTCAGCCAGCCGTGCCGCGGCCGTCATCCCGTAGGCGACCGCCTCTCCGTGTAGCAGCCGCTGGTAGGCGGACTCTGCTTCGAGGGCGTGCCCCAGCGTATGACCGTAATTCAAGATCCGCCGCAGGTCCCCTTCGCGCTCGTCTTTCGCGACGACCTCGGCTTTGATGCTCACGGATTCCGTAATGATGGCTTCCAGGACCTCTGGCTCGCGGGACAAGACCGCCTCTCGTTGGTTTCGCAGCAAATCGAAGAGGCTACGGCTCCGAATGATGCCGTACTTGATGACTTCGAACAGCCCGGCGCGGTATTCGCGCTCCGGCAGAGTCTCAAGTGAAGTGGGATCGATCAGGACCAGGATTGGTTGGTGAAAGGCGCCCAGAAGATTCTTGCCGGCAGCCAAGTTAACGCCGGTCTTGCCGCCAATCGCGGCATCGACTTGCGCCAGCAGGGTGGTTGGCGCCTGGACGACGTCTACCCCGCGCATATAGGCAGCTGCAAGAAAGCCGCCAACGTCCCCGGCCACGCCTCCGCCAAACGCCAACACGCATGAGCTGCGGTCAGCGCCGGCGGCGTACATTTGGTCTGCCAGCGACTCGATTTGCTCGAGCCGCTTGCCCTCTTCTCCGGCGGGCATCGGGAGGATCGTCGAATCCAGCCCCTCGAGGCCTGCTTCTAAGCGCGGCCCCTGGTGACGCCAAGCCCCCTCGTCGGCGACGACGAAGATGCGGCGCCCGCCGACGAGCAGGTCCAGGTAATCCGACGCCTGCTCCAGCGACCCACGCTCGACAACCACGTCGTAGCTCGCCCCGGCGGTCCGGACGGGAATCCGCATGCCTCCTTTGTACCATGCTATCCCTGTTACCGAGAGTTGCCGCCGCGCCGGGCAGCGATTGGCCCTGTCGACAGTCACCTCGCTCAACATGACCGCACAGAGCCGTGGGCGTTAGCCCGCGGGCCCAAGCCTGCGGTCGACGCGAATCTCTACGCTTCTTGCCCTCGGGCCCGCGCCCTGACGGGCACGGCTCTGTCCGGCTGTTGCCTGCTGTGTCGTGTGGTTAGCCGCGAAGGTAGTTGTCCCAACGGTTCGGGTTCTCATACACCGCCAGAGGGCGCCCCTGCTGGCGAACGACGTAATCCACCGCCTCGTTCACTTTGTGTGGCTCCCATAGCCAGACTGTGCTGCCGTGTTTTGTCCAGCGTTTGGCCTTGCCGCCAAACAGTCGGTTCAGCGAGCGACTGGCGTAGGCTTTCAGTTTCGCCATAACCGCTTCCGGCTCGATCTCGGTCGACACGACGAGGTGCACGTGGTTGCTTCGGACATGAGCCGCATGGAGAGTCCAACCCCAACCTTGATGCAGGCAAACGCCTTCGATCGCCTGCAGGACGACTGGTCTCTGCCGGGCATCCAGCCGGGTCGGCGGAGTTGGGAGGAGACGACGTTCGTAGCCTTCAAGACCGCGGCTCGGTTGTAGGTAACGCCCCTTCCAGGCGTTATGGTTGCGGTCGACAGATCCCGCTTGCCTTCCGTGGAGTTTGGTTCCGTAGCAGGAGAAGGTGATCAGGTACGCCCAAGGACGTTTGACGGGCCGCTCGGGCACGGAATGCGGTTGCAACGAAACCAAGATAGCAGGAGCAAACCTCGATAGTCAGCTCTGCTGGACATAACCGCACAGAGCCGCGGGCGTTAGCCCGCGGGCCCGCGCTCGGTCGGCGCGAATCAGTCCGGTTCTCGCGTGCGAGGGCCCGCGCCCTGACGGGCACGGCTCTGTTCGGCCCCCGGCTGCGGGCCCGCACTCCTTCGGGGCCGCCTCCGCGGCCTCCTCCACCACCTCCTCAACCCAATTCCAGATCATTCGTCGATTTGAAAATGCTGTACCCTAAGCGAGGTTTGTCTATGTTGGCCAGAGCGTTGTCGGTCCTTCTGTATGCTCTCGCTACGGTTGGGACCGGGACTGGACTTGTTGCCCAGCAAACATCGGATAGCAGCGAGGACCAACAGGAAGAGTGGACCTGGAAAGATGCCAAAGGCAATATCCGAACTCGGCAGGAGCTGGATGAGATTCTTGCGGAACACAAACACTGGCTAGAGTCGAAAGGGAAGTCCGGTACCCACGCGAGCCTGAGCAACGCGGACCTGTCCGACGCGAACCTGAGCGACGCCGACTTGAGCGGCCTGGGCTTGTTCCGCACGAACCTGAGGAACGTGAACCTGAGCAACGCGTTACTGTACGGCGCGACCCTGTCGGACGCGGACCTGAGCGGCGCGAACCTGAGGAACGCGAAGCTGAGCGGCGCGGACCTGCGCAGCGCGAATCTGAGGAATGCGAATCTGAGCAACGCGCTACTCCGCGCGATCCTGTCCAAAGCAGATCTGAGCAACGCTGACATGAGCAACGCGGATCTTGGCGGCGCGGTACTGGACGGGGCGAACCTGAGCAACGCCCTACCGTACGAGGCGAACCTGAGCAACGCCCTACCGTACGAGGCGAACCTGAGCAACGCGAACCTGAGCAACGCAGACCTGGGCGGCGCTGACCTGAGCAACGCGAACCTGCGCAACGCGGACCTGGGCAACGCGGACCTGGGCGGCGCGGACCTGCGGGAGGCGAACTTCGAACCGAAAGTCAACCCCGAAACCGGAGGAATTGCGCCGGCAGAGAATCTTGAGTTAATCACGTATCTCCACAACCCGAATGCCCTCGCTCAACTCCGCAAGGATTTCAAGGACGGTGGCTTCGTAGGCCAAGAACGAAAGATCACCTATGCGCTGAAACGGAGACAGGCCGAAATACTTTGGGAGGACGACTGCAAGTGGAGTAGTTTGCTGGGTTGGTTAAGCTGTGGTGAGTACGGCATGAACCGGCTGTTCTTCGACTTGACCTGCCAGTACGGGATGAGTCCGGGGCGACCGGTGTTGCTGGTCATTGCTATCTGGCTCAGCTGTACTCCGCTTTACTGGATCAGTCTTCACAGCGGCAGCCGGTCTGGCCTTTACCTGATAGCTTCTAAAACGGTGAATCGAGGCGATGATCTTTTCCATAAGGTTCGCCTGCGCTACCAGCAGCCTCCTGCCTCCAGGTGGTATCGGTACATTCCGCGGCGGATTCGCTGGGAGCTGCATGCGCTGGCCACGGCCGCGCTCTTCAGCCTCATGACCACGTTCAACATCGGGTTCCGAGAGTTGAACTTCGGGCGCTGGATTCGGATGATCCAGCCCCGCGAATTCGATATCAAAGCACGTGGCTGGCCGCGCGTGGTGTCCGGCGTGCAGTCGCTTCTAAGCGTGGGACTCGTGGCACTCTCTCTGCTGAGTTACTTTGGGCGGCCATTTGAGAACTAAGCTGCGGGAGTCCCGTAGCGTTTGGCCCAGACCTGCGGTCGTTTCTCGCGCCCCGTGAGAGCCAACTTAAACCCGCCTGTATGTCACCAGTTTTCTAGCCTCCGGTCCCCGGCATATCATGTAAGTTAAGTTGTTCATTCAAAGCATCTTAATTCCGATAACAGCGCTGCGCCCTTGGACTGGCGGGGTACAATATGATTGGGTACCCGGAGCATTCCGGGGGCAATTCGAGCAGGGCAATTCGGAGCAACGAGCCAGCGGAGAAAAGAAATACCAAACAAAGCCAATTTCTAGCAACCCGGGGGGAATCAATGGGTTACAGCTGGTTCCGGTACCGCGGAACGCCCGGCTCGACAAGACCCCACGGATCGCTCCACCGGGTCACAAGCCAGCTTCGCCTAAGTGCAGGCGACCCAGAGGAACAGCCACAGGGCGGCGACGACTATTGAGGGAAGGGGAATACCGAGCGACAGAATTACCAAACAAACCCAATTCACGATAACCCACATAAATTCAGCACGTTACTGGCCATCTCGGAGATGCCCTGGGACGGTCCCCTGAGATGCGCGAGTCAGCCCGAGTTGGCCTGAGCAATCCATCTACGGGAACGTCACCACGGTTCGGCCCGTGACTTTCCCGGCTTGCATGTCGTCCATCGCCTGGGGCAGGTCTTCGAGCGAACAGGTTTGGACTTCCGTACGCAGATCGCCGCGGCGCGCGATACCGAAGACTTCTTCGAGATCCTCTCGGCGTCCGAGGAAGCTGCCATGAATGCGGATCTGCTTGAGGACGACGTCAACCAGCGGCAGCTCGAACTTTTCCGCGGCTAATCCGACTAAGATCAGGATCCCGTTGCGGCGCAAGGAAGCGAATGCCTGACCGACCGCCGAAGCCGAGGCAGCAAACGAGATAGCTGCGTGAGCGCCCTTCAGTTTCTTGCGTAGCAAGCGGGAAGGATCTTCCTCCTGCGAGTTGACGGTGATTTCGGCGCCGAGTTCGGAAGCAAGGGACAGCTTTTCAGGCGCTAGATCAACCGCTGCGACGCGCAGTCCTCGCAGCTTGGCGAACTGAATGGCCAAGTGACCGAGTCCGCCGATGCCGTAAATAGCCAGCCAAGAGCCGGGTTCGAGGTCTGTGGCGGCAACCGCGTGATAGGCTGTCCAACCGGCGCAGCAGAGGGGAGCGAGATGGGATGCCGGCAGATCCGGAGGAGCTTTCACGATCGAGTCGGCCCTGGCCACGACGAATTCCGCGAAAGCGCCATCGACGTGGTAGCCGGTGTTGAGCTGTCGAGGGCAAAGCTCCGGGCGGGATTCTTCGCATGACTCGCACGAGCCGCAACCTCCGTACAGGTACGTGAGTCCGACCCGATCTCCTTTCCGGAAACCCTCGACATCGGGGCCAAGCTGCTCGATGGTTGCGATGGCTTCGTGACCCAGGGTGACGGGAGCGTGCGGCAAGCTGGGGAGGGACCGGATAAACAAGTCGGAGTGGCAGAGACCGCACGCTTCGGTCTGTAGCCGTACTTCGCCCGGCCCGGGTGTGGGAATCAAGACTTCCTCGATGACGACCGGGGCCCGTGGCTCGAGGAGGCGGGCAGCTTTCATCGTGCAAAGAACCTACCAGACCCGGCGGTGAATCGCCAACGCTGCGTCCGAGAGAAGAGTGCCGCTCCCGCGTGGCGCGCCCTGCGGCCCCTGGTTGGGGCTGTGAGCCGTAAGTAGTCGCTTCCACCGCGAAGCCAAGCTCGACTTTCGAAGCCCCGATAGCTCATAATAGACCGATTTCCCAGGGAGGGATCTTGTATGCGAAACCGATCGAGCGTGGTACTTTTTGCGATGTTGATCTTATTGGCCTCCTGCGCGGACCCTGAGCCCGAGCCGGCCCCGCCGCCCGATACCGGTGCCGGCACTGTTACGCGGCTTGATGCGGCGCTCGATGCCATCGTGCCCGTCGATGCCAGGATCGAGAAGCTGCACAGCAGCTTCCAGTTCACGGAAGGCCCGGTGTGGGTCACTGAAGGAGGTCCGTTTCTGCTCTTCAGCGACATCCCGGCCAACGCCATCTACAAGTGGACACCCGACGGCCAAGTCAGCGACTTTATCAAACCGGTGTTCGAAGCCGAATACGAGGAAGGGCGATTCGTCGGCTCCAATGGGCTGACTCTCGACTCGGAGGGGCGGCTCGTCCTGTGCGAACACGGCGCGGGTCACGTTTCGCGGGTCGAAAAAGACGGCCAACGTACCGTGCTGGTCGCCAAATACAAGGGCAAGCGGCTCAACAGCCCTAACGATGCGGTGTACCGATCCGACGGGTCCCTGTATTTCACCGATCCGCCCTATGGTTTTGCCAAGCTCAACGATGACCCCGCCAAGGAACTCGACTTTAACGGCGTCTATCGGCTCAGCTCTGACGGCGAACTGGAACTTCTCAGCCGCGACCAGACCTTCCCCAACGGCATTGCGTTCTCGCCGGATGAGAAGACACTCTATGTCGCTAATTCCGACGGCGACAACCGCGTCTGGATGGCTTACGACCTCAACGAGGACGGTGTCGTGGGCAAGGGCCGCGTCTTCTACGATGCCAATGCAAGTGAAGCGGAAGGCGTTCCCGACGGGCTGAAGATCGACAAACTCGGCAACCTCTATTGCACCGGGCCCGGCGGTGTCCTCATCCTAAGCCCCGAAGGCAAGCACCTGGGAACGATTGCGCCCGCGGAATTGCCGGCCAACGTGGCTTGGGGAGACGCCGACGGCAAGACGCTGTACATAACGGCCCGCTCCAGCATCTATCGAATCCGGCTCAACATAGAAGGCCTGCGGCCGTAGGATTTCTAACCGCCCCCTTTTGGGTGCAGGTTCGGTTTGGTTCCGCTTTGGACGGGTAGAGGAGCAATTCGCGCAGCACGCTTGCCTCCCACCGGCAACCCCGCCCGCCGGTGGCTCCGACTCACCCTACAAATGCTTCCTCCCCAGACCTCCACAGCACACAGAACCGCCTGCTGGCGCGCGCGGCGCGGTCTCCCGAACAACGAAAGCCGTCTACAATCGAATCGATGACCTTCACCCGTCGAGAGTGGGGCCTCTCCACACTAGGCTTGGCGACAGCAGCGACTTCAAATATCGGTTGCTCACCTGGCAGCGAGGAGAGTCCACGCGGAGAGACGTCCGTTGGGGAAGCGGATCCGGCTGCCGCTGTCCTCAATCGATCGGTGGTAATCGACCTGCACTGCGACACGCCCATGCGCATCACCAGCGAGGGATTCGACCTCGGGCAGTTGCACGATTATGGGCAAGTCGATATCCCTCGCATGCGTCAGGGCGGTGTCACCGGGATTTTCTTTTCCATCTACACGAGTCCAACCAGTCTAACGCCTCGGCAAGCGTCAAAACGCGCCCTGGAGATCATCGACGCCGTCACCGAGCAAGTCGCCCGGCACCCGGGGGACCTCGTTCTGGCCACATCGGCAGACGAGATTGTGCAGGCCAAGCAAAAGGGTAAGATCGCGATTTTAATGGGAGTCGAAGGCGGCCACATGATCGATTCCAGTGTGGCCGCCCTTCGAACGTTGTTCGGCCTGGGAGTGCGATATCTGACCTTGACCCACAGCGCCCACACGCCCTGGGCCGATTGCTCAGCAGCCCCGCCTGTGTCGAACGGTCTGACGCCGCTGGGCCGTGAGATCGTTCGGGAGATGAACCGGCTGGGAATGATGGTCGATGTCTCCCATGTGTCGGACCAAACCTTCTACGACGCGCTCGAGGCCTCGTCGGCACCAATCATCGCCTCCCATTCTTCCTGCCGCGCGCTGGCGAGCCATGCGCGCAACATGAGTGACGAGATGCTTCGCGCTCTCGCCCAAAACGGCGGGGTGGTTCACATTAACTACTACAATGCTTTTCTCGATGATGATTTCAATTGGCCCGATCGTGAACTGGAAGACCTCGAGTCCAAACGAGGAGCCATACGACGGAAATACTCGACGGACCTTAAGCAACGAGAAGCGGCGCTTCGCGAGGTCAACCGGGAACAGATCGCGCGCCTTGGGCGCCCCCCTCTCAGCCGCCTAATCGACCATTTCGAACACGCAGCACAGGTTGCGGGGGTCGAGCACGTCGGACTCGGCTCCGACTTCGATGGCGTTCGGGATCAGTTGCCCCAAGGCATGGAAGACATCTCGAAGATCCCGGATCTTGTCTCCGGTCTTCTGGGCCGAGGCTTTTCCGAAACGGACGTTAAACGAATCCTGGGTGGCAACACACTACGCCTCATGCGGCGAGTCGAACAGATCGCCGAGCAGAGCTAGGGATCTGCACCTGACCTCCCCCTAGGAGCCCATGGCACTACATACTCTCTCTGAGTTACTGCAACTGGGCTAGCCGAACCGCGCCAGGCGACACGGCGGGCAAGTCGGTTCGGAGGCCGGTCCGGCAGCCGATGGGGGCCACTTGGGGCCCCGCATGGCTGTCGGGGCACGGTTTCCGTTGGCCGGGAAGTCGTTCTTTGCATGGGAGTTCGGCGAAATTGGGTTTGTTTGGTTGTTCGTGGTTGGAACGGCCCCAGGCGTCGAGATGAGTCTCGACGCGGCCCGCTGAGAGTGTGCGCCGCTATCACGACTGTCTCATTTTTGGGGTTCACTCCAGGTAGGACCGGCAATCCTGCCGGTCAGGTAGCCGTTTATGAACCGTTGCCTCTCTGTCTATGGGGCTCCTAGATTAGGGCTGCAACCCGACCCGGCCACCGGTGGTGTCCGCGGGGGGTTAGCTTCGTGTGAACGCTCGCCAGGGGTGTGCTATCGTAAGGGTCGCCTGTCGAGCACATGCCCGCCACGCGACTCAAATCGCAGTTGATGAGCGCCTCGGAGATTGATCGTACGCTGGTCCGCTTGGCGCATGAGGTGGTGGAAAAAAACGAAGCCCTGGATCGGCTGGCGATCATCGGGATCCACCGCCGCGGGGCTGTCTTGGGCAAGCGGCTGGCGGATAAAATCGAGCAGCTCGAAAGCCGCTCCTTACCGGTCGGAAGCTTGGACATTACGCTCTACCGCGACGAC
Source organism: Bryobacterales bacterium (assembly GCA_965248105.1). Taxonomy (GTDB): domain Bacteria; phylum Acidobacteriota; class Terriglobia; order Bryobacterales; family UBA6623. The sequence continues at coordinate 936,326 of CBDFIK010000006.1, forward strand.
CGCTCCCTAGTCGGCGACAGGCCCGTCGTCAACGGTACCGACATCCCTTTCGAAATCACTGGAAAGGACGTGATCTTGGTGGACGACGTACTCTACACGGGCCGGACCACCCGTGCTGCGTTGGACGCGTTATTCGACCACGGCAGGCCGCGCACAGTGCAATTATGTACGCTTATCGACCGAGGTCATCGCCAACTGCCCGTCGAGGCGCGCTTTGTCGGCAAGGTTGTCCCTACCGGCGACAGCGAGTCCATCGAGGTTAACGTGGAGCCGATCGACGGTCGGGAAAGGGTGCTGCTGGTGGAAGGGGAAGACGAGGCTTGAGCACTCTGACCAGCAAACCATCGAACGGTTCGGACGGCCAGACGGCATCGCCGGCCTCGGGAGTCGGCGAATGGGAGCTGTCACGGGGACTCTTGGGGACAGAGAATCTTAGTCGCGAAGAGATCCAATGGCTGCTGGAGCGCGGCCGCTACCACCAGCCGATGCAGTTACAGGCGGTGAAGAAATCCGATACTCTGCGCGGCAAGACGATCGTCAACTTGTTTTTTGAGCCTTCGACGCGTACACGGACAAGCTTTGAAATTGCGGCCAAGCGTCTGGGCGCCGACACGGTTTCGATCTCCGAGCAAGGGTCCAGCTTGTCGAAGGGCGAGTCGCTCGTTGACACGCTCAATACCCTGGCGGCGATGCGTCCCGATGTCATCGTGATGAGGCACTCGGCGTCGGGGGCGCCGCACTTTCTCTCGCGGTTTCTCAAAACGCCTATTGTGAATGCCGGCGACGGCCAGCACGAACACCCCACGCAGGCGCTGCTCGACGCTGTCACGATTCTCGACTATCGGCCCTCACTGGAAGGTCTGAGGGTAGCGATCATCGGCGACATTGCTCATAGCCGGGTGGCTCGCTCGAACGTTCACCTACTGTCGAAGTTTGGGGCGAGGTTGGTCCTGTGCGGGCCAGCCACGATGCTGCCTCGCTCTCTTGCGTCCCTGGCTCCCGGTATCACGCTGACCAACAGCATCGAAGAAGCGGTCACGGACGCGGATGTCATCATGATGCTGCGGGTGCAGTTGGAACGCCAGAACGCGCCGACATTTCCCAAGAATGAGTACTTCCAGTTTTATGGACTGGAGCTTGACCATTTGCGCCTGGCGCGTCCCGATGCGATCGTAATGCATCCCGGGCCCATCAACCGGGGCAGGGAACTTTCGTCGGAGGTGGCCGACTTCCCGCGCTCGGTGATCCTGCATCAGGTCGAAAACGGCGTGGCGGTGCGAATGGCGGTGCTCGAACGGGTGTGCGGAGCTTGCTGATGAACGTTTCGGTTTCGGAGGAACGCCGCCGGCAAACGGTGCCGAGCGCTCGCTTGCTTCGGCCAGTTTCTAGCGCAATAAGTGCATGAGTCGTCTCCTCATCAACAACGGCCGGGTGATTGACCCGGAATCGGGTCTTGACGCACAGTGTGATGTGCTCGTCGAGGACGGGCTGATCGCTGCCGTGGAGCCTCGTCTCGAAGTCAGCGAAGCCGAGGTTTTCGACGCCTCCGGGTACGTCGTCGCGCCGGGGTTTATCGATATTCACGTCCACCTGCGGGAACCGGGCATCGAGCACGCCGAAACGATTGAGAGCGGCGCCCGGGCTGCGGCGGCGGGTGGATTCACCTCCGTCTGCTGCATGCCGAACACGATTCCGGTCAACGACAGCCCGACGGTGACAAGTTTCATCGTGGAACGCGCCCGCCGCTATGCCGCGGTGAATGTTTTCCCGATCGGTGCTATCACCAAAGGCAGCGAGGGCGAGCAGTTAGCCGAGATCGGCGCCATGAAAGGCGCCGGAGCGGTCGCGATTTCCGATGACGGCTTGCCGGTCATGAACTCTGGCGTGATGCGCCAAGCCATGAGATACGCTGATTCGTTTGGATTGACGGTTATCGACCATTGTGAGGACCTCAACTTGAGCATCGGCGGGGATATCCACGAGGGCGAGCGGGCGGTCCGACTGGGCTTGCGAGGGATCACAGCCAGCTCGGAAGATGTGATGGTTGCGCGGGATGTGATTCTCAGCGAGGCGTTGCAGGCTAAAGTCCACATCGCTCACATTTCCACTCGGAACTCGATCGAGATTGTTCGCCATGCTCGGCGGCTGGGCATCCCCGTAAGCTGCGAGGTGACCCCGCACCACTTTGCGCTGACGGATGCCGAAATTCCTGACTACGACAGCAATTACAAGATGAAGCCTCCCCTGCGGGCTGACCGCGACCGGGACGCCGCGCTGGATGCGCTCGCTGACGGTACGATCGAGGCCATTGCCACCGACCATGCACCGCACACAGGCAACATGAAGATGCAGGAGTTCGAGCGCTGCCCGTTTGGCGTGACGGGCTTGGAGACGGCAGTCGGGCTAGCTCTTGAACATCTGGTTCACCCGGGCAGGATCGACCTGAAGCGCATGGTCGAGCTGTTCACAACCGGACCGGCACGGATAGTCGGACTCGATCGCGGAAGGCTCGCCGTCCGCGCTCCCGGCGACATCACCGTCCTCAGTCTTGAACGGGAGTGGACGTTTGACGTGAATAACACGCAGTCGAAAAGCAAGAATTCACCCTTTGATCAGCACAATTTCCGAGGCGGGCCCATCGCCACCATCGTGGCCGGCGAGTTGGTGTGGGACCACCGTCAAGCCACGACATCGCAAGTCCCGGCCCGAGGGCTGGAGACCGTAGCGGCATCTTCCTCGCCTTGAATCGACTAACTTAGAGAATCGACAAAACTTATGAATCGTTCACAAATCCGCAACATCATTCTCGTCGCCCTGGCGCTAGCTCTTCTTGCCAGCTCTCGTGCGATCGCCAGCTTGACGATCGAATACAACTGGTGGAGCGCGCTGGGACAATTCGAAACGTGGCTCCGGATGTTGCTTTACAAGGTGTTGCCGGCCGCGGCTGTGTCCCTGATCGCCTGGCTGGCCTTGCTGTGGGCGCACGGCCGCGGGATCGCTTTCGCCGGGGCGCCCGCGAATCGCTACTCGTGGTACTCGAAATTGATTCCGGTGGTGCTTTTGGCCATCGCCATCGTTTTCGTGGGGACGTCGGTCAATCATTGGACCGTGATGGCCTACGTCGGCTCGCGTGGAATTGACTCTCCGCCCGATGCCTGGACGGATCCTGTCTTTGGCCTGGGGCTGCCGTTCTACCTATTCGAGCTCCCGTTTTATTCGTTGCTGTTGCGAGTGGTCTTTGTAGTAGCTGTGTTTTCCACTGTCCTCTTCTGGGCGGCAGGCCGCGGCTGGCAACTGTTCGAGCGTCTACGCCAGTTCCGCGCCTCAGGGGGGTCTGTCGAGGAATTCGACCCCGGTCCGAACCCTTTGTTGTTGCCCGGAGCGAGCCGCGCCGGGTTTGCCCGTGTCTTGGGATCGTTGGCCTTGCTGGCTTTGGCCGTATGGTTATTCCTGTCGCGGTACTCCCTGGCCATGAATCAATACTCCTTCATGACCGGTATTGACTACGTCGATGAAAACTTCACGTTGCCGCTGCGCTGGGTAGCGATCTTGGGGGTGCTGGTGGCCATCCCTTTAGTCGCTGGCGCTCGCTATAAGATGGTCTTGATTGTCTTGGCTGCGTCACTGGGGGCGAATGTCCTGATCCCCGGCGTGGTCCGCTCGCTTTATGTACGCCCCAATGAGCTCGAGCTCGAAAAGCCTTACATCGAGCGGCACATTGAGGCGACCACGCATGCCTTCGGCCTGCAGGAACGGGCGACAGAGCAGCCGTTTACGGCTTCCCGGGACGAGGTGCTGGACGTCAATGCGCACGCGACTTTGGTGGATAATATTCGCCTCTGGGATTGGCGGGCTTTCTCCGATACCATCACTCAGATACAAGCGCTGCGTCCCTACTACCGATTCGCGGACGTCGACATCGATCGCTATATCATCGACGGCAAGATCAAACAGGTCTTGCTTTCGCCACGGGAGATCGACGTCAACCAGTTGCCTGTTGAGGCCCGCGCCAGTTGGATCAATCCACACTTCGTCTACACGCACGGCTACGGCGTGGTGATGTCGGAGGTGAACCGTACGACCGACGACGGCCTTCCCGTGTTGTTAATCCAAGACGCCCCCCCCGAGGTCAAGATTGCGGACATCAAACTGGACCGCTCGGAGATCTACTACGGGGAGTTCACCCACGACCCCGTGTTCGTTACGACGGATCAAAAAGAGTTCGATTACCCGTCGGGCGACCAAAACATCACCTCGAGCTACGCGGGACAGGGAGGGTTTCCGATCCACTCCCTGCCGCTTCGATTGGCGGCGTCAATCACGCAGGCGGATTACAATATTTTGCTCACGGGCCAGACCAACGCAAAAAGCCGCATGATGCTCTATCGCAATGTGGGGCAACGGCTGGGGCATCTGGCGGGCTTTCTCCACTGGGAGCCGGACCCCTATCTGGTCATCACCGATGACGGCCGGCTGGTGTGGATCGTCGACGGCTATACAAGCTCGAGTGCGCACCCCTATTCCACCCAGCTGAATCTTCCCGCATTCGGTGGGCGGACCAACTACGTCCGGAATGCGGTCAAAGCCACCGTCGACGCCTACGATGGCACGGTCAACATCTACATCTTCCAACCGGGAGACCCCATCATTCAGGCCTATCGCAATCTCTTCCCCAAGCTTTTCAAGAGCGAGTCGGAGATGCCCGCCTCGCTGCGGCAGCATGCTCGCTATCCGGCGTTGATGTTCGAGATCCAGGCCGAGATCTACCGCACCTTCCACATGCGGGACCCGGAGGTCTTCTACAACAAGGAAGACGTCTGGGACGTGGCGAAAAGCTTGTTCGGCGACACGGGAACGGCGGCGCCGATGAAGCCTACCTATATCGTGGCGAAGCTGCCCGGCGAAACCGAACCCGAATTCATCCTCATGCTGCCGTTTGCCCCGCGTAACAAAGACAACCTAATCGGCTGGATGGCCGCCCGTTGTGACGGGGACAAATTGGGGGAACTGATCTTTTATCAACTTTCGAAGCAGGAATTGGTCTTCGGGCCGAACCAGATTGAGGCGCGCATCAACCAGGACCAAGAGATCGCCAAGGACCTAACGCTGTGGAACCAGCAAGGGTCCAGAGTTCTCCGCGGCGATATCATCGCCCTGCCGGTAGGAAACAGCTTCCTCTACGTGGAGTCGATCTACATCCAGGCCGAGACGGCCCGCATGCCCCAGCTCAAGAAAGTCGTCCTGGCCATGGGCAATCGTTTGATCTACGAAGACACCTTTGCGCAGGCCCTGGATCGCCTTAGCGGCGGGCAGTTCTTGGCTGGCTTGGCGTCGTCCACGGTGTCGGATACCGGAGAACCTGAGGGCGACGTGGGAACCGCAGCGGTGGCAACCACGGACCCGGGCGCGGGACGCCTTCGTGCCCTTGCCCAGCGTCTCAGTCAACTACGAGCGCAAGCCCAACAACTGGTGGATCAGTTGGGAATCGTAGAACGGGATCTTGAGAGGTAAGGGCTGGCTTTTCCCACTGCCCCTGCGAACAAGCGATCCGGGGCCAGTTGCGCCCCTTATGCCATTACGACCGTGCCTTCTTCAAGTAGGCGTCCCTAGTTTCCCTTGACTCGAAATAGAGTGTCTCGCCGTTGACGACTTCCCTGATAGCCAGCTTTTCATCGATATAGGTTCCCGATTCCGGGTCGCGAACCATGTGACCTGTGGCTGTGCCCGAACCTGGCGCTGATTTTTCCTTGTTTGCCTCGGCGGGCGAGTTACTGGAGAGACCTAGGGCTTGGGTCACCGCCCGAATGACGTCCTTGATGAGCCAACGCACGAGGGCCAGCCCAACCGTGATGAGGATGAGGATAAGAAGGGTACGCAAAATGAGGACCTAAAAGGGAAGGGCGCCGGCGTTGCCGACGCCCCTGGAAAATTTAGACCGGGACGGCCACCGGAGCTGTGCTGCTACGACGACTTCTTCTTGCGCCTCTTTCTCTTTCCCCTGTTTGGATCTTCGTACTGGGTGTCAACCTTGCCGGTCAGTCCTTGAATCATCTGCTGGGAAGCTGCTGCGTGGGGGCCGTTAGGTGCCAATTCGAGGTATTTCCGGAAGGCCTCGACAGTCCCGGCGACGGGCTCCACCGTGCCGTCCTCATTGATCTTTGCGGATCCGACCAGGGTCGTAGCGAGTTGATAGTAGGCCGCGGCGTAGTCGGGCTGGACCTCAGTGGCTTTCTTGAAGGCGGACACCGCATCTTGAGTCCTACCCGTGTTTATCATGACCGCGCCTAGATTGAAGTAGTAGGTGCCGGCCTTGAGCGGGTCGAGACCCGCAGCCTTTTCCAGTTCCGCGGCGCCTTCCTCCAACCGGCCGTTCTTGGCTAGGGCTAGCCCGAGGTTATTGTGGTAGTTGGCGTTCTCTGGATCCAGTTCAATGGCCTTGCGGTAGTGCGCGAAGCCTGACTCGAGAAGGTTCTGGCGCGCGTCGCCTGTTTTGGTCAGGGCGAGATTTCCTTCCGCCATGGCTAGATTGGCCCACACAACATGCTGCCCGGGCCCGATCGCGGCTGCCTCATTGAAAGAGGTGACGGCTGTCTGGTAATCCTTGGCACGGGAGGCCTGCTTGCCGGCGTTGAAAGCCGCGTTGAGCTTCTTGTTCTTGCTGAGGACCTCCTCTTTTTCCTTGTTATACTTCTCCCATTTTCTTTTTTCTTCCGGGGACATTTGCCCGAGCTGCTGCTGGCTCGGCCCGCCCCGGGCCTGCATTTGCTGCCGACTCCGAGCCTTGGCAGCGAGGTCAAAGTCGAGCTCCGTTTCCTGGCTGGCGACGCGAGTGTTTGGCATCTTATCCACGATCCTGCCGTCGATTTCCACGCTAACGTTGTAGGTGCCCAGTGGGAGTCCCCCGTGGTAGTACTTCCCTTTCTTGTTCGATTTGACCTTGTAATTGCCACGGAGCTCTATTCGCTCGATTCTAATCAGGGCTCCCTGATAAGGGTTGCCGTCCCGGCCGGTAACTTTACCGAAGACCGCGCCGGTTTGAGCCAGCGAAACACTGCTGAACAATAAGACTCCCGCCGCCAGCGTGGCGGCCGTGCGAGTGTGCGTTAGCATTCTCAACTCCTTGTCTTTGAACGGATTCTTCTAGCAGGATACAACATGTCCTCCCCGGAGGCCAACGCCTCCCGGCACGATTATTGTAGCCTACGTAAGGAAGATTCCATCATGCTTCCGATGTCCGAGCCGCGTAGGGGATCAAGTCCTGCTCCCGCGCCTGCTCGAACGCCCGCAGGCGGAGCACGCAGCTGTCGCAAATACCACAAGCCACGTCCTCTGTACGATAGCACGACCAGGTGAGATGAAGGGGCGCTCCGAGCGCGACTCCACGGCGCACGATCTCGGCCTTCGAGCAACCGATCAGCGGCGTGCGAACATCGATTTTCGTCTCCGGTCGGGTGCCGCGATCGATTACCTCGCTGAACGCTTGGTAGTAAGCGGGCCGGCAGTCGGGGTAGCCGGAACTGTCCTGCTCGACCGCGCCAACGAAGATCCTTTCTGCCCCCAGAACTTCCGCCCATGAGACCGCCGCCGACAAGAAGTGGGCGTTCCGAAACGGTACGTAGGTGATGGGGACATGTCCTTGTTGGGCGGCCGCGAGATCGGCTTTCGGGACCTCAAGCGAACGATCCGTCAGCGCCGAGCCCCCGATGGCCGTCATATAGCGCTGTTCAATCCGTAGGCGGTGAGGCGCCTGGAAGTGGTCGGCGATCTCTTCGAACGCACGGCGTTCGCGCTCTTCCGTCAACTGCCCGTAGGAGGAGTGAAGCAGGGCCAAACGATGGTTTTGAGCAGCGATGGCGGCGCAGACGCAGCTGTCCATGCCGCCGCTTAGCAGTACGACGGCGATTGGCGCTTGAGGCATCACTTGGTTTCATCCTAGCCCCAATCCATGGGTCCTGGGAAGGTTCGCCTCGCGCCCGAACTTCCTCTGGCCGGCATAGCAAGTTCCGCTACGGCTGCTAGCAGCAGGGGCCGCCGATAGGTAGTCCCGCCGCAGAGCCGGCGGATGGAAATCCGCGGTAGGCGTGACATGTCACGTCCCTGTAGGAAAACGACTGTGCGGCGGGCATCCCTTCCTGCGCGACCGCGGACTTCCGTCCGCGGCTCTGCGGCGCGTAGTTGTCGACCCAGGTATCGGAGGCCATTTCTCAGCAGCCCCTATTTCGAGCCCACTCTTCCGCCTGCGCCATTAGCCGGTCGCCGACCTTCTGCCCTCGACAGGCTGAGGCCGCGTACCAGCCCTCGACGAAGCCAACCTGACGCGAAAGATCGCAACCCTCAGAAAACGGCCGCGGATCTGGCGGGCGCGCGATGTGCTGAGAGAAAAAGGCGACCCGCTTGGCGCCCGCCTAGATTCGCGCTACGGGCTTCTTGCTGTCGGGCTGACCGCGTGTGCTGCTGTCGACGGGCTCGAGCTCGGAGCGGGCGGGCGGCTTCTTCGGCGGCTGTACCCGCCTCTCATACAGCGGCTGCCAGAGAAAACCCCGTAGCGCACAAGACTGCATGGATCCGAAAGGGAGCGCCAGGGAGAAAGCCACGGCTGTGATAGAGTGAAGAAAAGTGAGCATCCCAAACACAAAGAAATACCGCATACAGAACCCCAACGGCCCTGGTGCAACCACCATCGTGGCTGTGCTTCCGAAAAACGCCGACGTCGAAGCCTACCGCAAAGATGCAGCGGCCCGTTTCGACTGGAAGGCCTGGGAAGAAGCCAAGAACGCGTCGGCGAAAGTCCGCGTGGGCCAGCAAAAGCAGAGAAGGCGCTAACCCCCCTAAAGCCGCGCTTGTAGATTCCTCATAGCACGAATGGCGGCTTGGGCCACCTTGGAGTCGGCGTCGTGGGTCAGTTTCTCTAGATGAGGCAAGCTTTCTCGATTGCCGCTAACAGAGATCACGTCGGACAGCTCCTTCTTCTGGTCTTTCGTTCCGTTGGCCAGCGGATCGTATAGCTCGGAAAGAACCTCGGGTTTTCGTGACAGCTCTACCAGGAAGGGCCGTGCTTCTCCGCGGTGAAACAGCGAGTTTAGGCCGTCTACCAGGTACCTTACGTACGACATGTCACCGAGGTACACCGCGGCGAAAGCCATGGACAGCCGAGTGGACTCGCTGCGTTCTTTGGCGAAAGCGTCCAAAATCGTCTTCAGATCTTGCTTTTCCCCGGTCCGGCCAATCCCCTCCGCGGCGGCGGCGCGAACCTGATGATCTTTGTCTCTCAAGTAGCGCAGGAAAATCGAACGCTGGCCGGAATCGGGCATTTTGGCCAGCGCAATCAAAGCTTGCCGCCGGATTTTCTTTTCCGAACTGGTCCTGATCAGCCCGACCAGCTCCGGGATGGACTCCTTCACCGCTAACTGACCCATCGCCTTGACTACGGCTAGGTGCACTTTTTCGTCCAGATCATGCAGCAAGAAAGTCAGCGACTGGCCGGCCTTCAGATCGCCGATTTTTTCAATCGCGCGCACCGATTCCAATATCAAGATGGTGTCTTTGGACCGCAGCGCCTCCTTGAGTTCCGGAAGTGCGTCTTTGCCGCGAAGCACGCCGGCGGCCCGAGCGGCGTTAGCGCGGGACTCCATGCTGCTCCCCCCGTCAATCACCCGCGCGATCGCTTTGATGACATCGGGCGAGACGTCGAGATAGGGTTCGATGATCACCTCGCTAGGCTCGGCGAATCGATTTCGCACGTCGCGTCGGAAGTTTTTCAGCGAGGCCTTGAAGCCTTTCCTGACGTACCCGATCTTGTAGAAGTTCACCAGCCCATCCACCGCCATAATCTGGACCCCGGGGACGGAATCCCGCGTTGCTTCCTTCAATGGATCGAGGCTGTGATGGGTTCCAACGCGCACGATGGAGTCTACGGCGGTTGCGCGGACGTCCGCGACAGGGTCTTTCAATAGCTCACGCAGGGCCGGAATGTGTTGCGGGTCGCCGAGGCCTCCCAGCTTCTGGGCTGCCTTCATACGCCGTTTCGGATTGGAGTGCTTTAGCTCTTCAACTTGGGCCGGTAGTCCCGCGCTGAGCAGTGATACCAGCAGCAAGGGAGCGCCCGGCCGAAGGAGTTGACGAATACGCATGACGTCGCTGGTGGGTGCGGTCTTGTCTTGAAAAAGGAGCTGAACCTGCGATTATTATACGTACTCGATTTTGACGCGGTGCGGGATAAGTCCCGTTTCATGTCCCAAGTCTAAAAGTTTCTGGGCGGATTCGACGACCTCGGGTTGCATGCTCGTCGTATAGTGGTTCACGTACATCCCGATGAACTTGTCGGCCAGCTCTTGATCGATGCCGCGGGCAAATTCCTGGGCATAGGAGAGGGTTTCCTGGCGGTGATCGAGGCCGTAGCGGATACTTTCCTCGAGGCGCTGGCCGCATTCCCGCTGAACCTCCGGCGTCAGCGATCGCAGAATGGCGTTCGCGCCCAACGGTAAAGGCAGGTTGTGCTTCTGTTTCCACCACGCACCCAGGTCGATTACGCGCCGCAGCCCCGTCTGGTTGTAACTGAGCTGACCTTCGTGGATGACGACGCCGGCGTCCACCTTTTCAGTCTCGACCGCATCGAGGATCTCGTCGAAAGGGATGATCCGTGCTTCGAAGTCCGGCTCAAACAGCCGCAAGGCCAAATAAGCGGTCGTGGTAATCCCAGGCACGCCAATCTTTTTCCCTTTTAATTGCGAGGGAGACAGGCCGTGTTTTGAGACCACGACCGGCCCGTAACCGTCGCCTACGCTTGATCCGGAACTGGTCAAGACGTATCGGTCGGCGACGTAGGGGTAGGCATGAAAGGAAATCGCGGTCATATCGTAGCGACCTTCCGCTGCCGCCTCATTTAGCGTCTGGATATCACGCAAAACGTGCTCGAATTCTACGAGATTGGATCGCACTTTACCCGTGGCTAGGGCGTAGAACATGAACGCGTCATCGGCGTCCGGGCTGTGGGCGACGGAGATTCTTTTTGCCCCTGACGGCATCGGGTCGATTCAGTGGCAGTTCGCCTTTGCGTTGGCCCGCTGCCTCATGCGGCTGATAAAATGGCGGTGCGGAGGGTAAGTTGCCTGGCCGGCCCACACTGTTGAGCAGCTAGTAGAGACTTCAGCTTCAAATGTGGGCTAAACTACTGTAGCAGATTCACCGCGGGCTGCTAGACGGAAGCAGTGGAGCGCCGTGCGGAGATGAGCGCTTCGGATCTCACGACAAGTCGCGAGCGCCTATGAATGATGGAGCCAAGATCGTCGCTGTTGTCCCCGATTTGTTCTTTGCCGCCAAGATTAGCGCGACGGCGAAGCAGGTCGGTGCAACGTTGGAATTTGCTAACTCGGAGCAGGATCTTCTGACCAAAGGCCGGGATGCCGCTTCCCTGATCATCCTGGACCTGAACGCCAGTGGTTTCGACCCGGTGTCGTTGATCGGGAGGCTGAAGGCAGATCCGGATACCGCTAGAACGCCCTTGGTCGGGTTTGTCCGCCACGAAATGTCGGAGTTGATTGAGGCCGCGCGCACTGCCGGGTGTGATCAAGTGCTCACGCGGAATGCTTTTTCGAAGAATTTGCCGGAAATTCTCCAGCGTGGCTGAGCGGAGCGCCGGTTTTCCAACACGCGTCTCACCCTGACGGTAGGAATATTCCGCCGTGCCGTCGGCACAGACGTGGCGTACGCATTCTTGCGTGCCGTGTCGCCATTCGTGGCGACATCGAGCTCGCAGCTCGTAGCTCGTAGCTCGGCCGCCTGCCGTCGCCCGCCCCTGACAGAGCGGCACCCGCAGAGGTGCGGGCCCCACAAACGAGAACCGGACAGAGCCGTGCCCGTCAGGGCGCGGGGCCCTCGACGCGAGAACCGCACAGATTCGCGACGCCCGAGCGCGGGCCCGCGGTGAGAAGCGGGCCGAGCCCTGCTTGTCAGGGCTTGGGCCCGCAGCAGAGAACCGCACAGATCCCCGCCCCTCAGCGGAAATTTTCCACCAGCATCAGATCGCTCTGCGACTGATCGACTTGCGTGTACAAGATCGACCGGCCATCGGGCGACCAGCGTGGCGTTGCAGAATGCGCACCTCCCTTTAAAAACAACGGTGCGGCATTCGAGCCGTCCGGATCGCTCAGCCAGATCCCGTAAGTCCCCGTCCGACTCGATGAAAAAGCGATTCGCTTGCCATCGGGAGAGTATTGCGAATTGTGGTCATCGCGAGTCGATGAAATGAGGCGTGTCGCGGCAGCGGCGCCGCTTCCCGACTCGCGCAACGGGAGGCGCCAAATGTTTGTGTCTCGGGATCGCTTCGTGTAAGCCAGCCGGTTGCCTCGCCGGGAGATGGCGGGGAGGTCTACTTCCTCACCGGCGACGGGCAATCGTTCCGGCTCGCCGGACCTAGAAACTGAAATCCTCCACAGACTACTAGACTCAACAAACCGGCCGCTTCCATAAACAATCTCCCGCCCGTCGGGAGTCCAGGTAAGACTCCAGGATGGCAGATTCCGGAATGTCAGCCGTTTCGGTTCTCCATTTGGTGTAAGGCCCTCGGCCAGGGCGAGCAGGTAAATGTCGGAGGCAAGATAGCCGAGTCTCCTTGCGAAGGCCAGACTTCGCCCATCTGGGGAAAAGGCCGGACCGCTATCGCCAATCGATTTCGCCGGCGGAGATGTCAGCCTGCGCTTTTGACCGCTTTCGGTCGAGAGCAGGAACAGCGCGGAGGGGTCGTCAGGTGAACTTCGGTCGCCCACGACGAGCCCGTCGTCGTCGGGGGCCCATGCTAGGTGGGGCGGAAATCTTCTCGCTACGTGTACACTTGTTGGGTCGCTGATCTCAGCCACCATGCGCTCAGGGCCCCCGATGGCCGGGATCTGAAGCACGGCAGCTTTCCCCTCGGGCAACTTTCGAAGGAAGGCGATCGTGCGCCCATCGCCTGACCAGGCCGGACTGAAGTCTTGGGCCGGGTCGGTGGTCAGTCTCAAGGGAGTCTCTGAGCCGATCATTTTGACGTAGATGTCGAGATTGTCCTGATTTTCCCCATCCCAGGAGAAAGCTACTTGATCGCCGTCAGGCGAGAAGCTTGGGGACGATTCACTGCCGGGATAGCTGGTGAGCTGAACGGCCCGCAGAGGTTCCGGGGCCGCCTCATCAGAGGGCTCGAAGACGCCCAGCCAGGCGCTGACGGCGATGATGATAGCGATCGCTGCGGCACCGGCGGCGATATACCAACCCTTACGGCTGGCGGGTTTCGACACGGGCGCCGGCCGACGGGTGTCGCGCGACCCCAACCCGGTCTGCTTCCCGGTTCCAGATTATACCCAATGCTGTTTGTTTAAGAAGCTCGTAGCGCGATCTAGGCGGGCGCCCATCTCTCCCGCTTTTTTCACCGGCGTCGTGACCCGCCAGATCCGCGGCCGTTTGATCTCGAAGAGACCTGCTGCGGTTTGTCCAGAGCCAATCGCTAGGATTCATGGGCAATCGGACGTCGTCCATGGCGATTGGGCTGGCCTGCCCGGCGAACCATCGAGCGCTGGACCACTTCCATTGCCTGGGTGATGTACCAATCGGCGGCAGACTCCCAGGGCGCTGTCGGTCCAACTCCGATCTTCCGGTCACCGGCAGCAACATCTTTTGTTTTCAGTAACGTCTGGGCCTCATTTTCCTGCATCCGCCGGAGGGGTAACTGTATCTAATCAAACAGGAGGTAAGAATCGATGGCAACGAATCCCGGCTACGTAACGTTGACCGATGAGAATTTTCGGAAGGAAGTGCTGGAAAGCGAAAAGCCGGTTCTGGTCGATTTCTGGGCGGCCTGGTGTGGCCCCTGTCGGGTGCTGGGTGCGGTGATCGAGGAGCTGGCGACCGAACTGAATGGCGCCGCCAAAGTGGGAAAACTCAATGTTGACGAGAATCCCGCCATTGCACAGCAGTTTGGCATCCGGTCGATTCCGACGGTCTTGTTCTTCGACAAGGGACAAATGGTGGATAGTACAATCGGTGTAGTTCCGAAGGACGCGCTTCGGAGCAAGCTCGAGGCCCTGGTTTCCCCCGCCTAAGGGGTAGACCAGACAGGGAGCGAACAAGTCTATGGCAATCAAGATGTACAGCTCGACGTGGTGTCCCGACTGTCACCGCGCAAAGCGTTTCCTCAAAGCCAACAACATTGACTTTGAAGAGATCAAGATCGACAGCGACGAGGATGCCGCGCGAGCTGTCATGAGGCACAATCAGGGGCGCAAGCAGGTGCCCACGTTCGAGATCGAAGGATCCTTCTACGGCAATCCCCCGCTCGACAAACTGGCTCGACTCCTGGGTGTCGAGCCGTAGCTGAGACCACGGGCACCCGGGTTGGGACCGAACAGTTCCGCAGGGCGCCAAGCCGCATTGAGCGGATAAGGCCGGGCAACCGGGTCCCTGTTTCTACTCCCGACGTCTCCACACGGGGACATCGACCTTAGTGACGACGACTTGGATCCCGGGTGATTCCTACTCCGCCGATCCCGCAAGCGGGTTGTCGCTGTTCCACACTTCGCGCGCGATTTTCCAGGAGCCGTCCGTCTCCTTTTGGAAGATGACGAGGTATTTTCCTTTGTCTTCCATGGGATCACCGTCCCCCTTCGGGGTCATCTTCATTGTGAAGGTGCCCCGGTCGAAGGCCCAATCACCGGCCACCTCAACCTCTTCCGACGAGATCGTCAGATCGGCGCTCATACCCTCGAACGTTGCGACCATGTCATCCGTGATTGCCTGCCTTCCGATAAGCGCTTCGTCATTCGGCGGCATGGAAACCGCGGACTCGGTGAAATGGGCCGCGGCCGCCGAGGCATCATTGCTATTGAAGGAGCTCTGATAGTCGCTGCGTAACTTGTCGATGGCCGCGCGATCGGCGGCCATGGCCGCCGCCTTTGCTTCAGGGTCGGGCTGCTGGCTCGCGGGCTGGCAGCCGAAACCGGCTAAGAGTGTCAACAACAAAACAAATCCCAGATAGGCTCTCATTCTTTGTCCCTTCCTTGGCCTTCAGCGGAGTAGCGCTGTGCGCCAAAACAGAGACAGTGTAGTACATTCTTACACTTGATTGCTACTGTTGTTATCCAATACAGGAAGAGCCTGAAAGTGAGTGGGACGAAAGGGTACAAGCTGCTGGTGAATGACGATCACCATGCGGAACCTAGAGCGGCTTACCCTGGCCGAGAGGCAGGAGTTCCTGGCCGGCAGTCGAAGCATCGCCTTGGTCAACCAAGGGCGGGAGCCGATTGATCGCTTTGTCGAGCGTGTCTGGGCGGCGCAGCACTAGCGACGGCTTGGCAAGAGGCAGAAGGGCATCGTGCGGCGGTTTGTAGCGCGGCTGAGCGGGGCCAACGCCGCCGTCACTATCGCGCCGCCGACTACCGCACGCCCTACCAAAAGCTGCTCTCGCTGCCCGACTGGCAAAAGCACCTCAAGGACGGTCGTCCGCCCCGAGACGCTCCTCCGGCAAGCCAGCCGCCACAGCGACACGGCAGCGGCCCAGCGGATGCAGAAAGCCAAGCTCGCCCTGCTAGCCCGCTGTCGCCTTCGTCGTTAATTCCGCCGGATTTCTGCAGCGATCGAAGCAGGCAAGGGGGCTTCAAACGCCAGCCCCCTTGCCCCGCACCCCCCTCCCGCGCTGCCTAACTGCCACTGCAAGGAGAACCCCAGCGGCACCACCCTTCCGATCCTCCTTCTTCAGGCCTCATTCTGGTTGGAAAATCCAGTCGCCGCCCACTTGGAGACTGAAGTTGCCGGAATTGCGATCCTTGTTGGTCGTCGGTCCGTTTGACGGAACAGTATCTATAGGGGCAGGTTTCAAACTGTTTCAAACCAGGGCCCGAGGCGGGTCGGAACCCGCCCTCGACAAGCAGAGCCCGCGAAGCTGAAGCACTGCTTAAGCCTTGGGGATAACCGTATCCAAGTGACCCTGCGCTAGACTGGAAATTCATGTTGGACCTGAACTACCTGCGCAAGAATTTCGACCAGGTGAAGCGCCGCTTGGCCACTCGAGGTGGTCCGGACGCCCTGGAGGGGTTTAGCGAAATCGACCAACGCCGTCGCGCCGCCGTCACCGAGATGGAGGGGCTGAAAGCCGAGCGCAACGCCATCAGCGCGGAAGTCGCCAAGGCCAAACGAGAAGGCCGCGAGGCGAAGGAGCAGATCGCAACCAGCCGCCGGCTTGGAGAGCAGATCAAGGGACTGGAAGAGAAAGTCAGCGAGATCGACGCGGATCTCCAGAAAGTGCTCAGCGGCGTGCCCAACATTCCGCACGAGTCCGTACCGGTCGGAAAAGATGCTTCGGAAAACGTCGAGGTTCGTCGCTGGGGAACGCCTCCCGAGTTCGACTTCGCGCCCAAGGCCCATTGGGACCTTGGTCCTTCCCTAGGCATCCTCGACTTCGACCGGGCCGCGAAGATTACCGGGGCGCGCTTCGCCGTCTACTGGAACGCCGGCGCGAAACTGGAACGAGCGCTCATCAACTTCATGCTTGACGTCCACACGCGCGAGCACGGCTACACAGAGGTTCTTCCCCCCTTCATGGTCAACTCGGAGAGCCTTTTCGGCACTGGCCAGCTCCCGAAATTCGCCGCGGACCTGTTCAAGCTCGAAGGCAGTGACTACTGGCTCGTGCCGACAGCGGAAGTCCCGTTGACCAACCTTTTCGCACGAGAGACGCTCGATCCCGGCCGGCTGCCGGTCCGGCTAACGGCATACACGCCCTGCTTTCGCAGCGAAGCCGGCTCGTATGGGCGCGACGTTCGCGGAATCATCCGCCAACATCAGTTTCAAAAGGTGGAGCTCGTCAAGGTGGCCCTGCCCGAACAAAGCTATGACGAGTTGGAGAAGCTCACCGCCGACGCCGAAGATATTCTTCAGCGTCTCGGGTTGCATTACCGGACGGTCAGCTTGTGCACGGGCGATCTGGGGTTCGGCAGCGCCAAGACCTACGACATCGAAGTCTGGCTCCCGGGATTAGGGGAGTTCAAGGAGATCTCTTCCTGCAGCAACTGTGAAAGTTTTCAGGCCCGGCGGGCGGGCATTCGCTATCGTGATACAACGTCGAAGAAGGGCAAATCGTCCTTTGCCCACACGCTGAACGGCAGCGGACTTGCCGTTGGGCGTACGTGGTTGGCGATTGTTGAAAACTGCCAACAAAAAGATGGCAGCATCGTCATCCCTGAAGCTCTGCGGCCCTACCTCGACGCCGAAAGAATCATGGCGGGCGGGCAGTTGGCCTAAGACGCGACAGCCGTCTCGGGCGCTGCCGGTCGGAGTCTGAGTCAGCGAATCGGGGGCCTAGCAAGAGTTGCCAAACACTCCGGCAAAACGAGTCATCATCGACACGGACCCGGGCATCGACGACGCCCTGGCACTGATCCTCGCACTGCACTCGCCTGAGCTTTCCGTCGAGGCGATCACTACGGTCAGTGGCAACGTGCATGTGGACCTGTGTGTCCGCAATACTTTTAGAACGCTGAACGCTATCGGACCGCCTGTGTTCCCGCCCGTGGCGCGCGGCTGCGAGCGTCCACTAAAGCAGTCCCCGGTGGCGGCCGAACATGTCCACGGCAGGGACGGATTGGGAGGAGTCAGCAGGCTCGTCGATGCGGACGGCAATCTCCGGTATCCGGAGCCGACGCAGTCGCCCGTGACCCGGCATGCCGTTGACGTGATCCTGGATTTGGTCCAACGGTACCCCGGTGAAATCACCCTCGTCGCGCTGGGGCCGCTGACGAATATCGCGACGGCGCTCGAGCAAAACGCCAAGGCGATGCGAGACCTGCGCGAGATCATCATCATGGGCGGCTCGCTCGATGGGCGCGGCAACGCCAGCGAGTTCGCGGAATTCAACTTCTACGTGGACCCACATGCCGCCGAGCGCGTCGTCCGCTCGGGCCTGCCCGCTACGGTCGTCGGACTAGACGTCACGCACCAAACGCGGCTACTTCTCGAAACGGTCGAACAGGCCGCCCAAAAAGCCGGCACCCCGCTCGCTCGATTCACCGGTGACATTTGTGCAGGTTTGATTGAGAGCAGGAAGCGGCAGAAGGCAGACGGATTTCATCTTCACGACCCGTTGGCGGTAGGCGTCGCAATCGACCCAACTTTTGTCGACAGCCGCGTCTTCGGTGCCGATGTCGAAACCGAAGGATCAACGGCGGGTATGCTGGTGGCCGAGGAAAGCTCTCACCAGCCCCGGCCCACAAGAGAGGGCAATATTCACGGGTGCATAGCTGTCGAGGCTGACCGATTCGTCCGATTTTTTTTAGAGCGCGTGTTCTCCGGCTGAGAAGGGATGCCTTCGAGTTGGCGTGGGGGCCTTCCCGGAAGGTCAATAGGGGGTGGGGTCGCGCCCCGGGTAGCGGCCGGCAATCCTGCCGGCTGCATGGCCGATCTTTCGGGTGAATTCGAGCCGAACGATGGCTCGTCCGCAAATGGCCGCCGCGCCCCCGACCGGCTTTTCTTCACGTGGCGAGGAAAGCGGGCTAGATAGGTACACTGTTATCGTGAAGTCCATCTCCCTCAGTCTGCCCGAAGAGATTTTGGACGCCGCCGGTCGCTACTCGGCCACTCTTGGCTTGCCACGAGCCGAATACATACGCCGCGCCGTGGATCGGATGAACCGCCACGTCGAGGCTGACCTGCGAGCCCGGAGGATGAGGCGGGCCGCGGAAAAGTGCCGCGAGGAGGATAGGAAGGTCAATGCCGAGTTCGCGGCAGTCGAGCGGGATATCTAAGATTAGGCGCGGCGGATGTGGTGGCTAAACCTGTGACGTTCGATCTATTGGTCTTTGACCTCGATGGCACGCTGATCGACTCGCGGCTGGACCTGGTGCTAGCCGTGAATGCCGCCCGGGAGGACGGCGGCATGGGACCGCTCGATCACGAACTGATTTATTCCTATGTCGGCAATGGAGCGCCCATGCTGATCCGACGTTCACTTGGGCCCGAGGCCGCCGACCAACAGGTAGAGAGAGCGCTGCAGTTTTTCTACGGCTACTACCGCGAGCACATGCTCGACAACACTTACCTTTATCCCGGCGTCCAGGAGTCTCTCGACGCCTTTCTGGGCGACGGCAGGCGGATGGCCGTGCTGACCAACAAGCCGGTTCGCTTCAGCCAGGAAATCATCAAAGGGCTTGGCCTGGCCCCTCACTTCCAACGCGTCTATGGAGGCAACAGCTTCGAGACCAAGAAGCCCGACCCCTATGGGCTGAACTTCCTCATGGACGAGCTGGGGGCCTCCAAGAGCAGCACGCTCGTTATCGGAGACAGTGCTGTCGACGTCGAGACCGCCCGCAACTCCGGGACGGCCTCGTGTGGAGTCACCTATGGTCTACGGCCCGAGAGCTTTAAGGAGCATCCCCCGGACATGCTGGTGGACCGTATGCCGGAGCTAGTCGCACTGCTGCGCAATCAAGCTACGAATCATGAAGGTGGCCGAAGGTCCCCTGCTCATGATGGTCGTCGGTGATCCTCGCCGGATTGTCGCGGGTCTCTTCGAGCCCCGCGCAGCGTCGACACGAGTGTCGACGCGGCAGACGTAGGCGTCTACGCCACAACAACGACGCCACGCCGTAAGACCAGACCCTCGCGCGAGACTCACACAGCCTCATGGTGGCGCAGGTCCCCAGACCTGCTGTGTCGGTACTCCTACCGACACCTGTTTCCGAGCTACCTACACCAAGGCCCCAGGTCGGGCTGAATCCAGCGACGGACCATAAAGACGGCCGCTGGGTTCCCGCCTCTGATGATCGAGTGTGACGTGCGGGGAAATACCTCGTGTCGGATGATCCGACACGAGGTATTTCCCTACCGGCGGCTGACGAGCGGGCCGATAGTGATTAGGTAGAGGCAGCGGTGTCGCTGTGGCCGTACAACAGAAGGGAAGAGACCGACCACTGGCCTGCAAGTGGTGTTCGCGGCGGAGGAACTTCGGGCACGGCATGCTGTGCCCGCCTGCACTCGCCCGAAACGTGAGTGTATTTACGAGATGGAGTACCAAGGTCCGCTAGGTTCTTCTATTCCGGCAAAGGCCGTTCTCCAACCCTGTCGTCTACCGGGTCGGACATCTGATTTGCTGTCTGCTGGTGGCTTGGCGATATGCGGCTAGCTATTCGTCTTCGGACGAGGCCCGAGACGAGAAGGGTCCGAGGGCGCTGGCAGAATCGGCGACTCGCCGGCGCCGGCTTTGGAGTTTTCAGAGCTTTGGCACTCAATGGTTTCGGCCTGTGCGTTTGGCGTGGGCTATTCGATCTCGACCTTGTCAGGGCATTCCCCTTTCATCAGGGTGTCCTGTCTCACTGGCAAACCTGGTTCATCTGCGGCGCGGTTTTGCAGCTACTGGCCAACGGGCTGGCCAAGTATGTTCGCGACTCTCGGGAGTTGACCCCTAGAGGTGTGATGAGGGCGCAGTCGGCGGCGCATCGGCGTCGGCGCTTCGTCGCAGGCCGACCGGCTGCGCGAAGAAGGTTTGTCTCCCGGGTCTGATTCCGTGCAAAGTGATGGGCCCTGCCCTAAGGGTCGGAATCACTCTGCTCGGACGGTTGCGGGGTCAGGGTGACAACTGTCGCTCCCCAACCGCCGGCTTCGCCAGGGGCGTCGCGGAAGTCCGCAACCCATGGCGTGCGAGCCAACACGCGGCGGACTGTCTCGCGCTGGACCCCAATGCCCCGGCCGTGGATGATTCGAAGTGCACGCAATCCCATCCGATGCGCCTCTTCCAGGTAGGCTTCAACAACCGCTTCGACGTCGCGGGGAGGGACAGTGTGCAGATCAAAGACGTCCGTAATAGGGATGCGGAAAGGCTCAGGTTCCGACATAGCGGGCATAGAGGCTACGCGCCACGCCGACGTCGTCGGTACCCTTGATGATGGCGCGACCATCGGGGAAGATCGTCATCTCGTAAGGGGAGCAAATAAAGCGCAGAGCGAATTCGTTTCGGCGTACCGCTCCGAGCGGCTCTAAGGTCGCCGAGAGGCCCTTCAGATCGAGTGAACGCCGTTGTTCGTTAATTTGAACCGCGTTGCGTCCGCAGAGCGAAACAGGCCGGCGATGCCGCCCGGCGAGATATTCAAATTCCCGTCGTCCACAAACCCGGCAATCTGGGTCCGGCTGGGCGACTTCAACCTTTTGTACACCGCCTTCCCATACGTCCACGCTGAGCATCCTCGGTCTAACTCCCTCCGGCTTGCCACTCAGGATCTTCATGGCGTCGGCCACCTGGACGGAGGCGATTAAGCTACTGATTGCATTGAGGATGCCGGCCGTATCGCAAGTCGGTTGCGGGCCTTTCGGGGGGGCCGGGAAAACGCAAGCTAGGCACGCCGACCGGCCGGGAAGGATCGGCATGGTCACACCATAACTTCCGATTGCAGCGCCGTAGATCCACGGTATAGAGTGCTTGAGGGCGACGTCGTTGATAAGGTAGCGGGTCTCGAAATTGTCGCAACCGTCGAGGATGACGTCTGCGGGCGTTAGTAGCTCCTCGGCGTTATCGGCTGTTAGGTCGGCAATGCACGGCTCAACTTGGACCGAGGAGTTAATCGCGGCCAAGTGCCGGGCCGCCGCCGCCGCCTTGGGCAGCGCCTGCTCGGCATCGGCCTCGTCAAACAGCCATTGCCGTTGGAGATTGCTGGGCTCAACGTAGTCGCGGTCTATGATGACAACCTGACCGACTCCGGCGCGTGCCAGCGCGTTTACCTGGAAACTCCCGAGGGCGCCGCAGCCAACAACGACGGCTCGCGAGGCAAGCAACCGCTCCTGGCCCCGCGCGCCGATTTCCGGGAACAGGATCTGGCGCGAATACCTTTCTTTGTCGGCATCAGTCATAGTGGTAGCCGGCGAGTTGCCTCGCATCCGCTTATCCACACGGCGCGGCGGAGGCTCTAGGAGAGCGGCCCCCACGTATTGTTTCGCACGGACTTCCTTGATCCTAGCAGTATCAAAGTTGCCGTCGAACGGCTCGAATCGCGGGCCCCGTATAACGGACTGCTATGCCTGTGCGTCATATAATCGTGTGTAATCCATGCGAAGAGTCCTCTTCGGCCTCTGGGCGGCCCTAACACTCGCCTGGACCCCCCTGAATAGCTCGTCTCTGGACGGCCTGACTGTTGTAGGGGTGGACTTCGATCCCAGAACACAGCCGGTAGCCGGCAGCCAGTTGTCAGCGTTAGTAGCTGTCAAGCCGGGTGAACCGCTCGACGTTCGCCTAGTGCGGCAGACCATCCACGACCTGTATGCCACCGGAAGATACAAAGATATCGAGGTAGAAGCAACACGGGCCGGTGACGGGGTCAGGGTGACCTTTGTCACACAGCCTAGTTGGTTTATCGGTCTGGTCAACGTCACAGGTGTGCCCAGACCTCCTACCCCAGGCCACTTGATGAACGTTACCGAGCTGGAGGCGGGCGAGCCCTATTCGGAAGAAAAGACGGCCTACGCGAAGCAGCAGATTCGGAGGTTACTAAAGGAAAACGGGTTTTATCTTGCCAGCGTCGAAGTCGATGAAAACAAACACCCCGAGCATCAACAGATCGATGTCGTCTTCGAAGTAGACGCCGGTGAACGGGCTGGCATGGGCGAGGTCATTGTCGCGCCCGATCCGGGTCTCACTCTTTCGGCGGATGAGTTACGGCGAATCGCCAAGTGGCGCGAGGGCAAGCCCCTCACACAGCGGCGAGTGCGAAGGGGCTTGGAGCGCATTGAACGGTATCTCCAGCAACGTCATCATTGGCAAGCACAAGCCCGCAAGGTCGACCTTGTCTATGAACCCGATGTCAATCGCGTCGACGTCGTACTTCACGTGGTACCAGGGCCCCGAGTGATGGTTCGGTTAGACGGAGCGGACTTCTCCCCGGCGCAACTCCAGAAGTATCTGCCCATTTTCGAAGAAGGGGGCGTCGATGAAGATCTGCTTTCGGAAGGCGCCAGTAACCTCCGTGACTACCTCCAGACCCAGGGCTACTTTTCCGCCTCGGTGGAATACTTTCTCGAGCGCGATCGCAAGGAGGAAGTGCGCATCGTATATCGCGTCGAGCGGGGTCCCCGCCAAAGGCTCTCCAGCGTCTGGATCGCGGGGAATCGCTACTTCGATCTGGAAACCATTCGAGAGCGCCTGCTGATCCAAGAAAGGACGATGCAGCAGCGCCGAGGCCGCTTCAGCCAAAGTTTGCTCGAGCGCGACGTCGATGCGATTGAGGAACTCTACCGCACGAACGGTTTTCGAGACGTCCAAGTAATATCGCGAGTGGACAGCAACTTTGGCGGGAAGACGGGAAACCTCGCAGTTTTCCTTACGATCGACGAAGGCCCTCTGACCCTCGTATCTGATTTGACGATTCTCGGCACGGAGCAGATCGCGGCACAGGAATTCCTTCCCGAGTTGTCATCCGCGCCGGGCCAGCCTTTTAGCGAGATCAATGTCGCAACCGATCGAGACTTGATCCTTGGCCGCTATTACGATGAAGGTTTCCACGACGCGCGGTTTGGCTGGAGGTATGAGCCAGCCGGGAACCCGAACCGGGTGGCGGTGGAATATAAGATCGAGGAAGGGAAACCTTTGCGGGTGCGAAGACCGATCGTCTCAGGGCTGCGCCACACCCGGAAAGCACTGGTTGATCGTCAAATTCGAATCTTCCCGGATGAGCCATTGTCGCAGACGGCTATGCTCGAAACACAGCGCAGGCTTTACGATCTGGGCGTATTTTCGCAGGTCGACGTAGATCTGCAAAACCCTGACGGCGAAGAGCCTTCGAAGAACGTCCTCGTACAGGTGGAGGAGGCGAAGCGCTGGAGTTTCGGCGTGGGCGGAGGAGCTGAGTTCGCCCGCATCGGCGGGAATACAGGGGACTTGACGTCACCAGTCGGTGACGCTTCCTTCAGCCCGCGCGTGACGCTCGAGTTTACACGACTCAATCTGCGTGGCAAGGCTCACACTGCCAGTCTGAGGACCCGCTTTTCCGATCTCCAGCAGCGGGCTTTGTTCACCTATGAAAATCCCCGTTGGAACGGCTCCGACCGCTGGCGGATGACTGTTAGCTCGTTGTTCGACACGTCTCGCAACGTCCGTACTTTCACCGGCCGGCGCCTCGAGGGGGTTTTCCAGTTGCAGCACAAATTGAGCAAGCCCTCGACGGCTTTGTACCGCTTCACCTACCGCCGGACCAGCATCGACGAGAATACGCTGCAGATCACCCCGGGGCTTATTCCACGAGCTTCCCAACCCGTCCGCGTCGGATTGTTGGGCGGGACCTACATCCAGGACCGGCGCGACGACCCGACCGATGCGACGAAGGGCCTTTACAACACGATGGACTTGGGCGTGGCCTCCGGCATTTGGGCCTCCGAGCCTGACTTCTTGCGGCTTCTGGGTCAGAACAGCAGCTACCATCGTTTACCGGGGCGACTCATTTTTGCGCGGACGCTCCAGCTGGGCCTTGTGCTTCCCTGGGGCCAGGTTCCACAGGGCGCTCGGGACCTACCTACTCCCATGAACTTCGCCTCGGACCCGGACTCTCGGATTCCGCTCTCGGAACGCTTCTTTTTCGGCGGCGCCAACTCACACCGCGGGTTCCCCATTAACCAGGCTGGGCCCCGTGATCCGGTCACCGGCTTTCCGATCGGCGGCGGCGCCGTGCTTCTCAACAGCGTCGAACTGCGCTTTCCCATCATTGGTCAGGATATCGGCGGAGTCTTATTTCATGATGCCGGCAACGCTTATTCAAGGCCGGGCCGCATCAGCTTCCGGGCGAAACAAGAGCCGCTCATTGTGGACGGCCAGATAGCCGGCTACGAGTTCGACTATATGGTCCATGCGGTCGGATTTGGACTTCGTTATCGCACACCGATCGGACCGATGCGTATCGATCTGGGCTACAGTGTCAACCCGCCTCGTTTCATCGGTTTCGAGGGGACTCGGGAAGCGTTGCTGACCAACCGGGGAATGCTCACGCGGCAGCGCATTTCGCATTTCCAGTTTCATTTTTCCCTAGGGCAAACGTTTTGAGGTGCAAGTGCATGGCGGCGAGCGCTCGAGGAATTATCCTCTTGCTGATCGCCCCATGGCAAGGCAGTCCGGCCGCGGCCGAAATCATTGACAAAGTGGTCGCCGTGGTGGGGAAAGGAGTCATTACCGCCAGCGAAGTCGAGGAACAACTCCGCTTGGAAGCTTTGTTTAACCGGGAGCCTATTGACCTCTCGAAGGTGAAGCGCCGCGACGCTCTCGCACGTCTCATTGACAGACGGCTTTTAGAGCGCGAGATCGCTGCCAAGAATTTTCCGCCTGCGACAGTGGACGATGTCGCCCAAGAATTGGCTGCCCTCGAGCGCCGGACAACGCGAAACGGAGCGGCATTTGAACAGCAGCTTGAGTCCTACGGACTTACGACAAAAGATGTCGAGCAGTTCTTGGTGCGTCAGACAAACTTCGAGCGGTTCGTGGCTTTTCGCTTCAAGACGGGGCTGGACGTCTCCGCGCAAGCCGTGGAGGCCTACTACAAGGAGTCTTTTCTGCCCGCGACGCGTAGCCTGCAAGCCGAGGCGCCTCCTCTTGAGGAAGTCCACGACAAGATAACTACTGTCCTGATGAATGAGCGCGCCGACTCGATGCTTGTCGTTTGGCTGAAAGAAACGCACGCCCGAACGCGTGTGGTGATCATGGAGGATTCACCGCCGTCTAAGTAACAATAAGAACAGGCTGTGATCCGCTCCCAGGCTGATTGTGGACGGCCCGGCGAAATCGCCGTCCGCTCGGCGAAGCCGGCGGAAGAAGCCGCGGAAGACGTTTCCACTCTTCGATGATGAAACCGCTCCTCGGAAGACTGGCCAAAACACGCTGGAAGCTTTGGCTGGCCGTGCTTGTCGGCGCGCCGGCGGTCCTGGTGATGGGGTTCGCGTTGCTTGTTCGAACCGAGTGGTTCGAAGAAAAAATTCGACAGACGATGGTTGCCAGATTGCAAGAGGCAACCAGCGGTGACGTAGAGATCGGCAGTTTGAGTCTCGATCCGGTCGGGTTAACGGGCTTTACCGTTGTTGTTAGGGATGTCAGCCTTGGCCGATCGGATGGGTCTTCCCAGCCACCCTTTCTGCGGATCCCATCTCTGAGGTTGGACGTCGGCATCGAGTCCTTCCTGCGGCGCGACATAGCCCTTCGGGCGATGGAAGTGGAGTCGCCGCGCGTGGAGCTGGTAACGGCCGATGATGGGTCGACGAATCTGCCATCCCTGGGAACATGGGCCGTTGGAACCTCCCTGCCGGCGGGTTGGTTCGACCTTGTGGTGGACCGCCTCAACGTTCGCCAGGGCCGTGTTTCCTGGAACGGATTGCAATTCCCCGTATCGTTGGCGAGCGACCAGTTTTCCCTGGAAACGCGGTTTGAAGAGACCGCTGACCGCTACCGGACTTCGGTGAAACTGGGCAGCTCGTCCATTCAGATCGGCGACTATGAGCCGCTGGTGACGGAGGGAGATCTCGAATTCTTCCTCTATCGCGATCGGCTCGAGGCGCCGCATATTCGCCTGGCCGCCGGCGAGTCGCAGGTGGAAGCCAGCCTGCGTGTTGACGACTTTCGCCATCCCCGGGTTGATGCCGACTATCACCTCCGTGCGGAGCTGAGTTCCTGGGCGGATTCGTTCGAAATCTCGGCTGTTGAGCGAGGTGGGGCGGAGGTTGTTGGCAAAGCGTCGTGGGATGTGCAAGAGGGCGAGTTGGAATATAGCGGACAGCTCGAGATCCGGGGACTGTCTTTGCGATCCACTCCGCTTGCTGTCGAGCCGATCGAGGCGCTGGCCCGCTACGAGGGTAACGGCCGGCGCCTGGCGATTCGCGATTTGGAGGTTTCCGTTCCGGGGGGCCGTTTCGCGGGCAAGGCGGATGTCGATATTTTGACCGCTGCCGCGCCTCATTATAGAGTCGCGGGAGAGTTGGATCTAGCGTTGCCCGCGGTGCTCGATGCCGTCGAGCTTCCATCCGGGAAGGTATCGGACTTGCCTTGGACTAGCGTTGTCGCAGGGCAATTAGAAGGGGAAGGAGCGGGAGCGGACGAGTTTGAGGCCGCCCTGTCGTTGCAGCTGGCTGTCCCTGAAGCTATAGAGGAGGGCCGGTCTCCGCTGAAGGGGCGAATCGATCTCGCCTACAGCGCTCGGGCCCGTCAGGCCGACATCTCCCTGCTTCGGCTCTCCACGCCGTCGGCGGACTTCGATGCGACAGGCTCCCTATCACTGGCCGGGCGCTCGAGCCTGGCGGTGCACGCGAAGACGAAGTCCGCCGAAGGGCTGGCGTACTTGGCCGAGGCGGCTGCTCCTCGATGGGCGGATTCGTTGGCCGATCTGGTCGTGGAAGCGTCCTTCGACGGAGAACTCGGAGGCCGCTTGTTTTCGAAGGGCGGTCCCGCGTACGAGCTGGAGGGGCGGGCGCGGGCTAGGGGCCTTCGTTTGCTGGGGTACGAGTGGAACTCGTTCGAAGCCGAGCTGGCGCTACGCCCCGACGAACTCCGAATCGCCCAAGGGCGCCTACAAGATGGCGCTGCGATGGCGACGATGTCGATCACAGTTCCCCTTGACCAGGGAGGCTTGGCGCCGGACTTGCCGCTGGCCGCTGACCTGCGCCTTGAAGAAGTACCGCTGGATCGGTTGGTGTCGGCCGTGGGCTGGGAGATCCCGATCAAGGGACGAGCGGGAGGAACAATTCAGGTGGCGGGCAGCGCGGCTCAGCCAAGGGGTTCGGCCAAGGTGGAAATCTCTGATGGAGAAGCTTGGGGCCGACCGTTCGATCTGCTGGCCGGTGAAATCGAATTCAGTAAGGAGAAAATCACCCTGCGGAAGTTTGATCTATCCCATCAAGACGCCACGATCCGAGCTACGGCGCGGTTCGAGCCCCCCGAACGGCGTTTCCAATTCGATGCAGAGGGCAAAGACTGGGGAATCGAACAGCTTAGGACGCTGCCGGCCAGTTTCGGTGGCACGTTGCACTTCGAGCTCGGTGGCTCGGGCCGCCTGGGCACGGGAGAGGAGCTGTTCGAAGAGTTTGCCTTGTCGGGGGTGTGGGACGTTGAGTCGTTTAACTTCAACCGAAAGCCCATCGGATCCCTTAAGGGCGGGGTGGAGACGGTGGATCGCGAGGTGACACTCGACTGGGAGGCCGAACTTCTAACAGGCCGTCTGGAAGGCGCTGCCCACGTCTATCCCACCGAGAACGGGAAACTGCGGGGGCGGACGCAGTTCGCCGAGCTGAGTGTAGTCGAGCTGGCTCGGTTAGCGGATGTCTCCCTAGACAAGGCGACGGGGACTATCGACGGCCATTGCACATTTTCCGCGGCCTCTTGGGACCTGGATAACCTGATGGCCGAGGGCCAGGTTACGCGCCTGGAGGGCGAATTCGCAGCCATCCCGGCGGTCGAGAAGCAGTACGGCATCTGGAATCCCTTTCCCATGCGATGGACCTACGCCGGCAATACCCTGCGATTGGACCGTATGAGGCTGCTGGGCGAGGGAACGGATGTCGAGATCAATGGCGAGGTTTCTTTTTCGCCTGAGGAGCGGCTGGATGTGGATGTCTCAGGGACGTTTAATCTCGCGGTACTCGAGAGTTTTCGTTCCGACCTGCAGGCTCGTGGAAGCTCGACCCTTGAGATGAAGATTGCCGGTTCGCTCCAGGTCCCGAAACTGGAGGGCCGCATGGAGCTTAACGATGCCAGTCTGCGGTCCGTCCATCTAGCCAACGGTTTGAGCCAGGTGGAGGGGGTTGTCACTTTCACCGGTGACCGGATGAACATCGAACAGGTTACGGCGACCACCGGGGGCGGCCGACTGCGATTGAGCGGCAACAGCAGCTTCGGCGCGGACACGGCTAACTACCGCGTGAATGTAGAAGTGGAACAAGTGCGGCTGAGGTACCCGACTTCGATCAGGAGTGTTTTCGACGGCCGGTTGACGCTCTCCGGCGCTGGTTTTCAGAGTTTGCTCGAGGGCAACGTTGTCGTTCACCGGGCCGCGATCGAGCAGGAATTCGAGCTCGGAGTCGTGTTGGCATCCTTGGGCGAGCCGACGCCCACGCCGCCGAGCAACCCGCTGCTCGAAAACATGCAGCTAGACATCCAGATTCGTTCGGTGCCCGACCTGCAAGTCGAAACCTCGCTCATCAGAAATATGCAGAGCCACGTTGACCTTCGCCTGGCAGGGACGGCCCTTTCCCCGGCGCTGCTCGGCCGGGTCAGCATCACACAAGGCGACGTCAACTTCCGCGGCTCGCGATACGTCATCAACCGCGGAGACATCGAGTTCGCCAACCCGTTCCGCATCGAGCCAACCGTGAATTTTGACCTGGAGAGCCGGCTGCGGGACGTCGATATCGCTTTGACGCTGTCAGGGCCGGCCCGTAAGATGAACCTTAGCTACCGTTCCGATCCGCCGCTGCAGTTCAACGAGCTGGTCTATCTCATCGCCTCCGGACGGGACCCGGGCGACCCGGTTCTCGCCGCCCGACAGACCGTGCAGCAGCAGCACTTGCTGCAGACAGGCGCCAATACGGTGATGTCGCAAGCCTTGTCCCAGTCCGGCTCTCGGCGCGTGCAACGCTTCTTCGGAGTCAGTCGTCTGAAGGTGGATCCTCAGGCCGGCGGAGCCGAGTTCAATCCCAGCGCCCGTATCTCGACCGACCAGCCCATCACCAACGATCTGATTTTGACTTACAGCTACGATCTATCCTCGGCACAGCAACAGACCGTGCGGGTGGAATGGGCGCCGACTCGGCGCTGGTCGATGATCGTCACACGCGACGAGAAC
Source organism: Bryobacterales bacterium (assembly GCA_965248105.1). Taxonomy (GTDB): domain Bacteria; phylum Acidobacteriota; class Terriglobia; order Bryobacterales; family UBA6623. Next base: position 966,130 of record CBDFIK010000006.1, read on the forward strand.
GGATTGGTGGGAGCGGATTTGATTTACAAGAAGAGGCTCCGCTGAGTGCAATCGTGGGAACAGTTACGGCATGAGATGGTGGAGCACCAACTGCGAGGACGCGGCATCCGAGACGAGAAGGTTCTACAGGCTATGGAGAGCGTACCCCGCCATGAGTTCATTCCCGACATCGGCCGGCGGCGCGCCTATGCGGATGAGCCGCAGCCGATCGGGGCGCAACAGACCATTTCTCAGCCCTACATGGTCGCCGTCATGGCCGAATCACTGACGTTGAGTGGAACCGATACGGTACTGGAGGTCGGAGGGGGTTCGGGATACGCTGCCGCGGTGATGGCGCTTCTCGCGCATCACGTGTACGCCATGGAACGCGAACCGGCCTTGGTCAACTTGGCGCGTGACAACCTGGCTCGCGCCGGGTTTGCCGAACGCGTGACTGTCATAGCGGGAGACGGAACGCTAGGCTGCCCGCAGTACTCTCCCTTCCAGACCATTTCCGTCGCCGCGGCTGCTCCCGATGTCCCGCCGCCGCTGCTCGATCAGCTCGACAGCGAAGGAGGCCGAATGGTCATGCCGGTCGGCTCTGGCCACGACCAGGAGCTAAGGCTGATACGAAAGTTTGCCGACCGAGTCGAGCAGCGCACGGTCACGGCCTGCCGTTTCGTACCTTTGCGCGGGGAGCGGGCCTGGCCGAAGTGACTAGCTGGGCGCAGAGAGCGAGCGCAATGAAGCTTGGAAACAGGTGTCGGTAGGAGTATACCGACACGGCAGGTCTGGGGACCTGAGCGCGAGGGCAGCAGTTGCCTTACGCTCGGAGCTCGAACGTTGGGCTTCGGTGTCTGATGTTGTGGCGCAGACGCCTACGTCTGCCGCGTCGACGCCAGGGCGCAATTCATTGCGCCAGAGTACGCGAATCTGAGGCTGAGGTGCCTTCCTGAACCCATTTTTTATCACGGGACTTTCACCACGGGCTTGCTAGGCCTCGATCCTACCAGCCAAGACTTGGATCGAGTTCGCCGGAGAAACCCTCCTTGACAGCAACTGTCACCACGGGTCAGTCGAAGCACGTCATCGTCGGAACCGCGGGCCACATCGACCACGGTAAGACCGAGCTCGTGAGGGCTTTGACCGGAATCGACACGGACCGCCTCGCCGAGGAAAAAAGGCGGGGAATTACGATCGATCTGGGATTTGCGTACCTGGACGCTCGGCCTGATCTGAAGCTCGGCTTGGTGGACGTTCCCGGCCACGAACGCTTCGTCAGAAACATGCTGGCCGGTGTGGGGGGGATTGACCTGGTGCTGCTTGTTGTCGCCGCGGACGAGTCGATCATGCCTCAAACGCGAGAGCACTTCGACATTTGCCGGCTCCTCGGCATCCAAAAGGGACTGGTCGCCCTGACAAAGATGGACCTAGTCGACCCGGATCTCGTCGAGTTAGTAAAGCTCGAAGCGCAGGAGTTTTTCAAGGGTTCGTTCCTCCAAGGCGCCCCAGTCGTGCCGGTAAGCTCGAAGACCGGAGAAGGTTTGGAAGAACTCCGCCAAGCCTTGACCACCGTCGCTCTCGAAGTTGAGCCCAAAAACAGCCGGCGCCACTTCCGCTTGCCGATCGACCGGGTTTTCATCATGAAGGGCTTCGGCACGGTAATCACGGGCACGATGGTTTCCGGCTCTTTACAGGCGGAGTCGGAGGTGGAGGTCTATCCCATCGACAAGCGCGTCCGGGTCCGCGGGCTTCAGGTCCACAATCAGGCCCGCGAGATTGCCACGGCGGGTCAGCGGACCGCCGTCAATCTGTCCGGCGTGGAGGCCGGCAGCCTGCGGCGAGGAATGGTCTTGGCGACGCCGGGCAAGTTTCAAACCAGCGACCGAATCGACTGCCGCCTCGACCTGCTGCCCTCTGCCCGACCCCTCAAGTACGGCGCTCCGGTTCACTTCCACACGGGTACAGCCGAACTCGAAGCCAGGCTCTATTACCTCGACCGGCGAGCCGGCCTGCGGCCCGGGGACAGCGCCTATACCCAAGCGCGCTTCAAAGAGCGCCTACTAGTCTTGCCCGGGGACCGATTCATCGTCCGCCAGTTTTCTCCCGTGATCACCATAGGTGGCGGAGTGGTGCTCGACAACCAGCCGCCCGGATACCGCGCATCCAAGGACTGGAAGACTCGGCTCGACGCTCTGGCCGGCGGCGACGCCGAAAAGGTTTTGGAAGCGCTGTTGCGAGATTCAACCTACGGGGTCGCGCAGTCGGATATCGTTTCCCGCACGGGTTGGATCGAAGACGAGCTGGAGGACGCGGCTAGGTCGCTAGAGGGTCAAGGCCTCGCCGTTCGCATTCACGAGGACCCGACTTGGCTTGTCCATCCTGAGCCACACCGGATCGCGTTGCAACGGGTCGTGGATTTCCTGGAGCAATTTCACAAGAAGAACCCGTTAATGCCCGGGGTCTCGAAGGAAGAGCTCCGCAGCAGCCGGTTCCCCGACGCACCTGTCTTCGTTGCCGAAGCCGTTTTCCGGCAGTTGGTTCAGCAAGGCAGGATCGAGGTGGATGGGGAGATTGTACGGCTAGCTGGGCATCGGATTGAGTTCCAACAAGACGAGCAAGAGGCCCGCGAAAAAATCGTCTCCCTCTTCCGGGACGCGGCTCTGAAAGTGCCGATGATGCGCGAGCTGCTGCCCAAGCTGCCGGTCGATCCTTCTCGTGGCCGCAAGATCCTCCAGACGCTCCTACGAGAAGGAGTGCTCGTCAAAGTGAGCCAAGACCTCGTCTTCCACCGGGAATCCGTCGAGCACCTCAAGAGCCTGCTGAAAGAGCACCAGTTACAATCGAAAACCATCAGCGTGCCCGCCTTCAAAGACCTTGCCGGCATCAGCCGCAAGTATGCCATCCCTTTACTCGAATACCTCGACCGCGAGAAGATCACTCGCAGAGTGGGCGACGAGCGGCTAATTCTGTAAGCTTGCGCCGCCGCCAGTAGCGCTGCCCAACCGTGCCGCCTGATCAGCCTATTCGGCGCCCATTTGCTCCAGCACCTGCCGAGGCGTCAGATTCACCTCACAATTCGTTCGGGCAAGCGTTTTCAGCCATCTCATACCGCCAAGATAGGATGGTGTATGCTCGGCCACGCAGGGAAAGGGTAACACGTTGCAGCTTCCTCATTGGACGAAGTGGCCAAGGCCGGCGCTAACTGGCAGATCTCACGAGCGGGCAATCACGGGGGCCGTTTTGCCTCTTGGATACTCCTTTTCTTCACCCAGTTGATGAAGTCTAAGTGATTGAAAAGGTTTGGCTTATCTCTAAATTAGGTTTGTTTGGTAATTTCTCGTAAGTCAGTCGGTTCGCGCTTCTCCTCCAGCGTGAGACGTTGAGCATGCTGCATGACGACTCGCATTCACCCGCAGGGTGCCCTCTCCCGGCTGTCGTCGTTTCAGGATCATCTCGTGTTGGAAACACGCCCCCCGTTCAGGATCATCTTGCATTGGACAACTCTGAAGGTTCCACAGAGGTGCCTGTCCCAGCTAAGATCATCCAGAGAGTCATCCCATGGCGAACCGCGTAGTCTATTTCAACGGTGAATTCATTCCCGAGCTTAAAGCCCGCATCTCGATTTTCGACTCTGCCCTGATGTTCGGCGACATGGTGTTCGAGGCGACTCGCACTTTCAACCAGAAGCCTTACCGCCTGCGCCAGCACCTAGACCGTCTCTATGCCTCCATGCGTTATGCCGAAATCGACTGTGGACTGACCATCGATCAGATGGAGACCGCCACCTACGAGGCGATCGAGCGCAATTTGCCGGCACTGGACGGCTTGGACATCCAGATCATGCATGATGTGACCCTTGACAGCGCTGCCACTCTATGACGGCATTGTTAAAGAAGGGACAGCTCCCATCGTCTCCATTAACGTTATTCCTCTTGTCCGCCACATCGGCCACATAGCGGAGAAGTACGAGACGGGAGCCCATTTCGTAATCACGCCACAACAATCGGTGCCGGCGCGCTACATCGATCCCAAGGTGAAGAACCGCAGCCGCATTTACTACAAGCTGGCTGAGCTTCAAGCGGCGCGGCTGGAACAGGGAGCCATGCCTCTGCTCACGGACGAACACGGATTCATCACCGAGGGCAGCGGCAGCAACTTTTTCATTGCGCGGCAGGGCGAGATCTTGACGCCAAAACCAAACGACATTCTGCGCGGTGTTTCCCGCCACGCCTGCATCGAGTTGGCGGCGAAGCTCGGCATCCCGGTACAAGAAACCGATATCGCTCCCTACGATGTGCGCGAGGCGGACGAAGCCTGGTATACGAGTACGCCGATCAGTATGATTCCGGTCACTCGTTTTAACTTCCAGGCTGTCGGCGACGGCAAGCCGGGTGACATCTACCGTCGACTACTGGCGGCGTGGGGTGAGGAAGTCGGAGTCGACATAGCGGGCCAAGCTCGGGAGTACGGGGCGCTCGCCAAGACCTGGAAGCCGTAACTGCACATTCACGAGTGTTCCCAGGTCCGACCTTCAGTGGTCCATTTCATAAGTTCGCTCACGTATGTTTAGGAGCCAGGTGGACGATCGCGGACTTTGGGCACGGCATGCCGTGCCCCTACATTTTCCAGCTCGTAGCGCGGTCTGGCCCTGGGTTAGTCCCGTAGCGCAGGCCTCGGCGGCCGTTTTGCCGAGACCTGCGGCCGTTGGCCGTCCAGTCACACCCAGCGCGTGGCGCAGGCTTGCGGGAAAGTCGGGGACCAGCACGCGCGGGACAGCCGCTACCCCTTAGCCGCGGTTCTTTCGGGCAGCCCGGTCATCTGGCGTGCCTCCTCGGGCGAGGCTATGGCTCTCCCCACCTCATTTGCAATGCGGACTGCCTTTTCCACGAGCAGGGCGTTGGTTGTCGCAAACTCCCCGTTTTCAAGATAGGGACAATCTTCCATGCCGATGCGTACGTTTCCGCCGAGAGCGATCGAGTGGGCTACGATGGACCAATAGACGGACGGGTCCATGCAGCTCATGTTCCAATTGGCACGGGGCGGCAGGTTGTCGACGAGGTATTGCAGACCGGCGGCCGTAGGCGGTGTCCAAGACCCCCCCGGCCAGCCCAAGAACAAGGTAATCCAAAGCGGGTCGGGCAAAAGTCCCGGCTCCTCTCGCAGCTTACTGATATTCCAAAAGGCTCCCGTATGGAAGGCCTCAATTTCCAGCTTGACCCCGTATTCGTTGGCGAGCTGGGCGTATTGTTTTAGCTCTGAGACAGGGTGAACGGCGTAGATCTCATTCGCAGGATAAGCCGGATCCGGATGGAAGTATTCATCGTGGGAGTTGAAAGCGATGGAGCTCATGTCAGCGCCAAGATCCTTCCACAGCTCGAGCTTCTGTTCCAGACGCATGCTGGCCAGCCCAAACTGAAGGATGGGATCACCTGCTGACCGGATCCTTCCGACGATGTCGTGCCAGCCTTCGACCACCGGTATTTGCAGCTTCCGACCGTCAGGCTGTATCTCCGGGTCGCTTGTATAGGAACCGTGCGTGTGAGCGATAGCCGCTCCCGCATTCACAGCTCGGATGTACTCGTCGGCAACGGCCTTTGTGTCGCTGGGCTCCGGGCAATGGGGGTTCCCCGGGAACGACATTTTGGAGTCACAGGTGACAGTGATGATCAGCTTATCCATGAACCAGCTCCATTCTTTTCGGTGTTCCTGTCCGCGGAGGTGAACCGCGCCTCAGGTATTTGTTTTCGGCGACGGCGGTGGTCAAGCATTTTGAAACTTGACAGCCGCTCATGCAAGTCGGAACGAGAATCTTGCTCTCGTTCCAGGTGGCGGCGTTGAGGTACACGCGAATTCATCTGTGCTGAGCGGCGTCATCTCTGGACCGCTCGCTCACACTCGCGGCTCGATGATTGACTCACGCCTGGCCGACGGCCTCTTGACCCGCTGGAGTCAGCAGTACCGCCCGCCCGAGGACCTTTCCCGCTCGCAGCGCCGCCATGGCCTCGTTGATTTCCTCGAGCGGATAGACATTCGTGACGATCGACTTCATCTTTCCGTCCGCGACGAGCCGAACGGCGTTGATCAAGTCTTGTAGCCTGCCGCACCTGGTGCCAATGATCTCCAGCTCATTCTGAGCCAGTCTCTTGCCGTTGACCCCGTAGATCTCCGGCGTGTAGCCGACCACGGTCAGCCTTCCCCCCGGACGCAGAGAGTCGATGCCCGAGGCCAGACTTTGCTCCAGCCCTACGCAGTCAATCACACAGTCGGCGCCGAGTCCTGCCGTGAGCTCCTGGACTGATTTCGGAACGTCCGACTCAGCGTTGTTGATGGCAACGTCGGCTCCCATGTCGTAGGCGCGTTCAACTTTTTCGGCGGTTCGGTCTACAGCGACCACTGTTGCTCCCGCCAGCATCGCGATCTGGACGGCCGATGAGCCCACGCCGCCCACTCCGATGATCACCACGGTCTCACCAAGTTGCACTCTCGCTCGGTCCACGGCGTGCAGCGCCGTGATTACGGCATCCGGGATGACGGCGGCATCGGGCCACGAGATGTTGTCAGGGAGGGGAACGAGCTGACGTGCCGGGACGCCAACGTATTCGGCGTGGCCGCCGTGCTTGTTGCGAGCGCCCATGACACCCGCCATATCTACGCACAACTGTTCGCGATGAGTGAGGCAGAATCGACATCGGCCGCAGGTGAAGAAATTGTAGGCAATCACCCGGTTGCCTGGCTTGAGCGTGCTTACCCCAGATCCGATCTCCGCCACAACCCCAGCCATTTCGTGACCCAAGATGAACGGCAGTTCGGGCGTATAGCCGAATCCATCGACCATCTTCAAGTCAGTCCCGTCGGTCCCGCAGGCCATTACCTGGACCAGTACTTCGTCTGGTTCGATCGCCGGGTCGGGAACTTCCTCGATGTGGAGAGGACCACCTAGCTCTTTTAGAATGGCCGCTTTCATGGGATCTTCTCCGATTTACGACCGCTGATGAAAGGCCTTGGCTAGGGAGCCAATTGGCTCGGGGCGGGCTTAACCCGCTTGGCTGCCTGGACCGGACTCGATGCGCGCAGCCAAGTGTATGCGATAATCATCGCGGTGTCAAACTCCTGCCCAATTGATATTCCGGAGACCCGCTGGCGTAGGTTCCTGCCGGGAGGGTCTTTCCCGAAAGCGGGCCTTGCTTGGGGAACCTGATCGAAATAACCTACAACTAAGACCGCCTTGATGAAACCGGGACTGAGTTTCAATTCCTCGCTGTTGAGTGGGCTTTCTGTTCAAGAAGCGATCCGCGTTGCGGCGGAGGCTGGCTACGAAGGCATTGACATCCATGCAGAGGTGGGCGGACCCCCGTACCTGCCCTTGCCCCAGCCTCACTTGACCCCCAAGGCTGACGCATCCCTGCGCCAAGAGGTTCGCAAGTGCGCCGAGCAGGTAGGCATCCCCATCGTTGCCCTCAACGCACACAATTCGCTGATCGATCCCCGGCCGGAGAAGAGACAAGCCAACATCGATTACATCAAGGGCACGCTGCAATTAGCCTCCGACCTGGGCGCTCGTTATGTCGTCATAGGCACCGGCAAAAAAGACTTCTACGGGTGGGAAAGCGTCTATTGGGACCGCTTCATCCAGGCGCTGCGGGAACTGCTCCCCGTGGCGCAGTCATTGGGCGTCACGCTCGCAGCCGAAGCAGCCTCACAGCCCGGTGTTCTGATTTACGGCACGAGTGGTGTGCATCGCTTGTTGAGCTACGATGGTCTGGGCTCGCTGGGACTGCTGTTTGACTCGGCGCACTTTCACATTCGAGGCGAGGACGTCGCTAGAGCCTTCGCGACGTTCAGTGACCGTATAGTCCACATCCATCTGAAGGACGCCCGGGGTCACCACGAGAACTTCGAGTGTCCTCCGCTCGGCAGGGGTGACGTGGACTTCAAGGGACTGCTGTCGGTCGTGCAGAAGGTTGGTTACCAGGGATTCCTTTCCGTCGAGGATGAGTCGCCTGGGTGGGGATACGAGATCGAGCCGCGCAAGGCGCTGGCCGACGCTAGGGCCTTTGTCGATGACCTGTTCGAGGCCGGGACTGGATTGTGAGCCGGGTGCTCGGCAGAAGCGATCCGCTGCTCCTCCTACAGCGACACCGAGCCACCAAGACCTTCGTGTGTGACTAGTGGACTGTCCTGGAGACGAGTTCATTATAGATTCGGGAATGTCGGGCTCGAAAGCAGGATGTGATCGGCTCGACAGCGACGTGGCGTACGCTTTCAGCGTGCTGTGCCGGCATTCTTGCCGGCATCCCACCGCCCAGCAAAAGGGCCGGCGCACCAACGAGACATGTCGCCAGGACGATCAGAAAGTCTTGTCTGGGACAGCGTACTCTTTGCGCCCTTCGAATGCGATTGAATCGAGGCTAAGCCATGAGCGAAAAGTCAGTGAAACTGGGAAGCGGCAAGTTCATTTACGAAGAAGTCGAAGGGTGGGCGCAGTTGCCGCCCGATTGGGAGCTGGGAGAGGTTCCCGGGATCGCCGTCGACTCCCAGGACCGCGTCTATGCTTTCTGCCGGTCGGAGCATCCCGTTGTCGTTTTCGACCGAGACGGCCGTTTCCTGGGATCGTGGGGAGAAGGTATGTTCGTGCGTCCTCATATGATCTTCATCGGTCCCGACGATGCCGTCTACTGCGTCGATGACGAGGGGCACCGCGTGCATAAGTGCACGACCGACGGCAAGCTCCTGATGACCATTGCGCCGGAGAACGGCGTGGCGGATACGGGTTATGTCCCGTCCGACTGGAAGACCGTGCAGCGTGGGGGACCGCCCTTCAATCGGCCGACGGACGTAGCACTCTCCCCCGAAGGCGACATTTATGTCTCGGATGGTTACGGGAATGCCCGCATCCACAAGTTTACTGCTGAAGGCCGGCTGCTACGTTCCTGGGGCGAGCCCGGGGACCAACCGGGCCAGTTCCATCAACCTCACTGTGTCTTCGTCGACCGCCAGGGAAGGGTCTACGTGGGCGATCGCCAGAACCTGCGCATTCAGATTTTCTCTCCGGAGGGCGAATTTCTAGCGCAGTGGGACGACATCTGGTGGCCCGACGCCATTTGCCAGGACGCGGAGCAAAACCTATATGTCGGCGAGGTAGGCGGGATCTTCATGTTCGGTCAAGAGGCGAGGCTCGATCAGCACGCCGCGCGCATTACTGTCCGCGACCTTGACGGGAATGTGCAGTCTGAATGGGGCGAGGAAGACCCGCTGGGAGCAGGCCGCTTTTTTGCTCCTCACGGTATAGCCGTGGACTCCCGCGGCGACCTGTACGTAGGTGAAGTCACTTTCTCCTACTCCCGCCGCCAGGCGCCGCCGGACGCAAAGGTTCTGCGCAAGTACGCTCGGGTTTGACGCGTCCGTTCGAAGTTTGCCAGTTAAGCTTCGGCCCCTTCGCTTTTGTATGGTCTCCCTTATCAGAGGTCGCTACTCTTGTCGTAGCATCTGGTCGACTACGTCGGTCACTACCTCCACGGCCTCCATAAGTGCGTCCCGCTCGATGACCAGAGGTGGTGCGAACTTGATGAACCCTCTGCCGGTGACGAACAGCATGACTCCCCTGCGCACACACTCCATTGCCATCTCATCACAGAGTGCCACCAGGGGCTCACCGGTGTCAGGATTTTGCGGGTGAAGAGAGTAAAACAGCCCGCGCCCGGTTGCCGTAAGGGTCTCGGATCAGAAAGCCCGCGGCTTGTTCCCACACGACCGGCGACATCCCCAGCATCGAGCGGGGCTCCACCTTCCGCAAGCGTTCGATAAGGTCGATCGATTCCGGGACCGGGATCGCGGTGCGGATGCGGCGGTATTGGGTCTCGACCGGCGTCGTCTCAACCGGCGTCAAGCCACTGATCTGGATGGCCATGGACTCAGTTCCTCGGTTCTCTCGCGACCGCTGGGCCGACTGCTAAGGCGCTTGCTGATGTCTGCTGCTACACGGTTGAGTCTGACGCCGCCTCAGTACTGCTGACCGGAAGCTGAAGTTCCACCGCGGATCCCGAGGGAGCGACCAAATGCCTTGCGGCTTTGTTCTGAACAATAGCCTGCCGGAAACTCCGAAGGACCGGCGCTGAAGTCGGAGACTCCCGCTACGGATTCACCCTTTTCAGGCTGTCGTTTCCGTCTGTCAACCATTCCAGGTTGAAACGGGCCAGGGCCAACTTGGAATATTGGTCTGCTTCGTATAGGCAAAGGATGGTCATGTCGTCGGCGATCGCCAAGTCAGAATAGGCCGCCAGAACCATCGTGAAGGACCTTCGAGACCGGCCATGTCTTGCATTCGTCGTGGCTCATCCTCACGGTGAACTGTTTTCGCTCGGTCTGGCTGGAGGGGTGTGCGAGAAGCACGCGATTCTTCGAGAAGTGTTCTTGGTCGGTGAAGCGAACCAGACTTCCCTGGACCGAGGGCTCGGGCAGGCTTTGATCGAACTGCACGGGCGACCAAGAAACGCCGCCGTCCTCACTCCAGGCGAAGGCCCGCATCCTCTTTTCCTGGCGGCTACGCATGTTCATATAGATAGAACCGTCCGCGGTTTCGACCGCCATGGTCTCGTCCGAAAGGTCCATATCGAGGGACTTTCCGCGTTTCCAGGTAGCGCCGTGGTCATCGCTATACATCACGTAGGAAAACTGCTCGCCGCCCCAGCCCGGCCGCGGCCAGGTTGCCGGGCCGGGGCTTGTGTCTCCCCAGCTAGGAATCAGAAGCCTACCGCTGCTCAGTTGAATTCCGTGGCCTGGACCGCTCCCGATATAGCTCCATGCCGGGTCGACGACGTCCTTCGTGATCTCCGCCGGCTCGGACCACGTCACGCCGTCGTCCAAGGTTTTCGTAACAAAGACACGTTGGTTATTTCTACAGAAAACCAGCACGACCTCCCCGGTCTCTCGATCAAGCACCGGGGCAGGCTGATTCACGGAGTCCGAACCATAGTCAAAAAGCACCTGCAAGACTTGCCAGGTCTTACCTTGGTCGAAATTCCGTTTCAGCACAAGGTCGATCTCCGCGTCATCGTGACAGGTTAGCTTCCTAGCTTCCGAGAAGGCCAGGATTATTCCTTTGGCCGTAACAACGAGCGCGGGAATTCGAAAACAGTGGTAGCCGGCCTCGCCGGCCGAGAATACCGTGAGCTTTTCGAAAAGAGGGTGGGTCTCGGCCTGGGTCTCGTTACCTCGGGTCCCCACTTTGCTGCAACTTTGCAGGACGCAGATTAGTAAGAACGCAGATACGAAAACGGCGGTTTTCAATGCGGCACCCCACCCTTTAGGGTTTCATAGCCTCAAGTGGCCGTAAGCAGGCACTTCTCTCTGCCTGTTCCGAAGGAACCTTGCAACGGCCATTTGGGTCACGCCAACGAGTGGTTTGCTACTGAACGGGCAGCGCGGCTTACGGTCAATGCATTCGCCGCCGTACTGGCTTGCCTACGAATTCTCTGGTGATATTCAGGAAGCTCGCTGCGCGGTCTCCTGCTGAGCCGGGCTGCCGACAACTCCCGGCACTCCACTCTCGATGAGCATCTGGCGTGCCCTTTCACGAAATTCATCTCGAACGTCCCGCGTGGGCGGGCGGCAGCGGCTGGAGGGTAGACCGACTAATTCCATGCAGAGCTTGTCTAGGTACCCATCGCCGCCGGAAATGTCGGGCTGGAAAGCCCGACACATCACGCTGAAAGCGTGCGCCACGCCGCGCGGCGTCAAGTGCAAGATGAGCAACTACCCGCTGCGCCGGGTCGGCATCGAATTCGAAGTGCAGCAAGATATTTTTGTTCCTTGGAGATCTTGCCGAGTTCGTCGTTATGTAGGAGCACGTGCGTAATGTGCATTTTGTATTTCGCGGCGGTCAGGATGTTTCGCCTATTCCATGCTGATTGTAATCTCCGATTCTAGCTCTAGCAGTCACGTGGTCCCGGGCACCCCCGATGGCGTCTGTATGTTGTGCCGTCACTGACGAACATCTGATGTGTTTCCGGAGTCAATGACACGAGGATGGGGCGGTGGGGAGAACGACCACGCTCTTTCCCCCAATCTAAAAATCGAACGCGAACTTCGCGCTCACCGATCGATCCTTACTGTTGAAAAAAGTACCCAGACGCGGACTGGCGACGTTGTTTTGGATGTCGCGAGGATTGAAGCGATTCAGCAGGTTAAAGGCTTTGAAGCCCGCTCGCACCTTATATTTCCCTTTCTTGAATGGGAGAGTGACCTCTTTGAGCACCTGTAAATCGAACGAGGCAAAGGTGGGGAACCGCCCCGCCCGGTTCCGCGGGCCCACGAAATCGCGCTGTTCGTTGACGAGCGAATAGGGGAATCCGCTGTGGACGTCGAGAACCGGCGAAACGGTCAGACCATAGGGTGCCGCGAGGTTGGCCCAGAACAGCAGCCGGTGCGGAGCGTCGAACGCTAGCCGGGACCTCTCATTGGGTCGAATCACGGCCTTCCCAAGGTTACCGAAGAACGTGTTGAAGTCGTTGAGGTCGCCGAGGGCGGAAGACCAGACATAGGAAGCGGTGAGGTGGTGGCGTCCGCGAAAGCGATACTTGGTGGTCATCTCGAGTTCCCGGTAGCGGCTTCGCCCGCTGCTTTTGAGCGTCAAGAAGTCTCCTTGTTCCGTTCTCTCGGGATCGAGCAAGATATCACGGGTGGTGTTACGTTGCTGAAGTCCAAATCGCATAAACAAGTTCGCGGCCACCTCGCGGTCTAGCTGGAGGCTCCACACATAGCTGCTGGGATTGCGAATTCTGCCGACTTGACGGTGACGATAGACGCGTTCACCAAGCAGCGTTCCGGTGGGCGAAAAGATCGTTTCCCTGCGTTCGGGAAGCTGCAGGAAGGTCGGCAGATTCAGGGTAACGCGGTCGTAGAAAAGTCCGAGTCCACCGCGGAGCACCGTGCGCATGTCTTTGGTCAGCAGGTAGGCCATACCCAGGCGGGGCGCAACATGGTTCGCCTCGGCGACCGCATCCCGCTCGAAGCGAATACCGAAATCAAAGGTGAGACGTGGTCGGACGGTCCACTGGTCTTGGACGAAAAACATGTATTCGTCTTGGTCCACGTCAACCAGGGCGGGATCGCCGAAGTCGACCCGTTCGACCAGCCTGTCCGAGACTCCCAGGATCTCCACCGGCCTGAAGATCTGGCGGCCGTCGTAGCTGTTGCGAACGAAGGCGAGGCCGGCTTTGGGCAGGTGCCGGCCCAGCGTTCTGCCAGGGGCAAAATGGTAGGTTTCCGTCCACTCCAGGCGCGTTGTTTCCCGGTTCTGCCGGTTGAAGAATCCTCCAGTGGTGGTCTCGATCCCCATCTGAAAAAGATCATCGCTCTGGGCCAGCACGTCGACCTCAAGAATCTTAGTGCTCAACTGAGACTGGAGCACGGCGCCGGAGGGAAAGGCATAGACGTCGCGCAACGAAACCATGTAACCCCGCTGCCGCAGGTTCGGCGTGGCCGCTTGTGGCAGGAAGGTATTGAGTCCGAAGTAATTTTGTTTCTGCGGATAGAAGGAAACGTTGACCATCGCCGCATGCCGATCGTTGATCTGAAAATTGAACTGGGTGAAGGAATCGTAGCTCTCGAGCACCGTGTCGCTCTCCAGGGGAGGCAGCCCGGCGCCTTCGATCTCGGTGCGGACAAAGCGGTATTCGAGAGACTGCAACAAAGAGACTCGACCGGGAAGCAAAGGAGTGGAAACGGTAAGACGCGGAGTGAATCCCCCGATGCCTACGGTCGCGCCATCCCGGCTTCGGAGCCGCGGCAGGAAATTCTGGATTTTGAAACGAAACTTGTTGAAGTGCGAAACCCCCGTGTCCACCGTTGATACCGCGCCCGCGAATTTCCCGTATTGAGAGTCGTAGGGATTGGATAGGACGCTGACGCTGGAGACCGCGTCGATCGGGAGATTGATGGCGGTTTCGCCGGTAACAGGGTCGGTGACGTTGGCGCCGTCGACTAACGCGCCGCCCTGAGCGGCCCGCGCACCTTTCAGGTTGATGCGCCCATCGGGGCCGCGGATCACGCCGGGCAAAAGCGGCAAGTAGTCCTGGAAGCGCTCGTTGATACTGGGGACGTCAGACAAAGTAGCCGAGTCGACAACCGTTTCGATGCCTTCCGGTTCGGCAGAAACCTCCACAGACTCCTTCAACACGCCGGATTTCAATTCGATGGCCAGGTCGACCACTCCGCCGGGGGCCAGCAAGCAAATCTCACTTCCTTCGCCCGCCAGGCCGGCCGAGCTGGCTTTGACCGCGTAACAGCCGGCCGGGACGACGTCGAACTCGAATCGGCCGGCGATATCCGTCTCCGATTCCATCCGGGGCGGGGCGGCTTGCCCCGGAGAGCGAGGACCCGGCACCAGGACAAGCAGCACCTTGGCCTCGGGAACGAGGTGGCGTTCGCCGTTGGGAGCAATCGTGAAAACCTCTCCTCGCAGGGCGCCGACCAGCGCTCGTCGCCCGGTTTCCCGCGGCTCGCCCTGTTGCTGCCCCGTCACCGTTGGGGCGGCGATCAATCCCGCCAACGATGCCGCCAAAATGACGAAAGCTCTCACTGAGACAAGTGGGCCCTCACACGCAACTTCTCGAGGCCTGTAGTCGCTCGACCCGGTGCCGGGCGATCGTGGCAAATTGGCCGCGGCAGTCGCATCGCCTATCCTTCGAGGACAGGCTATTGGGGAGCGAGCAATCGGCTGTGGAATTTGGCTAGGCGTCTTTCATACTCTGCGCCGGCCGCGACGATGATGTCATTGTGATGGGCCCCCTCGACGGTCCAAAACTGTTTTGGTTCGTTGGCAGCATCAAAAACTTCTCGACCGAGCTCGTAGGCGATCACTTCGTCACGGTCGCCGTGGATGATCAGCACCGGCGCCTTCACACGGGCGATCTTCACCCCGGTTTCGAGCCCTGAGATCACCAATGGCCCAAGGACCGGCAGAACGCGCGCTGCCACGGCGCGCGCCGAAGGGAAGGGCGCTTCCAAGACCAACCCGGCGCAAGGGCGGCGGGAGGCGAGATCCGTGGCCATGGCCGTGCCCAGCGATTCGCCGTGCACGACGATCTGCTCCGGGCGGTACCCGCGTTCCAGCAAGTACTCGTAAGCCGCCTCGGTGTCCAGGTAGGTTCCCTCTTCGGAAGGGCTGCCCTCGCTTCTGCCGTATCCGCGGTAGTCGATGATGAGCAACGAAGACCCGACGTTCACCAGCGCCTGGATGTGAACAACGCGGTGCGTCAGGTTGCCCCCGTTGCCGTGGAGATAGAGTGTGACCAATCCTCGGCTCTCGTCAGGTTCGATCATCCAGCCGTGGATGCGTACACCGTCAGCCGTATCAAGCCAGACGTCCTCCGCATTCCAATGGGCCTGAAGATCCCAAAACCCTTCTGGGTACTTTGACGGATGAAAGATCGCCTTTTGGGCAAGGAAGGAGAGCACGAAGTACGTCCAAAGCGCCAGCAGCGGCCATCCGATCCATTTAGGTATTCGGGGAGACCGCATGGCACATTCTAGTGTAGCCGGGGACGCCAACAGCCGATACGAGACCGCCCGTTGCTTGCGGTTAGAAAACGGGCGCTGCCAGGAAGCGCTTTACTTGCGCGTGATGTGACACTGGCAGCAGTCGCTGCAGTTTAGACAACGTTCGCAGACGTGGTTGCCACAGGTGTCACGGGTGCAGCGCCGGCATATCTCCGACGACGGCTCCTGACAGATGTGACAACGAAAGGAGTAGTCCGGGCCGGGGGCCGCGGGCACCGACGTTGAACTGCGGCCAGGCCCCGGTTTGGGCGATCGATGTGGATTCCCCATCATGACTGGATTCTAACGTCTGATTGTCATGAAAAGATTAGTCCCGCGGCTCTCATTTCCGAGATCGCGGCTGCCGGATCAGTGTTTCGCGACAACGCTGTGCTTCGCTATGAGAGATCTCCAATTCCGCTTCTCGCTCCACCGCGAGTTGGCGCAGGTATCCTTTTAGGGTCTCTTCATAGTTTGCGGCGCGGTTCCCGGCGGAAGCCAACAGTTCCCCCAGAGCCGGATTCTGATACTTGCGCACGGCGGCTGTCAGCGACCTCAGCATCGACCCCACTCGATCAAGCCAGAGAAAAGTATCGATCGCGATCGACAATTTCTCCGGCTTGCGCTGCATGGCTTGCGCGGAGAGGGATAGGTTAGAAAGGTCAGAACGAAGGATATTGTGCTGTCCGATGTAGGCATCGGGCGCACCCTCTTTAACCCAGTCCTTTGGCCGCGCTTGGGACAGTATCCTCTGGACATCTTTCGCGCTTTCGTCGAGACGTTTGGCGAGCTCTATGATCTCCCAGCGAGGGATGACTCCCTCTTGCTGGGCTTCGAGGCCCCCGAAGCTGCCGAGGGCGATGAACAGTGCGGGTGGTAGATAGAGCCTCATATAACCATGGTAAGAACTGGCTGCCGGCCTGACAACCTAAGTAGGAGAGCTTCTCATATCACTTGGCCCGGGGGACGAGCGCATTTACGAATCGGCCACGATCTCGCCTTCAACCAGCTTGAACCCGGTGTCATGAATAGGGTCCGCGGAGCAGACCAGTGTCGGCTCCTTATATTTGCCGCGTAGTTCCGGCTCCTTGTTTCCGAAGTCCGGGTCACGCGGATCCACCGTCCAGGTCACCTTCCCCTTAAAGTCGACTCGGACTTCGAGGGCGGCTCGGCAAAGCCGGCATTCCCAGGGACCAGCAGCCTTCTCGTCGGGGCCCATGGATGCCATTTTAGCGATGTAGCGTAAGAGGGGATCGCAGGCGTTTGGTTGACCGACTGTGGCAGAGGCGGGTGGTGAAACTTGAATAACGCCGCGTTATACCGCACGCTCAGAATTGCCGCCCGGCGCTCGCAGTTCAGAGCGCTTCCACAACCTGAACCGGGTCCATCAGTTGAAACTCCAGCCGTGTCTCGGAGGGCAACTTGACCGGCTTGCCGCGGGTAGTCAGAACCGTTCCAGCGCCGGCTCCCGCACCGGCACCCGCTCCGATGGCGGCGCCTTTGCCACCGCCGGCAATCGCTCCGATCGCCGCGCCAATTGCGGCTCCCAAACCGACTTTCTTGGCATCGGATTTTTGGGACTGTGGACCTTGTTGCTTCGCTCGATTGGTCACAACCTCGACGGTTTGCCCGTCGGCGGTCGAGAGGCGAACAAGCTCCAGCGAGAGCATTGAGACCCCTTTGACCCGCCCAGCGCGCCGTGATTCCAGCACCCTGCCTTCCACATGCGCTCCCTTGCGCGCAACGAGCCAGCCGTCCAGCATGATCTCTTCGTCGAGTGCGGCGTAGAAAGTATCTCCCGCGTAGTTCGTGTCGGTCGAGAGTGCATCGACGAGCCGAACGACGATGGGCATATTCGCCGGAAGGGTCACCGTCCGTGGTTGTCTGGGTTCCGGTTCGGGTGAAGTTGGGACGGGAGCGGAAGCCGGCCGGGGCGCCGCGATTTCCGGTTCCGGGACGGGTTCCGGATCTCGAACCTCTGCCGCCTCCTGTCGGGTCGCGGGCGGCTCGGCGGGCGCGCCGCGAGGCTCAACGCGATCCCTACGAGGGTCGGGCTTTGGCTCCACCGACCGGGTAGCTCGATCGATAACCGGTTCCACCGGTTTGCCGGCGATCTCGGCCAAATCCGGTTGCCGTGCGGTTTCGGGCAGGGCCTGAGCCGGCTCGAACAACCCTTCATCGCGACTCTCCGCCGAGGTCGCAGTGGAGTGCTGCGTTTGGTAGATACCAACCAGAAGTCCCGCTATGATAACCAAAAAAGCGAGGATCGTAACCTGTACGTATTTCATTTGGCATCGCCTCCAGTAAGCCGGCTAGGTCTGCCCGTTGGGACGGCTGCGGGACGCCGGGCGTTACAACCATCACCACCAAAGTGGGCTGTCGAACGGACGGCGCTGAGGCAAACTGCAGCCGAGGGGATCGGCCTCGCCCCGTGACCCGGAGACCGGATGAACATGTACGCAAAGGCCTTCGGATAAGTCCGGCAATGCTATTGGGCGCTCAAAGAGGCGCTTCCGTCCGGGGGATCGCCTTTTCAAGCCCGGAGACAAGGAAATAGAAGCCGCTCAGTTTGTCAGTTCAACGGGACCCGGAGTCAGCCGCCTCCGCGGTGCCGCGGCAGGTTCCAACCCGAACGCTGAACTCCACCTGGGCGTTCCATTCCTCGCCTCGCCGCCGTTCTACTACATAGACCGCTTTTCCCCCGTCCTCGCCCAAACGCCAGTCGAGCTGTCTTCTTACGAGAGGGATATTCTTGAGCTTCGCTTGGCGATCGGAGATCTCGCGTATGCCCCAAGACAGGCCGCCATTCATCGACTCGTAAAGTTCGTAAGAGTCGATCTCCGACGTCAGCAAGTCAATGCTCAGCAATCCGTGTTTTTCGGTGTCAAAGTAAAAGTCGAGAATCGCTCCGGAGCGGTCTTCGTCCGTCCAGATATCGTACCGGCGCCAGCGAACTCCTCCATTGCCGGTGCGCAACAGAAAGGGTCTCGAAGAACTGTCGAGCTGACTTTCCTGCCCGGCGATCCAGCCGTATTCATCCTCCACAAACTGGATCGACTCAAAGCCAGCAGCGAGGCGAGGATACGGCTCGTACCAGCTCATGCCTTCGTCGTCACTCGCCAGGAGGATCGAGGATACGGTTGCCGACAACGTATGAACGTTGCCAATCAGAAAGACTCTTTCGGCGGCTTGCCCTACGCCGGTTAGCTCGAGGTACAGTTCACAAGGCATCGCGTCGGAGCACACGGCCGCCGCACGCTGAAAATGGTCCCCGTCGCACTGTAACTGCGCGACCAGCGGTTCGCCCTTGTAGACGAGCTTGAAGGGGCCTGTTTCTTCTTCTTGAGAAGATGCTTGCTCCGAGGGTGCCTGCATCGCGCCGCCAGCCAAGACTAACTGCGTCATCAGAAGGACCGGCGCCAGCCGTGGGGCAAGGAAATTCATCTATGACTAGACTAAACCCGCGTCATTCTACCAGATCGCTTTTGGCGCGGCGGGGAGGTCGGTGGCGATTGGCTTGGATGCCACTGGGGGCGAAACTGCACGTGCAATAGGAAGTGACCCAGCGGTGTCGTGCGCCGGCGCGGCCCGGCGCAGGCGGTTTGAGGCCGAGGGTACACAGGCGGGGCCACGTGGCCGACGCGCCCGAAAGGCAATGGCTCGTCGCCGTTTCCCCGAAAACAGGCTGGCATTCCATAGATTTGGCTACACTATTCATGGGAGCTTTTTGACCGACCCCCATGTGGGACCTCGTCAACGAAGTCGTGACCGGAGGGCCAGCCGCGTTAGCGCGCGCTGTACTCGAGGTCGTTGTCCTAACTTATCTCGTCTACCAGCTGATCTTGGTAGTACGGGGAACGCGGGCGACGCCCATCGTACTGGGCCTTGCTTTGCTGGGTGGCGTTTACTATGTCTCGGGGGCCGTGGGTCTCGAGATGGTCCATAGGCTGATCGGCTCGTTGGCCCCCTACACGGTCATTGCCTTGATCGTCATCTTTCAACCGGAAATCCGACGCGCCTTGCGGCAATTTGCCCTGCAATTCCTGCCTTCGGGGCGACGAAAGAAGGCGTTCCACGAGTACGAGGACGTAGTTCTTGCCGTGGGTCATCTGTCCCAACGGCAAGTGGGCGCGCTAATCGTACTGCAGCGAGAGACCGGCCTGAGGACGTTCATTCAAAGCGGTGTTGCGCTCGACGCGCACCTATCTACCGATTTGCTCGAGAGTGTGTTCGACCGTGGTTCTCCCTTGCACGACGGTGCAGTCATCATTCGACGGGGCCGAATCGCCGCGGCGGCCTGCTTTCTCCCATTGACGACCAACCCCGGTCAGATCAGCTCCCTCGGCACTCGGCACCGCGCTGCTATAGGCGTCTCGGAAGAAGGTGATTGTCTGGCGATCGCCGTCTCCGAAGCGGATGGGCAAATCTCGGTCGCTTCCGCAGGCAGCATTGAACGAGACGTCACCCTTGATCGCCTTCGCGAGAGGCTGATTGAGTCCTTCGGTCCCGTGGTATCAGCGCCGCGCGGGACCGAGGCGACCCAACGTCCCGTGCGGAAGACAGCGCCCGCGGTGGCGTATGTGGAGACTTCTTCTCGTGCCGGTTCGGCGGAGACCCACTAGCCGAAGATTCTCCTATGGCGTGGACGAAGAAGCGACCTGGCCGAAATATCGGCCCCAAACTCCTTGCGGTCGGCATCGCCGTTCTGCTGTGGGGCCTGGTTCGAAGCCAGCCGAAAGTCGAGACAGTCCTCAAGGCGCGTATCAACTATGTCAATGTGCCGCCGGAATTGGAGTTTAATCCCGACCAGGCTGACCAAGTGACAATCGTCGTCAGGGGATCGCGTGGCCGGGTGGAGGAATTGCGGCGTCGAGGAGCGGCCGTGCAAATTGACTTCGCCGGTGTGGACCAGGCCGGCGAGCAAACGTTCGATGTGACAGGCGCAACCTTAGATCTTCCCGATGGTCTTCACCTGATGCGAGCTGTACCTTCCCAGTTGCGCCTATCCTTGGAAAAACAGGGCCGTCGGGAGGTGCCGGTTCAACCCATCTTCGTGGGGGCGGCGGCCGATTCCAGAGCAGTCTCTTCTTTCCACGTCGAGCCTCCTCGGTTGACCGTCGTCGGTCCGGAGCGGCGGGTAGCTCTGCTCACTCAAGTGACAACAGACCCCATTGCCATCGCGGGCCTGGTCGGCACTCACACGGTCTCTACGACTGCTTACCTCCCCGACCCCTACCTTCGCTTCGATGGAGATGCATCCGTCAAGGTGGAAGTGAATATAAGCGAATAGCTCAACGCCCGTCACACTTCAACCCATGCCAAGAAAACTGTTCGGCACCGATGGAATCCGCGGCCGTGCCGGTGAGCCGCCCCTCGACGATCGAACCGTTTTCGCCGCGGGTTTGGCCCTAGCCCAGACTGTTTCCCCGGGCCGGCGGTCCGAGGTCCTTATCGGGATGGACACGCGCGAATCCGGTTTGCAACTGGCGGAGCTACTGGCCGCCGGACTCGATCACGGCGGTGTCGCCGTCAAATTCGCCGGGGTCATGCCCACTGCCGGCGTCGCTTATTTGACAGAAAAGGATGACTTTGTGAGGGGCGTCATGATCTCGGCGTCGCACAATGCGTTTTCGGACAACGGAATCAAGGTCTTCGGGTCGGCGGGCTACAAATTGTCTGATGAAGAAGAAGAGCGCGTCGAAGCGGCGATTTTCAGCACGTTGAGCCAAGACTACCGGCCTCGTCGAGGCGCGCTGGAAGCGGACGTATCCCTCGTCGAGAAGTATTTGGATCGTCTGGTGAGCGTTGGCGATCCCGCGGCAGGCTTCGAAACACAGCTCGTGGTCGATTGTGCCAACGGAGCCGCTTCAAACCTAGCCCCTTCTTTCTTCAACCGGCTGGGCGTCAAAGCGGAGATCGTAGCTAACCAGCCGAACGGAAGAAACATCAACCTCGATTGCGGGTCGCTTCACATGGAAACGCTGCAACAGCAGGTCACCGAAAGCGGCGCCGATCTTGGCGTGGCATTCGACGGCGACGCCGACCGAGCGTTGTTTGTTGATGAAAAGGGAAACCTCATAAACGGGGACGTTGTTCTTTTGCTTGCGGGACGCTATCTTGCTGATCGAGATGGCCTACCCGGCCGGCTTGTCGTGACTACCGTCATGGCCAATATGGGGCTCGAGAAGGCCCTCGCGAAAGCGGAGATACGGATGAGCCGCACGAAAGTCGGCGACAAATACGTTCTGGAAGAGATGCTTCGAAGCGGTGCTGCCCTGGGCGGCGAGCAGTCCGGGCACATCATCTTCGGCGACTTAGCCTCGACGGGTGACGGGTTGCTCACAGCTCGCATGATGCTCCAGGTCCTGGCTGCGTCCGGACGGCCCCTGAGTGAGCTCGCGAGCGAGTTAAGTGCCTTTCCGCAGACCCTCAAGAATATACGGGTCAAGGAAAAGGCGCCGTTCGACGAGGTCCCCGCGTTGCGCGACGCTGTCTCCGCCAGCGAAAAAGACTTAGGCGATCGTGGCCGTGTCTTGGTCCGCTACTCGGGAACCGAACCCCTGGTAAGAATCATGGTCGAAGCCGAAGAAGAGGGCCTGGTTGAGCAGCACGCGAGCCGGCTGGCAGAGGTGTTCCAGAAAGAGCTGGGGGAGTGAAGGTCGCCGCTTGAGGGAGTTCCCGGGCCGTGGGTAATCCAGAGTCCCGAACCAAAATCCGCCGCGCCGACCCGTCTCTGCGGGAACGCCCCAACAAGGATCCGCTGCGGCCCTTCGGCGTTCCCAAATGGATCGGGATTCTGCTCTACGCCCTGTTTTGGTTCGTGCTGCTCGTTCCGCTTGTCCGTCGCTGGCGGCGGCGCGCGGACTGGAACTGGATTCGATTCGCGATCGGCCTAGGGTTTCTAGGGCTACTCGCCTGGAGCGTCTCAGCCTCGTACTGGTGGGCGGCGGGGTTCGCGGCGACCGCGTTCCTGTGTGCGGTGGCGCTCGGTCCAGCCTACGATCCCGAGCGTGAAAGGAAGTTGCAGAAGCTCCACCAGGCAGATTACCTGCTTAATGGTGGAGCGTATGTTGCGGGGAACTCGCCCGACGAGCCGGCCCTGGCTAGGGGAGCACGTCTGTATCTGCTGCTGCGCGGCAACGAACTCCTGATCGTGCTACGTGACCGGGCTGAGAGCGTGCATACGGTCATTCCCATTCGACAAATCGAACGCATCCTGGTCAACGGTGAAACCTACCGCCCGGTCTATGTGTCTGAGGCGAAAGATCCGCCTGTACGAGAGGACTCAGTGGATCAAGCAGCAACGAGCACTCTTGAGCTCGGGTTGGCGGGTGGCGACTATCTGCGTCTCGAATATGTGGGATCTTTTAGTAAGCATCTGGCCGAAACAGCTGCCCACGCGGTTCACAGCGTTCGCCAGCTAGCGCACGGTGTCACCGGCCAGTCCCCAGAAATCTTCCACGTAATAGGAAGATAGGACGTTGCCAAAGAGGTAACAGTTCGCCTTGCATTGAGGGACTTCTCCGTACAAGCGCCTTCCCCTCTCGAAGGCCGCCGAGATCGAGCCATCTTCCAGCAGGTTTCCGGCAATCTTGCGCAAGACTTCGCACGGGTAAAAAATGTCTCCGTTGGGGTAGATTCTCGGGAACATCGTCGGATAACATTTGAACTCTTCGAATAGCAGGAGCGTCTGCAACAGCTTGGGGGTCCCGTTGATCCTGACGGCCCGTTGTCGCCGCAGCTCGATGAGCTTGTCTACAAACCTTAGGTAACGGTCGTCCTTAAGAAAAGCGAAGTTGGGGTACTTGCCGTTGTTCTGTGCCGATTGCACTGAGAAAACGAAGCCATGCTCCTGGCAGAAGTCGATAATCTTTTCCACTTCCGCGATGTTCCACAGCTCGAGGACACAGCTAATCGTCACCGACTGAGGAGGCATCTTCTCCTTGACCATCATGAGGTTGTCGATTACCTTCGGCACGGCGTTCGATTTCGACAGCGGCTTGGAAGGATCGTGCGTCAAAGCATCGAGGCTAACCACGAGGCCGTTGAGGTGATCGAGAATGCCGCGCCGGGAGTCAAGCAACACACCGTTGGTAACGGCCAACAGCGATCGGAATTTGACGTCTTCGCGAGCCGCACGGACCAACTCTTCAATATCGGGCCTCACCAGACACTCGCCACCGGTGATCACCATGGTGTCGACGTCTCTGCGGATGGCTCGAAAGATGTCGATCGTCTTTTCCGTCGAGACTTCCTCGCTGAAGACCTCCGGGTTCTTCTGCGTGCAGTAGCTGCAGTCGAGGTTGCACTTGTGAGTGGCGTAGAAGATGGCCGAGTAAGGAGTAACGACCGTCGATTTGAGAATCTTGCGGCGATAAAGGTTACGGAAGTAAGCCTTGAAGTTTTTCACTACAAAGGGATAGTGCTGCAGCATCCCTTTGATCAGTTGATCTTTCTCCGGAGCGACCATCAAATGTGCCTTGCCTTAGCTCCCGAAGCTACGGTGACCTGAGAATATCTTTCCGTTAGCCGGAAGAGGCAATCTGAGGCTAGGAAACAAGAGATTGGCTAGCAGCAGTTGCCGGCAGATGCGGCTCCGTCCGCCGCCTGCGCTGTCACTCCGCACGCAAACAACCCGAAATGCTTGACGGGGGGCGTCACGCCGAAGTACCTCCCCAGCCTGGTTTCCGTGAGCATGCGCGCCGTATTGCGGCAGACCGCGGTGGGGCGATCGGTTTCGAAAACGTGGTGGTCGTCGAATAGGAATCGCGCCGGCGCGCCAGGTGAACTTCCGTTGTAGACCGCCACCTGCCCGTAGTCCTCGCAGCGGCGATCAAGCGGTTCTCCGAACTTGAAGCCGCGAACGGTGAGCGACGAGAAAGCGATGGGCTCTCCCTTGGCTTCGGTTTGTACGACGGTTCGGCGCACAACCCGAGGATCCGTGAAGCCGCGGTCCTTCATCGTGTCGAACCAATCGTGCTCGTATTGGGCCCCACCTAGGCACTCCGCGACCAGTTCTTGGTCCTCTCGAATGTTCTCGGGCACGCGGCGGTCAGCGGCGATGTCGGAAATATAGAATTCCGCGCCCTTCTTGAGAACCCTGTGGATCGTTTCGAAGACGAGATCCTTGCGGGGCGACAGGTTAATGACGCAGTCGGAAATCACGAGGTCGATGCTTTCGTCCGGAATGGACTCAGCCACCTCGATGAAATCTTTGTGAAAAGCTGTGTTCGGACGATGATAGCCAAACCGTCGCGCCACCTCGGGAGCGTATTGGCCGGCGATCGCGAGCTGTTCGTCGGTCATGTCGATGCCGTGAACGAAACCGCCCGGACCCACCTTGTGAGCCATGATAAAGGCGTCCACGCCTGCACCGGAGCCGAGGTCCAACACGGTGAGGCCGCTGAGTTCGTCGTCGGGGATGGGACATCCGCAGCCGTAGTGCCGCTGTTTCACCTCCTCGGGAATCAGCTCCAGGATCTCGGCGTGCCGTTTCTCGGTTTCTTGCGTGCAGCAAGCTTTCTGGCTGAGGTCGGAGCTTTTCTTCAAGTGGGGGCCGTAGTAATGCCGTAGATGGTCGCGCAACTTCTCGACCTCAGGGGTTACCTCCCATATTGACGGTTGTGTGACCATACACTGAGACACTACGGCGACCGGTCCCGCGAAGTCAAGCCCGAGGGAGGAAAACGCACATTCGTTTACAAACATCCCTATGCCTGATGGCATTCAGAATCATAAGGCTGTGTCAAACAACCTTTGCGTCCAGCTCGGAATCCCGGGGAGCAATTCGAGCATCCGTGGCCGCTAAGTGAACGGTATTAGGGTTTGGTCAGGTGCCCCAGATCACTGCCGTCCTTGCGGTGAATACCCAGGACGGGGTGGGCAAGCGATTCACCGACCCGGTCGCGTTGCGCAACATCAATCCTAAGAACCCGCTCTGCGGTTCATTTCCCTCGCCGCTGTCCAACCGCCAAACGTCACGCCTCGACTTTGACGCCGCGCCAAAAAGCGACGTGGCCCTTGATCTGGCTGGCACCTTCTTTGGGTTCGGGATAATACCAGGCTGCGCCTGAGTTGTGCTTACCTTCTACCTCGATGTCGTAGTAGCGAGCTGTGCCCTTCCAGAAGCAGACCGATGTCTGGTCGCTGGGCTTGAAGTATTCTTTGCGAACGGACTCCGGAGGGAAGTAGTAGTTTCCTTCGATCACGACACCTTCGTCGCTTTCGGCGAGCACGGTGTCTTCCCATGTAGCTTTTGCCATCTTTCGTCCTCCGCAGGTGCCTTCGGCGGTCGAGCAGCGGCTGGCGGGAGGCTTAGGCCCTTGGAACGAATCGAAGAAGCTGCCGGCGAACCCTCCCCAAGCCCGGCTGAACTTCCAAGTAGTGCGACGACGCGCTCGTCCCTCGTCAAACGGGACGGAGCGCTTGACGAACCCTCGATTGCCGTCGGCAACTTCGTCAGCGATAGCGGTAAACGATCCGGCCTCGTGTAAGATCGTAGGGCGAAAGCTCGAGTTGCACCCTATCGCCTGTCAAAATGCGAATTCGGTGCTTGCGGAGCTTGCCCGCGATCTGGGCGAGGACTTTATGCTTGTCGTCTAGCTCGACGCTGAAGATGCCGCCGGGGTGTTTTTCGACGACCGTTCCAACTACCTCAATGCCTTCCTCTTTAGCCACTGCCCTCCATTCTGCTTTCCGTTAGCTTTCAACCCGGATCCCTTGAGCGGCGCTGAGTCTACCGCGCGTGAAATTAGAGACCCGGCTTCCCTCTTGGGAGTGCGGCAACCCACCTTTAGCGGACTGTCCCGATGTAGCAGCGTCGCTCAGCTGAGCATCCGACCACTAGCAGGAAACAACTTGATCGCACCGAGAGCAGTCTAACACTTTCCCGGTGCCGCTAACCCCCGTGAACGACCCGCTGACGCGATACACGACGGCACGCAAAAGAACCGCCTTTGCTGTCTGTAGGAACGAGTAGTAAGAGCGACTTCTTCCAAACAGTAGTATTCCTAGTATCCCAGAACGCTCCAAAGGGGGCAATCGATTCGAGCAACTGCCGTTGCCCACGCGCATTTTTTTCTAAGCTAAGGGCAAGGCGGTGCGAAATGACGCGCGTCTCGGGAGAAGGAGTTTTCGTATCACGCCCGCAGGCAACGCGGTAAGAGTCCGGGAAGAAATCGCGAAGGCTTTTGTCCCTACTACAAGAGTTTGCCGTCGTTTAAAGTTAGCCGGAATGGGCTTTTCGTCAGGGAAACGGCGACGCCCTCGAAGGTGACCCGCCGCCCGGTCCCAATTGCACTCCTCAGCCGGTTTTCTAGGGTCAGAGCCACTTCCACGGCCCCGCCCCTCTTGCTACTGAGGTTGATGGTTTTGGGTCGACTGGCCGGGGTCGCTGAAATGACATAGAGTCTCATCTCCGGGGTGAGCTTTCCCCTCAATTGGGACCAGGTGGAGTCGCGGCCCGGTCCCAGTAGAGTCTTCTTCAGGTCAATAAAGACGTAAAGCTTAGGGTTCGCCTTTCTGTGCCGCTGCTCGGCTTCAAACTTTCTCTGGGAAGCCGATTTTATTTCGAGGTCGGCAGGCGGTAGGGGTCGAGTCTTCGCTAGTTCCTTCATCTCGGCTAGACCCTCTTCCGTACCCGCGAACTTTTCATAGATTCCCTTCAAGTAGTCGCTCACCTGCTGGCGACCCTCCGGTGGCAGGGCACCGGGGCCTTCGTAGGCAGCGGCGCGAGCGAAAGAGAACATTGCCAACTCGTTCTTGTCGGGGTTGCCTTGCCCCAACACCACCTGACCCAGCCAGTAGGAGACCTGCCCCGATGTTGGGTTTAGCTCCAGGACCTTTTTGAATCGCTGCTCCGCCTCGAGGTTGTCTTTCTTCTGCATCGCCACCCAGCCAACAGTCTGCTGCGCGGATGTCTCGATCTGCTTGCGCGCGTTATCCCAAGCCTGTACGGAAACTTGCGCCGGTTTGTTGCCGGCCTTGAAATGCTCGTCGATTCGGTCCAGCACCACCTTAGCGGCCGCCGCGCCGTCGGCGAGCGTCTGGGCATCGGTCTTTCCCAGGAAAGGTGTAAAAGATGCTATGGTCACATGCGCCGAAAAGTCACCCGGGACCGTTCCTAGAAGCTCCTTGGCGGCCTCGACGGTCTTGTCGTTCTGGCCGGTCTTCTGGTAGCTGTCTAAGTAGAAACGGAGCCGCTGCTCCGCGTGGTCAGTTTCCGGAAACTTCTCCTTCCACTGGTCCAAGATTTGAAGCCTCTTAGTGGGATCCATAGCTGGCTGATCCCAGAGTGGCTTGATCAACGCATACTCCTGCCGGAGTCTTTCATCCTTCTCTTCCTGAGTCATCTCCTGCGGGCCCTTCTTCGCCTGCTCGCCGCCTTCTTGAGGCAGAGCCACAGCGCAAATCCATAGAGGAACTACAGCGCTCAGCGTCACCTGGGTAAATCGTCTAAGCATGGTCACTTTTCTCCATGAACCTTCTTTTCCTCTTTGTCCGAGTCAGCTTCCCTCGCGTCCCTGGCAAGGGAGAGTCGTCCCAGCATCAACGGGAGTATAGAGCACCAAAGGACAGTTGGGCAAGGGGTCCACTTAGTACTTCTTCTATTTTGACTCTTTCAGGACGCCGAGTGGTTTCTTCTATATCCGGACATCTCCCACAGCAGCGGTGAGCTGCCGTGGCGACAGTCGCCGGCGCCTTGGAGCGGTTCGCCTTGTGAACGTACCGCCGGACTCGATGATTCCGCCATATTTTCCTAGGGGGGTTTGCTACAATCCTGGATCGGTTGCGGCACCTTCACTGGTACGACCGCTCTCTGATCTAGGACTGATTCTCGTTTATCTTATCACCGTCGCCATCTTCGGTGCTCACTTCCGCAATCGGCGGAAGTCCTTTAAAGGACCGCTCTTGGCTGGGACGAAAGCGATCGACTTTTTCTCGCCGGCGGGGCAAACCTACAACACCAACCGAAGGTGCAGCACCTGAACCGACTGCGACGAATCGCGGATGCTCCTGACCTGCTTCCCTTTCTTTCGTGCGACGACTTTGTCTTTATCAAGCATTTTTTTAACAACCATTCGCTGACCGGGTTCGGGCGGGAACTTGACAACGAAGTGGCGTGTGATCAGGTAGCGAGCGATGGCGGCGAAAGGGTTTGGGATTGATAAGGCAGTGCCGGAGATAAGCGCTTGAACGGTAACTACAGCTTCGGCCTCTATGATTGGGCCACCATGGGCTGCTACGGGTTGGTGCTCTTGCTTAGCGGCCTATGGTTAGGGCGCAAGAAGCAGGCGGGAACCGAGGACTATTTCTTGGCCGGGCGTGCGATGCCGGCGTGGGCCGTGGCCGTGTCGATTCTCGCCACCTCGCTCTCGGCAGCGACTTTTATCGGGGCGCCGGAGCAAGCTTACCGCGGAGATTTGACCTACTTGACGATGAACGTCGGTGCGATTCTTGGCGCCGTGTTCGTGGCCTTGGTGCTGCTTCCGGCCTTTTACCGTTATCGCGTCGCGACTGTGTATGAGTTCCTCGAGCGGCGCTTCGGAACTAAGGCCAAAGTAGCGTCGAGCTGGACTTTCATGATCGGTCGTGTGTTTGCGAGTGGCGCGCGGATCTTCATCGCGGCCCTGCCAGCGTCGCTGATTCTTTTTGGCGACCTTGAGCCGGCCCATGTATGGCCGGCGATCGCCGCCCTCACCCTGGCGGGTGTGCTCTACACCTTGGCCGGCGGCGTGCGGAGCATCATCTGGAGCGACGTGATCCAGGCAGTGGTTTTCGTTGGCGCCGCGGTGGCGGCCTGCTGGCTTCTGCTCCAGAAGATTCCGTTATCCATAGGGGAGATTGTCACCGTGCTCGGAGGCCCCAGTGGAAGCGTGTCGTCGAAGCTGACCGTGATCGATCTCGGCCTCGATCTAACGAAGCCCGGCCTGGGATTCAACCCCTCGGCGAGCTATACCTTGCTCACGGCATTGACCGGCCTGACATTACTAAATATCGGGGCCTACGGTACCGACCAAGACCTTGCCCAGCGCATGCTGACCTGCCGCAGCGCCAAGGAGGGGAGCTGGTCGGTGATAAGCGGGATCCTCGCGCAAATTCCGGTGATCGCTCTTTTTCTGGCCATCGGATCGTTGCTTTCCATCTTCTATCTCCGTCCCGATTTGATGGGCGCAGCGGCTCCTAGTTATACGGTGGACGACAGCCGGCAGATCTTCCTTTCATTTATTCTCGAGGGGATGCCTGCCGGAATGCCTGGTTTCATGATGGCGGGGCTGTTCGCAGCGGGATTGTCGAGTTTAAATTCGGCCTTGAACGCTATGGCGTCCTCGTTTGTCAACGATTGGTATCGTAATGCGTTTCCCGGCCAAGGGGAGCGTCACTACCTGCGGGTCGGTCGCTGCGCGGTGGCGGGGTGGGGCGTCGTGCTGGGCGGATTCGCCATGGTCTGCGTCTACTGGCAGCAGGCCGCGGAGCAGTCGCTGATCGATTTCTCGCTGAGCGTGATGACGTTTGCCTACGCTGGTCTGGTGGCGGTCTTCCTGACGGCGGCCCTTACCTCTCGTGGCAACGGAGCCAGCGTGGTGCTCGCTTTGGCTAGCGGATTCTGTAGCGTGTTACTGCTACAGCCGCGGATTTGGAGAACCTGGGCGCCACTCGCCTGGCAGCCATTGAGGATCGCCTTCCCGTGGCAACTATTGATCGCCACCGCGATCGCAACGGCCGTGTGCTGCCTGGGGAGAAGGGAGGCCCGCCGGGCGAGTTGATGTATTCACCCGCAGACGGCAAAGTGAAGCGGATGGTGAACGACAATCTCCAAAAGGACCAACCGGCGCTGCTGAGACGCTTGGGAGCCTGGGAGGCAGCCTCCATTGTTGTCGGAACTATTATCGGAAGCGGAATCTTTCTGGTCCCCAGCACCATGATTGCCGAGGTGGGCACGCCTTCGCTGGTGTTGCTCGTGTTCGTGTGCGGGGGATTGCTTTCTTTGGGTGGATCCCTAACCTATGCGGAGTTGGGTGCTGCCATGCCCCAGGCGGGTGGAGAATACGTCTACTTGCGGGAGGCGTATGGGCGGCTGTGGAGCTTCCTGTATGGCTGGACCCAGTTTTGGGTGGCGAAAAGCGGTTCCATTGCGGCCCTGGCAACTGCATTTTCTCTCTATCTCGCCAACTTCTGGCCGTCCTTGGAGGCGCCACTTTTTGTCGTCCCGCTCCCGCTCGGCGAGGGTGGGGCGCCGCTTGATGTTTCCTATGGACAGATTCTGGCTATCGGGTTGATCGTTGGCCTAGCGTGGGTGAACTATTTTGGCGTGAAGGCCGGCGCCCGCGTGCAAACGAGTGTGACGGCGCTCAAGATCATTCTGATCTTGGCTCTTGTGGGCCTAGCGGCCGCACTTGGTGGAGGCCGCTGGGAACACCTCACTTCCAACGTCACTCATACCGGCGGCTTTCGGGGATTCTTCGCCGCCCTGGTTGCCGCGCTTTGGGCCTACGACGGTTGGAACAATCTCACGATGATTTCCGGCGAGATTCGCGCCCCCCACCGGAACATTCCGCGGGCACTGATTCTGGGGGTGCTAGCCGTCCTCGCGATTTACGTTGTCACGAACCTGGCCTACTTCTACGTTCTTCCCGCCACGGACGTAGCCGCCACCGACCGAGTCGCCAGCGAGGCCGCTCGCCGTTTCTTGGGCCCGGCGGGAGGGGATGCTGTCGCTTTCACGGCCATGATCTCGATCTTCGCCGCACTCAACGGCGCGATCCTCTCGGGCGGTCGCGTCCCCTACGCCATGGCCCGGGATGGCTTGTTTTTCGCCCCCCTGGCGAGAGTTCATCCGACCCATCGCAGCCCACACTATTCCATCCTTGCGGTCAGCGGCTGGGCGGCTGTTCTAGTGCTTTCCGGTCACTTCGAGCAATTGTTTACCTATGTGATATTTGCCAGCTGGATCCTCTATGCGATGACCGCCTCGTCGGTCTTCGTGTTGCGTGCCAAACGCCCCGAACTTCCGCGGCCTTACCGCACGCTCGGATACCCGCTCGTGCCTGCACTCTTTATACTGGCGGCCGTTTCGCTGGTTTTGATGACGCTGTGGGATTCCCCTCGTGAATCCTTGATGGGCGGTGGATTGATCTGCGCCGGCATTCCCTTCTATCTTTTCTGGAGAAAAACAGCTTCTTTCGGTGGAAAGAGGTCAGTTGGGTCATGACCCCCACGAATTCTCCACCTAGATGGTCATTGCGCTGGGATCATTTTTGGCCGATTATGTTCCCAAGTTGGGTTTGGCTATGGGCGTTTGTTGGACATAGAGGGCGGAGAGCGGGAAATTTTCTGCCCGCTGTTCTGAAACCGGAACAAATTGGTTGACTTTAGGTGGTTTGGTCTGGTATAAATCATTGGATAGACAGCCTTTGGGCCGATTTGTTCTGTTTCCAGAACGAAACTCGCTCGAAGCCTGGCTGGGGAATTTCCCTAACATTAGAAACGCCTGTTGGCGTATGAGAGGAGTAGAAACATGGATGTAAACAAGATTTTGTTGGAGCTGCGGGGGGAAAGAGAGCAGATTGAGGACGCTATCATTTCTCTAGAGCGGCTCGCCCGGGGCCGCGGCAAGCGTAGAGGACGCCCTCCTTCCTGGATGAAGAATGCCACCGAGAGGAAGCGAGGACGCCCGCCAGGGAGCGGCTCCAAATCCAAGTCCGTTCAGTAGAGAGCTCTTGAAACCCCCGGACTTCACTCGGGTTGGGGCCGCGGCTAGGCCGGCGAGACGCTCCAAGCGTGTGTCGGAGCTGCGGGCTCAATAGAGAAGGTAGCGGCTACGGGTAGGCAGAAACTCCTCCTTCTCTTCTTCCCAGAGCGCCCAGATGGAGGGCGCGCCGTCCCCGCGTGCAAGAGCTCGGATGGTTGGCGTGTGGCCGATCCACCGCGCTGCCCGACTGAGATCGATTCGCCCGGCGTGCAACCGTACCAATTCTGCCGCGATATGAAGACCTAGCCTCGTTGGCTCCAGCGACTCCCGATCGATGATCACGATCTGCACGCCGTCGATTGGCGTAGCAGCAAACCTTGACGAACTTGGTGTGCGGCGCGCCGGATAAAAACTCACTCCCCCCAGCCCGCGCTGATTCAGTGATTCGGCGAGCGCTGTTCCGTCGATCCAATCGGCGCCGACGAATTGGAATGGCGTAGCGGTACCCCGGCCCACGGACCAATTGCTAAGTCCCTCGAGCAGCGCGATCCCAGGATAGAGGACAGCCTGCTCGATCGTTCTCAGGTTGGGCGACGGATTGACCCACGGCAGGCCCGTTTGGTCGAACCAAAGCCGGCGTTCCCAGCCTTCCATGCGCACAACTTCGAGCCTAGCCCCGATCTTTCTTTCCTCATTGAACATCGCGGCCAGCTCGCCGACGGTCATCCCATGGCGAACCGGCATCGGGAAATAGCCGATAAAAGAACGGGAGGCCTCTTCCATCATCGGCCCTTCCACCCGGGTGCCGGTGATCGGGTTCGGCCGATCCAGCACGTAGAAGGGAATGCCCGCCCGCGCGGCCTCCTCCAGGCTATAGGCCATCGTGGTGATGTAGGTGTAGAACCTGGTTCCGACGTCCTGGATGTCGAAAACCAGAACATCGATACCCCGTAGCATCTCGGGGCTCGGACGCCGCCGGTTCGGTTGGTAGAGGCTATGGATCGGTACGCCCGTCTGGGGGTCCCGCGAATCCTCCACGTGTTCCGATTCGGCCCTGCCTTCCAGGCCGTGCTCGGGTGTGAAGATGGCGTTGAGCCGAACGCCGGGGGCCGTCATGAACAAATCCACATTTCGCCGCCCCTGGCGATCAATGCCCGTATGGTTCGTGATCAGCCCCACCGCCTTGCCGGCGAAGGGCTGAAAGCCGTCCCGCACCAGTACATCAAGCCCCGTTAGAACCTTGGTTGGACGACGGGCTTGCTCGGGGGCTTTCCCTAGATTCGATCGATGGGCTCGGCGAATCTTTTCGGGATTGACATCAATCAACGAAGCCGCGACAACGTTGGCTACCAAGCTCCTGAGCCGTACGACCGAAGTATTCGGCCTGGGATGAACGCGGTTCGTCAAAAGGATCACGTAGGTTTCGGTGGACGGGTCGATCCAAATCGACGTTCCGGTATAGCCGGTGTGACCGTAGGAGCCGACAGGGAAGAGATCGCCTCTTGGGGAGGAGTAGGGCGAGTCCAAATCCCAGCCAAGACCGCGCCGGACGTGTTGACCCCGGGGGCTTTGCGAACTCGTCATCGTTGCTACGCTTAACGGGCTGAGGACGCGGGTCGAGTCGAGCTGCCCCCCTTGGAGCATCATGCGAGCGAAGCGGCTCAGGTCGTCGGCCGTCGAGAAAACGCCTGCAGGACCTGCAACCCCGCCCATAAAGCGAGTGGTAGGATCGTGGACGACCCCGCGCAGGATGGTCCCATCCGCCAGCTCTTCGGTCGGAGCGATACGCGGCCGCCACTCCTCAGGTGGCCGGAATCTCGTGTGCTCCATGCCCAGCGGCTCGAAGATGCGCTCGCTGGCGAACTTGTCCAACGGCTCGCCGCTCAACTGATTTACAATCTCTCCGAGCAGAAGGTAGTTGATGTCGCTGTAGCGGAATCGAGTCCCGGGTGGGTCTACGGGCGCTTCCCGGCAGGCCTTGCCGACACCGGTTTCATAGCCGCTCCAGGGCGGGTCGAGATCGAGGTTGGGGCGTAATCCGGAAAAGTGCGTCAAAAGCCGGCGAACCGTGATGGGAGACTCCGCCTCGGCAAACTCAGGCAAAAACCTCGTGATAGGATCGTTGAGCCGAACCTGACCCTCCTCGACAAGCATCATCACGGCGGGTGCTGTCGCCAGAACCTTCGTCAGTGACGAGCAATCGAAGACCGTGTCGACCGTCATCGGTTCGCGTCCGGGGAGCAGGCTGCGGAACCCATAGGCCTTGCGGTGAACTGTCTCCCCCTTGTGGCCGACCAGCAGCACTGCGCCGGGCATCGTGCCGTCCCGGATAGCCTGATCGACTACCGTGTCAAGTCCCGCCGAGCCTTGCCAGGTATTCTGGGCGGCGCAGGCACTGCTAACCAAAAATGCAAGTAGCAGGTGGCCCAGCGCACTGTTGTTTCTAGCGATTCTTGTGATCATGACCAACCGGCTGCCGGTCAGCGAGTGTAGTCGCACTTTCGACCCGACGTTCCCTTGCCCCAGTCTACACCGGTGTAAGGGCGCTCAAAGGGGGACGTTCATCGGATTTGCGCAATAAAGACAGAGAGAGTCGTGCCGGTCCCATCTGTCCCCACGATTGCGCATAAAGCGTAAGCCTGGATTTCACGACGTTCGTTGCATCGGAACCGCGGCTTCGGCTACCCTGCCAGTGTTCGGATGGCCAAAATGGGAATCCTGGCTAAACAAGTACAGATACAACGGAGAACACTGAGCAGCGGAGAAGTCTTGTGGTTGGGAGTGATCCTGTCCGCGTTCGCTGTGGTGTACGTGGTCTCTTTGACGTTCGAGTACGTGGAAGGGGATGATGCCTCATCAATAGCATTCCACGCGCTAGGGCGTGATCGCCACCTCCAACCTCCGTATAGTGCCTACCACGCCATGATGGACAGTCTACTGGGTGTTCTGCCGGCAGACGAAAAGCTCCTTCGCTTCACTGCGATCTCACTGACAAGCTTGGCAGCGCCACTCATGGTCGGCCTGGTGCTAGCTCTCGTGTTCACCTGGATCTCCGAGGGGACGCGAAGTACAAAGTGCCTATGTGCTCTTTTGGTTTTGTTAGCCGTTCCGGAACTTTTTTACTTTGGCTTGGTTTACACACCGAGTGTCATTGCAATGTGCGCTCTACTCACGGCTCATTTGCTGCTGCGCACGTCTATTCCAAGAAACAGCCTGGCAGAGGTTAAAAATCCGGCCCTTATCATCAAAGCCTTCCTGGCTCTGATATTATTCGGCGTTGGCGCAGCTGCTCGCTGGGACACGGTAACGTATGGCGCGGTTATGGTAGCCGATCTGGTTTTCTACCCCAGCTATCGGCGGAGCGAGTGGGCGCGCTCTTTGAAGAACCGTTTGCTATTCCCTGTGTTGTGGGGAAGTCTAGCCTTAGTCTCGTGGGTCGTTGCAATTCACGAAGCCGGATATGGTATCGAGGAATTCTTAACCGTAATTCAGTCGAGCGGTCCAGTGGAGAAACGTGCTTTTCTCGCTCATCTGACGCTAGTCAGATTCAATACTGTTCTCACACCCATTTTTGTAGTGCTTAGTTGTTGCGGCATAACATTGCTCATCCGGAATCGTAGTCGAATGTTGATTGTTGTGACAATCGGCATACTCATCGCAGCTCCGTTTGTTTCCTATGGAAATCCGAAGTGGATCATAACCGCGATGCCTGCGTTACTGTATTGCTTTGCACTGGGCTTTTTTGTAATATGGCAGAAGTTTCACAGACATGGGAAGGCTAGTCTGGTCATTACGCTCGTGGCCGCTTCAGCGATCCCATGGATGGTGGGTATTCACGCAACGTACGGAGATTCAGCATGGGGTCCAGGTTTTGAAATCAGACCTTTCGATAGGCCATTTAGCAACGGATTGTTTGCCAGCATCGTGGTGGGAGCTGGAGCAGCGGTGCCTACTCCGGAAGGGCCGCGGCCTGTGTTCGGCCACGGAATGGTACTTCTGGGGGGCGGGTGGCGA
This sequence comes from Bryobacterales bacterium, assembly GCA_965248105.1. Classification (GTDB taxonomy): domain Bacteria; phylum Acidobacteriota; class Terriglobia; order Bryobacterales; family UBA6623. The sequence goes on from CBDFIK010000006.1 coordinate 1,002,353, forward strand.
AAGTTGATCGATGGAATGGCAACTGAGCGGCGCCGGGCGATCCAGGAGGCGTTGAGGCTCAGTGTGCCACTTCTGCAGGATCGTGGCCAAGGACTAGCGGTCGCCGAACTTGCCGGATTCGGTTTTACGACAACGGATGCCTGGAATCGAAGGTTAGGGAACAATTTCATCGTCGAGCGACGTTTCTTAGCGACCGGCGCCAAGTCGCTAAGGATGTTACGACTCGTTGATCGAGGGTCTCTATACCGTAAGGAAGATCTGGACGAATTGAGAAGGATTATCGGGGCCCCGAAAGTGGTGATTTATGGATATACGTCGACTCTGCGAGGTCTTTATAGATTGGCGCCGGATTCACTGTGGAAGCTAGGACCAGGTTCAGCTATTCTTGATCTAGAGCGGTTGCGCGAAGGCATATCTCGTGGAGTGGTACGGGATACCGGAGAAGATCAAACCCTCCGCGAAGATGAGGTGTAGCGGATCGCCCTTCGGGAATGTTCTTTTAGCTTATCTTCACATTGCATTTACCACCGAGCAGACGATCCGGTCGTAGTCCCACAAAGCGTTTTGGCAGCGAGACCTAACTATCATGTATCGACGAGACACGATTCGCAGGCATAATTCTACTGACTCCTGCTGCTAGACCGGAAAATCTATCGCGTGGTCCCAAGTTGCAAGTTGCGCGCGTCCAAGGTGCGATCTCCGCTTAGTGAGTTCGGAGCCCAAACAAGGGGTCCAGATGAAAAAGCTTGCCTTCATTTGCACGGTCTGCGCGACTCTGCACGCCGGCATCCTTTTCGCTTCGGTCCTTGAGCCCAAAGAAAGCGTCGCCGAATACCCTTTCGCGTGCACCGTCGAAGATGGGTCCCTTGGGGTGGATTATCTTCGCAGGAGCCTTCCCACACCAACAGGCATGCAACACATTCGTGGCGTGCTCATTTTCGAGATCGGAGTGTTCCCAGCTCCGGGCCAGTCGCTCCATCTAACCGAGAATAGCTTCGAACTGGACTGGAAACGGAACAAGAACCCGCCGTTAGTTCCCGTGGACTATCAGTATGTGGTTGCGCTGCTGCGCAATCCCTGGTGGAACGAAGATCTAGGGTTGGAAATGGCCGCGGGACGCGTCGATCCGCGAACCGGAAGAGGGCCACACGTGAGGGTCGGCGGGCCACGCGGGCCACCGGGCGCTCCGGGGCAGCGGGACCCAAGGGGTACTCCACGGGAGGTCCCGGGTACTCCACGAAAACCCGAGGGTGAGCCGCATCCCGACGAACGGCCGGAAAGGATTGTGCTTTTGCACGCCCTGCCCAACGAGCCCGTGTCCCAAGCCTCGGCCGGCTACGTCTATTTCTACTACCGCGGCAAACTGACGAAGCTGAACAACCTGGTGCTAACGGTTAGGCTACCTGACGAGACCTGCGAGTTCATGGTCAGACCTGAACGGAAGTGATGACCGCTCCGTCGAAAACCCGCCGGTTTTGATCCGCTTGGGTGGGCCTGAGGCTGGTGGCAGGACCGGATTCTTGAGTGGGACTGACCGCTCCCTGACGGTCGCGGCTCCGTTTATCGCGACGAAGGCCCATGGGCATCACTGGCGTTCGCGACTCAGTTCGCTCGTGGCAAGGGTGTGCGATAGCAAGGAACTGAGCCTGGAACGTTAGTGACAGGGCCAAATTCCGGAACGACCAGTGCGCCATGACTGCTCACTGGCGTTCGCAGCTCCGATTCGCTTATCATCGATCTTGCCCCGTCACGACCTCATTCCATATCGAGGGCAGCCCTTGGCTAATCAGATGTACGCCGGAAGCCCCGGAACCCTCTGCTATACTTCCCTTGGCCTCGGATGGAGCAGCTTCTCAGCGAAGAGAAAAACCGCGCTTCAGAGCGAATCGACCGGGTCTCGACCGTCGAACTACTCCAAATCATCAACCGGGAAGATCAAACCGTCGCTGACGCGGTCAGCCAAGAAATCCCGCGCATTGCAGTGGCCGTGGACGCCATTGTCGAGCGCTTTCGGCAATGCGGCCGGTTGTTTTACATTGGCGCCGGGACGAGTGGCCGGCTCGGTGTTCTGGACGCCGCGGAGTGTCCGCCGACTTTCGGCACGCCGGCCGAACGGGTCCAAGGGCTGCTTGCGGGGGGTGAGGCGGCGATATTTCGAGCGTCCGAGGGCAGCGAAGACGATCCGAAAGCCGGCCAGGCGGATCTCGAAGCCCGCGGTTTCGGCCCCAAAGATGCGCTGGTGGGAATCACCGCGAGCGGAAGAACACCTTACGTGCTGGGCGCGGTGGCGTATGCTCGGTCACTGGGAGCTCTAACCGTGGGGCTAAGTTGCAACCCAGAGAGTCAGCTGTCCCGAAACGTGGATGTCGCGATCACACCGGTCGTTGGGCCTGAGGTCATTGCCGGCTCCACCCGCATGAAGGCCGCTAGCGCGCAAAAACTAGTGCTCAATATGCTCTCGACAGCGGTCATGGTAAAGATGGGCTACGTTCTCGGGAACTTGATGGTCAAGCTGCAACTCAACAGCAAGAAGCTCATCGCTCGCGGCCGGCGGATTGTGGCCGAGGTTGCCGGATGCGACGACGACCTTGCCGCGCGAGCCCTGGCCCAAGCTGAGCACGACGTCCGGGTGGCGATTCTTATGGCCAAGTTCGGACTCGGTCCCGGCGTTGCCCGCCAAAGGCTTGCCGAAGCCGGAGACAGTTTGTCGCAAGTGATGGGGTCGGAGGGCGGTCCATAGTAGCTTGGGAGAACCGCCTGTTTCCCTAAGGGTGAAAGGTTTTGGGATTGATGAGCTATCTTAACGTTCAGACACGGATCAACATACTTGTTTTAGCTTTTCTTGTGATCTCTCCGGCGACCGCCGCCGACTTTGCTGAGACCGCCAGGAAGGCCCAGGCCGCGTACGCCGCCGCGCAACGCGAGTGGCAGATTGGGTTGGCGGAATTAGCGGTCGAGCAACGGCCGGAGTTTGAAGCGATCGCCAAGGCCCAGAGAGACCTGCAAGTGGCCTATCTTGAGCGCGGGACGTCCAAGTTTGAGTACCTGATGGCTCAGGATCCCTCGCGCATTGTGCTCACCGAGGGCCTGTCTCAATTCATCAATTATGACTGGTCGGATGAAGATACGCAGACCCTCCGAGAAGCCGATCCCGGCTACGCGGCACTGGACGTGAAGGTTGCGGCGCTGAGGAAGAGCAACGACGATCAACGGGACTGGGGGAGCTTTCGAGAGTACTTTCGCAATACATTGTTGAAAAGCAAAGAATACCAAGCGCTTTACAGCGCATTCATGGAGAAGCAAAAAGCAGTGGAAGCACTCCTCGACGCATACAAAACGGAAGCGATCACGAAATAATGTCTCGGAACACCTATACGTGCGAGATGACTACGAGGGTGTTCTCGCATGACAATGGCGCTGAGCCCGGAAACAACGCAGGGGTTTTCCCCTTATGGAGTAGACGAAGAAATCGGTGACTGGATCCGCTTTTTGAAGCCGGGACTTTCATCACGGGCTATCGTTTGTCTCCGTTCGCTCGTGTGATTACGCATCATGCCGCTCACAGCGCTCGTTGCCGGCACCCTGTATACACCGGCACCGATCCCCAACGGCGTCGTCGTCGTCGAGGACGGCCGCATTCGCAAAGTCGCCGCCAGAGAAGCCATTGACATTCCCAAAGGCGCCCGGGAGGTTCGTCTTGACGAAGGAATCATCACACCGGGTTTCGTTGACACTCACAACCATGGCGCCGGAGGGCGGGACGTCATGGAGGCGTCACGCGAGTCCCTCGATGTCATCTGCCAAACGTTGGCTCGCTTTGGGACCACTTCGTACTACCCTACGACGCTGACCGCACCGCAGGCAGACATTCGTCGCGCATTCGAGTTCCTGGCCGACTACGTGCGGAAGTCCGAAACGCGGCCGAGACCCATGGCCCAGCCTTTGGGCATCCACATGGAAGGACCGTATTTAAGTGTCACGCGCCGAGGAGTCCATCCGGCCGAGCACCTGGTCGAGCCCACCCTCGATGCCTACCGCGAGTTGGCGGAAGCGGCCGCAGGTCAATTGCGAATCGTAACCCTGGCTCCCGAACTGGCCGGGGCTTCAGAGCTGATCGAAGAAATGCTGAAAACACGTGTGCAGCCGTCAATGGGCCACACGGACTCGACTTATGAGCAGGCCACGAAGGCTGTGGAACTCGGAGTCCGCCGGGCCACGCACGTGTTCAACGCCATGCGGCCTTTCCGGCACCGGGATCCCGGCGTGATTGGAACAGTGCTGGCCGATGCAAGCGTGACAGCGGAGCTGATCGCTGACGGTGTCCACGTTGATCCCGTGGCAATCCAACTGCTTTACCGCTGTAAAGGCAGGGACGGCATCGCGCTCATTTCCGACGGTCTGTCGGCAACCGGAATGCCGCCGGGAGAGTACAGCGTGGGCGGGCTGACGGTCGAGTCCCGAGACGGCGCTTGCTACTACGGCGACAGACTGGCCGGGAGCGTTCTCACGCTCGACCGCGCTGTCGGCAACATGCGAGAGTTTCTCAACCTACCGCTGGAGGAGGTCATTCAGATGGCTACTCTTAATCCAGCGCGCATGATGGGCATCGATGATCGAAAGGGCTGCCTACAAGCAGGCGCCGACGCGGATCTTGTGCTGATGGACTCGGATCTCAACTTGCAGCAAGTCTATGCCCGTGGTTTGCCGGTAGAGTAGAAGTCTGTGGACAAATTCGTCATCCAAGGCGGCTCCGAGCTGAACGGGGAGATCCCGATCAGCGGGGCGAAAAATGCCGCCCTGCCCGCGATGGCAGCCGCCTTGCTCACCGATCGCGAAGTCGTCCTCGAGCGGATCCCCAGAGTTCGGGACATCCGCACCATGGCGCGGCTGTTGGAGAGCATCGGCGCAACAGTCCAAAACCAGGACGGCCGGTACTCGATCCGCGCCGAGTCGGTAGCGTCTCCCGAGGCGCCCTACGACCTGGTCAAGACGATGCGCGCCTCGAGCTTGGTGCTCGGGCCACTGGTGGCGAGGACCGGGCGGGCGCGCGTCTCCTTGCCCGGAGGATGCTCGATCGGGGCGCGTCCCATCAACCTTCACCTGGCAGGCCTTCGCCAGTTGGGTGCAACGGTCGAACAGCGGCACGGCTACGTCGAGGCTCGTGCTCCGCGGGGGCTGAAGGGCGGACGGATTCGCTTCGATCGAATTACGGTGACGGGTACGGAAGACTTGATGATGGCCGCGGCCATAGCCGACGGTGAAACCATCCTCGAAAACGCTGCCCGGGAGCCCGAAATCGCCGATCTCGCGGATCTGTTGACGAAGATGGGGGCGTCGATCGAGGGCGCCGGTTCTACGACGATCCGTATCCGGGGAGCCGCCAAGCTTCAAGGCGCTCGTCACGCAATCATTCCCGATCGCATCGAAGCGGGAACCTACCTCGTGGCCGGCGCTCTATCGGGCGGTGATCTAACAATCACGGGAGCCGAGAGCCGGCACATTGGCGCTCTGATAACCGAGATGGCCCAAGCGGGTGCCGAGGTTTCTTCCCCCGAGACTGGCATTGTCCGAGTGGCGGGCGGTCGCCCATTGAAGGCCGCCGACGTGGCAACGAAAGAATACCCCGGCTTCCCCACCGACATGCAAGCGCAGTGGATGGTCATGATGACCCAGGCAAGGGGGGAATCTCATATCATTGAGACCATTTTTGAAAATCGCTTCATGCACGGCTCCGAGCTGACGCGTATGGGAGCCGACATCGCGCTGGAAGGAAACCAAGCCACGGTCAAAGGTCCCACACCGCTTAGCGGCGCGACCGTGATGGCTTCGGACTTACGTGCCAGCGCCTGTCTCGTCATCGCCGCTTTGGCCGCGCGCGGTGAGACGGTGATCGACCGCGTCTACCACATCGACCGCGGCTACGAGAGGATCGAGCAGAAACTCGCCGCCGTGGGAGCGAAGATTCGAAGAGTGCGCTAACGTGCAGGCCGCCGCCATGCCACGTGCGATCCCCACGCTAGTTGGTCAGCTTTCGGATCGTGCGTAGCACGAACTCCTGTACCGCCTCCAGCTCGCCTTCTACCCTGACCCCAACCGCGAGAGCCGGAATCTCGTCTCGGCCTCGGACGTAGGCCACGATAGGACGCTTGTATCTAAGCGCCAATTCCACCTCGCTAGCCGTGCCTGGCCCCCTGGTAGCGCGATCAAAACGTCCGAGCTCAGGACGTTGATGTGATTACGTGACATCGGTTCTGTGCCCCGCGCGCCGCTTAGTGCCAGGTGAGTGAATATGGGAATCTCGACCCAGGGGTTCGGGTAGCCCTCTCTTCCGCGGAGACCGGCGCGGCACGGGTCACCCGGAACGATTCCAATCACGAGGCCTGTGCGAATTGGAGTTTCGTAAAAGGCTCGGCTGACAGCACCCATCACGCCGCCCCCGCCGCCCGTCAGCAGGTGAACGTCCTGTTTGGCCAGCCAGCGTCCCAGCCGTGCGGCTTGATCAGCGTACCTCTCGCTGCCGGAGCCCATAACTCCGACGATGGGAAGGCGTTTCATGGTGCACCTCTTGGGGTGATTCTCCGGTGCTCGCACATCAATCGAACGCCAATACCGCAGTCGGCCCCTGCGGTGTTGACAATCCCCATTCTCGCCGACTCACGGTTGCTACACTACGGCTAGTACGTTGAGCACGGCGAGGAAGCGCAACGAATGTAATGGCGGGCCTATCGCGTGCTTCGACCGTCAGCTGGTGAGAAATGCGCACCTAGCTTGACTGCGCTTGCCGGGAGCTTGAGGAGCCGTTTCGATAATTTCAACGACTCAGCGGCTCGTGCCGAATCCCTAAGCGGCGTTGCCTCCGGCTCCTAGCTTCCGCCGCGGGGCGCGGCCCCATCGCATGCCTTTCGGACGATTCCGAACACTCCTTCAATCGAGCGGCTTTGAATCGTTTCTCTGGACGCAGTTTCTAGGGGCGTTCAACGACAGTGTCTACAAGATCGTTGTAACCTTGCTGGCCGTGAATCTGGCGGCCGGCGGGTCAGGGGGCCGCGCCCTCTTCCTGGCCAGTACGGTTTTCATCCTGCCGTTTTTCCTTTTCTCCGGCTACGCCGGGTACTTGGCGGACGTGCGTAACAAGCGCTCGGTGTTGATCGCCACGAAATCACTCGAAATCGTCTCGATGCTGCTCGCGGTGTTCGCTCTCTACGCGCAAGACCTCCGTTACATGCTGGCCGTGCTGTTTCTGATGGCCTTGCAATCGACGCTATTCAGCCCCGCGAAGTACGGCATCTTGCCCGAGATGGTCCCCGACAGAGACCTCTCCCGTGCCAACGCTCTGGTTCAGATGAGCACGAACATCGCCATTATCGTAGGGACCTGGCTCGGTGGCGAGATGCTGGTTGCCTGGAAGGGACGGACGTGGCTGATCGGCTGCCTGCTGGCCGTCGTCGCCATCGGCGGGTTTCTCACCAGTTTCGGCATCACAAAGGTTCGCCATCCCGAGACCAAGAAGCCGTTTCAGCTCAACCCGTGGGCGGAAATCGTTCACGGGCTGCGCCGCATATACGGCGACAAACCCCTTCGGCTCACGGTACTGGGGATCTCCTATTTCTGGTTTCTGGGCGCGTTGTTGCAACTGGTGACGATCCTGTTCGCACGCGATGTCCTCGGTGTCGGCGAGGAGTGGACTGCCCGGCTGATCACTTTCCTCGGCGTCGGTATTGGAGTGGGCAGCCTGGCTGCGGGCAGGCTTTCCGGCGACAAGGTGGAACTGGGGTTGACGCCCCTGGGGTCGATCGGCATGGGATTTGCCGGTATCTGGCTGGCGGTTTCGGGGTCCTCCTATCTTGAGGCCGGGGTCGCCATGAGCGTACTGGGGTTCACGGCCGGGTTGTTTATCGTGCCCCTAAATTCGCTGTTGCAGCAGAAGAGCGGTTCGGACGAGCGAGGCCGCTTGATCGCAGCCAACAACTTCCTGAATATGATCGGCGTTCTGTTGGCGTCGGGCGCCGTGTACGTTTGCAGCGATCTATTTCGCATGGCCCCGGACAGAATCCTCTTCGTCTTCGGCCTGGTCACCTTTGCCGTCACGGTTTATATCCTCGCCCTCGTTCCCGACTTCCTGATCCGCTTTTGTTTGTGGCTTTTTACACACACCCTCTACAACATCCGCATCATCGGCCAACAGCATGTTCCGTTCCGTGGGCCGGCGCTTCTCGTCAGCAATCATGTCTCGTACGTAGACGGCTTTTTGATTGGCGGCTGCGTCCAGCGCTTCCTTCGCTTTCTTGTCTACCGCCCCTACTACGAGATGAAGGCCCTCAACTGGATCTTGCGCCGCATGAACACGATCCCCATCCAGGGCGGAGACCCGGAACGCGTGGCGGAATCGATTGAACTCGCCCGCGAGCAACTGCGCCAAGGGCACGTCGTCTGCATCTTCGCCGAGGGCTCGATCACTAGGACCGGCGGCATGCTGCCTTTCAAACGTGGGTTGGAGCGAATCATCGAGGGACTCGACGCTCCGATCATTCCCGTCAATCTCGACCGCGTCTGGGGCAGCATCTTCAGCTTCAAAGATGGCCGTTTCCTCCTTCGATGGCCGGAGAGGTTCCCCCATCCTGTCACAGTTTCGTTCGGAGCCCCGCTGCCCTCCACGGCGACGGCGCAGGATGTGCGCCAAGCGGTGATGGAGTTGGGAAGCGAGGCTGTGGCCTACTGCGTCACGCCGCGAGATCAGATCCAGCTGCGGTTCATACGAACCGCGAAACGGCGCTGGTTTTCCCTGGGCGCGACGGATTCGAGCGGCGTGCGGCTCAGCTACGGCGGGGCGCTTGTCGAAGCTCTGCTGACTGCCGGGTGGCTTCGCACGCAGCTTGGCCGCGGAAAGCCGGCGAATGAGCGAGTAGGCCTGCTTGTTCCCCCCTCCGTACAGGGAGCGGTTGCCAACGTTGCCGTGCTGCTGGGGGGGCGGATTCCCATCAACCTCGACTATCGCGACCCCGAGAGACTGGCGGCGGCGGTTCGGGAATGCGAGATCGAAACCTTCATTTGCTCTCGACGCCACCCGCCGCGCGCTCTTCCCGCCGTGCCGCGTCTCCTCTACCTCGAAGATGCTCTCGAGCGTACTTCCACCGCTCTGAGGGCACTTGTGTTCATGGCGGCTTTCCTGCTGCCGAGCCGCCTGCTACAAGCGATCTATCGCGAGAAAGCTGTCCATCCTGACAGTATGGCCACTGTCGTCTACACGGCAGGTACAGGCGGACCTCCGAAACCGGTTATCCTTTCCCATCGAAACATCCTCGCCAATGTTGATTCCCTGGCGCAGCTTTTCTGGGTGGAGAATACCGACCGGGTTGTCGGCGTTCTGCCCTTCCACTACGCCTTTGGGTTCACCGTAACCCTGTGGTTTCCCCTACTGAGCGGTTGCGGGGCTATTTATCACCACGATGCCTTTGACTCAATCACGGTTGGGAAGCTGACTCGCTCTCAACGGGCGACGATTATCGTGGGCACGCCTGCGATGTATTCGACCTACGTAAGGGAGTGCTCGATGGAGGACTTTGCTTCCCTGCGCTATGCGCTGCTCGGCGGCGAGGCGCCGTCGGAATCCCTAGCGGCTGAATTTGAAGAAAAGTTTCCCCTGCCCCTGATCGAGGGCTATGGCTGCACCGAGATGTCGCCTGTCGTGGCGGTCAACGTTCCCAACTTCATCCACGGCGGGAGGCGTCAGATCGGCTCGAAACCCGGGACCGTCGGCCACCCCCTGCCGGCCATCAGCACTAAGGTCGTCGATCCCCATACCGGAGAGACGCTCCCAAGCGATGCCGAGGGCTTGCTGCTCGTCAAAGGTCCCAGCCTGATGAAGGGATACCTCGGCGACGCGGCCCAAACAAGTTCCGTCATGCGCGACGGGTGGTTCGTCACCGGCGACACCGCGGCGGTGGACGAGGATGGTTTCATCCGCATCGTTAAGGAGTGACCCTAACCCGCCTTCTCACGAGGGTTTGGATGGCCGGCGTTGGACGAACGTTATTCGTAGGGGCACACGGCCGTGTGCACTCGTCGGAGACCGTTCGCTGAACAGTCCAAGCCGAGAGCCTGGTGAGAAACCGGCGCCTGGACGTGGCGCACGCATTCTTGCGTGCCGTGTCGCCATTCGTGGCGACATTGCGTCAGACCGCCGCGTCCGCCCAAACGGGGATTTGGGGGGGTGCGCTCATCGTGGTGCAACAACCGGACCTACAGTGAACGAGCGCGGTCATCACGCGGACTCGTACAAATAGGCCGTCGGCGCGTGTCGGCTGCCGGAGCCGTCGTTGACAACGAAACGACTTCGAACTCGCTTATCCCCTTGCCGCCCGTGGCTCCATAACGAAGCGGCGCCGTATTCGCCGTCCTTTCGAAGGGCGTAGAAGAACAGCGCAAAATTGAGTCGATTCTTTTCATCGTTGTAGTTGCGGGAGACTCGCTGGAGCGCGTCCAGGCATGCCTCCTCGGGAGTCATTCCATGACGCATGTTTTCGACCACGGTGTGGGCGCCCACGATGCGGATGTTCTCTTCTCCCCGCCCGGTCGCCCCGGCGGCCCCGACATCCTGGTCGACATAGAGCCCGGTCCCAATCAGGGGTGAGTCGCCCACGCGGCCGGGAATTTTCCATGCCAGCCCGCTTGTGGTCGTGCAGCCGGAGATCTCTCCTTTCCGGTTCAATGCCATACAAGTGATCGTCCCCGAAGGCGGATCCTCGACGGCCTCCCGCGCCCAGACCGGCCGGCTGCGTTCGCCAGGCGCAAGCTGTTCGGGCAGCGCCGCCCCAGATTCCTCCCCGGCCGGCGCGTCCATCCCGGGGCCCCAGTTGCCGCCCCGCGACTCTTTCCACAGCATCCAGGCCCGCCGAGCTTCTTCGGTCAGCAGATTCTCCTGTTTGAACCCATGGGCCTTGGCAAAGCGAAGCGCGCCTTCCCCAACGAGCATGATGTGGTCGCTCTGCTCCATGACGAGCTTGGCCACCTTTGAAGGCGTTCTGATGCCTTGAAGCGCACCGACAGCGCCGGCACGTCGCGACGGTCCGTGCATCACACACGCGTCGAGTTCCACGACTCCGTCTTCGTTGGGTAAACCGCCGTAGCCCACGCTACTGTCTCGCGGGTCTTCCTCCTGGATGTTGACACCCGCAATGGCGGCGTCTAGGGTATCGCTACCGGATTCGATCATCTCCATCGCCCGGTCGCAACAGCGGAGCCCGTTCGCACTGGCGATCACGAGATCCTTCCTGCCAGCCGCTCGAACCGGTGGTGTTGCGCCCGCGAGGGCCGCAGTGCTCAAAAATGCCTGGAAGAAGTTTCGGCGAGAGAGCATAAGACCTCCGTAGGTTGGGTGAGGTGGCAATCTTGCGTCTCAAAAATCGAAGCTGTTTCCGCCCGAGCTAATGTTTGGTTGCAAAAGTTCGCGTTATTTGAAAAGTCCTTTCCCGAAGGACCACACGATCGTCCGTCTGGCCAGGCAGTGGTTTGTTCGCAGACGGAAACCGATGGTTGCGGAGCCGCGCGCGTGAGCGAGCGGTAAGTTCACAAAATCCCTTTTGGTTTCCCAATGGAAGAGGTTTTTTCACAGGCCCGTGAGGGAGCGGTCCAAAAATTGTCAGCCTATAATCTATCGTGAATTCATGCAACCAAGAGAGTTATCCAATACAGGATGAGCCTGAAGGGGAGGTTTGTTTCCAACACAAGATGAGCCTGAACGTGAGCGGGACGAAAGGGTACAAGCTGCTGGTGAATGACGATCACCATGCAGAACCTAGAGCGGCTTACCCTGGCCGAGATGCAGGAGTTCCTGGCCGGCAGTCGAAGCATTGGCTTCAGAGTCCAGGGACGCGAGCAGATTTATCGCTTTGTCGAGCGTATCTTGGCGGCGCAGCACTACCGACGGCTTGGCAGGAGGCAGAAGGGCATCGTGCGGCGGTTTCTGGCGCGGCTGAGCGGGTTGAGTCGGGCCCAGTTGACGCGGCTGATGGGGCAGTGGCTTCGGCACCGACGGATCGAGGCCCGACAACCCCGTCGGCGCCGCTTTCCGCGCCGCTACACACCCCAGGACATTGCCTTGTTAGCAACCGTCGACGCTGCCCACGAGGGTCTGTCCGGGCCGGCGGTACGGCGCATCCTCGAGCGCGAGTATCAGTTCTTCGCCAACTCGGAGTACGTCCGCCTGGCCCACATCTCGATTTCCCACATTTACAACCTGCGGCGCTCCCGGGCTTATCGCTCACAGCGGGTGGTGTTCGATCGCACTCAGAGACGACAGGTCGGGATCGCCGAGCGGCGCAAGCCCGAGCCACAGGGACAACCCGGCTATCTGCGCGTCGATACGGTGCACCAGGGTCACTGGGACACTCGCCCGGGGCTGTATCACATCAACGCCGTCGATACGGTCACGCAGTGGCAGGTCGTCGGCTGCGTCGAGACGATCTCGGAGCGACACCTGATCCCGGTGCTGGAAGCGATGTTGCACCAGTTCCCCTTTCGCCTGCGCGGCTTCCACTGCGACAACGGCTCGGAGTTTCTCAATCACCGCCTGGCCCGGCTGCTCAACAAGCTACTGATCGAGTTCACCAAGTCGCGCCCCTATCGCACCACCGACAACGCTCTGGTGGAAGGCAAAAACGGGGCCGTGGTGCGCAAGCACATAGGCTACGGAGCGATCGCCGCCGAGCATGCCTCCGCGTTGCAGCGCTTCTACACAGCCTATTTCAATCCCTATCTGAACTACCACCGCCCGTGCGGCTTCGCCACCATCGAGATCACCGCCCGGGGCCAACGCCGCCGTCGCTATCGCGCCACCGACTACCGCACGCCCTACGAAAAGCTACTCTCGCTGCCCGACTGGCAAAAGCACCTCAAGGACGGCGTGCGAACCGAGACGCTCCAGCAGCAAGCCAGCCGCCACAGCGACACGGCAGCGGCCCAGCGGATGCAGAAAGCCAAGCTCGCCCTGCTAGCCCGTTGTCGACTTCGTCGCTGACAGATTTCTGCAGTGATGGAAGCAGGGCAAGGGGACTTCAAACGCCAGCCCCCTTGCCCCGCACCCCCATCCCCCGCTGCCTAACTGCCACTGACTGCCTAACCGCCACTGAAAGGAGAACCCCAGCAGCACCGCCCGTCCGATCCTCCTTCTTCAGGCTCATTCTTGGATTGGAAAATGCTCCAAGCACTAGACGGGCTTCCCGAAGGTGAATCGCTCTTGGCGCACTCGCTCCCGGCTCAGCTAACAGCTTCTACTGGCAGGAATTCAGGTCGCCGAAGACCTACGCGGCACAGCCGGGGGATTACGCGTCTCCCCTAGTGTCGGTTTCGAAAGTTCGCGCAACTATTATGCGCACTCATCGGTCTCCGTTAGCCGCGTTCACGCCGCGTGAACCCGGCTAGGCCCTGCTGGGTCATCGCTTGTCCTCAGGGTTTGGGGGCTTGCTGATGTTTGAGGCGCGTTCACGCGGCTTTTGTAGGCCGTTGCTAGGCCAGCCGTTTTACGGCTGGTCGCGGGCTTATCTTCACCGAGGATTCGTAGGTGAACTTCTGAAACTCAGCACGAGTAAGCTGTCCCAGACAAGACCTTCTGAGCGACGTGGCGCACGCTTGCAGCGTGCTGTGTCGGGCTTTCGAGCCCGACATTTCCGAATCTATAGTGAACTCGTCTCCAGGACAGTCCACGAGCGCCGAATTGGTGAAAGCCTTCGTGCTCCTGGGGTTTACGCTCAGCTTGTCCAGGCCCCGCCCCCGGCGGCTGCCCAGTGCCGGCGCCGGGTCGCGGCGCGACGAGCCTTAGCCGCTCGCAAAGCGCCCTCGACAACCCGGCGCAGCTCACGGTCTTCGTACGGCTCAACCAACAGGTCGTACGCGCCTCGCCACAGGATCTCAGACCACAGGTTCTCGTCCGCGAGCGCCGAGCTCACAACTACGCTGGCCTGGACATTGTAGTCCGCCAAGTATTTGAAGATGTCACACCAGTTTCCGTCCGGCAAGGTTACGTCCGTGATGATCACCTCGACAGGCGGACCGGTGGCAAGCAGGGCTCGCGCCTCCTGACAGTTGGCCACCGTCAGGACGTCCAAATTCAGTTTTTTGAGATTCGCAAGAAGCGGCAGGCGGCGCTCCTGGTTCATGACCACCAAGGCCATCGCATCGGTTTTCACGCCGCCCTCCCCGAATTGGAATGAGCGGGCTCCGAGACGCGATCCAGGACGTTTATTAGGTTTTGATCACTCCCCTTAGGTCGGCTGAGAGTTCGCCCAAACGCGTGACCGGGAGTCCTCATCTCATTCTGAGACAGAACCTCCATCGGCGTCAATGATAATCGCGCGCTTAGGCCGGAATTGCGCAAAAAAATGCGGCCTATTTGCCAAGAGCCGGCAGGGAGTGGGAGAATCACTTTTCCCCGCAGCTTCCTCTCCGAATGAGCAAGGTCAGCCGAGCACTTCTCAGCGTCACCGACAAAAGGGGACTCGTCGAGTTCGCGCGCCAGTTGGCCGGCCGCGGCGTGGAGCTGGTCTCGACGGGCGGGACGGCGCGCCTGCTTGGTGAGTCCGGTCTTGCCGTCAAGGAAGTGTCTGAGCTTACCGGCTTTCCGGAAATGCTCGATGGGCGCGTGAAAACGCTGCACCCCACCATAGCTGGCGGCATCCTGGCTGTGCGATCCAACCCTGAACACATACAGGCCCTTTCCAATCACCGCATACCTCTTATCGACATGATCGTCGTAAACCTTTACGCCTTTGAGCAGGTCGCCGGTCAAGACGACGCGACTTTTGACGAAATCATCGAGAACATCGACATTGGTGGCCCGACGATGATCCGTGCCGCGGCAAAGAATTTTCCCGACGTCGCCGTCGTCACCGACCCGGCCGACTACGGAGAAATCGCCAAGGAGCTCGAAGATCGCGATGGGGAGCTAGCTCTAGAAACGCACTGGAGGCTGGCGCAAAAGGCGTTCCAGCTGACCGCCGCCTACGACCGCGCGATCAGCACGACCCTTCCTCGGCTTTCCCCCTCCGCTGACGTTGCCGCCGAAGAGGAGGCTGAGCCGCTTCCGCCGACGCTGACCATTTCAGTTCCCCGAAAGTTGACCCTGCGCTATGGTGAAAACCCTCATCAGCTAGGCGCTCTGTACGCTTCCGGTGATGCCGGTATTGCCGGCGCGCGGAAGCTCCACGGAAAGGAGCTTTCGTTCAATAACATCGTCGACCTCGATGCCGCCTGGCAGTTGATTCAGGAGTTCAGCCGCCCGGCGGTCGCCATCATCAAGCACACCAACCCCTGCGGCTGCGCGGAGCAGGAAACCCCTGCTGAAGCCTTTCGCCAGGCGCTCGAGTCTGACCCTGTCTCGGCGTTTGGGTCTGTCTTGGCGTTCAACCAAGAGGTGGACGCTGAAGCCGCCCGGGCAGTCTCCGAGTTATTCGTTGAGGCCATCGCGGCACCCGGATATTCCGCCGAAGCCCTGACGGTTCTTACTCAGAAAAAGAACATCCGCCTCCTCGAAGTAGGGGCAACCGGATCAGACCTGGTGGTGCGGAGCGTCTCCGGGGGCTTTCTCGCTCAAACCCTAGACGACCCAACCCCTGAGGATGAAGAACGGAAGGTCGTCACCGAGCGCCCACCGACTGATGACGAGGGGAAAGCCCTCGAATTTGCCTGGAAAGTCGTTAAGCACGTCAAGTCGAACGCCATTGTTTATGCTCGGGCCGGTCAGACCGTCGGCGTCGGGGCCGGCCAGATGAGCCGTGTGGATGCGGCCCGTATCGGAGCATCGAAGGCCCTGCTGCCGCTCAAGGGAACCGTCGTCGGTTCGGACGCCTTTTTTCCCTTCCCCGACGGTGTGGAGGAGGTCGCCCGCCACGGGGCCACCGCCGTCATCCAGCCCGGCGGCTCGCGCCGCGATCAGGATGTCATCGACACCGCCAACCGCCTAGGCCTGGCGATGGTGTTCACCGGGGTGCGGCACTTCCGGCACTAGGCGGGAGGGGCCGCCGGAGGCCCGCGCCGCAGCGAGAGGCTGCGGTCAACGCTACGAATGACCTCGTCGATGCGACAAACCTGTTCCACATTCCCACAGCGCCGACGACGATTCTTCACTTGCTTGTAGTAAATCCCCTCCAGTAGGAACTATAAGGGCATGGGCCGCCGTTTGGCCCAGACCTGCGGCCTTTCTGACCCCTCGCGCGGACGAAATGGCGACACGGCACGCCAGAATGCGTGCGCCACAAAAGCAAAAGCCGCGCCGGCGGGGTATTTTTCTGCAACCCTACTTGCGCCAGAAAGCTGGGGTGAAGATGACCAGCACGGTGTAGAATTCCAGCCGTCCGGCGATCATGCAGCCGGCGAGAACCCATTTCGCCAATAGCGGCAGATGCCCGTAGTTCTCCGCGGGGCCCACACCGCCCAGACCCGGGCCGACATTGAACATCGAAGCGGCCACGGCCGCGATCGACGTAAAAACGTCCACACCCATCGCCGCCAGCAAGACGCAAGAGACGAAGTTCACGACGAAGGCGAGATAGATCAGGTTGAGAAGACTCTGAATCGTTGACTCACGAATCACTTGACTACCCAGCCGCACGGCGAAAACACCGTGCCGCTCGACCATCCGTTTGAACTCGCGGTCCACTACGCGCACCAGCAATAGGATGCGCGAGGTCTTTAGACCTCCGGTGGTGGACCCCGTGCAGCCGCCGATGAACATGAGCGCCAGAAGCAGCAATTGCGGGAGCGGATGCCAAACTTCGAAATTGTCGGTCACAAGACCGGTCCCCGTTAGAATGGCGCTTACCTGAAACCAGGCACGCCGGAAAGCCAGTGACGGGCTGTAGCCGCTATCGATGACTAGCGTGATGAAGATGACAGCCGTCGCCGCGGCGACCAGCAGAAGGTAATATCGGACCTCGACATCCGAGAAGAAGCTGCGAGGCCGCCTTTCTACCCACAGCCGGTAATGCTGCACGAAGCTGATCCCGCCCAGTAGCATGAACCCGATGACGATGTACTCGATCAGGGGACTTTCAAACGCGCCAATGCTGGCCGTGCGGGTAGAAAACCCGCCCGTGGCAACCGAGGAAAACGTGTGACAGATCGCGTCGAAACTATTCATGCCGGCCGATAGCAGGGCGACAAACTCGGCTACGGTCAAGGCGGCGTAGATCTTCCATAACGACAGGGCCGTTTCGGTAATCCGCGGTTGCAGCTTTTCTGACTTCGCCCCCGAGAACTCGGCGCGGTAAAGTTGCATGCCGCCGTGACCCACCAACGGTAAAACGGCAATGCCCAACAACACGATGCCCATGCCACCGAGCCAGTGGGAGAAGCAGCGCCACAACTGCAAGGGGTTGGGCAAAGCCTCGACCTTGTCCAATACAGTGGCGCCGGTCGTTGTAAACCCGGACGTCGCCTCAAAAAAGGCATCAGTGAAGGTCGGGAAGACGGGAGAGAAATAGAAGGGCAGACAGCCGAAAAACGCGACGCTCACCCAAACGGCAACGACCATGAGCAGACCTTCGCGCTGAGTCAAGTCGCGAGCCGGCCGCGACCCCAAGCCCCATAGCAAGCCGCCGCTGACAGCGGTGATCGCAATAGAGGGTCCGAACAACTGAAGAGCGGGATCCCCGACCAGCAGGCCGTAGGCGAGGGGGACGAGCATCGTCCCGGCCAGAGCCAGCAAAAACTGTCCCAAGATGTAGGCGATCGCGCGATAGCGAATCACACGTATTCCTTCTTGGGCTCGACGAGAAAGGCGGACTCCAGTTTCGGCACGATACTTTCGAGGGTAAAGAAGATGACGCGGTCTCCCGCTTGAATCGAGGCGTTCCCGCGAGGGACGATGACCTCGCCGCCCGGCCGGGCGATCGCGCCGACGATCGCCTCGCGGGGGAAGCGGAGATCACAGAGTTTCGGGCCCACGTATTTCGACCCTTCCGTGGCAATCAACTCGATGGCTTCCGCCTCTTCGACGCCAAAGGTCGTCACCGACAGCACGTGCCCCTTGCGCACAAATTGCAGGATGCGATCGACCGTCGCCAACCGAGGGCTGACCGAGGTATTGATGCCCAGCCGCTGCACCATGGGTAAGTAATTCAGGCGGTTGATGAGGGCCACGACCTTCTTGGCTCCCAGGCGGCGGGCAAGAAGGGAGGCGATAATGTTGTCCTCATCGTCGTTCGTCAGCGCCAGGAAGGCGTCGACTCCGTCCACGTTCTCTTCTTCGAGCGTGGCCTGGTCGGTTCCGTCGCCGTGGACGACGATCGTCTTGCTGAGAATGCTGGAAATCTTCTCGCAACGGCGGATGTCCCGCTCGACCAGCCTGACGTTGACGCCCTGCTTTTCAAGGGTTTCCGCTACCAAGATGCCGACCTGTTTGCCGCCGATGATCATCACGCGGTCGAAAGATTTCTCAACCGTGAGACCCATGAATCGCATCACGTCGTGGAGATTCGCGGCGGTGGCCACGATGTAGATATGATCTCCCGGGCGAAGCACTTCCGCCCCGTGCGGAATGATGACCTGTTGGCCCCGAAAGATCATGGCGACGAGCGAGTCCCGAGGCGGGCCCGCCCGGTCCAGCTCCTCGAGAGTCTTGCCGACCACCCAGCTATCGGCTTCGACGTTCATGCCGAACAGCTTTACCTCGCCGCCGGCGAAGTCAAGGATGTCGGAAACGCCGGGGACGCGCACCACGCGCATGATGCGCTCGGTGATGTCGGTCTCGGGGTGAATGATGAGGTCGATGTCCAAGCCGGCTTGGGCGGTAACGCGGCGCCAGTGCTCGACTTCGTGCGTGCGCACTCGCGCCACCTTCACTCGGACGTTCGATTCCGCTTGGGCGATGAGGCAGGCTAGGACGTTGATTTCGTCCGAACTCGTGACGGCAATCAGCATCTCCGCGCTGCCGAGGCCGGCTTCTCGCAAGGTGAGTACGCCAGCACCGCTCCCTTGCACCACCTTGGCGTCGAGCGCCTCCTCGAGTTGGCTACAGCGCTCTTCGTTTTTTTCAACGATGACGACTTCGTTGCCTTCTCGAGTCAGCCGGCCGGCGATGAGTGCGCCGACTTGGCCTCCGCCGGCGATGAGAATGCGCATCAGATACGAACCTCGAGTGGGTTCATCAACTTACTTTCGCATCGTAGCGCCGTTGACAGCAACAGATCCTCTTGGTCTCTGCCGGCGGCGAGTTGCATTCCCAGCGGCAGCCCGTCTCGGCTGAGAGCGAACGGCAGCGACAGGGCAGGAACGCCGAGAGCGGTGAAGGGAGAATTGCAGCAAGGGTCGCCGGTGGAAGCCAATCCCTTTGGGGCGGGACCCAGCGCGGCAGGCGTTACCCAAACCGGAAATTCCCGTGTCAGCGCGGCGAAATCAGCGCGAGCCCGAACCAGCGCTTCGAGCGACGATTCGTACTCGCCGCGCGTCGTCTTACGGCCTTCGGCGAGCAGCTCGAAAAGCTTGGCGCCGATTTCCGGCCCGTGCTGTTCGAACCTCTCGCGGTGCACCTGGGCAGCTTCGAATCTCATGACGCACTTCGCCGCCCGGGGCAGCTCGGTGAAGCTTTCCGGCAGCGAAACAGGGTCCACGGCGAAGCCGGCGGTACGAAGACGTTCCAGGGCTTGGCCGAAAGCGCTTTGCATTTCGGGATCCAGGCCGCCGTCAATCGGCCAGGCCGGAGCCGCCAGTCGGTCCGCGGCCGGTCTCGTCCCGCCAGCCTCGCCCATGGCGCGCCACAGGAACGCCATGTCGTCGACCGTCGAGGTGAACAGCCCGACCTGGTCGAGAGTCGGTGCAAAGGGCAAGACACCTCCAGTCGACAGTTGCCCAAAGGAAGGCTTGAGCCCCACCACGCCGCAAAACGACGCCGGGCGAATGACCGACCCTTGTGTTTGGCTCCCCAATGCGAAGGGAATCACGCTCTCGGCGACGGCCGCGGCCGAGCCGCTCGACGAACCACCCGGCGTGTGCTCTGCATTGTGGGGATTCCTGGTCGGCCCGGGGTCAAAGTAGGCAAACGCGGTCGTATGCGTCTTGCCGAGAACGATGGCTCCCGCCTCGCGAAGGCGAGCCACCAGGGCCGCGTCTTTTGCGGGGACCCGCCCTCGATAGAGCGATGATCCCCATTCGGTCGCCAGACCGGCGGTGTCAAAAATATCCTTGACGCCAAAAGGAATGCCGTGTAGGTCGCCGCGGGGCGGACCGGTCTTGAGTTCGTCGGTGAGGCGGCTTGCTTCGCGGCGGGCGCGGTCGCTGTCGAGGCGGGCCCAAGCTTGCGTTACGTCATCTCGTTCTTCGATGCGCTCCAGGCAGTATTCAACAACTTCGTTTGGGGTCGTCTGACCGTCCAGAACCTGACGGCTCAGCTGTGGCAATGGGGCCAGGGTTCGAGCGCGCATCTCAGCGACTCATTGTAAGGAAAAGGCCGGGGCACCGCAGTGGCCCAGGGGCCCATCACAGGCTAGCGACTCAGCAATGCTCCTGTGGCGGTTCGCCGAGTAACCCGCTGCCGCTGGGATCCATTCTCCAGCTCCTCGATCGCTGACCTGATCTTGCCCCCACTGGCCGAATCGGGATGGCGCGCCAGGAACTCGCGCAACTCAGCAATCGCTTCCTCTGATCTTCCCTGGATCTCGTAGACCCGGGCCAACACGAGCTGAGGATTCGCAAAGTGCGACGGATCGAGGCTTTTCGCCTTCAGCAGGTGCTGCTCAGCCTCCCGGTAGTTGCGAAGAAAGAAATAGTTCACGCCGACTTGCGCGCTTGCCAGGGCGTCGTCCGGGCGCATCTCAGCGGCCGCCCTATTATAGGGGAGGGCTTCTCTATATCGTCCCAAGGCCAGCAGCGCACCCCCGAGGTTGACGGTAGGGGCGTAGGCCTCGGGGCCCTCACCCAAGGCCTTGCGAAAGTGCTCCTCGGCCTTTCCCAACTGTCCTTCCCGATACGCGATCGTGCCCAGAAAATTCCAGGCGATCATGAACTGCGGGGAAATCTCGACTGCCTTTTCCAAGTGCGCGGCGGCAGCTTCCGTGTCGTCTTTCGAAAGCTTGCGGCGCGCCTTGCGGAACTGGGCCCAAGCCTTGGGAGAAACACTCAATTGCTTGGCGGAAACAAGCGTGCGCCGCAGCAGCATGCGCTTGCGCCCCTCCTCGGAGCGGCGGAAGGGCACAAAGACGTCGATACGGCCTTGCTCATCAGCGAAGCTGCCCGTGACTTCGATGGTGCGGCGCGTCTCTCCCCAATAGGGATGGAAAAGCGTGACGGTATAGGTCCCCGGCGTGAGCTTCTTGAATCGAAACCGGCCCTTGTGATTACTGATGGCGCGGTCGGCGAACGAAACCTCGTGGGAAGTCAGGAAGACGAACGTTCGCAGGGGCGGAATGATCTGCCCCCTTAGCTTGAAGGCGCCCTCCTTGGCGCTTGCCGCGGCGCCAAGCAGCAGGACGAGCCAGCTTGCCTGTAGCCAGAGTCGAGCCACTGTTGGCATTGTAGCGCTCCGCCGGCGGGCCGGTTGCCGCGCCCCTATTCCGGATTTCTCACCACTGTCACAGCCATGGGCGAAAGGCTCGGTCGCCATGCATCGCCCAGCGTAGAGTATGTCGGCGAGCGGGCGCGATGAATCGCGCCCCTGCATCTCAAACGGCGAGCCTTTGCTCGACTTCGTCTCGCCACCTGGGTGAGAAAAGCGGTGAGCAGACCGGGACATAGGTAACACTTTTCGTCCGAGGAGGGGGCCGGACTCATGTGTTACCCATGTCCCCGGTTTGTACCCGATCAGTACACATTCTTCCCGTGCGAATTTGTGGCCAAGATCGTACATCGCGACTTTGCCAAAGACGCGCTGACGAGCCTCTTCGGCGAGGGCTATTTCCGGCAGTTGAAAACGTAGGCGGGGGGGAAGTTTCGCCAGATCGTGCGCGATTGGACGGTTTGAAAGTACTGGCGCAGCAGATCGCCCACGTCGTAATAGCGCAGGCGCCTTTCGTGCAAGTGCATTCGATGGACGTACTGAAACTGCGTAAAGACACTTCGCTCGCCGAGAAAAGGCATCAGCCCGCTGAGGATCGCGTGCTGCTGCGAGTTGGGCATGAAACCAAGTCCCAGCGAGGAGACCACGGCGTCCACGTGTTCCCATCCTCGATCACGCAACGCTTTGGGGGCCGCTTCGGCTCCGGCGTGGACGATTTCCAGTCGGGGGTCCTGCAAGCGCTGCCCGAGGTACCCGACAAAGCGCGGGTTGACCTCAAACGCCAACACTTGCGCGTCCCGTGGCACGAGATCAAGCAGCTCGCGGGTCATCACCCCCGTGCCGGGACCGAGCTCTATCACGAATTTCGCGTCGCTGAGAGGAAGCGTCTCCACCATCGCCTGCGCCAGCATGCGGGAGCTGGGAACGACCGCCGCCGTCGACTGAAAGTCAGCGAGAACTTGCGTGGCAAAGGTGGTGAGGCTCAAACTCATTCCCCGGTCGGACGAGACGGACGCTAAAACGGGAAGGACGCTGAATTAGAGGACGATCATAACACACAAGAGGCTGCCGACCCTTGCGGAGCCTGAGGGACGCGCTTGGAGGACGTAAGCATCTGCTTCCGACTAGTAAGCTGTCCCAGACAACACTTTCTGGTCGTCCTGGCGAAGTGGCGCACGCTTTCAGCGTGCTGTGTCGGGCTTTCGAGCCCGACATTTCCGAATCTATAGTGAACTCGTCTTAACTCGTCTCTAGGACAGTCCACTAGTCTCGCTCTAAGTCACCCGTTATCAGACGAGCTGGGCGTTTCAACGTGAAGTAGGACCACGCCCAGTTCAACATCACGACAAGGCGGCTACGAAAACCGATCAGGTAAAGAATGTGGACCAACAGCCAGACCACCCATGCAAAGAAGCCGGAGATCCGCAGCCCACCGAGATCGGCCACGGCCGCTTTCCTCCCAATGGTGGCCAGATTACCCTTGTCCCTGTAGTGGAAGGGATCACTGCTCCGGCCCGCGACGGCTTTGAGAATGTTCTTCGCGGCATGCTTTCCCTGCTGCATCGCTACGGGCGCGGTTCCCGGCAACGGCGCTCCTGTCTGCTGGAGGAATGCAGCAAGGTCTCCTATGACGAACGCCTCCTTATAGCCGGGCACGCTTAAATCAGGCTCGACGAGCACCCGCTCACCGCTGAACCCTTCATCACCTTGACGCCAAGCGCCCGGAGCGAAGCTTCGGCTCGAGTGGAGAGTTCTTCGGGAAATCCCGGGAGAATGCGAGGGCCGGCTTCCACCAAGATCACTCGTGCCTTGCGAGGATCGATGGAGCGAAAGTCCCCGACCATGACATGGCAGGCAATCTCGGCGATGGCTCCGGCCAACTCCACACCGGTAGGGCCACCTCCGATGACGACAAAAGTAAGCAGCCGGCGTCGCTCGGCCTCATCCGTCTCACGCTCGGCGCGTTCAAATGCCAGCAGGATGCGCCGGCGAATCTCCAGGGCGTCCTCCAGGCTCTTGAGACCAGGCGCTCGCCGGCTCCAGTCGTCGTGCCCAAAGTACGCGTAGCGCGAGCCCGTTGCCAGGATCAAGAAATCATAGTTCAGCTCGCCGCTCCGCAATACCACCTTGCGAGTTTCCAGATCGATCGCAACAGCTTCATCCAGCAGGACACGTGTGTTTCGGTGCTTTCGAAGTATCGACCGAATCGGGTAGGCAATGTCGCCCGGCGAGAGGGCGGCGGCGGCGACCTGATAAAGCAACGGCTGAAACAGGTGATGATTGCGGCGGTCCACGACCGTCACGCGAACATCCCCTCGCCGCAGCGCCTTAGCCGCATACAGTCCACCGAACCCAGCCCCGACAATCACCACGTGGGGTTTGCGATCATGGGTTGCGGGCATGAGAGGGGGCGGAAGGTGTGAAAAAATCGGGGACTGTCACAAGCGGCGTCCTACTGAGTCTCGCGAATTATGGTGACATGACCCATGTTCAGATTGTAGGGGCACGGCATGCCGTGCCCGTTTTCCAAGGCACTGTATTTTGCGAGCTTTAATAGAAGGCACGTAGAATCAATGACATCTTCAGCCGCGGTTGACTGTCCCCACCATTTTTTCACACCTTGCTGTTCTTAGAAGAGCCTGGGCGTGGCTCTCGACATCTTGCAAACTGCAACTAATGATACTCACTGACGAGGATCGCGAAAAACTCAAGTCGCTGCTCAAGACTCATTCCGTCATGCGGGGCGATTTCGTGCTGGCTTCAGGCAAACGAAGCAACCTCTACGTGGATGCCAAGTTGACGACGCTGCGGGCCGACGCTCTCCCACTCGTGGGTCGGGCGCTGCTGGCCAAGATCCAAGAACGAGGCTGGAATCCCTACGCGGTGGGCGGACTGACCATGGGCGCCGATCCGCTGGTCACGGCAATTTCCCGCGAAGGCCTTGAATGTGGGTTCCTGATCCACTCTTTCTTAGTTCGTAAAGAGCCCAAAAAACACGGTCGTCAGCGATTTCTCGAAGGCCTGGCGGACACGGACGGCCACCCAGTCGTCATCGTCGAGGACGTTTGCACCACCGGCGGCTCGGCAATCAAAGCCATCGAGCACTCACGCGACGCCGGCCTGGACGTCATCGGCGCTGTTTCCCTCGTCGACCGCGAACAAGGCGGCCGGGAAGCGATTGAGGGCGAGCACGGCTGCCCCTTCGATCGGGTGTTTACGATGAAGGAGCTGTTGTAGGATGCCCCTGGCACGACAGCCCCCACCTCAGCCGCCCCCGGGGCGACGGGCTGCGACTCAGTCACCTATCAGACATGCTCGAAGTCGCTTTGGGACTCGGCAAGAACCGGTGACTTTCGTCGAAGTTGTTCAGCTGACAGCGGGACCTCAGCCGTCCCAGAATCCCTCGCCGGCAAACCACCAGGGAAGCCAGCAACCCCTGTCGCCTTTCGCCTAAAAATTGCGACACTGCGCCAGAGTGCGCGGAAGCGTGGTCGGGTTCAGCCGTCGTGAGACGCGCGATAGGCCGCGCCTTCGTACGCAGTGTCGCCAACGCAGAGCGGAACAAGCTCGCGGGCAACTTCAGCAAGCTCCTTGCGCTCTGGTCGAACGCCTCGCCCAGGGACCGATTTTCGCAGTCCCGTAGCGCAGGTCTCGGTCCTGTTCCCGAGACCTGCGGCCGTTTGTGTCTGTAGCGACTGGGAACATCGATGAGGTCATTCGTAGCCTTGACCGCAGCCTCTCGGCTGTGGCGCGGGCCTCCGGCCCGCTGGGTCGACCTCAGGTCGGCCTCCCGCCTAGTGCCGGAAGTGCCGCACCCCGGTGAACACCATCGCCAGGCCCAGGCGGCTGCCCCGGCCGCAGCGCGTAACCGCGGGGTCGCCCGGACCTGCGGCCTTTTTCTCAACAATACGAGATCCCTGCCCGGTCGGCTGTCAGCCCGATTCCAGCCTGCCGGTCACGGGCGTCAATATCTCTTGTTTTCAGTAACCTCCGAGCCCTTGTTCAGGGAAATCGTAGCCGTCCGCGATAGAATAGACGCAGGAGGCTGTCTCCAGGAAGGTAGGGTAAAATGGGGTCGTTGCAAGCAGCTTAGCGCTAACTTTCCTTCTACGTCAGTGAGTGTCCATGGGCCTTCGCCGAGATAAACGGAGCCGCGACCGTCAGGGAGCGGTCAGTCCCCCTCAAGGGTCCGGTCCTGCCACCAGCCTCAGGCCCACCCAAGGGGATCGAAACCCCCGGGTTTTCGACGGAGCGGGAACGCCGAGGCAGCGAACTATTTTGTTCGCCGGCAGCTCCTCCGGCAGCGTCCGAAAACCCGAACCGTTGGGACAACTACCATCGTGGCTAACCACGCGACAGAGCCGTGCCCATCAGGGCGCGGGCCCTTCCCATGGTTTTTTTTGCCTGCGGAAACGACCCGACCTACGAGATTACCAAACAAAGCCAATTGACAGGTAAACCAAACCATTTCAATCAGTTAGCGGGAATCTACAGGGCGAAGAAACGGAATAGAAAAGGAACAACCACTTCATGCCGCTAGCGCAATGGGATCGCCGACAGTTCTGCCGGCTCGTCGCGCCGGGCGTACTGGCAACGCAACTAGACCGGCTCGAAGCCAAACCTTCGTTTCGCCTGCGGTACATGGTCGCCTCTTGTCTTTACGGGGGGTTCGACCTGGACGTGATTCTTCCCCAGGCCCCAAAGGCAGGCGCGGACTGTATCGACATCTGGGCCTCGCATGCCAAGCCGGTCACACAACGCCAAATGGTCGAAGACATCGGCCACGAAGCCTTTCTAGCGAAGCTCGAAAAGCACGGTCTCAAGCTCGCGTGCCTGACGCACTACGAGGCCGGGCCTTTCGGCCTCCAAAAAGAGATGCCGGTGGCCCGGAAACTCGGCGGACCAGGGACGCTGCTTGCGTGTGGCAGCAAGTGGGCCGGCAATCCGATCAAGAACCCCACGGCGGCCCAAATCAAGCAAGGGGTACGTGCTTTCGTCGACAGACTCAGGCCGCACGTCGCCATGGCGGAGGAAACGGGCACAGTCATCGCCATCGAAAACCACGGGGCCTCCCTCATTAAAACGCCGGACTCGATCCGTTGGCTAGTCGAGTTTGAAACATCGCCAAACCTCGGCGTCGCGCTGGCTCCCTATCACCTTCCACAGGATGCCGAGATGATGGCGCGACTCATCGAAGATCTCGGAAATCGGATCAAGCTTTTCTACGCTTGGCAGCACGGCATGGGAGCCGCGAGGAAGCTCCCTAAGGAACAGGAGTTGCTGCAAATGCCCGGGCGCGGAAGCCTGGACTTTACGCCCATCGTGAGGGCGCTCAAGAAAATTAACTTCCAGGGATGGACGGAAATCTTCATGCACCCGGTCCCACGGGGAATCCCTATTCTTGACACTGCCGAAGGCGTGACCGCCGAGATCAACCGCGCAAGACGCTATCTCGAATCCTGCCTCGCTCGCGTATAACCGCAAGAGCAAATGTTAAGCGGTGCTGGTTACACGCGGGACTGGGAAAGATACTGTAGGCTGGTCGCACGCGCACCTGAAGACTGGGCAGGTCTATTCCAGGAGGGTCCGATCAGGGGGCTTCGCACACACCGCTTTCACACCTGTTAGCAAGCTTGTAGCGATGCTTCGCGACCCAGCCATAGCCGGAGCGAGAGATCCATTTCAGGACCGGGACACGATACAGCCAGGCCACGTGTTTCCAACCGCTCAGGCGGCGCGCGATCTGGTACACCGCGTCAGCACCCACGTCGATTGAACCGTCGGGGTTGACCAGCCGCATGCCCGAGTTGAAATCGCCCTCGGCCAGCTTGGGGAACCGCTGCTTCAGTCCCTCGGACTGGCGCGGCACGTATTCGAAAACGCCAGCCGTGTCTCGCCGCTTCATCCTCTCGACCTGCTTCAGGCAGAACGGACACTCCCCGTCGTAGACCACGACGGAGCGGGCACGTTCTCCGCTGGTTTGCAGCGTGGGCATCGCTTTTATTGTACCGATTCGGTATGGGGCGGAATTGCTCGCTCTGGCCTAGGGATGGCTTTGCTGGGGCATTGTCGAGTTAGCGGTGGTCGGTGACAATTGACCGATGGAATCACTGTGTCGACGTCACCGCTTGCATGATCCATCAGCACTCAATGACCCCACTACCCAAATCCGTTGTGTTCAGGAGAGGAGAGAGTGTAGCAGGTCAGCCTCCATGGGGAGCCTCGCTCGCGTATAACCGCAAGAGCAAATGTTAAGCGGTGCTGGTTACACGCGGGACTGGGAAAGATACTGTAGGCTGGTAGCGCTACCGGGATTCGAACCCGGATTTGAGCCTTGAGAGGGCCCTGTCCTAACCCTTAGACGATAGCGCCAGGGGATCTTTTGATTCTAAGCAAGCATCATGAAGGGGTCAAGCAACTCGAAAATTGGCAGCGTCACCACTTTCGCCCGCACCGAAACACCCTACGCTACACTGACGCCATGGCAGACTTCACCGTCGCGGTTATCACTGACGAGTTCTCGCAAGACTACGAGTTGGTGTGCCAAACGGCCGCCGAGCTAAGCATCCGCGCGATCGAAGTCCGCACGATCTGGAATAAGAACGTTGTGGACCTGTCGGACGACGAGATCCGCGAGGTAGGCCTTATCGCCCGCGCGGCCAAGCTCGAAATCATTTGCGTCGCGTCTCCTCTCTACAAATGCACCCTCCCGGATAGCGGAGACCTCGACCACAACGTTCAGCAAGATGCCTTTCATTCCGTCCACACGTTCGAAGACCAAGACTGGGTCCTCCGCCGGTCGCTGGAGGTCGCCGGGATCTTGGGCGCACGTCTGGTGCGCGCTTTCAGCTTTTGGCGGACCACTGAGCCTCAAAACATAACCGACCGAGTGATCGCAGCGCTGCGGCAAGCGGTGGACATGGCAGCCTCCCAAGGGCGCACGATCGCGCTCGAAAACGAACACGCTTGCAACGTTGCCACTGCTTCGGAGTCGGTTCCTATCTTGAAGGCGATCGGCCATCCCAACTTCGGCCTGGTCTGGGATCCCGCCAACGCCTACGTGGCCGGCGAGCTTCCCTACCCCGACGGTTATCGATTGCTACCAGCAGAACGCATCGTTCACGTTCACGCCAAGGACTGTTCCATTGAAATAAGCACCGACCGCGCAACCTGGAAAGAACTGGGCAAGGGTGAAATCGATTGGCAAGGGACGTTGGCTGCGCTTGCCGGCGACGCGTACCGCGGAGCGGTCAGTTTGGAGACCCACTGGGGCGGCCCTGGCGGGGATAAATTCGAGGGCAGCAGGATTTGCTCTCACGCCTTGAAGCAGTTAGCCGCCGCGGCGGCTAACTGACGCCACGTTGCGTGCATTCGGCAGCCTCGGTGGACCATCGTGAGAACAGCACCGGGAACGCGTCGCCCATGCGACGGACAGGGATGTCTGCCAAGGGATGCTCCCCTTCACTGGACAGGCAAGAACGCCCGCCCCACAGGAGCCCGAATGCAACCTAACAGGCCGGCTTGTCCTGCGGTTGACACCACCCAGCGAGCCCGTTAACCTCAGCACTTCGCCTCGCCACGTGGTCAAGGACGCGGGCTGGACCAGGGTAACCCTGCACCGGCAGAAACTCCCTTCGGAAACAAAGCCATGGACGCACCGTCTGGTCTCTACGCCCTGATCGCCGTACTTCCCATCCTGGCGGTGATGTTCTTCCTCGTCGTGCTGCGCTGGCCGGCGACGCGCGCCATGCCGGTCGCCTACGCGATGACGCTCGTTTTCGCTCTCGTGTTCTGGAAAGTCCCCTTCGTCCACGCGATGGCGGCTTCCTTGAGGGGAGTGATGATCGCGGTTACGATCTTGGGGATCATTTTCGGAGCGATCGTCCTGCTTTTCACGCTGCGAGAGAGTGGGGCGGTAGCGACCATCCGGCGCGGTTTCATGGATATTTCGCCCGACCGCCGCGTTCAGGTGATTATCGTCGCCTGGCTGTTTGGAGCGTTCATCGAGGGCGCGGCCGGTTTCGGCACGCCGGCTGCCGTCGCCGCTCCACTGCTGCTCGCGCTCGGCTTCCCGGCCCTGGCCGCCGTCATGACCACCTTGATCATTCAGAGCACCCCGGTCAGCTTCGGCGCCGTGGGGACCCCGATTCTGGTGGGCATGGCCCAGTCGCTGAACGTGCCCCAGGTCGAACAAGCCGTATCCGCGGCCGGCATGTCCTACGACGAGTTCATCTACCGCATCGGCGTATTCACAGCCGTCCCTCACGCTCTCGTAGGCACCCTCATCCCGCTCATCATTGTTTGCATGATGACGCGATTCTTCGGTGCCCGAAAGTCATTCCGGGAAGGCTTAGCCGTCTGGAAGTTTGCTCTGTTCGCCGGCCTAAGCTTTACCGTTCCCTATACGCTTGTGGCCGTGTTGCTGGGGCCCGAGTTCCCCTCGCTGATCGGCGGCTTGATGGGCTTAGCGATCGTCATTGCCGCGGTGAAACGGCGTCTCTTCCTTCCGGCGGGTGAGCCTTGGGAGTTCCCTCCCCGCAAAGAATGGCTGAGCGAGTGGAAAGGCAGCATTCCCGCCGATGTTGGCTCCGAGCGACCTCACATGACGCTCGCTCGCGCCTGGTCGCCTTATATCCTGGTGGCCGGCCTGCTTGTGCTGACGCGGCTGCCGTTTCTGCCGATCAAGGGCTGGCTCATGTCGATCCGCCTCACTTGGTCGGAGATTCTTGGGACGGCGCTCTCGCAATCGGTGCAACCGCTCTACATTCCCGGCACGCTGTTCCTTGTGGTGGCTCTCATGACGGTGCCGCTTCATCGCATGAAAACCCACGAAGTCAAGAAAGCGTGGCTCGATGCCTGCCGGATGCTTGCCGGCCCGGCGCTGGCCCTTCTTTTCGCGGTGGGACTGGTGCGTGTCTTCATCGATTCGGAAACCAACGCTTCAGGACTCGACAGCATGCCCCTGGTGTTAGCCGAATTCGTGGCACGAATCGCCGGCTCGACTTGGCCCTTCTTTGCCCCCATGATCGGAGCCATGGGAGCGTTCGTCGCTGGAAGCAATACAGTCAGTGACCTGATGTTCAGCCTGTTTCAATACGGAGTCGCCGATCGCATAGGCGCACCGCACTTGGTCATCCTGGGACTACAGGCGCTCGGGGGAGCCGCGGGGAATATGATCACGGTCCACAACGTTGTGGCAGCGAGCGCGACGGTGGGTTTAGTGGGCCGGGAAGGGCTACTGATCCGCCGAACAATCCTACCCATGACCTACTACGTGGTGTCCGCCGGATTGTTGGGGTTGCTGTCCTGCTACGTCCTGGTGGAGGTTGTCTTTTGAGCATGAGAGGATGTCCGGATTTCCGTTGAAAGTCCGTACACGGCGGTTCGATCGGTTACGCTAACACCTTTCGACTAACGACGGAAGCCCGAGCGATCGAAAGTGCGCCTTGGAAAGCCCTACGGAGAGGGCTTTGGATCGAGCTAGCCAGCTGTGGACGCGGCCCCAGTTCCAGCAGCGCCGCCCGGCGGCGGCGTGGAGTTTTCCACTGCCGCCACAGAGCCGCGCGGAGCCTCAAACTCGATTCCACCAGTCCTTGGTCGCTCATCGCTCGCCAGCAGCTCAAGGGCATCCCGGAAGTCACGCCCGGAGGTCGGCGGTCTAAGTCGAGCACCTAGGCTAGCCTGCATTTCTCACCACGTGGCGAGGCGAAGTGCGTGAGAGGCCCGTCAGTACAAGGCGCGCGCCGCTCGGCGCGCGGAGGCGTACTCGAACAGTACGTTGAGCACGGCGAGCAAGCGCAACGCAGTAATGGCGGGCCTATTGCGTGCTTCGGCCGTCAGGTGGTGAGAAATGCAGGCTAGGATGCCCATAGACGTAGAGGCAGCAGTTCATAAACGGCGCAGCGTTTACCTATCGGCCCACCCAACGACGAAGGGGTTGCGGCGTACGCCTACGGTCCGCATTCCGCCTATTCTTGCTATCGCGTTTTCCTTCGGCATTTACGAGATAGCCTCGATAGCTTCTAGTCAATAATACGCGCTACAAACCCATCCCCTCGATTTCTCGAAAGTACACCTTGCGCTCTTCGTCCATCGCGCGGTTGGCGAGGATGACGGCGATGGAATCCTGCAGGCCGATCTCGACATCCGCCTTGGGCTGCCCGCCATCCCGAACGGCCAGTAAGAAGCTCTCGAGCTCTTTGTACTCGGGATCCCGATCCTCTCGGGGCACGAGAATGCCCTTCTGGTAGAGCCAGCGCTTGGCAAACTCGACCTCCTTCTCAACGAAACCGATCCCCTCGGAATCGAGATCGCGGAAGCCCGGGATGATCGGCAACCCTTCCCCCTGCTCGAGGGCATCCGCCACGGTGGCTCCGGCGGTCCACTCTTCCTTGGTGACATCTTGGGCGCCCATTCTCACCTTCATCGGGTCTCGGAACCACATCCCGTCTCCGTAAGGAATCAAGCTGATCTCGATGGCGCCATCGGTACCCATGATCACTTCGCGGCACCCGTCGCCGGCTACGCGCCGGCCCTCCAGATGCCGATTCGTGCCGATCGCGCTGTAGAGGAGCTTTTCGCCTCCCGGGTATTCGAAGATAAGCTGGATGTTGTCGTAGATGTCGCGGCCGTCCTTCCAGTAGTCCAGCCCGCCGACGCCCATCACCGACCGGGGGGCCGCTCCGATCATCCAGTCGGCGACGTCGACTTGGTGAGACATCAGCTCGGCGGCCAGTCCACCGGAGTACTTGCGGGACAGCCTCCAGTTGAACTGCTCTTCCAACCGCGGGTCCTTGACCGCACGCCGCCAGTTCTTGTTGCGATGCCACTGGGCGTAAACGTGGGTTACCTTGCCGATCACACCCTTGTCGATCATTTCCTTCGCCGCGGCATAGAAAGAGCTGTAGCGCCTCTGGAGACCGACCTGAATGATTAAGTCCGGGTGATCCTTGTACAACTCGCGCGTGTCGAGGACTTCTGCCGGCCGGAAGACCAGTGACTTCTCACAAAAGACGTGCTTGCCTGCATCCAGAGCGTCCCTGAGCATCCGATAGTGCAGATACAGGGGCGTGGTGATGAAGACCGCCTCCACGTCGCTTTGGTCAAGCAATTGGCGGTAGTCGGTGTACGCCGTGGGTGCACCATCAAAAAGATCGCGGGCCTTGGCCAGATTCGGCTCGTAGATGTCGCACAAGGCCACGCAGCGGCCGACGTCGATATGCCGCAGGTGCCGCTCAAGGAGCCGGTAGCCGCGACTGCCTGGTCCGATCAAGCCGTAGTCGACGACTCCACCCGCGGCCCTAGCTGGCAGAACGGCGGGAGCCGCCTTGATTGGTGGAACGACGGCCGTCGCCGCGGTCGCCACGCCCGCCGACCTAACGAAATCCCTTCGGCTGACGTCCTCTTTCTTAGCCATGAGCTCGCCCCCTGAATTCGTCGATTCATTCGGTATTCTAGCCTGGTTCTTGTCCCTGGGGCGGCACTCCTGGCGGCTGCCCCTGGGTCACCGGGTGAGCTATGGTGAGGTCTTGTGATCACTGAGACAGAGGTTTCAAGAATACATCGAAGCTACCTGGACAAGACACCGACCTCGGCTGAGCGCTATCAAAAAGCACTGGAGCTGTTTCCGAGCGGAGTCACGCACCACGCTCGGTACCTAAGACCGCACCCGGTCTATGTTTCACACGCCAAAGGCTCGATGAAATGGGACATTGATGGAAACGAATACGTCGACTACTTTGGCGGGCACGGAGCACTGATCTTGGGGCATTGCCATCCCGCGGTCGTGGAGGCTGTGGAGCGACAGATCGCACGCGGTACGCATTTCGGAGCTTGCCATGAGTTGGAGATCGAATGGGCGAGCCTCATTCGCGACATGGTGCCTTGCGCGGAGACGATTCGGTTCACTTCCTCTGGGACGGAGGCAACCCACTTGGCGTTGCGCGTCGCCAGAGCGTACACCGGCAGATCCAAAGTAGTGAAGTTCGGCGGGCATTTTCACGGCTGGCATGATTATGTCGCCGCGGGGACAGTACCTTCGGGTGCAGGAGGACCGTCAGGCATTCCCCGCGAAGTTCTCGATCAGGTTATCGTCGTTCCGCCAAACGACATGGAGGCGCTAAACGCGGTTTTTAACGACCGAGACGACATTGCCGCGGTGATACTTGAGCCCACGGGCGCGACGTTCGGCACGGTTCCGACCGGCGTCGATACCCTGCGAGCCCTCCGCGATTCGACCCGCCGGCATGGAATCGTTCTGATCTTCGACGAAGTTGTTACCGGTTTCCGCTGTTCGCCGGGGGGCGCGCAGGCCTATTACGGAGTCACGCCCGATCTGGCGACGTTTGCCAAGATTGTTGCCGGTGGGTATCCGGGAGCGGCGCTCGTCGGGCGGGCCGATATCCTCCGTGTCATGGAATTCGGCGAGAGCGAGCAGGGCATTGTCGATCCGGCCATTGTTCATCAGGGCACCTTTAACGCCTCACCGGTCTCTGCTGTTGCCGGCATTACAACGCTAAGGCTGCTCCAAACGACGGATATTGTCTCTCGGGCCAACGAGACGGCAGCGACGATTCGTGAGGAAATGAACTCGGTCTTGCGCAGACTCGGGGCGAGTTGGTGCGCCTACGGAGAGTTTTCCGGGTTCCACATCTTCACCAATCCAGATAGCCGGCCCGTCAGTACCGAAGAGATATACGCCGGTAAGGTTCCGTGGGAAAGTCTGAAGAAAAGCGCCCCGGCAGAACTCGCTCACAAGATCAGACTGGGGTTTCTCTGCGAGGGCGTCGACGTCATGCCTTGGCCGGGGGGTCTGGTTTCCGGCGTGCACGATCGGAGCGATATCGACCGGACAGTCACCGCCTTTGAAAATGTCGTCAAGCGGTTGGCCGACGAGGGGGATTTGGTGGCGTGTTGAGGAAAGAAGAGCGTCCCGCCGGCAGGGTTGCCCTGCGCGGGCGCAGGGTGTAAAATATCAATATTGATATTCCCATAGTCAGGCATGCCTGGAGTCGCGGTTCACTTCTTTCAGGACGGTCAAGGGCGTGTGCCAGTCTTAGAGTGGCTCTCTGGAATTCACAAGCGTGATCGGAAGGCTTACGCAAAATGCGTTGCGCGGATTCGCCGTCTGGCCGCCGAAGGACACGAGCTGCGTCGGCCACAGGCAGACTACCTGCGGGACGGCATTTACGAGTTGCGGGTGCGGAGGGGGCGAGTCAACTACCGGATTTTGTACTTTTTCCACGGCCGCAACGTTGCATTGCTCGCCCACGCGATCACCAAGGAGTCCGGCGTCCCGGCGACTGAGATCGACCGGGCCTTGAGGCGCAAGCGGTTCTTTGAGCAGGATCCGGAAAGGCACACTTACGCGGAGGACATTTCGGGTGCCTAAGACCAAAGACGCCATCGAGATCCTTGATCGCCTTACAGGCGACGACGAGGAGTTGCGTGACCTCATCGAGAAAGAGACGATCAACAGCGCGATCGCGGCGCTTATCTACCGTGCAAGGAAGGCGGCCGGGCTGACGCAGAAGCAGCTCGCCGACTTGGTCGGCGCCAAGCAGCCGAACATCGCCCGGCTTGAGGACGCGGACTACCAGGGGCACTCTCTCAGCATGCTGCAGCGAATTGCCGAATCTTTGAACCAGCGGTTGGATATCTCGTTCAAGCCGATCCGGCAGAGCCGCAAGGCCGGCTGAGCCACGCAACTCGTCTGGCCCCGTGTTTTTCGAGAACGGCCGAATTCGCCCGGCCCACCGCGAGTCGACATAGTCTGATCCCACACATCCGGCGCACAACCCAAGGCGCCTCTAACGCTGCTTCCTTCCACAACGCCTGTAAGATACTAGAGGGCGCAGGTTCACGACTCTCCTCGACCTCACCTCTATGCGTACGGCTCGAATAAACCTGATTGCTTCCGTTTTTCTTGTCTCTTCGCAGCTAGCTGCCGAGGACCCTCCCTTCTTTCGAGATCGCACGGAAGCAGCGGGCATCGACTTCCTGCTGAACCATTCCCCCACGGAAAAGCGCTATCTCATCGAGACAATGACCGGAGGTTGTGCCTTTCTCGACTACGACGCCGACGGCCTGCTCGACATTTTCTTGGTGAACGGAGCGGCGCTTCGGGAAGAGGCGGACGATCAGCCTAGAGTCGATAAGTCCAAGGCGCAATACTGGAACAGGCTGTACCGCAACGTCGGGAAGGGGCGCTTCGAAGACGTTACCGCGAAAGCGCGAGTTCAGGGAAAGGGCTACGGCCTGGGTGTGGCCGTAGGTGATTACGACAATGACGGCTACCCTGACCTCTACGTGACGAATTATGGGCGGAACGAGCTCTATCACAACGAGGGCGACGGCACTTTCCGCGAAGTCACTGACAAAGTACGAGTGTCGGGCGGGAGCTTTTCCTCGAGTGCTGCTTTCCTCGATTACGACAAGGACGGAGACCTGGACCTCTTTGTCGTGAGGTACGTGGATTGGTCGTTCAGCAACAACATCCGCTGCGGGACATCGACGATGAGGGATTACTGCCACCCCAAGCACTTCAAGGGAGTCCCCGATCTCCTATACCGCAACAACGGCGATGGAACGTTCTCGGATGTCTCGTCGGAGCTGGGCGTTGCGCTTCTCTCCGGTAAGGGATTGGGCATCGCGCTCGGCGACCTCAATCGCGATGGCTGGACCGATGTCTATGTGGCCAATGATTCGGTCGCCAGCTTTCTGTTTCGCAATGAAGAGGGAGGATCTCTCGAAGAAATAGGTTTGCTTTCAGCATCGGCCCTCAACGAGCACGGCAAGACGTTTGCCGGCATGGGTGTGGATTTTGCGGATTATGACAATGACGGTTGGCCGGATATTTTTGTTACGGCGCTGTCGCTCGAGGGGTTTGTGCTGTTCAGAAACAATAGGGACGAAACGTTTTCCGATGTCTCGGCCCCGAGCGGGGTTAGGAAAGCCAGCTTTTACCTTTCCGGATGGGGAACAAAGATCATCGATTACGACAACGATGGTAAGCGAGATGTGTTCGTGGCGAACAGTCACGTCATGCGGGGGATTGAAGATACTGTTCGGACGCTTCGCTATGCCCAGCCGCTGCTCATGTTGAGAAACGGCGGATCTCGGTTCGCCGATGTGACTCGGGAAATGGGCCCCGAGTTCCGTCGGGACTGGGTTGCACGAGGAGCCGCATTCGGCGACTACGATAATGACGGCGACATCGACATCTTGGTGCAGGTTTTGGGGGGGCGTCCTCTCTTGCTCGAGAATCTTCAGGGCAATCGAAATCGATGGGTAGGACTTGAGTTGGAAGGCGCCTCAACGAACCGTGACGCGGTCGGAGCCGCTGTCAAGATCGTCACGGAAGAAGGTAGCGAGCAGCACTTCTATGTCAGCCGCGCTTCCAGCTATCTTTCAAGCAACGACGTGAGGATCACAGCCGGTTTGGGGAAAGAGAGTCCGGCCTATGTCGAGATCACCTGGCCTTCGGGCCGGGTGCAAAAGGTGGCTCCTCTTCGGGTCGGGGAGTACGTCAGAATTCGGGAAGAGCAACCTTAAAAGGAGTTCAGAACTTAGCGGGTCCTAAGAGTTCAGCTGTTCGGTCACTCTTCTGAGAGTTTCCGATATTGCGCCAAGGCGTCTTTCGCCTTTTGGTCTTGCCCCAGCCTGCGATAGGCAACGGAAAGCAAGTAAAACAGCCGCCCACCATGGGCATCGATGGCGACGGCTCTTTCGTACACTTGGGCTGCTTCCGCCCAGTGCCCCTGGCGGGCGAGGAGTTGGCCCCAATCTCTCCATCCTGCGACAAAGCGCGGATTCAGCTCGACGCTCTTGCCAAGGTGGTCGGCGCTTTCGGGTAACCGGTCTTTGTACTCCAGCAGCCACTTGCCGTAGTAATAGTGGCCGAGGTAGTGGTTGGGAGCGAGGTCCACGGCCTTCTTGGCGGCCACTCCCAAGTTCTCTCCATCTCCCAGAAGGTAGAAAAGTTCAGCGAGGACTGCGTGTGCGGGACCGCTGCTGGGTTCGACCCGCACGGCATCGCGCAGGGTTCGCTCAGCTTCTTGGTAACGCTCGAGCTCGATGAGCGTCTCGCCGAGGCCCTGACGGAGAGCCGCAGCTTGGGGGAATCGACCAATCGCCCAGCGGAATGCTTGCTCCGCTTGGGGAAAGTCCTTCTTGTTGAGAAGAATCAGCCCGCCGTTGTACGCGTAGTTGGCGTTGCTGGGATCAAGCTGCTGTGCTAACCGATTAGCGGCCATTGCCTCCTCGTAACGGCCCAATTGCGCCAACGCGACGGCCTTTAGATTGTGTGGCGCTGGTCGATTCGCTTCATCCGCCGGCAGCTTCTCCAGCAAAGCAATTGCCTCTTCAACGCGCGCCTCCCGGTAAGCCGCGACGGCCTGCTGATAGTAATCTTGGGTCGGTAAAAGGGGAGCGAGAAGTAGCCACGCTGCAAACTGAAATTTCAGTTGCAAGACGCTCGATACTTTGTGCCGAGGCGATCTCATGGGCAACCTGAGTCGTATTGTAGGGGAACCTTACGGAAGATCTCCTGCCGTCCTGGCGAATTGGTGCCTTCCTGACAAGCCGGTGACGGGTTACAATCAGTTCGTCATGAATGGGCCTTGCCCTACTTTCGAGTTTTCCCCGCCGGAGCCCGATTGCGTCTCGGGTCGGACGAACCGGTGAGCTTAGGGCGAATTCGGTCAAATGGCGGGCGAGGCGCGCAAGCAAATAGAGTCGATTTAGGAGGTCACGGCCATGGCGAACGTCCTTTTTACGAACGTCAGAGTCCTCGATTGTACAGGAGCCGAGCCCTATTCAGGTCAGGTGCTGGTCGAAGGCAACGAAATCAAGCAAGTCGCCAAAACGCCTGATTCGGTGCCGGCCGATGGTGCACGGGTGATTGACGGCGCGGGTGCTTTCCTCATGCCGGGTTTGATCGACTCGCACACTCATTTGAGCATCAACAACACGGCCGACCTTGTCGAACTGGCGATGATTCCGCCGGAAGAGCACACGCTGATCACGGCACACAACGCAAAGTTCTATCTCGATCACGGCTTTACGGGGTGCATCAGCGCGGGTTCGGTCAAGCCCCGTCTTGATCTGGTGATCCGCAATGCCATCAACGCGGAAGAAATTCCGGGGCCCAGGCTGAT
Organism: Bryobacterales bacterium; assembly: GCA_965248105.1. GTDB lineage: Bacteria > Acidobacteriota > Terriglobia > Bryobacterales > UBA6623. The sequence continues at coordinate 1,040,990 of CBDFIK010000006.1, forward strand.
TGCCTGCACTCCCTGGATGACGGTAACCAGTGGCCTTGGCGATGTGAGAAAGCTGCACATGCCCCACCTTGAGTCCTTGGGACTTGTTGCCGACGGGCCCGATGAGTTTCGCCGGCTGACGCGTGAGTTGGTCCGGGAAGGGGTCGACATCATTAAGCTCGTGGTATCGGGGGATACCGGCATTCCGCATGCCAGAGACACTGACACGGTGATGACGGAAGCCGAGGTGGCGGCGGTGGCTGAGGTTGCCCACGCGCACGGCAGACGCATGAACGCCCATGCCCGAAGCGCCGAATCGATCAAAAGGTGTGTGCGCCACGGGGTCGACATCATCTACCACGCGAACTTCGCCGACGAAGAGGCGCTCGATATGCTCGAGGCCAACAAGGACACTATCTTCGTCAGCCCCAACATCGGGTACCCCATCGTGGCTGTCTACGAGGGCGAAGCCTGGGGACTCAGCGAAGAAGACGTGAAGGAACTCGGTTTCCGTCAGGAACTCGAAGGCGCCTGCAACGCCATGAAGGAGTTGCACAAGCGTGGCGTCAGGATTCTCGCTGGCGGCGACTACGGCTTCCAGTCGACCCCACATGGCAACAACGCCAGGGACATTGAACACTTCATCAAGTTCCTAGGGTTCACGCCGATCGAGGCCATCATGTCGATGACCAGATACTGCGGGGAAGCGATGGGCCACGATGATCTCGGTCAGATCAAGGAAGGTTTTCTGGCCGACATGCTGCTGGTGAAAGGTGACCCGCTGGCTGACCCGAAGATACTCCTCGACACCGGCAACCTCATCGCCATCATGAAGGACGGCAAACTGCACAAGGATCCGGCGGCCACGGGATGCTAGCTTGCCTTCCAGGTTTGGCGCGAACCCAAGGTCGCCAACCATTCGCCCGGTCTCGAGGGCCAGACAGATCAACTTACTGAGTCTCGCAAATTATGGTGACATGGCCCGTGTTCAGACTGTAGGGGCACAGCATGCTGTGCCCGTGTTCCAAAGTCACTGTATTTTGCGAGCCTCAATAGAGTCTTTGAGAATATACTTCCTCTGGATGTAAGCAGCGACCTGCCTCCAAACCTGTTGACGTCCGGGGTCGCGGAGGGAAGCGAGTCCTGAAGCACTCTTGGTAGAACTCGTCCCTGATATCTGTTTTGTGTTGGCCTACGAATCTTTGACTTGCAGTTCGAATAGGCTGAGGCCTGGCGGCAGAGTGAACACGCAAAGCCGCAGGTGATTCTCCTCAGAAGCGGGCAATTAGGCTTCGGAGTGTCTGGTGCCTTGTGAACGAGGACTTTCGATTCGGTCTTCCTTGGGCGGCAGGCTTACGGCTGAATCCCCTTCGGCACTACGTTGGCCCAAGATGCCGATAAGCAAGAACGGATAATACCATTCCACGTACGTACCACCGGCGTGACTTTTCCAAAGCTGAATGGCAATTGCCAGGGCGCCCGTAAGGAATGCGAACTGAGAAAGGGTACGTCCCTTGGCCATAAAGAAACTTCCCACCAGGAAGAGCATGAAAGTGATAACCGACGGCCTCAGTAGGTAATAGTCTTCCAGCAATCGCTTCTGCCAAAGCGAGGAGATCTCGGTGTGGGTGCCCCAAAAACTAAAGGTGCTGGCGCCGTAACTATGCTGTGCTTCCTGGTGTCCGACGGTGGCTTCGTAGACTGTCCAAAGACGACTTTTGCCCTCTATCGGTTGAGTCATTGACAACACTAGAATCGCAATCAGCGTCGCGACGACCAAGAATCCGACCGCGAACCTACGCCAGTCCTTACCTCGCCAGAAGTAATATCCTAGCCAGGGCAGAAAGAAAAAAGCCGGATAAAACAATACACCGGCGGCGACAGCCAGGAGGGCGCCGGCGACCCAGGGTCGTGGCAACATGGCGAATGCCAGCAGCATGACCGCCGTGGGTGCGATGTGAGAAATGAAAGCCAGCCCTGTGGCGAAGGTCTCGTCTCCGCCCAGGCCCAGGACATAGGGGCTCACTATGTAGAGGCATGCAAGGCCGAACCCCACTGGCAATCCCCCCAGGCGGTGGCCAATCATCACCAGAGCGAGCACTCCAAGAAAGTGGAAACATAGGAAAGCCAGTTTGGTGGCGACGATCGGCGGCTCGGGGAAGCGTTGCCCGCCTTCTCCCTGATCGCTGAGCTCATCAGCGGTCGAGACCCAGGAAATAGCCAACTGAAAGGGTATATGGGCTAAATAGAGGACGGGCCCGTAGGTGGCTGCCGCGCCTCCATGCAACATGGGGTTGCCGTATGGGAATTTCCCCGTGCTGATCATCTGGGCAGCCCCTATGTTGGTGTAGTATCCACAATCGTCCGGGTTGCGCTCGAAAACTACGAAGGTGTTACAGGCTAAAAGAATAAGCAGCAGGCCGGCCAGGACGTGCCGAGATACGTTAGGAGTCCACGGCTTTGACGCCCGGGCGAATACCCCGACGAGGGCGCGAATGAGCAACACCGCGCTGCATAGCAGGAGGCCGGAAAATACAAACCTGGAGATCGTAGCTTTTACAGGATCTTCTAGCGAGCCGCTAGCGTAAAGAATCATGTCCACCATGAGAAGAGAGGGAGCCAATAGCAGCAAGAGGTCCGCGTTTCGCCGGCAGACCAACCTGCGAAGGTTAAATGCGACCAGGACAGTCACAAGGAGCGATAGCCAGATGGCGCCTCCTTGATTCGGCTCTAGCCGGCTGAGCCACTTCGTGACGGCCTTCGTCAGAAAAGGGGCCTCAAGAGGGAGAGGCTCTCCCACGTTCCAATATCGGTAGAACGGGATGCCTCCCGGCGGCCTCGCAGCGGGTGAATCGGCGGGCGGTCTCGATATATCTGCCGCAGTCGTCTTAACCGACGCCTGGGGAGACTCTTCGGATCTCTTGCCGGATGCAGCGACTTCATCTTGGGCTTGCCCGCCGTCTTGCGATATCTGTTTCGGCGATAAACCGGCGTCCACTGTGTCAGCGGTCTGAGCCTGAACCCAGCAGGTAAAGAAGATCGCTAAACACAACACGAATCCAGGGTGAACCCACGATCTGAGAACAAGGATATTTGCCGGGAGTGCGCTCTTTTGTGTTGCGCGTCTGTGTCCGGGGAGGGACATTGTTCATACTGCCGTCGTATCCGAGAGCGTTCGATTTGAATCGAAGTCAATCAAACCGATTGGGTGGGCGGCCACCACGCGGCCCGATCCGGATCGCGCACGACCAGGTCTTTCACGAACGCCAGGGACTTGTGGAAACCCTCGGTGGCTGAAAACAAGCTATCTTCTTGTTCGATGGAGAGGACGCCGTCGTAGCCAACAAGCCTGAGCGCACTTACGAAGTCCTTCCAGAAGCCAACGTCGTGTCCGTATCCAACCGTCCGAAACGTCCACGTCCGGTGTGTCTCGTCACCGAACGGTTTCGTGTCGATCACGCCGTTACGGTTTTTGGTCACGGTATTGATTTTGTTGTCTTTCATCTGAACGTGGAAGACGGCGTCTCCCAACTGCAGGACGGCATCAGCGGGATTCATGCCCTGCCAAACGATGTGGCTGGGGTCGACGCCGGCGCCGACGGCCGGCCCGACTGCGTCGCGTAGCTTGAGCAAGGTCTCGGTGTTATAGACCACGAAACCGACAAACATTTCAAGGCCAATCCTTACGCCGTGGTCGCGGGCGTATTTGGCTTCTCGCTCCCAGAAAGGGATCACTTCCTCTTCCCATTGCCACTTCAGCAGTTCGGTGTTTTCATCCGGCCACGGGAAGCTCACAAAGTTAGCGTACTTGGCGGTCTTGCTGTCGCCGGGACAACCAGAGAACGTGTTAACGGTTGGGACATCGAGTTTTTCCGCCAGTCGAATCGTCTTGTGCTGGACCGACCTGAAGCGCCTGCGTTTCCCAGGGCTCGGATGCAAAACGTTGCCGTGGCACGTCAATGCACAGATCTCGAGACCGTGATCGCTGAACTTCCGCTTATACTCCCGGCAACGATCGTCACTGGCCAGCAGCTCGTCCACGGGACAGTGTGCCGAGCCGTTGTAGTTTCCCGCGGCGATCTCGACCGCCTCGACGCCAGTTCCCGAAATTCGTTCCAGGCAGTCGTCGAGATCCAGGTCGGCAAACAGGTTCGTGTATACGCCGAGTTTCACGGTTGCTCCTTCCTTTTGCCGTGCCCGGCCACGGGGCCTACGGCAGCAGAACCCGACCCCCGCTGGCGACCACGGTCTGGCCTGTCATGAAGCTGGATTGCTCGCTGAGCAGAAACAGAACGGCGTTGGCGATATCCTCGGGAGTTCCCATCCGCTTGAGGGGGGTGGCCTGGATCTGCTTTTCCCGCGTGGCTTCGTCCAGATTGGTCGCCATGTCCGTGTCGGTTAAACCCGGGGCTACGGCGTTGACTCGTATGTTGTGGGCGGCGACGGCCTCCGAAAGACCTTTGGTGAACGCGGTGACTCCTGCCTTGCTCACCGAGTAAGGAATGCACATCGGCCGCCCGCGCAGGGCGGCGACGGAGGTGACATTCACGATGCGGCCGAATCCGCGCTCGACCATGCCGCCCTTGACCGCCCAGGTTACGAGATACGTCCCGGTCAAGTTGGTGTCGAGCGTCCGCCGCCAAACCTCGAGCGTCGCCTCTTCGTGCGACACGACGTCAAACAGAGCGGCGTTGTTGACCAATAGGTCGATCGGGCCCAGCACCGCACTGACCTCGGCAACCATCGACTCGACCTGCTGAGGCGAGGAAACATCGGCGCGCACGACATGGGCCGTGCTTCCTGCCTCTTCCACCAGCTTGGCTGTCTCTTCCGCCGCCTTTTCGCTCGATCGATAATTGATGGCTACTTTCGCTCCGGCCATAGCGAGTTGCTCACAGCAGGCCCGGCCAATGCCCTTTGCGCCACCAGTCACAAGGGCAACGCGTCCTTCGAAATCAGATGAAGTCATCGCTTGCTTCCCTCGGAAACCCCCGTGACGAGCACGCTTATTCTTGCTTGTAGCTGAGCGCGGCGAATGGTTATCATACTTCAAACCGCGGAGGGTACGCGAGCGAAAACCGCTGCACCCGCGTGCATTGGCGATCTGTGCGTGCTCGTTCTTGCAGTGTCGCCTTGCAAAGCGTGAAAGGTGTTGGGCCGATCTTTCCTTGAGAGAATGAGCCCTCTTACGCGGAGTCTTTTCTGACGGAGGTTTGACAAACCATGGGTCGCGTCCTTGTTACAGGTGCTCATATTGCCCGAAAACGACTTCGCCGGTAGAACGGCGCTCATTACAGGCGGCTCTCGCGGCATCGGTCGTGAAATCGCGATCAAACTTGCGCGTCACGGAGCCGATGTCGCCATCATCTACCACAGCCGTGACGCTGACGCCCGAGCCACGAAAGAGTCGGTCGAGCGGGAAGGTGTAAAGTGTATCCTTGCGAAGGGTGACGTGTCCAACCCGTCCGATGTAGAAGCCGCCGTCGCAAAGACTCGCCAGGAGCTAGGTCCCATCAGCTTGTTGGTAACGAGTGCCGCCATCCTCTTTGTGGGATCTCATCGGGAGGTCACTTGGGAAAGTTGGAAGAAGACCTTGTCCGTGAACTTGGACGGGGTCTTTCTTTCCATCATGGCCGTGAAAGACGAAATGCTGGCGAACGAGGACGGACGAATCGTCTGTCTGTCTTCGGTAGCCGCACTGCGCGCGCGCAAGCTGGAGATCCCCTATGCCACGAGCAAAGCTGGAATCGTAGCCATGGTGAGGTGTTTTTCCGGTGCGCTTGCTCCGCACGTCCGAATCAACTGCATTGCCCCGGGTCTGGTCGAAACGGAAATGGCCGCCGGCCAGCCGCCCGAGAGGAAGCAGGCCATCATCGACGCAACGCCATTGGGCCGGTTGGGTCGACCGGAAGAAATCGCCAACGTCGCGTATTTCCTACTTTCCGATAAGTCGAGCTTCACGACCGGACAGACTATTGCGGTAAGCGGGGGAAGAGTGCTGCTGCCGTGAGTTCGCCTGGATCTGCAGCAGAGTGGGATCATCCCCACGCGGAAAGCATTCGAGTAAAAGCATGCCCGCGAGCAATCACCCGTAAGCACCAGTTTTTTGTTAGTCTTGTGATAGAATAGTACGAGATGAACGAGTTGTACAATTCGACCAGAACAACGAGACAGGCTCGATATGACCAGGCTGAAAGCATCCGAGACCCGAATTCCCCCGGACACCTTCAATAGAGTGGCCTACAAGGGGGAGAGGATCCGTGTCGAACGTCGCGGAGGGGCTAGTGTAGTTCTTATCTCCCAAGAAGACGCAGATCTCCTTGAGGAGCTTGAGGATCGCTACTGGGCGGAAACCGCGGACAAAGCCCTTGCTGCCATGACGGCCGAAGGCGAGAGGCCGGTTCCGCTGGAGGAACTGAAGAAGAAACTAGCGCCCTAGCCCCGTCTAGCTCTAGCCCGTGGCCTACCGAGTCCAACTGCTACCCAAAGCAGCAAGGGAACTAAGCGAACTGCCCGCCGCAATCCAGAAGCGTATCATCCGTCGGCTAGATCTTCTTGGAGAAAACCCGCGCCGGCCCGGGACTGCGAAGCTCAAAGGTCGGGAGGACTTGTACCGCGTCCATGCGGGCAAAGACTACGTGATCATCTACACCATCCGAGATGATGAGGTAATCGTTCTGGTCCTACGAGTGGGGCATCGCAGTGAAGCATACAGAAGGCTCCCACATCAGTAGGAAAACGCGGCCAACTGCCGGCGTATTCGGCTAGACTCCCGATTTTTCGTCTCCTCCAGCCCGCCTACCACCTTCCAGCCAGCACGCTGCCGCGCTATCGGTTAGCCACGACCTCGGGCACGAGATTTTTGATGATCTCAATCACTTCGAAGATCCAGCCGCTTGGGGTGCGTAGGAAGGCCACTCTGCGCTCTCCGAAGCCCGCGGAAGCTCGGACCGGCTCTCTGATCGGTACAGCGCCGCTGGCGATAAACTTCTCGACATCTTGATCGAAGCTATTACTGACATAGACCAGATGAGTAATGCCGCAAGGCAGTGGCTGGTCCAGCAGGTGCTCGTAGACCATCTCTTCGGCCAAGTGCAGGTACTTGTCGCCCATCTTGATGAGCGGAACCCGGAAGAACTTGTTATTCAGCTCAAGTTTCTCATCGAGGATGATTTCGTTCCCCATCCTCTTTTGAAACTCGAGTTCTTTCTCGATATCAGGGACCTTGATCCCGATTGTCCACAGTCCTGTTAGCATCGTTCCGGTTCCTTTCTAACGCTCGGGCGCCCAGAGCTCCGGTTTGTCCCGGTAGGTTCAGTCCGGGGCTGGGGACCGTTGATCCACTGATCCACCGATCTTGCGAGCCAGCCTTCTGGAGTCTGTGTGGAAACGGTGAAGCTTGTTGTGGCGCAGGCACTTCCAGGTGCCGCCATTCTCACCAGCTGACGCTCGAAGCGGGATGAAAACAAGCCGTAACGCATTGATTGCAAGAGGGTTGTGCGAAATTGGCTTTGTTTCGTTTTTTTTCCTTCGTCGAGCGCAATGCCGGTCGCCGGGCCCCTCCCCTCTTGAGGATAACGGGCGTGTCAAGTGTCCCCGTGGGGCGATGAACAAAAAGCCGCGGATCCGGCGGGTGACGAACCGAAAGAGCGAAGGGGAGATGTGATCATCGCCCGCCTAGATCAGCGCTACGGCCTTCCGCCCACCGCCCCGGTCGCTCAGGGGTTGGCTTTCGGGACACGGATCTTTTATTTGTCAGGCACCGGGTCCGACGGGTGCATCGCCCAGGAACGGCCGCTGCAGCGCCGTCACGCTCCGGACAAGCACAATAGCGACCATGACCGCAGAGAGACCGAAGGCGTCAGCGAACACGGTTAGCCAAGTGGCGTGAAGAGTCTCTTGAGCGGTGGTCGCCCTCCAGTAGATTCGCCCAACAAAGTTTCCAAGGAAACCGGTAGCGAGAAAGAGCCCCCACCAGAGACTGACGCGATCTGTGGGGCGCACGAGACCGACCACTCGACCCGGCTCGTCGTGTCCCAAACTTCTCGCATCAGCTGCCGCGGTCGGACCAAGTTCAAGAATGGAACGAAGAAGCCCCATATGGCCCACCGCGAGTTGTAGCTTGTGGAGCTGTCGGTGAAGTTGGTCAGGTTGAGGTGGGCGCGGTGAAACCACCGAATGAAGAATACCCCGGCGACGACGATTGCTGCCAGCTGAGCGATCCCCACGAGGCCGTAGACGACTTCGGACGGAACCGGATCGAGTTGTTCAACGACCGCGTCGGGAGCAAGCGAATTAAGGTAGCTGGTGAACCAGAATCCGGCAGGAATAGCGGCAGCATCTGTCAGGGCCACGGCCCAGAGGCTGGCTATGCCAACTCTTGATCGCCGGACTAGCTGCTGACCTTCAATCAAACAACGCCCTCCCACCGCCTAAAGGATAACGTCTCGGGAACAGCCCTGGCAGACATCTTTCTCAGCTACGCCAGCGAGGACCGCTCCCGGGTCAAGCCTCTCGCCGATGCACGGCGCGACTGACACCAGCTAAGCTAGCCGGTCTTGTGAGATCCCACTATATCGGCTCTCCGAGAGTCATACGCGCGGCTCCAAACATACACGATTCCGAGGAGTGCCACGAACAATACAATTGGCTTGTTACGAGGCATACTTGAGCAAGTGATGAAGAATCATGCGAAGATTCCCCGAGCCCGGGGTTATTCGTCTGGTGGATTGTGCTCTTGACATGATTGGGCCGGTCGCGCCGGCTGGAACAGTCGCGGGGGGCTTTGCTGGCGATGTTGACCGACTACGAGGGTTTGCTGATCTATGCGGTCACATGGCGGTCGGGATGAAATAGCTTGAAGGGGCAGCTGAACTCATTCTCCCGACACCCTTACGAGCTGCTTGCCGATGTTCCGGCCGGATAGCATCTCCATAAAGGCTCGGGGCGCGTTTTCAATTCCCTCGGCAACTCGTTCACGATACTTGATCTTGCCGCTTCTCACCCACTCGCTCAGCTTGCGCAAACCCTCTTCGCGCCGCGCCGCGTAGTCCGGCAGCAGAAAGCCTTCCAGTTTGGCCCTTTTGACGATCAGGTGCCAGAGTAGGCGGGGTCCCATTTGCGGGCCTTCCAGGTTGTACTGGGAGATCTGGCCACAAATGGCTACCCGAGCCTTCACATTGAGCAGAGGAATGACGGCGTCCGTGATCGCACCGCCTACGTTGTCGAAATAGACGTCGATGCCGGTTGGACAAAGCTCCTGCAGTACTGCGGAGTAGTCGTCTACCACCTTGTAGTTGAAAGCAGCTTCGAAGCCTAGATCTTGAGTCACATACTGGACCTTCTCATCACTCCCGGCGATGCCCACCACGCGACAGCCTTTAATCTTCGCGATCTGTCCCACTGTCGAGCCGACCGCACCAGCTGCGGCCGAGACTACTACGGTGTCCCCGGACTGGGGCCGGCATATATCGAGCAGCCCGAAATACGCCGTCAGGCCGGGGCCCCCCAGCACACCGAGTGCCGTAGAGATCGGTGCCGCTTGGGGATCGATTCTTACCAGCGCCTGTCCCGTAGTGACTGCATACTCTTGCCAACCCAGATCGCCGAAGACCACATCCCCTTCTTGATGACCGTCATGGCGCGACTCCAACACACGGCCCACAACACGACCCACCATGAGTTGACCGACCTGGACCGGGGGCGCATAGGATTTGACGTCCTTCAACCGGGCTCTCATATACGGATCCACCGAAAGGTAGATCACTTGAACGAGACATTCTCCGTCTCTTGGCGTGCCGACGGGAGAACTGACCAATTGGAAGTCCGATTCCTTGGGAAACCCCTTCGGCCTCGCAGCCAGCGTGATCTGTCGGTTCACGTTCTCCATGTCAGTCCGCTCCTAGGCTCCCTTGGGTTCGGCTTCGGCTTCCTTACGGAGTTTCTTCACCTAGGCGAGCGACGCGTCAGCCAGCTCCCAGGCGCCGGGGAAAACCATGTCAATCGTCCAGTAGTCTATGTCAGGCACTGCGAGCAACTGTGGCGCAATCTCTCGAAAGTTCACATAACCAGTGCCGAGAGGGGCGTGGGTACTGGTCCGGTCTTGATGGAGGGTACCTAAGCAGGTCGACTAGCAGCTTCCGCACCTCTTCAACTTGTCCCTTCCCCAACAATTCGGAGGCGGTGCGAAAGGGTCCGCCTGCCCGAAGACAAGTCCCAGGAAGCACAACAAAAACAAGCCTCGCGTCAGCCCCAAGACCGATAACTTCATTACACGGCCTTGGTTCTAGTATAGAAGGTTAGTCGAAAAGCGCACAGGTCAAGGTTTCTGGTCAATCACGGATGGCAACTTAATTGCCGTCGCTGGTTGGGGTGCAAGCAACAAGGGACAGACAGTCACATCGTCAGTCGTTCGACCTGATCCTCGTCCTCCGGCCGGCGATCGAAGTAGCTTGCCAGAGCGATTGCGGCAACGCCGAAGACGAAAGACGCGGCGACCACCCATACAAACGAGATGCTTCGGTCTAGTCCGAACCATTCCTTGCCAAAACAGATGTAAACACTCGTGCAGGCGCCGATCGCGAAGCCAAACAGCGCCGAGCGCTTCCTCGCTTTGGGAAACAGTACTCCGCCAAAAAAGAGAGCCGCGATAGGTCCCACGAAAATGTGGTTTACACGGCTCGTCAGCTCGAGCAAGTTCCAGTCGGTGTGCCGTGCGGCGGTCATGATGCCGATCGCCACGGCGACACCCACCAAGCCTGCGACAAAAGCTACCACTTTTTCCAACCAGAGGGATTCGGTTCGCTTGCCTCCCCAGCCGAACCGCTCGACAAAATCGCTGCTAATGACACTCGAAATAGAGTTGATCCCCGAACTCAAGCTCGACATCGCAGCCGCCAGCAGAGCCGCCAGCAGCAAACCGGAGAAGCCCGAGGGTAGCACCTCCACGATGAACCGCGGCATGAGCCGATCTGCTTCTGTTGTCAGCTGGGCGTGGAAAGCCTGAATCGGCAAATCAGATTGCTCGGAGTAGAAGACAAACAGACCCAAGCCACAAAGCGCCAGAAAAAAGGGCAACACTAAGTTCGCTCCCGTGTAGAACCAAAGCGTCCGGCGGGCGGATTCAAGCGAAGGAGTGCTTAACAGCCGTTGCACGGCCAATTGATCCGAGCCTTGCGTACACGCGTTCCAAAAGAAAACGTTCAGAAAGGTTCCCACGACAGTGATCCGTACCGTGGGGTCCCAACTGAAGAATTGAACATCCGCTCGCCCGGCTTGTGAGAAAGTCTGCCACCACGTTGCCGGTCCGCTTCCCAGTAGAACGCCGATCAAAACCGGGATCGCAATCGCGCCTCCAAACAAGATCAGCGTCTGAAAGTTATCGGTCCAAATGACGGTTCGCATACCGCCAACGCTGGTATATGCCGCCGTCAGCACTCCCGTCACGAGAATCGTGACGTAAACGTTCCAGCCTGACATCTCCACCACGGCGAAGCTCGTCATGTAGATCACGAGACCCATCCACAGCAACGTTCGGACGATGAACGCACAGGCGCTAAAACTTCTGACACTGACATCGAACCGTCTTTCCAGGTATTCGTATGCGCTCGTGATGGGCAGCCGCTTGATCACCGGCAGCACAGTTCTGCTGACGAGAGGCACGACGAGTGGAAGTGCCAGATAGCCGGTAAAGATGCCGACGCCGTAGCGGATCATCTCCCCCGGCAGGCTCAAATAGGAAATGGAGGAAAAGACCGTCGCCAGAAGACTGCCCCCGGCGAGCGCCCAGTGGGTCTCGCGGCTGCCAAGGAAGTATTCGCTGCGGGAAGTCTGGCGCTTGGAAAAGTAGATTCCCACCAGTGCGAGAACCGCGAAGTAGCAAACGATAACGACGAAATCCAGGATTCCTAGGTGCATGCGGGAGTTTCTCTAGCGGTATGGGTAAGGGGCCGGGGTCATTTCACCAGGGGAAGGCAACAGGTTGGACAGAACCAACCAACAAGCCACTAGGAACCCACCCGAAGTTCCCGCCGTGACCATGACAGCTTAAATGAACGGTATTGGGGCTAGCCACCTTGCCTGCTTGTCTCTACTATGTTATCTCTCGGGGACGGTATCCAGGCCGCGCGGGCAAGGAGATCGTTCAGCGGTACTCATGAAGTGGAGATAACAACCATGCTCGGGGAAATCGTTGCCGGTCGCTTCGACCATAATCTCTGCGGGGTGCGGTAGGATGCTTGCTGTTCCTCTCCTATTTGCCTGTCCTGGCATCCTCACTGACACCGCGGGAGCTTAGTCGTGCATTTCGCAAACACATTCACGTTTCGCGCAAAGGCCGGAGGGCACAGCATGCTGTGCCCCTACGGATCTGGAAGGTGCTAAGAAAGTCGCCGGCGCCTACCCGAGGAGCCTATTTCGTCTCGCTACCTCTCAAGATCGCGGATCAAAGCGGCAGGCCCGCCCGCGCGATCGCATTCGTCCCTCAAGAAGAGTAGGGCGGGATATGCCGCGTCCGTAGTTCAGCGTTCCGCTCCGGTTGAGGCCGACGACTTCGGTACAGCGCCCCCCCAGCGCCTGCAGCTTGGGCAACGCCGCTAGCCGTCCGAGGAGCTGAGAGAATCAAGCAACGCCCGGCAAGACTCGTCGGCTGCTCTTCGCATGAGCCTGATGTCAGAGGCGACCGAGACCCATTGCACACCCTGCTCGACCCACTTGGCGAGCTGCTCCGAATCATCTCCAAACGCGACGCCGGCGAAGACATCCGTCCGCCGTGTTTTCTCGATGACTGTTTTGATCGTGCTCAGCACATCGGGATGGCGAGGGTTACCGCTGTGACCCATCGACCCGGCCAGATCCATCGGGCCGACGCAAATGCTGGTCAGCCCCGGCACGGCCAAGATCTCGTCCAGGTTGTCGACGGCCTCGGTGTGCTCGATCTGAACGATGGCGATGATCGTCTCGTTGGCCGTGCGGCAAAAGTCCGGACCTTCGAGGTCGCCGTAATCGGATCCCCTTCGTGGCCCGTAGCCGCGAATCCCATCCGGCGGATAGCGGCACGCGGCAACGGCCAGACGTGCGTCAGCGGCAGTACGGATCATCGGCACGATCACGCCCGCCGCGCCAATATCGAGCACCGGCTTGATCATGACCGGGTCGTTCCAAGGCACGCGGACAAGCGGCGTTGTCCGGCTTCCTTTGGTTGCCATGATGTGCCCTTGCACGCTTTCGAGGGAAAGGGCGTTGTGTTCCATGTCGATCCAAACGTAGTCGAACATGCGGCACAACGCCTCGGTCGCGGTCGGGTCCGTGAACGTGATGTTCGTTCCAATACAAAGCTCACCACTGCGAATCTTGTCTCTAAAGTAGCTGGCGTTTTCCATAAGTCTTCAGTTATACAACGGTTTGCGGTCTCCGTGGGGACGCCGAGCCTGCGTCCCGCAAAGCCTACTCCTCTTCCGGCAGCGCGAACACAAACAACGTAGAACCTCGTGGAAAGTCCTTTGCCTCCGGCCATAACTCCGCAACAGCGCCCACCGCCGCCGACCCCCAGCCGCTGGGCGTGGCAACGAATTGCTTGCCATTCACCGCATACGTTATCGAAGATCCGCGATGTCCGGAGCCGGTCCGAAAAGACCACAAAGTCTCGCCGCTGTCGGCATCGAGGGCGATAAAACGGCCTTCGATATCGCCGGTGAAAATCAGATCACCCGCGGTGGCCAGTTGCGAAGCAAACATCGGATATTTCGTCTTGTGCCGCCAACGAATTTCGCCGCTAATCGGATCGTAGGCGCTCAGGTGGCCCCCGGCTTCGACGTTCGGTGGTTTGACCATCACGAGATCCCCCCCGAAGTAGGGTTGTCCCGGCCTTGGCTCTTCCGGGCGAGTCGTTAACATCATGCACCACTCGATGCCCGTCGAGTAGAACCAGCCCGTCTTAGGGCTGTAAGCCCCGTGGTTCCACTGGCGCCCTCCGCCGGCCGAGGGGCAGAACAGACCGGGGACTCCGACCTTCGGCTCCTTGCGGCCGATCAGCTTTCCTTTTTCGTCGATCCGTTCCACCCAATTGTTGCTTTCGGCCAGTGGCCAAGCGTTGATGAACTCACCGTTGGTGCGGTCCACAACCCATGTGTAGCCGCCCTTGTTAGGGTTGAGTAGCAGCTTTCTCTTCTTTCCCTTGTACTCAAGATCGACGAGGATGGCCTCATAGGCGGCGTCATAGTCCCAGAGGTCGTAGGGGATCTCCTGGATGTACCACTTGAGCTTGCCGGTATCGGCGTCGAGCGCGATGAGGGAGTTCGTGTAAAGGTTGTCGCCGCTGCGGTCTTCGCCGTAAAAGTCCGCGGCGGGATTCCCCACTGCCCAATAAATTAGGTTCAGTTCGGGATCGTAGGAGCCGGTGATCCAGGTGGGGGCGCCGCCGTACTTCCAACTGTCGCCCTTCCAGGTCTCGTGCCCGGGCTCGCCCGGCGCGGGAATAGTCCAAAAACGCCAAACCTGCCGGCCGGTTTTCGCATCGTAGGCATCGAGGTAACCGCGGTGTGCCGAGTCACCGCCGGTGACGCCGGTAATCACCATGTCCTTTACAACGAGAGGAGCGCTGGTGATGTTGCAGCCGCATTGGTCCGCATCCTCGATTTCGACCTTCCAGACTTCGCGGCCGGTCTTGGCGTCGAGCGCGACCAGGTGGTTGTCCATCGTACCCATAAAAACCAGGCCATGCCCGAGGGCGACACCGCGGTTCCAGGGCCCATAGAACGTCACTTTATTGGGTGCCGGATAGTAGTAGTGCCAGATCTCGTCCCCGCTGACCGCGTCGATCGCGAACACGCGGTTCCAGGCGCTAGTGATGTACATGATGCCGTCGGCCACGAGCGGTGTGCAGTTCAGGCCGCCATCAATCACACCGGTCTGGAAGGCCCAGGCGGGAACGAGATTCTTGACGTTTGCGCGATTAACCTGGTCGAGAGGACTATATCGCCACGCTTTGTAGGTACCGCCGTAGGTGAGCCAGTTTTGCGGTTCGCGTTCGGCTTGCTCAAGCCGCTCGCTGGTGACTTCAGTCGCGAACGCAAGAGCGGCCAGCGAAACCAGAGTTGTGATCTTCGCCAGAGTGGAGACGCTGCGTATCAAGACAAACCTCCTTCAGCGGCTTTGGGCATGCCGCTGGGAGCGAAGTGGCCGACTCCAGGCAGTCAATTGATGAGCATAGCATTTGGCGAAGTGGGGAGACCGTAAGTCGCGTCGGTGTCCTTTATATGCGTTGGCATCGGGAGAGAACGTCTACCGGGTCAGCACTGGGCCGCACACTGTGCGGCGAGTAGCTGCGACAGATCGAGAGAGCAGTGGGCCAGCAAAAGAAGCTTGTAGCAGCAGGCGCCTTGGGGTTGAGCCTGGGTGGGAAGCTCCTTGAGTCATCTTGCTCGGCGGTTGACGCGCCCGGCGCTACTTTCGACGGTAGTCTGATGCGTGCTACTTTGATGTGGTTCTATCCCGCCGCGTTGATAGGCTGCGCCCGGTGGATCGGAAATCGTCCTGCATGAGGTTGTTCTCCACATCCCGCTGTCCTTTGTGATGAGAGAGCGAAACCTCGTCGACAATCTCCACCCTGCCATGGGCTCGCCCGCCCCGCCCTCATGGGGCGCCGATCGAGCCAGACGTGCGCGGGCCTTATCGCGCTTCCCTCCCAACGGAGTAATGCACCGGTTTGGGGGCTGTTAGGTCATGGCAGGTTTCAACCTTCCGGCAGATCGGGTCTTTCGTTGGCTGTACTTTGGCCTCGCGGCCCTGGCCGCAGTGTGGGCAATGGCATCCCTCAGCTGGCCGTTTGGCTCGGACCAGGGGATTTTTTCTTGGATCGGAGATGTGATCCATCAGGGCGGTATGCCTTACCGTGACGCCTGGGATATCAAAGGGCCGCTGGCCTACTACCTCTATGCACTGGCGCAGTGGTTGTTCGGCAAGAACCTGTGGGGAATCCGGCTGCTGGACCTTGCTTTTCTGGCGGCTTCAACAGCCGTCCTGGGTCGGATGGTCCGAGATCTCGCGGATTCGGTAATCGCCCGTTGGGCATGCTTGATCTACATTCTGTGGTACGGGTCGGCTTCTTTTGGTAGCACCGCGCAGCCTGATGGATGGGCCTCGATGATGATCCTTATCGGCATGGCGCCCGTTATTAGGAGTAGTGGGCGATTCACGCTCAAGTCGCTGGTCATGGCTGGGTTCCTCGTCGGGTGTGCGGCTCTGGTCAAGCCCTTTTTTGCCGGTTTCCTGCTGATTCCACTGCTCGGGATGATAGTCACGGAAGGGACCCGGGCCAGGCGTCTGGCTGCTGACGGTATCATTCTCGTTGCCGCCTGTGCGCTTCCGGTGACTCTGGCCCTGGGTTGGTTTGCGCACCGAGGTGCACTCGACGAGTTGATCGAGGTTCATCTGATATACCCTGCTGTCGTCTACGCAGACGTGACGTCGATGTCACCGACTTCGATAATGAAGGGAGTTGTCAAGTACGTGTGGGAAGGGAAGGTCGTTAACGTTCTGTGGCCGGTAGCGGTGCTGGGCCTGCTGAAGTTGTGGCAGACCGCGCGTCGCACGGCGCTGCTGTTGTTGTGCTGGACAAGTCTCGGATTTCTTGTGGCCGTTTTACAGAATAAGTTCTACGACTACCACTGGTCCTTCCTTCTGCCGCCTTTGGTCTTGTCGGGCTCAGTGGGGTTCCACGCGCTCCTTGAGGAGTGGCGGGCCCACGGGGGCGAGTCACGCTCCGCGCCACAACCCTATGGAGCCGCGCTGGCGTTCTTTTTTTCTCTGCTGCTTGTGTTCCATGTCTCCGTGTTGCCCTTGCGTGCCGTGGCGAAATGGATTCCGTTTGCCTTGGGGTCGCTACCGGCTAAGGACTACTACGCCGGCTTTCCTCGTCCTAGGGCTATGCACGCCGCTGACCACATCCGGAGGAGGACCACGGAGAATGACCGCGTTGCCGTGTTGAGCTGGGACACGTCGGTGATCTATTTGTCTGGGCGCCAGAGCGCCTCCAGGTTCGGCCACACTATGCCCCTGGGACGCGGGAAGGGAACAGCAATGCGTGAGCGGTACCGCAGGGAGGTTTTAGCCGATCTGCTTGCGGTGAGGCCGGTTTACATTGTTGTTACGCCGTATCAAACGGGGGAGATATTCGGTAGGGGCCACCCGCTGGCTGATTTTCCGGAGCTAGAGTCCCTGATAGAAGATGGCTACCAGAGTGAGTGGGCGTTCGGTGGTTTGACTCTTTTCCGGCTTTCAGAAGACCAAGCTCACGAGAAATTCGACCGGCCTATTGGAGCGAATGCACCGGGCGCCGTTCCCCCCGGGTAGTGTCGCGCCGCAGCGATAGCGGCGGGCAACGGTCACGGATACAATGGGTGCAAACGGGAATGCCGCAGACTGTCCTTGTCGTCGAAGACGACCACGATTTGTGCAACCTTCTCAACTACAATCTCACCCGCGGCGGTTACCAGGTTGACATCATTGGCCGGGTACAGGGTGGGCTGGAGCGCATCCGAGGTTCGCGGCCCGATTTGATCATTCTCGATGTCATGCTCCCCGACGGCGATGGATTTGAGCTCTGCCGTCAGATCCGAGCCGACCCCAGCCTCACGTCCATTCCGATCTTGTTTCTAACCGCTCGCAGCGAAGAGGCGGACCGGGTGATGGGACTCGAAATCGGAGGTGACGACTATGTCACCAAGCCTTTCAGTCCGCGTGAACTGCTGGCCCGCGTCAAAGCCCACCTCAGACGCCAAACCAACTCGAAGTCGAAGGTGGCCGGTCCCATCCGGGTGGACGTCGATTCTCGGCGCGCGTATCTGCGCGATCAGCAACTTTCACTCACGGCGACCGAGTTTCGGCTCTTGGAGTTGTTCTTGTCCAGCCCGGGGAGAGTGTTCAGCCGGGAACAGCTCCTGAATTCGATCTGGGGCGAAGGATATCACGTAAGCCCGCGCAACGTAGACGTCCACATTCGCCGGCTGCGGGAGCGCGTTGAAGACACGCCCGACGATCCCCAATGGATCCAGACGGTGCGGGGTTTCGGGTACCGTTTCAAGGCGCCGGCATGACCAAGCGCATCTTCCTGAAGCTGATTCTGACGCTCATCGGTTTGTTCATCGTGGCCGCGCTCGGCGTGGATTATTTTGTCACCCGCATGGCGGAAACGAACTTGCGCCGAGGACTGGAGGATGGGCTAAAAGAGCAAGCTCAGTTGGCTGTCGCCGTGTTGCGGGGCCGCCCGGCGGAGTCCAGCCCGGAGGTGGTGGGTGAAATCGCCGAGGCGGCAGGCGCCCGGCTGACGTTGATTCGTTCGGACGGGGCGGTCGTGGCGGACTCGGAAGCCGATCCGGCGACCATGGAGAATCACGCGACGCGGCCGGAATTCGTCGAAGCCCTGGCGGGCGCAGTGGGCGTCAGCACAAGGTTGAGTTCGACCGTGGGCGCGGAATTCCTCTACGTGGCCATTCCTAGTGAAGACGGAGCCCTTCGGCTGGCTCTCCCACTCTCGGAGATACGTACCCAAACGCGAGAGATTCGTGGCAGGATTCTTGGAGTCACGCTGCTGGCGTTCATACCAGCTGTGTTTCTAGCTTTTTGGCTCGCTCAGCGCCTCTCCGCTCGACTTTCTCAAATCATGAGTTTTTCGAGGGATCTAGCCCGGGGAGACTTTCAGACGCCCGTGCCGGCCTTCTCCGGTGGAGAGTTGGGTGAGCTGAGTCTTACGCTCCAGACGACCGCTGACCGCCTGCGTTCCATGTTCGAGCAACTACAGGAAGAACGCTCGCGCTTTGCGGCGGCGGTCAACGGCATCGATGCGGGCGTGCTGGTTATTGATCGAGAGCGGCGGGCGATTGTGTGCAATCCGGCGATGGGGCGGATGTTTCCGAACGAGAACCTCACCGTGGGAGATCGCCCCTTCACGGCGTCTCACCGCGACATCGCACGGCTTTTCGACAAAGTTTTCATTCAGGGGACGTCCGATTCAGTGGACTTGTCCGTCTCGGAACCGGTTAAGCGGACATGGAAGGTTTCCTGTACCCCGATCGGGGGGGCGGCCGGACAGGTGCAGGCCGCTGTCGCCGTTTTCTACGACATCACAGAGTTGGAAGAGACGGAAAGGGTGCGCCGGGATTTCGTGACGAATGTATCCCACGAGCTGAGAACGCCGCTGGCTTCGATT
Source organism: Bryobacterales bacterium (assembly GCA_965248105.1). Taxonomy (GTDB): domain Bacteria; phylum Acidobacteriota; class Terriglobia; order Bryobacterales; family UBA6623. The sequence goes on from CBDFIK010000006.1 coordinate 1,060,173, forward strand.
CAGGGGTACGCGGAAACCCTGCTCGACGGGGCGGTAGACGATCCCCAGCACAACAGGAGCTTTCTTCAGATCATTCGCCAGAATGCCGAGCGATTGGCGCAGTTGTCTTCGGACCTGATGACCCTGTCGCAGATCGAAGTCCGGGCTCGGGACTACGATTTCAGCCCAGTTAAGATCAACGAGATCCTCATCCAGGCGAGCGACTCGATCCGAGCGTTGACCGACAGGAAAAGGGTTTCAGTTCTCGTTGAAGGGCTACCGGCGTCCACGGAGGTAGAGTGTGATTCAGATTCCCTCCACCAGGTGCTGATGAACCTGCTCGAGAACGCGGCCAAGTACACTCCCCAGGGAGGAGCGATCACGCTGGGAGCGCGGCGGGAGGATGACGAGGTCGAATTCTACGTTCGTGACAGCGGTGTCGGCATAGCGAGCGGCCACATCCCGAGACTCTTCGAAAGGTTTTATCGGGTAGACAAGGCGCGGTCGAGGGAATTGGGAGGAACGGGCCTGGGTCTGGCCATCGTCAAGCACCTGGTGTTGGCCCACGATGGTTCGGTTCGGGTCGAAAGCGAGATTGGGAAGGGATCTACTTTCTACGTTCGGATTCCTCTTCGGCGAAGCCAGAGGGCCGTGGAGATGGACGTGGCAAGCGGAGCCGGCGACTAGAGGTCATCTGGTCGTTCTCCGTAGTCTTCGTCATCCCAATAGCCCCTCTTTCGCCGTAGCTCGGGAAACCTCCGGCCCCCGCTGCGAATCAAATACAGCCCTCCTCACCGCCCACCTCCGGGTTTGGAAGTGTGACCAACCCAGCACCGCTAGGCTGGCAGCGGCGACAGCGGCCCAGCTCCCCACGGTTGCGTAAGCGGCGCCCATTAGCCCTCGGGAGGGCACGTAGGCTAGACACAAGCAAAGGGACACTAGCACGCTCATGGCGTAGAGCGGCACTTGAACCCGAAACAAACGACGAGCCGTCATTGCGTAGCCCAGCATCGAGCTCACGTAGGTGATGGCGCTTCCGGCCATAAGCCAAGTCAGGACAGGATTCAAGGCTGCGTAGCCGGGCTGATAGACCATGGCTAGGATCCGCTGCCCGAAGAGCACGCTGGCCAATGCTCCGGCCGTTCCCACTAACGCTGCAAGCCCTAGAATCCTGGTAAGCAAGCGCCGAAAAGCAGTCGGGTCTACTCGTCCCAGAAGCGCCATTCTAGACAGGGTCACCTGACCGAGTGGCTGCATCAAAATGTTCCCCATGGTGGCGAGATTCGCCAGAGCGGCGTAATAGCCGAGATGTTGCGTGCCCCACCACCCTTCCAAGATATAGCGCGGCAGGTTGACGTTTAGACTCACCAAGCTCGCCACTACACCAAGCGGAAGGGACAGGCGAATGAGCTTCAAAACCGCGAGCGGATTGCATGTCGGCCACCCACTCTCGTGCTCACGTCGGAGAATGCTGCGGGCGGATGGTAGCTCAAAGACCACCAGGACGACGGCTTGCCACGCCGCGGCCGCCAGCAGGCCCCACGCTGGGCTACCGCCGAGGGTCAGAAGGATCCCAAGGGCCGCCAACGAGCCGAGGCCCTTGATCATCATGGCGATCGAAATGCGGTCCCAGTAGCCGTGCCGTTGCATCAGACCGTAAAGCAAGTCGCTTGCGGATTCGACCACTTTGGCCAAAGTGACGATCCCGATCATGACCGCTGCGTCGCGTTCGAAGTTCGCAACCGCCAATACTAAGAAGACGCTCCCGCAGCCGATGGCGGTGCTCAGCAGTCGAATCCCCAGATAGTCGGAAAAACTGTAGTCCCGGCGAACGTCGGTTGCCAGAACGGAGCGAAGCTGAAGTTTCGCGAATAGCAGGACGGGAGTTACGATCGCCAACCCGAGCGCGTACCGTCCGACGGTGGTCGGAGAGGCTAGGTTTGCCAGCACGGCCACCACGCCGACCTGCGAGGCGGCATAGACCATGTTCCCGGTGAGGGACCAAGCGAAACTCGTCGAAAGAGAGGGGTTGCCGCCGTCCGCCGGTTTCGCTGAGGACATACTGCGATTTCGATCGGCCTTTCTTCCTGGTTCTCATAGAGGAATCGTCAGTCCCGTGAAGCAGCTACGCCCTAACGAGTTTCTGTGAAAAGGGTTGGGACAGCCGTTTGTGACGTAAGCTCTTAGCTTGCCGAGTCGCTACCCATGTCGACTCATGCTCCGTAAGTTGTTGAATGCCGACGTGATAGGAGGGCCTGGACGTCGAGATGACTGATGTGGCGCACAGCTCCGGCGTGCCGCCTCGCGATTCGTCGCGAGGTTTTGACCGCAGCTGTAGGGGGTAGCTGCCGTTCGACAGAATCGTGTGCCCCGACGTCGCCTCGAAAGGCGACCCGGCAGGTCAACACCGACCGCCGCCGGGCCAGCCGAGACGTCTCCTAACGCCGCGCGCAGCGGGAACTGGCCCGCGTCGCAACCGATCGCTGGGACCCGAAGGGGACTACCAGAAATGTTGGCCAGAAGATGACTACTTGAAGCCGTTGCGCATGGAGTTCAGCAGGTTCCGGTGGAACTGACAAAGCTTACCATCCGGCGCCGGGTGACCACATTTCTGGCACACACCCGCGGAAGTACTGGCCATTTGCAAGTTCTGACGGCCGTTGCGGGACGTGGGAGATCCGTTCTTCCGGTTTCTTTTTTTAGATGGGCGGGAGGCCTTTGTCGGCCGCCTTCCCGAAGTGTGCTGTCGCATAGTGAGACTGCGTTGGTCTGAAACCTCTGCGGTACTTTCCCCCTACCTGATTGTTTACTAGCTATAAGAAGCTGACGACCAACCTGATGGTTGCCTTTCGGAAGTACAACCCGCGTCCGGGGAATTGGACGCTACACTCTTGGGGGTCAAATAGAAGCATACATCAGATGACCCACAACTTCAAGGCCCAGAGCCCCAACTCGGTGAGGTATTTGTGTCACCGTTCCAGGGCTCATGTGATCGTGAAGCCCCGAAGGGGCATCGGATTGTGCGACCTACCCTGGGTTTGGGAACCCGTGGCCGAACCTGAGATGACCGGCCGAATGCGGGGACGAGCAGCCCCGCAGGGGCGCAGGAAAACATCGACGCCGAACCGTTGGGCCAACTACCTTCGCGGCTAACCACACGACAGAGCAGGCGAGAACCGGACAGAGATGAAATGAGGAGGCTCGTCATCCGGGGGGAGTGATCTAAACTTCCCCAACGGGCTTCGCCCCGCGCCTGAGTAGGCGGGACGATCCAAAAAAATCTTCCTAATTAGGAAACGAAAGGATGACGAGCCATGAAGAACGATAGCAAAAGGATAAAGAGTTTGTCGAAGCAGCCGATGATCGAACAGGGCATGAACGTCGTGGCGGGGCTGCCCTCTCCCGGCTGCCGTCGCTTCAGGATCATCTTGTGTTGGAAACACTCCCCCCGTTCAGGATCATCTTGCAGCCAGACCGACGATTGGCCTCCCTCTCGGCCTCGCACATCTACAACCTGCGGTGCACCGCGGCCTATCGACAACACCACGTCCATCACACCCGCACGCGCTCCCGCGCGGTGGCCATTGGCGAGCGGCGGCGGCCCAACCCGTGCGGCCGGCCCGGCTATCTGCGGGTCGACACGGTGCATCAGGGCGACACCGACACGCGCCCAGGGCTGTACCACATCAATGCGGTCGATACGGTCACGCAATGGCGGGTGGTGGGCTGCTGCCAGACCATCTCGGAAGCTCATTTGCTACCCGTCTGGGAGGCCATCCTGCACCAGTTCCCCTTCCGCATCCGCGGCTTTCACTCCGACAACGGCTCGGAGTTTCTCAACCTTCGGGTGGCCAAGCTGCTGAACAAGCTGCTGATCGCGGAGTTCACCAAGTCGCGGGCGCACCGCACCACCGACAACGCCCTGGTGGAGGGCAAAAACGGCGCGGTCGTGCGCAAGCACATCGGCCACGAGCCGATCGCGGCCGAGCACGCTGCGGAGTTCCAGCGCTTCTACACGGCTTGTTTCAACCCCTATTTGAACTATCACCGCCCCTGCGGGTTCGCCACCGTGGAGGTGAGCGAGCAAGGCAAGCGACGACGCTGCTATCGGCTCGGGGACTACCGTACGCCCTACGAAAAGCTGGTCTCGCTCGACAACTGGGAGCGGCACTTGAAGAAAGGCATCAGCGCCGCGATGCTCGAACAACAAGCACGGCGGATGAGCGATTGCGTGGGCAAATAGCGCAGGGGGGTATCCTGGTTCCCGGGCCGAGTCAAAGCCAATCGTTGACCGCCCAGCAGAAACACTTGACACGCTCGCTATTCTGAAAGGGGAGACTGCGGAGACTGGCATGACGCTCGACGAGCGGGAAGAAAAATGACGAAACAGACCCAATTTCTCATAACCCACAGGGAATCAATGGGTGACGGCGGGTTTCCAAGCCGGAGGGGCGGCCGGCTCAGCAAAACCTGATCGATCGCTCCACCGGGATACGAGGAGACCTCGACCTGAGGACACGCAGCCCCGAGGAACAGCAATAGGGCAACAAGGAACTATCGGCGCAGCGAACCAACGGCGCAGCGGAGCAATGGGAGCAACGAAATGACCAAACAAAGCCAATTTCTAATAACCCCAGTTAATCCAGCAACTTACGAGACAAATCCACAGCAGACAAAAGACGAATGGGAGCTCCGGGGGGAGCTCGGGGACAGCTCCCGAAGGGGGGCCGTAGGCCCATGGGCCTCCCTGGCCGTCGCGGCTCAGCTTGGAATCTTGGTGCGCGATGGTTTACGCCGGTCGCAGGTCGGCGTATCTGACCATGAGCTTTTTTAGGCCATGTCCCGGAAAGTGGACGGTCAATTTAGTCTGTTCACCGCTACCCTCGCGGCGCATCACGGTACCCACGCCCCACTTCTCATGACGAACCTTCGCGCCGGTGCGGAAACTCCCACGTCGGGCGGCTGCCTTCGGCCTAGCATGTCCAGCAGTCTTGTCACTGCCTGGGCGCTGCTGCCTCGCGGCGCCCCTGGCTGCGGACTCTTTGTCCGGGCCACCCGTCGGGGAAAAAGGAATCCCGCGCTCGGCGAAAAACGACGCCACGTTTTCTACCGAGTTGTAGGTCCGCAGGCCTGCGGGATCTTTCCCCGCCATTTTCCGCACGGTATGCCGCTCGGCGTAGAGATCGATTTCTTCCTCATCCCCCTCATCGTCATCCATCGTCAGGGGAATTGCGGAGCGATCTTCGACAAGATCCGAGGGGATCTCGAGTAGGAACCGAGATGGCGTCATTCGCTCGGGCGAACCCCTCCGTAGCGCCGGCGCTGTTGGGCGCAAGTCAACAGAAGCTGCTGGCGGGCGCGGGTCATGCCCACGTAGCAGAGGCGGCGTTCTTCCTCAAGGGCTCCGTCATTTTCAAAAGCGCGGCTATGCGGGCAGAGAGTCTCTTCGAGTCCAATAATGGCCACGAGCGGAAACTCGAGACCCTTGGCGCTATGCAGGGTCATCAGCATCACTTGCGCTCGAACGTTGATCTGATCAGTGTCAGACACCAGAGCGGCATGATCAAGGAAATCGCGAAAGTCTTCGCCGCGGGAGGTTGCGTCTGCCGCCGCGTTGACGAGCTCCTGGATGTTCTCTATCCGGCTTTTGGCTTCCGGCGAGGTGTCTCGTTCGAGCATCTCGCGATAGCCGGTTTCGCCAACTAGCCACAACAGGACCTCGTGGATCGCTTTAGTTCGGATCTCGCGCTTTGCACGATCGATCAGAGCGCCAAAATGCGTCAGCGCCTTGTGAGCTCTTAAAGATAAGGCCTTCTTCTCCAGCATCTCGCCGATCGCTTCCCACAAGGAAACTCCGAGCTCGCGGCCGTAGTTCTCGATCTGTTCAACCGTCGTCCGGCCGATCCCTCGGGCCGGGGTGTTGATGATCCTCAGAAGGCTGATCGAGTCGGCCGCCGACACGGCCACATTGAGGTAAGCAATCAGGTCTTTGACTTCGGCGCGCTTGTAGAAGCTGACGCCGCCGACAACGAGATACTTGCGACCGTAGCGCCGCAGAGCCTCTTCCATCTGTCGAGACTGAGCGTTCGTACGATAGAGGACGGCGGCTTTGCTGTCCGGGTTTTGATTCAGATAGCGATGCAGGTAATCGGCGACGAAGAGCGCCTCGTTTTCGCCATCCAGCCCACGGTAGAAAAGGATGGGACTGCCTTCGTCGCCGTCCGACCACAGAGTCTTCCCTTTGCGGTGAACGTTGTTGGCGACGACGGCGCCGGCAGCCTGAAGGATCTTCTTCGTCGAACGGTAGTTCTGCTCCAGTCGAATAACCGCAGCGTTGGGAAAGTCCCGTTCGAAATCCAGAATGTTGCGGATGTCGGCGCCGCGCCAACTGTAGATCGACTGGTCCTCGTCACCCACTACGCCGATGTTCTGTTCGGGGCCCACGAGCAGTCGCATCAGGTCGTACTGCGAGCGGTTCGTATCCTGATACTCGTCCACCATCAGGTAGCGATAACGCCGGTTGACGGACTCGCGAACTTCCCGGCTGTGCTGAAGCAAACGCACACCTTCGAGTAGCAGATCGTCGAAGTCCAGGGCGTTCGATTGTCGCAGGCTCTGCTGATAGCGATCGAAAACGACTGCCAGCCTTTCGGCCTGTGAACTGGTCGCCTCGCGGTAAAAGTCTTCCGGACCGCGGCCCTGATTTTTGGCCTGGCTGATCGCTGAAAGGGCGGACCGCGCCTTCATGAACTTCTCGTCAAGGCCGACTCCCCGGTAAACTGCTTTCACCGCCGCCAGTTGGTCGTTTTCGTCGTAGATGGTGAAATCGGAAGTAAAGCCCGGCCGGACCTGGGCCAACGGAGCACCGTGGGACCGCAGCAGACGGACACAAAAGGAATGAAAAGTCGATACCAAGGGCCGCGCAATCCTCTCACGGCCCTCGTCGTGCAACAGAGCGGCCACGCGCTGACGCATCTCACTAGCCGCTTTATTTGTAAAGGTGACGGCCAGCAGAGAGTGTGGCGCAACACCTTGATGCAGAATCAGATGCGCCAAACGGCAGATGATGACCCGCGTCTTTCCGCTGCCGGCCCCGGCCAGGATCAGCAGCGGACCCTCAGTATGGAGAACGGCTTCTCTCTGACGGGCATTGAGGGTTTTGAGGAAGTCCACGGAGAAGAGATCATTGTAGCCCAGTGCCTTACTGCGACAGATCAGTCGCGAAGGGTGGCATTCCGGTGACCTCAAGCTAGTTCAAAGCGTAATCCGGCAGGCACCGGGGCCGGCCCCTCCGACTGGGTCTCAGGAACTCGAGATCTGAGCATATCTACCGAAAGCGAGAAGCGGCGTTGACCCCTACTAGATGTTCGCGCAGAAGCATTTCCCAATCCAAGAATGATCCTGAAATGGGGTTGGTCGGGCAAGGGACGAGGGCTGCGTGTGGATCTCCTTTGTGAGGTGTTCGAGGGGCGAGGGGGAAGCGCAGCAGGGTGTGGTCCTGATCAGCGACGGTGGTTGAGCTTCCCTCTCTCCTCCCATCCATGCCGAGTCCGGGGCCGCCAGGCCCGGCTCGGTCGTGCTTGTGTTTACCAACGGGAGCGTCACTCGGTCAGCAGCTTCCGCTTGGCTTGCTGCATTTTCCGGGCGCATGCGGTGTCGCCCATTCGCCGCGCCCGCTGCTCGAGCATCGTGGCGCTAATGCCGTCTGGCGAAACGTCTGTAGAATAGGGGCACCCTGACACCCAAAGAACCTAAGATCTCATCGCCCATAGCCACACTCCATACCTTCCTTAGATCTACCGAAGATTTCCACCTTGGGTTTCCTCGCGAGGCAATATACGCGAAACCGCTGTTCGGCGCAACAATTCTGGTCTTTGCTGTGTGCTTCTGTCGCATGCGACAGCGTTCGAGCCTCCGTGGACCCGCTGGGCCAAGGTGGAAACGCCACTTGTCGCCACTACAGAAGCCTTCGAGGCGGACCGCTCTGCGGCCGTCGGCAACCCTGCCCTGCTTGCCTGCGCCCAGAGCTACAATTGCAAACTCGATCTCTTCAATACCACCCTTCCCAGTACAGGAGTACAATGTGGAACACTCCCTCACAGTTGCGGCTCGGAAACGACATTGCCCGCGTTGGGGCCTCCAGGCACGCGGCCGGCAGCTGAATCACCATGCAGAGCGCGAGTTTATTTCGGTCTGGGAGCTTGCAAGTGAAACAAGGTGTAGACACATACTTCCTTGATCTTTTTGATTTCGAGGAGAGACTACACTTCGCGAAAGACCACGGCGTAAGAGCTGTTGAAGTGGCCTTGCTTGGTGAGGACAGGCGGAAGTATTGTGTCATGGACAAACTTATGGCCGAAGACCACGCGTGCCTTACTTGCGTCGAACCTCAGACCGGTGAGTTGGTTCATTCCCCTCCTAGCCTGATGAGACTGCACGAGACAATCGGCAGTTCCCACTCCAATTCCTTATCTCTCCGCGAAAGGAGATGTCCGTGAAACTAGGCGTGATTTCACAGAACCTGATGCAGTTCGAGTTCGAGGAGGGCCTGCGGTATGCTCGCGACCTGGGGTTCCAAGCGGTAGAGGTCGGAGCGTGTGGACTCTGGGGCAGGAACTTTTGCGACGTCGAGAAACTCCTCGCGGACAAGGGCGAAATTGACCGTTGGCTGGACGCGTTCACCCGTCACGACCTCGAGATCAGCGCGCTCGGGGGCCACGGCGCACCGCTGTTACCCGACAAAACGGTCGCCGAGGAATACTCGCGCGAATTTCGACAGACCTGCAAGCTGATGGAGCTGGCCGGCATCAAGCGGCTAACGCTGCTGGCGGGTCTACCGGAAGGCGCTGAGGGGGACACGGCCCCCAACTGGGTGACGTTTGCCGAGTGGCCTTTTTTGCGTGATACGCTCAAGTGGCAGTGGGAGAAACGCCTGATCCCGTACTGGCGGGAGCACGGCAAGATCGCCCAGGACCACGGAGTGACGCTGTGCTTCGAGATGCACGGCGGCGATCTGATCCACAACCCGGTCGCGCTGAAGAGATTGCATGAGGAACTCGGACCTGTCGTTGGCTGCAACTTCGACATTTCACACATGTGGTACCAAGGCATCGATCCAATCGAAGCGCTGCGCTACCTTGGTCCGCTGGTCCAGCACGTCCACGCCAAGGACGTTCTGATCCATCGGCACAATGTTCGGGTGCGCGGCATGATGGCCACCATTCCCAACGAGCAGCTCACTGAGCGCCCCTGGACCTATACGCTGTCCGGCTGGGGTCACGACGAGGTGGCCTGGCGCGAGTTCGTCACGACGCTGCACCTGCTCGGCTATGACCACGTGCTCTCGGTCGAGATGGAGAGTGAGTACTTCGACGTCGAGGAGGGCCTGGCGAAGTCCGTGGCGTTCCTCAAGCCAATAGTGCTAGAGAAGCCGCCTGGCCCGAAGTGGTGGGAGATCGCCGGGATGGGGAGAGCCGGCGGTCTTACGCAGGACCGCGGTGAGAAAGGATGAGTCCTTTTTCTGGAGTGCGTGTCTGTCCCTTCATCCTCTCCAGATCCTTTAGCAGTGCGTGTGGAAAACTGAATGTGCCGGTCACTTGAATCATTCGCCCACCACTGCACCTGCTGTAGCTCAATGAATGCAGGTCGTGAAGGCTTCCCTGTATCAGGCCTTCGCCGTGCCGCGCATTCCGGAGAGAACTTCCTACACCTCGGCCGATTCCTTTCTACTAGCGCGGTATTCCCTCCCGGTAGCGTTTACCGCGCTTGTACAGTTCCAGCCTCTTGAGCACCCGGTCAGCGAGATCGCCAGTCTGGCCCGCGGAGTACAGTCGGTGGGCCTTGGTCGCGCTTTCCACGGCTCGCTCAAATTCTCCTGCCTCGGCATAGGAGGCAGCCAACGTGTCGAGGACCAACGGGTTTTTGTATTCGGTGAGCTGAGCGGCGCGCATAGCGAGGCGAACGGCTCGATCCCCGTTGCGGACGCTGGAAGCGCCGTGGGTGGCGAGAATCCATGCCATGTCGTTTGCGGGTAAGTGCCAATCGGGCTTCAATTTCTGCGCTTGACGGAAATGATCGAGCGCAGCTGAGAACGGCGCTGACAAACTAGACCACATAGCGGCGGTGTGAAGGCTCCCAGAGGAGGCGGAGGACCAAGCCGCTGATGTGGTCCGCAAGCATCCCCGAGGTGTTTTGTGGAACACCGGAGGGATGTATCGGGTGGAGCTATACGTTCAAGTACGACGAAGTGTCTGCGTCGAAGGGCTAAGCGAACGCGAAGCAGCACGGCGCTTTGGGATTGCTCGCGAGACCGTGCGCAAGATGTTGCGCTACCGGATTCCGCCGGGCTATCGGCGGAGCAAACCGGCGAGGCGTCCCAAACTGGAGGCCTTCACAGGGATCATCGATCAGATCCTGACCGACGATCGGGAGCGTCCGAGGAAACAACGCCACACCGCACAGCGCATCTTTGACCGCCTCCGCGACGAGTACGGGTTCACAGGCGGCTACACGACCGTCAAGGACTACGTACGCGAGAAGAAGCTGGGCGGACAAGAGATGTTCGTGCCGCTGACGCATCCGCCGGGTGACGCCCAGGCGGACTTCGGCGAAGCGGTCGTCGTCATCAACGGAGTGCAGCGCAAGGCGCACTTCTTGGTCGTCGATCTGCCGCATAGCGATGACGCATTCGTGAAAGCGTTTCCGGCCGAGACGACGGAGGCATTCTGCGAGGGGCACAATGCGGCGTTTCGCTATTTTGGCGGCGTGCCGCGCAGCATCGTCTACGACAACACGAAGCTAGCGGTGGCGAGGATCCTGGGAGACGGCACACGCCAGAGGACCCGTGTCTTCTCCGAGCTGCAGTCACATTATCTGTTCGCCGACCGTTTCGGGCGGCCGGGCAAGGGCAACGACAAAGGCAAAGTGGAAGGGTTGGTGGGCTATGCGCGGCGCAACTTTATGGTGCCGATCCCCAGGTTCTCAAGTTGGGAAGCCTTCAACGAACACCTCGAAGCGAAGTGCCGCAAGAACCGTGGACGGCGCTTGCGGCGACACTCGGAAACGATCGGTGAGCGTTTCGAGCGCGACCGCCAGGCGTTTCTGACGTTGCCTGCTGTCGGGTATGACGCTTGCGACAAGCGCACGACGCGGGTGACGTCGTTGTCGCTGGTGCGCTATCGGACCAACGACTACTCGGTTCCGACGCGCTACGGCCACCGCGAAGTACTGCTGAGAGCTTACGTCGATGAGGTGGTCATCGGCTGCGGCAGCGAAGAGATCGCCCGGCATCGGCGCAGCTACGAACGCGAGGAGTTGATCTTCGATCCGCTGCATTACCTGGCCTTGCTGGAGCGCAAGACGAACGCGCTGGATCAAGCCGCGCCGCTCGTCGGTTGGCAGTTACCGCAAGATCTCGTGCGTTTGAGACGCTTGCTCGAAGTGCGGCTGGGTAAACCAGGCAAGCGCGAGTACGTGCAGGTGCTGCGTTTACTCGAAGACTTCCCGCTCACCGACGTCACCGCCGCCGCGCGGCAGGCCGTTGAGTTGGGAACGATCGGCTTCGACGCCGTCAAGCACCTCGTCCTGTGTCGGATCGAGCAACGGCCGCCCCGCTTGGACTTGACGCAGTATCCGCACTTACCCACAGCACAAGTCGAACAGACATCGACAACAGATTATTTGGTGCTGCTGGCACAGGGAGTGGACTGATGGCGAGATCCAAACTGCTGCTGGAAGCTCATCTGAAAGCACTGCGGCTGCCGACCTTCTTACGCGAGTACGACAAGGTGGCACGGCAGTGCGCCACGGAGGGCTTGGATGCGAGACGCTTTCTGCTGCAACTGTCCGAGCTCGAACTGCTCGACCGTGAACGCCGAGCGACCGAGCGGCGCATCAAGGCCGCCAAGTTCCCGGTCACGAAAACCCTTGATACGTTCGACTTCCTGGCGTTACCCAAGTTGAACAAGAAGCTGGTGCTCGAGCTGGCACACGGAGAGTTCATCGACCGTCGCGAGAACGTGTTGGCTCTAGGAAACTCCGGCACGGGGAAAACGCATCTCGCTCTGGCGCTGGGACTGGCGGCCTGCCAGGGTGGCTATCGGGTTCGCTTCACTACCGCCGCAGCGCTGCTCAACGAGCTGCTGGAAGCCCGTGATGAGCGGCGCTTGCTGAGGGCCCAAAAGCAGCTCGCCAAGCAAGACCTGCTGATCGTCGATGAACTGGGCTACGTGCCGCTGTCGAAGACCGGAGCGGAGTTGCTGTTCGAAACCTTCTCACAGCGCTACGAGCAGGGCTCCACGATGGTGACCTCGAACCTGCCGTTCAACGAGTGGACCGAAGTCCTCGGGTCCGAGCGCATGACCGGCGCCCTGCTGGATCGGCTCACTCACCACGTCCACATCCTGGAGATGAACGGCGATAGCTTCCGCCTCAAGCAGAGCAAGAAGCAACGCTCTCCGTCTTCGGATTGATCCCCGCCGGCTCGCCACAGTTTTTGTGAGCCGCCTTCCACTCCGCCTTCAGCCGCCCTAACGGGCGACCTCAGGCTGCGTTCCAGCCGTCCCACAAAAACTCGAAGCAAAACCCCGACTCCCCCCCCACTGGTCTATTTTTGCTCCGCCGCTCTACCCCAAAACTGGTCTATTCTCCCTCCGCCGAACTGGTCTAATTTTGCTCCGCCCTTGACAGGCATGCCAAACCAGTACGCGTCGTCTGCATAGTCCGTCGAAACGAGCTTGAACGAGAAGCCGGTACCCAGAAAGGCGCTGTTGAGCACCGCCATCTGGTCCGCGATTTCCTCGGCAGAAAGCAAGCCTACGCTGCCGCTGTGGATCACATGGAAGTAGACGTTAATTTCGCCGCCGGAGGACGGAGGGGGAGGAGGTTCCTCGGTGGCTGGTGGGCCGCCACCTTTACCAGGATTAGGCTTGTCCGGCTTTGACTGAAGCCGGACTCGGAGCGCTTCGTCAACTGCCCGCGCGTCTCCCGCGCTCAGGGGCCGAACCCCGCAGCGCAGGCCAGAGTCAATAAAGGCCTTCTGATTAACCCAACTGCGTCCCTCAAGTGTAAAGGGACCCCGGTCAGATGCCTGCGGGCTCTGGGCGAGGGCCGAATTTGCCCCAACCGCGACTAGTGCCAGGATCAGGGGTGACGAAAGCTTCAGCAATTGCAGACGGAGATGAGCCATTGGGGAAGTCTCCTTTTGAGTCGGAAGTCGGAGCTATCTTGCTTTATAACACAGATTTCCCAGGCTGTCGAGTCGATTTCGGTTGCCGCAGACTCTGGCTGTTGCCCTCCTCGATGTGACACCGATGCCGAACGGCAGCGTGCTTAAGGAAGAAGGGAATGAAAAACCGCCCAAAAAGGGCCGTCGGTGAAAACCCAGTCCCGTAGCGCAGGCCTCGGCGGCCGTTTCGCCGAGACCTGCGGCCGTTGGCCGTCCAGTCACAACCAGCCACACGGCATGTTTTCAACAACTTCATAACCCTGGACACCCTAAAAAGTTGACACTGCGGGTTACACTGGGCGTAGGAGGTCCACACGGCGGACTGCCTTTCGACCTGCAGCCGCTGGCCCTGACTTGCTCTATTCTGAAGGGGGGACCGCAGGGCCAGGCTCGACGAGCGAGAAAAATACGAAACAAACCCAATTTAGAACAACCCGCGCGGAATCAATGGGTTGCGACGGGTTTGCAATACGGCGGGGCGGCCCGGCTCAGCGAGACCTGACCGATCGCTCCACCGCGATACGAGGAGACCTCGACCTAAGTCTCATAGCGCAGGCCTCGGTGGCTATTTTGCCGAAACCTGCGGCCGTTGGGCTTGACACGCTCGCTATTCTGAAGATGGGGACCGCAACGACCGGAGCCGCGCTCGACAAGCGAGAAAAAACCAAACGAACCCAATTTCTAGCAACCCACTTGCAATCAATGGGTTGCAGCTTGGTTCTAGTGTCCGGCCGCTGGCTCAGCACCAGGATACGGGGTGTCCCGTAGCGCAGGCCTCGGCGGCCGTTTTGCCGAGACCGGCGGCCGTTCATTATGCTGAGTTCGATGGGCAACGTCGCAAACGTCTGATTATCGAGATCCGCGGCCTTTTCTGTCGCGGGGGGATCGCGGAGCCCGGCGGCTTTTTCTGGGAGAATAAACAATGCCTGGGACGCTGGCACGGCTGTTTCGCCACACGGTTTCCTACAACAAGCCTGATACGATCCTGACCAAATCAGACGGCGCCTATCAGCCCATCTCCTCTCAGGAGCTTTATCGCCGGGTGGGGCAGCTGCACCTGAAACTGTCCCGCGCGGGCATTCGAAAAGGCGATCGCTGCGCGCTGCTCTCCGAAAACCGATGGGAGTGGGCCGTCGCCGACTTCGCCATGATCACTGCGGGTATCATCAGCGTTCCGCTCTACCCCACACTGAGCGCCAAACAGATCCACTACCTCCTCGAGCACTCCGAGGCGCGCGTCATCATGCTCTCCACCAGCGAGCAGCTCGACAAGATCAAAAGTACTTGGGACCTTCTTCCCGACCTCGAAGGCGCAATCGTGTTTGATCCGATCGAGAGTGAGGACGAACGGATCACCACGCTCACTGAGCTTATCGGAAAAGCTCCGCTAACGGCGGACGAGGCCGGGCAATTCGAGCAGACCATCAGCGCCGTTCAGCCTGATGACCTGGCCAGCCTCATCTACACCTCCGGAACCACGGGAACACCCAAGGGCGTCATGCTCTCCCACGCCAACTTTGCCACCAACGTCCGCGACAACGGATTCGACGTGGGCGAAAGCGATGTCTGTTTGTCATTTTTGCCGCTGTGCCACGTGGCGGAGCGAACGGCTGACTACTCCTTCTATTACCACGGCGCCACCGTTGCCTACGCTGAATCCATCGAAGCTGTGCCACGGAACATGATGGAGGTCCGTCCCACCATCGCTTTCGGCGTCCCGCGGTTCTTTGAAAAAGTGCACGGTCGAGTGATGGAGAAGGTCGCCGCCGGACCCCCGCTTCGCCAAAAACTCTTTCACTGGGCGGTCGGAGTTGGAAAACAAACCCTGCCTTACCGGCTCGACCGGGTTCCTCTTCCGCTCGCTTTGCGGCTGCGGCATCTGGTGGCCGATCGCCTCGTCCTGAGCAAGCTGCGGGGTCGACTGGGAGGCCGCATCCGCTACTTCATTTCGGGAGCTGCTCCTTTGGCCAAGCATCTTGGGGAGTTCTTTTTCGCGGTAGGTATCCGAATCTGCGAGGCCTACGGGCTGACCGAAACCTCGCCCGTGGTTAGTGCCAACTATGTCGACAGCCTGCGTTTTGGAACCGTGGGCCGAGTCATCCCAAACGTGGAAGTCAAGATTGCCGACGACGGGGAGATCCTTGTCCGCGGGCCGAACGTCATGCAGGGCTACTTCAAGATGGACGAAGCGACTCGAGAGACCATCGTCGATGGCTGGTTTTACACGGGTGACATCGGCCGTCTCGATTCGGACGGGCACCTGATCATCACCGACCGCAAGAAGGATCTGCTGAAGACTTCCGGCGGGAAGTACATCGCCCCGCAACCGATCGAGAATCAGCTCAAGACGTGCGATTTCGTCTCGATGGCTGTCGTAATCGCGGAAGGGCGCAAGTTTCCCAGCGCCCTGATTGTGCCTAACTTCGAAAGGCTCAAACAGTATGCGGCGGCCAACGGGCTCTCGTGTGCAAACGAGGCCGAACTGGCAAGCCACGAAGCCATCGTACAAATGCTCGAGGGACAAGTCGAAAAGGCCTGCCAGGATCTGGCACGCTACGAGCAAATCAAGAAGATCGCGGTACTCGACCGTGAGTTTTCGCTCGAAGAAGGCGAGATCACCCCCACGATGAAAGTCCGCCGGAAGGTCGTCGTCGAGCGCTACGCCGCCCGAATCGACAAGCTTTACGAGTAGAGGCGATTGCGAGATCCCCCTACCTCAGGCCCCCCCGCCGGCGCGCGACGATCAGGAGTACAACCGCGGTCAACAACCCCAGCGCGGTCAACCCAGCTCCCGCGTACACCGAGCGAGGCCGATAGACGAATTCCATCCGGTGCCGGCCGGCCCCTACGGCAATGGCACGCAAGGCGCCGTAAGCCGGATAGATGGGCACTCTCTCGCCGTCCAAGTAAGCCTGCCAGCCAGGGTAGTAAGGGTCCGCGAAAATCACAAAGCCGGAGCACTGCATCGAAACCGTCGCCACGATCTCGTGAGGGGTGTTCTTGACGGACTCCACTGGCTCGCGTCCCTCACACTCACCCGTGTCGGGCAACGAACCCGCCATCCCGGCGGGCATCGAGATGTTTTCCACTTCATGCACGGTCCAGGCGCGCGGGTAGGCGTCCGGATTGCGAAAAACCTTCCAGCCGCTCGGGTCGCCATACACCTCCACTTGGGCGTCGCGGACTCTCTCCTTGCTCACCGTGTAAACCGTGTTCGTTAGCAGGCGCCCGCGTGTCCAATCTTGCCCCATGAAATCATAAACGTTCCGGCTGACGGACGCGAGGTGCCCATCCGAAGCCTCGAGGCCTTCCCAAGCTCCCAGGTTGGGCAGGGTCTCGTCCGACTTGATCTCAAACCGGAACGGCCCCGGTTGCTCTTTGAGAAAGTCCATGGCGCCCCGGAACTCCGTGAGCTTTGGCAATACCGTCGTTCGGTTCGGATCGGAGATGTGCACGACGTCAAACCAGCGGGTGCTCCCCATCTCAAACAACATCAGAAGAACGAGCATGAGCCGAGCAGCCGTCTGACCAAGCTTTCGCTTCCGGTGGCCCTGAATCGCCGCCGCCAGCACAAACGCGACTACCGCGGCCAATATGAACTGATCGCCGGGCTCGGCCGTGAGCTTTCCCTGTACCGCTAAGTGTACGACCGACGCCCATACCACAGCGCCAAAGGCAATCAGCGTGTACTGGATGTAGCGGAGCCAACGCTCCACACCGTCGTCTTGGCGCGGCTGCGCGAAGAAACGATCGATGCCATGGGCCGCGAGCAGAAACAGAGCAAACTGAAAGACGAAAACTGCGTGGGAGGGGCTGCGTGCCTTGTCCGCAAAAGGCACCAGAGCGTACAACCAGCCGTGCAGCATCGAAAACGGCCCAAACCCATAAACCAGTGCTCCCAGCCCCAGGAAGGAATAAACACGCACCCAGCGATCACTCCACGCAAGCGCGACGGCCAAAACGGCCATGCTCAAGCAGAAGAATCCAACAAAGGTGTTTGCTCGCACATACGCATGTGAAACGACAGTGCCTACCAAACTGATAGGGTGAAGCCGCTGGTCGTGCTGCGTCCAGTAAGGAACAGCGTCGCCCAGTGTCACCGGCTCCGGGGCGCCCACCCAGCGGTAGGCGTTTTGGGCGTACTCGCCGGCCGGAATCAGTTGCAGGGCGCCGACGGTAGCCGCGAACAGTCCCACAACCACAAAGAACCCGAGCAAGCGACCCGCCTCGCGCGCCGATTGCCGTCGTCGTTGAATAAAGAAATACAGAAACAACCCGGTGAAGGCGAACACCATGAAAATGGGCGTTTGGTGATGTCCGCTCAATAGCGACATGCCGACGGTCGCCCCGCAGCAAACGGCGTAGGTCCAGCGCGCCAGACTGCCTTCGGCTTTGACCAGCCGATGAAAAAGCAGAAACACTAACGGAATCCAGATCGCGCCGTTCAACATCTGCGGCCAGACAGTGGTACCCACGTAGCCCGAACAGGAGAACGCAAGCGCCGCTACCAGTGAGGCATAGCGGCTGCGACCCAACTCGCGCGCCAACCCGTACATGAACAGACCCGCCAGCAAGTGCATCAGTACGAAATGCCAGTGGATGTAACGGAAATTGATATACCCGGCATCGAGAGGCGCCAGAAACAACGGCCAGTTGAGGGGGAAAGCGGCTCCCGGCTGCATTTGTCCAATCAACGACTGCCCGACCCACTGGTAGGGGTCCCAGAGGGGAAACTCGCCGTTATGCCAGGAACGCGCCTGAACCTGATACCACGGCAATACCTGATAAGTGAGATCCGGAGAGTCTAAGAACGTGAACTGGTCGCTGAGGGCAAGCCTCCAAAAGAACAGAACCGTGAACACGACCAGCAGGACCAGAGGACGCTTATCGAACCAGTCGGGCTTCATGGCGGGTCGGCCGAGAGGCCCCCATTGTGCCAGTTTTCGGGGCAGGGGTGCAGTAAGAGCGAGAAGTAGCTACACAGATACCCTGGCCCGTGGTTCCGTTGTGGTAAGTGGCATCGTAGTAAGCGATTCTGGGCGACAAGTACGGGGCGGCCTGAGGCCTGCTGCTCGCGCCGGCTTTCAAAAGTTTACGAACGACTGATTATCTGATCCGCGCACTCGTCGGCCGGCCCTAGCCGCGTTTAGGCGGCTTCTTCGGATTTCGTAGGCCAGCCGTTTTACGGCTCGTTCGACTTGGGTGCCAGCTCTCTACGGCTCTTGCTGGGCTGGTGGTTCTGTCTCCACCTGGTGCTCGAGCGCGGGGATTTTCTCCCCCACCGCTTTGGCCCTTTTGTCGTCCGGCGCCAGTTGGAGGAATCTTCGGTAGGCAGCGAGGGCATCGGACGGCTGCTTCAGCTTTTCCCGCGACCGACCCAGCCGCCAGTAAGCTTCTGCGTAGCTGGGGTTCCATTTCGTGGCCTCTAGGTAACGTCCCGCAGCCGCGCGATGGTTGCCCTTTCTCGCGTAAAAGTTACCGATCTTCAGATCTTTCTTGGCTTGAATGGGATTGAAGGCATACTGCGTCTGCGGGAGAAGGTCTTCGTCTTCGTCGATCAAGGGCGCCTCAGCCTCAGGCGGGGTTTCCTGTCGCTCGCGAAGTTGAGCCTCGGCCAATCCTAAGCCCGTGACCAGCACCAAAACTAAGAGACGGCTCACGTAAGAATTATATCTGCTGGTTGTAAGAGCAAGTCTAGCCCGATGTGGGTCGTAACGGACAGTGCTGAAGAACGGCGAGAATCCAAGAGTCTCGCTCGCCAACGCTGCGACTCTTTCCCCCTAAAGTAGAAATCAGTGGCGCACACCCCCCACAATAGGAGCCTACATGCGCTGATGTTGAAATCATCATCAGATGAGCTTCGGCGGCAAACAGCTCCCGACCGATCCTCTCAAGGAGAAATAGCATGAGCGAAGACACCCGACCGCAGTACATCAGCTTACGGTCCAAACTCGAGCGGCCGCTGGACTTCTTGGTCATCCTGGCGGCGGTTGCGACCATCCCGCTCACGGTGGTGCAAACACGCGGTGTCGATACGATTTGGGTCACCACGGCTGACTGGCTGGTCTGGGCTGCGTTTCTGGTCGAGTACTGCGTCATGGTGACGATGATGAGAGATCGCTGGGCGTACACGCGTCGCAACTGGCTCAGTGTTTCGGTGATCATCTTCTCTTTCCCCGCCCTACCGCACCTGCTGGCGCTCGTCAGACTGACGCGGTTGGTTCGGCTTCTGCGCCTCATTCGAGTCCTAATGGTCACCACACGGGCCATACAAGCCATGCGAGTGTCACTGGCCGGGCAGGGGCTTCTTTACGTGGCAATACTGACCACGATACTTACGCTCGCCGGGGGAGGTTTGCTAGCTGTTCTCGAACCGGAGGCTGTTGGGAGCGACGACCCCTTCTGGACTGGAATATGGTGGGCCGTCGTGACCGTAACGACAGTCGGCTATGGTGACATTGCCCCGGCGACGCTAGGCGGAAGATTGCTGGCCGTGCTGCTCATGCTCTGCGGCCTAGGCCTACTCGCGACTTTGGCAGCCTCGATTAGTTCGTACTTCATCGGAAGTTCGGAGGAGGAACACATTCAGCGCATCACAGAACGTCTCGATCGGATTGAGCACCTGCTGGAAAAGGTCGTCGCCGAACGCGCCGACAACCCTGAAGCGCTAGCAGGCCAAGATCCCACAGCGCCCCGTTGAAGCCGCCCTGAGCTGTCGAAAGGCTTGATAGGTCTGCTGCTCCCGTTGGCAGGCAATGAGCCGCCAGAGGGCACCTGAGGCAAACAGGAGTGTTTGTTCTAGCCGGCCCTCAAACCCAGATTGCGAACCACCAAAGCCGAATTCTTACTTCCGAACCCAATGCAATTGCACAAGGCGTACGCGATGTCTTTTTGCCGGCCGACGTCCGGCACGTAGTCAAGATCGCATTCCGGATCCGGCTCATCGAGGTTGATCGTTGGCGGGAGGACGCTATCACGCATCGCCAGCAGCGTTGCCGCCAAGCCGGCAGCCCCCGAAGCGCCCTGTGGGTGACCGATCTCCGACTTGAGGGATGAACCCGCTAGGCGATCAGCATGGTGCTCGAAACACAGCCGGACGGCACGGGTTTCAACAGGGTCATTCAGTTCGGTCGACGTGCCATGCAGATTGATGTAGTCGATCGCCTCGGGAGACACGCACCCAGCCTCGAGAGCCAACTGCATCGCCCGAGCAGGCTCTTCTCCGCCCTCTTCGAGCCGCACGCGATGGTAAGCCTCACAGGTCGAACCGTAACCAACGATCTCACCGTAGACCTTGGCCCCCCGTGCCTTGGCCCGCTCCAGTGGTTCCATAACAAAGAACCAAGCCCCCTCGCCGAGGACGAACCCTTTGCGGTCTTTCGAAAACGGTCGCGAAGCTTTTTGCGGCGTGTCGTTCCATTGCGCCGCCAGGATTCTCATCAGCTGAAATCCCCGTATGATGAGGTATGAAATCGGCGCGTCCACGCCTCCCGCCAACACGGACTCCACGACGCCGTGCCGGACCTGCTCGGCCGCGTAGCCGATCGCGTCAGTCGACGAAGTACACCCGGTCGAAACCAGGTGGCTGAAACCTCGCAGCCCGAAGGCCATCGACACTTCGCTCGAAAGCGTCCCGATGGTCGAGGTGGGGATCGTGTAAACACTCACCTGCTTGACGCGGTTTTCAAAGTAGTGCCGGTATTGCTCCTCCGTGAAGACCTGACTTCCGCCGCCGGAGCCGACCAACACTGCGATCCGCCGCAGTCCGTCCCGCCCCAGGTGTTCGGTCTCAATGCCGGCATCTTCTAAAGCCTCGCCGGCCGCCGCCCGTGCCAGCGCGACGGCTCGCGAGACGTGGGGTCGGTATTTGGGCTCGACGTAAGCTTCCTCGTCAAAATCGGGAATCTCACCGGCAATGCGCACCTGCAGGTCGTCGGGGTCAAACGATTGAACCGCGCGAACGCCGCTTACACCCTCTTTCGTAGCTTTCCAGAAAGCCTCTCGACCGATGCCGTTCGGGCTCACTACTCCCATGCCGGTGATGACGACTCGATTCGTCATGAACGGGTATAGTAGCGCAGATTGACGCCAGCCGAAAACCACCACGAGTGAGAAAGGCTTTGTAGGCGTGCTTATTCGATTCGATGCGCGTACGCTGTTCCCCGTGGAAAGGCTCACCGCGCCGACGTCGGTTCCGATCACTCTGCGAAGGAAGTTGTTGGATTCGAACCACCGTCATTCTTGTTGGTGACTACGAGCACGATCCCATTCCAGCAGGACTCGGTAGCGTCGGGGACGGGCCGGTCTCTACGAGAGGAGGCACCTCCGGGCAGACTGCCAGTCACCAACGCCACGGAGGATAGAGACGGCAAACGTGCGTGTTAGCATACTCTTGAGCCAGTCAGGGCGACCGCCGGCGCGATCCCATGACAGTATTCACCCAATCCGAGGGACGGCCCAACACGCCCGCCCTTATCATGGGACTGGCGGGTCTTCAGGCGGGGGTGTTGGGAGGTCTCGCCGGCCTCAGCTACGTGATGCTCGACGGTTTCCTTCGCGGACGCGGACCCTGGCCGTTTCCGAACCTGCTTTCGACAGCCATCTATTCTCGAGGCGGCTCGGCGCTGACCTTCACATGGGCAACCATGAGCGGCATTGCGCTACAGCTGGTACTAACAGGCCTATTGGGCCTTCTTGTATCCCGACTTCTTATGCAATACCTGACCCGACCGCGCTTCTGCCGTATTGTTGGTCTACTTGTTGGCTTGAGCTGGTACTACGTCACTGTTCGTTTTCTTTGGCCTGACCTCAATTTCGATGTAACCCGTTATCAACCACCGAGCGGAGCGCTGCTAGGCTACGTAGTCTTGGGGCTCGTGCTCGGCCTCTACCCCAAGTTTTTCCATCACCTGGAACGCGCCGCGGCCGCCGGCAAGGACGAGCCGCTCGCGTAGCAGTTCGTGGCAACAGTTTGTGTACATCGCCCAGCTTACATTTTGTAAGGCAAGCGGGCGCGATCAATCGCGCACCTACATCTCGAACGGCGGGGCTTTGCTCCACTGCTGCTAGCCGCTGGTGAGAAACGCGGACTAACTGCTACAAGCCCTTGTTGTGCCGCAGCTCCCGCACGACCTGAGCCACCGCGCGGTGTCGCCCGTCGATCTCGTGATTGAGACCTTGCATTTCCTTTTCCGAGAGCAGCCCTCCCAGATCCGCGAGAACATCTCCCAACTCTGGATGTCTCTGCAGGGTTTCGACACGAACCACCGGTGCCGCGTCGTAGGGCGGGAAGTAGCGCAAGTCGTCTTCGAGGACGCGCAGATTCCAGGCCGCAATCAGTCCATCGGTCGAGTTTCCGACCGCCACGTCGATCTGTCCGCCCCGCAACGCGCGGTAGAGCAGCCCTAGGTCCATCGTCTTCGGTTCTCTGGCGAACGACAGACCATAGCGGGCGACCAACCCCGGGTAGCCGTCCTGGCGTTCGAGAAACTCGAAGTTAAACCCGATGGTGCGATCTTTCGAGACCGCGGCGAGGTCGGAAATTGTTTGCAGCGGTTGCGTCCCCGTATCTTCGGGCCGCACGACGACCGCGAAGGTGTTGTTGAATCCGAAGGGCTGCAACCATTGCGCGGCGAATTCTTCGCGGTAGGCTAAGGACACCGTTTCGAGGACCTTGTCGGGATTCTGCTCGACAGGCCGTTTCAAGATGGCTGTAAGTGCCGTGCCCGTGTACTCGGGATACAGATCAATCTGACCGGAACGCAGCGCTTGGTGACAGAGAAATGTTCCGCCGAGGTTCAGCCGCCGCTCAACGCGCAAGTCCGTTCGGTGTTCAATTTGCTGCGCCAACAGCTCGCCCAGCAGCACGCTTTCGGTGAAATTCTTCGACCCGACGACGATGACCGGATCACTCTTGGAACACGACACCAAGCCTAGGAGGGCAAAAAAGACAATCGTGCGCAGCATCACAGCTTCTTTCTCATACTCTGATCGCAATTTCACGAATCTCATTTTGCGAGACCAATGTTCGTGATAAATGCTAGCAGCCCGTGGCAAAAGTCGTGCAGGAGCGAAAAATGGGGACTGCCACCAATTCGCTGCCCGTCATGACCCAAGAAACAAAGCACTTAGCCTGAAGCGAATTGGCTGGCTGTACCCGATTTCTCCTTCTACCACGGGCTGCTAGGGATCGAAACCCAGCCCGGCCGCCAGCTCCGGATGCTCCAGAAACCATTGGCGGGTGTACCCGTGAAGATCGGAGTCCGCAGCCAAACGCCGCAAATCAGCGATTGTGTCCACGTCGTACCACGGTGGCAGCCGTTCCATCGACCAACCGATTCCTTCGAAAGCGCGCTCGGTGTGAGCCAGTGTCGCCGAAGTTGACCAGGCCACTTGGCTGAACATGGCCGCCTCGGGAACACGGCAGCCCACCGCATAGTAGCCTCCATCGAAGGTTGGGCCCAGCACGGCGTCTTTCGAAGCCGGCAGATCGAGGCCCCGCCGCAAATAGTCCGCCGGCAGAGTTGGACTATCGCTGCCGACGATCAGCATCCGAGCGTAACCTTGCGTGCTCAGCTCTTCGAAGCAGTGCAGGAGCTTCTCGCCCAGGTCGCCGCCGCGCTGGAGAGCCGCTCGACCGGTGCCTGCCAGCTCAACGTAGGGCGGCCAGGTCCTGTCGGAATAAAGGAAACACGAATCCGGCGCGACGACCCGTAGCCGCTCCCACATGTCTCGGACGAAAGCCTCATAAAGAGTGGCTGAATCTTCGGCCGAAAGAGCCGGGATCAGACGAGTCTTGACTCGGCCCGGCCGCGGCGCCTTGGCGAAAAGCACAATTGCTTCCGACATGGGATCGGAGACCCTACTATTCTCGCAGTAAGAACCGGACACCGAGAAAGGCCGGTCTTCGGCAGGTGCGTTCGTGATTCAGATGTTGGCTGAACTTCGGGAGTGCCTCGGGCCGCCTGGCCCCTCCAAAGTCCAGACTCGTGCTGCCGTGAAACCGGCCGCCCCTCCGAGTCGTCTCATTGGTGACCAGTCGACGATCCTTGAATGATAAAATAAGCAGTCTGAATCCCCAAGGAGGATAACTGCCGAAATGCATCCTGCACGATGGTTTGCCGTAGCTCTCATGCTCGTCCTGGCGATCCCGGCCGCCGCTGATAAACACGAGTCCAAAGGTGACGCGGAGAAGGGCAAAGAGCTGTTCGAGACGAAATGCTCCATTTGCCATAACGCCGACAGCACGGAGAAGAAAATCGGACCGGGCCTTAAGGGCATCAAAGACGGCAAGCTCCCTAGCGGCAAAGACGCTACTTACGAGAACGTCCTCGAGAACATTAACAACGGCGGGGGGGGGATGCCGGCATTCGAGAAACTCCTCACCGACGAGGAGAAGGCCAACGTAATCGCTTACGTCCTCACGCTTTAGGCGAGCCGCTCGCTTCTCACAGTCCGCGCGGAATCATGAATTGCGCTTGGTGCGCGAGCTCCCTACTCCGCGTATCTCCGACTCTCACTCCGCCGCAACCCCCTCCTGATTACACCGCGTGCTCAGCCTCCATCCGTGCGGTACTCTGAGTCTCAGGCTCGCTCTGTGCCGCGATGAACAACAAAGGCATTGCCGCCCTACTGAATGAGACGGCCGACCTTATGGAAATCGCCGCCATGGACGGTTTCCGGATCCGCAGCTACCGCAATGCGGCGCTCGTCATCGAAAGCCACCCGGAGAGCATCGAGGAGATCGTTCGGGATCCCGAGAAAGACGTCACCGAGATCAGAGGCATTGGCAAGGGAATAAAAGCGGTGCTTGAAGAGCTGCTCGAGCGCGGCAGCTTCGAGCGGCGGGATGAGTTGCTCAAGCTCTATCCGCCAACGGCGCTGGAGTTACTGAAAATCCCCGGCCTGGGGCCCAAGAGCATCGCCCTGATTTACACCCACTATCGCGTCAGCACAATCGACGGTCTGGAGCAACTCTGCCGGGAGAAAAAACTCCAAGCCCTGCCGCGTATGGGAAAGAAGCTGGAAGAGAAAGTGCTGCGCGGCATCGAAAGCTACAAGCGAAGCGCCGGCCGATACCTACTCAACTTCGCCGACCGCAGCGCCCAAGCCATCATCCAGTACCTGTCGGAGATTGAGGGAGTGGATCGTATCACGGCAGCCGGGAGTCTTCGACGGGGCAAGGAAACCATCGGCGACGTCGATGTGCTCGTAACTGGCCCGAAAGCCGCGGGGGCGCTGGAGCACTTCGTCAAATACCCGGCGGTCGAAGAAGTTCTGGCTCACGGCGAAACCAAGGCCAGCGCCAGGGTCGGGCCCGAGGGACTGCAAGTCGATGTGCGGGCTTTGGAAGCCGATAGTTACGGTGCCGCCCTGCAATACTTCAGCGGCAGTAAAGAGCACAATGTCTCCCTCCGAGACCGCGCCGTGCGCATGGGGCTGCGATTGAACGAATACGGCCTGTATCGCAACTCGGACGACAAAAAGATCGCCGGGAACGACGAGGCCGAAGTCTACGAAAAGCTGGGCCTGCCGTGGATCCCCCCGGAACTGCGCGAGAACCAAGGCGAAATCGAAGCGGCTCTGGAAGGACGCCTGCCCGAGCTGGTCGAGCTTGAGCAGATCCGCTGCGACGTCCACATGCACACGACGGAAAGCGATGGTCACTTCTCACTTGAGGAAATGGCGGAGGCGGTCCGAAAGGCCGGCTATCAGTACATGGCGATTACCGACCATTCCAAATCGCTAGCCATGGCGAATGGGCTTGACGAAAAACGGCTGCTGGGTCAGATCAAAGAAGTCCGCCGCGTCTCAGATCAACTCGAGGGTCTTACCATTCTCTCCGGATGTGAGGTGGATATTTTGCACGACGGTCGGTTGGACATTGACGACGAGGTGCTGGCCCAGTTGGATGTCGTCATCGCCAGCGTCCACAGTTACATGAATCTCGAGCCGGCCGAGATGACCGAACGGCTGCTGCGGGTAACGGATAATCCCCACGTCAACATTCTGGGACATCCCACCGGGAGGCTGCTCCTGAGGCGCGAACCCTACTCTTATGACTTCGAGCGCGTTGTCAGCGAGGCCGCGCGGCGGAATGTCCGTATGGAAATCAACGCCAGTCCTGAACGGCTCGATCTTGACGCGGCCCACCTGCGACTCGCCAAGTCCAAGGGCGTCAAGTTCGTGATTTCGACCGACGCCCACCATGTCCGCCATCTTGCCAACATGAAATACGGCGTCTTGATGGCGCGCCGGGGCTGGCTGGAACCGAGTGACGTGCTCAATACGCTGAATGTGGAAGAGTTTCGGAAGACGCTGAAGGGGAACTAAAGGATGGCAAAGTACACAGTCCGCGCGGCGAAGACACTTTTGCGCACCCAGGTATTCGATGTCACTCGCGAGCGTGTCGTGATTCCCGCCGGCGTGGAAGTCGAAAAGCACCTCGTCAGGCACCGTGGTGCGGCGGTCATGATGGCGCGAAACACGAAGGGCCAGGTATTGTTGATTCGCCAATTTCGTCTGCCACTCCGACAGCACACCTGGGAGCTTCCCGCGGGCGTCGTCGACAAGGGGGAGACACCCTTGCGGGCTGCGAAACGCGAACTTCGAGAGGAGACCGGATACCGAGCGCGTTCCTGGGAAAAGCTTTTTGAATGCTTTCCCAGCCCAGGGTTTTGCGACGAAAAAGTAACCGCTTATCTTGCCCGGCAACTCACCGCCGGTGAGGCGACCCCGGAGCCCTACGAGAAGATCGAGACACGTTGGTTTAGTTGGAAGGAAGCCGTGGGGATGATTCGCTCCGGCCGGATTCGGGACGGCAAGACCATGCTGGCGCTGCTGTATGTGGAACAGTTTGGGGGTTCCTCAAAGCACGGCGCCGGGAGGTAGGAGCGTAGCGTACCGCAGGATGCTCTGCCCCTACCGATCTGTCGGGCGCCTGGAAATGTAGAGGCACGGCACGTGGCGCGGGCCTCCAGCCGTCATTTTGGACAAGCGGGATCGCTTGTCCCTACTTTGAGTCGTCACAAGCCGCGGTAGTAGGGATCGGCGATCTCGCCGGTCCGGGGGAGCGACATGTCGCGCCGGTACCGAACAAACCCGATCGTTGATGCGCCTTGTGAATGCGCACCTGTCTGCCGAAGGCCGGAGCCGCGCGCTGGCGATGGAAGACTTCGTGCTCAAGTTGGTCACTCGAAGGGGGCGCGTTGCGGCCCGGCGTAAATAGTGAAGCGGCAGGCAGCGGCCGCCGGGCTTATACCGGCTCACGAGCGCGCGGCGTACTGCTCCAGCAAAGCCGCAGTCGTCATGTTGACACACGTACTGGCGCTTGAGTGGGCGGCGCACAAGATCACGGTAAACGCCGTCGCCCCCACATTTGTTGAAACCGAGCTCGCCCGGCGAACGCTCGATCGCCCCGGCGTGCGCGACTACTAGACGTCCCGTATTCCCCTCGGACGCATTGCAACGGTCGAAGAAGTAGCCGCTGCCCTCGTCTACCTTGCGTCGCCCGCAGCCAACTTCATAACCGGCGCCGTCCTCCCCATCGACGGCGGCTTCCGCGGACGCGGGCGAGAGCAAACCCCTTACGTTGTAAGAAGCGCACCATCTGCGTGCCCGTCGGGCGAGGGAGTGTAGCCAGCGATCCAAAGTCCCGCGGGAATAGGGGCTAGCTACTTTGCGGTGCAAATTACGCTTGCCGCTCGCGGCAGGGCTGACTGGACGCAGCCACCACCCGGTTTTCCCTTTTTGCACAGCAAAGTAGCTAGGCCGGGTTTGAGAGAAAACCCCGTGAACGCGGTTCGAACTACAAGGACCGCTCGGCGAGCTCACCTAACAACGGCAAGGCGTAGCGTTCACCTTTACTGGTCTTGACGAGCATGAGGATCCAAACGACCAGCAGAGCCAATTCGAGAAACTTATCAATGGGAATGTAGGGCCCCGGTATGACGTGTACCCAGAGTCCAATTGCCCAGTGCACCAGCAACCAGGCGACAAACAGGTAGAGGCCCTGGTAGGCGTGGAAGCGAACGTCCTTTGCTTGTCGGAATTTGTCGGTGGCGAGCACATACACGCTAGCGATCCAGCCAAGCCACGGGATGTAGCACAGAATCGATGCCGCTCGCGGACTGATGGCCGGCCCGCCGCTTGCCGTGCCAGGAGGAATGACCGTGGGCTGGCGTCGACCGCACTGCCGGCAGTATACGTCCGTATCGCGGACTTGCTTGCCGCATGCGGTGCAGTAGGGCACAAGTCTCCTCTCCTACTGGGGAATACGAAGCCCCGCGGCTGCTTGTTCCGAGTGTTTCCTCCCGATGCGGAACAACTACTCAGGCTCGCGAAATACCGTGACCTTGGAAGCCGGGCACGGCATGCCGTGCCCCTACAATCTGAACGCGGGCCATGTCAGTATAATTCGGCGAGACTCAGTAGAACCCATTCGTCGGAGGTTTCTATCACACCACGAGCTGCTCCAAACCGCAATCGAGTGAAATCAACGACGGAGAATGCAGGAGCGACAAGGTCCGTCCGTGTTCGCAACAGCACCGCTAGCCGTTTACCGGTTACGCCAACACCACCCGGTCGAACCGTCGCAGCAACGCCCACAGCAGTGCAAGGTGAAACAGCAAACCAACGATCAGAAAAGTCATGAAACCCTGGCCGCCTTCGGTAGCGATCCAAAATGCCTTGGCCGGCCAATACGTAGGCACAATTCCGAAAAGCCACTGCCAGGGCATTTCGACGAAATAGGCGACAGCAGCGGCAGCCGGGACGACACCAGCGGCTTTCGCCAGCGCGAAGCCCTCCACTTTGTTGCCCGCCATCGACCCCAAAAACAGCGCCATGATGGATCCCTCCATCGCGGCCACAAGGGCCACTGCCGTGAGCGCGGGAAAGGAAATGGAAACGATACCCGCCAAAGGAACCGCGACCCAAACCACGGCGACCCCAAGCACGAACGGTATCGAGAAACGGTAGGCCAAATAGCCGTCGAATGGCACTGGCGCTACGCGGAGAGCCGTCATTGTCCCATCGTCGCGCTCGTCGAGCAGCAAGAAACCGATCACCGAGCCGTAGGCTAGGGGAGGCGCGAGCACCAAGAGATACGAAGCGATGAGCGGGTAGTAGGGCTGCAGCTCGAACGTGGGCCGCAACCACTGGGCCAGCGCGGGAACGGCCCAGCGAGAAACGAGGGACCAGACCAAGGGATACGCCACCAGGAAGGCCAGTATCGAGTCACGCCGCACCAAACGAATGTCGTTTTGCCCGAATATTCCCCACAGCATCAACGTACGCATGTCAGCGAGATCCTTCGCTACGAACAACGAAGCGATGAAAGGTTTTGATCGCCCATCGATAGCCTATGGCGACTGTCAGCAACGAGTATAAGACAGCGTAAACCATTTGCCAGTTTTCAATTGGTTGGAAGGCGGCTTTCATAAGCAGCAGCGGAGCCTGGGTAGGAATTAGGTACCACACCGCATGCGGCCACAGTTCAAAGTAATCGATCAGCGGCAAGTTCAGCACAAGTGTGTAGGGTACGGAGGGGAGCAGGTATTCGGTAATCGAGTCGTAGCGAGAGATGATGACAAACCCGACGAACGTGTAGAACATCGACAGCAGTACCATCCCCGGCACCAGCAACAACAAATCAGCCCCGAAGCCGTAGGTCGCCAACACAATCACGAGACCTTCGGCGACCGCCAGGAAAGTCAGTGTGACCGCCTTGGACGCCAAGTACTCACCACTTCCTAACGGCGTCACAATGAGTGCTTCGAGCGTGCCTTCACTCTTTTCGAGTGATACGAGTCCGGCAACAAAATAAAAGGTCGTTGTCAATGGCTGCCCGAGCAAGAACGCAGGCAGAACAATTGTCAGATTCTCGGCGGAAATCAGTCTCAAGATCGCGAGCGAAACGACCGTGACGAAGACACCGGCGTAGAAGAAGCCGTAGCGGAACTGGAGTCTTACGTCGAGCCTCAAGACGGCGCCCCACCGGGTCACGACAGCCGCCTCCCGGTGACTTCGATGAATACCTTCTCCAGGGTCGCTTCCTCGGTATGAATCGTTTGAACGGAGTCAGTACGAAGCAGCCGCAGAAAGTCTTCGTTTCGGCCCAAGTCCTCCATCGGAAACTCTTGTTGCTCGACGCCACGGTCTACCTGGTACTCGACCCGCACCTTGCGCGCGCCATGGGTGAGCATGAGGTTGCGCGGCGAGTCGATCAGTTTGACCTCGCCTTCGATGATGAAGGCGACGCGGTCACAGAGCTCGGTGGCAGCCACCATGTCGTGCGTAGTGAGGAAGATTGTACGGCCATCGCGCTTCTTCTCGAGGATGATGTCTTTGATGCGGCGGGCGCTGACCGGATCAAGTCCCGTGGTAGGTTCGTCGAAGAAAACCAGCTCCGGCTTGTTGAGCAACGACCGCGCGAAGTTGAGCCGGTTTTTCATACCCTTGGAAAACTGGGACACGCGTAGTGCCCCGTCGTCGCCTAGCCCGACCATGTCGAGCAGGTGGTTCGGGTCCTCCGTTTCTCCCTCATAGAGAGACCGGAAGTAGTTCAGGTTTTCGAGTGCGGTCAACTTCAGATAGTGGTTAGGCAATTCGAACGAGACGCCGATCCGTTCGTAGTATTCGGACCGCCAAGACCGCAGGTCCTGTCCGAAGACCGAGACGTCCCCGTGGTAATCTTTCAGCAGCCCGATGAGAATCTTCTGGGTAGTGCTTTTGCCGGCGCCGCTGGGACCCAGAAATCCTAGAATTTCGCCGCGTTCGACCGAGAAAGAAAGTTGCTTCAAGGCTGGTTGCGGTGAGCCGGGGTAGGTAAACGTCAATTCACGAACTTTGATCATGTGGGATTCGCGTCGTGTATGAGCGGGGTAGCCGGTGCGCGAGGGGAATCGCCTCGTCAGTCATCGTTATTCTAGCCGACCGGATCGCTTTCCTTCCTGAAAGCCCTTTCAGGGACGGTCGCACGACTTGCGGCGATATGAGGAGTAAATGGCCGGCAGGAGGCTGATGCTTAGCGGCGCACTCACCAACCACGCTTCTCCATACGCTTCAGGATTTCTCTGCTGTAGCGATCCTGGCGCTGGGGCTTCCAAATGCGAGGCGAAGGGATGCAGGCGGCCAGACGGGCGGTCTGGTCGCGGCTGAGTTGGGAGACGGGGAGGCCGTAGTGATAGCGCGACGCTTCTTGCGCTCCATAAACGCCGGGTCCCCATTCGATCACATTCAGATAAAGCTCGAGGATGCGCGGCTTCCCAAGGATCAACTCGGCGATAGGGACCAGGGTGAATTCGAAAGCTTTGCGAACGATGGAGCGGTGTGTGGTCAAGAACAAGTTTTTCACCAGTTGCTGGCTGATCGTCGAGGCCCCTCGGACGCGACCTCCTCCGCGAATCTCGTCCGCCAGGAGCTTGATCTCGGCCCAGTCGATTCCCTGGTGTCGGTAGAAAGCGCCGTCTTCCGCCGCGATGACCGCGTGCTGGAGTTCGAGCGGAATCCGGTCGAGCAGGACAAAAGTCTGCCGCTTCGCGTAGTCCTCGCCGGCGACAAAGGCTTCGATTCTGTGCTGGAGCTGTACCGAAGTCCAGAGGGGATTCATCGATCGCAAGATCCACAGCGAAAGTGTGCAGAAGGCGTAGAAGGCGAACAACAAGCCGGCTGCCGAACGGATGAGGCGGCGCGCCAGCCGCCCCTTTGGACCGCTCCTTGAACGCCTACCGCGACGACGCCCGAAAAGTCTCACGTTGGACCATTCTCGTTCAGGTTGTCGCCGACTTTCAGGTCACTCTGTCGCGACATCGTCGTCACACGAAGTAGATCAGTATCCAGACGGTTAGCGCGCAGAGCAACCAAGCCCAGGGGCGTTCACTGCGCCAGAAGGGATGGAGAGACTGCTCTGTGCCGCTTTTTCCCAAACGGCGGAAGAGATATCTATTGGCTGACTAGCTTAGCCTACCCTCAGCGTCGCGAACAGCGCTACCGGTTCGACTTGGGGGGTCGGTCGTAGCCGGCCGCCAACAAGAAGAACGGCACAATCGGATGCCGCACAATAGGGTGGGTCCTCGGAATGAATGTGGGTATCGGCATGCATCAGCCCGCGGGCACACGACATGTCGCCCCTATATCCCTTGCGCAATGCGATTTCTTTTCGAGATTCAGTCGGCATGCCGGCCACCAGAGTCGCGGTGGCGGCGGCGATACCCGGCTCAGGGCATAATAGACAGTCATGGCTTTCGAAGATGGGCTCCCCATCCGGGTTGCGAGGAAACGGAAAGACGGCGTCGATGTCGAATGCGACGTCCGCGACGATCTGTTGAATGAGTCTGGCGTGCTGCACGGCGGAGTGGTGGCCTCCATCGCCGATGAAGCCGTGTGGCACGCCATCATCAACCACTTCGGCGAACGCCGTCCCTCGGCCACCACGGAACTGAAGGTCAACTACCTGCGGCCGATCACCGGGACCAAGGTTTTGGCGAAGGCCTATCTGGTCCACGCGGGCCGAACCCTGTGCGTGGGACGTGTCGACATGTTCGACACCCAACAACACCTTGTGGCCGTGGCGATAGTCAGCTATATGCTGCTGGACAGCCCGCCGCCAAGCGAACAAGCAAGGTAGCGACTGCATCGAACCCGCCTTTCTCACCACGCGGCGAGAAAAGCGACCTAAACGCCCCTTCAGTCTTCTTCCAGAACCTTGGCGCCGAGCGCGCCACCCGTGGTCGTAAGACCAGCCACCAGGACGAAGAACATCACCAGGTATATCAGCAGCAGCATCGCGAGGGCCGAGGGGTTGTCCAGTTGCTCCAACATTTGGCGCTTTAACTCCTCCTGGGCCGGGTACTCGCTGATCTGTCGGCGCATGGTTTCGACGACGCTGCCATCTTGCCGAGGAAAAAGAAAGACGAGAGCCAACATGGCGAGAGAGATCACGAACGTAAAAACGCCGGTGATCCAACCCAACTTAGCGCCCGCGGAAGTCGTGGGCGTCAATCCGGTTCGGCGGCGGTAGTTGTAGACGGAGAGGAAACCGGCCCCGGGATACCAAATGAAACAGAGGATGCCAACCAACGGCAGATTGCCCAGTATCGCCGCCACCACCGAGGCCAGCAGGGCGGAACGGACTGCTTGGGGGTTGCCGAAGCCAATCGGAGGAGGCCCGGCAGAAGCGTCGGGCGTCGGGACAGGCAGCGCGATTTCGGGTGTGAGCGGCTTGTCGGGTGCTCCGTCCAAAGGCCGGCCACACCGGGGACAAAACTGCGCGTCGGCGGGCGCCGTAGCGCCACAGGTGCAGGTCCGATTCATTGGCGGCTATCTGTCCGGCGAGCGAGGGTCAAAACCTACCTTAGTACAGTATTTCGCAAATACAAGTTGCGTATCAATCAGCTTGTCGAGGTATGGCGACTCATCAGCTGGGGCAATGAATCGCGCCTCTGCGTTTAAACGCGAGATGCTCGGGTCCATCAGCAGGGGCGGGAGTCATCGCGCCCGCCGCCGGCTAGCTTTCGTAACCGTATTTGCGAAATGATGCACTTAGCAAGACGCGCCTGTCGGCGCGCGGGCACTCATCGAGTCTACCCGCGGCCTGATTGCAGATCTTTTCCACCAGGAGGCGGTGTCGCTGAGCGCGGCCACGCCGGTTGACCCAAGCGACAATCCGGTTACGAACCAGAGCCACGGCGTGAACGGCATCAAACCGCTCCATTCGCCTAGCCACGTCGCCAGAACCGACAGAGCGGCAAGCAAGAAAGCAGGACCCCAAAACCGCCATCCGGCCAGCAACCCGGCGATCGCGCCCACATAGAAGCCCAGGCAGCGGACGCAGACGGCGAGCGGGTGATCGAGCAGCCACCAACAACGTTCGGGTTGCTGGTGACACACCGAGCTGAAGGCGGCGTAGATCGAAATCGCCTCCGGACGCTTGAAGTGGGCCACAAGCGGTCCGAGCAGCACCGCACTGAGAACAGTGGCTGCGACCAGCAGCGCCGCCACGCGTAAAGCGGCTGGAGTTTCAAATACTCGAAGGGCCGGCGTTCTGTTTGTTGTTCCGCACATCGTGATTCGTGTTGACTCTTGTCGGGTTCGATTCCCTGTATAGCGCACCTGGGTGGGGCTACCTCTGCTTGCGCACAACTCTACGAGTAGGCCGCGATGCCGGTCACCCGCTCTCCGATCGTCAGGGTGTGGATATTGTCCGTACCTTCGTAAGTTTTGACCGTCTCGAGATTAGACATATGGCGAAACACTGGATATTCATCGGTGATGCCGTTGGCGCCGAGCAGGTCGCGGCTGCGGCGAGCGGTCTCTAGAGCCATCCATGCATTGTTGCGTTTCAGCATGGAAACGTGCGAAAAGTGCAGGCGCCCCTGGCTCTTTAATCGCGCCACGTGATAGGCCAACAACTGGCCCTTGCTGATTTCAGTGATCATCCAAGCCAGTTCTTTCTGCACGAGTTGGTGCGAGGCAAGAGGCCGATCGTTGAACTGCTTTCTCATGAGGGTGTATTGGCGTGCGGTTTCATAACAAGCCATGGCTGCGCCGATACAGCCCCAGCCAATGCCGTAGCGAGCTTGCGTCAGGCAGGCCAGGGCCGTCTTGAGGCCAATCGCTTTCGGCAGCGCGTTTTCCAGCGGAATGCGGCAGTCGGTGAAAGAAAGCGCTGATGTGATCGAGGCTCGCATCGACCACTTGCCGTGGATGTCGGTCGTGGAGAACCCCGGCGTGCCCTTTTCGACAAGAAAGCCGCGGACCTCGTTTCCCTCCTTGGCCCATACCAGGGCGACGTCGGCAATACTACCGTTTGTGATCCAGGTCTTTTCCCCATTGAGGACATAGTGCTCACCCTGTCGCACCGCCTGTGCACGCATCCCCGCCGGGTTAGACCCAAAGTCGGGCTCGGTTAGCCCGAAGCAGCCGACCGCCTCACCCCGCTGCAGGCGAGGCAGCCAATGGTTCTTCTGATGCTCGCTGCCGTAGTGGAGGATCGGCCACATCACCAGGCTCCCTTGGACCGACACGAAACTACGCAAGCTGCTGTCGCCCCGTTCGAGCTCTTGCATGATGAGTCCATAGTCAAGATCGCTCATTCCGGCGCACCCATAGCCTTCGAGATTCGCCCCTAGAAAGCCTAGCCGCGCCATTTCCCCGACGAGCTGCGTGGGGAACAGGGCGTCGCGGAAGTGGTCGCTTATTACGGGAATGACCTTCTCCTCCACGAAGCGGCGCGCGGTCCGGCGAACCATCAGCTGCTGCTCGTCGAGCAGAGAGTCAAAATTGATGAAATCCACACCTCGGAAAGCGAACATCGGTCCTCCTTGGCGAACAAACATTCTTTAGAGTAGGAAATTTGCGTTAGGGGAATCGGGATACTCCCAGATCAACGGCCTACCATAGGTTAAAACCTGCTCAGTGACGGGACGATCGTTTGGGTCGGCAATACTTTTACTCCATTGACCATAGACCAGCAGGATCTTATCATCATTCTGTCTAGTTGAGTAGGCAGTTAGGCCGAGCCTATGAAGACCCTTTGGCACTCCTCGCATACAGCAACCTCTTTTTACCATCCTTTGCCAACGCCTGCTTCACATCGGTTGGGAGCGAAGATCAATCCACCCGAGACGCCTATAGCATGCGGCGATACGACGCCTCGGTAATCTGAGGGGCACACCAGCGGGTCACCCTCTGGCCGGCGTGCTACGATGGCCAACAAATGAGCATTCAAGCGGCCCGCCAATGGATCACAGAAGCCCAACATGTCGTTGGGTTTAGTGGCGCCGGAATCTCTACCGAGTCGGGGATTCCCGACTTTCGGAGTCCCAACGGAGTATGGGCCCGCAACCGGACGGTCTACTTCGATGAATTCCTACGAAACGAGGAAGACCGCATCGAGTACTGGCGCCAGAAAGTCGAAAGCTGGCCTGACATGCGCGACGCCGAACCGAATGCCGGCCACCTCGCCTTTGTCGAGCTGGCGCGGCAGGGTAAGCTAAAGGCCCTGATCACGCAGAACATCGACCGTCTTCACCAGCGCGCGGGGCTTTTCGGCGAGATGGTCCTCGAACTTCACGGAACGACCACGGAGGTGGTATGCCTAAGCTGCGGTGACCGGGTCGACATGAATGAGGCGGTCCAAAGAGTTCTCGACGGGGAGCGTGCGCCGCAGTGCCGGGCCTGCCGGGGGTATTTGAAACCGGCCACGATATCCTTCGGCCAGGCGATGCCCGAGGACGTGCTTGCCGCAGCGAAGCGCGCTTCGGAATCATGCGACGTGTTTCTGGCCGTGGGTTCATCACTCGTCGTCCAGCCCGCGGCGAGCCTGCCGCTGCTGGCCAAGCACGTCGGCGCCAAGCTGATCATCATCAACCGCACCGAAACGCCTCTCGACCCCATCGCCGACCTCGTCGTCCACGACGAAATCGGCAACGTATTGCCTGCTATGGTGGGGCTGGTAGTCTCGTAAGGGCGAAATCTAGGCCAAGGATCAATTGACGATCCCGGCCCTGCGATATGCCGTCAACAACTTTTCATAGACTGGACAACCTTTTCCCACTTTTGCGGTAGCGGCGTCATTCTGGTCCAGGATGTATAGCCCCGACGATTCCTTTGTCGGAAGAAGATCAGAGCCACAGTGCCGATATTGATACCAGTTCACCCCAAGGTATAAGTCATCAGGCGCCGATGCAACATAGGCACTGAGAAGCGTGGGGATTAGCGTAACATGGGGAGCTACGTCAGTGTCGAACTTGACAACATTCGGAATCGACGACACGAGGTGAAAAACAGTGTGTCTTTTCGTCAAACCTGTTCGAAACACATCGAAGTTGTACTTCTTACCCTCCGCACTACCCGTAAACGTATGCGGTTGATGATCGCCAAAAACCAAAGCAACGAACGGTCGCCCTGTCGTGCGTTCAATCTTTCGCAGGTACGAAACTAGTTTCGCAAACCCTCGGCTCGTTGAGTGCGTCCGATGGACGTACTCGTTCAATACGCAATTTCGCGAATCTATACTCTCTGCCGACTCAAACTGAACAGTCTGTCGCGCAATATCAGAGAAGTAACCGCACCCGTGGGTACCGTGGTTGGCAACTGTCAGAACATATTTGAAAAACGGCTCCTCATCCTCCGAATTCGCAGCTTCAATGACCGCCTCAATAACGCGTTCATCAGATACCGTCCACTCGCCGGACAGGCCGAGTGTCTTGCTGTCGAAGAAGCGATCAAAACCGTAATACCGATAGGCCTTTCTCGCATTATAGAATCTCCCGCTGATGGGATAGTACGCCGCAGTGCTATATCCCCGTCTTTTGAGATAGCGAGGGAAAGAGTCCCTCACGTGGGGTGC
The DNA here is from genome assembly GCA_965248105.1 of Bryobacterales bacterium. Lineage (GTDB taxonomy): Bacteria > Acidobacteriota > Terriglobia > Bryobacterales > UBA6623. The sequence goes on from CBDFIK010000006.1 coordinate 1,097,729, forward strand.
AAGAGACGAATGTGTATAGTATCCCATATAGCCAAATAAGCGTGAATCGAGGCCTGTGATGGACTCGAACTCGGAGATCCATGTTCCTCCCCCTACGGCGTTAACAAACAACGGACCAAGAGCCTGAGTGTGGGCGCCCCGTTCGAACAGGCCATTTCGTACTGGTTTGGATAAGTGAAACGCGAGATTCGGATCAAATGTCGATTCCGCAAGAAGAATTACGATGTTTGGGTAGTTCTGCGACTCGGCCTTCTTCAAGTTGACGTATTGATCTATTGCATTCCTTATCTCTTCAGCCTTTAGTGCCTTCCCGAGGCGCAGATCGTGATAGTCATCTTTATCTACTCTTTCCAACTGGTATGACAAAAGAAGAAAGCCGAGATGACCGAGTTTATGCGAAAGCCATGTGACACCCTGGGGGTCCCACAAATCCGCAGTATCAATCTCCGCAGTTATGGCATTAGTGTAGGTAACCTCAGTACGAATGGCGAAAGTAAAAAAGAGAACGAAGACTAAGGTATGAATGGTTGCTGATCTCCAGCTGTGAGACGTGACGACGTAGCGCAACCGCGATAGTGTTCTTACGAGAAGGCGGAGAGCAATTATGCCCACAGTTAGGGCGGAAACCAATATCACGTATCCTACCCACGGAGCGGCACCGACTGCGTTCAAGAATCCTCGTGGGTTGGATAACGCAATTCTGATATCCAGCCAGGTCAACGGGAGCTGAGTCAGAGCGATCTTATATTCGTTTAGGGTCGATAGGAATAGCCATAGGAGAAAAAGGGCGGTCAGCGAAATGAAGGCGGCTGGGACCGGCAGTAGAAAACAGAATAGAACGAAATATGCGTAGAGGCCAACATGAGACACGAATGGGAGTGTGTCGGAGATGTAAGATTCGGAAAGCAAACACAGGCCGAAAGCGATCCCTAAGATGTATGGTTGTCTTGCGCACAGGAACGTGCTAGCAAGAGGGTAGCTACACGATAGTAGATAGATGATCGGTATGGCGACAAGTATCGCCCCGATAAATGTAACTGTGAACTGTTTATAGCCAAAGCCCGGATAACGGTTTGGGTCCCAATAGTCGTAGGTCAGCCCAATGAAGAGGAGCAGTGCACCGACGCCGCTGATCAGGACTACCGAGACACGCTTAAATGCTGCCATTGTCGTGTGCTGCTTTCCGATGGCATTGTTTCAGGCAAATTGGAAATTGTAACTCGAACTGCGGTAAGGCGCCGCCTGTAGCGGCGTGACAAACAAAGGCTCTGCCGTTCGGTCGTGCGGTTGGATGCAGTGGGCAGGGTTCCTTTTTGACGATCGCGACACGGATAGGGTAGCCGAGGCAAGGCCGCAATGCAACTATTTTTGCATTGCCGGTGATGTCAAACGGCTTGTGTAAAGGCTTGGAGGGTCCGATTTCCCCATTCCGGGTTGAAGCGGGGGAAGATCGAATAGATAATGCGGTCCACGCCTTTGACATTCGCAAAGCGGACCATCGGCCGGGTGCGGCGCGGCACCTCCAACGAACAAGGGCTCGGTAACGTTCGTCGTACGCAACTTGCGCCAGAGATGCCGGGGAAAGCTGTAGAAGGTCAGTAGCTCCGGCAGGTCGCGCCCCGGACTGCCGCACCATCGAGGGGTAGTCGTGGCGGCGCCGCCGAGGGAAGCGGTAGAAGACCTGCCGCGCCTGGCGCCGTCTTGCAGCTCGTAGATCGCTTGGGCATCGAACTTGGCGTCCTCGTAGTCGCGTCTGCGAACGCGCTCGAGGATGCTGCGGATCTTGTGCACCCAGCAGCGTTGATGCGACCCCCCAGCGCTACACAGGTTGGCTCAGTGGAGCTTACGGGAGCTTGCCGATGAGCTCGTAAAGTCGCTCCCAGGTGTAGATGCCGGTGTTGTGGCCGTCGCTCCAGAAGATTTGGATGGCGTAGCGGCCTATGGGGTCGATACCGGCCGGGTGGACGTCTTCGGGTATTGAGCTGTCCTGAAGGCGCTTCACTCCGGTCAACTCGTCCACGCACATGGCGCAGGGGCACTCGAGCCGGAGGAAGCGGGCCGGGTAGACGACTTCGGTGCCGTCGTGCCAGCGGATTTTGACATCATGCTTGTTCGCCCGCGTGATTTCGAGAGCGCGGGGGATGTTTTGTTCGGTGGAAGGCATTTGAGGTCTTTTCCCACACCATCACCTGCAAGATGAAGGTGGATGCTCGGTGCACCTGCCGGAAATCATGCTGTTTCAGGATGCCACCTACCAGCGTGTTTGAATGAATGTAAATGCGAAAGTTGCGGTAGCGCAGCTTGATGAACCAATTGGCCACCGTACTGATCAGCCGGGCCAGCCAGGTATCGTGCGGATACGCGAGCGCCACCAGGTGGTTGCTATGCTGGGCAGCCTGGTTGATCAATTCCTTGGCATCAGGGTAGCAGCAGATCACCTTGTCCATGCTCACGATATCGTGAGCTGCAAGTTGCGGGGCGATATCCACAAAATCGCCTTGCCGGTAGGTGATCCGTTCCTTTATGCCCTGCTGCGCTGCTTCCTCTTTCGCTACCACCTGATAGGCAGGTGATGCCTCCAAGTTGGTTGCCTGGGCAACACCGTGGTTTAGCATGGCGATTTGAATGGCGCCTACGCCACCTCCGACATCCAGCAAGCTGGTATCAGCGTTCTTGTGCGATGAGATGGCCTCGATGAGCAGTTTGGTAGCCTTGTCTGCCCCTTTCTTCCGGTAGCGCTTTAACATCTTGCGCGCTACCTTCTGGTCGAACTTTTGCTCTATGCCGCAACACTGGCCGCAGGTCATGGGGTAAAGGTAGAAACTAAACCGTTGAGCTTTTTGAACCGGGTTACGCCCGCGACACAAGCAGAGGCGATGAATCGCGCCCCTAACGGTCCGCAGCCCAGGTCAAAACGAGATCTTCACCAGGTCTTCCGCTTCGGCGTTGATGTTGCGGATACTGACCTGCGCAGCGAGGTTCTTGGCGGCCGACGTGAAGGCCTGAGCGGCCGGGGATTCCGGGTCTTCGAGTACGATCGGCGTGCCACCGTCGGAGGTCTCACGGACACTGGTTGCCAGAGGTACTTTGCCGAGCAGCGGCATTTTCCACCTCTCGCTGATCTTTTCGGCGCCCCCGCTGCCGAAGATGTATTCGCGTTCCCCGGTCTTGCGCGATTCCCAGTAGCTCATGTTTTCGATGATGCCCAACAGGGGGCACTTGAGCTGGTTGAACATGATAATCGCTTTTTCGGCGATATTGACGGCCACCGGCTGTGGCGTCGTGACGATCACGGCCCCGGTAAGGGGGATCCGCTGGCAGAGAGTGAGCTGCACGTCTCCGGTGCCGGGAGGGAGATCGACGATCAGGTAATCGAGCTCGCCCCACTGGACCTGGCCTAGAAACTGCTCGATCATCTTGGCCAGCATCGGTCCCCGCCAGACGACCGCTTGATCGGGGCGAACAAAAAAGCCGGCCGAAATCACGCTGACACCATGGCTCGAAGGGGGTGATATTCCACCACGCTCCGGCCGTAGCCCGCCCGTGATACCCATGATCGTCGGAATGCTGGGGCCGTAGACGTCGGCGTCCATCAGGCCCACGCGGGCTCCGGTCTGAGCCAGCGCTACCGCCAAGTTGGCCGAGACGGTCGACTTTCCGACCCCGCCCTTCCCCGAGCCGACCGGGATGATGTTGCGCACGCCGGGGAGCACAGCTTGACCCGCCGGTCGATGAGGCCGCACTTCGGCCGTCATGGTCACGTTGACGGCGTCCACGCCGGGAATAGCGCCGACCGCCTGTTCAGCCTGGTCGCGGAGCTGATCTTTGACCGGGCAGGCCGGCGTCGTCAGCTTGATCGTAAAAGAGACGCGATTGTCGCTCACCTTGAGGTCCTGAACGAACCCCAGCGACACGATATCCCGGTGAAGGTCAGGGTCGATAACGGCCCGGAGCGCATCGAGAACCTTTTCTTGATCAGCCATCCCTGCCTCTATCCGAAATGCCGGCTAATGCTTTGATCGCCGCTGCGCCCAGCGGTGAGAACTACAAGACTGCTGACATAGGAATCCATTTCTTTTTCACTGCGAAGAAGATCATTCAAAGTGGTGCGCGCAAGAACTTGGTCCACCACGGTTTGGACACCCCGCCACAGCGAGCGGATGGAACAATCGACGGAATGGGTGCAAGTGTCCTTATTGCCTGCGTGGCGGTCGCAAAACTCCACTTCGAACAGACGTCCGCCCAAGACGGCCAGCGCTTGACCGACAGCGATTTTCTCCGGAGGATGCGCCAGCCGATACCCACCGGCCTGGCCGCGTTCACTAGTCACCAGTCCAGCGGCGCGCAGGACACGCATGATCTTGGCGACATAGGGCACCGACATGCCCTCCCGCTCGCTGATTTCCGGAATCGTCATACTGCGGCCGGAACCCTCGGACGCCAGCCTCAGCAAGCATCGCAGTCCGTATTCTTCTTGCGAGCTAAAATGCATGCCGCACCACCTTTCGGTCGTTCCTCACAGAATGTTCATCACCAACTTGGCCGAGTCGTTCATCTTTTCGGGAGTCCACGGCGGATCGAAAACAACCTCGACCTCGGCCGATTCCACGCCTTCCGCCTTCTCGGCCGCCGTTTTGACCTGCACCGGCAAGGACTGCGCCGCGGGGCAGTTAGGCGCTGTCAGCGTCATCTTGATCGCGACGTCGCCGGCCGGTTCGACCTGGATGTCGTAGATTAAACCGAGATCGTAGATGTTGACCGGGATCTCGGGGTCGAAGCAGTTCTTCAGTTGTTCGACGATTCGTTCTTCGACCGCTTTTTTCTCTGCGTCGTCCATCGGTCCATCCTTAGAAGCGTCTGTCGCCTTATTCCGTTGTCGCCTCTTGTTCCCCGCCATGGAGGGCATTGCGCAGCGTGTGCCAGGCCAGCGTGGCGCATTTGACCCGGGCCGGGAATTCATTGACCCCGGCGAAGACGGCTAGCTTGCCCATACCCGCCCCGGCGTTTTGCGAGTCTTTAGGTCCGGTTAACATGTAATGAAACGTCTGGAACAGCGCATCAGCCTGCTGCAGCGTCTGTCCCTTCAAGGTCTCGGTCATGAGCGAGGCCGATGCCGTGGATATGGCGCAACCGGAACCCTCGAATTTGACATCGCGGATCACACCGTCCTCGACTTGTAAGAACAAGTTGAGCTTGTCGCCGCATAGGGGATTGAAACCCTTAGCGCAATAGTTAAAGCTTTCCGGCTTCCCGAAATTACGCGGACGCTTGCTGTGGTCGACGATCAACTCCTGGTAGAGTTCCCGCAAATCGACCATCAGGCGAAGAACTCCTTTACCTTTCCAATCCCGGCGGCCAGGGCGTCGATCTCTTCCCGCGTGTTGTAGAAGGCAAGCGAGGCACGTGTCGTGGCCGCCACACCGAACCGCTGCATCACCGGCTGTGCGCAGTGGTGGCCGGCTCGAACCGCAATTCCTTCGCGGTCAAGGACGGTTCCCACGTCGTGCGGGTGCACACCGTCCAAGACAAACGAGACCACGCTTGCTTTTTCACCTGCCGTGCCGACCAGGCGGACACCGTCAATCGCCGAGACGGCTTGCGTCGCGTAAGCCAGCAAGTCCTTCTCATAGGCGGAGATGCGGTCTAAACCGATCCCGTTGAGATAACGGATCGCCTCGCCCAGCCCGATTGCGCCGGCAATGATCGGCGTGCCGGCTTCGAACTTGTAGGGCAAGTCGTTATACGTTGTCTTTTCGAAGGTGACGGAGCTAATCATGTCTCCGCCACCTTGATAGGGCGGCATCTGCTCGAGCCACTGCCTTTTGCCGTAGAGGATTCCGATGCCCGTCGGCCCGAAGAGCTTGTGGCCGGAGAAGGCGTAGAAGTCGCAGTCAAGTGTCCGCACGTCGATGTTCATGTGCGGCACTGCCTGCGCTCCATCGACAAGGACAGGGATATCGTGCCCGTGGGCCATTTCAATCAACGTCCGCACCGGGTTGACGGTGCCAAGTGCGTTCGAAACCTGAGTGATGGCCACCAGGCGCGTTCGCTCGCTGAGTAGTTTTTCGAACTCATCGAGCAACAGTTCCCCGTCGTCGTTGATCGGCGCCACTCGCAGACGGGCGCCGCGCTCGTCGCACAGCAGTTGCCAAGGGACGATGTTCGAGTGATGCTCCATGGCGGAGATGACGATTTCATCCCCGGCCTGAACGTATTTTCGGCCGTAGCTTCCGGCGACAAGATTGATCGCGTCGGTCGTTCCGCGCGTGTAGATGATCTCGCCGCGGTCGGCGGCCCCGAGAAATCTTTGCACTTCGCCGCGGGCATCCTCGTAATCGTCGGTCGCCCGCTGGCTCAACTCGTGCACGCCGCGGTGCACATTCGAGCAGTCTTGCTCATAAAACCTTCGCATGGCGTCGATGACAACCCGGGGCGTTTGCGCCGTCGCCGCGTTGTCGAGATAGACCAGGGGTTTGCCATGGACGGTCTGGTCGAGCGCGGGGAAATCACTCCGCAGCGCGGCGACATCCAGTTGCTGGATCGCGTTGCCTTCCGAGGCGGACACGGCAGCAGGAGGTATCGCTGTCATGCATCCTCCTTAGTCTCGACGTTCGAAGACAGCCACCGCCGCAGGTCGCTTTCCAGGCGATCGCGCAGGGTCTCGACTTGGATGCGCTCCAGGATGTCGGCGGCAAAGGCGTAGGTCAGCAGACCGCGCGCCGCGGAGTGCGAGATACCGCGCGAGCGCAGGTAGAACGTCGCGTCTTCGTCGATCTGGCCGACGGTGGCTCCGTGAGAGCAGCGCACGTCGTTGGCAAAGATCTCGAGCTGTGGCTTGGTGTTGATGGCAGCGTTTTCCGAGAGCAGCAGGTTTTTGTTGCTCTGGAAGGCATCGGTCTTCTGGGCGTCCTCGCGAACCATAATCTTGCCGTTGAAAACAGCCGTCGAGCGGTCGTCGAGGACCCCCTTGTAGAGCTGGTGGCTATTGCAGTGGGGATGGGCGTGATCGATCGTCGTGTGATGGTCAACGTGCTGGCTGCCCTTCACGGTGTAGAGCCCGTTGAGAGTGCATTCACAACCTTGGTCCGCGAGCACGACGCGGTAGTCAGCCCTAACCAGCCGGCCCCCGAAGGAAAGCGAATGTGAGACGAAGTTACTGTCACGGTGCTGCCTGACGTAGACGATACCGGTGTGCCAGGCTTGCGTGCTCTCCCACTGCAGTTTGTAGTGCTCGACGCGGGCGTTCTCGCCGGCTACGATTTCGGTGACGGGGTTGCTCCAGTAGGGTTGATCCCCCAGCGCCAGATAGCTCTCGATAAGTGTCGCCTGAGAATCGCGGCCCGCGCGGATGAAGACGCGCGGATGAGACACCCGGTCGGGATGGTCGGCCGAGCTGAGGAAGACTACGTGAATCGGGTCGTCGATCACGGCTCGCGCGGGAATCTGGACCAAGGCGGCGTCCTCGAGGAAAGCCGTGTTGAGGGCTACGAGGGCATGGTTGTCGACATCGGCCAAATGCGTGAAGTGCTCTTCAAGCGAGCCGTCGCCGGCGGAGAGCCTTTCCGCAAGCGTACCCGCCCGGACGCCGCCTGGGGAGGCTTCAATCCGCGAGAGCGGCGCGTTGAAACGCCCGTTGACGAAGACGAGCCGATGGCCTTCGACTTCCGCCAAACCCGCCGATTCAAGCTGCGCGGTGGAGATTCCGTCGGGCACGGGATCGGCCAACGGCGGCGACTTTCGGGCGAGCGGGGCCAGATTCGTGTACTTCCACTCTTCATCGCGAGAAGTCGGGAAGCCGATCTCCGCGAAACGCTGCATCCCCAAACGGCGCCGGGCCGAGAGCCATTCCGGCTGGGACGTAGCGCTATCTTTGCGCAGCTTTTCGAAGCTGCCCAGGTAGACGTCCAAGTGTTCGGCAACCGCGACCATCGCTTTCCGCTGACCCTTCCTTTTAGACGCCCACCGGCTGCCCGTTCGGGGCGGATTCTTCGACCCAGCCGTAGCCCTTTTCCTCGAGTTCCAACGCCAGGGTCCTGTCACCCGATTTGACGATACGGCCGTCGGCGAGAACATGCACGTAGTCGGGAATGATGTAGTTGAGCAGCCGCTGGTAATGGGTAACGACCACAATGGCCCGCTCGGGACCGCGCAAAGAGTTGACGCCATTGGCAACTTCCTTTAAGGCGTCGATGTCGAGGCCGGAGTCGGTTTCGTCGAGGATCGCCAGCTTCGGCTCGAGCACCGCCATCTGGAAGATCTCGTTGCGCTTCTTTTCTCCGCCGGAGAAATCCGCGTTGACCGAACGGTTCATCATCGAATCGTCCATGCCGAGAAGCGCCATTTTGTCTTTCGCAAGTTCGAGGAAGTCCACCGCGTCGAGGTCCCCCTCGCCGCGATGTTGGCGGATGGCGTTGAGCGCGGTTCGCAAAAAGTAAAGGTTGCTGACGCCGGGGATTTCGACCGGATACTGGAACGCCATGAAGACGCCTTCTTGAGCCCGCTCCTCCGGCGCAAGCTCCAGCAGGTCCTTGCCCTGGTAGCTCACTTCGCCCGAAGTTACCGCGAAGCTATCCCGTCCGGCCAGCACGTGGGCCAGAGTGCTTTTGCCCGAGCCGTTGGGGCCCATGATGGCGTGTACTTCGCCCGACTTGACCGAGAGGCTAATGCCTTTGAGGATCTCGTTGTCGCCTGCTTTGACGAACAGGTTCTTGATTTCCAGCATGTCTTTACTTCACCCCGTGGAACCGGAGGCGCCGCGTGACCTAGCCGACGCTGCCTTCCAAGCTCACCCCGAGCAGCTTCTGGGCCTCGACGGCAAACTCCATCGGCAGCTCGCGGAAGACTTCCTTGCAGAAGCCGTTGACGATCATCGAAACAGCGTCTTCGGTCGAGATTCCGCGCTGTTGGCAGTAGAAGAGCTGATCCTCGCCGATCTTCGAGGTCGTGGCTTCGTGCTCGACCTGAGCGGTCGAGTTCTTGACTTCCAAGTAAGGGAACGTATGGGCCCCACACTTGTCGCCCATCAGCATCGAGTCGCACTGTGAAAAGTTGCGTGCTCCGGTGGCGCCCTTTTGGATCTTGACCAACCCGCGATAGGAGTTCTGGCCGTAGCCCGCCGAGATGCCCTTGGATATGATCGTGCTGCGGGTGTTTTTGCCGATGTGGATCATCTTCGTTCCGGTGTCGGCCTGTTGGTGGTTGTTGGTGACGGCTACGGAGTAGAACTCACCGACGGAGTTATCGCCCATCAGGATGCAGCTCGGATACTTCCAGGTGATCGCGGACCCGGTTTCCACTTGGGTCCACGAGATCTTGGAGTTGACGCCGAGGCACTTGCCGCGCTTGGTGACGAAGTTGTAGATGCCGCCCTTGCCGTCCTTGTCGCCGGGATACCAGTTCTGGACGGTCGAGTACTTGATCTGCGCGTTGTCGAGCGCGACCAGCTCGACGACCGCGGCGTGCAACTGGTTTTCGTCCCGCATGGGCGCCGTGCAGCCCTCCAGATAGCTGACGTAGCTGCCCTCTTCGGCGATGATCAGCGTGCGCTCGAACTGGCCGGTGTTGGCGGCGTTGATCCGGAAGTAAGTGGACAGCTCCATCGGACATCGCACGCCCTTGGGGATGTAGCAGAACGATCCGTCGCTGAAGACCGCCGAGTTCAGCGTGGCGAAAAAGTTGTCCGTATAGGGCACGACCGTACCGAGATATTGTTCGATCAGCTCGGGATGCTCCCGCACAGCCTCGGAGAAAGAACCAAAGATGACTCCCATCTCGCTGAGTTTTTCTTTAAAAGTGGTCGCCACCGAGACGCTGTCGAAGACGGCGTCGACAGCCACGCCGGCCAAGGCCTCGCGCTCGCTGAGTGGAATGCCCAGTTTCTCGTAGGTCTCGAGCAGTTCGGGATCGACTTCGTCGAGGCTCTTGGGGCCGTCTTTGCCCGACTTGGGGGCCGAATAGTAAACAATGCTTTGGTAGTCGATCGGGGTGTAGCGGACGTTGTGCCAGTCCGGCTCCGTCATCGTGGTCCAATGCCGGAAGGCTTTCAGGCGCCACTCGAGCATGAACTCGGGCTCTTCCTTTTTGGCCGAGATCCAGCGGACGATGTCTTCATTCAGCCCCGGCGGAGCTGCGTCGGCCTCGATGTCGGTCACGAAGCCATACTTATAGTCTTGCGTTGCCAGAATTTCGAGCTCAGTTGCTGGAGTACTCATTCATCTCCTCCGCAGGGTGCGCGTGGTGGTCCGGTCTTCCCCCCGGGGGCGACATGAGCACCACTAGGGGGCTAAGCAGCTAGGCGTAAGAGAGCTAGGCAGGAAGACCAGCGCAGCCTAAACTATACAGATAAGTACGGTTTACTATCTGAAGACTACCAATACTGTACCAATTTGTCAAGAATGCTGGGCGCTGCGGAGCTCGCACCGGCTCGCGCGGCGGTCCGCGAGCATTCACTCGCGAGAAGGGGCTGTCAGGGCTTCCGAGCAAGCTTCTCAGCCCGCTGGTAGGCGGCGGCCAGATCCTTGGCGACTTTGTCGGCCACGTCCGCGGCGGATCCTTTGTACTTGCCGCCGGGGCTCTCCTTTGTGGTTGACCAGATGACTTCGCCGCTTCGGAGCACCAGCCTGATGGCGGCCACAGCTTCGTGCTTCCGCTCGCGACGGGACGAGTTCTGGATGTCGCCGACCCCAAAGCTTCCGGATTGGAACTCGGACTCGCCTGAATCCCGCTCGCTCGAGGAGGCGGAGCCGCGGACCCGCAGGCCCTCGTAGCTTCGATAATAGTCGGAGTAGGCTAGGTTTTCCGCTGAACCCCGTAGGAAGGCGTCAGCCTGTTCCTGGTCTTCGGTGATGACGAACAGGCCGGTGCGGTGAAGGCTGCCGATCAACATGTCGCGAATCTGTTGGGCGCCGCTATTTCCATTCAGGGGATCCACGTAGACCATGTTCACGGTCAGTAGCTTGAGGGACTGCTGCTCGAGGAGCACGCGGCCTTTCTCGGAGCCGAACAGAGGATAGAGGCAGACCGCGGCGAAAACCAGACAGACGATCCCCAACGCCTTAGCGGACAGCTGTGGAGCAGGGCAGTAGCAACTCCTGATCATCTCTGGCTCGCCCGCCGGGCCTCCTCATCCTGAAACACGACCTTAACGCCGCTGCGTGCTTCGAGGCCGGCAAGAGTCGTTCTCACAAGTTTCTTGCCAAGTTCGAAAACCGCCGCCTGTTGCCGGCCTTCGGCGTCGAGGAATCCGATAGTAATGTAGTGACGCCGTTTTTTGGAAAGCAGGAACAGGGGAGAAAAGGCAATCGCCAAGCCTAGCCGGCGGCCGGCCTTTTGCCCGTACTCGAGCGAGTTGACCTTCTCGTAGACGATTCGAAGTTCCGCGGTCTTATAGCGAAAGACAAAATCTTCGAGGTCGGTAACGTCCACTGTGCCCACGGTAGAAGGCAACATCCGTGCCACAGTGCCACCGCGATAAACTGCTTTCTTGCTGGGGATTCCTGCCAGCAGGGCCGGCGAGACAACGTTCGCGAGGAAGACGGCCGCAAGAAGGGAGGACAACCCTTTCGTATGCATACGGCCTTGCGGTTCTTGTGTTTTCCCCATTATGACAGAGAGGCGGATTGTTAGCTACAGGACGGCTCGCCGGAGAAAAATTGTTCCCGGCGTTGAACTCTGCCGTTTTCGGAGTTAACATGGGTGAGTACCCCGCCTGTCCGCCTCTACACTTCCTAAATAGAGGTAGTTCCTAATGCTCAAAAAGACTCATCTTGCCTTCTTGCTGCTCTCGGTGTTTGTTGTGGCTGCCGCCAGCGGAGCGCCGATGTTGCGTCTGAACATCCCTCGCGCAACTGTTGCGATGCCTGACGCGCTACAGGGGTCCACCGGCGAGCACCTGCCTGTCTGGATCCCTGCGGGAACCGACGGGCCGGTCAACATTGCGATCGAGGCCTGGAACGCCGGCGATGGCAACCTGGCTCTGGCAGTCAACGGCGGTACGTCCGACTGGCTGGCGCCGGAACCTGGCGGGATGGCGGCGTGTTCCTTCGACGCCGCACGGATGTGTCAGGCGATTAGAGTGTTGTTCGAGGCGGCGAATCTTCCCAACGGCGCCTACCGTGGCGACGTCGTGGTGCTGGACCCGAATGCGGTGGACTCGCCCCAGCGAGTCCCCGTAACTATCTACGTGGACGGAAATGTGCCGGACCGCGTCGACCTGTACGTAAGGCCAGACGCGGCCAGCTCAGACTCCATCGAGTTCCAGACCGCGGGTGGTCCCGCTCCAACCCTGACCGTCAACCCGGCTGGGCAATACCTGCTGGTTTCGTCCTCGGGGCAGGGCTCATTCAAGTTCCAGCACACTCATCGACTCACTGGAATCTATGGGGCCGGCCTGGCCGTCGGAGACCAAGAAGGCAGCGTCACAATCAGCGGTTCATCGTTTGGCGAAGACAACCGTGTCGTGCCGGTCACACTCCATGTGACCAACGATCCCATCGCCACGGCCAGCTCGACCGTGCTCAGATTCTTAGAAGCACAGGGTATGGATGCAGCAGGTCAGGTGCTCGCGGTCTCGAACCGCGGCAATGGATCCTTAAGCATTGGCAGTGTGGAGGTTGAAACTGATTCCGGAGGGGACTGGCTCTCGACCGAAGACCTCGGCGGTGGGACCTATTTGGTGTCCGCCAGTACGGGTGACCTGGCACCTGATCTTTATACAGGTCTTGTCCGATTCAATACCAACGCGGCGAACGACCCGCTTGAGGTTCCGGTGGAATTGGAGGTCCTCGTCGCCGGCCCGCCTGAAGTCGAGTTTGACAGTGTGGTCAACGGCGCCACGTTTGATAGCGCAAAACCCGTCTCGCCCGGGGCCATTGTTTCGCTGTTCGGCACTCAACTAGCCCCTTTGACGGCTGGAGCCGAATCGACGCCTCTTCCGCGAGAGCTTGTGTCGACCAAGGTAATCATCAACGGTATAGAGGCGCCACTGTTCTTCGTGTCCTACGGACAGATCAATTTCCAAATACCGTGGGAAACCCCCCAAGGCACGAGAACGGTGCAAGTTATCCGGGACGGCCAAGCCGGCAATTTGGTCTCAGCCGACATTGCCAATCGATCGTCCGGTATTTTCCGCCTGAACATAGGTGAATACGGGGTCATCGTAAACGCCTCGCAGTCCACGCCAGGCAACTTGGTGTTGGCCCTTCCGGAAGGCACGATCAGCGCTCCGGGATTCTCGTCCGCCCCGGCTCGCCCGGGAGATGCGTTAGTGATTTATGCCACGGGCCTGGGAGAGGTGACGCCACCGGTCGGCACGGGAGAGGAAACTCCTCCGCCCCTCCCGTTTGTGGAAGCATTTGACGTCCCCCTGATCAACTTCGGGAGGGTCGTGTTGGGCCCTTTCGCCCTTCCGTTTTTCGTCGGTCTGACACCGGGCCTTGTCGGACTGTTCCAAGTGAACGTCTTTGTCCCCGACGAAGCTCCGACCAACCCACGCACCGCCATAACGCTCGACTATTCCGACGGACGCCGCAGCAATACGGTCGAGATCGCGGTCGAGCGTTGAGGCAGGCGGGTCCGGCTCGTCGAGACAAGCCGATAGGAGGTGTGCAGTAGGACCCTATTGCGGGCACGGCCAGATCACCGCTGCCAACCCTCGGTTGATGGTTCAGAATGAACAAACTTATATGCGTCAATCGTTGCGATCCGCCCAGCTCCTCGAAGTTGAGGCCAAGGACTCGTCTCAAAAAAGCCTCGCGATATAATGAAACCGGCTAACCAAACGGGAAGCTCTCCAAGCTGACTACCCCAGGGTTGCAAAGGGGGCGGCGCCAGGTTAATTCCATGGTCAAGTATCTACTCGGTGTACTTAGCGGATTCGTGCTGGCGATTCTCTTGGCCTTAGCGATTCTCTTGGTCATCGTGATGGTTCAGTCGGCCGACCCGGCGATTCCCAGCGATGCAGTGCTCGAGATACGGCTGAGTGGCCCCGTTCCGGAGCATATCCCCACGGATTTTTCGCTGGAGTTTCTCGAATCCGGGACACCGCCTACGTTGCTGCAGATACGGAACGCCTTTAAGAAGGCGGCGAAGGATGACCGCATCCGAGCGATTGTCCTACGCTGTGGAGGTCTTAGCGTCGGCTGGGGCAAAGCCCAAGAGATACGCTGGGCGATCGAGGAGTTCAAAGAGTCAGGCAAGCCGGTGGTAGCTTTTCTCCAAGTAGGAAGCAGTTTGGACTACTTGGTTGCCAGCGCCGCCGACCAAGTATCCCTGACACCGGAGGGGTTACTTGACGTGAAAGGACTGCGGGCCGAGGTCAGCTTTTACAAGAACACACTTCGAAAGCTTGGCGTCGCGGCGGAATTGCATCAAATCGGCAAGTACAAAGCCGCGGCGGAGCCCTGGGTGCGCTCGTCAATGTCCGATGCGTTTCGCGAAGTCTTGAACTCGGTGCTCGACGAGGTGTATGGACAGTTTCTCGAAGCCGTCGGGTCGTCAAGGGGAAAATCTGTCGAGGAGCTGACGGTCATTCTCAACAACGGTCCTTTCACGCCTCAGCAGGCGCTCGAGGCGGGGCTGGTCGACGATCTCCATTACGAAGATGAATTCTTTGACGCTCTCAAAGAGCAGCTCGGCCTGGAAGATTTGCAGCGACTCAAATTGAGCCGGTACCGAAACGTTTCAATGGCTTCGTTGGGGCTGAGCGGTGAACACCAGATCGCGGTTGTGTATGCCGTCGGCAGCATCCTGCGCGGAACGAATGAAACCGAACCATTTTTCGGAGCCAACATTTTGGGTGCGGACAGCTTCTCGCATACCCTCCGCCAAGTCAAAGACAATGACGACATTAAGGCAGTCGTCGTGCGGATCAACTCGCCGGGTGGCGACGCCATCGCTTCCGACCAGATGTGGCGCGAGATGAACCGGCTGAGTGAGGAGAAACCCCTGGTTGTTTCTTTCTCCGACGCGGCGGCCTCGGGCGGCTACTACATCGCCATGGCGAACGCTCCGATCGTGGCCTACCCGGGAACGATGACCGGCTCGATCGGGATATTCTACGGCAAGCTGAATCTGCGCGGACTCTACGACAAGATCGGCATCAGCAAAGAAATACTCACTCGCGGAAGATTTGCGGCCATCGACAGCGACTACCGCGGCTATTCAACCGAGGAGCGGAACAAGCTTCGTCAAGAGCTGGAAGTTTTCTATCGCAACTTCGTTCAGAAGGTCGCTGACGCCCGCGAGCGCGAGTGGGACGATATTCATCAAATCGCGCAAGGCCGGGTATGGATGGGTAGCCAGGCTGAGGCCAACGGCTTGGTCGATGAGCTTGGCGGCTTTGACAGGGCAATCGAGATGGCCAAGGAAGCCGCCGGTCTCGAACCCACGGACAAGGTCACGCTGGTCACCTACCCCACCCCCAAGAAGTTCATCGAGGTTTTGCTTGACCCCGATCGATTTGCCACCCGGTCTCCCGCGGTTGACCGATTGCGCGCTTACTTTGCCGGGATCGATTCCTGGCCGGTCCTGTTGCAGGGTGGGTTTCTGCGCATCGCACCCTATTCGATCACGATCCAGTGAGAGGCGGCCGGCTCATCTCTTCCCGACCGAGGTGTCACCGGGGCGCTCCAGCGGGTTACAGAACATCGGTCGACATGAGTGTCGACTCGGCAAGCTGAGAGCTTGCTCCACAAACGGTTGACCTGCGCCGATGCGCCACAAACGGTTGACCTGCCCCCTTCGCACAGACCCTTACGGTTGGAGTTCTGTTGCTGACCTACAGGCGATCAAGGCTATTGGTCCGGTGAGCCGGCCACCGCTAAATTTTCCACCTCCGTGACTACGCGCTCCAACTCGTCGACGAGGGGTGAAGGTCCGGCTTTGCGGAAAGCGTCGACAAGGGCGCGATAGTACCACAGGGTTCCCTGTTTCCTTCCCGTGAAACGATCCCATAGAGGCTCGCCGATGTCGCGATAGTCGGCCAAGATCGAGCGCGCGTTGTGAAGCTTGTCAGCGGCCGAGACGAGGCGCACGGACGGTGAAGCCGTCGGGATGCTCTCGACAAAGGCTTCCTTACGCTGTTTCCAGGGAGGCTTGGGCTGCATGTCCGCGTCGGTGCAGCCATCCACGATCGCGGTCACTCGATCGCCGAAGCGAGCGCGGATCTCGTCGCGGGTGGGGGCGCCTCCCTGATCCTCGACCGCGTCGTGCAGCAAGGCGGCGATGGCTTCCTCTTCATCTCCCCCGTATTCGAGCACAATCCCGGCTACGGAAAGCAGATGGGCGACGTAGGGGACATCACCGCCCTTGCGAACCTGCTTTTCATGAAGCTCGGCGGCATAGGCGAGAGCTTGACGGAAGCGAGCGGTGAGTATCATGGTTCGCGACCGGGCGAATCGGCCCTCGTCATTTCAACGCGTGGCTCTTGAAATCGCGTACTCGTCGCGCACTTGCAATCGATGCAGGCGACACCTTTGGTGAAGGCAGGAGCTCGTGAATCGGTATCCTTTCGCACAAGCAGAGATCCGTTCAAGACATAAGTACTCCGTTTCATAAGTTCGCTCACGTACATTTAGAAGCCAGGTGGCCGGGCGGGAACTTCGGGCACGGCATACTGCGGCATGCCCTGCCCGCCCAGAGAGGTTTTTGCGGGGTTTGGTCGCGTAATTGAAGGGGACGCCGCGTGAATCTCACTGAACCTACCGGGACAGGTAACACTCCGACGGGCGGGCACGGTGGCCCTACCCTACAAATAACGTTCGTTCAACGCTGTCCATCCAAACCCTCGTGAGAAAGCGGGCTTAGAGACTCCGCGCCGTCGACAGCAAAGCGTCAAATTCCCTCATCACCACTTCAAACGTGCGGCTCTAGGAGTGGGAGAATCTTACTCCGAGCATCTGCTGCCACTTCGAAGGCTTCCTTCGCCTCCTCGGCCGAGACGTCAGGCTGATCACCGGGATAGCGGATTTCGACCCCGTATTTGGTCAACGCATGAGCCGGGCGGAGGGACTTAGCCAAAACGGTGTCCACTGGCGAAAGCAGATCGAGTAGCTCATCGATGTTGTGGGTCTTCGGAAATTCAACTTGGTGGAGCGTAAGGAACCCTTTCAACAGTTTTTCCGCAGCCTGCTGGGCGTGAAAGGCTGCGGCAAACGGATACAGTACGTCGCCCATCACGAGATGGCGGCAGAGCCCGAAGTCCTGCTCCGCCTTCTCTAGCCAGCGTTCAACAAGATCCCTTTTCACGGCCTCAACCGTCCTCATAGATAACCCTTCCGTATTTGTTGGCCGGATAAGCGATACCGCCGATGACGTTCTTCTCTTCCTCAAAGCGTTCGGTGGCCATCACAATCACATCCAGGGAAAAGCCCACTTTGCCAATGGCTTCGTGAATACGCCAAGCTTCATCCCGCGTGTTTCCGGGATCGGGTTCCATGACCAGCAGGTCAATGTCGCTGTCCTTGGTCATGCTGCCCGAGGCGCCCGAGCCGAAGAGAATGATCCGGTCAGCGGGGCAAGCTGCCCGAATCCGCCGCACGATTTCGCGGATGACATCCTCGTCGACACTCATTTCCCCCCATAATAGTGGATTCCCGGTGCACCCATGCCAAGCTTCGATATCACCCACATTCGCGCTCAATTCCCTGCCCTGAGTCTGAGTGTCAACGGACGTCCCTCTGCGTTCTTTGACGCCCCGGGCGGAACGCAAGTCCCCCAAAGCGTCATCGACGCCATCAGCGGCTACCTTTCTCAAGCGAACGCCAATTGCCATGGCGCCTTTTTGACGAGCCGGCGAACGGATGAGACTCTCACCGCCGCTCACGCCGCCGCCGCCGATCTTCTCGGCTGTGATGCGTGTGAACTGGTCTTCGGACCGAACATGACGACGCTTACGTTTGCCCTGAGCCGTTCGATCGGCCGCGAGCTCAAACCGGGAGACGAGATCGTCGTCACGAATCTCGACCATGACGCCAACGTTGCGCCCTGGCGAGCTCTCGAAGAGCGGGGGGCTGTCATTCGGGCCGCTGACATTTGCGTCGATGACTGCACGCTGGATAGGGAGAATCTGCTCGGCCTGATCAACGAACGTACGCGCGTCGTTGCTGTCGGCTATGCATCAAACGCCGTCGGCACGATCAACGACGTAGCAGCAATCACGCGCGCGGCGCATGACGCCGGCGCGATGGTCTTTGTCGATGCCGTTCACTACGCGCCACACGGGCCGATCGATGTCCTCTCGATCGACTGTGACTTTCTAGCTTGTTCGGCCTACAAGTTCTTTGGGCCCCACGTCGGCGTTCTCTACGGCAAGGCGGAGCACCTCGAGCGGCTGCGTCCCTACAAAGTGAAACCGGCGCCCAACCGCATCCCCAATTGCTGGGAAACCGGCACACAGAATCATGAAGGCCTGGCCGGTGTCACCGCTGCCATCGAATACTTGGCGGGGATCGGCCGGGAGCTTCTTAGTAGCAAAGAATGCGCCGAGATTCAGCGCAGCCAAAGCCGCCGCCGCAACCTGCTGGAGGGCATGCAAGCCATCAGATCCTACGAGAGAGGACTTGCTGAGAAGCTCGTACAAGGGTTGCTGGCGATCGAGGGGCTAACTTTCTACGGGATCCGCGAGCCAGAAAGATTCGACAGCCGCGTACCGACGGTTGCTGTCAGAGTGGCAGGCCGCCATCCGCGCGCGGTGGCCGAGTTCCTGGCCCAGCAGGGCATCTTCGTGTGGGATGGCAACTATTACGCGCTCAGCCTCAGCGAGCGCCTCGGAGTGGAATCAACCGGAGGCATGGTTCGCATCGGTCTCGCGCACTACAACACGGCAGAGGAAATCGACCGCTTGTTGGAAGCGCTTGAACGGTGCCGCGAGGGTGCGTGAAGTTCGTGGCGACAGCCACCGCTTCCACCACAGATTGCTAGTGGTCTGTCCTGGAGACGAGTTCACTATCGATTCGGAAATGTCAGGCTCGAAAGCCCGACACAGCACGCTGAAAGCGTGCGCCAGGTCGAGACTCGATGTCGCCACGAATGGCGACACGGCACGCAAGAATGCGTGCGCCACGCCTCAAGAACGATCAGAAAGTCTTGTCTGGGACAGCTTACTAGGACTCATCGACTGTCACCCGTACGCCGTACTTCTTCAGCGCCGCAACTGCTGACTTCCGCGCAGAATCACTCAGCGGGTTGCCCGACAAATACACTCGCAGGAAAGGCGCAAACCGCTTTTCTCCCTCGGTGTCCTCTTTCACCATTTCGACGAGTGATCCAAGCTCGCGAATCTCGTTTCCATCCAGGATCAGATAGCGCAGCTCGGTCAGTGGCTTGAGTGCGGAAAGGTCGGAGATCTCGTTATCCCGAGCATCCAGCGAAGAAAGACTTTTCAAAGTACTGAGCGGAGTGAGGTCCGAGACTTGGTTGCCGTCAACGTATAACGACCAGAGCTTCTTGAGCTTGCCGATGGGGGTCAGATCGGTGATCTTGTTATTCGACAAATACAACGAGTTCAAAGTCGGAAGGTCAGCGAGGGGCGAAGTGTCCTCGATCTGGTTGCCGGCAAGGTGTAAGTACTGCAGCTTGGCGAGCTCGCGAAGAGGATTCAGATCCGCGATCTTGTTCTTCGAGAGGTCCAAGGACTGAATGTTGGTCAATCCTTTCAGACCAGTGATATCGCTGATCTCGTTATCGGCCAGATCCAGCAGCGCAAGACTGCGGCACTTTTCGATGCCGGTAAGATCGCGAATACCCTTGCCCTTGGCCACAATAGTCGAAAGATCGCGAACGTCCTCTTCGACCAACGGCTCGGCCGTCTGCTTCTTGCTGAAAACGTACTTGCGGACGGCGGCTTCCAGATTCTTGTCGGGAAACAGGTCTTCCGCCAGCGCGGACAACGGAGCCAGCAGGAGCAAACCGCCCAACAACCAGGCCCATGATCTCCCGTTTAGAGCATTCCTCATCGCTATACCTCTTTTCTCATGACCGGATAGCCGGAGTGGGACCCTTGCCCGCCACTGAATACTTCAGGCGATGATCTTCTCGATCACTTCACCCTCGACGTCGGTGAGGCGGAAATCGCGGCCACTGTGGCGGTAGGTGAGCCGTGTATGGTCAAACCCCATCAGGCGGAGGATGGTGGCGTGTAAATCATTGGGGTGAACAGCATCCTCCACAGCTTTAAAGCCGAAATCATCCGTGTTGCCGTACGTCATGCCGCCCTTGACGCCGCCGCCGGCCAACAGCATTGAAAAACCGTGATTGTTGTGGTCTCGGCCCGCTTGTACCTTAACCAGACCCCCGACCTCGACGGTCGGCGTCCGCCCGAACTCACCTCCGATGACGACCAGCGTCTGCTCCAGCAGTCCTCTGGCTTTCAGATCCTTGATGAGCTCAGCCATTGGCCCATCTGATTTCTGGGCCAGGCGGCGCATCGCCCCTCGGATATCCTGATGCGTGTCCCAGGGCTGCTGGTTCCCGAAATAGATTTGCACCATGCGGACGCCGCGCTCAACCAAACGACGAGCAAGCAGGCATCCGCGGGCGAAATCGCCGTCCCCGTAGCGCTCCCGCGTCGCCTCGCTTTCCCGGTTGACGTCGAAGGCATCGAGCCCCTCGCTTTGCATGCGATAGGCAAGTTCCATGGAATGAATCGCCGCCTCCAGTTGAGGAGCAGATCCTGTTCTTTTCAGATGCGCCCGGTTCACCTTTGACAATAGGGCAACCTGCCTGGCCTGCTGGGACTTCCCGTGACGAGGGTTCCTAAGGTTCGGCACCAACTCTTCCGGATCCGTTTCCGTCGTGCGGATGTAAGTACCCTGAAAAACTCCCGGCAAGAAGGCTGACGACCACAGTTGCGGCCCGATGACGGGTATGCCCGGACACATCACCACGTAACCCGGCAAGTTCCGGTTTACGGTCCCCAAACCATAGGTCAGCCAGGAACCCATGGAGGGATATCCCGGCAACCTTTGGCCACAGTTCAACATGAATAGCGAGGGCTCGTGAAAAGGCAGGTCGGTGTGCATCGACTTGATGACACAGATGTCGTCGATCGTTGCAGCCAGATGCGGGAAGATCTCGCTGACTTCAATGCCGCTTTGTCCGTATTTTTTGAATTCGAAAGGCGAGCGCATCAGGTTGCCCGTCTTGCGCTCCGTTTCAAAATTTCCTCCGGGAAACGGCTGGCCATCATATTTCGCCAGCATCGGCTTGTGATCAAACGAATCCACGTGCGACGGGCCGCCGTTCAAGAACAGGAAGATGACGTTTTTCGCCTTGGCCGGGAAGTGCGGCGCCTTCACGGCTAACGGACCGCCGGCAGGCCGGTCTTCGGCCAGCAACTCAGAAAGGGCCACCATGGGGAACCCTGTCCCCGCAGTCCGAAGAAGGTCGCGCCGGGTTATGTGCGTGACATCTGACTTCGTCATGGCGTCGCCTCGCCTAGCAGCCCGTGGTGAAGTGCAGCGACACAAGAAATGGGTACAGCCGGATTTCCGGCCGCTGTGGATTCTTCGTGTAAGTTGCTGGATTAATGGGGGTTATGAGAAATTGGCTTTGTTTGGTCATTTCGCTGCTCCCATTGCTCCGCTGATCCGTTGGTTCGCTGCTCCGATAGTTCGTTGTCGCCCTGTTGCCGTTCCAAGTACATCGCCCAGCGTACCGTACGCCGACAAGCGGGCGCGATGAATCGCGCCCCTACATCCCCGTTCAGGTTTTGCTGAGCTGGGCCGTCCAACCGTACTGGAAACCAGCCGCAACCCATTGATTCCCTGTGGGTTTTGCGAAATTGGGTTTGTTTCGCATTTTTTTCTCGCTCTCCGAGCGTGGCCCCTGCGGTCCCCCCTTCAGAATAGAGCCAGTCAGGGCCAGCGGCTACAGGTCGAAACGCAGTTCGCAGTGTGGACCTCCTACGCCCAGTGTAACCCGCAGTGTCAAGTTCTTAGGGTGTCCAGGGTTATGAAGTTGTTGAAAATAGGCCCTGTGGCTGGGTGTGACTGGACGGCTAACGGGCCGCAGGTCTCGGCAGAACGGCCGCCGAGGCCTGGCTACGGGACTCTGTTGCACTTCGCGGCGCAAGGAGTCTACCATGATCGTAACAAAGTCCAAATCAGAGACTCAAATATTTCGGGGAAGGCCGCTCGTCGAGAAATTTAAGTTGTCGATGACCCAGCTACTCGACGATTTCAGCAGGGCAACGTGATATGGCTAGCAAAGTGTTATCTCTACTAACTCTCCTGCTCTTCATCGCAGTTGGCGCGATGGCTGAGGGAATAGTCGTAACACCTCAACAGCTCGCGGAGCTAACGAGTCCCGGACAAAGATTCAAGCTCGTCATGAAAAGCGGACACTCAGGTTCCGGCAAGATTCTCTCGGTCGGCGAAACTGTGCTTGCCCTCAAGGTGAAGAAGTCTCAGGACCGCACAGTGCTCGCCACAGGCCCGCAGACGCTCTCCTACAGCCGGATTGCGAGTATTTCGGTGGTAATCCGGAAAGGTCACAAGCGGACGAGATTTCCGCTCATTCTGTGCTCGACACTTGGCACGCTAGCCTTAGTGGCAGCCCTATCTACTGAAGAGTTGAAATCCACGTATGTCCCCCGGGCTGTAGCTTTCACTGTCGGTCTTGGCATCGGCGGCTACTATGTCGGAAAAAAAATCGATCAACAAATCGTCACATATGTGATTAAACAAGAGTAAAGGAGTTAGACTCCACCGTGGGCTATTATCCTACGCCCCCTGCGAGGGCTGAGGCACACGAAGTGACGAGTATTGAGTCTAGGTGGAGAGACCTCCGCCTAAGCCGCCTCAAATCGACTGCTCGCGATCCTCATTAGTTCACATACCGAAACTCGTTCGAACTCAACAGAACCTGTGCGTATTGCCGCCAACCTTTCGCGTCGGCCTTCACAAAACCACGCCCCATCCGCAGCTCCTCCTTTGTGGGACGACGGCCGAAGAGCAAACGATACATCCGGCGGATCTTCACCGTATCGTTGGCGCCTCGTTCTTCGCTGAGCCGCCAGGCCAGCGATCTGGCCTGTTCCATCACGAACTCGCTGTTGAGAAAAAACAGTCCCTGCAGCGGGGTGCTGGTGGGAATTCTTCGCGGGCTGGTGACGTTGGGATTGGGAAAATCAAAAAGACCGAATGTCGTATCCAACCGCCTCCGACTGACGTAACCGTACACCGTTCGCCGCGTGTTACAAAGGTCGTCGATTGCCTCCGGCGGTCCGCCGGGAGTGAGGTCCAACAGGCCGGAAACGTAGAGCATCGAATCTCGCAGCGACTCCACGTCCAGGCGTCTCGGGTTGTGGCGCCACAACCAACGATTCTCCGCGTCCGTCTCGGTGTTTTCAGAGACGTTCTCCGAGCTGAGGGCGTAGGTCGCCGATAACATGATCTCGCGGTGCAGCGCCTTCAGCGACCAGTTGTTTTCGATGAACCAAGCCGCTAAATAGTCCAGCAGCTCGGGGTGGCTGGGGCGTTCGCCCATGCGGCCGAAATTACTGGGCGTGCGCACGATGCCCTGCCCGAAGTGGTGGTGCCAGACGCGATTGACCATCACGCGGGCCGTCAGCGGATTCTCCGCTCCGGCGATCGCCTCGGCTAACTCCAGCCGGCCGCTTCCCGTCGAGAACGGCCGCGGATCGCCGTCCGAGAGAACCGACAGAAAGTGCCGCGGCACTTCGTCCCCTAGGTTGTCCTTGTTGCCGCGAATCCGGACATACTCGTTCTTCGGCTCGGAAACGTCGGAGATGATATGAAAGAAAGGGTATTTGGAAGGCATCCGCGCTTCAAGCGCCTCGACCTTCGCGCGCATCGATTCCAAGTGCTTTTTCCAGGCGCCGTCCAGGAAACGATCGATCTCTTCGCCGCCGTAGTACAGAATGCCGCTCTCAAACTTGACCGGGATCTCGAATTCCTCCTCCGAGGCCAAATCCCTCCAAAGAAAGTAGCGGTCTCTTTCCAAGGAGAGCAGTTCCGTTTTCCCCAGCTCAACGCGGGTGATCGTTCCGCCGCGAGTCCGAATGCGGTTTTCCTCGTCGACTTCTTTCTTTTCACGAATAACGGAGACAACTAGGTCTTGGAATTGGCCGGCAAGACGCCGGAACTCAACTTCAGGAGCACCCCGCGCCAGCAAATCGTCCCAGGGATCGAGCAGAGGGTGGTTCCTCGGAGAATGGCCCAGGTATTTGACCCAGCGCTCGAGTGTTCCCTGGTCCAGTGAATCCTCGCCGGCCACCGCCGCGGGGTCGCCCTGGCGCGGGCCCAGCACCTTCCAAGCCGCCATCACGTAGGCCGACGTCCGCGCGGCCAGGACATCCAGGAGCTGCCGGCCTTGGGTGTCGATGAATTCCTCCAGCGCCTCGACTTCGTCCTCTACCTTTTCCTCTTCCTCTTCGTATTGCTCGACAACCTCCACCGGCGCCAGCGGAAACTCGTCCGTCTCCGTGCTGTTAAACACACCTAGCAGCGCATAGTAGTCTTCCGTTGGAATCGGGTCGAACTTATGGTCGTGGCAACGGGCGCAGGCGACGGTCAAGGCCAGAAAGCCGCGTGTCGTCGCATCGATGCGGTCATCCTGGAGCTGGGGGCTCAGGGCATAAAAACCAAGCCCCCCGACGATCTCCTCTCGATCCGGGTGATCCAGCAGGTCACCGGCGAGCTGGGCCTTCACGAAGAGATCGTAAGGCATGTCTTTGTTAAACGCCTCGATGACCCAGTCTCGAAACCGAAAGCCGCTGGGGTAAGGCTCCATTTCGGTCGAATTGAGCCGGTCGTCCGAATATCGAGCGACATCGAGCCAGTGTCGTCCCCAACGCTCGCCGTAACGCTTGGATGCCAACAGCCGGTCGATCACCGTGGCAAAGGCTTGCGAAGAGGTGTCGGCTAGAAACGCGTCCACCGCCCGGGGTGTAGGCGGAAGACCGATCAGGTCAAAATAGGCTCGCCTCAACAGCGTCAGTTTGTCCGCCGGCCCGGCCGACCGCAGGCCCTGGGCCTCCAGTTTCGCGAGCACAAAGCGGTCGATCGCCGACTTGACCCAGGGTTCGTTCATGACTTTAGGCAGCGAGGGGTTGCGGACCGGCCGAAAGGCCCAAAAGTCGCGCTGTTCCGCGGTAATGCCGTGCTTGCGGGATCTCTCATCCACCTGCCGGGCAGTTCCCGCATCAGGCCAATACGCTCCGTCGGCGATCCACATCTCCAGGTCGTCGATCTGGTAGGGATCAAGCTTTTCCTCCGGCGGCATTTTCAGCCGCTCGTGGGTTTGGCGAACCGCCTGAATCAGCAGACTTCGATCGGGCTGTCCGGGAACGATCGCCGGCCCCGAGTTGCCGCCCTCGAGCAACGATTGGTGGGACGTCATCCGCAGTCCGCCCAACTTCGAAGACGTGTGACAAGCGAAACAGTTGTCGGCCAGGACAGGCCGTACCCGTTCTTCAAAAAATTTGGCGCGGTCGAGCTGCTGGGCGCCTGCCGGCGCAGCTAGAAAACCGCAAAGGACGGCAAACAGGGACGTGGTGCGGGTCCGACGAGAAAACGTCTTTTCAGACACGGTGCTCTGCCCGGCAGGCAAGGTGTTTGAGAGCCAACTGTTAATCTTAGTCCTTTTTGTTTGTTGGTGACGCAGGTGAAGGGTGGCGGGTCACTTTTGTCGGCCCTCCTTGTAAGGGTGGGTCCTACGACCCGCCTGGGCAGGCTGCAAACCTGCCCTACGCGCCCTTCCGTCAAACTGACCCACTACCAAGTGAAGACGATCCGACATGCCGACCCCAAACTTTCCCGTCCGCTCCGAAACCTGCTAGACAGCGCTGTCACCGCGACTCGACCCCGCAAGCGGCCGGGTGAGCATTGGGTTTGATATGTCTCGAGGAAACGGCGCCTGGCGAGCAGATTGACCTCATACCCGTTGGCATCACCACGCGGGATGCCCTACTCCCTGAGCCGTGTCCCCGGTAATCCTGCGTCGCCGGCGAAGTTTGCGTTATCATCCACCAGAGGTGTGCCATGCCGAACGACGAAAAAGCCCCTATTATGGTCCGAGTTCACGACGGAACGCGGGAATTAATGCCCGCGGGCATGCAGCTTCTTTTTCGCGTAATCGATGGAAACAAGAAAAAGCTGCACGAGGATTTTCATGAAAAACCCGTGCTGCGGGCGGACGTTCCGTTCTTTGACAACTTCGGGGACAAGTACACGGTCATCGTCTCGGCCGACAACTACGTTCAGTCCGGATTTTACCCTGTCCCAGTGAAGCCCGGCGTGCTCTCGATTGTTGACATCATGCTGCTGCCCCGAAACAACCAATTCAATTTCCGAAGCGCTCTCTGGGACAATCTAAAACAAACCCATCCGGGGCTTACCCGCATTCTCGGGCAGGGAGTCGGGGAGTCAGCAGCCGAGGATCGCTACACGCAGTTGATGGAGAAAGAGCCGCAGAGCTTGGCGGCATTCTTGAACATCACGGCCGCTCTCGAACAGATCCTGTTTTCCACCGGTACGCCGCTCGACCTTTTGAAAACGCTCGTCTGGGATGATCCTAACGCGGCCATCGCTTCCGACCGGTTCTTTGCGTTCGCGGACAGTGCACTGATCGAGCAACTCGAGACTGCCGCGCTCGAAGGCATCTTCGAAGAGGCCCCGAGCGCGTTGCATCCTGGGGCGACACGCAGCTTCAAGCAAGTGGAATTCGGAGAAGCAAACGTCCAGTTGACGCTTCACGAAAACGACAAAAAGTCTATTGACGGCGTCGAGTGCATAAAAGTTGAAGCCGACATGGATTACTACAAAGATACCGGTGCTCACCTGATTCTCGAGGTGCTTGTCAACCGATTCGGGGGACAAACGGACCCGCGGGTCGTTTATGTACTGCGATGGACCGCGGGACGCCGCGCCGGTCGGCCCGAGTTCGATCCCCCTTTCACGATCCAGGCAGCCTGAGTACTCCATTCATAAATACACGCAAGTTTCGGGCGAGTGCAGGCGGGCACAGCATGCTGTGTCCGTACTGATCTGTTCGCTGCTCTCGCACAGCCTTCCCATGCGCGAATCGGAGCCGCCAACGCCAGTGAGCGGTGAGGGCGCAATGGTCCTTACGGGGGTTGGCCCTGTCACTAACGTTCCAGGCTCTGTTCGTGGCTCTCGCACAGCCTTGTGCCGGCGGCGACCCACCGCAAGCCCCTGGGCGTGCGGTCACGAAGCTACGCCTGGCGGCGATCACGTCGATTTAAAATTTCTATCTCCCGCGTTAACAATCACTTAATAAATCGCAGGGCTGTTCTTCTCTACATCGTCCATGAGAATAGAAGATAGGAACCCTTCTTCGAATGGCCCGCAAACAGACTCCCCCCGCTGTTTATCGTGAGAATGAGAACGGCGCTGACAAACTAGACCACATAGCGGCGGTGTGAAGGCTCCCAGAGGAGGCGGAGGACCAAGCCGCTGATGTGGTCCGCAAGCATCCCCGAGGTGTTTTGTGGAACACCGGAGGGATGTATCGGGTGGAGCTATACGTTCAAGTACGACGAAGTGTCTGCGTCGAAGGGCTAAGCGAACGCGAAGCAGCACGGCGCTTTGGGATTGCTCGCGAGACCGTGCGCAAGATGTTGCGCTACCGGATTCCGCCGGGCTATCGGCGGAGCAAACCGGCGAGGCGTCCCAAACTGGAGGCCTTCACAGGGATCATCGATCAGATCCTGACCGACGATCGGGAGCGTCCGAGGAAACAACGCCACACCGCACAGCGCATCTTTGACCGCCTCCGCGACGAGTACGGGTTCACAGGCGGCTACACGACCGTCAAGGACTACGTACGCGAGAAGAAGCTGGGCGGACAAGAGATGTTCGTGCCGCTGACGCATCCGCCGGGTGACGCCCAGGCGGACTTCGGCGAAGCGGTCGTCGTCATCAACGGAGTGCAGCGCAAGGCGCACTTCTTGGTCGTCGATCTGCCGCATAGCGATGACGCATTCGTGAAAGCGTTTCCGGCCGAGACGACGGAGGCATTCTGCGAGGGGCACAATGCGGCGTTTCGCTATTTTGGCGGCGTGCCGCGCAGCATCGTCTACGACAACACGAAGCTAGCGGTGGCGAGGATCCTGGGAGACGGCACACGCCAGAGGACCCGTGTCTTCTCCGAGCTGCAGTCACATTATCTGTTCGCCGACCGTTTCGGGCGGCCGGGCAAGGGCAACGACAAAGGCAAAGTGGAAGGGTTGGTGGGCTATGCGCGGCGCAACTTTATGGTGCCGATCCCCAGGTTCTCAAGTTGGGAAGCCTTCAACGAACACCTCGAAGCGAAGTGCCGCAAGAACCGTGGACGGCGCTTGCGGCGACACTCGGAAACGATCGGTGAGCGTTTCGAGCGCGACCGCCAGGCGTTTCTGACGTTGCCTGCTGTCGGGTATGACGCTTGCGACAAGCGCACGACGCGGGTGACGTCGTTGTCGCTGGTGCGCTATCGGACCAACGACTACTCGGTTCCGACGCGCTACGGCCACCGCGAAGTACTGCTGAGAGCTTACGTCGATGAGGTGGTCATCGGCTGCGGCAGCGAAGAGATCGCCCGGCATCGGCGCAGCTACGAACGCGAGGAGTTGATCTTCGATCCGCTGCATTACCTGGCCTTGCTGGAGCGCAAGACGAACGCGCTGGATCAAGCCGCGCCGCTCGTCGGTTGGCAGTTACCGCAAGATCTCGTGCGTTTGAGACGCTTGCTCGAAGTGCGGCTGGGTAAACCAGGCAAGCGCGAGTACGTGCAGGTGCTGCGTTTACTCGAAGACTTCCCGCTCACCGACGTCACCGCCGCCGCGCGGCAGGCCGTTGAGTTGGGAACGATCGGCTTCGACGCCGTCAAGCACCTCGTCCTGTGTCGGATCGAGCAACGGCCGCCCCGCTTGGACTTGACGCAGTATCCGCACTTACCCACAGCACAAGTCGAACAGACATCGACAACAGATTATTTGGTGCTGCTGGCACAGGGAGTGGACTGATGGCGAGATCCAAACTGCTGCTGGAAGCTCATCTGAAAGCACTGCGGCTGCCGACCTTCTTACGCGAGTACGACAAGGTGGCACGGCAGTGCGCCACGGAGGGCTTGGATGCGAGACGCTTTCTGCTGCAACTGTCCGAGCTCGAACTGCTCGACCGTGAACGCCGAGCGACCGAGCGGCGCATCAAGGCCGCCAAGTTCCCGGTCACGAAAACCCTTGATACGTTCGACTTCCTGGCGTTACCCAAGTTGAACAAGAAGCTGGTGCTCGAGCTGGCACACGGAGAGTTCATCGACCGTCGCGAGAACGTGTTGGCTCTAGGAAACTCCGGCACGGGGAAAACGCATCTCGCTCTGGCGCTGGGACTGGCGGCCTGCCAGGGTGGCTATCGGGTTCGCTTCACTACCGCCGCAGCGCTGGTCAACGAGCTGCTGGAAGCCCGTGATGAGCGGCGCTTGCTGAGGGCCCAAAAGCAGCTCGCCAAGCAAGACCTGCTGATCGTCGATGAACTGGGCTACGTGCCGCTGTCGAAGACCGGAGCGGAGTTGCTGTTCGAAACCTTCTCACAGCGCTACGAGCAGGGCTCCACGATGGTGACCTCGAACCTGCCGTTCAACGAGTGGACCGAAGTCCTCGGGTCCGAGCGCATGACCGGCGCCCTGCTGGATCGGCTCACTCACCACGTCCACATCCTGGAGATGAACGGCGATAGCTTCCGCCTCAAGCAGAGCAAGAAGCAACGCTCTCCGTCTTCGGATTGATCCCCGCCGGCTCGCCACAGTTTTTGTGAGCCGCCTTCCACTCCGCCTTCAGCCGCCCTAACGGGCGACCTCAGGCTGCGTTCCAGCCGTCCCACAAAAACTCGAAGCAAAACCCCGACTCCCCCCCCACTGGTCTATTTTTGCTCCGCCGCTCTACCCCAAAACTGGTCTATTCTCCCTCCGCCGAACTGGTCTAATTTTGCTCCGCCCTTGACAGTTCCACCCCGCCGACCGGATTTGGATGCCCTGGTTGCTTCCGCTGAACCTGCCACGTAGAGCGGCATCGGCCCTTAAGAGCACGTCGCCCAGGCAAAGGGGGTGCATTTGGTAGGCTTCGATTTCAGTGACACGATCGAAAAGGATCCTAAGGCCGGCATGATATAAGCTGTCGTCGTTCGAGTCCCTTTCAATATTGGCTACACCGACAACCACCAAGTTCCCCTAGGATGCCTTAGAATGGGCAGTACTTTAGCTACAACGGGCAGTACTTTAGCTACATTGACAGCCTCCGTCCATGAAGGCATAATCGATCCGGATCTAATTCGATAAATTTGACAGGTATATTTGAGAAAAATCTGTACACTGACCGGTCCCGACTAGGTCTCCGTCGCTAAAAGCTGGCCTCAGCTGAGCAAGTTTCTGATAAGTGCTGTGGGAACGCCCCAAAACCCCACCAAGATCCTCGTGGTAGACGACGACCCGACCATCTTGCGTCTGGTTCGAACCATCCTTCAAAAAGCTGCCTTCCATGTCCTTGTCGCGAAAGATGGTCCCGAGGGACTAGACAGGGTCATCTCACATTCGCCTCAACTGATCATCTTGGACTTATTGTTGCCCGGCCCCTCTGGCCTGGACATTTGCCGTGAGTTGCGAACTTGGTATAAGGGCCCCATTCTGATCCTCTCGGGTCATGGAGAGGAGGAAGTTATCGTCTCTGCGCTCGACCTGGGTGCGGACGACTATATCACGAAGCCCTTTCGAGCGGGCGAACTATTGGCCCGCGTCCGGGCTTTGCTGCGACGCGTTGCGAAACAGCCCGTTCCAGAAGCCGTAACAAAGATCGGAGACTTAGAATTGGACCTAGTGGGGCGCCGGCTGGCACGCAAAGGCGTAGAGATCTCGCTGACCCGTACTGAGTTCGACATCGTCGCGTGTCTGATTGAAAACCTCGACTGCGTTGTAACTTCAAAGATGATCCTAGAAACCGTTTGGGGGCCGCACCACGGGGAATACAGCCAAACGCTGCGAGTCCATATCGGGCATATCCGGAAGAAGATCGAGCCTGACCCTTCCCGGCCGCGCTACGTCCTGACCGAGCCCGGTGTCGGGTATCGATTTTCGATCCCTGACCAACAGGCCGCCGCCGGTTAGGGATCGAATCCGCAGGTGCCTTCAGTCCCGTTCACCGTTTGCTCACGGCTGCCATGGGCGGAAAGCTGTGTTGATCTCGGTGGGTGGGGGCGTCGTATATTTGGGTGCTTTTAAACCACTCGTGGCGTCCGTCACCGGCCTCGGGACGCACCCGTGCGAGCAGCTCAGTTTTCTCGACCTCGCTCATCGGCGTGAACTCCCGCGCGATGGTCAAGTCTTGCTCGAGATTCTCCATCGATTCGCAACCGACAATCAGAGTGGAGATTGGCAACGACAAAGAGTAGCCGCGGCAGGCGGCAGGAGAGAGCCCTACGTCGGTGACGAGCTGCCCTCGGCCCCCGAGGCTTTTCATACCTAACGCGGCAATCCCGCGCCGGTTGAGCTCGGGAAGCACCTGACGCTGGAAGCTGCGGTAGTGGAAATCCATCACGTTGATGGGCAACTGACAAGAGTCCCACGCAAAGTCCTGTTCCAACATACTGAGCATGATGTGAGGGCTCTTGTGTCCGGTGAACCCGATGAATCGGATCTTGCCCGCCTCTCGCGCTGCCACGGCCGCTTCGATAGCTCCGCCTGGTGCGAAGATCCACTCCGGGTCGTTGTCGTAGTTGATCTCGTGAAACTGCCAGAGATCAATCACGTCCGTGCGCAGCCGGCGCAGGCTGTCGTGAAGCTGTTCTTCGGCCCCCTTGCGGTCGCGGGCACACACTTTCGTCATTAAGACAACTTTGTCCCGACGACCCTCGAGGGCCAGACCCATCCTTCTTTCCGCTTCGCCGTTCGCGTAGCACCAGCCATTGTCCATGAAACTAACGCCCTGTTCGATGGCGGTTTGAATGATGCGCACGCTAGTGTCGTCACTGATGCTGGCAAACCCGCAATGGCCTCCGCCTAACCCGATGATCGACACTTCTTCCCCGGTCTTACCTAACGGACGTACAGGAATGCCTCCGTCGTTCTTCTTCATGGAATCTCCTACTTCTTGAGGCTTGGATAGAACGCGCTTGGGATGATGATGCCTCGCTGGCCGGAAAACAAATAACGGCGCCCGAGCGGCCGGTTCCGGGTTCATTCTAGCACGGGGTCCCGCAGGCGCTTTTCGACCTGCTCGCATGGCTCAGCCCGGGGTTCGAGGTCCACTTGCCTGGCTAAGTAGTCCATTTCATAAGTTCGGTCACGTATATTTAGATTTAGAAGCCAGGTGTGAGAACGGCGCTGACAAACTAGACCACATAGCGGCGGTGTGAAGGCTCCCAGAGGAGGCGGAGGACCAAGCCGCTGATGTGGTCCGCAAGCATCCCCGAGGTGTTTTGTGGAACACCGGAGGGATGTATCGGGTGGAGCTATACGTTCAAGTACGACGAAGTGTCTGCGTCGAAGGGCTAAGCGAACGCGAAGCAGCACGGCGCTTTGGGATTGCTCGCGAGACCGTGCGCAAGATGTTGCGCTACCGGATTCCGCCGGGCTATCGGCGGAGCAAACCGGCGAGGCGTCCCAAACTGGAGGCCTTCACAGGGATCATCGATCAGATCCTGACCGACGATCGGGAGCGTCCGAGGAAACAACGCCACACCGCACAGCGCATCTTTGACCGCCTCCGCGACGAGTACGGGTTCACAGGCGGCTACACGACCGTCAAGGACTACGTACGCGAGAAGAAGCTGGGCGGACAAGAGATGTTCGTGCCGCTGACGCATCCGCCGGGTGACGCCCAGGCGGACTTCGGCGAAGCGGTCGTCGTCATCAACGGAGTGCAGCGCAAGGCGCACTTCTTGGTCGTCGATCTGCCGCATAGCGATGACGCATTCGTGAAAGCGTTTCCGGCCGAGACGACGGAGGCATTCTGCGAGGGGCACAATGCGGCGTTTCGCTATTTTGGCGGCGTGCCGCGCAGCATCGTCTACGACAACACGAAGCTAGCGGTGGCGAGGATCCTGGGAGACGGCACACGCCAGAGGACCCGTGTCTTCTCCGAGCTGCAGTCACATTATCTGTTCGCCGACCGTTTCGGGCGGCCGGGCAAGGGCAACGACAAAGGCAAAGTGGAAGGGTTGGTGGGCTATGCGCGGCGCAACTTTATGGTGCCGATCCCCAGGTTCTCAAGTTGGGAAGCCTTCAACGAACACCTCGAAGCGAAGTGCCGCAAGAACCGTGGACGGCGCTTGCGGCGACACTCGGAAACGATCGGTGAGCGTTTCGAGCGCGACCGCCAGGCGTTTCTGACGTTGCCTGCTGTCGGGTATGACGCTTGCGACAAGCGCACGACGCGGGTGACGTCGTTGTCGCTGGTGCGCTATCGGACCAACGACTACTCGGTTCCGACGCGCTACGGCCACCGCGAAGTACTGCTGAGAGCTTACGTCGATGAGGTGGTCATCGGCTGCGGCAGCGAAGAGATCGCCCGGCATCGGCGCAGCTACGAACGCGAGGAGTTGATCTTCGATCCGCTGCATTACCTGGCCTTGCTGGAGCGCAAGACGAACGCGCTGGATCAAGCCGCGCCGCTCGTCGGTTGGCAGTTACCGCAAGATCTCGTGCGTTTGAGACGCTTGCTCGAAGTGCGGCTGGGTAAACCAGGCAAGCGCGAGTACGTGCAGGTGCTGCGTTTACTCGAAGACTTCCCGCTCACCGACGTCACCGCCGCCGCGCGGCAGGCCGTTGAGTTGG
The DNA here is from genome assembly GCA_965248105.1 of Bryobacterales bacterium. Lineage (GTDB taxonomy): Bacteria > Acidobacteriota > Terriglobia > Bryobacterales > UBA6623. The sequence goes on from CBDFIK010000006.1 coordinate 1,131,512, forward strand.
GAACGATCGGCTTCGACGCCGTCAAGCACCTCGTCCTGTGTCGGATCGAGCAACGGCCGCCCCGCTTGGACTTGACGCAGTATCCGCACTTACCCACAGCACAAGTCGAACAGACATCGACAACAGATTATTTGGTGCTGCTGGCACAGGGAGTGGACTGATGGCGAGATCCAAACTGCTGCTGGAAGCTCATCTGAAAGCACTGCGGCTGCCGACCTTCTTACGCGAGTACGACAAGGTGGCACGGCAGTGCGCCACGGAGGGCTTGGATGCGAGACGCTTTCTGCTGCAACTGTCCGAGCTCGAACTGCTCGACCGTGAACGCCGAGCGACCGAGCGGCGCATCAAGGCCGCCAAGTTCCCGGTCACGAAAACCCTTGATACGTTCGACTTCCTGGCGTTACCCAAGTTGAACAAGAAGCTGGTGCTCGAGCTGGCACACGGAGAGTTCATCGACCGTCGCGAGAACGTGTTGGCTCTAGGAAACTCCGGCACGGGGAAAACGCATCTCGCTCTGGCGCTGGGACTGGCGGCCTGCCAGGGTGGCTATCGGGTTCGCTTCACTACCGCCGCAGCGCTGGTCAACGAGCTGCTGGAAGCCCGTGATGAGCGGCGCTTGCTGAGGGCCCAAAAGCAGCTCGCCAAGCAAGACCTGCTGATCGTCGATGAACTGGGCTACGTGCCGCTGTCGAAGACCGGAGCGGAGTTGCTGTTCGAAACCTTCTCACAGCGCTACGAGCAGGGCTCCACGATGGTGACCTCGAACCTGCCGTTCAACGAGTGGACCGAAGTCCTCGGGTCCGAGCGCATGACCGGCGCCCTGCTGGATCGGCTCACTCACCACGTCCACATCCTGGAGATGAACGGCGATAGCTTCCGCCTCAAGCAGAGCAAGAAGCAACGCTCTCCGTCTTCGGATTGATCCCCGCCGGCTCGCCACAGTTTTTGTGAGCCGCCTTCCACTCCGCCTTCAGCCGCCCTAACGGGCGACCTCAGGCTGCGTTCCAGCCGTCCCACAAAAACTCGAACCAAAACCCCGACTCCCCCCCCACTGGTCTATTTTTGCTCCGCCGCTCTACCCCAAAACTGGTCTATTCTCCCTCCGCCGAACTGGTCTAATTTTGCTCCGCCCTTGACACAGGTGGCCGATCGGGAACTTCGGGCACGGCGCCCCTACATTTCCAGGCACCCAATCGATCTGTAGGGGCACAGCATGCTGTGCCCGCCTGGGAGCGCTCCTCTACGCCATTGGGTTCGTTGGCAACATTGGCGTTCCCAAATCCATCGACTCCGGAGAACCAGGGCCTTTTGTTCCATCGCTGTTGATCAATGCGGTTCTTCTGGGAATCTTCGCCATCCAGCACAGCGGCATGGCCCGCGAACGCTTCAAGCGTTGGTGGACTCGGTTCGTCCCGCAACCGATCGAGCGCAGCACGTACGTGTTGTTCTCCAGCCTGGCGCTCATCCTTCTGTACTGGCAGTGGCGGCCGCTGCCCGACGGCCGGGCGGTGGCGCGGTCGCTACTCCCGATCGCCCTAGGACACGCTGTGGCCATCGGAATCGTCGTGCTGGCAGCCGGACTGCTTCAGAGAATTGTCCCGCTTGGCCAAGTCAAGATCGCGGCGGCCCTGATTCTCTTCGGCTTTGGCGGGTACCGTTTATGGCGTCAGCGCCACCCGCGTTGGGGAGGGATGAGGGTCGGGTTCCGTGACCTCACCGTCTGGTCTTTCTTGATGGCCTCGGCCCACGGAGCGGGTTTCATGCTGCTGCCTGTACTCTTCAGTGCATCAGCCGCGCACGCGCAACACTTGCCGATCGCCGAGCACCACGCCATGCCGGGCGCCTGGGAAGCGCCCATAACCAGTTTGACAGCTACCGCGGTTCACACGGCGGGCTACCTGCTCGTCATGGCGCTCGTGGCTTGGGTGGTTTACAAGAAGCTCGGCCTGGCTCTGTTGAAAAAGGCCTGGGTCAACCTCGATCTGGTTTGGGCCGTAGCACTGATTGTTACCGGCTGCTTCACGCTGGTGATCTAACTACTTTCCGTCGCAAAATACGCTTGCTGCTCGTGGCTGGGGACAGTCAGCCACCGCCCTGTCACTGGCGTTCCAGGCTCAGCTTCTCGCTCGCGCACACTCTCGCAACGAGCGAATCAGAGCCGCAGGCGGAAGCCTGCGGTCAAGGCTGCAATTCACCATGAGCAATTCAGAGCCGCGAACGCCAGTGAGCGGCCATGGCGTAAGGCCAAGCCTGTGCCCCGCCCAAAGCAATGAATGCGGGTGGGTTTTCGACGGAGCGGTCCAGAGATGACGCCGCTCGGCAGGGTGAATTCGCGTGTACCTCAACGCCGCCACATGAACCGAACTTTTGCAATTCCGGGCTACTTACTGCCGTGAGGGCTCTGGGTGGCGCGATCGCGTATCTGATCGGTCGTGAGGCGAGCTTGGTTGAAAACCTCGACCGACATGTCGTCACGCGGTCGCAGGTAGGGGCGAATGGCGTCAAGGTCCTCGGGCTTGCCGACAAGATAGAGACCCCGCAGAGCTTGAAAGATATGCTCGGCGCTGGGGCCGAGCACAGTGATCGGGTCGCCGACGCTTACCTCGGCGCCATCCCCCAGTAGCCGCTTGCCGACGACCCCCGGCAGCGGCGAGCGAAGTTCGGCGGGTTCTTCGCTTGTCTCCACCTCGATGCGAGCCAAAAGGGTTCCTTGGTCGACCGGATTGCCCTCTTCCAGCCGATTCGTGAGGATCCCCGCGTGGCGCGCCTCGACCGTGAACGGGCCAAGCATCGCAAGAAGTTCCTCTCGCCCGCCGCCGTCGTTGAAACGGACCAACGACAAGGCGGCATTGCGGCGCACGACCGGTTCGGGGTCTTCGAGCATCTGCCGTAGTTTGGTGCGGAAGTCTTCGAATTGATTGTCTTGGCCCATCAACCAAGCCACGGTCGTTCGCATCGTGGGCAAACGATGGTCAGCCAGTGCGAGGATCCGCGGATACCACTGGCGAACAGTGGCGTCGCCGCTCGCTGTGCGATCGGAGATCTGAGCCAGCGCGTGCTGCGCTTTTCGCGGAGCTTCCTCGTCAGCGAGATATTCGCTGATCTGCTCGTCGCTGAGCTGACGCCCGAACCAAGTGCTGCGCCAAAAAAGAAACGGCATGACGATAATGAGAACCGCGATCAGGCTCACGATCAGCGTCGCGCGTCTGGACGCGGGTGGGGAGTCGGCCTGGGGAACGGTCGCCATGTTGGAAGATAGCTAGTATACCTTTTGGGAAGCCGGCAGGACGCTTTGCGATCGCGAGTCCGTTAATCTAGGGATGTCAACCAAAAAATGAGTCGGAGACCCCATAGCAATCTCCCCGGCATCGTCTACCTTGTGGGAGGCGGTCCCGGTGATCCCGAGCTCGTCACACAAAAAGGTTTGCGCCTGATTGAGACAGCGGACGCTATCTTTTATGACGCCCTGGCGCCGACGGAGCTGCTGTCCTACCGGCGCCCGGAAGCCCGCGTCGTCTACGTCGGAAAGAAGCGGACCCAACACGCCTACAGCCAGCAAGAGATCAGCGACATGATGATCGCCGAGGCTCGCGCCGGGAAAAAGGTCGTCCGGCTCAAGGGAGGAGACCCCTACATGTTTGGCCGCGGAGGCGAAGAGGCTGAAGCCTTGCGGGCCGCCGGTGTTCGGTTCGAAGTCGTTCCGGGAGTTACCTCTGCTTTAGGTGTGGCGGCTTACAGCGGCATCCCTTTGACACATCGCCGCTATACCTCGGCAGTCACGTTCGTCACCGGACACGAAGCCGACCAAGTCGACTGGAGTAAACTTGGCACAACTGGGACGCTGGTTATCTTCATGGGGTTGACTACCTTTGCGGAGGTTTCACGCCGGCTCATCCAATGCGGGCGGGCGCCTTCGACTCCCGCGGCAGCCATCCGGTGGGGCACGCGGGGTGATCAGATCACAGTGGAAGAAACCCTCGAAAACCTCCCGGACAAAATCAGGCGCGCAAGACTAAAGCCTCCGGCGCTGATCGTGGTTGGGGAGGTGGTTTCCCTTCGCCGGGAACTCAACTGGTTCGAGGAACTGCCGCTTGTCGGATCGCGAGTGGTTGTGACACGGGCTCGCGGGCAAGCCGAGCGTCTTTCAGGCGCATTGCGGCTCCTCGGGGCCACCGTGATCGAGTTGCCGACGATCGAAATCCGCCCCCCGGACGACTGGTCCCAGCTCGATCAGGCAATTGCCCAACTTGAGCAGTACGATTGGCTGATCTTTACGAGTGCCAATGGCGTACGGTACTTCATCGAACGACTAGACGCCAGCAAACGCGACCTGCGGGCACTGAAGGCCAAAATCTGCGCTATCGGACCCGCCACGGCGGAGCATCTCGAGGGCTTGCACCTCAAGGTCGATCTGATGCCATCGGAGTACGTGGCCGAAAGCGTGCTGGAGGCTTTCGGGGAGCAAGATTTGGAGGGCAAACGAATCCTGCTGCCTCGTGCTGCCGTTGCGCGCGACCTTATTCCCGTTGAGTTGAAAAAGCGAGGCGCGGAAATCAATGTCGTGCCGGCTTACCGAACCCAAGTGCCGAAACACTCCGCCGAACTGGCCCAACAAACTTTCAAGTCAGATCCGAGACCGGATTGGATCACCTTCACCAGCTCGTCGACCGTTCGAAATTTTGCCCAACTCTGCCCCATCGAGCGACTCAACGGCGTGCGGGTCGCCTCGATTGGCCCCATCACATCAAAAACCGCCCGCGAGCTGGGGATCCGTGTGGACGCCGAGCCTGACCGCTACACGGTCGAGGGGCTGGTGGAGGCGATTGTGAGCGCCGAGCGCGACTAACAGCCTCTTGGTCGGGTGGTTAGCTCGAAGGAGCGGCGGTTGGCGAGGAAACCACTACCGAATGCCTCAACGACGCATGGCTGACTGGTAGCTTCGACCAGTCGCGACGGGAAAGAACAGGAGGCTACGCTAGGTTTGCTAGAACACTTTCTTTGAATCCAGAAGGATCGTTACGGGTCCCTCGTTCGCTGACTCGACTTTCATCATGGCTTGAAATACGCCTGTCTCGACCGTAAGGCCTTTCTGCCGTAACAACGACACGTAGTGTTGGTAGAGCTGGTCGGCAAGCTCGGGAGGCGCCGCCGCGCTGAAGCCGGGGCGGCGGCCACGCCGACAGTCTCCGAACAAGGTGAACTGCGAGACGACCAAGACCTGGCCGGCGATTTCTGTAACAGAGCGATTCATCTTACCGGCTTCGTCTTGGAAAATTCTCAGGCCGGCGGTTTTCTCGGCGAGGTAGGCGGCATCGACTTCGTCGTCCTCTCCGCCGACCCCAAGCAACACCAGCAAGCCCTCCTGGATGGATCCGACGACTTGTCCTTCAACACTAACCTGGGCTCGGCTGACGCGCTGTACAACTGCTCTCATCTTCGCTGAGGCCGCGGATAGAATTCCCAGTATGTCATGTGGGGCAGCCGGCAGAAAGCGTTAAAGCGCATTTCTTACCCCGACCGCGGTGGATGAGGCAAAGGCCCCGCTGGCCAGAGCTCGCGGCAACAGTTTGTGTACATCGCCCAGCGTGCGGCATGTCGGTAAGCGGACGCGATGAATCGCGCCCCTACCGTGAGCCTGAGCACCTCGATCTCAAACGTAGATGGAGTTATTCGGAAATGTCGGGCTCGAAAGCCCGACACGGCACGCTAAAAGCGTGCGCCACGTCGCTGGGACGACCAGGAAGTCTTGTCTGGGACGGCTGCCTAGAATCGAAGCCTCGCAGGAACTGACTTCAGGACGACGCTGACATCCACCGCGTCGCCTTCACGGATCACCTTCAGACGCACGGTATCGCCGCCTTGCTTCAGCGACATCACCTGGCTCAATGCGCGCTGGTGCGTGACTTCACGGCCGTCCACTTCGACGATAAAATCCCCACCCCAGGGGATTACATAGTTACCGAGGATGACCTCGCGCGTTGCGCCTCGCAAGCCCGCCTCGTGGGCCGCTGAACCGCGCCTCACCTCGGTCACCAGCAGACCCGCACTCGGCAAATCGAGAGTTTCCGCGACGCGGTCTGGAAGGAACCAATGACGAAGTCCAATCGGTTGCGGCCGGCGAGTTTTTCCTCCCGTGGCGATGTATTCCAGCAAGGGTTTGGCGCGGCCAATCGGCATGGCAAACCCGATGCCGATACTGCCTCCGGGGCCATAGATGGCTGTATTGACGCCGATCACATTTCCACTGCTGTCGAGCAGCGGCCCGCCGCTATTGCCGGGGTTGATAGCAGCATCCGTCTGAATCATGTCTTCCAACACACCATCGCGCGTCCGAATCGACCGGCCCAACGAGCTGATAACCCCCGTAGTCAACGTTCCTTCCAGACCAAAAGGGTTCCCGATCGCGAGAACCTTTTGGCCGACCTCAAGGTTCTCGGAGTGTCCGAGAGTAAGGTATTCGAGAGGCTCGTCGGTCTTGATCTGAATCAAAGCCAAATCGTTCGCTTCGTCCGTCGCTAGGACTTCGGCCTTGTGGCGAGACTTATCAGCAAGCGTCACTTCCAGTTGCGGCGCATCACCTTTGATCACATGGTGATTTGTGAGGATACGGCCTTCCCCATCAACAAGGAAGCCTGATCCCGACTCTTCGACGGGGTACATCTCAAAGAACCACCCGCGCTTGAGAACAGTGCTCGTGATGTTAACCGTCGCCGGGCTGGTGCGGTTGTAGATGTCAATGTTTGACACCTCCTCCTGCGTGAGGCTTGTCGACTGAGCCTCCGTCCAGAAAGGGGCGGGCGCGACGGTGTCGCGATCCGGCCGCATCCAGTCTGGCGACGTGGTCCCCAGGACAAAGGCCACGGCAACTAAGGCGGCCAGCCAGAAGGGTCGTAATCGGAAGCGGCGGCTCATCCGGCCTCCTTCCTAAGTTGAAGATAGATTCGTCGCACCTGACGTTCGGTTTCGGCTTTGGCACCTGATGTGTCGATGATGTAATCCGCGAACTTCCTCTTGTCGTCAAGCGGGATTTGGCGCGCCAGCCGCTCACGGGCCTCGTCATCCGTTGCACCTTCGCGTTCGACGTAGCGCCGGATCTGCAACTCAGGCGGGCAGACGGTGAGAATGAGCCGATCGTAGCGCTTGTAGCTTCCTGTCTCGATCATGATGGCGGCTTCCGAAACAACGACTGCGTGCGCGTCCTTTCGAGCAACGGTGTCAAAGAATTCGTTCTGGCGACGGAAAACGTGTGGATGGACCAGCGCGTTGAGCACCTCGAGACGGTCGGGGCTAGAAAACACTACCGAGCCCAAAGCTTTGCGATCGATCGTTCCGTCCGCCGCGACAATCTCAGACCCGAATTCAGTAACTACATCGTCGTAGGCTTCGCCACCTGGAAGCAATACCTCATGCCCCAGCCGGTCGGCATGAATGACGTAGCATCCCAGCTTCTCAAGCAGGCCAGCGACATAGGTCTTACCCGTGGCCAACCCGCCCGTCAAGCCCACTTTTAGCATCAAATCTCTATCTAGAGAGTCCGCACTTCCTGCCAAACCCTACCACCGGCCGCTCGGCCAGCTCGCACCTTTGACGAGAAGGCTGTCATTGGTCCCGTTTCTTTCTACCCCTTTTGTTCGCCATTGACACCTTTCCGTAAGTCATTGTATTAATTTGGCTTATATACAGATTGGCTTTGTTTGGTTTGTTTGGTCCTTTCTGTCGCTGTGGCCTGGGACCGCATGTTCCCTGAGGATACGCACCGGCGCACGACCAACCCGTGAGCAATAGTCGTGTCTGTCCTGACCAGCGCAGTATTTTTCGGGCGCTTGGACCGCGGGCTGCCGCCCGCGGCTCTGTCGTCGGTCGATCGGCAGTCGGGGCCTGATGCCAATGGGGTTCGGCGAGATTGGGTTTGTTTGGTCATTTCCGGTGCGTTGGTGGAACTGGGGTGGCCGAACTGCGCCAGGCGTCGAGAAGAGTCTCGACGCGGCACGCTGAGAGCGTGCGCCACAAAAGAGTCGGACGCTTTCACACAGCAAAGGCCGCGGATCAACCCGTGAGCAATAGTCGTGTCTGTCCTGACCAGCGCAGTATTTTTCGGGCGCTTGGACCGCGGGCTGCCGCCCGCGGCTCTGCCGTTGGTCGATCGGCAGTCGGCACCTGATTCCAATGGAGTTCGGCGAGATTGGGTTTGTTTGGTCATATTCCCATCGACGGCTTCCAAGCGACTTGCGGCACTCCACGATCTTGTCATGCGTTTCTGGGGACAGCCTCCTGCGTCTATTGTATCGTGGGGGCCTGGAATTTCTCGGGACAAGAGTCCGGAAGTTACTGAAACAAGGAATGTTGCCGTCCGTGACCGGGAGATTGGAGTCGGACTGACAGCCGGCAGAAAAACGTTAGGCGGGTGTGGTCGAAATCCAGCGCAGCGTAGAGCGTCGTGTGCGGCCGCTTAGACGCGAGCCGGACGTCATCAGGGCTGGACCCGTTCCTCGGTGTCGATTCATGCCGCTCCAGGTTGCCGACCTTTTATCGCGCCCACGAGGTGAGCCGCCTGGCGGCGGCTAGGACAAACAAGAGTGTTTGTCCCTACTAGCTCGTTGCACGTCGAAGCCGCGCGGCCCGAACCGTATTCACCATCAACATCGCCACCGTCAGCGGACCGACACCTCCGGGCACGGGCGTATAGGCGCCCGCTACCTGGGCAACATCTGCGGGGTGGACATCGCCCACCAGGATTGACCCCTTGGCCCGGAACTGCTCGAGCCTTTCGGGCAGGCCCTGGAAAATCTCTTCGACTTGGCCGGCATCGGTGAGGCGGTTGATGCCGACGTCGAGAACCGTCGCACCGGGCCGGATGAACTCCCGAGTGACCATCGCGGGCCGCCCCGTCGAGACCACTAAGATCTCGGCTTCTTGCGCGACGGCGGGCAGATCGCGGGTCTTCGAGTGGCAGACGGTAACCGTGGCGTTCTCTTGAATCAGCAACAAAGCCGCCGGCTTGCCGACGATGTTGCTGCGCCCGATCACGACTGCTCGTTGGCCGGCAATCGGGATTCGGCTTCGCTTGAGGATCTCGATTAGCCCGGCAGGCGTGCAAGGTACGAGGCGCGGCCGCTGGGCAGCCAGCAGCCCGGTGTTTAGGGGGTGGAAACCGTCTACGTCCTTGTCGGGGGAAACGGCCATCAGTACCTGCGCGGCATCTACTTGGGAGGGCAGGGGCAACTGCACCAAAATGCCATCGATGTCGTCGCGGGCGTTAAGCTCGGCAAGCAGCTCAAGCAGCTCGTCGGTCGAGCTGTCCGCGGAAGGCGTGATGGTCTCGCTGTAGATGCCAACGTCTTTGGAGGCCCGGATCTTGTTCCGAACGTAAATTTTTGATCCCGGGTCGTTGCCGACCAGAATGGCAGCAAGCCCTGGCCGGATACCTTGATCCGCCAGCTTCGCAACCTGCTGCTTGACTTCCGACAGTATTTGATCGCAGGTACGATTTCCGTCTAGGACGCGTGCGGGCAACTTATTCCTCCGATGATCCCGAAAAAAGAAATCGAATCATAGCATGAGGGAAACTTCGGCACGCGCAATACGCGGTAACCGAGCAGGGATCGGCATCAGCAAAACACCTACGGCCCCAAGGGCCTGGGAAACGGGCAATGAACCGCTCGCCGATACTGTATCTGCCGCGTCACCCAGCAAGCTGGGGCTATGGCTGCAAACATTCAGCGATGTTGGCTCGGCGAACCGCCCCTTCGCGGATGATCTTCCACTGCGGCTCGGTAATATCGACCGTCGTCGCCCCGGGCCCGCTGATCGCACCGCCATCGAGGACCAAGTCGACACGACCGTCCATCGTACCGAAAACCTCGATACCGCTTCGGCAGGTTGGCTTCCCCGACCGGTTGGCGCTGGTGGCGATGATCGGCATCTCCAGAAGGTCGATCAAGCGGTTGGAAACAGTCGCACTGGCACAGCGGACGGCCAGCCGCCCGGTGTTCCCTGTGACCTTAAGCGGCAACTTCGAAGCAGCGGGAACGATGATTGTCAACGGCCCGGGCCAAAAATGGCGGGCCAACAGATAAAAACGCGAGGTCAGGGTCGCGGCGTAGTCCTCCGCCATCTGGAGCGAATTCACCAGGATGGGAAGTGAACGGTCGAGTTGCCGACCCTTGGCGTCGAAGACGGCGGCCACCGCCCGGAGGCTGAAGGGATCGGCGGCAAGCACGTACAAGCTGTCGGTCGGGATGGCTACAAGCTTCGCAGCGCGAATCGCCTCAGCGGCGCGCTCGAGCGACTCCGGGGCGGGAGAGTCCAGAGAGATCTCGATGAGCTCAGTGTTCAAAATGACCGCTCAAAAACCGCCGATCGCCCCTGCGTACAGGCTGCTGACTAACCGTAAAGGCTAGCTCTAGACCGGCCTTATTGGATGCCGACGAAACGTGAGATGGGAAGGTTCCGGTGTGCACTCGGGAGCCAGGGAAGAACCGTCACGGTGGAGCCCCCATTCCCATGCCGATTCTACCGCACCGCCGAACACGTCTCCAAGAATGATGCCGCTGAAATCCGGTTTCACAAGGGACTTCCATCCGCCGTGTCCAGCGCCGGCGGCCCCGTCGAGCTAGTGCTTGGTGGACGATCGGCAACTTCGGGCACGGCATGCCGTGCCCCTACTCTTGCAGGCACAGCGTGTGGTGCCCGCCTGCACTCCTTGCACACTCCGTCGGATCTGCTCCTAGTGCTTGGTTGCATAATTCACGATGGATGATAGACCGACAATCCCTGGACCGCTCGGTTGAAAACCCGCCGGTCTTGATCGCCTTGCGTGGGCCGTAGGCTGTGGCAGGACCGGACTCTTGAGGGGAACTAACCGCTCCCTGACGGTCGCGGCTCCGTTTATCTTGGCGAAGGCCCATGGGCACTCCCTGACGGTCGCGGCTCGGAAGACGCTGCGAACAAACCACTTCGGGCCAGACGGACGATCGTATGGCCCTTCGGGAAAGGATTTTCAAATAACGCGGAGTTTTGCAACTAAGCACTAAACCAGAGCCAAAGACCCCAGCTAGCGAAGGGGCAGAAGTCCGGTTGGCAACTCGCGGGACCAAGAATGCCCCGTGATAGGATGGGATCGGTCTTCGGCTGTTGATCTACAGATAGCCATGGAGGAGATCCCTCTAACTCTCCGGCTGCTCGCGGTGGTTGGCCTGCTCACCGCGAATAGCTTCTTCGCTGCCGCCGAAGTGGCGTTGGTTTCGGTTCGCGAGTCCGGCATGCGAGCCCGAGCCAAGGCGGGAGACCGTCGAGCCAAAATGGTAGTCGGTCTGCTGGCGAATCCAGACCGGATGTTAGCGGCAACGCAACTAGGGGTGACGGTTGCCAGCCTGGGACTGGGTTGGGCTAGCGAGAGCACCGTATATCGGGCTATCCGGCCGCTGTTTGAGCCGATTTTTCCGCCGCAAAGTGAAGCACTACTGCATTTCGTCTCCTTCGGCATTGCATTCACTCTTATCACGTTCCTGCACATGGTTTTAGGCGAGGTCGTACCCAAGAATTTGGCTTTGGAGCGCAGCGAGAGGCTGGCTCTGATGGTGGGCACACCGCTCGAGCTGTTCGCCCGCGCCAGCGGCTTTTTTGTCTCCATGGTGGAGCGAAGCGCGGAGGCGATCTCGCGGATCTTCGGAGCCAAGCCGGACGGCCGCCGGAAAACCTACTCGTCAGAAGAACTGAAGCTCTTGCTCGGCGTTGGTGAGGGCGAAGGCGCGCCGGCCGAATCGAGAGAAACGACGCTGAGGCGCGTGGTGGACTTCTACGACCTAAGCGTGAGAGAGGTCATGGTGCCTCGCCAGGAGATAGCCGCCCTCCCGTTCGATTCATCCCTCGATCAAGTAATCGACTGCCTCGTTCGGGAGAAGCATTCCCACATTCCGGTTTACGACGGATCGCCGGAGCAAATTGTCGGCGCGATCCACGCGCAGGACATCTGGTCGTTTTTGCAGAGGTATCGGCGTAGCCAGGCCCTCGGGGGGCCAGCTCCCCCTTTCTCGCTCCGCCAGCTCATTCGCAGCGTTCCTTTCGTCCCGGAGACGAAGCTGTTGCACGAGTTGCTGGAAGAGCTCCAACAGCGGCGCAAACAGTTGGCCATGGTGGTGGATGAGTTTGGAACGGTGGCCGGGCTGGTGACAACCGAAGACGCGGTGGAACAAATCGTGGGCGAGATCCGTGAGGAGCACGAGAAACCCCAGCCGGCAGAATCGCGGCCGCCGGGAGAGCCGATCGAAATCGACGGCATTACGCCGATCCTGGATTTAGCCAGCCAGTACGACATCGAGCTTCCCTACGATGCAGGCTTTGAGACACTGGCCGGATTCTTGATGAGCCGGCTGGGCCACATCCCAACGGGCGGGGAAACCGTGGTCTACCAAGGGACTACTTTTACGGTCCTTGCAATGAACCACAACCGAATCGCCAAAGTGAGAATCGACCCCGCAGCTCCGCGGGCGCGAGAAACCGAGGAAGCGGACTCGGAATAGTCTGCTCGATGAGCGAGGTGAGAGGCAGGTGCTGGAATTCAGGGACCACCTTGGCCGGCCGAGACCAGCAGACGAATCTCCCCCGCCCCCAAGGGGAGAAAGCCTAAAGACGTTGTCAAGCAAGACAGCGGTTACAAGAGATCGCAGCGGGGCACGACGATAACTTGGTGGCTATCTGACACACAGGCAACCAGTGGCGACCTAAGGGCCGGTAGCCTCCCCTATCCGCCCTGCGAATCTGGCTCCCCGGCCCCACTCCCGGCGGGCGGCAAGGCCTGCGCCCCGCCGTTGCCTAGTTCCAAGCGCTCGATCTTGTCGAAACGGCTCGTAATCTTGCTGGCTGAAGTGTGTACTTGTTCCACGTCGCGATGAGCTTGATCGATATGTTGGGCAAGGTTGTCGAGGCGAGACTGGAAGCGCCGGAAATCTCCGCCTAGCTTGGCGAGGTGTTCCTGGATGATGTTCACTTGCTCGCGTGTTGCTGCATCCTTGAGGACGGCCGCCGCCGTGGTGAGAACCGCCCAAAGAGTCGTCGGCGAAACGATCCAGACTCTTGCCCCGTGGGCCTTGTCGACGAGCTCGGGGTGGCCGGAGTGGATTTCGGCAAACACCGCCTCGGCGGGCACGAACATGAGAGCCGCGTCGGCGGTTTCGCCCGGGATGATGTACTTGGCCGCGATGTCGTCGATGTGGGCGGTGACATCTCTGGCGAATGTTTTTCTTGCCGCCTCACGCTCCGATTGCGGTAGGTCGGTGTTAGTCATTCGGCGGAAGTTTTCCAGCGGAAATTTGGAGTCAATCGGAACATGCCCGCTGGGATCGGGAAGAAAGAGCATGCAGTCGACGATCTTGTCGTTCGACAGCTTGTGCTGCATGCGGTAGCTCCGCTCGGGCAACACATTACGGATCAGCCCTTGCAGTTGAACTTCGCCGAACGTCCCGCGCGAGGTCCGGTCCGCCAAGATCTCCTGCAGGCTGACGACGCTGGTCGAAAGTTCGGTGATATTCTTCTGCGCCTCGTCGATTAAGGCCAGCCTCTTTTGAACCTCGCCGAACGTGGCCGCTGTCTTCTCGAAACCTTCTGAAAGTCGCCTATCAACGACCCCTCCGATTTCGAGAAGCCGCTTGTCGGTCGATTCGGTCAACCCCTCCATGCGGCGGCCCAACTGGTCAGCATGGCGCGCGAGCGCGGTAGCGACTTGATTCTGAACCCGGTCAGCGCTGCTTTGGAGAGTTCCTTGGAGGCTCCGATAGCTCTCGGTATGCTGCCGCTCGAGACCCTCCCTCAGCTCACCGAAGCGCTCGGAGAGGGCCTCTTGCAACTGGTGAGCCGCCTGTTGCTGGTCCTGGCGGGTAAGGGAGAGCTGTTCACGCATATCTTGGTCCAAACGCCGCACGACTTCTTCGTTATCCCGCGCTTGCCCACTCAGTTGCGCTGCCAAGGCGTCGCCGCGCTTGCCTTGCTCCTCGAGCCGGGTGTCCAGTCGGACGGAAGATCTCTCCATGTCCCGCTGACGCGTCAGTAAGTAGAAGACAAGCGCACTTACAACAAGCAGGGGGATCAGCGCGATGACAATGATCGTCAGCTCGTTCATCATGGTGCCGCGGAAAAATCGGGTACAGCCAGCCAATTCGCTTCAGGTTAAGTGCGTTGTTTCCAGGGCCATAACGGGAGCGAATTGGTGGCAGTCCCCGATTTTTCTCTCCCGCACGACTTTCGCCACGGGCTGTTAGGGCTGCGAGAAGAGCGGACGACTCTCGCCCTCCGCCGGGCTTCAATCCTCGAACAGAGTGGGACTCGGTTCCAGCCGCGTGAGCAGCAATTCCCGACGACTAAGTAACTCGGAGAACGCCTCGACTTCGACCGGAGGACTGATGACGTGACCTTGTACTTCATCGCACTTCCGGCTTTGTAGAAACTTCATCTGTTCCGGCGTCTCGACTCCCTCGCCGATCACCTTCAGTTCCAGGCTATGGGCCAGCAAGATCAGTCCCGTGGCGATCGCCGCGTCAGTCGCATCGGTGGTGATTTCGCGTACGAAGCATTCGTCGATTTTCAAGGCGCTTATAGGGAAGCGGCGAAGGTGCATCATCGAGGAGTAGCCTGTTCCGAAATCATCAAGCGAAATCTTGACGCCTTTGGTGTAAAGCTTGACGAGCGGCTTAATCGTCGCGTCAGCGTTGTCGAGAAGCGAGTTTTCGGTCAGCTCCAACTGAAGCAGCCAGGGGTCGAGCCCGGTGTCGCCCAGCGCTTCCGAGACGACGTCGAAAAAGTTGGGTTCCCGGAGTTGGCGGGGCGAGACGTTCACACACGCGCGAATGGGAGGAAAGCCCTGGTTCTGCCAGTCCTTGGCCTGTTGGCAAACCGCCCTCAGTATCCACTCACTGATCGGAATGATCACGCCCGTCTCTTCCGCCACGGGAATGAATTCGCCGGGACGCAGCAGTCCTCTCTCGGGGTGCTGCCAGCGCAGCAGCGCCTCGCAGCCGGTAATCAAGCCCGAGGCCAGAGACACAATCGGCTGGTAGTGAATGCGAAACTCTTCGCGCTCAAGCCCGCGCCGAAGAGACGTTTCCAGATGCAGCAGCTCACCGTCGCCGTTCGGCATGCCGCGATCGAAGATCTCATAACGGTCTTTGCCGAGAGCTTTCGCGCGATACATGGCCGAGTCAGCGCCACGCAAGAGGTCTTGCGCCTTTTGATGCCCGTCAGAGCTAAGTGTAATACCAATACTGGCGGCGGTGAAGACTTCCTGATCGCCAATCGTAAAGGGCTGCGATAACCCCAACTGGATCCGGTCGGCGATGCGGGTCGCTTCCTTCTCGTCTCGGAGACTCTCGAGCAAAATGGCAAACTCATCGCCGCCGAGTCGCGCGATTGTATCGCTAGGGCGCACACAGGTTTTGAGCCTCCGCGCCACCGATATCAGCAGTTGATCGCCCCCGGGATGACCCAGGCTGTCATTGACAACCTTGAACCGGTCCAAATCAAGAAACAGCAGAGCGAACAGCTCTCCGTCGTTTTGGCGGGCCTTGCGGGTAGCGTTCTCGAGCCGGTCCATAAAGTACGTCCTATTAGCGAGGCCGGTCAGAGGATCATTAAAAGCCGCTTGCAGAAGCCTCCTTTCGGCCTGTTTGCGGGCAGTGATGTCTGTCTGGGCGCCGACCATGCGCACGGCCCGCCCGTCCTCGTCTCGAACCGCAAGACCTCGGTTCAGCACCCAGCGATAACTACCATCAGAGTGTAAGATCCGAAACTCAGCTTCGAAATGCGGAGACTGCCCTTCAAGATGTTTGGCCACTCGGGCTTGGAGCGCACTGCGATCGTCCAGGTGCACACGATCGAACCAGTTCTCGGGACGATTTCCGATCTCGTCATCCGCGAATCCGAGAATGGCTTTCCAGCGGGGAGAAAATTGGATCTCGTTCTTCCGCAGATCCCAGTCCCACAGTCCGTCGTTGGTGGCCCGGGCGGTCAGATCGTATCGCTCCTGGCTCTGCTTCAGTGCAGCTTCGGTGCGGCAGCTCTCTGAGATATCGTTGACAATCGCGGTAGCCATCCAGCGATCGTCGGTGCCGGTGGCGGCACAGATGAGGTCAATGGGAAACTGGGTCCCATCTTTGCGTCGGCCGGCCTGGCGTGAGCGAAGGGATCGCGGGGATCCACCAGCGTCCCCATTTAGTTCAAGGATCGAGTCTCCCGACGAATTCTCGAAACACGAAGGCAAGAACGTTGCGATGGGGTAGTCAACAGCTTCCTCCGCCCGGTAGCCAAATATTCTCCCTGCTCCCGGACTGAAGCGCTTGACAATCCCCCGGCGGTCGAAAGTGATGATGCCCCCAGGAGAATGATCGGTGAGCGCCTTGCTCAGCCGTTCGCTTGCGCGCAGCCGCCAAACGCTTGCCGCCGCTCGCAGGCGTGCCCTCGCACGACCCGTCTCGAGGTTCCATACAACTCCGAATAACAGCGCGCTCGCAGCAATGCCGCCCAGCAAAATCTGTAGCGATCGGCTCGCATATCCAGAGAGGCCAAAGGCAGGACGTGAGCCGAATACCAGGGTCCACGTCCGCCCCCCGACCTCGACTGGGATCATCTGCCGGAAGCGGGTGGGAGTTCCGGAGCCGCTCAAAGCCTGCGACCCGCGATGATCGTAAACTAGCGCCGCCGGTTTGAGGTCCCGACCATCAAATACCTGAAAGTCGAGCTGGGCCACGTGCGCAGCCACCTCCTTCATCAGCACCTTACTTCGAACAAAAGCGCCCAGCCAGCCTCGCACCGAAGACCGGCGCTGTTCGACCGTCCGCGGGGCCTCGTCTCCACGGAAAATGGGGAAAAAGGCCAGCAATCCTTGTTCCGAGGATTCCTCCTCCGCCTGCCGCCCAAGTACCGGCACGATCGTCATCGCGGCGGAATCGCGTGCTTGCTCAGCCGCCCTGCGTACGTCTTCCCAGGACGTTACCGACGACGTCAGAGGTCGCCAACCGGCCCGGCGCAACGACGTAAGTCGAACCGGAAAGCCCGCGCTCCGCGCCTCGCTCGGCGATCTGGAATCGGACCCCAAGCCGCTGGGGGCAAACCGCGGCTTGCCGCTTCCCCCTTGGCTACCCGGTAGGTACTCCAAGAACGCGATGTCACCGAGCGCGGGAGACAGCTTGCCAAAATTAAATTGCCCTATGAAATCTACCCACCTGTCAGGCTGCATCTCACCAAAGGTGCGGAAAGTGATTCCCAAGGCCCGCAGGGTGTCACTGTAGCGATCGACCCGGTCCAGTAAAGCGGCCTGCGTCCGCGCAACTTCCAGTTCGAAGCGCGCGCGGTCATGGGCGGCCGTCTGCTCTTTCGCGGTGTACCAAGTCAGCCCCGTGGCTAGCAGTGCCGCCGCTAGCACCAACCAAGCAATGACAGGATCACCCGCATGAGGCTCGCCACCTTCGGGTTCTCTGCCCCGACTCTCAGCTACAGCACGCCGAGCGATACGGAGCGGTTCGCCCAGCAGCCGGAGATACTTCCTCCCGAGGCTGCGCAACGAGCCGGACTCTCCTCTTTGCGTCTTTTGCAAACCCACGACCCATGCCTTCTTGCGAAGGCCAATATGCGCTGTTTAGCGCCTACCTTACCAGCTTGCTCCAAATTGGTTAGGTACCCTTACATAGTACTAAAATACTATAAAAGTCACCCAATGGAGAGTTATCCAATACAGGATGAGCCTGAAGGGGAGGTTTGTTTCCAACACAAGATGAGCCTGAACGTGAGCGGGACGAAAGGGTACAAGCTGCTGGTGAATGACGATCACCATGCAGAACCTAGAGCGGCTTACCCTGGCCGAGATGCAGGAGTTCCTGGCCGGCAGTCGAAGCATTGGCTTCAGAGTCCAGGGACGCGAGCAGATTTATCGCTTTGTCGAGCGTATCTTGGCGGCGCAGCACTACCGACGGCTTGGCAGGAGGCAGAAGGGCATCGTGCGGCGGTTTCTGGCGCGGCTGAGCGGGTTGAGTCGGGCCCAGTTGACGCGGCTGATGGGGCAGTGGCTTCGGCACCGACGGATCGAGGCCCGACAACCCCGTCGGCGCCGCTTTCCGCGCCGCTACACACCCCAGGACATTGCCTTGTTAGCAACCGTCGACGCTGCCCACGAGGGTCTGTCCGGGCCGGCGGTACGGCGCATCCTCGAGCGCGAGTATCAGTTCTTCGCCAACTCGGAGTACGTCCGCCTGGCCCACATCTCGATTTCCCACATTTACAACCTGCGGCGCTCCCGGGCTTATCGCTCACAGCGGGTGGTGTTCGATCGCACTCAGAGACGACAGGTCGGGATCGCCGAGCGGCGCAAGCCCGAGCCACAGGGACAACCCGGCTATCTGCGCGTCGATACGGTGCACCAGGGTCACTGGGACACTCGCCCGGGGCTGTATCACATCAACGCCGTCGATACGGTCACGCAGTGGCAGGTCGTCGGCTGCGTCGAGACGATCTCGGAGCGACACCTGATCCCGGTGCTGGAAGCGATGTTGCACCAGTTCCCCTTTCGCCTGCGCGGCTTCCACTGCGACAACGGCTCGGAGTTTCTCAATCACCGCCTGGCCCGGCTGCTCAACAAGCTACTGATCGAGTTCACCAAGTCGCGCCCCTATCGCACCACCGACAACGCTCTGGTGGAAGGCAAAAACGGGGCCGTGGTGCGCAAGCACATAGGCTACGGAGCGATCGCCGCCGAGCATGCCTCCGCGTTGCAGCGCTTCTACACAGCCTATTTCAATCCCTATCTGAACTACCACCGCCCGTGCGGCTTCGCCACCATCGAGATCACCGCCCGGGGCCAACGCCGCCGTCGCTATCGCGCCACCGACTACCGCACGCCCTACGAAAAGCTACTCTCGCTGCCCGACTGGCAAAAGCACCTCAAGGACGGCGTGCGAACCGAGACGCTCCAGCAGCAAGCCAGCCGCCACAGCGACACGGCAGCGGCCCAGCGGATGCAGAAAGCCAAGCTCGCCCTGCTAGCCCGTTGTCGACTTCGTCGCTGACAGATTTCTGCAGTGATGGAAGCAGGGCAAGGGGACTTCAAACGCCAGCCCCCTTGCCCCGCACCCCCATCCCCCGCTGCCTAACTGCCACTGACTGCCTAACCGCCACTGAAAGGAGAACCCCAGCAGCACCGCCCGTCCGATCCTCCTTCTTCAGGCTCATTCTTGGATTGGAAAATGCTAATGGTACAAAAAAGTACTAGGTAAAATTAGAGCTTCGCTCGATGTAATTTCGCCACTTGTGATCCCACCCCCAAAACAAACTTCCTGGGGTGTCAGTTAAGTCCTTTTGTTTCTGGTTATTGCCGGCAGGCCGAGTTCCTCGAGAGTGAAGCTCGCCACTACTTCGGCTCTTGGAATCGTTCCAGCTTTGAATATTCCGTCCGGCGGGAGGCAGAGCAGCTTGCGGGAGGGTGGAAACGGGCCTCCCTATGGTCGGGTTTCCGGGCGGGATTCCGCCTCTCCAACAGCGGCGCTACTGGGCCATCCAGCCGCCGTCGATGACAATGTCGGTCCCCGTGATGAAAGCCGCCTCGTCGGAGCAAAGAAACGCGGCAAGGGAACCGACTTCTTCCACTCGCCCCCAGCGACCGAGGGGAACACGCGCGAGGAAGCGAGCGTTTTTTTCGGGATCTTCGATCAAGGGCCTGAGCATCTCCGTCGCGATGGGACCAGGGCTGATCCCGTTGGCGGTGATATTGTAAGGCGCCAGTTCGAGCGCCAGGCACTTGGTCAGGCCAAGCAGCCCCGCCTTGGTGGCGCTATAGGCGGTTCGATTCGGTAAAGAGATGTGCGCCATGATGGACGTGATGTTGATGATTCGTCCGAACTTTTTCTTCCGCATGCCGGGAACAAAAGTCTGGCACATCACGAACGGCGCGGTGAGGTTCGTATCAACGACCCGGTCCCAATCCTGTCGGGTGAATTCTTCAAGCGGTCTTCGGATATTGATTCCCGCGTTGTTGACCAAGATGTCACACGTGCCGAGCTTCCCACTCACCTGACCGGCCACGCGCTCGATGGCGTTTTCGTCAGTGACATCGGCCGGGCATACCTCGACGCTGCCACCCTGTTCGCGAATCGCTGCCGCGACCTCTTGCAGCCGTCCCTGATTTCTTGCCAACAGCGCAACCGCCGCACCCGCCGCGGCAAGAGATTCCGCGATTTGCCGACCGATTCCGCTACTGGCGCCCGTGATGACAGCTACCCGACCTTCGAGACGGGATAGACTCAACACAACCTCCTTGCCGACAATGACCGAATGTATACCACAAAGCCCGGAGGCGCGTACTCCGGATTGTCAAGAAGGGACCCTCAAAAAGCAGTCCGGATCTAAGGCTGCGTGGATCGACGAGCATGGCTCCGCGGCAGGCAGCAGTTTCTACTCAGAAGCGGGCCAGTTGGCGAGTGGCACGGGCACCCGGCCTTTGGGAGGGATCTCAGTCGGCTGGTGTGCTTTCTCATGAGCCGTAGAGCACCTTGGCCGCCAGAATCGCGAACAGGAGGCCGAACGCGATCAAAGTCCTAGGCTCACGGTTTCTCATGTAAAGGGAAAGGCGGAATCCGTCTCCGCGCCGGCGCTGGAACAGGTGCACCGGCAAAAACCTCGCCACCCGCTTCTCGTAGGCCGCGTATCCGTCGAAGGTCTCGCGCAGGTAACGTTCCTCCTCCTCAACGACGGGCAAGTAGAACAGAATAAAGAACGCCGCTACGACAACAGCGATCGCAATATGGGATCCGGCCACGGCGCACCCGGCGGCCGAGATGAGTGTGCCCAGGTAGAGCGGATTCCGGGTGTAGGCGTAGGGTCCCGAAGTCGTCAGCTTTTCGTACTTGGTCAGGTGTCCGGCCGCCCAGGCTCTCAGGAGTAAACCGAGCAGCGCAATAAGACCACCGATCGCCAGCGACTGCCAAGACGGGTGGGCTATGAGCAGAAACGCAACAGCGAAGACAGCGCCGGCCGGCACGCGGGTGCGGGCAGCGACTTCCGCGTACCGCTTGGGGAAAGCCATTGCCTAGAACAATCGCTCCCGAGGCGCCAGGGTGCCGAACGAACCGACGTTCGCGATCGACAAGGATACCCGGATCTGATTCTCGTTGCGAATGGTCCCGATCGCAAATCGCCGCCAGCCGACACTGAAGCCGCAGCAATCGGTATTGTAGGCAACCTGGGCAATGGTGTACAGGAAGATTTTCTGCCGGTAGTCGTAGATGTTTGAGAGGGCGACATTCCAGCCGCGGCGGTTGAAGTCGCCCAGACTGACCTTCGTGAAGAGTTGGTTGCTGGGGGGCGTGACCGTGCTCGGGGTCCGGACGGCGTAGTGGCCGAAACTCGTTCGCACGAAGCGATTGATTCGGAAATCGCCGGTCACGCCGCTGTTGACCAGTTTTCCCCGCAGTGGATCGTAATCGTAACGCCATTCCAGCCCATAGCGCCAGCTTGGCCGGACGCGCATGGCGGTGGCTATGGGCGAATAACTGCGAAGTTGGTCGGCGAAGGCGAAGGGGCTGAAATCGATCGTCGAACGCAGCACGTTGCGCCGTCCCGGGAGCAGCGCGCCCCCGAAATCTGGGTCGAAGTAGCGCCTTTGCCAAATATCGAGGGCAAATACCTCCCGTACCTGGCCGCTTTGGTCGTTTTTTGCGAAGAAGCGGTTCGTGACCATGAACTGCGCCTCGTTTGTGTTATTGGTCAGATCAAGATCGTCAAACCGGATAACACGGTGGAAATCGTCCGCGCCATCCACGTAGCGGTAGGAGAGTCTGGGTTCAATCACGTGTTTCACGCGGTCCCCCAGCCATTTTGGCCCGTTATAGATACGCTGCAACGCCGGCGGTGAAATTTCAATCGAAGCCTCCCGGGTACTCCGATAATAGTTTGCTCCACGTAGTCCTCCCTCGACCCGGCTTTGCCCGTACGCAGTTTGACGGGCGCCGAAAGTCGGCCTGAAGTGAAAGCCCTTGAAGAAGAACTTGGTCGAGAGCCTGGGATAAAGATCACCCCGCTGCACGAAACGTCGCGTCTGAAACAGCGGCTGCGTGCGGCTGACCAAGCCAAAAGAGCTGTCGAGGCTAAACCACAAAGGGACCGGACCGTCAACGATGGGTCGGTCTCGGCTGTTGAACTCGACGCTGGGCAGCTTGCGGACGATAATCGTGTCTCCACGCTTGACGCTCTGGAAGTTCTCGTCGCGGGACAACTCGGTGTTGATGCTGAAAGTGGAAAAGTTCTTGGTTATAAAACCGAACGAGCGAATCTGCGAGAATACCGCCTCGTGAAAGCTTTGTGTGAAGGCCTGCCGGAATTCCAGCGAGCTAAGGTAATTGATTTCCGTCACACCGCGAAAGCCGCCCGGCATTAGGGCGCTGCCCTGCATGGAAAACGAGCTGCCACCTTGTTTTATCCGGCGCCCGTCGTCAAGCTTCCGTCCGCGATCCTTTACGCCATAAAAGGCGGCGTTGAAGTGACTGTTCGCCGTCGGACGGCCCCGGACGCCGACTTGGCTGGCAATCCCGCGGTCGGTATACCACGTACCGCCGATCGTTGCGTCGTAGTTTCGATTGATGGCCCAAAAGTAAGACTGGCCGAGTACGAACCCGAATCGAGAGCTATTCCCAATGTTTGGGGTAAGAAACCCGCTCTGGCGGGGCAACCGCTCGAGCGATTTCTTGAACACAGGGAAGTAGAAAATCGGCACTTTGCGCACTCGGAAGACGCCGCGGTAAACGGTAGCGGATTTACCGGGAGTGATCGTAGTGCGAGGCGCGCGCATCGTCCACCAGGGATCCGTGGTCTCGCAATTGGTGACATACCCGTTGTGGACCGTGTAGTGGTCCGCCGTCTTGTGAACAACTTTACCGTCGATATAGAAGGGGTTGTCGGTGGTGAGCACCCGGAAGCCGCCCTGGTTTGCGGAGGCGACCGTCCCGTGAACCCGGTAGAATGTGCCGATTTCGGTTCGCAAATTATAGTTGAACTTTTCGGCGTGCAAGTCTTCCCGCTTCACGCTGTTGCGATAGCGCACGTTGCCGCGGGCCTCGACGTCATCCGTTTGATCGTTGTAGTCCATCTCGTCGGCCGTGAGAATGGAGTTGTTGTAGTGGATTTCAACGTTTCCGCGCAGGTATCGCATATCGCCCAAGCTTTCTTGGCTGTGGGCGTAGATCTCCAGGTCCCCAGGCTGCCTAGTCGGCCCGATCGGCTGCTGCGCAAACAGACACGTCGACCAAAGCAAGTAAAAACAGGCCAGCTGAGAAGTGCGCCGCGTGGTGGATGCTACGGTGCGAAAGCCCATAAGGAGGCGACTTTGAACGTATCATGCGGGAAAAAACGCTGCAAGGAAGCTAGTGCGAGGGAATACTCTCCGAACCCGGGGGGTGCTCCCGTTTCAAGATCCCCGAAAACCTTGGCGGAATATAGGCCCAATGATGTCGTGAGTGATCTACGCCGCATGCGTGGCGATCCCTGAGTCCAAGTTCATCTTCTGAAACAGAGCGGTGAATCGGGGGTCGGGGTGGAGCCAGTCGAACTCAGGATGGGTCTTCAGCCAGAGAAGTAGAGGACTGTGCGCCGCGAGGGCCCGCTCCAACCACTCGAAGGCCTGATCAGCGGATCGCAGGCCCGCATGGATCAAGGCGATTTGGAAAGCGACGATGTGTGCCGGCCGGGAGGGTTCCTCGAGGTCATGGAGAAATTTCCGGGCTTGCTCAGGGCGGCCGGAGACGGCGTAGAATGTTGGGGTGCTGTAGCGCCGCACAACGCCCATCCCGCCCTCACCGAGCTTCCCGACGATCCTATAGTGCGAGATGGTGTGTCCGATCACGGCTCTTTCGGCCTCGAGATTTCAAGAAGCACAATTCGACTTCGTAGAGAGCGCAATCTCTACTCAGGCGCGCTCGGAAAGTATACTCTACCCGGTCGCGGTCGCGCTTAGCGCCCGAATCCGCCCAAAGCTAAACGCATTTAAGTCCCGTAGAGTAGGGCTGGGCTGTCGTTTGGCCCAGACCTGCGGCCTTTTTGTCTACGCGCTATACTCCGACGAAGGTCACGGTTTTGTGCGGCCTGAAAACCGTATGGCCTTCTACGCCGCCGGATCGGCGGCTTTTGCTTTTGTGGCGCGCGCATTCTTACGTGCCGTGTCGCCATTCCTGGCGACATCGAGTCCCATAGCGGCGGGCACTCTCAGCCTGCCGCGTCGAGACTCATCTCGGGGGGGCGGTCGCCGGCCAAGGGCCGCGGAGGCAGCTTCGTTTTGAAGCTGTACATCCTGCCGTGTGCTATCGTGGCTTGGGAAGCGATACATGGAAGCTGTGCCCGCGGTCAAAGTACAAGATCTCGCCTATCGCTATGGCGAACGAGACGCGCTGAAGGGCATAAGCTTTTTCGTCGAGCCCGGCGAAGTCTTCGGTTTGCTCGGCCCCAATGGCGGCGGGAAGACAACCCTTTTTCGGGTTCTCTCCACCTTGCTGTTGCCGGCTGATGGCCAGGCCCAAGTTTTTGGCATTGACGTCGCCAAAGATCCACTAGGGGTGCGCCGCCAGATTGGTGTCGTTTTTCAGAATCAAAGCCTCGACCGCCGACTGACAGCCGCTGAAAACCTGGTCCACCAGGGGCATCTCTATGGCCTCAGGGGTAGCATTCTGCGGGATCGAATTGACCGAGTCGTAGACCGGGTCGGGCTGACCGATCGACGCAACAGTGTCGTCGAAACGCTTTCCGGCGGCATGCGCCGGCGGCTCGAGTTGGCAAAAGGGCTGCTTCACCGCCCACGACTGCTTCTGCTTGACGAGCCCAGCACGGGGGTTGACCCGGGTGCCCGGCGGGATTTCTGGGATTACCTGCAGTTGTTGCGCCGCGAAGAAGGGGTAACCATTCTGCTGACAACGCATCTGCTCGACGAGGCGGACAAATGCGACCGGCTGGCAATCCTCGACGAAGGGTCTCTTGTGGCCGAGGGGACGCCGGGCGGGTTGAAAAGCGAGATCGGCGGCGAGGTCGTGATGTTGACCGCGGGTGATCCTCATGCCCTTTTGGCCGAGTTACCCGCCGGATTGGACATCCGAGCAAACGTGGTAGACGGCGCAGTTCGATTCGAACATCCCGAAGGTTCCCAACTGGCGGCCCGGCTCATGAAGGAGTTGCCGCAACGAATCGATTCGGTCACCGTTTCACGTCCCAGCCTCGAGGACGTCTTCATTCACATGACCGGTCATCGCTTCAGGCAACAGGCGGCGAACGGAGATCAAAGGTAAAATTAGATAATCGCCTCCTAATTCGGACCGCCGAATTAGATTCGCGAACCAACAGGTCCCACTGCCCCCTGGACGGGCGTCTACCGTGACCAAGGTTGCCCGCCTGTGACCGCTCCAGCAATTGCCGTGCAACCGAAGGTAGCGCAAAGCCCGTCTCCGACGCCGAGTCTGTGGCTAGCTGTTGTCAGCCTGTGGGGCCGCGAGATTCGGGGCTTCTATCGCCAGCGGAGTCGGGTTGTAGGCGGCATAGCGACGCCGCTTGTGATCTGGTTGTTGCTCAGCTCGGGCTTCAGTACGTCCTTGCGGACCGGGGTAGGTGGCGACACCGGGTCGTTGGGCTTTTTCTTTCCGGGGACAGTGGTGCTGGCGGTGCTGTTCGCGGCTATTTTTTCAAACATTTCGGTGATCGAAGACAGGCGCGAAGGATTTCTGCTTTCGGTTTTGGTCGCGCCGGTCTCTCGAATGGCGTTGGTCCTCGGGAAACTCCTAGGTGCATCCACGATCGGAGCGTTTCAGGGGATCGTGCTGTTGCCGCTTGCGCCGTTGATGGGGGTCCCGATCGAGATATCGAGAATCCCTGCATTGCTGGCTACCATTCTGCTGCTTTCGTTCGGTCTTACGGGCTTGGGGTTTTTCTTCGCTTGGTGGTTGAACTCGGTGCAAGGGTTTCACTCCGTGATGAACATCGTGCTCATGCCAATCTGGGTGCTGTCAGGAGCAGTCTTCCCAGCCGAAGGTGCTTCGACCTGGGTGCAGTGGGTCATCATGGTCAACCCGGTCGCCTATGGCGTAGCGGCGCTGCGCCACTTTCTTAGCCCGCAAAGCGTCACGGCGGGCCCTGGGTTGGTGCTCTGCTTGATCGTGATGATCGCCTTTGGCGCAGTGACACTGGCGGCCGCCTTCTTGCAGGCCCACCGCCCGTCGGCGCAGACGCTGAGTTGACGAATGGACGTCAGCAACCTCCCTGCCCTCAACGCTTCCCTAAACTCGCTTAGCGGCCTGTTGCTGGGCTGTGGATACTACTTCATCCGCCGGCGCGAGATTGATCGCCACCGATTCTGCATGCTGGCAGCGTTCGTCGTGTCGTGCTTCTTCCTCGCTTCCTATCTCGTCTACCACTACCACGCGGGTTCGGTCCCTTTCACCAAACAAGGTTGGATCCGGCCACTGTATTTCACAATCCTCATCACTCACATCATCCTGGCGGCCGCCATTGTGCCTCTGGCCCTTATAACCCTGTTCCATGCATGGAAGGAGCGCTTTGATCGCCACCGCCGGATCGCTCGTTGGACGCTGCCGATTTGGATGTACGTCTCGGTGACAGGCGTCGTGATCTACTGGATGCTCTACTGGCTTTAGCCGGCTTTTCTCACCAGCGTGGCGAGGCGAAGTGCCGGCGGGCACAGCATGCTGTGCCCCTACAGATCTGTAAGGCGCCTGAAGATGTAGCGGCATGTGGCGCCGGCCTCGGGCCCGCTGGGTTGACCTCAGGCCGACCTCGTCAGTCGGACAGATGGGAAGCATGAAAATACGGCCCCAGCGTCATCCGGGTCACAGGGCGGGCCTATTTTCCCAAGCAGAAAAGCGGATTAGCCCCGCTCTGCTGCCCGCTGGCTCGTGGCGGCTCGCCCGTTCTCGTGGTCCGCCATTCGGACGGATACGAGTTGCGAGACGCCCGGCTGCTGCATGGTCACGCCGTAGAGGGTCTGAGCGGTTTCCATGGTCGTCTTGCTGTGCGTGATCAGGATGAATTGCGTGCGGTCGCTCATCTCGCTGACAAGGCGGCTAAAGCGAGCGAGGTTGGGCTCGTCGAGGGCGGCGTCCACCTCATCGAGCACGCAAAACGGACTGGGCTTGTATTGGAAGGTCGCCATGAGCAAGGCGACCGCGGTCAGCGATTTTTCGCCACCGGAAAGAAGGGCAACGTTCTGCAGACGCTTGCCCGGAGGAGAGGCGATGATGTCGATCCCCGAGTCGGCGAGGTTGGATTCGTCGGTCAGCTTCATTTCCGCTTGACCGCCGCCGAATAGCATGCGGAAAACTTCATGAAAGTTCTTGTTGATTGCCTCAAAGGCATCTTGAAACTTGAGCCGCGAGACCGCGTCGATTTCGGCGATGGCCGTTTGCGTGTCGGCGATGGAGTCGAGTAGATCTTCCTTTTGCGCTTCGAGGAAGTCGAGGCGCTCTTTCGCTTCCTGGAATTCTTCGAGAGCCAGTACGTTTACCGGCCCGAGGCTATCCAGTTTCGCCCTGGTCTCTTGGTACTCGGCCTCGGCCGTGGCTAGTTCCTCATCGGTCAGTTCTTCGCTTTCGGCGTCGGACACCTGCTGGATAGGCTGTCCGATCTCGCGCTTGCATTCCTCCTCGAGATGCTTGACTTCGGAGCGGATCTCGGCCAAACGCACCTCGATGGTGGAACGATGATCACGAATTTGATCCAGGGACGAACGCTCGACGCCGATTTGCTCCTCCGATGCCTCTACGCGGCCGCGCAACTCTGCCAGAGCCTGCGAAATATCACTCGCTTCTCGTTCAGCCTCGACGCGCCGGGCGCACTGTTGGTCGATTTGGCTTGCAAGCGCGACGTTGTCCTCGAGCAGCCGGACGCGCTCTGCTTCCGACTCTCGCATCTGGCTCGAGAGGGAGTGCATCCGCTCGTTCTGTTCTTCGACGCGCTGCCGAGCCCGAGCAGACGAGGCGGTCGCCCCCTTGTGCCTCTCTTCGAGAGTTGCCAATTGGGTACGTGCTTGTGTTTGTTCCTGGAGTAGGCTAGCGAGACCCCCTTGGTTTTCGTGGATGCGCTGTTCCAAATCGGCGAGCAACTTTTCACATTGGCCGCGCTCCGTCTCCTTCTGCTCGATCTGCCGGCTACGAGCGTCCCGATCCGTGGACGCCTCTTGTGCGGTGTGTTGCAGCCGCTCTCTTTCGACGCTCGCCACCGAGCGCCGGCGCTCGGACTGGTCAATCGCCTCATCGAGCCGGCGCAGTTCATGCTCGCCGGCCAGCAACCGTTTTTCGGTCTCCTGGCATTCGGACTTGACAGTCTCCAGCTCCGTGCCCTTGGTTTCGATTTCGTCTTCGGCTTGTGACGCCATTGCCAGAGCTTCGCGAAGTGACTTCTCTGTGGCGGCGACCTTCGGGGTCAGCTCACGGAGCTCCCGCTTGAGCGACAGGGGACCGCTCGTGCCCGGTTTGCCGCCCCGGACCGTGTGGCCGCGATAGCAAACACCGTCCGGCAACAAAAACGAAAGGTCGGGATGCTGCACCGCCAGCCGCCGAGCGGCCTCTTCGTCTTCGACCAGGTAACAGCCGCGCAGGCGCGGCAGCAGGGACGACGCCGCGCCGGACAGCCCATTCGTCAGGCGAATCGAGTCGGCCAAGCGGCCTGTGACACCCGTCTCCGGCCCCAGAGCGGGAATCTCTTCGCTCAGCGAAGAGTCTGGGTGAACTAGGAACGTGACCTCACCGTGCAGGTCTCGACGGACAAGCTGCACGCCCTGCCGGGCTTCGCTCCAACTCTTGACGACCACGAACTCGAGTTCATCGCGCAGGAAGTCTTCGGCAACCCTCTCGTGCTCGGAAGCGACTTCAACATAATCCGCGAGGATGCCCACCGGACGGAAGCCTTGCTCCGCACGCCTGTCGATCAAGGCGAAAAAGTTCTTAACACTCTCGGCGGTATAAGCGTGGTGGGAGAGAATTTCTTCCAGCGAGTCACGCCTGGCCCTCGCTCGAGAGAGTTCTTCCTGCAGCCGCTCGACTTGCTCGCGGCCGGTTGCGGCCTGCTCCCGGTGCGAGCGGATCTGCTGCTCGATACTCTTGCGGCGAGCCGCCAAAGCTTCGAGATCCTTCCGTTCTCGCTCAACCTGTAACTCTGCCTCCTTGCGGCGGCCTGCCAGACCCGCGAGCTCCTGCCGCGCGTCCCCCTCTTCCTTTTGCAGGCCTGCGATCTGGCGTTCGGTGCCGGCAAGGAACTCCTCTAACTTCGCGACTTCATTGCGCGCAGTAGCGATCTCACCAAGAAGCTGGAGCATGCGAAGGCGGCCGCGCTCCTGTTCCTGCTGGTCTTCAGCGAGGCCGGCTTGGCATTGCTCGACGTCGGAGGTTTTTCGAATCAACGCCTGCCGGGCGCTGTCTTTCTCCGACGCCACTTGTTCCAAGGCGGCCTCCTCGGACGCCAACTCGGTCTGAAGCTGCTCGAGCCGCTCGCCAAGGTAGGAGATTTGAACTTCCCACTGTTTTTCGCGTTTTTGGTTCTCCTTGGCGGTAAGGGCCTGCTGTTCCACTCGAGAGCGCAGGCGCTCAATGTTGACAACGAGCTGTGAGAGCTCCTCGCGGCGGCTGGTCAGGGTTGTGTCTTGGAGTTGCTGCTGCTTGCGATACGACGTCAATTCGCTTTCGAGCTGGTGCAATCGCTCGGCCAACAAACGATTCGCGTCTTCCGCTTTGTCCGACTCCGCCGTCCTCGACCTGAGCTGCTCATCGAGGCGCCGGTATCGGCCGGCTAGCAGAACGGAGAGAGTCGCTTTGAGCCGGGTCTGTAGTTCCTCGTGCCGGCGCGCTCTCGACGCTTGGCGTTTTAGCGAGTTGACCTGCCTGGTCACTTCCTGCAGGATGTCGTTGACGCGATGAAGGTTTTGGCGCGCGCTTTCGAGTTTCAACTCCGCCAGTCGTTTTTTTGTCTTGAACTTCGTGACGCCGGCCGCTTCTTCGACAAAGGCGCGCCTGTCCACGGGGCGGGAGCTCAGGATTTGCTCGATTCTTCCTTGCTCGATGATGGCGTAGTGCTGCGGTCCCAGACCCGTGCCCATGAACAGCTCGCGGACGTCGCGCAGCCGGCAGGCCTTTCCGTTGATCAGGTATTGGCTTTCACCGGATCGAAACAGTTTGCGCGTAACGACCATTTCCTCCGGCCGCTTGGCCAAGCTTGCAGGGACACCGTTTGAGCCGGTCCCGTTTCTTTTGGCCAAGTAGGCTTCCGGGTCCACCAGCGTCAAGCTGATCGAAGCCAAGCCCGAAGGTTTGCGGTCCCGCGAGCCATTGAAAATAAGGTCCTGCATGCGAGCGCCACGGAGGCTTTTGGCCGACTGTTCACCGATCACCCAACTGATGGCGTCACCGATGTTCGACTTGCCGCACCCGTTCGGGCCGACGATGGCAGCGATACCATCGCCGCTGAACCGCAGTTCCTGACGGTCGCAGAACGACTTAAAGCCAAAAAGTTCCAGTTTCTTGAGACTTAGCACGCTCGTTCACCTTGGGGCCGACTGGGTTCAGATAGTGCTCGTTTCCCGCTTAGACTGTAGCGATCAAGTGAGTTTAGACAAACGATACGGGTCACGCCTACGCCTGATTATAGTAACTCCGTCGAATCCCAATGTAAAGCTCTAACAACAACATTTAGTGTGAAATCGGGCAAACCGTACGACATCTAGGGCCACAGTTCCTGTGCCGACCTCGCCCTGCGGCGGTACAATACGAATCGTGAGGCTCAAGCTTGGCAGTGCGCGATCTGGTGTCTTGGCCCTCATTTGGACCGTTACAGCCTTGCCGGCTGGTGGCCAGACCTCGCCGCATCTTTCGAACGTGCGCCAGCTTACTTTCGGGGGCCAGAACGCAGAGGCCTATTGGTCTCCCGACGGGGGCCGGCTCATCTTTCAATCCACCCGTGACGGAAACAGCTGCGACCAGATCTACGTCATGAACGTGGACGGCTCGGGAGTGAAGCGCGTCTCGACCGGACAAGGCGTAACCACCTGTGGATACTTTCTTCCGGATGGCGAACAAATCATCTACGCCTCGACTCACGCGGGCCAAGCGGGCTGTCCGGCGCGTCCTGACCGCAGCAAGGGTTACGTCTGGGCCGTGCATGAAACGTACGAGCTTTACGTCGCGGATGACGATGGGAACAATCTGCAAAGGCTCACCGAAACTCTAGGATACGACGCCGAGGCTACCGTCAACTGGAAAACGGGTAAGGTTATTTACACCTCGAAAGCGTCCGGAGATCTCGACCTGTGGTCCATGGACCTCGACGGGGGAAACAAGCGACGGCTGACGAAAACTCTGGGCTACGACGGCGGGGCGTTCTTTTCGCCGGCTGGTGACAAGATCGTCTGGCGAGCTCATCACCCAACCGAAGCCCCGTTGATCGAGCGCTACCGTGAGCTGTTGGCCCGGAATCTGACGGCGCCCATGAAAATGGAACTGTTTGTCGCCAACTCCGACGGCTCGGACGCCCGCCGGATCACGAACTTCGGTTGTGCCAGCTTCGCGCCGCAGTTCACCCCCGATGGCAAGCGCATCATCTTCTCCTCGAACAAGAACCAATGCGACAGCCGCGAGTTTGAGCTTTTCCTGATTGACGTGGACGGCAACAACCTCGAGCAGGTCACCGACTTCGGCGGCTTTACGTCCTTTGCCGAGTTTTCCCCCGACGGAAGGGAACTGGTGTTTACCTCGAGCCATAACGCCGAGAGCCGCTACGAGTTCAATATCTTCGTGGCCGACTGGGATCGGTAAGAAGACCACACTGGCCGGGTGTGGTTTTGCGGTACCTCGACTCCGTTCACTTGAGCTACTCGGCTAAGTGAAAAGTATTGGGGTTGACCGCGCGAGTGCAAGCTAGTGTAGACCAAGCCACTGACCTCGATCGTCCAGGGGTCTATCGTGAATTTCCCCACCATGTCCTTGACGCGTTCTTTCCGCAGGGTGAATTCGTAGAACTTGTTGTAGCCGGTAGCTGCCCATTGAGGCGTAATGGGCCGGTCGAGCCGGTATTTCGGGCTGCGCTTGGCCGGATAGAGACCGCTGAAGTCTCTCGCCTCCAAACCGAGAGCCTCAAGACCCCCGATGCGCCCGAACCAGACCGACGATCCGGGCGGGTTTCGCCGTTAAAACTCTTTTCCGTGGTACAGGTCAGCCACGAACTCCTCGTAGCCGTTGTAAGGCAGGGTCGGGCGCACTTCCATGTTAGGAATCACCTTTTCCGTCGCCTGTGACCAGCGCGGGTGAGGCCGCTTGGGATTCACATTAGAATACCAACCGTACTCACGACCTGCGACCTGGTTCCACAGCGTGGGGGGCTTTCTCTTTGTGAACTCGATCTTGACGATCGACTTGATGCTCTTGAGCCCATACTTCCAAGGAACGATCAGGCGAATCGGCGCGCCGTTTTGCTTCGGCAGTGGCTTGCCGTAGATACCGGTGACGAACAATGCCAGCTCGTTCATGGCTTCATCCAAACGCAGCGCCTCGAAGTACGGCCAGGGATAATGCGACTGCGACGTGATGCCCGGCATCTCGTTTGGTCTGTGGGCTGTGACCATTCGGACGTACCTGGCGTCTGGTTTAGGATCAACTTCTTTGATCAAAGCCGAGATCGGAAAGCCGGTCCAGGGAACCGCCATCGACCACGCCTCGACACAGCGCATGCGGTAGAGGCGCTCCTCAAGGGGAAAGCGCCTTGCTAGGTCGTCGAAATCGTACTTCTTCGGATTGTTGACCAAGCCACTGACCTCGACTGTCCAGGGGTCTATCGTGAATTTCCCCACCATGTCCTTGACGCGTTCTTTCTGCAGGGTGAATTCGTAGAAGTTGTTGTAGCCGGTAGCTGCCCATTGAGGCGTAATGGGCCGGTCGAGCCGGTATTTCGGGCTGCGCTTGGCCGGATAGAGACCGCTGAGGTCTCTCGCCTCCAAACCGAGAGCCTCAAGACCCACAAAACCAAGGGCTTTGAGAACGGTGCGGCGGCTTTGGTAGAGGGTTTCCGGGGCGGCTTCCCGCTCGGGAACTTCCCATCGGCGGGGGATCTTAACCAGCATCCTAGCCCTCCTTTCCGGCAAAGGCTACATAGTGAAACGATTTCCTCACGAGACCTCTCTCAAGCCCCCCCAAAGGCGAAAAAGGACCACTTTCTTCAGGATATCACAGCCCTGCCGGGTGACCAGGTTTTGGCTCTCGACCTCCCGGCGCTGGCCGGTATACCACGAGGATAAAAGCAAGCGGTCCTTTCCTGGCAGCAGAGTCAGCCGCCCCTTCCGAGGAGCCAGTCGTCAACAGTCGTGCCGCGGAAGAGGTGTGCGCGGCTTTTCAGAGTGGTGCCCGTGGATTTTTCATGGAAACCGCGTCTCCCAGGATCCGTGTTCCCCCGGGCGAGGAACCCCACCGAGGGCTTTCGCTTGGGAGGAAACGACGGTCATAGGGACTCATGCCGTTGCCACCAGCCGATCCCACTGACGACCGAGCAAGTCGCAATTGAAATCGCTCTGAAACTCTGGTAAGGTTGGATTGGCGGGGTGAATGAGGACATGAAGCAGCAACTATGACGTCGATGTCCCCAGACCCACTCACCTGTTGTCCGCCATCCCCCCCAACCGCATCTCCAGTCGCCACTCCAGGAGGAACTTCCATGGCAAGCATCCCTCGAGAGAATCTGTCTGCCCAACTGATGGAAACCAGCGAAGAGTACCGCAAGCTCGCGGAGCAGCACTCAAACTACAATCGCCGGATTGAGGAACTTAGCTCTCAGCGGTTTCCAACGCAGGAGGAGCAGGTCGAGGAAATGCGGTTAAAGAAGCTCAAGCTACACCTGAAGGACAAGATGTACGACCTTGTGCGGCAGCACCAACAGGAGTCCACCTAGGCTCCTCCTCACCCGTCGGTGCCCAAAGGTCCCAACAAGTGGCCCGGCAGGACCGTGGTCCTGTCGCACTCCTGCGATCGTCCGCAGTGACGATAGAACCACTGATCTAGCTGGCCGCCGATCTCCCCAGCCGCGACCAATTACTTTGATAGGCGTGGATCTGGTGCATTCGGGGGCTGGTACAATAGCCTGCGGAACGCGGCTATCCGATGGTTCGTGACGGCATCCACTACGGAGTTGGCCTCTCTGCTTCTGGGTTTCTGGTAAGCCTCTTTTCATCAGTAGTTTGGGGGCTTCCCTTTTTCCTGTTAGCCGCCTTTTGCTTGTACTTTTTCCGTGACCCGGAGAGGGAGATTCCCCGAGGCGCCGTCGCTGTTTCACCGGCCGACGGGAAAGTGGTCAGCTTGCAGCCGAGCGGAGACGGCGGCCGGCGCATCAGCGTGTTCCTCAATATCTTCGACGTCCACGTCAATCGCATACCTGTTAGCGGTCGCATTACCGCATTCGAGTACCGGCCGGGGAAGTTCCACTTGGCGAATCGGGAAAGCGCGTCGTTGGAAAACGAACAGACGAGCTTGACGATCGAGTCCGAAAGCGCGACAGTGGTCGTCAGACAGATCGCCGGGTTGGTGGCTCGCCGCATTGTTTGCCACAAATCGAAGGGCGACGTCGTCGAGAAGGGGGAGCGATTTGGTTTGATCAAATTCGGCTCGCGCGTCGACATCTTGCTGGGACCGGAGTGGGACTTGTTGGTGCGACGCGGGGAGCGTGTCAAAGGGGGAAGTTCGATTCTAGCCCGTCTTCGGGATTGACAGAATGAGCGAAATTCAAACTACCAAGCAACCTCGTCGACCCTATGCCCTGCCTACGGTTTTCACCGTCGGCACGCTGTTTTGCGGCTACTACTGCTTGATGAAAACGGTGCAGGCGATCTCACTGCCCCCAGGCATGGGAGATGAGGCGGCCCGGCTTTACGACCACGCTGCTTTGGCCATTGGTCTGGCGGTGTTTACCGACGGTATGGATGGCCGCATAGCGCGGATGACGAACGCCGTCAGTGATTTTGGGCGTGAGATTGACTCGCTGGCCGATGCGATTACTTTTGGGGTTGCGCCGGCAACGCTAGCGTTCGCTTGGGGCATCCGCTCTCCTGAGCTGGCTGCCGGCCTTTGGTTGGCTGACTGGCTACCCGCCGTCGGGTACTTAATGACGTTCCTTTACCTGACCTGCGGCGCCGCCCGCTTGGCGCGCTTCAACGTGCAGAAGAATCCAACGCCGAAGAACCCGGGGCGCCCCGGGCGCCGCTACTTCGTGGGTCTGCCGATTCCTCCCGCCGCCGGGATGCTGGCAGCGGTGGTGCACGTTTGCGGAGGGTACCCGATTCAGAATTGGTGGCCGTGGGGCGTGCTATGGCTGGTCCTTATCGCACTGCTTTCGTTTCTGATGATCTCGACTTGGCGGTATACGAGCCTTAAGAACATCGGCCTTCTCCAGATACCATCGTTGGTGATGGTCGTTTTCTTCGCGACCTTGATTTATCTCATCTGGAACTTCTCTCAGCCAGTGTTGCTGGCGATGGCCTCGGGTTTCGTGCTCAGCGGCATTGTGACGCGCATCGGGGGGCTGCTTCGGCGTCGACGTCGGTCCGTCGCGACGTCTGAGCACCCGGTCAGGGAGTCGGTCGCCGACCCGCGCTAGTGTCTGCCGCTCGGAAGCTTGGTCACCGCTAACAGCCCGTGGCAAAAGTCGTGCAGGAGCGAAAAATGGGGACTGCCACCAATTCGCCTCCCCGTCATGGCCATAGGAAAAAAGCACTTAGCCGGAAGCGAATTGGCTGGCTGTACCCGATTTTTCGCAACCTTCACTTCTACCACGGACCGCTAAGGAACTGAACCCTTGTTTCCTCGACGGCGCGATAACCGATCGTACGGTACGGCAGTCGTCTGGTGGGTTATTGCTTTTTCTGCCGGTTCCTGTGGCTATCACCTGGCAGGACGTGCCGACACGGTACCCGATACCGTCCACACCATCGCCATTCCCACCTTTAGAAACAACACGACCGAATTCAAGATCGAGCAGCACTTGACTAGCGCGGTCGCACGGGAATTCATGACGCGCACGCGCTATCGGATCATCAGCGACCCATCGCAGGCCGACGCTACTTTGACCGGGACGGTACTCAACTTCTTCGTCTTCCCCGTCGTGTTCGACCCGAAGACAGGTAGGTCGACCAGCGTGGCCACTCTTACACAGGTCCACGTCGCTTTGGTCGAACGAAACACGGGCAACGTGATCTACCAGAACCCGGCCTTCGAGTACCGTGAGCGCTACGAGGTCACGATCGATGCGGAAGCTTATTTAGAAGAGAGGCAGGCTGCCCTGGCGCGGACGGGCGAAGGGTTGGCGCGGAGTTTGGTTTCCGCCGTGCTCGAAGGTTTCTGAATCCAGATGAAGCCCAAACAGTTTCTCGAACGGCTGGGCCGTTCCGTACCGGCCCCGGCCTACCTGTTTCTCGGCAACGAGGGATTTTTTCGAGACCGCTGCCGCCAGGCGCTCGTAGAAGCTGTGTTGGGCAACCGGGATCCCGAAACCGGCTCCCCGGAAGGTTTGATCGAGATCGATCTCAGTGAGCAGCCCTTGAACCGGCTTCTGGATGAAGCGCGGACGCTCTCGTTGTTTGCTCCCCGCCGGCTTCTCATTGGCCGGAATGCGGAAGCGGTTCTGCCCAAGCGGGTTGCCGCGCGTTCAGGTGCCGGGTCCCCACATACTGACCCGCTAGCAGACTACCTCGCCGACCCGGTGGCCGGCGTCGTATTGTTGTTCGAGGCGACCCGCTACGATTGGAATGATCGGGGCGACAAGGCCAAGCTCGAACGAGTAGCGAAGTTCTATTCAGCTGTCCCCGCAACAGTTGAGCTGACGCGGCTGACCCTGCGGGAGGCCGTGGCGGCCGCTACGCGATTAGCGAAAGAACTGCGACTTAACATCGAGCGGCCCATCTTGTCCGAGCTGGTGGAAATGTTGGGGAACGACATGGCCCGCCTGGGCAATGAATTGGAGAAACTGGCACTCTACGCCGCCGACGGGCGGGCGATCACCGCTCAAGACCTTGAGACTTTGATTCCCGAAGCCCGTCAACGCGGCGTATTCGAGTTCTCTGACGCCCTGGCCCGGAAGAACCGTCTGCGGGCGCTCGACGTGCTCGAGACTCTGGCTAGGAGCGGCGAGTACTGGCCCATGCAGATCAACCTTCTGGCAGGGCTGTTCCGTCAGGCCCTGGCGGCGAAAGAAGGGGGCACGCGCAACAGTGCGGAGTTGATGCGGCAATTGCAACAAACTGGTGTCCGCATTTGGCCGTCGAGGGCAAGGCAGGTGCTTGATATCGCCCGCCGATTCTCCCAAGACGAACTCGAAGGCGCACTGACCTCCCTATTCCAGGCCGATAGGGACCTTCGACGCGAGCGGCCCGAGGACCGCATCATCATGGAGCAACTCGTGGTGAGTTTGACCAGCTAGTGCTTGGTTGCAAAAGTTCGCGTTATTTGAAAAGCCCTTTCCCGAAGAACCATACGATCGTCCGTCTGGCCCGGAAGTGGTTTGTTCGCAGAATCTTCCGAGCCGCGACCGTGAGGGAGCGGTCCAGGGATTGTCCGCCTATAACCTATCGTGAATTTATGCAACCAAGCACTAGCCGGGGCTCGATTCCGCCGGTTTCGCCGCGAGGGCTTTCGTGAGAACGGTGAGCCGGGACTTCATTCGCGATGCGGTGTTCTTTTTGAGCAGGCCTTTCTGCACCGACTTGTCCACGATGCTCAAAGTGGGGCGCAGTAGTTGTTGAGCGCCATCGGCATCTTTATCGGCAAGAGCTTGTTCGAGCTTCTTGACCTGGGTTCGCATCCGACTCCTATTTCGGCGATTGACCTCAGTCTGCCTCGCCGTCCGACGGATGCGCTGGATCGCGGAACGCGTATTTGCCACGAGAATCCCTTCGAAGAAGTGGTGGGATGCACCCTGCTAGGGGGCAATTGACGACTCTTATCCAGGATAGCCGTCTGTCTGAGGGCTGTCAATGAAAGCAGCGGCGTCGAACCGGCCTTCAGAGGCCGCAACAATCTCAGCCCACGGCTCCAGCCGTGGGAAGAAGGAGCAGTTCGGGGAAGCCCTGGAAGGGCGACACAACGGCTGACCGCATCCCGAAACCGGCTCCGGACACGCTTCGAGCCGGCGACCTCGCCCCTGCCGCGGGGAGATCGATTCCCGATCTTCAGATTTCCTGTCACGTTCGGCAAGAATCCGACCCGCCGGCTACCGACAGTTGACATTAGGCCTCAGAGGCAATAATCATTAAAAGCTTGTTTCGCTCTAACCACAGGGACCTGGGTCCCCGCAAGCGTCATCGAACTGGAGGTGAACCGTGACAGCCGCTCCCCGTTTCAAATTGGTTGCAATGTTTGTGTCGGCGATTGTTCTACTGGGCGTGTCGTGTGCGCCGGAGCCGCCACCCGAAGTTGCCCCCCCGGCAGCCAAGCCGATCGGGCAGCCTGTTGAAATCTCTGTTCCGCTGGGGCTGCCACCATTGCCAATCCCCGAAGACAATCCGCCCACGGCGGAGACCATCGCCCTGGGGCGGCAGCTCTACTACGACACCCTATTATCGGTGGATGGAACGATCGCCTGCGCCTCTAGAGTTATCCAATACAGGATGAGCCTGAAGGGGAGGTTTGTTTCCAACACAAGATGAGCCTGAACGTGAGCGGGACGAAAGGGTACAAGCTGCTGGTGAATGACGATCACCATGCAGAACCTAGAGCGGCTTACCCTGGCCGAGATGCAGGAGTTCCTGGCCGGCAGTCGAAGCATTGGCTTCAGAGTCCAGGGACGCGAGCAGATTTATCGCTTTGTCGAGCGTATCTTGGCGGCGCAGCACTACCGACGGCTTGGCAGGAGGCAGAAGGGCATCGTGCGGCGGTTTCTGGCGCGGCTGAGCGGGTTGAGTCGGGCCCAGTTGACGCGGCTGATGGGGCAGTGGCTTCGGCACCGACGGATCGAGGCCCGACAACCCCGTCGGCGCCGCTTTCCGCGCCGCTACACACCCCAGGACATTGCCTTGTTAGCAACCGTCGACGCTGCCCACGAGGGTCTGTCCGGGCCGGCGGTACGGCGCATCCTCGAGCGCGAGTATCAGTTCTTCGCCAACTCGGAGTACGTCCGCCTGGCCCACATCTCGATTTCCCACATTTACAACCTGCGGCGCTCCCGGGCTTATCGCTCACAGCGGGTGGTGTTCGATCGCACTCAGAGACGACAGGTCGGGATCGCCGAGCGGCGCAAGCCCGAGCCACAGGGACAACCCGGCTATCTGCGCGTCGATACGGTG
Organism: Bryobacterales bacterium; assembly: GCA_965248105.1. Lineage (GTDB taxonomy): Bacteria > Acidobacteriota > Terriglobia > Bryobacterales > UBA6623. Next base: position 1,170,831 of record CBDFIK010000006.1, read on the forward strand.
CACCAGGGTCACTGGGACACTCGCCCGGGGCTGTATCACATCAACGCCGTCGATACGGTCACGCAGTGGCAGGTCGTCGGCTGCGTCGAGACGATCTCGGAGCGACACCTGATCCCGGTGCTGGAAGCGATGTTGCACCAGTTCCCCTTTCGCCTGCGCGGCTTCCACTGCGACAACGGCTCGGAGTTTCTCAATCACCGCCTGGCCCGGCTGCTCAACAAGCTACTGATCGAGTTCACCAAGTCGCGCCCCTATCGCACCACCGACAACGCTCTGGTGGAAGGCAAAAACGGGGCCGTGGTGCGCAAGCACATAGGCTACGGAGCGATCGCCGCCGAGCATGCCTCCGCGTTGCAGCGCTTCTACACAGCCTATTTCAATCCCTATCTGAACTACCACCGCCCGTGCGGCTTCGCCACCATCGAGATCACCGCCCGGGGCCAACGCCGCCGTCGCTATCGCGCCACCGACTACCGCACGCCCTACGAAAAGCTACTCTCGCTGCCCGACTGGCAAAAGCACCTCAAGGACGGCGTGCGAACCGAGACGCTCCAGCAGCAAGCCAGCCGCCACAGCGACACGGCAGCGGCCCAGCGGATGCAGAAAGCCAAGCTCGCCCTGCTAGCCCGTTGTCGACTTCGTCGCTGACAGATTTCTGCAGTGATGGAAGCAGGGCAAGGGGACTTCAAACGCCAGCCCCCTTGCCCCGCACCCCCATCCCCCGCTGCCTAACTGCCACTGACTGCCTAACCGCCACTGAAAGGAGAACCCCAGCAGCACCGCCCGTCCGATCCTCCTTCTTCAGGCTCATTCTTGGATTGGAAAATGCTCTCTTGCCACCGGCCTGAGGCGGGCTTCGCTGACCCGGACCAGTTTTCGAGTGGCGTCGGCGGCAAGAAAGGCGGACGGCAGGCGCCCAGTGTGATCAACGCCGCCTACTACACGACCCAGTTCTGGGACGGGCGAGCTGCCAGCCTCGAAGACCAGGCCGGGGGACCGATGCAGAATCCGATTGAAATGGCGCATACCGCCGAAGCCGTTGTCGAGAAACTTTCCGGAGACCCCGGCTACGTCGCGCAATTTGAAAAAGCCTACGGGCCGGGTCCGGTGACGTTCGACAAGGTCGTCAAGTCGATCGCTTCTTTTGAACGAACGGTTCTCAGTGGGAACTCGCCTTTCGACCGTTACATGTACGGCGGCGATGAGTCGGCGTTGAGTGAGTCCGCCAAGCTCGGCCTGGAAGTTTTCCGGAACGAGGAGAAAGGCAACTGCGCCGTTTGCCATAGCATCGACGAAAAGTCAGCGCTGTTTAGCGACAACAAGTTCCACAACTTGGGTGTCGGCGTGGATGACGAGGGTGAGCTGACCGACCTCGGTCGTTATGAAGTGACCAAGCAGGATGCGGACCGGGGCGCCTTCAAAACTCCCACGCTGCGAAACATAGCGCAGTCGGCGCCCTACATGCACGACGGTAGCCTGAAGACTTTAAAAGACGTAGTCGACTTCTACATCGGCGCCGGCAATTCCAACCCCTGGCGTGACAAGGAGCTCAAGGAGCTGGACCACCTGACCCGGAAGGAGCGCGACGCCCTGGTTGCGTTTATGGAAGCGCTGACTGCGGAGCTTCCCGATAATGTCGGCGCTCCTGGTGGCGAAGAATCCCCGGGCAATTCCGGCGAGTAAGCGTTTTTGACATTCGCCGCTTGCGGCGAGACGCAGTAGGGAACCGGCAATCTTGCCGGTCCCTGGTTTGGTAGAGACCGGCAATCCTGCCGGTCTGGAACAAGGCCCCGCCGTTCGAGATGTAGGGGCACGATTCATAGCGCCCCTTGGGACCCCCAATCTTGCCGGTCCAACGGCGGCCGGAGGCCCGCGCCACGAGGCAGCCCCGAGACGTCACAGCAAGAAGTTCCTCCTAAACCCCAGGTCTCACGAGCGTGATCGTAGAGGCGGGTCCCGCCGGCCGCCCGACGCCGTCGCGAACGAGTTGGGCCAATTGGAAATGCCGCTCCGGCAGCCGGCGCTCGTGCTGTTCGGTGCGATTCTCGCGTCTTGACCGATAAGAGTTCCGATGCAATCAGACCGTTGTTTCGGGGCCGCGTGGGCGGGTGTTCCATGGCCGACTTGGCGGGCGCGCGTCGGCAAACTTTGGAGACGCTATCAAAGCTCGCCGGCCACCATTGTCTTGGTGGGTTGCGAACACAGCTTACAGCCCACGGCGAGCCTCGGTATTGGCGAGGCCGAGATCGAACGGGGTCAGAAGCATCATTTTTCGCGGATGTTGGAGGGGCTGATCGGCAGGCATTCTATCCATTTGATCGGTGAGGAGACTCGGGCCTCGGAAGAAACTATCGCTCAAAGACTAGCCGACACCCACGGATGCGAATACGTCAACATCAATGCAGTCAAGCAAGAAAGAAGCAAGCTGGGAATCCCGGCCGACTATCTCAAGCCGAACGCACATTACCCGTCGCGGCAGATCGCTTGCTGGCAAGCGCGTCGAGAACACTTCATGTACGAAAAGCTGAGGCAGCACCGCGGCCGGTCGCGCAACGCGCTTGTCATTTGCGGCTGGAGCCACCTGGACCCGCTGGCCGGCCTTCTCCGGGAAGAGGGTCCGAACCTGCGGCTTTGTGACGTCCGGGAGACGAAATGGTTCATTAACCGCTGGCGATCCTAGCAGCCTGTGGAAAAAGTCGTGCAGGAGCGAAAAATCGGGGACTGCCACCAACTCGCTCCCCGTCATGACCCAAGAAACAAAGCACTTAGCCTGAAGCGAATTGGCTGGCTGTACCCGATTTTTCACGACCTTCACTCCTACGACGGGCTGTTAGGGCGCGTTTCTCGCCAGGTGGCGGTAACGGGGCGGACACGCAGGAATGCCGATCCACCGGGCGTCTCAACGAACTGTTGGGGAGTGCCCATGGGCCTTCGCCAAGATAAACGGAGCCGCGACCGTCAGGGAGCGGTCAGTCCCCCTCAAGAGTCTGGTCCTGCCACCAGCCTCAGGCTCGCCCAAGGGGATCAAACCCTCCGGGGTTTTCGACCGAGCGGTCTGTGAATGCGGCGGCATCCCGCCCCGTCGTACCGCAGCCAATCTCTCCAGTTGCGAGGAATCCCACGAACAAACAGCAACGCTAGAGGAATGCCCCAATTGGGCCAGCGCTCCACGAAATCCCAAATCTCCTTACCTGAAAGAGGGCGCGCCAGTCCCGTCAGAAGTCCCCCAAATGGCTCCCCACAGCAGTACCGCTCGGATCGGTTTGACGAGAACCAGGGCTGCGATCGTAAAATCTATGGTCCCGATCACGGGGAGAACCGTCGCTGCCGTTTCCTTTGAGACGCCCAGTGATCCCATCAGCAGTAGCCGAAAATGAGGAGCGGCTTGGTTAGGCGAAAACGCCGTGGCCGAGAAACTGCCCACACATGGCAATCCGGAGCGTCCACTCGATCTTCTTCACAAGTCGGCCTCGACGGTTTTTCTACCGGAAGTGCGTTTTCCGCGAGATGAATCCTATACTACTGAAAGAACGCCGGGGGAGACCTGAGTCACGCTCGGGGATTGGGTCTCTTGCCCGCGGTTCAAGGAGAGCATCCCATTGCGGACGGTCGTGCTAGGAGCAGGAGGACAGCTTGGTACAGAGCTAGTTGCTGAGTTGCGGCGGCGCGGGCAAACGGTTGTCGGACTGAGCCGGCAAGAGCTTGATATTACCGACGAACAGGCGATCGAAAGAGCCTTTCAGGACCATTCTCCCGCGTGGGTCATCAATTCCGCCGCCTACAACCACGTGGATCTGGCCGAACAAGAGCCGGAGGTAGCGATGCGGGTCAACGGGCTGGCCGTGCGTTCTCTAGCGGCGGCTTGCCGGCAACACCGCGCGGTATTGATGCACTTCTCGACCGATCACGTCTTCGATGGGGAAAAGGAAGACCCTTATGTCGAAGAGGATCTTCCCAGTCCACCTTCCGCCTACGGGGTTTCAAAGCTGGCGGGTGAGCTTTATGCGCAAGCTTGCCTGGACAAGTTGTACGTAGTGCGCGTGGCTGGTGTCTTTGGTCCCGCCGGGCGACATACGAGTCGTGGCAATTTCCCTGAGTTGGTCCTCCGGAAAGCGGCCGAAGGTAGCCCGCTGCGGGTGGTCGAAGACTTTTTCGCGACTCCCACCTATGCGCCGGCTTTGGCCTCCCGCTCGATTGACTTACTCGAGCGCAGTGCGTTCGGTCTCTACCATATCGGCGGAGGGACACTTATCTCCTGGTATCAATACGCTTTGAAAATCCTCGCCGCAAGTGGTTTGGAAGCCGACATACAACCTACCAATCACCGCGAGTTTTCCACGCCCGCGCGGCGCCCGATGCGCTCAGCCCTGTCAAACGCGAAGATCGAGCGGCTGGGCCTAGCGAAGATGCCGCCTTTGGATGAGGCTCTCGCAGACTACATGGAGCGGCGGAAGCAGGTGAAGGCTCCGCGGGCGCATCACTCCTAGCCTAGTTAAGCGCGTCTACCGACACATAGCGTCGCTACGGCGCGACACAAACCGCGAAGCCGGCCTAAAACGGCCGCGAAGCAACTGGGAGTCAGACCGTTGCAGGCCGCCATGCGCGGAAGATAGAATTCAAGGGCAGACCAAGCCGACCTGCCCGTGCTGGGCAAATTGGCATGAAAATGTCTTGCTGACCAGGTGTAACTTACTAGCCAGACCGAGAGAGGGAGCATGGAAATCACGAAAGAACAGTTGCTCAAGGCCTATCGAGAGATGAGAACCATCCGGGAATTCGAGGAGCGGCTCCACGTTGAGTTCGCGACAGGAGAAATTCCGGGGTTCGTGCATCTATATGCTGGTGAGGAGGCGGTTGCCGTCGGTGTTTGCATGCACCTCGACGAGAACGACAAGATCGCCAGCACGCATCGGGGTCACGGCCATTGCATCGCGAAAGGTTGTGACGTCCATGGGATGATGGCTGAGATTTACGGCAAGAAAGATGGCCTGTGTGCGGGCAAGGGCGGGTCCATGCATATCGCCGACCTGGAAATAGGCATGATGGGAGCCAATGGTATCGTCGGGGGCGGCCCGCCCCTGGCGTGTGGCGCGGCGCTGGCTGCCAAAAAGCTCGGCACGAAGGGCGTAGCGGTGGTCTTCGTGGGTGACGGGGGATCGAATCAGGGCACAACGCTTGAAAGCCTCAACCTGGCTTCAATATGGCAACTGCCCTGTGTTTTCGTTGTCGAGAACAATGGCTATGCCGAGGCCACGTCGAGCAAGTACTCGGTAGCCGGCACAGACGTGGCCGAAAGGGCAAAAGGGTTTGACATGCCGGGAGTGACGGTTGACGGACACGACTTCTGCGCCGTCTACGACGCGGCACAAGAGGCGATTGGCCGCGCCCGCGAGGGAGGCGGCCCCACTTTGATTGAATGCAAGGTCAATCGCTACTTCGGCCACTTCGAAGGCGACTCCCAAACCTACCGCGGTCCCGATGAGGTCAAGAATCTCCGCGAGAACCGGGACTGCATTGAGAACTTGGCTCGCTCCCTCACCTCCTCTTCATTGGTGACTCCCGAGGAACTAGCGAAGATCGACGAAGAGGCGAAGGCTCTGATCGACGATGCCGTCGCGAAAGCAAAGGCCGCGGCCGAGCCGGGCGTTGAGGATCTGGAGACGGACGTGTATGTGGAGTACTGAAGGCCAGTCGCGCCGCCTCGGGCGGGAAGCCGCAAGGAAGGCCGCCCTCGTGCTACTGAGCCTCGCAAATTATGGTGATATGGCCCGTGTTCAGACTGTAGGGGCACAGCATGCTGTGCCCGTGTCCGAAGTCACTGTATTTTGCGAGCCTCGATAAGTGCAGGCAGTTTGGGGAAACGGATGTCGATTGGGCGCGTGTATCAACGCGAGTCCCCATTTTGAATAACTACAGAAGGGAAACATTCGATGGCTAGGAAAATCACTTTTCAACAGGCCATAAAAGAAGCTCTGGCCCAGGAGATGGAGCGCGACGAGTCGGTCATCTTGATGGGAGAAGACGTCGCCGGCGGCAGTGGCACCGATGGCGAGATGGACGCCTGGGGTGGTCCGCTCGGAATCACCAAGGGGTTGTGGAGCAAGTTTGGTGATCGTGTCATGGACACACCGATCAGTGAATCGGCGTTCATTGGCGCGGCCATCGGCGCGGCCACGGCCGGCTTGCGTCCGGTAGCGGAGCTGATGTTCATCGATTTTATGGGTGTTTGTTTCGACCAGATCTTCAACCAGGCCGCGAAGTTCCGCTATATGTTTGGCGGCAGGGCGGTCACGCCGGTGGTAATCCGCACCATGATGGGAGCCGGCCTTCGCGCCGCGGCGCAGCACTCGCAGTGTCTCTACCCCATCTTCACCCACATCCCGGGGCTGAAATGCGTAGTCCCCTCGACACCGTACGACGCGAAGGGCTTGCTGATCCAAGCAATCCGCGACGATGACCCGGTCATCTTTTGCGAGCACAAGGCCCTATATCAAACCGAGGGGGACGTGCCGGAAGAGTCCTATACCTTGCCTTTCGGAGAAGCCAACTACGTGCGCGAAGGCGGTGACGTCACGGTCGTAGCGCTGGGACGGATGGTGCACATGGCCTCCGAAGCCGCGGATGAGTTGGCCAAGGACGGCATCGAGTGCGAAATCGTAGATCTCAGAACTACGTCGCCGCTTGATGAGGACACGATTCTCGAAAGCGTGGAGAACACAGGCCGGCTCGTCATTGTCGACGAGGCGACACCGAGATGCAACATCGCGACCGACATTTCCGCGCTGGTCGCCCAAAAAGCATTTGGCGATCTCAAGGCGCCGATCAAGATGGTAACTGCCCCTCACACACCAGTGCCGTTCAGCCCGGTTCTCGAAGACACCTACATTCCCAATTCCGGCAAGGTCGCGACGACCGTTCGCGAGCTCATGGCGTACAAGGCATGAGCGCCCCGCCCATCCATAAAGTGACTATGCCCAAATGGGGGCTCTCTATGACGGAGGGCAAGGTCGCCGCTTGGCTCGTCGAGGAGGGGGCAGAGGTAAGCCCCGGCGTTGAGGTCGTGGAAATAGAAACGGAGAAAATCGCCGGCGGTCTCGAGGTTACCGAATCGGGCGTCTTGCGGCATGTGGCGCAAGTGGGCGAGACGGTGCCCGTTGCAGGACTGCTGGGGCTGATCGCTGACGCCTCGGTCCCCGGCACAGACATCGACACTTTTGTCACTGCTTTCCAGGCAAGTTTCGTGCCCCCGCAGACCGACGAGGAAACGGCCGGCCCGGCGCCCGAGACTGTTGAAGTCGAGGGCCGGACCCTGCGCTATCTGCGGCGGGGTGAGGGCGGCGATCCGGGGATTCTGATTCACGGTTTCGGCGGTGACCTCAACAACTGGCTTTTCAATCACGAGGCTCTGGCCGCGAGTCGCACCGTCTACGCTCTCGACCTGCCCGGACACGGCGGTTCCTCTAAGCAGGTGGGCGAGGGAACCCTGGGCGAGTTTACAAAGACCCTCAGAGGATTCATGGACGCCATCGGTGCGGAGAAGGCCCACTTAGCCGGGCACTCCCTGGGCGGCGCGGTTGCGCTCGACTTTGCGCTGGCCCATCCAGAGCGCGCTCTCTCGCTCGTCTTGATCGCGTCCGCCGGACTGGGTCCGGAGATCGACGGCGACTATATCGAAGGCTTTATCACTGCCGGCCGCCGTCGGGACATCAAGCCGCATCTCGAAAAGCTGTTCGCCAATTCGGGGCTCGTAGGGCGGCAGCTCATCGACGACATTCTCAAATACAAGCGCCTCGACGGTGTGGAGTCAGCCTTACGCACGATCGCCGATCAATTTTTCCCCAGGGGCAGCCAGGCAGCAGTGCTAGGTGATCGGCTCCGTGAGTTGTCAATACCCATTCAAGTCATTTGGGGCTCGGAAGACCGAATCCTACCTGCCTCCCACGCCGAGGGACTTCCTGCCAACGCTAAAGCCCAGATCATTTCGGGAAGTGGCCACATGGTGCAGATGGAGGCCGCCGCCGAAGTCAACCGGGCCATCGTTGATTTCTGGCAGTAGCGTGGGGCAGTTCGGTTTCGCGGTTGTTGCGCGACAACGCGGCACGGGTCACCCTTCTCCGTCATCGGCCTCTTGCAAAGACAGCAGAGCCGCGGACGGAAGTCCGCGGTCAAGCTCTCGAACACCCCTCGATTACCGGAACAAGGCCCGGAAGTCACGAGCCTTCAAACCTAACTTTCATCCTTCAACCCCGCGGTTGCAACTTCGCGCCGCCGCCCCCGATTTCAAGGCAGCTGTTGAATGACCGTTCCTAAGCGCGAACGCAGCTACCCTACCGATCAAGCCCAGTAGGGACGAACACTCCTGTTTGTCCCAGCCGCCGCCGAGAGGCTGCGGTCAAGGTCCCGATTGGAAAAAACCGGGGACTGTACCCAGGGTTTTTTCACAGACCCGAGAGGCTGCGGTCAAGGCCGCGATTGACCTAACCACATCGCCACGGCCCGGATTTCTTCGCGGTTCGCCACCCATTTATGGCATCATCCAACTGAGCATCTACTCCTCACACGGCCGATTGCGGGAGGCGGGCGACGGACATGCCAAAAGACGAAGCGTTCAAAAAGGCGAAACGAAAAATTGCATCAGCATTACGAAAGGGCGCGACCCAACTCGACCTTTCCAGGATGGAGCTGACCACCCTGCCGGCCGAGATCGGCCAACTGGTCAACCTCCGGGTATTGCACCTGCTATTCAATCAGTTGAACACTCTGCCGCCGGAGATCGGCGAACTCCACAAGCTTGAGACGCTGAACGTCGCACAGAATCGGCTGACCGCCCTGCCTACCGGAATTGGCCAACTGGTGAGTCTTAGGGAACTGTTCGTTACAAACAATCGGCTGACCATGTTGCCCTCCCAGATCGGCCGACTGTTCAACCTCGCGGTCTTGTCCGTCCGGGGAAATCGGTTGACCGATCTGCCCGACTCGCTTCGTGAGCTCGGGCAGCTCCGTACGCTCCTCCTTCACAGGAATCATCAACTGGAGATCCCGGCGTCTATTCTCGGGCCCGAATTTTTTGGGCGCGGCAAGGGCGCCGACCCCCGCGCAATCCTCGACTACTACTTCCGCACCCGCGAGGGCGCCCGCCCCCTCAACGAAGCCAAACTCATCCTGGTCGGCCGCGGCGGTGTCGGTAAGACCACCCTTGTTCGCCGCTTGACCACGGGCAAGTTCAGCAACCCCAAAAAAACCGAGGGCATCATCATCAAGGAATGGCAGGTCCCGCTCAGCCGTAAAGAAAAAGTCCAACTCAATGTTTGGGACTTCGGCGGGCAGGAGATCATGCACTCCACCCACCAGTTCTTCCTCACAGAACGTAGCCTCTACCTGCTGGTGCTGAGCGGGCGCGAAGGCCACGAGGACGAGGACGCCGAATATTGGCTCAAATTAATCCAGAGCTTCGGCGGCGATTCACCCGTGATCGTGGTCTTCAACAAGCAGCGCGAGCATCCCTTCGACGTCAACCGCGGCGGCTTGCTGCAGAAATATCCGAACATCAAGACCTTCGTTGCGACCGACTGCAAGAACGGCCTCGGGATTGGGGAGCTACGCAAAGCGATCAAGCGCGAGACCGACCGCCTGGAGGGGCTGCGAGCCAAGTTCCCGGCCCAGTGGTTCAAGATCAAAGACCGCCTCGCGGGAATGAAAGAGAACTACCTGACGTTTGAGAAGTACCGCGAGATTTGCGGCAAACTCGGCGAAAAAGAAAGCGAGGCCCAGGGCGCCCTCGCCGGCTACCTACACACGCTCGGCATCGCGCTGAACTATTGCGACGACCCACGCCTTAGCCACATGCACGTGCTAAACCCGCAGTGGGTCGTGGAAGGCATCTACCGCATCATCAACGCGCCGGCACTCGCCAAACGCGACGGCGAATTGCACGACGGCGATCTGAAGAAGATCCTGCCCGCAAAAGATTATCCACGCGAGATGCACGTCTATCTCGTCGACCTGATGAAGAAGTTCGAATTGTGCTTCAGTCTCCCCGAAGACGGGCGCTTCCTAGTCCCCGACCTGTTGCCCAAAGAGCAGGCCGATGCCGCGAAAGGATTCGAAGAGGACGAGTGTCTTCACTTTCGCTACGACTACGGGGCGACTCCGATCCCCGAAGGCCTGCTGCCTCGCTTCATCGTTCGAACCCACGCCCTCAGCCGCAACCTGCCCCGCTGGCGAACCGGTGTTGTGCTGGAGTTTGAAGGCAACCGTGCGCTGGTCCGCGCCGATAAAGGGGATAAGAAGGTTTTCATCTCGATCAACGGCTCACCTGCGGGGCGCAGGCGGCTGCTGGCAATCATCCGCTCAGACTTCGACCGCATTCATTCCGACATCAAGAAGCTCAAGCCCACCGAGCTGGCTACGGTGCCGGGTCATCCCGACGTGACGGTCAAATACGCGGATCTGCTTGCCTGCGAGAAGGCCGGCGAGCCTCAAATCCAGGTCAATCTCTCCGGTCGCATGGAAAGAATGCCCGTTGCTGAGCTTTTGAGCAGCGTCGATGTCGAGCGGGCCAAGGGCAGCGCCGTGCCCGTCTTCATCAGCTACGCCCACAAGGACGAACGCTTCCGCGAAGACTTGGAAGCACATTTGAAACTCCTGCAGCGGCAAGGATTGATCGAGATGTGGCACGACCGCAGGATCGGTCCCGGGAAAGATTGGCCCGAGGAGATCGACAAGAATCTCGAACGGGCCGCGATCATCTTATTGCTGATCAGTGCGGACTTCATCAACTCGAACTTTTGCTGGGACAAAGAGCGCACGAAAGCGATGGAGCTGCGGCGCAGGGGGAGGGCTGATGTTATCCCCGTGGTGGTACGCAGTGTCAACTGGAAATCAAGTGACCTGGCTGGGTTGCAGGCCTTACCAAAAGACGCGAAACCCGTCGACGAGTGGGACAAACCGGACGCCGCTTGGAGCAGCGTGGCCGCGAAGATCGAAGAAATGGCGCGGAAACGGTTGCGGGCGAAAGGGGCAGGTGCGCGGTGAAGGACCCGTGCGTTGGGCAACGAAACCTGGGAAAGTCGCCCTCCCGCAAAGACAGATGCAGAGCCGCGGACGGAAGTCCGCGGTCAAGATCGCGAATGACCGCGATTGCTGCGGCGAGGCCCTGGAAGCCCCGTAGCGTGGATCTAGGCGGGCGGGATATCACTTCACTTTCGCGCTACCGGTTCATCGCCCGCCAGATCCGCGGCCTTTTGCCGTTGTGGCGCACACTCTCAGTGTGCCGCGTCGAGACCCCTGTCGACGCTTGGGGCAGTTCGGCTCCGGGACCGTTAATACCCTCACCCCTCAGCCGGCGGCTGCTACTCCACAACGCCGCGCCGGTTAGCCCCGTTCACGGTAATTGTTGAATGAACAGTATTAAACCCGAACGCGGCTAGCCCATTATCGGTCGAGATCCCGTAGCGCATGGCTCGGCAGTGGTTTTGCCGAGACTTGCGGCCGTTGGCTTTGAGCCGCGTTCACGCGGCTTTGTCTTCTTAGGCCAGCCGTTTTACGGCTGGTACTGCGCCCCGCCACCCCACCGTACCCTGGAATTGGAGCTTCCGCTCCCACGAAAGGAATGATAATCATGCCGACAAGAGTCCAAATTAAAGCAAACCGTAAGAACGCCAAGAAATCCACCGGACCGCGTAGCGAGGAAGGTAAAACCCGTAGCGCGAAGAACTCCCTCAAACACGGACTCCTCGCCCGCGATACCGTAATGCCCGGCGAGGACCCCGCCGACTTCGACAGCCAACTCTCCGCCCTCGAAGCCGACATCCAACCCGCCAACTCCCTCGAATTCGAACTCGTCCGTCAAATCGCTGACGCCCAATGGCGCATGCGCCGCCTCACGCGTTTGGAGACCGGCTTCCTCGCCGCTGCCGTTGACGACCAGCGCCGGCACCTGGAAAAACGCCGTCCAGACGAGCTGCGTCCCGGCTACGATGGCGAGACCCTACTTTTAGGCTCGGCGATGCTCGATCGCACCCAGGCCTTCGTTCACCTGGCCCGCTACGACGGACACCTCAGCCGCCGCTTCTTCCGCGCCGTTAAGCAGCTATCCGATCTGCGCCGCGACGAGCGCAAGGCCGAAGAGGCGCGCTCGTCTGCCGGCTCCTACATCCCCACCGATCCCTACCGCGGCCGATACGTCCCAGCCCAGGCGCCGCCACCGATCGACCCTCCCAGCCCGACGGCCGGTCGGATCGGCTTCCGGGCCAGTCGCGAGTCGGCCCCGGAAGTCAGCTTCCCAGGCGGCCGAGCGCCAGCCCAACAGACCACACTTCCGCAAACAACCAAACGAACCCAATCTCGCACAACCATTTTGCAATCAATGGGTTACGGCTTGGTTCGAGGGCGGTCTCAGCAGAGGCTGGTCTTCGTAAGGGCGCTCCCGCGGATACTCGCCGTTCAGATCAGAGCGCTATGTGGGCGTTTTGCTTTGTAAGCTATTGAAAGCATAGCTCCTCGATTATGCGCATTCGGCTGCACGACACACCATGGGACGATTAGGCATCCGCGGCATACTCTTCGATCTCGACGGCGTTCTCTATAACGCCGAACAGCCGATCCCGCACGCCGCCCAGGTCGTGGCCTGGGTCAAGCACCAAGGGATCCCGCATTTGTTTGTCACCAACACTACGTCGCGGGGACGAGACGCTCTTGTCGAAAAGCTCGCCCAGTTTGGCGTAACGACCGACAAGTCGCGGATTTTCACACCGCCGGCGGCTGCCGCCGCGTGGATGCGGTCTCAACCCGAGGGGCAGGTCGCGCTCTTCGTTCCCGCCGCCACCCGGAACGAGTTCGAAGGGTTGCCGCATCTGACTGACGAGGCGGAAAGCGGCGCGTCGTACGTGGTCATCGGCGACCTCGCCGATAGATGGGACTACCGCACTCTCAATCGAGCGTTTCGCCTGCTGCGCAACAATCCGGAAGCTCGGCTGATCGCGCTCGGCATGACGCGCTATTGGCTCGCGCCCGACGGCATCTCGCTCGACGTTGCGCCGTTCGTCGCGGCACTTGAACACGCGACCGGCCGTGAGGCAATCGTCCTCGGCAAACCCGCCCAGCCCTTCTATCATGCGGCGGCCGCCGAGCTTCGGCTGGCGCCAGCCGACGTACTCATGATTGGCGACGATGTCGAAACCGACGTCGGGGGCGCTCAGGCGGCCGGTCTCAAGGGCGCATTGGTCAAAACCGGCAAGTTCAAGCCTGCGGACCTCGAAGGTAAAGTTAGACCGGACATCGTGTTCGATTCGGTGGCGAACTTACCAGGATGGTGGGACTCGTAGGCGCAGCTAAATCAAAACAACTGGCTCCAAACAACGATCGAAAACATCGTCCCATAGAAGACACTACAGGCGGCCAGCGCCAACTTTCTCCACAGCGGCGGTTGGAGCTCCTTCGGCAAGAACCGAGTGTTGACTCGCAGGACTTGAAAACCCGCCAACGCAAGGATCAAGCCGCCGATATTGGCGCCCACTTTGAATAGGGCCATGGCCGTGCCCCAGTTGATGGCCCAGAGGCCCCAAACCGTGAAAACGAACAGTGCGATGTAGTAGACAGAGCTTGCGTTACCGCGCCGCCAAGCCCGCACCCGCGGGCTGCCGGCCCAGATCATGTCGGTGACGGTACGGATCAAGACATCGGTGTTCCCTAAATGCGTGGAGAAGAGGACCCAAAATCCGTTCAGCAAGGCCAGCAACCAAAACCCCGCCCAGAGATTCCGCGCCATATACTCGGCCTGATAGGCGCCGGCGGCGATTTGAGAGATGTCCGACCCGGGCGGGATGATGGCGGTGATCAGGTTGACATTGAGAAACATGCCCAGAAAAGCGCCTGTTCCCCACAACCACACCTGATCGGCCTTGACGTACTTCCACCAGACTTTCCAGCGACGTAGATTCTCCGCCGTAACAGGAAAGATCTTGCCGGTTCTGGCAATCCTGCCACTTTCATGCCCGATCTTTCGGGCGAATTCTAGCAGCCGCTAAACCTGCTGCCGTATCGCCGTCACCGACAGACGCGGCCCCAGCCACGTCAAAAGTAATCGTAGGCCGGGCAAGCCACGCAGCCGATTGTACACTTTCATGACCATATGCAGGACGCGGTTACTTACGTGAGGAGCGTGAAGGCCGGCAGCCGCCACCCGAATGTCCTGGTACCCGGCTTGTCGAAAGAGCCGCTGCAGCTCCCGGCCGCTCCGCATGACGACCCGGTACGAACCGATGTCCGGTCTGCGCCCGACGGCGTACCTGCTCTGCAACGACCGAGGAAGATGCCCGACTCCCCAAACACCGATCTGCGGATCAGGAAGCGGCGCGTAGCGGTTGTTGGTAAAGCAGAGGGTCTTCGCGCTAAGAGCCGAGACTCGGTGGGCTTCGCTGACCGCGGCCTGGGCGTCGCGTACATGCTCCAGTACGTCCACGGATGTCACGATTTGGAAGACTCGGTCGGGAAACGGCAGATGCTCTGCGTTCGCGCACGCCAGTTGTGCGCGAACGCCCAGTTCCCGCAACCGCAACTGCGCGATCACCAACCAGCGAAGAGCGACGTCCACCCCAACCAGCGTCCGGAAATCGGCGTGCGCCGCCGCAAGCAAGCCACCGGATGAGCAACCCACGTCGAGCAGAGCGCCGTCAGAAACTGAACGACGCTGGGCAAGCGTGTCGAGCAGATAAAGCCTTGCGATCTCGATGTCAGCAAGCTTGTGATCCGTCCAACGTTTGGCTAGGTCTGGGGGGACATCAGGCGCCAAGGAGAAGTAGCAATCCAGAAGCTCGGCGTAGGTACGGTCCCGCCCCCACTCAGCCAACAACTTCCCCCTCTTACGATCTTCCGCGGGGGCAATGTAGGGATCCGGGTTCACCCGGAAGTCGGGGATTCCACATACGAGGGGGTAGTTTTGGCTGCAGCGGGGACAAGAGTATAGGTCGTTGGAAAACGACAGCGCACCCTTACATCGCGGACAAACGAAGTTCATTTCGGAGCAACGAAGAGCACCAGCTTAGCGCACTAAAAACTCAGCTGTGCACGATGGGCCATGATGTGCCGGAGACCCGTGATAAGATCATCAACCAATGAGTGTTCGCGTTGGAATCGCGGGTTTGGGAGGTGTGGCCGATCGCATCCATCTGCCGGCCTGCCGGGCGGTTCCCGAAATCGAGGTCGTTGCCGGCTGCGACCTCAACTCACAAGCCAGAGAAAAGATGGTCCAGAAGTACGGAATCCCTCAGACGTTCGAGACGGCCGAGCGAATGCTCGCGGCTACAACTCCCGAGGTCATCATTGTCGGGACTCCGCCGAATTCGCACTTCGAAATCTGCCGGTTGGCCTTCGAGGCCGGGGCCCATGTCTTCTGCGAAAAACCGTTTATGCCGAGCCTGGAGGAAGCGGATCGAGTTATTGAACTAGCCCAAAAGAAGCAGCGCCTACTACGCGTCAACAACCAGTATCGCTTCATGAGCTTCTACCAGGAAACGAAGCGTCGGCTTGACCAAGGTGAGTTCGGGAGACTTTATTACGTCCAATGCTGGCAGCACATGTTCCATCCGCCCGAGAAAGAAACCAACTGGCGGAATCAATTAAAGCAATACGTGCTGTATGAATTCGGCACGCACGCGCTCGATTTGGCGTGTTTCTTCTTCAATTCTCTACCCGCATCGCTTCACGCGGACATTCCCCGCTGTCGCCCCGAATACGACGCCGATGTACTCGTACACGCGAGCTTAACCTTCCCTGACCAGCGATTGGCCACGTTTTCGTTCAACCGCGTGAGCCATGCTCCGGAAAAGTACCTGGAGATGCGCCTCGATTGCGACAACGCGTCACTCAGGCTTTCGCTCGGTGGTGTCGCCCGCGTCAGCGTGGAGTGGTCGCGGAACGCCGGCCGCCCGGTTGTGAAAGCAGGTCTGCTCAAGGGAGGTCAGGCGCGAGCGGAAGTGGAGGGCCGCTCGCGGGTTTACTCCTCTTCGAAAAAGGGAGAATTTGCCTCGGCCACGGCAGAGCATCTCAAGTTTTTCCTGGGAGAGATGGGGCAATCCCCTCCCCCGCTGGCGGGAGCCCGAGAGGCTCGAGAGATTCTTCGCTTGGTCTTCGCCGGGTATGAGAGCGCAAAAACGGGGGAGACGGTTAGGTTCGAGCGCGCGCGTGGAAGCAGGCCCTAGCAGTAGTCTGGCGAGCTGGACGAGCCGCCTTCGGCGGCTAGGACAAGCGAGCTCGCTTGTCCTACCAATGTCTCCGCCCACATCGGCAAGGCCCGGCGGGTTCGCAAACCACAAACCGACGAATCGGTTTGCGGCACACCCGAAGGTTCCTCAGGCGCGTGCAGCGTGCCACTTTTGTGTAGGGTGAACGGAGTTCAGGTTCACTGACGTTCCGATTTTTCGCGACGTTTACTTTCACCACGGGCTGATAGCCGAAGAGGGAGCACAAAAGAATGCCAGACAGACTAAAAGACAAGGTCGCCATCGTTACCGGCGGCGGGACCGGCATCGGTGCCGGGCGTCGCTGCGGCGTTCACCCTCGAGGGAGCCAAGGTTCTGGTTTGCGGCCGCGGTGCGGCCGCACTCGAGCAAACTGTCACAACCATACGGGGGGCACAAGGGAAACGTCGAAAACATGGTCCGCGAGACGGTGAAACGCTACGGCAAGCTCGACATCCTCGTAAACAATGCCGGGGTTCGTGGCAGCATCAAGACCATCTTGGACCTCGATGAGGAGGAATGGCAGCGCACGTTTGATATCGATGCCAAAGGGTCATGGCTCTGCTCCAAGTACGCCATTCCCGAAATGAAGAAAACAGGGGGCGGGTCGATCATTATGGTGTCGTCGGTCTCGGCCTACGTTGGCCAGACGAAACAAGGTTGCTACGACACCGCAAAAGCTGCCCAAGAGCTTCTGATGAAGTGCATGGCCCTCGATTTCGCGCCCGCCGGGATTCGTGTCAATTCGATTTGCCCGGGCTGGGTGCGGACCGAGTTGAACCGCGAGCAACTGGGTGAAATGGAAGCCAACCCCGACAAGAAGTTCCCGCCCGGCTTGAGTTGCCAGGATGTGGTAAAGCTGCCTCCGATAGGAAGGGGGTCCCCGAGCAGGGCCGCTAGCTCACGAGGCCGCGGGCCGCCGCCAGGACCGCATCGTAGTTGGGGTGCTCAGCAACCTCCGGCACGTACTCCGCGTAGCGGATCGTGTTCTCCCGGTCAACGACGAAGACGGCCCGGCTTTCGATCCGAAGGTCGCGAATCATTGTGCCCCAAGCTTCTCCGAAGTTACCGTTCTTGTAGTCGGAAGCCGTCTTGACCTTATCCACGCCGGCGGCGCCGCACCAGCGTTTCTGGGCGAACGGCAGATCACAGCTGACAGTGTAAATGTCGATCGCGCCAAGTTCGGCGGCTTCCTTGTTGAACCGCTTCGTCTGCTCGTCGCAAACCGGCGTGTCGAGCGACGGCACGACGCTGAATATTCGAACTCCGTTTCCCGTCGATTCGAGTGTAACGGCGCTCAAGTCGTTGGCGGTGAGTTCGAAGTTGGGAGCGGTGTCTCCCACCGCTAGCTCGGGGCCTACCAGAGCGAGCGGATTGCCCTTTAGCGTAGTCTTTCTTTCCTCTGCCATTCGGTATACCTCAACTTTTTGATTTCGGGTGGTTTGGAAAAGTTCGCGGCCTTCGCTCGCTGGTTTCTTGAAGCGAGGCCCGACGCTCTTTGCGGACGCTGCCGCCGCGGAACAACCGGGGTTATTTGACCCCGGGCCGCGACAGTTCGCAAAACGACAAGCTAGCAACCCCCGCGAGCGTTCGTCAAATGGGATGAAGGTCCGTTTGGCTGAATGGGTGTGCGGACACCGGCTTCGACAGCGGCCATCGACGGCTCCGGGACGGTTCCCCTCGATCGACATCACCGCGCCTCAGGATCGTAGGATACACGCGTAGGGAAGTAGGGGAGTCGTTTTAGATTTGGCGCTCCGGCACTCTGATAGACTGGTGTTTCTCATGCCGTACAAGCGTGACACAGCAGTCAGTCGAGCGCCGTCGGGGGCCTCCAAAGTTCTGGTAACACGAGTCAAGCGGTTGGCCGACACCGCTTGGATGCGAGCCTGCCTGCCGTTCTTCAGTCGAGAAAAGCGATGGATTAACGAGCAGCATCTGGAAGTGTGCCGCGTTCCCGCCCCGACGTTTCGGGAGCAGGACCGGGCCGACTATCTCGTCCGGAGCTTCCGCCAGATTGGTGGCCAGTCTCGCATCGATGACGCCGGCAATGTCGTCACGCCGTTGGTTTTCGAGAAGGGCCTGCCGTTTGTCGCGCTGACAGCGCATATGGACACCGCGCTGGCTGCGCATCATCTCGGCGACGTCGCAGTGCGGTCTGACGGAACTTTTCAAGGACCAGGCGTGACTGACAACGGATCTGGGCTGGCGGGCTTGCTGGCTGTCTGTCGTTTGTTGACCGAGGCGCCGCCACCTCAACCTGGGCGCAACGTCCTGTTAGTTGCAAACGTAGCAGAGGAAGGCGAGGGCAACCTTCACGGAATGAACTACCTTTGCCGGCATTCTCCGTTTTCGCCGGAAATCGACGCTTATCTCGTACTCGATGGCGCCTCGACCGGTCACATTACCGCCGAAGCGCTCGGGAGCCGGCGTTTCGAGATCATCATTGAAGGTCACGGGGGCCACAGTTGGAACGATTTTGGACGCGCTAACCCAGTCCATGCGCTCGGTCGCACCATTGCTGTCCTCTCTGACGCCGAGTTGCCGGCCTCGCCGCGCTCGACACTCAGTGTTGGCGTTATCGAAGGCGGTTCAGGCGTGAATTCTATCGCACCGGTGGCGCGCGCCAAGGTCGACATTCGCTCCCGCAGCGGCGCCGCGATGGAGCAACTAGTCGAAACCCTCGAAGAAGCCGTCAAACTGGGGGTCGAGTTGGAAAACCGGCGTGCGACCGACAGGCTTTCGAACTACAAGATTCGTGAGATTGGCCACCGCCCGGCGGCGGCGCGTGTCCGCAACAACGAGGTCGTGGCCTGCTTCCAGGCGGTGGATTCCCATCTGGGCATATGTTCCCAGCTCGACTGTGCCTCGACAGACGCTAATGTACCGCTATCGCTGGGGTTGCCTGCGGCAGCCGTCGGGGCGGGTGGCCGTGGGGGCGACGCGCACACGCCCTCGGAATGGTTTCACCCCGATGGACGCGAGCTTGGGTTGCAGAGAGTCCTGCTGGCGCTGGGCTTGCTCATGGGAACGGGCCACTCGGAGTCGGACGCGAAGCCTCCGCTGGGCTGAAACGGCCACCCGGCTGACTTCCCGCCGGGAAAGGGCGTGTCATCGTCCCTGGCGCGGGTGCCGGACAGACGCCGGCGCCTCGGTGCTACCTGGTTCGGCGGATCCGATACCTGCCTCCACAAAGCTAGATCGCTGAATCGGCAGGCGGGCAATACGCACCTACATGGGCGGCTCTCGAGATCCTCATCGGTGTCTGCAAGGTAAGCGGTCGAGCGTTGGCCCTAGCTATAATAAATACTTAACAATTCAGGCTCAAACGCACCCGATTGCTGTTTAGGTGCGTCCACCCCTGTGACGGGGGGATGTCGGACACTTAGGAGAAGCTAACGATGGAGCGAAGCGATGTTGTGCGACTTCTGGGAAGTCTGGGGCGGCGCAAGCTGCTCTCTTTCAGCCTAGTTCTTTTTACATTGGCCACCGGCATTGTTATCGGGACCTTAATATCCACGGGTGTCGACGCGGCCCGCAAAGACGCTGTCGCCCCCGACGCCAAACCACTAAGGATACCGGACCCGGTCCCGCTGGAAAACCAATTCTCCCCGATCGCCAAGCAAGTTCGTCCTTCGGTCGTCAACATTCGGGTGAAGGCGTTCGCGAAGAGAGCGGAGCGTCAATCGCCCCGTGAACGAGAAGGGATGGAAGATTTCTTCCGGCGTTTCTTCGGTGGGCCGGAAGGGGCTCTTCCCGGCCAGCCTTTTCCTCCCGAGCGCCGCCGGCGACCCGGTGCCGGTGAAGGTTCTGGGGTTATCGTGGACCGAAACGGCTATATCATAACGAATAATCACGTCGTAGAAGGAGCGGACCGCATCCAAGTGCGGTTGTTCAACGGGAGCGACGACCCCTACGATGCCAAGCTGATTGGCCGCGACCCCTTAACTGACCTGGCGGTGATCAAAATCAATCCCAAGAAGAGACTGAGCGCCGCCTCGATGGGCAATTCCGACGCGGTGAACGTGGGGGATTGGGCGATTGCGATCGGGTCGCCGCTAGGTTATCCCGAGACAGTAACGGTGGGTATCATCAGCGCCAAATCACGCGACGTCCGGGGAGTACGGAGCATGGCTTTCCAAAAATTCATTCAGACGGACGCTGCCATCAATCCTGGTAACAGTGGCGGCCCACTGCTGAATATGCGAGGAGAGGTGATCGGGATTAACACCGCGATCGCCACTCACACGGGGGGCTATCAAGGACTCGGATTCGCCTTGGCCTCTAACATCGCCGTTGATGTCTACAACCAAATCATCCAACGGGGCCGAGTGGCCCGGGGCTCAATCGGCATTAAATTCCAGGCTAATCAAAAACCAGCGCTTCTACGCTCCTTTGGAGCTGAGGATGGCGGCGTATTGGTGGAATCGGTTCAAGAGGGTGGCCCCGCGGAAAAAGCCGGCATGTTGGCTGAAGACGTGATCGTGGAAATCGACGGTAAGCCCGTCGCGGACGGCGACGCACTGATCGCTGTCGTTGCCGCGACTCCCGTGGACTCAACTGTCCCGATCGTTGTTATCCGAGACGATCAAAGAAAGACTTTGCGGGTGACGATCGCCGATCGCGAGGAACTCTTTCCAGATGAATTGGGCTTCGGCCGCGGACGCCCGCGAGAGGAGGAAGAGTCGGCCGAGGTGCTGTTCGGCATCACGGTTCAAAACCTGACGTCCGCTGACCGCCAGCAGTGGGGCTATAAGGGCTCCGGCGGTGTCCTGGTCACCGAGGTCGAGCCTGGCTCTTTCGCCGATGACATCGGTGTCCGGCGGAACGACATTATCGTCGCCATCAACCGACGGCCGGTGAATAACACGGCTGACATCTCCGAGTTGCAGGAAGGGATCAAGCCCGGAGACGACGTCGCGGTGAAAGTTATGCGACGAACCCCAGGAAGGGGCGAGCCAAGCTGGGAAGCCCACTATCTCGCGGATGTTCTGCCCAAATCCTCGGAAGAGCGTTTCTAACCCGCTTTTCTCACCAGGTGGCGAGGCGAAGTGCGTGAGAGGCCCGTCAGTACAAGGCGCTCGGCGCGCGGAGGCGTACTTGAACAGTACGTTGAGCACGGCGAGCAAGCGCAACGAAGTAATGGCGGGCCTATCGCGTGCTTCGACCGTCAGCTGGTGAGAAATGCGGGTTAGCCCCGAACCGGCTTCAGACAAGCAAGAAGTGCCCCTGGCGTCGTTTGGGGACCTGCATAACGATCTGGTTTACGGGCGGGCGGACAAGCTTGGATCGATCCTGCAGCGGTCACCGGGCGAAAATCTGGTGGAAGTGTACGATCTTGTTTCGGATCCGAGCGAGTAACGGAACCCCGCCGGTCTGGACTTGCAAAGTGGGAATCGCACTCGCCGATCGACCCCCAAAACACCCTCCCCTTCAAATCGACGTCTAGCCGCTGCCAAGCTACGCTCGGTAGGCACCGGGCCGCGGCGGCCTATCCTAGCCCTCGAGGCTCCTTACTTGACTGGCGGATCCTGGAAACCTACTAGATTCACCCGTCGGGAGCCGACAGACGACAAGCCCGATTATCCCGCGTGGGCCTGCTTTTTCACATGTAGCTTCTGCTCGATGCTGTTCACAAGCCGCTCCGCCCGGCTGAGCATTTCCGGGTCAGCTGCAGCGAGTTTTTGGAAATCGTTGTGCGCGTCTCGCGCATACCGTCGAGCCTCGGCGAGTCGGTTGGCGTCCCGCAGAGCCATCGCGAGGCTGAAGCGGGTTTCGGCGACCGCTTCCGTGTTCTCCTGCCGTTCGTGGTAGCGAATAGACTCGCGGTAGTAGGGCAGGGCTCGGTCCAAGTCTCCAAGCGAGAAGCAGATGTGACCGAGTTGCTGATTATGCTGGGCCAACGCGGACCAGTTTTCCGGTAGTTCGTGATCGATCGCCCGCATGTAAAACGCCCGAGCGTCGTTCAGGTGCCGGAAGAGCTCCACCTGAGGCCGGTTGGTCTTGCGAGCGTCGTTGAAGCGTTCCCAGGCCACTTGAGCCAGCCCGCAGAAGCAGGACGCCTTACCCGGATTGTCTTCTTCCTCTTTGAGGTCCAAGCTATGGCGCAACCATCTTTCGGCCTTGGTCAGATCCTGGACGGTTTGGTCATCCCGATAGCAAGACCCCAGCGCAAAGGCCCAGTCGGAAGCGTTCTCGCGCGCACCAAGTCGCTCCCTGAGGCCAACCGCTTCCTCCTCGATCTTACTTTCCGCGAAACCTTGAGCCCGCAGGATCTCGCCAAGTTGATAGAGCGACTGGGCAAACTTCTCCAACGTTGCCCTCTGCGGCTGGCTCAAGCCTTCTGACGGTACTTCCAAGCAGGGTTCTGCCTGTTCCCGATCCCAGTTCAGGCACAATCGCTGTAACTCTTCGGCGCGCGGCAGCTTGCGTCGCCGTCTGGCGATACGAACTCCCTGCTCCGTGACACCTCGCCAGAACTCTTCCCTTCCCGGCAAGGCCGCTTGGCTAGACTCATCGACGCAATCAGAACGCAGCCCTTCAATGCGGTACTCCCATTCGGCGATGCGATCGGCGTTTTCGTACAGCGCACCGAGGCCCTCGACACAACCTGCGATCATATCCCACCAATCGAGCTGCCGCCCTAGCTCGATGGCTTGCAGCAGGTTCGGCTCCTCGGCGGCGAGTTCGCCGACGGCCTCGAGATCCCCTTGCTCTACGCTCCGGGCGGCGCGGCTGCCCAGTCGGCTTAGCTCCTCGACGAAGGATCGCACCGCGAGGCTTTGCTTGGGAGGCGACTCGGGCCGAGACCGGCCGAATGCCGATCGTAGCTTTCGTCGATTCTCGGATTCTGAATGGCCGGGATAGTGCTCAGCGAATAGCTTCTCGAGGAACCAGTGGAAAGCCTCATGAATGGTGTAGCGGTCCTTTCCTTCCTTCGCCAAGAATCCAAAGGAAGCAGCGCGGTCCAGCACTGAAAACTCGGGGTCATCCTTGAGCTCCTGAAACTCCTTCAGCCTCGTTAGCTCCGGCAAGTGGCTGGATTTTTCGTCGCCAACCATACCCAGCAGACGCGGCACGCTCGCTGCACCGGCAAACAGGTAGAGCAACGCCATAATCGACTGCTCAGGTTTGCCAAAGCTTCGATCCAATACGTAGTCGATCGTCGCGGCGAGATGCGGCGCAACACCCGAGAGGCCGTTCTCGCTGAACGAAGCAGCTCCCGACTTGAGTCGCTCGACAAGGTTGCGAACTTGGGCCCCGCTTTCGAGACCCTGGCGCAGCGTTTGCTGGACCAAGGCATAGATCGCCAGGGGATTCCCTTGGGAGAATTCGAGAATCGGTTTCCAGTCGTCGACGTCGGTAAGCGGGTAGCCGTTTTTCTCTGCCAAGGACCGCACCAGTTGCAACCGTTCCCGCATGGGCAAGGGCGGCAACTCCAGGGTGGTATGGAGCTCACCCAACCAGGGCGCTCTGACCGGCCGAGACAACAGCAAGAACTTGGCCTGGGTCTCCCGTGCGAGACGCAGAAAGTTGGCCAGTTCCTCCTGCTCTTCCATCGTCCACAGCGAGCTTTGGTCCTGGGGAAAGCCGGCTACGTGCTCGACGTTGTCCCAGATCCAAAGTACGGAGATCTGATTCAGCACATGGAGAGCCACTTCGAAACGTTCTTCCGGTGGCAAGGAGACCCAGCGATAGTCGGCGCTTTCCAGGGCTTCTCGGAAAACCACAGCCAGCTGGTCCAGCACGGTGGCCAGCGTCTTGTGGTGGTCGAAGGACGTGAACAGCACCGGCCCGTCGAATCCCTCCGTCAGGGTGTACCAAGCAGCAAACTGGCCGGCCGTGGCTGTCTTTCCCATACCGGCTTCGGCTTCCAGCAGAACTACCGACCGATTTCGGAACGCCCTGTCGATCGCCCTGCTCGTTGAGCGCCTTACGCAAGCGGGTTACGGCCGCGCCGACTTCCAAACCGCGCGCCAAATCGGAGTAGAGCGACCCGAAGACTTCGGCCGCCTTGAGGGGATCAATGCTGTAGGGCAGATGCACCGCCGCACGCACCCCCTTCTCAAGCACATCGTGGGAGAGTGAGTGAAAAGCCCTCAGGGTTCCTGTTGAGGAAGACGCCATCTCGGCCGGTTCGGTACGAAAGTCGTTTCTCGCAGCCCGGCACAGATTCAATGTGATTATGGGGACTTTGGCCTCGCTCATCAGCTCACCTAACGAAGCCCCATCTGCCAACTGAACGTTGTGGTCCAAGGTCGCGCTGTCAAAAACAAGATAGCCGTGCGGACCCTTCAGAACGGAGGTCAGTTGCGGCTGTGGGAAGACCTCCAGAATCTCCTCCGGCGTGCCCTCCAACTCGATGTCTCCATGCACCGCGTACCCGTCGATGTGCAAAACGTGGAAAGGTTCTCCAACGGCTTCGGCTTCCAGCAAAACGCTGCCGAGCTGGCCAAAAGTTGGCGGGCGCAGAACCTCCAACTGCACGGTCTCACGCATCCGTGCGCGGAGCGCTTTCACGAGCAGAGCAGCCGGGGATCGAAACGGGGTTACGGGCGCGCTAGGGGGACGACAGATGACTATCAGTACTCGCAGAGGCGCTTTCCCGCCCACGAGACCACCTCCCCCGGTCGTCACCCCAGCCGGTTTCCGAACGAAGGAATGAGCTGCGGTCGCGAGCGTCTGCTGGGTCGTCGCATCCCGCAGAAGCTCCCACGGTAGCAGGGATCCCTCTCCCGCCCGCGTAATGACTTCCACTCGGCCGACGCCCAGCTGAGGCTGAAACTTTTGCCACACCTCTTGCGCGCCTCCGGATGGGAACGTGGACTGGAAGAGCTGCTGGCCGATGGCTGTGAGCTTGCCTTCGATCTCCGCGGCGATGTCGGACGCCGACTCCACCGGGTATTCCAGGTAATCTTCCCAATACCACCGCAGCGCTTCTTGGTCTTCAGAGTCCAAGACGAAGTCGAACGAGGCGCTTGCCGTGGCGGTCTCACCGGTACCTTCCATCAGAGCCAGGTCAACTTTATGCCGTTCTGGGGATACGCAGGAGTGAGTAATACGAAGCGTGGAGCCCACGAAGTCTACGTTAATACATGTACGGCGGCCGAAAGGCCGATTTCGAGTTCGTACGGGAAAAAAGGTTGCTTCTTAAGTGAGTTGGGCCGACGCTACTAGGTGATCCCTTCAAGACCGGTTGAGCGGCTGTCTCATGGGAGAAAAACCGTCGTCGCATCTTTCGCGGCAGCCAGGTTAGGCGTGCTTGTCACTCGTGGTGGGACGATAAGCGGCATTCACCCCAGCCTCCTGGTCGCCTTTCAGATAGTCGTACGCGATCTCCCCATAGCCTTCCGAATAGCTCAGCTCGAGGTAGAAGGCCTCGCGGTAGCCACTGGGGGCGAGTGGGGTCAAATCACAGGAAGGGATCTTCCTAACGTGACAGAGCCGTCGCCGCGGGAGACGTGGGTGAGTGACATCGTCCATGACGTTCGCGCAGTCGATGAGTTGCTGCGTAATCAGGCAGCTTCGCTCTGCGCGGCTCGGCGTCTCGCATTCAATCGGGTGGCGTAGAGCGCGAACACGGCGATGCATGCGGGTGCCCCATACGTTATGACTGAGCTTCCAAATGCTGGCGTGAGATCGGTGATCAGAGTGAAGGTCCCGACCCCGAAGAGGAACATGCCGCACATGTAGCGATACGGGTGCGCTTGAGCTAGCGCCTCCTGGGCGATCACTAGATCCCGGGGACACAGCCACGCTAGGCGATTCTCAATCCAGGATTGCGTGGGGAAACGGCGCTCCAGCCACACCGACAACAGCATGACGCCGACAAGAGACAGAAGTACGAAGAGATCGATTTGAATTTGAAGCGGTAATCCCTTCAAGGTTGTAGCCTCCGTGTTTCTCGTTCCATTACTACGATCTCCTAACCAGCAGCTCGTGGCAAAAGTCGTGAACGAGCGAAAAATGGGGACTGCCACCGATTCGCCCCCGTCATAGCTCTAGAAACAAAGTGCTTAGCCTGAAGCGAATTGGCTGGCTGTACCCGATTTTTTGCGACCCTCGCTTCTACCACGGGCTGCTAACCATCAAGTCTCACATTCCTCCGGTTCCTTCACGCAGTGCTGGTCGTAGGCTTCTTTCAAGGCGGCCGCGATTTGGCTGGGATCGCGTCCCTCGATCTGGTGGCGATGCAACATGTAGATCGGCTTGCCATCGCGAAACAGCGTGGCGCAAGGCGATGAGGGAGGATAATCGGAGAGGATCTCGCGCACTCTTGCCACGGCGGCTACGTCTCCCCCCGCAAACACTGTGGCCACTTTTTCCGGCCGCACGTCATTCTCAAGCGACTGAATCACCCCAGGCCGCGCTGAGCCGGCCGCACAGCCGCAAACGGAATTGATGACCATTAGAACAGTCCCGCTGTCCGGGATCAGGAGCTGATCCACCTCTTCCGGCGTGCGGGTCTCGATCACACCGTGGCGTGTAAGCTCCTCTCGCATTGGGGCGATGAACTCTTCGGGGTATACCATCGTGCCCGTCTCCTCTAACGGATAGTCTAGCTCTAGCAGGCCTACGTTTGTTCGCCGTCAGTCCGGATGATTCGCCGGTTGGCCTGCCTTTCTGGGGCCGGAGTTGATGCGCCTTTTAGGCGGAAAGCCAGCGAGGGCGAGATCAATGTCGATAAAGCCGGCGCGCCTTTTCCACGAGGTCGGGGAATCGTGGCGTGCATCGCGCCCGCGTGAGGATCAACTGGAAGTTCGACCGCAGAACAGCCCGAAAAACATTTGGCCGCAAGAAGAACTCTTTCAGACAGTCAGAGACCTAGTACAGCACGATCGCGCGCCCCGGTCCGCCGTGGCCGCCGCGGACTTTCGGCGCCGCGAAGAGGAAGTACGCTTTCTCGGGTAACCTGCCGACGTTCGTGAGGTGCTCGACCGCGACCATCCCTTTGCTGCCGAGCGCCCAATAGGTCATAAGCGCACGTTTAGGCTCGACGCCGCCGAGCGTGGGGCCGTCGGTCGCCAGGCAACGAATTCCCTTGTCGCCAAGGTACATGATGGCATCAGGGCCCGGCGCCGGCCAGCCTTCGCTGTTGCCGTTCAGCGGGTCCGTCATGCAGCCGTCGGCCTTGTCGGCATCGTTGCACCTGGCGTCGCTATGGCCGCTGTGGAAGATCACGATCTCGCCGGCGTTCAGGTCACCGTTCTCCTTTTCGTACTTCTTGATGGCGGCCACCGTAATTTCCGGCGAGGCAGGCCAGGTGTTGCCCCTCGTACTGCCGACTAAACTCTTCACATTCATCACCCGCGCCCAACCGCTGGTTTGCGAGATCGAAACTTTTTCTGTCGTAACGTCGCTGGTGCCGCGCGGGCCGTACTTTTCCTCATACTCGGCCAGCCACGCTTGCACATCGGAAGCGTAGCTGTTGTTGTCGAATCCCTCGGGAGGCAGAGCGTAGGCCGGAGGCACAAGGTGCGTACCGGAGTGCCCGTCCATGGTATGAGTTTGGTTGTACCCACCGGTGACCTGGTTGTACCCGATGTCAATCGTAAGGAATGGCTGTCGGTGGTTCCCTACACCCCGGCCCGGCCATGCAAGGGGTAGACCGTTGGCCATTGGAACCGAGAGGTCCACGGCGTGCTTGTTGCGAACCGACTCAATGAGTTGCTGCGCAGGCCCGCCGACAATCGCAAAAGCTCGCGCTTCGGCGGTGGGGCTGTCTACCAACTTCGGCCCTAACATGCAGTAAAACGCGCCGGTGGGTGGCAGCTGGCCGTAGCCGGTGCCGCTCTCGGTCCAGAGCATGCCGTGCTTCAAACCCGCGTAATGGGTGGGTTCGGCCAGGTCCGGAATCGGCCCCATGCTAGGGCTATCCGTGCCGGCGGCCATCACGCCTCGACTGCCTATATAGTTCATGGCCTCGGGTGCCGGGTCCGGCCAGGCAGGAGTCACGCCTTGGATGGGATCGGCAACGAATCGCCGGCCGGCCGGAAAGGCCTTGAAATACGTGTCGCTATATCCACTGTGGAAGAGGACGACGTCCCCGAAACGAAGTGGACGGTGCTTTTTCTCCCAGGCCAGGATATGTTTCTTCAACACCAGGCTGCTATGGCCGTTGGCGCCTTTGTCGCGTAGTTCCCGAACATCAATGACACAGGCCTCGCCGGCGAACTGCCAAGCCGGGATCTGGTCCATGAACGCCAAACCCAGCGGCCCTGCGTTGGGCAGCTTCGAGCCGGGGCGGGGAATGGAGTGGGGTGGGACATCGATCTGCGTACCCGTGTTCGGGTCCATGGTCAAAATGTCAACGTTATAGGCGCTGACGGGCCCGATACGCAAGTAGTGATTGAACTGAAAGTGAGGCCAGCCGATGCTGGGCCAGGTGACCGGATACTCGGCCGCCACCAGCAACGAGAGGTCGATGACTTTCCCTGCGCTAAGGTGGGAATCGGCGATGGGTGATGCCTAGGCTGTCCTTTCCATTACGGGATTGGTCAATCTGGTTCCTATCGAGCGTCGTGGGTGTGGTCATCCTTTATCCTTGTTTGCCTTCCTGGGCCCAATTTTGACTGCACGTGAACTCTCGCCGTAACGATCCTAAAACTTGACGCTCTATCCAGATGGGCAGAGTGCGGCAATTCGTCTTGGTTGGGGTTAATAACGAGAGCTTGATGGATCTTCGGACAGCATGTCAAGAAAGCCCAGCGAGCAAGTAGGGGCCAGCACGCCGCTATTCGACGAAAGGATACGAGCTCATTGCGACGCGTGGATCCTCCGCCGGCGTTAGCCTATTAACTCATCCACCCAGTAGCCGCCTCAGATTGCCGCCCAAGATCGCGGCAACGTCTTCCGCGCTGAGCTCGAGCTGCTCAAAAACCGCGAGCTGTGTCTCGAGAACCGCCGCATTCCACCCGCGTGGGAAGAAGGATGAGTCCGAGCCGAAGAGCAAACGATTCGCACCGTAGACCCCCAGCGCTTGCGCGAAGACGGTCTTGAGATCGAGCGGCGGAACCTGATACTTCGTCCAGGAGTTCGAGCTCGACGTGTCGAGATAGATGTTCGGCGCGAGATCGCCCAGCATTAGGACTTCCCGGAAGTAACCCGCGCCAAAGTGAGGAATCACGAAGTTCACGTTGGGGAACTCGAGCGCCACGCGGTGCAAATCGATCGGGTTCGAGTGGCTCATGTCGAATTTCGACGGCAGTCCCAGCTTGTTTCGGACACCTACGGTCAGCACGCCCATATGAACGAAGACGACGACGCGGGAGCGCTCCGAAGCAAGCTCGTAGATGGGCTTCAGCCGGTCATCCTGGACGGAGAAGCGATGCATCGCCGGAAACAGACAAATTCCGCGCAGCCCGAATTTGTCGAGCGCGCGTTCGGTTCGCTCCGCGGCGTCAGGCGCCAACGGGTTTAGCATGAAATAGCCCCATAGACGATCGGGGAATGCCCGCACAGCGTCAGCCGCCGATTGCTCGTCTCCCGGGACGCTGGCCATCAACACAGTCTTTTCGACGCTGTGTTTATCAAGCTCTTCCACCCACCGCGCGGCGAGTTGGGCGTTGTCCTCTGGCGGCAGGTCCCAGCCAAGTTGCTCGACCATGGTTTCAACGGGCTGCTCCATCGGCAGATCCTTTTTTTGCGAGGCCAAGGCCTTGAAAAAATTGCGTGAAAAAAGATGCGCGTGCGCATCGCGGACGGCAAGGTCGCCCCAGTTCGTTTTCATAGGTTTCCGCACTCCATCTAACCCCAATACTCGTCACTTAAGCTGTGATGGGACCAATAAATTCCCCCGCTTGGACCGGCGGGATCGCCGGTCCCTACCGCCGCAGCTTGAGACGACTCAAAGCAGGGACAAGCGATCTCGCTTGTCCACAGCGCCCTCTGGTCGCCGCTGGGGCCCTGGTCATCCCGAGTCGGGATTGCTCCTACCTTTCCACCCCGGCCCGCGGACGAACCGGCCCGGCTTCGCCCCGGTGTGCTCACCGTTCTTGATCACTTGCACGCCGTTGACGAAGACGTGTAGGACCCCGGTGGCATACTGGTGGGGATCCTCAAAAGTCGCGTGGTCTTGAATCGTATCTGGATCAAAGACGACAACGTCAGCGAAGTAGCCCTGCTTGAGCATCCCACGCCGGTCGAGCCTGAGGTTTTGGGCCGGCAGAGCGGTCAGCCTAAAAATCGCTTCCGCCAAAGGGATGACCTTCTCATCCCGAACGTATTTCCCCAGTAGTCGCGCAAAACTGCCGTACGCCCGCGGGTGTACGCTGCTGCTCAGGAATACGCCTTCGGTGGCCGGCGCCGGCGAATCGGAACAGAAACTGACCCATGGCAGGGCGATCTTCTTCTTGACGTTTTCCTCCGACATCATGGAGTAGACCGTGTCGATGCGGAACTCGTCTTCGACGATCAGGTCCATGGCGGTTTCCGCCGGCGATTTCCCCCGCATCTTGGCAACCTCGGCCAGGGTCTTGCCGGTGAAACGCTTCAGCTTGTCGCTCTTGAAGCCCACCAGCAACATGTTGTCCGGGGAACCCACAATCAGGTACATGTTTTCCCACTCGTCGCTCGGCTCGACAATCTCACGGGCGATTCGCCGCCTCGTGGCGGGGTCCTTCATCCGCTGAAGGGAAGCTTCGAATCCTCCTTCCTGCACCCATGGCGGGATGATCGCGTTCAGCCCCGTCGAGCCGGCCGTGTAGGTGTACATATCAGCGGTGATGGCCAGACCCTCCGCGCGAGCGCGTTCGATCTTCTTAATCGCCCGATCCAGCTTGGGCCAGTTCTCTTCGCCAATCGCTTTTAGGTGATAGACTTCGGCGCGAATTTCGGCTTCTCGGGCGATCGTGATGAGCTCGTCCAGCGCTTCGAGGAGCTGCGCGCCTTCACTTCGCAAGTGGGAGACGTAGATTCCGTCGTATTCGGCCGCGGCTTCGGCCAGCGCGATCAGCTCGTCCGTTTTCGCAAAAATGCCCGGCGGATAGATCAGCGAAGAAGCGACACCCAAAGCGCCCTCCTCCATGGCATCGCGCACCAAACCGCGCATTTGCTCCAACTCCTCGGCCGTAGGTTCGCGATCCTCGTGACCGATGACGTAGACGCGGGGACTCGCGGCACCGATAAATGAGGCCACATTCGGTGATACGCCGCGGTGCTCCAGATAACCCAGATACTCGCCGAGCGTTGTCCATTCGACGGCGTACTTGATGTCGGACTGCGCCGCGACCATCTCCTTCTTCATGGCCTCGTTCAGCGGGCCCATCGACCGGCCTTCGCCCAGCACTTCCAGGGTGACGCCTTGGCGAACGTCGCTTTGCGCGCGACCGTCCTCGATGAGCGTTTCGTTCGCCCAGCACATCATGTTGATGAAGCCGGGGGCGACGGCGAGTCCTTGGACATCGATCTCCGCCTTGCCGCGCACCTCGCCTAGGTCTCCGATGGCGACGATTCTGTCGCCCTGGATCGCCAGATCAGCCACGACCGGCGAAGAGCCGCTGCCGTCGTAGATCGTTCCGTTGCGGAGGATCAGGTCGTAATCGGTCTCGGGGACGCAGGCGGACATCAGTGCTAGACCGATCGGCAAGAGGATTCTCGCCTTCTGCATGGGTGGCTGGTTCCGGGCGGACGTTAGGGCAACTCTGCGTACACAAATGCTACCGCAAACGGTTGGTCAACTCTGTATCGTTCAGGGCCAATGGCTCACGCCTCTAGTCCTAGAAGGCGGAACCTTCCCCCACTGGCCGCTCCGTTACCATTCCATCGATTTCCCACGGCTGGTCATCGGACGGATTTCCAAACACCCTTTTCCCGTCGGTAGCAGTTTGCCGGGATTCAGACGCCGGTCGGGGTTGAAAACCTTGATCAGCTGTTCCATCAGTTCCAGGCTTTCAGGCGCAAACAGCAACGGCATCAGATCGTTCTTTTCCATGCCGACGCCGTGCTCTCCGGTGATGGCGCCTCCGGCCTTCACACAATATTCAAGGATTTCCGCTCCGGCGCGCTTGGTGCGTTCGAGCTCGTCGGGGTTCCGGTCGTCGAACAGGATGATAGGGTGCATGTTGCCGTCCCCGGCGTGAAAGATGTTGCTGATTTTCAGTTTGTATTTGTCGGAGACCTGGTAGATGAAGCGCAGGGTATCGGCGATCCGAGTACGCGGTACGACGCCGTCTTGGACGTAGTAGGTCGGGCTGACCCGTCCCACGGCGCCAAAGGCGTTTTTGCGCCCCTTCCAGAGCAGGTCACGCTCCTCGGTGGAGCGTGCGATGCGCACTTCCCGAGCATTATTCTCCCGGCAAGCGTCGCTGATCTGCTCGACTTGCTCTTCCACAGTCTCTTGCAGACCCTCTACCTCGATCAGCAGCACGGCGTTGGCGTCCATCGGGTAGCCGGCGTGAGTCGCCTCCTCGACCATTCGCAACATGACGCCATCAAGCATCTCTATGGCTGCGGGGACGATGGTACGTGCTGTGATAGCGGCCACTGTAGAAGCGGCGTCTTCCGGCTCGTCGTAGACAGCAAGCAGCGTCTTCACCGTTTCAGGCAACCGCATGAGCCGCACGATGACCTTGGTGACAAGCGCCATCGTTCCTTCCGAGCCCGTGAGCAGGCCAGTGAGGTCATAACCCGGATGATCAGCTTCTTTGCCTCCGGTGGTGATAACAGTCCCGTCGGGCAAGACAGCTTCGAGCCCGAGAACGTGGTTCGTCGTGACTCCGCAAGCCAGCGTGTGCGGCCCCCCTGCGTTTTCGGCGACGTTGCCTCCAATCGTGCACGCTCTTTGGCTGGAGGGATCGGGAGCATAGTAGTATCCGTTCCCCTGGACAGCTACCGAGATGTCCAGATTCACGACGCCGGGCTGCAAGACGGCGCACTCGTTTTCGAGATCGATTTCGAGGATCTTGTTCATCCTGGCGAAGCCGATCATGATGCCGCCCTCGGTAGGTATCGTGCCGCCACTCAGCCCGGTGCCTGCACCCCGGCCCACCAGGGCTAGGTTAAACTGCCCGGCGATCTTTACGATGGCGACGACATCCTCGGTGGTGGAGGGGAAGACGACGCATTCGGGACGGCCCTTCTCGATGCTGCCGTCATATTCGTAAAGCATCAGATCCTGGGGCCGTTCGAGCAGGCCGCGAGGGCCGACGATCTTGCGCAAAGCCGCCAGCGCTTCGGTAGGAATCACACCTAAATGATATTACGTATTGGTTGACCGCACATTGCTTGACAGGTCCACGCGGTCCCTTTTTCGGCTCATCGCCCTCCCGCAAAGACACAAGCGGAGCCGCGGACGGAAGTCCGCGGTCGAGATTGCCAGTGACCTCGGTTGCCGGGACAAAGCGTCGCGCGCGGACCTCGACTCTGAGTTGCGTAGCGCAGGGCTCGGCGGCTGTTTGCCGAGACCTGCGGCCTTTGGCTCTGAGCCCAGCAGCCCCGTAGCGTGGATCTAGGCGGGCGGACGCACTACCCCCTCACACTGTCAGCTCGTCGACCGCCAGATCCGCGGCCTTTTGGTTTTGTGGCGCAAGCTCTCAGCTTGCCGCGTCGAGACTCTTCTCGACGTTGCAGCAGGGCCCGTAGAGATGTGCGGCTCTTTCTGACTTGACACAGTCGCTATCCTAAAAGGGGAGACTGCGGAGGCGGACATGACGCTCGACGAGCGAGAAAAAAATGACGAAACAAAGCCAATTTCTCGCAAACCGCTTGCAGTCAATGAGTTACGGCGTAGTTCTGATACGGCGGTGCCAGCTCCGCCGAAGCTAACCGATCGCCCCGCTGGGATCCGAGGAGACATCGACCTAAGGGCGGCGGCCCAGAGGAACAGCAACAGGGCAACCACGAGCTATCGGAGCCACGAACCAACGGAGCAACGCAACGACGAAACGAAGCCAATTTCCGATAACCACCATTGATCCAACAAGTTGCAAGGAGAATCCACAGCGAACAGAGGGTGAACGAACTCCTCACCGGCCTCTCCGACCGCTGCTCCTGCCGCCGTCGGCGCTCGCCGCGACGCGCGATCGTCCGGGGAGGGTGCGGGAGCGGCGTCGACCCCGGGTCTTTAGTTCCATGTTTAGCTGCTTCCGGATCGTCCTCTCCTTGTTGCTTGTCTTGGCCGGTCTCGGGCTGGGGCCCAGCCGGGCGCAACAGAACTCCGAGGCCCAAGTTGAACAGGCGTTCCCACCGCCAGCGTTCTACAAAGGACGTCGGATCGCTCAAACGATGAGCTTCCACGGTGCGCCGTGGCTCATCCGCGAGACTCGCGATCCCGAAGAGAACCCGAGAAAGCTGCTAAAGGCACTCGACGTCAAGCCCGGCCAGACGGTCTGCGACTTGGGCTGCGGCAATGGCTTCTACACCTTGCAGCTCGCGAAGCTTGTGGGCAAACACGGCCGCGTGCTGGCGGTCGACATCCAACCCGAGATGCTTGCCTTGCTCAAGCAGCGGGCCGAGAAGGCGGGCCTCCATAACATTGAACCGATCCTCGGCACCCAAGTTGCCCCCAACCTGCCCCAGAGCGAGGTTGACTTGATTCTGCTCGTC
Source organism: Bryobacterales bacterium (assembly GCA_965248105.1). Taxonomy (GTDB): domain Bacteria; phylum Acidobacteriota; class Terriglobia; order Bryobacterales; family UBA6623. The sequence continues at coordinate 1,205,612 of CBDFIK010000006.1, forward strand.
GACGTCTACCACGAGTTTTCCTATCCGGAGCAGATGCTACGCGCCATGCGCGAGAGTCTCAAACCCAACGGACGTCTCGCGCTGGCTGAGTTTCGCATGGAGGACCCGACGGTACCGATCAAGCTCCTCCACAAGATGAGCAAAGAGCAAATCCTGAAGGAATTTCTTCCCAACGGCCTCAAGCTGGTAGGGGAGTACGACGAGTTGCCCTGGCAACACCTGATGTTTTTCGGTCCCGACGATGCGACGGGCCATTAGGAGGGATCTGCGCGACATCCTCTGCGAGCGTTTCGGCGATCTGAGTTCGACCCTGTGCGCTTGTCGTATCGCGGGCAACGGTGCAATCTGAATACCGTAGATCCACCCTGACGCCGGAAGACACCCAAACGGAAATGCGAACTGTGAAAAGTCGTGCCAAACTAAGCCGCATGCTGAAGGCTTTCGTCTGTTTCGTCACTGTCCTGCTGCTGATCTCGTGTGGACAAACCTCCTACGAAATCGTCATCGAGAACGGTCGCGTCATGGACCCCGAGTCCGGACTCGATGCCGTCCGTAATATCGGCATTCAAGGCGGCAAGATAGCGACGCTTTCCGAAGATCGGATCGACGGAAAGCAAGTGCTCGATGCCACCGGACACGTCGTCACCGCCGGTTTCGTCGACCTTCACAGGCACGGTCACAGCCCGGAGAACTACCAGGCGCAGATCCGCGACGGAATCACCAGCGCGCTCGAGCTCGAGATCGGCGTTGAAGACATAAAGTCTTGGTACGCGGAACGGGAAGGCAAAACTGTGCTCAACTACGGAGCCAGCATAAGTCACCCGTATTCGCGAAACATCGTGATGACGGGCAGCAACCCCGGCCTTGCGGGAGAAGCCGCTGCGGGCTCACTGAGCCCGGAACAGCTCGAAAAACTTAAGGCGAGAATCTCCGAAGGACTCGAGCAAGGCGCCCCGGCGGTCGGCTTCGGACTCGCCTACACACCCGGCGCGACACCCGACGAGGTGCTCGAGATCTTCCGCATCGCCGCACGCTACCACGCGACCTGCTATGTCCACGTCCGCACCTCGAAGACCGATACGAGCACTGTCGAAGAGGTCCTCGCATACTCGAAGCAAACCGGGGCGCCGCTGCACATCGTTCATCTCAACAGCAGCGGCGCAGAGCTGGTGCCTCAATACCTAGAGGCGGTGCAAAAGGGAATCGACGACGGAGTCGATGTGACAACGGAATGCTACCCCTACAATCGAGGCTCGACTTTCATCCAGTCGCACCTATTCAACGACTGGGAAACCTACTCGGATGAGGAGTTCGGTGAATACATCTGGGTGGAGACCGGCGAGCCCCTCACGCGCGAAACCTTCGGCCGCTACCGCGAGCAAGGGGGCATCATTATCACCCCGCCAAGCTACTCTCTGGAGATGGTCCGGGCGGCGATCGCAAGTCCCCTGACGATGATCGCCAGTGACGGGATGTGGCTTGCGAACGGCCGGGCCCATCCTCGCACTTTCGGTACCTGTGCGCGCATCCTGGGGCGCTATGTGCGTGAGAATAAGGTCCTAACGCTGATGGATGCGCTTGCCAAAATGAGCCTACGCCCCGCCCAACGGCTTGAACGCCGCGTCCCCATGATGAAAGACAAAGGCCGCGTCCGCGTTGGAGCCGACGCCGACCTGGTCATCTTCGACCCCGAAACGGTTATCGATAAGGGAACCTTCGAAGATCCCGCTCAGCATCCCGTCGGGATTCGCCACGTCCTGGTGAACGGTGTCGCCGTTCTCGTCGACAACGAGCCGATCGAGGGGGTCGCGCCCGGAAGGGCTATCCGGGCGCCGATCGCCAAGACTTCCGCAACTTACTAGCCCGCATTTCTCACTCGGGGCGCCTAGCGGCGAGCCATTGGTCGGGCGCGGAGATTTGAACTCCGGACCTTCTGCTCCCAACCCTCCGCGATTTGACCACGTCCCCGCCAGAAATGCCGGTGTGACGAACAGTGAATCGAGGCTCGTACTGTTCTCCCATAACTTCTAATGTTGTGAACGCGGACGGAATATTCCCGTAGGACAGGCCGACTTGCTCGCCCGAAACCGCTCAACGCCCCAGAGTCCAGGCGATCGATCAAGCCGGCGGCGCCATGAAGCCCATGTTGCTTGAGGGGAAGTTGGCGATGTTGGGGAACACGATCGGCAGATCCACGTCGGCCACGTCGAACCAACGCGCGAGAGTGGCTCCGAAGGTGTCGAGCGAGGTCGTGGGGATCCAGCGGCCTCTCAGGTCCGTGCTGTCGGGGCCCGCGGGGTCCAGCGTCGGAAATGTTCCATAGAGGCCGCCTTGCACGGCGCCGCCGAGAAGGAACATGCAGCTGCCCCAGCCGTGGTCCGTGCCGGCGTTCGTATTGGGCTGGAAAGTGCGGGCGAAGTCGGACTCGGTGAACGTCGTGACGCAATCGCCGACGCCCAACTCCCCGGTTGCGTTATAGAAGGCATTCATGCAGGTGTCGACGTTGAGCAGCAGGTTATTGTGTTGGCCGAGCTGGTTCGAGTGATTATCGAAGCCGCCGGTGGAGCAGAAGAAGATCTGGCGCTTCATGCCCAAGTCTCCGCGCACCTGGATGAGTTGGGCCACTTGCTTGAGTTGATTGCCGAGGCTGGTGGTGGGGAACTCGGTCGCGAGCGGGGGGGCGAATTCGGTGGCAGCGGCGATCAGCTCCCCGATTTCGATGGCTTCGGAGAGGGTTTGCCCGGCGGCCTGCACGACCGAAAGGCCGGTGTCGAAATCCAACAACTCCTGCATAGCCTGGCTGCGGGCCGGGGCGTTCGAACTGGTCGAGCCCAACGGCGCCAAGGGCGAGCCGGGGTTGAGGCTTGCCTGCTGGGTTGTGTCGCCGGCGAGAAGCAGGGCCGAACCGGCCATCGATACGGAGGTCGGGAACAGCGCGGCGCCGTTCACGCTCGAAACCAGGTCGGCCACTCGCCCGGCCCATCCGCTGCTGGAAGGGTGAATCGGGCGTCCACTTTGCATTTCCGCTTGCTGATCGGAGTGGGAGAACAAGCGCGCCGGCCTCGGATCGATGCCGTCCTGATATTGTTGCTTGGTCATGGGTTGGACGAGCGTTCCGACGTTGCAGGCGACGGCGAGCCGGCTCGTCGGTTGGTTGGCTATCGCGGCCAGGTTAGTCATCGCCGGGTGCAAGCCATAGGTTGCCGCGGGCCCATACGGGGAGTTGTTGGTTGCGCCGATTTCCAGTAGCGACCCTTGCGCATGGGCCAGGCCTCCTCGGATGCCGGCGTAGTCGGTGTACCCGGCTGCGGTGGGCACGACGGTGTTGTCGCCGTCGTTGCCTCCGAACAGGAAGATGCATACGAGGGCTTTGTAGTCTTCGGCGCCGGCGGCGAGGGCATTCATCATACCGAAGCGCGTGAAGTTGGCGGTGGCTCCCAGCGCGGCCAGGCGGAGGAATTGTCTGCGGGTTCGTGGTCTCATGAATTTCGTTCCTTTTGCTGTCGAGGCAGTCGGGCGTCTTCCGGTCTTATTTCCCCGACGCTCCTAGTGTTGGACCTGATAACGAGACGAAGTAGCGACGAGATAGATCGCATACTCGACTCGGCGCTGCTGATTCGCTGGGGAGACGTCGGTGATCGCGTTGAGAATGCTTGTTCGCTCGGCGTCGGCGAGCGACTCGTGCAGCAGCGTGTCTTCCGCGAGGGCGAGCAATGCGGCCGGATCGTCGGTCAATGCGTAGAACGGCGACAAATCGATCGCAACCCCCGTGCCCGTCTGGTTGCGGGCCACGCGGAATACGAAATCAACCCGTTCCATCGCGTTGGTGTAGGTGTGGATCTGGAATTCCGGGCCTTCGACCGATCCGTGAGCGCCGTGAAACCCGCCGTGCAGTAGATGGAAGTAGTTGAATACGGTGGGTGGAACAAACACCCATTGGCCCATCTTGTATGTCCGCCATCGCAGGATGTTCGCTTCCAGCACTTGCCCGTCGAGCGCTCTAAGCAGCGCGACCGAAAAGAGGACGGGCTCGCGCAGGTGGCCGTGGTCGCCGCCGGCTTTGTCCGCTTCCCGGTCGAGGAGCACGGCCTCGATGACGGCTCTGAGATCGCCCCGCACGCCGGAGCCGTTGTTGTTAAACACTTTCGCCACCCTGCGTATGTATTGCGAACTCGGGTTGGAGTCAACGAAGTGACGAATCAAGCGCAGCGCGAGAAAGGGCCCGATGTTCGGGTGATTGAAAACATGTTGCAAAGCGTCGTCGAGGTCGACGACAGCGGACCTTCCGGCGGGCATGATATAGGCGTCCATGAGGACTTTTTCCGTCATGTCGTGGCGGTTGTCCCAGGGATCCATCGGCCCGATGTAGTACGGCGGATTGTAAAAACCGGGGGTGTCGTCGAGAGGATGGGTCGGATAACCCCACCCGGTAAACACCCGAGCAAAGTTGAGAACGGTGTCTTCGGTGTAGGTCGCTGTTGTGTGACCGTCTTTGTCGGTTTTGGGCGTGCCGTCGGTGTTGAGGACCACGGTCCCGACGGTAAATAGCTGGAGAAGCTCGCGACCAAAGTTCTCGTTGGGATTGAGGCCTGAACCCGGTTCGGTCGCTTTGTTCCTAACCATGTCGAGATAGCGCCCCATCGTCGGGCTGAGCGTGACGTCGCGCAAGAGATCGTAGTAGTTGCCGAAGGCGTTGTCCCTGAGCATGCGCAGCCATGGGACCATCTGATGCGAACTGCCCACGGTATTCGCCGAGACAACAAAGATCTGACTCAAGATGAACGCCGTGCGTTGTCGGAGTTGGTCTTCTCCGTGAACGGCGTTGTGAAAGAACTTCTCCTGAGCCGGCCGGAAATCGTTGACCCCGTCGATCGGCTCGGGATAGTCGCTCATGGGCGCGGCGAACTGCTCCTCGAGAAAAGCCTCTTTCCCTATCTCTTGTAGGTGAGCAATGCTTGCGGGCGTGAATCCCCAGGTCGCCCGCTCGAGAAAGCGCTTGGCTTCCGACACGGATATGCCGTTGCCGCCTCCCCCGCCGCCCGGGCCTCCGCCGCCACCGTCGACCACCTCGACCTTCACGACGTTGGATGTCGCAAGGTCGGGGTTCTTGACGAAAACGTCGACCAGGCCGAGTTGCTCGGCGGTCGCGGCGCCGTCGGCGATCAAGCGCTTTGCGTTTCGCCGCGTGGTTGCCAGCTCGACTCCGTCAAAGAGCACCACCGCCCCGCTGTCGAAACCGCTTCCGGTGACCGTCAAGCTGAATGCGCCCACCGCTACCGAGGTAGGTTTGACCGCCGAGACGACGGGCGCCGCCGAGAGCGCGGAAGCGGAGGCAATCCCCAAACAAGCCGCCGTCATGACCGCCCGGATTCGGAGGCCTTCCCAGAGCCGGCGGACGTGGACGACGGTGCGTGAGTTCAACAGGGAGGAGACGCGATTGGGGATATTCATTGTTTACGCTGGTGTCCTTTTCTCAATCTAAAAAACACTCTTTGGCCGCGGCTGTTGGCCCCTACGCTGCTCAACCCGGGGCCCGAAACAAAGTTACTATGAATCGCATTCCATTTCGATTCCGGTTTTCCTGGATAAAGCTGTCTCAGTTCCCCTACGATCCCGACTCAGCCGACCCTAAGCCTCTTTCGGTCTTTCATTCCACTTTTTGGGACTTTCTTCATATGCCCCCGGCGCAAGGTTCACGGCGGCGCTGCACGCGGACCCCCTCCGGACGCATCGGAGTCCTTGGAATCAGGCGAGCAGAGAAGCACCAACCTGTCCACCGACTGCGCTTGCGATTCGAGCAGGTCGGGCAAGCTTGGGCTGGATGTGAACCGCTCTTCGTCGCACACAATGCTCAGCCGCCGAGCCAATCTGTCATTCCCGTTGAATTCCTCAGAAAGACAGGGTTACTAGATGAGTCCGGAATCCGACAGGTCGACAAGTTGAGAGTAACTGCTGAACTGCCGGCCTTCCGCGGCGTCTTGGTGCATAGCCCGCTTTTCTCACCACGTGGCGAGGCGAAGTGCGTGAGAAGCCCGTCAGTACAAGGCAAGCGCCGCTCAGCGCGCGGAGGCGTACTCGGACAGTACGTTGAGCCACGGTGAGCAAGCGCGACGACGTAATGGCGGGCCTATCATGTGCTTCGACCGTCAGCTGGTGAGAAATGCGGGCTAACATGTCGCCCGGAATGGCGACACGGCACGCCGGGAGGTGTGCGCCACGTGTACGCCGAGGGTACGACATGTCGTGCTCCTATGTTGTGCAGGGGGTTGCATTCGAACCGCGAATGTGTAATTATTCATTTATATGAATAATTATGCTTCGGGATCGGCGAGTGGAGTTGAGACCTCGACCGCGCCGCACTTTTTGACGGACCTCGACCTTACCCCAGCCGAATTGCGGACGCTGCTTGATCTGGCGGGCCGGGTGAAGGCTGCCCCTCGCGATTATGCCCACCGCCTCGCCGGGCGCTCGATCGCGGTGCTGTTCGAGAAGCCGTCACTTCGGACCCGGGTAACTTTCGAGCTTGCCATTAAGCAACTGGGGGGCGATTCGGTATTTCTCGATCACCGGGACGGCCGCATTGGGGAACGAGAGCCCGCCCGCGACGTGGCGCGCAACCTCGATCGTTGGGTGGACGCCGTGGTCGCCCGAACGTATTCTCAATCGACTTTGGAGGAGCTGGCGCGCTGGTCTTCGGTGCCCTTAATAAACGCCCTTAGTGACCGCTACCATCCGTGTCAGGCGCTGGCGGACTTTCAGACGCTTGGCGAGCAGTTCGGCGAGCTCGAAGGCCTGAAGCTGGCGTTTGTCGGAGACGGAAACAACGTTGCTCATTCGCTGATGCTCGACGCCTCTCGACTGGGGGTTTCGGTATCTGTCGCGACGCCGCCGGGATACGAGCCTGACCCCGCGATTACAACGCAGGCGCGGCAATTCGCGGTCGAAAACGACTCGACTCTGGAACTGACCAATGACCCCGCGCAGGCCGTCGAAGGCGCCTCGGCGGTCTACACGGACATCTGGACCAGCATGGGCTGGGAGGCCGAAACGCAGCAGCGGCGGATCGCTTTTTCGAAATTCCAGGTTACCGACGAACTGATGGCCAAGGCCGGACCTGACGCCATATTCATGCATTGCCTGCCGGCCTCGCGCGGAGAGGAAGTCGCCGACTCGGTCATTGAGTCCTCGCGGTCGGTGGTTTTCGACCAGGCCGAGAATCGCCTTCATGCCCACAAGGCGTTGCTGCTGATGATGGTCGGCTGAGGCGGAGGCCAGCGGTTGAGCAAAACAAGGGCAACACCAGCGATCGCACCAGTTAAGCAGTCGGCCCGCGAAGGGCCTGTCAAGACACGCGGTAACAAAATCAAAAGGACACTCACGCTATGGCGACGAAACCCCAGAAAGTCGCGCTCGCCTATTCGGGCGGCCTCGACACATCGATCATCATTCCCTGGCTGAAGGAAACCTACGGCTGCGAAATAGTGGCCATCTGCGGGGATATTGGCCAGGGCGGAGACGAGCTGGCAGGCATCGTAGAGAAGGCGAAGGACACCGGCGCCTCCGAGGTCTTCGTTGAAGACATGCGGGAGGAGTTCATCCGCGACTACGTCTGGCCGATGGTGCGCTCCGGAGCCGTCTACGAACACAAGTACCTGCTCGGTACTTCGATCGCACGGCCGCTGCTGGCCAAACGCCAAGTCGAGATCGGGCTGCGCACGGGCTGCGACGCCCTCTGCCACGGCGCTACCGGCAAAGGTAATGACCAGGTCCGCTTCGAGCTCACCTATAAGGCGCTGGCGCCTCACCTGACGGTGATCGCTCCTTGGCGGGAGTGGACGATCAGCTCACGCGAGGACGCCATCGACTACGCCGCGGCGCACAACGTTCCAATCGAAGCGTCGAAGGAAAAGATCTACAGCCGCGATCGTAATCTGTGGCACCTTTCGCACGAGGGCGGGGAACTGGAGGATCCCGCCAACGCACCCTCGGAGGCCGTGTGGATGATCACGCGCAGTCCGAAAGACGCTCCCGATTCGCCTGCCGAGGTGAAGCTCGGCTTTGAGAAAGGCACACTGGTTTCTGTCGATGGCGATAAACTCGGCGCTGCCGAGATGGTCGAGAAGCTGAACGGCCTCGGCGGGCTGCACGGCGTCGGCCGCGTCGATCTGGTCGAGAACCGCTTTGTCGGCATGAAGTCACGGGGCTGCTACGAAACGCCCGGCGGGACGATCGTCCTGGCGGCGCACCGCGAGCTCGAGAGCCTCGCCCTCGACCGCGCCACGTTGCACTACAAGCAGAAGATCGCCCTCGACTATGCCGAACTGGTCTATAACGGCGAGTGGTTTACTCCACTGCGCGAGGCCCTGGACGGCTTCATCAGCGAGACCCAGCAGACAGTCAGCGGGGAGGTCGTGCTGCGCCTCTACAAAGGGCACGTCGATGTCCTCAGCCGCCGCTCGCCTTACTCCCTCTACTCGCAAGACATCGCCAGTTTCACCATGGGCGCCGACTATGACCAGAAGGACGCCCAAGGGTTCATCAACCTGATCGGACTTCCGATCAAAGTTCGCGCGGCCGTTACCGGTCGATCCAAGAAATCATGAAACTCTGGGGCGGAAGATTCGAAAAAGGGCCGGCGGAGCTGTTCGAGCGGTTTTCCCGGTCGCTCGATTTCGATCGGGAGTTGCTCGAAGCCGACATCCTTGGTTCGAAGGCGTATGCCTCCGCGCTGGAACAGGTTGGCATTCTCACCGGGGATGAAAAGGAGCGGATCCGCCAAGCCTTCGACAAGATCTTGCTCGAGTCCTCGGCGGCGGATTTTTTCGAAGGCGCGACGGACGAAGACATCCACACCTTCGTCATTCGAAAGCTCGGGGAAGAAACCGGCGATCTTGCCGAGAAGATCCACACCGGACGCAGCCGCAATGAACAGGTCGCCGCGGACTTTCGGATCTGGGTCCGAAAACAGATCCGCTCGGCGCAACAGCGGTTGGCGGACGTCATGCAAGCCCTGCTCGGGTTCGCCAAGCGGGAGCCTAATGCTTTGTTGCCTGGCTACACCCACCTTCGCCGGGCGCAGCCGATACTTTGGTCACACTATTTGTTGGCCTATTTCGAGATGTTCAACCGCGATTGGGAGCGCTTTGGCGCGGCCTATCAAAGCGCGGACGTTCTTCCCCTCGGCAGCGGCGCTTTGGCGGGCAGCGGATTCCCTTTCGATCGGCAAGCGATGGCCGCCGAACTGGGCTTTGGCCGAATCTCCGGCAACAGCCTCGATGCGGTTTCCGATCGTGACTTCGCACTGGACTTTCTTTACGCGGCATCGGTGACGATGTTGCACCTTAGCCGGCTGGCCGAGGACTGGATTCTTTATTCGAGTGACGAGTTTGGCTTCCTCGAGATGGGCGAAGAGGTGACCAGCGGATCTAGCCTAATGCCGCAAAAGAAGAACCCGGATGCCCTTGAGTTAGTGAGAGGCAAGACAGGGCGGGTCTCGGGACACCTGCTGTCTCTGATGATGACGTTGAAGGGACTTCCGCTCGCCTACAACCGTGATCTTCAGGAAGACAAGGAGCCCGTTTTTGACACTTCGGTGCAACTCGGCGGGTCCCTCGAAATCGCGCGCCTAGTGATCGAGACGACCAAGATCAACGCCGCGGCAATGGAGACGGCTGCCGACGAGGGCTGGAGTTGCGCCACGGCGCTGGCTGAACTGCTTGCCCGCAAGGGGGTGGCCTTCCATCGCGCGCATCAGATCGTGGGGGGCCTGGTTCTTGAAAGCGTGCGCACCGGAAAACAGCCCCAGGATTGGACGGAGAGTGAGCTTAGGCAGGTTGCGTCCGAGTTTGACGGTGAGGCCGTGCAGCTTCTCTCTGCTCGGCGGACGCTCGAAAACCACGTCGCGCCCGGTGGCACGGCGCCGGGCACAGTAGCAGAGTCGCTCCGGCAAGCCGAGAAACGCTTGTCCGAGATGCGAAAGCCGTTATGAAGAAAGCCTTCCGGCAGGCTCAGATCGGGAAACTCATCCGCGCTAAACCCATCCTTACGCAGGATGAGTTGGCCGCCGAACTCGCCGCCACGGGGATTCAGGCGAGCCAGGTGACGCTGTCGCGGGACATCCGCGAGCTAGGCATCGTCAAGACCCCCGAAGGCTACCGGGAACGAAACTCGATTCCGCCCTCGGAGCCGCCCCGTGACAACCTGCGCCGTGTTCTGCAAGAGTTTTTGCGCGACGTCGAGGTAGCGCGGAACCTCGTCGTTCTAAAGACGACTCCGGGTGGAGCTTCCACGGTCGGGCTGGCCCTCGACGCGGAAGACTGGCCCGAGCTAGTGGGTACCGTGGCGGGCGACGACACCGTATTTGCAGCAACTCCGAGCGCCCGTGCCGCGAAAAGATTGCAGAAGACGCTGCTGGAGATTTGGTGAGTGGCGGTTCCGAAGCCGTCCAGGTCCCCAAAGCAAAGGCCTGGTTTCATGTGTCAGGATCTTGGGAGCCAAGATCCGCGACGCTCGACTTTGGCTTCTACCGTACCCGTTCGGCAAAGGCTTCGTATGAGCCCGGCGCGCGCTTGTTCAGCCACTCGGCGTAGGCCTTGCCGACAGTCTCCAGGTTCTTCCAGGTTGTCGGGTCCTTCCTTGCTTCGCGCATTTCCGGAAGGAAGCCGCTAACCCGTACCCAGGTGAGCAGTAGTTCGCGCCCGCTTTCGAAAAAGATCCCCCGCTGGAGCACGCCGTTGGCGATAAACGAAGCCACCATATCCCAGTAGGTCACCACCATCCGAAAGTAGGCGTTTTCGTCCGACCCCGGCGGACACAGCTCGTTCACCTCCTCCCAGGTCTTGGGATGAAACGAGGCAGCGAACCACTGCCGTGCCTGGCGCATTCTGTCTTCGCGCCGCAGCTCGTAGAGTCTCAGGATCAAGTTGACATCGTCGTACGTCGCACAATTTGTGGGCATTGCTTGCATCTCCTGCTGAAAGGCTTGTCGGGGCCCTAGTAGCTTGTAACTAGTGCGCAGTTCTCACCACGGGCGCGGTGGTTGAGGCGAAAGGGCCGGTGGCCATCGCCCGCGGCAACAGTTGGTGTACATCGCCCAGCGTACAGTATGGCGGCAAGTCGGCGCGATGAATCGCGCCCCTACATCCCGACGGCTGGGATTTGCTTCCACTCCTGCCCGCCGCTGGTGAGAAATGTGGACTAAACCCTGTGGCACAGGCAATCCTTGCCTGTGACGTCCAAGTGAAGTCGCACGCGCAACAACCGCCGGTTACACTACTCCAGCTGAACACAGAGTAGGTTCTGAAGACTTCTCTTGGGGGCGCCGGCCTCTGGCTGCGTCTCTTCGTGAGGCACCGATTACTCCCCGCCGGAAGTAACTGTTATACTCGTTTTTCTGATTTCGCGCCAGCAGGGATTTCCATATGGCTGAAGAAGAAACCGCGGCAACGGCGGAAGAAACCCCTGATCCGAATCTCGTCTCGACACTCTCCGACGGGACGAAAGTGAAAAGGCGCATCCCGCGCCAAAGGGCTTGCAACAACCCGGGCAAAAACAACAAGATCTGCCGGGGACATCTTAAGCGCTGGTACGAGTTTGGCGACGAAGTCAGGCAGCAGCTTGGCCCCCAGCCGGAAGTGTACCGCTGCGAGAGATGCCAAACGCTCTATTTGCCTAACGAGGAAGAAGCAGCGCGCACCGGAACGCTGGCTTTTTGAGTTTCGGCCCGGTGCACGATCTCGGCAGGGACCCTAGGGTCGCGATCGAACACCGGGGCCGTTGAGCGCTAGAGATATCGGCTCTGCGAACGGTACGACCCTCAGGGGCGGATGGGAGTGCCCGCTCTTACTTCCCGGTCCCGTCCGCGTCTGATATCTTGACCGGAAAGCCATCCGCCGCCTCAGGGGATCCACGATTCGCAAGGAGTGATTTTCCCCCAAAAGGATCCTCCGCCGAATCCAGCGCGGGCACGGCACCCGCCATCCTTACCTGTGGTTGAAGCTCGAGCAAGCACCTGCGTTGGCTGACAAGCGCCCCGTCCACGCCGAATCCAGCAGAGGGGAGGTTTGAAGAGGTGTTAGTGGCTCACCCATTCCCGTTGCTGGTTTGCACTTGGGCGCCCAAACTGTTGTGGGAAGCAAGTATCTCAGGATCCATCAGTTAGGTGTCAGGTCAGGGCGCGGCCCGTGTCGCCGAGCCGGTATGCTGTGTCACGATGACCCGTCAGGTTTCCACTGGCCATCCGGTGCGGGCGAGCGAGCGCTTGCCACGGGTCTCCGCTTCCCGCCTACGAACTTCCGGTTCTGTTGCAGCCATTCACTTCGGCAGGCGCTGGAGGTCGCGCGGCCACCGAATGGCTGACGCCCGCTCGTCAGACGGGATACGATACGTTGATGGCTCAGCCCCTGGCTCCTCTGCGCCCCGAGCTCGACATCATGCCCTCGCCGGTTCCCGATCAGCCGGGGCTGCTCATTCGCGATCCCTTTCAATACAGCGACGCCACGATTATCGTTCCTCCGCTGCTGGCCCGCGCCCTTGTCTTTTTCGACGGGGAGCACTCGGATCTCGACCTGCGGGAATTCCTCACCCGCGCGACGGGAGACTTGCGGGTCACCGAAGCTGTCCGCGACCTCATCGACACAATGACCGAATGCGGCTTCCTCGTTTCCCAAGAGTTCCACGAAATGCAGGATCAGAAGCAAAGGCAGTTTGCAGAGGCCGGTGTCCGCCAACCCGCCCACGCCGGGACAGCCTATCCTGCGGAAGCCGACGCCTTGCGGGAGAAGCTGCGCGACTACGGAACGGGAGAGGGGTCGAACTCCGCGGCTCCCGACTCGCTCGTCGCGCTGGCGGCACCCCACGTCAGCCCCGAAGGGGGTTTTCGAAGTTACGCCGCCGCCTACCGGCGCCTAGGTCCCCAATACGCCGACAAGACGTTCGTGATCCTGGGCACCTCGCACTACGGGCAGCCGGAAAAGTTCGGCCTGACGCGCAAACCTTTCGTAACGCCGCTCGGCACCATCCAGACAGACAACACGCTGGTTGATTGGCTGGCCGCTGAAGCCCCAGAATCGATCAAAATGGAAGACTACTGCCACGCCAGCGAGCACTCCATCGAGTTCCAGTGCGTTTTTCTGCAGCAGGCGCTCGGCGGCAGCGATTTCAAGATCGTGCCGATCCTATGCGGTCCGCTCGCCGAGAGCTTGTTGACAGGCAAAGCGCCTCAGGCGAATGATTCCGTGAGACGGTTTTTCGAGGCGCTCGGCGAATTAGGTGAAAAGCACAGGAAGCGGCTGATCTGGATCCTGGGAATCGACCTGGCCCATATCGGCCGCCGCTATGGCGACCCCTTCCCTGCCCTGGCCGAGCAAGGGTCTATGCAGCAAGTTCGCTCGCGCGATGAGGCCCGTCTGAAGCATGTTTGTAAAGGTGACGCGGAAGGCTTCTTTGAACTAGTCCATCCCAACCAAGATGAGTTGCGCTGGTGCGGATACTCGCCGGTCTACACCTTTCTGCAATCGGTCCAGGGGGTTCGAGGCAAGGTTCTCAACTACGAACAGTGGAACATCGATCAGCAGTCGGTGGTGAGCTTCGCGGGAATTGAGTTCACGGCCGCCGAGTAGTCGAGAGCAGGCGGGATCGCTTGTCCCTACTTGGAGTCGTCGCCAGCCTCAAGGATCGTTCCAAGCCGGCATCCGGCGCCGAAAATCCCCTTTCGCACAGGAATTAGCGCTTCATGGTTGAAGGCAGACCCCCGATCGCGGAATAATGGGAAGTCCTACCGGCCGCTAACTTTTTCGGTGTTTCAGGTCGAAGGTTTCCAAACAGGAGGATTTCAGTGACCCGTCAAACTGCACATGCCGCTCTGAAGGCGATTGATGCTCGCGTCGCCGAGCGAAACTTGCTACTTCACCCGTTCTACCAAAGCTGGGCGGAGGGTTCTCTGCCGATGCCGGCGCTGCGCGATTACGCCAAGCAGTATTACCGGCACGTAGCTGCGTTTCCGACCTATCTCTCCGCCGTACACTCGCACACGGAGGACGCCGAGACACGCCGGCACGTCCTCGCCAACCTGATCGACGAAGAGGCCGGTCACCCGAATCATCCTGAGCTCTGGCTGCGGTTCGCCGAAGGCATGGGTGTTGATCGGGAAGAAGTCGCCAACGCCAAGCCCTGGGAGGAGACCGAAGGCCTGGTCGGCACGTTCCGGGCGATTTGCCGCGACCGCAGCACGGCGGAAGGTCTCGCGGCCCTCTATGCTTACGAAAGCCAGATTCCCGCTGTTGCCGAATCGAAGATCGCCGGACTGAAGAAGTTCTACGGTGTGACGGAACCGAGGGCCCTCTCCTATTTCGCAGTTCACATCGAAGCTGACCGTGAACACGCAGCGGTCGAGCGAAAACTTCTCGAGTCCCACCTGAGCGAAGAAAACGCCTCCGCGGCCGCCAATGCCGCTGATGAGGCGCTGGACGCTCTTTGGGAGGCCCTCTCCGGGGTTTGCCGGCGGCACGAACTGCCCTGCTGAGAATATTGTGCCGGTTGTTCGATGCATACTGTGCTCGTGCAACCCTTCCACGAAGCGCCGCCAGCCGAATGGCCATTCGTGTCGACAAGCAGGATTGCTTGTCCCACTCTTCCGCAATGGGACCCTCCTAGACGGCTGGGTATCGCTATCGTCCCAAGTCGCCTTTTGGCCAACGGTGTGACGTTGGGGTATCCTTAGTACTTTATTTCACAAATACATTCACGTTTCAGGCGGGTGCAGGTGGGCACGGCATGCCGTGCGCGGGGTTCTCGATGGTCCACCTGCCTTCTAAACATTAGATGATCGAACTTATGCAATGGACTACTAGCCTGCGTGGCCCTGGCCGGTCGGATCACGCCGTTTCGAAAGCGCAGATGTCTTGACGGAAGGAACAACAATGACAAAGCCAACGAATACGCAACAGGCGAGGAATGGGAAGCCACTGGCGACACCTGAGGGCCCTACCAAAATGGGGCGGCGTTCTTTTGTGGCGGCGGTCGCCGGCGCTGCTGCCGCTGTGACCGCACTGGCTCGTGACTATGGACCGAAGGCCAAGCCCGTTCGTTATCCGGACCCCGATATCGTGGTGCTGGACAAAAGATTCAAGCCATACAAACTCGGCAATACACCCATTCAGCGGCTACACACGGGCACACTGTGGGCGGAGGGTCCGGCTTGGAACGGCGTCGGCCGGTATTTGCTATGGAGCGATATTCCGAACAATGTTCAGCTGCGTTGGCTGGAAGAAGACGGCCACGTCACCACCTTTCGCCATCCGTCGGGTAACAGCAACGGGAACACGTTCGACTGGGAAGGCCGACAGATCGCCTGCCAGCACGGAAACCGCCGCGTCGTCCGCTACGAGTACGATGGCAGCGTCACAGTGCTGGCCGACACCTGGCAGGGCAAGCCGCTCAACGCGCCGAATGATGCGATCGTACACCCTGATGACGGCGGCATTTGGTTCACTGATCCGGGCTATGGCAGCTTGATGAACTACGAAGGGCACAAGGGGGAGCTGTACCTCAAAGAGGCCGTCTACCGCATCGACGCCGAGACCGGGAAGATGGACATGGTGACGGACGACCTTTTCAAGCCCAATGGCCTGTGCTTTTCGCCGGACTACAAGAAACTCTACATCGCCGAAACCGGGGCGTCGCATTACGAGGAAGCGCCGAGAAACATCAAGGTGTGGGACGTCGCGGGCGGGGCGAAACTTGCGAACGGGCGCGAGTTTACCTCAATGGAGCTGGACGGCAAAGCCGGTTTTGCCGACGGAATCCGCGCCGACATCGACGGCAATGTTTGGGCCAGCGCCGGTTGGGTGGGCGAAGGTTACGACGGTGTTCACATCTTCGCCCCCGACGGCGACCGCATCGGGCAGATTCGACTGCCGGAAATCTGCTCCAACGTTTGCTTCGGCGGCACGAAACGTAATCGCCTGTTCATGACTGCGAGCCAATCGCTTTATGCGGTCTACGTGGAAACGCAAGGCGCGCACATTACGTGAACATCTCTCTCCGGCGGTATCGGGCCGCCCCGGCACTCACTAAGTACTCCATTTCATAAATACACTCACGTTTCGGGCGAATGCAGGGGAGCACAGCATGCTGTGCCCCTACAGATCCGTTGCGTGCCTGGAAATGTAGGGGCGCCGTGCCCGAAGTTCCCGATCCCCCACCTGGCTTCTAAATATACGTAACCGCACTTTATGCAACAGGCTATTGGGGCACCTTGTCCGGCGACTTCGGCGCTTGCGTGAAAACGCCGGAGAGGAAAGATCGCGTTGGCCGTGGCAGCTTCATGACGGGATCGATGCCGGCGTGGAACGCTTGGGCCCGCTCGGCGAGCCGGGCGACCAGTTCGGGGTGCTGGCCGGCGAGGTCTTCCGTTTCCGAAGGGTCGCTCGAGAGATCGTAGAGTTCCGGTTCGCTGCATCGAACGGGAGGTTGGGGTTTACCTTTGGGGCTGAGATCTCGCTTAAACAGGTGAAGCTTCCATTGTTTTTCGCGAACCGCGAATAGCCGGCTGCGAAAGTAGTAGTAAAGCGCCTGGTGAGGGCTTTGGGCCGAACCCTTGAGGAGTGGCGTGATGTCTTTGCCGTCGATCTCGCGGTCTGATGGGATCTGCCCGCCGGCAAGGGTGAGGAAAGTAGTGAAAAGATCCATCGTGGTAGCGATGCCGCCTCGCACAGCTCCGGAAGGGATTTGCCCCGGCCAGCGCGCGATTAGCGGGACTCGCATACCGCCCTCCCACGTTGTCGCCTTGCCTCCACGCAGCGTGCCCGCCGAGCCCGCGGATTTCTTGCCGTTGCGTGCGCCGACCAGTGATGGCCCGTTGTCACTCGTGAAAACGACCAGAGTGTTTTCATCTAGACCGAGGCGCCGCAGAGTTCTTAGGATCTCACCGGTGCTCCAGTCGATCTCCTCGACAACGTCGCCGTAGGGTCCGTAAGCCGATTTGCCTCGAAATTCATCGGACGGGCGGACCGGCTCATGGGGCATCGTGTGCGCCAGATATAGGAAGAAGGGCTGGTCTCTATGCTGCTCGATATAGCGGATCGCTTCCTCGGTGTAGCGGCGCGTAAGAGTCTTGACCTTGGCGGGCGACTCGATCACCTTATCGTTCCGTAATAAGTCGATGCGGGGCCATTTCAGGGCCGGCAGAAAGCTCATATCATTGCTGTGGAGCAGACCGTAGAAGTAATCGAAGCCGTTGCGCAGAGGGCGGAAGGGTCTTCGGCCGCCTAGATGCCACTTTCCGATACACGCCGTTGCATAGCCCTGCTCTTTGAGCGCTTCGGCGAGGGTGATCTCGGAAGCCGGAATACCCCACTTTTCCTTGGGCACCAGAACCCGCACCAAACCGGAGCGGATCGGGTAGCGTCCGGTAAGCAGAGCTGCTCGTGCCGGCGTACAGGCGGGCGCGGCGGAGTAGAACTCCGTCAGCCGTACTCCCTCGGCGGCCATGCGGTCGATTCGGGGGGTTCGGATCGTAGGGTGGCCGTAGACCCGGAGATCGCCGTAACCTAAGTCGTCGGCGAGAATCACGACAAAGTTTGGGCCGCGTCCCTGGGAGATGGCCGGGCCCGCGAATAGCGCCAGCGAAACGAGAATTTGTAGTGCCGAGAGAAATTTCACTGCCTACACATCATATGATGATCGGCTTCGATCAGGCGTTCCAGCCAGGAGTGACATTCCGTCCGCCCCCGGCCACTTTGTTACACAGGCCAAGGGTCGGCGGAGGTAAATAGCATCCAACATGAAGGCAAGACGCTCGAACGGGAATTCCGAGCGTCATCCGTTACCCGGGTCAATTCGGACCCTCGACGCGTCGAAACGATACCATGATGATTGAGATGAACGCTGTTCTTCGCAGAAGGTTTTTGCTTCGCTTTCCCTCTCTGGCGCTTCTCGCCCTTCTGGCGGCCTGCGGAGAAGGGCTAGAGCCATCGCACGCCGGCCAAGCGGGTCGTTCCCCCCGCCCGGGTAGGTCCGCGGAACAGGTCGCCACAATACTGCCGGGCGCCGAGGGTTTTGATCAAGAGCTAAACGGGACGATTCAGGCCGCATGGGCCAAGCGCGAGGCGGGCTACAAGCCGCGTACCCAGCATCTGAACACTGACGGGACACCCAAATTCACCAACCGTCTGTTCCTGGAAACCAGCCCGTATCTGTTGCAACACGCGCACAACCCCATGAACTGGCATCCGTGGGGGGACGAAGCGTTTGAAACGGCCAAGCGACTGGGTAGGCCTGTCCTGCTGAGCGTTGGGTATTCCACGTGCCATTGGTGTCACGTGATGGAGGAAGAGTCGTTCGACGACGTCGAGATCGCGCGCTACATCAATGAAAACTACATCCCGATCAAGGTCGACCGGGAGGAGCGTCCCGACATCGATGGCATTTATATGGCGGCCGTCCAGGCGTCTACCGGACGTGGTGGATGGCCGATGACGGTTTGGCTGACGGCCGAGCGGAAGCCTTTCTACGGAGGCACCTATTTCCCCGCCAGAGACGGCGACCGCGGAACTCGGCGCGGGTTCCTCACGCTGCTGAAGCTGCTGCGCAAGGAGTTCGATACAGCGCCTGATCGTGTGTCGGAAAGGGCCGGGCGGTTTGTCGATGCGATCGGGAAAATGCTCGAACCCGCGGCCGGGGACTCTCTCCCTGACGCCGAACTGCTTCATCGAGTCACGCGCTTCTATCGTGGGCGGTTTGATTCAGACCAAGGGGGATTGAGCGGCGCTCCTAAATTCCCAAGCAGTTTGCCGGTGCGGCTCATGCTCCGATATCATCGGCGGACCGACGATCAGCAAGCACTCGAGATGGCCACGCGGACCCTGGAGAAGATGGTACAGGGAGGAATGTACGACCACGCCGCTGGTGGATTTCACCGCTACTCGACCGACCAGCGTTGGTTAGTCCCTCACTTCGAGAAAATGCTCTACGACAACGCGTTGCTCGTTGTTGGCTATTTGGAAGGCTATCAGGTGACCGGGCGCGAGGATTTCGCCCGAGTAGCGCGCGAAATTCTGCGTTACGTCGAGCGCGACATGACGTCTCCCGAAGGCGCGTTCTATTCAGCGACCGACGCAGACAGTCTCAATCCCGAGGGCGAACGCGAGGAGGGTTGGTTTTTCACTTGGACGCCGGCCGAGATCGAGCAACTGCTGGGAAAAGACCGAGCGCGCGTGGTCAACGCATACTACGCGGTCACCGCGGAGGGGAATTTCGAGGGGCGAAACATTCTGCACACACCTAAGTCGGCGACCACGGTTGCCAAGCAACTTGGGTTGCCGAAGTCGGAAGTCCTCTCCGTCGTGCAGGAGTCGAGGGAGTTGCTTTACCAGGAGCGGAAAAAACGCCCCCCGCCTCTGCGAGATGAGAAGATCCTGACGTCTTGGAATGGGTTGATGATCTCGGCGCACGCGCGGGCGGCGCTTATTCTGGGAGTGGAAACTTATGCGCGACGAGCTGAGCGCGCGGCGGAGTTCGTGCTGCATCATCTGCTGCGCGATGGACGCCTGCTTCGCAGCTACAAATCGGGACAGGCTCGCCACAACGCCTATCTCGACGATTACGCATTCTTGATCGCGGCTCTCTTGGACCTATACGAGGCGACCGGTGAGCCGCGGTGGCTTCAAAAGGCTATCGATCTAGAGGATGTTCTCGGAGAGCGTTACGAAGACAAGAAGAACGGCGGTTTCTTCATGACCAGCGACGATCACGAGCAACTCCTCGCTAGGGAAAAACCAAGCTATGACGGAGCAGAGCCGGCGGGGAATTCCGTGGCCGTCATGAATCTACTGCGGCTCCACGAGCTCACTACAGACGACCGCTATCGTCAGCGGGCGGTCAAGGCTTTCCAAGCGTTTGAGAAGATCTTTACGAGATCCCCCTCCGCGCTGTCGGAAATGCTTCTGGCGCTCGATTTTCACCTCGACACGGCGAAAGAAATCGTCATTGTCACCCCGAGATCACGAGAAGAAGCGGAGCCGATGTTAGCCCGGCTCCGAGAAAGTTTCGTTCCCAACCGCACTCTCTCGGTGGCGACGGAGGATGATCAGATGGCTGCTCATGCGAAGCTGGTGCCGTTACTGGAAGATAAAACCGCTTTGCAGGGAAAGCCGACGGCGTACGTCTGCGAAAGGCGGATCTGCGAGCTGCCGACCAGCGACCCGGAGACGTTTGCCGAGCAAATCCGGAAAGTGCGGCGCCTGCCGGATGCAGGTAGCCCTTAGCCGACGGCGACCCGGTAATCGTGCCGAATCCACCGAGTCGGCGCTGTCGCAGTTCTGTTACAAGAATTGAGTACCTGCGCCAGGCCTGCTGCCGGGCTTGACTGCCTCCATGTTCCGGGCGGCCTAGACCTGCGAGAATACTGTTTCGAGGCGCGGCGGGTAGTCGTCGGCACGGTTGACCTCTATGCCTAAGTTCAAAGCGGCTCGCGGGAAAAAGAAGCCGAAGCCTTCGAAGGCGGGTGCTGTGGGCTGCTTTCTAGTCATTGCTCTGCTCTTGGCCTTTTTTATCTGGGCCTTCTCGGTGGCGATAAGGCCGTGATGAGAAGCGTGCTGCCATCCTTCGAAAGACAGAATATGATGGCGACCGGTCGCCGACAAAAGATAACGTCAGCACTTTTGCTTGTTCACTTCCGCGGGTTCCCCAGGAGGACGGTGCTTCGCCATGCGCAATGACGGTCGACGGGCTGACGAGGCGCGTCCGCTCATCATTACTCCCGGGTTCCTCCCGACGGCGGAAGGATCCGCCCTCATTGAAGTGGGACACACGAAAATCGTCTGCGCGGCCTCGGTGGAACAAACGGTTCCCGCATTCCTTCGCGGTACCGGCAAGGGCTGGGTGACCGCGGAGTACGCCATGCTGCCTCGTTCTACCTCGACCCGCACGAAGCGGGAGGTGAGTCGAGGCCGCGTAGGAGGGAGGACGTCTGAAATCCAGCGTCTTATCGGCCGCTGTCTTCGCTCGGTGACCGATCTCGACTCACTGGGTGAGAGAACTATCTACATCGACTGCGACGTGATTCAAGCCGACGGGGGCACGCGGACAGCGTCCATCACCGGCGGCTGGGTGGCGCTCGCCTTGGCGCTCAAGCAGATGGTCGAATTCCAGATGATCTCGGTGATGCCTTTAGAGCGCTACCTAGCGTCCACCAGCGTGGGCATTGTCGGCGGCGTGCCACTGCTCGATCTCTGCTACGAAGAAGATTCCCGCGCGGACGTGGACATGAACGTCGCCATGACCTCGGCCGGGGAGTACGTTGAGGTGCAGGCAACGGCCGAGGGCAAAGTATTTGCCAAGAATCAGCTCACAGAGCTTCTGAATTTCGCCGCGCTGGGTATCGAAGAACTGATCAAAGCGCAGCGAGAAGTAATTTCCTTGTGAAGCGGATCGAGTTGTTCTGCGCTACAAGCAACCCCAGCAAACAGCGAGAGTATCAACAAGCCGCCGGGCGCGATGTTGTCATTCGTGGGCTGCCCCCGGTTCCCTGCCCAGAGGACGGCCAGACATTCGAGGAGAATGCCCAGGCGAAAGCGCTGTGTTACGGCCGCACCGCGGGTTCACTGGCGAGCGAATCGCGTCGGGCAGCGCCTCTGGTTTTCGCCGACGACTCCGGCCTCGTTGTCGAGGCGCTTGGAGGTGCGCCGGGGGTTCATTCGGCCCGTTTCGCCGGCCCAAACGCCAGCGACGAGGCGAACAACGCCCTCTTGCTGGAGAAGCTCAAGGGTTTGCGTCCGAGCGAGCGGACCGCTCGTTTCGTTTGTTGTATTGCGCTAACCCGCGAGGGCAACCTGCTGGAGATGTTTCGCGCCGAGGCAGCCGGCGTCATCCTCGACCGGCCGGTAGGTGAAGGAGGGTTTGGCTACGACCCGCTGTTCTTCGATCCCGAGCTGGGCAAGAGTTTCGCGCAACTCGCCCCGGCGGAGAAGTGGCGCGCCAGTCACCGCGGGAGGGCGTTCAGAAAAATGCTTGCTTGGTTGCAAATCTAGGCTGAATGGGTGGGCATTGTAAGCGCGACGTGCCGGCCCGAAGCAGCAGGTGAAGGCGGCTGCCATATGAGAGTGATGCCGATCCGACATGGCTATCGGCAATCCGCGTTCTTAACTGCGATATAGTGAGACTGATATGGCATTCGTACCGGTACCCAAAGCGGTAGAAGAGATCCGCGACGGACGGATGGTCGTGGTTGTCGACGACGAAGACCGCGAAAACGAAGGTGACCTGACGATCGCCGCGGAAAAGGTGACGCCCGAGGCAATCAACTTCATGGCGAGGCACGGGAGGGGACTCATCTGCTTGGCTCTCACCGGAGATCGGCTGGATCACCTGCAAATTCCTCAGATGACCAGCCACAACAACTCGCCGCTCGGCACCGCTTTCGGCGAGTGCATTGACGCTCGCACCGGCATAACGACCGGGATTTCGGCGGGCGATCGAGCGCGGACGATCCAAGTGGCCATTGATCCTGCCACCACCCCCTCAGACCTCGTGCGGCCGGGCCACGTACCCCCCTTGCGCGCGCGTAAGGGCGGCGTACTCGTACGCGCCGGGCAAACGGAAGCCTCTGTGGATCTAGCCCGCCTGGCGGGCCTGATTCCCGCCGCCGTCATCTGCGAAATCATGAACGACGACGGAACAATGGCCCGAGTTCCCCAGCTCGTTGAATTTTGCGATCGACACGGCCTGAAGATGCTCACGGTCGCCGAACTGATCCGCTATCGCCTTGAGAACGAGCGCTATGTTCGTCGCTTTGCCGAAGGGGCGATCCAGACGCCGTACGGCGAGTTCCGGACCATCGCTTATCGCGGTGAAATCGATGACGAGGTGCACTTGGCATTGGTCAAGGGAGACGTGAGCAACGCGGAGGGCGTGCTCGTACGCATGCACTCGCGCAACCTGATGGGCGACGTCTTTCTTTCGACCGACGCCCCATCCCACCGGATCATCGAAAAGTCAATGGAGAGGATCGCGTCCGAGGGTAAAGGCGTTCTCGTCTACCTCCACCAAACCGGCCTTGGCTTTGGCCTTGAGCGCCTTTCCAGTGGCCGGCAACGAATCATCGCCCACCCCAAGGAGCCCATGAAGCGCGATTCCGAGGGCGGACAGGGCCATCCCCAGTATGAGTCAGGCATCGGCGCCCAGATTCTTTCCGACCTCGGCCTGCGCACGATTCGCTTGCTCACCAATCGCCCTCGCAAGGTCGTGGCGCTCGAGGGCTTCGGCATCCGGATCGTCGACCAGATCCCCGTTTTTCAGGTTGAGAAGTCTCGAGCGACTCCCGCTGCTAAGAGTTGAGTCTCCGGACGCCGATCCACAGGGGCAGCAATCAATAGCGACCGGGCTGCATACCTGAGTTCGCACGAAGTTGCTTGTCGGCGGGAATTACGGCAGGTCGATCAACAGTACCTCGGCGGGATCCCGGGCGGTTAGGCGAAGCTGGCTCTCCACGGAAACCTTCACGTTGTCGCCCTTGGACAGTGCTTCGCCGTTGAGCTCTGGGCTTCCGTCAATCACAAAGAGATAGGCCCGGCGGCCATCGGCCAGCGCGTACCGAACATCATCGGTGGGACGAATGCGAGCGACGGAAAGTGCGACGTCCTGACCGACCTTTACAGCGGTGGGATCGTTGTTCCCTGACGCGATAGTCAGGAACTTCCCGGTGCGGTCTTCCTCGGTAAACCGCTTTTGCTCGTAGGAGGGGGTGGACCCCTTTACGGCCGGCAGAATCCAGATCTGCACCAGCTCGCACGTCTCGTCCTTGGCGGCGTTGAACTCGGAGTGAACGATCCCGGTGCCGGCGCTCATTCTCTGTATTTCTCCGGGTCGAATGCGGCCGTGGCCACCGGTGTTGTCCTTGTGCTCGAGCTCGCCGTCGATGACATAGGTGAGGATTTCCATATCGCGGTGCGGGTGCATGGGGAATCCCTGGCCCGGCTGAATCGTATCGTTGTTAAACACGCGCAGCGGGCCAAAGCCCATGTTGTTGGGGTCATAGTAGTGATCGAACGAAAAATGCCAGTAGGCGGACAGCCACTCGTTCTCTAGATGAAAGCGTTGGTCGGATCGTGTGATATCCAGCATGAGTCGTGTCTCCTCCATCCCTCCCGTCAATCTTATTGGATACTGCGCCGAGCGTGCGGGATTCAAGGCATCACTGTGTGAGCAGGAATCCGTCTAATGCTTTGGCTGAATAGATGCGCGAAAGATCGTGGGCCGACAATTTCCTGGACCGCTCCCTGACGGTCGCGGCTCGGAAGGCTCAAGGGGGATCAGCGCGAGAGAAGCGAACTACTTCGGCGAGGCGCTCCATTCGGAAACGAACGACCACGCCAGGTGCAGAAGGCAGTCCTCAAGAGCAAAGTGGCGCAGCCAATCGGCACGTTTCGTTCCGTACCAAAGGATTTCGCCGTCTCGGGTAGAAATCACACGAAGCGTCACCCGGGCCACCAAGCCTCTGCTCGGCTTGCGAAACAGCGTGTCGACAGTACCGAAGATAACCAAGTCCAGCTTGCGGGAGTATCCTTGCTTGGCAACAGCGTCGATGCGGTCGGCATCGGTCAACTCTCTAACCTTCCAATCAGGCAGGTTGCCCCAAGGTAGGGTGGGTACCGAATCTATCATTTCGGCCTTGGCGTTCTGAAGGAGGGCTTGCTGCAAAAAGGTCTCGAAGGAGGGCGCCTTGGGATCCGGTTGATTAGACCGGGAAAAGGGCAGCACCCCGACCTCCTTGCAGGCCAGCTTCAACTGCGGAGCATGAACGAAAACCCGGGTTTCAATTTTCGGGTCGCTGCGATTGAAGAAGGGAAAGGGTTTCAGCTTCTGAGCCGGCAGGGCAGATCCCACCGCGAGCATACTCAGACAAAAAATAAGTGAAAATCGAAGCATGTGGTTCCGCTTCCCAGAGCTTCATCGGCAAGGACAGAACAGGGCGTTAGGGAGCGCGGCGAGCGTCGAGGCCTAGTTGTACCCCGTCGGCGCGGTGTGCGGCATATAATGGCTCGATAGGACCACTGGGTGGTGTAAGTTCCCAGGGCTTCCAGCTTGGAATACAGCGCATCCGTGTGTCTGTGCGGAAGCTCCGGGTCAAGGAAAGGGGGCATAGCGCTTCCAGCTCTCTCTTGCGAGGCCGTCCCAGACAAGACTTCCTGATCGTCCGGGCGACGTGGCGCACGCTTGTAGCGTGCTGTGTCGGGCTTTCGAGCCCGACATTTCCGAATCTATAGTGAACTCGTCTCCAGGACAGTCTAGCGGCGGCTGATTCCCGGTAACAGACCATGCAAATCACCGAGCCCACCACGATGGCGACCGACTACCTGTTGGCCATACTGTGCGTCGCTTTGGGGCTGGCACTTCTTCGTTTGGGCGGACGGGTCCGCGAGACTTCAATTCAGCTTTGGGGATGGGCTTTGCTCGTAACCGCCGTGGGGGCCTTGGCAGGCGGCACGTACCACGGCTTCACGTACCACCTCGGTTCAGAGACCATCGCGGCTCTTTGGAAGGTCACGGTGTACTCGATTGGCACTGCGGCGTTCCTGATGCTTTCCGCCGCTGTTCTTTCGACCCTCCCTCGCCGGGCGGCGCGATGGGTCTTCGGCCTCGCCGTCGCCAAGTTCCTTTTTTATCTTGGCTGGATGGCGGCCCACGAAGACTTCCGTTACGTCGTCTACGACTATGTTCCAAACATGATGGCCGTTCTGCTGTTCCATTCCTTTCGGATCTACGCGCGTCGAGATGCAGCCTCTCGTTGGATTGTCACCGGTGTCGTGGTTTCCTTCATCGGAGCCGGCATTCAACAAAGCGGGTGGGCGTTGCACGCGCACTTCACCCATAACGACCTGTTTCATGTCGTCCAGATGGCTGCCATGTACTCCTTCTACCGCGGTGCGCGTCAACTCGGCGAGTTCTAGCGGGCTGCTGAAAATCTCGGTGGACCGCCAAGAAAGACTGCACCTTTCGCCTTGCATGAACCGCTGACGCCTAGCGATCGGCAACGAAGCCGTGTGCCTGGGACGTTATAATCACAAGTCTAAACCTATGGTCGAGCCGAATCCTTACTCTGCGAAACTCATCCAAAGAGCGTCGAAGGTGAAGCTGCTGCTGATGGATTGTGACGGCGTCCTCACGGATGGCCGTATTTATTTATTGCCCGATCCCACGGGCGGTTTGTTTGAAACGAAAGCCTTTCACTCCCAAGACGGCATTGCCCTGCAATGGGCACACGCGGCCGGTATCGAGATGGGCATCATCAGTGGCCGCACGTCCCCAGCGGTCGAGGAGCGAGCCCGGACGGGACACATGAAGTACCTCTACCAAGGCGACACCGGCAAGATTCCTGCCTTCGAAGAGATTCTGGCGGATGCTGAGCTGTCGCCGGAGCAGGTGGGCTATATCGGAGATGACCTGACAGACTTGCCCATCATGCGGCGGGTCGGGCTGGCTGCCGCGCCTTCCGACTCCCGACCGGAGGTATTGGAAGCTGCGCACTTTGTCACGCCCGCCCCGGGCGGCAGCGGCGCCGTGCGCGACGTGATAGAACTGATCCTAAAAGGTCAAGGCCGTTGGTCGGAAATCATGGCCAAGTATGAGATCTAGGATCTCATGAAAAAGGAGGCCAGACGAAAACGGCAAAACGCTTCGCCACCCCGGCAAACGAGCAAGCCGGGCGCTGCCACTCGCGGTGAAGAAAGCTCCGCTCAGCCGGCCCACGAGCGGAAAGCAACGGGGCGCCGGCGCTGGTGGTTCGCCGTCGCCCTACTGGCCTTGGGCTGGGCGATATACACCCCTTGCCTTTCGGGCCCCTTCCTGTACGACGACTACGACCTCAAGGAAGTCCATAGCACGGTTCGCACGGGCCGTTGGCAGGCCATTGTCAACTCGGGACGTCCTCTGCCTTATTTGACTTACCTTGCCAACCATCGCTGGGGCGGATTTGATCCCTTCGGCTTCCACGCCACAAGCGTTGTTCTCCACTGCTTGAATGCAGTGCTTTTGTGGTGTTTTCTGAACACACTGCTCACGCCTGAACGACTGGACCGGATCATCCCTCATAGGCTGCGAGTGCTTTTTGTCTACGGCGTGCCGTTGTTGTTTCTTACGTCTCCGATCCAGACGGAGTCGGTCGCGTACATCAGCAGCCGACCCGAAGTCTTAGGGACCACCTTCTATATCGCGGTACTTTGGGTGTTCGCATCGGCCCTGCGAGAGCGTCATCGATGGTTGACGGCACTGCTCGTTGTGTTGCTTTTCGCCGGGGCGATGTCTTGCAAGCAAGACAAGCTCAGCTTGCCGCTCGTGATTCTAATGATGGACTATCTGCTTCTGGCCAAGGGCGACTGGCGGGGGATGAAAAACAACTGGCCGACCTACGCGTTGTTTGGTATCGGCGGCGGGGCCGGCTTCTTCGTGGTCGTCAAGCCTTTTCTGTTTGCGCAGTCGGCAGGATTCAACTTGCCGTGGGCCGAATATTTGTTCACCCAGTTCCGGGTCCTATTCGTGTATCTCAGGCTCCTGCTGGTGCCCGTTGGTTTAAATGTCGACTGGCACCTCGTGCCGTCGGAAACATTGTGGGAACATCTCTCGTGGCTGGGCCTAATCGTCCTGGCCGGGCTTGCCAGCGCATGTGTCTATCTCCGTCAGCGAGCGCCCCTAGCTGCCTTCGGCGGCGTGTTCTTTTTCGTAGTGCTGGCACCGACTTCGAGCTTTTTTCCGTTGCTGGATTTTGCCGCCGAGCGGCGCCTTTACCTTCCATCCATCGGCTTTTTCCTGGTGGTCATGGTTGCCGTGGTGTGGTTGTTCAGCCCCTCTCTGCGCAATGTCTCCGTTGTGGCCACTGCTTTGGTTGTGGCTTACGCAGCCGGGACCTACACGAGAAGCCAGGTTTGGTCCGACGAGTTGCTCTTATGGCAGGATGCGGTCGCTAAATCACCCGACAAGCACCGTCCTCTGAACAATCTTGGACGGGTCTATGACGAGCGGGGAGAGTATGCCACAGCAGCCGGATACTGGAGGCAAGCAGAGAAGTTGGTGCCGGCTGGGTCGAAGGATCACGCTTATCTGCTAGGTAACCTTGGCCTCGCACACGCACGGCTGAAGGATTACCGACGCGCGGTAGATTACTACGAGAGGGCCATCAAGATTGCTCCCCGCGTGCCGCAGTTCTGGGCCCAATTGGGCGTCGCCCAAATCCGTTTGGGTCGAAAAGAAGAGGGTTTCGAGAGCTTCCGCAATGCTTTCAAAAGAAGGCGGCGGAGCCCGGAGATCTACCTTCTGCGGGGGCAGGAGTACTTTCTGCTGGGTGACTACCAAAGGGCGGCCAGTGACTTTGCACGGGCGGTAAATTTGCGCCCAGAAGATCAGCGTGCCAGACGCAACCTCAGAGCGGCTGAGGAAATGTTGAGGGGCAGTAATCCCTAGTCTGTGGTGAAAGTTCGGAAGAGCTGATTGGACGGACGGGCAAGGGCGACCTCCCTAGCGAGAATAACCGGCAGGGCACAGGCGCCTCAGCCGGGCCTGCGCCTGGCGGTGCGGAATCGGTCTCGCTGGAATCTCTACGCAAGGGCAGCGACCCTCTTAGATTAGGTGCCTGTCCACGCAGCCAGGCGAGATTGCCTGTGCCAGCCCTTCTCGTCTCACTACCGCCGCAAAAGGGCGAAGAGGCCGAGCGCTCCGGACCGTTACTGGCAAGCCCTCAAACCAGCTACGATGCCCAGCAGCTGAGTTGCCAGTTGGGCCGCCACGCGTAGCGTAACCAAGCCGAGCGGAAGCAATAACCACCACGAGCGGGTGCGGATCGCTTGAAGGCCGAGAAAGATCAGGAAAGGAGAGAAAACTCGCCCAAATGCATAGGACTCTGACCAAACCCGCGGGATCCCTACGAAGATCACCAGTAACGCGTACATTGCCATGGCTAGCTTGACAGGATCCAGTTTACTTGAGCGCAGCAACATCACCGCCTGGGCCAGAGCCAACCACATGCCCAATACCGCCACGTAATCGAATAGCGCTGCCCACGCGCCAACGTGGTCAGGAATAAGTTGACCAGGAAAGCGTAGTGTCCGGTCGAAGATTCCTTTAAAGGGGTAGACCGACAACCAAAGAAAGGAGTCAGGTCGAGTTCTGGTGTGGACGAACCCCAGCACCCAAACAAGCCACGGTAGCGTACTGACGGCAGCCGCGGCGGTAAGGCCCCAGCTTCGTTTCACCAAGCCGGCGAGGCCACCCGCCAGAACCAGACCTATTCCTGTTTCCCGGGCTAGAGGCGCAAGCACGAGAATGCCTACCAGTCTCCACGACGGGCGGACCGCGTAGACCGCGAAGCCGACGCACAAGGCAGCTAGGGCGACGTCGATCGTCAGTCTTTCGACCGAAATCCCTACCGCTGGAACAACCAAGAAGCCAAGGCCCCACGCGGGGTGTGTCCGGTGTAGGCAGCAGTAGCGGGCAAGCCAATACGCGCCCAAGAAAACGAAACATAGAGTGACGCCCAGATAGGCCGTATCCACGAACCGCTGTTGGCCGCCGGCCGCCAGAAAAGCAAGGCCGGGGACAAGGATCCTCCGCCAGCGCAGCCTGGGGTCATCGACGTGGTCCGCAAAACCCTTCGTCAACAGTGGGTCGTGAGCTACGTAGTGGTAGAACTGCCCGTCGTATCCGCGAGTTTTCTCAAACTTGTAGATATTTGTCAAGGGCGGAGCAAAATTAGACCAGTTCGGCGGAGGGAGAATAGACCAGTTTTGGGGTAGAGCGGCGGAGCAAAAATAGACCAGTGGGGGGGAGTCGGGGTTTTGGTTCGAGTTTTTGTGGGACGGCTGGAACGCAGCCTGAGGTCGCCCGTTAGGGCGGCTGAAGGCGGAGTGGAAGGCGGCTCACAAAAACTGTGGCGAGCCGGCGGGGATCAATCCGAAGACGGAGAGCGTTGCTTCTTGCTCTGCTTGAGGCGGAAGCTATCGCCGTTCATCTCCAGGATGTGGACGTGGTGAGTGAGCCGATCCAGCAGGGCGCCGGTCATGCGCTCGGACCCGAGGACTTCGGTCCACTCGTTGAACGGCAGGTTCGAGGTCACCATCGTGGAGCCCTGCTCGTAGCGCTGTGAGAAGGTTTCGAACAGCAACTCCGCTCCGGTCTTCGACAGCGGCACGTAGCCCAGTTCATCGACGATCAGCAGGTCTTGCTTGGCGAGCTGCTTTTGGGCCCTCAGCAAGCGCCGCTCATCACGGGCTTCCAGCAGCTCGTTGACCAGCGCTGCGGCGGTAGTGAAGCGAACCCGATAGCCACCCTGGCAGGCCGCCAGTCCCAGCGCCAGAGCGAGATGCGTTTTCCCCGTGCCGGAGTTTCCTAGAGCCAACACGTTCTCGCGACGGTCGATGAACTCTCCGTGTGCCAGCTCGAGCACCAGCTTCTTGTTCAACTTGGGTAACGCCAGGAAGTCGAACGTATCAAGGGTTTTCGTGACCGGGAACTTGGCGGCCTTGATGCGCCGCTCGGTCGCTCGGCGTTCACGGTCGAGCAGTTCGAGCTCGGACAGTTGCAGCAGAAAGCGTCTCGCATCCAAGCCCTCCGTGGCGCACTGCCGTGCCACCTTGTCGTACTCGCGTAAGAAGGTCGGCAGCCGCAGTGCTTTCAGATGAGCTTCCAGCAGCAGTTTGGATCTCGCCATCAGTCCACTCCCTGTGCCAGCAGCACCAAATAATCTGTTGTCGATGTCTGTTCGACTTGTGCTGTGGGTAAGTGCGGATACTGCGTCAAGTCCAAGCGGGGCGGCCGTTGCTCGATCCGACACAGGACGAGGTGCTTGACGGCGTCGAAGCCGATCGTTCCCAACTCAACGGCCTGCCGCGCGGCGGCGGTGACGTCGGTGAGCGGGAAGTCTTCGAGTAAACGCAGCACCTGCACGTACTCGCGCTTGCCTGGTTTACCCAGCCGCACTTCGAGCAAGCGTCTCAAACGCACGAGATCTTGCGGTAACTGCCAACCGACGAGCGGCGCGGCTTGATCCAGCGCGTTCGTCTTGCGCTCCAGCAAGGCCAGGTAATGCAGCGGATCGAAGATCAACTCCTCGCGTTCGTAGCTGCGCCGATGCCGGGCGATCTCTTCGCTGCCGCAGCCGATGACCACCTCATCGACGTAAGCTCTCAGCAGTACTTCGCGGTGGCCGTAGCGCGTCGGAACCGAGTAGTCGTTGGTCCGATAGCGCACCAGCGACAACGACGTCACCCGCGTCGTGCGCTTGTCGCAAGCGTCATACCCGACAGCAGGCAACGTCAGAAACGCCTGGCGGTCGCGCTCGAAACGCTCACCGATCGTTTCCGAGTGTCGCCGCAAGCGCCGTCCACGGTTCTTGCGGCACTTCGCTTCGAGGTGTTCGTTGAAGGCTTCCCAACTTGAGAACCTGGGGATCGGCACCATAAAGTTGCGCCGCGCATAGCCCACCAACCCTTCCACTTTGCCTTTGTCGTTGCCCTTGCCCGGCCGCCCGAAACGGTCGGCGAACAGATAATGTGACTGCAGCTCGGAGAAGACACGGGTCCTCTGGCGTGTGCCGTCTCCCAGGATCCTCGCCACCGCTAGCTTCGTGTTGTCGTAGACGATGCTGCGCGGCACGCCGCCAAAATAGCGAAACGCCGCATTGTGCCCCTCGCAGAATGCCTCCGTCGTCTCGGCCGGAAACGCTTTCACGAATGCGTCATCGCTATGCGGCAGATCGACGACCAAGAAGTGCGCCTTGCGCTGCACTCCGTTGATGACGACGACCGCTTCGCCGAAGTCCGCCTGGGCGTCACCCGGCGGATGCGTCAGCGGCACGAACATCTCTTGTCCGCCCAGCTTCTTCTCGCGTACGTAGTCCTTGACGGTCGTGTAGCCGCCTGTGAACCCGTACTCGTCGCGGAGGCGGTCAAAGATGCGCTGTGCGGTGTGGCGTTGTTTCCTCGGACGCTCCCGATCGTCGGTCAGGATCTGATCGATGATCCCTGTGAAGGCCTCCAGTTTGGGACGCCTCGCCGGTTTGCTCCGCCGATAGCCCGGCGGAATCCGGTAGCGCAACATCTTGCGCACGGTCTCGCGAGCAATCCCAAAGCGCCGTGCTGCTTCGCGTTCGCTTAGCCCTTCGACGCAGACACTTCGTCGTACTTGAACGTATAGCTCCACCCGATACATCCCTCCGGTGTTCCACAAAACACCTCGGGGATGCTTGCGGACCACATCAGCGGCTTGGTCCTCCGCCTCCTCTGGGAGCCTTCACACCGCCGCTATGTGGTCTAGTTTGTTAGCGCCGTTCTCAGATATTCTCGAACTCCAGTGCCGGCGGGGTGGGACGCCGGGGTCCGGTCTGGAAAAGTGCTGTCCAGTTCCCTTGATAGTTGTAATGGACAGTTAGAGCCTGAGCTGTCCAACAGAGCCCCACCGACAGCAGGGCGTAGACAATACAGGCGCCGCGACCTGTTTGATACATTAGCGACATCATGAGGGCACGCTATCGTTACGGGGAAAACGAAACCCTGCCCTTCGGCGGGGCAAAGAATCTAATCTATGCGAAGTCCAGCCGGACTGCAAAGTTGTTTTCCGCCGAAGAGACCCGGCTGCTCGAGTCCTGCACCCGTTTTCTCCCTATCGACGAGCACGCTGTGGCTTGGTGTAGGGAACTTGAGCTTGCAGGGCTGAGAACCCTCTCAGCCGCCAAACTGCCCGGCTTTCTTGCGAAATGGATGGCCCGGCTGCACGCCTATGCTGATCGCGGCAGAGAAGATCTCAAGGTCAATCCTCAAAAACTGGCGGCCGTGAGGGATCAGTTGGAGCAGTACGCGCGGGCGGGTCTGCTTGTCTCCGATGTCGATCTTATCGAACGCTGCCGACAAACGACGGTCGAGCGTTCGCCGGCACGGATCAGCATCATCGGAATGACGACTCGGGATCGCGTTGACACGCTGCGCCGCGCGCTCGTCAGCTACAGCAAGAACTGTCGAGCTTTTGGGCGCTCGGTTGAGTTCGTCGTGATCGACGACTCGGGAGACCCCAGCGTCGAAGAGCGCAATCAGGCAATGCTCGAAGCTCTTGGGCGCGAACATCCGGTTTCGGCTCGCTACGCAAACCGGCTTCAGCGCGAGACGTTCGCAACCACCCTGATCGACGCTTCCGGCATACCCGCCGAGACCGTGCGCTTTGGCCTACTTGGCGAAGGCCCTTGCGCACGAACTGTTGGTGCGTCTCGAAACACTCTACTGCTCGACTCTATCGGCGAATGTTACATGCTCGTCGACGACGACAGCGTCTGTCGAATCGCCAAGCCCGAAGAGCAAGTGCATGGACTGGCGTTGACCTCGCAACACGACCCAACCGAATTCTGGTTTTTCCCTGACCGCGATGCACCGCTGCGATCGACCGCTGTCGTCGAGCAAGACTTCCTGGCACTCCATGAAGCCCTTCTCGGCCGCGACCTCGGCGCTTGCCTGCCGACGGCCGAGGACGCCGCCAGCCTCGATCTTGACCGTACGACCCCGGCCTTCGACCAGCGCTTGCGATCTTTTGGAGGACGCGTCGCAACCGTTTCCGCGGGAATATTCGGGGACTCGGGTGTAGGAACTACCGGCTACCTGTACGCCCCACCGAGCTCCAGAAAACGGCTTACACGCTCGCAAGAGGAGTATTTGGCGGCGGTTAAGAGCCGACAGCTCCTTCGTGCTGTTACACGAACTACCATCAGTGAGGGCGCGTTGTGCATGGCCGGCAACCTGTCCCTCGACAATCGCCAACTCTTGCCCCCTTTTTATCCCGTGCAAAGGAACTCGGACGGCCTTTTCGCCGCTGTCTTGCGGAAGTGCTTCCGAGACGGCTACTTGGGATACCTGCCTTGGGCCATCTGGCACGATCCCCCGCGGAGCCGCTCCCAACCCATCGAGCAGTTTTTCGAGGGAGCTTCGAGGACACGATTACCAGAGATCGTGAAGTTGCTAATTCGCACGGCTCCGGACGTGTCGGGCAGTGGAGACGACCAGATCGCCCTGAGGAAACTTGGCACTCACCTGAAAGATCTGGCCTCGGGGAGCTTGGCCGAGTTTGAGGAGGTGGTCCGCACAGAGTTTTGGCGTGCTTTCAGCGTCGGCCTGGCTGCGGCCGAGGAACCGGGTTTGCCCGATTTCTATGCCGCCTATCGCAGGAAATACTTGGCGATCTTGCGGGAATCGTTGCCGAAGCCGGAGTACTTTATACCCCTGGACTTGATGGACCTGGGGAGCGAAGAAGAAGTCAGACGCTTGGTGCAGCGGCTCGTCCGCCAGTTTGGAGAATTTCTTGAAGCATGGCCCGATATTGTCAAAGCTACTAAGGAGTTACACGACAAAGGAGTCAGGCTGACCAGAGCCGTCAAGCCGCAGCGGGCGGGAGCGGCGGGCTGAAAGCCACGTCGAGCGCACGATCCGCCGGATGGTGTTCCCAGGTTCGTAGAAGGCGGCCTACTCTTCGCTCCCCTTGACCGACTCAAGCCGCCGGATCATGGATTCGATCCATTTGGGGTCGTCAAGGCCAGACCCCCGTTGGGTCCAGCGCCACCTACCCTCAGGATCAATGATCCAATTCTGAGGGATACTGAGGTCATCGATCAGAGCCTCCACAAAGTTGTAGGCAACCAACACCGGGAAGTCGTAGCCCCGTTCTTTCATGAAGGGCTGGACCAGACCGAGATCCTCATCCACGTTGAAGGTAATAATCTCGAGATCGGTGCGGTCTTTCACCCGTTCGTACATCTCCTGGAGTTTGGGAAGTTCGGCCACGCACGGGCCGCACCAAGTGGCCCAAAGGTTGATGAGCAACGACTTCCCAGCCAGATCCTGCAAGCGCCACAGGTTGCCGGATAGATCGGCGAGCTCGAAGGTAGGGAGTTCCTTGTCAGGCTTCCCCCAGCGCTCTGCCGTTCCCTCTACGACTCTGGGGCCAGTTGGCTTACTCCAGACAGCCCAAGCTGCTTCGGTGCCACCTAGCTCTTTCCACATCGCCGCGGCTTCTTCGGTCAGATCGTCTTCAATCTGGCCTCGGTAGGGCTTTGGGGGTACAACGCGGGCACGCAGTGCGGACTGGTAGTAGGTGAGCGCGTCCGCCTTGCGGCCCTCGAGAGAGGCTAAGCGCGCACGGCGGTGCCAATACGCGGATCTTTGTCTCCTGTTCTCGGGGACGGGACCCTCGATGGAAGACCTGATCGCCTGAACTTCCTCAGGCTTGCCCAGAAGAATTGCCGCCTTCAGAGTGACGTCTTCGATGTCCTGGCGCACGGACTCCCGGATGTGCTCAAACAGACTCTCCGTATCGTCGGGGAGATTGTCGTTCTCCAGCCAGCGGGCAAGCCAGCCTTCCTGCATCTGGGAACGTGCAGTCTGTAGCAGGGCCAGCGCTCGACTCGGCTGCCAGCCATGATCGAGTAGGAATTCCACCGCCGCCAGATAGGTGCCAGATGCCCATGGGGGAGACGACGGATGTTGCTCTCCGATGAACTTCAAGTACGTTTCCAGCGCTGCGAGCCCCTCCTCTTTCGATACGGATTGGTCTGCTTTTACGGCGTGAAAATACGTGTGCTCTAAAACCGGCACTTCAGAAAACTGCTGCCTCCATTGACCGACGGCAGTGCGGTAAGTCTTCTTGTACTTCTGCCACGTCTCAGCATTCCCATGGCCCTCGGGCTCCTGGTTTTCCTCCCCCCAGCGCTGGGAGGTAACGAGGTAGGCCTCCAGAGATCGAGGGAACTCGCGGAGAATGCGGTTTTCCGCGGCCGTAACAGCCTCTTCGGACGCCCCGCTTTGCTTATAGCCCCGTTTCAACAACGCAAGCCACGTGGCGTCGGGTTCGGGGTTGAGGGACTCGAGGCGGTTCACGTCGTCTGCGACCTGCCGCCGCAAAACCACGTGTTCTTCAGGGGGACGAGTCCGAAACTCCAGGCCCCACAGGGTTTCGAACAGCCGCAACCTTGCTGCGTCAGTTTGTCTTGTTAGATTTTGCCGTAGGGCCTGAGCGACCTTGACTTGAACGTCCGGGGCGCCGAACCTGCCAACCAGCGATAGCGCCAACGAATTGGTGGAGTGCGGACATTTCTCAAAGAAGGATGCGATGTACTCGGCAGCCTTGTTTTTCTCGACTCTTTTGCCCCAGCCGAAGATCTCGGCTAGCAGTAGCGAAGGCCACGGGAATTCGGGGGCCTTGGCCAGTGCCTGCTCGAACAGGCGGATGCTTTCGTCCGTGTCTGTGCGGTGCATTGCAACGCCGGCAAGGTAGAGAGCCAGAGGGTCGTCAGGTTTCTCCGTCGCTTCCTTTCGATAGCGCTCCCGGATAGCCGAAAAACGCTCGCGATCCCAAACGCGGCTGTACTCAATCAGATGCCGTTGGGGTTCTGCTTCTTGGGGATGGCGGGCGATCAGGTCTCGCAGCATCTCCAGCTTTTGGGCGAGGTCTTGGTTAGTGATGGGCCTCCGTACTTTCTGCCACTGGGGTATGTCCGCCAGCTTTCGTTGGACCTCCGGGTGGGGCTCACAACCGGGCAGGGACTTCGAGGGCTGTCCAAAGGCTAGCGGAACAAGGCTGACAACCCAAAATAGTGAAAAGCGCATGCGGCACCTCCGTAGCGGTTTTTTGGACTGGTCTTGGGAAAGCGGGGTCCGGCCCGACGCGGCCGATTTTAGGGCTGCTCGGGAGAGGTGAAGCCGAGACGCCTCGCTTTCAAATTAATTATAGAGGGAGTATGTCTCTGCTTGTTCATACTTCTTTCTACAAGTCAATGAAAAAGCCGCTTGGCGCGGGCGATAAAGATCGAGGCAGCGCGTCGCGAGTTATTGCTTCTTTGGCGTCAAACCCCGGGAGCGGCTGGTTTCGTCGGCTCGACCGGATGGGGCCTATGCTGCAGGAGGCTCGTTTGTTGGCGACCCCGTCAAGGACCGAAGGCACGTCACTTTCGGAGGGTGACCTGATCCGCGGTCGGGAAATCCTCGGGGACTTTTTGGGTGACTTTGCCGGTCGCTGCCCATTCGGCGCCCCGCTGTAAGGTGGTGATGAACCCGACGCAACTCATAGCGAGCGTGTCGTGGCCCAGCGTGGTGTGGAATACGCGTCCTTTGCCGTAGGTGATGGCGAGAAGCACGGGTTCGTGTTCGCCTGTACCGTCCGTGTCAGGGTCGGAGTACGCAGTCGCGAGCACGGTCATGTTTTTGGCAGGCCCGCGCAAGCGGTCGTAAAGCTCGTCTTCCGCGTGCATCCATTTTGTTGGCAAGCCCTTGGTGATCGGGTGTTCCGTGTCGCGGACGACGAGTTGGAAAGCATGCCGCTTACCGTGGCTGCCGGCCTTACCGGGGCTGTGGTCGAGGATGACCTTGCCGTCGCGGAAACGGACATACGGCCCCGATTTTTCGCCGCGTCCGCCCCAGCCACCGATCCCGATCATCTCGTTGTATGCGCGCCATTCGGGGAAAGCGTTGTCAGCCCCGTGGACGGAAACGAACCCGCCGCCGCCTTGGACGTATTCTTCGAACGCTGTCTGTGTGGCCGACGACCACGAGTCCCTGTCGAGAACGTCTGTGTAGTTTGAGACCACCACATCGTAGGCCGAAAAATTCGGCCTAAAGCCGCTCATATCGGAACCCTTCGGCGGCGAGGTGGCAACATCGACTGCGAAGATCCCCGTTTGCTCTAGAGCCTTCTCGAGCAGCGGAGTCGTCTTTTGCCACTCGTGATTGTTCTGTCCGTCAACGATAAGGGCTTTGAGATCGGCAGCGGCAGCGGTTGCAGGCTGTGAAACCACGACGGTGGCAATCGTCACGACCATGGCCACTAACGGGCGAATTTCTACCATGGGACAAAAAGGGTACACGAAAAGGGCAGCAGGAGGGTAGGCCGGCAACTAACAGCAGGCGTTGCCCCCAGCATCACCAATACTGCGCGGCGGCTAAAGCTACCGCAGGTGCATGACGACCATCTTGGTCTCGGTCATCTCTTGGACAGCGTATTTCGGACCTTCTTTGCCGAAGCCGCTGTCTTTCAAGCCGCCGTAGGGCATGAGGTCCGCGCGCCAGACGGTTCCCCAGTTGATGTGTATGCTGCCGGCATCGACCTCGCGGGCAAACCGCATGGCATTGTCGAGGTTTTCAGTGAAGAGTGCGGCGGAGAGACCATAGTTGGTCTCGTTGGCAAGAGAGATAGCCTCGTCCACAGTTTCAACGGGTGTGATCCCTAGGGCGGGACCGAAGAGTTCATCGGCCGAAATCCTCATCTCCGGCTTGACGTCAGCCACGACCGTGGGAGCGAACACGGCGCCGTTGCGGTCGCCTCCGGTGAGCACTCGCGCCCCTTGTCCAGAAGCCTCTTGGATCCACTCTTGGACGCGTACAGCGTCTTTTTCTCGCACCATCGGACCGACGTTAGTGCTTTCCTCGAGCGGGTCGCCTGCCGTCAGCGCCTCCACTTTCGGAGTGAGGGCATCGATCAGATCATTATAGACATCCTTGTGTGCCAGCACGCGCTGTGCACTGATGCAGACCT
This sequence comes from Bryobacterales bacterium, assembly GCA_965248105.1. Classification (GTDB taxonomy): domain Bacteria; phylum Acidobacteriota; class Terriglobia; order Bryobacterales; family UBA6623. The sequence goes on from CBDFIK010000006.1 coordinate 1,244,156, forward strand.
GGCCTGCATTGGCGTACCCGGTGATAGCGAGGGATGCGGCGGCTTTTTCCAGATCGGCGTCAGGCAAAACGACGACGGGAGCGTTACTGCCCAGCTCCATGGTGACCTTCTTAATACCGGCATTGCGACAGATCCTCTCACCGACGTCGCGGCTTCCCGTGAAGCTTATCTTGCGCACCCGGGGATCGCTGGCAAGGATGTCGCCGATTTCGCCTCCCGAACCGGTTACACATTGCACGCCTTCCGGCGGCACGCCGCCGTCGAGCAGGACTTGCGTGAACTTCAACGCAATCAGCGGCGTATCGGTGGCAGGTTTAATGACCACCGAGTTGCCCCCGGCCAGAGCCGGCCCGACCTTGTGACAGACGAGGTTCAACGGGAAGTTGAAAGGGGTGATGGCCAAGACGACTCCGCACGGAACTCGCAGAGTAAACCCGAATTGGTTGGTGGCATTCGGGGCGCCGTCGAGCGGCAGTACTTCCCCTCCGATACGCTTGGCCTCTTCCGCCGAGAGCCGTATAGTTTCCGCGGCGCGTGCAACCTCGATCCTTGACTCGCCGAGGATCTTACCTTCTTCAAGCGTGATCGTCCGAGCGAGATCATCGATCCGCTCGTCCATAAGCTGGGCCGCCCGCATCAGCATTTCATAGCGCTTGAAGCCCGAGATTTTGCGCATCGTCTTGGCCCCGTTGACCGCATAGGCCAGCGCGCGATCGATGTCGTCGGGAGTGGCCCTGGGCACAGTATCGACTTCCGTGTTGTCGAAAGGATTCAGGACCGGGATCTTGTCGGATGTGTCCACCCAGTCGCCGGCGATGAGCATTTGCATGGTTTGATTACCTCACAGTCAAGAGTTTCAAAACGGGAAAAATCACGCGGCGCTTCCCCGCGCTGCGCGGCGCTCTTGGCGTGAATGCCGCTAAAGCCGCTGCGTCTTCCTAGTAGTAAATCATCACTGGTCGGCGAGACGATGTCAAGCGACGGAACCGGCGCTTCGGACGACCGGTGTTCCGCGAGAGTCGGATTGGGCAGGTGGATGAATAGTCTTCGGCGCGCAACGCGCGTAGCCGGGTAGTGCCCCAAAGTGGGCTGCTCTTGGCGGCAGCCCAGCAAGGGGTGCCGCGAAACCCGTAGCCGCCGAGAGGCCGCCGGCGTGGGGACGATTGATATACTTGGACGTCGCTGTGAAACGTTTAGTCGTGGCCCTATTGGGCTTTGCTTCCCCACTGGCCGTAGCCGCCGACTGGCCGCAGTGGCGGGGCCCTGCGCGCGACGGAATCTCCGCCGAAACCGAGCTGCTCGAGCAGTGGCCGGCGGAGAGTCCCCCGCTGCTATGGAAAACCAACGGTTTGGGCGAAGGGTATTCCTCTGTCGCCGTCTCGGGTGGCCGGGTTTTTACACAAGGACAGAAGCAGCCCCGGCAATTCATCATGGCGCTCGACGAAGAGACAGGAGCGAAACTGTGGGAGACACCTCTAGGAAACTCGTACCGGCACGGTAGGGGCAACGGACCGCGGGGAACTCCTACGGTCAACCAGGGCAACGTCTACGCCCTCGGCGGCGAGGGCAGTCTGATCTGTGTCGAGGCAACGACCGGCAAAAGACTCTGGTACACCCACCTGCTAAAGCGGTTCGGTGGAAGGAACACATCGTGGGGTATCAGCGAATCTCCCCTCGTAGATGGCAAAAAGATTGTGGTCAATGCCGGGGGAAGCGGCGCCTCGGTCGTAGCGCTCGACAAGAAAAACGGCAACCTGATCTGGAAGTCACAGAGCGACGAAGCGGGCTACTCGTCGGCCGTTGCAGCACAAGCAGGCGGTATTTCCCACTACATTGTGTTGACCGGGGAGGCCGCAGTGGGTCTCCGAGCTGATAACGGCAGACTGCTATGGCGCTACGAGCGAGTCTCGAATCGGACGGCTAATGTCGCAACGCCGATCGTGCGAGGCGATTACGTTTTTGTCTCTTCTGATTACGGTACGGGTGGCGCACTGCTCGAGCTGACGGCCGACCGAGGTGACCTCGAGGCGCGCGAAGTCTACTTCAATCGCGACATGCGCAATCACTACAGCAGCTCCGTGCTCGTCGGCGACTATCTGTACGGCTATTCCAGCCGCATACTTATCTGCATGAACTTCAAGACAGGCGAAGTCGCCTGGCGTGACCGAAGCGTCGGTAAAGGACAGCTCATCCACGCCGACGGCCGCCTCTACCTGCTCAGCGAGGACGGCGTCGTCGGACTGGTCGAGGCGACGCCGGAAGGCTACCGAGAAAAGTCTCGCTTTTCGATCGGCCGCGGCGACTACCCCACTTGGACGCTGCCCGCCATCGCCAACGGCAAGCTGTTCCTCCGCGACCAAGACACGCTGTATTGCTACAACGTCAAAGCCGACTAATTCTCCGGCTACACTAAGCCGCATGAAGCCCGAACCCGAGCCTCTCGATACCAGTCGGCTTGTGGAGCTGGCTTTGAAAGTCATCCAGCGGGACAAGTTTCCCATGCTGGCCACGGCCGATGGTGATCAGCCTCGGCTGCGGCCCGTCTCGCCGGTCGGCAACGACGGTTTCACGATTTTTGTCGCGTCCTTGCGAAGCTCCCACAAGACCGGGGAGATTGACGCGAATGCCAAGGTCGAGCTGTGCTACCTCGACGAAGGACACGACCAAGTAAGGCTTACAGGCACGACGGAAGTAGTGACGGATTTCGCCCTGAAGAAGAAAATCTGGGACTCGAACCCGCTCCTACAACAGTTCCTCCAGACCATCGATAACCCCGAGTTCATCCTCTACAAAGTGGTCCCAAACCGAGTGCGCTTCATGCGAGAGTGGGCGCTGGAGTACCACCAGGTGCCGCTGGCAACATGATCGTTAGCGAGGCTGCTTCGTAACTGAAGGGGTAAAGCCGCAACGCGTTGCGGCCGCCTGGCAAACCCGCGCACAACGCCTCTTGGATCATTCTCTTTCCTACGATTCGTGGCGGCGGCGAGGATCTGCACGCAGCCCGCTACGCCCTTACGGACGCGTTCCGTGCGTCGATGATCCAGTAAACTAGTGCTTGGTTGCATAAATCCACGATAGATTATAGGCCGACAATCACTGGACCGCTCCCTCACGGTCGCGGCTCGGAAGACTCTGCGAACAAACCACTTCCGGGCCAAACGGACGATCGCATGGTCCTTCGGGAAAGGACTTTGCAAGTAACGCGAACTTTTGCAACCAAGCACTAGCCCACGTTACAGCAGCGCCAGCATGGTCATGCCGTCCCGAATCCAAGCTACGCTTTCCCTTGGCATGGTGAGCGTATACCGATTCAGTAGCACCGCATCGACGGCGGAACTCGAATTCAGGAAGTCCTCAGCGCAAGTTCTACCGGTAGGCCACGTCCACTTCAAGCTTCTCGATGGTGACATCCCCATCGGCGTCGGACTGCGGCTTGGTGAAACGAACGCTGATCAGGTTGCTCCCGACGGCAAACAGCTTGGGGCTAGTTGCGAACTCGGACCGGAGTTCATCGACGCCTGGCTTTGGAAGGAGCACCCCATTGAGACGCGCCTCGATCGAGGCGGCTTTCGATAAGAGAATCCGCAAGTTGACGCTCTTCAGCCGATCTCCGGCGCCATTTACGTCGTCGGCCATATAGAGAAAAAGCAGGTTATGGGCCTTGGCCGCTTTATCGAGGCTCGCCGGCAGCTGTCCGAGCATGTTGGTATTCGCATAGGCGAATCGGGGTGTGCTCCAGTCATCCGGATAAGGTGTCAGCAGCGGCGCATGTCCTCCGCCCCTGCGTTGAATGACAAATGTTTTGTCCTTGTACTTGAGTGTTTCGGGGCTGCCGATTTCGCGGTAAAGGCGCCAGTCTTGATCGTGGTAATGGAAGTTGAAGGTGTAGACGCCGTCGGGCGCTTGATGCCACCAGTTGGCGTAGATGCCCCGCCCCACTTTGAGCGGGATCGGCTCTCTTTTGGCTGCCCGGCGGCAGCGAGCGCCATGCCGTGGAGAGTCCATACGCGCGGATCGCCGGAACCAGATTCGACGAGCGGCTTTAGGAGATGCAAGGCTTGCTCGTACTGCTTAGATCGGAGCGCTCGCATCACCGCCTCCAGCTCGTTACCCTGCGCGGACGCCGCCGAGAACCAGACAGCAACTAGCACGATGACTAGCCAGTTCCACATCCCCTTCCATCGTAGACGAGTCACTTGAGGTGTGCTGATCGCGGCGCCCTGAAGTGAGGCAAGGTTGGAATCAGGAAACGAGAAAAAGCCGCGGATCTCGACGGCGAGACCCTATAGTTGATGTTGAGGGTAATCTTTCATGGCCGGAGAGATCAAACAGATCACACTCGACAAAGCAGTGCGCCAAATTCATCGCACTTGCCAACTGCACCCCCACCCTGACCCCCAACCGTTCTTCTTTGTGGTCGGAGCGGGCATCTCCTATCCGCCCGCGAAGCTAGTGCTTGGTTGCAAAAGTTCGCGTTATTTGAAAAGCCCTTTCCCGAAGGACCATACGATCGTCCGTCTGGCCCGGAAGTGGTTTGTTCGCAGAGTCTTCCGAACCGCGACCGTGAGGGAGCGGTCCAGGGATTGTCCGCCTATAACCTATCCTGAATTTATGCAACCAAGCACTAGCTTCCCAAATCGTAGAAGGCTGCAAACGTCAGCCCGGGGGCTCTAAGGCTGGTGGTTTCGAGAAGCCTTCCCCAGCCCGCGGATCGGCAAGCGTACCTGAGGAAGCTTATCGAGGGAAAGTTTGTCTCTACCGAACCTACGGTGATACAAGGGCACGCAGCGAATACACTCGTTATCCCTTTTCCCGGCTGAGTCGAAAGCGAATCTTTCATCGCCCAACGGAGACACTTGACACACCCGCTATTCTGAAGGGGGAGGCTGCGGAGGCCGGCACGACGCTCGACCAGCGAGAAAAAATACGAAACAAACCCAATCTCGCGCAACATTATTGTAATCAAGGATTTACAGCTAATCTCTAGCAGCGCTGGCTCGGCAAAACCGGCCCCATCGCTCCACTGGGATACGAGGGGACCTCGTGTGGCCTCGAGGGACAGTGAAAGGCCGCTCGTCTGGCAAACGGCACCCAGGCTAGGAGCCCCACAGACATAGAGGCAACGGTTCATAAGGCGCACAAGAGCCGACACGAGCGCCCGGCTCGGCAAGCAAGAGTGCTTGCGCCACGTGTCGTAAGCTAGATTGTTCATGACCAGACAGTGGGTTCTCATCGACGCCGACGACACGCTGTGGGAAAACAACATCTACTTCGAGCAGGCTTTCGACGAGTTTGTTCAATTGCTCGATCACCCGCGATTATCCCCAGCTCGGGTTCGAGAGGTTCTTGACTCCATCGAGATCGAAAACATTCGGGTCAACGGATACGGCGCACAGAACTTTGGACGCAACATGCAGCAGTGCTTCCGGCTGCTGGTGGAACGACCCTACACCGACGAAGACGAGCGTGCCGTCATGCAAGTGGCTGATCGCATCGCCGGTCGGCCGATGAAGATCTTCGACGGCGTCGAGGAAACCTTGGCCTACCTGGCCGAACGCCATCATGTGACGCTGTGTTCCAAGGGCCATCCCGAGGAGCAGAACCAAAAGATCGACCGCTCCGGTCTCCGCCGCCACTTCGATGGCTGTCACGTGGTGGGAGAAAAGGACGTCGCAACCTACCGTGGAATCGTCGAGCAAACGGGCATGGAGCCGGAGAAGACGTGGATGGTCGGTAACAGCCCAAGGTCCGACATCAACCCAGCGCTGGCCGCCGGCTTGGGCGCCGTGCTCGTTCCCAACCCCAATACCTGGTCACTGGAACAAGAAGAGATCCCTCGGCCGTCACGACGATTCGTGGTCGTGAGTGCGTTCAGGGATCTGAGAGAGCTGTTCTAGTGAACAGCCGGACAGGCAAGATTGCCTATCCCACCGAGTGTTTCAGACACCTACCGACGGTCGAAGTCTGAGCGCAGCGAATCCTACCCCGGGGCATCGCCCGCCGGTCGCTGTTTCGTTACGATGTTAGAATGCGAGACGAGGGATCGAGCCAATCATGTCTAACAAGCTGCAACTTTATGTCGAAAACCACCGCCAACGCTTTCTCGACGAGCTTTGCGAGTTGTTGCGGATCCCGAGCATCAGCACCCTGCCTGACCACAGCGATGACGTGCGGCAGGCAGCGGAGTTCGTCGCCGCGAGTCTTCGGAAGGTAGGGCTGGAAACGGTCGAAATCATCCCGACCGAACGGCACCCGCTAATCTACGCCGAATGGCTTGAAGCGCCCGGCAAGCCGACCGTGCTTTTCTACGGGCACTACGACGTGCAGCCCGTCGATCCCGTAGAGTTATGGGAGTCGCCGCCGTTCGAGCCAAGGGTGGAAGCGGGCAACCTTTACGCCCGTGGCGCGTCGGACGACAAGGGGCAGATGTATGCCCACATCAAGGCTCTGGAAACGCTTCGAGACGTCCATGGCAGCTTTCCAGTCAACGTCAAATTCCTGATCGAAGGTGAGGAAGAAGTCGGGGGGGAATCGATCGCGGCGTACATTCCGGCGAATCGCGAAAAGCTCTCCGCCGATGTGGCGCTGGTATCCGACACGGCTATGTACGCCCCAAACATGCCGACGCTTTGTACCGGGCTACGGGGAATGGTCTACATGGAGTGGCAGGCTCGCGGGCCCTCGCACGATCTCCACTCCGGCCTCTACGGTGGGGCGGCGCCAAACGCCGTTTTTGGTTTGGTCGAGTTGCTCGCCAAATGCAAGGATGCCGGAGGCGTGATTCGAATCCCCGGGGTCTATGACGATGTAGCGGAGCCGTCGAGTGCCGAAAAGGAAAGTTGGCGGCAACTGCCGTTTGACGAAGCTGACTATTTGAGCACGGAGGTCGGCTCAACTGCGCTAGCGGGGGAAGCGGGTTACAGCGTCTTCGAGCAGACCTGGTCTCGACCCACCTTCGAGGTTCACGGCATCGCGGGGGGCTTTACCGGTCCAGGCGGGAAGACTGTTATCCCCGCCACGGCGACGGCGAAGGTCAGCATGCGGCTCGTGCCCCATCAGGACCCCGTCAAGGTGCTGGCGCTGGTAAGGGAATTCGTCGAGGCCGAAACGCCGCCTGGGATCCAGGTAGAAGTCCGTGAACTCCATTCCGCCCCGGCTACCCTGGTTGACCCGGATCACCCGGCGGTCCAAACGGCTGCCCGGGCGCTTTCCGACGTTTTCGAACAGCCGACGGTCTACATTCGCTCTGGGGGGTCGGTACCGGTCGTCGGTGATATCACCCGGCGCCTGGGGACGCCGACGGTTTTGATGGGATTCGGTCTGCCGGATGATCGGCTCCATTCACCGAACGAAAAGTTTGCGCTGGAGAACTACTACAAAGGCATCACCGCGGTGGCGCACTTTCTCGAGCTGCTGGGACAGTCATGACTGCACGCGCAGTCATGATACCGGCCAGTCCGATACGGTCAAAGCAGTGGCATACAAAAGTGAGCAGGCCGCCAAACAGCCTCAGAAACGTTTCCATCCACCGCTTCTCGTGCGGCGCGAGATAAACCGCCCCCTTGGTGAAGAACCTAGAGCAGCACCGAGTCGATGGGTTGCATTACCGGGGGTTCGGCGGCGGCGGGCTGGCGGTTCTCCAGATAGTCGAGCAGCTGCGCTGGGGAGTCTTCGAAGAAATCGTGCACCAACCGGTCGAGGGCGACGTCGAGGGCGTCATCGCGGGTAAGGACCGGCGAGTAGACGTAGCTGCGTCCTCGTTTTTCTCGCCGCACGGCCCCCTTCTTGGCCAGCCGATCGAGGAGCGTCAGGACGGTCGTATAGGCGAGTGGCCGCGTCATCCTCATGTGGGTTTGTGTCTGGCCAACCGTGGCGTTCTCTATCTCCCACAGCGACTTCATGACCTCGAGCTCCAATGGCGGCAGCCGTGGCCGCGGCGCGGGTTCGGGAACGGTTGAAGTCATCGGTCTTCTCTCCCTCTTGCGGTCGATCCGAGGTTCTCGTTGAAAAGATCACCGGGCGTGTCTTGCTGAGCCTCGGATGCTGCCGGCCGGCGACTGCCGGAGGATGGCCCGGTTTTTGACGACTCCTCCGCAGGCCGACTTCCTCGGGAGTCGTCCGAGTGGGCTAGAAACTTTTCCTTGTTGAGCACGAAGCGTTCGAGCGAACGGCTGTAGGCCGTCCAGTCACCGTCTTCCATGGGGGAGTCGGCGAGCGCGGCTCGCATACTCTCCAGCTTGGAATCGAGGTCGTCGAGGTAATAGAGCGCCACGGCTTCCGGAAACGAAGGCAGCTTGGGAGACCCGAACTCGTATTTGCCGTGGTGGCTCAGGATCATATGCTCGACCAACAGTTTCCATTTCGTGGGGAAGTCCTCGATCGCATTGCACTTGCGATCCAGCAGGCGAAGCACGATCGTAATGTGGCCCAACAACCGTCCTTCGTCCGTGTACTCAAACGTCCGCTGAGCGTCGAGTTCATAGATCTTCCCCAGATCATGAAGCACTATGCCCACTGTCAGCAGGTCTTGATCGATAAACTCGTAGTGGCCGACAACCCCACTCGCCAACTCGAGCAAGGAGGTGATGTGTTCCAGCAGCCCACCGATAAAAGCGTGGTGAAGCGACTTGGCCGCCGGAGCTGTCTTCAGCCGCGCCGCGATTTCCCCGTCGTCGAGAAACGCCTTTAGCAGACGCTTTAGGTGGGGGTTTTGCATCTCGTCGACGGTGGCCAGCAGCTGGCCGAACATCTCGTCGACGTTCTTCTCGGTATGGGGAATGTAGTCAGCCAGGCGGACCTCGGATTCGTCAGCCCGGCGCAGCCGCTGAACCGTGATTTGCGGCCGATGACGGTAAACCTGGGTCAGGCCCTGCACCTTGACGAAGTCAGAGCTGTCGAAAGTGCCGACGACTTCCTCGATCCCCTCCCACATCTTGGCTTCGAGGCGACCGGTACGGTCCGACAGGACCATTGACAGATAGGGTTCGCCGTCCTTTTTTAGACGAACATCCTTCGACTGAACAAGGAAGTAATCGGTGATTGTCTCACTGGGCCGCAGGTCGCGGACGTATCGGGTTTTCTCGGCCATCGGTTAGGGAGCCAAGGGTGCGTGGGTTGGCGCTCGCCCATTTATTCGCTGTCTTCGCCTTGATTCTTGTCTTTATCCTTATCCTTCTTGTTCTTGCCGCCACCAGGCAAGGGGATCACCCAGAGCAGGCGCCGCTTCTTTTTCTTGGCCAGCACCTCTTCGCGAGTGGTAGTGATCGGCGCCAACTTGGAGGGGTCGGTCCAAGAGGTGTCTTTACCGGGCACGGCGGCCGTGTCGATGTATCCCGGGCGGATTTCTATATAGGCATCTGTTCGCAGCTTGCTCAGGTACTCCCGAAACGCGGGCTGGAATTTCGGCCCCGACAATCGGTTGCGGATTTCGTCCCGAACCTCCTCCACGGTGGCTAGGCCCTCGCGGTGTTTCTCAAACACTTTCAGGATCAGGTAGCCGTTGGGGACCTCAATCAAGTCGGTTATGTGGCCTCCGGGTTTATCGAACACTAAGTCCTCGATATCTTTCCGAAGCTGTCCCCGGCGCCAGATGCCTATGTCTCCTCCCTGTTCCGAGTTTTGTTTGTTGTCGGAGACGCGGCGGGCGATCTCGGCAAAAGGCTCTCCTTTGAGCAGCCGCTTGCGCGTCTCCTTTGCTTTCTTCTCGGCGGCAGCTAGTTCCTCACCGGTCTTGCCCTCGGTGGAGATGACGATCTCCGCCAGCCGCACACCTTCAGTGCGCGTGAACTCCTGCTTATGCTCTTCGTAGTAAGCTTCAATCTCGTCCCTTGGTATGACGATCCGCGAGCCGACCTCCTGGCCGATAATGGCTTGCGTCAGGAAGTGGCTGCGGACTTGGTCCAGCGCGTCCTCGGCGGTCATGCCGGTCTGTTCCGCGACCCAGTCCTCGAACTCCTCGATCGTTTCAAGGTTGTTGGCCTTCATCATCCGGTCCCGCTGGCGGAGCACCTGCACCTCGACGCTGACGCCGAACTCATTCGCCTTTTGGATCAGAAGTCGCTGGTCGATTTGATCACGCAGGGCGTTTTTTTCAGCCTCTTCGAGGGACTTTTGACGCTGCTCATCGCTGAGATCCTGCCGCCGCGCAACCTCGCCACGCACGTCTTGAAGGCTCTTCTCGTATTCCGATCGCATAACGATGTCGCCATTGATCTTGGCGATGATCTCTTCCACAATGACGACATTCGCGAGGATGGACGACGAAAACCCAAGCAAAGCTGACACGGCTACAAAAGTTTTGATCTTCACGGTAGCTCTTCCAAAAAAGGCCCTTCCCAGGGGAACAATCGCCTCCGGCCCGGGCGGTAAGTAGAGTTTCTAATCTCTAGATTACTATTTTCGCACTAATCAACTGATATGGTGCGGCCGGGATTTGTGGATGTTGAAAGCTATTCTCGACCCGGAATCTGTCTCTCAACCCAAAACTCTACAACCGCAGGGGGCTTACTTCCTCAAAAGTCCTCTGCTGGGGTATTGTGTAGTTTTCCTCACCCCGACCGATGGCGCCTCGACGACATCGCAAGTCCCGATCCTCCGACACCGCACCGCCGCCTGCCACATCACCCAAACCCGGCCAGTTCACCCGCGGCGAAAAGCTACTCCTCGCCGCCGGCATTGGGCTCGCCTATGCTGCCATCGCCACCTGGGGCCAGTTCGACTTCAGCGACCTGATGGGCTACTACAACCTCCTGGCCGACACCTTCCTCGCCGGTCGCCTCCACGTCCTCCCGACTTCGACCCTTCAGGACCTCATTCCCTACCACGGCCGCTATTACTTTCAGTGGGGACCCTTCCCGGCCTTCCTCCACGCCGCCGCTCGTCTGTTCGGCGCAACGCTCTCCGACCGCGTGGCCTGCCTGCTGGCCGGCTGGCTGAGTGCTCTGGTGTTCTTCGAGATCCTCGTCGCCCTGCGCCGGCTTTGGTTTCCCTGGGCCCCCAAGTGGCTTTGCGTGTGGTTCGTTCTGGCGTTTGCCTTCGGCACGCCGGCGGCGCTCGTGGCCTGGTACGCGTCGGTCTACCACGAGAGCATCGCCTTTGCGGCCTTGCTGCTGCTGGCAGCCTGGTTGTTCTTCCTCTTCTACCTTGAGCATGGGACCGCGGGGTGGCTCGCCGCCGCCGGTCTCGCCGCCGGCCTCGGTATTACGACTAGGGTCAGCTACGTCCTGCATGGCGCGGCCCTGCTGGCCGGACTGTGCGCCTTCCACCACCTCCGCAGGCTCCCCTTCCGGGCGCGTCTGCGGCAGGCCGCAGCCTTGGGTCTTCCCCTAGTGGTCTGCGCACTGCTGATGGCGGCCTACAACTACGCCCGCTTCGGCTCGCCCTGGGAATACGGAAGCACCTACCTGTTCGGGCCCAGCCATCGCCTGTCCGCTCTGAACAGGATTCCCGAAAACTTCCTCCATTACGTCGTCGCGCCGCCCCACTTCAGCCCCGACCTCCCCTGGATCATTCACCGAGGCTGGCAGCCCCGCCGCACGACGCTGCGCGCCGACAGGATGTCGTCTCTACTATTCGCCTCCCCGTTTCTGCTACTGGCGGGCATCGCCGCCCTGCGCCTCTGGCGCCGTGACCCCTCCTTGGTACCGGCCGGTCTCTTTCTCAGAACGGTGGCTCTTTCCGCTGGGGGGGCGTTTCTGTTTCTCCTGACCTTCGACGCTGCGTCGCGGCGCTACGCCCAGGATTTCTTGCCGCAGCTCATGATTCTTGCCTTTGCCGGGGCCGGCGCTCTCGCCGCCGCGCACAACTGGGACCGCTGGCGTCCCGCCGCCTGGCCCGTCCTATGCTTTTCCGCCGTTCTTCACTTACATCTGGGTCTGTTCGAGTTCGTCGACAGCACCTTCCCCGACCCCAACGCCATGAAAACCTTCGTCGCAATCAGCCCGGCCCTGCGCCGCCTCGCCCCCGGCCCCCGGCTGATTGAGCAGGGGGCCATCACGCACAACGACCTGGGCGTGATCGCTATGAGGCAGCGCCGTTTCCCCGAGGCCCTCGACCACTTCGAGCAGGCCGCGACGCTCATGCCGCACTCCCCCCGCATTGAGGCGAACCTCCGCCTAGCGCGGCAACTCGCTGGGTCTCCTTGACGGCGGTCTCTCCTCGGTCCTTCGAATAACCTCCCCGCTTTGGGTGACGTGCTCCAGAACGCCCTACACGACCACTCAGGCCAAGCACCGCAACAGCTTGTCCAACCAGCTGATATGGTGTGACCTATCAAATCCGGGCGTACGAATCCGGATGCTCGGGTTCCCGAGCGGTACCGATACGACGGGCGAGAGGCGCAAGGCGAGGCTGCTACAGCGGTGGATCACGCTGCTACCCGCAGGTTGGTTACCGCCTGAGAAACGTCCGTCTGCCTCACTCTATCGTCGAAGGTCGCCTTGGCGGGCGCTTCCTAGCTGGATCGAGGGCTCTCACGTTCACCGCGTCATCCGCGACAGACGCGGATGGACAGGTCACTCCATCTATCGCGGTGCATTCAGCCACACGGGTAAAGAATATGAATACCCGCATAGCCCCTTGTTGACACGCGCGGCCAGTATTCTCAACGCCTTACGGAGCCCCTACGGGCCACTAACAGTTACGAAAGGCCTGGAGGGGGTGGACACGCCCATCACTGCCGCCTCGACGGGCAGATCGCCATCGGGAGCGTTGAGAGGGATTCTGACGACAAACTGATAAAGTCCTGCGCAACAAGGCGCAGCACCTGCATAGAAAATGTCCTCCGGTAGGACAGCAATGCCTCCGATGGTGATACTTAACTGGTTGGCCAGTGGCACCAAGCCACCTTCAGCGGCCAAGGCCGGTCATCGGAATCTCGCCCGCGGCGAGTGGGGGATGGGTCGGCCCACGCGGATGGGACCACCACCATAGACGGCCACTATAGACCACCCGAAGCTGCCTGTCCAGCGCTTAGATATCCAGATTCTTGACGTCAAGCGCGTTATCGCTAATGAACTTACGGCGGGCCTCGACGTTTTCTCCCATCAGCGTCGAGAAGATTTCTTCGCTCTCGACGGCGTCGTCAATTCGGACCTGCAGCAGGCGTCGCGTCGCGGAGTTCATCGTCGTATCCCACAATTGCGTCGCGTTCATCTCCCCAAGGCCTTTATATCGTTGGATCGTCGCGTCTTTCATTCCGACGCCCTTAACGTGCCTTAGCAGGGAAACGCAGTCGGTGACCTGTTCACTGGCTCTTTTGGAGACAACCAGGAACGGCGGCTGATTGAAATGAGCGATCTGCCGGGAAAGCGAGCGCAAGCGGCGGTACTCGGGTTGCGCCGCCAACTCCAGATTGATAAACCTTTCGGGCTCGGTAGACTCCCTAAACGAAACCATCCAGGCCGAGTGCATTTCGTCCGCCAGCACCTTTGCCGTAACGTCTAGCTCCTTCAGTCGACCAGCCAGTTTACTGACGTTAGCCTTCTGCTGGTAGTCCTCCTTCGTGTCCACAGGAAGTGCTACATCAGATAGAACCTCAACCACCTTGGGATTCCTTAGTCGGCGTTTCAGCTGCTCGAACATCGCCGCATACTCATCCACCTGGAGGAGGAACTTTCCGACGTCACCTGGGTCGATCACCTTCCCGTCGGGGCCATTGCTTCCGTAGTGGATCTGAAGGCCATCGGTCGCCAAGCGGATGATCTCACGGGTAAACTCCTTCTCGTCCTTGATAAAGCGCTCTCCCCGGCCGCGTTTGACGCGGTAAAGTGGCGGCTGGGCGATGAAGATGTGGCCTCGCTCGACCAACTCTCGCATCTGGCGGAAAAAAAAGGTCAATAACAGGGTTCGAATATGTGAGCCATCGACATCCGCATCCGTCATGAGGATGACCTTGTGATAGCGCAGCTTGCCAGCATCAAAGTCGTCGCTTCCGATGCCTGTTCCCAGAGCAGTGATCATGGCGCGCAACTCGTTGTGGCTTAACATCTTGTCGTAGCGCGCTTTTTCCACGTTCAGAATCTTCCCCCTCAGCGGAAGGATAGCTTGAGAACGGCGGTCACGCCCCTGCTTTGCTGTCCCGCCGGCGGACTCACCCTCGACGATGAAAAGCTCCGCTCGCTGAGGGTCCTTCTCCTGACAGTCCGCCAGCTTGCCGGGCAGCCCCCCCGAATCGAGAGCGCCCTTGCGCCGCGTCAGATCTCGGGCCTTGCGAGCAGCTTCGCGAGCGCGGGAGGCCTCGATTGCCTTCTGGACGACCTTGCGGGCAACCCGGGGCTGCATCTCAAAATACCCGCCCAGCCCCTCATTCACAAAGGCAACAACTTGGCCTTGGATATCACTGTTCAGCTTGCCCTTCGTCTGCCCTTCAAACTGGGGTTGGGGCAGCTTGACGCTCACGACGGCTGTCAGGCCCTCCCGAACATCGTCGCCCGATAGATTCTCCTTAACATCCCTAAATAGCTTCGCCTGCTGCCCGTACGCATTGATCGTTCGCGTAAGTGCAGAGCGGAATCCACTTAGGTGGGTACCGCCGTCTATCGTGTTGATGGTATTCGCAAAACTGAAAACATTCTCCGCGTAGCCATCGTTGTACTGGATAGCGACCTCCAGGCCCAGCTTGGTTCCGCCATTGATGCGGCGCTCACCACTGAAATAGATTGGATCGGGATGAAGCGGCGACTTGCCGCGATTCAAGTAGGCAACGAACTCGGCTATCCCGCCCTCGAAGTGAAATAGCTGTGGCTTACGCTCGCCCCGCTCATCGACGAGATGAATCTTCAACCCGCCGTTAAGGAAGGCCATCTCCCGCAGGCGCTGAGCCAGCGTGTCGTAATTGAACTCCGTCGTGGTAAAGATCTCCGGGTCAGGTTTGAATGTGACCTTCGTGCCCGTCTTTCGCCCTGCCTTACCCGTCTTCTGGAGCCGGCCCGTTGGCAAACCCCTTTTGTACTCCTGCTCCCAGGTAAAGCCCTCGCGCCAGATCTCTAAAGACAGTAACTCTGAAAGGGCATTGACACAGCTCACGCCGACCCCATGAAGTCCGCCAGAGACCTTATAGCTGTCGGAGTCGAACTTACCGCCGGCATGAAGCTTGGTCATAACGACCTCGGCAGCCGAGATACCCTCCTCGGCGTGGCGGGCTACAGGTATCCCGCGACCGTCATCTACAACAGTTAGCGAGTTGTCAATGTGGATAGTGACCGAAATCTCCGTACAATAGCCGGCAAGCGCCTCATCAACAGAGTTATCAACTACTTCGTAGACCAGATGGTGTAGACCGAGCTGTCCAGTTGAGCCTATGTACATTGCCGGGCGCAGCCGCACAGCCTCAAGGCCCTCCAAAACCCGAATACTCTCCGCGTCATAGCGGGTTTCTGTCTGACTAGTAGACATCTTTCCCTATCAAACCCTCATCGGCATGACAACGTACCGGTAGTTATACCCTTCCGGCGGGGGGGTCAGCTGCAACTGCCCAGCACTCTCGTTGTCCGTAAAGAGAAACTCGACTAGCTCCGTCTCCGCAACACCCATAAAGTCCAGTAGATACTGCGAGTTGAAGCCAATCTTCAGTTCCTTTCCCTCATAGCCAACAGGCAGAGACTCTTCGCTCTCCCCAGCGTCCGAGCCACTTGCCTCTAGCCTCAGATCTCCAGAACCAACTTCAAGCCGGACCGCGTGCGAGCGATCATCCGCAAACTGGGCTACGCGTCGAATCGCCGCTGCCATTTCCTCTCGATTCAGAACCACACTGTTTCCCGCAGCCTCAGGTAGAACCCGCTCGTAATCCGGGAACTGACCGGTAAGCTTCCTAGAAATCAGGAGACGCTGGCCGCACTGAAAGAAAAGATGATTCTCATCCGTGGCGAAGTCGATCCCGGCCGAGTCATCGGCCTCAGAGGCGATCTTCAGCACCTCAGCCATAGCTTTTTTCGGCACCAGAGCCTGGACCTCTCCCGTAATCCCCTCAAAGGGGTGATCAGCCTTGATAAAAGACAAGCGATGCCCATCTGTTGCCACCATCACCAGAGAGTCCGGCTTTAACAACAAGAGAGACCCCGTTAGGGTGTAGCGGGATTCCTCGCTGGCAATTGCAAAAATAGTCTTGCCGATTGTGTTTACAAGTAGAGACGCAGGCATCTGCGTGATCGGAGTCGGCATCCGCGGTAGTTCTGGAAAGTTGTCCCTCGACATACCAGCTATCCGGGTCCGCGAGCGCCCACACACAATACTCACCGAGTGACTCTCGTTAACCTGGATCGCCAGTTCAGCATCAGGAAGCAGGCGGACAAAATCCAGCAGCTTTCTAGCGGGGATCGTCGTGGACCCACCCTTCTTGACAACCGCCGGGCAGACACTTCGGACACCCAGCTCCAGATCTGTGACGGTCAGGGTGATGTTACTCTCTCCAGCCTCAACCAATACGTTCGACAGTACTGGGATAGTCGTCTTCTTCTCGACAACACCTTGGCCCAGGCTC
Source organism: Bryobacterales bacterium (assembly GCA_965248105.1). GTDB lineage: Bacteria > Acidobacteriota > Terriglobia > Bryobacterales > UBA6623. The sequence continues at coordinate 1,260,633 of CBDFIK010000006.1, forward strand.
AACTCCCGGACCAGATCAGTCTTCTTTACCGTTAGTTCCATGGGTATCGTCCACGCGCCTAGCGTTAACCTCGAAGCAGTCCGCGACTATGATGAATAAGCCTCTACATCTTAAGTACTTGAGTAAAATTATTCGTCATAGGTACTGTGGAATCTGTGGAAAACATCGTAAGTAGTTGCTAATACTGGTGTTAGGAAAGACCTCCCTTGTGAAAAACTAGGTGCTCAAGAGGAGTTTGGCTTAGCGGATTGCCAAGTTTCCACAGTATGCAGCTATACTAATTTGCCAAGGAGACGCGGACACTTCATTATATCTAATTAAATCTATCAGTTAGCTTGTGGATCAACCTATTTAAACTGGGGTCTTGCTGCCGTAGTCGCTCAACCTTTGAGACAGAATGCAGAACAGTCGTGTGGTGCTTGCCGTTGAAAGCTCTTCCAATCTCAGGGAGGGAAGCTCCAGTTAGCTCCTTGCATAGGTACATGGCGATCTGGCGGGGGAAGGAGACAGCTTTGACGTTGGTTCTTTCCCGTAGTTTTCCAGGCTGGAGCCCGAACTCTTGGCTTACTACCCCCTGGATTGAATCGATGGTTGCTTTGCACTCGCTGATGGAGGTTATGGAGTGGAGGGCTTGCTTTGCCATCGAGAGCGAGAGGTTAGCTCCTGTCAGAGATGAGATGGCCGCTAGCCGAATTAGAGCCCCCTCGAGTTCACGTATGTTAGACCTCATTTGCATTGCCACGTAGCTGCGGACCTTATCCGGTAGGTTCACGGAAGATTCCTCAGCCTTGCGGTCGAGGATGGCCATTTTGGTCTCTAGATCAGGCGGCTGGATGTCAGCGAGCAGCCCCCATCCGAACCTCGATCGGAGCCGGTCAACAAAGCCAGAGATTTGTCTGGGAGGTCGGTCGCTGGCGAGAACGATCTGTTTCTCCATGTGATGGAGAGCATTGAACGTATGGAAGAATTCCTCCTGGGTCCTTTCTTTTGAACCGATCATCTGGATATCGTCAACGAGTAAAGCATCAGCTGACCGAAAGCGCTCGCGGAAGGAGCTCATTCGGTTGTAACGCAGAGAGTTAATCATCTCGTTCATGAACTGCTCGCTGGTAACGTATACGACGCGCAAGTGAGAGAAGTTCTTCTGAAGGTCTTGGCCGATGGCTTGCATTAAGTGTGTCTTGCCCATACCGACGCCGCCATACAGGTAGAGTGGGTTATAGGCTCGTGCCGGGTTGCGGGCAACAGCTCGAGCAGCTGCGCAGGCGAACTCGTTGCACGATCCTACGACGAAGGTATCAAAAGTGTACCGTGGATTGAAAGAGCTAGCCGGCACTCGGAACTCGAAGGACGCTTGCAGTGACGCTGACGGAGGCCGATCGAACTCGGAGGCCTTTGCTCCCCCATGGAGTGTGAATACAATGGACTCGAACGGAAAGGAGAGACTTCGTGCCGTGTCCAGGATCGTCTCTTCGTACTCGGACTTGAGCCACTGTTGAGCGCTAACGCTGGGAACCAGCAGATGCAGGGTGCGCAGGTTATCTACATGGCTGAAGCGGACGGGTTCGAGCCAGTTCGAGTAGTTCTCGCGGCTGACTTGTGCTTCAAGTCGTCTGAGGATTTGCTGCCAGACGTCCATAGCTCTCTGGCCATCGGCGGCCAGGTGTCGGATTTCAGTGGGTTGAACGAACTCTCCTCCAGCCGAAGCTGTAAAAAGGAGTAAAAAGTCTTTTTTTAAGAAACGTAGTTTATCACAGGAAGTAGCGCCACGTCGCGGTTAATCCTAGAAGAAAAACGCGGCACCACGGACTTGTTTTTGAAACGTCGTTCTTGCTACGAAATGACGGGAAGACCTTGCTGCCTGTCGGCAGATGGGAGCGCTTCATTCAGTGAACCAAGACGATAGCCTTCTAGGTCGAGGGTGACGTATTGGAAGCCGAGACTCTTGAATATGTCAGTCATCTTCCTGGCCATCTTGACGTTGAGCGCTCGCGCTAACTCATCGGGGCCAATCTCAATGCGGACGAGCTCACCGTAGTAGCGGACGCGGTAGATTTCGAAGCCGAGACTTTTGAGCGCCTCTTCGCCCTTCTCTACAAGCTTTACTTTCTCTTTTGTCACTGTCGTTCCGTAGGGAATGCGTGAGCTCAAGCAGGCGGCGGCAGGGCGGTCCCAAGTGGGCAAGCCCTCGCGCCGCGATAGCTCGCGGATGTCTGCCTTCGTAAGGCCGGCTTCCAACAGGGGTGCGCGGACGCCGTGTTCTTTCGCAGCCCGATGACCGGGCCGGAAGTCTTTCGTGTCGTCCACGTTGACGCCGTAGGTGATGTTGTCAAAGCCGAGCGCACGCCCGGTGTGGCTGAGTTGGCTGAAGAGCTCATCCTTGCAGTGGAAGCAGCGATTTAGGTCATTGCGCACGTAGTCCGGGTTGTCGAACTCGTTGGTTTCGATGTACTGGTGGCGGATGCCGTATCGCTTGACGAATGCTTCGGCGTCCCGCTTGTGGGATTCTGGGATGGAAGCCGAGTCGGCGGTGATAGCGAGAGCGTCGGCCCCCAGCACTCTGTTCGCGGCCCAGGCCAGGTAAGCCGAGTCCGTGCCGCCTGAGTAAGCGACCAGCACACGGTCCATCGAGCGAAGAATCGAGAAGAGTTGCTCTTGCTTGCCGTGGATCGTATCTGTCATTTATCGAACGGTACTGGCTCTTCTGCTTGGCTTAACCCTTATAGCGGCCGCTATTGTATCAAAACCCCTTGCCCGTCAGCGCCGTTTGTCCTGCCGTTGGGCCCCGATTGGCCGTCGGGAACCACACAGGCGGCGGCAATCCCGTCGCCATCTTCTAAGTTTACGAGTTTGACGCCTTGGGCGGAGCGGCCCGTAGCGCGGATTTTGTCCGCCTCGATACGGATGATCTTGCCGCTGCGGGTAATGATCATCAGATCGTCCTCCGCCGAGACCCTCATGACGGAGATGACGTTGCCGTTGCGCCTAGAGGTCTTGATGTTGATGACGCCCTTGCCGCCCCGGGCGGTCACTCGATAGGCCTCGAGTTTCGTTCGTTTCCCAAAGCCGTTCTCGGTCACGCTGAGGATCAATACATCCGCCGACACCGCCTGCATCCCAACCACATGGTCGCCCTGATCGAGCCGGATAGCTCGGACCCCGCGGGCCGGCCGGCCCATGGCGCGTACGTGCTTCTCGTCGAAGCGGATCGCTTTGCCCTGGCGCGTGGCCACGAAGATCTGCTGTTCGCCGTCGGTCAGGCGAGCGGAGATGAGCTCGTCGTCCTGGTCCAGGTTGACGGCGATGATCCCGCGGGTCATCGGCCGACGGAACGCCGGCAGCGGGCACTTCTTAATGACGCCCCGCCGAGTCGCCATGACCACGAACTGGCCCTCGGTGAATTCTTTGACCGGCAAGAAGGCCTGCACCTTCTCGGTCGCCTGCAAGTTGACGAGATTGACGATATTCTTACCCCGCCCGGCAACGCCGACTTCGGGGATGTCGTACACTTTGAGCCAATAGAGCCGTCCTAGGTTCGTGAAAACAAGGACGTAGGAGTGAGCCGAGCCGATCAGCAGGTGCTCGATGAAGTCCTCGGTCCGCGTTCCCATGCCGATGCGGCCCCGGCCGCCGCGGGACTGCTGGCGGTAGGTGGTCACCGGCGTCCGCTTAAGGTAGCTGTTATGGGTGACGGTGATCGCCATGTCTTCGTCGGCGATCAGGTCCTCGATCGAGATCTCCGCCACTGGCCCTGCGATCTCGGTGCGCCGCTCGTCCCCGAACCTCTTCTTGACGTCGCGCAGCTCCTGCACGATGACCCGGCGCAGCACCTCGTCGGAGCCGAGAATCTTCAAATACTCAGCGATCTTGCGTTGGATTTCAGCCAGTTCCTCCAGGATCTTCTGGCGCTCCATCGCCGTCAAGCGCTGCAATTGCATTTCGATGACGGCCTGGGCCTGACGCTCGGTCAGTTCGAAGCTATCCATTAGGCCCTGCCGAGCCTCCGCGGGACTCTTCGAGGCGCGGATCAACTTGATGATGGCGTCCATGTGCTCGAGGGCCTTCTGGAAGCCGAGCAGGAGGTGCTCTCGATCCCGAGCCTTGCGCAGTAGGTAGTTCGTTCGCCGCTGGACGATGTCGAGCCGGTGCTCGATGAACAGCTTCAGGTACTCAAGTAGCCCCAGCTCCCTCGGCTGCCCGTTGACGATGGCCAGGCAGATGATCCCGTAGCCCGCCTGCATCTGCGTGCGCTTAAAGAGATTATTGAGGATGACTTCGGGTTGTTCCCCGCGCTTGAGGTCGAAGACGATTCGCATGCCGTCGCGATCGCTCTCGTCACGGATATCGGAGATGCCTTCCATCTTCTTGCTGTTGACGAGGGCGGCAGCGTGCTCGATCAGCCGCGATTTGTTCACCTGGTAGGGAATCTCGGTGACAACGATGGCGGTTCGTTCCTTACCGATCTCCTCCGTTCGGGCTCGCGCGCGGATCGTAAGATGGCCACGACCAGTTTTGTAAGCGCTAACGATGCCTTCTCTGCCACAGATCGTTCCCCCCGTGGGAAAGTCGGGACCCTGAACGATCTCTAGGACCTTGTCCAGCGACGTGCTAGGCTGCTCGATCAGTTGAATCGTGGCGTCGATGATCTCCCTCAGGTTGTGGGGCGGAATGTTGGTTGCCATCCCTACGGCAATCCCGGTACCGCCGTTGACGATCAGATTCGGTGCGGCGGCCGGCAGACACTCCGGCTCTTGCGCGGTGTCGTCAAAGTTAGGCCGGAAGTCGACCGTGTCCTGTTCGATCTCTTGCAGCAGGGATTCCGAAAAGGCAGTTAGTCGCGCTTCGGTGTACCGCATGGCTGCCGGCGGGTCGCCGTCCACCGAGCCGAAGTTGCCCTGCCCGTCCACCAGCATGTTTCGCATCGTGAAGGGCTGCGCCATGCGCACCAGGGTTTCATAGATCGACGCGTCCCCATGCGGGTGGTAGGTTCCGATCACTTTGCCGACGATCGTGGCCGCCTTGCGGTAGCCGCGGTTCGAGCGCAAGCCGAGGTCGAGCATTCCGTAGAGGATGCGCCGCTGTACGGGCTTGAGGCCGTCACGAACGTCGGGCAGCGCCCGTCCGATGATTACGCTCATCGCATAATCGAGATAGGACTTCTTCATCTCGACTTCGATGTCGATGGGCGTCCAATTCGTCGGTGTTCCGTTGCCGCCTAAAGGTAGCTGAGTGGGGGTCTGAGGGGGTTGATCCGCCAAAGAAGTGTCCTCTCTGAAGGAGCTTTCAGGTAAGTAGAACTGCTCTTTTTATTCTACCGCGACGAGGATTGTGAAGCTGCCGCTGAGGCCGCGAAAATCGCAGAAATTGAGTGGTTTGCGGGTTTTTTGAGGTGCTGGGGAAGCGTAGCTGCAATCACGCCTCTAGGAGATTGCGCGCCTGGGACAAGCGGGATCGCTTGTCCCTACTTCGAGTCGCCGCAAGCTGCGGCAGTAGGGACCGGCGATCTCGCCGGTCCAGGGGTCCGACAAGTCGCCGCCGGGAACCGCCTCGCGTCCCTTCCCCTACAGGCCGAGCACCGCGCTCGCGTGGGCCAGCGACCTTCTTACGTTCTCGTCCTCCAGCTTGACACGCTCATCGGGACCGAGGTCGCTCACGCGGGGCAGTGGCTTAGCCTGCTGCTTTCGCTTCACCAGATTCAGGATGCTTGCCAGGCGCCAGCCCGGCACGCGGCCCATCGTCGGCCAGTAGTAGCCGGCTAAGCACGGGATTTCCACTGGATCGTCCGTCATCACCTCTAGGTTGAAGCGAATATTCGACCGCGCCTGCCTCAGATCCTCGACGATGCCCCGCAAGTCCAGGAAGCCCTCGCCCAGCGCAACTTCCGACAGCAGAAAGCCGTCCGGGGATTCCTTTACGGCGATGTCCTTCAGGTGGACTGAGATGGCGTAGGGTGCGAGCTTTTCCACGGCTTCCGCCGGCGATTCGAGTAGAGCCAGGCTGTTCGCGGTGTCGAGACAGACGCCTACGAACTCGCTGCTGATCTGGTTCATCATACTGAGCAACTCTTCGATACGCATATCTCTGTGGTTTTCGACGGCGAGTTTCATCCGGCGCCTGCGGAGGGCATTTTCCGCTAACGTCACCGATTTCCACGACTGCTGAACGAAACGCCGGAGTTCCTCTGCGTTGTCGAGGGCCACATAGCGGGGTCGCGTCAGCAGTGTGGTTCTCACGACGGACGCACCCACGCTCTTCGCGGCGCGGAGGCTGTCTTGGAAAGACGAGACGTCCGACTGGTCTCGCGGCAGGCGGACGGCAACTTCCACGTGCATGCCAGCGGATTCCGCCCTTCTCCGGAACCGTTTTCTCGAATTAGGGTCAAGGGATTCGGCTGCGACTTCTACGCCGCCGGCGCCCAGCTGGTGACAATAGTCGAGGAAGTGGAATGGATCGGAAAGGGGTTTTTCTGCGCCGCCACGCCGCTCGGCTGCCATACGCTGCGTGAATGAGGCCGAGGCGATTCCGAGGCTGCTCCGCGGCTGCGCCACGCTCAGCTCAGTTGATAGGGGAACCCAGGCCGGCGCAGAACCCGCCAGTGTCATGAGTTGTCTGCGAGTGAGCATGATTTTTTAGACCTCACCTGGAACGGCCGGTGTTCTCGTAGGGGCCGACCACCGTGTCGGCCCATTACCGATCCGTACTACTGGGCGGGCACAGTGGCCCGCCTCTGGTGAGAAAGCCGGCTAGTTCCGTGCCCGACGGTCTGAGCCTCGTCACCTGGAAATATACTAGCGCGGATTCGCCCGAGCCGGCGGTCCGGGCTGGAGCAAAGGGGGCGAATGCGGTCGGTAGGACCGGCAATCTGGCCAGTCCTGCGCCACCCTTGTGACGACAAGGCCCCGCCCGGCAAACCTTTCCCGTTTTCGGGGTGGCATAGAAGACAACCCTCCGGTCAGCCCTGAACTTGTTCGCTCCCCTGGGTGAAGTGCGTGAAGCCTTCAGGTGATAATGCGCGAGGGCCACCTCTTGAAAGCAAGACGACGCCTGGTTCGGACCGGATCCTGCCCACCTGCGTCAAGCGAATGTGCCGGAAGCTACGAGGAACCTTCTTTTTCGCAGGGACCGTGAACAGAAGTTCGTAATCCTCGCCCCCGTGGAGCGCTTGAGCCGCCGACGCGCCTCGGAATCGTGGCACCGCGCTCTCCTCTATTTCGGCCCCGACCCCACTGGCTTTCACGAGCCGCTCGAGGTCAGTGGATAGACCGTCGCTCAAGTCCATCGCGGCGGTCGCGCCGACCGTATTTTGCAGAAAGCGGCCCAATTCCAGCCGCGGCTGCGGGTAGAGATGCCGTCGGATCGCGGCGTCGGAGACGGCGAATTCCCTAGTGCTAAGGCGCTCAAGCCCCAGGGCCGAACCTCCGAGCTGTCCCGACACGAAGATGATGTGGCCCGGTTTGGCTCCGCTGCGCAGCAGGAGCCGGCGAGCCCCAACCGCTCCCACTACCGTTACATCCGCCGCGAACTGGCCTCCGCCCGCCACGTCGCCCCCTACAAGAGGGACCCCACAGCGCTTGCTGAGCTTAAGCAGGCCCCCTAGGTAAGAACGAAGCCAATCGCGATCTACCCACGCCGGCAGGCACAGCGACAGCAAGAAGTAGAGGGGCGCCCCGCCCATGGCCGCGATATCACTCAACCCACGAGCTAAGCACTTGTGCCCGAGAGCACGAGGGGGGTGCAGATCGGGGATAAAGTGAGTCCCCTCTATGACTTGGTCGGTAGAAAGCAGCAGCCGCTCACCTCTCGGAAGGGCCGCTACGACCGCTGCGTCGTCTCCTATGCCGACGCTAACCCCAGGCTGCGGCACCCGCGACGCTTGCCTCAGAATCTCCCCGACGATTTCTTCTTCGCTAGGCCGCATTTACTCGGTAGCTCCCTGCTCGGACCTCCAATTATGACCCAATCCAACTAGCTGCACCCGCCTGGTCGCGACGGTTGGGGCAGGCGTCTAATATTGGTTTCTCGAAACCCGAGCACAGCGGCGATCCGGAACTCTTCCGATAGGTGGAGCCCAGAACAAGGGCGGCGTCCCCTCCCAGCCGCCTTGATTTTTCTCGCTCTAACCGTGAAAATAGGGTAGTAGCCGCCAGAAACCAGCGGAACGTGTCCAGCAGCACCCCCCCCGGGTTTTAGTTGACACGGCTGTGCGAAATTGATACTGTGTTTGGGCCGTGCGGGGGGCAGCCAGCTTTTTGAGTCCTCCACTGTGGTGGCTTTGCCAGGCTTGGCGATCGAACCCGTAGGCATCGAGGGCCGACCAGGGTTGTAAGAACGAGGTTTGATGAGGAAGAACTATTTTATCGTCGTCTTGGCGCATTCTGTCCACGGTCGGATTCGGCGTATCCACGTCCCGCACTACGTCATCCATGTCGTTGCTTGCTTGGCGGTTTTCGCTGCCATCGTAGGTATCGGTCTGCTCTCGAGTTACGGAAGGATGCTCTGGAAGGCCACCGAATACAACCAGCTTCGAGCGGAGAAGGAAGCTCTGCAGAAGCAGAATGACGACCTCAAGGAACAAGCCGTTGAGCGCGATGCGCAGCTAGCCTCGCTCGGTGAGCTGGCCTCGGAGGTCTCGATCGCTTTCGGGATCAAACGACCGTTCACCGAGACTACGGATGCTGTCGGAAAGGGACAGCGGGCGCCGCGATACCGCAGCTCTGTTAATCAGTTCGATTTTTTGCGGCAGGTTCACTTGTCTCCGGGCAGCAGTTCGCCGTGGTATTGGTTGGAGAACACCACGCCTTCCACCTGGCCCGTGCAGGGGCGCTTGAGCAGCTCGTTCGGCAAGCGCCTGGATCCCTTCCTGGGCAAGGGTGCGTTTCACGCCGGCGTCGACCTGACGGCGCCTTACGGGACGCCGGTTGTGGCCGCCGCCGATGGTATCGTCGCCACCACCGGCTGGCTGGGGCGCTACGGCAAGCGCGTCGAGCTGCTCCACGGTCGCAATGGACTTTCCAGCCGTTACGCCCATTTGGCGGACGCTTATGTTCGGCCCGGGCAGGTCATTCGCCGCGGCGAGGTGATCGGGCGAGTGGGCCGCAGCGGCCGAGTCACGTCTCCGCACTTGCACTACGAAGTTCGCTACCGCGGCACGCCGATCAACCCCTACCGGTACCTGAAGAGATCTACCCCGCAGCAGTCCGGTTTTCATGTGAGCGATTAGGTCGCCGCCCGAGTGCTTCCCTTAGTCGTTACTTGTTTCCCTCTCGCTGTGCGGTCGAGAGCTCTGTAAGCAGTACCCGGTTGATTAGCCAACTTCCTTCGATCGACCGACGCCCGCTGGACGAATTGTCTCCGATCGCAAGACCAGAGCCCACTTGCCGCCCGCCCCCCTGTTCTCGCCCATGCCGGGAACGGAGACGATCGCGGCCCTCAGCCCGTCGAGCGTGTGGCGATCGGGTTCGTGACGCCCGAGGACATGCTGCTGGGGCGGCAAAACGAGATTCACGCCGAGCGCGACATACCTGACGTTGCCGTCGAGCCGGCTCAGCTGGGAAAATCCCCGCCCACAGCGCGGCATCTACACTAACGCGGAACGCTCGCTCTCCCGTTCCGGCTGAACCGGCACACTCCAGCCGCTGCCAACAGGCAGGCTCACGAACACGTAAGAGGATGATCCATCACTTCACACGGAAGAACGTCGACCCTTTCCCCTCGACTCCCGCCAGAGTCACTTTCGTTCGAAAGGTCTAGAACTCCGGCGGGGCACTGGGCGGCGTCTGAGTAAGCGAACCCCCGGAATCCGAGCGCCGAAAGGCAGATCGCCTACTCGACGGCAATTGTGACCGGGTTCGACTCGAGGCCCTCGATGATAATCTTGACCACCACGTCGTCTCCGCTGGGGGCCTCATCCGGCAGGCGGGCGTTGATCTGGTAAAGACCGACCAACGTGGGTGCCAAGCCGCTGAAGAACAGGCGAGCCGGGACGCCGCCGATGGTGACCTGCGGTTCGGTTACGGTTTCGGAGTGGGGGAACCGGGGCGCGGCGCTGCCACTGGCCGGCGGAAAGGTGACCGGCCCCAGGCCCACGGCGAAGATCTCCAGGATTTCACCGCGCCGAACCGGACGGGAGTTAGCAGAGAGTCCGAGGGGTGCAGCTAGTGCTCCTGATGTGTTTGCGATCAAGATCGCCCCCTGGCCCGGTCTGACGTCCGAGGCGGTGAATATGGCGGGGCTGTATTGAGCCAGAGGGACGACAGCGGCTTGGGTCGTCTCGCTGCCGATTCGGATAGTAAGCTGGGCCTGCTCCTCGCCGGCCAGCTCCCAGGGCACCAGCAGGTTGACCTGGTGCGGTGACGCGTAATACAGGGGTGCCTTGAGGTTGCCGTTAAACAACAGTGTCATTCCCCCTAGAGTCGTTGTCAGCGGGGTGGCAATGAGCGCTTCGGTCTCCGGCGCCAGGTCAAGACCGAATACGGAGGCGATAGCTCCGGGAGCGAGGCGCGTGGCAGCGAAGGTGGCGGCATTCACAACACCGCCCGGATTGATCCGAGGCGACAGATTCGGCGCCGGGTTGATTGGGAAGTCGAACCGCGCCGGAACACTCCCTTGCAGCCGGCTGTTCATCACCGTAACCTCGGCGGTTCCCTCAGCGGCGAGGTCCTGTTCCCAGACGGTAACGAGCAATCGGTTCGTGTCGATTACCGTCGAAGGCCGGGTCTCGCCCCTCCAACTCGCTTCGACTCCAGCTCCGAAGTTCGATCCTAGGATCAGCAAATCGAACTGGGCGCCTCCGGCCACAGCTTGTCGGGGCTGAAAAGAGGTCACCTCCGGCGCCGACTGCTGATCCGTGATCCGATAGATGGCTCGCCCGGTGTAGTCGGTCAGGTAGATCTCGCCTTGCTCGTCTTCACCGAAGGCGGTTATCGAGAAACCCGTCTCAAGAGTGTCAAGGACGGTCCACTGGCCGTTGTCGTCCGAGGCGGCGAATAAGACGCCCGAGCAATAGTCGCCGTAAAAATAGACGCCGTTAAGCTCCGGAATGGCCGCGCCCCGGTAGCGGTAGCCGGCCGCGACCGCGCATCCGATGTCGTGGGAGTATTCAAGGATTGGCGCCTCCAAACCAAACGTATCGCAGTTGAAAAAGGGGTCGAAACAAAGACTCCCCTCCAAAACGTCCCACCCATAGTTCTCGAGGCCCAGGCTGTTTGCCGGCTGAAAGTCAATTTCCTCCCTCCGGCCGTTGCCTACGTCCCCAATAAACAAGTCGCCGGTCAAGCGGTCGAAGCTGAAACGCCAAGGGTTTCGCAGCCCATAGACCCAGATCTCTTGGCGCACTCCTTCTTGTCCGAAAAGGGGGTTCGTCGCGGGAATCGCGTAGGGGTCACCCCGGTCGACATCGACACGCAAGATCGCTCCAAAGAGCGAAGAGACTTCCCGAGCCGGGTTTACCGGTAGACTGTGATCTCCGCCGTCACCCAGGCTGATATACAGAAATCCGTCGTCGGGCCCGAACTGAAGTTGGCCACCGTTGTGCGTGTCGTGGGGCTGGTCCACCCGAAGAATAACTTTCTCTGAGTCAGGATCGGCGATATTCGGATCCTCGGAAACCGTGAATCGCGAGATGATGACGTCGCCGGGATGTTCACTTCGGTCAGTGTAGTCAACGTAAAAGAAGCCGTTACTCTCAAAGTCAGGGTGGAAGGCGACACTGAGCAGGCCCCGCTCGCCACAGCAGCTCACGCGCGAAGTGATATCGAGAAAAGGCGGATCAAGCACCTTCTCGCCGTCGTAGACAACGATTTGCCCGTCCTGCAGCGTGATGAACAGGCGGTCCGAGCCGTCACCAGCGTGCGTGATGGCCACCGGCCTCAGGACCCCAGTGACGAGCTGTTCGAACACTAGGTCATCTGGGAAGTTCGTTTGCGCAAGAAGACTGGCCGGGCCGGCCAGGTATGCTATCAACAGGAAAACGGGGGTAACGACGTGGCAACTTCGCGGAGTCACAGTTGGGGGTTGACGAACGCGACGCGGGCTTGCTTTTACGATAGCAAACCCTTCTAGGAGCGAGAGTTGTGGATGGGGGGCAGGTCGGGGGTTGGTCGTGTCTGAATCGTACCCGAAGTAAGCCAAAGCCGGCGCCCGTGCTGATACGGTTCGCAGGAGGTTTGGTTGGGGACGGGCTAGCAACATGTCGATCAGGTCTATAATTGATCGTGAACCCTGGACCGCTTCCTTACGGCCGCGCGGCTCGGAAGGCTCTGCGAACAAACCACTTCCGGGCCAGATGGACGATTCGTACGATCCTTCGGGAAAGGGCTTTTTAGATACGTGAACTTTTGAAACCAAGCACTAGTTTTGTCGGTTAGGACTCTGCGCGTGCGCGAAAACCGACCTCGCGTGCTAGGCGGCGTCAGCGACCGGGGGGGGGAGACGATGGCGGGAGAAACAGAAGCTCGAGCAGATCAACCGAACAATCGACCGACGCGGGGCCAAAGGTAGTTCGAGGTCGCGCGCTCGGTCTGGGTTTTCGCTCTACTCTCGGCGACCGCCGGCATTGCCGTACGACTCTACGGCCTCGATCGCAGTCTTTGGCTCGACGAGTTTGGGACCCTTTGGGCGGTCGAGGCGGACTTTGCTTCGTTGATTGACCGAGTGTTTAGTCTCCACCAGGGGCAAACTCCTTTGTATTACTCTTGCGTTTGGCTGGCGGTTCAGCTCCTTGGTGAGTCGGAAGTCGTTGTCCGACTCCCGTCCTTGGTTTTCGGCGTGGGTTTCTCATACGTCATCTATAGACTCGGTGAGGACCTTGGCGGAAGGGAACTGGGGTTGATTTCCGCGGCTTTGGCATGGTTATCGTTTCCGCTCGTCGAAGCCAATGCCAGCGCGCGGCCCTATTCGCTGGCGGCGTTGTTCGCCGCATTGATGCTACTGGGATTCGCCAGGGCAACTTTGTATGGCGCACGTTGGGGGCGCTTTCTCTTGATCGTCGGAGGTAGCGGCGTTTTCGCCTCCCACTACGTGCTAGCAGCTGCAACAGTTTGGATCGGTGTGGCTTACCTGGTTTTTCCTGGTCTGCGACGCCTCTATCGGCCTCGAGAATTCGCCTGCGACGTCAGCCTTCTCAGTCTTAGCGTCTTACCGTGGATGCTGCCTCAGCTGTTTTCTGTTTGGGGAAGACGAGGAGCCTTGGGGTGGCTGGGTGAACCGAACTATAGCTTGGTCTTCGACCTAATCGGACCTCTTTTCGTGCCTGGTATGGCGGCTTTCCTCGCGGTCGTGGGGAAAGGCCAAGGCAAAACACGCGACGAGTTGATAAACCTGTTCGGACTGATGGTGGCAGGCCACCTAGTCCTACTGGGTGTATTGGCTGAGATCGGTATTAATGTTCTTCACCGCCGCTACGCGATGTTGATCATTATCCCCGCGGTCCTTCTGGCCGCGCAAGGAATAAGAAGACATCGCCGCTTCACTGCTTTCCCGCTACTCTGCTGGCTCTTGCTCACGGGGCTGGTTTTCGCAGCTTCTTTTGGGCAGGAACACCAGGATTGGCGTCAGGCGGTCACCCGCCTTGACAAGCTGCTGGAAAGCAATCCTCAAGCGCCCATTCTGTACAGACCTGGTTTTGTCCTAGAGGAAACTGTCATCTGGGAGACCTTGTTGCATGGATCATCCCGAAGAATGTCTTATCATTGGTTTTTCAACGCTGGGGGTAGTCCAAATGCCACATAAGTTCAACGCAGCGCGACGGCACAAGTTTGATAAGGTGCAGTACCGGGTGATCAACTGGGCGGAATATAACGAGAGCTTGCGCCAACGGGGTGACCTGACGATTTGGGTCAGTGAGGAGGCTCAAAGTGTGTGGAGCGCGCCGCGCCGCACGTCACGGGGTGGTCAGCGCAGATACTCGGATTTGGCGATCGAGACATGCCTGATGCTGCGCACGGCATACCATCTTGGACTGCGTCAGACACAGGGGCTTATGGGTTCCATCGGCACGCTCATGGGGTTGGATATACGGGTACCGGATTACTCCACGCTGTCGCGTCGCGCAAACGGGGTGAGCATCGCTCAGGTGATGAGGCAAGCAGGATCTGTGCCTATCCATCTGGTGGTCGACAGTACTGGCCTGAAGATCTTCGGCGAGGGCGAATGGCTAGCGCAGAAGCATAACACCAAGGGAATACGCCGCCGCTGGCGCAAGCTCCACCTCGGACTGGACCTCGCCAGCGGGGCGATTGTTTGCGCCGCTCTGACTCGACCTTGTTGCATGGATCATCCCGAAGAATGTCTTATCATTGGTTTTTCAACGCTGGGGGTAGTCCAAATGCCACATAAGTTCAACGCAGCGCGACGGCACAAGTTTGATAAGGTGCAGTACCGGGTGATCAACTGGGCGGAATATAACGAGAGCTTGCGCCAACGGGGTGACCTGACGATTTGGGTCAGTGAGGAGGCTCAAAGTGTGTGGAGCGCGCCGCGCCGCACGTCACGGGGTGGTCAGCGCAGATACTCGGATTTGGCGATCGAGACATGCCTGATGCTGCGCACGGCATACCATCTTGGACTGCGTCAGACACAGGGGCTTATGGGTTCCATCGGCACGCTCATGGGGTTGGATATACGGGTACCGGATTACTCCACGCTGTCGCGTCGCGCAAACGGGGTGAGCATCGCTCAGGTGATGAGGCAAGCAGGATCTGTGCCTATCCATCTGGTGGTCGACAGTACTGGCCTGAAGATCTTCGGCGAGGGCGAATGGCTAGCGCAGAAGCATAACACCAAGGGAATACGCCGCCGCTGGCGCAAGCTCCACCTCGGACTGGACCTCGCCAGCGGGGCGATTGTTTGCGCCGCTCTGACTCACGATAACGTTGGAGACAGCACAGCCTTACCCGGCCTCCTGGATCAGCTGGATGCCCCGGTCACGGGCTTTCTGGCTGACGGCGCCTACGATGGAGCGTCCACGCGAAATCTGCTGAGGCAGCGGTATGGGGAGACCCTGGATGTGGTCATACCGCCGCCAAAGGACGCAGTGATCCGCCTGCAATCGGCGCGTGATGCGACCGTTCGGGATCGCCATATTGCCCAAATCCGCAGCAACGGGTGCATAGCCTGGCAGACGGCAACAGGGTACAACCAGCGCAGCCGAATAGAAACGCAGATGGGCCGTTGGAAGAGCGTCATCGGCCCCAAACTCAAATCCCGCAGCTTCTCCAGGCAGATCACGGAGGTCCAACTCGGTCGCAAAGTCCTGAACACAATGACCGCGCTCGGACGGCCTGTGTTCGAACGCATCTCCTGACGCTACGGCTTGGGAAAGGGAGAATTCCGTTTCCATCCCTATCCGTGCAACAAGGCTGGTTAAAGCTAGGTTCCAAGGTTACCGAGACCCGCTCCGGAAAATGGGGCCGGAGAGTCAGGAACGCCTATCCACCGAGTTTCGGCAGCCTCAATCCTCTGTATGAACCTGCGAGCAGAGGAGCCGTGAGGACTGCGGACATGGACCGCCGGAACTGCCGCGTCAAAGCAACCTCTCTCCGTCTCCACGAACATAGTTCGGTGCGTCGTTCTATCGGGTAAAACGCTAAACACCACGCTGCTCAGTCGAGTGCGGCCGTAAAAATCCCACCCTGGACTTTGTGCCAGGTGCGCAAACATAGCAGCGGTGCCCAAAGATATTTATCATTGAGGAGGACGAAGCAGCTTCAGGGTGTAGCGCCTCTCGTAGGGAATAATCCTCCGGCGGTACACGGACCGCATCTTGATGCTGATCCGACTAAGCACAACCCCATGAGAGCTGGACGACGACAATTTGCTCTATCGACCGCTGGGTTGGCGCTGATCGTGGCGGCGGCGTGGCTGTCGAGTGACACCATCGAGCGAATCCTCATTGGCCGTGCTGACGGTAGCCTGAGCTGGGGACCGGGGTTATTCCGGGTGATGTTGGCTATTCACGGCTTCGTACTACTTGCGTGCGGTATCGCGACGAGGCGAATGGTTGGAAGCGCTGACCACCGGCAGGAGGAGCCGCTCACATCCGAAGTGGATGGCCTCGGGAAGCGGCATTGGTCGGCATTAGCAGCCCTGACCCTTGTCGCCTTGGCCTTGCGGCTCTGGCGTCTGGACTCGGGCTTGTGGTTGGACGAGGTTTTCACACTCCTGGATTTCGGCCGAGTGCCGCTTACCGAAGTGGTCACGATGTTTCCTTCCCAGAATCAACACATGCTCTATTCCGTCCTGATGCATCTTCCCTTAGCCCTGTGGGGCGAAAGCGCGTGGGCGCTCAGGTTACCGGCGGTTTTATTCGGTGTCGGAGGTGTTTGGGCGGTTTTTCTCCTTGGCCGGAAGCTTGTCGGGGTCCATCAAGCTCTGCTTGCTTCGGCGTTGATGACGGTTTCCTATCACCATGTCTGGTTCTCGCAGAACGCTCGGGGCTACACGGGGCTGTTGCTGTTCACGACATTGGCGACCTGGCTATGGCTAGAGGCTCGGGATCGTCAAGGGTGGCGCTGGTGGATCGCCTACGGTGTCGCTCTCTGGCTTGGCTTGTGGGTTCACACGACGATGGTGTTTGTCGTAGCGGCCCACGTGTTAGTTGAGTTGCCAAGCGCCGCCCGAACCTTGTATCGGGCCCGGCGGAGCGGCAAATCCCTTAGGGCGACACTCGTGCCGCGAAAGCCTGTCGCGGCCTGGCTGCTCAGCGGCACGCTTTCGCTTCAAGTTTATGCCTTGTCATTGCCGGAGTTCTTCCGAACCGCCCTGCATGAAACTTCGATGGATGCCGAGTGGGCCAACCCACTGTGGGCCGCGACGGAAAGCCTGCGCAGCTTAGAAATAGGTTGGTCAAGCGTGGCTGTGCTGCTTTTCGGCAGCCTGCTGGCCGCATCCGGTTGGTGGAGCCTGTTTCGCAAGAGCAAAGCCGGCGCGATCGCGATGGTGCTACCAGGTCTGCTGGGCGGAACTCTCGTTGTTGCGATACGGCACAACTTGTGGCCCAGGTTTTTCTTTTTCTTGATGGCATTCGCGTTGCTTGTGGCTGTCCACGGTGCGTTTGCCGCGTCGCGGTTCGTGATGGGGCGAAGGAGAACGCCCGGGAACGAGCGGTCGTCGTCCGCCGTCGGAGCTGTGTTGGTGGCGCTGATGATCGCAGCCTCGGCGGCTACGGTTCCGCGCTGCTACGCCCTTCCTAAGCAAGACTTCGTCGGTGCCCGCGATTTCGTCGAGCGCCGAGTTCGGCCGGGTGAGACGATCGTCGCCGTGGGCCTGGCAGCGCGGGTGTATGGCGGTTACTTTGCCCCCCACTGGACCGCCGTCCAAGAGTATGAGCCTTTGCGGCAGGCTCGCCAAACACATAAAAACACGTGGCTCGTCTACACCTTGCCGATTGAGATTCGGGCCTTCCAGCCGCGGGTGTGGAAAACTATCGAGCGCGACTTCGAAGTCGTCAAAATGTTCCCGGGAACGCTCGGTGAGGGCGAAGTGTTCGTTTGTCGAGAACGAGATCCGGCGTCGCGACAGTGACGCCATTTTAGCTCGAGATCCCGACTTCATGTGACAGTGGTGCGGGCACTGATTCTCATAGCAGGTCCCGCCGCAAGCTCGGATACTTCGCCGATCGTGTACTATGATCAGTTCCCGGCAACCGCAAGGAGGTGACGCGAGCTAGTGCGGGGTGCGCACTGACCCAAGCGGAGGCGGGCCAAGAAACCCGCGCATATCGCTTATGGACCTGTTGCATTTTTATCTGCTAGCCGGCCTAGTGGCGCACAAGGTTGTCTGGGAGGTGATGAAGCGTCATCAGAAGCAGCCGCTACGGATAAGGATCTTTGCCGGCTCGTGGATTGTTCGGCTGGCAAGGTTGGCGAAGATCTGCATTCTCCTTGCCCTGCTTGCCCAGACTCTACTTGGCGACATTCTCCCGATTGCGCCGCATCCCGACCGGTTGCGCGCGCTGGGTGTCGCGCTTTTCACAGTGGGATTACTCGTTGCTGTGGCGGCGCGAGTCCGTCTTGGCGACAACTGGACCGATATTGAAACGGCCGGTGTGCTGGAACACCACAAACTCGTGGAGGAGGGCCTCTACAAGTACGTCCGACACCCGATTTACTTGGGCGACTTGCTGTTGCTGGCGGGCTTTGAACTGGCTCAGAACTCGTGGCTCGTCTTGGGAGTGCTGCCGCTATTGCCGGTGATACTTCGCCAAGCGCGAGAGGAAGAAAAGATATTGGTGGCCAACCTGCCCGCTTACCGCGACTATTGCGCACGGACCAAGCGCTTCATCCCGTTCGTCGTTTGAGCGGAGCCCTGAGACCGAGCTGGGTGCTCCTCCGCTAAGCTGGTGCCTGTGGTCGGACGGCATTGCTCCCCAAGACGTACGGTGGAACAAGGGCTGTCATCACAAATTGGATCAGCCGATCACGGATCCCCGTATTGAATACTGAGTAAAGGGTAAGAAATGGTGGTCAGCAAACTGTCAGCCAAGGGGCAGGTCACGATTTCCAAGGAAGTCCGGGAAAAACTCGGCGTCGAACCGGGAGACGGGATCGGATATGAGGTCGAAGGGGATGCTGTGCGCATCAGGCGAGTAGACCCCTTTGATGCAAGCTTCCATGCGGCGTTGTCGCAAACTTTAAGCGAGTGGGCGACGCCGGAGGACGAAGAGGCGTTCGGTGATCTCTAAGCGGTGGGACGTCGTCGTTGTGCCGTTTCCGTTTTCCGATCGACCCGGCCACAAGAGACGCCCCGCGCTGGTACTCACGAACTCGTCCTTCAATCGCGCTGGGCACACAGTTCTGTGCATGATCACGTCATCCGGACGCGCCGACTGGCCCGCGGACGTCGAGCTAAAGAACCTAAAATCGGCGGGCCAGAGGCGCGTGGCTACGACAAGCAAGATTGCTTGTCCCTACTGGGCTCGGCGATTTGGTAGGGACCGGCACTCTTGCCGGTCCTTCACCGCGAAGCGGCGCCGTCGGGCAATGCACCCCGAGTTCGTGAAACACCCGGACTTGCAGATACCGAAACCGGCTTTCCTGTAACTTCTCTGTTTCGTGAGCCGTCCGAAGGTACGGAGCGCCTGGGAGAGATCCCACGCCGGACGCCGATGATTGCACTCGGAAACAAACGCCTTCTTTTCGCCGCCGTAGTAGCTTTGCTGGCGGCTTTACCTGCGAGTGCAGCCGACCGGGTCCGCCACTTCACCGTCATTCTTTCCGAACCGTCGATTGCACAACGCGTTCCTAGCCACCTGCGGGCTTCTGACGGCCGGGTTCAAGTCGACAAGCCCGAGTTTCAGTTTATGACTCGGCAGGCCGCTTTCGTCCAAGATCCTCTGAAGAAGGCTATCGAGGACCTCGGCGCCGAAGTAACCGGCTCGGTTTGCCACGTTCTCAACGCTGTCTTCGTCAAAGCCACGCGCGAACAAGCTAAGCAGCTAGGCCGGTTGGCGGGGATCAAGCGTGTAGTTCAAGCGCGGCGCTTCAAGCTTATGCTCAACACCGCAGCGGACATCGTCGATATGCCGGCTGCCTGGAATGCCTTAGGTGGCGTAGGTAACGCCGGAGCGGGAATACGGATCGGCATCATCGATACAGGAATCGATATCGATCATCCAGCCCTCGACGACTCATCACTCGTGCCCCCGCCGGGGTTTCCCAAGGGGCGTCCCGAGCATCTCGCTTTTACAAGCAACAAGGTCATCGCGGCGCGAAGTTATGTTCAATTACTCAGCTCGCAAGACCCCGCCTTTTCGCGTGCTGATGACGAGACACCTCGAGACCGTGTGGGGCACGGGACGGCGGTCGCCGCAATCGCCGCGGGCCAACGAGTAAGCGCCCCAGCCGCCGTGCTCACCGGCGTGGCCCCGAAGGCGTTTTTAGGGAACTACAAGATCTTCGGCTCGCCCGATATCAATGAGTTCAGCAACACCAATGCCGTCATCGCCGCGATTGACGACGCTGTGATCGACGGAATGGACGTGATCAGCATCAGCTTCGGCGCTGTGGCCCAGTTTCCCTATGATTCCGAGGAAGACACCTGTTTTGAGGAACCCGGCATCCTGTGCGACCCGGTTGCCCTTGCCGCTCAGAGCGCGGTAGAGGACTTTGGTGTGGTCGTCATCGCCGCGGCCGGCAACGCCGGTGCTTTTGGAGAGCAGCAGTTCCCCACGCTCAACAGCATTGCCACTCCGGCGTCCGCGCCCGCCGTGACCGCAGTCGGTGCGACCGTCAACTCCCGGCAGTTCGTCCGATCAGTTCGGTTTGCGGGACAAAGCGTAACGGCAATCTCGGGTACCGGCCCTAAGCCCGCCTCGCTCCTAGCAGCCGAAGGTCGCGATACCGCGGCGGTAGGCGATCCATTCGCCTGCCAGGCGCTACCCGACGATTCTCTCCAGGGCGTGATTGCCGTCGTGGCGCGTGGCGAGTGCGATTTCGAATACAAAGTCGCCAATTCTGCTGCCGCGGGCGCTGTCGGGGTCGTAGTTACCAATGTCGATGGGCAGGACGAGCCCTTCGTCATGATTGAACTCGAAACCAGCGACATTCCGGCGTTTATGATCGGCGCGAGTGCGGGACAGGCGTTGCGCCAGGCACTCGGCAACGCCCCGGGGACCGTAGTTACTCTCGACCCGACGCTGGTTGCCCGCCCGTTCGTCCCAGACCAGGTCGCTCCTTTCAGCTCTCGGGGGCCCAGCCCCAGCAATAACCTGAAGCCCGATCTGGTTGCCCCCGGTGTCTTCATCTATACCGCGGCGCAGCAGTTCGATCCCAATGGCGATACCTTTGATGCGACCGGATACCTTTCCGTCGACGGGACCAGCTTTGCAGCTCCCTTTGTTGCCGGCGCCGCGGCTCTGGTGAAGCAGCGAAATCCGGGATTTTCGGCGGCGCAAGTGAAGTCGGCTCTGGTCAACTCGACCAGCGATTTGGTCTTTGAAGACGATGAGTTCGCTCGCGTGACTTCGATGGGTGCCGGACTGCTTCAGATTCCCGCCGCCCTCGATCCCATTGCCACCGCCGAACCCGCGACCATCAGCTTCGGCGCGGTCAACGGCGTTGCTCTTCCCCTCGAGCGAGACGTGGTCCTCACCAATGTCGGCTCCGCGTCGGAGACGTTTCATCTGTCGATCGAGCCTTACGATTTCGACCCCAATGCGGCGGTAAGTGTAAACGGAGCCGCCACGGTAGACCTCGAGCTAGGAGCAGGCAGCTCCACGACGTTCGAAGTCGGACTGTCCGGAGCAACCCCTCCACCCGGCGCCTATGAGGGCGTGATTCGGGTCGAGTCCGCTTCGGCCGGTGCGTCACTACGAATTCCTTACTACTACGTCGTGGGTGACGGCGTCCCCTTCAATTCTTTTGCTATCGCCGGCACAGGCGTTGTCGGCACCGTCAACGAACCTCACCCCGAACTTCTTGTCTTTCGGGTGATCGATCGCCACGGGCAGCCGATTGCCGACCTGGACGTTCAGTTCAATGTCGTCACGGGCGGCGGGTCGATTTTCGCGACTGACAGCGCAACGGACGCTTTCGGCGTGGCTGCCGCGGATGTTGACATGGGGCCCGACACCGGCCCCCAGGACTTCGAAGCAGAGGCCGGCGGCTTAACCATTCCCTTCTTTAACGCCGCGCGGCGGAAACCCTTTATGGAAGCGATCGTCAACGGGGCGAGCTTCGCAGCGGGACAGCCGGTCGCGCCCGGGTCGATTGTTTCGATCTTTGGTGATTCTCTTGCCGAATTCCTCGGCTCGGCCTACACTCTTCCGCTGCCGGTTGCGCTCAAACACGTCAGCGTTAGTTTCGACTTTCCCGAAGAAGGAATCAGTATTCCCGGGCGCTTCTATTTCTCAAGCGCTGGGCAGTTGAACATCCAGGTGCCGTGGGAACTGGCGGGGTTGAACTTCGTGTTCGTCAAGGCGCGAATCGAAGACTCCGCGAGCACCGTCTTCAACCTGCCGCTCGCGGACTACGCCCCCGGTATCTTCGAATTCAGACTGGGCGGGAAGCTTTACGGCGTGGTAACTCATGCGGACGGCACGGTGGTTACGCCTCAAAGCCGCGCCCGAGTGGGAGAAACCGTGATCGTTTACGCCACCGGCCTGGGCCCGCTCGATTCCCCGCAGACGACGGGCGAGCCGGCACCCTTCAGCCCGCTTGCGCGAACTCGAGTCATTCCCGAGGTGACAATCGGGGGAAAGAAAGCAACTGTCCGGTTCTCGGGACTCACCCCCGACCTGGTGGGCCTTTATCAGATCAACGTTACGTTGCCCGATCCACTTCCGAGCGGCAACCAGCAGCTCTTTGTTAGCGCCAACGGCGTCCAAAGTAATTCGATAACGGTTCCCATTCTGTAGGAGGCCGCAGGGCCTCGCTCCGCCTACCCCAGCTTTCCGGGCTAGGCTGGCGGATCAGGTCTCTCAATTCCGATCACGCCGAAGAACTCATCCTCTATTTTCCGGAGTTCCTCGGGCCGTCCGTTTTTGAAATCTCGGAACGGCTGCCAAAAGCGAAATGTGCGTGTGCGTCGAAATGGCCGAAACACCACCGCTAGCGGATTGAATTCGCGGTCCCCGCCAAAGTGATAAAACGCCATCCGCTTGAGGGGAAAACGCCAACGTTTGCGCTCCGACCAATTGAGAACGATGGCACGCTCGCCGAGGTGAGGCAAGATGCTCTGCTCGATGTAATCGTGCCAAACGGGGCTGTCCGAATACACGAAGAGGATGTCGCGGTCGCGAAGGCACCACCACGACCAAACAGCTAGGCGCAAGCAGAGGCTGTAGAGTGCAAGCAACGGGAGCAAGACAGCAAGATAGAGCACGGCGTATAGAATCACTGGAACCAGGACCGCAATCAGCCACCACGGTAGGTTTTGCTTGGGCCGAGGACGGGTCATGGCGCGCGAGTCGGCCTAACGGTTCGGCCTTCAGCAAATCCGGGCCCCGGCCGCTGCCGAACGTTCCCCTCTGAGAATTCTCGCTCACTTGCGCCTGTAGCCGCATTGGTCATTTGTGTTCCCAAAGACGGTGGATTCACGGCTCGGTTGCCCGACAGCAGCCTGCCTCTACCGTTTTGCCGTGAGAAAAGCGTCCTAGACGGCCGAGCGAGCGAGTTGTGCTACAATCCCTCCGCCACTGAGTGGTTCCCCGTTCGTGGCGGAGTAAGAAACATGATGACTCGCTTTTTGCTGGCCGGCTCGTTGGCCGTTCTCGCCCTGCCGGGCCAAGTAACGGTTCTGACCCATGCCATGCTTATCGATGGTAGCGGTGGACCTCCTCAGCCTGACGCGACAATCGTGCTGGCGAACGGGAAGATTCGCAACATCGGGCCAGCCCCCAAGGTCAAGATTCCGGCTCTGGCCAAGGTCGTCGATCTGAGCGGTAAGACGGTAATCCCCGGCATCATCAACCTGCACGGTCACGTGGGAATGGCCCGTGGCCTAACAAGCGACGTTGACAACTACACCCGCGAGAACGTCGAGGCACAGCTTCGCACCTACGCGCGGTACGGCGTGACCACGACGACCAGTCTAGGCGTGGACCAAGATCTGATCCTCGAAATTCGAGATGAACAGCGGCGGGGGAAGATAAGCGGCGCGCGGGTTTTCACGGCCCTGCAAGGATTCACCTTCCTCGGCGGGTATCCCAGTCATATACCAGGCTTGAAGGGGGTCGTTCTGGAAGTGGCCAGCGCCGCACAAGCTCGTGCCTGGATAAACAGGCTGGCCGACAAAGGCGCCGATGTCGTCAAGATCTGGGTGGACGATGATCATGATACGTTCCGCAAGTTGCCCCCCACGATTTACTCCGCGATGATCAAGCAGGCTCATAAACGAGGCTTGAAAGTTTTCGCTCATCTCTACGAACTCTCTGACGCGAAGGGCCTCGCCGAGGCGGGGGTTGACGTGTTGGCGCACAGCGTTCGAGACGCCGCGGTCGACGAAGCATTGATTTCCGCGATGAAGCGAAACAAGGTTACCCTGGTGGCGACGTTGACTCGCGAGCAATCGACTTTTGCTTACGTTGATCCTCCCGCCTGGCTCGATGACCCTTTCTTCCGACTGGGCGTTGACCCGGCTGTCATCGAAGGCGTGAGGACCCAGCTGAGGGCCAAGCAAGCCAAAGATCCCAAGCTAGCGGTCAACAAGAACGGGTTTCAAGTTGCTGCGCGCAACCTGAAAGCGTTGGCCGACGGCGGAGTCCGTATCGGTTTTGGCACCGATAGCGGTCCGCCGGGGCGCTTCCAAGGATTCTTCGAGCATTGGGAGATGGAGTTGATGGTCAAGGCCGGACTAACCCCGATGCAGGTGATCGAATCATTCTCGAAAAACGCCGCCGCAGCCCTCGGCGTGTCGAATCAGCTGGGAACGCTGGCTAAAGGCAAAGCGGGCGATCTCATCGTGTTGGACGAAAACCCGCTCGAGGACATCCGCAGCGCTCGCGCGATCCATGCGGTGTATGTAGGGGGCCAGAGGTTGAAGTAGCGCTCTCCTCCGCGCCCAGCCGACTCGTTTGCCCGGTCGCTTCGCCTACTAGTATGATTGTGGTTGCTATGAGAAAACTGGTGCTTGTAATGCTGCTCGGGGGGGCGCTTATCTTCCTTGCCTGCCCAAAGAATGAGCCCGAATTAAATCCGCCCGCGGGGCAGGAAACAGCTACGCCCATGCCGCCTCCGGCGGAGCTTCTCTCCACCGTTCATATGGCCGACCCTCGTGGGGCGGTTCAGTTACTCGCAGGGTTTTACGATGTAGAACAGGGCGTCTGGCGTTGGACGAAAAAGTCATTTTCGGTAGCCCTGAAACCACCACCGCCGCTACCAGATCAGCCAGTTACTCTAGAACTGAGATTGACTGTTCCGGAGGTTTCGATCCGACAACTCCAAACTCTTACCCTGTCCGCGACCGTGAATGGTGTGCCGGTAGGCGCCGAGACTTTCGACAAGCCCGGCGACTACGCCTTCACCAAGCCGGTGCCGGCGGAGGCGCTCGACCAGGAGATCGCCAAAGTGGAATTCCGGCTCGATAAAGCGATCGCCGCCGGTGAAATAGAGACACGCGAGCTCGGGCTGGTGGCGAGTTCCGTAGCCCTAAAGTGAGCGACGAGTCCTCGCGCGCCGGCTTACATCGCCTCCTGACTTGCGTTTACTGGACGGCCCCGGCAATTCTCAGCCTGCTGCTTTACTATCGGGGGCTGTGGTGCTGGTTTCACAGCGACGACTTCTCTCTATTGTTCCTGGTCAGCCTGCCCGATCACGAGTTCTGGTCGGCACTTTGGCAGCCGCGCGCCCAGGGGACCTTGCGTCCTCTGAGTGAACGCCTCTTTTTCTATTACTTCTATCACTGGTTTGGTCTCGACGCATTCCCCTATCGGCTGTTGGTTTTCGCCACCCACGTTGTCAACCTGATGCTGTTAGCGGCGGTCACCCATCGGCTGACGGGACGGCGATGGGCGGGCTTCGTGGCGGCCTCTCTTTGGGGACTGCACCATGGTCTTGCCACCAGTCTCACTTGGACTTCAGCCTACAATCAGATCCTTTGCGCGTTTTTCTTTTTGCTTAGTTTTTGGCTTTTCTTGCGCTTCGTGAAAACGGGCCGTTGGTTTTACTACGCAGCCCAGTGGGCAACCTTCGTGCTGGGCTTTGGGGCGCTGGAGGTGATGGCCGTCTATCCGGCTATCTTGCTCGCCTATGTTGTGCTGGTAGATCGCCGCTATTGGCCTCATGTGGCCGTAATGTTCCTAGGTTCGGCTGCTTTTGCTTGGTGTCAATGGAAGGCCACGCCGCTCGCGGGCGGGGGCAAGTACCAGTCGTATTTTGACCCCGCGAGTCTCTGGGGTAGCTTGCTGTACTACTGCAAGTGGGCGGTGGCCGACGAAACGATTGCAGTCGGAATTCTGGTCGGTATCCCTCTGCTGATAGTCGCCGGCTATCAGGCTCGCCGGCGGAACTTTTTGGGGTTGTTTTTTCTGGCTTGGTTCTTCATCGCGATTTCGCCCTACCTGCCACTTCGTGATCACCGCAGCAGCTACTACCTCGTGATCCCGACGTTGGGACTGGCCATGTTAGGTGGCTGGGCGGCTGTGTTGGCAATAAAAGCGACGAAGGTGTACCGCGTTGCAGCGGTCATGTGCATCGGGTTGTTCTTGTGGGGCTCGGTTCGAAGGGCCTATCAAGAGGTGGATTTCTATCAACCGTTGAGTCTCTCGGTGAAACAGCTGATCTCCGACGTCTCTCGAGCGAGAAATCATCATCCGGCAAAGACAATCCTGTTGACGAATGTGCCCGAGAGGGTCTTCTACTTCTCGATCGCTCATGAGGCGTTCCGCTTGGTCCGGTTGTTTGACGTGTATCCGGCGCCCGGCAGCGACCATATTCGGCAAAGAGCAGGGTTCAAGCCCATCGAGACATTCACTTTGAGCAAGGAGGATACGCTGCGAGCGGTGCGGCGAAAGAATATCGTCGTCTACGACGCCTCGGGGCCTCGACTGGTAGATGTGACAGAGCAGTACTCGCTCATGGCCCCGCTTATGCTGGGCCCGGCGGATGGGCCGAAACGGGGCGGCCACCGGGCGCCAGGATCAGGTTCATCGATATGAAGCCGGGTGGCACGTCGAGGTTCATCGGATTCTGTGCTGTGCTGGCGGCGGTAAGCCTACTTCCCGGGTGTGGGCCGACAACCTCAAGGAAGGGTATCGTTGCCTACGATTTCATCGAGAGTTTCCCTTTGTCGGAATCCCGGCATGAGGTCACATTCATCGACTTTGGCACCCCGACAGCCCGTCCGCACCTGCGCAGCGGTTGGTCAACCGATGAGGGGTCCGGTAACGCCTCATGGGTTTGGAGCCTCGGAAGGGAATCCGTCCTCGAATTCTTTCTCCACGAACCTCGCGAGCTTCCCGTCACGTTCCGATGCTTTCCATTTCAGTTCCCGGGATCTCCGCCGCAAAGGATTTCGATCGCGGTCAACGGAGTTGACCTGCAGACAGTTCGACTGCTCGACGGGTCAAAGCCCTATCAGATCATCCTGCCGGCCGTTGCTCTGAAAGCCGGCAAGAATCAGCTCCAGTTTCGCTACGCGTACTCTCGAGCGGCGATAGCCGTTATGCCAGACTCTGTCGGCCAGCGGATCCTGTCGGTTGGATGGAATTACCTTGCGTTCGTAGCCGGCAAAAAACGGCCCGCTCCCGGGCCTCGGCCGAATGTCGAAGGCGACCGGCTACACATACCATTCGGTGCCGACGTCGACTACTATCTCAGACTCCCCGAGGAGAGCGAGTTCACCTTCGACCAACTGATCCTGGACGAACCAGGTCAACTTGAAGTTCTCTTTGACCGTGAAGAAGACGAGGAGTTGGTGCTTGGAGAGTTCCAGCAGTCCGTGGGATTGTCCACGTTGGCGGTGAGCGGCCGTGGCGACGAAATCGTTCGCCTGTCGTTCCGCGCTAGAGCCGCCCGGGCCTCCTCATCAGCCGACGCAGGAGCCACGCTTGTTGGGCCAGTGCTTCAGACGGCGCGGCCCGCTCCACCGGAGCCCCGCGAAACGGCTGCGGATCCCTTTGGCGAAGGGGAACGCCCTAAGCGACCGAACATCATCATGTACTTGGTCGACACATTGAGGGGTGATCACCTGGGGTGCTACGGCTACGACAAGCCGGTCTCGCCGAACATCGACGCCCTTGCCGGTGACAGCGTCCTGTTCGAAAAGGCTGTGGCTCAAGCACCCTACACCTGGGCGTCTGTTGCTTCCTTGATGACGGGACTTGGTGTCCCGACTCATCGGATTACGCGACTCAAGGATTCGCTCCCCGGGGAGGCGATCACGCTGGCGGAATTCCTAGGCGCCACGGGGTACAACAGCACAGCCATCATTACGACCCCCGCACTCAAACAAGCAGGTGTTGACCAAGGTTTCGCCGGCATCGAGTTCATGCGTGACGTGGATGCTCCTCAGCGGATCCGTCAATGGCTGGCTGACAAGAGCGACGAGCAGCCGTTTTTCCTCTATGTACATACCGGTGAACCACACGATCCCTACGATTCACCAGACCGCTTTCGACGCAGCTTTGCCGGTGCGCTTCGCGAACCGGATCTGACGCCGGGACAGGCAGCTCTACTGCGAAACATTTCCGGTAAGAGGGAAGGTAAACCGAGTCCGTCTGCAACGAAGCCAGGATCCAGGGCTTGGTTGGACGCGCTGCTGGTAGAGGAACTTGAAGCAACCCCAGAGCGGGTCTACGACATGGTTTCTCTCTATGACGCCGGTGTTGCTCAAGCAGATGACCGCGATCGAAAGATTGGAGGAGTTTCGTGAACAGGGGGCAACACATCTAGTAGTGAGCAGTCTTCACTTTTGGTGGCTCACGCACTACAAGCAATGTCAGACCTATCTTGATGCAAAGTATCAGAGGGTCGCAGAAAGTGAGGATTATGTGATTTTTGACTTGAGTGTTCGTTACTCTGAGGAGGGCCATGGCCCCGCAGATGCGTCTGAGATGGAACTGAAAGAGCCTGATCAGGCGGGGAGGCTACACGGCAATAAAGCGAGGATTTCCGATTTGGCTCCTCTGACGGCACCAGTCTACACCCTCACCCGGCGAAGCACAATCATTTCTCCACCCGAAAGAGGCGGCGGCTGAGGCGGGACCGATCGAGCCCCCTTCTTGCCCCTCATGGGGGCTGATCCGCCGCTGCGAAGTCAATTTCGCAGACACCCCTCCGAGCTTCCGTCCTCAGTACACAGATTTCGCATTCGCCAAGTGCGGTGCTACCCGCCCGGCACAGGCAGCGCCCAGATCCTCCGCAGCATGTCGCCAAACAGCCGCCGGTTCAGATGTCCCTCCGCGAACAAGAGCCAGTAATATCGTGCGTGCTTGAGCAGCCGACCGCCGGTCTTCATCAACCTGTGTTGCAAGCTCGTCAGCGACCAACTCTTGATCCTGTTCGGCAGTCCGAGCCGCCGCCACAAGTTGCCCAGGTTGTAGGCCAGCACGCTCAGTTGCAGTCGCACTTCGTTGGCCCGGAAGCGATGACACGACAGCCGCGTCCAGTGCGTGGCCTGTTTGCCTTCCTTGATCCACTGCTCCGCCGTGCCGCGCTTGTTGTAGAAGCGCACCACCGACCGGCTTGGCAAGCTCATGCTCGTCACAATAAATCCGACGCGCGGGAATAGCTCGCCCTGGTGATGCTCGACCTTGGCGACGATCCGCCGCGCCTTCGACCAACTCTCCGCCTGATAACGAAAACTCTTGTAGCGCACCAAGGGCTTCCGGGAGGGCCTTCCCAGCGGGCGAAACAAGATGTCTTCGATCTCCAATTCCAAGCTCTTGTTGGCCGGAATGCGAATGGCGTAATGCACTCCACGTTCCTCCGAAGACTCATAAATCTCCGGCTTAGCAAAGGCCGCATCGCCCCGGAAGGTGACCTGTTTGCCCGCAGCCTGTTGGCGCTCGATCTCGGGCAACAGCAGTTCCTCCCAGTCGTCGGCGCTGTGCACGTTGCCGGGACGCAGCTTCGCCGCCAAACAATCACCGTGCTGGTTGAACAACAACAGCGGGTGATAGCAGACCGACTCGAAGTGTCCGTTGTAGGCACTGCCTTCCTGTTGGCCATGGACCGGACTCTCGGTGGAGTCCATGTCCAGAACGACCCGCTCGGAGTCGTCGAACGCCTCCGCTTGCCCGACCAGCTCTCGGTTCAGCGCCATCAGCCCCAGCAGGTTCTCTTCGCTCGCCAGCATCTCTGTCTCGAAGCCGTGCAGCGTCGAGGTCAAGGCCGCACCGCGATCCCAGATCTTCTGCGAGCCGATTAAGCGAAACGTCGGGTCAGCCGACACGCGGACGGCGTCGTTGAGGTCCTCGTAGCCCGCCAAGCGGCTGTAGACCGACTGCCGCAACAGATCAGCGAGCGTGAACTGCTTGTTTGTGCCTTGCCGGGAGTCGGTGAGATGCTCGTCAATCAGTTCTCCGAGACCGAGCCGTTCGTCCAGTTCGCGAACCAAAATCAGGCCACCGTCAGAAGTGACGTGCGATCCCTGGAAATCGACTTTCAACGAGCCGTTGAAACTTAGCTGGAATGGCTTGGTTTGTTTTTCACCCATTGGGTGTTGGCCTCCATGGCGTCCTCATCGGGCTCTAGCCCCTATGAATAAAGACGCTCAAGGCCGCTAGAAGGTCGGGATGTCAAACATCAAATTGAAAATGCGGGGATGAGTGTTTCGGTCTGTTTCTCGAGGAACTGAAGAAGCGAAAACTTTACGAGGACGCGTTGATCATCTTTCTCTCCGACCACGGGGAAGAGCTCTACGATCACGGCTCCTGGGCACACGGGAAAACTTTGTACTCGGAAGTCCTTAACATTCCTCTCATTGTGAAGTTGCCCTCCTCCACGGGCTTGAAAGGGGAGAGGCGCCGAGATGTGGCGCAACACATAGACGTTGTTCCCACCATCTTGGACTACTTGGGGATCGAGCAGCCCAAGCACCTAGAGGGCATTAGCCTTCTCCCTGCTATCTTCCTGAAACAGGAGAGCCACCGGACCCGAAGAGTCTTCTCCTACGCAGTTGACGGTTTCGAAGCGGGGGCGAGTGTCGTCGACTTTCCGTGGAAGTTTATTTGGAATTCCGTCTCCGGACCGAACGAGCAACTTTTCAATATGGAAACGGATCCGAGGGAGAAGGCCGATCTGTCCAGTGAATATCCGCTGCGGGCGAAATACTTGAAAGCGATGATTAAAGCTCACGCCCTAGCGTCCTCGACCGCACTCAATCCCGGCGAGGCGGTTATGGACAAGGAATTGCTCCAAAAGCTCAAGAGCATGGGCTACGTCCAGTGAGGGTTTGCCCTGCACTGCTGCCGCAACACAGTTCGGGGCCGACGCCGGCCTCCGGTTTGAGCAGTTCTTTGATCTTTTGGTCACCGATCATCGCTCCCACTGACCCATGCCGATAGACGCCCTCGACAAGGTGGCCGGCATTGTGTTCGGCTCAGGCCTGACCGTTCTGACCGCGTGCCTCTTGGGCCGTCTCCTGCTTGCCCGACTCGGGAGCGTCGCCGCCGCTCTGACCAGAGCCGAACGTTGGATATTCGGCTTCGCTGTGGGGGCAGCTTGCCTAAGCAATGCGGTTTTCCTTCTTTGCTCGCTAGGCTGGATCTATGATCCCGTCTTGCTCGGGGTGGCGGCCGTCATAACGCTCTCGTGGTGGCGCTGGGGTCGCCGGTCGCCGGCACCCGGAGCTAGTTTTGCATCGCAGCCGAGGGAGTCATTTTGGTTATTCGCGCTGGCGCTCGTTGGCCTGTTCTATGCCTCTCTATCTCCTCCACGGACTTTCCCCAGAAATCCGCGCCGACGGGATCGGCTACCACCTGGGACTCGTCGGCCGTTATTATCGCGATCACGGCTTTTCCCTGATCGAAACCAATGTCTACTCCTACCTCTCCCAGGGCGCCGAGATGCTCTACTTATTTGCCTACGCCTTCGGGCGTCATTCGGCGGCGAAGATGGTGCATCTCTGTTTTCTCTTCGCCACCGTAGCGGCTCTGTTAGGCTTCTCCCGCCGTTTCGGCATCTGGAGGGCGGGAGTCGTCGGGGCCTTGCTTTACGCTTGTTCCCCCGTTGTAGGCACTGACGCGACCAGCGCGTACAACGACTGCGCGTTGGCTTTCTATCAATTTCTAACCTTCTACGGCCTCGTGATATGGTGGCGACGCCGTGATACCGGCTGGCTGTGGGTTCTGGGCGCGCTCGCGGGCTTCTGTTTCGGCATCAAGTACACGGGCTACCTGGCGTTCCCAGTGACGGCGGCCGCAGTTTTGTGGGGTGCGCTCAAGCAAGGCTCGCGGCCAAGTATTGTTCTGCGCCGCCTCTTGATCGTTTCGGCCGCAGCCAGCCTATTTGTCTTGCCTTGGACCGTCAAAAACACCCTACTGGTAGGCAATCCCGTGGCCCCCTTTTTCAATCGGCTCTTCCCGAACCCCTATGTGACGGCCGGCTGGGAAGACGCGTACCGAAAGGGGCAGAAGCATTACGCGGTGACGTATCCCGAGAATCGTTTGGTGGAGTTGATGGACGCCCGCTGTCAAGGGCGGAGCAAAATTAGACCAGTTCGGCGGAGGGAGAATAGACCAGTTTTGGGGTAGAGCGGCGGAGCAAAAATAGACCAGTGGGGGGGGAGTCGGGGTTTTGGTTCGAGTTTTTGTGGGACGGCTGGAACGCAGCCTGAGGTCGCCCGTTAGGGCGGCTGAAGGCGGAGTGGAAGGCGGCTCACAAAAACTGTGGCGAGCCGGCGGGGATCAATCCGAAGACGGAGAGCGTTGCTTCTTGCTCTGCTTGAGGCGGAAGCTATCGCCGTTCATCTCCAGGATGTGGACGTGGTGAGTGAGCCGATCCAGCAGGGCGCCGGTCATGCGCTCGGACCCGAGGACTTCGGTCCACTCGTTGAACGGCAGGTTCGAGGTCACCATCGTGGAGCCCTGCTCGTAGCGCTGTGAGAAGGTTTCGAACAGCAACTCCGCTCCGGTCTTCGACAGCGGCACGTAGCCCAGTTCATCGACGATCAGCAGGTCTTGCTTGGCGAGCTGCTTTTGGGCCCTCAGCAAGCGCCGCTCATCACGGGCTTCCAGCAGCTCGTTGAGCAGCGCTGCGGCGGTAGTGAAGCGAACCCGATAGCCACCCTGGCAGGCCGCCAGTCCCAGCGCCAGAGCGAGATGCGTTTTCCCCGTGCCGGAGTTTCCTAGAGCCAACACGTTCTCGCGACGGTCGATGAACTCTCCGTGTGCCAGCTCGAGCACCAGCTTCTTGTTCAACTTGGGTAACGCCAGGAAGTCGAACGTATCAAGGGTTTTCGTGACCGGGAACTTGGCGGCCTTGATGCGCCGCTCGGTCGCTCGGCGTTCACGGTCGAGCAGTTCGAGCTCGGACAGTTGCAGCAGAAAGCGTCTCGCATCCAAGCCCTCCGTGGCGCACTGCCGTGCCACCTTGTCGTACTCGCGTAAGAAGGTCGGCAGCCGCAGTGCTTTCAGATGAGCTTCCAGCAGCAGTTTGGATCTCGCCATCAGTCCACTCCCTGTGCCAGCAGCACCAAATAATCTGTTGTCGATGTCTGTTCGACTTGTGCTGTGGGTAAGTGCGGATACTGCGTCAAGTCCAAGCGGGGCGGCCGTTGCTCGATCCGACACAGGACGAGGTGCTTGACGGCGTCGAAGCCGATCGTTCCCAACTCAACGGCCTGCCGCGCGGCGGCGGTGACGTCGGTGAGCGGGAAGTCTTCGAGTAAACGCAGCACCTGCACGTACTCGCGCTTGCCTGGTTTACCCAGCCGCACTTCGAGCAAGCGTCTCAAACGCACGAGATCTTGCGGTAACTGCCAACCGACGAGCGGCGCGGCTTGATCCAGCGCGTTCGTCTTGCGCTCCAGCAAGGCCAGGTAATGCAGCGGATCGAAGATCAACTCCTCGCGTTCGTAGCTGCGCCGATGCCGGGCGATCTCTTCGCTGCCGCAGCCGATGACCACCTCATCGACGTAAGCTCTCAGCAGTACTTCGCGGTGGCCGTAGCGCGTCGGAACCGAGTAGTCGTTGGTCCGATAGCGCACCAGCGACAACGACGTCACCCGCGTCGTGCGCTTGTCGCAAGCGTCATACCCGACAGCAGGCAACGTCAGAAACGCCTGGCGGTCGCGCTCGAAACGCTCACCGATCGTTTCCGAGTGTCGCCGCAAGCGCCGTCCACGGTTCTTGCGGCACTTCGCTTCGAGGTGTTCGTTGAAGGCTTCCCAACTTGAGAACCTGGGGATCGGCACCATAAAGTTGCGCCGCGCATAGCCCACCAACCCTTCCACTTTGCCTTTGTCGTTGCCCTTGCCCGGCCGCCCGAAACGGTCGGCGAACAGATAATGTGACTGCAGCTCGGAGAAGACACGGGTCCTCTGGCGTGTGCCGTCTCCCAGGATCCTCGCCACCGCTAGCTTCGTGTTGTCGTAGACGATGCTGCGCGGCACGCCGCCAAAATAGCGAAACGCCGCATTGTGCCCCTCGCAGAATGCCTCCGTCGTCTCGGCCGGAAACGCTTTCACGAATGCGTCATCGCTATGCGGCAGATCGACGACCAAGAAGTGCGCCTTGCGCTGCACTCCGTTGATGACGACGACCGCTTCGCCGAAGTCCGCCTGGGCGTCACCCGGCGGATGCGTCAGCGGCACGAACATCTCTTGTCCGCCCAGCTTCTTCTCGCGTACGTAGTCCTTGACGGTCGTGTAGCCGCCTGTGAACCCGTACTCGTCGCGGAGGCGGTCAAAGATGCGCTGTGCGGTGTGGCGTTGTTTCCTCGGACGCTCCCGATCGTCGGTCAGGATCTGATCGATGATCCCTGTGAAGGCCTCCAGTTTGGGACGCCTCGCCGGTTTGCTCCGCCGATAGCCCGGCGGAATCCGGTAGCGCAACATCTTGCGCACGGTCTCGCGAGCAATCCCAAAGCGCCGTGCTGCTTCGCGTTCGCTTAGCCCTTCGACGCAGACACTTCGTCGTACTTGAACGTATAGCTCCACCCGATACATCCCTCCGGTGTTCCACAAAACACCTCGGGGATGCTTGCGGACCACATCAGCGGCTTGGTCCTCCGCCTCCTCTGGGAGCCTTCACACCGCCGCTATGTGGTCTAGTTTGTCAGCGCCGTTCTCAACGGCCTCCAGCTATGTATGCCAGACAACAGGAACAGTATAGAAGAGATCGTAGGCGCTGTCCATATGACTCTCGGTTCATTTTCGATGAGTACTTTGTGAGTTTTTTGAACAGTACCTCGTGAGTTCTCGTGCGCTGAGTTTTAGTATCTTGCAGTAGGACTTCGATCACAGGAGCTTGCGAGACACCACATGGACCCCTTTCGAGTCGTTTGCGGGATTCTGGCGCTGGTTTTGCTCGCTCAGTCGAAAGGGCCAAACAGCCCCCTCAAAAGAACAGTCGTTCAGACAGCGACTCGTAGGCGAGATAGAAGGAGAGGGCAACAACGGCGAGCGAGGCGCCAGCGGCCACCTTCCAGAACGATTCGATCGGGTGGGAGATCCTGGGGGTGCCTCCGAAATAGGCGATCAGGAAGCCGGCGGCAAGACCGCCGAGATGGGCCGCATTATCAAAAGGAAAGAACGGGAGCAGGCCTATCACCAGAATGATGAGCGCCCACCTTAGATACATGGAGGCCATGATCGAGCTGCCTCCGCGGTAGCCGTCGGCGATCATGGCCCCGATCAGGCCGAAGATGCCGGCAGAGGCCCCAATGGACAAATAGGGAGTCCAGAAGGTGCTGGCCACGAAACCACAGACACTTGAGACCAAGTAGATCACCAGAAAGCGCGCCGTCCCATATAGTTCTTCCACGCGGAAACCCAGGTCGAACATGACCCAGGAATTCATCAGAATGTGAAGGACGCCTCCATGGAGGAAACCTGCCGTGACCAATCGCCACCATTCTCCATGCAGGATCAGGAATCTGTCCTTGGCGCCGAACAACCGCAGCACGTGGCCGTCTATGCCAGCCATCAGACCCGTGGAGTCGCCCTGCTTGAAGGTCATGATCAACGTCGCAGCGAACAGCCCGAAGTTCACGAGCAAGACAATGAGCGTGGTGAAGTTACTCTGAGGAATGAGCCCTCGAACGCCGGACGAAGCCGCTTGCTGCTTCCAGACCGGCTTTCCGATCTCATTGCCGCAGTACTCGCAGATCTTCGTCTTAGGGTCTATAAAGGCCCTGCAGTGAGGGCACATTCGTGGGTGGGCCATAATCCCGGAGAAACCTTTGTGTCAAGTTTGATCAGGGAGTTTTAAGAGCACCGCTCTTGATGGGAGCCCAAAGAGTTCCCCGCGCATCGTAGAGGCCTGGCTTCGGTGGCCGTTTGCAGCGCTGCAGTCTTTGCGATTCCAGTCCATCCCATTGTAGAAGGCTGACAGCCGGCTGCGTTTCGGCTTTTGACCTTCGCGCCATATTTCAACTGGCCTGTAGCTGAAATCCAGATCCTCATCAGCCCACGTTCGTTCTTTACGTGGGGTTGTCCAAATATCGAGAGTCTATGGTCTGGGGCCTACCCTCGTGTTGCCTCTGATGACGCTAGTTCCCGTTAAAAGGGCCACATGACGCTTCGCCGTCTGACTGTCAGACAGTCTAGGGTGCGTAAAAATTACACGGGTTGCCCTGCCGAACCAGGGAACTTTTACAGGGTCGGTGCGCAACTTACCTGAAGCCAATCCGAATCTAGTTGATAGAGCGTGGGAATCAGTTTGGCGCGGCAATTGCTTGTAGAAAAATGAGAACGGCCAACCCAATGAGATTGATCGGCA
The DNA here is from genome assembly GCA_965248105.1 of Bryobacterales bacterium. GTDB lineage: Bacteria > Acidobacteriota > Terriglobia > Bryobacterales > UBA6623. The sequence continues at coordinate 1,296,949 of CBDFIK010000006.1, forward strand.
TCAGCAACCACGGATTGATTCTGATCAGCTTCCTCGTGGCGATGTTGTGGGGCTTGATTTTCGCCGAGCAACGCTTTATCCACCGCGCCCAGCAGGATTATCAAGAAGTCCTCCGTTCGCTACCCGGGTCCCCGGCAGGATCCCAATCCACGCCCGCCCAACGGGTAGTTCCTTTTCGACCCGCCTCTGGGACAACTGCACTCAGCTAGCGCCGTGCCGATTCATGTGGCCTTCCTAACGCGAGCCACACGTCCCGTCTCTGTCTGAAGTGACGCCGGCCGGCATCGGTTTCATCCCCGCCGGCAAGACTGCCTGTGCTACCGGCACACCCGGGGGCACGATTACGTCTGCTATTGGCTTGTGCCACGGGCCGTTGGGTGTCCTAGCGGTGACAGCCCTTCGCTTCCAACTTTGGGACTGCCGGTGCGAACGAGGGCAGCCTACTTGCGGTTCTTGTACTTGTCCAGCGGGATTTCGAAGTAGAAGAGTTCCTGTCCGCTCGTCAGATCGCGAACCCCGGACAGATAAATGGCCGATCCCGGGATAGGGTCCGGGTCCCTGCCAGTGAGATAGTAGAAAAACCCGCTCGCGGAGCTTTTGGGGGGTACGACGGGAGCTGTGAAAGCACGCTCCGTGATCTCCCACTTGGCTAGCGGCCCCTTCTTCAGCCGTGGGCGGCCGATGCCCGGCACCCGCGGAATATACCTAGGTAGCTCCTTGGGCTTGGTGCTGGGCTGAAAGTAGGCCAAATCCTCGGCCGATACCGGCTCCAGACCTTCGCGGTCCGACGTGATGAAGCGAACCTTGAGGTTCTCCAGGCCAAGTGGGTGATCGGAGGCATTTGTAATCACCACCAGAATCGGCAATACCCCGTACTTGTAGGGTTTGGCTTTTCCAAAGGCCTCACGGGTTTCTTTCTCGGCGCGGTAGGGCCGTACTCCCACCGTGACGTCGGCCTGGTTTTGGTGGGCGGGATACTTGCCGGCGTCGCGCGTTTTGAACTGTTTCTCAGCCGCCGCGGCGTTGGCCGCAATCAACAGGCTGACGGCAACTACGGTGGTTCGCATCTGCTTGTATCTTGCCATAATGGTTTTGATTCAGTTTGATTTATCTAACCTACAACGTGCTGCTGGCTTTGGTCGCGATCGTCGCGCTACCGCTGCTGGTGGTCCGGGGGCTTCTCAAAGGCCAGAGCTGGAAAGGCATCCCCGAGCGATTCGGCGTTCTTCCGCCCTCATTTCATCAGACCACGGCAAACTCGATTTGGTTACATGCAGTGTCGGTGGGCGAAGTGCTCTCTTGCGCCCAGCTCGTGAAAGCCCTGCGTCGCCAATTCGGTGAGGTTCCCATCTTTGTCAGCACGTCGACACCTACCGGGCGCCGAATGGCGAGCGAGAAACTCTCGCCGTGGGTGAACGGAATCTTCTATTCGCCCTTCGATCTACCCTTCGCCCTCGATCGCGTGTTTCGGACCATCCGACCGCGGCTCGTTATTGTGGCCGAAACCGAGATTTGGCCGAACCTATTCCGACTCACCAAGCGCAGCGGAGCCGGGTTGGTGCTGGTCAATGCGCGGATCTCGGATCGTTCGGCTCCCCGCTATCGGCGTTTTCGTTTTTTCTTCTCGTGTGTGTTGCAGCACCCTGATCTTGTGCTGGCGCAATCGGATCTCGATCGCGAGCGACTGATTGCGAGCGGCGCTCCCCCGGAAAGGGTCCGCGTGGGAGGGAACCTCAAATACGATTTCGAGCCGGGCACCGAAAAAGTTCCCCAGGCGGTTGCGGATTCTTTGGACCGTTTAGAGGCTGGTCCTATCGTGGTGGCCGGCAGTACCCGTGAAGGCGAGGAAGAACCCGTCATCGAAGCGTTTCGGAAGCTATCTAAGTCCCGGCGGCAAGCGTTGTTGGTCATTGCCCCCCGCCATCCCCGGCGCTTCGATGAAGCGGAGAAGGTTCTCGCGTCATCGGGAATTTCGTTCGCGCGCCGCTCGCAACTTGCCCCAGAGACATTGAAACGCTTCCAACTGCCCGGAGTGCTCTTGCTCGACACGCTCGGAGAATTGTCGTCGCTCTATCAAGTGGCCGACATCGTCTTTGTCGGGGGATCGCTGAACGGTTGGGGCGGCCACAATGTTCTCGAGCCGGCTCTTTCCGGTAAGCCGGTGGTGGTTGGTCCCACGATGCACAACTTTCGTGCGATCACGGATGAGTTGATCGCGCAGCGGGCGATTGTTCGAGTTGACGGCCCCGGCGAATTAGCTGCCGCCTTTGAGGATATGCTCAATCATCCGACCAAGGCCGCCGAGATTGGGATGCGAGGGCGGCAAGTTGCCGAATCCCAACGCGGCGCGACAAAACGGGCGGTGCGGGAAGCGGTCGAAGTCTACCGCCATGCCCTGCCGCTTGGGCGCCCCGGCTGGTTCGCTTACCTCACTTTGTGGCTGCCCGCATCGCTTTGGCGGACGGCCGCCCGTCTCCGATGGGCTGCGTACAGGCGGGGCCGGCTCCACCGGCGACGCCTTGAGACGTTCACTCTTTGTGTGGGAAATGTAACGGCGGGCGGCGTGGGCAAGACCCCGATCGTCCTCTGGCTTGTCGAGCAGTTGTCTGCCCGGGGTCTTGCAGTGGGCGGTTTAATGCGCGGCTACCGGCGACTTTCAGGCGATGAAAAGGTCGTGCGACCCGGGTCTGCCGTCTCTCCGCGTCACACGGGAGACGAGGCGCAGATACTGTTGCGTCACTTGGAGGAAGCAGGCCTCGACATTCCGTTCGGGATCGGACGTGATCGTTACTCGGTTGGTCGAAAACTCGAGGGCAGCCAACCCGTAGACATCTTGGTGCTGGACGATGGCTTCCAGCATTTCAAGCTCAAGCGTGACCTGGACTTGGTCCTGATCGATGCTCTCGATCCTTTCGGCGCGGGAGAGATGATACCGCTAGGTCGCTTGCGCGAGCCACTGTCGGCCCTCAGCCGCGCTGACGCCTTTCTCCTGACCCGAACCGAGCCCGGTGGCTACTACGACGGCCTCGTCGCGCGTCTGCGCGATCTGAATCCTCGCGCACCGGTTTTTGCTGCGCGAAGCCGAGCTGCCACGGCCGTCAACACCGTCTCAGGAGAGGGCACACCGACCGAGCGACTACGATCCGAAAGGATCTTGGCCTTTTGCGGGTTGGGAAACCCGGAATCATTCTGGCGAAGCTTGGAGCTAGCCGGCCTGACGATAGTCGACCATATGCGATTTCGGGACCACCATGTTTATTCGCGTAGCGACGTCGCTGATATCGTTTCCGCGGCTCGACGGCGGGAAGCGGGACTGGTCATCACTACAGAGAAGGACCTCGTGAATCTCTGGTACGCCGCGGAACGCGAAGGCCTCAAGTCCGGTACCCTGGAAGGCCGCGCCGCCGGACTATTCCGGCCTTTGCCCCTATATTGGCTGCGAATCGACACGGTAGTTGAAGGCGGAGATCGATTGTTGGAGTGGATTGAGGAGCAAATGTCGTTCTCTCCCAGTTCGGCTGCCAAGGTCCCTCTAGCCGTTGAGCGTAGGGGTGCCGGCTAGGCTAGCAGCCCGTGGTGAAAGTCCAGTGACACAAATAATGGGTACAGCCACCGATTTCCGCAGTCCATCTTTATTAGAAACAAAGCACTTCGACGAACGAAAATCGGATGGCAGTCCCCATTATTAAGGTCGCTTTAGCGGTTGGGCGAAGGAGCGCGGGCTAGGGGCCTAAAGCCCACAGGCAAGAGAGGCTCTGCTACGGCCGGCGACTCGGCCGCGTTGAGCGACCCGTGTTTGCCTCTAAGCAGTCGTGACGATGAAGCTGCTAGTTAGAGCTACAAACTGGTTGGGCGATGCTGTGATGTCGATCCCAGCCTTACGGGCGATTCGCGAGGCCTTTCCCGACTGGGGGATCACGGTGCTGGCGCGTCCCTGGGTGGCTGACTTGTACGCGCGGGAAGGATTCTGTGATCGCATCGTCCGATACGGCCGAAACGGCGATCACGGTGGATTGGGTGGCAAATGGCGATTAGCAGCGGAGCTGCGCAGCGACCAATACGACTGCGCGATTCTGCTCCAGAACGCCTTTGATGCCGCCCTTCTCGCTTGGCTGGCCCGGATTCCTCGGCGCATCGGCTACGCCCGTGACGGACGCGGCTTTTTGCTGACGGATGCCGTAGCGCTTCCCGGCCCCGACGACATCCCCAAACACCAGCGGTTTTACTACTTGGAGTTGCTACGCCGTGCCGGGCTGATCAACCAGCTTCCCGAGAGCACCGACATTCGCCTGGCGAGCGCAAGCCGTGCCGCCGCAGCCGGCCGGGCGCAATGGCGACAAAGAGGACTTCCCGCAGACCGTTGGATCGGGGTGAGCCCCGGCGCGGCCTTCGGAGGAGCGAAGCGGTGGCTTCCGGAGCGCTTCGCCGAGGCGGCCTCCCGGTTATCGTTTGACTACGACGCTGACGTCGCTGTTTTCGGCTCGTCGGCTGAGGCGGAATTGTGCGAGTTGGTTGCCGGTCAAGCCGGTCCTCGGGCACACAATTTAGCCGGACGGACGACGCTCGCGGAGTTCATTGACCTCGCCGCTACTTGCAGGCTTTACCTGACGAACGATTCGGGCCCGATGCACGTCGCTACGGCGTTGGGCGTCCCGACGATTGCTGTTTTCGGAGCGACCGACGATCACGCCACCGGCCCCTCGGGAAGCTGGGCTCGGGTTGTCCGCCAACCGGTTGATTGCAGCCCTTGCTTGCTTAGAGAGTGTCCCATCGACCATCGCTGCATGACGAGGTTGGACACGGCGATGGTGGTCGAGATGGTCCAGGAGGTGCTGTCACAGCCCGAGTCCCAGGCCTCGGATCCCCCCACCGAAGCGATATGATGTCAGGTCGCCTCCACGGAGGCCTCCGGCTTCGGCGCCAAACAAGCGGCACACGATTCCGGAGTTGGGCTGGGGCCCGCCGCGATGGATACGCGCAGCAAAATCATCAGTCTGGACCGGGCCGGGGCGCTTTTTTCGTCGTTGGCCGAGAAGGGGGGCGTCGTCGTCGCCCGCGGCTGCTTCGACCTTTTGTCCGCCGAAGACTGCCGACGGCTGGCAGGGGCTAAGGAGAGAGGCGGGCGGTTGGTGGTGGCCGTCTATTCCGACAAAGACCCGCAAGAGACTGTGTTCAGCCAGTCCGCCCGCGCGCAGATGGTGGCGGCGCTCGCTGTCGTGGATTACGTGGTAATCTGTGACGAGCCTCAGACGGACCGAATTGTCTCCTCGTGGCAGCCTGTTGCCGTCGTTGATGCCGACCCGACCTCGGCGCGGGACGTAATTGGCGATGTCTTACAACGGTACAGCGCCGATTAAACCTCCCCGCAGGATCCTCGTCGTTCGCCTGGGCTCGATGGGAGATGTGATTCACACCCTGCCGGCCGTGGCGCGCCTAAAGTGCAGCTTCCCCCAAGCTAGGATTACATGGGCCGTAGAATCCCAGTGGTCCGTTCTGCTCGTCGGCAACCCTTACATCGATGAAGTCCTTCCACTACCAATCTCGGCCTGGCGGAGGCGCTTTGGCGTCGTAACCTGGCAGGAATTCCAGGCCGTAAGAACTTCGCTTCGGGCAAGCCGCTTTGATCTCGCGGTCGATTTTCAGGGTCTGTTGAAGTCCGCGCTGGTCACCTTTCTCAGCCGAGCCGATCGGGTCGTAGGTTTTGAACGAGACCAACTCCGAGAGCCGATCGCCGCATCCTTTTACTCGGACCGAGTGCCGTCGGAAGCTCGGCACGTCGTCCAGAAAAACCTGGACTTGGCGGGCGCGGTCGGAGGGAAAGACGGGCCGATCGCATTCCCCATCCCGCCGGGCAAGGCCGATCCGACGTTGCCGCAGGGCGAGTTCGTCCTGACAAGTCCGGTTGCCGGCTGGACGTCCAAGCAGTGGCCGCCCGAGCATTATGCCGAGTTGGCGCACCTTTTGTGGAAGCATCGGAGAATTCCACTCGTCGTCGATTGTGCTCCCCGGAACCGGGCCTACGCGGAAGAGATCTGCGATCGGGCTCCCACCGGCTCAGCCGTGCTACACACTTCCTCGCTCGAAGGCTTGATCGCCGCCACACGGCGTGCCCGAGCCGTTGTCGGGGTAGACAGCGGCCCACTTCATTTGGCATCCGCGCTGGGCATCGGTGGCGTAGCGATCTATGGTCAAACCGACCCGGCTCGCAACGGTCCCTTTGGTAAAGGCTTCGTCGTCCTACGCGCCTCCGGGGCGCCGACCTCCTATAAGCGAGGCAACGAAATCCACGACACGATGCTCCAGATTGCCCCGGAAAAGGTTTGGGAAGTGCTTGACGGTCACCTGTCTGGCGAGACGCGGCCTACCACCCGGGCTGTCTCGCCCCCCTAGTGTTCAGGTATAGTGACCCCACCTGCTACGACCAGGGGACGAAAACTACTCCGCAACCAAACACATCATGAAACGTCTTTTCGCAAAACTCTCAGTGACGCTGGCGCTTAGCTTAGCCGCGACGCCTACCCCTGTTACGGCGCAATCCGTCCGCCTGCAGCCTCAGGAAGCCGCCAAGCTGTATCGGCAGATCACTGATTTGATGGAAGCGACGGGTATAGCCGTCCCAGAGCTTGCTCGGGCCGGGGCTCCGCTAGTAGAAAACGTGCGGCAGGCCGCCAAGGCGTTGGCCGTCGGCCACACGCGAGAACACACGGCGGTGTTGGAAAAGTTGCTTTCAAACGCCCGCATCTACCTCCAAATCTCGGATGCTGTTCCTAAGCCGCAGCCCTTTGTCGAGGACGTTCACCGCCAGTTGACGACTCTTCGCAGCTCAGTCGACCGTGTGGCAAGCCACTTCCGGGCGTCGCTGGAATACAACGAGAATCAGATCCGTGGAGGGGACCGCGATAACCTCGCCCGCTACGCCGAAGACAATCTCCGGCTAGGCCCGCCGGGGCCGAAGGAAAGCCGCGTGGTCTTCCTCGGAGATTCCATCACTGACGGCTGGCCCTTGAATCAATACTTCCCCGGCAAACCCTACATCAATCGGGGGATCAGCGGTCAAATCACCGGCCAAATGCTGGGACGAATGAAGGCCGACGTGCTTGATCTCAAGCCGCGAGTTGTCGTTGTCTTGGGTGGCGCCAATGACCTGGCACGTGGGGTGAAGGTGTCCGTAATCCAGAATAATCTTTCCATGATCGCCACTCTGTCGGAAGCACACGGTGTTAAGCCCGTAATCGCTTCCATCCTACCGATCAGCGACTACCATAAGTCTCAAAATCCCGACTATGAGCGAAGCTGCGACCGTCCGCCGGACAGGATTCGCCAACTGAATGAGTGGACGCGGCGTATGTGCGCTGAGCGCGGTTTCGTCTATCTCGATTATCACTCCAGGGTGGCCGATGCGATCGGGCAGCTCGGGGCCTCACTGTCGTCGGACGGCCTTCACCCGAACAGCGAAGGCTACAAGGTGATGGCTCCGATGGCAGGAGCCGCGATCGCCAAGGCCCTGTCAGCTAAACCCCGTCGGAAGAAGCGCTTCCGGATCTTTTGATCGGGGAGCATCGAGCGGCCACAGGGCTCTGACCGCGACTGGGAACCTCAAAGAGATCAGCTTCGGGCGAACCACAGGGCCAGTCAACAGCGATGGTTCCGGGTTGTCTTACCCGGCCACCCGTATGGGTACGGTCTGCAAATAGTACTGAACCGATGGTCCCACCACAAATGAACGAATAGTACCACCACAAATGAACGAATAGTACCACCAGAATGAACCAATAGTAACACCCCCAAAATGAATCCATTGGGTGGTTGCTATTGAGCCCTCCAGGAGTTCAGAATTAGAAGAACTTAATCATTAGTTCTGAGGAATTGGGTCCGAGATTAGCGTCCTTTTCGGAAGTGGCAAAGGTTTTGACCGAACGGTACTTCAGCACTAGACTCAGTGAAACGGAAGTCATGACCGTTCCACACACCGCTCACGAAGCGACGCGAGTACCAACAACGTCGTCTGAAACTCACGAATGGGAGATTTAGAGCAATGGGGAAAAAGGGGAACTGTAAGTCTCGCGGTGGCTTGACGGCCTGGTCTGTCGGCGTGATCGGCTGTTTGCTGTTGGTAGGCGTCCTTGCCCCCGCGCCGGCGGCGGCCCAATCCGGCGGAAACTCCTGCATCAAAGAAGAACTTGGAGGCAATCCCTCTTGCAGCGCCAATGACGTCAGGATCGCTTCGCTGAGTGTGGCAGCAGGGGGTCCAACGAGCTGCGTAGAAGGTGAATCGGTCATAGTGACACTCGAGGCCCTTATCGAGTCGACGGCAGAGAAGTATGGCATCGGTATCTGGCTGAATGAGAGTGGGGGGTCTGCTCAAAGCGATCCCACCGGGACCTGTTATCGAGACTTTCTCCAGCCCGTCTCCTCGGGTAATGCGGACTGCAATTCAACATTAGGGCCCTTCTACGACGGGGACGGTGACGCCTGTGGTGACTTGGATGCTCAGGGTACCGGGCCGTGTGGAACAGATGTCACCGGGCCTTGCAGCGAGGGAGGTGGCACCTGCCTCTTTACGACCTACCAGTTTACTACCACTTTACTTTGCAACGATTCAAACAACGACGGCACCGCGGATGTGGGCAGCTGCACCAGCTGGAAGCAGAATCCCGACGGGGCGTGCACCGATGAGCTGGGCACCGATCCTGGAAACGGATCGAAGTGCGACTGCAGTATCGCCGAAGTTATTGGCCTCCAGACGGGTTGCGCGTCGGACGCCGAGTGCGACGACGATGTGTTCTGCAACGGCTCAGAGACCTGCAATCTGATCACGGGCGACTGCGACCCGGGGACCCCTCCAGACTGTGGGTTTCAGACCACCGAGTGTACCCTCGGAGTGTGTGACGAGACCGCGGACCAATGCGTGCCGCAGCCTTTTGCGCAGGGGACTTCTTGCGGCGATGGAACCGACACGGATTGCGACAATCCCGATACGTGCGACGGGTTGGGGAGCTGTGAGGTCAACAACGAGCCGAGCACGACCGTATGTCGGACGGCAGCGGGCGTCTGTGACGTGGCGGAGCAGTGCGACGGCGCGGGGAGTTGCCCGGGGGACAGTTTCGTGACCGGCGGCACCGAGTGTCGCGCCTCAGCGGACGTCTGTGACGTAGCGGAGGATTGCACCGGGTCATCGGCGGCCTGTCCGGCGGATGGTTTCGATACGGGAACCGAGTGTCGAGCGACGGCGGGCGTTTGCGACGTGCCGGAGGATTGTGACGGCTCGGGGGTATCCTGTCCGGCGGACGGTTTCGATACGGGAACCGAGTGTCGAGCGACGGCGGGCGTTTGCGACGTGCCGGAGGATTGTGACGGCTCGGGGGTATCCTGTCCGGAAGACGGGAAATCGACGTCCTTGTGTCGAGCGGCTTTGGATGTGTGCGACGCGACTGAGTTTTGCGATGGCACGAACAACGACTGTCCGGCAAACGGCGTCCTGCCCTCGACGACGGTGTGTCGGGCGGGTGCTGTCTGTGACCCCGAAGAGCTGTGCAACGGGACGGACATTACGTGTCCAAGCGACGTCGTCTCTGGCGAGGGTGACCCCTGCGGTGATCCGACGTCCAACGCATGTACGTTAGCCGACACCTGCGATAGCTTGGGCGTCTGCCTGCCGAACAATCTAGCCTGCTCGGCGGTAACCGATTCCGCGCTGTGCTCGTTCGATTTCAGCACCAAGGGGGGCTGTGTCGACGGGAGCGGTACGCCTACCGGGCAACCCTGTGATGTCGTAACCGGTCTGGTAGCACCAGCGTCGGATGGGCTGTCCTGCAGCGACGTCGGTGCTGTCAGCTGCCAGCCGGAGAGTCAGTTCAGGCTGCTGTTCACGCCGGACGGCAAGCTGTGGCCGGCACACAAGGCGAACGCGACCAATCCCGGCCAGTTCTACTACAACCTGATTTCGGACGGTTCAACCATCGGTCTCTGCGATAATGACAACAGCCCCTGCGATACGTCAGTTCCGAACGACTGCGGCGACAACAACGCTTGCGTGCAGGCTTGCGCGGGCAAGCTGGAAACGTTCACGATCAGCGTGCCCTACCCGTTTATCACCCACGGGGCCAGGCCGGTGCATGTTTACGACGGATCGCTGGTCACCACTGATCCCTTCTGTGTCGACGATCAAACCCTCGAGGTCACAGGAGCCTGCGATTTCGTCACTTTTGATTCGACGGGGTGCCCCGCAGGTGAAAGTTGCGACCAGCAATGCTTCATCCCGCCAGAGGTAGCGCTGGCTGCGCTCGATCGAGAGCTCGAGATCGGCAACTGGTTCGATGCCCCTGCGCCCATCATCGATTGGAGCTGTCCGACGTTCAACCAATCCGTGGTCAACAATATGGGAACCTGTACCTTGACGGTGACGGCGACCTATCCGGCGAGCTGCCAGCTCTACGTAAATATCCACTTGGATTTCGGTCTCAAAGGAGTGCATGTAGATTGGAACCCCGGGGACGGGAAGCCCGACCGGTACGACCCGGATGTCGCCACTCTCTCGGACTGGGGCAGTTACGACGCTCTGGTAGACGAGAGCCAGATGTTTGCGGCCGGATCCCTTGGAATTCCAGATTGCAAAGACCTGGACTTCTCTCACACCACCGCCTTCGCCGGCGAGGGTTTCGGGGGCAAGGTGCAGAACCTCAACATCTTCAAAAGGCCTTCCGGGTGCTTCGGATTGGCGAGCACATCGAGCGACGGGGAAGGGGTGACTGGTGCGACCTTATCGCTGGTGCACCCCACCGACGGGGTCGTCCTCACCGCGGAGACGGACGAGGACGGCTATTACCTGCTCGAATACAAGCACAAGGGGAAACCGACGTTGTATACCGTTACCCTGACAACGCAGGACGGAACCGTGCTCAGCGGGCAGGTGACCCTTAAAGGAAATGGCTTCGCCGAAGTCAACTTCGACCTCACCATGGGAACTGTAGAAGTCGTCAAGGATGGTTCGAAAACCGGTAGCAGGGGCAAAGCAAGTAGAGCACGCTGATCTGTAGGACGAGCCCCGCGCCAAGGTTGGAAATGTCTGCCCAGCGTAAGCTCCGACCAGGACGGGGCGTTTGATGCGTTGTTGGTTCTTCGCCCGCTGCTGCGCGAATTCGGGAGGTCCCTTAGATGCGGGTTTCAGCCTGCCCGACTCCACGAATCCATGTTAAGCTCGCTCTAGGAAAGGTTTTTCTCAAATCGCCATGATGAACGCGAAATCGATAACCGCGACGACGGTTTTCTTGTTTATTTTGTATGCTTTACCGCTCACTGCCCAGACCGACGAGTTACAGTCGCTGCGCTGGGAAGTCGATGGCCTCAAGGCGGGCCAACAGGCGATCCAGAAGGAGTTGGCGGAGATCAAGAAACTACTGAAGGCCCAGAGGCCCCAGCCCCGTCGGGCGGCGGCCTTCCAACCCCAGGACGTCAGCATCAAAGACGCTCCCTTTTTAGGACCCGCCGATGCGAAAGTAACCTTGGTCGAGTTCACCGACTACCAATGCCCCTTCTGCCGTCGCCACTTCACCAAAGTGATGCCAGAGATCCGGAAGGAATACGTGGACACGGGCAAAGTGAAGTACGTCATGCGGCAGTTCCCGCTGCCCATGCACTCGCGCGCGACCAAGGCGTCGGAAGCAGCGCTCTGCGCGGGGGATCAGGGCAAGTATTGGGAAGTTCACAGCCGCATCTTTGACAACCAGCGCAAGCTGAGCGACGCGGACTTGATGGCTCACGCGGAAGCGGAATCGCTCGACACAGCGACGTTTAAGGCTTGCCTCGATGACGGCAGGTACACCGAGCAGGTCAAGTCCGACACCAGCGACGGATCGAAGGCCGGTGTGAGGGGTACGCCGAGCTTCTTGCTGGGCCTGACCGACCCGGCAAACCCGGACAAAATCAAGGCCACCCAGTTCATCCGCGGTGCGCAGGCTTTCGATGCTTTCAAGACCAAGATCGACGAACTGCTGACAGATCCGAGCGACTGAAAATCGGAAGCGAACCGCAAAGAATCTGAGCCGGCCGCTTATCTCGCGGAAACGACCACTTGCTGCAGCGAAGGCTCGATGGAGCGCAGTTCGTTGCTCGCAAAGCCTGCGTTGAGGAACATGCGATCCAGCTCGGAGAAGGTGTAGGCATCTCCGCCCGCCGTGCCTCCGAGCATCATCATGCTGAAGGCGGCAACGAGGGGCGGTGAAACGCGATCTTCGTCAGGAATGAACTCCAGTGTCACAGCACGACCGCCAGGAAGAAGGGCGCTGTGAACCTTGCGGAGCAATCCCTCGCAGGTGGGTGCGTCGAAGTGATGGAGAAAATTCGTCAGTAGCACGATGTCATAGCTGCTGCCGTAGTCGGCGTCGAACGCGCTGCCGCGGATTGTGCGATAGCGATCGGAAATCCCGGCCGCCTCCGCATTTTCGACGGCGACTTCCAGCACGTTAGGCCAGTCGAGGGCGACAATCTCCGCGTTTGGATTGTGCTTGCCGATGGCCAATCCGAACAGGCCGTGTCCAGCCGCGATATCGAGCACCTTCCACTTCGCGCCCGACTTGGCATCGACCAGTTCCGCGATCAGCTCCGCCGGTAGCGCCATCATCGGCGCCATGGCCCGCGCGAACTTCACCCACTCGGGGTTTTCCGGAGCCATCAATCCGTCTTCGGGCTGCACCGTGCCCCCCTTTCGCACGACGGCGGCGACATCCTGGAACGAATCGGTCAACAGGGGAGAAAGCATGAACTCAATCGCCCCGCCCAGAAAAGCTTTGGAGTTGCGATCGAGAAACTTCGCCGTATCGGGGGTCAGCTCATAACGAGAGCCGGTCTTAGTCAGGAATCCGATGATCACCAGGTAGTCGCACAAGATGCGCATACCCCGCTCAGACGTCTGACACCGATCGGCAAGCTCGCCTGCGGCGTGCTTTCCTTCACCGAGCGCCGTGAACACGTCGAGTTCGATGGCAGCCTTCAGCGAAGCCGTCCGCTGGTAGGCGTTGACGGTCTCGAAGAACAGAGCGGGTGTGGGCGGAGAGGGGTTGTTGACGCCAGCCATGGTCTACTCCTTTAGCAAGTCGGTCTCGCGGAAAGTTATGTCCTAACTCTCGCAGAATTCATCGACGAGTATAGTCCAAACCACTTATCGAGAGCGAAACGATCGGCAGGGCCGTGTACGCTGCGCTATCCTCGTCTTTCGACCGGTCCACAGCGGCACGTCGCCTACGGCACGGGGCGAAGAGCCGGCCAAGCCGACCCATGCAAAGGTTCAAAATCGCCGTCCCTGACGACGCCCCGCCGGTTATGCGGCCGAGCAAAGCGTACCAGGCGCTGCTGGAGCGCGCCGAGGTCGGCTATTACGATACGCTTCCCTCTTCAGACAAAGAACTCGTCGAGCGCGTCGGAGATGCCGAAGGGGCCATCAGCATTCGCGCGTCGGCGAAGTTTCCCGAGGTGGTGCTGGCCGCCTGTCCGAAGCTACAGATCGTCTCGGTGTGGGGAACGGGAACGGATCACGTTGACCTTGCCGCCGCCAAAAGGCTAGGGATCACGACCACCAACACGCCGGGTGTATCTGCGATTGCGATGGCTGAGCACACCCTGACTCTGATGCTAGCCGTGGCCCGTCGGATCCCGCAGATTGACGTCGAAACGCGGCAAGGGGCGTGGCCCCGTGGACTGATCACGCAGCTACACGGCAAAACGCTGGGCATCATCGGACTCGGAGCTATCGGGCGTCAAACCGCTCGCATCGCCCGGGGTATCGGCATGCGGGTTGTCGCTTGGACGATGCATCCGTCATCGGAGCTTGCCCAGGAATTAGGTCTTGAGCTCGTGGATCTCGACGAGCTATACGAAATCAGCGATGTCGTCAGTTTGCATCTTCGCCAGTCGCGGGAAACCACCGGCCTCATAGACGACGGCGCATTTCGGCGCATGAAGCCGAGCGCCATCTTCATCAACACGGCTCGCGGTCCGATCGCCGACGAGGAGGCATTGATCGCAGCGCTCGAAGAAAAGCGAATCGCCGGGGCCGGGCTAGACGTTTTTGATGTGGAACCGTTGCCGCAGGACCACCCGCTGACCCGCCTTCCCACCGTCGTCATGACACCGCACTCGGGCGGCGCGGCGCCAGAGGTGCTCGAGGCCGGACTTCAGCTGGCAGTCGATAATCTGTTCGCCTACTTCGAGGGGAAGCCCGTGAATGTAGTGGCGAGCCCAGGAGGCCGGGCTAAAGGCTAGACTTAAGGATAGAAGTCAACAGGGAACACAAAAATGACACAAAAAGCTACTTTTGGAGCAGGCTGTTTCTGGGGAGTCGAGGTCACTTTCCGGCAGGTCAAAGGCGTCACATCGGCCCAAGTAGGCTACACCGGAGGCACACTCCAAAACCCAACCTACCACGATGTCTGCAGCGGCACGACGGGCCACGCCGAAGCCGTGGAAGTAGATTACGATCCAGATCTCGTCTCGTACGAAGACTTGCTGGAGGTGTTCTGGAATAACCACGACCCGACCACCCGAAACCGCCAGGGTCCCGACGTTGGTACCCAGTATCGCTCGGCGATCTTTTTTCACAGTCCCGAGCAGGAGGCTGCCGCAGTAGCGTCCAAACAGAAGCTCGAGGCGAGTGGCAGGTTCAGCAAGCCGATCGCTACCGAGATCACGGCCGCTTCCGAATTCTACCGGGCGGAGGATTACCACCAGCAGTATTTGGAAAAGCGCGGGCTGGCTCATTGCCATGTGTGAGCGATCGTCGGACAGGTCGAGAGGCTCCGGTATCCGTCCCCCCCATGGCTTGTAGCCAGCCGCCACGCTAAGCATCCGCCGGCAGAACGCCGATGACGCATGAGGGGCCAAGCGGGGCGGCTGCCCTCCATCCCAGAGAAGCAAGAGCGGTGACGGGTTCCAGGCCGGTGGAGCTGGTCTTGGCGCGGCTCCAGGCTGGGAGGTTTGTGAAAAAACCTTGGGACAGTCAACTGCGCCTCCCGTAAGTGATTGGTAAAACGCTGCCCCAGTGAACGGCGCTTGTGACTGGAAGGTGTGAAAAAATGCTGGGACAGTCAGCCCGCGGCGGAAGCTGCGATTGATTCTACGCGACTTCTAGGACGCCGCTTGTGACAGTCCCTGATTTTTTCACACCTTCCAGTCCCCGGTTTTTTCACCTTGGCGCGGCTCCAGGCTGGGGGGCGTAGCGGGGCTTGAGCCGGTGTCTCTGATCAAACCTAGTCAGCAGCAGACGCACCCTAAACTCGCCGGGAACAACACAGTAAGGGTGGTGTTTTCAGCCGCTTATTGACGGGCCCGCCGGGGTTCTGCTAGCTTGACTAGACTCAGCTCGATTCACGTGTCTCGCCGGCAGCGCCGAGGGGAACGCTGACAGAGACGCACTTTATTGGAGGAACGGATTGCCACGCACGGACAAGCATCTATTCACTTCGGAATCGGTAACGGAAGGGCATCCGGATAAGTTGGCCGACCAGATCTCGGACGCTGTGCTGGACGCCGTCCTCAAGGAGGACCCTACCGGGCGGGTAGCTTGCGAAACGCTCGTCACAACCGGTTTGTGCATGATCGCCGGAGAGATCACGACCAGGGCGTACGTCGATTTCACGAAGGTTACTCGCGATACGATTCGCGATGTCGGGTATACCCAGGCCGAGTTCGGGTTCGACTGCAATTCCTGCGCGGTGGTGAACTCGGTCGACGAGCAGTCGCCCGATATCGCAATGGGTGTCGATCCAGGCGGCGCCGGCGACCAGGGCATGATGTTCGGGTACGCCTGCAACGAAACCGAAGAGCTGATGCCGCTGCCGATTAGCCTGGCGCACAAGCTCGTTCGGAAGCTGGCGGAGGTGCGAAAGGCCGAGGATCTCGACTATCTACGCCCGGACGGCAAGTCGCAGGTGACCGTCGAGTACGATGGCGGCAAACCGGTTCGCTTGGATGCCGTTGTGATTTCGACGCAACACAGCGATCGTGTCGAGCAGGACCAACTGAAAGCCGAGATCATCGACCACGTCATTCGGCCGGTGGTACCAAGGGAGATGGTAGACGCCAACACCAAGTATCACATCAACCCCACGGGACGATTTGTCGTCGGAGGACCCCATGGTGATACGGGCCTGACCGGCCGCAAGATCATCGTCGACACCTACGGCGGCATGGGGCGGCACGGTGGCGGCGCCTTTTCCGGCAAAGATCCAACGAAGGTCGACCGCTCGGCGACCTACATGGCGCGGCATGTCGCCAAGAACATTGTTGCCGCGGGTCTCGCAACGCACTGCGAAGTACAGTTGGCGTACGCGATCGGTGTCGCCGACCCCGTTTCGGTGATGGTAGAAACGTTCGGTTCCGGGGAAATCGAAGATGCCCGCTTGGCCGACATCGTTCGTCAAACCTTCCCTCTAACACCCAAGGGCATTATCGAATACCTCGACTTGCGGCGCCCGATTTTCAGGCAAACGGCTGCTTACGGCCACTTTGGACGTGACGAAGAAGGCTTTACGTGGGAGAACACGGAGAAAGCCTCCGTCCTGAAGTTTGAAGCCGGCGTCTCGACCGCAAAGGCCTAGAAACACATCCTAGGAAGACCAACGATTATGGCTATAGCAACAAGTACGCCCTGCGATGTCAGAGACTTGAGTCTGGCAGAGGCTGGCAAAAGACGGATCGAATGGGCCGCACAGTGGATGCCCGTTCTCGAGTCTATTCGGAAAGAATTCGTCCAAAGCAGGCCCCTTGAGGGGATCCGGGTTTCGGGCTGTCTGCATGTGACGAGCGAAACCGCGAATCTCGCCATTACGCTGCGCGACGGAGGCGCCGAGTGCGTGCTTTGCGCCTCGAATCCTCTCTCCACCCAGGATGACGTAGCCGCTTCTTTGGTCAATGACTACGGTATTCCGGTCTATGCCATCAAGGGAGAAGATAACGAGACCTACTATTCTCATATCTCCGCGGCGCTCGCCCACCAACCACAGATTACGATGGACGACGGGGCCGACCTGGTCCACAGTCTCCATACGGACCGGAAGGAGTTGGCCGAGGGCGTATTTGCAGGCACGGAAGAAACGACGACCGGCGTCATCCGCCTGCGAGCGATGGCGGAAGAAGGCGTTCTCAAATACCCGATCGTCGCCGTCAACGACGCGATGACGAAGCACTTGTTCGACAACCGCTACGGAACCGGGCAGTCGACGATCGACGGCATCATCCGGGCGACGAACGTTCTGCTGGCCGGGCTGAATGTGGTCGTCGCCGGCTATGGCTGGTGCGGCCGCGGGGTCGCCAGCCGCGCTCGGGGCTTAGGCGCGAACGTGATCGTCACCGAAGTCGATCCCACGCGCGCCCTGGAAGCCGTGATGGACGGTTTCCGCGCGATGCCCATGATCGAGGCCGCCCCGATCGGCGACATTTTCATCACCGTCACCGGCGACAAACACGTCATCAACCGTCAACACTTCGAAAACATGAAGGACGGCGCCATCGTCGCCAATTCCGGACACTTCAACGTGGAAATCGACCTCGACTCGCTTGGTGAAATCGCCGTTTCCCGCCGGCCATCGCGTGACTTTGTCGAGGAATTTACTCTGCCGAATGACCGGAAAATCTTTGTTCTCGCCGATGGCCGTTTGGTCAACCTCAGCTCCGCCGAAGGACATCCCGCCACCGTGATGGACATGAGCTTCGCCAACCAGGCTCTGTGCGCGGAGTACGTGACCAAGCAGCGCGGGCAGCTGCCGATCGGCGTCCACACCGTTCCCAAAGAGATTGACCAACAGGTTGCCCGGCGCAAACTGGACTCGATGGGCATCCGCATCGACGAGCTGACCCCCGATCAGGAGCGCTACCTTTCGACGTGGATGGAAGGAACGTAGGCTCTATATAGCCCCCATACTGTCGACTTAAACCGTGAGGGAACCAACGAATCTTTCCCCGCATGACGCCGTTTGTCATGTACCGCCGCGACATGTCGCCCCCGGGGAGCCGCCTAGCTGCCACCCTCCGTGTCCCTAAAACCTTTGCGCCCAGCTCGGAATCCTGGGGAGTAATTCGAGCATCCGTGGTCGCTAAGTAAGCGCTATTGGGCCAGCGGTCCCCCGCCGCAAACTCTCTCCTGTTCCGGGTGCCCTACCCGAACAGTGGCCTCGGCCCGCACCTCCTTGTGCGCGCTCCGAGACTGATTGAACTTTTGCGGGCGCCGGCACGTAACTACGTAGCGACTACACCGACAGCATCCATCGGTCGGGACGGACCTAAAATGCGTCGGTATCCCAAAGGAGATCGAAATCATGAAGAAACTGATTGTGGCCACTGGACTGTTTGTAGTTTTGCTGGGCGGTCTGGTCACCGTTGTACTGGCCGAGCAAAGCGACGCTTGGATCCACATCCGAGTCCACAAACTCGATGAGGGGGGCAAGAACGTCAGCCTGAACCTGCCCCTAGCCTTCGCCGAGGCGGCGACAGCAATGGTGCCCGAAAAGGCTATGGCCAAGGGACTCGGCAAACTGTAGGCAAAGGGTGTTTCGCTGACCGATATTCGCCGAGCGTGGACCGAACTGAAAGCCTCGGGCGACGCGGAGTTTGTTTCCGTCGAAGAAAGGGGCAAGCGGACGACCGTCGCGCGTGACGGGCACTACATCCGAGTGCGCGTAGTGGATTTGGCAACCGACGCCTATCGAGTTCGTATCGATCTACCTGTCACGGCGGTCGACGCCTTGTTCTCGGGAGAAGGAGAGAAAATAGATCTGGGAGCCGCAATCGCCCAGCTGAGGACAGAGCGCGGCGACATCGTTAGGGTCGATGACGAAAAGAAACGCGTTCGGATTTGGATCGACGAACAGAACCAGGGTTCTTATAATTAGTGGCCTTCTAGCAGCAGCTCCCGGCTCGCGTGGTCCCTCGCGGACTCCTCAACGCAAGAAGGACGCTGCCCAACCCTTGCCGCGGGACCCCTTCGAGCCACTCCAGCACCGAACACCGGTGCATGATTCGGGGAGTCCCGTTTCCGCTGTCCTCTCGCCTAGGACGTGAAGATAGTTCGCGCTTGCTCAGCACCCCACCCCCCAAGCGACATAATCCCCTCCGAAACTAGGCGCTGGAACCGAACCCTCTGCTGAATCGACGGAGCCTGGCCATATCACAAGTGGCGGGATCCGTATTAAGTCAGATCCCTTAGTGAGCCTACGTGCTGACTGTTATTGGGCTGGGTTGTTTACTTCCCTTTCCGCCCTATAGTCACCCGATTTCCGACGGCGCTGATACTTGATAAGATTCAAGCGTACTAGAACAACTAGTACTATTGGAGCTAGCGTTGAACGGGATCAATCACACGGGACTGAGCAAAGCAATGATCCTCGGGTTTTCGTGGATGGCGGTCACGCGCATGGTCTATCTTGGCATGGCCACGCTTGGCCTGGCCCAAATGGAAAGCTGGTCCGCTTCCGAGCTGGCCTCGCTAGTCTTGCCCATTCTCCCGTTTCTATTGCACCTGGCTCTCATATTCCCCAAGCGCCACCCCCTCACTTCGCGGTATCCCTACATTTTGCGCTGGATCTACGGCCTTCCCTTGCTAGCCGTCTCAGCCTCTTGGCTCGTCTACGTGATATCACCGGTCATGGGAGGCCATTTCGGTTGGATGATCGCCTTTTCGATCCGCGACTCTCTAGTGCGCGTCCCCCAACCGGCCCAGATAGGCTTAGCCGTCGCGTGCCTAGCTTTCGCTTACCTACTGGTCGCCGGCTGTTGGAAAGCGGCGCGTCTCGAAGGCTGGACACATGGGTTATTGGGACGACCGATCAAGACCATGCTCGCTCTTCTGGCGGCCCCGGTCTCCATTCCCATTGCCATCGTCTTGGGTTGTCTCGTCCTGGGTGTGCCCACTCATATCCCGCAGGCAAGTGCCGTGGTATTTGAGCTTGTGTTTCGTTCCCAAAGCGTCATCGCCTTTGCTGCGGTTTTGATTGCCTTCCCCACCATCACCTGTGCCTCTGTGCTTCGGAGCTATCGCACCCTCCCCCGCGGAACCTAGCTGTTATCGTTTACCGACTAGCGACACCTCTCCGGGTCCTTTGTCGCGTGTCGGCCAGACTTTCTGTCTGGTTCGACGTTCGTCGCCGACCGCCCTCAGAAGGCCAAGGCCGGCTGCAGGTTGTACCAATCTATCTCGCCTGTCGAGGCTACCCTCGCTGGGGCGGACCGGCGAGCGCCGGGCCAGGGGCGCGAACATAAAACTAAAATAACCATAATTGTTTTTTAATTATTTATAATTCTTATTTTATTATTCTAATTTTACTAGATAATGCTATAAAGTTCGTTGACATTCACTTAACAGGCGTGGTACTTTGACGTCTTCCGGTAGTGTTGCTGTATCGGGGGTTCTTCAGTCTGTGGGACTCATGGGGCGGTAGCCCAACTGCCCACTAGCTCAGTCGGCGAACAATGGCTGTGCGGATCCGCAACTCCTACCCGACCTTTGAACGCAGTCGCTCTCCATGGTTCCGGATGGTTCGGCCAGCCGCTGGTTCGCGGTACGAGTAAGGCCTCAGCGCGAAAGGCGGATCGCCGAAGCATTCCGCTACAAGGGATACGAACCCTTCTTGCCGCTGTACAGGAGCAGGAGGTCGTGGTCGGATCGTGTCAAAGAGATTGAACTTCCTCTCTTCCCCGGCTATGTATTCTGTCGCTTTCAAGCAGGTTCCCGGCTTCCCATTCTCACCACGCCGGGTGTAGTTTACGTGGTGGGCGTGGGTAGGACCCCCGCGCCAATCGACGATCGCGAGGTGGCGGCGCTTCAGGCCGTTGTCCGCTCCGGCTTGTACGCGCAGCCCTGGCGTTTCCTGCGCGCCGGCCAACGAGTTCAGATCGTCGCCGGCCCTCTGTGTGGACTTGAAGGAATCTATCTCGATTCCAGAGGCGATCACAGGTTGGTGGTCTCAGTAGCCCTGCTGCAGCGTTCGGTCGGGGTTGAGATTGACCGTCGCTGGGCCCGGGCCGTTGGCCCGCTCCAGGGCCACCCGCCAGGAGCCGCTTCCGTTTCATTGGGTCGGACCGAAAGGTCTTCGCGACGCCACCTCGCGTCTGGAACCCCCGAGGTCTAGCCGGCCTGGCGATGACGAGAGTCGGAGCTTTCGAGGACCTGGGGGCCCGGATCTAAAGCTCAGCCGCGTGGTTGAGAACCGTTAGGGAACTCCTGCCGGCCGAACGGGGAAACAAAGCCTAGCGCTATACCCACTCTGTGAGAGCAATGAAGGACGCCTTCATGTTGACCGGCCCGGACAAGCCACACCCCATAAATGAGGTCCTGCAACAGTTGACAGCCGGCCTTTGTACGGCGCTGGTTACAGCGGCGGTGGCCTGCCTTTCGCCGTTCACTTCTCTGGCGCAACAGAGGCTTTCCCAAGGCCTCGATTCGCACAGGCCGAGCGCTTCCCAGCAGTTGGAGCCGACCAAGGCTCACGATGCGAGCAGGTCGAGCTACGTCCTCGGGCCAAACGACGAACTCGCAATCTCGGTCCTCGGTCTCGAAGACTTGTCGGACAAACGCGTTCGCATCAGTGCCGAAGGGGATATCCATCTTCTGCTGGTGGGCAGGGTCCGAGCAGCAGGCATGACGGTGGATCGCCTGCAAGCGGAACTCACCAAGCGCCTCGGAAACTACATGCAAGCACCTCAGGTGATCGTGAGCGTGTGGAAGGTCGGCAGTCAGCCGGTTTCGGTGATCGGAGCGGTGAATCGGCCGGGAGTTCACCAGGCGGTAGGAACCAAGACGCTGGTGGAGATGCTCTCGTTGGCAGGGGGACTGCGGTCGGACGCAGGCCACCGTGTGACGATCACGCGGCGACTCGAAAGGGGACGCATTCCGCTTGCGGGCGCCCATGATGACCCCAGCGGGCAATTCAGCGTAGCGGAAGTTGAGCTTGGCAGTCTGATGAAGGCGCGCGACCCGATGCAAAACATCGAGGTCCGGTCTCACGATGTAATTACGGTGCCTAGGGCCGAACTCATCTACGTGGTCGGTCAGGTGCGCAGGCCCGGCGGTTTCGTGCTTCATGACCGCGAGACTCTATCGGTGCTGGAGGCGCTTTCTCTGGCAGAAGGTCTGGCGCGCACAGCGGCACCGCGGAAGGCCAAGATCTTGAGGGCGGGACCGAACGCGTCCCAGCGTTCTGAAACCCTTGTGAATCTAAAAGAAGTTCTTGCCGGCAAGGGCCCCGACGTCTCCCTAAAGCCCTACGACATCTTGTTCGTTCCCAACAGCACCCGCAAAAGTGTGGGACTGAGAACCCTCGACGCCGCCGTTCGAATTGGGACCGGCATCGCCATATACCGCCGCTGACGGTGCTGGTCTCATGACCGATTCTGAGAAGCATTTAGACAACAAAAAAGCATGAAACCGACCCAGCTCCCCGAAACAAACTCCGGCTCGGGCTCAGGCATGCGCAGTCCTGAGCGCTTGTATCCGACAGCGGGCGATGAATCTTCGATCCGCGGGATCCTTGAGTACTACCGAATCCTGTGCCGGCGTAAAGGAACACTCATTCTGATTACTGTTCTGGGTGGGCTGACCGCGCTTCTGCTGACGCTTCCCCAGACACCGATCTACCAGGCAAGCACGTTGCTCGAGATCCAAGGGATCAACGACAATTTCCTCGACATGAAGGACGTGGATCCTACTTCGACAGGCAATTATTCCGGGGAGTCCTACATTCGAACGCAAATACAAATCCTACGGTCGAAATCGCTGCTCGACCGAGTCGCTGGCAGGTTGCGCCTGGCAGAAGGTCCACCGACCGATTACTCAAAAGGCTGGCTGGCGTCCTGGCGCAGAGCATTCGGCTTGCCGGCGAGCCAACAACTTCCCAGGGACATTCGGCTCCGCAACTCGGCACAGGCGAATCTGCGAGTTCGGACGTCGTTTCAAGACCGGGTCATCGAAGTCTTCTACGACTCACCCGACCCAAACTTGGCCGCCCTCTTTGTGAACACTTTGGCAGAAGAGTTCACGCAGCAAAACCTTGAAAGCCGCTGGGAGACCTCCCAGCACACTAGCGAATGGCTGACTCGGCAACTCGATGACTTGAAGATCAAGTTAGAGAAGTCGGAGGACGAACTACAACGTTACGGGAGTGCCAGTGGCCTGATTTTCGCGGCCGAGAAGGAAAGCCTAGCGAAAGAGAAGCTGCGGCAACTGCAACAAGCGCTTTCGGAAGCGCAAGTGAGCCGGGTGCAGAAGCAATCGCAATACGAAATCGGGATCTCCAGCCTTCCGGAATCGCTCCCGGACGTGCTCGACCAGGCGCCCCTCCGCAAGTACCAGGTCAAACTGGCCGGTCTGCGCCAAGAGCGCGCCGAACTGAGCACATTATTCAAGCCAACCTACTACCGGGTCAAACGCGTCCAAGCACAGATTGACGAGCTGACCGTGACATTGGAGGCTGAGCGAAGGAACGTGATAGATCGAATTCGCAACGAACACGAATCAGCGAAACGTCGCGAAAAGCTGCTCGCCATCGCCTACGCCAACCAGGCCGATTTGGTTTCGGATCAAGCGGCGAAGGCGATTCACTACAAGATCCTCAAGCGGGAAGTCGACAGCAAGCGGCAGCTCTACGAATCCATGCTGCAGAAGATGAACGAAGCCGGGATCGCTTCGGCTATGAGCGCCACCACCGTTCGAGTCATTGACCCGGCCGAGCCTCCGCCAAAACCGTATAAGCCCGATCTGAAGACGAATTCACTGTTTGGCCTGCTGGCCGGTTTCCTTGTCGGTGCCCTGTTTGTCACCGTCCGAGAACGTGCCGACTCGACGCTGAAGGCGCCGGGTGAGACTCCCTCGTGGTTACGGGTGCCGGAGCTGGGCTCGGTTCCGGCCCGGCGTGCCGACCCTGGGCAAAGGAGGTCGGCAA
Organism: Bryobacterales bacterium; assembly: GCA_965248105.1. Classification (GTDB taxonomy): domain Bacteria; phylum Acidobacteriota; class Terriglobia; order Bryobacterales; family UBA6623. The sequence goes on from CBDFIK010000006.1 coordinate 1,320,870, forward strand.
AGGGCTTCCGCGTGAAGTTGAAATTAGGCCGAAGGCGAAGGCCCGCCATGGAAAACAGCCGTCCTGGCGGCCGACCGGACCGGTCGGGGAACCGCCTGGAACTCATCACCTGGCAACGTCAGCATTCCCTTTTGGCCGAATCGTTCCAGGCCATCGCTACGTCACTCCTGCTGACCAACCAGGACGGCGACCCAGCCCGCGTAGTGGTGGTGACAAGTGCGAGTCCGATGGAAGGAAAAACCACAATGGTCGCCAATCTCGGGGTTGCCTTGGCGGGCCGTGGCCGAAGAGTACTGCTGGTTGACGCGGATATGCGCCAACCGAGATTGCACGAGGTCTTCCAGGTAGAAAACCATTGGGGCCTCAGCGTTGTGCTCCACCACGGGGAAGAGATCTCGGAGCTTGATTGCGATCGCCTGGCCTGTAGAACCGCCATCCCGGGCTTAGACTTGCTTCCGAGCGGTCCCCGGAGTTCCAATGTTCCTTGCTTGTTGTCGTCCCGGCGGGCTTCCGAATTGTTTGACCGCTCGCGTGTTTGCTACGACGCGGTTCTGGTGGACACGCCCCCCGTACTGCAGATCTCCGATGCTCGCCTACTGGGCCGTTTGGCCGACGGCGTGATTCTCGTCGTCCGGGCCGGCAAGACGCTCCGGGAGGCCGTCCGATCTGCTCAAGAGCGTTTCGATCAAGACGGGACGGCTGTGCTGGGTACTGTCCTCAACAACTGGGAGCCGCGGGCCACAAACTCCCGCTATTACGACATCCATTACCGAGAGTTTTACGACCGTGTGCAGGGCTAGAAACGAGACCCGAAGGGATACCCTTCAGCCCGCTGCCTCCAACACAGACTCGTCTAGCGTTAGCTTGCGCAACTAGGCAGAAGTGCTTCTCCGGCTGCGCATCCTGTTTCCTTTAGCACCTTGAAAATCACCTTCATCTGTCCCGTCTTTCCGCCCGAGCCCGACCCGAGCGGAGTCATGGCTTCCGAGCTCGCGTGCCGCCTTGCTTCCGAAGGCCATCAAATCGCCGTCGTAACGTCCTTTCCCAACCGACCCGCAGGCGCAGTCTACGGCGCCTACCGGCGACGATCACGGTCTATTGAGACGCAGGGGAGCCTTTCTGTCGTCCGCTGCGCGAGCTGGTTGATCGGCGCGAAACGGCGCTTGTGGAACCGGGTGATGGAAAACTTTACTTTCGGGATCTCTTCCGTCCTCAATGCCTGGCGCTTAGGCCGACCGGACGTATTGGTTCTCGAAACCTGGCCTCTCATCGCCGTTCAAATCGGAACCTGGCTCGGCAGGTGGTGGCGCGTCCCGGTTGTCTACTACGTCCAGGATGTCTACCCCGAGGCAGCGGAAAGCGCAGGACTTCTCCAAACTCGCGGCCTGTTGTCGAGATTCCTCCGTTCCTGGGACCGCCGGCTTTGCCGGAAGAGCGGGAAGGTAATTGCTATATCCGACACAATGCGGGATCTGCTATGCCGCAACCGCGCGATCGCACCCGCTCGAATCGCGGTCATTCCCAACTGGGTCGATCGGGATGAGTTTCCCCGCGAAATCCGAGGCGACAGTTGGAGACGCGAGATGGGGGTCGCGCCTGATGTATTCGTCGCCATGTATGCGGGAACCATGGGTCTCGCCAGCGGTGCGGATGTTCTAGTGGACGTTGCCAAGCGCTTGGAGGCGCGCAGTCATGTCCTGATCCTGTGCATCGGTGAGGGGCTGCTCAAGAGGAAAATGATCAGGGACGCCACCCGAGCGAAGCTGCGGAATATCCGATTCGAGCCCTTCCAGCCAAGGCGTAGGTTGGCGGAGGTGCAAGCGGCCGCCGATGCCATGCTGTTGACTCTCTCCAAAGAGTCCCAAGACGCCAGTGTTCCGTCAAAGATGATCACCTACTTGGCGGCCGGCCGGCCCATTGTTTGCGCGGTACCGGAGGGATCGGCCATCTCACAGCAACTCCAGACCGCACAGGCGGGTGTCCGAACACCCCCAGGAGATCCGGGTTCGATGGCCAAGGCCATTACGCTCCTAGCAGAACGCCCGACCGAGGCCCGACAGATGGGAGAAAGCGGCCGCGAGTATTTTGAGAAATACCTCACCCTTGATCGAGCCTGCCGGCAGTTCCGCCAGGTGTTGGCGGAAGTTGTCGGATCGACAAATACATCGCACTTGGCACCGATCCAGGCTTCGGCCGGCCAAGCCTGCCCCCGGGCAAACTTTTGACGGGCCCTGAACGTATCTTCGAGCCAGACCCATGCTGATCTTGGGAATCAATTGCTTTCATCCGGATGCGGCGGCGGCGCTCATCGCGGAGGGCAAGCTGATAGCTGCCATCGCTGAAGAGCGACTCAACCGGCGCAAGCACTACGCCGGCTTTCCGACTCAGGCCGTCCACGAGTGCCTGCGCATCGCGGGGGCGGGCATCCGCGATGTCGAGCACTTGGCGGTCGCCCGCAATCCGCGCATGCATCGAGGGAAGAAAGTCAAACATGTCCTGGCGAACCTGCCCCGCATGGCGGGAGCGGTCGCCGATCGGCTGAAGCACTTTCACCGCGTCAAAGCGGCCGACGCCTACATCGCGCGGAGTTTCGATGCCGATCCATCGACGCTCACGTGGCAAGTGCACTTCGTCGAGCATCACCTGGCGCATATCGCCGGCAGCTATCTCCCCTCCGGGTTTGACCAAGCGGCGGGCTTGTCCGTCGACGGCTCGGGGGATTTCGTCAGCGCCATGTTTTGTCGTTGTGAAGGTAGCCAAATCGAAATCCTCGATCGAGTCTTTCTGCCACACTCGCTGGGCGTGTTCTATACCACTGTGTGCCAACTGCTCGGTTACGATCGCTATGGCGACGAAGGAAAAGTGATGGCGCTGGCAGCCTACGGTCAGAACGTCTATCACCGCGAGATGGCCCGGCTGATCCGCACGACCGAGGGCGGCCACTACGAGCTTGACCTGAGTTACTTCACCCATCACTGCCGGACGCAAGAGATTCAAATTGACGACAAAGGCAACGTCGCTCTACCCAACCTCTATTCGGCGAAGACGACAGAACTGCTCGGACCTCCCCGCCGCCACTCGAGCGGCCCCACCGAACGTGACGTCAACCTGGCCGCCAGTCTCCAGCACCGCTTTGAAGAAGTCTACTTTCACTGCCTGCGAGCGCTCTACCTCCGCTTTCGCACCGAAAAACTCGTTTTGGCCGGCGGCTGTGCGCTCAACAGCGTGGCCAACGGCAAGATTTTCGAGCGCACGCCTTTCCGCGGAACCTACATCCAACCGGCCGCCTCAGATGACGGCACCGCGCTCGGCGCCGCGCTCTATGTGCACCACGGCATCTTGGGACGGGGGCGCCGCCGCTGGACGATGCATGACGCCGCCACCGGGCCGGAATGGAATGAAGAAGCCATCAGGACAACGCTAGAGCTTGCCGGCATCCCCTTCAGCCGGCTCGATCGCGAGGGGTTGGTCGAGCACACGGCCGCGGCGCTCGAGCGGGGATTGGTCGTCGCTTGGTTTCAAGGGAGGATGGAATGGGGGCCGCGAGCGCTAGGGTACCGCTCCATCCTGGCCCACCCGGGGCGGGAGGAAATGAAAGACATTCTGAACGCCCGCGTCAAGCACCGCGAGTGGTTCCGGCCCTTTGCTCCCGCCATCCTCGAAGAGCACCTCGGCGAGTACTTCGAGTGCAGCCACGCTTCGCCATTCATGCTGCACGTCTACCGAATTCGCCCCCAAAAACGGGCCGAGCTAAGCGCCGTCAGCCACGTGGACCATACGGGCCGCGTGCAGACCGTCTCGCGCAAAGATCAGCCTCTGTTTTACGACTTGATCGCGGCGTTCGCGCGCCGTACGGGAACGCCGGCACTGCTGAACACCTCGTTCAACGAAAACGAGCCGATCGTGTGCCAGCCTGAGGAAGCGATCGAATGTTTCTTGCGGACTCGAGTGGACGTGCTCGCCATCGGACCGTTTTTCTGCACCAAAGCTGCCGCCGAGCACGACTCCTTCCATCTTCTATCGAACGTAGCCGGAATTGCTCAGACGGCCGGCCGCGCGGCTCGACCACTCATCCAATGAACCGGAGCCACACAAGCACGTCCTTGGAGTCAAGTTTCGCCGGGCCCTGATCATCCTTAGTCAGCCGGGCAGGGAATCAAGTTCCGAAGTCGCCGGTCTCCCAACACACGCCACGACAACTGATGGCAACGACACGCCAAGTCGCGATCGAGACGCGCAGCGGCCCCAACCACCATCCGGCGGCAAGCCTTTACCTTGACCTGCTAAAGCAATGTCTTACCAGAAGCATCTTTCCCGAAACCTATGAACCCCTGCGGCGGCCCGCATCCCTTCGCTTCGTGCGAAGAAAACTCCCCTGGGGTGTGTACCCCCTGCTCAAACGGCTACTCGCTTTACAGGATCTCGAGCTTGTCCGGCCGCTGTCCCACGACCCGGCAGTCCGGCGGCAGGGCAGGGACTGGCCCGCCGAAGCCGAAACCATGATCGGGATCGACCGGCTCGACCATCTGCAGACCTGCGTCACCGACGTCATCCAAAAGCGGGTGCCCGGCGACCTGATCGAGACGGGCGTCTGGCGCGGAGGAGCAGCCATCCTCATGCGCGCAGTGCTCCAGGCCTACGGAGAAAGAGACCGTAACGTTTGGGTGGCCGATTCGTTTCAGGGCTTGCCTCAACCTGACCCCGAACGCTATCCGGAAGACGCAGCCGATACCCATTGGCAGCAGGCTCACCGACTAGCCGTTCCGTTGGAAGAGGTACAAAGCAATTTCAGGCGATATGGGCTCCTCGACGGCCAAGTGCGCTTCCTCGTCGGCTGGTTCCGCGACACGCTGCCAAGTGCACCCGTCGGCCCACTTGCAATTCTGCGCCTTGACGGGGACATGTACGAATCGACGAGTGAGGCCTTGGCGCATCTATATCCGAAACTGTCCGTCGGAGGCTACGTGATCATCGACGACTACGGTTCGGCGCGTGGTTGTCGCCGGGCCGTCGAGGACTTTCGAACAAAGCATCAGATCAAGGAAGAATTGCTGCGTGCGGACCACAAGGCAGTTTACTGGCAGCGCATCCACTGAAGGCGAGACACGTCCGAGAAACATCTTAAGAACACGGCCGGCAGCTCGCGGCAGAGCCCGAACCCGAACCGTTGCCAGTGGTGGGGAGCCGCCGGGTATCGTCGTCTCGCAGTGTCTTCTCCGGGCCACAACCCGCAACTAGCCAGACCGCCTGACAGGCAACCCATGGGAAAAGCTGCCTTCGCCCTCCACTGCCTAACCAACCGGTGGACGGCCCCTAGACGGTGTCCCCATTGCCAAGGGGAGGATTACACTCTGGTGGGATCCAAGCATCTCATCATGGAGGTACTGCGCTGCCGACAGTGCTTGCTCGAATATCGCTATCCTCCCGACAGCCCGGAAGGAAACCGTCGCTTTTATGACGTGAACTACTCTTCGGGGCTGACGACTCGCTTGCCCACATCAAGAGAATTGAATGCACTCAAAGAGACAAGTTTCAAGGGAAGTGCCAAAGACTGGACCCAGAAGGTGAACTTGGTGCGCCGCTTTTGTCCGGGCGCTTTTCTATTTGACTTTGGGGCCTCCTGGGGCTACGCAATCTACCAGTTTCAGAAATCCGGGTACCGGGCGAGTGGCTTTGAAGTCTCCCCGGGGCGAGCCAAGTACGGCCGTAAACAACTGGGCGTGACCATCTACGATGATCTGAGCATGTCGCAGCGGCTCGCGGGCGCCTTCGACATCGTGCACTCGTCACATGTCCTCGAGCACTTACCCAATCTCCATGGAGTATTCGAGATGTTCTCGAGTCTCCTAAAACCCGGAGGTCACCTGATTGTTTTCGTTCCTAATTGCGGTTGCACGGAAGCCCAGCGGAATGGCCTAAAGTGGGGGGCCTATTCGGGAGAAGTACATCCGCTCTCGCTTAAAAAAGAATTTTTCACGAAGAATCTTCCGCGCTACAGATTCCACGACGTCCGAACCTTTTCTTCTCCTTACGTTTTCGAGAGGAAGGATAACCCCGCGGCTTGGGAAACAACGCGAAACGCGCTAGGCCCGGAGTTGTGCGTCGTCGCCCGGAAGTAGAGGCTTGTAGGCCGTATCAGCTAGTCGGCACGAAATGTCGCCCCTACCTGTTGCGACCGAACTTCACACAAACTCTCAAGCTTTAGTACTCCATTTCATAAATACACTCACGTTTCGGGCGAGGGCAGGCGGCCACAGCATGCTGTGCCCCTACAGATCTATTGGGTGCCTGGAAATGTAGGGGCACGGCATGCCGTGGCCGAAGTTCCCGATCGTCCACCTGGCTTCTAAATCTAAATATACGTGACCGAACTTATGAAATGGACTACTTAGTGAAGCAAAGACCATGAACGCCACGGAGTACTACACGAAAAACCGTCACTTCCACTACCCGGACATCCCTGATTCCCCGATCGCCTCGGAAAACTCCAATGGGAGCCTGGGAGGCTTCCTGCGCAGGCCCTCGGAGCCCGAAGTGGCGTTAGGGATGGTTCGCCGCTACTGCCGACCTAGCATCTCACTCGACATCGGATGCAGCAACCTCGACTTTCTAGAGAGCTTGCGGTCCCTCGGCGCGACCTGCTTCGGCGTAGACATCGTCCCGTTCCCGGACCGAACCTTCACGTTTATCTCCATGCTGATGGTGTTGGAGCACCTGTTCGACCCTTTTCACGCCGTGCAAGAAGCCAGCCGCGTGCTGCGGCCAGGTGGGCACCTCATGATCGCCGTGCCGAACATCGCCTACCTCAGGATCACGATTCCGTTAGTTTTCGGACGTTTCCCCGTCACGTCTTCGCCCATAAGCTGGGACAAACCCGCCTGGGACGGCTACCATCTGCACAATTTCACTCGCGATCGACTGGAATGGCTAGTGACGGAATTTGCCGGTCTGAAGCCTATCACCTGCAAAGGCAGCGGGCGCCTGTGGAGACTGCGAAGCTTGTGTCCTTCGGTGCTCACAGGAGATTTGATCCTGCTGGCCCGGAAGCCGAGGGATTGAGAACTAGCACCGTGCCTTCGGCCAGGGATCAGCTGCCCACCCCGGACCTCGCGGAGAGCATCCTGCGGGGGACATCCGCGAATCTGCTCGGGCTGATTCTCACCTTCGCCCAGCACGTGTTGCTGCTACCGCTATTCCTTCATTCGTGGGGCAGCCGGCTATATGGTGACTGGCTGGCGCTCACCGCCGCCGCCGGTTATTTGTCGCTGTTGGAAGGGGGCTTCCAGAGGTACTTGACCAATCGAATGAACGCCGCCTGGGAGCTCGGAGATCCGAAACAATTCCACCGGCTCCTGCACACAGGAATCGTTTTTTCGGTGGCCGTTACCGGCATTGGCGCAGTCGTGGTCGCTCTGGGGGCGTTCTTCATCCCCTGGCCCAAGCTTCTGCGACTTTCGATCCTCGACCAGAGCCTGAGCGGCGCCACCCTTATGCTGGCCGGCCTGTCGCTGCTGGCTTCTATCCCCGCCGGAATCGTGGGTGGCGTCTACCGATGTTTGAAGGAGTATCCTCGGGGCGTCTCGCTGGCGAACCTGGCTCGTCTGCTGCAGGTGCTGGCGATCGCCGCCGCTCTGTGGCAAGGGAAAGGGATTCTGGCCATTGCGACACTGCTGTTGCTCGCCCCTCTTCTTGCTACGCTCGCCTGTATTGTCGACATCCGCGCGCGGCACCCCAAGGTCCGCTTGGGAGTGGGGGACGCTTCGCTCCATCTACTGGTCAAGTCGCTTCGGCCGAGTCTCTACTTTCTCCTGTTGCCGCTCAGCCACGCGTTCTGGGTCCAGGGCAGCATCATCATCCTTTCCTCCGTGCGAAGCTCGGCCGTGCTGGTCGTCTACACCACCACCCGCACGATGTTCATGATCGTCAGACAGGCGCTGAATCAGATCAACCTAGCGACGTGGCCGGAAATCACACGCCTTTTCGCAAAGGGCGACCGGGCGCGAGTCCGGCGTTTGCACCGCTCCGTCTGTGTGCTGTCAGTGGTGGCAAGCGGCCTGGTTTGCGGTTACTTGCTGACGTTCGGACCGCAAGTTCTTCGCTTTTGGACAACAGGGAAGGTCGACGCCGATCCTCTTCTACTTGGCTTTTTCGCCGCCTACATCCTTGGAGGCAGCGTCTGGCAAGTCTCACAAATCGTGCCCTTGGCGACGAACCACCACCGCGCAACTTCGCTCCGACACCTAGGAGCGGCGTTGTGCTCCGTGGCCGCCTCGCTGTGGTTGGTTCCGCGCTATGGCGTGCGGGGATCAGCCGCCGCCCTGGTGCTGGGAGACACGGCGTTTCTCTCGCTTGCGGTTCCCAAGCAGGCCTGCCGGCTGCTAGGCGAGAACGGGAGTCGCCTGTTCACCGACCTCGCCTGGCGGGGAGCCTTGGCCCTGGCGGCAGGGTCGGCCACGGGGTATCTCCTCAAGGCGACCATCGGAGCCGCATCGCCCGGTCGACTGCTGGTAACAACGGTGCTCTTCGGCATAGCAGCGCTGGTTGCCGCGCTCGCACTGTTGAGCCGGCACGAAAGGGAGTGGCTGCTGCCCATGGGCAAGCGTGCAGCCATGAGAATCCCCGTCGCCCGCAGGTGGCTCGGCATGCCGCCCCTCACCGAGAAAGCAGTTAACGTTGATGCGGCCTCGTAGGTGTCCTGTTGCCGAAGGGGCAAGCGCGGAGATGAACGCACGCTAGCAGCCCGTGGCAAAAGTCATGCAGGAGCGAAAAATGGGGACTGCCACCAATTCGCTTCCCGTCATGACCCAAGAAACAAAGCACTTAGCCTGAAGCGAATTGGCTGGCTGTACCCGATTTTTCGCAACCTTCACTTCTACCACGGGCCGCTAGCCGAAGTCCGCTGCGTCAGTCCCATGCCCAGTTCGGTAAGTGTTTGCATCCCGGCCTATCGCGGCCGCTTCCTGGCCGAGGCGATCGAAAGCGTATTGAACCAGACAAGACGCGTTGACGAAGTCCTTATCGTCGACGACTGTTCCCCTCATGAGCTCGAGCGCATTGTTTCCCGCTACGAGTCAAGCCAGGTCCGTTACATACGAAATGCGGCCAACCTCGGTGTACCCGCCAACTACAACCGCGCACTGGCCCTGGCCCGCTCTGACTACGTGATGCTATTCGGTGATCACGACGTGATGCTGCCGACCTTCGTGGAGCGTTGCGCTCGAGTCCTAGACGAGAATCCCGAGGCGTCTTTCGCGTTCTCGGCGGCCAGCGCCATCGACGAGAACGGGGAAGTCCTCACCGATCACCCCAGCGGCCTGTTTCCGCCCGTATTTTCGGGTGATCGCCTCGTGCGCCGCATCGTGACCCACACATCTTCGCCGATCAACATGGACACCTTAATCCGGAAAAGCTGCCTGGATTCGTTACCTGAACCTTTCGATCCAACCTACTGGTGGTACGCCGACCTCCCTCTCTGGATACGCCTGGCTCACGGGGCGAAAGTGGGCTACGTGCCTGAACGTCTGCTGCACCGCCGGGTCCGTGAGCCTGAACATTTGCTGCATCGTGAGCCGTGGCGGAGCCGGTTGGTCTGCGAACGTATTCGCAAGAGCTACTGGCAATTCACATTTCCGAAAGCGAACCTCGCATCCCGCGCCGCCAAAGCGGTCTACGCACTACGGAGAGACATCGCGGGGTTAACACTGGCGCTCAGCCTGCGAGCGCGCCAGACCGGAACAACTCCGCTGCGTCTGCCCCGGGAAGCAAATCCATTATTCAGCCCCGGCGCCCGCGTGTTGCTGTCGGTGGTGGCCCGCTGTCCGCTTGTCTTCGCGAAACAGGCGAGGCGGCTGCACCGCTTCCTAAATCTAGGAAGCAATAGACGATCCCGCTCAAATCCGAGGCCCCGAGCGGAATCGCTTTCATGGCGCAATCAACACCCACCAAAACTCGCCTCTCGGAGGCATTAACCCTTGCCGCACCTCAAGATCCTGGCCAGCCACCCCGTGCCTTATCACGTGCCTGTGTTTCGCTCGCTCGTAACGCAAGGAGTGTCGCTCGATGTCGGCTACTACCACCACGGCCCGGCGGAACGAAAGTTCCGCGACCCCGGGTTCGGGATCGAATTCGCATGGGACGTTGACCTATTGAGCGGCTATCCTCATCGCTTTTTCTACGATGGGCCCGCTTGCTACAGCGCCAGGGAACAGATGACCGTCGCCCGCCGATGCCTCCCATGGGCTTTGAAAGAAACCCGATCCCCGCTGTTGCTGATGGGCTGGTTCGCCGAAGTCGTCTGGCTGGTTTGGCTGCTTCGGGTCGTGAGCCAGGCGCCGATCTTGGTGCTGGCCGAAACCAACAAGTTGAGCTTTCAAGCTTCCTCGAAACCGTGGTTCCGAGTAGCCCTTTTGCGAACTCTATTGAACGACACGTCGGCCACCCTATATATAGGAAACCGTAATCGCTCTTTTATGGCCGCAATGGGCGTGCCAAAGCCGAAGCTTTTCTCGGCGCCTTACAGCGTCGATAACGACCGGCTTTCCACCCAGAAAAAAGAGCTTTCGCCCCGGCGTGCCGAACTCCGCCGCGCCCAGGGACTCGACCCGGACCTGCCCGCTTTCCTGTTCTGCGGCAAGCTAATACCCAAGAAGCGTCCGCTGGAACTCTTGGAAGCCTACCTCGCCGCTGGTCTGAAGGACCGTGCCCAGCTCGTCTACGTCGGCGACGGCGTCCTGCGCGATCGAATCAAGCACCGGGCCCGCGACGCCGCCGCAAACCATGTCCACCTGTTGGGGTTTTTCAACCACTCGGAAATTCCTCGAGCGTACGTAATGGCTGACCTGCTATGCCTTCCTTCCGACGGCCGCGAAACCTGGGGTCTGGTCGTCAACGAGGCTCTTGCCTGCGGACTCCCGGTAATCGTATCGGACGCCTGCGGCTGCACACCCGACCTGGTCGGGCCCGACAATGGCTGGAGTATCCCCTGCGACGACCCAGACGCGCTGAAACAAGCGCTTGCCGATGCCTTCCGGCGCCAGGCCGAGTGGCCGGCGATGGGGAGAGCGGGGCGGCGGAAAGTGGCCGGCCATACCTTCGAAGCCCTAGCGCAAGGGATAGAGGAAGCGTTGCGCAGTATTTCATCAGACGACTCATCCACCAATAGTTAAAGCTAATTTCCCCATCCATGGGTGAGGCGTAGCGAAGGCTGCTGAGTAGCGGCTCGTAGCGCGAGTTCCCGCTTCTGCCGGGTCCCCCGCCTTTGTCGATGAGAACCAACACTGTTCCCGATGCGGCCTGGCATCTGTTGTTGGCAAGTTCGTTCGCGACCTTTGCCCTGTTCATGATCTGGGATTCCAGCCCGAATCCATGGCTGGCGGGCTGTAGTGCCGCGATCGTGGCAATATTTTTGTGGGCAACCCTTCGCATGTACTGTTGGAACTTGCTGCTGAGTCCGGTCATCTTCATTGCCCTCGATCCCCGCCAGCTCCCCTTTTACAGCTGGGGAAATCTTGGCGCGCGAGCGGCGGGCCCGGGACGCTATAACGCAAACCTAGGCAGCCTGGAGTTCTACCCCCAGGTTGCGCTTCTTACCTTGGTGGGACTCGTACTGTTCACGGCCATTGTGTTCGGACCCCTAGCGAAAGTGACGCGCCTGGCGCGAGTCCGCTACGAGGATCTCGTTTGGAAGCCGTGGCAGCCACTGGCGATCGGACTATCAGCCTGCGCCTTGTTGCTTTATCTGTCGCTGAACTTCCCATTCACCGGGGGCTACTTCCGTGGGGTCGACCGCAACGTGGACCGGTGGCTCTCGGCGGCGCGCTATTTCCTTCTGACCTTGACGATGATCAGCGCGGTTTCGGTCACGCTGCGGCGGTGCGGAAGGATCGGGCGACTCGCCGGTCCGGCGGGCATTTTCCTTAGTTTGACGGCGGCGCTGGGAATGGGATCTCGGACGGCGGCGCTCGGCATTGCGGTGATCGGCGGGCTGTGTTGGATCACGCTACGTCCCCGGCATCTCACACGGGTTGCTCTGGCCGGCGGTCTCCTGGCGGCCACCCTATTCGTATTGGGATCGGTAGTCAAGTCGGGCAGTGGAAAAGGGCGCTTCTCCAGCATCGTCGGCGGCCTTTCCTTCGTCAAAGACGCCGATTTCGAGTCGACGAAGCAGGCTGCCCGGCAGGCAACCGGCATCGACATCCAATATCGAATGGCGGGATTCGAATTGCCGGCGGCCGTCCTGCTGTGTCAACAGCGTGGCGCCGCGCCGATGTACGGCGCTGGAATTGCCGGCGCTGCTCGCCAAGGACTTCCAAATTTCCTTCGCCCCGAGGGCAACTACAGCGAACGAGGCGCCCTATACCGCCACCTTGAAGGATACGGACTCGTGTTTGGGGATTCAATGTCCATACCCCTCGCCAGCGGGCTCGGCGATTGGGGCTTGCTGGGCGGCCCACTCATCTACGTCGTGATGGCGCTTTATATGCTGCTGCTTTGGCGTGTCGCCCAAATGTCTCCTCGGCTGTTTCTGGCCATTCTGATGGCCGGGGGCGGCGTCAGCGAACTGTTCTGGGATGACACGTTCTACAGCATTCGAGCCTTCGCCTTCGCGTGGCTGATGCTGAAGCTGCTGAGCCCGATCTTGATGCCGCGATGGGACCGCCAAGGCGGCCTGGCATCACGTCCGGAGAGCACCCCAGGAGAGGCAACGCTACCGGCAAGACCTAGGGCCCATCCTGTGACCTCTGGATCTTGGTCCTGAGATTCGTTTCCCTCACACCCCGAAAGGCAATGAAAGTCAACCTATCGAGCGTCGGCCGCTTTCATCATTTCGACTTGGCGAAAACGCTCGCCGACCGGGGTTGCCTGGAGGTTCTCTACACCGGATACCCTCGCTCGCGCGTCCACGGAGTTCCGCCGTCACGGATCAAGAGCTTCCCCTACGTCGTTGCGCCCATGATGCTGGCCGAACGCTACGGGCTCTCGGGGATCGCCCGTGCGCTCAACTGGACGGCGGCGGAAACATTTGATCGCTGGGTCGCTTCCCAGCTTAGGCTCTGTGATGTGTTCGTCGCCAACGAATCCAACGGCCGGCATTCCTATCAGCGGGCGCGCAAGTTGGGCGCAAAGCTCGTCTGCAACTGCGGACAGGGACACGTCGAGTTCGTGCGGGGAACGCTCCAAGAAGAATATCGACGTTGGGGTATGGACTTTCCTGACTACGACGCCCGCTCGCTCGAGAAGAGACTGCACGAGTATGACGAGGCGGATCTGATTACCGTGCTCTCGAACTTCGCCCGAAGCACATTCCTTGACCGTGGAACAGCCAAATCGAAGCTCGCAGTCGTCCGGCCGGCGGCGGACCTGTCGAGATTCCACCCCTCGCCGAAGCACGACCGCATCTTTCGGGTCCTGTTCGTCGGAACACTTGGAATCCGCAAGGGGATCGGCTACCTCCTGGAGGCCTTGTCGAACTTACGACTACCGGACTTCGAGCTTCTGCTCATAGGCGGTCTATCCGCCGAAGCAAAGTCTCTGCTGGCGCGGTTTCGGGACCGAGTTCCGTTCCGCGTCATCGGCTTTGTGCCTCGAACACAGCTTCACCGCTACTACTCCCAGGGATCGGTTCTCGTCTTGCCGTCGCTCGTCGAAGGACTTGCGGGTGTGATGGCACAAGCGATGGCCTGCGGTTTGCCCGTGATCGCGGCGCCCAATGCGGGAGCCGCGGGCCTCTACACACACGGCGTGGAGGGTTACATCGTCCCCGCGCGTGACGTTGCTGCCATACGCGAGAAGGTTCTTCTGCTCTACGAAAACCCGCAGCGGCGAGCGCTGATGGCTGCCGCCGCTCTTCGGCTTGCCTCGCACCTTCGACAACCTACGTACTTCGCGAACCAGGTCGTCGGGACGTATCGCAACTTGGTTTCACAAGCGAAAGGCGCCTAGCCGGTGGTGAAAGTATGTGTCGCGAAAAATCGGGGACCATCAGCCAATTCGGTTTTTGTCATGTTGTTCTCTCTGTAATTCTATGAGGCCATCGAATTGGTGACCGTCCCCGTTTTTCGCTCTCAGACGCCTTTTTGCCACAGGCTAGATCCCTCGCACAGGCTATCGCATCATGACTAGAAGAGCTGCTCGCATTCTGCTCTACGGGAGCTTTACGCCGCCGGATTTTGAATATGGGTGGCTTGCCTGGCTGCGCCGCCGCAACTACACGGCGCTGCCGTTTCCGCGTGGATCCACCGTCCGGCGGCTGCTTCGTTCCGGCTGGCCGCGGCGGATCGGTTGGCGGTTGGCGCCCGGCTTGCTAGCCAAGCTCGAAAGCCGCTCGTTCGTCGAGGCAGCGCGCCAATTCCGTCCTGACCTCGTACTGGTCGTCAGCGGCAACTTGATCACCACTCGAGCGCTCGTCGAAATCAAAGATTCTACAGCCGCAAAGCTATTTCACTTCTACAACGAGGATATGGCCAACGGGCTCAACACCAAGGCCACGCTGCGAAAGGCGATCCGATGCTACGACCACGTCTTTACGACCAAGAGCTTTAACGTCGACACCTTGGCGCTCATGGGATCCCAGGCCGTCACATACGTTCCGCACGGCTATCGTGACAACTGCCACTTCCCTGTTTCCGTGGACCCCAAGGACCGGAGGCAATACGGCTCCGACGTTGTGTTCGTCGGTACGTGGGAGCGCCCTCGGGCCTAGACGTTGGAACAATTGAACGGTTTCGACCTGCGGGTTTGGGGCAACGATTGGCACAAACTGCCTCGAAAATCGCGACTGCGTTCCCGGGTGGAAGGACGTCCGGTCTACGGCGGCGAGCTCGCCCGGGTGTTTGGCGCCTCGAAGGTCAGTCTAAGCTTCCTGCGGAAGGCCAACCGGGATCTGCACACCTCCCGAACCTTCGAAATTCCGGCATGCGGCGGTTTTCAGCTTTCCGAGCGCACGGAAGAGGTGCTGAACTTTTTTGAGGAAGGCAAGGAAATCGAGTGCTTTTCCTCGCTCGACGAGCTCAAAGACAAAATTACCTACTACTTGAAGCACGAAAGCCGGCGGTTGCGAATTGCGGCGTCCGGCCTCGAGCGCGTTCGTCGCAGTCGCTACCGCTTTACCGACCGCCTGGAGACGATCCTCAGCGCTTACAGTTGCTGAGTCCCTGCCCGCGAGGGACGTCGTGACCCGATAATCCCGTCGGAACTCCACGAGCTTAACCGCGATCGCCGAAGGACATACTGACCGACCCCAGCGTCGGGTATCGCTTGGCGGTTCCGCAACTTGTCCTCCAGAGCGTTGCAAGCTAATGCTTGATTGCAAAAGTTCGCATATTCAAAAAAAGTTCCCCGAAGGATCATGCGGTCGTCTGGCCCGGAAGCGGTCCATTCGCAGAGCTTTCCGAGCCGCGACCGTGAGGGAGTGCCCATGGGCCTTCGCCAAGATAAACGGAGCCGCGACCGTCAGGGAGCGGTCAGTCCCCCTCAAGAGTCCGGCCCTGCCACCAGCCTCAGGCCCACCCAAGGGGATCAAAGCCCCCGGGTTTTCGACCGAGCGGTCCAGGGATTGCCGGTCTATAATCCGTCGTGAACTTACGCAACCAAGCACTAATCGGTCTTCTTGCCGAACGGCGCGCGAAGCTGAATGCAAACTTCGTTGCCGAACGCTGGGAAGAGTGCCGCCAGAAACTGGTTGAGGCGGACCCAAGCCTGGTAGTTTTCCAGGCGGCTGCCGGTCCAGCGAAGGATATGCGAACCCGCGAAAACCTCCACTTCGAGCCCAAGTCTGGCGGCCAGCCGTTTCCACATTCGCGGATGGAAAGCGGTGACGTGCTGCCCAAGCTGCCGTTTTCCGGCCTGCAGTTCACGGTTGTATCGCCGCTGATAGTACGCCGCTGCGGGCCTCGGCAGTACCGGAGAGCCTACCAGCAAAATTCCGCCCGGCTTGAGAACCCGGATTGATTCGCCGAGCGTGTCTTCCGGATGTCTCAGGTGCTCAAGAATATGTGAACAAACGATGATGTCAGCCGAGTCGTCGGGAAGTGGTATTGACTGCTCGAGATTGCATTCGTGAAGTTCGTCATACTCGGCCGCCACCACGTACGGATTAGCGACGTTGCGGTCCAGTCCGATCCAGCGGGCGTCAGGTACGGGCGGTGCAAGACTTCTCAGCAATCCGATCTCAGAACCGGCGTCGACAATGGTGGGTCCCCGGCCAAGGCGTCGAGCCTCATCGAGAATCCCCTGATAAACCCACCAGTAGCGCAGCACCCGGAAGGGGTACTTCGTTCGCTTGGCTCCTTCTCGCAGCGGAAGCGCCTCCATCGGCGCCCGAAAATCTTCCATGGGAGCGAGTGGCCACGTGAGTAGTCGAAATCGGCGGCTGGCTTTCTGTTGCATAAGACGTGTCGGATTCCCAAACCAGGAAAATTCCTGAACGTGACAGCAGGCAACCCAGGGGGACCTCCGATTTTAGCCGCTTGCTGATGGGATTGTCGGTAGGGCTGCCCACCGGCGTTGTCGTGAACCGATGGCGCGCCTCCGATCCGCGTTGGGAACCCACGACCCTAAGCCCACTGTCGTCGGCTACCGGCCCTATAGAAAGAAGTTGATGAACTATCTCCTGATCGTTCCCGACTTAGGGTTTGAGTCGGCGGGTGTGAGAAAAGGAGGCCTGCAAGCACACGGCCGAAGCGTGGCGCGGGCCTTGGCCTCGTGCCGGCAAATCAGGCGCTTGGGCGTTTGGTGCCAGGTGGACACAGCAACAACCCTTAGGCCGATCCAGCGTATGGTCGGCGTCTATGCTCATTCACGCCTGGATCTCGACGTCCGGACGTTCGGCGGTTCACGAATCCGGCTGTCCTCGGCGATGGCAGCAGAATGCCTGCATCGAAGCTACGACAGAATCATGTACTTACTCGTGAACCAGGCAACGCTATCATGGCTGCCCGCACACGCACCCTACACAGTTTGGGAGATCGGCCGGGAACTGGCTAGGCCGTTGCCTTGGTGGAAATGCCGTAACCTCGCGCGAGCCACCCTTCGCCTGAGCATCTCCAAGAACACGATTGCGACCGCATCATTGCACAACCCGAATTTACCTCCCGCGCAGGTCGTTCATTTGTGCACCGAGCCGCCGCTCTATGGTCGGGAGACCCCAAACGACTCTCGGCCCGCGAAGCCCTACGACCCCGCCGCGCGAAAACCTTCCGTGCTCATTGTCGGCAACATGCAGCGCGGCGCTCTTCACAAAGGACACCGGCAACTCATCGCTGCTTGGCCGCGCGTTGTAAAGGACTGCCCCAACGCAGAACTGTGGATCACCAGTGAAGGCGACGGCCGGGCGGAGCTTCAGTCTCAAGCCGTCGGCCTGCCTACGGCCGCCGCACGCAAAATTGTGTTCCTTGGCTATCTCGAACGCCAAGCTCTCGAGGATCAATACCAACGCTGTCGTGTGTTTGCATTGCCTAGCACGAGCGAGGGCTTTGGTCTCGTTTTCGTTGAGGCAGCGAGATTCGGCGTCCCCTGTATCGCCGGCAAACATGACGCCGCCAAGGAAATTGTCCTTGACAACAGAACGGGGCTGCTCGTCGAGCAGAATCCGAACGATATAGCCGCCGCGTGCCTGCGTTTACTGACGGACGACCAGTTGGCCATGCGTCTGGGTGAGGCCGGCCGGCAACGATATCTCAAGAACTTTCGTTTCCACCACTTCCGCGAACGCTTTCTGAAAGCCGCTGGCCTCGGTTGACCCGCGGGAGCCCATGGCCTTCGCCAGCGCGACACGTCGCCAAGAAGCACTCATGAAAGTTCTCTACGTCACCAGCGTCTACAAACCTGCTTACGTTTACGGCGGGCCGGCGCGAAGTGTTCCCGCACTTTGCGAAGGCATGGCGCAAGCCGGTGCGAGCGTCACCGTCTACACCACGGACGCAAATGGTTCCTCTCGGCTCGATGTTCCCCTTGCGCGGCCCCTCAACATAGCTAGCGTGTGCGTCAACTACTTCCCTCTAACCTCCCATACGTTCCTTTATTCGCGATCCTTGGCCTCCGAGTGCCGCAGACATGTTTCGAAATTCGATATTGTCGAGATCGATTCGCTGTTTGCCCATACGCTTGGCCCTGCCGCCCAAGCATGTACAAAGGCCGACATTCCCTACGTCGTACCGCTCCGGGGCCAGTTGCTGCCCTGGGCGCTTGGCCAGAAGAGCTTAAAAAAGCGCATCTACCTATCGCTGTTCGGGCGAAGACTCTTGAACGGTGCAGCATCGCTGCACTGTACGGATAAGGCCGAGGCCGAGGCGGCGAATCAACTGGGACTGCGATCACCTACCTTTGTGGCGCCTAACGGCATTCAAACTTCGCGCTTTCGGCAGTTGCCTCCGAGGGGCGCTTGGCGCCGCCGCTTGGGCATTCCTTCGCATGCCCTGGTGCTGCTTTTTCTGGGACGTCTGCACAAGAAAAAGCGTCCGGACATCGCTGTTGAAACTCTCGCCGCCTGCCGCCATTTTCCCAACCCCGTCCACTTGCTGCTCGCCGGAACTGACGAACAAGACCTCACAAGGACGCTGGAGAGCCGGGCGGAAAAGCTGGATTGTGCCGCACATCTGCACTGCCTGGGTCATCTCGAAGACCGACAACGACAAGACGCCCTTGCCGACTCGGACTTGTTCTTGATGCCCTCGGAACCAGATTCGGAAAACTTTGGCCTCTCCGCTCTCGAAGCGATGGCGGCGGGCCTGCCGGTGCTCGTTTCCGACGGCGTCCCCATCGGCCGCGCTGCGGCGAGGGCCGGCGCGGGGAGACAGCTACCCTGCGATCCCCAGGTCTTCGGAACAGCAGCGGCGGCGCTTCTCGAGAAATCTAGAGAGCTGAAAGTCATGGGCAGGCGAGCGAAGGCGCTGGCCCATAGTGACTACGACACCACAGTCATCGCTGAACAGATGCTCGGGCGCTACCAAGCCATCGTCAGCTCACGTCGGCTCTTCCAAGTTGCACGCTGACGCTACGCCTGCTGCGCCAGCCTTCCGACCCCAAACCGAACACCATGCCGACCGCTCTGTCACTACGAATGTCGGTAACACCGACCTCTGTCGCCTCGTTTGAAAACGTGAACTGTTTGTTGTGCGGTGAGGACGCTACCGATACCCTTGTCGCGGACGGCACACCAGCTCGCATCGTGCGCTGCAAAAACGACGGGCTCGTGTACCTTAGCCCACGACCAACCTATTCACACATTCGGGCTTTCCACCACCAGTTCGTTCGCCAAGACAACCTCGAGCTTTTCGATTCCTACCGCAGGCGCACTCTACGTAGAGAATCTCACGTCATCCAACGGCTCAAACGCCCCGGGAAACTTCTGGACATCGGGTGCGCCACCGGTACGTTGCTGGGGCACTTCAGCGCTCCGCCGTGGCGCCTGCATGGTGTCGAACCGTCTCCCGTTGGAGCTGAGCTAGCGCACGCCCGCACCGGCGCGGACGTTTTTCGCGGCACATTGCGCGAAGCGGCCTATCCCTCGAAATACTTTGACGTCGTGACCGTTCTCGATGCGTTTTTCTACTTTCCCGCCCCCCGGCGGGAGCTCGCGGAAATCCGCCGAATCCTGAAGGACGATGGACTGCTGGCCATCGAAATCCCCGGATTTCGCTACCGCAAGGTCCGGGACCGAGGGTTGATCTGCTGCCTCGTCGACGGCCGGTGGAGCCGAATCAGCCCGTGCAATCCCGACCTCTATTACTTCTCTCCGGCCACGCTAAAGGCCCTCCTCGACACCGCCGGTTTTCGCATTCGACGAGTGATCCCCCAACAGGCGCCCACCCGGCGAAACCCTTTGCTGCAGTGCATGAATCACCTCCACTTCAACCTCAACAAAGGGCTATTCGCAATCACTCGGGGCAGGACTTCTTTCGCGGCCAAAGAGATGTACATCGTCGAGAAGACGCCATAACGAGTCACCATGGACGCAGGCCAGTTCGCAGAGTTTTGGGAACGGCAGGGTTGCCGTGTAATCGAAACCAACAGTTGCTATTGGTTCAACTCACAGCCGCTGTCGTTTGCTTCGATCCCCTACCACCGGGTAGTAGATCCCCCGCGTACGGAAATAGCCGAGGTCTTCTTCCGAGGCCCGGCCTTGGCTGTGCGATTTCTCGCCGGCCCCGCGGAGAATGGACAATCCGGCGGGCTGTTTGTGCGCTCAAAAGAACCGTACGACCTATCGTCGCTTCGAAAAAAAGCCCGCAACCAAACGCGAAGAGGGCTGGAGCATTGCAGGGTCGAACGCATGGAGTTCAGCGACCTCGCTCAACGTGGCCACAAGCTCAACGTCGGAACCTTGTTCCGGCAGGGTCGAAGCCCCGCGACGATGACCGAAGCGAAATGGGCCCTCTATTGCTCGGCGGCCGCCAGACACAGCGACTTCGAAGCGTGGGCCGCATTGGTCGACGGGCAGTGGGCGGCACTCCTGGTCGCCGCTCTTGTGGAAGACGTTCTCACGATCCTTCATCAAAGCTCGGCTGGGGACCACCTCGCCTACTACCCCAACAACGCCCTGGTTTTTGAAGTGACGCGACGAAAGCTCAACGACGCGCGCGTCAGGCTCGTCTCCTACGGCTTACTCGGCCTGACTGACAATGGGAGCCTCGAGCACTTTAAACTCGGCATGGGCTTTTCGTTGGAACCTCTCCGGGACCAAGTCGTGATCAACCCGGTCCTGAAACCCTTCCTGGATCTCGGTGGCCGACGATGGGTGGAATGGCACCATCGTAGACGGCCCAACTGTGATTTTTGGAGAAAGGCCTCCCAGGCCCTGGCGCCGGCAAGGGCGGGCGTTCGTTAGAGGTTGAGCGCTGGGACGCTCCGGGTATCCAGACGACCTCTGGGTCTCATGTATCGCGGTAAGCGTATCTTTGATCTGCTGCTCGCCGGAGTCGCACTCCTGCTGCTGGCGCCGTTTCTGTTCGTCATCGGCCTGCTGATCAAGCTGTCCGGCCGCGGGCCCATATTCTTTTCCCAAACCCGCATCGGGCTCGAGGGCAGACCATTTTGCTTGTGGAAGTTCCGAACCATGGTTATGGGCGCCGAACGGCAGGGAGGGCAGCTGACCGCAGCGGGTGATCCTCGGGTTTCCGGGGTCGGCGGATGGCTGCGAAGATTCAAGATCGACGAGCTGCCGCAATTGTGGAACGTCTTGATCGGGGATATGAGTTTGGTCGGTCCTCGCCCTGAAGTGCCCCGCTACGTGACGTTCAACGACTCAATTTGGCGATCCATCCTGCAGGTGAGACCGGGCATCACTGATCCGGCCAGCTTGGTCTATCGCCATGAAGATGACGTCCTCGCCGGCTCCGCCAATCCCGAGCTTCACTACCGCGAGTTCGTTTTGCCACACAAGTTAAACCTTAGCTTGCCTTACATCCGCCAGGCTTCCCTCTGGCTCGATGTGAAGCTGGTTCTCATCACTGTACGACAGGTGCTGTTTCCAGCCGCCTCGTGGAGGGAGGCCCGGCGACCGGCGCGATCCGCGGGGGCGGAGCGCTGATGCCTGGCCTGTCACTGGCGTTCCAGGCTCGGTTCCGGGCCATCGCACACCCACCCGACAGGGACCTTGCCGCCCCGTGGCGCGGGCCTCTGGTCGCCGTTGGGCACAGCACGCTTTGCCCCTACCGATCTGCCGGCCGCCTAGGTCTGTTTGGGCGCCTGAAAACGTAGGGGGCCGGCATGCCGTGCCCGAAGTTCCCGATCATTCACCTGGCGTGTGACCAACCAAGGGGTCCGCTCTTGACAGTCGAGAGCGTCAAGCACCGAGCCGCGAGGGTGACCAAGAGGTCGGGCGTCATCGTCGTTACGGGGATGTGGCCTGTCACTGGCGTTCCAGGCTCAGTCCCTTGCTGTCGCACAGCCTCGCCATGCCCGATTCGGAGCCGCGAACGCCAGTGAGCGGCCCTGGCGTACGGCCAAGCCTGTGCCCCACCCAAAGGGATGAACGCGGGTGGGTTTTCGACCGAGCGGTCCACGGATGACGCTACTCGGCAGGCATGAACCCGCGCGCACCTCAACGCTGCCTGAAAGAAGAATAAAATTCTCGTGCGCACGCGCCTACGCGGCTAACTTCATCCCCTTCGGCGTCCGAGCCATTCTGTGGCGCTTCTCCTTGCCGCTGCACGTTGGCCCGGCGCAAGCCCCCAAAATCATGCTTGAACGAAAAAGTGCCCTGTGAGGCAGCGAAGTGGCCACCCGAGCAAGCTACAAACCTATTTTTCTTCTGTGGGCGCTGCTTTGCCTGGCATCCTCCACCGAGATGGTAGGGATACTCGGGTACGCGGGACTGTCAGAAATCACCGCATGGACAAGGGGCGCACTCGCATCGACGGAAGAATCGCTCACCGTCTCGTGGATCACGCGCAAGGTTAGTCATGTCGTCTTGTTTGGCGTTCTTGGACTGCTGGCTGAATCATCCGCTCGCCCCAGGACCCGCCGCGTCACTCTGGCCGTCGGCCTGTCCGTCTGCCTGTTCGCCGAGCTCTTGCAGAACTACGCAACCGGCCGCAGCGCGGAATGGCGCGACGTCCTTATCAATATGACCGCTTTTGTAATCGGAGCTTACCTGCCTCGTCTCCGCCGCCTACCGTTGTTTCGCTAGCGCAAGCGTTTCGCCTTTTACCCTTCGACCAGAACTGGACCCCGTTGTCTTGCAGCAACGGCCTAGGCCTTCACAACAATGTCTCAAACCACTTCTACCGCCCTCTCGACAGCGATGCCTGGTCGGGATGCGGCAGCCCTTCGTGCAACGAATACCAGCCAACCGACTCTTGCCTGGAGCCGCGGAGGCGTCCCGGACCGGCGTGTCCTGGCACACGGGAACCCTCTCGCCGCGAACGTCAAGAGTGTACTCGTTGTCGGTGGGGCCGGCTACATCGGCAGTGTGCTTGTCCGCCACCTTCTGGCGGAAGGCTATAGTGTCCGAGTCCTGGACAGTCTGCTATTCGGCAAGAAGCCGCTCCAAGATCTTCTGCCCCAGCCCCGATTCCAACTCATCGAAGCAGATGCTTGCCGCCCCGAAACGCTCTTCCGAGCCACGGAGGGAGTGGACGCCGTTGTGCACCTCGCAGCTGTGGTAGGAGATCCGGCCTGTGATCTCGACCCCGAGGCCGCCCGCCGAACGAATTACGCCGCTACTCAACTCGTTGCCGAAGCGTGCCTAAAGTTCGGGGTGCCCCGCATGGTATTCGCCTCCACCTGCAGCGTGTATGGGTCGAACGACCAAGTGGTGGACGAACAATCACGTCCTAACCCAGTATCCCTCTATGCCGCGACGAAAATCGCCTCCGAGCGAGCCTTGCTGAAGCTCCGGAGTCCAAAGTTCCACCCCACGATTCTGAGACTCGGCACGGCGTTCGGATGGTCTCCCCGGCCTCGGTTTGATTTGGTCATCAACCTGTTGACGGCAAGGGCTTTCTTTGAGAAAAAGATCGTAATCTATAACGCCCGCCAATTGCGCCCCTTCGTTCACGTGTCGGATATTTCCCGCGCATTTCGCCTCGTTCTCCAATGTCCTATCCAAGAAGTTAGCGGGCATATTTTCAACGTAGGGTCTTCGTCGATGAACTACTCCTTGAGGGAGTTAGGCGAACGTATTCACCGCTTGCAACCGGCGTTGGAGCGAGAGTATAGGCAAAACTCCGACGTCCGCAGTTACCGGGTCTGCTGCGACAAAATCCGCGTGCGCCTGGGGTTTCGCTGTCATATGACACTGGATGAAGGCATTCACGAAGTCCACAGTGCTTTACACGACGGACTAGTTTCCGACTACGCCTTGCCCATCTATCACAATCACAAATATCTGGCGAAGAAGAAGCCCGCCCGCGCCGGCAGTCCCTACGTTGTGGAGCCTGAGACACTCGAGTCGCCTGCTGACGGTTCTGCAGCTCGCGGCGCAGCGTCGGGGGCCTAACCCGAATTTGTCACCAAGATGCGAGTACTGAGGTAACGCCCGCGCCGGCGAGAGATTCGCGAGCCCTCATGGACTACCAGACCCTCTTCTATCCGGAGAGCCGCTTCGGCGGTTTTTCGGACGTGGACGGAACGATTGCCTTCGCTCAACGCGTCCGTGCTCTGCTCAACTCGGAGGACATAGTTCTCGATGTCGGATGCGGGCGCGGCGTGATCTCGGACGATCCCATACCTCGCCATCACGAACTTGTCGTCCTCCGCGGCAAAGCGGCCAAAGTCGTTGGCATCGATATCGACCCGGCAGCCTCGGGGAACCCGTTCATTGATGAGTTCCTCCTCATCGGGGAAGACCAGAAGTGGCCTCTCGAGGACCAATCGATTGATCTCTGTGTTTGCGACAGTGTGCTCGAACACATCAAGGACCCTGTGCGGTTTTTCTCCGAGGCGCGACGGGTGATTAGACCCGGGGGCTACCTTTGCATCCGAACGCCCAACCTATTCAGCTATTTCGGTGTCTTCGCGCGGGTCGTCCCGTCCAAGTTCCATGCCGCGGTTACCACGCGAGTACAGTCGAACCGCAAACCGGCGGACGTATTCCCCGCCTTTTACCGCTGCAGCACCAAATGGAAACTCAGACGCTACCTAACTCGCTACGGTTTCGACGCCGTCGTTTATGGACATGAAGCCGAGCCTTCTTATTTCTCCTTCTCCCTGATCGCCTATGCACTGGCTGCGCTTCACCAAAAAGTGGCCCCCAACTTCATGAAGATCACTCTTTTCGCTTTTGCCCAGCGCCAGTGACGTGTCGGTCTGAATGGCGGGCTTCGGCCGCACCGGCAGGTCCCCGCGCCCCACCCTTCCCCGCCTTGAAACGCCCACTCTGAAACTGACGTACCCCCCGGAGTGATCAGTTGAAGCGGCTCTACCTTCGCCTGGCGACTCTTGTTCTCAGCGTGAGTGTCGCTATCTTGCTCGCCGAGGGATTGGTCCGCCTATTTGTGCCGGTATGGCTGTGGAAGTATCGCGACGCCACGGCCGATTGGCGTCGTGACCCCGAACTCGGCTGGACGCAAAAACCCAATCTCGACGTGAAGAGCCGAATTCCGGGCCGTGACTGGATCGTGAGGTTTCAAACGAACCCCGAAGGGATCACTCCCGCGGCCGCCCGCCGCCGCAGGCAGCCCGGGACAAGACGGATCATGATCTTCGGGGACTCCACGGTCTCGGCCGAAGCGTACCGCGGGATCGGACGGTCAGCGAGCAACTCGAACGCCTTCTTAACCGCCGTTGTGTCAAAACGGAAGTCATCAATGCCGGAGTTCAGGGCTATTCTACCGGCCAAGTTCTGCTCCACATCCGGCGCCTGGCGCCCCTCTACCGGCCTGACGTTGTGATGTATGGGTTCTGTCTCAACGACCTGGGCGGAATTGCTCTGCGGCGGGCCTATGGCCTCTCGAAGCCCATGTTCGTGACAAAAGCGCGGGACCAACTCGAACTGCTTCCTCCCGAACTTGGTCGGAGCTCAATTCCCAGCTTTGGCCGGGGTCCGCGCAAGTGGCTTCAATTCTCGGCTCTGCATCGTCTTCTCCAGCCGCGGATTCTGCTAATCCGCAGTCAGATGATGTCGCGGGAAGAAAGAAACTTGTTGGGACTGCCCGACGAAATCTACTACCGCGGGCTTGCTCCACGGCACGTCAATGGAGAGTTGTTCGCGGCATTGCTCAAAGGAATGAGCAAAGTCTGCCGTGAGAATGGAGCGCGGTTCTTTTTTTATTCTCACCCGTCCATCCAAGAAGTATGGGGCGACTACATTCGTCGCGTTCAAACCAAACTCCGCCTTGCGCCAGGGGAATACAACCGCTACGCCCTTGAAGACTTCCTCGTCGTGACGGCGAAAGAAATCCCTGTGGCCTTTTGCTCTCTTGTTGACTACTTTGTTTCACAACAGAATCGAGGGCCGTTTCACCTGTTGCCCCGTGACCCGCACTGCAACCCGGTCGGTTACCGCATGCAAGCCGAGGCACTCGCTCGATTCCTCCGCCAATCGGGGAGCTTCGTCGATGCGCAATCAACTACCGGCCGCCGCAACCAAAAACCGCTTGCCGTCAGTCGGCGCGACGATGCGGCGAGTTCCACCCTCAGGTGATCTCAGGAAACTGGCAATCGACCGCGCTCGGCCGCTCTGGCCGGCCTTCGCCAGGCTTGAAGACGCGCATCTGTGCTTGTCAGGGAGACAAGCTCTTGCTTGGATCGCTGATCCGAATAGTCATGGCAGTGTGATTCCTCGCAGAGACAGAATACTCCGCACCGTCTTGTAGTTTCGCTTGATCTCCGTGTCCGCGAGATAGCGATCGTAGAACAACTGGCAAGCAAGCTTGCCGTCTAGGAAACTGTCGGCCCGAAACGATCCCAGCGTGTCGTAAGGATTCGCGATGGTTCCGCTGGGGACGTCGATCGCCGCCGCCGCCCCGCTGTCTTCAAAATCGTTCAGCACAAGCTCCTGCACCTGGCCCGATTTCCACCGCGCGGTCAGCATGCGCCAACTTCCGGTCGCCGACGAGAAAGTCGGCTGGAGCGTATGCATCCCGCCTCCTGATTCGGTCACGCGAAACTTGATATTGGACGACGTGTTGTGAAAGATCCCGTTACGGTTGGGAGCCAGATTCGAGGCGGCCGCCAGTGTACGAGACCCAGACCCGCCCGCATTGAGCTGGTAGGCCGTGATCAGCGTGAATTCATCCGTGCCGGCAAGCAGGGCCGGCAAGACAACATAGTCGTCGGTCGTGAAGTTCAGCTTGTGGTTTTCCCAAGTAGGGTCGTTCGTGTCCGACCCCGCGGAAGAACCGAGCTGCGCATGGTTTCCCCTTCCACTCAAGTCCGGTACAGACTGGTTGTCCGTAGTCTCCTCGTAAGGCAGCGTGCTCGACCCCTCGTTCAATTGTGCACCCCAAACGTAGGCGACGTTGCCCGTTTGAAGAGACCCACCCCCTCCAATAAAGACGCTCAGCGAATTCGCCGAGGCATCAGTCGTGAAGGTCGTAGAAAACCGTGTCCATTGGGTCGAAGAGACGCTGACAGAACTTGTTCCTTTGGCGCCGAACCCATCGTCGGCACTCAACTCAATTTGCTGGGCGACATCCACCCGTAACCACACCGAGTACGTATAGGTCGTGCTTGCCAGGATACTGATACCGGTCTGACTGACAGAACCGTCGGTCCCGGTGCC
Source organism: Bryobacterales bacterium (assembly GCA_965248105.1). Lineage (GTDB taxonomy): Bacteria > Acidobacteriota > Terriglobia > Bryobacterales > UBA6623. The sequence continues at coordinate 1,348,033 of CBDFIK010000006.1, forward strand.
CTCCACCTTGTCGGCCGATGCGGAGCCGTTAGGTGCTAACGGCGAAGGCGCGTCGGCGGTAATAGTAGCCTGGGAAGCTCCCCAAGCTGGGTTGTCCAGTTGTTGAGAAAACCGGATCAGGTTCCGCTTCTCGAAATCGTAATAGCCGGCCAGCCCGTTCCGCACCATCCCGGAACGCTGGCTGTGCGTAAGAAGCAACGACATAGACTGGCTCCTGTTAAGGGGTTTGAACTCCGTGACCGCCCGTGTTTGACCGGGCCAACAAGCGAAGCCCTTATTTGCCAAATTTCTGGCAGCCTTTAGTCGCCCTCAGAATAACACCCGGTATCCCTCTGTTTTTAGAAAGAAATCTACAAGGCATTGAAAATAAAGTGCCTATAGATTGTGGACTCTTGTGACGACCCTTCCTCCGATCCCCGCCTTAACTCCCACTGACACTTCACTCAAACTGCCTTCGGACCACCGGGCGCCCGCCATCTCGGACATCGACTAGAGTAGTTAGCACTCCATTTCATAAATACACTCATGTTTCGGGAGAGCGCAGCCGGGCACGGCATGCCGTGCCCGGAGTTCCCGATCGTCCACCTGGCTTCTAAATATACGTGACCGGACTTATGAAACGGACTACTTAGCCATTCTTGCCGCCCCATCTGGCTTTGAATCTCTGAGCCGGGCCTCACAGCCCGCCCGGCGACGTTTGGAGAAGCTCCCGGGCCGCGAGGTCCCGCGAGTCAATCGAGACGACAAAGGCATAGGAAACAAAGGCTTTCCTCCCCAATGAGAGCTGCCCTACCCTTTTCCCGCCTCTCTCCAACCAGCTAGGATCCCTGATTCGCTTTCGCCAAGGACACAGCTTAGGGTCTTACCCGATCCGCATAACGGTCATTAATCCTCATGGCGCTTGATCCACCCTTTGCTCTACCTTAACCGTAGGTCCCCGCACGATTCCGGAAGCCCGAAGGACAAGTTGTGACAAAATCCTGGGTCCTAGCGCGCGCTGCTAGATCATATGTCACTGGAGTGCTCAGTCAACCGTTTATCCATGGCGTCGACGAATCCGTGGCGAGTGGCGAGAATTGTCGGTGGCGGGACTTGTCGTCGATCTGCCGATCCTTACTTAGGCAAGCAAGCGCTTAGTGATGACCTCGTCAAGCGAAAAGACCCCCACAAAACTACGCCGCTTCTATCCAACGATAGAGATGTGACATGACCTAGGGGAGGTGGAACGGTCCGAAAGACGGTTTGTGTGCAGACCCGGGCCAGGATGACACCTGCAACTCGTAGCCCGAAGGCACCTTGTCCCGGTGGGTTCCGAAGGTCTTCTTCGGTCGAAGTCTCCACTACGGCAATACGACCCGGTCGGGCTTTTTGGCGACGACTCTCGTTGCAAGGATCTTCGCCGCCGCCATCCGATTGCTACTGGCTCGGACTGGGCGAGGGGTCGCCGAGCGCGAAAGCCGATACTGCCCCTGCGGCAGCACCCGCGCCGATGCCGGCTATTAGCGCAACGCTGGCTCCGTGGCTCAACGAACCAATCGTCCAGCCTTCGTTGGTTTTCGGGGGCAAGCCTCCCGCTGCCACCGCTCCGCGGCTACGACCCGACCCTTCGCGGGTTCTTTCCTTGCTTTTCGCCTTCTCAGACTTCCTGGGTTCGGGGCCAGGTGCCGATACGGCGTACGAACCTGCCGGCACAAGCACCGGGGCCAGCCCCGCTTTTGCTATCAACACGTCACCGCGGTAAGCAGCGACCAAAACCCGACCCTGGCGAGAGGCCACCGCAAACCAAGGATTCCTTCGGTTGCCCTTCGACTTCACCTGGTAGTCGGCGAGTGTCACAGCCACGTTTTCAGCCGCCACAACACCTTCATGGAGGGCAACATAGCGGTCCGCAAGCGTGACGTCAGAGTTCTGACGAACTTCCACCCGGCCCGTGGCGGGGGACGAGATTACAGCGACTGCGTTGCGACCGGTGGCTATCCTGTCTCCGCGATGAACAGTTGTGCCACTGGGCAGAGCAACTGAGTTCGTCCAAACCGTACCGATAGTGCTCATCCTCGCGGAGCCCGGCGGCGCGGCGGCAGGCAGGCTGGTCGACAGGAATAGCGCGCTGGCGGCGACCGGGAAACGCCAGTTCAAGACGGGCAACTTATGCAGCACAAAAAATGGGTACAGCCACCGATTTTCGCAGTTCATCTTTTTAGAAACAAAGCACTTCGGCGAACGGAGATCGGATGGCAGTCCCCATTTTTTTGACGCCTTCCCGGAACCTAGGCCGCCTATCCACCTCGCGACCCGGCTTCCGTCTGGAGATTGGGACTGCGTTGCGGAGTAGTAGTCTCACGCACGTCTACTCATCGCAACTCAGTTCTCCCGGCAGCGGGGAGAAATCTGGATTGACTGTGTAGGGACTACCCCCTGCCGGTCCCGCTTTTCCGTTCAGGACTTCATACAACTCATCGTCCTCTAGCGGCGAGCACTTTAAGACGGGAGGGGTCTGCTCGGATACATGAACTCTGGTTATAGAGGAATCAGATAGTAGGAAAGTCTGCCTCAACATCCAGGCACGCAGCGTGGCCGTGTGTCGCACCGCTTTGGGCAGAGGTTAGCGGAGAACTCCCGTAGTCGCTTCTCCGACGCCGATGAAACGGCTGTTTCGATGCAACCACGTGATCCGGTCGGCGATTGCCTCCGCGGTACGCTCGGTTAGACCGGTGTACAGAGGAAGGCAGAGCACTCCTGAACTCACCTGGTCGGTGACCGAGAGCGGATCTTCCTCGGGCCGATAGTAGCGACGGTAGATTTTCTGGCGGTGTAGGGGCGGGTCGAAGTAGCGTCGCGTTTCGATATTGTCGGAACTAAGAAGCCGCTCGAGTTGATCTCGCGAGAGACCGAATTCGTCGGGATCGATCACGATGGCAAAGTCTTTCCAACTGCTTACACCGGTACCCTCGACTGCTTGGGTTCGCAGCCCGGGAACCGCGTCCAAGTAACTTCGATAAATTCTTACCAGTCGCCGACGCTGCGCGATGCCTTGCTCCACGTCCGGCAATCCGGCCACGGCGACCACAGCCTGGAACTCGGTCATACGAGCGTTGAGCCCCACCAGCTCGCAATCATAGTTGGCCCCCTTTCCGTAGTTCCGCGCCTGGCGCAGGCGCTGGGCGAGATGGGGGTGCCTGGTGGCAATGATTCCCCCTTCCCCGGCCACGAGCGGCTTTGTCGGACTCAGACTGAAAACCGTTGCATCTCCCCAGACGGCGACTCCGCGTCCTCCTTGTTGCGCTCCAAAGGCGTGCGCCCCGTCGAAGATCAGCGGGAGTCCTTTTTTTCGCGCGATCTCCTCTAAAGCCTCCGTCCGGGCTGGACACCCAAAGATATGCACCGCCAAAATCGCCGCGGTTCGATCCGACAGGGCCCGTTCCACGGAGGCCGGATCGATGTTGAAGCTCTGTGGGTCACAGTCAACCAGAACGGGTTCAAGCCCGTTCCAGAGAAGGCTGTGGGCCGTGGCAAAGAACGTAAAGCTCGGCACGATGACCTCGCCTTCGAGGTCCAGACACCGTGCAACCAGCATGAGTCCGGAAGTGCAACTCGAAACAGCCACGCAGTGCGGGACATCGAGCGCCATCGCCGCGCGCTCTTCCAACTCAGCCACCCAACGCCCGTTCGTGAGTTGCGGACTTTTGAGCACTCGCCGGAATTCTTCGAGCAGTCCTTCCGTAGCGGCGAGCGTCGGGGCCGCAATAGGAACCTTCCTGTCGAAAAGTGGTTCTCGTGTAGCGAGCGGTCCGGCCACCCCTGTACTGTTAGGCTCCCAAATCTCTGTGGTTGCCAGCTCTTTCATCTGCCAAAGCTCCGGATACGCCGTCTCAACTGAGAGGTGTGGGCCGTCCCGCTTATCGCCAGGCGGGTCTGTGTGCACCGACCGCGACCACTCCCACGTAGACAAGGTCGCGCTCGTAAGGATTAATCGACGGCTTTAAGGCTGACCTTCAACTCGGGTAGGAGCTCTGTGGGGAAAACGCGCGACGGCACTGACCGAATTGGCTGCGAGACGTGCCGCCAAAACGCAACCCAGGCCGATGATTGCTGGGCGGAAGAAGTTGTCGAAACTGTTGCGTGTTGTCCATAGCAACGGTCCGAATAGCACCGCCCACATTGCCAGGCGGGTAGGTCGAGCGGCGTCAAAGCGATCCGCCCAAATCAAGAGAACAGGCAGAAGAAGAAAATAGACTACTACGCCTGGGATCCCGAAGTTCATATAAGGCTCCGCCACAGTCGAAAAACCCAAGCCGCCATAGCGCTCATAGGTCCAAGGCGAGGCTTGCTTGGTGACCCAATGACTGGGGGGTAATTCTTCGAGCGGTACATAGGAACGCCCTTCCCATTGCGACGACAGGTTCGGGACGACGGAGATCAGTCCGCGCCAATAGGTCTTGCCCCAGCGATAGGACTCCGTTTCCATGTAGTGCAAGGTGTGGACCAAGGGCCGCAGGCTCGCTCCCATCTCTTTGAGTGCGGCCAGAGGCCGCGCTGACGAGAGCGCTTCGCTGATGGAGCGCTCCGAAACCGGCGAAGCACGCATGACGGTAACGGCCGGTATCGCCACCAGAACCACTACGAGACCCAGCACGTACACTCTCTTTGAGAGCCTAAAGCCGCGTTTGTTCAGCACCGCTAAGACGGTTAGGGCCGGTATCAAGGCGAATCCCCGAAAGCCGAGAAAAAAAATCACCCCGCTCCACGCGGTCACCAGGCACAAAACCCATCGAACACACCTCTGGGGTGCAGCGGCGGCTGCCAAATACAGTCCGATCGGGACCACAGTCAAGCTCGTGACGAAGAAGCGAGGGTCGTACCAGTTGGTCAGTCGATAGGTCTCGAAATAGGTCGCTTCCAGCAGGCGGGTGAACCCCAACGACCGCACCCCCCAAGCAAACATCAGACAACCAGCCAGCAGAACCACCAGGCCGCAATGGTAGAGAATCAGATTGTGGTACCTAACGGGTTTCGGCAACCGCCGCGGGTTCGGCCACTTCCACACCGCTACAGACGCCCCGGCTTGATACGCCATGACGGAGATGGTCACCAACGTGAGTGCCGGGGCGAGTCGGTGCTCGATCATCCAATTGGGCAGGCGCTCCGAGTGCAGCCCGACCGCCCAAGGCACGACTAGACCGAGGTGGAATACGCCGAACACGTACAGGTAGACCATCGTCGGGGAAAGAGGATCCAGTCGCAAAAGGCGCAGACAAGATCCCACGCCCAAAAGAAAGGCAACCCCCGCGGCTAGCGCCGCCACACGATCGCTTTCCGCGGCGTCGGCTGATGCGATGGACGCCACGGCCATCAAAACAGCCAGGCACAGGCAAAGATGGGCCCGTTTACCGTCTTCTGCCGGACGCCAAGAGATGTTCATAGCCTATTGACCGGCTTTCAGCGTTGCCCGTTGTGTCAAACTCCAAGCCGAGCCGCGACCGTTAGTACCCGCCGGATCAGATTCTTGTCGAAGTGGCAGGAAACCTCGAGTCCGTGAAACTGAGCCTCACCCTCAAGGGTGGGGTCGGCACCGAAACGTCCACAAGCCCACAGCGGGCGCAAAGCCGTCTTTGGGTTCCAGGCCGTCCGGGGCAGGGAGCTATTGTCACCAGAACGCCATCAGCCTCAGCGAGTCATTACACCTTTTGGAGCTGCGGCTCGTCCGAGTAGGAGAGCGGGTGCGACTTATTCCACGAATCTCTGACTCGCGGCACTAGCCTTGCGCGCCATCGCTCGACGTGGGGTAACCGGGTGTTGTGGCCAGGCTGAGTGTCAAGGGCGGAGCAAAATTAGACCAGTTCGGCGGAGGGAGAATAGACCAGTTTTGGGGTAGAGCGGCGGAGCAAAAATAGACCAGTGGGGGGGGAGTCGGGGTTTTGGTTCGAGTTTTTGTGGGACGGCTGGAACGCAGCCTGAGGTCGCCCGTTAGGGCGGCTGAAGGCGGAGTGGAAGGCGGCTCACAAAAACTGTGGCGAGCCGGCGGGGATCAATCCGAAGACGGAGAGCGTTGCTTCTTGCTCTGCTTGAGGCGGAAGCTATCGCCGTTCATCTCCAGGATGTGGACGTGGTGAGTGAGCCGATCCAGCAGGGCGCCGGTCATGCGCTCGGACCCGAGGACTTCGGTCCACTCGTTGAACGGCAGGTTCGAGGTCACCATCGTGGAGCCCTGCTCGTAGCGCTGTGAGAAGGTTTCGAACAGCAACTCCGCTCCGGTCTTCGACAGCGGCACGTAGCCCAGTTCATCGACGATCAGCAGGTCTTGCTTGGCGAGCTGCTTTTGGGCCCTCAGCAAGCGCCGCTCATCACGGGCTTCCAGCAGCTCGTTGACCAGCGCTGCGGCGGTAGTGAAGCGAACCCGATAGCCACCCTGGCAGGCCGCCAGTCCCAGCGCCAGAGCGAGATGCGTTTTCCCCGTGCCGGAGTTTCCTAGAGCCAACACGTTCTCGCGACGGTCGATGAACTCTCCGTGTGCCAGCTCGAGCACCAGCTTCTTGTTCAACTTGGGTAACGCCAGGAAGTCGAACGTATCAAGGGTTTTCGTGACCGGGAACTTGGCGGCCTTGATGCGCCGCTCGGTCGCTCGGCGTTCACGGTCGAGCAGTTCGAGCTCGGACAGTTGCAGCAGAAAGCGTCTCGCATCCAAGCCCTCCGTGGCGCACTGCCGTGCCACCTTGTCGTACTCGCGTAAGAAGGTCGGCAGCCGCAGTGCTTTCAGATGAGCTTCCAGCAGCAGTTTGGATCTCGCCATCAGTCCACTCCCTGTGCCAGCAGCACCAAATAATCTGTTGTCGATGTCTGTTCGACTTGTGCTGTGGGTAAGTGCGGATACTGCGTCAAGTCCAAGCGGGGCGGCCGTTGCTCGATCCGACACAGGACGAGGTGCTTGACGGCGTCGAAGCCGATCGTTCCCAACTCAACGGCCTGCCGCGCGGCGGCGGTGACGTCGGTGAGCGGGAAGTCTTCGAGTAAACGCAGCACCTGCACGTACTCGCGCTTGCCTGGTTTACCCAGCCGCACTTCGAGCAAGCGTCTCAAACGCACGAGATCTTGCGGTAACTGCCAACCGACGAGCGGCGCGGCTTGATCCAGCGCGTTCGTCTTGCGCTCCAGCAAGGCCAGGTAATGCAGCGGATCGAAGATCAACTCCTCGCGTTCGTAGCTGCGCCGATGCCGGGCGATCTCTTCGCTGCCGCAGCCGATGACCACCTCATCGACGTAAGCTCTCAGCAGTACTTCGCGGTGGCCGTAGCGCGTCGGAACCGAGTAGTCGTTGGTCCGATAGCGCACCAGCGACAACGACGTCACCCGCGTCGTGCGCTTGTCGCAAGCGTCATACCCGACAGCAGGCAACGTCAGAAACGCCTGGCGGTCGCGCTCGAAACGCTCACCGATCGTTTCCGAGTGTCGCCGCAAGCGCCGTCCACGGTTCTTGCGGCACTTCGCTTCGAGGTGTTCGTTGAAGGCTTCCCAACTTGAGAACCTGGGGATCGGCACCATAAAGTTGCGCCGCGCATAGCCCACCAACCCTTCCACTTTGCCTTTGTCGTTGCCCTTGCCCGGCCGCCCGAAACGGTCGGCGAACAGATAATGTGACTGCAGCTCGGAGAAGACACGGGTCCTCTGGCGTGTGCCGTCTCCCAGGATCCTCGCCACCGCTAGCTTCGTGTTGTCGTAGACGATGCTGCGCGGCACGCCGCCAAAATAGCGAAACGCCGCATTGTGCCCCTCGCAGAATGCCTCCGTCGTCTCGGCCGGAAACGCTTTCACGAATGCGTCATCGCTATGCGGCAGATCGACGACCAAGAAGTGCGCCTTGCGCTGCACTCCGTTGATGACGACGACCGCTTCGCCGAAGTCCGCCTGGGCGTCACCCGGCGGATGCGTCAGCGGCACGAACATCTCTTGTCCGCCCAGCTTCTTCTCGCGTACGTAGTCCTTGACGGTCGTGTAGCCGCCTGTGAACCCGTACTCGTCGCGGAGGCGGTCAAAGATGCGCTGTGCGGTGTGGCGTTGTTTCCTCGGACGCTCCCGATCGTCGGTCAGGATCTGATCGATGATCCCTGTGAAGGCCTCCAGTTTGGGACGCCTCGCCGGTTTGCTCCGCCGATAGCCCGGCGGAATCCGGTAGCGCAACATCTTGCGCACGGTCTCGCGAGCAATCCCAAAGCGCCGTGCTGCTTCGCGTTCGCTTAGCCCTTCGACGCAGACACTTCGTCGTACTTGAACGTATAGCTCCACCCGATACATCCCTCCGGTGTTCCACAAAACACCTCGGGGATGCTTGCGGACCACATCAGCGGCTTGGTCCTCCGCCTCCTCTGGGAGCCTTCACACCGCCGCTATGTGGTCTAGTTTGTCAGCGCCGTTCTCACGCGCCGCCAAAACCCACGCCATTGTCCAGAACCGTTAGTGGCACTACACTAGTTCAGAGGCAGTTTCGGACGGCCGTTCCAACGAACTGGGAGGAAACGAGTCAATGCGCATCGCCGTGGTAGGTGTCGGGGCGGTCGGCGGGTACTTTGGTGGTCGCCTCGCAGAAGCCGGACACGATGTTGTTTTTGTGGCCAGAGGTAGAACGCTTGATCGCTTGCGAACCCAAGGGCTGCAAGTAGAAAGCGGTTACGGCGACTTTTCCATAGCGAGACCCCAAGCGGTCGGCGATCCAAGCGAGGCGGGACCGGTTGACCTAATTCTTCTGGCCGTCAAAGCGCCACAAATCCGCGAGGCGGGGCGATCTCTGGCTCCGCTGGTGGGTCCCAACACTACGGTTATTCCTCTCGAAAACGGTGTCGAGGCGCCGAGTCTATTGGCAGAGATTTTGGGGCCGAAACACATCTTGGGAGGATTGTGCAGAATCTTCAGCACAAGGATTGCTCCGGCCCAGATCCGTCACGATGGGTTGGAGCCAACACTGCTTTTCGGCGAGTTGGGGCGAGAGAACACCGACAGGGTTCACCAGATCCGCGCGGCACTCGAATCCGCCAAGGGCATGACCGTGATCACGCCCGATGACGTTGAAGCCGGTTTGTGGGAAAAGTTTCTTTTTGTCGCGCCTCTTGGCGGAGTAGGCGCTCTTGTACGCGAACCCGCAGGCGTCCTTCGAGCGGTTCCCGAAACCCGCGCGATTCTGCGATCGGCGATGGATGAGATCGTGGCTGTTGGCAAAAAGCGCAATATCGCTATCAGCCCCGACGCGGCAGACAGAGCCATGCGGCTGGTCGACGCTCTACCGCACGCCGCCACGGCCTCGATGCAGCGAGACATCGTCGAGGGCAGGCCCTCGGAGCTCGAGTATCAAACCGGTGCGGTTGTGCGATACGGCCGGGACTCAGCCGTGCCCACCCCCGTTAACTCGACCGTCTACGCAGCTTTACTGCCTTCCGAACTGCGGGCGACGGGCCGGCTCGTCTCGTCGCTGCAGCCGGAGGGTTAGCGCCGGGCACCACGCCGCTGGCGCTTCCGACAAAGAGGATTCTCAGAAGCAGCTTGTTTGCGGGACGTGCCGGATCCGAACCAGTTGGATGCCAGCCGCGATTCAACCCCTCGCCACCTCAACCTCCGCGAACCGGATGGAAGCGCATTCAGCGCGCCATGCGATGAGGCGCAGGAGGGTAGACGACTCGACGGGCGCGCAATCGGGTCAGACTTGAGGTGCGTGGACGCCCGCGCATCTCAGCGCCGCTCCGCGGCCACCTGCTCCCGATACAGCTTCTCGTGCTGCTCCACCGCGGCCCGATAGCCCTCCGGGTCCACAAACGTCTCAGGGTTGTAAGCTTGGCCCGGCTTGTACTTGTCGTGCAACCCGTACTGGGAGCCGTGCGCCGCGACCCACACGTCCACGGGTAGCGCCTTTTGCCTGCGGAACGTCGCGGCGAAATCCTCCGCCACGCCGGGGTACGTCGGATCGACCACCAACCGCTTGCCGGGATTGATCGAAGCCATGTTCGCGATCACGACGTCGTAGTCGCGACCGCCCTCGCCTACCTTCATGGTGTAGCTCACGCTGCCCCTCGTGTGCCCTGGCGTCTCCACCACGGTCAGCTGCGTCTCCCCCAGCTCGATCAGCCCGCCGTGCTTGATGATCCGGTCTACCTTGACCGGCTTAAACGACACCTTCCCGCCGAAATGTGCATCGCTGAACCCCCCGTCTTCCAGCACCGGCGCATCGCCGGCGGTCGCCCACATCTCAGCGCCGGTGATTCCCTTAATCTCGGCGAGCGCCTCCGTGTGATCCCCGTGGGCCTGCATCGTCAGCAAGATTTTGACGTCCACCAGCTGAAAGCCTAGCGACTCGATGTTCTCGCGGATCAGCGGCGTCGAGTCCTCGAATCCTGTATTAATCAGGATGTGCCCGTCCCCGGACGTGATCAGGAAGACCGCCAGATCATAGGTCCCGACAGCGTAGAGGTTGCCGATCACGCGATGCCCGGGGAAACGCCGTTTCGAGTCTTCCTGCTGGGCGGGGAGAGGCGCGCTGATCGCGAGGGTCAACCACAGAACAGCAAGGGGCTGGCGCATGTCGAACATTATGGCGGTTCCGCTCTACCTGAAGCACGCTCGGACGAAACTAAACTACACTACACCTTCCAGCACAGGCGTTGGCTGGGAAGCGTCAGTTCGCCGATCCGAATGGCATCGGCCTCTCCTGTCGCCTCGAAACCCATTTGTTCGAACATCTCCTGCTTCCGCCCACCGCCGGACGCCACCCGCGCCGCCGTGTCAGCGGCCTTGTTGCGGATGGCCCACTCAATCCCAGCATCGATCAACGTTGGCCATACGTCCCGAAACGAGGGATGAGTAAAACCGTCCAGCCAACACGTGAGCCGCTCGTCCATCACGGCGGTTGATAAGCCGACGAGAAGGCCCTCTTCCGAGACCGCCGCGAACCAAGCTCCTCGGTCTTCTGTTGTGATTCCTTGGTAACGAGGATACAGGCTCATACAGAATCGCTGCACGAAATGATGCGCCGATCCCAGACCCGTATTGGCGTCCAGCACCAACGGGCTCTGGGGAAGCAGTGCGAGGGGTATCATTGGAATCCGAAATCGGGGCGATCCAGCCACCGCTTCAAATAAGCCCTCAGCAGTAAAATATCGTTTCAGAAAAGCTTCAGGACCTGTCGCGGTCCTGAAGTTGCCCATCACTGTCGCCCCTACCAGTTGCTTCCAGCCCAAGCGTTCATAGACCCGACGAGCGACAGGATTGTCCGTCGCGAGAAAAAGTGCCTCACCGCCTTGGTCAAAGAATGAGTCGCGCGCACGCCGACATACCTCGGTCGCAACGCCAAGCCCCCGATAGTGCGCCGGCGTAACAACTTCACCCAACCCACCCAACCGCCGGTCCGCCTTCGGAACTGTTAGATGGGAACTGCCGACAACCTCTTCTCCATCCCAGGCAAGATAAAACGTGTCCTCATTCCACTCGCTCTCGGCTCCCAGCAGAATCGGTCGGAATGAGTCGTACGACGCCTTGAAAATCCCCGCCCACATTGACAGCAGACGCCCGGCGAGGTCTTCCCCGAGAGGCGTCGCCAGGGTTTCGTACCGCAAATTCATCTCAGGTGGCGCTTTTGACCCCTTGGGTGGGCCTGAGGCTGATGGCAGGCCCCCGAAGCGGGACCGCAGCGAGTGTTCACAGGGAATTCCGAAAAGGGCGGATTGTCGGAAGCCATGGTGAGTGGAGATATTCAGTTGAAGTCAGGTTCCGAAGACAAAGCTTCAGCCGAAATGCTTGGCTAGGCCAGCCGGCGGCCGGCCCCTCACTTCTTCGCCAGGCAGTACAAATACTCCGACGTGCGGATGAAGATCTGATTCCCGGCTGCGACCGGGCTGGCCAGTGTAAAATCGTCCAGCTTGTTGACCCCGAGAATCTTGAACTCGTCACCGAGCTGAACCGCCGTCGTTGTTCCGTCTTCGCTGGTGGCGTAGAGCTTGCCGTCGGCCAGCAACGGGGAGGCACTGTAGGTTGCGGGTTCAATCCGCAGGCGGTCCCAGACGACTTCGCCTGTCTTGGCGTCGAAGGAAGTGACGATCCCCTTGTCGTTGACGACGTAGATCAATTTGCCGTCGGTTGTTGGTGTTGGCACGTCCGGGCCGAGGTTGTTCTTCCAAACCTGGTTCGTCTCGGTGATGTCGTCCTTGCCGCCGGCGCGGAACGCAATGAAGGGTTTGCCGCGCGTGCTGGTGGTATAGACGATGCCGTCCAAGAAAAGCGAAGACGCGATGGTGCGATAGTAATGCCCGCCGTCGGGGTTGAAGCCGCCTATGCGCCAAATCTCCTTGCCCGTCGCAAGATCATGGCCCGTCACGTAGTCGCCGCCCGACACCACGAGTTGCACGTTGCCATCCACCGTGGCCGGCAACGGGGTCGAATAGTCGTCGGGCGCCTCAACCGGGGCGTCGGTAGGCCGCTCGACTTTCCAAATCGTTTTGCCGGTGGCCTTGTCGACGGCGAAGACGTACGAGGGATCGTCCGTCGTCATCCCGTGGAGCACCTGGATGTAAAGCCGGTCCTTATAGAGAAGCGGCGAGGAGGCGTAACCGTGGTTGAGGCCGAAGCGCCCGTAGTCCTTCTGGATGTTTCGCTGCCAGAGCTGATGGCCCTCGAAATCAAGGGCCGTGAGGGTTCCGTTGCCGGTCATGACCCAGATGTGGCTGCCGTCGGTCAACGGGGACGGTGAAGCCGAGTTTTGCTTGCGCCAAAGACGATTTCCTGTTCCGATCACCCGCCGCCAACGAATCGAGCCGTCGTGGCGGCCGACGGCCAGAAGAAGCAGCTTGTCCTTGCCGCCTGGCTTGGCTTGCTCACCGTCCCTTCTGTATCCGGAGAGTTGCTCGAACCCCTCTTCGGCGGAGGTCACCAGGACGGTGTCTCCCCAGATGATCGGCGTCGCCGCGCTCCAGCTCGGCGTCTTCAACCGCCAGAGCACGTTTTCCGTCTGCGTCCAATGAACCGGGAGGTCCCGGGCGGTGGAGCTGGCGCCGTTCAGATGCGGCCCCCTCCACTGCGGCCAATTGTCGGCTGGGTCTACGGACGGGAGTGTCCACGGGTGGGCGAACAAAAGAGCAACTGCGATGGCACAAGTGATCTTGGACATTCTGTCAATCGCTACCCGATACGCAACTATTTGTCGGGATCATAACACACCGAAGCGCGGTGGCCGGTAAGGGTGACGCTGGCCCTCATTCTCACGACAAAACTGTAGGGGCAGGCCGCTGCGCCTGCCCAGAGGGGTTTTTGCAGGGTTTGGTCGCGTGATCGAATGGGACGCAGTGTGAATCTCACGGAACCTACCGGGACATAGGTAGGTTCAAAATATCGTTCGTTCAACGCCGGCCACCAAACCCTCGTGAGAAAAGAGAGTTAGTGGAGATCTGCACTCTTGCCAGTCCTTGAGCGGTGCGGCCGGCTTCATTTCGCTGCTCTCACGGGTGCCGCGGCAAGGGCCACCGCGGCCGGAGTCGGTTAAAAACTAGTGGTTTGTCCTGGAGACGAGTTCACTGATAGATTCGGAAATGTCAGGCTCGAAAGCCCGACACAGCACGCTGAAAGCGTGCGCCACGTTGCCAGGATGATCAGAAAGTCTTGTCTGGGACAGCTTACTAATTTAGCTTGTCGGAAACCCGGGATCACCTTTGACCTGCTCGGCCTGCCAAAGGTGGCGCCTGTCGTGAGCCGTTAGAAGGGCGAACGTCTCGCCGAGGCTTAGCCTCAATAAGGCAATAGCCGGCGAGCGGATCTTCGTACGCCATAAGTCCAGGCCGTTTGCTTGCCATAGCCGTTCCACGAGCTGGTCCTGGAGTTTGATGAACTTGGGAACAACGCTGTCCAAAGGCTGTTCCGCCTTGGGAAGAAACACCTTGGGGGCCTTGACGCGACGTTTGGCCGGAGGCTCGGAGAACCGAACAATCCACCCGCCGATCAGGCCGCGCCGCGCGGGGGCGTCTCCCAGCAGCCCTTGGGAGCGACTCTTTGCGAGCGCCCTGTCGATCAAAGGCAGATAAAGCTCGGCAGTAACATTGAGATGAGAAAGGCATTCGGAAATCGACCATCGGCCCTGCTCCGGTCTCCAGTTGAACGCTTCGTTGCTGAGACCGGCCACAAGAGCGTCGCAGCGCTTCTTGATCTGCTCGATTTGTACCCGATAGTCCTCTAGTTCGACGGCGAGGTCGCCCGTGGAGGAACCCACGATTGCGGCTTGACTGGCAGTACTCATGTGACCTTCTCCTTGTGGTCTGCTTCGATTATTGTACTTGTCGCGTTGCGAAAGCAGAACCCCCTTGGTCAGTGCTCGCGAGCCATTTTGCCGTAGCGGAATCTGACGACAGTTATCTGTCCGGGATAGTTTCGAAGAGACCGCGCTCGGGCAGGTATTTCCTCGAGAAGGTGTCACGATGGTGCGCAAAGGCGCCTGAACCCGAGTAAGCGGTCCTAGCGCCGCGCGGCTGCTCGTGAACAACCCTTTCGATTGGCTTTCGGTTCGTATGCCGACCGGGCCAGGGTGCTGTACTCCGGCAAGTTGTCTCGATTCTATGGATTGAGTATCATCAGCAGCGAGGCAAAGAATCGAAGATGGCCAAGGCAGTGCGCGTCGGCGTCGTAGGGTTCACCGGCTACAGCGGAGCTGAGCTGGTCAAGATCCTCGTGCGTCATCCGGGCGTCGAACCCGTCCTGCTGGAGCACAGGAGCCAGTCTTCCGACGAGCAGGTCCCGTGGGAAGACGGAGCAGAACGGCTACCGTGGTCGCGGGAAAGCATTGAGAAGAGTGGAATCTCATTAGTATGTCTGGCAACACCCCATGAGGTATCGCTCGAGCTGGTGCCGGTCGCTCTCGACGCCGGCGCCAAGGTCATCGACTTGAGCGGGGCATTCCGGCTACGAACGGTTGACAGCTACGAACGCTGGTACGGCATGAGCCACAATCGTCCGGATCTGCTGGCCGAGGCGGTTTACGGCTTGCCGGAGTACTTCCGCGCGGTCACTAAAGTGGCCCGCTTGGTATCGAACCCGGGCTGTTACCCGACGGCAGCCAACCTGGCACTTCGCCCTCTGGTAACCGCGGGAGTGCTTGACCGCGAAGCCGGCATCGTGTGCGACGCCAAGTCCGGAGTCAGCGGCGCCGGCAGAAAGCCCTCGGGGAAGACGCATTTTTCTTCGGTCACGGAAAACTTCTCGGCTTACGCGGTCCTCGATCACCGTCATGTGCCGGAAGTTCTTTTGACCTCGGATCTGGAGGAGAAGGAGTTCAGTTTCACAGCGCAACTGCTCCCCGTTCATCGTGGCATCCTGGAGACAATTTACCTGCGCACCGAGAATTCCACGTCTCGCCAAGAGCTGGAAGCCATCTACCGCAAGGTCTACGACAAGGAGCCTTTCGTACGGATTCATCCCGAGGGCAGTTTTCCAAGCATTCAGTCCGTGGCCAACACGAACTATTGCGACATCTCTTTCCGGCTCGACCCGCCGACCCGCCGGGTCGTGATCGTCGCCGCCATCGACAACCTGCTGAAGGGGGCCGCTGGACAGGCCGTCCAGAACATGAATCTGATGCTCGGTTTTGCCGAAACGCAAGGGTTGCTCTGACGGGAAAAACCTGGGACAACGACCCTTTCCCATCAGAAGGGCTGGGAGAGCGGCCGCATTTGTGAAACTGCTCATCAAGATCGGCGGAACACTACTCGAGTCGGAAGAGCACCGCTCTCGGCTAACCGCTGAAATCGCGGCCGTCGCCACGGACCACCAGGCGGTGCTGGTCCACGGTGGCGGCAAACGCCTCAGCCGTTATCTCAAAGCGCAGGGGATCGCGAGCGAGTTCCGGCAGGGGTTTCGGGTGACGCCCCCCGAGATCCTGGAAGCCGTGATCCAGGTGCTTGCCGGCAGTGTGAATCACGAACTGCTGGCGGCCTTTCGGCGCGAGCGCGCCCGGGCCGTGGGCCTGTCGGGGATCGATTCGGGCCTGGTTACGGCGTCACCTCTGGGTTCAGAGTTTGGCGCCGTCGGACGGATAGAGAGCGCGGATACTGAACTACTGGACCTGCTGACCCAGCGCGGTTACCTCCCCGTCGTCGCTTGTATCGCCGGCGGCCCAAACGGCGAAATCTATAATGTCAACGCGGATCAAATGGCTGTCGCATGCGCCACTCAGTTCCAGGCCGATAAACTGATCTTCCTAACCGACGTCGAGGCAGTCCTAGACGATCACGACCAGCCAATTCATCGGCTCACGTCCACCGAAGCCGAGGCACTGATCGACTCCGGCGTAGCTCGCGGCGGCATGGAAGCCAAGCTGCGCGCCGCTATCGCCGGTGTCACGCACGGCATTGCCCAGGTCCGGATCGTTGCCGGCAACCGGCCGAGCGTCCTGCGCTCTATACTGGCCGGCCGGCAGCTAGGTACGACGCTCTTGCCTCCCTGATCGACTCCCTTCTCACCGAACCTTTCTTTCGCGCCCGCCCGACTCCGCCACTTCACATCTCACGACAAAACTGTAGACGCAGGCCGCTGCGCCACCCCAGACAGGTTTTTGCGGGGTTTTGGCCGCTTGATCGAATATCCGTGCGACTCGATGTCGCCACGAATGGCGACACGGCACGCAAGAATGCGTACGCTACATCCAGGCGCCGGTTTGCCAACGGGTTCTCGCCTGCGAGTCTTCAGCGAACGGTTGACCACACCGGCACATTGGCAACTCGCACCGATGCGCCGGCACGGTGGGCCATTCTTTGGCTGAACCCACCTTTACCACAGGCTGCTAGACAACCAGGATTGGTTGTCCCACTGAGTTCTTCAGCGGTCTGCCCTAGCTAGAAGGCCAGCTCCGGCGCCGCAACAGGCGAAGCGTACTTTCTCGAATGGGCGCACGCAGTGGTCCGCCTCTACGAACAACATTCGTTCAACGCCGGCCATCCAAACCCTGGCGAGAAAAGCGGGCTAAGCCGGGGTGCTTTTGACTGAACTTACAACAATGTTCGTTACTATTGTTTTAGTTTTGCTTCCACTAGGTCTTGAAGGCAGGAATTACAACAATGCCTATTATTCATGTTTCAGAAATCACGCTTCTCCACCTAATCTCGAAGCTATTTAGCGGCAGGGTTGTCCTTCCCGGTTCGCGACGGATAAGAAATGCGCTGCAATCCACCCAAGTTCTTGCCGCTAACGGCCTGTTTTTCTTTGTTCCGTGCCATCTGCCAACAGGAGGTAAAGCTGATCGATTCTGGCCGCCCGAGTGCCTGCGAGAGGCCTAACGAAGGGCGACGCGGTGATTCCGACGTGAGCGCCGAAGAAGTGGCGCGGCCCCGGTCCGCATCAGAAAATGGGACCGAGACACCAAGAACCGCTGGGAATATTCCGAATGGTGGATGATGATAAAGGAGGGATTTGGAAATAGACAGATAAAACTTATATAAATGGTTGAGTTTTATTCCATATTTGATGTATAATTTCAGATGCTCCATTAAATCAAAGGTTGTCGGCAAGCAGGAGGTAGCACCGTGATCGCCCAGGCCGTGGAACTAAGAACCGCCGTAGGGAAACTTCTTTGCACGCCCATTTTCCATGCCTCAGGAAAGAAGCTGTTGGCCAAGGGGCACCAGATCAGTGAGGAGGACGTACTGTTGCTCGACTCGGCGGGTCATGATCAGGTTTGGGTGGCGGTCTTGGAGGAGGGCGAGGTGCCGGAGGACGAGGCGGCGAGCCAGGTGGCCGGCGAAGCGGCCTGTGGCAGCCTGGAGATCCGTGTGGCGGCCGGGGGACGCGCCAACCTGTTCGCCACGGAAAACTCGTGCCTGCTGGTTGACGAGGGGCTTTTACGAGCCGTGAACCGCCTGGGACGCATCACTATGGCGACGGCGCCCAACTTCTCGTTTATCGTGGCCGGGCAGCGTGCGGCGTCGGTCAAGACGACGCCTTTCGCTGTCCCTCGCAAGGACTTCGAGGAGGCCCTGAGCTTGGTGTCAGAACAGGGACCGCTGCTACAGGCGCGCCCGATAGGCAGTCCGACCGTAGCAGTCCTCTACAGCGATCCCATTCATGCCGACCGAGGACGGCAGCTCTTTGAAGGTATCATGAGAACCCGTCTCGGGCGGATGGGAGTGGGAGCATCCCTTGTTCTCTCGACGATAGAGGAAGAAATGGCGGTGGCGCGATGTTTGGACCACCTTCTAAGAGCGCGCCCTACTGCCATCCTGGTCGCATCGACCGTCGCCCCCGCCGGTCCGGACGATGTAGTTGGGCGAGCCATGTCGAGAGTGGGATGCCGGATGGAAAGCTTTCTAGCGCCGGTTGAACCGGGCAACCTATTGTTACTTTGCTACGCGGGCGAGATCCCTGTGGTCGCGGCCCCCGGATGCTTCCGCTCGCCGAGAGCCAATGTCGTCGACCTGGTCCTGCCTCCGCTGCTCGCACGCTACCCGCTTAGCGCCGCCGAGATCTCTACGCTCGGCCACGGGGGTCTGCTTCAGTAAGGCCGGGAGCCATTCCCTCACAGGCCCACATCGCCCGCGCACCTGGGTTACGGGCCAAAGGGAGCCCTGCTCAAATCCTAGCGGTTCGCAATCAGGCCGCCGGCTTATTTACGGCAACCGGCCCGCGAAGAAACCGGTAGCGGTCAATCGTGGTCGCCACCCCTACGCGACCACTTTTGGACCCCAGCTTTTCCGCCCTGGTCACCCGGCCTTGACAGCGCAGAGGTATCTTCTTGTCGATCAGGATTCCGTCTTGCAGAGTCACGATGAACTCGATCGTACACCCCTCGATGACCGCGCCATCGCTCAACTCAAGATACGCCCCGGCTGAGCTCAGATCGCGGGTCTTTCCCTGAGCGGCTACATCCTCGTCGCTGATCCGGACGACTTGGACTGGAAGGGCCAGCCCATAGCGATTTGAAGTACGACGTTCCTCGGGATAGAAAGCTGCCACATTTTCTCCCTACAACATTTTGAACAAAACCTGTTTAAAACATAACACTATCACAATGTAGTAGGCAAGCGGTGTCAAACCGCGTGGGAATGTCCTTTGGGTCCTGAGTAACCTGGTCCGGCAGAATCTGGTCGGGCCTTTGCGGAGCCGTCAGACAGTATAGCGCGCTTAGAATCCCGACCGGTATCTTTCGAATCGACCACTCCGGTCATGAGAGTCTATCCCGCCCCGGCAACCCCTGAGCGGGGCGGCGATCTAGAGAGTGGGCGACGATTTCAAGCAGCTGCCGCTGGTAGCGCTCGAGGGTGTAGCGTTCCCGCCAGGCTGAGTGGGCCGCCTTTGCGGCCTCGCTCAGTCGCTGGGGGTGTTCAAGAACGAGCTGGGAAATTCGCTTCGCGAGCGCTTCGGGTGTCGGTGTGTCGACGAGGAAGCCGGTTTCTCCGTCCGTAACAACTTCAGGAATCCCGCCGCTCGGAAAGGCGATCACGGGCAGGCCACACGCAAATGCTTCGAGCACGACCCTCGGCGCTCCCGGTTCCTTGGTAGAAGGCACGACAAGGAGGTCCAATTGCCCCATCAGCTGGTAGACGTCGTCGCGCCAGCCGATGAACTCCACGGGAAGCCCTGCTCCCAGTCGGTCCAGCGAGCGCCGGTAATGGAGAGCCTCCGGATCGGAAAAGAGTGCATCGCCACAGACGATGAATCGTGCATCGGGGAGGATACCAGTCAGTACGCGGGCAGCCTCCAGGAACTCCATCTGACCTTTTTCCGGACTTATTCTTCCAATCAAGCCGATGCGCGTGAAGCTTTCGCGGCTACCATTCGGAAACGGATCTGGTGACGGTGGCACGCCGTTATGAACCAGATGAATATTGTCGCCACGAGCGTAGCGAGTGAGCGGCTCAACCGCGAAGCGGCAGCAAGTAACGACTGCGGCACGAGCAAGTCGAATCGACAAGCCTGCCAAGCGCTGCGCTGAGCGCTGCTCAAGTCTGTTGTGGCAGTGGAAAATCAAAGGTAGATGCCGGCTGGCGCACCAAGCGGCAGCCGGGAGGACGCGCGGCCCGTTAACGTACAGCAAATCAGCCTTGAGGCGACGGGCGAGGTTTCGAACGGCTGCAATGAGAAAGGGCAACTGGTAAACGAAGCGAAGAGTATCGGTGCCACTCTTTCTGCCCGAGGAATACGGACCGCAGCTTATTCGATAAGTCGGCACGCCCATCTCGCCGAGGCGGCTGAAGAGACGGCCGTCACCTGGTGCGGCGACGTGAGGTTGCCAGCCAGCATCTTGGACGGCAGGAATCAAGTCGAGTAGACACTGCTGGGCGCCCCCCAAGTCACTAAACTGGTCCAGGAAGAGGATGTTCATGGTGGGCGTGCGGCGCGGGAGATCCCAGGGTTTGTTTCGCGCACGGCGATCCCGAGAACGGCAAAATAGATCGGCAAAACCCTCCAGTAGGTCAGCGCGTCCACGGAAAGCATCTGGAACAGCTCTCCCACCCAGAAGCAGAATACCCAGGTGCCAAGAAACGAGGTCCAAGCGTCGACGCTGCGAGCAGCATGATAGGCGGCCTTGAGTACTGCCGCGTGAAAGAGCAGCATGAGCAAGAGTCCGAACACGCCCGTTTCCACCAACATGCTTAGGTACATGTTGTCGGCGATGAGAGCTTCTCCGACGGAGTCGGAGTAGGGCAGCGTCTTAAAGCCGATCCCAACGAGTAGGCTGCCTGGGTGGGAGGCGAGGAAAGCAACCAACGTACGCCAACTCTCGAGGCGTCCGCTCAGCAAAGTCTCGGGGGAAGCGAACAAGCCGGTGACGGTCGCACCGAGCCGCGCGAGGTAAGACTCGACGAATGCGGGGAACAGCCAATAGGTCACGAGCAGGCCGCCCGTCATCCCCGTGAACCCGATACCGAACCAGCGGCGCAGCCGGATCTCGGTTCGGTGGAGATAGAGCAAGACTGCCAGGCCGACTACGAGGCACAGCAGCGAGGAACGGGAAAAGCAGAAAAGTAACGCTGCCGAAAGGACTACACCTCCGGCCAGCAGAGCTTTCCGTGACATCAACCGCCGCCCGACGTCTGGCTTGACCCAGGCGATGGCCATCATGATGAGGAAAAAGGCACACAGGTTCCCGAGCATTCCGGCGTCGTAAAAGACTCCTTGGGCCCGGCGGAAAACACCGACGGTCAGCCAGACATACTGTTCCCCAAAGCCGGCCGGAGGAGGCCACTGAAAGTAAAAATCCACGCAAGCAAACAGCGCCGATGCCACACCGAGACCATAGAGCCGGCGAACGAGGCGGGTGGGATCGGAGCCAGTCGCTAAGCCCGGCCCGTAGGCAAAGTAGAACAGCGTGAAAATCGCGATGGCGAACAGTGCAACCCGGGCGAAACTGCCGGCGGCAACTTCCCATCCCGAGTGTACGCCCGCCAAGGCAACCGAAGCCGTAAGAACAAACAGAAACAAAGCTGAAATAATCGTCAGGCCGTTGTTCCGCAGGCTCCACTCAGGCAGCCGGGCCAACGCAGCCCACAGCCCGAAAGCCGCAAACAGAACGGCCGGATGGGGGCCCGTATCGCCCAACGCTATCGGCAGCGGTGGAAACAGCAGCGTGGCGATGGAGAAACCGATGAACCAGCGATGGGATTTCCCAAGGCTCCACCAAGCGGCGGCCACAAGAGCCAAGGGCGTCAGCATAAGGGCTGTTGCTTTCCAACTCGACGTAGTCGAGATGAGCGCTGCGTACACCCCCAGCGAGGCCCCGATGACAAGCCAAACCGGCAAGCTGAAATCCCGACGTAGGCTCAGATCAAACATCGCGCTGCATGCGAACGACCCGCCACACAATCCACACAGCTCCCACCGTGAAGCCGACAATGGCTCCCAGCCCAATCAGCCGGGGATCCTCGGACGGCAATGCCGAGCAGATAACAAGATTCAAGGCCAACGCCGTGACGGTGGCGGTTACCCCGGCCCGGAATTGGCCCATTCCAAAAAGAGTTCGGGAAAAAAAATCACACAGACCGCGCCCAATAATTACCGGCATGTAACTCAACAAGACGGTCGAGACGGCGCCGGTCGATGTACGAGTAAACGCGCCTCGTTGGAACAGGATGGCGACGACTTGGCGGCGCAAAGCCATCATACCCAGCATGACGGCAACCGACGACAGGCCCGCGAGCCAAGCGGCGCGCGTTACCGCGCGCAGCACGACGCGTTGCCGCGGGCGACTTCCCGGCTGGGAAGAGACCTCGGGCAACAGCGACTGCGAAAGGGGGACGACGAGCAGCGCCATAGGCGCGCGAAACAGCTTGAATCCGTAGTCGAAGGCCGCTGTCATCCCGGCGCCGAAAGTGGAAGCGTAGGCGCGGGTTACGGCTGTGTTGAGCTCCATCGAAAGGGCATGGACAAGGATCGGCGCCGGCCGCGCGAGCAAATCACGCAGCCGCGTTCGTCTTTCTGTTACGCCTTTGTCTTCGGGTAGCCGCTTGGAGTACGCGTGGGCGAGGCCAAGCTGAATCCACGCCCCGCTGACGTAGCCCACGGCGAAGCTGAAGACGCCTAATTGCCGGTAGAAGAGTAAAGCCGCGGCGACGGTCGCCAGATTGACGGTGGCATGGTGGAAAGAGGGTATAGCGAACCGGCGGTGACTAAGAAGGAGCGCTGAATAAACGAAGCCACCGCCCACGGCAAGTGGCGCCAGGCTCATCAGCCGAAGCAGTCTTGCCCCTAGCGACGCGGTCTCCGCATCGAGCCCCGGAGCAAAAGCGTGGACCATCGCGTCGGCGAAAACGACGAAACAAATGGTAGACGCCAGCGCCAGTCGTGACATGGGCCGAAAGATGTCTTTGAACGCGTAACGCTGTTTGGGGTCCGGGTTTGAAAACCTGGGGACGAAACCGAAGATCACCGCCAGTCCCATAACCGACCACCAGAGTTCGATGGGAGCCATGGCGGCGGACAGGGCATCCGCCTGGCGACCCGTCCCCAACAAGTAGCCGATGGTTGCCTGCCGAATGAACCCGGCGATTTGAGCGGAGACAAGGCCGACGGCAACGACCAGGCCGCCCTTGAGCACCCGGCCTTCAGAGATTTCAGGCGGAGCGGACTCGCCGGCGGGGTTCATTTGCGCGGAGGGGCGGTTCGAAGGAGAGGCTGAGAGTCGAACCTAAGAATTTCTTCATTCTATCGCGGAAGTGCTGGGCCGAAAACCGGAGACTATGGTCGCGGATCGCTTGGCTGTCCCAGGAAAGCGTCTCGAATCGCCGGACGGCCTCGATGAGGGCCCCGGGATGCTGCGGCCAGAAATGAAGGCCGCTCCGCTGGTGAACCACGGTTTCGATTGCTCCACCCCGGCCGCAGCAGATGACGGGTTTTCCGCAGGCCTGAGCTTCGACGGGCACGATTCCGAAATCCTCGATGCCGGGGAACACCAGGGCGCGGCAATTCCGGTAAAGCTCGCGCAGCTCATTGTCCGGGACGCGCCCTAGCCAACGCACCCGCTCACCACCCAAGCGGCGGAGCTCGTTTCCCTGCGAGCCCGACCCGGCCACCAACAGGCGTCGAGGCAGTCGGCGGAACGCCTCAATGGCAAGGTCAATTCGCTTATAGGGTTCGAGCGAAGAGACAACGAGATAGTAGTCCTCGCCCTTGGGTTGATCCGCGGGACGATAGAAGTCGGTGTCGACGGGTGGAGGAATTACGGTTGCATCGACCCGGTACACTCTTTGGATTCGACGGCGGATGTTCTCGGAAATCGCCACGAAATGATCCACCGACGAGGCAGTCTTCAAGTCGAAACGCCGCAAGTAGGGAGCCACCAGTGCCAGAGCTAAACGCTTCGGGTGACGGCGTCTTCCAAAACGAAAGTAGTTGCCGGTGTCGTCCCACAGGTAACGCATCGGCGTGTAAATGTAGCTGACGTGGGGGACGTTGGGGGGCACACGGACCCCTTTGGCGACGGCGTGGCTACTACTAATGACGAGATCGACGTCCTGAATCGACAATGACCGAACGGCCGCCGGGAAAAGCGGCAGATAGTTGCGGTAGGCGGTCGCCGAGCGTGGAAGCCTTTGCAGGAAAGAGGTCTGGCGGACCCGGCTCTCGATCTCGGGGTGAACGGTGCCGCGATTCCACAGCAAGGTGTGAACCTCGGCGGACGGAAAGAGCCGACATAGCTCCAGTAAAGCTTTTTCGCCCCCGCGCATTCCCGTAAGCCAGTCGTGGACCAGGGCGATGCGAGGCTCAGCCATGACTGGCGACCCGCAGCGACCTCCGCATGGATTCGGCCTTGCGTTGCCCGTAGCTGAACTCCAAGGTGAGGTAGAGGATCGACAGAACCAGCCCGAGCAGCAAGGCTGCCATCAAATTCAGCGGCATGTTGGGAGAGCTGGGCCCCTCGGGTACGATACCGGGGTCGATGACTTGCAAGCGCTCGCCCCGGGCGGCCACCGTGGCGCGAGCTTGGGCCAGGCGGGCTTGCGCATCTTCAACAGCGGCCCATGCCGAGGTGCGTTCCGACTCGACAGCATGATGCTGAGCGGAGCGGGTCGCCAACGTGAGACGCTTCGAAGCGATCTGTCGGTCAAGATCCGTCAATTGTCGTCGCAGGAGTTGTAGACGAACTTCCGCATCTTGGGAATCGGGCCGGACGGCCTCACCTTGTTCCGGCGAACCATCGTCCGCCGCGGCCTTGCGCCTCTGCTGCTGGGCTGTTAGTTCCGCAACCTGAACTTCAGTCAGTAAAACGTCCTGTTGAACAATGGAGCGCGCTTTCACCAAACCTTCGAGTTCCGAGAGAAGCCCGCCTGCAGGCGAGGACCGTGCCAGCTCCATGGATTGGTGCTCGGCTTCTTGGGCCCGTCTACGCGCCGCGGCAAGGAGGCTTTCGATTTGAGCGGTCTGTTCCTGGTCGCCTGTGGCGTTCGCTGTCTGACTGAGTTCGACCGTCTGCTGAGCGATGTACAACGCCATGGCCTGGGCTTTTTCCGGGTCCCGCAACGTAGCGCTGACCTCCATGATCTTCGTGTCGCGGGGGATCTTCACTTCCAGAATTGACTTCTTGAGCGACGAGAGCGCCCGCGAGTCGTCGGGCTCGCGGACCTTCCACTTTTCGACCGCCTGCTTGAATAGGCTGTCACTCGAGGCGAAATGGACGTACGTTTTGAGCGAGGCGAGATAGTTCGCGCTGATGGCCGTAGCGGTTCTTGGGTCGGCGCTTCCGGGGGGCTCGATCAAGATCCGTACGGTGGCCGTGTATCGCTCGGGTATCAGCAGAGAAACCCCCAGCGACAGAACGACGGCGGTGGCACAGGCAACTGCGGTCAAACGCCAGCGGCTGCGCAAGTGATTCAGGTATTGATATGCGTCAAACGATTCCGGCATCGGAAGTTTTTCCAGCCGTACGCGCGAAACTCCAAATACTTCTGGTGAAACCCGCCAGCGTCATCGCGAGGATCCGCAGATCGAACCCGAGCGACCAGTGGTTCAAATAATAAAGATCATACTCGACTCGCCTGGGGATAGACGTGTCGCCGCGCAAATCATTGACTTGGGCCCAGCCTGTAATGCCTACTTGCAAGCGGTGACGGGTCGAGTAAAACGGCAATTCGCCCTGGAAGCGTTCGACGAAATGCGGACGTTCAGGGCGGGGGCCGACCAGACTCATGTCCCCGCGGAAAACGTTGAAAAGCTGCGGTAGCTCGTCGAGGCCCGTGGCCCGGAGAAATGCTGCTAGCCGGGTGGGAGGGGCAACAGACCATTCGGAGTCGCTGCGCTCGAGGGCCTCGCGCGCAAGGGTGCGAAACTTGTAGCAGCGGAAACGTCCGCCGCCTCGACCCACTCTCTCTTGAGAGAGCACGATCGGCCTGCCGAGAGTGAGCCAAATCAACAGGCTGGTGAGCAACATGACGGGAGCAAGTAACACCGCAGCAACCGTTGCGAGCCCTAAGTCGACGACGCGTTTCGATACCAGATAGTCGAATGTTTCTGCTGAGCGCCGATCAGTAGGAATCTCAAATAGCGCATCTTGGAATTTCCCGTGCCCTGTCGCCTCGGTCGGCACAAGAATGCCGCTTCGCTCGAACCTAGCTTCCAGCAGGCGTACAGTTTCAGGGAAGTGCTTCAGTTGGTCTAGGCCGAGGGCGACCCTCACCTGCCGATTGACGTTGGCTGACGCCGTCTCGCCTAGCGCTTCAAGTAGTGCAGGGAGGGCATCGAACCGCCTCACCGTCATCTTACGTAGCGGTCCCTGGAGGTATGCGCCTAACCGCTCGTTGGATATGTGATCGGTGGCAAGCCAAACTTGGATTTCGTCAGCACCCCAGCGCCCGAACCACTGTGCTCGGATAACTGCGCCAATCCCCAAAGCAAATAGGAAGTGCAGCGACCAGAAAACTCCAATTGTGTATCGGGAGAACGAATGGTCGCGCCAGAAAAAGGCTCCCGCGGAAACAATCGCGAGCGTGAGGAGGCCTAGTTGCAGGACGAGGCCGAACCATTTGCTGAGGCTAGGCTCGTCGAACAGAGTCGAAGCCAACCGAAGACGCGTCTCAAGAACTGACCAGACGACAACACTTGCCGACAGATAGGAAAGATAAGCCGGCCAGACCGGCAGGTCGACGACCGTGACGATTCCGGAATAAAAGCGTACGTAGACGGCCAGTAGAAAAGAAGTGGCCAACGACAACACCAGGGCACACTTCACAATACGGACAGCGGTTTTCTCGTTAGACCCCACGGCTTTTCCAGCGGAAGCGAGCGGAAATGATAGCCTGTGTAGACACGATAAGGCCGTCGAGGAGGCGCTGTCAACTCGGGCCTGTGAGTCAGTTCGGGTAAGCTCGAAAACGGGGTGCGTTTGGTCGGGCCGCGCAAGGATATGGCCGGCCAGAGCCGAGAATGCGGTTGAACTACGCCGCTGCCCATTGTTAGGGGTCGCACAAGAGCGGGGAGCCAGTTACGGTGCCGCACGAGACTATAACAACGCCCACAGTGGACGTCCGCTCGCTCCCGGCCCGCTGGCCGACGGTAGCCCTAAGCGCCGTGATTCCGGCCGTGATGGTCGGTGTCCCGCTGGTAATCCTGCCGGGTTTCTCGTTCTATTTCGACATTACACCGAAAGTCGTCATTCTGTTGGTTGGGACGGCCGCTGTACTTCCGCTTTGGGGTGCGTGGGCCCCCGGTCTAGCTAGGCTGCTTCAGGACGGGCGAGGCCGCTGGTTTGTCGCCCTGCTAGCCGCGCAGATGTTCTCGCTGGCAGTGTCGACGGTGTTCTCCGCGCAGCCCGAGCTTTCGTTTGCCGGTTCGAACTGGAGGCGGCTGGGGCTGATGACTCACGGATCGCTGCTGATCTTTACACTCGGACTGGCCGGCTGGCTGGCCTCGGGTCCAAACCAAATCGCGCGCCTGCTGCGGGTGATTACGGCTGGGGGCGCGGTAGCGGCTGCGTACGGCGCCTTGCAGTACTTTGGGGTGGAGTGGTTCTTGCCGGCTGAGGCTTATCACGTCGGAGAAGCCGACTGGGCGATCGTTCGCCCGCCGAGTACATTGGGGCACGCCGGCTACTTCGCGACCTATCTTTTGCATATCGTGTTCATTGCCCTGTGTGTTGGGAAAACGGACCCGCTCGGCGGCTGGCGAAAGTTCGGGCTGGCCGTTGCGGCGTTGAGTTCGGTAACTGTGATCCTCAGTGGCACCCGCGCGGCGATCCTGGGTTTGGTGATAGGAGCCGCCCTACTGTGGTTCTGGTATCGGCCGCGGCTGAGCCGGCGGCTGGCAGTTGGCACAGTGGCGGTGGCTGCGGTCGGGGTGGTTTTTTACTTCTCCCCCTTGGGGCAGAAGCTGCGCAGCCGCACTGACTGGTATCTCGATGATGTGTGGGGAGGTGCTCGTGTCTGGCTGTGGAGCGATTCTCTTCGCATGGGGGTTAGCCATTGGGCTACGGGAACCGGCCTGGAGACTTTTTCGTCCGAGTATCCTCGCTATCAGTCAATCGGGCTGGCGCAGGCGTTCCCGAATCGTTATCACGAGTCTCCCCACAACATGTTTTTGGATGCGTTTACCGGACAGGGGGTGTGGGGTCTGGCCGTTCTGGCGCTGCTCGCGGCAGTTGGGGTGTTCTCTGCTTGGCGAGCCAAGCGAAGGGACTTCAGTGTCAGCGGCTACCTCGCCTGCTCCCTGGTAGCCGCCATTTGGGCGAATCAGTTCCTGGCTTTCACAGTGCCGACGGCACTCTATTTCTACGTTGGCACCGCACTCATTGTGGCCATGATGAATCCGAGGAGCCGGTTGCAAGGGAAATCTATGCCGGTCTGGGGCTGGCTAGTGACTGTTCCCATAGCGTTTGCGTTGGTTCTTTTCGCGTGGCAACTGGGAACGGCCGATAGGAAACTTACCAAATTGAATCGCGCGTTCCACGCGGGAAACGTAGAAGAAACGATCCGGCTGTACAACGAGTTCCTCGAAATCAAACCTCTAGGGATGAACGCAGATCTGTGGTTCGCCCGCGGAACACTGGCGTTGTTGGAGCGGCGTTGGGGCGGCGAGAGCCGCGCGGCAGCGTGGGGGGCAGGGCTAGACGCCGCCCGGAGGGCGACTGCGGGAGCGGATGATCGCCACAATGCCTTCTACAACCTGGCTCCCTTTCACGCCATTCGTAATGACTTCCGCGAGACCGAAAACAGTCTGCGAGCAGCAATTCTGATCGCTCCTAACTGGTATAAGCCACACTGGAAGCTGGCGCAAATCTACCTTGCCGCGGGACTCATGGACAAAGCCCTCCCCGAGGCCGAGGTCGCCGCCGAGCTCAACGGCGGCAGGGACCCCCAAGTGGCCGCCACCTTGAATGAAGTACGCTCGAGGATCCCCAGTGACGGTCGATAGAGCGATGCGGTTTGGGTTTGCTGTGCTCGGATGTCATTGAGTGCCCGGCCGGCTTGTCGGTCATACCGAGAAATACTGGCCCCGGCACTTGGATTTCCCTCATCCATCCAAATGGGAGGGTAGTTAGCCCATTCTTCCATTTTTCGCTTAGTCAGACTTCCACTAAGCGAGGATTTCCTATGATCCGACGACCGCGTACACGATGAACCCACCAAACAGAAGGCCACCAATGCCGCCTGCCATGATCAAGCCCGGCCCCTGACGTACCACCCAATCGAGCAACGATTGAGTCTTTGCGTTGCCTAGCAGCAGCACCGTCACTCCTCGGGCGATGAGCACAACTCCAACAATCTGTAGCGTGAGGGGAAAACGTGTTGACGCGGCAACCTGCACAAAGACGATGCCGAGAAGTATGCGCACGGCGGAGGCGGTGAACCGCAGGCGAGTCGTTATCGTGATGCCCTGTGCCGCCGAGAGCAGCTTGTTGGGGAAGATGATTGCGAATAGGCTGAAGAGGCAGACAAGGGATCCGAACACGGTCGCCAATTCAGCCATGCCTGCTCTCCAACATCACATCTCGCCCGGTTTGTGACTTGAGGATGCCTTCTTTCGCCTGGAGGAGAGTGTCTGCGATTAAAGCACTGGAGGACACCCGGCCTTAGGTTAGGACTCTATCAGAAGTAATTGGGGTCGTGCCGGACCGTTTTTCTGCTAAAATGCCCTGCAAGGTTCCACCTCATGGGGAGGTTCCATGCGAAGGGGTTTGGTTCTCGCATTTGCAAGTTTGAGAGTTATCCAATACAGGATGAGCCTGAAGGGGAGGTTTGTTTCCAACACAAGATGAGCCTGAACGTGAGCGGGACGAAAGGGTACAAGCTGCTGGTGAATGACGATCACCATGCAGAACCTAGAGCGGCTTACCCTGGCCGAGATGCAGGAGTTCCTGGCCGGCAGTCGAAGCATTGGCTTCAGAGTCCAGGGACGCGAGCAGATTTATCGCTTTGTCGAGCGTATCTTGGCGGCGCAGCACTACCGACGGCTTGGCAGGAGGCAGAAGGGCATCGTGCGGCGGTTTCTGGCGCGGCTGAGCGGGTTGAGTCGGGCCCAGTTGACGCGGCTGATGGGGCAGTGGCTTCGGCACCGACGGATCGAGGCCCGACAACCCCGTCGGCGCCGCTTTCCGCGCCGCTACACACCCCAGGACATTGCCTTGTTAGCAACCGTCGACGCTGCCCACGAGGGTCTGTCCGGGCCGGCGGTACGGCGCATCCTCGAGCGCGAGTATCAGTTCTTCGCCAACTCGGAGTACGTCCGCCTGGCCCACATCTCGATTTCCCACATTTACAACCTGCGGCGCTCCCGGGCTTATCGCTCACAGCGGGTGGTGTTCGATCGCACTCAGAGACGACAGGTCGGGATCGCCGAGCGGCGCAAGCCCGAGCCACAGGGACAACCCGGCTATCTGCGCGTCGATACGGTGCACCAGGGTCACTGGGACACTCGCCCGGGGCTGTATCACATCAACGCCGTCGATACGGTCACGCAGTGGCAGGTCGTCGGCTGCGTCGAGACGATCTCGGAGCGACACCTGATCCCGGTGCTGGAAGCGATGTTGCACCAGTTCCCCTTTCGCCTGCGCGGCTTCCACTGCGACAACGGCTCGGAGTTTCTCAATCACCGCCTGGCCCGGCTGCTCAACAAGCTACTGATCGAGTTCACCAAGTCGCGCCCCTATCGCACCACCGACAACGCTCTGGTGGAAGGCAAAAACGGGGCCGTGGTGCGCAAGCACATAGGCTACGGAGCGATCGCCGCCGAGCATGCCTCCGCGTTGCAGCGCTTCTACACAGCCTATTTCAATCCCTATCTGAACTACCACCGCCCGTGCGGCTTCGCCACCATCGAGATCACCGCCCGGGGCCAACGCCGCCGTCGCTATCGCGCCACCGACTACCGCACGCCCTACGAAAAGCTACTCTCGCTGCCCGACTGGCAAAAGCACCTCAAGGACGGCGTGCGAACCGAGACGCTCCAGCAGCAAGCCAGCCGCCACAGCGACACGGCAGCGGCCCAGCGGATGCAGAAAGCCAAGCTCGCCCTGCTAGCCCGTTGTCGACTTCGTCGCTGACAGATTTCTGCAGTGATGGAAGCAGGGCAAGGGGACTTCAAACGCCAGCCCCCTTGCCCCGCACCCCCATCCCCCGCTGCCTAACTGCCACTGACTGCCTAACCGCCACTGAAAGGAGAACCCCAGCAGCACCGCCCGTCCGATCCTCCTTCTTCAGGCTCATTCTTGGATTGGAAAATGCTGTTTGCTAGCCGTGGGTCCGGCAACGGGCCAAGAACCCACCGTGGTTGCCGCAGTCAATGAGGCGTCCAACGAGGAGTTGCTTTCACCTGGCGTCCTGGCAGCTATCTTCGGACAGAACCTCACCATCGATGGGTGTACTCAAGTCGCCACGAGCTCGCCGCTGCCGACCGAACTTTGCAACATGCAGGTGCTGGTCAACGATGAGCCCGCAGCAATTCTCTCTGCTTCCCCCGGCGATTTCCACGTACAGCTCCCGGTCGATGCCCAGCCTGGGCCGGCCACGCTGACGCTGCAACAGCCGTCCACCGCGCCGCTGAGTTTTGCCCTAAGCGGGCGCGTTGATGCGGCGCATGAACTGGCGATCACCCTCGAAACCCATGCACCGGGTATCTTTGCTGTCACCCACCAAGACTTAAGCCCAATCTCAATGGGGAGTCCCGCGATACCCGGTGAGACTCTTCGAATTACGGCAACGGGGTTGGGGCCCACTAGTCCGCCGGTCGCAACCGGGGTGCCTGGACCTGTCCCGCCGGCTGTGGCGGTGACGATGCCGGAGGTAACGATTGCCGACATGGATGCGCTGGTCCAGTCGGCAACTTTGTCGCCAGGCCTTGTGGGTACCTTTACCGTCAACTTTACCTTGCCGGGAGATCTCGCCGAGGGTACGCATGCGCTCACATTGGAAATTGGCGGTCAAACAAGCAACGTAGTAATGATCTCCGTGGGAGCGGCCCCGGGGCCGCCGCCATCGATCGGCGCTGGGGGAGTAATTCTGGCCAACCTTGTTCCCACTGTGCGGTCAATTTCGCCCAATTCGATTATCAGCATCTTCGGCGTGGACCTGGCGGCGGAGGGAACCTTCATCAGCATAACAGGGGACGATTTGGTGGACGATAAGGTGCCCACCCAGTTTGCCGACGTCTGCGTGGAGGTGAACGGGATCCGATCACCGATGTTCTTCGTCTCCCCCGGCCAGTTGAACCTTCAGGCACCGACTCTCGGCGCCCTTGGACCTGTCACGGTGGAAGTGATTACGGGCTGCGGGGGGTCGTCGGAACAGAAGAGCGCGCCCGAGATGGTCACGGTGGACGCCGTAACGCCCGCTTTCTTCCTCAAGGTCTTTACCGACCCCGGGCCGATTGCCGCCCTCCATGGCGGGGGGCCGGACGTGGTTGGGGACCCGAACGTAGTTCCAGGTGCTACGGGACCAGCCCAGCCGGGTGAGTTTATCAGCCTGTTCGCCACAGGATTCGGCCCGACGATTCCGGCGCTCGAAGCCGGTGAGATACCCCAAATAAAGCTGCCCGACTCATTTGGCCAAGCGCGGGTCACGGGAGATGTTAGCTCTATCACCATTGGTGGAATCCCTCTGAACCCCGATGTCGCGGGCGAGGTCTTCTACATCGGAACAGCCCCCTGCTGTGCAGGTCTTTACCAACTGGTGGTCAAGGTACCCGACAATGCGCCTGACGGGGACCTGCCGGTTGTAGTAACCATCGACGGCGTATCTACTCCCGAGGGCCCGTTTGTGACGGTTCAGGCGCCCTAGCCGGCGCCCTTTTCCGAAGAGCCACGAATAAGGGGCGGCGCACTACACTAGCGCCCGGCGACTCCAAGCCACAACGGCCCTGGAAGTTGGCCTGCCACTCCACCTATTGAGTTTCGCAAAATATAGTGATAGGCTCGGCCTTCGGCAGACCACCGCGCATTCACAAGGTGGATGAACGATCGTGTTTGTTTGTACGGGCGCGACATGTCGCGCCCTTTCCAGCATCGCGAGTCTTCGGCTGGTTATTGATCACTATATTTTGCGAACATCAGTAGCTTGGGATCGGGTCTCGCCCTCAGAGCGATTCGAGTTGGATCTGGAGCAGACTCCAGTCGGGGAAGGATGCCGGGTGGCCCAATGACTCCAGCTTGGTTTCGACCTCACGAGCTTCGCGGGGGGCTAGTTCATCTTCGAAGCGGATAGGGAACGTCGCCAGTGCCGGCGCTGTCGTGCTGGCTCCTTTAGGCCTCAGATGGGCAACGAGGTTCAGGCGTTTTCGGGCAACCGTGCTGTGATTGATTACGACTGCACGCACTTTGAGCAACTCCCTCTGTTGGTCGTACCAGATGCGAATACCCGCGACTTCGATATCCTGCAGGCTAGGAGGCCTGGGGGGCGCGCTAAACAACTCCTCTTGAACATTCTCGAGCTGCAACGCCCCCGCGCTCCCGAAAAGGTCGGGGCGGGAGATGTAGAGGGCCGCACCCACGGCAAAAATGAGGATGAAGGCGAAGACCGCGACGTGCGCGGGCCCGATTGTCCAGGTAGTGCCGGCACGCCGCCGCTTGCGAAGCCGGGGCCGAACCAAAGCGCGGCGTTTTCTGGGGAGGGTGGGTTTAGGTTGTGATTTGGTCCCGGGCTGCGCGCCACATTTCGGACACTGTTCCTCGTCGATATCGACCTCTCGGCCACAGCGCGGACATTCCCACGTAAACATTTCGTTTCCCCCAGCGAATTGTAGCACCGAGTAACTTCGGGCACGGCATGCCCGTGCTCCTACATTTCCAGGCGCCCAACAGATCTGTAGCGGCACAGCATGCTGTGCCCACCAAGTACACTGCTTTAGACGCCTGATGGGCTGTTAGCGTGTACAATGGCTGCGCGACGGCGGAAGAGGCTGAACTCTCACCTGCACGGCCTTACGCTATCGCGCTGCCTTACGTCGCAATCAGCAAAGCTAAAGAACCTGGGTGGCTAACGATTCACAATCTACCGGGGACGTGGTCCGCCGCGGCCCCTACCCCGAGCTGACCTGGCCGGCAGTCCTTGTCGGCTACCTGCTGGGGTCGGTGATTTGCGTTTCGATCGGGTACGCCTCTTTGATTCTTGGCTTTTCCATCGAGGGGTCGGAGTTGGCTGCGATCTTGGGATGGGGCGTGCTGCGGGGAGCCCTGCGGCGCACCAGCATTGTCGAAAACAACATCAACCAAACGCTCGCCTCGGCCGTCAATGGAGCTTCCGCGGGAATGATGTTCACCGTTCCTGCCCTTTTCATTCTTAATCGACAATACCCTGGCGTGACGGAGTTCAGTCCGGTCTTGATGGTGCTGGCGTGTATCTCGGGGGGATTGATCGGGCTGGCCTTCATTATCCCTTTGCGCAGGCAGATGATCGACCTTAGCCGTCTGGCGTATCCGGGGGGCATCGCCGTGGCGGCGATTCTGAAGTCGCCAGGTGCGGGCTTGCGGAAGTCGATGTTGCTGCTGGGCGGAGCGGTTGTTTCGGGTTTGGTGCACTTAATCGTGCTCGAGTTCGCCGGTTCGGAAGACTTCGCACTCGGTGCAAGGATGGGTTGGCCCTCGTTTTTGAACCTGACTTTCTACCTGTCGATGTTGACGATCGGGGTGGGGTTTCTCTCCGGTCGAGGTGGGCTGATCTTTGGATTGGGAGGATTCCTGTGCTACTGGGTGCTGTCGCCGTTGTTGATCTCCTACGGAGCGCCTGAGGTGCTGGCACTGGCGGAATCAGCGGGAGGGGGGCTTCCGAACGCGTTTCGAGCGGCGCTGTTCCGGCCGCTGGGCATCGGCATACTGATCGGTGCCGCGCTCGGAGGCATCGTTGCCGCGGCTCCGTTGATTCTGGGTGCGATCCGGTCGATGCAGGATGCAGCCCGCGAGGGAGGCCGCGGAAAGCTTGGATCCGATGAGCTTCCCATCCGACTGCTTTACGGTGCGATCGGGTTCGGGACGTTGGCGTTGGTGGTCATCGCATTCCTGGCGACGCCTCACATGAGTCTTGGACGGGCGCTGGGCATGGCGCTGTTGGGTTCGCTGTGGATTTGGGTTGCCGGCGTGATCGTCTCGGAATGTCTGGGGCGGACGAACTGGTCTCCTCTTTCCGGCATGACACTGATTGCGGTGACGATCTTGGTTTTTATCGGCAGCGGTCTGGCGGACCGGGAAGTGATCGTGAGCGGCATCATTGTGGGCGCGGCGATCTGTGTGGCCATCGCTCAGGCCGGTGACATGATGCTCGATCTCAAGGCGGGTTACTTGGTGGGAGCGAGTCCTCGAAAACAGCAAATCGCCCAGATGCTCGCGACGTGGCTGGGACCGATTTTGGTGATGGGGCTGATTTTCGTCTTGCATAGCTCGTACGAGTTAGGCAGTAGCCGGCTGCCGGCTCCACAGGCGACCGCGCTGGCAGGGGTCATCGAAGGCATTCTCGGCGGAGATGTGCCGGCCTTCCGCTACGCGGCCGGCGCGGGACTCGGCGCGCTTCTGGCCTTCAGCGGCCTCGGCGGCATCGGAGTCCTGATCGGGCTGGGTTTCTACATGCCGTTCAACATCGTGTTGACTTACACGATCGGCTGTGGCGCGAGAATCGTGACGGAACGGATCAAGGGTCAAGGATTTATCGAGGATGTGGGAATCCCGGTCGCGGCGGGGCTGATCGTCGGCGAGGCGCTGGTCGGTGTAGGAACGGCAATGGCTCAGGTCTTCGGAGCCATGGGAGGAGGATAGCTGAAGTGAGCGCAGCGGGTCGGAGAACAACCGGGCAGGTGCTCTTGTGGGCGGGATTTCTGGCGACGGCGTTCGTCTCCACCCGACAGCAGGATGCGGTCGAGTGGTCTTGGTATGCAGTGGGGGTAACCATCGGAGCCGCGGGCATCGTACTGCTACGGGCAAGGGCTGCAACTTCCGGGGAAGGCAAGGCGCAGGCTGAGATTGAGGTGGCGCGGTTGGGTGAAATCCTGGAAACAATCGCTGCCGATTTGGCGGAGTTGAAGCGCGAGCGGGACTCGATCGCCGTAGCAGATGTTCGCCATTCCATCGATGAACGCCTGGCGCCGAACTTGAGAGAGTTTGCTGAGTCTCGAGAAGCACTGAGCACAGTTTATGGTTTGCCGACGTACGTAGAGGTGATGAGCCGCTTCGCCGCCGCCGAGCGGAATATCAATCGAGCCTGGTCAGCTTCGGCGGACGGCTACATTGATGAGGTTTGGGCTTCCGTGGAACGGGCGGAAGGGTTACTAAGCGAGGCCGCGGATGTGTTGGGCCAATATCGAAGCAAGCCGTGATCAATACGCCAAACGCGACTCGTCGTCGGCAAACGTCCTGGGGGCACGCATGGACCAGCGAGCGCGCGGCCGATCAGCGGCCGACCAATCAGGATGATACACTGTGTCTCGCAACTCGATTCACTGTTGGGATGGGGTTGATGGGAGAGACACATGCCGATTAGCGACGACTTGTTGCAGATCTTGTGTTGCCCGCGAACCAAAGTGCCGGTGCGCATGCTGCCTCAAGATCAGTTGGACAAACTCAACGAAAAGATCGCCGAGGGCTCGGTGAAGTACCACGACGGAAGCGCTGTCGAAAAGCCGCTTCAAGAAGGTCTGATCACCGAGGACGAACAGGTGATCTACCGCATCGATGACGACATTCCCGTAATGCTGGTAGATCAGGGGATCTTAACGGAGCAGCTCAAGGAGCCCTAGCCGCTCCGACGCAGGTGCTCCAAAAGGGCAATCGCTTCGCGGATGTTGGCGCGCTGCTCTTCGCCGGTGATCTCTCGCTCGATGGACAACGGGCCGCGGTAGCCAAATTGTCTTAGTTTCGCGACGTAGCGATCCATGCCGACGTCCCCCTGGCCCAGAGGGACCTCCGTTCCCCAAGCCCCTTTCTTCTCGGGCCAAAGCGCATCCTTGCAATGGACGCTGATGACCCACTCCTTGACTATCTCGAGCGCTTCGAGAGGCTCGCCCGAGCCGTAGAGGATCATATTCGCCGGGTCGAAGTTGATGCCCAGGTTGGCCCGGTCGACGTCGCGGATGAAGTTTCCTAACGCGGTCGCTGACTCCTGGCCCGTTTCGAGACCGAAGCTTTGTCCGTTTTGGCGGCCGTGGTCGCACACTCGGCGAACCATGTCTCGGACTGCCAGGTAGTCGGGATGATCGCGGTCTTCCGAGACGAAACCGATATGGGTTGCGACCTCCGCGATGCCCAGCGCCTTGGCAAAGTCCGAGCACTCGTAAGTTCGTTTTTCGCGTTCTTCTCGAGTGGCGGGAGGGACGAAGCCAACCGTCTTCTGAACCGTGGGAATGTCGGCGTAGCTCTCCCCCCGGAAAGCAGGGAATACAGCCGTGATGGTGAAGTTTAACTCTTCGAGAGCTTGGCTCCAGGCTTCCACGACCGCGGGAGTGAGAACCGCCTCGGGATGGACGCCGAGCTGGCCGCAGGCAACTCCCAGCCCCTTGACCGTTTGAACGATTTCGAAAGGCGTCCCTTCGACGCCGAGCTCACCGCCCGTCCAGAACATCACGCCGACTTGCAAGGGTTCGAGTTGGTTCATGGTGAGTCAGAATCGGATACGGGAAGGTGTGAAGAAATCACTGGTGCCGTCCGCGGGCGCGATGAATCACGCCCCTACACGCGGCCAAGAGTTTTCCTTTCAGTCAAGTAGGGGCGCAATTCATTGCGCCCGCGGACGCGAATCTGAGGCTTAGGTAATTTTTCACAGCTTCCGCCCTCCGTGCCCCTACGGCTCTCTGCTATATCTTGGCTCGAGCCTGCTCAACAGCGCTCACGGTCAAGGCACGGAATCGAGCGCGCCGATTATCGTATCCGCATCGAACACGCAACCGCCCCAGGTGCCTCCGCTCACCCGTTGCATGGCCGCCCAGAGTCGCGTGTCGTCGGGAAGTTGAGGATGCGCCCCGAGATCTTCCCGCGGTGTTCGCTCGGCCAACACGCGCGTTCCCTGGTCAGCTCCATAGATCTCCTCACCGTGGCCCACCAGATCCACACTGCCCTCGAGCTTGTTTCGATCGATGATGATCTGAATGCGATCGTCGTCCAGAACTTTTCCGATCGGCCCTCCGGCCAGTGCCTCAGGTCCGACATGGCCGATGCAAGCGCCGGTAGAAACTCCAGAGAAACGGGCATCGGTAATGACAGCAACTTGTTTGCCGGTAGACAGATATTTAAGGGCCGAAGTGATCTGGAAGATCTCTTCCATGCCCGAACCCAGCGGGCCGCAACACGCCAGCACCATAATATCTCCAGGCCGAATGCCGCCGCTTTTGATGGACTCGATTGCCTCGGACTCACGGGTGAACACGCGTGCGGGGCCCAGCTTCCGATAGACTCCGTCGTCGTCGACTACGCTGGGGTCGATGGCCGTGCTCTTCACCACCGACCCTTCCGGCGCCAGGTTGCCGCGGCAAAACGTGATGGTGCTCGTCAGCCCTTGGCGACGAGCTTTCACGGGATCCATGATGACATCGTCGGGCTCGACGCCGTCTTGCTCCACGAGCCGCCGGCGCAAGGCTTGTCGCCGCTCCGACTCCTGCCACCAGTCAAGGACCGTGTCAAGCGATTCGCCGCTCACCGTCAACACAGTGGTGTCCAACAGCTGCATCCGCCGCAGGTGAAGCATGACTTCGGGAACGCCGCCGGCGAGGAAGGCTTGCACCGTGGGATGCATTCTCGGCCAATTAGGCAGGACGTCCACGAGACGTGGAACACGGCGATTCGTGTCGGCCCAGTCGTCCACTGTCGGCCGCGGGAGTCCGGCCGCGTGAGCAATAGCTGGAAGGTGCAGAAGAAGGTTGGTTGAACCCCCAAACGCCGCGTGAACCGCCATGGCATTGCGGAGGGAGGCCTCGTTGATAATGTCTTGGCACACGATCCCCCGGTTGCGCAGTTGCATTGCCGCTCGCGCGGACCGGCGTGCCATATCCTTCCAGATTGCTTCTCCGGAGGGCGCAAGAGCCGAGTGCGGCAACGACAATCCCAAAGCTTCGCCCACGACCTGCGAGGTCGCCGCGGTACCCAGAAACTGGCATCCTCCTCCGGGAGTGCCGCAAGCGCGACAGCCAAGAACGGATGCCTCCTCTACGCTTAACTCACCATGTGAAAAGCGCGCTCCGATTGACTGAACTGCTCCCGCATCCTCGCCGTCCGAGGCCGGCAAGGTCACCCCGCCAGGGATCAATACACAGGGGAGTGCCTTCACCGACGCCAGCGCCATCATCATGGCGGGCAGACCCTTGTCGCAAGTCGCGACGCCGATTACCCCCTGACGAGTGGGCAGTGAACGAATAAGGCGGCGCAGAACTTGGGCTGCGTCGTTACGGTAAGGCAGGCTGTCCATCATGCCCGTGGTCCCTTGTGTTCGGCCGTCGCAGGGGTCGCTGCAAAAGCCGGCGAAGGGAATGGCTCCGAGAGTCTTGATCTCTTCCGCCGCTGCTTCGATCA
This sequence comes from Bryobacterales bacterium, assembly GCA_965248105.1. Taxonomy (GTDB): domain Bacteria; phylum Acidobacteriota; class Terriglobia; order Bryobacterales; family UBA6623. The sequence goes on from CBDFIK010000006.1 coordinate 1,387,433, forward strand.
GCAGTCCGATCTCGAAGTGACCCGTGTGGAAGCCAAGAGCGAGTGGAGTGCCGTCGGGAGAGCGAACTCCTCCCTGCGTGCCCAGGATCAAGATCTCGGGTCGTCCCAACTCGGCGGGGTTCCACCCCATGCCGGCGTTCTGCGTCCAACCGAAGATGTCGCCGCTTGGCCTGGTACGAAGCATCTCGGCCGTCAGTGGCAGTTGGCCGCTGGGTCCCGGTGCGCTCGTGCGAATCTCAAAAATAGAAGGATCACCGGAGTCGAAGACATTGTTCATGGCGTTACCCCACCGAATTATAGATCGCTTGCCGCCATCGGGCCGAGTGCCGTTGAAGTGCGTAGGCCCGTGGTTAAGTGAAGGTCGCGAAAAATTGGGTACAGCCAGGTGTGAAAAAATCGGGGACTGTCACAAGCGGCGACCCAGAAGGCACGTAGAATCTATGACACCTTCCGCCGCGGTTGACTGTCCCCAGCATTTTTCCTAAACGACTTTTGCCACGGCCGGGCTAGGCGCGGATCAGGTAAACGGCGACCTCAGCGCGCAGATTTCGTAAGAAGCGAACCGGACGGTCACCGCGGAGAAAGTATGACCGCTCGATCGAGAGGCCCTCGCGGGCGAGCATCTCTTCGAAGTCCAGAATCGTAACGAAGTGAATGTTTGGGGAGTCGTACCATTCGTAAGGCAGGTGGCGCGTCTTGGGTGCATGGCCCGTTAGTAGAAGGGAAACCGGGACCGACCAGCGACCAAAATTGGGAAAGGCAATGATAAGCCGCTTGCCCACTCTGACCATTTCGCGCAAGACGTCAAGCGGCCGATACGTTTCCTGAAGCGTCTGGCTCAGGATCACGTAGTCAAAACACTTGTCGGGGTAGTCCGCCAGTCCGTGGTCGATATCCCCTTGGAAAACCGAGAGACCGTGTGCCACGCACTTGCGGACCTTGGCCGGCGAAATTTCAACACCGCGAGCCTCAACTTGCTTTCTCTCGGCCAGCCACGCCAGCAGATCGCCTTCGCCACAGCCGAGGTCCAGCACATTCGAGCCGTTCGTCACCAACTCCCCGATGATCTTGTAATCACCACGTCCAAGAACTTCGGGGACAATAGCGCTAAGTTTGGCTTCGAGTGTGGCCATTGTGCACCAATCATTATAGTGGCGTCGCCGAGAGGGTAACAGATTCCCCTGACCAAGCAGTTTCTATGAGGAGCGTCTTCAGTCAGCTCTCGGGCGCAGCGTGCGCGCGGGATGATCAGACGGCGAACCAGCGGCTGCTTGATTCTTAATCGCGCCTAGGTGCCCGCGGAAGCACGAGGACGAACAGCGCTCTCGACCTTCCTAAAAGTGTTGTCGAGGAAACTCTTGACCAGCTCGGTCAGCTCTCCTACCTCAACCAGGAACGCGTCATGGCCGTGGTTGGAGGGAAGCTCGACGTAGGTGACATCGAGGTTGCGGCCGCGGAGCGCGCTGACGATCTCCTGGGACTGGTAGCTGGGGTAGAGCCAGTCGGAAGTGAAGCTCACGACGAGGAACCGAGCCGTTGTGCGCGCTAGAGCTTCGCTGAAGGACCCGTGGCCCGCACTGAGATCGATGGAGTCCATGGCCCGCGTAATACATAAGTAGGAGTTGGCGTCGAAGCGGTTGACGAACTGACCGCCGCGGTACCGCAAGTAACTTTCGACCTCAAACAGGCCGGCGAATTCGTCGTTGGGATCCTCGTCGGCGCGACGCCGGCGACCAAACTTTTCGCGCATCGACTCATCGCTCATGTAGGTGATGTGGCCGACCATGCGGGCGACCGCGAGCCCGCGCGCGGGGGGAGGGCCGTCGTAGTAGTCCCCACCCTGGAAGTTGGGATCGGCCATGATGGCGAGACGGCCGACCTCGTCGAAGGCGATCTGCTGGGCCGAGTGGTGGGTCGTTGTGGCAATCGGCATTGCTGACGCCACATAGTCGGGGTAGTCGACGACCCATTGCAGCACCTGCATCCCCCCCATCGAGCCGCCTGCCATCGAGAGCAGCCGCTCAATGCCAAGGTGATCGACCAACTGCTTCTGCAAACGGACCGTGTCGGCGATCGTCACAAAAGGGAATCGCGAACCATAAGGCTTACCGGTAGTCGGATTTATCGAGCTGGGACCGGTTGTCCCGCGACATCCGCCGAGCACGTTGGAGCAAATCACAAAATACTTGTCCGTGTCGAAAGCCTTGCCGGGCCCGATCATGTTGTCCCACCAGCCGGGCTTACCGTCCTCGTCAGAAATACCCGCGGCGTGAGCGTCCCCGGAGAAAGCATGCAAGATGAGAATCGCATTGCTGCGGCGCTCGTTGAGCTGACCGTAGGCCTCGTATGCGACGTCCACCGGCGAGAGAGTCTCTCCGCAGTCCAGCCTGAGAGAGTCGAAGCGAACGCTTTGTGTGCTGACGATCATCGATGCCGGCGAGCCGCGGCAACCGCCGGGCAACTCTTCTTGCTTCTTTAGGATACTGAAGCGGCCCCAAACTTCAAAACCGCCTACCGACCGTAGGCGAGGGAGATAAAAAAATGGCAGCCCTTTCGGGCTGCCTCTTCTTTCACTCTAAACCAACTCAAGCACCGGCATTCCCTAAGTTGGCGCCGGCGCAGAGAGCTGAGCGGCCTTGCCGGCGACCCTTAAGATTGCCTGGCTCGGCCGCTTCGCTCAGCTACTATCTTTTCTTGCGGCCGCCTTTCTTCTTGGCTGCCTTTTTCTTGGTGGCTTTCTTCTTAGCTGCCTTCTTTACTGTCTTCTTGGCGGCCTTTTTCTTCGTAGCCTTCTTGGCGGCCTTTTTCTTCGTAGCCTTCTTGGCTACCTTTTTCTTCGTAGCCTTCTTGGCTACCTTTTTCTTCGTAGCCTTCTTGACCGCCTTCTTGGCTTTCTTCTTCGCCATAGCGATTCACCTCATTGATTAGGGTTCCAACATCGCGGGCTCGGGAAACTGCCAGGTGATTTGATAATCAACAGCCATCTCCTCCCGCTCGCCCACTACATTGATCATCATAAATGTTTTAACATGTCTGACGCGAAAGTCAAAACATTTTTTTCGATTTTGTTTGTGCTTCGTAGCGACTACGAACGCGTTCATGCGAGGGAGGAAAAGACGAAGTCGCTCTAAACCCCTGTCAGAAGGGCCTTCCGTGGACTCTCGCCGTACTCGTACGCTTCACGTACGAGTACGTTGGCGAAAAAACTTTTTTCGTTGCGAAGCGTTTTTGGTACACGACACAGCTTGCGAAACACACCAACGCGCAACGCGAGTGCGTGTTGTGCGAACGACAAGAATCCCGATACGCAACATGATTTCTCTCGTCGAACGTCGATCGTCGAAGCCAACGAAGGGCACGAGCGAACGACGCAACAGGTTGCTGTTCCGTGTGCACCATTGACTGTTTTGAATCGATCGACCAACGTTTCGAGGCCCTGTGAAAGTAGGGATCTCGAACAGATCCGTGTGTCCGTTCTGCCTTCGGTCGTCCGGATCAAACGAGGGGCAATGTATGAATCCCAACGTTTCACCCGCGGAGTGCGCGTCGGGCCTTTGCACGAATCGGTTCATCTGCGCTACCTTCGTCAGTATGAGGCGCTTTGCGGTTCAGGGAATTTTAGCTCTCTTCGCGTGCGGGCTGTTTTTGCTGCCGACGGTGCAGGCGCAGGACCTCGAGGCGTTCGAAAAGGCCGTCACCGAATTCGATTTGGACAACGGCTTGCACTTCATCGTGCTCGAGCGGCGCCAGGCTCCCGTCATTTCCTTTCGCACCCTGGCCGATGTTGGCAGCGTCGACGACCCCGCGGGGCAAACGGGGATGGCTCACATGTTCGAGCACATGGCGTTCAAGGGGACACCGACGATCGGAACGAAGGGCTACAAGCAGGAACGCCAGGCGCTTGCCGCCCTGGAGCGAACTCATCAGCAGCTACAGGCAGAGCAGGGAAAGGGTCCGCGCGCGGACAAGGACCGGCTCGCGGAACTGGAGAAGAAATTTCAACAGAAGGTCGACGAAGCTGCCGAGCTGGCGAACAGCGACGAATACACGCGCTTGATCGAGGAGAACGGCGGAGCGGGGCTCAACGCTTGGACGGCTTTGGATCTTACGGCCTACGTCTACAGTTTGCCTTCGAACCGTGCGGAACTGTGGTTCTACCTCGAGTCGGAAGGCTTTTTGAACCCTGTTTTCCGCGACTTCTACAAAGAGCGGGACGTCGTACGCGAGGAGCGACGACTACGCGTCGAATCGAACCCGATAAACAAGTTGACCGAAGCTTTTCTAGCCACCGCCTATCAAGCGCACCCCTACGGGCGGCCGGGGGTAGGATGGGCAAGTGACATCGAAAGTCTGACCGCCACGGACGCACGGCGCTTCTTTCACAGCTACTACGCGCCGAGCAACCTCACGATCGCCATTGCCGGCGACGTCGATCCTAACGAGATGCGGCGGCTGGCCGAAGCCTACTTTGGCCGCTTGCCACCGAGACCAGCCGGTCCATCGGTCCGAACCCTCGAGCCGCCGCAACAGGGCGAGCGCCGAATCGAAGTCGTATCCGAGGCGCAGCCCGCGATCGTGATCGGTTATCGCAAGCCTTCCAGGCAGCATCCCGATCGCGCCGTGTTCGACGTCATCTGGAGTGTGCTGAGCGAGGGACGCACAAGCTGGCTGTACCAAGATCTGGTACGCGACAAGCAAGTCGCCGTGTTCGCCGGGGGGTTCCCGAACTTCCCCGGCGACAAGTACGCTTCCTTGTTTGTGTTCGCGGCTTTGCCGAGTGCTGGTCATACCGTAGAAGAGAACGAACAAGCGATGTATGAGGTCATCGACAGGATCCGCACCGAAAAAGTGGACGCCGACACACTGAAGATGGTGAAGGCGAAAGCACGAGCGTCTTTAATCGGCAAGCTCAATAGCAACGCCGGGCTGGCCGGCGAGCTGGCGGGCAACTACGTTGGTTACGGGGATTGGCGTCAGATGTTTCGCCGGCTTGACGAAATCAATCGTGTGACCGCTGACGACGTCCAGCGGGTGGCGAAAGAATACTTCCGTCGCGAGCATCGAACCGTCGCGTATTCGGTCAAACCGTCCGCGGATGAGGAGTCAAGCGGTGGAGAGTGAAATGAGAAGGCACTCCAGGCGAACTACCCATTGGCTGCTTGTAATGGCGCTGTGCTGGACTGTGGCCGCGTCAAGCGGGTTGCAGGCGGAACGGAATCGCAAGAAGAAGATCAAGGTGGCTACGTCGCCCGCCGAGGTCGTGAAGCGTTTCCCGCCGATGAGGGAAATCGATATCCCGGAGGTGGTCTCGCACACACTCTCCAATGGGATGGAACTGTATCTTTTGGAAGACCACGACCTGCCGATCATCAACGGCTTTGCCTCGGTTCGAACCGGAAATTTGTTTGATCCACCGGAAAAGATTGCCCTGGCGGGTATCACGGGGGAAGTTCTTCGTCTGGGCGGCACGGTTTCGCGGACGGGTCCCGAGATCGATGAAGAATTGGAAAGCATGGCCGCCTCGGTCGAAACCAGCATCGGCGAGACTAGCGGGAGCGCCAACTTTTGGACGCTGAAGGAAAACATCGATCGCGTACTGGTGATCTACGCCGACGTGTTGATGAATCCCGCATTCCGCCAGGACAAGATCGACCTCTTCAAGCAGCAGGTGCGCAGCGGCATTGCACGGCGCAATGACAACCCGGGGATCGTCGCAACCCGTGAATTCACGAACCTAGTCTACGGCCGGCAGACCCCTTACGGATGGCAGCTGGAATACGAACATGTCGATCGTATCGAGAAAGCCGACCTGGAAGGTTTTTACCAGCGCTACTTTTTTCCGGCCAATATCAAACTTGCCGTCTATGGTGATTTCTCGAGCGATGAGATGAAGGCCAGGGTCGAAAAGGCGTTCGCGAACTGGACGGTCGAGCAGCCGAGCGTTCCGCCGTTCCCCGAGGTCGAGCGAAAAGACGAGGGCGGCCTCTACTTGGCGGAGAAGCAGGGTGTCAACCAAAGCAACATCCGGATCGGACACCTGGGCGGCCTGCGCAAGGACGAAGACTACCCGGCGTTGAGGGTGATGGCCGGCATTCTGGGTGGCGGTTTTCAGAGCCGGCTTTTCCAGCGCATCCGCAGCGACCTGGGCTTGGTCTATTCCGTGGGAGCGTCATGGGGCGCTAACTACGATCATCCCGGAATCTTTCGGGTCGGCATGGCCACCAAGTCAGAGTCCACCGTGCAGGCCATCGAGGAGGTGATGGGTGAGATCGAGCGCATCCGTAACGAGCCGGTCACCGACGCCGAGCTGCGAACCGCCAAAGAGTCCGTGCTGAACAGTTTTGTCTTCAACTTCGACACCAAGGGCAAGACCCTGGGCCGTTTGATGCGCTACGTCTACTGGGGTTACCCCAAGGACTTTATCTTCCAATACAGGGACAAGCTGGCCGCGGTCACGAAGGAGGACGTTCAGCGAGTAGCCAACGAATACTTGCACCCCAAGTCCATGAAGCTGGTCGTGGTCGGCAAGCCATCGGATTTCGATCGGCCTCTGGAAGACCTGGGTGAAGAGGTCCACAAGATTGACTTGACGATTCCGCAGTCCAAGCAAGAGTTGGCTCAGGCGGACGACGCCACGCTGGCCCAGGGAATCAACATACTGTTGAAAGCCCAAGAAGCTGCCGGCGGGGCGGACAAACTGGCGGCCGTGAAAGACTTGACGAGCAAAGGGCAGCTGGTAGGGATGGGAGGAATGATGACGGCGGAGCAAACGACGCGCATTATCCTCCCCGACGTATTTCGGCAGGAGATGCAACTGCCCTTCGGCGCCATGGCGATCTTTGCGGCGGGCGATAGTGGCTGGATGAAGGGACCACAGGGTCAGGCGCCGCTGGGCGGTGCGCCCTTGAAGCAGGCTCAGGGCGCGGTTTTCCGCGTGCGTGAGTCGCTGCTTTTGAGCGACCGTGACCCTCAGCGCAAAGTCAATTTCGTCGAATCCGGCGAAGTAAATGGAAAAGCCGCTGACGTGATCGAGATCTCAGCTCACGAGGATTTTTCCGTCAAGCTATGGATCGATTCGTCCTCGGGAGACATACTGAAGAGCGCGTACCAGGGGGCTGCAATGAGTGGAGCGCCGGCTGAGGTGGAAGAAATCTTCTCCGACTATCGCGAAGTCGACGGAATCCGCATTCCCTTCAAAACCAAGATCCTCCAAAACGGGAAGGATTTCGCCGAACTAACATTGAGCGAGGCCGCCTACAACAGCGGACTCGAGAAGGAAACGCTCTCGCAGCCTTAGGGCTGCGTCACTGCTGTTGACCGCGGCGCCCGAGCCAGTGGAGAAGTCCGGACTCCCTTTGCGTCGCTTTGCCGGGAGTAAAATGGTTTGTTGAGAGTTGGCCTGATGCCGGTGGCAAGAGTTTTTAGCGTAGGTATCATAGGGATGTTAGCGGCGGTGACGTTCATCGCAATGCTGCTTGTCCCCACGCCCTCGGCGTCGCACGAACCACCAAAGGGCACTTCGATCACGATCGTGGGGCATGTGGTTGACACCGCTTGCTATCTTACACACGGCGCCCAGGGCGAAAAGCACGTCGAGTGCGCGACCGAGTGCGCCAAGGAAGGCATTCCCTTGGCCATCCTCGACGAGGATAGCAGCACGCTCTACCTGCCTCTGGCTTCCAAACATCACAAACACGCGAATGCCGAGTTGATGCCTTTCATCGAAAAGTCCGTCAAGGTGAAGGGCGTCGTGATGGAAAGGAACGGCATGAAAGCCGTTCTCATCGAGAAGATCGAAGCCGCGCCGTAGCGTTTCTGTAGCCCGCCCCTACGGAGAACGGCCGATCCGCACCCACAGGCAAGAACCTGCCGAGAAACGCCGGACAGCTAGCCTCCGGAGTAGAGAAGCTGCCCGCGGATCTGCACTACGCTTTGCCACAAGTTGACCAGGGCCTCGATGTAATCCTCGCGCGCTTGAAACAAGTTGCGCTGCGCGATCAAGACCTGCGGGTAGGCGGCGGCCATTTTCCTGAAGCTATCGAGGTACAGTTCGTGAGCTCGCCGAGCTCGCGGCAGAATGTGATTCCTGTATTGTTCGACTTCGTCGAGGGCGTCTTGGTAGTCGTTACGGGCGGTGGCCAGTCGTCTCCGCAATGAGAGCCGAACCCGTTCAACTTGGTGTTCGGCGAGCTCGATGTTGGCTTGCGCCTCGGCCACGCCTCCCTGGTTACGATTAAAAAGGGGGATTTCAACACCGATGTCGAAGAAGCCTTCGAGACCCACTGGTGTGCCGCCTCGCTCGAGGAGTTCGCGGTTGTAGCGTAGTCCTCCCCGCACGAGCACGTCAGGAATCTTTTCGACCTGAGCTCGCCGAAGGGCAGACTCCGCACGAGCGACCCGCGCCCGAGCGGCACGTACTTCAGGGCTTTGCTGCAAGATTTTGGCGAGCTCATCCTCGACATCGAGCGAAGGAGTCTCCTCGAGGTTTCCGTCTAGCGGAGTTGGTTGTAGCGAAGGGGATCCTACGACCGCAGCGAGCACCCTCCAAATCCTCTCCCGTGCACGTTTTGCTCTCGCAACCGCGAGTTCAGCGCGTTGCGCCTCGATCTCGGCAGCCAAAACGTCCGGCTGGTCGGCCTGGCCGACGTTGGCGAGATCGCGGGAAGTTTTCACCGCCTCCCGAGCGACGGTGCCCAGCTCGCCACGTAGGTGGACCAGTCTCTCGGCCCCCAGCGCTCGATAGAAGAGTGTCCGCACGGTCGTGAGGACTCTGTGCCTCCGCACTTCGACCGATGCTTCAGCTTCGGCCTCCTCGTGTTCAAAGATCGCACGGCTGCGTTTCAGCTTGCCGGCGGTCACGATCCTCTGCTCGACAAATCCCCCGACCTCACCACCTCGAATGACGGGGCCGGTGCTGATCTCATCGCCCGTCGCCCCTACTACTGGGTTGGGATAGAGTCCCGCCTGGGTTTTGCGGGCAGCCGCTGAGCGCATGATCGCTTCTCCCTGAGCGATAGCGGGGTTGTTTTCGAGCGCCATCCGCTCCAGCGCTTCCAGGGTGAGCCGGGCCGCTCGTGTAGCAGCCGGCCGCGCGGAAGTTACCTTGGCCTGCTCAGTTTCGGGGCTGGTGGTTGACCTACTAAGTTGCGCCACGGCAGCAGTGCGGCCGAGGTTGTCCCGTCGGTTTTCACCCGCGTTCAGGGAAGAGCTGATCGCGATCAAAGCTACCCCGATGGTTCGTGCCGGCAGAGTCAGTCGATGTTCCATGATGGAATCTCCTCTTGTTTGTGAGCTCGCTTTGGGGGGGGTGCGGCATTCCGGCCATTCATGTCACAGCCGTTGTTCCTGTTCCTGCTGTCGAGTTTTGAGCTCCTCGATCTTGTCGTAGAGTTCGTCGGGCACAACTCGCACCAACGTCATCATGCCCATCATGGCCGCCGTCCAGTCTTTGCGAAGGCCGTGCGTCTCTGGTTTGATTGCCAGCTCGTCCATGGGCATCCACATGTCTTGGGGGAACCCGGGAACCTGCTTGGACTCTCGGGCGTGCCCCTTGTGTCGGTCCGTGGACTCGCTTGCATGTTGTTGAAGGCCGACCAAATGGGTTGTCCGGCGCTCTCGCGTAGCTGCTTCGCCCAGCCCCCTGCCGAGGCCCGGGCCGAGCTCCTCGGAAAGAGCGTGGCCACCGGTTACCATGCCCATCCCTTGCGTCATCCCCATGCCTGCGTGCAATCCTTCCCCGACGTGCGTCATGGGACCAACCATCGAAACCATCTGGTTCATCATGTGGTGGGGCAAGTGGCAGTGCAGCATCCAATCGCCGATGTACTGAGCAACGAACTCGACGGTTCTTGCCTGCGCGACACCGACGAGCTCGGTGTTGCCCGGCGTCCACGCTTGCTCAGGGACGCGGCCACCCTCCGTGCCCGTGACGACCCACTGGTGGCCGTGCATGTGCATCGGATGGTGATCCATGCCCAAGTTCACGAATCGCAGACGAACTCGCTCGCCAACCCTTACGACGACCGGAGTAGTCGCCGGGCCAGCCTTGCCGTTCAATGTCAGCCAGTTGAACTCCATCGAAAGGGTGTTCGGCACGGTGTTGTTGGGTAGCAGCGCCCATTCCTGAAGTAGAAACCCGAAATCCCGATCGACGGCCGGCTGATATCGCTCGCGCGGGTGGATGATGAAGAAACCCAGCATGCCAAGCATCTCTTGCATCGGGAAGTGGGAGTGATAGAAGAACGTGCCATGCTGGTGCACGTCGAATTCGTAGACGAACTTGCCTCCGGGTGGAACCGGGTCCATCGAGATCCCAGGAACACCGTCCATCTCGATGGGGACCTCCAAACCGTGCCAGTGGACCGTCGTCATCTCGGGGAGACGGTTCTCGAATACGATGCGAACTCGGTCCCCTTGGTCGGCTTCGATTGAGGGGCCTGGGACGCTGCCGTTGTAGCCCCAGGCGTCGACAACACGTCCCGGCATGAACTCGGTTCGAACCACTTCGGCAACTAGGTGAAACTCTTTGACGTCGTCGATCATCTTCCAAGGAAGCTTGGGGAGATCGGGGGTTCTAAACGGGTCACGCTGGACGTTCGTGGCCCGCTTCCGCTCGGGTACCTTACCGGCGTCGTTTGATCCGGCGGGCTGGTCACCTTCGCCGGCGACAGATTTTCCCGACGCCAGCAGCCCAGCACCGCTCACGGCCACGTGGGCGAAAAATCTTCTTCTGTTGGTACTCATTAGAAACCTCCTTCTGGTTGTATTGCAGTCAAGCAAGCTGTACAGATACTAGGTCCGAAGTCTCCCAAAAACTTCGCGAATCTCATTAGCGGCCCGGGGCTCCGTTCGAGCCCCGCCAAAGAGAATAGAAACAGACGCTGGGAGTGAACCTAGATTCTTAGGACCGTGGAGGGAACCGCCTTGACCGGCGGGGACTCAGAACAGCTTGGAGTCTGGGGGGCGAAGCCATGAGGGGCTAAGAAACGTGTGCTCGGAAGCTGCACTCCAAGCGGGTGGTCGGCATACGCCGCCGCATAGAACGACTTGGCCGGCAGAAGTCCATCCTTGACTGTCTTTTCCCCGTGGCTGCAGGAGTGGTCGTCCTGGGCTGGCTGCGAGGGGGTGCTGCTGTGGGGGCAGGTTGGACCGTTGGCGTCAGCAGGCTGCGACCGGGAGCCGTGGTTCTCGCAGGGACTTACACCACACGCTATCGCGCACTGCGCATCCGCTACCATCGCGACCGCGGCAAACAGAACTACCCACTTGGCTATCGCGCGCGCCACCTAACAAAAGTATAGCTAATGCGACTCGCGTGCCCCAGCGACGAGCCGCGTGGGTAGTGGGTCGGTTTGAACCCCTACACCGTAGTCCGACCTAGCGGCGGACGCCAGCCGGCTCGGGGCTGCTCAAGCGTAACTCCGCGAGGTTGTGCCACGAGCCATCGCTATTCTGTTGGACGAACGTCAACGACTCCACCCGGATCGGAGGGGCTGGTCTAAACTCGGCCCAGTGGCGGCGAGCCGCTTCGAGACACGGAGCAACCTCTTCGGGCGACAGTTCTTGAGCCAGCGTAATGTGAGGAACGTATTCGAAGTCCTCGACATGCTCAAAAGGTCCTGTGTTGAGAATGTCGTGAAGCAGCTTGAGTTCGGCGAAGCCCTGTTCGACCGACAACTTGATGACCTGCGTTGCTTCGAACAGATCGACCGACCCGAGACGCACTTCGAAGGCCCCAGTGCGACCCGCGCTCTCGCGGCACTGTGCGATGGCGTCCGGCGTAGGAACATAGAGCGGGCGGGGAGGCAGCACCGTGATGTGCGCCCTAAGGGGGCTGCCCGGCATCACCTCTTGGCGCACGCGCTCGACGAGATCCGCGATGGAGTCGTCCATATAGCTCACCACCGCGAAAGAATTGATCAGCCCCATAAGCGAACGCTCCACTCCGATGATCGGCCTGCACGGAAGCCAAGATGAGACTCGAGCAAACAGACCCCTTGAGAAAACCGATCCAGACCTTTAAGATGCACTTCAAGCAGACGATGTTTCAACCCGCTTTTCTGCTTTGAAAATAGGCCCTGGTCGCCCCTCGCGTAGAGACCTCCGGAAAGCCGCCACCGGCTAAGTACCCTGGGAAAGCGCGGGAGTTGCACTAGAGCCATTGTTAGCGGTGTTTCCCGGCTGCACCTCGTCGGAGGGCGCATCCTCTCCGCGGCGGGGTGGAATACCTTGCTCAGCTTGCGGAACGTGCCATTCCGCGGGGTCGAAGCCCCAAAAGTTGCAAATCACGAGCGACGCGGCCTCGGTCTCGAGTGCGTCGCCAACTCCCAGCGGTCTAAACCCGCGCCGCGCTGACTCTTTTCCCCGTAGTTTCTGCCACGCCGAGTAAGGGCTTGGAGCCTCGACCTCCCCTACCGGTTCGTAGTGAGATCGGTTCAGGCGAACCTTGCCCTCTCGCGGGGCAGCCTCGCGATAGGCAGGAATCTTAGAATCTTGCAGCAAGAGGACGCGGTAGCGACTCAACGTTATTTAGCCCGCATTTCTCACGAGGAGCGCGTAGGGGCCGGGCCACTGTGCCCGCCCACTAGTGTAGATGTACGATCTTTTCCACAAATTCGCACTGGACAATATGTACTGCTCGGTAGTGGGCCGACACGGTGGTCGGCCCCTACGAATAACGTTCGTTCAACGCCGGCCACCAGAGCTAGATCCCCAAGATTGCCGCGGTGCGCACCAGTACGCTTCAATATTACTTCGCCGTTCGGAGCCAAAGTTCCGTTGCCGCCGCTCGGAGCCGCCCCTCCGACGCTCCCTACATCGGTGTAACACTGCCCGGGACCGTTTTCTCGCGGACTGTCAAGCGCCGACCGCGGGTTTCGAGCAAGCCGTCCGAAGACTGCTGCAGCATCCATCCTCCGGTCAGAAAGTAGCCTGCGACGAATAAGGCGAGGAACGGCATCGTAGGCCAGTTCCCAATAAGAGCACAATAAACAAGACAGCCTGCAAAATAGCATCCGATCACGAGGTTGGCCACAGGAAGCCATCCGCACGTCGGGCGATACTTCAGGTGCGCTAGGTCCGCGCGCCGGCGGTCGGTTGAATACTTCGCCGTCCGTTGAAACGGCGATTCAATGCCCAACAGGGCCTCGAGGACAGCCTTGGTATTTGTGATGGTCAGGCCGATTCCCACCGCCACAATCGCTGGCACGAGCAAGAGTTTCCTCCGCCAATGGCGCGGGAAAAGCTCTTTCTGGCTCAACAGGTAAAAGGTCGTGAGCGAGCTAAAGGTCCCCAGGAACAGGGGCAAGTCCAATAGTAGGAGATATCCGTCGAAAACATAGAAGCGCACGATCAGTGAAGGGAGTAGCAGCACCGACAGCAACACGACGAGCGGGTAGGATAGATTGGCTGTCAGGTGAAAACAGGCTTCCATCTTCACCGGCCAGGGCAAGTCCGACCGCAACAATCGAGGCAGAATCTTCTTTCCCGTCTGAATCAATCCCTTCGCCCAACGTGCCTGCTGGGTTTGAAACGAGGCCATCTCGACAGGTAGCTCGGAAGGTACCTCGACGTGGGGCAGGTAGAGAAACTTCCAGCCTTTCAACTGAGCGCGGTAGCTGAGGTCCGTGTCCTCGGTTAAAGTGTCGTGCTGCCAGCCGCCGGCATCTTCGATCGTCGCCCGCCGCAACACGCCCGCGGTTCCGTTGAAGTTGAAAAAGCGGCCGGAACGCGAGCGGCCTCCGTGTTCGAAGACGAAGTGTCCATCCAACAGTACAGCCTGAACCTGTGTCAACAATGACTGGTCCCGGTTTCGATAACTCCAGCGCGCCTGCACCATTCCGACTTGAGGGTCGGTGAAGTAATGAACCGTCCGCCGGAGAAAATCCGGAGTGGGCGAAAAATCGGCATCGAAAACGGCGATTAGCTCTCCGCGCGCCCGTTTCAGACCCGCTTGCAGCGCGCCAGCCTTGTAGCCACGGCGATGGTCGCGGTGGAGGTATTCGATGGGATACCCTAAGGCCGCGAAGCGCTCGGTGGACGCCTTTGCGAGGGATCGAGTTTCGTCGGTGGAATCGTCGAGCACCTGGATCTGGAGCAAGTGTCTGGGATAGTCCAGCCGGCAGACGGTTTCAATCAGCTGTTCCACAACGTATTGTTCGTTGTAGATCGGCAGCTGCACCGTGACGCTAGGGAGATTCTCGAAATGCCTTGCTGGCGCCTCACCGACCTCGGGGCGGCGTTTGTAGTAAAGGTAGATCAACTGGTAGCGGTGGAATCCGTAAACGCTGAGAACGGCCATGGTGACGAAATACGCCGTCACGGCCGCCAGGTCGGCCCAACTGAGATCGTAGAAGCTCAAGGCCATCGCGTCGGCTAGGCCGCTGATCCACATTTGGAAAAGGGCGGGGAGTTCCAGCATCGCCAGCGGAACGAAAGTGGCAAACATTAGGGATCGCTAGATCCTACCGGACGGCTAACAGTGCCAACCCGTCGCTACCGGCAACTTCTCCTGCTTGCTCTCCTGCTTGAAGTCGGCTTCGTTTGCCTTCGGCAGCTCGCGGACCTTGAACTCAAAACTGTCGAATTCATCGCGATCCAGCTACTAGAGTCCCTATTGTACATAGTTTGCTGTTTTTTGATAACCCGTCCCACCACCGGCAGCACGCCATCTCGGAGATTGATGCTGCTGATCTGGGTGGCGGGCATTGCTTTCCGCTTGACGGTTGTGGGGGTCGATCCCACGCTATCGGATGATTTGAACCGTTATCGCTGGCAGGGCAAGCTGCAAGCGGCCGGGGGCAATCCGTATCTGGAAACGCCGGCGGATCCGCGCTGGGAGTCACTCCGCGACGCAACGTATCCAGACATCAACCGCAAGGACCTTCCCTCCGTCTATGGGCCTGTGCTCGAGCATCTGTACGCGGGCTATTACCGCCTGGCGGCGTGGCTCGAGACGGACGAGCTTCGACAGGTTCGGCTGTTCAAACTGCCCTTTGCGCTATTGGAGTTGGGGGTCGCGCTGGCGCTGGTCCGTCTGCTTGCGGTCATGGGCCTGCCTCGACAGTGGCTGCTGATCTACCTTTGGTCGCCGCTGATGGTGGTCGAGTTTTGGGCTCAAGGCCACAACGACCCGGTCGCGATCCTCTTTCTGCTGCTGGCGTTGACGGCGGCCCTTAGGAGCCGCTGGAGCTGGGCCTTTGCGTGGTTGGCCTTGGCCGCCTTGACGAAGTTCTGGCCGGCCATCCTGTGGCCTTTCTTCTTACTGCGGCAGGAAAAGCGCCGCTGGGTATTTCGTTGGAAGCCGGCGCTGGTCTCGATTCCGATCGCTGTTGTTGTGAGTTGGCCTTACTTCGACGGCATCTGGAACGTTCAAGAGCTACTACGAGGCTTCCTCGGGGGATGGCGGAACAACGACA
Source organism: Bryobacterales bacterium (assembly GCA_965248105.1). GTDB lineage: Bacteria > Acidobacteriota > Terriglobia > Bryobacterales > UBA6623. The sequence continues at coordinate 1,402,849 of CBDFIK010000006.1, forward strand.
GCCTCTACGGCTTGCTCTATGCGCTCGCGGGCGAGGATTTCCAGCGCGGCACGACCTTCGTCACGGGCCTGCTCATCGTAGGACTGGCCGCTATTTGGTGGAAGCAGATGCCGTTGGTCGAAAGCGCGCTCTGGTCTGTCGTCCTTCTCTTGTTCCTCTCGGCGAACTGCTTCCCCTGGTACCTGAGTTGGTTGCTGCCATTCCTAGCCGTCTACCCGAACGCAGCGCTACTGCTGTGGACCGCGCTCATCAGCCTCTCCTACCACGTCCTCATAGGCTACGGCGCCATGGGCGTGTGGCAGGAGTCCCTGGAGTTTCGGCTGCTGGAGTACGTCCCTGTATACGGGATGTTGATCGGACAGTTTCTGGTCCGAAGGTTCGGCGGCGCGCGGCGTAGGTTGGTCGCCCGCATGTCGGGGAGTTAGAGGGGGCGCCTGCGGCTACCGCGTGGTTGCAAGCGCCGCGGAATGTCGAAACGGCTGCCTTCGTGCTCCATTTCATAAATAGACTCACGTTTCGGGCGAGCCGCAATACCTCGACAAGCTGATTGATACGTAACTGTATTTGCGAAATACTGTACTTAGCCAAGGTTGGGGGGACAGTAGGCCATAGCCACTCTCGGCTCCCGGCACCGGGACGGCTATGATCTCTCCCGTTCCGACCACAGCGCTCGCGGTGAGCGAATCAGAGCCACGAACATCGCCGTTGTGGCGCACGCTCTCAGCGTGCCGCGTCGAGACTCATCTCGACGCCCAGGGCGGTTCGATTGAGCCGTTTTCAGTAACCTACAGAAACGCTGACCCGCGATGAGCGAATCGGAGCCGCGAACGCAAGTGAGTGCCCATGGGCCTTCGCCAAGACAAACGGAGCCGCGACCGTCAGGGAGCGGTCGGTCCCCCTCAGAGTCCGGTCCTGCCACCAGCCTCAGGCCCACCCAAGGGGATGAAACCGGTGGGGTTTTCGACGGAGCGGCCATGCCGCGCCGGTCAGCCCCGTTCAGGGGGCTTGCTTGAAACGGGCCAGTCGTTTGACAGCTGGTACTGCGCCCCGCGCGCCGGCGGTTCTTTCTGGTGCTCGGCCGCCTCCAGCGGTCGAGCGGGGCCTGGAGCGGGCCCAGCGGGCCGTGCGAACGGCTCAACCAGCTTCTCCTTTGTACCCCACATGTCATGCAAGTTAAGTTGTTCATTCAAAGAAGCTTAAAGCCGCTAATGCCACCGTCGCCTTGGATTGGCGGGGTACAATATGATTGGGTACCCGAGGCATTCGGGGCCAATGTGATCACGGGTGATCCGGAGCGATGAACCAACGGAGCAAAGAAAATTACCAAACGAACCCAATTCCTCATAACTACCATCGATCCAGCAGCTTACACGGCAGTTCGTAGCGCGTAGCACAGGTCTGGGCCGTTGTTCGACCCAGACCTGCGGCCCTTTCTGACCGCTGGCGTGGGCCAATAGCGCACGGCGGACACTCTGCTTCCCGGCCCAAGCTTGTAGCGTGGATCTAGGCGGGCGGGCTCACTCTTCCCTTTCGCGCTATCGGTTCGTCGCCCGCCAGATCCGCGGCTTTTCGCTCATCGGCCAACGGAGACACTTGACACGCTGCCATTCTGAAGGGGGGCCGCAAAGACCAGCATCACGCTCGATTACGAGAAAAAAACGGAACAAAGCCAATTTCGCGCAACCAGCTTGCAATCAACGTGTTACAGAGTATTTCTAGCCGTCTTTTCTGGCCACGTGGCGAGGCGAAGTGCGTGAGGCCCCCCCGGACAGACAAGAATCTCTGTCCCGCCAAGCCGGGCTAGCGGCGGCCAACTTCCCTGCATTTGCGAGAGACGACCCTAGAGCGGAGAGCCACTCGAGCCCCCGGGCGGCTCGTTCCCTACAACGCCCGAGGGGGTACTGAGGTTAACAGGCTCGGACCTCGGGCTTGTACCTCATTGAAAACAGGCCTGATCGGACGTACAATTGTTTCCGGCGCCTCCTGGGGAGGATGGTGCCGCGGGGAGGGTAAATGAAGCGTCGGTGCGCCGTAGGGGCGCTCGTGCTCTTGTGTCTGGCTGCAACAGGCCTGGCGCAGGTTGCCATCTCACCTCAGGCCGGACTCATCCACCATCACGTCGGGCAAGTGATGGTTGACGGGCAACCGGTCCCTTCTGATCCGCACCGATTTGTCCAGCTAGATCCAGGCCAAGTCCTGGCTACCAAGGACGGTCAAGCGGAAGTTCTTCTTTCGCCCCACAGCATCCTCCGCGTCGGCCCCGACAGCCGCGTCAGGATGCTTTCCAATGACATCACTGACGCCAGGGTGGAGTTAATCCGCGGTTCCGCGTTGATCGATCGTAGGAAGGGGTTGACGGACTCAACCGTTTCCCTGGTCTCCGGCTCATCGGTTGTTGAGATCCGAGACCGTGGGCTCTATCGACTGGACGTGTTGGCGGGCCAGTCCCCCGTTTTGCGAGTCTTCGGGGGAAAGGCTACTGCACATAGTAACGAGTCCGATTGGCGATTGAAGGGCCGGCAGGCAGTCCGGCTGGATTCGTCTTCGACGGGGGTGTACGCTTTTGACGGGGTTGCCGCCGACGCTTTAGACGAATGGAACCGGGAGCGTGCCCTGCGGATCACCTGGCTCAACCGGCTACCGAGCGGTCCAAACCACCAGCTCGTCGACGGCCTGAAGCACATTGGGCGACACCTGGGGAACGGACGCTCGAGCTTCAGAAAAGGGATCTACGGAGGCCGGCACTTCCCCGCGTCAGCACGCCGCTACTCTCGGCATCAATCACGAAACGCGTCCGGGTCGGACTAACCATCTATCCTCGACCAAGGACCCGGCTTCTCCTGCTTCTGGGAGCTAGCACCGTCAGACTGGGTGCCTCAATGAACCGCAGGCGCGCTGGTATGTTGCCCGCGAGGTGCTCGCTCGGGGGCGAGGCGGGCTGAAGGCAATGCACGAGATGACCGGCATGTCTCGCCCCACATGCTGAAGGGGATCCGCGAATTACGAGAGCGGGAACCCCTGACGACGGGCCAGCGCATCCGACGGCCGGGAGGGGCACGGAAGAGATTGGAAGCGTCCGATCCAGGATTAGAGAGCCCTGGAAGGCATCCTGGAGGAAAATACGGCGGGCGATCCGATGAGCCTGCTGCGGTGGACGAATAAGTCGACGGCACGGATGGCGCAAGAACTGACGCGGCAAGGCCACCCCGGTGAGCGACGAAACGGTGCGGCGAAGGCTGGGGGAGATGGAGTATTCCCTGCCGGCCAACGTCAAGACCAAAGACGAGACGTCGGCGCCGGGACGGGATCAACCATTCCGTTACATGAACGAACAAGTCAAGAAGTTTCTGGGACGGGGTGAGCCGGTGGTGTCGGTCGACACCAAGAAGAAGCAACGCATCGATCGCTGTTTCCCTAGACGCCTTTGCCGGCTGAGGCAGGTGATTCCTTAGCGGAGGCAACGGCGCAGTGAATCATCCTCGATTCCCAAACGCAAATTCTTACCAGCCGGCCGCCAAGCCGTCTTTGCGCGGATCGCTTCCGCCGAGTAACATCCCACGTTCCCAATCAATCTCGATCCCTTGGTAGCCCCCAAAACCCTGGTCCATCGACGTCATCGTGTGGCCCATGTCCTTGAGTTGAGCCGCTACGGAGCTGGGGATGCCGGACTCCAGAGCCACACCCGCCGCGCTATCGTGACGGACGCGCGGCTCGGCCCCGGCCTGTTGCACGTCCATCCCGAACTCCAGCATGTTGAGCAGCACTTGGACATGCCCCTGAGGCTGCATGTGTCCGCCCATCACGCCGAACGAGAGCCAGGGCTTGTCGTCTTTGTAAACCATCGCCGGAATGATCGTATGGTAAGGGCGCTTGCGGCCCTCGATACGGTTAGGATGCTCGGGATCAAGCGAAAATAACGCCCCACGATTCTGTAAGAGAATGCCGGTCCCTGGGACGACGACGCCCGAACCAAATCCCATGAACAAACTGTTGATAAAGGAAACGGCGTTGCGCTCGCCGTCGACAGCCGAGAGGTAAACCGTATCGCCCGCGCGCGAAAGCCACTTCACCCGATCGTTGATTCCACTGGCTGGTTCCTCCGCCGCGCTTTTCGGATCGATACGTCGCCGCTGCTTCTCGGCGTAGTCCTTGGAGGTAATCGTCGCGACCGGTAATTCCACTCGCGCCGGATCAGCTAACCAAGCTTCGAGGTCGGCAAAGGCCAGCTTTTTGGCCTCGATCACGAGATGGAGATATTCGGCTGAGTTGTGGCCTAACTCCGCCAACCCGAAGCCCTCGAGAATGTTCAGCATCTCGAGCGCCGCCATTCCCTGGCCGTTCGGCGGCAGCTCGTAGACGCGATAGCCCTTGTAGGTCGTGCTGATAGGTTCGACCCACTCGGAGCGCTGGCCGGCCATGTCCTCGAGCGTCATGGGCCACCCAAGACCGTTGAGACAGGCTACGATCTTCTGCGTGATCTCGCCTTGGTAGAAAGCCTCACGACCGCCTTCCGCCACTTGTCGGAGAGTCTTTCCCAACGACGGGTTGACGAATACTTCACCGCAGGGCGGCGGCCTGCCATTACGATAGTAAGCACTCGCGAACTCCGGGTCGTCCGCATGGCCCGCCCCATGGTCAGCCCAATCCCTCGCGATGATTTCTGTTACGGCGAATCCGTTTTCGGCGTATTCGATGGCCGGCGCCAAGACATCTTTCATCGCCATCGAGCCAAAGCGCTCGAGCAACGTCGCCCAACCGTCGACAGCTCCTGGAACGGTGACGGGAAAAGGCCCCTGGGTAGGGATTTCCTCTAGGCTTCGCTTCGCGAAAAACTCACAGTCCACGGCTCGCGGCGCAAAGCCGCTTCCATTGAGGCCGACCAGCTCGCCGGTTTTCGCGAGGTGGACTAAGGCGAACATGTCGCCGCCCGGTCCCGTACTCATAGGCTCGACCACGGCCAAGACGGCGGCCGTCGCTACCGCGGCATCGATCGCGTTTCCGCCCTGCCGCAATATGTGCACCCCGGCCTGCGCGGCCACAGGCTGGCTGGTTGCGACCATGCCGTTAGGGGCCGTCACAACACTGTGCGACCGGCGAGCGTGATCAGGTGCGTGGTCAGGCATTAGCAGCACACCCCCGACGTGAACTCTGAATGAACAACTCAGCGGGGCACTACATTGTATCCGGCAGTGCCACGATCCGTGGCAGCGGGTCGGAGCGAACGACTTGTCCCCTAACCGCAAGTGGAACAACAGTAGGGACAAACAATCTCGTTCGTCCTGGCCGCCAAGTGGGACAAGCGATCCCGCTTGTCCTAGCCGCCCTCAGTAGGGTTGTAGACTGGAGTTCAACAACCATGTAGCGCGAATCTCACTGTGGGGATCCGCGGCCCTACGCTCTCCCAGGCCACGACCATGAGGTCTCGTTGATGCAGGCGGCCTTTTTTCTCGCCGGCAGATGAACCATGGAACAAACGCACAAACCTTCGCCTGACGAAGATTCCTCACCCGACCTCGCCCGGGAATTTCTGCGTGTCACTCGGAAGGAGCTGCGGCAAAAGCTCGAGCGTATAGAACATTGCCTGAGCAAACTCACTCCCGAGCAAATCTGGTCGCGGCAACACGAAAACGAAAACGCAGTCGGGAATCTGGTGTTGCACTTGGGGGGAAACGTCCGCCAATGGATCATAAGCGGTGTAGGCGGGGACGAGGACCTGCGCGACCGCGACGCCGAGTTTAGCCAACGTGACCCTCTGTCGGCTGCCCAGCTAATGCGCCGGTTCCGCAATACAGTTGAAGAGGCCGACCGAGTTATCGCCCAGCTTTCCTGTCGAGACCTCCTGGCCGGACGAAACATTCAAGGCTATGAAGTCACCGTACTGCACGCGATCTATCACGTCGTCGTACACTTCGGCGAACATACGGGTCAGATCATCTGGGCCACCAAGCGCATGACGGGCAAGGATCTGGGTTTCTACACCTACCTGAATGACGAAAGTGGCACCGGCCCGCCAACGGACGTTGAGCCCTAGCCAAGGAGCCCTGGAAGAACATCTGTCAGCCCGTACTCCCCGAGCGGCGCCCACTCTACTGCCTAGACCAAACATCGGTGGACTTAGTCTATGACTTAGTCTATAATGATAACAGTGGAAATCAACGTACACCAGGCCAAGACCCATTTTTCGAAGCTTCTCGAGAGGGTCGCGCTCGGAGAAGACATCGTTATAGCAAAGGCGGGACGGCCGGTCGCGCGGCTCGTCCGTTTCGAAGCCGCCCCGTCGCGTCGGGTTGTTGGGACAGCCAAAGGACGGTTCACAGTACCGGACGACTTCAATGAACCTCTTCCGCGAAAGATTCTCGATTGGTTCTCCTAATGAGGTTCTTGCTGGATACGCACGCTTTTCTTTGGGCGATCACGGACGATCCTCGCTTATCCGACGCATGTCGGCGGATTTTCAATCAGGGGGCCAATCACTTGCTACTCAGTGTGGCGAGCATCTGGGAAATGGTTATCAAGGTACAACTCGGCAAACTGCCGCTGCCCGAACCGGCGGACCGGTTCTTGCGAGAACAGCTTTCGTCGAATGCTATTGCTGCTCTGGAGGTGAAAGCCAGTCACGCTTTGCAACTCTTCGCGCTCCCGAATCTTCACAATGACCCGTTTGACCGCATGATCATCGCGCAGAGCCAGGCCGAGAACCTTCCGATACTTACTGCCGACCCGCTCATCGGGCGTTACCCCGTCGAAACTGTTTGGTAGCCCCAGTCGGGACAAAGTAGAGACCAGCAATACCGACCTTTCCTGGCTGAAAGTGCAGATAAACGATCTTCTTTGTCCCCGCCGCCGAGTGGGACAAGCGATCCCGCTTGTCCTTGTCTTAGCCGCCGCAGGCACCTGGTTGTCCACGAAGCAGCACCCACGGGCTGGCTTGCGTTTGTTGTCGGCGCTGCCGCAAGAGGACCGGCGAGATCGCCGGTCCCTACTAAGGAATGCTGAAGCGCGAAGCGGAGAGGCTCGGCTACTTCCCTGCCTGCTCGCGCAGCATCTTCATGAACTCGCCCATATAGAGGTGATGATCGTGCCAGGTGCGCCCGCTGATCATGTTGCCGGCGCGGACGCAGCCTTCGTTTACGAACTCGGCGCCGCAAAGCTCTACGTCCTTCTGGCACTTGGCCACCGTGGCAATGCGCTTCCCTCGAATAACGTCCGCGGCGGCCACAATTTCAGCGCCGTGGCAGACAACGGCAACAGGTTTCGCCGCATCGAAAAAATGTTTGACTGCCCTGAGCAGGTCCGGGTCGTACCGCAGGTACTCCGGCGCCCTACCGCCGGTGATAAATAACCCCGTGAACTCTTCGGGGTTGACGTCGCGAAACGCGACATCCGCTTTCAAGTGGTAGCTCGCTGACTCGCGCGTGATGTCCCACCCAGGTGGGATCTCATGCATCACCAGCGGATAGACACGTGCTTCAGGCCCGGCGATGACCGCTTCGTAACCCTCCTCCCGGACACGAAAGTAGGGGTAAAGCGTATCCATGGCTTCTGCCGCATCCCCAATCGGAAACAGAACCTTTCCCATGATGACGTCGCCTTTCTTGCAGTCGGTCTTCTAGTGGAGTGAACATCGTTTATTGATATTCGCGAAATACAGTGTAGGGGCGCAGCGTGCTGCGCCCGCTCTGGCAAGGCATTTGCTGTGTCCGAAAACAACACTATATTCTGCGGGTATCAATAGGCATCGTTAGTGTAGAGGCACGTTATGCCGGATCAAACCATCCTGCACGCTTTCAACAATACCTCTTGCACGGCTAAGTCGTGTTCCGGAGAGTATGTCGGCTTCGCACCATCCCTGATCACCCCAGCCAATTCTCGAAAGTCGGGCGTAAGCCCAGACCCGGCGGAGGAGTCAGAGGCACATCTTGTTGGCCCGAGCTATACGGTCCCGCGGGATCTCCTAAGTCGAGTTGCAGCCGGAGGGGGGAGAAAGGGCGAACCGTAGCCGTTCCATTCGTGCCCAGGATCTCTAGCGTCCGATAATTCCCGCCGTGTGGCTGCATCGCAGCCACATACACTTCGGCGAGCGCGTTGTCGTATTCGAGCACCGCTAGCGTGTTGTCGGCCAAAGTATCATCGACGGGCGAATCATGCCGCAGCCGGCCCGTCACGTTCCGCGGTTTGCCCAGCAAAGCCACGACCCGGTCAATCATGTGGCATCCGAGCTCGAACATCATGCCGCCCTTAAACTCCGCGAGCTCGACTCGCGTTTCCCGTGAAATCGGCTTGTTGATCGTTGCCCGAACCATATAAATATTGCCGAGCCAACCCTTCCGCGCCGCCTCGATAGCGGCCTGCATGCCGGCGTGGTAGCGCCACTGGTAGCCCATCTGCACGACCAAGTTCTTGCTGCGGGCATCCTCAAGCAGCCGCTGTAGCGCGCCAAGATCCTCTCCCGGCGGCTTGTCCAGGTGGACATACTTCCCAGCATCGATGCACTTCCGCGCGTAGTCCAAGTTCTCTTGCACTCGCGATTCGACAGCGACCAACTCGATGCCGCCGTCGCCGAGCACTTCGGACTCCGAAAGCCATTTGAGACCCTGGAGAGCCTCGTGCTCTCTGCGCCGGCCCGCATCAGGTTCGCAAACGCCGGCCAACTCGAACTCGTCCATCGAACGAAGCGCTCGGATCTTACCCATCGCGTGAGCGTGCCCGATACCAAGAACCGCGACACGTATCTTTCGCGCCTTCGCAGGAGCCGCCAGCGCACCAGCCACACCGGCGACTAGCAATCCTCGCCTGCTCCATAGTGACTCATCCTTACTCGCCATGATTCTGGAACCTGATTCGTCGTTTGGCACCAACTCAAGCTAGCACTAACCGGGAACGTTTGCTGCTTTGGGTTGTGTGGCCGAACTCACTGAAGATTAGGAACCGCCCCCTGACCATAGACCCGCGCCCGCGAGAGTCTGTTGCTCCATTCTATTGTGGCGCACGCTCTCAGCGTGCCGCGTCGAGACTTTTCTCGACGCCCAGGGCGCTTCGGTTCGCCATCTTCAGCAACCTACAGAAACGCTGACCAGCACGAATGTCGAGCGGCATGCTAGGATCTCGCTCGACAAAGCCCTTCCCTTTGTTTTCACACCCGCCGCAAGGGTGCGGTCAAAGCCATGCAACCGCAATGAAGACCCTTCTTCAATCTAGACTGATCCCGATCGCTTTGCTGGTGCTGCTGACGTCACTGGCTCTTGGCCAGATCGAAGACAGGGATCGACTAGATCGAATCGCTTGTCGAAATCGGCCCCTTGGTGCACCTTGCCCAGCCCCGCCGTGAAGTATCCCGCTTCCCGCAACGGCTCCAACACGCTCCGTTCGACGGACGGATAGAAGGATGCCTGCCGCGAGGTCCCGATCATGTGGGGCGAGCATCCCGAGTAGCAAGACGAACGGCTCGGACTGCACTGCGGAGCCGTCGCGTACGCGCGGGTAAAGCGCCCGCCCTCGGCAGCCAGGCGGTCAAGGTTCGGCGTCGGCAGACCGACTGCACCGTAGCACCCCAGATCCGCCCCGCTGTGATCATCGGAGATGAGAAACAGAATGTTTGGCCTGCGCCTGGACTGAGCCGTCAGTGTGAGCGAGACCGCCGCCGAGAGGGAACCTCGCCGATTCCAGCTCAAAACCTCACCTCGACTAACTCGACCAACGCCACCCAGCGGATTTGAGTTCCCGGGGCTCCCGTCGCGCTCAGTCCGAGCGCCCCTCGCTGCGTATCGCCGATAACCTCGAAGTTCAACGCCGGGTCGCTCTCATGGATTGGGGAGACCCTTGGGCCAAGCAAGGAAACAGCACCGGACTCGTCTCTGCGCGCGAGTCCTTGAGCTTCATAGGCTGCTTGCGTGTTCCCGCCGGTGCCGCGGGCCGCAACCAGGACGCGGTAAGCGACCGTCGATCCTTCAGCGATGAGCAGCGAAGCTTCGTCCGCCAAGGAAAGCGAAATCGGGACATTGCCCGACGTTAAGCCCCTTGCGACCAGGTGCGAGGCTTGAGCGTCCCCCGGATTCGAGAACGCGCCGGCAGCCAGCGTGTCCTCGCCAGGCTGTCGCGAAGCGACTTCATTGCCCCTTCCCCGCCTGCTGCTCGAACTCAGCCGGAGGCAGATAGCCCACAGCTGAGTGGAGCCGTTTGTCATTGTACACGCGTGCGATGAATTCGCCGATCGACTGGTAGGCGTCGGCTAAGTCTCGGTATTCCGTGCGGTAGTACGTTGAGCACGGCGAGCAAGCGCAACGAAGTAATGGCGGGCCTATCGCGTGCTTCGGCCGTCAGGTGGTGAGAAATGCATTCCAGGACTCGACGATCTCATCTCACTGTTGTGCTCAGGCGCGGGCTTCCTCCAGTGCCTGGCGGGCCGCGGCTGTGAGAAAGCGCATGTCGGAACTCAGGTCAATGAAGGAGAAGCCCTCGTCGATGCGCTGGCGCGCCGCGGCGCCACTCGCGGTGGGTATGCCGCAGGGTTTGTCGGCGCGCTGACAGCCCTCCCGGAACCGCTGCAGAGCGGCTTCGTGATCGGCGTGCCCGGGCTCCACGCCCATCGACATCGCCAGGTCGGCTGGGCCGAGAAAGCCAATATCGACGCCTTCCACCCGTGCGATGGCCTCGGCGTTCTCGATGCCCTCCAGGTCTTCGATTTGCGGAATGCACAGCACCTGGTCGTCGGCCACCTTGCGGTATTGCGGCGAGATCGTGACACAGCGCCCCATGCCCACCGAGCGACTGCCGCGCGGTGGATAACGCATCGCACGGGCAACCCGTTCGGCCTGTTCCGGCGTGCTGATGTGAGGAAACACCAGGCCCCAGGCCCCTGCGTCCAGAAGCCGTGCGGTGGTCACCGGGTCATGGTCCCACGACCGCGCCAGCGGAATGGCCCCACGGGCTTCAATGGCCCGAAAGGTATGGGCGATCAGTTCCATGTCAAAGGGGGAGTGCTCGGCGTCGACCGCAAGCCAGCTGTAGCCGGCACTGGCCAGCACCTCCGCGGCCAGCGGCGAGGCCAGATTGAGCCACGAGCCGATGCTGGGCTCGCCGGCCGCCAGGGTTTCGCGAATCGGGTTTTTCATATCCCTCTACCTTTCTATCGATCAGCCTGGCCTGAGGAAGCCCTGCACCCGCGGGTGATCGAGCACATCCGGGTTGAGGATGTGGTCGGGCTTCCGGCCATGCATGGCGTCGGTGACCTGCTCGAAGGTCTTGCGATCTAAACGAATTGTCGATTCCACGGTGATCCCACCGTTGTGGTTGGTGCAAATGACGCGCGGATGGCCCTGGTGGATCAGGCGCGGGCCATTCACTGGATCGTCGACCACGTAGTAGCAGAGCCGTTCCTCGTCGATCGCGCGTTTGACCGCCTCGTCGTCGACCAGGTTACCTCGCGAGGGATTGATCAGCGATGCGTGGGGCCGCATGGCGCAGAGTTCCTCGTAGCTGACGATCGTGTCGCCGCCCGAGAACATGCAGCGAAACGGTGTCACATTCCCTGAACAGGTCCAGCGGATTGTCCACCGCTTCGGCTCCGAACTGCCGTGCCAGCTCCACGGCATCGGGCCGTATGTCATAGATCAGCAGCCGGCCTTCCTCCCCCAGGAGCGGCCGGGCACGCCGCGCCACCTGCTGGCCGATGCGCCCAAACCCGTAGAGCCCCAAGGTCGATCCCTGAGCTTCGTAGGTGCGGATGATCGAGAAGTCTCCGCTGTGCGAGAGGCGGTTGAGGGTGTAGACCCGCTTGAGAGTGGCCATCCACTGGGCGATAGTGTACTCGGCCACGGTCTCCATGTGCACCGGCGTAATAGTCACTAGCACTCCGTGTTGCGTCGCCAGCTCGACGTTGACTTTCTCCTAGCCGACACCCCAGCGGGCGATGATCCGCAGGTCTTTGGCCGCCTCGTAGAAGCTCGGATGGAAGAGCGCCGTGTCAGCGATCACTGCCACCACGCCCTCGGCGTGCTCCTCGGTTATGTCCCGTGTGGTGTAGATCTCCACGTCGGTTAGCTTGGCCAGCTCATCCAGTCCCCGCCTCCGAGGTTCCGACTCGAAGTCCTTGTTCTCGAAGATGCGGGCCACTAGGGTCTTTCTTCGCATGAGCCTTCCCTTCTCATCCCCAGGGTTTGGGAGAATATACCATTTCCTGTTCTTTTCTGCGGTCTCCCGCCGTGTCACGACCAGCTACGGAGTCTCGGCCAGGGCTACTTTTTCCAGGACTCGGCGATCTCTTCCAGGGTTCTGCCTTTGGTCTCTGGAAGCATCTTCCAGCCGAACATCAGCGAAAACAGGTAGATCACGGTGAACAGCCAGAAAACGCCACCTGGCGATCCGATGAGTTTCTCGGAACGAGTGGTGAGCAGCGGGAACAACTGAGCTCCGGATGATGACCAGAAAGACGACGAAGCCGCTCAAATGATAATAGAACACAGCCCCGGTGAGTACCGTCAAGGGTTCTTCATGTTCTTTGCGGTCCTTAGCGCCTTTGCGAGAAACACCTACCGCAAACCGTTCTCGTAGAAAAGGATGAACATGAGTGCAAACGAAAGATGAGTGGTCATGGGTCTCATAAGAGTGTCCCTCGTGACATCGAAAGATAAAACCATTCTTGTCCAAATTAGATTCCGCGTTAGTGGTTGAGCCTTCGCTCATGGGCCGCCCCCAGCCTGAGGAAATTGTACCGCTGAAGGGCCTATCAGTAGGGGAAGTGTATGCTGGTGCCTGTGAAACGGGCTTCTCGTCCGTTGGTATCACGGTCGCTAAACGGAGCACGGTGATCGATCCTCCCTGGTCGGCATCCGTGGATCTAGTGGGAATCCGCCTTCGACAGATGAGGCGGCCCGCCGGATCCAATGGGTCGCTCCAGGCCCAGTGCGCTTGAGCCGCCAGGCACGCGACGCGTCCTCTAGCGCGACAAGGTGTTGCGACTTTTCCAACCCAATCGAGAGTCCCCGTGCTCTGCGGGGGCCAACCTGTCGTTCTGAGCCCGACGCAGCGAGCCCCGGGCGGTTCTCTTCTGAGGGTCGCCGGTGCCTTCAGAACGATGTCGCTCCAGAGCGGCACGAACAGTTCGTGCGGGACGAGGCCTATCGATTCAAGGCCGCGAGTGGCCCAAGCTAGGCACCTCAATTCGCCTCGACCGTGATGCCCTTCAGCAGCAGCCAGAGCGCCAGCGACAGCTCGGCCAGGAGGATCGGGAGCAGGATCGTGGGGTTGACCAGCTTAAAGAAGATGGGCGAGACGATCAGCGCCACCGTGTTCACGACGTAGCAGATGCCAGCCACGATCATCATCGCACCGATCGCGCGGGGCACGAGGCGCGAGCGCAGGATGAGCACCCCGATCAGCACGCAGAAGCCCGCGAACAGCAGCAGCGAGAAGCCGAAGCCGGTCGCGAAGAGCCGCGTCGCCAGGTAGATCAGGGCCGGAGCGTCTTCCAGCGCGGCGAGGTTCGCGCCGCCGTTCTCGATCACCGCGAGCGGCACGTAGAGGTAGACGAGAGCCACCGCCTCGACCGTCACGGCGGCGACCCCGAACACGAGCGCCAGGCGCGCGAGCGTCGGTTCCATCGAACGGAACAGGCCGGAGACGATCACGTTCGCCGCCAGGGCCGGGATGAGGTAGAGGAGGTGAACCGCGAGCCCGAGCCGCCAAAGCGTCTCGTTCTCGAGGATCGCGCTAGCCGTCGCCGCAGCGTCGCCTGGAACGACCAGCGATCTCCTCACCATGCCTTCAGCGAAGAGACCTCCGGCGATCACCGCCAGATAGCAGAGCCCGGCCACCGTCGCCGGCCGGGTGCGCTGAGTCGAACGCCGATCGAACGTGACCAGCGGCTCTTGGTTCATATGCCTACTAATAGTGCCACAATCGGAATCCACTCGAAGGTCCTCTACGCTTTTTCCGACAGTCCCGGTTCGCGGATGTCGCGGTCGCGAGACGGATTCAAGCTGCGCTAAATTCTGACTTGTCGTTAGCCTTTACCTATCTTGCATGGAAATCCCATAAGCCCCTGCTTTTGGCACATCCTGATCCAGCTAGCCCAGAGCGCGGTGTCCCACTACCCTGAAGACCAAGCCTCGGCAATCCTGCCGGCTTCACACCCAAGGTGCTGTCGACCCGAATCCAATCTGCCGGTCACGGGCGGCAACTTCTTTTGTTTTCAGTAACCTCTGGGCCCTTATCCAGAGAAATCCCAGCCGCCCGCGATAGAATAGACGCAGGAGGCTGTGCTAGGAAGGTATGACAATATCGGGGATTGCCACAAGCGGCTTGGTACTCCATTTTATAAATACACTCACGTTTCGGGCGAGGGCAGGCGGGCACAGCATGCTGTGCCCGAAGTTCCCGATCGTCCACCTGGCTTCTAAATCTAAATATATCGGAAGCGGCCGCCTTGAGTAAAATTACCAAACAAACCCAATTTACATATAAGTCAATCTATTGCAATCACTTGGCTGGAATTTCAGAGGCGAAGAAGGTGTCGGTCGGACGCAAAACGAGTCCCACAGCTGCCCGCTCGTGAGGGTGCGAGCGAGCCACAGTTGTTAGCCTGCTATGGCATCATTGCCACCGATAAACCCGGCACCCGTCGGAGTCACGAAACTCGCCGGTTCCGATCAGAACGGCATCATAGATGGTGCCGACCGCGAAAATGCCGAACGTACAGAGCCACAAGATCCCGGTCCCGATCTTGCCGACGTAGAAGCGATGGGCGCCCACCCAGCCCAGCACGATGCAAAGCAGGAAAGCCGTGAGGCGGCTGTGCCTGGAGGGATTAGGGATAGTGGTCTCGGCGGGCGAGGGAAGCGGCCTATCGGCCTCCCAGCCACAGCCGTGGCAGTAGCGGTCACCCGTCTCCATCCCGTTTCCACAGCGGACGCAGTAGACGGTCGCGGGTTGATCTTCCGAGGTGCCTTCTTCTTGACCCTTAGGCCTGCCAGGCGGCGTGGGGTCTCCGCCCGAGGCCCGCGCTTCCGAGAGTTGCGGGGCGGGCGGCGAGCCGGCCCCTGTGCGTCCCTTGGAGGTGGAGTCGGCCGGGGTAGTTTCTTGATCGCGGGTGCCGGACTCCTCGGCATCCGGACGCGGTGCCTGCTCATTCGGGGGCGACTCACCCCGTGAAAGCGGTGCGACAGAGCTGCCCGGCTCGTTGCCGGGCGCGCCTTCGCCGGCTGCGCCAACGTCGGCTGGTTTCTTGGCGGGCTCGTCCGGCTGCATGTTGATTTACCTGATCAATCTTACATGGAGTTACGAATCCGGGCCTGAAACGTTCCCGGAATCGGCCGAACCCCGGATATCTACAAACGACACTTCCGCCCCGGTGCCGGTCCGAAGAGCATTGCGAAGGTAGGACGCCTCGCTACCCCGATTCTCGCGCTCGGTGGCTGTTTGATCGCACCGCTTCCGGGCCGTTTCGAAGGCGTCTTCAACTACATCCACTGGTAACCGGAGCATGGGCCAGCTCCCGGGCCTGGGCGGGCTCTGCTCGCCCCCGTTCGGATGGTCGGAATGGTGAAGAGGAAGGAGCTGCCGGGCTTGTGCGCTGCGCACCGGCCGCCCTTGGCGCCTACCCGATCTCGAGAATCTCTTTTTCCTTGACTTTGCCGGCCTCGTCGAGCTGGCCAATGGTATCGTCGGTCAGCTTTTGGATGTCGTCCTGGGCGCGGTGTTGCTCGTCTTCGGAGATCTTCTTGTCCTTTTGCAACTTCTTGACGGCTTCGTTGGCTTCACGACGAACGTTGCGCGCGGCGACGCGATGCTCCTCGACGACGTGATGTAGGCGCTTGACGAGTTCCTTCCTGCGCTCTTCGGTCAAGGGTGGGATGTGAAGCCGGATCACCTTGCCGTCGTTCATCGGGTGCAAACCCAGGTCGGAACTTTGAATAGCCTTTTCGATGGCCCCGATTTGCGAGAGGTCCCAGGGTTGAATCAGGATCTGCGAAGGCTCGGGCACTCCGAGATTGGCAAGCTGGTTCAGTGGCGTTGGGGTGCCATAGTAGTTGACACGGATCGGTTCAAGAATGCTCGGCGACGCGCGCCCCGTGCGGATCGTAGCCATTTCATGATGAAGATCCTCCAGCGTGCCGCGCATGCGGGCTTGGCTTTGGGCTTTGACTTCTTGGGCAGTTTCACCGTGCACGTGTGACACAAGGCATCCCTCAGCTAATTAGAGTACCCACTTTTTCGCCCCTGGCAACCCTTTTCATGTTCCCAGGCGTGTTCATGTCAAAGACGACGATGGGAAGGTTGTTCTCTTGGCAGAGGGCAATGGCTGCGGCATCCATCACAGCGAGACGTCCGGAGAGCACTTCAAGGTAGGAGATCTTGTCGTAGCGCTTGGCCTCGGGGAAGCGAATCGGATCTCGGTCGTAGACGCCGTCCACCTTGGTCGCCTTTGCTAACAGGTCGGCTTCGATCTCTACCGCCCGCAGCGCAGCCGCACTATCGGTCGAAAAAAAGGGGCTACCCGTACCGGCGGCGAACAACACAACCTTGCCTGCTTGCATATAGTCCAGGGCCCCACGCCGCGTGAAGCGCTCGGCGAAGGGTTGCATTTCGGTGGCGCTCATGACGTGGGCGTCCAGGCCCCCGTCTTTCAGAAAATCCGCCAGGGCGAGGGAGTTAATGACTGTTGCCAGCATACCCATGTAGTCGACTGAGATGCGCCGCAAGCCTGTTCCCGACGCTTGCACGCCTCGGAAAAAGTTGCCGCCGCCCACCACGATGCCGAGCTGAACGCCAAGGCCGGCGACCTGCTCGATTTCACTGACCAGAGACCGGGCGCGGTCCGGGTCGATACCGAAACCATCGGGAGCAGCCAGGGCTTCGCCGCTTATCTTGAGGACTACCCGCTTGAACTGGGGCATCGGATTGGGGCGCGACAACCTCGCGAATGGCTACGACGACGACGAGGCGTCCTCGCCTACTTTGAAACGCGCCATTCTGCTGACGGCGATTTTTTCCCCGAGCTTGGCGATCCTCGAAGTGATCAGTTCGCCGACGGTCATCGAATTATCTTTGACAAAAGGCTGCTCGAGCAGGCAGATCTCTTGATAGAATTTTCCCAGCCGCCCCTCGACGATCTTGTCGAGCACGCGCTCGGGTTTGCCTTCTTGCAAGGCTCGCTCGCGCTGAACCTGCTTTTCCTTCTCCAGAACGTCGGGGCTGACGTCCTCTTTGCGAATACACTGCGGGTCGGTCGCCGCGATGTGCATGGCCAGATCGTGGACTAACTGCTGGAACTCGTCCGTTCGGGCGACAAAGTCGGTTTCACAATTGACCTCTACCAGCACGCCTAGTTTACTCCCGGCATGAATATAGCTCCCGATCGCCCCTTCATTCGCCTCTCGACTGGCCTTTTTTTGGGCCACAGCGATCCCTTGCTTGCGCAGGTAGAGCTCGGCCTCGGCCATATTGCCGTTGGTCTCGACGAGGGCCTTCTTGCAGTCCATGAAGCCGACGCCGCTTCTCTCGCGCAACTCTTTCACCATCTGTGCGGTGATTTCCGCCATAGGGCCAAATTCCGTTACTGTTTTGCTTGAGGGGCCGCCCGGTTACTCCCCTTCGCCGGTTGTTGCGATGGGTTTAAGGTCAGGCTTGGAGGCTCCGAAGTCCAGCGGATCCGGCTCGGGCGCCGCAGCCTTCTCTGCTGTCAACCCCTTGCCATTTGCAGTTGTACCGGTCCCCGCCGCGACATCTTCGCCTTCGAGAGCGCCTTCCGTTGGCGCCTCGCCTTCGGCTGCAAAGTCTTGCTCGCTTGCCAGCGCTCGCCCTTCTTTAATCGCCTCGGAGACCTTACCCGCGAATAGCCGGATGGCACGCAGGGCGTCGTCGTTGCCGGGAATGACATACTGTACGGGGTCCGGATTACTGTTGGTGTCAACCACCGCGACCACGGGGATTTCCAGCTTGTTGGCCTCTCGCACGGCAATCTCTTCCCGGTTGCTGTCGATGACGAACAGAATGTCCGGCGGTCCCGCCATTTCCTTGATGCCGCGAAGGTTTTGGTCGAGGTGCTTGCGCTCGCGCTCCAGGCGCGCCGCCTCTTTCTTGGAGCGCCCCTCGTAGCCCTCTTCCTCGGCGAGGTGCTCCAGCTCCTTGAGACGCTTGATCGACTTCTGAACTGTCGTCCAGTTGGTCAACAGCCCGCCCAGCCAGCGGTTGTTGACGTAGTACATCTCGCAGCCAGCCGCTTCCTCCGAAATCGCCTCCTGCGCTTGCCGCTTCGTTCCGACGAAAAGAATTGTCTTTCCTTCGGCCGCCGAATCGGCAACGAATCGGGCTGCTTCCTTGAACATCTTCAGGGTCTTCTGAAGGTCAATGATATGGATGCCGTTGCGTTCGCCGAAGATATACTCCTTCATCTTCGGATTCCAGCGTCGCGTCTGGTGCCCGAAATGGACGCCGGATTCCAGTAACTCCTTCATAGAAATTTGCGGCACCTAACCTCCTTCAGTCGTATCGCTTCGCTTCAGCTGCTCCGTATGCCCGACCGGGACAACGGTAAGCCGATCACTGGCCCCGCTCGCCTGCCGACCTTGTTTGCCTGCAACGTCATCCCCAACCAGTGCCGGTTCGCTCAGCGCTTAGAGTACTGGAAGCGCTTCCTGGCACCGGGGCGTCCGTACTTCTTGCGCTCGTGCTTGCGAGGGTCGCGCGTCAGGAACCCCTTCTCTTTCAAAATGGGGCGAAGCTCCAGATTGAACTTCTCGAGCGCTCTCGCTACGCCGAGACGCATGGCATCGGCCTGACCCCTCAACCCACCCCCGTGCGCCAGAACCAAAACGTCGAACTTGCCCGATGTTTCGGTGGCTAACAGGGGTTGGCGCGCCGCGTGCCGTTGTGCCGGGGTCGCGAAGTAGGCCTCCAGCGCTCGACCATTCACAGTGATCTTTCCCTCGCCGGGACGCAAAAATACCCGCGCAATCGAAGTCTTTCGCCGCCCCGTACCCAGGTATTGGACCTGTGTGGGAAACGTGTTTTCGGTTTCGTTCATGGGCTCAACTAGCGGTGACCTTCCGGCGTTGCCCGCCATCGCGTTCTATCATGGCAACACTTGAGGGTTCTGGGCCTCGTGGGGATGATCCGGCCCGGCATAAACCCGCAGGCGTCGCGCTAAGTGTTTGCCCAGTTTGTTCTTGGGCAGCATCCCGTGAATCGCCTGCTGGATCAATCGCTCGGGAAACTTAGCTCGCAGATGGCGGGCGCTGATTTCCCGCAGACCTCCCGGATAGCCCGAATGCCGGCGATAGAGCTTCTGGTCCTCTTTCTTTCCTGTGAGGCGCACCTTCTTGGCATTGACGACAATCACGTGGTCCCCCGTCTTGAGGAACGGCGTGTAGTCCGGCTTGTGCTTGCCCATCAGTACGACAGCCGCGCGGGACGCAAGCCGGCCCAGAACCTGATTGTTGGCGTCCAGCAGATACCAGTTGCTTTCTAACTGGGACGCCCTGGGAACAAATGTCGCCATCCTACAAACTCCGACTACCGGAAAACCCCAAATGAATGGAACCGGGGGTATGGGACCAACGCCGCCCCACACCCAGAGGGAAACCTCTCTGGCGAGTGTCGGGCTTTCAAATTAGTCTAGCCCACTACGCAGCCGGCTGTCCATGGTGCTCCATCTCGTGCCGCCCCCAGCACAGCGTAGGGTCCCGACACGTCGTCCGCGCGCCGACCGCTGGTCACCGTCAAAAAGACGTGGCGCGGGCCTCCGGCCCGCGCGGTGGCGACCTCTGGTCGCCGTGAACCGACACTCGTGTCGACTCTTAGGGCGCCGATCGAACAAGCCGCTGCTACGCGACCTTTGGCGCCCTGGCAGCACCGCCCCGAAGAAACGCCTCGCTTTCGATCCCTAGGGGCGCGGCATGCCGTGCCCAGATCCTGGCCCCCAGTAGAAACGACCCGCGCCCCTTCCGAGCTCCGCGACCGTCAGGGAGCGCTTGGCTGACCCACCAACCAACAGCTTGCTCACCGCCCGCGGCTCTGCCGTTGGTCGATTGGCCGTCGGAGCTTGATTCCGCTGGGGTTCGGCGAGATTGGGTTTGTTTCGTGGTTTGTCGTTGGTAAGGCCGGCGAGCTGCTGAACCTCTCCCTGACCCGGGCAGTAATTCCGGTCGCTGGCCCGCGGGCTGTCAGCAAGCAGTCCAGTGATTACTCCCTCCCGTGCACATCAGCCAGCAGACCCCCAACGGCGTGGGAAGCCTCCGCGCTCTCGCCAAAGCGAGCCGTCACCGTGGGGCCGCGGGCCCGCAGGCTCACGCTTGTATTTGGATAACTCTGCCGATTGGATCCCGCCGCAGGCTATGATATAATCCGCTTCTTGCTGTTTGCTGAGTCTGTTGTTCTTCGAGCTGTGGTTGCCACCGTTGCACCCGCTGGCGGCCTTGACAAACGTAAGCTCGCGTTGGTATTCTGCAGATGGTAGAATCTTTACCGATCGGTATAGATTAACGGCGACTGGGAGCTGAGCCTCGGCGCACACAATAGCGCTGGTGGCCTGATCGTTGCCGCGACAAAGGCAGCCAAGAAGCTATGAAACGATGATTCTGGCCGATCAGATCTTCTGAGAAGGGGACATCAACGACTATGGCGTACGTCATCGCAGAACCTTGCATCGGGACAAAGGACACGGCCTGTGTGGACGCCTGTCCGGTCGATTGCATCCATCCGAAAGCGGACGAAGAAGATTTCGAAAAGGAAGAAATGCTCTACATCGAACCCGATGAGTGCATCGATTGCGGCGCCTGTGTCCCCGTCTGCCCGGTGACAGCGATCTTTGCCCTCGAGGACCTCCCCGAGAAGTGGGACGAGTACACCCCGAGGAACGCCGCATACTTCGGGAAGTAGCGGCGAGCCCACTTACCCTCTTTGAGCAGTCTAAGTCGCAGGCAATCTCGACTAGCCCTTACCGGAAACTGTCTGTTCTAGCTCGGCTTGCGTTTCGGCGCAAGCGTCCGATCGACATCCCCGTGACCGCCCTGCGCTCTCAGGTTGAGCGGGACCGTGCTGACCAGTGCGGCGCGACGCCACCATCGGTTGCGGCTCCGAGCCCATCGATTGGATTAGCTGGGACCGCCCGGCCTCAGGTTGTGCGCCGAAACCGTGTATCCTTGTTAGCACTCTGACCATCAACCAGTGGAACCTCATCTACAACTCGCCTGACTATCGGCGGATGATCGCTCAGAAAACACGTTTCGTCGTAGCCGCGACGGCGTTCTTCGTCATTTTCTACTTCGCGCTGCCGGTGCTGGTAGGCTACTGGCCCGAGTTGATGGAGCGCCAAGTGTGGGGTGTCGTCAACTGGGCCTACCTGTTCGCGTTTTCGCAGTTCTTGATGGCTTGGGCACTGGCGTATCTCTACCTGCGCATCGCCAGGCGGTTCGACCAAATGTCCGAAAAGATCCTGGTTGAAAGGACAATCGCGACCGAGGCTGCCGACGGCCAACGGGACGAATGAGATGTCGCTATCGCTGTTGATGTTTTTGGCCTTCATCGCCGCCACCCTCGGAATCACTTATTGGGCCGCCAGCAGGTCCTCGGGCGAGAGCGCCTACTTCGCCGCCGGGAGGCGCATCACGGGCTGGCAGAACGGGCTCGCGATATCGGGCGACTACATGAGCGCCGCGTCGTTTTTGGGGATCGCCGGGCTGATCGGCTTTTACGGCTACGACGGCTTCATGTACTCGGTCGGCTTTCTGGTCGCCTACCTGACCGTACTGTTCCTCGTCGCGGAGCCGCTGCGCAACGTCGGCAAGTACACCATGGCCGACGTGCTCGCCTATCGGCTCCGAGCGCGCCCGGTGAGGGCCTGGGCTTCGCTCAGCACGCTGACCGTTTCAACGTTCTACATGATCGCCCAGATGGTGGGCGCGGGCGCCTTGGTGAGCCTTCTGCTGGCCGATTCCGGTATCAGCTTCACCGGCGCGGTGACCGGCGTGGGCGTCCTGATGATCGTCTACGTCGTCTTCGGCGGTATGCTGGCGACGACCTGGGTGCAAATCGTCAAAGCCGTCTTGCTGATGAGCGGTACGCTCCTGCTGAGCGTGCTCGTGCTCGGCCACTTCGGCTTCGACCTCGAAGCGTTCTTCGAAGCCACCAGCCGTGTCAGCTACCGGGTCGACGGTCAAACCGTCACACAGAACTTCTTGACGCCCGGGCTCTACTACAAGCCGCCCTACGGCGCGCTCGACTTGATCTCGTTGGGCTTGGCGTTGATCTTCGGCACCGCCGGCCTGCCTCACATCCTCATCCGCTTCTACACCGTGCCGGACGCCAAGACCGCGCGAGTAAGCATCTTCTGGGCGATGCTGCTGATCGGCGCGTTCTACATCATGACGACGTTCTTGGGCTTCGGCGCGGCGACGATCGTCGGGCGCGATGCGATTTCGGAGAACGGTGGCATCAACATGAGCGCGCCTCTTTTGGCTCACGCGCTGGGTGGCGACGTCTTTTTCGCGTTCATCTCGGCCGTAGCGTTCGCAACGATTCTGGCAGTAGTGGCCGGGTTGACGATCAGCGCCTCGACTTCGTTCGCGCACGACTTCTACACGAACGTGCTACACCACGGCAAGGAGCGCTCGCCGGGCGAAGAGGTGCGCGTAGCGCGCTGGACGGCGCTCGTCGTTGGCGCGGTGTCTATTACGATCGCGATCGGGTTGGGCCCGACGGCGAACGTGGCATTCCTCGTGGGGCTGGCGTTCGCGGTGGCGGCATCGGCGAACTTGCCGGTCATCCTCTTCTCGGTTTACTGGCGCAAGTTTACGACACGCGGGGCGGTGTGGGGCCTGGCAGCCGGGCTGTTTTCCTCGATCGGGCTGATCCTGGTGAGCCCGAGCTTCATGGGGGTCGACGGGCCGGAGGTCGCTGAAGCCGCGCGTCGGATGATTCAGGCGCCGCCGTGGTTCCCGCTCAAGAATCCGGGCATCGTGAGCATTCCGCTCGGCTTCTTGGCGGCTTATCTGGGGTCGGTTTTCTCGAACGAGCCGTCGGCGGAGGAGAAATATGTCGAGCTCAGCGTCCGCGCGAACACGGGGCTGGGTGCGGAGAGGGCCGTCGAGCGTTAGCCCGTACATCTCACCATGCGTGCAGCGGGCGTACGTGAGATATCCGTCCCCAAAGGCGCCCCCCGAGCCGCGACGATCATCGTTCAGATCAGCTGCCGTTTGCGCAGCCTGACCCGGCACCGCTTCTAGATCAGATAGCTGAAGATATTTCTGAGAGGCCCCCATCCGTCAAGGCAGGCCGTCCCGTTTTTCTGCCAAGGGGCGGGCCTCCTGAATTGTGACACTTCGGAAACTGTCACACCGGGAATGGTCGGGACTTCTGCACGGCACTACACTCGATTAGAGGAATTCAAAGGTGCCTCAACAGGATTCGGGATTACCATTCTCAAGTGACTTATACGCCTCGCGCGGTGGGCTTGCCCCGACTTCCTGAAAAAAGGCGGTCCATTCCCAGGGCTTTACCGTCTTGATATGGTAGAGGCGCAAATAACGCGGAAGCGGCGGCCGGCTGAAGTAGCATGTAGCTATCGGATTGTGTCGGCCGCTCCAAACTGAGAACGGCGTCGGCCCGATCGATGACAGCCCTCCCCGATTCGTCGGCCACCCCCCTGGATAGTTGACGCCGGAGTCCTCGCAGCGACGGCACATCAGTCTTGGCCAGCGTCGAAGCCGGTCCAGTCTCCGACGGGGGCACTTGGGGCCTCGGATGGCTGTTGGCGCACAGTTTCCGTTGGCCAGGAAGTCATTGTTTCCATGAGAGTTCGGCGGAATTGGGTTTGTTTGGTCGTTTGCGGAAGTGTGGTCTGTCGAGCCAGCACTCGACCGCCTGGGAGGCTGGCTTGTGGGGCCGACTCGCGACTGGTCCGGAAGCCGATCCGGCTGGCGGTCGGGCTTGGAGGATCGATCGGCGGTGGGGCTTGGGCTGGGACATATCGGCCGCTATAGGGATCGGTGGGCATGTAGGAGCCGGCAGACGAGCGCGCCTCTTCGGCCTTGCGCTCGTCGCGGCGCAGATCGGATAGCTGCTTGACGGCGCGGAAGAAGCGGCGGCTGAGATGTCCGTCGTAGCGGGCCAGGTGAACGAAGGCCTGGGTGCGGTCGAGCATCGCGGTACCTAAGAGCAGAGTCTCCCCGTCGTAACCGGGGCGCAATTTCTCGGGACGGTACTTTTCGGTCCGGTAGCGCTGGTCGGCGAGGGCAGCGGCGATGAAGCCGGTCTCCAAGCGCGTCAGGCGGCGCATGCGCCACTGGGCGTCGGCGATTTGACGGACGAGCTCGAATTCGAGGGAGTTAGCGGGTTGGATGTCGGCTTCGAGGGCCGAGAGTTGGCGGTCGAAGTCGGCGGGGTCCTCGCCGGGCAGGACGGTATCGCGGGCGAGCAGTCCGTGTTTGAGGGCGTTGTTCGCTACGCGGGCTTTGCCTTCCTCGGTGCGTGGTCCGGTGGATTTCTTGGCGTTGTTGCAGTTTGCTTTAATTTGGGCTCTTGTAGCCATAATTATTATTCCTTTCGTGGGAGCAGAAGCTCCAATTCCAGAGTACGGTGGGGTGGCGGAGTTTGAAGGGGTCGTGTGGTATAAGTGCTTTGGAATGAAGGGGATGAGATTTTTGAAGTGGTGTGACTGGAGGAGACAACGGCCGCAAGTCTCGGCAAAACGACCGCCGAGCCATGCGCTACCGGATCTGGAACTTACCGCTTGCTCACGCGCGCGGCTCGGCAACACTCGGTTTCCGTCTGCCGGAGCGGCAACCGTTAGGGAGTGTCCATGGGCCTACGGCCCTGTGGTCCCCCTACCGTGGCCGATTGATGTAGGCAAACGCGAGGCCGACCAGAGTGAACTGGATTGCCATGTAGAGACTCTCAACCAAGAACCACTCCGCCGTTGCTGGTGCGTGGTGTTTGGCCGCCGCAGCGACAACTTGAGTCGTCACCAAAAACGCACCGAACACCGCGGCGAACCGCAACCCCTCGACGACTGGTTTTCCTCCCCGTTGAAAGAACGGGTAGGCGTAGGCCAACAGTACTCCTTGCACGGCAATGGTGAGAAACCCCAGCGCCAAAATCGGCTCTTCATCTCCGAAGTACCCAAGCCGGTCATAGAAAGACCGAAATACAACCAAATGCCAGACGTAGGCGAACGGGAACGTCAGTAGCAAATACGTGAGTGCGGACAACGTTAAGGTATTGGCGTGCATCATAGCGTTCCTAGGTGGTCGGTGAGACAATCGAGCGCTCCAGACCAGCCCTCCGCGTGCCGCTGCCGGCGCTCGTCGTCGGGGAACCGCTCATGCGTCAAGCTGACTGCGGTTCCTCCATCCACGCTCGTGAACTCTACGGTCACAACCGTCTCGAATCCTGCATGTGGGTCAGGCGGCTCCCATGTCCACGTGTAGACTAGGCGTTCGCTGTGTTCGACCTCCAGGAATCTCCCCACCACGAACACAACGTCGCGTTCTCCTGGATGTTGGAAACCGAGTCGGTACCGGCCGCCAACGCGCAGATCGACCTCGACGACCGGATTCGACCACTCGGGGCTTGGGTGCAGCCAATGTTTTATGTGGTCGGGATTCGACCATACGGAGTAGACCACGTCTTTGGGGGCATCGAACCAGCGACGAAACACCACAGCCGCAACCTCAATAGATGACGGGGGTTGCGGTTTCGTCATGGACTTTGTCCCTTCTTGCCAGGGATCCCCTCCAAGTACTCCTCGAGCGAATCGAGTGATGCCTTCCAGAAGTCGCGATGGCGGACGAGCCAGGCCTCTGCCTCCTTTATGGGGCCAGCCTCCAAACGGAGCTGATGGATCCGGCCGTTTACCCGGCGCGACACCAGCCCCGCCTGCTCCAGGACTCTGAGGTGCTTGGAAGCGGTGGGCTGGGCGATGTCGAAGGGTTCCCCGAGCTCGCCCGCAGTGCACTCCCCGCGTCGGGCGAGCATGCCCAACATCCGTCGCCGCGTGGAGTCGCCCAGCGCGTGGAACGTGCGGTCGAGTGGTTCAGAATAATGGACAGTCACAGCAACCTCGTCGCTCAGCCCCGAGTGGGAAAGAGCTTCGAGTCGTAGAAGAGCTCCGACGACCGAACCTTCCCACCTTCGACTTCGAGCACTTCGCACATCGGCACATCCACTCTCGTCGGCGCCGCCATCTTCCAGATAAAGGTATGGGCAACACGGTTCCCGTCGACGATGAAACGGGATCCCTCGGGCACTCCCTCGAAAGGCATCTTGCTAACGCCCGCAATGAACCCGTCCGGGTTATCGAAGGCCATTAGTGGCCCCTTGAAGCTGAAGTCATCAGTCAGCAAGGTGCGCAGCCTGTCGAAGTCCTTCTGGCCGAAGGCTTCGTAGAACGCGCCCACTGTGTCCATCGTTTTCGCCATGTTTACTGTCTCCTTGGGTGGGGCTGGAATTTATATATAGTCAGTTGGCTATAATACATCGCTCGGAACCTCCTGTCAAGCGCGACCAGAGACAAATGGTCTTTCGAGGTCGATCTACGCCCCAGGACGCTACGTGGGGGCACCATCCTGATCTAACAGATCGAAGGTCCAGGCGACCGTCAGTTGCAAAATCCCTTGACGTGACGAATTAGTCACGTTACTATATAGAAACGTATTGATCGATTGCCCACCAAGGGCAAGCAAGAAAGGGATGCAGTTGGAAGACATGACACTCGAAATCGAGATCAAAGCACCCCCCAAGGAAGTTTTAGCGTCACTGTTGCACCGCCTCAGAAAGGTCAACGCTCCTTACTTCCCAAGGACCAAAGGAGATACCCAATGAGAGATCACGTTTTGCTGTCGAAGAGTCTGATTCGCATGATGTTCCTCGTTTTCCTGATTGCCCCAGCCGTTCTGCTTGCTGATTCGCACGGCGTTGGCGGCAATCTTTCTGCGCAAGAGCGCGCCGAGATCGTCGCCCTGCTCCAAGAAAGCCGAAATGACACACTAACCAAGCTCGCCGCGCTCAGCGACGAGCAGTGGAAGTTCAAGCCAGGCCCGGACCGCTGGTCCGCCGGCGAGGTCGCCGAGCATCTTTACCTAAGCGAGACCACGTTCCACACGCGTGTGGATGGCCTGATGGCCGGCAAGCCCAACGCCGATTGGCGGAAGCTGACTGAGGGCAAGACCCAAGTCATTACCCAGGTCATACCGGACCGCACCAACCGGGTTAAAGCGCCTCCTGAGGTCTCACCCAAAGGCAAAATGAGCCGCGCTGAGATCATCAACTCTTACTCGGCGGCACGGACGAAAATGATTGAACGCGCCGAGGACAGCTCGAAAGCCTACAACGCACATCTCGGCGAGAGCGACACGCCTCTTGGTCAGCTCAGCGCCGCGCACTGGATTCGCTTCGCCGCTCTGCACAACCAGCGGCACAACAAGCAGATCGACGAGGTCATGGCGGACGCGAAGTTTCCGAAGTGAACCGTCATCGGTTAAAGGCTATGAATGCTTCGTCCTGGCTACCTGAATACCGGTTCAATGCGGACTACGATGCTCTTCAGGCAACTTGGCGTTCGGCGCATACATAGTGAAGAGCCTGGCCTAACAGAGACCTAAGGAGGAAGGTATGACGTTGGAAGACTTGACGCTCGACATCGAGCAGCACATCGAGATCAAGGCGCCCCCGAAAAAGGTTTTCGCGGCGCTTCTGCACCGCTTCGGCAAAGGCAATACTGCGCCTGGCGGAGAACCAATGCCCATGGTGTTGGAACCCCGGGCGGGCGGGCGTTGGTATCGGGATCGAGGAGGGGGGATTGAGCACCTGTGGGGATTTGTGCAGGTCATCAAACCGCCCGTACTGTTGGAGTTGAGCGGCCCGCTGTTCATGTCCTACCCGGCCAACAACCATGTGGAAGTCAAGCTCGAGGGGGTTTCCGGGGGCGCCAAGGTCACGCTACGGCATCGGGCCATCGGAATGATTGACCCTGAGCACCGCAAGGGCGTTGGCGCTGGGTGGGGACACTACCTCAGCGAGCTAAAGAAGGACTGCGAGTAGCTCGTACGCGTCCCGTCGCGGGAGGAATGTTGGACCAACTGGACCCGGTCTGGAAAGCGCTCTCTGATCCCACGCGGCGGGCGATTCTCGACCTTCTTCGGAGTCGACCGCATACGACAACCGAGATTGTGCGGTCGTTCCCTCGACTGACGCGTTTTGGTGTGATGAAGCATATCGAGGTTCTGCGTGAAGCTCAACTAGTCCATACGCGCGAGTCAGGGAGGCACCGTGTGAACTCGCTGAACACAGTACCGATCCGTCAGATCTACGAGCGCTGGGTTAGCCGGTTCGAGGAGCTTTGGTCCAGCCATCTCCTTCGCCTAAAAGAGACAGCGGAGGAACCCAGTACCGGCCGCAAACCCGGCCGCACGAGCAAGAAGACTCGGTCCCGCAAGAAGAAGAAGGAAAAGAGAGACTAGCAGCCCATGGCAGAAGCATAGGTTCGGCAAAAAATAGGGACGGCGGCCCGGGAGTCGTAACGAGCAAAGGAAGAAGGAATTAGCAAGGTCACTTCTACCCAAATAACAGCTCGGGCCGTTTACGGCCCGTTTACAAACAAGGAGAACAAAGATGGATATCGAAACACTTGTCGCTCATCACGAATTAGGCGCGAAAGTCTTCGCCGCCAACTTCGATGGACTGACCCATGACGATAGCCTCGTCCACCCCAAAGGAGGCGGGAACTGCGTCAACTGGGTCCTAGGGCATCTCGTGAAGGCCCGCAACGACGCACTCGGCCTACTCGGCGCAGACCCTCTATCCCCGCCAAGCGACTTTGATCGCTATGCAACAGGGAAGCCGCCGCTAACCGACTCACGCGAGGCGCTTCCGTTCCCGATGTTGCAAGAGAGCTTCACGTCTCTACAGCAGCCCTTGGTTGCGGCTTTGAGAGCCGTTAGCTCGGAGACGTTGGCTCGGCCCGTCCCGGACAGCCCGACCGGCAACCCCAACGAGACCGTCGGCTCTTTCATTGTTGCCATCGCTTTTCACGAAGCCTATCACCTAGGCCAGGTCGGCCTGTTGCGCCGCACGCTCGGCAAGGACCGCCTGCTTCCCTAGTCCGCGCCCCTACCGCCGGGCGCGGATCTGTCAAGTATGCTCAAGGACGTTTGACAGTCGGCTGGCCGAACATCAGCGCACAGAGCCGTGGGCGTCAGCCCGCGCGGGCCCGCGCCCGATCGGCCTAAATCCGTCTGGTTGGTGGTGGGCCCCCGCGCCCTAACGGGCACGGCTCCGTCCGTTGTTGCCTGCTCTGTCGTTTGGTTAGTCGCAGCAGTTAGCCCGCATTTCTCGTCACGGGCGAGCTTAGTCTGCCGTATCCTTGGAATCGACGAGTTCCCGAAGTCGAGCAATCACTTCCTCCACCGGCTTGGGTCCTTCGTCGCCGCGCTTGCGGTGGCGGACGGCGACCTTGCCGGCGTCGGCTTCCCGCTGTCCGACAACGAGCATATAGGGAACTTTTTGGAGCTGGGCTTCGCGGATTTTGAGGTTGACCTTCTCGCTGCGGGAGTCAATCTCGGCACGTATACCGGCGTCCTTGAGCCGCTCGAAGACCTGCCGGGCATATTCGTTCTGACGATCGGTGATGGGCAAAACGACCGCCTGGACGGGTGCCAGCCAAACCGGGAAAGCGCCGGCATAGTGCTCGATGAGCACACCGAAGAACCGCTCGACGGATCCCCACAGCGCGCGATGGACCATCACCGGCTGATGGGCTTTTCCGTCCTCGGCGATGTATTCCAACTCGAACCGCCGCGGCAGGTTGAAATCGAACTGCACCGTCGAGAGCTGCCAGGGACGCCCGATGGCATCGAGCACTATGACGTCGATCTTCGGCCCGTAAAAAGCCGCCTCGTCAGCCATTACTTTGGCTTCAATTTCGCGCTGCTCCAAGGCGCTGAACAGGCCGTCCTCGGCCATCTTCCACTCTTCGGCCGAGCCGGCGTACTTGCCGCCCTTGCCGCCGTCCCAGGTGGATAGCTCGATTTCGAATTTGTCGAAGCCGAACGTCTTTAACACGTCCAGCGCAAAGTCCACACAGCCCAAGATTTCGTCCTTCACTTGTTCGGGCGTGCAGAAGATGTGGGCGTCGTCTTGAGTGAAACCCCGCACCCGCAGTAGCCCGTGCATCACGCCCGAGCGCTCGTAGCGGTAGACCGTCCCCAGCTCGCCCATGCGAACCGGCAAGTCCCGGTAACTGCGCAGCCGGTCCTTGTACATCAAGATGTGGAACGGACAGTTCATCGGCTTGAGTTGGTAGTCGGAGTCGTCCAACTTCATGGTCGAGAACATATCGTCGGCGAAAAACTCGGCGTGCCCGGAGGTCTTCCACAAGTCATGGCGGGCGACGTGCGGCGTATACACGAGGCTGTAGCCGCGCCTCACGTACTCGTCCCGCAGCCAATCTTCCATGGCTCGGCGAATCGTGCCGCCCTTGGGATGCCAGAAGATCAGGCCCGGGCCGGCGCTTTCTTGGATGCTGAAAAGGTCCAGTTCCTTGCCCAGCTTGCGGTGGTCGCGTTTTTTGGCCTCTTCTAGACGGTGCAGGTGTTCGTCGAGATCTTTCTTACTGAAGAAGGACGTTCCGTAGATGCGCTGCAGGCGGGCGTTGCGCTCGTCGCCTTTCCAGTAGGCGCCGGCGACCGACAGCAGCTTGAAGGCTTTGATGCGCCCCATGCTGGGGATGTGGGGCCCGCGGCAGAAATCGAGGAACTGCTCGCCCGTTTTGTAGATCGAGATTTGGTCGCCCTCGGCCTTGTCTTCGATCAATTCGCACTTCATCTGCTCGCCCATTTCCTTGAACTTGGCGAGCGTCTCTTCTCGCGGCAGCCAGACGCGCTCGTTGGGCGGGTCGCGCTTGACGATCTCCCGCATGCGCGCTTCGATCTTTTCGAGGTCGTCGGGGGTGAAGGGGGTGTCGCGTTGAAAGTCGTAGAAAAAGCCTTGCTCGGTGGGCGGGCCGATTCCCAGCTTGGTCTCCGGATACAGCTCGAGCACCGCGGCCGCCAGCAGGTGAGCGCTCGAGTGGCGGTAGACCTCTAGCGCTTCCGGGTCGCGGTCGGTCAGAATGCGCAGTTCGGTATCTTGCTCGATCGGCGCGGTCAAGTCGACGAGTTGGCCGTTGAGCTTGGCCACTAGGGCCGATTTCGCCAAACGTGGACCGATAGACTCCGCGATCGATAGAGGCGTGGCGCCCTTTGCGACCACCTGTTCCGAGCCGTCCGGCAACGTTACACGAATCGATTCCATCCGACTGACAGTTCCTTCTTAAGTGGGAGGGGCGCTCCGATGAAACTTTACTTCTTCGTAGACTCGGTTGTCGAGGACTGCGCCTTCGACGACGAGCTGGAATCCGAGTCCTTCGAGCTTTTGGCGGCCGACTTGTCGCCGTCGCCTTTGGCCTTCTTTTCCCCGCTGTCTGCCTTCTTCTCCTTCTCTTCGCTGTCCTTCTGACCGGCGCGGGCGTAGTCGGTGACGTACCAGCCCGTGCCCTTAAACTGGATGGCCGGGGCCGACAGCAGCTTCTTGACTTTACCGCCGCAGCCGGGGTGCTCCTTGAACGGTTCGTCGGAGAATTTCTGGATTTCCTCGAAGCGCCCGCCACACTTGAGGCACTCATACTCGTACAAAGGCATCTAGGGATTCCCCTCGGAGCTGGCCCGTGGTAAAAGTGGGTTCGGGCAAAAAATGGGTCGCACCGCCAGCCTCAACGTTCGCACGGATGATGAGGTGACCCTCGATGAGGTCGAGCGGATTGCTATTTGAGAAATCTTCCCGCCCCCCTAGCTTTGTCAAGTATACTGCAATAGACCCCCGCCCTTCTCAATAGAGAACAATCTCGGGGAGGTTCAGGGTGTTGCTACTATGCTCTGGCGCACTACCCTTGCTGTCCTTTTCATTTTGGTTGCTGCTGGCAGCCTAGGAGTGTGGCACTTCACCGCTCCCGCGGATAGCCGCCCTAGCATCCAGTTGGCCGCCAGTGTCGTAGTAGCCGGGGCAGCAATCTACACCCTTTATCTACGTGTTGAGACAAGGCGTGCTACCAGTGCTAGCCGATTCATTGAAAGGTGGAATGATCAGTCGTTCGCTGACCTAAGAGCAAAAGTCAGTGATGTGCTAACCAAAAAGCTTGACCCGAAAGAGGCAACACAAGAACAGCGCAGCGGCATTTTTATGATCTCAGATTTCTTCGAAGAGATGTCAATTGCTGTGCACGGGGGAGGAGTAAAGGAAAAGGTTCTCAAGGAGTTCTTTTACACAGCGCTGATCCTCACCTACGAAGCTCTTGCACCGTGGATCAATACCCGGAGACACCACAAGGACCCTCCTCAACCCACACTCTATGAGAACTACGAAAAGCTATACAAGCGCTGGAGGCCCAAGCCCAAGCGGTGACTCAAACCTTGACTGGATCTGTATCTCGGGGAGGTAGCATGAGCAGTTTTCCACTCCTTTTTGCCCACCCTCCGTCGGCCTCTCGTCTCGGCTGCGGGGGGCTTTTCTCTCACTTCAATTATAACAGCATGCTGATTTCACTTCGCCACGCTCCGTGGACGCCCGTCGCTAGTGGCTACAATTTGAGCGTTTTCAAATACGCGCCGAATTCTTGCCCTAGCTCCTTGTGCCGCAGCGCGTATTCCACCGTCGCCTTCAAAAAACCCAGCTTGTCGCCCGCGTCGTAGCGCGTGCCTTCAAACCTATAGGCGTAGACCGGCTGGCTCTGGATCAAAGCCTTGATGGCGTCCGTCAACTGTAGCTCGCCGCCTGCCCCGGGCGTGATGGCCTCCAAGCAGTCGAAAATCTCGGGTGGAAAAACGTAGCGTCCGATAATGGCTAGGTTAGAGGGGGCTTCGTCGGCAGGCGGCTTCTCGACCACGTCGCTGACTCGGAACAGTCGGTCCTCCGTGCCGTCGAACTCTACCGGCTCGCCCTCAATCACACCGTACGCCGAGATCCGGTCACGGGGGACCTCCATGACGGCGATGACGGCCCCGCCCCTTTTGCGGTGAACTTCGATCAACTGCTTCAAACAGGGAACTGTGGAGTCGATGATGTCGTCCGGCAGGCTCACCGCAAAGGGTTCCCGGCCTACGATCTCCCGGGCCACGCCGACGGCATGGCCAAGTCCTAGCGCCTCCGTCTGCAAAACGTAGGAGATGTTGGCAAGATTCGAGATCCCACGGACGAGCTCCAGTTCCCGCTGCTTCCCTCGCACCTCAAGCTCCTTTTCGAGCTCGCGGCTGACGTTGAAGTGGTCTTCCATTGTGGATTTGCCCCGGGCTGTGACGATGATGACGCCCTCGATGCCCGAGGCGACCGCTTCCTCCACCCCGTACTGGATGATCGGTTTGTCAACAACCGAGAGCATCTCCTTGGGTTGCGATTTCGTGGCAGGCAGGAAGCGGGTCCCCAAGCCGGCAGCAGGGAATACAACTTTGCGGACAGGGGAAGACTTCTCCGAGAGCATTAGCTTAAGTGTCGACCGGAACGCGTGATGGACGCAATAGGTGTGTCAAGGGCGGAGCAAAATTAGACCAGTTCGGCGGAGGGAGAATAGACCAGTTTTGGGGTAGAGCGGCGGAGCAAAAATAGACCAGTGGGGGGGGAGTCGGGGTTTTGGTTCGAGTTTTTGTGGGACGGCTGGAACGCAGCCTGAGGTCGCCCGTTAGGGCGGCTGAAGGCGGAGTGGAAGGCGGCTCACAAAAACTGTGGCGAGCCGGCGGGGATCAATCCGAAGACGGAGAGCGTTGCTTCTTGCTCTGCTTGAGGCGGAAGCTATCGCCGTTCATCTCCAGGATGTGGACGTGGTGAGTGAGCCGATCCAGCAGGGCGCCGGTCATGCGCTCGGACCCGAGGACTTCGGTCCACTCGTTGAACGGCAGGTTCGAGGTCACCATCGTGGAGCCCTGCTCGTAGCGCTGTGAGAAGGTTTCGAACAGCAACTCCGCTCCGGTCTTCGACAGCGGCACGTAGCCCAGTTCATCGACGATCAGCAGGTCTTGCTTGGCGAGCTGCTTTTGGGCCCTCAGCAAGCGCCGCTCATCACGGGCTTCCAGCAGCTCGTTGACCAGCGCTGCGGCGGTAGTGAAGCGAACCCGATAGCCACCCTGGCAGGCCGCCAGTCCCAGCGCCAGAGCGAGATGCGTTTTCCCCGTGCCGGAGTTTCCTAGAGCCAACACGTTCTCGCGACGGTCGATGAACTCTCCGTGTGCCAGCTCGAGCACCAGCTTCTTGTTCAACTTGGGTAACGCCAGGAAGTCGAACGTATCAAGGGTTTTCGTGACCGGGAACTTGGCGGCCTTGATGCGCCGCTCGGTCGCTCGGCGTTCACGGTCGAGCAGTTCGAGCTCGGACAGTTGCAGCAGAAAGCGTCTCGCATCCAAGCCCTCCGTGGCGCACTGCCGTGCCACCTTGTCGTACTCGCGTAAGAAGGTCGGCAGCCGCAGTGCTTTCAGATGAGCTTCCAGCAGCAGTTTGGATCTCGCCATCAGTCCACTCCCTGTGCCAGCAGCACCAAATAATCTGTTGTCGATGTCTGTTCGACTTGTGCTGTGGGTAAGTGCGGATACTGCGTCAAGTCCAAGCGGGGCGGCCGTTGCTCGATCCGACACAGGACGAGGTGCTTGACGGCGTCGAAGCCGATCGTTCCCAACTCAACGGCCTGCCGCGCGGCGGCGGTGACGTCGGTGAGCGGGAAGTCTTCGAGTAAACGCAGCACCTGCACGTACTCGCGCTTGCCTGGTTTACCCAGCCGCACTTCGAGCAAGCGTCTCAAACGCACGAGATCTTGCGGTAACTGCCAACCGACGAGCGGCGCGGCTTGATCCAGCGCGTTCGTCTTGCGCTCCAGCAAGGCCAGGTAATGCAGCGGATCGAAGATCAACTCCTCGCGTTCGTAGCTGCGCCGATGCCGGGCGATCTCTTCGCTGCCGCAGCCGATGACCACCTCATCGACGTAAGCTCTCAGCAGTACTTCGCGGTGGCCGTAGCGCGTCGGAACCGAGTAGTCGTTGGTCCGATAGCGCACCAGCGACAACGACGTCACCCGCGTCGTGCGCTTGTCGCAAGCGTCATACCCGACAGCAGGCAACGTCAGAAACGCCTGGCGGTCGCGCTCGAAACGCTCACCGATCGTTTCCGAGTGTCGCCGCAAGCGCCGTCCACGGTTCTTGCGGCACTTCGCTTCGAGGTGTTCGTTGAAGGCTTCCCAACTTGAGAACCTGGGGATCGGCACCATAAAGTTGCGCCGCGCATAGCCCACCAACCCTTCCACTTTGCCTTTGTCGTTGCCCTTGCCCGGCCGCCCGAAACGGTCGGCGAACAGATAATGTGACTGCAGCTCGGAGAAGACACGGGTCCTCTGGCGTGTGCCGTCTCCCAGGATCCTCGCCACCGCTAGCTTCGTGTTGTCGTAGACGATGCTGCGCGGCACGCCGCCAAAATAGCGAAACGCCGCATTGTGCCCCTCGCAGAATGCCTCCGTCGTCTCGGCCGGAAACGCTTTCACGAATGCGTCATCGCTATGCGGCAGATCGACGACCAAGAAGTGCGCCTTGCGCTGCACTCCGTTGATGACGACGACCGCTTCGCCGAAGTCCGCCTGGGCGTCACCCGGCGGATGCGTCAGCGGCACGAACATCTCTTGTCCGCCCAGCTTCTTCTCGCGTACGTAGTCCTTGACGGTCGTGTAGCCGCCTGTGAACCCGTACTCGTCGCGGAGGCGGTCAAAGATGCGCTGTGCGGTGTGGCGTTGTTTCCTCGGACGCTCCCGATCGTCGGTCAGGATCTGATCGATGATCCCTGTGAAGGCCTCCAGTTTGGGACGCCTCGCCGGTTTGCTCCGCCCATAGCCCGGCGGAATCCGGTAGCGCAACATCTTGCGCACGGTCTCGCGAGCAATCCCAAAGCGCCGTGCTGCTTCGCGTTCGCTTAGCCCTTCGACGCAGACACTTCGTCGTACTTGAACGTATAGCTCCACCCGATACATCCCTCCGGTGTTCCACAAAACACCTCGGGGATGCTTGCGGACCACATCAGCGGCTTGGTCCTCCGCCTCCTCTGGGAGCCTTCACACCGCCGCTATGTGGTCTAGTTTGTCAGCGCCGTTCTCACGGAGTATCGGGTGTGGAGAGTACGGACGGTGACACTTGTCCCGGCGGCGGAGGATTCGTGCGAACAGCCTCAAGGGCTTGGGACCAAAGGTCCGCCCTATGCAACACAGCATTTTCCAATCCAAGAATGAGCCTGAAGAAGGAGGATCGGAAGGGTGGTGCCGCTGGGGTTCTCCTTGCGGTGGCAGTTAGGCAGCGGGGGATGGGGGGTGCGGGGCAAGGGGGCTGGCGTTTGAAGCCCCCTTGCCCTGCTTCGATCGCTGCAGAAATCCGGCGGAATTAACGACCAAGGCGACAGCGGGAGCAGGGCGAGCTTGGCCTTCTGTATTCGTTGGGCCGCTGCGGTGTCGCTGTGGCGGCTGGCTTGCTGCTCGAGCGTCTCGGCTCGCACGCCGTCCTTGAGGTGTTTTTGCCAGTCGGGCAGCGAGAGCAGCTTTTCGTAGGGTGTGCGGTAGTCGGCGGCGCGATAGCGACGGCGGCGTTGGCGGGTGTGCGGTAGTCGGCGGCGCGATAGCGACGGCGGCGTTGGCGGGTGTGCGGTAGTCGGCGGCGCGATAGCGACGGCGGCGTTGGCCCCGGGCGGTGATCTCGATGCTGGCGAAGCCGCACGGGCGATGGTAGTTCAGGTACAAACCGGGGACATGGGTAACACATAAGTCCAAGCACATAGGTAACACTTGCAGGGATAAAACATTTCTGGGAGGAGATGGTTTATGCCCTGGCAGGAGACCGATGTGCAAGAAGAGAGGATGCGGTTTATTCACGACTGGCAGAGGTACCGATATTTATACGCCCGGCGGTGTGGACACCGTACGGTTCCGCGGTGAGACACAGGTCGTCGATACCACGGGAGCGGGAGATTGCTACACGGCCGGTTTCTTCTTTCGGTATGCGAAGACTCAAGATTTGGCAGACGCAGTCCGATTCGGGTCGATGGTCGCGTACCACGTGATTGAACAAAGGGGCGGCGTGGTTACGCGCCGCATGCCCACGAGTGAGCAAGTGGAGGATGCACTCAAGGGCTGGGGTGAGTGACCTGGTCACTTTGCCTTGGGCACAGCCACCCGCTCAGGCAAGTCATTATCGGCGCAGGTGACTGCCGATCGCCCAGCGGACGCGAACCAGTGTGACATCTCAGGATGCACCCGAGCTCGGGACCGCTGCAGAATTGGGGCCGCTGCAACAGGCCAACTCCACGCGGTTTGCACGGCCTTTCTCGTTGAATAACTGGGGCTTACGCCCATCCAGACGATCGATCTCCCCGGCTTCTGACTAAGGTAAATACCTTGGCAGCCGTAGGACCTACGTTCCTTACGGGTAGACCTATGGATAGGTAGGTTTTTGAACCCGCTGATCTATGGACAGCGGGTTCCCTTACAAGCATACTCACC
This sequence comes from Bryobacterales bacterium, assembly GCA_965248105.1. Lineage (GTDB taxonomy): Bacteria > Acidobacteriota > Terriglobia > Bryobacterales > UBA6623. The sequence goes on from CBDFIK010000006.1 coordinate 1,440,383, forward strand.
CCAGGCACTAACACTCACCGGGTTTTCTACCGAGCCTCTTCCCCCCGCGTGACACGGAAACGAGCAATGTCCTCATAGGACAAGAGATTCGACATGAGAAATCCTAACTTCACCGTGGAGCAAGCGCTTCAAAAGAAGATCGAAGGGCTCAAAAACGACCGACGGGGAATCATCATTGTCATTACAGGACTGCTCTTCCCGGTTCTGGTGGCTTTTATGGGTTTGGCATTAGACGTGGGCATGGTCATGGACAAGAAGCGCCGCCAGCAGAAGGCCGCTGATGCCGGTGCCATGGGCGGAGCTCACGATCTGTGGCGGTCCCACGGCGACACGGTGGTCGAAACCTCAGCCAAAGACGATACGAAGAGAAATGGCTTCGATGACGCGGATTCAGACATAAGTGTAGTCGTCAACAACCCCTATAACGGCGATCCACTCAAGGTCGAGGTCATCATTACGGAAGAGATGCCGACCTATTTCGCGCGGGTCTTTGGGAAAGAGACAGTGACGGTTCAGTCGCGGGCCGTGGCGGGCTTGGTGGCCGGTAATTCTGGTGACGGCTGCGTCATCATCTTGGACGAGGACGACACGACGGCGGCTTTCAAAGTCCCTGGAAATGCGGACTTTACGGCAGCCTGCGGGATCAATGTCAATTCAAAAAACCAGCGGGCCATCACGCAATCGGGAAACTCCACCATTACCGCTGCGGAGATCGGCATCACCGGTAACTATCGCATGAATGGGGGGGCCACTATGAACTGCAACTACATGGGTACCGGCATGCCGCCTGTCATCGATCCCTTTGCGGAAATGACGCCGCCGGACCCCACCGACACGACAACCTATCCTCTGCGGGCCACGGATCTCTGGATCTCTTCAACGCCCGCGGCACCTCTCGAGCCGGGCTATTACCCAGGCGGTATCAAGATCGATGGTGTTGGCACCACGGTGAACTTCAATCCGGGAGTGTATATCCTGGGCGCCAACGCGGCAACAGGCACAAAAAGTGGGCTGCAGATCACCGGATCCAGCATCAACACCGGCATCGGAGTCATGTTTTACAACATCAACACCACAGGAATTGACTCCTTATGGGGAGATTTCAGCATCGCGGGCAGTTCTCAAAACACGTTCAAGGCGCCGGCCGATGGGCCTTATGCCGGCATTTTATTCTGGAACGACGCCAGCGCGCCATATGACAGCCCCGGCTCCGTGCTCGCGGGAACTGCCGATTCCGTCTTCGAAGGGGTGTTCTATTTCCCCTCGACACATCTAGCCTTTCGGGGCACCAGCGGAAACGCGGGCTGGCAGATCATCGTCGCCTATACCGCCGAATCCGTCGGAACTAATAGTGTCGTCACCGACGTTTTTGATGGCGGTTACGCCGGCGTGCCGGTCTTCCTACGGGAAGCGACCCTATTGGAATAGAGTTTGAAAATTGAACTGCTTTGCGGAGGAGATTATCATGCGAGACCAGCATTCGCGAAAACTAAAGCGCACGGCGGGTGCATCGACAGTAGAACTTGCCCTTGCGGCGCCGCTACTGTTTCTGATGATGGCGGGTGCCGCCGATTTTGCTCGGGTGTTTCACTACGCCATCGCGGTGGCCAACGCCTCGGGATCCGGCTCTTTCTGGGGTGCTCAGAGCAATGTGAAAGCGGTGAGTTATAGCTCCGTAGAGCAGGCTGCCACCGACGATGCGGCTGACATGGGCGGCGTCAGCGCCTCAGCGGAAATCTATTGTGATTGTCCGAGTGCGAGTGGGGGCACCATCGTCGATTGTATCGAAGGAACTTGCACCGACTATGGCAAGCCGCGGGTCTATTCCAAGACCACCGTGCAATATACGTTTGAGGCGCTGCTTCCCTGGCCCGGCATTCCTAATCCCGTGGTGGTGACGCGGGAGCATTACCAGCGCGTGCAGTAAGGAGAAAAGATCATGGTCACAAATTCGCTTTTGACAAGACCCGAAGCTCAGGAACAGGTGCGGCTCGCTCGGACGCGGCAGCACGGCGCGACGATCGTCGAGTTCTCGCTGGTGTTTCTGGTGTTCGTTGTGGTGCTCGTCGCGCTAATGGAATTCGGCCGCGCGATGTGGACCTACGCCACGATAGCCCACGCGGCGCGGCAGGCCGCGCGCTACTGTATGGTACACGGCACTGCAAACCTAGCCACCAGCTACGGCGTCGAGAACGCAGTCAAAAAAAACTGCATCGGGTTGGACGTGTCCAAGGTTCAGGTCACTGCGACTTGGGCTGACGGTGTGGCCGCCGCCGACGTCGAGCGAGGCGATCCTGTCAAGGTCCAAGTCACCTATCCCTTTCAGTTTGTCGCAGCAGGGCTGCTCGTTGAAAGTGGTGGCACAATCCAAATGAGCAGCACAACGCAGATGACTGTGTTGAACTGAGTCGGTCTGCTACCATCCCTTGCTCTTGTTCAACAGCCACGGCGACTGTCTGGCGGCCAAGCTCCGTCCGGGCAATGTGCACAGCGCTGAGGACTGGGAGGAACTGCTCCTGCCCGAGATCGAACGTCAGCAGAACAATGGCAAAGAGGTCGCCTTCCGGGGGGACGCAGCCTTTGCCAAGCCAGAAATTTATGAGGCTTCGGAGCCAGGGGTCAGGTCCGGGGAAACGGCATGATTTTGCTAGTGCTTGGTTCCATAAGTTCGCGATCGTTTGTAGGCCGACAATCCCTGGAGCGCTCCCTCGCGGTCGCGGCTCAGAAGGCTCTGCGAACAAACCACTTCCGGCCGGATGGACGATCGGTACGGTGTCTAGGGAAAGGGCTTCTTAACGGGAATACTTGGGCTACCTACTCACGAATGAGCGACAAATGGGCTCGGCAGTGGAACACGAAAGCTCGCCACGTGCCTCGCATTACCCAGCTATATAACGACTACCGTCTCCTAGATGAAGACTACCCCATAAAGGGAGCCAAGGCTGCGCTAGAGCTAGAGAAGATTGTAAGATCTCTGGAGGCTGATTCCGACGACGAGCATCTCGCAAGTACTCAGGCTGAATCACGATTCCGAATCGAGTGCTAATTCGGATCGCGGCTCTTGTACTGGAGACATAAGAGCACTCCTTCGTTAAGCCAGAGAATCAAGCGGTAATACTCGGCGCGGTTGTCGTCGTAATCCTGAGGGAGGTCCCCATCCGGGTTACGGAAGCGCTCACGGATGAGGCAGTATTGCGGGTGCCTTCACGTGGATCCCGAGGCCGATCCGGACCCCCCAGAAGGGCCGAACGGATCCGGGCTGTCCCAGCCCGCGGCCTTCGAGCCGGAGGCCCTACCGCCGTACCCACTCGATAGGAATCTCGACGGGATCGGGAGGCCGGCCGTCCCAAAGGTAAATCACACCCTTTCGTTTAATAGGTGTGGGGCACTCCGGGCAACTAGAGGCCTGCATCTGCCCGATTTGGCCCTTCTGCTCAGCCAACTGGGCCTGCAGCCTCTTAATGAGTTCTGCCTGGGAGGAACCTCGAGACCCCTGCGCTTCGGGATCCCCAAGCTGGCGGCGCCGCTCAGCCAGCTCCGCTCGCAAGCGCCTAACGAGTTCGTCCTGGGAAGAGCCACTAGACCGACCCGCCCGCCGTCCGGCGCCCGCTCCCCGCGAGCGGGTCGACCGATCACCGGGCATCCCGCCGGCGGCGAGCTTATCGCCGACATCAGGAACTTCATCACTGGTCCAAATATCGCGGGCTATCTTCCAGGAGCCGTCTGATTGGCGGCGAAAGACGTGGATGCCTTTGCCCCGAGCCGTGGTCGGATCGCCGCCGCCGGTCGGCGTCGTCGTTCGGCGAAAAGAGAATCTCTCGAAGGCCCAGTCACCGGTCACTCTGACCTCCTCGACCGAGAAGTCGAGATCGATCGAGAACTGATCAGTGACTCTCAAGAACCACGACCGCAGGGCCGCTTTGCCGACGATGGGCGGCTCATTGGGCGGCATCACTACTAGGTCGCTTTCGAATAGGGCTAGTAGACCAGCAGCGTCTTTTTCCTTGATCGCCTGGGCTTCCCGCAGCTGTACCCCTTTGATGGCTGCTTCGTCGGCTTCGGTCGCCGGGCTCTCAACGGCGGCGGATTCCGGCGCCCTTCTTTCAGAACCACACGACGCTACAATAAGCCCTACACCAAGCAGCGCCAGCGTCCCACATCCGAGTCTCGAGTCGTTCACGGCTTGCCTCCCATCCCAGTAACTTTACCATGAGTTTACTCGCTGGCCGGGGAAAGATGCGCTTCACAGACCTCCCTGCGGATGGACCAAACTAAGTACAGTATTTCGCAAATCCAGTTACGTATCAATCAGCTTGTCGAGGTATTGCGGCTCATCAGCTCGGGCGCAATGAATTGCGCCCCTACGCTTGAACGCGAAATGCTCAAGCCGATCAGTAAAGGCGCGATTCATCGCGTCCGCGGTCGGCCACCTTTCGTAACCGTATTCGCGAAATGATGCACTAAGTCTCTAGCAACTGCGTCCACAAGTCCTCCACGGAGAGGTGAGCGGCCCACTTTTTCAGATAAGCCTCGTCGAGTCGCCCAGCATGAATCTTGAAGATGCCGAGTAGGTCATTCCAATGACGCTCGGAAGTTTCACCGCCCGCGCGATACCAAGCCAGCTTCGTAAGGATCGCATCTTCCGGGGCGACCACCAAAAAGTTCAGCCGTTCGTCACCCAAGGGGAAATCGATCATTTGGCGCCGCGTGAATTCTATTTGGTAGTAGGGGTCAGGTGAGAGAGGAAACAGGTCGAATTTATAGCCGCTTTGGTAGTGAATCAGGTTAAAAGACCTTCCCGCGTCGATGCAGTCCTGGATGACTACTGGGTCAGCGTAAAAATCGGCCTCCAGCTTGTGCGCGAAGGGTTCGATCTGCTGCTGTTGAAGGTCGACAATAATGTCAATGTCAATCGTAGCGCGCGGGATTCCGTGAACCGAACTAGCCAGAGAGCCGCCAACGGCGTACGATATGCCTAGCCGGTTGAATATTTCGAGCAGTCGCTTGAAGGCCGGCACGGCATCAGTCATGCCGTTCAGGGTCCCAGCCGTAGACCTTGATCATTGTCTCCCGGTCCAACCGGCGTGCCGTTGCCAGCAAGAACACCTCTCGCTCATCAGCGTCAGGATACATTTGCCGCACGCCCGCCTTGGTGGCTTGCAGTATGAGGTCGCTCAGTTCGAAGACTCGAGTGACCTTTTCAGAAGCTGTCATCCGGCGCTGGCGCGAAAGGAAGACTTCGAGCGCATGCGGGTCGGTGTCGGAGAAAAAATCAGATCGCGACATCAACTTCTATTCTACGAGCCGTATGTAGACCCAAGCAAAGGCCCCAATTCAGCTACTATGGATGAGATGAATAGGAGGTGGCGGCTTGAAATGGTTTAACTACGCGCGGCCGAAAACCCTGCCGGAGGCCGTGGGGCTGATGGCGGAACACGGCGAGCGAGCTCGGCCGCTAGCGGGGGGCACGGACTTGTTAGTCCAAATGAGGGTGGACCGGAGACAGCCTGACTGGGTCATAGACGTCAAGGACGTTCCCGAGCTGAATGAGCTTCGCCTCGACGCCCAGAGTGGACTCACGTTAGGCGCTGCCGTGCCCTGCTACGCGATCTACGAAAACACAGAGGTGACTCGCATCTATCCGGCGCTGAACGACGTGGCCTCGTTGATTGGCGGAACCCAGATTCAGGGCAGAGCCTCGATCGGCGGCAACCTCTGCAATGCAGCACCGAGCGCGGATGCCATCCCGGCCTTGATTGCGATGGGGGTGCGCTGCAGGATTGCCGGTTCCAGTGGCGACCGCGAGGTTGCGGTCGAGGACTTTTGCACCGCGCCCGGACAAAACGTGCTTCAGCCCCGGGAATTGCTCGTGTCGCTACATTTTCCCCCGCCGGCTCCTAATTCAGGCGCCCACTACCTGCGGTTCATCCCGCGTAATGAGATGGACATCGCGGTAGCAGGCGCGGGCGTCTCCGTCGTTTTGGAAAACGGAAACTTCCAGTCGGCGAAAATCGCACTGGCCTCGGTAGCGCCGACTCCGCTGTTCGTCAAGGAAGCAGGGGAAGCACTAGCCGGGCAGCCAGTGACCGAGGAAAACATCCAAAAGGCCGCTCAAATCGCCAAGGACGCCGCGCGGCCGATCACCGACATGCGGGGAACCATCGCCTACCGCAAGCATCTCTGCGAAGTGCTGACCCGCCGCGCGCTCAATGTCGCCATCGAAAGAGCCCGGCATTCGGCCCAGGAGGAGAGTTAATGCCCGCGAAGAGTCACGTCCAGACGACGATCAACGGCGAGTCGATCGAGTTTCTGTGCGAACCGCGGCAGAGCCTGCTTGAATGCCTGCGGGATATCGTCGGTTTGACCGGCTCGAAGGAGGGCTGCAACGACGGCAACTGCGGTGCTTGCACGGTCGTCCTGGACGGACGAATTGTGCCCTCGTGTCTCGTCCTCGGCGTCGAAGCCGAGGGCCAACAGATCACCACCATCGAAGCTGTGGCTGCCGGCAGCCACTTGCATCCGATTCAACAGGCCTTCCTCGAAGACGCGGCGCTTCAATGCGGCATTTGCACGCCGGGCTTCATCGTGGCCGCCAAGACGCTCCTTGATAAGGAACCGAACCCCTCGGAAGACCGCATTCGGCTTTGGCTGGCGAACAACCTTTGCCGCTGCACGGGCTACGACAAGATCATTCGGGCGGTGCAGCACGCCGCCACCAAGATGCAACAGGAGCAAACATGAGTCAACCGGACTACGAACCGAACGTTGTGCTTTCGACAACGGAGTTTGACGTCGTCGGGACGCGGCCCATCCGTCACGATGGGGCTGACAAGGTCACCGGCCGGGCGCTCTACGGCGCTGACTTCACGATGGCCGGCCTGATTCACGGGGCGATCCTTCGCAGCCCGTACGCGCACGCTCGTATCAAGTCGATCGACACGAGCAAAGCCGAGGCTTTGGCGGGCGTGAAGGCGGTCGTCACCGCTCAGGATCTGGCCGATCCGGGCGACCAAACTGTCGACTTGGGTGAGGGCGTCACGCGCCTGGCTTACATCCTCGGCAACGTCCTAGCCCGTGAAAAGGCGCTCTACAAAGGGCACGCGATCGCCGGCGTGGCGGCCACGAGTCCCCACATCGCCCAAGAAGCGGCGCAACTCATCGAGGTTGACTATGAGCTGCTCTCACCGGTCCTGACCGCGCCCGCGGCGATGGAAGCCGACGCCCCTCTGCTTCACGAAGACATGAAGGGGAAGGAACTCGGCGAGGAGGCGGATCGGCCGAGCAATGTCGCTGATCACTTTCGACACAGCCTAGGAGATATCGACAAGGGATTCGCGGAAGCCGATCTTGTCGTTGAACGGGAGTACAACACGGCCAGCGTTCACCAGGGTTACATCGAGCCGCACAATGCAACTGTTCTCTGGAACAACGACGGCCGTGTGCTGATTTGGTGCAGTACACAAGGATCGTTCGTCGTGCGCGACACGACGGCTTGCATTTTGGGCATCCCTCAGTCGCAGGTCAAAGTAACGCCGATGGAGATTGGCGGCGGGTTTGGTGGAAAGATCCCCGTCTACTTGGAGCCGGTGGCAGCTCTTCTTTCCAAGAAGACAGGGAATCCGGTGAAGATCCTCATGAGCCGCCAAGACGTTTTCGAAAGTTCGGGTCCAACGCCGGGATCCCATATGAAGATCAAGATGGGCGTGACGAACGACGGCAAGATCACGGCCGCTCAGGCCCATCTGGCCTACGAAGCGGGTGCTTACCCCGGTGCGATGGTCGTTCCCGGAGCGATGTGCGTCTTCGCGGCCTACGATATCGAGAATGTTGTCGTCGATGGTTATGACGTCGTTGTCAATAAACCCAGCACGGCGGCGTATCGGGCACCGGGCGCGACGAACGCCGCCTTCGCTACCGAGACCGTTGTCGATGAGATCATCGAGAAGCTGGGCATCGACCCTCTCGAATTTCGATTGAAGAATGCCGCCAAGGAAGGCACACGCCGCGCCGACGGCCCCAAATACCCGCGCATCGGCTGCATCGAGGTCCTCGAAGCCATGAAGAACCACCCCCACTACAAGGCTCCGCTCGAGGGGCCGAACCGTGGTCGCGGTGTGTCCATCGGCTTCTGGTTCAACGTGGGACTGCAGTCGAGCTGCAGCATTTCGGTGAACGCTAACGGTACGGTTAACCTGGTCGAAGGATCGACCGACATCGGCGGCACCCGGGCCGCGGTCGCCATGCAGGCCGCGGAGGTGTTGGGTCTCGCCGCGGAGGACGTTCAGCCTACTGTCGTTGATACCGACTCGGTGGGATACACCGCGGTGACCGGCGGAAGCCGTGTCGCCTTTGCGACCGGCCTAGCGGCCTACGAAGCGGCACAAGACATCAAGCGCCAGATGATCGAGCGCGCCGCGCGAATTTGGGAGGCCGACGTCGCGAATATCGAGTTCCGCAAGGGCGTCTTCCACCACAACAACGGTTCGAGCGATCAAATGACTTTCAGTGAACTGGCCGAGCAACTTGGATCGACCGGCGGACCGGTCATCGGCCGGGCGGCCGTGAATCCTCCCGGAGTGGGAGGTTCATTTGCCGGGGTTATCACGGATGTCGAGGTCGACCCGGAAACCGGAAAGGTCACGATCCTCCGCTTCACCTCTGTGCAGGACGCCGGTAAGGCCATTCACCCGAGCTACGTCGAAGGCCAAATGCAGGGAGGTAGTGTCCAGGGCATCGGCTGGGCTCTGAACGAAGAGTACTTCATGAGTGGCGACGGTGTCATGGAAAACTCGAGCTGGCTCGACTACCGCATGCCCACCAGCCTCGATCTTCCCATGATCGATACGGTGATCGTCGAAGTGCCGAATCCCGGACATCCGTTCGGGGCGCGGGGAGTTGGCGAGGCCAGTATCATCCCACCGCCGGCCGCTCTTGCCAACGCGATCTACCATGCCGTGGGCGTTCGCATGAACCGGCTGCCCATGAATCCCGGAGCCGTTATGCAAGCGACCTGGGACAAACAAGAAAACTAACCGCATGGCCACGGTGTTCATTCCCTCGATGATGCAGAAGTTCACCGCCGGCGCCCAACAGGTCGAAGTCGAGGGAGCGACCGTCCGCCAAGTCATCCGCAACCTCGACTTGATTCACCCCGGCGTCAAGGGATGGCTAGTGGAAGGCCACCGTCTGAAGCCGAATATCTCCGTCGCCGTCGACGGTTCAGTAAGCAGTTTGGGCCTGCTGGAGCCGGTTGGCGAAGAGGCCGAAGTCCACTTCGTCGCCGCCATTAGCGGGGGCGCCGCCCCGTGCCCACCCGGAGAAGGCAGCTGAGCCGAGGTTGACTCGGCTGACTTGACGCCGGCCCCCTGTTCGGCAAGGGATCCGGGTTCGCATAAGCGGGTGCAACGAGCGGTGACCGCGGCCCACGGAATGTCGATCGTAGAAAACCTGACATACTATTTCGGACTCAAGCAAGGGCCAAAGCCTGGGGCGCGGGATCGTGTGAACCGTGGGCTGCGGGCGAGGGCGCCTTTGAGCTCACACGACTGGTTTGTGAGGTTTTGGAAGCCACTAGGCGTCGACCGTGATGTCAGCAGCTTTGTGTACGAGAAACTGCGGGATTACTCCGGGGTAGAGTTTTCGAGAGTCGTTCCACAGGACCGCTTCCAAGAAGACCTTCGATTTAGTGATGTTTGCTGGAATGATTGGGAGTTCGACTTTGCGGAGGATTTTAGGCGGCAGTTCGGGACCGACGTTTTGGAGGAACTGTCCCGAGAAGGTCTGGAGACTGTAGAGCAATTACTCCTGCTCTGCGACGAGATTGTGAAGAGGCAACGACAGAAGGATTAGCCGTGAATGTGGCTTCGGCACTGGAAAGGGAGGCCTAGAACGCCCCGAGGCCCCCTTCATGCCTACAAAACTTTTGGCCGGCACCGACGACGGCCTGCACGAGCTCGGTGACGAGCAAAGAGTCCATCTCGCCGGCCGCGAGTGCACGTCAATCTCGAACGACACCTCAGGGATCTGGACTCTTGTCGATCGTCGTGAGCTGTGGCACTGCCCCCCTAGCGACGACTGGAAGCAAATCGCGCAACTCGACGAGGCCGAGTGCCTGATCCCGACTCAGGCAGGGGTTCTGGTAGGCACATCAGAAGCTCATCTGTCGAAGCTGGCGGATAACGGCTTCGAGCCGGTCTCGTCCTTCGATCGTGCTGAAGGAAGAGACGCTTGGTTCACTCCCTGGGGCGGCCCGCCCGCGGTGCGTTCCCTGTCAACCGATCCTGACGGTGCAATCTACGCCAATGTTCACGTTGGGGGAGTGTTGCGGTCGAGAGACGGAGGGCGATCGTGGCAGCCGACGATCGACATCCACGCCGATGTGCACCAAGTTGTTTTCGACAATGGTTCGGGGCTCTTGCTTGCCGCTTCGTTGGAAGGACTTGCCGTCAGCGAAGATCGTGGCGAGTCATGGACGTTCAACACCAAAGGACTGCACGCCAGCTATCTCCGCGCGGTCGCGGTTACGGGCGAAACCGTGTTGGTCACCGCTTCGACCGGGCCTTTCACGGATCGAGCAGCCGTCTACCGCGTACCGCTTCCCGCGAGCGGGGCCTTTGAAAAGTGCGCGGCGGGTCTGCCGAAATGGTTTCCCAAGAACATCGACACGTATTGTCTGGCGGCCTCGGGCGCCGAGGCGGCTTTTGGCGCATCCGACGGACGAGTCTTTCGTTCCTCCGACGAAGGTCAGACCTGGGAGCTGGCGGCCAAGGGATTGCCTCGGGTCCAATGCGTGAGCTTCGTGTGATTTTACAGGAGGGATGACCAACACGACAGAGCATGCAAGTGCTTGGTTGCAAAAGTTCGCGCTATTTGAAAAGTCCTTTCCCGAAGGATCATGCGATCGTTCGTCTGGCCCGGAAGTGGTTTGTTCGCAGAGTCTTCCGAGCCGCGACCGTGAGGGAGCGGTCCAGCGATTGTCGGCCTACGATCTATCGTGAATTTATGCAACCAAGCACTAGCCCGGGTTTCTGCTTTGAAAATAGGCCCGGTCTGTAACAGGAATTACGTTACGGGCCCTATCTTCATGCTGCGGGGTGTACGAAGTTCATGGCGACTCACAAGCGTTTGGGTGGCCGGCGTTGAACGAACGTTATTTGTGAGGGGGGACCACCGTGTCCGCCCAGGCGTGAGATTCAGGCTGCACCCCATTCGACGACGCAGCCCAACCCCGCAAGGGCAGGCGCGGGGGCCTGACAGTTTCGTCGTGAGAAAAGCGCGCTAGGGGGGCTAGGGGCTGGCCAGCTGCAGGCGACGCAGTTGCGAAGCGTTTCGTGTCACAAAAAAAAGGCCATGCGCCGTGGAGTAGAGCCACGGCCGCCCACGAAATCAACGCAAGCTGCTCCCGAGACCGAAGCATCGTAAGCAGGATAGTGGTTTCGTTTCCGCCCGTGCCGCTCATTGTTTGACAGCCGAACATGCCGAAGTTAGCATGAGAGTCACCAACACCGCGCGCTCGTAGCTCAGTTGGATAGAGCGTCTGGCTACGAACCAGAAGGTCGGGAGTTCGAATCTCTCCGAGCGCGCCATTGTTTTCAATTAGTTATCTGTAAAATCCAGCCAGTCGCCCCGCACATGTCAGCACGCTGTCAACAATGTGCTGTACCTTTTCCGATCATCGGCCCAATCGCCGCCCCGCTGTGCTGAGGGCGTTCCGGCGCAGTGGGACGTCGAAAGCGTGTGCGTTGGAAATCGGAGTTAGCTCTGGCAACCAGGGAGGTGAACCGTGTATTGCGAGCACTGCGGAAAAGTAATCTCAGGCGAAGCCAAGTTCTGCAACGCGTGTGGAAAACAAATCCAGGCTCCCCTCCAGACTCCACCTTCAGTAGGGCGCAAGAAGCGCACTTGGTGGAAGTGGACACTCGGACTACGGGCGCGATTCGTCGCACTTGCAGTCGGCCACCTTTTGTGACCGTATTTGCCAAATGATGCACTTGGCAGCCACGCTACTGAAATCGCTCCGGGGATTGCGAGCTGGGCGCGCAGGTTGTAGGGATACAGAAGGACTGCAGAGTGCGGTCGCCGCGGGGCGACATGTCGCACCCGTACAAGGGTTCTAGGGTCTTGCCGGGTACAACGTCAGGATACTGATCTCCGGCGGTACGAGAAAGCGAACCGGGATGATGCTCGTGCCGAGGCCGGGAGTGACGAAGAGATGCCGGTCCTCTTCGACGATCCAGCCGGCTGCGTAGCGCTGCCCGTGGACAGACGGCACGACGGGCGGCCCTAGTAGAGGAAGCGCGACCTGGCCTCCATGGGTGTGACCGGCGACAGTCAAACTGACGCGGTCAGGCATGTCGGAGAAGATGTCCGGGTTGTGCGTAATGGCGAGAACCGTCGCATCATCCGGCACTGACTTCAGGGCTGCTGGAATGTCGGGGTTGCCGGCCCAGGCATCCCCGATCCCGGCGAGCCAAAAGGTCGGCCCGGTGGACGAGATTTCGACCGCCTGATCCTCGAGGACTTTGATCCCGTGCACGCTTAGAGGCTTTCGAACACCTTCGAAGCTGTACCACCAGTCGTGGTTGCCGAGCACCGCCCACACCCCCAGAGGCGCCTCTAAGTTCGACAACACCGGAGCGATTCGCTCCGGGGGTATGCGCGTGCCACCCACGATTCCGTGAACGACGAAGTCTCCTAACAGGACGACTAGATCGGGATCGGATCGATTGGTCAGCGCAACAATCTGTTGAAGCTTATCGATACCGTTGTAGGGAGACCCGACGTGAAAGTCGGAGAGGGCCGCCACTCGAAGCCCGGCTAGCTCTTGCGGCCATCCGGGAAGGTGCAGCTCGTACTCTCGAACTGTGAGCGATGCCGGTTCGATCCAAAAGGCCCAGACGGCGAGCCCCACCATCATGGCTGTGAACAGCGCTAGAGCCGGCCGCAAGCGTCGCATCGAGTTTCGTTAACCGATTCGAGTTCAGGGTCGTTCCGGGTCAGTGGACTCAGCAGGGAATTGTTACGATCTGCTGCTGCACCTCGCCGGTAGCTTTGGCTTCCGTCGCGGAGACGTAGCAGTTAATCTCGCTGCGGACGCCAAACTGGGGCAGGTAGATGCCGGGTTCGATCGAAAAACAGGTCTGCGGGATAATCAGCCGCTCGTCGCGGGTTTCTAAGTTGTCCATATTTGCGCCGTTGCCGTGGACGTCTTCACCAATTGAGTGGCCTGTGCGGTGGGTAAAGAACTCAGCGAACCCCTTGTCTCCGATGTACCGGCGCGCGACGTCGTCTACGTCGCAGCCCGCGATGTCACGTTGGGTCGCGACCGCTGCCCGTACAAACTCGAGCGCCTCATCGCGAGTGTCCCGGACGATCTCGAAGACGTTTTGGATTTCATCGGGTGGCTGGTCTCCCGCGAAGCCAACCCACGTAATGTCGTAGTAGACGGCGCCGGGGCGATCGAGTTTAGCCCACAGATCGATCAGCACGAAGTCACCCTTGCCGATCGGCGAACTTTGCTCGGCGGACGGAGCGTAGTGGGGGGTGCCGCTATTGGCATTGACGGCGACGATGGGACCGTCGTCGGCAATGATCCCCCGCTGGTGGAATCGCGAACGGATGAACTCCGCGATGGTGATTTCTTGTACGGCGCCGTCGGCTTGGATGCGCCGCCCGATTTCTCGAAAGGCCTCGCGACGGGCGGCGTCCACGAGGCGTCCTGCTTGGAGGTGCGTTTCCAACTGCTCGGCTGACCAGCGGGCTTCAAAGTACTGGACCAGCGGGCCTGAGCTGACGATCTCCTTGTCGAGGCTTCGTATCAGATCAACGGTACCGGCGTCGACCAGGGAAACATAGGGGATCATACATTGGGGCGAATACTGCATGGCCAATCGCGAAGCTTTGCCGAGTATAGCGGCCAGTTTTTCGTGTTGCTCTTTCCACGCCGAGTAGACCCGTTTGGATCCCGGCAGGGGATCGAGATTCCAGTTTTCGATCCTATGCACAAGCTTTATCGGCTCACCCGCGGCGGGAATCCAGTAATACCAGCGCCGTGTCGCGTGCAATTTCGGGTCAAGTTTTAGCACGCGGTAAGCGATAGGGTCTCGATGATGGTGGTCGAAGAAAAGCCAACCGTCGAGGCCGTGGGCACGGAGCTGTTCTTGGATTTCAGCTAGGTTCATGTTGTGGCTCTCGGATAAAGTCCACCTGTCTCATGTTAGGCGAAGCGATGGTCTCGTCACTGATGCCGCGTCGCGGCGGCATCGAGTCTCTCACAGACTTCGTCCGATGACAACCCTTCGACCTGGATCAGCTTCCGGCGGCTGGTCTGGCCGCGAACAAGGAGGACACGAGAGCGAGGTACGCGCAAGATCCGCGCGAGGAAGTCGATGCAGGCCCGGTTTGCGCGCCCTTCGACGGGCGGCGCCGTGAGGGTGAGCTTCCATTCGTCCTGTATTTTTCCAACTACGCGGTCCCTGGAGGCTCCCGGCTGGAGCTTCACCGTCAGCATCGACGACGGATAACCATCTGTGCCCGGCGATGCCTTCGAGTCGCCTTTCATGATCGTCTGCCACCGTGTCGGCGAAAAGATTCGGCTCCACTCGCACCTTCGAGGAGCAGGGGGTGAACGGCGACGTTCACCGGTCGCCGGTCGAAGCAAGCGATACGTAGAGTCATCCATCAGGGGGAGGACACCACGGGCGGTTGCTTGCCCGGCGCGAGCCGGCATTCTACCGTCGGGTGCAAATTGGCGACGCCCGCCAGCCGTCGGGGGTCGACCACGCGGAAAGTAATGACGTCGTCCAGCCAGTCGTGACTGTGCCCGTCCGGGTGCTGTGTGGCGACAGTTAGGGTGTATTCCTGCGGTGTCAGCCAGCAGTCGAAGGAAAACTCGACCTCCAGGGTGTCACCCGATCTACATGAGGGAGCTTTCACGTTCTCGAGTCGCGTATTGGTGCCAAAAACGTCCATGCCGGTGCGGGTCCGGATCAGCATGCCGACCATGGGATCGGGCTGTTCTTCGTGAAAATGCGCGACCACGCGTACACGAGTTGGGTCGCCGGCCACAAGCGTGCGGGTAGCTTGTCCGTCGGGACCGTGCAGCTCAACCGTGGTGACCTCGCCGAGGCGGTCACCATGGCGGTGGCTGGGTTGGAGACTATCCGACCTCCCAGACTGGCCGTTGCCGTGAAACTGCCTCTCGCGTTCGAGCACTGTTCCGACGTAGCGATTGACAACTAGTGAGGGGTCGTCGTCTTCTTGAATCTGGCCCTGGAGCAAAAAGACGGCACGCGAGCAAACCTGCTTGACAAGACCCAGGTCATGGGAAACGAACACAATCGTGACACCTTCCTCCTGCAATTGCTGAAACTTTCGGACGCAGCGGTTGGCAAACACCGCGTCACCGACTGCCAAGGCTTCATCTACGACGAGGATGTCAGGTTCCGTGTGGATCGCCGTTGCAAAGGCCAGTCGAACATACATCCCGCTGGAATAGGTCTTGACCGGGCGATCGATGAAATCACCAATTTCGGCGAAGCGTTCGATGGAAGGGAGAGACAGTTCGATTGCGGCCCGGCTGAGCCCCATGAGCTCGCCGTTGATGAATACGTTCTCGCGGCCCGAGAATTCGGGGTTGAAGCCCGCGCCCAGTTCCAGAAGGGCGGCCACTCGACCCTTTCGGACCACGCGCCCGGCAGTCGGTTCTAGAATGCCGCACAAGATTTGCAGCAGTGTGCTCTTGCCACTACCGTTGGGACCGATTATGCCGACCGTCTCGCCCTTATCGATCGAGAGGTTGACGTTGCGCAGCGCCCAGAAGTCCTCGTGCAGCGTTCGGTGACCTAGCCACAGGGCTTCTTTCAGCCGGTCGGCCGGCCGGTTGTAGATCTGGTAGAGTTTCGAGACGTTGCGGGCAGCGAGCATGGGTTGTTGAGCCATGAACCGTAAGGCGCCGAACCGTGAACGGTGAAACCGAGGGCCGAGGCAATACAACAGGTTTCCCTGGGCGGTAGCACCGCTGTGGGACTCCGAAGTCTGGCAACGGATTCCGACGCGCTCAGCCTTCAGGTTCAGTGGTTAGAAGCGCAGATCGAAGTTACTCCTCTGTTCACAGCTCACGTTTATCTCAAACCAAATCCGCGAAAGACCTTTTCAGTTTATAAAACCAGGCATGGCCGAGAACGAATGCGGCCACACTTACCGCGGACAGGACAGCCAATGGTCTCCACGGAGGCGCTGACAACTCCAGGAAGATCGCGCGGTAGGATTGCACAAACACGTACATCGGATTTAATTTAAATAGCCAGAGATAGTTCTGGGGCAGGGAAGCTTCCGGGTAGCAAATCGGGGTCGTGAAAAACCAGACCGTCAGCAAGAAGCCGATCAATTGACTGAGATCTCGGAAGAACACGCCCAGGGCCGACAACAACCAGCAGAGTCCCAGGGTAAAAAAGAATTGCGGCAACAAGATCAGGGGCAAATAGAATGCAGTCAGCGACGTAGGGTATCCGAAGGCCAATAGCCCCGCGACGAAGATCGCCAGGCCGAAAGCCTCGCTGACAAGACCCGCCAGGACGAGGTTAACCGGCAGCGTTTCCACCGGGAACAAAAGCTTTTTGACAAAGCTAGCGTGCTCGACGACCGTGGTGGGCGCCCGCCCGACCGCTTCGCTGAAGGCCAGCCACGGCAACATGCCCGCCATGAAATACATCAGGAAACCGCCCGGGAGGCTGTCATCACCAAAGCGTGTTCGCAGGACGATGCCGAAAACGAAGTAGTAGGTCAGCATCATCAAGAGTGGGTGAATCACGGTCCAGAAAAGGCCGGCATAAGATGCCCGGTAGCGTCCCGCAATGTCACGGCGGACCATCGAGCGGATGAGCGACCGGTGCCGGATGATGGTCGCCAGCGGGTAGGTGAAGGCTTGGCCCAAAGCGCGCCACAATCTTTGCAGCCTGAGACTACGTAAGGTGACCACCGTGTCACGGTGAACTCGGACGTCGCCATCGCTCACTTCCGCGTCGATCAGCAGGAAGGGCGAACGACGCTCGAAAAACCAGGCGACGTCTTCCTGAAGCGGTGAGACGAAAACTTGATAGCGACCGGGATCAGTAGGCAACTCGACGGTCAGCGTCACCCGAGTGGAATCACGGGGCGCCACCGGCTTGAGGAATTGGGTCCTGGGGCCGTCTAGGAGCCAGTTGTTAGTTTCTACGTCGAAGACTTGATAGCTGGCCGCAAACCCATCGCCTGAAGACCAGGTTTGTTGCCCCTTGTTGTGAAGCTCTAGCGCAACGGAGAGTCGCCCGTCGTCGGAGATAGACACCTGCCGGCCGGCAACATGGGCTCTCAAAACTCTCCCCCGCTGTAGAGGCCTGCCGGATGGCGGTCTTCGACACCGTTGACCTTTTTGCCGACCGCGTATATTGCCTCGCCGCGCAGATGCGAAGGCACACCGTAGCGCCTCATGACGTGCTTGACCCATTCGTGTTCCGCAGTTCGCTGGGCCACGTACGGTCCGGTTTCCAACCGCTCCACAGAAAAGCCCGCTGCTTCCAGTAGCTGTTGAACGTCACGAGGTGTGTATTCGCGGCTGTGGCGCGGCTCGATGTCGCCCCTTTCGTTGGGTTTGATGTATTGATGGAAGAGCCCGGGATGGTAGCCGAGCAAGACAGCACCGACCGCGCGCAAGCTGCAGATGTTCGGGGTCGAGAGCACCAAGTGACCACCGGGTTTTAGGATGCGGTTGATTTCGCCCATCATGTGCATTGGGTCTTCGTGCAAGTGCTCGAGCAGTTCGCAGCACAGCACGGTTGAAAATGACTCGTCGGCGTAGGGATAGGGGTCCTTTTCGGCATCAAACAGGTCGACCGTACACTCGAAGGTTTCGCCGTCGGGAAGACGGACTTGCTTACGTTGCTTGACGCCTATCGGCCCCAGATAGCTTCCGCGTACCTCGCCGTAACCTAGTTTGGTTGCCAAAGCGGGTGTGATCTGCATGTACGCACCCATCTCGAGCACCGTGCGGTCTTTGGACCCCGGCGGCGTGATCTCGAGTGTGCGGACCAGCCGTGCCAAGTGTCGTTCGATGTATGGCCGCGGATCCGGTGGATCGTGCTCGACGCCGAGGATGTAGGCGGCCAACTCGGCTCGTCGTCGGTCGGTTTCCGTGGCCTCAGGCGAGGGCGCAGTTCCGCTGTCTCGAAAGAACGCCTCTTCGGGCGGATCACCGAAGCCGGCGGCGAGCACCGCGGCTTCGTCTGGCGCAGACGCGGCGAGAGGGGTTGTGGCCTCCCCTGCCTGATTATGAGTGGCCTTGCCGGATACTTGGGCCGCGCGAGCTAATTCCTCGGACCCTGCTCGCCCATCTATTACAGCCCGAATCCAGTCGGCGTAAAGATCCGCCACGTGGTCCCAACTGCATTCGCTGGCCACATATTCGCGGGCGCGTCTGCCAAGTGCCGCTGCAAGCTCGGGTTGTGCAGTCAAACGAATCAGGGTTTCGGTGAGTGCGTCGACTTCACCGTCACCCACGGGAACTTTGAAACACACATCGTCGGGCAACTCCGAAAAGGCTCCCACGTCGGAGACCAAAACAGCTCGTCCCAGCCCGAGGGCCCGCAGCAGGGTCCCGGAAGTTTCTCCAGCCGTTGGATAACGCAGGTTCAAGCAGATATCGACGGCGCCAATGAGCTGCTCGAACTGATCGATGGGAACGTAGCCCAGGACACGGACGTGCTCGTTGAGGTCAAACTGTGACACCAGGCGACGAATCGGTAGGTCCGGATGCTCCTCGCCGACCAGGATCATGCGCACTCTCGGGTCGAGGTGAACCAGACGCTTCATTGCACGGAGGCATTCGGGAATCCTCTTGTAGGGTTTCAGGAAACCGAAGACGCCGATTAGTGGGTTGTCCTCGCTGAGACCGAGGCGCCCGCGCCAGGCGTTGCGGTTGACTTCGGGAATCCAGGCGCCGTGTGGGATTTTCCGAACCGGCAGCGAAAAGCCAGCCTGGCGGACTTGGTTGGCGAGATAGCCGCTGTGGACGACTAAGGCGCGAGAGCGCTCGAGTAACCGGCGATTCATAGCCAGGCCGTCATAGTCAGGTCCTACCTCGAGTTTTCTGACTCGCTGGGCATAGGCTACGTCTGCTGGGCCGCCATTGTAATTCACTTCGTTCAGATACTGATCCCAGTCGCCACGGTTGATCGTCGCGTCCGCTACGAGATGGTGCAAATTGAACTCGTGGAGGACAACGATCCCCGGGTGTTCCATGGCGCACCGGTAGGCGTATGTGTGGTAGGGATTGTTGCCGATGTGGTAGATCGTGGCGTCAAAATCGTGGGGTTCGTATGCAGTGCTGGGGCGAACTTTCAACCTGCCGTCGGTATTGAAACCGATCGGCTGGTAGTTGTCGACGAAAACCTCGATCTCGCAGTGCCGTACGAGGCGAGGCAGCAGGGCTTCCGAATAATCGGAGACTCCGCAGCGAGCGGGGTTCAATGGCGTGAAAACCGCCAGCTTCATTTCGTGAGTTTAATAGAAAACGTCCCCAGTGCAAACGGGACCTGCATGAGCAGGGGAGTTCGCGCCGGATCCCGCCCGAAGAAAATCTCGAAGCTGTGCTGCGATTTCGGGCCCGTCAGATCGAATAGAAGGCGATCCGCTGCCCGCAGAGCGCCTCGGTCTAGGATGTCCCGCGTTTCGACATAGCTCAAGGTGATTTGGTATTGTCCGCCGAAGTTGATGTCATCGGGCGGCGGAATCCTTCCCAGGGCCAGTTGTTGCCGCAAATAGTAGAAAAAGGCCAACCCATCTCGGGCACAGGGAGGTATGTCAATCTCGCTCTCACCACCCCCGCCTAAAGTCTGCCGGGTAGCGGTCTGATTCTGCTGATCGAAGGTTACGGATTCGCGCGTCGTGCGGTTGCCGTGTTGGATGTCCTTTTCGAACTCGAGGGAACACAACTCATGGTCCGCGGTCGAGCGGTACTCGTCCCGGATTTCGATGAGCGGCAAGTCCGCGTGCACGTCTGCTTCGAATGACCACCCCTGCTGGGTAGCGTGCGCTCGGAATTCGACTTCTCCGAGCGACAATCCACTTGGCCAGGTTACGGCATAGACGAGTACTTCGTCGTTCGCGAAGGGTGGGACTTCGGGAAACAGGGGGGTGGCGAAAAGACACGCCAAAAGGACCGCGGCTGTAGGAGTACGGCCGGCGCTGACGGGAGGTCGCTGACCAATTCGAAGAAGGCGCTGTAGGACTCGACGCGAGTTCACCGAGCCACAAGCTCCTTCTGTCTTTCAACGATGTGGCGAGCCTGAGCGACTTCGTAGTAGACATTGAGAGTTTGACGCGCGGTTTCTCGCCAATCAAAGAACGCCGATCGCTGGAGTCCCATTTTGGCCATCCTGCGGGAGAGCTCCTGGTCGAGCAAGATATCGCGGATGGCCCGGGTCTGTTCTTCCACGGAGTGCGGATCGAACAGGAGCGCCGCACCGTCGACCACTTCGGGCAGGGCGCTGGCGCTGGAGCAGACCACCGGGCGCCCGCAAGCCATCGCCTCGACAACCGGCAGTCCGAAGCCTTCGTAAAAGGAAGGGAAGACGAACAAGTCGGCGGCGTTGTAAAGGGCCGGGAGAATATCGTCATTGACGAAATCGGCAAAGACGATGCGCTCCCCAAGGCCGGAGCGACGTACTTCGTCCATAACCCGAGAGGTAAACCAGGTTCGCTTACCCGCTAGAACGAGGAAGTGCGGTAGTTTCGGGTGAGCCGCCAGCAACTCGCGGAATGCGCGAATCAGTCCAATCTGGTTCTTCCGCGGCTGTAAATCGCCGACGTGCAGCACAAAAGGACAACGGATTCCCAACTGCTGCGAAACCTGGCGACAGGCCGATTCACGATTCATGGGTCGAAATGACGCCTGAGCGGCCAGCGGCGTCACGGCGATCTCTTCCGGAGGGATGTGGAAGACGTGCGAAATGCGGGATCGCGAGAACTCGCTGATCGTGATGATCTTGGCCGCTCGCCCCAAGGTCTTGCGAGTGGACCAGCGTAACTGGGCGGCACGCGGGGCGGGGAGGTATTCGGGGTGCTCCATGTAGCTGACGTCGTGGACGGTCACGACAATCGGAACGGGGCAAAAAACCGGCGCTGTGTACTGGACGTGGATCAGGTCAGGCCGGTCTGCTTTGAGCTTGGCACTGAATTGCCGACCGAGCCTGACAAAAGGGTTTTTCGATATCTGCCGTTGTTGGAACCCGTCGGGAATCCAAAACTGGGCTTCGTGTGTCGAAACGTAGGCGATGAACTCTGATTCAGAGTCCAACAGTCCGTAACGGCTGGTGAGGTTACGAATGTAGACCTCGTTGCCGGTCAGCCTGCGGCCGATCGCGTGGGCATCGACTCCAATCCGCAACACGTTAGCGCCTCTAGCTGGTCAGATCGCCGCCAAGACTTTTTCCCGAGACATCAGCTTGTGGAAATGCGGCTCAAAGGTTTTCCAGGCCGCCGGCCAACTGAATCCGGCTTCATACGTTTTACGGCCTTGCTCCCCCATCCGTTTCCTTGCTAGGTCGTTATTTAGCAATTCGAGTACCGCTTCTGCCATCTCGCGGGGGCCGTCCGCGATTCGGATGTTTTCTCCATTTTGGACGGCTAGCCCGGCGGCTCCGATCGCGGTCGAGACCACGGCCCGCCCTGCCGCCCATGCTTCTAAGATTTTGACGCGTGTACCGCTGCCCGCGAGCAAAGGGACGACGACGAGCTTGGCCCGCGCCAGCTCCCCGACGGCGTCGGCCACGGGTCCCGTGAGCTCGATGCGGGGATCGTCCGCCACAAGGCTGCGCACGGCGAACTCGTTCTTGCCGATCAACCGCCAGCCTAAGGACGGGGCTTTGCTTTCGATCAGGGGCCACACTTGCCTGCGGAAGTGCCGTACTGCCGTGACGTTGGGGTGGTACTCCATGTTCCCGGAGAAAGCGATAACGTCCTCTTCTTCAACGACCGGCTGGGGCGTCCAAGGGATCGAGTTAGGGTATACGGCCACATTCGCTGCCGGAGCGATTTCCAGCACGCGCCCGCGGTCCGCCTCGGAGGCAACGAGCACCAGATCGAAGTGCGCCAAGATCGCCCCTTCCATGCGGCGCGCGGTGCGCTGGAAAAAGCGGTGTCCGACTTTCTGTGGCCATGGCTCGCTGGTCGAACAGGCTGCATGCAGCGCCGACTCGATATTGTGCAGGTCTAGGACGACTCTTCGTGCACGCGTGCGAAGCACGTCCAAGTAGGGCGCACACCAAAAATGCTCGATGACGGCAAGGGAGTAGGACTGGTTGCGGGTAGCCGTTTCAACGCGTCGCAGGGCTTGAGCCTGTCCGAAGCGGTCCGTCAGGGGCAGTTGGCCTCGCAGCAGGCGTCCGGTGTTGCGGTAAATGCGGGAGAGGGCCTTTTTGTCGTGATGGGGCAGAGACACGCAAGTCACGGTCTCCGCCAACCCCGGGTTTAGAAAGGGCGTGGGGTCTGAGGAATCACCGTCTCTAAAGGTAATCAAATGAACGGCTAAGCGGTCTGCCAGAAAATGCAGCAGACTTGCTGAGCGCATGGGACCGCCGCCCGCCAGCGGGTAGGGGGGCTCAGGGCACAGGAAAACAGCTCGTTCAGAAACGGCGGATGGCTTTGTCATAGACAGCGTGAGTCAAGACAGCGGTCGAGCGCCATGTGAACTGCGATGCGCGCCGCCGTCCGCGCTCCTCAAGACAAGTCCTAAGCGGGGAACTTGTGGTTACCTCCACTAGTGCCTGGGTCAGTTTCTCGCGTGACGTGACGTCAACTTGCAGCGCAGCTCCGCCTGCCACTTCAGTGATCGCAGGGTCCTTTGAAGTAACAACCGGCGCACCCACCTTCATCGCTTCCAGGACTGGCAGTCCAAACCCCTCGTAAAGGCTAGGATAAACGAAGGCGAGGGCCCCCGACAATAGGCTTGCGACTTCTTTGTCGTCGAGTGGTCCCAAAACGTGCAACCCAGGTTCTTCGAGGGCCTCGATTTCAGCCAAGCCAGGCTTCCCAACAAGCACCAGAGAGACTTTCTCCCCGTTCTTCCGCAGCCCGCGCCAGGCCTCGATCAGACGCTGAAGATTCTTGCGCTCGTTTCGGTCGCCCACGAACAGCAGGTACGGCCGGCCGATACCGAGTCGCCGTAACCGTTCTGTAACGTTAGAACCCACTTGGCGACAAAAAGTCCCAGCCGCTGCCAGGGGGATGGCAGTGATCTTGGAGGGTGAAATGCCGAAAAAATCACTCAATTCGCTGCGAATAGCCTCGCTGGGCGTAGTGATTCGGGTTGCGAGCTTCAAGAGGTAGGGTGTTCTTTGCCGGATCCGTTCGGCGGACCGAGCGCGCCGAGGGCCTCGTTTCCAGGGCGATAAGTCGTGGATAACTAAGACCGAAGCTCTCAGAGGCAAGTAGGGAATCGCAAAGTCGGTGCCGTGAAAAACGTCGATCCGGCGCCGGTGCAGCTCCCAGGGAAGGCCCAAGCTCCACCACTTGGCTGCCCATTTTGAGCCACGGGCGCTGCCAAATTGTACGTTTTCCAACCCGACCAGTTCGTGTGGGGCCCCGCCGAGTGGCTGGTCCGATAGGAGATGAAACTCGTCGCTGGGGAACTCCTCGGCCAGCGCCCGCGTCAACTCGACGACATAGCGCCGGGTGCCACCGGTTGGGACCGTGAGAGGAGTGGCGTCAATGGCGACTCGCAATGAATTTCCAGGGGGCTCGCCCTTGCGTCAGTGCGGATAGGAGATGAAGTCTTTCGGCCGTGGGCCGGGGATCTTCGGCGTATAGCCTTGCTCAGTCCCCTTCGGCGATCTGAGGGACCCTATCAGCGGATTCGGTCGCAGAGAGGTCCAACTTATTGGCGCCGGTTTCGGCTACCAGGGTGGAAGCCCTTTGCAGCGAATCGATCGTACCGGCATCCGTCCACCAGCCTTCCAGCATCGAAAACGTCATGGTTCCTTCATGAATATAGAGGTTGTTGACGTCGGTGATCTCCAGTTCTCCCCGCCGGGAAGGCTCGAGCGTATTGATCTTGTCGAACACGGTCGCGTCGTACATATAGATGCCGGTTACGGCGTAGTTGGACTGGGGCCGGCTGGGCTTCTCTTCGATGGCCATGATGCGGTCTCCTTGAATCTCGGCCACCCCAAAACGTTCCGCGTCGGGAACCGCCTTGAGCAGGATTCTCGCCCCACCTTCCTGGTCGCGGAAGGCTTGCGCCGCGCCGACAATGTTCCCCTCGATGAGGTTGTCTCCCAAAACCACACAGATCTTCTGGCCGTCGGAGAAGTGCTCGGCCAGCCCGAGAGCTTCAGCAATGCCTCCCTCCCCTTCCTGGTAGGTGTAGTTAATATGCTTGAGTCCGAAGTTTTTCCCGTTTCCCAGTAAACGCAGGAAATCACCTGCGTTTTGGCCGCCTGTGACGATCAAGATGTCGCTCATGCCGGCGTTGACGAGCGTCTCGATGGGGTAATAGATCATCGGTTTGTCATAAACCGGCAACAGATGTTTGTTGGTGATGCGGGTGAGAGGATCGAGGCGAGTCCCCAGCCCGCCTGCTAAAACAACTCCCTTCATGCCATGCTCCTCGAGAAACGGCCCGATTGCCGCCGGACGCTCACGGCGACGTAGCTTGTGCGTCCAGGCGCCTCCGGTCGCGGAAGACTTCGTAGTATAGCGTAGCCGGCAGAGAGCGCCAGCCGGCATTCGCTCGGCCAGAGTGGCAGTAGCAGGTTACGATGGGTCCCCTTTTCGCGGCAGTTCGGTAGCGCCGAGGCGACTGGGTCGTAGTATCGAAGGGGACGCAGTGCGAATCTCACGCCTGGGCGGTCTCTTCGATAAACACTGGGGTGTTGCGGGCCTGCCCTGGGGTACAGACGTGGCGTACCATTCTTGCGTGCCGTGTCGCCATTCTTGGCGACATCCGGCGACCGAAGGTCGTTCGGGTCCGCCCTACGTCTACAGCCCGACCGCGGCGGGCCTTGCGAACCTGACGCCAAGAGCCTCGCAGTCGGCTCGGACCATTTCGGGCACTAGGTCGTCGAAGCCGACCGTGTGCTTCCAACCTAACCTTGTTCGAGCTTTAGAGGAATCCCCGGTCAGGGTGTTTACTTCAGCTGGACGGTAAAGGTCCTTGTCGACGGTGACGTAATCCCGATAGTTCAGCCCCACGCAGCGGAAAGCCTTCTCGGCGAATTCTCGGACGGAATGCGTCTCACCCGTGGCAATGACATAGTCGTCAGGCGCGGGTTGTTGCAGCATCAGCCACATTGCTGCCACGTATTCGCGGGCATGTCCCCAGTCGCGCCGGGCGTCCAAGTTGCCGAGCCGTAGGTCTTGGCTCTTGCCCGCTAGAATACGGGCCACCCCGGAAGTGATCTTCCGCGTAACAAATTCGAAGCCGCGGCGGGGCGATTCGTGGTTGAACAGGATCCCGTTGCTGACGTGCAGGCCGCGAGTTTCCCTGTAGTAGCGAGCTAGCTGAAATCCTGCGACTTTGCTAATGCCGTAGCTGGAGCGCGGGTGGAACGGGGTGCTCTCAGTCTGGGGCGCTTCATCGGCATTGCCGAACTGTTCACTGGACCCGGCGAAATAGAACCGGCAGGTGGGCACGATGTGGTGCACGGCGGCGAGCAGGTAGTGGGTTCCGTTGATATTGGTGTTGTGTGTGGAAAACTCGTCGTCGAAGGAGTAGCTGACAAAACTCTGTGCTGCCAGGTGATAGCACTCCTGGGGCTGTACGCGCTCGACCACCTGGTGAACGCTGGCATAGTTCTCGATCGATGCCGCGTGCAGGCTAATGTCGTCTAAGATGCCGTGAATGCGCGTCAGCCTGTGCTCCGGGTCTTCCAGTGCAACGCGCCGGACGATTCCGTGGACGTCATATCCCTTGGACAACAACAGCTCTGCTAAATAGGACCCATCTTGTCCCGTAATCCCAGTTATAAGAGCGCTTTTGGGGTTCATGGGCGGTTGGTCGAAACCGGATCTCTATCGGGCCTCGGGTTCACACCATGGTACAACTCTCCTCTCCTGAACTCAACGGGCTCGAGTCGACCACCGGGCGGCGAGGACCGGGTCGAATCGAAGCCGATCGGCTGGATCACTCGTACCGCAGAACCTCGAGCGGCAGAATCCGGGTTGCCGTGGCTGCCGGATAGATCGTCGTCAGGTAGCTGATGACCAGGGCCGCAAGGGCGACAGCGGCCGCGTCCCAGGCTCGGGGAGCAAAGGGTACGTAACTCAGTCCATAAACCTGGGCTTCGAGTGGAATGAGGCGGTAGGTTTCGCACAGCCAGCAGAGCAAATGTCCCACGAAAAGCCCGATCGCGGTGCCGAAGCCGCCGATGATTAGGCCTTGAAGAGCGAAAATCTTTCGAATCTGGGGCCGTCGCGCTCCCATCGACATAAGTATCGCAATGTCCTTCTTCTTTTCCATCACCATCATGACCAACGATGTCAGTACGTTGAGGGCTGCTACCAGCATGATGAGGCCAATGGTGACTGTGGTCACGAGCTTTTCGATCTTCAGAGCATTGAAGAGTTCACGGTTGCGCTCCATCCAGCTGGTGGCGGCAAATTCCGGACCGGCGAGCTTCTCAACCTCCGCGCTGACGCTGGGCGCCAAATTCAAATCGTCCAGCTTGAAATCGACGGCGTTGATGACGTCCCCGAGGGAAAGCGACTGTTGCACGGTCTCGAGCGTCGCGATGGCCCAGTAATTGTCGTATTCATAGAAGCTCGATTCGAAGATCGCCGCCACGCGGACTCTCTTGAAGCCCGGCACGGGACCGAACGGCGTGAGCTCCCCCTGAGGGTTGACCAGCGTCATGACTGAGTTCAATCGCGCTCCGATCGCCTCGGCAAGCCGCTTCCCGAGGATGATCCCCGGCTGCGTACCGGGGCGAACGAGGTCTTCCAAGGAGCCTTCGGTGATCTTGGTTAGCAGGTCGCCAACGGCCGGTTCGGCTTCGGGGTCGATTCCTTTCAAGAAACAGCCGCGGGCCCGGATAGGGCCCGAGATCATCATCTCTCCGTAAAGTGCCGGCGCCATCGCCTCGACGTGGTCGACGTCCCGGAAGCGTTCCATGAAGGCGCGCCAATCTTCGATGCCGAAGCCGCGTTCTTTCTCGAGCAGATTCACGTGGGCCGTCGCTCCCAGGAGATGGCGTTGAAGGTCTTGCTCGACGCCATTATTGATGGCCATGGCTACGACAAGAGCCATCACGCCGGTCGCCACCCCCAAAACGGCGATCGACGTCACGACGGAAATGAATCTCTGCCTGCGCTTGGCTCTGAGGTAGCGGCCGGCGACGAACAGCTCAAACGCCATGCTGCTCGTCCTCGAGCGCCTCGAGTCGGCCGGCGACGCTGATCTCCGCTTCAGGCCGCAGGAGGGGAAACAGAATCACGTCGCGAATCGAGCGCGAATTGGTGAGGATCATCGTCAGACGGTCGATGCCGATGCCTTCTCCCGCTGTGGGCGGCATGCCGTAGCAGAGGCTGCGGACGTAATCCTCGTCCATTTGGTGAGTTTCGTCGGCGTCCTGTTCGTCCCCGCTCAACTGGGCGAGAAAACGGCGCCGCTGTTCCCGGGGGTCGTTCAACTCGGAGTAGGCGTTGGCGATCTCCATGCCCGCTGCATAAATCTCGAAGCGCTCGACCCAGTCGGGGTCGTCAGGCTTGTTCTTCGACAGGGGAGACGCCTCTACGGGGTAGTCGTAGACTAGGGTTGGCTGGATGAGTTGGGACTCGCAGGCATTCTCAAACAGCGCCAACAAGCATCTTCCCAGCGAGGCATCGGGGGCGGGAGAAATCTTCTCCTCTTTCGTTCGGTTATGCGTTTCGATGAGCTGCCTGACTCGCTCGGGATCGTCGAGGTCCCCTGGAGCCGGAGTCGTCTCCCGATCCGGCCAGAACTCGACAATGGCCTCTTTCATCGACACCCGTTGCAGGCTGCCGAAATCGATCGTCTGGCCGTTGTATTCGACGGCGGTCTCGCCGTCGTGAACCGCCTGTACCGCTTCTTTCAGCAGTTCCGCGCTTAGCTCCATCAGGTCTCGATAGTCGCTGTAGGCCTGATAGAACTCGAGCATCGTGAACTCGGGATTGTGCTGCTTCGAGATACCTTCGTTTCGAAAGTTACGGTTGATCTCGTACACGCGGTCGAATCCACCGACGACGAGTCGCTTCAAGTAGAGTTCCGGAGCGATGCGCAGGTAAAGATCCAGATCCAAGGCGTTGTGATGGGTCTGGAAAGGCCGCGCCAGCGCCCCGCCGTAGATCGGTTGCATCATCGGGGTTTCGACTTCCAAGTAGCCACGCCCTTCGAGCGAACGTCGGAGGGCCGCGATCAACTTGTGGCGCTGCAGGAAGACCTTGCGAACTTCCGGGTTGGCGATGAGATCCAAGTAACGCTGCCGATACCGAATCTCGACGTCTTGCAAGCCGTGCCACTTTTCGGGCATCGGCAGGATTGCCTTGGCCAGAAACTCAAGACGCTCGGCGCGTAGGGTTAGCTCACCGGTTCGGGTACGAAAGAGACGACCCTCGGCACCGATGATATCCCCGGCGTCGAGCTTTTTGTACAGTGCAAAGGCGTTCTCGCCGACGGTGTCCTGACGAACGTAGAGTTGCAATCGCTCGCCTTCCTGCTGGATGTGGCAAAAACCAGCCTTGCCTTGCCGGCGAACAGTCATCAAGCGTCCGCAGACCTTGGCCGGAATGTTTTTGTTTTCCAGCTGCTCGCCGTCTAACGCACCATAGGCGCTATGGATTTCTCGTGCCGTATGGCTGAAGGCGAACTTGCGGGGATAGGCGGCAAACCCGAGAGCTTCAATGTCGCGAATCTTCTGATAACGCTGTTCAAACAGACGATCTTCCGAGGACAACGGGAGTGGCTCCGGGGTGCCGAGCGATTGCTCGTTGATTGCCCTCCATTATAGGGGAGGTGTCTCTGGGGGGACACGGCGGGGCCTGAGGTCTCGGCAAGGCCGAGCGAATGAATAGACACCGGGACCCGGCTAGGACCGGTTCAGGTGGTGTGGAAAACGGGCTAGGTGCCGGGGGTCACAGCGCCAATAGTGTTCCGGACCGTCTCCGGGTACTTTTCCAGCTTGTCGGCAAGAGCGTCGTGATCGGCGATCGGAAGGTTGGCTATCACCTCGGCCACGGTCGATTTGGGCGGCATTTGGAGCACGTTGAAGCCGATTGTGTCGGCGACGGCATTCGCCGCGGTGATGACCGAGAGCAGGGAGCGGTCGGCAGCTTCGGCGGTATGATGCTGACTGATGGCGTCGACGAAGTCTTGGGGTAAGTTCCATTCCCAGCCCAACCACTCCCCAGCCGCACAATGGTCGATGTCAAACAGTTGCCTCTCGCACTCGAGTTCGTCGAAGTCATTCTCCCGCGCCACCACAATAAGATTCCCGTATTCGTTGGGGTAGCAAGCCAGTAGCGCCAGTCGGCCTACGTCGTGTAGCAGCCCCGCGGTATAGGCTCGGTCCTTCGCCACGTCTAGCGCCTGCGCCAGTTCTTCGGCGATCAAGGCGCAGGCGACGCTATGATCCCAGCAGATCCGCAGCCCCTGGTTGCGCAGAAAGCCGTGGGAAAAGCGTCCTAAGGCCACGGTAAGGGCCAGGCGCTTGACGACTTCGGTGCCTAATACGACGATCGCGTGGGAAACGTTGTCCACCCGTCGGCTCAGCCCATAAAGCGCTGAGTTAGACACGCGGAGAATCTCCGCCGAAAGTGCCGGGTCGATCCGCAGCAGCGCGACGATCTTTTTCATCGGCACTTCGTCATCGTCCAGCAAGCTTAGCAACTGCAAGGCAACCGCCGGGAAGGGCGGCAGGGCCTTCAAAGCCCACGGCCTGGTAGTTCCCGATGGCGTAGCCTCGCCGGTCTCAGACGGGGTTTTGGTTTCGGTAGCCATGGCTAATCATGATGTTTATCGACCGATCGTCGAGGCGGCTTTATAACCAGAGCCTCCCTGATGGCGACGGCAACGCTAGTCTCGCGGGGGAGACTTCGGCGACGTATGCAGGTTGAAATTTCAGGCAAGTCCACCTGTGTTGTCCCGCTGTCGTAAAGCCCTGGTGTCGAGGGGACGATATCAACAACGGAGGTGCGTCGTATGGCTAGCGAACCTATCTACAATGCCATCAAAGTCCTACGCGAGGAACTGGAGCGCCTGAACCATGTCATCCGGATGCTCGAGAGCCTCGCAGTCGGTCGACCTCGCCGCGGTCGGCCCCCCAAGTACTTAGCCGAACTACGGGCATCCTCAACTGAGGGAAAGCGCAAACGGCGCAAGGCGGCGGCCAAGAGCTGACGCCAACCTGCTGCGCCGGTTTCTCGATCTGACCCGGACGAGCCGGAACCAAACAGGGCTGCGCCCGAAAGGATGCGGTCACGGCCACGCTGGCGCTGTTATCGCCAATCCAGGTGATTTCACGAAGCTTGAGCGCGGGCTCGCGACCGCGGCTCGGTTTTGCCGGTCTCGCGAACAGTCTCGCTCTTATGAGACCTTCTTGCCATTGCGACAAGGATGCCTCTCAACCGCCTGCTACCCGGTGAGAAAAGCGGGCTAGGGCTGAGCTGGGCCCGGGTTTGCCTTTGAGCAGTAGAATATGGGCTCGTGTACAGCGATCGGCTCCTTGACCATTTTCAGAATCCCCGCAACGTCGGCGAGTTACCGAGCCCAGACATCCGGGTAGAGGTATCGAATCCAGTCTGTGGAGATATTCTCCAGCTAAGTGCGCGGGTCGCGGACGGTCGATTAGCCGCGGTCCGCTATTTGACCCGGGGGTGCACGGCTTCGATTGCCGCCGGCTCTGCTTTAACCGAGCTCCTACTGGGCAAGACAGCGGAGCAGGCGCTGGCCTTGACGCGCGAAGATGTCGAGGAGGCGGTCGGGGGTCTCTCCAACGAATCAAAACATGCGGCCGTACTAGCTCTAGACGGCGCCCGGGCGATGGCCGGCCAATTGGGGGAGCGCGCCCGGTAGGTTGGTTGCTAGTTTGGCCCGTCGCCCGCCAAGGGCCGGTCACCACGCATCGCCATGAGAGAGGTCTTTCGGTTTCCCAGACAAGCCGTCCTTTTCACTGCAATTGTCCTGCCTCTGCTATGCCCGATCCGGGCTGCCGAACCTTCCCCGGCCAACGACCCAAAGCTGTGGACGCCGCAACAGAAGCGGGAGTTCCTCTCAACCGCGAAAGTCGTGAAGACGCGCTATATTTCGGAGGGAATAACCGGATCCAAGCGCGTCACTCTAACTGACGGCGACTTCACCCACGATGCTCAGTTTCAGGATGTGGATGTATGGAAAATGACTCATCACTCAGGAGCCAGGACGGAGATAGATTTCCGTGACAGCTACCGGTTTAACATTGCGGCCTACCTCCTCGACGCCATGCTCGGGTTAGGAATGACGCCCGTTAGCGTAGAGCGGAAGTTGAGCGGGGAAAGAGGTGCGCTGACATGGTGGGTCGACGATGTCCTGACGACGGAAAAGAAGCGCTACCTGAGCCGAACCCAGCCGCCCGACCGGCAGGCTTGGAACAACCGGATGTACTGTGTCCGGGTGTTTGACGAGCTTATTTACAACGTCGATCGCAATTTGGGGAACCTGCTCATTACGAAAGACTGGAAACTGTGGATGATCGACCACACGCGCGCTTTCCGGCGCCACAAGAAGCTTCACAACGTCAAGCAATTGGGGAAGTGCGACCGGAGATTCCTCGAAGCTATGCGGCGGTTGGACTACGAGAGCCTATCGAGCCGGTTGAAACCGCACCTGAAGGATGTCGAGATCCGCGCGCTGTTGGCGCGGCGGGATCTGATTGTTGCTTTCTTCGACCAGGAGATTGCTGCGAAGGGAGACGGCGCTGTCCTGTTTGACGTCGAAGAGCCTTGAGGTCGTCCGTTGCGTTCCTGAGAACCGAATGCTACGCACCGGGGAGCTTGCTGATGGACGTTGTCAGCGCGGCGGCGGTAGGAAGGGACCAGCGACTGTGCCTGAAGGATTGGGCGAACTAACTTCCGTCTTCTCTTAGCTTGCCAAGTTTTCCTTGTCTTCCTTGCGAAGCTCGACCACGTTGGGAGCGACTGCGGCAGCATCCCGGGCTTCGACCTTTTTGCGGAAGGCCCGGAAGTAGTCGACGGCTGATATGACGGCGAAGACCACAACGAACCACAGTGCTACGTAAGCCATTTCGCCCACGAGGGTCGAATACGGTGCGACCAGCAACAGCGAAACAGCAATGACCTGCGTGACCATTTTCGTCTTGCCTAGATCGCTGGCGCTGATCGCGTAGCCTTGCGAAATGGCGATGCTTCGCAGCCCGGTGACCGCGAACTCTCGGCTCACGATAATCACCACCATCCAGGCCGGGACTCGCCCCAGTTCGACGAGAGAGATAAAGGCGGCCGAAATCAGCAGTTTGTCGGCCAGAGGGTCGAGCAGCTTCCCGAAGGTGGTGATCTGCCGCCGGCGCCGCGCCAAGTAGCCGTCCAACAGATCGGTGGACGCTGCCATCAAGAAAATGGCTAGGGCCAGCCATTCCTTGGAGATGATCACCCAGCCCGTGTCGATCTCGATATTGCGGCGTAGCATCACCGCCAACAGCAGCGGCACGAAGAAGATCCGCAGTACGGTGAGGGCGTTCGGCAGGTTCATAGCGCGGACGCGGGACTCGAGGGATTCGCTAATTCCGCGAGTATAGGACTAGCCTACTATATTCGGGCGCGATCCGTGATAGCTATCTCCCCTTGTCGGCCCCTGCCTGTTTAGCCGACGTCCGGCTCGTAATCTGTCTGCCAACCTTGCGCCATCGGAACGTGGTGAAAGAATACCTAAGTACTCCATTTCATAAATACACCACGTTTCGGGCGAGAGCAGGCGGGCACAGCATGCTGTGCCCCTACAGATCTATTGGGCGCCTCGAAATGTAGGGGCACGGCATGCCGTGCCCGAAGTTCCCGATCGTCCACCTGGCTTCTAAATCTAAACATGCGTAAACCGAACTTATGAAATGAACTACTAAGCTAGTCCGCATTTCTCACGACAACGTTTGGGCGAACACGGTGGTCCGCCCCTACAAAAATAACGTTCGTTCAACGCCGGTCGTCCAAACCCTCATGAGAAAGCCTAGGGAGGTCTGTCAAGGGACCCATAAGTCATTGAAGATTAGTAGCGAAGCACGGCTGCCCTGCATGATTGAGCTCCAGGCGTCGATTTTTTTCGCGCCTTCCGCTAACCTTGTTGTTCGATGACTTTCCCGAGTACGGTCAGTGGGCGGATGCGCTCGGACTGGGATCGGCGCGCCCGGGAGGACGCTTGCTACTACGCCGCGTTTGGGCGCCTGCGACAAAGCCAAGAGGAGTTCTTTGACTCGGCTGCCGACGTTTTACGGATCCTCAGGGAGGAGTTTCGGCGGTTCCCCCCCCGGCACGGATTTCAAACAGCTTTCGGCGCTGGAGATCGGCTGCGGCCCCGGGCGCCTGATGCTTCCACTAAGCGAGGTATTCGGCCATATCTTAGGTGTGGATGTTTCCGGTGAAATGATCACCTTAGCCAAAGAGAATCTGGCCCGACTTGATCACGCCGACGTTCGCCTTAACGACGGATCTGACCTCTCGGCCTTCGAAGACGAATCAATCGATTTCTGCTATTCCTTCGCCGTCTTTCAGCATATCCCCGACAGGCGGGTCGTTTTGGAATACCTGCGTGAGGGCGCTCGCGTACTGAAGGTGGGAGGTATCTTCAAGTGGCAACTGAATGGCTTGCCCGGAGGCGAGCCGTGTGACGGCTCACAGCCCGGGTGGTCGCAGCGAGCTGCCGCTCCGAAACGGACTACACATCGCGAAGCTACGGCAGCCCCCGACACCTGGAGCGGGGTTCGGTTCTCTCCCGAGGCGGTTGCCCGCTTTATCGGAGAGCTGGACCTTCAACTGCTATCCATGGACGGTTTTGATACGCAGTATCTGTGGATGACGGCTCGTAAACGCGCCCCGGGTTGGAAAGCCCGGCTCAACGATTCCCGGCATGCTCGAATCATTGGTATTGCAAATACTTTGAGCCCGGACGCCGTCGTCCCCTGCGCGGGACGCTACGCGAGCGGGGCGCTTTGGGTTGTGGATTTGCCGGATGAAGCGGATCTCAACTCTTTGAGGATCGAAGTTGAAGGGGTGTCCACAGCTCCCAGCTTCGTCGGCAAGCATGCGTGGCGAGGACCGAGTCAGGTCAACTTCTACCTGCCTCCCGACGTTCGAACCGGTATGGTTCCTGTACGTCTTCGCGTCTTGGGCAGGCCCGCCTCGAATGCCGCCTTGATGCGGGTCGCTCCACCAGGGCCTCTCGTGCCCCGGCTGGTCCGCGTGAGCGATGGCACTAACCTGCTTTCGAGCGTTGCTATCGAGAGCCGAAAGATCCGGGTCAGGCTCGAAGAGGTGGATGCTGATTCGGAGGCGGAGGTCAACAGCGCATTCGCTGCGGATATCGACGATCACCCGGTGGAACACGTGGAACCGTATGCTGTCGATCCGCTGACGCGGCTCTATGAGTTCAATCTGACCCTTCCAGACCATGTCGGGACGGGCGCGCACAAGCTGAGCATTCGGCTGGGGCGGCGGACGTTTCCGTCGGTCGAGATTCACGTGGCGCAATGATCTACGGCGCCGACAGCACTGCCCAGGTCTCGATTCAAGCCGCGGAGCAGGTATTGAAACTGGGCGCCCTCCCTCCGTTCTCGGTCGCCTCGCCGCTGCTTCCGTTGCTCGTAGCCTCGGTCGTGGGGCTTACGGGCAGTCCCACGGAGTGGGCATACGTTGGGGTGGTTGGCTTTGTCTACGCGTTGGGTTGCGCGGGAGTCTATCTGCTGGTGAGGCGACTGCGTGGAACGGTCGAAACCGCGGCGACAGCAGCATTGCTCTACGCTCTTGCACCCTCGCGGCTGTACACCGTTTTCGATCAACCCGACGGCGCCCGGGTCCTGTTCTGGTCGTTGGTTCCGTTTTTGCTTCTAGCGCTGGAGGTTGGCCGGCGTAAGCCTGGGGCGGCGGCTCTACTCTTCGTCGGGGGCTCAGCGATATTGTTGCTTGCGACCTTCCCCGGTCGCCCTCGTCCGCTCGATGCGCTTGCCGTGGCGGAACTGGTGGTGGTGGGTCTCGCCACACTTTGGCCGCCGTTCCGATCGCCGCGGGCGCGCTGGATCTGCTTCGCTGTGTTTCTCTCGTGCGCGGCTTGGACGTTCTTGCTGCTACCCCGCTACTCGCTACAGCCGGCACCCATGCCGCAAGGCGCACTCCAGTGGATCAACCAACACTCAGAAGGTGCGCGGGTTTTCGGGCCGGTTTCGATCGACGTTATGGGGAACCCCGTTTTGGCACAGGCTGCTGAATTCGTTCACTGGGGCGAGCACCGCACCGAATTTCTGCTTTGGCTCAAGACCGTGGGCGTGCAGTACGTTGTCACCGCGGACTGGCAGAGATTTCACGCCTACTTCGAATGCCTGTATGACGAGAAAGGGTGGTGTGTCTATTACGTGCCAAGCCCCAACGCGGCTCAGGCGGTGGTAGTCTCCCGGTCGTCGCGGAAAACGCTTCGTCCCATCCGCGGATTGTTCGATCGTCAGGGATTGGAAGCCTACCTGGATTGGGCCGGTCGTCCCGAAGCTGTCGGCCTTCACTGGACGGCGGCCGGTCGAGGGGAGATCCGAGCCGATCTGGGGCCGTCGGATATGATCCTCCTCCGCGTAACCGCCCGACCGGAATGGCGAGCGGCTGTGCTCGATGGGCCGGACCAGTGGACCGATCTACCGATTCAACGCGACCCGCTCGGGTATATGGTGATCGAACCCGATCGAACTGGACCGGTAACCCTGCGAATCGAGTACCGCCCGAGCTGGTGGCAGCGTGTTTTTCCTCCGGCCCTGCCGGATCAACCCCTGGTCGCCGGCGAGTTCCCCGCCATCTTCCGAGATGCGATCGTCGACGGCGTCGAACACACGCCACCTCCTTTTGGTCCGAACGCTGTCCTGACCGTCTACGGTCGAAACTTCGTGCCCCGGCGGACACGCGTATTGTTCGGTGAAATAGCGGGCGAAGTGCTCTACGTGGGACCTAACCAGATCAACGTGAAGTTACCCCCCAACTTGGAACCGGGATTGCTGCCGGTCCGAGTCGACGCGGAGGGTCGCCTTAGCTATCCCCACATGATCGAGGTCAGCCGGTGACGAGTGCCCTTGCGCGCGGTTTTGCGGTACTGCTGTTGGTCGCAGGTGGAGTTTCGGCTCAGCCGCGACTCGAGCAGCGAATCGGTTTCTATCAATGGGTTGGATCTCCTAACTTCGCGGCAAGCGAGGACTTGCTGACCAGGGCCCGCCGGCGCAGTGTGGAAACCGGTTCTCGAGTGTTCCGGCTTTATTTGGGCGCGCGGTTCGATTACATGCGGCTGCCTTTTTCTTCGCGGCTGTTCAGTCGGGATAGTGTTGAGGCGCCTTTGACGCCGGCCAAGATCCTGGCGCTGCCCCGTTACCGATCCGTATTGGAAGATGATGCCATCGAAACCGTCGTGTTGACCGTTTATCCGCTTCGGGACTACGGGGCCGGACCCGATGACATCAACCTGTTGCGCCCGTGGAGCAAGGCCGAAACAGAACTTGAACACGGCCAGACGAAACAGCTGTGCGAGTTTCTTTACCGGCAATTCGGCGATAAGCCGAAGACCATTATCTTGGCCAACTCGGAGGCCGATGAAAAGTTGCTCGAGATCATGAACTATACCGGTTCGCCGCAGAGAGCGATCGACACCTTGACGCAATGGACAAATACTAGATTTCAAGCGGTAGACGAAGTTCGAAAGAGCTATCCGGAGGCTCGCCTGCGCATCTTTCACGCCTTTGAGATTAACCTCGTCAACCTGCGCCTAGTTAAGCGGGGCGCCCGGTTTCAAAAGGCCCCCCTGACACCGGGGTCTTCCGAACAAGGCTGGTGTGCTCTCGAACACGTCGTGCCCAACGTAGTTTTTGACCTGCTTTCCTACTCCGCCTACGAGTCGGCGAACTCGCCGTTTGAAACGCGGGAGAGCGATACGGCCCCCCAGGAGACGGTCACCCGGCTGCGCCGCGACCTGGAACGAATCCGATCGCAGGCCGAGAGGTCGCTTTCGCCGCTTGGCCGCCGGCGATTTGGGAAGGACTTCGTCATGATTGGGGAGCTGGGCTACGCCCGGGACCGCTTCGAGCACCTCCCGACCGGTCCCCTGTTGCCGCGCTTGTATTACGCGCTGAAGACAGTGCTCGAGTGGGGTTGCCCCTACGTCGTCTTGTGGCAGGTTTACGATTCGCCTCGCGACGCCGGGAAAGCCTGGGGCTTTGGGATGTACGACAAACGGGGCGACACTCCGCGGCTCAAGGCACCCCCGGGGGGGTGCGATTCGGTCAAGAGCTGCTTGAGCGTTCTCTTCTCGGGCGGCTTCGATGCCTGGCGCGAGGCGAATAAGTTTGAGTGAACGCGCGGGGAAGGGGCATGTCCTCACAAGACCCTAACGAATGGAGAGATCCTGTTTGGCGTGGAATCGACTCAGCAACACGTAAAGGATTGGCATGCAAAGAATAATCAGAAGTGGTGGTATCACGGCCACCACGAACAGTGGCAAACCCCTTTGATGTAAATCCAACATCCCAGGGATCGTGATGACCGCCAACAGACAGCACGCTACTGCAATCAACGATACGCTACGCGGTGTAATCTCGAGCGTTGTCTTGCAGCTTGGACAATTGATTTGCACTTGTTGAAGCGCGGACCATCTGAACCCTTGGCGCAAGGTCTGTCTATCGAGCTGTTGATTGCATTCAGGACAATGCGCTGCCATCATCTGCTCCCAAGAAGGGTGAGAGACCGGTCACACCCGCCGACATGCTAGGGGGTTTGGAACCTCTTTCGGCTTTCACGCCTTACCTCGCTATGATTTCCTTCAATGAAATTGGCAAGTCGTGCGTATTATAGGGCAGAAGCAAGGTGATAAGGTGAGACTCAAGGAGATGGGTATGAAGAACTTTCTCAATGTTGCGGCGGCTTTTCTGCTGTGTGCTCTCGTGTCGAGCACGGGCTTGGCCTGGGCCCAGGAGGAAGCGAGCCCGCAAGGACGCTGGGAGGGGCAGATTAGGATACCGGGCCAGCCCCTGGAGGTCATTGTCGATCTTGTTCGCGGGGATGGAGACGAATGGCGGGGCGAGATCGACATTCCCGTCCAAGGGGGGAAGGATTTTCGCCTGGCGAACGTGAAGGTTGACGGGCTGCAGGTTTCGTTCTCGATGCAAGGTGTCCCGGGCAACCCATCTTTCAGGGGCAAGTTGTCGAAGAATGGAGAGAATATCTCCGGCGATTTTAGCCAGGGAAGCGCCCAGTTTCCCTTTGTCCTCTCTCGCAGCGACGAGAGCCCGGACGTCGCCCCCGGGCCGGTTACCACTCCGATCCCCGACGGCGTGCCCGGTGAAGGGCTGGAAGGCATTTGGCTCGGGGCGCTTAATCCCGGCCCGATTACGCTGCGGCTGCTTTTCAAAATTTCAAAATCGGAGGACGGTAGTTTGAGCGGGACGGTCGATAGCATCGATCAGGGCGCCGAAGGCTTGAAGATCAGCAAGATTCGGTTCGACGGCAATTCGGTTCTGCTCAAGCTCAAACAACCCGTGGCCGAGTTCGAGGGCACGATGAGCGAGGACGGTTCCCGGATCACCGGCGAGTGGCGACAGGGTAGTAGCGCACTGCCATTGGTGCTCAAACGCCAGGAGAAAGTCCCTGACATGGCTCGTCCCCAAGATCCGAAGAAGCCTTATCCCTATGACGAAATCGAAGTCGCGTTTATGAACGACACGGCCGTCGTGAAGTTCGCCGGAACCTTGACTTTGCCCAGGTCCGAACGCCCCGTGCCGGCGGTGCTGCTTGTCTCGGGGTCAGGTCCGCAGGATCGCAATGAGACACTGATGGGTCATCGGCCCTTTCTGGTTCTAGCCGATCACCTTACACGCCGTGGCATTGCCGTACTGCGGGTTGACGATCGCGGCGTCGGCGGCTCGACAGGCAGTGTTTTTGAGTCCACCTCGGAAGACTTCGCGACCGACGCTCTTGCCGGCGTGAAATTCCTCAAGGGTCGCGAAGAAATCGACCCCGGTCGGATCGGAATCGTGGGGCACAGCGAAGGTGCGATCGTCGCGCCCTTGGCCGCGGCGATGTCGCAAGATGTAGCGTTCATCGTGCTCCTGGCTGCCCCCGGCCTCGTCGGCGAAGAAATACTCTATCTGCAGTCAGCGGCCATGATGCGGGCGATGGGGATGGGGAAAGATCTGATCCAGCAGAACCGCGCCTTGCAGGAGCGACTGTTCGCCGTAGTGAAAGCGGAGAAGAACAATGACACGGCTGCGGACAAGCTTCTGGAGATCCAGCAAGAGCGCTTCTCCGGACTGACAGATCAGGAGAAGCAGGCACGCGGCTACCCTGGTGAGGAGGCCATCAAAGCTCAGTCGAAAATGCTGCTGACGCCGTGGTTTCGCCATTTCCTGACCTTCGACCCCGCCCCAAGGCTACGCAAAGTCAAATGCCCGGTTCTCGTCGTGACGGGTGAACGCGACCTCCAGGTGCCTCCGGGCGAAAACATGCCGGCCATCGGCGAAGCGCTCAAGGCTGCCGGCAACAAAGACTACAAGTTGGTGGAGCTACCGGAGTTGAACCATTTGCTCCAGACCAGCAAAACCGGCCTCCCAGCCGAGTACTCCAAGATCGACGAAACAATCGCGCCCGTCGCGCTTGAAACGATCGGCGTTTGGATCGAAGAGCGCACCCAAACCGGACGTTAGGGTGGCGCAGCCGCACAAGAGGACCATGTAATCGTCCGTCTAGGGCGGAAGTAGTTTGTTCGCAGAGTCTTCCGAGCCGCGACCGTGAGGGAGCGGTCCAGAGATTGTCCACCTATAACCTATCGGGAATTTGTGCAACCAAGCACGTAGCCCGGTCGGCTCTACCCCCCCACCATCTGCCGCAGCACATATTGCAAGATCCCGCCGTGCTGGTAGTAGAGCACTTCCTGGGGGGTGTCGATGCGAACCACAGCTTGGAAGCTAATCGGTTTGCCGCGCTCGGGGGTTGCCGCGACCGTCACTGCTTTGGCCGAACCGTCGCCCAGGCCCTCGATGTTGTAGATCTCACGCCCGGTCAGCCCGAGAGACTCGACGCCGTCGCCCGGCCTGAATTGCAACGGCAAGACCCCCATGCCGACGAGGTTCGAGCGGTGAATGCGCTCATAGGTTTCAGCGATCGCGGCGCGCACACCCAGCAAGCGAGGCCCCTTGGCGGCCCAGTCGCGTGACGACCCGGCCCCGTATTCCTTGCCGGCCAGCACAATCAACGGCACTCCCTCGGCTTGATACTTCATCGCCGCGTCATAGATTGTCATTTGCTCGCCGTCGGGAAGATGCTGTGTCCAACCGCCCTCCGTCCCTGGAGCCAAGCGGTTACGCAGGCGCACGTTGGCGAACGTGCCACGCATCATCACCTCATGGTTGCCCCGTCGAGAGCCGTAGGAGTTGAATTCCGGCGGCTTGATGCCGTTCTCGATCAAGTACTGCCCCGCCGGACTGTCAGGCTTAATCGCTCCCGCCGGCGAGATGTGGTCGGTCGTGACGCTGTCGCCCAAGAGCGCCAGGGCCCGCGCGCCGGCAATGTCGGTGACCGGCTCCGGCTCGGGACCTGTGTCTAGGAAATATGGCGGCCGGCGCACGTAGGTCGAACTGCCGTCCCAGTCAAACAGGACGTCCGCCGGAGCGTCGAGCGAGTTCCAATTCTTATCGCCGGCGTATACCTGGCTGTAGGTCTTTCTGAACAACTCCGAGCCGACGGTCGAGCCAACGACTTGTTGTACTTCTTTCTGCGTCGGCCAGAGGTCGCGGAGATACACGTCACGGCCCTCGAGATCGGTGCCGAGCGGGTCCTCCATCAGGTCGACGTCCATGCGTCCCGTCAGCGCGTAGGCTACGACAAGAGGCGGGGAGGCGAGGTAGTTCATGCGTACTTCCGAATGGACTCGCCCCTCAAAGTTACGGTTCCCCGAGAGCACCGACGCGACCGCGAGGTCCCCTTCCTGGATGGCCTCTGAAACGGCTTGCGGAAGAGGTCCCGAGTTCCCGATGCAGGTCGTACAGCCGTAGCCGACCAAGTGGAACCCGATCATGTCGAGGTATTCCGCCAACCCCGATCGCTTCAAGTATTCGGTGACGACCTTCGAGCCGGGTGCCAGGCTCGTTTTGACCCAGGGCTTGGCCTGCAAGCCGCGCTCCACCGCTTTT
Source organism: Bryobacterales bacterium (assembly GCA_965248105.1). Taxonomy (GTDB): domain Bacteria; phylum Acidobacteriota; class Terriglobia; order Bryobacterales; family UBA6623. The sequence goes on from CBDFIK010000006.1 coordinate 1,481,776, forward strand.
TTGGCGACCAGCCCGGCAGCCACCATGACCGTCGGGTTCGATGTATTCGTGCAGCTCGTGATCGCGGCGATGACGACCGAGCCGTGGCGCAGTTCGTAGGCTTCTCCGGCGTGCTCGACTTTCACGGCGGCCGGCGCGGTTTCAACTGCTACCGCGGCTCCCGAGCCGCCGGGGCCCACTCTTCTTTCAGAAAGCATCCCGGCAAGAGCGGATTCGAATGACTCTTTCGCCTTTTTCAGTGGTACCAGGTCTTGGGGGCGGCGAGGCCCGGCTAGGCTCGGTTCGACATCGGTCAAATCCAGCTCGAGAGTGTCCGAATAGGTGGCGTCGGGCGAGTCTGGCTCGCGGAACATGCCTTGCTCTTTGGCGTAGGCTTCCACCAGCGCAATCTGCTCTTCGGCACGACCCGTCAAGCGAAGATATTCGAGCGTCTCACCGTCGATCGGGAAAATGCCACACGTCGCGCCGTATTCGGGGGCCATGTTTGCAATCGTCGCGCGATCGGCGAGCGGCAGACCGGAAAGCCCGGCGCCGTAGAATTCGACGAACTTGCCCACCACGCCTTTTTGGCGCAACATCTGGGTAACGGTGAGAACCAAGTCCGTCGCCGTGGCCCCTTCGGCCAATCGCCCGCTGAGCTTGAAGCCCACGACTTGCGGAATCAGCATCGAGATCGGTTGGCCGAGCATCGCCGCCTCGGCTTCAATGCCGCCTACGCCCCAGCCCAGGACCCCGAGACCGTTGATCATCGTCGTGTGCGAGTCGGTTCCCACCAACGTATCGGGAAACGCGCGGACGGTGCCGTTTTCCTCGCTGCTGAAGACCACCCGCGCCAGGTATTCCAGATTTACCTGGTGGACGATGCCTGTTTCAGGCGGAACGACTTTGAAGTTACGAAAAGCCTTCTGCCCCCACTTCAGGAACTCGTAGCGCTCCCGGTTGCGCAAATACTCGAGCTGGCCGTTCAGTTGGAATGCTTCCGAGCTGCCGAAGCGGTCCACTTGCACCGAGTGGTCGATCACCAGCTCAGCCGGCTGTAGCGGATTGATCCGCGAAGGGCGGCCGCCGAGCGCCTTCATGGCCTCCCGCATCACCGCCAGGTCAACCAGGGCGGGGACACCGGTGAAATCCTGCATCAGCACCCGCGACGGGCGATAGGCGATCTCGTGACTCGGTGTCGCCTGCGGATCCCAGCATGCCAAGGCTTCGATGTCGGCGGCGGTCACGGTCTTGCCGTCCTCGTTGCGAAGCAAATTCTCCAGCAAGATCTTCAGCGAGAACGGAAGACGAGAGGCGTCGTGGCTCTTTACGGCATCGAGGCGAAAGATTTCGTAGGTTCGGTCCGAAACCGTAAGTGTAGTTCGAGCACCGAAGCTATTCATCGTTTCTCCCCGGGGAGCGGGACTGAATCGTCCCGCTAATCTGAACTCTGGCACCCTTAGCAGGCCTTGGGGGTGGGTGGCACTCCCATGATCGCACCGACCCATTCACGGCGGCAACTTTCATAAGGTTCTGCTTTGAAGGGACACAAGTCTGCCGCGTCAGTGTCGCTCAGGTTGTCCTCTTTTGATAGAAAAAGTGATAAATCAGCGCCCCCACAAGAATCGTCGCCAGGCTCCAGGCGGCAACCTTCACTTCACTCGACGCGAAGTGTAGAAATATCCATAAACTGACCGCAATGTACAGACCGGGAAGCAGGGGATAGGCGAAGCTGACCCACGGCATCCGCTTCCAGTCGGGACGTTTGCGAAACTTGAATAATGCCAATACTGAAAGGGCCGAAAACAAGTTCAGAGTGAATCCCACGTATACGAACAGATCTCGGAATGTTGCCAACAAAATAAGCAGGCAACAGCATATGCCCTGGCAAATGACCGCCACCCAAGGACTTTTCCATCGCGGATGTACCTTCGCGGCGATTGCGAAGAAAGCTCGGTTCTTCGCCATCGCGTAGTAAACGCGAGGACCGATCATGCACATGGCATTGACCGTGGCCAGCAACGAAACTGCCATGGCGGCGCTGAATAACCCGGACACGCGAGGGCCGAAAAGTCCGGCGGAAGCCTCTGAGCCGACCGCCACCACACCTTTCAGATTTTCGAGAGGTGTCGCGTACACGTAGAGGCAATTCAGGACGACGTAGAGGATCGCCACCAGAAAAGTGCCCAAGATCAGGGCAATAGGCAGCGTCCGTCCGGGGTCTCGGATTTCCTCGGCCACATAGATGGCCGCGTTCCAGCCGCTATACCCCATATAGACAAACACCAAGCTGATGGCGAACTGCACGCCCAACCCGTGCGATGACGCACGTTCGGCCGTTTGAGTGAAGTGGCCCCAGTCACCCGTTCCGACCGTAAACCCCAGCACGACGAAAGCCGCGAGGACGAGCAGCTTGGTCGCGGTCAGAATATTTTGGAGTGCGGCTACTTGCGAAACGCCCAGGAGATTGAGCAGCGTGAAGGCGATCACGATGCCGCAAGCGACCAGTTGCGCACCCCCAAGTTGAATCGTGATGAAACCCAGCTCTACAACGGGTGCGCCCGGATACCCCGCGTCAAGGCTGGGATAGAAGTGGGCCAAGTAGGCTGAAATCACCAGAGCGGTGGCGGCAATCGGAGCCGAGAAACCGGCGAAGAAGCTGACCCATCCGTCGATGAAGCCCCAGGTCGGTCCCCAGGCCTCGGAAAGGTAGACGTATTCGCCGCCGGAGCGCGGGAAATTGATGCCCAACTCGGAATAGCACAGCGCGCCGAGCAAGGCTATGGCGGCCCCGACGAGCCAAATTCCTACGACAAGCTGCGGAGACCCCAAATCCCCGGCTAGAAAGCCGGTCGTGGCGAAAATACCGACTCCGATCATGTTCGAAACGACCAGAGCCGTAGCGCTGACGACACCCAGTTTCCGCTCTAGTTGGGGTTGGGACATAAGTCTTTGAGGATATCGAGTTTCCGACGCCTTTAGGAGAGACGCTCGTAAATCTTGCCCCCGGACTCCTTTAATGCCATCCTCGGAAGAGATGCCTGACACGCCGGAAAGGCTTGCTCCTCGCAACGCCTTTTCCCTGACCCTTCTCGTCTTGTTCGCGCTCGCCTGCACACTTGTTAGCGGGTGCGGCGGCCTGTCCGAGCCCCCTGCTTCTGCCTCCGCTGCCCCAGCGGCCTCCTACGAAGCCGAGCGCAAGGCGATGGTACGCCTCCAGATCCGCGCTCGCGGAGTCAGAGACGCCCGCGTCCTGGAGGCGATGGAAAACATACCCCGGCATTTGTTCGTGCCCGAGAGCCTTACCCGCCAGGCCTATGAAGACCGTCCTTTGCCGATCGGCGCCGGTCAGACCATTTCACAGCCCTACATCGTTGCCTTTATGAGCGAGCTGCTCGACGTCGAACCCCACCACAAAGTATTGGAGATCGGGACGGGCTCGGCTTATCAGGCAGCCGTACTGTCACGGTTGGCGGAAAGGGTTTGCAGCATTGAGATCGTTGAGAGCCTGGGTGCGCAGGCAAGACGGCGCCTTGATGAGCTCGGTTATCGAAACGTCGAAGTTCTGATCGGTAACGGCTACCTCGGCTGGCCCGAAAACGCCCCCTTCGACCGCATCATCCTCACGGCCGCACCGGAAGAGACCCCACAGGCTCTCGTCGATCAGTTGGCCGCTCCCGGACGCCTGGTCGCGCCCGTCGGTCCGTCGAGCTGGTCCCAAGATCTCATCGTCATCGACAAAGACGCTGCCGGAAAAACCAGCAGGCGGACTGTGCTGCCGGTACGCTTTGTGCCGATGGTGGATAGGCCGAAGGAGCGCTAGTGACCGGCGATCTCGCCGGTCCAGGGAATGTAGGCCGCCCGTGGGCGTTGCTCGGGTGAACAACGAGCCGCCTGCGGCGGCTAGGACAAGCGGGCTAGCTACAAGGGTCCTCGTTCCCAGCCGCGAGCGTCAGGGAGCGGTTCATGAGCTGTTTTCGGAGGGGTCACGGCGCCATAGTAGCCCAGACACTTGGCCTGTCACTGGCGTTCCAGGTTCAGTCCCTTGCTCTCGCACACCCTTGCCATGCCCGATTCCCAGCCGCGAACGCCAGTGAGCGGCCATGGCGTACGGCCAAGCCTGTGCCCCACCCAAGGGAATGAAAGCCTTTGGGTTTCGACGGAGTGACCAGGGATGACGCCACCCCCTGCACATCAGCTTGCAAACCAACGGCGAAGTAGCACATAATTCGCCGAATCGCTATGCTAAGCTCGCGCATCTAAACTTGTACCGATGAGTCTCAACGAAGAGATCCAGCAACTGCTGAACAGCTACAGTCTTCCTGCCGACGTTGGCCGCCAAATGGGCGAAGCTATGGCGCGATTGGACGCCAACCGCGTCGCACCGGGACTGGAAGTCGGCGAAAAAGCGGCCGATTTCCGGCTACCAAACGCCGCGGGCCAAAACGTGTCTCTCGAAGGGCGATTGAGCCAGGGCCCGGTTGTGCTCACGTTCTACCGTGGAGCGTGGTGTCCTGTCTGCAACCTGCAGTTGTTGGCTTTCGAGAGAGCGTTGCCCGGGATTCGTTCGTTGGGCGCTTCGGTGATCGCCGTTGCGCCGGATGATTCCGAGCCGACGCCCAACAACTCGCAGCTCGACTTCGACCTCCTGACCGACGCCGACCAGAGCGTTATTCGCGCCTACCGCTTGCACTATCGAGTTCCCGACGAGGTGCGGTGGATCTACACCGGAGTCTTTGATACCGACGTCAGCAACTTTAACGCTGACCGCAGCTGGAATCTCCCTGTACCCGCCACCTTTATCGTTGACCGCGGCGGAATCGTTCGCAACCGCCACGTCACGGCGGATTATCTGCGACGCATGGAACCAGACGAAGTCGTCGCGGCGCTCGAGGCGTTGAAGGATTCGTAGGTTGCTGTAGCATTTTCCAATCCAAGAATGAGCCTGAAGAAGGAGGATCGGACGGGCGGTGCTGCTGGGGTTCTCCTTTCAGTGGCGGTTAGGCAGTCAGTGGCAGTTAGGCAGCGGGGGATGGGGGTGCGGGGCAAGGGGGCTGGCGTTTGAAGTCCCCTTGCCCTGCTTCCATCACTGCAGAAATCTGTCAGCGACGAAGTCGACAACGGGCTAGCAGGGCGAGCTTGGCTTTCTGCATCCGCTGGGCCGCTGCCGTGTCGCTGTGGCGGCTGGCTTGCTGCTGGAGCGTCTCGGTTCGCACGCCGTCCTTGAGGTGCTTTTGCCAGTCGGGCAGCGAGAGTAGCTTTTCGTAGGGCGTGCGGTAGTCGGTGGCGCGATAGCGACGGCGGCGTTGGCCCCGGGCGGTGATCTCGATGGTGGCGAAGCCGCACGGGCGGTGGTAGTTCAGATAGGGATTGAAATAGGCTGTGTAGAAGCGCTGCAACGCGGAGGCATGCTCGGCGGCGATCGCTCCGTAGCCTATGTGCTTGCGCACCACGGCCCCGTTTTTGCCTTCCACCAGAGCGTTGTCGGTGGTGCGATAGGGGCGCGACTTGGTGAACTCGATCAGTAGCTTGTTGAGCAGCCGGGCCAGGCGGTGATTGAGAAACTCCGAGCCGTTGTCGCAGTGGAAGCCGCGCAGGCGAAAGGGGAACTGGTGCAACATCGCTTCCAGCACCGGGATCAGGTGTCGCTCCGAGATCGTCTCGACGCAGCCGACGACCTGCCACTGCGTGACCGTATCGACGGCGTTGATGTGATACAGCCCCGGGCGAGTGTCCCAGTGACCCTGGTGCACCGTATCGACGCGCAGATAGCCGGGTTGTCCCTGTGGCTCGGGCTTGCGCCGCTCGGCGATCCCGACCTGTCGTCTCTGAGTGCGATCGAACACCACCCGCTGTGAGCGATAAGCCCGGGAGCGCCGCAGGTTGTAAATGTGGGAAATCGAGATGTGGGCCAGGCGGACGTACTCCGAGTTGGCGAAGAACTGATACTCGCGCTCGAGGATGCGCCGTACCGCCGGCCCGGACAGACCCTCGTGGGCAGCGTCGACGGTTGCTAACAAGGCAATGTCCTGGGGTGTGTAGCGGCGCGGAAAGCGGCGCCGACGGGGTTGTCGGGCCTCGATCCGTCGGTGCCGAAGCCACTGCCCCATCAGCCGCGTCAACTGGGCCCGACTCAACCCGCTCAGCCGCGCCAGAAACCGCCGCACGATGCCCTTCTGCCTCCTGCCAAGCCGTCGGTAGTGCTGCGCCGCCAAGATACGCTCGACAAAGCGATAAATCTGCTCGCGTCCCTGGACTCTGAAGCCAATGCTTCGACTGCCGGCCAGGAACTCCTGCATCTCGGCCAGGGTAAGCCGCTCTAGGTTCTGCATGGTGATCGTCATTCACCAGCAGCTTGTACCCTTTCGTCCCGCTCACGTTCAGGCTCATCTTGTGTTGGAAACAAACCTCCCCTTCAGGCTCATCCTGTATTGGATAACTCTGCTGTGCCCAAAAGGCTATGATCAACTGCACTATGGGGTTCTAGGTAGCTCTTCTTATGTGAGCTGCCGCAGTGCAGCGCGTGATCAAGGTCCTTCCGGGGCTCGGCCTGTGATCTCTTAATCTCGGATTTGCTCGTCGCGAGTGTGTGCGCCAGCAAGCAACTGAAGCCTGGAACGCTAGTGACAGGCCAAATACTTGTAGTTAATAGCGTGAAGGCCGAGATGCAAGCCGAGGTCAATCGGAAGCTCGACGAGATCAAACGGCAGCATGAGGCGCGCGTTCTCTATGCGTGTGAATCTGGCAGCAGGGTTTGGGGTTTCGTGTCCTCGAAAACACAGTCGTCTGTTTTGACAGGCGAAAGCGAGTGAGGCAACGCCTCTCGGTCGTTGCCCCGGGCCATCACTCCTCCAGCCGGCGCCCGCGCTCACCGCTCTTCCAGTCGTCCCAAAGTCCCAAGAACTTGAGCTGATCATCGAGTTGGGTCCGCCGCATCAGACTTTTGATTTCCCGGCGGCTTAACCGCTTGCCCAGACGCGGCGTCTGGTTGGCAAGGTTCAAGACGGTGACGGCGGCGATGCTGACCTGATGGCGGAGATCCCGTAAGTTCACTTTGTCGAAGGTGTCGGCGCTCGAATGGTAGGTGGGGACGTATTCGCTCGTGTCTTGCACGGCGACCAGGGCCGGCACCCCCTCCAGAAGGAAGTCAAAATGGTCGCTGCCGAAAAATGCCTCGTAGCTGTGGGCATTAGCGCCACGTCCCGCGACCGGCTGCATCGCCCTCATCAACCCACGCTCGATATCGCGTCGCCCGCCCAGGGAGTAACCTTCCATACGGCCGACCCCCATGTCGTGAACCACGACGGCGACGTGGGAGTCGAGTTCCTCCCCGTGGTCGCGAACATAAGCTTGCGATCCCACAAGACCCTGCTCCTCGGCGCCGAAGAGAACGAACCGAACGGTTCGCCGCGGTCTCACTCCGGAGGCAACCAGGCTACGAGCGATCTCAATGACCAACGAAACGTTCACCCCGTTATCGAGACATCCGGTTCCCAGATCCCAAGAGTCGAGATGGGCTCCGGCAACGACAATCTCCTGGGGCAACTCGCTGCCTTCGATCTCCGCCACGACGTTGCGCGCCTGGAACGGACCTCCCGTGACGTTGGGCAGCGATAAATACATCACAACCTTTCTCCCGGCTTCGATTAGACGCAGGATTCGTAGAGCGTCCTCGCGTGCGACCAGCCCAGAAGGAATTCGGTCCAACTTGCCGTTGACGATGTTGATGTGGCGGTAAAGCAACCCGTGCGGCCGGGTGGACATAAAAACCACACCCGCGGCTTCGACTTCGGCGGCTTCGCGGGAAGCGATGGTTGCTTTGCGTTGCTCGACAGCCAAGTCACCAAAGGTTGTCACAGGTTCCGATCGGAGCAAAAGGATTTTGCCGCGAGCCCGTTCTCCCAGAGCGAGGATCTCCCCTCTGGCACCGCTGCCTCCGTCGAGGACTTCGGCGCGCACGCCGCCCTCAGGAGTCGGAGGCGACCAAGCAGACGAAACCCCCCGCACGGAAAAACCCACCGGCGCGAGCACTTCGATCTTCGTCGCTCCTTCCTGCCAGGAGTTCGGCATCATGAACGGTTCCGTTTGCACCCTGTCGACGCCGGCATCGCGGAAGGCCTCGACGGCCCATTCCACCGCCTGCTTCATGGCGGGCGTGCCGGACATGCGCCCGCCGATCTCATCGCACAGGACACGAAGGTTCTCTTCAAGGAACGGCGAGTCGGCGACCTGTTGCAAAACGGCTTTTGAAGCAGCCGCCTCGGGTGCTTGAGCCGAGGTGCTCGCAGTCCAAACCGCGAGCCATAAGATTAGGAGCAAGCCGCGGCGCATCCGTCTTCTAGGCATCGTGGGTGAGTTTATGCAGGAGCGAAAAATGGGGACTGCCAACAATTCGCCCCCGTCATGACGCAAGAAACAAAGCACTTAGCCTGAAGCGAATTGGTGACTGTACCCATTTTCCCATCGCAATAGGCGGCGCTTTGCGAGTTGGTGAGAATACGAGAAGGCCGGATCAGGCCGTGTGTCGCCGAATAGTGTGCTTGAGCCCGTGGATCTGGCGGCGGACCAGTTTGAGCTTAGCGTGATCGCGCGCTTCGAGTGCCGCATCGCGTTCTTTCTTTAATCCACGGATTTCCGCCTTGATCGCGCCCTTATCGATTCCCTTGACGTCGTGGTGCTCGTGAACGTCTAATCCTAGGGCTTTACAAAGGGCATCCAGCAGGTGATCCTTGTTCAATTGCGTGTAGCCCTTCACAGCCTCGTGATCGAGGCCCTTGGCGATCTCGCGAAGGTCGACCACCCGCTTGTGTTTTAGGTCATTGAAGGTGTAGCTCATTCAGTTGCCTCGGTTTGGGCGTTGTTTTGGGTGGTTGGCCGAATGGAAACCAGCCACTCGGGCCCGCCCACTACCGGTCTATCTTAGCGCTTGGCTACATCAACGACAACGGTTTGCCGCGGGGAACCGGCCATCGGCCATGCGAATCTCCGCTGCGAGAAGGACCGTGATACGCTAATGCTTTGGTTGCAAAAGTTCGCGTTATTTAAAAAGCGCTTTCCCGAAGGATCATGTGATCGTCCGTCCGGTCCGGAAGTAGTTTGTTCGCAGAGTCTTCCGAGCCGCGACCGTCAGGGAGCGGTCAGTCCTCGTCAAGAGTCCGGTCCTGCCACCAGCCTCAGGTCCACCCAAGGGGATCAAAACCCCCGGGTTTTCGACCGAGCGGTCCAGGGATTGTCGGCCTATAATCGATCGTGAATTTATGCAGCCAACCACGAGCACTGCTATGGCGTTTTGTACGAGTTGTGGAAACCAGTTAGCCGAGGGCGCTGTTTTTTGCCCCAACTGTGGCACCAGGACGGCCGACGGGGACACCTCTTCGGCTCCCGTTGCCACCGGCTGGGCCGAGCCGGCGGTCGTTGAGCCCATCGAGTACAAAATCGAGGGCGACAACCTGCAGATTGTCCGCATCAAACTAAAGCCGGGACAGGAGATTTACGCCGAGGCCGGCAAGATGGTCTATAAAACCCCCAGCGTCGAATGGCAGACCCAGATGGCCGGAGAGGGGCTGGGACAGAAGCTCTTTGGGGCGCTCAAGCGCAAGTTGGCTGGGGAATCCCTGTTCATGACTCACTTCCGGCCGAGCGGCGGTGAAGGGGAGATCGGACTGGCCGGCGACTTTCCCGGACGGATCCAGGTGTTTGAGCTGGCCGCGGAACAGTCCATCCTCGTTCAACGCGACGGCTTCATCGTCGCTGAGCACACCGTCCAGTTCGATATCGCTTTCACGAAACGGCTGGGAGCCGGCTTTTTCGGCGGCGAGGGTTTCATTTTGCAAAAACTCACGGGGCCGGGCGTCGCGTTCATCCACGCAGGGGGCGATCTTGTCGAGTTCGAGCTTGGAGCGGGTGAGATCCTTCAGGTCGACACCGGATGTATCGTTGCCTTCGATGAGTCAGTCACCTACGACGTGCAGTTGGCGGGCGGGATCAAGACCGGATTGTTCGGGGGCGAAGGCCTGTTCCTAGCGACACTCCAGGGGCCCGGAAAGGCGATCATCCAGACGATGACGCTCGCCAAATTGCGTCGTGAATTGGGCGGCGGCCTCGGGTCTCGATCGGGGGGCGGGGAATCCCGTGGGCTGGGCTCGCTGACCAACCTTTTTGGAAGTAACGATTAGTGCTTGGTTGCAAAAGTTCGCGTTATTTGAAAAGCCCTTTCCCGAAGGACCATACGATCGTCCGTCTGGCCCGGAAGTGGTTTGTTCGCAGAGTCTTCCGAGCCGCGACCGTGAGGGAGCGGTCCAGGGATTGTCCGCCTATAACCTATCCTGAATTTATGCAACCAAGTATTAGTCGGGAAGTACGGGCGTCCCGAGCATCACATTAGCAGCAGCAAAAAACCCACGTTTTGTTCCTCGTCAGCGGGGGAATTCGCCGACTCCCGCGACTCTTGTCTTAAGGGGGGAGTTGCCCCGTTGCAGGCGACGAAGGACTCTGCTTCCGCGGCGGCTGTTGCCGAGGCGGCCCGTAGCGAAGACACGCGTCTGGTCGAGGCGGTTCTGCGAAAGGACCGCAAGGCCACGGCTGAATTCGTCGCCTGCTACTCTGACGGGCTCTATGCCTACCTTCACCGCCGACTGGTTCCCCGCGTTGACCTGGTCGACGATCTACTTCAGGAGGTGTTCCTAGCTGCGCTCGAAAACCTGGCTGGGTTTCAAGGGCGTTCTTCGCTCAAAGCATGGCTGCTCGGCATTGCGTGGCACAAAGTCGAAGACTATTACCGATCCCGGCTTCGCGAGGATGAGCCCCTCGACGAGGAAGGGAATACGCAGGTAATGGTTGCGGCGGCCTGCGAGCCTAAATTCGACCAGGCTCTGGATCGGCAGCGCTTGGAAAACAGAACCCGAGAGGTGCTCGAGAGCCTGCCCGAAACCTACTCGGTAGCGCTGCTATGGCGCTATTGGGAAAAGCGGAGCGCACGGGAGATGGCCCAGCAAGCCGGGAAAACCGAGAAAGCCATCGAGCGGCTGTTGGCACGTGCCCGGCTGCAGTTTAAGCGGAGGTGGAATGAACGATAACCTTCCATCGGACGAGCATCAGCTCGAAACGCTTGCTCGCAGGCTAGAAACAGGCGAGGCCGGGGGGGTGCCTGCTCCTTCCTATTTGAAGGCGAATATCTACTCGGCTCTGGTGCGGCGCCAGCAGGAATCAGGCCCCCTGTTGAGCTTATCCGAGACCAAAGTGGCCGGCCGTAGTCTGTGCGCTTTCGAAAAGCTGTTTCAGATTCTTCCGGTTGGAGAAAAAGCGAAGTCGTTCAACTGCTGCAGTGTCTGTCACGCACGGGTACTCGCGGAAAAGATGAAGAACGCGCCCATCTATTGGGGCAACTGTCCCTACGTGGGCTTCCAGAAGGCCTGAGCCGGCACGGCGAACTTGGGTTGGGCCGCAGGACGAGGGTTGAAGGGCGGTCAGAAGTACTTCACTACTCCGAAGAGGTTCTGAAAGTTTGCTAGGTTGCGTTCGCCCGGCGGTCTCAACTGCGCGCTGATGACGTTCTGGCGAATCGTTTCGCTAAAGGTGAAACGGAACGCCCAACCCCCTTTCACAAACACGTCCATACCGACGGCAACTCGCAGCCCGGGTTTCGTCGACCTGAATTCCCCGGGGGCCAGCTGTGGCGCCCCGATGACCTGCCCTATGTTCGCCCGCGTGCTAGCGAGATGAACAACGCCGCCCCCGACCGACAGATAGGGCCGCACGCGGCTCTTGCGGTTGCGGAAATAGACCAGCAACTCTCCTAGGACGCTGTGCTGCGAGGCCCGGCGCGATTGCTCGTAGAAGACGTTTCCCGTGTCAGACGATTGTGACGCGGTCAGAGTAAGCGAGTTTCGGTTCCACCCGTAATTCCCCTCGACGCTGACGTAATCGGTTAGGTGCCGTCCTGCAAAGACCCGAAAGGTGGGACCGTTTTCCGGCTTGTAGGAAGAATTGTCACTCGAGGTCTGGGTCGTCACGGACCTACCGTCGGCCGACAACGTCGAGATCCCAGCCAAGGCGCCGGCAAAATAGGAGCCCTGTGCGGCGATCAGGGGAGGCCAGCACAGCCAAACGACGACACCAGCGGCTCGGAGTCTGCTCTTCAAACCAAGTTTTTCAGGAAACGACGACCCATCCGCGATTCTACCGGAGTTGTCCGTGATGGTGCGAGGGGAAGATGATTGCGCTACGCCTCGTCGATTGGCGACTGAGAGCAGAGTGCGCCTCAATCGTTGACTTCGTAAGCTTGCACTCCGTACTTCGCCATAAACGCTCGAAGCGCTTCCGTGGGGCGGCGCCGGGCTTCATCGAGCAACAGCGCGTGACGGAATCTACCTACGTCGACGAGGGCTTGTCGATTGTGGGGTGCCCGCGCCAGGAGGAACGAGGTCAGCGTTCTCGGCGTCCACTCCGGACGTTCCAGGTTGCTTATCCGCTGCAGTGTTTTGCGCTGCTCCGGGGTCACGATCTCGATACGACCGACCATGGTGCGAGTCACGTCGGCAGGAATCGAAAGCTTGAGTGGTAGCACCAGGTCTGTCCAAGCTTGCGGCACCAGGAAGAACAGCCGCAGACCGGAGCTTCGGAAATAGGAATCTTCCCAGGTGTTCAGCATAGCCGCGGCCTCGTCGGGGAAGAGTCCGTCTGTGACGAGCGCTTGGTGCATGGACTGCCGCAATCTGACCAGATTGCCCGGGGTGTACTCTTCCTGGCGGAATCTCCCCGAAGTGGTGGTGAGCAGCTTCGGCTCTGCGGTTGCCGTCAGCGGGGGAAGACCGCGGAACGCAGCCGTCTCGCCGCGGATATCAACCAGCCAAGCAGCCTTGATTTCATGGGAAGCGACCGCGGGGATGTGGGGAAAGCTCGAGTAGATGCCGAGTGTTTGGTTCGCCAAGCGGACGACCTTCAGCGGCGTGCCTAGATTCCCTACACCACGATAGAAGAGATACTTCTCGCTCTCGCCTGAGCGAGACTGGACCATGGCGGCATTTACAGCACGCGGCGCGAGCCAGATATGGGAGGACGTCTGCGGACCCTCCGTGTCTGTGACCCCGACAGTAAGGTCATTCCACGACAGAGTTCCCACAGCCTGAGGAGTCAGGGATCCGAAGACCCTTCGAGTTTCGTCTATTCCCGGAGCAGCAGCCACCGCGTCCGGGTAGTACTCGGTCAGCCAACCACCGCGGAACCCGACCTCAACATCGATTTGGAAGGGCTCGTTCCACCGGGCTGGGGGGTGGAAATAAAGCACGGGCGTTTCGAGCCGCATTCGCACGTCGGGGTGGCATAGCGGTACTCCTTTCCTTGAAAGTGGGACGTCTTCCAGAAGGATGCGGCGCTCCAAGCCCGGACCGAGGAGGAATTCTTTGCCCACGCCGTGAACAAAGTCAGGGACCGGTTCGTCGTCGGAGTTGATTCCTCCGATAGCGATGCCTCGCTCATCTTGCAGAGCCGTAAAAGTACCCCATTCGTGCACGACGAGACGGTCTTGGTCAGCTACCTGCGCTGTCGCTGCAGGTTGCGGTGACCCAAGGTGCTCGCCGGGCGACCGTGTGTGCCAAATAGCACCAATCAGCAACGCCATACAAACGGCGGTCAGGCCTGATCGTTGTTTCACGTTTGGGTTCGCGCTCCGGAGTTTCTCTAGGTTTGGAAAAATGGGGACTGTCAGGACTGCCACCAATTCGCTCCCCGTCATGACCCAAGAAACAAAGCACTCAGCCTGAAGCGAATTGGCTGGCTGGCCGTTGGACAACGACGTCTCACTACTGTCTTGTTTGGACGTAGAGGACGACGCGAGGTTTCACCTCATAACCCTGCTGCCGCAGCGTCAGAGGCGACTGCTTGGCGTTGCTCGCTGTAATTCTCAACAGCCAACGCGAACAGGAACGCCAGTAGGGACAAAGAAGGCAAGATCGACCAGGGAGTTCCGGCCAACCCTGCGAAGAACACGAGTGGCGCGGCCAATAGCAGCGCGGCAATGCGGGAAACAAGGCTCTTGGAGAGAAACATCGCCAGCCAGACCGGCAGCAAAACGATTCCGGCATCGTACCCGTAAACGTGATGAGTGATCAGCAGCGAGCTGACTACAGCGATGCTTAACCAGCGCCACAACGGTGCTCCCCGGACGCCGATGATGACGACACCAATCACCAAGACCACTAGCAGCGCCAACACGAACGCGCTTTCCACCCTTAGGTTAGCCATCAGACCGTTGAGGTTGATCATCAACTCGGGGGAGGGAAGAAGTGCGTTCAAGTCTTTCGCCTGCAGCAGGTTCACATACTGCTTCACGCCGCCAAATCCGATCAAAGCAATTGAACTCAGAGCCAGCAGCCCCCCTGTTACGGCGTAGCCGGCAAGCATCCTCCAACGTTTGTTCAAGATCATGGCCAGCGGCAACAGCAGAAGCAGGTGAAACTTCAGCAATCCTAGGGCGAGTACGGCGCCGGCCGGGAAATCCCTCTGCTGGTCCGCCAAGTGGTAAAACCCAATGCCAATCGCTAGCATCAGAACGCAGTCCTGCCCGGAAGCGATGCCTAACGCCGTGGGCAGATAGAGCGCTCCCAAGATCAGGGCGTCAGGTCCGAATCGTCGGCTCGCCCACAGCCAGCAGGCGATCAGTAGCAGCGAATGGCCGACGATCCAAAGCCAAAAAGAAGTTTTGAGAGAGAACAACGACAGCGGTGCCAAGACAGCCAAGTAAAACGGCGGCCGAACGTAGGGCACTAGTTGATCCTTGGTGGGAGCGATTTCCTTCTGCCGACCGAACTGCACATCGCGGTCATAAAGAACAGCGAATCTTCCTTCGAGAGCCAACGACGATCCCACATAGAAGCTCGCAAAATCGTGCTCGCGGGAGCTGTCGACCATCAGCGACCCCAGGCCGACCCAAAAAACGCACAAGGTTACCACAGCGATCCAGGTCGCTACCGGGACGCGCTGACGATTTGGTGCGATGGGATTCACTAAGAGCTGCTACCTTTCCCCGATAGGATACGGCAGGCGGTTACTCGAGTGGTGCGGACCCCTCTGGACACCCGCGCCCGTACAGCAGATGTCCGGCCGCGCCTGGTGCAGCCCCCACGACGATTAGAGCTTGCGCGTTCCACGACAGAGCCGCTGGCGGGAACCTGCGGGCCCGCGCCCTCACGGGTGCGGCTCTTTCCGTGCATTTCCGAGAGGCCTTCTCGCAGCCAGATGTTGTCATTCTGCAGCGGCTTTTCCTTCACGAAGCCGGGGCCGCGCGCACCTCCCGGTAGTTCTCCCTAGCCAGCGCCACGAGAAGAAGCAGGATCACAACCGCGGGAGTCATTCTCCACAGCCCGCCACCCGCGTAGGCGATAAAGGGCAACGGAACCGCCAGGGTTGCCGCGGCTAAACGGGAGTAGCGGTCTTTCGAAACGAACAGCACCAGCCACACCGGCAACAGAAGAATCGACGCATCATAAGCGTAGGCGTGGGGCGGCACCAAGATACAGCCGGTCAGCGAGGCCGCCACCCAGCGCCACAACGGCGCTTGCCAAACGCTGACCAGCACCAACCCAATTACCACGGCTACCAGGACGCCCGAGAGAACTGTTGACTCCTGAAGCAGATTAGCCGTGATGGCGTGGACATTCACCATCACCTCGAGACCGGGCGAGAGTTCCTTCAGGTCATCTCGCTGAAGCAGATCTAGGTACGTGCGAACACCACCGATCCCGCTAAGCGCAATGAAGCTCAGCAAAGCAGCACAGGCCGAGGCAGCGAAACCGGCAAGCAAGTTCCGTTCTCTGCGGACCAACATGGCCAGCGGCAGAAGCAGCAGCAGGTGAAACTTGATCAGGCCCAGGCCCCAGACGAAACCGCCCCAGAAGTTTTGTCCCCGATCGGCGAGCACATACCCGGCGATTCCTATTACGAGCATGACGACGGCGTCCTGCCCGTGAATAATGCCTGCTGCGCCTGGAAAGTACATCACGGCGAAGATGAGGGCATCCCAACCAAAGCGCCTTACAGCCCAGACCCAGCACGCGACCAGGAGGAGCGAATGCCACGCCGTCCAGATCCAAAATGCATCTTCGAACCGAAACCGCGAAATCGGAGACAGGACCAGAGCGTAGTAACTTGGTCGAACGAAAGGAACAACTTCGGGAAGCCAGGGTAGCAAAGCTTTCTGCTTCGCAAACTGCACGTCCGGGTCGTGCATGTCGGCGAAGCGACCTTCCCATGCCAAGGAAGCACCGGTGAACAGGTTGAGGAAATCGTGGTCTCGGGAACTCTCAATGACCATCGCACCGACGGCAATCCATAGCATCGACATGCCAATGGCGACGATCAGGGTTCCCCAGACCAGAGGCCCTTGCGAGCTGCGTCTTATCTCACCCTCGGCCACGCTGTACTACCTCTTTTCTAAGAAGAATGAAGTCACGATCGAGAAAACGATTGCTGCTACGACGGCTCCGAACGCACCCGACTCGGCCAGACCAAGCTTCCCCCAGCTCAGGCTTGACCAGACAGTTGTGACGTTCGCGATCACGCCTATCGAGGCTGCAACCGCCGCCGAGCGTAATTTGCTTACTTGGAAGCGACGCTCCGCCCCGCGGCCTAGAGTGGCCGAAACGACCACCCGCAGCAGGAGTTTGAAGCACACGGCCGCTACGGCAGCGATGCCGGCAGCTATGGGAATCCCCGCGTCACTCGGCTTATACAGCCACAGCAACAGGTAAACGTTCAGCAGCAGTGTTGCCGCCTCGATGAGAAGTGACGCGGCCAGTCGCGGCAGCTCGCCCGTTACGGCCGCTAGCCGCACGAGCTGCAAAAGATAGATCCCGATCTGCCCGGCACCCATCTTACTGCCACCGCTCGTGCGCTCTTCGAAGACATAGGGCGCCTCGTCCACTCGATCGTTTGGAGAATGGGCCAGCACTTCCAACAGGATCTTGTACCCCGAAGGTTGCAGCTGCGCTCGATCAATCACAGACCGCTTGACTAGGAAGAAGCCCGACATCGGGTCCCGCACCCGGCCAATGCGCCCCGGAAGCGCAGCCGCGGCCAGGGCGGTCGCGGTCCAAGAGATGATACGCCGGCGGAACTTCCAGTCGCTGACGCCTCCCTCGGGGACGTAGCGGCTCCCTATAACTACGCCTGCACCGGTTTCCCGCTGACGCGCAACGAGACCGACGAGATGCTCAGGAGGATGTTGCAGGTCGCCGTCCATGCATCCCAGAAGTTCGCCGCGGGCGATTTTCCAGCCGGCCAGAACCGCTGTCGAGAGGTCCCGCTCTTTTTCGCGAACCAGCAGCTTGAGCCACGGACGGTCTTTCTGGAGACGCCGCACCTCCTCGGCCGTGCCGTCGGGGCTGCTGTCGTCGACGATAATCAGCTCGTACTCTTCCCCGCAATCGGACAGCGCTTTAGCGGTGCGGTTGACCAGATCGGCCATGTTTTGCCGCTCGTTGTAGGTCGGCACGACAAGGGAAATCACAGGGCGGCCCCGGCGGGGAAGTCAAAGATAGGTCTTTGGTGAAAAACGCAGGCTAACAGGGACGCATGCACGGGCGACTTGAGTGGATAGCAGGGTACGCTCAGGCTGAGCATATCAGCGAGCGTGGAGTCTCGTCCAGCGGAGGCCACCGTAGCTGCCTCGATCACGAAAACAGACCTCGCACCTCCCGCTCCTATCAGCCTGTGCCACCGAGTCTTTTTGCGAACCGGAAAAGACCTCCGCAGGCGCGCTCTTGCCACAGGCTGCTAGGGGGAAACCGGCAGAGCTCGTCGCTCTAAGTGGCTTTCTCGGGCCAGAGCGAAGAGAAGCATGATCACAAGCAGCGCGGGCAAGACCGACCAAGGTGGCCCGGCCATCAGAGTAAAAAACGGCAGCGGCGTCGCCAACAGCAGTGCGGTGACTCGGGATAGCCGGCTTCTAGAGATAAAAAGCAGCATCCAGATGGGTAGTAACAGGATCGCTGCGTCGTAGGCGTACCCGTGCGGGGCCACCAAGACGGAGCCCGTGATAGCCGCTGACAGCCAGCGCCAAAACGGGGCGCCCCGACTAGCGATCACTACCAGGCCCACGACCAAACCCACTAGTATGACCCAAAAGAGCGTCGAGTTCCCGCCGAGGTTCGCCGTAACGCCGCGCAAGTTGATCATCAACTGCGGCGCCGGAGACAGCCACTTCAACTCTCCGCTACTCAGCAGCGTTGCGTAGCGAGTGACGCCTTCGAATCCCGCCAGAACGACGAAGCTGAGACCAGCAACCACGCCGGTCGCAATGAAGCCCACCAGCATTCGGTAGCGCCTCTGAAACAACACGACCAGCGGGACGAGCAGAAAAAGATGAAACTTGATCAGCCCCAGCCCGAGCACAACGCCGCTCCAAAACGAGCGACCCCGCTCTTCCAACGCGTACGCCCCGATGACAATTGCCAACATGAAAGAACTGTCTTGAGCATGTGTGATTCCGACCGCCGCCGGGAAATACATGGCGCCTAAAATCAGAGCGTCCGACCCAAACTTCCGTGCCGCCCAGCCCCAGCAAAGGAATAACACGATCGCCTGCAGGCCGAGCCATGCCCAGAAGGCTGTCCCGAATGACAGCAGGGACAGCGGGACCAGCAGCAGCGCATAATACACCGGCCGGATAAAAGGGATCAGCTCCGAGTTAGTGGGAACCAGTTCCTGTTGCGTACGGAACTGAAGCTCCTGGTCGTAGAGGTCCTCGGCACTCGCCTGCCGGACCAACGTCGACCCGGTATAAAAACTCAAGAAATCGTGGTGGCGCGCCTTAAAGTAGACTAGAGCACCCTGAACGACCCAGAAGCCGCAGAAGATAACCACAATCACCAGCGTCGTGACAGGGATACGCTTGGCCCTCTGCTCGCCGGTCGGAGTGCTTGGCGCTGCGGTTTTCATCTCCTCCGGCCCCTAGCATAGCCGAAAGAGATTACGGCAGCGATAGTCTCACGTGTGTAGTCCATTCGTGATGACACAGCGTGGTTTGGGAAGACCCTTCGAAACATCGGTTGCCCCTTGCAGCCCTGCTGGAATCTCACCTTCGAAATCCGCGGCCCTTTCCTTCGTGGCGCACGCATTTTTGCGTGCCGTGTCGCCATTCGTGGCAACATCGACCCCCGTAGTTCCAGCAGGCCCCCTTCCTCGAAACGGTTCCCGATAAGCTAAGAGCCAAACTGAGCCGCGCGCGTCAGCAAGCGGTCCAGCCCCGTAGCGCAGGCCTCGGCGGCCGTTTGCCGAGACCTGCGGCCGTTCTGCTCCCGAAGAAGATTTCGGGGTCATCAAGCCGATGAGCCTGGGCTGCGATTCCCATGCGCGGTTATGGAGTGCCGTAAAGCGGTGGCCGCCGCCGGTGCCACTCAGTGGCCTGTTGGTAGGCGTGACCAACTTCCAGCAGACCCCCTTCTTCGAAACGGTTCCCAATAAGCTGCAAGCCGATCGGAAGCCCATGGGTTGAGCCTGCTTGATCTGGTCCAGCGTCTGCCGAGTCAACTCGACCGGCGACAACTCCCGTCGGCGAAGGCGCTTCGTGATCTCGCGAATCGTCATCATCGAACCACTTCGCGGTTTTCAAACCGACTGCCTGAGGGCTACGGGGCCGCTGGCCACTGCTTCCGAACAGGGTTCCGAGAGCGACTTAACTACTTTCCGGTGCAAAATACGCTTGCGGCTCGCGGCGGGGACTGTCACCAATTTCGCGCCTTCGGAGAATCAACAAGTCACAAGGTATCTGGGCGCGAAATTGGCTGACTGTCCCAAGCCACCACTCAGTGATTGGGTTAAAGTAACATAACGTTGGCAAGGCGGCCATACGGGAAGTGCTAGGGCAGCTTCCTCGCAGTCGCTTCGTTCTGAGGGGAGATGACGAGATCGGGGGAGATCGGGCCCTGGCGAGATCTGGCGAGATCGGGGGGCGAGATCGGGGACAGCTCCCGAACTCCCGCTTAGGGAGCCCCGTAGCGCAGGCCTCGGCGGTCGTTTTGCCGAGACCTGCGGCCGTTGGTCCGTCCAGTCACACCCAGCCACACGGCCTGTTTTCAACAACTTCATAACCCTGGACACCCTAAAAACTTGACACTGCGGGTTACACTGGGCGTAGGAGGTCCACACGGCGGACTGCCTTTCGACCTGCAGCCGCTGGCCCTGACTTGCTCTATTCTGACGGGGGGACCGCAGGGCCAGGCTCGACGAGCGAGAAAAATACGAAACAAACCCAATTTAGAACAACCCGCGCGGAATCAATGGGTTGCGACGGGTTTGCAATACGGCGGGGCGGCCGGCTCAGCGAGACCTGACCGATCGCTCCACCGCGATACGAGGAGACCTCGACCTAAGTCTCATAGCGCAGGCCTCGGCGGCCGTTTTGCCGAAACCTGCGACTGTTGGCCTTGACACGCTCGCTATTCTAAAGGGGGGAGACCGCCGAGACCGGCATCAAGTCGACGAAGGGAAAAAACGAAACAAACCCAATTTCTCGCAACCATCTTACAATCAATGGTTTACGAGATAATTGTCGGCTTTCTGCTAGTAGAACATGAAGCCTCCACTTAGGCTACTCGCTTTCCTTCTTCTGAGCGTGTCAGTGGCGATTTGCGCCGAAGGTGGTGCGGAAGAGGATCTCTTCGAATGGGCAAATCTGCCCGACTTGCCCGATTCCCTGGGTCTTAGCGGCCCGTTTGTAGGAACGAGCAATGACGTGCTGATCGTGGCTGGGGGCGTGAGTCTTCCTGATTCGACGCAGGAAAGCGGCGGCAAAGTTTGGCGGCGAGAGATCTATGTGCTCGAAGAGGGAGCCGGCGCGTGGAAGACAGGCTTCCAGCTGGGACACCCGTTGGCTTACGGTGCCGACGTTTCGAGTGGCGATTCGTTCATCCTGATTGGGGGCCGAGACGCGGATCGCCATTACAGAACCGTGTACCGCCTCCGCTGGCGCAATGGAAACATCGAGCAGAGTTCCCTCCCGGATTTGCCAAAAATTTGTGCGATGACCAACGCTGCTTTGCTTGGCGACACGATCTATGTCGCCGGGGGGACGGGAGACGCCAAGCGCCGATCAGGCCATGAAGAACTTCTGGGCCCTTGACCTCTCTGAAACCGATCCACGGTGGGAGGTACTCGATCCCTGGCCGGGTCCGGCGCGCATTTCCCCGGTGACGGCGGCTCAAGACGGGGCGGTTTACCTTTTTGGCGGAGCTGAGCTTCTACGTGACGAGCAGGGTCAACCGGCTCGCCGTGTCCTCACCGATGCCTACAGGTATCGGCCCGGCGAGCGGTGGGAGGCTGTGGCCAGCCTTCCCAGAGCGGCGGTCGCGGCGCCGGGCGTATCCGTCGGGCAGTCCCATGTTCTCGTTTTCGGCGGCGACGACGGTATGTACTTCGAGCGGCGGGATGACCGCAAGATCAAGCCCGGGGGCGTTCGACCAGACATCCTCGCCTACCACACGATTACCGATACGTGGGCGACCGTAGGAACGCTGCCCACCGGGCTAGCCTCCACGACCGCGGTCCATTGGCGGGACCTGATCGTTATCCCAGGCGGAGAAACAGCCCTTGGGCGCTCCTCCGCCCGCGTGGGGGCCGGCCGGCTGCGGCCGTCTGTCTCGGGGTTCGGCGCATGGGACTACGCCTGCTTGGGAGCTTACCTGCTGTCCCTGGTTGGAATGGGGATCTATTTTTCCCGCCGCGAGAAGACCACCGAGGACTTCTTTGTAGCGGGGCGTCGCATTCCCTGGTGGGCCGCGGGCGTAAGTATCGCCGGAACGCAGACCAGCGCGATCAGTTTCATGGCCATTCCGGCGAAGGTATATGCAACGGACTGGGTGTACTTATGGAACCCGCTGGCGGCCGGTCTGATCGCGCCCCTTGTGGTTTTTGTCTATCTGCCGTTTTTCCGCCGGCTGAATCTGACGACTGCTTATGAATACCTCGAAAAACGATTCCATGTCGCGGTGCGGCTTTTTGCAAGCGCGGCGTTTGTTGTATTTCACCTTGGCCGGATGGCGATTGTCCTCTTCTTGCCGGCCATTGCTCTCTCCACGGTGACCGGCATCGACGTCTACGCTTGCATCTTAGTCATGGGAGTCCTGTGTACGGTTTACACAGTGCTGGGCGGAATCGAAGCAGTCATTTGGACGGACTTTCTCCAGGTCATCGTTCTCATCGGCGGCGCGTTTATCAGCTTGGTAATCATTGCGATGAACGTCGATGGGGGATGCGGCGGGATTATTTCCGTCGGCATAGCCGACTCTAAATTTCACGCCGTCAACTGGACGTGGGACATGACCACGACGGCCATCTGGGTGATGGTGATTGGCAACATTTTCGTCAATCTCGTACCTTACACATCCGACCAAGCCGTGGTTCAGCGCTATTTCACTACCTAAAGATGAGAAGCAAGCGGCCAAGGCGATCTGGGCCAATGCCGCCCTCATCATCCCGGAGAGTATTCTATGGTTCGGGCTGGGAACTGCCCTGTACGTCTTTTACAAAAGTCAGCCGGCTCTGGTCAGCCCCGCAGTCCCCACGGACACGATTTTCCCCTTCTTCATCGCGCAACAGCTTCCCGCGGGTGTCACCGGCCTGGTGATCGCAGCCTTGTTCGCCGCGGCAATGTCCACAGTCGACAGCAGCTTGAACAGCGTGGCAACGGTGGTCGTCACCGATTTTTACCGCCGGTTCAAACACAACGTGTCAGACCACGCTTGCCTAACGCTCGCCCGCCGGCTGACCGCGGCGCTCGGTCTGCTGGCGACGGCCAGTGCGGCGTTGATGGCGACCTATGAAATCCAGTCGCTCTGGGACCTTTTCCAGAAGTTGATTGGGCTTCTCGGCGGCAGCATGGCCGGCCTATTCCTGCTGGGGATCTTTACCCGCCGCGCGAACGCCCCCGGGGCTTTGATCGGGGCCGTCGTGGCCACCGTGGTGCTCTACCTGGTACAGAGTTACACGCAAGTGCACTTTTTTCTGTACGCCGCGGTGGGAATCGTGACCTGTTCGATTGTCGGGTATTTGGCGAGCTTGGCGTTTCCCCCTGACCAGAGATCTCTCGAGGGGCTTACGATCTTCACCCGGCGCGGGCGGGAGAGCTCGACGGCCCACTAGGACCCCATCGTAACTCATTGATTGCAATTGAGTTGTGCGAAATTTGGTTTGTTCCGTTTTTTCTCTCGTGGTCGAGCGTGATGCCGGTCCTCGCGGTCTCCCCCTTCAGAATAGCGGGTGTGTCAAGTGGTTCCGTTGGGCGATGAACGAAAAGCCGCGGATCTGGCGGGCGACGAACCGATCGCGCGAAACGGAAGTGAGCCCACCTAGATCGCGCTACGTGCTTCCGGACCAAGGGTTGCGAGAGGAGCCGCGAAGCGGCGCCGGAATGCAGCCTAGGGTGGAGCCGGAACGGCGGAACCCTAGGTAGGGATTGAACGGAGTCGAGCCCTGAAAGGGGGAAGGAACCATGGCGCAGACGCGGGCCCGAATTTTCGTCCACGTCGTGTTCTCGACGAAGGACCGGGCACCCTTGCCCAGGGAACCCATTCGTAGCGCTGACTTATCCTACGCCCCTTCGGGGCTGATTTGCGCAAAGATCCTGCGTTGGCAAAACTTCATCAATGAGAATACCCGCAACAGGCCATTTACCATACGACACGCGTTTTCGCAGTCCTTGAGAGTTTAAAACGGTGTGACCGATCTGCGTGGAACCCCGAAAACAGAGCCGTGCCCGTCAGGGCGCGGAATGCGGTTGCAACGAAACCAAGATAGCAGGAGCAAGCCTCGACAGGCAGCTTGCTGAACATAACCGCACAGAGCCACGGGCGTAAGCCTGCGGGCCCGCAAACCAACCTACGAAACAAGCCCGGTAGGGAGCGAAGCCTCAGATCCCGTAGGCGACCCCGAATTGACTGGCGACGTAGTCTCGCATGGCCGCTGCATAGAGCTCGTTGCTGCGGCGGCGGATAAGGCTTTCCTGCCGTTTCGGGTAAGCGAGGTGCTCCAACTCGTGGAGAAAGACCGCCAGCAGTGCGGTGTGGAACCGGTGGTATTCCAGCTCCGCCAGGGAAGCTTCCTGACGTTCGTATTCATCCGCTGAAACGGCCAAACCGGAGAGCGGCAGTGGCTCCCAAGAGCGAATTGCCTCCACAGCTAGGTCCATTTCGCCGACCCGGCGTCCTGTGTCGGACATGAGGCGGCGGGCCAAGCGGCTTTCCGTGCCCGGCAGGTGGCGGTGTCCGAGGCAGGTGCAGGCATTGCGGGGCCGCAACTCGGCCACGACCAGGGTGGGCACTTTTTCCAATACATCGCGGTAGCTGTCGCGTAACCGGCGTGTCAGAGAAGGGTAGGTGCTACACAGCGCCGACTGGAGTGAGGTCGCAAATCCCAGGCGCCCGCGAGGATAGCTGGCAACCACCAGAGGCAACTCGTCTCCGGCACGTATCAGCATTTGGTCGTGCCCTCGGATTCGGTCGATCACCTCGGCCAGTAGTCCCCGCGAATGGATGCGCAGCGGCCTTTTCATCAATCCCTCATTCTCATCATAGCGCGCGAAAAACTGGGGTCAGCCAAGTCAGCCACCGATTCCGCGCAGTCCGTCTGCATGCGAAACAATGCACTTCGACGAATGAGAATCGCATGACAGCCCCCATTTTTTATCGGCTTTCCGGCGTGCGGTTTGACGCCCCCGGAACGATTCCCTATGCTGCTAATAGAGTCGTTCGCTTCCCCTTAATGGCTTATTACACGCGGCGCGGCCCAATCGCATTCGGCCCCGGGGGCAGAGTCCCTCCCGGGATCAAGTGGCTGCTGATATCCAATTCGGTGATCTTTGTCCTTTACTTTCTCGCTTGGAGGCTAGAGATCATCCCGCTGGTGTGGCTGTTTCGCGCCTTGAGTTTGACACCGGATTGGGTTGTAAAGGGTGCAATCCTGTGGCAGCCGGTTACTTACCTGTTTCTGCACAGTCCGCACGGCTTTGGTCATATCTTGTTCAATATGCTCATGTTGTGGATGTTCGGAACCTATTTGGAGCAGGATTGGGGAACCAGACGTTTCATCAACTTCTATCTCTTCTGCGGCATCGGGGCGGGGCTGTGTGATGTCGCTGCCCGCTTCCTGTGGGCTCCCTCCGAGCTACGCATCCCCACGATCGGAGCATCCGGCGCCATTTACGGTGTGCTGTTGGCCTATGGTCTGCTGTACCCAAACCGCACCATTCTTTTCTGGTTTCTCTTCCCGATCCCGGCGCGCATTTTCGTGCTGATTCTTGGGGGCATCGCCTTCCTGTCAACCTTTGGGGCCAGCGGCAGCGGGATCAGTCATATGGCACACCTAGGAGGCATGGCCTTCGGGTATTTTTATCTCCGCTACCAGCCGGGCTTTCTCAACATCGATTGGGTGGACAGCTATCGACGGTGGCAGCGGCGGCGGGCCCAGCGCAGATTCGAAGTCTACATGCGGAAGAAAGATCGGTCAGGCCCGGGCCGCTGGGTCAACTAAGCAGTCCGTTTCATAAGTTCAGTCAGCTACATTTAGAAGCCAGGTGGACGATCGGGAACTTCGGGCACAGCATGCTGTGCGACGTGAGTGTATTTATGAAACGGACTACTCAGCGACAGGCGTCTTCCCACGTCGAGGACCTTCGAAGCCTTGACTCCCCCTGACGTTGCTCCTACAATGAAGCCGCAGGAGACAACATGCAGCTATTCGATCTGCAAGCTCCCATAGGGCTGTTCCTACCAACGCTAGGGGTGCCCGAGCTGTTGGTCGTGCTTGGTATTGCCGTCCTACTGTTCGGTGGGCGCAAGATCCCCGAGATCGGTAAGGGGCTCGGGGAAGGTATTCGCCAGTTCAAAGCGTCTCTAAAAGGCGACGACAAGGCGGAAAAAGGCGACGACAAGGCAGAAAAACGCGAGGCCGAACAAAAGGACAGCCAGCCCCAGCAGTCCTCGTAGCCTGAGGCCTTACCTCTCTCCTAGGTCTTCTGTATCCTCAAGCGAACCTACCGTTGGGGCTCTTGTGTGAAGGGCCCAATACGTGTGCTTGGGCTCCTTGCGTGAAGGAACCAGGCGGTTCTCCGCCCCGGGGGTCTCGTTGAAATAAGAGGTGTCCCATCCGACAGCCAAGCCGGATGGGCAGAACCTCAATTCATCAAGGTGAGGGTTATCTCTTCTTCTTGGGTGGAACAATCGCGTCCTTGGCTGCTTTGGCGACGCGGAATTTGACGACCTTCTTGGCTGGAATCTTGATCTGCTCGCCGGTCGCCGGATTGCGGCCAATTCTAGCCTTGCGGTCGGATCTGACTAGCCGACCGATACCCGGAACTATGAATACACCGCTCTTTTTGGTCTGCTTGACGGCCATGTCCGCTAGGTTCTCAAGAAACCCCTTAGCGACTTTCTTGCTGACGTCAGACTGCTCGGCGAGAGCAGCCACGATCTGTGACTGCGTCATCTTGGTTGCTGCTGCTGCTTTCTTTGCCATGATTCTCCTTTTACTGGTGCCGCACAACCGTGTGGTCGAGGCAAGTTGGGAAGTTGCGCGAGAACTTGTGTTCAATGATAGGAAACTTTAGATCCATTGTAAAGAAAATACCTGCTCGAAGCCCCATTTTTATTGGGTTGGAAGACATTGCGGCTTCAAAGTGCATCTTGTTAGCTCCTCGGGGCGGGCAGTTCGTTCGATACCGAACCTGATCGTACTCGATGAACCTCGCTTGAAACGGCGACCGAGGAAGCTCCGCTCGACCGCCGTATAATTAGGAAAGCTTGATCGGCATGACGACACCTTCTCCCATACACGTCATCGGTGGAGGGTTGGCAGGGTCGGAGGCCGCCTACCAGATCGCGCGCCTCGGCAGGCGGGTCAGACTCTGCGAGATGCGGCCCGAAGCCGCCACGGCCGCTCACCAGACCGCGGCCCTGGCCGAGCTGGTTTGCAGCAATTCGCTGAAGAGCGAGCTGTCGAACTCTGCTCCCTGGCTCCTGAAACAAGAATTACGGCGCATGGGATCGCTTTCTATGGCGGCGGCAGCTGGCGCCCGTGTACCCGGAGGGAACGCGTTAACGGTCGACCGTCGGATTTTCTCCCGACGGGTTACCGAGGCTGTCGAGAGAGAATCGTTGATCGAAATATGTCGCCAGGAGATCCGCCAACTGCCCCTCGACGAGATCGTCATCGTCGCCACGGGTCCGCTGACGAGCGATGCGCTGGCGAATTCGATCGTGGCCGTCACGGGCAGCGAGCGTCTGTTTTTCTACGATTCGATCAGCCCGATCGTCGACGCCGAGACGATCGACATGAACATTGTGTTTCGGGGTTCGCGCTACGATAGGTCGATCGACGGCACCGACGACTACCTCAACTGCCCGTTTTCAAAACCTGAGTATCTGCGCTTCCACCAAGCGCTGTTGGAGGCGCAGCAGCACCAAGGCCACGATTTCGACAAGCCGAACTATTTTGAAGGTTGCCTGCCCCTTGAAGAGCTGGCGTGCCGTGGAACCGACACGCTTCGTTTCGGACCGATGAAACCGGTGGGACTGCGCGATCCCCGAACGGGTCGGATGCCCTACGCGGTGGTACAACTTCGTCAGGAAGACCTGCGGGCCGGCTCCTACAACCTCGTTGGCTTTCAGAATCATCTCAAGTACCCAGAGCAAAAGCGCATTCTGCGGATGATCCCGGGCTTGGAAGAGGCGGAGTTATTACGCTATGGGCAGATTCATCGAAACACCTACATCAACGCCCCGGCGCTGTTGTCGGCGACCCTCAGCCTACGATCTCACCCCAACGTCTTCTTCGCCGGCCAGATCTCGGGCGTTGAAGGCTACGTGGAGGCGATGGCCACCGGTTTGATTGCCGGCCGGAACGCTGCGCGGTTGGCCGAGGGGGTCGAGCCCGTCGCTTGGCCTCGCGAAACGGCTCACGGTTCGCTCGGAGGTTACATCTCGGGTGCGAACCCAGCCAACTACCAGCCGGCCAACATCACCTTCGATCTACTGCCCCCGTTGCCACCCGCGGAGCATCAGGCCTTGCGGCGAGATCGCAAAGCGCGGCGCCGACGGCAGTGCGACAGAGCCCTAGGCGCCCTGGAAACATTCTTGGAGCAACATGCTCCGGTCGAACACTACGTTAGCCGCTGAGGTCGGCCGTTTCCTCGAGTCGCTGGCTCGGGCGAACCTTTCGCTTCATACCCGCCGCAGCTACGCGTCGGATCTCAAGCAGTTCGCCGAGTACTTCTCGCTGTCGGGAAAGGCAGCCCCTGCTCCTTCGGAATTCGATGCGCTGAAGATCCGCGAATTCATGGCTGCATGCTACCGGCGCGGTAACAGCAATCGCTCGGTGGCACGGAAGCTCTCCGCGCTGCGCTCGTTTTTCGACTTCCTGGTCCGGGAAGGGGTGATCCCGCACAGTCCCGCAAAGCTAGTTGCGACGCCCAAGACTCCGCAGACCCTGCCGGCGGTCATGACCGCGGAAGAGACCAATGCACTCATCGACGCCCTTCCGCAGCAAGAAGGTAATGAGAAGGGTACTGCGCGGCTGGCCAGGGACCGGCTGATCTTCGAGCTGCTTTACGGCAGCGGACTCCGAGTGGGAGAGCTGGTGGGGCTCAATCTAGATGACCTTGACCGGGGCGAAAGGTGGATTCGTGTGCGCGGGAAAGGCCGCAAAGAACGCCTTGTGCCCTTCGGCCGCACGGCGGGCGAAGCGCTTGATCGTTATCTCCAAGCCAGGCCGGCAACGGATCAAAGGGCGCTGCTACTCAACTCGCGAAGAGGGCGGCTGACGGCTCGAAGCGTCGAGAGGATCGTCAAGCGTTACGCTCTTGCACTGATGGGAGATCCCAGCCTCCACCCGCACTCCCTGCGGCACGCCTTCGCCACGCACCTGCTCAGCGACGGTGCCGACCTGCGAGCCATTCAAGAACTGCTCGGACACGCCAGCCTCTCGACGACCCAGAAGTACACCCAGCTATCGCTCGAGGAGCTGATGAAGATCTACGACCGCAGCCACCCGAAGGCGTGAAACTTCGAAGACCTACATGCGCTGCAAAGGAGTTCCTGCCCATTCAGCCCCGTGGGGATGGGTTTGGGCCGGCAGGAATGCTCATCCCACCTCGCTCCGGAGCCTATGTCGCCGGCGTCGCCACTTGCCGCTGGCTCCGAGCGTATTGCTCCAGCGCCTCGGCGATCCGCTGACAGGCGTGGCCGTCACCGAAGGGGTTATGCCGCTTTGACATCTCGTCGTAGTGCGCCGGGTCGTCCAGAAGACGGCTGGCCTGCTCGACAATTCGCGCCCGATCGGCTCCGACCACCAGGGCCGTGCCCGCCTCAATGGCCTCGGGGCGTTCGGTGATCTCTCGCATCACCAACACGGGCTTTCCCAAGGATGGCGCTTCTTCTTGGATCCCGCCGGAATCGGTCAGAACGAAGTGACAGCGCATAAGGAGGTCAATCAGCGGGATGTAGTTGATAGGATCGAGCAACTCAATGCCCGGAACGCCCGCCAGCTTTCGATGCATCGGCTTCTGAACATTGGGATTGCAATGAACCGGGTAGGCGATCTGAACGTCGGACCGGCGGGCGAGATCCACCAATGCCTCACCGATTTGGTCAAAGCCTTCTCCGAAGCTCTCCCGGCGGTGGGCGGTCACCAGAATCAGCTTTCGTGCGGGGTCGAGGAAAGGCCACGAAGGTCGTGGGATGTCCCCGGACTCTAACGCCTGCCGCATAGAAAGCAGAGCGTCGATTACCGTATTCCCAGTGACGAAGATGGATTGCTCGCCGACCGCCTCCCGTCGCAGGTTCTCCGCCGCCAGCTGTGTCGGGGCGAAATGGAGGCGGCTCAGGCGGCTGGTCAGCGTCCGGTTCATCTCTTCTGGGAACGGACTGTGAGCGTTGCCTGTCCGCAGACCGGCTTCGACGTGGCCAACAGGCACCTTGGTATAGAAAGCAGCCAACGCCGCCGCAAACGTTGTCGTCGTATCTCCCTGTACGAGAACCATGTCTGGCTGCTCTTCAAGAAGAATCTGCTCTAGACCTCGCAACGCCGCTGTCGTGACGTCAAACAACGACTGTTCCGGCTTCATGAGGTTCAGATCCCGGTCTGGAGTGACCCCGAAGGCCTCGAGCACTTGGTCCAGCATGGAGCGGTGCTGCGCCGTTACACAAGTGCGGACTGCGAACGATGCGGGAAGCTTTTGAAGGTGCCGGATGAGGACGCAAAGCTTGATCGCCTCGGGACGGGTGCCGAACACGACGAGCACACGGAGAGGCGACATATTAGTTCATCATAGCCAAGATCTTCGCGATCTCCTCGATGTTCTGTTTGACCTCGGCGGCGTCCTCGGCCCGCGGTCGTAAAGAGAGATAGGTCTCGAAATCCTTCCGGGCCTGGCCGTAGCGGCGGAGCTGGAAATTGAGCTTTCCACGCAGCTTGACCTCTTCCGCCGAAGCTGGGGAGAGCGCGAGTACTGCCTCCTGCGTGAGGAGAGCTTTGCGGTGCCGGCCGGTTTTGAAGTAGATGCCCTTCAGATTGTTCAGCATGCGGAGGATAATGTAGCGCTCGTCGACGGCCGCGAAATCAGTGTCGGTGAGCTCGGTGGCGGTCCCTAAGACCGACGCCACCAGATGACGGCAGCCCTTACCGTCCAGTAATTGCCCCTGATGAAAAGGGTCGATGTAGAAGATGTCGTCGCCGTTGTCGTACTTGACGATGAAGTGTCCCGGGAGGCCGACCCCGAAGACCGGAAGCTCGAGGCGGCGGGTGATTTCCAAGTAGACGACGCACAAGGTAATGGGTATCCCCGTCCGCCGGTCGATTACGTCGTTGAGGAAGCTGTTGCGTGGATCGTAGTAATCCGCCTCGTTGCCGTGAAAACCTTGCTCCTCGAAGAGGCAGCGGTTGATGGCGCTGATGGCGGAGGGCGGGCCGGCGTGGTGCGACAGGCGAGAGCGGATTGAACCAGCAAAGGCAGCGAGTTTCTTTCGATACGGATTAGGGTCCAAGTCCGGATATTCAAGCTGTGCCAACACAAGGGCTGCGCGTCCGAGATCGACTTCGGACCGCGGTTTTCCCAAAAGCTGGCTCAGCTGCTCTGCCGGCGTCCCAGACATAGAAGCTCTACCAGGATAGCGTGAGTGGCGCATTGTCAAGTGAATGACCCCGCGGCGGTGTTGCTCTGAAGGGCGCCTGGGTTTCGTCCTTTCAGCCCGGTGCGCCCAACCAAGCACGCCGACGTGAAGCGACTTCACCCGAGTTTCTCGCCTGTTGCTCGAAGACGGCCGGTGGCGGCCTTTCAGCTACCTATCCACAAACAAAAAAACCCAGGTATTCGGGGGCTTTCCTCTTGTGCGAGACTTTAGAGATCTCATTCCGCAGAAACAGGAGGATCAGTCATGGAGCAATTGATCAACCAGATCACACAGGTCGTAGCACCCTATCTACCGAGGCTAGTATCGGCCCTCGGCATCCTCATCGTTGGGTGGATTATCGCCCTCATTGCGGGTGCTCTGATGCGCGGGGCACTGCGGCGCACGACCCTTGACAATCGATTGGCAAGCTGGTTTGCCGGACAGGAAGCGGCCAAGAAGATGGATTTGGAAGCGTGGGTTGGCAAGGCAGTTTACTACCTTGTCATGCTGTTCGTCCTCGTGGCGGTTTTCCAAACGCTCGGTCTGACGATGCTGACCGAACCCCTGCGGGGGCTGCTGACTCAGATTTTTGAATTCGCTCCCCGGCTACTGGGCGCTGGATTGCTGTTGTTTATCGCCTGGGCTCTCGGTTCCGCGGCAAGGCTCATTGTCACCCGCGCGCTCGGGGCCACGAAGCTCGATCAACGCCTGGCGGACGAAGTAGGGGAAGACAAGGAAGCGCCGGCTCCCGTGAGTAAATCCATGGGCGATGCTCTCTACTGGTTCGTCTTTCTGCTCTTTCTGCCCGGAGTCCTGGATGCCCTGGCGCTCGAAGGCATGCTCGACCCCGTAAAAGAGATGGTGAGCCAGGTTACAGGTTTTCTGCCGAACCTGCTTACGGCGGGGATAACACTGGCAGTTGGTTGGTTTCTCGCCCGGATCGTGCAGCGCATCGTAACTAGCTTGTTGGCTGCTGTCGGCTTGGATGCTTTGAGTCAAAGAGTCGGCCTGGCGGGCGCCTTAGGGGATCAGAAGCTGTCGCGCGTATTAGGGATGGTGGTCTATGTTCTGATCTTCATCCCAATTCTCATCGGTGCTCTCACCGCATTGCAGTTGAACTCCGTTACGGAGCCGCTGAGCCGCATGTTGACGATGATCCTGGAGGCCATCCCAGCGGTCTTCGCCGCCATGCTGGTGCTGACCATCTCCTACATGGTGGGCCGTGTGGTAGCGGGGTTGGTAACGAGTCTGTTGAGTGGCATCGGTTTCGATGCGATCTTGGCGCGTTTGGGGCTCGGAAGAGAGTCGGCGGAAGGAGATGCGAAGACGCCGTCTTCGATCGTGGGATCCCTAGTGTTGATCGCGATCATGCTTTTTGCCGCCACCGAAGCCGCCGGTCTGTTAGGGTTCACAGCGCTCACGGATATCGTCTCGGAGTTCCTAGGTTTCGCGGGCCACATCGTTGTGGGGCTAGTAATTCTGGGGATTGGCCTCTTTCTGGCGAACCTGGCGGCGTCGGCCGTACGAGCCAGCGGTTCGGCTCATGCAAGTTTCTTGGCTACGACGGCACGGATTGCGATTGTAGTGTTAGCAGCCGCCATGGGGCTGAGACAGATGGGGTTGGCCAACGAGATCATCAGTCTGGCGTTTGGTCTAACTCTCGGAGCCGTGGCCGTGGCCGTGGCCATTGCCTTTGGCTTGGGTGGACGTGAGATTGCGGCCCGACAGCTCGACGGCTGGGTCCGACCGTTCGTTGGGGGAGAGTCGCCGAGGTCGATCCCTCCGGGCGGTCACCCGTAATCGCCGCCCAGGGAATGAATAGTCGCTGGTAGGCTGACTTCACTGCACCGCCCGGCCTCGCGCGCGCGTACGCGCGGAGATGCGACAAAATGGGACTGCCCCGGAAGTGATGACAGCTATCTACAGGGGTTTGCGGCAACCTGCGCGTGAATCTCAAAGCGGATGCTCACTTTATCCTTTACCTTGACGACCCCGGCTACGGATTCAGGTTTGATTCCGTAATTGGTTTGCCTTGCTGTGAACGTGCCGGAAAAACGAAAGCTGCCCGTATCGAGCTGCGTAAATGCGACGGGCACAGCGAGGTTCGGGTTGTCGTCGGTGCGATCGTTGGGCTCCTCGGCATTCTCTTTAGCCTTCAAAAACTTCGGTGTGCTCTCGATGGGAGATGTGCGGCTGTTCTGGCCACTGCTTGTGGGCGGAGGAGCTGAGGTTCGTGGAGCGCATTGAAAAACTTGTCGGGGTGATAACCGTTATCAGATAGCCCGTGGCGCAAGGTTCGAACTGTTTGCATGACGGTTGTCGTCCCAAAGAACGGAAAGGAAGAAAGCCTCGCGTTCCCTTATCGCCTTCACAGTTGGGCCATCCCGTTGACACTGTGCTGACACAGAAATCCTCCGTGTGAGTCGACCCCTCGTAACTCATTGAAAATATTGGTCGGGGCGGAGGGATTTGAACCCCCGGCTTCCTGCTCCCAAAGCAGATTTCACTGCAGGCCCTGAATCCCCTGTTTTCAACTACTTACGTTTCAACAACTTGCCGCCGACGTGTTGAAATCTGTTGAACCCTGTGGTTCTTGGGTGCTCTGGACAGCTACAAAATTATCTACAGTCCGATTCATCCTTGATCGCGCAGAACGCGGTTTTCTTCTTGCAGATAGTCGATGACGTCCCGTTGATGATCGCTGATCCAGCCGGCCAGGCCGACCAGCATGAACCGGAGCGGGTCCAGAGGTTGCATTGAGACACAACCTAGCACGACTCCGTCCCATAAACGAACCTCGGCGCTCATCCGAGAACGCCAACTGCAAATTGTAGTCAGCAAGCCACTTACATCGCGATCGAGTTTTGGGACCATACGACATCGCGGAT
Source organism: Bryobacterales bacterium (assembly GCA_965248105.1). Lineage (GTDB taxonomy): Bacteria > Acidobacteriota > Terriglobia > Bryobacterales > UBA6623. The sequence goes on from CBDFIK010000006.1 coordinate 1,515,794, forward strand.
GTCCATCGCGGGTATATCGACCCGCCACGTTCGAAGATGCACGCCAACGGAATCCCGGCCCTGGGCTTGGCAATCTCCACCAAGGAAGGTGGCAACACGATACTCCTTGGGGAAGAAGTGAAAGCTCTGGTGGCGCGGCTGAATGAGGAATACCCGATCGGGATCGATTTTGAGTTTGTCGCCTTCCAACCCGACATCGTCGAGAGAAAAGTCAGCGAGTTCGTGGCGAACGTGCTTCAAGCGATTGGCCTTGTTCTAGCGGTCATGTTACTTATGCTCGGTCTTAGGACCGGCTTCGTGGTCGCCAGCCTGATCCCCTCTGCCATGCTGATGGCCCTGTTCATCATGTCCCTGATGGACATCGGCCTTAACCAGATGTCGCTGGCTTCGCTCATCATCGCTTTGGGCATGCTCGTCGACAACGCGATCGTGATGTCGGAGTCCATCATGGTCCAGATGGCGGCCGGCAAACCGGCTGTCGAGGCGGCCGTGGGTTCCGCACGGGAGCTACGGGTTCCCCTGCTGACCTCCTCGCTGACTACAGCAGCGGCGTTCTTGCCGATCTACCTGGCCGAGTCGACCGTTGGCGAGTACACCAGCCTGCTCTTTACGGTGGTGACCATCACGCTACTCTCCTCATGGATTTTGGCCCTGACCGTCGTACCACTGCTGTGTGTCATGTTCCTGAAGGTGGAGCCGGTTGCCCAGACGTTTAACTCGAGGTTCTATCGAGTGTATCGCGGCTTCCTCTTGGGCCTGGTGCGACACCCGGTGTTGTCATTACTGGTAGTCATCGCTGTGTTTCTCTTCTCGTTGCAGGGGATGAAGTACGTTCCCAACATCTTCTTCCCGCCTTCGGACACAGCGATGTTTTGGGCCGAAATCGAGTCTCCGGTCGGAACCGCGATTGAGAGAAACGAGGAGATCGTTTACGAAATCGAAGAGTTCGTGAAACGAGAGCTTGCAGTGAATGACGAGCGCGCCGAAGGCGTCACCAGTTGGACCGCCTTCGTCGGGCGAGGGGCACCACGATTCACCCTGACCTATAGTCCCGAACAGTCGAGTCCTGAATACTCTTTCTTATTGTTCAATGCTGAGAACGGCGCTGACAAACTAGACCACATAGCGGCGGTGTGAAGGCTCCCAGAGGAGGCGGAGGACCAAGCCGCTGATGTGGTCCGCAAGCATCCCCGAGGTGTTTTGTGGAACACCGGAGGGATGTATCGGGTGGAGCTATACGTTCAAGTACGACGAAGTGTCTGCGTCGAAGGGCTAAGCGAACGCGAAGCAGCACGGCGCTTTGGGATTGCTCGCGAGACCGTGCGCAAGATGTTGCGCTACCGGATTCCGCCGGGCTATCGGCGGAGCAAACCGGCGAGGCGTCCCAAACTGGAGGCCTTCACAGGGATCATCGATCAGATCCTGACCGACGATCGGGAGCGTCCGAGGAAACAACGCCACACCGCACAGCGCATCTTTGACCGCCTCCGCGACGAGTACGGGTTCACAGGCGGCTACACGACCGTCAAGGACTACGTACGCGAGAAGAAGCTGGGCGGACAAGAGATGTTCGTGCCGCTGACGCATCCGCCGGGTGACGCCCAGGCGGACTTCGGCGAAGCGGTCGTCGTCATCAACGGAGTGCAGCGCAAGGCGCACTTCTTGGTCGTCGATCTGCCGCATAGCGATGACGCATTCGTGAAAGCGTTTCCGGCCGAGACGACGGAGGCATTCTGCGAGGGGCACAATGCGGCGTTTCGCTATTTTGGCGGCGTGCCGCGCAGCATCGTCTACGACAACACGAAGCTAGCGGTGGCGAGGATCCTGGGAGACGGCACACGCCAGAGGACCCGTGTCTTCTCCGAGCTGCAGTCACATTATCTGTTCGCCGACCGTTTCGGGCGGCCGGGCAAGGGCAACGACAAAGGCAAAGTGGAAGGGTTGGTGGGCTATGCGCGGCGCAACTTTATGGTGCCGATCCCCAGGTTCTCAAGTTGGGAAGCCTTCAACGAACACCTCGAAGCGAAGTGCCGCAAGAACCGTGGACGGCGCTTGCGGCGACACTCGGAAACGATCGGTGAGCGTTTCGAGCGCGACCGCCAGGCGTTTCTGACGTTGCCTGCTGTCGGGTATGACGCTTGCGACAAGCGCACGACGCGGGTGACGTCGTTGTCGCTGGTGCGCTATCGGACCAACGACTACTCGGTTCCGACGCGCTACGGCCACCGCGAAGTACTGCTGAGAGCTTACGTCGATGAGGTGGTCATCGGCTGCGGCAGCGAAGAGATCGCCCGGCATCGGCGCAGCTACGAACGCGAGGAGTTGATCTTCGATCCGCTGCATTACCTGGCCTTGCTGGAGCGCAAGACGAACGCGCTGGATCAAGCCGCGCCGCTCGTCGGTTGGCAGTTACCGCAAGATCTCGTGCGTTTGAGACGCTTGCTCGAAGTGCGGCTGGGTAAACCAGGCAAGCGCGAGTACGTGCAGGTGCTGCGTTTACTCGAAGACTTCCCGCTCACCGACGTCACCGCCGCCGCGCGGCAGGCCGTTGAGTTGGGAACGATCGGCTTCGACGCCGTCAAGCACCTCGTCCTGTGTCGGATCGAGCAACGGCCGCCCCGCTTGGACTTGACGCAGTATCCGCACTTACCCACAGCACAAGTCGAACAGACATCGACAACAGATTATTTGGTGCTGCTGGCACAGGGAGTGGACTGATGGCGAGATCCAAACTGCTGCTGGAAGCTCATCTGAAAGCACTGCGGCTGCCGACCTTCTTACGCGAGTACGACAAGGTGGCACGGCAGTGCGCCACGGAGGGCTTGGATGCGAGACGCTTTCTGCTGCAACTGTCCGAGCTCGAACTGCTCGACCGTGAACGCCGAGCGACCGAGCGGCGCATCAAGGCCGCCAAGTTCCCGGTCACGAAAACCCTTGATACGTTCGACTTCCTGGCGTTACCCAAGTTGAACAAGAAGCTGGTGCTCGAGCTGGCACACGGAGAGTTCATCGACCGTCGCGAGAACGTGTTGGCTCTAGGAAACTCCGGCACGGGGAAAACGCATCTCGCTCTGGCGCTGGGACTGGCGGCCTGCCAGGGTGGCTATCGGGTTCGCTTCACTACCGCCGCAGCGCTGGTCAACGAGCTGCTGGAAGCCCGTGATGAGCGGCGCTTGCTGAGGGCCCAAAAGCAGCTCGCCAAGCAAGACCTGCTGATCGTCGATGAACTGGGCTACGTGCCGCTGTCGAAGACCGGAGCGGAGTTGCTGTTCGAAACCTTCTCACAGCGCTACGAGCAGGGCTCCACGATGGTGACCTCGAACCTGCCGTTCAACGAGTGGACCGAAGTCCTCGGGTCCGAGCGCATGACCGGCGCCCTGCTGGATCGGCTCACTCACCACGTCCACATCCTGGAGATGAACGGCGATAGCTTCCGCCTCAAGCAGAGCAAGAAGCAACGCTCTCCGTCTTCGGATTGATCCCCGCCGGCTCGCCACAGTTTTTGTGAGCCGCCTTCCACTCCGCCTTCAGCCGCCCTAACGGGCGACCTCAGGCTGCGTTCCAGCCGTCCCACAAAAACTCGAAGCAAAACCCCGACTCCCCCCCCACTGGTCTATTTTTGCTCCGCCGCTCTACCCCAAAACTGGTCTATTCTCCCTCCGCCGAACTGGTCTAATTTTGCTCCGCCCTTGACAGTCCCTGACTTTTTGCCCGACTTTTCACCAAACAGAGCCGCGGGCGTTAGCCTGCGGGCCCACGGTCGCGGTTACTGCGTCCCAAGGTCCCAGGGTTCTGGCCCGCCACCCTGGCTCCCGTGGCTGGCGCCCCGACGCCGCTCCAGGCTGATTGATTCTGCCCTGGGAAGTTGGCAAGCTGAGGGGCAGCTTGCCCGAGTTGCCTGACATCGTCGTCTATATCGAGGCGCTGGAACAGCGCGTCTTGGCTCAACGGCTGGCCCGGGTCCGGATAGCCCGTCCCTTCCTGCTGCGCACGGCCGAGCCCCCTCTCGACGGCGTCCACGGCAAGCAGGTTCGGGAGATACGGCGCTGCGGCAAGCGCATCGCGCTTGGCTTGGAGGATGATCTCTGGCTACTGCTGCATCTGATGATCGCCGGGCGATTGCACTGGAGAGACGCGGGAGCGAAGCTCGCCGGAAGGAGCGCCCTGGCCGCGTTTGACTTTCCCGACGGGACTCTCGTGCTCACAGAGGCCGGGTCGAAGAAGCGCGCTTCGGTGCACGTTTTCGGGCGCAAAGATGCGCTGCGGGTGCATGACCCGGGCGGGGTGGAGGTTCTCGAGGCGGACTTCCCTGCTTTTTCCGCCGCCCTTACGTCGCGAAACCACACCCTGAAGCGCGCTCTGACGGACCCTCGGCTGTTGAGTGGAATCGGCAACGCCTATTCCGACGAGATCCTTCATCGCGCCCGGCTGTCGCCTCTCGCCTTGACCCAGAAACTCCGACCAAACGAGATGCGGCGTCTGTACAACGCTACCCAGCAAGTGCTGACGTTGTGGATCGACCGCCTACGGGCGGAAGCTGGTGGGGGCTTCCCGCGCAAGGTGACTGCGTTCCGAGACGGAATGGCACTTCCGCAAGGTGAAAGGTTATCGTGACCTGCCGGCTCTGTTGCGGGCGCTGGCGGGACGGCAACCGCACTCTGCGGCTCCGCCTCAGGCTGCGTAAAGTAGGCAAGCGCAGAGTCATCGCCTTTCAACGGAAATCCGGACATCCTCCGGCGGGCACCTTCGGAACCCGTTCCTACTTCAGCTTGGTACCGGCAGTACCTACCGTCCCGACCGTCGGTTCGTCCTTATCCTCGGCGTATTCTAGGGGAAACACCGCATGGCCCTTCGCAACACCGATATGATAAAAGAAGACGGTATTCCGACCTGGGTCAACCGGTCGCAGTTAGAATCCCGGATCGTTGTCGCTATCGACGGTCGGCCTGACCGGAACGCCGTGTCTATCGAGGTTAGGTCTGGTCCTACCTGGAAGAGACGGTCGACAGTGCCAACCCACCCTCGCGAGATACCGTCGACACTCTTGAGAAAGCCGTCTGGTGCTGCATGGTGACCGAGAGTCGGCAGCGCCTCCCGGTTGAAACGCGAGAATCCGCATGATACGACCACTCGCTAGGGGCCGTCAGTTCGCGGGGTGGAAGCACCCCCGCTCTCCACATCGCAAGCGCCCGGCCTTTTTGATAGGACTTTGTCTGCTTATTCTTGGATGCACACTACCTCCTGAAACGGACGAGGCCACCGACGCCACCGACGCAAGACAGGGGAACTTGCCTTTGAGCATTGCGGTCGGTCCTATTGGAAATAGGGTGCTGATTACGAATCACTCCCAGGAGATCCTTACCAATATCGCTATGATCCTCAATGAAGGGGACGACGGCGGCTACCGCCACAACCTTGGCAGGCTCTTGCCAAACGCGACCTTGCATTTTACCTTTCGAGTCTACAAGAAACAGGACGGCACCCGATACACTGGCACCGCCAAGCAGATCACCAGCATCACCGTCTTCGCGGACACTGCGCGCGGCAGCGGGCGCTGGTATAGTACCTACCCGTAGCGTGGGCGCTTTCAGGCCTTACTTCTCGATACTGGCTCCCCCTGCGGGTTTCGCATCCGCTTCGCAACGCGAATCACAAACGTGGGTGGGAAAAGCCCGCCGAAACCAACGCCGGACGTCCTGTTCAGCCTCCGACTCGCTGGCGAACGATTCCGTAATCTGAAAACTTGGTCCCGACAGGGAAGCTTTCCAGCGACCACTCTCCTCGCGCAATATCCGCATCGAAAACGCTTCCCCTGTCTCGGAAATATAGTGAACGCCTAGACCGCCATCACTGCCTCGAATCAAAGTTCCGTCACCTGCAACCGCCCCAGCGAACACCTCACTGAGACGACCAACGTCATGAGACACCGCCGGCCGAACCCTGAGGCGGAATGTGCTTCAAACCTCGACCAAGGATCGCCTCGGGGCAGATAAAAACAAGGGGGTTCCTTACAGCGTAGCAATATGTTGTCAATATTTCTTCACAAATGGCATAACTTCTTCATAAAATGATCCGTCCTCCACTGTCTCGGTTACTGAACAAAGCGTCTTGATGAACTGATCCCCTGCCGACGATTGTCGACCGCAAGCGACTGCCTTCCAAATCGTGGGCGTCTCCCCTTCCCGAGGAAACAACGTCCTCCCACCCCGTCATCATCCACCCTTTCTCGAAGCGCGAAGGCACCTCACTACAGTTTCTTCGTCGCTCGGCCAACCTCTCCCGCACAATGTTCCCGCGCGATGCCTTAAGCAGACCGCGGCTCGCCGGGATGTGTTAACATCGCCGTTGCGAGTTGCGCCGACAAGCGCCGGCAGGGAGAGAACCCCATGGCAGATTCCAAACTTTCGTTCTTTTGCCTCGGAGTGGGCATTGGCGCGGCACTCGGCATCCTGTTTGCGCCGAAGCCCGGGGAGGAAATGCGGGAAGAGCTTAGTTCCCGGGCGGCCGAGGGAAGCGAGTACTTGCGAAAGCGGGGAGGGCAACTGCGCGAACACGCCGAAGAAGTCATCGAACGGGGCCGTGACGCCGTCGGGTCTCAGCGAGAACAGCTTACTGCCGCGTTGGAAGCGGGCCGCAAAGCCTATCGCGAAGCAACGGCGGAATCGGACGCTGGAACTTCGTAGGCCTCACCACTGCCTATTTTGCCGGAGGTAAATCCGTTATGGAAAATCAGGAGTTGCTGCTAATCATTATGGCTGTGTTTACCGGGGTTGCCGCGGCCGCATTGGTGATTCAGATGGCGTTTCTATTTGGTATTTATCGCTCCATTAAGGGCGTGCAACAGCGATCCGCCACGTTCATGGATCGTTGGGAGCCGGTCGCCGACAGTTCCCTCCAACTGCTGGAGCAACTGCGCCAACAAAGCAATGAGATCTTGACCAGAGTCGGGGAAGTCGCCGAGACGACGAAAAACCAAGTCCAAAAAGTGGACTCGCTTCTGACTGACGTCTCCGATCGAGCCAAGTTTCAAATGGATCGGGTGGACCGAACGGTCGAAAACGCGCTTGAGCGTGTCCACGAAACAGCAGCTGCTTTGCAGGGGACTCTTCTGGTACCAATCCGCCAACTGCGGGCCCTGGCAGTCGCGGTCGGCGTCATCTTCGAGCACCTGTTCGGATCCCGGCGACCGACGGTTGACCGAGCGACCCTCGACGAAGAAATGTTCATCTAGCCTCTCCGGAGAAACGAACCTTCTTCTGCACCGGCCGAGAGTTACCCCTTCTCGCGCAAGGAATCGCGAGGGCTAGCTTGTAAAACCGCCGAGCGACGAAAAACGGCAGCTAACCAATCCGGTTGCAAGGAGCTCTTTCCAGATTGCCCGAATTCGCCTTTAGACAATCGACGTCCGGATCTTCGAAAACCGGCAAACAATCGTCCATACGCGTGGCTCTGCTGGGCACGAAGTTCATGGGCAAAGCTCACAGCCACGCCTACCGAAGCGTGAACATGTTTTTCCCCGACACACCGCGGGTCGAGATGAAGGTGATCGTCGGACGCGACCCGCGGGAAACCAAGCAAGCGGCTAAGGTCTACGGCTGGCAGGAAGCCTCCACCGACTGGCGAGCTGTCATAGAACGAGACGATATCGACCTGGTCGACATCTGCACCCCAGGCAATTTGCACTGCGAGATGGGCGTCGCCGCTGCCCGGGCCAAGAAGCACATCCTCTGCGAAAAGCCACTTGCGAACACGGGAACGGAAGCGAAGAAAATGCTGGCGGCCGCCGAAAAAGCCGGCATTCGTCACTTCGTGATGCACAACTACCGGCGCGCCCCGGCCATTGCGCTCGCCAAGCGCTTCATCGAGGAAGGACGCGTCGGCAAGATCTACCACTTCTGGGCTCGCTACCTCCAGGATTGGGCCATGTCACCCGAACTCCCTCGGCTTTGGCGCTTCGACAAGGCCCAGACCGGAAGCGGCGCCTTGGGCGATCTCGGTTCCCACATCATCGACCTCGCGCGCTTCCTGTGCGGAGAGATCAAAGAAGTTTCAGCCGCCGCGGAAACTTTCATCAAACGGCGTCCCGCCGCGGCCGGCTCACGAACCATGCAAAGGGTCACCGTGGACGACGCGGTCGTCATGTGTACGCGCTTTGCCAATGGCGCCATCGGGACCCTGGGAGCAAGCCGCTTCGCGCTCGGCCGCAAGAACCAGAATACCTTCGAGATCAATGGCAGCAGCGGTTCGTTGGCGTTTGATCTCGAAAACCTGAACGTCCTCAGGTTTTATTCGAGCGAGGACGCCGGGGACCGCGAGGGCTTTCGAGAAATCATCGCCATCTCGAAAGGCAAGCACCCTTACGCTGACAACTGGTGGGGCGACGGCCACATCATCGGCTATGAACACACCCACACCCACTCGGTCGCCGATTTCCTTCGCTCCATCGCATCCCGCAAGAAGATTCGCCCTGACTTCCGCGACGGCGTGCGCAACCAGGTCGTAATGGACGCGGTGGAACGGGCCGCCCAGTCCCGACGCTGGGTTAAAGTCGGCTAGCTTTTGCGGGGGGAGGTCGCCCCTCCGTTGTCGAGCGCGAGATTACGATTTCTCTCCAGTTGTTCGACAAACCTCCCGTCGCCCCAGGGCCGTCTCGTCGCCGTTGCAGCTCGGCCAGCTCCACCGCTTCTTCGTCTCGCGTCCTTCCCAGCACCTCGCTCCAGTCCTTGCCCCAAAATACGGGGCCCGACCCGCGTAGAGAACCTTTGTTACCGGCCTTCCGCCGACAAAGATCTCCACGTTGAAAGGCAAGGTTCCAACCGGCGGCGCCTGGCTGTCGTTGCCATCGATGGGGCCGAGGCCGGTCGCCCACATCGTCACCACCTGCCCCGGCTTTGCGGTACTAACTTCTCACGCAACTGGTCTGCGGTATGCTTGCTCCCTATCCGGCATCACGAAAACGACTGGTGAGATAGGAAGGGTACAGCCACCAGCTAGTTGCAGAGGGGGCTTGTCAGTCTCCGGGAACGGGTTCACCGGCTTGCTTCTCGGATCCGCTAACAGGTTTGGAGACTGTCCCGTTCCCGCCTCCGCGGGCCTGGCCGTTACCTTCAACCGCCGTGAGGACCTTCAGGGGCCCGACCGACTCCTCGGCCCGACTTGTTCCGTAAACGTTGAAGGGCTGGTTGTCATTGATGCGGGCCAACTCTTCGAGGGGGGTTTTGCGGTGCTTGCCGATCAGCCTCGGTTTTTTGACGGGGGGGTCGCTGTCGTTGTCCCAATCGAGATAGAGGTGCTTCTTGAGTTTCTGTTCCGGCACACCCGCGAAACGCATAGCAGGCCACTTGAACTGCCGCCCGTGGACCCACCGTCCGCGCGCGTGGTAGAAGGCCTTGGTGCCCCAGCGGAAGAAAACGCGGGAGCGATCGCGCATGTCGCCGAAGTCCCGGCTTTGCTTCCAGGCGGTCATGATAAATTCCCACTGAAGTTGGGTCAGGCCTTTTGTTTTGAGGGCCTTGCCGTCGGCCATGCGCGTGTCTTCGAGCGGTGTGAAGATCGACGGCACGTAAAGAATTTTGTTCTTGCGCAGGCGATGCAGCAGATCGAGCGTCTGCCTCAGGTCGTCCTCCGTTTCGTTCGGCAAGCCGACGATGAACGTGCAAACCGGAAACCAGTTGTTTTCATTGAGAATCCGGATGCCTTCGACAACGATCTCTTGCCAGTCACGGATGTCGAACGGCAAAGATTTGCCCGACATCGTCAGGGCGCTCAGGCGTGGCGACCCGGTTTCGATACCTATCAACGGGGCGAGGAACTTTTTATCGGGGTGGCTCGAAAAGCGGTTTCTCAAAGCACTCTTGGGGAGCAAGATCTTCGACAGCTCCTTGACGAGATCCGGATTCACCACGGCGGGGGCAATCGTCGCGTGCGAAAGTGGCAGATAGTCGATACCGGGTACGTTGGCGATGGTCTCGTAAAAATTCACCAGCGCGTTGGGGTTGGGTATGTAGAAGGGAGCCGCGGCACCGTAAATAAACACGTCTTCCGAGACCGGGAAGATGATGCGGCCTCCGTTGCGTGTGTTTGCACGAACGGCTTCCAGTAGCTGTTCGGGTGGGACCGAGATGCGCGTTTCGAGCGTCGGCGAACAGAACGCACACTGCCGCCCGCAGCCGCGGTTCATCTCGATAACACCGTAGGTAGAACGTTTGTGCGGAATCACAAGTTGTTCGATCGTCGGCTCGGGAGCCTGGACTAACTTGGGTAACTCCTCACCAGCCTCCGCCTTCTGAAACAGCTCGAGGGCAACGGTTTCGGCCCTCCCGTTGATCACACAGTCAACGCCCAAACGTTCGGTTGAGCCGGTTTTGTCGATCTGCCATGCTCCCGCGCCTCCCACGATCACTTTCGGCCTGTGCTTCCGGATCGCGGGGTGTAGATAGATACGCTCGCTTTCCGCTGCGTTGATCGGTCTCGCCGTGGTGCCAAAGATGTTGCTGTAAACGCCGGTTGAGAAGGCGGTACCGATCGGGTTATGGGCACCGACTCCGACGGCGACGGTTCGGGGCCCGACGAACTTGTCAAGGTCGTCCGGATAGCAGACGGCGACATCGTCGGCCGGGTAGTTCTTAAGCAGAATAGCTTCCGCTACCCGAACGCCGTAAGGCATGACTTTTGCCGTTCCATCAGGATAGCGGAGCTGGTCGAACTTGTTCTTGTACGTAAAGCGAGGGGCGAAACGCGCCGGGACCGAAGCGTACACCATCTGCTTCCACGGGCTGAACGCCTGCTCGGTGCTCTCGGTGTCAGGCGCCGTCAGGACGAACTTCACCCCGCGTGGATCGTGTGCCATAAGCTCCCTCTAACGAAAACGTATAATTGTACCGTGTTTCGAGCTCGAATACACTATATAGAATTGTCCAATACAGGATGAGCCTGAAGGGGAGGTTTGTTTCCAACACAAGATGATCCTGAAGCGACGGCAGCCGGGAGAGGGCACACTGCGGGTGAATGCGAGTCACCATGCAGCATGCTCAACGTCTCACGCTGGAGCAGATGCGCGAATTCGTGGCCTCCAGCAGCAGCCTCACCTTTGCCGGCGCCGACCGCAAGGAGATCTACGGCCTTGTCGAGCGCGTTTTGGCGGCGCAGCACTACGGACGGCTTGGCAAGAGGCAGAAGGGCATCGTGCGGCGGGTTCTAGCACGGCTGAGCGGGTTGAGCCGGAACACCCTCAGAAAGGAGATCCACACCCAGCGCTGGTCCCTAGCCCCCCCCCCCTTCAGGCTCATCCTGTATTGGATAACTCTGCCAAGCCAGCTCCGTCAAACCGCTAAGCTATAATGACCACCTTATGTCGGCCGCGACCACAGTGCGGGTTCCCGCTTCTTGTGCCAATCTCGGGCCGGGATTCGACACCCTCGGCGTAGCTCTTGAAATCTACTTGCAATGTCAGTTTCAGCCAGCCGGCGAACTAAAGATCACCGCGCACGGCCGGGACGCCGCTTTGATTCCGCTCGACGACAGCAACTTAATTTGGCGGACCGCCCTCAAAGTAGCTGAATTCGAAGGCCTGCGGCTGCCACCGGCAGCGATCACGATCTCAAACGAAATTCCTGTCGGTAAAGGACTTGGATCCAGCGCCGCGGCTCTCGTCGCGGGAGTGACGATCGCCGAGACTCTCCTAGAACTCGACTGGGGCCGGCAACGTATCCTCGATGCCGCGGCGCGCCTGGAGGGCCATCCTGACAACGTGGCGGCTTGCGTGATGGGATCGATTGTGACCGCGACGATCGGCGCTGACGGCGTTACGCGTGTGGTGCGCCTTGATTTGCCCGAGGACTTCCGGATCGCCGTCGTTTGTCCCGACTTCGCGCTGCCCACGAACCAAATGCGTTCGCTCCTGCCGGATTGCTATTCGAAAGAGGATACGGTCTTCAACCTTCAACGGGCGACACTGCTGGTCGCGGCTCTGGCGACAGGCAATCGGGAGGCCTTTCCAGACGCGCTCGAAGATCGGCTTCACCAGCCCTACAGATTGGCGTCTGTTCCCGGCCTGGGCGATGTTTTGAAACTACGCGCCCCGGGACTGTTGGGCTGCGCCCTCAGCGGCGCGGGCCCGGCCGTCCTGGTATTCTTCGAGCGGGGATCGGAGGCTGTCGTTGAGCAAGTGCGCCACGAGTTCCAGCGCTCGGGACACTCCAGCGAAGTCATTCTGGCCCGTATCGATCGCCAGGGACTGCGAATCGTATGAACCGGACCCGCGCCTTTCTTCAAAAGCACGGCTGGCCGGGACGAGATCTTCTAGACTGCCCCACCTCGAGAAAGCGTTTCGCTGACGGGGCACAGTATCGCATCGAGATTCCAAGCACGGAGGGGCCGAGAGCCTTGGCGGCCGTGGTGGACGAAGCGACTCGGCGGTCAGTACCCGTGCACCGCGTGAGCCAGGGAAGCGGCATCATGCTGCTAAGCGACGAAGAGATCCGTGAGATGGTCCGGGTGGGAGAAGAGCACGGCATCGAGGTTAATTTGTTTGTCGGACCACGCGCGTCCTTCGACATCGGCGCCCAGGCGGTCGCGCCCGCCGGGAAATCGCTCGGCCTCAGCTTGCGCGGCGCTGACCAGTTGGTTTATGCGCTGGAGGATATCAAGAGAGCCGTGGGTCTGGGCATCCGCAGCGTGCTGGTTTCCGACATCGGCCTCTTGGCCGTATTGGCCAAGATGAAAACAGCCGGCGAGCTGCCCCGAGATCTAATCATCAAGACTTCGGTCATGATGGCGCCTGCCAACCCGGCATCCGCTCGGATTCTAGAAGACCTGGGCGCAACGACGATCAATATTCCCTCCGACTTGTCGTTGCCCCAAGTAGCCGCCATCCGCGCGGCCATCGATGCGCCCATCGATTTCTACGTCGAAGCGCCGGACAACATCGGTGGGTTCATCCGCAATTACGAAGTGCCTGAGCTGATTCGGATCGCGGCGCCACTCTACGTTAAGCTCGGCCTGCGCAATGCACCGGACATCTATCCTTGCGGCACGCACATCGAGGAGACAGCCGTCCGCCTGTCTCGGGAACGCGTTCGGCGCGCGCAATTGGTACTCGAAATCATCGCCCGCTACTCCCCGGAAGCCATCACGTCGGCGTCACGCCTGGCCGCCACCACAGCTCAGTAAGAGAATGCTTGTCTCCGTGGCAGGCGCGGGGTCATCCCCGTTACCGCACGATCCAACCGCAGCTGGCCGCCATACCTAAGGTGGTCTTCGATGCGTCTCGATCTTGGGGTTTAGTACAATGACGTGTCCCTCTGGGCGAGGTCACGAAACCGACTGCCCCCTAGGATAAGGCCCCCGCCGTCCGACCCGTGAACGATCCCTCCTACATCCTGCGCACTCTGGTAGAGAAGGACTTCAAGGTCCGCTACCGGAATATGTCGCTGGGGGTCTTTTGGTCCCTGGTCAACCCGCTGATCATGATGTCGGTGCTGACGTTCGTCTTTTCATCCGTCTTCGCAGCAACGCGAGAGCACTTCTGGCTGTTCGTCTTGATCGGCCTATTGCCCTACAACTTCTTCGCGCTGGCCTGGTCGACGGGGACTGAATCGGTCGTCGGCAATGCTCCGTTGATTAAGCACGTGCCTTTCCAGAGAGAGTTGGTGCCGGTGTCGGTCGTGCTCGGCAACACCTTGCACTACTTACTGCAGCTCCTGCTGCTGCTGCTGATCGCGGTGATCGTCGTTCAAGGTGTCAATATTCAATGGCTTTGGCTGCCGCTGGTGCTGGTGCTCCAACTCGTGTTTGTGTGCGGACTGTCACTCGTTACGGCGGCTCTCGACGTCTATTATCGGGACGTGGCATACGTGGTGAACGCGCTAAACCTGGTTCTGTTTTGGCTATGTCCGATCTTTTATGGTTTCGAGAACGTGCCGGGCAAGTACGCTTGGCTATACGAGGTCAATCCTGTAGCAGCCGTGATATTGATCATGCGCCGGATCTTTCTGGACGGTGTTCCACCAGGCTTCACGATCGTGAAGCTGGCCGCTGTGTCCGTGCTGACTCTTTGGGTTGGCTATATGGTTTTCGTGCGTATGGAAAAGGACTTTTCGGACTACCTCTAACCGAGATAGCGGGCAGCCATGATGATCATCGATCTCGATCAAGTCAGCAAGCGATACTTGCTGCACCAGAGAAGGCAATTGCTCTCACAGCACGCCTGGAAGCAGATCCGGCGCGAGGTCAAATCTTTTTGGGCCCTTCGGGACGTCTCATTTCAACTCGAAGAGGGAGAAAGAGTGGGGATCATAGGCGCCAACGGCGCGGGCAAAACAACTCTGCTGCGGTTGGTCTCAGGCATTGCCCATCCCACATCAGGCGCTGTTCGGGTTCACGGTCGAGTGGGCGCTGTACTCGGACTGGGAATTGGTGTTCATGAGGACTTGACCGGCCGGGAAAACATCCATCTGCTTGCCTCACTGATGGGATTGACCCGCCCCGAAGTTCGCCAGAGGTTTGACTCGATCGTGGAGTTCTCGGGGCTCTCGACGTTTATTGACGAGGCGGTGCGGGCCTATTCGAGCGGCATGGTCAGTAGGCTGGGTCTGTCCGTCGCCATTCACTCCGATCCCGAGATCCTCGTTCTCGACGAGGTTTTCTCGGTAGGCGACGCCGCCTTTACCAAGAAATGCACGGCAAAGATGGAAGAGTTTACGAGATCAGGCAGGACGGTCGTCTTTGTTTCGCACAGCCTGGAGACCGTGGTTTCGATGTGCAACCGGGCAATCTGGCTCGACCAGGGGATGGTTCGAGGCGACGGCCCGGCTGGTGAGATCACGCAGGAATACGAGAAACTTGCCGTTGAGACAGGCGCACCTTCAGATCCCGAGTCCTCGACGGCCGGTCTCGTAGTTCCTGAGCAACATCAAGAATCTTGATCCGGCTTCCGTATAAGATCGAGAGTGCCGGTAACCTTCAGGCCCTGGTTTTCACCTCGTGCCCTGCCCTTGATGCCATCTCCGACGAACCGCAGGTTGAACACCAACTCCCCTCCCTACAGGAGGACGGACCTTGAAGCTGATCTCGTAGGCTTCGACCGGCCCTTTAGAATTTGCCTCGGGAAGCTGCCGCCGGCTCCCACCGTAGCGGCAAGGTTCCTCCCATCCTGCTTGCCGGCCAAGTAGATACGGTCCCGCGGGGATCCCTGACTAGCTACTTTTCGGCGCAAAATACGAGTAGCGCTCGGGGCGGGGACTGTCACCAATTTCGCGCCTTCAAAGAATCAACAACTTACGGCCGCATTCGGACGCGAAATTGGCTGACTGTACCCAGCCACCACGCAGTTTCTCATTTTTGCGCCGAAAAGTAGCTAGACTGGCCGCATCCAAAGTACTGGAACTATGGGCCCGCCTGGTCAACCGCAAGAAAGGTCGCGGCAAACCGCAACGCACCGTGCGCGAGGGGCGGCTTGGCTCGCGATGTTGAGGGATCTGGTGGCAGTGAAATGTCGACCGAGGTCTCCCAGACACCCTCAAATCAAGGGGTTAAGGGCATTCCCTACCCCAGTTCGGTAATCTGCTCGATTGCCGGTTGGACCCCCAGAAGCGTAGAATAGAGATCACGAAGCTGGTCCGGGGGGTGGGGTATTCTGTCCATACGGTCGCGCGGGTGATTTGTGTCGTCCAGTCTGCTACGGGTGACCGAGAAGTAGAAGTATGAGTAAAGGAAACCAGCGCCACGAGGGAGAAAGTGAATGGGTGCACGTAACTTCGATTTCGCGCTAGCCATCGGCGGTGCCGCGGGCCAAGGCATTGCCACCCCCGGCAGCATCCTGGCGCGGTTGTTTGTCCGCCGTGGTCTCCATCTTTACGCCTACAACGCTTACCAATCAATCATCCGAGGCGGACATATTTTTCTGACGATTCGGATCAGCGACCAATCGGTAGAAACCCACGGTGACAAGCTGGATCTGCTGGTGGCCCTCAATCAAGACACCATGACCCGGCACCTGGGCTTACTGGGACCCGGGGCGCGCGCTATCTACAACAGCGACACGATCACACCCGGTGAGGCTGGCGAAGGCGTGCAGCTGTGCGGCCTGCCCATTGCCGAGCTGACGAAGAACAACCGCAACAAGCTGGTCCAGAATACCGTAGCGCTGGGCGCCGGGATGTCGCTGTTTGGACTGGACTTCCAGATCCTGGAAGATGCCCTGACGCTAATGTTCCAACGTAAGGGACAGGCCGTCGTCGACGAAAATGTCAGCGTGGCCCGAGCCGGCTTTAACTACACTGAGGAAAAATTTGTCCCCTTCCCGGATGCGCTACCCCAAAACCCCAAACCCCTGGCCGTTTGGACGGGCAACGAGGCGCTCGCCATGGGGGGCGCTGCCGCCGGCGTCAAGTTTTACTGCGCCTATCCGATGAGCCCCTCCACGGGTGTCCTTCACTGGATGTCTCAGAACGCTCGCGATCTGGGCATTATGGTGCGGCAGGTCGAAGACGAAATCGCGGTTGCCAACATGGCTGTCGGCGCCGCCCACACCGGGTGCCGGACCATGTGTGCCACCTCGGGCGGGGGATTCGCTCTCATGACCGAGGCTATTGGCTCGGCCGCCATGATGGAAATCCCGGTGGTGTTTATCAACGTTCAGCGAGCCGGGCCTTCCACCGGCGTGCCCACAAAAACCGAGCAGGGAGACCTCTGGCAGATGCTGGGGGCCAGTCAGGGCGATTTCCAGCGTTTCATCGTCGCCCCCCTGGACGCGCTGGATGCCTTCAACTCGATTCCCGAGATCTTCAATCTTTGCGATAAGTGCCAGTGCCCGGGACTTGTGCTGTCCGATCTTCTGATTTCGGAAGGCACTTTCAGCTTCGATCCGGACGAGGTCGACATGCAGCCGAAGATCGACCGCGGCGAGCTGATTACAGAGCCTTCAAAGACCGACGGCTACAAGCGCTATCTGGACACCGAAAGCGGCGTCTCGCCGCGGGCCGTCCCGGGCCTCGAAGGCTACGTCCACGTGGTCGCCACCGACGAGCACGACGAAGACGGCATCCTCATCAGCGACGAATTCACGAACCCACACAAGCGCCGCCAGGCGGTAGAGAAGCGGGCCCGCAAGCTGGAGGGCATCGTCAACGAGATCGCGCCGCCCGAACTCGAGGGCCCCGGCGATGCCGACGTCACCCTGATCGGTTTCGGGTCAACTCATGGAGTGATCCGGGAGGCCGCCGAGCAGTTGCGGGATCAGGGCGTCAGCACGAACCATCTACAAATCAAATGGATCGTCCCCCTGCACAGCGAGGTCCTCAGCAAGGTGATCTCCAGTGCGAAGCGGACGATCATGGTGGAAAACAACCACTCCGGTCAGTTCTACCGTTACCTGCGCAGCGAGACTGGATTGTCGGTCGATGGGCACATCCGCAAATACGACGGTGAACCGTTCATGCCGCACCACATCGTCAGTTGCGTCCGCGAACAGCTTGCCGGCGAAACGACTCATTCCGTGCCCTATCAGGAGATTATGGTTTAAGGGAGACACTATGGCCACAGGTACCACCATTACCGAAGACAGAGAGCTCGTCAAGCTTAAGCCCAAGGACTACAAAGGCAAGGTCGACCCCGACTGGTGTCCCGGCTGCGGCGACTTCGGTGTTCTCTCCAGCCTCCAGAAAGTCTGCGCGGATATGGGCATCCGGCCCCACGAGATGATTGTGATTAGTGGGATTGGTTGCTCGTCGAACTTCCCGGGCTATTTCAATTCCTATGGCATGCACACCCTACATGGCCGCATCCTCGCGGTGGCGACCGGTGTCAAAATGGCCAATCATGAGCTGACCGTCATCGGCGCCGGGGGGGACGGCGACGGCTATGGCATCGGCGGCAACCACTGGCTCCACACGGCCCGCCGCAACGTGGATATGACCTACCTGGTGATGAACAATCAGATCTACGGCCTGACGACCGGTCAGGTTTCACCCACAAGTTGTGAGGGCATGAAGACCAAGAGCACGCCGTTTGGCAGTGTGGAGGAGCCGGTCAACCCCATCACTTCCTCGATCATGCATGGCGCCACCTTCGTCGCCCGCGCTTATAGCGGCGATCCGAAGCACATGCAACAGCTCATGCAAAAGGCCATTAACCACAAAGGCTTCGCCATCATCGATATCTTCAGCCCTTGCGTGACCTTCAACCACGACAACGACTATGCCTTCTTCCGCCCGCGCGTCAAAAAACTGGAGGATGAAGACCACGACGCCGGCGACTGGAAAGCTGCCTGCGAAAAAGCCCTGCTTTGGGGCGACATCATCTATACCGGTCTCTTCTACCAGAAAAGGCGCCCAACACTGGACGAGCTCGAGCCCGTGCTCGAGGAAGGCGGCCCGATGGCCCGGCGGTCGGCCTTTGTCACCAAAGAGCAGAGCAATAGAATCTTCAAGCGGATGATGTAGCCTTCCGCGGGATCGATCCTCCGTCGGTCGAAGACTTCGCACAGCTTGGTCGGCCCTGGGCAGGCGGCTGTGCCCTTGAATCGCTGCCGCGCGCCCTATGCGACGCCAGACAGGTTCGAGGGTCCGGGACGCGTAGTTGCCCCGTTCCATAGAGTAGAGTCATGCAGCCCGGCTACGATGTGGTCATCGAATGGGATCGAGGTGGCTATTATGTAGCGTCCGTTCCGCAGCTTCCCAAATTTCGGGTGGAGGCCGAATCGAGCTTCGGTTTGAAGACGCTAATCCATCAGGCGATCGCTGTACACCTGGAAGAATTTGGTGGACCGTTAGATGGTGTGGAGCTCAGTATGACGATCGAAGAGATCCTTTCGCATGGAAATCTTCCTTAGCCGAGATACTCAACGGACGCAAAGACACGCTGTGTGAGGCTGGCCGAGTCGGCGAAAAGGGGCCAGCGCCGCTCTTGAGTTGGCAATCGCCTGCTAGACAAAACGCCAGCTGGCCTTTCTCTTGAAATCTCACCGCCGTCAAACCACATCGCGATTTAACCTCCGCACGAAACTTGCTTCTGGCCGCTTCCGGTCGGAATCGGGCCATTTGCAGAAGCTGGACGGGCCTTTAGAGCCTCCGTCGCGAAAGCCCGGCCGACCTGTGCTTTCATCCGCTGTCCTGTTTCTACTTGTTTGGGGGCCTCTCCAGGCGGGCGCAGCGGCCCGCCCCTACAGTTTTGTCTTGAGAAATGCGGGCTAGATGTCGCGCATCCTAAGTGTCTCATTAAAAGCAGCTTAGCTCCATTGGCGCCAAGGCCGCCTTGGATTGGCAAGGTACAATGTAATTGAGTACACGCGAAGCATTCGGGGCCCATTCGAGCACGGGTCGTCGGAAGCCACGAACCAACGAGGCAAGAAAATTACCAAACAAACCCAATTTCGTGGAACCAAAAGGGAATCAATGGTTTACGGTTGGTTTCGAGTACGGTGGGGCGGTCGGATCCGTAAAATCTGACGGATCGGACCAGCCGGGTACAAGAGTAGCTTTGCCGCGGGGCGCAGACCCCAAGGAGCAACAGGGCGGCAGAGTTTGTAGCGCGGACCTGGCGTTGTTCCAGCGTCCGCGTCCGTGGGCAGCTACCGAGCAACAGAATTACCAAACAAAGCCAATTCCTTATAACACATTTTATTCCAGTAACTTACAGGATGTTTGGCGGGATGATCGCGTGCTTCGACCGCCAGCTGGTGAGAAATGCGGGCTAAGCTTTCTTGCGCCCCGAGGGGCCCGAGGGTACACTGCGGCTTCACAGGACCCAAGCACCTGCCGCTAAGATAAGGAAATCAAATGAGAGACTCTCGAAACTACGCCGGCCATCTAACCGTTCCGGTATTCGCGATCATCCTTTGTGTACTGGGCTACCTGGTGGTACGCGTCGCCGCGCCCGCTTCAGCTTCCAGGCCGGCCCAAGCTGATCAGGTCGTCCAAGCGGCGGAGGGGATTCGACCGCTCGGCCCGGTGGAAGTCCCCGCGGCCTCCCGGCAGCGGGTCCTGGAGGCTTACGGAAAACTGCCCCTTTATTTCATTGCGAACCAGGGGCAGCTCGACCCGCGCGTCGCCTACTATGTCCAGGGTCGCGACACGAGCATTTACTTCACTGAGCGCGGTGTGACGCTCACGATCGCGGACGCAAATAGTTCCTCCGAGGCCCTTGTACGTCCCGTCGCTTACCGCGGGATGAGCGCCGCCAGGGAGCTCGCTCCGCCGGCACAGCCGCAGCGCTGGGTTGTCAAGTTGGACTTCGTCGATGCCAACCCGAAGGTGCGGCCTGTGGGACAGCAACCCACCGCCGCCCTCATCAGCTACTTTAAGGGGCCGCGGGAGGAGTGGAACACCGGCCTGCCGACCTATGCGAGCTTGGTCTATCGTGATCTGTGGCCTGGTATTGACCTGGTGTACAGCGGCGCCGCCAACCACCTGAAATCCACCTTCCTGGTCCAGCCGGGGGCTGACCCCAACCAGATCAAGCTGTCCTACCGCGGTGCGACGTCGGTTAGCATCAATGACGCGGAGCAGCTCCAGGTATCCACGCCGCTCGGGGGCTTCCACGAGGCCAAGCCCTACGCCTATCAGGAGGCGCCAGGCCGGCGCCTGGAGGTGGCGGCCGCTTACGTGCTGGGGGGCGAGGCTTCAGATGGAATGCAGTACAGCTTCCGCGTAGGTCCCTACGACCAGCGCAAGCTACTGGTGCTCGACCCCGTCGTCTTGCTTTACGCCGGCTACATCGGCGGCTCGAGCACCGATTTCGGTCTCGGCATTGCCGTCGACCGCAGCGGTAACGCCTACGTCACCGGCGTGACCAGCTCCTCCCAGACCAGCTTTCCGGATACGGTGGGACCGGACTTGACCGACAATGGCGACGTCGACGCCTTCGTGGCCAAGGTCAACCACACGGGGACGGCGCTTGACTACGCCGGCTACATCGGCGGCTCCGGCTCGGATGAAGGCCTTGGCATCGCCGTCGACCGCAGCGGTAACGCCTACGTGACCGGCCTGACCACCTCCTCGGCGGCCAGCTTTCCGGATACGGTGGGACCGGACTTGACCTTCAATGGCAACTTCGACGCCTTCGTGGCCAAGGTTAACGCCACGGGGACGGCGCTTGACTACGCCGGCTACATCGGCGGCACCAGCCAGGATCAAGGCAATGGCATTGCCGTCGACCCCAGGGGTAACGCCTACGTCACCGGCTTGACCAGCTCCTCGGCGGCCAGCTTTCCGGCGACGCTGGGACCGGACTTGACCCACAATGGCGGCTTCGACGCCTTCGTGGCCAAGGTCAACCGCACGGGGACGGCGCTTGACTACGCCGGCTACATCGGCGGCTCGAGCACCGATTTCGGTCTCGGCATTGCCGTCGACCGCAGCGGTAACGCCTACGTGACCGGCCAGACCACCTCCTCGGCGGACAGCTTTCCGGATACGGTGGGGCCGGACTTGACCTTCAATGGCGGCACCTTCGACGCCTTCGTGGCCAAGGTCAACGCTGCGGGGACTGCGCTTGACTACGCCGGCTACATCGGCGGCTCCGGCACCGATGAAGGCCGTGGCATTGCCGTCGACCTCAGGGGTAACGCCTATGTGACCGGCGAGACCTTTTCCTCGGAGACCAGCTTTCCGGATACGGTGGGGCCGGACTTGACCCACAATGGCGGCGGCACCGACGCCTTCGTGGCCAAGGTCGGCAGCTCAGGGCCACCCTAGCCATTCTGGGGGCCTCTGCCGGGTTCGTCGCCAAGGCGCGGATTCGATCAAAAGGCCGCGGATCTGGCGGGCACGTGCCGCGTACAGGAATCCAGCGTCCGTGGCCCCGCCGAGATCCTACGGCCCTGGTTTTGCTCAAGAAGCCCCGGTTGGGTGAGGTGTGAAAACAATTGTAGCGACGACCGCGAAGCACGTCGGCGTTTGTCTTTGATCGCTTACCGGCTGGGTGGTGGTGATGAAATACCCGCGGATCTTCTTCGACGGCGGGGCTAGCGCTCGAAGAACTCCTCTTGAGACAATGGCGAGGACGCTCTAGTCACTCAACACAACACGGGAGGAACGATGAACTGCGAAGGATTACCCAGCCATTCCGAACTACAAGCCGCTCTCGCTGCCGCTGTCGGCAGTCCACCAAGTGGAAACGGGGGCTTTAACCTGCACATGTGGGCCACGATCGTCGACCGGGACGGGATCGTCTGTGCGGTTGCCTTCAGCGGGAATGATCGGGGCGACCAGTGGCCAGGAAGCCGCGTGATTTCCGCACAAAAGGCCAATACGGCCAATGCCTTCAGTTTGCCTGGCTTGGCTCTCTCTACAGCCAATCTATGGGCCGCGACGCAACCAGGAGCAAGTCTCTTCGGCCTGCAACACAGCAATCCGGTTGACACTGAAGTTGCCTACGGGGGCAACTCCGAACATTATGGACAGGACAACGACCCGATGGGCGGGAAGAAAATCGGCGGGGTGAATGTCTTCGGCGGCGGACTGGCGCTGTATAACGGCGACGGCGCACTCGTGGGAGCCATAGGCGTCAGCGGTGACAGCTCGTGTGCCGACCACAACATCGCTTGGCGGGCGCGCAATAATCTTGGTCTAGATCACGTCCCCGGGGGTATAAGCGGCGACGCGGCGAGGCCTGACAACATCGTCTTCGACCTTACTGACGATGCCGGGGGCAATCCCGAGTCCGCGGGCGGATTTGGTCATCCGCACTCTACCGCGAATGCGGCCGACGAAAGCGCAATCGCCGGGTCCCTGCCGGCGATACCGTAGTTACAGCGGCAGGCTGCTCTACTTTGATCGGCCGTGCCGGGGGGCTGGCCCTCGAACCAACTCAGCCGGAGGTGCGAACGGCTCGCGCCTCCAGTAATAGCAATTCTCGCCGCGATCGCTCGACCACGCGGCGACCGCCTAGATCGCGCACTCGTCAAGCGGCAAGGCTGTTGTGCGGGTCAAGGATGAACTTCTTCGCTGCTCCCTTGTCGAAGTCCTTGTACCCAGTCGGTGCGTCGTCGAGAGTGATGACGGTAGCGTTCACCGCCTTGGCGATCTGCACTTTGTCGTGCAGGATGGCCATCATAAGCCCGCGATGGTACTTCATCACCGGGCACTGACCGGTCGTGAACTCGTGCGACTTCGCCCAGCCCAGTCCGATGCGGATGCTCAGCCGGCCGAACTGCGCATTCTCGTCGACGCCGCCGGGATCCTCGGTCACATACAGGCCCGGGATACCCAGCGCGCCGCCGGCGCGAGTGACAGTCATCAGCGAATTGAGAACCGTGGCGGGCCGCTCGACGGCAGCGTCGGCCCCATGTCCACGCGCCTCGAAGCCTACGCAATCCACCCCGCAGTCAACTAGCGGCTCGCCGATGATTTCCGCAATCTGGTCTTCCAGCGATGCGTCCTGGGTGAGGTCGACTGTCTCACATCCGAAGCTGCGAGCCTGCGCCAACCGATCCGGGATCAGGTCACCGACGATCACTACAGCCGCACCAAGCAGGTGGCACGACGCGGCACTAGCCAAACCGACTGGTCCGCCTCCGGCCACGTAGACAGTCGAACCCGTCGTGACGCCGGCTGTCACCGCACCGTGATAGCCGGTCGGGAAGATGTCCGAGAGCAGAGCCAGATCCTGGATCTTCTCCATGGCCTGGTCTTTGTCGGGAAACTTCAGCAGGTTGAAGTCCGCGTAGGGAACCAGCACGTACTCCGCTTGGCCGCCGACCCAGCCGCCCATGTCGACGTAGCCGAAGGCGGCCCCGGGCCGCGCCGGGTTTACGTTCAGGCAGATGCCGGTCTTTCGTTCCTTGCAGCAGACGCAGCGGCCACAAGCAATGTTGAAGGGTACCGAGACCAGATCCCCAACGTTGATGAACTCAACGTCTCGACCCGCCTCAATCACTTCGCCGGTAATCTCATGTCCCAAGATCAGCCCATTCGGGGCGGTCGTGCGGCCGCGGACCATGTGCTGGTCGCTGCCGCAAATGTTCGTCGCCACGATCTTGAGAATTACACCGTGTTCGCACTTGCGGTCGCCGAGCGCTAGTTCGGGAAAGTCGATCGACTGTATTTCCACCTTGCCCGGGCCCATATAGGCAACTCCACGATTCGAAGCCATGTCCCTGTCCTCCTAAAGAAAATTCTCCGCTTTTCTACGTTACGGCAGGTCCTAGCATAACTCCCGCGACTTACGGAGGCAACCCTGTTTCGGGTAGTGTCTCAGTTTGAATCAAGCAGTCCGATAATTTCTTCCAGCGACCAGAGATGATCCGAAACCTTCGCCTCCATTGCCGGGGTCACCCGCAGCGACTTGTGAATCCTGACGAAGTTGTAGTGCATGAAGTGCAGCGCGACGGCGTGCGCGTGGTTCTGCACCTTCTTACTGAAAGCGTTCGTCAACCGTGTTAAGCGCCGCACGCTCATTCTCATGGTCAGATTCTGGCGTTCGATATAGCTAGTCGAAATATGCTCGGATTTTGGATTGCCCAGTACGGTGCGACGTTTTGTCCCGTTGCATTTAGGCGGGCTATAGCGGTGCGCTTCCGTCCTGTCCTCGCCGAACAGTTTGACTAGCATTGCATAGTCAATGTTGGACCTAAAGGCTTCATCTACAGCTTCTACGTACACCTTGAGGCCATCGGTTGTTAGCTGCACGCGACGTGCAAGCCGGGGAGCCAGATCCTTGATAAATTCGTTGGCAGACTCAGCGTCTCGATCCCCCACAAACCAGGTTGGTATAAGTTTGCTTTCAGCGTCGATGGCAACCCACGTCCAGACGTCGCCGTAGCCGAACTGCCCTTGTTTCTTGACGGGCACGTTCTTCTGCTTGGCGTAGCAGAATGACCAAATCTCGTCGCACTGAATCCGCTTGCATGGCAGCTATGGCTAGGAAGGCAAGGAAGAAGAAAGCTGTCAAGAAAGGATCAAAGAAACCAGCAATCAAGACTGCCGCGCTTGAAATAAGCAAGGGAGATCAAACGGTTGTCGGAATACTCAATCTGCGCGTAGCTATCGTGCAGGATGGCAGGTTTTGGTTCGCGCAGGGCTTGGACATTGATTATGGAGCGCAGGGTTCATCGCTAGACGATGTGACAGAGCAATTCGAGAGTGGGTTGGTGGCTACGATTCAAGAGCACCTAAAGATCTACGGGACCATCGAGAATGTCCTCCAGGTGAGCCTTGTTGCACGGATAGGGATGGAAACGGAATTCTCCCTTTCCCAAGCCGTAGCGTCAGGAGATGCGTTCGAACACAGGCCGTCCGAGCGCGGTCATTGTGTTCAGGACTTTGCGACCGAGTTGGACCTCCGTGATCTGCCTGGAGAAGCTGCGGGATTTGAGTTTGGGGCCGATGACGCTCTTCCAACGGCCCATCTGCGTTTCTATTCGGCTGCGCTGGTTGTACCCTGTTGCCGTCTGCCAGGCTATGCACCCGTTGCTGCGGATTTGGGCAATATGGCGATCCCGAACGGTCGCATCACGCGCCGATTGCAGGCGGATCACTGCGTCCTTTGGCGGCGGTATGACCACATCCAGGGTCTCCCCATACCGCTGCCTCAGCAGATTTCGCGTGGACGCTCCATCGTAGGCGCCGTCAGCCAGAAAGCCCGTGACCGGGGCATCCAGCTGATCCAGGAGGCCGGGTAAGGCTGTGCTGTCTCCAACGTTATCGTGAGTCAGAGCGGCGCAAACAATCGCCCCGCTGGCGAGGTCCAGTCCGAGGTGGAGCTTGCGCCAGCGGCGGCGTATTCCCTTGGTGTTATGCTTCTGCGCTAGCCATTCGCCCTCGCCGAAGATCTTCAGGCCAGTACTGTCGACCACCAGATGGATAGGCACAGATCCTGCTTGCCTCATCACCTGAGCGATGCTCACCCCGTTTGCGCGACGCGACAGCGTGGAGTAATCCGGTACCCGTATATCCAACCCCATGAGCGTGCCGATGGAACCCATAAGCCCCTGTGTCTGACGCAGTCCAAGATGGTATGCCGTGCGCAGCATCAGGCATGTCTCGATCGCCAAATCCGAGTATCTGCGCTGACCACCCCGTGACGTGCGGCGCGGCGCGCTCCACACACTTTGAGCCTCCTCACTGACCCAAATCGTCAGGTCACCCCGTTGGCGCAAGCTCTCGTTATATTCCGCCCAGTTGATCACCCGGTACTGCACCTTATCAAACTTGTGCCGTCGCGCTGCGTTGAACTTATGTGGCATTTGGACTACCCCCAGCGTTGAAAAACCAATGATAAGACATTCTTCGGGATGATCCATGCAACAAGGTCGAGTCAGAGCGGCGCAAACAATCGCCCCGCTGGCGAGGTCCAGTCCGAGGTGGAGCTTGCGCCAGCGGCGGCGTATTCCCTTGGTGTTATGCTTCTGCGCTAGCCATTCGCCCTCGCCGAAGATCTTCAGGCCAGTACTGTCGACCACCAGATGGATAGGCACAGATCCTGCTTGCCTCATCACCTGAGCGATGCTCACCCCGTTTGCGCGACGCGACAGCGTGGAGTAATCCGGTACCCGTATATCCAACCCCATGAGCGTGCCGATGGAACCCATAAGCCCCTGTGTCTGACGCAGTCCAAGATGGTATGCCGTGCGCAGCATCAGGCATGTCTCGATCGCCAAATCCGAGTATCTGCGCTGACCACCCCGTGACGTGCGGCGCGGCGCGCTCCACACACTTTGAGCCTCCTCACTGACCCAAATCGTCAGGTCACCCCGTTGGCGCAAGCTCTCGTTATATTCCGCCCAGTTGATCACCCGGTACTGCACCTTATCAAACTTGTGCCGTCGCGCTGCGTTGAACTTATGTGGCATTTGGACTACCCCCAGCGTTGAAAAACCAATGATAAGACATTCTTCGGGATGATCCATGCAACAAGGTCGCTTTAACCACCAATGCAACAACGAAACAGTTTTTCAGCGTTATGGAGGATTGCCTTTGCCACTCATGTTCGCCCCGGGTTGTGAGGGCAAGGGAACGGCGACTATTGCTTCTGCCAGCTTCGGGAGGCTTTTTCGCTGGTGATGAGGGAGTTAAAGATTGCCAGCACCTGCTTGCGATAGACATAGATCCGGCGCAGGTTCTCGCGAAAGTCGGGGTCGAAATCGCGCGCGCGCATCCACTTGTTCAGCAGCTTGGGCGAGACGTCGATTTCTTCCCGCAACTCGTCCTCCGAGCGACCTCGCAGGAACATTCCATAAAAGATGGCCGCCTCGCGCTGTGGCGAGTGAAATTCAGCGTCGTTCGTCACGGCATGCAACCTGTGACAGCCCTTGTCGGGGCACTAGCCAGCAAGATCAGTATAGTCCCACCGGTGATACCCCGCAAGCGGCCCGGGTGGAGCCTATTACTCATCTCGGCGCTTAGCCTCCCCAACTTTAAGAAGTCCAAGGGCCCCTTGTGCGAGGCTTGCGCCAGGCACAGCCGGAAACTTCAAGGTCGATTCCGGCTCAACACCGTCAGCCCTTACCGTGGGCTCCGACGATCGGCGATCGGAGCGGGTGATCGATTCCATCCCTCATCCGCTCCGTGCCGGGCCTGATCCGCACCTGACTCTACTCTACACCTGACAGCTGCACACCTTCCCGGCGACACAGCTCAAGACCGCCCGAAGACGGCTAGCCGTGTAGAGTGAAAGCCGGTAGTCGAGAGCGGTTTCCGAATTCCCTGCTGTTGTATCATGTCACCAGACTGCAAGGGTCGAGTTGCCATGAGTGACATCGAAGAGCGAGTGATCCGTGTATTGGCCGAGACCCAGCAAATTGCACCCCAGAAAATTACTCCCTGTTCCACCTTTGATGAGCTGGGCATCGATTCGTTTGACGGGATCAATGTGCTATTCGCGATCGAAAGCGAGTTCGACATTAGTGTTCCCGACGACGAGGCCAAGAAGCTCCGGGGCGTCGGAGACACCGTCCAAGGTGTAGAGAAGCTCTTGGCTCTCAAGAAATCTGCTGCCGAACCCTAGGTCGGATGCGCCGCGTCGTCATCACCGGACTTGGCTGCGTCTCCGCCATGGGCCTGGGACGCCAGGCGTTCTGGGACAGCATCCGCGCCGGACGCTCCGCCATACGTCCACTCTCGATCCTACCGCCCGAAAACCTTGGCATCCAGGTGGGCGCCGAGGTGACGGACTACGATCCGAGCCGCCACTTCGATGCAAAGCGCCTGAGCCTGATGGACCGCTTCTCGCAGTTTGCGCTCTTGGCTGCTCGTGAAGCGCTGGACGATTCCGGGCTGGAGCTGACCGACGGGCTGGCTCGTCAGACAGCGGTGATTCTGGGTACGGGAACAGGTGGAAAGACCACCGACGATGACGCCTTTCGCGAGCTTTACGGCAAGGGAAACCCCCGCGTGAAGCCGTCGGTGATTCCTCGACTGATGGTAAGTGCTGCAACCAGCCACTTGACGATAGAATTCGGGATCACCGGCCCGGCCTTCACCGTCTCAAGTGCCTGCTCCTCGGCCAACCACGCCATTGCACAAGCTTTTTGGCTCGTGAGGCAGGGAATGACACCGTTGGCGATTGCGGGAGGCACCGAAGCTTGCTTCACCTTCGGAACGATGAAGGCTTGGGAAGCGTTGCGCGTCATGGCGCCCGACACTTGCCGGCCCTTCAGTCGCGATCGACGAGGCATGGTGCTCGGCGAAGGCGCTGGGATCGTGATCCTCGAGTCGCTCGAGGCAGCGCGCGAGCGCGGAGCCGAGGTCTACGCGGAGCTCGCCGGTGCGGGTATGTCGGCCGATGCCGGCCATCTCATCCAACCCTCCGAGGCCGGCGGGGCCCAGGCCATGGAAATGGCGCTTGGCGACGCGAAACTGTCCCCGCGGGAAGTGCAGTACATCAACGCTCACGGCACGGGGACCCAAGCAAACGATGTGACCGAGACGAGGGCCATCCGCCGCGTCTTCGGCCCGCACGCCGACCGGCTGGCAGTCTCGTCCACCAAGTCGATGCACGGTCACGCTTTGGGAGCTTCGGGAGCACTGGAGCTGGTGGCCACCGTATTGGCTATGCGGGACCAGGTTGCCCCCCCTACCGCAAATTTCACTGAGCCGGATCCGGAATGCGATCTCGACTACGTGCCCAACACGTGTAGGGAGATGCCGATTGAGGCAGCCCTGTCGAGCTCCTTTGCTTTCGGAGGCCTCAACGCGGTGCTTGCGGTGCGCCGGTGTGAGGATTAGACCCCGTTTCCCACGAGGCTTTGGATAGCCGGCGTGAAACGAACCTCACTTGTAGGGGCGGGCCACCGTGCCCGCCCAATTCGTGAGATTCACACAGCGTCCCCTTCAATTGCGCGACCAAACCTCACAAGAACCTCTGCGGGCAGGTGCAGCGGCCTGCCCCTACAGTTTTGTCGTGAGAAAAGCGTGTTAGGCCCTTCAGTACGCGTGACCCTCGGTCTTTTCGCCTTCTCGCCCGCTTCTAGCGGAGACCGGAGTACTACCGGCCCGTAAGTACTCCATTTCATAAATACACGCACGTTTCGGGCGAGTGCAGGCAGGCACAACATACTGTGCCCCTACAGATCTGTTGGGCGCCTGGAAATGTAGGGGCACGGCATCAGCTGGCAGCCAGCCCGGGGTCCCAGACTGTAGCTCCGATATAATGAGTGCGCGGGTTGCGCCCAGCTGCAACTTTCCTGTCAGCCTGAGAGCTCACTTTTGTCGCAGGACTACCTCGAGATCCGTGGGGCCCGAGTCCACAATCTCAAAAACATTGACCTGCGGCTACCCCACAACAAGCTGATCGTCGTAACCGGAGTCTCCGGTTCGGGCAAATCCTCGCTCGTCTTCGACACGATTTACGCAGAAGGCCAACGGCGCTACGTGGAGTCGCTGTCGGCCTATGCACGGCAGTTCCTCGAGCGCATGGAAAAGCCGGATGTCGACGAGATTACGGGCATCGCGCCGGCTGTTGCGATTCGTCAGAAGAACTCCACACGGAATCCCCGCTCGACCGTTGCCACGGCAACCGAGGTCTACGATTTCTTGCGTTTGCTTTATGCGCGAGTCGGGCGGACGTTTTGCGCCCAGTGCGGCAGTCACGTTGGCAAGGACACGGTTGACGACGTGGCCTCCCGGGTTCTTGCTCTCCCAGAAGGATCGCGCTGGCACGTATTGTTCCCCGTTGAGCGTGGATCCCCCGATGGATTAACCCAAGAGCTGAAAACGCGGCTTGCCGAGCTGCGAGGCAAGGGCTTCAATCGCCTGTACCAGAGCGGGCGGTTGTTTGAATTCTCGACACCTGAGTCTCTGTTGGAGATTGACTTCAGCAAGCCGCTTTATGCCCTAGTCGATCGGCTCGCCATTGCCGGCAATCTTCACCAGCGGGTAGTCGACGCGGTGGAAACCTGCTTTCGCGAGTCGCGCGAGGTGGCTTTCGAGTCGGCCGACCGAGCTACGACGAAGCGCCTTTGGTTCAGCGAACGCTTTGAGTGCCGGCAGTGCAACCTGGAGTATCTCGAACCCGAGCCACGCTTGTTTAGCTTTAACAGTCCTTTCGGCGCCTGTCCCACTTGCCACGGGTTCGGAAACACGATCGATTTCGACATGGATCTGGTTGTACCGGACAAGTTCAAATCTCTGGGCGAGGGTGCCGTAGATCCATGGACCAAGCCTCGTTACCGCAGGTATCAGCAGAAGCTGCTCCACGCCGCCAAAGACGCGGGGGTGCGGGTCGACACCCCCTACTATCAGTTATCTCCCGAAGAGGCGGATTTCGTCGTCCAGGGAGGCGGCGGCTTTCCCGGTGTTCGCGGGTTTTTCAACTACTTGGAAAGAAAAAAGTACAAGATGTATGTGCGGATTTTCTTGAGCCGGTATCGCGGCTACACTCTCTGCCCATCATGTCAGGGCGGACGCCTGCGGGCCGAAGCACTGAACGTCAAGATAGGCGGCAAGACGGTGCGAGATGTCGTCTTGATGAGCCTTGAGGGGGCAAAGACATTCTTCGCGGAACTGCGGCTAAACGGTCAGGAAGCCGAAATCGCGGCGCAGCTTTTGGAGGATATTCGCCACCGGCTGGCCTACCTCAACGACGTCGGACTGGAGTATCTAACCCTCGATCGATTGGCTTCCACACTTTCGGCTGGGGAAGCTCAGCGAATTCAGCTTGCGACGTCGCTGGGGTCGCGGCTGGTTGGAGCCTGCTATGTGCTCGACGAGCCCTCGATCGGACTGCACAGCCGGGACACTAGGCGCCTGATTCGCATTCTCAAACATTTGCGCAACCTGGGAAATACCATCTTGGTGGTCGAGCACGATCCGGAGATCATGCGCGCCGCCGATCACATCGTGGATCTGGGCCCTGGCCCGGGAGAGCGGGGAGGCAAAGTTGTGTTCGCGGGGGATTTCCCGAAGATCCTCTCGAACGGCGGCCGATCACTCACCGGATACTACCTGCGCGGCGACTTCTCAATTTCGCTTCCGCAGAAGCGTCGCAAGGCAAAGAAACGGCGGCGGGTAAAGTTCATCGGAGCGATGAAGCACAATCTCAAGGCCATCGATGTTACGGTTCCGCTGGACGTCACAACGGTCGTCACGGGGGTTTCCGGGTCCGGCAAGTCGACACTGGTTCACGACGTCATCTACCAGGGCCTGCAGGCGGCAAAGCGACGCAACGGCCACGATACAGCAGACCAGAAGGCCCTTCGGCTGCCTTGCCGGCGGATCGTAGGCGCTTCCCTGATCGACGAGGTCATTCTCGTCGATCAGTCGCCCATCGGGCGCTCCCCCCGCTCGAACCCGGTGACGTACGTGAAGGCTTTCGACGCCATTCGCGAGCTTTTCGCATCCACGCCCCACGCTGACCGCATGGGTTTTACGCCGGGCGATTTTTCGTTCAACATCCCAGGCGGGCGCTGCGAGACTTGCCAGGGTGATGGCACGGTAACCGTCGAGATGCAGTTCCTGGCCGACGTCGATCTGATTTGTGAGGACTGCAACGGAGCGCGCTACAAGAGCGACATCTTAAACGTCCGTTACCAGGGTAAGAACATTCGAGAAGTGCTGGAGATGACGGTCAGCGAGGCCCTCAAATTCTTCATTCGAACTCCCAAGATCATCAACAAGTTGTCGAGTCTCCCCGAGGTGGGGCTGGGCTACCTGAGGCTCGGCCAATCGGCCACGACGCTCTCCGGAGGCGAAGCGCAGCGAGTCAAGCTGGCCGGCCACATTGCCCAGGCGAGATGCGAAAACACCCTCTACATGTTTGACGAGCCAACCACCGGGCTCCATTTCGACGACATAGCCAAGCTGCTGAGCGCTTTTCAGAAACTGCTGGCGAAGGGAGGGACTGTGCTGATCATCGAGCACAACCTCGACGTCATCAAGTGCGCTGATTGGATCATCGATCTCGGCCCGGAGGGGGGCGAAGGCGGAGGACAGATCGTCGTCGAGGGAACGCCTGAGCAGGTTGCGGCCTGTGCCGAGTCGCACACGGGGCGGTATTTGGCGAAGATTCTTGACGCGGCGGACTAGCAGCCCGCACGCGCGGCATTTGACGAAAGCAGCCGGGCTGAAGGGATTTCGCTTCCACGACCTCAGGCACACTGCGATCACTGAATTGGCGGAGGCTGGAGCACCGGACGCCACTCTGATGGCGATCGCGGGCCACATGACGCGCCGCATGCTTTAGTACTACAGCCACGTGCGGATGACGGCCAAGAGAGAGGCGGTAGAAAAAATCTCCTCGCGGCTGATGAGCGGGGTTTCTGGGGCCCGAAGAAAGCGGCGGGGGTGAACTGAGGTGAGTCGCGGGGGCGGGGTTACGTCACAATTTACGTCACAATCGGGAGTTTCGGGCGGGCAGTTGTCCTGTAAGTTATTGAAAACAATGGTGGGCGCGCGCGGACTCGAACCGCGGACCTCCTGCGTGTGAAGCAGGCGCTCTAACCAACTGAGCTACGCGCCCCTGGGTTCTTCTTGTTGAGTTTGAACTACTTATGACGCTGGCCCACGTCTCGCCCCCAGTCTACTTGGGGCCAGTTGGGGCCAACAACAACATCGTCGCACTTCATTGTGTCACTTCCGGGTCAGCGTTGGTCAGTTCGCGATCAAGCGCTTCAACCGCTGCTGCCGCCGAGACTGAGATGGATTGCATCTAGACACTCAGGGTGGTTGCCGCGCCCGCATGCCGCAGTTGCGTCTGGACGTCCTTCACACTCCCCTGGTCAAGCGGTATATGGCGCCAGATTGTAGTAGCCGAGCGCTTCGGCTCCCCGATGGATGGCAGTCACGACGAGTTCGGCTATGCGCTCTTGCTCAAGGTAGGGTGGACCGGTTCGCATCGTATTCAGGTGACGGTCCATCGACACGAAGGCGCGTCCGGCGTTTCGCTTGTCCGCGCGCGGGTAGAGAGCTTGTGGCAGGCTTCCCTTCCGTGTAGATGCCAAGTGAGGGAACAGCGTCCGGCCCTCCCGATAGTCATGGGGCCGGCGGCGATGTGGGTTCACCGGTATCTGAGCTTAGACCCGTCGCAAGGTGAAGGGCAAGCATCGAGAGAGTCTCGACGCGGCACACTGGGAGTGTGCGCCACAACGGCCCGGATTCAAGCTCGGGCCTAGAGCCGTCTGAGTATCAACCCCCTTTCCCCAGCATCGCAACCCGACCAACGTGCCATGGGCAGATCAGACAAGAATGTCTGTCACTACACTAGCCGGCGGCTCAAGAGCCGGCGAAGCAACAAGGAGCGCTTGTTTCGCAGTGTGTTGACAAGCACGAGTGCTTATCCCACCGGCCAAGAAGGGTGCTTATCTCGGCGCTGGATTCTCCCGGGCGAAAGAGCCATGTACTCGGCTACCCCACCGGGCCAGCGGCGCGGATCGCTTCCGAAACCGAAGCAAACTTTACGAAGTTCTTGTGGAAGCGGGCGGCCAGCTCCTTCGCGGCTTGGTCGTAGGCTGGCTTGTCAGACCACATCCCGCGGGCATCGAGTTTTTCCGGCGGGACCCCGGGGCAGTTACCGGGAACGGCTACCCGGAAAACAGGATGGGTCGCGAAATCGACATCGTCGAGGTCGCCTGAGAGGGCTGCGGTCAGCATAGCGCGGGTGTAGGGCAGGTCCATGCGCTCGCCGACGCCGAAGGGTCCGCCAACCCAGCCTGTATTGACCAGCCAGCAGCGGGCCTGGTGACGGCGCAGGCGTTCTCCGAGCATTTCGGCATAGACCGAGGGTGGGCGCGGCAGAAACGGCGCCCCGAAGCCGGTGCTAAATGTGGCCGCCGGCTCGTTGCCGAGCCCTCGTTCGGTGCCGGCGACCTTGGCGGTGTAACCGCTCAAGAAATGATACATGGCCTGCTCGGGTGCGAGCTTCGAAATCGGAGGCAGGACGCCGAAGGCGTCGGCGGTCAGGAACACGACGTTCGAAGGGTGTCCGCCGACGCTTGGAGTCACGGCGTTGTCAATGAAATCGACCGGGTAGGCGCAACGGGTGTTTTCCGTAATGGAGTCGTCGTCAAAGTCTAGCGCTCGGGTGTCGGGATCGAATACCACGTTCTCGACGACCGAGCCGAAGCGGATCGCATTCCAGATCTGGGGTTCATTTTTCTCCGACAAGCGGATGCACTTTGCGTAGCAGCCGCCTTCGAAATTGAAGATACCGTTGTCGCTCCAGCCGTGTTCGTCATCACCGATCAGGCGCCGCTTGGGATCCGCTGAGAGTGTCGTCTTGCCGGTGCCGGAGAGGCCAAAGAAGAGGGCGACGTCGCCGCCCGGTCCCTCGTTGGCCGAGCAATGCATGGGGAAGACTTTCTTATCCGGAAGAAGGTAGTTCAGGGTGGTAAAGACCGACTTCTTCATTTCTCCCGCGTAGCTTGTCCCTCCGATGATCACCATCTTTCGAGCAAGGTTCAATACGATGAACGCCTCCGAACGCGTGCCGTCGGTTTCGGGGTCGGCATGCGCCCCGGGTGCATACAAGACGGTTAGCTCGGGAACGTATTCCAGTGTCGACCCAGGCGCCGGCCGGACGAAAAGCTGGCGAGCGAATAGGCTGTGCCAGGCGAGTTCGTGGACCGTACGAATCGGCAGCGCATAGTCAGGGGCTGCGCCGCCAAAACAGTCCTGGACGAAGACCTCTCGGCCCTTCAAGTAGGCCTGGATCTTGGCCAAAAGCCGATCGAAATGCGCAGGGGAGATCTTCTGGTTGACGGGACCCCAGTCGATGGTACTCCCTGTGGACTCGTCATTGACGATGAATCGGTCGCCAGGTGAACGGCCGGTGTATTTTCCGGTGCGGACGACGAGCGAGCCGTTGGCGGCCAGCTGTGCCTCGCCGCGGGCAAGCGCCTGCTCTGTGAGCCGGGCTGGGCCTAAATTCCAGTAGGCTGTCTTGAGCCCCTGCAAGCCGTGCTGTTCCAGCCCGAAACTGCTCTTATGAAGGCCCTTGTTTCCCATTCGTTGAATTCCGAGACAAAGAGAAGATTATAGCTGGATTGGAACCTTTCCTGCTAGGCCAAGAGTTATCCAATACAGGATGAGCCTGAAGGGGAGGTTTGTTTCCAACACAAGATGAGCCTGAACGTGAGCGGGACGAAAGGGTACAAGCTGCTGGTGAATGACGATCACCATGCAGAACCTAGAGCGGCTTACCCTGGCCGAGATGCAGGAGTTCCTGGCCGGCAGTCGAAGCATTGGCTTCAGAGTCCAGGGACGCGAGCAGATTTATCGCTTTGTCGAGCGTATCTTGGCGGCGCAGCACTACCGACGGCTTGGCAGGAGGCAGAAGGGCATCGTGCGGCGGTTTCTGGCGCGGCTGAGCGGGTTGAGTCGGGCCCAGTTGACGCGGCTGATGGGGCAGTGGCTTCGGCACCGACGGATCGAGGCCCGACAACCCCGTCGGCGCCGCTTTCCGCGCCGCTACACACCCCAGGACATTGCCTTGTTAGCAACCGTCGACGCTGCCCACGAGGGTCTGTCCGGGCCGGCGGTACGGCGCATCCTCGAGCGCGAGTATCAGTTCTTCGCCAACTCGGAGTACGTCCGCCTGGCCCACATCTCGATTTCCCACATTTACAACCTGCGGCGCTCCCGGGCTTATCGCTCACAGCGGGTGGTGTTCGATCGCACTCAGAGACGACAGGTCGGGATCGCCGAGCGGCGCAAGCCCGAGCCACAGGGACAACCCGGCTATCTGCGCGTCGATACGGTGCACCAGGGTCACTGGGACACTCGCCCGGGGCTGTATCACATCAACGCCGTCGATACGGTCACGCAGTGGCAGGTCGTCGGCTGCGTCGAGACGATCTCGGAGCGACACCTGATCCCGGTGCTGGAAGCGATGTTGCACCAGTTCCCCTTTCGCCTGCGCGGCTTCCACTGCGACAACGGCTCGGAGTTTCTCAATCACCGCCTGGCCCGGCTGCTCAACAAGCTACTGATCGAGTTCACCAAGTCGCGCCCCTATCGCACCACCGACAACGCTCTGGTGGAAGGCAAAAACGGGGCCGTGGTGCGCAAGCACATAGGCTACGGAGCGATCGCCGCCGAGCATGCCTCCGCGTTGCAGCGCTTCTACACAGCCTATTTCAATCCCTATCTGAACTACCACCGCCCGTGCGGCTTCGCCACCATCGAGATCACCGCCGGGGGCCAACGCCGCCGTCGCTATCGCGCCACCGACTACCGCACGCCCTACGAAAAGCTACTCTCGCTGCCCGACTGGCAAAAGCACCTCAAGGACGGCGTGCGAACCGAGACGCTCCAGCAGCAAGCCAGCCGCCACAGCGACACGGCAGCGGCCCAGCGGATGCAGAAAGCCAAGCTCGCCCTGCTAGCCCGTTGTCGACTTCGTCGCTGACAGATTTCTGCAGTGATGGAAGCAGGGCAAGGGGACTTCAAACGCCAGCCCCCTTGCCCCGCACCCCCATCCCCCGCTGCCTAACTGCCACTGACTGCCTAACCGCCACTGAAAGGAGAACCCCAGCAGCACCGCCCGTCCGATCCTCCTTCTTCAGGCTCATTCTTGGATTGGAAAATGCTGGCCAAGAATTGTCCAGGTGATGTCAAGCAGCTTGTGTAAAAACTTGGAGGGTGCGATTTTTCCACTCCAGGTCGAAGCGGTGGAAGATGGAATAGATAATGCGGTCCACGCTTTTGACATTCACAAAGCAGACCATTGGCCGGGTGCGGCGCCGCGACGCAAGCCGTGCGGGTTGTTGTCGAGATGCAGCACAAACGCCAGCGAGGTGAGCGGACCCACGCCGCGTGCCGAGCGCAGGCGCTCCGTCGGGGGATACTTCTTCTCGGCCAGCGGCAGGATCCGTTTGTCGTAGCGCCGGATCTCGTCGCTGACGTGCTGGATCACCACCACCAGCGGACCCAGCGTCTCGCGCAGCTCCCCCGGCAGCCGCAGCCCTGCCTTGCTCGCAAACGCATTGCCGCTCGCAGCCGGTAGCCGTGCGGGCCCTGGCCTTCAAATGGATCCGTATCCTGTTTCGCTGCCGGCAACAACGAACGCCCTACAACGAGCCAATCTATTTGCAGGCACTGGCCCGACGGGGCTCGCCATTGCTGCCACAGCTGCCAGCGGCTGTGAATCCGAACTGAATTGCCTGTGCAACAAACTCGACCATGCCGCCACTTTTTTCTTGACAGCTCAACTCAGATGGCTGCGCTATGGGACTCAACAATGTTATTGATCGGCAATGGGCCGACACGGTGGTCGGCCCCTACGAGAACAACGGGTCTTGGTCGCGAAGCGGCGAAATTTGTGAGAAAAGCGGGCTAGGTGAAGGCAGGCCGGCTGCGGTATCTTCAGAAGCGGTGGACCCACTTTTCCAGCGAATCGCGTTCCGAGACCCAGCCGGGGCGCGGAAAAACATCAGGAGCCTGGAGCCTTACCTTCCCGAGAACGGCCTCGTTACTCTGGAACGTCTCATTCGGCAGGTTCCCGATCCCGATTCGGCGCTCAACCACCTTGAGCGTTACGCCAAGACTCGCGGTCAGCCCCTGAGGCAACTGTTTTCCCCGGTTAGCCGTCTCCGGGCCGCCCTGGCGATTTTCTCTCATAGCCATTTTCTAGCGGAAACTCTCTACCGTCATCCTGAGCTACTTGAATGGGCGCTGCGGGAAGAGAAGTTGTATCGAGTACTCTCGCGCGAGGAGATTCGCTCCGACCTCGGCTGGTTGGACGCGTCTTCGAGCGAGGCGGATGTCGCGCGGACTCTAGGACGCTTTAAGAGAATGCACGTTTTGCGAATCGCGCTGCGCGATCTTCTAGGCCTAGCAACCCTCGCCGAGGTCACCCTGGAGTTATCCAACCTCGCGGACGCGATCTTACAGGGCGCGCAAGAACAGGTCCAACAGCAACTCTTGCAGCGGTTTGGGCGGCCGCTGGCGCCGGCTGAAACGGGGCCGATCGAGTGCGAATTCGCTGTCTTGGCGCTGGGGAAACTAGGTGCTCTCGAGCTCAACTACAGCTCTGACATCGACCTCATGTTTCTCTACACCCACGACGGTGAAACGGCCGGGCCAATCCCGGTTTCGAACCGTGACTTCGCCACCCAGCTTGCTCACCGTCTGACGTCGGTTCTGTCGCACCGGACAGTGGAAGGGTCTTGCTACCGGATCGACTTGCGGCTGCGGCCGGAGGGAAGCATGGGAGAACTAGTGCTTCCGCTTAGGTCCATGATGCAGTACTACCACCGCCGCGCTCGGGATTGGGAACTGCAGATGCTCATCAAGGCGCGCCCGGCCGCGGGATCGTCGCAGCTGGGACACAGTTTCCTGAAAATGGTGGAAGATTTGATTTACCAGACAACCACGGACTTCTCGACCGTCGAGCGAATGGCCCAAACTCGAGACCGGATTCGGCGAGATCTCGGCTTGCGCGCCAAGGGGGGCCTCAACGTCAAGTTGGCTCGCGGCGGCATACGCGATATTGAGTTCCTGGTGCAGTGCATGCAACGGCTCTACGGCGGGCGCGATCCCTGGGTACGGAGCGGCGGCACTCTTTACGCGCTCCACAGGCTTAGGGATAAAGGGTACCTCTCGACGCCCGACTACTCCAAGCTCAATGCGGCCTACCACTACTTGCGGGCCCTCGAGCATCGTTTGCAACTCGAGCACGATCGCCAAACGCATACCATCCCCAACAAAGAAGACGCGCAAATGCTGCTGCACCGTAGAATGCACGGCGAGGCTTCGTCCCGAGGCGTTGGTCCGGGGATGCTGGGCCAGGTGAAGTCTCACCTAACCAACGTCACCGAAATCTACGACCGCGTGATCGGCGCGCAAAAGCCTAGCAGCACCCTGCCCATATCGGAGGCGGCGGAGTTACCGGAAACCGAGGACCACATCGAAAAACACACTGCCCACAGCTGGCGTAGCCAGCTCCGCCACATCGAGAAGCACCTCCCGGATCTGGCCCCAATCATTTCATCGCTACCTATGCGATGGGGCAGCCACCATTTCGAGCACTTCATCAACAAAGTCATCTCCATGCCGACATTGCTCGCCGAGTTTGAAGAGCAGCCGCGGCTCATGAGCTGCGTGGGTGACCTGATCGAGCACAGCTCCTTCCTGGCGGAGCATCTCATTCGGCACCCTTCCGATGTTCGATACCTGAAAACCATTGCCAGCGAGGCCGGCGAACCAACTTCCGGTGATGAGGCCAGGTCGACCGGGGGTCGCGGGACGGAAAACGAATCGAACGAGACCCAAGTCCCCCCCGAACTGGCTGACTTGCCCGCGAGCGACACACCGCTGCTCGAGAAGTCTGAGGCGCTGCGACGCTATTATCGCCGTCAAATGCTACAAATCCTTGGCGAGAGCATCCATAACCGCCATCCGATCTTCTCGACTCTGCAAAAAACCAGTGACCTTGCTGACGAGGTGATCCGGGCGGCCTACGAAATCTCGGTGCGAGAAGTCTGCCGGAGCTCGAAACAATCACGCCCTGATCATCACTTGCACGTTATTGCTATGGGTCGGCTCGGGATGCGCGAGTTTGATCTAGGATCCGATGCCGACCTGGTTTTCGCGTTGCCCGACGACGCTGTCCCCGAAAAGCCGTTCTGGACATCCGTCGTCGAGCGGCTGATTAACGTCATCAGCAGTTATACGCAAGAAGGCATCATCTTTACGATCGATACCCGCCTGCGGCCCATGGGACGGGATGGCGAATTGGTCCAGACCGAGTCGTCCTTTAAGCGATATTTCGCCGAGAAGGCGGAAGCCTGGGAAGGCATCGCTTACATGAAGGCGCGCGCTGTTGCCGGAGACCTTCATCGGGGCACGAGATTTCTGAGCGAACTTCAGGAGGTAGACTGGCGCCGTTACGGGACGAGCAGCAATCTCGGCCCGATGCTCGTAGCGATGCGTCAGAAGCTCGATGAGGAACAGGGCCAGACGCATCCATTCAAGGCGGGAGCGGGTGGTTACTACGACATTGACTTCATCCTCATGTACCTGCGACTACGAGACGCGGGGTTGTTTTTCCGTTCGCTCAACACGCCGGAGAGAATCGAGGTGTTGCAGACTAGCCACAGTCTCACAAGGAGCCAAGCTGAGACTCTAGCGAGGTTGGCAGTCTTCTTCCGCTCGCTAGACCACGGCATTCGGGTCTCCGCCGGGCCGACCAATAGAATACCCACCTCGCGCTCGCAGCTCGAATTGGTAAGAGAACTGCTCGGGCGGTGGAGTGGTGTCCGGCGCTACGAAAAGCCCTTGGCGGACCTCGTCGCGCAGGTACGCACGGAGACCAGACGATTGTTCTCGCAGATTTTTGCTGTAACGGACAGCCCTACAGCCGCAGACTGAGAGCGTTATTGCACAGCTGGAGAGGTAATGATCAGGACCGCGAGGTTGTACAGCACTACCACCGCAAAGAAAATGTTTACCTTTCGCAACAGCCCTTCCCGGTGCCGGTACACGCAGAATATTGCCATGGCGACGGCGACGGCCTTCATCATGAAAAGCGAGCCGATGGGATGCGGTCCGTAGCGAATCACCCATCTGACAATCGGATTCCCCTCGCCCACGCCTTGCAGAAGGAAGGCAATTGTCGTCAGTACATCAAGAAGCTGAAGATAAACAAACTCAGCAAGAATGCTCACCAGCGACTCCTTCTGCTACAACCGGATCAGCCTTGTTGCACGGATAGGGATGGAAACGGAATTCTCCCTTTCCCAAGCCGTAGCGTCAGGAGATGCGTTCGAACACAGGCCGTCCGAGCGCGGTCATTGTGTTCAGGACTTTGCGACCGAGTTGGACCTCCGTGATCTGCCTGGAGAAGCTGCGGGATTTGAGTTTGGGGCCGATGACGCTCTTCCAACGGCCCATCTGCGTTTCTATTCGGCTGCGCTGGTTGTACCCTGTTGCCGTCTGCCAGGCTATGCACCCGTTGCTGCGGATTTGGGCAATATGGCGATCCCGAACGGTCGCATCACGCGCCGATTGCAGGCGGATCACTGCGTCCTTTGGCGCCGCTCTGACTCGACCTTGTTGCATGGATCATCCCGAAGAATGTCTTATCATTGGTTTTTCAACGCTGGGGGTAGTCCAAATGCCACATAAGTTCAACGCAGCGCGACGGCACAAGTTTGATAAGGTGCAGTACCGGGTGATCAACTGGGCGGAATATAACGAGAGCTTGCGCCAACGGGGTGACCTGACGATTTGGGTCAGTGAGGAGGCTCAAAGTGTGTGGAGCGCGCCGCGCCGCACGTCACGGGGTGGTCAGCGCAGATACTCGGATTTGGCGATCGAGACATGCCTGATGCTGCGCACGGCATACCATCTTGGACTGCGTCAGACACAGGGGCTTATGGGTTCCATCGGCACGCTCATGGGGTTGGATATACGGGTACCGGATTACTCCACGCTGTCGCGTCGCGCAAACGGGGTGAGCATCGCTCAGGTGATGAGGCAAGCAGGATCTGTGCCTATCCATCTGGTGGTCGACAGTACTGGCCTGAAGATCTTCGGCGAGGGCGAATGGCTAGCGCAGAAGCATAACACCAAGGGAATACGCCGCCGCTGGCGCAAGCTCCACCTCGGACTGGACCTCGCCAGCGGGGCGATTGTTTGCGCCGCTCTGACTCACGATAACGTTGGAGACAGCACAGCCTTACCCGGCCTCCTGGATCAGCTGGATGCCCCGGTCACGGGCTTTCTGGCTGACGGCGCCTACGATGGAGCGTCCACGCGAAATCTGCTGAGGCAGCGGTATGGGGAGACCCTGGATGTGGTCATACCGCCGCCAAAGGACGCAGTGATCCGCCTGCAATCGGCGCGTGATGCGACCGTTCGGGATCGCCATATTGCCCAAATCCGCAGCAACGGGTGCATAGCCTGGCAGACGGCAACAGGGTACAACCAGCGCAGCCGAATAGAAACGCAGATGGGCCGTTGGAAGAGCGTCATCGGCCCCAAACTCAAATCCCGCAGCTTCTCCAGGCAGATCACGGAGGTCCAACTCGGTCGCAAAGTCCTGAACACAATGACCGCGCTCGGACGGCCTGTGTTCGAACGCATCTCCTGACGCTACGGCTTGGGAAAGGGAGAATTCCGTTTCCATCCCTATCCGTGCAACAAGGCTCATCTGGGATCCCTCTCCTAAAGGCTTAAAGGCACCTCTGCGCAGTCCGGGACGGGAGGCGCCTCGCTGGAACTTGGTTCCGCTGACCCATCGCTGGGGCAACGTCCCCGCCCGGGAAGAATATTTTCAGCGCATTGTAGCGCCGGCCATCCGCGATGCTGACATCTTCTATCTGTTGACGTGCAGCCGTTGGTTCAACGAACTGACGGTGACGGGCGACTATTCTGAAGGTGTCAAGACGTGGGTCCGGCAAAACTTCCCGAACCGTTTCACCTTCGATCGTGTGGAGGCCGGCTCTGGCATACTTCTGGTCCGATTCCGACGTAACTAGCCCGCTTTTCTCACCAGGTGGCGAGGCTTCGACCGTCAGCTGGTGAGATATCCGGGCTAGACCCTTCGACACTTGACTGTTGCCCACAACTCCCGTCGCTGGACGGGCTTGCGACCGTCAAACACAAGTCCGCGATGCGTTCATCAACTCCTAACCGTGACCCTGCCAAGTCGCCCTGTTGCTCTCTGTCGTCTTCCTGCTGGTGATAATCCTTGGATTGGGACACCGGCGAACCACTCATCACGAGCGTCCCGATGTGAAGTGATGTGCTTCTTGGCCCAGAACTAGCGAAGCTGTCATAAGCCGCCATCTAGGGCCCTCTTTTTCGGGAAAGTCAGTAGGCCACCAACTCCGCCGGCTGGTCAAGGGGTAACCTGTGGCGTGAGATCAGGGTAGGTGCGGCCTGACCGTCCGCCGCCGGATCAAACACTCATCCTTAGGACTGTAACTCCGTCAAATCTTGGAACAACTCCAATGCTTCGGGGTTGGCCAGTGCATCGCGGTTCTTAACCGCGTGGCCGTGGATCGTGTTGCGGACGGCAAGCTCGGCAATCTTGCCGTTGAGCGTTCGCGGGATGTCAGAGACCTGGATGACCTTGGCGGGCACGTGTCGCGGGCTGGCACTGGTTCGGATCTGGTGCTCGATACTTTTCGACAGAGCTTCGTCGAGGCTCGCGCCCGGCTGTAGGATGACGAACAAGATGACCCGCGCGTCGTCCTCCCAGTCCTGCCCGACAGCGAGTGCTTCGACTATCTCTGGAAGTTGCTCTACGGCTCGATAGATCTCGGCGGTGCCGATGCGAACGCCGCCGGGATTAAGTACGGCGTCGGATCGGCCCCAGATGATGATGCCGTTGTTTTCGGTCAGCTCGCAATAGTCTCCGTGGCGCCAAACGCCGGGAAACGTTGCGAAGTAGGC
Source organism: Bryobacterales bacterium (assembly GCA_965248105.1). GTDB lineage: Bacteria > Acidobacteriota > Terriglobia > Bryobacterales > UBA6623. Next base: position 1,559,563 of record CBDFIK010000006.1, read on the forward strand.
GGCGCGGTACTTTTTGCCGTCCGGGTCATTCCAAAAACCCACCGGCATCGAAGGGAACGGCGCCGTGCAAACCAACTCCCCCTTCTCCCCGCGAACGGGGTTGCCTTGGTCGTTGAAGATCTCGACCTTCATGCCGAGGCCGCGCGTTTGCAGTTCTCCTCGGTAGACGGCGCCGATCGGGTTGCCCAGGGCAAAGCAGGAGATGATATCCGTGCCGCCTGAGATGGACGAGAGGCAAAGATCCTTCTTGATCTTGCGGTAGACGAAATCAAAGCTCTCCGGCGCCAGGGGCGAGCCGGTGGAAAGCATGGCCCGCAGATGCGCGAGGTCGTGAGTGCGGGCCGGTTCGAGGCCCGCTTTCTCAACCGCCGCAATGTACTTGGCGCTTGTCCCGAACACGGTCAGACGCTCTTGCTCGGCCATATCGAACAGCCGGCTGGCCTCGGGGTGAAAGGGCGAGCCGTCGTAGAGGACAATTGTCGCTCCCACGGCCAAACTGCTGACAAGCCAGTTCCACATCATCCAACCACAGGTCGTGAAGTAGAAGATCCGGTCTTCGCGCTTGAGGTTGGTGTGGAGCGTGAGTTCTTTTAAATGCTGGATGAGAGTTCCCCCGGCTCCATGCACGATGCACTTGGGAAGGCCGGTCGTGCCGGACGAGTACATGATGTACGCGGGATGATCGAAGGGCAGGCGTTCGAAGGGGATTGTGCCGCTGCTCTGGGAGTCCTGAAAGTTCGAGTACAGAACGGCGTTCCGCAACCCCTCGAGGGGCGGGTCCGCGCGCGTATAGGGGACCACGACGATTCGCTCCAGCGACGGGATGCTCTCGCTGATGCTTTTGATCTTCTCGAGCGAGTCGAAGGCTCGCTGTTTAAAAAAGTAGCCGTCGCTCGCGAGGAGAACCTTGGGCTCGATTTGCCCGAAGCGATCGAGGACCCCTTTGAGACCGAAATCCGGCGAGCAGGAAGACCAAACGGCGCCTAGGCTGGTGGTCGCCAGCATCGCGACGATGGTTTCGGGCATGTTCGGCAGGTATCCGGCGACTCGATCGTCTTTCGTCACGCCGGCAGCGCGTAGCGCCGCCGCCACCCGAGCGACTTCGTCGTAGAGTTCGGCGAACGTCAGGGCTTGCTGCCGGCCGTTTTCGTTCCAGAAGACTAACGCTTCTCGATCATCTCGGTAGCGCAGAAGATTTTCCGCGAAGTTCAGACGGACGCCGGGGAACCACTTCGCACCGGGCATTTTCCCGAGGTCAGCGACGACGCTGTCTGGGTCGCGGTCGCCTTGGATCCCACAAAACCGCCACACCGCGAGCCAGAAATCCTCGATATGGTCAGTCGACCAGCGGTAGAGCTCGTCGAAGCTCGACAACGGCGAGTGGCTGTAGTTTTGCTCTACGAATTGGATGAACGCCTTCAGATTCGAGCGTTCAATCTGTTCGGGTGTGGGCTTCCAGAGAGGTTCCGCCATGGCTGCGCAGGAAAGGGCCCCGTCTCAGCGGTTACACCATTCGCAAGTCAAGTCGATGGCCTCGAGAACATTATCGCAATAGGTCTCGGCAAACTCCGCGTCAAGGGGTTTGTCGAGCGCGTAACTCTCGGCGGCTTCGAGAGCTCGAGATCCATCGAAGTCCACATAGGCGAGCCGTGCGGTGAGCTCGCGTTCGGGCCGGCCGAATTCGCTTCCCGGCAAAATGGCCACGCCCGTGTCCCGCAGCAGGCTTTCGCAGAGCTCTTCGCTGGTTTTGATACCTCGCTTGAGAAGTTGGTCCTTGCAGCAGAAACATCAGTTCCTTCGACCCCGGGCCGATCAACACGTCGTCCCCGCGGGCTCGGCAGTAATAGCGCGACACAGCGTCGCGCAACTCAGGGAGCCCCTTGACCGGCAGGTAGTCCTTTTGAAAAGCGTTCGCCTGGAGCGCTTCGACCACCACCGGAACGACCGGAAAACAAGATTGTCCCAAGCCCAGTTTGTAGACCTTACGGCCCTGTTGTCTAATCCCCTCAGAGCGCTCGTTAATGGCCAGCGTGGCAGAAGGTTTCAGCCCGTGGACGTTGAGGTTCAAGCTGAGGGGCAGCGAAGGTTCTTGAGCCGTGGAGGACATTGTTTTGTTGTCAAACGAATTCGATCCCGACCATCGATCGACGCCTGTTTCGGATCGACGAGCAAGCTTCATTCAAGGCGCGCAAGAAGAGACAGCGCCAACGAGTGTAAACGGTTTGTGCAGTCATCGACTTTCGCGCAAGCATGCAACAATCGCCGGCTATTCGTCAACCGCGAAGGCTTTCCGGAAACGCTGCTTCGAGAGAGTGCCCCCACGACACGAAACTCCCCAAGGGGAAGTGTAATCGATTTGACGTACGTCGACGCACCGATCCTAAGTTAGGTGTCACCCAGCGATCGCCACCAACGTCCAACACGATAGAAATATTGCTAGTGACCTACAGCGGACGACTTCAGTCACATCATTATGCGGCAAATATCTCTTTTGTTTTCAGTGGAGTGATGTTCGCGATCGACGTGAATGCATGGCCGACGCAGCTAAACTGGAGGTAGAAACTTTGCCGTCTGCAAGGCTGAGCTGTTGTAGGAAAGTGCGGTTATAGCCGCACTGTCCCTGTGCCGATAAGTAAGTATGATTGAGGCCGGCTCAGTCGTGAATTTTGCCAGACGATTGAGGAGTCATGACGTGGCACAAGCAGCGATACGAAAGCGACTCGACCCGGGCCTGACAGGCCGGGAAGCCGAGCAGTTGGAGCGCGGGTTGCGCAGCCGGGTTGTGGGACAAGAGCAGGCGATTGAACAAATCGTCAACGCCTATCAGACTTACGTGGCTTCTCTCAACAGCCCTGGCAGACCGATTGCAAACTTCCTGTTCTTGGGACCGACAGGAACGGGCAAGACGCGGGTGGTGGAAGCGATCGCCGAAACGCTGTTGGGCGCTGCCCGGGCCGTAGTCAAGATCGACTGCGCCGAGTTTCAGCATAGCCACGAGATCGCCAAACTGATCGGGTCGCCCCCCGGCTACCTCGGCCATCGCGAGACCCATCCCCTGTTGAGCCAGGAGGTGCTTAGCCAGCACCACACCGAGAAGGTCAAGGTTTCATTCGTGCTTTTCGACGAAATTGAGAAGGCCAGCGACGCGTTGTGGAACCTGCTGCTGGGTATCCTCGATAAAGCTACTCTGACGCTGGGCGATAACCGGCGGGTTGATTTTTCTCAAAGCATGATTTTCATGACCAGCAACCTCGGGACCAGGGAAATAAGCTCGCTGATGAGCCCGGGGTTGGGCTTTAGCGGTCCACGACCCGCGGGAAAAGATCCTCGCAGCGAGAAGATGACGAACAGTATTTCCAGTGCCGGCATCGCGGCCGCTCGGCGCAAGTTCACCCCGGAGTTCATGAACCGCCTTGACAAGGTCGTCGTTTTCAAACCCCTTGGCGATGAACAATTGCGTCAGATTCTGGACCTTGAACTCGCCCGCGTTCACGAACGGGTGTTCCACGGCACGCCGTTCTTGTTCCAGCTTTCCGCATCGGCGAAGGATCGGTTGCTGCACGAAGGGACGGATGCACGATATGGTGCACGCCATCTTAAGCGGGCGATCGAAAGGGCCCTGGTTTATCCGATGGCCAACCTTCTCGCCACCGAGCAGATTCGGGCCGGCGACCTGATTGAGGTAGATCTCGATCCGAACCAAAGCGAGATGATCTTCGAGCGCGTCAGCGAGAATCTACCGGTCCACGCCATGGCTCGGGCTGCCGGCATCGAGCCACCCGAGAGTGTGGAGACAACGGCCGCCTTGACGGCGCTGGAGTTTCCCACCACTTCCGAAGCGCACGGCATCAGCCGCAAATAGAATTTCACGTAGAACATCCTTTTCGAACGGCAGCGTAGACCCCGCGGCATGAAAACGGAGGCGGCAGATGTGGCGCACGCCGTGCCCCTCCATTTCCAGGCACCTAACAGATCTGTAGGGGCACAGCATGCTGTGCCCGCCTGCACCCGCCCGAAACGTGAGTGTAATTTATGAAATGGAGTACTTAGTTCAAACCAGAAAAGCGGGCTAACTAACCGCAAGCCGTGCTTTCTGCACGGGCGTTCTTAGGACTGAGCCGCTGCAGCTTCAAATATTCGGTCGGCCGCTTTCACCACTAGAACTATCTCTTCGACTTCGTAAACCCGTACCACGTGCGCGCCGGCGGCAACCGCTACGGCAACAGCGGCCAAAGTCGCAAACAACCGGACGTTGGCGGGGGACCGAACGCTTTCGGTGAGAAACCTTTTGCGGGACGGGCTCACGAGGATCGGCTGGCCAAGCGCTCTGAGACGGTCCAGATCAGCCAGGATCTGGTCGTTTTCCTGTCCTCGCTTGCCCATTTCGAGGCCGGGGTCCACGGCAATTCGGCGGCGGTCGATCCCGGCGCTGCGCGCACGACCCAATGCCGACTCGAGATCTCGCCTGATGGTCGGCATGAGGTTGGGAAGCGGGGGCTGTCGCGGCCAGCTCTCGGGAGTCCCTCGAACATGACCTATCACTAGGCCGGCGTCGTGCTGATTGACGACCTCGGCCATCCTGGGGTCGAAGGAAAGGCCGCTCCAATCGTTGATAACGTTTGCCCCAAGCGCGAGGCTTCGTTTCGCCGTATCGGCGTGACGAGTTGTCACTGAGATCGGAATATCTAGGCGGTGTCGCAACTTCCGAAGCAGCGGAACCAGCCGACGCAGTTCGTCATCCGCGGAGATAACGGCCGGAGAGTCCAAGCTAGGCTGGGCGGTCAGGTCGATGAGATCCGCACCTTGGTCCTGAATCCTCAGCGCACCCTCGACGGCGTCTTCGACGGACGTTGCGGAATCGGGCGAAGACGCCGCTCCGATATCCAGCACACCCATCACGGCGGTTCTTACGCCGAGGGCCAGATCACGCCCCTTGATTCCCCATGGGTAGCGGTCACGTTGCACCTTCATATTCCCCACTCCGTGCAGACAGCTGTCTCCAACTCAGTGCTCCCCGGAGGTTGTCGCAGGGGGTTCCGGCGTCCCACTTCGCTTCTGTTGCCCCTTTTCGAACAAGTAAAAGCCGACAGTTACGAGAACCGCCACTACACCAATCAGCGCCAGCGTAAACCAGTTTCGCTCGTAAAGCTGCGAACCGAAAAGGGTACTAAACAACAGCGCCGGGATTCGCCCTAGGCCCGAGATGATCATAAACTCCTGAAATCTGATCTGCGTCAGCCCGGCTCCGTAGGACATGGCATCCTTGGGCATGCCGGGCGTCAGAAAAAGCAGGAAAAGCGCTGAGCGTCCCCTGCGCGATCGGAGTAGCTTGTCGACCCTGGCCAACGTCCGTAGACCCATCAGCTTGATTATGACGGGACGTCCGACAAGTCGCGCGAATGCGAAATCAAAGGCCTCTCCCAGCATGATCCCTATCAGGGAGTAAAGGAATCCCTCCCAGGCGCCAAAGACATAGCCGGCTGCTACTTGCGTGATCTCGCCCGGGAACGGGAATAGCACGACTTGGAGGAATTGAATCCCGATACAGATAAGCGGTCCCAGGGGGCCACGCCGGCGCATCCACTCCACAATGTCGTCGCGGCTGCCGAGGTTTACTGCCAGCCCGGATTTCCAAACGAACAGAACCGCTAATGCCAGAGCGGCAAGCAGAAGCACGACCCAAAGCGCGCGCCGATTAGGAGGCGAACTTGTGTTCCGGAGATCGGCGCTATTCATTGAGCCACTTGTCGAGGTTTGGAAAAGGCATTTGACGCAGCTTCGGCTGACCGACTTTTCCCCTCCGTCGCTAGGATGGCCGGAAGCAGCCAAGGCACGATGACTCGGCAGCGAAGCATGGAACCAGGTTTACCACAAACATCGGGACGAAGGCCGACGTGGACGCAGGCCGAGGTGGCGCACTCCTCCCGGCGTGCCGTGCCGACATTCTTGTCGGCGTCAGCACAGACATGACTACCCGTGCTACTCAATGTCGCCACGAATGGCGGCATAGCACGCAAGAATGCGTACGGCACGTCTGCCGCGTCCGTTTTCATCACCTAGGTGTTCAGGGGCGAGGCGAGTCCACAACTGAAAATGAGGCCTGCGCGGCTACCCGGAGTCGCCTATCCCAACGTGGCGTTGCGCACTTTCTCAGCCTGTTGTTCGCGAAACTGCGCGAGTTGTTTCTTCAACCCAGGGTCGTGGTTGGCTAGGATGGCCACCGCAAGCAGGGCGGCGTTGGTCGCTCCCGCCTTGCCGATCGCCAGTGTGCCGACGGGGATTCCTCCGGGCATCTGGACGGTCGAAAGCAGCGAGTCCATTCCGCTGAGAGCAGCGTTGTGGATGGGAACCCCGAGCACGGGTAGCAGAGTATGGGCCGCAACGACCCCTGCCAGGTGCGCCGCTCCCCCGGCGGCGGCGATCAAAACTTGGATGCCTCGTTCCTCAGCCGTTGTCGCATATGCAGTCGTTATCTCTGGAGTGCGGTGCGCCGACATCACCTGGCACTCGTGCGGCACACTGAAGCGTGTGAGAATTTCATCGGCGTGCTTCATCGTCTCCCAGTCAGACTGACTTCCCATGATCACGCCCACCAAGGGCTTAGTTTCATCCGGCATGGCTGTCTCTCTCCGAGCGTCAGGTATCCATGGATCGATCCTGTTTTCGGGACGATTGTAGCACTCCTGCTTCGTGGCACCGAGAGACCGTGTAGGCGGAGGCTGATTTAGGTACAGGCCGTTGCTGCCTGCCTCGACCGCAAGGCCCTCCCTGAGGCCGCGAGCCTAACCGCCAAGCTACCATGAGGAGGTGACAAGGCTCGCCGCCACGGACATCGGCCGAAGGTTACTTTCGAGTGTAGCTCTGATCGCCTGGGCAGCGGCAGGCAGCTCGGCCGTGACGCTGGAGGTCCATAACCCTGTGGGGGGAGTGAACGTGGAGGTCAGCCTGGTAGCGGGGCTGCAAATTCGGGGGCAAAGCACCGGCCGCAAGCTTACTGAGGAGGACATCCGCATCGTTCGGGCGCCAGGCCGCATTGTCGTGCGCTGCGATCCTCCGGACAGCGAGCCAATCGATCTCCATATCCGGCTACCATTCGACTTTTTGCTCGAGGCAACGACGACCAGCGGTGCCATCGCGGTTACCGGCATGATACGGCGCGCTCGCCTTCAGACTGAGAGTGGCGACCTGTTTCTCTCGGTCCCATGGCGGATTACCCGCATCCGGCTCGACGCGGAAGAAAAGCCGCAAGAGGTGAAAATCGCTAGGGGTCTGAAGTTTTCTCGAAATCGAATCGACGTGACACCGGAAAGAACGATCTGGCGGCTTCGCGACCGGCTCGATGATCCCTTCGGCGCCTACGGGGAGTTCCGGGTCAAGGCCAAGAGCCCGGGCGAAGTCGAGTTGACCGACCACCCCATTCCCCAGGAGTCACCCATCAAGTTCCCCTGGCAGGCCCCTGCTCTGCTGGAGGAGATCTTGCGGGGACCCCCTGCGCCGAGCAGTTTCACGGAAAGCAAAACCAAGCAGCCAAAAGCCGACTTTTCTATCGACGACAGCAGTCTGTTGTTTCGCTCCGACGTTCGCATGGTCAACCTCGTTCTGGCCGCTTCGGACGAGGCAGGCCGGCCAGCAACAGATTTAAGCTCGGAGGATTTCGAGGTATGGGAGGACGGCGTGCTGCAAAAGGTCGCTTTTGCCGGCTCCGAAGATGTCCCCTTTAACTTGGCAATCCTTCTGGATCTCAGCGGCAGTACGAGGCCCGACCGCGCATCGATGAGGGAGGCCGCGGCGAAGCTCGTTGGGCTGGCTCGACCACGCGACCGAGTGGCGCTCTACGCCTTGGCCGGGGGCGCGTTCCACGTCGTCTCCAAACTTACCGACGAGCGGGAGGGTTTGTTGAAGACTATCCAGAGGATCCCTGATGTTTCGGGGGCGTCTCCGCTTTACGACACGGTCGTGTTGGCCTATGCGGAAGATCTGCGATACCGCCCCGGGGAGCGCAATGGCCTGATCGTCATCAGCGATGGAATTGACAACCAGGTCAGCCGCCAGCAAATGCCTTCCCGTGTGAGTTTCAAAAAGCTGGTGGAAGCCGCACGTCAGATCGATGCCTTGATCTATCCGGTCTTTCTCCGCTCGGGAGAGAGATTTGGCCGTGGCTGGTCACAAAAAGCCCGTAAAAGGATGCAGAAGCTCGCTGACGCGTCGGGCGGGCGACTGTTCCCTGCGCTATCGATCCAGGATCTAGAGCCGGTCTTCCCGCTCGTGGCCGACGAGCTGCGCAGTGTTTACAGCGTCGCCTATTACCCCAAGAACCAAGTGTTCCGTGGTGAGTGGCGGACGGTTAATGCCAGAGTGACACGGCCCGGTGTAAAAGTGCGTGCCAGGACAGGCTATCATGCGCGCTGATCGGCCCCAAGAACCACCGCCGAGCGGGGCCGTGCCGCCACATTAGACTAGTAGACTTCTGAAGAACTCAGTGGGACAAGCAATCTTGCTTGTCCAGCAGCCCGCATCTCTAACGGGGAGTCTACTCGGACGGGGTCGCACCACAGGTAGCGACCGCCACTTTGGCGGTCCTAGTTTCGAGTTCGGCCGGCAATCCTGGCGGCTTCACACCCCGATTTTTTGAGCGAATTCGAACCGGACAATGCGCTCGTCCGACAAGAGCCGACTCATCGATTACTCCCCGGCCGACTCCGTATTCGCCAGGATGGTTTCGATCACGTGACAGTGCCGCATGTTGTGGTAGGCGATGTAATAGAACCATTGAAGTGCCGTCAAGTCGCCATACTTGGGAGAGGGGTGCTTGAAGACATGCACCTTAAGCGTCACTCCCCCTCCCCGTAGTTTCTGCATGGCTTTCCGGTGGGCCGCGTTAAAGAATTCCAAGACCTCGGGCTTGGTCTTTAGTTTTTGCGGAGGCTGATAGGCTTCAGCTCGTTTTGTTGCCTGCAACATCAGTCGCCGGAGCTGCACTTCCTTGCCTTCCAGCTCTTTCGCTCTTTCCGGCTGCGCGGGCGCCCGCATGGCCTTGACGACTTGGGTCTGCAGGTCTTGATGAGCCAAGGCGGTGTGTTCCGCCTCTTCCGCGATACTGTGGCGAATACCCGCGGCTCTTGCGTCCCATTGTTCTTCGTCGATTTCTTCCATCAGGGACAGAAAACGATCCGCCGCCTCCTGCATCAATTTGGAAGCCTGCTGAACTCCGGTTGCCTCAGGGAAACCCAGCCCCGCGAAAAGGTGAACGCCGAGTGCTAACGGCAACAGAGTCGAACGGTAGAGTTTGCTCATTGAATTCTTCCTATCTGGCGAGGAGCCCGGCAGGTCGGATTGGGTTCTTGTGAAGAGGCCATGGTGCTTTTCACCCCATTGTCGGCCCGGCTTGCGGTCACGTGATTGTCTGTTGCACCCGGTCAGCGAGAATATCCACCAGTCCCGGATGCCGGTCCAGCGGAGGAGAACAAACAAGATTCACACTCGGGTGCTTTGTCGAGATTGCTTGCATGATGCGCGGCAGGTCGCGCTGCAGATGCACTCCCATCATCAGAAAATAGGGTGCCACGACGATCTTGCCGGCCCTCTTTTCGACCAACGCGCCAACCGCCTTTTCGAGATTTGGCTCAGCCAATTCGAGAAACGCAGCTTCCCATAAGGAAAGGCCGCAGCGACGAGCCGTCGCCTCCGCTATTCGCCGGACGCCTTCGTTGGCTTGTTCGATGCTGGAGCCGTGAGCAAAGACGATCAGCCCAACCTTTGTTTCCGGCTCCACTAACCGATTAGTCTAGCACTCGAATTTCCGGGCGTAGGCCGCGTCACCTACCCGCCGGGAATGATTAAGGACCCTGGGGAGGGTTGCTCTGGATCAGGGAAATGGAGGCGCAGGAAGTCCAGGAACGCCTTTCCCCGCGGACGGGCGTTGTCTCGGTCGAGGGCCATGCGTTGGAGAAAAACGAGAATCCTCAGAACGTCGTTGTCACCGGTTTGGGTCATTCCCGTCTGGCGGGTCTGTTCCTCGCGAAACTTTCGCACTTTCTCTTGCAGATGATCCACAACGTGTTGAGCCAGCGACGAAGCCGGCCGGCTCTCGTAATAAAGTCCGCTGTCGAGGGTCTGGTAAGTGCGAATCAGGGCATCCAGCGCTTGCCGCGTGTCCCCGTCCACGACGCCCGGCGTGAGTGAAGCCCCATTCAGAAGCGCTCTTCCGCACACGGTGAGCAGCACTGCGTTGTCGCGCAGAAAACTCTCATCGATGCGAATTTCCTGGGAGGGGAAGTCTTTGGGATCGAGGTTGCCTTTGTATTCGTGCAGCCGGCTCTCCTGCAAATAGCGGCACTCGAAGGGGCAATCAATAGTGACTTCCCGTTCGCTGCCGCAGCAAATGGAGCAGATCTTCGTGCCCTTCGCCGGGCAGTCTCGCTTGGCCTTGCGCTTCTCGCACAACGGGCAAACCATCTCCGTATTATAGGCAGGCCATCGTTTCTCGCTCCGCCTCGAACATCGCGAGACGCCGGCTGGACCGGCGTCGGCAAACAGGGTCATCGGCGTGACCCGCCGGCGTTTGACAAATTGTGATCGACATCACTTTGACTTTATACTGGGATTTGCCGGACCGCCGCCTGCAGTTCAGCTCGGGTGAACTGGTCGGACTTAGATAACCCAGCACGGATGGAGGATATGGCACGGTCCCTGCTCGCCGGCACGCAACCGGGCGACCCGGCGCTACGGCGGAGAACCGACACTATTGCCATGGTCTATTTTCGGTTCGCCGGCAAGGCTCTTGCAGCGATTTTGGCCGTCGGCTGCACAGCTCTCCAGAGCCGGGCGGAAGTGGAGTTTCTGCCGGCGCAGCACGATTCGGCGTCCGGCAACGTGCTGTTCAAATGGACTCGGCAAATCGATTGGGAAAGTCTGGCGCGAGATCACGCTTCGTGGGCGTTTGCCGACACCCTGTCGCCTGAAAGGTTAGACCAAATCGAAAAACACTATTGCGAGCCCTGCGGTTCGTCCGACGTTCCATTCGATGCTCCGCTCGACACCCCCCCGCGGGACGGATTCCACTATTCTTTGATCACCCCACAGGGCGTCGAACCGCTGGCACTTACCCATTTTGCCGGCTGGGTCCGGTTTGACAAGCGTGCGGACGGCTCGTGGAAGAGAGACCGGGTCTTTGGACAAGGGGCGGCCGCCCTCGCCTCCCGCGGAGTGCCTCGGAATGGGGGGTTCGTTCTCGTCGTAGCGGAAGGTGTATCAGCGGATCGAATTCTGGGCGGCCGATTCGTCGCGAAACGGAACGGGGAGCAACTTCAGTTTTCTTATCAGCGAGATAATCTCCGCTACACGCTGACCCTGCCGTTTGAAGGCACCGGTGATGTCGAGTCAACGCTGAGCTTCCGGATCGGCCAGCGGGAGTTCTGCTGGGTTCAGTGGAAACCCGACCGAGGATGCGAATACGCCTGCTGCGAGGAACAGTATTCGCTGTTCTCGGTTGACGGGGAGCTTCGCTTGCTCGACACTCACCTGTACGATTGCGACCTCTAGGGTTTCTCGCTCACAGCTTCGAATTTCCCAGACGCCCGCTGAAACTGGTGTCGGCGAACCACGCCGGTGGCGTGACCCGCCGGCGTTTGGCAAATTGTGATCAACATCACTTTATACTGGGATTTGCCGGACCGCTGTCTGGCGCGTCACGCAGACGTGATGATTGAAGATGCGTCGAAAGCGAGCGCAAAGGGACAGGCACCCGAGGACCAATCTCCTCCGACGCGGCGGTCGCTCATGGAGGTCAGCTCTACACCCTAAAGCCAGCCGCTTCTCAGGCGCCTGTCCCCGCACTTCGTAAGAGGGATGATGGTAATGCCGATGTCGATAGTGAAACGGGGAGCACTCGGCACAGTGGCCGGCAACGGCTCTATCGTCCGTACGCCAGTCGGTCTGCCAGAGCCGGCGGCAGGCCTACTTCCCTGATTTTGCGCTGAGTGTTCTCCAGATCGTAGCCACAGCGACGAAACTCGACGACCCGCTGTTCGGAATGGTAGAAAACGTAGCTACTCTTCCAGTTCAGGTCTCGGGGCTGACCAACCGAGCCGGGGTTTAGCAGGGGCGTGTCGCCCTCGACTATCGACAGCGTGGCACTGTCGTTATCGACGTTGTTCTGGATTACTCTGCAATCATCTGCCGAGAGCAGAAATCCACCCTGGACATGCGTATGACCGAAAAACGCCAGGCGACCTTGAAGAAGAGGAAACTGCGCCGCCGCGTCGCGGGGGTCGATGACGTACTCGTCCTCATCTACGATGGAGCCGTGGGCCATGACGAAGTCGTCCAGCTCCAGAGGCCCTTTCTTGAGGTTGTACAAATAATCCCGGTTCTCGTCGGTGAGATTCTGAAGCGTCCATTCAGCGGCCTGCCGCGCGACCGGGTTGAACAGGATGGGCTCTTCGAGTCCGCAGCAGACCTTGTCGTGGTTGCCCCGGATCACGTGTTTCACGTTCTTGCGAACCCAATCGGTGGCCGCGTTCGGGTCGGCGCCGTAGCCGACCACATCACCGAGGCAGCAGATTTCGTCATAAGATCCCTCGGCGTCCCGCAAAACCGCCTGCAGCGCTTCCCAGTTGGCGTGAATGTCGCTAAGAATCAGATACCGCATGGTTCAAGCGTTCCCACTCGATGCTCCGAGAGCGCCGCTCGAAACTTCAAGCTTGGAGCTCACGATCATAACCTAACAGCCCGCATTTCTCACAGAGGGTGTATGGGGACAGGGCCGACTACACAGTTGGCGACCGCCACTGTTGGCGATCCTAGTTTCGAGTTCGGCCGGCAATCCTGCCGGCTTCATATTCGATCTTTCGGGCGAATTCGCAAGACGACAAAGAAGTCGCGAACTTCTTCTTATAGGCGCTTTTGTTAGGTAAGTGGATACGCGAAACCCGTCCTCGGCGAGTCATGACTCGCGGACTACACGCCGCTCGATCGACAGAGCTCGGCCTGTGATCTCGTCTACTTCGATGACGACGGACGATAAGCGCAGATCCCCAGTCGCCGGTTCGAAGCGCGTGGGAACACCGTGAAGGAAACGCGAAATAGAGGCTTGTTTGTTCATCCCGATAACGGAATCGTAGGGCCCCGTCATTCCTGCGTCGGTGATATAGGCCGTTCCCTGAGGCAACACGCGCTCGTCGGCCGTTGGTACGTGCGTGTGGGTGCCAACGACGGCCGACACGCGGCCATCCAAGTACCAGCCGAAAGCGATCTTTTCACTGGTCACCTCGGCGTGAAAGTCCACCAGGCGGACTTTGACTCCGCCGTCGAGCCCGTCCAGCAGCTCGTCTGCTTTCCGGAAGGGGCAGTCGATCGTGGGCAGATAGACGCGCCCCTGCAGGTTTAGGACAGCGTAGGGTACACCGGTGGATGTCGATGCCTGATAGACGCCGTGGCCTTCAACGCCGTCGGGATAGTTGGCTGGCCGCAGTAAGCGAGGCGTGACTGCCAGGTATTCGCCAATGCCCTTGCGGTCGAAAATGTGATTGCCCGAGGTCAGCACATCGATTCCCGTCTCGAACAGTTGATTCGCCAAATCCGCGGTGATCCCGAAGCCGGCGGCTGTGTTCTCGCAGTTGGCGATGACAAGGTCGATATCCAGGTGTCCCACGAGGCCCGACAATCTCTCGCGAACGATCCGTCGCCCGGGTTTGCCGACGATGTCTCCCATGAAGAGAATTCTCATCCTCTCTACCGTGGTTTTGCTCGGTCGCCGATTGTCCTTGTCGAGGCACTGCCCCGGTCGCGTCAGGGGCCGGGGGGGCGGCTTGTGACGCCTTCGAATCGGTCAGTCCGCCGCGGGGAAAACAGATGCCGATTCTTCCTCGTTGTTGATCTTGTCCAGGAGGGAAACGAGGTGATTGCTCTTCGCTGTCACCTGCGACTTCAGCTTGTCGTGATCCTTTTTTGCGTTCAGGTACTCGTCGGCGAGGTGAAGCGCCGTTAGTACGGCTACACGAAAATTGTCCGGGACGCGGGTCTGGGCGGCGACGCGGTTCATTTGCTCATCGACCAGCTTGGCGACAGCCTCGGTGTGTTCGGCGTCGTTGCCCCCTTTGAGGTGATAAACCTGCCCATAGATATGTACTTGGGTTCGCTCGTCCGTGCGCATGAGGACCGCCTTCAGCTCGGCGCTTGCCGCCGGCTCGCGAGCCGGCGAGTTCGGGAATAGTTACTCTTCGATTGCCTCGAGCCGTTCGAGCAAGGCCTCGATCCGGGAGCGCACTCGGTCGCGCTCGGCTTGGGCCTCGGCCAAGTCCCGTGTCAGGCGGACGATCTGATCTTCCTTTTCCGACACGATCTCTTGCAACCGGGTGGCCTCCTGCTCGGCTGCGTACTGCCCCTGCTGGGCTGAGCGGTAGCGCTCGATCGCGACTTCGATACGGCTTTCCAACGCTTCGAGGGGTTCGAAACCCTCCGCGGCCGACTCCGAAACAATCAGTTGTTGCTGCATTCTGGCACCCTGACTCCGCTTCTTTTTCTCTATCCTAACGCAGATTGCATAAGAGACAACTGAAATTTCAGACGCAGGGGCAATCTATAGGTGTAGTTGATCTACGGGTCGTCAGACATCGGCTGCTCGGTCTCAAGCCGTCCGGTACCGAGGAGCGGTCCAGCCAGGCCCGAACGAACCTCAGGCCCGCTGCTCAATCCCGAGCTTTTTTGAAAGCCGCGCGACGATCTGGCTTGCGTAGGCGTTGACTTGCTCGTCGGTGAGGCTTTCCGTTGGCTTCTGCCAACTGGCTCGCAGCAGCAAGCTGTAGTGCCCGGCCGGCACCTGGGATCCCCGAAACAGTTCGGCGGGTTCTAGTCTGACGAGATGGGCTTGTTGACCGATCGCGGCGCAAATCTCGGCAAAACTGATCCCCTCGGGCACAAGCAGAGAAAAATCCCGATCCACGGCGGGCACTCGAGGCAAAGTGCGGTGGTGCAGTCGGCGCAGTCCCACCTCTTTCATCCTGCCGAGGAACAGCTCCGCCACACAGACGGGTGCGCGAATTTTTCGCTCCCGGGCCAGCAAGGGATCAATTTCCCCCAAGTACCCAAGCACGTTGCCGTCCGCCACGACTCGGGCGGACCGGCCCTGGGCGTAATACGACGGCACCCCCTGGGTGTCGAAGGAAAGCGCTTCGAAATCGAACGGCTCAACGAGCGCCCCGACGTCAGCCTTGATCTCAAAGAAATGGAGCGGCTTGGAGTCCTCGCCAAGAGCAGCCGGATGGGCGCCTCCCGTGGCTCCCAACGTCAAAACGGACGGTTCCGCGTAAGAGTCATCCGCTTTGCGATAAAGGCGGCCGATTTCCACTAGGCGCGGGCTCGGTTCGTTGCGGTTCAGGTTGTACTCCAGAGCCTTTAGCATTGACGGGACGGCGGTATTTCTCATCACGTCCCACTGCTCCGAAATTGGATTCTTCAACCGCACGGGGTCCCAGGCGCCGTATCTTTTCGCATCCTCGGACGAGATGAAGGAGTAGCTGACGGTTTCGTGATAGCCAAGGGAACGTGCGATCGAACGCAAGCGAGCTTCTTCTTCCGCAAACGGAGCTCGGGTCACACCGTTGGCTGTCTCGGGCAGGCGACTCGGGAATCGGTCGTAGCCGTAGACGCGGGCGATCTCTTCCAGGGCGTCAATTTCGCGCTCCAAGTCCAGTCGGTGCGACGGAGGCTCGAGCTGCCAACCCCACTCCTGCACCAAAATCGTCACTCCCAGCGCTGCAAGGATTCCCTCCACTTCGCGGTCAGGAATCTCTGTCCCCAGCAATCGCGGAATGGATGAGCGCCGCAGCTTGATCTGAGGACGGCTGACAGCGTTAGGGTAAGCGTCCAATACGCCTCGCAGGATCGTCCCTGGGCTGACCTGGCCCAGCAGATGGGCGATGCGGTCAGCCGCCCGAATCGGAGCTTCGATGTCGGCGCCGCGCTCAAAGCGATGAGACGCCTCGGTGTGCATGCCGAAGTGCCGGGACGTTCTACGAATCGAACCCGGCTGGAACCACGCGCTTTCGAATAAGACGTTGCGCGTGGAATCGGAAATCTCGGTTTCCAACCCCCCCATGACTCCGGCCAGGGCGACAGGGCGCCCGGCATCGGCGATGACCAGGTGATCGCTCGACAGCGTTCGGTCCACGCCGTCGATCGTCCGCAGCGATTCCCCCGCCCCCCCGCGGCGAACGATGATTTTTGAATCCTCGAGAAGATCCAAGTCGAAGGCGTGGGTCGGATGTCCCAGCTCGAGCAGGATGTAGTTCGTCAAGTCGGCCAGATTGTTGATGCTGCGGATGTCGCACAGCTCCAGACGCCGTCGCATCCAGTCCGGCGCCGGTTTGACCTCGACGCCCAGCGCGACCCGAGCTGCATACCGCGGGCAAAGCTCCGGGTCCGCGATTTCAATCGAAGCCCGCTCCGCGGCGGGTGGATCTCCTTCGGGCACATCGGTCGCGGGAAGCCGTAGAGGCCGGCGGTAGATGGCTCCGATTTCGCGGGCGATCCCGATGTGATTCAAGGCATCCGGGCGGTTGGCGGTAATGTCCAGCTCGAAAACCGTCTCACCGTCCTGTTCGGTGACGGTATCGACGGCCATGCCGGCCATTGTCAACGCCTCAGCGACCTCTCCGGGTGGTTCGGAAATCTCGACGAAGTCCCGCAGCCAACTCAGCAGAATTTGCATTATTGAAACTGGCGGAGGAACCGCACGTCCCCTTGGAACAAGAGCTGGATATCGTTGATGTCGTAGGTCAGCATGGCAATCCGGTCCAAACCTACACCAAACGCAAACCCGGAATATCGCTCCGGATCGTAGCCCACATGATGAAACACCGCGGGATCGATCATGCCGCATCCCAGCAACTCAATGAATCCAGTCTGCTTGCAGATCCGGCAGCCGCGACCGGCGCAAAAGATACAGGAGATGTCCACCTCGGCACTGGGCTCAGTGAAAGGGAAGAAACTCGGTCGAAAACGGAGTTTGATGTCGGAGCCGAAAAATTCCTTCAAAAAATAGTCCAACGTTCCCTTCAGATCGCAGAAGGTGATCTTTTCATCTACCGCGAAACCCTCCATCTGGTGAAACATCGGGCTGTGGGTAGAGTCGGGTGTATCGTGACGGTACACCTTGCCGTAAACCTGGTAGCGCAAGGGCGGCTTTTGCTGTTCCATGACCCGAATCTGGATGGGTGAGGTGTGTGTTCGCAGCAGCATGCGATCTTCCACGAAGATGGTATCCATCTCATCGACGGCCGGATGATCGGCGGGGAAGTTCAGCGCTTCGAAGTTGTGGTAGAAGGTTTCGATCTCCGGACCCTCGGCCACCGAGTAGCCGAGGCCGTGGAAAATCGACTGCACGCGCTCCTCGACCAGCCGGACCGGATGCGGCGCCCCGATAGCGCGCGGCGGCCCCGGCAGCGTTACATCAATTCCCTCCCCGGTTTCCTGGGAGCTTTGGAGCGCTTTCGCGGCCTCCTCCAGGGTCGCCTCCCAGCGTTTGCGGGTCTCGTTCTGCAGTCGTCCGACTTGCGGTTTAAGCTCTCGTGGCGCCGCTTTGAGCCAATTGTTGTTTGCCGCCGCCAGGAAGCCGTTCTTGCGCCCCAACCAGCGGTCCCGGAGGCTCTTGGCCTGCTCCGGCGAAGACGCCGCCTTGCGCTCTTGGTCAAAGACCGAACACAGTTCGGCATAGAGCCCGTCCACCGACTCGCCCGCCGCGAGCAATGCTGCCAGATTTTGGGAGGTTTTCTCTTCGATGGACATGCCGAGGCTTCCGGCTAGTCGGACGAGGTGGTGTCTGACGGTGTCTCGGTGCTTTCAGACTTAGGCGATGCCTTCGACGGCTTGGCGGCCTTCTTCTTCGCCCCCACGGAGATCTTGCGTGGCATTGCAGCCGCGGCTGGCTTGGCGGCCTTCTTTTTCGTCCCCGTGGCGGGTTTTGCCGCCGGCTTGGCGCCTTTAGCCGCGGTAGCTTCTTCCTCGCGGGCTGTCTTTGGAGCTGTCTTCTTCACCGCTCGCTTGCGCACCTTCTTCGAGGGTTTGGCTTCGGCGGGAGGAGCTTCCTCAGCTTCCTTGGCCTCGGGCTCCGCGGCCTTCGCGGGGGCGGCTTCCGCTTCCCCAGCTGCTTTGGCCTCAGCTTCCTCAGCCTTCACAGCTTCCGCGGGGGCAGCTTCGGCAGGCGGCGGGATCTCGCCCGCTGGCGTCTCGGCTTTTGTCGCCGCCGATTTCTCTACCGGCGGTGCAGTGGCTTCGGGCTCTTTAGCGCGCGGGGCCTCGAGGGCTCGGCTGACCTGTGCCGAGAGCTTTCCAAAAGCGTCCGGATCGCGGACGGCCATCTCCGCCAGCATCTTGCGGTTGAGCTCGATCTCGGCCAGCTTCAGTCCATGCATGAACCGGCTGTAGGAAAGGCCGTGCTGCCGCGCCCCTGCTCCGATGCGGATGATCCACAAGGAGCGGAAGTCACGTTTCTTCAGGCGTCGGCCGATGTAGGCGAACTTCAGGCTTCGATCGACCGCTTCCCGGGCATAGCGGTAAAGCTTGCTCTTCGCTTGGTAGTAGCCTTTTGCGCGGGCGAGGATTTTCTTGCGCTTTTGGCGGCGCCTGGGGCCGCGTGTGACTCGAGGCACGGTTTCCTCCTAAAGCACTCTGCTAAGCCCCGAAGGACTTTCGGCTAGCCGTCGCCCGTGGGCGGCTCCAACCTACTCCGTAGGTCGGCGGCTCCTTGGTGGGCTGCTAAGCAATTTCAGTGGCGAGACAGGCACGTGCCGTTCAGCGCTGTTCGCTCACCTTCTTCTCACTCTACGAACTCAGGCGATCATGGCCCTAATGGCCTTCTCCATCGCCGGGCTGACGAGGGCGCCCTTTCGCAGGTGTCGCTTCCGCTTACTATCTTTCTTGGTCAAGATGTGGTTCTTCATCGAATGCCCGCGTTTGACCTTTCCGGAAGCCGTCAGCTTGAACCGCTTCCTGGCGCCGCGATGAGATTTCTGCTTTGGCACAACAAAGTCCTCCCCCGGCCCGAGTCTCGAGTCGCCGAGCCTGCAATCCTCCGTCTGCGGAGAGTTCCCTGATCCAGGGACGGCCGGACAGCACCGTAGGAAGTGTTTCCAGTATACCATCGCCCTCGCGCAACGGACCAAGAACCACCTCGCGGCGAGGGCGCGTAGAATCTTCGCATAGCTGTTTGAGAAACTTATTTCCGTCCAACTACCGGCGGCCTGGGGCCCTTCAGAAGCTCGTCGGGTGAGCGGAAACCCGAGACTGATCAGGCATCTGACGGTGCTACGATCGGATAGCTCAACGGAAGTGCTTGTTATCACCAGTTATGTGAATCGCGCTAGAATCGGCGTGTCGTGATCGGGCAAACTATCTCGCACTACCGCATCACCGAGAAGCTCGGTGAGGGCGGGATGGGTGTTGTCTACAAGGGCGAGGACGTCAACCTCAAGCGTCCTGTCGCTTTAAAGTTTCTTGCCGCCCATCTGCTTGGCGACGAAGGGATAAGAGCCCGCTTCCGGCGAGAAGCGGAGGCGGCCGCTTCCCTCAACCATCCCAACGTCTGTCCGGTGTACGAGATCGTCGAGATCGAAGGCAAGACTTTCATCGCCATGGCCTTCATTGAGGGCGAGTCACTCGAGAAGAAGATCGAAGCCGGGCCACTCAAGCTAACGAACGTGCTGGATATCGCGATCCAAACAGCAAGGGGCTTACAGGCGGCCCACGGCAAAAAGGTTGTTCACCGCGATATTAAGCCCGCCAACCTCATCATCGGAGAGGACGGCCACGTCACCATCACAGACTTCGGGCTGGCTTTGCTGACGGACCGTTCCAAGCTCACTCGCACCGATGAAACCATGGGCACGGTGACCTACATGTCACCCGAGCAGACCTATGGAGCGGAACTGGATCACCGAACCGACATCTGGTCGTTAGGGATCGCTATCTACGAAATGATCATCGGCCAACCGCCCTTCAAGGGCCACTACGACAAGGCCGTGATCTACTCCATCACCAGCGAAGCGCCTGAGCCCATGACGGGCCTTCGCACGGGCGTACCGATGGAGTTGGAGTGGATCGCTGACAAGTGCCTGGCCAAACAAGCCGCTGAACGCTACCAGAGTGCGGCGGAACTCCTGATCGACCTTACAACACTGGCAAAGAAACTCCAATCCGAAGAATCAACCATCCCGGGAGTCACGGCCGCTCCGCGGGTTGCCGCTGTCGGTGCGCGGGACACGCTACTCGGGGCTCGGCCGGGCCCTCTATCGGTTCGAGCCGCCGGCCCCGGCACGGGCGATGGGGCCATTCAACGGTCGAGTCTGCGTGGGCTCAAGACGGTGCAGGTGATCGTTGAACGCTCCGCCACGGATGCTACCGGCGAGTTGCCCACGAGCACCCTTCAAACGGAAATCGAGTTAAGACTGCGATTGGCCGGTCTCGAAGTGAAAGCGGGCCGCGATTCGCACTTGCATATCTGCGTGCAACCTCTTCCACTCCAAACTAACGACCACTGTGTCTATTCAGTGAAGGTTGAACTCAACCAAGCCGCTTCGCTCACACGCGATTCGACGATCTTCTTTCCCATGAGAACGTGGCACACCGAGCTGATAGGGGTCGTGGAAGCAAAAAAAATGAACGAAGCGATTCAGGATGCGGTGAGCGATCTGATGGACCAGTTCGTCAACGCTTACCTCTCCGTCAATCCTAGGTAGGGGGTCGAGCCCCTGCCCATGCAATCCGTTGCTCTAGGTACGGGCTAGGCGTCTCGCAACGGCAGCACGCTCGGCAGGTGGTGACGTCAATGCGCCGCGGGGCGTGTGGAAGGTATTGTCATGACATCGAACGGAGGTGGGGGAATGGACCAGCTCATACCGGTCGTCGGGACGACGGCCCTGCTCGGGTCCGCCCTGGTGGGTGGGATCTTCTTCGCGTTCTCGAGCTTCGTGATGAAGGCCCTGGCGCGCGTGCCCTCCGCGGAGGGTATCGCCGCGATGCAGTCGATCAACGTCGTCGTGCTCAACCCCTCGTTCCTGGGCGCGTTCATCGGAACAGCCGTACTGTCGCTCGGCACCGGTGGACTCGCCTTGGCAGGCTGGGGTCGTCCCTCGGCGTCCCTCTTCTTGGGTGGGGCGATCTTCTACCTCGTGGGCACGTTTCTCGTCACCGCGCTCGGCAACGTCCCCTTGAACGACCAGCTGGCCGCCGTGTCCCCTACGCGCCCCGGCGCCCGTGACGTGTGGGAGAGCTACCTGGGCCGGTGGACGATGTGGAACCACGTTCGGACGGCCGCGGCGATGGCCGCCGCGCTGCTGTACAGCTTGGGCCTCATGCAAAACGGGGGCACATGATGTCGAGATTGACGGGTGTCGAGAAGCCCGGCGTCTCGCTGGCCCGAGAGATCTCCATGTCGCGATCCGCCTTCTCGGCAGAGCATCCGCTCAGGGCCATGCTCGCGAAGGTCACACCAGATCCCCGTGTGCAAAGTGACTCTTTACCGCACGGCGATAAATCCACTGCGAGATCACTGCCAGGCCGGCGAGGATGATGAGCCCCTGGAACAATGTTGCGGGAATCCACAACCGCCAAAGAACCAACAGTGTTCCGACGGCAAGCGCAAAGAGGATTGCCGTTCCCAGAAAAGGCAAGAGCAGAGCGTGCTTGGCCATCCTGAATCTCTTCTGCGCAAACGTCAGTTGCGGGAGATGCTTCAGACCCATCCATTGAGCAGCCGGCATCAGGACAAACGCCAGGGCTAAAGCCAACACAAAACTCGGTACAAAGTCGAAGCTGAACTGTTGGCCTGCTATCGAGAGGCTCAACATTGCCAACAAGCAATAGACGACAGCCGGCAATGCAATGGAAGCGGCGCTTTGCATCAGACCGCCCCAATAGGCAACTTCCGCCAAGCGAGTCCGGGAAAGCGGGTAGAGCGAGCCCCGCCTCAGGGAAATAGAAAGGGTAACACCGGGTTCAAACGTGAACGACGCAACTAGGAAACCGAAACACAAGGCCCCTAACCAGTAGACGATTGCAGGCAACGACGGCTCGGCAAGGGCGGATTTCAACGAAACCAGCGGGGTGGCATGGCCGGGGGGAACGAAAACGAGCCAGTACAGGATCTGGTCAGAATCGAGCTTTGAGGTTTCCGGGACCAACGCGCCAGTTCCCAAGGACCAGGCCATCGCGCCAATAAGAATCGGCCCACCCAGGGCATGCAACAGGATCACGCGAAGCAACTGGAGCCTCTTCATCCCGAAGTTCTCATGTTCTCCGGCCCGGATCCAGTTGGCGGTCGACGTCCCCAAGTAGGGACGGTTCCAGCTCGGTGCTGTTCTGCTCGCGCGGGCTGCGGGCCGATCCGGGGATGAAAACGACGCCGGCGAGGAGTCCGCCGGAGAAAGTCTTGCCTTAGCCGCGACAGGGTCAAAGCGGCGCCAGAGATACAGCGCCGCACCGGTAACCCCAACGAAGAACCAGGGGATGGGGTGGGCCTGGCAAAGTGCTGCGATCCGATCGATGAAGATTACAGTCAGTACAATCGCAGCCGGAGGAAGCAGAGTGAAAGCGCCAAACCGAGCCGAGGGATCTCCCAGAACCCACGGGGTCGCCGCCGCTAGGCCCACGCTGAATCCGAGTGCGGCCAAGCCAAAAATCGCCGGCCCGTAGGATCCACCCACTTTGATGTGAAACCCCACGCCCGCCAACGCCACTACAACGCCGGTCAGTACGACCGCGGGCGCCAACCTGCGGTGGAGGCCGGGGAGCGTCCAAGAGAACGAACATTGCTCCAACTCTCCGACCGCCTGCCCGATCAAGAGGCCTACAAACGCAGCAAACAACAGCGCCGCGTGGGCACCGTCCGCCCGCTGGCGGTGACCCGTGTTTATGACGATCCCGATCAGGTGGGCCAAGACCAAAAACGCTGCAATGTTGGCGATCCCGATGGGGGTGCGCATCTTGGCCGGGCGCCACACTAACCGGAAGAGCGCGTAGAGGTTCATGACGCCTTCTCCTTGAGCAGCAGCGGAAACATCCTCTCCAGGCTCAAGGGCCTGCTGACGACCTCGGCTTGGTATCTCTGCTTGAACTCACCGAACTCGCCGGGGGCGCCCCGCACCATGACGTGCGCTTCGAAGCGATTACCCTCGTGCTCGAGAACAAAATCGTCGTTGATAGGCTCCGGCAGGGTTCCCGCGGGGGAGGTCACCATCCATTCCGCATAACTTTCCCTTAACTCATCCAAGGAGGCGCTGACCCTGATTTGACCCTCGTCTAAGCAGACGACCCAATCGACCACTTTCTCGACATCTTGCAAAAGGTGGGACGAGATCACCGTTGTGTTGGCGTCCTCTCGAAACAGCTCCAGCAGGAACAACAGGAATTGCTCCCGCACGATGGGGTCCATCGAAGCCACCGGCTCGTCGAGCAGGAGAAGATCCGGGTGATGGCAGACGGCCAGCACGATCTCCAGCTTCTGCCGATTGCCGCTGGAAAGCGTTGATATCTGTTTGGAGCGATCGAGTTCCAGTTCCCGAAGTAACCGCTCCTGTAGCTGCCGGTCCCACCGCTTGTAGAACGACGAGACATAGCGCAGATGCTGCTCAACGGTCATCCAATCGAGGAGCTGACTTTCCTGATGGACGACCCCGATACGTGACAGCTCCTCGTGTCCGAGGTTGCCGCTGGGACACCGCAGCGTGAAACACTCCCCACTTGTGGGCAGGTAGAGACCCGCGACGTGCCGTAGCAACGTCGTTTTGCCTGCCCCGTTTCGTCCGATGAGGCCGACTACGGACTGCTCCGGAATCGAGAGGCTCACGTCGTCGAGCGCGGTTGTCTGGCCGAGTTTCTTCGTCAGATTCCTCACTTCGAAAGCTTGTTTCATTGGTCCCTCCCGTCGGAGGCCTCGGGTGCTTGAAGAAGCTCCTTAAACACGCCTACAGCCTCCGTATCCTCAATGCCGCACTGACGAGCAATCGTGACCGAAGACGCAAGACTGAGACGGAGCTGATCCAGTTTGTTGGAACGGGCCTCACCCGGGTCGAGCGCCCGAACGACCAACCGCATTCCACGCCGCCGCTCAACCACCTGCTCTTTTTCCAAGAAGCTGTATGACTTACTGATGGTCATCGGATTCACCCCTAGTTGTGCCGAGAGGACGCGGGTGGAAGGCAGTTCGTCCCCTGGCTTGAGCAGTCCGCTCGCGATGTGGAACTTGATCTGGTCCATCAACTGTCGATAGACGGGGACTCCGTTGTGATGGTCAATCGAGATCAGCACGAGGCTCTTCGCTGCCTACTGTATTAGTTCATATATACACCATGTCGCCGGCTTAGGTCAAGCGTTTTCCGGCTGCAAGTCTCGCTTTGGTTCGTAGCGGCTCTGTGTGATGGAACATTCCGCGATGATTGTTAACTTAACCCCCACGAAACGAACTACATAGCGCTCGTCCGCGGATACCTGTCGGGAAATGGCCTTGTCACTAACTATCCGTCGCCTTCACTCCTTAACATCCTTCAACAAGGGCACTTAGCCCGATTCCAGCTTCAAATGGCCGCATAGTCGGCTACCAGAGGATGTGGTTCCTCGCCCTCCGGCACTATGTCTCCTGAGTGAAGGCCACTCGGAAAGAATTAGGATTCAGACCTTCGCCGCCGTGCTCAACACGATCTGAGTGTCACCGACGTAAACCTCTAGGATTTGCAATGACTTAGGGCCTCCGACCGAGGGGGGATTTGGCCCCAGCGGGTAAAATGAAACCAGAGGGTCGCTGGGCCCGCTTTGGGTCGGCCCAAGGCGGGAGAACAAAAATAACGAAACAAACCCAATTTTACGGTAACTGTCTATTTTCGAGTAACTTGTGATCTTGAATAGGGGGAGAATAAAGTACAAAGAGTCGCCCAAAATGTAGGGGCAGGGTATGCCGTGCCCGAAGTTCCCGATCGTCCACTTGGCTACTAAATATACGTGACCGAGGAACTTATGAAACGGACCATTAGTATGCGCTCGGCGGCAAGCAACACCCCTTCAATCTCTCCCGCGACCCAGGGCGGCCTAGGCGACTTGGCGGGCTCGACGACGTCGGGCGTTGTCTGTCCTGGGCGAGCCTTGGTTGTGTGCGAGAGCAGGACCGCCGTAGCTACAAGGGTAGATCAACTTGGTAGAATACTCTCAACCCACAGAGCAACGGGGGGGTAGTATGCGCAAAACCGTGATTCTCGGCGCTTTCTTGGTCCTAGTTCTATTGAGTGCCCAGACCGCGACGCGGGCCTGGTCCGCGGAAACGAAGCTCGAGATTACAAAGCTTACCGTCCAGCCATCGTCGATCGTGCTATCTGCCCAAGGCGAAGGCCGGCACGTTCTGGTGACAGGCGAGACGGCCGGCGGAAACAGAATCGATCTCACGTCGGACGCGCGGTTCGAGCCCTTGGGCGCCGGCGTCCGCGTGGACGAAGCAGGCTTTCTCCACCCTCTCAAGGAAGGTGAAACGAAAGTTCGGGTAAGCGCCGGCGGGCAAACGGTGGAACTGATCGCAAAAGTCGGCGAGGTCGGCCACGCGGCTTCGCTCAGCTTCCTACGCGACGTGGCACCTCTGCTGAACAAGACCGGCTGCACAGCCGGTGCCTGTCATGGCGCGGCCAAAGGCAAGAACGGTTTCAAGCTCTCGCTAAGAGGCTATGACCCAGAATTCGATTACAACGCGCTGCTGTACGAAGTCTCGGGGCGTCGCGTCAACCTTGCGGCCGCCGAGCAGAGTTTGATGCTGGCCAAGCCTACGCAGTCGGTCCCGCACGAAGGCGGTCTTCAAATCAAACCTGGCTCGCGTTATCACAACACAATCCTGAGCTGGATTTCCGAAGGCGCCCAGTTCGGCGATCCCGGTAATGACACTGTCGCAAAACTCGAAGTCCTGCCGCAAGAAATCTTCATGACTCGGCCGGGAATGAAACAGCACGTTCTGGTGACGGCCTACTACGCGGACGGTTCTCTCCGCGATGTCACCCGCGAAGCGGTCATCAAGAGTAATTCCGCCACCACGGCCAAGGTCGCTGACGACTTGGTCGAGGGCGAGAGGATGGGCGAGGCGAACCTGATGGTTCGCTACCAAGGGAAATTCGTCACCGTGCCCGTCACGATCCTCAACCCGCAGCCGGGTTTCGGTTGGAAACAACTCGCGCAGCACAACTACATCGACGAGCAGGTCGACAAGAAGCTCAAAAGGCTAAAGATTCAGCCCTCTCCCGTTGCCGACGAGACGGTCTTTTTGCGGCGGGTCTACCTGGATCTGATCGGGCTGCCACCCACGCCCGAGGAAGCCCGGACCTTCTTGGAGAACCCGGAAAAGTCCCGCCTCAAGCGTGGGCGCCTGATCGACCAACTCATGAATCGAACGGAGTTTGTCGACCACTGGGCGCTCAAGTGGGGTGATTTGCTGCAGTCCAATCGGAAGTACTTAGGTGAAAAGGGTACCTGGGCTTTCCGGCAGTGGATCCGCGATTCCATCGCTTCCAACAAACCCTACGACGAGATGGTGCGGGAGCTGGTCACCGCCACCGGCAGTACATACCAGAATCCCGCGGCCAACTTTTTCCGCGTGAACGACGATCCAAAGTTGGCGATGCAGAGCACCACCCAGATCTTCATGGGTGTGCGTATGGTATGCGCCCAGTGTCACGATCACCCCTTCGAGAAGTGGACCCAGACGCAGTACTACCAACTGGCGGCTTTTTTCGCAGCCGTCGGTGTTCGACCGGGCTTCGACAGCGACGAGCAGATCGTTTACCTCAAGCGCGAGGAGAACCAGGTCAAGCACCCGAAGACCGGACGGGTCGTCGATCCCCGGTACATCGTGGCCAGTGCGGGCGCCCCGCCCATTCCTGACGAGGGCGACCGGCGCAAGGCCTTGGCCCAATGGCTGACTTCCGACAAGAACCCTTTCTTTGCCCGGGCCATCGTCAATCGCATTTGGAGCTATTTCTTCGGGCGCGGGATCATCGAACCGGTCGACGACATCCGGGCCTCGAACCCACCGATAAATGAAGCGCTGCTACAGGCACTGGCGAAAGACTTTATCGAACACGATTACGACCTGCAGCACGTCATCCGCACGATCGTCAACTCGCGGGCTTACCAAACCGGCATCGAGACCAACAAGTGGAACGAGAACGACGCGACCAATTTCTCGCACTTCATGCCGCGGCGGCTGCCGGCCGAAACGCTCTTCGACGCTATCTCGATCGCTACTGGTTCGACCCCCGAGTTTCCGGAGGTGCCGTCCGGCTTCACGGCGCAGCAGTTGCCTGACCCCCACGTAGGCAAAGGCGGATTCCTGGACATGTTTGGCCGCCCCGAGCGAGAATCGGCCTGCGAGTGCGAACGCCGCAACAATATGACCCTGCCCCAGGCTACGAACCTGGTCAACGGACCCACCTTGGCCGAAGCCATCGCCGATCCCGACGGCCGGGTGGCGACGCTGATTCTGGCCGGCAAGTCAGATCGCCGCCTGATCGACGAGCTCTACCTGGCCACGCTCAGCCGCTTCCCCACTAACAGTGAGTATGACGACGCGCTGACGTACTTGCGGAAGGGCCCGGCCCGGGCCTCGCGGACTCAAGATCTGCTCTGGGCGCTGATCAATAGTAACGCGTTCCTGTTCAACCGTTAGACGCTCACAGAGTGTACTGCGGATCAGTTCGACGAACGTGGCCCCAGTAGAGCATGCATTCTATCGGTCTTCCGCGCAGTTCGGAAATCAAGAACGGTTTGTGTTTCGCTCTCGATCCCCTGCCCACTACTCTCCGCATTGACCCCACCGGATTCGTTTGCGACACTCGTTGATTCGTGGGGGAATCACCTGCCAGCGGTCTGCGGCCGAAGCGCTTCGCTATCCAAGTCGGCTTGGCGCTGAGCCTGTTTCTTGCTTTCCTTGACCTCGTCCTCGCTACGAATAACCAGCTGATTGAGATCCGTTCTGCGTTTGCCCTCCTTGGGCCGCTCGTGGGAATGTTCGCGGCCGTGCTGGCAGTCTACGGAGCCGGTTTGCTCCTCATCGCGGTTCCGCTTAAGCGCGTCACCTCGCTTGAAACGCAAGGCCTCACGGTTGCCGTCGCCGTCTCTGTAGCAGCACCATTCTTGTTCTCAATCGTCTGGTCCCAAGCCTTGACCGAAGGCACGGTGTTCCCGAGACCCCTCATTCTCGGGTTAGGGTTGAGCTGTTGGGCGTTTGTGGTGACCTATCTGGCTTGGGAAGGGCTCGCCAAGTTTCCCCGGGCACCCAACTTCGTTCTTCGAATCGGCTTCTCGATGCCCTTCGTCTTGGCCGAGACTTTCGCTTTCCAATGGCTCATAAGGGAAGCTGTAGGCTTGCAACGATCGTGGGGGTTTTTTCTTCTGCTAGCGCTCTATTTGGCCGTTTGCGCCGTGACGATTCGATTCTTTACCCGCCCCAGCCACGACCAAAAGGTCTTCGGCGGATTGCTTTCCCTGAGCGCTGCCCTCTGCCTGAGTCTTGCCGGTTCTTTCACCATCGAGAACTTCTCCACCCCTTTTTTACCACCCGCGTCGGAACGTGCCCATCGGATCCGTCGTGTCATTCTGTTGACCGTCGACACGCTTCGCCGCGACGCACTCTCCTGCTATGGCGGCAGAACGCAAACGCCATACATCGATCGTCTTGCCAAAGATGGGATTCTCTTTGAGAACGCCTACGCGCCCGCCCCTTGGACCCTCCCCTCACTCGCTACAATTCTGTCCGGAGTATCGCCTTGGGTACACGGGGCTACACGCCTAGGGCATGCGGTCCCGACGGGGCTGCCGAGCCTGGCGGCGTTTCTAAAAAGGGACGGTTATGCGACGGCCTTGATCGGGTCCAACCCTGTTTTGACCCTGTCTGGCTCTAAGCCGTCCTTTTTCGAAGGCTTTGACGCCTACGACTTCTACCCTAAGCATCATCGTCCCTTAACCAAAGGCCACCAGATTGCTCTGCGTTTCTCGCCCACCGCTTTTGGCGACACCGCTTCCACCGATCATTTGACTCGGCTCGCCCAACGCTGGGTTAGCAGCTACCGTGACCGCGATTTCTTTCTCTGGCTGCATTATTACGATCCCCACATACCCTACGAGCCCCCGTTGGCTTTTTTCCCGCCGGGAGAGCCCGATCCTGCTATCGGGCGTCGCTTTGATGAGCGAATCGGTGAGATCCGCAAGGGTAGCTTGCACCCCTCTCCGGCAGCCATGGACTGGGTCCGAGCGCTTTACCTCGGCGAAACCCGCTACGTCGATGACCGCATCGGTCGATTCCTCGCCACCCTCAAGGATCTCGGTCTTTACGACGACACGCTGATTGTCTTCACCAGCGACCACGGCGAAGAGCACTATGAGCACCGCAGTATCGACCACGGCCACTCGCTTTACGAGGAGTTGCTTCGCGTTCCGCTTATCGTCAAACTTCCCGGTTCGACGGTCAAGGCCGAGATTGAGCAAACCGTCTCTCTCGAAAGCGTCTTACCGACGATCCTCGATTTGTGCAACATAGAATTCGACCGCGGAGCTTTCTCAGGACGTTCTCTTCAAAGTCTTTGGACGGATGCCCCCTCGTCGAACAGTGAAGCACCGGTTTTCAGCACCGGCCTAATGATTTACGAGGAGCGAGAGGCGGTCGTCTTTGACGGGCTGAAGTACATCCGCTCTCTAGATTGGCCCCGCGAAGAACTCTATGACCTCGAAAGGGACCCGGTCGAGAAGAACAACATCGCCTTCTTGCGGGCTGACAAGGTCGCCCAGGCGCGGGAACTGCTTGCAGCCAAGACCGCCAACAGCGCGAAACTGAAGAAACTCTACGGACTTGGGCCGGTGCGGGACGTCCCGCTCGACGCCGCAACGATTGAGCGCCTACGCTCGCTCGGGTACGCGCAGTGAGTAGCGCCTACACGCGCCCAGCGGAAACAGATGATTAGGCTCCCTCGAACGCACGTTCGCCGGTGCTGCCTTGTCAACTCCTATCTAAGTAGCTCTTGGAAGCACCACATTCAGGTCCGTTTTCCGAAAATCATTGTCGCGAGTGAGCAAAGAGCACTCTTCGTGCCTGGCGAGCGCATACGCGAAGCAATCACCCAGGTTCAGCGGGTAGCGCAACCGGGCCCGGGCCGCGGTCTCCGCCTGTTCGGGCGTTGGGCGTACAAGGCGCACTGAGGACGTCTCAACCGCCTCGCGAATCTCCAGGAATAAACGAGGTTGCCGGACTGCAATCAGAATCAGCGCCTCGGCATAGTTGACGGTGCTCATTCTCAGATGCGGCTGGTTTTCACAAAGGCGGTCCACGGCCCAAGGTCCATACTCCTCATTGAAGAAGATCGCCATCAGATCGAGGTATCTACGACCACAACTCGTCCTCGCTACGAAATCTGGGTTTCCGGCGCAGCGGGGCGCGCGGACGCTGCCGGGCCGATTCTCTGAAGCGTGATAGCCGCGCCTCACCGAGGAATAGCGAACGCTTCTCTCAAACGCGCCCTTCTCTATCCCACGGCTGGGATGAGCCGCTCCAATAGGGCAGAGCAGTTTTTGGCCGCCAGGGAAAGATTGGCCTGAAAATCCTTGCCAGCCGAGTCGCCGGCGCCGTCTGAGATGGCGCGGACTACGACGAAGGGAACTTCGTTGAGCCGGCAGGTATGCGCGATCGCGGCTCCTTCCATTTCCGTTGCCAGCGCGGAGAACTCACGCTGTAGCCAGCGCAGCTTCTCGGGGTCTTTGATAAAGCGATCGGCGGAAACGACGGTTCCGATCAACAGACTGGGGTTTTGTCCATTACCTTCGAAAGCCTCGTCGAAGGCCGAAGCTGCCTGTTGCACCAGCTTGGGATCGGCTTCGAGCTGGCGGCCCACACCGGGGATCTCCCCGTGGCGCCTGCCGAAAGCCGTTAGGTCGACGTCCCATTGAATCAGATGGCTGGCGACGACGATGTCCCCTACGTTCATATTCGGCAGCAGGCCGCCGGCAACGCCGGAAAACAACAATGCCTCCGGTGCGTAGCGGTCGATCACTATTTGGGTGCAGATGGCCGCGTTGACCTTGCCGATCCCACATTGCGCAAGGGCGATGTCGGCATCGCCGAACTTGCCTAGGGATATGCGGATCTTCGCTGCCCTCTCTTCTACGCACGAAGTCATCCGTTCGCGCAGAAGGCGAATCTCCTCGTCCATCGCTCCGGTGACGGCGATCATGCGACAGGCTTCTGTTGGGCTTATCGGACGCGGAGGGGCAGTTCGCTGAGCAACCCGTAGTGAATTGCCGCCGACGGCGGCGGCGGGGGGGGCGTCGCGCGAGGTCGTTTGTCCCGAGGGGTGTTACGTTGTCCCCTTGGGTGCGATCTGAACGAGGCTCTTCTCGGGAGGGCTTTTCTCGGGGGTAACCCTCAACTATGGGGTTAAGAAAGCCTGAACTTCATTGTCAGCAACAAGGGCCATCTGGCGTGTCTGTCTTGGTGAAAAAACTCTCGCATCTCCTCAAGCGCGAGGCCGGCTCGGACGGCGGCCATCACGAAGTGGCTGATCTGATGGCCGACGCTCCGCGGGCGAATATCCTGGCCCGTCTTGGGGTCATGGAAGTGCGCGCTGATGCCTTGGAGCAGCACAGCAGGGTGCATCTCAACGATGACCACGCGACCCTCGGGCCGGCAGATGCGCGCCATCTCCCCAAACGCGACATCGAGATGCTTCACATGTTCGAGCGCCAGCGAGCACAGGACACGGTCAAAGGCGTCGCTGTCGAGCGGCAGCGGGTTTTCGAGATCGTGAACGATGAAGCGGACCCGGCCCGCGCCCGGTTTGTGGCGGGCTTGGGCCAGCATCTCGTTTGAAAAGTCGACCGCTGTTACCTCCGCCCCCACTTCGGCCAGTGCGATCGCGTTCCGGCCCGTACCGCAGCCGAGGTCCGCGACCCTCAGACCGCGGACCTCGCCCAGCAGTCTGCGGATCTCGCGGTTCTTCAACTCCACGGTCGGGTTGCGCGCGTGATCGTAGAGCGGCGCCCAACGGTTGTACCCTTCGCGTGCCGGGAGGATGAGCTTCGAGTCAGGCAACGGCCGTATCCCGACTCTATTATGTCAGCCTGCTCGAAGTTCCCGATCGTCCACTTGGCTCTTAAATATACGTGAGCGAACTTATGAAACGAACGCTTAGGCAGCCTTCGGCGTCTCGATCTGGACTAATCCTTTTTCGGGTGGTTTTGCGCTGAACGAGAGAACGTCCATGGGGCACACGGAGACGCAGATCCCGCAGCCGATGCAGGAGCTGTTGGAATTGTCGAGCGTCTCTTGTTTGATGGCGAAGCTCATGACGTCAATGCCGACCTGGCAGTTGCGGGTACACTCGGTGCAGCCGATGCATTTATCGTTGGCGACGATATGAAATCGGTTGATCTTAAGCTTGTTATATAGCTTGCTGAACGCGTCCATCATCTTTGCCAGCGGGCACCAGTAGCGGCACCAAACCTTGCCCCCCATGAAGGGGTACAGGGTGACAGGAATGATCCCAACCAGCCAAACATCCGCGAACAAATGATAAAGTTCGACACCGTCACCTGCCGGCCCGTACAAGACAGCGTAGGTATCCCGCAACAACATCATCACCGTCACAACAACAGCCGATCCCAGCACTACCCAGTTCATCCACTCCCATTTGCGGGAGGTGGGGCCTTTGGGAGCCAAGTGACGCCAGCGGTCCCCGAGCGTTTCGGCCAAGCCGCCGCAGCCGCAGATCCACGAGCAGTAGCGCTTTCCATGGAAGATGACAAACAGCGGGATCACGACGAAGCTCAGGATGATGCCCCAGGCGATCCACACCTGATGTGGGTCGTAGAAAAAGGTGTAGAAGAAAAGCGGCCAGGCGTAGACTGCTCCGTAAGCACGCCAAGCCTGCTCGCTGAAGCCCGGATCGGATGCCAGCCGCTCGCCGACCCAGCGATACTCGACCGCCCACTTGAACAGGAATTCCGGAATGAGGAAGAAGAAGACCCACTGGAATGACAGCAAACTCGCGTAACGCCAGATCTGAAACTTGTCCTTGCGGTCGATGCCCCAGCGCTTGAGCGCCTGCAGCCCGAAGAACGTCATCACAAGCGTGTAGAGAACCGTGTACCAGAAAGACCATGGCCGGTCGAAGAATGACAAAGCGTGGAAACCCCAGTTGCGGTAAGGCCAGAGTTCGAGGCCGTGGCCTAGTTTTGCGCCGTACACGGTATAGGAAATCAGGAAAGTAACACCCAGCAACGACCAGCGCGACCCCTTGATTGCCGTGAAGAGAAGGCCGCCCAGGGAGGCTACCGCGAGGCCCCATCCGGCGACTGGAGGTACGGACGCCCCGGTCTGGTCTCCTCCGAACCACAGACCCACCAGGGTAGCCAGCACGAAAAGCAAAGACTGAATCGGGTTCCCGGTCCACTCGTTTTCGAGCCGGATACCCAGTGACTTGAGGAACCGCGAGGGCAACTCCGCCCCTACGAGTACAAACGCATGTTGGTAGGGGAGGCTGCGGGGTTCGTTTTCGCCCTTGACTTTAACCGTGGCCTCAGCCTCGCCGAACTCGGCGACGCCGGCGTTCCAAATGGTTTCGATGCGGCCTTGGGCTACAGCCTCGTCCAACTTGCGTTTGTTGTCCTGGAAGACCAAGCCCAGGCTGTCGCGACGGTGGATAAGCTTGACGCGGTTTTCCTCCGAAAGTGTCAAAGCAGCTTCGACGGCGCTGTTACCACCGCCGATGACGAGGATGTCTTCACCTTTGTAGTGCTTGGGGCTGTAGAGCCGGTGATAGACCTGCTCCCTGTCCTCCCCAGGGACGTTCAGCTTGCGGGGGTTGCCGCGCTGGCCCGTCGCCAAGATTACTCGCCGGGTGCGGTATTCGCCCTTGTCCGTGCGCGCGATGAAGCTGCCGTCCTTGCGGCGCTTGAGCGCTTTCAACCCTTCGCTGGTGCGGATATCGAGGTTGTTCTCTTCCTTGATATCGTTCCAGCGCTTGACGAGGTCTTCCTTCCGCGCGCCATCGAGCCAAAGCTTGCCTTTGGGAAGGATCTGGTCCGGCTCGGCGTAGACCCATTTGCCCTCGGGAAAGTCCTCGATCGTATTGGCGATCTTCTGTTTCTCGAGGACCACGAGCCGCATGCCCCTCTCCTGCGCCGCTAGGGCGGCATTCAATCCCGCTGCCCCAGCGCCGACGATCAGAACGTCGTACATGCTGGGGTCGTTGCTGATGGCGTCCGGCTTGGTGGCAATGTGTTCGATGATTTCGTAGCCTTGCGCCATGGCCAGCTTGATAACCGGAGCGCCCGCCAGATCGCCGATGATGTAGAGCCCTCGAATGTTGCTCTCGCGGTCGGCATTGACTGCCGGGCGGCGCTGAACCATGTTCGGGCTGGAGATGATCCCGTCGATGAAAGCTTTTGCCTTAGCTAGCATGGGCCTAGGAATTTAGTTCGAGCCAGTGCCCGCTCGAGTTACTTCCGAGACCGACGCGGGCGTGAGAAGGGATCCGCAGCTGGAGCACTTTGCGGCGGAAGGGTGATTCAAAGCGTTACAAGCCGGGCAGCTTTGGGGATCGGCCGTAGAGGGGATTTTCACGACTCCGGAATACTTCCGGGGCGCCGCCGCCTTCTGATCAACTGAGCGGAGAAGCAGCGCCAGGTAGCCGAAGGCATTGAAGAACAAGCCTGCGAGAAACCAAAGGACAGTAGCTTGTCCGGTGTTCAGTGCCCGATGGGCGCAAACGGCCGAAAACGCCAAGCCAAGCAGAACGTACATGCCAAGCAGCAGCCAAGCATCGGAGATACCGCTGCCGGGCGCCATCTCGCCTCCGAACAGCCCGCCGCGCGGCTTCAGGACGGCAATGTATTTCCACGGGTCTCCGAACAATTGGTCTTCCATCATGCCCTTGACACCGACACGCTGGCCCTCGACCAAGTAGACTTTGTCGCCCACTGCCAGCAGCTTGAGGCAGACAACACATCGATCCACCCCAGGGCGCACCGGAACGGTGCGGGAGAACATTTGCTCCGTGGCTTCCTGCTCGTCGGGAGCTTCCTCCCTGGTCATAGGCGGCTTGCCGCCGCCCTGTGCTAGAGCCAGGGTCCATCCCGCCGCCAGCAGGAGCAAGCAGGTCAACGTCGTTAGGCTCCGAAAGCATCGTATGTTTGCTGGCATCATGTCCGCCTCCCCGGGACCCGCCGGGCGATCGCGAAGGCCGATCCGAAAGGTGCTGCATCGTACGCTCGGCGGAAAGTAACATGTGTTACCCCGAGCTTCACCAAAGCTTGTCCGCTGATGATTTTACCTTAGTTTGTGGAGGGCGGTGGGGGAACTTCGGGCACGGCATGCCGTGCCCCTACATTTCCAGGCCGCCGACAGATCAGTAGGGGCACAGCATGCTGTGCCCTCCTGCACTCGTCGCTTTCGCGGTCGTATGGGCCGTGCATCGAGCCCCGGCCCTCCGCTCGTCTTACCAGCTCCAAAAACGCTCACAGCCTCTTCGGTGTTGCCCAGTGCCTGCGATACCGGCGGCGGACGTAGAGGTTCGCTTCGTCGTCGCCGACGATGCTTTCGGTTTCGGCGTTGAAGTGAACAGTGTGGTTGACGCGGGCGACGATGTTCGCCAGGTGGGCATGGATGGCGGAGAGGTGTCCGATTCCGATGTCGGCGTTGGGGAGCTTGCGCGACTTGACGCAGTCGATGAAATTACGGGCGTGCGTGTCGGGCTCGTTTTCGTCGTCGTGGTGAATCAGGTTGCCTTTTGAATCAAACACCTTGAAGCCCCAAAGCCGGTTCCAGCGGCCGATATGCACCATGCCGTCGGTGCCGTAGACGGCTAGGGCGTTCTCCGCGCCATCCATCATGTAAGGCGTCCAGATACGCATCTCCCAGATCAGCAGCTTGCCACCGTAGTCGAAGGTGACGTTCATGGTGTCGGGGGTTTGCTGATCGTCGTCGAAGAAAATCTTCTTGCCCATTCCCGAAACGGTTTTCGGGTAGCTGACGCCGAGCGCCCAGCGAGCCATATCCAGTTGATGCACGCCGTCGTTGCCGGCGTCACCCGTGCCGAAGTGCCAATGCCAGTGCCATTTGTAGTGGAAGCGGTTCTCGTTGAAGGGGATCCAGGGGGCCGGGCCGAGCCAAGTGTCGTAGTCGACACCTTCGGGGACCGGACCGTCCTCTTTGTGGCCGATGTCGTCGCGGAGTTGCGTGTCCCAAGCTTTCGCTGCGAGAACCTCGCCGATCTTACCCGACTTGCAGTAGTCAACCGCCCTGATCGTGGAGGGTCGGCTGCGAGCCTGCGTGCCGTGCTGAACAATCCGCTTGTGGTAGCGGGCGGCGTCGATGATCAGGCGTCCCTCGCGAACGTTGTGGGAACACGGCTTCTCTACGTAGATGTCTTTCCCGGCCTCGCAGCCGAGAATGGCGGACGGAGCATGCCAGTGGTCGGGTGTCGCAATCACGGCCGCGTCGATACTCTTGTCATCAAAGATGCGGCGCATGTCGCCGGTCGTCGGCGGCCTTTTGATGCCCTCTCGGTCGAGGATGGCCGTGGCTCTCTCGAGCGAGGCTTGGTCTACGTCACAGAGGTAGGCGACGTTGACGTCAGGAAGAGCCGCGAAGTCCTGCATAAGGCCCCGACCGCGACCGCCGACGCCGATCAGCCCAACGTTCACTTTTTCGCTGGCGGCAACGGTCTTTTTGGCTGCAGTGAGTCCGGCTGCGACAGCAGTTCCAATAAAGTAGCGACGATTCATGTCTCTTTCTCCCCTTGGTTCTACCGGGGATTATGTCACATCGATGCGAGTCGCTCTTTAGGTTAATGGACCAGGCATCGACACGAGTGTCGACGCGGCAGACGTGGGCGTCTGCGCCACAACAACGCACACCATGCCTTAAGACCAAACCCTCGCGTGAGACCCACACGGGCTCATGGTGGCGCAGGTCCTCAGACCTGCCCTGTCGGTACTCCTACCGACACCTGTTTGCGGGTGTTTAACTTCGTTCTGCTGCCCGCGTGAACGGTTCGACCGGGCCTCGAAGACGAGAATCCTCGCGCTCACGTCTTCGCAGGGACAGGCGATCCGGCCCGTCGCTTGAGAAAGGCGTGAAACTCGTCGTCCCAAGGATAAAGTTCGCGATGGTTGACCTGCCTGCTGCCTGGCTCGATGACCTTGCCGGCCCGCACGACAAGCTGGGGAATGATCTTTCTTGATGCGCGTTCGATCCGGCCGTGGCTGTCCTCGAGCCGAAACTCCCGCTCGACGACGTCGAAAACCAGAACATCGGCAATCGTCCCGGGCCGAAGTGTTCCGATGTCCTCCTCGCGGCCTACCGCCTCCGCCGGTTTGACGGTGGATTTTAGGATCACCTCTTCGAGCGACATCCCCAGGTGAAGGAATTTCGACATCGTCGTCGGCATATCGACGACCGGGTGGCCGACCGACAGACGATGAAGGTCCGTGCTGATCGTGTCCGGTAGAAAAAACTTCTCGAAGGCTTTCTTGGCCGATTCCCACGAGAAGCTGCCGCTGCCGTGTCCGACGTCGAAGAGAATGCCGTTCTGCCGTGCCGCCATCGCTTCGGGGATCACTGCGCCCTGTTCGATAATGCCGTCACCGGGACCGCGGAAGCAGTGCGTGATGATGTCTCCGGGGCGCAGGCGCCGCAGGATTTCCGGGGTATCCGCTCCCGCGCTGATGTGGACCATCACCGCGGTATTCGAGACTTTGGCGGCTTCCAGAGCTTTCCCCAACGCTTCGATACCGTTTTGGCCGCTCGATAGAGACCCGATGCGGACCTTGACGCCGAGCAGAACGTTCGGATGGCTTTCTATCAGCGCCGCCGTCTCTTTTGGCCGAGCGAAACGGATGTCCCCCAGCTCCCCGACCAAAGCGGCCGGGATGCCGATGGCGGAGATATTTAGGAACGCCAGGAGTTGGACTTCCGCGCTTTGAATGCCGTGGCGGTGGAACTCATCAAAGTTAAGGAAGCCGCAGGTTCCGGCATCGACCGCGGTTGTCACCCCGGCATTGAGACAGCAGGCTGGATCGATACCAAAGGTACTGCCTCCATACCAGTGCCCGTGTAGATCAACAAGTCCAGGACACAAGTAGCTGCCGCTGCAGTCCCTTTGCGGCGTTTCGGGCAAGGCGGGCAGGGAGGCATCCAAGGCAGCGATCTTACCGTCCCGAATCGCGACGTCGGTGACGCCATTGAGGTTCTGGGAGGGATCGATGACGTGAGCGTTTCGCAGGACCAGGTCGAAGGATGAATCTGCTTGTTGGCTGGCCACGGTGTTTCCCTCAGGAGGGATTATGTCACATCAGACCTGTGTTAACAGGGCTGCGCTGTGGATAGCCTGGCTGTCGCCACGGTGTGCGCGTCGTGGTGGCTCTGTTTTGCTCGTTGGGGGCGTGGAATAATGGCGCAGACGGCGTGACGGTCTCGCGGGAACGGCGCCAGTTTTAGCGGATTTGAGCGGATTTGAGCGGATTTCCGCTAAAATCCCTGCCCGTTGACCGAGCAGCCCCTTTTCTATTTCGAGCATACACTACGAGTCGAGGGGTTTGAGACCTGTGAGCGGATATGTTGTTGATTCTATGGGGTTGGAGTGTTGTGACTGGTTTCGGCTGGGTGGCGATGAGGAACGCCCGTTAGGGTCACGAGCCTCCGCTTGGGTTCGTAACGCCCATGTTGGTCACCACCGTGGTGCCCTGGGACGCGCATCGCGGTAGAACAGCGCGCATGCGACGCTCGAGCCACCTGTTATACCCGAGGCTGGAATCGAGTTGTCGGTCGCGGTAACCGAAGGCCAGAGTGCGCTCGCCCATGCACTCGAAAACGATGGCGTTCAAATGTCCGCGATCGACGAG
The DNA here is from genome assembly GCA_965248105.1 of Bryobacterales bacterium. Lineage (GTDB taxonomy): Bacteria > Acidobacteriota > Terriglobia > Bryobacterales > UBA6623. The sequence continues at coordinate 1,598,470 of CBDFIK010000006.1, forward strand.
GTCAACCGCAGGGTCGAGCCGATCCGAGGAGAAGCCCGCACCGGCTCCGAGGCGGTAGGTGCGCGCATCCCGCATCGCGAGTAATGTACCAGAAACGGGGCTTGCGACTGGGGCAACGCCAGCCGGCGCGAGCTAGGCGCGCACGATACCAAGCGGTTCCCGCGACCTTCACTTGTTCCGCGTGAAGTCGGGAAAGTCCATGGATCGGCTACGATTGGCGATGGAGCGCTCGCTCAACTCGGTGACCGCGCTGATTGCCGCGGCGTCGTAAACGTCCATATCCGGGGGGTCGCCGCGCATCAGGCACTGGATAAGCCGGTAGTTCATCACGGGGCAGCACCTATCGCGTCTAGCTGGCGCCAAGGGTTGCTATTCGGCCGGGACGACAGTCCCTCCTCGGGCGAGCGAGCAAGAAGGCACGTGTTCGCAAGGCAAAGCTCTCTGTACCATTTCTACGCCTGAGCCTTCTCGCGCGCCATCTCCCGAAGCTGCCGGAGGTCAATCTTGCCCGTGCCAAGAGTAGGAATCGTCTCAATCAAGTAGAGATTCTCTCGCTTAGGAATAAAGAGCTTCGGCAGTTCGGACTGCGACAGTCGATTCCAGAGCTCTTCCGGTGCAACTTCCCGATCGGTATAAAACACCACCAGACGCTCACCCTTGCGCTCATCCGGAAGAGCCGTCACGGCGCAGTCTTTGCCCTGGAGTAATTCCGTCACGACTTCCTCGATTTTGATGTGTGGAACCATCTCGCCGCCGATCTTGCTGAATCTTGACAGCCGATCCGTAATCCGGATAAATCCGTCATCGTCCAGCAGCGCAACGTCGCCGGTCACGTACCACCCGCCTCTCAGCACCTCCTTTGTTTTCTCAGGCTGTCCCAGATACCCCATCATGCAGTTGGGGCCTTTGAGCAGAAGCATTCCTTCTTGATTGGGTGGCAACGCCTCGTCCGTGTCGAAATCCACTACCTTAGCGGCAACCCCGGGAACCGGATGGCCGACCGTCCCCGCCTTGAATCCAGTCTGACGGATGCTTCCCCCTGCAAAATCCGGAGTGTTCACCGAAACCACCGGCGCCATCTCGGTAGTCCCGTAGCCCTCCAGAAGCTTGAGATGGTACTTCTCTTCGAACGCTCTGGCCAGCGGCTCCCGTAACTTCTCGGCACCGGCCAGAACGAAGCGGAGAGAGGAGAACTGCTCGGGAGAACACTTCCGCAAATAGGCCGAGTAAAACGTGGGCGTAGAGATCAAGATCGTTGCCTTGTACTTGGCCACCATCTCGCCGATCGTCTTCGCGTCCAAGGGATTGGCATGGTAAACGGCGCCGAAGCCCGACACGATCGGGAACCAGAGCGAGACCGTGAATCCGAAGGAGTGGAAGAAGGGCAGCACTCCCATCATGCGATCTTTTTCGGTGAGCCGAAATATCTGGGCGATGCTCTCGATGTTCGAAAGGATATTGTGGTGGGAGAGCATCACCCCTTTGGGGGTGCCGGTGCTTCCGCTGGAAAAAATTACCGTGGCAAGAGAGCCTGGATCGCGCTGTTCCCGGCTATAGACCATCCGCAGCAATCCCGAAGGCAGCAGGAAGGCCGCGATCGCAGTGCGGGCCTTCCGGGGCGGGGTAATCCGCTTCATCAGCCGTTCGACAAAGACCATCCCTTCCATCTGGGGTAACTTTGCCTTTTTCAAGAACAGCAGTGAGGTCAGGATGGTCTTGATGCCACACTGCTCTATTGCCGAGCGCATGGCCTCCTCTCCAGCTGTAAAGTTGAGATTCACCGGAACTTTTCCCGCCAGTAGCACGGCAATGTTGGCGAGGGCGCCTCCCACCGAGGAGGGAAGCAACAGCCCAACCATGGATTCGTGCAGGCACTCTCTTCGGATCAAGCGTGACAGCGCCAAGCTGCCGATCAACGCTTGTCCGTAATTGAGTTCCGTGCCACTCGAGTCAGTCATACAGAAGGAAAACCAGCGACGCTTGGCCGCTCGAAGAAAGTAAAGATGTAACAAATCGCCCGCATTCCTGCGGTAGTCCACGGCGGCAGCCCCGATCTCCATAACCGCCCGCCGTACTTCGTGCGCCTTCGCCGTCGACGGCATCGCTTTGCCGAATGACACAGTCACGGGATACGGAATCCGCCTGGGGAGTTTCCAGAGCCACCGGCCGTCTTTGAAGCTAAAAATGCTGCCCCAGATACCATCAATGTGGACGGGAATCACTGGCACGTCCAGTCCATTGACGATCCGTTCAAAACCCCGTTTGAACCGAAGCAGGTTCCCGGTACGACTGACCGCGCCCTCAGCAAAGATGCAAACCACGTGCCCTTGGCGAAGCTCTTCCCGCGCTCGCTCAAGGGACTCAGTCGCCTTGGCTTGACTCCCTTCCTGAACGGGAATCGCCTTCATCAGCCTAAGGATCCAACGAAACGCCTTCATATCGTAGTAAGGGCGGTAGACGAGGAAACGGATGAAGCGTTGGAGACAAGCTCCCACCAAAAAACCGTCCACCGAAGAAAGGTGGTTGCAGACCAGCAACGCCGAGCCTCGAAACGGTACGTGCTCCTGTCCCACGATGCGGATCTTGTAGACCGTATGTGTAAATAGCCACAGGACGAATCGAATCAGAAAGTCGGGCACAATCTTCAGCACGTAGACGGTGGATAGCAGGGTGAAGATTCCGAAGATCAGGATGATCCGATCCGGCGGGATGTCGAGCAAATCTCGAAGAACCCAGCTCAGCAGCGAAGCCAGCAAGATCGCCCCGGTCGTCAGGAAACTCTTGGCCGCTAATATCCGTCCTCTCTCTTGGCGGCCGCTACGCTGTTGCAGGAAGGCTTCCAGGGGCACGATAAAACAACCGGCCGAAAATCCCAGCAAGGCCATCACTCCCGCCGCAAGGTTGTAGGACTGGCCCGAGGAGGCTAGTAAGATCGCAAACCCGCCCATGCCGACCGCGCCTAGTGGTACCAGACCGAGTTCCACCTTGTCGCCCGAGAGCCGCCCGCCGATCAGACTGCCCATGCCGATTCCAACGGCGAGAAACGTTACCAGAATGCTGATTCCCAGTTCATCGGCGCCTAAGACCTCTATGCCAAAAAGAAGAATAGCGATTTGCAGGACCGCCCCCAATAACCAGAAGTAGGATATGCCCATTACCGTCAGCCATAGCCGCCTGTCGCCGTAAAGACGCCGCACGCCCTGGATGATCTCGGCCCAGGGGTTGAGTTGAAAGGGCTTCTGTGAGCCTGAAGGTGGGACGCGGGATATGCCCAGGCTGGCGATAAGACCGGCGACGGCGATGGCAATCAGAATCAGACCAATCAGCCACAGAGTCTCGTCCCAGGCGGAGAACATCAACCCGCCGATCGAGGTTCCTAAAATAATGGCCAGAAAAGTCGTCATACTCACCAGGCCATTGCCCCGGGAGAGGTCCTTGTCGGGAAGCATTTCGGGCAAGATGCCGTACTTAGCAGGGCTGAAAAATGTGGACTGCAGCGCCATCAAGAACAGCACCCCCAGCATCGCTTCAACTCGTTGTGAAAAGAAGGCAAGCAAGGCCAAGCTCATCGCCACAATCTCGAAAGCTGCTGTGCAGATTAGGACCTTCCGCTTGCTAAAAACATCGGCCATATGGCCCGCATAGCCCGAAAACAGGAAGAAAGGCAGGATGAATACCGCCTGTCCCAGAGAAAGGTACTTGCTAGCCCCGGCCGCGCTAAGGGCAACACTGAGGGCGAACAGCGAAACAATCATCTTGTAGAGATTGTCATTCAGCGCCCCGAGGAACTGGGCCCATAGGAAGGACCGAAAACCACCGGATTTCAAGAGCTCCTTGTATTTCCCAACTCCCACCGGATCATCCTCCTATTCCCTCGGCTGGCTCCTATCAGTCGCTATTGGGTGTTACGGAAGGGGGTTGGTTTGTGGCATGGAGAGCACAATACAGCAGACCAATAGAAACCTCACTTCAATTCAACTGGGTTATCCGATCCTCTTGTCGAGTAAATACAGGGCTGCCCAGTGTCCGTTCAATGGAATCTCGCACGATCAAAATTCGCCCGACAGCCCGGCAATGCCGTTGCCCTTCAGCGGCAATTGAAAACCGCAACGCTCGGCTCAGTTAGCGATTCAGCTCCGCCAACATCTGCAGGACCGAGGATTCCAGCGACATCGTGACCTCCTCAAGCGCTCCTCGCTTGTCGGCCTGGTATCGCGGGAAGTGAGCTACGACGTTTAACGGCTCCCCTATTTTCACGATGGCCTTCCGTGGGCCCCAGATGGGTCTTCGCTCGAATACTTCCCACTCCAGCATCCCCAGCAAGTCTAAAAACCTCTCGGCGGTTGGCAACTCTCGAACATAGCCGTCGTGCACCGCGATAAAGCGCAGCAATTGCCAAAGATCCTCAGAGAGACCTTGCGCTTGCTTCTGGCGCCGCTCGTGCAACTGCTGCTCATACTCCGAGACCTCCGGGTCGCTCAAGACAATCCGGTCGACCATGTTGAAGAGGAAACGGATACGGTCCAGCAAGGGTTGCTCGCGGCGCGAGGAGACGCCGAGATCCGTTTCGATCCGGGAGACAATCAACTCCTTCATATGCTGAACCCGCTGGTTCAAATCGGTGTCTTTGCCCGGACGGACGTTGTATTTCTTCTCGATGGCGCTCAGCACTGCTTCACCGACCCGGCGAAGGCGGTCGTAGAGGCTGAGCGACTGCGGATTCCGGTTGATGAACAGTTTGCGTTCGAGCTTTTGTAGGGAACGGTCAATTGTGGGGTCCATGTGCCGAAGGTATACGAACTTGATTGCCATCGGCACAAAGTAGAGCGGTGGCACTTCACCACGCTTGGCCAAATCCTCGCACGCCCAAAATGCAAACTGCGCTACTCCTTGCTGGAAAGGCATCAGGGTGTCGTTCTGCCCAGAGGCCTCGCCTTCGGGGAAGATGACCAGCCAACGCTTGCCTTCGACGAGAATCTTCTGGGTCATGCGGAAAGACTTTCTATCCGCAGTGCCCCGGACAATCGAATAGGCTCCCAGCCGCTGCATCAACAAGCCTAGGGCGGGCCGTCGCTCAAAACCCTCCTTGGCCGCAACATAGTTGAACTCCTGGCTCAGCAGCTTGGAAAGGTGAAAGAGGATGTAGGGCTCTACCGCCGCGCCGTGGCTAGGCGTCAGGACCACCCGAAGTCTCTTAAGATCTCTCAGACGCCGCAGGTCCGCTTCGGTCACTTCCACTTTCCCGATCTTGAGCGCTAAGCGCAGCACAAGCGGCAGCACTCCCTTTGCAAGCCCGACAAGGAGCCAGTTGTTCTTAGGGGGGCGAAAGGAGAAGGGTTTCTGCCTGGACCCTGTGTAACTGACAGCCATACTTACGGCGCCCAGAGAAACCGAGATTGTGTAGAGCGTGCCGTGTAGACTTCAAAAAACTGAGTCCCGGGAAACAATCGAACCCCGAAAAGGAGAAGTTCGCTGTATTGCTCGATGGCCATGGAATAATCCTCTCTCACCCTACTGGGGCGGCCACCCTGTTATTTCTTGGCGACTTGAACTCGCCGTGGCAAGAAATGGAGTTATCGAGTTGCTTTTCTTTATACCCCACATGGTGCTGGGCGGGGAGAAGTTTTTTGCTCGTGTGCCAACAGTGTAAAGGGCGCGGGCGAAATCTGCCTCGCTAACGGCGGGTTAAAATCAGCAAAGTTTCATTTTTGCAGAGGATCTGCCGAAGGGCTTGTGATCATGCTCGGATGAACAACTCGACGGCCGCCTGGTTGATGTGCTCGAGGATGTAGTCCCAGGGTTGCAAGCAAGCACGTTGATGGGAGTTTCGAATAAGCCAAGTGTGGTTGGTTGTTCGGGTCAGCGTGGTAGTAGCCCGAGCCGAAGCAGGTGAGGAACTCGCCAAGGAAGAATACGAAGCACGCCGTGCGTTCCCACGGCTCAGCAAAGGCTTTCGAGCGGCCTCTCGCCCCGAAGAGCCACCAGCAGCCCCATGCACCGGTCACTGCGAACGGTAAGTTTGATACAGCGTTCCACATGTGTGGGATACCCAAGAGGTGTCGCTGATCGGCGAAGTTGTGATATGCAGGATCTTGAGGAATGGGTTGCGTCAGCACGATGCTTGCGAAGATCAGAAGACTCGATCCTAAAACGATGGCGAGGCGCCGACGCCTACTCTCTGCACTCAGCGCAGTTTTGCCCAGAGCTGACATTTTCTTGCGTCCGCGGTATACACTCTAGGCGGTTCGCATTCGCGCCGGCAGAGAGGCGCCGCCCATGATCTCCTCCAGGTTCCGCGAGGTGATCGTCATTCACCAGCAGCTTGTACCCTTTCGTCCCACTCCCTTTCAGGATCATCTTGTGTTGGAAACAAACCTCCCCTCCAGGCTCATCCTGTATTGGATAACTCTCAGCCTGGTAGGTCCAAACGAGCTGTCTTATAATAGGTACGCATGGAAGTCCGGGAGGGGGAGGTGCATCTATGTTGACGATTCCAGGTCGTTTCGGCGCGACGTGTGACGGCGTATCGCGACGTAATTTTCTACAGGTCGGTTCACTCGGCCTGCTTGGCATGAAGCTTTCGCAAGTCCTTGCCCTACAGGACACCGCGAAGGCCGCTGCTTCGGCTCCGCGTTTTCAAGGGGCGCAGGGGTTTGGTTCCGCTAAGTCCGTGCTCCTACTGTTTTTGCAGGGCGGCCCTAGTCACATCGACATTTGGGATCCTAAGCCCGACGCGCCGTCGAACGTCCGCGGCGAGTTCAAACCCATTAAGAGCAAGGTGCCCGGCATTTGGCTGAGTGAGACGATGCCGAAGCTGGCCTCCTCGATCGACAAGTGCACCCTGATCCGCTCGATGAGTTACACGCCGAAGGGGCTGTTCAATCACACCGCCGCGATCTACCAAATGCTTACGGGATACCCTCCCGACAAGGTGTCTCCTTCGGGCCAGCTTGAACCGCCGTCACCGATTGACTTTCCGACGGCAGGTTCTTGGATCAGCAAGATGATACCGCCCGAGGGGCCGGTTCTCCCGTTTGTCGAGATGCCGCGTCCGCTGCAGGAGTCGAGCGTGATCGGCAAGGGCGGCGCCGCCGGATTTATCGGCAAAGAATACGATCCCTATCGGCTTTATCAAGATCCCAATAAGCGGATCAAGCTGGACGATCTCGCTCTTAGGAGAGAGACCCCGCGGCAGCGGCTCGAGGATCGCTTCGAGCTGCTCAAAGGGATCAACAATTCCATGAAGGACCTCGAGAAAGCGGTCGAACCCCAAGCGCTCGACAAGTACTACGAGAAGGCGTTCGATCTGGTGCTCTCGGGCAAAGCTCGTGATGCCTTCGACCTTGAACAAGAGTCCGACAAGACGAGGCAGCGCTACGGACGAACCACGTTCGGCCAGGGGGCGCTGATGTCCCGTCGCCTGATCGAAGCCGGTACGCGGTTCGTGCAGTTGAACTGGCCGGCGGTGGCCAACGGCAATCCGGAGATCGACGCTTGGGACACCCACGCAGCGAACTTTGGTCCGCTCAAGAACCTTCACTGCCCGGTCCTGGACCAGACACTCTCGGCGCTGCTTGGCGACATGTCGGAGCGCGGCCTGCTGGATGAGACGCTGGTCGTTGCCGTAGGTGAGTTCGGCCGCTCGCCGCGGTTGGGAGTCAGCACATCAGGGAACACCAACTCGCCCGACGGTCGCGACCACTGGCCCTATTGCTACACGGCCATGATCGCCGGCGCCGGCATTCCCGGCGGCAGGATTTACGGGGAATCGGACGAAACGGCCGCGTCTCCGAAGGAGAAGCCCGTCCACCCCAACGATTTGTTGGCGACCGTCTACTACGCGTTGGGCATCGACCCCGGGCAAGAAATCCTGAACCACTTGGACCAGCCGCGCGTGCTGGTCAAAGGTCGGCCCGTTGCTGATTTTTGGGTCGGTTAGACAACAAGGGAAGGAATTCGCCAGGGGGTGACGGGAATCGTCACCCTCTTCGTTTATCTAGAGTTCAATTTCAACGTCATCGCCTTCGACGCGCACCGCGTAAGACCCTACGCCACTGCGTGCCGGGCCCCCCATTGCCTCACCGGTCTTGACATTGAAGCGTGCTCCGTGCCACGGGCAAGTGACCTCCTCGCCACTGATCTCGCCCTCGCAAAGCGGTCCGCCTACGTGGGTGCAGTCGTTGTCAATCGCGTAATAGCTGTCCTCACAGCGAATCAAAGCCAAACTCTTGCCCTCGGCCTCGACAAGTTTGGCGCTGCTGTTTTCGAGCTCGTTGGTTTTGGCGACCTTGATATAGTTACCCATCGATCTGCTCCCGTTTCGAATCGTCGCACCCGGCTGTGACCGTCGAGTCCGGTCGGCTACCGGGAAACTTGACATCATAGCACCCCGTTGCAGCGCCAAGAGAACCGAAGTCCCCTCTTGCCCCGGCTCGAGTTGTTCGCTCCACCTGTTTGACAGTCCCGCGCCGTCGAGTCCAACGGTCGAGTGTGATACGATCGCCCTACGCTGGGGTTGCTGGAACACCGATTTCCGCCGTCAATTCCCAGATGAAACAGAGCACTTGGACGAGCGAAATCGGATGGCAGTCCCGATTCTCCCTCGGAAGCACGAGTAGCCGATTCGAGTTCTCCAGGCTCTGCTCGGAGTATTCTGATACTCACTGAGCGATGCTGAGCAAGCCGGCGCCCAAGATATTCTCCCGCGAGTACTACGAGCGGCTGCGGTCGGTCGAGGAAAACCACCCCTGGACCAAGGCCATGCGAAGATGGGGACTCGAACTGCTTAAGCGGCACGCCGGCTCTTCCGCCGAGCGACTTCTCGACGCCGGCTGCGGGACGGGCTTGTTCCTCGCGGAATCGAAGCAAGTGCTCGGCGTCAGACTGGCTGTTGGTTGTGATTTATCGCCCGACGCACTGCGGTTGGCTCATTCTCGCGCCCCGGCTCCGCTCGTTGCAGGCACGGTGCGCGAACTTCCTTTTTGTTCGGGCCAATTTGAGGCGGTGGTTTGCGGGGACGTGTTGCAGCACCTCTCGACTGCCGATTCGCGAAGCGCGTTGCAGGAATTCGCCCGCCTCCTTTCTCCGAAGGGAACCCTGCTGATCCGCGCAGCGGCGCGCCGAGGAATCGGGAAGAAAAAGCACCGCGATACTTTCCAATACCAGCAATGGCAGCCGGAAAAACTCACCGCGGCACTCAAGAAGGCAGGCTTTGAAGTTCTTTTTCTTGCTTTGGTGAACTGGTTGCCTTCTTTGCTCGCCGACCTGAAAGGACTCGCGAAGCCTGCACCGATCGGAGATGAGGGCTTAGGGGTGCAGGCTATGCCGGTCAATAGTTGGAAATCGTTGGTACTGGGCGCCTATTGGCGTGTTGAGAGAGGGTTGATACTGAGGCTGGGGTGGCGCCCGCCGGGAGGCCATACCGTGTTTTGCGTTGCTAGAAAGCGATGTCCGAATCGAACCAGCTAACAGCTCAACCCACCGTCTCGGTCGTGGTTGCCTCCTACAACTCGTGGGAATCGTTGGAACAGTGCTTATCATCCCTTACCGGTCAGCAGGCGACGGAAGTGATCGTCGCCGACTGTTCTGACTCCGACCATACCCCGGCGTTAGCTGCGCGGTTTCCCAGCGTTAAGTTCCGCCATTTCAACCACCGTATGTCGATTCCGCAGTTACGCTGGGCCGGTGTGAAGCAGTCGACGGGAGAGATAGTCGCCCTCACAGAGTGTTGGATGGTGCCTTCCCCCGGTTGGGTCGCCGCCTTGAGAGAAACCCATGTGAAACATCCAGCCGACCCCGCTGTGGGGGGGCCGGTTGACTTCCCGCCCCGGGGACAATCCGCGCCCCTGTTTCTATGGGCGGACTACTTCTCCGACCACATTCAATACATGCCACCAGCTGATGACGGCTACCGTGATGAGCTGCCGGGACACAACTGCTCCTACAGGCGCTGGGCATTCGACGAATTCTCCGATTTGATCGAGCGAGGCGCCTGGGATCCCTTGATCCATCGCCGGTTAAAGAATCGCGGTTATCATCTACGCTTCGCCGGCCGCGCGGTGGTTCATTACCGCGGCCACCTTCCACGCCGGAAAATTCTATCGCAACGTTTCCATTACGGCCGCTGGTTCGCAGGCGAGCTCAAACGCGGCATGGGGGTCCCGGAACGCATCTTACGAGCAATTCTTTCTCCCTTGGTCCCTTTTGTAATGCTTCGGCGCGCTTGGAAGGCGGTCTCTCTGAAGGCCGGCAGGCGACGGTTGGCCCAATCGGCGTCTTGGCTGCTTGTTTTCTATGTGGCTTGGTCGTTCGGGGAAGGTTGCGGCTACCTGTTTGGCAGCGGGTCAAGCGAACACCGGATCTTTTGATGAACCCTCAGCTCTCGGTCGTCATCCCCTTGGTCAACGGCAAACCGTGGATCCTCAATTGCCTGGAGAGACTTCACCAGCAGACAGCGGCCGATTCGCTTGAAATCATCGTCTGCGACCGGTTGCAAAACGACGCAGCCGAGACGATTCGCAAGCGGTTTCCTGATGTCCGGGTCGAACCCAATCCCCCCGATACTTCCATTCCAGCCTTGCGTTGGCAGGGCATGAAGCAGGCGCGAGCCCAGATCATCGCGGTCATCGAAGATCACTCCGTTCCGCCTCCCGATTGGGCGCGCGAAGTCATTCAAGGACACCGTCTGCCGTACGACATCGTTGCCGGGCCCGTGGAAAACGAAAGCCAGGGCACTCTATTTGATTGGGCCTTCTTTTTGCTGGAGTACGCCCCGTTCATGCCGCCGGTGACCGCCGAGGTTGTCCCGGCCGCTCCGGGAGTCAATATCAGCTACAAGAAGTCGATTCTGCCTCTAGAAGAGGATCGCTTCGCGTCACTATGGGAGAACTTTCTGCTCGACGAGCTTCGAAAAAGAGGAGCGCGGATCTACTTGCGCCCGCCGATGGGCGTGGGGCACAGCAACCCCTTCACCTTCCGCGAATTCGCGAAGCAGCGCTACCTTTTTTCTCGCTCGTTTGCGGCGATGCGGCTGCGGGGAGCGACTCCGTTGGCACGACTGGGTTTCGGAGCCGGGGCGGGGCTGGTGTTGCCTCTCCTACTACCCCTTCGCCTGGCTCGCACGGTCTGGGCAAAAGGACGCAACCGTCGAGAGTTCCTGCTCGCTCTTCCCTGGATGCTGTTCTTCGTTTGCTGCGGCGTAGTCGGCGAAGTGCTCGGCGCGTGGTTTGGGGATGGCGGGAGTCTCCAGCGAGTGAAATAGGGGCTGATTGTGCCTCGGGTGAACTTCAGGGGCGGAAAAAAGAGAATTCCTTGCCGTGGAAGAGTTATCCCGCATTTCTCACCAGCGGCCAGTAGCAGTGCAGCAAAGCCTCGCCGTTCGAGATGTAGGGGCGCGATTCATCGCGCCCGCTTGTCCTACAAACTGTAAGCCGGGCGATGTACACGAAGTGTTGCCGCAAGCCATGGCCACCAGGCTTCTCGCCCAAGCGCCGTGGCAGTGGTGAGAAATGCAGCCTATTGAAAAAGCTCGCCCCCACACTTGGTAAGTGTCGCCTGCGCGGTCTTGAACCCGAGCGCACAGTATCGCGATACCCTATGGTGGAGGATGCGAATCGGTGTTGACGCGACCTGTTGGAATAACCGACGGGGATACGGGCGGCATCTACGTTCTCTGCTTGCGGCGCTCTCCGAAGTCGATCAGCGGCACGAATACAAGCTTTTCATCGACGGCCCCTTGATCGAGCCGGTTAACGTGCCGACCTCCTCGTTGAAACCAGCGTTCCGGCCGCCGAAGCTGTCAAGGGCGGAGCAAAATTAGACCAGTTCGGCGGAGGGAGAATAGACCAGTTTTGGGGTAGAGCGGCGGAGCAAAAATAGACCAGTGGGGGGGGAGTCGGGGTTTTGCTTCGAGTTTTTGTGGGACGGCTGGAACGCAGCCTGAGGTCGCCCGTTAGGGCGGCTGAAGGCGGAGTGGAAGGCGGCTCACAAAAACTGTGGCGAGCCGGCGGGGATCAATCCGAAGACGGAGAGCGTTGCTTCTTGCTCTGCTTGAGGCGGAAGCTATCGCCGTTCATCTCCAGGATGTGGACGTGGTGAGTGAGCCGATCCAGCAGGGCGCCGGTCATGCGCTCGGACCCGAGGACTTCGGTCCACTCGTTGAACGGCAGGTTCGAGGTCACCATCGTGGAGCCCTGCTCGTAGCGCTGTGAGAAGGTTTCGAACAGCAACTCCGCTCCGGTCTTCGACAGCGGCACGTAGCCCAGTTCATCGACGATCAGCAGGTCTTGCTTGGCGAGCTGCTTTTGGGCCCTCAGCAAGCGCCGCTCATCACGGGCTTCCAGCAGCTCGTTGACCAGCGCTGCGGCGGTAGTGAAGCGAACCCGATAGCCACCCTGGCAGGCCGCCAGTCCCAGCGCCAGAGCGAGATGCGTTTTCCCCGTGCCGGAGTTTCCTAGAGCCAACACGTTCTCGCGACGGTCGATGAACTCTCCGTGTGCCAGCTCGAGCACCAGCTTCTTGTTCAACTTGGGTAACGCCAGGAAGTCGAACGTATCAAGGGTTTTCGTGACCGGGAACTTGGCGGCCTTGATGCGCCGCTCGGTCGCTCGGCGTTCACGGTCGAGCAGTTCGAGCTCGGACAGTTGCAGCAGAAAGCGTCTCGCATCCAAGCCCTCCGTGGCGCACTGCCGTGCCACCTTGTCGTACTCGCGTAAGAAGGTCGGCAGCCGCAGTGCTTTCAGATGAGCTTCCAGCAGCAGTTTGGATCTCGCCATCAGTCCACTCCCTGTGCCAGCAGCACCAAATAATCTGTTGTCGATGTCTGTTCGACTTGTGCTGTGGGTAAGTGCGGATACTGCGTCAAGTCCAAGCGGGGCGGCCGTTGCTCGATCCGACACAGGACGAGGTGCTTGACGGCGTCGAAGCCGATCGTTCCCAACTCAACGGCCTGCCGCGCGGCGGCGGTGACGTCGGTGAGCGGGAAGTCTTCGAGTAAACGCAGCACCTGCACGTACTCGCGCTTGCCTGGTTTACCCAGCCGCACTTCGAGCAAGCGTCTCAAACGCACGAGATCTTGCGGTAACTGCCAACCGACGAGCGGCGCGGCTTGATCCAGCGCGTTCGTCTTGCGCTCCAGCAAGGCCAGGTAATGCAGCGGATCGAAGATCAACTCCTCGCGTTCGTAGCTGCGCCGATGCCGGGCGATCTCTTCGCTGCCGCAGCCGATGACCACCTCATCGACGTAAGCTCTCAGCAGTACTTCGCGGTGGCCGTAGCGCGTCGGAACCGAGTAGTCGTTGGTCCGATAGCGCACCAGCGACAACGACGTCACCCGCGTCGTGCGCTTGTCGCAAGCGTCATACCCGACAGCAGGCAACGTCAGAAACGCCTGGCGGTCGCGCTCGAAACGCTCACCGATCGTTTCCGAGTGTCGCCGCAAGCGCCGTCCACGGTTCTTGCGGCACTTCGCTTCGAGGTGTTCGTTGAAGGCTTCCCAACTTGAGAACCTGGGGATCGGCACCATAAAGTTGCGCCGCGCATAGCCCACCAACCCTTCCACTTTGCCTTTGTCGTTGCCCTTGCCCGGCCGCCCGAAACGGTCGGCGAACAGATAATGTGACTGCAGCTCGGAGAAGACACGGGTCCTCTGGCGTGTGCCGTCTCCCAGGATCCTCGCCACCGCTAGCTTCGTGTTGTCGTAGACGATGCTGCGCGGCACGCCGCCAAAATAGCGAAACGCCGCATTGTGCCCCTCGCAGAATGCCTCCGTCGTCTCGGCCGGAAACGCTTTCACGAATGCGTCATCGCTATGCGGCAGATCGACGACCAAGAAGTGCGCCTTGCGCTGCACTCCGTTGATGACGACGACCGCTTCGCCGAAGTCCGCCTGGGCGTCACCCGGCGGATGCGTCAGCGGCACGAACATCTCTTGTCCGCCCAGCTTCTTCTCGCGTACGTAGTCCTTGACGGTCGTGTAGCCGCCTGTGAACCCGTACTCGTCGCGGAGGCGGTCAAAGATGCGCTGTGCGGTGTGGCGTTGTTTCCTCGGACGCTCCCGATCGTCGGTCAGGATCTGATCGATGATCCCTGTGAAGGCCTCCAGTTTGGGACGCCTCGCCGGTTTGCTCCGCCGATAGCCCGGCGGAATCCGGTAGCGCAACATCTTGCGCACGGTCTCGCGAGCAATCCCAAAGCGCCGTGCTGCTTCGCGTTCGCTTAGCCCTTCGACGCAGACACTTCGTCGTACTTGAACGTATAGCTCCACCCGATACATCCCTCCGGTGTTCCACAAAACACCTCGGGGATGCTTGCGGACCACATCAGCGGCTTGGTCCTCCGCCTCCTCTGGGAGCCTTCACACCGCCGCTATGTGGTCTAGTTTGTCAGCGCCGTTCTCACGCGAAGCCGCCCGAGCGGACGGTAGCCGGTCGCTGCGTGATATGTGGGCCGTAAGCCGGGCATTGTCGCGGGCGGCAGTCGACTGTTTGTTTTTTCCCACCGTGTATTCCTACGTTCCCGTTTTCTCCCGGGCCATTAAACTACTGATGATCCATGACGTGATTGCGGAGCGCCTGCCCGAGCACGTCTTCCCCACCCTAGCCGGGAAGACGCGGTGGCGTCTAAAGGTAGCGCTGGCAAGACGGCAGGCCGACTGGATCTTGACCGTTTCAGAATTCTCTCGGCAGGCGCTCGTCGAGCAATTCGGCCTCAAGCCCGAGAAAGTGAAGGTTATCGGCGAAGCCCCTCACCCGATCTTTCGACAGCTTCCAGATCCAACGATTCCAGCGGAGCTGATAGAAAAAGGGCTTCAGCCTGATTCCAGACTTGTCACTTATGTGGGCGGATTCAGTCCTCACAAGAATCTGTCACGCCTCGTTGACGCTTTTGCGGGCATAGCGAGTGAACCGGACTTCAGCGACGTTTTGCTGCTGCTAGTCGGAGACTACGCATCGGATCCTTTCTACTCCTGTTATCCGGAGCTCCGACAGAAACTGGCCGGTTCCGGGATTGAGTCGCGTGTAGTCTTTACCGGCTTTCTTCCCGACAGCGATTTAGTCCGGTTGCTGAACTGTTCGTCTATGCTAGTGCTTCCCTCATTGATGGAAGGGTTCGGCCTACCCGCCGTCGAAGCAGCGGCTTGCGGAATTCCCGTCGTCGCCACGCGGGAAAGCCCGCTCCCAGAACTACTCGAGGGCGGCGCCTTGACCATAGACCCTGAGAAAACCGACGATCTCCAGCGGGCTATGACCAGCCTTTTGAATGATGATTCTCTAAGGCGGAAAATGGGTCGTGAGGCTTTCCGGGCTGCTGGCCGCCTAAGCTGGGAGCAGGCCGCGAGGCAATGGCTGTCGCTGCTCGAAGAAGTCGGCGGGGAGGCGACAGCAAGCCATGAGTAGGCCGCTTAGGTTCTGCATGATCTCGATCTTCTACCCGCCGTACAGCTTTGGGGGCGATTCGATCTACTTGTCTAGGCTGTGCACCGAACTCGTGAAGGCCGGTCATGAGGTGGACGTTATCCACTGCGCCGACTCGTATCATGTCTTCCTGCCAACGGTCGATGTCAATGCCTTTCCAACCAGTGACGGGATCACGGTCCATAAACTGGAAAGCGGCTTCGGAACGCTAGCGCCTTTGCTGTCTCACCAGCTCGGTCGCCCCACGCTGCGCGGAGGGAAAGTTGCTCGCATTCTCGCTTCGAAAAAATACGACGTGATCCACTTTCACAACATCTCCTTGTTCGGACCGGCCATTCTCAAAACCCCCGCTCCTTACCCGGCCGTTCGTCTCTACACGGCCCACGAACATTGGCTGGTTTGCCCCGTGAACGTGCTGTGGAAGAACAACAACCATCCCTGCGACAAGCCGACGTGTTTTTCCTGCAGTCTACGTTCGAAACGCCCACCCCAGCTGTGGCGCTACACGCCCTTGCTTGAACAGTCCATCAAAGATGTTGATCTGTTTCTGACGCCGAGCCATTTCTGCCGCGAGATGCACCGCAGCCGAGGCTTTCAACGGGAAATGCAAGTGTTGCCTTACTTTGTCCCTCGGGTGGAAGGGGAGTCTGACGGCACGGCCGATTCACCTCATTCCAGGCCCTATTTTCTCTTTGTAGGGCGGCTGGAGAAAATCAAGGGCGTGCAAGAAATTCTGCACCACTTCCAAGGGCCGGGCGACTACGACTTGGTCGTCGTTGGCGGCGGCCTCTATCAACGCCAATTACACGAACGAGCCGCCGGAATGTCGCGCGTCCGGTTCGTGGGGTGGCTGAACCCGAGCGACGTGGGGCGGTACTACCGGCATGCCGTCGCAGTGGTCGTGCCTTCCGTTACCTATGAAACATTCGGTATCGTCATCATTGAGGCCTTTGCCTACGGCACACCCGCTATCGTTCACAACCTGGGGGCCCTGCCGGAGCTGGTGGAACAAAGTGGCGGGGGGTTCACCTACCGCAGCCAGGACGAGCTGCGACAGCAAATGGACCGTCTCGCTGCCGACCCACAATTACGCCAGGAACTCGGGGAGCGAGGGTGCCGGGCGCATATCGAGAAATGGACACCCGAACCGCACCTGCGCTTATATCAACAACACATAGAAGACGTTCGCGACAAGAAGCCGACGAGTTAAGCGGGTTAGCCCGCACTCATCCGGAAAAGCGAATCAGTGCTAGCGAAGAAACTTGTAGGTCTTGCCCTTGGGCATCTGCTTGATCCTCGAGAAGAAGTCCGATTCTGTGATTTTTGCCGGCCACTCTAGGTTGACGGCAACCTTCCGGATGTTCGCGTCTTGCCGAGTAATCTTGATTGCACCCAAACCCAGCAAACGGTTAATGTCTGTCGTGAACGCTTTGTTTGGCGCTTTGAGATCCGCGTAGACACTCCGGACTCGATCAAGAAACGGAACCCAGTCCAATTCCTCCTCGAGCAACAGCTGCAGGATCCGAATCTGGCGCTCTTTCATTGCCCGTGTTTTGGGGGACACGAGCCGATTGAACAGATCATACATTGTGTTGCGAAACAGGGCTTTCTCCACGTTCACCCGGATCGCCTTAAACTGCCTTTGGCACTGGATCGCGATTCCACGGAGGCCAAATTTTAGGAACGGCGTCAGATCGTAACGACCGCCACGGACGTGTGCCAGCACATCGAGGTATTGCTGCTTTTCCTCATAGTAGTAGTTGGACATCGCAATAAAGGCCGTATCCCGCAACCCAGCGCGCTGGAGCAAGAGTGCTTCCACGGCGCGAGCGGTCCTTCCATTGCCGTCAAGAAAAGGATGCATAGCGGCGAGGTGGTAGTGGAGAGCGAGTGCCTGTATGAGTAGATCGTGTCTTCGGAAATCCGTACGGATCGCTTCCACGAGTTTGTCAAATGCCACTCGACACTCTTCCCCACCCTCGCACCCACGGTGCCTCGGACTACCGAAAGTGACGTTCTGATCCTTGCCTCGAAGCCGACCAGGCGGGCAGTGGTCGTCGTCACACCCGGTCACGATTCGGCGATGCACTTCGGTGATCAAGTTGGCGTCGACCGGCTGGTCCGCAGCGAGGGCGGCGATCCACCGATACGTTTCGACAGCAGCACGAGCCTGCCGCTGAGAGCGTGTGACCAACTTAGCAGACGGATTCAGAGCCTCCTCTAGCTCTGCTTCTGCGAAGTCAGCACCCTCGATCCGAGACGTCCCAGCGATTTCCATCTTCAGTTGGATCTGCTGCAGTTTTTCTACCCACTCCCTCTGATACGGGGCAGTGGTCAACGACAAAACCGCGGACTTCGCATCGACCAGCTCGTTGACGATGGCACGCGGGTCGTACTCGATCCATTGCAGCGGCATCTCGTATCGGATGGCCATATTGATCAGTTTCGCATAGTTCCCATAAAAATTCCAAAATGATTCCAAGCAACCAATTCATTACAAGGGACTTGCTAGCCTAATGGAGTGGCATGGTTCCGTCATGATTCCGTCCTTCGTTCCACTTCGATTCCTACCCCGAAGCACGAGCGGCGGCTGTCGAGACCATCAGTTCGTCCCAACCGAACCCGCTTGCGGACCGCCCCTTCTCCCGGCGGCCAATATCGAGCGGGTCGTCTAGGAGATTCTCTACTTCTTCGTCGAGCGGCAACCAAGAGTGAACTTGTCTTTGGCCGACCATGCAGCCGGCGTGCAATAATACGTCGGTGCTGGCACCGCAATCCTTCATGCGCCGCCTAGCCAAGCGAGCAAGGGACTCGGCGAGCAAAGCGATGCGACTGATCGCCGCCCTCATGGTTTTGACCGCCTTCGCGTCACCCGGCGCGGCCGGTGAAGGCTGGGTCCGTATGTTCGACGGCAAATCTCTGGCAGGCTGGAAAGCCGCGGAGAGACCGGAGAACTGGTCGGTCGAGGACGGCATGGTCGTCGGTCGCGGCGAGCGAAGCCATCTTTTCTACATGACCCAGCAGTGCCGGGACTGCGAGTTTAAGGCCGACGTCAAGATCAACGACGGCGGCAACTCGGGGATGTACTTTCGGGTCGGGTTCGAGCCGGGATGGCCCAAGGGTTATGAAGCGCAGGTCAACAGCACCCATACCGATCCCCGGCGTACGGGAAGCCTGTGGGACATGAAAGACATCAAAGAGCAACTCGTTCCCCCCGACACATGGTGGAGCCAGCACGTCATTGTCAAAGGGAACCGTATCGTCATCAAAGTCAACGACAAGGTCGTGGTCGACTATACCGACGAAGAGAATCGATACGCCGAAGGTCATCTAGCCCTCCAGCAGCACGATCCGGGAAGCGTCGTTCACTACAAGAACCTAATGATGCGCCCGCTCCCGCTGGAGTAGCGGCGGTTGAGGCGCTCCGCGATCGCCGAGACGCCCGTTTCATTTCAGGCTGTGGGTGTCTTCGCATTCCGCCCGGCTTCAAGGTGCCAGTTGCCACCTTAAAGAGGGGTAATAATATACTTGACTAAGCCAGCCTGAAGTGAGAGCACCAGGTCAGCGTGACCTGTCAGATGTCAGGCGGGCTTCTTTGCTCTCTTTTTTCTTCGTTTCTGTTCTGCTTCTTCTCGAGCCACGGCGGTTTTAGGGACGCCCACCACGGTTCGGAATAGTCGGTCCATCTTCTGAAACGGCGTGCCTTTGGACTGCTGGAGTTTTACCTGTGGCTTCATTGGGTCGGAGCAATCCGACGCGCTCGCCTTCCCTTCTTCTTGCCTTTACCGATCGGACGTTGAAGGACGCACCCCACCATGCCATATGCTCCCTCGCCTTCGAGTACTTCCAAAGAAACGTGTGCGATATCTTGCCACCTACCCAGCTTGCTCTTCCAGGTAACCCCATCCGATATGGCGACGTGCCCAGGTGCCATGTCGTTGAGATCGACGTAAATCGCCACCTTCTCTACCCCATCTTCTATTTCGTGACTGTTTGTTATCTCGTAGCCCTGCTGGGCAAACAAGTCAGTCCATCCGTCAAGCGTGTCTGGGACTTTCGTAGGCCAATAATAGCGACCACCATATAGTCCGGCCTCCCACCATTTTCGGCTATCACTATTGACGAAGGACATGCAGTTATATCGGGCAGTCGCTTCACTCATATGCTCATACGTGCCCGGTAACAACTTGGGAAACATCTCTCGCAATTCTGCTGGAGTGCGATTTCGCAAACTAGATGATCCCCCTCTTGTGTCCCCATGACAGCCATGCCCTCACCGCCTCATCAAAATCGTCCTCAGGCTTAACCGGGTCTTCACCGGTAACCGCGGTAAGAGCATCAAACCAATGGTCTGGTTCTGATTCAAGTTCTTTCAATAAGAGCCGTTCAATTTCGTAACCACGTGAATGACGAGACAGCCCTACGATGCGCAAGTATCTTGGGTGGGAAACAGCCTTCGTTACCGAAGACAGATGGCCGGTATCACGCTTCCATTTTTCTACATGCTTGCGGAACGATATCTCCAGTTGCGTCGTATCGTATCGTCGCCGCTCCGAAATAACCCGAGCGAAGTGATGTGCTACTTCGTATCCACGCGCTACAGTACCAGTCGCCCGAGCGCGCGCATAGCTATAGTCAATGGCCCTGTGAGACTCTTCTATATTCTCTACTCTTTCACGAAGAATCGGCATAACTGCTTAATCGTCAAAGCTCGGCAACTTGGTAGAATTGAGTAGTTCCCTCAAAGCCTTGTCTTTGTCCTTGGCGCGCTGAATAGCCTCGGCAAGTTCTTCCAAATCTGTCGAGTCCAAGATTACATGAAATTCTAGGCGCTCACTACCTTGGTGGTAAGCAATCTTTAGAGTATGCGTCAAAACCGCACCGAGCGGCCTAGCCGCCGGATCGGTCCCGAATACAGGCCTTATGTCAGATAGCGTCTTCCCGGTGCAGTAGAGGCGCTCTCCGTCGCGCTGCAATCGCGCCGCTTTGGCGATGGTCTTCAGAGCTTCGATATCCATCAGCCTTTTTAGTAAGGCGCCAAGTTTTTTGAGTTGCCGTTCCGTTAGCTGAACATTGCGATCCTTCCTAAGTCCTTCGATCAGGTCTTCTAAGAATTGTGGATACTTGACTCCAGAAAGTTCACGGATATGGTAGAGAGTATAGAGCGTATCCAGCATTCTGCCCAGCCGCTCAACTGAAACCGATGGCATTTGGTCGGCGATCCGTTCTGCCATCTTCTTGGGATCTGACGTAGGTGGAGCGTTTACGAGTGCAAGAATCAGCTTCTCCATGGAAGCTGACGGCAACTTCTGGATGGCTGCGATGTAGCCTGCTTCTCGTTCTGGGATGTCTAGTGCCATCCAGCTTGACGATACGCTCTAGCCTATCTCGGTGTCAATTGCCCCTTACGCCTGCCGCGCCTAGGCTGAACCGCTCGCCGTCAGTCATCTTCCGGTTGTCGAACTCGGCGCGGGTGAGTTGGAACATGGCGGCTGGGGCTCGCGGCAACAGTTTGTGCACAGCGCCCAGCGTAGAGTATGTCGGCAAGCGGGCACGATGAATCGCGCCCCTACATCCCTGACGGCGGGCATTCGCTTCCACTCCTGGCAGCCGCTGGTGAGAAACGCGGCTTAGGATGTCAACCGCTGCGAGGTCTATGAATTATCTTTCCGCCTGATAGTTCGGCGCTTCCTTCGTAATCAAAACATCGTGGACGTGTGCTTCGCGCAAGCCGGCCGATGAGACGCGAACAAAGCGCGTCTTCTTCTGTAGCTCGGGGATCGTCCCGCAGCCGCAGTAGCCCATGCCGGATTTGACGCCCCCCACAAGTTGGTGCACGAGTTCGCCGAGGAGCCCCTTATAGGGAACGCGCCCTTCGACCCCTTCGGGGACCAGCTTGCCACTGGCCGGATCCTGACCGTAGCGCTCGCTGCTGCCGCTTGCCATCGCTCCCATTGACCCCATGCCTCGATAGGCTTTGTAGGTCCGGCCTTGATAAAGCACGGTTTCGCCAGGGCTCTCTTCGGTACCTGCCAGCAAGCTGCCGATCATGACGCAATCGGCGCCGGCCGCTACCGCTTTGGTGACGTCGCCGGAATACTTGATGCCGCCGTCGGAAATGAGAGGCACGCCGGCCTCCTGCGCGGGCTTAGCGCATTCGTGGATCGCGGTGATCTGGGGAACTCCCGCGCCGGAGATTACTCTTGTGGTGCAGATCGAGCCCGGACCGATCCCGACCTTGACCGCATCCACCCCCAAGCTGACAAGGTCCTTGACGGCTTCCCCCGTTGCCACGTTGCCGGCGACAAGCTGAAGGTCCGGGAGAGAGCGCCGCAGTTCCTTAACGGCTTCCGCCACCCGGCTCGAGTGCCCGTGTGCGGTATCAATCGCCAGAACATCCACGCTCTTTGCCGCCAGCGCCTGTGCCCGCTCCAGATAGTCTCCGGAGGCTCCGACGGCCGCACCCACGAGAAGCCGGCCGTGTGCGTCTTTAGCGGCGATCGGATAGTCGAGCTTCTTCTGAATGTCCTTGACAGTGATTAGACCCTTGAGCACGTAGTCTTCATCTACCACTAAGAGCTTTTCGATGCGGTGTTTCTGAAGAATTTCTTCCGCTTCTTCCAGAGTGGTGCCGACACCCACGGTGACCAGGTTCTCCCTGGTCATCACCTCGCCGATCGGCATGTCCAGTCGGGTCTCGAACCGCAAATCGCGATTGGTGAGGATGCCGACAAGCTTTCCCTCCCGGGTGATCGGCACACCCGATATACGGTAGCGCTTCATCAGCTCCAAGGCTTCATGAATTTTGTTCTCCGCCGACATGGTGATCGGATCGACGATCATGCCGCTTTCACTACGCTTTACGCGATCCACCTCCTCGGCCTGCCGTTCGATAGGCATGTTTCGATGGATGAAACCCAGTCCGCCCTGGCGGGCAAGCGCTATCGCCAGCCGCGATTCGGTAACCGTGTCCATCGCCGCGCTAACGAGCGGAATGTTGAGCCGAATTTTGCGAGTCAGCTTGGTCGTCGTGTCGACCTCGGCGGGCAGGACAGAACTGAAGGAGGGAACCAGGAGAACGTCGTCGAAGGTGAGGGCTTCCGGGACGGGACTGTTAACCATACGTCATGATACGGAAGGTTCTGACGGCGACGCAAGGAGTGGCTGTGGGCGGGCCTGTTGAAAGCGCTGCGCCGGCTGCGTGGGCGACTATGATCAGTTCCCCAATTGTCTCGCCAGAGTCAAGACGCTGAGGACGGAAGCTCTCGTGCCCCGCGAAGCCCGTCTCCAAGCTCGCGTATGGCAAACGCATTGTGTAGCATGGGCGGCGTCGTCTACTCAGCGGCGCTGGGGCGCGGAGTGAAAACGCTGTACGGTAACGGAATCTTCAATCGGATGAGGCGCCGTCGACACAAGCTTTCACTGCCCGGATGATCTTGCTTCGGCTCCGATCAGCCTTAGCCTTCGTCGCCCTCTCTCTCTACCGGCTCTTCCGACGCAGTTTCGCCGATGTTCTCCCCGCCGTCCGCTTCCCAAACATCGTCGGAGAGCGAGACCGAGGGTGGGGCCTGTACCTTTCCGTCAACCATGACCCGCTCAGCTGCTGCGGCAGGAGAAATCGGTGCGTCACTGGAAGCGGCCAAAGATGGCTTCACGGCGGGCTTGACAAGCCTGGCGCGGTCCGCCTCTTGATCGCGATATTGCAATTGATACAGCCGCCAGTAGATTCCTTTCCTCGCTAGCAGATCTTGATGCCTGCCTTCTTCGCGAACCTTTCCCTTGTGCATCACGAGAATTCGGTCGGCCCGCTGGATGGTCGAAAGCCTGTGCGCGATGACAATGGAGGTGTGGCCCGACACCATCCGCGAGAGCGCCTCGCGAATCTTCAGCTCCGTCTCGGTGTCGACACTGGAGGTCGCCTCATCCAAGATCAGAAAGCTCGGATTGTGGGCCAAAGCCCGCGCGAAGCTGATGAGTTGTTTCTGGCCCGACGAGAGCGAGCTTCCGCGCTCTAGCAGTGGCTCGTCGAATCCGCGCGGCAAGCTTTGAACGAAACCATGGAGGTTGACGTCGCGGGCAACTTGCTCGACGCGCTCGAGCGAAACGCCGTCGTCTCCCATCCGGATGTTGCTTCCGATCGTGCCGGCGAACAAATAGGGATCCTGTAGTACTATGCCGAACTGGCGGCGAAGCTCGGAAACCGGCCACTCTTTGATGTCTCGACCACCCACCAGAATCCGCCCTTTTTGGATTTCGTAGAAGCGCAGCAGCAGGCTGACAAGGGTGGTCTTGCCTGCTCCGGTGTGGCCGACGATGGCTAGCATTTCTCCGGGCTCGATGCGAAAGCTGACGTCTCGCAGAACCCATTCCTCGCCGCTGTAGGCAAACCAAACGTTCTCGAACTCGACACCCTGGGGGACAGTGGGCCCGAGCCGGGCTTCCCGCGGCGCACCGGCTGCCTCCGCCGATGATGGCCCCTCCGTCTCTTCGATCTCTTCGTCAGGGGGCGTGTCGAGGAGTTTGAAAATGCGTTCCGCGCTGGCCATCGCCGACTGGAGAACGTTGTATTTTTCACTGAGATCCTGGACCGGCCGGAAGACCCGCGTTCCGTATTGAATGAAGGCCACGACAATACCGATGGTTACGCCACCGTCGATGACGCTAGCCCCCCCGTAGACGATAAGGACGGCAATCGCCAAAACGCCGAGCCATTCGATGGCGGGGAAAAAATAGGCGTGCGCGCGGATGGCCCGATAGTAGGCGTCTCGATGCTCGGCGTTTATTCGATCAAACTCTCGCTCGCTTCTCCGCTCGTGGCTGAAAAGCTGCACTACGCCGATCCCGGTTATGTGCTCTTGCAGAAAGGCGTTGATCTTGGCGACCGCGACGCGGACTTCCCGGTAGCTTCTCCGCGCCCTTCGCCGAAACCAGATCGAGACCAACGCCACGAGGGGTACCACACTGAACAGAACAGCCGTCAGATCCGGGCTAAGATGAATCATCGCCGCCAAGATGAACGTCAGTGTCAGCACATCGCCGAAGATCGCCACGACCCCCGATGTGAACATCTCGTTGAGTGTGTCAACGTCGGTCGTCGTTCTGGTCACTAACCGCCCGACGGCATTGCGATCATAGAAACCCACTCCCATCTTTTGCAGGTGAGAGAAGATCTCCAGGCGCAGGTCGTACATGACGCGCTGTCCCGTGTAATGCATCACGTAAGTCTGCACAAAGCGGAACAGGAAGCCAGTGAGCAGGACCGCCAGGTAGATCAGAGCCAAGACGTTCAGACCCGCCAACACGTCCGACGGCAGCCAGGGATCAAGGACTGAGGTAGCAGCCGGTTCGGGATTGAGGTAGCGGTCGATCGCGACCTTGGTCAAGTAGGGTCCCGCTACCGCCAGCAGCGAGTGGATGACCAGCACGCAGACCGACACGGCGACCAACATGCGGTAGGGCCGAAGGTAGCGCACCAACCGCGCTACGAGTCGCGAGTCGTAGATCTTGCCGATCGCTTCGTCTTCCATTACGTTCGTGGGTTAGCAGCCCGTGGTGAAAGTCCTTCGCCTCAAGAAATGGGCAGCGGCCCGCCTACACGCGTTCCAACTCCCGCTCAAGCAGTTGCTTTTCGTAAAGCCTCGAGTAATGTCCACCCTTCGACAGCAGCTCTTCGTGCGTGCCGCGCTCGACGATCCGGCCCTCTACCAGCACGACAATCTGGTCGGCGTGCCGGGCCATCGAGACGCGATGCGAGATCATGAGCGTCGTCCGATTCCGCATGATCACGCGAAGGCGTTGCAGAATTTTCTCCTCCGTGATCGTGTCAACGCTCGACAAACAATCGTCGAGAATCAAGATCCGAGGGTCGAGAATGAGGGCGCGGGCGATTGCCGTGCGCTGTTTCTGCCCACCCGACAGGGTCATTCCCCGTTCGCCCACCAGAGTCTCGAACGCCGCGGGGAACTCCGCAATGTCGTCTGCGATGTGGGCGATGCTCGTCGCTTCCAATAGCCGCCGGTTCTCCGCCTCGGGGGCTCCGAAGGTCACATTCTTCCGAACGCTTTGACTAAACAAGAAGGTTTCTTGAGGCACGAAACCGACCGAGCGGCGAAGGAGATCGAGCGGGATGTGTCGGACGTCCACCCCGTCTACCATGACCGCGCCCCGCTGCGGTTCCAGTAGTCGCGGCACGAGATTGACAAGTGTGGTCTTGCCGCTGCCCGTCGGGCCGATGATCGCCAACGTCTGTCCCGAAGGAACGTAGAGGTTAATGTCGATCAGGGAAGGCCGGTCCGACCCCGGGTACGAAAACGTCAGGTTCTTAAACTCGAGGTGACCCCGGATATTGTGGATCGCCAAGTCGGTCTGTTCCGAATCGGCAATCTCAACTGGGTACTGGAGCAGCTCGTTGAGGCGCTCAAGAGAGGCGGTGCCCCGCTGAACGAGGTTGACCACCCAACCGAATCCGATCATCGGCCATGTCAACATCGCCATGTAAGCCATGAACATTACGAAAGAGCCAAGCGTGATCTCCCCTTGTAAAACTTGCCGGCCTCCGTACCAAAGGACAATCACGTACGTAGAACCGACCAGCACTTCCAACAACGGGTAGAACTTGCCCCAGAGCCGGACCAGCTTTAAATTTTGCGCGACGTAGTCGTCGCCGAGCTCACGGAAGCGCTCGATTTCGGCCCTTTGGCGCGCGTAAGCCCGCACGATGCGAACGTTGCTCAGGCTTTCCTGGACCAGCGAGCTAATGTCGGAAAACTTCTTCTGAATCTGCTGAAACCCCTCATGAATCCGGCGCCCAAAGTAGGTGACCGTGAAGGTGACAAGGGGAATGGGTAAGAAGACAAAGCAGGTGAGACGCCAATCCGTCGAACTCATCACCGTCAACACAATGAAGAACGTCAGCAAGACATCAACTGAGTACATGACACCCGGGCCAAGCATGAGCCGTACGGCGTTCATATCATTCGTCGCCCGTGACATCAGATCCCCGGTCCGATAGGACTGGTAGAAACGCTGCGACAGTTTCGTCAGGTGGGAGAACAGATCGTTGCGCAAGTCGTACTCGATGTCCCGCGAGATGCCGATCAAGATCCAGCGCATCCAGTACTGAAAGACGCCTTTCATCAGGGCCAAGACCAGCAGAAGGCCGGCCAGCCCAACGAGTGCCTTCAGTGTGAAGTCCTCTTCCAGGAGGTCAATCGCAGACCCCATGACAAACGGAATCGAGGCTGCTAGGAGAGTTTTTGATCCCAACGCCAGAAAACCTGCCCCGTAGCGCCAGCGGTAGCGGATCAGGTAGGGGTAGAGCGTCTGTAGGGTCTTCAACATAGCGCCTTCACTCGAACCACGAATGCAGGGTCTTTAGGGACTCGAGGACGAAGACTTTCCTTCCCTGGCGGCTCCGCCACCAATCTTCGGGCCGAAACTCGGGATAGTCGGCAGCGACGAAAACGTAGTCGACGTCCTTCGAACCGTGCTTATGGAAGATGTAGCGAGCTCGTCGGGTGTGAAAATTTGAGGTTACCACGAGGGCTTTTCGTATTCCGCGACGTCGTAGTTCCCGATCCACCCGATGTGTTTCTTCCAGGGTCGAATGCGCCTCGATCGGAAAGCCATCAAAGATCCCCTCCGAAGCTCCGCGAGCTACAGCGAACGGAATCGCTAGCTCGGACTCGGGAACGCCAAAGTAGTTTTTGGGGCCGCTGACCAGTACTCGGGGAGCATAACCCTTTTCGACTAATTCCGCGGCCAGCAGGATCCTTTCGCCATAGAGGTCTCCGGCGAGTACGACCACGATGTCCGCCTTTTCCAACGGGTCAGACTTGATCAGAAGCTCTCCCATCCAGGTCAACCAGCTTGCGCGGCCGCCGTAGGCTAGCGCTATCGCCAAGGCCAACAGCAAAGCCGCTCGCAACCAGCGGCGACGGAGGAGCGGAAGGCGGGATTCGGGGTCCGACGTAGAGCGAGCCACTTACCCGGCCTATTTTACTGCCTTCGAGGAAAAGCTCCGGGGGCGGAGCCGGCAGGTGGTCAACTTTGATGATCTTCGTGGGGAGACTTGTCCAAGTGTCCGGCTGTCTTGAGGCGTTGATAAAGACGCTCAACGTCGGCTTCGTCCTCCGAACGAAGAAGCCTAGATCGCCGCGAACTGGGCTGTTCTGGCCGGCTACTCAGCGAAATAACGTCACCCGAATACTGGTGGCTAGCCAGCTCGTCGGCGGAAGGCTGGCGGGTGAGCCGTTTCATCTGTTCGAGCAGACTCTCGATAGCGTCGGTGTCGCCGGGGTAGATGAGCCTGATCCAACGACCGTCCTTGAGTAAGATCCGCAGCATCAGGGGCGACGCCCAAGCCGTGGGTTCGATGCGCTCCACTTCCCTCCAGCGGAAGCTCTGAGGACCGATCTTGATCCCTGATCTGTTGACCTCAATGGCCGGGCGTGTGGCCAAGTAACACAGGGCCGCCGAGCTCCCCAGAAACATGGCGGCCGGAATGAACGCAAGAGGCCATTGGGTTCCACACCAGAAGGAAAAAACCGCAAAAGCCAGAGCTACGATGCCGGCTAGGCGGTGTTGGCGGGCTGGAAGATAGCGGTTCATGACCCGTCACTCATAAGCCTAGCGCTGACTGAGTTGTCCGTCAACCAGCCAGCCCCCAGAGTCTGAAAGTTGGCTTGCGCGGACCATCTGGCCCACTTGGGAGAGCACGAACGGCCTATTCCCGACCTGTACGGGCAGCAGTGTTACAAATCGGAGGACTCGCCCGAGTGCTCCTGGATTCGCTGCGTGGTTTCCACCATGTAGTGCGCCGCGCTAACCAAAGTGGTCGCCGTCGTGGCCCAGATGAAAACGTTGACAGCCTCGCCGCTCCACCAGTTCGGCTCGGCGTTGTGCACGACGACGGCTAGGATCGTCAAGAACTGGACAGCGGTGTTGACCTTGCCGAAAGGGCTTGGCGGGAAATCTCGAACCGGCGTGGCGAGTATCATCACCACAACTGTCGCCATGATGATCAGGTCCCGGCTGAGCACTAGGATCGTAACCCACCAGGGGAGAACACCTATCAAGGCTTGGACAACAAACGCCGAGCTGAGTAACAACTTATCGGCCATGGGATCTAAAAACGCTCCCAGACGAGTCTTTTGGTTAAAGCGCCGCGCAACAAGCCCGTCGACAGCATCCGTTAGCCCGGCCGCCACGAACAACCATAGTGCCGTGTCATGCTGCCGATAGATCATCGCAATCAAGATGAACGGCAGCACCAGCAACCGGAACATCGTGAGCTGGTTGGGGATCGACAATGCTTGCCGTATCGCCGACGGCGCTGTATCGCCGGAGGTCCGTGTGGCTTGGTCGACCGAGTTCTGCGTGCTCATAGCTGCGTGAAATGGCGTATGCCCTGGCTGGTTTGCTTGAGCAGGGTGGTGGCCAGATCTTCGATCATCGAGAGATGAACTAACTTCTCGCGCCACTCGGCGGGGATGGCGTCAACTCCATAATACGCACCGGCCAATTGGCCGTAGACAGCCCCGGTCGTATCCGCATCGTTGCCCAGATTGACAGCCAGCAGCGCGCCGTCCTGGAATGTCTTTGTGCGATCAAACGCCCATAGGGCGGCCTCGAGCGTGTCGACGACGTAACCGGTCGCCGGCAACTCGGAAGCCTCTTTGTACTTGAAGACGCCGCGCGCAATCGCGTCAATGCGCGGGGTGAGCGCTACACGCTGAAAGAACCAATAGTTGTAAACCGGCGAATAGAGGTCCGAGAGCAGATTTTGCTTCGACTCACCGCGCAGAGCGCCGATCATCAAACCGGCCAGATAGCGGCAAGCGTCTACAGCCTCCACAGCGGCATGAGTCGTCTTCGACATCTCGGCTGCCAGATCCATGGCGCGTGACGCGTCATGAAGCAAGTACATCGGTATCGGCGCCAGCCGCATCAGTGACCCGTTGCCGGCGGTATCCGCGCCGGTCAAGCCGGCGTAAGGCTCTCCCGTCGCTTCGTAACGCTCGAGCGACGCCGACACGGTTCCTCCGATGTCGAAACAGCTTCCGGTGCTGCTGAGGTAACCTTCCCGCATCCAGCGGACATAGCGGTCCATTTGGTCTTTCGCTCGGAAGCCGCCCGATTCCACCAAACTCGTCGCCAAGCACAGCGCCATCGAGGTGTCATCCGTCCAATGTCCGGCCTCCAGTCCCCAGGTTCCACCACCGACCATACCCTCGATCGCCGTGAAGCTGCCTGGCGGGCAGCCTTCGATCGGCGCTCCCAGCGCGTCACCCACGGCCAGGCCGACCAACGCTCCCAGATAGCGCTTGTGGACCCCCTGCTCCCTAACCTGTTCCATGGCAACCGAAGCGTTCATTCTAGCGCGGCCTCCGAAGGGCCAAACTGCCCCCATCAAGACGGGCTCAGCCGGGCACACAACGCTCTTGGGCCGTTGCTATCCTACCAAGGAGTCGCCCCATGCGGATTCGCCTCATCGACATCGCACACGCTCGCTCGGGCGATAAAGGCGACACTGTCAACATAGGCCTGATCGCCCGCGAGCCCCGTTTCTACCCGCTCCTCGTCCGCGAAGTGACGGCCGACCGCGTCAAAGCACACTTCGGGGCGCTATGCCGCGGCCGCGTGGAGCGATATGAGTTGCCCAACCTGGAAGCACTTAACTTCCTGCTCCACCAGGCCCTCGGTGGGGGAGGAAGCCTGTCCCTACGAACCGATGCCCAAGGCAAGACCTTCAGCACGGCGTTGCTGCGGATGGAGATAGACGTCGGGGAAGAAGGACTCGAGGGTGAGCCGCTCCAAAGCGAGCACCCCAGCAGCTGAGCTAAGTGCGTCGTTTCGCAAGTACAATTACGTATCAATCAGCTTGTCGAGGTATTGCGGCTCATCAGCTCGGGCGCAATGAATGGCGCCCCTACTACTAGCCCACTTCCATGGCAACGGTTCATGCACCAATCGGCGCCTGGACGTGGCGTACGCATTCTTGCGTGCCGTGTCGCCATTCGTGGCGACATCGAGTTGGGGTGAACCCCTCCGCTGAGACAGTCGTGATAGCGACACTCGCCGTCTCCCAACAGCCTCTTCTCCGCTAGCATGGTCCTCGGCTGGTGAAGCGGAGGCGGGCTCTGGTGGGGACCAACCCGCCGAGGAATAGCCGGCCAGGAATGCGAACGGCAAGCGCAAGCTTACTCGTTGCATTCGAGGGTGACGCGGCCCGACTCCAATCTGCCGGTCACGGGCGGTGACGCGGCCCGACTCCAATCTGCCGGTCACGGGCGGTGACATCTTTTGTTTTCAGTAACTTCTGGGCCCTTGTCCAGGGAAATCCTAGCCGCCTGCGATAGAATGAATTCAGGAGGCTGTCCCAGAAAGGAAGGCGAAGTCTCGGATTGCCATGAGCACCTTAGGACTAACTGCTTCCCGGTGCGAAACAGGCTGTTCTTACAACCTGCTGCTCTGTGGCGCGAGCCTTCGGCCCGCAGCGCTGACCTCTGGTCGCGGTGCCGTCAAGAAGCAAGGGCCCGGCCACGATGTCCCAGAACACCGCGCCGTGAGTGTGAGCGAGGGTCAAGCGCCCGAGAAATAGTACCCTGGTTAGGGAAGGGTTCAGCAACTCGCAGCCCTCGCCACCCAAAAAGACGAAACAAACCCAATCTCGCCGAACTCCAGTGGAATCAAGCGCCGACTCCCGATCGACCAGCGACAGAGCTGCGGGCGGTGTGCAAACTGTTGGTTGGTGGGTCAGCCAACCGCTCCCTAACGGTCGCGGCTCCGGCAGGTGGAAGCCGATTGTTCGGGAGCCGCGCGCGTGAGCAAGCGGTAAGTTCCAAAATCCTTTTCGGTTTCCTAAAGGAGGAGGTTTTTTCACAGACCCGTGAACGAACGGTCCAGAGGCGAGGCCGCTCGGCAGGAACGAATCCGCGGCCGCCCCAACACCATCGTGGCGCGGGCCTGCGGCGAGAACCGGACAGAGCCGCGCCCGTCAGGGCGCGGGCCCTTCCGATGGCTTTTTTTCGGCTGCGGAGGCCGCCCCGAATTAGGAAAATTACCAAACAAACCCAATTTGCATATAAGCCAATACATGTCAATCACTTAAACCTACATCCCTAAGCGAAGAAAAGGAGTATGCCGAGGGCCAAACGATCCCCATCATTGCCCGTTTGTGAGGTGGGCGAGCTAGCCTAGGGTTCGCCCGAGTTCGCCCCAGGCTAGCCTGGGCTACCGGTCCCACTTACACCTACAACGCCTGCGAAGTTCAGTAAGCCGGGATACCGAGCGGGCAGGCCGTTCAGTTGACAGTGTTGAAAGCCGGCCTTTACCATAATAGGAGGCTCGTAACAGGCTGTGTTTCAGTCTCTTAGCGCTAGCGGGCCGCGGATTGCCCGGTGGGAAAAACCCGTCTGGAGAAATATCGGCGGCGGCTGGAACAAGAGTACCACGACGCCCAGGCGCTGCTGTCTCGCACTGCCGAGGCCATTCGTAAAACAGAGGGTGCCTCTCCCGAAGACGCTGCCGAGAAAGCAGTGAACTCATACGCCAAGGAGCTTTTCTCCCATCGGAGCGACACCGAGAGTCTTCATCTTCAGCTTGTCAGGGAAGCGTTGGAGCGCATCCCCTCGAAAGACTTCGGCTTGTGCCAGTCGTGCGGCGAGGCCATTGACCGTAAGCGGCTGGACGCGGTACCCTGGGCGCGGTACTGTCGTAGCTGTCAAGAGGCAGAGGAACAAGACGAAGTCAGCCATGACGAGTAGGGTGAGCGAGGTTAGTCTTCTCGAGTAGTGGTTCTATTTCCGCGAGCATCAGGCGGTTTCCGATCGGGTCGCTCCGCAGCCTGATCGAGCCGCTTTTTCCTGTCTTCTTTCCTGACGAATGCCGCTTGTGCGAGCGGGCTCTTACCGGGTTTACACCGGCTCCGGTTTGCCCCGAATGCCTGTCCGCGCTCGTCCCACTGGAGGCGGAGTCTTTCTGCTCTCGCTGCGGCCTGCCGTTTGAAGCGACCCTCCCGGCGAGTGGCGGCCATCTGTGTGGACTTTGCCGGCTTGCGCCCCCGGCATTCGACGTAGCGCGCAGCTTCGGGGCGTATGAAGGAGACCTGCGCCGCCTTATCCACCTGCTTAAGTACGATGGAATGAGGCCACTGGCAAAGGCGCTGGCTGCGAAAATGGCGCCGGTTGCGCCCAGAGTAGGGGCCGTTGAGTTGGTTGTCCCCGTACCGCTGCACCGCTCGCGGCGATGGAGTCGCGAGTTCAATCAGGCGGAGTTGCTGGCCAGGGAATTGTCGCGCCTGGTCGGGATTCCCTGCCGGCCAGCGGGGCTCCGGCGTGTTCGCTCGACCCCGCCGCAAGCAGGCCTGTCCCACCGTCAGCGGCGGGAAAACGTAAGGGGAGCGTTCGCTGCCGCGGACGCCGCTTGTGTCAAGGGCGGACGGGTGCTTTTGGTTGATGACGTCATGACCACAGGAGCGACGCTGGATGCGTGCGCTCGAGTGTTGAAGGCTGCCGGGGCGCGATACGTAGGTAGCCTAACGCTTGCCCGAGCGAAACGCAGATTGGTTGACGCGAATGTAGGGAGCTTGAGGAACGTCTCTTTTCCTCAAAGCCGCGCGGAGGGAACGTGGTAGACGGAAGCGCCCTGCGAATCCCGGTGCTTGTTCTCAACGCCACCTACGAGCCAATCAATGTTTGCGGCGCTCGCCGGGCGCTCATCCTGTTGCTGAAAGGAGTCGCGGCGCAAGAGGAGCGCAGCAATCATGAAGTCCATTCACCCACCAGGGTCCTTGCCGTACCTTCGGTGATTCGCCTGCTCGAATATCGCCGTATACCCCGCCAGACACGCGCCCTTTCTCGAAAGAACATCCTTGTCCGGGACCGTCAGACCTGCCAGTACTGCGGCAGGATCCACTCGGCGAGCGATTTGACGCTGGACCACGTCGTACCGCGCTCGCGCGGCGGCAAAAGCACTTGGGAAAACCTCGTCAGTTGCTGCCGGCGCTGTAATAACCGCAAGGGGGACCGCCTACCCGCGGAGGCCGGAATGGGCCTCGTGCGGTACCCGCAACCCTTCAATCTCCACACCAGCCGCAACCTAATGCGCCAACTGGGACACCACCAGGAGGCCTGGCGCAAGTATCTTTTCTACTAACGATCCTGCGCGGGAAGGGGATCTTCTACCCAACTACTCGAGATTGCCGTCCACGAGCTTGCGCACCGTTGGATCGTCGAGGTCGGCTGCGGTAATGATGCGAGCCGGGAAATGAATCAACCTTTCCGGTGTTTCACCGTTTAGTTTCTGGACGACGGTCTCTGCGCCGAGATAGCCGATGCGGAACGTATCCTGTATGAGCAGCGCGTCGATGACCCCGCCTCGAAGACCCTGCTGCAGGCTGGGGCTGGCGTCAAATCCCACCAGCTTTACTTTGCCCACTAATCCACGGCCCCGCACTGCCCGCGCGGCCCCCAACGTCGCTTCCTCTCGCGAGCAGTCGGTTTCCTTCGTTGGACCGTTCCACTGAATCTCCATGTCGAATTCCGCCCAGCGGCGAGCACCCCCGCTTGAACGGACCGCCAGAACATGGAATTCGTCCCTTTGGGCACAACGCCGATCACTCTTCTGCCGGTTCCGCGGCACGAAAGCGTTGTCGCCAGGAGAAATGAAACAAGGACACTCAGAACGGTTCGTCTGCCCATGGCGTTCTGTAACGTGTAGTGTACAGAGTTGAAGAACTCCCTTCATCCGAGGCTGTCTTACAATTAGACTTGCCCATAAGCATTCACCCTGTTCGCTGATGTCTATTCCTTCTGACGCGCTCCCTTCCGCGAGCCGCTCCGAGTCTTCGACTAGGGCCCTAAATGCCCTTCGCGAGATTCCTGCCCTGGAGGTCCGAGAGGAAGTCGAACTTCGCCGCTACACCCGCTTCGGCATCGGCGGCGCGGCCGACCTGTTCGCCGAAACCTTAAGCCCCGATGCTTTCGCCGCGGCGGTCGAGCTTTGCCGCCGGCAGCAGTTCGCCTACTACGTCCTGGGCGATGGCAGCAACGTCATTGTTTCCGATGAGGGATTCCGCGGCCTTATCTTGCGGTTCGTGGCCGACAATCTCGCGCTTGACGGCAACCAGGTGATCGCTGATGCCGGCGCGTCACTGCAAGCGCTGGTTGACTTCACCGTTGAGGCCGGCCTGAAGGGCCTTGAAACGCTGGCCCGTATCCCCGGGTCCGTCGGAGCAGCCATCTACGGAAACGCAGGTGCCTACGGCCATTCGATCTCCGAGAGAGTAGAACAAGTGAAGTTCTTCGACGGAAGCGAGATCCGCGAGATCGACAATGCCGGCTGCAAGTTTGAATACCGCGGGAGCGTCTTCAAGAGCCACAAAGCCTGGGTCATCTTCCAGTGCCGGCTGAAGCTCGATCGCGCGGACGCCGGCGAATTGCGAAAAAGAGCCGACGAGATTACTGCCATCCGGGACGAAAAATTTCCGCCCACCATGCGCTGCGCGGGCAGTATTTTTAAGAACTTGCACCTCAAAGACCTGCCGGAAGATGTAGTCGCCCAGGTCCCGGCACAAGTCACTCGCGAGGGCAAGGTTCCGGCGGCCTACTTTCTCGAACAAGTGGGCGCCAAAGGCATGCGCCGCGGCGGGATCGAGATCGCTTCCTACCACGCCAACCTGATCTACAACACCGGCAATGGGACGGCCTCCCAACTGCGAGGCCTAATCGCTGAGCTAAAACGCCGCGTCCGAGAGCGCTATGGCTTCGATGTCGAAGAAGAAGTGCAGCATGTGGGTGGGTTTTAGTTTCTCCGACTTCTGGTGGAAGGACGCTTCTATCTGGTTAGCCTTGCTCCCCACCTCAAATGTCACGGAACTCGGCGAAACCAAGCGGCACGATGAAGAAAGATGCTTTGGAAAACTCACTCAGCCGATTCCCAACTGCTCCCAGATTGCATCCACTCGCTTCTTGGTTTTCTCGTCCATCTCGATCAAGTCGGGCCAAGGCCGCGTGAACCCCTCTTCCTTCCATTTGCGGGTGGCGTCGATGCCCATCTTCGAACCGTAGTTCGGCAGGCGGCTGGAGTGGTCGAGCTGATCGACCGGGCCCATCACGAATTGAATGTCGCGTTCCGGGTCGATGTTGTTTAGCGCCTTCCAGGTGACTTCTCTTAGATCCTGGACATTGACATCGTGGTCCACAACAACGATGCACTTGGTGAACATCGCCTGACCCAAACCCCAGATGGCGCTCATCACCTTGCGCGCGTGCAGCGGGTATGACTTGCGCATCGACACAATCATCAAGTTGTGGAAAATCCCCTCCGCCGGCATGCACATATCCACAACCTCGGGTAACTGAAGCCGCATCAGCGGCAAAAACACGCGCTCGATGGTCTTGCCCATGTAATAGTCTTCCATCGGCGGTGGGCCGACAATCGTGGTCGCGTAGATCGGGTCCTTGCGCTGAGTGATGCACGTCACATGGAAAACAGGAAACTCGTCTTCCAGCGAATAAAAGCCGGTGTGGTCGCCGAATGGACCTTCCGTGCGCAGCTCGCCGAGCGTGACGTAGCCTTCCAACACAATCTCAGCATTGGCGGGCACTTCGAGATCGACCGTTTCACACTTCACCAGCTCGACCGGCTTTGACCGCAAAAAGCCCGCGAACAGCATCTCGTCGAGGTCGGGCGGCAGCGGCAAGATCCCGGAAAACATCGTCGCCGGATCGGAGCCGACAGCGACCGCTACTTCCATTCGTGCTTCTTTCCCCTCGGCCAGCGCCCGGCGGTAGTGCTCGGCGCCCTGCTTGTGTGTCTGCCAGTGCATCGCTGTCGTCCGCTCGTCGAAAATCTGCAAGCGATAGATACCGACGTTGCGCTTCCCCGTCACCGGGTTGCGGGAAAAAACCAGCGGCAGAGTGATGAAGCGCCCTCCGTCTTGCGGCCAGCACTTCAGAATCGGATAGTCAAACAGCGAGAAATCGTCCTTGCGGATGACTTCCTTGACCGGGCCGGTTTTCACCTCGCGCGGAAAAAACGACCCCATCTCGACCAGCTTCGGCAGCATCTTCAGCTTACCGAGCATCCCTTGCGGGGTTTTCATCTCCAGGTACTCGGCGATCCGGGCGGCGATACTTTCCACCGAGTCCACCTGGAGCGCCAACTCCATCTTCCTCATCCCGGCGAAGGCGTTGATGAGCACCGGGATGTCGTACCCTTTCGGCTTTTCAAACAGCAGCGCCGGCCCGCCGCTTTTCACAGCCCGGTCCGCCACCTCGGTGATTTCTAGGATGGGGTCGACCTCGGCGGACACTCGCTTCAGCTCGCCGTTTTTCTCGAGCACTTCGATGAATTCGCGAAGATCGGAGTAGGCCATGGTAGTTTTAGGACAGGTTGTTGGCTAGTGCGGTTGAATCAGCCTCGACGACTACCGCGCCACATACCTGGACCGCTCGCTCACGCTCGCGGCTCGGTAAAGAACGTCACCGCACCTTGGGCGCGGCCTAGGTCCCCTACGACCCCGACACATCGTAGCAAGCCATCTCGGTCTGGTTGCGGACAATCAGCTTACCGTCAGCAAGGGCGGGATGATTCCATGTCTTGCCGCTCAAGGCCGAAAAACGCGCTACCTCTTGATGGGTTTCGGGCGTCGCCTTCACGAGGACCAAATCTCCATTTTCAGTGAGAACAATCAAGTGACCTCCGGCCAGCAGCACCTGTCCGAATCCGTAACGGCCGCCCTTCCATTTGAGTTCGCCCGTGCGAAGGTCCACACAGGCCAAAATTGCCTCGTCCAGTCCATAGACATAGCCCTCGTACAGGACCGAGCTATTGAACTTGTTCTTCATGCGATTGCTTCGCCAAACCTCATCCGCCTGAAAGCCATCGTTCGTTCCGGTAACCCTGACGAGCGCCGCGCCGTGACCGTAAGCAGCGGAAATGAAAACATGCTCTTCGTCGACGACCACCGGTTGGGACGCATTGATGTCCATGTAAGTAACCCAGGGATACTCCCACAACAGAGCGCCGTCTTCCACCGAAACGCCCATCATCCGCTCCGCGCTCACGATCAAAACCTGCCGCTCTCCGGCCAGCGTAACCAGCATCGGGGCGGTGTAGGCTTGCGCGTCACTCAGTGATTTCCACAAAACCGCACCCGTCAGCTTGTCGTAGGCCACGATCGAACTGCCGTTTGTCCCGCCAGGCAGCGCGATGACCTTGCTGTCAACCACGAGCACGGAAGCCGACATTCCCCAAACCAGATTGTCGGCATCATTCTCCTTAAGGATGTCGTGCTTCCAGATCATCTCGCCTGTGGTGGCGTCCAGGCAGCGCAGCTCTCCTTCACCCCCGAGCGCGTAGACTTTGCCGTCGTTCCACGTCGGGGTTGCCCGGGGGCCGTCTCCCCCCAATCGTTCTTGGAAGGACGCCTGCCACCCGTGCGTCCACAGCTCCCTTCCGGAGTCCAACGAGTAGGCCGCCACGACTTCCTGACCACGTCGCTGCTCAATCGTAAAGATACGTCCCTCGGCGATCACGACAGACGCGTAGCCGCCGCCGACCTTGATACGCCACAGCTCAGGAGGGCCGTCCGACGGCCAATCGGTCCGAATCGGTTGCTGGTCGTAGTGACCATCGCGGTTGGGTCCCCGGAAATCCGTCCAGTAGACGCTCCCCGCTCTGGCAGTCGTGCTTGCCGCCTTCACGACGCCACCCTCGCGCTCACGCTCCATGGCGTCATAGTGCGACTCGGTGTTGTGGAACGTGAACATCGGGCGCATCCCGCTGCCGGCAAACTCCGCCCGCAACCCATAAAAAGTGAACAAGTGCACAACGGTGAGAACAACCAGAGCGAAGGAGACAAACAATCTTCGTAGCAACCCGGTTTGCGCGCGCATCCAGAGCATGATCAAGCCCGCCGGCGGCAACAAGAGACACACGAGGACAAAAACGACCGTGTTGCGGTACCAGGGATTCCCGAGCATACCCGACATTGTCGCCCCAACACCCAGCCAGTCGCAATGCGATGGCCCAAGTCGGACCTCAACAAACCAGCGGAAGCAACCGGTCGCGTAACCGTAACGTCCATCGCCTGGGAAGGCAAATCGGGACTTTCCCGAGCCTGTGCTAGATTCGTAGATTCACGAAATGCGGACGCACACCCGTATCCATCGGAAACGTCTGGCCGAGAACTATCGCGAGATCCGTCGCGCGGTGGGTCCTGGGGTGGCAATCGTCTCGGTGATCAAGGGTGACGCTTACGGCCACGGAGCAGTGGAAGTCGCGCGAACACTCGCCGCGGCCGGAGCCGACTACTTAGCCGTTGCCTACCTTGACGAAGCAGTCCAGCTCCGGGAGGCCGGGGTCAAGGAGGAAATCCTCCTTTTGACTGGCCCTCCCGAGGGAGAGGAACCTGAAGTTCAGTCACAGGAACTAACACCCATGATCCACACTCCCGCGCAGCTCGAAGCGTGGGAAAAGCAAGCTCGTGCAAGCGAACGCAACCTGCCCTATCACCTGGGACTAGATACCGGAATGACGCGGCTCGGCTTTGACAGCGCTTCGACCGATGAGCTAGCCAGTCTCATCGTCGACGCCTCTTATCTGCGGCTCGAGGGTCTGGCTACTCATCTGGCCGCTGCCGAAGACTTCAGCAATCCAGAGACAGGCGAGCAACAACGACGCTTCGACGGGATTGTCAAGAAACTGGAACAGCGCGGCGTCCGGCCGCGCTACGTTCACGTTTCGAACAGCGCCGCGATCGCTTATCGGCCGCATGCTGACCGCAACATGGTCCGCCCCGGTCTGGCTCTTTACGGCTACGTGAATCCTGCAATCGGCAGCGCCGTTGAGCCGCGTATCCGCACAGCTCCTGTTCTGGAATGGAAGGCTCGAATCCTACTGGTCCGCGACGCGCCCGCCGGAGCTAGACTCGGCTACAGCGGAACCTACACGGCCGAGCGTCCCATGCGCATCGGCGTTCTCCCCGTCGGATACGGAGACGGCCTCAGCCGGCGCATGTCAAACGGCGGGGAAGTCATGGTTCTGGGGAAACGCTGCCCTATCGTGGGCCTTGTCAGCATGGACTTGACGCTTGTCGATCTTACCGCCGCACCCCGAGCCGAACCAGGCGACGAAGTAACCTTGATCGGCGAATCGATCGACGCCATCTACATGGCCCGCCAATGCGGTACCATCCCCTACGAAGTACTCTGCAACATCTCCAAGCGCGTGCCGAGAGTCTATTGCGGCTAGGGGGTGCTTGACTGACGCTAAAGCTCGCTGACCGAATGGCCGGGTGTTCCCGAGCTACATCACTGGACCGCTTGCTTGCGCGCGCGGCTGCCATGAGGAGGCTAGTCTCCACCCCTTGACCGTTACCTATCATGGATGTCCCGCAGCGGTATGCGGTCTACAGTTCCTTCAGCCACTCGATCGCTTCGCGATAACGCGGGAACTCCCGCTCGCTCTGTTTGAACTCTTTGGTGTGGACCGACCGGCGGTGGGAGCGGTACTCGACCGGGTATCGCAGATGCAGCATTTCGTGATAGACGAGGTATTCGATCACGAACGGGGGCACGCCGTCACGATCGAACAACTTGCTGATAATGATGGCGTTGTGGGCGGGATCGAAATGGCCCAGCATGCGCCGCGAGGGATGGCGGCTCCAGCCTAACCGGGGCTGTCCCAACAGGCCTTGAAAGAAGCGTCGATTCAGCCCTTGGAAGATCTCTTCCAGATCGTAAACTCGCCCTTTGGGCGATCGTATCTCTTTGCGGCCTCGGATCTCCCTTATCAACAGGGCCTTGCGGCGGAGGTCCGCACGATTCAGATAGGAGCGATAGCGGCGATCGTACGCCGCGGGCAGCGGCTTGCGGTAGAGCTTCGACAGGAGAATGTAGGCCAACGCTTCCAGCACAGACGGGGGTGCTCCCTCGAGTAGGTCGGATACTCTTACCTTTACCCGTTTGTGTCCTTCTTCCAAGCGAATGGTGCTGTTGACGTCGGCGTAAGGACGATACTCAAGCGAAAACTCAGGGGCCGGCGTTCGAGGTTTTAGTTCACGAAACACTCGCTGGAAGGTTTCTACCGGGGTTTCCAACGACAGAGAGGCTTGGGACACGAATCTTCCCCTACTCTAACCCACCAGATGTGGCGAGGCGCGTAGAAGCCAGCCCTCCGAAGCAGGTTTTGCGAGCAGCGGCTGGCAAGTCGGTCCCGCTGAGCGGACCACAATCCGCCCCCCCCCCCCCCGGGCGAGGGCTTGAAGAGCGTCTGCCGTTGGAAAAACCAGTAATGGCGACCGGTTCGCTGTATGATAGACGTTTCGTCGCGCTGCCGAAGCGATACGTTGCCGGGGGGGGCGCGCAACCCACAGGCAGTCGCAAAGA
Organism: Bryobacterales bacterium; assembly: GCA_965248105.1. Classification (GTDB taxonomy): domain Bacteria; phylum Acidobacteriota; class Terriglobia; order Bryobacterales; family UBA6623. The sequence goes on from CBDFIK010000006.1 coordinate 1,639,277, forward strand.
AAAAGGAAATGTCGGGAGGGGCGGTGTCGGAAGCTCGGAAAGTTCGCAGGGCGAAAATCACTGGCGTGGGCTGCTACGTTCCGCCTGGAACACTGACCAACGCTGACCTAGCGAAGATGGTTGATACGACTGACGAGTGGATCCTCACACGCACGGGGATAAGTAACCGCTACATTGCCGACGAAAACACGGCCACCTCTGACATCGCCAGCGAAGCCGCGCAGGCGGTCTTGGAACAACGGAACCTCAGGGCGACCGACATAGAAGCGATCATAGTCTGCACGGTCACGCCGGACATGCTTTTCCCGTCAACGGCTTGTTTGGTCCAGGACCGCATTGGGGCCAAGGGAGCTTGGGGCTTCGACATGGTCGCCGCCTGTGCGGGTCTGCTCTACGGCCTGACGACAGCGGCTCAGCTTGTGGCCAGCGGCTCACACGATCGAGTCATGGTGATCGGCGCCGACACGATGTCGAAGATCATCGACTACAAGGATCGTGCCACCTGTGTACTGTTCGGAGATGGGGCGGGTGCGATGCTAATCGAGCCGGCCGAAGACGGCCAGGAAGACCTGGGGCTGATTGACTTCCTCCACGAAGTGGACGGTTCGGGGGGCAAGCTGCTTTATATGCCGGCCGGCGGCAGTCGCCAACCGCCTTCCCACGAGACCGTGGAAAAGCGACTGCACTATGTGCACCAAGATGGACGGCAGGTCTTCAAGTTCGCTGTCCGCAAGATGTACGAAGTCTGCAAGGAGCTGATTGAGAGAAACGGACTGACGCCCGAAGATATTGACGTACTCATCCCGCATCAGGCAAACGCGCGCATCATTACCGCCGTAGCCCAACGACTTGGGATCCCGAGCGAGAAAGCCATTATTAACATCGATCAATACGCGAACACGACTGGGGGAACCATTCCCCTAGCCACCCGCGACGCCATCGAGGCTGGAAAACTCAAGAAAGGTGACCTGGCGCTGATGGCGGCGGTCGGCGCCGGGCTGACGGCGGGGGCTGCGCTGTGGCGCTGGGCTTATTGAACCCAAGGCCGGCGTCATCTTCCCTAAACGGTTCGCGCCCACGTGCCGGGCACGGCGATTCTTGCCTGATGAATGTCTGTCAAGTTGATCCCTCCCCCTTGTTCAAACGGGCTCATGTGGGCGCCAAAAGTGGGCCTACCCTCAGGGCGTTGCCAAAGGGAGGTGTTTGCTATGATCGTGCGGGGAGTGTGTGGCCTATGCAGCCGCAAGCGGGGTAGGAAGGTGCCTTAGAGGCAACAAAGTGCATCACCATGGCTTCACCTAGCCAGACGGAAGGACCGCGAGAACAACCCGAGCAAAAAGGTGTCCGCACCGAGGGCTTGTGGATCAAGTGTGACTCCTGCCGGGCAATCATTTGGAAGAAAGACCTGGAAGCCAATCTAATGGTGTGCACCAAGTGCGGCTTCCATTTCAAGATCAACGCTCGTTCACGTTTGAAATCGCTCTTTGACGACGAGAAGTGGGGGGAGTTTGACTCCGCTTTGAAGACCACTGATGTGCTCGAGTTTGTAGACCAGAAGTCTTACAAGGAGCGCTTGGAGCAAGCCGAGGAAAACACCGGTTTGAAAGACGCCATCATCTCGGCCGAGGGAACGCTGGCGGGCCGCCCCGCCGTCGTTTGCGCCATGGAATACCGGTTTATTGGCGGTAGCATGGGGGCCGTGGTGGGAGAGAAGATCACGCGGGCCATTGAAAAGGCCGCTTCCCAAAAGATACCGCTGGTTATCGTTTCCGCATCGGGCGGCGCGCGCATGATGGAGGGAGCGGTGAGCTTGATGCAGATGGCGAAGATCTCTTCGGCACTGGTCAAGCTCGTCCAGGCGCGACTTCCTTACATCAGTGTGCTGACGGATCCTACGACCGGCGGAGTGACCGCCAGCTACGCCATGCTGGGCGATTTGAATATCGCTGAGCCGGGCGCCCTGATCGGTTTCGCGGGTCCGCGGGTGATCGAGCAAACGATCCGCCAGAAGCTGCCCAAAGGCTTTCAGCGCACGGAGTTCTTGCTAGAGCACGGGATGTTGGACGCTATCGTCCCACGGCCGCAAATGAAGACCTTCCTCGGCCGGGCGCTGGACTTCTTCTGCGACCCGCGCTCATGACCTACGCCGAGTCCGTCGAATACCTGCTTGCACTGCTCAGCGATGCTCGCGGCCCGCGGCTTGGTCTGGAACGAATAAGGAGCCTGTTGGGGCGACTCGGTCAGCCGCAACGCTCCTTCCGAGCCGTCCACGTGGCGGGGACGAACGGCAAGGGTTCGACAGCCGCGATGATAGAGGCGGGCCTGCGGGCGGCCGGTCACTCCACCGGACTTTACACCTCCCCCCATCTTGCTCGATTCAACGAACGCGTCAGAATCAATGGCAGGGACATTCATGACGAAGGCTTCGCGGCCGCAGTGGAAGAGGTGCGGCAGGCAAACGAGTGGCTTGTGGCTCGGGAAGGACGAGACGGCCACGCCAGCTTCTTCGAGTCGGTCACAGCGACGGCGTTCTGCGCCTTCCGAAGAGAATCAATCGATTGGGGCGTCGTCGAAGTCGGCTTGGGAGGGCGTCTGGACGCCACGAACGTCCTTCAACCGCGGCTGTGCGTCGTCACGCCCATTGACTTTGACCATGAGGAATTCTTGGGGAAAGCAAGGGCTTCGATCGCCACGGAAAAAGCGGGCATCCTGAAACCGGGGGCAAAGGTTGTCGTGGCACCGCAGCACTCGGATGCGGAGCGTGCCCTAGAGTCGCGCGCGGAGGAGGTCGGTGCGCCCATGGTTCGTGTCGGTCGTGACTGGCGGGCAGAAAACATCACCGAAGTGGACGGGTACTATCGTTTCGAAGCCACGAAAATGCCGTCCTGTAACTCGCCGCGCACGAGGGTAGTAGTGGAGCTGTCGCTCGCGGGCGAGCATCAGGTTGTCAACGCGCTTACGGCCGCCGCGGCCTTGGATGCTCTCGGCGTCGAGGCGGCTGCCATCTCGCGCGGTATAAAGCAAACACGGTGGCCGGGAAGACTCGAGCAGCTGAGCGGCGAGCCGCCGATCCTGTTGGACTCCGCACACAACGCGGGCGGCGCGCGGGCGCTGGCGAAGTTTCTCCAAAGGCACAAGAGCGGGCGGCCTATTCATCTGATCTATGGAGCCAGTCGCGACAAGCCGGTGGACGAAGTCGCCGGTATTCTGTTCCCCCTAGCACGTCGGGTGACTCTGACCCGCGCCCAGGTAAAGCGGTCTCTGAGACCTCAGACCTTGCTTAGCATCGCCGACCACCACCACGATCGAATCGATCTCACGCCGACCCTGGAGGCGGCCCTCGCAAAAGCGCAAGCCAATGCGAGTGCGGACGGATTGATTGTCGTTACAGGATCTATTCTTCTTGTGGGGGAGGCACGAGAGCTGCTGCGGGTGGCAATCGAAAAAGGGCAAACGGGCCGCAAGGAAATGAGTTTGATAGCCTAGCGAGGGCCGCAGCGCCAACCTTCGGTAATATGGCGCCAGCTCCAGTGCCGGGACCACACCGTCGTGCCACACTGAGGAAGGCTTCGCCCCCGCGTCCAGTCCAAAGTGGGAGGTAAGTCGCGGAACCGTTCGGGTTACACCTCGCAGTAAATCATCAACGCCCACGATCTGCTGCCACCATGCTGAGCCATCTTCGATCAGTTTTGTGGATGTGCCCGCTGATCGGAATTTCCGTCGTGGTGATGGGCAGCATTTCTTTGCTGGCGTCGCTTTTTGACGCGACGGGCCGAACGCAGCACCGCGTAGCTGTGCTTTGGGCGCGGATTGTACTGCGCATCTGCATGGTCCGGGTTGAGGTCTCAGGCGTGGGGACCCTGGAGCCCCACCGCTCGTACGTGTTTTGCTGCAACCACTTCAGCTTGATCGATACGCCTGTCATGTTCGGAAACATGCCCCGCGAGTTTCGAGTATTGGCCCGGCACAACCTCTGGAGAATTCCCTTTCTCGGCTGGCATCTCAATCGCGCGGGACACATTCCCGTGCACCGAGAGAGTCCGCGGTCGGCCGTACGCAACATAGGCGAAGCAGCAGAAAAACTCCGCGAGGGTCACTCTATCCTGATGTTTCCCGAGGGTGGGCGTACCCGGCAGCCGGTGATGCGCAAGTTCAAGCCGGGCGCGGCTTATATCGCCATTAAGGCGCAGGTCCCGATCGTGCCGATGGGTTTGGTCGGAACCCGCAAAATCTTACCGCCTGCTTCCGCACACTTGCATCCTGGTAGCGCGGAGCTGAGGGTGGGCAAGCCGATCTCGACCACCGGGCTATCGAGTCGGGACGCCAACCAGTTGATTGCCGAGGTGCAAGAGGAGGTCGGGAAGCTAGCCGCGGCCCGCTCGGGGCGATAGTCATGGCAGCACACGGAAGTCGGCCCCCGGAAGAAGTGCGGGCGAATCGTTTTTCGAGCACCGTCCACAAACGATCGGATAGACTGAAGATTCCTAGGAAGCGGTCGTGACCCAGCCTAGAACTCTTTTCGAAAAAATCTGGGACCAGCACGTGGTGACCCATGAACCGAACTGCCCAGCGGTTCTCTACATCGACCTTCACTTAGTTCACGAGGTCACCTCACCGCAGGCGTTCCAAGGACTGCGCCAGCGTGGCGCCAAGGTTCGACGGCCTGACCGCACTCTCGCGACGGTGGACCACAGCATACCAACGACTGACCGCAGCCTCCCGATCATCGACCCAATCGCCGCCCGCCAGGTCGACCAACTGCGGATCAACTGTCGTGACTTCGGCGTACCTCTCTACGACCTGGGTAGCGAGCACCAGGGCATTGTCCACGTGATCGGGCCCGAGCTGGGCCTGACACAGCCGGGGATCACGATTGTCTGTGGCGACAGCCATACTTCGACGCACGGGGCCTTTGGAACTCTGGCATTCGGCATCGGAACGACGGAGGTCGAACACGTTCTCGCCACCCAATGCCTGTTGCAACACAAGCCGCAAACCTACGAAGTTCGTTTCGACGGGAGACTGCCCAAGGGCATTGTTGCCAAGGACTTGATTCTGGCGCTGATCGCGAAGATCGGTATCGGCGGGGGAACGGGTCACGTCTTGGAATACCGCGGGAGTGCCATCCGGCACCTTTCGATGGAAGCCCGCATGACGATCTGCAACATGACGATCGAAGGCGGAGCCAGAGCAGGAATGGTAGCGCCGGATGACACGACGTTCGAATACTTGGCCGGACGGCCCCGCGCTCCGCAAGGCGCCGATTGGGAAAAGGCCGTCGCCGCGTGGCGGCGGCTGCCGACGGACGAGGGAGCGACTTACGATCGCAGCGTGAGTGTGGATATTTCAAAGCTGGAGCCGATGGTTACTTACGGCACCAACCCCGGCATGGGGGTTCCCGTTACGCAGCCCGTTCCGGAACCGTCTTCGATCGCGGACGCGAATCAGAGCGCCGCGCTCCGCAAGGCTCTGGACTACATGCAGCTCGAGCCGGGGCGGCCCTTGCTCGGACACCCGATTGACGTAGTTTTCATCGGCAGCTGCACCAACTCGAGGCTTTCAGACCTGCGGCTGGCGGCAAGCCTGATGAAGGGACGCAAGGTCAGCCCGAAAGTGCGTATGCTCGTGGTTCCAGGCTCCGAAGAAGTGAAGCGCCAAGCCGAGGACGAAAGCCTCCACGAGGTGTTCCGAACCGCCGGGGCGGAATGGCGCGAGGCCGGCTGCAGCATGTGTATCGCCATGAACGGTGACCAACTCGAGCCTGGTCAGTACTGCGTCAGCACCAGCAACCGGAACTTCGAAGGCCGCCAGGGCAAGGGCGGCAGAACGTTTCTTGCCAGCCCGCTGACAGCCGCGGCGAGCGCAATTCACGGCGTGATCACCGACGTTCGAACGATGCTGTAAGCCATGGAACCCGTCACTACCTTCTCAGGCCGCTTGGTTGCACTACCAATGCGGGATATCGATACCGACCAAATCATTCCGGCCCGGTTTCTCAAGACGATCGATAAGGAAGGATTAGGCACAGATCTGTTCCACGACTGGCGGTATGATTCGCGGGAAAAACCGAAGTTGGATTTCATCCTCAATCAGCCCGCGGCCGAAGGAGCGACCGTTCTCCTCGCCGGCGATAACTTCGGCTGCGGCAGCTCGCGAGAGCACGCCCCTTGGGCGTTGTTGGCTTTTGGGTTTCGCGCGGTCGTCAGCACCTCGTTCGGGGACATCTTTCGCAACAACTCTTTGAAGAACGGCCTTCTTCCGATCGTCGTGGACGAGGCGACCCACTCGGAACTGTTCGCGCTGGTTGAAAAAGACAGCTCGGCAGTGGCGGAAGTTGATCTTCCCCAGCAAGTCTTGCGAATCTCAGGCGGTCCCGAGATCTCCTTCTCGATTGACGAATTCTCCAAGAAGTGTCTGACCGCGGGCCTAGACCAGCTCGGGTACATCCAGCAGCGGGAAGCCGCGATCGCGGCGTACGAGCAAGCCCATCCCGCCAATATCCGCACGCTGTAACCGGTGGCCTTGGCGCCGGCGGGAGCGCCCCTTCATCAATCCGCTTCACTGTCCGCCGTGTTCGCGGAACAAGAGTTAGTTATCCCCTTGCTAGTACAAAGTGAAAAAGTTTGGTACGTTCGTCCCGCAGTTCCGGGGGAAAGAATTGAACCTCTCCGCCTATTGTTTCGGCGCTCGAGGACTGGGAGAATCGTTCTAATGCCTGAGTTGCGCCGTGAAGTCCATCAGGTTGGGTCAGATAGGGTGCAGCTGTTTGTCGAGAAGACCGACTCCTCCAATGAGTTTCTAGCGCTCATGGAGGGAGACGGCATGTGCCTGGCCCACTCGCTAACCAGCCCTAGCGAAGCTGACGATTGGCTGCATCAAGTGTTTAAAGAGCTGTTTCCCGCCCACCGCTGCGGTCCCGGTTGTCGCCGTGCTTCGGGTTCGCACTCCTTGGCCGAAGAGGGACTGCTCAACCTACTCGCTAGCGTCCAAGAACCGCGCGCGCGCTTCTAGTTCCCTATTTGCTGGTATTTCGGGAATGCCTTCGGCTGAGTCCGACAGCATCCAAGCGAAGGCCTCCCGCTACTTTCCTCCCTAAGGATCGCGGCGAACTTCCCAAAGCCCCCGAGTTTGGTTGGCGACACTGGACCGCCCTGATCGGACCCGGTCTGCTCATGGTGGGAAGCGATATCGGGGGCGGGGAATGGCTGTTCGGCCCGATCGTCACGGCCCGCCACGGCGGTTAGCTGATGTGGATCGCCATTTCCACGATCGCGTTTCACCAACGCTGGGTAGCCTTGGTGGGATCGTAGCCGGGAGGCTGGGTCATTCGAAGCGAACTGCGGGCGCGATGGATCGCGCCCCTACTTTCGGCTTGAGCATCGCCTATTCGCTTGAGCATCTCCTGTTCAGAGGTCGGCGCAATTCATTGCGCCCGACTTACTGAGTCTCGCGAATTATACTGACATGGCCCGTGTTCAGATTGTAGGGGCACGGCATGCCGTGCCCGGCTTCCAAGGTTACGGTATTTCGCGAGCCTCAGTAATGAACCTGACTGCCTCAACAAGCGAATCGATACGCAAGTTTGTTCACGAAATGCTGTACTAAGTACTTGAATCAACCTTGACTAACCCACCCCGCAATCAACTGGACCCAGACGGCCAAGACAGGGCTCCGCTCTTCGGCACCTGGGGACGGCTTTACACAGCCGTGCTGATTCACCTCGCATTCTGGATCGTGGTCTTCTATTTCTTCACCGTGCGTTTCGACCTCCCCTGATGAGCACCCTGGACTGGTTGATCCTGATCGCCTCTTTGGCGGGGATTGTCGGCTACGGCCTCTATCGGGGGAGGGGAAGCAAGACTGTCCACGACTATCTGTTGGCCGGGAAGACCATGAGCTGGTGGGTGATCGGTCTTTCGATCATGGCCACCCAAGCCAGCGCCATTACGTTCATCGGAACGACCGGGCTGGGCTACACCGACGGGCTGAGCTTTGTGCAGTTCTATTTCGGGCTGCCGATCGCGATGGTCATCATCTCAGCGGTAGCGGTTCCCTTCTTCCACCGCGCGGGGGTGTACACGGCCTACGAGTACCTGGAGCGCCGCTTCGACGCCAAGACCCGGATTCTGGCCAGCGTGATCTTTCTGATCCAGCGCGGATTGGGTGTGGGTCTGGCTCTGTACGCCCCAGCCGTCGTGCTCTCGGTTATCTTGGGTTGGCCCGAGTCGTCCACCATTCTGACGATGGGCGTATTGGTGGTCGGCTACACCACGCTGGGCGGCATCCGAGCCGTGATGTGGACCGACGTGCAGCAGATGACGGTGATGCTTTTCGGCATCGCAGCCTCGTTGGTAGCAGCCGTGATGGCGCTTCCGGCTCAGGTGTCGTTCGCCGACACTTTGCGTTTGGCTGGAACAGCCGGAAAGCTTCGCGCCGTAGACCTGTCGTTTGACTGGGAGAATCCCTACAACCTGTGGTCCGGACTAATCGCGGCAACGTTCCTGGCGCTGTCGTACTTTGGCTGTGATCAATCGCAGGTGCAGCGCTATCTGACGGGCAAGTCCATCGCGCACATGCGCATCAGCCTGCTGTTCAACGCGGTGGTGAAGGTGCCGCTGCAATTCCTGATCTTGCTGACGGGAGCGGTGGTGTTTGTCTTCTTTCTGTTTGAAGAACCTCCGATGCTCTTCAACAATGTCGAGCGCGATCGGATGGCTCACGCCGGTGGCCCTGCCTTTGCCCGTGAGGAGGCCCGCTACCGAGAAGCCCTGGCCCTACGCCGGGAGGCTGCGCTGAGCTTGCTGCGGTCCGACGAGGCGAGCAGCCGGCTCGCCTTCCTCGAAGCCGACGAGCACCTACGGACGGTTCGGCAAGAAGGCATTGCCGTGGTGGAAAAGAGCCGCGGGGGCGAGACCTACAACGACACGAACTACATCTTCCTGAACTTCGTGCTGAAGTACTTGCCGACAGGATTGGTGGGGCTGATTATCGCGGCCGTCTTCGCAGCCGCCATGTCCAGCATCTCGTCCGAGCTGAACGCCCTGGCGGCGGTAACGGTGATCGATCACTACCGGCGATACATTCGCCGGGGCGCCGGCGACCGCCACTACACTCGCGTCTCAAAGATCGCGACGGCGTTTTGGGGCCTCTACGCGATGGCGTTCGCCGGCTTCGCCGGGCAGCTAGGCGCGCTGATCGTAGCCGTCAACCGGATTGGATCCTTCTTCTATGGCTCGCTGCTGGGGGCTTTCGTGCTGGCCTTCGGACCGTGGCGGGCGAACGGCAACGGTGCCTTCTCGGGGATGCTCGCCGGGCTGGCCGCCGTGGCCTGGATCAGCCGGAATACCGGGATTTCGTTCCTTTGGTACAACGTCGTGGGATGCGTGGTGGCGGTCGTGGTGGGTTTGGCGGTGAGCCGGGTTGGGAGGGCCGATTAGGAGTGAGCCAGGCCTTCCGTGGCGCAGGTCCCCAGACCTGCCGTGTCGGTACTCTTACCCTTACCGACACCTGTTTCCGAGCCGTCTTTGTCCGAGATCAGCCCACTTCTCTCACCAAAGTTCGGGGATCCCCAGGGGGCGACCTGAAGCAAGCGTCGACATGAGTGTCGCCGCGGCAGACGTAGGCGTCCGCGCCACAACAACACACCGAAGCCCACGATCGCAGCTTTCCCAGAAACCCAGCATCCTCTGCAAACCGCTCCATTCCAGGAAGGTTACTGGGTGGGTAGCGTTCGTGGTACTCTTGCGGCACTCAGCAGATTCGCGAAGATCCGGTAGGCCCCGGGGACTCCTGCCGGGAGTTGGCGAAACCAGGAGTAGCCGGTGTGGATGTAGACGCCCTGGCCGTAGGGGGCGTAGAGCAGCCCTCCCAGTTGCGGCGGTTCACCCGGATCGTTGCACTGTAGGATCGGGTCGTAACGCTCGTCCCAATCACTCATGAAGTAGAGCCCGCGCTCTTGCACCCAGCCGTCGAAATCCCGCCGGCTGATGCGATTCGGGGCGTTCAACAAGGGATGGTCGGGGTTGGGGAAAGTTACTGCTGCCTCCTCCCGGCTCACGCGGTTCCGGGAAGGAGTCATGGGGTAAGGTGCCAGCGCGGCTCCACCGACCGCTCCCCCGCGGCGAGACACCGTGTTGTACTGGACTACCAGCGTGCCCCCCTGCTCCATATAGACCAGGAGCTGTTCACGCGCGGCGAGCAAGTCGGGGCGAGTGTTCAGAGCACGGACGCCGGTCACAATGGCGTCGAACCGCGCGAGGTCCCCGGACGCCAGCTCGTCGGGCGAGAGCAGCGTTACCGAAGCGCCGAGTTGAACAAGCGCCTCGGGAACGTTGTCGCCGGCCCCCATGACGTATCCGATTTTCTTGGCGAGCAGTTTGACTTCCGCTCGCGCCACACGCATCCGGGCCTTCGGATAGACCACCTGGATCGGAATGTGCGGGTACTCGATGGCGCGCACGCCCGAGGAAACGGCCTCTCCTCCCAACTCGGCCGCGGCAACCACCTCACCCATCGAAGCAGCCGCCGGCGGAGTGATCGAAAAGTTGGCCGTCCGCTGTTGCCCGTGGCGCTTCAAAACAAACTCGACCGAGGCGGGCTTCACGGTCCAGCCCTCGGGAACATCGAGCTTGACTCTGCCCGCCACCTCCCCGGCGTTGTTCTCAAGTCGTACCGACACGGCCCGCGGATTCGCGTCCGGGAAGATCATGGTCTTTTCGGCGAAGCTCACCGCGACGGGTGGCACGATCTGGAAAGCCCTCGTCCGCTCACCTAACGCTCGATCGACCCAGCGATAGGCAACGGGTTTCCGGAAAGGCAGCTCCAGGCCGTCCGCGGTTTTCAGATAAAACGTCGCCCCCAAAACCGGCCGCGCCTCGGGACGTCCGATCATCGTGGGATCGTGCATGCCGTAGGAATCCCCCTCGACGGGCCTGTCAAGCCATTCGGGCTGCGAGTAGAGCGCAAAGTCCGGAATCCGCAGCGAGACTTTCGCACTTGAGACCTCGTTGTACCCGAGATTCGGCCCGGTGCCCGGCTCGGTGTGCCCGACGACGCCCGTGATTTGGGTTCGCGCCCAGGCCAGCGGGAACCGGGAGCGGTTCAGCGCCGACAGGGTGATTTCGAGATCGCTGCCGGGAGTCGCGTCCCATCGGTCGGCGGCCGCGTCGATCCAAAGTCCGGCGGCCAATTGAATCGCCTCCAAGACCTCCTGCTTTTTGACTTCAACCCAAGGATCATTCAATTCTCGAAGGGCAGCGTAAGCCTTTGTTAGCAGGGGCAGGATCGCCTCGGGGTTGTCGGGACGGTAGTCACTGCGTGCTTGCTTCAACAGACGAGCAACTTTCTCCGCTCCCGGCACCCGCTGCCAACTGGTATTGATAGCGTCAAAAAGATCGTTCTCGGCCGGATCACCGGCAATATAGGCAAAAAAGGCCGGGACGGCGCCCTTCCGCCGCGGCGTTCCCATCCCCTGGCTTCGATGCATGCTGCGGCTTTCACCGGCCACTTCCGCGTAGGAGCGGCCCAAGAGGGGATCGTACCGACCGGCGTCGATCTCCAGACGATCCCGACGGGCGGCTTCGCGCTGCCTACCAAAGCTATAGGTATTCCAGTAAAGGCGTTTCCCTCTCCACGGCTGCAGGCCCTGCTTGACCTGATCGGGAAAACGGTCGGGATCGCCGGCGGCCCGGAAGGCCTCGACCGAAAGATGTCCGACGGCGGTGTGCTGACCATGTCCGCCGCTGCCCTTATGAGGAAAGCGCGTCACGATCACGTCCGGCCGAAAGCGTCGAATGACACGCACCATATCGCTAAGCAAGCGTTCACGACCCCAACGCGCGAGCGCCTCGTCGGGAGACTTCGAATAGCCGAAGTCGATGGCACGCGTGAAGAACTGCTCGCCGCCGTCGATGCGGCGCGCCGCCAGCAGCTCCTGGGTGCGAATGACGCCCATCAGCGCCCCCTGTTCGGGGCCGATCAGGTTCTGCCCTCCCTCGCCGCGAGTCGCCGAAAGATAGGCCGTTCGAATGTGTCTCCCGCGCGCGAAATAGGCGATGACAGCAGTATTCTCGTCGTCAGGATGTGCACCCAGTACAAGCAGACTGCCGAGGATGTTCAAGCGCTCGAGCAGGCCCTGAAGCCGCGCCGCGCCACTGAGAGGTTCCGGCTGGGCTTGAAGCGGGGTGAAAAGAAGCAGTGTCAGGAGGAGGCGAAGCGGGTAAGCGCTGCGACGTTTGACGAGTGTGGCGGCAGAAGGATGACCGTTTAGGGGCAGGCGGTCACAGCTGACCTTTCTTCTACGGTGCTGGCTGGGTCGACTTTCAGGGGGAAGTGGAACGCCGGGCGGACGCAGCGGTCCGCCCCTACAGGTACTCCGTGAAGAATGCGGGTTAGGCGACATCGGTGAATCTGGCCTTATCGTATCGAACCACAGAAAAGGCCGTTCACCACTTTGTGGAAAGTGTTGTTAGAAGATATGATGCAGCATCGCCCGCAAAACACCGACGGTTGCTTTGACCTTGCGATCGGTCAGAAACCTGCTATAGAAGACGGCTGCTGCTATATCGCCGTCGAATCCGGCTTGCAGTGGCTCCTTGGTCCAGGCTCCGATGACGTCGATAGGATGCGCGAGGCTAACCCCGGATCCCTCGTTGTGCGTGTGGTCGTCTTCAAAGTCATTCAGCGTCAGACCGAACGTGCCGGCACTGCTCCAACGCGCGGTCAGGCAACGCCAACCAAGCGAGGCGTCCGTGAAAGCCTTTTTCACGGTAATCGGTTCTCCGTTAAGCGTGGCCACTCGGAACTTCAGCCAGTGCTTGGTGTCGTGTGCGAGGCCGGTCATTTGTTGCGTGATCGCATCCCTGGAGTCGGCACCGAAGATGGCCTGGCTCCCTCCCTGTTGGGTGGATCGAAGCCTATACACGATTTGAGCCGTGAAGGCTTCAGCGTTTTCCAAGATCCCCGGTAGAGTGACGTAATGCTCTCGCTGAAATCTGGCGAAATGTGCGCGCTGCTCGATTATCCATTGGGGATCGCGGCGGTCCCTCTCCGGCGTCCGTCCCAGGAAGCCATGCTTTTTGCAGGCGAGGTCGTAGACCTGCTGCGGGTTGTTGCGACGCTCTCGAAACCGATAGAACGCAACGAGTCCCGTTCGTTGCTTGATGCCGTCAGGTATTTCCATTGTAAAGTTGCTCCTTGTGTTGGCCCTGTTGCACGTGTTGCAATCCTTGCGATTCTGCAACCACTGCTAGGGGGTCTTTGCGTTTCGAACAAGAATGGATCTCTAACTTCAGAATAATCGGGGACACCAAGGAATCAGCCGACCGGCAGAGGGCAAGTCGTTGGTGGGGAAGCGGTTAGGGGAGTCAAAAGTGGCGTGACGGGAGCTGGGAGTCGACGCCTAGTTTCCGCGGAACAGCTACTCTCAGACTCGCTTCCGCTGGAAAACTAGATACATCAGCAATCCGGCCAACATCCCCGGCAGGACTTCGTAGACGTCGTCGGAGAATCCGAGGGCGTATCGCCAGGCGATGACTGTCGCCAGACCGCTGAGCATCATCATCACCGCGAGTCGTGGGCCAACGGGGCGTTGCAAGACCCGGATCATCATCAGCGGTCCGAGGCCCGCGCCCAGCGCCGACCAGGACATCGTCACGAGGGCAAACACGTTCTGGTGGCCGAAAACAGCGACCGCTAGAACGATGGCGGTGACGAAGATCGTACCGGCTTTAGCAGCCGTGTAGGATTCCCGCCATCGCGTGAAGATGTCTTGCGTTAGAGCCGCGGAGCAGGAAAGCAGTTGCGAATCGGCGGTAGACATAGTTGCCGAAAAGAGTCCCGCTAGCACCAGTCCCACCAGGACACCCGGCAAGTACTGGATCGACAGCGTCGGCAACGCGAGTTCGGCATCGAATCCAGCTACATCGGGCAACAACACGCGGCAAGCCAGCGCCACTCCGATGCAGGCAGCGGTGAAGACTACGTACCAGACGAAATAGATATCCCGTGCCGTCTTGATCTGCCCGGAGTTCCGAATAGCCATCGCGCGCACCATGATATGAGGTTGGCCGACAACCCCGAACCCGGCACCCATCCAACCAAGAACATAGAGCAAGAACCCGAACCGAAGATCGGCCGGTACGGGGTTCGTCAGGCCGGGATCGATGGCTTCCAACCCAGCCCACAGTTCGGCGAAGCCTCCCAACTCCCAGAGCGCGATGCCGAACAGCAACAGCATCGACGCCAACATGATGATCGACTGCATGACGTCGGTCCAGATCGAGGCGCGAATGCCGCCGGCGAAACAGTAGATCAGCACGATGATCGCGCCGACAATCGCACCGACCGAGTAGTCCCATCCGAAGAGCACGTGCAGCGCCTTGCCGCCGGCGTTGAGTTGGGCAGCGGCATACGTGCTCAAGAACAGAATCGTGATCGAGCCAGCCACGATTCTCACTGACGGAGCGAAGCCGTTCGGACCGGCCGCGAGGAGCGATGGGATCGTACGGGCCTGCTCTTGCTCGCTCAGTTCCCGCAGGCGGCGGTGCACCCAAAACCACATCACGTAGTCCCCGCCGATCCAGCCGACCATGATCCAAATGGCCGACATCCCCAGCAGATAGGTCGTCCCGATCAATCCGATGAACATGAACCCGCTGTTATTCGTCGCAACGGCGGAAAGCGCCGTGAACCAAGGGCCGATCGTGCGACTGGCGAGGAAGTAGTCTTCGATCGTGCGGTCTCGCCTTCTTGCGGAGTAGGCCCCTACGGCGACGAATAGAAGCAGGAAAAACGAGAAGCTGGCGGCGACGAGATTCATGCCCCGGGACTACTTTTGATGCAGGATCTCCTGGCGGACGGTGATCGTCTGAATATAGTCGTGGTCCAAGTCGTAGCCAAAGCCGGGTCGGTCGAGTGCCTGGATTGTCCCATTGGGCGTCACCTCAACGGGAGGCTGGACGATATCTCGCTGCCAGTACCGTTTGCTGGCGGAAACATCCCCCGGAAGTCGGAAGTTCTCAAGCGTGGAGAGGGCAATATTGTTGGCACGGCCGACGCCGCTTTCGAGCATCCCACCGCACCAGACGGGAATGTGTTTGGCCCGCGCGACGTTATGGATCAGCAGGGCTTCGGAGAACCCCCCGACGCGGCCGAGTTTGATGTTGATGATTCGGCAAGCGCCCAACTCGATCGCCTGTTCGGCGTGACGGGCGTTGCGGATGGACTCGTCGAGGCAGATCGGCGTCTTGAGCCGGGCCTGCAGAGTGGCGTGGTCGATGATGTCGTCGTGCGCCAGCGGTTGTTCGATCATCATCAGGTCGAACTCGTCCAGGCGCTTGAGGTGCTTGGTATCTTGGAGCGTGTAGGCTGAGTTCGCGTCCGCCATCAGTTGGATGTCCGGGAACTGTTCGCGTACCTTGCGGACCACATCGACATCCCACCCCGGCTTGATTTTGATCTTGATGCGCTGGTAGCCGGCAGCGGTTTCGCGCTCGATCAGCCGGAGTAGCTCTTCGACGGCATCCTGGATACCGATCGATACCCCGCAGGGGATTTCGGTTCGGGTACCGCCGATATGCTGCCACAAAGGACGCCCGAGCCGGCGGGCCTCCAGCTCCCAGACGGCAGTTTCGAGACCAGCTCGAGCCATCTGGTGGCCCCGGACAGGAGGCATGAGCGCGGCGAACTCGGCGGCCGAGCCGATTTCCTGGCGCAGGATCCGAGGAACGACAAAGTCGCGCAGAACGAGCCAGGCGGCATCGACCCACTCCTCGTTGTAGAAGGGACCCTCTCCCGCCGTGACCTCGCCCCAACCGGTGGCCCCTTCGCTTTCAACTTCCACCAGCAGAATTCGGCGCTCGGTCGTTCGCCCGAAGCTGGTCTCGAAGAAATGGACCAGCGGCATCCGAATTTCGCGCAGAGTGACGCAGTCGAGGGTCATGGCTTCACAGCAGGCGGCAACGCTCACCGAGCGACAGAGAGCCGTCCGGAGCTCTTCCAAGACAAAGGATGTCTAGGCGAGGCAGGTCGCCCCCATGCCGCCTACGACGGCTAGGACAAGCGAGATCGCTAGTCCCCACGGTACCAATCACGTCGTCAAACATCCTCCGTAGTCCGCCCCAGCTCAAACACACCCCCGTCCTCGGTGACCCGATAGCCGGCTACGACCAGGCCGGCGGCAAAACTCTGTTGGAACTTGTGACGAACGCGGGTCTGAATAGACTTGGCCGCTTCGATATCGCTGTGGCGCAGCTCCTCGATCTTGGCCGGGATATCGATGGTCGCTTCCACGTTCTTCTCTCGATCGCGAGGCTCGCGCCCGGCGAGGGCGGCCGCGACCCTGGAGCTTTTCACGTACCATTCAGCAACCAGTCGATCGGTGGGCAACGCTCCCTGGAGGTGGCTGGTGGTCGTTCCGTAGAGATTCGGCAGAAGCTGGCGGACAATCACTCCGAGACGCACCACGTTGAAATATCCATTGCGGATCTCCAGAGGGTCAAAAGTCCACTCGACTAGCTCGACTCCCCGCTCGATCGCCTGTTGCCGCTGATGTAGTTTCAACTGGCGCCCGATGTGGCGGTTCTGATACTCGGGAAGCACGCCGGTCATGTGGCTGTGCCAGTAGGATGTCCCATCGGGATGCCGTCCCGCGAACGCCAGGCTGAAACCGATCATGGTGTCGCCATCGAAAGCCCCGGCCACCAGGCCCCCCGATTCCGTGGCGACGACCATCAGCCGCCAGGGGACCAGCTCGACATCGGCGAAGCCCCAGACTCGCTTCTCGACATCCAGGGCTTCCCGGAACTCCGCTTCGGTCTCGAGCCTCCGGATGGCAAGGTTAGTCAGGAATTCTTGGCCTGCTGCCATAGCTGTTCCATTTCCTCCAGCTCGGCGGTCCCAAGGGACTTGCCTTGTCGACGGAGCCCGTCTTCCACATAGGCGAAACGGTCACGGAACTTGGAATTTGCCTTGCGCAGGGCCAGCTCGGGATTGACCTTCAGGTGGCGGGCGATGTTGACGATAGTGAACAGCAGGTCGCCCACCTCTTCTTCGAGCTGCTCGGCGCCTGCGGATGTACGGGCGGCTTCAAGCTCCCGGATTTCTTCTTGAAGCTTCTCGACAATGTCATCGACCTGTGCCCAATCGAAGCCCGCGCTGGCCGCTTTCCGACCAATCTTGCGGGCTTCGAGCATGGCCGGCTGGGAGCGAGGGACGCCGTCGAGGATGGATTCTTGCGCGTCGCCCGAGTCACCGTTGGCCTCACCTTTGTTGCGCTTTTCCTCCGCCTTGATCTGCTCCCAGCGGTGCAAGACCTGCCCCGGCGTTTCGGCCGACTCATCGCCGAAAACGTGCGGATGCCGCCTGATCAGTTTCTCGTTAATGTGGCGGAGGACGTCTTCGATGGTAAACTGTCCCTCTTCTGAGGCGATTTGGGACTGAAAAACGATTTGCAGTTGAAGGTCCCCGAGCTCTTCGGCGAGCTGGGACCAGTCACGTCGCTCGATAGCTTCGATGGCCTCGTAGGTTTCTTCGATCAGGTAGGGGCGCAGGGTCTCCAGCGTCTGTTCACGGTCCCAGGGGCAGCCGCTCGGGCTGCGCAGCCGCGCCATGATCGCCACGAGCCTATCGAATTCTGAGGATGACATGTGAGAATGAGGTCGGACTCGTTGCCCAATGTAGCATAGGGTCTACGAAAGGAACGAAAAGGACCAGATATAGCGAGAGCT
The DNA here is from genome assembly GCA_965248105.1 of Bryobacterales bacterium. GTDB lineage: Bacteria > Acidobacteriota > Terriglobia > Bryobacterales > UBA6623. The sequence continues at coordinate 1,657,003 of CBDFIK010000006.1, forward strand.
TGGCCTGGCGGCCATCGCAGGTCCGGGTTCCGAAAGGCTAACAATGCGCGTTGCCGGTGTCATTCCCGCCAGGTACCGCTCGAAGCGATTCGACGGCAAGGCTTTGGCGCTGCTTGGCGGCCGCCCGATGATCCAGCACGTCTACGAAAAGGCGCGGCGGGCATCGCGGCTGGCGGAGTTGGTGGTCGCGACCGATGATGAACGCATCGCCAACGTCATCCAAGGTATTGGCGGCAAAGCCCTGATGACCTCGCCCGACCATCCTTCGGGCACGGACCGCGTCGCCGAGGCGGCGGCTGCGATCGAGGCCGACGTGGTCGTCAATATCCAGGGGGATGAACCGTTTATATCCGCGAAGGCGATTGACCAGGCGGTGGAGCCGTTTCTCGAGCGAGAAGATGTCGAGATGACGACGCTCATGCGCACCATCGAGGACGAAGAGACGCTCCGCGACCCAAACGTGGTGAAGGTCGTAGTCGATCGCGAAGGTTTCGCGTTGTATTTCTCACGCTCGCCGATCCCGTTCGCCCGTCGCAGCGAGCGGTTCCAGGCCTACGAGCACATTGGACTCTACGCCTATCGGAAGGACTTTCTGCTGGCCTTTGCTCGGCTCGCCCCGACCGAGCTGGAGTACACGGAAGGGCTTGAGCAGCTTCGAGCCATCGAGCACGGCTATCGCATTCTGGCTGTCGCGACGACGCACCATGTCGGCGTAAGCGTAGATACGCCTGCTGATCTAGCGAAGGCGGAGGCGTATCTGGCCCAGCAGGGCAAGGACGGCTGATCCGGCCCCCCGGTAGATGGAGTACCGGGGATCTTCGGGCTGTCGAAACGCCCCTTTTCGCTCTCGCGGGCAGGTTTAAGGCCCATCTCCTTGTGGGGAGCTTCACGGCTTGATTACAATGAAGGATTGGACCGCAGTTACAGCCGTTAAACAGAGGGGTTAGGATGTCCGATCCGAAAGTTGGCTCAAGCGAGGAAGCAGCCGCTTCAGCCCCAGCAAGCGAGGCGAAGCCCTCTACGCTGGCCAAGCTTCGACGGCTTTTGGAGAAAAGGCCGCAGGCCGACATGGTGAAGACCCGGCGCCGGTTCGTGGGCTTCTTTACCGTGGGCTTCTTGGTGACCAACTTCTTGATGTTCCTGCGTTTCTTTTTCCCGCGAACCATCTTCGAACCGAAGAAGGTGTTTCGGATCGGGTCCCCGGACGCCTTCGGCATCGGCGTGGACACCGGCTTCCAAAAATCCAACAGGATCTGGGTTGTTCGCAACTCCGAGAGGCTGTTTGTCATCTATGCCCGATGCACTCACCTCGGATGCACACCGGACTGGAAGGAGTCCGAAGGGAAGTTCAAGTGTCCCTGCCACGGCAGCGGCTTTACTCCCGAAGGCATCAACTATGAGGGGCCGGCCCCGCGCCCGCTCGACCGTGCCAAGGTTGAACTGAACCCCGAGGGGCAGATCGTAGTGGACACGAGTTCGCTTTACAAGTGGGAAAAAGGCAAGGCCAGCCAGTTTGATGAGGAAGACTCCTATTTGGTCGTTTGACGCCGAGCACACCTTGAGACCAGGCACGAGATTCTAGTGAAAGCGGAGTCAACCCAACAGCGAAGGCGGGCGTCGTTCCGATGACGCGCTGCGGCCAGTCGGATCTGGAGAGGAGATAGGATGCCTGAGGAAAACGGTGGCGGCAACGGAAAACGGTCGCTTCTTGGGGTCATCGACCCCGAGGCCATCAAACAAAAAGCGGCCGACGACCTGCAAGCGCTGAAGAAGCCCACCAAGACCGACCTGTACAAGTCGATTTTTCGCGTCAAACACGACGAGAAGCCTCGCAGCCGGACCCTCGGCGTTCTCAGCAACGTCTTTCTTCACCTCCATCCGGCCAAGATCAATCGCGATGCCGTAAGGTACAACTACACCTGGGGGATGGGCGGCATTACGTTTTACCTTTTCGTCGTCCTGACCTGGACCGGCGTGCTGCTGATGTTCTACTACCACCCGACCAAGGTGGTAGCATTTCGCGACATCCTGTACTTAGAGCACGACGTGCCTTTCGGCAAGCTGCTGAGAAACATGCATCGCTGGGGGGCGCACGCCATGGTGCTGACCGTCTGGCTGCACATGTTTCGGGTCTTCTTGACCGGATCGTACAAGAAGCCGCGCCAGTTTAACTGGTGCATCGGCGTGATCCTGCTGGTGTTGACGCTGCTGCTTTCGTTTACGGGCTATTTACTGCCCGACGATCAGTTGGGCTTCTGGGCCGTCACAGTGGGAACGAACATGGCCCGCGCCACTCCCATGCTGGGACACGAAGGTCCGTTCGGTGCCGACATGGGTATGACTCCGTTCAATGACGTGCGCTTTGCTTTGCTCGGAGGGTCGATCGTGGACGCCAATGCGCTGTTAAGGTCCTACATTTGGCATTGCATTGCGATACCGGGTTTCGCGGCGACGTTCATGATCGTTCATTTTTGGAGGGTCCGAAAGGACGGAGGAATCTCCGGCCCGGCGCCGGTAATGCTGGAGGGCGAGATCAAACCGATTCGAAGGATTTAGCGACGCCGGCGGATCCGACGAATCTCAAAGAGGATCTATGAACACAGACTGGGGCCAGCTTTGGGAAATTCTTTCGCTCCCGGATAACGTCCCCATCATCGGATTGATGATCCTGGTGCCGTTCTACACCTGGTACGGCCTGCGCCAGGCTTTCGCCAACGACCGCTTGATCGAGCAGTTGGACGCCGACCCCGAGATGGCCAAGACCCATCACCGCAAGACTCAACCCTATAAGAAAGGTTGGGCGAAAGAGGTTCACGTTTGGCCGTTTCTGTTGCGCATCGAGTTTCTTGCGACCGTGATTGTCACCGCCATTCTGATGGTCTGGTCGATCACTTTGGACGCGCCACTGGAAGAGCCCGCGAACCCAACCCTGACGATGAATCCGGCCAAAGCGCCCTGGTACTTCCTCGGGCTGCAGGAGATGCTGGTCTATTTCGACCCCTGGATCGCGGGCGTGGTGATGCCGACTTTCATCATCATCGGCCTGATCGCGATCCCATATATCGACGAGAATCCTCTGGGCAACGGCTACTACACCTACAAGCAAAGGAAATTCGCCATCTGGACCTTCATCTCCGGGTTCATCATCATGTGGTGCGCGATGATCATCATCGGGACGATGATTCGAGGCCCCGGGTGGATGTGGTTCTGGCCAGGTCAGACGTGGGACCACAACAAGCTAGTCTTCGAAGTCAACCGCGACCTGCACGAGCTCTTGGGCATCACCGGGACCTGGGCGATCGGGATTTTTGGGGGTGTTGTTACGGGGCTATTCGCTGTAGTGACGGGGGTTCTCGTCCACAAGGTCATGGCACTGACCGAGTTCAGCCGCAAGATCCTGGCGCGCATGTCGCTCACGCAGTATCTGGTGATGATGGTAGTCCTGGTTACCATGATCAGCCTGCCGGCGAAGATCATTGCCCGTCTGGTGTTCCGAATCAAGTATGTGTGGGTAACCCCTTGGTTTAACATCTAGCTCGGCCGCGGCGATGGTACCGGGCTGGCCGTAAAACCTTTTAGAGTTGGCCGACCCCAACGATCCGCGAGTTGAAGATTCTGTTTGACGGAGTGTCCTGAATGCCACCAAATCCGCCACCTGACCATGACGATCCTGTCGTCAACAAGTCATTGAGTGTCTCTCTTTTTTCTTGGACGCTCATTTTGATGTTGACGCTCGTCTGGGCGCTCTACGACGAGGTGGTCACACTGCGGCCGTGGAAGGATTACCAAGCTCGCTTCGCCGGCCTCTATGCGGCGCATTTGAAGCAATTGAAGCCCCAGCAGGCGAGTCGGGAAAAGGAGATCAAAGAGTCGGACGAATACCAGCGCCTCCAACAGCAAGTCGAGGAGGCCAGCCAGGCCGCGGCCAAGCAGATCAGAGCTATCAGGAACCGGATAGCAAATGGCATCACTCCGCGCACGAACACCGTCCGTCCTGAGTTCCAGGCGCTACGGGGCGAGATCGGCGCGCTCACCTACCAACTCGAAATCTCCACGAGCGAAAGCACGAAAGAATCTCTGGCCGCGGACATCGAAGGTGTCAAGCAAAGGCAGCAGGAGCTTGACCTGGCGCTCGACGACGGCTCCGGCAACACGGAGACGGCCTCTTGGACGTACCTGCGGTTGGAAGCCGAAATGTCCCGCCTGCGGGATTTGCGGGTAAAGCTGCAATCCGAGCTGGTTGCTCTGGGCGGGCCGGCTGGACAGGCCCAGCGACAGCTCGGCGCCTACCTGCAGAACCTCATGTACGGGCTCACCGAGGCCCAAGTCCAGGGTCTCATCAACAAGATGGAGCAGTTCGAAGTCTCGATCAAGCAGATCCACCTAGGCGACATTGATTGGGTCGATCGCTGTGAATCCTGCCATGCCGGCATCCGCGAGCCGGTCGAGTTGACGAAGGCCTCGATGGGCGGCGAGGCGGTCTTCACCAGCCATCCCAACCGCGACCTGCTCAAGATTCACGACCCTGAGGAGTTCGGATGCACGCCCTGCCACAACGGCAACGGCCGGGCGACCAGCAGCGTGACGAAGGGTCACGGAAGGTATAAGCATTGGCTCTGGCCCCTGTTCGAGAAAGAGAACATCGAGGCCGGCTGCCAGCAGTGCCACACCCGAGAAATCGTCACCCCTCAAGCCGAGGTCCTCAACCAGGGGCGGGAGCTGTTCCTGAACAAAGGTTGCTGGGGTTGCCACCGCTTTGAAGGTTTTGACAAAGAATCGGACTTGCTATCGGACGTCAGGAACCAGATCAAGGTCAGCGACGATGAAAAAGTCGCCAACGAAAAACAGGTTCGCCGCAACAACGAGCTCGCCGATGATCCCGATACATCCGACGAGCAGGCTTCCTACTACAACGCTCGGGCCCAAGCTTTGCAGTTGGCCAACAGTCAACTTGATGCGCGGCTAACCACTCTGAAGGCCGAGCGAAAGAGCCTGACGCAGGAGGTGCGAAAGTTCGGCCCCAGCCTCAAGGAGGTGAGGGTCAAGCTTCGCAAGGAGTGGATCCCGGTTTGGTTGAAGAATCCCCACGAGTTTCGCCCCGGCACGAAGATGCCCGTCTTCCGGCTGGAGGAAGACGAGATTCAAGCCATTGCGGCCTACGTCTGGCAGAACGGCGTCGAGGGTTCCCTCCAAAAACACCCGCCGGGCGACGCGGCGCGTGGCCGGGAGCTGTTTGAGACAAGGGGTTGTTTGGGTTGTCATTCGATCGGCGAAGGCGAGCAGAAGATGGGCGGCAGCTTCGCCGCCAACCTGAGCCGTGTCGGAGAAAAGACGAACTACGATTTCCTGGTTCGCTGGATTCACGATCCCGCCGAAGTGACGCCCGAAGCCGGGGCAACGGGCGACGAGGTCCATCTGATCCCCGTGATGCCGAATCTGCGGCTGACCTTCGCCGACGCTCGCGATATCGCCAGCTATTTGGTGGCGCAGAAGACCGACGCCACCTACACCGCAGCCGATTACATGGATGATCCCGAGCGCGCGGAAGAAGGTCTGGCGCTGGCGAGGCGGTACGGCTGTGCCGGCTGCCATGAAATCAGCGGGCTGGAAACCGAGGGGCGTATCGGAACGGAACTGACGTTAGAGGGCAGCAAGCCTATCGAGCGACTGGATTTCGCTCTGTTCACACACCCTGCCAAGGTGGAAGGCTGGTACAGCCACAAAGGCTTCTTCGAACAAAAGCTGCAGGACCCCGCTTTCTTCGACCAGGGGAAAGTGAGGGAGCCGGGCGAGCGTCTGCGGATGCCTAATTTCAACCTGACCGACGACGAGATCACCGCTTTGACGACCTTCTTGCTCGGAGCGGTCGATACCGCCCTTCCCGCCAACTACCGCTTCGAGCCGGAAGACGAGAGGGCCGACATTCAGCGCGGCTGGTGGATGGTCCAGCGCTACAATTGCACGGGTTGTCACCAGATTCGACCTGGTGACGTGACCTCATTCATGACCATGGAGCGCTACCAGGATCCCGACTGGGTAGAACAGATGCCGCCGCAGCTATATAGCGAAGGGGCCCGGGTGCGACCGGACTGGCTAGTCGGGTTCTTGTCGAATCCAGCCTTGAGCGAGACCAGCATCCACCGCAACGGCATTCGAGAATATCTGCATGCCCGCATGCCGACATTCCAATTCACCGAACGTCAGGTGCGAACCCTGATGCGGTTTTTCATGGCCAGGTCGTCCCAGCCACATCCCTACATTGACGATCAGCTGGCCCCGCTTTCGGCCGCCGAGCGCACTCTGGCACGACGCCTGTTCACCAGCCGAGGGGCGCCCTGCTTGAAGTGCCATATGACGGGCGATCCCGGCCATGACCGAAACGCGACCGCGCCGAACTTCCTGGTTGCCGCCGAGCGTCTCAAGCCGGATTGGACCTACCGCTGGATGCTCGAGCCGGCTGGGATCGCGCCCGGGACGGCGATGCCATCGGAGCTGTTCCGTCACGAGCAGGGCCGCTGGATCTTCGATGGCCCCTTACCGGCGATCTTCGAAGGATATGAAGGGGACCACGCGGATCTTCTGGTGCGCTACATGTTCCAATTCACGCCGGCGGAGCTCCGGAGACTGCGGTCGAGCAGTGTACAATGAAGACCTTACGAGCAACGGAGAAGATTTTTACAGCTAGAGGAGGCTTAGTACGAACGATGATTTTTCAGAAGAATTTCGGGGTCTTGGCTGCCGTCGCGCTCCTAACCGTCGTTGGGTGTGGAGGCGGACCGGAGACCGCTGAACCGGAAGCACCAGCGGCGGGGGAGGAATATTTCAAGGTTGATCCGGCGACCGCGGCCGGCATGAGCGGCAAGGTCAACTTTGAGGGCAAAACGCCGAAACCCGTCCGCATCAACATGAGCGCCGAGCCCGATTGCAAGAAGTTACACACGGCGACGGTTCATGCTCAACAGGTCGTGGTTAATGAAAACGGCACTCTACAAAATGTTTTCGTGTGGGTGAAGAGCGGTCTGGAAGGAAAAAAGTTCGAGGTGACGAAGAACGGTTCCCTCAACCAAAAGGGCTGCATCTATCGTCCGCACGTGCTCGCCATGCAGGCTGGGGGGACGATCAGCGTGAGCAACGGCGACCCCCTGACGCACAACGTACACCCGCTGCCGAAAGTCAACCGCGAATGGAATAAGTCGCAAACCTCGGGCGCTTCCGATATCAAACGCAAGTTCGCGCGACAAGAGATCATGTTGCCCGTCAAGTGCAACATTCATCCTTGGATGAGAGCGTATATCAGCGTCGTGAGTCATCCCTTCTTCGCCGTGACGGGCGAGGACGGCAGCTTTGAGATCCCTGGCCTGCCTCCGGGAACTTATACCGTCGAGGCCAAGCATGAAAAATATGGCGATCAGGAAATGAGCGTCACGTTAGTGGATTCCGAATCCAAGGAAGTCGATTTCACCTTTTCCGCCGGCTAGCAGCTCCAGGTTCGGAGGAAAGCTAGAGATCCCGTGGCAAAAGTCGTGCGGGAGGGAAAATCGGGGACTGCCACAAGCGGCTTAGCACTCACTTCTTTTTAAGTGTCAGCGAGGATTGAAGCCGCGGCTGGCTGTCCCAAGATTTTTTCACAGCTTCCAGCACCTGATTTTTCGCGACCTTCACTTCTACCACGGGCTGCTAGGGAGCGTCGGGTTGCGGTGCCCCCGGCCGGCAACCAACTCTTTTCGCCGCTGCGGCCAAAGCACCCAGAAATCGGGCTAAGCGTTGGCCGGCAGGATTGCGAGGCCTTGACCGGTAACGGCGGGCCCGTGAAGAAACCGAGGGCTCGGGAGCCGCGAAGCGGCGGCAGGATTATAGCCTAGGGTGGAGCCGGAACGGCGGAACCCTAGGTAAGCGGAAAACAAACTTGAGCGCTGAAGGGGCGGCAGGAAAATGGCACAGACGTTCTACCAAACAACGGCGGCCATTGTTGAAGGCCGCTTGCGTGTGTTTCCTGCGCCCTTACAGGGCTTGTTGGGCTGTTGCATTCGTACCCAGGGTTCCGCTTCGCTCCACCCTGGGCTATGATCCTTCCGCCGCTTCGCGGCTGCCGAGCCCTGGCAGCCCCGCAGGGGCGGTGCCCGGCATAAAGTGTTCACCATGTCCCGGGTAGCACTAGCCCGCGCCCCCTACGGGGGCTGACTTACCGTTAAGTCACTCGTATTGGGGCCAGATGTCACGCAGCCTAAGTATCTCATTAAAAGAAGCTTAGCCCCATTGGCGCCAAGGCCTCCTTGGATTGGCAAGGTACAATGTAATTGAGTACACGCGAAGCATTCGGGGCCCATTCGAGCACGGGCCGTCGGAAGCCACGAACCAACGAGGCAACAAAATTACCAAACAAACCCAATTTTGTCGAACCCAAAGGGAATCAATGGTTTACAGTTTGTTTCCAGTACGGCGGGACGGTCGGACCCATCAAATCCGACGGATCGGACCAGCCGGGTACAAGCTTGTAGCGCGGACCTGGTGCTGTTCCAGCGTCCGCGTCCGTGCGTGGCTACCGAGCAACAGAATCACCAAACAAAGCCAATTCCCCGCAAAGCCTTGTTTTCCAGACACTTACGGAAAGTTTAGCGGGCTGATCGCGTCCTTCGACCGTCAGATGGGTAGAAATGCGGGCGAGCGCAAGGGCTAGCGCGGGTTCTACACGCGCTACCGACAAAACCGCCGTGACCACGAATACCTGGCTCCACCGCTTTGCGGTGTTCACCGCATTCTCAACGCTTGGCCTGATCGCGGCCGGAGCACTGGTGACGAGCAACGATGCCGGGCTTGCGGTGCCCGATTGGCCTCTCTCCTACGGTCAATTGATGCCGCCCATGGTGGGCGGAATCTTTTATGAACACGGCCACCGGATGGTGGCGACTTTCGTGGGCTTTCTGACGATTGTTCTGGTAGTGTGGCTCTGGCGCCGGGATCACCGTAGCTGGGTGAAGAAGCTTGGGCTTACGGCCCTGGCAGCTGTCGTCGCCCAAGGGCTGTTGGGCGGGCTGACGGTCCTGCTGTTGCTGCCGACAGCCATCTCCGTCATGCACGCTTGTTTGGCCCAGTTGTTCTTCTGTATGATCGTCTCTCTGGCGCTGTTTACTTCTCCGGGTTGGCAAGAGCGGGAACGGTCCCGGGTCGCGTCGTCAGACAGCGAAGGTTTCGCCGCCCTGGGGCGGTTGTGCTTGGCAGCCAGCGTGGCCATCTTCGCGCAGTTGGCAATCGGGGCGGCTCTTCGTCACAAAGGGTTGGGTCTCGTACCGCACTTAGTGGGCGCCGCCGTCGCGGTGACCCTCGTGGCCTGGGTGGTAGCAAGGGTGATGAAGCGGCATGCCAACCGGTCGGAGATCGTTCGCTGGACAATAACGCTGAACTCCGTGCTGATGTTGCAGCTTGTTCTCGGGGCGGCCGCTTACTGGATCCGGCAGGTGACGGTCGACGCTCCGCAGCCCTTGCCGCCCATGGTGTGGCTGACAGTAGCGCACGTAGCCGTGGGAGCCTTGGTATTAGCCGCGAGCGTGATCTTGACGATCCAAGTTTATAGCCGAGTCGCGCCGGTCGGGGCAGTACATCGGGAAAGAGTTGCTGCCACCATATGAGAATGCCTACCTCCGCTGTCCCCGCACTCGTCGCTCCGCAGTCAGCCCTGTGGGACTACCTCGAGTTGACGAAGCCGAGCGTGGTCTGGCTGATCCTGATGTCGACGGCGGTCGGGTTTTACGTTGGCGCCGCCGAACCGGTCTCCTATCTGCTCTTGTTACACACACTGCTCGGCACGGCGCTGCTGGCGGGAGGCGCCGGCGCTTTGAATCAATGGCTGGAACGCGAGGCCGACGGGAAGATGCGCCGCACCGAGCGGAGGCCCCTGCCGGCCGGCCGCCTGCAACCGCCGCCCGCACTCGTGTTCGGGGTCGCGATTTCGGTCGCCGGCACGCTGTATCTCATCTGGGCGGTGAACTGGCTGAGCGCTCTGCTGGGCCTGCTGACACTGGCGAGCTACCTGTTTCTCTACACACCTCTGAAGACCCGGACACCACTTTCCACCTTGGTCGGTGCTTTCCCTGGAGCGATGCCGCCGCTGATCGGCTGGGCGGCCGCCGGCAACGGGGTGGGAATCGAAGCGCTGGTCCTATTCGCCATGCTGTTCTTGTGGCAGTTCCCGCATTTCTATGCCATTGCCTGGATGTACCGCGAAGACTACGCCCGGGCGGGGACCCTGATGCTGCCGGTGGTCGAGCCGGACGGTATCTCCACTTCTCGTCAAGTCATCTGCTACGCCGCGCTGTTGGTGCCGGTCTCCGCGGCACCGGCCGTTCTCGGCATCGCGGGTTCCTACTACCTAGCGGGCGCGCTGGCGCTAAGCTTGGGCTACCTTTACGCGGGATCGCTGTTGGCGCGGCGGAGAACCATCGCGCAGGCCCGCCGGCTGCTGCAAGCCTCAATCGTCTATCTTCCCCTGGTCTACATCCTGTTGATCATCGACAAAATCTAGACCTACCGTTCACTTAAGCTGTGATGGAAGCAACGAATCTTTCCCCGCATGGCGCCGTTTGTCATGTACGGGCGCGACATGTCGCGCCCTGGGGACCGTCTGCTGCCACCTTGCGGGTCCCTACCCCGCATTTCTCACCAGCTGACGGTCGAAGCACACGATAGGCCCGCCATTACGTCGTTGCGCTTGCTGACCGTGCTCAACGTAGGGTTCAGAATGTAGGGGCACGGCATGCCGTGCCCGAGGTTGCCGAGCGGCGCGCGCCTTGTACTGACGGGCCTCTCACGCACTTCGCCTCGCCACCTGGTGAGAAAAGCGGGCTACAACCTTGCGTCCAGCTCGGAAAATCGAAACAAAGCCAATTCTCATATAAGACAAATGAGTTCAATCACTTAGGACGTGTTCCCGGAGGCGAATAAAGGGAGTAGATCGAGAGGCAAAGCGACCTCAATGATGGCCCGACGCTGCGAAATCTGGGTGAGAAGCACGGGATAACGATCACTGCCGAGGCGCCTTACCAGTAGGTCGATGGCGTGCTCGCTGATTTCTTCAGCGCTCTTAGCCACTTCGATGGCGGCCTTGTAGGCCGTTCTGGCGGTTAGAAGCTTGACGGCCTCCACGCTCAGGTCCACTCGGTCCCTCGTCTCCGGATCGCTGCTCGTTGCCTTACGGATGCCTTCCGCCGCCTCGTCAAACTGCTTGACCGCGGAGGTGATACCCGCCAACGCGATTGCGGATACACTCATCTCTATCTCTCCTCACTTTCCTCTTCGACCAAGCTCTCGAGAGTTTGACAGTCCTAATACAAAGGAGCGCTCCTGAACCTGATTTTCGACGGCCGGCACGTCGGAAAGCGTCCATGCCACGGCCGGCTGACCCCGCTGGCCCCCGCCCCTCCGGGTCTAGTCCTATTAGCCAGATCACACGTCCGAGATCCGCCGCGAGACCTTCCAAACGTTGGCCCCATCGCCAACTGGCTCTCGGACTCCTTGGGAGAGCGCCGTTCACCGGAGCTGATCGGGCTAACGATGCGTGGCGTGAATGCCGATTTTTGTTTGGAGAAAAGGTGCGCGGCTTGCTGTAGGCCAAGTGGTTCCAGGGCGACACTCGCTTACCCTCGGCCGACAACGACGGGCCCTTGGAAAGGCTTGAAGGTCCGCGAAAACTGGGAGCATCGCCACTCCGTCTAATTTAGAGGCAAATCGGGCCGGGACACCCGCTTCCCCCCGCCTAGTTTGTCATGTTGATGCGAACTACGGCCGCGCTTAAGAAATTCTATGGAATCAGTGAATCTGGAGCACATCCGTGAAGCGACAATGGGTGACGACGAGTTCCTGGCCGAGCTGATCACCCTGTTTCTCAACGACACCCCGCAACAACTGGAGGCTCTCCGGAAGGCTGTTCGTACAGGCGATGCTGAAACGGCAGCCTCAGCCGCGCACCGCCTAAAAGGTTCGAGTAGCAACATGGGGGCGGAGTCTCTGAGCGCTTTGTGCCTCCACTTGGAAAAGTCGAGCAGCGGAAAACAACTCGAGGAGTTGCCCCGACTTGTGGAACAAGTGGACGAGGAGTTTGACCAGGTGCGAGAGATCCTCACCAACCTCCGCGGCGAGCTAGGTTGACGGCGGGATCCCAAGTCCCACCCCGGCTGGAGTAAATCGAGTTGCCCTTGGCGACATGAACAACGCAGGAATTGACGTCGCTGGCGAACCGGCAAAGCAGAGCGTGGTCGTCGAAAAGACCCGACACCCCTCTTCCCAGAAGGGCCAGAGCCGGGAGAAACTCATCTTGCTCGTCGAAGACGATGAAGGCGACCAGCTACTCACCCGGCAGGCTTTGGCTGAAACCGACTCGCCCCTTGACGCTGTCATGGTTTCCGACGGAGAGGAGGCCCTCGACTACCTGCGGCGGAACGGCTAATACGGGGATGCAGCCCGTCCCGATCTGATTGTGGTGGACCTGAACATGCCCAAAGTGAACGGCCAGCGCCTGTCGCAGATCTTCAAACAGGATCGATCCGGCCCTGCGAACGATCCCGATCGTGGTTCTCAGCACTTCGGACTATGAGGAAGACGTAGCGGAATGCTATCACGCGGGAGTCAACTCCTACGTCCATAAGCCGACCGATTTCGACGAATTCGTTGCCGTCATCGGCGCCATTGAGCATTATTGGTTTCATGTCGTCGAACCTCCACCGAGAGGGTAGAAGTATGAGTCAGGGGCGCTGGGAGCTTCGCCGCAGGCCCGACAGTCGAACCAAAGGGCGACCCGCTCGTGAAAGTACTTGTAGCTGATGACGACGTGGCGACTTTGCACCTCGTCAGCGAAACTGTAAAACGCTTTGGCTACGAAGTGGTCACCGCAAGAGACGGCCTCGAGGCACAACGTAAGTTCGCCGAGGGCCGGTTTCCCGTGGTTGTCACCGATTGGGACATGCCGGGCCTGGATGGCGTTGAACTGTGCCGCCAGATTCGAAATGCCGCTCTGCCCTCCTACACATACATCGTCTTCTTGACGGCGCGACAAGAAAAACACGACTTGATCGAAGCTCTCTCAGCGGGCGCCGACGACTTTATCTCCAAGCCGTTTCACCCCCAAGAGCTTCAGGTTCGGCTCCGGGCGGCGGAGCGCATTCTTTCGCTGGAGAGCGACCTCCGTGAGGTAAACCGAGACCTGGCCGTTCTCAATCGTCGTCTCATGGAGACATCACGCATCGACCCGTTAATGGAAATCGGCAATCGATTGGATTTCGAGGAGAAGATCGCCGAGTTTCATTTCAGAGCCGTCCGGCGCCGAGAGACGTACGGGGTGGTGATGTGCGATGTCGATCATTTCAAGTCCTTTAACGACACCTTTGGTCACCAGTATGGAGACCGCGTACTTCAAACAGTCGCCAGGGCCGTCCGCGCCAGCCTCCGCTCCACGGACGCCGCGTTCCGCTACGGCGGCGAGGAAATCCTCCTTTTTCTCGGCAACCAAAACCTGCAAGGGGCAGTGAGAGGGGCTGAACGAGTGCGCAAGTGTGTCGAAAGAGAGGAAATCGCCACCAACTCGGCAGGCAAGGTCCGGCACCTGACGATAAGCTGCGGCGTCGCCTCGTACCCGCTGGCTCTAAACTCTTCCCTCGGTTGGCAGGGGATCGTAGAATGCGCCGACAAAGCCCTTTACGAAGCCAAGGCTGCTGGCCGCAACTGCGTGGTGGCAGCATGTCCGGACGATGCAGGGATCCTCCAGTTCCAGCCTGCCGAGAAGATCCTGCGACTGCCCCAGCTTGAGGAAGCGCCCCAATCCGCCGATATAGCGGAAACCGCCCACGGAGAAGACCGCGAAGATACCTACTAAAGTTTGCGCGTGGCCTCCGCTCTGACCCGTTTTTGACCCTGCAGCCCGTAGCCTGTGCACTGCCCTCTCCGCTCCCGCGCGGGTGCCACTACCGACCTCGCAGCAGCCCACTACAATAAGTGAGGCCTAGTGAAACTAAACGGTATTTGGGTCGCTGCGACGACACCTTTCGACGCCCAGGAAGATCTATATCCAGCCAAGATCCGCCACAACATCGGACGTTGGAACCGCACCTCGGTGACCGGCTACGCGGTCGGCACTACCAGGCCGGGCGAAGGGGGCCTGCTTAGCGAGAAGGAAACCATCCAACTTTGGGAACATGTCGCCGAGGCAGCTGCTCCAGAGAAGCTGCTGCTGGCGTCCACTGGGGTGGCCGGCGTTCGTGGAACCGTAACCCGTGCTAATGCCGCGGCTGATCTCGGCTATCACGCCGTCTTGGTTGAGGCGCCAAACTTCATCGACGGCCCCGTGGCGCCAGGGGACACGCAAACTCTGTTCTATCGCGGCGTTGCCGACCAAACGAAGATTCCGGTTGTGATCGGAAGCGCCCCCGAGAACAACTCCCTGGCCGTCTCGGTAGAAACCGCCTGCCTGCTTGCCGAGCACCCAAACATCATCGCCATGAATGAGGGCGCAGGACCCGTGAAGAAAGTCACTCAACTAATCCATGATGTCCCCCGCGGGTTCCAGGTGCTAGTCGGCTCGATGGATATCCTGTACCCATCGCTGAGACAGGGCGCAGCCGGAGCCATCTTGGCATTCGCCAACCCGGCCCCTTTTCTTTGTTTGTCCATGGAAGAGGCCGTTCGTACCCGGGAATTCGAGGCGGCGCGGGAACTGCACGAACGCGCTTCGACCGCCGAGGGGGTGACAGGCCGATACGGCATCGCGGGACTCAAGTACGCCATGGATTTGCAAGGCTACTACGGAGGCCCCCCACGCATGCCGATGGTGGCGCTGGTCTCAGAGGCCAAACGGCAGATCGAAGACGCATTCCGCGAGATTCAAAGCTAGTCCCGGCTTGAGGCCTTTTTACACGGCCTTCGGTCTATCCCTGGTCCTTTACCGGTCTCACTAAGGTTTCCCCGACAGTCCCACTAGGGTTCACGGAGATTGCGCTAGGTGGCCGGGGGCAAGTACATTTGAGTTCAAGAGCGGATGAAGAAAACACGCTTCAACCCTTTTCCGACGGACAAACTGGCCCTCGTGTACAGCACCCTCGCGCTGTTGCTTACCTCTTGTGGCTCAGACAGCGGCGCCTCAGCCGGCGTCGGCGACACCATGACCGCGGCAAAACTCACCGACGGAACGTATATCTCCTGGAAGGAGCACATCATAGACGACGAGGACAAATCGGGAGGGATTCGCCTGCGGGGATCGCAATCGCTCCAGGTGGCCGATTTTGACAAAGACGGGCATCTCGATATCGTATCGGCCTACCGTGAGAGCAGTCATATCCGCATAGCCTTCGGGTCAGACGATCCCGACGAATGGTTTCGCCTGTCTCTAGCCGAGGGCCCCGAGGCCGCCGGCGTGGCTGATCTCGCGGTGGCGGACCTCAATGCGGACGGTTTCCCCGACCTCGTAGCGGCATGTGAAAAGGGACATTTGCTTTACCTCGAGAACCCGGGGGGAGCTGTTCGGGGCTGGCGCTGGGGAAGGATCATACCCGATCTCTCGGTGGGCCGCTCGTTCGTGAGCGTCGCGATCGCCGATCTTAACGGCGACGCTAGACCTGAGATCGTCGCCACGTACCGGCAGGGTTCAACCGGCAACGATCCCAACATGGAAAGCAACCAAGCAGACTCTGTCTCGTGGTATGAGATTCCAGACAACCCCCTCAACGCTGACGCCTGGCGCGAAACCGTACTATTGACGGTCAGCAGCCCTGTCATTGCGGAGCCAATCGATCTTGACGGCGATGGGGATACCGATTTGTTCGCAGCCTCGCAAGGTGAAGAGCCCATCTTTTGGCTCGAAAATCTAGGGGGCGAGGAACTCGCCTTCCAACGGCATCCGATTCTGGTCCCAGATGGCAATAACCTCGATCAGGTTGGCTCCGCCGTGGCCTTCCCGGACTTCAACGCCGATGGCCGCCTGGACGTCGTTCTCATCAAGAAACCTCACTCTTTCGTTTGGCTAGAGCAACCCCCCGAGCCGGCCGAACCATGGAATCTCCACTCCATCGGCACGATCGCGCCGGACGAACCCGCCGGACTGGTCCTCGCCGACGTCAACGGCGACGGAAACCAAGACCTTGTGACCGGCAGCTCGAGCCACGGCCCCCACGAAGAAGACGGTGATGACGTAGATGTCTCCGACCCGGTGGGAAGACTGGCCTGGTTCGAGAATCCAGGAGAGACCACGACAGTATGGGAACGACACGACATCTCTCGACGCAAGCGAGGCAAGTTTGCTGCGTTTGTTCCTCGAGACATGGACGAAGACGGCGACCTGGACTTCATCGTCACCCGTGGGCACAGCGGCGAGTTCGATGGCGTCTTCTGGCTTCAGCAGCTCCACTCGGAGAAGCCTGTGAAGGTTTTCACTCCAGAGCGCGAGTTGGAAAGCGAGCCCCTGTCCCTGCCACGCAAGCAGCACTAGAACTCATCCCTAAGACTCACGGTCGGGTGTGCCGGTTCAGCCGGAACGGGAGAGCGAGCGTTGCGCGTTAGGGTAGCTGCCGCGCTGCGGGCGGGGATTTTCAAGGCCTCAGGGTCGATCGATCCGAGGGGGTTTTGGGAGCAGCGCGAAAGGTGACTTCCGGGCCCGTGATCATGGTCTCGATGAGCCCGCCGGACTATCCCTGGGCAGGGTTGCTTCCCACTGGGCCCGCTTCGGTTGCAGTCGGCAGCGCCCTGGTAACTGTGGCGGTCAAGCTGCCTGCTGACGGCATACCTGAGGTTGCCGTCGAGCAGGCTCCAGCTGGCGGTCGCGCGCGGCGTGAGTCTGGTTTGGCCGCCCCAGCAGCATGTCCTCGGGCGTCACGAACCCGCTCGCGCTGGGTAGCCGCAGCGTGTTGTCATGCTCGCCGTAACGTGCGCTCAGCCGCCGTGCATCCGGCGGCGTCAGCGGCACGCCCGGCCGCCTGCATGCGCTCTGCAACGACTTGTGCCCACGCTCCCGCTGGCCGTTCGATGGCGGCCAGTAAGGTGACGTTCTCAGGGGCGTCATCCCCGCGATTGGCATCAACTCCTTGCAGTCCTGGGCGCTGCATGGCGGCCCGTTGTGGGAGCTGATTGGCGGCTTGGCAGGCGGATATTTCTCCTGGGCGGCGGGGAGAACGATCTCGACGTCGGTCTGCTTCATCGCCGCGCGCAAGTCCCAGTGCAGGATCGCACGGCTGTAGCCGTGCGGCACGCTGCAGAGGCAATAAAACGTGCCCCCGACATTGCTGTAAGAAACGTCGCTGGGCCGATGTGGATGGGGTTTGGGCGGCGGTGTGAAGCCCGCCCCTGGCGGCCACTCCTGGCCGTTCCATTGCCGCCGCCGGCGCGCTCGATGGAGCACGCGCCACACGCTCGACGGGCTGAGGGCCGCGATCTCGGCGTCGCACAGCAGGTAAGTCAACCGCCGCTATCCTGCCAGCGGATTCTTCGGCTGCCAGTTGACGATGGCTTGTTTCTCCCCTCGTGCGAGCCAGTGATCGCGCGGCACCCAACCGTTGTGTTCGTGGACGCACCTCTAGCCCCTTCGCCCGGAGTAGAACTTGCTGTGCGCGGCCATCAGCTGGGCGAGAATTTCGTCCTTGGTCTGGATTTTCTTTTCCCCCGCGCGCTGCCTTCTTGCTCGGCGGGACGACGGTTGCGGGTCTTGGTCTGCAAGGCGACGGCCCCGTTCGCAAAGCATTCTTTCTGCCAGCGGTAGAAAACCCTCTGTCTCTTCCGGGGATGGTGCAAACCCCTCGCCTTCAGGCGAAGCAATGTTTGGCGATATGGTCGCGATAGCGACCATCGTTACGTGACGATCGTCACGGACTGGGAACGATCCCGCGTGCTGCACGTGGCCCCCCGAGCGCCGCCAGGCGAGTCTCGATGAGTTTTGGCCGACCCTGAGCGAGGAGCAGAAGCAAGGCCTCCGAGCGATTGCGATGGATAGGTGGGATCCCTACATCACTTCGGTGCGCGAGCACTTGGCCGAGGCAAACGGCAAGATTGTCTTCGACAAGTTTCCTATCGCGGGACACTTGAGTAAGGCTGTCGATCGTGTCCGCCGACGAGAACACAAACAACTCAAGAGGCAAGGCGATCTGCGCTTGGCAGGCAGCAAGTACGATTGGCTACGGCATCCGGCGCGCTTCAGCGACGAAGCCTGGCGCGAGTTTCAGCTCTTGCGGGACAGCAATCTGAAGACAGCGCGGGCCTGGGCGTTGAAAGAAACGCTGATGTGCTTGTTCGATTACCGCTACGAAGGCGCGGCTCGAAACTTCTTTCGCCGCTGGTATTGGTGGGCCAGCCACAGCCGCTTGCCGCCGCTAGTCGAAGTGGCAAGGATGCTCAAGCGACGACTCGACAACATCGTCACCTATCTGCGACATCGCATCACCAACGCCACCACGGAATCGCTGAACTCCAAGATCCAATGGGTGAAGTAGACGGCGCGAGGCTTTCGTAATCAACGCAACTTCATCACTGCCATCTACTTCCACTGCGGAGGCCTTGACTTGGCCCCCTCACCCACTTAAAACCGGAAGAGCGAAACTAAAACAATAGCCGTTTGTGACCGGCAGATTGGAATCGGACCGACAGAGCTGTGGCCGGAGTTCTCATACTGGTGAGCGAGATACGATCTCAAGTCGGCAAGAAATGCGGGCCAAGGCGATCTAGCCTGTGCGAAGGCGCGGATTTGATCAAACGGCCGCGGATCTGGCGGGCCACGACTTAGTGCAGAAATCAGGCGTTTGTGGGCCCACCTAGATCGTGCTAAAGCTGCCCTGGGTGGTGAGCTACGTTCGTAACCAGAAACAGCACCACAGTCGGGGAACGACCCACCGACGGTTAGAGCAAACGGGCACGGTAGAACGCTCGTTCAAACGAGCTGCCAGAGGAGACGTGGGATGGGCGTCCCAACCAGCCGTAAAACGACTGGCCTGCTTCAAGCAAGCCGCGTAAACGCGGCTCAAACATCAGACAAGCCGCCAAAGCGGTCCAGTCCGCATACCGGAGGGAACCCGGAGGGCCTGCCGGCGCGCGGACATTTCTGTCGGCGTCAGCACAGACACGGTTGTCGGTGCGACTCGATGTCACCACGAAGGGCGACACGGCACGCAAGAATGCGTGCGCCACGTCCAGGCGCCGATTTCTCACCAGGCTCTCGGCTGCGAGTGTTCAGCGAACGGTCTTCTGAACTGACCGGGACATAGGTACCACTTTAGACGGGGGACATAGGTAACACATGAGTCCAAGCACATAGACGACACTTTTCGTTCAGGGGAGGTGCCGGGCGGGCGGGAGCTCTCCTAGCCGAGTGGTTGGGTACAAACGAATCGGAACTCGCGTGCTCCGGCAGGGCCAGCCGGCCCAAGAGGCTTACTGGACCTTGTCGAGGTGCGGCTGCGGCTTGTAGACTTCGTGAATCTTCTCGATGGCTCGCCGGATATCGATCGTGTCGCTGGAACTGCCCATCCAGACCTGTTGCGGTAGCCAGAAAGAGTCCCGGCAAGCCTGCGCGGCAACCGGGCAGGGTTTGACCCGATGAGGCAGGTTCTCGTACATCGGGTTCTTGTAAAGTGGATGAGGATAGAAGGGCCGGCAAGGAATACCTTCGGCATTCATGGCGCGGACGAACTCGTCCCGTTCGAGACCGTAGAGTTTCTCGTCGATACGTCCTACCAACAGGTGGAGGGTTCTGACATTGGCGCCCTCGGGTGCTTGTTGGAAGTGGATCCCGGGCGTCTTGACTTGCTCCATTAGGGTCGCCGCGTTTTCTTGCCGTAGCCGAATCTGCTCCGGTAATCGTTCAAGCTGTGCCAGCAGAATAGCTGCCTGGAGTCCTGTCAGGCGGTAGTTCGATCCTAGCGTCAAGTGGTGGAATCCTCCATGCTCGCCTCGGCGTCCGTGATTCGCCAGCGAGCGGGCGCGCGATGCCAACTCTTCATCGTCGCTGGTGAGGATACCGCCTTCACCGGCGCTCATCGCCTTTGAGTTTTGAAAGCTGAACACACCGCAGATCCCCACGCTGCCGGCGCGTCGACCGTGCCACTCAGCACCATGAGCATGGGCGGCATCCTCGATCAACATTACGTCATGTTCTGCCAGCGCTTTCTGAATGCGGTCCATGTCCGCCATTTGGCCGCCGAAGTGCACCACGATGACGCCCTTGGTCTTATCCGTAATCGCTGCGGCGAGTCGGTCAGCGTCGATGTTATAAGTGGTGCTGTCGATGTCCACGA
The DNA here is from genome assembly GCA_965248105.1 of Bryobacterales bacterium. GTDB lineage: Bacteria > Acidobacteriota > Terriglobia > Bryobacterales > UBA6623. Next base: position 1,677,255 of record CBDFIK010000006.1, read on the forward strand.
ATACGGGAACCGCTCTCATTCGTGAGACCGCAGATGCCGTCGAAATAAAACTGTGCGCCGGTACAATGACCTCGTCCCCTTCACGAATACCCGCCGCTTCGAGCGCCATCTCGAGAGCCAGCGTCCCGTTCGCTGCTGCCACTCCGTGTTCACAGTCGTGCAATTGTGCGAAAAGCTGCTCAAACTTTCCGACGAACTCGTGGAAACCGCCCCACTGCTCGGAAGCGAGTACCTTTCGCAGCAACTCGTTTTCCCGTTCTCCCAACCCGGAGCTGGCTGGATAAGGCTTCTCCCGCACGGGCCGGCCTCCGTGGATGGCTAACTTTCTCACCGCACGGACTAGCATACGGCATTCTGCCTACAGGCTGGGTCTCGGTCCGCGTGCCCAGGTTGGCTTAGCTGCAATCGCCAACTGTACGAACGCGCCGCTTGTTGACCGCCACTATCCCGCCTCGCTCGTGGAAGGTCAAAGCCACCTGGATAGTCCTCTCGGGACCTTTCGGTTCCGCCGTATGAGTCTGGCATCAGGCTTGCTCGCAATGGTTCGGTAGCGCTCTCGTTTTGGTTCTTATAGGCGCAGAGACGCTCTCGGAACTTACGAAGGCCAGGACAGATTTGCCAGTTGGCAGACGCACGTCAAGACGTTGTGGACACGGCTGACCGCTTCCCGGCGCACTCATGAATTCAGTTGGCCCGGTTCAAAAGCGGACGGGGCAGAACCGTGCTTTGGACCGCGGCGGATATGACCATTTCACATCACGAGACAATTTTTTGGTTCTCCCGCTTCGAACTGGCTAAGGATTTTCGTAGGCGGCCGAAAAGCATAAGAAAGATGATCCCCACCCGAAGGCTGTCCGCAAGCCGGTTTCTCTTCCTTTCGCTTATTTCAGCACTAATATTGAATACAACGTACGCGCAACAGCCAACCGATCGCCCCATCGACTACGAATCCTTTGATGCTAGGTCTGCTCTGACATCGGCATCCCATGCAGCCAAAGGCGCTCGGGCTTATGCTTCGGGTGCGATGCAACAATTGGGAGGCTCTTTCTCCCACTCACTCTTCGATCTGTCGGGACCGATCACGGGTCCCCGCTCCGGCGACGCGGAAACCATTGCTCGTGACTATCTGCGCCGCAAGATTGCCGCCTTCCAGACTAAAGCGGCCTCCCCGTTCCACTTGCCGCTAGTGGCTCGTTATGAAAGTGCGGACGCGGGTCTGACCCATCTCACGTTCCAGCCGAGCTACGCCGGCGTTGTCCATTTCGATAGCGAGATCCAGGTGCACGTAGGCACTAACGGCGAGATCTGGCGCGTCAATCAGAAACCCATCGCCCCAGCTCCAGCAACGCTCTCAGTCAGGCTCGATCCACGGACGGCTGCGGAGGCAGCGCTGCGCAAGATCGCTCCGGCAATCCAGCCTCAGCTGCAGATCGTCGAACCCGAAAGCGGTTCTGATCGGCGAGCGGTCTTTTCGGGCCGCGACTTGGCCGGCCCTGTGCGGATCAGCCAGGTGTGGTTTCCACTCGGAGACGCCAGTGTCCCCGCTTGGCAGGTGTACCTCCCGTTGGCCCCCTTGCGCACTTACTGGATAGTGGTTGATGACGATTCCAGCAAGATACTCTTCAGCTTGAATCTCACTCGTGAGGGTAGCCCCCAGGGTAAAGTCTTCCGGGCGACCGACCGCCCGCACCCCAATGCAGGCCCCCAAACCACGGAACCGTTCACTGGGTGGCCGGCCGCGGGCGGAAACTGTGCGGCGGACGTTTATCCTTCCCAGTTTCAGTCGGGGCCGCTGGCGGGCAATTGCTGGGTCGAGGCCACGGAAACGAAGGGCCCTAACGTCGACGCTTGTCTCGATGCGGACGGCAACAACGTCTGCGACGGCCGTGCCACGGATCCTCAGGCTCATTTCGATTTCGACTTCACCGACGACTACGTGCAGGCCAACAACCCCGTTACAGACCGAAACGTTGCCATCACCAATGCCTTCTATTGGGCAAACACTCTCCACGATTGGCTGTATCGCCTCGGGTTTGACGAGCCGTCCGGTAATTTCCAGGCCGACAACTATGGCCGTGGCGGAGCCGCGGGGGACGCGGTGTGGGTTGACGTCCAGGATGGCGTAGCGCAAAACAACGCCTTTTTCACGACACCCCCGGATGGGATCGCTCCGCGCATGGACCTCGGTCTGTTTGCCGGGCTGCGACGCGATTCCGCCTTTGACGCCGATGTCATCATTCACGAATACGTCCACGGGCTGACGATCCGACTTGTCGGCGGCCCCAACAGCGTGATCGGCCTATTCAGGTGGCACAGCGGAGCCATGGGCGAAGGCTGGAGCGACGCCTACGCGGCTTCGTTCACCGACGATCCCGTGGTAGGCGAGTATGTTTCGGGTAATCCAACCACAGGCATTCGCGGTGTCGCCTACAACAACAGCCCCTACACCTTCGGCCGGTTTGGAACGCTCCGCCCCAAGGCAATCCCCGGTACCAGCCTGATACTTGATCTGCCACAGGTGCATAGCGACGGCGAGATCTGGGCTACGGTCCTGTGGGACGCGCGTCAGGCGATCGGTCAGACCAACTTCGAACAGGTCGTCACAACGGGGTTGAAACTGACACCCTCCCGGCCATCTATGCTTGATGCGCGGGACGCTATCCTGCAGGCGGCGCAGTCGTTGGGGGTTGACGGCCCTAACGGCTGCACGATCTGGGCTGCCTTCGCAGGACGGGGGTTCGGTTATTCGGCCGCGCTTAATCCGATCGAAGCCGGGCAGCCGAACGACACAGCGCTAAGCGTTTACGAAACGTACGACGTGCCGGCTATCTGCGGTGGTGCACCGCCACTCGCCGTCGATCAACGCTTCAACGACGATGTCGAAAGCGGCGCCAACGGCTGGACGGCGAGCGGACTATGGCATCGCACGGCCCGCCACGCGGCTTCAGGACAGTATTCGTGGTGGTTCGGCCAAGAGTCTACCGGAACGTACAACACAGGGGCGCGTGTCTCGGGCAGTTTAACCTCGCCAGCGATTGATCTGAGCGGAGTCACCGGCGCGGCGGTCGAATGGGACCAGGTCTTGCTGACCGAAGGCTTCGGCAATGCCATCGACTTGGGCGGCGGCGCCGCGGGGGCCTACTTGAACGCCGATTCCGGACGGCTGCTGATTAGCGCAGACAGCGGCGCCACCTGGAAGACGCTCACCCATTTGGCGCACAACACCACGACCGGCACGTTCACGCCCTACCGGATCAACCTATCGCGATTCAGTGGATCGAGTGTCCTTCTGCGGTTCGAGATCGACACGATCGACAATCAGTTCAATGATTTCGAAGGCTGGTTCATCGACAACGTGCGGGTTTCACGACTCTCCACCCAGCAGTCGCAACTCGTCGTCGCACCCCTGACCTTGGGTTTCATTGCCGTTGCCGGAGGGTCCACGCCACCCTCGCAAACGGTTTCGGTCACCGAAGCGCAAGGCGGAAGTCTGGGATGGACAACGACGGTAACCCAGGGAGCTTCGTGGCTGAGCGCCTCGCCTGCCTCGGGCACAGCTCCTTCGACGATGACCGTGTCCGTCAGTCCGGCCGGACTGGTGGCCGGCGTCTACTCGGGTACGATTACCATCACCGCGCCCGGTGCCGTCGATTCGCCGGCGAGCGTCGATGTGACGTTGACGGTAACTGCTGCCTTAACCCTGGCAGCGTCTTGGTCCTTCGAGGAAAGTGGCGCTGGTCCCGGTGTTGCGATTCTTGATAGCTCGGGGGGTGCGCACAACGGCACGACCCACGGCCCCGGGACCGTCGCCACAACCGGCGCAAGCGGCTTGAGCCGTTTGTTTAACGGCTCAACAGATTACGTAGAAGTGCCACCGTCAGCGTCACTGACGCCACAGCAGTTCACACTCCGCACCTGGGTGAGGCTGCTTTCTTATCCCGAGAAGTTTGGGGTCGTGTTGTCCGCCTTCGGCGGAAGCAACTATCAGGGTTGGTATCTGGCGGTGAAGTCGAGCGGCGAAGTCATATTGTTGGGCGCCACGCCGCCCAACAGTGCCCCGTGGTTGGTTTCCAAGGCAAACCTGGAGTTAGGCCGCTGGCATGCCATCACGGCTACGGTGGACCGCGCGACGGGCGTTGCCGGGATCTATATCGACGGAGTCCAGGACGTCGGAGCTCAGTTCCCAGGCATCGATGCCGACACTAGCCAGGCATTCACCATCGGGCGAGCTTCTTGGTACAACGGCTATTACTTGAACGCAGAGATAGACGAAACGGAAATCTACCCCTGGCTGCTCAGCGACACCGATATCACTGCGAATTTTCAATCCTTCTCGCCTCCGCCTCCGACCGTCAACACGTCGACGGTCGCGGAATGGGATTTCGAAAATGGCGCTCAGGACATCTCGGGCAACGGCCACCACGGCGCCATCACGGGCACACAGCTCATAACAGCGTTAAGCGGCGCGGGCCGGCGCTTCAACGGCGCAACGGATTCCATCTCGGTCCCCGGCTCAACGGACCTGACGCCGGCTAGTTTTACGCTGCGAACTTGGGTCAAGTTGCTTTCTTACCCCACGGATTGGGGCGCTGTGGTAGCGAACTACGGTGGCGGGGCCGACGGCTGGTTCGTGGGGATCAATTCCAGCGGCCGAGTCCTTTGCACCATGGGCAGTCTGCCAGATAGCGCGCCGTCCGTCGCCGCAAATACCTCAGTCTCGCTCAATCGTTGGCAGCATCTCACCGTCACCTACGACGGTGTACGCCGATGGGTCAAGCTTTATCTCGACGGTGTTGCTGTCGGACAGGGTTACGTGCCGGGGTTGACCCCGCGGACGTCCGGCGTGCTGACTATCGGCAAAGCGTCGTGGGCGAACGACTTCTACCTCAACATGGACCTCGACGAGGTGCTTCTCGTCCCTGCCAGCTGGACCTCAACCGAAGTCCAGAGCGACTTCGCCGCCTTTCAAGCGGACCTCGGGCTGCAGCCGGTTGCCGAGTGGCGCCTTAATGAGACAGCCTCGGGACCCGGGACCGTCCTGGCTGATAGCTCCGGGAACGGCCACGATGCGGTCACGGCGGGCCTGGGTACGCAGCCCGTACCTGCCGTTTCAAGCAACGGGCGCAGCTTTGCCGGTAGGCCGGACTATGCCTACATGAACCCGGCACCCGACCTGAGCACATCCAGCTTCAGCTTCACCACCTGGGTTAAATTGGACCCGTACCCAGATAATTGGGGGGTTATCTACTCCAGCTACGGCGGCGACTACCAAGGATGGTATGTCGGTGTCTATAACGACGGCCGCGTCATACTTTCGGTCTCGGGACTTCCTTCCCACAACCCTTGGCTGCTTTCGACTAGCAGCCTCGAGGTCGGCCATTGGCACCACCTAGCGGTTACCTTTGACGGCGGCACGCGCCGCGGTCTGATCTACATCGACGGAAAACTCGATCGGGGCGCGACATTCCCCGCCTTCACGCCGCAGACCGCCGTTTCACCGACTTTCGGCCGTGCTTCCTGGTACGACGGCTACTACCTCGAATGCAAACTCGATGAGGCGCGGCTTTACCCCGGGGATCTCTCGGCTGAGGAGATCACCACCCAGATCAGCAGCTTTCCGCCACCCCCACTGCCGGACCTTCCGGACCCGGTGGCCTTCTGGCAGTTTGATGATGCGGGAACCGGACCGGGATTGGTTCTGACCGACAGCTCGGGCGGCGGCCACGACGCCGTGACGGAGGGGATGGGGACGACTTCCGTCGCCGGGGTGGCGGGGAGCGCTCGCAGCTTTGGCGGCTACCCCGACTACGCTCACATCACGCCACACGCTGACCTGAGCACCGCCGGCTTCAGCTTCTCCACATGGGTCAAACTCGATGCGCTGCCCAGTAACTGGGGGTTCTATTCGCCAACTACGGCGGTGATTTCCAGGGATGGTACGTGGGTGTCTTCAACGACGGACGGATCATCCTCTCCGTCTCGGGGTTGCCTGCGTCGAACCCTTGGCTGCTCTCCGCGGGCAGCCTCACGGTGGGCAACTGGCACCACGTCGCGGTTACCTTCGACGGCCCCAGCCGCCGCGGGCTGATCTATATCGACGGCGTACGCGACCGCTCCGTGGTGTTTCCCGTTTTCACTCCGCAAACCGCCATTCAACCCACTTTCGGCCGAGCCTCGTGGTACGACGGCTATTACCTACGGTGCATTCTCGACCACTCTCGGCTTTATCCCGTGGAGCTGACCCCCTACCAAGTCGTGGCGGATATGCAGAGCCTGCCGTAGCCGAGTAGAAGTGGATGCTCAACGAAGGCCGCGCCCGAAAAGGTGCGGTTGAAGCCTGGGATGACCCGTTGGTCCTGACTTGGGCGCCCATTATTTGATGACCCGACACCGCAAGCGGTCGAAAGAAGTTCCTAGACGTGAGCCAGGAGTCGAATCATCGGGAAAGCGCGGTGAACCGCCAAAAAAAACTTCTCGTCGGCCGTAATGAGATCGCATCGCCGCTCCATTGCCAACGCTAGGTAGAGGCAGTCGTAATAGGTGCAACCATGAGCCACAGCTAGTTGCAAAGCGACCTCGGAAACCGTCTCGGATTCCTCGAGGATGGGGAGGTTTCCCAGCACGAAACGAAACGCCGTTGCAGCCTGGTCGCGATCGAGGTCGGCTCTTCGAACGTGTTTCCAGAGAGCGTTGCCCACCTCAGCCACTACGAGAGGCGGTGCCAGCAGGTGAGCATGGCCACCACGATAGTGTTCCAGCAACCGCAGTGCCACCGGGCGCCCTCTCTCCTTGAGGACCCATTTGACAACGACGCTAGCGTCCACTACAGAGGTAGTCGCGGTCATCTTTCCCGCCGGGCCTCGCGGATAAGTTCCGTGCTATCGGTTGTGGAGGGCAATGAATTGACAAATTCCTCGAGATCCCTTCTTCTCCGCCGCATTTCGCTGCGCCTGGACTGCTCGGCTGTGGCAAGCTCCAACAGATGGATGGCGTGAGCGTTCAGGCTGCGGCCCTGCTCCTTTGCGTCCTGCTTCAGACTGTGGTGCAGAGACTCAGGGAGGTTCTTGAGTGTTAGGGTAGGCATGAATCCATTATACAATCGTTTATGGAATCATTATGGTTCCAAACATCCAAATCCAAGACAACACTGAAACCGGTTCTGCTCTTTCCGTGGTTGTCCTCGCACACCTCATACGGGTGGAATGATGGAAACAACGAATCTTTTCGCGCATCGCGCCCTGGACAAGCGGGATCGCTTGTCCCTACTTGAGTCGTCACAAGCTGCGGCAGTAGGGACCGGCGATCTCGCCGGTCCAGGGGTCCGACATGTCGCCCCCGCCTTGGGGCGAACCCAAGGCAGCGACTTACGACCCCAGCGGCAGAAAATACTGCGTTCCGCGAACTGGGCGGCTTAACTCTTCGAGGAGCTCGTCTAGGTCTGCTTGCTTGTGAACGAAATCAACTTTCGTGGTATCGACCACCAGCACATCTGAGCCCTTGTAATGCTCAAAAAAGTGCTCGTAGGCCCGGACGACCTCGTGAAGATACTCGTCCGAAATCCGTGCTTCGGCGGCGACGTTCTTGCGGAGAATCCGGCTTCGAAGGACCTGCGGGGAGGCCTTGAGGTAGACCACAAGGTCAGGCGCTGCCAACTGCTCCTTGAAGTGGCGATAGTAGCGGTCGTAAACGGACACTTCGGTGTCGTCGAGGTTGATGTACGCAAAAAGCTTGTCTTTTTCGAACAAGAAGTCAGCCACGACGGGGGTGCGCGAGTTTTCGGTCCCGGCCTCTTGCAGTTGGCGGAAGCGCGACATTAAGAAATACATTTGTGTCCGAAAGGCGGCCCCTTTTTCTCCCCGGTAAAATTCTTCAAGAAAGGGGTTCTTTTCGGAGTCGAGCAGGGTGTGCGCACGTAGCCGCTCGGCCAAAGCGAGTGCCAAGCTCGATTTGCCGACCCGCAAGGGTCCTTCGATCGCAATGTAGTGTGCTGGACTCATGGTTCGGCTGGCTCACCCCTTCAAAATTTCAAGTTCGACTGCGGGCCGCGCGGGAGCTCGATCTGGAAGTAATCGAAAGCCAGCCGCGTGCCGACCCGGCCGCGTGGCGTGCGGTCCAGAAACCCCAATTGCATCAGGTACGGCTCGTAGACTTCCTCGATCGTGTTGGCGTCCTCGCCGATCGATGCCGCGATCGTGTTCAGACCCACCGGCCCGCCTCTGTATTTACCCAGGATCGTCCGCATCACCTTCTGATCCACCTCATCGAGCCCGTGGGGGTCGACTTCAAGCAGGTCCAGGGCGATCCGCGCCACTGGTCGCGTAACCCTGCCGTCGACGCGCACCTGCGAATAGTCGCGCACTCGGCGCAACAGCCGGTTGGCGATACGCGGCGTGCCCCGGCTGCGCTTGGCGATCTCTTCGGCCCCGTCGTTGTCTATTTCCACTTCCAGAAGTCGTGCCGAGCGAAAGACGATCGCCTTCAGATCCGCGGCTTCATAAGGATTCAGCCGCAGGGTCAACCCGAAGCGGCTGCGCAGCGGGCCGCTGATCAGGCCGGCTCGAGTCGTCGCCCCGACGGCGGTAAACGCCGCCAGGGGAATCGAGTGGGTTCGCGCCCCGGGGCCGGCTCCAACCATTAAATCCACCCGGAAGTCTTCGAGTGCGGAGTACAACATCTCTTCCACGTCGGGGAGCAGCCGGTGAATTTCGTCGACAAAGAAGACCTGCTTCGGCTCGAGTGTAGTCAGGGTGCCTGTCAAGTCCAATTTCTTCTGTAACACGGGCCCCGAGGTGACATCAATCCGGACACCCAACTCGTTGGCGATAATCGTGGCTAGGGTCGTTTTCCCCAGTCCGGGCGGCCCGTAGACCAGCACGTGATCCATCGCTTCGCCTCGCCCCCTGGCCGCCTCAATGGCAATCGTCAGGATCTCTTTGACCTTGGACTGACCCACGAATTCGCTCAGCTTCTTCGGCCGAAGGCTGAGGTCGAGTTGGTGGTCTTCCTCCTGCGGCGCGGGGGAGATGACATGATCTTTCGACATCCTGCACCTAGCGGCTAATCAACTCCAGCGACCGTCTGAACAGAGGTTCGAAATCGCCGGAATCGCTGTCGTTCAAGGCTTTCCGTACCGCCTTCTCGGCGGCGGGGCGCGCGCATCCCAGGTTCAGCAAAGCGGAAATGACATCGCGCTCGATCGGCGACACTCCCGACCCCAGCTCGGCACCTTCCTCGCCGTCACCCACCGAAATGAGCTTTTCGCGTAGCTCGAGAACCATCCGCTCACCCGTCTTGCGACCGACCCCGGGAATGCGCGTCAGTGTCGCGACATCCCCTTCTCGAATGGCCGTCGCGAGATTTTCTGTCGGCAGGCCGGAAAGGACCGTCACAGCCAGCCGAGGACCGATGCCGCTGACCGTGATGAGCTTCTCGAAGATGCCCTTCTCATGACGTGTCGCGAAGCCAAACAAGGCCAGCGCGTCTTCGCGAACGTGAGTGTGGGTGTGGAGCGCAACCTCCTCACCGGCGTTTCCTAGTTGGGAGTACGTGGAAACGGGGATCGTCAGCTCGTACCCGACTCCGTCGACGTCGACGACAACGAGGTTCGGCTGTTTTTCGACCAGTTTCCCCCGTAGATGGGCGATCATCGAGGCCTGCTCGATTGGGAGGTAACCAGAGCCAAATTATGGCGGACCGGCCGCGATAGTGTCAAGAAAGCTCAAGGACCTGGTGGCATCCTGGTCGTGGAGACCGGCCCGGAAAGCACTCCAAACCTAAATCTCGCCCTTGATGGAAGTTATGATAGAGGAATTTCGGGGTCCCCGGCGCAAACGGGAGACGATCGTGGCGCTTCGCAGAGTCTTCGTAGATCCCATCCGAGGGACGAGGGCAAGGGTCCGTGGCCCGCGCGCGCATCATTTGCACCGCGTCGTCCGGCTGCGGGTGGGGGAGTTGGTGGAGATCTCCGACCACGAAAGGCTTTTCTTGGCCGCGGTGAGCCGCTCGACGGGGGAAGAAGTAGAGTTCGAGATCCGCGAAAGCCTGGCCCAGCCTGCGAGTGCCCCCACGATCGTGCTGATGATCGCTGTGATCAAGTTTGCCCGGTTGGAATGGGCGATCGAGAAGGCAACCGAGCTGGGCGTTTCTTCGATTATCCCCGTGGTAGCCGCCCGCTGTGAGGCTAGATTGATCCAGGCTGCGGGCAAACGTCACGAGCGCTGGCAGAGGATAGCTGAAGAAGCCGCTCAGCAGTCGCGACGCTTGGCGCCTCCGAGCATAGAGCCTCCAATGCCATTGATAGAGGCGCTTCCGAAGCATGACGCTCAGCTGCCGATCATCCTCGACACTGATTGCCCTCCGTTGAAAAAGGTTGCGGCCGGCTTTCGGCGAAAGGCCAAGCGACCGCAAGTAAATTCGGCCGTGTTGCTGGTCGGCCCCGAAGGCGGCTGGACCGATGCCGAACGTGAAGCTGCTCACCGCGCCGGCTACCAACCAGCCTCCCTCGGCGGCCTGATCTTGCGCTCGGAAACGGCTGCCGTCACAGCTTTGGGCGTACTGGCCCACTTGTTGGGGGCCTGAAGGTCAACCCGGCCCCGCGGAGGCTCACTCCTCAGCCGCCCTCTCGCCTGCGGTCGCTCCTGCGCCGGCGCCACTAGGGCTGAGACGTCATAAAGACGCACCTTTCCACCCGAGCTTTGAAAAACCACCGGCAGGTTGTCGAAAACCATGTCCATTCGGCGTACGTAGTCCTCGCGGTGGCTATACCAGAAGAACTCGTCGATGCTTCTCACCCAGTATCGAGCCCTGATGTGACGCGCCGTGTCGAGGATCCGGTCGAGATCTCGGTGCAGAGCTTCTTCTCGTTCGGCGTAGTAGATCTCCTTGGAAAAGGCGATGGGCCACATGGCCTGCCGGCCCGTGTAGAGGTAAAGCTCCCCGTCGTCGTTGGTCGCGAAACGATCCGAGGTGTCGGTGTTGTTCCGAACCCACTCGTAGATCTCTAACCTCTCCTTTTGTATATCAACTCGACTTTCGCGCAGCTTGCCGAGGTGTACTCGCGAGGAATACAGGTAACTGGCGCCCGTTCGCAGCAAGAGAAAAACCACCACGAGAGCCAATCCCGCTGCGATCGCCTTTTCCAATACCGGCTTCTTGCCACGCAGGGTGTCCACCATCGCGCGTCCGAAACGCTTACCTTCCGTCAAGGCCCCAACGCAGAATAGAGGCAGGAACGGAATGGAAAAGCGATCCATAAGATCACCGTGCGTCCAGGCAATGATCGTGCCGGCGTGCAGTAGATAAGTCCAATGAATGATGGCCCAGCCGTGCCGGCGAGCGTGTCGCGCGATACCCGCTAGGACGCCGACTCCCAGCGTAACGGCAATGGCGTTGTGCGCCAGCTTGCTCAACGCCTCCGTCAACAAAGGGACGCGCAAGGGAATCAGCAGGAAATAGTTGCCAATGGTCACCAAGGTTGAGAACAGATTCTTCCAGACCATGCCCCACAGCACTTCCCAGTCGCTGGCGTGGAACTTCCAGAATCCCAAGTAGCTCGTGTAGTAAAGCCAAGTCTGTTGGAAGCCCGGCCCGGCCTGCGCGACCCACTGGTCCAGCTGGTCGTTATTCCCCTGCACAAGCTTCCCGAGAAGAATCAGTGGGACGCTCGTGGCCAGGAACACCATGGTTGAACGGTAGTGTTTGCGGTAAACAGCCACACCCACTACCGCTAAGAGAATCGTGAACCCGATCGTGCGCATCAGCATGGCGGTGCCGGTCAGCAACCCGACGAGCGCCATCAGGGCGTAAGCCCGCTCCCGCTGGACGGCGCGCTGCGCCACAGCGGCGATGCACATCATAAATGCCATCATCGGCATGTCCGTCATCAACCGGCCGCCGTGAAACAAGAAAAACGGATGCAGCCCGCAGAAGGCCATTATTCCCAAGGCCGGCCACTTTCCTAACCCCAGACTCCGCAGCAGGAAATACGAGGCCACCAGGGCTAGGCATACGAACGCCGCCGAAAGCCCCATCGCAGTCTCTAGGTTCGAAGGAAAACTGGAATCCCACCTCCACACCAGAGACAGCAGCCACGGGTACAACACCGGGTACTTTGTCTGGCGCGGCGTTTCCGGAACGCTTGGCATGATGTATCCGCGCCCTTCGGCCAGCGCCTTCGCCGAGCTCATCATGAGCGCGTCGTCATGAGCTTGGCCGAAGAAGCTGAGCGGATCCAGTCGGAACAACGACCAAACCGTCGCCACACAAATCACCACCAACGAAAGCACTGTTACGGCCGCACCGCGCCGCGGTCTGAGGCCCGCGCTCGAATCTGTGTTATGAGTCATCGATCAACGTTGGATGAGAATCCCGGCGGCCACAGACGCGGTAGCAGACGTAATCTCGCCGGTCGCGGACTGGGGTAGCGAGGGCAATCCCGCCTGTGGACTTTCCCTTGCAAAGAAGCGCTAGCCCGCTTTGCTCAACAAATCCGGCGCCGAGTGGCGCCCATCTCGTACTAACCAGTCTCTCACGCACTTCGTCTCCGCCACCCGGCGAGGAAAGCGGGCTAGACTCCCCGCGCGTCTGCTCCCCAGATGATCTTGTGTAGCTGGCACCCCAAGCGGACCTCCTCCAAACTGTCCCTAAGCATCCACTCCGCCAGTTCCTTGGGGTCGAGCTCACCGTGAACGGGTGAAAAGATAACCGCGTTCACGCGCTCGGCAAGGCGATGTTCTGTGGTGAAGTCGCGCGAAAACTCATAGTCGCGCCGCGTCAAAATCACAAACTTGATTTGGTCCTGCCGGGCCAGGTGCTCCAGATTCTCGATCGCAAAGCTGTTCGCCTCGCCCGAGTCGGGACACTTGACGTCGACGATCTTGACGACCTCAGGCGGGATGCGGTCGATCTTCCGCTCGCCGCTTGTTTCGAGCATCACGTCGTAGCCCTTCTGCAATAGGCGGTCCATCAGCGGGTAGACTTCCTCCTGCAGCAAGGGCTCGCCGCCCGTAATCTCCACCAACTTTCCCTGGAACGACTCAACCCGCTTCATGACCTCCTCGAGGCTCACGTCTTCGCCCCCGAAAAAGGCATACTCGGTGTCACACCAAGTGCAGCGCAGGTTGCAGCTTGTCAGGCGGATGAAAATGCATGGCACGCCGGCGTAGGTGGACTCACCCTGTATGGACTTGAAGATTTCCGTGATTTGCATCGGAGGTGGAGGGCTTTTCGGCTGCCCGCCGAAGAATGAAATTACTCGATCACTGTCCAAGGTAGCAGAAGCCGGCCGTCAAACGGCTCGTCCCAGCCCCGGGCGTTCGGGACCGTCTTGATGGCTTGCCGACACTCCGAAAGTGATACCTTGAACGGTACAACCCTGAGCCGAAAAAGCTAGGCAGGCACTGTTCAAGTCTGGAGTGGATCCAGGCCTCCTGGCCTGAATCATGAATCTGGGCCGCTTTCTATCGTTGGTTGAATCTCATAGGCCGTTTGGTCGTCGATGAAATGAGACAAGCGAGAAACAATGGGGACTCCCATCCGATTTTCGTTCGTCGAGGTGTTTTGTTTCTAGCAAAGATGAACCGGGAAAATCTGTGGCTGTACGTATTTTTTGCGTCGCTGGACTCTCAGCAAGGTCTGTTAGAGCAGCAATGAAAAGAGACGAACGCGTCCTGTCAGTTATGGCGCATCCCGACGACGCGGAAATCTTCTGCGCGGGCACCCTGGCAAAGCTGCAGGATATCGGGTTTGATATTCACATCGCCACCATGACACCGGGTGACTGTGGGAGCAAACACCAAAGCCCTTCCGACATCTCCCGCGTTCGCCTCGAGGAAGCTCGCGCGGCGGCCTCACGAATTCGCGCCGGCTATTCCTGCCTTGACTGCCGCGACTTACAGATCACCTACGATCCGCCAACCGTCCGGAAAGTGGTCGAGCTGCTGCGTCAAATCGACCCAGCGATCGTTATCACCCACTCGCCTCGAGATTATCTGCTCGACCACGAGATCACGAGTCTCGTGGTCCGCAATGCGTGCTTCGCCGCGCCGGTGCCGAATTTCCAAACCGGACGACTCCCCAGCCGCCCACCGACCGACGGCATACCGCACCTCTACTACGCCTCTCCCGCGGCCGGCATTGACATCTTTGGGGAACCGGTCCCAGCAACCGTCTATATCGATATCTCCGATGTCATGGGTCTGAAAAGCGATATGCTCGCCTGCCACAAAAGCCAGCACGCTTGGCTTCGCGCGCATCATGGGATGGAGGAGTATCTCGATGAGATGCGCAAGTGGAATTCTGATTTTGGAAAGCAGATCGGGGTAGAGTACGCCGAGGGCTTCCGTCAGCATCTTGGGTACCCCTATCCCAAGGATGACCGCCTAGCCAAGTTACTAGGTGGGACGGCGAAACGTGCGCACTAGCCGGGACCGCTCGATTTCCCTGAACTTACCCCGCCTGTGAGAAACTGATCGGGTAACACAGACAATCCTATTCTTGTAGACCCAGGTAGCACAGACAATCTTCGTCCACGGGGGAAACGATGTCTTTCTCCCACCGAACACTGCCGATTAGGGTCGGAGGCTCCGCAGTCTCCACCGCCGTCACTTTTGGCGACCGGTTTGCCGCGCTTGGTAACGATCAATTCTTCCCCGGTTATAGACACCTCATCCAGTAGCGCCAGGCATTTGGCTTTGAACTCACCCGCCGGCACGTGTCGAGCCTTTGTGTTCATAGTCATTAGTCTATAGTCATAAATGTAATCGTGTCTATTCCCACTCCTCCCCCGCCAACTTGTCCTGGGTCGCCACCCTGGCACCCAGGCGCTTGCTGCAATCACACTCTTGCCACACCAGGAAAAAAGGAGGATGATCGGACAATGACGGCCAATCGAATTCTCTTTCGGCTTCTTTTTCTTGCCTTTCTAGCCGGCGCTCTGGCACACGCGACGCTCGTCCCCCGCATGACGCTCGAACAAGCGGTCGATGACTCCGAGCTCATCGTCCAGGGCACCGTAGTGCGGACCTGGTCGGCCTGGGGTGACAAGCGGCAGTTCATATGGACTCACTACGAACTCAAAGTGTCGGACGCCCTCAAGGGTCTTGCGACCCGCAACATTGTGATCAGTGAGCCAGGCGGCACAGTCGGTGACACCGGTATGCAGATTGCCGGCGCGCCTCGCTACTCCGTGGGGGAAGAAGTGGTGCTGTTCGCCACTCGGACGCCCATCGGATACTTGCGGACCGCCGGTTGGGGTCAGGGGAAATATGTGGTCGTGGACTCCAGAGACTCGGACCGTCGGGTCGTCCGCACTTCCGTGCGGGATATCACCTTGGTCGATCCGATTTCCAAGCCGGGGTCGCCGCCGGGGCGGGCGCAAACCGTCCTGGGCCGACTCGACGGCATGGAGTTGACCGCATTCAAGGAACGCGTGAGACAGTTGGTCGTTTCTCGCGCCGCGAAGGAGGTTCGCTGAAGTGACGTCTCGAGCCCTCCTTACCCTGCTGCTCACAGTTGTCGTTCCGTCTGCTGAAGCCTATGTCCGCGCCAGAACCTCGGGAGGAAATCTTCTTTTTCGGACCGACAACCAAAACATCGTCTTTCTGATGAACGATCAGACGGCCGCCGGCATGACCAACGCGGACGGCGAGGTGTTGATTACTGCGGACAGCGATCCCTTCGCCGCGCTTCAAGGTTCACTGGCCGCCTGGGATGCTGTGTCGTCCGCGGACGTGAACTTCGCGCCACTAGCGACAACAACTCTTGTAAACGACACTAATGACAATAACCACGTTTTCGTCTTTCTTGACACGCCCGAGATCCGGGCAATCGTCGGTGGAGCGCTGGCCGTCACGCGGACCTTTTTTTTCCTCAGCGGCCAACTCACCGACACCGACATCATCTTCAACCCGAACAACACGGACCCCTCCAGTGGCGACGTCATTCCGTATTCGACGACACTGGAACCCGGCACATACGACATCCAGTCTATTGCCACCCACGAAGACGGCCATGCGCTGGGCTCCGACCACACGTTGGTTGTCGGAGCCTCCATGTTCCCCACCCTCGGGACCGGGACAGATTTCTCGTCATTCATCTCGGCCGACGACGTCTGCTTTCTAACCTCGGCATACCCGGCGCCGGGATCGGCCAATGACTTCGGCGCCATTTCAGGGACCGTTACAGTAGACGGACAGCCTGCCACCGGCGTGTTCGTAACAGCCATCGACTCCGCGGCCGGTGTCACGGTCGGTGCGCTTACCGATCTCAACGACGGCACGTATCGCATTCCGCTTCCGCCGGGAACGTATGTCGTTACCGCCGAGGCGCTTGACGGCCCCGTCACACCGGGCAACCTTGGTTTCCCAGGTCAGTTCACTCTGGACGCGCAGGCCGACTTCGTCGGTGGGGGCCAGAACCCGACCCAGTTTCCGGTGATCGCCGGGGGCGAGGACACGGTGGACATTACGATGGACGCTGGGCCGTCGCCGCTGGACATTGACTTTATAGGCTTCGGGCCGCCGGAAGCAGATGGCTCCATTGACTCCCTGGGACGTGGACCCATTCTCCTGACGCCCGGTGAGGCAATGGACTTGGTGATGGCCGGACCGGGCATCGACGGCACCCTGACCGACGCCAACATCCGGCTGCTGGTCCCAGGCGTAACGCTCAGGCCGGGCTCGGTTCACGAGGACCCATTCGCTACCGTCTCGAATATGCCAATTGTCCGTATGACGGTTGACGTCACTGACCCTGGACAGAGAGCCATCGGTACGTTGGCGGTCGTAACGAATCCGACGGCAGTCTTTACCGGCGCTCTCGTCGTTGCCAGCCCGCCAGTCATTGCCGGCGTGGCAAACGGCGCCAGCTTTGGATTCGCCGGACTGGGATCGGCTGGGGCGATCCTTACCATTTTCGCGTCGAATTTCGGTTCAGAGATCGGCCAGAATCTATTCCCGGCAACATCGTTCAACGGCGTAAGCGTAACGTTCGACGGGGTCGCCGTGCCATTGTCCGGGCTCTTCCCAGGCCCAAGCCAAATCAACTTTTTCGCTCCGAATGACCTGCCCGCAGCGGGCATGGTGGCGGTCAGGGTTACTAGCCCGGGGGGCGCCAGCAACCCTTTCATGCTGGATATGCGGTCGGCAACTCCCGGCATGTTCAACTTTCCGGCCGATCCCACCGACCCCACCAGCTCAATCGCAATTGCGACCTACCACGTCAATGGAGTCGATACGGTATGGTTAGTGACCTCCGCCTCGACCGCCGCTGCGTATAGTATTCCGACGGACTGCGCCGCCGACCAGGTCAGCCCCGGGTCACTTTGCGGCGAGCCTGCGGCCGCTGGAGATGTCCTGACGCTCTGGGTTACGGGCCTTGGCCTGGCGACGGCGAACCCCGTGCCGGACGGTGACCCGCTCCCGACCGGGGAAGTGGCGCCGCGCTTCGGCCCACTCTACTGGACTACGGACACGCCCCAGGTCACGATTGGCGGTGTCGCCGCGCAAGTTCTTTTCTCAGGATTGGGACCCGGTTTCGCCGGGCTGTACCAAATCAACATTATCGTTCCCCCCGGCGTGCCAGTGGGCGACAGCGTGACCATGGTGCTTTCGATGCCAAACGGCCTGAGTCATCAGCTGCCCATCGCCATCGGGCCATGAGGGTCTGGGCCTGCCGGCTTTATACCCGATCTTCCGGGCGAATTGGAACCGAACAATGCATTCGCCGCGACGCCCCCTCCCCGGACGAAAAGTGTCACCTATGTCCCGGTCTGCTCAACAATGGAACGCACTTGCAAGCTAGAAACGCCGCCAAGGAACACGCTCACCCGAGTCCGTGACCATTCTCAGTAAGATCCGCACGGTGCTCGAGATGATCAAGTTCGAGCACTCGGTGTTTGCACTTCCATTTGCCTTGACCGGTGGGCTACTGGCGGTGAGGGGCAGCGGTCTGGGCTGGGGAGAGCTGGGGGCGAAATTCGCCTGGATCATCGTCGCCATGGTAGCGGTGCGATCGGCGGCGATGGCCTTTAACCGCGTCGCCGACGCCGAGCTGGATGCTCGCAACCCGCGCACTAAAATGCGAGCGATCCCGGCCGGGGTTGTCTCGAAGTCTTTTACCTGGGGCTTTATCGTTTTTTGGTCGGCGGTCCTGTTGTTGGCTGCTTACATGCTCAACCCGCTGTGCCTCAAGTTGGCTCCGGTGGCCTTGGCCGTGGTTTTCGGTTACTCCTTCACCAAGCGGTTCACGTCGCTTTCCCATCTCGTGCTGGGGTTCGCACTGGGGATCGCACCGGCGGCGGCCTGGATGGCCATCCGGGGAACGCTCGATTGGCGCATCTTGCTGCTCACAGCGGCCGTCATGTTCTGGACAGCGGGTTTCGACATCATCTATTCCTGCCAGGACTACGATTTCGACCGCGAAGCGGGGGTCTTCAGCCTGCCCCGCTCGCTCGGAATTGGGCGGGCGCTGCTGGTTTCGCGCCTGCTGCACCTCGGCATGGTCGCGCTGCTGGTTTGGCTTGCCCGGCTCTTCGAACTCGGGTGGTTAAGCTTGGCAGGCGTAGTCGTCGTCGCTGCTCTATTGGTCTACGAGCACAGCTTGGTCAAGCCGGCCGATCTATCGCGGGTCGACGCTGCCTTTTTCGCCGTCAACGGCTACGTCAGCGTGTTGTTCTTCCTCTTCTGGTGCGCGGACGCGGTTTGGCCGGTGTAGGCTCACTCACGATGCCGATTGATTGCAGGGCAACCCCCCGCCACACCTCGGGCTGGTCCTCTAGGGATGTGTATAATAAAATAGATATGTACACATTAGGAAGGCCCTTCGATGAGAACCAATATCGTCATTGATGACGCACTGATGCGCGCCGTCTTGAAAGCCACGGGCCTGCGGACGAAACGTGAGGCGGTCGAGACGGGCCTCAGGACGCTCCTTCAACTTAAGCGCCAGGAACGCATCAGGAAATACCGCGGCAAACTGGCCTGGGTGGGTGATCTTGGTGCAATGAGAAGGGATTCGTGATTGTCGTCGATTCGAGCGTCTGGATCAGCTATTTTTCAAGTTCTGCTCAAACGCCGCAGACCCAGGTGCTGGACGATCTGCTGGGTCGCGAGAGAATTGTTGTTGGAGATCTCATTCTTGCGGAGGTACTGCAGGGTTTTCGCTCAGACCGCGACTATCGGGACGCCAAGTCGCTGCTGGCATCACTCGACTACCGCAGCATGATCGGGCGCGAGATCGCCTTGATGAGCGCCGCGAATTACCGACGACTGCGAAAGAAGGGGATCAGGGTCAGAAAGACCATCGACTGCCTCATCGCCACCTTTTGCATCACCGAGAGGCTGCCCCTGCTGCATGCGGACGACGACTTTCGAGCGTTTGAGAAGCACTTAGGCTTGGTTTCGCTGATTTAGCGAATCCTGATTTGGCAAATCCTTGATATGCTTTCTAATGCAGGCGCCGATAACTTGGGCGGGGCCTGATCCGGCATGCTGCCCCACATTGACGATCCCCGGCTGCGGACCGTGGCGGAGAAGGTCGAGGCCGCCGAGCGCCTGGACTATGACGACGGGCTGGCTCTTTACCGCTCGCCCGATCTTCTGACCGTTGGCTACCTGGCCAATCACAGACGGGAGAAGCTGAACGGAAACATCACCTATTTCAACGTCAATCGCCACATTAACCCGACAGATGTGTGCGTTGCGGCCTGTAAGTTGTGCGCTTTTGGTAAGCAGGTGCGCGACCCGCGGGCCTACACCATGTCCTTAGAGCAGGTCTGGCACGTTGCCGGGCAGGGTTACACGGAGGCGGTCTCGGAGTTTCACATCGTCGGCGGCCTGCATCCCGAGCTGACCCTCGACTGGTACTGCGAGATGATTGGCGGTCTTCGGGAGCGCTATCCCCAGGTGCACTTGAAGGTCTTCACGATGGTCGAAATCGGCTACCTAGCGCGGCGAGCGAAGATCTCGGTCGAGGAGACGTTACGGCGGCTCAAGGGGGCGGGCGTGCAGTCGCTTCCCGGCGGAGGCGCGGAGATCTTCCACGAGCGAGTGCGCCGCATCATCTGCGACCACAAGATCAACGGCGAGGAATGGCTGGCGACCGCACGGACGGCTCATAAAATGGGCTTACGCTCGAACGCGACCATGCTCTACGGTCACATCGAGACCGAGGAAGATCGTGTCGACCACCTACTGAAGTTGCGGGGTTTACAGGACGAGACCGGCGGCTTCCAGACATTCATCCCGCTCGCGTTTCACCCGGAAAACACGTCGATGCGCCATCTGCCGGCGACGAGCGGGTTCGAGGACATCAAGAATATCGCCATTGCCAGGCTGCTGCTCGACAACTTCCCGCACATCAAAGCGTACTGGATCATGATGACGCCGAAAATCGCCCAGGTTGCCCAACGCTTCGGCGCTGACGACATCGACGGCACGGTGGTCGAGGAAAAGATCTACCACGACGCCGGGGCCACCACTTCACAGTCGTTGCGCCGGGACGAGCTGCTGCGACTCATCCGGCACGCAGGCCGCGAACCCGTGGAACGCGACACCCTCTATCGCCCTGTGACTCGTGACGAAGCCACGTTCACGGTAGTCGTATAGATCGCATTCTCGACAGCCTGCCTTCCGGGAGCCTATCTCATCGATCCCTCAGCGCTGTCGTAAGGAATGCAGGTATGGCGGAAGTGGCCGGAGGCGTCGCCGACAGAAGCATCGAATGGTTTCCGAATCCGAGACAAACCTGAACGAGCTGGAGGAGCTCACGGAGTCCGGTGTGGCTTACCGGATGCACGCCTACTATCTCCCAAAGTTTCAAGAGTTCCTCGACCGAAATCATGTAGCCCTCTCGGAGGCCCGGGTGCTGGACTGCGGTTGCGGAAATGGGGTCTCAATCGAGCTGCTCGCCGAAGCCGGCATTCAAGGGTTTGGCATCGACACCTGGCCCCTTAAAAAGCAGCAATGGAAACAGCGCGGGTTCGGCTCGCACACGAGCTGTCTTTTCGGCGACGCGACACGTTTGCCCTTCGACGATCGAAGTTTCAACATCGTCTTCAGCTGCGGACTACTGGAACATATCGGTGTTTACGAGGAATGGGAGCCTGCCTACCGGGCCAGGCCGTCGCCGAATCAGTTCGAGGAGCGCAAAGGCTTCCTCGCCGAATGCCTCAGGGTCCTGCGCCAGCCTGGGGTCTTGTATATCGACCACCCGAATGGAGCTTTCCCACTCGACTTCTGGCACTATACGGGACACACCGGCTTTCGGCCGCACTCACCGTCCGAAGGATTCCTGCCCGACTTCAACGAACTCGTCCAACTGTTGCGCGCAGCGGGATGGAAAGGATCGATCGAAGCGATCAGTCCGGCCGGCCGATTCGAGTTCAAGCAAGTCGGTCGACGCTGGTGGGGGCGATTCCTCACTTGGCCGGCAAA
This sequence comes from Bryobacterales bacterium, assembly GCA_965248105.1. Taxonomy (GTDB): domain Bacteria; phylum Acidobacteriota; class Terriglobia; order Bryobacterales; family UBA6623. Next base: position 1,698,686 of record CBDFIK010000006.1, read on the forward strand.
AGGACTACTGAATCTAATCAGCCAGCCCGGATTCGCTCGACTGGCTCGCTCACCCTTAAATCCGTACTTGGTGGTCCGCGTCGAGAACGTGTAGCACGTTGCGAGGCGAAATCCTTGCCATCATCCGGCGCGGCTCATGCCTTGGGGTTCTGGACCTGCCGCGGCTATTCTTTTTGACGGCTGAAGAAGAGCTCTTACCGTAGATCGAATTCCTCGGCGGACAACCGAACGCGCCGTCAGCGCTCTACCGACCGGAGATGCACATGCCACCTGTGTTGAAGCACACGTCACGGAGGCAGCCAGCCGGCTCGACACTAGTGAGGCGTTCAGCGCTCGCGGGACAGTTTGGCCAACCCGCTCGGTGCGTTATCGGCTTTCAACCTGGATTTCCCATAAAGCTCTCGGTAGATGGCCGTGTTGCGTATTACGGCTTGCACGTAGCCGCGGGTTTCCGTGAAGGGAATGAGTTCGACGAATTCCGTAGGGTCGTCGTAACCGTTCGAGGCCAACCACGCCTCTACACGGTGCTCGCCGGCGTTATAAGCGGCTAACGCTGGGACCGTCCTATTCTCGAACTGGTCGAACAGGTCGCGCAGATAGCGCGTGCCCAACCTTAGACTGAGATCGGGCGAATTGAGACTGCGTGTCGAATAGCCGGACACCCCCAGTCTACGCGCCAGCCGGCGGCCCGTCGCCGGCATGATCTGCATCAGCCCCCGCGCCCCGGCGCGCGAGCGGGCTTGAGGGTTGAATTCCGATTCTTGCCGGATGATGCCTGCCACCAGATAGGGATCCAAGCCGTGAGGTCTTACACGGGCACGCAACTGTTTCTCCCAGCGCAGGGGGAACAGAGCTTCCCAGAACTCCCGTGGCATCGAGTCGAAGGGGAAGCGCAAGTAGCCGAACCCGTAGCGCTTCATGTAGCGCAGTCCACGGTGGAACTCTCCGCGCTCGCTGGTTTGTCGAGCGAGTTCCAGGCCGATCCAATGGGAGTCGGCGGCTCGGTAGTCCGCCCTACCAAGCTCGCTTTCGGCCAGATCGGGCAGTGACAACTCGTAGAGTAACCGTCCTCGGCGTAGACGCCGCTCAGTCTGAGCCGACCTTTGCTTCACGAGGCGCCGAGGTGCGGATACGGACTCAAAGTACGACGGCCCCGTCGGTTTCTCAGGGTCTTCCGCCTTGCCCAGGACATCGAGGCGTTGCCTGGCTTGATGCGCGTAGTAATAGTGGGGGTATCGAGAAGCCAGTTCGGAGTAAATCCCCCGGGCTAGCGGAGGATTCCCGTCCTTTTCCGCGATTCGGGCGAGCCAGTAGGCGGCGCCGGCCACTCGGGGGGAGCGAGCATAAAGGCGGACGTGTTCTTCCAGCAGCGACTTGGCGGCGGGGTCACGATCCAAATAGGCCCGCCAACACACTTTCCAGTGAGCCAAGGGGCCGCGCTTACCGTTGGGGAAGGCCCGCGCCGTGCGCTCATAGTAGCGACGGGAGGTTGGGGGCTCGTCCTGAAGAAGATAGTAGTTTCCGAGCGAAAACAGCGCTTCTTCGTACCACGGGGAGCCGGGATACTTCTTGCCTAGCTCTTCCGCGCGCTGGGCGAACTCTTTCCTGCGACCGAGACGGCGGGCGCACTCTCCAAGATAGTAGAGGCGTTCGGCGGCGGCCTTCGGGTCTTGGACTTTCAAACGGGTGAGCCGGCCGTACGCCGCGCTCGTGCGAAGCCTGCGGTAATCGCAGGCCCCGATTCTTACCTGGGTCCGGTCACGATCGGACGCCTTCAGGCCCGGCAGGGCTCGTCGATACTCCGCCCAGGCTTGGGGGTACCTCGAGGCCTGGAAAAGAGCATCTGCCCTCTTGAGCTTCCAAGAGGGCGGAGCCGAGGGATAGCGCTTGCCCAACTTTCGCCGGAGAGCATCGAGTCGCGCCTCGGCTTCTTCCGCTTGATGGGAAAGTGGGTAGTGGTAATAGGCACGCCGGTAACTCCGCACAGCCTTTAGCGGTTGACCGTCAAGTTCCTCGATCCGGCCCAACAGCAAGAGTCGGACGGGTGCGGAGATCGGGGACTTCGGGGTCTCGAGTAGATTTCTTGCTGGGACTCTTTGCTCGCTGAGGATCAAGCACTCCGCCCGAACGCGTAGGGCCTCCGGAACCAACGGGCTTTCGGGGAGGCTTTCCTGAAAATTGGCTAACGATTCGGCAGCTTCGCGAAATTGCTCAGCGGAAGCCAGGCTTCGAGCCTGATAGTACAGCGCGTAATCCGGCAACTCGGCCATTTCGCCGGCTGCTTTTTCAAGCTCCTCGGCGGCCTGGGCGTAGTTCTCGGCTTCGTGGTCGCCCATGCCCAGGGCGAACCGTGCTAGGCCCTTTGTATCGGGTGAAGAGGATTTACGGAGGTAGGCGAGAAGCCGATCCCGGTCAGCCTTCTCGCCGGAATCGAGGTACTCGCGAGCAAGTGCTCGGAGATCGTCGGGGATGAGGGCCGCGCTGACACGGACCGCCGCTGCCGGGAGTAAGACTAGCAGCAACAGGGCGGCGAAGATCACACGCTTGTCGGTATGGCGCTCTAGCAGAAGAGTTGGTCGCTTACTTTTGATTCTATCGCCACCAGATCCGCCTGAGCGACTCTTTTCCGCGGTCAGGTATCTTTTGTCGGCCCCATGTGGATGATATCGTAGCTAATGTCATCCAACCAGAATTTTCGCCGCGGGAGAAAAAGCCTAATCGCCAACGTTGCGTTTTGGGTGGTGCAATCGAATTGAGGACGCGGTGATGCTCGGCCCACCCTGGTTGTGACCGAGTTAGGAAACCGGAAGAGAGGAATCGAAATGGGACAGGATCTTAAAGGGAAAGTCGCCGTCGTTACAGGTGCAACCCGGGGTATCGGGCGCGCAATCGCGGAAGCCCTGCTCGACGCCGGCGCGTCCGCAGCAATCTGCAGCCGGAAGGAGGCGGACGTCCAGCGGGCGGTAGAAGACATGGTATCGAAGGGCCAAGTCGTGGGGCGCGCCTGCAACGTCGGCCGTCTGGAGGAGGTCGAGGGTTTCTTTGCCTTCGTCGAGCAAACGTTCGGCCGACTCGACTTCCTTATCAACAATGCCGGCGTCGGGGGATTTGCGCCGGTAGCCGAGATGAACCCTGCGCAGTGGAGGGAGATCATCGACACGAATTTGAGTGGCCCCTTCTACTGTTCGCGTGAGGCGATCCCCTTGATGAAAAAGGGCGGAGGCGGGTTCATCATCAACATCGGCAGCCTGGCGGGCAAGAATGCCTTCCCAGGCGGGGCCGCCTACAATGCGTCCAAATTCGGCCTGGTCGGTTTCACCGAAGCTATCATGCAGGACCTGCGGTACGACAACATCCGGGTCAGCTCGGTCATGCCCGGCAGTGTCCAAACCGAGTTTGGCCGCCACGCTATGGCCGGCACGGAATGGAAGATCGCCCCCGAGCACCTCGCGGAAACCGTGCTGCACCTACTCCGGATGCCCGACCGCAGCCTGGCGAGCCGGGTGGAAGTGAGGCCTTCGCGGCCTCCGCGCAAGGCGTGAGATGAGGGTCCACTTTAGCGCTGTCAAAGCTGTCTCATTCCCCCGTCAGAGGGCCGATCAACCGCTTGGCTTCCGAGGAGGTTTTCTAAGAAAGGCCATGCACGGATGTCTGAGAGAGAGCACTTCGTCCCACTCCTGACCATCGAGTATAATCACCTCTAGTCCGTCAAAGGACTCGCTCGTGGCGACTGCGTCGTCACCGGGCAAACCCGGCGGGGCAGATTTCAAAGGCTACCGACAAGCGCTTTTCGAGACGGCGTGAGGACAGCAATCAAGATGACTTTAGTTAACAAGAAGAGCGTTTGGAGTGGGCTCGCGGCGGCCCTGATGGCGCTATGTGTCCCCGCGTTCGGGGCCGAAGAAAACCCGGTCAGCTACTACACCGATGTTCGGCCGGTCATTCAGCGAGCTTGTCAGGGTTGCCATCAGCCTGCCACGAAGATGGGTAGGCTGGTACTGACAAGCTATCCCGAGATTGTCAAAGGGGGCCAGCGGGGGCCAATCTTCAAAGAGGGGTCTCCGGCCGAGAGTTCACTGATAGGGTATCTGACAGGGGAGAAGGATCCCCGCATGCCGATGGGACAAGATCCCCTGCCCGCGGAAGAGATCGAACTGTTCCGACGCTGGGTCCAGGAGGGCGCGAAGGACGACACTCCGGAGTCCGCAAAAGGTCCCAAGATTCCCGATCAGCCCCCTGTCTATCAGCAGCCGCCCGTAATCAGCGGGCTTGCGTATTCTCCCGACGGGTCCTTGCTGGCGGTCGGGGGCTTCAAGGAGATCCTGCTGCACAAATCGGACGGCTCCGGCATCGTCGCGCGGTTGCTGGGTAAGTCCGATCGTCTCAATTGGCTGGGCTTCACACCGGATGGGAAGACCCTAGTGGCCATCGGCGGATCTCCGGCGGTGTTCGGCGAACTGCAGGTCTGGGACGTCGAGTCGCGGCAGCTCTCGCGGTCGTTGATGGTGGGCTCTGATACGCTTTTCGGCGGATCGCTCTCGGCAGACGGTCGGTACGTCTGTTTCGGGACGAGCGACAAGACCGTTCGCGTGGTCGAAGTCGCCAGCGGCGAGGAGCTGTTCAAGGCCGGACACCACGAGGACTGGGTCCTAGGGACTACCTTTGGTATTGACGACGAACGAATCGTCTCCGTCGGTAGGGACCGGGCCGCCAAACTCGCGAACGCCAAGACTGGCGCTTTTATCGAGAACGTGAATCTGTTGCGAGACCAGCTTTACGCCGTCGCTCGCCATCCTCGCCGAGATTATGTCCTGATTGGCGGTAAGGACCGAGTGCCCTATCTCTACATGATGGACAGGCCGGCAGCGCTCAAGATCGCGGACGATTCAACGCTAGTGAGGAAGTACGAAGAACAGGCGGGTGTCGTCCAAGCTCTGGCCTTCAGCCCTGATGGTAACCGCATTGCTGTCGGGGGTGTGAGCAACGAGGTACCCGTTTACGACACCGAAAGCGGAGAGCGAGTGGCGACCTGTGCGGCGCCTGGGCGGGGCGTCTTTGCTATCGTATTTCACCCCACGGGCGAACGCCTGGCCATCGGCGGTTTCGAGGGGCGGCTGCGGGTTTGCGATACGACTTCGGGCAAAGTAGTGAAGGAATTCGTTCCGGTGCCCCTCGAGGAGCCGGCATCGACGCATTGATCAGCTCAGGACAGCACAACCAACCATCTAACGAAGGCCGGAAAGGGCCGGCACGGCAGCTGACGTCGGCCGTTCCATCACACTACATCGAGGTCGCGACCAACCCAAACGATTTTCCCTCTCACGATATCAAGCACCTCGTTGTGTTCGAGGGGGACGGGGCCATGAAGGGAATGGGCCTGACGGGCGTTGTCGACGACCACCACTAAGGCGCCTCCTACGACGCGGCAGCGGCCGATCCAGCCTTCACCCTCCCAGGACAAAGCGTAGACGTGCTCGAAATTCGGTCGCCGACGTTCGATGGGCGAGCGGTCTAGCAGGACGAGGTCGTTGGGCCAAAGCGCCGGCCACATGCCCCGTTCGTTCTGATCCAATGCGAGCACGACCGGGCTAATGAGCCGACTTAGCAATGAACTAGAGAAGTAACGCCGCTCTGTGCCTCGCCCCAGTTTGGGAAACGGGTTCCCCCCTCCCAAAGGCCCCTCCAGCAAGGGAATCGGCAGCGCCTCGGTCCTCCTGGGTGGCGCCAGACCTGATAACTCCTGCTGTGTAAAGAGGGACAGCAGGGGAATCCCAAGCAGTTCCATGATCTGGTCTGCCAGCTCAACATTCATTTTGCGCGCTCCCTTAAGGACGTTGTGGATATGGGGCTGTGAGTAGCCGGTCAGCCGAGCGAGACCGCGCTCGCTGATTTCCCCACGCCGGACTAGCTCGTTCAGGTAACGAGCCAGGCGAGCCGCAAGGCAACGGAAGCCGAGGGGCGCCTTCATATAGCTGGTTGAAATAGGCTCGTGTAACTATTAGTATGGGGATTTGTCGAAGAAAAACGAGGGGACTAAGGTGTCTAACTAATTGATATTGATAGGTTACTGATCCGAAATGATTTTCGGCAATTCCTATAATTAGTTTCAATTCGGGAATCATTTTTTTGACATTTTCGATGTCAAACTATTGACAGCAGAGTTAGGAGATTTACAGTGAAGGTCGGAGTGCTGGTTATTGAGAGAAAGGCCATATGGACTGGGACCGTTCAGACTTATATCTAGTTGCGCACGCAGCCTGCGCGATGTGTCACGGCACGGGCGTGCGCCGTGAGAAAAGAGGGCAGCTCATTCCTTGCGCGTGCGCGTCGCGAGCGATCTTTCGAGCCTGTTATACGCGGTTTCGCGACTGCGTGACGCGGGGGAAGTACCTCAGTCACGTTTCTTTAGAACGCGCGGCAGGCGGAAAAACAAATCGGACGACATGGTCGCGCAAAGAAGAGGAGTACATGGCGGACTTCGTTCTCGTCTCGCGGCGCGTGCTGGATGCGTGGCATTATCGGATCTTCCGATTCCATTTTCTGCTGGGCGCGGGCTGGAAGCTCTGCTCTCGCAAGTTCGGCATCAGTCGTGGCAACTTCTTTCACGCCATTTACCGAATCCAAGAGCAACTAGGAAAAGCCTTCTACCAGCTGGAACCCTATGCGCTGTATCCGCCCAGGGACTACTTCGTACTGCGGCTGCCCGGACCCATTGAACCTTGCCCTCCACCGGTTTCCGCCACCCCTCCAACTAGGATGACTCGCGGAGGGAAGCCCACAGCCACTCGCTCCTGGCAGAGAGTGCCGGCTTGAGACACGACCCCGACGCGTGACTTCCCGGGGGTCAAAACTCCGTGGCAGTGCAGGGGCAGGCGTCCGTTCAACCCTTTCGCATCACCTCGCGTGGCGAACTATTCTCATGTGAATTGTCGCTGACCCAGGGCCGTCTACCAGGGGAGCAAAGAGAGTGATCTTAGGCGGCGGCAAGGTTCTCCAAAGGCGCCCATCCTTAGTGTTATCGTAATAGACAACCCGCCCTGGTCTGTGCAGAATCCGGGCCTGCCCAGCGGGTGCGCCCGTGCGTAAGCTAGCTTTTTACAGCCTTGTTGCACGGATAGGGATGGAAACGGAATTCTCCCTTTCCCAAGCCGTAGCGTCAGGAGATGCGTTCGAACACAGGCCGTCCGAGCGCGGTCATTGTGTTCAGGACTTTGCGACCGAGTTGGACCTCCGTGATCTGCCTGGAGAAGCTGCGGGATTTGAGTTTGGGGCCGATGACGCTCTTCCAACGGCCCATCTGCGTTTCTATTCGGCTGCGCTGGTTGTACCCTGTTGCCGTCTGCCAGGCTATGCACCCGTTGCTGCGGATTTGGGCAATATGGCGATCCCGAACGGTCGCATCACGCGCCGATTGCAGGCGGATCACTGCGTCCTTTGGCGGCGGTATGACCACATCCAGGGTCTCCCCATACCGCTGCCTCAGCAGATTTCGCGTGGACGCTCCATCGTAGGCGCCGTCAGCCAGAAAGCCCGTGACCGGGGCATCCAGCTGATCCAGGAGGCCGGGTAAGGCTGTGCTGTCTCCAACGTTATCGTGAGTCAGAGCGGCGCAAACAATCGCCCCGCTGGCGAGGTCCAGTCCGAGGTGGAGCTTGCGCCAGCGGCGGCGTATTCCCTTGGTGTTATGCTTCTGCGCTAGCCATTCGCCCTCGCCGAAGATCTTCAGGCCAGTACTGTCGACCACCAGATGGATAGGCACAGATCCTGCTTGCCTCATCACCTGAGCGATGCTCACCCCGTTTGCGCGACGCGACAGCGTGGAGTAATCCGGTACCCGTATATCCAACCCCATGAGCGTGCCGATGGAACCCATAAGCCCCTGTGTCTGACGCAGTCCAAGATGGTATGCCGTGCGCAGCATCAGGCATGTCTCGATCGCCAAATCCGAGTATCTGCGCTGACCACCCCGTGACGTGCGGCGCGGCGCGCTCCACACACTTTGAGCCTCCTCACTGACCCAAATCGTCAGGTCACCCCGTTGGCGCAAGCTCTCGTTATATTCCGCCCAGTTGATCACCCGGTACTGCACCTTATCAAACTTGTGCCGTCGCGCTGCGTTGAACTTATGTGGCATTTGGACTACCCCCAGCGTTGAAAAACCAATGATAAGACATTCTTCGGGATGATCCATGCAACAAGGTCCGCTCCCAGACCGTCTAGGCCGTCAGCTTCTGCACAAGAACGCACTCAAACACGGACTCCTCGCCCGCGATACCGTCATGCCCGGCGAGGACCCCGCCGACTTCGATCGCCAACTCTCCGCCCTCGAAGCCGACATCCAACCCGCCAACTCCCTCGAATTCGAACTCGTCCGTCAAATCGCCGACGCCCAATGGCGCATGCGCCGCCTCACCCGCTTGGAGACCGGCTTCCTCGCCGCTGCGGTTGACGACCAGCGCCGGCACCTGGAAAAACGCCGTCCAGACGAGTTGCGCCCGGGATACGACGGCGAGACCCCGCTGTTAGGCTCGGCGATGCTTGACCGCACCCAGGCCTTCGTTCACCTGGCCCGCTACGACGGACATCTCAGCCGCCGCTTCTTCCGTGCCGTCAAGCAGCTGGCCGACCTGCGCCGTGACGAGCGCAAGGCCCGCGAGGCTCGCTCCTCCGCCGGCTCCTATGCCCCCGCCGATCCCCATCGCGGCCGATACGTCCCGGCCCAAGCCCCACCCCCGATCGACACTCCAAGCCCCACAGCCGGCCGCATCGGCTTCCGGGCCTCTCGCGAGTCGGCCCCGCAAGCTGGTCTCCGAAACGACCGACCACCAGCCCCACAGACCCCACTCACACAAAATACGAAACAAACCCAATCTCGTCGAACCCCTGTGGAATCAACGCATTTTAAGGGTGAACCCGGTACCGCGGACCTCGCCTTTGAGATCCGCGGCTTTTGCTCCGCCCCGTTTACCATCGATAGCACCCGTCCCGCGGGGGCTGCCTCTCCGCACCGCGCTCGGAACCAAGATTCCCGCCGTGTGAAAGCGTCCGATTCTTTTGTGGCGCACGCTCTCAGCGTGCCGCGTCGAGACTCTTCTCGACGCCTAGGCGGGCTGATCGCGTTAGCCCCGGAGGGCGTAGGATAGTAGCCCACGGTGGAGCCGTAATGGAGTGGACCCGGGATTTGAGACAGCCAGTTAACCCCTTTCGTAGGGCAAAAGGAGAAACTGGAGCAATGACGCACCGTTATCGTCGATCAGATCCACGCCGTCGCCGATGATAAGCGGGGATCGCATCTGGCGTTTTCGCTGGCCCGGTTGCATACGTTTTGGCGATGCACGAATCTTACAGTAGATGGGACCAGGCTTGATGTGGAGATCCAGCACGGGCGTGTCCAAACCCACGATCGCTGCAAAGAAGAACTCACTGATGAGATTGAGGATGGTCTTTGGTCGTCTCCGCACACTCCCAGGAAAATCCTAAACTTCCTGGAGGAACTGGAGGAGTACTCTTAAGGGCTTTGGTCTCTCATCTCCACACTACTGAGTCTCGCGAATTATGGTGACATGACCCATGTTCAGATTGTAGGGGCACGGCATGCCGTGCCCGTTTTCCAAGGTCACTGTATTTTGCGAGCTTCAATAAGACCCTACTACCAGCTATCGCTTGAGCCTGCTCATGGTGCCCACAGGCAGTGATGGCCGATAGAGTGATCTCGCTTCTTTGCCTTCCTCACTGCTCGCTCAAATCTCGCACCCAAATGTCCTTGAACCGCATGCGGCCTTCGCCGCCCGAGTGCAACTGGAGTGCGATAACGCCTTCGGTTGATCCCGGGGAGGGATACGTGTAGTCGATCATCCGGACACCGTTTAGGTAGGTGCGGTAGCGGTTGCCTTCCACCTTGATCAGGAGGTCATTCCAGTCGTAGGGTTTGATGACGGTTTCGAGTTCGGGGGCGGGCCAAACAATCCAGCCCTTGCGGTCGCCGTAGATGCCCCCCGTGTGATGACCGACGCCGCGGTCGATCTCGATCTGGCGCCCGGCGGTGATGTCCGGCGTATCGCCGTCAAATTCGGTGTGCAGGTAGACGCCGCTATTGCCGTCGGCTTCGCATTTGAAGCGCAGAAAAAGATGAAAGTCTTTGTAGGTTTTCTCAGTGGCCAGGTAGCCGTATTCGTCCGTGACTCCCATGCCGTAGACGGCACCGTCTTCGACAGTCCACTTTTCTTGGCCGATTTCGCGCCATCCGCTGAGATCGTTGCCATTGAACAAGGAGACCCACTTTGGCCCCAAAGTCTTCGGACGATGGCTCGGCTGGGCCGCCAGGAGGTTCACCCCAAGCACCCAGGCGGTTAGCATCAGCCACACGCTCAGGCGGCTGCTTCGATTCGGGGTCCGACCGCCCGACTGGGCCGATGCACTTGCGGGCGGCCCCGTTGTTTCGAAATCAGGCGACGGAGTGAACAGGCGTTCAGCTTGTTTCATCATGGCTGTCCGAACTTTTTCCTCAAGCCGGCGGCGAACCGCTCGACATCGATGATGAATCGCTCGTGCGTACCACGGCCGACGACCTCTCGCTCGTCGGAGGCTTCCACCTCGAACGTCAGCCGCGGCCCGTCGACTGCCGTGAGCTTGGCACCGTAGGTAACCTCGGCGCCAAGCGGGGTCGCAGCCAGGTGTTCGACGTTAACACGGGTGCCCACGCTGTCCTGACCTTCTTCGAGGTGAGGCTGCACGGCGTCGTGGGCCGTGATTTCCATTCTCGCGATCATCGCCGGCGTCGCCAGCGACGGCTTCACGTCGGTTCCCAAAAAGGTGATCGAGTCTTCCTCGGAGACGACGATCCTTCGTTCGAGTTCTATGCCGGGTTCTACCATAGGCAACATGATAGCGAGCCAGGGGCGCAGTGAGGAAATGTGAGGAAGTGGAACCTACGGTGAAGGTGCGGCGGCGGCTAGTTCGCGTGGGCTGCGGAGATGGAATGTCTAGTCTGAAGGAGATTGCCGCGTGTGCTCTTTTAACCACCGGACGAAGCTTGACTCATCAATTGATCCGCCCGCCAACTCAAGCATCGCGGCCACCACCTCAGCCTCGCCGGCCATCACCTCCAACCCGTTCCGCGCCAGGAACGTGTACATGGCTAAGAAAGCAGTGCGCTTGTTTCCGTCAACGAACGCGTGGTTGCGAACGATCCCCACGGCGTACGCCGCGCCCAGTTCGACTAGACTCGCGGACCCATACGCCCGGAGATTCCGCGGCCTCGCCAACGCAGTGTCAAGGAGACCCTCGTCCCGAACGCCCGAAGCTCCTCCGTACAGCGCGATCTGCTCAGAGTGAATCGTCAGAACGACATCACGCGAGAGCCACTCGGGTTCCTGCGTCAACGGGCGAGTTCCTTGAGCACCCTGTGATAGCGGGTCATCGCTTCGCGGGCAATTCCCATCTGCCGCTGGAACTCGGCGTCCGGCTCGCCGTCGCCTGCTTTGAGCCAGCCCTCGAAGGCCTCCCGGCAGGCGTCTTTGATCTTTATCCGCCGCCGCGCGGCCTCCATCTTGACACGGGTATGCAGCTCCCTAGGAATCTCGATACCTACTTTAACAGTCATACAGAAAGTGCACCTCCCTATCTAACATACACTAAAGATTACAGAAACGCTGCCGGGAAGCCATCCATCACTGTGGCGCCAAGGCGGTGACCGGGCCTCCTTGGCATGTCCGGCAATCTCCCTATTCTTGACAGATATAGTAGAGATTTCCTACCATCAGGGTAGCAGCGGTTGGCTTCCCACTCCCCGGGCGGTAGAGTATATGTCCGGGCGCTTTTCCACCCTAAACGGCGAGTTTCCATGAGGGACGGCGGCGTGGCTTCGATGAAAAACCCGGTGGGCGCGGGTTCGGTTGTCGACAAGGTCGGGAACACTCCGCTGGTTCGGGTCCGAAAGCTGGCCGCCGACCTGCCCGGCGTCGAGATCTACGGCAAGGCCGAGTACTTCAACCCCGGCGGCTCGGTCAAAGACCGGCCCGCGTTGAACATGGTTCTCGACGGCGAGCGCACGGGTAAGTTGACGTCCGAGAAGACCCTGATCGACTCGACCAGCGGCAACACCGGCATCGCCTACGCCATGGTCTGTGCGGCCAAAGGCTACCGGGTGAAATTGTTTCTGCCGGCGAATGCTTCTCCGGAGCGGAAGCGGATCTTGAAAGCCTACGGGGCCGAGGTGATTCTCACCGACCCGGCGGAAGGCTCCGACGGCGCTATCCTTGCGTGCCAAAAAGAGTACCGCCGAAATCCCGGCGCTTACTTCTATCCGGATCAATACAACAATCCGGCCAACTGGCTGGCGCATTTTGAGACAACCGGGCCGGAGATACTTGAACAGACCGGCCGCAGAATTACGCATTTCGTCACGGGTCTGGGCACGAGCGGCACGTTCATGGGTGTCGGCCGCTGCTTGCGGGAGTACTCGAAATCGATCAGGCTGATTTCGATGCAGCCCTCCTCGGGATTCCACGGACTCGAGGGATTGAAGCACATGCCGACAGCCATTGTGCCCGGTATCTATGACCGGACCTTGGCGGATGAAAACATCGAAGTCGAGACCGAAGAAGCGCATGCCATCGTCAAGAGGCTGGCCCGCGAGGAAGGGCTGATGGTCGGCATCTCGTCGGGAGCCAACCTGGCCGCGGCCCTGAATGTGGCGCGCCGGGTCCGCGAAGGGGTCATCGTGACCGTATTCTGCGATTCGGCGGACAAATATCTGAGTGAAAGCTTCTGGGACGAATCATGATCCGCGTCGACCCCGGTCCCTGGAAAGAAATGGTCGAGCACGCCCGCTCCACCTACCCCAACGAGTGTTGTGGCGCCATGTTGGGCGCGACCGAGAACGGCCAACGGACTGTCCGTGTCGGAGTTCCCCTGGAGAACGCCTTTGCGGGTTCGAAAGCCGAGCGTTACGAGCTCAGAAACGAGGATCTATTGGCCGCCGACCGGGAAGCACGCAAGCGAGGACTGGAGTTGATCGGCATCTACCATTCCCACCCAGACTGCGACGCCTATTTTTCGGAAACTGATTTGAAAAACTCTTGCCCGTGGTACTCTTTTGTGGTTATCTCGATCAAAAATGGAGGGTTCGACCACGCCAGGAGTTTCTTGCCCGACCCGGACCAAACCGCCGCGGAAAACGAAGAACTGACCTACGGAGAAGCCCATGGCTAAGCTAGTGATCCCGACACCATTGCGCCAGTACGCTGACAAAAAGGACTCGGTCGAGGTCGAAGCCTCGAGCGTCGGTGAAGCGCTCGAGAAGCTAACCAGTGGGTATTCCGACCTTCGCAAGCACCTTTTCACGGATGAGGGCAAGCTGCGAAGTTTCGTCAACGTCTACATGAACGACGAAGACATTCGCTACCTCGATCGGGAAGCTACGAAGGTCGGCGGGGACGACGTGATCACGATTGTGCCTTCGATCGCTGGAGGAGGAAATCATGTCACTTAACGTTGCGGGAGGCATGGCAGCGGCCACTCCCGTCCTTAGTAACGACGAGATCCTTCGTTATAGCCGTCACCTGATCATGCCGGAAGTCGGCATGGAGGGCCAGGTCAAACTCAAGAAAGCTAGTGTATTAATGATAGGCACTGGCGGTTTGGGCGCGCCGCTGGGCCTCTACCTCGCGGCCGCCGGCATCGGCCGCATCGGGATTGTTGATTTCGATGTCGTTGACATGACCAACCTGCAGCGTCAGGTCATCCATGGAACGAAGGACATCGGCCGGCCGAAACTCGACTCGGCCGCCGAGCGAATGGCCGACATCAACCCCTACGTCGAAATCGACAAACACGAGGTAAGGCTGACTAGCGAGAACGCGCTGGGAATTCTCAAAGACTACGACGTGGTCGTCGACGGCACCGACAATTTCCCGACCCGCTATCTGGTCAACGACGCCTGCGTCTTGCTGGGCAAGCCCAACGCCTATGGGTCCATCTTTCGGTTTGAAGGCCAGGCAACCGTGTTTAACCACGACGACGGTCCCTGCTACCGCTGCTTGTATCCCGAACCGCCGCCTCCGGGGTTGGTTCCGAGCTGCGCCGAGGGCGGCGTCCTCGGCGTCCTTCCGGCCCTGGTCGGTAGCATTCAGGCGACCGAGACCGTGAAGCTGATTCTCGGTAAGGGGGAAACCCTGAGCGGCCGCTTGATCCTTTACGACGCTCTCAACATGAAGTTCCGGGAACTGAAGCTGCGCAAGAACCCCGATTGCCCGGTCTGCGGTCCCAACCGCACGATCCACGAGTTGATTGACTACGAGGAGTTCTGCGGCATCCCACAGGCCGAGCCGGAGCCTGTGCCCGGATTAAGCGAATGGGAAATTGATCCGGTTGAGTTGAAAGAAAAGCTGGACCGCGGGGAGAACGTCTACATCCTTGATGTCCGCGAGCCCCACGAATTCGAGATCTGCTCGATTCCCAATTCCCACTTGATCCCGTTGGGCGATCTACCAAAGCGCGTGAACGAGCTCGACACCGCCGACGCCATCGTGGCCCATTGCAAGTCGGGCATGCGCAGCGCCAAAGCCGTCAACTTCCTCAAGACCGCCGGCTTCGGCAAGGTCAAGAACCTCAAAGGCGGCATCCTAGCCTGGAGCGACAAAGTCGACCCCACGGTTCCGAAATACTAGTTGCTATCGACCGCGGCGGCGATCATAGGGGACTCTCTCCCCTAGCGTGAACCACTCCTCGGCAGTTACGTTGTTGTTCGTGTTCGTTCTCCTTCGGAATTCGTTTTCGCCTGTTTAGCTGCATCCTCCGTACGATCGAAACCGCCGGGCCAGGGCATTCCGCGTCACGAGGGGAAGCACTTGCCGAATGCCAACAGCAGTCGGGGCGAGCCCTTCATGCGGATTCTCCGAGTGACCAGAGCCCAGACTAGGTTTCGTTCCTTTCTCAGAAAGCCCAACCAGGTGCGGCTGTCGGCCGTTACGTGCAAGTCGGCGTTCCCGACATGCCCCTCCTCCACCTGCAATGTTTTGTTGCGTATTACGACCGTCGCCTCGCGCTCCTCGTTCCCCGTGAAGGTGAAGTGGTAAGTGGCATCCAGACCGTCCGCCTGATTCCTCTGGAAAACCAGCCGTAGACCATCAAGAAATCGCTCGATCGAGTTAGGCCGAAGGCTTCCGCTGACTTTTTTCGCTGTCTTGTGGGGGAACCGCCGGGAGACGTGGGCTTCCGCGTCCGAGCCGGGAATCACGTAGACGGTTTCCGCCTTCCGCTGAAAAGGCCGCACGACATCCTCCAGGTACTGCTTGCGTTCGGTGAGAAAAGGAGCAATGACGTCCTCACCCGCCGGGCAAACCGCCATGCAGTAAGCCGCCTTGTAGTTTGCCCCGAATGACAGGCTCTGCCACATCGACGCCGACTCTGCGTCGCTCACCTTTTGCCGGTATTGGACGGCATCCTTGCTGTCCGCCACCTGTTCGACCCAGTTTGTAAATCCTCCCATGAACTCGCGGTAGTTGTGCGTGTAGCAAGCCGAGAAGACCCCTGCTTACTCCTGGTTATTCGGGATCAGCTCACAAGATAGCTTACTAAGGTCAAGGCCGTACTTCACCCTCGATGTCGGCGTCGTTGGACACGCCGCATTTCCATCCCGGCAAGAAGCAGAGATCCACCTTGATTAAAACAAATCACTACACGATTGTTTTGAGTAACTTGACTCCGTTTCTTGACAGTCGTGGGACGATCTCGCTACCCTTAACCAAAGAGTCAATCGCTACCAGCCCAGCCCCGGCCCGCGTTGGGCTTTCACCTTAGTTTTATTCTTCATCGCAGGTATCTTAAGGAGGCAGTGACACCTGATGTTGAGACCACTACACGACCGCATCCTCGTAGAACGCATCGAGGAGGAAGAATCGCAGAAGGGCGGCATCATTATTCCCGATTCCGCCAGAGAGAAGCCTCAGCAGGGCATCGTCATCGCCGTTGGAAACGGCAAACGACAGGACAATGGTGACATTATCCCGCTCGAGGTGAAAGAGGGTGACCGTATTCTTTTCGGCAAATATGCCGGTAATGAGGTCACGATCGATGACACAGAATACATCATCTTCCGAGAAGACGACGTTCTAGCGGTGCTCGAAGGCGCCGAGGGGTCGAAGAAGGAAAAAGCTGCATAAGAGGAGGAGAAATCAATGGCAGGAAAGAGAATAGTTTACGGAGAAGATTGCCGACAAGCGATCTTGACCGGCGTAAATCGCCTAGCCGACACCGTGAAAGTGACCCTCGGTCCCCGAGGGCGGAACGTCGTTTTGGAGAAGAAATTCGGCGGCCCCACGATCACCAAGGACGGTGTCACGGTCGCGAAGGAGATTGAGCTCGAGGACAGACTCGAGAACATGGGCGCCCAGATGGTGCGGGAAGTCGCCTCCAAGACCAGCGACGTAGCCGGGGACGGTACGACCACTGCTACGATTCTCGCCCAATCGATTTACCGGGACGGCATGAAGAGCGTCGCCGCCGGAGCTAACCCCATGGCGCTCAAACGCGGCATCGAGAGGGCGACCGAGGCGGTCGTCGCCGCGCTCCAGGCCTCCGCCAAGCCGGTCGAAGGCGAGGCCATTTCGCAGGTGGCCTCCGTTTCAGCTAACAACGATATGACAATCGGCAAAATTATTGCCGAAGCGATGGAGAAGGTCGGCAAAGATGGCGTCATCACCGTCGAAGAAGGCAAGACCATTGAAACCACCCTGGACGTAGTCGAAGGGATGCAGTTCGATCGGGGCTATCTCTCGCCCTACTTCGTCACCGACCCTGACCGGATGGAATGTGTGCTCGAAAAGCCGGTGATTCTCATCCACGAGAAGAAGATCAGCAACATGAAGGATCTTCTTCCCCTGCTCGAGCAGGTCGCACGAGGGGGGCGTCCGCTGTTGATCTTGGCCGAAGAGGTGGAGGGCGAGGCCCTGGCGACTCTGGTGGTCAACAAGCTGCGCGGCACCCTCAATATCGTTGCGGTCAAGGCGCCAGGATTCGGCGACCGCAGAAAAGCCATGCTCGAAGATATCGCCATCGTGACGGGTGGCCGGGCCATTATGGAAGAGACCGGTATCAAGCTCGAGGGCGTCAAGGTGGAGGATCTCGGACAAGCCGACCGCATCACCATCGACAAGGACACCACCACCATCGTCGAAGGCGGCGGCAAGAAGGAGGCGATCGAGGGCCGCGTGAAGCAGTTGCGCGCCCAGATTGAAGAGACCACCTCGGACTACGACCGCGAGAAGCTGCAAGAACGGTTGGCAAAACTCGTTGGCGGTGTCGCCGTCATCAAGGTCGGCGCTGCCACCGAGACCGAGATGAAGGAAAAGAAGGCTCGCGTCGAAGACGCCATGAACGCTACCCGAGCAGCCGTCGAGGAAGGTATTGTTCCCGGCGGCGGAGTCGCCTTGCTGCGGGCCTCCTCGGGATTACAAGACCTCAAGGTTGAAGATGACGACGAGCAGATCGGCGTCAACATCGTCAAGCGTGCACTCGAAGATCCTCTGCGGTTGATCGCCCAGAACGCCGGCATGGAAGGTGCCATCGTGACGGAAAAGGTGCGGGCTCAGTCTGACGGGAACTACGGATATAACGCTCAGTCGGATGAGTACGGCGACCTCGTCAGCGCGGGCGTCGTCGATCCTGTCAAGGTCACACGGACGGCTTTACAGAACGCCGCTTCCATTGCAGCGCTGATGCTAACGACCGAGGCGACCGTACACGAGATCCCCGAAGAGAAAGACGCCGCGCCGCCTATGCCGCCTCACGGAGACTTCTAACCTCGACCACGCATCTGTGAGCTTCAGCTCGCGAGAATACTCTCAGATTGGGCCGGCGTTTTCGGGCGACCGAGGAGCCGGCCCTTCTTGTGTCACGACGCACCGGACTTTCAAAAGGACCGGGTCGAGATCCGCTTCGTAGGAGGTCGCTGCGTTCATCTATGGACAAGATGTTCCCTTACTCCTGCTCTGGTTGGCCATCTCGATGAGGTTACAAACCAAACAGAAGCCTTTCGCAGCTGGAGTGGTCTTCAGTTTGTGCGCGATTAAGTTTCAGCTCTTCGTGCTTACGCCCGTGTTGCTCGTCGCGCAAGGTAGCTGGCGCTTCACACGGTTGGTCGAGCGTCGGGCACCTAGATCCTGACCGCGCCGTCGATCAGATTGTCGACGACTTTGGCGCCGGTGAGGGGGATGTCGGTTAGCGTTTCAGCTCGTCCGTGATGTTTGTAGGTGAGCCGGCTGTGGTCGAGGCCGAGCTGGTGAAGAATGGTGGCGTGAAGATCGGAGACCCCCACTCGGTCCTGGACCGCACGGTAGCCAAAATCGTCGGTCGCGCCGTGAATGTGGCCTCCCTTGAAACCGCCGCCCGCGAGCCACAGGCTGAAAGCGTTGCGGTTGTGGTCGCGTCCCGAGCCGTTTTGGGAAACCGGCAAACGGCCGAATTCCCCACCCCACCAGACAATCGTGCTTTCCAGCAGGCCGCGGCTCTTCAGATCATGGATCAGCCCGTGCATGGGCAGTTCCGTCTGCCGGCAAATCTTGTCGATTTCGGTCCGCGTATTGAGGTGGCTGTCCCAGGGCTGGGTCGAGTGCTTCGCCGGCGGAAAGATCTGGACGAAGCGTACGCGCCAGCTTCTGGAAAGCCCAGTATTGCCGATCTTCCTCGGACACCTCCGGAGCTTCGGCCTTGGTCACATTCCCGTAGGTCCAGGAGGCAGGCAGGCCGGCGTCAATCCAGCGCCGAATCGTTTCGACTTGCTCCTCACGTAGCTTCAGTTCGCCGCTGGGAGGCATGGTGGCCGTCGAGATCCTCTTGTAAAGAAGGCTCTCGCTGGCGGAACCCTTGGTCACTATCGTCCCGTTGTCGCCTCCCCGCAAGATCAAGGGAGGCGTGCGTAGGTCGAGGCCCACCATGGCCGCTTCCAGCCCGTGACACTTGAAGCAATGGGCCGTCAAGATGGGCAGAACATCCGCCTCAAACCGCGGAGGTGTTTCCGCCTCGGCTGAAACGAGACACAGCGGGCCCAGCAGGAGCCACGCGATCAGGGGCGCCGTCCGGCGAGCCGAAGCCGCTGTTACCCAACGAAGAGAAGCGGCGAGAGTCACAAGTTGCTAAGGTTCCCTCCTCCGTCAGCTTCGGGCGAGAGCGAAACCCGGCTACCGGACCACGAGTGGCGCCTTGGCGTGTGTAACGGGGGGTGGCTTCGCTTTTCCTAACAAGCGACTCGTCCGGGCCACTCAGAGCCGGCTGCCCTTGAGACTACGACAAGCAAGGCACGTGAGCTTCCGTCACCGCGGCATTGAACTCGAAGCGCGTCTTCTCGGATCGGCGCCGGGGAACAATTCAGGTTGCAAAGAAGGGCACGTTATTGTCACTGGCAGCCGGTGCTCCCGAACCCGGAGCAGCAAAACGCAGCCCGGCGAGTCTCACTCCTGGATCTATCCGTCCACGAATAGGCGCGGACAATGCTTCCGAGTGGGCGGCTATCCAGGAAGAACGCTATCAGAACTTGGACAACGCCGTTTCATGCCATGTTCTGCTGGGCACCAAGCGCTGCTCAGCGGGTTATCATCTGAACGTGTGGGCGCGATTGTCGTGAAGGAGTGACGGCCGCTACGGGACATCATGGTCGGACCTTACGTCCATAACATCGACCCGGTGCTTGCTGACGTCGGCGGGGTGCACCTCTGGTGGTACGGGCTCGGCTTTGCCCTTGGGTTCCTGCGGATTTACCTCTTTCTTAGGCGCGGTCACGTGGATCTGACCCTGTCGCTCCGGGAGGTCTGGAGCTTGAGCCTGTTCATCGTGGTCGGCGGGTTGGCCGGCGGCCGCCTCGTCGAGGTCGCGTTCGACGAATGGCCGTTTTATCGTCAGCATCTCGGATTGATTCCCGCCTATTGGCTTGGGGGAATGGCCACCCATGGTGTGATGCTCGGCGTCGCAGCCGGCACCGCGCTCTTCACCCGCCTGAACAGGACGCCGTTCCTGATCCTGGCTGACGCTCTGGTTATTCCTGGGGCGTTCCTGATGGGGGTTGGCCGGATCGGCAATTTCATCGACGGGCAGATCGTCGGCAGTATCACCGACGTGTGGTGGGCGGTCAAGTTTCCTGATGCCGACGGGTTCCGCCACCCAGTCGTACTTTACGACGGTGCCAAGAACCTGCTGCTGATGCTTTTCCTGCTACGCGTGAGAAGGACCAATTCAACGCCTGGTGCTATGGCTGCCAGGTTCGTTTTCTGGTACGCTGTCCCCCGCATTTTCATCGACCTCTTTCGCGACTACCCAACCCACCGGCTCGCCCTCGGCACCGGGCAAACGCTCAACATCCTGATGGCAGCAGTCGGTGTTGCGTTGCTGATCCGTTCGCGCCTGAGGCGGCTGGGGCGCCTCGGAGGTGGACTGTCGGAAGTTCCCCACCCGCGGGGGCCTCTCGACCAGGCGCCATTGGCTTCCCAGCGCATCGTGCTCGTAGGTCTACTCGCCTTCTGCCTGACCATCCCGAGCAACTGGACACAGGACATTCCATCCAGGTATGGCGCAAGACATCCGGGGCTGCAGTATTCCTGGTTGTATCCAAAGATCAATACAGCGCCGCCGAGGGCGGCTGTATATACAACGAAGGAAGGGGAGGGAGTGCCCATGGGCCTTCGCCAAGATAAACGGAGCCGCGACCGTCAGGGAGCGGTCAGTCCCCCTCAAGGGTCAGGTCCCGCCACCAGTCTCAGGCCCACCCAGGGGATCAAAACCCCCGGGTTTTCGACCGAGCTATGATGACGTAACACTTGCTACCTCGCTTCACCCGACCAGCATATAGGTATGATCTTGTCCAACTCACGCACGGCCCGTCGTGCAAGCAGAGCGCCTCAGCCGGCTGGGTGGCCTCCTAAGCACGGCAGAGATAGCTCTCAACAGGGCTGCGCAAAATCTTCCGTTCTACTCTGGGCAGGTTTGGTCGTCACTCTGCTGCCCGGGGCGGCGTTCCCGCTCCCGCCCGGAAACTGGGTCTCATTCGTCGACGTCGGCGCAGAGACTGGTCTCCGGGAGATCATTTATGGAGGCCTAGAACACCAGAAATACATCCTGGAAACCAGCGGCGCCGGAGTGGCTATTTTCGACTACGACTAGGATGGGCGGCTCGACATTTTCTTCGTCAACGGCACGAGGCTCGACCTTACCTCCGACCTATTTGCGGGATCATTACCGTAGCCACGAAGCGCCCCTGAAGACAAAGCAACGTTACGTCGCCACGCAGTTGATACGATGGTGAGGCGAGTCGCCATCGATCCACAAGACGGCCAACTCAACTATTTGCTGTCCCTAGTGTAGTGCCACTAACGGTTCTGGACAATGGCGTGGGTTTTGGCGGCGCGCTCGACTTTGGCGGTGAGGGGTAGAGCGTCAGCGGATGGCCACATAAACCATCCTACCGCGAAAAGGGTGTTATTGTCCAGTTATTTATGTGGCACTACACTAGCTTGCCGCAAGCTGGGCCAAGATCGAAAAGCCAACCAGGCCTTGGCGGGAATACAGGAGCCCTGCGACGCACTGAGTAGTCCGCTTCGTAAGTTCGGTCACGTATATTTAGAAGCCAGATGGACGATCGGGAACTTCGGGCACGGCATGCCGTGCCCCTACGTTTCAGGGCACCCAACAGATCTGTAGGGGCACAGCATGCTGTGCCCGCCTGCACTCGCACGAAACGTGAGTGTATTTATGAAATGGAGTACTGAGGCTCACTGGTTTTGCAAACACCCCTGAAGGAATCCCCAGGGCGCTCCGAATGCGGTCGGCGACGTGAACCCCGCGTCGCGCAACAGTACAGAGCGCGTTGCCGAGGGTAGACGACCGGTCTTGGCCCGATTCATGGGACCGCAAGAGTAACCGGTGTTCGCCCCCTAGGAACAATATATGGAAAAACTCATCATCACCGTTGCAGTCGACTGCATAGCTTCATTTCCCAACAACCCCTACAAGATCCCTGGCAACCAGGTAGAGGCGGTTGTGGAGCAATACGTGCGCGGCGTGGAAGCAGGGGCCGCTGTCACTCACATTCACGGTGTCCGGCGTCTGGAGTCAGACATCGGTCCTGACGGCCGCAAGGTGTCCCGCTTGGATGTGGACGGCTGGAAGCGAATGCAGGAAGGCATCCGGTCTCGCTGCGATGCTGTGATGCAGTTCGGCGTCGCAGCGGCGCGGCTGGAGGAAAGAAAAAAGCTGATGGAGTTGAGGCCCGACATGATGTCGGTCATCTTCGGCCCGCACGATGAGTGCTTTCAGCCGGATCCCTCGATCCCCGCCAATGAAATCTATTCGACGCACCCCAGGAGCGAGCTGCTCGAATACGTCCGCGTCCTTGACGAGTTCGGTGTTCGTCCGGAGATCGAGTGCTTCTCGACGGGCGCTTACTGGAATATCGGTTACATCCGGCAGCGTGCAACGTTGCCCACGCCGCTTCTTTGCTCGATCTTTCTTGCTTGGCCGGGCGGCACGTGGCTGCCGCCGACGCCGAAGTCTCTTTCTTTTATGCTCGACTATCTCCCGGAAGGCTGCATTTGGAACCTGAGCGTTCAGGATCCCCAGACGCATTGGGGGTTGATGGCACAGGCGATTCTCCAAGGAGGGCATGTTCGCGTCGGCTGGGAGGACAATCCTTATATCTCCCCGGGAGCATTTGCCAAGCAGAATTCGGAGCTAGTCAGCAAAGTTCGCGATCTCTCTCTTAGCCTGGGGCGCGAGGTTGCCACGCCAAATGAAGCGAGAAAGATTCTCGGATTGACTTAACAGGACGAAGGAAATGCCACCGAAAAAGCTTGAAAACAGGGTAGCCCTCATCACGGGTGCCGGACGTGGAATCGGCCGTGCCATTGCCTTAGGGTTCGCCCGCGAAGGTGCATGGATCGCGGCCGCCGGTCGAACACAAAGTGATCTTAACTCGCTGGTCGAGGAGGTTTCCGGGCTCGGAAGCAAGGCCATTGCAATTCCCGCCGATCTTTCCGATCCCGCTGTGCCGGCGAAGGTTGCTCGGCAGGCCGAGCATGTCTTCGGAACCCTTGACATATTAGTAAACAATGCGGGTATTGGCAGCGGCTCGAATCCTAAGCCGATCGTTGATTTTGATGACGAGTTCTGGAATCTGTCCTTGGCCCTCAACCTGACGGCCCCCTATCTTTTGTGCAAGGCAGTGCTCCCCACGCTGTCAAGGGCGGAGCAAAATTAGACCAGTTCGGCGGAGGGAGAATAGACCAGTTTTGGGGTAGAGCGGCGGAGCAAAAATAGACCAGTGGGGGGGGGAGTCGGGGTTTTGCTTCGAGTTTTTGTGGGACGGCTGGAACGCAGCCTGAGGTCGCCCGTTAGGGCGGCTGAAGGCGGAGTGGAAGGCGGCTCACAAAAACTGTGGCGAGCCGGCGGGGATCAATCCGAAGACGGAGAGCGTTGCTTCTTGCTCTGCTTGAGGCGGAAGCTATCGCCGTTCATCTCCAGGATGTGGACGTGGTGAGTGAGCCGATCCAGCAGGGCGCCGGTCATGCGCTCGGACCCGAGGACTTCGGTCCACTCGTTGAACGGCAGGTTCGAGGTCACCATCGTGGAGCCCTGCTCGTAGCGCTGTGAGAAGGTTTCGAACAGCAACTCCGCTCCGGTCTTCGACAGCGGCACGTAGCCCAGTTCATCGACGATCAGCAGGTCTTGCTTGGCGAGCTGCTTTTGGGCCCTCAGCAAGCGCCGCTCATCACGGGCTTCCAGCAGCTCGTTGAGCAGCGCTGCGGCGGTAGTGAAGCGAACCCGATAGCCACCCTGGCAGGCCGCCAGTCCCAGCGCCAGAGCGAGATGCGTTTTCCCCGTGCCGGAGTTTCCTAGAGCCAACACGTTCTCGCGACGGTCGATGAACTCTCCGTGTGCCAGCTCGAGCACCAGCTTCTTGTTCAACTTGGGTAACGCCAGGAAGTCGAACGTATCAAGGGTTTTCGTGACCGGGAACTTGGCGGCCTTGATGCGCCGCTCGGTCGCTCGGCGTTCACGGTCGAGCAGTTCGAGCTCGGACAGTTGCAGCAGAAAGCGTCTCGCATCCAAGCCCTCCGTGGCGCACTGCCGTGCCACCTTGTCGTACTCGCGTAAGAAGGTCGGCAGCCGCAGTGCTTTCAGATGAGCTTCCAGCAGCAGTTTGGATCTCGCCATCAGTCCACTCCCTGTGCCAGCAGCACCAAATAATCTGTTGTCGATGTCTGTTCGACTTGTGCTGTGGGTAAGTGCGGATACTGCGTCAAGTCCAAGCGGGGCGGCCGTTGCTCGATCCGACACAGGACGAGGTGCTTGACGGCGTCGAAGCCGATCGTTCCCAACTCAACGGCCTGCCGCGCGGCGGCGGTGACGTCGGTGAGCGGGAAGTCTTCGAGTAAACGCAGCACCTGCACGTACTCGCGCTTGCCTGGTTTACCCAGCCGCACTTCGAGCAAGCGTCTCAAACGCACGAGATCTTGCGGTAACTGCCAACCGACGAGCGGCGCGGCTTGATCCAGCGCGTTCGTCTTGCGCTCCAGCAAGGCCAGGTAATGCAGCGGATCGAAGATCAACTCCTCGCGTTCGTAGCTGCGCCGATGCCGGGCGATCTCTTCGCTGCCGCAGCCGATGACCACCTCATCGACGTAAGCTCTCAGCAGTACTTCGCGGTGGCCGTAGCGCGTCGGAACCGAGTAGTCGTTGGTCCGATAGCGCACCAGCGACAACGACGTCACCCGCGTCGTGCGCTTGTCGCAAGCGTCATACCCGACAGCAGGCAACGTCAGAAACGCCTGGCGGTCGCGCTCGAAACGCTCACCGATCGTTTCCGAGTGTCGCCGCAAGCGCCGTCCACGGTTCTTGCGGCACTTCGCTTCGAGGTGTTCGTTGAAGGCTTCCCAACTTGAGAACCTGGGGATCGGCACCATAAAGTTGCGCCGCGCATAGCCCACCAACCCTTCCACTTTGCCTTTGTCGTTGCCCTTGCCCGGCCGCCCGAAACGGTCGGCGAACAGATAATGTGACTGCAGCTCGGAGAAGACACGGGTCCTCTGGCGTGTGCCGTCTCCCAGGATCCTCGCCACCGCTAGCTTCGTGTTGTCGTAGACGATGCTGCGCGGCACGCCGCCAAAATAGCGAAACGCCGCATTGTGCCCCTCGCAGAATGCCTCCGTCGTCTCGGCCGGAAACGCTTTCACGAATGCGTCATCGCTATGCGGCAGATCGACGACCAAGAAGTGCGCCTTGCGCTGCACTCCGTTGATGACGACGACCGCTTCGCCGAAGTCCGCCTGGGCGTCACCCGGCGGATGCGTCAGCGGCACGAACATCTCTTGTCCGCCCAGCTTCTTCTCGCGTACGTAGTCCTTGACGGTCGTGTAGCCGCCTGTGAACCCGTACTCGTCGCGGAGGCGGTCAAAGATGCGCTGTGCGGTGTGGCGTTGTTTCCTCGGACGCTCCCGATCGTCGGTCAGGATCTGATCGATGATCCCTGTGAAGGCCTCCAGTTTGGGACGCCTCGCCGGTTTGCTCCGCCGATAGCCCGGCGGAATCCGGTAGCGCAACATCTTGCGCACGGTCTCGCGAGCAATCCCAAAGCGCCGTGCTGCTTCGCGTTCGCTTAGCCCTTCGACGCAGACACTTCGTCGTACTTGAACGTATAGCTCCACCCGATACATCCCTCCGGTGTTCCACAAAACACCTCGGGGATGCTTGCGGACCACATCAGCGGCTTGGTCCTCCGCCTCCTCTGGGAGCCTTCACACCGCCGCTATGTGGTCTAGTTTGTCAGCGCCGTTCTCACCCACGATCCACTGACGTTCCTCATTGTCTGTCTGGTGGTAGTCCTGGTGGCGCTGGCGGCGTGCTACGTTCCGGCTCGCCGGGCAACCAAAGTGGACCCGCTGGTTGCTCTGCGGTACGAATAGCTAGCCCGCTTTTCTCACGACAAAACGGTAGGGGCAGGCCGCTGCGCCTGCCCAGAGAGGAGTTTTTTGCGGGGTTTGGTCGCGTGACCGAACAGGACGCCGTGTGAATCTCACGCCTGGGCGGACACGGCGGTCTCCCCTACAAATTCAACGTTCATTCAACGCCGGGCATCCAAACCCTCGTGAGAAAAGCGGGCTAGGGAAGGGTACCGCGTGCACCCCACGCGTTGGCACAGAGGTGGGGTCCTTCGAAACTTTGCGGCGCGTTAAGTCTCCGCCACACACCGGGGTATTCAGAAAAGTCCAGGCGAAACAATGGAAGAGGCAGTTAGCTTGGCCCGTCAGGCCACGGTGGCGTCCAAGAGATAGGCGACAAGGGCGCGATTGTTCCGGACGAGAACCACCCAGATTATCGGAACCGAGCATTTCACCGAGCTAGCGTCCGCCTGGAATATGACCTAGCCGTCGGCAGCCGACCGCTCGGAAACCGTGAAGCGCTCCAGCACCCCGAGAAATTCTTGAGCCCTCACGCCGCCTATGCGCACGGGCCTTTCGCTGTTCGCTACGCGAATCACGATGTCGCCGTTCTCATCGATTTCGACTTCGTGAATCGCCTGGACATTGACAATTCGGTTAGCTACTCGAATGAACGTTCTTTCCATACCAGTACATCGGCTACTAAGCTTCAGTGTATAACGTTGCCCGACTGTGTAAGAAGAAGGCGCCGGCAGGACCGGCAGGATTGCTGTTCCTTACGAACTTTCGTTCCGCGATCTACAAGCCCTGTCGTCTGGACGTCGAGATGAAGCTTGGCGCCGTGCGCGGGAGAGCATGCGCTACATCAGACTTGAGCGTCGTCACGACCGCCTACCACGCTACCATCGCGTCTTCGAAGAGTTTCGCGAGATCCTCGGGGCCGGCGGGGCGCGGAGACAGCTTGGTTACGCGGTGCTGAGGCAGGGTGCCTTCAACGAGGGCCGGGATCTGGTCCTTGGTGTAGCCCACGGCTTTCAGACCATTGGGAACGCGTAGACGGCGCATGAAGGTAACGATCCGATCAGCGAGGATCTTGCCGGCGTCGTTCGCCTGAGCATTCGACACATCGGCGCCCAAAGCTTCCGCTGCCGTCAGATGACGCTCCGGGCACGCCTGCGACGTAAAACGGAAGACCGCCGGCGCGTTCAAGATAACGGAGATGCCGTGAGGAAGAAGGGCCTTCCCGACGTTATAGCCCGGGGGGTGATAGGTCTTGACCTGGCTCGAGACGGGGTACGACATGCCGTGGGGAAGATGCACCCCGGCGTTGCCAAACCCCACTCCGGCGTACGAGGCAGCCAGCAGCATCCTGCCGCGCGCTTCGTCGTCTCCGGGGTCCTCCACGGCGCGAAGCAGATACTCGCGTACCATCCGAAGAGCTTCTAAAGACCAAATATCGCTGATCGGATTCGATCCCTGGTAGGCCGGCCGCAGGATCGGCCGCTCGGGCCGAGGCCGCTCGGTAAAAGGGAGGGCCGTATAGGACTCCACGGCGTGGGAAAGCACGTCGAGCCCCGTTGCGGCGGCTACCTCGGGCGGCAGAGAGCGGGTGTTCTCCGGATCGAGGATGCCGAGCGTCGGTTTCAGCCGGCGGTGAGCGATCCCCGTCTTGGCATGCATTTCGACCAGGTCGAAGATCGCCACCCCGGTCGTTTCACTTCCCGTCCCGGCGGTCGTCGGAACGGCGAACAGTGGTTTCAAAGGACCCGGGATAGGAAGTCCTTTTCCGATCGGCGGGTTGACGTAATCGAGAAAATCAGCCGGATACGTCGAGTAAAGATTGGCGGCCTTGGCGGTATCGATGGTCGAACCACCCCCGACTGCCACGAATGCCTCGAAGGGCTCCGAGTTCGCAAACTGAATCGCTTCCTGAAAGGATTGATCGGTGGGCTCGACTCGGACGTTGTCGAAGAGAGAATAAGAGATCTTTTGGTCTTCTAAAACTTCGCGGACAGTCTGAACGGGGAGCAGGCCGGCTAGGTTGGCGTCGGTAAACACGGCAACGCGTTGCACCTGCTGGTCGGCCAGCTCCAGACCAATTTCACGAGTGACACCCGCGCCGTAGCGAATGTTCGAAGTAGCTAGCTCAACGGCGGATTCGCGTTCCATTCGATGTTCCTTCGGCGCTAGGATCTACTGAGTCCCGCAAATTATGGTGACATGGCCCGTGTTCAGACTGTAGGGGCACAGCATGCTGTGCCCGTGTTCCAAAGTCACTGTATTTTGCGAGCCTCAATAGTAGAGTCGTGCAAGTTCGTCGGGGATTCAACCGCGCGTTCCAGGCCCCCACGATCGCGAACCACATAGGGTGCTGCTGGTAAGCGGTAACAAGACGTATGGGGAGAGACTTCCTCCACCGCGCCCTGACGGGGCTGTGAAAAAATGGGGGCTGTACCGAGCGCCAGGCAATCCCCTCTCAGTTCCAAGGACTTACACAGAAGCCAAGTGGACCGCCCCGGGTTTTTTCACAGACCCTGACGCTCGCGGCTCGGTGTTACAGCTTTGTCAGGTCCTGTAGACCGTCCCGTCCCAGGTGCCGACTTTGGTTTCTTTCTTCTCCTCTTCGCTGAACCAGTGGGACGTGACGGCCTTGGTTTCGGTGTAGAACCTGATGCCGTCCTCGCCCATCACGTGAAGGTCGCCGAAGAAGGAGTTCTTATGTCCGGTGAACGGGAAGACCGATGCGGGCACGGGGATGCCCACGTTGACGCCGACCATGCCCGCCTGGCTGCGCTGCGCGAATTCGCGGGCGTAGTGGCCGTTCTGGGTGTAAATGGTCGCCCCGTTGCCGAACTCGCTGCTGTTCATGACGGCTAGGCCTTCCTCGAAATCCTTGACACGTTTGATGCACAGGACCGGGCCGAAGATTTCGTCGATGCCTACGCGCATCTCGGGCGTCACGTGGTCGAAGATCGTCGGGCCGACGAAGAATCCGTCTTCGTAGCCTTCGACCTTGGCATCCCGGCCGTCCAGGACGAGTTCAGCGCCTTCCTCGACGCCCTTGTCAATCCAGCCGGTTACTGATTCCTTCAGGTCCGGCGAGACGAGCGGGCCGATTTCGGTTTCGGGATCCCACGAGGGTCCCATCTTGCGCTCGCGGGCGAACTTGACCAGGTAGGCGACGAGTTCATCGGCCACGGACTCCTCCACGCACAGGGCGGGCAAGGCCATGCAGCGCTGCCCGGCGCAGCCGAAGGCGGAGTTGATGATGCCGCGCGCGGAACGCTCCAGGGCACAATCCTTGAGTACGAGGGCGTGATTTTTAGCTTCGGTCAGGCACTGCACGCGTTTGCCGTGAAGGGCCGCGGTCTCATAGATGTGCTTCCCCACCTCGGTCGAGCCCACAAAGGTGACGCCCTTCACGCCGGGATGACTCAGCAGAACCTCCGCCTCCGTGCGCCGGCAGGTCACCAGGTTGACCACGCCGTTCGGCATGCCGACTTCCTGCAGGAGTTCGAGCATCCTGATGCCGGTCTGGGGAACCATGCTGGCTGCCTTGAGGACAAACGTGTTGCCGGTGGTGATCGCCAGCGGGATCATCCAGCCGAAGGGGATCATCGCGGGGAAATTAAAAGGCGCGATGCCGGCGAAGACTCCGATCGGCTCGCGGTAGGTGACGGTGTCATGTCCTTTGGATACGGTCATCAGCGAACGCCCTTGCATGGTGACCGGCACGGCGCAAGCCAATTCCACAACCTCGATGGCCTTCAGGACGTCTCCGCGGGCCTCTTGCAGGTTCTTGCTCATCTCCGTGGCCAACAACGTAGCCAGCTCGTCCACATGCGCGTCGAGGATCGCCTTGTAACGAAACATGAGCTGGGCGCGCGCGCCCACCGGAGTGGCCGACCACTCTGGGAAAGCCGACTGCGCGGCGGCGACAGCGTCCTCGACTTCCTTCGCCGTGCAGCAGGGCGCCTCGGCCATGACTTCGCCGCTGCTCGAGTTGTATACCGGCATGTACTTTCCCGAGGATGTGTCGCGCCACTCGCCGTTGACGCAAAACTTCAGCTTTTTTGGGCTGCTCTTGGTTTGTTCTTCTGCTACGGGAAGGTCCTGGACGGCAGTGTTATGGGCCATGACTGTCCACTCCTGTGGGTTTGGGCTTTGACGCCGAGGGCTGCGGGCAACGGGTGTCCCCGCTTACCCGTTCATGATAACATCCGCGGGCGCTCTGCGGCCTCGACGACAGGGCCTGGTGGGGGCTGGTCGTGGCCAGTTTCGCGGGTTTTCCTTGGGGGACAGCCGCCCGCGGGAGGGTTTCAGACCTGCCCCTACATGGGATTCCGTCAACCTGAGCCACTGCCCACGGACTTCAGAAAAAGCGGAGTAGGGGTCAGAAGTGCCGCGGTTGCCGGGTTCAACTTTCCTGCGTACCAACGCCTCTTCTAGCCGCAGCAGGCGTCCCGCGAATCGTTCGTGTCCAATGTGTAAAAGTGAGTCCGTGGAGTCCGAGCGGTCCCGTGTTACGATGTGGCGTTGGTCGCAGCGGCCGGCTGAGGCCTATGCGCCTGATGGATCTCAATAGGAGGCAACTCATGATGACAACACGCAGCGTTCGGTGGTTACTGGTAGCCGCGCTTTGCTCCACTTATCTTGCTCGCGCCGAAACCGCGGCCCCGACAAGCGGATTTCGCGCGGAGTTTCTGGGCTACCTCGAAGGGACGGAGAAAAAACTCCTCGACCTCGCCGGAGCCTTTCCAGCGGAAAAGTATAGTTGGAGGCCCGCCGAGGGTATTCGTTCCGTCGGCGAATCACTGATGCATATTGCCGCCGCGAACTATTTTCTCGCCGGCGCGGTCGGGATGTCGATTCCCGAAGGTCTCAAACCGCAAGATTTAGAGAAGTCAATTACCGAAAAGCAGGAAGTGATCGAAGCTCTCAAGGAATCGCTCGCCCACGTGCGCCAAGCTGCCCTCAACGTTTCCGACGATGATGGGGATAAGGCTGTCAAGCTGTTCGGACGTGACAGTACCTACCGGGCAGTCTTTCTGGTCATGCTCGGGCACATCAGCGAGCATCTCGGACAGTCGATCGCCTACGCTCGCATGAACGGCGTCGTTCCCCCCTGGTCGGCTGGTGGTGGAGAGAGCGGCGGCTAACCCGCTTTCTTACCAAGGACTCGGGCGCGGACCGGAGCGGTGGCCCGCCCCGTGAATCGCAGGTGGACCTGGAGGAGCACCGGGTTCGCGCCCTGGGCTGCGAGAGGGTACTTACCGAGGACATGGTGAACAGGTCATACCGGAGACATGGTGAACACATTTCCCAGGGGAAACATAGAATGACGAAAATGTTTCATGCCTTGGGAAACGACAAGCCTCATGAAACAACGGTTGAAGTTCATCAACGATTACCTGCAACAGGACGACACCATGGCCGCGTTGTGCCGCCGCTACGGCCTGCAGCGCAGAATCGGCTACAAATGGGTCAACCGCTACCGCCAAGATGGCCTCCACGGTCTCGAGGATCGCTCGCGGGCGCCGCTCCATCATCCCCAGCGAAGCAGCCCCCGAACGGTCGAGCGCGTCTTGGAAATCCGCCGCGATCATCCGCTGTGGGGAGCCCCGAAGATCCGTGCTCGCCTCCGAGACGATGAGCCCCAGCGAAAACCGCCGGCAGCGTCGACCAGCGGGGAAATCCTGCGCCACGAAGGGCTCACCCGTCCAGGCAAGAAGCGCCGTCGCACGCCGCCCTACAACCAACCGTTGGCCCACGCCGACGGACCCAACGAGGTGCTCTCGATCGATTTCAAAGGGTGGTTCCGAGCGCGCAACGGCGAGCGCATCGATCCGCTCACTCTGCTCGACAATCACAGCCGCTACGTGCTGTGCTGCCAAGCGCTCGACGGCTGCGATTTCGAACATGTGCAGGCGGTGTTGGCGACGGTGTTCCGTGAATACGGGCTGCCGAAGCGGATGCGCAGCGACAACGGAGCACCGTTTGCGAGCCGTGCGATCGGCGGCTTAAGCCGCTTGAGCATCTGGTGGACGAAGCTGGGGATCGAGGTCGAGCGCATCCCGCCGGGGACGCCGAGCGCGAACGGACGCCAAGAGCGTTTTCATCGCACGTTGAAGCAACACACCGCCGAACCGCCGGCCGCGACCAGGCGGGCGCAACAGCGAGCGTTTCGCCGCTTTCGCCGTGAGTACAACGACGAGCGTCCGCATCAAGCATGGGGGCAACGCCCGCCGGGGAGTGTGTATCATCCCTCGCCGAGGCCGTATCGCGGGCAGCTGCCTGAGGTCGAGTATCCGACGGGATATCTGCGCCGCATGGTCGGGAAACGAGGAGAAATGTACTGGCAAGGGCGACGGATCTTCGTCAGCGAAGTCCTGGCCCGAGAGCCGGTCGGGCTCGAAGCCATCGACGATGGGATCTATCGGGTGTGGTTCTCGACGCTTGAACTCGGCCGCTTTGATGTGCGCCAAAATCGAGTCGCGCCGTTGTCCCCCCGGGGGGACAACGGCCCCTGCGGGGCCGCCTCCGCGGCCTCCTCCACCAGCACCTCAACCCAATCTGACACCATCATAGGAAAGGAGCCACTGTTCACTATGTGCCCGGCATAAAGTGTTCACCATGTCCCGGGTAGCACAAGAGTTTCCTAGACCGCCCCGTTCGTGCCCCCCCGAAACTACGACCGTCAAAGAATTGCGGTCGCTACCAGAGCCCTAACACTCCAACGACCGCACGTCGATAAAACTCTGTAGGACCCGCTCGGACAAGAGTTGTAATCCGATTCCCGAAACAGTTCACGTGGCGCGTGGTCTCAGGGGACCAGACATCATGTATCTCGAATGCGACAAGCAAATTCGGACCCCCGAAGG
The DNA here is from genome assembly GCA_965248105.1 of Bryobacterales bacterium. Lineage (GTDB taxonomy): Bacteria > Acidobacteriota > Terriglobia > Bryobacterales > UBA6623. The sequence continues at coordinate 1,731,489 of CBDFIK010000006.1, forward strand.
GTGGCATTCGTGCTGACCATCTCGCCTTTCAATCCGATGGTGCGGTCCACCGGTCCGCGCTAATGCCGTGAGTCGAACGCGACGATAGTATTGCCGTAGTCCTGATCGGGACTAACGGCAGATTAAGACCAACCCCACTTAAGCAAGCTGTGTCCTAGAGGAACCTGGGACTCAGAAAGCGGAAGCTTGCTCCGCTGGCCGGCGGAGAGGCCGGGGCGCCTGCGGTGGCGTCCGGCGTGTGAAGGTGCGGGACAACGAATATGGCACTAGCTCAGTTTTTTCCCTCGAATCCTGATGCGCCCTGGTACGCGCTTCCTGTGAAGCCGAGGCACGAAAAAAGCGTCTCTTTGGCGTTGGCGAACAAGGGTTACCTAACGTATCTGCCTTGTTACACGGCTTCGCGGCGGTGGTCGGATCGGACGAAGCAAGTACGCTTGCCACTATTCCCGTGCTACCTGTTCTGCCGCATGCGGATAGAAGATCGGCTGCCGGTTCTCGTGGTGCCCTCCGTGCGGTCGATTGTGGGTTTTGGCGGAAGGCCCTGCGCCGTCGAGGAGGCCCAGATCCGCGACGTCCAGAGAGTTGAAGAATCGGGACTGCCGGCGATGCCGTGGCCCTTCGTACAGCTCGGCGAAAGGGTACAACTTACGGCCGGCCCCCTGAGCGGCCTACGAGGTGTGATCGAGCAGTTCAAGGGAGTGGACCGATTGATCGTCTCCGTCGAGCTGCTGCAGCGGTCCGTGGCCTTGGAAGTCGATCGCCGCTGGGCGATGCCGGCGAACCCGGTTGCGCCGGGCTTCTCTTCCCAGGTTGGGGAGGTGCTTGCGCGCCGGGTGCCGGCTCCGTGAGCAGAGAGACGCCTCGGGGGCGCACCCGCGGTAGGAGCACAACGTGACAATGACCCTTCTGGCGACGCGTCTTGCCGGCCGCTCGTTATGCACGGCCGCCACTTTGGCGTTTTTTGTCTTCGGTGCGCGAGCTGCCGAAGCCGGGAGATCGACGAACGATCTATTGGCCGGCAGCCCGCTCGGAAGCGAGGTGGGAGGCAGAGTTGTCCCCTCGACCTACGTTCTGGGGCCGGACGACGAGATCAGCATCCGCGTCATCGAGTCAGAGGAGATTTCCGAGGAGCCGTTCCGCATTGACCCGGGGGGCGACATCAGCCTCCCTCTGCTGGGGCGCGTGCGGGCCGCCGGACGGACGCCTCAGGAGTTGGAGACCAAGCTGGCCGAACGCCTGCGAGCGTTTATTCACGAGCCTCAGGTGCTCGTCCGCGTCACCCAGTTCCGCAGCCAACCGGTTTCCGTGATCGGGGCGGTCAACAAGCCCGGCATCCACCAGCTCGAAGGCCACAAGAGTCTGATCGAAATCCTTTCTTTGGCAGGAGGCCCGCGTCAGGATGCCGGCCACACTGTCAAGATCACCCGCCGTCGCGAATGGGGGCCCATACCGCTGGAGAGCGCCGCGGATGATCCTTCGGGCCGCTTCCATATAGCCGAAGTCAGCCTGGAGGCTGTCATGGAGGCTCGCAATCCGGAAGAAAACGTGCTGATCATGCCGAACGATGTGATCTCGGTGCCCCGTGCCGAGATGATCTACGTCATTGGGGGGTTCGAGCGCTCAGGAGGTTTTATTCTACACCAAAAAGAAAACGTCACGGTGCTACAGGCACTCGCTTTGGCGGGCGGGCTAACACGGACAGCCGCGAAGAAAAACGCCAAAATCCTTCGGCCAGCCGAAGGCGACGCAGAGCGCACGGAAATCACGATCAATCTCAAAGACATCATGGCCGGCCGATCCCAGGACGTCGTCTTGGAGCGGGACGACATTCTCTTCGTGCCTCATAGCGGAGGCAAGAGGGCGGCTCAGCGAGGGGTGGAAGCCAGTATCGCCATGGTCACAGGGCTGGTGATTTGGGGTGTGGCTCGCTAACGCCGCCAGGAAGAGATATGGAGACACTTCGGCAAACGACTCCTGAGCGGCATGCTTCCGTGCCTGCGCGGCCCATCGACGTAGCAGGTCCCCCGGCCCGCGCAAGATACGTGGACGCCGTGGTGGATGACTACCTTGACGCATCCGACTCTGAAGGGCTGCTGGAGTACTGGCGGGTCCTGCGGCGTCATAAAGCGACGATCCTGGTCGGGGCGTTTCTAGGGACGCTGCTGGGCTTTCTGGTGAGTTTGCCGCAAACGCCCATCTACCGCGCGCGGACCGCGATAGAGATCGAGACGTTCAACGAGAACTACCTGAATCTGCGTGAAGTCAATCCCACGACTGCCGGCGGAAGCGTTGCCAGCGAGTTGGACATTTCCACGCAGGTCAAAGTGCTGGAAAGCCGCTCGCTAGTCGAAAAGGTGGTCGACAGGCTTCGGCTTCACGAGCGTCCTGAGTTCCAGCACGCCCCGACGCGCTTGGCGTCGTGGCGACGGGCCCTGGGCGTGCCCGAAAGCCCGCTGGCCCCAATACGCGAGCAAGCGCTCGAGGTGGCGGCCGGCAACTTTCACGTCGTTCCTTCACGCCGCACACGAATCGTTGAAATCTTCTCGGAATGGCCCGACCCTGAGTTGGCGGCTGAGTTTGCCAACACACTGGCGGAAACCTTCATCGAGCACAACCTCGAGACGCGCTGGAAGTCCACCCAACGCAGCGGCGAGTGGTTGACCAAGCAACTCGAAGAGTTGCGGGTGAAACTCGAGCAGTCGGAAGAGAAGTTGCAGCAATACGCCCGTATCAGCGGGTTGCTGTTTGCCTCCGAGAAGGAAAGCGTGGCGGAACAAAGGCTCCGTCAGCTGCAACTGGAGCTCTCGAAGGCCGAGGCCGACCGCATCGGCAAACAATCGCGTTTCGAGATAGCGAACACAAGCCTCCCGGAATCACTGCCTGACATCCTCGACAACGGCCCCCTGGGGACTTATCAGCTCAAACTGGCCGATTTGCGCCGGCAACTGGCCGAGCTGAGCGCCCGATTCACCTCGGCGCACCCCAAGTTCAAGGCCGTGCAGGTGCAAATCGACCAACTCGATACGGTCGTTGCCAAAGAACGCGCCCATATTCTGGGGCGTATTCGCAATGAATACGAGACCGCTCGCCGCCGCGAAAAGCTGCTGAGAAACGACTACGCGAATCAGTCTCGGTTTGTCGCCGAGCAAGGCAGCCGGGCTATTCAGTACAACATCTATAGGCGGGAGGTCGAAACCAGCCGTCAGCTTTACGACAATCTTTTGCAGCGGGTCAAGGAAGCCGGCGTCGCCTCCGCTATGCGGGCCAGCAATATCCGCATCATCGATCCGGCCAAGCCGCCCCGCTCGCCCCACAAGCCGAACCATATTCTCAACGCCTTGCTCGGGCTGCTGTCGGGCACCCTGCTGGGCATCGTTTTCGTCTTCGTCGGGGAGCGGGCCGACCGCACGCTCAAACAGCCGGGCGACGCAACGCAACATCTGCGCGTGCCCGAGCTGGGCGTCATCCCCTCTTCGACGCGCGACAAAAGCCCTGAGTTGAGGTCAAACGCCGCGTTGATTTTTGCACGCCATTGTCAGAACGAACTTTTTGTCACCAATGCGATGCGGGATCCGAATCCCGCGGTCCGGGCCAGTGCTCTTGAGGGTCTGGGGATGGCTGATCGAACGCCGGATCCCGAAGTTCTTTCGGAGGCCTTCTCGGACCCCAATCCGCGGGTACAAGCGAATGCCATCCTGGCCTACCGCCGCATCGATGAGAACGCGGCCTTCAAAAAGTTGGAGGAGATGGCCCGCCATCAGAACGCCGACTTCCGAGCTATCGCTGCTTGGGCCATGGGAGAAACTCAGGCTGCGCGCTTCGTGTCCCTATTGAAACGAATGCAACAGGATCGGACGAGCGAAGTTCGCCGCAAAGCCGACGAAGCTTTGAGCAAAATTCGCGCCGACGAAAGCTCGATCCCAAGTGACCTTGTTGCATGGATCATCCCGAAGAATGTCTTATCATTGGTTTTTCAACGCTGGGGGTAGTCCAAATGCCACATAAGTTCAACGCAGCGCGACGGCACAAGTTTGATAAGGTGCAGTACCGGGTGATCAACTGGGCGGAATATAACGAGAGCTTGCGCCAACGGGGTGACCTGACGATTTGGGTCAGTGAGGAGGCTCAAAGTGTGTGGAGCGCGCCGCGCCGCACGTCACGGGGTGGTCAGCGCAGATACTCGGATTTGGCGATCGAGACATGCCTGATGCTGCGCACGGCATACCATCTTGGACTGCGTCAGACACAGGGGCTTATGGGTTCCATCGGCACGCTCATGGGGTTGGATATACGGGTACCGGATTACTCCACGCTGTCGCGTCGCGCAAACGGGGTGAGCATCGCTCAGGTGATGAGGCAAGCAGGATCTGTGCCTATCCATCTGGTGGTCGACAGTACTGGCCTGAAGATCTTCGGCGAGGGCGAATGGCTAGCGCAGAAGCATAACACCAAGGGAATACGCCGCCGCTGGCGCAAGCTCCACCTCGGACTGGACCTCGCCAGCGGGGCGATTGTTTGCGCCGCTCTGACTCACGATAACGTTGGAGACAGCACAGCCTTACCCGGCCTCCTGGATCAGCTGGATGCCCCGGTCACGGGCTTTCTGGCTGACGGCGCCTACGATGGAGCGTCCACGCGAAATCTGCTGAGGCAGCGGTATGGGGAGACCCTGGATGTGGTCATACCGCCGCCAAAGGACGCAGTGATCCGCCTGCAATCGGCGCGTGATGCGACCGTTCGGGATCGCCATATTGCCCAAATCCGCAGCAACGGGTGCATAGCCTGGCAGACGGCAACAGGGTACAACCAGCGCAGCCGAATAGAAACGCAGATGGGCCGTTGGAAGAGCGTCATCGGCCCCAAACTCAAATCCCGCAGCTTCTCCAGGCAGATCACGGAGGTCCAACTCGGTCGCAAAGTCCTGAACACAATGACCGCGCTCGGACGGCCTGTGTTCGAACGCATCTCCTGACGCTACGGCTTGGGAAAGGGAGAATTCCGTTTCCATCCCTATCCGTGCAACAAGGCTCGGGTTAGGGGGATCGCTTCCAGCGGGGCCAGTCTGGCGCTACTCTTCGTTGCGCCATGACTTCTCTCGAGCCGCAAGGAACTCGTCGCCGGGGTTCCACGTGGGCAGCTCAGGCAGTTCCGCTACACGCCGTCCAATCTCGAAGCCGAAGCGGGCAAGCTGCTCAAGTCCCGAAAAGTCCCAAGAGGGATCGAACTCATCCGAGGGCTGATGGTAGTGGTTGGCGACGTAGGCTTCGCGAGCTTTCCTTCCCGATCCCGGCGGCCGGCCTAGGAAGTCGCCGGCCAGTCGCAGCGAGAAGGCGGGCACGCCGGCTTTCGCCAGGCTGAAGTGGTCCGAGCGGTAGTAATAGCCTTGTTCGGGATGAGCTTCGGGGCGAATCGACAGCCCGAATTCCTCGGCAGTCCGCTCCACGAGGCGCCTGATAGTGGTGCGGTCGTAACCCGGCAACGTTACATCTCGGCTGGGTCCGAGGGGCAGCAGGCCGTCGAAATTGAGGCTCACAGCCGTCATCCCGACAGGAATTACCGGGTGGCGAGCGTAGAATTCCGAGCCCCGCAGACCTCCCTCTTCCGCCGTAACAGCAGCGAAGATGATCGACCGTGGAGGAGGCGGAGTCAGTCGAGCAAAAGCACCGGCCAGTTCCACTATCACGCCGCAGCCGGTAGCGTTGTCGACGGCGCCGTTATAGATACTGTCCCCTTCGACAGGGACACCGACTCCCAAGTGGTCCCAGTGTGCGGTGTAGAGAACAGCTTCGCTCTTCCTATCCGGATCGCTTCCTTCCACGACGCCAAGTACGTTATGCGTGTTCAGGCTTGTGATCCTGCTCGCGATGCGCCCACGCAAGCGAAGTCCTAGCGCTATCGGCCGGAAGTCACTCGAATTGGCTTGCTCAAGCAGCTCAACGAGATTCTTCCCGGTCGAAGCAACTAGCTGCTCACCCACTTCGGCCGTTACCCAGGCGGCGACCGCCAGAGCCGGTTCGCCGGGCTGAAGTCTCACATAGGGGTTCGCACGGCCCCAAGAGTTTCGGACGACCTCCCAGGGATAGCCCGCGGTGTCCGGCGTGTGGATGATGACGGCGCCGAGGGCTCCGCGCCGAACGGCTTCCTCGTACTTGAAAGTCCAGCGGCCGTAGTAGGTAAGCGCTTTGCCCGCGAAGAAGTTCGGATCGTCCGAGGGAGGCTCGTTGGTGAACAACAAGACAACCTTGCCCTTCACGTCTGCACCTTTATAGTCATCCCACTCGTATTCGGGCGCCGAGATTCCATGGCCTACGAACACCAGTTCGGCGTTGATAGCCTCGTTGGTCTGCTGCCGGCGATTGACGACCACGAAGTCGTCCAGAAGCTTCATCGTGATGGTCTGGCCCTGCCGCACCCAAGAGAGTCTTGTCTCCGGGAGTGACTCAACGCCAACGAGGGAGACTTTTTGAAAATACGTTCCACCGTCGCCGACCGGCTGCAACCCGGCAAGCGCGAACTGCGTAGCGATGTACTCGGTGGCCAGTGTCTCCCCGCGGGTCGCAACGCCGCGGCCTTCGAGCGAGTCAGAGGCAAGAAACCGGACGTGGGCGGCGATCCGCTCTCCGCTGATGAAGCCGTCCACGGTGGGCTGTCGGCTAGTCGTCCGGCACGCCGAACCCACCAGAGCGAGCAGTGCAGCGGTGGTTCCTAGCAGCGGTCTCACGGCTGCTGAGATGGTAGCACGACAAAAGACACAAGCCTGTCTTCGGGCGGGCTGAGATCGGCAGTTGGCCCCGCTCGTCGCAGCGCCCCAGGCTCACTAGACGGGAAGAAACCATCCAAGTTAGTTTCCGGGATGCAAGCAGTCACAAGAAAACAAGAAGTCTATTCCCCCCAATATCAACAAGGTAGCGTCACAGAGTGGCTGGAAATTAGATTTCCTACGTTATGCTGAAGCCGAAACTGCCTGAAAACTGTAGAAAAGTTGTTACTACACGCCCTGAAGTAAGGATGGTTTTCTCTTGAAAGGAATTCATATGGGTATGAAAGAAGGTTGGGGAAGCCGGCTGCTTCCCTCGGCCCTGGTTTTTGTAGCCCTCAGTGGATATGCGCAAGCTATCACGACGGTGCGCATTCAGGACACTCTGTTCAACGCGGACGGAAGCAAGGTGAAAGGAAGATTGACGATCGAGTGGAAGGGTTTCACCGCTTCAGACGGCACCACGCTGGCAACGAGCTCGGTGAAGGTCAAGATCGTGCAGGGTGTGCTGATCGTGGACTTAGTTCCCAACGACAACTCGACGCCGCCCGGAACGAGTTACACGGTGACTTATCTGCTCGACAGCGGAAAGCGCTTTGTTGAAACCTGGTCCGTGCCGGAAAGTGCTACGCCGCTGACGGTAAGCGACGTTCGCATTGGCCAACCTCCTCCGGCCGGGGGCGTGATCACGATGTCGCAGGTTTCGGGTCTCGTCGCGGCACTCGATAGCAAAGCGGCCCTCGACCAAACAAACGTCTTTACCGCGGAACAAATCATTCAGGAAAGCAGCCCTGGCTCGACTCTTTTGACATTGCGGGATAGTGGCGGCACGAACTCGATCGGATTCAACCTCCCTACGTTGACCACGAGTACGCTGTACACCTGGCCTGTTTCCGACGGGCTTTCCGGGCAGCAGCTTACCACCGACGGAAGTGCGAATCTCTTCTGGTCGGCCGCCGGCAGCGGGGCGACAGGAACGTCGTACGAGATTTTCCAGGACTCAGGCACTGCGGTGACGCAACGAACGGTAGCAAACTTTTCGAGCGGCTTGACCGCGTTTGACAACGTGGGCTCCACGCGCACGGAAGTTCAGCCGGTGTATGGCACAGCCGCCGGGACCATCACAGAGGGCAGCGATCCCAGATTGTCAGACGCGCGGACGCCCCTTGCCCACGCGTCGTCGCACGCGAGCGGGGGATCAGACGCAGTGACGCCCGGCAGTATCGGCGCCCTGACGAATACGAATGATGTGATGAATGGCGCTTCTCCGGGCACACCCGTCTTGATCGTGCGGGGTATCACCGGACAAGCCGCTTCCGTGCAAGAGTGGCGGGACGGCAACAATGATCTATTAGGACTTATCACACCCGACGGGAGTGCGTTCTTCCGCGAAATGGGTTTGGCCACCAAACTCGGCGGCACGGTCGTGAGCCAATTCTTTCAAATCGACGGTAAGAACAAGTTTGCCTTCTCGGCCTTTGACACGGCGCTGAACATCTCCCGCTACGACGACGCCGGCAACTTCAAGGACACAGGATTTCAGATCCTCCGTGACGGCGGAACGTTCGTCAACACTCCGTTTACGGTGAGGAGTCTCACCCCGGTGACGGGAACGACTACGCTGACCGTAAAGGCCGGCGAAGGGCAGGGCACAACGAAACTGCAAGAGTGGCAGAACAACGGCGGTACCGTGCTGAGCAGCGTGGATGAGAGCGGAAATCTGGAGATGAATAGTCACTACATCGATTTTGACCAGATGACGGCTCCCCTGCCTCCGGCAACCAACCGGGTAAGACTGTTTGTCGATGCCGCCAGCGGTGAACTGTCGGTCAAGAAAGACACGGGATCGGTGATTTCGCTGGAGCAAGGCACCGGTGGCCCTGGAAGCACTTTTGCTTTGTTCCACGACGCCGAGACACCGACCGGCACGATCAACGGGGTCAACGCCACGTTCACGCTTGTAACAGCACCAAACCCGGCGGCAAGTCTTGAACTGACCAGGAACGGTATTGTGCAAGAGTCCGGCCTAGACTACACGCTGAGCACGAATGTGATCACCTTCTTGGCCGGCGCGATTCCGCAAACCGGGGACACCCTGCTGGCCTGGTATCGCAGTGACGGGTCCAACGCCGGCGGCGATTTGACGGGGACCTATCCCAACCCGGTTGTGGCGGGGATTCGGGGCGCCGTGGTGTCGCCCTCGCCGCCATCGGACGGCGAATGCCTAGTGTAGTGCCACATAAATAACTGGACAATAACACCCTTTCGCGGTAGGATGGTTTATGTGGCCATCCGCTGACGCTCTACCCCTCACCGCTCCGCAGCGAAACGCTCTTCGTCGCCTCGTTCGAGGCCGCAATACGAGGCAGAAAATGGTCTTGCGAGCGCACATTGTTTTGCGCTGTGCGCAGGGGTTGGCGAACCACGCCATTGCCCGCGGACTCGGCGTCAACCGCAAGACCGTCATCCTGTGGCGAAAGCGCTTCGCCCAGTCCGGCCTCGACGGACTCCGCGATCAGACGCGCCCCGGACGCAAATCGGCGCTCTCCGCTGAATTCGTCCAAGGCATCCTCAATACAACACTTCACGAGAAGCCCCGGGCGGCCACGCATTGGAGCACCCGCACCCTCGCCAAGCACTTGGGCGTCTCCAAGATGGCCATCCAGCGCGTCTGGAAAGCGCACGGACTGCAGCCCCATCGCCTCGAAACTTTCAAGCTCAGCCGCGACAAGCAGTTCGTCGAGAAACTCCGCGACGTGGTCGGTCTGTACTTGAATCCGCCCGAGCACGCGCTGGTGCTCAGTGTCGATGAGAAAAGCCAGATCCAGGCCTTAGACCGCAGCCAGCCGGGACTGCCCCTGAAAAAGGGTCGTGCCGGCACCATGACCCACGACTTCAAACGACATGGCACAACGACGCTGTTCGCCGCCTTCAATGTGCGCGACGGCCAGGTGATCGGGGAGTGTCTGCCGCGACATCGGCACCAGGAATTCCTCAAATTCCTACGCCAGATCGACCGCCAAACACCACCGGCGCTGGAGCTGCATCTGATCGTGGACAACTACTCCACGCACAAGCATGAGCAGGTGAAGAAGTGGCTCGCGAAGCACCCCCGCTTCCACTTTCACTTCATTCCCACGTCTTCTTCCTGGCTCAATCTCGTCGAGCGCTGGTTCCGCGAGCTGACACAGAAGCGCCTCCGCCGCGGCGTGTTCCGCAGTGTTCCCGAACTCGAGGCCGCCATCCACGAGTACCTGGAAGCGAGCAACCAAGCGCCCAAGCCCTTTGTCTGGACAGCTCCGGCACAAGATATCCTCGCCAAAGTCGAGCGCGCCGCCAAAACCCACGCCATTGTCCAGAACCGTTAGTGGCACTACACTAGTATGGACGTCGTCTTCGAACCAGTGGGAACCCAAAGCCTGCGCCAAAGTGACGCAGGCGCTGCAATGGCACTTCGCGGGCACGCCAACCACGGGCACTCAGCCGATGACGCTGCTGATTCCCGAGGGCGTCGCTGCAACCTCTCTGAGCAACTCGCGTATCGTCGTCAACACGACCGGCGGCCAGACGGACTTTAACATCGAACGCTGCACGTCGAATTGCACGACGTCTTCGGCGGTGTTTAGCTCGGTTTACGCCTCCGACATCACTTTGGCTCTGGGCGCCCGCACCGTGACCGGAGGCACGCCGACCTCCACGACCCTCAACGCCGGCGACCAGTTTCGAGTGAGTTTCAGCACGGTAGGTTCCGGCGTGGCTGATGTAACGGTGTCGCTGACATACGATTACACGGCGGCGCACTAGGGCGGTGGTGGGTTTTTCAATCAAGGTTCAGGGCACGGCATGGTGTGCCCGGCGGCGAACAGAGGTCGCCGCTGCGGGCCGGAGGGCCCGCCCCACAGGGCGGCAGGGTCCTTATCGGGTTAGTCATGGCCCGAGCTTGGGCGGGGGGCCCTGCTGCCCAACCACGTCCGCGCCGACCTCTTATGGTGCGCAAGCCAGAGTAGACCAGAGGGTCGGGATGGAGCTTCTCGGAAAACTAACCCTCCGCAAGCGCTAGTGACGGCTGAGCCTGAAGATCGAAGTCAGAGTGTTCACCGCGCAGCAAGCGGGGGTGGGCGGCCGCGGCGATCATCGCCGCGTTGTCGGTAGAGAGCGCCAGACTGGGGAAATAAAGCGGGTAGCCGATTGACGCAAAGCGCTTTCGGAGGCCCGAATTGGCGGCGACGCCTCCCGAGACAATGACGGATCGCACGGGTTCATTCTCCGCCGCTTGAATCGCGCGGCGCATCAGTTCTTCCACGACCCTGTTCTGGAAGGAGGCGATGAGGTCAAGCGTGTGCTGCGAGGTGAGAGCCTTGACTTCACCGATCGTAGGTGTTGGCGGTGAAACAAACAAGCGACGCCGGCGTGCTATCTCCTCATCCATACCGGCGGCGCGGACGTAGCGCAAAACGGCGGTCTTCAGGCCGCTGAAACTCAGGTCGAGCGGGTTCCCTTTCATACGGCAGGACGGAAGCTCCACTTTAGACGGATCGCCCAGTGGCGCCAGCTTGTCGATCAGCGGACCTCCCGGATACCCCAAACCCAGCAGTTTAGCGACCTTGTCGAAAGCTTCTCCCGCGGCATCATCCCGCGTTCGGCCTAACAGGCGATAGTCGTATTGGCCAGGAACAAGGCACTCCAGGAAGAAAAGATGCGAGTGACCTCCGCTGACCACAAGCGCTAGAGCCGGGAACTCGATTTCGCGACCGTCTTGTTTCTGCTCCAGCACAACGGCGTGAATATGTCCCTCAATATGATTGATTCCCAGCAGTGGAACGCCGAGCGACAAGGCCAATCCCTTAGCGAAGGTAACACCGACAAGTAGGGACCCGACCAGCCCGGGGCCCTTCGTTACGGCCACGGCGTTTAAGTCTTGATATTGGATAGCCGCTTGCTCGACAGCCTCCCGCACAACGACGACCACGGCGCGTACGTGCTCTCGTGCAGCCAGTTCAGGAACAACGCCCCCGTAGCGCTGGTGGGTACTCAATTGAGACGCTACGACGTTGGAGAGAAGCCGTTCACCCGATTGGACGACCGCCGCGGCTGTTTCGTCACACGACGTCTCGATGCCCAGTACGTACACGGTGGTTGGCAGGAAAGGAGAAGGGGGAGTTGCCCCCGAAAGGCTATAAGCGTTTCGGGGGCAATAAGGTAGCCTAAGGACGGTAAATCCTTAAGCTTACGTGTGGAACAGTCGTCCGGCAAGTGGCCGGTCCACATGAGTCACGTCCCACTCGCTGAAAAGCGGGAAACGGAACGTTGGAGCAGCCGGTTTAACAGTCGGCCACCTCGCCAGACATAGGTTCATCACAATCGTTCATGTTCTGGATCACCTCCTTTCGCAGCGATATCTCCATGCTAAGGGTCGGCAGCATGCAAGTCAACATAGCGAGGAAACGGTCGGCCAGAAAGGGATGGGTTACACTGGGCGCATGAAGCCCGCCATCCGCACCAGTAGCCTTCGCAAATTCTACGGGCCAAAGGCGGCTCTGCAGGGTCTCGATTTGGAAGTCCCTGCCGGCAATTTCTTCGGGTTTCTAGGCCCCAACGGCGCCGGAAAAACAACCACTATCCACATCCTAATCGGCCTGCTGCCGCCAACATCGGGGGAGGTAGAGGTTCTGGGAATGAGGGTTCCCGACGAAATGACGGCCATTCAGCAGGCGATCGGTGTGGTTCCCGACGAGTCACTGCTTTTTGATCGCCTCAGCGGGCTGGAATTCCTCGAGTTCGTGGCGCGCATGTACGGCCTCGAACGCGCAACGGCGTTGGGCAGGTCACGTGAGTTGTTGGAGCTTTTTGAGCTCGACGCCGACGCGGCGTTCTTGATCGCTGACTATTCCAAAGGCATGAAGAAGCGCCTGGCGCTGGCAGGGGCGTTAATTCACCGGCCCAAGCTGTTCTTGCTGGACGAACCATTCGAAGGCGTGGACCCGATGGGCGCCCGATTGATGAAGGAGATTCTGATCCAGCAAGTGGAACAAGGCGCGACCGTGTTCTTGACCTCGCATGTATTGGAAGTCGTCGAGCGGCTTTGCGATCGGGTGGCCATCATTGACCAGGGCAGGATTGTCGCCGAGGGGTCGGTGCCCGAGCTGCGATCGGCGGAAGAGACGCTGGAAGACATCTTCGTCCGGGTGGTGGGCGGCGAGAAGGCACTGCAGCGGCTGGAGTGGCTCTAGGATGCGGGCTTGGCGGCAAATCTATGCGCTTTTAGTTGCGCAGTTCCGCTCTGTCATCAACGCCCTCCGTCAGCAACAGGGGCGACGCGGGAGGCTCGTTTCGATTGTTTTGGCGGCCTTGTGGTACTTGCTTTGGACCGCAGCAGCGGTTGGCTGCGCACTTGTACCAAACATGATCGGGCGCGAGGATGTGGAGGGCGCGCTGCCGGGGGTGCTGCTGTTCATGATGGGTTACTGGCAATTGGTCCCCCTGGTCACACTTTCCCTCGGTGTCTCTCTCGAGATGGGCAAGCTCAGGACGTACCCCATATCGATTGGGAGCCTATTCGTTGTCGAATGCTTGCTACGACTCGGTACCGGCTCGGAGATGGTGCTTTTGCTAGCGGGGCTGTTCGGAGGGTTGGCGTACGCGGATTCACCCTACTTGGCTCAGCTCGGGGGCGCATTTGTGCTGTTTGTCGCCTTTAATGTGTTTTTCTCGGCCGGGATGAGAAACCTGGTAGAGCGTGTGTTCAGGAGGCGGCGACTGCGCGAGGTTGTTTTGGTGCTGCTGGTCAGCTGTACTATTCTTCCCCAGCTATTGATCTGGAGTGAGACGGCGCGGAATCTAGCTCGGGAGGTGTGGATGAGTGGGCTGGGCATTCCCTATTGGGTGGCCCCATCAGGTTTAGTCGCGCGGATCAGCGTAGGCCGGGGGGAACCTGAGGATTGGATGATCCTGACCGCGATGGTCCTCGCGGCGGCCGTCTTCGGTTTCTACCAGTTCCGCCAAATGTCACGACTCAGCTCGAGCGCGACCAGCAGCGTCCTTCCACGGACGCGGGGCTGGGTGAACCTACAGGGAAGACTCGTTCGGCTACCCTCGTACGTTCTGCCCGACCCGCTCGGAGCGCTGGTCGAAAAGGAACTTCGCTATTTGTGGCGTAGCCCACGGTTTCGTCTGCCGTTTTTCATGGGCTTTACGTTCGGGGTCATCGCGTGGATCCCGATCATGAGGAACTGGCAAGCATCGATGGGAGATTGGCTAGAACATAGCGCAGTGACATTTGTCAGTCTCTATGCGCTGTTGTTGCTGGGGCCGGTGATGTTTCTCAACCGCTTTGGATTTGACCGAGACGCCGCCCGCTTCTACTTCTGGCTGCCGTTATCGTTTCGTACACTGCTGCTAGCGAAGAACCTGACGACGCTGCTCTTCGCGATGCTCGAAATAGCACTAGTCTGCGGGGTTTGTCTGCTCATCGGCCTCCCAGTAGGGATACCCGAAAGCTTGGAAGCGTTTGCCGTGGGCTCGATTGCTCTTCTCTACTTGGTGTCGGTGGGGAATCACATGTCCGTTCGCCACCCCGTGGCCAGCAACCCGGATCGCATCTCCCGCGCCGGTCCCGGGCACGGACTACGGGCAACTGTGCAGTTCATGTTGTTCCCGCTGTCGCTGCTGCCGCTCTTGGCGGCCTACATCAGCCGCTATCGATACGACAGTCTCGAGGGATACGTCGCGGTGCTAACTTTGGCGGCCGCGGGAGGCGTAACGCTCTATCTGTTAACGCTCTCGAGAACGGTCCGCTATGGACGGCGGCACCGCGAGCTGCTGTTGTCGCATCTGACTCCCGGCGGAGCACCGGTAGTCTCGGAGTAAGCCGGGGTAAAAGCTAGCGAGCCGGCGGCCGCTCCGGCAAACGGAATCCGGTTAGTCGCAAGCCTCAGCGCGTAGTGGCTCGGCTGGTTGGCCATCCCACTGGAACCGTTCGACGATTTCAGCCACGCTGCCTTCGGCAATGATGCGGCCTCGGTCGAAGAAGGCCGCCCGGTCCGCCAGGGCGCGGGCCGAATCAGCATGGTGAGTAACAAGGATTTTGGCCTGCGGCAACTCTCTCAAGATCGCAAGCAAGTTGGCCCTGGAAGGGGGGTCAAGGAACGTGTCCGGCTCGTCAAGCAGAAGGACAGCTGGATTCATTGCCAGCAGCCCGGCGAGCTGCACCAGACGCTTCTCGCCCGCGCTAAGATTTTGGGGCCGGCGGTCAGCCGCCGACTCCATGCCGACTCGTTCCAGCGCCGAGCGGCAAAGCTGCTTTGCCTCGGCCGGATTCACGCCGGAGTTCAGGGGCCCGAAGGCGACGTCGTCCAGAACGGTGGACATCACCAATTGATCGTCGGGGTGTTGAAACAGCAGGGCGACGTTTTGGCGAGCCAAGGCTAGGGTTCCCTTTTCCAGGCGATTTCCGCAGATCGTGATCTCCCCCGCCCCGTCGAGAAGTCCGAGAATCTGGAGCAGAAAAGTGGTCTTGCCGGATCCGGTGGGCCCCATTAAAGCGACCGTCTCTCCAGAAGCGAGGGAGAAGTCGACGCCGTCCAGACCGACGGTGCCGTCCGGATATCGGTAGCTAAGCCCGGAAACCTCGATCAGCGACGGTCTCATAGCGCTGAAAAGCCCCCTGGCCGGAATGCTTGGGAAGTAAACTGCAAGAGTCCGAGCAGAGCGAAAAAGACGAGCAGAAAGGTCCAATCCCGTCCCGCGAAACGCGCTGTTTCGAGGGACAGCAAGCGGCCCCGAAACCCACGAGCCAGCATGGCCCGGTGCACTCGCTCCGCGCGGTGATGGCTGCGAAGAAAAAGCGATCCCACGGTAGCCGCCGCTACTTCCCATAGCCCTCGTCGGTCAGGCTGGGGCGCGCGGCACTGGCGAGCCCGCCGCATGCTCTTCGCTTGCTCGTAGACGACGGAAAGGTAACGATAGAGGAAATGCACGACCGTGAGAAAAAAGTGAGGCACCCGGAGCCGATCAAGCGCGTGTAACAGAGTAGGAAACGGCGTGGTGGCCAGCAGGAGAGTCGCGGCGCAAGCGGACAGGTAAGCGCGCCAGAAAATCGTCAAACCGCGAGCGGGATCCCCACCGAACAAGTTAACTACGACAACCCCGCCCACAAACGGCACCACGAGCAAGCTCCGCAATAGTAGGCGTCCCAGAGGCAACTTCGCCACTGCCGTGCCGGCCATCAGCAGAACGAAGCAACCCAAATAAAAGACCGGATAGGCGGGATCGGCGAGCGACAGCGACAGCAAAAGGGTTATCGTCGCCGCGATTTTGGTGATAGCGTGCAGCCGGTGGATGGGGCTCGTTCGTTGGGCCCAGTGTTCCAGAGTGAGGCCGTGCACCCTTACCCGTCTTCCTTTCTCCTGGGAAGTGAGCGCCCCCAAAACACCCCCAGCCCGCACAGGAGAACCACTCCCAGCAGACCCGCCGAGAGCCGTGCAAACCAGACAGATTCGAAGAATCGAGTTTCGTAGTCCGCAAAGGGGCTCCAGGTCTCTCTTTCAACAGCAAGATCGGCGAACCCGAGCGACCCAGCGACGCTTTCGAGCGCGTCAGGAGCACACGGAACCAGCACAATCCGCACGGCGAGGAGGGTAAGGGTCACACACCCGAACAAGACAGCAATCTGTTTCATCGTCCTGGCAGTTCACCGGCGTAAACAAAAGCGGGATCCAATCGCTCCATGGCGGCCAAGCCGGCAGTCGTTATCAACCCCTCGGCGATTCCCAACAAGGCGTGAATGGCCAACATCGACGTGAAGAGCGAAACGGGAGGCGCGACTTTCGAGAAACTCAACTCAGCCGAAGCCAACAGAGCCACGGCCATCAAAGACATCCAGGCGCCCAGAAAGGCTGCGGCACGACGAGTGCCGGCACTCGCTTTGCGAGACCATCTCAACGGCAGGTACGCAACCCAGACGCCCACAACCGCAAGGTTCAACACGTTAGCTCCCAAGGCGAGGACGCCGCCGTCTTGGAAAACGAGGGCCTGCACGACCAAGATAGCGGTCATCACGACCGTGGCGGCGCTCGGACCGAGTGTGGCAGCCAGCAAAGCGGCACCGGTTAGGTGCCCAGACGTTCCGACCCCGAGAGGGAAGTGGATCATTTGGGCGGCGAAAATAAAGGCGCCCATGACGCCCAGCAAGGGTGTCCTCGAGGTCTCGAAGCAGCTCTGGGTCCGGCGCAGGCAGTAGCCTAGAGCGGGGGCAGCCGCTACCGCGGAACCGGCCCAGACAGGGGTCGAAAGGAAGCCGTCGGGAATATGCATCAGGAGGCGCTCCCAAGTTAGCACGAATCTTAAATTCGTGCCACTGGTCGAGCCACCTCCGTCCCCGTAACCGGTCGGGAGCGTGTGTGGCGCAGTTTGAGTGTTGGGTCACGGTCTCATCAGTTCATCTGGCACACGGCGCTTCGGTGGGTCCCCTCACAAGACACGGTGGTGGGTTGGTGGGGAAAATAGAGCACCTAATTGACGAGCCACTTTTATCGGCAGCCTGCTGCCGAAAAACGCCATCGGCTCTGCGGAGGGGCGGGACGCGCCACTAAAGTAGTTCGCCCATAACCCCGGAGGTCCCAATATCAACAGCATGCGTCTAATACTAAAGTTCTACGACTTCTGGTCGTGCAACCTACGATTCTTAACAGTGACCCCTTAGCTCTCACCGAAAAAAATACTGTATCCCACCTATTGAGAAAAACGGGCCAAGCCTTCAGATTAAACTACCAGGGGGCGCTCGGCGCTACCCTGCCGGCTACCCAAGGGTAGACCGTTCTCAGAAGCCGGATCTTTCAACAATGACTCAAGGGGAAGGAAGAGCAGGCTCAAATCAAGGCCAAAGTAACATTCGCTCCATCCGCGATGCGGATCGGGAACCGACGGTGAGATCTCCCGACATAAAAGGCCGGGACACAGCAGCGGCGGAGAAACGCCTCCATCCCCGCACTCGAAAATACGGCCCCCAAAAACTGCTCGTCCGCCGCGGGGCGGGCGCGGTCGTGGAGGCGATCGTCGGTGTGTTATGGGACTTCAGTGAGGGCGGAGTCGGGATGGACATGCCGTGCTCGCTCCCGCTAGACGAAGTCGTCTCCATCTCGGGCGATCTCCACAACCCCGACTACTCGATGAACATCCAGAGTCGGGCTCGCGTTGCCTACTGCCGTCGTGTCGATCGCAACCACTACCGAATTGGGTTCGGTTTCGTCGAGATAGCCTACAAGCGGGGCGATCCGTACCCGTCCTAACTAAGCGAGATCTTCGACGCACGGCAACCCCAACCAGCCCTCGGCGAGACGCCAACTGCTGGTCCGACTTGATGGGCCTGCTGGAATCGGTGGCTACCAGCTAAGCTCCCTACCGGCATTCACCTCTTGCAGGTAATCCATCAGCGGCTCAAAGTATTCCAGCATGGCCCGGGTGCTGATTTCTTCACCGGTCTTCTGGCGTATGACTTCTCTCCAATCCCGGGTCGCACCAAGTTGCAATAGGTCCCACAAAAACTCGCCTACTTCCCGATTGCCGTAGTAGTTACAGTTACGGGGATCTTGCTTGAGAATGTTCTTTGCAATATAGGTATGCAGCTGATACTTGATGACAAACGCCATCGCGTAGTCGTAGTACTGCCCCGGATCGTCACTGATATGCGTCTTGGTGCAGGCGTCGCAGAACTCTTCCCCGCGCGGCCTGGGCGGTTCAACTCCTTGGAAGCGGCCGACGTATTCCCACCAGCGCTGATTGAACTCGTCGGGTGAGAGATTCTCCTCGTAGAAGTCCCGCTCGAAGAACGACATCGTCCCGGCTGAAAAAGGAATAAACACCACAGCCTGGTTGAGCGCCTCGTCCAAAAGCCACATGGTGGGATCGATTTGGAAATCGTCGGGTAGCAAACCAATCTGCTTCAAGTACGCCGGCTGGCGAGCCGCTATCCCGATCAAGTCTCCGATCGCCTCGTGAAAAGCACGGTTTGCGCCCTCGCGCAGGGTCAGGGGAACTTCGGGATTCGAATACGCGAGGAAGTAGTAAACATGTCCCAGTTCATGGTGCGTTGTCTGAAACCAGCGGTAGTTCGGTTCGACGCTCATCAGGGAGCGCACGTCCTGATCGAGGTCCAGGTGCCAAGCCGAGGCGTGGGTGTTTTTCTTGCGTTTTGCGTCCGGCGCGAGTTGGTAGAGGTCTGACTTCTCCCAAAAGCCGTCCGGCAGGGGTGGCATTCCCAGCGAGGTATAGAATCGCTCGGCCTGCCGGACGATCCATTCGGGGGACTTGCCCTGGAATAAACGGTCGAGGTCCGCTGAGGCAGTCAAGCCGGGCCAGGCCTGCGCCCACCGATTTCCGATCCAGTGCGCGGGGATCCGCTTCGGCGGCGGCCGGCCGAAGCGTTTGGCGAGCTCGTACTTTGTCCAGCAGTGAACCTGCTCATAGAGCGGCCGCAAATCCCGCTGAAAGCTTTCCATCGTCTGCATCATTTCGTCGACACTCATTTCGTAGTCACTGACCTGCAGGGCAAAGAAGGAGCTATAGCCCATCTCTTGAGCGATGCGATTGCGCAAACGCCGCAGCTCCACCAAGCCGGGTTTGAGAGCCGGGCCGACCTGCTTCGAAACCTCCCAGGTTCGCCGTCGCTCAGCTACGTCGCGAGATTCCCGTAGCGTATTGTCGATTTGGTTCGGAGTGACCGTCTTGATGCACCTTTCACCCCTTCGCTCATAGCAAAACTCGAAGGAGTCCAGGATGGCGCTCTGCTTGGCCTCTTGCTCGACTCGCTCATTGACGACATCGGGGATGGTTCCGGGATACTCCGAGGCTGCCAGCAGAACCTTACGCAGTTGGCGTCTTGTAAGATCGTTCACTTCCGCTTTCCGGGCCAACAACTTCCTGGTCCGATCGATGACATAACTGCTGCCCGCGAATGCGCCGAAAGCGCGATCGGCGCCAATGCGTTCGCCCGTGTGTTGGTCGCTCACGTCGGTGCTACCTTTCCAATAGGCCTCGGCAACGACCGTATAGAGCTTCTGCGCAATGCTTTCGTACATGGCGAGAAACTCGTCGGCTTCTTCCTGGGGTGCTCTGACGGGGCTGCACGAAAGAACTCCTATGACGACGACTAGGGTCAAAGGTATTCCGGCTAGTTTGCTTTTCATCACCGAACTATTCTAGCCCGCTTTCTCACGAGCCGACGGTCGAAGTACGCCATAGGCCCGCCATGACTTCGTTGCGCTTTGCTCGCCGTGCTCAACGTAGGGTTCAAGTACGCCCGCATTATTCAAGAAACGAGGCGCCAAGCGGCGCGCGCCTCGTACTGACGAACCTCTCACGCAATTCGGCTCGCCAGCTGGTGAGAAAAGCGCGCTAGCGATCCTACGCGGGGTGCTGAGGAGGAAAAGCGGCCTGAGTCCGCCTCAGGAGTTGACATTGTTAAATATTCAATGATATAATTTAATACTTGAAGAAAGAAATCTACGAACAAATATCTCGCATAGGGAAGGCTGTAGCCAGTCCTGCGCGACTGGAACTGCTTGACTTGCTGACTCAAGGGCCCCGAACGGTTGACGCGCTCGCGCGCGAGGCGGGTCTCAGCGTAGCGAATGCCTCGCAGCACCTCCGGATCCTGCGCGCGGCTCGTCTCGTCGAAGCGGAGAAGAAAGGCCTTTTTGTCACCTATCGACTAGCCGATCCAAAGGTCGGCGACTTCTTTTTCACTCTGCGTGCTCTGGCAGAGGATCGATTGGCCGATATCGAGCGGATCGTGAGGCAGTTCATGGCAGGCCGCGAGTCGTTGGAGCCGGTGGAGAAGGAGTCACTGCTCGAGCGCGTTCGGGAAGGTGTCGTCACTGTCGTGGACGTGCGCCCGCGAGAGGAATACCGGGCGGGACACATCCCGGGAGCCGTGTCGGTCCCGCTCAAGGAGCTGGAGCCATACTTGCCCCGTCTGCCGTCGGATCATCAGATTGTTGCCTATTGCCGTGGTCCTTATTGTGTGCTGGCCATCGACGCAGTTGAGATTCTCCGCGCGCACGGTTTTCGGGCCATGCGGCTTGACGACGGGGTGCTTGAGTGGCAGGCCCGAGGCTTGGCGCTGGCGGTCGGCGAGGAGGCCGCGGCGGTTTGAGGCACCGTCGGCGAGCCCGGCAGATGTAAGCTCTTCACTTATTTGAGGATCGCAAAATACAGTGACTTTGGAACACGGGCACAGCATGCTGTGCCCCTACAGTCTGAACGCGGGCCATATCGCCATGATTTGCGTGACTCAGTAGGCGCGAGTTGCCATGCTGCAGATACTCATTGAGAAGTGGCTATTCGTCGGAGCGGTGGCAGGCTTCGTCCTGTTTTGGGCGTGGGAATCATTGGCGCCGTTTATGGCGCAACGAAGCCGTGCTCGACATGCCGCTCGCAACCTGATACTGGCAGGCATCAACGCGACCGTGCTGGCCGTCGTCTTCTCCGGCGCCACCGTGGCGATAGCCGAAGTTTCTGCGTCTCGCCACTGGGGGCTGCTCCACTCTGTGGATCTCACAACTTCGGTCCGCGTCGCTTTGGCATTTCTATTCCTCGACGCTTGGAACTACGGTTGGCACCGGTTGAACCATCGCTTCCCGATCCTGTGGCGCTTCCATCAGGTTCACCACAGTGATCCCGTAATGGACGTCTCAACAGCCACCCGCTTTCACTTCGGTGAGATTGCGATTTCAGCGACACTTCGGCTGCCGCTGATTCCGATCTTAGGTGTTCCGATCGAGGGGCTCATACTCTACGACGCCATTCTGCTGCTCGCGACGCAATTCCACCATGCCAACCTGTCGCTGCCTGCCCAGATCGACCGGCTCCTTCGTTATGCCTTGGTGTCTCCCGACATGCACCAACTCCACCACTCGCGTGAGAAGCTGGAAACCGACTCCAACTATGCTAGCGTCCTCTCGCTATGGGACCGCTTATTCCGGACCTATCGCCAAAAAAAGGACTGCCGATCGATTCGCTTCGGTCTCGATTCGTTCAACGGCGATGAGCGGCAATCGCTCTTTGCTCTCTGGACGGCCCCTTTTGTTCCGCCCCGGGACCCGCAAGTTTCGGCCCGGGCCACACTCTCTTTGTCACAGTGAGAGCAACCCTCACGATTCTAATCCGCTTTTCTCATCACGACCGCGGGGGACGAGGCGAAAGGCCCGGCGGCCACGGCTCGCGTCAAAGTTTGTGTACATCGCCCAGCGTACAGTATGGCCGCAAGCGGGCGCGATGAATCGCGCCTCTACATCCCTGACCGAGAGCATTTGCTTCCATTCCTGGCGACCGCGGGTGAGAAAAGCGGGCTAATCAAGGCTTTCCCCCTCGGCGTCTGACAGCCAAACTACCGGTTCATTCTCACTTCGGGCCAAGCGGGAGCCGCCCGGCCCGCCCTTTGCCGCTGATAGCTTGTAACGTAAAGCCGCCGCCCGTCGCTCGAGATGGAGACGGCCCCCTCGAGGTCAGTGCGCAAGACCGCGACCCGCCGCCGCGCTAATCTGCGGATAACCTCCGGATGTGGGTGGCCGTAGAAGTTCGCCCGGCCCGCGGAGATGAGCGCGAACGTCGGCCGAACACGATCCAGGAACGCCTGATGCGAAGAAGTTCGGCTCCCATGGTGAGCAATCTTGAGGACGTCACCACGCTGCAGGAGATCGCTTCCAAGTAGGCCGTCCTCACCCTTTCGCTCGATGTCGCCTGTCAACAGAAAACCGTGCCGTCCGTAGGTGGCCTGAAGGACTAGCGCTCGATCGTTGCGCGACCAGCCGTCGTGTCCCGGCGAACCTGGTCCCGGAACCTCAAATCGCACCTTTCCGAAAGAGCGCACATCTCCCCGCTGCAAGGCGACAATCTCGGCACCGCTACGCTTGGCTAGCTCTATCAGCGTCCGGTACTCGTGAAAAAACGGCTCCCCGCCGAGCCACAACTCGCTTACCCGGAAGTTGCGTAACAACGCAGGGACGCCGCCCATGTGATCGGCGTCCGGGTGCGTGACGGCTACGACATCCAGTTGCTTGATCGAGCGTGACCACAGGTAAGGCGACACGACTGACTCGCCGATGTCGATCGCAGGGCGCGGGAAGCCCGGAAACTCCGGGAATCCACCTCCATCCACTACCATGGAGCGGCCGTCGGGGAGTGCCAGAAACAGGGACTCGCCTTGTCCCACGTCAAGGGCCGTCAGCTCTAAACGCCCCGGTACATAGCTGGGCGGAAACGGATGAACCACGATCAAGGCCAGGAAGAAGATCGTCGACCCAGCGGCTACCATCCGCCACGCGCGACGATGATGGAACGTGAGCGCTAGGAAGGCGAGCGAAGCGCCGAACAGAACTCCGAGCCAGGCCGGGGGCGGCGGCACTCGCATGTCCCACCCGAGGTTGTGAGCGTGCCAATCGACCACCGCGGCCATGCCTTCGGCCGCAGCGACCGCTATGGCGGCCATCCATGACCACCCGGTCAGCATCGCAAGCAAACCAACAGGCACCGCGACCAGCAGCAATGGCAAGACGACCAGGTTGGCTGAGAGGGCGCCCCACGACACCCGCTGAAAATGAACAGCCATAGGAAGGGCGAGGCCTGTCTGTATGACCAACGTCACAACCGAGAGCTCGGCTGCCCAGACCAGAACGCGCAACAGGCCGCAGACGACGGAAGAGAGAGCACGTCCCGGTAAAGGTATGAGCGCTGCCAGCGGTTCAAGATACAGGCGCAGCCCCACCCGGTGCTGCGCCACGCGGGGGGCCAGGTGAAGGTCGCGATCCTTGTTCCAAATATCCTTGAGCGCCAGCCGATAGGGTTCCCATGTTGTTTCGAGCAAGGGGACGGCGACACCCGCGATGAGCCCAACCGAAAGAAACGACATCTGGAATCCGACATCGAAGAGTAAATCCGGGTCGACTACCAGGAAGCACAATGCCGTGCCGGCGATCACGTTGAACGCCCGGCGGCGCCGGTAAACCAGGCTCGCCGCTAAGAAGACCGCGAACATCGACGTGGCACGCAGCACCGGCAGGCGCGCTCCGACAAGAAACGCGTAGAGCGCCACCAAAGCCAACGCCATCCCAGCACGGAACAGCCGAGGAACGTTGGCAACTCGCAGACCGAGCAACAGCAGAAAGGCCACGACGCCGATATGCAACCCCGAGATCACTAGTGCGTGATAGGTCCCGGTGCGCTGAAACTCAGTGGTCGTTTCCCGGTCGAGTGAAGTCCTGTCACCGAGCAGCAGAGCTCTAAGCACGGCACTTCCTTCAGAATCATTGGGCTCCGGCTGGGCAAGTAGTGCATCCAGTCTTCGTTGCGCCGTCCCGCGAAGCTTCCAAAGCCACGATTGCCAAATGTTTCCGCCAGCCCCCTCCAGAGGGAGGATGGGCGCGCCGGCGCGTACGGTGGCCGTCAAATAAATACCTTGGCGATTCAAATACGCGACCCGATCGAAGCTGCCGGGGTTTTCGAAATTGCGCAGCTGTCTAATCCGCGCCAGAAACTCGATACGTTGGCCGTAGTCCAGCTTCAGCTGAGGGGCGTTCTCCTTGCGGTAAACGGTCACGCGAACGCCGCCGCGGGCGGTGGTGTTGCGAAAGATCGACTCGGCTTCCAGGATAAAGCGGTCCGCGTTCTCACGAACCTCGGGAGGAACCCGCACGTAACCACGAAGCCGGATGGGGTCTTCGAGGCGAGCGTCTTCGCGATCCAGAGCCTCGGTGATCAAGAAGGGGTCCGGCGGGTCGGACCGTGACGCCAGCATCGCCCCGGCCAACACGAATCCCATAAGACAAGCGGCAAGCCCCGCCCGGGCAGCGTCGCACCGCAGGCCGAGCCCACTCAGTCCCGTGAGTAACAGAATGGAAAGCAGCGTTTCCTGGAAAGAAAAAGGTGCAAACTGCGCCGCGATGATTCCCGCTACCAGGGCCGCCAGCGGCGCAGCCAGCGGGTACTTCATGGAGGGTTGGCTCCATCATATCCAACTGCATCGGGATGCGCATTATCATGAGCCGAATCCGCGGTTCCGGCGGCACGGGCCTAGACCGGAGTACGAGCAAACCGGGCAAACGCGGCTGGGCGATCATAGTTTTGCCTGCACCAAGCGTGGCACCAACGTGGGTGTTTGGCTATAAGATTGGCCGGAGGTGCTTCGGAAAAGTTGGGATATTTCGGATCTCGGCAAGAATCTGCTAAAAGCGGTGAAGTGATAAGTCGAGAACACACCAAGTAATTATTCTGGACTGAAAGGCATTTACGCCGGAGGTGAGCCATGGAGAGCAACGTCGCACAGCTGTACCTGACCGACGTCGCAGAGCAGTTTCGTGACCTCAAATCACTCGCCGAGAGGGCCATCGCACAACTGAGCGATGACCAGTTCTTCACAACCCTTGATGAAGAAGCCAATAGCATCGCTGTCTTGATGAAACATGTCGGCGGGAACCTGCGGTCACGCTTCACGGACTTTCTTACCTCAGACGGTGAGAAGCCCGACCGCCATCGGGACTCCGAATTCGAGGTAGGTGACGACACCAAAACTACGATCGTCGAGTGCTGGGAGGAGGGCTGGCGGCGCCTTTTCGGCGCCATCGAGAGCCTCACTGACGACGATCTTTCAAAGACGGTCTTCATTCGTCGCGAACCGCATTCCGTCGTGAAGGCGGTCAATCGCGGCCTGACGCACTGCGCCGCTCACGTCGGCCAGATCGTTCTCCTGGCCAAGCACCTACGCGGCAGCGACTGGGAATCACTGAGCATCCCCCGCGGCAAGTCCGAAGAGTTTAACGCCAGCATGCGGCAGAAAGGTTCGGGCTAGCACCCATGAAGGAAAAGCCCTGCCTTCGATACACTGAGTCCAGTGAAGATTCTGGTTTCAGCCGGTGAGGCTTCGGGCGATCGGTATAGCGCCCAGCTTGTCGAGCAGCTGCGCCAGCGATTACCTCAGGCTGAGTTCTTCGGCTGCGCCGGCCGGGGACTGCGGGAGGTCGGCGTGCGGCCCGTGATACGAGCCGAGGAGCTGGCCGTGGTGGGCATCTTCGAGGTGGCGCGGGACATTCCCCGTATCTACGCACAGTTTCGCCGGCTGGCGGCCGCTGCCGTCGCGGAGAAGCCCGCCCTGGCCGTCCTCACCGACTCGCCTGACTTCAACCTGCGGCTGGCCAAGAAACTCCACCGCGCGGGAATTCCCGTGGTCTACTACGTCGCGCCGCAGGTTTGGGCTTGGCGTCAGAGGCGAGTTCGTTTGCTCCGAGATTCTGTCGATCATCTGCTTTGCATTTTTCCTTTCGAGGAGGAATTCTTTCGAAGCCACGGTGTCGAGACGACTTTTGTAGGGCACCCGCTCTATGGCTCGCTGCACCCGAAGCTCTCGAGGCAAGAATTCTGTTCCAAGCACGGGCTAGCGCCGGAGAAACCGTTGATCGCCCTCTTACCCGGCAGCCGCCGGGGCGAGGCTTCCCGCCACCTGGGGCCTGTTCTCGATGCGGTCGCCCGACTCAGGCGGCAGCGACCCATGAACGTAGTGCTGCCGGCGTCGACGACTACGGGCAAGGCTTTTTTTGCGCAACGCATCTCAGACCCAGCCGTCCAAGTGATTGACGGCGAAACAGAAGATGTGCTCGCGAACGCCGATATTGCTCTAGTCGCAAGCGGCACAGCCACGGTCGAAGCGGCTCTTCTGGGCACCCCGATGGTGGTCTTCTACCGCGTCACGACCCCGAGTTGGATTGTAGGGAGAATGATGGTGGACGTTCCGTTCTACAGCATGGTGAACCTATTGGCCCAGCGGAGAATCGTTCCCGAGCTGATCCAAAGCGACTGCACCGGGGAACGGCTGGCAACCGAAGCTGGACGACTGTTGGAAAGTGAACAAGCTCGGCAGCAAATGAAGCAGGATTTGGAACTTGTTCGGCACAAGCTGCGGGGCGAAATGCCCGCCGCCCAGCGAGCCGCGGAGGTGATATGCAACAAGCTAGATTTGACGGGGATCCCCGCCAGGCGGGAAGAAGAATCTCTCCCTGTCGGCTGAGGGTCGCCGGACGTGTTTCGAGTGATGACGCCTCGCGGCGTTGTGGGCCGGTGGCGCGGCGCGCACTCGATTGGCGGAAGACCGTTTCCGCCCTAGCGCTCTTCCTGTTTGCCCCCGTCGCTATCCAGGCGCAGGCCGAGCGGCCGCTCATCAATGTCGAGTCGTACAACATCGACGTGGAGATCGACTTCGACACCCAGGTTCTCGAAGCGCGGACAGAAGTTACATTCATTCCCCGAGAAGAAACGCACTTGATCGTTTTCGAGTTGAATAACGGCCTCAATCTAAGTCGCGTGGAGGCGGCCGACGGTTCGGAAGTACCGGCCGTACATTACCGGCAGGACTTCACGATCCGGCTGAACTTTTATGACACGCTACCCATCGACGAGCCCGTCAGCGTGACTTTCTTCTACGACGGACGTCTGCAGGGGACAGAAAACTCGCCCGTTGAGGGAGTCAGCTTAGCCTCCATCGAACCCGATCGCGCCTTCTTGCTCTATCCCAGCCGTTGGTTCCCCGTCAACGGCTACGGTGCAGACCGCTTTACGGCGAGCATCAGCGTCACGACGGCTGGGGGGTATCACGTCATCGCCAGCGGTCTGCCGACTCATGAGTTTGCCGAGGATGGCAAGGAAAAGCGCAAATTCACGTTTGACCGGGCCTCGTTTCCCGGCAGCATCGCCGTTCTGCCCGACGATCCCCTCCGCGTGGACGGCCGGTTGGGTTCCACCGACGTTTACTTCCACTCGGTGGACGAAGACCTGCGCTTGGCCTACGGAGATGCCGTAGGCTCTTTCGTCGAGTTCCTCACCGGCAAGTTCGGCGCACCCTACACGACGTCGCTGGCGCTCGTGGAAGTGGGAGAGTCGGCTCCTACCGGCTATTCCGCCCCCGGAATCATCTTTCTCAGCCCCTTTGGGATCGGTCAAGAAGTGAACCGTCAGTTGGTGGGCACTCAGGTAGCGCACCAATGGTGGAGAGCCATGGTGTCCCCGGGGAACCGCAACCACACATGGCTTGACCTGGGCCTGGCGTTATACTCTTCCGCTCTGCAGGTGGAGGAAGAAGAGAACGAAGAGGCCTTTGACGCCGCTATGCAAGACATTCGGATCAATGCGCTGACGTACGATGAGATTCCCATCATTCAGTCCGGTCGTCTGCCGGACTTTTCGCTCGAGATCAGCGCCCTAGCGGGCGCCAAGGGCGCGCTCGTCGCCCACATGTTGCGGTGGACGCTGGGCGACGAAGCGTTCTGGAGCACGCTGCGCCAATTCATCGAGAAGTTCGCCTGGCGTTCGGCCACGACGGACGACTTCTTGGAAACCGCGGAAGCCGTCAGCGGAAAAGATCTGCAGCCCTTCTTCATTCAGTGGACCGAGTCGAGGGGCACGCCGGAGTTTAGCCAGGAGTACACGATCTACCGGCGGGGGGGAGGCAAGGGCTTTCGGGTGCTCGGCAAGGTGAAGCAAGACATGGACACCTTCCGCATGCCTGTCGAATTGAAGATCGAAACCGAAGGAGAACCTGAATTTGAGGTCATCGAAGTTGTCGGCACCTCATCGGATTACACGATTGACACCTTCGGCAAACCGAAACGGGTGATTCTTGACCCCAGAAACCGTATCCTGCGATTCGACAACAAGATTCGAGTGCTTGTGGCAATCCGCAAAGGCGAACAGCTCGTCGAGTACGGCTATTACAATGACGCGCTCACCGAGTACCAAAAAGCCCTGGAGATAAACCGTTACAGCTCACTCGCTCACTACCGTATTGGCGAGGTCTTCTTGCTGCAGAACAACTATCAGTCAGGGGCCAATGAGTTTCGCGAATCGCTCAACGGAGACCAGGAGCCCGCCTGGACACAGGTTTGGTCCCACGTCAACCTAGGGAAGATCTTCGACGTCACCGGTCAGCGGGAGCGAGCAGTCAACGAGTATCAGCTGGCTATCCGGACCCGTGACGACACGCAGGGCGCCCAAGCGGAGGCCAGCAAGTATCTCGACAAGCCCTATCGGCGACCGCGCCGCACCGAGCGGGTTTACTAACAAAAGCCAGCGGAATCCGGCCCCGCCCACCGCGAGCTACGGGATTCTTCCAAGTGCGCCGGCCATGGGGCTAACGTCCTTGTCGATAGGAGGTCAGAGTCCATTGCTCAGGGCCCCGCTGGCTGCTTTGACGCCGCAGGACGTAGGTGTTGCCGTCGTCGGCCACAATTCTGAAATAGGAATAATCAGGGCCGTACCAGCGATCCAGCACCTGGGTTACCTCCAGTTTCCGCCCCTTCCATTCGAACCGCACGGGGCGCTCATCCGCCTTGTAGCCCGAATACGTTTCGACCCGCAGATCCATTTTTTTCCTGTCACTCATCTTAACTGCCAGCCAACTGGCCGGTTGCCGCGTCACGCTCATCCGAAAGGAACCCAAGGTAGCCCTCCGAGCGTCTCCCCCGCTCACCGCCATCCAAAGAATGCCCCGAGCACGTCAATCCCCAGATGCCGCGCGACGACAGTGTAGAATGCTGGAGTGCGTAGGCACTTCGGCTGGTCGATTCGGCTGCTTGCTTTGCTGGGACTTGCGCTGGCAAGCCTTCTGTTGGGCAAGTCTTCTTGGGAAAGCGTTACCGGCTATCAAACGGAGCACGTCTTTCATGCCACCCTTACTGGCGGCGAACCGCTGACGCGGCGGGTCGTGTTGGTCGTCCTCGACGGAATAAGGGTGGACATTTCCCGACAAATGCCTTTCCTCCAAGAACTGGCGCGGAGCGGAGCAGCAGGTATCGCGCGGGCCGGGACGCCTTCGTTGTCGAATCCCGCTCGAGCAGCCATGGCGGCCGGCGCTTGGGCTGAAGTTCACGGGGTTACCAACAACAGCCGCTACGAACCTCCGGCCGTTGACTCCATCTTCTCGCTGGCCCGAGCGGCTGGTTTGCCTAGCGCGGCGGCCGGTTCGAGCTTTTGGATGAAGGCCTTTGGCGCTCACCTGGGAGAAGCCGTGTCCGTGCACCGCAAGCACCCGCACGGCCGGGCCCAGGCCGATCACCTTGTTGACTGGCAACGGCAGGTTTGTGGAGAGGATGTCGACTTCCTCCGGAAGTACGAAACGGGTCTGCTAGCGGTGGGAATCACCGCCGCCGACTCAGCTGGGCACGACTTCGGGGGGAAGTCACCGACCTACTTGCGTGTTGCGCGGGAAGTAGACACCTGCCTTCGATCACTCGTTGAAGCACTCGATGATGGTGAGACGACGTTTGTTGTCTGTTCCGATCACGGCCATATTGATAGGCGGGGTCGAGGCGGTCACGGCGGGAGCGAGGAAGAGGTGTTGAATGTACCGCTCGTGCTGGCAGGCAAGGCAATTCGCCAAAGTAGCGGTTGGCGGGCCCAACAGATTGATGTCGCACCGACCATCTGCGCTCTGTTGGGATTACCCTTGCCCTCCACGAACCAGGGAAGAATCCTGTGGGAAGCCCTGGCTGTTCCCGACAGCATAGCCGGCGCTCTTCGATCCCGGGAACACGAACAGCGTCAGCTTGCTCTCTCGAAGCTGCCCAGCCGTGAGCAGTCACTGAAAGCCGGGCGAGCACGCCGTGCACTCGGATCACTCGTGGCGGCGGCACCGTTCACGTTGCTGCTAGTTGGAGTGTTCGTCAATTACAGACCTCGCTGGGCATCGTTGGTGGCGGCCGCATGCCTTTACTACGCCGTTTACTACATCCTGTTTTGGGCTCTCGGCTTGGGCTACTCGCTGAGCGTTGTGGGCCGCGAAGAATACCTCGCCGGCTTCTTTGGGCGAAACGTAGTCTGCTCGGTTGTCGCGTTGATCGCCTCTTCGGGGTTTCTGTACCGAAAAGCGCTGGGGCCCCGGGGTGTTCTCGTGCTGGACCAGGCCTTGCTGATTTCGACCACCGTCGCTCTGCAAGTGATCGTGATGGACTATTGGTTCGGCTTGCGAATGGATGACTTCATGCCCGACCTAACGGTTAGCTTCAAGGCCTACCTTGACCTGCTGCAGATCTGCGCGGTGGGGGGGGCATCGCCGGTCGTGTTCGCCTCAACGATCTTGATGGAGCGGCGGCGCGAAAAGCGCCTCAGCGAGGAAACTTTTTCTTAGACACGAGGCAGCGGAAAGCCGCTACAACCATGCAACAACTCCCACTCGGCCTTGCACCCGAGCGCCGGATCTTTACGGTTTCGGAGCTGACTACAGAAGTTCGCGACCTTCTGGAGGACGCGTTTGCGGACGTCTGGGTAGCCGGGGAAATCTCGAACACGAAGCTGGCGCCGAGCGGACATTACTACTTCACACTCAAAGATCGAGACGCCCAACTTCGTTGCGTCTGTTTTCGCCAGAACGCTCTCTACCTCAAGCTCAAACCGCAAGATGGCCTGGCTGCGCTCGTACGGGGGCGGGTGAGCGTGTATGAAGCCCGGGGCGAGTATCAACTATACGTCGAACACCTTGAGCCGCAGGGTTACGGCGCGCTGCAACTTGCTTTCGAGCAGCTCAAGAGGAAACTGGCGGCCGAAGGCCTCTTCGATGAAGAGCGCAGACGTCCGTTGCCCGAGTTTCCCCGCCGGATCGGCATCGTGACTTCCCCGCGGGGCGCGGTGATCTCCGACATGCTGCGCATCCTTGAGCGACGCTTTGAGAGTCTGCACATTCTGGTCTATCCCGTCCTCGTACAGGGGGAGGGAGCGGCAGATGACATCTGCGAGGCCTTGCAGCACTTCAGCGACACTCGTTGCGTCGATGTCGTGATCGTGGGCCGCGGGGGCGGGTCACTCGAGGACTTGTGGGCCTTCAACGAAGAGAGCGTGGCACGGGCGATTGCAGAGTCTCAGGTTCCGGTGATCTCCGCGGTAGGGCACCAGACGGACTTCACGATCGCCGATTTCGTGGCCGATCTGCGGGCACCGACTCCCTCGGCGGCGGCCGAGCTCGTCATCCGGCAAAAGTCGGAATTTGTTGAGATGATCTCGGGCATCGAGGAGCGGCTTCTGCAGGCCGTGAGGTATCGACTTGCGACCACGGGACGCCAAGTGTTGGAGACGAGCGTTAACCGCGCCGCGGCTGCGCTCAGGCGGCGCTTGGGTGGTCTGTGGCAGCGCACCGACGAGCGTGGTTTTCAGCTCCGCCAAGCGGTGGTCAGCCGGCTGCGCAAGGCCGAGACACGCTATCGCAACTCGCAGCATTCCCTGGCAGTGCTCGACTTGCGGGTTCGGCTGGCGCACACTCGTGCGCAACTGGAAAGTCGCCGGGGGCGGCTGATGCCATTGATGACATGGCGGCTCGAAGCGAACCGATCGAAGCTGGAATCCCTGGATCGTCAGATGCGCCAGCTGAGCCCGCTGGCGATTCTTGAGCGCGGTTACGCGATCGTCGAAGCCTCGGACGGTACGGTCATCCGCTCGTCCGAACAGACAGCGCGCGGCGATTCCCTGGGTGTCCGCCTGCACGAGGGAAGGCTACGTGTACGAGTGGAAGATAGCCGGCCCGACTAGCCGCTCCGCGATGGAGTGCTGACTCTGACGCGCCTTCACCTTCCTGGCGACTTTGTTTACAGTCCTTTCACTGGGAGCAGCGTTTGAGGACGCTATAATCAATGAGGAATTGGAATAACTACATGATTATATTGCGGTCGCAACTGATGCCTCTGCTGCTGATCGTTGGGTTAGCTCTCGTCTCCTGTGGTGCGAGTTCCGAACCCAGTGAGTCTGCCATCGCGCAAGCCGCCAGCGATGCCGAACAGCGGGAACCGGCGCCTGATTTCTCCCTCCGGGACGCCAACAACCACGAGGTCAAGCTATCTGACTTTCAAGGCAAGGTTGTGCTGCTGAACTTTTGGGCTACCTGGTGCGGACCCTGCAAGATCGAGATGCCCTGGTTCGTCGAGTTCCAGCGAAAATACAGAGACCGCGGGTTCTCCGTGATCGGGGTCGCGATGGACGAAGAGGGCTGGAAGGTGGTCCGTCCCTTCGCCGACCGGTTGAAGCTCAATTTTCCGATTGTGATTGGAAACGACGAGGTTGCCGACAAGTACGGTGGCATTGCGGCCCTGCCGACCACCTACATCATCGATAAACAAGGGAAGGTTGCCCTGATGCACCAGGGCCTGACCAGCAAGGGCGACTACGAAGATGAGATTGAGCAGTTGCTCTAAAGCGTCGCTGACGGCATTCCTGATAACGGCAGGAATCGGGGCAGCCGGCGGCCAATCATTCAGTGGCTTTCACGCAGCCTCCGTCTTGCCATCGAGGACGGTAACCCTAGAGCCCGGCCAACAGGTAGTTGTCTCTGTGGCTGTTCAGATTCGGTCGGGTTTCCACGTCAACTCTGACAGGCCCGCCGACGTCTACCTGATCCCGACCAAGTTGACCTGGGACAACGAGGTTCTCGAATTGCAGGACATCGAGTACCCGCCCGCCGAGCTGGTCGAATACAAGCACTCCGACAAGCCGCTTTCCGTTTATTCCGGCAAGTTCTTGATTCGCTCTTCTTTTGGTGTGCCCGCGCAAATTCCCGACGACCTCACCGAGCTAATCGGGAAGCTGCGCTACCAGGCATGCAACGACAAAGCCTGCTTTCCTCCCAAGAGTCTCCGTGTTCGCATTCCGGTGGCCGGGCGTTAGTGATTCATTGCAGAAGCTCGTCTGGGTTCAACAAATGGCCACCGAGAACCAGTGGCATCTACGACTCAGGCAACCGGGGCACAAAAACTCACGAGCCAGTCTTAGGAGCCGGACGACTCCACGCTCTGGGCCAGTCGTCGAAGTCATCTATTTTCTTGCCATCGATTAGGAGCGTGTACAGTGGCTCGTCAGGAAAGTCATTGCAGCGCACTTTCCAGACTTCGCTGCCGACTGCGGCAACCCAGGGCGTGTCAGCGGCGCCAGTGGCTGACCACTTCACCTTCGTGCGCAAACAGGCACTAATCGAGCGTTTTAGTCTTGCCTCCGGCATATGTCGCAACACCCGCTCTTCACCCATACCTTCCGGCCCATCACTTCCGTAAGCCTTCCGTCGCTCCGTTCGGCAGATCGCCTCAAGAACTTCATGCCACCCACCGCTAGGACACGCCAGCGAGCTTGTTGAAAGCTGAACCCGGTTCGAATGCCCTCTTGATAATCAACTCATACAGCGCACGTTTGGGCAAATCTTTCCGAGTTCCCCTCTCTACGAGCTCGTCGAATGTCGGACCCAAAGGGTTACCGTATTTCTTGATGTTGCGGGCCTCAACGGTCTTGACGTCACGGCGTGTCATCAGTTCGCGTGCCTCGTGCTTAAGACAGTTCCGGATACGATGCGCCCGTCGCGCCCTCTCTTCCAGGCCCAGCTCAACACACTTCGCCAGCTCTGCATCCAGTTGCTTTTCTCTCGCTAGCTGCTCGCTATACCAGCTGCGAATTTTCTTGTTGGTCAATTTACCAGTGGTTCTGGAGCGGCGGACTTGAGCGGATATAGTGCTAATCCTAACAAGAACCGAGCCGACCGTTCGACAGAATACTGGAAGGCATAACTATAAGACGCCTCCCGGCAGGGTGCCGTTCCGCGAGATATGGTGACGTGCAGGCAACCTACATCACAATGCAGGTTACAGCCTTTGTTTTCGCGTTTAGGATAGCATTGGGAACTTCAGGCAACAGCGTCAGGTTGGATTGATTGTGCTGAAAACAAACAGAAAAAAAACTTTGAATTTACGTGACTCTCGACTCGCGCAACAGGTCAGGCTCCTATCTCTTGGCCCCGAAACCCCTTTAGTAGAATAAGATGGGTCGTAGCCGAACCAGGCTTATGCATTGCTGTGTGCCGACAGCGGGGTGTTGGGTGGGGTTGCTCATAGCCTCGGCAGGCCTTGGCCAAAACCCCCCGGTTACCGAAGCCTCCGGGATTACTCGTCACGGTGACACGCTGCTGATCGTGGACGACGGGCACCGAGGGGTCTACTTCCGAGTTCACCTCGAAAATGATACCGGGCCTATCATCCGTCTTGCCGAAAAGCGAATCGAGACGATCTCTCTTCCCCATGCCGCTTTAGCCACGGATCTCGAGTCCATTGCCTTGTTGGGAGACGGCCGGGTCGCGGTTCTCTCGGAAAGGCTGCGTGCTTTGTTCGGCGCCGAAGGAGTCATCGCAGAGTACGGCAGTCCCATGGCCGAGTTTGGCAAGCGGGGCCTTGAGGGACTTGCGGTCAGGCCCCAAAAGGATGGATCGTCGAAGATCGCTGTCCTGTGGGAGGGAGGTTACCCGGAGTACGAGCAGGTGCCCGAGCCATTACGGGGACGCACGGGACGCTTGCCCATGCGGCCCAAGGTTCAAGTGCACACGCTGCAACGCGGTGAACTCGACATTCTCGTTCGTGGACCGAAGTCCACTGAGCTGGAAGTGCCCTCTCCACGCGGTCGCCCGCCGCGCGCGCAGCGGTTTCGTGCGCCCGACCTGGTCTGGCACCAAGACCCGGGGGGGCGCTGGGGATTCATCGTGCTGCTGAGCTCGCACAATTCCCTCGGCAAGCGGGAATACCGGCATCACTGGCTGCAACGCTTTTCCGCACACGGCAAGACCATTGGCAGGCCGATCGACTTGGATCGAATGATGCCCGAAGACCTCAAGGGCGTGAACTGGGAAGGGCTAGGCTGGTTCGAGAAAGGAAAGAGCTTGGTGATCGTGCACGAAAGCCACCCCGCGCCGAACGCGGTGGCTTACGTGGTTCAACTACCGCCACAATGGCGGCCTCTTTCTCCAGGCCCAACCGCGTTCACGCATTGGCTCAAGCGCGAAACCGACTACTACGTTGAGGGCCCCGACAAGAAAAGTCCCGCCGACGGATCGCTGGCCGCCGGAACGAAGGTGACGATGTTAGAAAGGGACGGCAAGTACTGTCTCGTCCGCACCGACGAGAACTTGAGCGTGTACGTGGCGCGAAAGCGCTTGAAGCCCTACCAGCCGGACTGATCTATCCAATGGGCAACGGGACGCTAGTGCTTGGTTGCAAAACTCACGATCGATCATAGGGCGACAATCCTGGACCGCTCCCTCACGGTCGCGGCTCGGAAGACTCAGCGAAGAAAACACTTCCAGGCCA
The DNA here is from genome assembly GCA_965248105.1 of Bryobacterales bacterium. GTDB lineage: Bacteria > Acidobacteriota > Terriglobia > Bryobacterales > UBA6623. The sequence goes on from CBDFIK010000006.1 coordinate 1,767,378, forward strand.
AACGGACGATCATATGTCCTTCGGGAAAGGATTTTTCAAATAACGCGAACTTTTGCAACCAAGCGCTAGCCCCATGTTCCGCCTCGTGTCCCGGAACCCAAGCCAGGCTTTTGCTCCTTAATGCCTTCCCCTGTTGCGTCACGGGGCTGACTCCGCGAGGCGCTTTCGGTAAACCTCCCGCGCGTGGTCGTAAGCCCTTCGGGCTTCGTCCCGCTCCTGCTCGCGGATTCTAGGCGCCTTCTGGCTCCAGCATTGGTCAACCGCCGCCAGGCACCACTCGGCGCTCGGGCGAGAGGCGCGGATCGGCTTTCCGTCAACCAGCGCGAAAATGGGGTTGGTGTGCGAGGAAGGCAGAATGCGTAAGGCGATCCAACTGCTCTTCGGGATCGGCACGTCAAACTCCAAGTCACGAATCTGTCCGTCGGCGAGGAGTTCCTGACTCGCCACGGGCTCGCCGTTGACGATCAACTCCACGGGCACCTTCCGGGTTCCTCGAATGCGGGCGCGTTCGAGATTCCAGTACGGCTTTTCCTCGTAGCGCAAGTTGTGAAATTTGGGATCGGGAAACAGATCGAGGTACGCCGCGGCTTTGACCTCGAGGTGCGCCTTTTCCCCTTCGTCCAAGCGCACTTCGCTCCCACCATCGCCCACCTCGACCCCGTTCACTCGGAAGTCGATCAGGTGGCTTAGACCGTCGCTGACGTAGGTGCGGCCATCGCGGACGCCGTCGATCCAGCCACGGTAGGTCAGCTTGTCGAGCTTCACGTAGCTTCTGCCGAGACCCACCTTATCGTCGTAGATGCAGGGGAAATCCGTTTCGCCGCTGATGCGAGTACGGAAACCGACGTTGAGCGTGTGGTACCAGATGCTAAGCTCCCAAACATAGGGCGTATCGACGGCCGAAATGAAGTCCACCGCATCGTGAGTCACATCAACGATGTATTCGTTGGCGCCGATGCTGTCGAAGCCGGGCATTTCGTAACTGGGGAGCTCCTCGCTGAGTACGTCCAGCCCCCAACCCGAATGCGAGAAGCCCACGACCGCGCCCTGCGACTTGCCCCAGCGGAGAATCGGCAGATCCCAAGAAGGCCATTCCTCGATCCTTGTGGTGCCGGGATAGTCGTCTTCCTTGAGTCCCATGAGCACCAGGTGGCCCGCGTGGCTGGAGGGAAAGCCCGAAACCTCCACGTCGTAGTGCAGGAGTCGTTCGGGCTTGGACACAACATCATCGGCGGCGCTGAAAAACTGCTTTTGGTAGTACCACGAGGGGCCCCAAGTGAGCACCGCGCCGATGTTCAAGCTCTCACCCAGAACTTGCCGGATCATGTCTTTAGGATCGACGCCCTCGGTCGGGTTCTTGTAATGCGAGCACCCCGCGGCGTGGATGTGATGGTCGCCCGACCACCAGCCGTACTTCGAAGGATCGATCCAGCGCTGCAACTGAAAGGAAAGCTCGCCGGGACCGCTTTCATCGATATTCAGTTCCTTCGTTCGCGTGAAATACTCGGGCCCAGCCGAATATTCGATCGTGTAGTAGCCTGCCGGTAGGCGGACTCTCTCCCCGTCGGCGCGATAGACCTGCGGCTGAAAAGGAAAGTCGGGCGCCAGACGCTTCGAGGGATTCGGATATAGCCTGCCGGCGCGATCCTTGATGATGAAGCCGGCGATCGTCGGGTTTCCACTCTCGTCTTTGACGCGCAAAGTTATGGGGCGCGATGGTTGGATGTTGAACAGCACCAGGATCTCGTTGCGAAAGCCTATGTCCTGGGACCCCTGGCCGACGTGGAAGGAGATCTTGGCCGAACGCTGTCCTCGATCGTGACTGTAAGCTTCGAGGACTTGATACTCGAGGCCCAGCCCGGAAAGCCTCTCGGCCATGGGAGGCCTATTGTAGATCGCAAGGTCCGCCCAGCGTTCCTTCGCCTCCCGCGGGGTCAACTCCATTTCGGGCTCGGGCTTGTTTTCGGATCTGATGGATTTCGATCCACTGTTCGGACTTTCGACCACCAGCGGCGCGGTCACCCCGGCTTGGTTGAGCACCTTGACCAGGAAGAGTCTCGTGCCCTGTTCGACCAGCACCGGCTTGGCCGCCCCTTGTCTGACTTTGACCCGGCTCTCGGGGTTGATGTCGACCACGGCGAGAACGAAGGGATCCAATATCTCCTGCAGCCGCGAGACGGCTCGTTGTTCGTCCTCCATGCCGATCGCCTTGTTTATCTGACGATGGACCTCGGCGGGCAGCGGCTGCCCGAGAAAGTTAAGGGCGTCTTCGATCTGGCGGACCTGTTGCGCCAACGGCTGTAGCGGGATCTCTCCCTGCGCTTGCAGGGACGCTGCCAGGCATACAAGCGCGGTCAACAACCGGGCGACGGGCACGAAACGAAAGACTTTGATGCACATAGCGCGTGGCTCCTCGAGGTGAACTGGCGGTCCGGGGCAGCGGCTGAGGGCTAACGCCCAGGGGTCCAGGTGCTTCTTCTAACCCGCCCACAAGAGCATACTCCGTCCCCGCGGCGTTTCACAATCTCTTGGGAGGTGAGGAGCCTGCGAGCGGTGCGCTATCATGCTCGCCGAAAGGCGAAACGCCCCGGGTTTGGAAACGGCGCCGGCCCCGCGCCGGGGACTACCAGCTAGCTGCACAGCCATCGGGCTGTGGATCACCCCGCCAAGGGTGTCCAGTTGCAAAATTGTAGCCTGCCTAGCCTGTCCCTGATTTTTTCCGCGATCTGTCTGATCGCCGTGACAGCTTCGTCTGAGAACCGACTTTCTTGACGGATTTGAGCGGATTTGAGCGGATTTCCCTTAGAAACCCTCCGCCCTAGGCGCACGACCCCTTTTCTATCTCCATTCTAACCCGCGAAGTCAATCTTTTCGGGGTTCGAGAGGGGGTATGTTGTTGATTCTGTGGGGTCGGGATTGTTGTGACACTGTGCAGAGCGGGGCTGGTTTTTGGCGGTTGGTCGGTGGAGAAGGAAGCCGGCCGCTGTGCGGCCGGTTGGCCCACCCCATGCCCCGATCGGTCGTCCGAGGACGCCCGATCGCCAGGCCCTTCGGAAAAGCGCGCTTCCAACATGCAGAACAGACCCGCGAACGCCGGTGAGCAGCCTGCAACGGCCTTTCGATCTCTGGTGGCCCGCCAGCTGCGCTCCGGGGTTCTGATGTTCTCTGGCGTAGAATCATAATGGGTCAGTTTCCGTGCCCGGTACACTTTCCCGATCAGCCTTGATGTGAGAAGGTTTTAGGTCTCTGCGAGCGCTATCGTGCCGGCGACGGGCGAAGGTCGAGGGTCTGGAAACGGCATCAGCCCCGCACTACCGATCTTGGCGACTGCCACAAGCAAAGCGATCAGCGGCACAATTACCTTGGAAGCAAGAGACAAGAGCGTCATGTTGATCGGAATCGATACGAAACGGCATTACGCGGTTCTTTTTGTTTTTCTATTGGTCATGGCTAGTGGCAATACGGACAGTCAAATTCGAGCTGACAAGTCTGACCCGCCCAAGTTATCCTGCCGGGTCATAGTTCCGGCAAAGAGTGCGGCTGCCGACGCGAACGTTACGGAGGTTAGCAACCTAGAATGGATTCGGGTAGAGATACAACTTTCCGGTGGCGGTCTCGCCCTCGCGAAGATGATTGTTGATCTGGCCGCAAACTCGACATACGTTAGAGGAAAGGCAACTGTTGAGATCGCTGTATCCCGGCTCGATGGGGATGATCGTAGCAGAGTGCCAGTGAAGCTTTGGTACAGTGGGCGCGGGCAAAGAGCGGGCACTAGGCGTCTGTCTCTTCTGATGGAAATCCCAATTCCGAGAGAGAGACGCGAGCAAAACACAGAGGCCTATCTTAAGCAGATGGATTCGGCCAGTGCGAAGTGGTTTGGTCGTTTTGATTCGGGTGAAATGAAAGTGGACTCGGAGATGCGTAAGCTCTATAAGCTAACCGAGAAGCAGTACAGGGAGAAGCGGGAGAGCGGAGAATTTGCGGCGATGTTCGATAAAATCTATATGGAGAATCAAGTTGGAACTTTTGAATTGCACTGTCGCTATTTCGCGGACCAAGCAGGCTTCTGGGTCGGGGAAGTACAGTCGGAGCCTTTGGGTTTCGTAGTTAGAGACGATGGGAACAACTTCGACAGGCCAGGGTTCAAAATCCACGAGGGCCCTCAGTAGGCTTCCATGAGGAGGCTCGTCATTGTCAGCGAGGAAGCGGGAGCAACTTCAGTTTTGGGTAAACATCCGACCGGGCCCAGCTTGCTGAACCGCACAGAGCCGCGGGGCGTTAGCCTGCGGGCCCGCGCCCTGACGGGCACGGCTCTGTTTGTGTGCGTTCTGCCTCGATTGCAGGCCGTGGCGAGTCGCAGGATCCTTCAGCCAGGCCGGCGGAGGGCCGCGGCGCTTTCCTTGGCCGCGAGCTAGTCTTTCAAGGCTGTCGATCGTGTGCTGGAGCAGGTCGTGTTCCTGCTTGAGTTCGTCGAGAATCCTGTTTACGTCCATCAAGCGGCTCCTTTGGGGGGAACCACCGACGGACGCGGCCCGTTAGAATGGTACTGTCGCTGGCACGGGCCACGTCCGTGGTGGCGAAAGGCCTTGGCGGAAGCTCGTACTTCCGTCGGGGCCGCTTCTATTCTGACCCGTTCCAACCCGGTTTTGGACACGAATGTCGCGGGGCAATGAGGTATTTTTCGTGCGGTCGGAGTAATTTCGTGGGATGGCTACGTGTTTGGCGACGAAATGAAGGAAACTAGACACTGGATGGAGAAACCGGCGACCCCTCCTACAGACATTGTCCAATGCTAGTCGATAAGGTCCAGCGTGTCGGGCGTTACGGCCTCGAGCGCTTTTCGAAGTGAACGGGATTCTCTAGGCGCCGATTCCAGCCACGTAAGAACCTGCTCCAGTTCGTCGGGATCGAGATAGTCAAACACATCTGTATCTTCTCCTAAGAGTTCGTCGGCTCCCACTAAAGCCCGTACGTTGTTGTGCCAACGCTCCGATTCGCGTTGGGCCGATTTTGCAAGCAAGAATCGGACTAACATATAGATCCCGACTGAAATAGGACAGAGCGCTGCGATCGACCAGAACCGTAGGGGTTGAGCGCGATGGTCTATTGTGTTGAGCGAAAGCAGCAGAACCACCAAGACCAGCAGTGCAGCGATCTCGAACCATGGGTTCCATAGAAGGTTTTCCAACGACCGAATAAGACCCGCAACCCGCTTCGACGAACGCACTGTCTCTATTATTGAGGATCGCAAAATACGGTGACTTTGGAACACGGGCACAGCATGCTGTGCCCCTACAGTTGAACACGAGCCATGTCACCATAATTTGCGAGACTCAGTAGCTCTGCTTGGCGAGTTCGGTCCGGCCCAGCTTGTCGAACATAACCGCACAGAGCCGCGGGGCGTTAGCCTGCGGGCCCGCGCCCTGACGGGCACGGCTCTGTCGTGTGGTTAGCGAAAAGCCGCGGGTCAGGAAAGGGGACCAGCCCCGCGCCGGGAGGCTACGCGTCTCATCCGTCGAGCCGACGTGCCGTCACGTCCAATACCTCAGGCTGCCTGCGCTCTCGCCTTCTCTTCCCGCGCTTCCAGCAACAGCTTCTCGAACTCAGGCCTGTTTTTCTCGACCGTCTCGAACAATTTATCGTTCTTCGGGGCCTTCGTGCGCGGGTACCTCCAGCCGTAGCCCCAGCGCCATTTCTTAAACGGCAGCCAGCCGACGGCGCCGATGCGCACGCCGAGCCATCGAATCCCCGCGAGAAACCTGTACCGACTGTGCCGCTTGATGCAGCGGTAGAACTCACGGTCGGCCTTCGCCCGGTGGCGCCAGGTCCCTCCCTGCCAGTAGGCCCAGTCGTGTACGATGCAGCATGCCCTCATGTCGAGGTCCGCGACCAAGCTGCAGCCGTCAGTGCGAAATGGTTTGTCCATCAGAACACCTTCCCTCCTGGATTTGGGGATCAGGCAAGCTTACCCCAATCCTCCGGGTCGATGTGTGCTTGGTTGAGAATACTGCGGAGAGTGCCAACCGGGATTTCGCTCTTGTGGGAACGATGGCGGTGTCAACCGTCCGGCCCGCCTTTGGAGCGAACTTGACAGGGCTCCCTTTCTGACTGACCTCGGCGAATCCCGCAGCCTCCGAACGCCGCTTCACCTCGCGGAAAGGCAGCGGCTTAAGCCCAATACTTGTAACTTAATTGATACCCGCAGAATATAGTGTTGTTTTCGGACACAGCAAATGCCTTGCGAGAGCGGGCGCAGCACGCTGCGCCCCTACACTGTATTTCGCGAACATCAATAAGCTGTGACGGAACCAACGAATCTTCCCCGCACTGCACCGTTTGTCATGTACGGGCGCGACATGTCGCACCCTGGGGCCGCCTGTTTTCACCTTCTGTGGCCCTACAACCTTTGCAATCCAGCTCGGAATCCCAGGGAGCGATTCGAGCCTCCGTGGTCGCTAAGTAACGAGCATTGAGCTTAAGCCGCCCCAACCTCCACCTCAATCACGCGCACCTTGGGAGGACGCGTCGCTTGCGGGGGCTCAAAGTGGAGTGCCAGCGCTTCCTTGAGGTTCTCTAGCGCTTCCTCTTCGGTTGCCCCTTGACTGGCTATGTCGACTTCGAGGCATTGGGAAACGTACAAATCGCCCTCCTGCCAAACAGTGGCGGCAAACGGTCTCTTCATGCCTCATTCTTTCATATCGCGGCGCAAGCGCGGAGCACAGGGCTAGCCCGAGTGAGGGAGAACCGGGACTACTCAGCGCACAGCTGGCGGGTCACGGGACGCGCTAGTGCCACATGCGCCAGGCTTCTGAGACCCCGATCCACATGTTGACCAGGCCGATACCGGAGATGGCGCCGCGAAGGTAGGTGCTGAGCCAGAGGGGATTCCAGGCAGGCGTCAGCGAAGAAAAGTAGTTGCTGTCCCACAGATCTGTCCACGGCAGGAGCAGCAGCACAAAACCGATTTCCAAACAAAAGAGCACAAAGAAAACGTGGGTCAACGTGTGCGCCCGACGTCCTTTTCGGTGCCCACCCGGTTGCGCCCCCTGGCCTGAGTCACTCTGAAATACCTCCATCACGTTTGAACGTTCAACACGCCTTGAGGATCAAGATCGGCGAACAACGGAAGCGTCTCGGGGGCGCGCTTGCTCAGCTGGGGCGAAAACCGCGAGTGGTCGGCCACGGGGCGGAAACTTGTGCGATGCAGCGGCGTGGGGCCGAAACGCTTCAGCGCTTGGAGGTGGGCGGGGCTGGCGTAGCCTTTGTTCGAAGCCAACTCGTACTCGGGAAAGACCTCGTCCCAGGCGCGCATCCAACCATCTCGCTCGACCTTGGCCACGATAGACGCCGCTGCGATCGAGCGGCTCCGCCGATCGCCTCTAATCAGCGATTGTTGGCCCACTTCGAGATCAATCGTCATTGCGTCGACTAGCACGTAATCGGCTGCCACCGGCAGGGCCAGAACGGCGTCGCGCATCGCTCGCCTTGCGGCCTGATAGATGTTGAGGCAATCGATGCGGCCGCTGTCCGTAGCGGCTACTGCTACGGCGACGGCGCGCTCCCGGATGCGGCGGCTCAACACTTCACGCGTTGCGGGATCCAGCCGTTTGCTGTCGTCGAGGCCCCGGATCGGTTTCTCAGGGTCCAGTATCACCGCGGCCGCGACGACGGGGCCAAACAGGCAGCCTCGACCGACCTCGTCCACCCCGGCGATGCGCCGCAAGCCTTGCTCACGTGCTCGGCGCTCCCAACGACTTGTCGGTCTGGCGTAAACCGCTCGGCGTTGCGAGCTTGACCTACGCGTCTTGGCCCGATTCATCCGAGGGTCAACGTGATTCGGAGCGGCGGCGATCGCGAAGCCGTGCCGCTTTGCCCCGTAGTTTGCGGAGATAATACAGTTTCGCCCGGCGTACCCGAGCCTGCCTCAGAACCTCGATGCTGCTGACAACCGGGGAATGGATAGGAAAAATCCGTTCAACCCCCACGCCGAAACTCGTCTTGCGGACCGTAATGGTCTCACTCAATCCGCTATTGTTGCGTGCGATCAAGACTCCTTCAAACGCCTGAAGCCTCTCTTTATCGCCCTCACGAATGCGCACCTGCACCCGGATCGTGTCACCCGGTTCGAGCGCGGGGATCTCATCCTTTTTGTGCTTTGCGTAGATCTTTTCGATCACCTTGCTCGTCATAGGAATCTCCGATTGTCTATTGCGCCTCCTCGGCTACCTCGCGCAGCAGCAAGCTGTCCTCTTCTGAAAGGGCGGCGGACTGCAAAAGGTCGGGGCGATTTCTCAATGTCTTCTCGATCGCGGCTCGTTTTCTCCAACGGCGGATTTCTTCATGATTGCCACTCAACAGAACTGGCGGAACCGCCCAGCCGCGGAAGGTCGACGGTCGCGTGTAATAAGGAAAGTCGAGCATTCCCAGCCCGCCCTCGGGCTGCGGTGCAAAGGACTCGCGATGCGTCGAAACTTCGTTTCCGACAACACCCGGCAGCAATCGCGCCACGCTGTCGAGCACCACTCCGGCGGCCCATTCACCTCCGCTCAGTACGAAGTTGCCGACCGAGATCTCTTCGTCGGCGAGATGTTGGTTCACCCGTTCGTCCACTCCTTCGTAGCGGCCGCAGATCAACGTTATTTCATCGTAGCCCGCCAGCCGCGCGGCAGTTGCTTGATCGAACAGGCGTCCCTGCGCCGACAGCACGACTGTCCGGTTTTTCTTTCCTTCCGAGCCGGATCGGATTTTCTCCAGAGCCCGAAAGATAGGCTCCACTTTCATCACCATCCCCTCGTCGCCCCCGAAGGGCCGGTCATCCACCGTGCGGCGCCGATCCGACGCATGGTCGCGCAGGTCGTGAAATCGGATCTCAACCTGCCCAGCCTTGCGAGCCCGTGCGATCACCCCGCAGTCAAACGGGCCCTCGAAGAATTGCGGGAAAATCGTAACAAGGTGGAAAACCATCTCACGAATTCAGATCCTCCAGACCTTCCGGCATGCGCACCCGGATTCGCTGCTGCTCGGGGTCGATCTCCACGCAGATGCTGCGAACAAAAGGAATCAAGATCTCCCGCCCTTCGGCTTTGACCTGCAATAGCAGTTGACCGCCCGGTTCCAATACGTCTTCTACGCGGCCGACGCTACCGCCACTCTTTGCGTCGACCACCTGACACCCGACCAGGTCCCTGAAGAAAAACTCTCCCGCGGGGAGAGGGCCTATTTCTTCCTCAGGAAGCTGCACTTGGCAGCCTCGCAACTCTTCCGCCTCAGTGATCGAATCGATCCCGGAGAACTTGAGAATCAACCGGCCCTTGTGGCGCCAAGCGCGCTCGATCGCCATCTCGCGCCGGCCCCTCGCGGCATCTTCAACGAGCACGCGGCGCACCCGCGTGAATCGGGTCGGTTCGTCACTCAAGTCTTCAGCGACCAACTCGCCCCGATTGCCCCGGGGCCGAACGAGCCGCGCGATCGTCATGTATCGCTCTTGGCTCTCGGCCACCAGTATTACTCTAAGATTTCGAGCGTGAAGCGTTTCTTCAGCTTCATGCCGGCGGCGCCGAGCAGGGTCCTAATGGACTTGGCGGTTCGCCCCTTCTTGCCGATCACCTTGCCCAGATCACTGGGGTCAACTTTCAACTCCAAGACTTTCACCTGCTCTCCTTCCACCAGATTGACCGAGACTTCCTCCGGCTTATCCACGAGAGCTTTAGCGATCAGTTCGACCAACTCTACAATCGGATCCACAGACGCATCCACGATGCACCTCCTACCGGCAGCGATCAGTAACCTTGGACGTCTTCAGCCTATGTGGAGATTTGTGCTCGGAGGCGTCACACGAGCCACTTTCGGACCCGTGTTATTCCGATATCACGCTATAAAATCTTTTCCCAATTATATCAGGCGGTTCGCCGTCGCCTATTACGTAGGCTCGGTTTCAGAATCAGGCTTCTCCTGCGCCGTGGCTTCCTCCGCCTGGGAAGGTTTATCGGCTGCGGAAGACTCGTCGGCGGAAGGTTCCGTGACGGGGGTCTGCGCTTCCGTCGCGGACTGCGACTCCTCCTCACCCTTCACCTCGGCTTGGCTGTCGCTGGGTCCGGCCTGCTCAAACTCGGCTTGAGCGGCGCTGGGCTCTTCCGCCGGAACCTCCGCTTGGGTTTCGCTCTGCTCCGCGGCTTCGCTGTCCGCTTCGGCGGCGGGCTGCTCGTCCGTGGCGGGCGGCGCCTCGGCCCTAGGGGCTGGCTCGAATTTGGGCTTCTCTTCGGTCGTGACCACGTCTTCGGGCTTCAGGGTCATCAATCGGCGAACCGTCTCGGACGGCTGTGCTCCCTGCCCGATCCAATACTGGATGCGCTCCTCGTTCAGCGCCAAGACAATGGGGTCTTTCGTGGGATTGTAGTGACCCAGAGTCTCGAGTGATTTACTGTTACGGGCGCGGCTCTTCTCCGCCACCACCACCCGGTAGGCAGGTTTTTTCTTGGTTCCGAAGCGGGCCAAGCGAATCGCTAGCATAATTCCTCCACCATCAATATTGTAAAGCCATTCCGCGCGGGCGGCCGCGAAGAACCCCGGCCCTAGCGTAGTTGCTGTTTGAGTAGAGCGTCCAGGTTCATGTTGCCGAAGCGTTTCTTCTTTTTCCTCAGGCCGCCGGACAACGATTTCATCATTTGACGCGCTTGGCGGTACTGCCTCAGCAACTGATTCACCTCTTGCACCGATGTCCCGCTCCCTTTCGCAATCCGTCGCCGCCGGCGCCCGTTGATGATTTCGTGCTTCAGCCGCTCTCGGTAGGTCATCGAGTTAATGATCGCTTCCACTCGCGCCAAGTGCTTGGGATCGATTTCTACGTCCTTCATCTGCTGCAGCGGACCTACTTGCGGCAACATTCCCAGCAGCGACTCCAACGGCCCGAGTTTCTTCAACTGCCGCAACTGCCGGCGAAAATCCTCCAGAGTGAATTCATTGTCCAGGAGCTTCTGCTGGGTTTCAAGCGCCTGCTTGTGATCGATATGCTCCTCGACTTTCTCGATCAGCGACAGAACGTCTCCCATGCCCAGAATGCGCGAGACGATACGCTCGGGGTAGAAGGGCTCGAGCGCGTCGAACTTCTCTCCCGTGCCGACGAATTTCAACGGACAACGCGTCACGTGCCGAATGGAGAGAGCCGCTCCTCCGCGCGCGTCGCCGTCCATCTTCGTCAGCACGACACCGGTGATTCCCAGCCGTTCGTGAAACTCGGAAGCCGACTTGACCGCATCTTGCCCTGTCATGGCATCGGCAACAAACAGGATTTCCGTGGGCTCGAGCTCGTCGCGCAACTGCTCGAGCTCCGCCATCATCTCCTCGTCGATGTGCAGTCGGCCGGCCGTATCGACGAGCACGACGTCGCGTCCCGTCTGATTCGCTTCTCGCCGCGCGCCCCGGGCCAACTCGAGCGGCGTGGCGTCGGCCTCCCCTAGGTAGATCGGCAACTTAATCTGCTCGGCGACGATGCGCAATTGTTCGCGAGCGGCGGGACGGTAGACGTCCGCCGACACCATCTGCGGCCGGTGGCCGTTTCTTGAAAGCCAGCGCGCCAGCTTCCCCGTTGACGTAGTTTTCCCCGAACCTTGAAGACCCACGATCAGGAAGGTCGCCGGCGGGTCATTCGAATATCGCAGTTTCGACTCGACACCGCCGAGAATTCCGACCAGCTCGTCTCGAACGATCTTGACGACCTGCTCCGTCGGTGAAAACGAGGTCAGGACCTCCTGGCCCAGCGCCTTCCGGCGGATGTTTTCGATGAGTTGCTTGACAACCTTGAAATTAACGTCGGCTTCCAACAAGGCCAAGCGGATTTCTTTCAGGGCATCCTGGATATTCTGCTCCGTAAGCTTGCCTTCTCCCCGCAGGTTCTTGAAGACACGCTGGAGCTTGTCTGTAAGATTCTCGAACATGGGAATCAACGCGCGAGCGCGTCGGGAGAGGTTGTAGGAGGAGACGGCCCCTCGGAGTTCCTGTTCGTTATTGTAGGGGCGGGGTTCGAGTATCGTCAAACGGGCGTTTGGCGGCGAGCTCGCTGCCCCCCCCCGGATTCGTCGGGTCCAGCGCAAGGTTGGCGAGCACGCCCTCGCACACCCTTTCGCGGCAAACTACCCCGACGCCCAGCGGCAGAGAAGGAAGACAGCGGGGAACCACGCTCGTGCGCTCGACAACTACAAGAAGGGAGCTATGCCGCCTTTGAAGCGCGGCCGGCAGTGATGAGACTCAGCGTCAGCGCGCCGTGGTCGGTGGAGAAGGTGATTTTTCGCACTCCGAGACCGCCTGCATTCGTAGAGGCAGGATCGGTCCCATCTCTCAGCGCTGGTATGGTATGCGAGCATAGGCCAGGTAAAACGCCTTTGAGGTTGCCCACGACCATGCTGGCGGCTTCGGTCAGCGCGTCGGCGATGTTTTCGGCAACCAGTCCCGCGGTCTGCGTGCCAAAAAACTTGGATGCGATTTCCACCGCAAGATTCTTTCCACAATGGATACTGATAACCCCTTCCCACGCGCCTCTCAAATGACTGGAGGCTATGATCCCATGGCTTGTCGGAATCGGGATCTCGTTGGATGGAGGATGCGGTTTTATTCCCAGCATGCTCCCCAGGACGTTATCAATCACCTGAGGCGCCGCGGACAGCAGTCGCGCCGTGTTGAGATCAAGTGCTACCTCGTGCTCTTCCCTGGTGGTCTGAGTGAACCGTTCTTTCTCCTCCACTGCGGCGGTCTTCATCGGCTAGTCCTCCCGTTCTAGCCATCGACGGCTAGCGTGAATACCATTAGCCCGCTGGAAACGTAGGGCACGGCATCCCGTGCCCCCACGGTCTCATCGGCGTTTCGGCCTGAAGCTCCGTGGTCCAGAGCAACATGCTGCCGCCATTCATCTGGGACAGGCACCTGGAGCAACTCGTTGCGTATGACGAACCCGCAACCATGGGGCAGGCAACGCCAAACTAGCGAAGATGCTGCCGGGGTGCCTGTCCCCCAGCAGCCCGTGTTCCAGGGCAACACGCTGCCGCGAGGGCCTTGGAGACCGTGGCTGGGTTCAGACCCCGTCAGTACGGCTGATCAGGGAGAGGAACTCTTCGCGCGTCTTGGGATTGTCGCGGAATGCCCCCAGCATGGCGCTGGTGATTGCGGAGGAATGTTGCTTCTCGACTCCGCGCATGATCATGCACAGGTGCTTCGCTTCGATGACGACACCCACGCCTTTCGGATCGATCGCCTCCTGGATGGTCTGCGCGATCTGGTTGGTCAAGCGTTCCTGGATCTGCAATCGGCGGGCGTACATCTCGACGAGGCGAGCTACTTTGCTAAGTCCGATCACTTTTTGGTTGGGAAGATAGGCGACATGGACCTTGCCGAAAAACGGCAAAAGATGATGTTCGCAGAGACTGAACATTTCGATGTCCTTGACGATCACCATTTCGTCGTATGTGACATCGAATAGAGCTCCGTTGAGAATTTCGTTCGGGTCCTTCTGGTACCCGCTCGTGAGCTCAGCCAAGGCGCGAGCGGTTCGTTGCGGGGTTCGTACCAACCCGTCTCGCTCAGGATCTTCGCCTAGCTGGACCAACAACTCCCGAACGATTCGGGATAACTCCGCGTGCCGGTCGGATCCCGGATCCGGAAACTCGTCGATCACATCATGAAAGTTGCGTTTCGTAGCCATAACCCTAGCCGGCAACCTCGAAGCTGTTGCGATCCGTCTCCTCCACTCGAACCTTCGCCAGCCGGACAGGCTGGTCGCCGAACGCCTCCGGCCAGGATTTCCGGAGCCATTGGCGGATGAGCAGCGACAGATTCTCGGTCGTGGGAACGATGGCCGACAGCTCCGCCACATCGCTATTCAAATTCGCGTGGTCGAGCCTCGACGTCACGGCCCTTTCCACCAAAGTATCCAAAGCCTCTCGCGAGACGATCATCCCGGACCTCGTGTCGACGGGACCCTCGACACTGACATCGAGCGCGTAATTGTGCCCGTGTCCCCAACGATGGTTGCACTTCCCAAATACACGGGCATTCTCCTCGTCACTTAACTGCGCCGTATGCAGCCGGTGAGAAGCCGAAAAAAAGTAGCGTTTCGTTACCCGGACCAACAGCTACCCCCCACGCTACGATTTCTGTCAGACCGATCGAGCCTTGCCGCGATGGCAGCGGGCTTCGGAACCAGACGCCCCGATTGGCCGAAACCGGTCCCCTGACAGCCGTCCCCAAAACGAACCTTATCTTACCTTTTCCGAGAAGATCACGAAGCGCCGGGCCGGCTCTCGCCGAAGCATTCGACGTATAGGTCGGGCGTTTCGTAAAGGCGCACGCTGTGAAGGGTGCGCCCGTCTACATTGATGGCCGGTTCTAAGCGCCGCCAAATCTCCTGAACGATATTCTCAGGCGTTGGGATCACGCGGTCAAACGGCGCGACTTCCCGGTTCAAGAAGCGGTGATCATAGGGCTCAATGACTTCCGCTCCGATAATCCCTTTGAGTTCTTTCAGGTCGATGATCATACCGTCGAGCGGATCGACCTCGCCGGCTACCGTCACCTCGAGAACGTAGTTGTGACCGTGACCGCTCTCCCGGCTCGCTTTTCCGAACAGCTTTTCGTTTTCTTCCGGGCCCAAAGACGGGTTACGACAGAAGTGAGAGGCCGAAAACTCGGCCCGTCGGGTAACCAAAACCATTTGCCGTAGCCCCTGACTCCTAGCTACATTGAGAAATACTCTTCATTATGCCATGGTCAAAAAAGGAGCTCGTCTATTGGGTCCTGCTCATCGGGCTCACGGCGACGTTGCTCGCCCGCATCGTTCCCTACTTAGAGATCCACGACGTCCAGATCGGCGATCGCGCGCCGGACTTTGACCTCACCGCCGAAGACGGCAGCGGCATTCGGCTCCAAGACTATCGCGGCAAGTTAGTCTTGCTGAACTTCTGGGCTACATGGTGTCCGCCGTGCGTGGACGAGATGCCGTCGCTGAATCTTACCTACGAGCATTTGCGCGAAAAAGGGTTCGTGGTGTTGGGTGTCAGCGTGGATGAGGACGAAGCTGTTTATCGCGATTTCCTCCAAAGCGCGAGGGTCCGTTTTCCCACCGTCCGTGACCCGGGAAGAACAGTGCCCGCCCGTTACGGCACCGTCAAATATCCTGAAACCTACCTGATCGACCGGGAAGGGTATGTGCTGCGCAAGTATGTTGGGGCGGAAAACTGGATGCGCCCGGAAATCAGAAATTACCTGTCATCGCTGCTGTGAGCCGACCCACAGCACATGCCATCTTGCCGGTGGAACTCGAAAATAGGACCGCCCAGGCACCCGGCCGGAGAAGAACGGAAGGGCGTCCGGACACCTGATATCGATTACGATTAAGGATCGCCGAGCCCGCGGGCAAAGGGCGTCACCTGGAATCGAGGAAACTCTTGATTGTCAGCAACACGGAAACGGTGCCCGGCAAGAAGATTGTCGAGTTTTACGGGGTGGTCACCGGCAGTACGGTCAGGGCCAAGCACATTGGAAAAGACATCCTGGCCGGGTTGAAGAATATCGTCGGCGGAGAGCTGAGCGGTTACACCGAGTTATTGAAAGAAGCTCGCCACGAGGCAACGCAGCGAATGATCGCGGAGGCCCAGCGGTTGGGGGCGAACGCCGTGGTCAACGTTCGCTTCTCGACGAGTTCCGTCGCCCAGGGCGCGGCGGAACTGTTTGCCTACGGAACAGCCGTTCGAGTGGAATAGCCATGGGGCTTGAGGGTTTCGACCAGCTTGTGGTCTATGTCGGTTCGATCTGTGTCTTCTTATTGCTGGGGGCTTTGGTGGGTACTCGCCTGGAACGGGAGCACTATCGACGGATCCGGGAGCGCGAAGCGCGCACGCGGGATTTCCCCGTGATGACGCTGCAGACTTTACCGCAAGACTGGAGCGTCGAGGCGTGCTGTCTGGTGACGGGCAGCGTCGTTATTTCGCTCGACTATTTCAAACGTTTCCTGGCGCGGCTGCGAATGCTTGTAGGCGGTCGATTGCGGTCCTACGAACCGCTGCTTGACCGCGCGCGCCGGGAAGCGCTGTTGCGCTTGAAGGAGGAAGCCGCCTTGCGAGGCTACCATGCCGTATGTGGCGTACGATTGGAGACCTCGCGGCTGGCCAATGCCAATGGGAACGGCACGGCAGGCGTTGAGATCCTCGCATTTGGGACGGCAGTGAAACTGTCGGGAAACCCTTAGCCCGCTTTCTCGCCACCTGGCGAGGCGAAGTGCGTGAGAGGCCCGTCAGTACTAGGCGAACGAAGCTCCGTACCGGCCCCAAAGGCAGGGAAGAGAAAATGCCGAGAAGGCCCTCTTCGGGTGGCGAACATTCCAGTGATCGAGCAGCAGCCCAGCGCAGAAACGCAGAAACGGCTCTTTGTTCGATCCCCGCGGTACGCCGTGCTAGGCTGTAGGGGAGTGACGCCCCCGGGGGCGGCGGTCGGACGCGGGTCGAAGCGATTCGATAATTCCATGACCTCTAGATCGGTAAGAGTAAGCGAGATGGAAGATGGCGACCCTGGCAGTAGATGCCCAAAACACCGTCTATCTGACGGAGCTGACCGGCATGCGGGTCGAGGGCCCGGCGGGGCGTCGCATCGGCCGCATCCGCGACGTCGCCCTAGCTCCGGCGGAGCACCCTCGACGTGTGTCTCGCTTCCTGGTGGGCGGCGGCAGGGTTCCATTTATGGTCAGCTACGGCCAAGTGGAATCCATCTCGCTCGAGGGCGTTCGTCTTGCCGATGCGCGGTTCGTCCCCTACTACGCGGATGAATCCCTCCTTCTACTTGGCAAGGACCTTCTAGACCAACAAATTGTCGATGTTAACGGGCGCAAGGTCGTGCGCGTCAACGACATCGCCCTGCGGGTGGAGCATACGCCCCAGGGCGATGAACTTTGGGTCCAGGAGGTCGGCGTCGGTCTGCAGGGCGCCTTTCGCAGACTGATCGAAGGCGTGTTGCCGGCCAAGGCGATTCGGCGCTTCCAGGGGCGCATCAAGCCGAACTCGATCCCCTGGGAATACTGCAACATTGTCGAGCCCGATCCGCGGCGTCGACTGAAGCTGCGCATTTCCCACGATCGCTTGGGGCAGCTGCACCCCGCTGATCTAGCCGACATTGTGGAAGAGCTGGCGCCCGCGGAACGCGAAGCACTGTTTGAAACCCTTGACGAGCATGTCGCCGCCGAGGCCCTCAGCGAGATCAAACCCAGAATCCAGACGAGCATCTTGGAGTCGCTCGATAAGCATCGCGCGGCTGACATCGTCGAAGAGATGGCGCCGGACTCCGCCGCCGACGCGCTCGGCGAACTCGAAGAGGAGACTAGCCAAGAAATCCTTCACGACATGGAGCAGGTTCCCGCCGCCGAGGTCGAGGAGCTGCTGGAGTACAAAGAGGACACGGCCGGCGGGATGATGAACACCCAATTCATTGCCCTCCATGAAGACGCCAGCGTTCAAGATGCCATTGAGGCGATGCAGGGGAACGAGAACCTGCTCACCAGTCTGACGCATGTCTTCTTGATCGACGCCGATGGCAAGCTGGTGGCCGCCGTCGCGGTCGCGCGCCTGTTTATCGCGTCTCCCGGAGCTTCTTTGAAGCAGTGGGCGTTTCAAGAAACGGTTCAGGTTGGTCTCGACACCGACCGCGAGCGCGTCGTCGAGCTGTTCGACAAGTACAATCTGTTCACCCTGCCCGTCGTGGATGAAGAGGGAAAGCTCAGCGGCGTCATCACGGCGGATGACGTGATCAGCGTTCTCACGCCCGAAGACTAGCCTGCGGTTTGCGAGCTGGAGTTCAGCTGGCGAGCGAACTGGGAAAGCCATGCTGAAGAACCTGCGGCATCGCATGATCGTCTTCCTGGCCGTTTTGGGCCCCGGGTTCATCACGGCCGTGGCGGACAACGATGCCGGCGGGATCTTCATGTACTCGGAGGCTGGGGCGCGCTGGGGATATTTGCCGCTGTGGACTATGTTGCCGGTGATGTTGGTCCTGATCGTCACCCAGGTCATGTGCGCGCGCATGGGGGCGGTGACCGGGAAGGGGCTGTCGGATCTGATTCGCGAGGAGTTCGGTCTGCGCGCCACTTTTCTCGTGATGGTCGCCCTGTTGCTGGTGAACTTGACGAACGTCACGGCAAACTTCGCCGGGATCGCCGGTTCCCTCGACTTGTTCGGGGTCAGCCGCTATCTCTCCGTGCCGCTCGGCGCCGTTCTCGTTTGGGTTCTCGTGGTCAAAGGAACCTACCGGAGCGTCGAAAAGATCTTTCTGGTCGCCAGCAGCTTCTACGTCGCCTACGTGATTTCGGCGGTGATTGTAAAACCCGATTGGTCGCTGGCTTTCGAAAGCAGCGTCACGCCGGTGATCGAGTTCAACGGACCCTACCTGGCGATGTTGGTCGGACTCGTCGGAACGTCCGTCGCCCCCTGGATGCAATTCTACTTGCAGGCGGCGATCGTCGAAAAAGGTGTGGACGTGAAACAGTTCACCGAGTCCAAAGTCGAAGTGATCGTCGGGTGCGTTGTGATGGCGTTCATCAAGTTCTTCGTCATCGTGGCCTGCGCGGGGGCCATTTGGTCCCAAGGACCGCGTGCCATTCAAGATGCTTCCGAGGCGGCTTTGGCCTTGCAACCCCTCGGTCCCTATGCACACATCCTTTTCAGTGCGGGCCTATTCAATGCCTCTCTTCTCGCAGCGAGCATTCTCCCCTTGTCGACGGCCTATTCAGTTTGCGAGGGGCTGGGTTTTGAATCCGGCATCAACCAACGTTTCGAAGAGGCGCCGGTTTTCTATTGGCTCTACACGCTCTTGATCGTTGTCGGAGCGGGGTTGGTGCTGCTGCCCGCCTTTCCGCTCGTTCGGATGATCCTGCTGTCGCAAGTTTTGAACGGTGTTCTGCTGCCGATCATCCTGATCCTGATTTTGATTCTGGCCAACCGTCGCGACCTGATGGGGAAATGGGTCAACTCCCGGCTCTACAACGTCATCGCCTACGCGACGGTGGCCGTGATGATCGTGCTATCAGTAGCGCTGGCGGGGCTTTCAGTGTTGTAGGATAATCAGTATCCCAATGAAGGCTTTTCTTGAATGGGCGAGGCCGGGAAGCGAGGAAGAACGACTCGCTTTTCAGCTGGACCCCGATAGCTTGCCGCGCCATATCGCCATCATCATGGACGGTAACGGCCGTTGGGCGAAGCGTCGTCATCTGCCGCGCGTCGCCGGACACCGGGCGGGGGTGCGCCCGGTACGCGAGACCATCGAAGCCTGCCGCCGTTTGGGGATCGACGCGCTGACCGTCTATGCTTTCTCTGTGGAAAACTGGAAGCGGCCTCGCTCCGAAGTCGAGACCCTCTGGGAGCTGTTGCGCCACTACTTGCACCAGGAACTTCCGGCTCTACGCAAAAACAATGTTCGGTTCCAGGTGATTGGGAGGATTTCGGCCCTGCCCGAGCAGGTCCAGCGTGATTTGGACTACGCCATTGTCGAAACGTCTACGAATACCGGCTTGCAGCTCAGTGTTGCCCTGAACTACGGCGGGCGCGCGGAATTGGTGGACGCCGTGAACACGATTCTAGCGCAGGCCAGAAAGGGTGACGGAAGAGCCGAGGTCACGGAAGAAACTATCAGTTCGCATCTCTACACGGCCACGACACCCGATCCGGACCTGCTGATTCGGACTTCAGGCGAGATGCGCGTGAGCAACTTCTTGCTGTGGCAGATTGCCTACGCGGAAATCTGGGTCACCGAAAAGCTCTGGCCCGATTTCCAAACAGTGGACTTGCTGGAAGCCGTCCTAGACTTTCAAAAGAGAGAGCGCCGTTACGGTGGCCTGGGTCGTTCGGACCGGCGGGCCGCACTAGTGGCGGCCGGGCCCGGTCAAGACTCGGATCCATCGGACTCCGACCACCCAGGCCCTTCTTCGCTGGCCAAGCACTCCCCATGATTCGGGTCCTAACGGCCCTGCTGCTCATTCCCCTGGTCGTTGTTGTTAATTTCCATGCCCCAGGTTGGCTCGTTGGGGCTGTGTTCACACTTGTGGCGCTACTTTGTTTGGGGGAGTTTTTTGACATCGCCACAAGGCTTCGGTTGCAGCCTTTCCGTGTTGTGGGGTATGGCGCCGCGGCGGTGTTGATTTTGGCTCGCGAACTCCCGCATCCCGCGTTTTTCGTCACCGTCGTGGCAGTGTTGCTGGTTCTGTCGCTCCAGCCTGGGCGCTCTCTCGATCGCTCCTTGGGATCAGTCTCCGCGACGCTGTTAGGCCTGGTCTATGTCGGCGGGCCTTTGGCCCTGGCGCTTCAGATCCATGGCCTGAATCCACACTGGCTGTTTTTCGTACTCGTCTCGAACTGGGTGGGCGACTCCGCCGCTTACTACGTGGGGCGTGCGATCGGCCGCCATCGGCTTGCTTCCCGCATCAGTCCGAACAAGACCTGGGAGGGCACCCTGGCATCGGCTTTCTTGGGTACTGCGGCGGGTGTGACCTATCTGAGCTATGTGCCGCTCGATGTGCCGGCGCTCGAAGCGGTGCTGCTCGGGCTGGGGGTCAACGTGGCCGGCCAACTTGGTGATTTAGCCGAGTCGGGCTTGAAGCGTTCCGCGGGAGTGAAAGACAGTGGAAGCTTGCTGCCGGGTCACGGCGGGATCCTCGACCGCCTGGATGGCCTGCTTTTTGCTATTCCGGCGGCATACCTGATGCTTTCTTGGCTATAGAGAGGGACGGCCTACCGCAGTGGCTAGTCCGCTTTTCTCACGACAAGACTGCAGGGCCAGGCCGCTGCGCCTACCCAGCTAGGTTTTTGCGGGATTTGGTCGCTTGATCGATTCGGACGCGGTGTGAACACGGTGGTCCGACGCAATGTCGCCACGAATGGCGACACGGCACGCAAGAATGCGTACGCCACGTCCAGACGTCGATTTCTCGCTCTCGGCTGCGAGTGTTCAGCGAACGGTCTCTTGAACCTACCAGTAGGGCCTGGCAGGCAGGAGGGTCGATCAAGCCACCGACAGGTCAATCCCGTAACGCTTCATCTCTTCCTCGTAGTAGCGGCGATAAAGCAAGTTCCATTCTTCGCTGCCTTCCGGGATTTCCCTTTTCTGGCTGCTGATTTTATCCTGCGCAATCTTGTCGATCGTTTCCTCTTTGACGAGGATGTCGGTCAGTTGCGAAACGATCTCCAACCGCACCTCATTCCAAGGCTTTAGCAAGCGTGTTCCAGGAACTCTCGGGAGCGTGACGGCCAACTTGTGTGACAGCTCGACGATCTTGTCGCGCGACAGTTTCATCTTTCGGTCGCCGTGTTCCCGTGAAGTAGCGGAGACCACCTTGCGCTCCGCGAGCACCTTACGTTTGACCTTCCAGAACATCTCCTGGTAGGGAATCCGCTGGCGGCGCATGTAGTCGCCGTACTGATTGAGCAGCTCCCGAACCTCGGTGTTAATCTCGTCCTCGAGACTTAGCTCGTCGACAATCGCGCCTTCGAGCGAATCCCGTAGGATCTGGTGATCCCGGGGTTCAACCCATTCTCCGGCGAGGTTGCGTGCCAGCTCGCGCGCCATATAGGAGATGAAGGACCGGCTCAGCAGCATCCTAGGAGACGTCAGTGTATCGAGCGGCTGGAGACGGTGTCAAATAGTAAAGAACAGCGACCACCAGACGCCTGGGGCAGCGTTTCTTCATGGACGGCTACCGTCTGCGCGAGAGGGCTTCTTTGCCCTCTTGGCTGTCGCGGAAGAGACGTCATTCCGATACGTAAAATCCCAGACGCGGACGTTCTCTCCGCCGGGGTCGTGTTCGACTACCGCGTAGTTTCCTGGCGGGATTGGTTCCGTGGGCCAGAGCTTGTAAACCTGTGGGGCCAGTTGCTGTCGAAAGACCTCCAGCTCCTCCTGTTTGACCAACAGCTCCGTGTCTTGGCGCATCTTTTGGATCTCTTGTACCAGCCGGCTCTTCTTCTTGTCCTTGAGCCGCACGATGGCAAGCCGCGTGATCTTCTCCAGTCGAACATAGAACATCGGCTGGGCATCGCCAACAATGAGTTTCGCCTGTGTACCCTCGACTTCCACGGTCGACTTGCTCAACAGCGGCACCGGCGTCAGCACTTGCAGCAACACTCTCTTCTTGCTGGTTTCAATCTTGAGTTCGGCTTGTTCGACAGGCACGACTTTGCCGCCATCGGAATAGTAGACGCCGTCTTCCAACGGAACCCGGTGCAGCTCTGTTCGAGCCTTACGCCTCGCTGCCCGTTCGATGCGGTCTTCTTGTTCCCGCTCTCGGCGGCGTGCCGTTTGGCTCTCGACTTCGCGGCGGGTTCGGTCGAGGTCGACCAACTCCAAAGGGATCTCTTCCCACTGGCTTCGCTCCAGGCTGTAATAGCGGACTCGATCTTCGACCACCTCATACTCTTTGACCATCAGATTGCCGCCGTCTTGCAAGTAGAGCTTGACCTTTTGTCCCCACAGCGGCAGCAGCAGCGCCAACGACAGGAGCAAGATTCGAAAACGCATGGTTTCACGTGGGTCGGCCTGTGAGCGGCCTCACTTAATACTAACGTGCGGGAAATCAATGGGGTTGCTCGTCAGCGCTGGGTCCAGGGACCTGTGGCCCAGACCCAAAAACCACAGGAAAGATTGCCTGGCTAAGGGACTTCGGGCACGGCATGCCGTGCCCCTACGTTTCCAGGCACCCAACCGATCTGTAGGGGCAGCATGTTGTGCCCGCCTGCCTTCTACTCTACGTTCCTCGTGCAATCGGGTAGAATAGCGATCATAGGAAGCACAATGGCCGATAACGACAAGCTCTACAAATCCACGGCAGCGGGAAGCGGGGCCTTCATCATTTCCAAACCCAAGCGTAAGCCCAAAAAGCTTCGCCAGTCCCGTGTCAAAAAGCCCCGACGAGGGGCCCGGAAGTAAACCCCGTCCGCGCAGGAACCCCCAACAGATCAAGGGTTGATATCACGAATTTCTGAAAAGCGTTGGTCCTGCCCTTCTGTCGCCAACGAAGCCCTGCAGGGGGTGGAGGCTTCCCGGTGGTCAGAGGGGAATCAGGCCCCTGCAGGGATTAAGAAAAGGAGACGCTACCGCGCCTGGGGGAAGTTTTCACTGGCGCGGCTGGACACCTGTGCCAAAGCTCGCAAAATCATCGTCAGCAAGCCCCATTCAACAACCAGCGCTAGCCCGAAGGCCGGAATAAGTGCGCCGACGATGAGGGCGATGGTTAACAGGTCATCCACGATCGACAGCAAGTGCAATCGGTGTTCCATCGCCGGTTCCCCTTTGTTTTGGTTGGTTTGGCTGGAAGAAGCGGCACGCGGTCCGAGAACGCCTAGAAGATCTTACGCGGTATCGGGTAAGATCTTCGTTGCTGGGACGCATCGTATGCCCGCCTCCCAAACTATGGCCCGCCAGTACGTCGTCCGTGGCCGGGTTCAAGGTGTAGGGTTTCGTTATTTCGTCGAACGTTGCGCCGTTGAGCTGCGTCTCCGGGGTTACGTCAGGAACCGAGCCGACGGAGCGGTCGAGGTCTACGCCGTCGGCCCACCGGACGCGCTGGCACTGCTCGGGCGGCAGCTGCGCGCCGGACCACGTTACGCGTTGGTGGAGAAAGTCGAAGAACGAGAAGCGCCAGTCAGAGCAGTAACCGACTTCACGATCGAGTTCTAGCGAACAGACACCAGAGACGCGAAGCGCAACAGAGCACGGTTAGGATTAGTCAACAAAAGTAGTCGAAATGAGCGACCTAAAAAGATTGATTCGGGAAGTTCCCGATTTCCCCAAGCCGGGAATCTTGTTCTACGACATTACGACTTTGCTCCAAGACCCGGAGGGGTTTGCCGCCCTGACGGAGCAATTGGTTTCGCACTGTGGAGCGTTTCGGCCCGACACGGTCGTGGGTATCGAAGCCAGAGGTTTTATTTTTGGGCCGCTGCTCGCCGCCCGTCTGGGGACGGGGTTCGTTCCCGTGCGCAAGCCCGGCAAGCTGCCCGCTGAGACCGACGAGATCACCTACGATCTCGAGTACGGGCAGGACACTTTGCAGATTCACAGGGACGCCATCCGGCCCGGTCAGCGGGTGCTTGTTGTGGACGATTTGCTAGCGACAGGAGGCACGGCCGCGGCGACCTGCCGATTGGTGGAGAACTGCGGCGGAAAAGTGGCCGGTCTCGTGTTCGTAGTGGAGCTGACATTCCTCGAAGGCCGCAAAAAACTCGCCGACTACGACATCGTCTCGCTCGTGGAATACGACCAGTAAGATGCCGACTCTGTGGGGACAGGCCCCGGCCAAAATCAACCTGGGTCTGAGGATCGTGGGCCGCCGTCGGGACGGCTATCACGAGCTGCGCACCGTTTTGCAGACGATTTCCCTGGCTGACCGGCTCACCGTCAGCTACGCGCGGCGCGGATCCGCCCAGGTCACACTGCGCTGCAATGACCAAGCCCTCGAAAACGAAGACAACCTAGCGTATCGCGCGGCCAGGGATCTCCTCGCCGCCAAGCACTGGGCGGGACATGTCAGGATCGATTTGGAGAAGCGAATTCCGCACGGCTCCGGCCTGGGAGGCGGCTCGAGTGACGCTGCGGCCGTGCTGCTGGCTCTCGAGCGGCTCCTTCGTCCGCCGCCGCCGCCGCAGCTGCTTTTCGAGATTGCGACTCGGCTTGGGAGCGACGTCCCTTTCTTCCTTGTAGGGGGAACAGCAGTGGGCGTAGGGCGAGGGGAAGAGGTCTACCCTTTGCCGGACGGCCGCCGCCATTGGGCTTTGGTGCTGGTGCCTCCGATCCGGATATCGACAGCCGACGCCTATCGGCGGCTTCGCCTGCCAAAGCGATCTTCATTGACAGCAAAAAGTAGGCAGCATATCATAGATGGTTTCTACTCAAGAGTTTGCGCGGCTGAACGCGGCGGATTGCAGGGCTTGGCGGCGCTACTGCCGAACGATTTCGAAGACGTTGTTTTCCAAGCTTTCCCCGATCTGCAACAATGGAAGAGTCGGCTTATTAAGGCGGGTGCGTCCGCGGCGATGATGTGCGGCAGCGGCGCAGCCCTTTTTGGATTGTTTTCCGACCGACGATCGGCCATCCGGGCGCGCGACTCTCTGAGGGGACTCTCCGGGAATTCGTACCTGGTGCGAACGCTTAGCCGGCGATCATATCGCAGGTTATGGAGTAGCTCGGACAGCGTGAGTTAGTGATGGCGGCTCCCCAACCCGTACTTGCCATGAACCGCGATCGGTTGACGGTTTTCACGGGGACGGCTAACCCCATACTAGCCGAGCGGATCTGTGCCCAGTTGGGAGCGCCACTGGCCGAATCCTCGGTGAAAACGTTCTCCGACGGCGAGATCTACCTACAGATCAACGAGAACGTGCGAGGCGGGGACGTTTTCGTGGTGCAGCCGACCTGTACGCCGGTTGACCGCAACTTAATGGAAGTGTTGCTGATGATGGACGCCTTGCGAAGAGCCTCGGCCAAGCGGATTACCGCCGTGCTGCCCTATTACGGATACGCTCGCCAGGACCGCAAGGACAAGCCGCGTGTGCCTATCTCGGCCAAACTCGTTGCCACCGTGCTGGTCGCAGCAGGGGCAAATCGGGTGCTCACCCTGGACTTGCATGCGGCCCAAATTCAAGGCTTCTTCGATATTCCGGTCGACCATTTGTTCGCCACGCCGGTGATGGTGAAGTACCTGAAGGGGCTGCGGCTTAAGAAGTTGACCGTCGTTTCGCCCGACCCGGGTGGCGTCGAGCGCGCCCGCGCCTTCGCTAAAAGACTTCATGCCCCGCTGGCGATCATCGACAAGCGCCGTGATCGCCCCAACGTCGCTGAGGTCATGCACGTCATCGGAAACGTCGAGGGACGCACGTGCTTGATCGTCGACGATATGGTGGATACGGCCGGAACACTTGTCAAGACAGTGTCGGCCCTTCTGGAACAAGGAGCGACCGGCGTATACGCGTGCTGTACACATCCCGTGTTGTCAGGCTCCGCCTTGCAGAAAATAGAGAAGTCACAACTCACCGAACTGGTAGTCAGCGACTCGATTCCCTTGTCACTCAAGGCTCAACACTGTTCCCGGATACGCCAGTTGAGTGTGGCGCCTCTGCTGGCGGAGGCTATCGAGTCCATTCACGAGGAGACGTCGATCAGCCGGCTATTCGTATAGATGCTTGACGTCCGGTGCGGTGAGTGCGGAGGCACACCGCCACCAGCTGGACTCAGGTAAGGAGACGCTGTTGGAACAACAGATTGAACTAGAGGTCAGTGTAAGGAAAGAGCGCGGTAAGGGTCCGGCACGCCGGCTCCGCGAGCAGGGTCAGGTTCCTGCGATCCTCTATGGACTGAGCAAGGAATCCGTGGCGCTAACGCTCGACACGAAGGCGATGACTCGTATCTTGGAGTCACCCGCTGGGCACAATCAAATCGTGAACCTGAAAGTCCTCGGCGGCGAGCAGGCTGCTGCCATGGCGGTCGACTGGCAGGTGGATCCGGTTCGTGGCAGTCTGCTCCACGTTGACATGCAGCGCGTGGACTTGAAGAAGAAGCTGCGCCTCAGCGTGCCCATCGAAACCTTGGGAGTGTCCGTCGGCGCCAAGGAAGAGGGCGGGATTGAGAGTATTGTCACCCGCGAGGTCGAGATCGAGTGTTTGCCGCTCGAGGTCCCCGAAAAGATAGCCGTGGACGTCTCGTCTCTGAGTATCGGCGACTCGGTTCGGGTGCGCGACCTGACGGCTGCCGAGGAGTACAGCTTTGTGACCAATCCCGATGTCGTCTTGGTCCACGTCATCGCACCGAAGGCGGTCGAGGAAGAAGTGAAACCGGAGGAGGAGGTCACGGCCGAGGGCGAAGCGGCGGAGGAGGCCCAAAGCGAGGAACAGCAAACGGAAACGCAGCAAGAAAAGGAATGAACTTGCCGCTGACCCCGATAGTGGAAGCCGGCGGAGCCCGGCATGGAGGGTCAGCCGGTCAGGAGCGTGGACCGGCCGACCAGTCGCATGCATCTAATCGTAGGATTAGGCAACCCGGGTCCCCGCTATCGTCACACCCCACATAATCTGGGATTCCTGACCGTCGATCGGTTAGCATCGGACGAGAAGATCCGACTGACTCGAAAGGTCGCCGGGTCGCTGGTCGGGCTGGGAGAGATCGCGGGAACAGACGTTGTTCTGGCCAAGCCGCTTTCCTACATGAACCTCAGCGGCGAGCCTGTTGGGTCGCTCCTCGATTGCTGCAAGGTAAAGCATGACCGTTTGCTGGTGGTTTATGATGATCTGGCACTTCCGTGGACGGCGTTGCGCATCCGGGAGAAGGGTTCGGCTGGAGGCCACCGCGGTGTGAAGTCGATCATTGAAACAATCGGGACGGACGAATTCCTTCGCCTGCGCTTGGGCATTCGTCCCCAAGAACCTGTCGACGATGGAGCGGCTTACGTGCTGGCGCCGTTTGGCCCAAGCCGCAGGAAACAACTAGATGAACTACTGGAAAGAGCCGCCACTGCAGTCCGGCTCATTATTGCTGATGGCGCTGCCAAAGCCATGACGGCATGTAACCGTCGCGCCGTTGGATCGGAAGCTACCGAAATATGAGGATCTACGAGCTTGTGTTTATCGTCAAACCCGATCTCCCGGAAGGCGAGATGGAGTCGGTGATCGAGCAGTTCACGGGTGCGGTCTCCGAGGGAGGCGGCACGGTGATGAAGGTCGAGGAGTGGGGCAAGCGTCGCCTGGCCTATCGGGTCAAGCAACATCACGAAGGCTACTACGTCCTGATGCAATACAGCACCGATGACAACACCAGTCTGGCTAAGGAAATCGAGCGCCGGCTGCGTGTGTCCGACCCGGTGATCAAATACATCACCATTCGTATCGATGAGGAGCTAAAGCGCCTCGAGAAGCTAAAGAAAAAACGCGAGAAGCGATCGGGCCGCAAGGGAACTCGCGTTGCGCGCCGGCCGGCGTCCACTCCCCAGGCCGCTCGACCAGAGGCCGCGCCCGGCAAGCTCGACCAGGCGACGCCTTCTAAGAGCGAAGAAGCCAAGTCGCCGGACACCCCGGAGGTACCATGACAGAGACGACGACCCCTCCCCCGAGGGAAGCAGGGCGCAGAGGTCCTCGCCCACGCCAGGGCCCTGAGAAGCGGCGCTTTATGCGCCGCAAGAAAGTTGATTACTTCAGTGTCCACAAAATCGACCACATTGACTACAAGGACGTGGACGTGTTGAAGCAGTTCATCGGGGACCGCGGCAAGATCTTGCCGCGCCGTCACACCGGCCTCGGCGCTCTGCATCAGCGTAAGTTGAGGCTGGCGATCAAACGGGCGCGCAACATCGCCCTGTTGCCTTTTGCCGGCGAAGCGAGCCGCCTGCCCGGGACTCCTCGCCCGATGAAGGTCCCTGACGAGTAGCTGCCGGGAAGAAAAAGGTCGAGTCACCATGGTCGAAGTTATCCTCAAACAAGAGATTCTCAAGCTCGGATCGAAGGGCGACATTGTGCGCGTCGCTAACGGCTTTGCCCGTAACCACCTGTTCCCGAAACAGTTGGCTATTCCCGCCACCAAAGCCACCAGAAAGCAAGTCGGCCAGATGAAGGCTTCCGCCGAGCGAGAGGCCGCCCGCCTGATGGGCGACGCTCAGAAACTGGGTTCGGTGCTCGAAGACCTGCGCATCAAGATCGTAGCCCGCGCGGGAGAGGCTGATCAGTTGTTCGGCTCGGTCACGTCTCGCGATATTGCCGCTGAGATCGAAAAGCTGGGCTACAGCGTGGACCGCCATCGCATTCTTATCAGCAAGCCGATCCGCATGGTCGGTGAGCATGATGTTAAGCTGCACCTCCACCGCGACATCGATGTATCGATCAAGGTGAAGGTTCTTGCGGAAGGGCGGGAAGAGGAATCCGCTTCGCCAGCGGAGGAATCCGCTTCTCCAGACGACACGGGAGAAGCAGCAGAAGAGTCACAACAACCAGAAGAACCAGCCGAAGACCCCCAGAAAGACTAGGGATGGCCTTCTTCGACTTGGCTGGGCAAACCGCGATCGTTACCGGGGGCGCCCAGGGAATCGGAGAGGGCATCGTCCACCGCCTCGCTAACTCAGGCGCCCAAGTAGCCGTCGCGGATAAGAGTTTCGACGGGGCGCGTGCGGTGGCGGAGCAGTTGCAGTCCAGCGGCCTGAAGGGCTTTCCCATAGCAGTAGACGTTGCGGACCGAACTTCCGTCGAGGCCATGGTTGAGGAAGTCTTGGCTCGCAACGAAAAGATCGACATCCTAATCAACAACGCAGGTATTGCCGGTCGCGCGGCTCCGGTTTGGGAACAAGGAGACGAGGACTGGCAGAGAGTCCTTGACGTGAATCTGACTGGCGTTTTCTTCTGTTGCCGTGCTGTCATGCCTCACATGATCCGGCGCGATTACGGACGGGTGGTCAACATTGCCTCACTGGCCGGCAAAGAAGGCAACCCTAATATGGTGGCCTACTCGGCTACGAAAGCCGGTGTGATTGCCATGAGCAAGTCAATGGCGAAAGAGGTAGCTACCCACAACATTTGCGTCAACGCCGTGAGCCCCACCGTGATCCGCACGCCGATACTGAGCCAGTTGAGCGAAGACCAGGTCGAGTATATGATCTCCCGGATCCCGCGGGGTAGAACGGGCACCGTCGAAGAAGTGGCCGCAGTCGTTCACTTCCTTGCTAGTCCCGACTGCTCCTTCGTGACCGGACAGTGCTATGACGTCAGCGGCGGGCGGGCAACTTACTGAGCCTTTAGGACAAACCCTCCGCGGTTGAGCAAATCGAATCCCGCTGTGCTGTTCGTCTTGTAAGGGCGCAGCATACTTGCGAGCGTACCGTGCCCCTACAGGGGAAGACAGAGGGGTTTGGTCATGGGGTTGGGGTGCGAGCGCGACATGTAGCGCCTCTGTACTTTCGCGGGTGCCAGGTGGGAGTTCGTCGGGTTCGGGGCGAATGCCGGACGGTCGCCGGGTTTTGCGCAGCAGAGCCGCAGGCGGGAGCCTGCGGGCCCGCGGCCCGACAACCGAGCCGGCCAGGATGAGGCCCGGCCCGATGCGGCGGAAAATAGCGCTGAATTTCCTCGGCGGGTCTTCGATGTCCTCGGGACCTAGGCGGTAAGGATCTTGCGAAATGTCGTCTCCCATGGAAGCACCGCATCCTAACGGAGTCCGGCGGCGAGGTTCAAGCAGAAGGGGGCGAAACAGTCGAGAGTGGGAGCGGGACAGCCCCCTATCTCGTGCCGCCCCCAAAACAACGTAGGGGCACGGCATGCCGTGCCCTCAGAGGGCTATTCGTTGCGCTCACTGGTCAGCCTGTAGCGCGGGCTGGGCGGTCATTTTGCCCAGACCTGCGGCTTTTTTGGTTCGGTTGCCCAACACAATACTCCCATGCTGTCGGGCGGAGTCCGCAGGATTGAGCGGCACCGTTACCTTTGGTAAGCCGCATGATCTGGGAAGGGCTGTCTGGAAAAAAATACAAAGACGGCCGCGGGTCTCGGGAACGGCCCTGATCTCTTTGCTACGGAACTATTGCGCCATGCCCGCAGGCTCCCGCCTGCGGCTCTGATTCGCTCGTTGCGAGGGTGTGCGTGAGCAGGAAACTGAGCCTGGAACGCCAGTGACAGGTCAGGGATCCGGGCTACTATTGCTGGACGCGGCAAGCGGAAAATACTGGCGATACTTTTGCGGCAAACGAATGGTTCTGCCTTCCCGATCGCAGACGATGTGGAGAGTTTCGCCGGTCGCCAGCAGCCGGTCGTCGGTTTCCCGTGTCATCTCATAGGCGAACCGCAGTGTGCGCGATCGAGCTTCCTTGACCCACGTCGTGATGCGCACTTCGTCGTCGAAACGGGCGGGAGCTAGGTAGCGGCACCGTGCCTCGGTGACGGCCAGGATCGCATCGTCTTCCCGTTCCATATCACGGTATTCAAACCCCACCTGGCTGCAGTAGGCGACCCGGCCGACTTCCATCCAGACCAGGTAATTCGCATAATAGACGACGCCCATCTGATCGGTCTCGGCATAGCGAACACGGACGCGTGTCTCGACCTTGCGCATGGTCCCAGTATAGGTAGCCGTGGGGCATCGACGCTCCATCGAAAGCCTACGGCCGCGCTACGGTGGGGAAGTTTTGCGCGGCACTCGCTTATGTCACGGTGTTGGCTGGCCTGCATTTCTCACCACGTGGCGAGGTGAAGTCTCGAAGAGACTTGCGTTCTTCGGCTCACGCAATACGATGGCGGACAGTTGCTTCGCCCTCGCTTTGGCCTGCCGCAGGCAAGAAAGTCATGGTCGGGAGACCCACGCCGGTGTGAACTCGATGTGAGATTCTTTCAGAAACGGGTTGGGAGGTTTTGAAACATGAGTGTGAACCCTAGCGACGGCGTTCTCGGCACAGGCCGCTATTTGCAACTTCGGCGACGAAACCGCTGGGAATTTGTCGAACGCAAGGGCGTCACCGACGTCGTCGTTCTCGTGGCTGTTACAGGCGAGCACCAGGCCGTGCTCGTCGAGCAATACCGCGAGCCCGTTCAAGCCAAGATGATTGAGTGGCCCGCCGGCCTTGTCGGTGACGAAGAGGCTTCCGATAACGAGACGATGCTCGATGCCGCCCGTCGCGAGTTGGAAGAGGAAACCGGGTTTCGCGCGCGGCGATTCGACATCCTGGCGACGGGTCCCTCGTCGGGCGGGCTAACCTCGGAGGTCGTTACGTTTCTGCGGGCAAGCGGCCTTGAGCGGGTCGCACAAGGCGGGGGCGTCGGAGGCGAGAACATCCGTGTCCATCTGGTTCCGTTGTCACAGATTGATTCCTGGCTTTCCCAGCGGGCTGGGGAGGGTTTCTTGATCGACCCTAAAGTCTATGCCGGGCTCTATTTTTTGTCGAAGCAATGACAAAACCGGTTAGTCTGCTTTTCTAACCAGATGGCCGGCTATCCCCCGGGGATCTGAGCCAGTGGTCCCGCCGACCCCGTCTTTTTCTCTTCGATCTCCGCCTCGAGCGCCGCGACACGCTCGCTCAGACTGGTGATCATTTGGCCCACCGGGTCGGGCAGATGCCCGTGCTCGAGCATCTCCTCTTCTTCCTTCGACACAGCGACCCCTTTGACGGCGACCACGCGCCCCGGGATGCCAACAACAGTCGAGTGGGGCTGCACCGGCCGAACAACGACAGAGCCCGCGCCTACCCGGACCCAGTCTCCAATCTCAATGGCGCCCAAGATCTTTGCCCCTGAGCCAATCACGACGTGGTTGCCCAGCGTGGGATGACGTTTGCCTTTCTCATGGCCGGTTCCGCCTAGCGTCACCCCTTGGTAGAGCAGAACGTCATCGCCGATTACTGCCGTTTCACCGATCACGACCCCCATCCCGTGGTCGATGAAGAACCGCCGTCCGAGGGAGGCGCCCGGGTGGATCTCGATTCCCGTCAACCAGCGCGAAAAATGGGAAATCAGCCGCGCAATCACATAGAGACGCCAGCGATAGAACCGATGGGCAATCCGATGCATCAAGATCGCGTGCACGCCGGGATAGCAGAGCAAAACTTCGAGCGTGTTCTTGGCGGCCGGGTCTTGCTTGAATGCGGTTTCGATTTGTTCTTTGATGGCCTTGAGCATAAGGCCTCCCAACTTTGGCGGTTCGTAAGGTTGACTGTTTTGGTCTCTATGCCTGGGCGGTCTAGAAGCACCCTGGTATACGGCTCAGTAATCGGGAACGTAGTTGGCGAATCAGGCGATCCGGAAAAGGATCGGGACGGGATAGCCGACTCTACGCCGGCTCGCTACAGCAGCACTTGAGTTGGTAGATCACGGCGAGACTGTACTTTGATGCTAGGCCATGCGATTAGGGATGTCAAACGTTGCAGTGAGCCGGTTTGACGGAATCATACGTCGGCACCGGCTGCCTCGGTGCCGGCCCCTTCCCCCAGCCCCAGCTTCCGTGACAGTCGCTTCCCAGCCGCTTTGATCGCGATGCCGCTGACCACGGGCAGCCGATAGATCGTAGACGAGTAGTGTCCGCATTCGTGGGTGCAGAAGCAACCATGGGCGGCCTCGTCCGCTATTCTCGAAGCGTTTTCGTTGAACCACAGCTTGCGGAAGTCATAATCGACATCGCGCAGGTTGCCGAAGTTGCTGTTTTTCATCTCGCATTCCACGACGTCGCCGTTGCTGTAGATGACGCAGGCCAGCCGGCCGGAGACGCACGAAAACTGCGGTTTCCCCTCTGCGGCAGTTCGCGCGACGCTACGCCGTACGTGCTGGTCAAGAAGGTGATTTCCGGCGCCATAGGCGCTAAGTCCGCTCCGCTGGAGGCGGCCTTGAGAGAAGTCGGCCTCCATTCGTTTAACAAGCTTTTCGTAAATCGCGGGGTCTACCTCGGTCTGCTCAGGATCCAGCGGGTTGCCGCGACAGTAGTTGAACGAGACTCCGTCGGGCTCGAAGCGACGCTTGAGCTCTTCGTAGATGTCGAAGATCTCGTCCTGGTTCTCTTTCATCAACGTCGTCAGGGTATGAACGATCAAGTTAGGGAAGCACCTGCGAATCGGTTGGATGGCTTCGAGTGTCCGGAGCATCCGTCGGTAGGCGTCTTTTTTGCCGCGAATGAAATCGTGTTTCTGCTCGTCGGTGTGATCGACACTGAGGTTGAGATGAAACCTCATTCGCGGTGCGCCGCCTAAGGTCTTCTCGATGGTGTCAACGGTTCGTTCAGTATGTTGACCGTTGGTGGGCAAGTAGAGGTTACTCACCTGGTTCGTACGGGCTGCCGCCAGGAAAATGTCCGCTAAGTCAGGACGCAAGAATGGCTCGCCTCCACCGATGAAGAGGTTATAGATTTCGCCCATCGAGTCCAGCGTTCGCTCGAACTCCTCAAGGCGGAAGTCACGGTTGGGTGCAGGGTTGAGTTCGTCCCAGTAATAGCAGTGAATGCACTTTTCGTCGCAGCGGGTCGTGACGTAGAGGGTAACGAACGGCGGCGTGATCCGCCGGGCGAAGGCCGTCCGGCACTTGGTCTTCAGCAGGTGAGTTGCGAACGACCTCGGCTTGGCGGATTTGGTGTTGCTGCTCACGGAGCGATTGCCCTAAGAGACCGACTCCTCAGAATAGCCCGCCAGCCGGCGAAATACCAGGCGTGAACACCCCGCTCGGCTAGCAATCGGGGTCACTGAATTCAACGTCTGGCCCCAATACTGGTCACTTAGCGGCCGAGGGTGCTCGAATTGCTCCTTGGGATTCCGACCTGGACGCAAAGGTTGTAGGGATACGGAAGGTGGCAGCCAGCAGGCGGCTCCCTGGGGGCGACATGTCGGACCCTCCCGCCCCTAGGGGCGACCAGAGGTCGCCAGGGACAAGCGAGATCGCTTGTCCCTACTTTAAGTCGCCACAATCTGCGGCAGTAGGGACCGGCGATCCCGCCGGTCCAAGCGCAACTAGAGATCGGTGCGGTTGATCGGGAACGTCGGGCACGGCATGCCGTGCCCCTACAATTCCAGGCGCTGACAAATCTGTGGGGGCGCAGCATGCTGCGCCACGGCCAGAAGATTCTCGGCGTCGAGGTTACGAACCCGTTCTCTCAGTAGAATTTGCCTGCGTCTCGAAACCGGAAGCCCGCGGTCCTTTCGGCGAAATCCCAAGCGCTTTCATCTTGCGGTAAAGATGGCTGCGCTCCAGACCAAGCGCGGAGGCGGTGCGGCTGATGTTGCCGTTCCACTCCGCGAGCGTTTTGAGGACGTACTCGCGTTCGTAGGCCTTGCGTGCTTCCTCGAGGCTGGGGAACTGTTGCATGTAGGTTTTATTGCCAGGAAGCGCGCCTCTGTCGGACGGTAGGGGCAGATGTTCGACGCCGATACGGACTTGGCGGGTCATGATCACGATTCGCTCCATCAGGTTCCGTAGCTCGCGCACGTTGCCGGGCCAGCTATAGGCTCCCAGCGCCTGATAGGCTTCCGGCGTAGGACGTTTAGGCTTACGACCGTAAGCGAAAGCGAATTCGTTGAGAAAATAGTCAGCCAACACAGGGACGTCTTCGGCGCGGTCGCGCAAGGGAGGCACGTAGAAAGGAACGACGTTCAGCCTGTAGAAAAGATCTTCGCGGAAGTTGCCGTGTGCGATCTCCGACTGAAGATTCTTGTTGGTAGCTGCGATGACGCGCACATCAACCTGCACCGTTTTGCCTGAACCGACCGGCTCGAAACGCTGTTCTTCCAGCACTCGCAGGACCTTGGCTTGCGTGTTCAGGCTCATATCACCGACTTCGTCGAGAAAAAGCGTGCCGTCATCGGCCTTTTGGAACTTCCCGATCTTGTCCTCGTGTGCCCCGGTGAAAGAGCCCTTCACGTGCCCAAACAACTCGCTCTCGATGAGCTCTTCCGGGATGGCGGCGCAATTGACCTCCACGAAAGCCGCTTTGGCACGTTGGCTTTGAGAGTGGATCGCTCGGGCGATCAGCTCTTTGCCGGTCCCGCTTTCGCCGTAGATCAGCACCCGGCCGTTGGTCGGCGCCATCAAAGCTAACTGCTGGCGCAATGCCTTCGTCGGTACGCTATCGCCGATGATGTCGAGTCCGGAGCCGGTACGCTCCCGAAGAGTTTGGTTTTCAATGACCAGACGGCGGTGATCGAGTGCGTTCTTGACGGCGACCGTTACCTTGTCGAGGGAGAGCGGTTTTTCCAGGAAATCCAGCGCGCCCAACTTGGTGGCTCTGACGGCCGTTTCGATGGTGCCGTGTCCGGAAATGACAACGACCACCGGACGCTGACTGGGGTCCAGAGATTGAATCTGCTCCAGCGTAGCCAGCCCGTCGATCGTAGGCAGCCATATGTCGAGCAAGACGACGTGGTAGGTCTTTTCTTCCAAATGATCGAGGCATTCCTCGCCGGTCCCGACAGCCGCTGCTTCATAGCCCTCGTCTTCCAAGATCCCCAACAACGATTCGCGGATTCCCGGCTCGTCATCGACGACGAGAACCCTGCCCTTTTTCACGCGTCCACTCCTGTCGCAACCCTCACCCGACTTTCAGCAGTCGGAACTTCGATGATGAAGCGACTCCCCGTCGGGCGGTTGTCTTCGACGCGAATCGCTGCTTGGTGATCGTTGAGGATGCGATTGGCTATCGCCAACCCCAAACCAGTACCGCGTTTCTTGGTCGAAAAGTAAGGCAAGAAGAGCTTTTCTTTGTCTTCGGGGGAGATACCACTTCCCGAATCCGCTACCACGAGCTCAACGGTATCGGGAAGCGATCCGGGCGCCGTCGAGATAAGAATCTCGCGCACCCACGAATCCTTGACTGCTTCGGCGGCGTTGTCGATGAGGTTGACCATGACTCGTTTGAACTGTTGCGGGTCGATAAAAACGTCGGCCAGGCCGGACCCCAGCTCCCTGCGCAGCACGATTGCGTCGAGGCGGCCCTGGAAAACGTCAACTGCTTCCTCGACGACACTGTTAAGATCGGCGCGCATCAGCTGGGCCGTAGGAAAACGGGAGAATTGAGAGAACTCGTCCACCAGGTCTCGCAGCGTTTCCACTTCACGGGCGATCGTTGCGGCACATTTCTCGAATTGCTCTTGGACCTTTTGCCGCTCCGCGGGAGCGGTTGCCGTTTCGAGGCGATCCAACAAGCGTCCCATGCGCTCGGCGGAAAGCGCGATCGGAGTAAGCGGATTCTTGATTTCGTGGGCCACTCGACGGGCGACTTCATTCCAAGCGGCGGACTTCTGCGCCCGTAACAACTCGGTCGTGTCCTCTAAGACGATGACGAATCCCGGTTCGTCACGTTGCTGTTCTCGCTCCCTCTCGAGCGCGGACACCGTTACGGCGAGGTGCAGGATTTGTCCCTCCTGCTTGAAGGTGAACTCCCCGCCGGCTAACCCGATGCGTTGAGCGCGGTTCATCATATAAGCTAGTTCAGCGCGGTCTTCTTCCGAGAAAAGATCCGCCACATGCTTCGCTTTTTCGACCGTCTCAGCGGGGAAGATCTGGCGCAACGAAGAATTCACTTTTCGGATCTCACCGTCGGCGGATACGGACACAACTCCCGGAGTGATGCTTTCCAGGATCGCCTCGATAAAGCGCCGGCGATCGTCTAGCTCAGCGTTGGCCTGGGCAAGACCCTGGTTGCTTTCTTGGAGTTGATGGGTCTTGGATTCCAGCTGCTGCGTCATGTGATTGAAGGAGTGAACGAGAGCCGCCAACTCGTCGATCGCGGGCGTGTGAACTCTGTAGTCCAAGTGGCCGCTCGAAAGTTGTCCCGTGGCTTGAACCAGCGCCTCGATCGGTACGATGATCTGTTTGGAGAGGAACAAGGCCAGCCAAGTGGCGACAAAAATGACGAAGATCGCGATCAGACCCAGCAGACCTGAATAGAAGTACCGATAGCGGCGACTTTCGCCGTGGAAGCTACTATAGTCGCGGTAGTGCTCCTGCATGGCGGAACGGCGGGCGACTAGATCCGGCGGGATTTGCTGCGCCACGACGACGACGCCGAGCTCTCGCCGGCCGGATCGAACGGGAACTCGGGCGTAGACGTGGTCTTTGTCTTCGGTGAGGCCTGAGACGATCTTGCCCTCCAACGCCTCCCGCCGAACCGGAGGCAGCAATCCTTCCCCGCTGAACTCCACAAACGCCTCCTCGTCACCGGGCCGCAGCAGAGCTACATACTGAAATTCGCCTCCGTCGATGAGTTGCTGGATCTCGGTCTTGAACCGGGCACTCGATCCGCGGCCCTCGAGCACGGCCGCCACGTCAGGGATAGAGCCGATCCATCGCGCGTCCGTCTCGGCCTTCTGTCTCATGACGTCGTTCAATTCGCGGGCAACCTCCAAAGAGTTGTCCAGAATCTGTGTGGTCGGCCAACTAAACCACTTGTCCAACGTTCGATTCAAGAAGTAAAAGGAGAAGACCACGAGGCAGACCACCGGCAAGATCGACAAGCCTAGCGCCCCGACCACCAGTTTGGTCTTGATTTTGGAACCCAAGCGGTTCACACGCCGTTCGATGTAGAGTTTCAGGAGACTGCGGAAAACCATGAAGCCCAGCGCGAACAGGCCAAGCCCGATGAGCATCGAAATCCCCCACAAGACGACCGTTTCCACCGGCCGGGCGGGATGGAACAGCTCAAAAGTAAACGAAGTTTGCCAAAAGGCAAGTACGATAAGAACCAGCAGCAGAAGGATCGATGCGATCAGGGAAACTTGGTGACGCTTTTTTCCCACGGCTGGAGAACCGGAAAGGAGGGTTGAGCCTTTGTTGCTCGAATTGGGCCTTATTATATCAGAAGGATTTCAGGGCCCCGCGGGTTGCGGCGAAAGTAGGTAGCACAGGCAATCCTTCCTATGGACTGGGCAACGAACTCATCATTTCAACGACTTGCCCGCCCTCTCCGTCGGCCGAGTGAGCTTTAGGCGGCCGATGCTACAGGGTGCCGGCGCGGTGTGAAAGACTGGCTGGACAACACCTTCTAACGGACGCACAACAAGAATCGTCAGTGAATCGATTAAAACGCACATCGAAGGTTGTCCCTTCTAGCAAAGCCGTAGCGAAGGTCTCGAAGAGACTTACGTTCTTTGGCCGTTTACGAAATAGAGGGACCGTCAGTGGGTAGATCTCGGGAAGCGTCCGCGGTCACTGCCGCTGCGGGGAAAAGAATCCTCGACGTGGGATGTGGGCGCAACAAGCACCCCGGCGCAATCGGCATGGACCACAATCCCGACACGGACGCTGACGTCATCCATGACCTCGGAGACATCCCCTATCCCTTCGCTGACGGCGAATTTGACGAAGTCGTCGGTAACCATGTCGTCGAGCACGTGCCCGACGTAACCGCGTTTATCTCCGAGCTCTATCGTGTAACGAAACCAGGCGGACGGATACGGCTCCTGGCGCCGCACTATACGAACCCTGACTGGGCATGCGACGTCACCCACCGCAACCCCCTTAACTGCTACTCGTTCCAGAATTTCATTCCCGATCGTCGGCTCTTCCCGTTCTATACCGACGTCCGCCTCAAGCCCGTTCGTACGTACGTGTCGCTGGCGAACCTGTGGCGATTCCTTGGGGTTGAATTTCTGGTTAACCTCGATCAAAAGTGGCCGGCCCTGCGCTTCACCAGAAAGTTTTGGGAGCACTACCTGAGTTACATCTTCCGGGGCAAAGAACTTCGCTTTGAGTTTGAGGTCGTGAAGGAGGCTTGATCGGCCATCAGACATCAAGTTCGCCAGCCGCCGCGTTCTACTAAACCGCACCCGCGCTATCATGACTATTGTGGTCTCGTAAAGGCCCGAGGAGAGAGGGTTGTGACCGTCAAGCAAGAGCTGCATCGATTGGTGGATGAACTACCCGAAAGCCACAGCGAAGAGGCGCGTCGTTTCATGGAGGACCTTCGTCAAACCGAGGTCGACGACGAACCGCTGACTGAAGACGACGTAGCGGCCATCGAGCGGGGAGAAGAGGACGTTCGGCTCGGTCGCGTGAAATCCCTTGAGCAATACGAACAAGAACGCGGCCCGTGAACTACCGCGTCGATCTTTCCAACGAGGCCATAAAGACTCTCAGCCGGCTGGACCGCCCCACCGAATCGCGCGTACGTGCTCGATTGCGAGAACTGGCGGAGAACCCCTTTAACCCGCGCATAGGCAAACTGTTGAGGCATGCAGGTGGCAGGCGATCGTCGCGGGCCGGCGATTGGCGGATCATTTACACCGCAGACCGAGAACAAAAGGTCATCAACGTTTTGGCCATTCGATCCCGGGGTCAGGTCTATAGGCGGTTGTAGGCTGGGGAGGCCGTCGCCGGCAGGTACGACAGTCGTTGCCAGGCCACTAATGAAGGCGTCAACAGTCAACCCCACATCCCTACTTATGCTGTAGAACTCCACGAGCACTTAGCTAGGTCCAGGCAACTACAGCGGAAACCTGCCCAACCGGCGGTTACGGTTGTTGCGGTTGCGATTGGGGTCCGGTCCGCCTTCGATGTTTACGTTGGCCGCGGGCCGCGGCATCACATTCTCGAATGTGACCTCTTCCTCGGTGAAGAACAGGTCGCGATCGAGGACCATATCGAGCTGGGTGCCCTTCTCGAGAATCGCCTCGGGGCCGCGAGAGGCCAGCACGCCGATCAGCCCGGCTGCTGCGCCGACTGCCGCTCCGACGCCCACCCCTAAGCCGGCCTTACCGCCGGCGGCGCCCGCGATCACGCCGATGGACGCTCCCGCCGCAGTCGCTTCGCCCACCGACCTCGCGTCGCCCCCTTTATTGCTCTCACTGGTGACCTTGCCTTCTTCCCGATCGAAGTCTTCCGGCGAGCGGCCGTCGAGCGCGCCTACCCTGCCCACCAAGTCGCGAATGGTGCCGTTCGGCAGAATTAGCTGCTCGAAGCGTAGAAACAGCTCTCCACGGCCCTTCATGCGGCCGGGACGCTTGACGCTTGTCACCGTCCCAGAGACGTACGTGCCAGGCGGAATGACAATCCGCCCGTCGACCGGCACTGGGTACACGGACTCGAGATAGACACGGTCGCCCGGCGAGGCATGCTTGGTGCTGATGCTGTTGATGAGAACCAGAGGAACTTGGGTGCCCCGGGGGATCGTGATGCCGGGGCCCTCGGGTTGCTCCCTGGTCTTGAGGCCGTCGGACAGCACAGTGTTTGGTTCGCCCGGGTCGTCGGCGGTCTGTTGTGCGGGCAGTGGCGCAGTGAACAAGCCTAGCGCCAATCCGCTGATGAGAATTGCTTTTTCCATGAGAATAACTCCCTGCTTATTCTACCGCCGTGACCGGCGGTAAGAATTGAGGCCGCACCAAAACGCTTCCCACAGCGCCTCCGGTTTCAGACGGCCGATCGGGGCGCGAAGTGGACTGTCTCAGATTCCTTCGCAGCTCTCGACAGCCAAGGCTATGGCCATTCTGCCTCTGCTCTATATAAACGCATCACGGGGATTCTGGTTGCGCTGGTTTGTCCTTTTTCTTTCATGCATCGACGGCGATCGTCAGGCCTGGTTGGCTTACGACCCCGTCGACCTCGATCATCACCTCCACCTCGCCCGGCGGAGTGTCGTCGGGCAGAAGCACATTGATTTGATAGAGACCCGCGAATCCCGGGGCTTGGCCCACATAGAGCAAACGGTCGTCGGGAACCACCCGGCCGCCGGCCCACACCCGAGACGGCAGGATGATCCAGGCGGCAAACTTTGGTAGCTCGCCGTCGAAGACGAACGGGGCCGTCTGCCCCAGACCCGTGGCCCAGAGGATCACTAACTTGCCGGGATGAGTCGGTGTCGCGCCCTCGGGACGTCCCCGCCCGATGGGACTGAAGTCCTGGTGAGTCGCCACAGCTTGGAGCCGGCCGTCGGGTAAAGGTGGCGGCCACGAAAACAGTCCCGGGGAAAGCTCGCTGATCTTGACCATTTCCGGCTCGCTATGGAGGCTCTCTCTGATGATCCGCAATGGCAGCTCACCCGGAAGAATGGCCGAAGGCGCCTGGGCGTTGATCTGATTCGGAGAAACGAAGTACAGGGGCGCCAAGACACCTCCAATCACAACGCTAACCCCGCCCAAAGTGAGCGGCAGCCTGCCTCCAACCAGGTCGAACTTGCTGACTGCGCGGGTGCGAAGGGCAAGATCCTCGCCGAAGATCGAGATGATGGCGTTCGGGGAGATGAAGTTGTCGGGAGCGGGCGTGAAACTGGCCGCGTTGACGACGCCGCCGATGTAGATGGATGGGGCGTAGCGACGCCCTTTTTCGGCGCCGAGCACCGTCGACGCCGCGGCTAGCCAGACGGCCAGCCGGAGGGCCCAGGGAGTCATCAGCCAGTGCTGAAGCCCATTCTAGCGCACCACTCGCAACCAGCACGCGGCTACGATCGAAAGTGAGACGCCGATTCTTGCCTGTCGACGTTAAGATTACGCGACGATACTGCATCCGATTCACTCGATTCCGGAAGACACGGGGAGAGCCTCCTCCTCGACTAGAACGCGGATTGCTTGGAAAAGTTTCGATGATCCGGATTGCAGGCGCAGGTCCAGTCGGTTACCGACGAACGTGTTCGGTTTCTTTACCGCTTCCTGGAGAGGCAAGCCGAGGTTTATCACCTAGGCCGCGAGCTACGGCTAGCGCCTTTCGGGTGATGGTAGTCAGAGGAAGCCTTTTTAGCCTCTCGGGCGAAACCCAGCGGTAACCGTCGGCTGGTTGAACGGCTAGCTTTCCCCGGTAGACGGACCCCCGGTATTCGCGAAAAGTGATCCCGTGCCGAAACGTTGCGAGCTGCTGCTGTTTTTGGATGCCAAGAGGACTGAAACAGTCTGCCTTCAGGCGCGGGCCTTGAACCTCGGGCAACTCCCAAAACCCCGGCATGATGGGATCTTCCTGCGGTCGTTGCCTAAGCAAAATCTTCTTTCCACGCTCGACGAGTGCTACCGCCAACTGCAGCCGAACAGGGCGGCGCTTCTCGGGTCTAACGGGGCGTTGCTCTTGCACGCCGTTCTTCCGTGCTTTGCAGTACGAAGCGACGGGGCAGATCAGGCACCGCGGTTTGCGGCGGGTGCACAGAAGCGACCCCAACTCCATCATCGCTTGGTTGAACGCTCCGCGGCTGCGCGGGCCAGCGGCGGCGATGAGCTGCTGCGCCCTTTGTTGCAGCTCCGCACGCACATGAGCGCTTGTAACGTCGCGCGAGTCGTCGTCGAGGCGCGTAAGCAGGCGGATGACGTTTCCATCTACGACCGCGCAAGGCTGCTCGAAGGCGATGCTTGCTACGGCCGCCGCCGTGTAATCTCCAATGCCGGGCAGAGCGCGCAGCTCTTCAAAGCTTTTCGGGAATGCACCGCTATGTTCGCTCACCACCTTGCGAGCGGCTGAATGCATCATCCGCGCCCGGCGGTAGTAGCCCAGGCCGCTCCAATAGCCGAGGAGAGTCTGTTCGCGAGCTTTGGCAAGAGACTCGACGGAGGGGAACCGTTTCAGGAAACGTTCGTAGTAGGGGACGACGGTTGCCACGCGCGTTTGCTGCAGCATGATTTCCGAGACCCAGACGCAGTAGGGATCGCGGGTCCCGCGCCAGGGCAGGTCCCGCCGATGACGGCGATACCAGCGAAGCAGAGCGCCGACTAGCTGGTGATTCCGAGATCCCGCCCGTTGCGGTTTCAAAAGTCAGTCCAGGCTGCAAGAGTAACCGCCGACAAACTTCACGGGTGGCCCCTCCGACTCGCTACCCGATGTTCCACAACAAGTAGCCTGCCCAAACCGTGCCGGCAACGGCTGCTCCATAACAGCAAGTGAATATCAGTGAGTGGAGATGTTTGATTTGCAAGCCGTCATAGAGAGCGAAGCGGAATCGGTGTGCCCAATGGAACAGCGCCAGGAAACAAAGGACGAACAGATAAGCGCGAGTCAGGGGCAATCGCAGCAGAGCGCTGAGGCTCTCGTAACCGGGAGGGTCGATCCAGCCCAGTGGGAACGCAAGACCGAACAGGAACACATGAATCGGGATGAACAACGCCGTCATGACACCGCCCGCGCTGAACAGCGACCACAAGAAAGGCTCATTTGATTTCTTGGGCATCTATCCCCTCAAGATGAACCAGGCAACGATCCCTGAGATCACCACCCACGCTGCGTAGTTGGGCGCGATGACGGCAAGATCGGGAAGGCGCTTGCCCCCGACGCGCAGCACGATGGCCCGTGGAGTGACGTTGAACCAGGTGATCGTGTGAAAAACGACGAACAAGAAGCTAACCACATTGAGCACGATCAGTACTGGGGCTTGCAGCCAGTCTTGAAAAGCGGCGTAGGATTCGGGCCCCTGGGCCAAAGCGCGAATCTGCAGCAGGGTGATCACAATGAAATAACCCACGGCCACGCTGCTGAGCTCCCGCAACATGAATTTCAGGTGCCGCCACCGGTGGAGCCACCAATACGTGGACATTCGGGCCCGATACGGGCGAGGTGCAAAATCAGCGCCAGGCCGGCCGGAGCTCATCTCACTTCCCTCCCCAGGGCATCAGCAACGACTGGAACCAGTCCGTCGTGGCCGTCAATTTGTATTGCTGAATGGCTCCCGCCGGATCGACATTTTTGGGACAAACTCGGGTGCACTCCCCGACGAACGTACAGTCCCATATGCCTTCTTCCTGGGACAGGATCTCGAGTCGCTCGCCCGCCCCCTGATCCCGGGAATCCATGTTATAGCGCTGTGCCAGCGCGATGGCCGCCGGTCCGATGAAGTCGGGTTCCAACCCATAGACCGGGCACGCCGCGTAGCAAAGCATGCAGTTGATGCACATGCTGAACTGCTTGTAAGTGTCCAGCTCCTGGGGCGTCTGGCGGTATTCCCCCTCCGACAAAGGTTTTTCCTCGTCACGGGTGATCCAGGGCTTGACGCGCCACAGCTTGGCCAGGAAATCGCTCATGTCGAT
Source organism: Bryobacterales bacterium (assembly GCA_965248105.1). GTDB lineage: Bacteria > Acidobacteriota > Terriglobia > Bryobacterales > UBA6623. Next base: position 1,811,800 of record CBDFIK010000006.1, read on the forward strand.
GACCAGATCGCGAACCACGGGGAAGTAGCGGAGCGGCTCGACCCGGATTGGCCCCGGAAGGTAATCGTTGAGAAAGACGGCGCAGGTCAATTTCGGTTCGCCGTTGACCATCATGCCGCAACTACCGCAAATCCCCATGCGGCAGGACCAGCGGTAAGACAGCGACCCGTCCAACTCGTCCTTGATGTAGTTGAGCGCATCGAGAACCACCCATTCCTTCCGCAAGGGCACCTCGTAAGTTTGAAACGTAGGCTCTGTCTCCCGCTCGGGACGATAACGCGTCACTTCCAAACTGATCGTCTCTGCCATCTGCTCCTACCTTCCGTAGACTCGCTCGCCCGGAGGCCAGCGGGTGATCTTCACGGGCAGCAGCTCTACCCTCGTGGAACCGTCCTGATTACGGGATATCAGCGAATGTGCGAGGAACTTCTCGTCATCTCTCTCGGGGAAGTCCGTGCGCTGGTGGGCGCCTCGTGACTCGGTTCGGTACAAAGCCGACTCGACCATTGTCTCCGCGACATCGAGCATGAAGGACAGTTCAATCGCGGAGGGGACTTCCGTATTGAACGTCCGGCTGTGGTCGCTGATGGCGATGTCCTTGAAGCGGTCCTTCAGTTCGCGGATTTTGTCGGCGGAGGCGCCTAGCGAACCGCCGTGGCGGTAAATTCCGACTCCCACTTCCATGGTCTCCTGCATCTCTCGGCGAATGGCGGCGATACTCTCGCGCCCCCCGGTCTTCTCGAGAAAGTCTTTCCCGAGCCTCTTTGTCTCCTCCCGCGCCTGGAGCAAAACGCGGTCGCCACTTTCCCCCTGCTCCACGGCGTAGGACGCGGCCGCCTTGCCCGCCCGCGCGCCGAAGACGAGCAACTCGGTCAGCGAGTTCGATCCCAGCCGGTTCGCTCCGTTGATGCTTACGCAGGCGGCTTCCCCGGCGGCATACAAACCCTCGATCGGCGTGGCGCCGTCCATCTCGGTGTGGACACCGCCCATTACATAATGCACAACCGGCCGCACGGGGATAAGCTCCTTGACCGGGTCGACGTTTTGATATTTCCGGCACAGCTCGCGAACAAAGGGAAGCTGTGTATTGATTACCTTCTCGCCCAGATGGCGCAGGTCGAGGTGGACGACCGGACCATAGGGTCCTTCGATGGTACGTCCCTTTTCTCGCTCCTTTTCGAATGCTTGAGACAACCGGTCCCGGGGCCCGAGCTCCATGCTGCGCAGGACAGGCTTCGGTTCAGGCTTCCCGAGATCGTAATCTTGCAGGTAGCGGTACCCGTCCTTGTTGAGCATGTACCCGCCCTCGGCGCGGGAAGCCTCGGTAATCAGAATCCCGGTAAACGGCAGCCCCGTCGGGTGGTACTGGATAAATTCCATGTCCTTCAGGGGGGCACCCTCGCGGTAAGCCATGGCCATGCCGTCGCCGTTTTTGATGTTGGCATTGGTAGTGAAAGGGAATACCTTCCCGCAGCCTCCCGTAGTGATGATCACCGCCTTGGCTAGAAGCGTTTGAATCTTGCCGGAGGCCGTCTCGATGGCAACTACGCCCTGCGCGCGGCCGTCTTCGACCAGCAGCTTTGTGACAAACCACTCGTCGTAGCGCGTAATCGACTCATATTTGAGGCTTGTCTGGAAGAGCGTGTGCAACATGTGGAAGCCGGTTTTGTCGGCGGCGAACCAGGTGCGCTTCTTCTTCATGCCGCCGAAGGGTCGGACGTTCACCCGGCCATCGTCACGCCGACTCCAGGGGCATCCCCAATGCTCCAGCCGCAACAATTCCTCGGGGGCTTCGTTCACGAAGGCTTCGACGGCATCTTGGTCCGCCAGCCAGTCGCCGCCTGAAATCGTGTCGTAGATGTGCTCTTCGAGACTGTCGTCATCGGCGATGACCGCCGCCGACCCCCCTTCGGCGGAGACCGTGTGGCTCCGCATGGGGTAGACCTTGGAAACGACCGCGACGCTCAGTTCGGGGTTGGATTCGGCCACGGCGATGGCCGCGCGCAGCCCCGCGCCGCCGCCGCCAATGATAAGAACATCATGGGAAGAAACTTCCACCAGGATTTACGATCATACGACCCGGCGGCGTTGGGTTTCAAGTCTCGATCGGGACAACTGGTGTTTGGGCGCGGCAGAGGTGCGCGCCGCCGGGTATGCTTCATTTGGTCTTGAACACGAGTTTGTATGGCGCAAGCGGGTTGCCGGCCTTGTCCTTGAAGTTTTTGAACTTACTAGAGTTGAGCCAAACTTCGTATTCCTTGTTGGGCTCAAGCCTGACCGGCAGCACATTCTTCGTGTACTCGTCTTCATACTTTGGCTGGCCGGTCATCTCGGGGAACGTCTCCTTTGTCGTGTAGGCCCAAGACCAGTTGCCGTCCATCATGGGCTCATCAAACGTGACCGACAGCGTTGACAGCGAGGGGTCTACCGATTGATCACCGTTTGCCGGCACAGTACTGACAACCCTGGGTGGAGTCGTGTCGGCACAGGAAAGCAAAAGCCATACCACAGCGACTACAATTATCGGTCTCTTCTTCATCTGAGAAATCATGGTCGAGTTGGAGGGATGTAGCAAACAACGGAAGGGCCCGGCGGCACACTGGCCCTTTGATCTCGCCGGACGGGCGCATGTCGAGTGCAAAATGGGCTTACTAGGGTTTGTCTTGGCGATTCGATTTGCCCCTTACTCGCTTTATCAAACATCGATCTCTGTTGAGTGGAAGCCGGCGAATTCGCGATTCTACTCCTGTTCCTTCTTGAAGATAATCTCGTCGATCAGGCCGTACTCTTTGGCCTGTTCGGCGTCGAGAATGAAATCGCGCTCGACGTCTTTGCTGATGGTTTCGGGCTTTTGCCCACAATGCTCGGCGAGAATCTGGTTGAGCTTTGCGCGCATGCGGAGGATCTCGCGGGCGTGGATGTCGATGTCGGTCGCCTGTCCAGCCAGCCCCGAGATCGACGGCTGATGGAGGAGGAAGCGGGAATTGGGAAGCCCGTATCGCTTGCCCTTGGCGCCTGCCGCCATCAGCACAGCGCCCAACGAAGCGGCCTGTCCGACGCAAACCGTCGTGATGTCTGGACGCACGAACTGCATCGTGTCGTAAATGGCCATGCCGGCAGTGATGGATCCCCCGGGCGAGTTGATGTAAAGCCAAATATCGCGCTCGGGATTCTCGGCTTCGAGAAACAGCAGCTGCGCCGTGATCAGGTTGGCGATGTTGTCGTCGATGGGGAATCCGAGGAAGATAATGTTGTCTCGCAGTAAGCGCGAGTAAATGTCGTACGCGCGCTCTCCACGACTCGTCTGCTCCACAACCATGGGAACCAGACCTGCGTGTGGTTCAATCATCCTGGGCATATACGTTCCTTTTATTGACTAGCTTGTCCGGCGGTCGCTGGGAGCGCCCACGATACAAAGAATGGGTACAGCCACCGATTTCCGTAGTCCATCTTTACTAGACACAAAGCACTTCGACGACAAAAATCGGATGGCAGTCCCCATTCTTTGCTCGGGCTCACTTCTCCCACGGGCCGCTATGTGGCCTCCACCTCTTGATCGACCTTCTCGGCTTCATCGAAGAGAAAACTCAGGGTCTTGTCGTTGCTCATTTGGACTTGCATGCGATCCAAGGCGCCATCCTCGGCGAGTTTCTTGCGGGCGGTCGCCGGGGATTGTTTCGTCTGTTCCGCATAGCGTTTGACCTGCTCGTCGATCTCCTCCGAGCCGGCGCTGATGTTTTCCGCTTTTGCGATTCTTTCCAACAGCAGGCTGGCCTTGACATCGCGGGAAGCGCGTTCCCGCTCCTCGTCACGCACCTTATCCCAATCCCAATCAAGCTTCGACACGTCCACGCCCTGTTGCTTGAGCGAACGCAGCTGACGTTCGAGGCGACTCGCGATCTGCCGATCCACCAACCCTTCGGGAACCGGGAAATCGTGCCGTTTGATCAATTCATCGATCAGTGCTTCTTGGGCAGCCTCGGTAGCCTGACGCCTGCGCTGGTTTTCGATCAACTCATGAATGTGACGGCGGACTTCTTCTAGCGTGCGGAAGTCCCCGAGATCGGTGGCGAAGTCGTCGTTAAGTTCGGGCAACTCCTTTTCCCGCAACCCCTTGACTTCGGCATGAAAAGAGACCGTCTTGCCGGCCAGTTTCTGGTTGGGAAAATCGTCGGGATACCGCACCTCGAAATCCACTTCGTCGCCTGGACTCTTCCCGCGCAGATGCTCGTTGAATTCCGGCAAGGTTTCGTCGTCACCGATTGTGAGGGTGGTCTCCTCCTGTTCAATAGATGGCACGTCTTCTTCCGAAGTTCCTTTCAGCAACAACACCGCGATGTCGCCGTCGGCGAGGGGGCGAGGATCGAGATTCCGAAAACTAGCGTGCCGCTCGCGGAACTGTTCCAACTCCTGCTCGACCTCTTCTTCGCTCACCTCCGGTTCACGAAAAGGGACCTCGAGACGGCGGTAGTCCCCCAGCTCAAAGTCAGGATAGACTTCGAATGCAGCGCGGAACCGCATCGCCTCGCCGTTCTCAAGGTGAAGGTCGTCCACCTGGGGAGAGCCGACGACTCGCAGGTTCTGTTGTTGCGCCTGCTCCCAAAAGAAGCGAGGGACGAGTTTGTCGATGATCTCCTGCCGGATTTCTTTTTGATAGCGAGAGCGGACAATGGTGTCGGGCGCTTTACCCGGCCGGAACCCCGGAATCTTCGCGTTGCCTCGGATGGCCTTGACGATCCGGCCTGTTTCCTGCTCGACCTCCTCCCAAGGTACGCTGATCTCTAGTTCCTGTTTGCAACTTTCGGTTGACGACAAGGGTGCCTCGACATCTGCCGCGCATTTCTCACCAAGTTTCAGGAGCGGAACCGCTGCCTCCGCCCGGTGCTGTGAAGCAGATCGGCGGCTCCTCGAAAAATTCGCACCGCGAACGGGGAGCAAACGGGCAAGCGCGGGGGCTCTGCCCCTACACAGTCAATACCATGTGCGCTAGCCGCCGAGGGACGCCGGGCGAAACGCGGGCTAGAACATTCATCTTAGCGCAGTCGCCGCGTTACTCTTGAACCGAGCGGGGTGGAGGGCGGGCCTGCGAGTTCTGGGTTTTAGCGATACGACTTGAAGTGGCCCACCGCAAGCGCTCACTCGATCACTAGCGCCGCTTTGCCGATGATCTTGCGCTGAGCCAAGTCGCGCAATGCTGCCGGAGCTTGCGACAGTGGATAGGTTGTGGAGACAGCAGGCTGGATCTTGCCCTGCCGGTAGAAATCCATGATTGTTTCCTGGGCTTCGGCCAGGTAAGCCGGGTTCTCATCCACATGGCGGCCCCAAAATACGCCGACCACCGACATGTTCTTGAGCAGAACGCGATTGGCGGCAATCGATGGGATGCGCCCTGCCGCGAAGCCGACTACGAGCAGGCGTCCGTCGGGAGCGATGCATTTTGTCGACAGGTCGAAGACGTCGCCGCCGACGGGGTCGTAAATGACGTCGGAGCCCCGACCACCGGTGATTTCTTTTACTTGATCGACCCAGCTTGGGTCGGAGTATCCGATCACGTGGTCGGCCCCTTGGGCGCGGCAAAAGGCGAGTTTTTCATCGCTGCCCGCGGTGGCGATGGTTCGTGCGCCAAGAGCCTTGCCGAGCTGAAGCGCGGCTACGCCTACGCCACTGGCCCCGGCGTGCACCAGAAGCCACTCGCCTTCCTGTAACCTGGCTCGACGTGTGAGGGCAAAGTAGCTTGTTTGATAGGTGGTGGCCATCCCCGCCGCTGCCGAGAAGTCCATCTCGTCGGGTTTGGGGAACGTTCGATCGGCTGCAGCAAGCGAGTATTGCGCATAGCCGCCTCCGTCGGGAAAGGCAAGCACCGGTTGGCCAAGGGAAAACTCGGTGACGCCTCCGCCGACAGCCTCTACGGTTCCGGCGACTTCCCGACCAACGGTAAACGGAAACGAGGGCTTGGACTGGTATTTCCCTTGAATCTGCAGAATGTCGAAGAAGTTCAGGCCAACTGCTCGGTTGCGGATGAGAACTTGACCCAGGCCCGGCGAGGGTACAGGCACGTCCTCCAGCGTCATCTCCTCGGGTTCACCGAACACGGTAACTTGCCAGGCTTTCATCGGGAGATGGCTTTCTGCGAGAATCTGTAGGCGCCGACTGGACGTTCGCCGCCCTGCAAGCCGTCAGCGTAGCACAGGGCCGAGTTGTCACCCGCCCAGGACGGAGGCCGCGATGCGTTTGCGAGTGTTACCAGCTTTAAGGATCAAGTGACTCCGAAGTCGATCCACGCCATTGAAACTGTTCCTTTGTTGGCCTTGCTGCTTTGGACCTCCTGTGGGCCCTCCTTTCAGCCGAAACAGGCCCGGTTCGTGGTGCCGGGCTGCGAGGGAAGCAGCGCCCCGCTGGGTGCCGAAGCGGAATGGGAGGTGTGGCGCGAGCCGGTACTGAGCCCCGGCCCAAGCGGAGCCTGGGATTCCGTCGACGTTCTCAACCCCAGCGTGGTCAAAGTGGGCGAAACGTTCTACAACCTCTATTCGGGATTTGACGGAAACACCTGGCACACCGGTCTGGCGACGTCAGCCGACGGCACAAGTTGGGACAAACAGGGAACGGAAGCGGTGATTTCGCCCGACCCCACAACCTGGGAAGGCGGCTACATCGCGGCCAACGGTTCTCTCGATCATGACGGCGACCGCTTTCTTTATTGGTATCAGGCGGGCCCGCGCGGCGGGACCAGCATTGGTCTGGCGGACTCTGCCGCTGCGAAGCAGTGGTCGAAACACGGTAGGGCGGTCCTTGCGCCCGGCCCTTCAAGATCGTGGGATGAAACCGGGGTTGGTGATCCCTACGTGATCCGCTGCCGGGGAACCTACACCATGTACTACTTAGGCCAGAACCGGTTCGGGATTCAGCGGCTGGGGGTGGCGCGCTCGACCGACGGCATTCACTGGCAGAAATCGCACACCAACCCGATCCTCGACACCGGCCCCCGCGGCAGCTTTGATGAACGGGGCCTCGGCGAGCCGGCAGTCTTTCGCGCTGGTGAGCAGTATCTCATGCTGTACACCGGTCGGGACGCAAACGAAGACCGGCGCATCGGCTGGGCCGAGTCGGTTAACGGTGTAGACTGGAAGAAGTTGCGCACCCAGCCCATGCTTGAGGGTTCGAAAGCGTGGAACGCACACGTTGTTTGCGATCCAAGCGTGTGGAGAGGCGGCGGCGATCTTTTGGTCTGGTTCGGGGGTGGAAGCCGGCCCTCTCCCGACGAGAATCTCAAGGGCCGGATTGGCCTGGCGATTTTGAGGACGAAGGGCAGCGAGTAAATACAGGTAACTTTTCACGCAAGGGCAGCGAAACTCGAGGTAGGAAGCTGCGGGGTGGCGGGGGACAGTCAGCCAATTTTGCGACCGGACATCCCCGTAACCGGTTGATTTTTCGAACGCGCGAAATTGGCGAGACATGTCGCCAGGACGATCAGACAGTCTTGTCTGGGACAGCTTACTAGAGTCGAAGATGCTAGTTTGCCGCAAGTTCGCAGCGCTCTTCCTGCTTCTCGCCGGCGTTTATCTTCCGGCACGGGCGCAGCTGACTTCCCGCCAGCCTAAGTTCGATCCCGTCCAGTGGTCATTTGAGTTAGAGCCCGCTTCGGTGAGTCCTGGGCAGCGAGTGGCTGGGCTGTTGACCGCGGAAATCGAACCCGGCTGGCACCTCTACTCTCCCACGACGCCGGCGGGAGGGCCGATCCCAACGAAGATCGAAATGGCCGAGTCGCCCTCGGTTGCGAGCTGGAAGCTGTTTCAGCCCAAACCCAACCGCAGGATGGACGACAACTTCCAACTCGAGACCGAGACCTACGAAGAAGAAGCCGTCTTTCAGTTCGACATTTTGCTGGCAGAGGATGCAGCGCTCGGCTCAGTGGAGCTCGAAGCGCAGGTTCGCTTTCAAGTCTGCGACGACCGGCTCTGCCTGCCTCCTGTCAGGAAGACGGCAACGGCCACTCTTTCCATCAACACGGTAGCCGCGGCGGCGGCGCCTGCCATTCCCGACGGCTACATGGAAGCAACCGCGGCGGCTGGCTCAGCCTCGTCAGCGCAAGCCGCTTCTGGAGGGGCTCGTCCGACTCCGGTTCCCACATCGCAGTCGGAAGGGATCGTTCAGTTTGCCGGGATTGCATTCGGATTCGGCCTGCTGGCGATCTTCACTCCCTGCGTGTTTCCGATGATTCCGATCACCATGTCCTACTTTGTCAGCACGCAGGCGGGTTCGAAGAAACCTTCCTTCGTCCAGGCAACGATATTCTGTGTCGGCGTCGTGGTGCTATTCACCGCTTTGGGGACCATTGTTTCGGCGGCGCTGGGACCTTTCGGGCTTCTCCAGCTGGGATCGAGCGTCTGGACCAACCTGTTCATTGCGCTGGTGTTCGTCGCCTTTGCGGCCAGTCTGTTGGGCGCTTTCGAGATCACGGTCCCAAGCGGTCTGATGACCAAGCTCGACCGCGTGGCGGGCCGCGGCGGGACGGTGGGCACGCTGGTGATGGGACTGGTGTTTGCACTGGCCTCGTTTGCCTGTACCGGTCCTTTCGTCGGTGCGTTGCTGGCCGGGTCGATCCAGGGAGATGTGAGTTGGCCGATCTTCGGGATGCTGATGTTTTCGATCGGGCTGGCGCTGCCGTTCTTTTTCTTGGCCCTGTTCCCTGCCTACCTGGCGCGCCTACCCAAAAGCGGCAGTTGGCTGGTCCGGACCAAGGCAACGATGGGGTTCGTCATTCTGGTGGTGGCGGTCAAATACTTGAGCAATGTCGACCAGATGTATCAGTGGCACATCTTGACCCGCGAGCGTTTTTTGGCTCTATGGATTGTTTTGCTGGCGCTTGCCGGGCTGTATCTGCTGGGATTGGTGCGCCTGGCCGGCGACGATGACTCGTCGATCGGCATCGGACGCTTGGCTATCGGCGGCCTCTTTCTCGTGTTGGCGGTCAGCCTGATGCCGGGCATGTTCGGATCCCGGCTGGGCGAAATCGATGCCTACGTGCCGGCTCCAGAGTACTCGGGCTTGACATTGGCGGGGTTCGGGTCCGGCGGTTCCGAGACCGCGTGGCTCAAGAATGACTACCAAGGAGCGCTCCAGATCGCCCGCGAGCAAGGGAAGGCCGTGTTGGTGAGCTTCACCGGCTACGCCTGCACGAACTGCCACTGGATGAAGGCCAACATGTTCACCAAACAGGAGATCGCCGGCGCCTTGGACGGCCTGGTGTTGCTCGAACTCTACACCGACGGCGTCGACGACGCCTCTTTGGCTAATCAAGAGCTGCAACTGAACCGCTTCGGCACGGTCGCCATCCCCTACTACGCCATCGTCCGCCCGGACGAGACCATCGTTGCCGAGTTTCCCGGACGCACACGCGATGTCGAAGAGTTTCGCCACTTTCTAAACCCCGGACCACTAACGTAAGCGGGATAGGGTGGTCGTAGGACTTCTCCCAATTTCCCAACCTAGGGCCTGGCAGTAGAATCCTGTCGAGGCGGGAAACGCAGCTTCGGTGCGCTTCGTCCGATAGGTAGGCCCAACAAGACGGGACCCAAGCTTTTCGCATCACAGGTGGCTCGCAAGTGGACGGAAACCAGACAAACGGCAGCAAGAGACTGACCCCTTGGCTGCGCTTGCAGGTTCGCCGGGTAGTAAGGGAAAACTCGACACCGGCGAGGAGTGGTCTGGGTTTCGCCTTGGGGGCCTTCATCGGGGTCTTCCCCAGCTTCCTGATAGGCTCCCCACTAGCCTTTTTCCTGGCCGGCCGATTCGGTTGGAACCGCGCGGCCGCAGTGGCCGGGACCTTCCTGATGAACCCGGTGACAGCGCCTATCTTTTACTGGATCAGCACTTGGCTGGGACTGGAAGTGCTGGGCCGAGGGGTCGAGACGGCGCAGATCGGCGGCTTCGTCGACCAGATGCCTCATTTCGGACTCGCCTTTCTGATTGGCAACACCTTATTCGCCCTAGCGGTAGCTGGAGCTCTGGGAACCCTGACCTTTCTTTTCGTCCGGAAGACCCGCCACAGTGATTCGGGCAAGGCATCGGCCTCGTCGGCCAAACCCAGCGTGTCGGCCTCCTCGAGCGCCGTCTTGCGATAAGCTCTTAGGGTCGAGATGAACACTGTAGGGTGAGCGATCTCCATTTCTTTGAGTCTTTAACCAAGCGCAATCCTTAGGATGAGACCTGTGGAACAGCCTTGGGTTCCTCGGTCCATCACGGGCTGGTTCTTCCCGTTGGCATACAATGAACGGATCATCTTGAACGAAGCGGAGGATTCCTCATGACAAAACTATGGCGCATCTTTGCGCTCTTGATGGCAGCCAGCCTGAGCTTGCTGGGAGGCTGCGAGTCAATGCCCACTCAGGAGGAGGCGGACACAAGCCATTCCGAGTCAGGCGGCGCCACTGTCTCTAAACGGTCCCAGTCCGCGACGCTACCGGCCGGTACGGCCATCACGGTGCGAACAACCAACACGCTCTCGAGCGGCACGGTGAAGGCGGGCGAGAGCTTCGCAGCCACGCTGGAAGACCCGATCGTCGACGGTACGTGGGTCATCGCACCTCAAGGAGCGAACGTCCGGGGAGTGATTGCGTATTCGAATGCCGGTGGCAAGGTCAAAGGCCGGGCGGGCTTGGGAATCCGGCTGACGTCGATCCAGACCGCTGATGGGCAGAATCTCGAGGTCGCCACGACAACCTACTCAGTCGCCGCTCAATCGACGAAGAAGAAGGATGCCAAGAAGATTGGCATCGCCAGCGGCGTGGGCGCAGCCGTGGGAGCGATCGTGGGAGGCGGCAAAGGTGCCGCGATCGGCGCCGGCGCCGGTGCCGGTGCGGGCACTGCGGGCGTGCTCACGACACGGGGCGACGCCGCGGTGATCGGCAGCGAGTCAGTGGTCACCTTCCAGCTCAGCGATCCCGTCACCGTTCGTGCCAACTAGCCCGGGGTAGCCTTGGGCTAGCCTGGCCTAACCCAGGGCCAACTCAAGTGAACTCTGGGCTAACGCGCCCACCTTACCGGCACGCAGTCATGGGGATCGTTTGGCCTCTGGTATACTCCTTCTCTTCGCCCTGTGGGTCCGTCCTAATCGATTGAAATAGTTTGGTTTACCTGTAAATTGTGTTTGTTTCGTATTTTTTCGGCGGGCTGATTCCGCGGGTGAAAAAAGACATTGGAGGGTGTGAGAAAAAGCCCCGGGCACACCCAGCCACGGTTTCCATTTTCGCTGATACTAAGACGTTCGCGCCAAGTCGCTGTGGCAACCCCCGATTTTTTCAGGCTTTCCTGGAACAGCTTCCTGCGTCTATTTTATCGCGGGCAGCTAGGACTTCCCTAAACAACGACCCAGAAGCTACTGAAAAAAAAGATGTTGTCGCCCGTGACCGACAGATTGAAGTCGGATCGGCAGCGCCCTAGGGGTATAGACGGGAGACAGGGGCAACACATGAGTCCAAGGACATAGGTAACACTTTTCGTCCAGGGAGGGAGCCGGGAGGCCCTTCCGGCGCGCCGGCGTTTCTGTCGGTATCAGCACAGACACGATTGTTCGCGCGACGCAATGTCGCCAGGAATGGCGACACGGCACGCAAGAATGCGTGCGCCACGGCCAGGCGCCGATTTCTCACCAGGCTCTTGGCTGCGAGTGTTCAGCGAACGGTCTCCGACGCGCAGGCGACTCGTTCGGGCACACGCCCGCGAGGCTTCGATATGCACCAGGGCGGGGTGTCGGGAGAGGTCCGATACTCCGCGGCTAGGGGGAACTCGGGGCTGCCGCCGGCGCGGAAGACGACGCAGCAGGGACTGGGTGTTCTTGATCGTACAACTTGATAATGTCGTCGGTGATATTGAGTTCGTTGAGTGCAAATACGATTGACAAGTTCGGGAGAGCGGAAACGTTGAGAACTAGGGAGAGTTCCTTTTCTATGGAGTATTTCTGAATGGTCGCTAGGAGCTTGCTGCCGATCTCACCCCCCACCTTCCCCTGTTCCTGAGTGAATTCCGCCTGGGCGTCCTCGGTTTCGCGCTTCAGGTCACGCTCCGTAACCTGAATCTCCCGCAGCAGCTTGCGGCGGGCATCGTCGCTCATCGTGTTGCTTCCACGACTGAGCTGGTTCCGCAGATCGGCGATTTTCTGCTGTTTTTCTTTAATCCGCGTACTCGTGGGAGCGAACTTTACCTCCAGTTCCTTGGCCCTTTGCTGGCCTTCTTGAGTCCTGGAAATGGCCGTATTCATGTCAATCAACGCAATTTTTCCGCTGGCACTCAAAGCGCCGCTTGGGGCTTGACCCCAAGCCGCCACCGCACCGGCCAGCAAGCAGACAAAGGCGCTACCGCCACGTAAGATATGGTGCTTCATAGGAACCTCGGGAGAGTCATAAAATTCCCCTCAGTCTAACACAGGCCCGTTGCTAGAACGTGCGGCTGATCGTGAACTTGAGGGTCCTTTTCTTCTCAAAGAACGGCAGTATTCGTCCGAAGGGTTGAATCCCGGCAAGGAACGATTGAGCATTCGGAAACGACGAGCGATCCGCCACGATGGGGGTCCGTAGGAACGTGCCGACCCGCAGGGGGTTGTAGGCCCAGTAAAACCGAAATGGCGCGTTCACGACCGGCATCATCACCTGCAACTCGATGCCGGTAGAAGCACGCATCTTTTGAGTCTCGGGAATGATCCGGATGCGACGCTCAAAACCGACCTGCGGGAACTGGGCGTTCAACTCGGCCACGCGCCCCTCATTCAATCTGACCTGATTCTTCAACAGAATCTTGTTGAAACCAATATCGAAAAACGGCGCCACGGTCACGGGCCCGAATAAGGGGATGCGGTATTCCAGGTTGTAGACCATCCGGGTGTCGCCGCCCGGGAAATTGAGCCGGAAGATGGGTACTGTCTGGGTCACGGGAACCAGTTGCTCGATGCCATCGCGAATCACGACCTGCTGCCGGAGCGTCCCATCGCCGTTGAGGACGGGAACTGTCGCCGTATCGGGGATCCAGGCCATGGGAACGATGGAAAAAATCTCGAAGCCGCGGATGTCGTTTTCCCCTCCCATGAAGGATCGCCGGAACGGAGGAGGTACTCTGCCACCGTACCCTGTGAGGAACGAAAACAGCAGTCGCATGCCGATTACGTTGCCGCGCGCGGACACCTTCTTGAAATACTTGGCCTCGACGGTCGGCTGCATGAATCGAGTGTTGCCGCCCATTCCTGCAACGGCGACGTTGGCAAACAGGCTCTTCCCGGCCGAAGGCGTGATCGGGTGGTTGACCGTGTTATAGAAGATGCCCGGAGTGATTTCACTGGTCGTGATCCCCTCGAGCGAGTTGGGGCCGGCAACGCCCTCAAAGTTGAGGAACGTAAACAGGTTCTCCGCCGACCGGCTGAAGGTTGTCAGTCTGGTTTTCTGGTAACCGTAGCTTAGACTCAGGCGGGCAAAGCTGCGCTTGAGCGGATAGCTGGCGAAAGTGTTAAACCCCGTGCTGTTCTGGCGGTAGTCGAGGATGTTGTCTCGGCCCAACGCGTCGAACAAGGGAATCAGATTGGCGCCGCTGAAGATAGACGCTTCCCTCGCCTGGTTGAAACTGAAGCGGCGAGTAAAAACCGTGAAGCCGGTCTGAATGGGACGATTGAACAGATATGGCTCGGTGAAGCTGAACAACAGCACTCGCTCGCGGCTGCCTAGCTGCGTTTCGAAGGACAGCCTTTCGCCCAGCCCGAGAAAGTTATTCGTCGAGTAACCGAAACCGATGAAACTGCCGGCGAATCCGGAAACACCGCCGTTCAAGCTAACCGTGTTGCGGCCTCTTTCCTTGACCTTCAGCGTCAGATCGACCAGGCCCTGGCGCGTATCCCGTCGGATGTCGGTCCCCTCCTCTTCCTCAATGGGCTCGAAATAACCCAACTGATTGAGCCGCAGCATGCTCATATCCCAAAGGCGGGTGTTGAACATGTCCCCTTCGTCGAGCATGAGCTCGCGACGGATGACCTTGTCTCGCGTTGTCGTGTTGCCGCTGAAGTTGATGCGGCGCACGAAAAACTGCTTTCCTTCGTCAGCGATGAAGTTGAGGTCGATCTTGGGCGGATCTTCATCGTCTCGAAACTCGAAACTGGGCTCCGCCACGAAATCGATGTAGCCGAACTCTCCGTAGAGTTTCTTGAGGTTGTCTAAGCCCTTGCGGAGTTTTTCGATGTCGAAGACCGCGTTCTCTTCCATTTGGAAGACGGGCCCTAGTACGGCCTCGGGGGTACGGAACAGTTTGACGTCGGTAAAGCTGAGCTTGCCCCGGTAGTAGCGGTCACCTTCTTCGAGGAAGAGTTTTATATCCGCCAGCTTCGCCTTTTTCTTCCACACCAAGGGGATGGGGAAGATGCGTCTTCCCTTCTGGTCGCGGATGTTCAGGTCGTGATTGAGAACGGCCGCTTTGAAGTGGCCCTGCATTTGGTACGCGTTTCGCAGCCGTTCCTTGTCTTCTTCGAGCCTGCGAATGTCGAACGTCTTTTTGAACATCTTCTCGAAGATGAAACTGTGCGGCAGGCCCATGGGCCGCAAGTTCTTCATGCTGCTACGCAGTGCCTTAGCCGACATCACTTGATTGCCTTCGAACTTGAGCTTGCCGACCTTGACCTTGGGACCTTCTTCGATGTTGAAGACGATCTCGATCGACGAGGGAGGGATCTGGCGGACATCCGGCGTAACTTTGGCGTACTGGCGCCCGCGCTCGCCCAGCAGCTCACGAAGCACAATCACGGCCCGTTGCACCCTGGTGGGATCGTAGCGGCTCTCGACGCTGAGGCCTACCTTTCTTTCTTTGAAGCGTTCGAGGATGTCGGAAACCGTAGCGGACTTGTTGCCTTCGTATCGAATCGTTCGTACGACGCGCCGCTCGACGACAATGAAGCGAACGATTTTCCCGCGGTCGCCGTCTTCCGCTTCCAGGCGCAGGTCGTCGAAGTAACCGCTGTTCCAGAGCACCATGAAATCGCGCCGCAGGTTCGCTTCGTCGTACACATCCCCTGCTTTGGTAAAGATGCGAGCGAGCAGGTTGTCGCGGGTAATGCGCCGCGTTCCCCGGAACTGGATCGACTCGATGATATCGAGCAGGGGGGCCCGTCGAGTGGGCGCTGCCTGCTCGGCTTCCTCCTCGACGTCTTCAAAAGGTGACGGTGGTTTTCTCTGCGGCGTCTCCTCCTCGGGGACTTCCTCGAAAGGCGAGGGGGGCTTCTTCTGCTGGGCTAACAGCAAAGGCTCCACCGGGGTCCGATTGCCATCGGAGGAAAAATCAACAGAGGCAATCGAGGGAGCCTGCAGAAACTGCGCGGTGGCTGAATCCTCCGCGGGGTTATCCGCCGCGACCGCGATGGCCGACAGAACAGGAATAACCAGCAGAAGCAAGGCCGAAGCCACAATTTTCAGGCGCCACAGCCGGCGTCCGAGCATACTTTGTCTAAGTCCTTTCCTTGTCGCGTATCTGGGGTAAGATACGCACACCCATCTGGCGCGGTTTCAACCCTGGCTGTTGTCCGTCCCATGAAGCGCAAACGCCTATTTTAGCGGATGATCGCGAGACTAAAGAACTTGCAGCGATAAACTCTAGCTCTGGGGAGAGCGATCTGCCCACGATCCCAGCCGAGGTTTCACACACTCATTCTCTATCGGCGATGTTTCTAGCTGTGGGCAGAGGACGCGTGCTGCAGTCGCAATTGCCCTCCAGCCGGCTAATCGAACCGCATCGTGAACTCGCCGGCCGGACCGTCATACATAAGACGGATGTGTTTCTTCTTTTGTTTCGCGCTGACCTGGAAATAGAGGTATCCTCGCACTGGAGCGCGGGTTTCTTGTATCGGGAGCTCCAACTCCATGAGGCGTTCGAGCAAGGGAGTCTGACGGCGCTCGGCGCGGCTCACTTCGCTAGACCCGCCCCCGCCCAAGCTCGAGCCGAGCGATGAGTTCAGTGAAGGCAGCCGGCGGGGTCTGTTATCCGTGCCGGGATTCCCTGGAATCACGGGGCCTTGTGACTCCTCGAAGACACCGCCCGCGCCGGCTCGACGCCTTCCCAGCACAAGGACAGACTCCCCGGCGATTTCGTCCGGCGACATCCCCCTAGACCGCTCATTGTCTCTCCGAGAGCGCAGAGTAAAATCATCCCGTTCGAGAACCAGACGGTAGTTGTAAAGCGGCCGAATGTTCAGTTGCACTAAGACATAGTCCCCGTCCAAGTCGTTACCCAGCAGGCTTTTAATCTCGTCACGGTCGAGAACCAATCGTGCACGGAACTCGGCGTCGTCCGTCTTGGAGTGGACCCATCCGGCCTCCGCGGCTCCCGCCGAGCCCGCAGCTACAAGCAAGCTCGCAATAGCAAGACTACTTTTCATACCGGCTTCCTCGGACGTGAACCCCTGCAGCGATTATGCCACAACGGTTCTACAAGCAGCCGATTTCGACCAGATCCTGGACCGCGAAGTCGCCACCAGAGACTTTACCGGAAAAGCGCATACGCACGGCAAAGTCCGAATCTGCGGATCTCGAGCCCAAGACGGCGCTGATTCTCGCTTTGCCGCCGGAGCGGAAGCGCCGTTGCCCAGGGTGTTATTCCGCACTTTTAGAAATAGGCTGCTCCAGGACTCTTCGATACACACTAAGAACCCCCAGACCGCTCCGGAACACGTTAGAAGCGTAACCGGCGCAAGCCGGCAGCCGTCGATCAAATCGAAGCACCCTTGGACCCGCCGCAATATCGCCAGTCGGCCGGGCCGACGCAATACACTGACGAGTGGGGAGAGCCACCATCCACGCAGTGACGTGGTGAAATGTCGGTCTCGAAAGCCCGCCGCCGGAGGAACCGGCTGTGGAACCTTTCGGACGCGGGTTTGGCGCCGTCTAGAGACGTCAGCTTTGATTCTCCAATTGCCATGAGGAGCAATCGTTCAAAGTTATGGGAGGAGGTTTCGTGCGGCGCCCGATTCTAATCGTCTTCCTCGGGATAGTAGCCGCCACTTCCGCTTGGGGTCAAACCGCGGAGGCCGGTGTGACCGTGGGGTGGTCGGCGTTTACGGACCCGAACATTGGTAGACTGGACGGCCAGTCCGGCGCGGCTCTCGACGAGTTCTCGCTGGGCAATGGGATACGTATCGGATCTCGCCTGGCCATCAACAGTTGGGAGTTCCTAGGCCACGAGCTGAGCTACGCCTTTCAGCGCAGCGGGTTGCGAATAGGAGGCGCGGACTCGGGTGGCATGACGATCCAGAATTTTTACTATAACTTTGTCGTGCATGCCACACCGCAAGGCACCGCCGTGCGACCGTTCGTGACAGCCGGAGCGGGTTTTTCGACCTTCTTTCCGCCGGGCGTTTCGTCGTTTTCAGGAGCCGGGACCACCAAACCCGGCGTCAATATCGGAGGAGGCTTGAAGTTCAAACTCAGCGAACGGTACGGGATTCGGTTTGACGTAAGGGACCATGTTACCGGAAAGCCGTTCGGTCTTCCGGAAAGCTCCGGCAGCCTGCACAATGTCGAATACTCGGTGGGCTTTTCGTTGCTGTTCTAAATCCTCGGGAATCGCCCCCGCGGGACGACCGCAAGCCGATCCTCCAGAAAAGACGCTGCCCTCGGACGACAAGCTAGGAAAAGCTCATAACCGCCGCTGCTTCGTCGATGAAACTGTCAAACACCGTGTAGAGCTTGGTGATTTGCAGTAGATCGTTAACCTTTTTCCGCACGTTCAGCAGTTTCACTTTCGCGCCCTGGTTGGCAGCGGTAGTGTAGCTGGAAACCAGTTCGCCTAATCCGGAGCTGTCGATGTAGCTGACATCTCCAAGGTTCAGCAGGATCTTTTTTTGGCCTTTTCCAAGCAACTCGCGCACAGTTTCGCGGAGTACCCCAGAGCCTTCTCCCAGAATAATACGACCGCTCAGATCTACGATTGACACACCATCGACCTCACGAATATTTGTAGCTAAGCTCACGTCCTCCTCCTTGTGGCTTGTAGGTTTGGGCGAATACTTGACTAAAACAACTTCAGTGCCGGCGGGATCTCCGCGACGGATGGAGAGTTCATCGACGAACGAACGCATCAGCAGAAGCCCACGACCGGAAGTCCGTAAGAGATTGTCCTCCGCGGTAGGGTCGGGAACTTCCTCGGGATCGAAACCAAGCCCCTGATCACGGACTGTGACCTTGAATTGCGTGGAGTCGGCGACCACCCCAAAGTAGACGGATTTCTCGCGACTGTATCCGTTCCCGTGGCTAATCGCGTTGGCCATCGTCTCTCGGATAGCGATCATAAACTGCTCCACATCTTGCGCGGAAAACCCCCGGCGCCGCGCCAATTGCTGGACAATCAACTCGGTGGCTTCAACGCTATCCAGGGTGCTTTCCAGATTTAACTGCAGGGTCCTGCCATCCGTCATGGAGCCGGCGTCCGGGGCTGCCCCCAAACGAATAGAAAACCATCGCACACACCCGGTTGGAAAGTCAAGAAAAGGCGGCGCTGGCGAGCCCTACTGGGCATTCGATAACCGCCGCAGAAACGGCCAGAAGGTCTGCGGCGTGGCCAACTATCCGGACTAAGGCGACGCGCGGCCTGTGGAGGGAGAAGGAAGGGATCCAAGGCCAGCGTTAGTATGAGCCAAGCGCGATTCCGGCGCGGAGCTCCCCGTACCGGAGAAAACGGTAGGAGGAACTCAGACAAACGCTCTATGACCTTCAACAGAGGGCAAGAGTTACCATGGGAAGATCGTGACAGTCGAGCGTTGCAGACAGGTGGCGATGGGTCTGATGGTGCTGGCCGGCGCCGTTGGGTTGGTCCTGCGATGGCACGACACTCCGTTGATTGTGGGAATCGTTGCCGCTGCAGGGATGCTCTTGACGGGCAGACAGCGCGGCCCCCTTGTCTTCATTTCCGTGCTGCTAGCAGCTGGACTCTTTTGGTCCAGCCTGGATGGGTACCGTTGCTCACTTTGGTGGAAGGGCAGGGTTGTCTACGCCAAGCTGGCGGGTGACATCCCTTATATGTCTTGGGACAACGTCAGGGGCGCCGTGTTCTCGCGTTGCTACAAACTCCAGCCTCCTGCTCAGTTGGAAGACGAGGTCCAGTGGCTAGAAGAAAAAACGCTTGGCGAAGGGAAACTGGAACTGTATGGTACGGCGCTCGGAGATTTCTGGATTAGCGCTCCGGGAGAGAACGTCATCAAGCTAATAGTTTGGGAGCTGTTGACGCAATCCGACTACGATAGCGGGGGCGTTGCAATCCAAGCTGGCGACACAGTCATCGATTGCGGTGCACACATAGGATTGTTTAGTCGTTTCGCTCTTCAACGTGGAGCCGATCGAGTGATCGCCATTGAACCCGACCCTGAGAACCTGGTCTGCCTCGAGGAAAACCTCGCTCAAGAGATAGCTGCGGGCAAGGTAACAGTTGTCAAAGCGGGCGTGTGGGATCGCAAAACCCGGCTATCGCTGCAAATCGACCAAGGCAATTCGGCGGCACACAGTTTCGTATTTGCATCTCGCGACCCGAATGCAGAAAAAGTGGAGGGTATCGAGGTCCTTCCACTCGATGATATCGTCCAAGACCTCCAACTTAATCGGGTAGACTTCATCAAAATGGACATCGAAGGAGCAGAGCGGCAAGCGCTCAGGGGCGCGGTTGACACGATAGCGCGATTCAAACCTAGGTTAGCCGTCTGCAGCTATCACATGCAGGACGATCCAGGGACAATCTTGGAAATCGTGCAGCGGGCACGATCTGACTACGAAGTCCATGCCAAAGCCGTGGACATGCGCTGGGGCACAGTAAATCCGAAGACGCTCTTCTTTGATTAGGCAACCGCCGCGTATTTGCTCTCTGTTCTCTGGGCAGGCTTTCTCCTAAGCCAAGAACCTCGTTTCTTGACGGTTGACCTCAAAGAATACAACCGAGCCGACCTCTACGAGGCTTACCGCGAGGAGGAGCTGAAGAGCTGGATTCAGGAGAACATCACGAAGGAGCAGGAAGGGACGCTCTTGCGCAAATACGAGAAATTCGGTGTCTTCGCTCCGCAGTATCTGCGGCGGGAGCTGGAAGTCAAGCCCGACTATCTCTCCTTCCAAGCGTTCCGCGGCCGGAAGATTCGTGGTCGGAAGAAGTTGTTGATGTCCCGCGGGCCGATCGCTCACGCTAAGCTCGCGGCCCGCTCGGAATAGTTGGGCGTCCGGGTAGAATGAGGGAACCGGTCCGCCCATCCTTTTCAATTACAGGACAACGGCCAAACCTAGCGCCGTCTCTCGGTCGAAATACAATCTCCCTTCTGTGCCTTAGAGACACAACTTCGACGAACCACCGCCATGCACTACGACCTGATCGTCATCGGAGCCGGCGCGGCCGGACTCAACGTTGCGATCCCTACCGCCAAACTGGGACTCAAAACGTTGCTCGTCGAAAAGAATCCCGAGAACCTTGGTGGTGAATGTCTGAACACCGGCTGTGTTCCGAGCAAGGCTTTGCTCCATGTGGCCAAGCGAAAGCATGACGCGGAACAACTCGCCCCGCTCGGGATCACAACCCAAGGTTCGCTGGATTTCCAGAAGGTATCCGCCTACGTTCGAGATGTGCAGGCGGAGATTCGCCGGCACGAGAGCACCGACGTTCTGAGTGAGCTCGGCGTAGACCTGGCCTTCGGCGCCGCTCGCTTCGTGGCCCGGGACCGCGTCGAGGTCGGAGGAGAGAGCCACACCGCCCGTCGTTTCGTCATCGCCACGGGTTCGGGACCTCGGCTGCCCAGCATAGCGGGCTTCGACAGAGTCTCCTATCTGACCAACGAAAACCTGTTCCAGCTCAAAAGCTTGCCCCGAAAGCTGCTCATCCTCGGCGGCGGGCCAATCGGGGTCGAGATGGCACAGGCTTTTGCACGGCTCGGCTCCGAAGTCACGCTCGTAGAAATGGGTCCTCGCCTGCTCGTCCGCGACCCCGAAGAAGCAAGCAGTTTGATTCAACAGCGGCTGGAGAGCGAAGGAGTAACGGTTCTTTTGAACACGAGTATCCAGGGCTTTCCCTCCGCCAACGCCGCGACCCTTGAAAGCAAAGACGCGTCTTCCGAGCAGACGTTCGACCAGATCCTGGTCGCGATCGGCAAGAACCTCGACTACAGCGAACTAGGCCTCGAGGCGGCCGGAATTGCGCTCGACAAAGGGCGCATTAAACTCGACCGCTACTTGCGCACGACCAACAAACGCGTCTATGTATCCGGGGATGCCACGGGACAGGTCTATTTGACCCATGCCACCGAGCTGCACGCCAACGTTATCCTTTGGAACTTGTTTTCTCCCATCAAGCGGAAAATCAGCTACGACAATCTGAACTGGGTGACTTTCACCGATCCCGAAGTCGCAACTTTCGGGTTATCCGAACGGCAGCTTCGCGCGCGCGGCGTCCGCTACCGCAAGGTCGTCCAAGGTTTTGAAGACGTCAGCCGCGCGACGACAGATCACTATCCGGAATCCAAGCTGATCGTCTATCTCAAAGGTGAGCAAATTCTGGGAGGCACGATGGTTGCGCCGAACGCCGGTGAGCTCTTCCAGGAGCTGGTTCTCGCCAAGCAAAACAGGATCCCGATCCGCAAGCTGCTCGAGAAGGTCTATGCCTACCCTACGGCCTCTCGCATCAACCGCTGGCTCGCGATCCGGGAGTACGACCGGAAAACGACGGAACCGATCAAGAAGGTTCTTCGGAGCTCGTTCCGGCTGATGAGTTAGTGTCGCGGAACAGTCTTTCCCGATGTTTTACTAGCTAAACTTACCCTACTTTCGTCTGTCATTGGTCGCAAAGCTCGAACGTCTGTCGTTCAGATCCCCCCGTGGTATTCTGGTCATTACGAACGGCGTGGACACGCCCAGATGCCTGCCCGAGAGAGCGAAGCATTCGTTTTGCGCACGTATCCGTATCGGGAGGCGGACCTGATCGTCAACTTCGTTGCACGGGATCAGGGGAAACTTCGAGGCACGGCGCGGGGTGCGCGGCGGCCAAAGAGCCGGTTCGGTTCGGGGTTGGAACGGCTGGCGCACGCCCGGATCTTTTATTTCCAGCGACAAAACCGGGAGTTGGTCAGCCTGGACCGCTGTGAGCTCATCGGACCGCCGTTGTTTCTGCGGGCCGATTACCCTACCAGTTTGGTGCTGGACTACGTAGTGGAAGTTTGCGACCAGTTGTTGCCGGAACACGAGCCGAACGACGCGTTCTTTCGGCTGCTGCGGCTGGTTACCGCTGAGCTGTGGGCGGGCATGAATGAGGCCTCACGGTCAAGCGCAACCGGGCCGGTCGGTGAACCCGAACTTGTTGCCGCGGCGAGCGGACGGGCGAATGGAGCCGCGCTTGAACGTAGTGCCTCGGAAGCGGGGACGCCGCAGCAAGGGAATCGAATGCGTGGCGGTGAAGGGCCGGAAGCCCCGGGCTGGCTTTGGCGGGTGGTGACTTACTTTTCGTTGTGGGCGGTCCGTTTGGGGGGCTGGCTGCCGCCTCTCAATGTTTGTATTCAGAGTGGCGTCGAGCTGAAACCGGACGAAACAGCGTACTTCGAGAGGTCTCATCCCGGCCTTTTCTCGGCGGAATTTAGGACGCCCGATAGTTGGCCCCTGACGCCGCTTTCGCGGTCGATCGCGGTCGAGATGCTCAAAAAGCCGCTCGATCAATTGGAGCCGCGGAGCTGGAGCTGCCCTACCGCCGAAGACCTGCGGAGGTTTTTGGTCCAGCGGCTGGAGGCGCAGTTCGAACGCCAACTCAAGACCGCGGCGGAACTGGCTCGGTTGTAGTCGGCGGCTGTCCCCACGCCAATGCCGGTCGCCTCTGAAAGCGCAAAAGGGGCCCGGTTTTATGTCGATCGTTTGAGCGGTGCCAAAGAAATGGATTCGAGGGCTTGGCGGACGCGATCAGTCGCGCCCGTTGATTGTAGGGTGCGCCGGTACGAAGAGGTAGGGGCGCAATTCATTGCGCCCGTTGATCTTCCTGTCCTCTCGACGTTCCTCCCAGACGCTCCGGGCCACGCGGCCGGCCAACATTAGAGAGCAACCGGGCGTTTCCTAATATGCAGACCTTTCAGGACATCGTTTCCAACCTCAAGTCCTACTGGGCTGAAAACGGTTGTGTCATTCAGGAGCCGTTTGACGTCGAAGTGGGCGCGGGGACGATGTGTCCCGAGACGTTCCTGCGGGTCCTCGGCGCTGCTCCTTATCGCGTAGCCTACGTACAGCCGAGCAGGCGTCCGGCCGACGGCCGGTACGGAGAAAATCCCAACCGGCTTTACAAACACATGCAGTTACAAGTCATCCTCAAGCCGGCACCCGACGACGTCGTCGAGCTGTACCTAAAAAGCCTCGAAGCGATTGGCATCGACTTACGCCGCCACGACCTCAAGCTCGAAGAGGATAACTGGGAGTCCCCGACGCTCGGGGCATGGGGAATCGGCTGGCAGGTGATGCTGGACGGACTGGAGGTCACCCAATTCACCTATTTTCAACAGTGCGGGGGCATCGATCTCGAAGTCGTCCCGGCCGAGTTGACCTACGGACTGGAGCGGCTGACCGCCTTCCTTCAAAACGTCGATAGCGTCTACGACATCAAGTGGAACGACGAGTGGGGTTACCGCCACGTCCGCTTCCAAGACGAGCAGCAATACTCGGTCTACAACTTTGAGAAGGCCGATGTATCCGCCGTTTGGCAGGAGTTCGACCTGCACGAGGGCGAGTGCCAAAGGCTGCTCGACGAATACCGCTCGCTGGAAGATCCCTCCGAAAAGCGGCGTTTTCCCCTGCTGGCGGCCTACGATCGCGTCTTGAAGTGCTCGCACTTGTTCAATACTTTGGACGCCCGCGGCGCGATCAGCGTCACCGAGCGGGTGGCCGTGATCGCCCGGGTGCGCAAACTGGCCGTTGGGCTGGCCCAGAGCTGGATGGACCAGCAAGCCGTGCTGAAGTCCGCCGCCGACCCGGCCGAGGTTGCCGGGCAATGAAATCACGAGAATTCTTGCTCGAAATCGGCGTCGAGGAGATTCCCCACTGGATGATCTCCGGCGCGCTGAGAGATCTCGAGCGCGGGTTTCTGGCGGCTCTGGAAGGTGCCACCCTGCACCAAGGCGTGGAGGCCGCCACCGAAGCCACGCCGAGGCGGCTGGTGCTCGTGGCGAACGGGGTCGCTGACCGGCAAGCGGATCGTGAAGAGACTTTGAAGGGCCCCCCGCGCCATGTCGCCTTCGATGCCGAAGGTAAACCAACAAAGGCCGCCGAAGGTTTCGCAAAGCGTGCCGGAGTCGGGGTGGAAAATCTCGAAGCCGGCGGCGACGGTCGCTTGCTGGCGAAGCGGCTGGTCAAGGGGCGTAGCACGTCGGAGATCCTGGCGGAAGTGTTGCCCGCCGTGATCCTACGAATTCACTTTCCCAAGACGATGTATTGGAGGGGGAAGTCGGGTGCTCGATTCATTCGCCCGATCCGGTCACTGCTGGCGCTTTTGGATGGAGAGGTCGTCCCGTTTGAAATCGAGGGTGTCCACTCGGCCAACCGGACCTTCGGTCATCGCCGGCTAGGAGCCGGTGAAATCGAGGTCTCCGGCTGGGACGATTACAAACAAAAGCTGGAAGAAAACTTCGTGATCCTATCAGCGGGCGAGCGACGCAAGAGGATCGAGCGAGGATACGAGGAGTTTTATCCTCCGACTACCAGCAACGTTCGAGTACGGTACAACCCAGCATTGCTGGAAGATCTTGTGTATCTAACTGAATACCCAACGGTGATCCCCGGAGATTTCGACCCACGATTTCTCAGTCTGCCAGATGAGGTCCTTGAGACAGTCATGCTCCACCACCAGAAGTACTTTGCCGTCGAGGACGAAAACGGCAAGCTGGCTGCTCACTTCGTTGCTGTAGCCAACCTGGACGGCGACCCCGCTGGCGTCATTCGCCAGGGCCACGAACGCGTGCTGCGGGCCCGTTTCAATGACGCCGAGTTCTTCTGGCAAGCCGACCAGAAGCGCAAACTCAGCGAGCGAGTGGAAGACCTGAAGCTGGTCACCTATCACGCCAAACTCGGCTCCTATTACGACAAGACACGACGGAATCAGAGCCTGGTCGCGGCACTGGCCGAGGTCACGGGAGGACTCTCGCAGCAACAATACGACGACGCCCGTCGTGCCGCCGAACTCGCCAAATGCGACCTGACGACCGAGATGGTTGGCGAGTTTCCCGAGTTGCAAGGCATTATCGGCGGCCTCTACGCGGGCGTTCAAGGCGAATCCAAGGAAGTTGCCGACGCGATTTACGATCACTACAAACCGGGGGCTGCTCACGAGAACCTGCCGCGTGGCCCTATCGGGAAAATCGTGGCAATTGCCGACAAGCTGCACACCCTGGGCGGGATGTTTCGACTAGGAATGATTCCGACCGGATCGAAAGACCCTTTCGCCATGCGCCGTGCTGCCTACGGCATCGTTCTGATTGCTGTGCGCGGCGAGTTGCCGCTCACCATCAGTACTCTGTGCGGTCTGGCTGGCGCCGGCGAGAACACTGCTGAGCTCCGCGAGTTCTTCCTGGAACGGCTGCGCCATTTCCTTAGGGAAGAAAAAGGATTCAAATACGACGAAGTCAATGCGGTGCTGGCGGCCGCGGACGATGATCCGCGGGATGTTGTCGCGCGCTGTGAGGCGATCAAGACAGTGCGGTCGACGGAAAACTTTGAACCACTGGCGGTCAGTTTCAAACGCATCAAGAATATTCTGCGGCCAGCAGGGGGGATCGAGCAGTTTGACGGGAAGCTCGTGGATGAGTCGCTTTTGGAAAGCGGCTCCGAGGCCGAACTGTTCCGGACGTTCGAGAAACTCAGGCCGCGGGTTGCCGAGCATAAAGGCCGAGGCGACTATGTCAGCGCTCTGTCCGCGATCGCCTCGCTGCGTCCCCCGGTGGACTTGTTCTTCGACGAAGTTTTGGTGATGGCCAAGGAAGAAGGCGTCCGCCAAAATCGGCTGACTTTTCTGGCGCAACTTCTTCGGGAATTCTCCACCATCGCTGACTTCGCGGAGATCGTTTCCGCGTAAACGCATCGCCAACCGGAATATCGACGGTTTGGTGCGTCATTTCGCCGATACGGTTACGAAAGTTGGCCGACCGCGGGCGCGATGAATCGCGCCCCTACTGATGGGCTTGAGCATCTCGCGTTCCAACGTAGGGGCGCAATTCATTGCGCCCGAGCTGATGAGCCACCATACCTCGACAAGCTGATTGATACGTCACTGTATTTGCGAAACACTGTACTGGGTGAAGACGGAGAAAGAGAATGAAAAAGTATATCTACGCCTTTGGTGGTGGGACCGCCGAAGGCGACGGCACTATGAAGGATACGCTGGGCGGCAAGGGCGCCGGCCTGGCCGAGATGAGTCGTGCGGGTGTTCCTGTCCCGCCCGGATTCACCATTGCCACCGATGTGTGCAATCTCTATTTCGGCGCCGGCAACCGGACTCCTAGCAGCGTAGAAAGAGAAATGAAGAGGGCCGTTAGGTCGCTGGAGAAAGAGAGCGGCCAGAAGCTGGGTGATCCCGACAACCCCCTGTTGGTGAGCGTGCGCTCGGGCGCCAAATTCTCCATGCCCGGCATGATGGACACGATCCTGAATCTAGGCCTCAATGACAAGACTACCGCCGGTCTGGCCAATAAATCCAATAACCCGCGGTTTGCCTATGACTGCTACCGAAGGTTCATTCAGATGTTCGGCAATGTCGTCCTGGAGATCGACAAGGAAGACTTCGACCACATCTTTGAAAACGTCAAGAAGAAGAAAAAGGCCAAGCTCGATACCGACCTTACCGCTGCCGACCTGAAACTCGTCATCGCCGATTACAAAAAGCTCGTCAAGAAGAAGACCAACAAGCCATTCTCCCAGGACCCCTATCGCCAGCTACAGATGGCCCGGGACGCGGTCTTCGGCTCGTGGTTCAACCCGCGCGCCAATCATTACCGGCGCATGAGCGGAATCGCGGAAGATCTGGGCACCGCTGTGAACGTGCAGACGATGGTCTTCGGGAACTTGGGCGAGACCTCCGCCACCGGCGTCGGCTTCACACGGAACCCCGCAACGGGGGAAAACCGATTCTACGGCGAGTTCCTCATCAACGCGCAGGGCGAAGACGTGGTCGCGGGGATCCGCACGCCCCGGCCGATCTCCGAGTTGAAACAGGTCATGCCCCAAGCGTATGGAGAGCTGAATCAGATTACCGGCAACCTCGAAAGGCACTACCGCGACATCCAGGACTTCGAATTTACGATTCAGGAGTCGAAGCTCTACATGTTGCAGACCCGCAACGGCAAGCGCACCGGCCCGGCTGCCGTTCGCGTGGCCGTCGAGATGGTGGAAGAAGGGCTCATCTCGAAGCGGGAGGCGGTTTTGCGCGTCGAACCGCTACAGCTCGACCAACTGCTACACCCGGTACTGGAGCCCAAGTCGAGAAAGCAACTCCAACTGCTGGCGAAAGGGCTGCCCGCCTCGCCGGGGGCCGCCGTCGGCAGGATTGTCTTCACCGCAGACGACGCGGTCGAAAAGGCGACGACGGGGCCCGTGGTTCTCGTGCGCGCCGAGACCACGCCCGACGACATTCATGGAATGGAAGTCGCGCAAGGCATCTTGACGTCGCGTGGAGGGATGACCAGCCACGCCGCCGTCGTGGCGCGCGGGATGGGCAGCCCATGCGTGGCCGGCGCGGGAGGCATTCTTGTCGACCCCAAAAGGAAACGAATCCGCGCCGGAAAAACGGCCCTCAAGGAAGGACAATGGATCTCGCTAGACGGCTCGACGGGCGAGGTTTTCGGCGGACGGGCGGCGACGATCGATCCCGACCCCTCGGGCGGGCATCTGGAAAAATTCATGGCCTTCGTGGACGAATTCCGCACGATCGGTGTGCGTACGAACGCGGAAGTTCCGCGCGAGGCTAAGACCGCCCGGCGCTTCGGCGCCGAAGGCATCGGCCTGTGCCGTACCGAGCACATGTTCTTCGCAGGTAAGCGCATCGAGCACATGCGGACGATGATCTTGGCCGACAACGAAAAAGACCGCCGCAAAGCCCTCCGCAAGCTTCTGCCCATGCAGCGCCGTGACTTTGCCGCTTTATTCAAGGTGATGGACGGCTATCCGGTGATCGTGCGCACGCTCGACCCTCCGCTGCACGAGTTCCTGCCCAAACGCGAAGATCTGATGGTCGAGATCGCCGAAATGCGCGCGCTCGGCAAGCCCAAGAAGCGGATCGCCGAGAAGCAAGCGCTGCTTGACCGCGTCAACGAGCTGCACGAGTTCAATCCCATGCTCGGGCACCGCGGTTGCCGTCTCGGCATCAGCTATCCGGAAATCACCGAAGTGCAGGCGCAGGCCATCTTCGAAGCGGCCGTACAATGTGTCCGCAAAGGTGTCAAGGTCATTCCCGAGGTGATGATCCCGCTGGTCGGCGACGTCAAAGAACTCGAGCACCAAAGGAAGATCGTGGTCGAAACGGCCGAGAAGGTTTTCGCCAAGGCCGGCGTCCGTGTCGACTACCTGGTCGGGACGATGATCGAGGTGCCCCGCGGGGCGTTGACCGCGGACAAGGTGGCCGAGGCGGCCGAGTTTTTCAGCTTCGGCACCAACGACCTTACCCAAACCACCTTCGGCTTCTCGCGCGACGACTCGGGCGGATTCATCAGCGACTACCGGGAGAAGAAAATTCTCACCGAGGATCCGTTCGCCGTGCTCGACGCTGAAGGGGTAGGCCAGTTGATCAAGATAGCCGTCGAAAAGGGGCGCCGCTCGCGTCCCGGCCTCGAGGTTGGTATCTGCGGCGAGCACGGAGGCGACCCCAAGTCCGTCGAGTTCTGCGTCCACGCCGGGCTGGACTACGTCAGCGCCTCGCCCTACCGCGTGCCGATCGCCAAATTGGCCGCCGCGCAGGCCGCGCTCGCTCAAGGCAAGGAAGAGACGATGAGAACGGCCTAGGAGGCTGTACCACAGAATACTTCGACCGCCACGCCCTGGACAGACAAGAATGTCTGCCCACCAAGCGGGCCTAGCGGCGCGTCTTCACGGACTGTTGTGCAAAGCGCCTGCCCGAATTCACGTCGTCCCGAAGGAGTCGGCGGCGGTGCTGACTTGGACAACTCGCCCCTTCGACAGCTTCAAGCTGATTCGTGCGTTTAGAAACTGGATGATCTGGTCGCCCAACAAATCGACTGTGCCGTCGCTGAGAAGCGCTGCCCCTTGCAGCTCTTCGAGGCTCGTGAATCTGCCGCGTAGCAGGAGCAATAGGGACTCCGAGTCGACCAGATAGCGGACCGCGACTTCCTGTTCGCTTGCCAGTTGATTGACGAAGCATTTCAGCAGATTCAGAGCCGGCGCCTCGGCGGGTTCGGGCCTGAGGTTCTTCGGCGGCGGAACTCGGTTTTCGGGAGGAGTTTCGAGACCCCGTCGAATAGCCTGAACAAGCTCGTCGGCGCGAGGGCTGTCCGCCTTGATGCCCAGGCCGCGAAACTGCTTCAGGTCTTCTCGCCGTGCCGGTCGGGCCCGAGCCAGGCCGAGGAGTACCTTGTCGTCCGCCAGCCAGCGGCGCGGCCGGTCCACTTCCCGAACCCACTTTTCCCGCCATTCCACGAGACTTCGCAGGACAGCATAGGTCAGTTCGTCAAGGCGACTGCCCGCGGCCAACCTCAGTGTTACGGCATCGACATTTGTCTCGTAGCGCTGTGGCTCGGCGTATGCGGCGGAAAGATCGAGGGCCCAGTCTCGCCTGCCACGCCGGTCCAGATCCGCAAGCAGTTTTTCCGCGGCTGCGACCAAATGCGCCACATCCGCTAGTGCGTAGTCGGCCATGGCGGCCGGCAGGGGCCGTTGCAACCAGTCAGTGCGAGTGTGTCCCTTAGCCAGCCGGACGTGGAGCAGCTTTTGAAGGAGGGCCGCTAGGCCGATCTGCTCGCCGTGTCCGGTGAGCCCCGCGGCGATCGTCGTATCCAACACCGGCGACGCCACAACGCCACAGTGGTGATAAAGACATTCCTGGTCTTGCTCGATGGCGTGGGCCACTTTGAGAATGTTCGGGTCGGTAAGAACGTCGAGCAGCGGGCCGAGATCCGCCGCCGATAACGCCAGGGGATCAATGAGCCAGGCTTCCTCTTGGTCGGCGACTTGAACCAGACCGAGTTGAGGGAAAAAGGTCTTTTCGCGAACGAACTCCGTGTCAAATGCAACGATGGGCTGCGCGCCAAGCCGCGAGGCAATCTCAACCACCTGGGAACGCTGGTTGACAAGGCCTTTCGCCTTCGCTTCGCGGCGTGCCTGGGGACGGCGAGCGACGCCTCCGCCGTCCTGACTTTGCCGCTTGTTCGAACTCATTGGCATTCTCTTGATGGAACGTCCCCAGCCTGACTCCCGTGGATTTACTCACTCTTCGGGAAACTACAAGCCTCCTGTCGCCTGGCCGGGGAGCTCACGTTGCTACAAACGACACTTGCCGAACCCACTCACCATGAGCGCCCTGATCGTCGCGCTGAGTTTCGCGGATAGGGTTCTATCCGGTCGGCGAGACTTGCCGAGGTCCTCGCAGGGGATTCGCTTGCCAAGGAAAGTTATTCGATCGCAAGCTTGTCCACCTGAATAACACCGTCCTTCATTTCGCCGCTGACCTTAACGAGTAGATTATCCTGCTTCGCGGTCTCTTTGAGTGCTCGCAGCGCCTTGACATTACCCGCTTCATTGAAGCGGACATACTGTCCTTCCTTGGTGACGAGCCCAAAGCCGCTCTTCGAGCAGTTCTTGATGCAGCGAAGGGTGTGGCCGGCGGCTTGGTTCAGCCGTGTGGCGGCACACATGGTGTCCATCAGATGACCTTCAAACTCAGCAGCGGGAGCTGCCATGCCGGCCAGCAGCAAGGCGAGCGCCAGGGTCGAAGTTTTCCACATCTCGGTCGGGTCCTTTCCCAGGTTCCAATCTGTTCACTACCAGGTTAATCCACCTGAGCATCCCGCGGTCAAATGGAGAGCGGAGTTGTCAAGGGCGGAGCAAAATTAGACCAGTTCGGCGGAGGGAGAATAGACCAGTTTTGGGGTAGAGCGGCGGAGCAAAAATAGACCAGTGGGGGGGGAGTCGGGGTTTTGCTTCGAGTTTTTGTGGGACGGCTGGAACGCAGCCTGAGGTCGCCCGTTAGGGCGGCTGAAGGCGGAGTGGAAGGCGGCTCACAAAAACTGTGGCGAGCCGGCGGGGATCAATCCGAAGACGGAGAGCGTTGCTTCTTGCTCTGCTTGAGGCGGAAGCTATCGCCGTTCATCTCCAGGATGTGGACGTGGTGAGTGAGCCGATCCAGCAGGGCGCCGGTCATGCGCTCGGACCCGAGGACTTCGGTCCACTCGTTGAACGGCAGGTTCGAGGTCACCATCGTGGAGCCCTGCTCGTAGCGCTGTGAGAAGGTTTCGAACAGCAACTCCGCTCCGGTCTTCGACAGCGGCACGTAGCCCAGTTCATCGACGATCAGCAGGTCTTGCTTGGCGAGCTGCTTTTGGGCCCTCAGCAAGCGCCGCTCATCACGGGCTTCCAGCAGCTCGTTGAGCAGCGCTGCGGCGGTAGTGAAGCGAACCCGATAGCCACCCTGGCAGGCCGCCAGTCCCAGCGCCAGAGCGAGATGCGTTTTCCCCGTGCCGGAGTTTCCTAGAGCCAACACGTTCTCGCGACGGTCGATGAACTCTCCGTGTGCCAGCTCGAGCACCAGCTTCTTGTTCAACTTGGGTAACGCCAGGAAGTCGAACGTATCAAGGGTTTTCGTGACCGGGAACTTGGCGGCCTTGATGCGCCGCTCGGTCGCTCGGCGTTCACGGTCGAGCAGTTCGAGCTCGGACAGTTGCAGCAGAAAGCGTCTCGCATCCAAGCCCTCCGTGGCGCACTGCCGTGCCACCTTGTCGTACTCGCGTAAGAAGGTCGGCAGCCGCAGTGCTTTCAGATGAGCTTCCAGCAGCAGTTTGGATCTCGCCATCAGTCCACTCCCTGTGCCAGCAGCACCAAATAATCTGTTGTCGATGTCTGTTCGACTTGTGCTGTGGGTAAGTGCGGATACTGCGTCAAGTCCAAGCGGGGCGGCCGTTGCTCGATCCGACACAGGACGAGGTGCTTGACGGCGTCGAAGCCGATCGTTCCCAACTCAACGGCCTGCCGCGCGGCGGCGGTGACGTCGGTGAGCGGGAAGTCTTCGAGTAAACGCAGCACCTGCACGTACTCGCGCTTGCCTGGTTTACCCAGCCGCACTTCGAGCAAGCGTCTCAAACGCACGAGATCTTGCGGTAACTGCCAACCGACGAGCGGCGCGGCTTGATCCAGCGCGTTCGTCTTGCGCTCCAGCAAGGCCAGGTAATGCAGCGGATCGAAGATCAACTCCTCGCGTTCGTAGCTGCGCCGATGCCGGGCGATCTCTTCGCTGCCGCAGCCGATGACCACCTCATCGACGTAAGCTCTCAGCAGTACTTCGCGGTGGCCGTAGCGCGTCGGAACCGAGTAGTCGTTGGTCCGATAGCGCACCAGCGACAACGACGTCACCCGCGTCGTGCGCTTGTCGCAAGCGTCATACCCGACAGCAGGCAACGTCAGAAACGCCTGGCGGTCGCGCTCGAAACGCTCACCGATCGTTTCCGAGTGTCGCCGCAAGCGCCGTCCACGGTTCTTGCGGCACTTCGCTTCGAGGTGTTCGTTGAAGGCTTCCCAACTTGAGAACCTGGGGATCGGCACCATAAAGTTGCGCCGCGCATAGCCCACCAACCCTTCCACTTTGCCTTTGTCGTTGCCCTTGCCCGGCCGCCCGAAACGGTCGGCGAACAGATAATGTGACTGCAGCTCGGAGAAGACACGGGTCCTCTGGCGTGTGCCGTCTCCCAGGATCCTCGCCACCGCTAGCTTCGTGTTGTCGTAGACGATGCTGCGCGGCACGCCGCCAAAATAGCGAAACGCCGCATTGTGCCCCTCGCAGAATGCCTCCGTCGTCTCGGCCGGAAACGCTTTCACGAATGCGTCATCGCTATGCGGCAGATCGACGACCAAGAAGTGCGCCTTGCGCTGCACTCCGTTGATGACGACGACCGCTTCGCCGAAGTCCGCCTGGGCGTCACCCGGCGGATGCGTCAGCGGCACGAACATCTCTTGTCCGCCCAGCTTCTTCTCGCGTACGTAGTCCTTGACGGTCGTGTAGCCGCCTGTGAACCCGTACTCGTCGCGGAGGCGGTCAAAGATGCGCTGTGCGGTGTGGCGTTGTTTCCTCGGACGCTCCCGATCGTCGGTCAGGATCTGATCGATGATCCCTGTGAAGGCCTCCAGTTTGGGACGCCTCGCCGGTTTGCTCCGCCGATAGCCCGGCGGAATCCGGTAGCGCAACATCTTGCGCACGGTCTCGCGAGCAATCCCAAAGCGCCGTGCTGCTTCGCGTTCGCTTAGCCCTTCGACGCAGACACTTCGTCGTACTTGAACGTATAGCTCCACCCGATACATCCCTCCGGTGTTCCACAAAACACCTCGGGGATGCTTGCGGACCACATCAGCGGCTTGGTCCTCCGCCTCCTCTGGGAGCCTTCACACCGCCGCTATGTGGTCTAGTTTGTCAGCGCCGTTCTCAGCGACCTGGGGAAGCGTGATATAGTAGAAGTGTACGTTACGTACGGAACGTACGCGAAATCCTCATGCGACGTATCAGTGCCACCGAAGCGCGTGACACCCTGCCTGAGCTTCTCAAGAGGGCGGCTTATGGCCACGACCGCTTCATTGTCGAAAACCGAGGCAAAGAATTAGCTGCCATCATCTCGATTGACGACTTCCGCTTGTTTGAGCGTCTGCTCGGCCTACAAGAAGACCGCGGAGACCTTGAAGATGCGCGTGCCGCCTTATCGGAAGCCGAGTCCAAGGGCGTGAAGACCTTGGACCGGCTGGCCGAGGAACTGGGCCTCTGACCCAGTGTGGTCTACGAGATAGTAATCGCTCCCGCCGCCGAACGGGACCTGAAGAAACTCGACCGGCCTTACCCTCCGACGGATCGTTGCAAAGATCCAGTCACTCAGTCAGGTCCCTCGTCCGCCCGGTGTTAAGAAACTTGAGGCTCGCTTGAGTCTCTATCGCTTGCGACTGGGCCCGCATCGTGTCATTTACCAGATTCAAGATGACAAGCTTGTCGTCCTCATCATCCGAGTCTGTAGACGGGGCGAGGCCTACCGATAGAAGCGAACGGGGGTGATGCGCACCTTCCTAACTAAGCGGTTTTGCGATCCCTCGAGAGATTTCGCGCGAAACCCCACCAACCTGCGACGTTATAATGACCGATAGATGGATCAGTCCAGTGTATTCTGGCTCCGCGTAACGCTAATTCTTTATTCGCTGGGGCTTTGGCACGCTTTGGTAACGGTTGTAAGGCGCCGCCAGAGGATGTTCAAGCCGGCCTTGGCTTCGATCTCGCTGGGCGCGGTGTTGCATTTGGTCTCGATCGTCGATCAAGGCATGGCCATGGGACGCCTGCCCGTCGTCACGCTTCACCAAATGGCGTCCGTGATCGGGTTCCTGACTACCGCGACTTTTCTACTGGCCTACTGGCGCTACAAGTACGACAGCCTCGCCGTTTTCGTCTTTCCGACAGTCTTTCTGCTAACGCTGATAGCGAGTCTCGGGGGGCCGGTCGAGCCTTGGGCCCGGCAGTCGTTGGGTAAGTGGTGGTTGTCGATCCACGTGGGGCTTTTTCTGTTTGGCTTCGCGGCGCTTTTCATCACCTTTGTGGCGGGAGTGATGTATCTTATCCAGGAAAGGGAACTGAAGTCCAAGCGGCCGCGGACGTTCTACTACCGGCTGCCCCCGCTGGGTACGCTGGACGAGATGGCCTACCGCACACTCGCCTTTGGCTTTGTGTTGGTCACGCTGGGACTGATCGCCGGCAGCTTCTGGGCTTTCGTCGAATGGGGATCGAACTGGATCGTCGATCCAACGATCGCACTGGCGTTTCTGACTTGGGCGATCTATCTGGCGATGGTCTTTAGCCGGGTGGCGATTGGTTGGCGAGGCCGCAAGGCGGCTTACTTCTCAATCGTCGGATTCTGTTGCGCCGCGCTGACCTGGATCGTCAACAGCGGGGTTCACTCTTTTACAGCGGCGGCTGGCCGTTGATCGAACCATGAGCGTCCTGCTGATGGGTCTGAGTCACAAAACCGCGCCGGTTGAAGTGCGCGAACGGCTCGCGGTACCTGAAGGCGCGACCGGTGAGCTGGTTGGGGAGTTGGCTCAGCGGCCGGGAGTTTCCGAGGCCCTGATTCTCTCGACCTGCAATCGCGTGGAATTCCTGGTGCGGGCCGATTCGGAAGCCCGCGCCGTCGAGCAACTCCACTCCTTCTTCGAAGCGTCGCCGGCGATCCCGCTCGACGAAGCTCGTCCTTTCTTCTATCGCTACCTCGATGAAGATGCGATCCGGCATCTTTTCCGCGTGGCGTCTAGTTTGGACTCGATGGTGGTGGGGGAGCCGCAGATTCTCGGTCAGGTGAAGGAAGCCTACGCCGCGGCCAAGGAAGTCGGGGCGGTCGGCGGCCAGCTCGATGTAATCGTCAATCATGCGTTTCGAGTCGCCCGCCGGGTTCGCAACGAGACCGGCATCGGACAGATGGCGGTTTCCGTTAGCTATGTGGCCGTCGAGCTGGCGCGCAAGATCTTCGGGGATCTGCGTGGACACTCTGTGCTGATCGTCGGCGCCGGAAAAATGTCGGAGTTGGCCGCGAAACACCTCCATCACGCCGGCGCGACCGAAATCTACGTCGCCAACCGCACACACGAACGAGCAGTGGAGCTGGCCAAGCTGTTCGCAGGCCAAGCCGTATCGTTCGACCGCTTGCTTGAATACCTAAATCGCGTCGATGTGGTGATCTCCTCGACGGGATCGCGTAGTTTCATCCTCAACAAGAAGACGGCTGAAGGCGTGATCGCGGCCCGTAAGAACCGGCCGATCTTCTTCGTCGACATTGCCGTTCCCCGGGACATCGATCCGGCCATCAACTCGATCGACAACATGTTCGTCTACGATGTCGACGATCTGCAACAGGTCGCCGATGCCAATCTCCGCGAGCGGCAGCGCGAAGCCGAGCGCGCCGAGAGCATCATTTCCGAGGAAGTCAAGAAGGTGATGCACCGGCTCAAGACACACGAGGTCGCGCCCACCATCGTTTCCCTTCAAAGTGAACTGGAGGATCTCCGTAGGGCTGAAGTTAAGCGTTTTCGATCGAAGCTCGGCCCTCTCGACCCGGAACAAGAAAAGGCTCTTGAAAGCTTGACGCGCGGCATCATCAACAAGATCGCCCACCCCCCGATCTCGGAGATGAAAAAGCTCGCCAGCCACCCCGACGGACTCCATTTCGTCCAGTTCGTCAAGCGCGCCTTCAATCTAAAAAAGTGAACCGCGGAGATTGACTGCGGCGAGGCCCTGGGAGCCCGCCAACGATTGATACGCGGGTGCTGCGCGCTAACAACTGATACGCCGGTGCTGTGCGCTAACATTGTAGGGGCACGGCATGCCGTGCCCTCAGCTCCACGCTAAGCGCATTCTCTTGCTCTATTGGGACCGACCAATTTCCCCTGACGTCGGCGCGTACCCTACACACACACAGCGGAAATGGAAAAATGGGGACTGCCCGGACTGCCCCCAATTCGCGCCCGATCATGGCCCTCGAAACGGACTCAGCCTGAGGCGAATTGGCTGGCTGTACCCGATTTTTCCCTAGCCAAAATGCCCCCCCTCGTTATCGGAACACGCGGCTCCAAACTGGCGATGTGGCAGGCGCACTGGATCGAGCAGCAGCTGAGAGCCTTGGACACCCCGACTCAAATCGAGATCATCAAGACCACCGGGGACAAGATCACCGACGTCGCGCTGGCCAAGGTCGGCTCGAAGACGGGATTGAAGGGTGTTTTCACCAAAGAGATCGAAGAAGCGCTGCTGGATGGTCGAGTAGATATCGCTGTCCACAGCTTGAAGGATCTGCCGACCGAGATCGATTCCCGCCTCGCCATTGCCGCGATCCCTGAGCGCGCCGATCCCCGGGACGCACTGGTCGGCAAGAAACTCGATGAGCTCGAAGAGGGCGCGCGAGTAGGGACGAGCTCGCTTCGCCGGGCGGCACAACTGCGCCGTCTGCGCCCCGATGTTCAGGTGGAAGACATACGCGGCAACGTCGATACGCGTCTCCGCAAGCTGGACGAAGGTCAATACGACGCCGTTCTTCTGGCCGCGGCGGGACTCGAGCGCCTCGGATGGCAAGACCGCGTTGCAGAAATTCTAGAGCCCGGCGTCATGTGCCCTGCGATCGGACAGGGTGCGCTGGCCGTTCAGATCCGCGCCGACGACACGGCCACTCGCAAGCTCGTTTCCTCACTCAACGACCCCGCGACGAAGACCGCCGTCAGCGCCGAACGCGCCCTGCTCGCCGCCCTGGGCGGCGGCTGCCAAGTGCCTCTGGGAGGCCATGCCAGACTTGACGACGGGCGCCTTACTCTCTCGGCCATCGTCGTCAGCCCGGACGGCAGTCAGTCCGTCGCAACTGACATCCAAGGCGATCCGCGCGAACCCGAAGCACTCGGCCACAAGGCAGCAGACGATCTCCGCCGGCAAGGCGCTAGCGAGATCATTGCCGCCGTCGAAGCACAAGAGTAGCCCGTAGCGCAGCCATCTGAGTTGAGCTGTCAAGCCTGTGTAGCGCGGACCTGGCGCCTTTCCAGGGTCCGCGTCCTTGGGCTGATGGCGACGACACTTGATCCGTTTTCGACGGGAACGCTCAAGCGCCTGTGAGAGTGGCGCGTCTATCAAATGGTGAGCAACCAGTGAGCCCACCCGTGCCAGAAGCGCTGCAACCCGCGTGATACACTCGGGACATTCGTTGTGGAAACTGATTTTCTCGTCGTTGGTGCGGGCGTCGCGGGTTTGATGGCGGCCATCGAGGCCGCCCAGGCGGGACGTGTCCTGGTTCTCACCAAAGATCGGTTGACCGAGTCAGCTTCCGAATATGCGCAGGGAGGCATCGCTGTCGCAATCAGCGATGAGGATCAAGTCAGCCTTCACGAGCAGGATACGATCAAAGCCGGCAACGGGTTGTGCGATCGGGATGCGGTTCGCATTCTCGTCGAGCAGGGGCCGCGGGAGATTCAGAGGCTCATCGATTGGGGCGTTGAGTTCGACCGCGAGGGTGCGCGGCTCGCTTTCACGCAGGAAGGCGCACACAGCCGCCGTCGCGTGCTTCACGCTCACGGAGACTCCACTGGCCGCGAAATCGCGCGGACACTGTTCCAAAAGGCCAAAACGCTCCCGAACATCACTTTCCAGAGTTTTTCGGCCGTGGTTGATCTGCTCACCCAAGAAGGCGAGATTTGCGGCGCCCTCGCCTGGAGCGAAAAGGAACGCGGTTTCGTGCCGATCCGTGCCCGGGCTGTCCTACTCGCGACGGGAGGTCTCGGCTGCGTCTACCGCGAGACAACCAACCCCGATGTAGCGACGGGCGACGGCGTGGCCATGGCATACCGGGCCGGCGCCGAAATATCCGACATGGAGATGATTCAGTTTCATCCCACGGCCTTATTCCTGCAAGTTGCCCCTCGCTTCTTGCTTTCCGAAGCGCTAAGGGGAGAAGGGGCGTACTTGCGCAATGCAGTCGGCGAGAGGTTCATGAGCCGTTATAGTCCCCAGGAGGAATTGGCTCCCCGCGATGTCGTCTCCCGTGCCATCGTTGCGGAGCTTCACCGCACCCAAACGGGGCCGGTCTATTTGGATCTCACCCACCTCGATCCTGAATTTGCCCCACGACGGTTTCCTCGCATCTACGAGACTTGCCGGCACTACGGGGTGGATCTTACCAAGCAGCCGGTGCCTGTCCATCCCGCCGCCCATTATGCGATGGGGGGAATCCGCACGGACTACGACGGGCAAACCAATCTACCGGGACTGCTGGCCGCGGGTGAAGTAGCTTGTACGGGTGTCCACGGAGCGAACCGGCTGGCCAGTAATTCGCTGCTCGAAGGGCTCGTCTACGGTGCACGGGCGGGGCGCAAGATTCGCGAGCGAGCCGGTGTGGCGCAGCTCGAGCCCGACATCCCCGACGCACCCTCACCGGTCGCGCTTACCGCCCACGCCGTCTCCCTGCTCCGCCGACTCGCCTGGCGGAACGCGGGGATCAGTCGCTCGGCCAAAGGCATTCGCGCGGGTTTGGAAGAACTCGAGAAACTTCAGCCCGCTTTCGAAAAAGGCTGGGCTAGAAACAGCAGGCAGGGATTCGAAGCCGACAACATGTATCAGGTCGTCTCGCTCATTGCGCGCTCGGCTTTGGCCCGCGAAGAGAGCCGCGGTGGCCACTACCGAACCGACTTCCCAAACAAACGCCCTGAGTTTCAGAAGCACTCGCTCGTGTCTTGGGGTCAGGAAGTGAGTTTCGTCTAGCTGCTCCCGCACCCGGACCGAATCGAAGCAGTGTCATGGACTGGTGGATCATTATCACATTGATCATTGCCGGGGCACTGGCTTACGGCTATTGGGATCACAATCATCAGCGCCGGCATCTTGGCAAGTTATTCGCTCTACTGGCCGCAAAGTATCGAGGTGAAGTGAAACCGGGCAACCTCCTGGTGTTCCCGCAACTTCGCTTTCAGATGGACGGTCGACGCTTTCTAGTTGCTGCCATGGCAACCGACGGCTCCGATTCAGGCGAAAGCGGGCCCTTCACGTTCGTCGATTTGGATCTACCGTTCGACACCGGCCAGAAGATCCGTGTCAAGAGGAGCACCGGCGGCGCCAAACGTCGCATGGACGCCCTTGGGACCGGCGGGCATCCAACGACCGGGCATAAGGAATTCGATGAGGCCTTTCAGATCGAAGGGAGCGATCAGGTATTCGCGTCCAGTCTCCTCGAATTACCCGTGCGCGAAAAGTTGCTTAGCTCGCGAGCGCGGCGCCTCGATGTGAAAGTGCAAGGCAAGAAGGTCAGCGTCCATAGGGACGGGATCACCGAGTCTGCGGCCGACCTTGAGGAGTTGATCGACATCGCCCGTCTGCTGGCCGAGCGCTGCCCGTCGAACCTTGGAACGGCCGACACGGGACCTCGCTGAACCCCGCCGCGGCTTGGTGGAGACGAACACGAAATGCACGCCAGAGTCCTATGACCCGCAGCTAGTAACCCCACGTAACATTTATTACGTCCTGGGCCATCCCGTCTGAACACTTTCGACCCTCTCGGCGTCATTACACAATGTAAGTTCGCTGGCGGCCGCTGCGACAGCCTAAACCTAAAACCGAAGGAGATCAAGATGAAATCACTGTGGATTAGTGTGTTTGCTATCGCGGCGCTGGTGTTTTGCGGCATCAATCTGGCGCCTGACGTCGTCCAAGGAGAAACGACCAAGCCGAAACAGGCCGCACCCGCCAAGCCCGAGCCGAAGCCGCCCATCTCACCCCAAGCCGCTGTTAAGCGCGGCCTTGATTGGCTGGTGTCCGTGCAAGGAAACGACGGAGGCTGGGGCCAAGACGGCGGAGAAACCTCGTTCGTTCGCCAGGGCGAGCGGCTCGAGACATCCGGCAACGACGTTGCCAACACGGCCGTTGCGACCCTGGCTCTTATTCAGGCCGGCCATACCCCAACCAAGGGAAAACACCAAGCCGCGGTGCGGCGGGGTTTGGATTTTGTCCTCCGGCACGTGGAGGAAAGCTCCCAGGAAGGACTGGGCGTCACTTCGATCAAGGGAACCCAAATGCAGCGCAAGCTAGGTCCCTACATCGACACCTTTCTTACCTCAACGCTGCTCGCCGAGATCGACGGCGAAATGCGCCTGGCGAAATCCAACGAGCGCGTCCGCCTCGCGCTCCAAAAATGCCTCAACAAGATCGAGAACAACCAGCAGGCTGACGGCAGTTGGAACCTCGCCGGAGGATGGGCCCCGATCCTGGGGACCGCCATGGCCTCTCGAAGCCTGTTCGAGGCCAAACAGAAGGGGCTCGACGTTGACGGCGAGGTTCTAGCTCGGGTCGACGACTACACGAAGGCCAGCGCCAAGCCGTCGGCCGTTGGTCCGGGTGTTGCGGGAGGTCGCGGCGCCGGTACGTTCGCCGCCGATGCGAGCTCTGCTGGCGTCTCGCTGTACAAGGGCGCCCAGGTACTCGAACAGCTCAGCCGCACCGAAGAAGACCGCAAGAGGAACGCGAAGGAAATCGCCGCCGTCAGGGGCCAGCTCTCGAGCGCACGCTTCGTGCGCGGTTTCGGTTCGATGGGCGGGGAGGAATTCTTCTCTTACCTGAACATAAGCGACAGCCTGCATCGTACGGGCGGGAAAGAATGGCAGGAGTGGAATCCCAAGATCAAGACCCAGCTCATCCGTCTACAGAACGAAGACGGTTCTTGGGCAGGTCATCACTGCATCACGGGCCGTGTCGCCGTGACCAGTGCCGCTATCCTCACCGTTCTCGTCGACCAAACACCTGTTGAAACGTCCAATGAGTCAACGAAAAGCTAAGTCACGGCCTCTGGTTGGCTTGGCGGAATCCATCCGGCGCGAGGATACCTTCTCGCGCCGCGATTTTTTTGCCGCGGGCCTGGCGATCGCAGCGGGCTTTTCGGCTGCGTGCCGGCCGATCCCGGTCGAACAAGCGAACCTCTCCGTCGATCTTGCTCTGGCAAAAGCCGCGCGGTACCTGTGGGCCCAACAGTCGGAGGATGGTGGCTGGCACAGCACAACCTACGGGCTGCTTGGCTCCGGCCAATCGCTGACTCCTTTTGTGCTGGACGTTTTGGTGCGCGTGCCCACGGATGTTCTGGTTCCACGTCCCGACAAACTTGCACGGGCAATCGAGTTCATTCGCGGGCACACCGACGGCACCGGAGCCGTGGGTCGCATGGAACCTCTGCTCCCGGATTACCCCAACTACTCGACGGCGCTGGCCGTGACGGCTCTTTGCCGCGCCCGGCCTTCCGGGTGGGAGCAGGATGTTGCTGCCATGGTGGAGTATCTCCGTGGCCAGCAGTTCACCGAGGCCAATGACTGGTGGCCAGACGACGCACCCTACGGCGCCTGGGGCATGGGAGGCGACCGTCGGGTCCCGCCCAGCCCTGGTCATGTCGATCTTTCGATGACTCGCCATGTACTGGAAGCACTATTAGCCGCCGGGGTTGCTCCGAGTGAGCCGGTATTCCGGAAAGCCGCGGTGTACGTCGAGCGCTGCCACAACTTTGACCCTGCCCGACCGGACGCCCGCGACGGCGGATTCTACTTTTCGACTGTCGTGCTCGATGCCAACAAAGCGGGACCGGACGCCGAGGGCTATCGGAGTTACGGAACCGCCACGGCCGACGGTATTCTTGCGCTGCTGGCGATGAGCCGCTCGCGCGAAGATGAGCGCGTGCAGGCCGCAAGGCGTTGGCTGGAGCTGCACCACCTACCCGACCGAGCCACTGGCTTCGCCGGAGAAGCCTACAAGCGTTGGCCGGCCGGCCTGCGCTTCTATTACGCCGCCTCCGCGACGAAGGCCTTCCGCAAATTAGCCGCCGCTCAATCGGAGTCTGTTTCGCAGTCGCTTCAAACGGAACAAACTCCAGACGGTAGCTGGGCCAACCCCGAAAACCTCGTCAAAGAAGACGACCCGCTGATTGCCACGCCGTTTGCGCTGCGCGCGTTGTTGAACGAGGGGGCGGTTCAACACCGCCAGACGACGTGACCATACTACGTAGCCGAAGGCCGCTTAGTTCTCGGTAATCCCTCCGGCCTCCCCAGCCCGAGCTTGATGTCGCAAAATGCGACTTCAAGTTGGCGAACTCTTGGCGGGTCAGCAGAAATGCGAAGTCCGGCGGAAAGAAAAAGGCTCGACCGAAGGCTGTGCGACAGCAAGCAACAGAGCCTGGAACGTTAGTGACAGGGCAATCCCCGCATGGAGAAACCGCCCCAGGCGTCGAGAAGAGTCTCGACGCGGCACACTGAGAGTGTGCCTCATAAGGACTGGTGTGCAGGTTCCCACGACTCGGATCATCCCGTCCCGTTACCGCCCTGTCAAATCCCGCACCCAAATGTCCTTGAACCGCATGCGGCCTTCGCCGCCCGCATGCAACTGGAGTGCGATGGCGCCTTCGGTCGAGCCCGGCGACGGATACGTGTAGTCGATCATCCGGACGCCGTTTAGGTAGGTGCGGTATTACCCGGTCACACCACTTCCAAAATCTCATCTCCCTCATTCCACAACACTTAAGCAACCTGACTCCTTTGAACCCCGCCACCCCGCCGTACTCTGGAATTGGAGATCAGCGACCCAGTCAACCTGCCGCAACAGTTGAACGGCTCAACCGCTCAACGGCTCCAATGAAAGGAATAATAATCAT
Source organism: Bryobacterales bacterium (assembly GCA_965248105.1). Classification (GTDB taxonomy): domain Bacteria; phylum Acidobacteriota; class Terriglobia; order Bryobacterales; family UBA6623. The sequence goes on from CBDFIK010000006.1 coordinate 1,855,178, forward strand.
GCCGACAAAAGCACAAATTAACGCCAATCGTAACAACGCCAGGAAATCCACAGGACCACGTAGCGAGGAAGGTAAAACCCGTAGCGCGAAGAACTCCCTCAAACACGGACTCCTCGCCCGCGATACCGTAATGCCCGGCGAGGACCCCGCCGACTTCGATCGCCAACTCTCCGCCCTCGAAGCCGACATCCAACCCGCCAACTCCCTCGAATTCGAACTCGTCCGCCAAATCGCCGACGCGCAATGGCGCATGCGCCGCCTCACGCGTTTGGAGACCGGCTTCCTCGCCGCTGCCGTCGACGACCAGCGCCGGCACCTGGAAAAACGCCGTCCAGACGAGCTGCGTCCCGGCTACGATGGCGAAACCTTACTGCTAGGCTCAGCGATGCTTGACCGCACCCAGGCCTTCGTTCACCTGGCCCGCTACGACGGACATCTCAGCCGCCGCTTCTTCCGTGCCGTCAAGCAGCTGGCCGACCTGCGCCGTGACGAGCGCAAGGCTCAGGAGGCCCGCTCCTCCGCCGGCTCCTACGCCTCCACTGATCCAGACCCATACCGCGGTCGATACGTTCCAGCCCAGGCCCCACCTCCGATCGACACTCCAAGCCCCACAGCCGGCCGCATCGGCTTCCGAGCCTCTAGCGAATCGGCCCCGCAAGCTGGTCTCCGAAACGACCGAGCACCAGCCCCACAGACCCCACTCACACAAAATACGAAACAAACCCAATCTCGTCGAACCCCAGTGGAATCAACGTCTTTTAAGGGTGAACCCGGTACCACAGACCTCGCCTTTGAGGTCCGCGGCCTTTGCTCCGCCCCGTTTACCATCGATAGCACCCGTCCCGCGGGGGCTGCCCCTCCGCACCGCGCTCGGAACCAAGATTGCCGCCGTGTGAAAGCGTCCGATTCTTTTGTGGCGCACGCTCTCAGCGTGCCGCGTCGAGATTCTTCTCGACGCCTGGGGGCGCTTCAACCGAAAACAACCAAACAAACCCAATTCTGCCGAACCCCAATGAAATCAACCGTCGACTGCCGATCGACCAACGACAGGAGCCGCGAAGCGGCGCCGGAATTGAGCCTAGGGTGGAGCCGGAACGGCGGAACCCTAGGTAGGAAACGAACAGAGTCGAGCCCTGAAAGGGCGGAAGGAACCATGCCGCAGTAGGGGTGTAGACATGTCGCTAGAGCAGCCGGTTATCCTGAAGTTTCAGGGTTCGCGTCTGCTGCTGGACCCAGAGTGCGACAGGAGCCGCGAAGCGGCGCCGGAATTGAGCCTGGAGCCAACGGCCGCAAGTCTCGGCCAAACGACCGCCGAGCCATGCGCTAGGGGATCTTCGCGCTCCTCGGGTTTGGCGGCAAACAAGGGGGGTGGCGTTAGCATTGCTGAGGCTCCTGTACCTTGCACAACAGCGGCGCCCGCCAGTCACGCCTTTTTCTCCAGAGTCTCCGCAAACAGCTTCTCGTACTGATCGACAATCGCTTCCCAGTCGTAGCGTCGCCGGGCGGCTTCCATGGCGGTTTGGCCCATCTGTAGCCGCTTGTCGGGCGAGAGAGCAATCACCCGGTCCAGCGATTCGACAAGCGCACCTTCGCTCGGACGATAGGGAAAGCCGACATCGGCGGCGACTTCCCGGTTTTCAAGTGTGTCGAGAAAGAGCACGCAACAGCCGCGCCCCATGGCTTCAATGAGCGCGGGGTGAGTTCCTCCTACTTCCGTCGCATGGACGTAAGCGAAACAGTGCGAAAGCAACTCATGGTAACCGGTTCCGTAAATAGCGCCCGGAAATATGATGCGGGGATCCCGGGTCTGCTTAAGCCTCCGAATATAGTCATGGGAGTAGGGCGCGTCGCCGACGATGACTAACTTCTGCCGGTGGGAAGTCCGTTCAAAGGCTTTCACTACAAGCCAAGCGTTGTTTTCCGGCTCCAAGCGACTCACATACAGAAAGTAATCGCCCGGCCTGAGGCCCAACCGATCGAGCGATTTGGTTGTCTCTAGCTTCCCGGTCTGAGTTCCATAGGCGATCAGGTGAGAAGCCTTGCGATAGCGTTCGAGATAGTAGTTTTGGATGACCGCGGCATCGGTCACGACCTCGCTGGGAAACCAAGTGGCCAGTCGCTCCGACAGGCGGTACCAACCGCGTGCCAGCGCGTTCCACTTCCTGCGCTTGCGCTCCAAGCCGTCCACGTTCAGCAGCGTCGGCATCCCGAGTAATCGAGGAGCGATGGTGAAAATCGCATTGGCCGCGTTGCAATAAAGAGCGATTTCCCGAGGATGGAACAAGAGATGAAGTGTCGCGAGAAATGTGTGCACAACCGTATCCAGGTATTTGTGCCGGATGGTAGGGAGCAAGACCAGCTTGACCCCGCGAAAGACCGGTTTCCGCTTGCCGACGTTCTGGGTGCGGCAGTAGACGGTTACCTGGTGACCCCGCTGGACAAGGCGCACCGCGAGCTCTTCGGCAAAGGTTTCAAAACCACCGTAGTTGGCGGGAATGCCGCGGGTGCCCAAGAGGGCGATTTTCATCGCTTACGATCGGGCGACGGGCACGGGGGGCGCCGGGACATCGTCACGAACCTCGACCGGCAGGCTAACGGGGCTAAAGCGAAACCACTGGACCATGTAAGCGTCTTCGACGCGCCGGCGGCTCTGAATCAAGCGCCGCTTGCGTATGACGCGGTCCATATCGCGGGCAAGCTCATAGAACGCTCTCAGCGAAGAGCGTTCAACCAACAAGCAGTAGCAGAGGATCCCCAAGTCCCGGACGGTGATGGGTACGGCGTTGCGCAGGTAGACGCCCGCCGTGATGTTTTTCACGCGCATCAGGAAGCGGTTCTTTACCGAGTGCATGTTGATTTCCGGCGACAGCATGCGGCGCATCCCGGGGCGCAGCTTGCGGACGTGATACCCAAAAGCGTGGGGCACATAGACGCACTTCCAACCGAGCAGTTGGGCGCGCCATGCAACGTCGGCATCTTCTCGATACGTGAAGAAATCAGGATCGAAGAATTCACCTTCGACCGAAATGTCCGCTATCATATCCCGCCGATAGCAGGCGGCGGCCGCCGTAGCGCCGAAGACGAACTCATGACTTCGGAAATGTCCATTGTCGGATTCAAGACACCCGCGGTCGAAGTGGCGGAGCATGGGCGTGAAGTAAATCCCGGTTGAGTCAACCACCTGCTGGTCGGGAATCTGAAACGACGCGTCCATCATCAGCAGCTTGCCACAAACGGTGCCGACCGAAGGATCGAGACGCGCCGCTCCCATCAAACTCGATATGAAATCGGGCAACAGCAAGACATCAGGATTGAGAGTCAGCACCCAGCCGCCGCTCGAGAGAGCTATGGCCTGATTCTGGGCAGCAGCGAAGCCGATGTTCTCTTCGTTGTAGACGACCGTGCAGCGATCCTCGAATCGCTCCAAGATGTCGGTCGTGCCGTCGGTCGAAGCGTTGTCGATGACGATCACCTCGACGGGCACATCGCGTTGCTCAAGCACGGACTCCAGGCAGCGCCGGATGAAGCGGCCGCTGTCGTAGGTCACGATAGTCACGGAAACGAGGTCGTTTTCAAACATGGACTCAGCTCGATCGATATTCAATTGGGGACGAATGATCCGCAGTCGCAGGAACATGGCGAGGCCTTCGGTGACCTCCGCCTACCACTAACCTCATCACTTGTGCGTAAGCCTTCCGTTGTGCGGCGTCGCCTCGCAGGCAAACCACAAGCCAACGAAGCGCCGTGCCCGCCAATACCACTGGCCGCAACCAGCGGAAGGCGGACGCCGAGAAGTGCTTGTGAGCAAAGCGTAAAAGGTTACCATACCAAGCCAGTTGGCGTTGTTCCACTGAAAGGCCGCTTAAGGAGTGTCCTCCTTCATGCCGGGCAACGGCCGTAGGGACATAGCGGATACGGTAACCGGCCAGGTGAATCCTCAGGCACAAATCCACGTCTTCAAACCAAATGGGGGTAAAGTCCTCATCCAAAAGCCCGACGGTTTCCAACACTTCCCTGCGGACCATCAGAAAGGCCCCGGCGGGCTGGTCGACTTCCCTCGGGAGCTCGGGGTTCCAGTTCAGCTGCCGATAGCGGCGGTTGACGGGGTTCGAGGGCCAAAGGCGGTTTAGCAGCAGGACTTCACAAGCCAGAGCGGCCGGCGTCGGGAAGGAGCGCACGTTGAACCCGACCTGCGGACGCCCGGTGGCGTCCACGAGCCGGCCGCCGACGGCACCGACGTTCGCCATGAGGCACTCGCGGACCATGTCATCAAGGGAAGTTTGGACGACTGCATCGGGATTCAACAGCAAGACAAGCGGGCTTGAGGAGGCGCGGACCCCTTGATTGACGGCGGCCGCAAAGCCCCGATTCTCCGAGTTGCGAATCAGCCGGACCGCGGCGGCCGTTTCCTCGACGATGCGGCAAGTATCGTCGGTCGAAGCGTTATCCACCACGACGGTTTCGGCCACCGCCTCCAGGGACCGCAAGCAAGCAGCCACTGAGCGAGCCGAGTTGTGGGTCACCACGAGAACCGCCACTGCATCCTTCATGCGCAGTTCTCCGCGGCCCGTGGCGCCAGCCGGAAGTACCATTTCCAATAGGCATCCCAGCCCGCCGCTCCCTGAACTCTCGCTATGTCCGCTTCGCTGGAGCGCAGTACGGTTGCCAGCCGCTCTCCACGGCGCAGGGCTTCGGAGGCGCGGCGCAATCGGGCAAAGCGACGAATTCCGAGCCACAGCCCTCGCATCCAAGCCCACCCGCGACCCCGCGAGAAGGCCAATCCCGCCCAAAGCAACTGCGCCGCCAGAATAGGCCGCGCGTAGCGCATCAGCAGTCGTGCGGGATAAAACTTGGCCAGCAATAGCAATTGGTGGCAGGTCATCCACTCGACCATCGCGCTGCTCCAAGCCCCCGAAGTCGCACTACCCCGATGATAGGCAACGGCCTGGGGGACATAGAGTCCTGAAAGATCCTCAATGGCGGCCCGCAACCCCAAATCGACGTCCTCCAGATAGGCAAAGAACGCTTCCTCAAAAGGGCCGAGCCGTTCAAAGAACGTCCGCCGAAAAAGGCTGGCGGTCGCCGAGGGGAAATACGTCAGGCGGCGGACGTTGAACTCAGGGCCGTCCTCTTTCCCGTGTCCCAACCGCCATGCGGTCCCACCGCGGCAAACGGCGTCCCCCGCCCCGTCAATTTGGGCACGCCGATCGAAATCGAGAGTCTTGCCGGTAGCGAACCAAACGTTCTCGGAGCGCATAGCTTGCAAAAGTTGGGAGAGCCAGTCCGGTGTTAGCTCGACGTCATTGTTCAACACCGCCACCCATTCTCCTCGGCAGGCAGCAATGCCTCGGTTCAGCGCCCGGCTGACACCTTCGTTGCGGCCCAACCGCAACACCTGAAAGCCCTCTTGTTCAGCGACCGAGGCGGACTCGTCGGTCGAGCCGTTATCCACGACGAGGACTTCTACTTCCACGCCTTGAGGAAGCCGCTGTTGGCGAATCGATTGCAGCAGCGGCATCAACAGCGCTTGCCGATTCCAGTGGGGAATGAGAATTGAGACCGTCATCCAAACGCTCCGGGGAGCGTACCAGACGCGGTAAATAGGCGGGCTATTCTTAAATAGCACAACCCCGCGCTCGGAAGCAACCCAGCTGGACGACTTAGAGCAGCGGTTTGTTTTAGGACAATTTCCCGAAAACGGTCAGCGGGCGCCCCTTCGGACGAACGTGTTTCCCGGGTAGCGGCCGGCGGCCAGCCCTATGCCAACCCCAGCGGTTTGTGCGACCGCTCCAGCCAGTGATATACTTTTGGCGGCCTAGAGTGGCCGGTTTTTGCCTAGGCGGGCGGGTTGTGACGCCCGGGAGCTCTCATCATGCGGGACCTGTGGATTACTCGGATCATATTCGTCAGCATCTTCGTCCTGATGTCGTTCCATTTGAAACCGTTCGGCCTACAGACCTTCCCGTCCGTTTTGGTCGGAGCCGTAGGCGGGACAGCGATCATCTTCTTCGAAAGTCGCCTGCGAAAGGTAAGCCTGAAGCGCCTGCTCGGCGCCGCGGTTGGATCGCTTCTCGGCATCCTGGGAGCTTCCCTGATGAGTCTGGTGCTGGAATCAAGCTTGCCGTCGGAAGCCGCTTCGTTCATCAATCTTGGCGTCCTGCTGTTCTTGGGATACGTGGGGATAGTGGTCGGCAGCGCGAAGGGAGAAACACTCAACCTGGCGGCCTTAGGGGGTGTATTTGGGGAGGATAAAGCGCCCGAAAGGTCGCAGAAGCTCCTCGACACCAGCGTCATCATCGACGGTCGCATCGCCGACATAGCCGCGGCAGGGTTTATGGACGGAGTGCTGGTGGTTCCTCAGTTCGTGCTTTGGGAACTGCAGCTCGTGGCCGACTCGGCTGATAGTTTGAAAAGAAACCGCGGCCGGCGAGGATTGGACATTCTGCGGAAGATCCAAAAAATGTCGGACCTCAACGTCCAGATTCTTGAAACCGATTATCCTCGCCTCAAGGAAGTGGATCTGAAGCTGATTCAGCTTGCTAGGGACATCGACGCCAAGATCGTCACGAACGACTTCAACCTCAACAAGCTCGCACAGCTGCAAGGCGTGCAGGTGCTGAACATCAACGAACTGGCGAACACACTCAAGCCTGTCGTTTTGCCGGGCGAGAGCATGCGTGTATTCATCTTGAAAGAGGGCAAGGAGCTCAACCAGGGGGTGGCCTATCTCGACGACGGAACGATGGTGGTGGTGGACAATGCTCGCCGGTCCATCAATCAAACGATCGAAGTTTCCGTTACCAGCGTTCTACAGACGACGGCGGGCAAGATGATCTTCGGTCGCTACGACGAGAAAACACAGCCCTCGAGCACATCGCACCGGGAACAAGAGCGCGCGTCAGCCGCGCCACGGGCCGGAGGCGGGCACTCCGCTTCCCACCGCCCCCACCGGGTTGAACATACCGCCGGACGCTAAACAGCATGAAAGCCGTGGCGATCATTCCCGCCGCCGGGTTGGGAACTCGGATGGGAAAGCCTTCGGCCGAGAGCTCGGGAACCAGCCGCAAACAGTTCATGCTGCTGGAAGGAGCGCCGATCCTGATTCACACCGTCCGAAAATTTATCGCTGCCAGGGCGGTTTCGGAAATCTACGTAGCTGTGCGTCCTGAGGACATGGACCCCCTCCACCAGCAATTGCAAGAAGAAGGCTACGCAAAGCCGGTGCGCTTGGTCGAAGGCGGGCGCAGCCGGCAAGTCTCCGTGCGAAACTGCTTAGCCCAGGTTCCCTCCGGCACGGAGCTGGTTTGCGTCCATGATGCCGTCCGGCCCTTCGTAACCGTGTCGCAAATCGATGAAATCTGCGAAGAAGCGTCCAAGTCTGAAGCCGTGATTCTCGCCATCCCTCCGGTCGATACCATCAAGCAAATAGACCGCACCGTGATTCGTTCCACCCTCATGAGAGAACGCATCGTACTGGCACAGACGCCACAAGTGTTCAAGTTTTCCTTACTCAAGAACGCTTTTGAACAGGCTGAGCGGGACGGATTCGTAGCCACCGACGAGGCCGGCCTGGTGGAGCATGTTGGCGAAGACGTTCACGTCATGCTGGGCAGCGATCGGAACATTAAGATCACCAAACCCGGAGACATGGCTCTGGCCCGCCTGTTCTATCAGGAGGAAACCGGGCCGGGCGCATCGAGCGGCGACGACCTTCGCTAAAATCAATGAGCCTCGAGTTCCGTGTTGGGATCGGCTACGACCTTCATCCGATGGTGGAAGGGCGAAGGCTGATTTTGGGCGGCGTGGAAATCCCCTTCGAGCGGGGCCTGGCGGGTCACTCTGATGCCGACATCGTTCTGCACGCCGTCACCGACGCCCTCCTAGGGGCGGCGGGGCTGGGTGACATCGGCGAGCATTTCCCACCTTCCGAGCCGCGCTGGCGGGATGCCTCGAGCTTGGTTTTCCTACGTCATGCCTGTGAGCTGACTGCGAGGCAGGGTTACCGAATCGTTAACGTCGACGCTGTGATCGTCCTCGAGCAGCCTAAGATCTTGCCCTACCGCGATCGGATGCGCCAAACGGTGGCGAACGCTCTGGGGGTCGAGGTCGCGCGTATTGGGATCAAGGCCAAGACGGCCGAGGGCATAGGGCCGGTAGGGGAAGGCAAGGCCGCGGAAGCCCACGCGACCGCTCTGATTTCCCGCCCACGACCCGCTGGGAGCGAGTGAATGTTTGGCGCGGCTAGAGCGACGTTCGAGGATTTGTACCGAGTGCCGGCCTGCCCTCGCGAGCGGGATTTCGGGCATTCCTCGACCACGCCCCCGCGAATCCACTTGACTCCCTTTTGCGTTTTGATTCATGATTTATGGGCGCTCAGGAGAAAAGTCGCATGCAGAAAACTATTCGAGTAACCGTCAACGGGCAGGAGCACGAGCGGTCGGTGGAACCGCGCCTGCTGCTGGTCCACTTTTTGCGAGAAGAACTAGGCCTGACGGGCACCCACATCGGATGTGAATCCTCGGTCTGCGGAGCCTGCACGGTCGCCGTGGAGGGCCGAACCGTCAAGTCGTGCACGATGTTAGCCGTGCAGGCCGACGGGAAGGACGTTCGAACCATAGAGGGCGTGGCGCAAAACGGCAACCTACACCCGGTCCAGGAGGGCTTTTGGAACGAACATGGGCTGCAGTGCGGTTTCTGCACGCCAGGGATGATTATGTCCGTCAAGCAGTTGCTGGCGGACAACCCGGACCCGAGCAAGAAAGAGATCCGGCACGCCCTGGAGGGCAATCTGTGCCGTTGCACCGGCTATCAACACATTGTCAATGCGGTGGAGGCCGCGGCCCAGGCGGTCGCGGGAGGACAGTAGCGCGATGGCAACCACAACGACCAAACCCCAAGCAAAAACGCACGTCGGCCAGAGGATTCGACGGCAAGAAGATCCGCGTTTGATTACCGGAACCGCAACCTACGTTGACGACATTCAGCGGCCCGGCATGCTTTACGCGGCCGTGCTGCGCAGTCCTCACGCTGCCGCCAACATCAAGAGCATTTCGACCGCGGGGGCCATGGAGATGCCCGGCGTAAAGGCCGTGTATACGGGAAAGGACGTCAGCTCCGTGGGGCCGGTCCCCTGTGCCGGATCGATGCCCACTCTTCGCGTCCCGCACCATACGATCCTGGCGACCGATCGAGTCTATTACGTCGGTCATCCGGTCGCGGCCGTGGTGGCATCCGACCGTTATGTCGCCCAAGACGCCCTAGAGCGCATTGAAGTCGACTATGAGCCCTTAGACGACGTCGTCGCTGATCCGGAGAAAGCCCTCGAGAAGGATTCCCGGAAGGTGCACCCCGAGTACGACGACAACGTGGCCTTTACCTTTCACCTGGACGGCGGCGATGTCGAGAAAGCCTTCGCCGAAGCCGACACGGTAGTAAAGCTGCGCGTGGCGGTGCCGCGCTTGGCTCCCTCGCCCATCGAAACCCGCGGCGTCGTCGCCGAGTACGACGAAGGCGCCAAGGAACTCACGATCTACTCTTCGACGCAGATCCCCCACCTGCTGCGAACGCAGCTGGCGCTGCAGTTGAATCTTCCCGAGCATCACCTGCGAGTGATCGCGCCCGAGGTGGGAGGGGGCTTTGGCAGCAAGTGCAATGTTTGGGCGGAAGAGGCGCTGGCCGGTTACATTGCGATCCAGCTAAAGCAGCCCATCAAGTGGATCGAAAACCGCCGCGAGAGCATTCTTGTCGTCGCCCACGGGCGGGGACACCTCGACGACGTGGAACTCGCTGCCAAGAAAGACGGCACGTTGACGGGATTGAAGCTGCGAATCCTCCAGGACATCGGCGGCCATCACCAGTTGCTGACGCCGATCATCCCGACCTTGTCGGTGCTGATGTTGCCGGGGCTGTACAAGTTCAAGAGCTTCACGGCGGACCTGATCGGCGTCTTCACCAACCTGGCGCCGACGGATCTCTATCGCGGCGCGGGGCGCCCCGAGGCCACCTACGTGATCGAGCGCATCGTCGATCGCATGGCGGATGAACTGGGGATGGATCCGGCTGAGATTCGGCTGAAGAACTTCCCTGGCGCGGATGAGTTTCCCTTTGAGACCGCTACCGGTCTCAGCTATGACAGTGGCGACTACGCGAAGACCTTCAACCTGGCACTTGACAAAATTGGCTACCGAGAGCTCCTCAAGCGGCAGGAAGAGATGCGTAAGCAGGGCCGCCTGTTCGGCGTGGGGATATCGACCTATGGGGAGCTCTGTGCCTTTGGTCCCTCTCCAGCGACACCCGCCGGCGGCTGGGAGAGTGCCACTGTCGCTGTCGAGGCTACCGGCAAGGTTGCCGTCATGACGGGCACGTCGCCCCACGGGCAGGGGGCGGAGACCACTTTCTCCCAGCTGGCGGCGGATGCGCTCGGTATCCCCATGGACGACATCCTGGTGGTCCACGGTGACACGGCCAAAGTTCAACATGGCATTGGAACATTTGGAAGCCGTAACACTGCGATCGGCGGCACAGCCGTACACCTGGCTCTGCAGGACGTTGTCAACAAGGCGAAAAAATACGCCGGCCATATGATAGAAGTGGACGCCGCCGACGTTGCCTTTGAGGGTGGTGTTTTCTCATCGGCAAAGACCGACAAGACCGTCTCCTTCCAAGACGTAGCGCTCGAAGCCCACCTGTGCAAGAACCTGCCGCCCGACACCGAACCGGGCCTCTCGGCGACCCGCTTTTTCGAACCCGCCAACTTCGCCTTCCCCTTCGGCGCGCACATCGCTGTCGTGGAGGTGGATCGCGAGACCGGGGAGATTCAGATTCTGCGCTACCTTGCCGTCGATGATTGCGGCAAAGTCATCAACCCATTGATGGTCGATGGCCAGATTCATGGCGGCGTGGCACAGGGCCTGGGACCGGCGCTGATGGAAGGAGTGATCTACGACGAAGACGGTCAGCTGATGAACGGCACGTTCATGGATTACCCCATCCCCAAGGCGCAGCACATGCCCTGGATCGAGAGTGAGCGCACCGAAACACCGGCGCCCGGCAATCCCCTGGGGGTCAAGGGGGTCGGGGAAGCAGGGACCATCGGGTCGCTGCCCGCCTTTGTCAACGGCGTCGTCGACGCCTTGTCGCCTTTGGGCGTCGAGCACATTGACATCCCGATGACGCCGCAGAAAGTTTGGAACCTGATTCAAGAAAGGAGCCAGTCGTGATTCCCGCCAGCTTCGATTACTCCGCACCTGAAACGCTTTCGGAAGCCCTCAAGCTGCTCAGCGAAAACCCAGACAGCAAAGTGCTGGCAGGCGGTCAGAGTCTGATACCGTTGTTGAAGTTTCGCCTGGCTGCGCCGGCACACCTCGTTGACCTGGGAGGAGTTCCGGACCTTCACTTCATTGCCGAGTCGGATGGCATGATCCGCATCGGTGCGATGACAACGCATCACCAAATCGAGGAATCCGATCTGCTCGGCGAGAAGTGTCCTCTGCTGGCCAAAACCGCGGCGAGTATCGGCGACGTCCAGGTTCGCAATCGAGGCACGATCGGGGGGAGCGTAGCCCACGCCGATCCGGCGGCGGACTACCCGGCCGCCCTGCAGGCTTTGGAGGCTAAGGTCAGGATGGCCGGCCCCGGGGGCGAGCGCGAGCTGGGGATCGATGAGTTTATCGTCGATGCTCTGACAACCGCTCTGGAAGCAAACGAAGTTGTGACGGAAATCCAAGTCCCCGTGGAAGGGAAGGGTGTCGGCGTTTCCTACCGCACCATCATTCATCCGGCTTCGGGTTTTCCCATCGCCGGCGCGGCAGCCAGGATTGGCATCAATGACGGGAAGATATCGTTCGCTCGGGTGGGGATGACGGGAGTGGCCTCGAAGCCCTATCGCGCCACAGCGGTAGAGGCCGTTTTGGAAGGCAAGGCCGCCGATGCTGAAACCCTAGCCGCAGCCTCCGCTCTTGCAGCGGAGGGAGTCGAGGCTCTGTCAGATCTGCACGCGTCTTCCGAGTATCGGTCACATCTCGCCTCGGTCCAACTTCGGCGCGCACTAGAGGAAGCAGCCGAGAGCGCGCGGTGAAGATCAAGGGCCAATACAGCCTAGGCGCACCGCAGCAGCAAGTCTACAAGGCGCTGCTGGACCCCGACATTCTGGCGCGTACCCTGCCCGGATGCCAGTCGCTGGAAGCTGTCGGCGACAACCAGTACCGCATGAAGATGAAGCTGGCCGTAGCCAGCATTCAAGGCCTCTTTGAAGGGAAAGTTTCTCTCGAGGACCAGCAACCGCCTGAAAGCTTCCGCTTGCGCGTGGGAGGTCAGGGGAAGATCGGGTTCGTCAATGGAAACGGTCAGTTCACACTGCGGTCGAGCGACCCTTCGACGACCGTCATCGAGTACGAAGGCGACGTCAAGGTCGGCGGTCTGATCGCGGGAGTCGGCCAAAGGTTGATGGACATGACCACCAAGATGATGATTAAGCGCTTTTTTACGTCTCTGTCGCGCGTGCTCGCGGAGAACGAGCAAAACTGACCCTTTGCTGGGCGGACTGTTTGGACGCGTGGTTTTTGGGGGCCTATGATTTAGTCCTGAGTACCCGCGTACTGTGACGGTACCCGCGTACTAGGGAAATTCGCTACTTGACTCCGGGCCGCGAAAGTTTACACTATAGCATTTTCCAATCCAAGAATGAGCCTGAAGAAGGAGGATCGGACGGGCGGTGCTGCTGGGGTTCTCCTTTCAGTGGCGGTTAGGCAGTCAGTGGCAGTTAGGCAGCGGGGGATGGGGGTGCGGGGCAAGGGGGCTGGCGTTTGAAGTCCCCTTGCCCTGCTTCCATCACTGCAGAAATCTGTCAGCGACGAAGTCGACAACGGGCTAGCAGGGCGAGCTTGGCTTTCTGCATCCGCTGGGCCGCTGCCGTGTCGCTGTGGCGGCTGGCTTGCTGCTGGAGCGTCTCGGTTCGCACGCCGTCCTTGAGGTGCTTTTGCCAGTCGGGCAGCGAGAGTAGCTTTTCGTAGGGCGTGCGGTAGTCGGTGGCGCGATAGCGACGGCGGCGTTGGCCCCGGGCGGTGATCTCGATGGTGGCGAAGCCGCACGGGCGGTGGTAGTTCAGATAGGGATTGAAATAGGCTGTGTAGAAGCGCTGCAACGCGGAGGCATGCTCGGCGGCGATCGCTCCGTAGCCTATGTGCTTGCGCACCACGGCCCCGTTTTTGCCTTCCACCAGAGCGTTGTCGGTGGTGCGATAGGGGCGCGACTTGGTGAACTCGATCAGTAGCTTGTTGAGCAGCCGGGCCAGGCGGTGATTGAGAAACTCCGAGCCGTTGTCGCAGTGGAAGCCGCGCAGGCGAAAGGGGAACTGGTGCAACATCGCTTCCAGCACCGGGATCAGGTGTCGCTCCGAGATCGTCTCGACGCAGCCGACGACCTGCCACTGCGTGACCGTATCGACGGCGTTGATGTGATACAGCCCCGGGCGAGTGTCCCAGTGACCCTGGTGCACCGTATCGACGCGCAGATAGCCGGGTTGTCCCTGTGGCTCGGGCTTGCGCCGCTCGGCGATCCCGACCTGTCGTCTCTGAGTGCGATCGAACACCACCCGCTGTGAGCGATAAGCCCGGGAGCGCCGCAGGTTGTAAATGTGGGAAATCGAGATGTGGGCCAGGCGGACGTACTCCGAGTTGGCGAAGAACTGATACTCGCGCTCGAGGATGCGCCGTACCGCCGGCCCGGACAGACCCTCGTGGGCAGCGTCGACGGTTGCTAACAAGGCAATGTCCTGGGGTGTGTAGCGGCGCGGAAAGCGGCGCCGACGGGGTTGTCGGGCCTCGATCCGTCGGTGCCGAAGCCACTGCCCCATCAGCCGCGTCAACTGGGCCCGACTCAACCCGCTCAGCCGCGCCAGAAACCGCCGCACGATGCCCTTCTGCCTCCTGCCAAGCCGTCGGTAGTGCTGCGCCGCCAAGATACGCTCGACAAAGCGATAAATCTGCTCGCGTCCCTGGACTCTGAAGCCAATGCTTCGACTGCCGGCCAGGAACTCCTGCATCTCGGCCAGGGTAAGCCGCTCTAGGTTCTGCATGGTGATCGTCATTCACCAGCAGCTTGTACCCTTTCGTCCCGCTCACGTTCAGGCTCATCTTGTGTTGGAAACAAACCTCCCCTTCAGGCTCATCCTGTATTGGATAACTCTACTATTAGTGGTTACTAGTCGCCTATGTTCATATTGGGAGGCTTTATCCTTGCCGCTTGGGTCTTCTGCTTTTTTTACTACGGAGATCTGCTTCCGAGGAACTGGAGCGTCGGGATGGTGATGGGCGGCCTATTCAGCATGGGTTGGGGTCTGCTGAAAGGCAAGCACTACTAAGACGGACGTTGAGCCGCCACCGAGTTCCGTTGAGGCGGCCATGAGACTTCATCCGCTGTTCCCCCCAAGATTGAAGGTGTGTGCATAGGAGGCGGTCAACCGGCTTCCTCGTTGGGGAAACGGTGTAGGCTGCAACTTCCGAGCCAGTCTCCGGGTTCGGCAAAAACGGCATGCAGGACCAGCGCAAAATACTGAAGCAGCTCAAAATGGGAACGACGGAGATCCTCATTCTCGCCGCCCTAACGCACGGAGACCGCTACGGATACGGGATCTCTCGCGAAGTGTTTGAGCGCAGCAACGGGTTTTTTGAGTTTAAGCAGGGTTTTCTGTATCCGACGTTACGGCGCATGGAGGAGTCTGGATTGGTTCAGAGCTACTGGAAGGACTCCGTCGCCGGGGGCCTGTCAAGGGCGGAGCAAAATTAGACCAGTTCGGCGGAGGGAGAATAGACCAGTTTTGGGGTAGAGCGGCGGAGCAAAAATAGACCAGTGGGGGGGGAGTCGGGGTTTTGCTTCGAGTTTTTGTGGGACGGCTGGAACGCAGCCTGAGGTCGCCCGTTAGGGCGGCTGAAGGCGGAGTGGAAGGCGGCTCACAAAAACTGTGGCGAGCCGGCGGGGATCAATCCGAAGACGGAGAGCGTTGCTTCTTGCTCTGCTTGAGGCGGAAGCTATCGCCGTTCATCTCCAGGATGTGGACGTGGTGAGTGAGCCGATCCAGCAGGGCGCCGGTCATGCGCTCGGACCCGAGGACTTCGGTCCACTCGTTGAACGGCAGGTTCGAGGTCACCATCGTGGAGCCCTGCTCGTAGCGCTGTGAGAAGGTTTCGAACAGCAACTCCGCTCCGGTCTTCGACAGCGGCACGTAGCCCAGTTCATCGACGATCAGCAGGTCTTGCTTGGCGAGCTGCTTTTGGGCCCTCAGCAAGCGCCGCTCATCACGGGCTTCCAGCAGCTCGTTGAGCAGCGCTGCGGCGGTAGTGAAGCGAACCCGATAGCCACCCTGGCAGGCCGCCAGTCCCAGCGCCAGAGCGAGATGCGTTTTCCCCGTGCCGGAGTTTCCTAGAGCCAACACGTTCTCGCGACGGTCGATGAACTCTCCGTGTGCCAGCTCGAGCACCAGCTTCTTGTTCAACTTGGGTAACGCCAGGAAGTCGAACGTATCAAGGGTTTTCGTGACCGGGAACTTGGCGGCCTTGATGCGCCGCTCGGTCGCTCGGCGTTCACGGTCGAGCAGTTCGAGCTCGGACAGTTGCAGCAGAAAGCGTCTCGCATCCAAGCCCTCCGTGGCGCACTGCCGTGCCACCTTGTCGTACTCGCGTAAGAAGGTCGGCAGCCGCAGTGCTTTCAGATGAGCTTCCAGCAGCAGTTTGGATCTCGCCATCAGTCCACTCCCTGTGCCAGCAGCACCAAATAATCTGTTGTCGATGTCTGTTCGACTTGTGCTGTGGGTAAGTGCGGATACTGCGTCAAGTCCAAGCGGGGCGGCCGTTGCTCGATCCGACACAGGACGAGGTGCTTGACGGCGTCGAAGCCGATCGTTCCCAACTCAACGGCCTGCCGCGCGGCGGCGGTGACGTCGGTGAGCGGGAAGTCTTCGAGTAAACGCAGCACCTGCACGTACTCGCGCTTGCCTGGTTTACCCAGCCGCACTTCGAGCAAGCGTCTCAAACGCACGAGATCTTGCGGTAACTGCCAACCGACGAGCGGCGCGGCTTGATCCAGCGCGTTCGTCTTGCGCTCCAGCAAGGCCAGGTAATGCAGCGGATCGAAGATCAACTCCTCGCGTTCGTAGCTGCGCCGATGCCGGGCGATCTCTTCGCTGCCGCAGCCGATGACCACCTCATCGACGTAAGCTCTCAGCAGTACTTCGCGGTGGCCGTAGCGCGTCGGAACCGAGTAGTCGTTGGTCCGATAGCGCACCAGCGACAACGACGTCACCCGCGTCGTGCGCTTGTCGCAAGCGTCATACCCGACAGCAGGCAACGTCAGAAACGCCTGGCGGTCGCGCTCGAAACGCTCACCGATCGTTTCCGAGTGTCGCCGCAAGCGCCGTCCACGGTTCTTGCGGCACTTCGCTTCGAGGTGTTCGTTGAAGGCTTCCCAACTTGAGAACCTGGGGATCGGCACCATAAAGTTGCGCCGCGCATAGCCCACCAACCCTTCCACTTTGCCTTTGTCGTTGCCCTTGCCCGGCCGCCCGAAACGGTCGGCGAACAGATAATGTGACTGCAGCTCGGAGAAGACACGGGTCCTCTGGCGTGTGCCGTCTCCCAGGATCCTCGCCACCGCTAGCTTCGTGTTGTCGTAGACGATGCTGCGCGGCACGCCGCCAAAATAGCGAAACGCCGCATTGTGCCCCTCGCAGAATGCCTCCGTCGTCTCGGCCGGAAACGCTTTCACGAATGCGTCATCGCTATGCGGCAGATCGACGACCAAGAAGTGCGCCTTGCGCTGCACTCCGTTGATGACGACGACCGCTTCGCCGAAGTCCGCCTGGGCGTCACCCGGCGGATGCGTCAGCGGCACGAACATCTCTTGTCCGCCCAGCTTCTTCTCGCGTACGTAGTCCTTGACGGTCGTGTAGCCGCCTGTGAACCCGTACTCGTCGCGGAGGCGGTCAAAGATGCGCTGTGCGGTGTGGCGTTGTTTCCTCGGACGCTCCCGATCGTCGGTCAGGATCTGATCGATGATCCCTGTGAAGGCCTCCAGTTTGGGACGCCTCGCCGGTTTGCTCCGCCGATAGCCCGGCGGAATCCGGTAGCGCAACATCTTGCGCACGGTCTCGCGAGCAATCCCAAAGCGCCGTGCTGCTTCGCGTTCGCTTAGCCCTTCGACGCAGACACTTCGTCGTACTTGAACGTATAGCTCCACCCGATACATCCCTCCGGTGTTCCACAAAACACCTCGGGGATGCTTGCGGACCACATCAGCGGCTTGGTCCTCCGCCTCCTCTGGGAGCCTTCACACCGCCGCTATGTGGTCTAGTTTGTCAGCGCCGTTCTCATTACGGCGCATGGAGGAGTCTGGATTGGTTCAGAGCTACTGGAAGGACTCCGTCGCCGGGGGCCCGAACCGCAAGTACTACCGCCTCACCCGCCAGGGACGCTTCCGATTGAAGCGCAGAGAAGCTGCTTGGACGGAGTTCAGCAGTCAATTCAACCACATGCTGGCAGCCGCCAAGCGGTAGCCCACCCCTGAAACCAGCCTAGCGGTTCTGCTCCGACTTCGATTCATGGGCATGGAGGCCAATCGCTCTCCGGTCACCGGGCCACTGAATTGCTCAGACCAGTCTGACTGAGGCCCTTCTCAACCACCGGTTGATCGAGATCGAGCCGGGAAAAGGCGCTGGCCTACCCGCCACCGGCACCTTACAAGGCGGGTAAAGGGCGTTGTTCGGGGCCGTAGCGTAGTGCCAGCGAGGGAGAGAGTTCTGCCGGTGGTAATCGTACAATCCGCGGCTTCACGGTTAGTATCAGGTCCGTTCGGTCGTACCGCCGTGTCTCATCGCCAAAAAGCCGACCGATCAGGGGAATCTCGGACAACCACGCTAGCCCCGAGCGGGTGCGGCTCTGCTGGAACATGGCCATGCCTGTCACGACCGCCACTTCAGCTTCGCGGAGCCGAATATAGGACTTGAATTGGCTATTCGAGATGATCGGGACGTCATTCACACTGCTTCCGGCCAGGGCTTTGACCTCGAGTTCGATCTCCAACGAGATCTCGCGGGCGCTGTGCACATGGGGGGTGATGTTAAAGATCAACCCCAAATCTTCGAAGGTGAAGGACGGAATAGGCTGGCGAAAAGTACCGTCCGCTATAGAATCGTCGATTTCGGGCGTGGACAGAATCGGCGAAAAGCTGGCATTGATAATCGGAAATCTCTCGCCAATGCTGAGAGTTGCGGGGAGCCCGTCGGTGGAACGCAACTGAAAACGCGAAAGCACGCGGCCCTTGCCGGCGGTCAAGCGTGCTGCGAGATTGGCTGCTGCTATGCCGACGCCAAAGACGGTGCCGCCACCACCCAGACCCAGCAGCGGGACTGACCCCAGCGTTGGCGGCATGTTTTGGAAGACGGTACTGAAGTTGCTAACCGGGAAGGCCGTGGGAAGACTCACACCGAAATCGACCTGCCGGGACTCGCTAACTGTTAAGAGTTCAACGTCAACCACGACCTCCGCCCGGGGCTTCGCCAAATGCTGATAAAGCGCCTGTGCCATCCGGGTGCGAAAGACGGTGTCGCGGAGCACCACCTGTTGACGGACCGTGTCCAGCTGCAAGCGTTTGATGTCGAGAACCTGTTGGACTGCCTGGGCGAGTTGCGTCGCTTCCTCGCGACCCAGAGCGTCCGGGATGGGGATGGTGACAACCGCCATCGGTTCAAGCTCGGACCGCTTCGCTTTCGTATCGTCGGCGACCAGCAGTAACTTGCTATGAACGGGAACGACTATGGCCTTCGCGATATCGTTGAGGGCCAGGATGGCCTCTTGAAAGTCACAGTCGTCGAGCTTAAAGCGAACTTCACTATCCCCATCAAAATCTTGGTCGAATAGAACGTCGATTCCGAATTCGTGAAGCACCGTCTCATAGAGTGTCCGCAGGCTGCCCTTCAGCTTGAAACTTGTGCGCTTTGCTCGGTGCTCAATCTCGATGGGCGGCCTTAGCTGTCGCAGCGGGGGCTTGGTGGCTTCGGTCAACTCAGCCGAGGGCGTTCCGCCCTCAGCGCGTGCCCGAGCGAGCAGATAACTGTTGTGGGGCTCGAGCGCCAGCGCCGCGTCGAGTTGCCCGAAAGCAGCTAACGTCTGGGTCGCCCGCGGCTGGATAGCGGCCGCTGCCCGAGAGTACCTCCGCTCAGTCGGGTTGCTCGCTCGAGCGCGTTGGAAAAAAACGTAGGCCTCAACATCCCTTCCCGCTCGGGCCGCTTTGCGGCCCTTGTTGAACAGACGTTCGGCATCGTCACCCCAGGCGGCTCCCGCAAGGGCAACGAGCACCAAAAGTAATCTAACCAGGCGCAACTCCCCCACACAGTGCTGACGAAAGTAGAGGGAGAAACGTGCAGCCAAACCGAGGTTCGAAGACCCGCGGACGAGGCTCCGCGAAATTCGGCCATGGGCCCCACCCGATGAATGCTACAGCTTTAGGGTTGCCCTGTTCTCGTTGTTTATTAGTAGAGAGGTATGGCGACGCGCATGTTCGAGCCGTGCCCCGGGTTCGATTCGAGAGTCAGGTCTCCCCCAAGCGCTCGTACGCGCTGTTTGATGCTGCGTGGACCTATGCGAAGAAGATCGAGCTCCTCCAGGCTATAGCTCCCGCCAAAGAAGAAACCCCGGCCGTTGTCATTGACTCCAATCTGCAGGTCTGCGCCCCGCTTCTCAAATGAGAGCACTACGTGGGTCGCTTCAGCATGCTTGTAAACGTTGTGGAGCGCCTCCCTAAGAACCTGCAAGATCTCAGCACTCAGTTTGCCGGGCAAATTGAAGTCGCCGTGCTCGCCGCCCGCCACCGTCACCGAGACACCGCTTTCGCGTTGAAAGCCCTCCACCAACCGACGCGTCGAGGCCACCAGAAAAGCGTCGGTATGTTCCAACGGCCTGGCCCGGTGCACAAACGCGCGCATCTCGGCCACGAGGTTGCGGGAAAACTGTTGCAGGGATTCCAAATCGAGGGCTCCGACCTTAACATCGCGCTGGAGCAGTTTACGAATGATCTCAAGCCGCATTTCGAAACTAATGATACTTTGCAACGGACCGTCGTGAAGGTCCTGGGAGATTCTGCCCCGCTCTCGCTCGTAGGCTTCGTGTTCGGTATTTTTGACCACCAGCAAGTGACGAACCACCTCTCGAAAGTAGGGCGCCACATCGCGCAGGCGCTTCCAGTCCGAGCGCCGAACCGGAGAAACACTGTTAATCAGCAGCAGTCGGCCGATTGCTTGCTCGCCGTCCAGCAAGCCACAGCCGAGGGCGTTGTAGATCTCGAATTTTTGGATCAAGTAGGGGTGAACATCAAAGTCGCGGGTGGCGGGCTTTCCGTCGCGACCAACCAGGGAAACGCTGTTCACATACAAGTCCAATCGCTTCGCCCGTAGGCTTGCCCATTCGCGGCCGGCTTCGAAATGCTCGGGTGGATCTTCCGTGGGCGACCGGGTCGGCGGGTATTGACAGATGGCGTCATATTCGAGCGTCTTATCCCAAAACGCGAGGATGGCTCGCGAACAGTGGCGCCACTCCGCCAATTGCTCCAGAGCGGCTTCCACCGCGCGCACCATCTCGGCCTCGCTCTCGCCCGCCGCCTCCCGCAAAATGCTTGCAATACGCCGTTCCTTACGATGAATCTGATCCGAGAAGTAGTAGACCATGGCGGCGCCAACGACCAACAAAAACGCGAACGACCCGTAGTCGAAGCGAAAAGTCGTCGTCGGTCCGCCCGTGATCCAGGCGGTGTAGAAGAACAGGCTTAAGGTAGTGACCGCCAGAACCTCGCGCGCTCCGTGCAGCAGCACGCTCTCGGTCAGCAGGAAATAGAAGAAGAGAAGTGGGAACGCGAAGCCACCCGCGCCGGAGAGTGCGACCAGGGCAACAGCGAGAATCAGATCAACAAACTGAATAGCAAGGGCAAGATTTCGAACTTGAGCACGAGATCGGTAGGCTAGGATCAGGGCCCCATACAAGACGAACAGACCGGCGGCTCCAATTTTGAATGCGCCTGCGCCCAGGTCAATGGGAGCCTCCACCAAAAGGTAGGCCAGCCCGAGCAGCAGACGGAGAACGGCAAGGTGAGAGAACCGGCGGCTTCGGAGAGCGATTTCTTCGCTAAAGGTAACGGTCGGCATGAATCAGCGGCGCTCGACCCGCTCGAGGCCCTCCGGCTGTGTGAACCGGCCAGCCTTCAATGCAACAGCCCACGGGGCCGGCACAACGTGCTCGACTCGCAGCAGCGATCTGTTGGCGTGAATCTGAAGGGTATTTTACACCACAGAGCGCAAAGCTAGACCTTGGCGAAAGCCCTTAGTTAGGCCGCTATGTGCGTCGGAACGAGAACTTTGTTCTCGTTCGGTGGGTGTTGGGGCGGATGCGGATTCATCCCTGCTGAGCGGCGTCATCTCTGGACCGCTCGCTCGCAGTGGCCGCTTTCATCAGGAGGCTTGTCATTGCAAGCGACCGTGGAAGTCCGGAAGCGGTGACACGAGCGTGTCTTAGTCAGGCCAGGCCCCAGGGTTACGAAGGACCAGGAGGACCAGGAGGACCAGGAGGACCACAATCCCCAACTGCCTTGCGGGCATTCAGCCAAGCCTTTTTATACGATCCCACGGCTTCGTCGAAAAACATCCGAGCTAAGATGCCGACGGAGACACCGTCTGCCGTCAGCTGCTCGGCCATGGTGAAGTGAAACTTAGCCTGGAGAATATCGTTTGGGTCTCCCGTGGCGCCTTCGGCGTCCTGAATGGCGATCGCGGCGACGATATTGGCGGCCTGTAGAATCTTCCCAACGACGGTATCCTCCAGGTCCGCCAGGATGATGCTATCAAAGATCCCGCCCTCATCGATGGCCGCGAAGATCGCCCCGACAGAGCCTTTCAAGGCCTGAAAGAACTTCTTCCCCACCTTGCAATCTTCGCCAAGAAGGCGGCAAGGATCGTCTGCCGGGAAGGCGTCCAGGCTGGAGTCGAGGCGAGCAATGGCCTCATCAAGACTTGCGATTGCTGCCTCCGAGTCCGCGACGCCGGAAAGGGCGGCCCCAATTGCCGCCTGGGTAGTGCCTAGGTCCGTGATGGCATCCTCGATCAGCCCTTTCGGCGTCGGCCCTGCCGAGGGATTTATGGTCACGTTTATTGCTCCACGGGGATACGCGGCGGTAAAGCCCCCCCAGACGCAGTTGTCACTGACGAACCTGTCGCCCACGCCCAGGAAGAGGTGCGTGGCGCCGGAAGGGATTGTCACGCTGAAGCCGGTGGGCGTAAAGATCTGGAAATCTTCCGGGATGTCAGTCAGCTGTCCTGCACCAACGGGGTAAAACGTCACCGGCGTTTGCGCGTCGATCCCTGCGTCGATCGCGCCGGGAACCCGTTCTGCGAAGTCGGCGTCCTCCAGATCATTGGATTCACTGAAGACGCCCAGCAGCCCGGTTCCTTCTCCAAACGTGAACGTCTCGGTCGTACGGACCGGCAGGGCACCCAACAGGTCCGGACAACGGTAACTATAGCCGTATGGGGGATCGTCCGGGATTATCTCGAAGCTTATTTCCATCGTGGACCCGGGGACAAGTCCATTAGCCCCCAGATCAACGATCGCCGGAGGAGCCGGCACGTCCGGCTCTTCTCCGGGGCCCGAGGCTGAGTCGTTGGTGTGCAGATAGGTGCCTCTAGCATCCACGAGTACGGGAATGCTACCGGCCCCACTTGCCATGGAAACCGTTAATAGCCACAGGGTTGTAGTCGCAATTAGCGTTCGCGTCGACATTTCTCTGCTCCTTGCGGGCGGGGGCCCTGCCATGAATTTATCACCCTCGGTACCAGAAAGTCACTGGTAAATTAGTTTCAAATGTGACTGGTAAATTAGTTTCGATATCGTGTCATTCTGTCTAGTTGCTATCTCTTAGACAGGTTACTGTTGGGGTTAATAGAAGTAATATAAGCGAGCCCGTCTTCCTAATACTGCTTAGGTTTTCCGCACTACAGTTCGCCTGTAGGGTCAGGGTTCTGAAAAAAAGGCCTGAACGCTCGTTTGGCGTATGCGGTTCGCCGTAGGTTGCTGATTCTTCACTCGCGAAAGGTGCGATTTATGCCCTTTCTCGGGGCCCAAAACGTTTTTTTATCAGCCTGCTAGGAGCAAGGATCGTCGGTTGCTGGTGCGTCCAGCTTGTCAAAGTAACCGTTAATACAAACTCAGATTAGAAACGTCTCGAAGGGCTTCTGTGGATTGGGTCGTGCGGTTTACTTATGCTGCCGGCGGGGACCGTCTTCGCAGGGTGCAGAAAAATGATTTTCACACCCCAGCTTCGTCGGTTAAACGCTTGTTAGTTGCTGATTCTTCCGTCAACGTCGCGCCGAAATTGGCTGTTCCGTGGCGTTCCGGCGCTCTTTTCAGCGGGCTGTTTAGGGGAGCGGAAACAAGAAACCCGCCCGGTTAGGGGCGGGTCTGAGGGGGAATTGGTGGCTTAAGGTGGCCTAAAGTGAAACTCAATCTCCGCTGCAACCGACCAACGGCTGTTCTTGCGGGTTGGCTGCGGTTTCTTTTCCATTCGTCGCGCCGAGCTGGACTAATTTCGGAGCGGGCTTTTCTTTGAGCACCTGCTCGCGGTACATCTTGAGCAAGCGGGCCTCCTCTTCGGGTGAGAGGATCGCGTTCTTGCCGTTGCCATTGCCGTTCCCCTTGCTGACGCCCTGGGAACCGTTGTGGCCGTCGCTCTGTTCCTGTTCCTTTAAGCTGGCGGCCAGTTTGGTCTTCTCGAGAATCTTCTCGTCGCGGGCATTCTGCGGACCCGCGGACTGCTGAGCCTCGCGGGCTGCGTCCTCGGCATTGACCTGAAGGTAGCCGGCCGGGGCATCGACCTCGACCGCGCGGCCACCGGCGTAAATCTTGTGCCGGCCGTGCTGGTCGTACCATTTACTCAAAGTAGCAGTCATGTGCATTTTCTCAATGATGTTACGCCAGCCGACGCCGGTGTTATAGGCGCAGAAGGAAATCTCGCCCTCCTGAGTGCCGTAGGGAATGATGCACATTTCCGTCCGCCGGAAGTCGTAGTTGAACAGGTCCTGAAACCACATGCCGGCGACAAACAGGAAGTTCCAGGGATCGTTACGGCGCGCCACACCCTTACCATAGTTCTTGCCACTCAGCCCAAACGATTTGTCGAACTTCCTGAGCAGCGCCAACAAATCGAAGCTCCTGGGAGCTTTGTAGGGGTCGTAGTTCTTCAGTAGGGCCAAACCCATCTGCAGGTTGCTGAGCCAAGGCGAGCGTCCCGAGTCTGTCACCTTGCGAATGTCCTGCACGAACTGTGGCACGTTGATGAACTCCGCCACGGGCGCCATTTCCTTGGTGTTCTTGTTGATCATCAAGGCGGTCCCTACACCGCAGTTGGGATGACAACCGCAGTTCACCTGTCCCCATTGCGCCTCAGGCCCGTGGGCAGCATCCGCCGCATCGACGAAGGAAGACATCACTGAAATTGGGAACCAGTCGCGATTGGGCTCGGTGATGCCTAACTGCGATTTGACGTCACGAGCCAGGTGCGAAAGAGTGTAGCGTTGCCGCAGCCGCCGTTCGTCGGTAATTTCCTCGTCACGCCCCGTAAACGACACCGGCTGGAAAGAGATGAAGGCGATCTTGCCGGGGTTATTGCGGGCGAAGTCAATGATCGGCCCAACCTCTTCGTTGTTCACGTTGTTGACCAACGTGGTGACCAAGACGACCTCGGTGCCGGCACTGTGCAGGCTCTCAATGGCCTTCAGCTTGACATCGAAGAGGTTGCCGACCTTGCGGTGCGAGTTAGGGGCATTCCCAATGCCGTCGAACTGCAAATAGGCGTAACGCAAGCCGGCGTCGGCCGCTACCTCGGCAAACTTCTTGTTCTTGGCGAATTCAATGCCGTTGGTGGCCGCCTGTACACTGTTGAATCCGATCGAGCGGGCATAGCGAACCGCCTGGATAAAAAACGGCGACATCGTCGGCTCGCCGCCGGAGAATTGAACCGACAACTGACGGCGAGGTTTGATCTTCAGCGCATTGTCAAGGACCGTTTTGATCTCGTCCCATTCCAGTTCATGGACGAAGCCGACCTGGTTGGCGTCCATAAAACATGGGTCGCACATCATGTTGCAGCGGTTCGTCAAATCGACAGTGAGCACAGCGCCGCGACCGAACTTAACGGTACTACTGCCGTGATTGTGAAGATCCCGGTCGTTGTGAGCACGGATATCGCGGCCCGGGAAATTCGACTCGATGTGCTCGAGGAATTTCGAGTCGATGGCCATCAAATCTTCGATACGGCCGTGCGTGGGGCAGTCCTTGACCATCCAGATCTGCCCGTCTCGCTCCAGGATGGTGGCCTTGACTTCGCCGACCTTCTTCTCCTTGAGGACCGTGTACGGCACCTCACCGCTGAGGATCTTTTCACGCGCTTCCCTGACACACTTGGGGCACAGGGAGTCGGTTTGCCGGGGCCAGCCCAAGGGCGGCTTACTCTTCTCCCACGACTTGAGCATTGGCTTGTCCGACCAATTCGGCTTGAATGACGGGTCGGCTTCTATCTTCTGATTAAAGTACTGCAAGCCGCGCCACATACCCGCCGCGACCCTCGTCATGCCCTTCTCTACGTACTTGATTGGCCTCTGCATTCGAAACTATCTCCTCGATCGAGTCGTTTCTGGAAGACCGGCAATTGCGCCCCACATGCTTGTGAACACACTCCTCGCTCGGCGACAGGGTGCACTCGGCCTTCCCGATAGCTTACGCAACATCGCTTAGGACTGCCTACCAGAAATCGCTGAACGGGTCTAATCGTAACCTGGATGGTAGTTTTCTCGGTTAAACGGACGTTGCAGTTCTTGCAAGTATAGGAAAACATTACCTGATAGAGTGCTTTCCTTACGGCAATCATCGAGCCGATTCGAGGAAGCTGAAAACCGCGCGATGATCTCCGAACCCAATATGCCGCCCGTTGGGAAGCTGTTCTCAGAACTATAGTCCTTCCGTGCAAACCATGTGTGATCTGTCTTACCTTCGCTCGCCCCGGGTGAGATGTCGTAACGGAACCCTCGGCCTTTCGGCGGTAAATTCGTTGTGTTCAGGAGAGGAGAGGGTGTACCATGTAGCAGCCGAAGGTCCAAATCGGAAATTCCGGCTGGTTGCAAAAGGCAGCGGAACAGGACTCGGCGCACGCTCAGTACAATTTAGCGCTGAAGTATGCACGAGGGCAAGGGGTGCCGAAGGATTACGTCCTTGCCTACGTTTGGTCAAAAAATGTAGTATCCAAAGGCACAACTGAAATTGCTGATAACGCGTCAGCAGAGGCGGTTTAATCCGACTGGAACGGCGCTGCGTGAGTTGCCAGAGTATCGGACTTGCTCCAAGCTCCACCCGACAGGCCCCTCTGCTGGGGCAAATCCATTCCATAGATTTGGATAAAAGGAGGTAGCAATGCCAAAGTACTCTAGGACGTCTGGAGAATTTGGGGATTTTGGAATTCCGCAAGGGCTGGGTAAAAAGATCGCAGTTATCGGGGTCGTGATTGCCTGCCTCATTGTAGTAATGGGAAGCACCGGGATAGTCGGCGCAGGACAACGAGGCGTCTTGCTGCAATTTGGAGCCCCGACCGGGGCGGTCAAACCTGAAGGTCTCTATTTCAAGATTCCTTTCGCTGAGGAGGTAATTCTGATGTCAACCCAGCTTCAGAAATACACCGCTTCTACCGGCTCTTCCAGCAAGGACTTGCAACTGGTTACCACACAAGTCACCTTGAACTACCAGTTGAATGCCGGCAGCGTGCCGGAAATTTATCGCACAATGCGGCAGGATTATGAAAACCGGGTCATTGAGCCGTACATGCAGGAAGCGGTCAAATCTACCACGGCCGATTTCAACGCCGAGCAGTTGATCACACAGAGGCCAACGGTTAAAGACGAACTTCAAAACTTGATGACGGAAAGGTTAGCTCCCCTTGGTATCGGAGTTATAGAACTCTCCATCACGGACTTTCAGTTCTCGGTAACCTTCCAGCAGTCCATCGAGGCAAAGGTGAAAGCGGTCCAACAGGCTCTGGAGGCAGAGAACGCCTTGAAACGGGTGGAATTTGAAGCGCAACAGGCAATCACCAGAGCCGAAGCTGAAGCCAAGGGACTGGAACTCCAAAAAGCACAGATAACGGAGCAGTTACTGGCCTTGCGGCGAATCGAGGTTCAGGGACGCGCTATAGAGAAATGGAATGGGGTGATGCCCACAGTGGTCACCAGCGGGGGACCAGTGCCAATGTTGGACGTGTTTAGCACACGCAAGTAAAGCAACGGTTGCTCATCCGGCCCGACACGCACGTGCAGTCGCGGAAATGTAATCGTGTGCGGAGACAATCCTTTGCTGTTCGGCGAAACGAGCTAAAGCAGCGAATGATCCACTGCCCAGCTTCCGGCTCGGCCGGAGCGGTCAGGGCGCGGCGGAAGATCCGGTCGAGTCAGTCGGAATCCCACGACGGGCGCTTTATGGAAACACACCGGTTGCGTGGAGCAGCGGCGGGGAGGGGAACGGAATGAGTCGACCCGTAACATTGGTGACCGGGCAGTGGGCGGACTTGCCTCTCACAGTGCTGGCCGAGAAAGCGGCGAGTTGGGGGTACGACGGGCTCGAGCTGGCCTGTTGGGGAGACCATTTGAACGTCCGCCGGGGTGCCAGGGACCGTCGCTATTGCGAGAAACAGAAGGGAATTCTGGAAGAGCACAACTTGCAAGTGTTCGCCATCGGTGCACACCTGATAGGCCAGTTGGTCTGCGATCCCAACAACGATGTCCGTTCGGATGCGCTGGTTCCGGCCGATTGCAGGGGCAAAGCCGGCAAGAAGCGCGCCTGGGCGGTAGAAACGATGAAAGCGGCGGCGAGGGCCGCCAAGAAACTGGGCATCGATGTAGTAACGGGCTTTACGGGCTCCTCCATTTGGCATCTCGTCTACGATTTCCCTCCCACACCGCCCGAGATGATCGACAGGGGTTACGAATACTTCGCCAAGATGTGGAACCCGATCCTCGACGTCTTCGATCAGTGCGGCGTGCGCTTCGCGCTGGAACCTCACCCGACCGAAATCGCGTACGACATTGAGACGGCTCACCGGGCTCTCGAAGCAGTCAACCACCGGGAGACGTTCGGCTTCAACTTCGATCCCAGCCACTTACAGTGGCAGATGGTCGACCCGGTCGAGTTCCTGACGGAGTTCAAGGACCGCATCTACCACGTCCACATGAAAGACGCCGTGGTGCGGCTCAACGGCCGCACCAGCATCCTGAATTCGCACCTGCCCTGGGGACATCGAAAACGCGGCTGGGACTTCCGCTCGCTGGGGCACGGGGACGTCAATTTCGAGGAAATCATCCGCGAGCTCAACGACATCGGCTACGAGGGTCCGCTGTCGGTCGAATGGGAAGACACCGGGATGGACCGCGAACACGGTGCTCAAGAAGCGTGCGAGTTTGTAAGGAACGTCGACTTCCAGGCTTCCCGGGTCGAGTTCGACGCGGCCTTTGGGGAGTAGGCAAAGCTCGACATCAGTAAGAGAGCGGAGACCGACGAAGGAAGTTGGTTCGTGGAGGTCTCCGTCAGTCAGCCCGGGCGCACTGAACCGATCACGGCCGCACCCTGTTCAGCGATACACGCGGACAATCCACTCCGCCGCCAAGCAGGGCTTCGTTGACCCGTCGACCTCCACGTTGACCTTCCACGTGATTTGAAGACCGCCGTCGAAATCGCTGACTGACTGCAATCCAAAATGGGCCCGGATCCTCGATCCGACCGGAACAGGCGCGGGAAAACGCACACGGTTGAGACCGTAGTTGATCTTCATTTCGGAACCCGTCGGCATCTCCACCGCCTGGTGCCAAAAGCTCGACAGGAGGGAAAGCGTCAGGAACCCATGTGCAACCGTCCTGTTGTAAGGCGAATCCGCTTTGGCGCGCTGGGAATCAATGTGAATCCACTGGTGGTCGTCCGTGGCGTCGGCGAAGGCGTTGATGCGCTCCTGCGTCACTTCGACCCATTTGCTCACGCCGGCCTCCTGGCCGACCATTTGCCTCAGTTGGTCGAAACTTTCAATAACACGCGCCATGGCAGCCCCCTCTTCCCAAAGTCAGCCATTAAGCAGAGCTAACCTGACTTAGTGCTTGGTTGCAAAAGTTCGCGTTATTTGAAAAGCCCTTTCCCGAAGGACCATACGATCGTCCGTCTGGCCCGGAAGTGGTTTGTTTGCAGAGTCTTCCGAGCCGCGACCGTGAGGGAGCGGTCCAGGGATTGTCCGCCTATAACCTATCCTGAATTTATGCAACCAAGCATTAGCCCGCTTCAAAGAAAGTTGACGATGCGATGAAGGACTCCGAAGAGGTTACCAGCTTCTGACCATCCTTCGCCCTGATTGGCCATACAAGCCGCGCCCTAATCACGACCGAAACGTGGTGACCCCTCCCGAGCCGACCGCAAGTTTCCCGAAAGGGTAGCTGAGCGCCGTTCGCTGCGATACCCTTGAGAAACGGGCGGTCGCGTTGGCGGCTGGACGTAGTGGTAACCCCGATCGGGCGCATCGAGCGGCGAGCAACCGCGAAGACCCGGCGGTGAAGCTTTCCTGAAGAAGTTGGCGGATTCCAATCCAATCATTCGCGTCCGTAGCCTCACGAAGAGTTACGGCTCCCTCGAAGCGGTCAGAGGCATCGACTTCGAAGTCCGCGCGGGCGAGGTATTTGGACTTCTAGGTCCGAATGGCGCCGGCAAGACGACGACGGTCGAGATCCTGGAGGGGCTGCGGCCACGTACTTCCGGGGAGGTTGCCGTTCTGGGATTCGATCCCGCCACACAGAGTGCCCAACTCAAGGACCAAATTGGTGTTTGCCTACAATCCACCAACTTGCCTGACAAGATCCAAGTAGTTGAAGCGATGGAGCTGTTCGCGAGCTTCCACAGCCGGAGCCTGGATATCGCGGAGCTGCTGGGAAGGCTGCAACTTTGGGAACGGCGCCGTCAGTACTACTCAACTCTTTCCGGCGGACAGAAACAGCGACTCGTGTTAGCCATGGCCCTGCTTAACGACCCCCAGGTTCTTTTTCTCGACGAGCCGACTGCGGGCCTCGATCCGCAAGCGCGCCGCGAAATCCACGGTCTCATTTCAAAACTGCGAAGAGAAAAGCGGACGATCTTACTCACTACCCATTACATCGAGGAAGCCGAGAAGCTGTGTGATCAAGTTGCCATCATCGACGACGGTAAGATCATCTCGACCGGCACCCCTCAGGAAATCCAGAACCGCACGCTGGGCCACAGCGTCATTGAGATCCGTTGCGAGACACCTTTGCCCGACGGGGACCTCCCTCACTGGCCCGACTCAGACGCCGCCTCGTTCAATGAAGATCGAACTCATCTTTCGGTGGCCACCGACCATCCGGCTCGGACTTTGGTCGAAATCGTGCGCTGGATTGACCAACACGGTGTTGATTTGGCGGATGTTCGCTTGAAGAGACCCTCACTGGAAGACGTCTTCATCGAGTTGACGGGAAGGAGCCTGCGGGAGTGAAACCCTATTTGGCTCTCATCAAGATCGACCTCAAGCTCGCCTACCGTCAACCGGTTGTGATCTTTTTCACCTACCTCTTTCCACTGCTGTTTTTCTTTGGGTTCGCGGAGCTACTACGCGTCAAGCAGGGCGGCACGATCTCTTACGTCGTCAGTATGGTTCTGGTGCTGGGGATCCTTGGCAACGGTCTTTTCGGCGCCGGCATGCGAACGGTTCAGGAGCGAGACAACAACATCCTGCGGCGCTTTCGGGTGGCGCCCATCACTCCGACTCCCCTGTTGGTGGCGTCGACGTTTACCGGTTGGCTTATTTACATGCCGGCTGTGTTGTTGATCTTGTTGCTGGCCCACTTTATTTACGAGATGCCGGCTCCCGACAGCACGATGTCGCTGCTGGTTCTCGTCTCGTTGGGCGTGATGTCATTCCGAGCTATCGGGTTGATTGTGGCGTCGGTCGTCAACTCGATGCAAGAGAGCAATATCTTCATCAATCTGCTCTACCTTCCGATGCTCTTGCTGAGCGGAGCGACTTTCCCGATCACACTCCTGCCCGAAGTCGTGCAGTATATCGCGCAGTTTGTACCTGCGTCGTATCTGGTGAGCGGTTTCCAAGGGATTTTCTTGCGCGGCGAGTCTCTTCGGGACATTTGGGCTTCCGCGGCCGCCTTAGCGATTACGCTCGTGGTCGGTTTGTTTCTCTCGCGACAGCTGTTCCGCTGGGATAAGGAAGAGAAGATTCGTCAGGCCGCGAAGCTGTGGGTGTTGGCCGTGCTGGCCCCATTTTTCTTACTGGGGAGCTACCACATCTACAGCCGCGAACACATAAAGAAAGCCGAGGCGTTGTGGCGCAGCCTGCAGCGCTCTGAAAAGCTGCTCATCCGCGACGCGCGCATTTTTACGGGCGATGGCCGAGTCATTGAATCCGGATCCGTGCTCATCGAAAACGGCAAGATCGGCCGGGTGTACGAGGACGAGACTCCCGACCTAGAGCACCTCAACGCTATGGTCATTGAAGCGTCCGGGAAAACGTTGCTGCCCGGGCTGATCGACATGCACGTTCACCTCGCAGCGCCGGGGGGTTCCTACTCCGAGCCGCCGCGGACAGCGTCGCCTGAAAAAGCAATGGGGCGCGCCCTGGCTTCCTACCTTTATTGTGGGATCACCGCTGTCAAAAGCGTCGGCGATCCGCTCGGCATGTCCCTCAGCTTGCGTGAGGAAGTCAGTCGCGCCGAGCGTCTAGGGGCGCAGTTGTTCGCCTGCGGACCTCTCTTCACGACTCCCGGCGGTCACGGAACCGAGTACCTCAAAGAGCTCCCGGACCCCTGGCGCGACATCGCCGAGAAAGAACTGTTGCGGCTGCCCGGGGATCCGGAGGAGGCGCGCCGGCAGGTGCGTGAGCTAAAGCGGGCAGGGGCAAACGGAATCAAAGCGGTCCTCGAGACCGGGCAAGCCGGGATGCTGTTCGAGCGAATGGACATCACGGTGTTGCGAGCGATCGCTGAGCAGGCCCGGACCGAAGAGCTGCCACTGGTTGTCCACACGGGCAGCGCGGCAGATATCTCGGACGCTCTCGACGCCGGAGCTGAAGGCATAGAGCACGGAACCTACCGGGAAACGATTCCCGACGAGTTGCTTGCCCGCATGGCCGAGCACCGTACGGCGTACTCTCCGACGCTGAGCGTGATTGAGGCTCTTTCCGAGCTTGCTGCGGGAAGCGGCCGGCTCTTGGGCCGCACGCTGGTGCAACAAGTCGGTCCCCGCGGCCTGCTCGACGGCACGCGAGAAGGTTTGTTGCGAGGAGGGCTGCCGGAGCGGGTTGCGCGCGTCGAGAATTGGGCTCGGGCGCTCGATCTGGCGAAGGAAAACCTGCGACGGGCCTACGAGGCCGGCGTTCCGCTGGTCGCGGGCTCCGATGCCGGAAATCCTCTTGTGATCCACGGGCCGACCGTCCACCGCGAACTCCAGCTTTGGGTCGAAGCCGGCATCCCGCCTCACGTCGCCCTGCAAGCGGCGACCCATAACGCCGCCATCTTGCTGCGGGCCGAGAACCGGATCGGTTCCATTCGACCCGGCAACGATGCCGACTTGCTACTGGTTAACGGCAATCCCCTCGACGACATCAGCGCTACTGAGCGGATCTCTCTCGTGGTCTTCAAAGGCGAGCGCATCAAACGGTCAGCTTTGTTTCAACAAAAATAGTGGACTGTCCTGGAGACGAGTTCGCTGTCGGTTCGGAAATGTCTGGCTCGAAAGCGACGTGGCGCACGCTTTCAGCGTGCTGTGCCGGCGTTCTTGCCGGCATCCCACCGCCCAGCAAGCGGGCCTGCGCACCAACGAGACATGTCGCCACGAATGATCAGAAAGTCTTGTCTGGGACAGTCTACTCTAGGCGGAAGTCTGTACCACCGTCCAGGGCCAACACCGGTTTGAAAACGCGCGGTAAGAATACCTAGAGTGGAAGACTTTCAAACCGTCGTTTTCGATTTCGACTACACCCTCGCTGACTCTTCGCGCGCTGTCGTCGAGTGTGCGAACGCGGCTCTCACGGGCATGGGGTTGCCGCCCTCCTCTGACCGTGCGATCCGAAGAACGATCGGGTTGTCGCTTCCTGACACTCTTGTCCGTCTCGCCGGAGAGCAGCATCGCAACAGAACGGACGAGTTCCGCCGCCTATGGCGCGCAAAATCCGTGCACGTGATGGTCGACTGGACAACGCTGCTCCCTGGAGTGGATGTAGCGATCGAAGCCTTAAAGAATCACGGACTGAGTCTCGGTATTGTCTCGACAAAGTTTCATTCCCCGATTCAAGCAGTGCTGGGGAGGGAGAATCTACTCGGCAAGTTCGACGCAATCATCGGTGGCGATGACGTAAAGCAGTTCAAACCGGACCCGGAGGGGTTGCTGCTTGCGATCAGTCAGCTTGGCGCTGAGGCCGGCCACACGCTCTACGTCGGCGACAACCTGACCGACGCCGAAACAGCACGCCGGGCAGGGGTTCCGTTCTTGGCCGTTCTCTCGGGTGTGACAAGTCGGGACGAATTCGGCGGCTACTCGGTGCTGGCGTTTCTCGAAAACGTCGCTCAGTTACCGAGCTTCCTGGCTGGCGAGGTTGCCTGAAACCTAGCCGCGCCGGGCACTACATTTCGTGCCCCTACGACATTAACTGTCAGTCTCCGCCCTTGGGCCGGATGTTCTGATTCACCCGGAACAGGTTCGTCGGGTCGTACTTGTTCTTGATAGCGACAAGCCGCTCGTAGTTGTCACCGTAGGTTGCCTGGACGCGTTCCTGTCCCTCGTCCATCATGAAGTTCACGTACGCCCCGCCGGCCGAGTAGGGATGCAGCGCATCCCAATAGTCTTTGGTCCACGAGATGATGCGGTCGTTGTTGGCTGGGTCGGGGTCGACGCCGACGATCACCTCCGCCCAATTCGCATCACGATAGGCCCAAGCAGTCTCGTCGTTGCCGACCCTGTGGGCAGCTCCGTTGATCGGATACATGTGCATCGATGACTGCATGGTCGGCATCTCGGAACCGTACTTGACGTGGAGCGCAATCGCCTCATCGCTCAATTCGTTGACGAAGTCTGCCCGCCAGTACCACTGGTGGCCCGGCGGGTACAGTCCATCGAACATGCTCTGGAGCATAGGATATGGCATCGGCCCTACTAAATCGAGGGCAGGCGGCCCGAAACTCCGAATCGGCTTGAACACTTCTTCTGCTTGGTCGAGGGGGCCGGTGAAGCACCAAACGACTCCGCACATCTTTCTGTTGTGGAGATGTTCAGGGAACGGCGGGCCGGGCGGCACCGTCAAGAACGCAAAGAAGCCGTTGACATCTTCCGGCGCGCTGGGAGAAAACTCCCTGTACCACTGCATCACTTCGGTTGCCTGCTCGAGATCCCAAAGCATGGGGCCGGCATAGACGGTGCTAATCGGGTGCGAGCGAAATAGGAAAGAGGTGACCACGCCGAAGTTGCCCCCGCCGCCGCGAATAGCCCAGTAGAGGTCTTCGTTTTCGTCGGCGCTGGCGGTCACGAAGCTCCCATCGGCGAGCACGAGATCAGCAGCCAGAAGGTTGTCGATGGTAAGACCGCACTTCCGCGTTAGATGGCCGATCCCGCCTCCCAGGGTGAGCCCGCCGACACCGGTCGTCGAAATAATACCGGTCGGTGTGGCCAACCCGAAAGCGTGTGTGGCATGGTCGACGTCGCCCCAGGTGCAACCGCCGCCGACCCGGACGGTCCTCGCCTCAGGGTTAACTCTGGTGTATTTGATCCCCGAGAGATCGATGACCAGCCCGTCATCGCAGATCCCCAGGCCTGCGCCGTTGTGGCCGCCGCCCCGAACGGCGGTCAGCATATTGTTCTCCCGCCCGAAATTGACGGCGGCAATCACATCCGCCGCGTCCGCGCAACGCGCAATCAAGGCGGGTCGTCGATCGATCATCGCGTTGTAGACCTTCCGCGCGTCGTCATAGCCCTCGTCGCCGGGCTGGATAATCTCGCCACGCAGGCGGTTCTTGAGCTCTTCTACGGTCATTTCAGCCATGCCTTCCTCCCAACATTGCTTGTTTATCATACTTACACGACAAGGACAAAGCCGGCTAGTCGATAGCAACGACTGGAGTCTCTGGGGGCCATTCCAGCGGGACGCAGAATGTCACCCGGGAGACCTGTCATTTATTTTGATGACATACATCAAAGGCTCAGCCGGGAGTCCAAGTGAGAGTCGCCTCCGGAGAGACTACAATAGGGCGATTGGTCATGCGGAGTTCGAATTACGTGTCAGCCGGGGAAGAGGACTTTCATGCCGGGAGGTGACTTGATGAGTTGGCGATTTGAACTTGTGGACGGTCCCTACGGCGGAGTTACCGAGGGCCCGGCGTGGGACGGCAACGGATTACTCTTCACCCACATCCCGAGCAGCCGCGTTATGAGGTTCGATCCTCGGTCGGGATCGTCACAGGTCTACCGCGAGGGAACGAACTGCGCCAACGGCCTGATGTTCGACCCTGAAGGGCGTCTCTACGCTTGCGAAGGAGATGCCAGGCGCGTCGTTCGTTATGAAGCCGCAGGCAAGGCGACTGTGCTGGCTGATAGGTTCGAGGATAAGCGTTTCAACATTCCCAACGACTTGGCGGTTGACCCGCAAGGCCGTGTCTGGTTCACCGACCCGTTTTATGAAGGGGCTGCCGGCCCCTGGAGCGAAGATTTCAGCCATAAGGAACTCGACCACGACTCAGTGTACCGCCTAGATCCGCGAAGCGATGGGAAGTGGCCGATCGAGCGCGTCACCTTCGACACAACACGGCCGAATGGAATCCTGTTTTCACTCGACTACAAGACTCTGTACGTCGCTCAATCGGGGCGGCGGCCCGACGAAAAGCGCCAGCTTAGGGCCTACCCCGTGAAGGAAGACGCGACCTTAGGCGAGACATCGGTGCTGCATGATTTTGGCGAGAACCGGGGCGTCGACGGAATGTGCCTCGACACGAGCGGCAACATCGTCGCGACCGCGGGCTGGGAACACGGGGCCCCCGGACCGATGATCTACGTCTTCTCGCCGCGGGGCGAAGTGTTAGAGACGCACCCCGTTGATGCCCAACGGCCCACGAACTGTACATTTGCCGGGGAGGACCTAAGTACCCTTTACGTCACCAGTACGGAGGGGCATCTGTTTCGCGCGCGCACGGATCGCCAAGGACGGCTGTGGTATCCGCCGTTGTAGCGCCGGGTCTCGAGGTGCCGGGCAGCTCGTGGGTCCGCTCCACAATATGGAATCCTCCGAGGAAAGGAAATTTACATGAACTCAGACAAGAAGCCAGGCATTACACCAACCCCAAACGGTCCCTATTTGGTGAAAGATCTCAAGAATTTCGCCAATCAAAAGGGGCCGATAGAAACCAAGGAGACGATGGCCCTCTGTCGATGCGGAGGGTCGGCTAACGAGCCGTTTTGCGATGGGACACACGCAAAAATTGGATTCTCATCCGCCAAACTTGAAGGACGCGTCGAAGATAAGAGGGAGAACTACCAGGGTAAGAAAATCACGATTCACGACAACCGGGGCATTTGCGCTCACGCTGGCCGTTGCACCGATGGCCTCCCTTCGGTTTTCCGTTTGAAAGAAGAGCCGTGGATTGATCCGGACGCTACGAGTGCTGATGAGATCATCGCGACGATTCAAAAGTGCCCGTCAGGAGCTCTGAGTTACTCGGTCGATGATGTCGAACACCGCGACCGGGACGGTGAGCCGACCATCTTTGTCGCGCCAAACGGTCCCTATGTTGTGTCCGGCGGACCGGACCTCTTGGATACCACACGCCTTGGAGGTACATCCAAAGAACATTTCACCATGTGCCGTTGCGGCGGCTCCAAGAACAAACCCTTTTGTGATGGCACGCATTGGCACATAAAATTCGAAGATGACAAGAACTAAAAGATCTCTCTAGTACAAACAATTCATAAATACTCAAATTGATTAGAGGCTGCTGAAAAACTCATTCGTTGCGGCACCAACCTCCCGGCTGATGAGCGGGATACGATTTCACGTCGGCAAGAAATGGGGGCTAAGTAACCCATTTCATAAGTACACTCACGTTTCGGGCGAGTGCAGGCGGGCACACCATGCTGTGCCCCTACCGCACGGGCCGGAGCCAGTGTTGCTCGAGGCTATTGCGGCAACCGCTGGAGATAGTGGCCCGTGGTCGAGGTCAGGTCCGCTTCAGCTCTTGGCACCCCGTAGTTATGGACCGCCACCGTCCCCAGACCAGCCGTCATGGCGCTATTGGCAATCGTGAACGTCCTGTAATAGTCAGCGTCGCGGTTCTTCCTTGCCATCCACCACTGGACAGCAAAAAAGCCTCCCCCTACGGCTGATTTGATCAGCGCGGCCTTGCGGGCGCTGAACCTGCCCTGGCTATCACTCAGAAGCGGGTTCAACTCCCGCTTTCCGGCCGAGGAGTGAGCATCTAGGAAATTCACAGCCGCGAAGGCGATCCAGGAGGCGATCCACGCCTTCTTCCATCGTTTTTGCTTCCGTGGGTTGGCGGTCGCGCGCGGAGATATATACCTCGGGTTTGAAGAGGTGTAGAGCGGCTCACTTTCCAGCCCGAAGGTCTCCGCCAGAGGTTCTTCGGCCTGTAACGACGTAATGTTCGAAAAAACGGCAAAGAGGACTACGAAGCTGCCTGCAACAGACCAAATATGACGATGCAATATTCCCATTCCTGCTCCTTGTTTCCGCGGCCCCTAGGCCTATCTGTCTCAGCTTGAAGCAAGAGGTAAGGAAAACACATGACACGGAAGGTACATTTTCTTAGCCGGCTCGGAAACCAAGGTATTAGTACGACGATCTGGCGGGGTGTTAGTGTGCGGCTGTGCCCGCTCAATCGCCGTGTGCGCGGGGCCCGGACGAGGCCCTACCACGTCATGGGGAGGGGGCGGCCAGGGTTCGGCCTGGAAGGTCGCGATACTCGGAACGGCGCGGGCGTATGTTGTAGCAGCACAATAGTGTTTACTCGTTTCGCTGGAACTCAACACGTCAGAACGCGCTCTGAAGGGGGCGGTCCAAGACTCTCAGAGATGACCATCCGCGCCTGGCTGTCTCGACCGAAGAGCCTGAGGATGATGAGGCGGCAGTCGTCTCGCTCGTGGGAGGCTTTGGCTTCGACTATCAGGCGTCGTGCGGGACTTGCGCGGTGGACACTGACTACCGTGTGAAGCCTGTCGTGCTTTTCTTCGAGTAGCGAATACCCCCGCCATTTCGTCGGAGCGACCAGACGTGGTACTCCATTTCATAAATACACTCACGTTTCGGGCGAGTGCAGGCGGGCACAGCATGCTGTGCCCGAAGTTCCCGATCGTCCGCCTGGCTTCTAACTAACCCAGGGCTCCGCCCTTGATATTCCAGAGCGTCGAGCACTGAGCCGCGAGTGTGAGCGAGCGGTCCAGAGATGACGCCGCTCAGCACGGATGAATCCGCGTGTACCTCAACGCCGCCGGGCCTGGATTCGCTCTGTCGCTCCCCTGCCTTGATTTCTTCATGACGTCGCCCAGCAATCGGCTGGGAGCCGGAGATCCCGATCGGCATCCGAGAATCCGCGGGGCCCGCGGAGTTTTGCAACCTAAACATCGCCGCGACCTGGCGGTCTGCCGCCTGCGCCGAATTCCGCTCGGTAGGTGTCGCCGGGAACGAAAGCTGCGCGGTAAACCTTTGTCGCCGGGGACTAAAGCTGCTCGGCAAAAGGACGATCAGTTTAGCAGGCTGGAGCGGTGCCCGAATAAGCGCATGGACGAGACGCAGGAAATCATTAAAGAATTCTTGATCGAAAGCAATGAGAATCTGACTCAGCTCGATCAAGAATTCGTCGAGCTTGAGCAACGACCCAACGACCAGACCCTTCTGTCAAGCATTTTCCGCACGATCCACACCATCAAGGGAACTTGCGGTTTTCTGGGATTCGGGATCCTCGAGGCGATCACCCATCGTGCCGAAAACATGCTCAGCCAGTTGCGCGAGGGCCAGCGCCGGCTGACCCCGGGACTGACGACGCTGCTGCTGGAAACGGTGGATATTGTCAAGAATATCTTGGCGGAGATCGAGACGAGCGGCGCCGAGGGCTCGGAGACCTACGACGAGCTATGTAACAGACTGCAAGCTGCCTGCGACGGACAGGACCCCGAGGAACCTGCGGTCAGGGAAGCGTCCCTCGGGAATCGGAGCGAAGATCAGGTCGATCCCAGCGAGCCGACGAGGGATGCCGCCGGGCAAACTCCAGCGGCTGAACCCTTCCAGGGCGAGCCGCAGCCGGAGCCAACCTCTCAAGACGCGGGAGAATCGGCCGAGCCGGTAACCACAGCGGCGGAATCCACTGCGGGCGAAGCCCCGACTGAAGCGAGCCAACTCGACGAAGCGGCCCCCCCCAAGGAATCTGTGGCCGGCGCCCGTAAGGCCCCGGCTGAGACCCGCAGTTCGGTCGCCGACTCGACGATCCGTGTTCCCGTCGGTGTTCTGGACAAATTGATGAACTTGGTGGGCGAGCTGGTGCTGGCCCGCAATCAAGTTCTGCAGCACACCACCACGCAAGAAGACGCCGGCCTCACGGCCACCTCACAGCGGCTGAACTTGATCACGACCGAGCTGCAGGCGAACGTCATGAAAACCCGCATGCAGCCCATCGGGGTCGTCTGGAACAAGTTTCCCCGCGTCGTGCGCGACCTGGGGCACGCCGCGGGCAAGCAGATTGACCTCGAAATGGAAGGTGCCGAGACCGAACTTGACAAGACAATCATCGAGGCCATCAAAGACCCGCTGACCCACATCGTTCGCAACTCCTGTGATCACGGCATCGAGACGCCGGAACAGCGCGCCGCCAAGGGCAAGCAGGCACGCGGCAGGCTGACCATGCGCGCCTATCACGAGGGCGGACAGGTGAACATCGAAATTGCCGACGACGGTGCCGGCATCAATCCCCAAAAACTGAAACAAAAGGCCGTTCAAAAGGGGCTTGTCCCGGTCGATCAGGCCGAGCGCATGAGCGAGCGCGAGATGCACAATCTCATCTTCCTCCCTGGCCTGTCGACGGCGCAGAAAGTGACCAACGTCTCCGGACGCGGCGTCGGCATGGACGTGGTCAAGACCAACGTTGAAAAGATCGGCGGCTCGATCGATCTACAGAGCGCAGCGGACAAAGGGACGACGATCAAAATCAAGATTCCGCTAACTCTGGCGATCATTCCAGCCTTGGTCGTGAGCTGTGCCGAGGAGCGCTTTGCGATTCCTCAAGTCAATCTGGTCGAGCTGGTCAGGCTGGAGGGGGGCGCAAACAGCCAGCAGATCGAGTGGATTCACGGTGCTCCGGTCTATCGGCTGCGGGGCAAGCTCTTACCCCTCGTGTACCTCAGCAAGGTTCTGGAGTTGGACGGGGCGGGGCTTGACGAAAAGGATCCCGAAAGGACCGAAGAACCCGTCAACATCATCGTGTTGCAAGCGGATGACAAAACTTTCGGACTCGTCGTCGATGGCGTTAACGACACGGCGGAGATTGTCGTCAAGCCGCTCAGCAAACTACTCAAGGGCCTGAACTGCTACGCGGGGGCAACCATTATGGGCGACGGCAGGGTCGCCCTGATTCTCGACGTGATGGGTCTTGGCCAACTGGCGCACGTCGTCAGTCAGACGCGTGAGCAGACCCACGTGGCGCGCGAACACCAGGCCGACCTTGTCGCCGAACGACAAACCGTCCTGCTGTTCCGTAGCGGGTCGGCCGAGCGGCTGGCGGTGCCTCTGGCATTGGTCGATCGGTTGGAGGAGTTTCCGCACTCGCAGATCGAACAGTCTGGGGGCCGACGAGTTACCCAGTACCGGAATCAGATCCTACCGCTGATCCCTTTGGCGGAACTGCTCAGCCTGGGGGACTCGGCGGCGGAAACGCAGGACCCCGTTCAGGCGGTCGTCTTCAGCGAAGGCGCGCGGCGGATGGGAGTCGTCGTCGATGAGATCGTCGACATTGTCGAGGAAAACATCTCCATTCGCAGTCGGACCAGCCGGCAAGGCATTCTTGGGTCGGCGGTGGTAAGCGGCAACGTGACGGATTTTATCGACCTTCACTATCTGATCGAGGCCGCTGACAAGAACTGGTTTGGCGGCAGCCAAGACGAACGGGCCGAGGGAGCGAGGGTATTGGTGGCCGAAGGGTCCTCGTTCTCACGCGGGCTGATGCGGAATTCCCTCGAGATGGCCGGCTTTCGAGTGATCGAGGCGGGCACCACCGCCGAAGTCCTCGACAAGCTCAAACAGCAAAGCGTCGATGTGATGGTTTCGAGCCTCGACTTGCCGGGCGACGGCCCCTCCGATCTTCTGGCCAGCATTCGTGTGGCGCCGGATTTGTGCGGCTTGCCGATCCTCGGCCTAGCCAATACCGCCGAAGAAACCCACCCACCGCCGGGCGCGGAGTATCAATTCGACGATTGCCAGTTGAAGTTTGATCGGGACTCGATGCTGCGCTCGGTGGAAAAGCTCGCCGCGGTCGTGACCAACCGGCAGCCCGTCGAACAAAGAGGCTAGAGAACGATGAGCGATGCTCCGGGGTCAAGAAGCGAATTAGGCGATGGAAAGACGCGGCAGTACGCTACGTTTTTCGTCAGCGATCTGTTCTTCGGCGTAGAAGTGCTCAACGTCCAAGAAGTGCTGCGTTATCAGGAGATGACTCGAGTTCCCCGCGCCGACAATGTCATCGAGGGGCTGATCAATCTGCGGGGCCAGATCGTGACGGCATTCGACATGCGCAGCCGTTTACAACTCGGCGAGCGGCAGACAGGTGAGACACCGATGAACGTCGTCGTGCGCACCGAGGACGGCGCGGTGAGTTTACTGGTGGACGAGATCGGCGACGTCATCGAGGTCAGTGAAGAGAACTTCGAGCGTCCTCCGGAGACGATTACCGAGCTAGCCCGAGAGACCCTCGAGGGGGTCTACAAGCTGGACGATCGCCTGTTGCTGGTGCTTTCGACGGATCGAGTGCTGCAGCTGAATTCGAGGAACTGAGCGCCGCCTGCGGGGTTGTTGGACGGTCGTCTAGGCCGCTATCAGCAAGCTCGGCGATGCTGCCGGGTGGCGCAAGACCTCAGGAGAAGACACGATCGCCCCCGAGTGGGCGCCGGCAAGATCGGCCGCTGGTAAGACAGGCGGGGCCAGAGTAGGCCGGACGCACAACTTAACAGAAAGCCGGCCAGTCCAGGGTCCCCGGCGCGCCAGAATCGAGAACACGGCAGAATCGTACCGGCAATTTCAAACCGAGATCAGCAGATGGCAAAGAGACGCAGTTCGACGGTCGGTCTAGCTACTCCCACGGCAGGGAAAGCTTCTCGCCCCAGAAACGGCGGCGCAACAAAACTTTTGAAGAGTTCAAAACCAAGGAGGGAAACAACCATGCAACGTACAACTTTGAGCAACCCCTCGTCACAAGTCGCTGAGAAGAAGGCCCCCCTACGAAGGCGCCGGCCTACCCCCCAAGACAACGGAAGACATGAGGAGGATACCGCCCGCATCCACGAAGCAATCAATGCGGCCTTCGCGTATATCGAGTTTGACAGCGACGGCCACGTCCTGAGCGCCAACGACCTTTTCCTGGACTGCATGGGATACGAACTCGAAGAGATCGCCGGCAAGCATCATCGGCAATTCGTTGAAGCGGGCTATGCGAGCAGCAACGACTATGCCAAGTTCTGGGACGACTTGCGCCGCGGGGTGCCACAGAGGGGAGAGTTCCACCGATTGGCAAAGGGGGAGAGGGACGTTTGGTTGATTGCTTCCTACACACCGGTCAAGGATCGAGACGGCGTGGTCGAGAAGGTCATAAAACTCGCGCATGACGTCACCGAGCAGAAGCTCAAAAACGCCGATGTTCAAGGCCAGATCGAGGCGGTTGGCAAGGCTCAGGCGGTCATCGAGTTCAACCTCGACGGGACTATCATTACCGCCAATGACAACTTCCTCAACGTGATGGGCTACACGCTGGAGGAGGTTCAGGGCCAGCACCACCGCATGTTCGCCGAGGAGTCGCTTCGCAACAGTGTCGAATACCGCCAGTTTTGGGAGGCCTTGAACCGGGGCGAGTATCAGTCGGCGGAGTACAAGCGGATCGGCAAGGGCGGCAAGGAGGTCTGGATCCAGGCGTCGTACAATCCCATCTTCGACCTCAACCGCAAGCCCTTCAAGGTCGTCAAATACGCCACCGACGTCACCGAGCAGAAGCTCAAAAACGCCGATGTTCAAGGCCAGATCGAGGCGGTTGGCAAGGCTCAGGCGGTCATCGAGTTCAACCTCGACGGCACCATCATCACCGCCAATGACAACTTCCTCAATGCGCTGGGCTACACGCTCGAGGAGGTTCAAGGACAGCACCACCGCATGTTCGTCGAGGAGTCGTTTCGTACCAGCGTCGAGTATCGCCAGTTTTGGGAGGCGCTCAAGCGCGGCGAGTACCAGACCGGGGAGTACAAGCGCATCGGCAAGGGCGGCAAGGAAGTCTGGATCCAGGCCTCGTACAACCCCATCCTCGACCTCAACGGCAACCCGGTCAAGGTGGTCAAGTACGCCACCGACGTCACCGAGCAGAAGCTGAGAAACGCCGATTTCGAGGGCCAGATCGAGGCGGTCGGCAAGGCCCAGGCGGTCATCGAGTTCAACCTCGACGGCACCATCATCACCGCCAATGACAACTTCCTCAATGCGCTGGGCTACA
This sequence comes from Bryobacterales bacterium, assembly GCA_965248105.1. GTDB lineage: Bacteria > Acidobacteriota > Terriglobia > Bryobacterales > UBA6623. The sequence goes on from CBDFIK010000006.1 coordinate 1,899,033, forward strand.
CGCTCGAGGAGGTTCAAGGACAGCACCACCGCATGTTCGTCGAGGAGTCGTTTCGTACCAGCGTCGAGTATCGCCAGTTTTGGGAGGCGCTCAAGCGCGGCGAGTACCAGACCGGGGAGTACAAGCGCATCGGCAAGGGCGGCAAGGAAGTCTGGATTCAGGCGTCGTACAATCCCATTCTCGACCTCAACGGCAACCCGGTCAAAGTGGTCAAGTATGCCACCGACGTCACCGAGCAGAAGCTGAGAAACGCCGATTTCGAGGGCCAGATCGAGGCGGTCGGCAAGGCCCAGGCGGTCATCGAGTTCAACCTCGACGGCACCATCATCGCGGCCAACGACAATTTCCTGAACGCGCTGGGCTACACGCTCGGGGAGGTTCAAGGCCAGCACCACCGCATGTTCGTCGAGGAGTCATTTCGTGCCAGCGTCGAGTATCGCCAGTTTTGGGAGGCGCTCAACCGCGGCGAGTACCAGGCCGGGGAGTACAAGCGGATCGGCAAGGGCGGCAAGGAGGTTTGGATCCAAGCGTCCTACAACCCCATCCTCGATCTGAATGGCAACCCCTTCAAGGTCGTCAAATACGCCACCGACGTGACCGAGCAGAAGCGAAGAAACAACGAGTTCGAACGCCAGATTCAGGAGTTTACCCAGCAACTCGGATCCTCCTCGGAAGAGTTGACGACCGTCAGCGAGCAGATGGCGAGCAACGCCGAGGAGACCTCGACGCAGGCCGGTGTGGTCTCGGCCGCCAGCGAGCAGGTCACCAAGAATGTACAGGTCGTGGCCACCGGCACCGAAGAAATGTCGGCATCCATTCGCGAGATCGCCAAGAGTTCGAACGAAGCGGCACGAGTGGCTAAACAGGCAGTTGGGGTTGCCGACTCGGCCAACTCGACGATCAGCGAGCTCGGTGACGCCAGCGTCGAGATCGGCAAAGTCATTAAGGTCATCACCTCGATTGCCCAGCAGACGAACTTGCTCGCGCTTAACGCCACCATCGAGGCTGCTCGCGCCGGCGAGGCGGGCAAGGGATTTGCCGTTGTCGCCAACGAGGTGAAGGAACTCGCCAAGCAAACCGCGCAGGCCACTGAGGACATCAGCCAGAAAATCGAAGCCATTCAGACCGGTAGTAAAGGCGCCGTGGAAGCCATTGGAGAGGTGAGCACGATCATTAACCAAATTAACGATATCTCCAACACGATTGCCTCTTCGGTCGAAGAGCAGACGGCGACCACGAACGAAATCGGCCGCAACGTAGGAGAGGCCTCGCGCAGCTCCTCCGAGATCGCCCAGAACATATCCGGAGTCGCCGCGGCCGCCGACAGCACCACCCAAGGAGCCGGCGACAGCTTGAAAGCCGCTAAAGCACTTTCGGAGATGGCAGTAGAACTCCAAAAACTCGTCAGCGAGTTCACGCTCTGACGGTCGATCGGTCGGTCAGTCGTTCGCGCCGCAGGGAGGATGGACACGCCGGACGTGTTCTGGAGGGCGACCGCGGAAAAATCGGGTACAGCCAGCCAATTCGCTTCAGGCTAAGTGCTTTGTTTCTTGGGTCATGACGGGGAGCGAATTGGTGGCAGTCCCCGATTTTTCGCTCCTGCACGACTTTTGCCACGGGCTGCTAGCGTGCCTTCTTGTGGTCGATGCCACCACCGGAACGTTCGGTTGACACAGACTTGGCGCGCCAAGCGTGGCGTCTCATTTTGTCAAGCGGAGAAACAAGTCGGCGTCTTGAGGCGATGCAACCTCCCCCACCCGGGCCGGATGTGGGAAGCCCGCAACTGGCGCGAGAGCGGTTGGACCAGACCACTGGCTGAGATACGGATATGGAAAAGGCCATGATCATAGACGATTCGCGGGCCATGCGGCGAATCCTCGGTGAAACGGTGCGCGAATTGGGCTTCGAGGTCAGCGAGGCGTCTAACGGTCGCGAGGCTCTCGCGAAGCTCGACAACATGGGACCGCCGGTGCGCTTGATGCTGGTCGACTGGAACATGCCGGAGATGAACGGATTGGAATTTGTGACCAGACTTCGCCAGGACGAGCGGTTCCAAGCATCTCTCATCGTCATGGTGACCACCGAGACGGCGATCTGAGAACGGCGCTGACAAACTAGACCACATAGCGGCGGTGTGAAGGCTCCCAGAGGAGGCGGAGGACCAAGCCGCTGATGTGGTCCGCAAGCATCCCCGAGGTGTTTTGTGGAACACCGGAGGGATGTATCGGGTGGAGCTATACGTTCAAGTACGACGAAGTGTCTGCGTCGAAGGGCTAAGCGAACGCGAAGCAGCACGGCGCTTTGGGATTGCTCGCGAGACCGTGCGCAAGATGTTGCGCTACCGGATTCCGCCGGGCTATCGGCGGAGCAAACCGGCGAGGCGTCCCAAACTGGAGGCCTTCACAGGGATCATCGATCAGATCCTGACCGACGATCGGGAGCGTCCGAGGAAACAACGCCACACCGCACAGCGCATCTTTGACCGCCTCCGCGACGAGTACGGGTTCACAGGCGGCTACACGACCGTCAAGGACTACGTACGCGAGAAGAAGCTGGGCGGACAAGAGATGTTCGTGCCGCTGACGCATCCGCCGGGTGACGCCCAGGCGGACTTCGGCGAAGCGGTCGTCGTCATCAACGGAGTGCAGCGCAAGGCGCACTTCTTGGTCGTCGATCTGCCGCATAGCGATGACGCATTCGTGAAAGCGTTTCCGGCCGAGACGACGGAGGCATTCTGCGAGGGGCACAATGCGGCGTTTCGCTATTTTGGCGGCGTGCCGCGCAGCATCGTCTACGACAACACGAAGCTAGCGGTGGCGAGGATCCTGGGAGACGGCACACGCCAGAGGACCCGTGTCTTCTCCGAGCTGCAGTCACATTATCTGTTCGCCGACCGTTTCGGGCGGCCGGGCAAGGGCAACGACAAAGGCAAAGTGGAAGGGTTGGTGGGCTATGCGCGGCGCAACTTTATGGTGCCGATCCCCAGGTTCTCAAGTTGGGAAGCCTTCAACGAACACCTCGAAGCGAAGTGCCGCAAGAACCGTGGACGGCGCTTGCGGCGACACTCGGAAACGATCGGTGAGCGTTTCGAGCGCGACCGCCAGGCGTTTCTGACGTTGCCTGCTGTCGGGTATGACGCTTGCGACAAGCGCACGACGCGGGTGACGTCGTTGTCGCTGGTGCGCTATCGGACCAACGACTACTCGGTTCCGACGCGCTACGGCCACCGCGAAGTACTGCTGAGAGCTTACGTCGATGAGGTGGTCATCGGCTGCGGCAGCGAAGAGATCGCCCGGCATCGGCGCAGCTACGAACGCGAGGAGTTGATCTTCGATCCGCTGCATTACCTGGCCTTGCTGGAGCGCAAGACGAACGCGCTGGATCAAGCCGCGCCGCTCGTCGGTTGGCAGTTACCGCAAGATCTCGTGCGTTTGAGACGCTTGCTCGAAGTGCGGCTGGGTAAACCAGGCAAGCGCGAGTACGTGCAGGTGCTGCGTTTACTCGAAGACTTCCCGCTCACCGACGTCACCGCCGCCGCGCGGCAGGCCGTTGAGTTGGGAACGATCGGCTTCGACGCCGTCAAGCACCTCGTCCTGTGTCGGATCGAGCAACGGCCGCCCCGCTTGGACTTGACGCAGTATCCGCACTTACCCACAGCACAAGTCGAACAGACATCGACAACAGATTATTTGGTGCTGCTGGCACAGGGAGTGGACTGATGGCGAGATCCAAACTGCTGCTGGAAGCTCATCTGAAAGCACTGCGGCTGCCGACCTTCTTGCGCGAGTACGACAAGGTGGCACGGCAGTGCGCCACGGAGGGCTTGGATGCGAGACGCTTTCTGCTGCAACTGTCCGAGCTCGAACTGCTCGACCGTGAACGCCGAGCGACCGAGCGGCGCATCAAGGCCGCCAAGTTCCCGGTCACGAAAACCCTTGATACGTTCGACTTCCTGGCGTTACCCAAGTTGAACAAGAAGCTGGTGCTCGAGCTGGCACACGGAGAGTTCATCGACCGTCGCGAGAACGTGTTGGCTCTAGGAAACTCCGGCACGGGGAAAACGCATCTCGCTCTGGCGCTGGGACTGGCGGCCTGCCAGGGTGGCTATCGGGTTCGCTTCACTACCGCCGCAGCGCTGCTCAACGAGCTGCTGGAAGCCCGTGATGAGCGGCGCTTGCTGAGGGCCCAAAAGCAGCTCGCCAAGCAAGACCTGCTGATCGTCGATGAACTGGGCTACGTGCCGCTGTCGAAGACCGGAGCGGAGTTGCTGTTCGAAACCTTCTCACAGCGCTACGAGCAGGGCTCCACGATGGTGACCTCGAACCTGCCGTTCAACGAGTGGACCGAAGTCCTCGGGTCCGAGCGCATGACCGGCGCCCTGCTGGATCGGCTCACTCACCACGTCCACATCCTGGAGATGAACGGCGATAGCTTCCGCCTCAAGCAGAGCAAGAAGCAACGCTCTCCGTCTTCGGATTGATCCCCGCCGGCTCGCCACAGTTTTTGTGAGCCGCCTTCCACTCCGCCTTCAGCCGCCCTAACGGGCGACCTCAGGCTGCGTTCCAGCCGTCCCACAAAAACTCGAAGCAAAACCCCGACTCCCCCCCCACTGGTCTATTTTTGCTCCGCCGCTCTACCCCAAAACTGGTCTATTCTCCCTCCGCCGAACTGGTCTAATTTTGCTCCGCCCTTGACAGCGATCGATCAAATGGTGAATGCACTGGAAGCCGGCGCCAATGAATACGTGATGAAGCCCTTCACCAAGGAGATTATTCAAGACAAGTTGCGGCTCTTGGGATTGTTGAACTAGTCTCGAACCCCAATCGGGGCTTATGGGGTCCGAGGAAGTCTCAACCAGGGAGTCAACCAGGGGCATGCGGATAGGGACGCAAAAGCGTATTCCGCTTGGCAGCAAGATCCGAGTCTTGGTCGTCGACGATTCGGTTGTGATTCGGCGTCTGGTGACACAATCGCTCACCGAAGACCCGGCGTTCGAGGTTGTCGGCACTGCGGCCAATGGGGCGATTGCTTTGTCCAAGATCCCGCAAGTGAACCCTGACGCCGTCACCCTCGACATTGAGATGCCCGAGGTGGACGGATTGGAAGCATTGCGGCGGATTCGGAAGTTGTATCCCACCCTGTGCGTAATCATGTTTTCCACGCTGACGGAGCGGGCGGCCACCCATACCCTCGACGCACTAGCTCTGGGGGCGAACGATTATGTGACGAAAGCCGCGAATGTGGGGTCGTTGAACAAATCCATGGCCTCATTGCGCTCACAGTTGATTCCCAAAATCAAACAATTCTTCGAGTTGGAGGCGCAGTCGGCGCCGCTTGTCTCCGCCAAGCCGCAAGCGGAAAGGGCCGGTATTCCACCACGAAGCCTGCCCTGGAGAAAAAGAAGCCTAGTCGCCATTGGGGTCTCGACGGGCGGGCCGAATGCGCTGGCGGAAATCTTTCCCTCGCTGCCCAGCCGCTTTCCCTGCCCCATTCTGATCGTCCAGCACATGCCCCCGCTATTTACTCGGATGCTGGCGGAACGTCTGAGCGCTCAAAGCAAGGTCCCGGTCGAGGAAGCCGCGGAGGGCACGGCCGTCGAGCCCGGAAAGGCGCTCATCGCACCCGGGGGCTACCATATGCGCCTGAAGAGGAGCGGCACCCAGGTAGTGGCAACGCTGGATCAGTCGCCGCCGGTCAACTCGTGCCGTCCGGCCGTTGACGTGCTTTTCAGCTCGGTGGCGGAAATCTATGGGTCTGGGGCCTTGGGAGTGATCCTAACCGGCATGGGACAAGACGGCCTGGAAGGCGCGAAGCAGTTGAAAGCTCAGGGTGCATGTATCTTAGCCCAGGATAAGGCGACGAGTGTCGTCTGGGGCATGCCCGGTTTCGTCGTGGAAGCCGGCTTGGCTGACGCGGTGACGGGTCTCGACCGGATCGCCCCCGAGATCCTGCTGCACGTTTGAGACAACGACTATGGCTCCCATCAGTGCCCAACAGGACGAACTGAAAAGCCTCAAGCCGGAAAATTTCGACTTCTTGTGCCGCACGGTCCACCAAGACTCGGGCATCGTGCTGGACGAGTCAAAAGGATACCTCCTGGAAGCTCGCCTGCTGCCGGTCGTCAAGAGCGAAGGCGCCACGTCGCTCGACGACCTGTGCAGGCTAATCCGCGCGACGGGCGGAGAGCGATTGCGCCACAAGGTGGTCGAGGCGATGACCACCAATGAAACCCTCTTCTTCCGTGACGTGACGCCCTTCGAAAGTCTGCAAAAGGAGTTAATTCCCAAGCTGGTTGGACGCACCGCCGGACGGCGCCCGGTGCGCTTCTGGTCGGCAGCCTGTTCCTCGGGGCAGGAAGCCTATAGTTTGGCCATGATGTGGCTCGAAATGGGACTAGGGCCATCTCAAATCGAACTTCTAGGCACTGACCTCTCCGACGAGATACTCGACAAGGCCCGAAAAGGCCGCTTCATGCAGCTAGAGGTCAACCGCGGGCTCCCGGCCAAATATCTGGTGAAGCACTTCACGCGTCACGGCATGGAGTGGGAAATCAGTCCCGAGGTCCGGCGGATGGTTCGTTGGGCAAAACTGAACCTTACATTGAGTTGGCCGGCTCTCGGGCAGTTCGATGTCGTCCTTTGCCGCAATGTACTGATTTATTTCGATACGGAAACGAAGCGAGACATTCTGAGCAGGATTCGAAAGCATGTCCGTCCGGAAGGATATCTGATCCTCGGCTCGAGCGAGACAACGCTCAACCTCGATGACCAATTCATCCGCCGGCAGGTCGGGCGCGGAATCATGTACGAGAATCCCGGATCTTAACTCTCACGGCGCGAGCCGCGCCCATCGCGGCTTCGCGCGGGAGCGGACGACAGCTATCGGAAGGGAACGGATGCTGAACCGGAGGCCGTCATGAGCCAGACGACAACAGAGCTTCATGATTACAAGGACACCGCGACCACCGTCGTGCAGGAAATATTCTCTACGATGCTTGGCACCCAGGTGACGCCCTTCGAAAGTTCCGAGGTTCGAGAACTCTCCCACCCCGTCGTAGGCGCCGTCTACTTCGCCGGCAATCGGAAGGGCGCCGTCCTACTCGAATGTGAACGCCCCCTATCGTTTGCCCTGACAGCGCAACTGATGTCGATCGAGCAGCCGGATTCATTGGACGACGATGTCCGCGACACGATGGGCGAAATCGTCAACATGATCGCAGGGAACCTGAAGTCTTCGCTCCCCTCGGGAACACACTTATCCATGCCCTCGGTCGTAGAAGGCAGTCAATTCACACTGAGGGTTTGCGGAGGCAACGAATCGATGCGCATGGATTTTGACTCCAGCCGGGGCCCATTTTCTTTGACGTTGGTCGAAATGGCTGACTAACCCGCTCTTCTCGCCAGGTTCTCAGCTGAGAGCGCTCAACGGACGGTCTCCGCAGGGCAGCGAGCGCCCTATCTCACCGCTTCGATCATTTGCTGTTGCTGGGAGGTAAACCGGCAGCCTACGGGTGACCCCGCGGTGCGTTGGGCGGCAAGCGTATCTCCTCGGCTGCGATAAGCGAGGATCAAGTTGTTGCGGGCATCGAAGTTACAAGGATCGATTCCGAGTGCGGTCCGAAAAGTCTCGGCGGCCTCCTCGCCGCGACCAAGCGCGTACAGGGCAGCTCCATAGTTCGTCAGCGCCTGCGGGTCGCCTGGCGATGCGGTCAGCGCTACCGAAAACTCGCGGGAAGCATCCGAGGGGCGGCCCATCTGCAGGTAGACAACACCCATCTCGGTCGCTACATCGGGGTCGTGGGGAGCCAGAGATCGGGCTTCATCCAACAGCCGAAGCTGCTCATTGCGCGCCGGCGGCTGCTTCGCTCCAAGAGCTCTCGCGAGCTGAATCTTGGGGCGAACCTTGGCTGGGGATTTAGCCACCGTATCCCGCCAAAGGCTCTCTTCGCTGTGCCACACCCAACTTCTTTGCAAGCTAAGCCCGCTGAGCAGAAGAGCTAACACCGCGACCGTGTATCGCGGAGCGCGCGCCAAAATGATCCCGATCGCGAGACTCAGGCTGAGTAAAGGCAGATACAGCCGGCGTTCCGCTACCAAGTCCGCCAGCGGAATGATGCTCGACGTCGGAACCAGCAGCACCAGACCCCCCAGCAGCCAGAACGCTCCCGGCCACTTGCGTAAAGACCAGCAGCTCGCAATAACGACCGCCGCCAGTGTGACCCACGCCCCCAGCGTCACGGCGTCCCACTCGGTGGAGAGCCGAAAGTCGCGATCGAAATTAAGCCCCGCGGGCCAAACCAGCAGCCGCAGGTACTCCCAAACAGCCCGGCCTTGAGTCAGGAAGTAGGTTCCGGGTGTGATCTCACCCAACCCAACTGCGATGCCCGCTCCCTTCGTAACGAGAGCGGCGTAGAAGAGTCGGGCTGTGGCCAGCATTCCGATCCCCAGGGCAGCGGCGAGCGGTCGCATCATTCGCGACCACTCGATATCGCTTCTACCGCCCAGTGGGCCGGCTCGCCGACGCATCCATTCATAGCCTGCCAAGAAAACCGGGAAGGCAATCGCCTCTTCTTTAGCCAGCAAGCCAGCCGTGAAGTAGGCTACGGCACGCCACTGGTTGCCGCCGTTCCACGCGCGCCAAGACAACAGGCAAAACAAAGCCGCCAGCAGCGTGGCTCGGCCAAAGACGTACGCAATCGCTTCTGTCTGGACTGGATGGACCGCGAACACCACGGTTGCAACGATCGCCGCCCGCCTCCCAACCAGCCGGTGGAAGACCGACCAAGCCAACCAAACCACCATGAGATGGCAGGCGAGGTTCACCGCGTGATACCCCCACGCTTCGGTTCCACCAAGCTGGTAGTTCAGCCAGAACGTCAGGTAGGTGAGAGGCCGTGTGCGTTCCAGCCGAAAGACTTCCCACCAACCCGAAGGGGAAGTCACTATGGGATCAGAAAACAGTGAATAATCATCGAAGTGAAAAGACGAACTAAGCGTGGAGCCAAAGGCGAGCAACACAAGCAACAGCAGCAGCCACGGCATTCGAGAGGTCACGGTGACCTGGAGCCGGTCCCCGGTGGTTCAGGTTGGCTCCGTTCCTCGCTTCAATGGTTGATTTCGCTCAACAAGCAGGCGCGGTCGGATCTCAGGCTGAATCTCTTGAACAGCGCTCCAAAAACCGGTCGTAATCACGAATATAGTCATCGGCATCGTAGGGCTCCGAGGCGAACACCAACAACACCGCGTCAAGAGAGTATCTATAGTGGATGCTCCACACCATGGGGGGCAGGTAGAGCCCCACGTTGGGTTGCTGTAAGTCGAATTGCTGTCGATTCACACCGTCGTCGGCAACCACCGAGCAGCGGCCCTTAATGCAGATGAGGAACTGTTGACATTCAATATGGGCATGTTCGCCCCGCGTTTCTTCGCTTGGCACATCGAAGACGAGAAAATATCGCTTCACGGGAAAGGGCACATGATGCTCAAACTCGCCCGCACTGAGATTGCCGCGTAGATCTTTCACCAGCGGCAAACGATGCAACATAACACGCTTGACACTGGTGCTTTCGACGCCGGGCTCCTCGAGCTCGCCGGGATCAAGCACTGAGGTGTCCGGACGCAGCGAGCCGGCATTCACATAACCGGAGATTCTTGCCGGATTGCCGACCACGATCGCATTCGGTGGTACTGAACGTGTTACAACCGCGCCGGAACCAATCATCGCATTGCGGCCAATCGTCAAGCCGGGCAGGATGGTCGCATTGGCTCCGATGGACGCCCCTTGGCACACCGTCGTCTTGGGATAACTGTCCAGATACTGCCGGCTGCGAGGAAACGGGTCATTGGTAAAAGTTGCATTCGGGCCGATGAAAACATCATCTTCAATTGTGATCCCATCCCAAATCTGGACCCCCGATTTCACTGTGACGCGATTTCCAATGACCACGTCGTTTTCCACGAACACGTGATCGCAGATGTTGGACTCCTCTCCAATGTGAGCACCGGGTAGGACGTGGGCAAATGCCCAGATCCGCGTGCCCTTGCCCACATGGTCGGTTTCACAGCAACCCAGCTGATGAACGAAGTAAGTTTTCTCACTCACCCGACTGTCTCTCCACTGAGCCGGCGCTCCGGCCGGGGAAAACGTCTGTGCGCATCACAACGGCTAACGGTCTGCCCTGGGTGTTACCGTAAGTGCGCCATATATAAGCCCCGACAATTCCCAGTCCCATCATATTCAAGCTGCCGAAAAACAGAATCGTAATCACAGTTGCAGCGTAGCCGGGCGCCTGCAGCCCACCAGTGATACGCAGGACGCCAACCAGTAGAGCGAAACACACGGAAAATAACAACCCAGCGCCACCCACGGCAATCAGAATCTTTATCGGCAAATCGGAGAACGCAAACACACTGTCCATGACGTAATCAAGCTTCTTACGCAAGGTCCAAGCGGTTTTGCCATGTCGGCGCCGCCGTCGGCGATAGTGGACCACCTTGCGCCGAAATCCTAACCAGAAAAGCAAACCGATGAGCGAGTTGTGGCTCTCCTCCAGTTTCAAGAGGGCCCGGCGAAACAGCTGGTTGCAACCGAACACATCCACGCCGCCCTCGGGAACCTCAGCTATAACCATCCGACGGTAGAACCACCAAAACGCTCGCGACGCCAATCGACTCAACGGAGGATCCTCACGGCTCTCCCGCGCGCCAATCGCCACGTCGCATTCGTCGGATCTGAGACTGCGAAAGAACTCCAAAACCAACTCCGGCGGCTCCTGGAGATCCGCAGCCATCACCGCGAAGTGCTCACCTTGGGCGGCCTGCAGCCCGCTACGAATACCGGCCAGGGATCCGTAATTGCGTGAATGCAATAGCAACTGTGAGGCGAACCCCATCTTCGGCAAACCGTTCTTTAGCAGCTCATGACAGCGATCCGGGCTGCCGTCCACCACAAAGACCACTTCCAAACGGGCATCGAGCGACGCTTGGATCTGTTCAAGCGCGTTCAGCAAATCCGGTATCGATTCCTCATTCTTATAGACGGGGATAACCAGTGAAACCATCAGCGTTCCCAGCGATTCATGATGTCACAACCGCGCCTCACGTGATCGAGGTCCAGTTCCGGATAGCAAGGCAAGGTAAGAATTTCACGCACCGCCTGCTCACTGGCCGGCAGATGAACGTGGCGATAGTCTGTTTTCAGAAACGGCTGTTGGTAATCGAGCAGTGGATAATGAACGTCTGTCGAGACACCGTGCTGCTTCAGGTAATTGCGTAAGGCGTCCCGCCTGGCACTTCGCACCACGTAGAGGTGTGCCACGTAGTCGTCGCCATCGACCGGAGGCGTCAAGATATCCGGGTGCTTGAGTGTCGCACTGTAACATTTGGCTACCGCTCTGCGTTGGGCGTTCCAACGGTCGAGGAAACCCAGCTTTACCCGCAACAACGCCGCCTGAAGCTCGTCGAGACGACCGTTTCTGCCGCCTCGATGCAAAACGACATATTTGTCCTGCCAGCCATACTGACGCAGGTTTTTTACGCGCCGGGCGAGGGCGGCATCGGAAGTCGCCACCGCACCAGCCTCACCCAGAGCACCCAAATTCTTTGTGGGATAAAAACTGAAGGCAGCCCCGTCACCCCAGGAACCGGCGCGCCGACCGTTCAGTGAAGCGCCGTGAGACTGGGCGCAGTCCTCAACCAGGGCCAAGCCGTTTTGTTCTGAGAGGGCGCGCAGGCCTACCATATCCGCCATGCGTCCAAACAAATGGGTAGCAATCACAACCCTGGTGCGCGCCGTGATCTGCCGACCGACCGACTCCGGGGACAGCGTCAGCGTTGCTGGATCCACGTCGGCGTAAACTGGGACCGCCCCGACTGCAAGTATTGCCGTAGTCGCGTACATCCCGGCATTAGGGGCGGTGACGACTTCGTCCCGGGGACCCACTTCGAGCGCACGGAGCAAGAGATCCAGGGCATCAGTGCCACTGGCGACACCGACACAGTGGCTCGCGCCACAATAGGCGGCAAATTCCTCTTCAAAGGCATGCACCTCCGGGCCCAGCACAAACCAGCCGCTACTCACGACGCGTTCAACGGTCGCCATAAGCGCCTCGGCCAAAGGAGCCGTGTGCGCCCTGAGATCATTGATCTTCTCGAGTGGCATAACGGTACAGCAGCCCTAGGCCGCGATACGAGCCGCCTCGCGCCTCACGCGACTACTTCTGGAGTCTAGACAACGCGTTCTTCGCCAAACGGCTATCGGGGTCGATAGCGAGAACATCCTGGTAGGCACGCATTGCCTCTTGTTGTCTCCCATACTGTTCATAGATCCGGCCCAACAAGACTCGAGCCGGAATGTCGCCAGGTTCCACCTGGATTGCCTTCCGGCAGTGCGCCAGCGGCAGTTTCTCGTCTCCCCGCTTCCGGTAGATATCCGCCAGCAGCCGAACAGGCCGGGTTATTTGGAAAGCCGGCCTTCAAGCCGATTCCGGCAAAGCCTGATGTCTGCGCTGAATCCCCTGCCGCTGATTCTCCCACATTGCGGACGGCTGCCTGGATTGTTAAATCTGGCCTCCGAACCAAGTTCCGTAGCGCATGGCTGGGCGGTCGTTTGGTCCAGACCTGCGGCCTTTGAGTACGTCCGACTCTAGCCGGCCGCCTGATTTGGGATGGCTTGTCCGGAAAACAAACACAAACTGGCCACAGGTCTCGAGAACAGCACCGAGGCATGCGCTAACACCAGACGGCCATCTCCGGATAGGATTGAGAGGTGGTGATCGAGCAACGCCTCATGCGCTTGTCCTTGAGACCAAACTCATGGCTAAAGTGGAAGCGTATTCTAGTCGCTTCGCTCGTGATCGCTGTCTGCTGCTCCTGGTTCCAAGCTGACCTCGAGCCGCTCACCAGCGAAGAGTGGGCAACCGTCGTTGAGGCGCACAAGGGCCGTTTGCTGGTGGTCAACGTTTGGGCAAGCTGGTGTCGAAGCTGCGTCGAGCTTTTCCCTTCCGTTGTTGATCTATCGAACCAGTACAATCCCGACCGGATACAGTTCCTCTCCCTCTCGATTGACGACTCGAACGACTCCGCCGCCCTCGAGCAGGCGCAGCGGTTTCTCGACAATCAGGACGCCGACTTCCTTCATTACCTGCTGACCCACGAAATCACAGAGGCACTTGAAAGCCTCGGTCTGGAAAGCATTCCGGCCATAATGGTTTACGATGCCGAGGGGCGGCTTCGCCACCGGTTCCAAGGAGATGACGATGAGATCGAGGTGAGCCCGGCCGATCTGCGAGATGCCATCGAGTCACTCTTGGCACCCGTCAATGAGCTCTAGCAAGTGACTCAGACGGAAAAGGTGCACTCGCGGTTCGACTGCTCGGGGCCGCGACCGTCCAAAGTGCCTTGGTTCGAGTTCCAGAACGCCCTCTCTGCGCTGGCTATAATGGTTCTGGACCGGGCGGCCCAGAGCTATTAACTTGGCTGCAACCACGCGGGTTTCGCTTTTCCGACGGTTGTCCATTTCGATTCGTCGCGCTGCAGCCACAAGGAGAATCGCCGACTCCATGGCTCCTGAGAAAACCTTACTGCGACGGGTTGGCAAGGCCATTCATGAGTTCCGCATGATTCGCCACGGCGACCGTATCGCCGTGGGCGTTTCGGGGGGGCAAGGACTCGCTGACGCTTCTCGACGCTTTGTTGTCGCTCCAGAAAAAGTCTCCGGTGAAATACACCTTGCACGCCTTTACCGTGGAACAGGGTAAATTCACCCGCCCCATCGAGCCGCTTGCCGACTACTTGAAAACGCGGAACATTCCCTGGACCTATTACCGCGATGAGCCTTCGTTGCAGCTGCTCGCCGACGATCCGGACCACGGCTGCGACCTGTGCAGCCGCTATCGACGCCGAGCGGTGTATGAGATTGCCTCGACTCTGGGTGCGAACGTGGTAGCTTTAGGGCACACGGCCGACGACTTCTGTGAGTCACTGCTCAGGAACACCCTTTATGCGGGTCGGTTGAGTGCGCTGCCGGCGGTCACCTATTCTCGTTCCGGCGATTTTCGGATCATTCGGCCGCTGGTCTACGTCTCCGAGGAGGTGACTTCGTCGTACGCCGACCAACGTGCTATGCCCATCACGCCTTGTGCGTGTTCCCAGCGCACCGGCACCGTCCGACGATCGCTGCGGGAGTTTTTGGCCGAAACTAAGAAAGGACACCCCCCACGTGCTGGAAAATATCCTTTCGGCCATGAGTCGCATTGATACGCCCCGGCTGCTCGACCGGCGATTTCTCGATTTCGACCAAGGGGGGCCCTTGCCCGGCGCCCAAACCCCTCCGCTGCTTCCGGTTTTGACGAAAGGCGGTTGATGGTTTCCCTACACCGCCGAGGTTCCGATGGAGGGGCGCCGGGCGGAAACTGACCGCACCCGGACCAAACGTGGAAGGCCCAATATGAAATTTCTCCCCAAAGACCAACAGTTCTTCGATCTCTTTGAGAAGCAGTCTCAGCTGATCGTGGAGGCTGCTGAAATGCTGGATCAAGGCGTAACAGCGAAGGAAACCGACTGGAACACGCTGCGCATTCGGGTTCATCAGATCGAAAACAAAGGCGACGACATCACGCATGAAACTCTGACGCGGCTCCACCGGACCTTCATTACGCCGATGGAGCCCCAGGACATCCACGATATTTGTCTCCGCCTCGACGATGTCCTCGACATGGTCGACGAGGTAGCCGGGCGGTTCCACATCTTCAAGGTCACGAGCCTTCCTAGCTGCGTTCAGACGATGACACAAAACCTCGTCGCCAACAGCCATGCGACGGCCGCGGCGGTGCGGGCCGTGGCCGCAGGGAAAGATGTCTCCTCGCTGCTCATCAAGATCCACGACCTGGAGGACGAAGCCGATCAAGTGAACCACCAAGCTTTGACGGACCTATTCGACACCGAGAAAGACCCCATCCGCTTGATCAAGCTCAAGGAGATTATTGAGCTGCTGGAAGAAGCCGCTGATTCATTCGAAGGGGTGGCGCATGTCCTCGAGGCAGCCGTCGTCAAGAATGCTTGAGGCGGTTAGCTTGGCAGCCTGTTTCGTAAATTCGGTTGCGTATGTGTAGAAGCCAGGTGGACGATCGGGAACTTCGGGCACGGCATGCCGTGCCCCTACCTTTCCAGACACCCATCAGATCTGTAGGGGCACAGCATGCTGTGCCCGCCTGCGCTCGCCTGCTGGAGTACTTAGGCCCCTTGGTGCGAATCTGCCGTCGTTTTGGTCACCAACGCCTGAACGGAGCGAGACTCAGCCGATGAGGTGCGGTCTTTCGAAAGCTAGCGAGACGACGCTACCAGGAGACGAATGGAGAACTTAGGATTCATTGTCGTTATTGTGTTCGTGGCGCTCGTTTTCGACTTTTTTAACGGCTTTAACGACGCCGCGAATGCGATCGCGACCGTGGTCGCTACTCGCGTCCTTAGCCCGGGTCACGCAGTGTTCTGGGCTGCGTTTTTCAACTTCATCGCCGCCTTCGGCTTTGGGACGGCTGTGGCGAAAACGATCGGCCAGGGCATGGTCGCGCAGGAAGCCGTCACACAGTACGTCGTGATCGGCGGCTTGTTCGGCGCCATTTTCTGGACCTGGCTTGCCTCCCACCTCGGTTTGCCCATCAGCGCCTCTCACGCCCTCGTCGGCGGCTATGGAGGGGCGGCGATGGCATACGTTGGCTTGACGCGGGGGTGGTCTCAGGTGATGACCGCGATTGTCACCGATGGCTGGGTGAAGACGGGCACGTTCATCTTTGTCGCCCCGCTAATGGGTTTGGTTGCTGGATCGCTGCTGATGATCGCAGTGGCATGGATTTTCCGTCGTGGTCACCCTTCCACCTTGGATTACTATTTCCGCCGTCTGCAATTGTTCTCTTCCGCCGTGTTTAGCTTCGCCCACGGCACCAACGACGCCCAAAAGACCATGGGCATCATCGCCAGTGCTCTGTTCGCGCTCGGTCATCTGGAAACGTTTTACATTCCGTTCTGGGTCATTCTCTCGGCGCATGCGGCGATCGCACTCGGTACGTTCATGGGAGGCTGGCGGGTCATCAGAACGATGGGGCATCGTATTACCAAGCTGAAGCCGGTCGGAGGTTTCTGTGCCGAAACGGGCGGTGCTTTTACCGTCTTGCTGGCTGCCAGGTTGGGCATCCCCGCCAGCACGACGCACACGATCGCGGGAGCTATCGCGGGCGTGGGAACGGCGCAACGCGTGCGCGCCGTGCGCTGGGGCAAGGCGAGGGAAATCCTTTGGGCTTGGGCACTTACGCTTCCTACGACGATCGCCGCCGGCGGCTTGGGCTACATGATCATTCACGCCTTGATTCCTGGGGCGGCCTAGGATTGATCCGGTGCATCCATCAGACATGTCGCCACGAATGGCGACACGGCACGCCGCGAGGCGTGCGCCACGTCCGTGCCCAGGGCAGGCCGGCGGAATCCGAGCGTAGAGCGAGGAAAGTCCGGTCAAGGCCCCACCGGCTCGACAAACGGGGCAGTTTCTCCGCTGCGGGGCCGCGCGGGGGTGCAAAGCCGTAGACCTCGGGTTTGTGGCGCAAGCTCTTCAGCTTGCCGCGTCGAGACTCTTCTCGACGCTTGCATTTCAGTCTTTGGTGAGGGCACTCGCTTGCCGGTTAGCTTGGAGATTGAGCGGCCGATTGCGGCCCACTGGCCCAAACGTCCGAAAAAATCGGGGACTGCCACACGCGGCTTAGCACTAACTTCTTTAGCGTCAACGAAGGCTGAGGCCGCGGCTGGCTGTCCCCTAGATTTTTTCACAACTTCCACCGGCCCCAAACGTCCGATAAGACTAGCAGAAGGGCTGGCGACGGGAGGGTAAACCCTTGACGGCCGTAGGGTTTCTCCGAGTTCGCAACTCGGTGGAAGCACCTAGGCACCGAGCTTGCCCAGTGGACGAGAATTGACTTATGATCTTCTGAAACCCGTCGCCTGAAACCTGTGGTGACGGGTTTCGTCCAACTGATTAGTAAAGCGTTCGCGGATGGAGCCTCGCATGGAGATCATCGGCAATCGAAAATACCTCGAAATCCCGGGCGGGAGCACTCATGAGTTGCCGCCGCTGCTGCTCAAGGAAAGTGCGAATCCCGCCTCGGTCGAGGAGGTGGTTCACCTCGCTGAGGGAATTGTGAGCTCCGAATCCCTTATTCCCGACGAGGTTCATGAGTCGTCTTCATCGGAGCCGTCAGTGGACCAGAGACGGTTCACTCTGGCGCTTACGCTGGCTGAACAATATTCACAGTTTTTGCGCCACTGGGAGTGGGGCGAGTCCATTTGGGAATGGATCCAGCAGTGCGAGATTACCTTCGAGGCCAAACCGATCTTACGACCGCTGATCCGTCCGGACGTTTGGCCCCACGCCAACCATGCCAGCTTCGTGACTTTGTTGTCGGATAAGGCGATACCGAGCGGGCAGGTCAACTTGGAGAGTGCTGTCGGCGCCCGACTCACGTTTCGCCAGCCTCCTCCCATTGACTGTTTGTCCGATAAATTCCTCTACCTGTTGAATGCCTCATTGGCCCAAAAGGCGTACCACACCTGGGCCGATGCGGCCGAGGAGATCTCTCTGCCGCCCGAGCGCTTTCATTTTCTCGTGATGGGCAGTGAGATCCGAGAAGTATAAGCTCCGTCGGGCCAATGGCCCGCTCCGCGGCTCGTCTCGTTTCGCGGCCGACTGACATCCGGGTTCTTTTAGCGGGCCAAGTGAAAACCGACTGCGGGGCGACTACTTCACCGGCTCAACTCGGCTTGGCGATTGTCGAAATTCCCCCTCGGAGAACTTTACCGCTAAAAATGTGTGCTCCAATGCCGATATCGATATTCGGGGGACTGTGCGCTCACCGAGTCATCTAGTGATAAAAAAAGCCGGTCCCGGGTCGCAGGACTTGGAGGTCGACTACCGGTCAAAGCTTCTGGCCTCAGTCGAGAAGCTGCCTCCGCTTCCGGTAGTCCTAAACCAACTCCTCCAGATGCTGAACAGTTCGAACGCGTCTTCCGGCCAAATCGCCGTCATCATCGAAAAAGACAGCGTCTTGAGCGGAGCCGTGTTGCGCAATGTCAACTCAGCCTACTATGGACTGCCGAGCAGCCTTGTTGCACGGATAGGGATGGAAACGGAATTCTCCCTTTCCCAAGCCGTAGCGTCAGGAGATGCGTTCGAACACAGGCCGTCCGAGCGCGGTCATTGTGTTCAGGACTTTGCGACCGAGTTGGACCTCCGTGATCTGCCTGGAGAAGCTGCGGGATTTGAGTTTGGGGCCGATGACGCTCTTCCAACGGCCCATCTGCGTTTCTATTCGGCTGCGCTGGTTGTACCCTGTTGCCGTCTGCCAGGCTATGCACCCGTTGCTGCGGATTTGGGCAATATGGCGATCCCGAACGGTCGCATCACGCGCCGATTGCAGGCGGATCACTGCGTCCTTTGGCGGCGGTATGACCACATCCAGGGTCTCCCCATACCGCTGCCTCAGCAGATTTCGCGTGGACGCTCCATCGTAGGCGCCGTCAGCCAGAAAGCCCGTGACCGGGGCATCCAGCTGATCCAGGAGGCCGGGTAAGGCTGTGCTGTCTCCAACGTTATCGTGAGTCAGAGCGGCGCAAACAATCGCCCCGCTGGCGAGGTCCAGTCCGAGGTGGAGCTTGCGCCAGCGGCGGCGTATTCCCTTGGTGTTATGCTTCTGCGCTAGCCATTCGCCCTCGCCGAAGATCTTCAGGCCAGTACTGTCGACCACCAGATGGATAGGCACAGATCCTGCTTGCCTCATCACCTGAGCGATGCTCACCCCGTTTGCGCGACGCGACAGCGTGGAGTAATCCGGTACCCGTATATCCAACCCCATGAGCGTGCCGATGGAACCCATAAGCCCCTGTGTCTGACGCAGTCCAAGATGGTATGCCGTGCGCAGCATCAGGCATGTCTCGATCGCCAAATCCGAGTATCTGCGCTGACCACCCCGTGACGTGCGGCGCGGCGCGCTCCACACACTTTGAGCCTCCTCACTGACCCAAATCGTCAGGTCACCCCGTTGGCGCAAGCTCTCGTTATATTCCGCCCAGTTGATCACCCGGTACTGCACCTTATCAAACTTGTGCCGTCGCGCTGCGTTGAACTTATGTGGCATTTGGACTACCCCCAGCGTTGAAAAACCAATGATAAGACATTCTTCGGGATGATCCATGCAACAAGGTCCAACGGAGGAGGGAAGACCTGCCGCATATCGAGCAAGCCGATCTACCGGGCGCTAGGCGTCGAGAACATCCGCCACCGGCGAAAGGCCAGTAAGCCGGTTGTCATGCGGCGGCTTCTCTCGCTCGATTTCGTGCTCGAACATCCGGGTATGAACTGGCTCCCCGCCGAACCGGAGAAGGTCGAGTTTTTTGAAAAGCTCGGCTTGCCGCGCCGGTTGATTCCGCGCCGGATTTACTACGGGGCGGTCGGCAACCAGAAGCGCTACTTTGCGCTCAAGCTGCCCCTTGCCGTGGACCCTGAAACCGTCACCTTCGCCTACGTCGATCCGGGCCACTCGACCGCCACCGAACTCTACTCGTGGGGAGCCGCGCATGGGCCGCTTTGGCATGCGCTCCGCAAGAAGGGCCGACGGGTCCGGGTGATCGGTATTGGGGTTGAAAATGTCAACGTGGACCGGGCGGCGCGGTTGCTCGAAGCATGGGCGGCGGCGGACCCAGGGAAGTCAAGCGAGGGGTTGACGGTGAAGCAGGAAATAAAGGCAATCAGCGAGGCGTTGAAGGCCGATGACGAAGAAGGTCTCGATCAGTATGGCGGATTTAATGCAGCCTTGCAGCGGTTGGCGGCGCTGCAACGGCTCCCGGAAGCCAAGGTCACGGAAGGAGTCTCGATTGACGACTATTCGACATGGCGGGCTGTGCGGTTTGCGGACCCGGATGAGATCGGCTGAGAGAGAGGGGAAATCGGTGGTTTTTCGTGCCACAAAAGACCGCATGGTTTTTGCCACAGGGTTACAGGGAGGGGTGTGGCAAGATTCCGCCTCAAGATGTGGCAAAGCCACCTTCCGCCATCTCTCTCATTCTGCTGTGGTTATCCCCTGTGAATCGTCTCGCCCGTGCCGAACGGGAGAAAAAGAGGGGGACGAGAGCGACCCCCCACAAAAGCGGGGGGGCATGTGGCCCCGACAGGTGGCATTTGTGGCATGCCCCTATCCGGCCCCATGCGGGTCGCTCTCGTCCTCATTTATCCCTGCGGGAAGGCTCGGAAACAGCCCCCCGGAGGGGCGCTGAAAGAAGGGAGACGAACCGATGAAATGGCACGAGCTGGTCCCTTTTTTGAGGGAGCTTTGGCACCGGCCCGCTGGCCCCATGAACTGGAAAAACCCGATCCGGGTTTTGGCCGTGGCGGGCTGGTCGGTGTTTCAGGCCGGGGCGCTTTTAGCCGCCGCCTCCGTTCGCGTCCTTCGATTCTTGGCCGCGCTTCCGGCTCCGCTGCTCGTGATTTTCGCCGCTCTATCCTATGCCGTCTGGCACTTTGTCCGGCGGCCCTTCCCGGCGCTTGGCGAAAACCCCTTGCTCGATCTCGTGGACTATCACACCCCCACTTTCTACGGGTGGGTGCTGCTGTGGTACTACGCCGCGCCCTTCGTCACCGTCACGCTCGCGGGTCTTTTTCTCATGTCCATCTGGAAGGTCTGGTTTGAATCTCGTCGCGGGCGGGATTTCGCCGCCTTCGGTCGGCTTCCCACGTGGCCGCTTTCAGCGGACCAAAACGCTCCGGGAATCGTGATCGGGGAAGTCCATCACCCGGTCGAAGCGCGGGAGATTTTCAATCCCTCGTGGCTCACCATCCCGGAGCGCGGACTGTATACCGGCGTGGCAATCTTCGGAGCCGTGGGATCGGGGAAAACCAGCGCTTGCATGAACCCGTTTGCCCGCCAGCTTCTCGGCTGGCAAGCGGCCAATCCCCGGATGCGGGCGGCGGCGCTGGTGCTCGAAGTCAAGGGAGATTTTTGTCACGACATCCGGCAAATCCTGGTCGAAGCGGGCCGGGGAAAGGACTACATCGAGCTTGGCATGGAAGGCCGCTGGCAATGGAATCCGCTCTCGGCTTGGTGGCTCGATTCCTACTCGCTGGCCTACACCGTTTCAAGCCTTCTCAATCAACTATTCGGGAAGGGAAAAGAACCCTTTTGGCAGCAAGCCTATACCAATCTGGTCCGCTGGATCATCGAGCTTTACCGGGTCTTCCCGGAACGGTGGGTGACCTTGCAGCAGGTCTACCGTTGCGCCATCGACCCGGAGCTTTTCGCGGCCAAGATCGAGGAAGCCGAGAAGCTGAGCGACGACCTGAACAAAGGCATGGTTTTCGTGTCGAGGGACGTGATCGCCGCCGAACCAATGAATCTCGGCGAGTGGGTGTGGGAAGCCGCTGACGATCCGAAAGAAAAGCAAGCCTCCTACACCCGTCCGATGAAAGCGAAGCTGGACGAGCTCAAGATCGCTCATCGCATCGTTTGGGAACCTGGACCCGGAGACGAGGTAAGAGCGCGGGTGGAAGCCGTCAAGCGCTGGTTTGTCCACGACTGGCAAACACTCGACAACAAAGTGAAGTCCTCGATTGTGGAGGGGGTCTCGGTGTTCCTTGCCATGTTCGACATGCCGGATGTGGCGAAGGTCTTTTGCCCCGCCGCGCCGCAAGACTCCGACGATCCGCAAGCAATCGAAGTGCAAGCCCAAATCCAGCGGATCGCGGCGGAGGACGAGGCGCGGAGGGTGGCGAAGGTGGCGGCAGACGAAGCGGAGAAGTTTGGTGTCCCAAAGCACTTTTTGAAGAGTTGGTCCGACAAGAAGCCGGACGGCGAGGCCGGACGAGACCAACCACTCACGTCTATACCTTCGGCCCAAGAAGAAACGCTCAAGGGCGCCGAGCAGCTACCGCCGCTCCATGAATTGATCGAGCACGGCAAGGTGCTGGCCTTGAACATGCCCGCCGGGGTCAACCCGGCGCTGGCCCGCGCCGTGGGCGTCATGCTCAAGAACGCTTGGCTCCAGGCGCTTCTCATGCGTCCGGCCAAGATGAAACAGAAGCCGGGCCGTTACTTCCGGCCCGCCGTCTTTATCTGCGACGAATACCAAGCCTTCGCTTCGGTGGGCGAGGACGATCCATCGGGCGACGAAAAGTCTTTCGCGCTGACCCGGCAATGCCGCTGCATCCCGATTGTCGCCACGCAGTCTATTTCCTCGTTGCGATCGGTATTGGGATCCTCCGAAGCGTGGCGCTCGCTCTTGCAGACGCTCCGCACCCGAATCTTCCTATCGCTCAGCGACGACGCATCCGCCAAGATCGCATCGGAGTTGTGCGGGCAGGTTGCCAAGATCAAGGCCATGTACACGATCAGCGAGACTTCCAAACGCTCGGAAATCTCCCCGCTCTCAGGCCGGGCCGGGGGCGGAGCCGGGAGCATGGGCGCGACCAAATCATTCCGGGAGCAGCGCGAGGCCGTGTTTCACCCGCGAGACTTCGCCTTGCTCTCGAACTGTCAAGCGATCTGTCTCCCCTATGACGGGGCGCAGTCGCTTGAGCCGCGCCGGGTCTACCTGAAACCGCACTATCTACCCGCCGAACACTCCTATTGGAGAGCGAAGGAGGCGGGCCAAATATGAGCGGCGCAAGCGGGCTGGAACACCTCAAACCGTTTCTGCCGGGCTTGGAGAGCGCCCTGGAAGATCCCGAAGTCAGCGAGATCATGATTAACGGTCCCGGCAATGTGTGGGTGGAGCGGGCCGGGCGCTTGGCGGCGTATCAAGCGCCGAACCTGAACGACGCCGCGCTGCTGCGGGCGGCCATCCACATCGCCCGTCCTTTGGGTCTGGACCCGGCAAGCGCTCCCATTGTCGATGCCCGGCTCGATGACGGATCACGGGTTGCCATCTGTGTTCCGCCCGCCAGTCCGCAAGTCGCCATCACCGTGCGGCGTTTCGGCAAGCGTTCTTTTTCGGCGGATGATCTCGTCAAGCAAGGCGCACTCCCTGGAAACGTGCGGTCGGAGGCGGAGCGAGTATTGCGCTCCCGGCGCAACATCCTGGTTTCCGGCGGCACCGGATCGGGCAAGACCACCCTTCTCAATGCGCTCATTGAACTGCTCCCCGATGACGAGCGCATTGTCGCCATCGAGGACACGCTGGAGCTTCGCATCGAGCGCTCGAATTGTGTCCGCTTTGAGGCCAGGGGCCTTCAGGAAGGCGCGGTCACGATCCGCGATTTAGTCCGCCACGCGCTGCGCCACCGACCGGATCATATCGTGGTAGGGGAGGTTCGCGGCGGCGAGGCGTCGGACCTGCTGCAAGCGCTCAACACCGGCCACGGCGGATCGCTGACGACCGTACACGCCAACAACGCCGAGAGCGCCTTATCCCGAATCGCCAGTTGCGCCATGCAAGGCGGCGGGGAGCTTCCCTGGGAAGTCACCTGTAGGGGCGTGGTGGACGGGATCGCTATGGTCATTCACATGACGCGCCACGAAGGGCGGCGCTTTGTCGAAGAAGCGGTTTTCGTCAAAGGCTACGAAGCCAGAGACAACCAGTGGGACATTCAGAAAATCACGGAGCGGGAGATTTGACGATGCGAATGCACCCCAAGGGCAAGTTGATCGGCTTGGCTATGCTGATCGCCGGACTTGCGTCGCTCATCACCAGCGCTCAACGCGATCCGATCATGGCCCGCGTCGAACGGGTGATTGACGGCGACACCATCCGGGTTCGCCATCAGGGGAAGACTTTTACCGTCCGGCTCATCGGCGTGGACACCCCGGAGACGGACCACCCCACCCAAGCGGTCGAGCATTTTGGACGCGAGGCCAGCGCCTTCACCAAGGCCGCGCTCGAAGGCAAGCTCGTGGCGCTGGCAAGAGATCGCACCGGCGACACTGTAGACCGCTACGGGCGCTTGCTCCGTTACGTCCTCCTGGACGGAGACAACTTCAACGCCCGGCTCATCCGCGAGGGCTACGCCCACGCTTACCGGCTGTTTCCCTTCTCGAAGCGACAGGAGTTTATTCAACTGGAAGAACAAGCAAGACGGCGAGGAATCGGCTTATGGAACCGGCGCTAGGATCGCGGGGTTGCCGACTCGTCCAACGACGGCGGGCTACACGTCCGGGCAGGCCACTTGTCGCGCCAAATCGCCGCGTTCCTTTGATCGTCAATCGCCAGCCGCGCCGCAACGATGACCTGCCTTCGGGCTGTGCGCCAAATCCTACTTCGCGCCCAACGGAAATCGGGTCCGGTTTACGCCATGTTCTCGCGCTTCCCGTGCCGGGTCCGGTTTGGGCCGACGCAAGCCCCGCGCCAGATCGCTTCCGCTCGCCTTTGGCGTCTGTCACTCGGCCTTGCTTTTTGTCGTCACGGCCCGTCACCGGCGCGGGCAGCGCTTTCCTACCGCGTCCGGGTTTGGCCGTTTTCCGCCATTCGCGGGTGAGCGGAAAACGCTCACAAACCCTTAACTCTTTAGGAGGAAAAACATTATGGCTAACCAGAAACCCGTTGATGAAATCCGGATCGGTCGCGTCAAGGCTACGATTTGGCGCAATGGAACCGACGAGCAGCCGAGGCACAACGTCACCTTTGCTCGCCTCTACAAAGACGGCGATCAATGGAAGACGACGCACAGCTTCGGGCGCAACGATTTGTTGGTGCTTCGGAAAGTGGCCGACTTCGCCCACACACGCATCTTCCAGCTTCCGCAGGAAGAAGAACTCCCGGAGGTTCAGGTGGACGAGTCCTAGCGGACCCCCGCCCCAGGGCGCGGCGGAGCCGTTCGCTTAACGCCGCGCCTCTTTTTTTCTTTCCCGCGCCGGGCCGAATCCGCCAGGGCGCTTTCCGGTGAGCTTTCCTGCTGTACCCTGATTTGTCCCTCCAACCAACTCTCGCGGTGTGCCGGTTGCCATTGCCCGCTTGCCTTTCCCCCGCTGACGGTTTGGGCCGCCGCAACGCTCGCGCCAGAACGCTTGTGCTCGCCTTCGGCGTCTGTCACTCGACCTTGCCTTTGTCGGCCCGGCCCGTCAGCGGCGCGGGCGGCGCTGTTCCTCCTGCTCTGGTCTGTTGGTTTTCCCTCTGTCTTTGTGAAGGAAAAACACATCAGACCATTCCAGTAAGGGAGGAAACACACAATGGCAAACTCAAACTTTAACCGCGAGACGAATTGGAGGATAATCACATCATGAGCAGCCACGTTCACATCGGAATGTACAACGCGCTGAAAGAACTCGGCGCATCTGAGGAATCCGCCCGCGCTGCCGTTGCCGATCTTCCGATACCGCAGCATTTGGCGACCAAGGAAGACCTGCTAAAAGCCATTGGCGAAGTCAAAGTTGAGATCGCCAGCTTGCGGGGTGAAGCCAAAGTTGACATGGCGAGCTTGCGCGGCGACGTGATGCGCGAATTAGGGATCATCAAGTGGGCCTACGTTGCCTATGGACCGATCATCATCGGCTTGCTCGTCAAGCTGGTTTTCTTCCCCTAACGCTCATCCGAAGCGGCGGAGCAATCGGCCTCGCCGCTTCGCTCCCTTTTCGAGGCAACCGTGGTGTTCCTGTTGCGTGTTGGTATTATTTGGTTCGTGCCCACTCACAGCGGCCCGCCGTTGTCGGCGTCCCAGGGCAACTCTCGCGCCAGAGCGCTTCACTCGCCTTCGGCGTCTGTCACTCGCGTTGCCTTAGCTGGTCCTTGCCCCGGTTCGGGCCGCGCTCGCTCTTTCTCTCTTCTCCGGTTTGTGGTTTTCCCTCTGTCTTGTGAAGGGAAAACACAGCAAACCATCGAAGGAGAAAAACATGAACCAAAAACCCAATTCCAACACAACCCGCGATTTTCTATCCGAGTACCTGAACCAGGCGCTCATCATCCCAGGTTGGCCCCAATACAGCGCCTCTCGTTTTGTGCTGATTCGTATGGCGGGCGCGCTCTACAAACGCCATTGGGACCGCGAATGTTACGTCGCTTACGCCCGTGTCGCCACGCCGTCGCAAGTCGAGCTTAACCAAGACCAAGCCTTAAAGCTGTGCCGTGAAATGAGGGCTTAGCTAAACCCTCACCGGCCCGGTGCCCGCTGGTTCCATTCCGGCGGGATCGCGCCGTGGAGCCTTGGAGGAAAACTTTTCATTTGACCGCCGTCCTTGTTTCTGTGTACAATGATTTCTGTGTTACCGGAAACAAACAAACCATGATTCTTTCCTTCCTCAACCAAAAAGGCGGGGTGGGCAAATCGACCCTCTCCACCAACACCGCTGATTATCTTCATCGGCAAGGCTCCAAGACACTATTGATCGACGCGGACCCGCAAGGCACCGCCAACGATTGGGCTTCGCGCCGAGACGAGATGCCGTTTCCCGTGATGGCGCTCGCTCGCAGCAACATGGCCCAGGAAATCCAGGGCCATGCCGTCAACTACGACCATATTGTGATTGATGGCCCGCCGCGAGCCGAAGCCTTGAGCCGCGCCGTGATTATCGCCTCGGACCTGATCGTGATTCCCATCGAGGCTTCCGGCGCGTCCGATTGGGCCAGCCAGACCACCATTCAGCAGGTCCAAGAGGCACGGCAATACAAAGAAAACCTGAAATCTGTGTTTCTGGTTTCCCGTGTTATCGTCAACACCGTCATTAGCCGTTCCATCCGCGATCATGTGGCGGATCACGGCATTCCACTGCTCCGCGCCACCGTCGCCAACCGCGTCCCGTTCGCGGAAGCGCTCACGATGGGAAAGACCATTTTCGAGTGGGCTCCCGGTAGCACGGCGGCGGCGGAGTTTTCAACTGGGATGTGTTGCAACTTTCAAAAAGCGGCAAGAGAGCGATTGGTCGAGTCGACCGGGCTCCGCCTCATGCAGCCACCTCGAACAGCTTGTTGATGAACTGAATCTGTCGCCGAACATCCGAACCGCTCACCCACCTCGCCTGCCCCTTCCGGATCATGTGCATTGCCTCGTATCCTTGGATCGTTCGGCGCGCCGCGTGGAATTCACGAAAGCCCTGCTTGGTCTTCACTCGTCGTTTGATCGCTCGATGATCCTGCTCCAAGATATTGTTCAAGTATTGGACCGACCGGTGGCGACAACGGCGTCGCAGAATTCCTTCTTTTTTCACTCCTGGAATCGCCGAGCCGTAGAGGCGTGCCTGATCGGTGTTGATGACGCGGGGATGCGGATGCGATGGATCGCTGAGAGCCTTGCGAAACAGCCGTTTGGCCGCCGCGGCATCGCGTAGCGCTGACAGCAGGAAGTCGATGGTGGCACCGGTGGAATCAATGGCGCGATACAAGTAGCACCAGCGGCCCTTGATCCGAACATAGGTTTCATCAACACGCCAGGATTTATTGGTTGGCTTGAGATGACGGCGCAGCCTCTGCTCGAGTTCCGGTCCGTAGCGCTGAACCCATCGCCAGACCGTAGTGTGGTCAGCCTTCAGGCCGCGTTCATCGAGTAGCTCTTCGACATCGCGGAGCGAGAGTGAGTACCGAAGATACCAGCGCACGGCGCAAACAATCAGCTCCGGAGCCGTCTGCCGCCACTTGAAAATCGCCGGTCGGATTGCTTTCTTCATGATCTCTTCAGGCTACCAGCCGCCGCAAGCCAAAATTGCAACACATTCGTCAACTGTCATGCAAGAGATCGGAGCTTTTTATGAGGACTAAGAAAAATCTGACAAAGCCCCTGCCCGCCCGGCAACCCACGTCTAAGGAAATCGACACTTTTGTCAGAGGCGGGGGAGGGAGAGACACAGAAAAACAGATGTCCGTGAAACCAGCCACCAGCCGTTTAACCGTTGATCTGCCACGGGCTCTACATCGCCGCTTCAAGATTGCCTGCACGGTGGCGGGCTCCAAGATGAACGATGAAATCCGCCGATTTATTGATCGCCGCTGTGTCGAACTTGAGTCGTCTCTCGCTGAGAAAAAATAGTGCTGCGCCGATCCCGGCCCACCGACGCTCCCCTCGACGTATGTATGATTGACGTTCGTCCTTTTCCCGGCCCGCTTCCAGGCTGCTCTTGATTTGAGTTTCCTTCTACTCCGCTCCATCCCACCTTCCGGGTGTGGCCCAGCGCACCGCTCGCGCCAGACCGGGGGTATCCCCTCACCTAGCGGTGTCTGTCCTTCGCGGTGCCTCGTGGCTTGGGCCTTTCCCCGGGCTGTTCGCTCTCTCCTTTTGTGGTTTTCCCTCTTTCTTTGGGTGAAGGGAAAACACAACCAAAAGGAAGAAAAACAACATGAAACTCTTAACCAAAGCAATCCAGGAGCAGCTTCTTTCCAACGGACGCCGCAACGCCCAACACATCGCCGAAGACGGAAACACCGTAGACTTCTATCCCGTCCTGAAGCTGTTTACGCCAGACGCAAACTGCACTTGGCTTCTCAGCGAGGTCGATCCCGATTCTCCTGATATCGCCTTTGGGCTTTGCGATCTTGGCATGGGCTTTCCCGAACTCGGCTCCGTCAGCCTTTCGGAAATCGCCAGCCTACGCGGGCGGCTTGGCCTTCCCGTAGAACGGGATCGCTACTTTAAGCCAACTCAAACGCTCACCGCTTATGCGACCGAGGCTCGTGAGCAAGGCCGCATCTGCGTCTGATGCGGTTTTAGGGGGGGCGTGCCTTCGCCCCCCTCTGTTCCATCTCGGTGCGGACGGCCGGGATACCCCCACCGGAGGCGATCGGGTTCTATAAGTACGATAAAGTATGTTATCATCCCTAAATTATGAAGAAGTCTGTTGCCTTGGATCGAGCGACTGCGATGGCACCCACCGCCGCCGGGTCCGAGGCTTTCCCCGCCATCTTGCAGCGGGCCGGAAAAGCCGCTTGCTTTGCCGCCGATGAGTTCTTCTCGGCCCAGGTTTCCAATCCCCATACGCGCCGCGCCTATGGCCGCGCCGTGGGCCGGTTTCTGGCTTGGTGCGACGCGCAGGGTATCGAACTGTCTCAGGTGACGCCGGGCTTGGCCGGTCGCTTCATCGAAGAGCTGCCCGGCGAAGTCGTCACTAAGAATCAAGCGCTGGCCGCTCTACGGCGGTTTTTCGATATCTTGGTGACGCGCCATGCCGTCGCGCTCAATCCCTTCCAATCCGTGCGCGGGCGCAAACACGCCGTGGTGGACGGTAAGACGCCCGAACTCACCATACAGCAGGCCAGAGACTTATTGGCTTCGCTCGACACCTCTCACGTCCTGGGTCTCAGAGACCGGGCCGTTTTGGGCACCTTGATCTACACCGGAGCCCGCGTGGGCGCTATCGCACAACTCCGGCTCCAAGATCTCAGAGACCAAGGGGAACATCGAGTGATACGATTCTCGGAAAAAGGGGGTAAGCAGCGGGAGATTCCCGTGCGGCACGACCTGGACGGCTGGCTTCGCGCCTACCTGGACGCGGCGGGGATCGCCGACGATCCCAAGGACGCGCCGCTGTTTCGAGGCTCATGGAAAAACCTTCGGCGGCTCACTCACCAACCCTTCACCGCTCATGCCATTCGCCGTATGCTCAAGCGGCGGCTCACGAACGCCGGATTGCCTGAAATCATCAGCCCCCATTCGTTTCGCGTCATGGTCGTAACCGATCTACTCAGTCAAAATGTGCCCATGGAGGACGTGCAGTATCTCGCGGGGCATAGCAACCCGCGAACTACCCAAATCTACGACCGGCGCAAACGGCGGGTCACCCGCAACATCGTGGAACGCATCTCGGTGTGAACCATCCCGCATTTCCCCGGAGCTTTGAGCGGGAATGCGAACGGGGGCGCTATAGGGGGTACCCCAGGTCCCACCCGACTCCCGGGAAGCCCGTAGCGGGCTTCCTGGGACCTGCTTTTCGAGCATATTTCCGGCAAACTGCTGCTATAGTGGGGCCGATTATGGCCGCTCCCGAGAGTACCAGTGCGATGTTCCGCGCCCTCCGCAGCGCGAACGTGGACCCGGATCTGGCCTATGAAGCCGCCGTAAATCCGCATAGCGGAGATGGATCGTTGGAAGTTGTCGCGCGTGACGGTGCGAGGTTGACGGTCCGCAGGAAAGGGGTGGACCGTAGGAGGTCCAGTTAAGGCGGTGCTGGTCTATCGCCGCCGGGAACATCCTAGGGTCTAGGAACCAAATTTACTCGATCGTGGCATCTGGCTACACGGCTATTCAGCCAGTTCGTGCTTCGTGGTTTCCCACCAGCTCCTCCAGTAGGAGAGGTAGTAGTCCTCATCCTTTTGGTACTCGCGGAAGGGAGGGATAAAATGTCTCAGCGTCTCTTCGTTGGCGAACTCGGACTGACTGCGCGAAACGATACGGTCGTATTCGCGCAAAGACTGTTCAAATGGAAGTCGCCCGGAGTTGGCGAATTCTGCAAGGCCCTGCACTCCTTCCAAACGAAGTTTCAGATTGTCGCTTTGAGTCAGTTCGGCAAGAAACGGCAGGGTCGCAGCCACGTGGATCGCCCGCAGCGCGTAGGCCGCGCAGATTCGCACCTGAATGTCTTCCCCATCGGCAGTCAAGCTCCCTAGAACCTCGATGCCTCCCGGATTAGGACTTCGGTACCCGGTGCGGAAATGCTGCGCGATTTGAACTCTGAACCCGGGCGGCAGGTCCGCCCGGTCGAGTGCTGCGAACGCTTCAGGTGCCGCAGGATCGCTGTAGCGCAGCCTTAGTGCGACGCTTAATCCCCGGGCGTACTGAGATGACAGTGTTTCCAGCATCGTGACCCAGTCGTCCGTTCCTTCCATTGGAACTGCGGCCACCACCTGACCGACGTCGAGATAAGATACAGGCCCAAGTACCGCTAGAGCCAAAACGATCTCAGCCAGAATGGGATCTGCCGCTTTGGAGATTTGCTGTTCATATACGCTTCGCTGCGACCTCGACAACGCCGGAAAGCACCACTGGCCTATCGAGTCGCCATTCTGAACCCGGGTAAGGATCTCCCAACGACCTTCCGAATGCTTCAGAAAGCATAAGAGGGGCTGGCTCGTGAGTTTGCCCGCCGGTCGCAGCGCGGCTGACTGAATGCTGGCTTGCAAAGGCGGGTTCGGGGTCAATGCGCCCGACAAAACTCGATCAAGCTCCAGAGTGAGATTGATCTCGCCACCGGAAACTACCTCTGTCGTCTGCCGTCCAACGACGACTGCATCGGCTCCCGCCGTCAGGTCCTTGATCGAGACGGGCGCCTCGATGCGACCGTATGCGCTTGTCGCCAGCAGTAGCAAAGCAAGAAAGCGTGCCATCATCGTCCCCCTATCCCAAAGTCTTTCCATCATTATTCGTGCCGCCCGTGATCGAGGTACTTCTGATGGGTGTTCGTTTGGACTTGAACGCCCTGACCGCTGGTCGATGACCCCACCCGCCAGGTTTGCGTAGCGTGATCGACCTTCGTTGTGGTCAGGGGCGACTGCGGCACCAGCGGTTGGGGAGTATAAGAACCCGATATGCCTACAACATCAGAGAAGCCGGACCCGGAAAAGCCCGAGATGTTTACGGGGGTGGGTTTTGGCCAGTTGTTCGATGTGTCGTTGATGAATGGTCCGAACTGCTCATTCACTGCAATCGACGGTAAAGCATAATTGCAGTGGTCACGGATGCGGTATGGAATGGTGGACTTGAACCCAGCTGCATTCCACCCAGCGTCCGCAGGCGGCCCGAGCGACTCCAGATAACTTGGTTGATTTACCGACATGAGAAAGTTGTCTGAGTCGAGACCGCCCACGCTGACCCTAATGATTATGTCGTATTGGCAACCGCTGCTGGGGGCTTGGCTTGTGGCGGTATTCGAGGTACAGATAAAGCAAAACAGGCTCATTTTTCCACTGCCGACGGGAACGCTCCAACTTGGAACTTCAGGCGCACCTTTTGGATCCGCCGTGAGCGCGGAGGCGTTGTAGTAACCGTTTGATGGGTCTGATCCGCCGCCGAGCCACCAGATTGCGTTCACTCCTGAGATCGTCGGGCGTTGCACTGTCAGGGAGTAGGCCGTGTTTTTGGTAATGTTGTGATTGCACTGGGACTGGAAGGTGTGAGTATTGTTGATCGAGAACGTCCCGACGCCGACTGAACTTGGTTGATCGGTCCAGCTGATCTCCGCTGTTTGATTCCAACCTCCCTGAACATCTCCCGTGTGGATGGTCGAACCGTTCACGCGAACGGTGGCCTGCACTCGGCCCTTCCACCTATATGCGTACAAACCCGTGGTAAATGATGCTCCCCAGCTGAAGACGGAGTTGCCGGCCAGCCGAATTACATCCCGGCCCCCCCAGTTTTTAGTATTGAACCCGACGCACTGAGCGACAGCCGAACCTTGGACGCACGCTGTGGCGGTGAGAACAAGCAGAAAATTGCGATATAGATGATGGCATCGTTGCGTCATTGTAGTACCTTGAAGCCCTTGATACGTGAGCGAAATTCGCCGTTGATATAGGCTTGGACGCTGCCGAGGCCATCCGCTGAAAGACGGTCCTGAAGCGCCTTGACGGCGTCGCTGACGAGCCGCTCTTCCTCTACGGCCCTGCTCACTGCAGTTGCAGCTATGGTAGAACCACTCGGTTCTCTAAGGGCCTTCTTGGCAGTCACGAAATCGCTTGCTATATCTCCTAGCTGCCGCAAATCCTCCACAGTCAGGGAAAACTTCACTCCAGCGCCGGTTCGCAGCAAGTGCGCCTGGTCAGGATCCTCCTGATCTGCTTGCTGGATCGCGTCATGGAGTGCATTCTGAAAGTAAAAGAAGGCCGTGTATAGAGCAGCAGAATCCTTGGGAACTTGCCCGGGGCGCGTCAGTTGACCACTCACTTGGACTCCCCCGAAGAAGAAAAAAAGAAGTACCGCTGACACCCGATGTGGAATCATTGCTGGTTGTCTCCTATCGCCATCAGATTAGCCTTGTTGCACGGATAGGGATGGAAACGGAATTCTCCCTTTCCCAAGCCGTAGCGTCAGGAGATGCGTTCGAACACAGGCCGTCCGAGCGCGGTCATTGTGTTCAGGACTTTGCGACCGAGTTGGACCTCCGTGATCTGCCTGGAGAAGCTGCGGGATTTGAGTTTGGGGCCGATGACGCTCTTCCAACGGCCCATCTGCGTTTCTATTCGGCTGCGCTGGTTGTACCCTGTTGCCGTCTGCCAGGCTATGCACCCGTTGCTGCGGATTTGGGCAATATGGCGATCCCGAACGGTCGCATCACGCGCCGATTGCAGGCGGATCACTGCGTCCTTTGGCGGCGGTATGACCACATCCAGGGTCTCCCCATACCGCTGCCTCAGCAGATTTCGCGTGGACGCTCCATCGTAGGCGCCGTCAGCCAGAAAGCCCGTGACCGGGGCATCCAGCTGATCCAGGAGGCCGGGTAAGGCTGTGCTGTCTCCAACGTTATCGTGAGTCAGAGCGGCGCAAACAATCGCCCCGCTGGCGAGGTCCAGTCCGAGGTGGAGCTTGCGCCAGCGGCGGCGTATTCCCTTGGTGTTATGCTTCTGCGCTAGCCATTCGCCCTCGCCGAAGATCTTCAGGCCAGTACTGTCGACCACCAGATGGATAGGCACAGATCCTGCTTGCCTCATCACCTGAGCGATGCTCACCCCGTTTGCGCGACGCGACAGCGTGGAGTAATCCGGTACCCGTATATCCAACCCCATGAGCGTGCCGATGGAACCCATAAGCCCCTGTGTCTGACGCAGTCCAAGATGGTATGCCGTGCGCAGCATCAGGCATGTCTCGATCGCCAAATCCGAGTATCTGCGCTGACCACCCCGTGACGTGCGGCGCGGCGCGCTCCACACACTTTGAGCCTCCTCACTGACCCAAATCGTCAGGTCACCCCGTTGGCGCAAGCTCTCGTTATATTCCGCCCAGTTGATCACCCGGTACTGCACCTTATCAAACTTGTGCCGTCGCGCTGCGTTGAACTTATGTGGCATTTGGACTACCCCCAGCGTTGAAAAACCAATGATAAGACATTCTTCGGGATGATCCATGCAACAAGGTCATCTATAGTGAACTTGTCTCCCGTCCACTAGAACTTCGAAAGACGGTTTTAGGTGGACGATAGGCTGATCCAAACCTTCTCAAGGTCGCCGCATATGGACGCCCAACTATAGCGCTCCTCGACCAGGCGCCGGCCCGCCTCAGCCAGCGCAGCGCGCCGCTCGGGTTGCCGCAGCAGTGCTGCCACGGCGTTTTGAAAATCAGAAGCCGAGTCTGCCAGGAGAGCTTCTCGCCCGTTAGCAATTGACAGGCCTTCGCATCCAAGGCTCGTCGATACCAGCGGTGTTCCCGAGGCCAGAGCTTCCAACACTTTGAGGCGTGTTCCGCCGCCCGAAAAGATGGGAACCACCATCAATGTTGCCGCCGCAAAGTGGGGGCGCACGTCCTCTACGTATCCGTGGAAGATCACTCGCCGCCCGCGCCGCGCTCGCAGCTCCTCGCTCGCCCCTGGGCCTACGACATGTAGTTCAAGTTTCGGAAACGTTTCCGCTAGCCCTGGCCACGACGTCCGGAGAAAAACCTCGATGCCTTGAGCGTTCGGCCGATGGTGAAGATTCCCAACGAACAGCAGACGAGGTGGCCCCGGCGTGACGGTGGCATCCGCCGAGCGGAAGCGGAAAAAGTCGATGTCCACCCCGTTAGGGACGATGCGCGCCTTCCCGGAGCCGGCGACTCGGGCGATATAGGCACCCTCCGATTCCGACATCGCCAGCACCGCATCGCTTGCTTTCCAAACCTTCCGCTCGAAACGCTTCCAGCAGTTCGCCTGGCGGCGCATGCGCTGTGGCGAGCGCGACTCCGATTTCATTCGACGGTCGATGGCGATAGAAGTCACCTCCAGCTCGTCGACCACGACCTTCGTTTCCGGGGACGCTCTTCGGATCACCGGCAGGTAACCAGCCATCGCGCCGTACTCGATCTGAACGACGTCAATTCGGCGGGTTGTAAGCAGATCCTTGAGAGCTCGTTTGAGATCGGGTGTCCGCATGCGCACGACGTCGAGCGGGAGGCCGCCGAGCAGCCCCAGGGCGCGGGAAGCGGTTCGTTCCCAGTGCACGGGTCGCAGCGCGTCACTGACCTTGTCTCTCCAACGCAGATTCGCACGAGTTCGGACGAGCCTAGGCGGTTCGGCCAGGCCCCGGATCGGTAGAGACACGGCATCGGTGTCCGGATCTGCAAGGCAGAGCCAGTAGATCTCGTGAGAATCGACGAGCTTTCCCACGAGGTTGGCCAAGCGTGTGTGCCCTCCCGAGCAGATGGGCAACGGGTAGTACGGGGCCAGAAATGCGACTCGGATGCGTTCCCCCAACGCGGCGTCGGGACGGCAGTCAATAGACCACTTTGACCGAATGCCCGGTTTCGAGCGACTCGCCGGCGGCGTTCGCGAGAATCAGCGCCCGGCGACCGTCCTCGAAGCTGGGCGCCACTGCGCCTCCTTGCTCGACTGCGTCAACAAGGGCGTTGACCTGGTTAAAGTAGGCTTCCGAGTAGCGCTCTATGAAGAAGTTCAGCAATGGCTCGCGGGCGGCTGTCGCCTGCTTTCCGTAGCGCTCAACCGTCGTCCGAGTGCGATTGTTAGAAAGCAACATGCCTCCCGGGCCGAAGGCTTCTATGCGCTGGTCATAGCCATAGACTGCACGCCGCGAGCAATTGATGTGACACAGCGCGCCGGATGTCATCTTCATAACGACCATAGCGGTATCGATATCACCCAGGGAAGCGATGTCCGGGTTCACCAAAGCGCTACCCATCGCGCTGATCTCGGTCGGCTCCTCGCCCATAACGAAGCGCGCCAGGTCAAAATCATGGATCATCATGTCGCGGAACAGGCCGCCCGAGACCTTGACGTAATCGGCAGGTGGTGGTGCAGGGTCACGGCTCGTGATGATGAGTTTTTCAATGCGGCCGATCTCGCCCGCCTGAACCGCTTCCCGCAACGCCCCGTGACTGGGATCAAAGCGCCGGTTGAAGCCGATCTGGATCGGCACCTGGCAATCGGCGATCTTGTCACGGCACTGGTTGGCGCGGTTGATGTCCAAATCAATCGGCTTTTCGCACAGCACCGCCTTGCCGGCTTTGGCCGCCTGAGCGATCAGGTCGACATGGGTATTCGTTGGCGACGCGATCAGCACCGCGTCCACGCTGGCATCGGTGAGTATCGTGGTTATATCCGGGGCCACGCGGGCGCCGGCGCCCTCGGCGGCCTTGCGCGCGGCCGGCTCATCGATATCGTAAACATAGGCTAGCTCGACACGCGGATTCGCAGCGAGGTTGCGCGCATGCATACTACCGATTCGACCGGCGCCGAATAACCCAAATCGCAACATTCTGTGGCTCCTTAGTACCCCATTTCATAAATACACTCACGTTTCAGGCGAGTGCAGGCGGGCACAGCATGCTGTGCCCGAAGTTCCCGATCGTCCACCTGGCTTCTAAATATACGTGACCGAACTTATGAAACGCACTCCTTAGTAAAGTGACCTGAAATCAGCCCCAAACATCTCCCGCGCCCGGTTTGACCTTCCTCGCGTCAAGACCCCCACCGGACCGCCCGCGATTCTGCAACGCGCAGGATGGGACTCTTGCGACAGAGAGGAGTCATTCGACGCCTCAAACTCAACCTTCGCATAGCCACCCCGGTGGATCATAGCGCAAGACAGGTACAATCGTCGTCTACGGCTATCGGCGCGTGATCGAATTCGATTCCGGCAAGAAATGGGTATGGCCATCCGATCTCCGTTCGTTTGAAGTGCTTTGTTGCGATTCAAGATGCCTGCGGAAATCGATGGCTTCACACCTGTGAGCTGACCGGGACATGGGTAACACTTTATGCCAAGCACATAGGTAACACTTTTCGTCCGGGGAGGGGGCCAAATCTTGCAGAATCAGAGCACTGCCTCAGTCCGAACGGCCGGCATCCGGCGGCTATAATGGTTACCCGTGCCGGAACCTGAGAGAACTGCTAACCGGGCTGGCTCTTTCCGATCTCGCGCCGGTCGAACGGGAGGTCCGTCACGAAATTTCGATAGGGGAGAGTAGAAAAATGCGATATGGCACACAAGGCATGATGCAAGTCGATTATGAGCAGCGAATCGACTTCGACCGCATGCGCAATCATCGGGAGTCCCGCATCCAGCAGTACATGGACAAGTTCGATATCAGTTGCCTCGTGCTTTTCGAGACGGGCAACAAACGTTACGCCACCTCGACGGCCGTGGCCTCACCCGAGGTGGACAATATGGCCCGCTATGCCATCGTCCCGCGTGGCGGGAGACCGTATATCTTCGGCTTCGGATCAGAGGTAGCGGCGGAAAAGCTGAACTGCCCCTGGATCAAGGACCGCGCCTTCCCCGCCCACAGTACGATGTACGGCGCGCTGCCCTTGGAGTGGGGTTGCTACAACAACTTCATCAAAGACCTCGACATGGTGCTCGCGGAGCACAAAATTCCCCGCACCGACCGTGTTGGCGTGGACGTGATGGAGTCCCAACTGATCGTTTCGCTCCACGAGCAAGGGTTCCGCATCGCGGACGGACAGGCCGTCATGCAATATTCCCGCTCCATCAAGAATGAAGATGAAGTCGCCTGTCTCAAGCATGCCGCCGCCATTGGCGACGCAGCTCACCACCGTATCGCGCAAACCATCGAGCCCGGCGCCAAGGAAACAGATATCCAGGCCGCGGCCTCGGAGATCATGCACCGTCTGGGGGCCCAGTGGGTGCACAACGTGCAGGTGACGAGCGGCAACCGCACGCATCCTCACCCGCATTTGAGTTCCGACCGCCTGCTTCAACCGGGGGACCTCGTGTTCGTCGATATTGTCCTACTGTTCAACGGCTACCACACCTGCTATTACCGCTGTTTCTGCTGCGGCAAGCCTTCCCAAAAGCAAAAGGACATCTACCAGCGCTGTTGGGAAATGCAACAGGCGGGGATCGAACAAGTCCGTCCGGGAGCCACCACCAAGGACATCGCCAGCGCCTGGCCCGCGGCCGATCACTGGGGGTTCAAGACCGAAGAGGAAGCCTTCGGCTTGGCGTTTGGCCACGGCATTGGCGTCGGGCTGTGGGAGTTTCCCATCATCTCCCGCCTGTATAGTTTGGATCACCCTGTCGAAATCGAACCCGGGATGGTCTTTGCTGTCGAAACGTACGAAGGCGAAGGCTACGACGGTGCCCGCATCGAGGATGAAATCGTGATCAAGACCGACGGCGTCGAAATCATCACTAAATTCCCGTCCGACGAACTGATCGGCTGCGGGATGAGTTACTAGGCGCCGGATGGCACCCTGCCGGGGCGCCTGCACGTGGCGTGCAGCATTCTTGCGTTCCCACAGGCCGTAGTAGCTTAAGCGGCGGCCTTCCCTTCGCTCGGTGGTTGTGTGTTAAGTTATTGAAATAGTTTGGTTTATATTCCAATTGGCTTTGTTTGGTAATTTTCCCGTGGTGGTCGGTTCCGCGATGGGCAACCAGCGTCGGCTTCCATTACTCGCTGACGGCCCCTTGGGGACAGGCACCGCTGCATGACTCACCCGCGAACAACAGCGCCTCTGTATTACAAAGGTTTTGTCAGTTAGCAAGGTTCCGCAGAGGTGCCTGTCTCCTGCGACCAAGTTATTGAAATAGCTTTCTTTATGCCCAAGTTGGCTTTGTTTGGTAATTTCCTCTGGCGGTCGGTTTCCGCGGGCGAGAAACGCCATGGGCGGGTGTGAAAAACGGCACGGACACCCTGTGTCGGCTTCCGTGCTCGCCGACAGTAAGGAAGCTCGTGCTAAGCCCTCGGTAGCAATCCCCGAATCTGTCATACCTTCCTGGAACAGCCTCCTGCGTCTATTTTATCGTGGGCAGCTAGGATTCCTTTGGATAAGGGGCCATAAGTTATAGAAAACAAAATATCTGCCCTGCTGTGACCGGCCTCGTGACGATCCCCGAGTCCGTACCGACGGGGCCCCTGTGCTGGTGACAGCACCCTAGTGCCTTAAGCGGCTGCCAGGCGGTCGAGCAGGCCCTTCGTCGCCGAGAGCCATTTCGGTCCCGGCTCGTCCGCGAGCGCCCACGTCAGCTCACCGCTCGGTGAGAAAGAAGCTTCCGGGGTTGAACGGACAAAGTCCATCAGGCGCCGAGGGTCGATCGCCGAATCGTCAAGGAAATGCAAGGCCAACCGTTGGCCCCGGCGCTCGATCCGCTCGATCCTCATCTGCTCGGCTTGGCTCTTGATCAGGGCATAGTCCATCAAGTTCCGAACGGGCTCGGGCGGGGTCCCGTATCGGTCACGCAATTCGCCCTCGACCCGCTCTTGATCCTGGGCGTTACGTATCTCAGCCAGATTTTTGTAGGCTTGTAGCCGCTGCGCCTCGTCGGTGATGTAGTCGGTGGGGATGTGAACGTCCAACTGAAGCTTGATGGTGGCGCGTCGAGGCGCTTCCTTTTTTTCGCCCTGCAGCTCGGCGACAGCCTCGTCAAGAATCCGGCAGTAGGTTTCAAAACCCACCGCCCCGATATGGCCGTGCTGCTCGGCGCCCAGTAAGTTGCCCGCGCCCCTCAGTTCGAGATCAAGCGCGGCGATCTTGAACCCGGAGCCTAGTTCACTAAACTCTTTGAGCGCCGCAAGACGTTTTCGGGCATCCTCGGAGAGCTCGCTCAGATCGTCGACCAGCAAGTAGGCATAGGCCCGCCGGTCGGACCTCCCCACCCGACCACGCAACTGGTAGAGCTCCGCCAATCCATAACGATCTGCTCGATCGATCATCATGGTGTTGGCGAGGGGGATATCGAGCCCATTTTCTACGATCGTAGTAGATACCAGCACATCGTATTCGTGGCGCATGAATTTCACCATCACGTCCTCGAGATCCCTAGCCGGCATCTGTCCATGACCGACCCCGAACCGGACTCCCGGAACAAGCTGTTGTAAGTGCGCGGCCACTCCCCAGATTGTTTCGACTCGATTGTGAACAAAGAATATTTGCCCTCCGCGCTCGATTTCCTGCTCGATCGCCGCCCGTACGATCCGATCGGAATATGGTGCCACAACTGTTTGAATCGCCAGCCGATCTTTCGGCGGGGTTTGAATGATTGACATGTCGCGCAGGCCTACAAACGACATATGTAGTGTTCTGGGGATCGGCGTCGCCGTCAGCGTCAACACGTCCACGTTCTTTTTGAGCTGCTTGAGGCGTTCTTTGTGCCGCACTCCGAAGCGCTGCTCTTCGTCAACGATCAGCAGCCCGAGGTCGTTGAAGACCACGTCCTTTGACAGGAGCCGGTGTGTACCGATGGTAAGGTCTACCTTGCCAGCTGCGACGCGGTCGATGATCTCCTTTTGCCGGCGTGCCGTTCGGAATCGCGTCAGCATCTCCACTTCCACGGGGAACGGAGAGAACCGCTGCCGAAAGGTTTCGTAATGTTGGAGTGCCAGTACCGTAGTCGGTGCGAGGAGAGCTACCTGCTTACCGTCGGCCAGCGCCTTGAAAGCGGCCCGCATGGCCACTTCTGTCTTCCCGAAGCCCACGTCGCCGCAGACCAGTCGGTCCATCGTCTCGGGAGATTCCATGTCCTTCTTGATGTCACGGACGGCGTGCAGTTGGTCAGGAGTCTCCACGAACTCAAAGGCGTCTTCGAACTCTCGCTGCCAGTTGCTGTCGGCTGAGAAGGCAAAGCCGGTTTTGAGCTTACGCTCCGCGTAGAGTTTCAGGAGCTCGTCAGCCATATCAACCAGCCGCGCTTTGACTCGGGACTTGGTGCGGCTCCAGGTCTGTCCGCCCATGCGGTCCAGCGGCGGGGCGGTGCCTCCCGCCCCGTGGTGCCTCTGGACGAGGTCCAACCTTGCCAACGGGACGTAGAGTCGCGCCCGATCAGCGTATTCGATGAGCATGAAATCTTCCTGGCGGGAACCGTGTTCGATCTGCTTCTGTCCCAGGTAGCGCCCGATGCCGTGCTCGTAGTGGACGACAAGATCACCGGGCTTAAGATCCTCTAGGTCGGCGAGAAAAGTGGAAACAGCCGACTTTCGCTGCGGCGGGCGGGCAACAATCGTGGAGGCGCTAAAGATGTCTTCGACGCCATAGATGACGACGTGAGAATCGGTAAAGACCGCCCCTTCGCGAATGGAAGCTTGTGCCAGCACGGTCTGAGAGACCGGACCCGCCAGGTAAGCTTTTTCTTCGAGATAGGGTATTCCGGCCTTGGAGGGATCTCGGAGAGCTAGCTGATACGTGATCCCGTATTCGTTTAAGACGTCAGCCAGTCGCTCGACGTCACCCAAAGAGGGGACGACCACCAAGACCCGGGACCCGTCTTTCACCCGGGCTTGCAGCTCTCTCATGCAGTGGGCTATGTTGCCACCGAAGCGAGGCGTCGGCTGGGTCGAGATGTGAAAGGATCGTGAACCGGATTCATGGGCCAGTCGCTCGACCTCGATCTGGTGGAAGCCCGAAGCCGGCTCCCTAAGCCGCTCGAGGGACAAATAAAAGGCTTCCGGGGACGGAACGGGGCCCTCGGACCGTTCAAAGGCGGCTTGCAGCCGCCTCTGGACCTTCTCGGCTTCGGCCTCCAAAGACGCCCTGTCGCTCCAAATGATGACCGGCCGGTCGAGCAACTGCCACAGGCTTGTAGAACGAGCCTCAGCCCCCGCGGGGTGGAATTCCCAACCAGGTGGAAGGATCGGGTCGTCGCTGGGCGCTTCCACTGACCCGGCGCCGTCATGGCCGCTGATTTCCGCCCGCAGGCCAGCTGAGAGCGGGTACTCCGTCAGCGGCAGGATGAGCGTTTTTTCGATACTCTGGACCGACTTCTGTGTGTTCGGGTCGAAGTGTCGAATGGACTCCACTTGATCGCCGAACATTTCCAGCCTGACCGGGTAAGACGCCTCAGGAGAATAGATGTCGATGATCCCTCCGCGCAGCGAAAACTGGCCGACCGTCTCGACCGGCTCGTGACGGACGAAAGCGGCCGCCTCGAGCCCCTCCTCCAGATCCGCCAGATCGAACTCGTCCCCGACTTCAATCTTCCAACAGAAGTTGCGGAGAAAATCCGCGGAGGCTGTTTGTAGAAGTGCCGATGCAACCGGCGCCGCGACCAAAGAAGCCTGTTGATCCGCCATGCGCCAAAGCCCGATGCCCCGTTTCTCGCTGATCTCGGCATGCGGCGAGAGACCGTCGTACGGTGTGACATCGTGGGCCGGAAGGACGAAGGGAGCAACTCGATGCGTGGACACCTCTAGTAGCTCAAAGAACGCGGCAGCTGTCTCGACGAGAACCTCGGCGATCGCACTAGATCCAACGACGACCGCTACGGTCCTTTCCGTGTGGACATGAAGCAGAGTGGCGTATAGAGCCAGACCCGTCGCGTTCAGGCCCGACAATTGTAGTTTTTTAGGTTCTGCCCGTCCCAAAACCCGTACGAGGTCTTGGAACGCCGGGTGACGTTCCAGTCCCCCGACCAAGTCGCGAAGTCCGGGTAGAATCAAGAGTTTCGGTCTCGGATGGTCTGTACCAGATCGGTGGTCGAATAGTGCTCTTCGATAGGAATCGCGACTACCTCGCCGCCGCTGCCTTCGACGATCTCGCGACCGGCTATCCAGTGAGACCAGTCCGCTCCTTTGACCAGCACGTCGGGCAGCAGTCGCTCAAGCAGGGCACAAGGCGTGTCTTCGGAGAAAACCGTCACGGCGTCGACGGCGGCCATTGCCGCCAGGATCTCGGCTCGATCCGTTTGTGGCAAGATGGGTCTGTTCGGTCCTTTGAGACGTCTCACACTTTCGTCGCTGTTGATGGCAACCACGAGAACGTCCCCTTGGGCGCGAGCCGTTTCCAGGAGTCGAACATGCCCGGGATGAATCAGGTCAAAGCACCCATTGGTGAAGACCACTTTGTGGCTCTGCTTCCGCCAATTCTGTCGTCGTTCGAGTAGCTCGCTTTGGGAAACTACCATATCCATCCTAGAAAGTCCTCATTCTAGCGTGTCCGTGGGCCGATAAGTCACAGTGCCTGGGCAAGTTAGAGCTATTCCCCGCCGGCCGCCGCCGATCTCTGGGTTCTGCGTGTCTTTGAGGGCAAATCTCAGCGAGAAAACCCAATGGTTTAAGAAAGGGGCGACCTGGTAGAATGATTGGCAAATGAGCACTTTAGCCTTCACCTCACCGGCGGCCCAGGAAGGCGGGGGCCGTTTTTTCCCCGCCGTACCTAAGACCCCGGAGGAGCTCGGTGTTCCGCGCAACATCCTCGTCGACATCATGGTCAAAACGACGCTGCTCGAGGGTGTCACGACGCTGAATCGACTCGCCGACCGGATGAAGATAAGTGTTCCTCTGGCCGGCTCGGTTTTCGCGCAT
The DNA here is from genome assembly GCA_965248105.1 of Bryobacterales bacterium. Lineage (GTDB taxonomy): Bacteria > Acidobacteriota > Terriglobia > Bryobacterales > UBA6623. Next base: position 1,942,368 of record CBDFIK010000006.1, read on the forward strand.
TTGCGGAAGGAGCAATACGTTGAAGTCAAGGGCATGGTCGGCAACGATTATGAGTTTATGCTATCGGCCTCTGGGCGAAAGCTGGCCACCGATCGATACCAGATCAGCCAGTATGTGGGCCCCGTGCCGGTCTCGTTGAAGGCCTACTCGGATGCCGTGCGGCAGCAGGCGATGCGGCAAAAGGTCTCTCAGTCCCGGTTGCGTGAGGTTTTCCACGACTTGGTGATGGAAGACTCGATGCTTGACCAGCTCGGACCCGCCATCGTGTCAAATTCCCAGATCTTCCTCTACGGATCCACGGGAAACGGAAAGACGTGCATCGCCGAGAGGCTGGTGCGCGTGTTTCAAGACAACGTGTACGTACCTTACGCCCTCGAGGTGCAGGGACACATCGTCAACATCTACGACAGCGTGGTGCACAATCCGCTACCGTCGGAAGATGATGCAGACCAACGTTGGCTGCGGTGCGAGCGCCCTTGTATCGCCGTCGGCGGCGAGATGGTTAAGGAGATGCTCGAGCTCCAATACGAAGAAACATTGGGCTACTACACGGCGCCGTTGCAGATGAAGGCCAACAACGGCATGTTCATCATCGACGACTTTGGTCGGCAAATGATCAATCCACGGGACCTGCTCAACCGCTGGGTCGTCCCCCTCGACCGCCGTATCGACTTCCTATCGCTTCGAACCGGGATGACGTTTCCGGTTCCCTTCGAGACGATGGTGGTCTTCTCCACAAACCTTGATCCGCGCCAGTTAGCCGATGAAGCGTTCCTCCGTCGTATTCAAAACAAGATCAAGATAGATGTGATCTCGCCTGAGATCTTCGACTCCATCTTGAAGCGGGTGTGTCAAAACGCGAATATCGAGTGGACGCTTGAGGCCTCAGAGTATTCTCGTCGGAAATGCATCGAAAGCGGCCGGTCGGCCGCCCTGCGGGCCTGCTATCCACGCGACATCGTGGAGATTTTAGGCAACATCGCTGACTACGAAAACCGCGCTCCCCTCCTCGACCGGGAAAACATTGACCGCGCGGCGACACTTTACTTCGCCCGATAATAGCTTACGCTTCGGTTGCACTCGCTTCGGCTTCACTGCACAAGTCGCTCGTTCCGTCTCGACCGACCTGCCTGCCCTGGATACAGACGTGGCGCTCTCGATCACCTGCGCGCGAACATCGAAGACTTCATCGAGCGCTACTACAACCGCTGCCGCCTGCATTCGGCGCTGGGCTATCGGCCCCCCGAGGAGTTCGAGCGGACCGCCGAGACGAAGGGAGCTTGCGCGGGAGCGACGATGAGTTTTTTTAGGCATCAGGAGATGTATCGATCCGATGGGCTGGGCTTGTGCTGGAGGGGGGCGCAAAGCGAACGGCTCCACGCCCCGACCCATCGTCTCGATGAGTTTCCAGTTGGCTATTCCTGGGCGGGTTGCGCTCCCGCAGAGCCCGCCTCCGCTTCACCAACCGGGAGCCATTATGCGGCAAACCGCCGCTGCTGGCCAGCAAAAACCAGCGAACGGTCAACTGTGTCTAAACTATTTGTCTCACCCCAGGGGGCAGGCCCAACGGGCCCAACATGCTGTGCTCCTACAGTCTGAACACGGGCCATGTCATCATAATGTGCGAGACTCAGACTCAGTAAGGCTCGCTTCGGAGAAGAGTCAACCAGCTAGGCTACAGAACACACAGCTCGTAAGCTGTTGATGTAGAAAGAAGAAACTGGAGCCACGGGAGGGACTCGAACCCACGACCTGCGGTTTACGAAACCGCGACCCAACCCCGTAACCCGTTGATTCTGCTAGTACTTTCAATGGGTTACGCGGTTCTTGTTTTGGGTGGTGTTGCCTGAAATTGGGTGCTCTTGGGCCGTCGCGGGCACGAATTTGGGCACGAATCAGAGCCGGGAACAGGCGGACTCGGGGAATGCGAAAGATGTGGCAGGGTTGGTAGACAAGGTCGTCGAGCGTTTCGGCAGACTCGACATCTTGGTCAATAATGCCGGCGTGTTGTCGTCCGCGTCTCTCGAAGAGACGACCGACGAGGAATTCGATCGCGCCATGAATGTCAACATTCGAGGTGTTTTCGTCGTCTCGCGGTCGGCGGCCAGGGTTATGGGGGAAGGAGGCCGGATCATCAACATCGGAAGCATTTTCGGGGAAAGTATGCCGCTAGCGAACTTGGGGCTTTACACCATGAGCAAGTTCGCCGTAGCAGGTTTGACCCGGGCTTGGGCGCGGGACCTCGGTCCCCAGGGGATCACCGTGAACTGTGTTCAGCCTGGGCCGATTGATACGGACATGAACCCTGCCCAAGGCCCGTTTGCGGACATTTTGACACCCCGCACGGCATTAGGCCGCTACGGCAAGCCGGACGAGATCGCGGAGCTGGTCGCGTTTTTGGCGGGACCGCAAAGCAGTTATTTGACAGGAGCGTGTATCAATGCGGACGGCGGGACGAATGCTTAGCTGAAAATGCCCCCGCGGTAGCGATCTGTTTGGTCGACTATGGCCCGCCGCGAGCAGTGACCTGAGGAGATTGTACCGCCGCTGGGATTCCTGGTGGTAACAAGCCATCGCGCTAGCTATCCGATTCCAGTGCTGTCCGGGGAAAGTTGCGCCAACGGACGGTAAGTCTCTACCGCTCAATGTCTTATGGGCTGTTTTGCCCGGGAACGATTTGAAATGTCGAGGCCGCAAATGGCCGCCTGAGCAGAGCATCCCGACGCAGCACAATGGGGGATGAACCTTGGGCGTACGGTTTTCTCCCAACTGATCGAGCACCTGCCGAGCAAAGAGTTTCACAAATGTGTATTGCGCTACCGCGGCGATTGCTATCTGAAAAGTTTCTCCTGCTGGGATCAGTTTCTTTCGATGGCATTCGCCCAACTGAAGCTAGCTTTACTTGGGGTTGACGGAGAGGTAGTCGTTGAGGAATTCGTCAAAACTGAAGCTAGCTCCCTGCGATGATTTTCTTGCCGTAACACATCAGTCGCCATTTTCAACCGTCCTCCCGTTGATCTTGAGCGTGAACTTGAACGGCTCGTCGTCCGTGGTCAGGCCGGGCTCGCTGCGCTCCACTTGAGCCTGTGTGAATTCAGCGCGCCTGCCGCCCCTTTTTTTAAGTGGGACATTTGGGACACTTGCAGTCATTGAATTCATTATGAAGCAGCAGCCGGCGCGCCGGGTCCAGATTGCCCCTGTGAGGCGTTTGCGAGCCGTTCTGAGCCGTTCGCGCGGGCTTGGCAAGGGTTGGGGACGCAAGCCGTCCGAGCGCAGGCCTGAGCGCTTCTTTCTAGCGGCTACCCGTTAAAGCGCTCCATGTTTCCCTCCCCGTCGTCCGGTATCGTCGCCTTTGTTCCGGCTGCCCACAGGTCGGCCCTTGACAGGTCTACGGCGTTAGCGAATGGCGTTCGGGAATGCGTCTAAAATCCATTGAACAAACGGACTGCGGCAGTCTACGCGCGCACGGCTCTCTTGGGTAGCTTTCCGACGTCAATGATCGCCGCCACGGATTCCTGCCAGCGCTGTGCGATTGCGGTTGCGAAGTCTTCTCGGGTACGCAGTTCGGCCATTGGCCTTCGCTCGGCGTCGAGTTCCGCTCTGAGTTTGCGATAGACGCCATCAACTTTCCCGGTGCGATCCATCTCGTCGACGAACTGGCCGTACTTCTCGGGTTCGGCTTCTGCGGCTTCACAGACTTCGGCGATCTTGACCAGCGTGCGCCCTATGCCGGCGGCTTTAGCAATTGAGAACGGCGCTGACAAACTAGACCACATAGCGGCGGTGTGAAGGCTCCCAGAGGAGGCGGAGGACCAAGCCGCTGATGTGGTCCGCAAGCATCCCCGAGGTGTTTTGTGGAACACCGGAGGGATGTATCGGGTGGAGCTATACGTTCAAGTACGACGAAGTGTCTGCGTCGAAGGGCTAAGCGAACGCGAAGCAGCACGGCGCTTTGGGATTGCTCGCGAGACCGTGCGCAAGATGTTGCGCTACCGGATTCCGCCGGGCTATCGGCGGAGCAAACCGGCGAGGCGTCCCAAACTGGAGGCCTTCACAGGGATCATCGATCAGATCCTGACCGACGATCGGGAGCGTCCGAGGAAACAACGCCACACCGCACAGCGCATCTTTGACCGCCTCCGCGACGAGTACGGGTTCACAGGCGGCTACACGACCGTCAAGGACTACGTACGCGAGAAGAAGCTGGGCGGACAAGAGATGTTCGTGCCGCTGACGCATCCGCCGGGTGACGCCCAGGCGGACTTCGGCGAAGCGGTCGTCGTCATCAACGGAGTGCAGCGCAAGGCGCACTTCTTGGTCGTCGATCTGCCGCATAGCGATGACGCATTCGTGAAAGCGTTTCCGGCCGAGACGACGGAGGCATTCTGCGAGGGGCACAATGCGGCGTTTCGCTATTTTGGCGGCGTGCCGCGCAGCATCGTCTACGACAACACGAAGCTAGCGGTGGCGAGGATCCTGGGAGACGGCACACGCCAGAGGACCCGTGTCTTCTCCGAGCTGCAGTCACATTATCTGTTCGCCGACCGTTTCGGGCGGCCGGGCAAGGGCAACGACAAAGGCAAAGTGGAAGGGTTGGTGGGCTATGCGCGGCGCAACTTTATGGTGCCGATCCCCAGGTTCTCAAGTTGGGAAGCCTTCAACGAACACCTCGAAGCGAAGTGCCGCAAGAACCGTGGACGGCGCTTGCGGCGACACTCGGAAACGATCGGTGAGCGTTTCGAGCGCGACCGCCAGGCGTTTCTGACGTTGCCTGCTGTCGGGTATGACGCTTGCGACAAGCGCACGACGCGGGTGACGTCGTTGTCGCTGGTGCGCTATCGGACCAACGACTACTCGGTTCCGACGCGCTACGGCCACCGCGAAGTACTGCTGAGAGCTTACGTCGATGAGGTGGTCATCGGCTGCGGCAGCGAAGAGATCGCCCGGCATCGGCGCAGCTACGAACGCGAGGAGTTGATCTTCGATCCGCTGCATTACCTGGCCTTGCTGGAGCGCAAGACGAACGCGCTGGATCAAGCCGCGCCGCTCGTCGGTTGGCAGTTACCGCAAGATCTCGTGCGTTTGAGACGCTTGCTCGAAGTGCGGCTGGGTAAACCAGGCAAGCGCGAGTACGTGCAGGTGCTGCGTTTACTCGAAGACTTCCCGCTCACCGACGTCACCGCCGCCGCGCGGCAGGCCGTTGAGTTGGGAACGATCGGCTTCGACGCCGTCAAGCACCTCGTCCTGTGTCGGATCGAGCAACGGCCGCCCCGCTTGGACTTGACGCAGTATCCGCACTTACCCACAGCACAAGTCGAACAGACATCGACAACAGATTATTTGGTGCTGCTGGCACAGGGAGTGGACTGATGGCGAGATCCAAACTGCTGCTGGAAGCTCATCTGAAAGCACTGCGGCTGCCGACCTTCTTACGCGAGTACGACAAGGTGGCACGGCAGTGCGCCACGGAGGGCTTGGATGCGAGACGCTTTCTGCTGCAACTGTCCGAGCTCGAACTGCTCGACCGTGAACGCCGAGCGACCGAGCGGCGCATCAAGGCCGCCAAGTTCCCGGTCACGAAAACCCTTGATACGTTCGACTTCCTGGCGTTACCCAAGTTGAACAAGAAGCTGGTGCTCGAGCTGGCACACGGAGAGTTCATCGACCGTCGCGAGAACGTGTTGGCTCTAGGAAACTCCGGCACGGGGAAAACGCATCTCGCTCTGGCGCTGGGACTGGCGGCCTGCCAGGGTGGCTATCGGGTTCGCTTCACTACCGCCGCAGCGCTGCTCAACGAGCTGCTGGAAGCCCGTGATGAGCGGCGCTTGCTGAGGGCCCAAAAGCAGCTCGCCAAGCAAGACCTGCTGATCGTCGATGAACTGGGCTACGTGCCGCTGTCGAAGACCGGAGCGGAGTTGCTGTTCGAAACCTTCTCACAGCGCTACGAGCAGGGCTCCACGATGGTGACCTCGAACCTGCCGTTCAACGAGTGGACCGAAGTCCTCGGGTCCGAGCGCATGACCGGCGCCCTGCTGGATCGGCTCACTCACCACGTCCACATCCTGGAGATGAACGGCGATAGCTTCCGCCTCAAGCAGAGCAAGAAGCAACGCTCTCCGTCTTCGGATTGATCCCCGCCGGCTCGCCACAGTTTTTGTGAGCCGCCTTCCACTCCGCCTTCAGCCGCCCTAACGGGCGACCTCAGGCTGCGTTCCAGCCGTCCCACAAAAACACGAACCAAAACCCCGACTCCCCCCCCACTGGTCTATTTTTGCTCCGCCGCTCTACCCCAAAACTGGTCTATTCTCCCTCCGCCGAACTGGTCTAATTTTGCTCCGCCCTTGACAGCAATCTTGTCACGGGATTTTCCCGTACCCTGTGCCAACTTGGCACGGGGTTGCTTCTTGTTGTGGAAACTTTCCACTACGTGCCTGGCCTGGCCGCGCTTTGCGCTCCTTGGCTTCCTTTTTCTCTCGCACTGAATCCGGTCTCGCTGATTCGTCCGGCGGCTGCACTGCCCCGCGCACGCCAACCAATAAATGCTCGTGTCGATTGCGGAAATAGTAACCCATGCCGATCCGTTCTTTCACCCAAACAAGATTAGTTTTGTGATCGAATCCCCAACTGTTGAGAACGAACAGAGCCTCTTTCAGTTTCGGGCTTGTCGCCCACAGGAATAGAACGCAATCGTCGTCAATGAAATTCAGCACGTCTGGGTCTTCTAATAGAACACAGCCCCGGTGAGTGCCGTCAAGGGTTCTTTATGTTCTTTGCGGTCCTTAGCGCCTTTGCGAGAAACAGCTACCGCAAACCGTTCTCGTACCAGACGACGTTCTTGCTTTCCTGGCCGGCGACGAGAACGTCGAGGTCGGTGTCGTTGTCCATGTCGACGAGGCGAATATCGTAGGCGGCCTGATCTTCGTGAATGTGGTGCGTGGTGAAGTTGCCGCTGCCGTCGTTTTCGAACCAGGCCGTGATGAAGCTGTCTTTAGCGCAGGTGGTGGCGTCGATGTCGCCGTCCTGATCGATGTCCCCAACGGCGAGGCTGTGCGGACCTTCGAGATCAGGGTTGATCTCCTTCAACGTGAACTCGGGCGCTTCGAACCACAGCACGCCCCTGCCATGCCCCCGACTGGCGATGAAATCGGTCTTGCCGTCGCCGCTCAGCTCGGCGATCAGTATGTTGGTCGCACCCTCTTGCTCGGTGGCAAGAACGTGCTTCGTCCACGGCAGGCTGCCATCGGCGGGTTGCTCCCACCAGGCAAACCAGTTACCACCTTCCGGGATCTTGGCGGCGCAGGAAATGTCCGTCTTGCCGTCACCGTTGACATCGCCGACACCCATGTAGTGGCTGAGTCCTGATGCGTCGTTTTTTGCAAAGACGTGGCGGACCCAGCGCTCGGCCTGGCGCGGGTTGTCGGGCACCTTATACCAGGCGATGGATTCGGGGTACGGTCCCTTGGGCTGCGCGCTGTTGGCGACGAGGTCGAGGCCGCCGTCGCTGTCGATGTCGCCCAGGATGAGCCCATGTGTGCCGTCAATCTCGTCGTCCACCAGGTGGTAAGGCCAGGGATCGGTCAGCGGGTTGGCGGGCCGCTCAAGCCAGAAGACCGGGCCGGGGCTGTAGACCGCGCCGATGTAGTCCGGGTCGCCGTCGCCATCCACGTCCATCACTTCGCTGTGGACGGCTGTCTTGCCGGGTTGTTCGCTGATGATGGTTTGCTTCCAATCGGGGGCAGTGTAGAGGCGGGCTTGGTTCTCGGCGTGGACGATGACGTCGGGCAGGCCGTCGCCGCTGAAGTCGGCGGCCACCGCGGTTTGGTACGCAAAGCCTTCGGCGACTACGTGCCGCGGCCAGTTAGATTTCCACGAATCCCCGCCGACCTTCGCTGCGGCTGTCTCAGACTCGGATGCGCAGCCGGTGAAGAAAAGGACGAACGTGAGTGCAAACGAAAGATGAGTGGTCATGGGTCTCATAAGAGTGTCCCTCGTGACATCGAAAGATAAAACCATTCTTGTCCAAATTAGATTCCCCGTAAGTGGTTGAGCCTTCGCTCATGGGCCGCCCCCAGCCTGAGGAAATTGTACCGCTGAAGGGCCTATCAGTAGGGGAAGTGTATGCTGGTGCCTGTGAAACGGGCTACTCGTCCGTTGGTATCACGGTCGCTAAACGGAGCACGGCGATCGATCCTCCCTGGTCGGCTAGCCTTTACCTATCTTGCATGGAAATCCCATAAGCCCCCCTCGCTGGCACGTCCTGATCCAGCTTAGCCCAGAGCGCGGTGTCCCACTACCCTGAGGACCAAGCCTCGGCAATCCTGCCGGCTTCACACCCAAGGTGCTGTCGACCCGAATCCAATCTGCCGGTCACGGGCGGCAACTTCTTTTGTTTTCAGTAACCTCTGGGCCCTTATCCAGAGAAATCCCAGCCGCCCGCGATAGAATAGACGCAGGAGGCTGTGCTAGATTACAGTGTGACTTTCCAGCCGAACGAACGCGGTGCACTGGGATGGGATGGCCCGATCGACAAAACTGAGACGTTTTCCGACGGTTTTGCGGCTGTATTGGACCAGCAATGGAGATCTCCAGTGGATTGATAGCGACAGAGTGGTGATCGGTCAGACGATCAGCCGTCAGGCACCGGGCGCGGGTGGCCCAATGGGGCATGGCATCTGAGAGGTCCCTGCCGCTCTCGAGCCGTTCAGCGGCTCTTTGTTCGGCAAACCACAGGACCCGCACCCGCTGGCGGCACAGTGGCTGGACGCCGGCCAGAGCAAGAAATACGAAATGAACGTTATTGTTCACCCGGACGAAGCCGCCATCAACGGATTGCTCGCGCACGACGGTGATCTCGTGCCTATTCACCTCTGAGGCCTCCAAAACCCAGGATGATCAATCACTCGAGGCCAGCCCACATTGCTGCTTTGAGAGCAGGCCCGTCCGTGGAACGACGCTTCCGACGTGGCGCACGCCTCCCGGCGTGCCCTGCCGACATGCCTGTCGGCATCCGCACAGACACGATTGTCCGTGCAGCTCGATGTCGCCACGAATGGCGACACGGCACGCAAGAATGCGTGCGCCACGTCGGAATCCTCCGAGAGAAAACCCCGTGAGTTCCCCTACTGAAGAGCGGCAACTGAAGGACCCTTATCGCCTCGACCCCAAGGACATTGCAACCCCACCGCGAAGTTTTGGCAATGTCCTGCGCCACCTCGGGCCCGGTCTGATCACCGCCGCCGCCATCGTGGGTTCCGGCGAACTGATCGCCACCACGATTCTGGGAGCGGAAAACGGTTACTTGCTCCTGTGGCTCATTTTAGTGAGCTGCCCCGTCAAGATTTTTGTATTGCATGAAATCGGCCGCTATACGATCGCGACGGGGGAGACGTCTTTGGAGGCGTTTAATCGCGTCCCCGGGCCACGATTTCGTGTTTCCTGGGTGGTGTGGCTCTATGGCTTGCTGATCATATTTTCGCTTTTCTCTCAAGGCGGAATGATGGGGGCAATCTCGGAGATACTCCATACCACGTTCCCGGCGATTCCCCGTACCGGTTGGCTCTGGGCCGTAGCCGTGCTCACATTCTTCATGCTGGTGGGGGGGCGCTACGGCCCAGTGGAAAAGATCGCCCTTGGCTTGGTGGTTGCATTCACAACCCTGACAGTTGGTTGCGCGATTGTCCTGTTCAAGAGCCCCGAATATTTCTCTTGGTCACGAGTGCTCGAAGGCCTGTCTTTTAGCATGCCCCAGGGGGGTGGCTTCGGCATGGCCGTGACCGTCTTTGGCATCACGGGGGCGGGGTCTATGGATCTGATCCAATACCCCTACTGGTGTATCGAGAAGGGGTACGCGCGGTTCACCGGTCCGCGGGAAGCTACCGAAGTGTGGACGAACAGGGCATTCGGTTGGATCCGGGTGATGAGCGTAGACGTCTTCGTTTCCCTGATCTTCTATACCTTTCCCACAATCGCTTTCTACCTGTTGGGCGCCGCCATCCTTCCCGCCGTGGGGGTGCCCAAGGGCACCGAGATGGTCGCCATGCTGTCGAAGATGTTTACCGAAATTCTGGGCGGATGGTCGTTCTATTTATTCATGTTCGGGGCGTTCGCCGTTCTCTATTCCACGGTTTTCGCCGGCAGCGGCGCCATGGCCCGCGGAACCGCCGACCTGCTGGCTAACATTGGGGTCTTTGACAAGCGAGACTACCGGAGCAGACTGCGGGCGATTCGTATTTTGATCGGGTTTTTCTTGTTTGTCCCGGCGCTGTTCTTCATGTTCGTCCAGGAGCCGGTGTTGATGGTGAAAATCGGCGGCATCGCGGCAGCTTCGATGCTACCCATCATTGCCATTGCGACGATCTATCTGCGTTATCGCCACGTTCCGAAAGCCGTTCTCCCCAAGGGCTGGATCACCCTCGCTCTGTGGGTGACCACGGCGATCATTGTCGTGATGATGAGTTACTCACTGATCATCCGGCATCTGCTTTGAGGACTCCTCGGACAGGCCCCGAGGAGTCCAGAACTACAACGTAATTGACGGCTAGGCTTTCGTGTCGGCAACCCGGTACACCATGTGGTTGACTGCACTCGATTGCAGCTGCGAAACAAAAAAATGATCAACAGGAACCCATTTTTCGAGACCCCGGGAATGTAGGTAAGCCTAGCTATTTCAATGGATTAAACTAGCTTCAAAGGGAGCGAACAAACGGAGTACCCGATCGCCGAAACGAACCCAAACGAACTCATTTTCACCCCCGCCGGGTAAGGACTCTCACGCGAGAATCGCGTCTTGAACTTCGCCCGCGACATCCGTAAGGCGGTGGTCGCGGCCGTCCTTACCTTGCACGGCTGGAGAGCGCCCGAACTCGGTACCCCAGATCAGAAGCGTGTCCTTCAGCATGTCCCGGCGCTTGAGGTCTTTGAGCAAGCCCGCGATGGGCTTATCGACCCTGCGTGCGTTCGCCGAGTGGCCCTTGAAGAGGTTGCCGTGTTGATCCCAGTAGTTTCTGGGATAGCTGTGTGACACCTGGACGAAGCGCACACCGCTTTCGGCGAAGCGTCTGGCGAGCAGGCACTGGCGGCCGTACTCGTCGGTGGGCTCTTCGCCGATGCCATAGAGCTCCATCGTTTCCTTTGACTCTTTGGAGAGGTCCATCACCTGAGGAACTTCGGCCTGCATGCGAAAAGCCAGCTCGTAGGACTCGATGCGAGCCTCGAGTCGAGGGTCGTATCCACTTGTCTCCAAGTGTCTGCGGTTCCGGCTCTTCAACAGGTCCAGTTGCAGGCGCTGTTGGGGATCGGCCGGCTCAAGGTTCTTGATTTTCGCCTCCGCGAAAGGCGTGGCTCCAGTGGATTGATAGCGACAGAGTGGTGATCGGTCAGACGATCAGCCGTCAGGCACCGGGCGCGGGTGGCCCAATGGGGCATGGCATCTGAGAGGTCCCTGGGACTTCCATTCTCCCTAGGCCTAGAACTGGCGAAGCTCTCATGAGCCGCCATCTGGCGCTCGCTCCAAGGTGTCGCCTTAGCCGCTGAAGGCGTTCTCAGGGATCAGGCGGGTTCACCCGCCCTCATCGGCATTCCCCCCCCGTTGATCTTGATAACGAAAACCAGCCAACAAGATCCTCTTCGACACTCGATTCACACACAATTCCCGCCCGCCACGAGCTACGGCAACCATCTCGTCGGGACCCGAGACGCGACCTTGAACCCAAAAAGACGGGTTACGGCGATCAAGCACACGCCCGCTCGAAACGCGATAGTCGAACCGCTCGTTGACCCGCCAAACGCCTGTGCCAAGGCGATAAGCGCGGACTTGGCACGCGGTGATGAGTTCTTGAAACCGCCTTTGTCGCGACGCTCGTCGCGCTCGGTGTGATCTACCCTTCCTGCGCAAGTTGCACCTCGGTCCTTGGTAAACCCCAACCACCAGGCCTACCCATTCGCTTCGACAGCCATGTGCTCCCTGCCATCTCCTGGGTCCACGTCCCCCAAGGACGCTAACCCGAAAGTCGGGCACTCATTGCAGGGAAGTGCCGACTCTCTTGGTGGTTATCCAAGATCGTTGATGGTTGAAGCCTCAATGACAAATGAATGGCGCGCTGCAACTCGGCTCGTGATTCCCGAAGCGCTTTCCCCGCCCAGCGACTCCCACGGGGTCGGGATCTGTTTTCAAAGAAGCTGCTTCTTACGAAATGAATTCCCCTTTTCAGGGATGGATTACAGACGCCGCCTTGCGTCTTGCGAACCTTTGGGACGCGGTGGCGGTAGCAGCTGCGAACTTGGGTAGGGGAGAGGGTCATTGCGCCATCTCCCTGTACGTTTCTATGAGGGCGTCCAGGTCGCGGCGATCGATGAGTACGCGACGAATGGCCCGGCCGTCCCCTGCACGTGGGCACGGCAGCTTTACGGTCGGCAGCGTGCCTGCGAAGACAAGATCGCGCACCGTCCAGTACGACAGCCCGAGGTAGCGGCCGGCCGCCCGCAAGTCGAGCAGCCGCGGTGCGGGAACAGCGGTTCTCACATCCGCAGCTCCTCTGTCGGGTCCGCTATTCACACGGGTTTCCGCGTCCACTGTGCCCGCACTGTGCCCGCTTTGTGGCTCGGTCGTGATATGCTTGGCTTGCCTTGTGTCCTGCTGGATCGGCATAGTAAAATGGATTATACGATCATTTAAAACGCCGATCAAACGGCATAATCAATCTGTTGGCCAAAACTTATAAAGGAGGTTCATTCAGATGGCACGTCCGCGAACAGACGTGTTTTGGATTGATCGAATCCGGATCATGCTGGCGAACAACCCCGTCATGAGCGGAGCCGCGATCCGGCGCAAGCTCGTGAGTGAAACAAAGACTGGGAAAGAGAAGCCCCCGACGCCGGTCCCGAGCGACAGGGCAATACGGCGCATCATGAGTGAGTTCAAGGCTGCGCCGGGAAAGGAACGACTGCCCTACCGCCTTTTTGCGTGGCCGGAATCAATGGAGTTGGGCGCGTTACCCTGGGAGGCGTCCCGCGCCGCTCTCGACTTGCTGAGGCTCCGCAACGACGAGCGCTTGGGCCCGCCGCTCATCAGGGAAGCGCTATGGTTCTGGCACGTCACTCAGGCCGCGCCGGACGCGCCGTTGGGCACGCGCAAGGACCTCGCCGCCTATCTCACCACGCGGGAGATTCGGAACCTGCCCGCCCGGAATGCCCACGTTGAGAGGCTGATAATGTACCAGCCGTGGAAAGGCGACGCGGAAGCCAAAGCGTTTGAGAAAGCGCCCCCCCCGGTCGAAGAACTCGAAGACAAGGGCCACGTGTTCAGCATCGGAGTCAATCAGTGGACCCTGCCCTTATTAGGCAGGCCGGTAGCGAAGTCCAAACCGGAACGCCCAGTAAAGCCGGTTCCAGCGAAGCAACGCAAGACCACAAGGAAAGAAACCAAGAAAGGAGAAACCTAAATGGGATCAATCTATCAACGAAAGTGGAAGGACAAAGAAGGCAACGTCCGCGAATCGGACGTTTGGTGGATCAAGTACTACAGGGATGGCCGCCCGATGCGGGAGTCATCCGAGAGCGTGAGGGGATCCGACGCCAAGAAACTACTCAAGTCGCGCGAAGGCGATGTCGTTAAGGGAGTGCCGATCACGCCCAAAGTAACCCGCGTGCGCTTCAGGGAGCTAGCCGAAGACGTTGTGACCGATTACAAAGTCAACGGCAGGCGGTCAATCGGAGATCTTGAGATGCGCTTGCGCCGTCACATTCTGCCGTATTTCGGCCAGCGTCGGGCTGCGTCCATCACGACCGCCGATATCAACAAGTTCATCTTGAAGCGCCAGGGGGAAGGCGCATCCAATGGCGAAATCAACCGCGAATTGACCCACGTCAAGAGAGCGTTTTCTCTCGCCATGAAGGCCGGGACGGTGCTGCATTGGCCTCATGTGCCGATGCTGCAAGAAAACAACGTTCGGAAAGGTTTCTTCGAGCAAGAGCAGTTCCACGCGGTACGGAGCCACCTACCCGACCACCTTCAACGTATCATCACCTTCGCCTATGTCACGGGGTGGCGCGTGCCGAGTGAAGTTCTCAGGCTCAAGTGGAGCCAGGTAGATTTCCGGGCCGCGACTGTTTCCCTGGACCCCGGCACGACGAAGAACCAAGAGGGCCGAGTGTTTCCCTTCACTGACCAATTACGGGACGTTCTCGCAGAGCAGCGCCGGTTCACCGATGAAACACAGCGAAATCTCCGTGTCGTCATTCCGTGGGTGTTCCATCGAGACGACGGGAAGCGCATCGCGGGCTTCCGCAAGGCATGGGCGCGCGCTTGCTACAACGCCGGTCTGCCCTGTCACGTCGAGACGGAACCCGGGAAGGACGGCAAGGTCCGAATCAAGAAAATCCAAGCCGTTCACATACCGCACGATCTCCGCAGGAGCGGCGTGCGCAACTTGGTTCGGGCCGGCGTCCCGGAGAGGGTCGCCATGGCTTTGTCCGGTCACAAGACCCGCTCCGTTTTCGAGCGGTACAACATCGTCAGCGAAGCCGACCTGAAAGAAGCGGCCCGGCGTCTCGACGCATTCCAAACCGGTTCGGGCACGAATGCGGGCACAATGACGGTTTCCGCTGCGAGAGTGAAAAGCTAAGTTATTGAAAGACTGGAGCCACGGGAGGGACTCGAACCCACGACCTGCGGTTTACGAAACCGCTGCTCTACCAACTGAGCTACCGTGGCGAGGATAGGGGCAGGCTTCGCTCATCTTAACACAGGGTTTCAGAGCCTTCGAGGTCAGTTTCTCTGACTAGTTGGCCCATCAACTTTTCCCCCCGGGCTGACTTCTACCACGCGTTCTTAGCTAAATTAGTAGCCCCATAGACATAGAGGCAACGGTTCATAAGCGGCACAAGAGCCGACACGAGCGTCGGCTCGGCAAGCAAGAGTGCTTGCGCCACAACGGCCCAGCCACCCCTTTTTACACAGACTCGGTCGGGTTAGGGACCTTGTTGCATGGATCATCCCGAAGAATGTCTTATCATTGGTTTTTCAACGCTGGGGGTAGTCCAAATGCCACATAAGTTCAACGCAGCGCGACGGCACAAGTTTGATAAGGTGCAGTACCGGGTGATCAACTGGGCGGAATATAACGAGAGCTTGCGCCAACGGGGTGACCTGACGATTTGGGTCAGTGAGGAGGCTCAAAGTGTGTGGAGCGCGCCGCGCCGCACGTCACGGGGTGGTCAGCGCAGATACTCGGATTTGGCGATCGAGACATGCCTGATGCTGCGCACGGCATACCATCTTGGACTGCGTCAGACACAGGGGCTTATGGGTTCCATCGGCACGCTCATGGGGTTGGATATACGGGTACCGGATTACTCCACGCTGTCGCGTCGCGCAAACGGGGTGAGCATCGCTCAGGTGATGAGGCAAGCAGGATCTGTGCCTATCCATCTGGTGGTCGACAGTACTGGCCTGAAGATCTTCGGCGAGGGCGAATGGCTAGCGCAGAAGCATAACACCAAGGGAATACGCCGCCGCTGGCGCAAGCTCCACCTCGGACTGGACCTCGCCAGCGGGGCGATTGTTTGCGCCGCTCTGACTCACGATAACGTTGGAGACAGCACAGCCTTACCCGGCCTCCTGGATCAGCTGGATGCCCCGGTCACGGGCTTTCTGGCTGACGGCGCCTACGATGGAGCGTCCACGCGAAATCTGCTGAGGCAGCGGTATGGGGAGACCCTGGATGTGGTCATACCGCCGCCAAAGGACGCAGTGATCCGCCTGCAATCGGCGCGTGATGCGACCGTTCGGGATCGCCATATTGCCCAAATCCGCAGCAACGGGTGCATAGCCTGGCAGACGGCAACAGGGTACAACCAGCGCAGCCGAATAGAAACGCAGATGGGCCGTTGGAAGAGCGTCATCGGCCCCAAACTCAAATCCCGCAGCTTCTCCAGGCAGATCACGGAGGTCCAACTCGGTCGCAAAGTCCTGAACACAATGACCGCGCTCGGACGGCCTGTGTTCGAACGCATCTCCTGACGCTACGGCTTGGGAAAGGGAGAATTCCGTTTCCATCCCTATCCGTGCAACAAGGCTACTATAGATTCGGAAATGTCGGGCTCGAAAGCTCGACACAGCACGCTGAAAGCGTGCGCCACGTCGCCAGGACGATCAGAGTCTTGTCCCTGAAAGTGTTACCTATGTGCCTGGACTCATGTGTTACCCATGTCCCCGGTTTGTACCCTCTCTCTGGGCGGGCGCAGCGGCCCGCCCCTACTGTCGTGAGAAAGGCAGGCTAGTCCGCAGAGTGCACTATGATAGTCGATCGAGGTGCAAATAACATGAGCTGCTGGATCCGACGAATTACGGGCTTGCTGACCCTGATGGTTGTGCCGGCAGCCGTGCCCAAAGATGAAGCTGCGATCTCAGCGGATATCGAAAGGCGGACCGGTCATGCCTTACGGCCGGTGCACCTCGCGGTTAGAGAGCAACCATCCTTGCCGCCAGGCGTTTCGCTTGACGACGGCATCTCCGAAGACGAAGCGGTAGCCGTTGCGCTGTGGAACAACCCGGAGCTACGGGCGGCGTTCGCAGACCTCGCCGTGGCACGGGCCGATCTCGTGGAGTCGGGCGTGCTCGTCAATCCGGACCTTCAACTGTTGTTCGGCGTTGGCTCGAAACCTTTCGAACTCTTGTTGGGTGCGCCGATCCAAGCGTTGTGGCAGCGTCCGAGGAGGGTTGCGGCGGCAAAGCTCAACGTAGAGAAGACGTCCGAAACCCTGGTTCAGCGCGGTCTCGACCTGGCGCGAGATGTACGCGTGGCACACGCTAATTACTCCGCGGCCCGTGAGCAAGCGAAGATTCACGGGGAATTAGCGAAACTGACACGGGAGATTGCAGAACTCACAAAGCACCGGCTGCGTGCCGGTGATATCAGCGAGCTCGATGCTCACCTCGTTGAGATCGAAGCTCTCAGAGCAGGCGATCGGATGCAGCAGGCTACACAGGAGATCAACATCGCCTGGGAGCGGCTTCGCCCGCTGATGGCTATTCCCAATACCAGCTCACCGGCGAGCACAAGTGAAGCGACGGTCGAGGCCTTCACGATTGGGGCGAAGGAAGAACTGGTCGAGATCGCTGTATCGTCCCGCCCGGACATGAGGGCGGCGGAGCTATCCGTAGAGGCGGCAGGCCGTCGCCTGGGGTGGGAGCGCTCTCGTACGTTTGGCTTTGTGGCCCCTCTGCTAAGTAGCAAGGGCATCGGAACGTCAGGGATCAAGACCGGCCCCGGCCTGGCAGTTGAAATCCCGGCGTTTGACCGCAACCAAGGGAAAATCTCCCGGGCCAAGGCGGAAGTGGAACAAGCGGCCCTTCGTTATACCGCGCTCAGGGAGCGAGTTGGATTCGAGGTCAGCCAGGCCGCCGCGCGACTCCGTCAAGCACAAGACTCTCTCCGGCGGATTGGTGAGGTGCTTTTGCCGGGAGTTCGTGAGGCCGTCGGGCTTGCCGAGAAAGCTTATGAGGCAGGCGACATCTCTTATCTCGACGGGCAACTTGCTAGGCGGCCGATGCTCAACTTGGAAATCCGCCGGGCCGAGGCGACTGCCGCGGTGCGGCGGGCACGCGCCGAGCTTTCTTGGGCCGTAGGGAGACGGCTATGATAAATCGTCAAGCGGTTTGTTGTCTCGGGCTGCTCTGGTTGGCGTTGACTGCGTGCGGCGGCTCAAACGCCGAGGCAGGCAAGCCCGCCAAGGTAGCGCCCGCAAAGGTTGATACACGTCGAGTCGGCGAATCGGAACTAACGACAATTCAGCTCACCGAGAAGGCCCACGCTCGCCTCGGCATTCAGACGGTTCCCATTGATTACAAGCCGGCGCCCCAGTCTTACACCGTGGCTGGCGAAGTGGTGGTTCCGCCGGGGCAGACGGTTCAAGTAGCGGCCCCTGTTGCAGGGACTCTGAAGGCTGAAGAGGGTCTACCTCCGGTTGGAGGCCAGGTCAGTGATGGTCAGCCGCTTTTTCGCATCGTTCCGCTGCTCTCGGTGGCGCGCAACCTGCGAGCCGACGCCAAAGCGGAGCTCGAGGCGGCAGATGCCCGTCTGGAAGCAGCGAAGGCAAGGCTGGAACGAGCCAAGCGGTTGCTCAGTGACCGCGTTGGTAGTGAGCGGGCCGTGGAGGACGCACAGGAAGCAGAGCGCGTGGCTGCAACCGCACGCGAAGCGGCCCGGGCGAAGCTTGAGCAGATCGTAAATGCCCCGCTTCAGTCTGACGTGGAAGTGGTTGTGGCAAGCCCGGTGGACGGCGTCCTTCGCCAACTTCACGTCGGCCATGAGCAAATCGTTGCCCAGGGAGCGCCGCTCTTCGAGGTGACGAAGCTCGACCCGGTTTGGGTTCGTGTACCGGTGTATTCGGGCGACGTTTCATTGCTGAGAAAAGGATCCGATGCGACGGTGAGAGCGCTGAACGCTTCCCCGGCAACCAAGGGACGAACGGCCCGGTCGGTCGAAGCCCCTCCTTCCGCCGATCCCCTGGCGTCGACGAGCGATCTATTCTTCCAGCTCGAAAATTCAGAACACCGTCTAAGACCAGGAGAGCGAGTAAGTGTTTCGATTCCCATGCAGGGGGAAAGCGAATGCCTGCAGGCGCCCTGGAAGTCGATCCTTTACGACATCCACGGAGGAGCATGGGTGTACAAACAAGTCGAGCCGCTCGTTTATACCCGGCAGCGTGTGATTGTCGATCGCGTGAGCGGCGACATCGCCTGTTTGGCGGAGGAGGTCGCACCCGGAACCGAAGTCGTGACCGACGGAGCCGCCGAACTGTTTGGCACCGAGTTCGGGGGCGGAAAGTAAGCCGTGACCTGGCTCGTCCGGACGGCTTTGCGCTTGCGAGTGGCGATCGTCGCCGCCGCCATCGTGCTAATGGTGGCCGGAATCCGGTCGGTGCGCCAGGCGCCGCTTGATGTTTTTCCCGAGTTTGCCCCGCCCCGAGTCGAAATTCAAACGGAAGGCCCCGGCCTGTCGTCTGAAGAAGTCGAGACGCTGATCACCGTCCCCATCGAGAATGCGCTGAACGGGATCTTAGGGGTCGATACGATCCGATCCACGAGCGTGCTGGGCCTTTCTTCCGTTGTTCTCTACTTCGAGACGGGAACCGACCTCCTGCAAGCGCGACAGCTGGTGCAGGAGCGTGTGGCCACGCTGGGCGGCCAACTGCCCGGTGTTTCGCGAACACCGGTCATCTTGCCTCCGCTGTCGGCGACCAGCCGCGTCCTCAAGGTCGGGCTGTCGTCGGAGAAACTTTCCCAAGTCGAACTGAGCACTCTAGCCCGTTGGACAATCCGGCCCAGATTGATGGCGATTCGAGGCGTGGCGAATGTCGCCATCTGGGGCCAGCGGGACAGGCAGATTCAGGTCCTGGTGGACCCCGAGCGCCTGCGCGATCACCAAGTCACGCTCGACCAGGTGGTCCGCGCGACGCGAGATGCCGTCACGCCGGCCGCCGGTGGGTTCATCGACACGCCTAACCAGAGATTGGCCGTGACGCATATTCCTACTGTGTATGCGGCGGAGGACTTGCGCCGTGTTCCGGTCGCCTATCGCAACGGCGCGCCGCTGGAACTCGGCAAGGTAGCGGACGTCGTCGAGGGCTTTCCGACACCGATCGGAGACGCGGTGATCAATGACGGTCCGGGGATCTTATTGATCGTCGAGAAGCAACCAACCGGCAATACGCTCGATGTTACGCGCGATGTCGAGCAAGCCCTGAAGGCGCTTCGCCCCGCCTTGGCCGACGTGGACGTCGACTCAACGATCTTTCGACCGGCGACCTTCATCGAAATGTCGATCGACAACCTCCAGCAGGCTCTCTTCTTCGGCTGCTTGTTGGTGGCGGCCATTCTTGCCGTCTTCCTTCTGGAATGGAGGACCGCTCTCATCAGCTTGACGGCGATTCCGCTGTCACTGATTACCGCGGCTGTTGTCATTCATCTTTGGGGAGAAACGATCAATACGATGGTCCTTGCTGGGCTGGCGATCGCCCTGGGGGAAGTCGTCGACGACGCCATCATCGACGTGGAGAACATAACGCGCCGGCTTCGACTGAACCGCGAGGCGGGCTCACCGGAGTCGCCCTTCCAAGTGGTACTGAAAGCGTCGCTCGAAGTACGAAGCGCTGTCGTCATAGCGAGCCTGATTGTCGTATTGGTGTTCGTGCCCGTTTTTCTGCTCGAAGGGCTGGCCGGCTCGTTCTTTCGACCCTTGGCGGCCAGCTACATCCTGGCTGTGCTTGCCTCGCTGCTGATAGCTCTGACACTCACCCCGGCGCTTTGCCTCATTTTGCTGCGGGGAAGGGCTGTGCAGCGGCCGGAGCCGAGCTTGCTCCGAGCTCTGAAGAGGGGCTATCGGTCGTTTCTGCTGAAGCTACTTGACCGCCCGCGCCGATCCGTCGCGGTGTTAACTGTGATCTTCGTGGTAACCGCCCTGGCGGTTCCCTTCCTGGGCGAGGAAGTTGTCCACGTCCATGCTTTCTATAGTAAGTGTAACGATACCAGTACGTTGCGTGTCTAAGTCCGCCAACATTACCCAAATCTTTGCCCAAATCTTTGCCCAAATGTGACCCCCTTCTAGTGCCGCTCATTGGACTTTGTCGTCTTCCCGTTCCCGGTCTCTTTCGAGTGATTCCAGGTACCTCTCCGCCTTCCGCCCGACATGGGAAACATCGAGTTCGTCCACGATTCGATAGCGGTGGAGCATGTTTGAGTTCTTCCACCCGATGACTCGGCAGACGATCGGTTCGTCGATGCCGGCGGATAGCAGATTCCGGGCTGCCGTCCGCCTCAGATCATGAAAGAGCAATCCGTCGAGTCCGGCATCCTTAACGGCCTTGCTCCACGCGCTACCGTACTGGCTGGCCCCGGTGAGCCGCCGCCCGTCCCTGTGGATCAGCCACGGCACGTGCGACCAATACTTTTCGTGGTGGAACTCGGCCTCCCGCAAGCGCTTCTCGAGATCGCCGTAGATCGGCCAGAAGCCGACCTTCTTGTTCTTCGGTTGATTACCCGGCGGACGGATGATCTTCTTCTCCCAATCGACCTGCTCCCACTTTGCCGCGAGAATCGATCCCGCCCGAGCACCGACGTGATAGCCGATGGCGAACAGCAACTTCAACCATTCAGGCTCCATGTACGCCATCAGCCGCTCGTAATCGGCCGCCGGCAGGAAGCCCTGCCGAGTGTTGTCGGCCTTGAGCGGTGAGACGCGCGGCACATGCGTGACGAGCGGCGGGTCCTCGGCCGCCGCCGCGCGAAGCGCCGAGGTGATGAGTGCGACGTACCTGTTGACGCTGGCCGCCGCAAGTCCGCTTTCCGCGAGACGATCCTGAAACTTCTCGATGTCCCTCCTGCGCAGCTTGATGACGCGGACCGCCGCCAGCTCATCGGCAAGTACCCTGGACATGCCGGCCCAGATCGCACTGAAACTTGCCGGGCGCTCGCGCTCGTAACGCTCAACACGCCAGCGCACGATATCGCCCACGGTGCGCTGCATCAACCCTTCAGGCATGATGCCCGCAGCGGCGTCCGCCGTGCGGCGCTTGAGCTGCACCCGGACGTCGGCTTCCGAGCCGCACACGGTTTCTCTGCTCGCGACGCCTTCGACCATCCACCACAGTTCCCATGAATGGCGTCCGCGCTTGCGGTAGCTGCCGTCGCCATGCTGATTCTTCTTCTTTCGTTTAGCCATGGGATCAATTATAAGAGCGGGGTCAATCCACATGGCCCGCCTCCTTCTCACGCTCGACGAAGTCGTCCAAATCACACCGGTCGAACAGCATCTTGGAATCACCCGAAGTCACCCGGATGCGCTTCTCCCTCGCCAGCTTGCGGACAATCGCCTCGGGCCGGCCGATGTAGTGCCCCGCCTGTTTGGTGTCGAGCAGGCGCGGCTCGACCATCGGACGGGAGTTGGTAATTTCCTCGCGCACTACATCGCGCATGGCTTCCTTTATCAAGCCCTTCAACGAGCCTTCAAGAGATGATGGCGCCGTCTCCCAGTCGTTTCTCATCATTCCTCCCCGCAGGCCTCGGACAGCTGCCGGATGCCGGCTTCGTAGCCCTGGTCCCAGACCACATCCATCCTCGCGTTAGCTGCCCAAATGTAGCCCAAAACGAAGGCTGCTACGACCAGCCAGGCCGGGATCGAGCCGTCAGAAGGGAACATCGTCCTCGTCCTCCGTTACCCCAGCGTCGCTTGAGGAACTGTTCTCGATGCTGCTATAGCCCGCAAAAACAACCTTGTTGGACTTTTTCTCTTTCCCTTCCCGCTGGTCGAAATAGGATTGATTTTCGACGGTGACGAGAACTTCCCGGTCAATGAGTAGTTCCGGTATGAGATCTACTTTTCTCGTTACATCCAAACCGAGCGCACTGCAAAGCAGCTTCACCCGCGGCAAGGCTGCCTCGCCGAAGCTGATGCGGTCGAAGATGAGCCTTCCCCGGTAGTCGCCCTCCTTGACAACGAACCGCAGTTTCCACATCTCGTCTCCGGCCTTCGTCCGCTCGTTCGGGTCAATCGCCGCTAAGCGGCAGGGATAGTCTCCCGGCGGCAGCGGGGAAAAGTCCCGCGCGTCGTCCACTTTAGAAAAATCATATTCGGGCATTAGAAATCCTCATCTTCCCTTCCCGCCTACGAAGGCGGGCACTTGCCTCGGGCTTTACGAATCTTGCCCTTCCACCCGGCCCTCCGCCAACTCCAAGCAAACCCCAGTCCCATTGGCGTTCCATCGGGCCACACTGGGTTGAGCTTTCTCTTGATCCAGAGGCCCCAACCAGGATTGACTGCGAACAGGAAGAGAACCGTGACAATCGATGCACGAATCGCCCAAGGCAACCACTCCCCGCTGTTCAGCCAGTAGTCCCAATTCAACATGTGATTCAACCAACGTCGCCACTGACGCAAATCCTCCGGAACTCCAGCAATGCCAATGACCGCGAGAGCCCATTGCTCACGCCGCCCCCTCCCGAAGCGCCTGCTCTAATCGCTGTCTCACCTTCAGCGTCACCAGTTCGCCGATCAAGGCCGCGACGAAGGCTGTCCGGTCATGCCAGTCGAGTTTCATGTAGTATTCGAGCAGGCGGTCCACGGCACCGCCGGGCGATTCCGGCCCGTGTTCCGGGGTCAGCGTCTTGCCGATTTCCTTGATGTGATGACTGAGGTCCGACATGCCTGAAATGGTCCTAGACTGCCCTCATTGCGGTTCCAAGAAAACCGGCTTTGAATATCAAACTTCCTTCAAACGAGGCAATCAATGGAGTTACTTCGCTATGTGCCGCAAATGTTGGGAGGGGGTAATCGTCAAACTGCGATTCGAGCCATCCCAAAAGAAGTCTCCCGCCGACTGTGATGGCGATCCGTGTGACGAGGGCTTCAGGCCAGTGGCACTTTATCCTGCCCCGCCGAAACTCACCGCGCCGGAACACGTTCCTCCCGCAACCACGCAAGACTACAAGGAGGCGATGGACAGCC
Organism: Bryobacterales bacterium; assembly: GCA_965248105.1. Classification (GTDB taxonomy): domain Bacteria; phylum Acidobacteriota; class Terriglobia; order Bryobacterales; family UBA6623. The sequence goes on from CBDFIK010000006.1 coordinate 1,965,869, forward strand.
TGTGGCGCCAAAACTGGACAAGCGCCGGAATTATGTTCCGCAAGGTCCTGGAACGTTCCACCATGGAGATCTCTCCCGACGGGGTCGACTTCGGGAAAATGACGCTTTCTCGGCGTATCGACGTCCTCGCCGACCGCCACAAGATCACACCCGCGATGAAGGATTGGGCGGACCTCATCCGCCTCGAAGGGAATCAAGCGGCGCATGGCGACGAAGACTTTTCCCGCGAGAGCGCCAAACAGATCCAGGAGTTCACCGAACTGTTCCTCATGTACACCTTCACGATGCCTGAGCGCGTCAGGCTGGCACGGGAAGAGGCCGAAGCAACTTCGTAGCCGTCTATTCACGCCGCCCCCTCCATCAGTGCACCCGCTCCCGCGCCTCCCGTAGCCGCAGAGCGGCCTGTTCCAAGGTAATGCCGGGGTCGTTCTCCATCACCGGCCTTAGATAGTCGAGCTTCAGCTCCCAGTCGTCGCGTTGCGCGATGGCACGCTCGATATTCAGCTCCCGCTCGACGAGTGCCTTCTCAAGATGGGGCCATTTGGCCTTGAGGGTGGCGACATATTTGTACTCGCCCTCTTGCTCGAAAGCGATAGCAAGCGGGGCGTCCATGCCGGGAAGGTAGAGTTGATCTTCCTGGTCTTGACTGATCTCCGTCGCCTCGCGGAGAAGATGCTTGACCATGGTGCTTGCGCCTTTGAGCGCAAGCGCTTCCCCGTATTGCTCGAACACGTCGGGATGCAGCTGCCTGGCGTGGGCGACGATCCGGTCGATCCCCACCGGATCACCGCCTGCCAGGTGAAGATGGATCGATTCCTTCAGGGCCTCTCGAATCGTGCCGTTCATCGCCATATCTCCTTGAATCGCTTCAAATAGTCGAAGGCGCCCTCCAGGTGATTCTCGACCCGGAAACGCCGGTAATCGGAAATCTCCGACGCCAGCTGCTCCGGCTCAACGGGCATGGAATTCAGGTCCTCAATAGCGTGAAAGAAGGTGCCCTGCCGGTGGCCCTGCTCGACCTCTTGCGTGATCTGTTCTTCCGGCTTCGGGCTGTGGTAGTAGCCATCCCGGGCCGGCACGTCTCGTTGCTCGGCAATGGCGATGCGCTTGGCCTCTTTCGCTGTGGGTAGCTGCTGCTTCTTGTCCTTGACCACTTTTCGAAGGGCGTCTGCGATGTGGGTTTCCCCGTCACGGACTTTCTGAAGTAGCGCGGGGTCGGCCTCATGGACTTTCTTTGCCGCCGAGACGTAGTCGCGGTTGGTGCCCAATTGCTTCGCAGCTTGCTCCACCGCCTCACCTTCATGGGAAGGTTCCCCAATTTTTTGGGGAAGCTTGTTCTTGCCCCCCATCCGCTGCCGACCCTTAGCCTCCTGTTCAAGCATCGGCAGGATCTCAACCGCGATCGCTGCCCGTTGCGAGCTCGACAGGTGACGTCTGTGAAGGTTGAGGCTGAGAACGACTGAAAGCGGGGATCCGCCCTTGCCGTCCCACTTTCGAAACGCGGGTTCGATGCCGATCTCGCGGCAGACGCGGAAGCGATTGCGGCCGTCGAGGATTTGACCGTCGCAAAGCAGAATGGGTTCGCGCAGGCCGTGTTCCTGGATATCGTAGAGAAGCTCTTGGTACTCCTCGCCCCGCATCATGGGAAAGACGGAGGCGGCTGGGTGAAACTTCAACTCCGCACCCATTACGCCGCTTCTTCGTGATCCGACGGCTCGGGACGGGGAATGTCCTCGGGCCACGGCAGATGAGGAGGCCAGTGGTCGGAAAACCACTGAAGGACGCGGTTGTAGGTCTTGACGGTGCAACCTTTGCCAGCATGCAAACGCTTGAAAAGGTATGGGTTTGTCGCCGCCAAGTCAGCGACACGCGCCTCACTGCGACCAGTCTCTTCACAGTAAGAACGACAAAGGGATTGGAGGTCTGCAGTACCGATCGCTGGCATTAGCAAGCATTTTACTTACTTTTGTTAGCGATGTCAACAGCAATGGTGAGCAGATTCCGCCGTGCCCGTTCTGGGGTGCTATATTTTGACAGTATGCGGGCACCTATCTTGCCGTATTTGGAAGAAATACTAGCTGCGGTTCGCAAGGGGCACCACTCGGAGCGGGAAGTGTCAAAGGTTGCCACGGGCCAACCCACAGCAATTGCAATGATCAAGACCGGGAGAGTACCATCCGTCGAGCGGGTGAGGCTGTTATGCCAGGCCCTCGGCCTCGAGTTTTACGTCGGCCCGCCCCGCGAGTCCTCTACCCCAGCCCCCTCCGCCCCCGCCGAGGCGGCGGACGCCATCAGACAGGACTTACGCAGGGAGATAAACGCCGTACGCAGCGAAATGGCGGAGGCGCTGGACGAGGTGATCTCGCGGTTGCCGCGCCCGGCCCAAGGTCTCGATGCACTTGCCGAGCCGGAGTCAGGCAAGGTCGTCGAATTCCCCGACCCCGACGCCGAGATTTGCGGCCTGCCCTACCGTGACATTGGCGGAGCGGCCGGGCCGGGTGCGTTCGTGGACGATGAGAACGTTATCAAGTTGATCGGCTTCCGCCGCGACTGGCTGCGCAAGCATGGCATCAACCCCGACAAGTGCAGTCTGATCGACGTGCTGGGGAATTCGATGGAGCCGGAGCTACGGGACAAAGCGATCATCCTAATCGATCACCAGCGGACCCGCCGCCTCGCCGGACGCATCTTCGCCGTGCGCTCCGACGACGGTTTGCAAATCAAGAGGCTGGAGCACGACAACCACGACTGGATACTGGTAAGCGACCACGAGCGCTACAAGCCGGTCAGGTGGCCGAGGGAAGCGGAGGTCATCGGCCAGGTGATGTGGACGGGGAGGACGCTGTGAGGGGAAACGAACGATGAAACGGACACCACGGCGACCTCCGGCGGTTCTTGTCCTTTTGGTGCCGGCACTAATGTTAGTCGTGCCGTCAGTGCTCGCTCAGGACTCAGAGAAGTTCCAGGAAGTCCTCAGCCGGGCCGAGCAGGGCGACGCCAGCGCTCAATTCAACCTCGGCTTCATGTACGCGAATGGCGAGGGTGTGCCGGAGAATGACGCGGAGGCGGTGAAGTGGTTCCGCAAGGCCGCCGAGCAGGGCCTCGCCAGCACCCAATTCTTGCTCGGCCTCATGTACGCTCAGGGCGAGGGTGTGCCGGAGAACGATGCGGAGGCGGTGAAGTGGTACCGGAAGGCCGCCGAGCAGGGCTACGCCACCGCCCAGTTCAACCTCGGCTTCATGTACGCGAATGGCGAGGGTGTGCCGGAGAATGACACGGAGGCGGTGAAGTGGTACCGCAAGGCCGCCGAGCAGGGCCACGCCACCGCCCAATCCAACCTCGGCCTCATGTACGCTCAGGGCGAGGGTGTGCCGGAGAACGATGCGGAGGCGGTGAAGTGGTACCGCAAGGCCGCCGAGCAGGGCTACGCCAGCGCCCAACTCAACCTCGGCTTCATGTACGCTCAGGGCGAGGGTGTGCCGGAGGACGATGCGGAGGCCGGGAGGTGGTGGCGCAAGGCCGCCGAGCAGGGCGACGCCAGCGCTCAATTCAACCTCGGCCTCATGTACGCGAATGGCGAGGGTGTGCCGGAGAATGACGCGGAGGCGGTGAAGTGGTACCGGAAGGCCGCCGATCAGGGCAATGCCAGCGCCCAATCCAGCCTCGGCGGCATGTACGTTCAGGGCAAGGGCGTGCCGGAGGATTATGTGCTCGCCTATGCGTGGCTGAACCTTGCCGCCGCACAAGGCAACAAGACGGCCCGTGAGATCAAGGACTTGCTCCGGCCGCACATGACCCCCGAGCAAGTCGCCCGGGCGCAGGAACGCAGCGCCAGCCTGTTCAAGCGCATCAACGAGTCCCAGTGAGTTGCTGGGCGGCTCACACTGTTAGTTGAAGTGGCCGAGGGAGGCGGAGGCCATCGGCCAGGTCATGTGGACGGGGAGGGCGCCGCGAGGGGGCAATGACGATTGAAGCGGGCAAAAGACCTCCTCGCCAGAACCGCCTACGGCCCCCACAATCAAACATCCGTCAAGCAAACATCAATCCCGTAAGTACCTACGACATCGAGACTTATCGCCATTCTCCGTCTTCCGCTGGATCGTTTGGGACGGATTCATCAAACAATCTCCTCCGGCTCTGGCCTGGAGGTTGCCCAGAAAGGCAGGTAGCTGCGGTTCCGGGTGCCGGCCTCGGGGTCCGTCACCACGATGAGGCCTGCCTCTTGAGGGGGTCTTCAGTTACAATGCCCATGATAGGGGGTGACCGAGCGTGAAACTTAAGCCGCGTGAGTACCGACTCCTCATTGACGGGTTTACCCCTGGGACGATGCCGATGTCTCGACTGGCTGCGTACATGCAGCAGTTTGCGGCGTTGCTAGGCTACCGGGCAAGTGTCCATTTTCGGCGCATGGAGGAGGGCAGCGCTGTACTGGTATCCGAGGTTGAGCCGCCGGATGATCCAAAGGTTCAAATCCGGGTACACCAAGCCCGCAAACATGCCGGGCCTAAGGATGCACTAGATGCTTCCACTGCGATTGACAATCTCCTAAGGGAAGACAATTCTATCGGTAATGTGGTTGGCCCCGATGGCTCCAAGGTGATTGAATTCCCTGGCAGGTTGAAGAAACAATTCGATTTCATTGGCCCGATCAGCGAAGAGGGGACGCTAGATGGAGTTCCGATTGTTCTCGGCGGGCAAAACGACCCTGTACCCGCACACCTACAGGACATCGATGGAAGCATCTATCACTGCGAAGCGGGAAGGGATGTTGCCCGCAGGCTCAGACAACACCTCCTTGATGACCCAGTTCGCGTGATCGGGCTTGGCCGATGGCTGCGGAATGCTAGCGGTGCTTGGGAGATGAAGAGTTTTCGCATCACCGACTTCTCCCTGCTGAGCGACAACAAGCTAGACGAGGTTATAGGACGCCTTAGGGAGGCCCATAAGAAGAGCCGCTGGGCATCCATGGAGGACCCCCTCGGGGAGCTGAAGACCATCAGGAACGGCTAAATGGATCACGGGCGTAAGGTTGTTTTCGACGCCGGAATCCTGATTCTGTTGCTCCAAGAAGGCGCGAGCGCCCCCGTCAACCCACAAACCAAAGAGCCCGTCACTCGACCGAAGGACCGTGTTGAATACCTGAAGAAATGCCTCTCTGATGAGAAGGCTAAGATTCTCATCCCAACGCCCGCGTTCAGCGAGTGCTTGGTCCATGCTGGAGAAGGCCTTGAGAAATTGGTTGCTGACATTGCGAATGAAATCTGTTTCGCGGTCGTTCCATTCTCGCAGAGTGCTGCGATAGAAGCCGCTGTCGCAACCTACCAAGCGAAGCAGACCCGCAGAAAACAGAACGGCGCAGAGAAAGCCGCCTGGCAGCGCGTGAAGATCGACATCCAAATCGTAGCCACCGCCAAAGTCAATGGGGTGGACGCAATCTACACAACGGATGGAGGCGTCATTGAACGAGCGAAGGAAATGGACATACAAGCATTTCACCTTGCGGATCTACCACTTCCTCCAGAAGACCCTCAGCAGACAATCGACTTCGACAAGACTGATGAAGTCTAGAAGGCCTATTCGCCACAGTCTCGTTTTGGTTCCCTTGCACGCGAACCGATAGAAGCGCAGGCCAGGTGATGTGGACAGAGAGGCGCTGTGAGCGTGAACGAAACGCTCAGATAGAGGGGTTTATTGGTCGCAGTCGCTGCGACGGAGCAGTTTTAGTTGAGCGGAGCCTCTTGATGAGGGCTTCCGCCGCTTGATGATCTTGTCTTGGGAACACTCCCTGTTGCCTTACCTCGATTAGGTGCGCCAGCTTTCGCACTTGCTCGATTCGAATCTGTTGTATTGTCCGTTCCTTCAAGTTTTCCCTCCTTGCTGTTGGCGGTTCTTGGTGCTGAAAATCGCATGACTACAGTAGCGTCAGGTGAAACATTAGCGCCCAGGGCCTGAATCAGGTCCCGTTCAACATCATCAGGAGCCCGCACGGTTGTAAATAGGGTGTCCTGGGCTTCTTCTCGATCAATCTCGAATAGATGAGAGGGGTATCCAGCCACTAGTTTATGTAGCGCCTCCGGCTTCAGATTTCCACCCTTGCGGTTTAGTCGGTTGCCGTATTCCGCGATGATTCTAGTCGATCGTCCATCCTCACCCAGTCGCATTGGGTCAATTTGAGCAAATAGTGGTTCAAAAAGACCCGTTGTTAGTGAAGCCGCAGTCTCCAATGCCGTTCTGAGCGTAATCTGCCCACGGCTACCAGTTTTTAGATCGAGCAGTGTTTGTTGAAACATCGACCACGCTTCTAAGCGAAGAGTGACAATAGCTTCGGTAACAGTGAGGCCCGACGTCATCTCAAACAGTTCGTCTGTTTTGCGGAGTTGGATGTCAAGAGGGCCCAGTAGACCCAGATCAGACATGACCAGCTCGTTGGCCGCTAGCACCAATAGCGTGCCAGCGCTTGCGCACGGGCCAGGGGCACAGGCGACCACGTTCTTATAGTTTCGTTGGAGGCAGCGGCCTATCCTGTAGGCCGCGTGGGGATCGCCCCCGTAGGTTAACAAAACAAGATACGCATTCGGGCGCTTGTTGTCCGCACGGCATTCCTCGATCATGTATCGAGCATGTGCTTGATCGATTGGACCGGCATAGACAACCAAATCAGCATCGAAGTGCTCTGAAAGGCAGAGGGCCGCTTTCTCAAGAGCTTTGTTGTTATCCATCGCGCCTTGCAACGTTAGTGTATCAACCCCGCCTAGGCCACTGCAGCGGGTCAAGAGGTAGAGGCTGATTCCGTCTCAAGCGCACCGATAGAGGCGCGGCCGCGTGATGTGGGCGGGGCGGACGCTGTGAACCGAAATTGCGGGGGCAACATGATTGATATTCCATCGGTAGGGCTTCTTTCAAGCGCCTCTGAGCTACTGCAACGGCCCGACGCCTGGCATGATGTATAGTCGTACTAGAGGCACTGACTTGGAGCTTGACGATCGTGAAATCAAGACGTTTCTGAAAAGCGTCGCGACTAAGAGCGACATCGACAAGCTGAAAATATGGGCGCTCGCGGGGGCTTTGGCGGGGTCGTTTGGGGCTATCCTCTGGCTCGCCCGGTTTATCTCGCAGTCCCCCACAGTAAACGGGGGGTCCTGATGTGGGGGACCGTCAGTCTCACCCCATCGCCGACAGCGTGAACGGCACGCTCTCGCCTTCGCGTGAGGAGGTCCTGGTGGCGAAGGAGACCAGCAGGCGGTCGGCGACGCTGCGGCCAAGCAGGTACGCCGCCGACGTGTTCTTGTAGCCCGTCGAACCGACGAGGCCCTGCTCATCAATGGAAACCGCCTGATTCTCGGAGATCGAACCGCCATCAGCGCAAGGGGCGCCAGGAAGTGTTCACAGTACTGGCGGTAGGCAATCCAAGGCATCCCTTCCCGATACTTCTCAAGCGACAACGTATCGATCAAGAGCGGTCGGCCCGCCACGAACTGGATGTTGAAGCATTTTCCAATCCAAGAATGAGCCTGAAGAAGGAGGATCGGACGGGCGGTGCTGCTGGGGTTCTCCTTTCAGTGGCGGTTAGGCAGTCAGTGGCAGTTAGGCAGCGGGGGATGGGGGTGCGGGGCAAGGGGGCTGGCGTTTGAAGTCCCCTTGCCCTGCTTCCATCACTGCAGAAATCTGTCAGCGACGAAGTCGACAACGGGCTAGCAGGGCGAGCTTGGCTTTCTGCATCCGCTGGGCCGCTGCCGTGTCGCTGTGGCGGCTGGCTTGCTGCTGGAGCGTCTCGGTTCGCACGCCGTCCTTGAGGTGCTTTTGCCAGTCGGGCAGCGAGAGTAGCTTTTCGTAGGGCGTGCGGTAGTCGGTGGCGCGATAGCGACGGCGGCGTTGGCCCCGGGCGGTGATCTCGATGGTGGCGAAGCCGCACGGGCGGTGGTAGTTCAGATAGGGATTGAAATAGGCTGTGTAGAAGCGCTGCAACGCGGAGGCATGCTCGGCGGCGATCGCTCCGTAGCCTATGTGCTTGCGCACCACGGCCCCGTTTTTGCCTTCCACCAGAGCGTTGTCGGTGGTGCGATAGGGGCGCGACTTGGTGAACTCGATCAGTAGCTTGTTGAGCAGCCGGGCCAGGCGGTGATTGAGAAACTCCGAGCCGTTGTCGCAGTGGAAGCCGCGCAGGCGAAAGGGGAACTGGTGCAACATCGCTTCCAGCACCGGGATCAGGTGTCGCTCCGAGATCGTCTCGACGCAGCCGACGACCTGCCACTGCGTGACCGTATCGACGGCGTTGATGTGATACAGCCCCGGGCGAGTGTCCCAGTGACCCTGGTGCACCGTATCGACGCGCAGATAGCCGGGTTGTCCCTGTGGCTCGGGCTTGCGCCGCTCGGCGATCCCGACCTGTCGTCTCTGAGTGCGATCGAACACCACCCGCTGTGAGCGATAAGCCCGGGAGCGCCGCAGGTTGTAAATGTGGGAAATCGAGATGTGGGCCAGGCGGACGTACTCCGAGTTGGCGAAGAACTGATACTCGCGCTCGAGGATGCGCCGTACCGCCGGCCCGGACAGACCCTCGTGGGCAGCGTCGACGGTTGCTAACAAGGCAATGTCCTGGGGTGTGTAGCGGCGCGGAAAGCGGCGCCGACGGGGTTGTCGGGCCTCGATCCGTCGGTGCCGAAGCCACTGCCCCATCAGCCGCGTCAACTGGGCCCGACTCAACCCGCTCAGCCGCGCCAGAAACCGCCGCACGATGCCCTTCTGCCTCCTGCCAAGCCGTCGGTAGTGCTGCGCCGCCAAGATACGCTCGACAAAGCGATAAATCTGCTCGCGTCCCTGGACTCTGAAGCCAATGCTTCGACTGCCGGCCAGGAACTCCTGCATCTCGGCCAGGGTAAGCCGCTCTAGGTTCTGCATGGTGATCGTCATTCACCAGCAGCTTGTACCCTTTCGTCCCGCTCACGTTCAGGCTCATCTTGTGTTGGAAACAAACCTCCCCTTCAGGCTCATCCTGTATTGGATAACTCTGTTGAATGCACTGGCGTCCTTGAGGTGATACAATTTTTACGGCCTCGCCACTCCGTCCGTGACCGTCACGGCTGTCTGATGGCGCAGGCCGTGACACGCAACTTGCTCTAGGAGATGAAAATGGCAAATAGGATTATTGTTGGTCTGGTCGTTCTTTTGGCGATTCTGCAGGGTTTGGCGCCCGACGCGGTCCCCGGGGGGCTTGTGCCGCTCGCGCTGGTCGTTCTGGGCTTAGCGTACGCGGCGGTGGCGATTGACGCTGAGGACGCGACAGCCTACTTGGTGGTTGCTCTTGCGGTCGGCGCTGCCGCAGGTGCGAACGTGTTGAGCCACATCCAAGTGATTGGCGGTCCCCTGGATGCCATCCTCGATCAGGCCAGTACCGCTCTGTATGCCGGTGTCATAACTGTTCTCGCGACGAGGACGTTTAACTGCCTCAAGGGTTGAAGCGCGTCTTTGACCCGGTGCGCGACAAGCCTTGGCCTTCAGGCCGGGGAAGGATAGCGCGGAGTGTGTCCAGCGAAGGCTGACGATGGCCTGGAGCGCGATATCGGCGGAAAACAATTCGGCGAGGACTGCGGCGGCGGGCCTTGCGAATGGGAGATGGATGGGCATATTAGGCTGCCTCCGTGACCACGAGAACGCTGTGGCCCTGCCCTTCGGCCCAGCACCACAGGCCCTCTCCGGTCCGCGGGGTGATGCCGACCAGCGCGAGGTTCCGGAGTACATGCCCGCCGTCTGAGGGATCCGGGGCGGTAGCGGCCTCGTGCAGCCTGACGACGGAGGGCGAAGGCGAGGGGTCGGTGACCTGGAGCATGTAAGGGTCTCCTTCGGTCAGCGACAGCTCGCTCACCAGATTGGTTGGAGTTGGGGTCACGTGGTAGATCTGTGTCGGCATGGGAGCCACCCCCTTTCGTTGTCGTGGTTTGTCATAAATTCATGGACTCCTCAACCGCCGTGAACACGGCGCTGTATTTGATGCCGCAGATCTTGAGCGACCTGGCGTCGGCCTCGGGCAGGGTTCCCGCCAGCGCCAGGGTGTTGTCGGAGCGGCGTGCCAGCGACAAAATGGCGCGGTCGCCGAATTCCGTCACCACCTGTAGCGGAATGACGGCGGCGGAATAGGCGAGCGACACCCGGTAGAGCACGACTGCGCCAGCGTCGAGCATGTAAAACGCGCCGTTGTGGACGGCGAGGCCCAAGGGAGTAACGGTCACATCGCTGCCAAGGTTGAAGTTTGAGACGCTTGACAGGGGCGTCGCAACGCCGGTGGTGGTGTTGAGGGTGTAGAGCTTCTTGTTCTTCCGCCCGACCATGTAGAGATTGGTGCCGTCCGAGGCGAGACCGCCCGGTGAGTCGCCCACCCCAAAATTGCTCGCGCTGCCGATGCGCGTGGCGGTAGCGTTCGATGTGTCGAGGCTGTAGAGGCCTACGGAGCCGCTGCTGGCAGAGACGCCATAAAGCGTGCCGCCGAGCGAGGCGAGGCCGTGCATTCTTGGACTCATGGTCCCGACCTGCGTTGCCTCGCCGTCCGCGTTGAGGGTGTAGAGCCTGTTGAAGAAGGATGAGGCTAGATAGAGCTTGCTGTCGTGCCAGGCCAGTGCCGTTGGGTTGGGACTGCCGGTCACTCCAAAATTAGCGGTTCCGGGATTCGATGCTTGGCCGGTCGTGGTGTTGAGGGTATAGAGCCGCCTGTTTAGCCCGACCATGTAGAGATTGGTGCCGTCGGAGGCGAGACCGCCCGGTGAGCTCTCGTTGACCCCGAATTGCGTCGCTGTTCCGATCCGGCGCGCGTAGTTAATGAACTCCACATCGCCCGTGTGAGCCTGAAGCGATGCAAGCAGCGCCTTCGAGACACGGAAGACGTTCAGCGGCCCATAGATCGCGTGCGCCGAACCCAGGGTCCCGATGTCTATGACGATCTCAAGCTCGTTGTAGCCGGTCCAGGTGTCGACGGCGATGTCCACCGTGGGAGTGGCGTCCGAGATGTTGATGTCGCCGCTGTACAACTCGTCGCGGACGTAGCCCGGCCCCAGGCCCACCTGTTCTTCCACCGTCTCTCCGGCGGTGTTCTGGCGCCTGATTTTCAGCTTGTCATCCGTTGTTTTCGTTACCGAGAAGACGATCTCGCCGTCGAGATCGGCGGCGTCGGCGACAGGCTGGCCCAGGATCGTGCGCTTCAGCTTGTCGAGAATGGTTGTCGGCATCGTTTAGCCCACCCTGAGTGTTCCGCCGGAGATCGAGTCGCCCTGCAAGTCGTTCGAAGCCCAAAGGTCATAGGAGTCGCCGTCGATCGTGACGCCGTTCACCGTCCTGGTGAAAGCGCTGATGGAGTTGCCCAGCCCGAGGGAAATCAGGATCAAGGGCGCGAAAGCGGCTGGCTGCGCGATGACGATGTAGCGGTTGCCGCTCCACGACGGCAGCGTGAGCAGCGTGGACTCATCCGGCGCGCTGGTTCCCCCTGTCACCATCGCGGCGGTGATCGAGGTCTTGTCTTCGACCACGGCAACGTAGCGGTAGCCGGAGGCCGTGATCGAGATCGTGAAATCCCGGGTGGCGGTCACGCCGTCGGCGTCGGTGACGGTGTAGGTGACACTCAAGACGCCCAACGCCGTCGGCGTGCCCGACACCCGGCGCAAGGTCGTATTAAAGGCCAGCCCTTGCGGCAGCCCCGTGACGGCGTAGGTGTAGGGCGAAATGCCGCCCGTGGCGGGGGGCAGGGTGACCGTGTCGACCGCGTCGTTGAGCGGGAACGAGAGGTTGTCGATCGGGGGCAGGGCGAGCGGCGAGGCGGCGCGCACGGTGATCGAGAAGGTCTGCTCGGTGCTCTGGCCCTGGCTGTCGGTAGCTTTATACACCACGTCCTCGAAGGTGTGAGAACGGCGCTGACAAACTAGACCACATAGCGGCGGTGTGAAGGCTCCCAGAGGAGGCGGAGGACCAAGCCGCTGATGTGGTCCGCAAGCATCCCCGAGGTGTTTTGTGGAACACCGGAGGGATGTATCGGGTGGAGCTATACGTTCAAGTACGACGAAGTGTCTGCGTCGAAGGGCTAAGCGAACGCGAAGCAGCACGGCGCTTTGGGATTGCTCGCGAGACCGTGCGCAAGATGTTGCGCTACCGGATTCCGCCGGGCTATCGGCGGAGCAAACCGGCGAGGCGTCCCAAACTGGAGGCCTTCACAGGGATCATCGATCAGATCCTGACCGACGATCGGGAGCGTCCGAGGAAACAACGCCACACCGCACAGCGCATCTTTGACCGCCTCCGCGACGAGTACGGGTTCACAGGCGGCTACACGACCGTCAAGGACTACGTACGCGAGAAGAAGCTGGGCGGACAAGAGATGTTCGTGCCGCTGACGCATCCGCCGGGTGACGCCCAGGCGGACTTCGGCGAAGCGGTCGTCGTCATCAACGGAGTGCAGCGCAAGGCGCACTTCTTGGTCGTCGATCTGCCGCATAGCGATGACGCATTCGTGAAAGCGTTTCCGGCCGAGACGACGGAGGCATTCTGCGAGGGGCACAATGCGGCGTTTCGCTATTTTGGCGGCGTGCCGCGCAGCATCGTCTACGACAACACGAAGCTAGCGGTGGCGAGGATCCTGGGAGACGGCACACGCCAGAGGACCCGTGTCTTCTCCGAGCTGCAGTCACATTATCTGTTCGCCGACCGTTTCGGGCGGCCGGGCAAGGGCAACGACAAAGGCAAAGTGGAAGGGTTGGTGGGCTATGACGAACGCGAGGAGTTGATCTTCGATCCGCTGCATTACCTGGCCTTGCTGGAGCGCAAGACGAACGCGCTGGATCAAGCCGCGCCGCTCGTCGGTTGGCAGTTACCGCAAGATCTCGTGCGTTTGAGACGCTTGCTCGAAGTGCGGCTGGGTAAACCAGGCAAGCGCGAGTACGTGCAGGTGCTGCGTTTACTCGAAGACTTCCCGCTCACCGACGTCACCGCCGCCGCGCGGCAGGCCGTTGAGTTGGGAACGATCGGCTTCGACGCCGTCAAGCACCTCGTCCTGTGTCGGATCGAGCAACGGCCGCCCCGCTTGGACTTGACGCAGTATCCGCACTTACCCACAGCACAAGTCGAACAGACATCGACAACAGATTATTTGGTGCTGCTGGCACAGGGAGTGGACTGATGGCGAGATCCAAACTGCTGCTGGAAGCTCATCTGAAAGCACTGCGGCTGCCGACCTTCTTGCGCGAGTACGACAAGGTGGCACGGCAGTGCGCCACGGAGGGCTTGGATGCGAGACGCTTTCTGCTGCAACTGTCCGAGCTCGAACTGCTCGACCGTGAACGCCGAGCGACCGAGCGGCGCATCAAGGCCGCCAAGTTCCCGGTCACGAAAACCCTTGATACGTTCGACTTCCTGGCGTTACCCAAGTTGAACAAGAAGCTGGTGCTCGAGCTGGCACACGGAGAGTTCATCGACCGTCGCGAGAACGTGTTGGCTCTAGGAAACTCCGGCACGGGGAAAACGCATCTCGCTCTGGCGCTGGGACTGGCGGCCTGCCAGGGTGGCTATCGGGTTCGCTTCACTACCGCCGCAGCGCTGGTCAACGAGCTGCTGGAAGCCCGTGATGAGCGGCGCTTGCTGAGGGCCCAAAAGCAGCTCGCCAAGCAAGACCTGCTGATCGTCGATGAACTGGGCTACGTGCCGCTGTCGAAGACCGGAGCGGAGTTGCTGTTCGAAACCTTCTCACAGCGCTACGAGCAGGGCTCCACGATGGTGACCTCGAACCTGCCGTTCAACGAGTGGACCGAAGTCCTCGGGTCCGAGCGCATGACCGGCGCCCTGCTGGATCGGCTCACTCACCACGTCCACATCCTGGAGATGAACGGCGATAGCTTCCGCCTCAAGCAGAGCAAGAAGCAACGCTCTCCGTCTTCGGATTGATCCCCGCCGGCTCGCCACAGTTTTTGTGAGCCGCCTTCCACTCCGCCTTCAGCCGCCCTAACGGGCGACCTCAGGCTGCGTTCCAGCCGTCCCACAAAAACTCGAAGCAAAACCCCGACTCCCCCCCCACTGGTCTATTTTTGCTCCGCCGCTCTACCCCAAAACTGGTCTATTCTCCCTCCGCCGAACTGGTCTAATTTTGCTCCGCCCTTGACAAGCCTGCATCGATTCCTGAACTCACGATGGCATACCTCATGTAAAAAATCAAGTTTATAGTGAAATGTTTTGGGTTTCAGGCAGGTTACGCAGTCTGCGAAGGGTTTCGAGCTGCCCCCGGATGAACTGTGTCTTGCGCTCCTCGGTCGTCTCCGAGCACAAGGCCTTGGTCAGACTCTTCTCTTGCTCCGCGATGTGGCTGAGCAGAGCCTGCCAGGTCGAACTGTCGATGTCGATCATCACAAACCCGATCCGTGGCGGTCCTTGTGGGCGATCTCGGCCGCCATCAGCCGCTCCTTGCTCTGCATCTGGACCCGCACCTTCTCGAGATCAGCGGCGATCTTCTCGACCGACATCTCCTGCTGGGTTGCCAACCGCAAGACCTCGGTCTGCATCTGCATCTCGACCACCCGCAAGGCGTTGTCGAGCTTCATCTGCTCCAGCTGGAGCTTCAATTCGGTCTCGGGATCGGGCTGGCCGGCTTCCTCCTGATCAAGCTGCTTGATCTCTTCCTCGGTCAGCACCGCTTCGTCTTTGGACAGCTGAAGCGCCTGGAACAGCCGCCGGGCCAGCGCGGGCACCCGGATCAGCTTCGTTAGCAAGGGATTCGTCGCCGCCAGATTGAGAATCATCAGCAGGTTCTGGGCCTGCAGCTCCCTGACCAGCAGCACCGAGGAACCGCGCGCCGACACCTGCATGTCCCCCTTGATCTCGTCCTTGGGCGAAAACTGCATGTTCCAGTTGTAGAGCCGCCGGATGTTGGGGATCGTGAACTCGGCGTCGAAACCGCGGGCGGCGTTGCGGAACACGATGTTGACGGCGTTGACCAGCAGGCTCATGCCGTGCGCCGTCTGCGTGACGTGCGCCCCCTGGTCGCCCTGGGCGATCAGCGGCAGGTTCGTCTCGTCGTCGGAAAACGACCGCGCCATCTCGATGATCCTCGACAGCTCCCGGGTCGAGCCCTCGAGCTTGACAGCCTCGATGGCCGGCCGCTCGGTCTCGACGTCGCGGTACCAGACCTTGCGCGGCTGGATCGACCAGTCGCCGTCCGCCGGCCGGATGGCGCCGCGGTCCACGATGAACATCGGCACGCCCGAGAGCGACCCGTTCTCGATCGTCATGCGCCAGGCGGCATTGAGCGCCGCCTGCGGGTCGCGCATCATCGTCGGGATGCCGTCGCCCCCCAGCCCCGCCGCCTGCGGGTCGAGCCGGAAGATCGAATACACCGGCTCTTCCGAATCCAGGTGATGAATGCCGAAGCGCAGGATGCGGTCCTGGGAGAACCAGATCACCCCCTCGATGCCGCGGAGCGGATCGGCACTCATGTCCACCGTGTCCAGGATGTCGCCCTTATCGTACTTTCGACACAGCACCTCGAGCGTCTCCGCCGGAATCGGCCCGTGATACTCGAACACGTTGTAGCGCCCCTCGGCCCCTTCCTCTCCCTGATCGCTGATGGCGCGCAGGTACTTCGTGTAGTCGCTGAACTCGCCCGGCTCGGGATCCTCCTTCAAGAGCTGGCGGATCGGATCGGCGAGGAAACCCCGGCGTCCGGCCAGCCTCTGGAGCGCCTTGCGGCTCATGCGGTGCAGCTCGAAGACGAACTCCGCGTCCTCCATCGACGCCGCGTTCATGTCGGGAAAGAAGTTCCACACGTCGACCCATTCGAAAGCGGGCCTGGGGTCGCCCTCTCGCTCGATTTTCCACTCCTCCTCAGCGTCCAAGCCCCAGCGCTGCCGCTGGCGCCAGTCGGCGAACGGCCCCTTCGCCACGCCCGTGCCCAGCAGGCAGGCCTGGTCGATCACCTTGCGGCCGATTTCCGCGTAGCCCGACTCTTCCAGCTGGTCGCCGACCTCCATCCGCATCTGGTCCGCCCGCTTGCGGGCTTCCTCGCGGATGGCCTTGGCCTGTTCAATAGCCTGCTGCTCGATCCCGATGGCCTCTTGCCGGTCAGGGCCAACCGGCTGATCCGGCGGCACCTCTGGTGTCCTCGCGGCCAGCTCCTCGATCTCGGGCACCGGCGTCGCCTGGATGTCCCAGTTCGGCTCGTCGTTCGGGAACAGAATGTCGTTCAGCCGCGCCCGCATGACCCTGGTTTTTGGGCGCGTCAAGTTGACAAACAGCTTCGAAGACCCTTTTTCCTTCTCCAGCCGCTCCGCCGTCTCCTCGTCGTAGAAGCCGTAGTACTGCCTGGTATCCTCGTACCAGCGCTGCTCGATGACCTGCCGGCGGCGCGCCTGCTCCGCTACCTTGCCGTAGAGTTCAGTCGCGAACGCCGCGCAGGGGTCGGCGGACTGAACTTCGTTGTTCTCCGGCCCCACTACCGCAACTGCGTCAACCGCCATCAGAATCCCGCCCTTTGGTCGGCCACTCCGCCCGCCATCGTCCTCATCGGCCCGCCCGTTGCCATCCGCTCGGTCCGCGCCAACCGCAAGCCGCTCATCACCAGATACCTCATGGCGTCCATCAGGTGATCGCTCTTCTTCACCACCCGGCCCTTGTCGTCGCGGCGGTAAATCGAGAACTCGAACCGGAAACTCTGCAACGTGCGGAACACCTTCAGCCGCCCCGTCGTCATGCGGTCATAGCACTCCTGGATGCCCGTCTCGACGCTGTTGTCGGCTTTCTGGAGTCTGAGCCCCGCCCTCCGGTAGCGCTCCATCATCGACACCCCATCGGCGGGGTTGGCGCCGATCGAAGAAGGGTCGACCACGCCCGGGATCCACTCGCCCCTGGTCTTGACCGCCGCGGCGTGCAGCAGCGGCTCCGCATGCACCCGGTAGTACTCCGAGTAGAGATACACCACATCCGAGTCGCGGTCGTGAGCCGCCCATAGCGCCGCCGTGCGTTTCCAGCCCGGATCGAGCGCGTACACCCGGGTCCAGATGCCGGGCGGGACGAACGGCTCGACCGTCAGCGTCTCGATGTCCAGGGGATAGATCCGCCCCCGCCCCAGCGTCGGCTCGCCCCGGAACCTCGCCGCCCGCAGATAGGGCGGCGTCGCCTCCCACAGCTCCCGGCGGGCCTTCTTGGTCAGGTGCGGCGCGGCGTCCCAGCCGATCTGTATGGTGTGGCGCGATGGAGCGACCTCGGGCATCAGTGCTCCGTGTACTCGTCGTCCTCGATCTCGACCGGCGGCCGCAACTCCTCGGGCAGAAAGCGCGTCACCACCTCCGTCAGCCCATCCAGCGGCGTGAACGTCAGATACACCATCCCGTCCACCGTCCCCGTGCGCATCAGGCACTCGCCGTAGATGTCCTCGGGCGGCTCCTCGTCCAGCCAGATCACGTGCTGCGCCGTGCCCTCGAACGCCCGCCGGCCCTGCTCGTAAGCCTTCACCCCCAGAACGCTGTGCTCCAGCCGCGAATCCCGGTAGCGGATTCCCACCTCGCTGATAAGCCCCGGAAAACCCGCCCGGAACGTCGCCGACTCATGCACGATCCTGTCGGCCGGAATCATGCCCTTCCCAGCCAACCGGTTGCGGTCGCGCTCGTCCTTGCGCACCCCGCCGAACAGCTTTTCCTGCAGAATGACCTTGGTCGTGTCGTTCGTCTTGCCCGCCGCCCAGGCGTTGACCGGACTATCGAAGCGCCGGCCCTCCCACCAATCCGGGTAGAGACCCGTCAGATGAGCCGTCATCTCGTAGGCGCCCATCTCTGTCTTGCCCACCCGGTTCCCGCCCAGCACCGCCCGCTCCCGAGCCCACTTGCCCGCCGCGAAATGCTCCATGTGCTTGCGGTAGGCGTGCCGCGACAACGGCCCGTCCTCGGGATAGAGATCGAAATAGCGGTCCCGCTTGGCCTGCTTCCCGTAGGCCTCGAGCACCACCCCCAGCTTGCGCCGCTCATCGGGCGAGAGCCGCTCGACCACCCCGGGTTCCCGCGCCATCCGGGCTACCTGCTCGGCGGTCTCGCGCATCCCGTTTGCCGTAGTTTGAGCCATGGGGGTTGGAGACCGGGTGCCGAAGGGGAAACGGCGTCACCTACCATGTAGGGCTGGTTTTGGCTCCAGCCCGGCCTCCAATACCTAGGAGTGTAACTTGCAGGAATACATGAAAGTCAAGCGTCTAGTCTGTTCTTCTTGCAATAGTTAGAAATTACTAAAATTCAAGGCTCTCCGCCCTCTCCGTTCACGAGACAAGATGTCTCGAAGTACTTCGGCACGGCAAAGCCAATCGTCGTGCCGTCGGCCGTCACGATCCGGTTGTCGTCGGTGATCGTGAGACGGGGCCAGCTTGTGTACTCGGCGAACTCCGCGTGCTCGGCAACGGGCAACGCTACTTCCCCCGAGCAGAGCTTACCATCCATGGAGATCGAAAAGGCGCATTGCCAAGTGGTGGCAAACCGGGAATCAGGGGGTTGAAACGTATTCGACAAGTATGTGATGACATCGGCGAGTCGTGCGCGAAAGACGTGCGCGCTACCGGCAACGTAGCTTGCTCCAGGAGACTTCAGCAGTCGAGCCGGCACGGCTGTGGCAAACCGCTCACAGTAACGGAGCATACTATCGTACGCAGGGTCGTGCAGGTCTACGCTGTTTCGCCTACACGCTACCAACGCCACAGCCGCTAGCAGTACCGGTGCAAATCGTTTGGCGGTCAGAAGTCTCCTCCCTCCTCAACGCTCTCCGCACTCTCGGGCGTCACCTGGATCACCTTCTCCTTCATCGCCTCCATGACCTCCTCCGCCAGCGCCTTCACCTGCTCCGGCCTCAGATCGAGCGGCGCCGTCTCGCCCTTCGCCCCCCGCTCGTCCTCCCGCCAGCCCCGCCGCGCCTTCAGCCAGAAGATCGCCGCCGCCACGCTCGCTCCCTTGCGCTTGCCCGTCACCGGATCCACCACGCCCACCGCCATGTCATAGAGCGATTGCGCCACCTCCGCGTCCGCGTCCAACGCCCTCGCCCGCGCCTTCCTCAACTCCGGATACGTCTCGATCCAGCGGCCCAGGGTCTGCGGCTCGATGCCGATGATCTCAGCCACCTGATCGGCCTTGTAGCCCGCCAGAAACGCCCGGTAGACGATCCCGGGATGGATCACCGGGTTGAAGACCTGGACCCTCCGCTCCCCGCCGATCCGCTCCCTGGTCGCTCCTGGCGGACGTACCAGCTGTGGTTGCTTTTTTTTCATTTTTCGCTTTTTTTCAGGATAGGGTTTTTCTAATCACAGCGTCCAGGCGGATAAGGCATACCATACAAGGCGAGGGACCCGCGAACGAATCCGGGGTCCCCCACCCCCCGCGAAAGACCCCCACCCCCCCCTGCCTCAAAATCTTTCCCAAACGATGCCATTAGGTACGATAAGGTACATTTCGGAGGCCATATTCCTGCTTGAACTGCTGGTAGGCTTCGCCAAGGTTCAGCGGAGCGCCCGTGGAGAGTACGCCCACGGCTCCCCCCACTATGGCTCCGGTAGGTCCGGCCACTGCACTACCAGCCAGCGCGCCAGCCGTTCCTGTCGCTAGTGGCGGAACCGTGCTCCCCAAGGCGCTGCCGAATAGCCCGAAAAACGCTCGCAGGTTCTCCCCGAAACCTTCCGCTTCCTCAAACGTTATGGGAGGCCTGCCAGCCTCCAGTCCCGCCGCCCAGCGCTGCAGGCGCTCGCCTGCCTCCCGCATGCTTTCGGAACCGGAACTTACCCCCGCCGCCTCGATGGCGGCGCCGTACATCTCGGGGTTCGACTGGATCAGGCTGTGATGGAATGCCGAGCCGAACTCGTCAAATACGCCGGGTTCGTCAGGAGGCTCGGGAGGGACGCCGTATGCGTACCGGGGACCGCCCGGCGTTCGGCGCGAAGCTCGATAATACGCTTCGAGAAAGTCGAATTGCGGCTCTGGTGTGCGGCGCGAAGCTCGATAATATGCTTCAAGGAAGTCGAACTGCGGCTCTGGGGTGTAGCCCGCAGTTCGTTGATTTTCTTCGAGGTGGTTGCTCATGGCGGTCTGATTGCCCGCACCGCCTCGTCTTCGGAATTAGCGCTTTCTTCCGGGCCACAGCCTCCCGCCCGGATTGGTCAGGTAGGATGGAGGGTCCCCGATAGGTACCGGGTGTCCGCGTTGTTCCAACCGATCCCGGGCATCTTCGAGCGGGATCTTTTCGGTGTCTGCAAACCGCTTGATGTCGGCCCATGACGCCGGTACCTGGTAGGGTAATCGCTTGGTGGTATCCCAATAGTTCATCCAGTAGTCGAACTTGGGAAGTTCGAGTTTCTCGTCGGCAAGGGTGAGTTTTTCTTCCACCCATTCCGCTATGGCTTTACGCTCATTGTTTTTGGCCTCGGCCTCGTCAGCCGCCTGCTTTGCTCTCGCCTTGGAGCGCGCCGCAGCCAATTGAGCATCCCACCGCTTTGTTTGCGCCTTCAGCTCTTTCCCTCGCAGGTCGATTTCTTGTTGCCGCAGGCCTCGGTTCTTCTCGCCCTCTTCCTTCCGCTGGGCTGTGTCCTTCTTGCGCCAGTCCGCCTGGGTCCCCAGTCGATGGTCGGCCAGCGCCTCCTGATGCGCCCGGTTGTCCTCGGCTAACGTTTCCCGGTGTTCCCGCTCCTCCCCGGCCAGATCGCTCTGCTGCTGCATCTTCAACTGGTTCTGCTTCTCCCAAAACTCCTCCCGCAGCCGCTCGCCCTCCATGCGCCGGCGCTGCTCGCCGACCTTGGCCAAGCCCTTGCCCGCCCCCTCAAGGGCGCCGCCGAAGGCGTATGCAAGCAGGCTCACGACACAATCCCTCTCCCGGCCGGCGGCATGGGCGCCACGCCTTGCCCCTGCTGCCCCTGCTGCCCCGCAACAGCGGCAATCTCGGCCAGGTTCCGCTCCAGCGAGCCGTCGACGTTGGCTTCGAGCAGGCCCGCGAACTCCTGCTCGATCTCCTGCTGGTTCCAGATGCCGAGCTTCGCCGTCTTCCCGTACAACAGCTCAGCCGCTCTCGGCGCGGCGGAGTCAATTTCCTCCTGCGAATAGTCGTAGAGGCCCGCTGCCGCGGCCACCGACGCCAACTCGCCCAGCACGTCCATCGTGCCCATGAACGCCACTGCTCCGTCCTTGACCCCTCCCGACTCGGCCACCCGGGACCCGACCACGGCGGCGGTGTGCGCCAGCGCGTCGACGGGACCTCCCGGACCCTGGGCCTGCCGCGGTCCGCCTTGCTGTTGTCCGCCTGTACGCAGCATCTTCAAGATGGCTGGGTTCGCTTCACCATCCTGCGTCTTGCCGCCGTAGATCAGCCGGTAGGCCATGTCGGAGAAGCGCGCCAGCTGGCGCTCGTCGACGTCGGCTCCGGCGGTGGGCTGCTGCGCTCCGGGAGTGGGCCTTACGGGCTGGCCTGGCGGACCTGCCGCGGGCGCTCCCTGCGCTGGCGGACTCATCCCTGGCCGCACCCCGGCAGCTGCTAGCAGCGATCCTCCGTTGCCTTGATGGACCGGCATTTACACCCTCCGCCTCCGCCTCAATTCCTGCGCCAGAAGCGAGTCCGGGGCAGCGCCCCGCAGCATCTCCTCGGCGGCAGGACTGCCCGCGTTGGGAACCCTCAGCGGATCAACCTGCGCCGCCTGTGTCACGTCCGGCACGGCTACCTGTTGAGTGGGCTGCTCAAGCGGCGGCAGCCCCAATGCCTCGCGGCTCACGCGGTAGTTGTCGCTGAGCTGGGCCAGACGGTCATCAAACGCCTGCCGCTCCTCCGTGGCCATATCGGCCTGGGTTCTCGCGGCGGCTGCCGTGCCAATGCCCCGGCCTACTCCCGATATCAGGTTGCCTGCGACGACGGGGTTCTTCTCGACCCACTTGCCGGTGCCCTTCAGGAAGCCGATGAGAGAGTTGCCGCCACCGGATACTTCTTGACTTCCAGTGGTAGCAGCCTCGGCGATCTTTCTAAGATGCCGCTCGGCAGGGGTCCCGAACCCCGGAGGACCAGAGGGGGATGCTCCGCTCTGGGCGCCAGATCCTCCAGGCGTCCAGCCAGCGGCACCCGCGAGGCCGCCCGTGATAGCGCCGCTCAGCGCGCCGCTCCGGGCGCCTTCGGTGAAGCTGCCTCCCGTCGCCGCCGAGATGCCGCCCCCGATCGCCGCTCCCCAGCCCGAACCGGCTATCGAGCCCGTAAGTACCTTGCCGAGCGTACCCTTGATGCCGACCTTGGTGACAAGGGTAGACGCAACTTTCCCCCAGCTCATGCCGATATACCCTAGCGCCGCTCCCGTGGTGAAGAAGATGGCGGTCGCCGCCAGCGCGATCGGCCAGACCTTCTTCAAGGCCTTGGCGGTCTTCTTGATGAATCTACCGATACCCTTGAATATGCGTTTGAAGAAAGCACACCTCCCGGCGTCACGCCGCTCGAAAGCTAAAGGAGCGGGTTAGGCCTTGTCTGAGAATTAAAACAAAACAAGTCGTTTACGTCCTAGCCTTCATTGTACAACCGGCACTCTTCCAGCGCCAGAGAAACACGAAAAAAGTGCTCAAGAACTTGTGCCGGGTAACGGCTGGGGGCGAGAGAGCGTCAACACGGGTGTATGCTGTGGATGGAGGTCCTTCCCATGACCGCTCTCCGGCTGGTTGTTGTTGGCGTTGTGGTTGCCGTTCTAGGCCTCGCGCAGGACTTCAGCGCGGTGGTCGTCAAGCCAGCCACCGTTCTCGACTCACCTTCTCTCACCCCGGCCCAGCAAGACAGAATGCTGATCGAGCGCGCCCGCCGGATCGCGCTGTCTTACACTGACAACCTCCCCAACTTCATCTGCACCCAGACCAACCGAGTCTTCAAGTCTGGTAACGGCTACGATTGGCGGCTAATCCGCGAGGCGGCCACCGAGGTCCAGTTCGTCGACGGGCGCGAGTCCTACCGCAACGTCACGGTCAATGGTCGCCGGTCCAAGAAGAACTTCAGGGAGATCGCCAGTTGGGGCGATTTCGGGAGCTCTCTTTACGGCCTCTTTCGGTCCGAAGCCGGGGCCGTGTTCACGCGCTCGGGCGACGACGTCATCGGCGGACGCGACGTGGCCGTTTTCAGCATGGAGGTTGTGAACCGCCGCTACGGTTTCCACTTCTCCTTGCGGGACCGCAAGAAACGGCCGATTAACGTCGGCTTCCGGGGCCTGGTCTCGATCGACAAGGCGATGGGCCGCGTGCTGCGCTACGACGCCCGCGAGATGCTGGGCATCCCGCCCGGTTATCCCTTGCAACAGGCCTCCCGCAGCCTCAACTACGATTACGTGCCGATCGGCGGCAAGGAATACCTGTTGCCCGTGCGCTCACGCTGGGTCAAACGCTACCCCAGGAAGATCGAACGAGACGACATCGAGTGGACCAACTGCCGCAAGTTCGGGGCGGAGTCGACGGTGGATTTCGAGTAGGGGAGGGCGAAGATTGGCACCTGTTCCATCAGTCATAGCGATTCTTGTCTGTGAAAAAATCATTGAGCTGCATGCAAGGAACTCCGTAAAATACTCACCGACATTGTCCATGGTAGCCAGGCATCTTCCTTGCTTATCCTTAATGTTTGTTCCCAGATAATCTAGCTCGGCCACGACAGGGAATCTCAACGAAGAGGTAGACGCAACCAAGGCTATTCGCTACAGGTGTGACGATGATGCAATGTCGATCGATGCCCACGGGCGACAATCTGGGGAGATCCTCGTTTTTCCTGCTGTTTATGTTCAGCGCCTTGGGACTCGCTGGTTGCGTCTCGCAACCCACGTTGGAGATGTTCCAGACCGACGACCCACCCTGTTACGACCGCTCCGCCCAGCCGCAAACTGCGGTTGTGGATACCCACCTGCACTTCCGACCTTTTGGAGGTCCTGCGATCCCGTTCGAGGAGATGGTCTCCTACCTCAAGGAGACCGGCGTCCTGTTCGCCAACGTCTCTGGCATTGGTCAGATGCTGCCACCGGATTCGTCCTGCACCTACTACTTAGATTGTCCCGGGACGCCGGTGACGCCGACGCTGAAGAACGATTTTGTCAATGCCGCCAACTACATCTCGAACACCCCTTCAGGTGTCCACCTGACTCTCTCGATGACCTTCCCGGACTTGTCACGACCGGAGTCGATCCTCCCGGGAATGCAACTCTTGGAAGAAGAGTACCCCGGCGTATTTCAGTGGATGGGCGAGGTAAATCTGGTGAAACAGGCGTTGTTTAGCAACGGGCGTGGTCCTGTCCCGATGGCCGTACTCACGGAGTGGGCAAACTTCATGGAGACGCTGTGGGAACGGGACATTCCGCTCGCGATTCACACGGATCTGGGCAACGACGAGAACCCGATCCGATACCTACCCCTCATGCAGGCAGTGCTGCGTTTGTATCCTAACAATACGATCATCTGGGTTCATATGGGACTGTCCCGGGAACTGGTCGATATGGACGCTGCCCAGCACATCCAAACGATGATGTTGCTGTTGGATCGTTACCCGAAGCTGATGTTGGATATTTCCTGGCGGGTGATCGACGATGTCTACTTCTCACAGCCGGATAAGCGAGCACTCTATGTTGCGTTCTTGAACGACTACTCGGAACGGATCCTGCCTGGAACCGACTTCTTGGCCTCGAGGGACAAGGGCATCGATGTCTATCGCACGGAACTGCACGTTACGAGTCGGATCCTTAGTGACTTGAATGATGCCGCTTTTCGGAACATCGCTTTGGGACAGAATTACTTCCGATTGCTGAGTCTGGACTATACCGCGCCGCCGGTGTGTGCGAGTCAATAAGCGTCACTCCGGAACGTCGTTCCCGACGCTGTTTAGTCTGGTGCAGACTGCGCCGCTCGTAAGGATCTTCAAAGGGCACGCACCATGTCGAGGAGTCGGGGCGCTGGTGACGTCGAGCCGGTCCGGAGCGATGATCGCGGGCTGTCAATGGTGAACGTCTGCAAGCCCTGGAGAGTACCTATTTCAGCCAAAGTTACCTTTCGGTTCTCCGGGCAAAAGTTACCCCCGCCTGTTTCGGGTGAGTCGAAGGCCAAGAGAGTGCGTGAGCCACGCGAAATCGAGACGGAGATTTGACGCCCAAATCTCTCCGGACTCAGTCGATCCCTACGGGCGGGAGACATCCATCACGAACACATCGATCTGCGAGCGCCGCGCCTCTGGAATACGATCGGTCAGCATCTGCCATAGTTCTTGAGGTGTATCCGGGGGACTCAGATCGTCCGGGTGTTTCGGCAGATCCTTTCTATCTACATTCCCGAACCATAGAATAATGTAAAGGCCGCAACCCTGCGCATGCCAGTCTCGTGTATAGTGTGCGTCGAGTTGATCGGTCGCGGCACTCCAAACCTTGGGATGCCATTGGCCCTTGACCTCAACCGGTAGCCCGATCGCATTCCGGATCGCGACGAAGTCAGCCCGCCTCTGCCCGGGCATGTGCATTTCCGGCTCGAATCGGATCGAAGCCGGCAGCTGTCCTGAAATGTTTTCCACCAGCCGGTCTCGGCAGAAGTTCTCCGGTCGCGGAATATTTTCTTCTTTCCAATACGTCTCCCACATGTCGGTGTTGCTTCCTCGCATCCTTGC
Source organism: Bryobacterales bacterium (assembly GCA_965248105.1). Taxonomy (GTDB): domain Bacteria; phylum Acidobacteriota; class Terriglobia; order Bryobacterales; family UBA6623. The sequence goes on from CBDFIK010000006.1 coordinate 1,991,483, forward strand.
CTGGTGCTCATCGAGACGGTCTAAGCCCGCATTTCCAATTTGATTCAGACCTCTCGACCTTCCGGCGGCCTTGAGCGTCTTTATTCATAGGGGCTAGAGCCCGATGAGGACGCCATGGAGGGTCAACACCCAATGGGTGAAAAACAAACCAAGCCATTCCAGCTAAGTTGTCAAGGGCGGAGCAAAATTAGACCAGTTCGGCGGAGGGAGAATAGACCAGTTTTGGGGTAGAGCGGCGGAGCAAAAATAGACCAGTGGGGGGGGAGTCGGGGTTTTGCTTCGAGTTTTTGTGGGACGGCTGGAACGCAGCCTGAGGTCGCCCGTTAGGGCGGCTGAAGGCGGAGTGGAAGGCGGCTCACAAAAACTGTGGCGAGCCGGCGGGGATCAATCCGAAGACGGAGAGCGTTGCTTCTTGCTCTGCTTGAGGCGGAAGCTATCGCCGTTCATCTCCAGGATGTGGACGTGGTGAGTGAGCCGATCCAGCAGGGCGCCGGTCATGCGCTCGGACCCGAGGACTTCGGTCCACTCGTTGAACGGCAGGTTCGAGGTCACCATCGTGGAGCCCTGCTCGTAGCGCTGTGAGAAGGTTTCGAACAGCAACTCCGCTCCGGTCTTCGACAGCGGCACGTAGCCCAGTTCATCGACGATCAGCAGGTCTTGCTTGGCGAGCTGCTTTTGGGCCCTCAGCAAGCGCCGCTCATCACGGGCTTCCAGCAGCTCGTTGAGCAGCGCTGCGGCGGTAGTGAAGCGAACCCGATAGCCACCCTGGCAGGCCGCCAGTCCCAGCGCCAGAGCGAGATGCGTTTTCCCCGTGCCGGAGTTTCCTAGAGCCAACACGTTCTCGCGACGGTCGATGAACTCTCCGTGTGCCAGCTCGAGCACCAGCTTCTTGTTCAACTTGGGTAACGCCAGGAAGTCGAACGTATCAAGGGTTTTCGTGACCGGGAACTTGGCGGCCTTGATGCGCCGCTCGGTCGCTCGGCGTTCACGGTCGAGCAGTTCGAGCTCGGACAGTTGCAGCAGAAAGCGTCTCGCATCCAAGCCCTCCGTGGCGCACTGCCGTGCCACCTTGTCGTACTCGCGTAAGAAGGTCGGCAGCCGCAGTGCTTTCAGATGAGCTTCCAGCAGCAGTTTGGATCTCGCCATCAGTCCACTCCCTGTGCCAGCAGCACCAAATAATCTGTTGTCGATGTCTGTTCGACTTGTGCTGTGGGTAAGTGCGGATACTGCGTCAAGTCCAAGCGGGGCGGCCGTTGCTCGATCCGACACAGGACGAGGTGCTTGACGGCGTCGAAGCCGATCGTTCCCAACTCAACGGCCTGCCGCGCGGCGGCGGTGACGTCGGTGAGCGGGAAGTCTTCGAGTAAACGCAGCACCTGCACGTACTCGCGCTTGCCTGGTTTACCCAGCCGCACTTCGAGCAAGCGTCTCAAACGCACGAGATCTTGCGGTAACTGCCAACCGACGAGCGGCGCGGCTTGATCCAGCGCGTTCGTCTTGCGCTCCAGCAAGGCCAGGTAATGCAGCGGATCGAAGATCAACTCCTCGCGTTCGTAGCTGCGCCGATGCCGGGCGATCTCTTCGCTGCCGCAGCCGATGACCACCTCATCGACGTAAGCTCTCAGCAGTACTTCGCGGTGGCCGTAGCGCGTCGGAACCGAGTAGTCGTTGGTCCGATAGCGCACCAGCGACAACGACGTCACCCGCGTCGTGCGCTTGTCGCAAGCGTCATACCCGACAGCAGGCAACGTCAGAAACGCCTGGCGGTCGCGCTCGAAACGCTCACCGATCGTTTCCGAGTGTCGCCGCAAGCGCCGTCCACGGTTCTTGCGGCACTTCGCTTCGAGGTGTTCGTTGAAGGCTTCCCAACTTGAGAACCTGGGGATCGGCACCATAAAGTTGCGCCGCGCATAGCCCACCAACCCTTCCACTTTGCCTTTGTCGTTGCCCTTGCCCGGCCGCCCGAAACGGTCGGCGAACAGATAATGTGACTGCAGCTCGGAGAAGACACGGGTCCTCTGGCGTGTGCCGTCTCCCAGGATCCTCGCCACCGCTAGCTTCGTGTTGTCGTAGACGATGCTGCGCGGCACGCCGCCAAAATAGCGAAACGCCGCATTGTGCCCCTCGCAGAATGCCTCCGTCGTCTCGGCCGGAAACGCTTTCACGAATGCGTCATCGCTATGCGGCAGATCGACGACCAAGAAGTGCGCCTTGCGCTGCACTCCGTTGATGACGACGACCGCTTCGCCGAAGTCCGCCTGGGCGTCACCCGGCGGATGCGTCAGCGGCACGAACATCTCTTGTCCGCCCAGCTTCTTCTCGCGTACGTAGTCCTTGACGGTCGTGTAGCCGCCTGTGAACCCGTACTCGTCGCGGAGGCGGTCAAAGATGCGCTGTGCGGTGTGGCGTTGTTTCCTCGGACGCTCCCGATCGTCGGTCAGGATCTGATCGATGATCCCTGTGAAGGCCTCCAGTTTGGGACGCCTCGCCGGTTTGCTCCGCCGATAGCCCGGCGGAATCCGGTAGCGCAACATCTTGCGCACGGTCTCGCGAGCAATCCCAAAGCGCCGTGCTGCTTCGCGTTCGCTTAGCCCTTCGACGCAGACACTTCGTCGTACTTGAACGTATAGCTCCACCCGATACATCCCTCCGGTGTTCCACAAAACACCTCGGGGATGCTTGCGGACCACATCAGCGGCTTGGTCCTCCGCCTCCTCTGGGAGCCTTCACACCGCCGCTATGTGGTCTAGTTTGTCAGCGCCGTTCTCACGCCGCCGTGCCAGGTAGTCACCACCGCCTTGGGGAAGGCGGAAGCGACCGCGTCGGCGCACTTTTCTCCTTCAACGACCATCACCTGCTTCCCGGAAGACGCCTTGTTCATCTCCCCCAGCCGGTAGAGCGGACGTCCTTCTTTGATCGCCAGATTCATCGTCCAGCCGTCCCTGCCCCCGCGCTTGGCCGGCGTGTATGGCTTGCACTTGGCTTTGGCTCCCTTCGGGAAGCGGCAGACGACGAAGGAGAGCGACCCGTCCCCCAGCAGGTAGCGATGCCGCGCGATCGCGTTTTCGGGCAGGCCGGAGACCCAGCGCGGCTGACTGGGCTGTGACTCCTTCTTCCGCGGCTTGGGTTGCGTTGAGTACATCTCGCCCTTGACCTCCCGCAAGGCTTCTTTTTGGCTCAAGCCCCGCTTGTCCACGAGATAGGTCACGGCGTCTCCCTCTGCTCCGCAGCCGTGGCAGTTGTAAACCTCCTTCTCGACGTTGACGCTCATCGAGGGCGTCCGGTCGTCGTGAAAAGGACATTTGGCGGCGATCTCCGGTCCCTCGCCGCGCAGCTCTACGCCGTCCTCCCGCAGCAGGTCAACTAGCCTTGCGGGCATCGATCGGCACCTTCAGTACTTCCGCCATGAACCGCGCCCAGCCCGGCTTGTACCCGAAGTCCTTGCCGATCCTGACCAGCCCCTCGTATCCCTCCCGCCGGCGCATGACAGCGGCGAGGCGGGACTTCATTTCGCGCCGGGAGATCCTTGGGGAACCTTGGGACGGCGCCGCCTCGTTCAGCTCCGTCTCGACCTCCAGGGGCTTTGGCAGCACGTGTTCGGTGCCGCAAGATGGGCAGGCCAAAAGACGCGAGGAGTAGACCTCGGCGCAGGACGAGCAGCAGCGCTGACGCATCCCAACCGGGCGCTTGTCGACGGCTGCACCCTGCCTAGTGCCCTCGAGGCCCCAGCTGCGCTCTTCGTCCGGCAGGCCGAGGTCCCACGAATTACCGGCCAGATCGAGCAGCAGGGCGGTCTTGCCCTTGCCGGGCCGCATGGCGCGCCCCGCCTGCTGCAAATACATCGTGACGCTCTTGGTCGGGCGGCCCATCATGATGATTTCGCATTCGGGGACGTCGGTTCCCTCCGAGATCAGATCCACGTTCGAGACCACCTGGATCAGGCCCTCGCCGAACTCCTTGAGCACCAGGTCACGGCGCCTGACGTCCGTCTCGGCGTCGATGTGCTCGGCGCGGAAACCCTCTTTGCTCAAACTTTCGACGATGGCCTTGCTATGGCGCCGGTTCACGGCAAAGAAGATGGCCCTCTTGCCGGCCGCGTAGCGTCGGTAGGCGGCAGCTCCGGCCGCGATCACCTGATCGGTCACCCGCTCGTCGAGGTCCTTCTTGTTCCAATCGCCCGCCATCGTGCGGACACCGGCGGTCGAAAGTCCCTGTTCGGGACGCAGAACACGCATCGGCGCCAAATCGCCCTGCTCGACAAGCTCCCCGATCGATGGCCCCTGTACCAAGGTGTCGAAGTGATCGCCCAGCGGCTTGCCGTCGAGCCGTCCCGGTGTCGCCGTCAACCCCAACACCTTGGTGTCTGGGAAGCGGCCCAGCACGTTCTCCCAGGTCTTGGCCTTGACATGGTGCGCCTCGTCGACGATCACGAGGTTGGGCTTCAGCCAGCCGGTCTCGCGGCGGTTGATGGACTGCACCGAGGCGATCTGGAAACGCGCCCAGCGCGTCTCGACGCGGCCCGCGGCGATGATGCCGTACTGATCGCCCAAGCCCGCCTGGGTGAGGGTCTTCGAAAACTGGCGCACCAGTTCCCGGCGATGGACCAGCACCAGCGCCCGCTTGCCGCGGTCGGCCAACAGGGAGGCGATGTAGCCGGCCACGATCGTCTTGCCCGCGCCGGTGGGCAGCTGGTAGACCACGGCACGGACCCGCCGCAGCACCAGCCGCAGCTTCTTGACGTCCGCCAGCTGATAGTCACGCGGGGTGAGCATCACGCCCCGGTTACCCTCTCTCTCGAACTGGCGGCAATCCTGCCCTCCTCGACCACCACCGTGGCCCAGCGATCGGGAAACAGCTCTCGGCCTCCGGTTGCGCAGACGACGAGCGACAAGCCGTTCTCGGCGGCGAGTGAATCGCACAACACCCCCAGCTCGCTCAGTCCTTGGGCGTCGAGGACATCGGCTCCGTCCAGGACGGCGTAGTTGTTGTCTAGGGCCAGCGCGAGGGCGATCTGAAGCGCCGTCTGCGCCCGCCACTGCTCCGAGGTCGAGCACAACGCCACGGGCCGCTCCCCGGCACTGACGGCGTAGGAGGGATCGAGCTTGACGAGGGGCCAGTTGGTTAGCTCATGCACCCGCCCGAGGCCCTTCCCCAATCGCTCCAAGCCAGCTTTCATGGCGCGGCCCCGGATGCCACGCGGCCCGAGCAGCTCCGCGATCAGCGCATAGTAGGAGACTGAGCGGTGGGCTTCGGTGGCCTCGGAACGCTTGCGGATCTGCTCCAGCGCCTCCCTCCGCGACTCGAGCTCCTGCTCGGCCAGCGCGATTCGTTCTTCCGACTCGTCCGCCTTGAGAGGGCTGTCCGCGCCGATGGCTTGCACCCCCGCCGCCCGCAGATCAGCGTCGGCATCAGCCTTGACGTTCTCCGCCCGCTCGCGCTGTTCAAGAATCGGCCTGCCCTTCCGCTTCGCCGCCGCCAGCTTCTGACGCAGAAAATCGAGACTGTCCCCAAGTTCCTCTCCCCGCTTCTCCCACTCCTTGATGCGCTCGGCGAAGGCCGCCTCGTCCTCCGCCGCGTAGAGGGCGCGGTCCCGCACGACGATCTTTCCGCCACAGAGCGGACAGGGCCTGCCGTCGCTCGGTCGGGGCTTCGAGCGCTGGTGCTCTTCGTACTTGTTCTTCGTCTCGAAACCGTCAGCCCGGATCCCGGCAATCTCCCCCTCGACAGCCTCCGCCGTCTTTCTGGCCTCCTCGAGCCTCCGGGCCGCCTCGTCCTTTCTTTCACGAAGTTCGGGAATCTTTTCGGCGGCGTCTTTCGCCTGTTGCGCTTCGGCCGCCGAGACCGCTCCTGACACATGGAGCGCCTGCAGGGCATCCCGCGCGTCTCCGAGCGCGGCTTCGGCCTCGAGCGGCGTCACGCCGTCGTAGTCCGACCGCCAACCCGGAGGCGTCCAGTTCGGGGCCTTCGACGTGCCATATGGCTCGCCCGTGATCGAGGACCACTCCCTCTTTTTCTCCTTCGCCTTGGCCCGGTAGACCCCCTCGACCGACTCCCACCCCTGCTCCCGCAAAATGTCGATGACATCCGCCACCATGCGCTCGCCGGCGAGCGCGGAACGCAGTTCTTTCTTCAGCTCGTTCTCGATCTGCTCGGGCGGCGGCAGGAAGGCCGACTCCCAGATCTCTCCCCGCGCGCGGGCGCTGGCGCGGGAGATGAAATCCGTCAGCCCGACAGCCGCGGGATGAAGCGGCTCGGGAGCCTCGGCGAACACCCGCATGGCCTTTTCCGACAACACCCAACGGACGTACTCCGTGCCGCCGGGACCCGACAGCAGAACCTCGCCGTAGTCGGCCCCCTGGCGGAAGTAAGGTCTCGCGGTCGGGGCCAGACCCAGCGGATTAGCCTCGCGCGACAGTACCGCGCCGATGGCCGTGGCGAGCGATGTCTTGCCGGCGGCGTTAGGGCCCAGTACGCCCAGCGGCGCGGCCTTGGGCAGGGGGATCTCCGCCTGCTCCACCCCCAGAATGTTACTGACCGTGACGATCATCTCTGCCATCGCTAGAACTCGGGCCCGTCGTCTTGTTCCGGCGCCGCAGGGGCTTCGGCTTGCTCCGGCGCGGGCTGGCCGTTTTCCTCCTGCTTGGCCTGATACTCCCCGCCGTCGTGCTGCTCCATCTCCACGGCAGGCTCTGATTCCGGCAGGAAGTCATCCATCGCCGCACGGGCCTGACCTCGGATCGGCAGGCGCTTCAACAACGCCCTCAGCACCGACTTTTCGGCCATCTGCGCGTAGTGCGTCACCCAGGGGCCGTCGCTACGTGCCGGAGAACGCTTCCTGCGATCGTCGATCTCGGCGCGGTAGAAGACCGTGAACTCCGGCTGCTCATTGCCCGGGATGTGAGCCACCGCGTAGGCAGCGATGACGTTTTCGTCCGCGCGCTTGCCATCCTTGTTCGGGACATGGCGTAACAGCGGATGCAGCCCGTCCTCGTAGGTGAACTCGTCGGCGGCGTAGACGCACCTTGCCCGAATCACAATCCCCGGTATCCCCTCGCGGCACTTGTCGAGCATGCCGCCGATCATCACGTCGAGACGCGCTTTCGGCGCGCTGCTGCCTTTGGACCTGACGGGAATGATTACGGCCGAGTGGCCGTCAGGCATCAGGCCGCGCTCGGCGCAGGTCAGGAGCGCCTTGCGTAGCGATTTGGCATCGCATTCGCCGATCCTGGGGTTCACCATCATGGCGTTGAGCGCTACCCGGGAGAAATAATCGGGCGTGACGTCGATTCGCTTAAGGTGAGGCGCGGCGTCCAGTGCGGCACTCTCGACTGTTTGTCTGCATACTTGATACTGTTCCTTGGTTGGCATAGGGTTCCTTTCGTGGAAGTATTCGTGAGGCGCAGTCCATCACCCGGCATTGGGCGCAGTGCAGGCCGGGATTGGGCAACGGTTCGCCGCCGTCGTTGAAGAGTGTGATGACGCGGCGAACGACCGCCACGGCGTCACCCTTTGCCGGACCCGAGGGACGGAATTCGATCTGCGCGGCTTCGGGCCGGCCGACGCGCGGGCGCGGACAGGAGATCAGCCCGACCGAGGCGGATCCTTCGTTCTCCGTGGCATCGAGCGCCGCGGCATAAGCTCCGAGCTGCAGCCAGGAATGATAGGAGCTATGACCGGTCTTGACATCGAGCACGGCCTTGCCAAGTCCGGTATCGACCACGAGGTCGCACGTCCCCGCGATCACCGCGTCCTCGACCGGCGCGCGGACAGGAATTTCCCGCGCGAGCACCTTCCAGCCGATGGGATCGACCTTTGCCTCGATCGAGGTGACGAGCATGTTGACCTGCGCCCGGGCGTATATCTCGGTCGGCGTGCGGTCGTCGAAAAGGGCCGGCTCCGGGAGAGCGGGAAGATCCTCGCCCGCTAGCCGGGCATGCACCGCCGAGCCGATCCAGCCCGCGATGTGCTCCCCGGCGAAGGGTTTCGATTCCGGGTGCAGATGCTCCCACATCGCCCGCCGCTCGCAGCTCCGCCAGGCAGCCAGGCGCGAAGGGTGGATCTCAATGCACCCGTACACGCCGGCCTCCCGCGAAACTCAATGGAAAGAAAAATGGGGCGTGGGCAGAATTGCCCAAATGTTTGCCCAAATACTGAGTGTGAATGGGTGTTAATGGGCGTATTTGAACACTGTATTCACAGTGGTTAACAGCTATTGACGGGGTGCTTCTTCTTGGGCGAGGAATTCCTGCCTGATTTTCAGGAATACGACTTCCTGATGCACTGGGTCGAAAAGCCGGGAACGTCGATCGACGCCATGCTGCGCATCACGATCCAAGTGAGCAAGGAGCTGCGAGCGATCCCGGGCGTGCGGAACTTCGGAGCTCACATCGGCCGCGCCGAGGTTGCCGACGAGGTCGTCGGACCGAACTTCACCGAACTCTGGATTAGTCTCGACCCGTCGGTGGCCTATCAAGAGACTGTGGCGAAGATCCAGGAGGTGGTCGATGGATATCCCGGACTGTACCGGGACGTACTGACATATCTGCGAGAGCGCATCAAAGAAGTTCTGACCGGCGAGAGCGCCGCGATCGTCGTGAGGTTGTACGGTCCTGAACTTGAAGTCTTGCGTCCGAAAGCTCAGGAAATCGCTCGAGCCATGGAGAGCGTTCCGGGCGTCGCCGATCTGCAGGTCGAACAGCAGACACTGATTCCTCATGTGGAAGTGCGAGTGTTGCAAGAGGCGGCAAGGCGATTCGGCTTGAGCTCGGGCGATTTGCGCACGACGGCGGCGATCATGATTCAGGGCGCCAAGGTGGGTGAAATCTACGACCAGCAGAAGATCTTCGACGTAACTGTCTGGGGAGTGCCCAAAGTCCGCCACGACCTGGGAGCGTTGCGGGACCTTCGCCTCGATACGCCCTCGGGGGCGAACATCCCCCTGCGAGATGTGACCGATATCCGCATCGCGCCGACGCCGAATTCGATTACCCATGAGAACGGGTCGAGGAAGATCGACATCACTTGCAACGTCCGCGGTCGAGATCTGGGATCAGTCGCCAGGGAGATCGAGGAGGCCGTGCTGGGTATCGAGTTCGATCGCGGCTATCATCCGGAGATTCTGGGTGAATACGCCGCCCGCAGGCAAGCGAGAAACCGTCTTCTGCTATTGGCGGGACTGTGCTTATTCGGCATCGTCGTGATTCTCTACTCCGACTTCCAGTCCAGCCGGCTCGCCCTGCTGCTAGTGCTGAGTCTCCCGTTTGCGTTGGTCGGTGCGGTGTGGAGCGCTTTTCTGAGCGGTGGAGTCCTGTCGCTTGGTTCCCTCGTCGGCTTCGTGACAGTCATCGGGATTGCCGCCAGGAACGGCATCATGCTGGTTAGTCATTACCAGCACTTGCTAAGGGAAGAAGGTGAACCTTTCGGGCCTGAACTCATTCTGCGCGGAGCGGAAGAGCGACTGGCGCCGATCCTCATGACGGCGTTGACCACCACTCTGGCGCTGCTGCCCATTGTGATCGGCGGCAACAAGCCGGGCCAGGAAATCGAGCATCCGATGGCGGTGATCATTGTGGGGGGCCTGGTCACATCGACGATCCTGAACCTACTCTTGATGCCTGTGCTCTATCAATCGGTCGCCCGAGAGATGGGTCCCGTGGATCAACAGTAGGGTCGGCCGGCCGGCAGCGCCGCCGTCGGTAGTGGGGTCCTAGTGTGGCGATGAAGTTGCAAGACCTAGCAGGCTTAGACCCCACCACCCAGCCACCAGTTCTTGCAGCCCCGCTGGGGGCCGTGATAGCATCGAGTTGGAAGCTGTTTGGCCCGCCTGAAGGGCCAAAACCATACGGCAGTAAGCCTTCCGCGCGTTGGCTGACTTCCCGCCCGAAAGCCACTCTGCCGTTCTCCAAGCACTGCGGGGGCGTAGTTCAGCTGGTTCAGAACGCCGGCCTGTCACGCCGGAGGTCGCGGGTTCGAATCCCGTCGCTCCCGCCAAGTTTTTCAGTCACTTAGGCGGTTCTCCCGGTACAACAGTCTTAAGACTGCGTCATATCGCCGCAATTCAGAGATTCTGCCCAACAAGAGGTGCACCGCATGACCCCCGACCCAAAAAGGGCACTTTGGGACTCCCTTCTCGGCGCAGACATGAGCTCCCGGTACTGGGCCTACATTGCGCGCCGCTATCAACGCCGTTTGAAAGCCTCCACGATTTTTCTAGCTGCCACTTCAACCTCGGCGGTCGGAACATGCTAGCTTCGCTGAAAGTTGATTGGCTTCCCCAGGTGCTCTCTCTGGTCACCGCCGTCACCGCCGTTGCGCTTCCGATCTTGAATTGGGAGGGCACTATCCAAACTGCGGTGCGAGTCGTAGAAAGGTGGGCATTCCTCCGCACCGCGTACGAGCGGTTATGGGCTTCCCTTCCCGCCATCTCGAATGCGGATGCTTCAACCAAGTTCGACGAAATCAAAGGGAGAGAGTTGGAGCTAAGTTGGATCGAAGTTACGCTCCCACACGACCAAACCCTTCTCCAAAAAAGCTATACTGAAGTTCTCCAAACCCGCGGGATTGCGTAGGGGTATTTCGCATCGTCAATGGATCCAGAACAACAACCGGCAAGGCCCCCATCGCCGCCAGATACTCAGACCGGTACCGACACCCGTACGGCGCCGCCTGCCCCCTGGCCGGATCCTCCTAGCCAGCCAAGGGAACCGGAAAGGCCTCCACCCCCGCCACCGGAGCCTCCGCCACCGAATCAACCTGATAGGGCATAGTCAGCTTTACCTTTCTGACGGCCCCGCTCTTCCTGAGAATCTGTCCTTGAACCTTTCCCGTACAGAGAGGCTTCGACATGCCCTCCTTCCAGCGGCTACGCTAGATGGACAGCTCATGGCCAGAATCTTTCCCTTTCGCGCCTATCGCTACGCTTCCAAGGCGGGTTCGCCCCAGAATCTTGTCACGCAGCCTTACGACAAGATCACGCCCGAGATGCAGGATCGCTATTACGAGGTCAGTCGCCACAACTTCGCTCGCATCATCAAGGGAAAAGCTGAACCGGCCGATGGTGACTCGGACAACGTTTACACCCGCGCTGCTGCCAGCCTAAGCAGCTGGATCGCCCAAGGCGTACTCGAGCAAGAAGTGGAAGCGGCGTTCTACCCCTACTTTCAGGAATTTCGGCACCCCGATTCAGGCGAAACGTTCGTCCGCAAAGGCTTCATCGGTCTTACGCAATTGGAGGAGTACAGCGCGGGCGTGATTCATCGCCACGAGATGACGCACTCCGGCCCGAAGCTCGATCGCCTACAGCTTGTTCGTCACACTCGTGCTCATTCGGGGCAGCTTTTCATGTTGTATGACGACCCTTCCCTCGAGATCGACGCGCGTCTGGACGAGGCCGCTTCCGGCGCACCGCTGTTGAGCGTCGAAGATGAGTTCGGGGTGCACCACAAGGTTTGGAAGATCACGGATCCTTCGACTATCCGCGAACTGCGGCAGCTGATGGATCCCAAAAAACTGCTGATCGCTGACGGCCACCACCGCTACGAGACCGCCTTGGCCTACTCCCGTGAGAATCCCACTGTTGCCGGGGCTGACCGGGCCATGATGACGTTCGTCAACATGCAGGCCCCGGGCCTGGTCGTGCTCGCCACACATCGAGTGCTCGACGGTTTGCGAGATTCCGATCCTCAGGCAATCGTCGGTAGGGCAGACGAGTTCTTCGAAGTGGAAACAGTTGCTTCCAGCCGAGAGCTAAGCCGGCGGCTTGACAGTGTCGACCGTGGCAGCGTCGCGTTCGGCGCCGTGTTTCGTTCGGGGGAGGGAGCCTATCTGTTCCGGCCGAAGCCTGAAGCCGTAGACCGGGTGCTCAAGAGCCTAAGCAGCAAGGAGCGAGGCCTCGACGTTGTCGTCTTGCACAAAGTCTTCATCGAGAAGGTGCTTCGAATCTCCGAAGAGGACGTCAAGGAACTGAAGTACATCCGCTACGCGCGGGGATTCGAGGCGGCCGCTGACGAAGTCGCTTCCGCTCGCGCCCAGGCAGCTTTGCTGCTGCGGCCCGTGCCGGTTCAACAAGTGGCGGAGATCGCTTTTTCCGGTGGGGTGATGCCGCAGAAGTCGACTGACTTTTATCCGAAGCTGCTCTCCGGCCTAACGATTTACCGAATTGAATGAGCTCAGGCGTGCGGGGCGCAGTACCAGCCGTAAAGCGACTGGCCTAGGCCGCAAGTCTCGGCAAAACGACCGCCGAGCCATGCGCTACGGGATCTAACGACTTACCGAATCGAATGAGCTCAGGCGTGCGGGCCGACCAGTTGTCTCCCTCGCACGTCACGAATCTTTCCAAACGGGCCCCAATTGGTTTGCAAGCGTCGGGCGGGCTCACGAACGCCTCTACGATGGCCGACCGATCACATCCTGGACCACGATGCGATGGGTTTGCTGCTTGTTTTAGGAGGCTTTCGACGCTTTGCGAGGTGTCAGTGGCGGTGCGAGTTCAGCTTGGGGTTGCACGGCACGTGCAAACTCCGCAACCACCTCGATAAAACCGAGCGCGGCGCGCGATAGCGGCTTGTCTTTGCGATAGATCAAGCCTACGGTTCGAACCATGGGAAGCGGAGCCAGCCGGACTGCCCGCAATTTCCCGGCGCGGATCTCCGACTTCGCGTGAGTAACCGCCATGAAGCCGACCCCGAGCCCGGCCATGACGAAATGCTTCATCATCTCGCTGGACTCCATCTCCATCGAGATCTTCAGATCGTCTTCAACGATGTCCAAATACTCGTTGATTCGGCTTCTGGTTCGGCCCCCTTTGGGCAGCAACAAAGGATGTTGGGCGATCTCCTCCGGGACTACCGATTTCCCTTTCGCCAGCGTGTGAGAAGGGGGAACCAGCAAGCAAATTTCATCGGAGTGAATCTGTACCACTTCGATGCGCCTTTCTTGGACGGGCAATTGTGTAATCCCAAAGTCCACCGAGTTGTCGAGTACCGACTGAATCGTGCGTGTGCTGTAAGAGCGGATCACTTGCAACTGAACTTCGGGGAACCGTTCGGCGTAGGTGGAGAAAACCTGCGGCAGCACGTTGATACAGGTAGCCTCGTTGGCCGCGATCGATACTTGGCCCTTCGGGATACGATCCAACTCTCTCACTTCATCGAAGGCTTCTCGCTTCAGGTCGAGAAGCTGGCGGGAATACTCGGCGAACGTCTTTCCGGCGACGGTGAGCGAGATTCGGCTTCCGAAGCGCTCGAAAAGCTGCGTGCCCAACTCCTGCTCCATTTGGCGGATTTGGGCGCTGATGGCCGGCTGAGTGCGGAAACACGTCTGCGCGGCCTTCGAAAAGCTCTTCAGGCGCACGATCTCCAGAAAAGTATGGAGCTGATCAAAGTCCATCGTTAAGCAACCCTATCCCCGGCTCCCCGGTAATAACTATACCACCGCCGATCAAATCTGCATGGCCAAACGCGCGGTCCGGCGGGCTTGGTGAGTGTTAGCTTGTGCCGCGCGGCCGGCCCTCTCTTGTCTCAGAGCCGGCTGGCTCTTTCCACTTACAATTGAGGTCGTGCGGGTCGCCGATTTCCACTATGACTTACTCGAAGAGCAGATCGCTCAGCATCCCTTGGAAGATCGGGCAGCGAGCCGGATGCTCGTGCTCGACCGCTCGAAAGGTCGATGGGAAGATCGCCTGTTTCGTGACCTGGGGAGTTATCTGTCACGGGGCGACGCGCTCGTCCTCAACAACACGCGAGTATTGCCGGCACGACTGTTCGGGCGTCGGGCGGGCGTGCATGCGACGAAATCGAAGAATCACATCAGTGGGGTAGTGGAGATCCTGCTGCTGAGGCAAGTCCATAGCAAGCCCATGCGCTGGGAGGCGCTGGTCCATCCCGGACGCAGGATTCGCGTCGGCGAAGTGATCAGATTTGCCGGCGGCGTGGAGGCGACGATCGTTGATCGAGGAGCGTTCGGCCTCCGAGTTGTCGAGTTTCCTAGCCAACAAGGTTTTGTAGAAAAGCTTGAAGAGATCGGCCACACACCCTTGCCTCCCTATATTCGACGCTCCGACGAGGTCGCTGACCGGGAGCGATACCAAACTGTCTACGCCACTCGTACCGGTGCGGTGGCGGCGCCCACGGCGGGTCTGCACTTCACACCGGGAGTCCTTGAGCGTCTCGAGGTACAGGGAGTCAAAAAAATCGAGGTCACCTTGCATGTTGGGCTCGGAACGTTTCAACCGCTGCGAGTCGCGAAGGTCGAGGATCACCCTATGCACGCCGAGCACTACGAAATCCCGGCTCTCGCGGCGGAACAATTGAACGCGGCAAAACGGCGCCTTGCTGTCGGCACAACGAGTGTCCGCGCGCTGGAGCACGGCATCCGGGAAGGCGCAGGCGCTTTTCGAGCGTCGAGCGGAGACACGGATCTTTTTATTTACCCCGGCTTCGAGTTCAAGGCGGTGGACGCATTGCTAACCAATTTCCACTTGCCGAGTTCGACTCTGCTAATGCTTGTTTGCGCCTTCGCCGGACGAGATCTGGTTCTTGATGCGTATGCTCACGCTGTGCGGGAAAAGTATCGCTTCTACTCGTATGGCGACTGTATGTTGATTCTGTAGCCTCGCTTGCGAATCCCTCGTGGCAACGCGGACCGAAAACGTTACAAAGTTAGCCTGCGACGGAACCTGCGCGCCCCGGAAGCCGTTTTACAATCGAAGAGGACTCCCATCAGTGCAGACGTTTCCGACGGCGGTCAACAGGTTGCGGGACCCTATTCAGTGGCGTGCGTTTTTAGTAGTTGCCTGCTTGTTTGTGATGGCCGGCGGGCCTGCCTTCGCGCAGTCGCCGGCTCGACGCCAGTCGGGACCAGCCAAGCGTCACTTGGGGGATCTGACAACCCTGGACCGGATACGTGACTATGACGTCCGCAAGATCGAGCGGATTCGACGAGGCCGGGCCTCGACTAAGAGGGGGGACCCGTCGAAACGTTTGGCGGAGCAGAAGGGCCCACCGGTTGAGGCTTACGTAACCGACAGCTTCCCTGGCGGAAGGCTCTCGGTTAGTACCGATGGCCGTTCCAGGGTCCTCGTCGGGGTACGATCTCCTCTCAGCCCTCCCACGGACGGCGACCGCGTTGAGATCGCCAGAGATTTCTTGCGGCAGTATCGTGACGCTTTCTCCCTCTCCGAACGTGAAATCGACAGCCTTCGGCTGGTGAGGGAGGATGCCACCCCGGGCCTAGCCATCCTCAGTTTCCTTCAGGCGTTCCACGGAGTCGACGTCTACGGCGGCCACGTCAAGCTCGCTTTGAACGGGGCTGGGCAGGTGCTGCAGATCGAGGTGGGCAGCCTCGTGCCTGCATTGGGAGTCGGCACTAGGGCGACGTTGGCGCCTGAAGGAGCTGTCGCCGCCGCGCTGAGCGCGCTTGGCCAAAAGCCGCCGGGAGAGCTTCAACGACTGACGTCTGCCAACGAGCGCTGGGTCCGATTTCTCAATCCTCTCGGCGGACACTATCGCCCGATCGAACTCGAATTGACCATTTTGCCCGCGCCGCAAGCTTCAGCACGGCTGGCGTATCGAGTGTTCGTGGAAACCGGGCCCTTGAGCTGGTTCGAGGTATTGGTCGATGCTCATGACGGCCGTCTTTTGGTTCGCAGGAACCTGTATCGCTCGGCCGCCCAGGGACGAGTTTGGAAGGAGTCTCCCATTAAGGGTTCGCGCGAGCTGGTTACTTTTCCCGACGGTTGGCTACCTGAGTCGGCGACGGTGACGACCGGTAACAACGTCGATGCCTACCTCGATACGGACGGCAACAACATACCCGATCCGCAGCCGTTTGCCGGCACCTCGAACGGGCGGGCCTTCAATGACGGCCAGGTTTTCGATTTTCCCGCCGGTGAGGGCAGCAGCGGTCAAGACCCCACTGCCTTCAGGGCCGCTGCGGTGACCAATCTTTTTTACTTCGTGAATACGGCTCACGACTACTTCTACGGCTTAGGCTTCGATGAAGCGGCGGGGAACTTCCAGGCCGACAATTTCGGCCTGGGAGGGTTGGGGGGTGACGCCGTACTGGCTGAGGCGCAGGATCCAGCAAGCACGAACAACGCCTTTATGGCGGTGACGCCTGAGGGAATCGCGCCTCGCATGCAGATGGGCATTTTCCTGAGCCTGCTTGATTTCGAGCCTACGAGTTTTCGGGATTCCGCCTACGCGGGTGGCACGGTGATCCACGAGTATTCCCACGGTGTCACCAATCGCATCGTCGGAGGGCCGAACCAGGTGGGTTGTCTCACCGGGCTACAGTCGGCGGCGCTTGACGAAGGCTGGGCGGACTATTTTGACGCCAGCTTTTTCGACGACCCCGTGGTGGGGGAGTATCTTTCACGGAATCTTGTGAGCGGGCCCCGGCGGCAGAGTTACGAAGGTTACACCTTCACCTACGAGGATCTAGGGAATGATGTCTTCGAGGCCCACGACGACGGTGAGGTGTGGGCCGCCACGCTTTGGGACCTGCGCAAACAGCTCGGGCAGACCTTGACCGACCAGTTGGTGATGGACGGACTGAAGCTGACGCCCTGCGGCCCAAGTATGGTCGACGCTCGCGACACGATTCTGTTATCGGACGAAGCCTCGAACGGCGGGGCAAACCGGCCGGCCATGTGGACCGTTTTCGCCCGTCATGGGATGGGCCATTCGGCCTCGGGGTTTGACGCAAATTTCTTTGAGAACAACGTCTATAATGCCGCCTTCGACCTGCCTCCCGATCTCGAACCGGGAAACCGCGGCCCCACGATCCTAAGCCGCCCGACGGAGGTTGCCAGTTTGGGAAACCTCTATATTTACGACGTGGACGCCGATGACCCTGACGGCGACCTGCTGAACTATAAGCTTCTCGAAGGGCCGCCCGGCATGACGATCGACTCAGGGACCGGCGTGATCCGGTGGGAAGCGGGATTCACGGGTCAGCGGGTGAAGGTCAGCGTAACGGACGGACAGGGCGGCGAGGTCATCCACGGGTTTTCTGTTCCAGTGCTGACCTTCCTGACCCCGGGTCTGCCGGTGACGATCACTGAAGCCGAAGGTACCACGGGCTTTGCGGCTGTGGCGGTTCCCGAGGGATCGCCCGTGCTGCAAGTCACCCTTCGGGGCGGCAGCGGGGATCCGGACTTGGTCTTGGTCGGCCCCGGCGACTCCCCCGCGGCCAGTTTCAGCGCCGGCACGACCGAAACGATCTCGGTCTCTGCACCGCGACCAGGCTTCTGGTTCGTCCTCGTGGACGGATTCGCGGCTTACAGTGGCGTGCGGTTGCAAGCGGCGCTCCCAGACCCGACTTTGGTTGCCGGGAACGACTCGCTTGAGAACCTCTCCGGCGATCGGACTAGCGAAACCTTTTTCCGGGTTGACATACCTCCGCAGATGTCGGTCTTCAAGGTTTCGACCGGCGGCGGAGCGGGGGACGTTGATCTTTACGCGCGACTGGGCCGAGTACCCGTTTGCCAGGGTGAAGTCGCTCCTTGCGAGTTCGACCGGCGCTCGATCCGTCCCGGCAACGCGGAAAGATTGGAGTTCATCGATCCGGACCCCGGAACGTGGTTCATCGGCCTGAATGGTTTCGAGGCTTATTCCGGTGTGACGCTGACAACCGAGTTGATTGGACCGGGTAACGACCCTGCAGTCAACGTGGGGGGTGTGGTTCTGGCAACGGGGACGCCGGTGGTAAACGGCGTATCGCGCAATTCGATCATAACGATTTTTGGACAGGACTTTGCGCCTGACAATACGGTTGAGCTCAATCCGGGCATTACCGATGCAGGCCGCATCTCGACAGAACTGGGTTTTACGTGCGTCGAGATGAACGGGAACCGCTTGCCGGTTTTTGCCGTCCTGGCGACTCAGATCAATGCTCAGGCTTCTCACGGCCTGATACCCGGCGCGGCATCGGTAGTCGTGATACGGGGCTGCGGCACCCAGAACGAGCAACCCAGCGCACCCGCCGCTGTGAATGTGTCGGAAGCGTCGCCCGCGTTCTTCAACTTCATTAACCACGCAGACGGCCGGAACCCGATCGCGGCGATCAAAGAAGGAGGTTTTGTTGGTGAGCCGGGCTTGCTCCCTGGAGCGGTATTCCTCCCGGCCAAGCCAGGCGAGTTCGTGGCTCTGTTTGGGACCGGCTTCGGGGAGACGGACCCATCGTTTGAAGCAGGGCAGATCCCTTTCATCGCCAGCCCGCAAACGGACGGTCAGGCGCTTCTCATCAACGACCTGACGATCACGGTCGCGGGAATTCCCGTTCCGCCTCAAGACATTGTCTACGCAGGAATCGCCCCCTGCTGCGCCGGCTTATACCAGCTTGTTTTCAGGGTCCCGCCCAACGTGCCCGATGGTGACCTGCCAGTGACGGCAACTGTGGCGGGGGCCGTCACACCGCTGGGACCGTTTATTACTGTGGGGCGGTAGGTGGGTGGGGTCAAACAGCGGAAGGGGCCTGGGCGACACGAGGGTTCCCCTCACCCCGGAAAACCCGTCAGACAGGCGCGGCGGCCTGCCCCTATAGAGACAACGTGAGTAGCGTCTTTCAGCCAAGAACTACTTGATTGAGCCGCTGCGCTCCCAGCTCGCAACGGTGATTCCGGGTGCCTGGCCACCGTGGGAGGGATGCAGGACACCCGTCACTCTCACCCGCCCACTAAGCAAATCAGGCTGCTTGCTCAACTCTTTTGCCTTGGCCCCGTCGGCCAAGATGAACCGCGGGACCGGGCCAGGCATATCTAGGCGGAGGAAATCGTCTCCCCTGCTGATCGTCCCGACCACAGTGACCTGGACCTTGCCGGCACTAAACCCTGCCCTCCTGAGAGCCTGTGGAATCTTAGTCGGGTCGAAGCTTTCCCCCTTTGCCGGCGACAGGACCGCCTGAGCGCTTTTCAGGTCTACCTTGACTTTACCGACGCCATCCAGGCGTCGCAGGGCCTTTTCAGCCCCATAGGTTCAAAGCGGTCAAACCATGCCGTCAACGCGGACGGAGGCCTTCTCGACCTGCGCCGCTGCCGGCACGACCCACTGGCTTAGCGCACCCAAGAGAACTAAGCCCATCACCAATCTATTCCTACTCAGCCTCATTGCTCTGTTCCTTTCGGACTTCTAGCTTGTAAATCGACATCCAATCAAGGCCGCCAGCGCGCTGATTGCAGTGAGAAGGCCGCAGTGAAATCTCATCAGAACAGCCACCGAATCCCTGCGAGGAAGCTCACACTCGGGTTCATCTGATTTCCATTTAGGTCCCGCCCGACAGGAAGCGGCAAGGAAAACTCAACCACGAAACGGCGGTTGGGGATGAATTCGATCCCGGGCGAGAGAAACAGCAAGTTCCCCCCAGAATCGGTGAGCTGTATCCCATTCAGCCGGGATCGCCGAACGTGCTCCCCGTTCATCTCCAACACTGAGTAAAGAGCCGGTATACCCAGCCCCTTTCTGGGTAGCAAGCGGTGGAGGTAAGCGATGTCATACTTCCAGCGGTTGCCCCGGCGCATTCCGCCGCGGTTCGTCGTGGCGTAGGTGAACTGGGCGTCGGCAATAAGCCAGTGCGGGTCTCGCACGTGCGAAAAAATGAGAGCACCTACAGGCTCCGTGGCGCCAGTGCCGAGGGTGCCTCCGGTCGGCACCCTCACGCCGATCTCGGGCGAAAGCCGCGTATAGCCGCCAGGAACGCTCTTGCGAAGCAAGTCGTAACGAGCGAAAACGGCGCCATCGGCCAAGCTGGTTGTGGTGAGGTTGCGGCCAGGAAAGCCGGGAGCGTCGCTCCGGACAGATACCAGAGGAGCGACGAAACTCATGCTGAGATGTGGGTAAGCTCCCCAGACCAGCGCATAGGCATTCACGATGCGTCGCCTGCTTTCCCCAGCAGGACCTTTGGAGAAGTTGTCCACCCGGACAAAAGTGCGAAACATGACAGCACGATTGAACAACGTACGACCCGCCGGCGCGACGATCTGGGCAGTGGCAACGCCCGTCAGGCAAACAACTAGGACCGTTAATTGAGCAAGCCTTCCAGCCATAACGTCACCCGGCCCGACCATAGATACGCCACCACTATCGTGTTGACCATGAGGATTACCCGCGCGCCACGGCCGCCCCGACGGCTGACCCAGGTTCGGTAGTGGCTGTAGGCCAGTAGCCCAACGGAGGCAAGAAAGAGCCACGGGAGGAATTGACCGACGACTGCCCGAGCCGCCGCGGCGCTGCCGACCGCGAAGGCCGACAGTAACGCCAGCAGCAGTCATCACCAATCCATCGCCAGTAGCAGACTCGAAAAGTTAGCTATTTTCTCCCTCATTGCCGGACTCCAGCAAAGCACATTGCAAGCAGTGGGCAGAGACAACACTCTGGTTAGTCCGTCCACCTTGTTCCGTTCTAGTCTCAGTCTAAACCCCGTACCTAGGTATGGTGTCAAGCTCCTTTTTTTTGTTGAAGCTCGCTGTAAAGGGGGGCCTGCCGTGCTATCCCCGGTTCTTTGCGAAGTCGGACTTGAGGAATTCCAACACAAAGCGGTCGCGACGATCGCGGACTTCGGCGGCCTTCTCCTGGGTCCAGTTGTAGAAACCCTTGCCGGTTTTGGCGCCCAAGTCTCCGTTGTTGACCCTCTGTCGGATTGCGTCAGGAGATTTCGGTTCGTTGTAGAGGTCTTGGCAGACATAGTCGGTGATCGACATTCCCATATCGAGCCCCACGATGTCCATGTGTTCCAAGACGCCATAGACCGGAAGCCGCAGGCCAAAACCCATCTTGGCGGCAAGATCGACATCCTCGGGGCTGGCAATCCCCTCCCCGACGATATTGATGGCTTCGCGGATCAGCGCATGCTGCATGCGGTTTCCAAGCTGCCCGGGCCGGTCCTTCTGCACCACGACCACCGACTTGCCGCAACGTTCGAGCAATTCCTTGACGCCGGTAACAGCTTCGTCGGAGGTCTTTCCCCCGCGAACGACTTCCACCAGCGGCATGAGGTGGGGCGGATTCCAGAAGTGCGTCGTCAGGACGCGCTCCGGGTGGGAGCACTTGCGAGCAATCTCGGTGATGCTAAGCCCGGAGGTGTTGCTGGTTAGCACTGCGTCGGGCTTGGCGAGCGAGTCGAGGCGAGCGAACAAGTCCTGCTTAAATGCCATGTCTTCGGGGGCGGATTCGATCACCAGGTCCGCTTGAGCAATGGTCTCGTCAAAGTCGGCGGAGGACTGGATGTGTTCAACAGCCCATTCATAGACGTCGCTTCCGGCTAACTCATTCTCTTTCAGTACGTCGAGTAGCGATCGCGCCTTCGCTAGGCCCGTCTCGGCTCCCTCGCGTGTCCGACTCAGGATCGTCGCTTCGACTCCACCCAAACCAAGGATGGCGGCGATGCCTGGTCCCATCATGCCGGTACCGATGACGGCGGCGGTTCGGAAGTTTCCTTCAGGCATGTTGATATTCTAGACGCTTTCGTTTGGTGGTCTCCTCTCCCCTTGTTCCGCCGTTGCCGGCGCCACAGCGGGCCGAGCGCCCTAGGGCCAATTTTCAGCAGCGATTACGGCGAATTTCGCTTGCAGGCACCCCTGGAGCCGCTAGACTGAACATAGGAATTTCCTCGGAGGTTTCCATGGCAAGGCTCATCCCGATTTTTCTATTGGCTTTTGCGATGCCCTTGGCGGCTCAACAGGGCAGCGATGATCAAGACTCGCAAGCCGCTCAGGCCGAAGAGCCGGAGCGGGAGCCTTCGCCGCAGACCAGAGTCCGTCGCTCGCCTAGCGGCGTGATCATCATCAGCGGCTCGACCACCCCGCGCGAAGACGAACAGCCCGAGCCAGGCCAGGAGACACCGGAAGGATCGCAGGTTGAGGGTCAACAAGAAGGACAGGAGGCGGCTGAAGCACAGGAAGCAGAAGGAGAGTCCAGCGAAGAACAGACCGAAGAAGGCACCCCCGGGGCCCCGCGCTCACGCATCCGAAACGTAACGGCGTACGACCTCAGCGGCAATAAAGTAAGTGTCCCGATTTCCGAATCGGAGGAAAACCTCGAGGGCGCTTCTCAGACTAGTCTCATGCTGACCAACCTGAACGGGCGCGAGGTTGCCTATCTCTCCGAAAGAGAACGGGTCGTCAAGGAGTCTCCGGAGGAAAGGGTAGTGGAGCGGCGAACGCAGCGTTACGACGCCAGTGGGCAGCCGACGCAGCAGGAGTTGATCCGCGAAGAGACCCGAACGCTCGCGGACGGGACGGTCGTCACTACGGCAACGAGCTACGTGGAGGACATCAACCGGCGCATGCAACCAACCGAGCGGACCGTAAGCCGGGAGAAGAAGATAGGAGACAAGACTCACAGGACGATCGTGTCGGAAAAGCCCTCTATCAACAGAGGGTTTCGCGTCTACTCCCGGGAAGAGTCTGTAGAAACACAGCGGGGCGAGACGTCCGTCGAGATTCGGAAGACCCGCAAGGTCGACGACGGAAGCGGGCGGCTGATCGAATCTGTGCGCGAGGAGACCGTGATGACCAAGTCCGGCAACAAATCGATCACGCAAACCGTCGTCTATGAGCGGGAGGCTATGTCTTCGAAGATGACGCTTTCCAGCCGAACGGTGGGAGAGCTGATCGAGCGGCCTGATGGATCTTCTTCGGAAACGGTCGAGGTCTACGGTGTCTCCCCAACCACCGGCTCGACCCGCTTCTTGAATGCGAGCGGACCGCAACTGATGCGGACCATCACCCGTGAGAGAACGTTGGGCACGGGCGGAGAAATTGTCGAAACGACCCGCACCCGTGTGCGTAGCTTCGCCGATCCCAGTCGCATGGGAGGAGAGGAGTCGCAGCAAAAGGTGACTCGGCCGAGCGAGGATGGGGAAAGCATCCAGACGTCCGTATACGAGCAGGACGTCAACGGGCGAATGCAAGCCACGCAGGTGATCGTGGAGCAGGTAGAGAAGTAGGACCCGTGACCAGTCGGCACACCCGCGTCGCCCGCGAGTGCAGCAGCGGCTCCTGGATGTGCAGCATGCCTCACGAATCCGGTGCTCGGTAGGGCGGCCATTCGAACGTCCTCCATAAGGGACTTCCTCCCAAAACGCCCCCCGAATCATAGCCCTCTATACTGAAGGAGGGTCCCTGCTTCTTCATGCGTGCCCTGTTGCTTTCGGTGGTTGCGTGCTGCGTTTCTGCACCCTGTTGGTCCCAAACACCAGCAGGGCGCATCGCCGGCTGGATTCTGGACCCCTCGGGCGCGGCTGTGGCTCAGGCCCAGGTTGAAGCCCTTCACTTGGAAACCGGTCGTCGGCACGTAAGCACGAGCAATGAGGCTGGAGTCTACCGGTTTGCGGTTCTTCCCGTCGGAAACTATGAACTCACTCCCTCCGCTCCGAAGTTCGCTGGACGGCCTCGTCGCGTGCGGCTCGAAGTCGGACGCCATCTGAACGTCGATCTGTCTCTGTTGCTCGAGGCGGAGCGAGTGACGGTCACCGTCACGGATTCGACGCCTTTAATCGATCCGGAGAACGCCGCCTTGGGTGCGGTCATCGGCCGCGAGACCCTGGCCAACCTCCCTCTTAATCAGCGAGAGTTTCTGCAACTGGCATTGCTCTCCGCCGGCGCGCTGCCGGCGGCGCCGGGCTCTGAGCTCGAGCGGCAGAACAACAGTGGTCTGCACCTTAGCGGAGCAAGAGAGGCCTCCAACAACTTCCTATTGGACGGGGTGGACAACAACGATCTCTATATCAACCGCATAGTCGTCAGCCCCCCGCTCGACTCGATACGCGAATTCCGCTTGCATGCAGCGAACTACCGAGCCGAATACGGTCGCAGCGGCGGCGCCCAGATCAACGTCGTTACCCAAGGTGGCACCAACAGGCTCCACGGGTCTTTCTACGAGTATTTGCGCAACGATGCCCTCGATGCGCGCAATTTTTTCGACCCGCCGGATCAGGCAATTCCGCCATTCAAACGGAACCAGTTCGGCGGCTCGTTGGGCGGGCCCATCCGGCGAGAGAAGACATTCTTCTTTGCGGGCTACGAGGGCACGCGCATTCGGGATGCTGTTACGAAGACGGCCCGGGTCCCGACGGCGGTCGAGCGAGCCGGTGATTTTTCCGCGTCATCCGGCGCCATTATTGACCCTTTCACCCAGCAGCCGTTCCCCAACAATCAGATTCCCCCTGAGCGAATCGATCCGATCGGTTCGGCACTGGCGTCCTATTGGCCCGATCCGAACCGTGAGGGATTTTTGAATCTGGTCTCGACGCCCGTGGGAGACGTTCTGATCAACCAGACCTATGGCCGCCTCGATCACTATCTTTCTTCCAAGGATACCGTCTACCTGCGGTACAACTTGAGTCATGACCGCAGCCTAGCGCCCTTTAACGAAGGGAACACTAACGTGCCGGGGTTCGGAAGTTTCGTGCTCAATCGCGGCCAGAATCTTGCGGTGTCGGAGACGCACTTCTTCAGCCCGAGGTTGATCTGGGAGGGCCGGTTTGGGTTCAATCGTCTTCGCCGAGAGGTCTTGCAGCAAAACGTCAGTAATGACATCGCGGGCCGGCTTGGCATTCCAGGGCTTTCGGCCGATCCTGACTTCGTCGGCTTTCCGGCCATTAACGTCGCCGGCTTCGACAATCTTTCCGACAACATCGCCCAGCCCATCCTGCGGCGCGACAACACTTTCCAAGTGGTGCAACAACTAACACACGTCCGCGGGCGGCACACACTGAAGGCCGGCCTCGAGTACCGGCGGTTTTCAAACAGCGGGATCCAAGGATTCTTCGGCCGCGGCCAATTCAACTTCCTCGGGGTGTTTACCACGAACGGCGTGGCGGATATGCTTCTCGGATTCCCCACCTTTACCATCCAGACGATCATCGATAACCCGTTCCGTCAGCGGGCGGCGTCATGGAACGGCTACCTGCAGGATGACTGGAAGGTTACGCCGCGGCTTACCTTGAATCTTGGCCTGCGCTACGAATGGAACAGCCCGGCGACGGACGCCGACGACCGGTTCACGTTTTTCGACCTGGCAAGCAACGAGTTGGTGAGAGCGGGCGCTGAGGGGGCCTCGCAGTCGGGATTTCGGTCCGATGCCAACAACATTGCTCCTCGTGTCGGAGTGAGCTGGAGCCCCCTGGGATCTGATGATCTGGCGATTCGCGCCGGATACGGTGTCTTCTACGATGTCGCCATCCTGGAAGCCAACTCGGGCCTCTATTTCAACCCGCCTTTCTTCGAGCTGCGAGTTTTCGTACCCACGCAGCAACAGCTACTGACCCTCAGCAACCCCTTTCCTGAAAGCTCCGGCTTCGCGCCGCCGCCTTCTGTGAACGCCATGCAGCCGGATTTCCGCACAGCCTACATGCACCATTGGAATGCCTCGGTGGAGAAAGCGTTGCCGGGGCGCGTCGTGGTGCGCGCGGCGTACGTGGGATCGAAAGGCACGAAGCTGTTGCGGCGGCGGGACATCAACCAGCCTTTCCCGGGCGAGGGACCCGTCCAAGGCCGCCGGCCCATACCGGGTTTCGCAAATGTGGTCGTTTTCGAATCCGGCGCGGCTTCTACGTATCACTCAGGCCAGTTGTCGGTGGAGCGGCGTTTCGGGCGCGGCTTTACGTTTTCGGGAGCTTACGTCTTGTCGAAATCGATCGACGACATGTCGGCCTTCTTGCAGACCGACGGCGACCAGAGCTTCGCCCAGAACAACCACGACCTGCGGGCGGAACGAGGCTTGTCGGCTTTCGACCGACGCCACCGATTCGTCCTTACCACCAGCTATGCCCTGCCGTTCCAGCGCAACCTGCTGGCCCGCGGGTGGCAGCTCTACGCGATCGGCTCGTTTCAGTCCGGCCCCCCGTTTACGCCCCGGTTGAGCTTCGACAACAGCAACACCGGCAATACCGGCGATGTCTCCGGCGTCGATCGCCCCGACGTTGTGGGAAACCCCCGGCAGGGACCATCAACGCCGGAGCGTTTCTTTAACACCGCCGCCTTTGCGCCACCACAGCCGTTTCAGTTCGGAAACGCCGGAAGGAATATTCTCACAGGCCCGGGCCTGGCGACGGTTGATGTGGCCATCGTTCGGACTTTTGCGCTTTCGGAGTCGGTGAGCCTTGATTTTCGGACCGAAGCCTTCAACCTCGCCAATCGGGCGAATTTCGATCTACCGCGGCGCGTATGCCATGCGAATAGGCTCCATAAGTCTTGCGATCTGCCCGACTCCGACTTCGGCAGCATCCCTTCGGCGAAGTCAGCCCGCCAGATTCAGTTCAGCTTGCGACTGAGGTTTTAGTCGGCGGAAGTGGTAGAAGAGCGGAACGGGGATTGGCCTGTCACTGGCGTTCCAGGCTCAGTTTGTTGCTCACGCACACCCTATGCACCGAGCACTGAGCCGCGAGCCGAGCGAGCGGTCCGGAGATGACGCCGCTGGGCGCAGGGTGGACTACCTGCCCCTACGCGAAGCTCCCTTCGCCAACTGTATGTACCGGAAGCAGCCTACCTCGTGGTCGTTGACCATCCCGACGCCCTGCATGAAGGCGTAGCAGATGGTCGTGCCGACAAACTTGAACCCGCGTTTCTTCAAGTCCTCGCTCATGGCGTCGGACATTTTGGTATGTGCCGGTATCTCTTTCCAGGCTTTCCACGAATTCTGGATCGTTCTCCCTTCGACGAACTTCCACAGGTAAGCATCGAGGCTCCCGACCTCTCGTTGGACTGCCAGGGCGGCTTTGGCGTTCTCGATGGCGGCTCTGATTTTAAGCCTGTTACGAATGATGCCGGGGTTCGCTAGCAAGCGTTCTACCTTCGAGTCCCGGTAGCGAGCGACCTTCTTAATTTCGAAGCTGTCGAACGCCTTTCGAAAAGCTTCTCTTTTTTGAAGCACGATCGCCCAGCTCAAACCCGCTTGAAAGCCATCAAGCACCAAAGACTCGAATAGCTTCTGGTCGTCGTGCAGGGGCACACCCCATTCCTTGTCATGGTAGGCCTGAAGACTGGGCGTGCCGGCCCACCCACATCGGATTCGCTTGTCCACGGCTATAGGTTTCCCTCTAGTGGACGGTCCTAGGGACGAGTTCACTATCGATTCGGAAATGTCAGGCTCGAAAGCCCGACACAGCACGCTGAAAGCGTGCGCCACGTCGCCAGGACCCTCAGAAAGTCTTGTCTGGCACAGCTTACCAGTGTCACGTATCAGAAGCTCTTTGGGAACCGCAACTTCTGTGAGCGTTGCGCCGGTGCGGACAACGGACGCCATTTCGGATGCTTCGTCGCCCTTCGGAGAATAGTCCCGCGCAGCCTGCGTGATAAATACGAGTGGGCCGGCAGATCGCTTGCTCTAACGGCAGTGCTCGTTGTAGTGTGAGGCGACCTGAAACGTATCCTCGCCGGAGGCCGGCTTGAAATCGTTCGACAATTCAACTGCAAGCCGAGACATTGCCCACGTTCTGCACCCCTACACCAACCTGAAGAAGCACCAGGAAACGGGGCCGCTGGTCCTCACCGAGGGCAAAGGCGTCTGGCTTTACGACGACAAAGGCAAGGCCTACCTGGACGGGATGGCCGGGCTCTGGTGTGCGGCACTGGGGTACGGGGAGGAGCGCCTTGTGGAGGCGGCCGCCGCGCAAATGCGAAGAAAATCATCAGTCGCCACAAGGCTTATCACGGCGTCACCATCGCGGCCGCCAGCATGACCGGGCTGCCGCTCAACCATCGCGACTTCGATCTGCCGATCGACAAGGTATTGCACGCGGACTGCCCGCATTTCTACCACTTTGGGGAAGCAGGCGAAAGCGAGGAAGAGTTCGCCGCGCGGATGGCCGACAACCTCGACAAGCTGATTCAGAGCGAAGGACCCGAAACGGTAGCTGCCTCTGGCGCAGAAGGACACGGGTAGCGTGTTCAATGTATATAGCCCAAACTCCGCAACTGGTCAAGCACTTCCACGGGCAAGATGGTTTCATGGTCTCCTTTCCTTGATCCCGTCCCGTAATGTGTCCCGATAAATGCAGTCCTCTCTTTCTCTTGCTTTTCCAAAAATTCCCTCAACAACGCATGAAGTCTGTGGACCTCATCTCTCTGACTATCACTAAGATCGCGCTGCTCTAGCGGGTCGTCGCTCAAATCATACAACTCGAAGACCGGCTCCGCATTACCCAAGTATTTATTCTCAATCAGCTTCCACCGGTCTTCAATGACGGCATACATCTCCAGGTCATCGTAGTCTCCTACTGAGTTGCTATTCGGGAATGTAAACTTTGAAAGAAAGATCTTCCTTGGCAGGTCCTCTAGGTGGTCCGGAGCCAAAACGTCTGTCCCCTGAACCATTGGCCAATCAACTGAAATCGAAACGTGTCCCAATATCATCGGCGTAATGTCGACCGCGTGGACCGGATCTCGCACCACAGCGGAACGGAGAGCCCCGTGGTCCACCATGATCAAGGGTATTCTGACCTCTTCCTCATACACGGAGATACCATGTCCAAACCGGCCCCTCTCATTCAACGCTTCACCGTGGTCAGAAGTCACTACGAACAGGGTCTGATCGGCCCGGTCCAGCTCAATCAGCTTGTCGTAAAGCCTCTTGAGCTGGCTGTCGTTGAAGTGCACTTCCGCGTCATATAGGACATCTGGACTTCTTTCCTTGCCGAGATGCGACGGTACAACTGGAGGGGAAAGTGGTCGATGCGGATCGATGGAGTGGATGTACAGAAAAAATTGGTCATCCGAATGCGCTTCAAGCCACGGTAGCACTCGCCGATTCAGATCATCAGAGTGTGTCTTGTTCTGTTTAGACTCGGTATTTGCCATCTCAAACGCATTGGGGCCGAATGTGTAGTCAAAACCCTGATCAAGATTCGACAGCGTTCCACTCAAGGGGTTGGCTGAGAATTGTGCTGTCAAATAGCCGTGGGACCGCAGCTCGTCTTGAAGGGTCGGCACACTGTCAGGGAGGACGTCTAGGTAACTATGTCGCCCCACCCCGTGCGTTTGTGGATACAAGGACGTGAACAGGCTAGCTATCGCTGGTTTGGTCCAAGAGGCTGCCGCATAGCAGTTTTGAAACACAATGCCCTGCTCAGCAAGTCTGTCAAGAAATGGTGATGTCCCCTTGGTGTAGCCGTAAGCACCAAGACGATCTGGGCGGAGAGCGTCAACTACATACAAAACTATGTTGGGGCGGCCAGTACTCTGGCTGTGGAGGATCATTGGGTTAGACCAAAAAGCAACATTACCATTCGCATCGCTTTCCCCTCGCAGCGTGATTTCTCTCACCCCAAAAGGAAGTCGAACCCGAAAATCATGCCACCGTCCGTCACCTCTAACCTCCCGGTCAAATATGGTTGTCCGTCCCGTAGCATCACTAGCTCTGACACAGTATCGGACTGTAGAACCCGCAAGAAGGTTGTAGACACCGAAAAGCAGCTCGCCTCCATCCGCTTTAGTAGGCTGGTACGTGATTTCACCCGGCGTTCGCACAAACAGGGTGTCGCGAACTTCTCCGCGGACAACATGGCGGTACTTGCCAAAGGGTTGTACGGCAAAACGTCCCATTTTGCTCAG
This sequence comes from Bryobacterales bacterium, assembly GCA_965248105.1. Lineage (GTDB taxonomy): Bacteria > Acidobacteriota > Terriglobia > Bryobacterales > UBA6623. The sequence goes on from CBDFIK010000006.1 coordinate 2,021,028, forward strand.
GACTTTAACGTTGTCCAGCTGTGGTACAGGATGTACGGTGCGAGGGAAGCGTATGAACAGAAAATGAAGCGGCTTTTCGTCCGCCGCCGTCCCAGAAAACTGGACATCCGAGATGCTATCACCCTTAACAAGGAATCGCGCAGAGTGTTGCTTACCGTAGTTTCGCAACTGGCGCCAGTTGCGGAGAAAATCAGAGCGAGGGAGATTTTCCGCGTCACTCCAATGAAGTGTAAAGCTATCTAGGCCAACTGCTGAGGAAAGTTCAATGATGATGGAGTCCACTTCCGTTACACTGTCGAAATCCAGACGGGGACTCACATAAATAATAACGTCATTATCTATTCGTGTTTTCCACGTTTCTTTTATTTCCTCTGACACCCACTCGTGATGGGTTTGTCTATTCGTGGTGATCGCGAGAGTGGCATCAGGAGGGGCAAAGTGCAGTCGGCTGGGTTGGTCGACGAATCTCTCCAGAACATGGCTGACTTCGGGAAGTTTTGTCTCGCTAGTGCGAACAAGCGCCCAGTAAGTGACACCAACCAGGACGAGGCCGACCGCAAGAAGAAGGGTCCGCTTAGCCATTTTGTTCCCTCTTATGGACCGAGTGTCGGTGGCAGGGTCCAGAGAGGGGCGATAAGGGGAACGCCGTTATCGTTTGCCGCGAGACCCTAAAACATCTTGGCATTTCTGGTACTTTCTGCTCGTTGCTTCGCTTGTCGATAACAATTCTGGGGAGACCCTGGGGATGCCCCAGATCTCGTAGCCGCCGAGGTCTCTCAGGGTTCTCAGGCAGCGACCGAACCTCGATTCCCATCCTTTCAGCCACAACAGCATGGCGCAAGCTGGAGGAAAATGCTGGGGCCAGTCAACCGCGGCTGAAGATGTCATTAATTCTACATGCCTGCGGCAACGGTTCATAGACGGCACAAGTGGAGTGAACCCCAAAAACCATTGAACGGCGAGTGTCGCTACCGCGGATTGTCTCAGCGGAGGGGTGCAAGAGCCGGAAGCGGCTATAGTGGTAGAAGATACTGGCCCGGCGGACACGCGTTTCCCGCTTGCCTCCTGCCTGCGACGATGCTACTCGTTCTCGACAACTACGATTCGTTTACCTACAACTTGGTTCAGTATCTGGGCGAGCTGGGCGCCGAGATGCAGGTGCATCGCAACGACCGGATTACGGTTAGCCGGATTGATCGTTTGAACCCCGACCGCGTGGTGATTTCGCCGGGACCGTGCACGCCGAAAGAAGCGGGTATCTCCGTGCCACTGATCAAGAAAATGGCGGGCAAAGTGCCGATCCTCGGGGTCTGTTTGGGACACCAAGCGATCGGCGAAGCGTTTGGCGGCAAGGTTCTGCGGGCCCCCTACCTAATGCACGGCAAGACAAGCAGGATCCACCACGACCGCAAGACGGTTTTCAAGAATCTTCCGCAGGATTTCACGGCCACCCGTTACCACTCGCTGATCGTCGAGCGTGAATCGCTCCCCGATGAGCTCGAAATTAGCGCCACGACATCCGACGGGATCATCATGGGCCTGCGGCATAAGAAGTACAAGATCGAAGGGGTGCAGTTTCATCCCGAATCGATCCTCACCGACACCGGCAAGAACCTGCTACGGAACTTTTTGAGGCTGTAGAAAGGGGGGAATCCTGCTGCCGCGGCAGACCCTGCGATTGCGCCGGGGAGTTTCAACCCAAATTGACTGTGGGCGCTAGCGAAAAAATCCGCGCCGGACGGGCCTAAAGACAGAAGGCTGCACTCAACTCAATTGAACTAGACAGCGCCCGCCACGCCCCAGAGAACTCAGGGCCAAGCGTCGCCTATGTCAGCCGACAGGAACTTCCTGCAACGATGCGCGGTGGTCGGCCAGGAATTTTTCGAGGCCGATGTCTGTCAGCGGGTGATTGAAGAGTTGGTCTAGCACCTTGAACGGCAGCGTCCCGATGTGGGCGCCCGCTAGGGCGGCTTCCTTGACGTGCAGTGGGCCGCGCAGCGAGGCCGCCAGCACCTGGGTCTGGAAACCGTAGTTTTTGTAGATGGCCACGATGTCTCGGATCAAGGCCATGCCCTCGATCGCGATGTCGTCCAGCCGCCCAAGAAACGGACTGATAAAGTAGGCGCCGGCCTTGGCCGCTATTAGAGCCTGCGTAGCGCTGAAGCATAGCGTTACGTTGACCCGGATGCCTTCGGAGGACAGGGCCTTCGTCGCCTTTATGCCTTCCCGGATGAGCGGGCATTTGACGACGACGTTCGGGTGGATCGCAGCCAAATCGCGACCTTCTCGAATCATCTCGTCGGCTTCGACCGAGACCACCTCGGCGCTGATATCGCCGTCGACGATCTCGCAAATCGCCCGGATCTGATCGTATTGGGAATTGCCTTCTTTCGCGATCAGAGAGGGGTTCGTGGTCACTCCGTCAAGGATGCCGTAGGACGCCGCTTGGCGGATCTGGTCTAAGTTCGCAGTATCGATAAAGAACTTCATGCGACTGGTCCTCCTTTCTTCCGTCACCGAGCGCTCGGCCGGTCGATGGCTCTCGATCAGCCGGCGTTTTGTTGGAGCCTACCTTGCGCGAGCACCTGCCCGGGAGTGCCCTGCGATGAGCCGGGTGAGCAAATCACTCCCATTATACGGGAGCCGTACCTAGTGGAACGGGAGTCGGCGGCATTTTTGACGCAAACGCCGCGCCGTTGAAGACGGCGGGGCGCGGCCTGCTGCGGCTCGGTTACCTTTCATATCGACGAGAAGACCCGAATCAATCAGCAAAGGGCACAGTTTCGCGGCGAAAGTGTCGCTGCTCATGCCGACCGTGGCGACGTTATACGCGCAACCGTATCTACTGGCGCCTGGCTCACTAGCTTGGGAGATGCTCTCCAGGCCCCCTGCTCCCGTTGGGAACGATCACTGCGAGCCGACTGTCACGGGTTCAGACAGCTCACTCTCGTTCCCGTCCTGATCTACGGCCGAGATCGCGTAGCGATAGGTTTGACCGCGTTCGACGGCCTGATCGCTGTAAGTCGGGGACTGGAGTAACTCATCATTCAGCGCGACGACATCCCCAGAGGTGCCCCCGCGCCAAACTCGATAGCCCGCGAAGTCTTCCTCAGAGTTTGGTCGCCACGAAAGTTCCACGCTCTTTTTCGTCACCACCGTCCGCAACTCGAGTGGCGTCCGCGGTGGGAACGTGTCTTCGGTGAACACATCGACGATGGAGGAGTCGGGGCCTTCGACCTCGCCGGTGGCACTTTGACCGAAGCTGCGAACGCGATAGTAGTAGTGACGCTTCCATTGAAAATCGGGATCGCGGAGAGTTGTCTCTTGGGTTCGTCCAATCTTGTCAAACGGCCCGCCCGGTTTGGCGCTGCGGAAGACCAGATAGGCACTCACTCGCTCGGCGGCCTTCCACTCAACAGCGATCGCATCTTGCCCGACGGTGACGCTCGGCGCAACGGGCGGGCCCGGGGGTTCGACAACGTGGATGATGACCAGGTCGGAAAAGCCCAATGTCCGCCTTCGGCTACTCGATCCGCGCACGCCGAAGGCGAATGTTTTGCCGACCAGCGACTTTGCGGGGAGGATGATTCGAACCTGCTCGCCGGGACCGAACGGCTCTAGGGCGGCGTCCTTCAGCGAGGCAGCCAACGTACTGTTGCGCTCGAACTGTTCCCGTGAGGGGACCCGGACCGGACCGGCGATCTCGATGCGATGGACGGCGAACTCCGACAGGTCGCGCAGCGGCATCCCTTCCGTCGTCAGGGCCGGCCAAGTCCATTCGAGCACGACCCCTTCCGTCGTCTGGCGGGCACGGAGATCGTCGCTACGCTCAGGGATGTTCAGCAGCGGAGGCAGTGGCGGGCCAACCGAGCCGCAACCCAGTAGGAACAGGGCGCCCGGCAGCAGCCGGGCGAGCGGCCCGCTAAGCCGCATTTCTCACCACGGCCGCGGTGGACGAGGCGAAAGGCCCGGCGGCCGTGGGTCGCGGCAACAGTTTGTGCACATCGCCCAGCGTACAGTATGTCGGCAAGCGGGCGCGATGAATCGCGCCCCTACATCCCTGACGGCGGGCATTTGCTTCCACTCCTGGCGACGCTGGTGAGAAATGCCGGCTAAGCCCGGAAGAGCGCACGGTCGTGTCTTTCGTTTCGGCAGTGCCCAAAGAAGAGATCAGCTGCCCGAGGGCTAAGAAGCGATCTGGGTCCACGGTTCGCCTAAGGTCTTGCTGAGAAACGCCGTGCTGCTGAGAAACGCGGTGGGACAGGCGTTCTCGCCTGCCCAGCTTGATGGTTGCGATGAGATTTCAAGAGCCAACGACGCCGGTAGGTCCTCGATACCGAGGCCGATTGAGTTTTTCAACAACCTGCTAAAGGATGTACCTGCTCAGATCGTGATCTTTGATGATGTCCGCCAGTCGGTCGCTGACGTAGGCGGCGTCAATCTTCACGTTCTTTTTCTTTAGATCGGGCCCTTCGAAGGAAATTTCGTCCAGCAGTTTTTCCATGATGGTGTGCAGCCGGCGGGCTCCGATATTCTCGGTCCCCTCGTTCACGCGGGAGGCGGAGGAAGCAATTTCGGCGATGGCGTCATCGGTGAAATGAAGCTTGATCCCCTCGGTCGCCATTAGGGCTTTGTACTGCTTGATCAATGCGTTCTTCGGTTCAGTCAGGATCCGAACGAAGTCCTCCGTGGTCAGAGATTTGAGCTCCACGCGGATCGGGAAGCGCCCCTGGAGTTCGGGGATCAAGTCACTTGGCTTGGAAACGTGAAACGCGCCGGCGCCAATAAAAAGGATGTGATCGGTGCGCACCATGCCGTGGCGGGTGTTGACCGTCGTGCCTTCTATGATCGGCAGGATGTCGCGCTGTACGCCCTCGCGGCTAACATCGGGTCCGCGTCCGGCTTCGCGTCCGGCGATCTTATCTATTTCGTCGAGGAAAATGATGCTCGACTGCTCGACGCGCTCGAGTGCCTGGCGGGTCACCTGGTCCATGTCGATGAGTTTTTGCTCTTCCTCTTGGATGAGATAGTCCAGCCCTTCGGCCACGTGCATCTTGCGGCGACGGGTTTTACCTCCGAACAAACCCGGCAGCATGTCGCGGAGGTTGATGCCCATCTCTTCCGTGCCCGTGCTGGTGACGATTTCAACCGGCAGGTTTTTCTCGTGCACGTCGATTTCCACCATGCGCTCGTCGAGGAGGCCTTCCCGCAAACTCGTTCGCAGCTTCTCGCGGGTCTTTTCGACGCTCTCTTCGCCTTCTTCTTGAGGGGGCATGAGAAGATCGAGCATACGCTCCTCGGCGTTTGCTTCTGCCCCCTCGGCGACGGTTTGGAGCTTCTCCTCACGAACCATTTCGATGGACACGTCCACCAGGTCCCGAATCATGGAATCGACGTCACGGCCGACGTAGCCGACCTCGGTGAACTTCGTGGCCTCGACCTTGAGGAAGGGGGAATTTGCGAGCCTGGCCAAGCGACGCGCCACTTCCGTTTTCCCGACCCCGGTCGGACCGATCAACATGATGTTTTTCGGCATCACCTCTTCGGCCATCTCGGGCTCGAGCTTGCGGCGTCGAATGCGGTTGCGTAGGGCGACGGCCACAGCACGCTTGGCCTCCGTCTGCCCTACGACGTACTTGTCGAGCTGGCCCACGATCTCACGCGGCGTGAGCTCGTCAAGAGCGGGAGTGTCGGTGGCTGTTTGCCCGGGCAGGTAGATCACCATCGGGGAATTACCCCAATTCCTCGAAACTGACGGTTTCGTTGGTGTAGACGCAAATCTTGGCGGCGATCGCCATGGCTTCCTCAGCGATTTGCCGAGCGCTCAGCTGCGTGTGGTGCATCAAAGCGGTTGCAGCGGCTACGGCATAGGGGCCGCCCGAGCCGACGCCGGCCACTTGGTCATCGGGTTCGATGACGTCACCGGTCCCGCTTATCACTAAGGTATCTTTGGTGTCGGCCACTAGCAGCAGCGCCTCCAGGTGGCGAAGCATCTTGTCCGTACGCCAGTCACGGGCCAACTCGACCGAGGCCCGGCTTAGCTTCCCCTGATGCTGCTGCAACTTATCTTCGAAGCGGGAAAACAAAGACAGCGCGTCCGCCGTCGATCCGGCGAACCCGGCCACGATCTTGTCGTCATAAAGACGGCGCACCTTGCGGGCCGAGCTCTTCAGGATCTCCGACCCCATCGTGACCTGACCGTCGCCGGCCAGCACGACCTTCCCGTCGCGCCGGACGCAAAGTACGGTGGTGGAACGAATTACGCGTTGCCGTGGCATCCGATTCAAAGACACTTTATTATATGAATGTCCCACCCTACACGCCCCAGCAGTAGTCTTCGACGGTCTTCTGGAGCGCCTCGTCGGTTTCGGCCAAGCGAAGCAGTTCGAGGCGAACGGAATCGACCAAGGCGTTCCAACTGGCTTCCAGCACGTCGTCGGAGACACCGACGGTTACCCAACTGTGTTTATGGTCGGTCCATTCGACCAGCACGCGGACCTTGGCCGCGGTGCCCTTGTTGGGTTCCAGCACACGCACCTTGTAGTCCACCAAGCGAATGTCGGCGATCGTCGGATAAGTCTGCGAAAGGCATTTGCGCAGCGCTTGCGCCATGGCGTGGAAGGGGCCCGAAGCCGTGGCAGTCGTCGAGTGCAGGCCGTCACGGGCACGTACGGTCATCTCGACAGTCGCGTTTGTTCTCTGATTGCCCTGCTTGTCGCTGGTCAGGCGCATGTTGTCCAGCTCGAAGAAGAAATGGTCGGGCTGCAGCACTTCTCTCACCAGCAGCTCGAAGCTGCCTTCCGCCGATTCGAGCTCGTAACCCTCGTATTCGAGCTGTTTGATGCGGTCCACCAACTGACGGCGAGCCGAGTCGTCCAGCAGTTTCTCGAGGCCTTTTTCTTTCAGCTTGTAGAAGACATTGCTCTTGCCTGAAAGGTCACTGATCAGCACCCGCCGGCGGTTGCCGACCGTTTCCGGATCGATGTGTTCGTACGTCGAGGCTTCTTTGAGAACGGCGCTGACGTGAATGCCGCCCTTGTGGGCAAAAGCGCTGCGCCCTACGAAGGGCTGCGTGTTAGGCAGTGAGAGATTGGCTGTTTCGCTGACGAAGTTCGCCACCGAGGTCACGTGCCGCACCTGATCGGGGCCTATCGTCGTATGGCCGAGCTTCAATTCGAGGATCGGGATGATAGAACAAAGATTGGCGTTGCCGACGCGCTCGCCATAGCCGTTGATAGTCCCTTGCACGTGGGTGGCGCCGAGTTCCACCGCCGTGATCGTATTGGCGACGGCCAAGTCGGAATCGTTGTGAGTATGGATGCCGATCACGCCGTCGAAGCGGCGGCGCACGTCAGAGAAAATCTCGGCCAGGCGGTTGGTGATCATACCTCCATTGGTGTCACAAAGCACGAGCACGTCGGCCCCTGCCTCCTTGGCGGTGTCGAGCGTGCGCAGCGCGAAGTCGGCGCTCGCCTCGTAGCCGTCAAAAAAGTGCTCCGCGTCGAAGATGACTTCCCGGTCGTTCTCCTTCATGAAGCGTAGGGTTTCAGAGATCATCGCCAGATTCTGTTCTTCGCTGATCCCGAGCGCGCGCGTGGTATGCAGCTCCCAGCTTTTGCCGAAAATCGCGACCACCGGCGTTTGCGCCTCGACCAGAGCCCGTACGTTCGGGTCGGCCTCGACCTTATTCCGGGGATAGCGCGTGGACCCGAAGGCGGCAATGCGAGCGTGCTTGAGTTCCAACTCGCGGACTCGCTGAAAGAAATCTTTATCGCGCGGGTTCGAGCCGGGCCAGCCGCCCTCGATGTAGTCGATACCGAGTTCGTCGAGTTTCTGGGCGATCATCAGCTTGTCGTCGACCGACAGCGAGACACTCTCGCCCTGCGTGCCGTCACGAAGGGTCGTATCGTAGATGGAAACTCTCATAAGACCTCCTTGCGCGCAGCCAACCCCCGGGGGTTTGTCTTCCCCCCACGAAAGCTGCGCTTCCCTTCTACTGCCCGATCACCTAACTTGCCGGCGCCCCGGCCTCCTTTTTCTTCTTGAGGAACGCCATCATCTCGCGCAGATGAGCGCCGACTTGTTCAATCTTCTGGTCCTGCTGCGCTTTGCGGGTCGCCAGAAAGTTCCCGCGCCCGGCGCGATTTTCCGCGATCCATTCCTTGGCGAACTCCCCGGACTGGACTTCGGCCAAGATTTTCTTCATGTTTTCGCGAACGTGTTGGTCGATGACACGAGGCCCGCGCGAGTAGTCGCCGTACTCAGCCGTGTCGCTGACCGAGTAGCGCATGTAGCTGAGACCGCCTTCGTAGATCAGGTCGACAATCAGCTTCAACTCGTGCAGACACTCGAAGTAGGCGATCTCCGGTTGGTAACCGGCCTCGACCAGCGTCTCGAACGCGGCCCGGATCAGCTCCGAGCAGCCGCCGCAGAGCACCGACTGCTCGCCGAACAGGTCGCTTTCCGTCTCTTCCTTGAACGTCGTCTCGATGACGCCGGCTTTGAGGCAGCCCAGTGCAAGACCGTAAGCCAGGGCCTGCCGCTGTGCGCGGCCGGAGGCATCCTGGTGAACGGCCAGCAAGCCCGGAACGCCAACGCCTTCCAGGAACAGTTCGCGCACGCGGTGGCCGGGCGCCTTGGGCGCGATCATCGACACATCGGTCTCCGGCGGCGGCTTGATTTCCCCATAGTGAATGCTGAAGCCGTGGGCGAACATCACCGTGTTGCCGGCCGAAAGATGGGGCGCGATCGACTCCTTATAGAGATCCCCCTGGATATGGTCGGACACCAGGATCATGATGACGTCCGCGGCTGCCGCGGCGTCAGCCGTGGTCATGACCTTGACGCCAGCTGCTTCAGCCTTGCCCCATGAGCGGCTGCCCTCATAGAGGCCGACGACGACCTCGATGCCCGAGTCCTTGAGGTTCAGGGCGTGGGCGTGCCCTTGGCTTCCGTATCCCACAACGGCGACCGTCTTGCCGGCCAGGTCGTCTAGACTCCCGTCTTTTTCGTAATAGATTGTTGCCATCTGCTCCTCTTTCTTGCTTCTAAGTCAATGACCGGCGGATCTGGCGGAGACCCTCTCATCGCTCGTCATGTCTTCACAGTTTCTTTTTCCCGCGGCTTTTCAGGCTGTTTTGATACTTCGGCAAACACGTGATGTCTCTTCATCATCGGTGAGCGCATCATGGCGATCGCACCCGAACGGATCATTTCGACCTCGCCGTAGTTGTGCAGCAGCGTGATCAGTGCATCAAGCTTCTCAATCGCGCCCGTGGCCTCGAGCGTGTAGGACGTGGGGGATGCGTCGACTACCCGGGCACGGAAAATGTCAGCCTCCTGCAAGAGAGCCGGCCGCATTTGTGGCATCACCGTTACTTTGATGAGCGCCATCTCGCGGGATACCGCCTCCGATTCGGTGAGATCCACGGCTTGGACAACATTGATCAGTCGCTGCATCTGCTTGATCAGCAGCGCCTGCATCGCGGGATCGACTTCGACCACGATGGTCATACTCGACAGCGTTGGATCGAGCGTTCGCGCTACGGTCAAGCTCTCGATGTTGTACCCTCGCGCCGTCAACAGTCCTGCGACCCGCATCAGCGCGCCGGGCTTGTTTTCGACCAGTAGAGATATCAGCTGGTTCATGGCAGACTAGTCCCCCACAGCGACGGGTTTGGACGGTTGCAAGATCATCTCGTTCACCGCTCCTCCCGACGGGATCATCGGGTACACGTTTTCCTCCGGCGACACCTGGACATTCAAAAGATAAGGTCCTGGTTCCGCCGCTGCCTCTTTCAAAGCAGCGTCGAGGTCTTTGGGTTTGTCGACGCTGCGTCCTTTGATGCCGAACGAGGCCGCCAGCAGTTCGCAGTTCGGGAAACAGTCCAGCTCAACCGCGCAATAGCGGCGGTTGTAGAACAGCTCCTGCCACTGCCGCACCATGCCGAGGGAGCCATTGTTCATGACGACGATCTTGATGGGCAGGCCATTGCTGGCAATCGTCGCCAGTTCGGGCATGCTCATCATGAAGCCGCCGTCGCCGATAAGTGCGATAACGAGTTTGTCGGGCCGTCCGAACTGCCCGCCCATCGCTGCCGGCAGACCAAAGCCCATCGCGCCCAGCCCGCCCGAGTTGAGCCATTGCCGGGGCCCCTTAAACCGCATGTACTGAGCCGCCCACATCTGGTGTTGGCCGACGTCGACCGCGACAATGGCTTCGCCGCCCGACATTTCGTCAAGCTTCTGCAGAAGATATTGCGGCTTGATCTCGCTATCCACGTGCTCATACTCGAACGGATGCTCGCGCTTCCACTCGCTGATCTGTTCCATCCACTGCGCCCGCGACTCTCGGTTGAGCGGGCCGTGGGTTTCCGTGGTGGCGGCGAGTCTCTCATTGAACCTGCGAAGGACGTGCTTGACGTCGCCGACGATGCCGATATCGGGCTTGCGGTTCTTGCCGAGCTCGGCGGCGTCAATGTCGACGTGCAACACGCGCGCGTTAGGAGCGAAGGCGTCAAGGCGTCCGGTGACGCGATCATCGAAGCGTACGCCAAGGGCGATGAGCGCATCGGTTTCCGTGATGCCGATGTTGGCGGCGTAGCTGCCGTGCATGCCCAACATGCTGATGAAGTTCGGGTGATCACTCGGAAGGGCGCCGAGTCCCATCACCGTGAGCGCCACCGGCGCTCCCAGCAGGCGCGCCAATTCGTCCAGCTCCGCCGACGCTCCGGATGCGATGATGCCGCCTCCGGCGTAGATGTAAGGCCGCTCAGCTTCCCAGAGAAACCGGACCGCTTCTTCGACTTCGGCTTCCTCAGGTTCCAGACGAACCTCGTAGCCACGCATCGGCTCCATCTCACCGGCCGGGTGGTAGTTCGCTTTGCCCTGCAAGACATCTTTCGTGACGTCCACCAGGACAGGCCCCCGACGTCCCGTGATCGCCACGTGAAACGCTTCGTGAATCGTCTGGGAAAGCTCGTTAATATCCTTGACGAGGTAGTTGTGTTTCGTAGCGCCGCGGCTGATCCCGAAAGTATCCGCTTCTTGAAAAGCGTCGCGCCCGATCAACTTGCTGGGGACCTGGCCGGTGATGGCGACGATCGGGATCGAATCCATCAGTGAGTCGACCAGGCCGGTCGTAAGATTGGTTGCGCCCGGCCCCGACGTCGCCATGCAAACACCCACCTTCCCCGTGGCGCGAGCGTACCCTTCTGCCGCAAAGCTGGCGTTTTCCTCATGCCGCACGAGTACGTGCCGCAGGGGATGGTCATAAAGGACATCGTAGATCGGCAGCGTAACGCCGCCGGGGTAGCCAAAGATCACCTCGGTGCCTTCTCTCGCTAGACTTTCCAGCAGAATCTTTGCTCCTGACATCAACGACATATGCGCCTCCATTACGAATCGTGCAGCCCGCTCCAGCAGCCCCCGCCATCACCGAGTACATCTCGCCGGCCCGTTCCGGCAGCCTAAATAGAAAAAAGCCACCGACCGGTTTGTCCTGCCCCGGTTGGTGGCCTCTGAACTTGCTTCTCAGAAACCCTCAGCCGGGGCCGGATACACCGACAATAATTCGAATAGCGCCGCTAATAGGAAGAATTGTTATGCGAGGTGTATCAGCTTCGACCGAGGGAGAGAACTGGGGGCCAAATCGAGAATCCGGTAAGGAGCCAGCGGGCGTACTTGCCCGGCTACCTGTCGCGCAATGGCCGGGGCTCCTCATACCTGTGTTGACTCATTTCAGTGTAGCCGCAAGGCGCACCGGGGTCAAACCCCTAGAGCCCCCCCGATGCCTGACGACTCATTTCATCAACCGCCTGGCCCGGCTGCCCAAATGCTACCTACAGATAGCCGCAAGGCGCACCGGCCACCATCGGTCAATCGGCAGACTACCGCACGCAACCCTAGAGCCCCCCCGATAAACGCCTGACAGGGGACTCATTTCATGTTGGTCTAGATGCCGTTTTGTTTTGGTTCCCTAGGGCGCGATCGTATACCTGACCCTACGATGCCACAAGCCCCTGTCTGCCCTGCTGGGAGGCCATATTGTGATAGCGGTGTGCGCTCAAACGTCAGTGCCCAACGCGCTCCCCCGGGCTATTGCCACTCGCTCCCCGTGAGCCGCGTGGGTCACAAGGGCAGTGGGGAGCGCAACTCAAAGTCCAGTCGCGTCTCGGATGGGATTCGAAGCTTTTTGCCTCGAGCCGCTGAAACGGCGACACCAGTACCAGCCCCGGCACCAGCCCCGATCGCCGCGCCCTTGCCGCCACCGATGATAGCCCCTAGAGCAGCACCGATCCCAGTTGTAATGGCCGTCGTTTTGGCGGTCTGCTTGCCTTTTCCTCTGGTCTTGACCGAGGCGTAGTTGCTAGCTACTTCATAGATCCGTCCCCCGACGGTCACGTCGAAGAGCTTCAGCGCCACTTCATCGCTTCCCGCCACCCGGCCGGCCTGCTCGACTCTGATTACCTGGACGGTTGCGTCGGCGCCTCGCGGGATGACGACTTGACCGTCCACGACAACCGGGTCGTCGATGCTGGCCCGAAACCGCTCACCGGCTCCCGTCACATCAGTGTCGATCGAGTCGATCGTGCGGACCGTAATCAACGTACCGGCGGGTACGGTCACGCCCATCCCATCGGGGGCTGAGGCCTGCGACCGCGCTGCTGCCTGCCGCCTTGCTCTCCTTGTTCGCGTAGTGGGCGCACGCACCTCGGCTGAGGCGCCCGAGCGAAACCTGATACCATCCACCGCCGAGACGTCGTAAGTATTGACGTTTCCTTCTGCATCTATAAACTTCACGGTCCGGCTGTTGCCTCCGAGGTAGGTTCCCTCGACGACATCGCCGTTGTGCAGCCGCAAGACATCGGCCATCAGCAGCGAGCTCATGCCAAGCAATACACCCAGTGAAAGGATCCAAACTCGTGCTTTCATCGTTTTTACCCCATGTGGTGTGTCAGGCTAAACTCGGACCCATTCTCTCACACCTACCACCGAGCTAGAGCTAGGCTAACTCTGTGGTTGGACGTGCGAGAGAAGCGCCTCGTTCCGAGTTTCTTGTGGGCCGTGAGTCAACAGAGCCTGCCGCGCTGGAAATCGTGGGAGGCCAGATCCCGGTCAACGGGTGACATAGAGTTCAAGGTCTTGTGGGGTTTCGCTCCCTTCTTTCAGTGACAAGGTCCGCGCGGGTGCCACCGTTATCAGAGGCTGGTCGCGTCCGCGTGATTCAAACGAGCTCAGAACCCGGTATTTTCCTGGCGCCAAGCCGGAAAAGCGATATTGGCCGTTCAGATCGGACCGTGTCGTACGAACTTCTCCAAGGCCGAGCCCGCGTCTATCGATGGCCTCGAGATACACGGGAGCGCCAATCACCGGCTCCTGGGACTGCCTGACCGTTCCCGCGAGCAGCGCTGGATTTGACGAAAGTCGAACACGCAAAGTCACCCGTGCGGTCGGGTGCAAGTGAATCTCCCGCCATCCGCCCGCCCAGCTCCAGCTCGGGTCCGCCGCGGCCCGCCCAGTGATCGAAGCCGCGTAGTACTCTTCGGGGGGTGTGATTCGTACCTCCCAGCCACCGGGTGACAATTCCCCTCCGGCGGTCGGGATTTCCTTGCTGGAACCGACGCCGGCCAGGTCCTTGCGGCGAACCAAGACCCGAACATTCTTCGGTTCGAGATCGTTCCCGGCTTCGTCTTCGAAATGTAAGGAAAGTCTTGGCAGCGGCAAAAGATGGACCTTCAGCTGCTCGCCGTCTCGTTCCACTAGAATCTGACGGTGGTTGGCGAGATCCATTAGAGGATTTCGACCCGCGGCGAGGAGATCGTACCTTCCGGGTGCTAGTTCATCGAAAGTGAACTGCCCGGAACTGCCCGTGTGCCGGGTCGTGCGGCCCATGTCAGAGATCAGGGTAACGGTCACGTCTCGGAAGCGGCCCGGGACCTCGCCGCTGATGCGGAAGACGCTGCCAAAGAGGGGCCGAAAATCAATTCCTATTGCTTCCTCCTCCAGAGCGACACTGACTTCTCTAGCCTCGCGAACGGAGGCAACTTCCTTGTAGAAAGTTGGGAGCAAGCCGGTTTCTTTCATCAGCTGCTTCGCTGCCGTGCGGACGAAGTAGCTTCCGGGCTCCAGGCCCCCCATGCGGTAGGCGCCGCGGTCGTCTGTCTTCGTTTTTGCCACCGGCTGCGGCGGTTGACTCGTGGTATAAGCCAGAACTTCGACCTCCGGGAACCCGATCTCGTTTTCGTCCCAAATGACCCCGCTGACGGCTCCCAGCCTTCGCATGCGCAGCTGCAGGGTGATGACATCGTCCTTTTCGAGAAGCAGCGGCTTGCCCGGCGCATTCCACGCCTCCTGGCCATATTGCAACTTCGCGAATGCAGGACGCGCAGCCGAGAGAAGATAAGCCCCCGCCGGTAGGTGCTCGAAAGTGAACCGGCCGTAGCTGTCGGTGTGGTTGGACGGCGTAGTAGCAGCCTGCGCGGACAGCGGCAACAGCGTTACGGCGGTCCGGGCTAGCGGGCGACCGGTGTAGTTATCGACGACAACACCCTTGATCGTGCCTGCATCAAGCGGTGCGCCAAGGAGAACTAAAAAGCAGCCCAAATGCCTCAGCATCAGTCGTTCTCGTATCACTTGTCGCCTGCCCTCGAGAGGGAACACCAAGGAGATGACGATTCGGAAGCCGGTTTTGTTGAGATAAAGAAGCCGGAGCTACCCGTCCGGACCTCACTCGTAGGCCAGCGCCTCAATCGGATCCTGTCTGGCAGCCCGAGCGGTGGGGTAGAGCGCGCCCAGGAGCGAGGCGGCAACAGCGATGGCCATGGACCAAGTCAAGTGACTGTTGAGGAAGAGAATCGTCACCAGCGGGAAGCGGTTGTCGATGATGCCTTTCCCCAAGTAGGCAAGGCCGATCCCAACTAAGACGCCCCCCAGCGTCATCAGCAGCGCTTCCCGCATGAATATGTTGATGATGTAGCCGCGGGAAGCTCCCAGCGCTTTCAGGATTCCGATTTCGCGGGTGCGGTCGACCACAGCCGTGTACATCGAGAGCAGAACCACAATGAATCCCACCGAAATCGCGATGCCCACGATGACGCCCATGAACTCTCCCGTCAGTCCGCGAGTCTGCGCTTCGAACAAAGAAATAAACTCTTCCATGGAGTACACGGGGTGCTTAGGCAGCATTTCCTTCAGCCGTTGAATCATCTGTCCCGTTTGCTGCGGGTCTTTCAACCGGATGTAGATTTGACTGAGCTTTCCCTCCCACCCCATTAACTCCTGCATGGTCGCGAGCGGGATGAAGAGCCGCGAGAGCTTGCCCGACTCGGTAATTCCGACCAGGCGAAAATCACGGTTCAGAGTTCGGATCGTATGGCCCAGGACGAGGTTTTTCTGTGCCGCATAGGTTTCGTCTACAACGATGTCAAATGGGTCTTCGAAGGGTCCTCCCTGAGGGAAGCGGATGCCGCCGGCCATGCGCTCGAACTTGTCCCATTTCACCCCTGTCACAGTGGTCAGGTCGCCCAACATCTTGAAAGCCGAACCCACCGTGACTTCGACTTCGGGAAGCTCTTCAATGAGGTCGATGTAGTGCGCGGACATGCCGGCTGTGCCGGAAGTGACGGGTGAGCTGCTTGTTGAGGGCCGAATGAGGATATGGGCGCCGATTCCCTTCTTGCGGCGGGCCGACTCTTCGACCAGTCCGTCGGCGAGACCCCACAGCAACAGAATCATGCAGACTTCCAGCGCAATCGCCGCAACCGTCAGCGCCGTGCGGATCGGCCGGTGCTGCAGATTTTCCCAGACGACGCGATTGATCATGCTCTGGAGGATCCCCTAGTTAGCTCCCGGTTGAGATGGGTTTGGGTTGCGATGGGACGACGCTTTGGATGCCGCCGGCCCAGGCCCTATCGGCCTGTGTCAAGAGTCATTGAACGCACATTCCTGTACTGAAAGAAGCTTGACACGTTGTTTCGACAACATCCAGCACCCCCGTCGCTGCTACCTAATCTCAGGGAGACTTTAGCAACAGGCTGCTATTGCAAGTAGCCGAGACTTTTCAGCACTTCGATGTCGCGCTCGTTCATTGTGATCTCCCCCTCCTCCAGGTCTGTCGCTTCGAACCAGCGCATCAAAGAGGCCGCCCTCGTCTGGTACTCCGTATCGCCTTTACGGAACACAGCCGGTCTCAACTCCAGCGGATCTTGCTCGAGATTCACAACTGAGAGCGACTTTTCATCGGGTGTCCAGACGACCTTGCGAAAACCTACTGTCTCGCCGATATGAAGTGGCAAAGTACTGTCGCGAACCCACAGCCACGCCACCCAGCGCGGCGCGAATCCTTTCCTGCCGGCAAAGGTGACGTAGCGGATTGGACGCTGAGGGAGCGATTCGCCGTCGACGATGGCGGGCACCGAACTCCGGCCGGCGAACGAAACAGGCAGAGTAGCCGCTGTTTCTTTGCCAAGGACCAGCTCCAGGACAGTCGGCGCCAGATCGAGCAACGAAGTGGCCTGCGGAATGACACGCCCGGCGGGAATCGTCCCCGGGTATCGCAGGATCAGAGGTATGTGGACAATGCCTTCGAATAGTCGCCGACCGTGACCGACGTAGCCGTGCTCCCCAAGGCTTTCTCCATGATCAGCCGTCAGCGCCACGAGCGTGGATTCGCGCAACGCGAGGTCGTCGAGCTCGGCAAGCAGTTTGCCAATGTGGTGGTCGACGTAGCCGACTTCCGAGTCGTACTTGTTGATGCGCTTCTGAGCCTCTTTGTCAGCCCAATCCGCGCTGTTGCCCGGATGTCCATTCGGCTCGAGAGAGGCGAACTCCTTCCGTAGGTGGTAGGGGGAGTGGGGGTCGAAATAATGAACCCAGAGGAAAAACGGGCGGTCTCGGTTGCCCCGCAGCCATTCGATTGCGGGAGGAGTTACATCTTCGGCAAAGCGACTCGAGTGAAAAACCTGATGTGACCGGGTCAGATCCTCATCGTAGGTATCGAACCACTGGCCAAGCTGGGTGAGACGGTTCGTCAACGTCCAGGCACTCACGAACGCCGCATTGCGATAGCCGAGTTTTCGTAGGATTTGAGGCAGAAACAGCCACTTCGAGTCTTCCGGCACGGCTACACCGTTAATGCGGGCTCCGTGTTCCTGGGGAAAACGGCTGGTGAAGAGCGAAATATGTGACGGGCCGGTAAGTGGAATGGGTGAATAGGCCCGCGCGAAGCGGACACCCTCCGACGCAAGCTGATCGATGTTGGGACTGGTCGTGAGGTGGTATCCGTAGCAGGAGAGATGATCGGCCCGGAGCGTGTCGACCGTAATGAGAACCAGGTTGGGCAGGCTTTCCGCGGGCGTGCTTTGTTCCGCACTCGAGCCCACCGCCAGCGCCATCAAGACGGCAAATAAAGCCCCCACGAGCCGCACGGTAGAATTGTAGCGCTACTGACAGGCCGGCTTCAAGGTGAAGAGTTATCCAATACAGGATGAGCCTGAAGGGGAGGTTTGTTTCCAACACAAGATGAGCCTGAACGTGAGCGGGACGAAAGGGTACAAGCTGCTGGTGAATGACGATCACCATGCAGAACCTAGAGCGGCTTACCCTGGCCGAGATGCAGGAGTTCCTGGCCGGCAGTCGAAGCATTGGCTTCAGAGTCCAGGGACGCGAGCAGATTTATCGCTTTGTCGAGCGTATCTTGGCGGCGCAGCACTACCGACGGCTTGGCAGGAGGCAGAAGGGCATCGTGCGGCGGTTTCTGGCGCGGCTGAGCGGGTTGAGTCGGGCCCAGTTGACGCGGCTGATGGGGCAGTGGCTTCGGCACCGACGGATCGAGGCCCGACAACCCCGTCGGCGCCGCTTTCCGCGCCGCTACACACCCCAGGACATTGCCTTGTTAGCAACCGTCGACGCTGCCCACGAGGGTCTGTCCGGGCCGGCGGTACGGCGCATCCTCGAGCGCGAGTATCAGTTCTTCGCCAACTCGGAGTACGTCCGCCTGGCCCACATCTCGATTTCCCACATTTACAACCTGCGGCGCTCCCGGGCTTATCGCTCACAGCGGGTGGTGTTCGATCGCACTCAGAGACGACAGGTCGGGATCGCCGAGCGGCGCAAGCCCGAGCCACAGGGACAACCCGGCTATCTGCGCGTCGATACGGTGCACCAGGGTCACTGGGACACTCGCCCGGGGCTGTATCACATCAACGCCGTCGATACGGTCACGCAGTGGCAGGTCGTCGGCTGCGTCGAGACGATCTCGGAGCGACACCTGATCCCGGTGCTGGAAGCGATGTTGCACCAGTTCCCCTTTCGCCTGCGCGGCTTCCACTGCGACAACGGCTCGGAGTTTCTCAATCACCGCCTGGCCCGGCTGCTCAACAAGCTACTGATCGAGTTCACCAAGTCGCGCCCCTATCGCACCACCGACAACGCTCTGGTGGAAGGCAAAAACGGGGCCGTGGTGCGCAAGCACATAGGCTACGGAGCGATCGCCGCCGAGCATGCCTCCGCGTTGCAGCGCTTCTACACAGCCTATTTCAATCCCTATCTGAACTACCACCGCCCGTGCGGCTTCGCCACCATCGAGATCACCGCCGGGGGCCAACGCCGCCGTCGCTATCGCGCCACCGACTACCGCACGCCCTACGAAAAGCTACTCTCGCTGCCCGACTGGCAAAAGCACCTCAAGGACGGCGTGCGAACCGAGACGCTCCAGCAGCAAGCCAGCCGCCACAGCGACACGGCAGCGGCCCAGCGGATGCAGAAAGCCAA
Source organism: Bryobacterales bacterium (assembly GCA_965248105.1). Lineage (GTDB taxonomy): Bacteria > Acidobacteriota > Terriglobia > Bryobacterales > UBA6623. The sequence goes on from CBDFIK010000006.1 coordinate 2,039,799, forward strand.
GCTCGCCCTGCTAGCCCGTTGTCGACTTCGTCGCTGACAGATTTCTGCAGTGATGGAAGCAGGGCAAGGGGACTTCAAACGCCAGCCCCCTTGCCCCGCACCCCCATCCCCCGCTGCCTAACTGCCACTGACTGCCTAACCGCCACTGAAAGGAGAACCCCAGCAGCACCGCCCGTCCGATCCTCCTTCTTCAGGCTCATTCTTGGATTGGAAAATGCTGGTGAGCACGCACTAGCAGTGATCTCAGCTCCCCAACTACAGTAGACCCCTCGCTCGTTAGGAGTGGGCCTGTTTTTCATGGGATACACTAATCCACACTGGGAACCAAATTCTGCCCGCGTCGTCGGATGCGGTTCACACGAGGAGATAATGATGACTCGTTACAGCTATATCATTATCGACCCATTGTCGTCTTTCGGCCCGGGAGACCGGCTTCAGGGGGTCCTGTCTGTCTTGCGGGATTGCGGCTACACTGGCGTCGAGTTGAACCTTACGAAGCCGACGGGAGTGGATCTAGACCGTCTCGAGGGGTGGCTCTCCGATCTCGGTCTGGTAGTCCCTTCATTCTTGACCGGCGACGCCTATCGCGAAGGGCTGTGTCTCAGCGCGCCCGACCTCTCTGTCCGCCAACGCACCGTGCAGCGTCTGATCGACTATTTGGACGTCGCTCGGCAGTTTGACGCGATTCTGGTGGTGGGGCTTCTGCAGGGGTTGAGAAGTGACGAACCCGACCCGGATGTGGCCAACCGCCGTATCACGGAATGTCTCCTCGAAGTCGCTGCCGCCGCCGAAGACAAGAAATGCGAAATCGTGATCGAGCCCGTCAATCACCTTCAGGTCGGTTTTAACAATTCCGTAGGTGAAGTTCTTGCTCTGATCGAGGCAGTTAACTCTCCGGCCGTCAAACCCATGGTCGACACCATCCATATGAACATTGAAGAGGCCTCGCTCGTGGAGCCGATTCGGGAGTGCGGGGCTCTGTTACGCCACGTGCATCTTTGCGAAAGCAACGGATCGCTGTTCGGGACCGGTAACGTGGATTTCGGTTCCGTCTTGAGGAGCTTGGACGAAATTGACTACCAGCAGTTCGCGTCGGTGAAGATCTACCGAGGGGCTGCATTGCAAGAAGCTGCGCCCTCGAGCATCGAATATCTGCGCAAGGTCGAGGTATAGTGAACGAAGCCTCGGAGGCTGCATTCCTGTGGCGCGGCTGCGTGTGACTGGGAAGCACATACTTGCAATGTGGGCGAGTCGGCCCTTCTTGCTCCGTAGTCCGGCAAGAGACCTAGTGAAAGCCGAAGTTCTCCCGGTGTAGAGAAACGTCGCTGCGTACCAACACGTGGGACCTTAGGAGCTGCTCAATGTCTTGCAGGTAAGTGCTGTCCCGCGACTTGAGGACACGCGCAACTTCCTGGTTCACCCGCAGAGTGACGTCTTTGCGCTTTTCCATCGACCGGGCCTTTTTCTTGGCTTCCGCCAAAATCTCGTGGATAACTGTTTGAGGCGACTTTACGTACGCCGAACCGTGGCAGTAGGGGCAGGGCGTACAGAGGGTGCGTTCAAGCGACTGCTTGACTCGCTTTCGAGTAATCGCAACGAGGCCGAAATCGTTAAACCGCAAGGCTTTTGACGGTGCTCGGTCAAGCTCCAGCTCCTGTTCCAACGCAGCCATCACTTTGCGGCGGTTCGCACGGTCGTCCATGTCGATGAAGTCGACTACGATGATGCCGCCCAGATCCCGAAGACGCATCTGCCGCACAACCTCTTGCACGGCCTCGAGATTCGTGTTGACGATGGTTTCCTCCAGGCTGTCCGACTTTCCGACATATTTACCTGTGTTGACGTCGATTGCGACGAGTGCCTCGGTCTGGTTGATGACGAGGTATCCACCGGACTTCAGCCACACTTTGGGCCGCAGCGCCTTTTCCAGTTCGGCCGTAATGTTGAACTCGTCGAAGATGGGTTTCCGGCGAGTATAGAGCTTGACCTGCTTGAGCAGGTTCGGCTGAAAGCGCTCTACGAAGCGCAGGATTCTTTCATACTCCTCTTCGCCTTCGACCCAAATGGTCTTGAACGTGTCAGCCAGCTGGTCGCGCAGAATCCTCTCCACCACGTCAAGATCCTGATGGATTCGGCTAGGCGCTGGGCCACTGTCCGCCCGCTTTCGAAGATCGAGCCAAAGGTTGTGGAGAAACTTCATATCGTCGGCGATCTCGTCTTCTTCGACGCCCTCGCCGGCCGTGCGAACGATAAATCCCCCGGGCATTCCCTCGTGATGAGCGATGACAGCCTTGCGCAGACGCCGGCGCTCGCCTTCGGAGACAATCTTTCGGGATACGCCGGTATGCTCCACCGTCGGCATGTAGACGAGGTAGCGTCCGGGAAGGGCGATATGAGAGGTGATGCGCGCACCCTTCCTGCCAAGAGGTTCCTTGGAGATTTGGACCAGCACCTCTTGCCCTTCCGAGAGAAGGTCGGTGATTCGCGGCTGCTGGGGCGCGCTTTCCGACTCAGGAGATTCCTGCGGCACGCCGTCGCCGGTCGAGCCGGTACCGGTATCGGGCGGCCGCTGACGCCATTTGCGGCGGCGATGATATCGTGAAGATCTGCCGCGCAGGCGAACTTTGGCCGGACGCGCCGCAGAGGGCGATCCCGCCGAAGGTTCCGCCACGCCCTCATTCCCTTTCGCGGGAACGTTGTCAGCCTGCTCCCCCGAGAGAGCCGCCTGGTTGTCCCCAGTGTTCGATTTCCCCCTCGCCTCGGTGGGAGACCCTGGGGTGCTCCGGGGCGGGGATGGCCCCGGTTGATCGTCCTTATCTGGCGTCGACCTTGAGAGGAGCCGAGCCCAGAACGATCTGCCTGACCGGCGAACCGGCGACGACTTCCCGGTCGCCTGCTCCGCAGGCCGCTTGCTCGTATCGGTCTGCTCCAATTCGAATTGGTCTGCGTGCGCACGTGACTCGGTTTCCGACGTAGAGGGCGGGCGCAGGCTTCCCTCCGAGGTCGTGGCGCCAGGCGCATCCAGCCCTCTGACCGGCTCCGAGGTCTCGCCGGCTTCGGAGGTATCCGGGTTCTGGCTAGCCTCGGGAGACGGTCCAGCGCCGACGTCCTCGGCTAGTCTCGATTCAGCGGCCGGAGATGGTTGCCCGGTTTGGGCGTCGCCTTCGTGGGAAGCCGGAGGCGATGATCCACCATCCGAGCTGGTCTGCCGATCGGTCGCCTCTGGCTCCGGATCGGACGCAGTTACCTTCGGGGTGGGCTCTCGCTGATCCGGCCCCGGTAGGTGCTCTGACTGATTAGCGCCCTCACCGGCCGGCTCAGCGCCGCTTGAGTCCTCCTTCGCCGTGAGAGATTGCCGGTCTCGATATTTAGCTAAGGATTCGCCGGGCAAGACCGAAAACTCGGCTTCCGGGGGAGCCGGTTCGGCGGGGGTGTTTGCTTGAGGAGAACTTTCCTGCTCACCGAGCGGAGCGTATTTTGACTCCGGGAAGCCCTCTCGCTGCGGCGGCTTCCGGCGGGACCGACCGCTCCTGCGCTCCCGGCGACTCGGCCTAATCGGGGAATCCGCCTTTGCGTCAGCCGGTTCAGGGTCGTCCTTGGCGCTTTCGACCGCCGTCTCCCGAGAGCCGACGATCGCGTCGGATTCTTGACTATCGTCAAAGAAATCAGAGACGTAGAGAAAAGCATCCCGCCCTAGCCCAATGTCCACAAAGGCCGATTGCATGCCCGGCAGCACCCGGGTAACTCGACCTTTGAAGATACTTCCAGCTAACGGGTGTTCAGACTCGCGCTCTATGTAGATGTCAACGAGTCGGTCATCTTCCAGAATAGCTAAGCGAGTCTCGTGAGGTGACGAATCGACTATCAGTTCCTTCGACAAGGGACTCCCTCCTCAGGAAGGAGGGCCCAAACCACAGCGCGGCATTGTAGGTCAGACACGGGGCGTCCTCGAGACGCCGGAATCTCGTTTAAGCGGAGGCCCGCCGCAACAGGCAGGCGACCGTTGTAATCTCGCTTCCTTCGGCCTTTCCAGGCGGAGCGCCACTCACATCGCGCTCAACGCCGGCGGCCTCTCCAGCCGCTCTTCCGCTCCCGCGAAGGCTAGGCTCTCATCCTTCCCTTGTTCTCAGTGTCATTTTGCGGGCCGCTGCGTTTTGGGCCCAAAGCCGCCCAAGCGGGCGTAAGAACTTTTCTTATGTCGTTAGTTCGTAAACCGGCGGAGCCGGACATTATTCACCAATCCGAACAACAGAAACGTTGTCAGGGCGTTGGATCCTCCGTAGCTCATCAATGGCAAAGGCAGACCTGTTACCGGCACCTGCCCGATCACCATGCCGACGTTCACCACAAGGTGAAACAGCAACAGACCCGCCACACCCATGCAGACGTACATCCCGGTAGTATCCGCCGCCGTCTGTGCGTTGCCGACAACTCGCATCAATACAGCGAAGTAAAGCGCCAGGGCCAAGCTGACCCCGACGAAACCCGTTTCTTCCGCGTAAGCCGAAAAGATGAAATCCGTATGGGGGACCGGCAGAAAACGCAACTGCGTCTGCGAGCCGCGGGCGAAGCCCTGACCCCATATGCCACCCGCGCCCACCGCGATCTTCGACTGAATCGATTGGTAACCGATTCCCCTGGGGTCGCTTTCCGGGTCCACAAAGGCGATCAACCGCTCCTTCTGATAAGGTTGCAGTTGGCGCCAGACGATTGGCGCAGCCAACAACCCTAGTAGGGCCAGGACGGCCAAGTGTCTCCATCGCATGCCGGCAAGAAGCACCCCCAAGACCAGAATCGGCAGATAGCTCAGAGCCGTACTTAGATCGGGTTGTCTTACTACCAAAACCATAGGGACTGCGAACAGGGCAGCTATTTGTCCCAGCCTCGCCAACCCTACGCGCCTTGCCGGTGATCCCATGAAGAACCATGCAACCAACAATACTAGCACCACCTTGGCGAATTCAGAGACCTGCAGATGCAGGCCGGCGGGCAGCGGCAGCCACCGCTTGGCCCCGCCGATGGTGACGCCGAAAACCTCAACCATCAGAAGAAGAATGATCGTGATGGCGTAGAAGATGGGGGCCTGGTCGACGAAGCTTTTGTAGTCGACCCGCGAAATCGCCCAGAACAGGACCAGACCCAACCCGATCCACAGCAACTGTTTTAAGTGCGCGCCCTCCCAGACGGTGTTGCGGGTAGCACTGTAGATTTCGACCACGCCGAGGGTTGCGATCGCCAGCACTAAACCCAGCAACGTCCAGTCGAAGTCCCGGGTGGTGTGCGGTCCCTTCAAGGTAAGTTCTCCGGGCGCGAGCTGGAGGCCGCGAGCGCTGTCCCGGGACCGGCCCGGCTATAGATTTGCTGAACGTTCTCAGGCCCCCGCTGCTGCTTGTCAAAATATACCTTTAGCACGTCCCGAACGATGGGAGCGGCCAGATGACCGTGCTCGCCGTGTTCGAAGAGCGAAACGACTACAATTTCCGGGTTGCGACAGGGAGCGAACCCTACAAACCAAGCGTTGTCTCGCAAGTCTCTATCGCTGGTTGGCCGCGTCGGGCGATTGGAAACCAGTTGGGCGGTTCCAGTCTTGCCGCACACATCGTAGCCCGCAAGTCGCGCTCGAATTCCGGTACCCCCCGCGTTAACCACTCCCCAAAGCCCCTCCATGACCGCGTCAATGCTCTTCTTACGGAGTTTCACGATGCGAGGAGCGGGGGGCTCATAGTCGTCGCGAACGGCCTTTCTGTGCGCTGTGGAAACAAGCCGCGGCTGATACCATACGCCGCCGGATGCTAAACCGCCGATGGCGTAGGCCACCTGTAACGGAGTGACGGTCAGCGCGCCCTGGCCGATGGCAACTGAAATCGTTTCACCTGCGTACCACTTCTCGCGGTAGTGCCTCAGCTTCCAACTTGTGGACGGCACAACTCCTTCTTCCTCGTGGGGTAGATCGACCCCCGTGGGTCGCCCGAAGCCGAAACGCTTGGCGAATTCAGCGATCCGGTCGATCCCTAGCTTGTTGCCGACTGTATAAAAGTAAACGTCGCAGGAATGGACGAGAGCTTGATACAGGTTGACTTTGCCGTGCCCGTCCCTTTTGTGGCAACGGAAGTAGTGGCCGTAGAAAGAAGCTCCGCCCTGGCACTCGACGTTAAAGTCCGCGCCGATGACGCCGCTTTCGATCGCCGCCACCGCCACGACCGGCTTGAACACCGATCCCGGGGCCAACTGGGCCTGGATAGCCCGGTTGAGCAGAGGCTTGTCGGGATTGCCCGTCAACTGCCGCCAATCGTGAAGAGAGATGCCGCCCACAAACTTGTCGGGGAAATAGTTGGGCGAGCTGACCAGAGCGAGGATCTCGCCATTGCGGGGGTCGAGCGCTACGACAGCCCCTTTGCGGCCCTGCATGGCCAGCTCCCCAACGACTTGCAAGTCCAGGTCGATCGTCAGGTGAACATCGCTTCCCGGCCTGGCGGGATCGCTTCGCAGAACCCCCCGCTCACGCCCGCGACTGTCGACGACCACCACGCGGCTGCCGTCCGAGCCGGTGAGCGCACTGTTGTACTGACGTTCCACGCCGGCCTTGCCCACCTCGGCCCCAGGCTCGGCAAGCACGAATTCGACCTGCTCCAGTTCTCGGTCATTGATCTCCCCGACGTAGCCGATCAGGTGGGAGGCCAGGCCGTCCATCGGGTAGAGCCGGTTCTGTGACCACAGCAGCTCCAGCTCTTGCAACTCCGCCTTGTGAGCTTCCACAAAAGCGACATGGCCCGGCGTCAGGTTCTCCTTGAGAATCACGGCCCGATAGCCGGGGGCATCCGACGCTCGGAGGCGACGCAGCTGGGCTTCGAGGTGCTCGTAGGGGATGCTCAAACCTTCCGCGATCAGCGCTAGGTGTTGTTGCCGAGCCTCGGCCCCCGACACCAAGACCTTGAAGTTAGGACGGTTGTCTACCAGGATACGGCCATCTCGATCGAGGATTTTCCCCCTTGGGGCGAGCAGTGGCTGTGACTTTTTACGATTCCGCTGAGCGCGCTGCTCGTACACTTCCGGACTCTGCACCTGCAGTTGCCAGAACCCGGCGAGCAGCCACAGACCGGCTAAGGCCGCTACATACTGAAACGCGGCCATCTGCACGTCGCCGCTCGTACGCCTCTGCTTTGGGTAGGGACTCACGAGGTCTTCTTCCAGCGGTCCAATAAGCGGTAGAGCAACAGGGCTGCCCCCGCGTGGGCGGCGGCCAGACCCAAGGCGCGGGGCAGATCCACCGCTAGTTCATTTCCTAACAACACAGTCTGAACGGTCCAAAACAGGAATTGATGAAGGAGAAAAAAAATCGCGACCAAGACACTGCGGGCGCCCGGGAAGCCTACTTCGATCACTTGACTGACCCAGCCGGCCAAATACCCGACAACGGTTTTGGTCATGCCGAAAACTCCCACCGGACCATGCGTCAGGCCGTCCTGCGCCAATCCGACCGCCGCGCCAATCAGCAGCCCCACGATGGGCCGGCGACCGAGCAACGCCAGGTAGGCAACAATGAGCAGCGGAAGATCGAAGAATCCCAATGTTCTTACGTAAAGGGGCAGGTACACCTGGGCTGTGAGGGCCGCTACAACGATTACGACGGGCAGGCCCGTCGGCATCCTCGTGGCATTCTCCCGGACGAGTGAAGGAGAGAGTGGCTGCCCCATAGATGCCCTCAGCGACGGTGCGTACGCTCTTCTGATCCGTGTTCATCCGAAGCGCCCGAGCTAGTCGCACTGCCGGGAGCCGCGACCTGAGTCCTTTCAGCACCAGTTCGCTCCGTTGGGGATTCGGCTTGCTGACGCGGAGCAACTCCGCGGTCACCGATCTCCGCCTGGGTTGTTGAAGGGTCGCTGGGAAGGGGCGGGGGGCGCACCATTTGTAAATTGAAGTCGGGAGCGGCCGAGCCGGGCTCTGCTTCTCCGAATCGATGTCCTTGGGCTTCACCGATTCGTACGTAGTGCTGCTTGAGTCGATCGGCGTCTGTGGCTCGAGGAACGGCGTCGGGGCTCGAGTCTTCGGTCTGATAAGAATCCCAGGCATCACCGCCGGTTCGGCGCCCCCTCAGACCTGACTCTACCGGGTTCGACGGCTTGGAATCCGCGGGGGGGGGCGGCAGCAATCGCCCGGGCGGCTGCGGTGCGCTCGAGCTGGGCAGTTGCTGGTGCACTCCCGACGTGATCACCAACACTTCTTCCAGCCGGTTGAGCGGGACGGCCGGCTTGACGTAGATGCGCTGGAACTCGCTCGCTTGCTCAAGACGGGTGACAGTTCCCACCAAAAGGCCCTTGGGGTAGATTCGGTCGTCCCCGGAGGTATAGACCTTTTCGCCAATGCGAACTTCTACATCACGATCCACGTAGTCGATCAGGCAAAAAGCGGAACCCGTTCCCTTCAATACCCCACGCGCGCGGGAACGGGCAAGCAGCACGCCCACGGCGGCTTCGGGGTCGTTGAACAACAGCACCAAGGACGTACCGCCATGGGCCGCGTGCACCTTACCCGCGATTCCATCCGGTGTCACAACAGCCATGCCGGCTCCTACCCCGGCATCCGTCCCGAGATCCAGGAAGATCTCTTTGGAATTCGGATTGGACCCCACGCCAATGACTTGGGAGATCACGGTCTGGGAAAGAATGCTCTCCTGGTACTGCTGCAGCACCTGTCCACGCTCGAACTGGCCCATCGACCGCTGCAATCGTTGATTCTCCAACTTCAGTTCGTCAAGCTGCCGGCGTAATTGCCGGTTCTCTTGCCTTGTATCGACCAGCCAAACGTAGTCGTTCCAGCCCGACGCGACAAAGTGCGACGCCCCACTCATCGCTTTCTGCAGCGGTGCGATCGCCGCCGCCGTCCATACGTGGAGAAGGCTCACGTCATCCCCGCGTTTCACCTGGTAGGCCAACAGAGCGAGCTGTAGAGCCAGCACGACGATGAGGGCCGAAGTGTTCCGGTAGCGGGTGAAGAGTTCGACCACGATTCTTGTTCGTCACCGGGCCTCGCCGACGGATGCCGCCCATACCGTCGGCCGCCGGGGCGGCTGCTCTCAGCGGTGAGAGAGCCCCGCCAACCCCTCCGAGTAAGCGCTCCCGAGGCGTTACTCGATAGAAATGCGGCGGAGCAATTTGAAATCATTCAACATTCGGCTCGTGCCGATCACCACCGAAGCCATCGGATCCTCGGCAATCGAGACCGGAAGGCCCGTTTCTTCGCGAATACGCAAATCAAGGTTGCGAAGCAGCGCGCCGCCTCCGGTCAGCACGATTCCGCGGTCGCTGATGTCGGCGCTCAGCTCGGGGGGAGTCCTTTCGAGTGCCACTCGTATCGCATTCATGATGGTGTTGACGCATTCTGAAAGCGCCTCTCTTATCTCGGTGTCATCAACGGTAACTGTCCGCGGCACTCCCTCGATCAGGTTGCGCCCCTTGATGTCGATCGTCAAAGGATTGTCCAACTTGTAGGCCGAGCCCACCTCGATCTTGACCTGCTCCGCCGTGCGCTCGCCGACGAGCAGGTTGTGCTTTCTCTTGAGATAGTTGATGATCGCCTCCTCCATCTCATTGCCGGCTACACGGACGGAACGCGAGTATACGATCCCGGACATGGAGATGACGGCCACATCGGTTGTTCCGCCGCCGACGTCTACCACCAGGTTTCCACCAGGCTCGGTGATCGGCAGCCCAGCGCCGATCGCGGCCACCATGGCTTGCTCGACAAGGTGCACCTCGCTGGCATGGGCGCGGTAGGCCGAGTCGCGTACCGCACGTTCTTCCACCGGAGTGATTTCGCTGGGTACGCCGATGACGATCCGGGGATGCACCAGCATTTTCCGGTTGTGCGCCTTTTGGATGAAGTAGGTCAACATCTTCTCGGTGACCTTGAAGTCCGCAATCACGCCGTCCTTCATGGGCCGGATAGCGACGATGTTGCCCGGTGTTCGCCCGACCATCTCCTTGGCTTCTTTCCCCACGGCTTCGACATCGCCGTTGGTCTTGTTGATGGCGACGATCGAAGGCTCGTTGACAACGATCCCCTTGCCTCGAACAGCGACCAAGGTATTGGCCGTGCCCAGATCGATGGCCAAGTCTCGCGAGAAAACGCCGAAGAGAGAACGAAAATTCACCGGCCCTTACCTGTTTTCCTGGTGAGCTACCGCCCGATAACGGTTTGCGCACAGCGGAGTCGAAGCCTTGATGGTATCGCGGTCGCCAACGCGCAGTCGTAATGATATCAATAGAATAGCGTGCTCAGCAAGCTGGTGAGAGGCCGTTTCTGTTCTTCGCGTTGGGAATGTAACATGAGCAGCACGCGCTCTGGTGACCCGAATGCGGTGAGTGCTTCTACGCCCGAACGCGGGTGCCATTGGCAGTTCACCCCCAGCCTAGGGTCGCCCCTGCAAGCTCCCCATCCGCCGTTAAGCGCTCATCGGATTCTGAACGCCGACGGTCAACGGAGTCTCGCTCTGCGAGCCCGCCCTTGTATTTCCCCTTTTCTTCTCCTAGAATAGAAGGCGAAGGAGAAACTCGTGGCACTTACGAAACGGCAGAAGCAAGTTGTGGACTTCATCGCGGGGTTCATTCGCCGCAACGGCTACAGCCCCAGCTTCGAAGAGATAGCCGAGGAGCTCGGTCTGGCGTCGCTGGCGACGGTTCACAAACATCTGACCGCGCTCGAGAGCAAACGCTACCTGAAAAGGAGCTTCAACCAAAGCCGCGCCTTAGACCTCGGGCCGCAGTACTATCGCGAGTTGAGCCGTCAGCGTAAGGAGGCCGCCTTTGCTTCCCCGGAAACCCCTTTGCTGGGCACCATTGCGGCCGGCCAACCGATCGAAACCTACCCTGATCCCGAAACTCTCTCTTTCGCCGATTTCGTTGGGGCGGAGCAGGTTTACGCGCTGCGGGTGCGAGGCGAATCCATGATCGAAGACCACATCATGGACGGCGACTACGTCTTGGTCGAAAAGACTGATCGCGTCAGTAACGGCGACATCGTCGTGGCTCTGGTGGAAGGCACGGAGTCGACACTGAAGCGTTTTTATCGCGAAGGTAAGGATCAGGTACGCCTGCAACCCGCCAACGCCTCGTTGGAACCTATCGTGGTGCCTCTCAGCTCCGTAGAAGTTCAGGGCCGTGTACTGGCTGTACACCGCAAGTATCGATGATCCATCGCGAGGCCGTGGTTAGCGGAAGTACTCCTTGAAGCAGAGTCCCGGCCGCGGCTTCCTGCGGTTATCCTTGTTGGCTGTTACTCGCCCTACTGCACAACGAAGTCGGAAAAAAGAACTTCCTTGACCTCGCCCTTCTCCAATAACGGGTTGAGGCGCTCGAGGATCTCCTTTCGAAACACCTCTTTCCCTTTGGCGTCGTTTAGCTGCCCGTAGGTCTTCGAGGTCAACAGCGTCAGGATTCGGTCGCGCAGCCGGGCCATCAATAGGAGATCCGCTTTGATTTCCGCAACCTGCTCTTCTGGTGTGATGGCCAGCTTTATACGAAGTCGGGCGTGGCGCGCACCCACTGGGTCGTTGATGTTCGTCAAGAAGGTTTCCATTTCCAAAACGCCTATTGTTTGCTCGACCTCATCACCAGCCTCGTCTTCGGACTCTGAGTCGTCGCAGCCCGCCCCAAAGCCCATCGCGAACATCGCTACCAGCGCAAGAAAACCCACTTTCCTATGCCGCTCATTCACGGGGAGCTCCTTGGGACGAGCTGTTCGACCCACCCGCCGCCGGCTCGGCTTCTCCGTCGTCCTCGCCGAGTCGAGTTACGAAGACGAACTCGACTCGGCGATTGGCCGCCCGGCCAACTTGAGTGGCGTTGCTCGCTACCCCCACGGTGTCAGCGTGGCCGATCGCGCGGAGACGCTGGGCCGGCACGCCTTTTTCAGCTAGGTACCGCACCGCACGGCCGGCGCGGGCCGCCGAAAGTTCCCAGTTGGTGGGGAAGACTGCCGTGGCGATCGGCCTATTGTCTGTGTGGCCCAGCACGTCCACGTTTCGCGACGTATTCGAAATGTATCGAGCTAACCGCTCGAGGATGGGTAGTGCCTTGGGTTTGATTGTGGCTTGCCCGGACTCGAACAGGAGGTCGCCTTTGAGCTGCAGAATGACCCCCTGCTTGGCAATCTTGGCGCTTCCGTTCTTCTCCATTCCGTTCTCCTTGAGGATCTGCCTCAGATCACGCACGATCTCCTCCACCGCTTGCCCTTGGCCCTCCTTTGGGTCTTCGTGGGGCAACAGCTTACTTCCAGTTGGAATGTCGGAAAGCGCGAACTCCGACTTCAGTCCCAAAGCGTTCCGCACCGAGCCCGCCATCGTCCGGAACTTGACGATCTCCATGTTCGAGAAAGAAAGCAGCAACACGAAGAACGTCAATAGCAACGACATCAGATCAGCGAACGTTACGATCCAGGCCGGGGCTCCCTTCTTCCCGCCGTCGTCTGAATCCATCTCCATCAGGCTGCTTTCGCGTCCTCCTTACGCAACTTGGGCGAAATGAAGACATTGAGCTGCCTTCCGATGGCAGACGGATTGCTCCGCTCCGCGATGGCTATCGCCCCCTCCAGGCAAAGCGTCATACTGAGCACCTCCTGCTCGGAGCGCACTTTCAATTTGTCAGCCAAAGGGAGACAGAGTACGTTGGCGATCAGGGCGCCATACAGGGTCGTGAGAAGAGCCAACGCCATGGCCGGACCAATGGACGAGGGATCGTCCAAAACAGCGAGCATCTGAACCAGCCCGATAAGGGTTCCAATCATCCCGAAGGCCGGTGCCGCCTCTCCCATACCCTCCAGGACTTGCTGGCCTCTCTTGTGCCGGCTGGCAGTAGAGCGAATGTCGTTTTCCAATACCATTCGAATTCGTTCTACCTCTACTGCGTCCACGCACAGTGAAATGCCTTTAGCCAGAAAGGGGTAGCTGATCACGGCTTTTTCTAACGCCAGCAGTTCCTTCCGGGCCGTTCTCGATAGCTCGAGGACCTCGCTGATCAACTGCTCGGGTGCCGGTACCTTCGTCGTGAAAGCCTTGGCGGCAACCCCGAAAGTGCCCAGCACGGCACTGAGAGGGTTTCTCACGAGCGTCGTTCCGATCGTTCCTCCAATGACCACTAGCATGGAAGGGACGTTGACGAACATGATCGGCGAGCCCCCCATGAAAATGGAGGCCAGCACGAGCAGTGTCGACAGAGCAATGCCGATGATCGTCGCCAGGTCCATGGGCTAAGCGTTTGCGGCCCTCTGTGAGTGCGTATCGGCGAGCCTAAGGCAAACTTGAACCGTACGGGTGTCTGAGTCGGTGTGAAAACATTCAACTCTGGTGCGGAGCACTCTCAGCTCTCGATGCGGGGCGCCCCCAACACAAGGTACGGGCGACATGTCGTGCCCTCGGCACACACGTGGCGCAAGTACTCCTGCTTGCCGAGCCGACACTCTTGTCGGGTCTTGTGCCGTTTATGAACCGCTACCGCTATGTCTATGGGGATCCCAGCAGCCCGTGGTAGTGGTAGAAGTTAGGTTCGGCGAAAAAAGGGAGACTGGCATCCGATTCTCGGTCCCTGATGAGAACGGCGCTGACAAACTAGACCACATAGCGGCGGTGTGAAGGCTCCCAGAGGAGGCGGAGGACCAAGCCGCTGATGTGGTCCGCAAGCATCCCCGAGGTGTTTTGTGGAACACCGGAGGGATGTATCGGGTGGAGCTATACGTTCAAGTACGACGAAGTGTCTGCGTCGAAGGGCTAAGCGAACGCGAAGCAGCACGGCGCTTTGGGATTGCTCGCGAGACCGTGCGCAAGATGTTGCGCTACCGGATTCCGCCGGGCTATCGGCGGAGCAAACCGGCGAGGCGTCCCAAACTGGAGGCCTTCACAGGGATCATCGATCAGATCCTGACCGACGATCGGGAGCGTCCGAGGAAACAACGCCACACCGCACAGCGCATCTTTGACCGCCTCCGCGACGAGTACGGGTTCACAGGCGGCTACACGACCGTCAAGGACTACGTACGCGAGAAGAAGCTGGGCGGACAAGAGATGTTCGTGCCGCTGACGCATCCGCCGGGTGACGCCCAGGCGGACTTCGGCGAAGCGGTCGTCGTCATCAACGGAGTGCAGCGCAAGGCGCACTTCTTGGTCGTCGATCTGCCGCATAGCGATGACGCATTCGTGAAAGCGTTTCCGGCCGAGACGACGGAGGCATTCTGCGAGGGGCACAATGCGGCGTTTCGCTATTTTGGCGGCGTGCCGCGCAGCATCGTCTACGACAACACGAAGCTAGCGGTGGCGAGGATCCTGGGAGACGGCACACGCCAGAGGACCCGTGTCTTCTCCGAGCTGCAGTCACATTATCTGTTCGCCGACCGTTTCGGGCGGCCGGGCAAGGGCAACGACAAAGGCAAAGTGGAAGGGTTGGTGGGCTATGCGCGGCGCAACTTTATGGTGCCGATCCCCAGGTTCTCAAGTTGGGAAGCCTTCAACGAACACCTCGAAGCGAAGTGCCGCAAGAACCGTGGACGGCGCTTGCGGCGACACTCGGAAACGATCGGTGAGCGTTTCGAGCGCGACCGCCAGGCGTTTCTGACGTTGCCTGCTGTCGGGTATGACGCTTGCGACAAGCGCACGACGCGGGTGACGTCGTTGTCGCTGGTGCGCTATCGGACCAACGACTACTCGGTTCCGACGCGCTACGGCCACCGCGAAGTACTGCTGAGAGCTTACGTCGATGAGGTGGTCATCGGCTGCGGCAGCGAAGAGATCGCCCGGCATCGGCGCAGCTACGAACGCGAGGAGTTGATCTTCGATCCGCTGCATTACCTGGCCTTGCTGGAGCGCAAGACGAACGCGCTGGATCAAGCCGCGCCGCTCGTCGGTTGGCAGTTACCGCAAGATCTCGTGCGTTTGAGACGCTTGCTCGAAGTGCGGCTGGGTAAACCAGGCAAGCGCGAGTACGTGCAGGTGCTGCGTTTACTCGAAGACTTCCCGCTCACCGACGTCACCGCCGCCGCGCGGCAGGCCGTTGAGTTGGGAACGATCGGCTTCGACGCCGTCAAGCACCTCGTCCTGTGTCGGATCGAGCAACGGCCGCCCCGCTTGGACTTGACGCAGTATCCGCACTTACCCACAGCACAAGTCGAACAGACATCGACAACAGATTATTTGGTGCTGCTGGCACAGGGAGTGGACTGATGGCGAGATCCAAACTGCTGCTGGAAGCTCATCTGAAAGCACTGCGGCTGCCGACCTTCTTACGCGAGTACGACAAGGTGGCACGGCAGTGCGCCACGGAGGGCTTGGATGCGAGACGCTTTCTGCTGCAACTGTCCGAGCTCGAACTGCTCGACCGTGAACGCCGAGCGACCGAGCGGCGCATCAAGGCCGCCAAGTTCCCGGTCACGAAAACCCTTGATACGTTCGACTTCCTGGCGTTACCCAAGTTGAACAAGAAGCTGGTGCTCGAGCTGGCACACGGAGAGTTCATCGACCGTCGCGAGAACGTGTTGGCTCTAGGAAACTCCGGCACGGGGAAAACGCATCTCGCTCTGGCGCTGGGACTGGCGGCCTGCCAGGGTGGCTATCGGGTTCGCTTCACTACCGCCGCAGCGCTGCTCAACGAGCTGCTGGAAGCCCGTGATGAGCGGCGCTTGCTGAGGGCCCAAAAGCAGCTCGCCAAGCAAGACCTGCTGATCGTCGATGAACTGGGCTACGTGCCGCTGTCGAAGACCGGAGCGGAGTTGCTGTTCGAAACCTTCTCACAGCGCTACGAGCAGGGCTCCACGATGGTGACCTCGAACCTGCCGTTCAACGAGTGGACCGAAGTCCTCGGGTCCGAGCGCATGACCGGCGCCCTGCTGGATCGGCTCACTCACCACGTCCACATCCTGGAGATGAACGGCGATAGCTTCCGCCTCAAGCAGAGCAAGAAGCAACGCTCTCCGTCTTCGGATTGATCCCCGCCGGCTCGCCACAGTTTTTGTGAGCCGCCTTCCACTCCGCCTTCAGCCGCCCTAACGGGCGACCTCAGGCTGCGTTCCAGCCGTCCCACAAAAACACGAACCAAAACCCCGACTCCCCCCCCACTGGTCTATTTTTGCTCCGCCGCTCTACCCCAAAACTGGTCTATTCTCCCTCCGCCGAACTGGTCTAATTTTGCTCCGCCCTTGACAGCCGTGGTGGACTACGTTCGCTCCCGCTTGGCTGGTGCGCCAGGAAGGTGCTTTGGCCTTGCAGCCAGGCATCCACTTTTTAGGGAATCAAGGAGAATGAGAAAATGATGAAATTGATGCTACGTATTAGCGTGGTGGCGGTGCTGGTGCTGGCACTGAGCACTGCTACCGTTTACGCCAAGGGCAATGGACTGCCCGACGGCCAGAAGCAGATTTTCCGTCTCGAGTTGACGGCGCACGATACCTGTCCGAGCTCTGACCCCAATGGCCGCAAGATCTTCTTGCAGGCAGACTTCACTGATCCGGATCTGGACAATACCGGGAAAAAGCAGGGCGTCACGTTAGCTAGCCTCGTCAAGACCAACAAGATCTTCCTACGTGAGGGAGACTTCGAAGTTCTTGACGGGAACGCCTGTGACGGCGACGGTGCGAGCTTCCAGTTGCCTGCGCAAGAGATCTGTAGCGGCAAGACCCAGGCAGAGTGTGTCGACGACCCTACCTTTGAGGATTATGAGGTTTACGTCCGTCTCGTTGGCAAGCTGGGCACGGCCATCAAAGCCTTTACGTGCGCGGTCGCCGCAGAAGATATCGGTGATATCGACTCAGGCGACTTGGTGTGCTCTACGGATGCCGTTGTTAAAGTACGAGTGAGTCCTCCGAAGTTCACGAACGAGTCCAGGGCGCTACTGAGCATTTGTCTTGACACGGACGACACCTTAGGCTGTGACCTGCGGCTGGCGCTGTTCTCCGGCGAGCTCGAAGACTTCTTCTGGAACTTCAACACAACCGGCCGGGCTCACGCGCAGCTCGTGTTTGTGGCGACGCTAGACTAATCGTCAAGCGTTCCGACAACCGATTTAAATTTGTTCAAGTGGAAAGGGTGCCGGCCTCGATCGGCACCCTTTTATGTAGACATGTCGCTATTCCCAACCCTTCGAACGATCCTGCTGGTTTCATTCCTGGCTCCTGCCATATCCTTCAGCGCGGCCGCCGCGCCGGAAGGCGAGTCTCCCAAAGCTGTCTTGGACGAGACCCTGTACAAGTTCACTGCGCTGCGAGGTGAGCCGCTCACACATAAGTTTGCGGTGCGGAATGAGGGCGACGCAGACCTGGTATTCAAGGGCGCCGGTGGGACCGACTCGGCACTCAAGATCCGAATGCCTCGGGTAGTTGCGCCGGGGGAAGAACGCTCCATCACGGTCGAGCTGGATACGAACGACATCCGCGGCCCGTATATGGGCGAGATCGTCCTGCACTCCAACGACCCCAGTAAACCGCGGATAAGCTTGAGCCTGCAGGGGTGGGTGAAATGGCCGATCGATGTGCTGCCTTTTGCAGCGGTCTTCCTGAGTTCGTATTACGGTGAGAGCGCCGAACGAACCCTGACTCTCGTCAACAATGAACCGGAACCCCTGGAGATATCCACCGTTCGGTCCGGTAGCGACGCAATCACGTGGGCGCTGGAACCCCTGGAAGAGGGACGCCGCTATCAGCTTACAGTTCGAACGCGGCCCAACGGTGAACCCGGCCGCTATCGTGACTGGCTGGAAGTGTCTACCTCCAGCCGGCAGATGCCCGAAGTGAAGATCCTCCTGAACGTTCTGATCAAGAACAAGGTTCATTTATCTGAGGAGGAAGTCAATTTTGGAGCGGTGAACCTGGAGAGAGTTCGGAAGTCTCCCGACCTTCTTTCCTACCTCACGAACGTGATCTTTGTCCGGCGCGCTGCCGGTGACGACTTTCACATCGACGTCTCATCAGATCTGCCGTTTGTGCGAATCGACAAGACACCGGAACGTGACAGCGCCGTCTATGAGTTAGCGATTGGCCTCGTTGCTGATAAGCTCGAGCGTGGCCCAATCGAGGGTACCGTCGAAGTGACGACCAACGATAAGGACTTTCCTCGCCTGACGATACCCGTCAAAGGCCACGTGCAATGAGGGGGACAGGAGCGTGAGGCGTGCGATGCGATTCGCGAGAACCCGCCGCTTCTTGTGCCCCCTGCTCGCGTTCCTCGCGGTCGGTATTTCGTCGTCAGCGGAGCAGCGTGGATCCTTCAGGAATATAAGGCATTTTGGCAATCTTGGCCCTGAAGAGAAGGCAGAACACGTTTTTCTGATTCGAAACGATGAGGATCAAGTTCTCGTAGTAGAGCGGATAGCCGTTCCCGACCTGGTGAAATTAGCCGAGCACTCGAAAGAGATCCTTCCGGGCGAGAATGGGCGCGTGGCGATTCGTCTGGAAACACCACGTCCCAAAGGCCCCTATCGAGGCCGAATCACGGTTCACTTTCAGAACGAAGATATGGAACCGCTTGTGCTATGGGTAGCAGCTGAGATCGTTGACCCAATCGAGTTTGACCCCTTCCCGGCAGTGTATCTGCGGTTGCAGCGCGGCCAAACGCAGCGAGCGTCGGTGGAAGTCATCAATCACGAGCTTGAACCTCTCGAGATTATGCACGTCGAGCATGCCAGCAGCGTGTTGGAAGCCGAGGTAGAAACCTTGGAAGAGGGGCGCCGCTTTCGCTTGTTGGTTAGTGTCGACGAGAACGCACCAGCCGGTGACCGAACCGAAAGAGTCACCTTGGTTACCTCAAGTGACAACTATCCCTTTCTTGATGTCAAGGTCCGTACAATCATCACCGAGCGGCTCTACGCCAACCCTCGGGAGATCGATTTCGGGACGATTTCGATCGACACCCTTAAAGTACGGCCTCGGGATGCCAGCCTCTTGCAGGAAGCGATCACGGTGATCGACCGGGCAGGTGGCGAACTCCACGTCAGAGTGGGTACCAGCGCAAAGTTTCTGCGGCTGTCCGAGGAGAGACTTCATGGGTGGGGCAAGGTCCGGTTTCAGGTTGCTGTCGAGCCGACGGCACTCAAAGCAGGACAAGTGGAAGGTTCAGTTGTGGTGCTGACCAACGACCCCGAATTCCCCCAGCTCATAATTCCCATCAAGGCCAAAGTAACCGGCCGCTGGTAGAAATTTACGAGTACCTCTATAATTGCCCAACGCCGAATGTGGTACAGGACCCAGTCCGCGATCCACTCCGGGACTTGATCCTCCAGGCGCGCCCCCTTCGCTCTGTGGGTCTGGTTGAACCCCCCGACGAAGACCCGTAGCGCGATCTAGGCGGGCCCACAAACGTCTGATGTCTGCACTGGGTCGTGGCCCGCCAGATCCGCGGCCGTTTGATCTGTCAGAGCGCTGGCGGTCGGACTCCAGTCTGCCGGTCACGGGCGGCGACACCTTTTGTTTTCAGCAACCTCGGGGACCATGTCGAGGGAAGTCCTAGCCGCCCGCGATAGAATAGACACAGGAGGAAGGGCGGGGAAGGTATGACAACATCGGAGATTGCGGCAACCGGCGAGAACCGGACGGAGCAGGCCCGTCAGGGCGGGGCCCTCTTCGGCTTTTTCGTCTGCCGAGCCGAGTGAGCAAAGAAGAATTACCAAACAAAGCCAATTGGAACATAAGCCAATCTGTTTCAATAACTTACTTTGCGTTCTTGAGGCGAAGCAAATGCCCGTTCAGCTTGCAAAAATGAGCCCAATGACCCGGCGGTCGCGAGGTGTGCGAGCGAGCCGGACTTATCCCGTAGCGTGGATCTAGGCGGGCGGGCACACTCTCCCCTTTCGCGCTATCGGTTCATCGCCCACCGGATGCGCGGCTTTTCGCTTTTGTGGCGCACGCATTCTTGCGTGCCGTGTCGCCATTCGTGGCGACATCGAGTCCCGTAGTGCCCTTGACACGCTCGCTACTATGAAGGCGGAGACCGGCATGACGCTCGACCAGCGAGAAACAAATGACCAAACAAACCCAATGTTGCTCAGCGAGACGTTAAGCCTATTGTTTGTGATGAGATAGACGTAGTACGCTGGGAGGCGAATACTGTGAGAGGCGCTCGGTCCAAGCCACCGAACGAACCCAATCCTCGCGTCGTAGCTCTACCTTGAGCCTTCTCTATAGCTCTGGCAAACCCGGGACGATAGCTAGGCGTGCGTCTGGCTACCTTGGCCGGGGACCCTACCGGTCAGGCGAAATGGTCCCGTAAGTGGAAACCTCAAGTCCCGGACGCTCTCGCGCTCCTGGCCATAGCCGCGCCGCTTTGCTTCCTCGTCTGGCGGCGGGGCGGGGTCGAGGCCGGCGACCAGGTTCTCGCCTTCGGATGGGTGCTCGGACTGACGGCTGCTGCCTGCCTTTTGGGCGATCGCCTGGGTCTCCAGGTCGCGATCCCGTGGGCAGCGGCTGCTGTTGCCTCGCTTGCCGTGTTGCAGCTTCTTCCGCTAGACCTCGCTTCCTGGGGCCTTGCCTCTCCCTCCCGCCTACGACTAACCGAGCAGTTCCGGGGACTGGGGTTGGAACCCTTCGAGGCGGTCAGCATCTATCCCTTCGCTACCCTGCAAGCGGCGACGGTTGTGGCGGGTTGTTGCGCCCTGTTTGTCATCGCGCGTGCCATTGCTCGGCACGCCGAGCGCGCTGTTTGGGTTGCCCTGGCCCCGATTCTGTTGATCTCGCTGGCGGAGACGGGGCTAGGGCTGCATCAATACCTGCGTGGGCAGCTTCTCAGTGATGTTTTGTCGCCCGTCGCTCACGGAACCTTCGTCAACCGCAACCATTTCTCGGCGCTGCTGGCGAGTTGCTTCGGCCTGCTGGTCGGCCTGTCGTTTGCTTCGGATTTCAGGCTAAGAAGGAGACGGCCGGCCCGTTCCCGAGACGTGGTCTTGGCGCTGGTCGGGGCCGGCGTGGCAGTGACGTATCTTGTCGGCATCGTCCTTTCCTTTTCTCGCATGGGTATTGTGGTCGCGGTGTTGTTGGCTTTGGCTTCGGTCGTCATGACCGCTTGGCGTCGTGGACCTGTGTTGTTGCTGGCCGGGTTCTGTGCGACAGCAATTGGAATCGTAACGGCGGTCGGCGTGGCGGGTCTGGGTGATCGGTTTCAGCGGCTTGTTTCGGACCAGGGCGACCCGAGCCGCTTGGCCATCTGGCGGGACAGTGTGGACGTGGCGAAAGACCACCTGTGGACGGGGTCGGGTCTGGGATCTTTCCCTTTTGCGTTCCGGCGCTCGGAGATGTACTTTCCGCGCAAGACGGTGGACCACGCCCACTGCGACTATCTGGAGTGGCTCGTCGAATTGGGACTGCCCGGGGCTTTGTTCCTGGCGGGCGTTATTGGCGTAGCCTTCGTTTCAGCCTGTTGCTCGTTGCGACGAGTTGAACCTCCTCGGCGGCGAGCGTTGCAAGCAGGGTGTATCCTGGGTGCCGCCGGACTCCTGCTCCACGCCATCGTCGGCTTCCCACTCCAAATACCGGCCCTTGCGGGGTGGTTCGCGGCGCTGCTGGGTTTCGCGTGTGGGCTAGGCAGGCCAGGGAAACTTCGGTGGGTCATTCCACGCTGGGCCGCGGGCGTGGGCGCCTTAGGTTTCCTCGGTCTCGGACTGTTTTCAATCTCTGAGCCCGCCGAGGCCTGGAACGCTGAGTCACTCTATGCCAGGGGCCAACATGCTCTCATCGCGGACCGACTAGATGATGCCGAAGACCTCTTTGCTCAGGCTTTGCGGGCAAACCCGCGGGCCGCACTGATCTGGCTCAAGCTGGCCGAGGTGAAGGCTCTCAAGGGAGACCGCGACGGAGCCGTCGAAATGGCGGAGCTCGCTCGGCAACTCGAGCCTTACACTCTTCGCGTCGAATGGGCGCTGGCTGACCTCTACCTGCGCGACGGTAGAGCCGAACAAGCTGCCGAACGCTTGGCGACCCTTGCAGCCGGGCTGCCCGAGTTGCAGCGTGCTATTTTCCGCTCCGCCCTGAGCGCCGGCATGACCACTCAAAAACTCGTCCACCATGTTGTGCCGGCGAACGGGGAGGCGGCGGCTGAGTGCCTGCACTTACTTGCCGACCGAGGTTCATGGAGCGAGATCGTTCCGGCTTATCGCGCACTGTCGGCGAAGGGCGATTTCACTATTCCTCCCGAGATGCTGCGATCTCTTTTCGATAAGCTTTTTGACGCCGGTCGCGGTCGGGAGATCAAAACGCTGTGGGAATCGGTCGGCAAGCCTGCTGTAGGGTGCTGCCCGACCAACCTCAACATTTCTGCGGACGCGGTGGGGCCCGCTGATTATAGCTTCATAGAGAGCTTCGGGCAAGATAGTTTCGGGCTCGACTGGGTTGCACGCTCGGTCGAGGGTGTGAGTGTCTACCGGGGACGCGACGTTGTGGGCAATGACTTTCTGCAAATCGACTTTGAACAGCCGCGGAACCTTTACTACTGCCATCTCACACGTGATTTCGCCGTGATGCCGCTCGAGCCTTATCTCCTCGAGGCCGAAGTCAGCAGCGAGCGGATTGCCGGCAGCGAAGGAGTGCGACTCGCCGTCAGTTCCCATCGAAGATTTCTCACGGCTTCGGCCGCGAGCAAGCGAACTGCCCCATGGAATAAGGTGCGACTCTACTTCACACCTGATCCCGGCGAGGATGTCTTGCGGCTAGCGGTCCTCCGCAACCGCAGCGAGCGACTCGATAGCCTGATAAGCGGGAAGTTCTTGCTGAGAAAGGTCAGACTGGTGGGGCCGTCAGGCGACGAACCTTAGTGCATCATTTCGCAAATACGGTTACGAAAGGTGGCCGACTGCGGGCGCGATTCATCGCGCCCCTACTGATGGGCTTGGGCATCTCGCATTTAAAGGTAGGGGCGCAATGAATCACAATTTATTGCGCCCGGGAGGGGTAGGAGTAAGCGGCCGAGGCTGGCGGGATGAAGTGCGTATCGTTGGGTCGGTTGGTGAGCGACATGTTCAGCCCGACCTGGGTCCCTGCGTGTGGGTAGCTGGGAAACAGGTGTCGGTAGGAGTACCGACACGGCAGGTCTGGGGACCTGCGCCACGAGGGCGGTTGGTGCCTTACGATCGGAGCTGCAACGTTGGGCTTCGGTGTCCGATGTTGTGGCGTAGACGCCTACGTCTGCCGCGTCGACACGAGTGTCGACGCCTGGGCGACCGGAAGTCGCCGCTGCGGGCCGGAGGCCCGCGCCACAATCCCGGTCTGCTGGCCCGGCAGTCGGCCACCTTTCGTAACCGTATTTGCGAAATGATGCAAATGTACAGCTTGGGACCTAACTATAGTGCTGGCGGAATCAGCAGCATCGCGACCACGCTGACGGCAAAGCACGCCGTCGCCACGAGAAATGTGTACCCTACCATCTCGCCGAATCGCAGCCGCGCCACGGCCAGGAGGGGAATTGCCCAGAACGGTTGGATGAGGTTGGTCGTCCCGTCGCCATACGCATAGGCGAGGACGACCGTAGTTACCGAGACTCCGAGCTCGCGCCCCGCCGGGATGAGGAATGGCGCTTCGATCAGCCACTTGGATCCTGCTGAAGGAACAAAGAGATTCATGAACGCTGAATAAATGTAAACCACCAACGGGAAGGTACGAGTGGTTGAGAAATCCGCGAACAGTTGTCCCAGCCAAGTGCCGAGCCCGGTGTTGTTCATGACGCCGAAAATCCCCGCGTAGAAGGGGAACTGAAGAATAATGCCCCAAGTCGTCCCGACGCCTTGCCGGCAAGCGTTGACAAACGAAACCGGCCGCCTGTGTAGGAGTAGGGCTGCGACGAGAAAGGTCATGTTGTAGGCGTTTATCGTCCAGGTTGTCCCAAAGCCGCGATTGACCATCGAGTGGCCGAGCGGGTAGGCGATAAGAATGGCCGCCAACAGAACCCAGCCCGGGAAGCGGTCGATTCTCCCGGCCGGAGTCGACGAGTCTTCCGGGGAGTCCGGGGGCTTCGGCAGGATCTCTTGAATCTGCTCAGGGGACAGCGTAACCGCGCCTCGACGAGGGTGCAGCGCAACTACCGCGAGAAAGGCCACCACTGCCATGACAGCCGCAAAACCCAGATTGAAAGGAGCAAACAAAGTTTCCGTAACCGGCACCAACCGATCGACGATGGGACTTCCGGTCGCGGGTTGCATGAGCGGATTTCCCGGAGTCGCCAGGATGAGTGGAGCCGAGCTCGAAAGCCCAAAAGGAAATATCGTTCCCAAACCGAGATAGGCGGCCGCAATCAACACACGGATGTCCGCCCTGGGGTTGTGGCGGCATAAGAACGGTACGAACAAGGCCGACGCGACGAGGCATAAGGCCCAGTTCAAGTAGGCGGCGACAAGAGAAAAGACGGCGGCCAAAGCAACCGCCTGCAAAGGCCGGTTGGGGTCCGGCATCCGAGCCAGCCGGTCGAGCAGCTTGAAGACAGGTCGAGAAGTTACACAGGCATGGGAGGCGACCATGGCTATCGTAAACTGCATCGCCAGCTCGAGCAGGTTCCACATCCCGCCGCCCCAGGCCAGGATTGCGTCCTCGACCCCAACGCCCGCTCCAAAGACGGCGAGCAGCAATGCGCAACTCGTGAGGATCATGCAGATGACCCACGAGTTCGGCACCCAGCGTTCGGTCAAGCGCGACAGGCTAGCTCCCAAATCACGGAATCGGTCTATCAAAGACGTCATGGGCGTGTGTCCGGCAGGCCGTGGCCTTCGTCGTCGGAGACGATGTACTCTACCGCAAACGGCGGGTCGCGGTAAACAGACAGGGACTGACTAGCGGGTTGCTAAGAGACTTTCCCTGAGGCGGTCACAGCCTAGGCTATCGCTTGTGCGATAGCCGACTGCAGCGCAGACAGTCCCGCGGCCACGTCGGCGCCGAGATGGACTCGAAGGGCGCGGCGGTTCCTTTCGGCGAGAACCTGGAAGTCACCGCGCGCTTGGGCGGCCTTCACCACGCCAAACGTATACTTCTGGCCAGGCACGGCCAGATCGGCCGCCTCGTCGCAAGTTACCTGCAGGAACACGCCGCTGTTTGGACCGCCTTTGTAAGCCTGACCGGTGGAGTGTAGGAACCTTGGCCCGAAACCCACGCAGGTGGCAACGTGTTTGGAATCGCGCACGGCCTGACGAATCTCTTGAAGTTTCTGTTCGTGAGTTTCGTTCATCTCGACGTAGGCGAGCAGCCCTAGGTAGTCGCCGGCGCTGAGCCGGTTCAAGTGCGCGCGAAGATAGCCCACCAGAGAGGAGTCGGTCCCTGCCGCCGAGGACAGCGAAGAACGGTTTTCATCGTCGGCGAACAACTTGAGGCCGTCTACGTCGAGTAAAGGTGTCTCCCCGGGAAGCGAGCCGGTCTTTTCGTACTCGTCTGTCAAAGCACGCGTGGCGATTTTGCTGGCCTCGACGTCCGGCTGATCGAAGGGATTGATACCGATGAGGGACCCGGCGACAGCAGTCGCGATCTCCCAACGGAAGAATTCCCCGCCCAGCTCGTAAGCATCGGCGACGGGGATTCGCACCACAGGATGGCCGGCGTTGGCGAGGGCCTCGACCGCCCGATCTTGGGAGGAGTCGGGCGCTGATTCGAGTCGCACGTAGACGAATAAGCGGTCGTTACCATACGTTTCCGGTGAACCCAGAGGCTCGCGGTCTACCGGAATCAAACCCTTCCCTTGTTTGCCGGTGGACTCGGCGAGCAACTGCTCCAGCCACGCTCCCAGATCCCAAACGCCGGGTGAGGCAACGATCGTTACCTTGTCACGACCTTGCTTTGCGGCAGATCCCAGGATCGAACCTAGCACCACGCCCGGGTTGTCTTCCGCCGGCTGCCGCGGTGAACAGGCGAGAGCCATCTTGTGGGCGCGTTCCAAAAAGCGCGCCACATCGATGCCCATTACCGCTGCCGGAACCATGCCGAAATCCGACAGGGCGGAGTAGCGGCCCCCAATGCTAGGCGCACCGTGAAAGATGTGGCGGAAGCCGTCGTCTTCGGCAACCTTTTGAAGCTTCGATCCCGGATCGGTAACGGCGATGAAGTGGTTCCCGGCTTGGTTGGCCCCAACTGCTTCCTTGACTCTTTCGAAGAAATATTGCTTGAAGATGTTCGGCTCGAGGGTTGATCCGGACTTGCTCGAAACGATGAACAGAGTACTCGCCGGATCGACTTTGCCTCCGAGAGTCTTGATTTGAGCGGGATCCGTCGAATCGAGCACGTGAAGGCGCGGGCTGTCGGGCTGGGCGCCGAAAGTGATTGCCAACACTTCGGGGCAAAGGCTTGAGCCGCCCATGCCCAAGACCACCGCGTCTCGAAAGCCGGCAGCGCGGACTTCCTCGCCAAGGTTCGTAAGGCGCTCGGCGTGGGTCAATTGATCTTCTACTATGCCCAGCCACCCCAGCCAGTCGCCTTCATCCGCGCCCGTCCAAAGGGAGGGGTCACGAGCCCAAAGCTTGCCCACTTTGTCGGAGGCTTGCCAATCTGCAAGCGTTGCGCGAACGGCGGAGGCCAGTGAATCCGGCAGTGTTTCGGTTTGGAGGGTCATTTCTTCACTCTGTGCGATCATGCATCTTCTATCGGCTGACGATAGCAGTTTGTCCAAGGGCCGGCAAACAATCCCGGCTTCTTGCCCAATCAAATGCAAGCGCCCTACGAGGTCAGATCTGCCGCACTTTCTCACTCTGTTTGTGGATTCTGTCACTCGAGAGTCAGGCGGAACCCGGGATAGCGACACACGAGCCGCAGCTAATCTTCGTTATCTTGCGGCCCCCAGTCGGACCAGGGTATTTCGTTGGTTGCTGGGTGTCTACCATAGCAATCGTGCCCGCAAGCAGGCTCGATGTGCCGGAATCTTGGTGCTTCTTATTGGCCCAAAGTGCCTTTGCCGAGCCAAGATCGAATAGGCCGCGAAATCACCATTGGTAAGTGCATCCTCTGATCTGGTGAATAAAAGGCACCTAAGATGCAGGATTCCGACACGAGACGACTTCCCGAATGGAAGATCGAGGGCTACACTTGAGAAGCGGTGAACACTTTTTCGATGTGCCCGGTCTGTCGTCAGCCGATGGTGGCCTTTGAGCTCGAGGGAGTTGAGATCGACCGCTGCGTCGAGTGTGGGGGCACCTGGCTTGATGCCGGCGAGTTGGAGATCATCGCGGAGGCGGCCGGGGCGGCACGGGGCGCTTTGTTCGAAGCTATGAAGAACGCCAAAGGGCAACGCCACGACAGGCGGCGATGTCCGCGGTGCTCTCGGAAGCTGCGGGTGATCAATATGGGAACCGGCAAGGCCGTCGAAATCGACCGCTGTCCTGGGGGGGACGGACTCTGGTTCGACCGCGGCGAGATGAAAACTTTCGTCGTATCGTTCGAGGAAGGTGAGGAGGGTGCCGTCGCCCGCTTCTTCGCCGATTTTTACGGCAAAGGGCTGCGCCCGCGCAACCTTGATCCTGAAAGCGAAACTGAGGAGGGATAAATGGAGGTTTTGATGGTGGCCGCGTTGGTATTCCTTGTCATCATTGTTCTCATCGCCATTTGGGTGGCGATCACTTACAACGGGTTCGTTGCGATGCGGAATGCCGTACGCAATGCATGGTCGCAGATCGACGTGCAATTGAAGCGCCGGCATGACTTGATTCCGAACCTGGTGGAAACAGTGAAGGGTTACGCCGGACACGAAAAAGAAACGTTGGAAAACGTAACCCGCGCTCGATCCCAGGCGGTCTCCGCCCAAGGCGTGGGCCGGCAAGCCCAGGCCGAGCAACAGTTAACCGGGGCGCTGGGCCGGCTGATGCTGGTGGTCGAACAATACCCCGACCTGAAAGCCAATCAGAACTTTCTGGCCTTGCAGGAAGAGCTCACCTCGACAGAGAACAAGATCACCTTCGCGCGACAGCTCTACAACGACTCGGTCATGTTGTTCAACACCCGGATTGAAAGCGTGCCGGCGAACATCGTTGCCGGTATGTTCAGCTTCAATCAAGAAGAGTTCTTCGAACTCCAAGACGAGGCGGCACGGGAAGCCCCCCGAGTCTCGTTCTCGTCCTCGTCCTGAGCAACAAGCGGGCGAAAGTTAACTGCCCTAGTGGCGGACACTGCTGGTTGTCCGGCGTCGTTCCGCTGCCGGATTCTGCGGCGTATCCAGGAATTCCCACTCAGCTATGTGGCAAGCCATTGCAACCAACCGGCGCCGGTCGCGGTTAATCATCTTGGTAATGGGCGTGGTGCTCATCGCACTGGGCGCTAGCCTGGGGACGTTGATTGGTCCGGCGCTGGTTGACTTAGCTTACGGGCCGCCCGGAGAGGAGACTTTGGCCGGAGCGCTCGTCGGTGGCGTGATCGCCTTGTTGGGTTGGTTGATCCTTTGGCTTCTGGCGGTCTACCAGGGTGATCGCCTCCTGCTTCGTTCAGCCCACGCCCTGCCGATTCAAAAGCGCGATTCTCCCCGACTGTGGAACGTTGTAGAAGAGATGTCGATTGCCTCTGGGCTTGGGCGACCTCCCAAGGTGTATGTCGTCGAAGACCCTGCACCGAACGCCTTTGCCGTCGGGCGAACTCCCGAGAAATCGGCGGTCGCCGTCACCTCCGGTCTACTACGGGTCATGAACCGTGACGAGCTACAGGGAGTGATTGCTCACGAGATGGCCCATATCCGCAACCTTGACATCAGATTCATGACGATGGCGGCTGTGTTGGTGGGAAGCGTCGAGCTGCTGTCGCGGGCATTTCTTCGCGTGGGCCCTTTTGCCGTGCTTGGCCGCCGCAGCGGGAGGGGCTACGGCGGGCATCCCGCACTGCTGGTCGTGGTGTTCGTCATCGCGATCGTGTCACCCATTCTGGTCCGTCTGCTCTACCTGGCTTGCTCGCGACAACGTGAGTATCTGGCGGACGCTTCGGCGGCGCGGTTTACTCGTTACCCGGACGGTCTCGCCTCGGCTTTGGAAAAAATAGCAGTACACCATTCGGGATACAGCCCGAGCCGCGTCAGCGGCGCCCTGGCACCTCTCTACATCGTTAACCCACTGCAGCTCATGGGAGCGTCGAGCTTATTGTCGACGCATCCGCCGACGCAGAACCGGGTGAAGATCCTCCGAAGTATGGGCGGACGTGCCGGCTATGTGGACTACGAAGCAGCCCTACGAAAGATTGAAGGCCGACAGACTGGATTGGCCGCGCTGACTTCGGCAGCTAAGTCAGATAAAAGTCTCGCTGCACGCGGGCCCTCTGCCGAACCTGGCGATAGCTCGACAGCGATCGAGCGAGCTCGTGAAGTCGGAGATTTACTTGACCGCCTCGCCGTCTTCATCCTCGTGCCGTGCACTTGCGGCATGCGGATCAAGGTGCCGCCCGATTACCAACGAGATAGCGTGTTGTGTCCGCGTTGCGATCGGCGGGTGGTGGTCCCGGCCGCCGAACCCATTCCGATGGTAGGCTGCGTTGATGTGGCGCCAGCAGCCGGCACTACCGCTCAGCCCAACCTCCCGACCGCTTCCGGCGGTGCGTCGGGGCTGCGATATGACCGCACAGCCGATGGTTGGGATTCCTTCCGCTGCACGTGCGGGCAGACGATTCAGCTTGGGCCCGACTTCCCACTCGATTACACGGTCTGTGCCAAGTGCAACAGCCGGATCGAACTCAACGCTCCGCAGCGTCAGCGGGCTCCAGCCTAAAGAACGGTTATACGGAAACGGGTCGAGGCAAGACTCTGGGTTTCGACGTTATTCGGTATGAGAAGGTTGCGCCAGGGATCGCCTCGCTTCGACCTTAGACCGTGACCACGACCTTCCCGAATTGCTGCCCGGTTTCCAAGTATTCGTGAGCTGCGCGTAGTTCAGAAAGCGGGAAGGTTCGGTCGACCACGGCCTTCAATCGCCCGCTACCGATCAACTTCACGACCTGGTGGAGCTCCCCTAGGGTTCCCATGAACGAACCGTGCAAGCTCAGGTGGCGAAAGAACAGATGTGTCAGGCTGACTCCCACGTCCGCGCCGGTTGTGGCGCCACAGGTGACCAGGCGGCCATGGTGGGCAAGGCTGGCTGTGGACTGCTCCCACGTGGCCGCGCCGACGTGCTCGACGACGATATCGACCCCCTTCTTGCCGGTGATGCGGCGGACTTCGTCCTTGATGCTTTGCTGGTAGTGGTCGATGACTTCGTCGGCACCGAGATCCTTTGCCTTCGCCAGTTTGGTCTCGCCCCCAGCCGTCGTAATCACTCGGCAGTGGAACATCTTTGCGATTTGCACCGCCGCACTACCCACGCCGCTGCCTGCCCCAACTACGAGCACGTCCTCTCCGGGTTTGATCTTTGCGATGCCGGTGAGCATGTGCCAGGCAGTAAGGAATACGAGGGGAACCGCGGCTGCTTCTTGAAAGTTCAAGTCACCCGGAATGGGAACAGCGTTCGCTTCCGGTACAACGATGTATTCGGCATTGGTTCCGCTCGCTTGATATCCGAAGAGTCCATAGCGGCGGCAGAAATTATCTTGTCCGGAAACACAGAAGTCGCACTGGCGGCAGCTGAATCCCGGTGCGAGCAGTACTCGCTGGCCGCTTTTGATCCTCTTGCACAGCCCGCCAACTTCTGCCACCTCTCCCGCCGCATCGCTTCCGAGGATATGGGGCAGAGTGAGCTTCGCCCCGGGCACTCCTCCCCGGACAAACAGATCGAGGCGGTTAAGAGAGCAGGCGCGGACTTTGATGAGCACCTGGTCGGGGCGCAATCGCGGTTCCTCAGCGTCTTCGTAGCGAAGAACTTCAGGACCACCGTGTTCGTGGATCCGGACAGCTTTCATTGGTTGAGTCTCCTTGGTTTTGGTCCAAGACTTGGCAAATCTACGACCGCCGCCAATGCGTGACGCGCAACAATCGTCGAGCGAATTTCGATCTAGCTTTCTCGAAGCCGAATTGCAGCCGTCAACGCCCCCAGTTGGTACGGAAGCCGAGAGCGCGATTCAAGGTAAATGGGTCACAACAGGTCACACCCAGCGTGCTGCATACGTCCGGAATCCTTCTGTTCTGGCGCCGCGCTCGTGGCTTTGAGACTTCCGTGGTCACAACACACCTTTCCGCTGTGTCCGCCAGGGCGTAGGCGATCAAAAAGGGATCGCGCCCCAGCTTTTCCACCTCGTCATCTGTGAGGTCATTCGCATACCCGTTCGAGACGACCCTCTGCACCAAGTCAGCATCAACATCTTCGTCAAACAGCAGAGCTTGCTCGTTCCTAGGGTGAGCGATCCAGTCCAGGAGCCTATCGTTGTCTCTGCGGCCCGCCTGGATTTCCTCCATGATCTCCAATGGAATCTTCACGTTGCCGGACTCGCCTTGATGCTGTAGCCAGCTCCAGAACTCCGGGACCTGATCGATCGGGTAGTAAGAGCTGTTGGCCGTGATCAAGACATTCGCATCGAACAGGTACAGCACTAGGGCCCCCCTCGGACCGGAGTGCCGTGAATCAATGGATCAACGTTCCTCGGCTTGACACCCAGGACTTGTGCGGCCCTTGTGTATGTAAGGGCCTCTCCGCCTAGCGAGCGCCCCACTAGGTCCAGGAGGGCGGGCCCCAGACGGTGTCTTTTGACGACGTAGTAGCTTGGCCCCCCCTCGTTCTCGTCAGCCCGGGGCCGTCTTTCTCTAGCCGCAAGCCGTTCCCGCGTGAAGTGCGCATCAAGGTTCCTCCAGGCTGTCTGGCTAATGACACCTGATCGCAGTAGCTTGTAGGCGACCAACGGACCGCTAAGATTTCGCGCGCGAGCGAACAGTGAGACCGCGTCGGCGGCCTTGTCAACAGGCGCTCTTTCAAGATGGGCGAGCTCGTTTATCTCTGATCCTGGTAGAAGAATCTCTCCAGCTACCTCATTGCAGTACCTTTCGATTTGGGCATCCGTGCTCACACTGCTAACGCCAGTATTTCCCAGCCATAGATGCACCGCCTCGTGGAACGCGGTGAAGGACCAGGCTGCCTTGGCATCCTGATCATTTACAACGATGAAGGGAGCGATCGGATCGGCTATCGCGTACCCGCGAAACGTTTTTTCGGGAATGTTGGTGTGATGACTGCCCAGATTGCCCAGAAGCACCACAAAAATGCCAGACGCTTCTAGCTTCTCCCGAAGATATGTGAAGGCATGTCCGACAGACGACCGTTGACGGAACTCTCGCAGAGAGAACTCTATACGGCCGGGGATCCTGCCCACAAGTTCGTTAGCTGGCGTGCCCACACTCGCGGAGCCAACAAAATCGAGAGGCTCAGCATCTTCCTCTTCCAGAAGATGCTTGACTATGCTCTGCCGGCCACGAATGTCGCGAATCAACGCATCGAGGACGGGGTTGTAGAGTGGGGGCTGTGATCCCGGAACAGTCCGAAAATCCTGTCCCCGATCGCCTGTTCGTGGCGGCTGGTCTAGATAGAAAACGAGCAGGGAACGGCGATACGCCTTTGCCATTCTCAGCAGTACGCTTCGAGAGGGCTCCTCGCCCGCCTCCAGAGCGGCCAAGCGCTCCACAGCGGACCGCCGCCGAGTATCCCTGAAGCCAAGCGCTTTTGCAGCTCGGTCAGGGGAGAGAGCAGCCGTGTTCCGCGCCCAAACTAGAATCTCAGGATTCAACGTCATCTTCAGCTTCCAGTACCCTCCTCACCGCGAGGAGGCAGCGCTCTTGAAAAAGCGGCGGAAAACCGGCACAGCCTCGACCAATTAAGAGCGCAGACTCCAACTGGCTGATCTTACATACGCTGTCAGCCCTTGCTGCTGTCTCCGCGTTCTCGATAAGCCGGCTATCACATCGACAGCTTGTAGACTGCCTGCTGCTCACAATAATAACTGAGGCTGTCCACGGAACTAGTGAACCACCCGGCAACCGCCGCGGGCAACCGTGAAACCCATATTATAATGATGACTGTCTGAGAAGAAACGCATGAGCGGCCGACCGATGGATGTATACGAAGAGCTCGTTCACCTGCGACGCTCCGGCCAAAAGGCGGCGCTGGCAACCATCGTCGAAGTGGAGGGATCGATCCCGAGCTTTCAAAGCGCCAAGCTATTGATCCGCGAAGACGGCTCGATGGTCGGGACGATAGGCGGCGGCTGTACGGAAGCGGAGGTTTGGAACGCCGCGCGCGAGGTCATCGAGACCGAGAAGCCCAGGTACTTGCGATTTAACCTCGGACAGGACGCCGCTTACGACAACGGGCTGATTTGCGGTGGCCAGCTCAATGTGTACGTGGAGCCGATCTTGCCCATCCCGAGCGCTTTTATCTTTGGAGCCGGACATATTTCCAAGAGTCTTTCGAAAATCGCAACGCAAGCCGGTTTCCGGACCATCATCGTTGACAACCGAGACACCTACGCGAACAGTGAGCGTTTCCCCGAAGCCGCAGAGATCTACGCCGAGGAATACGAAGAGGTCTTTCCGAAGCTGCCGGTGAATGAATCGAGCTACTTCATCATTGTGACCCGGGGTCATCGCGATGACATGCGGGTACTGCGCTGGGCAGTTTTCTCGCCGGCCCGCTACATCGGGATGATCGGCAGCAAGCGAAAGACGATCGAGGTCGTCAAGCAATTGCAGCGCGAGGGGATCGCCTTGGATCGCTTGGAGCGTGTACACGCGCCGATGGGATTCGACATCGGCGCTGTCACTCCGGAAGAGATCGCCGTGGCGGTCGTGGCTGAGATGATCAACCGGCGTCGCAACCCCACGGCGGGTTGGAACTCGCTGTCGAAATCCGTGTTCGCAAAAGGGACGCCGAAGGCTGTCCGCGTCGATCCCTCAGAGATTGTCAGCGAGGCCGAGCTTCACGAAGACGTCGAAAGCCCCACCCCGACTTCGTGAAACTTGGGGGCGTCATTTTGGCAGCCGGCCAGTCCAGCCGCATGGGCCGCGACAAGGCGCTGCTGGAATATCGCGGCTCGACGTTCCTCAATCACTTGATATCGCTCTTCTCCCCCCGTGTTGACCCCCTGATCGTCGTGCTCGGTCACCACGCGGAGACGATTCGCCCGACGATTCAACAGCGGCCGACCGCGAAAGTCGTTATTAACCAGGACTACAAAAAGGGAATGCTGACGTCCTTGCAGGCGGGCATCCGCACATTACCTTCTGACATCGGGGCTGCGATGTTTACGCTCGTCGACCATCCGACCGTTGAGGGAGCGACGGTGGAGCGGCTGATCGAGCGGTTCCAGACCGGCCGGCAGGCGCTGGCGATTCCTTGTTATCGGGAGCAGCGGGGACATCCCGTCATTGCCGCGCGCCCTATCTTGGAAGAGATCCTACGGCTTCCGGACGATTCGTCAGCCAAGACCGTCATCCGCGGCCACCGCCTGGAGACGACGTTTGTCGAAGTTGACGACCCGGGGGTTGTTCTAGACATCGACCGGCCGGGGGACTATGACGCAGTGGCCTCGTCGGGACCTCCTGTCGAGCGGGACACGTAGCGCCAACCCTTCGAGGGGCTGCCCGTTTCGAGGAACGCGCTTGGCGTCTTCGTTGCTCGACTCTTTGTGGCTGTCTGACCTGTCGCCATTCTTGGCGACATCGAGTTCGCAACGGACAATCGGGTCTGTTGAGGAGCTCGGGGAAGAGTGATCAGGTGTCGAATGGCGTTCGTCTCCGCGGTCGGGACCAGCGCTCTTTCAGCGTGCGAAGTCTCCCTTGCGGTGAGCTTTTGCCGGCCGCGGGCAACAATCGGCGGGACAGCGGTTGTGCCACGGGCCCAGGTTGCCCGAGGCGCGGGGGGTAGCATTCGGCTCGATTCGCTCCAGGATGAGATCCCGGATCATGTCGATGAATCTCGGATGAACTCCCACGGTCGCCGCGCGGACCATGACCAGCCCCAATTCCGCGCACAGTGCCCGCGCTTCCGTGTCCAGATCGTAGAGCACCTCCATGTGGTCGGAGATGAATCCGATCGGCACGACGATCACTTCGCATGGGCCTTCCGAGGCATGCAGTTGACGCAGATAGTCGTTGATGTCGGGCTCGAGCCAAGGCTGGGAAGGAGGCCCGCTGCGGCTTTGATACACCAGGGTCCAGTCCCCGCGTCCCACGCCCTCTGACACCAGCCGGCATGCTTCGTGCAACTGTTCCACGTAAGGGCTGTCGGCCGCCATGGCAGTGGGGATGCTGTGCGCCGTGTAGACCAGATGCGCGGCAGCACGGGATCGGGATGGTAACTGGTCACGCGCCTGCTTGACCCGTTCGGCCGTCGCTTCGATGAAGCCGGGATGGTTGTAGAAGAGCCGAAGCTTGTCCACGGTGGGAGCTGAGGCGCCCACTTGTTGTTGCGCCCGGGCGATGTCGTCGAGATACTGCCGGCAGCCGGAATAAGACCCGTAGGCCGACGTTACAAAGGCTAGCGCTCGGCGAACGCCGTCCGTGGCCATTTCACGTAGCGTGTCCGCCAGGAGAGGATGCCAGTTGCGGTTGCCCAAATAGACTGGGATGGCAGGGCCCTTGCGGGCCAGCTCGCGCTCCAAAGCGGCGACCAGGGCCCGATTCTGATCGTTGATAGGGCTCTTCCCGCCAAGGTGATAGTAGTGCTCGGCGACCTCCCTCATTCGCTCCCGGGGAACGTTCCTGCCGCGCAGCACGTTCTCTAGGAACGGGATGACATCTTCCCGCTTGTCGGGTCCACCGAAAGAAACAACGACGATCGCGTCGTAGCTCGCCGCACTGTGGTCGTTCATCGTGGGATTTACTCTCGTGGAACAGCCTACTGAAAGCTTGCCAGGGCCTGCACGCCGCCGGGCTGTTCACGACGACAGCGGCCCGTCGAGATTCCAGGCTGCCCTCGCCGGGTGCCAGCAAACTGATTCCGGGCCGGAGCAGATAGTGGGTCCCGTATCGGCAGGAATCCCTATCCCACAGCCGCTCTTGTTTGCCCGCTGCCCGGGCGGCTAGGTTATTAGAAACACTATGCTTAGTGCTTCACCTCCCGAGATTTGGGTTCGTTTGGTCATCGTTGTTCCCGTTAGGCCGTGAGCCGTGAACCGTGAAAACAACCCGTCCGCAGCGCCCGAGGAAGGTCGGCCTTTTCTGAGCCAGGCGCCTCCGAGCACGAGGGTATCGCCATAAGCCGCTGATTCCAAGTTGGTTGCGAGAAATTGGGTTCGTTTCGTTTTTCTCTAGCCGGTCGAGAGCGATGTCAGTCTCTCGAGTTTTCCTCCCTCCCTCTTGAGAATAGCGAGCTCGCCAAGTGTCTCCGTTGGGCGATGAACGATTTGCTTCGACTCGGGCCGGGAACCAGAGTGTCCCCCTGCGCGATTTGCCCACGCAAGCGGTCAGAAAAAGCCGCGGATCTGGCGGGCGACGAACCGATTGCGCGAAAGGGAAGCATGAGCCCGCCCGCCTAGCAGCCCGTGGTGAAAGTCCAGTGACACAAAAAATGGGTACAGCCAGTACAGCCACCGATTTTCGCAGTCCATCTTTATTAGAAACAAAGCACTTCGACGAACGGAAATCGGATGGCAGTCCTGGCAGTCCCCATTTTTTACCCGGACCCACTTCTACCACGGGCCGCTAGATCCACGCTGCAAGTTGCTGGATCGAAGTGAGTTGTCGATAATTGGGTTTGTTTGGTTATCTTTAATAAGTATCAACTTTTCCGGCCCCGCGAGCCAAATGACCTAGCGTCGTTCCGGACAGGCAGGAATAACCGTCCTTCCGAATTTTGTAGCGACTTGGGTCTTGTTGCCTCCCTTCTTTCGGCCTGTATCGACAGAAGTGCCGGTCCTACCGGTTGTCCCGGGCTCATTTTAGCGCGTGTGTCCAGGAGAGACCCTCAGGAAACGTCACAAGTTGCTGAAAAGAGAGGACATTGTCACTTGTGACGAAGCGGCGTGGGAGGGGCGGATCGTCGCCGACGCTTGCAGCCGCGAACAGTCTACATCGCGACGAGGCGGAGGCAATCGTCGATGGGGCTTGGCGTGCATCTCTCACGACGTCTTCGGTGGCAAGCGTGGATTGCATTGACTCTACAGGGGCCATTCCCCGAGCCGGCCTGTTTCCCTGTTGCACACGGTCATCCTGACCGGCGCCATGGCCATCAGGCAGGATCCCTTTCCTGCAACTCCCTTAAGAGATCTCTCGCCTTATCGGCATCCTCTCTCGGAACCTGGATACAAGAAGGCCCAGCGAATGGATGGAATGCGGACCCCGAGCGCCCACCACCGTATAATTCTCGAAATGCTTCCCCTTTGACGAGGTATGGAATTTCGGCCTGCTCCAGCATTGATTTCACCAAGGCGGTGATCACAGGATTCACAGTCTCGAACACTGTGACGAGATCTAGGTCCCGCTTTGGCTGTGGACTTGGCTGGGGCTCGGGAAGGAGCTCAGGAACTAAGGGCACTCCGCAATCGGAGCATTCAGTAAAGCCCTCTCTGTATTCAACACGACATTGAGGACAAAACATAGTGTCTCCCGAATCTCCAAAGACCCCTGGGCGCTGCCGGCTATGGCGGTGGTTTCGTGAGGTTTTCGCCTTTGACGTCGCCGGTTTTGAGGATCGAAGGTGGCGGCGGGCGCACAAAGATGTGAAACAGACCTATCGCGACAAAGCCTAGGAACAACCACAAGAACCACGAGTGCGGCTCAAACGGGACAATGTCGTGATTGTTCAAGATAAGCAGCACTACACCAAATACGATGAGGAGCAGTCTTTGGATGGTCCGGTGGTTCAACCCGAAAAACGATCTCTCCGGCATGGCTAACCTCCACGCTTCGGATGTCTCTACGTTGAAGTGTGATTTACGCTAACGTCATTGTGTCATGTTAAGGCGGCAGCTTGGTCTACCGCCGACGTTTTCAGTTTAGCCCTGGCTTAGGTCTAACGGACCAGGAGGAAACCTGCCTGCTATGGCCGGCTCTCATTGGACCGAATCAGCCCCCCATTTTGCTGCCGATGGCCAGGAGCGCTTCGCCCCCGCCGCGAAAAAGTCCGCTTATTGAGTTTCGCAAGATAGACCAGGATTTCCGATTTGGCTCCTCTGACGGCACGAGTCTACACCCTCACCCGGCGAAGCGCAACCATTTCTCCACCCGAAAGAGGCGGCGGCTGAGGCGGGACCGATCGAGCCCCCTTCTTGCCCCTCATGGGGGCTGATCCGCCGCTGCGAAGTCAATTTCGCAGACACCCCTCCGAGCTTCCGTCCTCAGTACACAGATTTCGCATTCGCCAAGTGCGGTGCTACCCGCCCGGCACAGGCAGCGCCCAGATCCTCCGCAGCATGTCGCCAAACAGCCGCCGGTCCAGATGTCCCTCCGCGAACAAGAGCCAGTAATACCGCGCGTGTTTAATTAGCCGTCCGCCCGTCTTCATCAGCCGGTGCTGCAAGCTCGTCAGCGACCAGTTCTTGATTCGCTGCGGCAGCCCGAGCCGCCGCCAGAGATTGCCCAGGTTGTAGGCCAGCACGCTTAACTGCAAGCGCACCTCGTTCGCCCGGAAGCGATGGCACGACAGCCGCGTCCAGTGCGTCGCTTGCTTACCTTCTTTGATCCACTGCTCCGCCGTGCCGCGCTGGTTGTAGAAACGCACCACCGACCGGCTTGGCAAGCTCATGTTCGTCACGATAAAACCGACGCGCGCGAACAGCTCGCCCTGGTGGTGCTCGACCTTGGCGACAACTCGTCTCGGCTTCTTCCAGCTCTCCGCCTGATAGCGAAAGCTCTTGTAGCGCACTAGCGGCTTGCGGCCGGGCCTCCCCGGCGGACGAAACAGGATGTCTTCGATCTCTAACTCCAAGCTTCTGTTGGCCGGAATGCGGATGGCGTACTGCACGCCGCGTTCCTCCGAAGCCTCATAAACTTCCGGTTTGGCAAAGGCCGCGTCGGCCCGGAAGGCGACCTGCTTGCCCGCAGCCTGTTGGCGCTCAATCTCCGGCAACAATAGCTCATCCCAGTCCTCGGCGCTGTGCACGTTGCCGGGACGCAGCTTGGCAGCGAGGCAATCACCGTGCTGGTTGAACAAAAGCAACGGGTGGTAGCAGACCGACTCGAAGTGTCCGTTGTAGGCACTGCCTTCCTGTTGGCCATGGACCGGACTCTCGGTGGAGTCCATGTCCAGAACGACCCGCGCGGAGTCGTCGAACGCCTCCGCTTGCCCGACCAGCTCTCGGTTCAGCGTCATCAGCCCGAGCAGATTCTCTTCGCTCGCCAGCATCTCCGTCTCGAAGCCGTGCAGCGTCGAGGTCAAGGCCGCACCGCGATCCCAGATCTTCTGCGAGCCGATCAAGCGAAACGTCGGGTCAGCCGACA
The DNA here is from genome assembly GCA_965248105.1 of Bryobacterales bacterium. Lineage (GTDB taxonomy): Bacteria > Acidobacteriota > Terriglobia > Bryobacterales > UBA6623. The sequence continues at coordinate 2,079,040 of CBDFIK010000006.1, forward strand.
CTCGGACGGCGTCGTTGAGGTCCTCGTAGCCCGCCAAGCGGCTGTAGATCGACTGCCGCAACAGATCAGCGAGCGTGAACTGCTTGTTTGTGCCTTGCCGGGAGTCGCTGAGATGCTCGTCAATCAGTTCTCCGAGACCGAGCCGTTCGTCCAGTTCGCGAACCAAAATCAGGCCACCGTCGGAAGTGACGTGCGATCCCTGGAAATCGACTTTCAACGAGCCGTTGAAACTTAGCTGGAATGGCTTGGTTTGTTTTTCACCCATTGGGTGTTGGCCTCCCTGGCGTCCTCATCGGGCTCTAGCCCCTATGAATAAAGACGCTCAAGGCCGCCGGAAGGTCGAGAGGTCTGAATCAAATTGGAAATGCGGGATAGAGTGACTGGGGAAGAAGGGCACAGCACGCTGCCCCTAGACTGGGCAATACGAACCACGTCACTATAATCTGCGAGACTCAGCAAGCGATATGTGCCAAGGCAATCTCGCGTGTCGAGGGGTTGGACCAGAGGCAAATAAAAACGCCCGCCGGAGGACAGCGGGCGTTTACGTTGGCGTTCTTACTCGGAGTGGTGACAAACCGACCTACGGGAGCGAGGCCCTCATAGCAAGGCGTGTAGAGTTGTCTACTACAGCCGTGACCGTTCCGTGTAGCGCCAAGACCGTGAATTTGCTGCCGTCGGGCTTCCTGAAAGTGTATTTTTCGTTGTATCCGTTGCCGCCGATCCCCTTCAGGACCATCGTTGGTTTCCCCAGACGGGCGATGATGTCCGCGACCTTGTCTCCGACCGCGATTACGATAGTTCCTTCTTCGCCTGCAAGCTCTTCTCCCGTACCGCTTTCCGCGGGGTCCGTCGAGCCCACGATCGGGCTGAGGACGCCACGGTTACTCGCGGGTGTCGTCACGTCCTGTTCCGCGGTTGCCGGGCTGTCAGATGATTCGGCGGCCACTTGCGTGTCCGTAACGGCGAGATCATCTGCCGTCGGGTTCGGGCTCGCTGACTCGACCTCGGATAACTCGGGGGTGATCGTCGCAGGTGCAGCGCTTGGGCTAGGACCAGGGGCTGGAGTCGCTGCGGGACTGTATGATTTAGCCGCCTCGCTCGACGCAACCGCGCGCGCTTCCGTGGAGAGTTGAGAGGAGCGTGCAATTCTCGGAGAAGGCCGCAAGCCTGCTATCATCGCTCCTCCTTTGAGCTTCAGTTTCCCGTCAGCGCCGACTTCGGCTTGCCCGTTACCCTTGGGAACCTTGTCATTGTCAAACTGGGGCCCGGCCTGCTTGCCAGTCTGAGAACGGCTTGCTCCCTCCTGGCCGGCCTTCTTGAGGGGCTGGTTCACTTTACTGAACACTCCCGCTAAGCCTGCACCGGCCCCGACCCCGGCGGCACCCGCGCGTCCGACATTGATGCCGTAGCCAATAATGGCTTGCCCGTAGGTTGCGGGAGGCAGCGCCAGCCCGACACAAGCCATCAAGGCGAATAAGACGGATTTCTTCATGGTTGTTTCCTCGCTCCGTAACGAGAGTACCAGAAATCGAGGCTTTAGGGCATTCGGAAATTCACTTACGCTTGACTGACCCATTGGTCCTAAGACTGCGGGAACGGCAGGTCCGATGCGCAGCAATCAGCTTCACTCGCTCTGGGGCTACGCGGTGATTTGCTCATCGTCGAGGGTCTGCCTGAGCAGGAAACTGAGCTTGGAACGACAGTGACAGGCCAAATCGCCGTAACGACCATGGCGTAATGACCGCTCCGTCGAAAACCCACCGTTTTCATCCCCTTAGGTGGGCCTGAGGCTGGTGGCAGGACCGGACTCTTGAGGAGGACTGACCGCTCCCTGACGGTCGCGGCTCCGTTTATCTTGGCGTAGGCCCATGGGCACTCACTCGCGTTCGCGGCTCCGATTTGGGTCATCTCTGGACTGCCCGCTGATGACACACTCGCGGCTAGATGCTCGACGCTGTGGAATATATTAAGGGTGGATTCCGCGGCTAGTTAGAAGCCAGGTGGACAATTGGGAACTTCGGGCACGGCATGCCGTGCCCTACATTTCCTAGTCACCCGACAGATCTGTAGAGACACCGCATGCCGCCGCCTGCACTCGCTCAAAACGTGAGGGTATTGATGAAATGGAGTACTCAGCTCTGGGCCCAATCGCCGAGCAGCCGCCGCAGCAGGACCAGTTGGCCCAGATGATAGGCGTTGTGGTCTGCCACCAACATGGCCTCCCGTAGGACCGTCTGGCCGTCACCGTGCGGAATTGTCGCCAACAAATCAACCGCGGGGTCGGAGACGAGCTGCTTCACCTCCTCGAGACCTGCTTGGAAGGCTTCGACGCTGCTTCCCCACTCCTCCTGGCTGGCGGGGGCGTCACCGGAAGGCCAGTAGCCCTCCGGATACGGCGGCGAGACGTGGTTCGGGTTGCGGCTGAATTCCAGGATGTCCCACTGCGCGATGCGCATGTGTTCCAGGAGCTGCCAAGGGCTGTATGGCGCCCCGGCGGCTTTGCGGCCCCGAGCTTCGGCGGAAAAGTCGTTCAGCACCTGGCTAGGCTTGAGGTGCGCGCTGCCGCCGTCGAGCAGCTCGAGCAGGTGGCTTCTCAGATCCTTGTCCGGACTCATATATTTCCTCCGCTTATGTTGGGCGTGGCAGCTTGCTTCCAACTCGATCGCGGCATTGCAGGGCCGAATGCGCTTTTCTCACGCCTGGGCGGACACGGTGGTCCCACGCAATGTCGCCACGAATGGCGACACGGCACGCAAGAATGCGTACGCCACGTCCAGGCGCCGATTTCTCACCAGGCTCTCGGCTGCGAGTGTTCACAAATTAACGTTCGTTCAACGCTGGCTATCCAAACCGTCGTGAGAAGAAGCGGCTAAAGACTCAACCCGCTTTCAACTGCTTGCCGGCGACTGCCTACTCGCCCATTAAAAACGCTAGGTTCCTGTTTATCAACAGCTTGCATCATCGTCGCAGAGATCATGCGAGTCCTGCGGTGGGTCCAAGCCGGATAGAAACTTTCTATCGGCACGATAGAAGCGTTTCGAACGCGTTGACTCGTTGCAAGATATAGGGGTAGAAGATGCCACAGAGGCACACTGTACCCGTCACTGGGTGGCGACGGGTAGCAATTGAAACCAACGAGGAGTGAGGAGATGAATATGCGCGGGATGTTGCGGTTGCTGTTTGGACTGGTGCTGTGTTTCCCCGTTTTGGCTTTGGCCGGTGAGGAGGCGAAAGTCGATAGCGGAGACAATGCTTGGGTCCTAATGAGCTCGGCTCTGGTATTGATGATGACTGGTCCGGGGCTGGCGCTGTTTTACGGTGGCCTGGTCCGGAAGAAGAACATGCTCGGTACGCTGATGCAGTGTTTCTTCCTGATGGCGTTAATCACCGTGATATGGGGTTTGGTCGGCTACAGCCTGGCGTTTTCCGAGGGGAATGCGTTCATTGGGGGCTTTGACTACGCCTTGTTGGACGGGGTGGGGCAGGAGGCCAATGGCACCATATCCCACTTGACGTTCATGGTGTTTCAACTGATGTTCGCCATCATCACCCCGGCGCTGATCACCGGCGCCTTCGCCGAAAGGATGAGTTTCAAAGGGCTGACGGTGTTCATGATTCTGTGGGTGTTCATCGTCTACTTCCCCATGGCGCACATGGTCTGGGGACCCAAAGGGTTTTTGAACGCCTTCGACGGGGGCACGATAAAGTGCTTGGACTTCGCCGGAGGCACGGTGGTGCATATCTCGTCCGGCGTTTCCGCCTTGGTGTGCGCGCTCTATCTGGGCAAGCGCAGGGGCTATGGAACGGAGGCCATGAGGCCGCACAATCTTCCGTTGAGCTTCATCGGCGCCTGCCTGCTGTGGGTCGGTTGGTTCGGATTCAATGCTGGTAGCGCCCTGAACGCGTCCGGCTTGGCCGCGAGCGCTTTCGTCGCTACTCACTTCGCCACGGCGGCGGCAGTTCTGGGTTGGCTGTTGGCCGAGAAGATCCGTGACGGCAAACCGAGCGTGCTGGGTGGCATCACGGGGGCGGTGGCCGGTTTGGTCGCCATTACACCGGCGTCTGGTTTCGTTACGCCCATGGCCGCTTTGATCATCGGGTTTGTGGCCGGTTTGGTGTGTTACTTGGCCGTCGCGGTCTTGAAGTCCAAGCTTGGCTATGATGACTCTCTGGACGCCTTTGGCGTACACGGGGTGGGCGGTACTGTTGGCGCCGTTTTGACCGGGGTGTTTGCCTCGGCCACGGTCCAGGACGGAGTGACCGGTCTGCTGGAAGGCAATTCCGCTCAGCTTATCGATAACATCCTGGGCGTCTTGGTGACTTGGGTGCTCGCCGCGGTCGGGACCTTGATTATCCTGAAGGTGACAGATGCGCTCGTCGGGCTTCGCGTGACGGATGCTGAGGAAATCGAAGGCCTCGACCTGACGCAACACGGCGAGGAAGCGTACAGTTTGTAAGGTTAACTTCGGGAAGGAGCACAGACTTCGGGAAGGAGCACAGGATGAAAAGAATTGAAGCTATCATTCAGCCCTATAAGCTGGATGACGTCCGAGAGGCGTTAAAAGGCGTCGGCGTCGATGGGATGACCATTTACGACGTCCGCGGACACGGCCGGCAAAAGGGCCACAAGGAGGTCTACCGCGGCCAGGAATACGAGGTTGACCTTCTACCTAAGGTCAAGGTGGAGATTGTGGTCAGCGATGATCGAGTCGAGGAGACCGTCAAAGCGGTGGTCGAGTCCGCGCGGACCGGCAAGATCGGCGACGGGAAGGTATTTATCTACTCCCTGGAAGACGCCATTCGCATTCGCAACAACGACACGGGTGACGCGGCGCTCTAGCGAGTGTGACGTTTGCCCCGTGAGTGTTTAGCTTTCAGGCCCCGTGTTGGTCGGCTTCGCTAGCCAAGGCGGGGCTTCGCCTTGTGCGGCGCGTTGGCGCGCGTGTTTCGAGGGTGCTCCTTGCCGCTCTCCATCGCTTCTGGTAGGCGGGTGTTGGAAAAAATCGTTTCCGGCAGTGTTGAACTGTGGACTAGTTGTTGAAACATGGGTCGACCGGGGTGGTAGGCAAGATTGCTAATCCCACCGAGCTTGTTCCCTGCTAGCCTAGGTGGAAACTCGCCCCGACAATTTGCCAAAGAAACCTCGAATTCGTTCACGGGCTGCTGCTAACGCTGGGGTCTCTCTCTTTCCGCCAGGGGCGGGCACATATGGATTCCATGTCGCACACCGCTTCCTCGCAAGTCGGCGCGTTCGAGGAGATCAAGCAACGGTTCCTCGCCGGCGGAGACGGCCTCGAAGCGGTCGCCGCCCATTCAGCTGCCACGGACGAAGTTGTCGGCCGCTGCTTTCGCGAGACTTTCCCTGACGCTCCAAGTTCCGGGGTCGCTCTGATAGCTGTTGGTGGCTACGGTCGTTCCCAGCTGTTCCCCTACTCGGACGTCGACCTGCTGCTATTGGAGCGAACGGCACATGCCAACACTTACAAGAACCAGACCTCGAAGCTGCTCACCGCGCTATGGGACTCCAAACTGCGTATTTCGCATTCGGTGAGAACGCCCGCTGAGTGTGCTCGACTCGCACACGACAACACGGAACTGAACATCAGCCTGCTCGACGCCCGGTTTTTGGCGGGTGATGAAGCTCTCTATCAGGGCCTGCGCTATCGGCATTTGCCTCGTTTCTATGTTCGCGAAAAGCGTGCTCTTCTTAGCAACCTGATCGAACTCGCCCACAGGCGCCATCTGCTGGCCGGCCAGACGATCTACCACCTCGAACCGGACGTCAAGGCGACGCCCGGCGGACTTCGCGACTTTCAACTAGCGTGCTGGGTTTCTCAGCTTATCAATGCGTCGAACGCGCGATTGCCGGATAGTGAAGAGTGCCTGCCGGCCGAATCGCGTGAACAGCTTCTCGAAGCCAAGCGGTTCTTGTTCGCGGTCCGCTGTTTCGTGCACTACTTCAATGGCCGTGACAACAACAAGCTCACGTTCGACCTACAGGATCAGGTGGCGGAGGAGAGTGCTGGAAAGGGTTTCCCCGAAACGACGGATACTTCTGATTGGATGCGCGAGTATTTTCGACGCGTGCGGATCATCTACCGGCTCGTGACCCGTGCGATTGAAGAGTCAGCGTCCGCCGGCCAATCGCTGTTTACATTCTTCCGAGACCGCAAGTCGCGACTCTCGAACAACGATTTCGTTGTTCAACGGGGGCGGTTGTATCTTCGAAACTCCGAGGCATTAGTGCAGCAGCCGTCGCTGGCCCTGCTGCTGTTTCAGTTCGTCTCTCGACACGGGATTCCTCTGGCGGTGGAGACCGAACGGCGGGTCGAAAATGCACTTCAGGAAATCGGGGAGTGCTCGCGCGTGGAGGATCCCTTGTGGCCACAGGTAGCGGAGGTACTCAAGCTACCGCACGCCTACGAGGCGCTGACGGCGATGCACGAAACCCGCGCCCTGGCGGCTGTATTCCCTGAGTTTGAGCTGGTGGATTGCTTGGTCATTCGCGATTTCTTTCACCGCTACACGGTGGACGAGCATACGTTCGTGACCATCCGGAATCTGAAGGAATTGGCCGACGCGGAGGACGATCTTACAGCGCGGTTTTCGCGGTTGCTTTCGGAGTTGGACCAACCCGAGCTTCTCTACTTCGCGCTGCTGTTTCACGATCTGGGCAAAGGGGTTCCCCAAGGGGACCATGCCGAACGCAGCAGGGAGCTGGCCGATAAGGCGATGGCCCGTATGCGCATGGAAGAACTCGACCGCGAGCTGGTGCGCTTTCTGATTCGCCATCACTTGGCGCTTTCCGCCATGATGACGGGCCGTGATCTTGCCGATCCCGAGACGATGGAAGAGTTGGCCGACCTGGCAGGCACGATCGAACGCCTCAAGGCGCTGACGCTGATGACTCTCGCCGATATCAGCGCGGTGAACCCGAAGGCTCTGACCGATTGGCGAAAAGATCTGCTGTGGCAGCTCTACATCGCCACCCACCATAGCTTGACGCGGGACATCGAAGATCGTCGTATCCACGTTGAGCCCACGGAAACCTATTTGGAAATGGCGGCTACGGCCGAGGAGCGCTCGGCGGCCGGCGAATTTCTTGAGGGCTTCCCGCAACGCTACATCCGAACGCATTCTCCCGAGCAGGTGTACGCGCAGTTTCAGCTCAGTCGCGAACTCAAAACGAAGCGCTCGGCAGTTAGCCTTCGTCGTCGGCACTCCCTGCACGAGGTCGTTGTCGTGACCTGGGACCGGCCGTTTCTGTTTGCCTCGCTTTGCGCGACTCTGTCGAGCCTGGGCCTGAATATCGAAAAGGCCGAGGCGTTCGCCAACAGCCAAAAAATGGCCCTCGATACTTTCATCGTCTCCGATCCCCTGCGGACGCTGGAGTCCGATCCCGCCGAGTCGAGCCGTCTCAAGCAAACCTTGGGTAGGGTTGCCGAAGGGGCGACCGACGTTCGAGATCTGTTGAAACGGCGGCAGTCCAAATTTGCTGTCAGGGGACGGGTCCGCGTCGAGCCGCGAGTCGCGATTGACAACCAAGCCTCGTCTCGAGCGACTGTCGCGCATGTCATCGCCGAGGACCGCACCGGACTTCTTTTTGACCTGGCAAGCAAGTTCTCTCAGCACGAGTGCGACATCGAGGTCGTTTTGATCGACACGCAAGGGCACAAGGCGATCGATGTCTTCTACGTCGTCGGGCCAAACGGGAAGCTCGACCCTGCGACCTGCGAAGTGCTGCAAGAGGAGTTGCTGGAGGCTTGCCGGAACCCGCAGGCTGCTTGACCCGGCTTTCCCGTCGGCTGAGCGACGAAGTGGAGTGTTTAGGGTTTTCCATTCTATTTTTACAAAAGGGTTGCATTTAATAGGTATTGTGCGATAAAGTTTGACCAACACGTACCTCTCCTCAACGTATGCGGAGGCGCCGCTTCGGGGGAGTCTTCGTTCTGCTGATTCTCTTCGTGTTCGAGCCCGCGGTCAGGGCCGGCTTCGAGATCCGGAACAGGCAGCTTTTTCTGGAAGATGAGGCTTTCCTGATCCGAGGCGTTGTCTACAGCGTCACGCCCATCGGAGCCCGTTGGTCGGACGGGCCCGGACCCGCCGGTTGTCTTTACGCCCGAGACTTCCCGCTAATCGCGGGGATGGGGGCGAACACCGTCCGAACGCAGGCGATAATTTCCCCCGAAGACGACGCCTTCCGCGGATCCCTCGCCGACGCCGGCCTCTATTGGTTGGCAGGCTTCCCCTTGGACCGCTTCTACGACTCCGAGCGGTCTCTGTCTCTGGAGACCGGACAAGGACGGGCGCTGAGGAGCCAGATTCTCGACGAGTTTCGTGTGTACGTCGAAGGCTGGCGGGACGAAGGACGAGTCATAGCTTTTGTCTTCGGGGACGAGGTAGGGCGAGGCTACGAAGAAAAATTCGCAGGATCGGCGGAGAATTTTTATTCCCTGCTGCAGGACGCCGGCGAGGTACTGGCGGGTGTGCAAGGCGGCACGGCCTTGCTCACCACAACGGTATCCGATGTGTCTCAAATAGGGAACTTTACTCTTGGCGCTGACGACCTAAGCCAACCGGGCCTTTCGTTTTGGTCGCTCAACTGGGTCGGCGGCGCGTCCCTGGAAGAGCTTTTCCTGGCAGTGAGCGACAAGACGGCGAAGCCATTCCTGGTGTCAGCTTTCGGTGTTGACGCCTATGACCAACAAGGGCAGACCGAGGATGCTTCCACGCAAGCAGATGTTGGGCGGACTCTCGCGTCCGGGATCGAAGTGCGGCTGCCCGGAGACGTTTTCCCCGTTCTCGGTGGCTTATGGGCGAGCTACGTCGACGAATGGTGGCGAGGGGGAGAGGACCCCTCGTTGCACTCGACGGACGGTTGGCAGGATCAAAGCTTTCCAGACAGTTATCGGAATCCGGCGTGGTTCGGACTGTTTCGGGCGGAAAGCGGCGCGACCGCCGGCTTCGACACCTTGCGGCCCCGCGAGGCTTACTTTGCTCTGGCGCACACTTGGGGCGGACTTCCGCCTGACGAGCTATCGGCGGCCGCTCTCCCGGTCATCAACGAGGGCGGCGTGGTCGGCGCCGCCGGGGGACGGCCCGCCATCGCGCCCGGCGGACTGGTTAGCCTGGAGGGCGAGGGGTTCGCTTTCCGTTCGCAATCGGCCGGAACGACGATGCTCCCGAACCACTTGGGGCCCCTGAGCGCCTGCCTCGGCGGGGAGCCTGTACCTCTACTTTTCGCAGGCCAGACGGAAATCCGCGGCCAGGTGCCCTGGACCACGCCGCTGGGTGTGACTGAGGCGCTCCTCTATCGTGCGGGCGTGGCTAGTAATCCGTCAGCGGCGGACGTCGCGGCTGCCGCGCCCGGCGTCTTTGACCGTGGTGTCTATCGGGCGGGCCTACCTTGCCCAGTGGACGAAGCGAACGGTGTCCGGCCTGGCAGCTACCTCGAGGTTTATGGCAGCGGCCTAGGATCCGTCACCGCCGAGGTCGGCACCGGCTTCGCCCCCACCGGCGGTGTGCTTACCCTAAACGTACCGCGGGGCCGTCTCGGATCCGAGTCGATTCCGGTAGTGTACTCCGGCTTGCTGCAGGGAGTTGTAGGAGTTTACCAGACTAACGTTTTCATCCCCGAAGACTTTGCTCCTTCGCTCGTTGATCTGCAGCTCGTTCAGGACGGCGTGAGCAGCAACCCCCACCGCCTACGGATCATCGACGGAGATCAAGAGCCAGGGTTTTCGATCTCCAGTCCCACGCCGAACACCGTGGTTGTCCAGGAAGGCGGCCCCTCTCAGACGGCTTTTGTCCAAATCGAAGGCTTCAACTCCTTTTGCGATCTAGTGCGCTTCCAAATCAGTGGCCTTCCGACAGGCGTTAGCGCTTCCATACCGGTGGGCGTGCCTGGAGAATTGCTGCCGTTGACGGTCAGCGCCGACCCGGGTACGCCGCGGATCGAAAACGTTCTAATCTCGCTGACCGCGCTTACTGTCCTGCCCGAAACTGTCACCCGAGAGTTCGCCGTCACCGTACTGCCCAGTCTCAGCGACGTCCGATTTCGCGTCGTCTCCGGCGGGTACAAGAGTATGGCCCCGGTCGCCAGCTTTGAAGTGGATGGAACGCTGATTTACGAAGTGCAGGGCGGCGGACCGGGCCGGGGGTTCAACTTTCTCACCGTCGATCCGCAGTCTGGCCTTCTCGGGCCGGTGCGAAATTTCGACACCTGGGCGCGCGAGGAAGACGTGACGGCCATGGAAGTCTACCTGCAATCGCTGCCAGCCGGCACGGTCGTGATCGGCGCCATTGCCGACGAGGGAGCGTTTTTACTGACCGATCAGGCCCGAGCGACCGTACGAGAAACCCTCGGCTCCTACTTTATCGACCTGCTGGATTATCAGTTTTCCTGGGCCATCATTACCCGTAAGGCAGCTGCGGCACCCATCGCCGAAGGCCTCGGACCCGCCGGGATCGTCGTTCTAGACGAATTGCTCACTTTCCCGATGAATTGAGGTCTGCCACCGGGTCAATTTGAACTTGGGTTGGCCGCCCATTCGCGATATTCACACTCCGTCCCATTCGAATGACGCAACCCAACCCGCGAGAACCCCTCTCTGGGCGGGCGCAGCGACCCGCCCCTACTGTTTTGACGTGAGAATGCGGCCTAACGCGGCGTCAGGGTGCGCGTGATCATGACCGGGTCTTCGGAAGGAGCGATCTCCACTTCCTCGATCACGGGCCGATGCCCCTTCAAAGAGAAAGCTACCCGGTATGCGCCGGGGGCCAGCGGGATTTCAACCGGGGTGCGGCCCGCCCGGGTTTTGTCGTTGAGTGTGACTTCGGCGCCGGGCGGCGTGCTCTCAAACCGCACCGGAATCCGGGAAAGGCCTCCGCTTCGCAGCGAGAATTGATGGGTGGCCAGATCGTTCTGCCCGATTTCAATACTCCGTTCGGCGACCGCTCCGTCCTTTTCTACTCTGACCAAGTGATAGCCGGGCGGCAGCTTGAGCATACTGTTGGTTTTACTCGCCATTTTCTTGCCGTTGACATAGACGTCAGCCCCACTGGGATCGCTGCTCACCATGAGTGTTCCGGTGATCTGCCGAAGTTCGAACTCTAGGTCCATCGGCTCGGACGACAGCTTGAACGACCTTCGGTGCGGCTCGAACCCGGCCAGAGAGGCCATCGCTTGGTGATTACCTCGCGGGATTTCGAGTGTGCAAGGCGTGACGCACGACCACTGGGTCTTGCCGTCGATGACGACTCTCGCTCCAGCCGGGTCGCTGACAAGAGGGATCTCCACCAACCGAGACGCGGGCTTGGGAGGGGTAGGACTGGGTCGCGTGGAGGCAGTGGCTTTCGGTTTCGGAGGCGGCGAAGCTGGAGAAGGGGCCGCGGGCGGCGGGGCAGGGGGTGCGGGTTCGCCCGCTGGGGCGTCCGCAGACCCACCGGGGGTCGCAGCTGTTGGAGATCCACCCGATGGCCCCTTGTCAGGTGGCGCCGGCGGCTTTGCCGAGCCGGGCGTAGGGCCGCTGTCGGAAGCTCCAGGAACTTGCCCCGACCCTGATTCCCCAGGCTGCTCGTTGCCCGCGGGCGCTCCCGAGTCCTCGCCTCCCTCGCTGTCCGGCAGTGGAGCCAACTGGGGAACTTCCGTGACCTCTCCGCCGCTGGAAGGGATCAGGCCGCCAGCCAACTGAAGCAGGATGTTGCCGGGGTTTTCCTGCTGCGACAACCACACACCACAAACCGCGATCAGCACCGCCAGCAGCGCAGCCGGCCACATCCACCAACGGAGGCGACCCGGGTGCTCCTCGCGAGTTGTTGAACGTTCTGGTAGGGGCGGCAACGACCTGGGAGCGTCCGCCGGGGCCGTTTCCTCCAATTCACGCGGCGCTTCGACACGGTCGGCGTCCTCAGTTGCCGCCGCTCCCACGGTAGGTGTCTCCGCCGGCGCCGGCTTTTCGAACCGCCGGGTGAGGGGGCCCACGTCGACGACGGACGCACAGCCCTTTGCAGCTGCCTCAGCGAAGGCTCGGCAACTCGTGTACCGCTCGGCGGCATCCTTAGAAAGAGCCCGGAGAATAACTGCGCCCAGCTCTTCCGAAACCCTTGGATTCAGCTCACTCGGAGCAATAGCTTCCGCGGAAACGATCTTGAACATGACCGAAGTCAGGCTCTCGCCGGTGAAGGGTTTCTCTCCGGTGACCAGCTCGTAACAGATCACGGCGAGGGAGAACTGGTCGGACCGTCCGTCGATCGGGTCGCTACGTACCTGCTCGGGAGACATGTAACTCGGTGTACCCATCACCGTTCCGGTCTGAGTAAGCTTGGAGGAGCTAATTCGTGCGATCCCAAAATCTGTAATCTTTATGCCACCGTCTGGCGTCACCATGATGTTGGCGGGCTTGATGTCGCGGTGGACAATCTCTTTGCTGTGTGCGTAGTCGAGCGCGGCTCCTGTTTGACTCGCTAGATCGGCAATAAACTCGAAATCACTGGCCAAATTCGATTCCATCAAGGTTTCCAGCGTCTTACCCTCGACGAATTCCATCGTGATGTAGGCCATGCCGGCTTCTTCATCGACGTCATAGATGGTGACGATGCCGGGGTGGGAAAGGCGTCCGGCGGACTGAGCTTCGCGGAAAAGTCGCTCGCGCAGTTTGTTGGTTTCAGATGCAGCCGCCTTGTCGGCCAGCTTGATCGTTTTGATGGCTATGGTCCGGCCGATCTTGGGGTCGCGAGCCTTGTACACCACTCCCATGGCGCCACGCCCTAACTCAGCAAGTATTTCGTAGCGTCCAATATGATCCATTCGACGGACCGTCCTTTGTCGAACCTTATAATTTAGCACGCGGCCGACACTTGCCTTCCGGACGGGCAAGGCAAGCAGCTCGACGGACCGCCGGTTGCGTGATACCTGGACAGGGTTCGCCTAGCACTCGGCTTGACGCTCGCGCCGCAATCCCTAGTCCCTGCGGTTCAATGCAGCGCCGATTAGCGCTCGGCGGCCGGCGGTTGGAACAAAGAACTACGCCGGAATACCAGAAGCGGCCCGGCAAGCGCTTTGGTAACCTGAGAAGCTCCAACGCTCCAAATTGAGGACGGCAAATCATGACGCGGGGAGAGAAATCGGCCGATCTCGAAAAGCGGAACAAAGCTGCTCGAGCCGGAGGTGGGAAGGAGCGGGTTGAGCGCCAGCACAAGGCGGGAAAACTTTCGGCCCGCGAGCGGATCGATCTGCTGCTGGATGAAGGCAGCTTCGAAGAGTTGGACCGGTTCGTGACCCACTCCTGCACCGACTTTGGGATGCAGGAGAAAACGATTCCAGGCGACGGGTTCGTAACCGGCTACGGGTGCATCGACGGGCGCTTGGTTTACGTTTTTTCACACGACTTCACGGTTTTTGGTGGATCTTTGTCGCTGGCCAATGCCGCCAAGGTTTGCAAGATCATGGATCTGGCCGTGAAGACAGGCGCGCCCGTCATCGGGCTCAACGATTCCGGTGGAGCGCGAATCCAAGAAGGCGTGGCATCGCTCGCCGGATACGCGGATATCTTCCTTCGCAACACGCTGGCGAGCGGGGTGGTGCCCCAGATCTCAGCCATCATGGGACCTTGTGCGGGTGGTGCGGTCTACTCGCCGGCCATTACCGACTTCGTTTTCATGGTGGACAAGACGAGCTACATGTTCGTGACCGGACCCGACGTTATTAAGACGGTTACCCACGAACAAGTCACCAAGGAAGAACTCGGAGGAGCACATACCCACAATCAGGTCAGCGGCGTGGCGCATTTCATCGCGCCCGATGACGCCGAGTGCTTGCGCGCGATCCGCGAGTTGCTGAGCTTCCTGCCGCTCAACAACGTCGACGATCCGCCTCGCCGGTCTACCAGTGATCCCGCTGATCGCCTGGAAGAGAAACTCGACGCGCTGGTTCCCGCTGAATCCAATCAGCCCTACGACATCAAAGAGGTCATTCGGCTGGTAGCCGATGAGGGATATTTCTTCGAAGTGCAGGAGCACTACGCCAAGAACATCGTGGTGGGTTTCGCCCGCTTCGACGGACGTCCGGTGGGAGTGGTTGCCAATCAGCCGGCCGTGCTGGCCGGATGTTTAGACATCAATGGCTCTCTGAAAGGCGCCCGATTCGTGCGCTTTTGCGACGCTTTTAGTATCCCGATCGTTACCTTTGAAGATGTCCCCGGGTTCCTGCCCGGCACGGACCAGGAATACGGCGGGATCATCAAGCACGGCGCGAAACTGCTCTACGCCTACGCCGAAGCGTCGGTTCCGAAAATCACAGTCATCACTCGCAAGGCGTACGGCGGAGCCTACTGCGTAATGGGATCAAAGCACCTTCGCACCGACATCAACTACGCCTACCCGACGGCGGAGATCGCCGTCATGGGACCCGAGGGCGCCGTCAATATCCTCCACCGTAGAGAACTGGCCGCTGCCGGCGACAACGCTGACGAGTTCCGCCGGCAGAAGGTGGACGAGTTCCGCGAGCGCTTTGCCAACCCTTACACAGCGGCGGAGAAAGGCTGGATCGACGAAGTGATCGAGCCACGCTACACCCGCCCGAAGATCATCGCCGCCCTACGAATGCTCGAAAACAAAACCGACACCACGCCGCGGAAAAAGCACGGCAACATCCCCTTGTAGCGGACGGGCTCTCGGGAAACAGCGGCGCCGGCGAGCGGCTAACCCATAGCGCGAAGGGGAAGTGTGATCATCGCCCGCCTAGCCCGCATTTCTCACCACTTGACGGTCGAAGCACCCAATAAGCCCGCCATTACTGCGTTGCTCTTGCTCGCCGTGCTCAACGTACTGTTCAAGTACGCCTGCGCTCGCCGAGCGTTGCGCGCCTTGTACTGACGGGCCTCGCACGCACTTCGTCTCGCCACGTGGTGAGAAAAGCGGGCTAGATCAGCGCTACGGACTTCTCGTCTTCTGGACGATTCCCAGGGAAAGCAATCCAAACCCTACTCGGCGGTTTCCAGTTTTTCGACCTGATAACCGCCGCGCGCCTTGAAATAGAGAAAGATCAGCGCGAAAGCCACGGTCGTCACAATAGGCAGGAAGCCCACGTAGAGGAAGGCGGCCGCGGCACCATAGTTGTCATACCAGCCGCCCATAATCGGCAGGATGAAGGCCGCCGCGAGATTCCCGGTGCCGCCCAGGATGGCGAGCAAAAAGGCGCCGCCCTTGGGAAATAACTCTGAGCACACGCCCAGCATTGTCGGCCAGAAATATGTCTTGCCGATGCCGTATATCGTCGCCGCGGCAAACGCCTGCATGGGCGTAGAGATGTTACTCAGACTGAATAGCCCGATCGCGGAAAAAATGGACGCCAGACACAGGAGACCGATTGGCGAGAAGCGGTGCGCCAGCGGCCCGGCGAAAAACCGCAACACAAACATGATCCCCGAGGTGTAGACCAAGATCAGGATTCCCTGCATACCGGTCAGGTTTGTAATCAGCGAGGCGATCCACTGATCCGGACCTAGCTCGGTAGCAGCCGTCAGGCACATGCAACCCAACAAGATCAGAAACATCGGCCGCCGGCTCTCACGGAACATGTCTCGCGTTGAAACGCCCGCCGCCACGCGTTCCGAGGGTGGAAACTCCAACCGAAGCGTCATGATCCCGTATATGACCGCCGGAACCAGCAGCGTGCCCAGCTTGATTTGCCAGCCCAGAGTCGCTTTCGCAGCAGAGATTCCGGCGGCGTCAAGGCCCAGCACCTTCGTCAAGCCGTAGGCCAGCAGTCCGCCGATGATCAGACCCCCCGGCCACCAGGCGTGAAGCACGTTCATCTTGTGAGTTTTCTCGTCGGGGTAAAGCGCCAAGCCCAGCGGATTGATAACGCCTTCCACCAGTCCCTGCGATAGGCCAAGCGTCAATATCGCCGCGTAGAGAATCACAAACCCCGGGTCGGAATAGTAGGGATCAACCGGTCCGGGGGGGGCGGGCGCAAAGATAATGGCCAGCACCGAGACGACATAACCCATGCTCGACAACAACATCAACCGCTTCATGCCGAAGAAATCGACCAGCGACCCACCAATGAAGATCGAGAGCGTAAATCCAAGGAAGGCCGGACTCAGCAGCACGCCCATCTGTTTCTTGGTCAGATGGAAGTCAGCGCCCAGTATGTCGAGAATGTCAGCCCGGATGGAAAACACCATCGCGGTCGTGATGAGTGCTACGCAACTGGCGAGGAAAAGTTGACTGCGGTTAACAGCCATGAGCAATCCGCTCTAGGGAATCACTGAAAATAACATTCGGGAAGGCCGATTTCAACAGAGGTAGAGGTTCGGACAGGCCACCAAGCGAGCTGGGTATGCGCCACAAAGGTAGTTGCGCTCTTGTCCGCGGGGCCCTCAACGTAGAGCCGTCTGAGGCGCCTGCTCCCTCACTCCGATCAAGTCTGCATGGCGCTCAGGAACTCGCCGTTGCTGCGAGTCTTGCCCATGCGGCCGAGAAGCAACTCCATCGCCGCGGTGACCGAAAGGGGGCTGAGAACCTTACGCAGAACCCAAACGCGGCTCAAGTCTTCTTTGCTTAAAAGGAGCTCCTCTTTGCGTGTGCCGCTGTGGTGAATGTCGATTGCCGGAAACACTCTCTTATCCACCAACTTGCGGTCAAGATGGATTTCCATGTTCCCGGTGCCTTTGAATTCTTCGAAGATGACATCGTCCATGCGGCTTCCGGTATCGATCAGCGCCGTCGCCATGATCGTCAAGGAGCCGCCCTCCTCGATGTTACGTGCGGCGCCGAAGAATCGTTTTGGCCTCTGCAGCGCGTTCGAGTCCACTCCGCCGGAGAGGATCTTTCCCGAAGGCGGCACGATCGTGTTGTACGCTCTCGCCAACCTAGTGATCGAATCCAATAGAATGACGACGTCGCGTTTGTGCTCGACCAGGCGCTTGGCCTTCTCGATCACCATCTCGGCGACCTGCACGTGACGGGCGTAGGGCTCATCGAAAGTAGAGCTGATAACTTCGCCGTTCACGTTGCGCTGCATGTCGGTCACTTCTTCGGGGCGCTCGTCGATCAGCAGGACGATCAGAGTCACGTCGGGATGGTTGGTTGTCACCGAGTTGGCAATCGACTGCAGCAGCATGGTCTTGCCGGTCCGAGGTGGGGAGACGATCAAGCCGCGCTGTCCTCTGCCGATCGGCGTCAACAAATCCATGACGCGGCCACTGAGGTTCTCTTTCGTGGTCTCAAGCCGGATGCGGCTGTCGGGATAAAAGGGCGTCAGATTGTCGAATAAAGTCTTGTTGCGAGCTTCTTCCGGTGACTCGAAGTTAATTGCTTCGACTTTAACGAGAGCGAAGTAGTTCTCACCCTCTTTCGGCGGTCGCACTTGTCCCGAGACCGTATCGCCGGTGCGGAGATCGAAGCGGCGGATTTGCGTGGGCGAAACGTAGATGTCGTCGGGCCCCGGTAGATAGTTGTAGCCGGGTGAACGCAGAAACCCAAAGCTTTCGGGAAGAGTTTCCAGGACACCCTCCGCGAAGATCAGGCCTTCCTTCTCGGCCTGGGCCTGAAGGATGTGGAAGATGAGACCTTGTTTCCTCAAGTTGCCGGCGCCCGGCAGGTCAAGATCTCGAGCGATCCCGGTCAGCTCGGTAATATTCTTCTCTTTGAGATCCGCAATAGTCATGGATGCTATACGGGCGGCGAACGTCTCAATCTGTGATTTGGGAGGGGGGAACAGCCCGACGTAGAATACTACCGTTAGCATACCGCACGGGCGGGTAGTAAGCAAGGCAAAGAGTTATCCCATACAGGATGAGCCTGAAGGGGAGGTTGTTTGCAACACAAGATGAGCCTGAAAGGGAGTGGGACGAAAGGGTACAAGCTGCTGGTGAATGACGATCAGCAGGCAGAACCTAGAGCGGCTTACCCGGGCCGAGAGGCAGGAGTTCCTGGCGGGCAGTCGAAGCATCGCCTTGGCCAACCAAGGGCGGGAGCCGATTGATGGCTTTGTCGAGCGTGTCTTGGCGGCGCAGCACTACGGACGGCTTGGCAAGAGGCAGAGGGGCATCGTGCGGCGGTTTCTAGCGCGGCTGAGGGGTTGAGCCGGGCCCAGTTGACGCCGCTGATGGGTCAGTGGCTTGGGCACCGCCGGATCGCCGCCCGACAACCCCGTCGGCACCACCCTTCCGATCCTCCTTCTTCAGGCTCATTCTGGGATTGGAAAATGCTCTCATAAACCCTCGCAGGATTGAGACAGCAGGCAAGGTGCACCATTGCGGCTGACGGTTGTTCGACGACAGCTGGCCATCGCGAAGGCTGTGGGTCTCAGCGAGTGAGCTTTCCTGAGCCAAATACCTTAGGTGGGGCATCTCAGCGAAGCCGAACCCGTGTTAGCATGTATTTACCCCATTCTCGATCGACAAACGGGAGAATGCTTTGGAAGCCCGCAAGCGCAGCATTGCAAAAGCTGCCAGTTACCGGTTTTTCGGGTCCCTGATCACCTCGGGGATCGCCTTTCTGTTAACCGACCAGTGGGACATTGCCCTAGGAGTTGGCGCCTTGGACGGGGTCGCCAAGATGGCCGCCTATTTCCTTCACGAACGTGTTTGGGCCCGCATTCCCTGGGGCATGCCGAAACGGCCCGACTACGAGATTTAATAGGGATCTCTCAACCAACTGGGGATCAGGGCGCTTCCAACAGTTCTCTCTCGGATCGCTGAAGCACAGCATTTTAGAAGGACATGCTCATGGGTGGGAATCGGCCGGGGTTTTCACTGGGGGAGCTTGGCGCCTTCTGCAGTATTTCGCAAATACAGTTACGCATCGATCAGCTTCTCGAGGTATTGCGGCTCATCAGTTCGGGCGCGATTCATCGCGTCCGCAGTCGGCCACCTTTCGTAACCCTATTTGCGAAATGATGCGCCTAGTCAGGAACCCTAGACAGCCCGCGGGGTGAGCCGTGGATGCCGGGGAACCGGATGTTCCGAACGCCCCGCGGGGTCGCCGGAATGCATTCCCCTTCAGGCGAGAGTGCCGTTGGCGCCGTGAAACCCGCCTCGGATCGGTCAAGCCCATCCTCGAACGGCGGATTTCCGATGCTACGACAATGAGAATGGAGTTCCCCCCGGTTGATTGGGGCAAAGGCACCAATCCCTCGCCTTTCATCCACGACTCACCCCGGGGGCCGCACGGGATGGCCGCAGTTTCACGTCTTTCCGGAGTCGCATCTTGCGTGCAAGCCGCCCTATCATCGGCTTCGTGCGGCGCGGAGAAGTTTCGTGGCACTACATTATCTCCGGAGCGGGGATGCCCATCGTATTGAGGACTCCGCCCAGCTCTTCCAGAAAAAACTTTGTCATCCACAACAGGAAGACCTTACGTTCACGGTTCGTCTCGCTAAGAATGTGGTGTTGGTGATAGAAGTTGTTAAACGCCTGGGCGACGTTGAAAGCGTAGCGCGCCAGTTGTGCCGGCTCTCCGGCAGCGACAGCCTTCTCAATGACCCACTCTCGCCGCGATGCGCCCAGCAGCATCTGCCAAAAAACCGTGGTTTCCAGCTGGCGCTCGAGAGCCTCGCCAGAAAGCTCAGCATCGAAGTCGGGCATCGACTCCCCGTGCTGTTCCAGTTTGCGAAGGATGTTGCGTGCGCGAACAGCCGCGTATTGAACGTAGGGGCCGGTCTCGCCTTCGAAACTGAGCGCTTCTTGAAAGTCGAAGGCGATAACCGTGGTGCGTGTGAACCGCAGCATGAAGTAGCGCAAAGCCCCGACGGCGATCTCGGTGGCGATCTCGCGCTGCACGGACTCGCCGGCGTCGGCGTGGCGACTTACAACCTCTTCCAGCGCTTTCCCGACCAGTCGATCGATTAGATCATCCGCCTTGACACCGAGACCCCTGCGTCCCGAGACCTCGACGTAGGGTCGGCGGCGATCTTCCTCTGACAGCTCGACCCCCAGCTCCGCGCAACAGCGTGGTGACAAGGCGACCATCTCGTAGGAAAAATGGATGGAGTTTTCGGCCTGCTCCGTAAAGCCGAGTGCGGCCAGCCCAGCGCGCACGACGTCTTGCAAGTACGACTGGCGAACGTCGATGACGTTAAACACTCTGGAGGCCCTGCCGAAAGGGGGTGCGGGATCCGCGCCGGGCTCCGCGCTCGAAATCCAAAGAGGTTTGGCGTTGGAGTTCTTACGGAACAGGCGGTAGTGGAAATCGTTAGCAAGCAGGCCGAACTTCCACAACTGATAAGCGATGTCCTTGCCGACGTAAGTAACCGTTCCGTTCGACCGAACGATGATCTTAGCGTCGTCAGCCGCCGCGTTCTCCGCTTGGTCGTTCTGCTCAGGCGTCTCTCCCTTTTGAAATAGCTTGGCCGGCATTACCCAGCAACCTTTGTTCTTGCCGCCCGACTCCAAGTAAATTACCTGGCGCTTCTTGAGCAGCTCAAACGCCGTCGCCCAGAACTTGAGCTCCAGAATCTCACTTTCGCGCGGCAGCAGATCGTAGCTGACGTCAAGTCGCTGCATCGTATCGAGGTGCAAACCAACGATCGCATCGGAGACGAGACCGGCGATTTCGGCTAACTGTCCTTCCCCAGCTTCGATCGCTTGTAACGCGTCCGAACGCCAAGATTGCGAAGACGGATCGGCCTTATAGAATTTCGAGGCCCGGGCGTAAAGGTCCCAGCAGTAGAAGTCGAATCGGACAGCGGGATCGTCGATCAGTGCTTGAACGTCCGCAGGTGATTTCTTTTCCATAAAGTGGAACCCGACCGCGACGTCAGCCACCTGTACACCCGTGTTGTCGATGTAGTTCTGGACCTCAACTTCGCTGCCGAGCGCTCGCAGCATGCGCACCAACGTGTCTCCTAGCACGGCGTTTCGCAGGTGGCCAATGTGCGCCGCTTTGTTTGGGTTGATGTTGGTGTGCTCAACGATGATCTTCCCGTCCGAAGGTGAAGGCCCGGAGAAGGCCCCACGGAGTAATGCATCCGCGTAGGCTCCGCGGTCGAAACGAACGTTCAGGTAGCCCGCCCCGGCCGCTTCTAGCGCTGCGACACCGGGGATGGAATCCAACTCTGAGATGATCTCCTCCACGATTTTGCGCGGAGCACGCTTGAGTGCTTTAGCTAGCGCAAAACCGATCGGCAGCGCGAGCTCGCCGAACTCGGGCTGAGGAGGCTGTTCGACGACGACAGGTACATCGACCCCGTAGCGCTCGTAGATGTGGGCGCTCACCGCATCGCGCACTTGTCGTTCTAAAGCGAAAAACACGTCGGTTTTCTCAGTCTTCTTAGGTTAGCGGGAAACGGGTGGCTGGCGTACTTGACCCCCTAGCGACTGTAGTTGGAAATGGGTGCTGACCTTTTGGGCCGCCAGCAGAGGATACGGGAGTTAACTTATTGATGTTCGCGAAATACAGTGTAGGGGCGCAGCGTGCTGCGCCCGCTCTGGCAAGGCATTTGCTGTGTCCGAAAACAACACTATATTCTGCGGGTATCAATAAGTAGTCCGTTTCATAAATTCGGTCACGTATATTTTCGAAGCAGGTGGACGATCGGGAACTTCGGGCACGGCATGCCGTGCCCCTACATTTCCAGGCAACGATAGATCTGTAGGGGGACAGCATGCTGTCCCCGTCCGCACTCGCCCGAAACGTAAGGGTATTTATGAAATGGAGTACTTCGATGTTATCCTGGCGGTAGATAGGGGGGGAGATTGTGTTGCGTTTTCGCACTCGGCTCCAGAATCAGGCTCAGCGGTGTGACCGAGCGGCAATACCGGGAGCAGACGACGAACGGTGCCGGCAGAGACCTGAATAGAAAGATAGCCTAGCAAGGTAGTTCAACCATGAAACTTGATGGCAAGATCGCCGTTGTAACGGGCGGCGGACAGGGTTTGGGACGCGGCATCGCGCTGGAATTATCCAGTCAAGGCGCGGACGTGGTCCTCGCTGAAATTGACGAGCGGCGCGGCCAGGAAACGGCGGGGGAGATTCAAGGGCGCGGCGGCAAAGCCGTTGCGATCGCGACCGATGTGACCGGGGAGTCTTCCGTCGAGAAAATGGTGCAAGAGGTGCTGGGCGCCAAGGGGCGGATTGACATCCTGGTCAACAACGCCGGCGCTCGGCCCAACATTGCGGCGGTAGTCGACCTTCCGCTCGACGAATGGAACCGGGTGCTGGCTGTGACCTTGACGGGCGTGCTGCTCTGCTGCCGAGCTGTGGGGCGGGTCATGATGCGGCAGGAGTCGGGAAAGATCGTCAATATCTCATCCATCAATGGGATCAACCCGGCCGCGCTGAGTGTGGCGTACAACGTCGCTAAGGCCGGTGTCATCAGCCTGAGCCGCACGCTGGCGATGGAGTTAGCGCCATATGGCGTCAACGTCAACGCGGTCTGCCCCGGTCCTTTGCACACCGACTTCGATAGCCACTTGATGCCTCAGCGAGCCCAAACGCTGGGCATCAGCACCGAACAGATGATGGAGCGCATCCGAGGTGCGATCCCGTTGGGACGCTGGGGGGAGCCGGAAGACGTTGCCAAGATCGTGGCCTTTCTGGTCAGCGACGATACTTCTTGGGTGACTGGAGAAACGATCTCTGTCTCCGGCGGGTTGGCGGGAGTCTCGGCAGCTCCACCTCGCCAAAAGACCGGCGGCGATGGATGAACCTACGCGGTGATGCGATCCGATCGGCCGTGAACTGAAAAATCGGGTACCGGAAGCTGTGAAAAAATCATCTAGGTCCCAGATTTGTGTCCGCGTGCGCAATGAATTGCGCCCCGGCGTCGAGACGAGTGTCGACGCGGCAGACGTAGGCGTCTGCGCCACACCATCAGGCGCCGAAACCCGATGTTGCAGCTCCGAGCGCAAGGCCACAACCGCCCTTGTGGCGCAGGTCCCCAGACCTGCCGTGTCGGTACTCCTACCGACACCTGTTTCCGGGCTGCCCGCCCGCGAGGGCTTAGCTGAACATACCGACCACCAACCGAGCCCGCGTCTCCATTTTTCGCTCCTCGACGACCTTTGCCACGGGCTGTTCGGGAGGAAAGCGTCTTGAAGCCTGTCGTGTTTGTCCCGGAGCCGATCGCCGCAAGCGGCATCGATTTATTGAAAGACCAATGCCAGATCGTCGCTCCCTGGCGGGATAACGACACCGTGAGCGACGATGCACTGCGGTCCCTGTTTTACGAAGCCGACGCGGCGATCACCCGGCTGTTCAGGGTCCGCGGCGACGACATCGAGCGTTGCCGGAACCTGAAGGTGATCGCGCGGCACGGTGTTGGCGTGGATATGGTGGATTGCCGGGCCGCAACGGCCCGCGGCATCCCGGTGCTTTATACGCCTGGCGCCAACAGCAGATCGGTCGCCGAGCACACGATCGCCCTGATCATGGCGCTGGCCAGACAGATTGGCCCGGCGTGGCAGGCGGTACTCGGCGGCCAGTTCGACCAACGCACAAGCTTTGAAGGGATCGAGCTGGCCGGCAAGACGCTTGGGCTAATCGGGATCGGTCAGGTCGGCAAGCAGGTGGCGGAGATCGCCGCCCAGGGACTGAAGATGGACGTATGTGGTTACGACCCACTCCTAGAGAAAGACAGCTATGAGGGATCCGCGTCGATCGAGGACTCGCTCGAGGCGGTTCTTCGCCGGGCTGATTTTCTTTCTCTACATGTCCCCTTGAACCCACAGACCAAGCACATGCTCAGCGAGAGGCATCTCCAGCAGCTCAAGCCCGGCTGCCGCATTGTCAACACTTCACGCGGCGGCGTCATCGACGAAGCAGCTCTGGTTCGCTCACTCGAAAGCGGCGAAGTCGCTGCTGCCGCCCTTGACGTCTTTGAGACCGAGCCGCTCCCCGCCGATCATCCGTTGTGCAGCGCTCCGAACACCTTGTTGACACCACACATCGCGGGGGCCACGCGCGAAGCGCTGGACAACATGGCCCGTGACGCCGCCCAGGGCGTCCTCGACGTGCTGAACGGCCGGCGGCCGCGGCATGCCGTCAACCCTGAAGTCCTGCGATGAGACGGTGTATGGACCCCACCGGCGGGAGGCCCGGTTTCATTCCGGCATGCGTGTGGGCAAGCGCGTATACTGGATTTAGTCAGGGTTAAATAGGGGTTATGGGCCCGGTTATCGAGACGCGACGCTTGCTATGCGCCGGTATCGTCGCAATTCTGTTCGCTTGCCTTGGATCGTATTCTCTCCACGCCGCCGAAGACCCTCCCAAGCTGGAGGCTCCTCTACCTGAAACTGTCGATTTCGCTCAGGATGTCCAGCCCATTTTTCGTAGCCGCTGCTATACCTGCCACGGACCTTCGAAGCAGACCAACGGTCTCCGTCTTGACGAGAAGGAAGCTGCTCTACAGGGTGGAACCTCGGGGCGTGTCATTGTGCCCGGGAGCAGCGCTCAGAGCAAGCTGATTCAGCGCGTGGCCAGTTCCAGTGAAGACTTCTGGATGCCGCCGATCGGGCCACGGCTGACTGCCAAGGAAATCGCAACCTTAACAAGCTGGATCGATCAAGGAGCAAAGTGGCCCTTAAGCCCGCCCGCGGTCACTCAGCAGGTCGCTCCCTCGCAGCAGAAGCAGCATTGGCCTTTCCAACCCGTCCGGCGTCCCTCGGTACCGCGGGTTCGGCGGCAGGCCTGGGTTCGCAATCCCATCGACGCGTTTGTTCTTGCGAAGTTGGAATCGAAGGATATTTCGCCTGCCCCTGAAGCCGATCAAGCCACTTTGATTCGGCGCCTGAGTCTCGATCTGCTCGGGCTTCCGCCCACCCCGACCGAGGTGGACGCTTTTGTGTCCGATACGCGTCCCCATGCGTACGAGCGGTTGGTTCATCGTCTGCTCGGATCGCCCCACTACGGTGAGCGATGGGGGCGGCACTGGCTGGATCTGGCCCGCTACGCTGATTCCAATGGTTACAACCACGACGCTCCGCGGGAGATTTGGATGTACCGCGACTGGGTCATCGACGCCTTGAATCGCGACCTCCCGTTTGATCAGTTTGTAATCGAGCAGATCGCAGGCGACCTGCTGCCCGCCGCGACGAAGCAGCAGATCGTGGCGACCGGCTTTCACCGTAATACGTTGATCAACCTAGAAGGCGGCATCGATTTCGACCAGTATCGCGTGGAAGCGGTGGTGGATCGGGTCGAGACTACCGGCGCGGTTTTCTTGGGGCTGACGCTGGGCTGCGCGCGCTGCCACGACCACAAATACGACCCGGTTTCCCAACAAGAGTTTTATCAGTTCTACGCGTTCTTCAATAACATCGACGAGTTGGGCGCCGAGTATCAGCTGGGCGCTGATGGGGAGGTGGGCCGGGCAAGGGCCCACGAACCTATGCTCGAGTTTGGAACTGCTGAGCAGCTCGCCCGGCGCGAAGCCATCCGCACGCAAATCGCGGTGCTCGAAGAAGAGCTAGAAGAGTACGAGAAACCACTACTCGCCAGGCTGGCTGAGTGCTGCGAGACGCTGACCGACGAAGAGCGGTCGAAACTCAAGCCCGAGTTTCTGGAGATTCTTGGGATCCCACCCGAAGAGCGAAGCCACTTTCAAAAGGAGGCGGTGGAGGGCGCTTTCAGGGAGATGGATCTAGGCTATACGGAACGGCAGGCCGGGATCAAGGCGTTGCGCGACATCGAGCCAAAGGTCCCCAGCACATTGGTGATGCGGGAGTTGCCCGAACCGCGCCAAGCCTACGTTCATCTCGGCGGTGATTTCCTGCGCAAGGGAATCGACGTGAAGCCGGGCGTGCCGGCAATCCTACCTCCGTTGCCGGAGAGCGAAAGCGCGAACCGGCTGGATTTGGCCCGCTGGCTGGTGGATGCGAAGAACCCGCTGACTCCGCGGGTGACCGTCAATCGCATCTGGCAACGATATTTCGGCAGAGGGCTTGTCGAGACCGAGAACGACTTCGGCACGCAGGGGTCGCCTCGCTCGCATCCCGATTTGCTGGACTGGCTGGCTGCGGAGTTTATCGCTCAGGGATGGAGCCTGAAGGCGATGCACCGTCTGATCGTCGACTCGGCGACTTATCGACAATCGTCGGCGTATCGACCCGAGCTTGCCGAGATGGATCCGACCAACCGGCTTCTCGGACGGCAAGCGCGGCTTCGTCTGGAGGCGGAGATTGTCAGGGACACGGCTTTGGCTGCAAGTGGGCTCTTCACGCCAAAGGTTGGGGGACCGAGTGTTTTCCCGCCGCAGCCGGAAGGCATCGGCCGGTTGACGCAGGTCGATCGCCATTGGGCTGCCGAGAGGGGTGCCGATCGCTTTCGCCGCGGGATGTATACCTATTTTTGGCGAGCCAGCCCCCATCCCGGGCTGATGCTTTTTGACGCCTCGGATTCAACCAAGACCTGCACGCGGCGCAACCGATCGAATACACCACTACAAGCACTAACCCTGCTGAACGATAAAGCGTTCCAGGAATTCGCGCAGGGCTTGGCGACACGGGTGCTGCGGGAGGCGCCTGACAGCGGTTCCGAGCGGGTGAAATATGCTTTCCGGGTCTGTCTGGGGCGACAGCCGAGGCCGACCGAGCGAGCCAGGCTGGAGCAGTTCCTTGCGGTCCAGCTTGACGACTTCTTAACTCATCCGGAGAAGGCTCGCCAGGTCGTGGGCCAAGATGCGCCGGAGGAGGCCGACATCCCTCAGCTGGCGGCTTGGCTGGCCGTCTCGCGAGTATTGCTGAATCTCGATGAGTTCGTGACCAGGGAGTGAACGGTTGTTTGGATGCCGGAGCAAGGTAGGGCTCCCTTGGCCAGCTGTGAAAGAATCTTGGGCGCGGTCCGCCGCCTTCGCGGAGTAAGCCATGGACCTTAATCAAAGACTCCTGTTAGCCGGCACCCGCCGCCATTTCTTCAGCCAGTGCGCCATGGGGCTGGGGCAGATGGCGCTGGCGTCGCTTCTCGCCGACGGGCGAGTGTTCGGCGCCGACACGGCGGAAGTCACGAATCCCCTAGCGCCTCGCAAAGCCCATTTCCCCCCGAAGGTCAAAAGTGTCATCTATTTGTTCATGGCCGGTGGACCCAGCCAGTTGGACTTGTTCGAGTACAAGCCGAAGCTACAGCAGCTCGACGGTCAGCCGACGCCTGCATCGTTTCTCGAGGGCAAGAGATTCGCGTTTATGGACACGTTCGCAGAGGACGTTCCCAAGCTTTTGGCGACGCAACGCAAGTTCGCCCGATACGGCCAGAGCGGCAAGTACGTATCCGAACTTCTACCTCACCTCGCCCGGGTCGCCGACGAGCTGGCGTTCGTTTCGACGGTGAGTACGGATAATTTCAATCACGTGCCGGCGAAAATCTTCGTGAACACGGGTTCGACACGGTTCGGCCGTCCCAGTATGGGGTCGTGGGTGACCTATGGACTGGGCAGTGAGTCCCAAGATCTACCGGGCTTTGTGGTGCTCCAGTCGGGACCGCGCGGGCCGCGGGGCGGAGCGCTCAATTGGGGCAGTGCTTTTCTGCCCACCACCCACCAGGGGATTCCCTTCCGCAGCAGCGGAGATCCGATCCTAAATCTTTCGAGTCCCACGGGGTTCAGTCATGAGCGCCAGGGTGAAACGATCCGAGCTATCCGTGATCTCAACCTGACCCACCTGGCCGACGTTGGAGACCCCGAAATCTCCACCCGTATCTCTGCCTATGAGATGGCTTACCGCATGCAGACCAGCGGTCCGGAGTTGATTGATCTCTCCGCCGAAACGCAAGGGACGCTCGATCTCTATGGCGCCGAGCCGGGCGCGGAATCCTTTGCCAACAACTGCCTGCTGGCCCGGCGGCTCGTGGAGCGCGGCGTGCGCTTCGTTCAGCTCTACCATACCGACTGGGACCACCACGGCGAGGGAGAACACACTCTGGGGAAGGGACTCGAGAAGCTTTGCCGTCAGACGGATCAGCCATGTGCCGCTTTGATCCGGGATCTTAAACAGCGAGGACTGCTGGACGAAACGCTCGTGGTCTGGGGCGGCGAGTTCGGCCGTACCCCGATGGGCGAGAAGCGCGCCACCGTCGGACGCAACCATCATATCGACGCCTTCACGATGTGGTTTGCCGGCGGCGGGATCAAACCGGGCCAAACCATCGGCGTTACGGATGAGTTGGGATTCAGTCCCGTCGAAGACAAAGTTCACATGCACGACATCCAGGCGACGGTCCTTCACCAACTAGGCCTCGACCACACCAAGCTCACCTTCAAGTTCAAGGGGCGTGACTTCCGCCTGACGGACGTGGGCGGGCAGGTGATTCACAAACTCTTGGTGTAGCGCGGGTGGGCTTCCCGACCGCGTGCAAGTGAGTGTGGGCGCAGCACCCGCCGTCGGCGCTCAGCTAACCCGCACGACAGTTTCGCGCCCGTCCGCGTGCGGGCCCGCAGGCTAACGCCGGCAGCTCCGAGATGAGCAGTCCCGCAGGGGCGTAAGAAACACTAACCACACGACAGAGCAGGCAACAACCGGACAGAGATGAAATGAGGAGGCTCGTCATCCGGGGGGAGTGAGCTAAACTTCCCCCAGCGGGCTTCGCCCCGCCTCATGGAAGCCGCGCCCGTCAGGGCGCGGATCCCCGAGCCAACGCCGGCGGCTCTGTTTGCTGACCCGGGCGCTGCACGATCGCTCAGAAGGTCGTTTCCCAACAACACTTGCCCATGTCTAAACAGCGGCCGGATGGAGAGGTCCAACCGGGAATCAACTGGGGGCCGTTTACCTTAAGGATTCCCTTCGTTCACGTAAAAGTGGAGGCGCCGGAGTTGATCCAAGGTCTACTGGTGGCCGGCGCCACGGGTCTCGCGGTCGTTCCCCTGTACGTCGAACACTTCGGAATGAGTTTCGAGACGGCTGTGGCCATGTGCGCTCTGCAAGTACCGCTGGTGTGCAGTGCCTTCATGCTTTTCGGCGACCCCTATGGTCCGGGTTGGTTGACCCCGGCCCTGCCGTTGGTGCTCAGAGAAGCGCTTACTCATCCCACGGCCGACGCGCGAACCGACTTCGTGAATGCGGTGGTGATTTTGGTTGGGGTAGTGTTCTTTCTTTTCGGGGCGTCGGGACTGGGAAGGGTGTTTCTGCGAGGCGTTCCCTGGGTGCTGAAGGCGGGCATCGTCTTGGGAGCCGGCATGAGTGCCATCTACGGCGAGTTTGCGCCCCGCTCAGGCGGGCGGGCTTCTCGCTTCGATGAATACACCGTTTGCATTTTGCTCGCCGTGGGGATCACGTTGCTTCTGCTGTTTTCCACACCTCTCGAAAAGTGGAAGCAACGGTTTCGATGGCTCGCGTTTACGGCCTCGCTGGGTATTGCGCCGGGCTTTTTCGCGGCGATGGTAGTCGGGCCGTGGGTGGGGGAAGTCAACTATCGAAGTTTTCGAGAACTGTTCGTCTCGCCGGCGAGCGGTGAATGGGTATTTAGCTCAAGCGAGGTTCTTTTCCTACCGGACTTCGCGGACCTGTTCAGCCACTTCAGTATTCTGGGGCGGGGCGTCCCTGACAGCTCGTTTTTTGTAGCCGCGCTACCTCTAGCTCTGGCGGCCTACGTGATTGGCTTCGGCGATATCATCACCGGCACGGCTATTCTCAAGGACGCCGGCCGTGACCGTCCCGATGAGAGGATCCCGATTGACGAGCGGCGCACGCACCTGTCGGTTGGCATACGCAACATCGCCCACGGACTCATTGGCGGACCGTTCTTCCCGCTCCAGGGGCCTCTTTGGACGGGGGCGACCGTAGTCGTCGCGGAACGTTACCGTCGCGGGCGGAAGGCGATGGACTCCATCTTCGGCGGGGTTTTCAGCTACTACTTGTTCGGTATCCCGCTAGCCTATTTCGTTCAGCCGATGCTGGTTCTCGTACGGCCGGTTCTTGACGTGGCGCTGTCTTTGACCTTGATCCTGACGGGATTTGCGTGCGCCTACGTAGCGCTCTCGATGCCGCGCAACCGCGTGGAGCGAGGCTTGGCCATCTTGATCGCTATGGTGATCATGTATTTTTCGATCCTAGCCGGCTTGGTGGCGGGGTTCATCGCATCAGTGATGCTATTGGGGCGGGAAGCCTGGCGGGAACCCAAAGGGGGCGTGTGAAGGGCTCAACCGCGTTGTGGCGCGTGCATCCTTGGGTGCCGCGCCGAGATTCCCGTCAACGTTGAGTAGCGAGAACTGGAAAGAGCGGTGCCCGTGAGGCACGGGCCCCCGGGGCTTACGCCCGCGGCTCTGTGCGGCACTAGCGCGCAACCGAAAACTTGTGCATGGTGGTCGTGCGATAGGTTTCTCCAGGGTTGAGAACCGTAGACGGAAAATTGTCCCGATTCGGACTGTCGGGGTAATGCTGCGTTTCAAGGCAGAAGCCGGCCCGACGCTGGTAGGCAATTCCTCCTTTGCCGCTGATCGAACCGTCGAGAAAGTTCCCGCTGTAGAACTGAACTCCGGGCTCGCTCGTGAAGACTTCCATGATGCGCCCGGTCGTAGGTTCTTGCACTCTGGCGGCAAGCCAAAGCGCTTCTTCCGACTGATTCAGAACGAAGTTATGGTCGTAGCCAAATCCAAATTTGAGCTGCTCATCCTCTAGATCGATCCGCGCGCCAATGGGGGTCGGCTGTCGAAAATCCAAGGGTGTGCCTTCTACGGGTCGGATCTCGCCGGTTGGAATCTGTGTCTTGTCCGTGGGAGTGAAATGGTCGGCGTTAAGCGTCAACACGTGATCCAACATGGATCTCTGGCCACCGTCTTTCAGGTTGAAGTAAGAATGATTCGTTAGATTGATGACCGTGGGTTTGTCGGTCGTCGCCTCATAGTCGATGCGCAGGGCGTTGTCGTCGGTGAGGGTGTAGGCGACCTTCGCGTTCAGGTTGCCCGGGTAGCCCTCTTCACCGTCAACGCTTACGTAGCTCAGAACCACGCCCACGCCCCTTTCGTCGGCGAATGGTTCAGCTCCCCAGACAACCTTGTCAAAACCCCTCTCTCCGCCGTGCAGGTGGTTGGGGGGCAGGTTGGTCGCCAGTTGGTATGTCTTGCCGTTCAGAGTGAACCGTCCGTTTGTTATCCGATTGGCGTAGCGGCCCGTGATTGTGCCGAAGTACGGATTGTCCTTGATGTAGTCATCCAGCGTGTCGTAACCGAGGACGACGTCACCCAAAACGCCGTCCCGGTCGGGCACCTTAAGCGAGACGACGATTCCCCCATAGTCGGTGATCCGAGCCTCAACACCCCCCGCGTTGGTGAGCTTGTATATTCGGACGTCCTCTCCCTCGGGTGTTGTGCCGAAATGTTCCATGGTCGGTAATCTCCTCGAGGGCGCTCTTTCACCGGATGCACCGTTGCCGGGATCGCTCCCTGTGCATGCCAGGGTCGCAAGCAGCCAGCAAAGGAGCACGACGAATCCCGAACTCTCCTTTCCACGGCAACAGTGCTTGGCCGCGGAGCTGGGGTCTTTCTCTTTCGCGCATCTTGTCTCCGATGCGCATCTCGATTCGTTTTCCAATCTATGCCGCAGTACCTTTCCCTTCCGTTGTACTATCTCAGTTGCGCGAATAGCTGACGCGGTCTGACCTCAGCTTCTTCTTCTTGTACAGCCTTCACCGCAGGGTGCAGTTGCGCGCAGACTCCTTCGTGGAGGATCTCCGTTGGAAAAACAGCCTAACATAGGCCGCCGCACGAGCGGGGTAGCCCGACGCGTCATGTTTTCTCGAAATTCTTGAAAACCGACCCCTGACCGCTCAGCGCTATTTGATGTAGCCCAGGGTGCGCAGAGCTTTGAGGTGGCGCTCGTCGAGACGCATCGATTCGGCCTGGACCCGCGGAGCGGCGGTGCGCTGAAAGGAAAGCAATTGATTGTGGAGCTGGTCCACGTCGGCTCGTCGCTGGGCGCTGAGATCTGTTTGTTCCTTCGGGTCTTGGGTTAGGTCGTAGAGTCTAGCGGAGTCGGGGCTTTCTCGAGCGACGATCAGCTTCAGCGTGTCGGTGCGCACGGAGGATTGGGTTTCTTCCAGCTCGCCAAAGGCGGGAAGCGAGGGGAAGTCCGGCTCACCGTTGATCAGAGGGCTGAGGTCCGTTGGCGCGTGGGGTCCTGTCGTCATCCCGAAGTCGGGGGGTGGCTTGACTTCGGCCAGCGACAGCAACGTCGGCGCTAGGTCCAGGAGGCGGACTTGTTGCCCCACGATGCGCCCCGCGGGAATCTTTTCGGGGTAACGGATGACAAGGGGGACGAGAATAAGCTCGTCGTAGAGCGTGTGGCGGTGAGTCTTGAAGCCGTGTTCGAAGAAAGCTTCGCCGTGATCGGAGGTGATGGCGATGATGGTGTTGTCTAAGGCATTCATTTGACTGAGATGTCTGAACAGCAGGCCCAGGTGGTGGTCCGTGTAACGGATTTCGCCGTCATAGAGAGCGATGAGGTGTTCGAGGTCGCCGGAGTCCATTTCCCGATGGATAGCGGGGGAAGAGGTTACGTTTTCACCCGTGATCGGACCCTGATAGCCAGGATCGTATAGCTCATCGTAGGGGCTTGGGGGGATGTAGTCGTAGTGGACGTCCCACATATGGAGAAACACGAAAAACGGTTTGCGACGGCCGGAGCGATCCCAATCGCCGAGCCAAGACTGGACCAGTCCTAGAAGGATAGGCGACGTGACAGAGCTGGTAGCCTCGTTAAGTAGGGTTAAGGCTGTGTAGTCGTCATAGTGATCGAACCCCTGGTAAAAGCCGTACTCCGCGCGGAGGTACGGCCCGGACACAAAAGCGGCCGTCGAGTAGCCGCTCTCCGCAAGGACTTCCGCAACAGTCACTGCGGAGGGGCTGAGGCGCCGGCGGTCCACGCTGACCTGGTGCTGATGCTGCGGCAGGGCCGTGAGAATCGTCATGTGGGCAGGCAGGGTCCAAGAGGTATCCGACACGGCGGTTTGAAACAAAACTCCTTCGCCGGCCAAAGCGTCGATCGCCGGGCTGGTTTGGCGGGGATAACCGTAGGCGTGAAGGTGGTCGCTGCGTAGGGAATCGATCGAGACAAGCAGGATGTTAGGGCCCGCCAACCCAGTGGCGCCGTCAATACGCGGGGGGCCGGGCCGTCCACCTAGCCCCGCCAAAGCGGCAGCAACCACAGTCAGCCCGCCCAGAGTAAGCCCGGTTGCGGACGCCATGCCGACCACACGCCGCGCCGTCTTGCGCGATAGGGTCCACGACAGCACAAGCCACAGCATCAACACGAAGCATAGCGCCATGAATATTCTCGTCTTGAACTCGTGGAGCCCCAAGCCGACGATCGACACCTCGCAGAAGAGGTGTAGCACGGCCGGGGAGAGAAAAAGCAGCCAAAGGCCCAGCAGAACGGCGCGACTCCTTGCAAAAAGCAAATAGAGCGGACTGACAATAGCCGCTACCACCCAAGTAAGGCCCACGTTAACAAGCGTCGCAGCGACTAGGAACTGCGCCCACTGGCGCCAATCGCGGAGTTCACAATATCGGCTGACGATAGCGGGCAGATCGGGGAACGGGTAGACCTCCATCCGCAGTAATAGAATTTGCAGAACCCAAGAGAAACCGACTGACCGTACCCGCCCGCCTCCATAGCGGTAAAGTAAGCCGCCCGAATCGATGACAGCGACGCAGATAGCAGCCGCCGTCGCGACGGCCAGCAGTGAGAGTAGGAGGCGGCCGATGTCACGGCCCTTTGATGCGGTCACAAGGCTTACGATATCAGGGCCACCGCCATGGGCGAAGCGAGGGAACCCGCTTCGCTGAAGTCGGCGCCCCTACCCGGCTTTCCTTGCCGCGTGACAGGAGTAACACGCCATAACAGCCGGTAGCGCTCGCTGTGATTGTTTTATACACGCGCAGGCAGGGAACTATGCACCATTAGGAGGACCCTCGCACTGTAGTGCGAGAAGAGGTTGAATCGGGAACGCGTAGGCAGACTCCGAGATTTGCCGAAGGCGGGACTTGAACACTACAATCGAAGGGGATACCTTGGGGCGGCGACATTTCGATCAGCGCCTGCCTCAGCGCTTATATGGCACCAGGAGAGATGGCCGAGCGGTCGAAGGCGCACGCTTGGAAAGCGTGTGTAGGGGAAACTCTACCGAGGGTTCGAATCCCTCTCTCTCCGCCACAATTTTGCAACATTCTTGTTTGCAATCACTTAAACAACATTCTACCATTGTGGTGTCCGTGAAATTCAAAAACTAGACACCATAGCACTCCTCCTTACCGGGCTTCGGGAACAGGAGCTCTACCACCTTGGCTGGCCCGATGCATCCCACCCGAACCGCTCGGCATTCCCGCAACCAACCCGACACAAAAAGGAGGTTCAATTTGCTCTCACAATCAGCTTTGATTCAACGCTTCAGGAACGGCGCCAAATCAAGATCAGTATCTACTGTAGGCCAAAGGCCACCACAAGCAGTGGCCAGAACAGCTGCACATCTCCCAGCAACAACCCACCAAAGTTTTGCAGGGCAAAGAGGATGCCGAGGAGCCCAACGATCACCCCGACGACAACGTGAAGGTTGGAACGGAAGCGCACCGGCAATCCCGCCCTCACTGCACCCACGATCGCCTCAGTGATAACCCGGCCAGGGCACGGTTCACCGTAGCCAGATCAAACTCTTTCGGATCAAAACTCCCGCCCACCCATTCAAGCATGGCCTCATGCTCTTCATGGTCCGGATCGCGAATTGTTTCAAGAAACTCCTGATATCCCATCGTGCCGCCACAGTCCTCCGGCGGCCCCTGCCGCTTGCCTCCAAGGCACAAGGGGCGATCACTCCCCGAATTGCCCACAATGATCTTCTCCACGACAATCTCATGCTCCCAGTTGTCCCCGAAGTCATAGACATACAGGAATCGCTGCTTTTCTCTGTGAACGACGCCCCCGAGGATAGCGTTTTTCTCATCAACCGTCTCGATGCCATCGTAATCCTCGTAATGCTCCGGCTCTCCGTAATACGTCTCATCCACAATGAACTGGTGGAGGTGGCTATCCGTCCAGCCAAAGACTGCCTGCAGCACTTGGTGAAGCGCGGCAAGAGTGGTGGCCCCAGGGACCTGAAGGCGCCGCCAAATCGGCGGCCGGATGCCCTTGAGCGTAATCTTGAGCTGGTAAACTTTCGGAAGCGACTGCTTCTTTGCTGGCATCACCTTGGCCTTCCCGCAGCATTGATACGCCGTCCTTTTCCCCAACGAGAAGAACGGACGGTTATCTCAATTCCAAAACCTCAACGGTGACCCGAATCCGCTCCGGATAGGGCTTCGGCAACTCGTACTTATCGACGTACACCGTGCCAACCACGGGACGCCGATGTTCGGCCTCCTCGCCATACCGCACGGTATTCTTGGTCTCTTTCTCCTGCTTGAATGTCGCCGAAAACGGCTCTTCCTTGGTCGTACACTACCTCTCCTCCCCCCGCAAAATCCAATCAACGCTCCGACCCGTCTTCTCCCCAAGCCATATGTAGAACGGAATCCAGCTCCACTATAACCTGACGAAAACTTCCGTTCAACAGGAGGTCACGTGAAAATCCCCATCGCCCTGGCTGCTCTCGCAGCCACTCTTTTTGCTTTCGAGCAAACCATCCCCGCCCAACAGACACTCCTCATCCGCGCAGGGATTTCAATAGAATCTGTGGCCGTGAGACAGCACAAAGTCATCTTTCGCGCGATCTCCAACAAAGATTCAAAGTGTGCCTGCGAAGCTATGCGCTCCCATCTGAACACTGTGGGGTTGGGCGTAGAGAACGCGAAGCGGAGATCGAAGCCGAGGCCAAGCGAGAAGTGATCTGCGAGATGCCACAGGAAACAGCCCTTTTCCTACCCCCTTTTCTACAAAATGATTTCCGGTCGGTGAAGCATGCCCGTTACTCGCTCTTGCCGGCCGAGGGTCGAAGGCGTGTCTGAAAAATCGCCTTACGAGCAAAGAATCGGCTTGATCAACCGGCAAGAATGGCCCTCAGCGAGCTTCGAACCGGCCGGCGCCTGCTTTCAATCTGTGAAATTATTGCGTTTCGGCGGGCTGCGGTGTACTATCGTCGTAGCAGGTGACTGAAATCGGAAATTCCTGTTCGGGTGTTGGTTCGCCCGGCAAGCGTCTTGCTCAACAGAGGCACTGAGCCATGGCCACTTTGCGTGTGTGCTTGTTAATCCTAGCCGCGAGCTTGTGGTTTGCCGTGGCTGGGACCGCCGCTGCAGCAAGCTCGTCGCTCGCCGACGACGCGCTAGCTATCCTGGAGAAAAACTGCCTTGTCTGTCATGGTTCGGCGCAGATGTCGGGTCTGGACCTGCGGCAGAGGGGGACGCTGCTCAAGGGTGGCAGTCGAGGCCCCGCGGTGGCACCGGGAAACGCGGCCGAAAGCCTCTTGTATCAGGTCGCTGCTCACGTCGGCGAACTGGTGATGCCTCCCGGCAGCAAAGAGCCGCTGCCCAGCGCGGAACTGGAAACCCTGACCAAATGGATCAACCAAGGCGTTCCCTGGCCCGCATCCGCGACAGAAGGGAATGCCGAACCAGAGTGGTGGGCTTTTCGGAAACCATCCCGTCCGACCGTCCCCGAGCCGGCGAAATACGCCGACCTGGTTCACAATCCGATCGATTCCTTCATCCTTACGAAAATAGAAGAGAAGGACCTTGCGTTGGCGCCGGCGGCCAGTAAGCTCACCTTGGTTCGCCGTGCTTATTTCGACTTAATCGGCCTACCTCCGACCCCTGAGCAAATCGACGAATTTGTCAACGGCAGCTCGCCGAAGGCTTACGAGAAACTGATCGATAAGCTACTGGCTTCGGACCGTTACGGCGAGCGATGGGCCCGGCACTGGCTCGATGTCGTGCGCTATGCGGACAGCGAGGGCTTCGAGTCGGATCTCTACGTCCCCAACGCATGGCGCTACCGGGACTACGTCATCAAGTCTTTCAACGAAGACAAGCCCTACGACCGTTTCGTGCAGGAACAGATCGCGGGCGACGAGCTGTGGCCGGATAATCTCGATCTCTTCGAGAGCAACTACGCGGTGCCGCCAGAGAAATTGGAACACCTGGAGGCGCGCGTCGGCACCAGCATGTACACCTTCGGCCCCGTCATCGGGGAATCCAACCTCGACACGCCCAGGCTTCTTTACGAAAGGCTAAGCGATTGGGTCGATACGACGGGCGCGGCGTTCATGGGGCTGTCGCTCGGCTGCGCCCGCTGTCACGATCATAAGTTCGATCCCTTCTCGCAACGCGACTATTACTCGATGCAGGCCATTTTTGCTACCAGTCAGCCGGTCACGATTCCCGTGGTTACCGCGCTGTCCGCGTTGCATCGCAGAGATGACTTTCCCCGCTACATCGCACTCGATGAAGTGCGCGATGCGTACGGGCTGTTCGAAGACAGAGTGAAAAAGAGGATCACCGACAAGAAGAAGGCCGAGTTCTTGCCGGAAGTTGTCGCGGCCTACGAGGTGGCGGAAGACGAGCGCAGCGAGGAGCAGCAGAAGCTTGCTGCATCTCTAGAGAAAGCGATCGAGGCCCTTCTAGAGTTCGATCCTGGGGAACGGACGAGGCCCGACCTGCGAAAGCACATGACCCCCGCGGAGAAGGACGAGTATGAAACTCTCGTCCACCGATTGGCGGAAGCCGTCATCAGCTTCCCTACGATGGACGCGTCGCACAACATAGAGTACGACACCTTCTTCGACACGCCTTCCGCGACCGTGCTGGGCCACGTCGAGCCGGAGTTGATTCAGGCGGTACACGTCCGTGATCGAGGCGACGTCCGACAGCTAAGAGAGAAGGTGGGACCCGCCATTCCCCGGGTCTTCGGCGACGGGGTAAACTTCGAGCCAAAAGAACGGTACGGGCCTCGCTATCGGAAAGAGTTCGCGCTCTGGCTGACAAATCCCCAGCATCCCTTGACGGCTCGCGTGATGGTCAACCGCCTCTGGCAGTGGCACTTTGGTCCGGGAATCGTAAGCACATCGAACGACTTCGGCCGCCAGGGCCAGCCGCCCACTCATCCCGAATTGCTTGACTGGCTGGCGACTGAGTTTGTGAGCGGCGGCTGGAGTTTGAAATCGATGCACCGTCTGATCATGCTTTCGTCGACCTACCAGAGGTCCAGCGAGTTCCAGCATGAGGGGAATACCCGAAAGGACCCGACGAACTCCTACCTCTGGCGCACGAACCGCAGGCGCTTGGAGGCCGAGGCCGTATGGGATAACATTCACTCGGTCGCGGGCACGTTGAACACGAAGATGTGGGGCCGGCCTGTGCTACCGGCGATGTCGCAAACGGAAATGGCGCCCCTGAGGAGGAAGTGGTCCTGGACAGTGAACGCCGACCCGAAAGACCACACGCGCAGAGCGATTTATATTCTCAGGCGACGCAACTTCGACTTCCCGATGTTTGAGAAGTTCGATACACCCAACTCCGCCGTCGCTTGCGAGCGCCGGGACGTGACGACAGTAGCTCCTCAGTCGCTGTGGCTCTTAAACAACGAGATGTCGTTCCAGCAGGCTCTCCATTTCGCGGACCGGCTTGTAAAAGATCACGGAGACGACGCGGAGGCTTGGGTCGAAAACGCCTGGCGGACCGCCATGGGCCGGCCGCCGACGAGCGAGGAAAAACAGGACGATCTCGACATGCTGGAAGCCGCTGGGGCGCAGGGCGCTTGGAAAGAGCCTCCCGGAGAGTTGCCGGAAGCTTTGCAGACGATCGATGCACCCCGGGCGGCAGCGCTCACCGAACTCTGCTTGGCTGTTTTCAACTTGAACGAATTTCTGTTTGTAGATTGATGAAGGGAGGGGACCCCATGCGCACACCAGCTTGCCACGGAAGCCTGGAGGTAGATTCCCGGCGAGAGTTCTTGAAGAAATCGTCGTTTGGATTCGGCTCGCTGGCCTTGGGCCACTTGTTGAACCAAGAGAGCCTGTTGGCAGCGCGCGGTCCTTCGTCGTATGATCCGCTAGCTCCCAAAGCGCCCCATTTCCCGGGAAAAGCCAAGAGCGTCATCTTCATCTTTCTGCAGGGCGGCCTGAGTCAAGTTGACAGCTTTGACTACAAACCGGCTCTTGAACGCTACGACGGACAAGTGCTGCCGGAGAGCTATCGAGACGGCCTGCTGCTAGCGCAAATCGACGCCTACGAAGCCAAACTGCTAGCCACCCGGCGGAAATTTAAGAAGCACGGCAAGTCGGGTCTCGAGATTTCTGACCTCTTCCCGCACTTATCCAAGCACGCCGACGATTTGGCTGTAATCCGCTCGTGCTATCACGAGGCGTTTATTCACGGACCGGCTCTGAGCTACCTGCACACGGGATCGATTCGCATCGGAGCCGCCAGCATGGGCTCGTGGATCCTTTACGGGCTGGGCAGCGAGGTCGACAATCTGCCTTCTTACGTTGTGATGGCCGATGGAAACATGCGATCCAGTAAGTCACTGTTCGCAACCGGCTATTTGCCCGCCATCTACCAGGGTACGGTGGTTTCGACCCGCGGGGTGCCTTTCGAAAACCTCAGCCCGCCGCCGCAGATCGACTTGGAGAGGCAGCAGAGAATCCTTGCTCGGGTCAAGAAGGCGAACCGAAGTCACCGGGAAACCCGCGGCGACGACACGCGCCTCGACGCCCGCATGAAGAACTACGAGCTGGCGTTTCGGATGCAGATGGCCGCGCCGGAGTTGATCGACCTATCCAAGGAGCCCGAACATGTTCTCAAGATGTATGGGCTCGACGACGAGCCCACGGAAAAGTTTGGCCGCATGTGTCTTTTGGCGCGCAGAATGGTCGAGCGCGGAGTGCGCTACGTGCATCTTTATAGCAGCGACTGGGACGGACACGGTGAGTGCGACAAGAACCACATGGAGAACGCCGCGGAGATGGATAAGCCCGTGGCCGGCCTGCTCGAGGACTTGAAGCAACGCGGACTGCTCGACAGCACCCTGGTCGTCTCGAGCGGCGAATTCGGCCGCACTCCGGTCATGCAGGGCAAGCTGGGCCGAGACCACAATCCCTACGGCTTCTCGACTTGGCTGGCGGGCGGCGGCGTGCGCGGCGGAAAAGCCATCGGAACGACCGACGATCTGGGTTTCGTGGCCGCCGAGGATAAGTTCCACGTCAACGACGTGCAGGGCGCGATGCTCGGACTGCTGGGGCTCGATCACATGAAGCTTACTTATCGATTCCAGGGCCTCGACCGGCGCTTGACGGGTGTGGGACACTCGGGTCACCGCAGCCACGAGCTCGCCAAACTGCTGACCCGAGCGTGAAAGGCCTCGGGTACTCTTCCCGGAGAAGAGCGGCAGGAGCAAGCACCTCCACCAAGGACGGACGATGAAACACAACTTATGTTTACTGCTAGCTGGTGGGTTGATCTCGTGGGGCTGTCAAAACCAGCCCGTCGATCAGCCCCAGGCCGAGGTTAAAGACAGCGTCGAAATCAGCCGACAAACCGAGGCCACGTTGGCGCATCATTTGGAGGCCTTTGGGAAGGGCGACGTCGATGATATCCTGAGCGATTACACTGCGGAAAGCAAGATCTTTACCCCCGACGGCGTCCTCGAAGGTACGGCGGCGATCAGACCGTTTTTTGAAAAGCTCGGAGAAATGTTCCCGCCTGGGTCGGATTTCGAGATGATCAAGCAAATCGTCGACGGCGAGATAGCCTACATCGTCTGGACGGCCGAGTCGGAACAAGTCAAGGTTGTCCTGGGCACCGATACTTTCGTGGTCCGTGACGGAAAAATCGTGACCCAGACCTTCGCGGTACATACGGAAGCCAAAGAGTAAGACCGCACGGGCGCAACCTCGGAAGAGAGATCCGAGAATCGGGGTGGTTCGGGGACGCTTGCCACGGCTCTGGAGCTAGCCCCTGGAAGGCGGTATTCGTAATGTTTACAAGGACTCTTTGTTTCGCCGCTGTTACCTGCCTGCTCGCCGCCCAGGAGGTTGCTCAGCCACCCCCCTCTTACTCCGGTGAAATGAACTTGCCGGTTGCTCTTCGTACGGCTGACGGAGCGGTTCTCGAGAAAGGTCATTTCGACATCGAAGTGCGTTTTGAAGACCAACAGCCGGTCTTGGCCTTTTCCAGTGGGGATGACGTCAAAGCTGTTGTCAGCGGACAGCTGTGGGAAGACGATGACGAAACGCCCGAGTTCTCCAACCCCCTGGTGGGAACCGTCTTCATGCGGTCCTCGGCCGATCCGGTCGGCGACGAGGAAGAACGCCACTTTAGCAAGATGGGGCTGCCCCAGTACCAGGAGGAGGGTCGCAAGTGGAACACCGTCGTCCGGGTGTACGAGCTCTCCGACAGCGAAAGAAATGAAGTCTCCTTCCTATTCCAGCAAACCGGCAAGGCCGGCCGATCAAGCCGTACGGGATTTAAGTTATTCCTCGCAGATCCATAAACCTCGCCGCCATTTCTCTTGTAGGGCGTAGCGTGTTGATGGGTACTTGCGACCGTTCTTCGGGCACATCAAGGCTAGCTCGATCGATTCGCCCCGGCTGCAAGCCTATGTAGACCAGCGCCGCGCGGCAGGCATCAGCAACTCGACGATCAACCGGGAATTTACAGTGTTGCGCTGTGCCTTCAATCTTGCCCGCGAACAAACGCCGCCGCGTGTTGGACGGACACCCAACTTCCCCAAGCTAAGCGAACCGTCCCCTAGGGCAGGGTTTTTTGAGCACGAGGAATACTTGGCCCTTCGTGCCGAGTTGCCGGATGATCTGAGGCCGGTTTTGATTTCCGGCTACTATAGCGGATGCCGCAAAGGGAAGATTCTGTCAATAGGCTGCAATCAAGTAGACTTGCTCGCCAGACTGGTACGCCTGGAACCCGGCACGACAAAGAACGACGAAGCCCGGTCACTGCCGCTCTGGGGAGAACTCCTTGAAACGGTTCGGATGCAGCTTGAAATCCGCACTCGGTGCTGGCCCCAATGCCCGTGGCTATTCTTCCGGCACGGGCAACGCATCAAATCCATGAAGGATGCTTGGCACGAAGCCTGTAAGGGAGCGGGATTGTGGAATCCCGAAACGAACAAGCCCACCAGACTGTTTCCCGATCTACGCTGTACCGGGGTGCGGAATCTAGTCAGAGCTGGTGTGCCCGAAGGCGTGGCGATGCTCATTTCTGGGCACAAGACGCGAGCGGTTTTCGGTCGGTACAACATCGTATCGGAAAGCGACCTACATGAGGCTGCCGCCAAGATGGAGCGGTACATGGCCGAAGTTGAAAAGCATCGTGACGGGGCAAAAAAGGGGCAAACTAGCTCTATCTCAGACAAGACTGTCTTGAACTGATCCCCCTAACTTATTGATAACAATGGTGCGGAGAGGGGGACTCGAACCCCCATGAGATTGCTCTCACTAGCACCTCAAGCTAGCGCGTCTACCAAATTCCGCCACCTCCGCACAGCCAGGTGAGTGCTCCTGAAAGGGAGACCGGGGTCCTTTGGTTCTCGTCTGTCGCGGACTACTCCCGATCGCTGTCGGGATCGCCTTCCCCCGTCGCGGCGTCATCTCCGGGGGGAATGACTTCAACCTCCGTCTGGAAACCCGGTGGCTGCCCAGCGGACTCGGCGCCCCCCGGTTCAGCCGTCTCTCCCGTGTCGGTCCGCTCGATCACCGATTCGCCCGTGCCCTGGTTACGCACCTTTTCGATCCCCAGCCAAATTGAGGTCAGCATGAAAATTACGGCCGCCGCTGTCGTGGCTTTCGAGAGCAGCGAGGCCGCTCCTCGAGGACCGAAGGCCGTCTGCGAACCCATACCCCCGAAGGCCCCCGCCAGATCCGCCGCTTTCCCGCTCTGTAACAGCACGACGATGATGAGAAAGAGGCAGACAAACACGTGAACGATGGTTATTAGGAGAGCCTCCATGTTTGCTGAGTTTCCTTCCCGGCCGGCTGCGGCTAGGTGTAGTTGACAATGGCCGCCATCGATTCCGGCTCCAAGCTGGCTCCCCCGACCAAAGCGCCGTCAATCTCAGGCCTAGCCATCAACTCTTGTGCGTTTGACGGCTTGACGCTCCCCCCGTATAGAATACGCAAACGCTCGGAAGCATCTTCGCCGAACTGCTGCGCGGATCTCTGGCGAAGAAAACGGTGGGCGCCGCCGGCGATTTCGGGTGTCGCAGTGCGACCCGTTCCAATGGCCCACACCGGCTCGTACGCTAAGATTATACGGGAGAAGTCTCGTTCGGTCAACGAAGCCATGGCACCCTCGAACTGCCGCGCCAAGACGCTTTCCGTGCGTTCTTGTTCGCGGTCCTCGAAACTTTCTCCGACACAAACGATCGGCGTCAAACCCGAGCCCAGTGCGGAGGAAACGCGCTTGTTGACGGTCTCGTCGGTTTCACCAAAATATTGACGGCGTTCGCTGTGTCCTACTATGACGTGGGTGCAGCCGGTAGCGGCGATCATGGGGCCGGATACTTCACCCGTAAACGCGCCCTCGTCTTTCCAGTAAAGGTTCTGGGCGCCGATTTTGATGTTGGTTCCCCGCACGGCGTCGACGGCGGCCGACAAAGCAGGGAAAGGCGGCGCGATGACAATCTCACAATGAGTGACATCTTCGACCAGAGGCTTGAACCCGCCGAAGAACTCGACCGTCTCGGCGGTCGTTTTGAACATCTTCCAGTTACCCGCGAGGACGGGTTGTCGCAGGGATTCCACGTTGCCCGACAATACTCCTTTTTCTCCCTAAGATAGAAATACGTTAACAGGTCTCGGAGCGGGCGCCCCCTGCGAGCCGCGGCATTCGGCAACCGTGACTGCCAAGTTCAGGTCGATCACGGCCCCAGCCTGCCGAACGGGAAGCTCAATCACCCTTAGCCCGGCCCTCGCGATCTTCCAGCAAAGACTTTAGGTCTGCCAACTGTTGCCGCAGTCTCTTCTGGCGGATCGAGAGCGACCATAGATAGAGAATGTGAAATATCCACGCCGCGCTGAACGCGTACCAAAGCCATTTCAGGTTTTCTTCCATAGCACCGTTCTATTTGCCTTAAAGGGCATAAACCTCTCGCCGCAAAG
The DNA here is from genome assembly GCA_965248105.1 of Bryobacterales bacterium. Classification (GTDB taxonomy): domain Bacteria; phylum Acidobacteriota; class Terriglobia; order Bryobacterales; family UBA6623. The sequence goes on from CBDFIK010000006.1 coordinate 2,123,005, forward strand.
CTTCCGCTTCGCGTCGTGTCTGTTCCAAACGTCTCCGAGCCCGAACCAAACTCCACAGAAGGACGAACATGGCTGCCGTTGCGACGATCAGAGCGGTTCTCATATCAGGGTGGAGTCCCGAGCCGTCACCGCCCAGTATGACGGGTTGTGGGTGCTGCATGCGCCACCAGCGATTCGCCATGTAAACGATGGGAATATCCACCACCCCGAAAATCGAAACAACAGCACAGGCGACGGCCCGCTGGCTCGGTTCGCTGATCGACTGCCGCAGGATCAGATAACCAGCGTAGATCAGCGCCAGCAAAAGCATCGTCGTAAGACGCGCGTCCCAGGCCCACGAAACTCCCCACACCGGTTTGGCCCACAGCGACCCCGTAACTAAATTCACGACCGCAAAGATCAGGCCTGACTCGTTACAAGCCACCGATAGGTCATCGTAGCGATGATCGCGCTTGACGAGATACAGAATGCTGGCAGCGCCACCGATCACGAACGCCAAGAAGGCGGTGAAGGCGGACGAAACGTGGAAATAGAAAATCCTCTGAACGATACCCATCGAGCGCTCTGTCGGCACCCAGACGAAAATCAAATAGAGAGAAACCAGCATCATGACCAAGGAGGCGATCAGCAGCAAGGGCGTTGATTTGTCCGCGTTGATGCTGCTAGCAGGCTGTGGCATGCTGGTCGAAAGCCCTTTCCGGTAAACAGTGTAGCAACTGGGCTGGAGCGAACGGCGACGACGATGGAAGACGAGATCCGGCGCGAAGTCAACAAATGGCGGCGCTTGAAACGTGAGCGGCCGGAAAGGATCGACATCTCCGGACCGGGTCAAGAGAGTGTTTGGGACTACCCGCGTCCGCCACGCGTTGAGGGAGTTGGCCAACGCGTCCGGGTGGAGCTGGCGGAAATTGTGCTGGCGGACAGTGGCAAGGCCTACCGCGTGCTCGAAACCGCCAGCCCACCGGCGTATTACATTCCCCCAGCGGACGTTCAGCGCGAATACCTGGAGCCAAGCAAACATTCCACTCTCTGCGAATGGAAAGGCGCTGCGCAGTACTGGTCGATTCGAGTTGGCGACCGATTTGTTGAGAACGGAGCTTGGAGTTACCGCGATCCGTTTGACGGCTACGATGGTATTTGGAACTTCTTTGCATTTTTCGCCGGCAAGATGGATGCCTGTTACGTCGGAGAGCAGCGAGTGATCCCCCAACAAGGCGGTTACTACGGAGGTTGGATAACCCCCAACATCGTAGGGCCGTTCAAGGGCGATCCGGGCACGGAATCGTGGTAGGCGGCGAAGTCCGCGCGCCGCCGTCAGCGAGCAGCGTCGGCTTCGCTTTTCTTCGCGTCTTGGAGCCTTGTCGTCAAGACTGAGGCGACCCTTGCAAGGGGCTAGCCTGCGGTGAAAGTGCAGTGACACAAGAAATGGGTACAACCGAATCTCCCGCCGATCTCCCGGCTGCGGTGGATTTATCGTGTAAGTGGCTGGATTAATGGGGGTTATGAGACATTGGCTTTGTTTGGTCATTTCCCTTGCTCCCATTGCTCCGCTGCTGGGACAGTTCGTTGTTGTTCCTCGCGGCCGCCTGCCCTTAGGTCGGCGTCTCCTCGTATCCCGGTGCAGCGATCGGTCAGGTTTTGCTGAGCCAGCCGCCCAGCCGAACCGCCCCAGGCGTCGAGAGGAATCTCGACGCGGCACGCTGAGAGCGTGCGCCACAAGAGGGTCGGACGCTTTCATCAAAAGGCCGCGGATCTGAAAATCGAGGTCGGGCTACGTACTGGAAACCAGCCGCAACCCATTGATTCCCTGTGGGTTGTGCGAAATTGGGTTTGTTTCGTCATTTTTTTCTCGCTCATCGAGCGTCACGCCGGTCTCCGCGGTCTCCCCCCTCAGAATAGCGAGTGTGTCCAGGTGTCTTTGTTGGGCGATGAACGATTCGCTGCCGTCTTGGGCCGGGGGAAAGAGTATCCTCTGGCCTCCGTGTTTCGCACCTTTTAGCCCTGTCTTTCCCGAGTCGGGACACAGATTTTTCGTTCGTCGGAGTGCTTCGTTTCATAAGATAGAGAGGGACTGCGAAAATCGGATGGCAGTCCCCATTTTTTGCCCGAACTCACTTTTACCGCAGGCTGTTAGACAAGCAAGATCGCTTGTCCCACTGAGTTCTTCAGCAGACTGCTAGACTAGCCTGCGGCAATGACCTTCGACGAACTGAAAAACCGGTGGGGTTGGAAGCCGATGCGAGGTTGCCCGGGGCGGTACATACTGCCTGGCACGGAGTTCAACGGATCACCGTACGATCTCTTAGGCGCGCAAACCAAACTTAATGAGTTTCAGGTGGACGCCGCAGAAGACCCCGTCGTCGTCGCCCGCCTGGCCCAAGGGGGCGGCTTGATTTCCTACCGACGAGCGGACAGAAAATACGTCCACACCCTCAATACAGAAGAAGGGTTCCGGCGCAAGCTCGATCAACTTGGCATCCGTTTCGAGCCGACGTCAGAAGGCGACGAACAAACGGGGCAGACCAGTCTAAGATGTGAATCAGCGTTCACGGGCAGCGGTAGTTACCACGCCCGCTGACCGGCCACCGAAGCCAAATCCCCCGTTGCACACCCCGATCCGAAGCGCGTTCCCACTGTTCATTGGTCCATTGGTCCATTGGTCCATTGGTCCATTGGTTCATCGGTTTCCGAGCCGTTAGTGAAGAGCGGACATTGGGAGGCAGTTTAGAACATCGCACACTTGCGGGCAAAGACCTCTACCTTTGTCAGGATAACCCAAGAGACCCAGCTTAGCCCCGGGTAGGGGATGGAAATGGTTGAGAAACAAGGATTTTCCTTCGAAAAAGTGCCGTGACTCACTACCAACCCCGGAGAGCACCCGTTCGACTCAGGGCTGTACCCTGCCGCGTGCCCCGGCCAGATCAGTCGGTTGCCGGTGCGCGATTGCCGCAAACTAGGGCGGCCCGCCGCCAACGGGGGGAGTCCGAGCGGAGAGAATGCCGACGGCCGAGGAGGCGCGAAAGAGAATTCCGCCGGATCCGAAGCCGCAGCGACTATGACACGGAGGGCCCACTGTCGAATTACCTCAGCGATTTGAGACCCGACTTCTCACCCTTTGAGATTGAATGTGGGAAGATTGGCGCTTACCAATACGAGAGGAACTTGAAGGCGAAAGGCCCGGCGGCCATGGCTCGCGGCAACAGTTTGTGTATATCGCCCAGCGTACACTATGTCGGCAAGCGGGTGCGATGAATCGCCCCCCTACATGCATGACGGCGGGCATTTGCCTCCACTCCTGCCGTCAGCTGGTGAGAAAAGCGGGCTAGAACGATCTCGACCGCGGTTGAAATCCGTTCTGCTTCCATGAATGCGGCGTTGCTACGATTCGTAAGGGAGTGGGTGCCCGGGCCTGTACGCAGCGTCGCCCGTTCTCTCTACTACCCTCTCTACCGGATATTCGTCTGGGCTTGGTGTACTTCGACGGGCGCTCGGGAACGCTTTCTAGGCGGCCAAGCGGCAACTCCCCCCTTGCCGCCTCCTCGCTTGCGGTTTCGCGTGGCCGGCTCTCCTTCCCGAGATCTCTTCCTCAAGGTGGGCAAGCGTTCCTCGGAGGAAATTGAGGCAAGTCTCGAGCAGGCAGGAAGGCCCTTGGCCTCTTTCCGGTCCATCTTGGACTTCGGCTGCGGTTGCGGACGTACGCTGACCTGGCTCGTGGAGAGACGTCCGGCTACAGCGTTTCACGGTACGGATGTGGACGGGGAGAGCATTCAGTGGTGCCAAGAAAATTTACTTCTTGCGGGATTCAGTCAGAACCGTCCGCTTCCCCCGCTGGATTACTCGGACGAGATGTTTGACCTGGTCTATGCCGTATCGGTGTTCACGCACCTGAGCGAGGAGTTCCAGCTCCCGTGGCTTGGCGAGCTAAGGCGAATTCTCAAACCCAACGGTGTGCTGCTGGCGACTGTTTACAACAACAGTGTTTGGGAGAGCTTGGATACGGCGACGGTGGCGGAAATAAAGCGGAAGGGGGTGCTCTTCCAAACGTCGAATAAGCTCAAGGGCATATGCCCAACCTGGTATCAGACGGCCTTCGAGACCGAGCAACATGTGAAGGCCAAGTTTAATAGCCGCTTCCGGGTGTTGAAATACTTGCGCCGCGGCATGGGGGATCTGGACGTCGTCGTTGCCGAGCGGCCGGCTTAGCCCGCATGGAATCTGAACATACCGGCACGTAGGTGAGGAACGTTGCTGGCGGCGGCCGAACTCTGGTGAGGAATGCCGGTTAGAGGCTGTGACCGGGAATTAGGCGGGGCCCCGGCACTCACCAACTGCGTTCGACGCCAACGACTTTCAATGCCCCGGTTTCCTTTCGGAGGTACACGGTCACAGTCTTGGCCTCCGCACTGATCAGCGCTGTAAAGTAAGCTCCTTCGTTGCCGTCGCTAATCTGTTTGGGCAACTGGAGGCCCGTAGCGTCGGGAATCGGAGTGCCCTCCTCGGATTCGTTGTCGAAGTGCGACCATTCGACGCTGTAGTTGCGGCTGTCGCGGAATCCATACGTGACCTCGAGATCGTCAAACTTCAGTTCGTTTTCCTTGACTCTAAACCGATCTAGAGCAAGGACCTTCGCAAAGTAAGTTCTGCCGATCTTATCCCGTCGGCCAATGAGATAGTTGCCTAGCAACTTCTCATCCGTCGGATTGCTGTATTGGGCCGATTTCACCACTGCACGGATCTGCTCGTCCGTGAAAGCCATCACCTTCTTGGCGGCCCAGAACTCGTCGTCCGGTAGGCGATTCTCGAAAGCAGGGCTCGGGTAGTTAGGCTTGAACCGCTCTGGATCGAAACTAGGGTACTCTAGCATTCCCAGAGCGCGAGACCTTTTGTAGCGGACACGCATCCAACGTGGCGTATAAATTCCCAAGGTGAGCATTTGGGCCACAGCCGGTTTGAAATCCCACAAATAGGCGTTCCCGTCGCGGGCTGAGTTCGACACCACACTCGCACTCCCGAGAATCGACCCGAAGTCGATCAGGTAGTGCTTCACAAACTTCACGCCGTCAACTTCCACAAGCGAGTCGAGGGTGTTGATCGCTCGGGAATCGCTGTGGTTCAGCCAGGCGCAGAAGACGAACAGGCCCCGTAGCTCGCGCCGATGCTCGTGATCGATGATGTCATTCGGATCATCCTTGCGGGTTCCGTAATAGCGGAACTCGCCGAGGATCTTGCCGGGGAGCAGTAGGCTGGCGACGCCGCGAAGCCGTCCCTGGTTGTCCCGCGGCACGTTCAGGAGACTGATCGTCACATCCCTGAGCGTCATGGGACGCTTTTGACCAGTGATGTCCTTGAACGTGGTCCCCTTGGCAATGACCAGTCGGTCCCTCTCAAAAGTGACCAAGTAGTTTTCCGGAACGTTGTAGCCGAGGGCATAGAACAGCCGAGAACCGATGACGTCCACGCTGGTCGCCATCCCGGGATGCTCTGCTGGGTCGAATTTCAGAAAGTACTGACGCCCCTTTGAATCCCGGATGCGGAACCCCGGTGTCACGCCTTCGGTCTTGGCGGCCACAATCTCCCAGGGACCGTCCATTGCCGGAGCGTTTTCGTTGCCCGGCCCCCGCAATACGTCTTCGACGCTCATGGGGTGGGAGCCGATCCGATTGGTGAACCAGGGACTGTCGGGGACTTCCCCCAAGGCATTCGCGGACTGCGCTGGAATCAACTTGATGTTCTGACCAGCCTTCTGTCCTCTCCGGATCTCCTTTTCCGTCGGCTGCCGATAGCCGGGCTTGGCAAACATGTTCTGAAACAAGTCGACGTAGTCGTTGAGTTTCCTGAAACTCGCGTCCTCTACCTGGAGCGGCGGTGGTTCTTTCCGCAGCGGATCATCGGGATAAAACTTGCCGGCGACGGCAAGCGACGGCAGCAACGCGGCTAACCCAACGACGAACGCGAATCGGGTGGCGCTGGCGACCGGCCTTTTTGAAACTCCGCCTGCGGTTGCCACTCGCACCGTTTCTACGCCGCTGCGTGGGTCGCTAAAATACATTTCCGAATTTGAGCCAAATCTGTGGTCCTTCATGACTAAAGCCTACGTCGATCCTTATGAAGACGCTGTTAGCTGCATTGAACCGGAAACCGAACCCTGCTGAGCCTTCCAGGTCGTGGAAGTTGATCTCCGAACGCTTGGAAGTAACCTTGCCCGCATCGAAGAACAGGGCCATATCCAGGCCGCTGAACGCTTCCCAACGATACTCCGCGGTTGCCACGATCAGGTTGTTGTCGTAGAAGCGCCACTGCCCGAAGCCTCGCAGATCGTCCGATCCGCCTAAGACCGGCTGCATATAGAAAGGCACAACGGCGCTGCCGTTGGCGAAGGTCATGATAGTCTTGGCGCGGAGTGCGATCACTCTCTTTCTGTTGAAAAATGGAATATAGTGCTGGGCGTCCAGATCCAGCCTGCGGTGGCTGTGGCGCTTGAGATCGCGGTCATCGTAGTAGACGAAGCGGGCCGCATAGTTGCCCCCCTTGCGCGGCGTGCCGGGGATGTCGCGATTGTCAAACTGGACAAAAAATCCGCCTCGCAGAAAATCCGTCTGTTCGATCAGTCCGGGAATCGACGCCGGGGGGAAAACGTCACCGATTTGGCCATCATCGTTACCCGGCCCCGTGTTGGGCTGGTACAAGCCTCCCGTCACACCAAACGCGAACGGTCTGAAGGGACGCAACCCTACGGTAAAGTCGTAGCTGTTCTCCTCGATCCGATAGTTTGTCTCGTTGCTTTCGTTCGAGTCCGGACCTGGTCCGAAATACTCGAAACTCGGAGAGTTTCGGTGCAAGGCGTGGAAGTCAAAGGTGACCTTGCCGTTTGCGAGCTTGGGCATTGTGACCTGTAGATCCGCTAACCAGGCTGTGGTCAGTGTCCCGGCCAGCGAGGTACGGAAAACGACGTTGCCGTCGGCCAGGTCACGCCGCAGATATTGCGGACCCAGTGCAAACCCCTGTCCTGTCGGCATCCCGCCAAGCCTGACGCCCAAGCCATCCGCTCCCACCATGAAACGTTCGATAACTCGTTGACGGTCAAGCTTGTTGAGTCGCTCTTCGATCTTGTAGGACACCTCCGGTTCGAGGCGATCGGCTTTTTCTTTCCGAGCGGCGCGAATCTCGTCCGCCCGTGTTTCATGTTGGGCGGCGAGCGGCGCCGCCAGCAACAAGCCAACTAGAAAACACCTTGTCAGCGGTGCTGCTCGGTTCGATGAGCCGAAACGAACTATTCGCTTTGACGGGGTCCCTGGCACGGCGTCATTCCCTACAGTTCGGTCGAGCGGCCTGTTGCCGCAGTGCGGCTTAGCTGTGACGGTCTTGAACCCACCAGGAAACGCCGGGACTAACCACCCCGACCCACGCGGGGATCAGGCTGCCAGTATAGGGTTAATAGAAGCAGGTTTACAAGTTGTAGGATTGATCGAGTTGTCCGTGAAGCAAGTGGTTGTATGTCCGTCTCCCGCGGAGGAATTGGATTCCGCGGCCCGGTGCTCGTTCTTTGCTCGGGGGAGATCGCCTGGTGACGAAGCATCTGGGTCAGGGCGTCCCCGTGTTACCCAGCGGCGTCTCATATTCGATAGTGAGGTAGCGTTTCACCGCCGGCCTGAGTGGGGGACTCACCGAACATCTCCGCGAAGATCTTGGGGCTGTTGGGTGGTCACTTTTCGAGCACGGAGCGCACAGTCAGGGGCCGGGGCGCGTCTGGCACCATCGAGGCAACGGAGAGGTTTACCAAACTGATGGCACAGACTGTGCCGGCGAGATGGCTCGCGGGGCAGGCCGACAGAGTTGTAAGTCGTTAGAATAGAGACAAACAGACCACGCTGGCGTAGCTCAGATTGGTTAGAGCGCCTGATTGTGGATCAGGAGGTCCCCGGTTCGATCCCGGGCGCCAGTACCATCTTTTCCAAGGAAGTTGCTACTTAGGAGGATGCCGTGAACCCCGTTATTCCTCGCTTTCCCCTCTTGCGGGGTGTTTTCTTCGTCATGCCAGCAGTCCTTATGCTGCTGGGCATATCGCCCCCCTCGAGTTTCGGGGCCGACGACGGGCGCGTCTTTGAGCTTCGAGTCTACACGGCCCACGAGGGGAAACTGGATGATCTTCACAGGCGTTTTCGAGAGAAGACGAATCCCCTTTTCGTCAAACATGGAATGACCCTGATTGGGTACTGGACGCCCACCGATGGCGAGCGAAGCGGCAACACCCTAATCTACGTCCTCGGGCATCAAAGCCAGGAGGCGGCGAACGCGTCCTGGAAGGCTTTCAGAGAGGACTCTGAGTGGAAGGCCGCCTACGCCGCATCCATTGAGAACGGAAAGCTGGTGAGTAAGCTGGAGTCGACGTTCATGAAGGCTACTGACTATTCACCTGTCCAGTAGTAGTCGGTGACTTGCGGCCGTCGCGCGGGGGTGGTCACCCAGGCAGGTAGCTAAGTGCATCATTTCGCAAATACGGTTACGAAAGGTGACCGACGTCGGACGCAATGAATCGCGCCCCTACTGATGGGCTTGAGCATCTCGAGTCCAAGCGTAGGGGCCCAACTCATCGCGCCCGAGCTGATGAGCCACAACACCTCGACAAGTTGATTGATACGTAACTGTATTTGCGAAATGATGCACTAAGACTAAGGCGTTGGCATTATCAGTGCCGCGACCGTCAGGAAGCGGCGTCTGGCAAAGGTGGGCTAAGTTGGCGGTTGAGCAAGGGCGCTCGTGGCGCTGAGAAGATCGTCAGGCGCTGCCGACTCGGGTCGCGTCGACAAACTTTTCGCTAGTGTCGTCCAGAGCTCGGGCCTGCCCGCCGGTGTCTTGGTGGATGTAAAGCAATTTGGGATCTACCTGATCCCGAGGGGCGGGCGGGAGTGCGATTTCATAGCGGACAGGCCGCTTGTGGTCAGCCAACTGCAGCTCCGAGTTGTAGACACTGTTGAACTTCCACAACAGCTTGACGAAGTTCGTCTGGCCTCGTAGAAGGTGGCCTAGGGCCAGCGTAGCCGCACCACGAAGAGCAGTCCAGCCGAGGTGTTTTAGGTTTAACACGTGCTGCGTACGCACTAGCTCTTTGTAGAACTCGGGCAACGGAAGCTTCGTGGGAAGGACAGCGTGCTGAATATCGAATAACCGATAGTCGCGCGTCGTGAGTCCCCGCGACTCGGTATGCCAGGTTTCGGTCCCCGGGTACGGGGTATTCACACTGATGCTGACGATCTCCGGAATCTCGAGACACCATTGGCGGATCACCTCGAAACGTGCTTTGTCCCAGTCGGGATCCGCAATGAGGTTGATCGCGACGTGAATATCGAGCGAGCGCGCGAAATCCAGCGCCTCGAAATTCTTGCTTAGCGTAATTCGCTTACGGTACTTGTTGAGGCCTTCTTCATCGATGGCCTCCACACCGAGAAACATGTACCGCAGGCCGAGCTTCCTCCATAACCGAAAAGCCTCTTTGTTCCGCAGCAACACGTCGCCGCGCGTCTCCAGGTAGTAGTTCTTCTTGATGCCTTTACCGGCGACGGCCTCGCCGATGCGCATCGCCTGGTCCAATTGGATGAATGCCACGTCATCCACGATGAAAACGCCCGGCTCCTTTACGCGAGCTAGATCCTCCACGGCCCGCTCGGTGCTGACGGTCCGGTAAGTACGGCCGTAGAAGGTCCAGGCACTACAGAAGGAGCAATCCCAGGGGCAGCCCCGCGTGAACTCAATCGAAGCGCAGGGGTCCAGTTCGCCGAGAAAGTACTTGCGCCGGTGCCGCAACAGGTCCCGGGCCGGCCACACGTCGTCCAGCGATTCAACGAAACTGGGGGCAGGTCCGCTACCATCTAACGTGACCGCGCCCGCTAGCTTGCTCACCGACCGGCGATCGTGTTCTACGGCCTCGATCAGGGCGGGTACACCGGCTTCTCCTTCTCCGAGCAAGATGCAGTCGATGGCTCCCGCTCCGTGTTCGAGGATCTCCTGTGCGGTAAACGAAGCACTGTGGCCTCCGATGAAAAAGAATACGCCCGGCAGCCTTTTCTTACTCGCCTTGGCCAGATCGACGATCTCGGGGATGTTGGCCAGGTAGTTGCACGAGAATGCAATGACCTCAGGCTGCCAATCATCGAGGACTCGAAAGTAGTCCCGGTGGCTTTCGACCTGCAGGTCGAGCAGCCGAACCTCGTGCCCTGCCCGACGCGCCGCTTCGGCTACCAGCTCGAGCCCTAGCGGTTCCAGGCGCAGGAAAATCTTTGTATACATCAGGGGGCCGGGATGAACCGCGAGGACTCTCATGATGACGGCCTTTCCCCCATCCGCCCGAAGCGCCGAGCGCGAACACGAGGAAAACCAGTGTACACGGGATCGCCGCGGCCTGACAATCGGCAGGGTGATTACCCGGGGTGATTACGAGCTGGCAGGGGCGCGGTTCATCGCGCCGGAGTCGGCCGCGTTTCGTAGCCGAATTTGCCAAATGGCGCACTTAGTGGGCCGCGGAACTTCGGGCACGGCATGCTGTGCCCGCCTGTATTCGCACACCTCACCAGCGGGCAATCACCGGGGTCGTTTTGCCTCGGGGCTATTCCTTTTCTTCGCCTCTCGGAATGCAGTCTAAGTGATTGAAATAGTTTTGCTTATCTACAAATCGGGTTTGTTTGGTAATTTTCTTAAGTCGGGCCGCTTCCCGGGGGGTGCAAAACGCTATTGGAAGGTCTGAAAACATGCCGCGCGGACACCCAGCCGGGGCTCCCATGCTCGCTGACACTAAATGAGTCAGTGCCAAGCCGCTTGTGGCGATTCCGCGATTCTGTCACACCCTCCTCGGACAGCCTCCTGCCTCTAGTCTATCCCGGGCGGCTAGGGTTTCCCGGACAAGACCCCAGAGGTTGTTGAAAGCAAAAGATATTGCTGCCCGTGACCGGCAGAGTGGATTCGGACGGACAGCACCCCGGAAGTCTGCCTCCGATTGGTGCATGACCCAAACCAGGAATCGTTGCCGTTATAATATGTCGGAGGATCTGTTCTCGTCCAAAAGTAGAGACTATTGAGGCCATCTGGCCCCCGAGCGCTTAGGGCGAGAAACTGATCCGTGTGTGCTCGCAGGTTGTGGGTCAGAGCGAGGTATTCCGCATACTGGTCGCGCGGCATGTGAAGGCGGCTAGCTCCCGGTAGTCCCGTCGTGGAATCCCTGCGCGGCTCGGAATCGGAACTCGTGCTCGGTTTCAGAACTCGACGTAGGAATGGCGGGTGAAGAAAAGCCCTCTGGGGACCAGCGACGTTTTTCGCCGCGAGCGATATTCTAAAGACGGGAAGGGGCAAGCGCTATCTCCGACAGAGGCTGGCCGTGTGGCTCAAAACAGTTACACCAAAATAGTTGGAGCGGCTCGAAGCTGCGAGATATAAGTTTTTCAGCAACCTGCTCAAAGGCCTCGTAATCACATGCCGAAAGTAGTAATCACCGATTACACATTTCCTGATTTGAAGCCGGAGAAAAGGATCCTCGAACCGCTGGGCTGTACGATCGTTGAGCGGAAGAAATTCGTGAGCGAGGAGAAACTACAAGAATTGGTCCGAGACGCGGACTACGTCATCACTCAGTTTGCTCCCCTCAATGCCGCCGTGATCCAGTCGATGACAAAATGTCAGGGCATCGTACGCTACGGCATTGGCGTCGATAATGTCGACGTCGATGCGGCAGCAAAGCAAGGGATACCCGTTTGCAACGTCCCCGACTACTGCGTCGACGAGGTGGCGGATCACACATTGGCTTTCATCCTGGCTCTAACGAGGAAAGTCGTCCCGGGGTGGGATGTTGTCAGGGCCGGGGAATGGAGACTGGCGGTACCTCCGGAGCAGATGCACACGCTGAAAGAGCTGACGGTAGGTTTGGTCGCCTACGGCAAGATCGCCAAGGAAGTCGCGGCCCGGCTCAAGGCCTTCAAATGTAAGGTGGCGGTTTTCGATCCTTACGTCGGTGATGAAGAGATCGAAAGGGACGGGTTGCTCCCAACAGATCTTGACGGACTTCTTCGCCACAGCGATCTGATCTGTTTACACTGTCCCAGCACCGCCGAGACGCGGCAAATGATCAATGCCCAAAGCATCAGCACGATGAAGCGGGGCGTGATGCTGGTCAACACGTCGCGGGGGACGCTGGTCAATACAGGCGATCTTGTCGCCGCGCTCGAAAGCGGCCATATCAGTGCCGCGGCGCTCGACGTCGTCGATCCGGAGCCGATCCCCGCCGACAGTCCGCTGTTGAAAATGGATAACGTGATTCTCCACAGTCATGTCGCCGCGAATAGCGTCGCCGCTAGGAATCGACTCCGAACGAGTGTGGCCGAGGCAGTCGCTCGAGCGGTCCGCGGCGAAAAACTCGTCAACGTGGTAAACGGCGTGGACAGGTGAGTTCGTTTTTCACCCTAGCGCTGGCCTAGGGGACCGTGGCATTAGGGTTGCATTAGAAAACCTGCAGCTCCCGAGCAACACGCTCGGACACCGCTGCCCGCTCGCCATGAATGTAGGCTGTCGCAACTACTTTCTGCTCAAAGACACCATGAGGGTTCCAGAACATAGCGGTATCTACGTAGTAAGGGATGCTGATTACTAACTTGGTATCCCCCGGATAGACGTCAAACCGGTGCGAATCTCTAGTTGCTCGAAACAGACTTACCCGGTCGTCACTCTGGTCTTGGACTTTCGCCGCGAACGTGGTGTGAGGGTTTAACAGGCGAGTCGGGAATTCAACATCGACGTACCACTCTTTGATTGGCTTGGTTCCTTTGTTGGTGAGCGTTACGCGCAACTCGTAGTCATGGTGCTCGCCGGTGATTCTTTTTTCCTCATAGTTAATCCCCAGTTCGACTGGCCAGCTGTTTTTCGACTTCTGTTGCAACTCCGCCAGCACCGTCGAAATCGCCTTTCTGAGGTGGGCTTGTAGCTGGCGTCGAATCGTGGCCCTTTCCTCTGCTTGCTCGGGGGACTCATAGCACAGCACGCGCTTCTGACGCAGATCGAACGGCAACCGTTCCGGACTACCGAAAGCAGTGTTCTGAACTAGGACCACGCGCTGAGTCCCAAGCGCTTTCAGCGCATAACCAAGTTCTATAAGAACATTGGGGTTCGGTGTTGGCTCGGCTCCGCTATCAGTATTTACGATCGTGACATCAGCCACAAAAACCTCGCTTGCGTCGATTTTCTCAAGGATTGTCTTGTCAATATCGGGCGCGCCCGGCACGGCGAGCGTGTCTCGGTCAACAACTGGCTCCAGTGCAATCGAGCCATCCTCACGAATGTCCTTGGCCGCATCTTCGAGGGATCTTTCGATCAGAGTCCGATTGGCCGCGGCCCTGGTATCAGATTGCCAGGAGTAGAAGATAGTGATCTTCACTTGTAACGCTCAAGACCCGCTACAACGCCGGCTGCTCGATCAGCTCACGGACCGTCTTCAGAAACGCGGCGGCGGGGGCCCCATCCACGATTCGGTGGTCGAAGGTCAAGCTCAGCGAAACCATGTGGCGTGCGGCAAGCTGTCCCCCGTGGACAGCGGGCTTCAGGCGAATCGCTCCCACGCCGAGGATCGCGCATTGCGGCAAGTTGATGATCGGGGTGAAGGCGTCGATGCCGTACGTCCCGAGATTGGTAATCGTGAACGTGCCGCCCTGTAGGCTGTCGCGATCAAGCTTGCGGGCACGGGCCTTTTCGGCCAGCGAGCGGGACTCCTTCGCGATTTGCTCGATACTTCTCTTGTTGGCATCCCGTAGAACAGGCGCCAACAGACCTTCCTCGGTATCCACGGCGATTGCAATGTGTATTTCGTCGAGCACCCGGATCTGCTCGTTCTCCCAGTAGGCGTTCAGCAGGGGGTGCTTTTCGAGAGCCGTCGCCGCGAGCTTTACGAGCAGGTCCGTATACGTCGGCGCCACCGCGCCCCCCGAAGCACTTGCTTTGAGTTCTTCGCGCCGGCTGACCAGATTCGTGGCGTCGGCCTCGGCCGTCAAGGTCACGGAGGCCGTTGAATGAGCGCTTTCGGAAACCCGCTGGGCGATACGTTTTCGCAATCGGCCGACTGGGGCCGGCGGAGCCTCGCCAGCCGCGGCGGCGGATCCATTTGCAGCCGCGCGAATATCCTCCTCGACGATCCGCCCTTCGCGGCCCGTCCCTTGAACTTTCTTCCAGTCGACGCCCAGTTCCTTGGCAATCCGTTTGGCGCGTGGGCTGATCGACGCTCTGGCGGCTGGGTCCCGTTCTTCCCGAGGCTGTGCCGCGGGTGTAGGAACCGCGGCGCCTGTCGATCCAGGCGCGGCCTTGGTACCGGCACTCCCCGGCATAGGCGGCGCAGCAGCGACACTTTTAACGCTGGAGGGAGCTTCCTCGCCGGGTTCGACAAGGTATCCGATCAATGTTCCCACCGGGAGTACGTCTCCCGGCTGGGGACCGTCCGCGGGGATGCGGAGGATGCCCGATTCCAGCGACTCCACTTCCTGCTCTGCCTTCTCCGACTCGACAAGGAAGACCGGCTCGCCCTCTTTGACGGTCTCTCCGTCTTTTTTGAGCCAGCCCGTGAAGGTACCCTCCTCCATATCCCAACCGAGTCGTGGCACGAACAGTTCAAAGGCCATCCGCGTCTCCTATTCCGCTATCAACTCTTGTACCGAGCGAACAATGTCTTCGACGTGCGGAACGAGAGCCTTTTCGAGCGCCGGACTGTAGGGGATCGGCGTATGCACTCCGTTCAGGCGGCGCACGGGAGCGTCGAGGTCCCCAAACGCACGCTCCACCACTTGGGAAGAGATCTCGGCGCCGATGGCGCACGGTGCAAACGTTTCGTCGACGATGAGAAGCCGGCCCGTCTTGTGGACGGACTCGAGAATGCTGTCGATGTCGAGCGGCGCCAGAGTCCTGGGGTCAATGACTTCGACGGAAATGTTTTCTTTCTCGAGCTGCTCAGAGGCCGTCAGCGTTTGCCCCACCATATTGGAAATGGCCACGACGGTCACATCGCTCCCCTGGCGAGCTATGGCGGCTTTGCCGAAGGGTATGGTGTAGGGCTGCTCGGGAACGTTGCCCTTGCTGCCCAATAACGAGCGGTGCTCGAGAAAGAGCACCGGGTCGTGACAGCGAAGCGCGGTGGTGAAAAGCCCTTTGGCGTCGTAGGGATTCGAGGGCATCACGACCCGCAGTCCCGGAATGTGAACGTATATCGGGTAGTAGTTTCCCGAGTGATGCGTCGCCGCGGAGTGCCCGACGCCGACACAGCCGCGCAGCAGAACGGGCATCTTCAGCCGCCCGCTCGACATGTACTGCATCTTCGCGATTTGATTGAGAATTTCGCCCAAGGTGTCCAGAGCAAAGTCCCAAAACATGAAGTCGACAACGGGGTGGGCGCCTGCCATGGCGGCTCCGGTCGAAACCCCGGTGAAGCCACGCTCGCTGATCGGCGTATCGCAGAGGCGCTCGGGTCCATAGAGGTCGTAGAGACCTACCGTCGTGTTGAAGTTCCCTCCCCGTTTGCCGGCCCCCTCGCCGAAGACAAAGATGGTGGGATCTCTTTCCATCTCACCGGCGAGGGCTTCGAGCGTGGCCTGCATGAAAGTGATCTCGCGCGCCGCGGGGCCGTCCGCGTCGCTCGGCGGCTCATCGGTTTCGACGCCGTCTTGACTGAAAATGAAAGCGGTGGCCGTATCAGGGTCGGGCCAAGGACTTTGCTTGGCGAACTCGAACGCTTCTTCGGCTTCCGACTGGATCTCTCGGTCAATCTCCTCGAGCTCGTCCTCGGTCGCCATGGAAGTGACGCTTGAGAATGCGCGCTGGGCCTCGGGCTTCATTACCCGGCACCACGAGCGTGTTTTTATCAACAACGACCGCGGCGACTTGATTATCGCCAAGCTCTCGCCCGAAGGTTATCAGGAGATCGCTCGCACCAAGCTCATCAAACCCACGACTCCTCCCGGCCGGCGCCGTGAGCTGGGGGCCGTGAACTGGTCGCACCCGGCCTACGCGAATCGGCACATTATCGCCCGCAAGGTTTCCCACACCCGTTCGCCCGTCTTGGCGTTGAGGCAGCGGAACTGCCCATAACTACAAATGCCATAGATGTAATCACCCTGGATGAGGGGCGTCGTCACCAAAGCGTGCAAGCCGTCTGTCCGGATTTCGCTATTACTGTTGCCTTTCCATAACAGCTCGGCGTGGGGGCGAGCGGGATCAAGACGGAACATCTTTGAGCCCTCGTAGAAGGACGACACGAGAAGCTGATTGCCGCTCAGCACGGGCGTGGTGACGGTCATCCCGGCATGGACGTTGAAGCGGTATTCCCAGAAGGCGTCTCCCGTCTCCGGATCGAGCGAAACCACGGCTTGCGGGTGCCAGATGATCAGTTGCCTTGCGCCGCCGGCCTCGATCATGAACGGCGCGCCATAGCCGGGATCTCCTTCAAAGGACAGCGCCCGCCATATTTCTTCTCCCGTGTCTTTGTTGAAGGCAACAACGTTGGCGTCAGGCCCGCCCACAACGGAGATCAGTCGCACTCCGTCGACCAGCGGAGCGGCGGCTGTGCCCCAGATCGGAATCACCCCATCGTAATCTTTAACGTAATCCTTCCGCCAAATGATCTGACCGCTTTCGGCATTCAGACAGAGAAGTACTCCTGTCGCGCCGAGGATGTAGACGCGCCGGCCATCCACGGTAGGGACGGCGCGAGGACCATAGGGATAGCCGATGCCGCTGTAGTGGGCTTCCCATTTGTAGATCCACAAGATCTTGCCGGTTTTTTCATCGAGGCACAGGGCCCGTTCGATCCCTCGGCGACCTTGGTTCTCGAAGTAGTCCGTGACATAGACCCGCCCCTGCGCCACCGCCGGCCCCGCGAAACCGCCTCCGATCGCCACTCGCCATGTGAGCTTCAGACCGTCGTCGGGAAACTTCTCCACAATGCCGGTTTCCGTCCAAACGCCCTGCCGACCCTTACCCCGCCATTCCGGCCAGTCTTCGGCCTGGAGCAAAGCCTCGGTCACGAAAACGGCAACCCCAGTAAAAAAATCGGTCGGTAAAGGTTAGCTATGAGAGCCCTATGGGGACACGAAGTCTTGTTGTGCACTCGTACTCGTTTCCTTATTCGCAGTTGTGCGCAAACACCAACTAGAATACGTTTTCAGAGTTCCGCGACGCTATTGTACACGCACGCTCTCTGCGGGTTAATCGTTTTCAAGATCAAGAGGTTATGTAAGCCCCTCCCCTAAAAGATCTCCGCTGGGCTACTGCAATGGACAGGTTGGAGCTAGCGTGCTCCTGCTTGGTTGCATAAATTCACGATGGATTATAGGCCGACAATCCCTGGACCGCTCCCTCACGGGCGCGGCTCGGAAGACTCTGCGAACAAACCACTTCCGGGCCAGACGGACGATCGTATGGTCCTTCGGGAAAGGACTTTTCAAATAACGCGAAGTTTTGCAACCAAGCACTAGCCGATACGGCCAGACCGTTTCACCGGATTCGCTCGCGAGTTGGTGTTGATGGCAGCGCTGACGCCGGCGCTGGAACTTCGCCGCGTATAGCAGCCGGCTAGGTCGAGCGACCTGCCCTTGCCGCGCCTGATTCCCTTAACGGAAGGACGGATAGTTCTTCGTGGCTTCGGAATCGGTCGGATAGGTGATCAGCCCTCGGACGCGCGTGCGTAGACGATAGACGGATTTCGGCGTGGCCATATACAACGTGCGATAGTCCTCATCTCCCCAAGCACAATTCCTCGGAAGATCAGGCGGCCGAATGTTCCCAAGGTGTTTCCCTGCGCTGTCAAAGACCCACATCCCGCCCGGCCCAGTCGTCCAAACATTGCCCTGCTCATCTACCTTCATGCCGTCAACAGGCCCCTTTTCGTCTGATTCGAGTTCGGCGAAGACGCGCTGTCCGGTCAAACTCCCATCGCCGCCGACATCAAAGGCGTACAGTCTCTTCCGAGGGGTATCCGCGACGTAAAGTGTATTCTGATCGGGAGACAGGGCAACGCCGTTGGGCATGCCGAAGTCCGCGGCCTCCACGAAGAGTCGCCCACTGGGGTCAACTCGAAAGATAGCGTGAAAAGAGAGTTCTTGAACAAATCCGGGCGGAAAACGCCAGTATGGGTCACTGAAATAAATGTTGCCGTCCCGGCTGACGACCACGTCATTTGGGCAGTTCAGTTTCCGCCTTTCCCATTCATCGGCCAGAACGGTGATCCTGCCATCCGCTTCCAGCCGCTCAAGCCTCCGAAGTTTTTGATTGCAAATCACTAGGCGTCCCAGCTGATCAAAGGTTAGGCCGTTTGAATAGCCGGAGGGCTCACGGAACACCGCGAGCCCGGCTGCTGGAGACCACTCGCAGATTTTGTCCCCAAAAATGTCACTAAAGAGAAGGAACCCCTTGGGATTCCATACAGGACCTTCCGTGAAGTGCTCATAGGTGCCAGTGGACGTTTGGAAGGCCGTTCCCTTACCGCCAACAGTGGCCACGTGCTCGATTGACTCACTTCCATCCACCAACTGATGGAACCTTGGGTCAAGCGCCCGCAGGTGCACCTGCTGTTCCGTTTCGCCGTCGCGTGCGTCCTTAGCCATAGAGCCCTGCCATATTGTAACTTGGTCTCGTCAGGCCCGAAGCACGACCTTCACTTTGCCTACTTCTAGAGGATCGCTGCCGGCTGGGGCCTGCCTTCGGCCCGGCAAGCGAGAGGCTCAAGCAATGCCTACGAGAGGCTCAAGCGGCGCCTAAAAGTCCGCGTACTCCGGCCGCGAGGGGGTGAACACCTCGACGACGGCTGAGTCCTCCAACGCCACGGCGCCGTGAGGCTTGTTCGAGTCCATCACGTAACCGTCGCCCGCCGTCGCAATGAACTCATCCTCGGGGTTCTCTCCGATGAAACGGACTTTCCCGGACAAGCAGATCCCGATTTGTACCGGTTCGTGATGGTGCAGCGGGATCTTGGCCCCCTGCTTCATCTCAATGTGGCAGAGCATCGCGTCGTCGTTATAAGTCAGCGTCTTGCGGACAATGCCCTCCATCATGTCTACTGCCTTGGCGTTTGAGAGACTTTTCTGTTTCATTGGAGATCCCCGTTTATCTTTGATACTGCTTAGCTCTCGGACCTGCTAGGCCTCAAAGCCGTGCTGCAGCCTGTGGTGGAAGCCACCGAAGCAATGTGCCCTCCGCCCAGGCAGAGCATCGAGACTTGCTCACCCGTCCGCCCGAGTCTTCGAGTCGGGACGCCTGAAGCCCCGGATTGCTGGCCAAGGGCGTGGTTCGCGAGGGCAGCTGTCGCCGCACCGCCAACCGTTGCCCGCAACAAATCCCGCCGGGAGTTCTGCTTTGTCATTGTTGCCTCCTCGTCCACCGTAACACTCTACAACGGCTCGTGTTCTGCTGTCCTCCTGCGTCATACCAGGTGGATTAGAGGTCGAAGCGCGAAAGAGCGGACTAATGCTTGGTTGCAAAAGTTTGCGTTACTTGCAAAGTCCTTTCCCGAAGGACCATGCGATCGTCCGTTTGGCCCGGAAGTGGTTTGTTCGCAGAGTCTTCCGAGCCGCGACCGTGAGGGAGCGGTCCAGCGATTGTCAGCCTATAATCTTTCGTGAATTTATGCAACCAAGCACTAAGCGCGTCGTGCGCTCGCGATTGAAACACTTTTGAAAAACTTTCTTGCGCCAACGGGAGGGACATGAAAAGTAACTTTGCAAAAAGCGTTTTTGTTGTTGACTCCAGCGATCGGTACGGGTAATACTTATTCTAATCCGCCTGCCAGAACGCGGTCCATCGCCCGGCCTGTCACCGCCTTCGGGAACGGTCCGACCCCTATCCACTGTCTTTCTGCGTGCTAGGCAGGACTCCCCGTTCCACCAGCATTCTTTCTTCGCGGTTCGATCTAGATGATCTTTGCTCTAGTACTGGCGGTCACAGCCTTGTCGACCTTGGCTCTCCTGGTCGTGTTGGCTAAGCTAGGTCGGCCTCCGCCAGAGCCGCCTGCAGGTCTACAGGCCCTCGAAGCTACACCTCTCGCTGAAGAGAGCTATCGAGACACTCTCCGGTATCTTGATGAGGCGACCTCCACCGCGCGACGCCAAGTGCGTTCGGCCTTCGCACAAAAGATTTGGAGAGATTTCCACCGTCTCTGGAACGTGCTGCGATTTGCGATCCCCACGAGCACGAATCCAGAGTTCGGAGTCCTAGCTGCACGGGAGTTCCTCACCTTCGGACGGCGGCATCTGATATTGACAATTCGGCGGGTGCTCCACCTCTAGTACGTTGCGGACATCGCCCTCTCTCGACCAACCCGAAAGGGGGCACGGAGCCTTGATCGCCCGTCGAGCTGACCCCATAAGCGCCGCTTCGTTTAGACTATGGAGGTCAACGCCCACCCTCGCCTCTGTCGCCACGGGGCCGCGTACACGGCTATGTCCCGACTCCCTATGGTCTCGCCGCCGCTTCTGAACCTCAGCGGTGGATCGATCGTTGAACGCGAGCAGGCAAACCAGAAGCCCCTACACCCAACTCGTGAACAGGACGCACAAACTTGAAAATCACTGACCTAAAGGTCTTCCAAACCCACGGGGGGCACGGCAACTGGACATTCGTCAAGCTCTACACCGATAGCGGTTTGACCGGCGTCGGAGAGTCCAGCATTGAACGGCACGCGCCTGAGGTCCGACAGGCACTGGAGTCATTTAAGAATTTTCTTGTCGGACGAAATCCCTTTCAAATTGAAGAGATTTGGAACTCTCTCTTCAAGCAAACCTTCTGGTATGGTCAGCTCATCACGCTTGCCGCCCTGAGCGGAGTCGAGCAGGCCCTGTGGGACATCAAGGGAAAGCATTTCGGCATGCCGGTCTACGAATTCCTCGGCGGCAAGCTAAGGGACAAAGTTCGCGCTTACGCCAATGCTTGGGCGTTCGAGGCGATAGAGTTGGGAGGGCTAGAAGACACGCCGGAATCGATCGCCAAAAACGCCGAGCGTACCGTCGCAGCCGGTTTCACCGCCTTGAAGTGGGACCCCTTCCGCCGGGGCGGTCAGGTCATCTCCAAAGAAGAGGAAAAGTACGCCATTGCTTCGGTCAAGGCCGTGCGAGAAGCCGTCGGGCCCGACATCGATCTGCTCATCGAGTGTCATGGGCGCTTCAACATGTGGAGCGCGATCCGCATGGCCCAAAAGCTCGAACAGTTCGACCCGTTCTTCTACGAAGAGCCGATTCCGCCCGACAACGTGGATGCTATGGCCGAGGTGCAGCGCGCGATCAACCTTCCCATTGCAACTGGAGAGCGGCTCTACAACCGGTGGGAGTTTCGACCGCTGTTGGAAAAACAGGCTGCACGCATCATTCAGCCCGACGTTTGCCACGCGGGCGGCATCCTGGAACTGAAAAAGATCGCCGCCATGGCCGAAGCCTATTACGTCTCCGTCCAACCCCACAACTCGAACGGCCCGATATCCACGGTCGCCAGCCTGCACCTCGATGCCTGCATCCCGAACTTCATCATCCAAGAGTTCTTCTATCCCGACTTGGAACAGTACAACGAGATCCTTACCGATCCCATCGAGTACGAAGGCGGGTTTCTGAAGATACCAACCGGACCGGGTCTGGGAACCGACATCAACGAAGACGTCATCCTCAAGCGGCCGCCCGTCGAGCTGCCTTTCGAGGCCACCTGGATGGGATCTTACTGGTAGGGGGAACGCGGCGCTTTCGACTGGCTAGCCCGCTTTTCTCACGAGCGTTCGGACGACCGGCGTTGAACGGACTTTATTTGTAGGGGCGGACCGCCGTGTCCGCCCATTGGTGAGATACACACTCCGTCCCATTCGATCACGCGACCGAACCCCGTGAGAACCTTTCTGGGCGGGCGCAGCGGCCCGCCCCTACTGGTTTGTCGTGAGAAATGCCAGCTACCGGGAGAGCGGCAGGGACGTTCCGTTCGGTTGCGATCACCGCGAAAGCTTCATAAAATACCGGGTTCGCGCCCCGTGGCGCACGCATTCTTGCGTGCTGGAGTGAAGCCCAAAAATGAGACAGTCGTGGTGGCGACATCAAATAGCGGAGACGAGCGAGTGCATTGCCGATGCCGGCCGGAATCTCGGCACCTCGTGAGAAAAGCGGGTTAGTCTCTTGGGAGAAAAGCGCTCTGGGTTTAAGCCTACACGCGCAACAAGCTAGCAGCCCCTTGAAAGGACCCGGTGCCGGGAGCACCATCCCCACCTACTTCCCCAACAGCCTAAGCTGCTTGGGCGTCACCAACCAGGCAAGCTGGCCTCGTGAGGGTTCCACCTGTCTCCAATTTTCGATCGGAAACTCGACGCAGGCGAGCGCAGCGGAAGGAAACCGTAGCGCTCCCCCGCCAATGAGGAGCCTGACCAAAGTCGACCACGTCGGTTCATGTCCCGCGATGAGCAGAGTTTTTGTCGAGGCCGTTTCCGCTCGCACTTCTTCAAGAATCTGCCCTGGTGTCGCATCGTAAAAGCTATCGGTCACCCTGATCCCGCAGTCCCAGCTTCCTGCTTCCGCCGCAATCTCGACGGTGGTTTTGGCGCGAACGGCCGACGACGTAATCACCGAGTCAGGGATCAATTCCATGGCGTGCAGAAACTCTCCTACGAGAGACGCGGCCCGACGGCCCGGTTTGGCTAGCGGCCGGTCGTGGTCGCTCTCGAACGACGCCTCCCAGTCCGCCTTTCCATGGCGAAGAACGAGTAGGGTAAGCATCTTTTCTAGGGCTTCCCTGACCAGCCGGCAGTTCGCTCAGGCAAGTGGATTCACCACTTGGACCTGGTCGAAACGGCCGAAGTCTTTGTCCGTGGTGTACAGGCTCGCGCCATGTTCTATCGCCAGCGCCGCCAGATGGGCATCCATTGCCAGTTGTCCCCGGCATTGGAAATCTTGCAGTAACTCGGCGAAAATCTCCCAATGACGTTCTCCCGGGGCCAGAACCGTAACGGAGGGAACCGCGAGCCACTGCGACACAATCGCGACGGATTCGCGAGTCGTGAATGGCGCTTCAAAAACCCGTGAAGATGTGCTTATTCGGATGAACGCGGTGATCGTCTGCCAACTCAGGCAGAAGGGTGCAGCCGACGATAAGGCGTCCTCCAACCATACCTTCGCCGCCTTATGACGATCAGTCGACGGGTGATAAGCGTATAGAAGAAGGTTGGCATCGACGAGCCTCATCGACGAGGCGGCCCCTCGAGATCCTCCAGGAGTGACGACACACAGTCCAACTCGAAGCCGGGACGGAGTCCCGTATCCCGAGTACGCACGGTAAACGGCTTGCGGGGTTTCATGGTTCGCTTGGCGTTGAGACCCAAACGTAGCGTTTCGTTAACAACTTGCTTGAAGGGACGGCCCGCTTTCTTGGCGACCTCGCCCAGTTTGGCAGCGATATCATCGTCGAGAGTCAGGGTCGTTCGCACATCTTGATGATATTTTGGAAGCATCAAGATGTCAACGGTAAGTTGGTGGATCTTTCGGCAGAGCGGCGGCTACCGGCGCGCATACATAAGCAGATCGCCTGAAGAGGCTTTTCTTTTGGCGGGGTCAACCGTGGCGTTACCGCTGCCGCTGGTCGTGCCACTTGCCGGACCGATACGGGTTGGAGCACTCGGGGGTATGTGCCAGGAATTGCAACTTGCTGTTGAAGGAATCAACCAGATTTCGGGTTCGTCAATGTAGAAACCACCACGGGGACCTGTCCAGCCGTCTTCTGGCTTACCTCAGCGGCCAGATTCTGCAATTCTGCCACGTGCTGAGGTGCAGTCTCTGGATCAGCGCCCTCTGCAATAACGGGGTGTAGACCCACTCGTCCCTTTTCCTGCAGCAGCTTTGTGAGGGTCTCAGCGGGTAAGGGCCGGCTGAAAAGGTATCCCTGCGCATTCGTGCATCCTAAGGAACGCAGAAAAGCCAACTGTTCTTCGGATTCCACGCCTTCGGCAGTGACCTCGAGTTCCAAACTGTGCGCCAATGAAGCCACCGCTGCAACAATCCCAACACTACCAGTATCTCCCTTACTGAGACGACTCACAAACGTGTGATCGATTTTCAAGGTCTGCAGCGGGAAACGGCGTAGATAGCTCAAGGAGGAATAACCCGTCCCGAAATCGTCGATCGCAAACCGTACCCCCATGTCCGCCAATTCACCCACTGTTCTTGAGGTGGCCTCTGGGTCTTGCAGAAGGGTGCTTTCAGTCAGCTCTAGTTCGAGAAAACGGGGGTCCAAGCCGGTTTCCTCTAATATCTTAGAAACGCTGGCTGCGAATTCTTGTCGCCGCAATTGGACGGCAGAAACGTTGACCGCTATACCTAGGAGAGAGCAAGAGTCTGTCCGCTGCCAAGCCTTGGTTTGGGCACAGGCGGTTCGCAAAACCCACTCGCCGATTGGCAAGATCAATCCTGTTTCTTCCGCTGTCGGAATGAACTCTGCCGGACAGACAAGGCCACGAGTGGGATGATTCCAGCGCAGCAGAGCCTCGCAATCAACGATCTTTCCGGTGTTGAGAGCTACAATCGGTTGGTAGTAGACACAGAATTGGTCATCCTGAACGGCCCGGTGCAGATCGGCTTCTAGTTGCAACTGTGCCATGGCCCGCTTGTGCATGTGGTCGTCGAACATCTGGTAGTGTCCCTTCCCGGCGGCCTTGGCATGGTACATAGCCGTGTCGGCATCCCGCAGTAGATCCTCGGGCTGCTGACAATGGAGCGTGTGGAAGGCAATTCCGCTGCTGGCGATGCTGACGATCTCTCGGCCCTCTAGGTGATAGGGCCTGGTGAGTTCCTTGTGGAGCCTGATGGCGAAGCGTTCGGCGTCAAGGTGCTCTTTGAGATCCTCAAGGAGGATCGCAAACTCATCTCCTCCTAGACGCGCTACGATATCTTCGTTCCGCAGACAGGCTTCTATCCTTTGAGCGGTCTGCACCAGCAATAGATCCCCAACCCTGTGTCCAAGGCTGTCGTTAACGAGCTTGAAGCGATCCAGGTCCACGAAAACTACGGCAAATAAATAACCCTGTCGACGCTGTGCCCGGGCATAGGCTAATCGCAGCCTCTCCATAAACAGGAGCCGATTCGCTAGGCCAGTCAGCGAATCGTGAAGAGCATCATCCTTCATTTGATGTCGTAGTTGCTCCTCGGCCCGCTTGCGCTCGCCGAGGATACGGCCCAACAAAACAATGCTCAAGTACACCACGAAACTGAGCGACAGTTCGGAGCGCAGGATCACTAAGCTCATAACGGCCTCTTCTGCCTGGAGGCCTATGATTTGGTACACGGTTATAAGTATCAGCATTAACTTCAGCAATGCGGTCGCCCACCACCGCAGAAGGTGTCGGAGAACGAAGTAAAACATCGTGGCCACAACAACAGTCAAGATCGAGATTGCCAGCATGAGGGACTGTGTTTCACCCAGACCTGCCAGAGGCTGCAACGCCAGTAGAGCCAGCATCATCGGTAGAAACACTAGCCGCCAATCCCGTTGACGCCAGACCAATACCACGCCCCAGACCGTCGCGAGGACGCGAAGTAGCACAGAAATGGAAAAGAGAGCATTCATCTAGTTTCTGCCTCCAGCCGATCCTGACAAATTTCGTTCAATCGGTACCAGTAGAGGCGACGTGATTTTCTTGGGGGCATACTACTAACTCTGGATATACTCTACAACTGAAGCCCACCGAGATCGATAAACGGTTCAATGCACTTTGCTAGCAAATCCTTCTCTACGTCGCGGTGAACTAAGGTACTATTGCCGTTTATGCCGAACTACGTAATACGATGTCCGCGTCGTTTCTACTCGGAGGGAATTCTATAAGCAGCCCTGGCCAACGCTGGCTTGAAGGCCTGTCCTTCGCCAAAACTCCACAGCCGATCGGTGTGATTGACCGTACCAACACTCATCAGGCTGCCACGCCGCAGGGCGGAAATCGCTTCGACTTGGAGACGGGCCGGCCTTGGCTGCGAGGGACACGATATTTTGTTTCCGGCACGCAGCCCAGCACCCCGAGTTTCATCAGCTTCGAGCCTTCGGTCAGCAGCGCCAACCCGAAGTCCAAGGATTTTCACTTGTCCTTTAGGCTTGATGAACAGGTTGGCGGGTTTGATGTCGCGATGTGTGACTCCCTTCCGATGTGCGTCCCCGAGGCCGTCGGCGACTTAGCAGGTCGGTTCCAGGGCTTCCTTGAGCGGCAGAGGCCTCGGTCGATGTTCATCTCCAGGCTTGCGCCCGCGATGAACTCCAAGGCGAGAAAGGTTTTCCCTTCGACTTCGTCAATCTCGTATATCGTGCAGATGTTCGGGTGGTTCAGCGCCCCGGCGGGTTTCACCTCTCTGTCCTATACATTCCGGCAAGCCCGCCGCGCGATGAAACTAGCAGAGCTACAGCAGCAAGTAAAGCCTGACGTGCAAAAATACCTTCCCGGCAGCTTCAGCGGACGGATTGACGGTGTGGTCTCTGAATCCTTCGACGGATGGGTGGAAGCCTTGGATACGTTCGTCGAGAATCTTGCTGGGAACGGGCCGGAAAGTTTCGGTGACACACTGATTTCTCTCGACCTGTCGGTTCCGGCGGTAATCGCTTCCGGGTGGCTCAACGCCCCCCCCGAAAGACCCGAAGAACTATGCCAACATGTCACGGCGGATTCAAGCAGCCCTGAAGGAGCTCATCCCCTTCTACTACTTCCAAGATCCCAAGAGGTATAAGAACCTCGACGCGACTGCTCTGTTACTTCTCTATTCGTCGATTCCACCGTCAACCAGTGTCAAAGTGGGAGGCAGTAGCGTAACGCTGAACACCGACAAGAAAGTTTACTGGAACTCGCCCGACCGCGAGCAGCGACGCCGCATGGCGGGCATTTCGATGACTTCTGCCAACCTAAAAGAGGCGATCGTTCGCGCCTTCGAAGTGCTTTCCACTCGCCCGGATCTGAATAAGACCCTGCAGTTCTACGAAGGCAACTTGGCACTGCAACGCATTATCAGCACGAGTTTGAAGCAGGCCGGGGACCGATGCTTACAATCGTTGTTGCGCAACGAAGCGATCGTTGTCGAACACGCTTTCTAAGCGGGTTGCCAGAGGGCTGAGTTTCGTAAGAGCCGAAGCAAGAAACCGAGTGAGGCGATTGAAGCCCTGGTAAAGTTCGGGGCCAACTTGACTAAGGCGCGAGAACATCAGCAGCGTCTACGGAGGAGGGGCATTGCGACTGTTGGGGACTCTTGTCTTCATGGAAGCAGCACGAGGACTCGTCAAGCCTCAGCAGCTGAACGGGAAGCCAAGCGCGATGTTTTCTTTGTCAGTCCTGAAGCAAGAAGCGCGATTTAATCCGCTGGACTTCGCAAAGAATCAGCTGCCCCCCTCACGGCCGCAATCGTCGAAACGTCTGGAAGAAACGAGATGAGAGGACAACACCGCGGGAGTTGGCTCTTAACCTAAACCCTTCAACGAGTCCGTAACCGGGTGAATTCCGCTCGCTCCTGCTCCCCGAACGAGACTGTGCAGAATGGTAGCGCCTGCCCGCAGCCGGTTGATTGCCGACAGATCTTCTAAGGTCGTGAAGGTCGCCCGCAGCGTGTACCGGGAGTAAAGTCGTTGCACCGTAAAATCAAAGGAGAGCTAATAGGTCACGATTTATGTTCTGATTCCCGAAAACAGTAGTCGACTGCATACTTCGTTAGCGAGATCTGCTCTCTCTCGTCTCCCTGGTACGGCTTTAGAATCAATCATGTAAAGCCACATGGAAACGCGCAGCCTTGTTCCATTTACGGAACAATTACGCGGAGCCCCGCCAGACCGTTGACAAGGAGTGTCGCAATAGTGAATGGTTGGCGGGTCCCATGGGCTTGCTTCCGCTGCGAAGAGGTTCCCCCGGCACTGCTGTGATGGTGCTACAGCTCCGCCTCGAAGAACTGGGGTTCGACCCCGGTGGCATTGACGGCAGCTTCGGTCCGGGAACGGAGCGTGCCGTCCGCGCTTTCCAAAACATCAATCGCTTGACAGTCGACGGGGTCGTGGGCGACACGACTGCGGCGGCGCTGAACTTCGATCCCAATGCAGAGATGCCGTCCGGATTTCCGGGCGTCAGCGTCACGGCCGTGTCGCGGATGTTTTCGCCGCATACGCCGCTCAAGAACATCCGCGAGCACCTGCCCAACCTCCTCGGGGCCTTAGTGGACTCGGAGCTGCGGGACCAAAAGATGGTCCTGATGGCCTTGTCGTCGATCCGAGCGGAGACCGAAGGTTTCAAGCCCATTAGCGAGTTGAAGTCTACATTCAACACGTCCCCCGACGGACACGACTTCGATCTCTACGACGATCGCAGGGACCTCGGCAACCAAGGCAAACCTGACGGTGAACGCTTCAAAGGCCGCGGATTCATTCAGTTAACGGGCCGCGACAATTATCAGCGACACGGGGCAGCTATTGGATTGGGGGACCAGCTCGTCGAAGAACCTGATCTTGCCAACGACCCCGACATCGCCTCGAAACTCCTCGCGAGTTTCATCAAAGGCCAGGAATCGGGAATCCGCGCGGCCCTCGCAGAAGACGACCTCCGCCAAGCTCGGAAGCTGGTCAACGGCGGCAGCCACGGGCTAGATCGGTTTACGGAAGCGTATCGCAAAGGGCAAGAAGTGATCGTGGAGGATTTGGAGTTGAGGAGCGCCTAACCGGGCTCGAGCCTTGAACAAAATGACCCCAACAGAATCAGGAGGAGGACCTAACCATGGCAGACGATACGAACACCACTGAAGAAGACGGCCCGAAGACGGCGCCAAGCGGAAACGATCCAGCCACGGAGGGCGCTGCCGGAGGCGCCGCGAGTGGCGGCGAAACTGGGGCGGGGGCCGGTGACTCCGGAGACGCAGAGAGTGGCGGTGAAGCTGAGGCCGGGGCCGGGGCCGAAGCCGCTTCATCTTCAGCCACGAAGTCTAGGCTGGTGAAACTGGCCGAAAAGCTTGGCGGGGCGGAAGTGGGAACACAGATCGGCTCGCTGGTCGACATCTGGAACGACGAGGGCATCTCACCAGAAGAAGTCCAGAAGATCGTCGATGATTTGGCGAAACGCGACGAGGAGCGTCAAGCGACACTAGAAGCCCTCGCCGACAAGATCAAAGACATCAACGATCAGATTGGCTCCAAGATGGAGCTCATCAAACAGTCGGAGCTTGCGATTGCGGCCATCGACCAGGAGATCGACAGGATCGAGCAGAAAATCGAAGAAGCATCGCAAAAAACAAACGAGGGAATGCAAGAAACACAGCGACGCAAGGATGCGTTGGCTAAGCTAAAAGCAGAATTCGCAAAAATGCGGGAGGACGCTGTGGAGCCGTAAGCCGACCTTTAGGAATGTGTCATGCCCTTCAGTAACCGAGTTTGCGCGACCGTTTTAACGGTCTGCTTTACGTGTTTCGTGTTTTCGGCTACAGAGTTAGGACGAGCGAGTGGCCAGAGCCCTGCAGCCCAGCAAAAAGACAGTCTGGCAGAATCGACCATTGACACCCAAGAAGCGATCGAGGTCGAGAACAAGTGCCAAGACCCCGAAAAATGCATCGGAGAGTGCAGCCGGCTACAGACGCAGCTAGCCTCCTCACGACAAGAGGTTGTGCGTCTGCGGGGCGATGTTATAAAACTGAGGACGTCCAAACTAGACAAACGCGAAAAAGAGCGGCAAAAACGCCTGGCCAAGCTTAGGGATGGCAAGAAAGACTGGCAAAAGTTAAGAGACTCGGTGAATACTGGCGAAAATAAATAACAGGATGAGGAAAGACTCAAGCTGAGGAAAGACTATAGTGGGAAGGGAATCAGCGTCAACACACATTGAAGGCCATTGGGAGAAACTATGAACCCTGTTAAACATGTACTGCCTGTCGCGTGCCTGGTCATGCTGTCGGCCGCGCCTGCCATCTTTGCTCAACCGGAAACCAGCAAAGGGCTTCTTGCGAAAGCTGAGCAAATCATAGCGATCCAAGAAACGGTGATCGAGAGCCAGGATAAGGACATATCCAATTTGCAGGCTGAGATCCGGTTACGCGATGAATTGATTGAAGAGGTTAAAGCTCGCACCGCTGAACAGAACAATCTGATCGAACTATACAAGGGTGTAGCCGGGCTGAAAGACGAAGTCATCAATTCCCAGAAGGAGCAAATTGCAGTGTACCTCGAATCTGTGAAAGATCGTGACGCGGTGATCAAGCAGCTCGCGCAACCAAGAAAGACCAGCACTTGGCAAAAGATCGCAGAGTCCATCACCCCAGTGGCTAGTATCATAGCGATTGCAATCGCGTCCAACGGCAACTAACAGATGCCCGCCGCACCGCACGCCGGATACGCGAGAGCAGCGAAGCTGAATCATTTGCGATCGAGGTTAAGTAGGTTCCTAAGCTCGACGATATCTTTGTCTTGATCCTCTATCAGCTCCCACTGCTCCTCGATGAGCTCATCCGCTTTCCGGACGAGATTTCTCAGGTTTTCGACCTTTTTCTGGTCCCCGGCAGCCGTCTTCACAACGGCATCCACAGCTGTGGACAGATCATTTGGCAGGGAGCGTGCCTGGTCTCGCAGGCTCCGAATGTGGTCAGACGCCTCAATCCCCTCCGTAGTAGCTACCTCCAACCTTCGTAGAAGCTCGTCTGCCTTTTCGTTGGCCGTTTGCAATTTCGGTAAGGCAGTATAAAGGGTCACACCGTGCAAAGCGAGAGCAAGTGTCAAGGGAACACCGACAAGTACTCCGTAAAGCTTGGCCCATCTCAGCACTTTGTCGGTCACGGCGTGAGCTATTTCCGAAACGACGAGGTCGCGCCTCTTGAAGCGCGCGTTAACGGCTTGTTGAACTTCTCGTTTGACGGTTAAGCGTAGGCGCATCTCGATCGGCTCACCACAGTCCCCGCAATACGTTTTGCTTTCGGGATTTTCGGATTTGCAGTTTGGGCATTTCATTTGACCAACTCCTGTGCGGTTTGGAAGAAATCAAAGGAGATTATACAGCAGGTCACCCGTGAAGCAGCTGCCCAACCCGGGAATAGCGTCCGACCAGGAATCTCGATCCTGTCGAGGCCAGACGTACAGCAGATTTTCAGCAAGTCGTTAAAAGCTGCAGCTCCAGACGCTCACTCCTCCTCCTGCGCTCCCGCCAACCGGTTGATCACCGACAGATCTTCTAAGGTCGTGATGTCGCCCGACACTTTGTCGGTGGTGACAATTTCGCGGAGGAGGCGGCGCATGATTTTGCCGCTGCGGGTCTTGGGGAGGGCTTCGGTGAAGCGGATTTGCTGCGGGCGGGCGAACTTGCCGATTTCCTGCGCCACCCAAGCGCGCAGAGTCTCGTTTAAATCATCGTTGGCGTCGATGCCTTTTTTGAGGGTCACGAACGCGACCACGGCTTGACCGGTCAACTCGTCCGGTTTGCCGATCACAGCTGCCTCGGCAACGGTTTCGTGCTTCACGAGCGCCGATTCGAGCTCCGCCGTGCTAAGACGGTGCCCGCTTACGTTCATCACATCGTCAACTCGACCGAGGACCCAGATGTAGCCGTCCTTGTCACGCCGAGCGGCGTCGCCGGTGAAATAAATCCCCGGAATCTGCGACCAATACTGTTGCTTGTAACGCTCCGGGTCGCCCCACAATGTCCGAATCATCGCCGGCCACGGCTGGCGGACCACCAAGTAGCCCTCGCCTGTCTCGACCGAGTTGCCTTCCATATCGACGACATCGGCCACAATGCCGGGCAGCGGGAAGGTCGCCGAGCCGGGTTTGGTCGGCGTGGCTCCCGGCAGCGGGGAGATCATGATCGAGCCGGTTTCGGTTTGCCACCAAGTGTCCACGATCGGGCAGCGCTCGTGACCGATCGTCTTGTGATACCACTCCCAGGCCGAGGGGTTGATCGGCTCCCCGACGGTTCCCAGCAGCCGCAGGCTCGATAGATCGTGGCGCTCAGGCCACTGTTCCCCTTGCCGGACAAAGGCCCGGATAGCAGTCGGCGAAGTATAAAAGATATTGACCTTGTACTTTTCAATGATGCGCCAAAAGCGGTCCGGCTCGGGGAAGTCGGGGGCTCCTTCGTAAATAACCGTCGTGGCGCCGGCCATCAAAGGACCGTAGACGATATAGCTATGTCCGGTGACCCAGCCGATGTCGGCGGCGCACCAATAAGTGTCTTCATCCTTGATGTCGAAGACCCAACGCATGGTCGCACTGACCTGCGCCTGGTAACCCCCCGTCGTATGGACGATGCCCTTGGGCTTGCCCGTGGTGCCCGAGGTGTAGAGAACATAGAGCGGGTGTTCCGCGTCGAGCACCGCGGCCGGGCATTCCTCGCCCGCGTTTCGCTCCAGCTCGCCCCAATAGTGATCCCGCCCCGCCTTCATCTCGACGTCGCTGTTTGTTCGCTGATAGACGATGCAGTGTTTGACATTCGGACAGTCTTGCAACGCCTCGTCCGCCGTGTCTTTGAGCCGAACCTCTTTGCCGCGCCGCCAACCACCGTCGGCCGTGATGACGGCTCTCGCGTCGAGGTCAAGGATGCGTGTCTTCAGCGCCTCCGCCGAGAACCCCCCAAAAACGACGCTGTGGGTAATGCCCAGCCGTGCGCAGGCCAGCATGGCAATCGGCAGCTCCGGAACCATTGGCATATAGATGATGGAGCGGTCGCCTGTCTTGAGGCCCAACTGCTTCAACACGTTGGCAAACCGCGCTACGCGGCGGTACAGCTCTTGATAGGTAAGAACGCGCTCGTCGCCGGGCTCGCCTTCCCAAATAATCGCCGCTTTGTTCTTCCGCCAAGTCAGCAAGTGACGGTCAAGGCAGTTGTAGCTCATGTTCGTCTTGCCGCCGACGAACCACTTGGCAAAAGGCGCATCCCACTCCAACACCCGGGACCACTTTTCGAACCAGTGGAGTTCCTTCTCCGCCAACTGCCCCCAAAAACCTTCCGGGTCCTCGGTAGCCTGACGATAGATCTCGCGATACTGGTCCATGCTAGAAACAGACGCTTGTTTCGAAAACTCCGCGGGCGGTTGATAGAGGGTGTCGGATGCCATAGACGGTTCTCCCGGCGGCCGCCTCGCAGGGAGGGCGTGGCGGCTTCATCGTGAACCAAATCACTATACACTACGCCGTTCGACGGGCGCAGCGGCTTAACTGCGGGGTGACGGTCACGAGTGGCAGCCCGCTCGGCGATCTCCTCCCAGAGACCCGGCAAAGTGTCGGATGACAGACAAGGTTGTCTGTGCTTCCTAGCCGGCTTTTCTCACGAGCTGACGGTCGAAGCACGCCATAGCCCGGCGATTACCACATGCTCGAACCTTGTTGACCCAACCGGAATCAAACGGAGCCGCAGGCGCGAGCCTGCGGTCAAGGTGTGAAATGATCTTGACCAGGAGACACGCCAGTCGTTGCGCATAGCCTGGACTGCACCCTTGCGGGCGCGCGAACTGTGAAGTGCGCCCAAGGACGCCTGACCCTCAGCTAGCCGAACATCACCGTACAGAGCCGCGGGCGTTAGCCTGCGGGCCCAAGCCCGGTCGGCGTGAATCTGGTCGGTTCTCGCCCCCGGAGCCGCGCCCTTGCGGGCGTGGCTCCGTGTACACATGTTCCGCCTCAAACCGCACCTCATCGACCCAACCGGATCAACCCGAGATGGAACGAGCAACCGCCCTCGAAAGCGCGTTGTACAATCGAGAGTTGATGCGAAAGCCCGTGGCCGGCCTACTTGCTCTGTATCTAGCACTCGCCTTGCCCGTCTGGGCGGCTGAACGCGAAAACGTCCGACTGCTTTACATCGGCCCCGCTGAAAGTAGCGCGGTAAAAGGCGCGCGGCAGGGGTTGAAGGAGGCGAACGTACTCGGAAGATTCACGGGCCACGGTTATCAGTTGACGCAGGTAGGCGAGACGGAAAAGCTAGGAAGCTGGATTACAAACCTCCAACCGGCAGCCGTGCTGGCAGTACTGGATTCCGGCAAACTTGCGACGCTGAGCGACCGCCTGGCCGACGCCGGCGTCGCTATATTCAACCTAACCGCCGGGGACGACATCCTTCGCCGGCAATGCCGGCCCAACTTGCTGCACACCGCGCCCAGCGACCGCATGCGCGCCGATGCCATCAACCAGTGGCGCAAGAGGTCGGACTCGGCCGATGTCGAAGCCCTTGCCTGGCACCGGGACTTCAAAAAATTCGCCGGTCGGGAGTTGAACAACCGCTTCCGTCGAACCCAGGGCGCCGCGATGGACGACGGCGCCTGGGCGGGCTGGGCGGCAGTCAAGATGATTGCCGAGGCGGTGGCACGGACCCGCAGCACGACCCCGAGCGACATTTTGGTCTACTTGAAAGAAGAAATGGAATTCGACGGACAGAAGGGCGTCCCCCACACGTTTCGCAACACCGGCCAGTTGCGCCAGCCCTTGCTGATCGTCGAAAACGGCGAGCTTGCCGGTGAAGCGCCGGTTCGCGGCGTCGTGGAGACCGACGATCTCGACAGCCTAGGACTGGCGAGTTGCAAGGAATAGCGACAGTTGCAGAAGGATCGAATCGTTAGCCCCGAAATCACCTACGGCAAAACAGCTATGACGTTTTCGCTAGCACAAGCCTCCTTCATCAAACAGGCAGTTTTGGTGGCCGCGGCCTGGGCCGTCTGCGCCGCTTGCTCAAGCGCTGACCCCACCCACCGTCTGTTCGTCACCAACGAGGGCGATAACACGCTGTCGGTCATTGACACCCGAACCGGCAAGCTGGAAGCTACCATCGAAGTCGGGAATCGTCCACGCGGGATCGGCCTCTCGCCCGACCGAAAGTATGTCTACGTCGCGAACGGGGATGACAACGCTCTCGCCGTTGTCGATGTCCGCTCTCTCGAGGTTGTCAAGACAATCCCCGCGGGATCGGACCCGGAAGCGTTCGCTGTCCACCCGAACGGGCACATTTATCTTTCCAACGAGGATGACGGCAAGGCAAGTGTGGTCGATCCACGCTCGGGTGAGATCCTCGCCGAAATTCCCGTCGGCATCGAGCCGGAAGGCGTCGGCATTTCTCCCGACGGCAAGCTCGTCATGGTCACCAGCGAATCGACCAACATGGTGCACGTGATCTCCGTGTCCACAAACGAAGTCGTCGACAACATACTGGTGGGCGCCAGGCCGCGGGAAGTGGCCTTCACTCCGGACAGCCGTTGGGCCTACATTAGCTGCGAAGTGGCCGGCCAGGTATTGAAGCTGGATGTCGAGACGCGGCAAATTGTCAACACGGTAAAGCTGCGCAGACATATCAAGAAAGCCAAGCCGAAAGGCTTGCAGCTCAGCCATGACGCGAAGACTCTTTACGTCTCGACAGGCCGAGGGTCTGCGATTGCCGTATTGGATGCGGATTCACTGGCAGTCAAAACGACCATCCCCGTAGGAAAACGTGTCTGGGGGTTGGCGCTCTCACGGGACGGATCCCGCCTGTATTCCGCGAACGGCCTCGACAACACCGTCTCGGTCGTCGATACCGAAAAGAACGTGGAGATCAACACGATTGCGGTCGGTGAGCGGCCCTGGGGCGTGGCACTCGACGATTAGCCCCAATGGGAATTACTTAACGGTAAGTCAGCCCCCGAAGGGGGCGCGGGATAATAGCCCAGGGTGGAGCCATTTTTGGCGCAACCCTGGGGGGAAAGCCAAACACGAATCAGCCCTGGAGGGGCGTAGGAAACAGTGATCGCGGGCTAGCCGCTTCCGGGCAGAGACACTACACCGGAACCCTCTGTTATCCGCGACGCACCCCATGCCGCGAAGACTCCTCGCCCGCATTTCCCTGCTCTGCTGTGCGCTCTCTGCCGTGGCATGGGGCAGTGAGGTATCCCGCCAAGAGGCTATCGGCTGGCGACTGTTTTTCGACCCCATCCTCTCTCGCCCCCGAAATACTTCGTGCGGAACGTGCCACAAGCCGGAGCACGGCTTCGAGCAGGGCGTCGCCTTTGGCAAAGGGGCGCACGGCGACGTACTACCGATCAGCACCCCAACAGTGGTCAACCTGCAGGAAGCCGACTACTTCTTCTGGGACGGTCGCGCGGAATCGCTCGAAGAGCAGGCCCGGGGCCCGATCACGAACCCGATCGAGATGGATCTGACGCTGGAGGAAGCGGTAGCCCGGGTGAAGTCCCAATCGCGTTACCGGAAAGCGTTCGCTGCGATCGGTGTAAACGAGATTGCGATCGACGACATCGTCCGTGCCATTGCGGCCTTCGAGCGAAAACTTATTACCGGCGAAACGGCGTTTGACCGCTGGCTACAAGGGGATCGGAGCGCTTTGAGCGCCTCCCAAGCTCGCGGACGGATGATCTTTTTCACCCGTGGTGAGTGCGCCATCTGCCACATGGGGAACAACTTCACCGACAACGACTTCCACAATGTCGGAACCGGAAGCGATACTGATCCAGGACGCTACAACGTAACGAAGGACGAGGAAGACAAGGGCGCCTTTAAGGTCCCCTCGCTGCGCAACTGGAAAGGACGCGAACCGTTCATGCACGACGGCCGGTTCAAGACGTTAGGTGAAGTGATCGAACACTACAGCGATCCGCCACCAGCGAAAGTCGGTGAGTCCGAGCTCGACCCGCTCGATCTCACCCAAGCTGAAAAAGGCGAGCTACTCGCTTTCCTCGAAGCCCTCAACGGAGACTGGCCGGACTTGTCGGTCTTCGAGATCGCTTGGAAGGAGCTTGTCGGCGACGAATCCCCACAGCGTCGCGGGGGCAGGTAGAAAAGCCGCGGATCTCAAAGGCGAGATCGCGCTACGAGCTTGCTCCGTCATTGATCGTCAGCCACAGCCAGAAAAGCTCCGGGCTGAGTGGAAAAGCCACCGACGCTGGCGCTGATGCTGTGGTCTCCAGCTGCGAGAGGCGGGATCGGCACGTTGAACTGATAAAGACCCGCACCCACCAAACCGGCAAACGATGGAATAACTGGGGTGTCGCCAATCTGGAAAACGACCTCGTTTGCCAAGCGGTCGCGTTGCAGGTCGAACAAGAGGATTTCACCTTCAGCGATGCCGCCCGCCGTTTGCCCGAACCCGGTTGCGAAAACCTGAATCGTATCTCCAGGAGCCGCGGGCCGGGTCGGAAGCGCACCGCCAAACAGATCTCCTGGTCCCACGAAGAATCCATCGAGGTGGACCGCCGCCACGTACTTCCGGTCTTGTGGATTGAACATGAAGAAACCCGGCGCGAACTCATCCGCGGTCATCGTGAAGGAGTCTAATGGGCCCTGCGGCGTCGCCACCTGCACGTCGACCGACTCTGCAACTCCCATTACCGGCGAAAGTACATTGAACTGAGTAGGACTGATATAGGAGACATAACCGGGGCGTCCGTTGAAGGAAACGCTGAAACCGTCCAAGTCTTCCGGCAGCCGATTGTCCACGAAATCGGAGCCTCCCCAGATACGCGTTGCCGCATCGACCGGGTCAGTCAAGAAAACGCTGACCCAGGTGTTGGGGGCGAACTGCGGGAAAAAGCTCCCCCCATGCAACAAGACGGCCGGTGACATAGGGCCCGCAAACTTGACGATTGCCCCGTCGCTCTCACCGCCGCTGTAGTTTTCCCCTATGACTCCGCTGGTAGTCTTGAATTCTGGGCTGCTGGTCCCGCCAAAGAGCAAGACTCCACCGTCGGAGGTAGTCATAGGACGACTCAGCACCTCTTGCCCGGATCCTCCGATGTAGGTCGAAAACTCCACGAAATTCGTACTCAAGTTGAACGTTAAGAAATAGGTATCTACTACTCCTGCGAAGCCGGGCTGCAACGCGCCTGGCGAAGATGGCAGGTCGCTTGACGATGTAATGCCGCCAATGTGAATCCGATTTTC
Organism: Bryobacterales bacterium; assembly: GCA_965248105.1. Classification (GTDB taxonomy): domain Bacteria; phylum Acidobacteriota; class Terriglobia; order Bryobacterales; family UBA6623. Next base: position 2,160,859 of record CBDFIK010000006.1, read on the forward strand.
GGCAGCAACATTAGCAAAGAAGGCGTCGACGCCCGCTCCGCCGATGTAGGTGCCATATTCAAGCGCCTGAAGATTATTATCCAGGACCACGAGAAATCCATCGTTCTGACCACCGCCAAATGTAGGCTGGAACGCATTAATCGACGCGGGAAAATCTGAAGACGACGTGATACCCCCGACAACGACCTTGCCATCTCGCGAAATCGCGATGGACAACGCACCGTCAAACATGTCGCCACCAAGCAGGGTTGATGCAATCAGCGAATAGTCCTCGGCAGCCAGTTTGATGATGAAAGCGCTGGTGCCGCCCCGAAGCAACTGCATGAAGCTGCCGGGCGTGGTCAAAAAATCAGCGGAACTAGTGGCGCCGGCCAAATAGACGTCACCTTTGTCGTCTGTAGTCAACCACGGACCCAGTTCGAATGCGAGGCCTTCGACTTCAGGATCTACAAACCGAACTGCGTGCAACTCGGAACCTGAGCCCCCCAGGAACGTCGAGTATTCAATGCCTGGTTGGTCCAGTCGAAGTACGCTGAAGAAGCCATCGTACTCGAGAGGATTGGTCGCGCTCCGGCCGCCTTGATGCTGGGTTGACATGGCGCCCGGCGTAATTGGGAAGTCCGTAGAGGCTGTGTAGCCGATTATCAACAGTCGATTTTGGCGATCCGCGACGATGGCAGTACCGTTGTCGTCCGACGACCCGCCAAGGTAGCTGCTGAAGAGCAGTGTGTCGCCGCTTTCGGACAGTTGGGATACAAACGCGTCGGGGAGCGCATTGTTGTTGGCCTGAATCGCGTTTAACGACGTCGGAAAGTCCGTCGACCCAGTGAATCCACAGATCGAGATCGATCCGTCCGCCATGATCACGATTCCGTTCGGTGCGTCGAAGTTCTGTCCTCCCAGATAGGTCGAGAATACGATTTCCGATGCGTCGGGCCGAAGCATCGTGACGAAGATATCCAAGAAACCCGCGTTGTTGTTCTGAGCGGCATTGGCCGAGCGGGGGAAGTCGAGGGAATTCGTGGCTCCGGTGATTACGATATTGCCGTTCTCAGCTAGGGCAAGGCCGTTAATGAAATCGCCTAATGACCCACCGATAAAGGTCGAGAAAACTAAATCCGGATCGATAATCAAGGGATCTGGGCGAATCGGACCCTCGATTTCAAATCCGACGCTGCCATCGTCACGGATTGCGTAGGTTGCTTCCGCTCGAATGAGTCCTTGAGCGGTTTCCCAGAACGCCTTCGGTGCGGTCCAGGTTGCCAGTCCGACAGCGGTAGAGATCTCGATTTCTCCCTGAGCGTTCAGGCGAATACCGTCGTGACCGCTGAACTGGAGCGCTATCTGATGTACTGCGCCGCCGTGATCGAGAATGCGATACCCTAAGCGACCGTTGTTGTTTTGAAATATGAAGTCGACTCCCGGGTAGACGTCCGGGTACAGCACGGAACCATAAAGGGGCACCCCTTTCATCCATTTCTCGGAGTCGTCGCCTATAAATGGAGATGTTCACTGAGGCGACTCAGCTAGGCGCGCAAGAGAAGGCGGCTCTGGCTTGCGTTTATGATTACGAATGACGCTGACGGTGAAAAGCTGAAGGCCAAAAAAGGCCCCTGTAGAAGCTGACCTTAACGCTAGGGTCAGTTTCCGCAGGGGCTTTTTTAGCTTACGTTGACGGGTGAGAAGGAAAGCGAGGGAGGAAGTGCCACGAAGGTTAGCTAAACCTTGGAGGCCCCCGCTCTCCTTCTCTGGTAGGAGCACTATCAGATGCTCCTAGTGGCCAGATAGGGCCAAGCAAAACCTATCCGACCTAAAAGAGAAAAGGGGGCGAATCAACCGAAAAATTCGCTTTTCTTTTCTCTTAAGCTGGTGTTGCGATTTGCTCCTCGAGTGTTCGCCACGCCGAGTGACCCATTCGGTCTCCGAGACGCAGCCGCTGTCATCCATCCAAAGGTGCCCTGGATTGCCTACCACTTCTTTTGGGAGGATGACATCGACTTTCCCGACGACAACGACCCTTGCGATCACGAACTGATGTGGGTCCGCCTGAATGAAAGGCGAGAGCGGGTCGTCGATTACTTCACCTATTTTCACGGACGGATTTTAAGGGCCCTACCGGCCGCGGTCGAAGAGGCCAATCGGTCTGGCGGGCAGCCGGCTGTTAGCGTGCAGTGGGGCAAGCACGGGACGATGCCCGCCGGTTGGCGCAACCTAACAATTGTGGCGGATAATGGCGACACCGAGAGCGACTACTACCCGCTCGACAGCGAAATCTCGTTGGAGAAGTACAACCGTGGAACGTTCGAGAAACTCTCCAGGGTTGGGCCGCGAGCGGCGTCCTCGCCGCTGGCGAGCAAGTGGCCGAAGAGGTTTAGCGGAACCTGGGAGGACTTTCTCGATTTTTCTAAGCCCGTGGACGTCCGAGGCATCCTTCGCCGGAAGAAGATGGTCCTGGTCTCATCGTGGAACAACAGTGTTCTCGACCGCTACTTGTTGAGGTACAACTTTCGGCCCAAAACGGAATGGCCGCCACAGGTGTGCGAAGACCTCAATAAGGACGGGAGCATTCCCACTTCATTCAGGGGAAAATGATACGGAAACTATCCCAAGCCTAGTTGCTCGTCTTGTTATCGCAAGTCCAATACGAGTTCTCTCAGCTGGCGGAGGCCTTCCGGGACCTTACAGCCCACGATCATCGCTCTAACTCTCCATTTGGCGCCTCTTGTTCTATCCACGAACATGGTTACCCTTTGCGACAAGCTTCTCGAATCGTCTCCTCTAGCAGGCGTGTTAATGCCTCGTCGTCGTATGTCATGCTCTTCGCGATCTCTCTCCCCCGCGCTGAGAGACGCCGATAGCCCCAAATAGAACGACGCTTCGTCTCCTCCCAGCCTTCGCGTTCGTAGTAGAACGGCATATTGACCTCGAAATACGAAATGCTATCTGCATCCTTCAGCAAATCAGAGCGGTAATCGCCTCCAACCTCATGCCGTACTACCAGCCGGCAAGCCTCGTCCGCGGTGGGCTTGGCCACGCCGCACTCGTCGAAGATCGCTCGCAGGATGTTCGCCCCGTTACGCGCATGGGCAGCCTTGAATGCCTCATAGTCCTCATAGTCGCAGCGACGCACTTTCCGTTTCTCAACGGCCCGGTCGATATCGTGAGCGAGAGCGGCGATCTGCAATGCCTGTCCGGCCTTGGCGTTGAGCCTTAACACCCACTCAAGCGTGTTTTCAGCATGCAGAGGGTCTTCCGGGACCTTGGAAGCCGCGATCGTCGCTCTGATTCTTTGTTTTGTGCTTTCTATGCTATCCATGGTCCCGGCAGATGATGACGCGGCGTATGGTTTCAATGTTCATCACAGCCGCAATAACGACCAGCGTTAGAGCAGCTTGGTTGAGCAGGGCGCCAAGGATTATTAGAAAGACACGCACATCGCGGCCCAGACGGAATCCCTTGCCGTGCCGGATACGGGCGCGCATGAGCCCGTCGTATTTGTCCGCCGTATAGCTCACCATAAAGGAACCGATAATCGCCAGAAATCCAGTCAGTAGGATGAGGCTATCCGTCTTGTCGGCGTAGGCGTGCCAGGTGAGGCCGAAAAGCAGCAAGGCGTCGGCGTAACGGTCCAGTACCGCATCGAGCCACCCTCCGTAGGCACTGGTTTGGAACTTCAGCCGCGCCACTTCGCCATCGCAGCCATCGACGACCGAGGCGAACTGTGCCAGAAAACCGCCCAGCAAAAGGGCGAGGTAGCCGCCCAGTGCGAACAGGCCAGCAGCCAGCACGGAACAAAGGAACGAAAACAAGGATATTTGATTAGGGGTGATGCCGTAGTTGACAAGCCGGCGGGAAATCCTCACGGATAGGGGTCGGTTCAAGTAACGCGACACGGGACCGTCACTGGGCTTGTCCGCTAAATCGGCCGAGAGCGCGTTCTCTGCGCGCCTGACGGCCGCGGGATCATCTACATCGATCCAAAAATGGCCGTTCACATCGACCGCCTTGGCCCGGTCCTCGGTGGCCAGAACCCGCACCGCTCCGCACAGGCTGGTATCGCCGGACTCCTCCGCGCAACGCTCCAGCGCGTCGAAAACGGCGGGAGTAGAGACGAAAATCCCCGTGTCAAACCCATTGAAGTCCGTTAAGCCCTTGCCGATGTTGTTGATCTTCCCCCCTTCCGTCTTGACTCGGGTGACATCCCCCATGTCGACGAGGGAATTACGAATATCCCTATCCACGGCAAGGCTGATTTCGCCTTCGGCTAAAGGGAGCTCCAGCATCTCACGGGCGATCGATGGTTCAAAGAGATGGTCCGCCATCAGGAGCAAAAAAGGTTCACGGAGGTGCTGCCGCGCCTTGAGTACGGACAAGCCGTTTGCTTTTTCCCAATCCCCGTTAACGATGGGGGTGATACGAATCCCCGCGCGGTCGCTCAGACCCTTCAGGAACGTGCGAACACGCTCCCCGTGGTATCCGGTGACCACATAAAAGTCATCTGCCCCGGCCTCCCGTGCGGAGCGAATGACGCGTTCGATCAGAGGGACCCCCAAAATGGGGATGAGGGGTTTGCTGTCACCCCTGAGCCGTAGACGACTACCTTTCCCCGCGCCGATGATTAGACACTTCATCCCTAGAGTCTCAGCCGGGACCTCTCCCCGAACTGAGGCAAAACGCTTAATCTTAAATGGGGCAGTTGAACTTGCCTAGGAAGGTCACATCAACTGAGGCTAAACCCTTAATCTTAGATGGGGCAGTTGAGCTTGCCTAGGAAGGTCACATCACAGGACATTGTCGCATATTTCGAGCCACCGGACATCGCTGGGAAGCGGCACTGGTGGACGCACGGATCAGGATGTCGGCCCCAATCCAGCGTTTGCGGCGGTTCGCTTCCACGACGAGCTCTTTTGTCAAACCCTAACCCGCATTTCTCACGACAAAGCAGTAGGGGCGGGCCGAGAGGCTCTCGCGGCGTTGGGTTGCGTGATCGAATGGGACGGAGTGTGCATCTCACGAAGGGGCGGACACGGCGGTCCGCCCCTACCCAGGATTTCCGATTTGGCTCCTCTGACGGCACGAGTCTACACCCTCACCCGGCGAAGCGCAACCATTTCTCCACCCGAAAGAGGCGGCGGCTGAGGCGGGACCGATCGAGCCCCCTTCTTGCCCCTCATGGGGGCTGATCCGTCGCTGCGAAGTCAATTTCGCAGACACCCCTCCGAGCTTCCGTCCTCAGTACACAGATTTCGCATTCGCCAAGTGCGGTGCTACCCGCCCGGCACAGGCAGCGCCCAGATCCTCCGCAGCATGTCGCCAAACAGCCGCCGGTTCAGATGTCCCTCCGCGAACAAGAGCCAGTAATACCGCGCGTGTTTAATTAGCCGTCCGCCCGTCTTCACTAACCGCTGCTGTAAGCTCGTCAGCGACCAGCTCTTGATCCTTGGTGGCAGTCCCAGCCGCCGCCACAGGTTGCCCAGGTTATAGGCCAGCACACTCAACTGCAAGCGCACTTCGTTCGCCCGGAAGCGATGGCACGACAGCCTTGTCCAATGCGTCGCCTGCTTGCCTTCTTTAATCCACTGCTCGGCCGTCCCGCGCTTGTTGTAGAAGCGCACCACGGAGCGGCTTGGCAAGCTCATGTTCGTCACGATAAAACCGACGCGCGCGAACAGCTCGCCCTGGTGGTGCTCGACCTTGGCGACAACTCGTCTCGGCTTCTTCCAGCTCTCCGCCTGATAGCGAAAGCTCTTGTAGCGCACTAGCGGCTTGCGGCCGGGCCTCCCCGGCGGACGAAACAGGATGTCTTCGATCTCTAACTCCAAGCTCCTGTTGGCCGGAATGCGGATGGCGTACTGCACGCCGCGTTCCTGCGAAGCCTCATAAATCTCTGGCTTGGCAAAGGCTGCATCCCCCCGGAAGGCGACCAGCTTGCCCGCAGCCTGTTGGCGCTCGATCTCCGGCAACAATAGCTCATCCCAGTCCTCGGCGCTGTGCACGTTGCCGGGACGCAGCTTCGCCGCCAAACAATCACCGTGCTGGTTGAACAACAACAGCGGGTGGTAGCAGACCGACTCGAAGTGTCCGTTGTAGGCACTGCCTTCCTGTTGGCCATGGACCGGACTCTCGGTGGAGTCCATGTCCAGAACGACCCGCTCGGAGTCGTCGAACGCCTCCGCTTGCCCGACCAGCTCTCGGTTCAGCGCCAGCAGCCCCAGCAGGTTCTCTTCGCTCGCCAGCATCTCCGTCTCGAAGCCGTGCAGCGTCGAGGTCAAGGCCGCACCGCGATCCCAGATCTTCTGCGAGCCGATCAAGCGAAACGTCGGGTCAGCCGACACTCGGACGGCGTCGTTGACGTCCTCGTAGCCCGCCAAGCGGCTGTAGATCGACTGCCGCAACAGATCAGCGAGCGTGAACTGCTTGTTTGTGCCTTGCCGGGAGTCGCTGAGATGCTCGTCAATCAGTTCTCCGAGACCGAGCCGTTCGTCCAGTTCGCGAACCAAAATCAGACCACCGTCGGAAGTGACGTGCGATCCCTGGAAATCGACTTTCAACGAGCCGTTGAAACTTAGCTGGAATGGCTTGGTTTGTTTTTCACCCATTGGGTGTTGGCCTCCCTGGCGTCCTCATCGGGCTCTAGCCCCTATGAATAAAGACGCTCAAGGCCGCCGGAAGGTCGAGAGGTCTGAATCAAATTGGAAATGCGGGATAAAGTAATGGGCTTTGCCAGGCAACTTGGCGTTTCCAACTGGGACGCTTGCCTTGTCACTCCCGTGAAAGGACAACTCCAGCGTTGCCGTATTGCGGGATGTAGGCCTATTGAGTTCTCTGGGCGCGCGAGTGGTGCGGTCGGAGAGCCGAACCGAAACGGCATCGGAATCCAGGACCACATCATAGTTTGGGAAGCGCGCGCGATATCGTGACGACGCGGCATCCTGATCAATTGCCTCGAACGCGACCGGCAATTGGCGGATATCGATACGCCCAGCATCCGCGGTTGAGTAAGTCGGAGACAAAGGGCCAATCGTTGCGGCCATGCAAGACATTCCGGTCAGCAGCAGAGCAAGTCTCGCGGACCGACCCGCCAAATCGGCGAGGTGCCGAAGCGAGGAAAAGATAAGAGGGCTGCAGGTCTTCATGAATATGAATGAAGGAAGCATTGGTGAAGTACTCGAACGTAAGTGTAAGTAACTAACTCTTCGCACCGCAAGTCCGCTTCGTGCACCTGCGCCTGTCGGAAACTCCACCGCGTGGTCGGCTGGCGAATCTTCTTCCTCAATGAGAGTGGAGTTTTCCACATTTCCACAGCGCCGACGACGATTCCCCGCAGGTCCACAACAAATCCTGGTCAGCATCAACTATAGGATCGCGGCGGGCCGACAGACGCTGGATTTCCTGCACGCGGCACGCGCCCGCCAGATCCGCGGTCGTTTGACCCAAAGCCGCGCCTTGGCATCGAACGGCAATCGCACATGGTCGATCTTGATCGCTCCGGCGGTCTCGGCCAACCACCGTGCGCTCGACCATTTCCACGCAAGGGATCTCCCACCAACCCTTTCCGGACCGGGGTCATGTGCATGTAGTCGAGCGCCTCGTCGAACTCGCCTCGTGTCCGCAGCGCGTGATCGTAGAATCGACTCTGCCGAAAAACCCGCTCTCTCTTTAGCAATGGTTTCCCGGCCGACGACGATCGGCGTGAGCAATTACCGGCCCTATTGCGTTTCTATCTGCGATAATCGGACCCATGGTTGACGAACTGCTAGCCAATCTGGAGAAGACCACGGCCTATGATCTCGGCCAGCCTTACCGGCCAGGAATACCGCACCATCCCATTCATCCACCGTTTGTCTATTGCATGAGCAAAATGCACGGGGACACCATGCTCGGCGACGCGAGCTCCGCGGCGGATTGCTTCACCCTTGGCGGCCACACGGGAACCCATATTGATGCACTCTGTCATTTCTCAAAGGGTTTAAAACTTCATGGAGGCGTCGATGTCGCTCAGTCCTACACGGGGGGCGTGGAGCATTGGGGCGTCGACACCATCCAGCCCATCCTGCGGCGCGGGGTTCTGCTCGATGTCGCTCGTCATGAGAAAACAGACATCCTCCCCGAAGATTTTGCGATCGGAGCGGACACCTTGCAGGTGGCCGCGCGCGAACAAGCCGTCGAGGTGCGAAAGGGCGACGTCGTGTTGGTCCGCACCGGATGGGGACGCTACTGGGACAACCCGAAGCAGTACATCAACGGAGTGCGGTCGCCCGGCGTGAACCTGGAAGCCGCCGAATGGCTCAGCGCCCTCGGTGTGTTCGCGGGCGGTTCAGACACGATTGCCTTCGAATTGGTTCCCTCGACGAGCATGCCGGTTCATGTTCACTTGCTTGTCGAGAGCGGCATTCACATCATCGAGGCGTTGAATTTGGAAGAGTTGTCTCAAAACGAACAGTGGCAGTTCGTCTTTGTGGCCGTGCCGATGAAGATCGTCGGGGGAACGGGCTCGCCGATTCGACCGATTGCGTTGGTGTAGGCTTCACTCGCTAATCGTCAAGAGGCTGACTTGCGAACCGCAGCGCTCATCCGAGGCGTGTTCGCGGGGTCCCTTGCTCGCACACCCTCACGACGAGCGGATCGGGAGCCGCGAATGCAGGTGACCCGCATGTCTTTTTATCTAAGTTATTCATTCAAAGCATCTTAATACCGTTAGTGGCACCGTCGCCTTGGATGGGCAGGGTACAATATAACTGGGTACCCGAAGTATTCGGGGCCGACTCGAGGGCGGGTGGTCCGGACCCACGAACCGACGGGCCCAGAAAATTACCAAACAAAGCCAATTTCTCACAACCCACAGGGAATCAATGGGTTACGGCTGGTTTCTAGTACGGCGGGGCGGCCGGCTCGGCAAAACCCGACGGATCGCTCCAGCGGACGCGAAGAGACCTTCGCCTGAGGCAGTCGGCCCCTAGGAACAGCAAGGCAACAACGGAGCATCAGAGCAAGAGGAGTTACCCGAGTAACAAAATGACCAAACAAAGCCAATTCAAAATAACTCTCATATATTCAGTAACTTACACGACTCTTGGGAGGGACAGTGGTCTGCGCTAAATCATCCGCCGATGCGAAACGCCCGTCGGTGTCCAGAACCTCAACCGCACCCTTTCGAGCGGGGCTCTGTTTGGTGTGGGCTGGCCTCGGCCCGGTGGCGTCGGCGCTTTGGGCCGCAGGCGGCGACTCCTACCATCCCGCTGCGTAACGGTAGCCGTAGGGGTCTGCGCCAGCCTCGATCACGCCGCTGGGACGCATGTGGACGGCGACGGGCGCGGAGCCGCTCTGCCAGCGGCTGCGACGCTCGACTTTGTGTCCCCAACTCTGCAGTTGCCGCATCACCTCTTCCGGGACGCGCTCGTCGAGCAATAGCAGATTCCGGTTAATGGCGTGATCATCGAAACTCGAGACAAGATGGCGCGTTTGGAAGCGAGGGGCTTCGACCGCCCACTGTGGATTCACGCCGAACTGCATGGTGAGCAGCATGACCTGCAACAGGGCCTGCTCCTGCATATCTCCCCCGGGGGTCGAGAGCGCCATGAAAGGATCGCCGCCCCGGGTGACGATGGTGGGCGTGAGCGTGATGCGCGGTCGTTTGCCGGGCTCGACGACATTCGGGTGATCCGGGATCATCACGAAACTCTGCGCCCGCTGCGTCAACGGAATGCCGGTATCAGCGGCGATCACCGACGGCATCCATGCACCGGAGGGCGTCGTCGAAAACATCGTTCCGTCGCTGGCGATGATGTTGATGCCGGTCGTATCGTGCGACGCCAGAGCATCGCCCAGGGGGCGAAGCTGTCCTTCGAAACGCGAAGGGTGGGGCGGCTGTCCTTTGCCGAAGCGACCGGGGCGAAAGGCAGCCGACGCACGCTCAGGATCGATCATCTGGCGCCGCTCGGCGGCGTAGGTCTTGGTCAGCAAAGCGGACGGGATGGAAGCGAACTTCGGATCTGCATAGTAGGTGTCGCGGTCGGCGTAAGCCAGTTTCAGCGCCTCGACCAGAATGTGAATGTAGATCGCCGAGTTCCAGCCCATCGACCTTAGATCGAAGCCCTCTAAGATGTTCAGAGTCTGAATCATCACCGCGCCCTGGGTCCAGAAGCCTCCCTTGTAGACCTCGAAACCCCGGTAGGTCGTCTTTAACGGTTGCTCCACCTCAAGACGAAAGGACGCCAGGTCTTCGTAGCGCAGCAGCCCCTTGTTTTCCTTGGAAAAAGCACCTATCTTGCGGGCAATCTCGCCGCGGTAAAACAGATCGCGCACGGCCTCGATGCCTTCACCGCGAGAGGCGCCGCTTTCCAGCGCCTTACGCTCAGCCGCCACCATCAAGCGAATCGTTTTCGCAAGGTCGGGCTGATGGAAGATTTCCCCCGGTCGTGGAAGGCGCCCGGTCGGCAGAAAGACGCGGCGCGAAGTTGGATAGCGCTGAAAGAAGCGCGAAGCTCGAGTAATGGCCCGTGCGCGGATCTCGTCTAAGGGCATTGCGTCGGCCAGGTCAAGTGCCGGTTGGATGACCTCGGCGAACGGTTTTGTGCCGAATTCCTTTAAGGCGAGCAACCCGGCGTCGACCATACCGGGCGTGAGAGCCGGCAACAGACCGTAAGAGGGGATAGGGCCGTTTTTCCGGCCGCGCCGGCGCGCCTCTTGTTCGTCTTCCGGCAAAGTTCGCAGTTTTTGAAAGAACTTGCGGGTCATCAACGCGGGAGCAGGTCCCAATCCAGGGATGCAGTGAACAGTTCCTTCCGAGGTTCGAATGAGAATGGGCGCCTCACCACCGAACCCAAAGTGAGAGAACTCGGAAACCGCGCCGGCGAAAAGCGCGGCCACGCCGGCATCCACACCGTTGCCTCCGGCGTGAAGCACGCGGGTGGCGGCCTCAGTCACCAGCGGGGTCCCGGCGGCTACCGCGGCTCGCGTGCCGCGGACCACGGGCCGCATCATATGCCAGCGACGCTCTTTCTCTTTTTCTTGCTGCTGCTCGCGGGGTGGCGGCGTCTGGGAAGGAGACTGCACCCCGATCACGAGAAGTGCAAGGGAGAGAGCGCAAAGGGCCGGCTTCAGCAAGGAGAATTTCGTCATCGAAAGCTCGCCGCGGACTTACTGTCATCATAATAGCGCCCCGAAACAGAGGCTCGGGTCGGAATCTGAGAGCTTGTGCTCCGCTAGCTCATGTTGAGACGATCGGGAATCGAATCAAAAGACGCAAGCGGAAGGAGATCACATGTCATTGAGCGATGCACTACTGCCGGAGTTTGACCATGAGATGGCAAACACCCGCAAGAGCTTGGAGCGCGTACCGGAGGACAAGCTCGACTGGAAACCACACACCAAGTCCATGACTCTGGGCCACCTCGCGGGACATCTCGCCGAGATACCCACTTGGGGGACAACAACCGTCAACGAGGAGTCCTTTGACATTGCTCCAACTGATGGGCCCGCCCACGAACCCTTCAAAGCAAAATCCGTAGCGGAGGCCCTCGAGAGGTTCGACAAGAACGTAGCTGCCGCGCGTGCCGCCATAGAAGGAGCAAGCGACGAGACACTACTGAGGCCGTGGTCGTTGCTCCATGGTGGAAATACGGTCTTTACGCTGCCCCGCATCGCCGTTCTCCGCAGCTTTGTGATGAGCCACTCGATACATCACCGTGCGCAGCTCGGGGTGTACCTGCGCTTGAATGATGTCCCTGTCCCTGCGATTTACGGACCATCCGCGGACGAATCCGGGATGTAGCAGGATCACATAAGAACCCACGGAGCCCAGAAGACAAGCCACGGGCCAGCAGCACTCGGAGGATCGCGGCCGTGGAACCAAAGTGTGCCACAAGAGCTTCGATTCCGCGCCTGGGCAGACACGGTGGTCTGCCCCTACAAACCCCGCTGTGCTACTTTGGCCCCATGTTTTCCTCAAGAACCCGCTGGGACACTTCCCCGAACCGGCTGGCAGCGTGCCTCGAGAAGCGCCGGCGCCAGGGGCTGCCTATTCTTGATCTGACGGAGTCGAACCCGACCCACTGCGGCTTCGCCTACGATCCCGAACCCATCTTGCAAGGACTGGCGGGCGAGGCTTCGCTGCGATATGAACCGGACCCACGGGGGCTCGCCGTCGCGCGTGAGGCAGTGGCTAACTACTACGCCGACCGTCGGGCGCCCATCTCATCCGACCGGATTATCCTCACCACGGGGACCAGCGAAGCTTACAGCTTTCTGTTTCGGCTGCTAGCTGACTCGGGGGACGAAATTCTCGCACCGGCGCCTAGCTATCCGCTGCTGGATTTCTTGGCGGAGCTGAATGACGTCAACCTGATCACCTACCCTCTTTTGTACGAAAATGGCTGGCGTATCGATCTCGAAAAACTAGCCGCGGCCATCAATCCTCGTAGCCGCGCCATCGTCGTCGTCACGCCCAACAACCCGACGGGATCGTTCCTCCGGCGCGGCGAGATCCAACGACTCATCGAGCTGGCGCGCGACCACGGCCTCGCGCTGATCGCCGATGAAGTATTCCGCGACTACGCCTGGGCGCCCGAAAGCAGCCAACCGGACAGCCTGGCCACTGTGGAGGACTGCCTTACGTTTACCTTGAGCGGGTTATCCAAAATCGCGGCTCTGCCCCAGATGAAACTGGCTTGGATCGTGACCAACGGACCGAGCCGGCTGGTTGAGGACGCGCTCCGTCGCTTGGAGGTTATCGCTGATACCTACCTATCGGTAAGCACCCCGGTCCAACAGGCTGCCGCGAGCCTGATGGCACAAGGCAACCGCTTACGGCCACAACTTCTCGAGCGAATCCATGAGAATCTCACGTTCCTCGACAGGAGCCTAACCCGACGGTGCCGACGTCTCGAAGCCGAAGGCGGCTGGTACGCCATTCTACAAGTACCGGGGATCGCAGACGATGAAGATTGGGCTGTCCGGCTGCTCGAGGAAAAGGGTGTCTACGTCCACCCCGGCCAATTCTTCGGTTTCTCCCAAGAAGGGCATCTTGTGGTCAGCCTAATCACACCAGGGGAGATCTTCAGAAAAGGGACAGACCTGCTGCTAGCGCGCTTGTAAACGCGTGACGGGCTACTCGCGGGCGCTGTATTGCAATCGGGCTTCTTCAGGGTGCCCAACGCAGAACCGCGGCCAAGATGAGATCTCGAAAGAATTGCTTCGTTCGAATCCCGGACCTTACACGAAAAACGCGCATAGCTATTTGGGTTGGATCTGCCCTAGCAGTCGGCACCGTCGTCTTCGTCCACCTGGCTTCTAAATATACGTGACCGAACCTATGAAACGGAGTTCCGGACATCCTCATGAAACGAACTACTAAGCTAACCCACATTTCTCACGGCGGGCGTATGGAAGGGGGGCCGCACCGCAGGAGGTAGCGGCCGTCACTTTTGGCCGTCCTAATTTCGAGTTGGGCCGGCAATCCTGCCGGCTTCATACTCGATCTTGCGGGCGAATTCGAACCGAGTGTGCATCCTGCGTGGGCCACTCCTCACGGTCGCGGCAGGGCAACCACTGCGAACTCAGCCGCCGCCCTTTGCACTCGACCCATCCACAATGGCAGGATAGATATTGTCTTTTAGGAGCTTCCCGTGAAGCTCGGTGTCAACACCTACTTTCTTCACTTTCTCGAATTCGAGCAGGGCCTACGCTTCGCGAAGGACCACGGCGTGCAAGCTCTCGAATTTGGGCTGCTTGGCGAGCCCAGCCTCAAGTACTGTGACATGGAGAAGCTCCTGGCTGATCGAGATGCGCTCCGCCGCTGGCTTGACGCGTTGGCTGAGCACGGGCTCGAAATCAGCGGATTCACCGCTCACGGGGAGCCCCTCTCGTCCGACCCGGAAGTGGTCAAAGCGTATTCCAGCTATTTCCAAAAAGTCTGCCGCTTGGCGGAAGCGGCGGGCGCCCCGCGGCTGATCGTACTTTCCGGCATTCCAGCCGGCGCTCCGGGAGATGCTTGTCCCAACTGGGTGGTCGACTCCTTCCCTCTCGAGAACCGCCGCATTTTACGATGGCAGTGGGAAGAACGATTGATCCCCTTCTGGCGAGAACACGGCAAGATCGCAGAAGACCATGGGTGCATCGTCTGCGTGGAACCGCAAATTGGTCAGTTGGTTCATTCCCCTACCACCATGGCAAAGCTGCGCGAGGCAGTCGGCCCTGTTATCGGGTGTAACTTCGACCCGTCTCACATGTTCGTGCAGCAGATCGACGTGTTGGAAGCGATCCGGTTCCTGGGAGATGCGATCCACCACGTCCACGTGAAGGACACACGCTTCTTTCCGCACAACCTGCGGCTGAAGGGAGTCCTCGACAATACCTCCTACACGAAACCCGAAGACCGCTCCTGGAATTTCACGCTTATCGGATGGGGACACGATCAAACCTTCTGGCGGGACTTCGTTTCCACGCTGCGCTTTGTGGGCTACGAGGGCACCCTATCCGTTGAGATGGAGAGCAACTATATCAATGTCAAAGAGGGCCTCGAGAAATCTTTCGCGTTCCTGAAACCGCTGTTGCTTAAAGAGCCGACGGGGATAACGTGGTGGGAGCACAGCGGGCTCGATCTCTCAAAGGAGGACTAAAATGCCGGTCAATATCGAATGGGTAGCGCATGCCTGCTTCCGCGTCTGGCGCGACGGGGGACCGGTGGTCGTCATGGACCCCTACACTCGTTCCGCGCTCGAGAAATCCGGTCTGCCCAAGGACACATCCTCGCTCGAAGGCGACACGGTGATCTGCAGTTCACTGACCGATCTTGCCCATGGAAACCCGAAGTTAGTCACAGGCGATCCCCAGGTCATCAATGCACTCGACATCGTCGAGAAAGGGCTCAAACCCGAAATCGACGGAGGCACCGTCGTCGCGGTCGGCGCCGCCGAGCACCCCGACCACACCCTGCACGACCCCATGGACAATGCTCTCTATTCCATAAAGTTCGACGATCTTTGGGTCATGCATGTTGGTGATCTCGGTTATGGACTCAATGCCGCGGAGTTGGCTCCTTTCGTCGGCCACTGCGACGTGCTGCTGGCGATCACCGGAGACCACAACACGATTCCCCTCCCGGACCTCGATTTCATGATCGAACACCTCAAGCCCAAGTGGGTCATTCCGATGCACTACTTCCTGCCTCCGTTCGGCGAGGGCATGGCCCCGGTTGGCAAGTTCATCGATCGGCGTCGGAGCGATCCGGTCGTCTATCCCAGATGCACGACAATTCGCCTCCCCACGGAAATCCCCGGCGCCAACGGAGGGCCGGCCATCATCGTGCTTGAGCCGTCGAGTTACGAACTGACGGGATATGGCTAGACTGCCGCACCAGGCAAATTCAGATCAAAAGCAGGATGCGCTCTCTTACCGCCGCGCAACAGAAGCACGAGGCAAGTCAATGAGTGATCAAGAAGTCGAAAGCTCCACTGTTTCGCTCGAAGAGGGATCGCCCGAAGCGCTTCACGCTCAACACGCCCTAGCGTTATTGAAATCAGAACAGAATCTAACCTCAGGCATCCTTGGTGGTGCGATCGGAGCCGTTTTGGGGGCTTCCGTCTGGGCCGGCATCACCGCTGTCACGGGATACCAGATAGCCTGGATGGCCGTAGGTGTCGGATTTCTCGCCGGATTCGGGGTACGCCTGCTTGGAAAGGGCATCGACCAAGCCTTTGGGATCGCCGGCGCGCTGCTGTCGCTGGCGGGGTGCGGTCTGGGCAACCTCCTCGCGGTGTGTGGCCTCGTGTCGAACCAGGAGGGCATTCCCTTCCTCGACCTATTGTCGCGCCTTGATCTAGAGATGGTTGCGGAACTGATGATGGCCACCTTTAGTCCCTTCGATCTTCTGTTTTACGGAATCGCCATGTATCAGGGCTACAAGTTTTCGTTCCGTCCCCTTTCTCCAGAGGATCTGGCGCTACCTTCTGAAGAGTGACGGGTCTCCTGACCCGGACCAGCCGGAAACCAAATTGGAGAGGGCGTAGTAAAGCTCGGAAGCTGGCGCGGCGCGTGTGTGATCCACTGAGACTCCCTGGGACCAACGGAAGGTAGCGGTCATCGTGCTTGAGCCATCGAGCTACGAACCCGCATTTTCAATTTGATCTTCGACATCCCGACCTTGCAGCGGCCTTCGGCGTCTTTAATGATAGGGGTTCAAGCCTAATCAAGACGCCAGGAGCGACAGCGAAAGGAGTAGCGAACATGGCGGCAGCGCGAAAACCGTTGCAGCGCAGACTGGGGGTCGGCTATTCTCTCTGCGGCAGGATGGCCAAAAAAGAAACTCTCCCTGACACTGGATCGAAAATTGGATGACCGACTTCCCCAAAAGCCTCGGCGACGAAACCATCAGGAGCCAGCGCTTCGCTATGCTCGATGAGCCGCACATCAAGAACTTCACGTCACTGGTCAAAGAAATTCGACGCCAGGAAGGATTTTCCGAGGAGGTACCTTACTTCGATCCGATGGATGGGGGGAGCAACGCTAGAGCCTTGTTCCTTCTAGAAGCGCCGGGGGCGAAAGCTGTTCTTAGCGGATTCATTTCGCGAAACAACCCCGATGAGACTGCGAAGAACATGTTTGTCGCTCTCCAAGACGCTGATTTGCCTAGGAACGAAACCGCGTTGTGGAACATTGTTCCATGGTACCTAGGCTCAGGCTCGAAGATTCGACCGGCAAGTGCAAGGGATATTGAACACGGCAAAGCATATGTTCCCAGGCTGTTAGAGATCCTACCGAGGCTCAGAGTCGTTGCCCTTTTCGGCCGCAAGGCACAGCGTATTGGGACTTGGCTTGAGACCGTTGCGAACCGTCGCTTCGAGGTTGTTCCTGTGCCCCACCCGAGCCCGAAGTTTGTCAACCGCCGACCGGGCAACAGAGATCTCCTTCTCGAGTCGATCCAAACCGTCGCCGATTTCTTAGCCCTTGACGATGCACGAACGACCGCATGAGTCGACGGCAAAAGCGGAGGCCTGGGACCGCCGGGAGAAATCCGAACTGTGTCAGAATAACGTGCACGAAAAAAGCGCAGTACGGTCAACGACTGCGGTAGCCGCCGCCTGCAAGTCCGTGGGAGAGTTTTTTCC
Organism: Bryobacterales bacterium; assembly: GCA_965248105.1. Classification (GTDB taxonomy): domain Bacteria; phylum Acidobacteriota; class Terriglobia; order Bryobacterales; family UBA6623. The sequence continues at coordinate 2,177,964 of CBDFIK010000006.1, forward strand.
TGACTTGGATTCGGACGAGTTACTGGTAGGCGGGCTGCTTCACAATATCGGCGAATTTGTTCTTCTCTCTCAATTCCGCGAGGACTACGAGAGGGCCATCTCCCTCACGGACAGCATGACCCACTACCAAGCCCAAGGGGAAGTCTTCGGTGTTGACTCGCGACAGGTAGGCCGTTGGCTGCTTGAAGCCTGGAGGATTCCGAGCATCCTAGCAGTGGCTGCGGAGCACTGGGAAGCTCCACGGCAGCCATCCCTCGACTCTCACGACACGATGTTCATGGACCTGATTCATGTGGGGATTGGGCTTGGCCGCTCTTGGTCGCGCCAACTCACCGTCGACGAGGCGATATCGTCCATCCAGCCGGATGCTCTCGGTGAGCTATCGCTCGACGAAGAGACTCTCCAGGAAGTCTACGAGAACTTATCGGAGCCGACGGCCAAAGTGCGCTCTATCCGCGATGCGGTTTGTTGCGCTGCCTAAGGATGGGCCAATTGATACACGCCGAACTGTGCGCCGGATCCGGGCGGCGGCGTCGAGTTCCCTCCCGTTGAAATGCGCCACAGCGGTGTAATATCGGGCGTCCGCGTGATCACTGTCCAGCGCCAAGATCTTCTCGAAGTACGAGCGAGCCCGAACCTAATCCCCTCTATCCAGCAAGATACGCCCCAGATGGAAAAGAGCGTCAACATTTTTGAATCAAGCTCGACGGCTTGTTCAAGCGCCTCACTCGCCTCGCTGTATTGCCCATAAATACTTTTCCACCCAGGCTCGAGCCTCCGCGTACTCCGCTAGCTCGAAATGAACGGCCAATCACCCGCATCGACGATCGCCACGTCGGCATCGTCTACGAAGGCAGCCAAGCCAACCTCGTCTTCGAGAAGCTTTCGCTCGACGAGCTGCTGAGAAAAGGATAGTAACCGTCCGCCGGAGGGCTTCTGGTGACGGCGTCGCTACCGGGGGCAGATTCCTAACCCGCCGCCCGATGAACCAAAACTGGTTTACAAGATCTGGCAAGATGTCCGCAAACAGAGTCGTTGCTCAAGCCAAGGAGGCAAAAGCATGCCTGATTTCATGACAAGAAGGAACATCCTGCATTTCGCGGGAGCCGGCGCTGCCGGTCTCCTCGTGGGTAGGGAACTACGAGCCGGGCATGCTCCGAAAGCTGTTGTTGATTCCACCAAGGTCATCACCAATCGGCCGCACTTATACCATGGCTGGCCGACGCTCGCTCGACGGCGCAACGGCGAGCTGCTGGTCGTTTGCTCGGGAGGCCGCGAAGCCCATGTCGGCCCGTTCGGCCGGGTGGAGTTGATGCGTTCCAGAGACAATGGTGAAACTTGGACCTTCCCCCGCGTGCTGATCGACGGTCCGATCGACGATCGCGACGCGGGTGTGCTGGAGACGGCCAAGGGTTCGATCCTGGTGACTACGTTCACGTCTCTGGCTTACGAGGATCGGCTGAACAAAGCGCTGAAGATGAAGCCGGATGATGAGAACGCCTGGCCGCCGGAGAAGATCCGCCGCTGGCAAGCGGTCCACCATCGAGTCGACGCCGCACAGCGGGAAGTGGAGCTCGGTAGCTGGATCATCCGCTCTACCGATGCGGGGCGGTCGTGGTCGGTGCCGTACCGCTGCCCGGTAAACAGTCCCCATGGGCCGATTCAGCTTTCTGACGGGCGCTTGCTTTACGCCGGTAAACTTTTTTGGTACGGGCGGGCGGGCCAGGGCCAAGGGCGCATTGGCGTTTGTGAGTCGGCTGACGACGGCGAAACGTGGCGCTGGTTGGCCGAAATCCCGACCCGCCCCGGCGACAACTTCGACGATTATCACGAGCTGCATGCGGTCGAAGCCGCCGACGGCGGGATCATCGCTCAGATTCGGAACCACAATAAATCGAATGAGCGCGAAACCCTGCAAAGCGAATCTCGCGACGGAGGGAAGAGCTGGTCCGTAGCTCATTCCGTCGGTGTCTGGGGATATCCTTCGCACCTGCTACGGCTGAGCGACGATCGCCTTCTGATGACCTACGGCCATCGCCGCGATCCCATTGGGAACCAGGTCCGCATTAGCGACGATCATGGCCGGAGTTGGTCTTCGGCGATGATCATCTCCGGCGACGGAAGCTCGACCGATCTCGGCTACCCTTCGACCGTGGAGCTGGACGACGGTTCGCTGTTGACGGTCTGGTACGAGTTGATGCAAAGCTCCCCTGCTGATCTGCCCCAATACAATGTTCGGGGCCGGGACGAAGCCTGGTTCAAGATGACAAGGCAGTTGGCGGGAGCGGTGCTGCGCCAGGCGAGGTGGAAGATCGAGGGGTGAGGCTCGCGGCTGAAAGGATAGGGTTGTCTGCATGATAGAGCCGTCCGCCTGAGGGCGCAGCTACTCATGCCCTCTCGTTCCACAGTCGCTGTACATCCTTCCAGGTCGATAATTTTTCTTCGCGCATGCTCCCGTACGTGAGTGTGAGCTTGGGGTTGCACCCCCATTGATCTTGTACGTAGCCTCGAATGAAGCGCGTGTAGAACCTATGTCATCCCAGCGGCTGGCGCTGCCGGTGAAATCTGTGTGAATGGAGCCGCTGCACGTCTTTTCCAACCAGGCGATCTAATTATCATCGCCGGCTTTTGCTGGTGGGATGACAAGGCCATCAGGTCACATCCCCGGCGATCGTGATCGGGGAGGGGGAAGACCGAATTCCCGCGGGTGTGTAGGGAAATATAAGAGAGGGGTAAAACTACCATTTCAATGCGAACAACGCCAAAGATCGCTCCTGCCGAAGGCAAGCTCGGTGTTCTGACACCAGGGATGGGCGCCGTCACGACCACCTTTGTGGCCGGGGTGGAAACCGTCAAGAAGGGCCTTTCTTCGCCGATTGGCTCGCTGAGTCAGATGGGCCGAATCCGCCTCGGCAAGCGCACCGATAATCGGAACCCGCTGATTCGTGATTTCGTCCCGCTGGCCTCGCTTCCTGACCTCGTCTTCGGTGGCTGGGACATCTACGAAGACAATTGCTACGATGCGGCGACCAAAGCCGGGGTGCTGAGCCAGACTCAGCTCGACCAAGTCCGTCCTGAACTGGAGGCTGTTCAGCCCATGCCCGCGGTGTTCGACCAGCGTTTCGTCACCCGCATCGAGGGACCGAACGTCAAGAAGGGCTCGAACAAGATGGATCTGGCCGAGGGCCTGATAGAGGATATCCGCCATTTCAAGGAATCAACCGGCGCTTCACGTCTGGTCATGATCTGGTGCGGCTCGACCGAAGTCTTTTATGAAGCAACCGCCGCCCATCAGAGCCTGCCAGCCTTTGAAGAAGCGTTGCGGAAGAGCGATCCCGCTATCGCGCCCAGCCAGATCTACGCTTATGCCGCTCTGCAGTCCGAGGTTCCCTTCGCCAACGGAGCGCCGAACTTGACCGTCGACTGTCCGGCCATGGTGGAGCTCGCCAGGGATCGCAACGTGCCCCTGTGCGGCAAAGACTATAAGACGGGGCAGACGTTCATGAAGACGCTCATCGCGCCGGGGCTGAAGTCCCGACTGCTGGGGCTCAACGGTTGGTTCTCGACGAACATCTTGGGCAACCGCGACGGCGAGGTGCTCGCCGATCCGCAAGCCTTCAAGACGAAGGAAGTCAGTAAGCTGTCGGTCTTAGACCTGATCCTGCAGCCCAGCCAATACCCCGATCTCTATAAGCACTTCGACCACCTGGTGCGCATCAATTACTACCCTCCTCGTGGGGATGACAAGGAAGGCTGGGACAACATCGACATCTTCGGCTGGCTGGGCTACCCGATGCAGATCAAGATCAATTTCCTGTGCCGCGACTCAATCCTGGCGGCGCCCCTCGTGCTCGACCTGGCGATGTTTCTCGATCTAGCTCAACGCGCCGGGATGCGGGGCATCCAGGAGTGGCTGTCGTTCTACTTCAAGTCACCGATGGTCGCCGAGGGCTTGTACCCCGAGCACGATATCTTCATCCAGTTGATGAAACTCAAGAACACGCTGCGCTGGATGCGCGGTGAAGACCTGATCACCCACCTGGGCTTGGAATACTACGATTGAGCCGCCTGCTCGGAAAAATCCGCGCCAGGCATCAAGAAGTCCTAGTGTGACCCGCTGGCCCACCGACTTCTCTTGGAGAAAGCGCAGGTATTCGATCCTTTGATCCCCGCGGCTGAATCTTCCGCCTATGAGCCGTGTAGGGGTACTTGTCGTCAGCAGGCTGCGGTCGCCGTTCTCGGTCATCAGCTCGGCGTTCTGTAGTGGAATCACCGACCACCATGGCGGCTTCGGCTAGCGGACCGACTTTGCGGACTTGGCTGTTTCGGCTTTGCTCGGCAAGCGAAGATCCCCGTTGAAGTCGATCCGCGCGGACATGGTTACCCTTTGCGACAAGCTTCTCGAATCGTCTCCTCTAACAGGCGTGTTAATGCCTCGTCGTCGTAGGTGATGCTCTTCGCGATCTCTCTCCCCCGCGCTGAGAGACGCCGATAGCCCCAGAGAGAACGACGCTTCGTCTCGTCCCAGCCTTCGCGTTCGTAGTAGAACGGCATATTGACCTCGAAGTACGAAATGCTATCTGCATCCTTCAGCAGATCAGAGCGGTAATCGCCTCCAACCTCATGACGTACTACCAGCCGGCAAGCCTCGTCCGCGGTGGGTTTGGCCACGCCGCACTCGTCGAGGATCGCTCGCAGGATGTTCGCCCCGTTACGCGCATGGGCAGCCTTGAATGCTTCATAGTCGTCATAGTCGCGGCGACGCACTTTCCGTCTCTCAACGGCCCGGTCGACATCGTGAGCGAGAGCGGCGATCTGCAATTCCTGTCCGGCCTTGGCATCGAGCCTTAACACCCACAGAAGCGTGTTTTCGGCATGGAGAGGGTCCTCCGGGACCTTGGAAGCCGCGATCGTCGCTCTGATTCTTTGTTCTGCGCTTTCTATGCTATCCATGGTCCCGGCAGATGATGACGCGACGTATCGTTTCAACGTTCATCACAGCGGCAATAACGACTAGCGTTAGAGCAGCTTGGTTGAGCAGGGCGCCAAGGATTATTAGAAAGACACGCACATCGCGGCCCAGACGGAATCCCTTGCCGTGCCGGATACGGGCGTGCATGAGGCGGTCGTATTTGTCCGCCGTATAGCTCACCATAAAGGAACCGATAATCGCCAGAAATCCGGTCAGTAGGATGAGGCTATCCGTCTTGTCGGCGTAGGCGTGCCAGGTGAGGCCGAAAAGCAGCAAGGCGTCGGCGTAACGGTCCAATACCGCATCGAGCCACCCTCCGTAGGGGCTGGTTTGGAACTTGAGCCGCGCTACTTCGCCATCGCAGCCATCGACGACCGAGGCGAACTGTGCCAGAAAACCACCCAGCAAAAGGGCGGGATAACCGCCCAGCGCGAACAGGCCAGCCGCCAGCACGGAACAAAGGAACGAGAACAGGGATATTTGATTAGGGGTGATGCCGTAGTTGACAAGCCAGCGGGAAATCTTCACGGATAGGGGTCGGTTCAAGTGCCGCGACACAGGACCGTCATTGGGCTTGTCCCCTAAATCGGCCAAGAGCACGTTCTCCGCCCGCCTGACAGCCGCGGGATCATCTACATCGATCCAAAAATGGCCGTTCACATCGACCGCCTTGGCCCGGCCCTCGCCGGCGAGAACCCGCACCGCTCCAGATAGGCTGGTATCGCCGGACTCCTCCGCGCAACGCTCCAGGGCGTCGAAAATGGCGGGAGTGCATCGGAAAATACCGGTGTCAAAGCCATTGAAATCTGTTAAGCCCTTGCCGATGTTGTTGATCTTCCCGCCTTCGGTCTTTACTCGGGTGACATCCCCCATGTCGATGAGGCAATTGCCAATATCTCTATCCACTCCAAGGGTGATTTCGCCATCGGCGAAAGGAAGCTCCATCAACTCACGGGCAATCGATGGTTCAAAGAGATGGTCCGCCATCAGGAGCAAAAAAGGTTCACGCAGGTGCTGCCGCGCCCTGAGTACGGACAAGCCGTTTGCTTTTTCCCAATCCCCGTTAACGATGGCGGTGATACGAATCCCCGTGCGGTCGCTCAGACCCTTCAGGAACGTGCAGAACACGCTCCCCGTGGTATCCGGTGACCACATAAAAGTCATCTGCTCCGGCCTCCCGTGCGGAGCGAATGACGCGTTCGATCAGAGGGACCCCCAAAATGGGGATGAGGGGTTTGCTGTCACCCCTGAGCCGTAGACGACTACCTTTTCCAGCGCCGATGATTAGACACCATGAGGTGTGTTGTATCGGTTCGCTACCCGGCTGTCAAGTTGGAGGCACTGCGGGTCTGACGTAGAACAAGTAGGACATCCTGCCTGTTCAAGCCGTTCGTAGGCGGGTTAGAGCGGGAAGGCTCGTCCCTCCCAATGGACGCGAAGGGGACTTAACGAGATGTGAGTGCGCCTGCGATTCGTATGCACCTGCAAGTAAAGTACTTATTCACGACGAAGCTCGGATCCCTAGTGGCAAGGCAGAGCGTTGTATCGCAAGCGCCCAGCGGGCAGAGCTGGTCGGGAGGAAAGGGTTTAGGCAGATTCCCCAGTCAACAAATGATGGGGCGCTGGACACTCGACCCAAAGACTCCAACAGCATAAAAGGACTACTGACTGATATGTGCTTTCTACCGCGGGTTACGGTCGCAGCGGGACTAAAGGGATGACGAAGCCCAGGGAAAACGACCAGCCGCTGGCATCGTCGAGAAACAATTCGTCGCCGATCCGGTCGCCAGCGCGGGGTAGGCCGGTAGCACCGTAATCGAGCGAACCCTCCACCTCGATGTTGCGCAGCCAGTTCCCCTCGGGCAGCCAGTTGAAGATGTGAACGGCTGTGTCAAGTTCAAAGTTCAACTTGTGAGTGTAGGCACTCCTGTCCCGAGGCCGTTCGGCGGGACTGATTTCGTCCACGATGTTAAAATGACTTCCGACCCAGCCGTTCGTGTCTTCGGGGCGAAGCCACTCTAGGTTTAGCTCGATCTCCAGCTCGGGAGAGTTGTCTCGGATCGATGTCCCGCCGAGATCTTCCGCTGTTGCTCCAGTAAATGGATTCTCATCTCCGGAAGCGAATGGGATGAAAATCGTCTCGAAGGTAAAACCGACGCGGGGAATCTCGGTCGGGATATCCAGTGCCACGATTGTTTCAAACACAACCTCGCGCTCGGCACGCGTGACCCTGACCTGTTGATCCCCCTCGAATTCGGCGACTCGGTGTCGACTGAATAAGTTCTCGACCGTAAACGTCGGCTCTATTTTTAGCTCGGGGCGGCAAAGGAACCAACAACGATCTTTTTTCTGAGCCTCGAGCGGCGTGAGAAACGAGCAGCCCAGCGCCAGAACGACAGCGGTTCTGATCAAGACAAAAGGTCGCAAGGGTCGTTCCTCCGATCGGACCCGAGTCCCCAGCTAGTCGTGGAGCGCCTCGCCGCAAGTGGGCAGCTACAGCCGGTCAACGGATCTTGTTCACTGCTTGTCCCCACCCAGTACTCCGCCGGCCGACCCCAATCGGTCGTTAAGATATTCGCGGATCTCGGCGGGCAAACCGATTCGATCAACTTGGCCGTTCTCCATCATCACCACTCGTTGTCCTATTTCGAAAGCCTCTTCGCGGCTGTGCGTCACGTAGAGCAAGGTGAAGCCCAGCCTTTCGTGAAGACGTCGGATTTCGTCGCGTAGACCCACGCTGAGTTCGAGATTGAGACTGGAGAGCGGTTCGTCCATGAGAAGGATCAGCGGCTCCAGCACCAACGCCCGAGCGAGAGCCACACGCTGCTGCTCACCACCGGAAAGGTCGGCAGGGAGGGCTTGGCGGCGGTCGGTCAGGTCAGTGAGTCGGAGTAGGCTGTCGATTCGTTCCTCGGCAAGGGCTTTGGGTACTCGCCGTGCGTTCAAACCGAATTGCAAGTTACCCTCGACGGTCAAATGCGGCCACAGGGCAAGATCCTGGAAAACCATACCGATGTTTCGTTTTTCCGGTTCCAGCAGGACCCGTCCGTTGGCCGCCACGACGGTGTCAGCTACCGTTATGGCTCCCTCGTCTGGAACCGCCAAGCCCGCAAGCAGGCGGAGCACGGTGGTCTTGCCGCACCCGGAGGGCCCGAGGATCACGAGCCGCTCTCCCTGTTCAACGTGAAGTGTGAAATGGGACAGCGCGGGACGCCGCTCGTATGTTTTCGTCACCGAGCGAAACTCAATGAACGACACTGGGCGATCTCCTGCGCCGAACGACGATGGCGAAAGCGAATAGAGGAAACAGCGTGGCTGCGACCATCAGCATGCACAGGGCGGCAACCAAATCGGGTGGTCCGTTGGCCATCAGCGTGAACGTCCGCACGGGCAGGGTGTCACCGCCCGGTGGATACACTAGCATCGTGATGCCCAAGTCGCGCAAGCAGAAAACGTAGGCCAGCAGCCAGGCCGCCAGCAGGCCGCGACCCGAGAGCGGAACTACGATCCGCACAATCCTACGGATCCAGGACGCCCCGGCAACTTGAGCAGACTCCTCCATGGAGCGAGGAATCTGGTTCAAGGTGGCTACCGTCGTTCGAGTGGTCAATGCGGCATACTGCGACACATACCCAAACAGCACGATCCACGGGCTTGCGTAGATGAAAGCCGTAGCGGGTGTGTTCCACAAACTAACCAGGCCGATGCCGGTCACACTCCCCGGGACCGCGAACAAGAAAAGGGTCAATCCGTCAGTAAAATGGGCTAAGCGAAGAGACCTGCTGTGAACGAGATAGCCAAGGAGGAAACCGAGGACGGTCAGAAACGAGGCGCCGGCTCCGGCGTAGCCGATGCTGCGGAGCACGCTGTCCCCCGCCCGTGTGAAGGCGTCCACGTAGGCACTGTGTGACGCTGACTGAAGCGCCAATCCCGCTAGCGGCAAGAACACCAACAAAAGGCCGGCGCAGCTTACAGCGAGAAGAAGCCATGGACGGAACTTTCCCAGCCGAATCGGCTCAGAGGGATCGACACGAGTCACCATCCGAAGAGGGAGAGTCTTAGAGCCGAAGAAGCGCCACTCCGCGAACAAGACCAATAGTGTGATCAAAACGAGCGGAACCGCCGCCGCCGTCGCCGCACCAAAGTTGTGGAATGCCGCGAACTGCGTAAAGCTCTCCACCGCAAATACCTCATAACGGAGAAAGCTCGGCACACCCAATTCTCCCAACGTCAATAAGAACACGAGTGTCGCCCCGAGAGCGATCCCTGGCAGTATAAGCGGCAGGGTGATTTTTCGCAGCACCGTGCCCCAACGCGCCACAACAATTCCAGCCTCTTCCAGGCGCCGGTCAACACCGTTGAGGTAGGCCATCGTAAGGAGTAACTGGATTGGTAAAAAGGTTGGCACCAGCACAAGTACACAGCCCGGCAGCCCGAACAATTGCGAAGAGGTCCATTGCCCGACCGCTTCCCCCCACACTCGGGAAAGCAAGCCCTGTCGGCCAAGCAGATCAAACCAGGAGACGGCTGTGACGTAGGGTGGGAGTAACAGCGGAATCGTGAACAAGATGGTAAACATCCCTCGTAGGGGTAAGTCGGTCCGGGCGAGCAACACAGCGAGAGGAACTCCGGCAACGGTCGCCAGCAGCGTGGTCAGTGCGGCCAGCAGGAAGCTGTTTTGCAACAGCACAAAGGGTCGGGTGGAGTTGAAAAGTTCTTTGTAGTAAGCAAAGCTCCAGACGCCATCGACCGTCAGGCTTTTGACAAGCATCACCAGTAGAGGCAGGAGCCCCACCGCTACCAGAAGCATCACGGCCCCCGTTAAGACGATGCGCTTGGTCAAGTTCAGTAGCCCAGCCAGCTTTTCAAGAAGGGTTGGATCTCCTCCATTTTTCGAGCGACTTCCGCGTAGCTGACTTCCATTGCTTTCAGGTCTTCGATCCGTGTCACATCGGGTGGGGTTTCGACTCCGGCGAGTAAGGGAATCTGGGCGGCGTCGGAAAACGCCAGCTTGCGCTCAGTTTCCGCGGATAGCAAATAGTCAATCAACTTCTTGCCGGCTTCCGGATGCGGCCCTCCGGCGATTAGAAGCACAGCGTTGGGCAGAATCAAACAACCGATTCCATCAGGTCCCTGGTCGGGATAAATGATTTCAATTGGCTTGCCTTGCTTGATACGGCTGTAGGCATCGTCGCTGTCAACTAAGGAAAATCCGAACTCCCCGGACCCGACCAGATCGGCGCTTTCGCCGTTGCTGGTCGATATCTTTACGTCATTGGCTTTCAGACCCTCGAAAAACTCTTTTGCTTTGTCATCCCCCCAGAGAGTGAAAAGCGCCGCGGCGTAGACGGTGGTAGTCCCGAACAAGGGGTTTGCAATCACGCCTTTTCCTCTGAAGCGCGGGTCAGTGTAGTCCCGGATGGACTTAGGCTTTTCCCCCATGAGCTTGCTATTAGCGACAAAGGGTCTTGAACGGGCCGAGAAGCCCGTCCAATAGCCTTCGGGATCCTTGAAGTGATCGGGAATGCCCGCCGCGTTGGGAGATACGTAGGGGGCGGCGATTCCTTGCTGTTTCAGATACTCGGCGCGGATCGGCTCGTTCGCCCAAAACACGTCGGCCCGCGGATTGTCTTTCTCGGCTAGTAACCGGTTCATCACACCGGTGCTCTTGGTCTCCTCGGTGTCGAAGACCGCTTGGACTCGGATGCCCGTTTCCCGTTCGAAGTCTCTGAGGATCGGTTCTGAGAAAACCTGATCCTCGCTGACGTACACCACGACTGTGTTTGCGGCGTCTTGGCGACCGTTCGCGCAGGCGGCCAGGGTCAGCAATACACCGATTGGCAGTAAACAGTGCTTGGCAAGCGTTGAAGTTTTCATCGAATCACAGCCTCCTTGTTATGCGACCAAAGCGTAGCGGTGTTAACCACTGTGCCCCTGATCTCCAAGGCAGCGGCGCGCCCGCGGCCATCGGCCTGCAAATCGGCTGCGCTGGCCACGCAGACGCTGCTCGGCTTCGACTGACAGCATTTTCACCATCGAGGCACACGCCCAACGGGGGTTCGTTCGGGTCACCTTGTGAGTTGAAAATCGTCGAAGTGAGTCACGGCGTCGGCCTTCGTCCAGAGTCCCACCTGGCCGGCCTCGGAGAAGGTCGAGTCTTCTACCTGAAACAACTGCTTGCCGTCGAAGAAGACGGTGAACAGGTTACCTTGAAACTTCACTCCCAGGGTGGCCCAGCGCTGAGAAGCCACCGTATGTTTCACTCCGTAGGTGCCGGGCGGCATCCCCTTCGGCGCAAGCGACGAGCGCTTGCCCTTTTCGACCTTATAAAGAACGGTATTGTTTTCGAGGGCGTTGCTCCGGACGACATAGTAGTTGTTGTCATCGCGATAGCGCCAGACAAGCCCGCCCGAGGCATCCACCTTCCCCGATATCGGCTTCAGCTTGACACTCAGCTCGCCGTCTCGAAGATCGGCTTTTTGATAAATCGCCAGCGGGTACCGGCCCGAGGTCCGCTCATCAGAGACCTGCGCCAACACGGTCGGCCGGCTGGGCGCTGACTCGTCACTTCGTATCTCCCACTTCGGCGGGCCGCCGCTGTGGGTCATCGCCACCGTCCAATCCGAGGGCATTGCCCCAGGCTTTTCGCTGTCAAAGTTGATGACCTCGGCCAGCGCGGGCAGCGTCGCCAAGAGCACGATCAAGGCTGTGATCATCATCTTTCCCCCCTCCTTTCGTCTTACCTTTATCTTCAGAAGTTGTTGTCAGGACTGACCCCTAATCAGCGTAGAAGCCGGATTAGCTATTTCCACGTCACTTCCATCGCAAGGAAGTGCTCGAACACCCTTCGTCCGGGACTGTTCAGCTCGTCCATCTCAGGACTGCGAATGCCGAAACACCCCAACGGCGAGCAACACTACCGGCAGACCCCAGAGCAGCAAAGCAATCTTGCGCCGGGCAAGGTAATTTTCGTTGCACCTACCACTTGGCATAGTTCCACCTCCGTCAAGTGCTCCGTGCCGCCTGGAGTGCCTGACGAATCTGCTCAACCGAAGGCCACCCGGCGCTCCGACCGTTTTCGGCATAGATCCGACAGCCATAGCCGCAGCCCTTCTCTTCTGCCTCCGGCCCCTCAATGTCAATGCCGTTAATTCGAATGGTTGGAGATCCGATGAACCGCTTTGCCTGGGCGTCGGCCTCTGAGGTAACACGGATCATCTCGACCTCTTGCGGAAGTTCCTGCGAGCGCAAGGCCTCTTTGAGGTTGTCTAAAGCTTTCTGGTACGAAGAGCAGTCGTCGAAGTAATACAGCTGGATCTTCATGGTGTAACCTCCCTTCAACTGACCTTCAGGAGCCTCACCTCGTAACCCAGTTCGCTGATTGCTGTTACGAGTTGCTCCACTGACACGTGCGAAGGCATCGTACGTTACACGAGCTGTTTTGGTATCAAAGCTCACCTCAGCCGTCGAGACGCCGGCCACCTGGTCGAGCGTGGTTTGGATACTAGTGTAGTCCGCCAATAATACCGCAACTTATAGATTTCCGTTGTGGAGAGGGAAGCCCGTTGAAACGGGCTTCCCAACCTTGAGCGGCGCGGCCTACCAGCCGTAAAACGGCTGGCCTACAGTAGGCAAATCCGCGTGAACGCGGCTTGTAGCCGTCCCTTCATCTAGATCTGATCAGCCGACTGCGAACGTAGATGTTGCAGTGGTCGGCGTAACGGCAAAAGCGGTGGCCGCGTCGGAAGAGGATCTCACGGCACGAGAAGTGCCTTACGAAACCGGCGTGGCGAAGTTTCGCGAGCTGTCCCGGGTTCAGATCAGCGGCCGTCGAATCGGACTCCTCAAGCTTTTGTTCCATCGGGAGAATCTGAAGCTGCTGGGCGTGCACATCCTGGGGGAAAGAGCCACCGAGTTGGCCCACATCGGCCAAGCCATCATCGATCATGGCGGGACGGTCGAGTACCTGCGCGATGCCGTGTTCAATTACCCCACTTTGGCGGAGGCTTATAAGGTGGCCGCCTTGGATGGGAGGAACAAGTTGTGAGTTTTTGGTATCGGGCAACCGCTGCGCCTCCGGCTGAGGTAGAAACTTGCTGCGAGTTCCACCCGCCTGTCCGATGCGGGCCGACAAAGTGTCCGTCCTGTGGGACATTGAGCAGGCCCGCGCAGCGCCTAACGGTGGGCGCGTTGCTCAGACCGGAGCGCCGAGTGGAAATTCCGTACCAGGATGAGTTCTGTTTTTGCCGGACGGCTGACCGTGACGTGGCGTGCTTCCGGCCCAACGAGGCGCTGTTTCGGAAGGACGACTTGACGGTACGGGTGCACCAAAAGGAGCTGGACGATCCGACGGTGCCGGTCTGCTACTGCTTTGGCTGGACACCCGAGAAGATCCGTGCCGAGATCGAGAGTACGGGAAAGAGCGCTGCTATTGAGCAGATCAAGGCCCAGGTCAAAGCTGATAACTGTTACTGTGAGGTCCTAATCCTCAGGGCTCGTGCTGCCTGGGCAACGTGAGCCGATTACCTGGCTTCGACCAGTTGCCGGTACAGACCATAGCCGCAGGGCCCGGCTTCATAGCAGAACTGCAACCGTAGGTCGGGGCCATCGAGTCGCAAGAGCAGCCGCCTTACCTCCTCTGGCCGGTTTTTGATCTCACCCCAGTAGCGTGGTTCCCCGCCGCGGCCCTCAGCCACCGCCACCGCGATGGTCTCTTTGTGCACGTCCCATCCGATGTACTTGCTAAACTTCCCCATGACCTGTCCTCTTCGATGCGGCTCTGCGCATCTGGTCTCTACGCTAGAAGCGTAATCCGCGACTTCGCAGCATGGACAGGTCACTCCATCTTCTCTATGCGTGATCGCTAGCTCGTAACATCCCCTCCAACAAAAGCCACTTGGCCTAATTTCGCCGGTTGGGGAATGAAAGTCCCCTTCTCGCCCATTGGCTCGACCGTATGGCCCTGATCTGCATAGACGCTCCCCCAAAGGCGTAGCATTCACCTATCGGCCAGCCCAACCAACAGGGGGTTGCGGCGTACGGTTAAGGTCCGCATTCCGCCTATTCTTGCTATCGCGTTTTCCTTCGGCATTTATGAGACAGCTAGATAGCTTCTAGTGTCCCACCGTCCGGTATCGGGTAATCCCCGCCGTTGACTTCCGGTTTCAAACTCTGAGACGATGGGTCCAGCTGTGGAAGCGACAGACTCTCTTCGATAAGACGGCGCCCGAGTCCGGCCGTGGGTCAGCCTTTTGCCTCTTCAGTGTGGATTTCCTGGGACGTTACCTACCCCGGGGCAAAGGAGCGGAAATGAAGCTTTATGTGGGCAATTTGTCCTATGATGCGACCGAAGGAGACTTGGAAAAATGGTTTACCGAGGCCGCGGTTGCGGTGGACAGTGTTACCTTGGTGCGCGACCGCTTTTCCGGACAGGCGCGCGGCTTTGGGTTTGTCGAAATCAACGATGACGAGCAAGCCGAGGCCGCCATTCAGAGCTGCAACGGCAAAGAGCTGATGGGTCGTCCCTTGGTCGTGAACGAAGCCCGTCCCAAAGTGCCGCGAATGGACGGTGGCGGAGGCGGCGGGGACTATGGAGGCGATCGGCGCGGCGGGCCTGCGGGCAAGCGTGGCAAGCGCGGCCGGCCGAAGCGCTGGTAAGCTTGGGCCACGAGACTCTACGACGGGTCAGGGGGGTCTAACAGCCCAACTTTAGGCCTGGGTTAGTAGTCCGTTTCATAAGTTCGGTCACGTATATCTAGAAGCCAGGTGGACGATCGGGAACTTCGGGCACGGCATGCCGTGCCCCTACATTTCCAGGCACCCAATAGAACCTGTAGGGGCACATGCTGCGCCCGCCGGCACTCCAGCCGCCCGGAGACGTAAACAGTAAGCTGAAGCTTACTCAACCTTAGCTCCAGTCCTGGATGCAAAAATGGGGCCTCTGCGGCCTCCGTTTGTACGGAGTATCTCTTGCCCCATAGAACAGGGGCGCCTCGCTCGCCAGTACGAGAATTTTCTCCTAGGGCGCTGTCGGTCCGACTCCAATCAGCCCGTCACGGACGGCAGCTTATGTCTTTTCAACACTTTCCAGGCCATCGCGCGGGGAGATCCTGGCGCTCACGGTACACTAAACTCAGCAGGATGATCCAGGAAAATGTGACTAAAGTGTCGGAGGACCTGGAAGCTGCGGGTGGGTGCCATCGGCGCTTCTTCACGCCCTCCAATGGCCTTCTTGCCCGGAGAAAGCGGCCAATTCAAAGAGAATTGCCAAACAAACCCAATTGGAATACAAACCAAGCAATTGCAATCAGTTACACTTCATCCCTGAGACGAAGAAAAGGAGTAGACCAGAGGCAAGACCAATCTAACGACCGTCCCTGCGCTTTTCCCGCGGCTAAGGAATCAACCCGTGCTGCCGGGGTTGTCCTGATTCCACTTAGCCCGTAGCCGCATCGATCAGACCGGCGCGTCAGTTGGGGGCAGCGAAGCGCGCCAGCCTTCGTGCAGCATGCCCGTGAGCCCGTTGACTAGACTCAGGTTGTTCGGGCTATTCGCAATATTGGAGTTCTCTTGGGGGTCGGTTTCGTGGTCGTATAGCTCGCGGGCGCGGAAACCCGTTTCCCTAACCAGCCACTCGGTATAGCGGTAGCGTTCTGTTCGCATGGAGTATCCCATGCCATCCCCAGCGCCGGGGATCTCGCGTGGATATTGGCTAAAAGCAGCGCGCTTCCACAGTCTGTCAGGATCTCGGAAGAGCGGTACGAAGCTTGACCCTTCCAAGCCGTCGGGGCGCTCCACGTCGCAGATGTCACAAAGAGATGGATAGACATCGACCAACTCCGTGAGTGCGTTGGTTTTGCGGCCCGCCCCCCGCTGGCCGGGAACGCTGACAATTAACGGCGTGCGGGTGGCGGTTTCGAAATTGGTGTACTTGTTCCATAGACCATGCTCACCCAGGTGATAGCCGTGGTCACCCCACAGAACAATCACAGTCCTTTCGCGCAGCCCGAGCTCTTCCAGGGCAGCTAGCAGGCGGCCGATCTGGGCGTCCACGTAGCTCACCGCCGCGTAGTAGCCGCGGACGAGTTCCCGCGCCTTGTGTTCGGGTACACTTCCCGACATTGGTATGTCCGTGTAGGCACGGAGCTCCGCGGAATCGTGCAAGGCGAAGGGAGGGGCGTAGGCGGGAGGGAACACATTCTTCGCCGCCTCGGTGATCCCCGGGTAGAGGTCGTAATACTTTTTGGGCGCGACGAAGGGCAGGTGGGGCTTTAAGAAGCCGACCGCCAGGAAAAACCGCTTGTTGCGGATCTTGTTTAGTGTGCCGATAGCTTGTTCGGCTGTTTTGCCATCGGGAAGCGCTTCGTCGGTCAAGTCGGGGCTCTCCCAACTCCGCATTTTCCATTCGACTGCTTCGCCCAGGGCTTGTCGTTTCGACGGGTTATAGAAATACGTTTCCTTCGAGACCCAGCCGGACTGTCGTAGTCGATCCCACCGCCGCCGGGCGGAGGCCTTATTCTCTTGGCTGCCCCACTCAAAGCCGTCGGGAATCCAGGGCGGCACACTCCACGAGTGGGGATCGTCAAGCTGCGGCTTGTGGTAAATCTTGCTGAAGGCCGTTGTGAGATAGCCGTTTCGCTTGAACTGCTGGGGCAAGGTTATGACGTTGGGCAGGTAGCGGCGAAAATGCGTCTTGGCGTCGTAAATTTGCGTTGTGTCGGGACGCCGTCCCGTCAGAAGCGACGTTCTCGACGGACTCGATGTTGCCTGCTGGCAATAGGCTCGTAGGAAGGTGAACCCTTGGTCGGCGATAGAGTCGATGTGGGGCGTGTGGACGGTGCGATTGCCGTAGCAACCCAGCTCGGGACGCAAGTCGTCGACGGCAATGAAAAGCAGGTTCAGCTCGGGGTTTTTCTTTTTCTTGGCTCGTAGGGGATCGGAACGTCCTGACAAGGCCACCAGGGGAGCGGCTTGCAGTCCGCGACGAAGGAAGGTTCGACGAGAATGTGCGCTCATCACGGCTGGGTTTCGAGAGCTTGCGAGGACCCGATAGGCTCTCCTTCAGCCTATCGTACTTCTCACTGGCGGAGCAGTGGTCGCACTCGGCCAGGTTGAGTCCACGGCCGGTGGCCAAGCGGAGGTGCTAGAGCACTTCAAAGTCGCTGACGAGCTGATGCCCGGTTCGGAGGGATACAAAAGAACCTGGTGCGGACTTGTCTTTCGATGACCGCTTGCTCGCAATGAAGGCGCTGCGCTTGGGCTCAGTGCCGGTCCCGCTGGCACGGGCTGACTTCATGATTCGTCGCTGGCGGCAGCGGCTGGAATCTCGCCAATCCGGTGCAGCTTGATCAGGTCGGTCTTGCCGGATACTCGGAACGGCGTACCTGCTACGATGCAAATCAGGTCCCCCGGGTCGCTCCATCCGAGGCGTAGTAGCAAAGATTCGGCGACCGCCACCAGGTGATCGACGTCCCGGATTTCGTCGACCAACTTTGCACGTACTCCCCACAGCAATTTCATGCGCCGGCAAACCTGATGGTGTCGAGAGAGGCCGAGAATCGCGGAGCGGGGACGATGTTTGGAAACCAACCGGGCGGTGTAGCCGCTTTCGGTGAAGACGACGATGTAGTTTGCTTCCAGCTGCTCGGCTAGCTCGGCTGCGCTACGAGCGACGGCGTCAGAGAGGTCTTCACCGGGGCCGGATTTAGATGCAGTTGAGAAAGCACGTTCGGGAAGCGTAGCTTCCGCCGATTCGATGATTCGGCCCATCATTGTCACGGCCTCGACGGGGTAGCGGCCTACCGCCGTTTCGCCCGACAGCATCAAGGCGTCGGAGCCGTCGAGAACCGCGTTGGCCACATCGCTTGATTCGGCCCGTGTGGGTGATGGCCGTTCGATCATCGATTCGAGCATCTGGGTGGCGGTGATCACCGGCTTTCGCATGCCGGCTGCTTCGCGGATGATGCGCTTCTGCTCGACCGGAACTTGCCAGGGAGACAGCTCGACGCCCAAGTCACCGCGCGCGACCATGACGCCGTCGGCGACTTCCAAGATGCGGGCAAGATCGTCCAGGGCCTGAGGCTTCTCCAGTTTCGCAATGACGTGAGTGTCGGCCTTTGCTGAAGCGATTAAGTCCTTGAGCAGTTCGACGTCCTGCGCGCGACGGACGAACGACAGGGCGATGTAGTCGACCCCCTGATCAAGGGCGAACCGCAAGTCGGCTTTGTCCTTCTCGGTCACCGACGGAAGCTTGAGCGCCGCCGCGGGGACGTTGACGCCTTTGCGCTCGCGGAGAAGACCGTCGTTAAGGATTTCACACACGACATCGCCATCCTCAATCCTCGATACGCGCAAGGCGATGGCCCCATCGTCGAGGAGAATGCGGTCGCCGGGTTCGACATCTTCGCCCAGCGTCGGGTAATCAATACTTACGCTTTGTTCATCCCCAGCGATCGGTTGATGGGCCAGCCGGAGCGTGTGGCCGGCTTTGAGGCTTACCGGCTCTCCGCCTTTAAGCTTGCCGGTTCGGATTTTCGGTCCTTGAAGATCGGCGATGATCGGGATCATGCGGTCGCGCCGGTCTGCCTGTTCGCGGACGCGCCGGATGTTGGCTGCGTGCTCCTCGTGTTTGCCGTGGGAAAAGTTCAGCCGCACGGCGCTCATACCGGCGTCGAGTAGAGCACCGATGACCTCGGATTCGCTGGAGGCCGGTCCCAGCGTGCCGACGATCTTGGTTTTGCGCATCAGATGCCCGCTCCCGGTCCCTACTATACGTATCGGGTCTCGATGTTTGTGAGAGTAGCAAACTGTTTCAGGCGAATGAGATTGACGTTCCAAAGGGATCTGTAGTAAGAACGAGCGGCTAGTCCCGCTGATAGGCACGCTTCAGCAGTTGCCGCGCCTCTTGGCGCGAGTCGGCGAAGTCCTCGAATTCGAGGACAGATCCGTAGTGGTGTAATGCTTGCTGACGGCTCCCCATTCGGTCATAGGTCTTCCCCATCTCGAGGTGAGCAACGACTCTTGAAAGCGTGGAAGTGGAGGCGTCCTCGAGAGATTTCCGAAACCACGAGGCCGAGTGCTCGAACTCTTCACGAACACGAAAGGTAACGCCGAGCCGATTGTGCACGATCGCCGGTTCCAGTCTGTCGTAACTGTCCTGGCTGTCTTGAATTTTTCGTAAGATGTCTCGGTACACCGTGACCGCAGCGTCGGTACGATCCATCAGCATGGCGATACCGCCCATATCCAAGTGGACCAAGTAGTTTTTGGGATAGCGCTTCAGTAACACCGACATCTCGTCGAAAGCGGCCTGCAAGTTTTTCTCGCGGGTGTAGATAAGTGTCAGAATGACGCGGGCATCGTCGGCGACGAGCTGCGCCTTTTCCGTACATATACGAAGCTCGCGCTTTCCTTCTTCTCGGCTACCTCGGTAACCGAGCATGAAGGCGAGCCATTTGACGTTCCAGCCCAGCCGGCCAACCACGTAGTGGAACACGCCCGTGCTGAGGTAGGCGTCGTAGAAGGAGGGGTCGCGGCGGAGCAGCTCGGAGTGGTAGCGGAAGGTCTTGCTGCCGGCACGAAACGATGCCCACCAGCTCCTCTTCAGCGAGGCTTCGAAGCTAGCGAGGTTTTGGTAAGCTAGGCCCAGCAAAAACAGCGTAGTGCGGTCGTTCGGTTGGCTCTTCAGTCGCTCTCGCCCTTTGGCGATGGCCAGGTCATTCGCTTGGCGGAACCGCTGCTCGACAGTGGGATCGACTTTCGGTGTGTACTTCACCGTCTCGGCAAAAAAGTCGGAAGCTGCAAAGCGGTCGATACTGAGTTCTTGCTTCGAGACGAGCTCTTGAAGCCAGTACGTTTTGGCGAGGTAGGTGTACCCGGCCGGGTCATCGGGAGACTCATCAATCATCGCCTGATAGATTTCGGCGGCGCGGTCGTGCTCCAGGTTGTAGATCGCTCCGACGCCCTGCTGAATGCGTTCCATTTGTCGAGCGGGGAACAGGGGTTCGCCTGCGACGGCTGTGGCGCCAAGCAGGGACAGCGACAACAACACGGGTCCGACGGGGCTCAGATAGACGATCGTATCCTTCATGAGGTCGGCAAGATAACCGTAACGCGGGTTCCTCGATCGTGCGAGACGGGGCTCTCAATCTGGATTTCACCGCCCAGTTGGCGAACATTTTTCTTGGTGATCGCGAGCCCTAGGCCGGTCCCTTTTTGTTTCGTGGTATAGAAAGGCTCGAACACCCGCTGTTGCAACTCTTCAGGAATGCCCGGCCCCTGGTCAGCCACAACGATGGCTACTTTTCCGGGTGAGCGGGGCTGAACTTCCACCGTCACCTGGGATCCTGACGGCGAGGCCTGGATGGCGTTCAAGGCCAGATTGAGCACAATCTGTTGCACGAGTTCCGGACTAGATCCCTCGATCCGAATCCGCGGTCCGGCGATATACTCTACTCGAACGCCGTTTGCTGCTTGTTGGCGCGCAAGCGTACCGGTCATCGTTTCCAATAAGCCGGTAAGATCAATCGTGCTTTTCGTCTCCGGCGCCGGCCGTGAGAACGTGAGCAGCTGTCGAACGCTACTGTTCAGGCGATCGACCTCGGCGACCATATAAGACAAATCGCGCGAGTATCGCTGCTTGACCTCTGGGTCTTCCCCCATGAGTTGCGCGAGGGTTTTAATCGAGCTTAGCGGGTTCTTGACCTCGTGTGCGATCGTAGCGGCCGCTTTGCCGAGGCGCGCCAGGTGTTCTTGTTGCAGCAGCGTTTTCTCGAGGCCGATTTTCTCGTCGACCACGCGGCAAGTCTCGATCGAATGGGAAATCTGCCGGCAGAGGCCGAGCAGAATGGGCTCGTCCTGGTCGAGGTAGACGCGCGGTGACGTATCGAGCAGCAGGAAGCCCGTCAAGTGATCCTCGTACCTCAGAGCGAATAGGTAGTTGAAATCGGAGTCGGTCAAAATCTCACGGAGTTCGGGATGGCCGGTCTCGCGCTGATGGACAAGTTCTACCTTCTGACCACGGGTCGCTTGCTCAAGTCTGCGGATATCGCCGGGGGTTATCCTCGGCTCCTTCGGGCCGAATTGTCCAAGGACAATTCGGCCACCGCTGGTTGCCAGAACAGCCCGTCGCAGATCGAATGTTCGGCCCACTTCTTCCGCGAGAAATTGAACGCGCTTTTCCAAATCAAGAATGCCGGCGGCCTCTTCGATAACTCGCTTGCTAAAGTCGTCATAGAGCTGAGTTCTCTTGGAAACGAATCGGTTCATCCAGGCGTAGAGGGGTAGCCAGATCAAAGCGGCGGCGGAGATCAGAGCCAGCTCGGTCAGGGGGCCAAGAAAGTCGAACTCGTCTTCTACGAAGTCGGCTACGCGGCGGACCAGAAAGAGGTAGAACGCCGAGAAAACACCGAGGACAAGGGCGAAAACAAGACGCCGGCTAATCAGCAGTCCCAGAAAGTCGTAGCGGTAGACGAAATAGGCGAAGCAGACGGCGGGCACGAGGGCCGTCCAAACGACCAGAGCGGAATTCTCGCCTATCAAAACGCCGACCGTGGGGGCAAGTAGGCTCGCCGCCGACCAACGGAAGAACTTCCGGTACAAGGGGTTTGACTCGCGACTAGCAGCCAGCAGCCCCAGCACGCATGTCACAACAAGGATGCCGGCCAGAGCGAAGCGATAGCCGCCTAGACGATGCGTTGCAAGCATCCACAAGGTAATTGGGACAGCCCCGTATCCGACCACGGCTGGCCAGACCGAGCGTTTCGCCCAGACCAATCCCAGGTGAAGTAGCAGGGCTGGTGTCAGTGCCAGACCAACTCGGGCGATTTGGTCAAGAAGGTTGAGAAAAGGACCCGGCTCGGTGCCGGTGTTGATTCGGACAAACATTGCCAGCGCGTTGCCGGCGTGCCACATCCCGGCAGATGTGATGACGGCGAGCAACAAGCGATCGGGTCTAGCCGCCCCGGGTTTGCGCGCCACCAGGACGCCCAGAAACAGGTGCAGGGCGGTTCCAACCGCGAAGCCCAAGAACCGCAGTGTGAAGTCGAGCAGCATAGGTTCAGCTCGGGCCGTCGATCGGCAAGGTGATGATGAACTTTGTTCCGGCGCCGGCGCGGCTTTCGACGTCGATCCGGCCGTGGTGCGCCTGCAAGATCTGGTAGCAAATGGGCAACCCCAACCCCACTCCGACACGCACTCCCTTAGTCGTAAACCCGGGATCGAAGATCTTGCTCAGATGGTCTTGGTCGATGCCCGAGCCATTGTCTTGAATCTCGATTTGAACGGAGTCCTCGTGACGACGAGTACGGATGTGGACGACCCCGTCGACGCCGGCGTGGCGAATCGCGTCGCGAGCGTTGAGCAGAAGATTCATGAAAACCTGATTGATCTCCCGGGGAGCGCAGTAGACCTCGGGGATGTCTCCGAATTCCCGCTTGAGCTCGATGTTGGGGGTGAGTTCGTGTTGCATCAGGCTTAAAGTGTTTTCGATGCCGTCGTGGATCTGCACGGTTTGAAAACCACCGCGGTCGAGCTGTGCGAACTCCCGAAGTTTAGCTACTGTCTGGGAAATCCTCGCGGAGGCTTGGTGCAACTGGACGGCGATTTCCGGTAGTTGGGCGACAATCCGGGAGGTGCTGGAGTCACCGGCCGACGGCTCGGTCAAACTAGCCTTGAGCCTGGTGGCGGCGGTTTCTATCGTTTTCAGACCACTCTGAAGCACACCCAGCGGGGTGTTCATTTCGTGCGCAATACCGGCAACCAGTCGTCCCAGGGAAGCCATTTTTTCAGCCTGCACAAGGGCTGTCTGGGATGCTTTTAGTTCCGCTAGAGTTTGTTGAAGCCGGCTCAGATAGCGGCGATTTTCACGCAGGAGGCGCTGTTTATCGATGGCGTTACGGATGATCACCCGCAGATCGGCAACCTCGAAGGGTTTCGAGATGTAGTTGTAGGCTCCGAGCCGGAGCGCTTTCACGGCGACTTCTTCTGAGCCGTAGGCGGTAATTAGGACGACTAGAGGAACTTCGGCCTCGTCTTTTGCCTGGGCTTGGAGATGTTTGAGAAGGGAAAGCCCGTCCATCGCGGGCATGTTGATGTCAGAGAGAACGACGTCGGGCTGGAACTGCTGGATCGTTTGCAGGGCTTGGTCGCCGTCGGAAGCCTCTTGGATTTCGTATCCCTGACTCGACAACGCGCGGACAATTCCGTACCGAGCGGCTTCCTCGTCGTCAATGACCAAGACTTTCGGCGGACGCTCCAATGGAGACTCGCTTGAGAGCAAGGCCGGGCCACAACGCGGCACCTCGACGTAGCGCACAGACGTGGCGCGCGCATTCTTGCGTGCCGTGTCGCCATTCGTGGCGACATCTCGCCCGCTGCCGCGCCGGAGCAACGTAGGGGCACGGTATGCCGTGCCCGCAACACCCACGTGGCGCACGCCTCTCAGCGTGCCGCGTCGAGACTCTTCTCGACGCCTGGGTCGCTTCGCCTACCGCGGCGTAGCGCAGGGCTGCGCGGTCGTTTGGCCCAGACCGGCGGCCTTTTCTACCCCGGTTCGAGCGCGTAACGCGGCCAAAAGGCGCCGGGCGAAAAATGGAAAAATGGGGACTGCCACAAATTCGCTCGCCATGATGGCCCTCGAAAAAAAGCACCTGCCCGAGGCGAACTGGCCGGCTGCACCCGATTCTTCAAATCGCTGTCGAGTATTCTACAATAGCTCACGACAAGGGCTGCGGGAAGGTAATGTTGCCTATTTCGAAACGCCTCCGTTGTCAAAGATCCTTGCAACCGACCACTCTAGTAGGCTACGATCTTCGGGTTTCTGATTACGCTCTGGATTCGCCGGATGGATATCTCGCCACGCCCGGATAACGACCGCGATAAAAGGCCTGCAGGAAAGCGTCTCTTCCTGGTGGCTGCGACCATCGCATTGCTATCGGCCGCCCCGTTGTCTCTCGAAGCCGTCTTTGCGGCGCGACGGGCATGGGCGGCGCCTAGCGTCGCGGTGGCTCAGGCCGTGCCGGCTCAATCAAACAAGCGGGAAGAGCTCGCCAAGAGCATGTTTCTGATAGCCGGTCGCCAGCTGAGGGACCCTAATTTTCACGAAACCGTCGTCCTGCTTCTCGACTACAGCCGGGAGGGGGCAATGGGCCTAGTCGTGAACCGAGACACAGGGACCAGGCTTTCGACGCTTCTACCGGAGGCGGAGGCGTTGCGAGGCCGTCAAGACACGCTTTTCATCGGGGGCCCGGTGGCGAGAACCCAAATGTTCATGCTTTTCCGTTCACAGGGCAAAGCTGAAGGCGCCAAGCACGTCTTTGACGATGTGCATGTGAGTTCCAGTCAAGATCTTCTCGACAACATTCTCGATGCAAGCGAGGAGGAAAGATTGCGGGTGTATGCCGGATATGCCGGCTGGGCGCCGCGGCAGCTCGAGGGTGAAGTGGCGTCGGGGGCCTGGCACGTCGTCCCGGCCGAGGCCGCCAAGGTCTTTGATCCCGATCCGTCACAGGTCTGGCCGAAACTCATCGACGCCACCGAAATGCGCTGGGCCAACGCCGATCGGTTTCACCTCCAACTTGCGTGGATAAACCGGCCCACCTTGGCCGGATCGACTCATTCCCTACCTCACCTGCTGCCTGCGCGCGTGCGTTTGGGCTGGTGATGACCACTTGGCTGGTCATAGTGGTCAATATAAGCTGGAGGTATGGAAGAAAGGACCATCGCCGCGACGGAATTCAAGGCGCGCTGCCTGCGGTGGCTTGATCGAGTGGCTGAAGAAGGGCATGGCCTGATCATCACTAAGCACGGGCGACCTGTCGCTAGACTGGTCCCCATAGAGTCGGTACACAAGCCTTTAGCGGGAAGGTGGGAGGGTCAGGTTAAAGTCGAAGGGGATGTGGTCTACTTCGACACAAGCTCCGAGTGGGAATCCCTGCGGTGACATGTTGCGATGTCGTCATTCCTTTTGGACACACACATCCTGCTATGGTGGACCTCGCAGCGTCGCAGGCTGACCAAAGTACAGCGGAACACGCTGGCCGCGGTTCAGGAGCGGGGTGAGTCCGTCGCCATCAGTGCGATCAGTCTATGGGAGCTGGCGATGATGGCGGAAAGAGGCCGAGTCATCCCGCCCATGCCCCTCGACCTCTGGTTGGCCGAGATAGAGCGCGATCCCGCTATTGCGGTTTTCCCGCTGAGCGGTAGGATTGCCTACGAGAGCGTCCGGCTGGACGAGGGCTTTCCCAGTGATCTGGCGGACCGGGTGATTGTCGCCACCGCGCGTTGCCACGCGCTGCAGCTTGTGACCTCCGACAAAAGGATTCGACGCTGGGGTGGCGTCGCGGTCTTGTAGCGGCGTTCTTTTTCTCCTACCGCTCACCCCACCGGCTCTCCGTCAGTATCGATAAGCCTTATTTCGCCGAAGTCGAGTTCTCGGAGACCGCCTTCGATCTTCGCGCGGTCCCCGACGACGATCCAGACAATGCGACCGGGTTGCACGACCTTTTCCGCGGCCGCCGAGATGTCGCCTAGTTCCAGACGGGTGATGTTCTCCGCACGACGGACCCATTCGTCTTCCGGCAGACCGAACTCGATGATCTCGCTGATCGCTCCCCTGAGCGCGCTTTTGGTTTCCAACAGTCCCGGCAATTTGAGGATTTGATTCTTCTTGGTTTTCTCCAGCTCCTCTTCCGAGGCAGGCCGCGGCCCGAGGATTCCACGCAGCTCCTTGTCCAACTCGACCATCGATTCTTTTGTCTTGTCGGTCTGCACCGGGGCGGTCACCAGAAACAGTCTTTGACCCTTCGCGTCGGTCAAGCGACTGCGCGAGCCATAGGACCAATGTTTGTCCTCCCGCAGGTTCATGTTGATTCGCGAAGTGAAGGATCCGCCGAGGATGCGGTTCATCGACTCGATGGCGAGCCGGTCAGGCGTGTTCAGGGGAGGAGCGATGAGTCCTCCGATGATGGACGACTGCCCGGCGCCGGGCCGATCGACGAGATACAGGACGCTTTGCTCGGGGTTACTAACCGCCCCAACGTCTTTCGCCGGCGGTTCAGTGCGATCTTGCCAGCCCTTCAAGTTGCTTTCGAGCTTGGGGATGATTTCGTCCAGCGTCGTGTCGCCCACGATGATCAGCGTTGCGTTGTCTGGCTGAAACCACGTTTGGTGAAACTTCTCGAGATCCGAACGGGCGATCGCACGTACGGATGCTTCGGTGCCTGAGCCTGTCAGGGGGTTGCCATAGGCATGGTTCTTTCCGAACAAGATCCCGGGCAACAACCTCCAGCCGATCGAGAAGGGGTCGGTCTTTTCCTGTGCGATGCGGGCCAACCGCTGCTTCCGGAGCCGTTCCAGGTCCGATTCCGGGAAGACGGGGTTCAGGATGACATCCGCGAAGATGGCGAGCGACGGATCGAGGTTTTCCTTGAGCGCCGAGAGCGCAACGACGGAGCTATCAAGGCCGGAAGACGTGCGCAATCTGGCGCCGAGCTTGGCCAGTTCCTCGCTGATTTCAAGCGATGAACGTGTTGAGGTCCCCTCGTCGAGCATGTCCATGGCGAGACGCGCCAGTCCCGGTGAGGCGAATTGGTCGGCGGCATAGCCTGCGTCTATCAGCAGCTCGAACTCGACGACCGGCGCCTCGCGCCGCTCGGCCACAACGACTTTTAGACCATTCGAGAGAGTCGCCTTGCCGAGATCGGGCCACTTGAGCCCGGGAGGCTCAGCGACATCGGGAAGCTTGGAGCGATCAGCGCCTTCCGTTTTACTTGAGAACTCCGGGAAAGGATGAACCTCGAGAATGTATACGCCGTCACTGAGCCACCTCTTCGCGGCTTCGTGGAGGTCGTCCGGTGTGGCTCCGGCGATTCGTTCGAGAGTCGTCTTGTAGAAGTCCGGACGGCCGCCGTAGACTTCGTTCGAGGCGAGAATGTCAGACTTGCCGCCGAACCCACCGATCCTCTCAATGCCTCGAATAAAGCGGGCGCGGTATTGTGTCTTCACGCGCCGCACTTCGTCTTCGGTGGGTCCCCCTTTAATGAAGCGATCGAGTTCCTCGTCGAGTGCGGCCTCAATCGTCTCGAGATCAACACCAGGCTGAGCGGTGGCCTGGATGTAGAATTGGCCGCCCACAGGGTCGCGGCTGATCGAGGCGGAAATGTCGGTGGCGATTTGGTCTTCGTAGACGAGACGCTTATAGAGACGAGAGTTCTTGCCCTGGCCGAGCACGTCGCTGGCTAGGTCGAGGTAGTCTGAGTCGGCACTGCCCCACTCGGGAATGTTCCAGACCTTGTAAATTCGCGCTTGGGGCACGCGGTCTTCGAGCGTCTGGCGGTGGGAGCCTTTCATCTTGGCGATCCAGGCCTTGTGGCGCGGAACGGGCGGGCCCGAAGCGATGTCTCCAAAATAGTGCTCGACGCGCTCTTTGACGACGCTCGGATCGACGTCGCCCGCCACGGCAACGATGGCATTCGCGGCACCGTAGTAGTTCTTGAACCACTCCTGGACGTCTTCGAGCGAAGCGGCGTCAAGATCCTCCATCGAGCCGATTACCGTCCAGGAGTAGGGGTGTCCTTTGGGGTAAGTGTTTTCGGTGATGAGCTCGTGGACTTTGCCGTAGGGCCGATTCTCCCCCTGCCGCTTTTCGTTTTGGACCACGCCACGTTGCTCGTCGAGCTTGGCCTGATCGATGGCGCCCAGCATGTGTCCCATGCGGTCGGATTCCATCCACAAGACCAGGTCCAGGGCGGATGTTGGGACGTTTTGGAAATAGTTCGTTCGGTCGGTGCTGGTGGTACCGTTCATGTCGGTCGCTCCGACCTTTTCGAGTGGCTTGAAGTAGTCGTCGTTGTAGTGTTCGGAGCCGTTGAACATGAGATGTTCAAACAGATGGGCAAAGCCGGTCTTGCCGGGCTTTTCGTTCTTCGAGCCAACGTGATACCAGACGTTGACAGCGGCGATCGGAGCCTTGTGGTCTTCGTGCACGATCAACGTCAACCCGTTGTCGAGGACGAATTTTTCAAAGGGGATCTCTAGATCTTCGGCTTGCATAGACGTTAGGCAGACTAGCGTAGCAAGGACGAGCGCGCATCGACAGATTTTCGAAGCTAGGTGAAGCCAAAGGAGCATTGACGGCTGCCGAGGCCAGCAAAAGACTCGCGCAATCATATGAGTGCCTCCGGTCTGGGTTTTCTGCGTTTGCAATGGGATCTCCGATACTTAGCCTACAGGTGCTCACTACAAGCGGCAACGCACCGGCTGTGAGATTCGGCACGTTCCCCGGTTCATAAACTCCACCCGCTGGTCTCGGTCTCGATCGAATAAGATACGGCTATGGATAAAGCAGAGTGCGGTAAAACGATTCTGCTGGCGGCGGCTTTGCTTGGTGGTTGCCATACGGGGCAGCAAGTACTTTCTCCGCCGGAGACCAGGATGGAAATGTTGGAAGAGACCCTGCATGGAGTGGCAGTCCTCGACCCCTACCGCTGGCTGGAGGATGAGTCGAGTCCCGAAACCGAGAGTTGGGTGAGGAAGCAATCAGCCTACTCGCGGAGCGTCCTCGATGCGCTGCCCGGCCGAGGGAGAATCCGTCAAAGGCTGACGGAAGTGCTGGGCACCGGGTCGGTGACTCGGCCGGAAGAAGCGGCGGGGCGGTACTTTTATTCCAAAAAGCAGGGGGATCAGAACCAGCCAATCCTGTACGTAAGAAAGGGCATAAACGGTAAGGATCGGGTGCTGATTGATCCCAATGAACTGGGCACGGACGGAACCGTCACGGTGGACTGGTTTTTCCCTTCCAAGGATGGCCGATTGCTCACCTACGGTATGTCTTCCGGCGGTACGGAGACGAGCGACCTGCACATCCTCGAGGTTGACAGCGGCGCAAGCGTCGGTAAGCCGATCCCGAAGGTCCGCTGGGCTAACCCACAGTGGCTCAAGGACGGCTCGGGTTTCTACTACACCCGGCCCCGCAAGCTCGAAGGAATCGGTCCGGGTGAGGAGGTCTACCATCGGCGGGTCTTTTATCACGAGCTGGGCGCGAAGTGGTCTGAGGATAGGCTGATTTACGGCGAGAAGCTGAAGAAGGAAGAAATTCCCGACGCAATACTTTCGCCGAACGAACGCTATCTGTTGATAGACGTCTTTATGGGCTGGGGCAAAAACCGCCTTTACGTGAGAGACCTGCGGCGGGACAAGATCATCACCATCGCCGATGATGGAGAGTCGAGCTATACGGGGGAGATTGTCGACGACAATCTGTTTGTGCTGACGAACGCAGGCGCTCCGAGATACCGAGTCTTCAAGGTGGATCTGAGAAGACCTGGTCGCAAGCAGTGGAAGGAAATCATTGCGGAGAGTGACGATGTGATCGACTTCATGAAAGTGGTCGGCGGCAAGTTATTTGTCGGCTACCTTCGCGACGCTCATTTGGAATTAGACATTTTCGGGTTGGACGGCCAGCGCGAAGGTGAGGTTGTGTTACCCGAGTTGGGCACGGTATCCGATTTCGACGGTAAGTCGGATGGGGAAGAGGCATTTTTCGAATTCAGTTCTTTCACTACGCCGCCGACAGTTTACCGCTTGGATCTGACGGTTGGTCCCGGCAATCCGGAGTCGCTTCAAGTCTGGAGTCAGCTGGACGCACCGATCGACCCAAGCCAGGTTGAGTCGCGGCAAGTTTTTTATCGCTCGAAAGACGGGACTCGCATCCCGATGTTCATCATTCGCAAGGAAGGGGTAGGGGAGGACGCCCGCGCTCCGGGCCTGCTCTACGGGTATGGGGGCTTCAACATTGCCTTGACTCCGAACTTCCGGGCCTCGTTTTTTCCTTGGCTCGAGAGCGGTGGGGTGTTGGCGATCGCCAATCTCCGTGGGGGCAGCGAATACGGCGAGGAATGGCATCGAGCGGGTATGCTGGACAAGAAGCAAAACGTTTTTGACGACTTTATCGCTGCCGCCGAGTATCTTGTCGAGCAGCAATACGTCGATCCGAAAAGGCTCGCCATTCACGGGCGCAGCAACGGGGGGCTGCTTGTCGGGGCGGCGATGACCCAGCGGCCTGATCTTTTTCGAACGGTGATTTGCGGCGTGCCGTTGCTCGATATGGTTCGCTATCATCGCTTTCGCATGGCGAGGCTGTGGATCTCCGAGTACGGCTCAGCGGAAAACCCGGACGATTTCCAATGGCTCCACGCTTACTCGCCGTATCATCGGGTCAGGGATGGCGAGTCGTACCCGGCAACGCTGATCTACACGGGCGCATCAGACTCGCGCGTCGACCCCTTGCACGCTCGCAAGATGGCCGCACGGCTGCAGGCGGCGAACGCTTCCAAGCATCCTATCGTGCTGCGGGTGGAAACGGGTGCCGGACACGGTCGCGGCAAACCGTTGAGCAAAACCGTCGAGGAGTGGACGGATATCTGGAGTTTCACTTTCGCTCAGTTGGGAGTTGAGTACGAGTGATAGGCCATGGCGTGGTGACTCGGAACCGCGAACGCGAGTGAGTGCCCATGGGCCAGGGTCGTTACGGATGCTTGGCCTGTCACTGGCGTTCCAGGCTCAGTTTCCTACTCTCGCGTACCCTTGCGACGAGCGAAGCTGAGCCGCGAACGCTGCACTGGTTGCATGATTCTTTCGCAACTAATAGAACTAGTTGACGGCCCGAAACTGCATGAGAAAATTTTCCACCAACCCGGTTTGGGGAGCGTGGGAACCCGCTTGCTGCACCGAACCGGTAAGATTGTGATTCGGATGTTTGGTGGTCAGATGCTGTGCCCGCCTGCACTCCCGCGGGAGGAAATGCCACCCCATCCGTCTATGAGGTGGATGGCCGGCAGTTCGTTGTGATCGCGTGCGGCGGTGGAAAGACCGGCGTGCCGTCCGGAGGTTCTTACGTCGCGTTTGCGTTGCCCAAGTAGTCAACTTTGGGCATCTGACAAGCTGTGGCGAAAGTCGGTGGCACAGGACAATGTTGCCGGGACTCTCCGCGGAGAATAAGCAAACCGGTCGCTTGGGCCCCTGCATGTTACTGCTCGTACATCCTTGCGAGGTCGGTGCTCGACGAATCGAGTTCATTCTTGAGACTCTAGACATATGATGAGGTGACGTGAGAGTGGCTGAAAGAACGACGCGCGTTTTCCTAGTGGCCTCAGCGACGCTTTTGTGTTGGTTAGGCGCTGCATCCCCTTGCTCCGCTCAAACGCTGGGGGATCCTGCGGAGGACCTTTCGGCGTTTGGCCAGCCTGAGAGTGAAGCGCCAATGGGCCCTAGTAATGCTCTGGACAAAGAAGATTTGGAGATCTACTTGCGGCACCTCTACGCTTGGGCGCCGGAGCTCCAGGTAGAAATCGGGGACTTTGAACCCTCGTCCGTTGATGGTCTTTTGCGAACGAATGTGTGGCTCTCCTACAAGCTCCAGTCGCAGGAGAAAGTGTTCTATATTACGAAAGACGGCCGGCAGGTACTCGACGGATCTGCATACGAAATCGCCAAGAATCCTTTTCAGTCGAACCTGGAAAAAATTACGACTTCCGGTCACCCGGGCTTCGGAACCGCCGGGGCGCCGGTTGTGATCGTTGCCTACAGCGATTTCCAGTGTCCGTATTGCGCCAAGGAGGCGAAGGTCCTTCGCACTCAGCTAATGGAAAGCTATCCCGAACAAGTTCGGGTCTACTTTCGGGACTACCCTCTAAAGACGCACAAATGGGCGATGGGTGCGGCGATCGCAGGGCGCTGTATTTACCGAGTCGAGCCGGAGGTGTTTTGGCGCTATCACGACTGGATTTTCGAACACCAGAAAGACATCACGCCCGCAAACCTAAAAGACCAGGTCATGGAGTTCGCCGCCGCAGAGGGATTGGATTCGCTGAAACTAGGCCGCTGTATAGATAGCCGCGAAACGGAAAAGGCCATTCAAGAATCGAAGAAGGAGGGGGCGTCTGTCGGAGTTCGCTCCACACCGACTCTTTTCATTAACGGGCGGCCTCTGACCGGGGCGATCCAATGGGAACGCCTGAAGCAGATCGTTGACAACGAAATTGAGTATCAAAAAGTGGCCAACAATGCCGGGGACGACTGCGGCTGTGAAGTCACGCTTGCAACTCCTGAGGACCCCTGAGAAAACCCATGCGAGTGACGATCCCTAGCGGGCACACCAGGTCGCACCGCGCCGGGCTTGTGCTGGCGCTTTGGTGTTCCGCTGCCCTCGCGGAACCAGCCAAGCTCGACGGCGTCGATCCCGACCGCTACGTCGCGCACGTAAGATTTCTTGCTGCTCCCGAGATGAAGGGCCGGGGGGCGGGCACCCCCGAGCTCGAGCAAGCGGCGGACTACATCGCAGGGCAGTTTCGGGATCTCGGGCTGGAACCGGCAGGGGACGACGGCTCGTACTGGCAGTCTTTTGTAGTCACCACGGGCGCCAGTATGGGCCCGCGTAACCAGTTCGTTGTTCGCCGCGAGGGTTCTGAGCTAACGCTTGAACCCGGGGAGGACTACGTCCCCGTAAGCTTTTCCTCCGCGGGATCGGTGACGGGAGGAATCGTCTTCGCGGGCTACGGAGTGTCGGCCTCCGAGTTCGAATACGACGACTACTTCCATCTCGACGTGAAGGACGAAATTGTCGTTGTGCTGCGCTACGAGCCAAAGCAGTTCGCTGAAAGGCGCGGAGCCGATCCGAGCGCGTATACGCACCACTCGCACTTGATCAGCAAGGCGATTAACGCCCGCGATCGAGGCGCCAAGGCACTTCTGATTGTCAACGGTGCGCTTGAGGGCGAAGAGAAAGACTTGCTGCTCAAATTCGGGAGCATAGCCGGTCCCGAGGATGCGGGCATTTTGGTATGCCATGCGAAGAACGGGGCTGTGGACGAGTGGCTTTCGCGGGAAGGGAAGTCTCTTGCCCAACTGCAGGCCGAAATCGACGAAGGTTATCGGCCGAAGTCCTTTTCTTTGTCAAGCGACTTAACCATTTCTCTCGAAGTCGATATCGAGCGCAAGCAGGGGAAGGTGCACAACGTTGCAGGCTACTTCCCTGGGGACTCCGACGAATACGTCATCGTGGGGGCGCACTATGATCATTTGGGCCTCGGCGATCAGAATTCTCTCTCTCCGTCCCGAATCGGGGAAGTGCATCCGGGCGCGGACGACAATGCGTCGGGTACGGCGGGTCTGATCGAGCTGGCGCGCTTTTTTGCAGGCCGCCGAGAAAGCCTGCGTCGCGGGGTGCTGTTTCTGGCCTTTGCGGGAGAGGAGATCGGCTTGCTCGGCTCGTCGCACTGGGTAAACCACCCGACACTCCCGCTCGACAAAGCGATCACGATGATCAACATGGACATGATCGGGCGGATACGGAAGTCCAAGGTCTACGTAGGGGGCGTCGGAACTGGTTCTACATTCGGGTCGCTGCTCGAAGCCGCGAGCAAGAATCACCACTTCACGATCGATCGGGCCCAAACCGGCTATAGCTCGAGTGACCACACAACTTTCGTCGGCAAGCGCATTCCGGTTTTGTTTTTCTTTTCCGGTTTGCACTCTGACTACCACAAACCGTCCGATACCTGGGAGAAGATCAAAGGCGCGGACGCCGCGGACCTGCTGGACATGATCGCCGAGGTGGCTACGGAAATCCAGGTGGCGGCCAAGCCCCCGGAATTCATCGAAGTCGATTCTCCCCGGCACGGACCCGGCCGCTCGGGCGGGGGCGGCGGGTACGGTCCCTACTTCGGTTCGGTGCCTGACTTCGGCGAAGTCGAAAGTGGCGTTAAGTTCGCTGACATTCGGGCGGGATCGCCGGCAGCGAAGGGCGGCTTGCAGGCGGGCGATATCCTGGTTCAGTTTGGCGACAAGACGATCAAGAACCTTTACGACTTCACCTATGCTTTGCGGGGCAGCAAAGTCGGTGATGTGGTGGAGGTGAAGGTCCTTCGCGAGGGGCAAGAGATCTCGGCACGGGTCAAACTGGAGCAGCGACGCTAGCCCGCTGTCTCACCAACTTGGGTCACAAGCTCGCCCTGGGGACACGGGCCCCGCAACGCTGACCTCTCGGTGGCCGTCCAGCCGGCGCTTCTGGCTACCACACGGGGGCCGAACTCGAGACTACGTCAGCCTCCCTGACCACTGATAGAGCGGTTTTCCGTCTCTTGGCGGAAAGAGCTGCGGGCACGGCATGCCGTGCCCCTACATTTCCAGGCACCCAACAGATCTGTAGGGGCACAGCATGGGGGCCATTGCGCTCGCCCGAAACGTGAGTGGATTTCTGAAATGGAGTACTAAGCTCGGTCTAGCTATCCACCGTCAGAGCCTTCCGATCGCGAGGCTTTCCACAGTGCGATGTAAGGCTTCAGCTCATTCATCATGGCTGCAAACTCGCTGAAGTTCAGCGACTGTGCCCCGTCGCTCCAGGCGCGTTCCGGAGTGGGGTGCGCCTCAACCATCAATCCGTCGGCGCCTACGGCTACGGAGGCACGCGCCAGGGCTGGGATGAGGCTACGCTTGCCCGCGGCATGAGCCGGGTCGAGAACAACGGGGAGGTGAGTAAGTTCGTGCAGAACCGGAACGGCCCCGATGTCCATCGTGTTGCGCGTCGCGGTTTCGAAGGTGCGGATTCCCCGCTCGCATAGGATGATGTTGCTGTTGCCGTTAGAGATGATGTACTCCGCGGACAACAGCAGTTCCTTGATCGTCGTGCTCATGCCGCGCTTCACCATCACCGGGCATTTCACACGGCCGACTTCCTTGAGAAGTGGGTAGTTTTGTACGTTGCGGGCTCCAATCTGGAGGATGTCGGTGTACTCGGCGACCAAATCAACGTTACCGACGGTCATGACTTCCGTGATAACCGCCAGGCCGGTCGCGTCGCCCGCTTTACGAAGTAGCTTCAATCCCGCCTCTTCGAGCCCTTGAAAGCTGTAAGGGGAAGTTCGGGGTTTGTAGGCGCCACCACGCAGGATCTGAGCTCCCGACTTCGCCACAGCCTCGGCGGTTGACATGATCTGCTCTTCCGTCTCTACCGAGCACGGACCCGCGATCACAGCGAACTCCTGTCCGCCGATAGACGTCTTTCCTATTGGTATTTCAGTGCGTTCGGATTTGAATTCCTTGCTCACAAACTTGTAGGGTGCGGAAATCGGAACAGCACTTTCCACCCCCTCGCAGGCTTTTAACGACTCCAAACAGTGCGTCACGTCTCCCACCCCCACGGCAGCGATTACCACTCGCTCGTCGCCCTGAATCGAGTGCACCTGATATCCGAAGTCACCGATCCGTTGGCACACAAAGTCGATGTTGCCCTTCGACGCTCCGAGCTTCATGGAAACAATCATCGCCGCACCCGAAAGAAAAAACCCACTCCGTAGAGTGGGCAGCTTGGAGAACTTAGCCTTCAAAGCCTTACGCCACGCTACGGGTCAACACCCGTAGATCAAAACGAGAAGACGTAAGCGTAGGCGGTTAGCATCGCAGATTCAACATTTTTGCACGTTTTTGTTGTGTTTGTCCAGCGCGTCGAAGGGCCGAAACCTTTTCTGTAACGGGGTGCTTGCGAACCGCCCCATTACTAACCTGTAAGTGCACGACTCGCACACGGGCGATTTTCGCTCGACGGACGTTCGCCGCCGGAAGCGAGTTTGCGGCCGTCAGCCAAAGTTCCATCCGATTGGGCGCCCGGCCAACCATACCAGCGCGATGGCCTAGCTTGGCTAGTCGCCGGCCACTTGTGATTGGGACGAGGTGGCAGCCGAACGAATATCTCTAAGCCGAGTCAGGTCGCCGTCGACCAGCGGCGTTGGGATACGTGGATGGCCTGGCCTGAGGGCCTGAGCTATCTCGTTGTGAGAGACGCTGTCGAGCCGGAAGGGGGGAAGCGTGTCGCTGACGCCGCTGTAGTAGTGCAGCAAGGTGAGATAGCGAGAAATCAGTTCCGGCAACAAGAAGTTCTGGCGCACGTGCTCCCGTCCCCCCTTGCCAAGGGCGTCGGCTTCCTCGGGATCGTCGAGAACCCGGGCCATACGAGAAGCAATGGCTTCGACATCCTTAGGATCCACTACATAGCCGGTCTTGCCGTCAACAACCTGCTTGATCACACCCCCGACCTTGGATCCCACCACCGGCGTGCCTTGCCACAGAGCCTCCGTCACCACCAGGCCAAAGCCTTCACGGGTAGGAATGTGGATAAAGCTCCGCGCCACGTGCATCAACGCGCCAACCACGCGATCGTTATCGGGCACATTGACCCAAAAGCGAACGTCGGGGTCGGCCCCGGCTTGTTCCCGCAGCGAAGCCAGCATGCCTTCCCCTTCGGGATCGTCGAGTGCCGTGTTCCCCAAGAAAATGAGATACGGGGGCCGGGGGTAGGTTCTTTCCTCACGCAGCCTTCGGAACGCCTGTAAGATCGTCCCTTGATTCTTGTGGATGTCGTAGCGCGAGACCGCAGCTAGGATCGGCCGTTCGGGGTCCACACCGTGTTCGCTGAAAAGCCCATCCAGAGCGTCGAAGGCTTCCCGATCGTTGCAGATCTGGTTCTTATCGACCAGAGGATCGATGCAGGGAGCAATTTGATAGACCGGGACGTTCAGGCCCGCTCCGACGAATTCCGGTTGGGTAAAGATCGCGCCGGCGCACTGATTGATATAGGGCAGAACGAAGCGCCACAGCGCGCGGTTCGGCGCTGAGGTGTCGATGTGGCAGCGCCAAAGCACGTTGCCGAAAAGTGCACCGGAAGCCGTCAAGCCGATGGGCTGCGGATCGTGGACGACAATCATGTCCGCGGCGATGTTGGCCTTCTTGGCGTTCGCCTCGATGGTGCCGAGGTACTCTCCGAAGATCTCTTCCAGCGTGATGGGCTGCGCGACTCCCTGCAACAAGTTGTGAAACTTCTTCGTGACCTGGAAGAACTCTTGGCGACCTTCTATCACTGCCCAGCTTGCTTCGATGCCCATGCTCCTAACCAGCGGAATGACGCTGTGAAGCAACTCGGCGACGCCGCCCCCCTGGAAGGTGCTGCTAAGGCTGGCCCAGCTCTTGCCGGACACGGAGTCGGCCAGCCTTTTCAGACGATCGACTCCCTCTTTACCGATGTAGGGTTGGTACTCGTCAGGTGTGACGGTTCGGTCGGGCTCGTATTCGGGAAGACTGTGGTTCATTGCTTTCACTTTGCGAACAGATCAGGATCTTGAACATGGTTGGCTGCCCGCTGTCGGCACCTCAGCCCGCTGCCCGCATTTACGAGGTTTGTCAGCGGGAACGACATCCCTTGGCCCGAAGCCCACGACCGTCTCCCCTCATATCGACCGAAGTGAGGGGAAGCGGTTAGCCGCAGTCTCGGGAAGCAGCGTAACTTAGTACGCCTCCCATGAAGTATCCAATTCTGAGAAGCGCGTCTACAATAAGCCAGACACACTAAATCAGTGAAAAATCTGAGTACTACGGTTCCTAATTTTTGCCCCTTGTACTTTAGTACGTACTGCTAGGGTCCTCCTTGAGCGGGACACCCTCCCACCACTTACTACGTTCCGCCTCCCGGCGCCGTTACCAGGCTGCCCCTGGGTGCGGCGGATTGGTCGTGATCCCACATACACTCATTTCGTTGGAGATAGGGACGACTGCGAGGGGGCTGGCTTCTTCAGGGAGCTATCTCATCGCTTCCCTCTCCCACGGGCCACGATGAGGTGGTACTCGTCGTCGGAGACCGGCATGACCGACAGCCTCGATTGCCGAATCAGAGCCATGCCTTGCAAATTGGGATCTTGCTTGATCTCAGGCAATGTCACCGGGCGTTTGAGGGTCTCGACAGGTTCGAGGTCGACCACCACCCAGCGCTCGTCGTCGGTCGTGGGATCCTGATAGGCTTCCTTCCTTACGCGCGCCACGCCGACCACGGCAAGACCCTCGTTGCTGTGGTAGTAGAGCACGTGATCGTCTTTCCGCATCCCTTTGAGGTTGTTGCGGGCTTGGTAGTTCCTGACTCCGTCCCAGTAGGTCCAACCGTCTTTTAGAAACTCGTCCCAGGAGTACTTGACAGGCTCGGACTTGACGAGCCAGTATTGCGTCGTGTTCTTCGACGGCATTCCAGCAATGATAACGGATCTCGGACGGACCTAGTGGGCTGTAGAGGAGATGAATTTACTATCGATTCGGAAATGTCGGGCTCGAAAGCCCCACATAGCACACTGGAAGCGTGCGTCACGTCGCCAGGACGATCAGAAAGTCTTGTCTGGGACAGTTTACCAGTACGCGTTTCTCGTGGTCGAATTGGGTCGCACGTTCGAGAACAACGTGCCGCTTTTTTGGGGCACACGGAGCTGCCTATCACCCCTGCCGGCCCTTCGCCGCGAGGCGGCACGGCGTGTCGCGCCGACCGCGGATTTCCATCCGCGGCTCCGTTGCGGGGTTAGATGTCACTCTCCAGGTGGCCGACCTTTTGTGAAGCCCGTGAGGCGGGCCGCCTGACGGCGGCTAGGACAAACAGGAGCGTTTGTCTCTACCGGCCCACCTCATGCCGTCAGCGTCCCACGTCCCTTCGCCGGTCTAGGGTCATGCTGATCCACAGGGCCACGAGGGCGACCCCCAAGCCCGCGACCGCGTCCACCGCGTAGTGATAGCGACCGTATACCGTCGCCAAGGCGATCGAGACGGCTAGGCCAACCAGCGCTCGGCCGACCCAGCCACGCTGTGGCAACACCTGCAACATTCCAAACGCCCCTGCGAAGGCATGGGACACATGGCCGCTGGGGAACACACTGGTGTGGATGCCCCCGCCGCCAAGAAGCCACCAGTTGAACTGACGGAAGACGGTGTTGATGGCTGGGGCGTCCTCACCAGGAAACACCGTTCGCGGAGGCTCGGATGGGAAGAACGGATAGAGGGCGTAGGAGAGCAACGTTCCTAGCAGGAGAACGACGAGGAATCGGTCCACCTCCCTGCTAGAGGAGTACAGGTAGAGGGCGGCTACGCCGATCGGGCCGACGAGGTAGACGAGCGAGTAGGAAAGCTCCAACAGAGACGGCAACCCCGGGCCCGTTGACTCAATCGCCGCCTTGAACCCCCAGTCGTGAAGCAGCACCCTGTCCCATTGGATCCAGGTTCTTTCGAGTTCATAGGTGTGTCGTGCCGGTGCAAACCAGCCCATCTCCCTGTAGGCGACGACGACGAGCGCTACCGGCAGCCAGTCGCGCAGAACTGCCCAGACCGGCCATCCGGTCACCCTGTCGGCCCGGGAGAGTGAAGACAGGCCCGCCAGCACAATCAGGTTCACGCCCCAGGTGTAGCCGGCCACCCACCAGTCGACCGGCAAGACCAAACTCAAGAACGCGACGTATGTGAAATACGCGACTAACAGCCATTCAGAAAGGCGCAGGGGTGAGGCCGTGGTTTTTGGTGCAGTGTTCACTGCTCTCGGACTACCCCTTGATCAGCTTGGCCTCAGCAGTGGCACAGGCATTCCCGTATGTTCGGCCGCAACGGCAACGTGAGACTTCAAATCTTCTGCGAGTGTCTTTGACCCCTTGGTGAAACAGGCATTTCTGCCTGTCCGATCCTACTACCTGATCTCGAATTCAGCAACTACGTACGACGTTTCGTAAGTACACTAACGTTCAGTGGACATTGGCGGGCACAGCATGCTGTGCCCTTACAGATCGGCGCAGGGGAAATCCTCACGCTTTGCTATTGCAGTCGAGCACCCCTGACTCACTTGCCAAAACAAGAAGCAACGTTTAAGAAAAGAGGATCGACCCCGGAGGGAATTCTGTTCAAAAGATTTGTTTTGAGATGAGAGAGCCGGGAAAAACGTCATCCCATTATCGGTCGTTGATCGACCAGTATCTGCCGCTCACTGGTGGCCGGATCAATCGCAAAACGTCGCCAACAAGGCTTCGTTATAGGCGGACAGCGGAAAGCGCGGGACGACATGGCGATTGACGACGTTTTCGCTTCGAGGCCAATAGCCACTGAGCACTGCTACGAGGTTTTTGACTCCGCCGCGACCCACACTGCGCATTGCCTCGTACGAGTAGGCTGCTACGTGCGGCGTTAACACCACGTTGTCCAGCGACAGCAGGGGGTGATCGGGCGCCGATTGCTCCGCCGCGTGGACGTTGACTCCTTCGAACGTATCGAGGCCGGCACCGGCCAAATGACCGTTCCGCAGCGCCTCGACGAGGGCTGTCTCATCGACGATCGTGCCGCGCGACGTGTTGATGAGGTACGATCCAAGTTTCATCTTTGAAAGTCGCGTGGCATCGAACAGATGATACGTTTGTTCAGTAAGCGGCAGGTGAAGCGAGACGTAATCTGACTCGGCCAGCAGTGTATCAAGATTGACAATTTCCACGCCGAGCCTTTGCGCCTCATCGCACGGCGCATCCAGCCGCTTCCGCGTGGCGATCACACGTAACCCAAAGCCTGCCGCGCGTCGCGCGACCGCTCTGGCCGAACGGCCAAAACGAGCTGTCGCCCCTACCCTCCCGGTAGAGGAAGCTCTTGTAGCGCACCAGGGGCGCGGCGCTCGGCCTACCCGGTGACCGAAACAGGATGTCTTCGATCTCCAGCTCCAGGCTCTTATTGGCCGGAATGCGGATCGCGTAGTCCATACCACGCTCTTCCAGTGCTTCGTAGATCTCGGGCTTGGCGAAGGCTGCGTCGACGCGCAAGGTGACCTGGTTGCCTTCGGCCAGTTGGCGTTCGATCTCCGGCAGTAGCGGCTCGTCCCAGTCCTCGGCGCTGTGGCCTCAAGCTATGTTGCGTTGGCCGTGCCGAACTCCCCACGTGGAAGGCTTGAGCAGCGATCCGAAAGCTGGCTCCTCTGTTGCCTGACCTGACTCAGTAGAGAAGTCAGTGACCAGAGCCCGAAATCTCAGACAGACTGGAGTCTTGGCAACCGACAACTCTGTGATTCTGTTCGTTTCACCATCTCGGAACATGCTTTACGCCAAAGAAATGATACTCGTCCTCCCGACCCTGAAGACCTCGGATAGAGGTATTAGATGACTGGCCTGCTGGGCCAATCCACACTTCCTCGCCGGGTACGGTATCGAAAACGATCGCGTCACCTTCCTGCCTAGTCTTAGGCTGGCGATCAAAAAAATTGCGGGCATCGAGGGCCTCGTTCCGAAAGTATTCGAAGACGCCCCCGTGAAACTCGTTGGTGCCGGACTTGGTGACCATATTGACGACGGCCCCGAGCGAGCGGCCGTACTCACTCTTGTAGCTGCCCTGCATGACCTTGACTTCCTCGATACTGTCCACACTGGCGCGGGTGATACGTGAGCCTTGTCCGCCGGTATTGGTGTTCGTTCGGTTCCATTCGACGCGCGTGGCACTAGAGCCTCGCCAGGTTGTTGAGGCTGGTGGCGACGTCTGGGTGCTCGGACCCTAGAGTTTTCTCCCGGATCGCCAGGGCGCGCCGGTAAAGGGGAGCGGCCTCGGCGTACTCGCCCTGCGAAGCGTACAGCCTCGCCAGGTTGGTGAGGCCCGTGGCTACGTCTTTGTGCTCGGGTCCCAGGGTTTTCTCCCGGATCGCCAAGGCGCGCTGGTGAAGTGGCTCGGCCTCCGCGTACTTGCCCTGCGAGGCGTAGAGGACCGCCAGGTTGTTGAGGTGAGAACGGCGCTGACAAACTAGACCACATAGCGGCGGTGTGAAGGCTCCCAGAGGAGGCGGAGGACCAAGCCGCTGATGTGGTCCGCAAGCATCCCCGAGGTGTTTTGTGGAACACCGGAGGGATGTATCGGGTGGAGCTATACGTTCAAGTACGACGAAGTGTCTGCGTCGAAGGGCTAAGCGAACGCGAAGCAGCACGGCGCTTTGGGATTGCTCGCGAGACCGTGCGCAAGATGTTGCGCTACCGGATTCCGCCGGGCTATCGGCGGAGCAAACCGGCGAGGCGTCCCAAACTGGAGGCCTTCACAGGGATCATCGATCAGATCCTGACCGACGATCGGGAGCGTCCGAGGAAACAACGCCACACCGCACAGCGCATCTTTGACCGCCTCCGCGACGAGTACGGGTTCACAGGCGGCTACACGACCGTCAAGGACTACGTACGCGAGAAGAAGCTGGGCGGACAAGAGATGTTCGTGCCGCTGACGCATCCGCCGGGTGACGCCCAGGCGGACTTCGGCGAAGCGGTCGTCGTCATCAACGGAGTGCAGCGCAAGGCGCACTTCTTGGTCGTCGATCTGCCGCATAGCGATGACGCATTCGTGAAAGCGTTTCCGGCCGAGACGACGGAGGCATTCTGCGAGGGGCACAATGCGGCGTTTCGCTATTTTGGCGGCGTGCCGCGCAGCATCGTCTACGACAACACGAAGCTAGCGGTGGCGAGGATCCTGGGAGACGGCACACGCCAGAGGACCCGTGTCTTCTCCGAGCTGCAGTCACATTATCTGTTCGCCGACCGTTTCGGGCGGCCGGGCAAGGGCAACGACAAAGGCAAAGTGGAAGGGTTGGTGGGCTATGCGCGGCGCAACTTTATGGTGCCGATCCCCAGGTTCTCAAGTTGGGAAGCCTTCAACGAACACCTCGAAGCGAAGTGCCGCAAGAACCGTGGACGGCGCTTGCGGCGACACTCGGAAACGATCGGTGAGCGTTTCGAGCGCGACCGCCAGGCGTTTCTGACGTTGCCTGCTGTCGGGTATGACGCTTGCGACAAGCGCACGACGCGGGTGACGTCGTTGTCGCTGGTGCGCTATCGGACCAACGACTACTCGGTTCCGACGCGCTACGGCCACCGCGAAGTACTGCTGAGAGCTTACGTCGATGAGGTGGTCATCGGCTGCGGCAGCGAAGAGATCGCCCGGCATCGGCGCAGCTACGAACGCGAGGAGTTGATCTTCGATCCGCTGCATTACCTGGCCTTGCTGGAGCGCAAGACGAACGCGCTGGATCAAGCCGCGCCGCTCGTCGGTTGGCAGTTACCGCAAGATCTCGTGCGTTTGAGACGCTTGCTCGAAGTGCGGCTGGGTAAACCAGGCAAGCGCGAGTACGTGCAGGTGCTGCGTTTACTCGAAGACTTCCCGCTCACCGACGTCACCGCCGCCGCGCGGCAGGCCGTTGAGTTGGGAACGATCGGCTTCGACGCCGTCAAGCACCTCGTCCTGTGTCGGATCGAGCAACGGCCGCCCCGCTTGGACTTGACGCAGTATCCGCACTTACCCACAGCACAAGTCGAACAGACATCGACAACAGATTATTTGGTGCTGCTGGCACAGGGAGTGGACTGATGGCGAGATCCAAACTGCTGCTGGAAGCTCATCTGAAAGCACTGCGGCTGCCGACCTTCTTACGCGAGTACGACAAGGTGGCACGGCAGTGCGCCACGGAGGGCTTGGATGCGAGACGCTTTCTGCTGCAACTGTCCGAGCTCGAACTGCTCGACCGTGAACGCCGAGCGACCGAGCGGCGCATCAAGGCCGCCAAGTTCCCGGTCACGAAAACCCTTGATACGTTCGACTTCCTGGCGTTACCCAAGTTGAACAAGAAGCTGGTGCTCGAGCTGGCACACGGAGAGTTCATCGACCGTCGCGAGAACGTGTTGGCTCTAGGAAACTCCGGCACGGGGAAAACGCATCTCGCTCTGGCGCTGGGACTGGCGGCCTGCCAGGGTGGCTATCGGGTTCGCTTCACTACCGCCGCAGCGCTGGTCAACGAGCTGCTGGAAGCCCGTGATGAGCGGCGCTTGCTGAGGGCCCAAAAGCAGCTCGCCAAGCAAGACCTGCTGATCGTCGATGAACTGGGCTACGTGCCGCTGTCGAAGACCGGAGCGGAGTTGCTGTTCGAAACCTTCTCACAGCGCTACGAGCAGGGCTCCACGATGGTGACCTCGAACCTGCCGTTCAACGAGTGGACCGAAGTCCTCGGGTCCGAGCGCATGACCGGCGCCCTGCTGGATCGGCTCACTCACCACGTCCACATCCTGGAGATGAACGGCGATAGCTTCCGCCTCAAGCAGAGCAAGAAGCAACGCTCTCCGTCTTCGGATTGATCCCCGCCGGCTCGCCACAGTTTTTGTGAGCCGCCTTCCACTCCGCCTTCAGCCGCCCTAACGGGCGACCTCAGGCTGCGTTCCAGCCGTCCCACAAAAACTCGAAGCAAAACCCCGACTCCCCCCCCACTGGTCTATTTTTGCTCCGCCGCTCTACCCCAAAACTGGTCTATTCTCCCTCCGCCGAACTGGTCTAATTTTGCTCCGCCCTTGACACACCGGCACACTCCCGAGCGGTTCATGGCTCACGAAGCCTTTCAAACAGAGCCAGGTGTTCACGGACTTCCTCTTTGCGGCCCAGCTTCAAGAGAAGCCTCCCCAATTGGTAGTGCCCGTCGGCGTTGTGGGGATCGGCCACCGCCGCCTGAAGGTGATTC
This sequence comes from Bryobacterales bacterium, assembly GCA_965248105.1. Lineage (GTDB taxonomy): Bacteria > Acidobacteriota > Terriglobia > Bryobacterales > UBA6623. The sequence continues at coordinate 2,222,285 of CBDFIK010000006.1, forward strand.
ATGGCCCTGTAGCCGTAGATCAGGTTATGCATGGCTTCGAGGATTTGGGTCTTGGTCGGACCCAGCTCGGAGGCGTAGTGGCTGGCGATCGCGAGGGGGATCTTGGTGAACCTGCCGGGGAATGGATCCCAGAGCGCACCGCTCGCGGGTGCATCGGTATCGTGACTGGGGTTGTCCTGGCGCGTCGGGGCCGTCACAGGATCCGGCTTCTCCCGTCTTGGGGCGAGCGGAATCACCCCGCGTGCCATGTCGGCCGGTGAAGGTTCGTCGAGGGGCAGAGCAAGTTGCTCAACCGCACTGTGGCCCCCGTTTCTGGCCGTAGTCGTTTCTTGATCGCGACTCCGTGAAGCGACGACAGCTTCAGCGGCAGCCATGAGCGCCCCCTTTTCGTTGCCCCCGTGTACCTCGCGTGTACCTCAATTCGGCGAAATCAGCGTTTTCAGCGGTTCTGCCGTTTCGTAGATTCAATAACTTACAGTGCAATGAGAGGTGTCCCGGAGTTCGACTCCCACCCCGGGCACCAATTGACTCTTCGTGTCTGCTGCACAGCACCAACCTTTAATTCTTTTCGAGGATCCCTGCCTCTGTTTGAGCTCTGAGGATGGCGGAGCAACTACGGGCCGGCGCGACTCCTTTGATTTGCCGAGATCTGAGATCGTATTCTTCGCAGCATTTCGGCCGGGCCGGGTGCATCTGGTACAAGGCGGACGAGTCGCTCGGCGTAGGGCAGTGCGCGGTTGAATCGCCGCTGCTGGGTGTAGAAGACCGTGACAGCGTACCCGATATCAGGATCGCTGGGGGCCAGCCGACTGGCTTCACGTAGTACCTCCTCGGCCTCTTTGAATCGACCGAGCTGCTGAAGCGCGAGACCGTAGTTGTAGTGGACACGGGCTCGCTTAGGGATTAGCTTCGCCGCACGCTCCAGACTGTCCGCCGCTTCCGTCAGTCGGTCTGTCTCGGCGAGCAGCAGTCCCAAGGAATACTGCAACTCCCCTTGTTGTGGAACTTTCTCGATGCCGCCTCGCAGTACCCCCTCCGCGTCGCCGAATCTCTCTTGCTCGGCGTAGAGAGTAGAAAGATTCAGGGCCGCTGGAACGAAATAGGGGTCGATCTTCAGCGCCGCGCGGTAGTAGATTTCCGATTGCTCAGCTTGTCCGCGGTTTGACGCCAGGACCGCGAGGTTCAACCACGCCGCCGGTGTATCGAGCATGGCTTGCTGCGTTTCTCGGAACTCCTCGATCGCCCTGTCGAACTCTTTCCGCTGCTCGGAGCTCAACTTCTCAACGGGAATCGCTGATAGGACCCGAGCGGCTTCAATGCGGACCGCTCGAATCTGATCGTCAAGCGACGGCGCAGCCGCTCGTACCCGGGAATCGGGATCGAGCTGATCGAGCCCCGCCACCGCCTTGGTTCGCACCAAAGCATTCTCGTCTTTCGTCAGTGTTGCCATCGCCGCCAGAGCGTCTTCGCCGTAGCCTTGGAGGAGTTCTAGCGCAGTCGCGCGGACGATCGCAGGCTGCTTCTTGTCCAGCGCCAATTTGATTAGCTTGACTTCCGCATCGCGGTCGCCGCTGCGCCCAGCCAGAATCGCTTCGGCGAAGTGCGGTTCGTGACTTCGTTCGCTCCCATACCATCTTGCGACGGCGTCAGCGGCCCACTCGTCCGACTTGTCCTCGTGACACATATTGCAGGCGTTGGGCGTGTCTAATTTGACCGACAAATCCGGGCGCGGCGCTCGGAAGCTGTGATCACGCCGGGGGTCCACGACCATGAAGGTCTTGGCGGGCATATGGCAGTTGACGCACTGAGATCCATCGGAGCCGGTGGCGTGATGGTGGTGGTCGGCGCTGTCGTAACTCTTCGCTTTCAGGGCGGGGAAGTCTTCGGGGGGAGCAGTCTGGTGACAGCGAGTGCATAAGCTGTTGCCCTCGCTCCGCGGCTTGCCGCTGTGGGCGTCGTGGCAATCCGTGCAGCGGACCCCCTCCCGATACATCTTGCTCTGAAGGAACGAGCCGTAAACGTAGACTTCTTCGAGCACCTGTCCATCGGGATAGTAGAGGTCCTCTCGGAGGGTTTCAACCAGAAAGTCGTCGAGGAAAGGCCGGCCATGGACGTCGTGAGGGCCGACGCGGTGTCTCCGTGAATGACACCGAGCGCAGGTGTCTGCCTCGCCCGTTGCGTCGGGACCCGAAAACCTAACTTGGAGGCCATAATCGGTCGCCTGCTGGTCTCGAGCAGTGTCTCGGTTTCGGGCCCACTTAACATGCGCGGCGCCCGGTCCGTGACAAGCTTCACATCCGACATTGACCTCGTCCCAAGCGGTTTCGTAACGGTCGCGATCGGGATCGTAGTTTTTGCGGAGGTTCGTCGAGTGGCACTCTGCGCACATGTGGTTCCAAGTTTGGTACAGGCCGGTCCAGTGGAGCGGGTCGTCGGCTGTGATTCGCTCGTCGGGGTATAGGTGGAACCAACGCTTTTCATGGCTGTCCCAAGCGATCGTTAGGCACTGCAAGCGGCCGCCAGGGAACTCGACCAGGTACTGCTGGAGGGGGTCCACGCCAAACGTATAGCGGATCTCGAAGTCCGCGGGTTTGCCATCCGGTCCCTCCGTGCGGACGAAGTACTCTTCGTTTCTTTCAAAAAAGCGAGAGGTGACGCCGAAGTGCGTCATCTCGACACCGCTGAAGTCTCCCAAGACAGTCGATGGGTTGGCAGGCCGCATTGACGCGAAGTGGTGTGAGTCGCGCCAGGCGCCGTACTCCTGCCCGTGGCATTCCGCGCAGACCTGACTGGAGACAAACGCAACGCCTCCGGCGCCGACGCTGCGCTCCTGGCGCGGCCAGGACCCGGATGATCCCTTGCAAGAAACGAGGGTGACAACCGCTACGGTACCGAGGGCAAGTCGAAGCCGTCGTGACAATACTGCCATTGTGTCTGGGCCTAATTATAAGTAGTCCATTTCATAAGTTCGGCCGCGTATATTCAGAAGCCAGGTGGATGATCGGGAACTTCGGGCACGGCATGCCGTGCCCCTACATTTCCAGGCACCCAATAGAAACGAATCTGTAGGGGCACAGCATGCTGTGCCCGCCTGCACCCGCGCGAAACGTGATTGTATTTATGAAATGGAGTACTAAGGACTGACGTTATCACACTGCCGAGAGTGGGTTGAGGGAAGGACCGAAGGCGGCAAGGTTGCTGCAGTGACGCCAGTTCCGCCGTCGAGTTGAAGATACTGCGTACGCATCTTCGCAACGGGATGGGTGGTTTAACCCGATTTTCAGCTGACCTTAAACTTGTCTTAACATTGGCGTGACACAATCGTAACCAGAGCCTAAGTAAATGTCTAAGTGGGGGCTCTGCTTTCTGAACGGGATGAGCGGGCGACTTATTTCGCCGGTCCAGCTTGCGGCGCGGGGCGGCTCGTCTTTGATTGGGCGCGTTTACAAGGGCGCAAGGTGTCCCACATCCCGTGTCAAAGAATAGGAGCATTCGGGGGGTAATGATGGTCAGCCTAGCCAGGATCGTTGTGGTGACTTTATTGACAGTCGGGTTTTTCGCCGGGGCCAACTCGGCGGCACTCGGCGAAGCGGCCGGTGTCGGGGGCTCCGGTGTTGATGCCTCGGTTGAAGCCGGAGAAATCCAACAATTGAAGGTACTTGTGCAAGAGCAGCAGAGGCAGTTGGAAGAGCAGCGTCAGGAGCTAGAGGTCCACAAGGCCCTTCTTCAGAAACTTGAGCGAAAGGTGGCCGAGCTGAGCCGGGTTTCGTCTTCCGAGGAACGCGCTTCGGCCGGCAGACAAACGCCTGAAGTTCAGAGTGGCCCCGCGCCGGAGACGGACCTGGCTGCAAATGCACTCTCTCGCGTGCAAGCGTCAGTTACTGAGCCACCCAAGGCATCCGCCCCCGAAAAGGAACCTCGACTTCTCTCGAGCACTTCCGCTCAGAACCTCAAAGTCTATTGGAAGGAGGGTTTGCGCCTCGACTCGGCGGACAAGTCTCAACGCCTCCGCATCGGGGGGCGCATCATGAACGATTGGGGCTTCTTCTCCACCGGTGATGAACTCAATGAAGCGGTGGGGCCGGTTGTGAACGGCACGGAGTTTCGCCGCGCGAGGTTATACCTTTCGGGGCGCATGTACGACCGAGTGAACTTCAAGGCACAGTACGATTTCGCCGGGGGAAGCGCCGGTTTCAAGGACGTCTACATCGGGATCGACAAGCTTCCCGGCGCCGGGAAACTCCAGGTCGGCCATTTCAAGGAGCCGTTTAGCCTCGAAATGCAGACCAGCAGCAAGTACATCACCTTCATGGAGAGATCTCTCGCCAACGTGTTCGCGCCCGAACGAAACAGCGGCATGATGATCGCCAACACAGGAATGGACAAGCGCCTGACTTGGGCCTTGGGCGCGTTCCGCGACTCGGACAGTTTCGGCGAGGCCGGCGGGCCCGGAAACTATGCCCTGACGGGCCGGGTCACCACTAGCCCGTGGTATGCGGACGGGGGCTCGAAGCTCTTGCATCTCGGGCTAGCATATAGCCACCGCAATCCAACGGGCGACACCCTCCGCATCCGGCAACGGCCCGAGACGCACCTTACAACTAGGTTCGTCGACACAGGCCGGTTCCCTGCGGAATCGCTGGATTTGGTTGGCGTCGAGGCGGCCGTGGTGGTAGGGCCAGCCTCTTTTCAGTCCGAATACATTTACAATTCGGTGCACCAGCCGAATGGCGGGGACGCGAGCTTCGGGTCGTTCTATCTCCAAGGCAGTTATTTCCTTACCGGGGAGCGCCGCCCCTATCGCGCTTCCGGCGGACACTTCAACCGGGTGAAGCCCTTGCACAATCTCGGCGATCAGAACGGATGGGGAGCATGGGAAATCGCACTCCGCTACTCGCAACTGGACCTCAATGATCAGCTGATCATTGGTGGGCAGCTACGAGATGTGACCCTCGGCTTAAACTGGTATCTCAATCCGACCACCCGCCTGATGTGGAACTACGTATTCGCCGACCGGGTCGAGCTGGGAGAGGCGCACCTGTTCCAGACTCGGTTTCAAGTGGATTTCTGACGCTTCCAAACGATCAGGTGTCCGCACGAGCACCAAGCCCGAAGCGCACACCTATCAGCCCGTGGAAGAAGTGTGGAAGTTAAAGGCAACGAGGGCTGAGTCGGCTTTAGCGTTGACTCAAACGCTGCGAAGGGAAGTGTGGCAGAGTAAGTTGCTCGCCGTCTAAGCCGGACTGGCTGGATGTTCCTCTGGATTCCGACCCTGCTTCTCGTCGGCGCGCTGTCTGCCGGCGCTTGGCTTCGCGGGCAGCCTGCCGAAATCCGTAGCCTACTAAGCGATCCCGGATCAACGCTTTGCGTTCGGCGGCGGTCGGTTTCGAGAGCCGCAACTCGAGCTGTCTATCGCCCCTTCTTTGCATCGACAGGCCTCGATGTTCCTATCCTTAGTGTAATGCCTTTGTCCGCAACCATATTGTAAGGACCGATGGATTACCTTGCCGTCGCCGTAGCGTCGTTGGTGGTAGCAGCACTTACCTTGGTTTCAGGGTTCGGATTGGGGTCGCTGTTGATGCCGGTTTTCGCCCTGTTGTTCCCGTTGGACGTTGCCGTCGGCGCGACCGCTGTCGTCCATTTAGCCAATAATCTATTCAAGCTTGGCCTGGTCGGCAAGTACGCGAGTTGGCCGGTCGCGATCCGATTCGGGGTGCCGGCCATTCCCGCCGCCTTCGTAGGCGCAATGCTCCTTGGGCTGCTGACAAGTCTGGAGTCGTTGTGGCGTTACAACCTATCAGGTCGGACATTCCAAATCACCTCGCTCGCACTCGTCATGGGCGGTCTGATTGTTGTCTTTTCGCTGCTCGATTTATTTCCGGTTTTTGACCGACTAACTCTCGATCGGCGCTACCTTCCTGTTGGGGGGGTGCTCTCCGGGCTGTTCGGCGGCATATCGGGTCACCAAGGAGCGCTGCGAGCCGCCTTTCTCATTCAGTGCGGGCTTGTCAAAGAAGCCTTCATCGGAACCAACGTGATTTGCGCCGTGGCAGTGGACGTCACCCGCCTTTCGGTCTATGGGACGATGGCCCTCAAAGGGGGCCTTGAATCTCTTCGTGATGTCCATACCGTGTCGCTGGTAGTCACGGCCACGCTTTCCGCGTTTTTGGGGTCCTTCGTCGGCGCGAGGGTAATGCACAAGGTTACGATGGCGCTTGTCCGTCGTCTTGTGGGGATTTTGCTGCTGGTTTTGGGGACGGCTATCGCGCTCGGGCTGGTCTGAACCCTTCCCGTCGCTTCCACGCAGACTCATAGGGACCGCACAGGTTGATCCGGGTTTAGGTCCAGCTTGCAGACGACAATTCCCGGGTCCTAGAATGGCTTAGCGAGAAAACAAATGGAGTTCGCGGTCAATCGTGCGAAACTCGTGTTGGTCGAGGGCGACATCACCAAAGTTCCTGCTGACGCGATCGTCAACGCCGCCAACTCGCGGCTGGCAGGAGGTGGCGGGGTCGACGGGGCTATTCACCGCGCAGGTGGGCCTTCGATTATGGAGGAACTCGACGAGATTAGACGCCGCATTAGCCGCTGCGGGGCGGGCGACGCGGTGGTCACCGGCGCGGGAAGTCTGCCGGCGAAATACGTGATTCACGCCGTGGGTCCCATTTTTCGAGACGGGCGTCACGGTGAGCCCGGGCAGCTCGCTTCGTGCTATCGCACTTCTCTCCGACTGGCTGAAGAGAAGGGTGCGCGAAGCGTCTCGTTTCCCTCCATCAGTAGCGGTGCCTACGGCTACCCTATGACGGAGGCCGCGGAGTTGGCCTTGCAGACCGTTATCGATCATCTCCAGCAGCCAGAATGCCTGATCGAGACCGTGACTTTTGTGCTTTTCGGGAAGCCGGCCTACCAGGTGCATATCGAGGCGGCCCGGCGCCAACTCGAGCGTTAGGAGCCTGTGCAAAGATCGGTGGCACAGGCAATCTTGCCCCTGGGTTGTCGCTAGCCGCGGCAGAGGGTCCCTGTGTATCATCGAAACCATGGAGCTGACTGAAGTTTTTCAGGCTCTAGGCCGTTCTAGCTTGCAGGAGCTAATCGAGGGCATCTCGATGGGCCGGTTGCGCACCTATGATGTTTATGACTCGTTGAAAGTCCGCGCCCATCTCAGCAAGCTCAATCGGGAACGGCTGCGCCGCGCTGTGCCCAGACTTTGGGATCGTCTGGAGCAGGGAGATCAGGATTTGGCCCGTGAGCTGGCACAGGGAATCCTAGTGTCGAACCTTCCGTTTGTCGTCGAAGCGCTCGATTTTCTCGAGATTCCGCACGACGGCAGCGGGTTTTTTGACAAGAATTCCTCCGCCGCGAAAGATTTGGAAGACGGATGGGAAGCGAAAGTCTTTGAGGAGTTTCGCGAGCGTTATCCGGAGTCACTCATAGTGGTCTATACAAATCATCTAGCCTGGGAACTCGACAGTTCTTCGGTGATCTTTCTGCCTGCCGGCCCGACACAGGGGTGAAGCGACATGGCCGACAAAACCATTGGAATCCTCACAGGGGGCGGCGACGTTCCCGGTTTGAACTCCGTCATCAAGTCGGTGGTCTACGGGGCCACGTCGAAGCCAGGCTACCGGGTCATCGGCATTCGCCGCGGTTGGGCCGGTTTGACGTATCCCAATCTTGATGCCGGCTTTGACGACGAATACTTCGTGCACCTGAACCGGGCCAACACCCGCACGATCGATCGCACCGGCGGCACCTTTCTCCATACATCGCGGACCAAACCTTCCCGGCTGAAAGTGGATCGCTTGCCCGAGCACGTCAAGAAAAGACTGGGCGGGTGTACGGAGGTTGAGCCCGGCGTGGTCAACATGACACCGATTGTTCTCGAGAATCTGCAGCGGCTGGGGATCGACCATCTGTTGACCATCGGCGGCGACGATACGTTGAGCTACTCGTCCGTGCTCGACGGCGAACAGTTTCCGGTGGTGGCTGTTCCCAAGACGATGGACAACGACGTACAGAACACCGAGTATTGCATCGGCTTCTCGACGGCAACGACTCGCGCGGTCGATGCGATTAACCGCATTCGTACCACCGTGGGATCCCATGAACGAATCGGCGTCTTCCGCATCTTCGGCCGCGATGCGGGGTTCACGGCGCTTTACTCCGCTTACGTGACTTCGATCCGCTGTGGCATTCCCGAAGCCCCCTTCGATCTCGAAAAGATGGTAGATCTGCTGGTGACCGACAAGAAGAACAATCCCAGCCGATACGCTCTGGTTGTCCTTTCCGAGGGCGCAACTTGGGCGGGGCGCGAAGTCGAAGAATATGGACCGCCGGACGCCTACGGCCATCAAAAAAAGGTCAACATAGCCGAAGCGTTTAGCGACCAGCTCAGAGGCATCGCCGGTGAAGAAACCGTGGTCTACGACCTAACGTATCAACTACGCAGCGGCGACCCAGACTTCCTTGACAAGATGGTAGCCACCACGTTCGCCACCATGGCTCTGGAGTGTATCCAAGACGGCGGCCAAGGCCGCATGATGGGCGTTCGCAACGGCTGCTACACGGACACGGAGATTCCCGATCCCGGCCTCGGCGCGAGAAGAGTCGATGTGGCCACCATGTATAACACCGACCGCTACCGCCCTAACTACTCTGCCAAGACGAACCTGCCGCTTTTCTTGACACGTGCCTAGGCGGCGCAGATCTTGCCCGTGGGCGTGGGACGCCCCCTGCCAGCTAATCTCTACTGAGCTTCCACGCCCAGCTCAGCCATAATGTCAAGGGGGGAAGCTGCGAGCATGAAAACGGCTCTTAAGGAGTGGGCAGTCGTGGTGGAGGCGTTGGCCGAGGGCCGGCAGACATTTCTGCTGCGGAAAGGCGGCATCGCCGAGGGGAAGCGAGGTTTTGAGCTGCAACACGACGAGTTCGTGTTCTTCCCAACATGGGAGCACCAGCACGCCGACTCAATTCGTCCCGAGTTCCACAAGCTCTTCGAGAAGGTCAAACCCCCGGACCCGAACGTTCTCGAGATTCGATACCTGGTCGAAGTGACTGACGTTTTGAGGGCGCCCGTCGAGATGGAGGCCATCGAGCGGCTTGCGCGTCACCATATCTGGGCGGAACCTTTTGTCCGCATGCGGTATGAGTACCGGCCCGACTTACCTCTGTTTATCATGTTGCCGCGGATTTTTCGACTGCCACAGCCCGTTCAAATTCCCCATGACCGCCGGTACGCGGGTTGTCGCTCATGGGTAACGCTCTACCGAGACGTGGACGTCGCCGGCGCACAGCCTATTCTTCCAGGGAATGAGTTTCAGTCTGCCAGAGATGACCTGCTGGCGGGCCTAGGCGGGGCGGGAGCGGTAAGCGACCAAAAACGAATGGAGAGATAGATTCTTTCCTTCGTGGGACCGCATTACACGAACAGAAAACCTGCCGCGCTTCGCTGCGCCGTTGCTCTACCGGGCGGGATCCAGATTCACAAACCACTAGCACCACCTACCGGTAGTGACTGTAAGTGCTTTGCTGTATTTTGGATAAAGTTGCACGCCGCGGTGGGTTCAGGTGATAATGTTACAGACTCAAGAATTCCTGGCCCGTAACAGGAGTCGCCGACGTGCATTTGAGACGAGAAAGAACTTCTCTCGTTAACGCCATTTCCTCTATGTCCACATCGGGCCGCCGTGAGGCGGCTCGTCGCTTTTTGGAAGGCCTCTCCACAGATGAGCTGCAGTACATCGCTGCGTATTTCGGCGCAAGGCTGCTCGATCCAGAACCGAATGGCTCCGAGCAGAGTCGAAATCAAATGGCTCATCAGATCGAGCAGTACGAAGGCAAACGCAAGACCCCACAGAGATCGAACGGCTCGAAGATCTCCCCCGAAAGCTATAACGTCTCGCACCGGATGATCGTGCTGCTTGAGTATCTGAGCGCGTGCAATATGAGATCGAAGACGGCAACGGCGCGGGCCAACGCGGCGTGCGCCTAGCGCCGCGCTTCTTCTTTTCCTTCACTCTTGAGCCACGCCACCCGCGCATCGGTCGTTTGTTGGATTTCGCGCGGTGGGCGCATTGTGATTTTGAGGTCAACCTGGAAACCGAGCTTGTTGAGGATGGTCATGAGCCGGTCGATCGTGAAGCGCCGGAGCTGTGCGTTGCGGATGCGGACGAACTCGGCCTGGTTGACCCCAGTGCGGGCTTGGGCCTTACGGGTGGAGAGGCCTTCGTCGTCCAGGATGCCGATGATCTGGGCGGCAAGAATGGTTTTGGCTTGGCGGACGTCAGCGTCGGGGTGGCCGAAATCGCGGTAGATGTTTCCGCTGCCGCGGATCAGCTCAAAACCGTCGTCGTGTTTGCTCATTGCTTCAGCTCCTTCTGCAAGCGTTTGAAGCGTTACTTGATGAGGTCAACGTCCTTCCGCGGGGTCTTGATGCCCGTCTTGGCCTTCTTCTGGAAGGCGTGGATGACCCAGATGTCGTCGGCCACTTGCAGGGCGTAAACGGCCCTGTAGGCGTCCGTGCGATATCTGAGAGCGATCTCGAAAACCCGGAGCCAAGGCCTTTCATGGGTTTGGCGATGTCGGCCTTGCGGCCTTCGGAGGCCAATGTCAAAGCGTCTTCGATCTGTTCACGCGCGCCGACCGGGAACTCGGCGAAATTCTTTCGGGCGGCCTTGATCCATGAAACGGGGCCTTTGTTTCCCTAGTCACAGGTAATGATGACAAATATGTCATCAATCGTCAAGTCCTTACTTTATGCGCTGCTTACCTGAGAACGGTGCTCCTGGGTGTGTTACGCTGGAAAGCTGTGCGCGGAGGCCATGAGATCGCTTTCCGTACTGAAAACAAACGATTTGTCGGCACAAAGAGAACGAGTTAGGTTAGGCTCGTGGTGCCCCTTTAATCCTCCATCTCAGCAACCATGATTCGTCCGTTTGGCGGCCGACATCCTGTCATCAGCGATTCGGCATTCGTTCATCCGAGCGCGGAAGTGATCGGGGAGGTGGCGATCGGTGAGCGCTCGAGTGTGTGGTGTAACGCGACAGTGCGCGGCGATGTGAACCGCATCGAGATCGGTGAGGAGACGAACATCCAAGACAACTGCTGTCTGCACGTCGATGGCGATAAGCCTCTGCGGCTGGGCGACCGGGTTGTCGTTGGCCACTCGGTGACGCTGCACGCCTGCGTTGTCGAGGACGATGCTCAAATCGGCATGGGAGCTACGGTTTTGAGCGGCGCCCGAGTGGGGAAGGGAACTATTGTGGCCGCGGGATCCCTGGTGGTGGAAGGAGCCGAAATACCGCCCAACTGTGTAGTGATGGGTGTGCCTGCCAAGGTGCGGCGAGCCACGAGGGACGAAGAGCGAGAGGACATTCGGCGGCGAACTCAGAACTACGTGAAGCTGAGCCGAACACATCGGGAGAGCCTCTAGTGGAGACTCGAACACCAAGTTCAATCCCGCTGGACTTTCTTGGCCGGCAGCGCCGCACTCACACCTGCGGCGAGTTGCGTCCGGTTGATGTCGGCCAACGGGCTGTCTTGATGGGATGGGTGCATCGCCGGCGTGATCTGGGTAGCTTGATTTTTGTCCACCTACGCGACCGTGCGGGGATCACGCAAGTTGTAGTCAACCGTGAAGTGGATGCGCAGGTGCACGCCCGGGCAGAGCTGCTACGCAGTGAATACGTCGTGGCCGTGGAGGGCCCGATCGTACAGCGTTCGGCTGAGACCGTCAATCCCGAACTAGCGACCGGCGAAATCGACCTCATCGCGGAAAAACTTTGGATCTTCAACGAATCCCGCACTCCGCCGTTCCCCATCGAAGGGGACCTGTCAGTGGGGGAAGAAGCGCGCCTCAAATATCGCTATGTTGATCTGCGGCGGCCGCACATGCAGCGTAATGTCGAGTTGCGCCATCGCGTTAACTTCGCAGTTCGTGAGACTCTGAACGGGCAAGGGTTTCTGGAGATCGAAACGCCCTTCATGACGCGTTCCACGCCGGAAGGAGCGCGCGACTTCCTGGTTCCCAGCCGGCTGCAGTTAGGTTCGTTTTACGCTTTGCCGCAGTCTCCTCAACTTTTTAAGCAGCTGTTGATGATCAGCGGCTACGAGAAGTATTTCCAGATTGTTCGCTGCTTTCGCGATGAGGACCTGCGCGCCGACCGCCAACCCGAGTTCACGCAGATCGATCTCGAGATGGCGTTCGTTCAGCAGGAGGAGATTCTTGACGTTATCGAGTCGCTGATGGTGGCTGTGTCAGAAGTGGCCGGTTACCCGGCGCCGGAGCGGCCGTTTTCGCGCCTGACCCATGCCCAGGCCATCGAACAGTACGGCACGGACAAGCCGGACTTGCGGCTGCCGCCCATGGCGCGTGTCAACGACCTTTTCCCGCCGGGGCAGCTGGCGACCGACATGCCGCTGATGGCGATCCGGGTGCCCTCGGTCGGAGCGATCACGCGGCGCGAGCGCGACGAATGCAAAGCTTTCGGAACGGATCTGGGGTTGCGGGTGTTTGACGATGTGAAAAGGCTCGATCGCGACTTTCCTCAGCCGATGCAGGCCGTGCGCGACGCTATCCGCTTCGAGGAAGGCGACCTGCTGACTCTGGTGACCGCCGCGGAAACGCCAAATGATCCCCTACCGGAATTGCGGGTCATGGGCGCCGCGGGAAATCTCAGCCGCCACCTGGCACAGAAATACGCCGACCGCCACCAACGGTTCAACCCCAAAGATTTCAGATTCCTGTGGGTAACCGATTTCCCGATGTTCGAATGGGACGCGGAGGAAAACCGTTGGAACGCGGCTCATCACCCCTTTACATCGGTTCACGATCAAGACATCGACAAGCTCACGGCCGATCCGGGCCATTGCCGCTCGAAGGCCTACGATCTCGTGCTGAACGGGGTGGAGCTCGGTTCGGGATCGATTCGTATCCATCGCCGCGACGTGCAGAGCAAGGTGTTCGAGGCTCTGGGATTCAGCGAAGAAGACGCCCGACACCGTTTCGGCTTCTTTCTCGAGGCGCTCGAGTACGGAACTCCTCCCCACGGCGGCATTGCGCTGGGCCTTGACCGCCTCATCATGCTGCTGGCCGGCGAGTCGACGATTCGCGACGTCATCGCGTTCCCCAAGACCGCGAAAGGCACGGATCTCATGTGCGAAGCGCCGAACACGGTCCCTGATCGCCAGCTTGGAGAGTTGGGGATCGCTCTTAGGCCTCAGGCGAGGGGTGCGCTCCAGAGGGCCGGCAAGCCGCCGATGTCAGACGGCGAAGAAAAGTGAACCGTCTGTTCCGCCCGAAGCTATCTCCCGCGGCGATTGTTCCCCCTTGTTCGTGCCTGGTCGCCGTCCGGCGGCGGGATCCAGTGGATCTGTTATCGCCTGTTGGAAAATATAGTGCCCCAACTACGGGCGGGCCGTCTGAGGGGTAAGTTCCTTGGAACGGAAGTATTCGATTGTCTTGCCGAGGCCCTCTTCCAAGCTTACCTGGGGCTGCCAACCCAAAACCGTCTGAGCCTTCGTGATATCCGGGCGGCGTTGCTTGGGATCATCTTGCGGCAGGGGGAGGAACTGAATCTCGCAGTCCGTGCCCATTCGTTGTTGGATCAGCTCAGCGAACTGAAGGATGGTCATCTCCTGGGGATTGCCGAGATTGACCGGGAAATGCTCGTCGCTTTGGGCGAGGCGCCAAAGCCCCTCGACCAAGTCCGAGACATAGCAGAAGCTCCGAGTCTGGGAGCCGTCTCCGAAGACAGTAAGGGGCTTGCCGTTTAGCGCCTGGTCGAGGAAGGCGGGTACCACGCGCCCATCATTGAGCTTCATGCGGGGTCCGTAGGTGTTGAAAATGCGGGCGATGTGCGTGTTGAGGCCGTACTTGCGGTGATAGGCCATCGTCAGCGCCTCGGCGAAGCGCTTGGCTTCGTCGTACACCGAGCGCGGCCCGACCGGGTTGACGTTCCCCCAGTATGTCTCTGACTGCGGATGTTCTTGCGGATCGCCGTAACACTCGGATGTCGAGGCCAACAAGAACCTCGCCCCCTTAGAGTGTGCGATGTCAAGGAGGTTCTTGGTTCCGGCCGATCCGACAAGTAAGGTTTCGATGGGGAGATTCAAGTAGTCGAGCGGGCTGGCCGGTGACGCCGTGTGGAAAATAAGGTCTACAGCTCCGGAGATCTCAAACGGTCGTGAGACGTCCTGCTCGATGAATTCGAATTCCGAGTTTGACTGAAGGTGTTGGACATTTTCTTCACGACCGGTAGAGAAGTCGTCGAGCCCAACCACCTGGTGGCCCTCGGCTAGAAGGCGATCGCAGAGATGGGATGCGACAAACCCGGCTGCGCCTGAAACCAGAATCCGCAAAGAGAAGTCTCCTTGACCCATGGTAGAAGACGACCGCGCGGGCGGCAAGCGCACCGGCAAGCTCGGTGCGTATCCCTTCTAGGTGTTTGGGCGTATCCAGCAGGCTACTTTGACCTGCTGACTATCGAGGACAAGATAGCCACCGTAGGCAAATCGATTTGGCTCTACTGGGTCGGTTCCGATCACCCGTTCGTTGATCGTCTCTCCCGCCGCCCCAAACGGCAGCCGGTCGGGGAATGAGTGGGCGTAGAAAACCTCGACACTTCCAGGTGTCGCTGAGCGGCTAGCACTTACTTTCATGAATGAGTGTATGAGTGAGAGAGCGGTTGCTGCTTGACGTTACCCTTCGTCCGTTCGAACGGGCCCACGTTTTTCCTGAGCGCTTGGATGAACCGGTCCATGGCCTCGCGTACTTCGTAGGGGAATGTGAAACTGGCCCGCGCAACGCTCTACGGCTGAGACTATTGAACCAGATCTCGACCTGGTTGAGCCGTGAGGCGTAGGTCGGCGTGTAGTGCAGGCGCACGTTGACCGCGGGGCTCGGTGATGTTTTCGAGACCTGCGGCCTTTGTTTAGGAGCGGCCATGACGCGAACCGATGCAAACTGCGGTCCTCGACCGGTGCTCGTTGAACCCTATCAACTAGACTTAGCTAATAAAACTTAGCTAGTATAAGATTGTGAAAGTAAACATACATGTAGCCAAGACGCAGCTCTCTAAGCTGATCGAAAGAGCACGGAGCGGAGAGGAGGTTATTATCGCCAAGGCGGGTAAGCCAGTCGTCAAGCTCGTTCCCTTCGAACAGCAATCGAAGAGGGAATTCGGGAGCGCCGCCGGTCTGATCACCTTCGAGGAAGGCTGGGACGCTCCGATGACCGACGAGGAGATTACACACCTGCTAAGCGATGAACGTTCTCCTCGACACTAGTGTGTTCCTTTGGGTCATTAGTGGCCACCAAGCGAAACTGTCCCCGGCAGCTTGGCGGGCTGTGAGAGACGAAGACAATCAGTTACTGCTCAGCGCCGCCAGTCTTTGGGAGATTGCTCTCAAAGTGCGGAGTGGAAAACTCAAGCTTCCAGAAACACGCGAATTCTTGAAGGAACATCTGAGGAGGCTCGGCATCGACCGTGTTCTCGCCGTCGAGGCTGTTCACGTCTTTCGCGTTTTCGAGCTGCCCGATCATCACCGTGATCCGTTTGACCGCCTGCTTGTAGCGCAATGCCAGGTTGAGAACGTGCCACTTGTGACGTCCGATTCCACACTCAGCATGTATGCGATCGATGTCATTTGGTAGGGGAACATTTACTGACCTGATCCTTTGGCTGCCATGGTAGGTTGCAGGGCTCGGTCCGCCCCATGACAAGAAGACCTGGGCGGGTCCCCCCCCGAGGCTCAGATCAGCCGATACGGCTGACAGCGCGAGCCCGGCTACTTCAACGGTTTTCGATCGCGCGCAGGGCCGCTTTGACTTGCGGATCGCGGCGCACTTCAACCTCGTCCCCCTTGGCGACTCCCAAGGCGAAATTGAGAATCTCTTGCTTCAGTCGGTTGCGAATGAAATCAAGCGAGGCCGACCAATCCGACAGCCCGGGATTTATCTGGCGTTCCGAAAGGAAAAGCTGGAACTCGTCGAGTAGCCGGGGAGACACTTCGAAGTCATTGGCTATAGCCGGCTCCTTGCTCGAATACTGTTGGGCGAAATCCAGGAAGTAGCCCGCCGCCTCGATGACCATCTCCAATCGGCTAAGGCTTCGGGGATAAACGATCGTATCCGGGCTAATTCCCCCTGCGTCCGCTGCCAGCGGCGGGGAACCAGTTTCCGATCCCGCATCCCCGGGCTGTGATTCGTCGCACGGTGTCAGGATGAAGAGGCGGCAGTCACCCAAGGGCCGCTGGATCGATCGGCCGTTGGGTGTCAGGTACACTGCCGTCGTCAGTGCCAGCCCTGCTCCTTCTGACAGCTCGAAGACACTCTGCACCAGACCCTTTCCGAAGGTCGGCTCGCCTACGATCGTTGCGCGTTTGTGGTCTTGGAGAGCGCCGGCGACCAGCTCCGCGGCACTCGCGGTCCGCGAGTCGGTCAGAACCGCGATCGGAAACTGGTAAGGCTCGAAGCCGGCGGGAACTCTGACTGCTTCGCCCTCGCCCTCCCGAGCGCGGATCCACAGAATCTCTTGTCCGCTCCCAAGAAAGAACGCTGCCGTTTGTAGAGCCGCTTCTAGTAGGCCGCCAGGGTTGCCTCGCAAATCCAGCACAAGCCCTTGCAAAGCGGCCCCGCCCGCGCTCTCGATCGCTTCCCTGAGTTCCCTGGCCGTATCGCGCTCGAAATTAGCGAGTTTGATGTACGCGATTCCCGGTTTCAAGATGAGCTTTCGACTCACGCTGGGGTCCGCCATCTCGGCGGGCACAAGTGTCATCGGCAACAGCCTCGGCAGCGTGGGACGTTTCACCATGAGCTGCACCTTGGTCTGCCGTGACTGACCGAGCAGCGCAACGAGCTGCGGGATGCTCAAGTGTGCCAGGGGGTGGCCGTTGACGGCGGCGATTTCGTCTCCGGACGACAGTCCCGACCGGGCCGACGGACTCCCCGGCAGGGTCTGCAAGACGATCACGCGTCCCGGGCTAAGCGCCACTACGCTCCCAAAACCTTTTTCCGTCGAACGCTGCATTTCCTTCAGCGATTCGAATTGATCGCGGTCCAGAAAGGCGGAGTGCGGATCGAGCGTGCGCACCATGGCGGGGAGCGCGCCCTGATAGAACGCCTGTTCGGGATCAATTGCGTCGGCGAGGTTCTGCTCGACAAGCCGATAGACGTCCAGGAATCGTTTCACCTCGAGCTGAAGATCATCTTCCGCCGAGGCGCTGATGGGGAGCCAACAGAGGAGGGAGGCGAGAAAAAGTCGCATGCGGCCCGCTGAGGGGTATTATGACTGATTATAGCTCCGAGCCCCGGTTGGCTATCCTTTCGACGCCTATTCGTCCCGGGCCGCGTTCCGGCAAGAAAGAGGTGCGGCCACCGATTTTGACAACCGTCTTCGCCCTACCGGCCGTGCCGCGGCTGGCTTTACCGCTCTACTAGACAAGACTTTCCGATCGTCCCCGTGGCGTGGTGCGCGCATTCAGCGTGCTGCGTCGGGCTTTCGATCCCGACATTTCCGAATCTATAGTGCTGGTCTCAAGAAAGTCCCCTAGGAAACTTCCCTTACGAAACCTGGGCGCCTGACCTATGGAGGCGTTGAAGAATACATCTTATGCTGAGCATATGTTCCGAGCGGGGTCCTTTCTGTTGGTCGTCGCGCTGGCCTCCGGCCCGGCCTGGCCTCAGGAGACTGAGAACAGTCGCAGACAAGCAACCCTCGACATCAGCGTCCGCTCCAGCGGGGACGCCACGATCTACCTGGACTTGAACTTTTCTCCCACCAACTCGGATGCCCTGGAGCATGCCGTCGCCGGCATTTTCGGCAGCTCTTCGGTTCCTCAAGCCTACCCGGCGGAGGACTCTTGGATGTGCATCCACTTCGTGCAAGATGCTTTTCAAGTTTCAGGAACGGTAACGGCGGGAACGCTGCGGCTTCGAGATTTGAAGCAAGCTTTCGGTGACGCCGACGTCGAGGAAGCTATCGTCAACATCGAACACCGCCCCACCGACTTTGTCGAGACCGATCCCGAGATCGAGACATCCCGCGAGGCAGCAGACGTTGTAACTCACCAAGTGAAGGTGCCGCCCTATTACCTGACGGATGAGATCACGCTCGCCTTCGGCTTTCGCTCCCAGGAGCTTCAACGCGTGGCGATGCTCTACTCGGTCGGCGTCTTCGGCCCGCCCTTGCTCGTCCTTCTTGCCGGCCTCGCCGCGCTGGCGGGATGGAACATTGTCGAGCGTAGGCGATTCTCGGATCTCTGGACGGCAATAGCGTTTCTCTCCGCAATCCACGTGGCGTGGAATTTCGGCGCTCCGCAGGGGTCGCTCGATCACTTCGCGAGCTACCTGCTCAGCCGAGCGGGGTATGACGGCACAACCTACGCTTTGTTCTGGAGGCTCTCGCTCTTTGGTCCCCCGATCGTGGGCGGCTGGCTCTGCGCTCTGGTCGTGCATCCGTTTCGTCTGCGCTTCGGGGGGTCTCCTTGGACGCTGGGGCAGACGTTTGGACAAGCCTTTTGGGGACAGTGGCGCTATTTCTGGCCGCTGACCAGCATTCTTACCGCATTCAGCGCGGCCGTCTATGTCGGGTGGGCGAGCACTGCGGCCTGGCTTGTAGCGGCCTTCATCGGCTGGAAACTCTGCAGCGTGTATTCCGAGGCCGCAAAGGGACTCGACATGCAGGCCCTCGATTCGGGCGACCTCTATGACCGCATCTGCGGTCTCGCGGAAAAGGCCGGCGTGGCATTGCAAGGGGTTTGGATTCTCCGTACCGCGGACTTGCGGCCACCAAACGCCTTTGCCTGTAGCGGCCGGCAGGTTGTTCTCAGTGATAGCTTGGTCAGCAGTCTGACCAAGAGCGAGGTGGACGCCGTTGCCGCTCACGAGCTGCGACACCTCGAGCGCCGGCATCCTTGGGCTCTTTGGATCGTTTGGATTCTCGTTCTGATCGTCTTCTACTTTGTCGGGCTATTCGGCCTTGCCTTGTTGATGCCGGGCGCTCTCTCCGACGGAGTATTCGATATCGCATTCCTCGTCTTTAGCGTGTTGAGCCTTGGGTTCATCTCGCGCCGCTTCGAACGCACTGCCGACGATGGGGCCATCGAGATCAGCGAGGACCCGAAGTCGTTCATCACCGGCCAGGCGAAGTTAGCGGCCCTTCATGAGGCGCCGGAAAGGCAAAGCGCTTTTCAAGAGCTGTGGAGCCCGCATCCCTCGTTCCGAAAACGTGTTGAACGGGCAGCCAATAAGGCCAATGTGACACATGCGCAATTGGAAGAGTGGCTGCAAATGGCGGACGACGGCGGCGAGCACTACGAATTGCCGGATCACCCCGCCGCCGACCCCCGCGTATTTTCGGCGCAGACCCCGTTTCGAGCGCTCAGTCGTGTTATCTGGGCTTGGAGCGGAGTCCGCACGGCGACTGTCATCGTGGCGGTACCTTTCGTCCACCGTTTGGCGGATTCCGAAGCAGGCTTCCTGGTACTGCTCGGCGTGTTCGCCTGCTTGTTGTTTGGTTTCCGGTTGCTGGTGACGACCATCGAGCCTCTCAGCGGCATGAGGCGGCTGCAGCGGAAGCTGTTTCGCAAACTTCGAGCTGATGGCTTCGACCGGGACAAAGACGGCGTTCTACATGTCGGAGTGGCTCCGGAGCCGGGTCAAGTCGATTACGCGGGATTCAAGTATCTCGACGAAGGCTTGCTCTATCTTGAAGCTGACGCATTGGTCTTCGTTGGCGAGGTCTTGCGATTCTCGATCGGCCGGCAAGACGCAGAGGCTCTCTCCATCGAGCGACTGGACGGTTGGAACGGGGACAAATACGTTGTTCTTCGGCGAAAGAAGTTCCTTGAAGGGGAGGCGCCGGCGATCAAGCTGTTTGAGGTCCACACGGGCTTTCAAATCCTTTTCTCCCGCTTTCGATTGGGTGCCCGGCTAGACGACTGGTTGCGCGGGAACGGCCCGTTTGCCTCTCCGCCTGTTAGGGAAGCGTTGCGTTCTCTGCCGGCCGAATCCCCGATCCCGACGGCGGCTGTTTCCGGACCGGCTACGCCCGCCGTCGTGGCCAATGAACTCGTAGCGTCCGGCTTGGTGACGTTCGGCGTCGCGGGCGTGTTCGGCTTTCCGCTGGAGCTGACGCTGACGGCATCCGGATTGGGTTGGCACATGGTGGCGGCAACCATCGCGGGCGAAGCGATCTTTTGGAGCCGGCATCTGGAGCTGAGCCCTCAGTCGCCGTCTGGAGAAGCCGGCTGATGGCCAGCCACGCGGCTTGGTGGCCGTGGCTTTCGGCCCGCGGGTTTGCCGCCCAGCCTCGCGGTATGGAACCACCACTCATTGCAAGCTGAGTTCGGAAATTAACGAGGGATCGTTAAAAGGCTTCGCCGGCAGCGCCAGGGTGTTGCTGCGGCGCCCTTCTACCAGCAATGAAATTGATAGCGGCCCGTCAGGAATCTCATCGGGGACGGCCATCCCGAGTTCATAAAGGCCGGGGAAGCCGGCAACCCCGCGGAGCGACAGTGGTTCTACCCGTTTCCGGTTGATCTCCAGTTGAACAGCTCCGGAATCTTCGGTCGAACCGAGCAGGTCGCGTACACCTAGCCCGGTTGCCAACACCAGCAACCCCTCGCCTGGCTGGGCCGGGTTGTCTGCACTGACCGTTCTGCCGTCACTCCTTACTGCACGGAACAGACCTGGGGATACAGGAGTGATCCTGATCAGCATCGGCTCGCTGACGATGGGCCCTCTCTGGACTCGAAGCTCCGCGACGCCCGGTTCTACCGTGATTGGAATGTGCAGATTGATTTGATCAGGAGTCACTGCCAGCACAGTGGCTTCCTGACCGTTTACCGTTACGTTGGGCAGAACGGCTGGAACCGGCTGACCCACAGCCTCAGTACTCAGATTTGTGCCGAACAAGGTCGCCAGCACCCCGGGAGACAGGTCGGGCGTCATCGTGGCGCTATTGACCAGCCCGCCGAATCTGAGCTTGGGCCGCGGGTCGTCAGGGTTAGGCGGGTCTACTCGGAAACGCTGGGCTGCCTCGACCAATTGCAGGCCGCTAGTCACCGTGACCAGATACGGACCGGGCGCTGTCTGTGGGCGAATGCTAATCACAACGCGCAGCCTCTCGGGACCCAGGACTTCGAGGTCCCGCGTCACTATATCGCTGGCTCCAAACCCAACGACAGTTTGATCCGGCGTGAAGCCCGTGCCCAGACCGTCGATTTCGACCACCACGTCAGAACCGGCCTCGGCCGAGTCACGAGACAAAACGAGCGAAGGAGGGATGCCATCCGGATAGAGCAACACGACGTTGCCGTCAGGAAGCGTGAACGCCGAGCTCTGGCCGTCAGGGTTGTACACTGTCACGACAGCTCGGTGCCCCGGCGGCCCCGGCGGCGGCCGGACACGAATTCCGCCTTCGAATTCATCAAAATCGACAACCGTCCCCGGCAGTCCATCAAAGTAAACCAGCGCCCTAGGATCGAAGTCCGATCCCCGTACGTTCCAGACCTCGTCGTCCCGGAAGCTAAAGTCGGGTTCGATCCAGTGGATCACCGGTGCTCGTTGCGAAGTGAGCCGTACCGCGCTGGGCAGGACATAGATGTCTTCTCTCAAGCGAAACAAAAGCGGCTTGGGCCCCGAGCCGCTGAAAGGAGAGATATCAAAGTCGATCCGAGCAAAGCGGACGTCGAAGGCGTAAAGGGTCGGTGGCGCCGGTCTCAGATCGGACCCTACAACTTCGAGAGAGACCTCCGGCAGATTCTGAATCAATCCCGGCCCAGTCGCCAACACGAATGCCGTCTGCTCGCGGTTATCGACGAAAGCCGGGTGAACTCCCGGGGCGCCGTTGCCAGGGAAGCTAAAGGTCGTCACGCTGTGCAGAGCGAGGTCGACCAGGGGCGTAACGGTAAAGTCAACGTCCTCCGTCGGCGCGCCACCAGTCACCCACACCGACGGAGAATCAGCAGGGCGATTGGATCCCCCGTAGAAGACAGTCTTGAAAGCTCCGTCTGACACAACAGTCTCGCCCGATTCCGTTGTCGGTAACACCACATTGGCGGGGCCTAATCCGGTTTGTGTTGCCGGGGGAAGGGGATGTGCGTAGACCCAATAAGGCCCCGGAAGCAGCCCCTGGATCTGATATCTGCCGTCGGGATCCGTCAGGGAGCTGACGACGATGCTCCCACCCGCTCCTATCGCCACCACCGAGGCCAGATGAATAGGGCGGCCCGCCGTGGAAACAACGCGTCCCTTGATGCTGCCGAAGACTCGGAGAAAGCTTGCTGTCGGATAGGCTACTGACAGCCCTGCCACATCGTCGGCCGCGAGCGGCAACGCTCGTGTCGTAGCTCGGGTCACGTCAGTGCCCATCACGGACCCGGTCAACGAGTGCTGCAACCCGAGAGCATGTCCGATCTCATGAACCAAGCTATTGAAGAATTGCTCGGAGAAACTCGGCCTCGAGCGGAGGCCACTCGTTAGATCGCTGGAGAGGATGACCTGGGACCGAACAATCGGAACGAAGCCGTCGCGCTGTTCCGTGCGGGTGACGGGACCGCCCAATCCGATCACCCCCGGTGGCAATTCGGCGAAGAGTATTTCTCCGCCCGGAGCGGCCGTGTCAGAAAGGCCCTCGCTGATTCCTCCGTAGGCCACCCGCAACTCCGAGCTCGGCACGGAATCCCACACCGACAACGCCTGCCGCACCTGGCTGACAAGAGCCTCATAGCTGTCGTTGGTCGGCAATCGCGGCCCACCCCGGCTTACGTAGAAGTAGACCGTCCCGTCGATTAACGAGCCGAGGTCGAACTTCTCAATGACCCTCGTGAAGGGTGGCGAGGCCGAGGGATAGTGGACGAAGTGATAGTAGCCGAAAGAGCCGCTGGGAAGGACTACCAGCAGTACGAGCAGAAGCCAGATACATTTTGCCGGCGGCGAACCCACTATTCTCATTACTTCCCGTTGGCCAATTCCGACTGGATCCTTGCCCCTAGATCACGCAAGGGCATCTCGATGGCGCGATCCTGAACGGCCACTCCCGTGTTGGGAGCCAGCATCAAGTCCCCACTGGGCTTGCGGGTTACGCGAAGCTCTCCTGTTGGAGCTTGGGTAACATCGAACAGACCCTGGCTCAGACCGGTGATTTGGATCCTACCGCTAGGCCCCTTCCAGAGAAAGAACACGAATTTCCTCCCCGGCTCGAGCTGTGGCACGCCCCCAAAACGCTGGCTCAGACCGCCGACCGACCCCCCAGGAAGCGCCACCTCGACTTCGTTCAATGGCTCGCCTTTCCACTGGTCGATCACCTCCAGGCGCGTTAGCGTGTAGATCAAGCGCCCTTCCTGTAAGCTGCGGCTTTCCGCCGTTCGGGCATAGACGACCGCGGTTGACTGCTCGATCATCTCGCCGAGCGAGAGCTGCTCCAGAGTCGCTCCCGAGAGAGGCAGTAAACCCAGGCAGGCAAGGTAAGCAATAATGCGGAAGACATACATACCCACTACTCGACAGGCAGGTCCCCTACCAAACTCAAGTGATTTTATCACAACAACTTAGGCCCGACTGTGAGCTCGCCGCTACGCACATTGACACGCCACCGTGCCTTTGCGCCACGCCCGGAGTGCGTGGAAACCCGGTCCACAGCGGGCCCCTCACTGCGGTGCACGGAGTCGGCAGGGCCGGCCAGCCCGAACCAGCTTTCGCCGCTCGATTGGGAGGCAGGGCTTGAAACAGGGTAGGGATCTCGCATGGGAGCCTTGCTACAATGGCGACGAGCGTTGACGAGCTGCGAAACGATGCTCGTTCGCGACCCTTCTTGGAGCGAGGAGGCCGATGCCGTTTTGTAGGAATTGCGGTGCCGACGTCACAGGCGGGAAGTTCTGCGGCAATTGTGGAACTTCGACCGGACAAGAGACTGCCGGCGCTAGCGGGGGGCCGGCAACTTCGAGCCCGCAAGGCAAGGACCCTCGCGGCGAGGCGCCGATTGGCGATCTGGGTATCACCGAAAACGCCGCGGCCGCGCTGTGTTACTTCCTTCTCCCCGCGGCCATTTTCCTCGTGATCGAGCCCTATCGGGACAGCCGCTTCATTCGCTTCCACTGTTTTCAGGCGATCTTCTGTGCCGCGGCGATCTTGATTGCTCTGGCAATTGTCACAACCATCGTCTCAGCCATCATTGGCTTCCTAGCCTACGTCCTCGCCTGGCTGATCGTCCTGGCGTCCTTCATTTATGGGATCAAGATCGTGATGCGAATCTACGGGGGCGAAAATGTCAAGATCCCCATCATCGGCGACTTTGCCGAGAAATACGCCTAAGCGGCATTCGACGGAGTCCGGCCAGGGCCGGTTGAACCTTAGCTCCCCCTAATCAAGGGACCCCTGGCCCGGCGTCCGCAGCTCGGCGTGAATGGTCACCGTCTGGCCCGGCTCGACCGTGAGGGTCTTCACCCACTCCTCGAAGCCCCGCTTTCGCAGCTTCACTTCGTATTCACCGGCTTTGACCTCTTTCACTCTGCGGGTAAGCCCGTTGAAGTTGCGGTTCAACTCGACGTCGGCTCCCGTCGGCTCCGATGTGATCTTGAGTAGGCCGAGGCGGTCTTTGTCCCGGCTGGACGCTTCCTGGCCACCCGGCGTTGGATCGGACTTGGCCGAGAGGCGGGCTGTTTCGGCCATCAGCGAGTATTTAGGCGTCTCTTCGCTGCAGCCGGAGGCGAGCCGCCAAGTCGCCGAGCATCTGGAGTCCTGTGCGGAGTGCTCTCAGGAACTTGAGGCCCGGAATCGGGTCCGCGAACTGCTGAGGGGTGCTGTTCGTCGGCAGTACGCGCCGCCGGGCCTCGAGACAAGAATCAAGGCGCAGATTCGGGAGGTGAGACCGAGCGCAAACCCTTTTAGGCGGTGGGCCCCTGCGCTGGCCCTGGCGGCTACCGTGCTCGTGGTGGCCGTGGGTTCGTGGATCGTGTTCCAAGGGCCGAGCGAGCCTTGGGAGACAAGTGAGCCTTGGAAGACGGATGTCGCCTCTCAGGAGGCGTACATCGACTCTCTTTACAAGCGTGTTGTCCGAATCGTTAGAGTCGGTCTGGGTGATCATGTCCACTGTGCGTTCTTCCGAAAGTTCGGTGATCAGCCGTCGCCCAAAGAGATGGCTGAGAAGATCAGCCCCGAGTACGCCGGCCTGATACCGATTGTGCAGGAGAAAGTCCCGCAAGAGTTTCGCCTTCGCCTGGCGCATCAATGTACCACCCGGGAGCGACGATTCGTTCACCTGGTACTCAAGAGCGAAGACAAGCTTCTCTCGGTGATCCTTACGCGCCGGCGGCCGGAGGAGTCGTTCGAGGCCGACGATCTGCGCCCCGTGCTGACGCAAAGCAACACGCCCATCTTCTGGCAAGGGGTTGAGCACTTCGAGATCGCCGGCTTCGAGGCCGATGACTATTTGGTGTTTGTCATCGCGGACCTCCCGGAAGATACTAACGTCCGGCTCGCGGCCAACCTGGCGCCCGAAGTTCAGGCACTGCTGGCTGCTGCGAGCGGTTGATCCCTTCCCCTGATCCGGAAAGTCCTTTCCGCCAAACCGAGCAAGCTCGTACGCCCCGCAACCAACGAGCCGCAATTAGCGTTCCCTCTCCTACCCGGGAATATTTTTCACGTCAGCCGCGTTTACGTAAGCGTAACGAGGACCATCAAGATTCCCGATTCGGTTCGCGGCAAATGAAGTCCTTTTCCCAAGTGATCGGAAATCGACGCCGTCTTCATTGGCCCGAGTATTTGATCGAAGCCGCGGGGCCTGGATTCTTCATGCTTTCGGCCTGTTCCTTCGGTGCTTTGCTGGAATAGCCTGGTTCCTCTCTTCGCGGGGCGATCGAAGATCCCCTCGCGCGGCGAGCACTGATGGGTTTGGCCATGGGACTTACCGCAGTGGTCATCATCTATTCGCCCTGGGACAGCGGTCGGGCGCGCACATTAACCCCGCCGTGACTCCCGATCTGGCTCTGACGCCCAACGTAGAACTCGATATCAGCAGACTCCAACGCCTCGCCACGCTGCGCTATTGGGCCGAGGAAAGGAAACTCACCGAACCGGAAAAACAAGCCCGGGTCGGCAGTCTCGCTCCCCAAGTCAGCGGCACAGCGGCACCGGGGTTCAATCTGGAACAGATTCAGTCATTGGCGCCCTTGCGATTCCAGATGGAAACGCCCGTGGCGCGCGGTCCGGCCACGGAGGCGATCAGCCCCGGCCGAGCACCGGCTCTGGCAGACCCGCTACCTCTTGGCGACGAGGGTGCGTTGGGAGCCGTGATCGCGACCGCTCAGGCCAACGCATCGCTGAGCAGTGTTCAGCCTGTCTCCCGCACATCGGGGACGGGAGAGGGCGCAGGCGGCGGAAGCGCTCCGAACTCGGGAGGGGCCGGCGACGCTGCTCCCAAAGGGGCCGACATCGCAGGCCGCAAGTTGGCTGTGGTTGGCGTGAACCCGACGAAAGATGCTCAGGGACCGTTACCCTTCGGGCGTCGCCGGGGACGATTCTCCGCAGCCCCCGACGGCCGGTCCGGCGGCAGCGGAATTACGGGCGGCCCCGGCGGGTCGGCGTCGGTTCGCATACCGAATCTCTCCATCCCGGGTGCTGCAGTGGCGACAGGCGCATCCGTTGCCGCCTTTGCCGCTCGGACGGACTCGGGTGCCGCCGGCGTTTTCTGGCGATTCAACCGCGACACTTTTCAAGCCGGAATCGGCGATCACAGCTTGACCGGATCGCCTTTCGACATCCCGCCGGAGCCCACGCCGGAGAACCCGGAAGCCGGCTTTGCGGGCCGCGGGACCCGCACCCTCTCGATCAACATGCCCAACATCAGCAGCGCCCAAGGAAGCTGGATCGTGCGCTTCTCGGAAGTCGCGGGCCCAGAGCGAAAAGGGGAGCTGCTCGCCCCGGTGCCTTACGTCAAGGTCGATCCGAAGTACGCACGGTCCGCGATTGAGGAGGGCGTTGAAGGTGAAGTGATCCTGTCGGGCGTGATTCGAAGCGACGGGGTAGTCGATCACGTCGCGCTGATCAGGTCGCTGGACCAACGTCTCGACGAAGCGGCGATCTCCGCGCTTTTGAAATGGAAGTTCCACCCGGCGTGGAGGGGAGGCGTTCCCGTGGACGTCGACATGGTGGTGCGCATCCCTTTCCGTTTGACGCCGCTGGGATGATTCCCGCTGAAGAAGCCTGCCTCGCTGTCTCTGAACCAAGTCTACTATTCTGTCGCTGGTCTGAACCAACGGCTCCCGGGAGCGGATCCGCCCAGGATCCAGCTTTTTTGAAGATGCTAAACGAATCGGAACGCGGGCATTTCTCACCGACAGGCCGCACTTTGGAGCCCTATCACACCGTCTCTGACCGCAATGTCAGGGGGTTCTCAATGGCTCGGCGCGCATGAGTTTGTACGCACTGTCGACGTAGAACAGCCGCCCCTTATCTCTCCCGTGGTGCTTCAACCACAGGAGCGCGTCTTCCTTACCGGCAACGGTTTGTATGTTCCGCTGGGCGTAGTAAATCACTTGGGGAACAATCGATTCGGCGCTTACCGCGAAAACCACCTCGGAGTCGAGCGCCGCCGCAATCTCATGGCCAAGATCCTGGTAGCGACTAGTCTCGGCAGTACGAGCGAACCCGAACTGATAAACATAGAGGGAGCCTCCGAGCGCGCCAACGAGTCCCATCCACACCGCAACTTTCCCCATTCGCGGAATGCCCGGTGTTGCGCCGGCCTTCTGAAATAGCCAAGCGATCAGGGCGGCCAGGAAAACGAGCGTCTTGACAATGGAGTAGTCGTGCTCCGCCGTCCATTGAGGCAGAAGGAGGTGGTGGATCACAACTGGAACCACGGACAAATACAAGAACAGCCATTCGTCCTCGTGGATTTTTCCGGTCCATTCCCGTCGGCCCCACTTTATCCACACCGCCGCCATAACAACAACGGGTAGCAGAAGGTAGGGCACGCCGCGTCCGTAGTTAGCGGCAATCCGCAGCCATTGGTAGTCGCCTAGATAGCTTCTGTGGCCGGCGGTTTGCATTACCGATTTCGCAAACACCTCCGGACCTACCTGTGACGAGTACTGATAAACCGTGAGGCACAAGGCGAGAAACGCTGTGCCGGCAGCGATCAACGCCACACACGAGTAGTCGGACGATTCCCTTCTTTTTCGGAGGCCCCAAGCGGCTACACAGCCGCCGAAGATCAGCCCTTGATATTCACTGTAGGTGATGAAAAAGATAACCAAACCGAGGAGCACTAATGACCCAGCCGTAAGCCGCGAGTGTCGAATGGCGTTGCTAATCCGAATTACACAGAGGATGCCGGCGACCCAAAGGTAGTGCCAGAAGGTGTCCCACGAATAAACGTTCGAGTAATACCAGAGATTGGGGGCCAAGAAAATGAACGTGACCGCACCAACCGCGGAGGCTGTGTGTGGCGAAGAGCCTGGCGACAAGACCCGGCATAGCGTGAAATAGAGAAGGAGCGTGGCGAACAAGTGGCCCGCTAGATTGAACATTTGGAGGTTAAGAACCGAGAAATCCAACGAGAGAGCCGTAAACAACAGGTAGGGCGCGATTACTGAAAAAGGCGGCAAGCTTGTGTAGTAACCATTTCCATTTTCGTTATGAACCTTGATTCCCAGGTTGTAGACGAACTTGTCGGCGGGCAGAGGGTAGGTTTGGATGGGTACAAACTTGTGCCTGAGCGCCCCTTGCGTGTGCAGGTTTTGGAGGGCAATCATTGTTTGAGCGGTGACCCACTCGTGGTGATCCGAAAGGGGGCGGTTCAGGTTCGGCGCTCGAATGACGACCGATGCAATAAAACAGAAAAGGACGGCGGCTAGATGAAAAGACATCGGGGAGTGAACCTTTGCTGGTGCCGCGGGGCCATTCGCGTCTTTCGTCACTCTTGACACCCTCTGTTCCTGCGCTACAAGTGAGCCTTATAGCGGAAGCTAGTGGGAGTCGAACCCACCCTCCACTCGCTCAGGCTCTCGC
Organism: Bryobacterales bacterium; assembly: GCA_965248105.1. GTDB lineage: Bacteria > Acidobacteriota > Terriglobia > Bryobacterales > UBA6623. The sequence continues at coordinate 2,251,296 of CBDFIK010000006.1, forward strand.
GTTGAGGGGCGGCCTTGTCGGCAACATGGCGATGGTGCCGGCGCCGGCCACAGCGAGCGAGAAAACCATCACCAAGCCTGCATCGTAGCTGCCCATCCGGTCGTGCAGGTAGCCGAGCAGGGCAGGGAATCCTGTCTGGGAGATGGTATAGACGGGTAAGATGATCCCCATCACGCGCGCCAGAGAGTTGGCGCCAAACAGCTCAGCCGCCATCAACGGGATCAGCAAGAAAACAGCGCCTAAGGCGAAGCCGAACAAGCCGGCAAACCAGAAAGGAACGCTCGGACGGTCAATGAAGTACAGCAGAGGGATCGGGACTGCAATCAGGAGGTAAGTCGCAACCATGACGTACTTCTTCGGCAAGCGGTCCGCGAGCCAGCCAATAAGGATGCGACCCCCCAGACTCGAGACCAACTTGACAAACGTGGTATCAGCAACGAGCGCTGCTGTCAGTCCGGCGTCCCGAAACAGCAGTTTGGTGTGCTGGTCCACGAAGCCGTTGGCGCCGATGGTGAAAGCAGCACCCAGCATCAGCAACCAAAAGGACCGCTGCCGCAACAGGTCGGAAAACTCCAGCGACTTGCCTTGAATCTCCTCCGGGGGAGCTTCTTCGCCGTCGGCCTGTAGGCTTTTTGACGAAGGGTGGTCCCGCACGATCCACAGGAGAACGGGGATGACCAACAGGAGCAGGCCTCCCATGATCTTGATAGCGGCCTGCCACCCGAACCTGACAATCAGCGGTAGTGCAACGAACTTCTGCGAGACCGCGCCGCCGATCCCCAGGCCGAAATAGGCCAAACCCATCGCGGTCCCCCGTTTTCTGTAGAACCACTGGGAGAGAATGACCTGATTGGGAATCGGGCCCGAGAAGAGGTTGCCGGTCCTCAGAATGCACCAGATCAGGTAGTAGAAAACCAGGCTGCCACCCATCATCCCGAAACAATTGAGCGCCAGGGCAAACATCACAGCCCCGAAGATGATGGCTTTGCGTGGACTGAAGCGGTGGATCAGCAATCCTCCGATGGGCAGGATGACGATTGTGGCGAAGGCAATGCCACCCGTGGTTTGCGCGCGGTTCCAGCCAAAGTCTTCGATGTAGTAGTCGTAGAAGTACGGCATGGCGTAGAGTGGGAGGCCCACTGTCATCGCCAGGATAAAGGCGCAAGACAGCGATATATACCAGCCGTAGAAGATGCGCGGCTTCATGATCAGCTTTGGTTAGGATTAGCGCCTTAGCCCTTTGCCGGGAAGGTTCACACTTCAGCTCTACCCCTCCGTTAGGTAAAGCTGAACACATAGACGGCATCTAGCATTCTGTGCTCTTGAGGAACCAAGTGCAACCCGCCACCGAATCCAACGCGATCGAAGCGGGCGACTTGAACCCTACGTTGAGCACAGCGAGCAAGCGCAACGAAGTAATGTTGGGCCTATCGCGTGCCGCGGCCGTCAGGTGGCGAGAAATGCGGGCTAGTCTACCGTCGGCGCCGCAGCGCTTCCATCCGATCACGGGTCTGCGAAACGATGCAAGCTAAAGGGGGCAGGGGTAACTGAAAGGGACCTATGGCGGAAGCTAGTGGGAGTCGAACCCACCTTTGATGCAGAACACCAAACAGCGGTTTTGAAGACCGTGCCCGGCACCGGCCAGGACTAGCTTCCGGCGTCATTCTACCAACACGCTGCGAAGCTGCTCCTCATTGGCTCCCGCTTGCCGCAGCTCGTCGCGCAACGCCGCAAGATCGGGCACGTAGCCGCGGATCGCAGTAGTTGCGGAGACAGGCTGGAGCAGGAAAGGCTCAGCGTGGGCTGGGACGAGATAACCGTCGCCTTTTCGATACCTATACTCTCCGATTCGTCCGGCACCCTCCAGAAAGATCAGCAAATGGAACCTGGCTCGATTGGGCCGGTAGGTCAACGATTCACTCCAACGAAGCCTCTCCGTGGCGAAGTAGGGGCAAGCCACTAAAAGTTCGCGCTGCCAGATTTGGTCGGCGAACCGAATTGGCGGGATCGGCTGCGGCCGGTTTTCCTGACGGGTGACGGCCACGGCTTGGTCGATGTGCAAAGGACGCGGCAAGCCGTCCGCCCCCGGACGGCCGAAGTCGTAGAAGCGGTAGGTCAGGTCCGAGTTCTGCTGCATCTCGCACAGCACTAGGTTCCCTCCGATACTGTGCAGGGTTCCGGGCGAGACAAGAAACGCATCGCCCTTGTGCACGGGAACCCAGTTCAAGCAGTTCCCGATCTCTCCGCTGTGAGCCGCGTCCCGCAACTGATCGGCTGTGAGCCTCTTGGTCAGCCCGAGTGCAATGCACGCCCCCGGAGCGGCGTCAACCACGTACCACATTTCAGTTTTCCCCGGACCGTCCTCGTGGGCTAGAGCGTATTCGTCGTCGGGGTGTACCTGGACAGAAAGCTTGTCGGTCGTAAAGATCAGTTTGCTCAGGAGCGGGAAATACAGGGTGGGGCTCGCCGCCTCGCTGTTTTGTGGATCGTCGGCAGAGTGCCGCGTAAGCTCGGAGGGCCGATACGAGTCCCCCATCAACGCGGCGCCTAAGTCAGAAACCAGCTCACCAAGCGTGAGGCTCGCCAAGGGACCGTTGGCGACAGCGTTTTCCTCATAGCTGTACCAGGCTTCGCCGATGGAGCTGTTCTGAGGTCCGAAGATGGGGGCCAAATCGCGCGCCCCCCAGATCTTCGCTCGCATCGAGGGGGGGAGCTGGAGTGGATAAAGGGCGGTCAAGACTTGTCTTTGACGAACTCGCGGATTCGCCCGATGCCGCGTTCGAGCTCGTGCATCGAAGTGGCGTACGACAACCGAAAGTGCTCCGTTGTCCCGAAGGCCTCACCCGGCACCACCGCGACGTAAGCTTCCTTCAGCAAAGCAGTCACGAAATCGAGCGGCGCGCCGAGCCCGTTTTTGCCTAGAAAGCTCCGAATGTTGGGATAGGCGTAGAAAGCACCGCCCGGCATGGCGCAACTCATCCCGGGAATGTCGTTCAGAGCCTGGACGGTGTAGTCGCGGCGGCGGCGGTATTCCTCCAGCATCTCTTGCACCGAGTCCTGCGGTCCTGTCAGCGCCTCGATGGCGGCCTTTTGGGCGATCGACGTCGGGTTCGACGTGGAATGGCTTTGCAGCTTGTTGATGGCGCCAATCAGCGGCTTGGGAGCAAGGGTGTAGCCGATGCGCCATCCCGTCATGGCGTAGGTCTTCGACATAGAACCCGCCACGACGACGTTCGGCTTGGCGCCTTCCAGCGAGGCTATCGAAAACGGCGCGCTGTCGTAGACCAGCCGGCAGTAGCACTCGTCGGTGAGCAGGGTGATGCCCTTGGCCGATGCGAGCGCGTAGATCGTCTCGAACTCTTCGGGGGAGATGACGGCGCCGGAAGGGTTGTTCGGGGAGTTGATGATGAGCAATTTGCTCCTATCCGTTATAACTCGTTCGATAGCCGCGGCCGTCAGGCGAAACCCTTCATCTTGGCTGGTCATGACCGTTACGCACTCGCCGCCGTGATAGTTGACGACGTCGTAGAAAGTCACCCAGTAGGGAACCGGCAAGATGACCTCGTCCCCCTGATCGATGAGAGCCGCGACAACGTTGAAAATGACATGCTTGGCGCCCACTGAGACGATGCACTCGGAAGGGTCGTAGGCTGTTCCAAAGTCTTTCTCATGTCGTTCGCAGATGGCCTTTTTCAACTCGATAATGCCGCCCGCGGGAGTGTACTTCGTGAAATTTTCGTCCAGCGCCCGGATCGCGGCTTTCTTGATATTGTCGGGAGTCGGAAAGTCGGGCTCACCCGCCCCGAAGGCTACGACATCAACGCCCTCGGCCTTCAGGCGTCCCGCCTCGGCGGATACCTTCATGGTGGCCGACTCGCTGATTCGGCTCATTCTTTTGGTCAGTTGCATCGTTTTCTTACGGAACCCCTCCTTTTTCCTTTAACCGCGTTTCGACCCGCGGCGGGACGAGCTCGTGAATGTCGCCACCGAGGCTGTAGACCTCTTTGACGAGCCGTGAACTCAGGTAACTGTAGGCCTCGGCGGGCAACATGAAGACCGTCTCCAGATTAGGGTCTAACTTGCGGTTCATCAGTGCCATTTGAAGCTCGTACTCGTAGTCGGAAACCGCCCGGATTCCCCGCAGAATCAGCCGCGCGCCCCGTTGGCGTGCGTAGTCCACCAGCAAGCCGTTAAAGCTGTCAACGGCAACATTGGGCCAGTCGCTGACCGCCTCCCGCAACATTTCCAGGCGCTCTTCAACCGTGAACAGCGGATGCTTCGTGTCGTGACCCAAAACGGCAACCACGACTTCGTCGAACAGAGTCGCTGCCCGCTTGATGAGGTCGAGATGCCCATTTGTCAGCGGATCAAACGACCCGGGATAGATAATGGTATTTTGCTTCGCCATTCGGAAAACGCTATTGTAGCAATACGTCCGGCGGCAAAGGCTTAGCAGCGAGTGTGCTACCTGAGAGATTCGTCAAAGGATTTGAACATCTGCATCGCCCGTTCCTGACTGGACCGAGTCAGCTTGGCCAGTCTACTCGAACGCTTCCCTACATTTTCTTCTTCTTCACGTGCGCCATGACTTTTAGGGATCCCTTGCGAACGGATTGCGGGCGATCCCGTGTTAGAGCTTCACGGTGCAAGTGCTAGGATGGGTGGACGTTCAGACCCCATCGTGGAGAGGGATCTATGTCGCAGAACCGTCGTACCTTCCTAAGTTACCTGCCTCTTGCCGGTGTCCTTCCCGCCGGGCAGGCTGCTGCCGCCTCACCTCCGGGGTCCCTGTCAGGACGACTGCTATCGGCGGTTGAAGATATCCCGCTGGTTGACAGTCACGAGCATATCTACGCTGAAGAAGACCGCGTCCGCCAAGGCATGGATTTCTTCACGCTGGTTAAGCACTACGTGTTGCAGGATGCCGTTTCGGCAGGCTTGCCGCGGGACTCCGTGGAAGTTGTTTTGAACGAGAAAGCTTCGGTCGCCGACCGCTGGCGGGCGTTCGAGCCCTTTTGGAAGCATGTGCGCTTCACCGGCTACGGACAGGCTCTGCGAATCGCTGTCCGAGACATCTACGGGGTCGAGGAAATCTCCGCTGCCACGCTGTCGAAGATTAACGATCGCATGAGTCAACAGAACAAGCCGGGCATCTACAAAAGAGTCCTGATTGATCGCGGTAAGATCCTCTACTCGGTGCTCGACGATAAGTGGAACGCGGCTCCCGTCAAGCCCGACTCCAGGTATTTTGTTTACGCCCGCAGGTTCGACCGCTTCGTGACGCCCGCCGGTCGGGGCGACGTTGAGGAATTGGAAAAGCTCACAGGAGTGTCGATTACGAGCCTGGCGGGGCTAAAAAGGGCCATGGAGCGCAGCTTCGAGCAGAGCCTGGGTGCGGATATGGTCACGGTGAAATCAACGCTCGCCTATCACCGCGAAATCATCTATCACGAAGTGGAGCAGGCCGACGCCGAACGCGACTTCGAGTCCCTGATGGCCGCTCAGGTCGCGCTGCCCGAGGGCTTCCGGACGAGGTTTCGACGGCCTTTTCGTCAACTTGAAGACCACATGTTCCACCATCTGATCCGGCTGGCCGAGGCACACGGCCTGCCGATGCAAATTCACACGGGCCAGCACGCTGGAAACGGCAACGTCCTTACGAACTCGAACCCGACCCACTTGACCAATTTGTTTTTCCTCTATCCGAAGGTCAAGTTCGACCTTTTTCACATGAGTCACCCTTACCAGGGTGAGTTGGCTGTTCTGGCGAGAACCTTCCCCAACGTTTACGTGGACTTTTGTTGGGCGTACCCGATTTCCGGGCCGGTGGCGCGGCGCGCGTTGCATGAAATGATGGAAACGGCCCCCATCAACAAGATCCTCGGTTTTGGCGGCGACTATTTCTACGCCGAGATGAGTTATGCTCACTCTAGGATGGCCCGCCAGAGTATCGCTCAGGTCCTCTCGGAAAAGGTCGAGAGCGGTTTCTGTACCGAGGACGAGGCGCTGGAGATCGCTCAGATGCTGCTTCACGACAACCCCGCGAGCTTGTTTCCTCGTCGCATGGGCTAGGCGGGTTGAGGAGTCGACCCGCTGCCGTCCGGCCATACGAATTGTCCTTCGTGTGAGCCATTCCAAGTGGCTACAGCTCGGCTGACTGCAGAAGGACGGGTTCATTTCAGTCGGCCGTAACATGGCAATCAAGAAGAGCAACCGCGAGGTGGTGAACCATGACGAAGATGACTCGACGTAGTTTCGTGGCGGGAACGGTCGGCGCGTCCGTGGCGGCACCGGCTCTGGCGACTCCGCGTCCGTCGCCCCGTGTCGTCGGAGCGAACGAACGATTGCGTGTGGGAGTGGTGGGGGTCGGCGATATGGGCAGCGCACATGTCAAAGCGCTGCTCAAGATGAAGGAAACGGACAACGTGGAGGTCGTATCGGTCTGCGACGTCTACAAGCCGAGGCTCGACGCGGCAGTCGATCTCAGCTCGGCCAAGCCCTTCAACGATTACCGGCGGCTGCTTGAACAAAAGGACGTCGACTATGTCGTCATCGCGGTCCCGGAGCACTGGCACTGCAAGATGACGCTCGACGCCGCCGACGCGGGCAAGCATATCTACTGCGAAAAGCCGATGACCCACACGGTTGAAGAAGGGAAGAAAGTAGTCAAGAAGATCAAGCAGACCGGCGTCAAGATGCAGGTCGGCGTGCAGGGCATGTCGGATGATTCCTACGAAACGGCTCAGCGCTACATCCGGGAGGGCGCTTTGGGCAAGGTCGTCATGGCGCAGATCGATTACTCGCGCAACTATCTGGAAGACTTTTGGACGGAGCCCGACGAGGATGTGCGTCCGGGTGAAAACCTCGATTGGAAGGCTTTCTTAGGTCCCGCCAAGAAGCGCCCGTTCGATCCCGATCGTTTTCTTGCCTGGCGCCGCTACTGGGATTACTCGGGCGGAATCGCTAGCGACCTGCTTGTACACCGGGTTACGCGTCTCATTAAGGCCATCGACTTGAAATATCCTTCCGGAGTGGTGGCCACGGGAGGCAAATTCCTTTTCACCGACAGCCCTGCCGAGATCCCCGACACGTTCAACGTCATGGTGGACTATCCGGAGGGGCTGACGTTGATTCTAGTTTCGTCCCTCGCGAATCGCGCGGAAATCCGGCACATGATCCGAGGACACGAGGCGACGCTGGACTTCAACGACGACGGCTTCGTCATCGAGCCCGAGAAAGAGTTCGCCGAAGAAAAGAAGCGCATCGTTCACACCAAAGGCGGCAAGGAGGACATCACCCTGCATCACCGGAATCTGCAGGCCGCCATTCGGACTAATGAACCTCTGAAGTGCGACGTCGACCTCGGCTTCTACGGAGCGCTTCCTTGCCAAATGGCGATCGAGTCCTTCCGTCGTAGGGAATACCTCGCTTGGGACGCGCGCCGTCAGAAGGTGGTTAAGGCGTAGTCCGCTTTTCTCGCAACCGAAAGCGGGCTAGCGGCCGCACCGGCGGAGCGCTTGCTGACGCATGCGTCGCGGCCCGGAAACTCGGCGGGCGCTGCTACGACCCTGTACTCGAATAGCTCTGCACGCCCCGGTTCCACAGAACGATCGCTGCCATCAGGAACACCACGGTCACGACGGGTAGCAGCAGGGCATGCGTGTTGTATCCGATATGGCCCAGTAGCTTTGCCGAGGGATAGAAGGTAGCGAAACCGAAAGGGATGATCCAGGTCAGCAGGAATTGGATCGCCGGGTGGTAGATGGTCAGGGGATAGCGGCCGAATGCCAGCATGTTGTAGACGGGCGGGACGATGCCGACTCGATCCTCCACCCAAAACGAAACGCCGGTGAGCATGAGAAACACGGACATATAGATCAGGCAGCCGCAGAAAGCCGCAAAGGCCAGAAAAAGCCAGTCGAGCGCTCCATAGCTCAAGCCGATCCGCCGACTGGTATAGACGACAATCGCGATGCCCACTGCCGTGTCGCTCACGGATTCGAGCCGGAACTGCTCGCTCATCACCTGAAACAAGGAGTGAACCGGCCGCAACAAAATACGGTCGAACTTCCCTTCGACGATGTAGCTTTGACCGAAGTAATACAGGTTGATGCTCACCATGTTGAAAAGCGACAAGGGGATCAAGCCGAAGCCGTAAAGAAAGAGGATCTCCTCAAAACTCCAGCCAACGATCCGTGGCGCCTTGTGGAACAGTAGGAAAACTAACGCGATGCCAAAGACCGTGGCAAGCAGCGTTGTGGCCACCGAAACCAAGAAATCGCCTCGATATGCCAGGCGGACCTTGGCATACTGCACGAAGTAGTGAGCAAACAGATCGGCGTAGCGGCGCATGCTGGCGAGGCCTTGATTGTATTACTGTTGACGAACCCGCCGAAGTTTGACGAGTTCGTCACGTCGGTTTGGGTAGAGGCCTTCCACAAAGTCGCGATCCTCGCCTGCTTGTCTGTTCCGTAGGCCTGAACGCGGGTGTAAACTTTCGGAGCCTCTCAGCCCTACCAGCCGTTCAGATAGCGATCTCCGCTAGAATCGGATGTTAAACCTATTTCGAGGTCAGAAAAAAGATGAGACTCGTGCAGCCAAGGCCGTGTCGCCGAGAAGGGGGCAAGTGGTCCGGCAGGTGGCAGGTGTTGGCGATTGCGTACGCCTTCAGTTTGGTGTGGGTGTCGCCGGTCTGGGGCAGTTGTCTTCAGGTCGTCGTCCGTGATCCGGCGGGCTTGGCGATTCAGAATGCGAGGATCAGCGCCGATGGACAACAGGCCCCAACCGATGAGCGTGGCTCGGCGGAGATTTGTGGGCTGGGTCGCGGGTCCCACCGCGTTACCGTGAAGGCCGAGAATTTTCGGGAGTCGTCCCGTCACGTTGACGGCACGGAAGAAGAAGTGATCTTTCGGCTTGAGCTGAGGCTGCGCATCGAGACGCCCATCGTCGTCACCGGCACGCCCGAGCCCCGTGAGCTCGCCGAAGTGAACCGCAGCATCGCTGTACTTTCCGTCGAAGACTCGAACGTCCCGGCGTGGACATTCCCCGACATCCTGAAACAAGACTCCTCGATCGACTTGAGGGAGCGCGGCCCGGACGGAACGCAAGCTGACCTATCGATTCGCGGCTCCTCGTTCGAGCAGGTGCTGGTGTTAGTCAACGGGATTCGCATGAACGACGTGCAGACGGGCCATCACAACATGGACATTCCGTTACCGTTCGAGTCCGTGCGGCAGGTGGAAGTGCTTCACGGCAGCGGTGCGACGCTTTACGGCTCTGATGCGATTGGAGGGACGGTGAATTTCGTCACCAAGAAACCGGAAGGTACGGAGTTGAAGCTGATGACCGGCGTCGGCGACTTCGGTTGGAACCGTGAGTCGATCAGCACCGGTTTCACGAGAGGTTTCTGGAGCCAGCAAGTCTTCCTGTCGCGCGATTTTTCGACCGGCTTTCGCGACGGCCGGGACTACCGAAACGTCGCATTTTCGAGCGAAACTTTCTTTGATGAGTCGTTCGGCTCGACGAGCGTGATGTTCAGTTCAAACGACCGGCCGTTCGGCGCCAACGGTTTCTACTGCCCGTGCAACTCATGGGAAAAGACTGGTACGAAGTTTCTCGCCGTCAGCCAAACAGTGGGGAGGTCTCCCGACCGTCTCCAACATCGCTTCAACTTCGCCTATCGCCGGCACACGGATCATTTCGTTCTCTTCCGTTACCGACCGGAGATCTTTCAAAATTTCCATACGACCAACATTTACCAGGGCAATTACGCGGTCAACGGTCGCCTGAACGATCGGGTGAGTTGGTCCGGGGGCAGTTCGTACTTGTCGGAAGGCATTGACAGTTCGAACCTGGGTTTGCACCGTCGCGAGAGAGCGGCGGCGTTCTTCATGCTTAACCTCAGGCCGACGGACCGCCTGAACCTGGCGCTCGGCGTGCGAGAAGAAGTGTGGCGGAAGTGGCGGGGCGAGACGAGCCCTACGTTCTCAATCGGCTACTGGCTCGGTGGCGGCTTCAAATTGCGAGGCCAGGTGGGCCACGCCTACCGGATCCCGTCCTACACCGACCTGTTTTACGAAGACCCGTTCAACAAAGGAAACGAGAACTTGCTGCCCGAGAGCGCTTGGAACTATGAGGCCGGCTTGGATTGGTATTCACGCCGCGGGACGACGGTGTCGGCCACCTGGTTTCAGCGCCGCCAAGACCAGACAATCGATTGGATTCGCACGCCGGAGCTGGCGAAGTTTCATGCCACGAATTTTCAGGACCTGACGTTCCACGGCGGAGAGATGCAACTCAGGCAGCGGCTGAACCGCTCTTCGGAGATAGCGGTGAACTACACAGTGATGCGCGCTTCGCGGGTGCCGCATCCCGGTGTGACTTCACGCTACGTTTTCAACTTCCCCCTCAATTCTCTGAGCGCGAGCTATCGGGGTTCGCTCACGCGGAACCTGGCATTCAAGATGCGCTTCGGAGCTTTCAATCGAACTTGGCAGGAGACCAAAGCACTGTGGGACGCATCGGTCTTCTATACGGTGGGCCGCTGGCAGCCTTTCTTCCAGGCGTCGAACCTGCTCAACGTCTACCACGAAGCTTTTCAGGGACTGGCTCAGCCCGGCCGCTGGATTCGCGGCGGGTTGATGATCGAAGTGTTTTAGCGCCGGCGGTCGAGCATCCGACATGCTCGATCAGGGTAATCGTCGAGCTTTCAGATCGAACGACACTGCCATCTCATCCTTCGTGCCGATCATACCGAACGCCGCCGACGGAGGTTTTAGTCCGTAGTCGGTCATCTTGACCGTTGAGCTGCCGGCGATTTGCAGCTCCGCATTGGTTCCAGGCTTGAGCGTTGCCCGCAGCAACACTGGACGGGTGATGCCGCGAATCGTCAGATCGCCTTCGATCTCAAACTTGCCGTCTCCCTGAGGGCGAATCGAGCGGGAGCGAAACGTTATTTCCGCGTAGCGGTCGACGGCGAGCATTTCGGAAAACGTCAAGTCTTGGATCTTCCTTAGGTCCTTCGCTTTGACCCAGTCATCCTGACAGATCAGACTCGCCGCCTCAACGGTGATGTCGACTTGTGACTTCTCCGGCGCCGCGGCGTCGTAGGCAAGCTGTCCTTGGTAGCGCTGGGCAACAAATAGATGTTTCTTGCCACTCATCAAGCGCGTCTTGAAAACTTCCAGTGCGAAACGAGCGCCGTCCGCGGGAAGGATTTCGTATGCCAGGGGCTCAGCGGTCAACGAACTTGGGGGCGGGAGAAATGCAGTCGAAGCGAGCAGGAGGGAGGCCGACAGCGCCGCCTCCGTTTGGAAAAAGCCTCGCCTGAAGGTCTTCACGATTGAATCATGTCGTACCTGCCGCGCAGGTCGTTCCAGCGGACCCGCAAAATATCGAGAAAGGCGTCAGCACCACCCAGCGCTTGCACCTTGGTGCCTTCGACGTCGTTCCAGCGGACAGGCACCTCGGCGATCCCGAAGCCCAGCTTGCGCGCGAGATAGAGAATCTCCACGTCGAATCCGAAGCGGTCGAGCATCTGGACAGCGAAGATCTCCTTGGCGGCTTGGCGGGAGAGCAGCTTGAATCCGCACTGGGTGTCAGCGAAAGACAAACCGGCGATGACACGTACCGCCAGGTTAAAGACGCGCCCCATAGCCTCTCGGAAGAATGGCTGGTGTACCCCGATCAAGGAGCGATCCAGCCCGCGGGAACCGATGGCCACTTCGTGAGCTGAGCCGGCCACCGCCGCGAGGAGCTTGTCGCACTCCTCGATGGGCGCCGAAAGGTCGGCGTCAGTAAACAGAACCCATTCATACTGAGCCTTGGTCATGCCGTGCCGCACGCTGTATCCTTTGCCGCGGTTGCCCGGGTTCTCGAGAACCTCGATATGCAATCGATCGCCCGCTAAACGGGTAGCCACGTCGCGGCAAACTTCGGCTGTGCGGTCGGTGGAGCCGTCGTTGACGATTAGAATCTCGGCCGGGCGTTCGGGTGCGCTCCGCAGGTAGGCGGCTACCTGCTCCAGGCTGGCGGGAATGCGAGCTTGTTCGTTATAGGCTGGGATGACGACGGAAAGTGAGGATTGCAATAATAGCCCGCCCTGCGAGAGCGATTATAGCATTGGGAACTTGGAGCCGAGTGCCAAGTCCGTATCGCGCGAGACAACAGCTTCCCGGATTCGAAAAGTGGAGTCCAAACACGGCTCTGAGGCGACGACCCGGGTAGGGGGCGGTAAGAGGCGCCGTCTAGTACTTCGCGACCATCAGGGAACGCAACCTGCGAGCGCGGTCTGGTCCGCGCAGAGCACGAAGCGCTTTGGCCTCAATCTGGCGGATGCGCTCACGAGTGACGGCGAATTCCTGGCCGATTTCTTCCAGAGTGTGTTCCCGGTCACACCCGATGCCGAAGCGCATCCGGATAACCTTCTCTTCTTTGGGTGAGAGCGTCTTCAAGACGTCCGCCGTGTCTTCCCGCACGGTGGAATCGATCACGGTATCGACCGGGGATCCCACCCATTGGTCCTCCAGCAGGTCGCCGAGTGCTGACTCCCCGTCGCGGCCCACGGGAGTCTCCAGGGAAACCGGATCGCGGGAGATGGTTTTCAGCTTCTGGACTTTCTCCGCCGGGATCTCCATGCGGTCACCGATCTCTTCGTTTGTCGGCGTCCTCCCGTGTTCTTTCTCCAGTTCACGTGACGCCCGCAAGAACTTGTTCATACTCTCGTTCATGTGCACCGGGATACGGATGGTCCGCGATTGATCGGCGATGGCGCGGGTGATTGCCTGGCGAATCCACCACGTTGCGTACGTGGAGAACTTGTACCCGCGACGGTACTCAAACTTTTCGGCTGCTCTCATGAGGCCGATGTTGCCCTCTTGAATGAGATCCAGCAGGTGCAGACCGCGGTTGACGTACTTTTTGGCCACCGAGACCACAAGCCGAAGGTTCGCCTCGACGAGCGACTTCTTGGCTTTTTCCGATTCCCGATCGCCTTCCCGGATGCGCTGCACCGTGTAGCGTAGCAGGGGTAGACGCATGGAGTATCGGGCTTCTCCACGCCGGATCTCCCGGCGGATCTCCCGCATGGCCGCCATCGCGGCTGCGGACTTCCTTCGTGGGCGGGACTGCAAGGCCTTCAACTCGTCGGCCAGCGGGTCAAGGTCGGCCAGCGCCCGTTCCAGCTCTTCGCGAAAATCAAGCCAGTAGATCGGTTTAAACGGTATGTCCTGAATAGCTTTCGAAAGCCGAACAAGCACCCGTTTTGCGATCCCATTTAGCCGCCGGCGTACATGGACATTCCGCTTGGCGGTGCGTTCCAGTTTGTCGCTGACCGCCTGGGCCTTGCGGCTCACCCGGCTGACCCGGACGAACTTCTGGCGGACCCGGGTCCGCTGTCGCGCCCGCTCGAGGGAACCGTCCTCAAAATCGCCCAACATTGCGACGGCATCGATCTCCAACTCGCCCCGCCTGATCTCCTCGTAGAAAGCTAAAACCTGCTTCTGGATGAGTGATGATCGAGAGATGGCACGCTGCATCTGCACCTTGCCGCGCTCCATCCGCCGAGCAAGAGCGACTTCACCCCGCCGCGTCAGCAGGGGAACTGCCCCCATCTCCCGCAGATAAACCCGAACTGGATCGTCGGTATAAATCGAAATCGAATCGTTCGGACCAGAACTAAACTCGGGATCCTGACGATCCGCACTGCGGCCATCGAGAAAAGGACGACCTTCTTCTAGAGCTACATTGTGGGAGTTGCGGGAGTCGGAAGCGAGCTGTTCGTCGAACTGATCCACGATTCTCCTAAAGTCGCCTGATACTCGGACTTCCGGTTGCCCCCTTCAACGGCCGCAGGCCTTTGACACAGTAACGCTCTTCTGAAGCGCAGCGCAAAAGGAGGGTTCTAGGTCTCCTACGTGTGATGGACTTAACTGAACCGTCTCGTTCCTTGAGAGGAATGGCCCCGTCGCTTTCGTGCCGGAGTGGGGTAGGTGACCGATTCTCTGTTCCATCCAACCTTATGAGGAAGGCCGAGAAACTCGCCCCCCTCGTAAGGCTTTGCCTACATAGTATGGGTGAAAAACGTATTATTTGCAATAGGAAAAGTCGCCTTGAGTAGATAAGTATATTTTTTGCAATTGCTTAGACCGATCCCGTTGGGTCGAGAACCCCGCACGGGCTGTGCGGTCCGGGGGGCGCTCATGTGCGTCCCCTTGAAGCTCGGATGATCCAATAAGTTGCTTGTTTAGAGGGACTTCTTTTGCTTGATGAGCTCCGTCAGCTCATCGAGGAACTCTCGCTCGTCTTGGAAATCGCGGTAGACCGAGGCAAACCGCACGTAGGCCACCTTGTCTATCTGCTGTAGGCGCGTCATCAGTAGCTCTCCGATCTCGCGCGTGGCGCATTCTCTCTCGGGAGAGTCAATCACCAACGACTCGACTGCGTTCACCAGCTCTTCCAGCTGGCCCATACTGACGGCGCGTTTTTCGCCGGCTCGTAATAGCCCGGCGAGTACTTTCTGGCGGTCGAACTTTTCCCGACGCCCATCCTTTTTGACGACCATGTAGGGAACCTCGTCTGTCCGCTCGTAGGTGGTAAACCGGTGGCCGCACCCGAGGCACTCGCGCCGCCGCCGAATAGTATCTCCTTCCTTGCTCTCGCGGGAATCTACGACCTTGTCCTCGAGGTGGCCACAAAAGGGACACAACATGACGTTCTCTCCTCTACCTACCCTGTTACCCCAGGTGGCTTGTCAAGGCTGGTACTCCAGCTCTCGAAGCTTACGCCAGCTCCAGCCTTCCCAAACGACTAGGACCAGCGCCTGGGGGATGACGGCAAGGAATGTTAGTGCCCAGATCAGGATAGAGAGGCTGGCCGCAACCTCAACCTGAACATGGAACATCTCAGTCAAAGCCAGGATCGACGCGACCTGAAGGCCGCCTCCCACGGCGGGGATCTGCAGCATCGACCCCGCCATGACAACGCCCATGAAGACGACAGCCCGGCTGAGTGTGACGTTCATCCCTCCGAAAGCCGACAGAATGGCATAGTAGGCAGCCGCGATCAACAACCACTGCACGGCACTGAGCACTATGCAAAGCAATACGCTCCTTGTGTCGCGGATACCCAACAGCCCGCGGCCGAACACTTCCAGCGTTCTCCTAATTGCATCCCGCCGGGGTTTGGGCAGGAAGTGCAGGACGTCCAGAACACGCTTGGACATAGAGTCGTAGTAACCTCGCAGTAGGATCATCATCACGACCAGGGAAATGATGGCAATCCCAACCATTTTGCCGCTTGCATCCAGGCCTCGCTGCAGACGCGGATCGCCCACCCCCGCATGACCGATGGCAAAGGCGACCGAGGCGAGAATGGCGAATGCGTCGAAAGAACGCTCGAATAGCCACACACCGATCTGGCTCGTGATAGGGACGCTCTCTTTGCGAGCCACGAGATAGGGCCGGACGAACTCGCCTGCGCGTCCCATGACTCCAATGGCGGCAAAGCCGATAATGGTCGCCGCCAACAAGTTTCGCAGACTTGGATTCGGCTTGACAGGCTGCATGAGAATGCGCCATCGTAGCGCCCGGGTACCGTAGGTGGCGTACACCGCCAGGAACGCCAGAGTGATCCATCTCCAGTCGACCTTTTGGAAGCTGCGAAGGAACAGATCAGTGTCAAACGTGCGCCACTGGGGGTTTGTCGAGACGGAGTAGGTCACTGCGAGGCAGACGACTATCAGTCCCAAGATCCACGAGATGTGTCGGCGAGGTCGGCTCAACCCGGTCGCTGGGACCGAGACTGGCGTGTCAGATTTGAGTGGCTGCTCCGTGGGGTTGGACACGGCCTGGGACCCGATCGGTGTCCTACGGCGGGAAGCGCGCTGTGGACCTGGGGCGCTGACATGCCTGGTCGGGCAGACATGCCAGCCCGAAATCGAAAGCACGTCGCCTCTCCGACACCCCTCCTGCGTCCGAATGTCCGAGACGACGCTGGCTTTCATTCAGAATAGCCGCTTCGACGGGTGGCGTCTATGACAGAAAAACCAGGAATCGCGAACTTTCTGCCGTGGCGCTCGTTATCAATAAGAGACACATGGTAGAAAAATGATGTCGGAGGCTACCCTTAGCGGCTGGGCGATCCCGTGGACGGGCGTGGCGGCTGCATGGCCTGCTGGGCAGGCCGCCGAACGGCGCATGGATGGTGATGCCGAACTGATCGAGCGTTGCTTGCACGGGGACCGTCGAGCTTGGGAAGAACTCGTGCGCTCACATACGAGGCTCGTCTACGGGGCCTGTTACCGCTTTACGGGGGCCCCGGAAGACTCACGTGACCTGACGCAGGAGGTTTTCGTTCGTGTGTTTCAAAGTCTTCACACCTACGACCCCCGAGTGGGAGCCTTTCGCACCTGGCTGATCCGGCTGACCCGCAACCTGCTTATCGATCACTATCGCAAGACACGCCGGGAAAGGGTCGTCGACTCGCTCGAAGAACAGCTTCCCACGCTCGAGGAAAAGAGCTCCTACGGCGGGCGCTCGGATCGCACCTTGGCGAGCCGGGAAACTAACGAAGTCCTCCAACTCGCTCTCCAAAAGCTGTCCCCGGAACTTAGGGAGGCGGTGATTCTGCGCGACCTCCAAGACCTGGAATACAAGCAAATTGCCCATGTTTTGAAGATTGCCGAGGGCACCGTCAAGTCGCGCATCAATCGCGGCCGATGCGAGTTAGCAAGGCGCCTCCGTGCCTTGGGGGTGCGACCGTGAAGTGTCGGCAAGTCAACAAGCTGCTGTGCGACTATTTGGACGGCGCCGCCGCGGTCGCCGAGGGTCGTGCTCTCGAGGAGCACGCGGCGTCGTGTAACGCCTGCCGGGAGACTCTCGATGAAGCGAGGTTCGCCCAGGATTACATGCGCCGGGCGCCCATGGTCGAGCCGCCCCCGGAGCTGATTGGCGACATTATCCATCAAACCACCGGCATCGGGGAGAGTGTTCCGGCCCTGGCCGGAGGGGGATCCCAGGTTTCTTCGCCGTTTTGGGGCTGGCTGCGTCCCCTCGTGCATCCATTGACCCATCCTCGCTTTGCCATGAGCATGGCGATGACATTTTTGTCGTTTTCCATGGCGAGCTTCTATGGACAAGGAGCTCTCGAGCGCTGGGAAGCCCCCAAGATAACCCCCGCGGCCATCGTCGAAGGCGCCGGCGAAGCTCTTGATCCGCTGTGGGCGGGGGCGGCTCAGCTTTACGAATCGCTCGTTTTGTTTTATGAGTTCCCAACCGAGTTCGGCTGGGAAGCGGAGCCGCCTCGAGCGATACCTGACCAGCGGCAACGGGAGGGGCCGGCCCAGCCTGACGAAGGGGACCCTGGGCGCGAGGAGGCGCAGCCATGAACTGTGCGACTCATCCGGAAGCTTCGGCGGTGGCGTTCTGCCGCCATTGCGGTCGTGCGATCTGTGAAGCTTGCCGGCGCGAGTGGCAAGGGGCTCCCCATTGCGAGCAGTGCGTGGCCGATCTCGAGGCGGCAATCGGCTCGGGCGCTGGGTCACCGCCGGATCCCGACGAGGCTTCCCAACCGCCGCCGGAAAGACAGGAAGCGCCCGCGAGAGGACCTGGTTCGCCGGCGCTGGCCACGCTGCTTGGCCTCGTGCCTGGCGTCGGCGCCGTTTACAACGGCCAGTACGCGAAAGGGGTCGTTCATGCCGTGCTTTGGGGAGGGCTCATTAGCGTCGCGTCCTCGGGCGGCAAGCCACCCCCGGTGTTCGTCATCTTGGTTATTCTGCTGACGTTCTACATGCCGATCGAGGCATACCGCACGGCTCGAGCCTTGAGGAGAGGCGAAGAGGTGGACGAGTTTTCGGGGCTCATGTCGGTTGGCGGCGGTCGGTCGCCGGCGGGAGGCATAGTTCTGATCGTGGTGGGCGTGCTGTTTTTGCTCAATTCGCTGGGCTTCTGGCAGCTGCGACAACTTTCCCGCTACTGGCCTGTCATCCTGATCGCGGCCGGAGTCTACATGATTTATCGAAGAATCACGGAGAACACGGAAGGCTCTGGGCCTCGTTCCGCCGACCCCCCGGCACTGATCTAACCCGCTTTTCTCACCACGTGGCGAGGCGAAGTGCGTGAGAGGCGCGTCAATACGAGGCGTGCGAAGGCGGCGTTCCATTTTCTTGAACCATGCGGGCGTACTTGAACCCTACGTTGAGTCTTGGGCCCGACCCAAACGGGCCCCGCGACCTTCTGGTTTCATTTTACCCGCCGGGACCAAGATCTCTCCCGGTCGGTGGCCCTAAGTCATTGCAAGTCTTAGAGGTTTCCGTCGGTGACACTCAGATCGGGTTGGGGGCGCCGACGAAGGCCCGAATCGTACTCTTTCCGAGTTGGCCGTTCAAGCGGAGCTGAACCCGGGCTAAGAAAAGCCGCGGATCTCAAAAGGGAGATCCTATAGTTGAAGCTGACCAGGATCTGCGCGCTACGGGCTTGCAGAAGTTCGCTGCAATGAGGTTGCGGTAGCGCCCGTTGGGTCACACAGAGAATAGGCCGCATAGAGAAAACGCCGCAGGTCTGGGCCAAAACGGCCGCCCAGCGCTGCGCTACGGGACTTATCCCTAGACCGGCCGGTCTCCGGCAGCCGTCGTGCGGTGCATCAAGCGAGGCATCGTGTCGTCGTAATCGAAAACCGCGTAGTGCATCGTGCAGCGGTTGTCCCAGATCACCAAATCCCCGGGCTGCCAGCGATGGCGGTAGAGATTCTCCTCGCGCGTTGCGTGCGCACTCAGCGACGCCAGCAATGGGGTGCTCTTCTCCTCTTCGATTCCGATCATGCGCGAAGTGAAATAAGGGTTGACGTAAAGCGCACGCCGCCCTGTCTCGGGATGGGTCCGAACGACAGGATGCTCGACCGGCGGCGGAATGCGCGGAATCTGCCGCCCGTCCGTCCCCGGCGATTCCTTGTTTCGCCGCGCCAGCCTGGCAGCATGATGCTCGGCTCGCATCGTCAACAACGACTGCTTAAGTGCGTCGGGCAGACTTTCATAGGCCGCGTACATGTTGGCGAACAAAGTATCACCCTTCCCCTCAAGCGCGACGACAGCATGCAGCACATGGATTGTCTGGTCTCTCTGGCCCCAACGACCGGATTCACAAACACTCTCCGCCCTGGTCGCCATCACCACTTCACGCTTCCCCCCAGGAGGCTCCGGATCTCTGCATCGATCCCTTGACTTTTACCTATCATCGATGTCGCCATTTTTCGCTGAACCTAACTTCTACCACGGGCTGGCAGGAGCACTATAGACATATGGGCAACAGTTCATAAACGGCACAAGAGCTGACATGAGTACCGAGGGCACGGCATGCCGTGCCCCTACGTTGTGTTGGGGGCGGCACGAGGTGGAGTCCGGCGCCTAATCTAGCCCCCGGTTTTCGCCCACGTGTTCACCGATGGAACTTTCCCGGCGGCGCCCCGTATTCATAACAGGAGGCGGTTAAATGCTAAAGGCTCTGGTGTGCCTATTTTTCCTCGCCGGCCTTTTCTTCGTCGCCTGGCCGCTGGTACTCGTCTTCCTGATGGCCGCTCCGGTCGTACTGCTGGGCTGCCTTATACTGAAAATGCTGGGTGTCGTTGTCGGCGGCGTCCTTCATCTGGTGGTTTGGGGTATCGCGTTGGCATTCGCCGTAGGTCTGGCCGTGCTCTTCCTGCCCTTGGCTTTGATGTTCTAGAGCGGTAACCGCACGGGTCGCCTACTGCTTGGTTGCATAAACTCACGATAGATCATGGGCCGACAATCCCTAGACCGCTCCCTCACGGTCGCGGCTCGGAAGACTCTGCGAACAAACCGCTTCCGGGGCAGACGGACGATCCTATGGTTGTTCGGGAAAGGACTTTTTAAATAACGCTTTTGCAACCCAGCACTAGTGCCGTATGATGTCCCTTTCCCGCGCGACGCCACAAAGAGGTCCAGCGGCGGCCCAGGTATCCTGGTGCCGGTTCGCTGGCGTTTGTGGGGTCAGTTGAAGAGTCATGCGACCCGCCATTGAGACTGGCCTCCGGCTGGTGGCTCTTGTCGCTAGTTCTGTCTTGGCCATAGGGTCACCCGCTGAGGAAAAGAGCGTAGAGCTGCCCTCGGCGAAGGAGCTCATCGAGCTTGCGTTGGAGCGCGCCAATTGGCTCAAAGAGCAAAAGGTTGAAGAGAAATACAGTTTTTCCGAGGTCGTACTGGCCGAAAAGTTGCATGCCGACAAGAGCATAAAGGAGCGTGAGCACTCTCGTTATGAGGTCTACCCCGTCGAGGGAGTTCTCTTTAGGCGATTGGTGGAAAAAAACGGGCGGCCGCTCTCACCTGAGGAGATCGAATGGGAAGAGCAAAAGGAGCGGGATCTGCGGGAGCAACTCAAGCGAGGGGAAAAACCAAAGCAGGACGAAAACCGCATCGAGTTCAATAGAGACCTGATCAGCCGCTTCCGTGCCGAGGTAGTCTCACGAGAACTTCTCCATGGAAGGTCCACCTACGTACTCCGCTTCGAGCCCAAGAGCAATCGGCTTCCCGTACGCCGCCGCATCGACTACGCGCTCAACAAATCCACCGGTCGCATGATGATCGACGAAGAAACTTATGAGGTGGCCCGCGTCGAGTTCCACCTGATCAAGCCGGTTAGGCTCTGGTGGGGGTTGCTGGGAAAGCTCCGGAAAGCCGAAGGCAGCCTCGAGCGCAAACCGGCGACCGATGGCTACTGGGCGCCTACAGAACTCAAGACCTATGTCTACGGCCGGGTCTTGTTCAGCTCTTTTCACCGCCGGCGACAAACCCAATGGGGAAAGTACCGTCCGTGGCCGGAGGCGCCGGTCGAAAGCTCAGCTGTGAAGTGAGCTGAGGTGAGCTACTGATACCAAGTGAGCTATCCATTTCATTCAGGTAGCCCCAATATCTTGTCGTTGGGCTCACGGCGTTTCAGCATCAGTCGGCGACGATCGAGCGGTAGGGTGTGGGTTCGACCGCCACGGCCTGCTGCACGAGGCGATAGAACAGCTTGCCGCGGCGGCGTGAGCTGCGCCGGTTGAAGCGGAAAACGAACTCGTCGCGGTAGTCGTCCAGATGCTTGCGGCTGATCGCGCCCGGCCGGGTGCCCAGCAGCCAGCGTTTCAGCAGCGAGATCGCCTTGGGTGCCCGTGGCAGCAACTCCGACGCCTGTTTGCGCCGGCCCGACAGAAAGACGATGCGATGCTGGTAACCCTTCTTCGTGAGCGGCTCGTAGCCCAGCCAGCCGTCGGTGTGGACCGTGCTGCCAGGCTCGATCGACTCCGGCGCGAAGGGAACCAGACTGGCCGCCGACGCGCATGCGCCCCATCCCGACGCCCTTTTCTTCCACGGCCACTGCAAGCAAGGCTTTGCGCTCGGTTTGCCGCCCGCAACTGGCGCACTGCAACCCGAGTTTCCGCCCCGGCCAAGCGCGCGCCTGCTCGCCACGCGGACACCGAAAGCCCTCCGGCCAGCGCAGTCGAAACAGGTACTCCCGGCAGGCTTCCTCGGTCGCGAACCACGCCTCGAACTCTACCCGATCGCGCGCATAGTCCTCCACGAACCCGCATACTACATGTTGGGGTGAACCTACCGCGGTTACCTGAGTCAAATGGATACCCCAGTTCAAAACATATTGGACCGAGTAGTAGTCGGCTGGAAGGGAAGGGTAACCGGGTTGCTCTGGTTTGGCGGAATCTGCTATAAAACTGACATCCTGGAGGCTGACGCAAGAAGCTAGCTGGATTGGACCTGCTAGCACTGCGTTTTAGGGCGGGCCCACTGGTACCTTCCGGGTCCGACCGAGCAGCCGTTCCAGGGAGGAGCTTTAGCAGTCGCCGATCCCCGTCGTCCAGGTTGGCGGAGCCCTCCAATAGCGCTCGGAGAGGAAGAGTTACGGCCAAGAAAAAGAAGGCAGTATCCTCCAAGAGGTCCGCGGCGCCCAAGCGCACAAAGACTTCGAAGAGGGTGAAGTTGTCGAAGAAGGTCAAGTCCGTACCGCAGAGTGCGTCTTCGAAAAAGAAGTCGACATCGCGCCCAGAGGTTTCCGCCAAGGTGGTAAAGACAGCCCAGAGTAGGAAAAAATCGGCGAAAGGACAGAAGTCCGGGAAGGTCGCCACACCGGGAGCAGCCAAGAGCGCCAAGAAAGCGATCGGCCGAAAGCCGGTCTCGTTCACCCCAACCAGTTCAGCCCTTCGTTTCGCTAGGGCCGAAGAGGCAGCCAAAGCCCGTAAGCGGGCGCAGGATGCACGCATAGCCCGCCAACTCAGCGAACGCCAAGCTGCTCACTACGAAGCGGCAGTCGGTCACCTCAACAACAGAAAGTTCGCCCAGGCACGGTCGCGCTTTGAGAAGGCGGCGGGAGGACCGGATGCCACTTTGCGACACCGAGCGAAAGTTTACGCCGAGATCTGCCGCAGTCGGATTGAAAAGAGTAAACTCCGTCTCAAGAGCGTTGATGACTACTACAACTATGGGGTTGGGCTTATGAATGACCGCCAATTGGAGGAGGCGGAGCATCATTTAGGCGCAGCCTTGAAGCTGGACCCGAACGCGGATCACGTGCATTACGCGACTGCTGTATTACATGCCATAAAAGGAAACACCGCGGACACCCATCGAAGCCTAAGCCGGGCCATAGAATTGAATCCCAGAAACCGGCCGCTGGCACTCAACGATTCGGACCTGGCGGCCGTGCGAGAGGATCCTTCCATTTCCGATCTCTTGCATCCCCGCGCGTCCCCTCCCCGCTAGCCGCAATCCGACGTGCCATCCAAAGACGGACACCAACCATCCGAGCGAGCAGCCAAAAAGGCAACGGGCCAGGCTAACCGTCCAGGCCCGAAGCGGCTCAAGGCCGCTAAGGAACCGTGCCGCATTGTGGCTACGGGTAGAAGCACGGGTCTCTCCACGGTGCTGGCCGGACTGAAACCGAAGGGCGAATAAGACGGCCCCGATCCTCAGATCTGCGCCTCGCTGACGGCGCCGTCGTGGGCCAGCTTATTATGGAACCCGGTGAGACAACTTGCAGCGGCCCCCTATCCTCAAGATCGGCTTCCACGCAGCCGAATCTGGGACCTCACCGCTGGCAGGCGCTTCCCTCAGGAATAACCTTGTCGGTTTTCAGACCAAGTAACCCGATTCCGGGAACGAACACTGGGTTAGAATAAGGATGGGTTTCCATACGGTATGTGGAGTCGTGTTTCCGTCTCGCTGCTGATCTGTTGCGGCTTGCTTTGCGGGCAGCAAGCACAGCAGTCTTCGGAAACAATTCGAGTCGATGTCGACGTCGTCAACGTTCCGGTGACGGTCACGGACAGCGAAGGCAAGTACATCATCGATCTAAACAAGGACGACTTCGAAATCTACGAAGACGGCCGGCGAGTCGACATTCGCTACTTCACCCCAAGTACGGCGGAAGAATCCAAACCACCTTTGTGGGTCGGCTTCTTGGTCGAGCTCAGCAACACGGCCCGCATTTACTACAAGAGCTACAAGGAATCGATCGGCGATTTGGCGTATATCCTGATTCCCGAAGGGGGCCGGAACAAGGGGTTCCTGATAGGCTATCACACCGAAGTCGATCTGCTCGTGAAAACGACGGGTGATCCCTACCCCATCGCGCAGAAGATGGAAAGGCTCAAACACGGCGGTGGCAGCGCCATGTTCGATGCCATTTATGGGGCTTGTACGGAGCAATTGGCGTCGGCGACATACCAGGGGTCGGGCGAGCCTCGAAAAGTCATCGTCATTGTCGGCGACGGGCACGACAACGCCAGCAAGCGCACCCTCGAGGAGGTCATCTCCCAGGCGCAGCGCAACCACGTCACGATATTCGGCGTCAGCACGGTAGCCTGGGGATTTCACGAAGAAGAAGAAAAAAACCTCTACCGGTTGGCCCGCGCCACGGGAGGCCGCGTCGGGACTCCCATGAAGGGGGTCCACAGCGACGTACCGGGCCAACTCTCGAAACCCCAAGACGCCGGCAATTACGTGCGAACCGTGGGTACCGGTGAATACGCTCGCGCCCAGCTAGAAGCGCTGTATCGGGCCATCCTAGCAGTTGCGGGCGATGTCCAAAGCCAGTACATCCTAGCGTACAATCCTCCTGTTCCCTTCAGTGACCAAAAGTTCCGTGAGATCAAAGTCAAAGTCAATCTCAAGGCTGAGACAGAAATCCGACATCGAACCGGCTACTACCCACCGCAGTTGTAATCCTGCGCCGGTCTTGCCAATAGAAGCAATCCCATAATCGGCGCAACAGTGTGAGGCAGCGGTCGAGACGGATCAGGAACCGTCCCCGCTGGAGCGAGGGGAACTGCGGTTCCCGAATCCGCGGTGGCCGCCCATAGGCCAGGAGCACCAGGACCTCTAGTTAGCCCCCGCTAGCCCGGATTTCTCACGACACAACTGTAGGGGCAGGCCGCTGCACCTGCCCAGAGAGGTTTTTGCGGGGTTTGGTCGCGTGATCGAATGGGACGCCGTGTGAATCTCACCGAACCTACCTATGTCCCGGTAGGTTCAAAATTAACGTTCGTTCAACGCTGGCCACCCAAACCCTCGTGAGAAAAGCGGGCTAGTGAAAACCAGCCGTGCGAGCGCGGGGGCCGACCGTACAGCAGCGTTGAGAAGCGGGCCAAAGTTCACCGCAGTCGAAGTGCCCTGAACTCTGCTAAGGGCGGTACAAGCTTAGGCTATTGCTTCCTTGACGGATCACCTGGGAACGCCGCAGCCGGCCGTATTCGCCGCCAAGCTCGTGGCGGGCCGCGTGCTGGGCGATGACCAAGCAGGACGGCGCTTCCCCCAGCGTATCGAGGGTTCTCGAGTACTCCTCACCCAGCGCGTAGGGGGGGCCGAGGAAACATACGTCCGCCGACAGACCGCTCAAGGCCTCCTGTACCGTCGCTCTCGTCACATGGGCCTCTTGTCCCACCCCCAAGGCGCGCAAGTTTTCTTGAATCACTCGCACCGCCGCCGCGCTGCTCTCGACGAAGATCGAAAGCGCGGCGCCTCGACTGAGCGCCTCGATGCCTACCGCGCCCGAGCCGGCGTAAAGATCGGCGAAGGTCTTTCCCTCGATTTCGTGTGCGATCGCACTGAAGAGCGCCTCGCGCAGGCGGTCGGGCATGGGCCGGGTCTCGCGGCCCGGCAATGTCTTGAGCCGACGGTGGCGGTACTTTCCGGCAATGATTCTCATGGTCCCAGCGAGCTTGCGAAGAAGACGTCTCTTTTTTACCCCACCTGCACCAAACCGTAGCGGCGCTGCCACCTTTCGCGGATATGGGTGACAAGCCGGCGCATCTCCTCCTCGCTGGACGGGTTTTCGATGTAGGCCGTCGCCTCCGAGCGAGCAATCCCCAACGTCTCTCGATCGCGCACCAGGTTCGCCACGCGGAAGGCGGGCAGCCCTGATTGCCGCGTCCCGAAAAACTCGCCCGGCCCGCGCAACTGCAAGTCGGTATCGGCGATCCGAAATCCATCCTGGGTCTTAACGAGCGTACTGATGCGCTGTTTGGCGATCTCGCTCAGGCGGCCTGTCAACAGGATGCAGTAGCTTTGTTCGGTGCCGCGCCCCACCCTGCCTCGCAACTGATGCAATTGCGCCAGACCGAAGCCTTCCGCCTGCTCGACGACCATGACCGTCGCGTTCGGCACGTCCACTCCGACCTCGACTACGGTTGTGGAAACCAGAATTTGGATTTCCCCATTCTTGTACCCTTCCATCACCGCTTCTTTTTCAGCGGTCTTCAGACGCCCGTGCAGTAACCCGACCGCCAGGTCCGGGAACACCGTTTTTGAAAGGCGTCCAAAAACCTCTTGCGCCGCTTGGACCGCCTTCGTCTCCGACTCCTCGATCATGGGACAAACGACATACGCTTGGCGCCCGGCCTCCACTTCACGACGAACAAAGCGATAGACCCGCGCTGCCTCGCTTTGTCTGGCTTGCTTGGTGACGATCGGACGCCGTCCCGGCGGGAGCTCGTCAATCGTCGACACATCCAGGTCGCCGTAGAGAGTCAGCGCGAGCGTGCGCGGGATGGGGGTAGCCGTCATGACGAGAACGTCCGGATGCTTGCCCTTTCGCAGCAACTCGAGACGTTGCATGACGCCGAAGCGGTGTTGCTCGTCGACGACGATGAGACCGAGACTCCGGAATTCAACGTCTTTCGAAATCAGCGCGTGGGTGCCGATCACAACGTGGGCCACGCCTTCCGCCACCATCCGCTTCAACTTGGTCTTCTCGCGTGACGTCAGAGAACCGGTCAGGCAGACGACGACATAGCCGGCGGGTTCGAGCAGATGTTTGAAGTAGAGGTAATGTTGGGTCGCCAGGATCTCTGTCGGCGCCATGACCGCCACTTGGTAGTCGTTTTCCAGGGCAATGACGGCTGCTTCCACAGCGACGATCGTTTTGCCGCTGCCGACGTCGCCCTGCAGCAGCCGGTTCATTGGCGCCGGACGAGACATGTCGGTGGCAATGTCTTTCAAAACGCGTTTTTGGGCCGCCGTGGGTTTGAAGGGTAAAATTCGTTTGATCTGCTCGCGCGCGCTGTCAACGAGACCGAAAGCAATGCCGTCGGCGCCGCGAGCCTTGCGGCGCTTGAGCGCAAGCCCACACTCCAGATAAAAGAACTCCTCGAAGATGAGGCGGAACTGTGCTGGAGTGCGGAAAGCGTTCAGCGGGGCCAGGTCGCTGCCGGGAGGCGGAAAGTGGGTTTCGAGCAAAGCTTGGTCCAGCAGGGGAAGGCCAAGCCGGCGTTTC
The DNA here is from genome assembly GCA_965248105.1 of Bryobacterales bacterium. Classification (GTDB taxonomy): domain Bacteria; phylum Acidobacteriota; class Terriglobia; order Bryobacterales; family UBA6623. The sequence continues at coordinate 2,278,067 of CBDFIK010000006.1, forward strand.
AGGCTCTCGGGCAGCGGGTCTTCGTATCCCCGTAGAGCATCGAGCGCCCGGTGGACCAGGCTGCGCAAGACGCGCGTATTCAAACGTCCGGCTGCCTCATACACCGGGACGATGCGGCCCAGATGGAGATTGGCTTCCGACTCATCGTCGAGGATTTCGTATTCGGGGTGGAACAGCGAAAGCTCTTGCGAATAGCTGTCCCACTCGACTTTTCCGTAGAAGGCGACCTGTTGTCCCTGCCGCAAGATCGACTGCAAATAATCACCGCGGAACCACTTGCAAACCAGAGGACGCCCCGACTTGTCGCTCGCGCGGGCCTCGAATAAGCGGGCTGCCCGATGCCTAGACCGAAACAGTTGAGTGCCCGAGATCGTGACGACCACGGTTGCAGTTTCTCCCGGCGCTAACTCGGCGATGGGCTTGACGTTGCTGCGATCTTCATAGCGGAAGGGCATGTAGTACAGCAGGTCTTCGACCGTCGAGATGCCCTTCGTTTTCAAGACCGAGGCCCGTTGCGGGCCAACGCCCTTGAGGTAGGTGATGTCAGTATCGAGGTTCATCCCTGCGAAAAATGGTGAAACCTGCTCAAACCACGTATATTGGGAAGCCACGTGGACGATCGGGAAATTCGGGCACGGCATGCCGTGCCCCTACCTTTTCCAGGCACCCAATAGATCTGTAGGGGCACAGCATGCTGTGCCCGCCTGCACTCGCCCGAAACGTGAGTGTGTCTATGAAATGGAGTACTAAGCTAACACCTTCAGACACTTGTCATCGAGCGGCTCAAGCGGCGTAAAGTCGCGATTGTTTTGATACCAGGGGCGCTCCGTGCCCGTGCAGGCGTTGCTAACGGCGTTGTAGATCAAGTACATGATGGCCCGTCGCCACGGGGAGACATTGTTGGCCGAACCGTGTACCACGTTGCAGTGGACCAAAGCGACAGACCCCGCGGGCCCGATCAACGCTTCGATCCCGCTGTCTTCGGCGAGCCGTTCCAGGGTGGTGTGATCGATATGATGCAGCTCATACCCTTTCCCTGTCGAGTCCTTGTGAGGCTTCGAGCCGAGAAGCCCGTGGCGCTGCGAGCCCGGCGCCACCAAAAGAGGCGAGGTCACCGCTGTACAGTCATCGATGAACACGGACGCCATAATGCATCTCGGCTCACCCATGCCGTCGATCGTACGCCAAGGCGGGTAATCCTGATGCCATTCCCACGACGCGCCCGCGCCGAAGCCTTGTTTGGGATTGATACGGCTCTGATGAAGATACACATCGTCCTTCAATAATTGGCGAACCGGGTTCAACAGGCGTGGAAGCAGCGAGAGACAGCGGAACGGTTCGGAATAGACATGCGCCCCAAAGGCCAGCCTAGCCGCCGTGGGATCTTCTTTCTCGCGGACCACTTCCGGCCCCTCGCGGCTTAGGATTTCGGGTATCGCTTTTTGTAGAACCGCTACCTCGTCGCCATCCAGGAGACCCGGGAAAAACAGGTAGCCCCGGTCTTCAAACTCCACCAACTGGTCGTCGCCGAGTTGCATGATGTCTCTGCTCGCTCTCGTTGAGAAAGATACGGTGGTTCTCTGGCAGCCCGTCCTGAAAGTATGTGTCGATGAAGAACGGAAACAGTCACCCAATTCGGTTCCTAAAAAATCAGGGTTGCCCCGGGCGGCTTAGTGCTAATTTCTTTAGTGTCAGCGAGGATGGAAGCCGCGGCCGACCCTTCCGAAAATCCCCTCTCAAGCGCATTGAATGTTGCGTTTGCGGTCGGCGAAACCGCAACCAACTACAGCCGCGAAGCGGCGGCAGGAATACAGCCTGGGGTGGAGCCGAAGGCGGAACCCCGGGTACGGAATCGAACGAGATCGAGCCCTGAAAGGGCGCCAGGAAGGCAGTCCGTCAACCCGACCTGACTACCCGAGCCGCCGACACCCATTTTCTGGCGGTATTATGAATCCGCCGATTCACAGAAACGCACTACCCCCAGTCCCCATTTTTCACCCTATTTCTCACTCTCGCACGACTTCTTGCCGTGGGCTGTTACGATACCGCCGGTGCGATCGGCCTCTGACGCTTAATCGATTCCAGTACAGCCAGTACAACGGCGAGTGACCGAGTACCGTCTCGACCGTCTACGATCGGCTTTTCCTCGCCCCGGACCACGCGGCAAAAATGTTCCAGTTGAGCCTTTAGCGGATCAAGCCGGGTCACTTTGCGGCGTGACTTCACCATCGGGTGTTGCCAGCCCATCTGATCGTCATCAGCATAGCGCCACAACTCCATTCGCGGAAAGGCCAAGGAACCCAAAGCACCGAAGAAGTGATAACAGTTTTCGTCCGTGTGAAAGTACAGCGCGTTCTCCTGGGCGGTCGCCTCGTACGACCACGGGGAGGGCGTAGTGTCCGACGCCAGAACCGAACCCAGCGCCCCGTTCTCGAACGAAAGCGAAATCGTCAAGGAATCCTCGACGTCAAGTTTTCGCACCGCCGAGCTTGCTTGAGCATAGACCTCACGGATCTCGCCACAAAGGAAGCGCAGGCTGTCCAGCTCATGAATAAGATTGATGAACGTCGGACCGCCGCCAGGAGGTTTCGACCGCCAATCCACCTCGTAGTATTCAGCCGGCTTCATCAGAGCCCACAGCATGGAAACGGCGACCAGCTTGCCGAGCGCGCCTCCCTGGATGATGGAGCGTGCTTCCTGAATGAGTGGACTATGGCGCCGGTGATGGCCGACCAAGACTTGGATTCCGGTTTCATCAGCCACCTTGACGATGCGGTGCGCTTCTTCGAGGCTATCGGCAATCGGCTTTTCGATCAGAACGTGGACGGATCGGCGGGCGCAGACCTCAGTTAGTGCCGCATGAGATCCGTTGGGAGTAGCAATAATCGCCCCTTGCGGCCGCTCGCGTTCCAGCAGCTCTTCGATGTCTTGGTAAAACGGAATGTTGAACCCGTCCGCGACCGAGCGGCGAGTGGAATCAACGTCGCAAATGCCTAGCAGTGAGCAATCGCCGTTCGCGGCGATCAGCTCGGCGTGTTTCTTGCCCATCACCCCGGCCCCGATCACCGCCAAACGCACTGGTTTCATGTCACTGCCCTAGCCCGCCTTTCTCGCCACCTGACGGTCGAAGGACGCGATGGGTCCGCCATTGCTGCGTTGCGCTTGCTCGCCGTGCTCAACGTAGAGTTCAAGTACACCCGCATCAAGAAACGGGGCGCCGAGCGGCGCGCGCCTTCTACTGACGGGCCTCTCACTCACTTCGCCTCGCCACGTGGTAAGAAAAGTGGGCTAGGTAGTGTCGGGGGCAGCATACCGTACTCTGGATGTCGTTCTCCACTGGTCCGCTCTTGTCCGCCGGGAAAGCTTCAAAGAAACGAGCCGCTCCAGCATGGAACATAGTATCGCTTGTGACGCGCACCAGCGCTATTCGGTATTTCTGATGGGATTTCCGATTCAAGCTTGGAATCGGCTCCCCTGTAGAAACCGTCACCTACAAGTTGTTGTGTTCTTCGGAGCTAAATGGATTAGCATATTCCATTTTCTTGGCCTTCGTCGCAACAATAGTTCGAGAATTACAAAGAGGTCTATCAGGTGGTTCGGGGACGCGAAAGGCCGTGGTAAAGGCTGTCCCGGCCGAAGATAGACTGGGAACGCTACGATCGCTCAGCGACTTCGATCATCTCCTCGACTGTCTTCCTGACGCGTTTTGGATCTGGATGGATACGCTGAGTATAGAGCCAGTTAGGATGACGGCCGACGTCTATGAGGCCAGTTGCTTTGTTTGGCCTTCTGCGTGTCGTGACAGGGCGTGCGGAGCCTAAAGGTATTCGCCATTGAATGCGTCGTCCCCCCACCGCTGTCTTCGCGTCATCTAACACGCAAAAGAAATCACGGTCGGTTACGGCGAACCAAGTTCGCTGCCTAAGCGTTCGAAAAATACAGATCAGGCCGACGACCGCTCTTTGACCCGGGTTCGACGGCGAAGTTTCGATCAGGTGAACCACACCGGCGTTCGTCAAAAAGCTTGTGTATTTCCCGCTCTCCTCGTGAGCGCCTTCTCGCAACGGTCGCTCGAAGCCTACGCTTTCCGGCCGTGCCGACTGCGCCTCTGCGGGCGCCCCGAAGGGTAGATGTTCGGCCGGCGCCGGCTCTTCATCCGCCGCGTCGGCTTCTTTCGTGGCCGCGTTCGTCCTTTCGATGTGTTGACTGATTTCCCACATCAAGGAGGTTAAAATCTCTTCACTCCGATGCGTCGTACAGCCCGAAACCGGTTCCTTCGGCCCGTTGACAAGCTGGAGCTTCTGCAACCACTCGAAAGCCTCCCAGGGACACGGGCGCAGCAGCAAGGGAAAGATCCTGAAATCGCTATTCTCCTGTTGCGCGCGCTTGAGGATCTCGGGCACTTCCCTGTTCTGGATAAACTCCGAGCGAAGGAAATCAACCGAGACTAGCAGCAGGCCCGCCTTGGCCCGTTCTAGGGCGCCGGTGATCCTCTTTTCCCACTCAGCCCCCGGCTCGATTTGGGAGTCGTCCCAGTATGAAAAACCAAACTCTTTGGCCCGCCCCATGGCCTGCATGAAGCGGTTCACTTTCTCTCGCCAGGCCGTGTCCTCGCGGCTGTAGCAGATGAAAACCTCACCTTCGTCCATGTTGTCGACCAGGATTTCCTTTTTGGCCTTCCCGGGTCAGCATCAGGTTGGCGGGCTTGATGTCGCGGTGAACGATCCTTTTCTGGTGCGCTACTTTGAGGCCCTGAGCCGTCTGGATGGCGATGTCTAGGGCTTCGTCGAGCTTCAGCGGGCGGGCTTCAATCTTCTCCTTCACGCTGAGCCGGTGCACGTCGTCTTCGAGCAAATGGCGGGCGAGAAACTTCAGCGCAACGGTTCGTTCGAGGCTAGTGTCAGTGGCCCTGTAGACAACACCCATGCCGCCCTCGCCGAGTTTCTCGGTGATTTCGTAGTGCGAGATGGTGGTGCCGATCATGGTTAGCTCATGAGCCTCGGACCCGCAGGATTGCCGGTCGCTACTTCACCGAGGACCTTTGGACCGGCGGGAGTGCCGGTCGCTACCCAATTGCCGGTCGCTACCGCGCCAGGTTTCTCGGTGATCTTGTCATACGAGATGGTCTGGCCCATCATAGCTGACGTGGCGCGCGCTTTCAGCGTGCCGTGTCGGGCTTTCCAGCCCGACATTCCCGAATCTATAGCGAATTCATCTCCCGGACAGTCCGCTACCTCATAGTTTTGGACCGGCAGGATTGCCGGTCGCTGCCGCGCCGAGCCTACCCAGACTCTTGTAGTGAGAAATCGCGGCGCCGATCATCGCCCGAGCCTAAAAGCAGTCGAAAGCCGACACCTTCAATTCTGTGGCTAGATTGTACCGCGTCGACAAAGGGTCGGTAACCGGGACCGCGTCAATTGCCCTTAGAAAACCGAATCACGGGCGGCAACGTATTTCTTTTCAATAACCTAAGGGACATGGTCCGAGGGAATCCCGGGTCTCCGCGATAAAATAGACGTAGACGCCGTCCCAGGGAGGGTAGGTTGACAAGTGTCGATTGACACATTACAGTCAATGAATGATCCGGGGCTTCCGCCATCGCGGGCTCAAGCGCCTCTTCGAGCGCGGCGACGGCCGCCTGATCCGTTCCGATCTCGAAGACCGGGTGGAAGTGATGCTCGCCCAACTCGATGTTGCCGGCTCCCCCGAGGCCATGCGCATTCCCAACTACCGGCTGCATGCACTGAAAGGCTATTGGTCAGTGACGGTGAAGACGAATTGGCGCATCATCTTCCGCTTTAAAGGCGAGGATGTCTAAGACGTTCAGCTTGCTGACTACTACTAACGAAAGGAGAACCGCCATGCCCATGAAAAACCCGCCGCATCCCGGCAAAGTCGTGCGCGTGTCGTGTCTGGAGCCGCTTGGCCTAAACGTCACCGACGGCGCGAAGGTGCTTGGCATCAGCCGCCAGGCGCTCTCGAACCTGGTTAATGGCCGCGCGAGCATGTCGACCGAAATGGCGATTCGACTCGCCAAGGCCTTCGGTTCTACGACGGAAACCTGGATACGCCTGCAGGCCGCCTACGACGTCGCCCAGGCGCAAGCGCGCGAGGACGAGATCAAGGTCGAACGCTACGAGCCTCAGCCGGCGGCGTAGAGTTCCCTAGCGCAGGCCTGGGCCGCCGTTTGGCCCAGACCTGCGGCCTTTTCCCCGCCCAGGATTGAGCTGTGGTGTAACTGGCGGGTAACCGGGCAACCGGGACAGCCTCAATGGAGGGATCGTAACGGCTTTCTTTTCGCGCGCTGAACCGACGGACTCAAGAAAAATTACCAAACAAACCCAATTCGGATATAAACGAAATAGAAGCAATAACTTAACCTACAATTCCAATGGCGAAGAAAGGAGCAGAAGGCCGCGCTGTTATGTTCACCAAGCTGACTATCGAGGCCGAACCGTTGAGACAACTACCTTCGCGGCTAACCACCGGACAGAGCCGTGCCCGTCAGGGCGCGGGCCCTTCCGATAGCTTTTTTCGCCTGCGGAATCGACTGACTCAAAAAGAATGACCAAACAAAGCCGATTGTCAGTTAAGCCTCATTATTTCAATAGATTATAGGATTCCAAGAAGCTGGCTGCGTCGGCCATCCCGAGCAACCAACGGGCTGTACTCTGCCGGCAGCTTGACCGGTCCGCCCCTACCCCGCGAAGTCAAAGATCCGGCTGCCGAGGAAGTAGACAATCAGGGGGACGACCAGAAGGCCCAGAAAGTCCAACGCGAGACCCGCGCGGGCCATGCGGGGAATGCTGACCCAGCCGCTGCTGAAGACGATGGCGTTCGGAGGGGTGGCCACCGGTAAAACAAAGGCAAAAGAGGCCGTCACGCCGGCTGGGATCAACAGCAAATAAGGATGAACTCCGATTTCGACTGCCGTGGCGGCGATGACCGGCGCAATCATCAGTATCGTCGCGACGTTCGACGTCATTTCGGTCAAGAAGGTCACCAGAAAACAGCTCAGCAAGATGAGGATCCAAACCGGCGTTCCCTCAAGCTGCGACAGATGCGAACCGAGCCAAGCGGCCAGCCCCGTCTTCTGAACCGCGGCCGCCAGTGAGAACCCGCCGCCGAACAGCATGACGATACCCCATGGCAGACCCCTCTGAATGGTCCCCCAGTCCATGATGAAGCGCTCGCGGCGCCCCTTCCAGTCAAGGCCGCCTTTGAGGTTGACTGGGAGGAAGCAAAGCAAGACCGCCATGGCCATGGCGACGGTGGCGTCGTGCAGGTTCTGGGGTGTGGAGAAGGCCCCTGACCATCCTGGGAGGGTGAAGCCACCCAAGTCCAACGGCTGGCGGAAGATCCACAGCAAGGCCGTCACGAGGGCTACGACGAGCACTGTTTTCTCTGGCGCCGTCATCGGCCCAAGCCGGCGGCGCTCGTCTTCGATCACGGTTTCCGAACCCGCGAAGCGAATCCGCTTGAGGGCTACCGGAGCACCGAATCGGCACAAGTAAAACCAACAGATCGGCAGGAAAACGATTACGATGGGCACGCACATCAAACTCCAGTCCAAGAAGGCGATCGGGGGCTGGTCGGGGAAGCTTTCCTGCGTGAATCCAAGGAAAGCGACCGTAGCGGGTGAGCCAATGATGGTGCCGATGCCGCCGATGCTGGCCGAGTAGGCGATACCGAGCAGAAGAATCAGCCCGAAGCTGGTCTTCACTTGCTCGGGTGTCTGGTCAGTTTGCTCACCGTCGATCTTGGCGAAGCCGGCGAGTTGGGTGACTACCGCCATGGCGATCGGCAGCATCATCATCGTTGTGGCCGTATTCGAAATCCACATCGAAAGGAAGGCGGTGGCGACCATGAACCCGAGCACGAGCTCGGCCGGCCGGCCTCCAAACCGCCGAATGGTTTCCAGCGCGATGCGGCGGTGGAGGTTCCACTTCTCCATGGCCAGGGCAATGATAAAGCCGCCCACGAAAAGGAAAACGATGTGGTTGGCGTAGTGAGGTGTTACGGCGCTGCTGGGCATGACGCCAAGCAGCGGAAAAAGTGGAATCGGGAGCAGGGCGGTAATGGCAATGTGAGTCGCCTCGGAGATCCACCAGACCGCCATCAGCGCCGCCACGGCCGCCGTACGCTGGGCCGGCTGGGCCATGCCGTCAGGTTGGGGCAACAATAAGATGGCCGCGAACAAAATGAGGCCGAGGGCTAAGCCGATTCGCTGCCGCGGGCCGTATGATTCGCTGTGGCGCGCGGGCGACTCTGGGCGGTTCGGGGCCATGCTACGAGTTGGGCCGGAACGAGCTAAGGGACTTCTATTCTGACACCGGCGGTTACCAATAGATGTTTCTTGCGAACTCCCGTCGTACGGCCGACGAAACTTACATGCGGGCTGGCTTCGAAATACCACGTGACGGGCCCATCGTCGATTTCAAGGATCGCTCGGTAGAATGTGCTCGGAACCCCCGTCATGCTCGGTGTGTTCGAGTTGGCGGGCAGTTTCCGTGTGGCTGTAGCTCCCAGGCCGTGCTTATAGGTGAAGATCGCTCCCTTGCTGGTGGACCCCAGTTCGTGGCTCTTTAGAAACATGACCGTCAGCCAGTCGCCATGATCCTTTACGTCCCGCAGATAGTCCGCCTTGACAGTTGTGCCCCAAACGCTTGGATACTCGGCCCCCGCAATCAGATAAAGAGACTTCGTGGCGAACAGACCGTCCGGGTTGTCGTAGTAGCCAATCCCGCCGTAGACGTGGACGTTCGGGATGACCTCCACAATCGCTCGGCTTCTGAACCTCATCTCATCAAAGCTCGACGCGTCATGAAGCGAATACCAGGCTGATAGCTCGAGATCCACCCGCTCGCAGCGGACGTTTTTGAGCCGCCCCGAAACAAGGCTCTGCTGCACAGGCGGAAAACCGCCCTCACCCAGCACCAGTCCGGTAGTTCTTCTATTGTCATTAAGGAGCGACGCATCGAGCGAAAAGGATGGCGCGTTACATGCTTTTGGTTCCGGGGGCTCCTCTCCGGGAAAGCCTGCTTCGGGTGCATCTGGCGGTTGTGGATAACCCGCAGTCGCGGAGACTGGAGATCGCAGAGGCAGCGGTTCCCCTCCCCGCACGGTAGATGGTGACGCTGCGAACAGCATGGCGAGCACCAAGGACGCTGTGCGAATCGGCAAGACGGCGCGGAGGATCATCGGGATAGTCACGTCCGAGAGCCGGTCAAAGCGAGGTCGGGGATCTCTCGGCCGGCTCTCGCCGAGGTGTGATCCAGAAACAGAGCTGCAAGGGAAGGCAAGAGCTAGCTTTGGACGACTGGGGCCTTACTAATCCGCCGGATGGTCGACACTCCGATTCTACATCAGTACAGTATTTCGCAAATACAGTTACGTATCAATCAGCTTGTCGAGGTATTGCGGCTCATCATCTCGGGCGCAATGAATTGCGCCCCTACGTTTGAAGGTGAGATGCTCAAGCGCATCGCTAGGGGCGCGATTCATCGCGCCCGCGGTCGGCGAGGTTTCGTAACCGTATTTGCGAAATGATGCACTAGGCTAGTCGGTGTCCTCGACCACCACCGCCGTCCCGTAGGCGAGTGTTGCGGCCATGTTTTGGGCCACATAGGACGTTGCGAACTGCGTCTGAATGACTGCGTTGGCGCCTAAAGATTGGGCCTCCGCGCACATCCGGTCGAGTGCGTGTTCGCGGCTTTCAGCGAGAAGTTTCGTATACTCATGGACCTCACCACCTACGAGCCCGCGAAAGACCGCTAAGATGTCTTTGCCGAAATGGCGGGCCCGCACCATGGTGAACACTTTATGCCGGGCACATAGTGAACAGGGGCTCCTTTTTTATGATGTTGTCAGATTGGGTGGAGGTGGTGGTGGAGGAGGCCGCGGAGGCGGCCCCGCACGGGCCGTTGTCCCCCCGGGGGAACGCCGCGAAGGTTGGGCTGTAGCGTACAGGCGGCTCAAGGCTGAGCCTGCGGAGGGACTCAAAATCCCGCACCCTTCACTGGGCATGAGGGTTCGACCCCCTCCTCCAGCACCACGGGCCTCCTTAGAATTAGGAAGTGATTCCGGCGAGGAGGTTACGTCCGGGATCTCTGGTTGGCGAGGCCCGCGGCTTTTCCCATCCACACACGAGCTACCACTACGCTTTCAAGTGCTTCTCGAGATCTCGGACCTTTTTCGAGAGCCGGCTTAGCTTGCCTTCGAGCTTCTTGTATTCGCTTCGGCGCACCCATTCGAGCTCTTTTTTGAGCTTGGAAGCGCCCTTCTGTGCTTTCTCAGCTTCTTTCAATACCGTGGATCGCAGCTTGGCGGCTGACTTTTGCGCCCGCTCGAGTAGTTCCAGTAACGCTTCCTTGCGATCGGAGCGACTGAGATCGCCTTTTCGGATGAGTTCATCGATGATTTTTTCGGCCTTGGCTTTGGTGACTTCGAAAGCGCCGACCGAGGCCAGCACCGTGTTCTTCAAGAGTGACATCGCTTAGCTCCCTTGGCGGCAAGCGCCGGTTGACCGGTGGATCATTCGGTTGCCTAGTAACCATGATAGCGGCAAAGGGTACGCCGGCTGTTATCGAACTGAGAGGCACGCGAAATGGGAGTGTCGATCAAATTCACAAATACCTTGCCCAAGCGACGGCCTTGGCTGGTCGGAGAAGGAGGATGAACCGGGGCTCGTCACGCAGGAAGCGTCAAGTAGTGCAGGCTAAACAACCGCTCAGCATCGGTCCACACCTGGGTGGGATCGAATCCCGCGCGCTCGGCAAGTTGGCGGAACTCCTCGATGCTGTATTTGTAGGAGTTTTCCGTGTGGACGGTCTCGCCCTTGGTGAACGATATCGACGTGCCGTCGAGGCGAACAGTCTGGGGCCGGAGACTTTCGATGTGCATTTCGACCCGCCCAAGCCGCTCGTTATAGAACGCGGCGTGCCGAAAATTCGCGAGGTCGAAATCTGCGCCTAGCTCCCGATTCATACGCTCCAGAAGATTGAGGTTAAAATCAGCGGTCACACCCCGGGAATCGTTGTAGGCGGCATCGAGAGCGTTCTTGTCTTTTTTGAGGTCGACGCCGAGCAGCATCGAACCGCCGTGGCCGACCCGCCGGGCGGTCGTCTCGAGAAGATCCTGCGCCTGCTCAGGGGTAAGGTTCCCAATCGTCGAACCCGGGAAAAAGACCATCCGGCCGCCGAAAGGAAACTTCCCGGTCTCGGGAAGCGGAAAAGAGCGGGTGTAGTCGGCGCAGACGGCAATGACCTCCAGATCACTGTAGGCTTCGGCCAGTGCGGTCGCCGATTCGATCAGATGGTTCCTCGAAACGTCGACGGGAATGTAGGTGCCACGGCCGCCCAAGGCGTCCAACAAGATGCGAATCTTGCGGCTGCTGCCGCTACCGTATTCGATGATTAGGAACTGCTCGCCGACCAGCTCGGCGATTTGGCCAGCGTTTTCCTCGAGAATAGAGACTTCGGCTCGGGTCAAGTAGTATTCGTCAAGCTCGCAGATTCTCTCGAATAGCTCGGACCCCCGACGGTCGTAGAAAAACTTGGGAGCGATCGTTTTTCGTGTCCGCCGAAGGCCGTCTAGGGCCTCTTCCCGGAAATCTTCGACTTGGGGATAGCAGTCTTGGAAGGTGATTCCGGCCAGCTGCTCGGTGTGCATTCTTAGCGAGCCAGCCGCAAACCGGTAAATTGCCAGCGCGCCTGGGGAGGGAAGAAGTTTCGGTACGTGGCTCTGATATGGTTGGCCGCTGTGGCGCAGGAACCGCCACGCAACACAAACTGGTTGCACATGAACTTGCCGTTATACTCTCCGACAGCTCCCGGTGCGGGCCTAAAACCCGGGTACGCGGTGTAAGGACTCTGGGTCCACTCCCAAACGTCACCGAACAACTGGGCCGGCTCGTCGCCGCCGGGGGCGGCGGGACGCGGGTGTAGCTCGCCCGAGTCGAACAGATTCCCTTCGACCGCCCGATGGGCAGCCGCGATTTCCCACTCGGCTTCGGTCGGGAGCCGCAGGTCCCGCCAGCGGGCATAAGCGTCTGCCTCGAAATAACTGACATGAGAAACCGGTTCGTTTTCTTCGAGGCGTTTTAGGCCGGACAGCGTCATAACCCACCAGCGATCGTCAATCCTCTCCCAATAGAGCGGTGCGTTCCATTTTTCTTCCTGCACCGTCGCCCAGCCGTCAGAAAGCCAGTACCGCGGCTGCTGGTAGCCTTCCGCTTCGATGAACTCCAGGTACTCCCCGTTGGTGACCAGGGTGTTAGTGAGCTCGTATTCCTCAAGGTGCACTTGATGACGGGGTTCTTCATTGTCATAGCGGAACCCGCTGTCCCCGAACCCTATCTCCGCGATTCCCGACGGGTAGGCGACCCAGGCTGCCGGGAAGCGGGCGCAAGGCGGGTGCTCGCGGGGGGTCTCATAAGCCGGCCGTACAGGATTGGTTCCCAAGATGTGCTTGATGTCGGTCAAAAGCAGCTCTTGGTGTTGCTGTTCGTGATGCAAGCCCAGCGTCAAGAGCGGCTCAATCTGCAACCACCTTTGTTCGTCGGCCCGGTCGATCAGATCGAGCATGAATTGGTCCACGTGTCGCCTATAGTGGTAGATTTCCTCGACCGTGGGTCGCGACAGCAGGCCTCTTTCGGGTCGCGGGTGCCGTTCCCCAACCGCCTCATAGTACGAATTGAAGAGGTAGTTGTATTGCGGGTGAAATTCCCGATAACCCCGATGGGAAGGAATCAGCAGAAAACTTTCGAAAAACCAGGTCGTGTGGGCCAGGTGCCATTTCGGGGGACTGACGTCATCCATCGTTTGGATGACGTAGTCCTCGGTTGCCAGCGGCCCACAGATCCGCTCCGACGTTTTCCGGACTTTTTCGAAGGATTCCGCCGCCGCACTCTTCGATCCGAAGGGTGTACCGTGCTGAACACCTGCGGAGACTGGCGTTGTGAGTTGCGGTGACATTTCGGCGCCAAGATTCCTTGGCAGCGGAATCCCTTATCTTACAAAATCTCTATTGAGCTGGACGGCTCTCTTTCGGCCAACTAGTCGCCGGGCAACGGGGGGCCAGTTGGAAAGAGGCCCCCCAATCGCTGACTTCACCGATTATTCAACAGTTATGGGGCTGCTTCTGGGGCCCTTTTCGGAGCAGAAGAGGGTGTGAGCTTGACGTCCTTTCACTCACCCAAGTAGTCCGTTTCATAAATTCGGTTACGCATATTTAGAAGCCAGGTGGACGATTGGGAACTTCGGGCACGGCATGCCGCTGAGCTGTCCCAATTAGCCGAGAAAAGCAATTTTGGACGGATAAGTCTTTGTTTTCCAGTACCGCTGGGGCTGAGGCGCAAACCAGGTCTCCATCGAAAGATGCTGTCCAAATTGCAGTCGGTGATCCACGGCTCCGGGTCGCTCCCTCTGGCCATAACGCAGTCACCCGTGATGAGCACGAAATCTGGTGAGGCCGCCTTGATCTTCCTGATCATGGGCCGCAGGAGATCCTCCTCGGCCAGCCGCGGATCGCCCAGCACGACAAAGGTCAGCGAGTCCTGACCCTCTTCCTCAGAGGCAGCGTCAACGCGAGCTATTTCGGCGAATAGGAAAATCAGTAATAGGGAAAACGCAGTCGCTACGAGGCTGACGGCGAACAGCCTTCTGGTCTCAAGAAAACGGTGTCGGCTTTGCATCGCCGCCGACTCACGTTTCGGAACGTGATCGTCGCACGCAGATCATAGTACTCTAACCGACAAGGCCGGCGGTACCCGGCGGTCGTTTTGGTAGGGCGGCTGTCGGGGCACGGTTTCCGTTGGCCGAGAAGTTGTTGTTTCCATGGGAGTTCGGCGCAATTGGGTTTGTTTGGTCGTTTGAACGGCTCCCAGGCGTCGAGATGAGTCTCGACGTGGCACACTGAGAGTGTGCGCCACAAAAGAATCGGACTCTTTCACGTAGCGGGAATGTTGGTTCCCAGCGCGGTGTGAAGCAAAGGCCGCGGATCTCAAAGGCGAGATCCGCGCTACAGGGTTCATCCTTGAAAGGCGCTGATTTCACTGGGGTTGGGGGGAATTGGGTTTGTTTGGTAGTTTGTGTGAGTGTGGGTTGAGGGGCGGATTCGCTAGAGACCCGGAAGCCGATACGGTTGGCTGTGGGGCTTGGAGGGTCGATCGGCGGTGGGGCCTGAGCTGGGACGTATCGGCTGCGGTAGGGATCGGCGGGGGCATGGGAGCCGACGGAGGAGCGGGCCTCCTGAGCCTTGCGCTCGTCGCGGCGGAGGTCGCGGAGTTGCTTGACGGCGCGGAAGAAGCGGCGGCTGAGGTGTCCGTCGTAGCGGGCCAGGTGAACGAAGGCCTGGGTGCGGTCAAGCATCGCCGAGCCTAACAGCAGGGTCTCGCCGTCGTATCCCGGGCGCAACTCGTCTGGACGGCGTTTTTCCAGGTGCCGGCGCTGGTCGTCGACGGCAGCGGCGAGGAAGCCGGTCTCCAAACGCGTGAGGCGGCGCATGCGCCATTGGGCGTCGGCGATTTGGCGAACGAGTTCGAATTCGAGGGAGTTGGCGGGTTGGATGTCGGCTTCGAGGGCCGAGAGTTGGCGGTCGAAGTCGGCGGGGTCCTCGCCGGGCATTACGGTATCGCGGGCGAGCAGTCCGTGTTTGAGAGCGTTCTTCGCGCTACGGGTTTTACCTTCCTCAGTGCGCGGTCCGGTGGATTTCTTGGCGTTCTTACGATTAGCTTTTATTTGTGCACGTGTAGGCATGATTATTATTCCTTTCGTGAGAGCAGAAGCTCCAATTCCAGAGTACGGTGGGGTGGCGGGGTTAGAGGACGTCAGGTTGGGTAAGTGTCGTGGGATGAGGGAGATGAGTTTTTTGAAGTGGTGTGACTGGCTGGGCATTCGGCGTTGAAGCCGACGGCCGCAAGTCTCGGCAAAACGACCGCCGAGCCATGCGCTAGCTCAACAGAAGGAGCAAAAGAGGCAAAACTAGCCCAATGATCGCCCGCTCGTGAGCGGCACGAGTTAGCCGAGAGTTAGCCTGAAGTCGTCGACTCAGGTTCCCGATCTAGGGCTAGGCTGGAACTCCGGCGTCGGGGACCGCTTCATCTGATTGAGTTTGACCAGCAGGTCGAGTTCGGCGCGGGACAACCTGGTTCGGCCGCTGTTGCGAGAAAGGGCCCGGCTATTGCCGCTCAGCCCGGCGGTTTCAGATCGGGTTCTCGAACCGGAGTTTGGCTTCTCTTGGCGGGCGAGCAGCGTTCGGCTCATGCTTCGGAGAGTGCGCAGCTCGTCCTCGACTAGTTCTATGCGGTCTTCAACTCCGCGAATGTGGGCTTCCGCGGCAGCCTTCTGCGCCGCGATCCTCCGACGGAGCTGCCCCGCCCAAATGTATAGGGCAAGCGTCGCGACCAGGAGGGCTAGGAGTGGAGAAGCCAGTAGCCACAGCTCGAAGATCGTTGACGTTAACATCATCTGTTTTTCCCGCCGAGGATCTTTGGGTCGGCCCAGAGCTAGAAAATGGTCCGCATGCGGTCTTGACGACTGACAATCTCGGTGACACGAATTCCGTAGTTGCCGTCCACCACGACGACTTCGCCGCGGGCGATGACGCAATGGTTAACCAAGACATCAACCGGATCGGCCACGGACCGATTCAGCTCGACGATCGAGCCGGAGGCCAACTTGAGAACCTCCTGGAGGTTCAAGCAGGTAGTTCCGAAGCTCACGCTGAGGTCCAATTCCACCTGCAGCAGCATGGACAGGTTGTGCCGCGCCCCGGAA
Source organism: Bryobacterales bacterium (assembly GCA_965248105.1). Taxonomy (GTDB): domain Bacteria; phylum Acidobacteriota; class Terriglobia; order Bryobacterales; family UBA6623. Next base: position 2,293,843 of record CBDFIK010000006.1, read on the forward strand.
CTCAGCGAGACCTTGTCCGTCGAGGTTGCTGATTCTCCGTTGGCAGGCTGGGGACCGGCGCCCGCGGCAGAATCGCGCTCGGCTGTCTCCTGGTCTGTGCTCGTGGACATCATCGCGCGAACGGTGGATGCATTGGGTACGAAAGAAAACACGTATTCCGACCCGCCCCACTCCGCGACGTATTCTAGGCCCAGCTCCGCGTCGGCCGGGTAGGAGGACTCGACGACGTCCGAGAATTGAGCCGCCTTACCCAGCGGCTCCGAAGCGGTGCGGCCAAACAGACCGGCCGCCTGACTGAGGATTTCGACGTAGGTGCCGCGCGCACTGTCCGCTTCGAGGTCCTTATCGCCGGTGATGAGCTCGATCAGACTGTTGACCGTCTGGCGAGCGCAGCCGACACTCAGCAGCGCCCCTTCGGCCATGTCGTTCGGTAGATCGAACCAAAGCGGGTCCGCCCACTGCCGCCATGCCTCCATATCCGGCACGCGCGGCCGTAGCGTCAATTCCGACGCAGAGCCGCTTAGATCGAGCCCCGAAACCGCGGCCCGAAAGCTACGCTCCCAGAGGGCGGTCGCCCAATGGGCGAGCCTTTCGTTTTTCCATTGATGGGTATCCGGTTCAGCCACCGAGTTCGCCTTGGCCTATTTCGAAGTGTTACGAATCTGAATGCCGCACCTGTTCCCCAGGGCAACGATCTCGCCGATGAATTTCTTCCGGCCATTGACCTTGATCTGCGCCGGCCTCTGCACCGGCAGGTCGAGCGATACGACGTCTCCCACTCGCAGTTCCAACAGATCGGTTAGACGCACCGTCGCCCCCTCCATCAAAGCTTCCACCGAGACAGGGATCTGTTTGACGACACCGCGCATGCGACCTTGTTCAGTCTGCGACCCGCTCCGTCTGCGGATCGACCACTGCTGCTCGAACTTTTGTCCCATCATCTTGACCAAGATAGATGGGACGCCGAAGTTCATCATGCCCCGGATATCTCCCATGGTGATCTCAAATCCGATGGCGACGACAGCTTCGTTCGGTGAGAGGATTTGCATCAACTGCGGTTGGGTCTCGGTAGCTTCAATGGTGAAACTGATCTCGGCGACCGGCGCCCAGGTCTCCCGAAGGTCGTGCAAGACAATGCGCAACACGCCCTCAATGATGCTGCGCTCGATCTCGGTGAGCTCGCGGACCTCCTGACCGCCGGAAGTCCCCGTGCCTCCCAGCAGCACATCAAGCATAGGGAAAACGAGCGAGGGGTTGAGTTCGATCACGGAGTTTCCGTCCATTGGTCTCATGCCGATGCTCGAAATGGCGGTTGGCGTGGGGAGATATTGCAGGAATTCTCCAAAGGAGATCTGTTCCACCGATACCAGGCTAACGGTGATATAGGCTCTCAGGTAGGCGCCCAGCGAGGACGCCAGATTGCGGGCCAGGAAGTCGTGCATCAGGTGGATGGCCCGCAGCTGCTCCTTGGGAATGCGGTCCGGCCGTCGGAAGTCATAGGCGACCGCTGTTTTTGCGGCCATGCCGGCTGCATCAGCGACGGTGCCGTATTCACGAAACAGCCGATCTATTTCTTCCTGGGAAAGCTTAGGATCCATGGCTTGGCTTTTGTGGCTGCGAGCCCTTCATTGCTTGATTTGCAACTCGAGCTCAAGTCGGCCACTTGGCTCGCAAAGTAGATCGCATGCGGAGAATGGCCTGGGACTTGAGTTGCGACACTCTAGTCTCGTGCAAGCGGACAATACGTGCGATTTGCCGCAGGGTCAGCTCCTGGCGGTAATAGAGAGTGACGATCGTCCGTTCCACGTCGGGCAGACGTTCGATCGCGTGGGCCACGAGTCGTTCGAGCTCGGCGCGCTCGAACAACTCAGAGGGCCACTCTTCGGAACTGTCGGAGACGAAGCGCAGCAGATCGGTCCCTTCCCCTTCGGGGCCACCCCCCTGTTCGATAGGGGCTAGATTGATGCCGCGGACCTCGACTAACCATCGGCGGTAGTCTTCTAGGGAAATGTTGAGCTCGCCGGCAACCTCTTCTTCGACCGGTGTTCGATGGAGCTTCTTCTCCCCCGCTTGGATGGCTGCTTCGATCAGCTTAGCTTTTCGACGTTTGTTACGCGGCGCCCAGTCCAAGCTGCGCAAGCTGTCGAGAATCGCGCCCCGGATCTTGTGCTCGGCATAGGTCTTCAGCTTGACGTTGAGCGACGGGTCGAACTTGTCGACTGCTTCAATCAGTCCCAGCACGCCGACGCTGACCAAATCGTCCAAGCAGACGCTCTCGGGAAGCTTATCGTGGATTCGAGAGGCGATCAGCTTGACTTGCGGCAAATGCGTCAAGATAAGCTGCTCCCGATCGCTGTCTGGTTCACGCGCCTCGGGGGAAGCCGAAGCGCCGGTATAGGTGGTCGTTCGTTGCGTCAATGTCGTCTCTTCAGCAGGAGGTTCAACAAATAAGGGTCGGTCGCTGGAACGAGGTCCTCGGGCACCTGCTGCCCGGTACCAAAGAACGACAGGGGTAGCTTGGTTCGCACAGCCTGGTTGACAATAGCGCCGCAGGCGTCGGTTTCATCCAGTTTTGTCACCAGCAATTTGGCGGGCTTGAAGACCTGATATTTGTCAACGGTGCGTTCAAGGTCGCCGCCGCGCGTGTTGAGGCTGACGACGAGGTGCGTGTCGATCGCCTGTTGTGCCGCTAAGCACTCAGCCAGCCGACGCGCCCGGGACCATTCGACGGGGGTGTATCCCGGCGTGTCAATGAAGATCAATTCGGGGCGCTCGCCCTCTTGGCCGCGACACAGGCTTTCGAGACAACCCGGCAAGGCCTCGATCTCATCAAGGACGGCAAACGGTACAGCAAGCAGAGTGGCATAGCTTTCAAGCGGCTCGGCTTCGCCCACCCGCCGTTGGTCGACAGAAAGCAGGTGGATGCGACACTGGCGCGTCCACCCGTAGCGAATCGCCAGCTTGGCCAGCGTGATCGTCTTTCCAGCCCCGCTGGGCCCGACTAGAGCAACAATCTTCGGCTGGGATCCCCGACAGCCGAGATCACTCGACGTTCGACACAGCGCGCTGAGCTGCCGCGCCAACAGCTCGTCCAGGCGTTCCCGACTAGCTCCTTCGTCAGCCGTCTGTCGCAGCCCCGCGACCCACTGCGCCGCGATCGCCGGATCCACTTCTTTATGGATCAGGTGCTTGTAGACATCGACCAATTCCTGGTGAGCAAGTACTTCACCGGACGGCAGGAATGTAGGCACGCTGTCCAGGCGGGCCAGGACGAGCCGGTGCAAGTCCTCGAGCCGCCCAGACAGACCCTCTATCATTTCTCGCGAGGCGGGCTGGTGGCCGGCCACAGCGGAACGGGCTGGACTTGAGGCGGCCCCGGGCGGGCGAGAGCCTGGCGCGGCCGGAGCATCGATGGGTGCGGTTTGCGTGGCCGCCGCGGCTGCGGCGCCGGCCGCCGTGAGACCCGGATCGCGCTGTGCGAAGGTCGGCGACATCGCAGGCTTGACGGGACCGTTTCGTATCGAGGGTTGCGAATCACGCGGCGGTTGAGCGCCTGCTGAAGGGGCATTGTTCCGGTCTGGGCGAAAGGTCGAACGTACGGCGGCCGGCTCGCTGATAGCTACTCCGTTGGGTTTTGCGTGCGGCAGTTGAGGGTTCGCCTCTGGGCCAGCGATTTCTTTGGGGTGATCGCCCTTGATGTCGCGAGTCGAATCGGCTTGCGACGCGGCTTCCGGCTGCCAAGCGCCGTCGGGGAGGTTGAAGCGAAGCCGTTGGGGGACGAACTTCTTCCAGTGGACTCGATCGGATTTGGAGTGGGCGGGGGATGTCCATCCCATCCGGACCGCAAGTCCTGCGTCCGTGGCCGCCTTGCCGCGCGCGGCCGGGGTATCGCTTCCGACCTTCGGGTCGGGCCGCGGTTCGACGCTCGCTGAGTGAAACGGTCGCGGCCGGCCGCTATGGCCTGCCGGCTCGACTTGGGGCCGCTGAACCTCGTCCGTCATACCACCATCCCTATCGGGAACAGCAAATGTGACCTCATAGCAGGCCGTCTTGTCATCTCCCACTTCGTTTTTTCGCGAACCGAGAAATACAGCATTGCTACCAAGTTCGATACCGGCGAGCCGCACGGCTGCCTCGACGGTTTCCGTCTGATAGGTTTTCAGTCGCATTCCGCCTCCTCCCGCGGTGACGCCGGTCGCGGGGCACGAGTGGTTCCCGGGCGTACTCCTTTTTGACGGTTCTTGCTCGGTCTTTCCGACAAGTCCATCAGTCGTTGAGAGTGAGCGATTCACGACACCGTACCCAGCGACGTGACCTTCGTTGACCCCGGGATTTCAGCGTGCGACAGTACGGCCAGCAGGGGCAGCTCGGTTTCGACGATCTGTCGAAGCGCGAATCGTACCGGCGCCGAGCAAACAAGGACCGCCGGGCCTTGCAACGTTCCGACTGTGCCGCGGATCTTGCTCAAAACCTCCGTGATAGCGTTGGGCGCCAGCGCCACCCTGGAAGAAACTTCCGTGTGCTCAATGGCGCCCTGCAAGGTTTGATCAATCTGTGGGTCCGCGAAAAACACCGCCAACTCACCCTCGTCATTGAGGTAGGGCTTGACCAGCGTACGTGCAATGGCCTGCCGCACAAATTCGGTCAGCAGGGTGGCGTTTTTGGTCGCGGTGGCGGCATCCGCCATTGCTTCCAGAATGGTGACACCGTCACGAGTTGAGACGCGTTCTCGCAATAGGTTTTGCAAGACCCTTTGAACAACCGACAGAGACAACAGCTTGGGCGCCAAATCTTCGATTAGCTTGGGGTTCTCGACGCGGATCCTATCAAGGAAGCGATTCGTTTCCTGGCGAGTGAGTAACTCGTGAGCATGGGCACGGATCAGTTCGGTGAGGTGAGTGGCGACGACATTCGCGGGATCGACAACCGTGTAACCCATTACGCGGGCTTTGTCGACCTGGTCCGGCGCTATCCAGATGGCCGGCAGACCAAACGCGGGCTCACGAGCCGGGGTGCCGTCGAGCTTTCCCTGAGCGGAACCTGGATTGATCGCCAACTCAGCGTCAGCTTGCAATTCGAAGCGCGCGATCGGAGCCCCCTTGAGCAGAACGACATATTCCCGTGCTTTAAGCGACAGATTGTCGGTGACACGAACCGGCGGCAGAACGAAGCCCAACTCCGCGGCCAACTGCCGCCGAACGCTGGCAATCCGCTTCAGCAGGGTTCCTCCTTGTGCCGTGTCAACCAGCTTGACCAGTCCCAGGCCGACCTCGATCGCCAAGGGCTCGACGTGCAACAGAGTTTCGACCTGTTCGCGCTCGCTCAGAGCCGGCGCCGCCGTCGGGGGCTTGTCCGGCTGGGCGTCTCGCTGGCGTAGGTTCCAACCGAGACCGCCGACGCCGACCCCCATCAACAAGAACGGTAAAGTCGGCAGACCAGGCACCACTGCCATGGCTACCAATACGCCGGAAGCAATCAAGAGCGGCTCGGGTTTCAAAAACAGCTGCTTTCCGAAATCGGCGCCCAACCGCGCTTCCCCGGCGGCGCGGGTCGTGATGAGGCCGCCGGACACGGAAATCAGCAGTGCCGGGACCACGGTCACCAAGCCGTCGCCCACGGTCAGAATCGTGTAGGTTTGAATTGCCCCGGCCAGGGTCATATCGTGCTGCAGCGCCCCCGTGAGAAAGCCGGCGACGATGTTCACGGCGGTGATGATGATGCTGGCAATCGCATCTCGTTGCGTAAAGCGGACAGCACCGTCCATGGCACCGTAAAACTCGGCTTCGTGCGTGACTTCCCGCCGCTTCTCGCGGGCCTCGGTTTCGTCAATCAACCCGGCATTCAAATCCGAATCGATACTCATCTGCTTGCCCGGCAAAGCGTCGAGAGTGAACCGGGCGGTTACTTCCGAGATGCGAACGGCGCCGTGATTAATCACAATGTATTGGATGGCAATCAACAAGATGAAAATCACGATGCCGATGACGTAGTTGCCGCCGACCACGAAGTTGCCAAAAGCTTCGATTACCTCGCCGGCCGCCTGGGTCCCCTGATGTCCATAGAACAGAATCAGCCGGGTGGATGAGACGTTCAAAGAGAGCCGCAACAGGGTCAGCATCAGCAGTAGCGACGGATAGACGCTAAACTCCACGGGCCGGGTGATATACATGGAGGCGACTAGTGTGATGACAGAAAGCGTAATGTTCACCGAAATCAGCAGATCGAGAAGGTAGGAAGGTATCGGCAATACCATCATCAACACGACTGACATGATCGCCAGCGGTATGGTAGCGTTGAGTCTTGCCACGGTCGCCGCGGTAATCGATGGCTGTGTCGAGCTGTTCATCACGTTCTAACCGCGCGGTCTAGCCGCGTCTGCTATTCATGCCTTCTGTCCGCGCGGATTGATCACGCCGGCTCCGATCAGCCGGCAGCCGTGTCCGCTTTGTGATCGGGACAGTGCACACCTTTCCCCAGCGCCCTAGACGGCCCCTCTACTTAATCGGAAGATGTACGCCAAAATTTCAGCCACCGCCGCGTAAAGCTGGGCGGAAATCTCGCCGCCCACCTCGCTGCTTTGGTAGAGTGCTCGTGCCAGAGGCGGGTTCTCGACAATCGGGACGCCATGTTCCTCGGCGACGGCTCGAATCCGCAAAGCCAAGTAGTCGAGTCCCTTAGCGACTACCACGGGAGCGACCATCGTCTCCGGTCGATACTCGAGGGCCACGGCGTAGTGCGTCGGATTGGTGACGACGACCGTCGCCTCCGGCACGCTACTCATCATGCGCCGCCGCAACATCTCTCGCTGCAACCGTCGCAGCTTGGCCTTGATCAGGGGATGTCCTTCCAGGTCTTTCTGCTCTTGCTTGACCTCGTATTTCGTCATCTTCAACTTCTTGAGGAGCTTGCGCCGCTGGCGGTAGAAGTCAAACGTCCCGACCAACAGCAAGAGTACGGCCGCCTTGGTCAGCAACTCGCCCAAAGCCTCGGCTACAGCCAAGACGCCGCTATGCAAAGACACCTTGGGTAGTTGCAAAAACCCCTCGAGCTCGGCGTCAACCAGCAGCCAAAACGTGGCTGCGATTAACGGCAACAGCACAAGTGCTTTGAGGGTTTGACTGATGTTGTCGCCAGGGAGCTGGCGGAGTTTGGGTCCCGGATTCAGACGCGAGACGTCCGGTTGCAGACGCTTTGGGCTGATCGCAAAGCCTGTTTGCGCCAGCTGCATCAAGACTGCGAGGGACAGCAGGACAGCGCCAAGAACACCGACGAACGAAAGCGGCTCCAACCCCAGTGTCATGACCATCAAGCGCAGGCGCTCGACGCTGATCGACTCCCGAAACGCTTCCTGGAACAAGCCGCGCATACCCTGACGCAGGCCGTCCCCGATCTGGCCTCCGAAAACGATCAGAAGGCCCACCGCGACGGCAAATTGCACGGCGCTGGTCAACTCTCGGCTGGAAGCAACCTGCCCCTCTTCCCGAGCCTTCTGCTTGCGTCGAGGAGTCGGCTGTTCGGTCTTTTGTGCCTGCTCTTCCGGTATGTCTGTTTAACGTTCGATGATCAAGGAGATGACCCGCTGGGCTTCGACAGCCAGGTCGTGGAAGAGACGCGGCGCGACTACCGTCACGGGGTAGAGCAGCGCCAGAGCGGCGACGATCTTGGTAGGGAAGGCCAGCGTCAGCAGTTGCAGGCGGCTGTTGATCTGGTTCAGCAGGCCGAGTGTAAGGTCAATCAGCAGAAGGACAGCAATGACAGGCAGTGCCAAGCGGACCGCCGTCTGAAACACCAAGCCGCCGAGGTGGACCATCGCCATTCCGTCGAGGGGGCTTGTAGAAAAACTTCCCAGCGGCCAGCGATTGAAGCTCTCGGCCAAGGCGACTATGACAAACAGGTGCAGGTCGAAGGCGAAAAACAGCAAGCTCCCAAGCACCGTTAGCAGCACGTTGAGAATGGAGGCGTCAACCTGCGTCGTGGGATCGACCATGTTGACGTAGGAGTACCCAGCTTGGAACCCCAACACCTGGGCCGCCAGGCCGAAGGCTTCGAGAAGCAGCGCCACGCCGACTCCCACAGCGAGGCCGAAAACGGCTTCCGCGGCCACCCACCCCGCCAGAGTCCAGACAGCGCCCGACGTGTGCAGGAATGCCGCGTCCGCTCTCCCCCAGGCAAACGGCATGAACAACACAGTCAGCGCGAGCGCGAGGATGATCTTAGCCTGGGCCGGGAACTGTCTCAGGCCAGGGATCGGTACGAAGGCTACGATGCCCGACACCCGTGCGAGCACAAGTACGGCATTGATCACCCAAGCCGTCGAAAACTCAAGTACGGGATTCAGCGGCAATGTCGGACACCTAGCAGCCCGTGGTAAAGAAAAATCGGGTACAGCCAGCCAATTCGCTTCAGGCTGAATCCTTTGTTTCGAGGGCCATGACGGGGAGCGAATGGGTGGCAGTCCCCGATTTTCGCTCCCGCACGACTTTTCCCACAGGCTGCTGGGGCCGTGGGCGGACGCGAGTGCGAGATCGGCAAGCTCGAAACTCGCTCGGATAGACAGCAGTGTCTTGTCCCAACGAGCGTTCCCGGTCGTTTTTCATCCACACACAACAGGTCACTCTTGTCAGCGAACGAATTGATCCAGCCCACCAAACAGATTCCGCGCGTAGTCCATCATGCGGTCGGCCATCCACGGAAGAAGCAACATCATCGCGGCGAGAAACACAAATAGGCGGGGCACCGTGTTGAAAGCCGGATCCTGGATCGAGGTGAGGATTTGCACCACGCTGACTAGCACACCCCCGAGGAATCCGATAACCAGGATGGGGCCACCGACGACCAGGGCAATCCAGAATGCCTGACGGACTACTTCGACCGCGGCGTCAGGAGTCATAGACCTGGCACCACGTCAGTAGAACCCCTTGACTAACGACCCGACGACCAAGTTCCAGCCGTCCACTAAGACAAACAAGAGCAGCTTGAACGGAACCGAGATCATGACCGGCGGCAGTTGGATCATCCCCAACGAAAGCGTAATCGAGGCGACCAGCAAGTCAATCACGAGAAAGGGCAAGAACAAGACCGCACCGATCTGAAAAGAGATTTTGAGTTCCGAGAGTACGTAGGCCGGCATCAGCACTGTCAGATCTAGGTCGTCTAGGTCATGAGGCCGGGGTTTGTCGGTGATCTCGAGAAAGAGGGCCACATCCTTCTCACGGACAAAGCGAGCCATGAACTGCTTAACCGGGCCTGCGGCGCGCTGGAGAGCTTCCAACTGGCCGATCTCATCTTTCTGGAGCGGGACAATGGCCTCAGCGTGCACTTGATCCGCCACCGGCTGCATCACAACAACGGTGAGAAACAGCGCCAGCCCTAGCAGGGTCTGATTGCCGGGGGCGGTCTGGGTTCCGACGGCTTGACGCAGAAAGTGCAGTACGACAACCAACCGCAGAAAAGGTGTGAGCGAGGCGATCGCAGCCGGCAACAGAGTCAGCAGCGTCAAAAGCAGGACGATCTGCATCGGAACACCGAGCTTGCCGTCGTCAGAACTGAATAGGGCGGGTGCTTGCGGGGGATCGGGGGGCACGGCCGGAGATGGCGCGGTCTGGGCCCACAGGTTGGCCGCCATCATCAAAAGCAATAGCAGGCCACGCATGCCGGCACCCCAGACATCGCGCTGAGCTTTCTCGGACACAACTGAATCGGAAGGCAAGTCTTGTTCCCTACCTGCCGCGAGGGTTTTCACCCCCCTGGTTCAACTCTCCCGCCGCCCGAAGCCTCGTAAGCCACAGTTTGAATGGAAGCGGGGATGGCGCCGGCTGTTTCCAACTTTCCGCATCACCTAGCTCGTGATCACCCATTTCGCTGACAAGCGAGATCCCCTGGTTCGTCACGCCGACCAAGAAAAGCCTTTTCCCGGCCCTGACCAGCGACATGCTGCGGCCCTGCCCCATCGCCAGCGTTTCCAGTACACTCAACTGCGGTCCGGCAGATTGGACCCTGCCCCACCGCCGCAGGACGAACAACAAACCGGCGAGTAAGCCAATGACGAGCAGCAACGCGGCGAGCGAGCTCAGCATGGCAGTCTCAACCGTTCGGTCCCCGGCCACTGGGATCCCAAAGATCGGTGACCCGAAGTCCCAAGGTGTCTTCGATCACGACGATTTCCCCGTTGCCGATCACCCGGCCGTCCAACATCAAATCCACGTTCTCGCCGGCAGACCGGTTCATCTCGATGATCGAATCCACATGCAGGTCCAGCACCTCGGCAACGGCAACTCGCTTTTGGTCGAGTTGAACGTTGACCTGAATCGGCACATCATGGAAGCGTTCCAACTCGTCCCCACTGTCTTGCTGGGCCGCGCCAACTTGCTTGGGCTGCAGGGTGGCAGCCTCATTCGGCGGCTTTTCGGGCACCATCTCCAAATTTCACTACCGTTTCAAATTCAACGCCTCTTGGTTAAGTTCGTCGGCGGTGGTAATCACGCGCGAATTCGCTTGAAAACCTCGCTGGAAGGTCAGCAGGGCTGTAAACTCCTGAGCGATGTCAACGTTCGAGAACTCCAGAGACAGGCCGAGCACAGAGCCAAGGCCGGCCGTGTTCGCGGGCCCGGTCACGGGCTGACCCGACGCCGAAGTAGGCACGAAATTGTTGTTGCCGATAGAAAGCAGCGTCTGGGGATTCGTAAAACGCGCCAAGGCGAGCTGCGCCAACGTGAGCGCACGCCCGTCACTATAGAGTCCGTTGATACGGCCGCCGTCGGACACCGATATCGAAGTCAACTGCGCCGGAGGCGAGCCGTCCTGGAACAAATCGGTAACGGACGAATCAGTGGCGAAGTTGGTGATACTCGGCTGCAACGCCGAGTCGAGCAGGTTCCATGTAATCTGCAACTGTTGAGCGCCGTTGGCGACCGTATAGCCCGGGGCGGCCGCCATATCAATCGTTAGGTTATAAGGATTCCCCGCGCCGTTGGGGTTGTTTAACACGCCGATATTGTTAAAATCGACGGGTACCGACACCGCAGTCGGAACCACCGCCCCGTCGCTGAGAATGTTCGGGTCGGTGGCCGGAGGATTTCCTGTCCCGTCGAGAACGTCGCCTGCCGGAATCGTTACCGTCACGTCAAACGATCCCGAAAAGCCGGCTCGCGGCGGAAGGACGGGCGTGAATGTCAGTGTCAGAATGTGGGGGCTACCCAAGGAATCAAAAACCTGGATAGGGGCCGTAAACGGCGCGGTGAGACTCTTCGACAGGTTGGCGGTGATGCTGATGTTCTGTGTCGCCTGCGGCTCGAGCGTATCGTTACCGCTCAACGTGATGTCTCCGATCGGCAGGTTGGTGTTCACCTGACCCGTCGTGGGATTGCGTACCCACCCTTGCACGACCTCGCCGTTGATGGTGACCATTTGTTGACGTGAGTCAAGCTGAAAATTGCCCGCGCGCGTGTACTGAATCAGTCCTGTGTCGCTGACCATAAAGAACCCTTCGCCTTGGATGGCTGCGTCCAGCAAGCCGCCCGTATTCTGCACCGTTCCTTGCTCGAAGCGGCGGGAGACCGTGATGGGTGCGACACCCAAGCCGACTTGGGACGCTACGCCCGACCTGCTCTGGCCGATCTGCTGGTAGAAAAGGTCTCGAAATTCAGACCGGCTGGCTTTGAAGGCGAACGTGTTGAGGTTCGCTAAATTGTTGGCTATGACTTCCACCGCCCTCGCATGGGAGCGAAGGCCGGAGAGTGCGGTAAAAAAAGCGCTTGGCATTGATGACTCCTTTTCTCGTTGAAAACTAAACTGAAGTTGCCGGCTGGCCGGCGACTGGCTCGGAAGATTCCTCTGTTGTCAGCAAGACTTGGTGGATGGCGTCCAAGGTGCGGCGCATCTCCAGCATCTGCTCCAGCGCGCTGAACTCGGCCAGTTGACTGATAAACTCGGTAGGGTCCATCGGACTTAAAGGATCTTGGTGGCGAATCTGCTCCACTAAGAGCCGCAGAAAAGTATCCCGGTTGGCGCCGTCGGAGATCAAAGGCTGCGGCGTACTATTGTCGCGGCCACCCATTCCCGAAGACGCAGCGATTCCTGTTGCCGTCATGGTGTGACACTCCTCGTTCGTGTCTGAGCCATGGCCTTCGCCGGCCGCCGGCGACTTCTCTCGGCAAGCGGGTTTTCGCCTTCGGCGTCGGGGCGCGAGCGATTGGATTGCTCGACACCGTTTGGAGAATTAGGCTCGTCATTGCTTGGCGGACCTGCGGCGATCCTGCGGCGAAGACGGCTGAGGACGGTTAGCCAGTTCGCCGCGGGCCCGGTCTGGGTCGCGGTTCGTTTCTCTTTAGTGCCTGTCGAAGTCTGTCTCATGGGCCTCCTCTATTCGAATTCCAAGCGAAATACTCGACCGCCCTCCGATCCCCCGCGGCGGCTCTGTCTTTGGGGATGGCGAGGCGGCCGGTAGCGCCCTCCCTGTCGCGACTGGGCATCCTCCCAGGAGCCGAAAAAGTGCCCGGCCCCGGAGTGGGAAGCTTGCAGTCCCCTCTGAGCCAGCGACTCGAGCAAGCTCGGCAGCCCCTCGGTAAAAAGGTGACTCGCCCGCGTGGAATCGGTCCTCACCAAGGTGTCGATCACGCCGCCACGCTCGACCAGACGAACCGATATTCTCCCGATGCGGTCGTCGCTGAGCAGTAGGTTCATCTGATGGGAATCGATCTTGCGATAAAGAGCCGCCATATCGACCAACCGCTCGACCGAACGGACGCGGCTCGCGCCGCCGCTCGCCTCTTGGTAAGCCTCAGCCTGAGGGGACCCGGCATCGACATTCTGAGCCGAACTCTGGCGCGGCAAAACGAATGCGGCCTTTGGCTCCGCTGGAGTGTGGCTTATAGCCGCCACTTCACTACGAGCGGTTGGAGCAGCACCCTTGACGACAGGCAGGGGCGTGCGATCACCAGAGCGGGTAGATTTAGAGAGAGCGCTCAACTCGGCCACGTTTTCGCCTGCCGGCGTGTTCGACATGGCCGTGCCCGACGACGTTCCCCTCCGTGACCCGCTTTCAGGCCGGCCGCCGCTGGTCTCCCGGTCGGCGAGGGAAAGCTCGACGGGCGCGAGTTCCCGAGCGCCCTTCCCGTCCCTGGGCAGGGGATGTCCGCTCGGCGGTTTAGAACTCTCCCCTGGAGCTTCCAGCTTTAAGCTATGACCGGCAAGGCGATCTCTGCTGGAGCCGTCCGGCTGCGATTCGATGGACAACTCGGCGGCCGAATGGGGAAGCCTTGGCAGGTTCGCCTGCCTTGTGTTCGTGCTGGGCGGTCCTAAACGTCGTACCTCTTGCTGCTCGGAGGCTTGGGCGTTGCTTTTTCGTGGCGTAGGCACGGGCTCTGGGGTTAGCGGCAACGCCACGCCAAAGGCCGCCCGAAAGGAAGCCGCGTCGTTCGGGGGTAAACCTGTCAGGGGAGAGACCTCCGGGATCGCCCGCGTGACGACGGCGGAGTTGGAACCAACCTCCGGAAAAGCGGGACTCCCTGCTTCCCGATCGGACAGTTGTGGCTGCTGGTCTCGAGCCGAGGACTCCCCGCTCTCCCGCGCTGGTTCCGGCCGTGTCCGCGATTGGAGAACCGCATGTTCCGTGTTCTCTGAAATGAGCTTTTCGCTGAAACGGGCACCGGCTGCGCCAAGCGCTGGTGAAGGCTCCTCGAGCACCCGGTCGGAAGGTTGCCGAAAGACCTCCTGTCCTGCGGACGTCGGAGCCTCGGAAGGCTGTCGAGGGACCTTCTGTCCTGCGGACGTCGGAGTCTCGGAAGGCTGTCGACGGACCTCCTGTCCTGCGGACGTCGGAGTCTCGGAAGGTTGTCGAAAGACCACCTGTCCTGCCGGTGCCGGAGTCTCGGAGACCGCTACGGGCTTAACGCTCGGCTTCTGCCCAACAGGTGCGCCATGCCCCGTCTGCAAGGTCTCAGAAAGCAATTCCGAGGAAATCGCCCCACTTAAACCCTCGCGACTCACGTCTCCGGGATGCGGCGAGGCTTGGTTCGGCCGCTCCACCTTGGGTAGGTTGCTTTCGAGAGTTTTGCTGTCGGAGGTTTCCGTTAACCCGAGCTGGCGGACACCTACAACCTGCTCACCGGCAGTATTAGAGGTCGCCGCAGGGACTGGATCAAGGCCCGTCCCGCCAATAGGACGCTGGCCCACAACCTCCAAAGGCTCAACCGCAGTGGATAGCGGAGTAATGGATCGCGGAGTAGATCCGGGTTCATTCTGCACCTGGCTTAGTTGGTCGCTGCCGGGGGGCCGCTGGAGACCTCCCAATGCCTGGAGGGGTTCGCCGACAAACAAGCCGAGTCGGCCTGAGATCTTTGAGGTTGAGGCGGTTTCCGAAGCTGCCTGTGAGGAGGCAAGCACTTTTCCACCTCTCCCATAAGGCTCACCGGGTGCAATCGTATCGGCCTGCGCACGACCTTCGCGTTGTCCTTGACCCGCTGTGCTGCCGCTGGAGGAAGGCCCGGCGGCGCTGGACTCTTGCTGACCCGTATTCACCGGGGTGCGTTGGCCGCGACCCGAGGAGAACGTTTCCTGACCAACTCTTTGCCGCGGATGGGCCACGGATGCCGCGGCCGCGTGCCCGCCGACACCTACGCTCTCTCCCTCAGCCGAAGACCGAGCGAGATGATCTTCGTCGGCGTGGCCAACCTGCCGCTCGAACGATCGCCTGGACAAATACGATTCGAACGATGGCGTCCTGTCGCTGTTGCTGTCGCCATAGGTTGCGGGAGACGAACGCCGGAAAACCTGTGATCCCGCGGGCGGCGGCGTCATTTCTGGTAGAGGGGCCGGCAACATCGATGGGAGGAGTGGCACGCCGAGGGCCAAATCTATCTGACTCAAACTACGACCAGTTCGGCCGGCTGGAGGGAGGCAAAAAACTGTCAAGCGACAACATCCCCACCATCTATCGCAACCGCAAGCCGTTCATTTCGCGGAACCTAGTCGCGTCGTTCCCTTGGCCCTGAAATTGCACGGCCCTGGGTGATGGACCCATCGCTACTCACAGTCGCCGCCGGGATGCGGGCACAAGTGGAAACGCTCGAGGTGATCGGCAACAACATCGCCAACGCCAGCACCCACGGATACAAAGCCGATCGCGACTTCTATCGGCTCTTTCTCTCCGCGCAAGCCCAGGCCGACCCGCTCACCGGGCAGATCTCGCGGATGCCGGTCGTCCAGGGCTCAACCATTGATTTCAACCAAGGCACCCTCATCCCGACGGAAGGGCCGCTTGACCTGGCCCTGTCAGGACCGGGTTTCCTTGTCGTGGAAGGGCCAGGGGGCGAGATCTACACCCGCAGCGGAAGTCTGCGGCGGTCGGCCTCGGGCGTGCTGGAAACCGCGGAGGGGTTCTCGGTGCTGGATAGCCAACGCGGTTCTATAACCATCCCCCCCAACGGCAAAATCGAGGTAGGCGCCGGCGGGGTGATCAGCGTAGAGGGGCTGCAAGTCGCCGAGCTGTTGGTGGTTGAGTTCGAAAAAGGAGCGGGTCTGTCGAAAGTCGGCAACAGCTATTTCCGTGCCGCTGATGGAATCAGCCCGCAACCGGCCGTTGAGACAAGCCTGAATCAAGGGAGGCTGGAAGCGTCCAATGTGAATGTCGCCGAGGAAGCCGTGCGGTTGATGCTTTCCACACGGCATTTTCAAATGATGCGGCGCGTGGCTTCGCTCGTTGGGGACGAGCTGAACGGCCGCGCGGTAGAGGTACTAGGATCGACTCGATAGGAAAACACTTGTGGGCGAAGAGACAGACAGAAAAAAGCCTTCTGCTGGTACGGCGCCACGCGCCGTGTGGCCGGGCGGCGGTCGAGCCGGTTGCGCCCACGCCATGCCAGACACTTACAGATCCACTCTTACTTGAGGAGTCAACACATAACATGATTAGAGCTCTTTTTAGCGCCGCCAGCGGTATGGTGGCGCAACAACTCAACATCGACAACGTTGCCAACAATTTGGCGAACGCCAACACGACTGGTTTCAAACACCGGCGTGTGCTGTTCCAAGACCTTCTCTATCAGAACTTGATCGCGCCGGGGAACTCCGCCGGGCAACAGACCGTTTTCCCTACCGGCCTGCAACTCGGACTCGGCACAAGAGTCGTCTCCAATGAAGTGATCTTCAAACAGGGCGATTTCGTTTCCACCGGCAATCCTCTGGATATCGTCATCGAGGGCGCCGGTTTTTTCCAGGTGCGCTTGCCCAGCGGCGAGCTGGCCTATACCCGCGCCGGGTCGTTCCAACTCGATCGGGACGGCAACCTGGTGACGCCGAATGGCGACGCTCTCGATCCCAACATCACGATCCCGCCGGACGCGCGCGATATCAGCATCGCCGACGACGGCACGTTGAGCTTCAAGCAACCCGGCCAGACTCAAGCGCAGCAAGGCGGACCCATTCAAGTCGCCGGCTTTCAGAATCCCGCGGGCTTGTTGGCTCTGGGCAACAATCTATTTCAGCCTACCGAAGCCTCCGGGGATGCCATTGTCGGCGAGCCCGGGGGGCAGGAAGGCCTCGGCCGTCTGCGGCAAGGCTTTTTGGAAAACTCGAACGTGAGTGTCGTCGAAGAGTTCATCAACATGATTGTCAGCCAGCGCGCCTACGAAGCCAACGCCCGCGTCGTACGTGCGGCAGACGAGATGTACCAAGAAGCGAACAGCTTGAGCCGATAGCAGCCGAATGGTTATGGCGCAATACATCGCTGCGGAGAGTTGGCCTGTCACTGGCGTTCCAGGCTCAGTTGCCTGCTCTCGCAGACCCTCGCGACGAGCGATACAGAGCCGCGGGCGGGAGCCTGCGGTCAAGGCTGCAAAGCATACTGCTCCGAGCTGGACAGTCTCGTTGTCCCACACGCTCACCACGAGCAATTCGGAGCCGCGAGCGCAAGCGAGCGGCCATGGGCGCACGGCCAGGCCTGGGCTTACCCAAAGGGATGAAACCGGCGGGTTTTCGACGGCGCCGTTTTTCACGTACGGGCGCGACATGTCGCGCCCCTGGGTCCGTGACATGATTCATTTTCCGCCAGTCCTTCGCAGCCGAGTGATCTTCCTGTTACTGTTCGGTATTTGTCTGCTTCTGCGAGCAGGAGAAGTCGTCGAGATTGAGTTGGAACGAGACCGTATCACCGCCGCCGATCTTGCACGGGTCATACCGCAGTGGAAGAGACTGGATGGGAACCGGGTGATTGCCTACGCGCCCTTGCCGGGCGTCGAGCGACGGGTCAGCCGCCGTCAACTGATCCGCTGGGCCGACCAGCACGGTCTGAAGCTCAACATCGAGGACCTTCCCGAGGCTGTTCTGGTCGCCCGGCGCATGCGGAAGCTTAGGGCGGAGGAAGCTCTCCGCACCGTCACTGGCGCCGTGTCGGAACGCTATCAACTGCCGCTAGAGCAATTGCGGGTCAGGCTGCATGGATTCTCCGAGACGCTCGTGCCCGCGGGAAAATCAAACTTTGAGATCCGCGGTTCGCTCAACCGCCTCAATCGGCCGGTTTCGATACCTCTGGGCTGGCGGGACAGCGACGGGCGAAGTGGTACAGTTCCGCTCAGAGCCACGGTGTCGATTCTGGGCACGCATGCCCTAGCCCGCCGCGCGATGCCCGCGAAGAGCATAGTTGGCCCCCAAGACTTCACCTTTCGAGAAGGAATTCTTCCTGGTCTTCCAGAGAAGTATCTTGTTTTCCCAGAGGATGTTGAAGGGAAGACACTGAAGTATTCATTGAAGTCCGGCCAGGCCCTCGCCCGCGCCCTGCTGCTCGACACACCACTGGTTCAGCGGGGGGACCTCATTGAACTCGCGTGGAAATCGAAAAGTATCCGACTGCGGGTG
This sequence comes from Bryobacterales bacterium, assembly GCA_965248105.1. Lineage (GTDB taxonomy): Bacteria > Acidobacteriota > Terriglobia > Bryobacterales > UBA6623. Next base: position 2,311,693 of record CBDFIK010000006.1, read on the forward strand.
CCTGCCAGGGCTGAGGAGTCCGGCAGCCTGGGGGATCGCATCGCTTGCCGGAACCTCGAATCCGGGCGCCGGGTGGTCGCTACTATCGTCGATCAGAAACGCGCCGAGGTGACTTTGATTCCATGAGCAACACAATTTTTGTCGGCGTGGTGGCCGCGGCAACTGCGCTAGTAGCGTCGATCGGCACTCCGACGGCGAACGGCCAAAGCAGCGAAAAGACCCTCAATCATCACATCGAGGAATCTTTGCGGACGACAAGGCGAAGCGGCCCATCAGCCGGCTCGCTATTCACCAGCCGCTCTTATCTCGCCGAGCTTGGGCGCGACCCCAAGGCGGCGAGCGTGGGGGATCTGGTGACCATTCAGGTGGTCGAGCAGGCCAGCGCGCTCAGCAGCGGAGCAACGTCGTCGTCTCGGAGCTCCTCCTCGAACCATTCCGTCAGCTCGCTGCTCGGCGCCCTGAACCCCGCGGGCACGCTAGCGAACCTGGCTCGCTCGTCCGGAGACAGCTCGCTCGACGGCCAGGGAACCACGAGCCGGCAGACGAGTGTCACAGCGACGATCACTGCGGTGGTTACGCACGTCATGCCCAACGGCAACCTGGTGATCGAGGGCGTCAAGGAGATCGCCATCAACTCCGAACGGCAACTGGTCTTTATCCGCGGAGTGGCCCGGCCGGTCGATCTGGCGCAGGACAACAGCATTCGCTCCGACCGTATCGCCATGATGGACCTTCGCGTCAACGGCAAAGGAGTGGTCAACGATGCCATCAAGAGGCCGAATCTACTGTTCCGCATTATTAAGGGCATACTGCCGTTCTAGATTTTGCGAATGACTTTCCGCCCGCTGCCTTTACTGATCCTAGGTTTGATCCTGACGCCTGGTGTGTGTCAGGCGGCCAGGGTCAAGGACTTGGTGACGATCGAAGGCGTGCGTCACAACATGCTGATCGGCTACGGGCTGGTGGTCGGGCTGCAAGGCACGGGAGACCGGCAGCAGACGGTGTTCTCGACCCAAAGCTTGTCGAATCTGCTGCAGAAGATGGGGGTGAACGTTCCTCCCACGGCGCTGCGCGTGAATAACGTGGCGGCTGTGATGGTCACCGGCAATCTCCCGCCCTTCGCCACACCGGGTACGACGATCGATGCAACCGTATCGTCGATTGGAGACGCCGCAACGCTCCAGGGTGGCACGTTGCTGCTGACTTCCTTAAAGGCCGCCAACGGCGAGGTCTACGCCGTGGCCCAGGGCGCGGTTTCGATTGGGGGGTTCAGCGCAGGCCGTGGCGGTACGGGCGTACAAGTGAATCACCCCACGGTCGGCCGGATTCCCGAAGGAGCCATCGTCGAACGCGCGGCCCCGACACTAGCGCCTGATCTGTCGGGTTTTCGGCTGCAGCTTCGGCGGCCTGATTTCGTAACCGCCGCTAGGCTTACCGAGACGTTGAACCGCAAGTTCGACCAGCCCATCGCACAAGCTGAAAACGCCGCCGTGGTCGTCGTCCGCGCGCCGACGGGCTATCGCGGCCGTCCCGTCGAGTTTATCGCCCAAATCGACAGTCTGGACGTACCGACCGACCGGCGGGCGAAAGTAGTGCTGAACGAGCGGACTGGCACGGTAGTGATAGGCGACAAAGTCACCATTGCTCCTGTAGCGGTCCTGCATGGCAATTTGACGGTCCAAATCGTCACCGACTTCGCCGTCTCGCAGCCACCGGCTCTGTCGTCGGGCGAAACAGTCGTGACCCCTCAGGTGGGCGTAAGGGTCGAGGAGCAGGAGGCGCGACAGGTTCTGCTCAAGCAGGGCGCCAGTGTCGAGGAGCTGATCAAGGCGCTGATGTCGATCGGCTCGACGCCGAGAGACATCATCGCGATCGTGCAGAGTATCGCCGCCGCCGGGGCGCTGGACGCCGAACTGGAGGTCATGTAGTGCACCTCGGAGCCGTTACCCCGTTCCCGCTCAGCCCAGGACGCCCGGACACCAACAACGCCGGAGAACAAGCGGTCCAAGATTTTGAGGCCATGCTGATTGCACAACTGCTCAAGATCGCGCGGGAAGCAGGCCAACTCGATCCCTCCGACGACGCGGCGACGGGATCGGAGACTTACCTCGAGCTGGCCGAAAAACATCTGGCGGAAGTGCTGGCTGCAAAGGGCGGCTTGGGTTTCGCGAAGCTCCTGACGAGGGCTCTGGGAGTGACCGCCGGCTCCCCGACCGGCCAATCGTAAAACAGTCCGCCCAACGAGCGTTTAGATTTCCAGCCGGGCTGCCGATAAGAGGAGCAAGACCACTCTGTCTGACGGGATCAACCCATGCGGATCGACGACCATTTCTCTCCTTCCAGTGATGTGCAGTCGCGGCAAGTTGAGCGGCCGCAACAGCAAGAAAGAGAACAGAAGGTTGCTGAGAAGAGCGTCCAATCAGGCGCGGATTCGGCCAGCCTGTCGTCGCTTGGCGTGCAATTGGCAAGGGCGCTAGCGACCGAGCCACCGGATTCGGTGGACAAGATCGAACGCCTGCGGGAAGCCGTCACGAATGGAACGTTTTCAGTCCCCGCCGACGAGGTGGCCCAGAGCTTGGTGGATGACGCGCTCAGTGCGCAGGGCCCGGAAGGTCCCTAGCACGCCCTTCTGACGGCTCTTCGGGCGCAGTCCCCAGTCGCTGAGAGGCGGCTGCACCATCTTCCGCCCAGGACCGCGAGTGTTGCGCCCTGGGTCCGGGTGAGCATTGTGACCGACGGGCAGCGTTTACGCCCCTGAATGGGTTCTATGGCAGGAAATGATTCCTCACCCGTGAAAGAAATCGGTCGCTCGCTAGAGTCGGCCCTGGCTTTCCTAACCAGTGGCCGCTACGCCGAACTGGGAGAGCAGGCGCTCGCGATGGAACATCAGCTAGGAACACTCGAGGGGCTAAAACAGAGGTTGGAAGCCGGTGAGCCGGCACCGGAGGGGATCAGAGAAGACTGCGAGAGATTGCGCAGACAGACTTTCTTGCTTTCCGAAGTCATGCGCCACGCGACGCTCGTCGAGGCCGGTTTGATCGAGATCGAAGCAGCGGCGCGGGGAAACTATTCGCGGGAAGGGCGCCATGGCGCGGGCCATCACCCTCGCCTGAACGCTGAGGCCTAGGAATGGGAAACCTCACCGGCGCTTTGGGAGCCGCCACTCGCACTTTGGCGTCTTTCAGCGAAGCGCTGTCGGTGATCCAGAATAATATCGGCAACGCCGCCACCCCCAACTACGCACGGCAAAGAGTCTCGCTGGCACCGCTGGGCACCCCCGACGGAGCCGGCCAGTCGCTAGGAGTCGAGGTCAACCAGATCCAGAGCCTGCGCGACCGGCTACTCGACTTTCAAGTGCTGCTCGCCAAGCAAGCGACATCCTTGTTTGAGAAGAAGACGCTCACCCTACAGCAGGTTGAGCCCTTGTTCCGGTTGACTGGCGCCGGCAGCTTAGGCGCGAACTTGGACGAGTTCTTTGCCTCCATTTCGGCGCTGTCAGTTTCTCCCGCGGATGTGAGCCTTAGGCGTTCCGTGCTAAGCGCGGCCGACGAGTTGACTCGCACGTTTCGATCAACCGTCAGCGGGCTGTCGCGATCGCTGAGCGACCTGGATACGGATGCGCGTTCGACGGTAACGCGTATCAACTCGTTGCTCGAGCAAGTTGCCGAGCTCTCGTCGCGGCGAACGAGCCCTGATGCCAAATCGCCGAACTTCGCCGCCGAGACGCGCCTGCATCAAACGCTGGACGAGCTGGCGGGGTTAATCAATTTCACCGTCATCGAGCAATCCGACGGTACGCTTTCTCTCTTAGCAGGTGGCGGAACTCAGTTGGTGGTGGGGCCGACAACGATGCCCCTCACCGCCAGCCTCGCTTCGAATGGCATCAAGATTCTCGACTCGCGCGGGGCCGATATTACGGCTTCTCTCGAGTCACAAGGGGGAGCTTTGGGGGCCATTCTCGAAGCTCGCAACCAAACACTCCCGGGCTACCTGACGCAGGTCAATCGCCTAGCCAAGAGCATCGCCGATCAGGTCAACGAGCAACTTGGTCGCGGCGTCGATCTCCTCGGCGCGCCGGGCAAGGACTTATTTTCCTACACCACCTCGTTCGTTCTCGGAAGTGGACGAACAGCGGGAACCACCGGATTGGCAACGCCGTCGCCTCCGGTAAGCGTCCAAGTGGATTTCTCGAACGGCGTCACGGGGAGCGTCACGGCCAATCTCGACAGCTTCTTCGTCGCCACGGCGGCCCCGAGCGGGCCCGTGGCCGGAGAAACGGTTTCGGTCACCTTCACGAGCGCCGACGGTACGATTTTACGGACGATCACGACTGCGCCGTTACTCGGCGGCGGCGCGGTGGCCCAGACGACGGCGGAAATCCGCGACCGGCTCAACGATCAAATAGCCCTCGACCCCGAGCTCGCCGGGTTGATCACCTTTTCCGATACCGGCGCGGGACCTCCGGCCAATGCGCTCAAGGTCGTGCTCTCCGACCAAGCCGGACAGGGCTTCAGCTTCACGGCCACCACGAGCAACCCGGCGTTCACGAGCGGGCTGGAGGCAGGCGGCACGCTGGGAGGGCACTCGGCCGAGGAGATCGCCGCCGCCTTAAACGCCCAAGTGGCGCTCGACGCCGGCCTCTCCGCGGCCGGCATCCGCTTTGCCGCCGTCGGCGGGGAGGTCAAGATCGACGGCGACGTCTCGTTTGACTTCGCCGTGTCGGAGAACGCCCAAGGCACCGGTTTCGCTGCAGGACTTCCCGCCACGGGAACGGCCGGCGGCGCCGCCGCGGCTGCCACGATATCGGTCGCCGGTTTGACTCCGGCGGAAATCGCGGCAGGCACGGCCTCGTCCCCCCTGGGCAATGGGAACGCTTTGGCGTTAGAGGCGCTGGCGACTGCGCCCCTGATCGACTCCGCGACCTTCAGCCAGTTCTACGCCAGCCTTGTCCAAGACGTAGGCGACGACATCCGAGGCTCGGAAGCTAGCCTCGAAACGCAAGAGCAGATTCTGCTGACCGCGGAGAATCTGCGCGACAGCTTCTCCGGCGTGGACATCAACGAGGAGGCGGTTCAGCTGCTCCAGTTTCAGCGATCCTTCCAAGCCATGTTGCGGGTCATTCAGGTGGTCGACACCCTTTTGGGCGACGTTTTGAGCTTGGTGAGGTAACCGCATGAGAACCACCTTCCTTTCCGAAAGCCGGCAGGTGTTATTCAACCTGAGGCAGTTGCAGGAGCGCCGCCACGACGCCAGCGTGCAACTCTCGTCCGGCCTGCGGGTAACCAAGCCCTCCGACTCGCCAAGCGATGCCGCAGCCGTGGTTCGTACAAGCACTGACCTAAAGGTCCTAGAGCAGTTTCGAACCAACCTGGATCAAGTGCAGGCCGAGCTGCGCGCGGTGGACGGGTCGCTGTTCCAAGCGGTGACGGTGGTTACGCGCGCCTTGTCGCTGGCGACACAAGGCGCCAGCGATACGCAAGACGCCACCGGCCGCGCGATCATCGCCTCGGAAATCGACGGCATCTTCCGGCATCTAGTCCAGCTCGCCAACACGAACTATTCGGGGAGCTTTCTTTTCGCCGGCGCCGCTATCGAAACGACGCCGTTCGTGATCGACGAGAACAGCTCCGACGGCGTGGTCTACCGGGGTGATGGCAGCAGCCGGGCGGTCAACTTCCCTGACGGCCGGCCGGCCCAGATCTCGCTTCCCGGCAACGCCGTCTTCGCCCGTCCCGACCTGTATACCGGCAGCGGGAGAACGCCCGAGACCCCCGGTGCCTCCGTTCCCAATCCGCCCATAGGACTCGGCATAGCGTTCTCGGGCGACGTCGACGCTGTGATCAGTACCGATCTGGCCGGCTTTTTCGTCGCTTCTTCCGCCCCAAGCGCGCCGAGCGGGGGCGAGACCATCTCGGTGACATTCACGAGCAGCGACGGTGCAATCAACCAGACGATCACTACTCCACCGCTGACGGGAGGAGAAACCACTGCTCAAATCGCAGCCCTGCTTAACACTGAGATCGCGAGTAACACCCCATTGGCGGGAAATCTTACCTTCAGTGACAACGGCAGCGGAAACCTGCGACTCGTTCAGAGCGACACCCTCGGAGCCGGATTCACGTTCACCTCCTCGGCCACCGGGGGTCTCACGACGGGTTTAGAGCCGGGGGGGACGGTAGGCGGACAATCAGCCGCGGAGATCGCCTCGGCGCTCAACGCGAGGGTAGCAGCCAACCCCCAGCTCACAGCCGCAAATATCACTTTCACAGCGGTAAACGGCGAATTGCAGGTTGACGGAGATGTCGACTTCTCTTTTACCGCCATTGACTTTGATCGCGGCACGGGTTTTCAATCGGGCTTGGCGGGCACCCATCTGGTCGGCGGCACCCGAAGCGCAAACGTCTTTGGCGTTCTCCATCAACTCATCCAGGACCTTACCAACAATAACCAACCGGGCATCGCGCAAGGCGTCGAGTCCCTTCGACGCGCGGTCGACCACCTCTCCGTCTCGCAAGGCTTTTACGGAGGTACGCTGCGGCAAGTCGACGTTACACTTGCGAACTTGTCGGAACTCGACGTCGTCAATCGGGAACGATTGTCACGGCACCGCGACACAGATCTGCTGGAGGCGATCGAAAAGCTTACTACCAATACTTCCGCCGAGCAGTTTGCTCTGCAAGTGGCCGCGCGTCAGCAGCCGACGCTGCTCGACCTGCTGGCCTAAGAAACCTACACCGCGACCGCGCGGCGTCTCCCGTCAACCGCACTCCGCCATCGAAAAATACGGTCCTCTCCTCTAGAGCCGCGATTGTTGGCCGATAAGAACATTGGCAAATGAACCGGCGGGCGTAGCGAGGACCGCTTCGCATTCCGCCTACATTCGCCCCAAACCACGGAAGGGGGGCGAGGTTATGACGCACGTCGATCTACAAGCAGTAAGAGCTTCAAGCCCCGGAGCCGCCCGAGAGGGCCCGCAAGGACTCGGGCCGGAACAGGCGGCCAAGAACCGGGAGATTGCAAAAGCGATTCGGACCATTAACGAAGGCGGAGGCGTCGGTCCGACCAGCGAGTTAAGGTTCTCCATTGATCGTGATACAGGACGGGCGCTGATTCGCATTGTGGACCGAGTAACCAATGAGGTGATCGCACAGGTTCCTCCGGAGACGACTCTGCACGCCGCCCATATTCTCCAAGAGTTGAATCAGGGAAGCAGAATCGCCTAGAGAAGCCGTCTCCGACCGCGACGAGGCAGTGGATCCAGATCCATGCAGCACCACCCGGCCCACGAGTACATCGAGAACGATCTCCTCGACAAGGATCCTTGGGATCTCGTCTGCTTGCTCTACTCCAAAGCCATTGAGAAGCTCAATCAGGCGGTCTCTCATCTTGACTCCGGAGACATTGACGAACGCAGCAAGGCCATCTCCCGTGCCATGGAGATCCTTCTTGAGCTAACGAGCTCGCTAAACGGGGAGGCAGGTGGTGAGGTTGCAATAAACCTGGCGCGGCTGTACGAATACATTTTTGAGCGGCTCGCCGAAGCAAACGCGCAGCAAAAACGGGCTCCGCTCGAAGAGGCCATCCGTCTGCTCAGCACTCTCCATGAGGGCTGGCAACAAGCCAAGCCTCGGGTGGAGAGCCAACCGGTCGCGGCCGACAGCTTGCCGCCCGATCAGATCGACGACGAGGGAGGTCGAGCTTGGACACTTTAGCCACCAGCGTCGGGCATTGTCGGGCAATGCCGGAGGGAGGTGAATCAACATGAGCCTCACACCTATCAGCTTCACCGGGTTCAGCGACTTTTCAGACGACTTTCAGGCGATCCTGCAGAGTACTTTCGAGGTAGCGAACTTCCCAATCCAGCAGCTGCAAACCGAGCAGACCATAAACCTCGCCCAGCAGCAGGCGCTGGGAGACCTATCGTTCGTCGTTTCCAATCTTGAAAGCGAGTTTGCCTCCCTGGGTCTGTTGGGCGCGACTTCGGCGGTCACCGCCTCTTCCAGCGACGAAAAAGTCGGCGCGGTAACCGTCACCGGCACTCCCACGATCCAGTCCTACGATCTCGTCGTCACCTCGGAAGCGAAGGCGGCTCAGGAGACCAGCCTGACCGGCCTGGCTGATACCGACAAAACCGGTCTCACGGCGGACGGCATCTACAAGCTGACCGTGGGGACGACGGTCACCAATATCGATCTGCTGACTATCGGCTCGGGCCGAACGGCTGGTACGACGGGTTCGGCGACGCCGTCTCCGGCAGTGAGTGTTCAGGTCGACTTCTCCAATGGCCTCACCGGCAGCATCACCGCGAACCTAAACAGCTTCTTCGTCGCGGGATCGGCACCCAGTGGCGCCGGCGCAGGTGACACAGTATCGGTTACCTTCGTCAGCGAAGACTCGACAATCAACGAGACCATCACCACCGTTGGGCTGGCCGGCGGAGACGACGCGACCGCCATCGCGACACTGTTGAACGATCAGATCACGGCGAATGCAAACCTCAACGGCAAAGTCAGCTTCAGCGACGAAGGCGGCAAGCTCAAGCTCGTGGTGAGTGACACGGCGGGCCAAGGCTTCACCTTCACCTCTTCGAACACGGGTACGGTCGTAACAGGACTCGAAGGGAGCGGAACGGTCGGCGGGCACTCCGAAGAGGAAATTGCAGCCGCTCTCAACGCTCAAGTCGCACTCGACTCAAGCCTGGTAAGCGCCGGGGTTGTCTTTTCCGCCGTCAATGGAGAAATCAAAGTCCGCAGCAACACGAAGACCGACATCACGGTGACGGACAACGCCCAGGGAACGGGGTTCGTATCTGGTCTGGCAGGAACCCAGACCGTCGAAGCCTACGACAATACGCTACAGGGTTTCAGAGATTTCATCAACGCTCAGTCGACAACCCTGGGAGTTAAAGCAACTCTCATCAATACAAGTAGTGACACTGCCAATCCAAGCCATCACTTGACACTAACGGCGACCACGACTGGAACAACCACGCTGAAACTCGAAGACAGCACACCGGCGGACCTTCTCACCGTGGTTAATCAGGGAACAAACGCTGTGTTTACGGTCAACGGCGTCTCCGCCGACAACTCGAGCAACACGATCACTGACTTTGCACCCGGGCTGTCACTGACCATCGTAGGAGCGGGGAACGCCACCGTCTCCACACAGACCGATCGCACGCAGATCTCGACGGCCTTGGGCAACGTTGCCGCGGACTATAATGCGGTGGTCGCCAAACTCGGCGCACAATTTGGTGAAGCTGCCGGCGTTCTCTCCGGGAGCGTCGCGGTTCGGGCGGTGCAGCAAGCGTTGCGCGATGTGACCAGTTTCCAGGGCAGCGGCGCCATCAAATCGATGGTCGAGTTGGGTTTGGAACTCGACAGCAAAGGCCTGATGACCTTTAACGCCATCACGTTTAACGCCCTGACAGACACGCAGATTAACGATGCCCTGACCTTCATCGGGGATACGACGACAGGCTTCGCAGGGACCGCCTTTACAGGCTTAAAGGACTTGGCCGATCCGGTAACCGGGCAGATTCAAACGGCCATCGACTTCTTGAAGGAGTCGGACAAGAGCCTTGCGGATGAAATTCTCGAGGCCCAGGAGAGGGTCGATCGGCTTATGGTGACGCTCGAGGCTAAGTTCGCCGCCGCCGCCGACCTTCTCCTGGCCCAGATCGAATCGCAGCAAAAACTTCTAACGGCGATTTTCGAGGCGCAAGCCCTGGCCAAGAAGTCATGACGGAATCAGCTTCCTCTTTAGATGTTCTCGTGGATGATCTACTTTCCCACACCGAGTCCCTGGTCCAAGCGGCGGAAACGTCCCCGGAGCTATCACCCGACCTTCTGCTTGAAGAGCGCGGCCGCGTGGCTCGCGCCTTGGGCCAAGAAGCCGCTCTGAACCCGCTGACCCCGGAACAACTCCGCAAACTCCAGCGGGCCATCGATCTCGGCGGGAAGATCCGATTCCCCATCGCGGCGCGGCGGGAGAATTTGCGCAACCAATTACAGGAACTCCGCGAGAGCAAGAAGGTTCTTGGATCACTGAAGCCCTATCACCAAACCAAGGGCCGCCGGTTGAACGTGACCCTGTAGGAATGGATCGAGCCAAAGCTCGTGGCGCGACCTGGCGCCGTTCCAGCGTCCGCGTCCGTGGGCTCGCCATCCACCCGACCTCGTAGCGCGGACCTGGTGCCGTTCCAGCGTCCGTGGGCTTAGTTACTTTCCGGCGCAAAATACGCGTAGCGCTCGGGGCGGGGACTGTTACCAATTTCGCGCCTTCAAAGAATCAACAACTTACGGGCGCATTCGGACGCGAAATTGGCTGACTGTACCCAGCCACCGATGCGCTGTGGAAAATCTACCTCCCCTGGAGGACCTCACTCAGCGGGTCCGCTCGGAGGGTCCTCTCGGCTTGGCTGTAGCAAACGCAGCAGCAATTCGAGGCTTTGTCGAACGTCGGGGTCCGACCAATCGGGCACGACGGCCTTGCGGTTCAACTCCGATATCTCGGTCCGGAAGATCTCGATTTCGCGCGGTGCGATGACGCCGATTTTGACGTGCCCGCGTCCGATGCGCAAAATGCGCACCTCGACCTGCTGACCGACCTCGAACGACTCACCCTGCTGGCGACGAAAAACGAGCATGGCTATTTGCCGGCCAGGGGAAGGACACTGGGGTAATCGCTGTCGATCTGCATGATCTGTTTGCCCCGCCGCGTAGCGGCATTGATCACGATGGGCGCAAATAGGTTGTAAGTTGGAGGGCGTTTCTCTCGCGACAGGATGATTACCACCAAACACAAGACGTTTTTCCCCACCCGTGGTTCTTCGACCAAACCAAGTATTTCCCGGTCTTCTGCGCCAACGTGCAGGCGATAATCCTTGACCATCATTTGTACAGGGACCACGGGAACGCTGACGTGCTCTTCTGTCATGCTCTGGAAGAGAAACAGCGGCGCCAGCCCTTCGGGCTGAGTAAGAACGAATTCCCGGGAGTCCTCGAAGCCCGGCAGTCCCTCCGGAAAGGTGATGACGCTGTTTTCAGGAAGCTCGGGCAGCTCAGGCATGACCTTCCGTCACTTTTCCGACGACAGTGTGCGTATCCTCGCTCCGGCAGGCGGTTCGGAACCAGAAATAGTCGAATATCCACATCGAGCGGAAGAAATTGCGGGTATACTCCCGGGCGGCGGGTTCACCGAATTCAGCGCCGGCGTGCGAGACAACCTGGGCAATCGTGCGGCAACCATCGACGGCGTTGAAAAGTCTCGCCTGCAGGGGATCAACCAAGACGTTGATCTCGGGAAAGGCATGTGATCCCCAATGGAGCCGCGCCACCGCCTTGGCGGGGAGGTTTTGCTCACTGATGCCGAGGCCGGGATTGCGAATCGGCACATAACGGGGCCAGTCGCTGCCGTCGAAGCCGACTCGCCAGCTTGCTGTAGGGCGGTCATCCCGGCAAACCACGACTTCATGAGTCGCCATCGAACCGCGATAGAGTTCGGCTACCGCAAACTGCTCCAGCTCGGGCAGTCGTTGAACCTCGGCCAGTAGATCCGGAAAGGCTGCCAGCCGACTGCACTCGAGGAAATAGTGCGCTTGATAGAGAAATCGCTGCAGCCTCAATCCGCTTTGCTCGAGCAACTTGTAGAGGGCGGGCACGTCGAAACTCGTCTCCTCGGGAAGCAGCACGGCGTCCAGCATGGCCGGGTCGTTGATCCAGGCGCGGGTTTGCTCTTTCTGCGGGCCTTTGGCGGCGTCCCGAGACATCAGCGACAGCACTTGCCGCGCCATCTCCGCGCCCTGCGCCCTGGAGGGAGATCGCAACCGTCTTAGGATTTCTCGAATCGTTTGCATCCCGCGACGGCCATAGGGGGCGAGCAACGTGAGATTGATGGAACCGTCCCGGCGCAGCACGTTCTTCAGCAGGCGGAGACTCCCGGAGGGGTCGGGCCGATAGCAGGGGTCAGCGGGTGAAAAGATCAGGTCAAAGTCGCCGCCTAGCGAGCCTGCTTCTTCGAGAGGCAGCTCGACGATCTTCAAGTTCTCTAGCCGGTAGCCTTGCTTTTGCCGAGCAGCTTGCCGCAGTGCATCGCTTCGGGTGTCGATGGCGGTAATGCGGGAACCCAAATTAGCCGCCGCCAACTGTGCGGCCAGATCCGTGCCGCAGCCGGCTACCAACACGTCCAAGTCGGCCGTAGCCTTGCGAGAGGGAAAGTAGACGTGGAACCAATGGCTGGGGCTGCCGACGACCGTCGTTGAACCCTCCACCAGCCCCTGCACCGTATCTGGGCCGGGGGGCGCTACGGTTAGCTCGGCGGGATCTGTTTTCTCGGAAATAGAGAGCATGAACGGGAAGGCAAGCGCTTCGAAACACACTCCCTCCAAGAAGAATATCGGCAGAATGGGCGGCATGTTTACGCAGCGGGCCGGCTCCGCGACAAGGTTTCGAAGCGTGTTCACACAGGGGGTCGAGCAACCTCAGTTGGCGCCGCGGGGCTAACGGTCTCCCCCAGCTTGCGGGCGATCACCTCCATGCCGGCCAGGTATCTGGTGTTGACGGCGTAGTGGCAGGGGTCAAAACCCGCTTCCCGCAAGAGCCTGTAGAGACGCTCCCGCGTGAAGTTGTGGCAGTGTTCCAGCTCGGCCCAGTAGGGGTTCGACTGATGCCGGTCCATGAGCTTCCAGATCAGGCAATCCATGTTCGGCATGGAAATAAAGACCGCGCCGCCCGGCTTCAGGAGTTCGTCCGCGTGACGCAGGGCCTGTCGCGGAAACGGCATGTGCTCGAGGACGTCGGCCATGGAGATGACGTCAAAGCCTTCCGCGTCGTGGAAGTCTGTGAATTCGACGCAGCGGGCCGGGTAGCCCAAAGAGCGCATTGCCGTGACTACCGCCGGGCGCACGTCAATCCCCATAGCGTCATGTCCGAACTCAGCGGCTGTCGCCAGCAGGGCGCCGTTGCCGAACCCAACGTCCAGCCAGCGGCCGCCGACCCGGCCGCGGACCGACCCCAGGGAGCCGACGACGCGGGCGGCCACGTGGCGGGCGGTTTCAAGTTCCTTGCCCGCTGTGGGCATCTGGTGAGCGTGGGCGGTTTCAAGAACTCGGGCCAGCGCTTCTTCCGTAAAATACCCTTCCGTGAAGATATGTTCGCAGCCCGCGCATTGGACCCATCGAATGGTGCGCGGCAGACCTTCGCGGTAGTGCGGATGGGTCGTGCAATCCGCCTCGCGGAAAAGCTTGATCTCCTCTTCAGCGCACAGCGGACATGACTCGTAGAGGATGCGGGAGCCATCCGCTGAGATCCGCCGCTTGCTCGGCCCTGCGGGAGACTCGATAGCCCTTTTGGGTCGTACCTCCTGCGGCTTTAGGGAGCCGGTGGTGGCGATGTTGTCCTCGGGTGGCATATGGAACAGCAGGAAGTCGTGTTCCCACATCGTCTGAAAGAATCTTCCGGCCCGCTCTTCGCGCGACTTCGCGTTCTTCTTCCCGGCCACCTTTCTAACGATGGAGGCAACGCTTCGATGGCCGTTCACTGCCTCGAGAAGCGCCAGTCGGGAGGCGTCGAGAACGAAGCTGGGGTTCCCGATTTCGTGCAGGGGGCAGTGGATTTTCCCCTTGCCGCCGTTCGGGTAATCTTCCTTGACAATCTTTATCCCGGGGGTGAAAACAGGAACGTAGCGCGAGAACTCAGATCCGGAAAACTCGGGCCTATAGGCGGATTCCGGCCGATCGTCGCGACAGGCGACAAACTGGTGCTTGCGAATGGAGGATCGAAACAGTTCGATAACAGCGTACTGGTCCTCGGGAGGCAGCTTTTCCAGTTGCGCCAGTAGGGGAGAATCGGCCGGCAGAGCGCATCGTGGGGAGTAATAGGCCTGATAGAAAAAACGTTGCAGGCGCAAATCAGCTTGCCTGAGGAGGTTATAGATATCGTCTACCGAATAAGAGCGCTCTCTCGGGTTGAGCAACAGGTCGGCGATTCCCTCGTGTGATTCCAGGTCCTTGATGGGTACCGTAGCGTTCCAGAATGGGTGATCGGGAGGAAGATCCCTTGACCAACGTAAGGCCTTCGCGGCGCCTTCTCCCGTGGCCCTGATACTCAAGCGGCGCATTAACTCCTGAATCACTAGGGTTGTCGCCCTGCCATGCCGCCCGTAAAGCATTAGGTCCATGCGACCGTCCGGCTTTAGCGCCGACCGAAGCGCTCGCAGACCCTCTACGGGATCCGCCAAGTGGTGCAGTACGCCCGTACAGTAAATTAAGTCGAAGTCCCTTCCGAGACGCGACACGTCTTCGACGGGCAGCTCCACGAGGTCAAGCAGCTTCAAGTTGTACTGACGCTTGAGCTCTTGCGTCTTCTCGAGGGCCACACGGCTGATGTCGATGGCCGTGATCCGGGTGCGCGGGTTCAGAACACTGAACCGTGCCGCTTGGCACGTGCCGCAGCCGGCCACGAGAACGTCTATATCCTCGGTGTGGGCCCGATCCGGGAAATACAAATGGAACCAGTGTCGCGGGCTGCCTTCGACGACTTGCGAACCGTCAGCGAAATGATCCAGATTTCGCTCCTCGGGAGGGTAAGGAAAGGCTTCGTAGAACGTACGAAGATCCACCTCGTTAGGCGCTGGACTATCCGTCTCCGGCAACCGCTTTCCCTCCGCCAAGCCGATCGACATTCCCGCCGGAAAGATGTAGCGCTCGGCTTGACGCAGCGCTGCTCGCGAAGCCGGCCTCCGCCCTCCGCTCTTCCGCCCTCCTGCGTGATTGGCACCGTGATTGCTCAGGCTCTTCGTAGCGCAAGGCGGCGCCGTTTTGTTGGCTCCACGGCAACGTAGGTTTCGGGCAGATTTTCAAGCATTTGGAACGCCTCACCTTTCTCTGCGTCCCATGCACAACCTGTTCGTGAACGCCAAGAAGTTGGCGCTGAGCCACAAAGCCGCCTCCCTGGTTGACTGCCCGCGAGACGAGGCCACTCTACTGAGTCTCGCGAATTATGGTGACATGACCCATGTTCAGATTGTGGGGGCACGGCATGCCGTGCCCGTCTTCCAAGGTCACTGTATTTTGCGAGCTTCAATAGATTCGAAAATGTCGGGCTCGAAAGCCCGACACGGCACGCTGAAAGCGTGCGCTACGTCGCCAGGACGATCAAAAAGTCTTGTCTGGTACAGCCTCCGTAGTTGACTAAACCCGTAGCCCGGGCCTCCGCTGGCCGCGAGATCGAACATCCATGAAAAAGAAAAAGCGCCACCGCCAAACTAAACACGCCGAGGCAAGCCCGCCCGGTCCCACCATCAGCCTGTCGATGATCGTCAGGGATGAGGCCCAGTTTCTTGCCGGCTGCCTTCAATCCGTTGACGGGGTGGTAGACGAAATCGTCGTGGTCGACACCGGTTCCCAGGACGATACTGTCGAAATTGCCGAGAGTTTCGGAGCCCGGGTGTTCCACTACGCCTGGGATGACGACTTTGCCGCCGCCCGCAATCGCGCGCTGGCCGAGTGCAGGGGGGACTGGGTGCTGAGCCTCGATGCGGACGAGCAACTCGACCCGGCGACCAAGCATGAAATCCGCGCCGCGGTCGTCCAGCCGGGCGTTCATGCCTGGTATTTACGAATGGCAACCATGGAGGGAGAAACACCCGCCGGCGACGAAGTGAGAATGATCCGCCTGTTCCGCCGGACTACGGGGACCCGTTACGTCGGTCGCATTCACGAACAAGTCGTTCAGGACATCCCCAACAAAAAGTGGGGCGACTGTAAGGCGATCTTCCGCCACTACGGGTACGATCCCTCGATCTATAAGGCCAGGCGCAAGAAGGAACGCTACTTGCGCATCCTGGAGCTGGGCCTCGAAGACACGCGGGATGGGGCCGATCCGATACGCCGCGGCAGCTATCTTTACTACCGAGCCATGCTCGCGGACGACGATCAGCGTCTCGACCGGCTGGCGGAACTAGCCCGCTTTATCGAGGCGGAGCGCCGGCACCTGAAGGGCCGGATACCTTGGATTCCGCCCGGTCTCATCTACTACGCCCTAGCCCTGCTGGACGCGGGACAGCCTCTCAAAGCTGCTCAGACAGCTCGCGGCGTTCTGGAAGGATCCGGCGAGGCGCCTGTTCTTCACGCCATCATCGGCGCCGCTCACCTGGCGGAAGGCGAGCTGGAGCAAGCTGAGCGGGAGCTTTCCGTGGTGCTCGCTCCCCGTCCCGCCATTGATCGGAGGCACCAAGAATATCCGCTGCCCGCGGGATTGGCCCAGCGGATGGCGAACATCGTGTTGGGCCAACTGCGGGAACGGCAGGGCCGTTTGCTTGAGGCGGAAGAACTCTACCGAGAATTTCTTCCCCTCGCGGAGGACCTGCGGCCCCGTTTGGCCCACGTTCTTGCGGCCCGGCAAAACTACCAAGAAGCTTTGGAGACGCTGGACGGCAGCGCTGACTCGCTGCAGGAAACCCCGCCCGAGACGGCTTGCTTGGGACTTGCGCTGTCCTTGATCTTGCAGTCCGGCAAGGGCTTGCTCTGGTGGGGGGAAAAAGTCCGGCTGGCGGCGGACGCCGATCCGCTCTGCGCCGATGTGCTGGGGCGCGTTCAAAATTGGGAAGTCGGCCGGCCCTTCACGGCCGAGGATTTCCCCGAAATAGCGGCCTTTCAGATGAGGCCGTTGCCAGCGCGGTAGCCACGCCAGAAGCACAACGCCTTGCTTCTACCATCGCTAATGCTGAGTTTCAGAAGTTCACGTACGAATCCTCGGTGAGGATAAGCCCGCTGGAAGCCGGCTAAGACGAGTTTTTGGGTCTGTTTCGCAACCAGCCAAAACGGCTGGCCTAAGGACCCCGACGAAGCCGCGTTCACGCCGCTAACGGCGACCGACGAGTGCGCAGAATAATTGCGTAAACTTTCGAAACCGGATACCTACTGCCCGCTTTCGAAAGTTCGGGTAACATCACAGAAGCCGGGTAATGCTTGCAGCTTTCCGGCTTGTTCTTTATTGCCAGGGCGTTCGGCAATCGAGCATTTGGCTCCGTGAAGCCCCGATTCACGCAAATCTTTGTCGAACGGGGAGTTTCAGGATCGGCATCATTATTACGCTTAATTATGAAACTGAGTACTAGGCCCCTTTACCGCTGGGCGGGTCTGACTCCCAGCGAGTCCTTGCGGCACAAAGGTACGCACTGGCTCACCGCACGGCGATGGGGTTACCCGGCGAGCCGGTAGCTCCCTTAAATGGCACAGGCACGAAGACGAATGCGAACTCGTAGACGTTGTCAGCCGCGAGCTCTTCCAGGTTCAAGTTTTCGAGATGATAGATGCCATGGCGCGTAACCGTCCACTGATGAACTGGGCCGGCAAGGTCCGGATCCGGGTTGGGTACGACTTCGATGCCCCAGTTGTCGGCACCGATCAAGCTCACCTTGCGGTCTGTGATCCAACGCCCGGCGTCCATATTGATACCCGGTTCGCCGGCGCCGTAAGTGTCGTTATCTTTCATCCATAGCTGTGCGTGTCCGGTGCGAATCAAGACCACGTCGCCGGGGGTAATCGCGAGACCTGTATCGTCAAGGGCTTTTTGGAGATCGCCGGCAGTGATAGCGTAGCTTGCCTCCAAGCGTTCGACGCCTTTCGAACCGGCAACGTCGAGCAGAACTCCGCGAGTAAAGAAACTGCCGATGTTTTCCACGCCGAGCTTCTTCAAACCGTAGGGCGAACCGAATTCGGACAGCTTGAATCCGTTATAGAAATAGTTGTCACCTTTCCAGTGAACGCCCACGTGCCCCAGGCCGTCCATTTGTGTCCCGACCTGGCCGATCTCGCCGCTGAACATCTCATCGTTCCCGACGGACTGGTTCTTGCCCCGCGGAGGATAGCCGGTAGGCAAGCCCGGAATCGTCAACTTGAAATGACGGTTGCCCACCAATGGCATGCCGGCTTCGTAAACTTGGCCAACGTGGTACACCTTGCCCGTCTTAATGAGACCCGCGGCCTCAACCGTCTTTTCAGGGGTGATGCGGTTGGCCGCACCGCGTTGGTCATCGGGTCCCCATTCGGAAGGCCACCACTTGGGCCCAACAGGTGTCTGGCCATTACTCAATGTGACGCAGGTAAGAAACGCCACGCTGCAGGCGGTCAAAGCTAGAATCGGGCGCTGTGTTTTCATAATCAAGATGTCTTTCTTGTAGTGAATCACCTAGCCTGCCGGATGCGCTGAAACCCAAGCGGGTCGAAGGTCCAGAGCATGTAAGCAGGTTTGGTGGCTTGATTCCACGCTTGCGGGCGTGGATGCGTTTCCTGGCGTCGAGGCTACCTCTGGCGGGCATTGACTCTGTCGGAGCCGATGCCTTGTATTGGAATCCCACGGTGTACGCATTGCTATGTCGCTTTGGTCACCAAGCGCGTGTAGCTGCCGCTGTAGAAGATCAACGGCTCCCCTTCGCCTATTCTTCCTTGGACAGGCTCCCCCAGAAAAATGTCATGATCTCCTCCTGCGAGCGTGTCAACAAGACGGCAGTCGAGGTAGGCAAGAGCGTCCTCAAATATAGGTGCTCCTGTTTCGCCAATAATAATCTTAAGGTCGGAGAAGTCCTTGGGGCCGGGGCGGGCGAAGCGGTTCGAGATGTCTTCGTGCTCTGCTCTGAGGATATTCATCGCAAAGCAGCCGCCCTCCGCTAACCCTTCGCACATACGGCTCTTCCGGTCGACGGCGACCACGACGAGCGGTGGATCGAGCGAGAGCGACATGACAGCGTTCGCCGTCATGCCCAACAGCTCTTCGCCGCATCGTGTGGTCACGACAGTCACGCCAGTCGCAAATCGTCCCATGATTTGGCGTTGCAACTTCGAATCAATCGCCATTACTTAGCCTTTCAGTTTTCGGTCGATCGACCATCCTACCCGGCCGAGTTGTCCGGGTCAACTGAATCAAGGTATCAACTGACGTGAGCCGGGGCCGACGTCGGACCTTACTTCCACGGGGAATCTACGTCTATGACTTCATCAATAAATGTGCCTCGACTCCGCAGGCAGCGGGCCTTCTTTCCTTCCGCAGCCAAGGACGACCCGCCCGAGGCGGCCTTGCTGCTGGATCTGCTGACCCGTCATCGTGATCGTCTGCGACCGCTGGAGCGCGACACGGTCGAGATGCGGAGCTGGCAGTTTCTGGTCGAGCAGCGCCGCCAATTCGTCAACGAGAAGACGCGCCAGAAGAACCGTCTGACGGCGCAGTGGAAGCTGTACTTGCCGCCAGTGTTGGCCTGGTTTGACGACCTCGACACGGAGTTGGGGGAGGAGTTTTTGCGGCGCTGGCCGGCGCTGGAAGCGCTACAGCGGGCGCAGCCGGCGACGGTGTTGCGGTTAAGTTGTTCATTCAAAGAAGCTTAAAGCCGCTAATGGCAGCGTCGCCTTGGATTGGCGGAGTATAATATGATTGGGCATCCGAAGCATTCGGCGCCAATGCGAGCACGCGTAATCGGGAGCCATGAACCAACGGGGCAAAGAAATTACCAAACAAAGCCAATTTCGAACAACCAACAGGGAATCAATGGGTTACGGCGGGTTTCCGGTACGGCGGGAAAGCCCGGCTTGGCAAAACCCGACGGATCGCTCCGCCGGAACATGCCGAGGGGGATCATCTTGCATTGGACAACTCTGATGTACTCGTCGTCGGGGTTGTGGGAAAGTGGGAAACCCGCAGGGTTTTCCTACCGACTCGCCTGGCTGTACGCGACGACGACTAGGCCGAGAGTAGTCTAAGACCGAGTCACGTTTGCCGTTTTCAGGCCCCTAGGCTCCTGCTCGACGTCGAATTCCAGGCTCGGCGCCTTCTTCGAGCGAAGCGGCATACTTGGCAAACAGGATGTGCCCGCCGGCTTTCACGTCAGCCGCTCCCATCGCGGTCCGCGTATCGCTTGAGAATGAGCGCGCCGTTGGTGCCACCGAAACCGAAGGAGTTCGTCAACGCGTACTCCATCTCCATGGCCCGCGACTGATGGGGAACGAAGTCGAGATCGCATTCGGGGTCGGGGTTGAAGTGGTTAATAGTCGGAGGAGCAACCTGATCACGCAGCGCCAAGGCTACGATACCGGCCTCGAGTCCTCCCGCACCTCCTAACAGGTGTCCGGTCATCGATTTGGTCGAGCTGACAGCCAGTTTGTAGGCGTGATCGCCAAACGTTTTCTTGATGCCCTGCGACTCGACGCGATCGCCCACCGGGGTCGAGGTTCCATGCGCATTGATGTAACTGATCTGCTCTGGCGAAATCCCGGCGTCCTGGATGGCATTCATCATCACGCGGCAAGCGCCATCTCCATCCTCGGGAGGGGAAGTAATATGGTGGGCGTCGCCGCTCATGCCGTAACCGACGAGCTCGGCCACAATCGGCGCGCCCCGCCGCAGGGCAAAATCAAGGCCCTCCAAAAGCAGGATTCCGGCTCCTTCCCCGACGACGAAACCGTCCCTCTCGGTGTCCCAAGGGCGGGAGGCGTGCGCGGGATCATCGTTGCGGGTCGAGAGGGCCTTCATTGCCGCAAACCCCCCGACACCCATCGGCGTGATGGCCGCCTCGGTACCACCACAGATCATTACGTCCGCTTCGCCGCGTGCGATGATGCGAAACGAGTCCCCCACCGCGTGCGCGCCCGTCGTACAGGCCGTCGCGGTGGCGGAATTGGGACCCTTGGCGCCCGTCCGGATCGACACCTGGCCCGAGGCCAAATTCACGATACTGCCAGGGATAAAAAAAGGCGAGATCCTGCCCGGCCCACCTTCCAGTAGCGCGCGGTGCTCACGTTCGATAACGTCGAACCCGCCGATGCCGCTGCCAATATAGACCCCCACTCGCTCGGCGACGGCAGGGGTAATCGCAAGCCCTGAAGCTCTGAGAGCGAACTCCGCGCCGGCGATCGCAAAAAAGATGAATCGCCCCATCTTCTTGACGTCTCTCTTGGCCACATAGTCGAGGGGATCGAAGCGCTTCACTTCGCCGGCGATCCGACAGGGGAAGCCCTCGGGGTCAAACAGTGTGATGGGGCCGATGCCGTTGCGGCCTTCGCGAAGGGCCTGCCAGGTCTCTTCCGTTCCGATCCCCACCGGAGACAGCAGACCCACCCCGGTAACCACCACCCTTTGCGACAATCCAGTTCCCTCCTATCCGCCGCCAGTTACGAACGGCATTCACTTCTTCTTGATGCTGCTTTCCACGTACTTGATGGCGTCGTCCACCGTTCTGATTTTTTCGGCCTGCTCGTCTGGGATGTCGATACTGAACGCTTCTTCGAGCGCCATGACCAGCTCTACGATGTCGAGTGAATCGGCGCCGAGCGCTTCGACGAACGAAGCGTCTCGCGTCACTTCGGATTCCTCGACACTTAGCTGTTCACAAATAATTTTCTTCACCTGCTGCTCGACGTCCATGTAGCCCCCCGAAAACAGTTAAATTAGGTATTCACGGTCCCGGCACAGCAAGGCACTGAATGGAAAGCGTTCTCGAGCATGTGATGATCCGGAGGTCATCGCGGCCGGTTTCCGGTAATGGGATCAATCCTCACTTATCTCCAACACGGACAGTGCTCGGAAGCCCCCAACCAAATAGAATAGCACCGTGTCACTCGTATCAATTGTACCCGTGATGCTTCGACCGACGTCCTCTCTTTTATGGGGTTCTGTGGAGGGAGGCAAAGGAATCGCCGGAATGGCTCTATTTGTAGCCCTGAGTTACGGACAGCGTGTTGACCTGCAGCCTACCTGCGATGGCAAGGTGACGGAGGCACGGCAGGCCAATAGAGAGGCACTGGACGTACACCTAAAGCGCCAGTTAGACGAAGCAAGCGGGGCTTACAAACGCGTCCTCAGCGTAGATCCGCCACGTGCGCCTTCCGAAGCCGAACTGAAGCTGGTGTTGCGATTTGCTCCTCGAGTGTTCGCCACGCCGAGTGAGCCATTCGATCTCCGAGACGCAGCTGCTGTCATCCATCCAACGGTGCCCTGGATTGCCTACCACTTCTTTTGGGAGGATGACATCGACTTTCCCGACGACAACGACCCTTGCGATCACGAACTGATGTGGGTCCGCCTGGATGAAAGGCGAGAGCGGGTCGTCGATTACTTCACCTATTTTCACGGACGGATTTTACGGGCCCTCCCTGCCGCGCTCGAAGAGGCCCATCGGTCTGGCGGGCAGCCGGCTGTTAGCGTGCAGTGGGGCAAGCACGGGACAATGCCCGCCGGTTGGCGCAACCTAACAATCGTGGCGGATAATGGCGACACCGAGAGCGACTATTACCCGCTCGACAGAGAAATTTCGTTGCAGAAGTACAACCGTGGAACGTTCGAGAAACTCTCCAGGGTTGGGCCGCGAGCGGCATCCTCGCCGCTGGCGAGCAAGTGGCCGAAGAGGTTTAGCGGAACCTGGGAGGACTTTCTCGACTTTTCTAAGCCCGTGGACGTCCGAGGCATCCTTCGCCGGGAAAAGATGGTCCTGGTCTCACCGTGGAACAACAGTGTTCTTGACCGCTACTTGTTGAGGTACAACTTTCGGCCCAAAACGGAATGGCCGCCACAGGTGTGCGAAGACCTCAATAAGGACGGGAGTATTCCCACTTCATTCAGGAAAAAATGATACAGAATCTATCCCAAGCCTAGTTGCTCGTCTTACTTATTGCAAGTCCAATACGAGTTCTCTCAGCGTGGCGGAAGCCTTCCGGGACCTTACAGCCCACGATCACCGCTCTAACTCTTCATTTGGCGCATCTTATTCTATCCACGACCCCGGCAGATGAGGGCGCGGTTTATCGGTTCCACGTCTATCACGGCCCCGATTGACTCCGCCTGCCTCTCGATTCACATGCTTGAACCGTTGGAACGCTTCGATCCGGTCGCTGCTTGCCTTCCGGCGGTAAATTCGTTGTGTTCGGGAGAGGAGAGGGTGTACCATGTAGCAGCCGAAGGTCCGAATCGGAAATTCTGGACATTGTCCCAGCGGGACGCTTGCGCCAATGTGCTTTTGCATGGAGACCGCAATGACTAGAAGACTTCTCATCAGCTTATCCGTATTCCTCCTCGTAGTCCCCCCGGGACCGATTGCTTGAATGTGAATCGTGCGGCCGCACGTCTTTTCCAACCAGGCGATCTAATTATCATCGCCGGCTTTTGCTGGTGGGATGACAAGGCCATCAGGTCACATCCCCGGCGATCGTGATCGGGGAGGGGGAAGACCGAATTCCCGCGGGTGTGTAGGGAAATTAAGAGAGGGGTAAAACTACCATTTCAATGCGAACAACGCCAAAGATCGCTCCTGCCGAAGGCAAGCTCGGTGTTCTGACACCAGGGATGGGCGCCGTCACGACCACCTTTGTGGCCGGGGTGGAAACCGTCAAGAAGGGCCTTTCTTCGCCGATTGGCTCGCTGAGTCAGATGGGCCGAATCCGCCTCGGCAAGCGCACCGATAATCGGAACCCGCTGATTCGTGATTTCGTCCCGCTGGCCTCGCTTCCTGACCTCGTCTTCGGTGGCTGGGACATCTACGAAGACAATTGCTACGATGCGGCGACCAAAGCCGGGGTGCTGAGCCAGACTCAGCTCGACCAAGTCCGTCCTGAACTGGAGGCTGTTCAGCCCATGCCCGCGGTGTTCGACCAGCGTTTCGTCACCCGCATCGAGGGACCGAACGTCAAGAAGGGCTCGAACAAGATGGATCTGGCCGAGGGCCTGATAGAGGATATCCGCCATTTCAAGGAATCAACCGGCGCTTCACGTCTGGTCATGATCTGGTGCGGCTCGACCGAAGTCTTTTATGAAGCAACCGCCGCCCATCAGAGCCTGCCAGCCTTTGAAGAAGCGTTGCGGAAGAGCGATCCCGCTATCGCGCCCAGCCAAATCTACGCTTATGCCGCTCTGCAGTCCGAGGTTCCCTTCGCCAACGGAGCGCCGAACTTGACCGTCGACTGTCCGGCCATGGTGCAGCTCGCCAGGGATCGCAACGTGCCCCTGTGCGGCAAAGACTATAAGACGGGGCAGACGTTCATGAAGACGCTCATCGCGCCGGGGCTGAAGTCCCGACTGCTGGGGCTTAACGGTTGGTTCTCGACGAACATCTTGGGCAACCGCGACGGCGAGGTGCTCGCCGATCCGCAAGCCTTCAAGACGAAGGAAGTCAGCAAGCTGTCGGTCTTAGACCTGATCCTGCAGCCCAGCCAATACCCCGATCTCTATAAGCACTTCGACCACCTGGTGCGCATCAATTACTACCCTCCTCGTGGGGATGACAAGGAAGGCTGGGACAACATCGACATCTTCGGCTGGCTGGGCTACCCGATGCAGATCAAGATCAATTTCCTGTGCCGCGACTCAATCCTGGCGGCGCCCCTCGTGCTCGACCTGGCGATGTTTCTCGATCTAGCTCAACGCGCCGGGATGCGGGGCATCCAGGAGTGGCTGTCGTTCTACTTCAAGTCACCGATGGTAGCCGAGGGCTTGTACCCCGAGCACGATATCTTCATCCAGTTGATGAAACTCAAGAACACGCTGCGCTGGATGCGCGGTGAAGACCTGATCACACACCTGGGCTTGGAATACTACGATTGAGCCGCCTGCTCGGAAAAATCCGCGCCAGGCATGATGCCAAGAGAGCCGCGCCCGAAAGGGTGCGGTCGAGGCCTCGTGACGGCCAAGGGCTTGTCCCAGCAACCGAGGTCATTCGCAACCTTGACCGCAGCATGAAAATGGAGGCGGCAGATGTGGCGCACGCATTCTTGCGTGCTGGAGTGAACCCCAAAAATGAGACAGTCGTGATAGCGACACTCAGGTCGGTTCTGGTGCCGTTTATGAACCGTTGCCGCTGTGTCTATGGGGATCCTAGCGGCCCGTGGTAGCGGTAGGTTCGGCGAAAAATGGGGACATCCATGATAGGTAAAAGTCAAGGGATCGATGCAGAGATCCGGAGCCTCCTGGGGGCAAGCGTGAAGTGGTGATGGCGACCAGGGTGGAGAGTGTTTGTGAATGCGGTCGTTGGGGCCTGAGAGACCAGACATCCATGTGCTGCCTCGGGCTGCTGGCGAACCAGCGAGCCGTCGCAGAAGATTCAGTTTGGGTCGACCCGCCGGCCTCGAAACAGGCAACATGGGCGCATCGGGAGCCGCTGGCCCGGTCGCGCAGTCCCCAAAACAGCGAGGCCCGGCGGGTAACTCCCGACAGCTACTCGTCGTTGTTTTTGTCGTTGCACCAACCTTTCCCGCTGGTGAGTCCGCGAGCGAAATAGGCCGCCCGGGCCAGCGGCTCGAAGCAAGAGACTTCGGCGATTCGGTTGGGCCGCGAGGCGGCCATCTACCTGTCTTGAGTCGCGCCACGGCATAGCTCCTGCCTGCAGGCGGCGAGCAAATGCATACTCGAAGTTCTCACCAATGCCACAGCAGCTCTGCCTTCAGCGCTGAAGAGCATTTTCTGCCATTTGAAGCGCCTTCAGCACTTCCGGATCGTCTGGCTCTAGTTTCAGGGCAGCCCCTTCGAAGAGCTGACGGTGTTACAGCGATCGTCGGCGTTGCGCCTAGGGGTTGTCCCACTGAGAAAGCTCGTTTCATCTTATGGAGCAGGCCGGTCGGCCTTCGACAGGAATACGGGGTGATGCCGGCGGGCCCGGCTGCTCCCCGGGTGCAGCGGTTGAGCTGGGTCAAGCCGCAGGCGAACTCTGTCAAGCCCTCGTATCCTATGTCTTGTCATAACTCGATTCGAGCCAATGAGATCCTGATTTGACGGTTCGGTGCGTCGATCCCGTTAAAAGCAGCGCTGAACTGCGGTGGACAAAAGCTTCGATGTAGGCTATGGTGGCTTTGGGTATTGACTCGCTCGGCAAATCGCTCAGATGGCTTGAGGCCAAGCAGGGGGCAGTCATGACAGCTAAGAAGACGCTTTCCCTACCGCGTCTTAACCCGACTCCGGAAGACGTTTTTCTGAATCGCAGACGATTCGTCAAAGACTTGTCGCTCGCCGGAGCTGCGATGATGATGGCTCCCGGGGTGCGAGAGATCACAGCCCAGGACGTCTCGAAGAAAGATCCACTTGCCGTACCGTTGAACCGCCCGGACGTCTTCCCGGCGAAACGAAATCCGAAATTCGATCCCGAGGGCGTCAAACTAACGGAAAGACTGGTGGCGGCGATTCACAACAATTTTTATGAGTTCCTGCCCGGCCGAGGGGGACCGGTGTGGCAATTAACTGAAAAGTTCCAAATCGAGCCTTGGAAAGTCGAAGTAAGCGGTGAATGCAATAAACCGCGCACGTTCGACCTAGACGATCTTTTCAAGTTCGAGCACGAAGAGAGGATCTACCACTTTCGCTGCGTGGAAACTTGGGCTATGAATATTCCGTGGACAGGGTTCCCGCTCAAGAAGCTGCTAGAGGCGGTGGATCCCAAGAGTACCGCGCGACATGTAAGGTTCACCACGGTCTACAAGCCGAACGAGATGCCGGGTGTATGGGAGAAGGATTATCCGTGGCCGTACTTCGAGGCGTTGCGGATGGACGAGGCCATGAACGATCTGGCGATGGTCGTTACGGGAGTCTATGGGAAACCTCTGCTCAAGCAGCATGGAGCGCCGGTGCGAACGATTGTTCCTTGGAAGTACGGCTACAAGTCTCCCAAGTCCATCGTAAAAATCGAACTCGTAAAAAAGAAGCCGGGGACCTTCTGGTCAGCCGGGCCGTACAAACATGAGTACGGCTACTTCAGTAACGTCAATCCGAACATACCGCACCCTCGCTGGTCGCAGGA
The DNA here is from genome assembly GCA_965248105.1 of Bryobacterales bacterium. GTDB lineage: Bacteria > Acidobacteriota > Terriglobia > Bryobacterales > UBA6623. The sequence goes on from CBDFIK010000006.1 coordinate 2,338,456, forward strand.
ATGGGATCACATGTTGGTAAGAGATGCCACTGCGCGAAAGGGGCCACGACAGCCTACGGAGATCTTTAACGGTTACGGCGAGATGGTAGCAAGCCTCTATCCAGATGAGCCCAGAACCCTCCAGAAGCCCCTACGTCCGGGGCAGGTCGCCCGCTAGACGGGTTCGATCTAAGCGGTTCTATTGATGTTCGCGAAATACAGTGTAGGGGCGCAGCGTGCTGCGCCCGCTCTGGCAAGGCATTTGCTGTGTCCGAAAACAACACTATATTCTGCGGGTATCAATAAACAAGTCAATTAAAGCGTCGCGAGTGGGGAGTGTTGGCGGCCAGCGCGGTACAAGAGCCCAAGCGGAGTTTCGTGGAAAGCTGCTCGCGGGAGCCTATGCCGTATGGCCGAAATCGGACGGTCTCGTGGCCGAAATCAAGCACGTCGAAGAGGTCAACGATCCTCCGCGGCAGGATGAAATGAAGGCGGCGGCCCCCCCAGGTGACGGGGAAGGTCGGAAGCTCCCGGACTACCGGGTCCTGGTTCAAATCGATATCGGGCCGTCGGTTCCCGTCGGAGTACATCGCATGCGGCTTGTTTCGCCCTCTGGGGTTTCGAACCCGATGGAATTCCGGGTTGTCGATCATCCGGTGGTCATCGAGGGCGAGGTTCGTCTGGGCGCTGATTAGCTCCCGGGAGTTTGCTTACAATCACTAGCGAGGAGCGGATGATGAAAAAGCGGCAATGCTAGCTACGGGGCTTCAAGGAGGCTGTCGGTGGCAGTTTACCTGTGGGGACGTGGGAGAGTCAAGTTCGGGGATCGAGCCCGCATGTGAGATAATCTGCGAAATGGTAGCGTCCTGCTGAGATTTGAGTGGGGCGGCCGAGCTGCTGGTTTTTCCCACTGAGAGCACCCGAACGCGACACCGGGATTCAACACGCAACCGGACACCTGCCGGATTGAAGCGGTTCATGCCCCTAAGACTGCCGAGAATGGGAAGCTTCTCCGCACAGAACCCGCAGAGATCCTGCAGCACTTGGTTCAGGCCTGTGTCGGCGGTCGTGCTAGCGGTTCTTCTCACGCAGGCGTGCGAGTCCCGTCGGAGTGCCGAGGAGAGGCCCGATATCATCGTGATTCTGGTGGATGCCGTCCGGGCCCTGGGACCACCTCTGAGAATTGCCTTCTAATGAAACCGATCTATCCGTGGCTATTGGTTGTCTTCCCTATTCTGCATTTATACTCCGAGAATCTGGGGGCCGTCCGGGACGAAGAGATTTTCCCAGCAGTCCTTGCCGGCCTCGCCACCACCACCCTCATCTTCTTTGCATTTCGTGCGTTGACAAAGAGCCCCGATAAGTCTGCTCTCATTACAGCAATCCTTCTTCTTTTTTTCTTCTCAGGCGGGCATTTTATGATTCTGATCGACGCGTGGAACCTGACGTATCCGGCGCGTTTACTATTGCTTACGATGGCCATCGCGGTGGGGATGCTGATCCTAACTGTGTGGCGACTGCCCGCCAGCTTGAACTTTCGCCCACTCGCCAAGTCGTTCTACATCGCGTCGCTTGCTCTTCTGATTTTTCCAACTGCGACCATCATCGACCATTGGCTTGAAGCCGACGAGTTGGTCAGCATTGAGAAGCCGCGGCGCTACAAGCAAGTGCTTGACACCCCAGAACATCCCGACATCTACTACATCATCGCGGACGGATATCCCAGCAATCGTCATCTCCTACGCGACTACGGGTATGACAACACACCTTTTACCGAAGCTTTGGAGGCGCTCGGGTTTTTTGTGGCGTACGACAGCAAGAGCAACTACGGCGCCACGCTGCACTCTTTAAGCTCGTCTCTAAACATGCGATATGTACCCGAGAACACCGCGAACGCTGATGTCGACGGTCGCCTGTACTTGAGGACGCTCATCGCTGACAACGAGGTGGCACGAGTTTTGATCGAGAGCGGTTACACATACGTATACATGCTGTCGGGATTCCTGCGGTCGAGCAGGACTGCCGATTTCAACCTCGATTTCTTCGAGGGTGGCGCCAAGAAGTACGATTTTCGAACTAGGGATCTCATAACAGATGGCCGGTCCTACAAGGAACCGTTCTACCCGCTTCTGTTGAGTAGCACGCTTCTGCACCTGACCAGTGGCAAACTGGAGCCGCTCCTCGAGGCTAAGGGTCGCCCCTACACCTGGCGTGACACGGGGCGGTTTTTCGCGACTCTGGAGAGTCTCAAAAGGGTGCCCGACATGCCGGAAGCAACGTTTACCTTCACACACCTCCTCGAGCCGCACGGGCCTGTCCAACTCAAGCGAAACGGGGAGAAGTTGGCAGAGGCGACGTGGAGGCCCAGCCCTGCACAGTTTTTTGCCGAACTCGAACTGATCAATGAGCACCTGCTGGAAGCTCTCAGGGTGATACTTAAGAGGTCTACGACGCCGCCAATCATCATACTGCAAGCCGATCACGGCACCGATCTGGGGAGGAGCTGGAGCGATGATCGGCACGTGACCTACTTCGAGATCCTGAACGCTTTTCACTTGCCCGGAGGAAGGCCGGGAAGAATGAGGCGCGATATTTCACCCATCAACACCTTCCGCGTGATCCTGAGTGCATATTATGGAATGCAATATGAAGAACTGGAAGTGAAGCACTTCGATTTGCCGAAAGGCTACGACGCACCGTTCATGCAGATCGACGTCACCGAGCAGTTCAGATAGCGCCGCCTCACGGCTACTTTTCCATGGCGCGCGCAGACCCTGGCCAACCGGATCCAGAGGCTCCGGTCTCGACCGTCGCTGCTGAAAATACAGGTGGCGATGGACTCGGACACCGTGGAGAGATTGAAATCTTTGGGGTACCTTCAGTAGGCCGTCGCGAACAAGCGAAGCGCACAAGCCTAAGCTATGTCGACAGCGCATTGAGTTCAAGTAGTCAGCGCTAGGAGCCCAGATGAATAGAGTCGTACCCTCGTTGACGAGACTGGCGATCCTTTGTGCCGCCTGTGCTCCCCAAACAGATGGCGCCCCTGTGCCCCGTCTCGTGCTCCTGTACGCGACTTGTACCGTGAACAAGAACTACCTTCAGCCGTACAACGAGGCGCGTTCGACTCCGAGCCTGGCCGCCTTTGCCAAGAAATCGGCGGTGTTTACAAATCACCAAACCGAGAGCGGAGTGTTGGGGACCTGTTCGATCCAAAGGATCTCCGCACCATAAGAAAGTCGGCGAGGAGCTGTGGGCATACTGAAGGCATCTGATTCAACAATACTTCGCCCAGAATCCGGCGAAAGCTGCGTCTCGATCCGAGGAATTGGAATCGCTTACCGAGCAACAGCTTGAAGCACTCAAAAGCCTCGGCTACATCCAGTAGCTCCTGCCGTGGCGTTTCGCGGGTGTTTCATCGAAGGGCGGCCCAGGCTCACGATCCAACACTCGAAGCACCATCTCAACCCACCGTAGATTTACCTTAACTATCAGGACTCAATTTGAGTACAACACTTCGCATTGCGAACCACACGATGCCCTACAGCCCGGGCCAAGACGATAAGTTCCTCCTTTAGACAGGTCGGTACAACTCACCGATACGCTTCAGAAGTCTCCCCTCCATTCGCAATTCGGGATTCAGAGGCCATCTTAACGGGCGGACAGAGGACAGGTCGTCGAAGAGCATTGCGTGCGGCACTTTTCTCCGGTAAACTACACGAGCGACGCGGAGAAGATCGGAAATCTTGAATAAACGTTCTGGCACGCTCAGAATTTCGGATTGCGACGCGTTTGTCAAGGGCGGAGCAAAATTAGACCAGTTCGGCGGAGGGAGAATAGACCAGTTTTGGGGTAGAGCGGCGGAGCAAAAATAGACCAGTGGGGGGGGAGTCGGGGTTTTGCTTCGAGTTTTTGTGGGACGGCTGGAACGCAGCCTGAGGTCGCCCGTTAGGGCGGCTGAAGGCGGAGTGGAAGGCGGCTCACAAAAACTGTGGCGAGCCGGCGGGGATCAATCCGAAGACGGAGAGCGTTGCTTCTTGCTCTGCTTGAGGCGGAAGCTATCGCCGTTCATCTCCAGGATGTGGACGTGGTGAGTGAGCCGATCCAGCAGGGCGCCGGTCATGCGCTCGGACCCGAGGACTTCGGTCCACTCGTTGAACGGCAGGTTCGAGGTCACCATCGTGGAGCCCTGCTCGTAGCGCTGTGAGAAGGTTTCGAACAGCAACTCCGCTCCGGTCTTCGACAGCGGCACGTAGCCCAGTTCATCGACGATCAGCAGGTCTTGCTTGGCGAGCTGCTTTTGGGCCCTCAGCAAGCGCCGCTCATCACGGGCTTCCAGCAGCTCGTTGAGCAGCGCTGCGGCGGTAGTGAAGCGAACCCGATAGCCACCCTGGCAGGCCGCCAGTCCCAGCGCCAGAGCGAGATGCGTTTTCCCCGTGCCGGAGTTTCCTAGAGCCAACACGTTCTCGCGACGGTCGATGAACTCTCCGTGTGCCAGCTCGAGCACCAGCTTCTTGTTCAACTTGGGTAACGCCAGGAAGTCGAACGTATCAAGGGTTTTCGTGACCGGGAACTTGGCGGCCTTGATGCGCCGCTCGGTCGCTCGGCGTTCACGGTCGAGCAGTTCGAGCTCGGACAGTTGCAGCAGAAAGCGTCTCGCATCCAAGCCCTCCGTGGCGCACTGCCGTGCCACCTTGTCGTACTCGCGTAAGAAGGTCGGCAGCCGCAGTGCTTTCAGATGAGCTTCCAGCAGCAGTTTGGATCTCGCCATCAGTCCACTCCCTGTGCCAGCAGCACCAAATAATCTGTTGTCGATGTCTGTTCGACTTGTGCTGTGGGTAAGTGCGGATACTGCGTCAAGTCCAAGCGGGGCGGCCGTTGCTCGATCCGACACAGGACGAGGTGCTTGACGGCGTCGAAGCCGATCGTTCCCAACTCAACGGCCTGCCGCGCGGCGGCGGTGACGTCGGTGAGCGGGAAGTCTTCGAGTAAACGCAGCACCTGCACGTACTCGCGCTTGCCTGGTTTACCCAGCCGCACTTCGAGCAAGCGTCTCAAACGCACGAGATCTTGCGGTAACTGCCAACCGACGAGCGGCGCGGCTTGATCCAGCGCGTTCGTCTTGCGCTCCAGCAAGGCCAGGTAATGCAGCGGATCGAAGATCAACTCCTCGCGTTCGTAGCTGCGCCGATGCCGGGCGATCTCTTCGCTGCCGCAGCCGATGACCACCTCATCGACGTAAGCTCTCAGCAGTACTTCGCGGTGGCCGTAGCGCGTCGGAACCGAGTAGTCGTTGGTCCGATAGCGCACCAGCGACAACGACGTCACCCGCGTCGTGCGCTTGTCGCAAGCGTCATACCCGACAGCAGGCAACGTCAGAAACGCCTGGCGGTCGCGCTCGAAACGCTCACCGATCGTTTCCGAGTGTCGCCGCAAGCGCCGTCCACGGTTCTTGCGGCACTTCGCTTCGAGGTGTTCGTTGAAGGCTTCCCAACTTGAGAACCTGGGGATCGGCACCATAAAGTTGCGCCGCGCATAGCCCACCAACCCTTCCACTTTGCCTTTGTCGTTGCCCTTGCCCGGCCGCCCGAAACGGTCGGCGAACAGATAATGTGACTGCAGCTCGGAGAAGACACGGGTCCTCTGGCGTGTGCCGTCTCCCAGGATCCTCGCCACCGCTAGCTTCGTGTTGTCGTAGACGATGCTGCGCGGCACGCCGCCAAAATAGCGAAACGCCGCATTGTGCCCCTCGCAGAATGCCTCCGTCGTCTCGGCCGGAAACGCTTTCACGAATGCGTCATCGCTATGCGGCAGATCGACGACCAAGAAGTGCGCCTTGCGCTGCACTCCGTTGATGACGACGACCGCTTCGCCGAAGTCCGCCTGGGCGTCACCCGGCGGATGCGTCAGCGGCACGAACATCTCTTGTCCGCCCAGCTTCTTCTCGCGTACGTAGTCCTTGACGGTCGTGTAGCCGCCTGTGAACCCGTACTCGTCGCGGAGGCGGTCAAAGATGCGCTGTGCGGTGTGGCGTTGTTTCCTCGGACGCTCCCGATCGTCGGTCAGGATCTGATCGATGATCCCTGTGAAGGCCTCCAGTTTGGGACGCCTCGCCGGTTTGCTCCGCCGATAGCCCGGCGGAATCCGGTAGCGCAACATCTTGCGCACGGTCTCGCGAGCAATCCCAAAGCGCCGTGCTGCTTCGCGTTCGCTTAGCCCTTCGACGCAGACACTTCGTCGTACTTGAACGTATAGCTCCACCCGATACATCCCTCCGGTGTTCCACAAAACACCTCGGGGATGCTTGCGGACCACATCAGCGGCTTGGTCCTCCGCCTCCTCTGGGAGCCTTCACACCGCCGCTATGTGGTCTAGTTTGTCAGCGCCGTTCTCACCGCTGGTCGTCGGAAAGTCCATTGACTACGTGAAGCCTGCGATGTAGGCGTGCCCAGTGGCATCGACCGCAATGTCCCAAGCCAAGTCTCTACCGCTTCCCCCGATCGGCGTAGAGTAAGCGATGGCTGATCCGTCCGGAGTCAGCTTCAGTGCAAAGGCATTCTCGCCGCTGCTTCCCGACAGAGCGTAGATGGTGGACGGCGTTGCCGGGTCAACAGCTACGTCCTCGAGATGAGTGGGAAGGACCCTTTCGACCAAGCGCCAGCTTGCGGCTCCGTCAGTCGTTTTGAATAGCTCGAACCCTGCACTGGCGTAGAGTGTGGCGGGTTGGCTGGGTCCATCGTCAAAATGCCCACCGGCGCAGTTAGGCCCCGGTCATCCTCGATGCCGCTGTTGGCGGGCGTCCAAAATTCTCCGGCGTCCACGCTCTTGAACACACCCACGCGTGTGCCCGAGTAGAGAGTGGATGGCATGGTCGGATCGATTGCGAGAGGTATAGGTCCCCATGTGTTCGGAAGCAGGGCCTGTTCCAAACCTTGCTCGATAGGTCGCCAGGCCGTACCGGCGTCCTGAGTCTTGAATAGCCGGGGCTTGAAGCGGCCCGCGCTTTCGGTCACGCTGGCGTACACGACGGACGAATTGGCTGGATCAACTTGCAAACCTTCTACTCGCAGTATCGGCGCCAAACTGGTTAAAGCGGTTGGTCGCCACCGGCCGCCGCCATCGATGCTTTTGTAGATCCTTGACGTCCCGATGTATACCGTCGAGGGCTCGCTTGGCGATATCGCGACGGCGGTGACGTCCCTGTCGCCCTCCGGCAACCCGTTGTTGATTTCACGCCAGCTGGCGCCGCCGTCGATGCTCTTAATCATGGTGCCGCGGGTCGCCAAGTAGATCGTGGAAGCATTCTCAGGCTCTACCGCAATTGCTTGGAAGAAGTCGAGACTTAGGGGGCCGAAGTCGACGCGCTGCCAATTTGCCCCTTGATCTTCACTCTTGAACAATTTATCGAACGCCGCCGTGTAGATCACCGACGAACCTTGGGGGGTCACAGCGGCTGCTACGGTGGAACGAAGGGGGCCCTGTAAACCACGGTTGCTCACGCGCCACGCTTCACCGCCGTCGGTGCTCTTAAACATCAACACTCCGCCAATCTCAAACGGCAGGCCATTGATACGCGGGAAGGTGGGGGTCGCCAAACCCGTCACATAGGCGCTGCCCGACCCATCCACTGCAATAGCCCTAGCTCCGACGGCGCCATTGACCAACCGAGTGGAATAGATGATCCTTGAGCCGTCGGGGCTTAGCTTCATAACAAAGGAGCCCGGTATGGGTGGGGTGCCCGGCTGTAGGTTCACGGTAATCGGGAAGTTTTCCGACGAAGTGTAGCCAACAATATAAGCGTAGCCCCGGGCGTCAACCGCGATGTCCGAGACGGTGTCGATATCTGCGCCTCCCAGATAGGTCGAGTAGACGAGTGCGGTACCACTGGAGTTGAGCTTAGCGATGAAAATATCCGGGCAAGGTTCGAGGATAGGTAGTTTCACGCTCTGGCGGTACTCTCCCGGCGTGTACTCAGACTGCAAAGCATTGACTGTGGGGAAATTGGCGTTCCTAATCGTGCCGGCGACATAGAAGTTGCCTCCTGCATCCACAGCTACCGAAATCGGTGTGCCGGTGCGATCGCGTCCGCCGAGGAAAGCCGTGTAAGCGAGCACTGGGTCAACTGCTGGCGTATCGGCTGGGGGTACTTGGGGGCGTGAAACCTCTAAAGTTGTTACAGTGAGCAAGAAGGCCGCCAACAGCCTAAAGAAGTAACCTTGAAAGGCGTGCATGCACCCGCTTCATGTGAGGTCACCCACGTCCGTCTCGGCCAGCACCACGGATAGCCGGACGGCTCCAGTATGCCGATCTTGCAGCACGCCGTCCACCACTTCCGCTGGATGTTTCACGACTGGCCAAGTCGTTGTGATACAGCACATATCTTCAAATCTGTCTAACGACACTTCATCGTACTGGTCACTCCGTTGAGTCAAAATGCCGCGCTTGGCAAAACCGCTATGGGTTCCTCCTGTGTGGCTTGACATTCCCATATGACCCTTTCCATACTGAATTCCAGTTGCAACTCAGTTTCAAAAAGAGGCCATGAGTCGTCATTCCACCCGGGACTCTAAGCCCCTGACGCTTGTCGATCTCGATGAGGGGCATGAGGGAGTTCTGGAACGCATCGACCTGCCCGATGACGAGTCACGCCGGCTCATGACGCTTGGTTTTCTGCCCGATAGCCTCATAACCGTTGCTCGGCGTTCCCCGTTTGGGGACCCCAGGATTTATCGCGTAGACGGGTCCGAAGTCGCACTGCGTCGCGAGACAGCCGCTCGCATGATTCTGCGCTCCTCTGCGACGAATCGGCGGGATGCCCCATGAGCCACTGCGACACGAGCACCGGTGTAGCCGAGGTCACGCCTCCGTCCGCGACCCCCTCTAGACAGCGACGTATTGTGGCCGTTGTAGGGCCTCCCAACTCCGGAAAGTCCACCCTTTTCAATCGATTGACGGGTTTGCGCCAAAAGGTCGCCAACTACCCCGGCGTCACGGTCGAAAAAAGGCTGGGTCGAATGAGGCTTGCTAACGGCGAGCAGATTACGCTTGTCGACCTGCCCGGACTGTACAGCCTCGATCCGCGGACCGAGGACGAACAGATCACGCACGATGTTCTGCGGGGCGAACTCGACGACCTTGAAAAGCCGGATGCGATTATTCTGATTCTGGATTCCACCAATTTGGGTCGCAACCTGGCGCTAGCCGCCCCCATTCTAAGTCTTGGCATACCTACCCTGGTCGGTCTCAATATGGCCGACGATCTGCGGTCTCGTGGTGGGGACCTCGACACAGACGCTCTTTCCGAGCGGGTAGGCGCGCCCGTCGCGCTCATCAGCGCGCGACGCGGTGAGGGCATGGACGCCGTCGGGAAGTTTCTCAACGGCGCGTTTGTTCCGCCGCCTCAACGCCAGTTGCCGGTCATTCAGGACATTCCGGCGTGCCGACAGTGGGCGGGCCGCCTGAGCAGTGAGGCCGGCTATCGTCCGCCCGCACCGGCGGTGTGGACCCACCGGTTGGACGCGGTGTTCTTGCACCCCCTGGCCGGCCCCGTTGTTTTTGGACTCGTTGTGGTGGCTGTTTTTCAGGCGATTTTCACTTGGGCAGAGCCTCTCATGGATGCTGTCGATGGCTCGATTGGCGCTTCAGGAGCGTGGATCGCCTCCATGCTGTCGCCTTCCTGGTTTCGATCGCTGTTAATCGATGGGGTTTGGAGCGGTGTCGGTTCGGTGCTCATCTTCTTGCCGCAGATCTTGTTGCTTTTCTTGTTTATCGGCATCCTGGAAGATTCCGGCTATCTAGCGCGGGGAGCGGTCATCGCTGATCGGACGATGGCGAAGGTCGGCCTGCAGGGGAAATCATTCATTCCTTTGTTGTCTGCGTACGCCTGCGCGATTCCAGCTGTGCTCGCCACGCGGACTATAGAGAATAAGCGCGACCGGATGGCGACTATCTTGATCGCTCCGTTCATGACTTGCTCTGCCCGGCTACCGATTTACATCCTGGTGATTGCCGCCTTCGTGCCGGAAGAACCCTTGCTAGGGCCGTTGCTGGGGACCCGGGCCGCAGCCCTGCTGAGTCTGTATGTCTTGGGATTCGGGGCGGCGCTCGGTACCGCTCTGGTGCTCAAGTCCTCGGTCCTGAAGAGTTCTCCGACCCCGTTTATGTTGGAGTTGCCGCCTTATCGCTGGCCGACCCTGCGCTCGCTTGGCTTGAGGTTGATGGATCGAGGGAAGGTCTTCTTGCGGCGCGCGGGGACGGTGATACTAGCAACGGCGGTGGTATTGTGGGTTCTCTTAAGCGTTCCAACGCAAAACGGCGCTGCCCCGCCGATTGAAGATAGTTGGGCAGGTTCACTCGGCAAGACCATCGAGCCGCTGATCGAGCCGCTAGGCTTTAACTGGAAAATAGGCATTGGTTTGTTGACGTCGCTGGCCGCTCGAGAAGTGATCGTCGCTACCTTGGGGACGATCTACGGTATGGAAGCCGACGAGCGCTCGGCGGGTCTGCAAGGGGCCCTGAGATCGGAGCTAACGTTGGGCGGCGCCATCGCACTGCTGGTATTCTTTGCCTTCGCGATGCAGTGCATGTCGACGGTGGCGGTGGTGCGCCGCGAGACAGGCGGATGGAAGTGGCCGCTGGCGCAGTGGGGCTACATGACGGGCCTGGCGTACATCGGAGCGTTTGTGGCGAACGCGGTGGTCTCGCCGTAGGTTGGCGTGCCGAGGTCTCGCTCGCCCGGGTTGAAAGTCGCCTAGTTTTCTTAAAGCGTTCGACGGAGCCAGCGGCGTGAGCTCGCGCCCATGCCCGAACATACGCGGCTCGAACGGAGTGGGAGGACGGGTTCACCTCAAGTGCCACCGGTGTCTCGGGCTGGTGTCTAAAGAGAGTTGCGCCGCAGTTCTGTAGGCTCATGTCTTCTCAGCTGGTGAATAGCGGGGCAAGCCAGTGAGCTTGAGCGCCGGATGGACTGAACGCCGCAGGCGGAGAAGGTGCGCCCCGACGTGAGCCCTAGCGGCTTAGACGAAAACTGCTCGAAAAAGAAAACCCTCGTTGATTTTCAGGGGTTAGTACTGTTTGAACGCCGGCTGGCGCGACTTTTTAGTCTACTTTTCTCTCCAGGGCGTACAAAGCCAGCTCGACGCGGTCAGCCACCCCCAGCTTGTCGAAGATCTTGTGAAGGTGGTTCTTTACTGTCTGCTCGGCGACGTACAGCTTACTGGCAATCTCCTTGTTCTTAAAACCCTGGGCGACCAGCGCAACGACTTCCTTTTCGCGGCCACTGAGACCTCGGTTCTTACGTGTTTCTGCCGGATTGTCGGTAGAGCCGAAGACATGCTCCATCAGCGCAGCTGTGCCCTTTGCGTCCAGCCAAATGCCACCCTGGTGCACCTTTCGAATACTCTCGGCTAGCAGCTTCGTCGCTGACTGCTTGAGGACAATTCCCGAAGCGCCTTGTTTCAGGGCATGAACATGTTGACGGGGGTCTTCAGACGCGGTTAGCACGATGACTTTCGTCTTGAGTTGGTGATGGTCAACACCCTTCAATGTCGCGATTCCGTCGCGCCGCGGCATGTGGAGGTCGAGTAGGAGAACATCCGGCTCAACCTCAACCAGGATATCCACGACTTCAGTGCCATCTTGGGCTTCGGCAACGACTTCAAAATCACGCTCGAGCGACAATAGCTTGCGCAGGCCGTCACGGAAGACAGGGTGATCGTCTGCTAGGGCGATTCGGATTGGCTCCGCCGTCCGGTCAACGCTTGTGTTCGTATCAGAGGGCATTTTCGGATGTTGCCTTTCTCCAGAGTTCATGCGAGGGGGTCAGTGTTACTTCTCGTATACACTCCTTGGGGGTAGCTAGTCGATAGACAAGTAGTACCGAAATGTTGCGCGGGATAGTACCTTCGAGCTAGGTGCATTTACTTAGGGACAAGCTTCTAACTAGCTATGCCGAAACGCATCGATCTAAAGACCTTAACCCGCATTTCCAATTTGATTCAGACCTCTCGACCTTCCGGCGGCCTTGAGCGTCTTTATTCATAGGGGCTAGAGCCCGATGAGGACGCCAGGGAGGCCAACACCCAATGGGTGAAAAACAAACCAAGCCATTCCAGCTAAGTTTCAACGGCTCGTTGAAAGTCGATTTCCAGGGATCGCACGTCACTTCCGACGGTGGCCTGATTTTGGTTCGCGAACTGGACGAACGGCTCGGTCTCGGAGAACTGATTGACGAGCATCTCAGCGACTCCCGGCAAGGCACAAACAAGCAGTTCACGCTCGCTGATCTGTTGCGGCAGTCGATCTACAGCCGCTTGGCGGGCTACGAGGACCTCAACGACGCCGTCCGAGTGTCGGCTGACCCGACGTTTCGCTTGATCGGCTCGCAGAAGATCTGGGATCGCGGTGCGGCCTTGACCTCGACGCTGCACGGCTTCGAGACGGAGATGCTGGCGAGCGAAGAGAATCTGCTCGGGCTGATGACGCTGAACCGAGAGCTGGTCGGGCAAGCGGAGGCGTTCGACGACTCCGCGCGGGTCGTTCTGGACATGGACTCCACCGAGAGTCCGGTCCATGGCCAACAGGAAGGCAGTGCCTACAACGGACACTTCGAGTCGGTCTGCTACCACCCGTTGCTTTTGTTCAACCAGCACGGTGATTGCCTCGCTGCCAAGCTGCGTCCCGGCAACGTGCACAGCGCCGAGGACTGGGATGAGCTATTGTTGCCGGAGATTGAGCGCCAACAGGCTGCGGGCAAGCAGGTCGCCTTCCGGGCCGACGCGGCCTTTGCCAAACCGGAAGTTTATGAGGCTTCGGAGGAACGCGGCGTGCAGTACGCCATCCGCATTCCGGCCAACAGAAGCTTGGAGTTAGAGATCGAAGACATCCTGTTTCGTCCGCCGGGGAGGCCCGGCCGCAAGCCGCTAGTGCGCTACAAGAGCTTTCGCTATCAGGCGGAGAGCTGGAAGAAGCCGAGACGAGTTGTCGCCAAGGTCGAGCACCACCAGGGCGAGCTGTTCGCGCGCGTCGGTTTTATCGTGACGAACATGAGCTTGCCAAGCCGGTCGGTGGTGCGTTTCTACAACCAGCGCGGCACGGCGGAGCAGTGGATCAAAGAAGGTAAGCAAGCGACGCACTGGACGCGGCTGTCGTGCCATCGCTTCCGGGCGAACGAGGTGCGCTTGCAGTTAAGCGTGCTGGCCTACAACCTGGGCAATCTCTGGCGGCGGCTCGGGCTGCCGCAGCGAATCAAGAACTGGTCGCTGACGAGCTTGCAGCACCGGCTGATGAAGACGGGCGGACGGCTAATTAAACACGCGCGGTATTACTGGCTCTTGTTCGCGGAGGGACATCTGGACCGGCGGCTGTTTGGCGACATGCTGCGGAGGATCTGGGCGCTGCCTGTGCCGGGCGGGTAGCACCGCACTTGGCGAATGCGAAATCTGTGTACTGAGGACGGAAGCTCGGAGGGGTGTCTGCGAAATTGACTTCGCAGCGGCGGATCAGCCCCCATGAGGGGCAAGAAGGGGGCTCGATCGGTCCCGCCTCAGCCGCCGCCTCTTTCGGGTGGAGAAATGGTTGCGCTTCGCCGGGTGAGGGTGTAGACTCGTGCCGTCAGAGGAGCCAAATCGGAAATCCTGGCTTAACGAACAAGAGCAACACCGATTGCGCCAGCGATTGGTTTCGCGCAAAGGAATTGGACAGCCTGGCGACCGCTAGTTGCGGGTGGATCCCAAAGTCCTGAATTCTCCAACTGGGTGCTCCGCTTAGGGCTTTTTAGTGGAATAGCGGTCCTGCAGCACTTGGTTTCGGATTGGCTACAATAGCCGGTAGACAGTCGTCGCCGGGGGGCGGGGGTTGGGGACCCGGCCCGCAGCAGTTATTGAGAAACGCATGAATTTGGAGAAAACAGTTCAGAAGGGTGGAAAGGTAGCAGGGGCGGAGGCTCCGCGTCGCGGCATGGTCGCCGAGTGGACCGTAACGATCATCCTCCTGCTATTCGGGACCACGACGCTGGTTCAGGCCTTCGTCATACCCACCGGGTCGATGAAGGATTCGCTTCTGATCGGGGACCACCTGCTCGTGGATAAGCTGGCGTACGCGCCGGCAGGCTCGGTCGGACAGCATATCTTGCCCTACCAGGACGTCCAGCGGGGCGACATCATCGTCTTCCGTTACCCCCGGGATCTGTCTCAAACGTACGTAAAGCGGGCGGTCGGAATCCCGGGTGACCGCGTTCGTATGGTCGACAAGCAGCTTTTGATTAACGGGGAGCCAGTCGAGGAGCCGTACGTTTCTCATAATACGAGCTATGTAGAGGCGTATCGAGACAACTTTCCCGCCGCGCCCGACGTGCGAGTCTATCAGCAGGGACGGATGATGCTCGAGAACCATGTTGTCGGGGGCGAGGTGGTAGTACCTCCCGGCCACTATTTTGCAATGGGCGACAATCGGGATTCTTCCGACGATAGTCGTTTCTGGGGTTTCGTGCCACGGGAGAACATCATCGGCAAGCCACTCATCATCTATTGGTCCTACGATGCTCCGACCCACCGCCTGCAGGACTCGAGCATTTCGCTGGCCCATATCAAAGACCTCGTGCTGAATTTTTTCAGCAAGACGCGCTGGGACCGCACGTTTAATCTGATTCACTCTCACGAATTAACTGCACCATGAGTGAGCCGTCAGGGCCGCAGGCGCATCTTCACGGGGTCATCCTAGCCGGCGGTCGGGGGACCCGTTTTTGGCCCCGGAGCCGGCGGCGGTTTCCAAAGCAGCTTCTAAACGTGGTGGGAGAGGGTTCGCTGCTGCAGCAGACCGTAGAGCGGCTGCGCCCGCTGATTCCGCCGGACCGAATCTGGGTCTTCACCAGGGATCCTCTCAGGAAGGAAGTGGCTCGGCAGTTGCCTCAGGTACCGAGGCGCCAGATCATCGCGGAGCCCGTGCAGCGTAATACAGGGCCGTGCATAGCTTTGGCAGCGCGGCTTCTGTTGGAGCAAGACCCGGACGCCAGTATGGGAGTGTTTCCTTCGGATCACGTGATTGGCAAGGTTTCACGTTACCTGACCGTTTTGCGCGCCGCGGCGAGAGTGGCTTCCCAGGGGAAGTTGGTGGTGTTGGGGATCCCGCCAAAGTGGCCGGAAACCGGGTACGGGTACATCGAGTTTCCCCGGACGACGCGACCCGGCGGGCTCAGACCGCACCCCGTGGTCCGCTTCCTCGAGAAACCCCGGGAAAGGGCGGCTCGACGATTCCTGGCTGCCGGCCATTATGGGTGGAACAGCGGCACGTTCTTTTGGCGCGCCGACGTCATCCGTGAGGCCATTGGGCGCTTCATGCCTGCTACCGCTGCCCAGCTAGAGAAGATCGTACCGCTGCGGTCAAGAAAGTTTCGGCGATCACTGGGCGAACACTACCCGAGTTGTGAGAACGAGTCCATCGACTATGGTGTTTTGGAAAAGGCGCGGAACATGGTCGGCCTTGCCTGCCCGGATTTCGGCTGGAGTGACGTCGGTAGTTGGGAAGCAGTCTACCGCTTGCTAGTGAGCGGCTCTGAGACCACGGTTGAGCGGTCACCTCTTCGATCGATCATGGCTGCGGGCAACTATGTGGACGCGCCGGGGAAGCTGGTCGCTTTGATCGGTGTCAGGGATCTGATCGTCGTGGATAGCCCTGACGCTTTGCTAGTGTGCCATCGCCGGCAAGCGCAGCAAGTCTCGGCCCTCGTTGAAGCCCTGGAAAAAGGGGGCGAAGAGTCGTTGCTCTGATCAACGCCCTAGCCCAGAGGAGCCTTTGCTTGTTCGCTGAATCATCCCTGCCAGCAGTGGAGAGGGTCCTGTCGGGCCAGGCAGACGATACCCTCTGGTGAACGACCCTAGCCAGAAAAAACCGCTCTAAGCGCTTGGAATGAGGGGATTTGGCCCGATCGCGGCGATCGCTCGCACCCGACTCGCAGTCTCGGAATCCCTACTAAGTCATTGACAAAAACGCCGCTAAATCCACTGACTGACCCGAGCCCGAAGACGACACCATCGAGACCGTCCTGGCCCCCCCCCGGGATTCGTTCTAAGCCGTCCCTAACGATAGTACTACTGCTCTTAAGTGAAAAACAGTACGACTGCTCCATTGGCAATCGTAGAGAATTGTTGGATCATTGAAGAACTGAGTTTATTGGCTTTTGGGTCATTCACAAATCAGAACCAGGAGATGGACATGAGAAAACTGTATAGTTGGCTTGAAAACTTAAAGCGCGACGAGAGAGCGCAAGACCTGATCGAGTACGCTTTGTTGGCCGGATTCATCGCAGTGGCGGCTGGCGCTCTGCTGCCCGGGATCGCGGACGGCATCAGCATCATCTTCTGCAAGCTGCGCAGCCTCGTCAACAACGCTGCAGCGCAGTAGGCGAAAAGTCGGCATTATCATCGTCCGGAGGTCGGCGGAGTGGCCGAATAGGTGTGCCAAAACTCGGGGAGATTCACTCGGAGGGCATGCTTATTTCGCCGCTCGGACGGGCCGGCGACAGGCCGGCCCGCTTCGAAAGCGAGGTTCGGGGGTCGACCCAAACACGCCTGGCTCCGGGCAAGATGCAAGGTCGCGCTCTCGCACGCTAGCCACGATATTCCTTTCCGCTGTGATGTCTGGAACGAATTTGCACCCGAGTTCCTAAAGATGATCCAGGAACCCGCTGGAGCTGGAAAGAAACTGGGAGATCTCGTCGGGGTAGGAAGAGGGCTGCAGGGGGCAGAAAACCTCGCACGACCGGCTGCCCCAGAACTGAGATGGGCATGACGATGGCGGAGATGCCCCACCTTCATCTCCGAGAACCACCTTCGTCCAGAAGGGCGGCGAAGCTCAGCTCATGACCGTCGGGGTCGATGAGGTGAAAGAAACGCTCACCCCACGGTGCATCCCGAGGCAACTCCTCGGGGTTAAGTCCGGCCGCCTTCAGCGCTTGACAGAAGGCGTCCACATCCTCCACGCGGAAGATAACGCGGCCCCACCACGCGCCTTCGTATCCTGAAGTGGCCGCAAGATTCACGGTGGCATCGCCGGCTCGCAGGCTGCTGAACCCGGCGATGCTGTTGCCGTAAAACAACTCAAATCCCAGCTTTTGGTAGAACGCGATGGCACGCCTCATGTCGCGGACGGCTAAAGTTACGGCACTGATGTTCTTGAGCGTCATGGTGTTTCCCATGAGGTCCCCTGCAAGAGCGCAGCGCTGCCGGGCAACGCCCAAGCCAGCGCTGCAACAATGCGAACAACCCCGGCGCCTACCCGTCAGACGGGAAGGACGTCTCTGCTTCCGCTAGATACCCCAGCCACCACTCAAGTGGATATTCGATCCGGTGATGTATCGGGCTTCTTCGGACAATAGAAAATTGACGGTGGATACCACGTCGCTCACCTCTCCAACGTAGCCGGCGGGGATGTTTTTCCTCATTGCCACCAGCTCCGATTCCGGAGCGCTGCCCGAGTTGACGAAACCTGGGGAGATGGCATTGACCGTGACCCCGCTGGGCGCCAGGATCCTTGCGAGAGACCGTGTCAGGACGAGGATACCGGCCTTGGCGATCTAGTGGGCGGTGTTTGTCGTGGATGGAGAGTTCGCACAGCTCCGAACTGTACAGCTTGGTCAGCGCAGCGACCTCACAGCTCAAATCCTGTCCGGCGTCGAGGAGGGCGACCTGGGCATCACCCATCCGGACGACTCCATTGAGGCCGGCGTCCGAGTGGGCCAGCGTACTCCCTAGCCGATCCCTCCTGTGATCAGCCGGCCGCAGCGAGTGTAGTGGGCTGGACGACACTCGGAGGCAACACCGACCCGATAGGCGCTTTGGGACGGATGGAGGCTGGCTCAGACCCGTGTAAATCATCCCTGAGAGTACCTCGTCTCGGCCCTGGAGAACGTTCAGGCCGCTAAGGTAGTGTCACGAATGGCCGGGCAACGAGGCTCGGGTTCACTGGATATAGCCCAGCGAGCCCGCGTCCGCCCCATGGTCGGCGGCGATAATCAGCAGCGTGTTTTCCCATTCGCCCTTGGCTTTGAGGCGTTCCACCAGCCGCCCGATTTGGTAGTCCTGGTGCGCCATTGCCTCGGCGTAGAGATCGCGCCCGGTGTTGCAAAAAGCGAACCGGTCGACGCCTGTCTTTTCGAACCGGTCGCTCCAAGGACCGCCGACCATCGGTTCTCCGGTCCCATGAGCTTGCGTTCCCACTCTTTCAGTAACTTGCGCCGCTCGGGGTTGGCGTAGAGTCCTGAGAACGGCGGCGGCGGGTTGTGCGGCCCGTGAACGTCCGTCGTCTGGAAGTGGACCCAATAAGGCTCGCTTGGATACTCGTTCCGCCATTTCCAGAAATCCGCGTGGAGTTCTTCCGTCGAGCGGGACGTTGGCTCGACGCCGCTCTCGCGCAAGAGATCCGTCCCGCGGTCGAGGCTGCTCATCGTCGCGGCATTGGGATTGGACGTGAACAAGGCCGTCTGATACCCGTCGCTGTGAAGGTGTTCCTGAATTGTCAGCACCCCGTCGGGCGGGGAATTGCGGTTGTGTCTCATCCCTCCCATGGCGCTGTGTTGCAGGCCTGTGAGGAACGAAAGCGTCGAGGGCCGGGTCCAAGATGAGTTGCTGTAGGCGTGCTCGAACACCACGCTCTCGGCGGCCAGTCGCTCCATGTTGGGGGTCGTGCGGCGGTTGTATCCGTAGACGCTCATGTAGTCGGCGCCCGCGCCGTCGATGATGTAGAAAATGACGTTCGGCTTCTTCGTCGCGCGAGCGCCGCTCAACGTCGGAGCCGCCCACAGCGCCACGGTTCCCGATCGCTCCGCCTCGGTTTCGAGCGTGAGATTGACCTCTTTCCCGGCCAGATGTGCCAGGTCCACGCTGCGCCTACCCCAATGCTTCTCGTCGGAATAGGAGTCCTCGAAAAGGTGCTCCAGGGCTTGTCCGTCCGGCTGGGCCGTGACCCGAAAAGTGACGGGAAAGTCGTCACGGAGGACGCCGAGATTCACGTCCAGCCGACCCGCCTCCGGGACGCGCACGCGATATTGAATCTTGGAAGGCGCGTGGTTGTAAAGAGTTCGCCGGTAAAGCTCGTCTCGGGCCTCGGTCTTCACGCCCAGCGGGGCACCGGCAAACCGTGCTTCCTTGGGAACGACGCTGATCGAGAGGATGTCGATGCTAGCCGGCTCGCGAGACCAGAAAGAAATGACCAACTGGCGCCAGGGGCCTTTCCAGTGCTGCGCGTAGTCCATGGACCAATCGGCCGGCGCGACGTAAGTTTGCTCGGTCCCGTCGCGAATCGCCGGGCCGACAGGGCTGAAAAACAGCACAGGCCATCGTTCCCAGGGTTTAGAACCGATCTTCTCTCGAAGGTTGAACCCGATTCCGACGCCCTCGATCTTTTCCGCCGTGCGCGCCCGGATCAAGATTTCGCCCCATTCCTCGCGCCGCCAATCGGGCAAGTCTCGGTAGGGGACGAGATCCGCAAGGTTTCGGTTCGCGGCGGACCGCCGGTCGTACTGTCGGCGCGACCCAGCGGTAATTTCGTAGGCGGGACTTGGAGTCCCGGCGGCGACTCCATCGTATTTCAGCGTCGCCCTCCGAAGGCTCTATCAGGCACCGGCTCGCGGAGGCAAAGCGGTGGCACTGGAGGACCCGCTCAAGACGGAGCATCCGCGCAGGTTCTGGTCCCCTCAGTTCTTGCCGCCCGCAAGCCGGAGGGTTCTGATGTTCGTGGTCCGGGAGCAAAACGAGAGCTGGATTGTGCTCCGTGATCTGGAGTCCGGTGAAGAAACGTCGCTCGTGCGGGGCGGCCTAGCCGTCTACTCTCCGACTGGCCACATTCTCTACCAGAGATCCCGTGCGGCCAACGGCGTCTGGGCATTGCCGTTTTCCGCCAAGACGTTACGGCCGCTGGGCGAGCCGTTCTCGGTCGCGGAGAATGGCAGGTTTCCCAGCGTTTCCGAGGACGGGACTCTCGTCTACATCGACAGCCCCCAACCAGGGGGGTGGCAGCTTGTCTGGCGCGACCGAGAGGGAAGGAAACTTGCAACGGCAGGCCGACCGCAGGAATTGATTTCGCTGCCCGCCCTCTCGCCTGACGGCCGTCGGGTAGCGGTCGTCGGCCTGGAGAACGGTAACCAGGACGTCTGGATCCATGACCTCGACCGCCCGAACAAGACCCGTTTGACCTTCGACGCCGATGCCGACGTGCGCCCGACCTGGGCATCCGGGGGCGATCGAGTGGCGTTTTCGTCGCAGCGGCAGGGAGATTGGGATATTTTCACCAAACGAGCCGATGCAAGCGGAGGCGTGACGCCTCTGGTGGCCGACTCGCTGGTCGGACAGATCACCGACTGGTCCGCTGACACTGTCTTGATCCGCAAAGACGACCCTCAGATGGGACCGGACCTTTGGTTTCTTCAACAAGGGGGCGGCGGCTTTGAGGCGAAGCCGTTCCTGAGGACACCCTTCGCCGAAAGGGCCGCTAAGGCCTCTCCAGACGGCCGCTTCGTCGCGTATGTCTCTGACGAGTCCGGAAGAAACGAAGTCTATGTCGAGGAGTTCCCCGCGAGAGGAAGCAAGGCTCAGGCTTCCGCGAACGGGGGTGCCCAACCGCGCTGGAGCCGGGACGGCAAAGAGCTGTACTACGTCGAGGACGGAACGTTGATCGCGGTCGGCGTCACGACGAGTCCAAATCTCTCCCTGGGAGCGCCGCTGCGGCTGTTCGTATCCGCGGGGTTACGATCGGTGCCGTCCCACCTGCCGAACTACGATGTCTCCGCCGACCGACAGCGCTTTATTCTCCCCGAACGGCTCGAAAGCGAGGTGCCGACGGTCATTCGAGTGGTGCAGAATTGGTTCGCCGAATTCCAGGATCGAGCGCCGAACTCTAATTAGCGCGGGGCCTCCTTCTTGGCTCCCCGTACTTCAGATGCGTGACACGCGACCTGGGGGGACGGGCCGTTTCGATGACGAACAGGTCATCCAAACGAGCGAATTCAATCGCAGGATCCGGTCGCGCGCCGAACCCCTTGATGATGTCCGGCGCGGTATCGCCGTGGGCCACAACCAGGATGTTGCGCGCCTCATCGGCCTGGATTGTCGCGACCAGCGAATCGACTTCGTCAGCGTCGTAGTGCCGAATCTCAAGGCCGCGACTCGTTGCCGTCGGTGAAGCCGTTTGCTGGGTCCGCCGGAACTGCGTCGCGTAGACTACATCAATCTCGACTTGGCTTAACGTATGCTCAAGCTGCCGGGCGCGGTTGAAGCCGATCTCACTGAGCCCTGGGTTGTCCGAGCAGGGATCCGCGCCGACGTCCGCGCATCTTCACCGCCTTGTTCAGTAGTATTGGGCTTGCTAAACAAAGCATTGGCGCCAGAGTCCTGCACTTGACTAGGGGGTGGCGATGAGCAATCGTGCAGCCGACCGTGACAGCATACCTGCCGATAGCTGGCGAAAACAAGCCTACGCATCAGCTAACAGGCAAGGGTCCCGCTTCCCTCGACCGGAAGGGGTGTCATTACCGCAACTCCACACCGGGGCTAGCCGTTGATCACATGAGCCATCGTCTGGTCGTCGACCACCGGCAGCACCCGGAAGGTCAACAGATCAGACCACTGCTGTATACCCACGTCGCCAAAGCTAAATAGCCGCTGATCGGGCACGCTATTCTTCATCGGACCCATCGGGCTCTCGAACGGTCAAGATTTGGTTGCCCGCAACGTCTTCAAGACGCTGACGAGTTCCGCTCGGCCAGGCGATCTCCAGCAGCTTAACTTTCTTGTCCGATCCCAACCCGAAGTGGACCCTTCTGTCGCTCGCAGACAAATAGCTTCCGGCCGTCGTCACCAGACCGTACTGCTCCGCCCCGGATTCTGAGACGAGGCGCAGTTGAGCGCCGATGCCGTCGCGGTTGCTGACGGTACCTATTGTCTTCACGATGAGCCAGTGGTTACTATTCCCGTTGTTCCTTAGAACGACAGCGCTCTCTCGATTGCAGTTGACCGCAACGTCGAGGAAGCCGTCGTTGTCGAGGTCGCCGAAGGCCGCCCCCCTACCCGCTCTGGGAATCAGGAACGCCGGACCGCTCTGCTCGGAGACGTCCTCGAACTTCCCGCTGACGTTCCGCATTAACAGCAAGGGCTCCTTATAACGCAGCGCCGGCTTAGTTAGCTGGACATTATCCACCACATGGCCTTGGGCGACAAAAACGTCCTTCCAGCCGTCGTTGTCATAGTCGATAAACTTCATTCCCCAGCCCGAATGCATGAGGGTAATCGAGCTTACCCCGGACGGCTCCGAGTGATACTCGAAGTCACCGCTCACGTTGCGGTATAGGGAGTACTTTTGTTCAGCCAAGGCGTTGATGATCGCGTCTGGCCAACCGTCGTTGTCATAGTCGACAAAATCGATTCCCATCCCCGCGAACGTGTTGCCGTCGGCGTCGAAGGCGACGCCCGCAAACAGGCCAACCTCTTCAAACGTTCCATCCCCGCGATTGCGAAACAGCTGTTGAGGAGCCGAGTCGTTGGCAACCAGAAAGTCGGGCCAACCATCGCGATCGAAGTCGTTGAACGCAACTCCCAGGCCTTTGCCGGGCGAGGCGCCGACCCCGCTTGCTTTTGTTACCTCACCGAACGTTCCATCACCGTTGTTGTGATAGACGATATGAATCACCGGATCGAAATGATCGGGGTGGCAGTAGGCGCGATAGCCCGGCTTCTTTTCGCCGCACCAGCGATTGTTATCGAAGTCCCAAATCAGGTATCGAGAAACGATCAAGTCCAGGTGGCCGTCGTGATCGTAGTCGACGAACATCGCGCCGGCCGACCACCCCCCGCCGCTCACACCGACTTCCCGCGTCACCTCGCGAAAGGCGCCGTCGCCTTCGTTGTGATAGAGGTTATTCGGCCCGAAGTTGGTGACGTACAGGTCCGGCCGGCCATCATTGTCGTAGTCGCCGACCGCAACACCCTGGCCGTAGGATTCACCGGCACTCCCGCCGACTCGGTCGTATCGGAAAACGTTCCATCGCCGTTGTTGCGGTAGAGCCGGTTCCAGTAGCGAGGTTCTGACTTGTCCGGCGACTTCTCAGGGGGCATTGGGTCTTCTAGGCCTGCCCCGTTGACAAAATAGAGATCGAGAAGGTCATCTCCGTTGTAGTCAAGCATCGCCACGCCCCCCACCATCGACTCCGGCAAGTACTTTTGCGAGGTGGGGGAAGGCTCGTTCTTAAAATCCACCCCGGACGAGGCTGCAATATCGAGGAACGTTGGCGCGCCCGAAGAGGATTTGCTAGGCCGCTCTCCGGCGGGCTGACCCCGCAGGGGAGAAATTAGAAAGTATGCGGAAAGGGCCAGCGTGGGAAGGCGAACAACCACATGCATTTCATGGAGAACGGCTAATCGATCGATTCGAGGCAGTCGTCTGCCAACACTACCGCGGGCGCAACGAGACGTATTTTAACTCAGTATACGAAAGCCGCGAGGAGTGACCTGGCGGCGTGAGGTAGCGTGGCGTCGGTCGAAACGGAGGGCTTGCTCAAAGGAGATTGGATCGGGATTGTTCGGTGCTGCGTCCGGGCCCCGTTTCTCTCCTTCCGGCACACTAGGGCCTGGCCCACATCCTTCCTTTGTTTTTTCGCAAATTGTCGCTTTTGTTTCCGCGCAACCGGTCCCAGAGAGACAGCCCCGCCCTTCGTTCGACTTCCTCTGTGGAAACCAGGAATTCCGAAGGGTCTTTGTCCGTCTTTTCATTGGGGATGGCGAACGACCACATGCGCAGCCTTCCGCTCTTTCTTTCCTCCGCGAGGACCGACTTGAAGAACCCGTCCGGCACGACGACATGGTTCTTGCCAATGACTTCAATTGGGTCGCCGATCTTGAACAGCGGGCCGCAAATGGCGTAAACTTCCGCATACTTCTCCTGCGCGGCCAGGCTCCTTACGGCCTGTTCGAGTTGCTTCCACACATCGCGATTGAATCCGGGTTTTTGCGGGCTCATGTTAGTCATGAGAAACGTTTCGCTGTTGACGACTGCCCGTCCCAAGCGGTCCGCACTCGAAATCAAGTGCCCGCGATCGTATCCCGAACCTTTGTAGTCGTCCAGGGTCGAGCGAAACATGTCTGGAATCCTCAGATCTTCGCGGAAATTATCCAGTCGCTTGAGTTCTTCATCTTCCATCTGCATCGTCTGGTCGTCGATGAGTTCCAAGGCCCATCGTGGCTGCCGAAAGAGGTAGGAATACCCCACAACGTATTGGCGATTGAAAAGGAAACGGTCTGCTGGGGGCATTCCGTATCGCGTTTCAGGTCTCAGGCTTGGAATTTCTATCACGGTTTTCTCCTTTATCTGTTTGGTCCAACGCGTGAGAACGGCGCTGACAAACTAGACCACATAGCGGCGGTGTGAAGGCTCCCAGAGGAGGCGGAGGACCAAGCCGCTGATGTGGTCCGCAAGCATCCCCGAGGTGTTTTGTGGAACACCGGAGGGATGTATCGGGTGGAGCTATACGTTCAAGTACGACGAAGTGTCTGCGTCGAAGGGCTAAGCGAACGCGAAGCAGCACGGCGCTTTGGGATTGCTCGCGAGACCGTGCGCAAGATGTTGCGCTACCGGATTCCGCCGGGCTATCGGCGGAGCAAACCGGCGAGGCGTCCCAAACTGGAGGCCTTCACAGGGATCATCGATCAGATCCTGACCGACGATCGGGAGCGTCCGAGGAAACAACGCCACACCGCACAGCGCATCTTTGACCGCCTCCGCGACGAGTACGGGTTCACAGGCGGCTACACGACCGTCAAGGACTACGTACGCGAGAAGAAGCTGGGCGGACAAGAGATGTTCGTGCCGCTGACGCATCCGCCGGGTGACGCCCAGGCGGACTTCGGCGAAGCGGTCGTCGTCATCAACGGAGTGCAGCGCAAGGCGCACTTCTTGGTCGTCGATCTGCCGCATAGCGATGACGCATTCGTGAAAGCGTTTCCGGCCGAGACGACGGAGGCATTCTGCGAGGGGCACAATGCGGCGTTTCGCTATTTTGGCGGCGTGCCGCGCAGCATCGTCTACGACAACACGAAGCTAGCGGTGGCGAGGATCCTGGGAGACGGCACACGCCAGAGGACCCGTGTCTTCTCCGAGCTGCAGTCACATTATCTGTTCGCCGACCGTTTCGGGCGGCCGGGCAAGGGCAACGACAAAGGCAAAGTGGAAGGGTTGGTGGGCTATGCGCGGCGCAACTTTATGGTGCCGATCCCCAGGTTCTCAAGTTGGGAAGCCTTCAACGAACACCTCGAAGCGAAGTGCCGCAAGAACCGTGGACGGCGCTTGCGGCGACACTCGGAAACGATCGGTGAGCGTTTCGAGCGCGACCGCCAGGCGTTTCTGACGTTGCCTGCTGTCGGGTATGACGCTTGCGACAAGCGCACGACGCGGGTGACGTCGTTGTCGCTGGTGCGCTATCGGACCAACGACTACTCGGTTCCGACGCGCTACGGCCACCGCGAAGTACTGCTGAGAGCTTACGTCGATGAGGTGGTCATCGGCTGCGGCAGCGAAGAGATCGCCCGGCATCGGCGCAGCTACGAACGCGAGGAGTTGATCTTCGATCCGCTGCATTACCTGGCCTTGCTGGAGCGCAAGACGAACGCGCTGGATCAAGCCGCGCCGCTCGTCGGTTGGCAGTTACCGCAAGATCTCGTGCGTTTGAGACGCTTGCTCGAAGTGCGGCTGGGTAAACCAGGCAAGCGCGAGTACGTGCAGGTGCTGCGTTTACTCGAAGACTTCCCGCTCACCGACGTCACCGCCGCCGCGCGGCAGGCCGTTGAGTTGGGAACGATCGGCTTCGACGCCGTCAAGCACCTCGTCCTGTGTCGGATCGAGCAACGGCCGCCCCGCTTGGACTTGACGCAGTATCCGCACTTACCCACAGCACAAGTCGAACAGACATCGACAACAGATTATTTGGTGCTGCTGGCACAGGGAGTGGACTGATGGCGAGATCCAAACTGCTGCTGGAAGCTCATCTGAAAGCACTGCGGCTGCCGACCTTCTTACGCGAGTACGACAAGGTGGCACGGCAGTGCGCCACGGAGGGCTTGGATGCGAGACGCTTTCTGCTGCAACTGTCCGAGCTCGAACTGCTCGACCGTGAACGCCGAGCGACCGAGCGGCGCATCAAGGCCGCCAAGTTCCCGGTCACGAAAACCCTTGATACGTTCGACTTCCTGGCGTTACCCAAGTTGAACAAGAAGCTGGTGCTCGAGCTGGCACACGGAGAGTTCATCGACCGTCGCGAGAACGTGTTGGCTCTAGGAAACTCCGGCACGGGGAAAACGCATCTCGCTCTGGCGCTGGGACTGGCGGCCTGCCAGGGTGGCTATCGGGTTCGCTTCACTACCGCCGCAGCGCTGGTCAACGAGCTGCTGGAAGCCCGTGATGAGCGGCGCTTGCTGAGGGCCCAAAAGCAGCTCGCCAAGCAAGACCTGCTGATCGTCGATGAACTGGGCTACGTGCCGCTGTCGAAGACCGGAGCGGAGTTGCTGTTCGAAACCTTCTCACAGCGCTACGAGCAGGGCTCCACGATGGTGACCTCGAACCTGCCGTTCAACGAGTGGACCGAAGTCCTCGGGTCCGAGCGCATGACCGGCGCCCTGCTGGATCGGCTCACTCACCACGTCCACATCCTGGAGATGAACGGCGATAGCTTCCGCCTCAAGCAGAGCAAGAAGCAACGCTCTCCGTCTTCGGATTGATCCCCGCCGGCTCGCCACAGTTTTTGTGAGCCGCCTTCCACTCCGCCTTCAGCCGCCCTAACGGGCGACCTCAGGCTGCGTTCCAGCCGTCCCACAAAAACTCGAAGCAAAACCCCGACTCCCCCCCCACTGGTCTATTTTTGCTCCGCCGCTCTACCCCAAAACTGGTCTATTCTCCCTCCGCCGAACTGGTCTAATTTTGCTCCGCCCTTGACACAGCGGCGCTTTTCAGCCTGTGTACGCAGGCCGGACACGCGATGGTTTCCTGACCAAGCTGAGTCCTTCCGGGTCAAGCCTCGTTTACTCAACGTTTCTAGGTGGCAGCGGCGATGATGGTGCAGGGAGCTTAGCCCTGGGCAGCGACGGAAGTGCATACGTGGCTGGGGCGACGTCGTCCACGGACTTTCCGACCGCCAACCCGATCCGCGCAAGTCTGGGCGGACCTTCCGACGCGTTCGTGGCGAAATTCAATCCCGAGGGGTCGGCCCTAACGTATTCAACGTATTTAGGTGGCAGCGACCGCGATCCGGTTGAGGGCTTGGTGGTAGACACCAATGGCCGTGCCATTGTCGTAGGATCGACCGGCTCGGCTGATTTCCCCAATACAACGCCCGCTGTTTTCGTGCCGGGACATAGCTTCTTCACGAGGTTGAACAGTTCTGGGCAACTGGACTACTCAAGTCCCGTTGGGAACGGCAACATCTCGGTCGCCGCGGTGGCTGTTGATTCCTCCGGCGACGCCTACCTTGCAGGGGAGTCATTTCACGGTGTTTTTGCGATTTCGCCGGCGGAATTGCCGCGCGACTTTGGCTTCTCTGGCGTGCTCGTTTCGAAAATCGATCTCTCTTCCGAAACGGACGCTCCTACGATCAGCTCTGTGGTCAACGGCGCCAATTTCGAATCTGGTCCGGTGGCTCCGGGGGAGATTGTGACGATCCGCGGCTCCGGTCTGGGCCCGGTCGAGGGCGCCATTTACGCGGTCGATAACTCCGGGCGAGTGGGAGACTCACTCGGCGGCACCCAAGTCTTGTTCGACAGAACCGCCGCGCCCATACTCTTTGCACAAGCAGGACAGATCAATACGGTCGTCCCGTATGGCGTTGACGGCCAAGCCGTAACAGCAATCCAAGTTGAGCGGGCGGGGCAGCGATCGAATACGTTCACTCTCACCGTCGCCGAGGCGGCACCGGCGATCTTCACGCTGAGTGCCACCGGTAGTGGGCAGGGTGCCATCTTGAACCGTGACCTGAGTGTAAATTCTCCGTCGAACCCAGCTGCGCGCGGATCGACCGTGGCCATCTATGCTACCGGCGAGGGGCAGACAGAGCCTCCTGGGGTTGATGGGCTGGTAGCGCCACTACGGTTGCCGTTGCCGCAGCCCCGTCTGCCAGTGAATGTGACGATCGGCGGTGTCGAAGCCGAAGTGGTCTACGCGGGCGGTGCCCCCGGTCTGTTAGCAGGGGTGGTACAAGTAAATGCGCGCGTCCCCATTGGCATTACGCCCGGGGACGCAGTGGAGGTGAAGTTTGTGGTGGGACCACCGGTCGTGCCGGGTCAAACCCGCATCCGGTTTCCAACAACGCTAGCAGTCAATGGCGGTGCAGCCCGACGGAGTCCCACCGGCCCAAGTGCCAACCAGCCCGGCTGCTTCAGCCTCAAGGTCCAATTGGGATCTTGATGATCTTCTTCTGGATCGCGTATTGCACCAACTGCGCCTTGTTGTGGATGTCGAGCTTGCGCATTAGGTTGAACTTGTGCGCCTCGACCGTCTTCACGCTCAGGTTCAGGTGGGTGGCGATCTCCTTGACTGATTGTCCTTCGGCCAGGAACTTCAAGATTTCTTTCTCTCGCGGCGTCAGTGTCGCAAACCGCGGTAGGCGGTGATTCGTCTTGATGCGCGACCGGAAGTCGTCCACCAGTTGAGAAAGCATCTTTGGACTGAGATAGCTTCCTCCGCGATAGACATCGCGGATGGCGGCCAAAAGTTGCGGCGCGGGGCTGTCTTTGAGCACGTACCCGCTACCGCCCACTTCCATGCACTCGACCAAGTAATCTTCGTCATCGTACATCGTCAGGAACAGAATCTTTGTTTCCGGATGAATTTTCTTGATCTGGCGAGTCGCTTCAAAACTTGACAGTCCCGGCATGCCGATGTCCATCAACACAACATCCGGCCGCAAGGAGGTAATCTGCTCCACTGACTCGGTGCCATTGGCAGCTTCACCTACCACGTCGATGTCGCTTTCTACCGCCAAGAGAGTGTGAATTCCCTGCCGAAACAGGGTGTGATCGTCGGTTAACAGCACTCGGATTTTCGACATTTGCTTTTTACCTCGTACCTCGGCTCTTTATTTGTATGTGCACCACTCATTACTCAAACCGGAATCGAAATTTCAATCTTCGTTCCCTTACCCGGAGAGGACTGAATATCAATTTCCCCGCCGAGCAGGGCGACCCTTTCCCGCATCCCCGTCAACCCGAACGAGTCCGTTTTGCGGGCTGCCTCATTCACCTCGAAGCCCACACCGTCGTCTTTCATCTTCAGGCGGACAACCCCGTTCCGCCGGGCCAGCTGGAGGTTGACGTTTTGGGCGTGGGAATGTTTTACCACGTTGCTGAAGCATTCCTGCACCAGCCGATACAGCATGATCTCACTACTTCGGGGCAACTGCTCAAGCTGCGACATGCGAACCCGCACTTTGCCGGGAAAGGTCCGGCTAAAGCTGCTCACAACCTGTCGCACACTGGCGGGCAGGCCGAGTTGCTCGAGCACGTTGGGACTCAATGCGGAAATCAAACGCCGCATTTCCTGAATGGTTTGTTCTGTGAGACGCCGCGTCTCTTCCAATTTCGGGCCGAGATGCTCGGCCTCTGCCGGCAGATCGCCCTGCAGCATCTCCAGGTACAAGCGGATGACTAGCATCGACTGTCCAACCTCGTCGTGCAGCTCGCGACTGATCCTCCGGCGTTCTTCTTCCTCGATCGTCAGCATGTGCTCGCCCAGCTCGCGAATCTGCTCCTCGCGGTGACGCAGCTCCTCGTGCAATTGCGCTTTGTCGATGGCGTGTGCACAGCGCTCAGCGATCGCCTCCAGCAGCTTCATCTCGCGTGGCAGGCAGTGGTACTCCTGGGCAAACCCTAGCTGCAGCACTCCTGTCACGTTCCCGGCGATACTGAGAGGGACACCCCACAGGCTGCGGAAGGCCTCGCGAATCGGGGGCTTCTTCACCAGCGGTTCGTTGCTCAGGTCAACCACCACACGCGGCTGCCCGCGAGAAGCAATCTGACCTGCTAGCCCGCGGCCGACTGTCGTGTTGAAGCACTCGGCGAGATCCTCATCCAGGCCCTTCCAAGCTTTGACCACCAGTTTGCGCGAACCCGGTTCCCGAAGCAGAATCACTCCTCCGTGCGCTCGGAAGGTTCGCATCAGGGTTTCCAACACACGCTGCAACAGCTCCCGTACGCCCGGCGACTCCAGTTGGTCCTGCAAGACTTGATAGAAGGCATGCGCTTCCAAGTCACGGACTTGGTAATAGGCGTTGTTCAAGGTCAGCTTGACGCAAAAATAGAGATGGTCGAGCGCTGCGATGTAGTCTGTGAACTGCGAGGGGTAGAAACGCTTCAGGTCGGGAAGCAGCGCCTCTTCATATTCTTCGAGCGACGCCAAAACGTAATCAGGAGGCACGTCAAGTTTCGCCAGCCGGCGTCCGTGGTATTCGACCTGCTCAAGGAACTGGCCCACCTCGCCCTTGGCCAGCAGTTCTGACCACGATCCCGGATTGATCGAGGCCAAGGCTCGAAGACGCGGGCCGTCCAACTCCAGGCCGGCAATCTTCGCCAGCCGCCGGCGCCAGCGGTTTTCGATCGCCTGCGTTCGCGGCCCCAACCGAGCGGCTAAACGGCGGATGCGGGACTTCTGTCGCTCACTTAATACTACGACGTCTTGGGAAAGAACCGGAGTCCTTTCCAGGTCACGCATCATAACAAGTCGAGTATACATGCCTGAGGTGAAAAGGCCAAGCTTTTCCCTTAAGATTCAGGTCTTTACCTTAGTTTTGTCGGTTCTTCCGGGTTTCTAGTGGGCGAGTGAGGCTCGGTGGTAGTCTCGCGGGATGCAAGACCGCGAGCTATACCGCCAGATTCTGGGCATCGAAAGTCCCTGGAAAGTCGTGCGAGTGGAGCTGCGCCGAGCCGACGGCGAAGTCCACGTCTTCCTCGAACACGACGAGCAAGTCCGCTGGCCGTGCCGCCAATGCAGCGCCGTGTGCGCACTCCACGATCATCAGCCCGAACGCCGCTGGCGTCACCTCGACACCTGTCAGTACCGCACGATCCTGCACGCCCGGCCGCCGCGCAGCGACTGCTCCGAGCACGGGCCGCGCGTCGTGCGACTGCCCTGGGCCGAGGCTTCCAGCCGCTTCACCGCGCTGTTTGAAGCTCTCGCGATCTCGTGGCTGAAGGAAGCCAGCCAGCAAGGCATCGCCGAGTTGCTGGCGCTGAGCTGGGACGAGATTCACGGCATCCTGGAACGCGCCGTGCAACGTGGGCTCGAACGTCGCGCGGCAGAGCCGATTCCCTACCTGGGCGTCGACGAGAAGAGCTTCCGCAAGCGCCATCGCTATCTCACCGTCGTCAACGATCTCAACCGCTCGCGCGTGTTGTTCGTCGCCGAGGGACGCCGCCAGGCCAGCCTGGACGGCTTTTGGAAGACGTTGAGCGCAGAGCAACTCGCCCGAGTCGAGGCCGTCGCGATGGACATGTGGGATCCTTACGTCGCCTCGACCCGGGAGCATCTCGACGAATCGGAGAAAAAGATCGTTTACGACAAATATCACATCGCGGCGCATCTGGCGAAGGCGGTGGACCAGGTGCGGCGGGCGGAGAACAAGCGTTTACTGGCCCTCGGCGACGAGCGTTTGACAGGCACGAAGTACGCTTGGCTGCGGCATCCGGCGAACTTTTCCGAGGACGCCTGGCGCGAGTTCCGCGCGCTGCGCGAAAGCGACTTGAAGACGGCGCGGGCGTGGGCGTTGAAGGAAACGGCGATGCGGCTGTTCGACTATCGTCGCGAATCGGCGGCGCGAGCTTTCTTCGAGCAATGGCGCGGCTGGGCGAGTCGCAGCCGGCTGACGCCGATGGTCACCGTAGCGCGGATGTTGACGGCTCGCCTCGAAAACATACTCACGTATCTGAAACACCGCATTACGAACGCGGTCAGCGAGGGGTTGAACTCAAGGATTCAATGGGTCAAGGCCACGGCGCGCGGTTTCCGCAATCAACAGAACTTCATCAACGCCATCTACTTCCACTGTGGGAAACTCGATCTGGCTCCTTCGCCCACTTAAAACCCGGAAGAGCCGTTTTGTCTACGGCCGACCACCCCTGGCCGTATGCCTGAATCCCTTAGAGAAGTCCTACAACGCCCCACGAGCAAATGGCCGCCAGCGCACGGTTCACACCTAATTGTTTGACAGGGTTTCCCTGCGTTGCTAGCATGATCGCGAGAGCCCCTTCTTAGGCGTTTCTCTCAGTACGCAGTACGCTGGACTAAACGACGCGCACGTAGCGCACAGCATCGCACAGCGCAAGGCCCGCTTGGCGGCGAGGTAACACCGCCCAGCTTCAGATTCCAAACTTGTGGCTAGAATCTCCCGTAAGCAGCTCAAGGAAGATCGCTTCCGCAAGGAAGTAGGGCACTCCGTCGAGTATGTCGCTTCCCACCGCAATCAATTCATCGTTTGGATAGCGATTGTTATCGTCCTCCTCGTAGTCGGCTTCGTCTACCGGCAGCACGAGCAGTCGCAATCTATTGCCGCGCGGCATGGGCTACACGAGGCAATCAACATGTTTCATGGCCGCGTCGACACGGAAGAACGCATTGGCGAGCTGACTTTTCCGACATCTATCACGAAATACAATCAGACCACCGAAGCCCTCGAGAAGGTCATCGCCGACTTTTCAAACCGAACGGAAGGGCACGCTGCCCGATACTACCTCGCCCTGCTCGAGATCGACCAAGAAAAGCACAACGAGGCCCGGGCCCGACTCGAGTCGGTTGTCGCCGACGTGCCGGAAGGGGAAATCGGCGCTCTCGCTCGACTCGCCCTGGCGGATCTTTACGCGCGGGACGAGCAGGACGATAAGGCGCGCGCCCACTACCGAGACTTGATCGCCCAGCCGACCCGCCTCGTACCGAAGGAGAGGTCCCAGCTTGCTTTCGGGCGTTATCTGGTTGAGAGGTCTCCGGAAGAGGCCGCTGAGGTCCTAAACAAGTTGACCAGCCAACCAGGACCCTGGGCGGTGGCAGCCGGTACCGCGTTGCGTACCATCGACGGCTCCTAGACCAGTCGAGACTCAGCGGCGTACGGAGCTCATTGGGTCAGCTGGTAACCTCAACATCAAGACCAGCGTGACGCCGCCAGATACTAAGGCTTCCCGGTCAGATTCCGAACCGCTGCCCACCTCGTTGCGCTTCCCAGAAGCTGCCAGTCGGGGACGACGCTATCCCGAGCCACCCCATCCCTATCGGCCCCTCTACCAAAGGGACCGAGACCGCATCATTCACGCCCGATCGTTCCGCCGACTGGAGCACAAGACCCAAGTATTCACTGCTCCACTTTCCGATCACTTCCGCAACCGGCTCACCCACACGATCGAGGTCTCTCAAATCGCCCGCACGGTCGCTGCCGCCCTGGGCCTAAACGAGGACCTCGTCGAGTCTCTTGCTCTATGTCATGACATAGGACATCCGCCTTTCGGCCACGCAGGAGAACAGGTCCTCGACGAGCAGATGCAGAACTACGGGGAGCGTTTCGACCACAACCTGCATGCCTTACGCATTGTCGAAAGCTTCGAGCAGCGCTACGCCGCCTTCCCTGGACTCAATCTGACTTATGAAGTGCGCGAAGGCATCGTCAAGCACTCGCGCGACTACGATGTGGCGTCGGCACCGGAACTCGGGGAATACCTCCTCGATCAGCGACCACTGCTGGAAGCCCAGCTGATCGATCCCGCCGACCAGATCGCCTACAACTGCGCGGACCTTGACGACGCCGTCGATGCCGGCCTGCTCGAAGTTGAAACAGCCCGCGGGGAGGTCGATCTTTTCGATCTCTTGATGGTGGACGCGCGAGGCGAGCACCCCAAGGCCACTACGCGGCAGATCTTCAACGAAGCGCTGCGCCGTCTGCTCGACCGCTTGGTTTCCGGTCTGGTGGATGGCACCCGACAATCAGTTGAGCAAGCAAGGGTGGAAACCGCGGAAGACGTTCGCGAGTACCCGGAGCGACTAGCGACACCGACTCCGGAGATGGCCCGGGCTTCCTCCCAACTGGTCCAACTGCTGCAAGGCAAAGTGTATCGCTCGGAGGAGATCAATCAAGCCCGTTTCGAAACTATTCACAAAGTGGCTTCACTGTTCGAACTCTTCATGTCGCGCCCACAAACGCTACCAGCCGCGTACCGCAAGCGGGCCGAACAAGAACCTCCACACCGGGTTGCTTGCGAGTACATCGCCGGCATGACCGACAAGTTTCTCCTGCGGCTTCACGGAGAGCTCCTGGGATCGCCGGGCCTCTAGAAGGGGCAACAGGCGCTTAGTGCATCATTTCGCAAATACGGTTACGAAAGGTGGCCGCCTGCGGGCGCGATGAATCGCGCCCCTACTGATGGGCTTTGAGCATCCCGCGTTCAAACGTAGGGACACAATTCGTTGCGCCCGAGCTGATGAGCTGCAATAGCTCAGCAACGCTCCCAAATAAGGATCGACACCGCAGGAACCCGCCGAGCCGATTCCAACTCTCCCTCCCGGCCGGCTCGCTGAAAAATCTCACGTTCCGGCTCGCCGAACCGAGGGGCGAGGCGCCGCAGCAACTGAAGTCCGGCCTCTCGGCCCGCCTGCAGATACTCGTCCACGTCGTAGCGATGCTGGGCGACTTCGTAAACCCGAGTTCCGTTCCGAAAAGTGCTCCGCCAAGGGAGCTGCGCCGTATCGGGGTGCAGGTCGCTGACAATGACCTTGCCTCGACGCTTGGCCACGCGGCTCAGTTCCGCAATCGCAACCCGGACTGAGGCCATGGATCTCAACGCGAACGAGCAAATCACGATGTCGACCGCTTCGTCCGCCATGGGCAGGCAGCACGCATCGGCCAAGGCCAACCTTCCGGCGAGCTGGTCTTTCCGCTCGGCCTGGCCAAGCATTTCCTTGCTGAGATCGATACCGAGAGGCGTCGCTCCCCGACGCTGAGCGGTTGCCATCCAACGGCCCGTCCCGCAGGCCACATCCACTACGCACTTACCCGCCAACGAGCGCAGTTCGCCCAGAAGAACGCGGTGCTCCAAGGCAAGGACTGGGTTGGGGTCGTCATCGTATGTCTCCGCCCACAGGCGATAGCCCTCCAAAGGCTCGACTACTGTCCGCGTCGTTTCCATCGTGATCCCTGCTACAGACTCTCAAGGCGCGGTTTTCTCAGATCGACCAGCTGTTGGGCCCAACGCAACTCGACAGGCAACCCGTAGACGCCCAGCGCATAGCGCCAACGGCTCAGCGAACGAAGCAAGGCTCTTCCCCATCCCGGCATGCGAATATCCTGCAACGTCGGCCAGCGCGAACTGACGACGAGATCGAAATTGTCCACACGGCGCTTGATGCGATCGGGAAGCCAGGGCATTTTCGTATCTACCCCCGTGATGAAACTCTGCCAGCGCGGCGTAGCCCATTCCTCGGGAGTGGCCGGAAACTGAACCTTGCCCTCCACGTCACCGTACATCGACTCTCGCTGCGGCGTGGGCCGGTAGTGGTGCAAGATAATCTCCGAGTCCGGGTTGAGCCTTTTTATCTTGCGAATGAAGGCGATGCCTTCCTCCACGTCGCGCTCCGGATCCTTTGGATTGCCGACAACAAAAGAAAACTCGGGCGTGATCCCGAAATCACGTAGCCGACGGGCTAGCTCAAGTGTCTGCTCCGCCTCGAGCTGCTTATTCATCTGTCGGAGCACCCAGTCCGAGCCCGACTCCGCCCCAAAGAAGATCATGGCTGCTCCCGAGTCACGAATCTTGCGCAGGGTTTCGTCGGAATAGCGCAACAAGATATCGACCCGTGCTTCCGTCCACCAACGCAAGTTGAGAGACTTCAGTCGCTCTGCCTGCTCAACCGCATGCTCTTCACCGAGAAAAAAGTTGTTGTCGTAGAACTGGACGGCGTTGATGCCGTAGCTCTGCTGGAGATGTCTTAGAATCTTCTCTGTTCGCTCCGGGGACTCCATCCTCTCGCGCCTGCCGTAGGCCGTAATAACGCCGCAGAAGTTACACGGGTACGGGCAGCCTATACTTGCCTGATGAACCGCCGTGCGCGCACCCAAAAATGTCGGCAGGACGTATTTCGCTGCTTCGATGCGGTGGTAAGGCAACCACGGAAACTCATTCGGCGACCGCAGGGGCCGTTCGGGGTTGTGCACAGGCCGCCCCGCACCATCCTTATAGGAAAGGCCCCTGATCGTCGGCAGGTCTACTTCGCCCCGCTGGGCATCGATGATCTCTAAGAACGTGTCTTCGCCTTGCCCGCGCACGACGAAGTCCACGTAGTCCGCATTCAGAGCTGCCTCCGAATACACCGACGGGAAATACCCGCCCCAGACGATAGGCACCGAGGGATACTTCTTACGGAAATCCTTACACAGCGGAATAGCGGCTACCATCTGTGGTCCCGGCATGACCGAAACAGCGAGTAGCTCGACACCCTTTTCGCGCATGACGCGATCCAGCGTCGCTCCCGGGTCCGGGTCGAGATTGCCGTCAATGATGACGTAGTCTTCGCGTCCTTCTAGCACCGCGGCGACTGACAGAATCGCCAGCGGGAAGCGCCGGTTCTTCGGACGCGTGCTGCGGGGATGGAGCAGGACGATCATTACGCTTCTGTGCTTCCCACGAGGATCCGGAAACGCGAGCGCGGTCGCCGCCTTAAAAGCCGCGCCTTCCAAGGACGCAACGCCCATGACCACCCGTACCACGGCCGGTGAATCTCCCAGCGGATACCAAGCTCCCGCGACCACGAGGCCGGCATGCCCTCGTCGAGATACTCGATGCTCGGAATGCTATTGGACGCAAAACCATACTCCGCCTCGAACTGTCGGTGGCGCTCTTCGCGCATCCTTCCACCGTGCTCCGAGCGCCGGTAGATCGGCGAATCAATGATTACGACTTGCCCTCCCGGCCGCAGACACCGTCTTACCTCGTGAAGGGTGCGTGCATAGTCAGTTGAGTAGTGGAAGGAAGAATTGAACACCACCAGGTCAAACTGTCCCGTGGCAAACGGCAGGTTGTCGAACTCCGCCTGGAAAAGCGGAAACTTTTTCTCAAGGGCCGTGAAGTAGTGATTCGCCGCCCCCAGGCCGTCTAGCGGATCCGTGAGAATGTCAACGGCGACAGGTTTGTGACCTCTAAGCGCCAAGCGATAGCTAAGCCAACCTGTTCCCGCCCCTACATCAGCGACCCGCAGTTCTGACCGTGACTGACGCTCGACCTTCTCCAAGACATGACGTTCGAAATAGACGTAGCTTTTCGCTCGAATCGCCCACTGGTCGGCTAACCTACCACTGAGATCGTGGTACGGCAAGGCCAGGTAATAGGCCTGCTCATCACTTCCGCGGCCCTCGGCTCGCCGAATGGTCGAATACTCCTCGACGAACTTGGCGTAGTAGCGTTCCCGGTCCGGAGGCAGCGCTCGGACGATCCCGCCTCTCTTTTCGAGGTGAAATCCGCAGGCCTGGCATCGCTGGGTCCCCTGTTCGCTCAACACAAGCGTCGTTTCCAGTTGACGGCACGCCGGGCAGATCAAACACAGAGCGCCGAACGCACCATCCGCAGTTCTTTGTGCGCGCTCAACTGAGGTGAAGGATGCCATCCACTCTCCCGGCCCGCTGCCCCGTCTTGAGAGCAGCGACAAGCGCTACTGCTCGTCTGAGCCGCCATCGCACGCCCATTCTGGAGCGTCGCAGCGAGTGAGACAGAGCCGCGCCGGTAAGGGCGCGCAGGCTCACGCCCGCAGCCTCTCGAAGACCACCAGCCGGTGATCGGCTAACCCTCGCAACCCCACCCAAGAGCCCACATGCTGATCAAGACCAGCCAGCGCCTTCGTGACCCGCGGGAAGCTCCTTACCATCCCCTCCGCGTACGACGGTGGTACACAGACGCCGATACCTCGTACCGACTTCAAGCGAAATCGTGGCGCGAGCGCCTTGCGAATCTCTCGAACGCTGGGGTAGTACACGGGAAAGCTCGACCCGGAACCAAGCGTCGCCTCGGCCCCATCGCCCCACCGCCGGAACGCCTTACCCAAGTCGGCCGCCGCCAAATACCACAGTGTCTCCCAGAGGCAGAACCGCCCCAGCACGCACAGCGCTACGTTTCCGCCGGGGCGAACCAACCTCGCCAGTTCCTCCGCTACCAATCTGAGATCCACGACACAGTTCAGCGCTCCAAAGTTCGAGAGCACACCGTCGAAAACGTCGCGCTCACCAATGTCACCCAAGTTCTCGATAGCAACGACCTGTGTGGTCACGCGCCCACCCACGCCGCTGTCATGGATCCTCGCTCGCGCCGCGGCCACCATCGCCCCCGAAGCATCCATCGCGTGAACTTCAATGCCCCGGCTAGCTAAATGAACCGCGTCCGCCCCGGTCCCGCACCCAAGATCCAAAACCCGGTCCCCAGTCTGAAAGAGCGGATCAACATAGCGCCACACCTGCCGTCGCTGTAGTGTGCCTGCCAAGGTGTCCGTCCATTGGTCGTCGTACCGTTGAGCTACTTGATCGAAGGCAGCAACCGCCGCGGCACTGCCGGCCGGGTCAAAAGTTTCGACCGCTTTCACGCTTCCACCTCGTGAGCGCTTTCCTGAAGCCCTCGGCGCGCCGCCGCAATTTGAACCTTGAGCTCCCTGATGTCCGGGGACTCGGCTACTCCTTCACTTCCTTCTCGAAGCTGCTGCAACCTGACCTCACTTCTGAGCAGTTCGTCCGCGAATCCATAGTAACTGCGCGAGTGCCGCCCGCGGATCTTCAACTCGCGATCACTCGTCTTCTCCCAACCGTTCAGGGTCAGCAGCCGGTCCGACACCTCGTCATGGTAGGGCGTCCCTTTGATGGGATAGGAAACCGTCGTCAGGAACACATCAGGACGGCATGCTTTTACATGGTCTACAGTTGCCTCGATGTCTGAAAGCTCCTCTCCCTTGTAGCCCCACATCAAAAACATCCCGGTCTCGATGCCCCGTTGCCTCGAGAGTTCGACCGCCTTTTGCACCTGCTCGATCGTTACGCCCCGTTCCATGGCGTCCAAAACGCGTTGCGAGCCGCTTTCCGAGCCAATCCAAACCCGAAAGCAGCCCATACGCGCCAGTGCATCAGCGATCTTCGGGTTCACGCGGTCGGCGCGCGTGATGCACTCAAATGGTATGCGAATCCCCCGCTTTTCCAACTCCTCCGCGTACTGAAGCGTCCACCCGGTGTGAATCGTGAACACGTCGTCGGCCATCCATAACATGTCGGGGTCGTAGCGATCGAGAATCCATTCAACCTCGTCCGCCACGTTCGCGACCGACCGGCGGCGGTGCGTTTTCCCAAAAGTAGAATGGCTGCACCAGCGGCAGTGGTAAGGGCACCCGCGGGAGGTAATAAGCGACACCGACCCTTTGCCGTGGCGCTCGCGCCACACCCGGACGTATTGTTCGATGTCGATCCGCTCCCGATCCGGCAGAGGCTGCCCATCAAGGTCGGCAATCAACTCGCGGGCACCGGTGTAGGCTAGCGAGCCATCGTCCCGACGAAAGTAGATCCCCGCGACTCGTTCCAGGCTCTTACGATCGCCGCTGCGCAAAGCCGGCAGCAACTCTTCCAGCGTCCGCTCGCCCTCGCCTTCGACCACGACGTCGGCCCCTGCCTGCAGGTACTCGCGCGCGTAGTTAGGGGGCTCCGCCCCCCCCACAACGACGGTCCACCCGCGCTCCCTGGCAGCCGCGGTGATCTGCAAGACGCTCTGCCGCGTCATCAGCGTGCCGTAGATCCCGATGACCGTCGGCGGTCCCTCATCGAGAATGCGAAGCAACTCTTCCCGCGAGCCGAACGTCGAATCATACACCTCGACATCGAACCCTGCGCGTCTCAAATGGGAGGAAAGGTAAAGAATCCCCAGCGGAGCATAGGGCTTCATGATCTGAAGCTCTTTGGGGTCTTCCGAGAGGAAGTAGCCGTGCGTCAGCAGGAGGTCCATGGCACTGTCGCGAGGGGGTTGGCGCAGGTTCCTTCCAGTTCCTCAACCTTTTGCCACAGCTCGGCCAGCTTCCGGCGGCCATCGCCGTTGGCCACCTTGCCGTTAATCGCGTCGACCTCGAAGTGCAGGGCATCCCGCAGCGCCTTGTAGAATTCCGTCTTGTACGTCCCCTGAAACATCATGGCCAGGTCGTCGCTGTCGCTCCAGTTGGTCTTACCATCGAGTTGCGCCGCCACCGCCTCATAGAACTTCGTCCCCGCCAGAGGATAAGACACGGATACGCCGATCTCGTCAGGCTGGGTGTCCCGAACCACTTTAATCGTCTGTTGAATCTCTTGCCAGCTTTCGCCGCCATAGCCGAACTGCAAGAAGAAACACGCCCGGATGCCATGCCCTCGCAGGTTCTCGCGCGCCTCGTAAACCTGCTCCACGCGGATGCCCTTGTCCATCGCATCGAGGACTTTTTGTGAACCTGACTCCACTCCCATCCAGGCCTCGGCACACCCGGCGCCCTTCAGCGCCGCGACCGTGTCTCGCGTCATCAAATCGCAGCGCGATTGGATCTTGAACGGCATTTGCGCTTGCCGGATCTCTACTTCCCGAGCGAACCTTTCCGTCCAGCGTCCCGAGAGCGCAAAGATGTCGTCAGCAAACCAAATTCGGTCGGGGCGATAGGCTGCTTTCACGTATGCCATCTCTTCGGCTACCGCTTGCGGCGAGCGAAAGTGGTAGGTATCGCCGTAGATCGGTTTCGCGCACCAGTTGCACTGGTATGGGCAACCACGGCTCGAAACTAAATTCAACGAGAAATAGCCGTGTGCCCGGCGCCAAGCATCCCGATAGGACTCGATGTCCACCAAACTCCACTCCGGCATCGGCAACCAGCCGAGGTCTTCCATCGGCTCGCGTCGAGCCGTCTTACGAAAAGACCCGCTCCGAGGGTCGAGGTAAGCAAGACCTGGCACGTCTTCCGAACCCGCGCCTTGGCCGCCATGCAAACGCCGAATAACCTCGAGCAGAGTCAACTCCAGCTCGCCCACAATCACAGCGTCCGCGCCGGCCTCAAGATAAGACCTCGCGTTGTCAGTGGCGTCCGAACCGTTGACCAGAACCGGAATGCCTGATTCCCTGGCTTTTTTTGCCATCAAAAAAGCCGTTCGGCGGTTGTTGCCGAGGCACATTTTCGTCAGGAAATTGAAGTTGTCCTCGCAAATCGCAACCACACGAGGGCGGTGCCGATCCAGAGCTTCCTGGAACGCCTCCTCCGGCGACGTGAAGGTGGTATCGAAAAACGCCACCTCGAAACCTTCGCGTCGCAGGCAAGCCGCGGCCAACAGCGTTTGCAGCGGCGGATACGGCTCCATCTTCCGCACCTGTTTCGGGTCGGAATAAAGATGATTGGAGTGCGTAAGAAGGACGTCTGCCATCCCTCAGGTCTCCTTCATGGAACGCGTGCAGCCGGTGAAACCATCAAACCATGGGACACACGAACTGCTGGTTGCGAACACCCACAGGAAGAATGCGGTTCTCTAGAAACGCAACGACCGAACCCCGAAAAGCATAAGGTCCCACAAGAGGATCTTGGCGCAATTGTAGCCAATTCACAAGGTAACCGACAACGGGGGAGATCAACTCAAAGCCTTGGACGTCTGACTCTTCGTCTCACAAGAAACGGATCTTCCGGCCAACTGAATGGGGTCCGACTGGCCAAGAGCCGCTTGGGTCGCCGCAAACAGCCGCGGAAGATCCACGTCTACCAAGAAGGATCCCTGCCTCTCGACGGTGATGGGACTGAGTGAGCGAGTGTAGTCTTCGGGTACTCGCCCGGCGAAAGACGGAGAGAGCATCTTGATTTCGCCACCTGTCATCACCATCCCCAGGTCATCATCATTATTTATGTTCATCAACGCATCGGCTGGACTGCCGCTTGCGTCAGGAATAGCAATCAAATCCGCAGTGCCACCCTGCCTCAACGTACCCTCGCCATCGTTGAGGCGTAGCACCCGGGCGGCCTGCTCGGTCACCAGCGTGTAGAGTATGTCGTTCGAGAGTCCGCTCAACCGGGAGGCCACGGCAAGCTCATCCAATACGCTCCCCTCGGTTGTGATAGCCGAATCGGTTCCCAGAGCCATGGGAATATTGCTGTCCAATATCCGGCCGGGCAGCGCTTTGCCGAGAGTAAACAAGCTCGAGCTGGGACACCAGATGATTGAAGCTCCGCTTCTCTCCACGAGTGCAAGGCTATCGGCG
Organism: Bryobacterales bacterium; assembly: GCA_965248105.1. Classification (GTDB taxonomy): domain Bacteria; phylum Acidobacteriota; class Terriglobia; order Bryobacterales; family UBA6623. The sequence continues at coordinate 2,380,695 of CBDFIK010000006.1, forward strand.
TCCAGCGCTACCGGGTGGACTAATACAGTCCGCTGATCCAAGGCGCCCATGGCATGAAGCCCCGAGATTTCTTCCCGTCCCGCGCTCTCCATTCCCTCCATCAGGTGCAGGATAAACGGCCAGTCGGCAGGCGTCTGTTCGAATCGCTCCGCCACGTCTGAAGTGAACGCCAGCGAGTGTGCCCACCCGAAACGCTTCACCACTCGCACCGGAAAGCGCTCATCGAATGCACGCTGCTCGTATGAGTCGTGGTGACAGACGGTCGTCACGCCGCTCAGAAGATTCTTGATGCCACCCCAAATAAGCCGCTGGGCCTTGGGTACCTCAAGCTGCTCTTTGATCGGGGACTCCTGGGGGCGATAAACATCGTGAGCCCACGCCGTCGCGCTGGGGTAGGGGCCTCTACCCAAACGGGGAAAGAGACTGAATTCCAGGTGGTCGTGAGCGTTGATCAGCCCGGGAAGCACCAAGCAGCCTTCCAAATCGATGGTTGGCAGCGCGTCCGCCCGATGCGCATTATCGCCGGGCTGCCGGAAGTCGGCGATCCTGCCCCCGCGGATTTCGACATCCGCGCGGACTGCCGTCAGAGGTCCCTGGGCGACTCGGGCCCCCGCGAGAAGCCAGCCACTCGAATGCTGGCCCTTGGATCCCTTCACGGCAATCGGGCTAGCAGCCCGTGGCATAGTCGTGCAGGAGCGAAAATGGCGACTGGAAGGTGTGAAGAAATCACTGGCACCCAAGACGGACGTGATGAATCACGCCCCTACACCCGGCTAAGAGTTTTCTTTTCAGTCGAGTAGGGGCGCAATTCATTGCGCCCGCAGGCACCAATCAAGGGCTTAGGTGATTTTTTCACACCTTCTTACCACCGATTCGCTCCCCATCATGGCCCTCGAAACAAAGCGCTTATGCTGAAGCGAATTGGCTGGCTGTACCCGATTTTTCGCGACGTATACTTTTACTACGGGTCCCTAGTGAAGGCTGCGTCCCGTCAGTAGTGATCGTCGCGTGACTAGCGGCCTCCACACTTGGAAGAGCGAAACCTCAATCGGCCAACGGTAAAACTGGTGCTTGAGCCGCCAACATAGCGGTTGCCGAAAAGCTCGCAAAAGGAGCGCTTCCAACCGCGAAGCCTTTTGCCGAATTAGCTTCGAAACCTCATTGGCCAACAAGAACAACGACATGCTTTGCTTCACGCGCCGGTACGGTTCGCCGCTCATCCAAGGCAGCACGTTGGCCCCCAGCCCCACCTCGGCCCACGCCTCGAGCGATTCCGGTTGCTCCACGCCCAGCTTCTCGAGCTCAGGCCACACCGGGATGCCCGGATAAGGCGTAAAGATGTTTGGTGAAAAGCTCACGTTGTCGAATCGCTGGGCAATTTCGGCCATCACGCGCAACGTGTCCCGCCGGTGCGCTTCCGTCTCTCCGGGATACCCGAAAATCAAATTAAAAGTGGCCCGAATCCCCGCCTGCCGGCATTTGCGCGCGGTCTCAAACATGTCCGGGACGGTTTGATGTAGCTTGTTCATCCGCTGGAGCACCTCTTCGGAAGCCGATTCTGTGCCGAAACCGATGTGGCTGACTCCACTTTTGCCGAGCAAGCACACTTCTTCGTCACTCAGGCGGCAGAGCAAGTCCGTCGAGGCCTGAAACGTCCAGCTAAAGCGCTGGCCCGACGCGGAAAAGCCCCGGGCGATCTCAACAGCGCGCTTTGTGTTGACCAAGAAGTTCGAATCCAACAGTGAAACTTGCTCGATACGGTTGTCCCGGACCAGACGGGTCACCTCTTCCACGACGCCTTCGGTGCTATAGGCGTTAAACCGGCGGTTGTAAAAGACCGTGTCGGTGCAGTACTTGCAGGCATAAGGACAACCCACGCTCGTCGCAAACGGTAGCTGCCGTCCTCCACCCGCCTTTTCGTAGGCATCGAAATCAACCAACCCATAAGCAGGCATGGGTAGTTCGTCAATCGGAGTCACCGGGCGGTCGGGGTTTCGGTGGATGCGGCCGTTCCGTTTGAACCAGCAACCAGCTACCAAATCCAGCCCCTGCCCTGCCCCAAGCCGCTTGACTACCTCTAGAAAGGTGATCTCCCCCTGGTGCCGCACCACAGCATCGACAAAGGGCTCGCGCAGCGTCTGTTCGGGCAGCAAACTGGGATGCCAACCCCCGAAAACCACCGGAAGCTCCGGGTACCGCTGCTTGACGAGCCTACTGACAGCCACGGCGTCCTTGATCATGGGACCTGTTAGCAGAGAAACGCCGAAGCAAAGAGCGTCCTCAGCTTCATGCTCAACGGCAGCAAGATACTCGGGAACGATCTTGCCGTCGATGACCTTCACCTCATAACCAGCCTGCTGAAGCGTGGACGCCAACGAAAGCAATCCGACGGGAGGTCCTAGCGGCGGGCCTGAGTAAGGCGGCAAAAAAAGAACGACCTTCTTTGAGCGCGAAGGGGGCCGAATCCCGACTACTCCGGGAGTGGCCTGGTCCCTTCCGGTCCCTGATACACTATCTAGCCCGCTTTTTTCGCCAGGTTCTTGGCTGAGGGTTTTCAGCGAACGGTTGCTGTGGGGGCGGACTGCTGCGTCCGCACGTTTTTCCGATGAGCATTGCATCGGCTCCGAATCCGACGCCAAAGGCTGGACTACCAATCCCTGCTCAGAAATGCGAACTAGCACGTGACCGGCTCCGTAGATAGTTGCTGCGCGTCGACCATCGGCTTAGGGGCTTCGAAGACGCGGTTGGCGGCGTCTTTCAGCCAAAGCTCCACCGGAAAACCGTAGACGTCGTGGTCGAGTCTCCAGCGCGCCGGCAGGCTGATGGCCTTGTGAATCGCTCGAGTGGCGGCTCGGCGGCTGTCTTTGGCAATCGGCACTCGCTCGAACGCCAGACGCAGGTAGTCCCGCATGTTTTGTACGCGCTGGTGAGAGCGCCCATTAAGCCACGGCAACCTGGTGTAGCGGGGGAAGAAGTCCGCCCAGCCTTCGAACGTCCGGGGAAGCTCGACCCCGTACTCGGCGACCTTGTCAATGACCGGCGCACCCGGATAGGGCGTAAAGATGTTTGTCCAAAACTCCGCCCCGGGATAGCGGCGGCAGACATCGAGGATGAACTCGACCGTCTCGCGCCGCTCCCCTTCTCCTTCCCCCGGGTAGCCGAAAATGATGTTGAAAGACGGATTGATGCCGCCTGCGAGACACTTCTCCGCGGCCCCGCGAATCCCCTCAAGATCTTGAAAACCCTTGTTCATCAGCTTGAGTATCTTGGGCGATGCCGACTCCGCTCCCATACAAATCTGCTTCAAACCCGCGCGCCGCAATAGCTTCACCTCGTCCGTCTCGAGCCGCGCTACGAGGTTAGTGGTCGCTTGGATACTCCATTCAAACTTCACGCCCCGCCGGACCAAGCCCTCCCCGATCGCAACCGCCCGGGGGATGTCCACCAGGAAGTTGTCGTCTACGATCCACAAAAGCTCCAGGTTGTACCGCGAGACCAAATCGGCCGTCTCTTCAACGACCTGCTCCGGATCAAGCGCATTCCACTGTCGCCCGTAGACGGCGGCGTTGGTGCAGTACGAGCAGTTGTAGGGGCACGCCAAGCTTGAGGTGTACATGGCCCAGCGGCGTCCGCAAACCCGCTCATAGGCGTCGAAGTCAGCGAGATGGTAGGCCTTGGGCGGTAGCTCCTCGAGCGGCCTCAACAGCCGCGGCGGGTTGAACTTCACCTGCCCGTCTTCTTTGTACCCGACCCCAAGGATTCCAGCAGGAGATTCGCCTTGGCGGAGCCGCTCGACGACTTCGAGCATGGCGTCTTCGCCTTGACCGCGGACGACCACGTCCACAAATTCGGCCGCCAATGTCTGCTCGGGCAACAGGGACGGATGCCAGCCCCCGAGAATCACGGGTTTCTCGGGATACCGGCGCTTGGCCTCGCGGGCGATTTGCACCGTCTCGCGAATCATCGGCCCGGTAACCAGCGAGACGGCCAGGCACAGAGCATCGTCGAGCTCGTCGATTACCCGCTGGCGGAAATTCGGCGTGATGGTTGAATCGACGATGCAAACTTCGTAGCCCGCTCGAAGCAGCGGCGTCGAGACAACAAGAATGCCCAGCGGCGCGGTCGCCTCAAGGCTGGAAAACGCCGGAAAAAAGAAGACGATTTTTTTGGGAGCCAACCCTCGAACCCCCTAACACCCAATGAGAAAACTTACCGGCCCGGACCGCCTCGCCCACGGGCTTTCAACCTGGGCTTATTCACTCAACCATGGTCGAAGCCGACCCACCCACTCCACCAGCGAGAGGCCAGACGTTCGCAACCCTTTAACCGAACGGCTTGGACCGGGTTGCCGGCTGTCCGTTTCGCGCCCGGTGACCTGGGCCAATTGTATCCCATCCCAAGACGCCCCACAACCTCCGAACGGGCGCTGGCGTACCAATTCTGCGCCCCAGATCAATGCCTGCTTCGTGCCGCCCGCATTCCCCACTTTCGTAGCGCTCTTCTTACGTAGCGCTCTTCTCGAAGCCCACACGATTTGGGCCTTGGCCTGCCACTAGCGTTCCAGGCTCAGGAGGCTCGTTCCTCTCCCGGCTCCTATGCTGCTACCGATCCCTACGGCGGCCGATACGTCCCAGCCCAGGCCCCACCGCCGATCGACACTTCACGCCTCACGGCCGGCCGCATCGGCTTCCGACTCTCCAGCGATTCGGCCCCAGAAGCCGCTCTCTCGAAGATGAACGAAAGAGCCGTGCCCGTCAGGGCGCGGGCCCCACAGGCCGCATTCACACAAACAACCAAACAAACCCAATCTCGCCGAACCCTCATAGGGCCAATGACCTACAACGATGGCCCCCGTGGCGCGGATCTCCCTTTTGAGAATCGCTGCTAACACGATGGTCAGAAAGGGCGCACAGCAGCAAGCCCAGGGCGTCGATACGGCGGCGGAGGGGACATCAAGCCACAATCTGCGGGATCAGCTCACCGTGTACGTCGGTAAGCCGAAAGTGACGGCCGTTGAAGAAGTACGTCAAGCGCTCGTGGTCCAGGCCCAACAGATGGAGCAGCGTGGCATGGATGTCGTGGTGGTTCACAACCTGCTCGGCCGCTTTGTAGCCAAACTCGTCCGTGGCGCCGATAACCTGCCCGCCCCGGATGCCGGCGCCGGCCATCCATAGCGTCATGGCGCCGGGGTTGTGGTCGCGTCCGACGCCGCGTTGGGATATCGGCATTCGTCCAAACTCGGAATGCCAGATGACGAGCGTGTCGTCGAGCAGCCCTCGCTGCTTGAGGTCTTGGATCAGTCCCGCGATGGGCTTATCGACCTCTTTGGCGTGCAGGGTGTGGTTCTCGACGAGGTTCGTGTGCGCGTCCCAGGTGTCGATATTCTGCATCACCATGGCGCCGTTATAGAGCTGCACGAAGCGCACTCCGCGCTCCACCAAGCGGCGCGCCAGCATGCATTGTTTGCCGAAGTGCTCGGTAGTCGGATCGTCCAGTCCGTAGAGCTTCTTGGTCGATTCGCTTTCCTGAGATACGTCAACCGCCTCGGGCGCGCAGGTTTGCATGCGATAAGCGAGTTCGTATGACGCGATCCGCGCCGCCAACTCGGTGCTGCCCGGATAGCGCTCGGCGTGCTCTTGGTTGAGCCGGTTCAAGTGGTCAAGCCGGGCGCGCTGCTGCTCGGGGGAGACGTATTCCGGGGGCGGGTGGAGATCAAGAATGGGATCCCCGCTGGCGCGGAACACCGTGCCCTGGTAGGCCGCCGGCAAGAATCCGCTGCTCCAATTCGCCGGACCGCTGAAGGGGCCTCCGCGGTAGTCGTAGATGACGACAAATCCCGGCAGGTTCTGGTTTTCCGAGCCCAGTCCGTAGGTCACCCAGGAGCCGACACTCGGGAAGCCCATCAGCAGCGAGCCGGTATTGACCTCGTAGTGCGATAGCACATGGTCATTGGAGCGGCCTTGGGCGGAGCGGATGAAGGCGAGGTCGTCGACCATCCCGGCCACGTTGGGGAACAACTCGGATACCTCGATGCCGCTCTGGCCATGTTTTTTGAACCCAAACGGACTTTTCATCAGAGGTCCGGGATACCCCTGGCGCACCCGAACGGGACCTTTCCCGGTCAAGGGCCGGCCATGGTACTTGGTGAGCATCGACTTCGGGTCGAAAGTATCAACGTGGCTCACGCCGCCGCTCATAAAAAGCGAGATTACGGCCTTGGCCCGAGGCTTGAAATGACTCGCTCTTGGGGCGATCGGTGAATCGACAGCCGGCGAACCCGCGCAAGGCGTTTGCGTCGGTGTTGAATCGGCGGCCAGCAGACCGTTCTCGGCCAATAAGGAGGCCAAAGCCAAGCCGCTGATACCCTCTCCGGCTTCGAAGAGGAAGTCCCGCCGCGAGACAAACTGCCTCTTGTTGCTTGGGTGACCGCTTTTCGGGAGTGACCGCATGACTTGGCTAGTTCATATAAACAAACTCGTTGAGGTTGAAGATCACATCGCAAAGATCGGTCAGGGCGGCCAACCCGGGGGAGGCCTCTCCACGGCTCTGGTGATACGTTTTCTGCCGCGCCAGGAACGCCACGTTCGCTTCCAGTTCCTTGGGCGTCGGCTCGCGGCTGAGCGCGATGCGATAGGCCTCGGTAACAGCGAGCGGCGGATCGTGACCAGCCTGGCGCTCAACACGCTTCGCGAAGTAGTTGGCCTGCAGCAGAACGAATTCGTTGTTCAGCAGCGTCAAAGCTTGCGTGGGGACGGTCGTCGTGTTCCGACCCTCGCAGGTTACGTTCGGGTCCGGCTGATCGAAAACGTCAAACATGGGGTAGCGCAGGCCTCGTTTCCAATAGGAATAGACGCTGCGGCGCCAGACCTCGGGCCCCTCTTTGGTCAGGACCCACTTGCCCATGCCGAACGATCGCCAGACGCTCTCCGGGACAGGCGGGAAAAACGGTTTACCTCCCTGCGCCAAATTGAGATTCCCGCTGACCGCCAGGATGCTGTCGCGAATGGCCTCGCCCTCCAAGCGGCGCTGGGGGGAACGCCATAGTAGTGAATTGTCGGGGTCGGCCTCGGCATTGGCTTCCCGATGGTAGTCGGATGCCATCCGGTACGTCTCGGAGGTCATGATCAGCCGGTGCATCTGCTTGATGCTCCAGCCCTGACGGACAAACTCCGTGGCCAGCCAGTCCAGCAGCTCCGGGTGAGTCGGCCGCTGACCGGTACGGCCGAAGTTGCCAGCGGTCGATACGATGCCCCTCCCGAAATGATGCTGCCAGATGCGGTTGACCAAGACGCGCGCCGTCAGCGGGTGATCGGGTGAAGCGATCCAGTCAGCGAGCGCCCGGCGGCGGCCAGTCGAGACATGCCCGCTTGACCGTGGACGGGCGGTCGGAGGATCACCACGGGTAACCACCTGCAAGAAACCGGGCTGCACTTCGGGCCCCTTCGTATGGTAGTCGCCGGTCGGTAGCAAGTAGGTCTTCGGAGGCCGGTAGGGCTTGTCCGGTTCAGGAAGGAAGGCGCCTTCGGCGTCGTAGACCTCTCGATTCCCTTTTCCCGGCAGCGGCTCATCGCCGGGGCCATCGGGAGCGAAACGGTAATCGCCATCGCGAATGCCCATCGCCATGGGGACGGCGTCCCGAAGACTTTCCCGCAGCTTTTCGATGCGGTCCTTGTTCTCCCGGACCTCGGCTCGATCCGTGTCATTCAGCAGGTTGCTCACGTCGTGGACCTTGAAGGTGAGAACTTGTTCGGCCAGTAGCTGTTGGCCGGGCGTCCTCTCGGATTCCGGCGTGCGCAGCGCTTCTCGAATATCCTCGGGAAACTCCGCCATTATTTTTTTGAAAGCCGTCTCCCGATAGGGCTCTTCGATTTCCGCAACGAGAGCCTTGAGCGGTTCGATCTCCGCTTCGAGCGCGGCTTTTCGGGCCTCGTAGGTCGGCTCTTCGCCGCGCGGGACCAAAGGATAGTCGTACTTCACGAAGGGAAAGAAGACGGCCATCATGCGGTAGTAATCAACCTGTGGGATGGGATCAAACTTATGGTCGTGGCAGCGGGCGCAATTGACCGTCAGAGCCATGAAAGCCCGGCCGGTCGTACCGATCATGTCATCGAGATACTCGTAGCGATATTGCGGATTATCTTTTTCCCGAAAGCCGACGCGGGGGCCGACGCGATAAAAGCCTGTCGCCGTCAAGCTGTCGAAGGTGACTTCGTCCAACTCGTCCCCGGCGAGTTGTTCCCGAACAAACTGGTCATAGGGCTTGTCTTGGTTGAACGCCCGGATGACGTAATCGCGATAGCGCCAGGCGTGAGGGTAGTCGAAGTCGTGCTCGTAGCCGTGGCTGTCGGCGTAGCGGGCGACATCGAGCCAGTGGCGTCCCCAGCGCTCCCCGTAGTGCGGAGAGGCGAGTAGCCGGTCGATGACCTTCTCAAAAGAGTCGAGCGAGTCGTCGCGGACAAAGGCTTCCACTTCCTCCGGTAGGGGGATGAGTCCGATCAAATCGAGATAGGCGCGCCGGATCAGGGTCCGCTTGTCGGCGGTCGTCGCCGGGAGAAGCCCCTCTGAGTCGAGTCGGTCCTTGATGAACGCGTCGATCGGGTGGGCGTTCCAGCGCGGATCGCCAACCTGGGGTACGGGATGCCGCACGGGTTGCTGAAAAGCCCACCATTGGCGGTCTTGCTCGGTGATTTCCGTTTCGGGTACGCTCGCCCGCCGAGCAGTTGCCGCGGGGCTTGCGGGCGGGCCATCCCACTTCGCACCTTGATCGATCCATTCACGTAGGATCTCGATCTCTTCGTCGCTGAGGCTGCCGCCCATCGGCATGACCGGTGCCTCCATACCCGATACGCGAAGATACAGTGGGCTTTGCTGGGCGTCACCCGGAACGAGTGCGGGACCGTGGACGCCGCCCTCGAGCATTCCGGCCCGCGAGTTGAGGTCGAGATCGGACACCTTTTGCCCATCACCATGGCACTGGAAACACTTCTGCTCCAGAATAGGGAGAACGTCTTTTGAAAATAGGGGTTCGGCCGATTCAAGCGGGTCGGGGGCAACCCCGGCCGGTAAAAGGACGATCGCGGCGAGAGCGGTTAGCGTCGGTCCCGCTCCCCGCCGCCCCGGCTCGGTTTTGAGAGAAAGCAGCATTTTCCAGCGCCCCGTGCTTGTCCGGCTTCGTTGAAAAACCTGGAAACAGTCCACCGCGCCTCCCGGAAGCAGGTATGAAGCGCTGCCTCTGGGATGGCGCTCAGGGGGCGCTCGGGACAATCCCCGGTTTTTAACAAACCCGGACGACCGGGTTCGCCTACAAGTCTAGGAATCGGGAAGGGACATGTCAATGGGTCAACTGCGAACAAACACTTTACGGAGGGTGTCGTGAGTGAAGCTGTTTGGCAATCGCTCACTGGGGGGCACGGGTCTGCTCCTACTGGGCCAGTCAAAGTTGGAGGAAAACGTAAGGCGATTCGGGAAGGGGAACTGCTATTGGTTGCCGAGACCAATAAAGAACACGCCCAGCAGAACTAGCGCTAGGCCGGCGACCTTGTGGCCGTTGAATAGTTCTCCAAAAAAGATGCGAGACCAAATCAGAGTCCAGACGTACCCCAGCGAGACCATGGGGTAGAGGACGGTTAGACTGCCGTGCTTTAGTCCCTCAATGTAGAAATACGACGAGACCAGGAAGAGCGCGATGCCTGCACCAATCCTGCCTATCCAAACTCGCCAGCCACTTCGCAGCCGGTTCGCACCTGCTTTCACCAGGATTTCCGATTTGGCTCCTCTGACGGCACGAGTCTACACCCTCACCCGGCGAAGCGCAACCATTAGAGTTATCCAATACAGGATGAGCCTGAAGGGGAGGTTTGTTTCCAACACAAGATGAGCCTGAACGTGAGCGGGACGAAAGGGTACAAGCTGCTGGTGAATGACGATCACCATGCAGAACCTAGAGCGGCTTACCCTGGCCGAGATGCAGGAGTTCCTGGCCGGCAGTCGAAGCATTGGCTTCAGAGTCCAGGGACGCGAGCAGATTTATCGCTTTGTCGAGCGTATCTTGGCGGCGCAGCACTACCGACGGCTTGGCAGGAGGCAGAAGGGCATCGTGCGGCGGTTTCTGGCGCGGCTGAGCGGGTTGAGTCGGGCCCAGTTGACGCGGCTGATGGGGCAGTGGCTTCGGCACCGACGGATCGAGGCCCGACAACCCCGTCGGCGCCGCTTTCCGCGCCGCTACACACCCCAGGACATTGCCTTGTTAGCAACCGTCGACGCTGCCCACGAGGGTCTGTCCGGGCCGGCGGTACGGCGCATCCTCGAGCGCGAGTATCAGTTCTTCGCCAACTCGGAGTACGTCCGCCTGGCCCACATCTCGATTTCCCACATTTACAACCTGCGGCGCTCCCGGGCTTATCGCTCACAGCGGGTGGTGTTCGATCGCACTCAGAGACGACAGGTCGGGATCGCCGAGCGGCGCAAGCCCGAGCCACAGGGACAACCCGGCTATCTGCGCGTCGATACGGTGCACCAGGGTCACTGGGACACTCGCCCGGGGCTGTATCACATCAACGCCGTCGATACGGTCACGCAGTGGCAGGTCGTCGGCTGCGTCGAGACGATCTCGGAGCGACACCTGATCCCGGTGCTGGAAGCGATGTTGCACCAGTTCCCCTTTCGCCTGCGCGGCTTCCACTGCGACAACGGCTCGGAGTTTCTCAATCACCGCCTGGCCCGGCTGCTCAACAAGCTACTGATCGAGTTCACCAAGTCGCGCCCCTATCGCACCACCGACAACGCTCTGGTGGAAGGCAAAAACGGGGCCGTGGTGCGCAAGCACATAGGCTACGGAGCGATCGCCGCCGAGCATGCCTCCGCGTTGCAGCGCTTCTACACAGCCTATTTCAATCCCTATCTGAACTACCACCGCCCGTGCGGCTTCGCCACCATCGAGATCACCGCCCGGGGCCAACGCCGCCGTCGCTATCGCGCCACCGACTACCGCACGCCCTACGAAAAGCTACTCTCGCTGCCCGACTGGCAAAAGCACCTCAAGGACGGCGTGCGAACCGAGACGCTCCAGCAGCAAGCCAGCCGCCACAGCGACACGGCAGCGGCCCAGCGGATGCAGAAAGCCAAGCTCGCCCTGCTAGCCCGTTGTCGACTTCGTCGCTGACAGATTTCTGCAGTGATGGAAGCAGGGCAAGGGGACTTCAAACGCCAGCCCCCTTGCCCCGCACCCCCATCCCCCGCTGCCTAACTGCCACTGACTGCCTAACCGCCACTGAAAGGAGAACCCCAGCAGCACCGCCCGTCCGATCCTCCTTCTTCAGGCTCATTCTTGGATTGGAAAATGCTCCATTTCTCCACCCGAAAGAGGCGGCGGCTGAGGCGGGACCGATCGAGCCCCCTTCTTGCCCCTCATGGGGGCTGATCCGCCGCTGCGAAGTCAATTTCGCAGACACCCCTCCGAGCTTCCGTCCTCAGTACACAGATTTCGCATTCGCCAAGTGCGGTGCTACCCGCCCGGCACAGGCAGCGCCCAGATCCTCCGCAGCATGTCGCCAAACAGCCGCCGGTCCAGATGTCCCTCCGCGAACAAGAGCCAGTAATACCGCGCGTGTTTAATTAGCCGTCCGCCCGTCTTCATCAGCCGGTGCTGCAAGCTCGTCAGCGACCAGTTCTTGATTCGCTGCGGCAGCCCGAGCCGCCGCCAGAGATTGCCCAGGTTGTAGGCCAGCACGCTTAACTGCAAGCGCACCTCGTTCGCCCGGAAGCGATGGCACGACAGCCGCGTCCAGTGCGTCGCTTGCTTACCTTCTTTGATCCACTGCTCCGCCGTGCCGCGCTGGTTGTAGAAACGCACCACCGACCGGCTTGGCAAGCTCATGTTCGTCACGATAAAACCGACGCGCGCGAACAGCTCGCCCTGGTGGTGCTCGACCTTGGCGACAACTCGTCTCGGCTTCTTCCAGCTCTCCGCCTGATAGCGAAAGCTCTTGTAGCGCACTAGCGGCTTGCGGCCGGGCCTCCCCGGCGGACGAAACAGGATGTCTTCGATCTCTAACTCCAAGCTTCTGTTGGCCGGAATGCGGATGGCGTACTGCACGCCGCGTTCCTCCGAAGCCTCATAAACTTCCGGTTTGGCAAAGGCCGCGTCGGCCCGGAAGGCGACCTGCTTGCCCGCAGCCTGTTGGCGCTCAATCTCCGGCAACAATAGCTCATCCCAGTCCTCGGCGCTGTGCACGTTGCCGGGACGCAGCTTGGCAGCGAGGCAATCACCGTGCTGGTTGAACAAAAGCAACGGGTGGTAGCAGACCGACTCGAAGTGTCCGTTGTAGGCACTGCCTTCCTGTTGGCCATGGACCGGACTCTCGGTGGAGTCCATGTCCAGAACGACCCGCGCGGAGTCGTCGAACGCCTCCGCTTGCCCGACCAGCTCTCGGTTCAGCGTCATCAGCCCGAGCAGATTCTCTTCGCTCGCCAGCATCTCCGTCTCGAAGCCGTGCAGCGTCGAGGTCAAGGCCGCACCGCGATCCCAGATCTTCTGCGAGCCGATCAAGCGAAACGTCGGGTCAGCCGACACTCGGACGGCGTCGTTGAGGTCCTCGTAGCCCGCCAAGCGGCTGTAGATCGACTGCCGCAACAGATCAGCGAGCGTGAACTGCTTGTTTGTGCCTTGCCGGGAGTCGCTGAGATGCTCGTCAATCAGTTCTCCGAGACCGAGCCGTTCGTCCAGTTCGCGAACCAAAATCAGGCCACCGTCGGAAGTGACGTGCGATCCCTGGAAATCGACTTTCAACGAGCCGTTGAAACTTAGCTGGAATGGCTTGGTTTGTTTTTCACCCATTGGGTGTTGGCCTCCCTGGCGTCCTCATCGGGCTCTAGCCCCTATGAATAAAGACGCTCAAGGCCGCCGGAAGGTCGAGAGGTCTGAATCAAATTGGAAATGCGGGTCAACAACGAACCCATCGTTCAGGCGAGCGCTTTGCGGATGACTTCGCCACGCACGCCCGTCAGGCGCTGGTCGAGCCCTTGGTAGAAGTAGGTGAGCCTGGTGTGGTCGAGGCCCATCAAATGCAGGATTGTTGCGTGCAGGTCGGAAACATGCCATGGGTCCTCGACGGCCTTGAAGCCCAACTCGTCCGTCGCGCCGATCGCTTGGCCGCCCTTCACGCCGGCACCGGCGTTTCTCGTCCGGATGGCCTTCGTTTTCGCTCATTCGCTCCTCGGACCGCAGGGGCGCGTCAGGTGGCGCCCGCGGGCACAGCATGCTGTGCCCCTACATTCCCGAGCGATTGGCTGCGCGGCGCTTGCTTCGCCGACCGCGACTCTCACATAATCAAAGCGCCTTGTCGGCGCTTCTGAATGGTCGGCAAACCTTGCTCCCCTGAGCAGGCTAAAGGGCGCAGGAAATATCTGTCTTCGAAAAATCGTTGCCCTTGTACAACAGCGGCTCGTCGGTTGCCTTAGCAAGTGCGTATGAGAAGCAATCGCCGAAGTTTAGCCGGGTACAACAGCGGCTCGTCGGTTGCCTTAGCAAGTGCGTATGAGAAGCAATCGCCGAAGTTTAGCCGGGCGGGATGGCCACGGCTCTCGCCGTAACGTTCAAAGGCATCGAGCGCGAGGTCCGCTTGCTCTTGGCTGACAGGCTGCACTTGCATGCCGGACTCCTTGAGGAAATCCGCGAAATCTTCGCGGGCACCTAGCGGCTGGCGAGACAGGAGTACCGCTCCGACTTCGACCACCGAGGCTGCCGAGATCAACGGGGAGGGGGCAGCTTCGATTGCTGCCGCGAAGACTTCCGCGTCCGGCTCTTGCAATAAAATCGCCAGGGCGGCAGACGAATCAACCACCATCAGTGCGGCAGTCCGTCTTCGTCGTAGAGGATTTCATCCGGGGACCGCGGGTCGGCAACCGGCCGCGACGCACACCGGCGTCCGATTCTCATCAGCTTCTCAGCTACGCCCGACCGCCCTCGTTTTCCCTTCTCGCGCTCGAGCCGCTCGCGAATCGCCTCTGTGACGGCACGAGTCATGCTCTCGCCGGTGACGTCGGCTAGCTGGGCAGCCATGCGACGCGCGTCTTCGTTTTTGATGTTGAGCTGCATGACCGGAAAGGTAGAATATACTAATAATTCTACCATGAGGCGCTCGGGGGGGGACAGGCACCTGGGGACAATTCGGCCGGTTGGCAGCCGACTGAGAGCGAAAACGTACTCACGAGTTGGGCCCCGCTCAGGTGCCTGTCCCCAAGGTATCCCAAGGTATCGCACTCGGTGCTCGGCGCTCTGGGCCTCGCTTGGGCGAAGACCAGGTCCTTAAGCGGGTACCGTCAGCCTTTTTTCGAAGCGCATCTTGGTCTGCTTGTCGCCGGCATCGGCGAGAACTGCGTCACCTTCGCCGAAGTCGCCGTTGAGGATGGCCAGGGCCAAGGGGTCCTGAATCAACCGCTGCATAGCCCTCTTCAACGGACGGGCGCCGAACTGCTCGTCATAGCCTTCCTTAAGAACAAGATCCTTGGCCGCCTCACTCACTTCAAGATCGATCTTCTTCTCGGCCAGCAGTTGCCGCACAAAGCCGAGCTGCAGCTCGAAAATCTTGCCGAGGTGCTCGCGATCCAACCTGTTGAAGATGATGATGTCGTCGACCCGATTCAGGAACTCGGGGCGGAAGGTGCGGCGTAGCTCCTCGAACAACTTTCGTCTCATCTCCTTGTTCGCATCACCGCTATCGTGGGTCAGCGAAAAGCCGATCGACCCGTTGATGTCCCCTGAGCCGACATTCGACGTCATGATGATCACGGCGTTGTTGAAGTTGACCGTTCGGCCCTTGCCGTCGGTGAGGCGGCCGTCGTCGAGCACTTGCAGGAGCACGTGGAAGACGTCCGGGTGCGCCTTCTCGATTTCGTCGAGCAAAATGACCGAGTAAGGCTTTCTTCGGACGTGCTCGGTGAGTTGGCCTCCTTCTTCATAGCCGACGTATCCGGGCGGCGCTCCGATCATTCGCGCCACGGCGTGTTTTTCCATGTACTCGGACATGTCGATGCGGACCATCGCCTGTTCGTCGTCGAAGAGGAATTCGGCTAGGGCTCGCGCGGTTTCCGTCTTGCCGACGCCGCTCGGCCCCAGGAAGACGAAGGTCCCGATCGGACGCTTCGGATCGCTCAGGCCGGCGCGGTTACGCCGGATGGCATTTGAAACATGGTTGATAGCTTCCTCCTGGGCGACCACTCTTTGGCTCAGGCGATCCTCCATGTGGACCAACTTCTGCATCTCGCCCTCGAGCATGCGCGACACCGGAATGCCGGTCCACTTGGCGACGATGCGGGCGATGTCCTCTTCATCGACCTCGCCGCGAAGCAAACTGCTGTCGGTGGTCTGCTCCTCTAACTTCTTCGTGGCTTCGTCTAGCTCTTTTTCAACCCGGACGATTTCTCCGTAGCGGATCTCGGCGGCTCGCTGTAGATTGCCCTGACGAGTCGCTTCTTCTTGTTCGTTGCGCAGTTTTTCCTGTTCCTCCTTGATAGCCTTGACCTTGTCGATGGACTCTTTCTCCCCTTGCCAGCGTTGGCGGAGGCGGCTGGATTCGGAGCGCAGCCCCTCTAATTCGTTTTCAATTGTGAGCAGGCGTTCTTTCGATGAGCGATCCGACTCCTTCCGCAGAGCCTGCTTCTCGATTTCGAGTTGCATGACGCGGCGGTCGATTTGGTCGACCTCGACAGGCACGGAATCCACCTGAATTCGCAGCGTCGCCCCGGCCTCGTCAATCAAGTCGATCGCCTTGTCGGGAAGAAAGCGATCGCTGATATAGCGGTGCGAGAGAGTTGCCGCCGCGACAAGTGCCGAGTCCCGGTAGCGGACGCTGTGATAAATCTCGTAGGTCTCCTTGAGGCCGCGCAGAATGGCGATCGTGTCCTCGACACTGGGCTGATCGACTAAGACCGTTTGGAAACGCCGCTCCAACGCCGGATCCTTCTCGACATACTTCCGATACTCGTTGATCGTCGTGGCCCCGACGCAGCGCAGCGTCCCTCGGGCCAGCGCCGGCTTCAGCATGTTGGCGGCGTCGATCGACCCTTCGGCCGAGCCCGCGCCGACAAGGGTATGCAGCTCGTCGATGAAGCAGATGATTTCACCCTTCGACTCCTCGATCTCCTTCAAAACCGCCTTAAGGCGGTCCTCAAACTCCCCCCGGAACTTCGTCCCGGCCACCATCGACGGTAAGTCGAGCGCCACCAGCCGCTTGTTCTTGAGCGTCTCGGGGACGTCGCCGCCCACGATGCGCTGGGCAAGTCCCTCGACAATCGCCGTTTTGCCGACTCCCGGCTCGCCGATCAACACGGGATTGTTCTTCGTCCGCCGGGAGAGCACCTGGATCAGCCGCCGGATCTCCTCGTCGCGGCCGATCACCGGATCGAGCTTCCCTTGGCGGGCGCTCTCGGTCACGTCCAGAGCGTAGCGGTCGAGCGCCTGGTACTTCGCCTCGGGATTGGGATCGGTGACACGCTGCGTGCCTCGCACCGAGACGAGCGCCTTCAAGATGACGTCGTGGCCGGCTCCGGCCCGCTGCAGCAGTTGCCCGGCCGGATCATGTTTCTGGCGGCTCATGGCGAGAAGCAGATGCTCGGTCGAGATGTATTCGTCCTTGAAATGGTCGGCCTCTTTCTGTGCCTGCTGGAAAACTTCGTTCGTAGAGGGAGCCATGTACATGCCTCCCTCAGCCCCGGAAACCGCCGGGATGGAGGAAAACTGCTGACGCCCCTCCTGCGAGATGGCGGCCGGCTGAACACCGCACTTGGAAAGAACAGACTGTACGACTCCCCCCGGCTGCTCGGCGAGCGCGACCAGCAGGTGCACGGGATGGATTTGCTGGTGGTTGTTCTCGGCGGCAATCACCTGACTCTGCTGTACCGCCTCTTGAGCCTTTTGGGTGAACTTGTCAAAGCGAATCATGATGTCTTCTCCTCTGGAAGAACCTAAAATGGCCCGGCCGGTGCGCGTTAGCCCCACGAGAACCATCCCCCCGCGGGACGCCGGGAGCGGGCGCGATGAGTTGCACCCCTACGTGAGTGAAAGGGAATCTCTTGTAGGGGAGCAGTTTGTCAGGCCCGGTTTGCCACGCCAACATTTTTTCACAGGCGCCTGCGCGAGCGTCGGGGTGCGCCAAGGGATGCCGGGCTTTGCACCTGACAGGGGCGGGCAGCCCAGCGGCTCCCCGCCCCTCGGTCGCCTCAGTGCACGTCGATCACGCGACCTTTCTTGGGCTTCTCCTCGCGCTTGGGCAGGGTGATCTTCAAGACGCCCTTGTCGTACTTAGCGTCGATCTTGTCGACGTTCACCGTCTCGGGCAGTTGGAAGCGGCGGTGGAATGAACCGTAGGAACGCTCGACCCTACGAAAGTTCTCTTCTTTGGTCTCCTTCTCGAACTTCCGCTCAGCGTGTACCGTGAGCACGTCGTCTTCGACCTTCACGTTCAAGTCCTTCTCGTCTACCTCCGGGAGATCGGCCTTGAGAACGATTTTCTTCTCGTCCTCATAGATGTCGACCGCCGGTGACCACGAGCTTCCATCCACCCGGCCGCGAAGCGGTGGTAAGAAGCCTTCAAACAGCCGATCAAAATCAAACCACGGCGTCAAGCCTCGGGGTGTGTGTCTAACGAGATGCATTTGATTGTTCTCCTTGTGGCTATATTTCTTAGTACCACTAGATTATAAAATATTAGTGTATACATGTCAAGTACTTTCTCTTGACCTCCAAGTCGTTGTTAATCAATCGTATAGGATCGACTTAGAAAAGATCTTAGTGTGTATCTATCAGAAAATCTTCATGTATTAATTACTGGGAGGATGTCAGCGTTTCTCGAAGACCTGGATCAGATCGGAAACAGGCGGGCGATTGCGAGGTTTTGGGGCAGAGATCGGGATCAGGGAGAAGGGAAGCGCTCCAACCTAAAAACGGCAGTTGGTTCGAACTGCCCCAACCTTGTGACGAGACGTTAGTTGGCTCCGAGCGCCATCGGGTCCCGGCGGGTGAACATTCCAACTGCTCCGCAGTTGCGGCATCAAAGCATAAGCGATGTAATTTCAATATGTTACAAGGGAATAGTAGGGCGTCCTACTGCCGTTTTTAGGTTCAAAGGGGACACGATCATTCGGTCTCTAAACGTCCACCCACCGGCTGGCGAACTGCGCCACGGGACGACCGGCACTGGCTGTCTGTGTTATTGGATATCGACGGTGACGGCATTGGCGGTTTTGCCATCCTACTAGAAGAATGTTCGCTTCACCGACCAGTGATTGGGGCAGAGGGCCGTTCAGCTAAAGTCCGTCCGCTGAAACCGCAGTTTGGTGGTGGGATGAGCACTCCTCGGGCTGGCGCCTAATCTTGACATACTGGTCTCTGCGCACGAACCATCCGGCGGAATGCTCATGGAGACAGCTAATGGACAACGACGACGACTCCAGTTCACAGGCACCCCTGTCTAGACCCAACGTCAACCGAGGCACGTTCACCAGGGCGGGGCGACGCCGATCTATTCTAGGACGCGTTTCTTTCCTGGTGCGCCGAAGATTTCCCGCTATCGACAGACCTCTTCACGACTTCGTCGGTCGCCTTGGCTTCGCCCTATTGCCGGTCCCTCCAGCGTATTACGAAGATGACCTGTGTTCGTTGCAAGACCACAGTTTCGTCGACGGCGACTGCTTTCGACGATCCTACGAGAGAGCTGTGAAGGCCAGCAAAGGCGTAGACCATTGCATTCGCTGGCGAGTCCACATCCTACTTTGGGTCGCCGGACAGGCCGCCAAGCTACCGGGCGACTTCGTCGAATGCGGGGTCAATACCGGCTTCATGAGTTCGGCTATGCTGACCTATTTAGACTGGCCGTCTCTGAAAAAGACCCTCTACCTGCTGGATACCCTCGCAGGACCGGCGATCGACCAATACTCAGATGACGAGAGGAACGAGGGCAAGTTAGAACAAGTGACGGAACTGCTGCGCAAGGGAGCCTACGAGATGGACATGAGGTCGGTCCGCGCGAACTTTGCGGAATGGCAGTCTGTCCGGATCGTCAAAGGAGCCGTACCTGAAACGCTCTCTCAGGTTGAGTCGGAATCCGTGGCTTTCCTGCACCTGGACATGAATTGCGCCGGACCAGAAGTAGCGGCGGCTGAGTATTTGTGGCCGCGGGTTGTGCCGGGAGGTTTCGTATTGATGGACGACTACTCTACGGCGGGCTACTCCACCCTAAAGCGCGCCTTTGACGATTTCGCTTGCCGAAACGGCGTAAACATCCTCTCACTTCCAACAGGTCAGGGTCTGATGCAAAAGAGCCCTTAGCCCGCATTGAAAAATGGGGACTGCCACCAATTCGCCCCTCGTCACATACCTAGAAACAAAGTGCTTAGCCTGAAGCGAATTGGCTGGCTGTACCCGATTTTTCGAAGCAAGAGTTGCTTTCACGCACACCACGGCGGCCGGACCGGCCATTTCAAAATGATTATGAGGTTGAAATAAAGGGAGGCTCGTCTACATCCGGCCCCGCACCAGGTCGCGGATCTTTCGCAGCGGCCAACTCATCAGCCGCGCGAATCGAAACGTAGGAGAGCGTGCAATGCCCGCAATCGTCGAAGAGAAAAGGTGCTCTCTTTCGTAGAGATACTCGATCTGTTTGTCACGCCGATTGATCAAGGTGCGAACCTCGTCAAGATCTCGCTGGGACAGCGTATAACCGCTTTGGATGTGCGCGGGCAGCGGCCGCTGTACGTAGACGGTGCTGTGCGTGGCGGCGGTCTCCTCGGGTGGCCGCTCCCGAGTATAGAAGTAAATGGCGATGGACCGTCGCGAGAGTTGTCTCTTTGATGCGGGAAGCTGAATGCGCCGGAATCCGTGCCAAGAGTGTTCCGTAGTTTCGAATAGGACGCAGCGGTTTTCGATGGGGACAAGCGCCTTGATGGAGTTTTCCTCTGGCGCAAGACGCGGGTTGCGGTGGAATTCGAGCAGGCCTCCCCAGTCGGGTTCCCACTCGGTGTTCAAAAACAGCAGCAGGTTGAGCCTGCGGTGCAGGTTGCTTCGCGGGTGAAAGTTGAAGTCGACGTGTGGATCAAGGTCCTGGCCATCAAGGTTTTCATGGGTCCCGCCACCCACATAGTTTGGATCGTAGAGAAGCCTCGAAATGCCGGTAATCTCGCCCAGCAAGGCAAGAAACTTCGCCTCTTGCAGCATGCGGTCGAACCCGCGGTAGGTCGGACCCAGCTCCGGTAGATTTTCATGCACGGCCTTGCGGCCCACTTCCCC
This sequence comes from Bryobacterales bacterium, assembly GCA_965248105.1. Lineage (GTDB taxonomy): Bacteria > Acidobacteriota > Terriglobia > Bryobacterales > UBA6623. The sequence continues at coordinate 2,400,976 of CBDFIK010000006.1, forward strand.
AAACTCGTTACGGGCCTGCCGGGGATCAAAACCAGGAAACTCCTCGACCAGTCGCCGGCAGTATTCGGGAACCAACAACTGATCGATCACGACGTGACGAAACGGCTTGGCGGACTGGAACTGGTCTCGAAAGTCGTCAACTCGCTCGAGGACAACTGGGTTGATCAACTCCAGCACCAGACTTATCTTTCCTCATGCTCTGCAAGGTCGTCAACTTTTCAAAGCCTCGTCAGAGCGAAGGAGCTGCTGACGCTGGCCGCGGCTTTTTTAGCTTGCAGGCGGATCACAGCCTCCGCTACTCTTCAAGTCATGAGTGAGCTGTCGCGGATCGGCGTGGCCATTGACGCCGGTCTTCTCGAGCGTTTCGACGCCCTGATCAGCAGTCGCGGCTACGGTAATCGCTCCGAGGCCTTTCGAGACCTGATTCGCAACGAACTGGTCGAGGAGTCCTGGAAGTCGCCCGATACGGAAGTTGTCGGCTCGGTCACGCTGGTTTACGACCACCACGTCCGGATGCTGCACGAGAAGCTCCTCGAGCTGCAGCATCAATTCCACGAATCCGTCCTTTCGACGCTTCACGTACACCTTGACCACGACAACTGCCTGGAGGTGCTGATTGTTCGCGGACAGGCGGCCAAGGTTCAGCGGATTGCGCACAGCCTGATCAGCACGAAGGGAGTTAAGCACGGACGGCTGACGCTCTCTTCGGTCGGCAAGGACCTGTGATGATCGTCGGCTCGGGAGTGGATCTCGAGGAAGTGGGCCGCGTCCGGGCGGCGATCGAGCGTCATGGCGAGCGGTTTCTCAGTCGCATATACACGCCCGAGGAGATTTCCTACGTCGAGCAACGAAGGAACCGCTTCGAGGGTTATGCGGCGCGATTTGCCGCGAAAGAAGCCGGCATGAAAGCTCTGGGAACCGGTTGGGACGCTGGTGTCCACTGGGTGGACGTCGAGGTCGTCAACGCTGCGAACGGCCGGCCTTCGTTAAGGCTGCACGGGCGGGCGGCGGAGGTGGCAGCGGAGTTGGGCTGCCGGTCGATCCATGTGTCGCTCGCCCATACCTCCGGTATGGCGATAGCGCAGGTAATCCTCGAAAGCTAGCCCGCATTACTCACGAGTTGACGGTCGAAGCCCGCAATAGGCAGGGTGGTCCGACACTCAATGTCGCCACGAATGGCGACACGGCACGCAAGAATGAGTGCGCCACGTCCTGGTCTCACGGCACGGCCTGTTTGCAAAAGCACAAAAGTGAGCTAGCGGAGGATCGGCACGAGCCAACTCGACACCGCTTCCCGGGACACTTCCAACTTGTTTGGGTTCTGCGGTCTAGCTAGCAGCCCGTGGCAAAAGTCGTGCAGGAGCGAAAAATGGGGACTGCCACCAATTCGCTCCCCGTCATGACCCAAGAAACAAAGCACTTAGCCTGAAGCGAATTGGCTGCTGTGCCCGATTTTTCGCGACCTTCACTTCTACCACGGGCTGCTAGCTACTTTCCGGCGCAAAATACGAGTACCGCTCGGGGCGGGGACTGTCACCAATTTCGCGCCTTCAAAGAATCAACAACTTACGGGCGCATCCGGACGCGAAATTGGCTGACTGTACCCAGGCGCCACGCAGTTTCTCCTTTTTGCGCCGGAAAGTAGCTAGAGGGCTACCGCGCAGCGGACTATTTGTGCCCGCTCGGGGCGGGTCAAACGGCGGAGTGGAACCCTTCTCGCATGGAGGCGGGTTGCGCGGCGGGCTCTTGCTCGGAATCGTGAGGTTCGGACACTGGGGTCGCAGCTCGGTCTTCGTCTGTTTGCAACGAGCTGCTGTCCAGACTCTTAGTTTCGTGCCAGGTATGCACGATGCGGTGGATCACCGTAATATTCGACAACACGGCGATCACCCAAAGTACCGGCGCCATACGGTTGAACAGCGCGCCGATGATAATGAGCACAATCCGCTCGGGCCGTTCCAAGAAGCCGGCTTTACAGCTCGGAATCACGTTTTCGGCGCGGGCGCGCGTGTAGCTGACCAGAACCGAGCCGGTCATGACGACGGCGGTCAAGACGATGTAGAAAAAGCGGTTAATACCGGCGTAGTAGACAAGCAAACCCATGAGCAGGATCAAGTCCGAGTAGCGATCGAGGACCGAGTCAAGAAAGCCTCCGAAGCGCGTGACGCGATTGCTTTCTCGGGCGACGGGGCCGTCTACCAGGTCGAAGACGGCGCCGCAGAGTACGACGATCCCCGCGGAAAAGAACTCCCCACGGGCGAAAAGCCAGGCGGCGACGCCATTGATTCCCAAACCGATCGAGGTCAGGACGTTGGGATGGATGCGGGCGCCGGTGAGAAGGCGCACCAAACCGCCGAGAATGCGCCCACAAGCGTTTCCAATGGCCCGGGTCAGTCCCATGACGACACGCTTTCGACTAAGGCTGATCGTGGATCGTTGCTAGCTTGATGATCTCGAATTCTTTGACTCCGCCAGGGGTTCGGACCTCCGTCAGAGCACCAACTTTCTTGCCCATTAGCGATCGCCCAATGGGGGACGTCGTCGAGATCTTGCCGTTCGGCACGTCGGACTCCTCGGTAGTGACGAGGCGATATTCGACTTCGCGGTCCTGGTTGATGTCATAGACTACCACGGTAGAACCGAGCCCGACCACACCCCGCCGAATCTTGCTGAAGTCGACCAAGCTCAGGTCGACCAGGCGTTTCTTGAGTTGCGCCAGGCGGGCACTCACGAGGTTTTGGCGTTCCTTTGCCGCGGCGTATTCGGCGTTTTCGCTTAGATCGCCCAACTCCCGCGCCCTCTGGATTTCCTTGGGGAGCTCGTTGTAAAGCTCGTACTCGAGCGTCTTGATCTCTTTTTCGAGTTTTTGGATGAATTCAGGCGCCACGTGGTCTGCCTCTAGGCCTCGCAAAGACCGTCCGCCGGGCGAACCGGCTCGAAATTCCTCGCCGCCCCGGATCGGCCTCGGGCACCGGAGCTATCCAATCGAGCGCTTTCCTTAGCCAACATTATAGGACAGCCTCGGAAACCGGGCTTGGCGGAGTTCCCAAGAGGGGCCTGCTGCCTATGAGCTCACCGCGTGCAGGTCAAACGAAAGCCCGCTAGCCCTCGTTTCTCACGGCAAACTGTAGGGGCAGGCCCAGCGGCCTTTTCCCACTGATCGGCTACCTTGATGGCGAAAAGCAGGTATAGCCCCAACAAAGATCCGGCAACGGCCAGTGTGGGTAGTCGGAAAAACAGATAAGCGGCGGAACCCAGGGTCAAACAGACCGTAAACAGCAAGAGACCTACGGTGCTAACGAACTGGCGTTTTCCCCGCACTCCGGGTAGTTCCCGATCACGGCTTAGCAGAGACACGATCTTTCCCTCCTTTTGGCTGGCCAGGCACGCGATCCTGCAAACAGTCGACCGCCTCTTTCACGCTGAAACCCTCGCTGCCGGCCCGGGAGACAAATTGCCCCACCCATTGGGACAGCCGGCGTTGACGTTCGACCTCATCCTGTTCGATCTGTTTGTGAGCGATGAACGTCCCCGTGCCCTGATGAGTAGTGATGATCCCTCGAATCTCTAACTCTCGATAGGCGCGGATCACAGTATTCGGGTTGACCGAGAGATCCCCAGCGAGTTGGCGAACAGTGGGCAGTTGATCGCCGCCGGCGAGAGTTTCCGACGCGATGGCTCCCAGGATTTGGTCGATGATCTGGCGATAAACGAAACTGTTGGAGTTTAAGAAACCTCGTCCATCTCCAAGCGTCTTATGGGTTGGCGAAGAGCCAACGTGAGGCTGGCGGCCCATCCGTGGGATCGTGGTATCTTTTGGATGCCGAGAAGATACTCTTACCGCGGGTGAAGGTGATTCTCGGCTGCGTTTTTGAAGGGGCTGGATCTGTGAAGGGAACCCTATACATTTGTTTGGCCACCGCATCGCTGCTGTTGGCGGCAGCGTTAAGCGCCTCTTCTTCCCTGCTTTCTCCCGCGGCCGGCCTGTCCGCAAAGAGAAAAATAGACCGCATCAACTCAGGCAGACTGCGTAACGGGGAGACTGTCATCCTCTCGGAAAACGAGATTAACTCCTTCTTCAAGTACGATCATGCAGGAGACATGCCCGATGGTGTCCGCGAGGTCAACGTGGAGCTCCGAGAAGGCGGTGCCGTTGTGCGAGTTTTAGTCGATCTCTCCGGAGCGCAGGACCAAGAGGGAGCGCCCGGGGGAATCGTGTGGCGATTCCTGTTGCGAGGAGAGCGCAAAGTTGTCGCCCACTGCCGGTATCGCTCTGCCAACGGCTACGGACGCCTAGACGTAGACTCAGTTGAGATTGACGGCAGGACAGTCCCGCGATTCATCGTAGATTGGCTCATTGCCTCCTACGTAAACCCCCAGATGCCGGATTTCGAGGTGGGCAAGAAAGTAGCCTTGCCCAAAAAAGTAGAAGAAATTCGTGTCGAGCCCGGCCGTGTGGTCGTCGTGGCGTATTAGTCCGGACTCCCGGTTTACCCTACCCACCGAGAGCTTCCCTATGTCCACAAACACGCATGCCATAGGAATTAGGTCCGGTCAGCACAAGCCCAACCTCAGCGGATGGTTTCTTGCACGCAGCGGAAGCCGATGTTGTCGCCTCGACTATCGGGCTTGGCCATGACCCGTGCCGAAAGCCGCAGGTAGCGGGGGCCGAAGCCCCAAGAACCTCCCCGAACGACACGCTCCTTGCCGCTCGCCGGGCCGCTGGGGTCAGCTTCCGGCGACTTGACGTAGTAGTTTCCGCCCACCCAATCGGCACACCACTCCCAAACGTTGCCGATGACGTCATAAAGACCGAAACCCGTCGGGGGGAAGCTAGCCACCGGCGCCGTATACCGCCACTCATCACTGCCGGCAGCACCCCCATAGTTGGCGTATTTGTGACTGAGAGTATCTCCCCAGGGATACACCAACCCCTCTTTGCCGCCGCGGGCGGCATACTCCCATTCGGCCTCGCTCGGAAGCCGGCCACCGGAGTGGGAGCAAAACGCTTGCGCCTCTTCCCAGGTCACATTGACGATAGGCCGATCCTCTTTTTTTCCCGGCCCGGACTCAAACCGGTCGGCAATCGACTTGGCGCCCAGCGAAAGAGAACTGAACGCTGTCACGCGCGGCTCGGGCGGCATCTTTCTTTTCGTCTTTCGAGCGAAGCGCTTGTAAGCGCGCACGGTGACCTCTGTGCGGCCCATCCAAAACCCTTTCGTGATCGTGACCCGGTGTCGCGGCTCCTCGATCACATCGCAGTCGCCGTCGTCAGGGACACACCCCATCGAGAAAGTTCCCGGCGAAATCCAGACGTATTCCAGCTTGTTCTTAGGGTGGACCTTGACCTGCTCCGGTTGGACGTCCTGTTGGGGAGACTCGCCTGCCGCGGCTATGGTCGCGAAACCGAGTAGAAGCGGTATCGCACACCAGATGACTCGTCGTCGATGGGGCATCGCAGTTCGGCAAACGTCTGTTTTGCATCTCGGATTATACACGGCACCGCACGGTTAAACGGCGAAGTACAGTATTTCGCAAGTACAGTTACGTATCAATCAGCTTGTCGAGGTATTGCGGCTCATCAGCTTGGGCGCAATGAATTGCGCCCCTACGTTTGAATGCGAGATGCGCAAGCCCATCAGTAGGGGCGCGATTCATCGCGCCCGCAGTCGGCCACCTTTCGTAACCGTATTTGCGAAATGATGCACTAAGGAAGCTCTGAGACGGGCTAGGCACTCTCGATTGAGCCCGGGCAGGGATCACCGTTGGGAAATCTTCGACAGACTCTCGAGGCTTTCCGTGTCTGCTGCCTGCCCATGGCTTTCCGGCACCAGCAGGCCTAGACGTAAGCGCATCTCCTCGTAGATTTGCGGGATCGGGCGATTCGCATCGATGGTGATCAGCATCTCCTTTTTGCGGTAGAGATCCAGGAGCGGGCGCGTCTTTTCGTGGTATTCACGGAGTCGGGTGGTCAGCACCTCGGGGTCGTCGTCAACCCGCTTCGTGAAGCCGCTACCGTCCCCGACCTTGGCCCGATGCATGACTCGCCGGGACACAACTTCGTCAGGGATATCGAGGTAGATTACCTTGTCCAGGTTCCAGTTCTCGAAAAGATACTCCGCCTGTCGCTGGGTTCGCGGAAAACCGTCGAGCACAAACCCGTAGTTCCAGTCATGCTCTTCGAGGCGCTTGCGCACGACTTCTTCGACAATTTCGTCGGGAACCAAAAGTCCTTGCTCGGTGATGCGACGGATTCTCGCCGCCAGCTTGGTGTGGTTTAGAACGTGCCAACGGAAGATTTCGCCGATCGAGATGTGGACGGAGTCGTAATCGCGGCAAAGTAGCTCGCTTTGGGTGCCTTTGCCGCAGCCCTGCGGTCCGGAGACAACGTATTTATGCATCGGATTCGACGGTTTCTCCCTCTACGGTCACTATCGATCTGATTCCGATCGAACTTGAGCCCGCCGGGTCGGTTCTACGGATCATCCAACCCCACCCTTCCGCGCAAGCGCCGTGGCAAGGCTGATGCAGCTACTCGATCCAGCCACCGCCGACCACAAGGTCGCCGTCGTAGAAGACGGCGGCTTGACCGGGAGTTACGGCCCGTTGCGGCTCATCGAACTCGACATCGACGCGCTGACCATCCGATGTCGGGCGGACCTCCGCCCAGGCCGGCTTGAACTGGTGCCGGATCTTGACCTCGACGCGGATGGGCTCGTGGAGATCTTCAACCGCTATCCAATTGACGCCCCCTACGCGAAACTGCTTGCGCAGTAGCGCCTGCCCTTCCCCGACTACCACCCTGCGGCCGGCGGGCTCAATCTTGACAACGTACATCGGCCGCCCGGTAGCGACCCCCAGTCCTCGCCTCTGGCCGATCGTGTAGTGATGGATGCCATTGTGCTCACCGAGCACTTGGCCGGCCTCGGAAACAATCTCTCCGGATGACTCGTCGCGGTCGGACCCCTTACGCTCAACGTAAAGTTCTATAAAGCGAGCATAGTCGCCGTTCGGCACGAAGCAGATTTCGTGGCTTTCACTCTTGTCGGCGACGGGAAGCCCCATCTCGGCGGCTAGGCGGCGAACTTCTGACTTGGGCACGTCCCCAAGAGGAAACAAGCTGCGCTCCAACTGAGGTTGAGTCAACCCGAACAAAAAATACGACTGGTCTCTGGATGTATCGACGCCGCGGCGCAACAGGTAACGGCCGGCGGCGGGGTCGTAGTCGATGCGAGCGTAATGTCCGGTGGCGATACGCGACGCACCCACCTGTTCGGCCAGCCGAACGAATTGGTCGAACTTGACGAAGTTATTGCACAGGGTACAGGGAATCGGTGTTCTGCCCGCAAGGTAGTCGTTGACGAACGGTTCAACGACTTCTTTCTCGAAACCGTCCTCGAAATTGACAACGTAGTAGGGGATGCCCAGATGCTCGGCAACGTGGCGCGCGTCGTAGACGTCGTCGAGAGAGCAGCAGCGTCCGGACGTTGCCCCCTCGACGGACAGCTCCGGAAAGCGGCGCTGACTCCAGAGCTGCATCGTCAGCCCAACAATGCGTTGGTTCTGCTTTTTGAGCAGACCGGCGACGGTTGAGCTGTCCACGCCGCCGCTCATCGCAACGGCAATGAGATCATCAGTCATCTGTTTTCTTCGAATCTCGCGGTTACAGTCGATCGGCGATGCCTTGCATCGGCAAGAAACGCCGGCAAACGCTAGTGGCCCGTGGCAAAAGTCATGCCGGAGCGAAAAATGGGGACTGCCACCAATTCGCTTCCCGTCATGACCCAAGAAACAGAGCACGTAGCCTGAAGCGAATTGGCTGGCTGTACCCGATTTTTCGCTCCGGCATGACTTTTGCCACGGGCCACTGGCCCGCATTGCTCACCACCTGACGGCCGAAGCACGCGATAGGCCCGCCACGTGGCGAGAAAAGCGGGTTAGGAACGCGCTGCCGAGCCTGCGTAGGCCGGCGAGAGATGCCGCAAGTGCTCGACGACCCCGGGAAGAGCGTCGAGCAACGTGTCCACCTGCTGCGCATCGTTCTGCTGGCCCAGGGAGAAGCGGATGCTCGAGCGCGCTTGGTCGGCCGACAGGCCTATGGCTATCAACACGTGTGAGGGTTCGACAGCGCCGCTGGAGCAGGCCGCACCGCTCGAGACCGCCATGCCCTTGAGGTCCAGAGCAATGACCAGCGCCTCCCCTTCCAGACCCTCGAAGCGGATGTTCGTCGTGTTCGGAACTCGAGCCGTTCCGGGGCCATTGACCGTGGCACTCTCGATCCGCTCGAGGATGCTGCCTTCAAGCCGGTCACGCAGATCGGTGAGCCGTTCCGCTTCAGCGGGCATTTTCTTTCGAGCCAATGCCGCCGCCTCGCCGAGACCAACGATGCCGGGCACATTCTGCGTGCCGGCACGATAGCCTCTTTCATGGCGCCCGCCATGCTGAACCTGTTCGAGTGTCGTCCCCTTCCTCACATAGAGCGCTCCGGCGCCCTTCGGACCATAAAACTTGTGGGCGCTGAGGCTAAACAGGTCAACGCCGAGCCCTTCCATTTCGGTAGGAATTTTTCCCGTGCTCTGCACGCCGTCGGAGTGAAAAACGACGCCGGCTTCGCGCGCGATTTCCGAGATTTGGGCGATCGGCTGCACGGTTCCCAATTCGTTGTTGGCGTGCATGATCGAAATCAGCTCTGTGTGTGGCTTCACGGCAGCTCTCACATCATCCGGGGAGACGACGCCCTCGGAGCCGACCCTGAGATACGAAATTTCGACCCCCTCTTTCTCAAGCTCCTGGCAAGTATTCAAGACCGCGGGATGCTCAATCGAGCTCGTGATGACATGCTTGCGCGAACGGGACGAGGTTCGAACCGTCCCGAGAATGGCTAGGTTGTCCGCCTCGGTTCCGCCGCTCGTAAAGATGATTTCGGGTGGCGCGCAATTCAACAGCGCGGCGACTTGCCGGCGAGCTCGCTCCACGCGTGCCTTGGCGTCCTGCCCAAAGCCGTGAATGCTCGACGCGTTGCCGTAGGATCCCTCCAGGCACCAGAGGATCGCGTCTCGCACCTCGGGTGCGACCGGTGTCGTGGCGTTGTGGTCAAAGTAGTAGCGCTGCATGCTATCCGCCTGGCATCATTGATTATAACGTGCGCTCTGGGATCATCACCCTCACGACGGACTTCGGTCTTGCCGACCACTATGTCGGCGTAATGAAGGGGGTTATTGCCACGATTCACCCCGAAGCGCGGGTGGTTGACGTGAGTCACGACGTAGCTTCCCATAGCATTGTGGAGGGTGCCTTTACCGTTGCCCAGGCCTATCGCTACTTTCCCGAGGGGACGGTACACGTCGTCGTGGTAGATCCCGGCGTGGGAACCGAGCGGCGGCCGATTGTCGTTGACGCGGGAGGCCATCACTTCGTCGCTCCGGATAACGGCGTCCTCTCACAGGTTTATGAACGAGAAACTCCGTGTGTGAGGAGTGTGGATGCGGAGACCTACGCGCTCAAGCCAACGAGCCAAACCTTTCACGGCCGCGACGTTTTCGCGCCGATTGCCGCTCGGCTTTCAAAAGGAACGGCGAGCGAGGAATTCGGCGAAGTAATTTCGGACTTCGTGCGGCTAGCCCCGACGGCGCCGCGACTCGTTGAGCCGGGAAGGTGGCAGGGGAAGGTACTACACGTGGATCGGTTCGGGAATCTCGTTACGAGCTTCACCGCCGAATCGCTTACAGGCAGCGAGAGTTTCCGTAGCTTGATCGCCGGCGGTAAGGAAGTCGATTCGTTCGCCGAAGCTTACGCATTGGCGCCTGAAGGCCGCCCATTTGTGATCGTCGGGAGCTCCGGCTATCTAGAAGTATCGATTAACCGCGCTTCAGCAGCTGACTGGGCAGGGATTGGTGTCGAAGACCGGGTTGAACTCGTGCTTGCGCCGGGAGGCGGTCCCGCCGCCTAACCCTCGGAATCCTCTTCCGGTTCTGCTTCCTCGCCTTCCGATTCGTCTTCCTCGCGCGGCAACTCCTGAATCGCCCGCTGGATCTCTTCGGCGGCGCTCTTCTCCACCTCGTAAGTCGTAGGCTGGCCCTGGCGAGCCGCGTAGACCCGGTCATTCGAGACCGCGCTGATGAGCACTTTTTCGGACGACTCACCATCGGCCACGGTCACCTCGGCCTCGATCGCCGGCTGGTCGAGCCCGTATTTGCTTTGATCCGCAGCATCGTCGGACGGAAAACTGGCCGCCGCAAGGCTGCGAAGGCTGTCAATCACGGTCTGCACCTTTTCCGAATCAAGCTCCCGATCGCCTTCGGAAGAAAGCACCCACTTGTTATCTTTCTTCTCGACGCGCAAGCGGGTGTCGCCGTCGCGCAAAGCGAGGGCGGCGATCTCCTTGAACCCGAAATCGAACAGTTTCTTGTTGTGGAAATCCTCGAGCGGCTTGTCGAGGCCCTCCGCCATCGTCGAGGACACCTCATAAACGCCCCCAAGGTCCGAGCTTTTGGCGTAATAGCTGTCGTCGTTGGATTTCGCGATCGTCAGGGTATGGGCCCCGGCCTCGTCGACGATCTCGGCGACAGCGAACGGCCGCCGAAAGCGATACTCCCCGGAACGCTCGCCCCCTTCTTCGAGGACAGAAACCATCTCCGCCCTGCGCACCGAGCGCACCAAGTCCCCGACCGTAAAGTTGTCCGCCCGCATGGGCTTGGGCTTCAGAATCTGCCAGCGATCGTCTCCGCTCTTGCCGAATTCGATGGACCGCCGGCCCACGTTGACGGTGACCCGCGAAATCTTGTCCTCCTCCACCTGTAGGAGTTTCTTGTCCCGCAGGTCGAAGACCTCTTTTTCAAAGCCGCCCTTGACATAGCTGAAGACGGTGAACAGTCGCGATTCGCCTTCCAGGCGAGCGTAGACGCCCCCGCCGGTCGGCGTATCGTTCCCGAATACCACGCGGTAGGTTTTCGGTTCGACTTCTTCGTCCTCCGCTTCCTTCTCGCCCTCTTCGTCTTCGCCCGGTTGCTCTTGCTTGACTACGGCGCTCACTTCCAGCTCGCCCGCCCCGTCGAGCCCGTAGGGGGCCCAGTTTCGAACCTGCTCATCGACAAGCCGGTCGGCGTTCATCGAAGCGAGGTTCGAGATCATCGTGTTGACGGGTGATTCCCCGACGGGGAAGGTGTATGGCTCGCCAAACTGCCATTCGCCGTCTTCGTCGCGTTGGAGGGTGATGGTGTCCTTGCGGGGCCGCGAAATCGTCACTCGGACGATGTCGTCCTCGTCGACCGAGATGATCTCCGGCTTCGGTTCACCGGTTTCGGGAGGATTCTCTTCCGTGTACCAAACCAGCGCACCCAAAACGGCTAGAATCCCGAAGGCGATGATGAGGGGTGCGAGTTTCACGATGGTTGCTCCACAGCGGGACAGGCAATTTTGCCTGTCAATGCTCCCCCGACCAGATGGGAAATATTCGGTCAGCCGCGGCAGGCCGGATGTCTGCTCCGGCTAGTGCTTGGTTGCAAAGCCTCGCGTCATTTGAAAAGTCCTTTCCCGAAGGACCATACGATCGTCCGTCTGGCCCGGAAATGGTTTCTTCGCGGAGTGAACGAATCGGAGCCGCGAACGTCAGCGAGCGGCCAGGGCGCAATGGCGTGGATGCTTGGCCTGTCACTAGCGTTCCAGGCTCAGTTTCCTGTCTTCGTACGCCCCTGCGATGAACGAATCGGAGCCGCGAATGCCAGTGAGCGGTCACGGGCCCGCGGCCCAGCCAAAGGGATGAAAACGGTGGGTTTTGGACGGAGCGGCCCAGGGATTGTCCACCCATAATCTATCGTGAACTTCTGCAACCAATCACTACGCCCTCAGCGGCGCTTCCACCAGACACGAATCCCGGCGATGATGATCACCAGAGGAATGCCCACAACCGTGCCAAAAAACAGACGGCTCATGTCCGCCCCGGTCAGGTTCAGGGGAGTGTTGTCGGGATCCCTTGGTCGAATGGAAATCAGATCCTCGTCTGAGCTGAGCCAGTTAAGCATATTGAGAAATAGATCCACATTCCCACCGCGACGGATGTAATTGTTGCGGACGAACAGCGACGTCCCGACGACCACGATGCGGCCCTGCTTTTCTTCGTCTTCCGCCTGGGCGTCGTCCTCACTGTTCTCGGAGTCCGTTTCGTCTTCGCCACGTTCCTCTTCATCGTCTTCGCCGCCCGGAACGGCGTACGTCGCCGCGACCGCCAGGGAAATCGGACCTTCCCTTTCCTTCTCAGGGTTCCGCGTGACCTCGCCTTCTTCCAGAGAGAAATCTTCCGACGCGAAACTGCCCGCCGTCGTGCTAAACAGCTTGTCCACTGTCCAACTGTCGGGGACATCACCGCTTTCAACACTGCGGACCAGCGGAAAGAACGACGCGACGTTACCCATCGCTTCCGACACCGGGTGGGATTCATAGTCACTGACGAGAGGAGCCAGCGGCCCCATACCGAAAAACTGGCCAACGCCCGAAACGTCGATCACGATGTCGCTATTGACCTTGACCCCCCACGAACCGAGCATCTCTACTAACCTTGGGCTCTTATTGTGGTCCAGCAGAAACAGCGTTCGCCCGCCACTCTCGACATAAGACTTCAGAACATCGATCTCCGGCTCTAAGTATTCTTTATCCGGACCGGCGACTAGCAGCAAAGTGCAATCGTCCGGCACCTGGGGGTTTTCCAAAAGCGACACGGTCTTGGTCTGGTAGTTCGCGTCTTCGATTTGCCCTTTCGCTGAAGAGAAACCCTGGCGCTCGGAATCATCTCCATCCGCTTCGCCATGACCCGTAAGAAAGCAGGCCGTCTTTTCCTCTCCCTTGATGACGCGGATGATAGCGTTGGTGACGTCTTCCTCGTCCGTCGAGTTGGCTTCTTCGCGGTTGCCTGCCATCTCGACGAAAACCGTCCCGTACGTCCGCACGTTCATCGCCTGTGCTAGGTCGGGCTTGCTGTCCGGATCAATGTAGTCGACGGACACGTGGTGCGAAACGTTTTCATAGCGCACCAACTTGTCCCTGGGCGCCATGCCGCCTGCCGCGGTTTGATCAAACCGCTCAGCCTGATCGAAGTAGTAGATTTTCAGATCCTTATCGAGGTTCCCAAGGATCTTCGTGGTCTGATCGGAGAGACTATAGATTCTGTTTTCTGTCGCATCGAAGGTCTTGTTGTAGCGATCCGCCAAGTAATTGGCGAAGCCTACGATGGCCAATACGACAGCCGAATATACCACCGTATAGGCGCCGTGTTTGGTTTGCCTTGTTTTTAGCCAGCTGAGCGACATATCCGTTGTTCTAGAACTACGATCTCCATCGCAGCGATTCCAAAGACCGCTTAGTCAGAAAGAGGCCGACTCCGATCGCCGAGAGGTAATAGATCGTGTCTGTCAATTCGATCACACCCTTGGAAAACTGCTGGAAATGGGGAGCAATCGCCAGGTATTTGCAAAGCTTGCCTACCGTAGATGTGCTGTACGCGTTCACCCAATCAAGCACATAAAGCAGCAGAAACAACCCAAACGTCACCGCGCCCGCGACGATCTGGTTGCGCGTCAACGACGAAATGAAGGCCCCCAACGCCAAGAAGGTGCCTCCCATGAGAAGCAAGCCCAAGTACGCAGCCAGCAGCGCCCGCCAGTCCGGCTCGCTGTAAACGAACAGGATGGACAAGTTCAGAAGTGACAGGCCCAGCATGGCACCATACAGCAACATCGCGGCCAGCCACTTCCCGAAAATGATCTCGTAGTCCCGAACAGGCGACGTCAAGAGAAGTTCCATTGTGCCGCTGCGTTTTTCTTCAGCGAAAAGCCGCATGGTGATCATGGGGGACAGGAACAGCAAAATAATGCTGAAATTGCCGAACGTCGGCTGAATGACGAACTGGTCGATGTTCATCGGCCCCATCCCCGGCTGGGTCCGTCCGCTGAACTGGACGAAGATCGCCACCGCGGTGAAAAAGAAGTAACCAAAGATCACGGCGAACATCGCCAACAGGACATAGGCGATTGGCGAAACGAAATAGGAGTTGAGCTCTCGTCGAGCAAGAGTCCAAACGTTTCTCACGGGTTGCTGTCCCCCTCTTTCAGTGCGGCATCGCCGCTTCCGCCTTCAGCTTGGGCTTCCTCCGCCGCCTCACCGCTCGCTTGTGGCTCGGTTTCTTCTTTCGCAGAGTCTTTCGCGGCCGTTAAGTCCAAGAAGATTTTTTCCAAACTCAACCCGATTAACTTCAACTCAAACAGTCCCCAACCCGATTCCACCACGGCGCGCGCCAGGGATGTACGAATCGCGGGGTCTTGACCCGTTTCGACTTCCCACGACGTCCGCCCCCCGTGCCCGTTGGTGCGAGCGACGCGAGTGACTCCCTCGACCGATTCCAGCTTCTCCTGCACCTGGTCGGCGGGTCCATCGACCTCCACCAGCACCGTGTCATGCCCCTGCAGGCGCGAGGTCAAGTTTTCGGGCGTGTCGCTGGCCTCCAGCTTGCCTTCGTTGATGATGATGACCCTGCTGCAAGTCGTCGAAACCTCCGGCAGAATGTGGGTGCTCAAGATGATCGTATGGTCGCCGCTCAGTTCATGGATAAGCCCGCGGACGTCAATAATCTGTTTCGGATCGAGCCCGGCTGTGGGCTCGTCGAGAATCAACACATCGGGATCGTGGATCAGCGCCTGCGCCAGACCAACCCGTTGCCGATAGCCCTTCGAAAGTTGACCGTTGAGCTTTTGCCGAACTTCGCCGATAGCGCAACGCTCGAGGACCGAATCCACACGCGAGCCAACCTCGCTACGCGGAATGCCCTTCAGCCGTGCGACGAATCGCAGGTAGTCGAGCACTTCCATTTCGGGGTAGAGAGGCGGCGTCTCCGGCAGATAGCCGATCCGCTTCTTTACCTCGAGCGGATTCTCGAGAACGTCATAGCCGGCCACGCTCGCGGTCCCTTCCGTCGGCGGTAGAAAACACGTCAGGATCCGCATCGTCGTGGTCTTCCCGGCGCCATTGGGGCCTAGGAATCCCACAATCTCGCCCTTTTCCACCTCGAAGCTGATGTTGCGGACGGCTACGGTGGGACCGTAGCGCTTCGTTAGACCTTCGACCTTGATCATGGCTAAACGGGGACGGTTACGACAGATAGGACGCGATAGGCTGACGGCGGCGCTACGTTTCTCTGAGAGTCGGCAAAGAAACTATGTACCATCGAGATTAACATCTTTTCAACGGTCGGGATGAGCCCGTCCTGAAGTCCTGAAGCCCTGTGTCATCTTGGTAACGGCTCCGACAGTCGCCGGCCTTTGCCCGAAGCTCATGTTTCGTCGCTGACCGGGAGCACGGCCAGAAACGCTTCCTGGGGAATGTCGACCCGCCCGACGCGCTTCATCCGCCGCTTGCCTTCCTTTTGCCTCTCGAGCAGTTTGCGTTTGCGCGTGACGTCGCCACCATAACACTTTGCCAGCACGTTCTTCCGAATGGCCGCGATATTCTCGCGGGCCACGATCTTGTTCCCGATCCCCGCCTGTAAGGCCAC
Source organism: Bryobacterales bacterium (assembly GCA_965248105.1). Classification (GTDB taxonomy): domain Bacteria; phylum Acidobacteriota; class Terriglobia; order Bryobacterales; family UBA6623. The sequence continues at coordinate 2,416,514 of CBDFIK010000006.1, forward strand.
CTCAAACATCTGTCGTGGGATGAGTTTCCTCAACCTCTCAATCAAAGCTTTTCCCCGGCCGTGCGCCTGGTCGCCGTGCACAATCACACTCAAGGCGTCCACCGGCTCTCCAGCCACCAGAATGTCGAGCTTGACCATCGGCGAGGTCCAGTATCCGGAAAAATGATAATCAACGGAGGCGTACCCACGCGAGACTGTCTTCAGCCGATCGTAGAAGTCGCGCACGATTTCATTGAGCGGAACCTGGTACCTCAGCACGGCGCGATTGCCGGCTACATACTCGAAACTCTCCTGCACCCCGCGCTTGTCCTCGAATAGTTTCAGAATCCTGCCCAGGTGGTCGTCCGGTGTGATCACCGTCACCGAAAGAATGGGCTCTTCTGTAGATGCGATGGTTGCCGGCGCGGGCCATCGGCTCGGATTGTCGACTTCAGTGACCGTGCCATCGGTCAAGGTGACTCGGTAGCGGACGCCTGGCGCTGTCGTGATCAGCTCGAGGTCGAACTCCCGCTCTAACCTTTCCTGCACGATCTCCAGGTGCAACAGCCCGAGAAATCCGCAACGGAACCCAAAGCCCAGGGCCACCGAGCTTTCCGGCTCAAAAACAAACGAGCGATCGTTGAGCTGCAGCTTCTCGAGGGCTTCTCGCAACCCCTGATGCGCGTGCGATTCAACCGGATACAAACCCGCAAAAACCATCGGCTTTGTTTCTTCGAAGGCCCCCAGAGGCTCCGACGGCATCTCGGCATCGTCGCAAATCGTGTCCCCGATCTTGGTCTCGGTTACGTTCTTGATGTTGGCGATCAGCCAACCGACTTCGCCGGTTTTCAGCTCTTCGCAAGCCAGCGACTTCGGAGTGCGATAACCCAAGTCCTCCACCGTGCAAGTCCGGCCGGTTGACCAGAATTTCACTTGCATGCCCTTGCGGAGCGTGCCATCTACGACACGTGCCAGAATAATCACGCCGCGGTAAGCGTCGTACCAAGAATCAAACAGCAACGCTCGCAGGGGTTGGTCCGGCGACCCCGCCGGAGGTGGAACTTTTGCGACGATCGCTTCAAGAATCTCGGGCACGCCGTCACCCGATTTCGCACTCACGAGCATCGTGTCATCGCCATTAAGCCCGACGGTCTCCTGAATTTGCTGGCGGACTCGGTCGGGCTCCGCCGCCGGCAGGTCGATCTTGTTGATGACCGGGATAAGTTCCAGATTGTGCTCGATGGCTAAATACGTATTGGCCAGCGTTTGCGCCTCGACACCTTGGGAGGCGTCGACCACTAGCAGCGCCCCCTCACAAGCCGCCAAGCTGCGCGAGACTTCGTAGGAGAAATCCACGTGTCCGGGCGTGTCGATCAGGTTGAGTTGATACGACTTGCCGTCACGAGCCGTGTAATTCAACCGCACGGCTTGCGCCTTGATCGTGATACCGCGCTCGCGCTCGAGGTCCATCGTGTCGAGCACTTGCTCCTTCATTTCCCGTTGCGTAAGCGTGCCGGTTAACTCCAGCAGACGGTCGGCAAGCGTCGACTTCCCGTGGTCAATATGGGCGATGATCGAAAAATTCCGAATGAATGAGGGGTCCATCGAGAGGGCAACTGCGGGTACACAGACGCTAGGTCCACGCTAGCAGCAGGATCGAAAGGGTGTCAATTTGAGCCTATCGTCCCACCGTCCCCTATCGTTCCCGTCGCCCCGACTTTCCGCCCAACATGGGAACATGCCGGCTGCAAGCTGTGCGGGATAAGACTTTCTGATCACATCCTGAACTTTCGCGCCCGACATTTCCGAATCTCACGTGATTGGCCGACAGGCCCCCATCAGCTCGGCAAACCTATCTTTTCGATCAGCTTGGGGTAGCGGGGGTGTACGCGGATGGGGTCGAAAGTAGGCTCGACCCGCAAATAGACCAACGGACTGTCCCTGCGGGCATAGGCCTCCTCCAGAAAGTCCATGGCCTTGTCCAGTTCTCCCAGCCGCACGTAGACGATCGCCTGCGTCATAGGGGAGACCGCTCGCGTCTCGGCTGCAGCAGCCAGTTCTACAGCCAGTTGGAGGGCCTTCTCGCGCTCGCCCATCTCGGCGTAGATCACCGCTAGGCCTCCTTTTGCCAAATCCGTGTCGCCCAGCAGCTCAGCCCACTTCTTAAAAGCTTCGATGGCCTCGCTGTACCTGCCCACGTTCCCGTAGGCGATGGCCACATCGAAGTGCGCCAGCGGGAATTGCGGGTTCATCTCGATCGTCCGGCGGCACTGCTCAATCGCTTCATCAAAGCGGCGAGAAAAATGCAAAATGCGCCCTACGGCGGTACTGATCAGCAGCGAGAGGGGATCCAGTTCGTGGGCCCGGCGGATCTCAGCCAGCGCTTGCTCGAGACGATTCATCGCCGCCAGGAACATGGCGTACTGATGGTGCCCGGTAGCATAGCCGTCGTTGATTTCGATCGCCCGGCGAAAGCGCCGCTCGGCTTTGGCCCAATCCCAGTCGGCGCGATAGTGCACCAGCGCCAGCGCCAGATGGGCTTCAGCGCAGGTCTCATCTTTCTCGATCGCCGTTCGCGCCGCCTCCGATGCCTTCGAAAACGCTTCGTCAGGACTCCGGGCCAAGTAGCCGGCGGTGCCCTCCAATACGTAGGCTTCGGCCAACCCGGCGTAAGGTTGCGCGTAGTTGCAATCTTCGCTAGCGGCTTTTTCGAAGCACTCAATGCTTTTTGCAAGACCCGTGCCGGTACGCTGATTCAAGTGATAACGGCCTTGCAGATACAAGTTGTAGGCTTCGAAGTTGTAAGTCGGAGGCTTGACGAGCTTTTGCTGACGCTGACCGAGAAGCTTGATCTTAAGGTTATCGACGATCGCTTGAGAGATTTCATCCTGAACGGCAAAAATGTCCTCAACTTGACGGTCATAACGTTCCGACCACAGGTGGTAGCCGTCTTTCACAGCAACGAGTTGCACGGCTATGCGCAGGCGATCCCCGGCTTTGCGAACGCTTCCCTCGACGAGGTGGTGCACACCGAGTTGCTCGCCGATTTCACGAACGTCGTACGCCCCGCCCCGAAACTGAAACGACGAAGTCCGCGAGACGACCTTCAGACCCTTAACGCCTGTGAGGGCATTGGTGATCTCCTCGGCGATGCCCTCGCAGAAATATTGTTGATCCCTTTCCGAACTCATGTCGACAAACGGCAGTACCGCGACCGTGGGCTCACCGGCATCAGGCGTTCGACGTCCGGAGCCGGACGGCCGCAGCCTCTCCGCTAGAGATCGCAGGTCCCCCAGCACGTCTTCCATGGACTGGTAACGCTCGTCAGGCTGCTTCTGGATCGCCCTGCTAACGATTCGTTGAAGCTCAGCCGGCAGGTGCTGGCGAAAGCGCCTCAACGGAGGCGGGTCGGCGTGAACGATGTCGTAGAGTATGAGCGCCTCGTGAGAACCCGAAAACGGCACCTCTCCGGCCGCCAGCTCGAAAAGAACGATACCGAAAGAGAAAATGTCCGAACGATGATCAATCTCGAGACCCTGGGCCTGCTCCGGTGACATATAGGCCGCCGTGCCCAGAGTCATGTCAGCCGAGGGTTGCGATTCGCGGCCCGCGACCTGCGCCACCCCGAAGTCGGTTAACTTGACCGTGTCTTCCGCCGTCAGCAGGGCATTGTCGGGTTTCACGTCGCGGTGAACGATTCCGTGCCGGTGAGCGTGGGCCAGCGCTTGCGCAATCAGCAAGGCGTAGTCCACCACCTGTTTAACCGGCAGGGTTCCCCCGTTTTGGCGTGCCTGCCGAATCCTCTCCTTTAACGTTCCCCCTGGCAGGTATTCGAGTGCCAGAAAAGGCTGATCCCCCTCCTCTTCCACTTCGTAGATCGTCGCAATGTTCGGGTGATTGAGCTTCGAGAGCGCCCTCGCTTCATGAAGAAACGAGCTAACACCTTCCTGCGCTGCCCGGAACTCCGGGGAAAGGAACTTCAGGGCCACCAGCCGATCCAGCTTGACGTCGCGCGCCTTGAAGATCACGCCCATCCCGCCTTCGCCGATCTTTTCGAGCAGCTCGTAATGGGATAGGGTTTGGGCGCTCATCGCATGGAACCACTTTACCCGCCAGCCATCAGACCGGGCTGGGGCCTTTTCATTATCTCGCGTCAGGGGAGGCGGTTACCGAGTGGGCGCACGCCACGCGCGGGGTCGATCCTGAAACAGACTCACTGAAGGAAGGCTCGCTGAACCATCCAGTATGTCCCCATCGCAGCGATGGAGATGGATCCGGTAAGGACCACGAACTTGCGATAGCGATCCGAGTCTCGCAGCCACATCGTGGCGATGAAAGCCAGCGTGATCACCGTCAATTGCCCCACTTCAACACCGACATTGAAACCCAACAGGCCGGCCAGCAGGGACGTCGCGGGCAATTCCAGCTCGCTCAATGCACCGGCAAAACCGAGGCCGTGAACGAGACCGAAGACGAATACCACCAACAGCCTCCATGGCGTATACTTCGGATAAAAAATATTCTCGAGCGCAATCACCGCAATGCTGCCGGCGATGACCGGTTCGACCAGCGAGCCGGGAACATGCACGAGGCCCGTCGTGGCCAGGCCCAGGGTTATGGTGTGCGCGACGGTGAAGGTCGTGACCTGCCACAACAAGGGCTTCCACATCCGGCTGAGCAGAAATAGACCGAGCACGAAGAGGATATGATCCGCGCCCAAGGGCACGACATGCACGAACCCCAGTCGAATGAAGCTGCGAAAAGTCGCCCAGTTTCCGGTCGAATAGATACCTTCGATTAGGTCACTGTCCGGGTCGCCGATTTCAGCATCCGCGAGACCCGTAAGGTCGAGCACGCGACTGGATTCACCGGGGAAAAGCACCTGGATGCCCTTCAGCATCTCCCCCTGGTAGTAATTGAGAAACAGGAGGCTGATTTCACCTTCAGGCAGCGCGCGAACCTGGTAGCCTGTTCGACCGGCGAGGTCTTCCAGCTGCCAGGAGCCGGTCAGCACGACCGGGTCATCGGCCCGGGTGAGTTGACCGGATCGAAACGTGGTGAACTCGAAGGTCCAATCCGGTTGGACCGCTCCTGCGGGTTCGAAGGAAATCTCCACCGTTCGTCTCGCGTAGTCCAGCGCCTGCGACCGCAATTGATCCCGTTCTGCTTGGGACATGCGCAAGTACTGCTCCAGGAGCAGATACGGTTCCATCAAAGGGTCGTCGCTGAAGCACCGGGTGTCCACTTCGATCTTGATGACAGCCCTACCATCCGCTTCGAAAAAGGACCGCAGGGGCACATCGGGCACAGGATGCGCGATGGCAAGGGAAGCCAGGGCAAAAAACAGCAAAACAGGAAGAACCGGGCGAGGCCTTGCGGACGGGAACGTGGCTGCGGAACCCGTGTTTTTCTCAACTGTTTGATCTTGCTTCACTGACCCACAATGTGTTTCAATATGTTGCTGATAGTATCAAAATCAGTGGCTAACGTTTGACGGCTCACAGCAAAAGGAGAAACACAATGAGACTTATTCTTTCCCTGATCCTCGCCTTCGGCGTCGCTGCCGGGGCCGCCTACGCCGGTTGCGGCAAAAAGGTGACCAGCGAGGGAACCTTGCAAAAGCTCGATTCCGACAAGAAAATGATTGTCGTTGTAAATGAGGGTGGCGAAGAGGTCAAGCTCACGGTGACCATGGACACCAAGGTCGTGGGCGCGGACGGCAACGAAGCCGAGCTAGCCGATTTGGTGGGCAAGAACGTCACTGCGATCAGCGAGCACTCTAAGCTGGATGAGGTGCGGGTCAATAAGACCTGACCTGCCGGTCGAAACAGGAACGCATACGGCTTCGGAGTTGTGTCCGGAGCCGTTTCTTTTTGTACGGCAATTCGCGTATCGCGTCGGTCGCCATTGACCAGACACAATCGAACCTGTTTGGCTCTGTAAGGTAGGGTTTCTTACGTAAAAGGTATCGGCAGCAACCCAAACCAGGCTCAGCAGGACCCCTAGCATCCTTCCAACTTTTCTCCCCACCCAAACTAGAGCATGCCGCCTACCGGAGAAATGCGCACAACGGATGGAGGTAGCGGGGCTGATTTGCAGCTCCTTACCCGGTCTGCGGAATCAGTTTGCCGCTGGAGTCACACCAATCATCGGATGATCCCCCTAAAAAAAGCCCGCACCTAGCGGGCAGAACTCAAGCTCCGAAGTAACGTCGGCAGGTAGGGCGTCCGTTATCAGGTCACATCTTGACCGAATCGACGTGGATGCTGTCGCCATCTACCTTGCCGGCGATGGTGACTTTGTGGCCCACGTGATCCTTCACAGCGTCCTGGTTGTGTACCTTGTATACCTTCTTGTCGGAATCGTCCACAAAGACGATCGGCTGACCGTTGTTGACGCAATTCTTGGCGCAGCCGGCATGACCTTCGCTAGCCGCGTTACCCTTGTTCGCGCATGCCTCGTCGGCGAGCCAGCCTACCAACTCCTTTTTGGCGTGGTGGTCGGCTAGCGCCGTACCGGTCGTAAAGCTCAGCACAGCGAATACCGCCAGTAACGTTATCAGTGTCCTCATCCATTCCTCCTAGGGTTCACCAGACTTACTGCGTCTGAGCAGTCTGCGCTATTATACCGATAACCTCCGGGGGCCGGCAACAGCAAGCAGTCGTACACGTCCTATTGATGTTCGCGAAATACAGTGTAGGGGCGCAGCGTGCTGCGCCCGCTCTGGCAAGGCATTTGCTGTGTCCGAAAACAACACTATATTCTGCGGGTATCAATAAGGAGGTGTGTTCTAGGATACGGTGCTCCCCGTTTGAGTGAATCGGGCTTCTTGTGCCGTCGCAACCTTCTACACAGACAGCCGCCGACCGCGGTCGCTCACTAACCACGCTCCAGCAGCAGGTGGTTCAGTGCGACCGCTGCCCCCGCTTGCTTTCCCACTGTCGCCAGGTGGCCCGGACAAAACGTCGCGCCTTTCGCGACTGGGAATATTGGGGAAAGCCGGTTCCCTCCTTCGGTGACCCCAACGCCCGGCTGTTAATCATCGGCCTGGCTCCGGGTGCCCACGGGTCGAATCGCACAGGGCGCATGTTCACCGGCGACAGCTCGGGCGACTTCCTGTACGACGTCCTATTCGAGACCGGCTTTGCCTCCCAGCCCGACTCTCGTGACCGCAACGATGGGCTCAGCCTCAACGACGCCTATATCACGGCCGGCGTGCACTGCGCTCCCCCGCAAAACAAGCCCACAAGAGAGGAGTTCGTAGCTTGCAGGCCGTACCTGGAGCAAGAGATCGTCTTGCTCACCAGCGTCCGCGTCGTTCTAGTACTGGGACGCCTTGCTCTAGATTCCTACTTGGCAGTCTTGCTCGGGTCCGGGCTCTTCGAACGTCGCTCTCGGTATCCTTTTGCCCATGGCGCGTGTCACCAGCTACCCGACGGTTTGCCGGTCCTGCTCTGTTCCTATCATCCAAGCCGCCAAAACACGCAGACCGGCCGGCTGACTAAGCCCATGTTTTTGAGGGTCTTCCGGCTTGCAAAGCGTCTGCTGGCGCAGCCCGACTCGCGGTAGTAGCAATGCCGCGGCGGATGGTCAGTCAATTGCCCATAAGGAAAAACAACACTACTCCGCGTCGTCAAAAATAATTGCAACCACCGAGCGGTGGGGGGCATCTAAGTATTCCAGATAGAACGGAGATAACAATATGACCCGGCGACAAAAGCAGCAGGTTGCAAAGCGGCTCGCCGAGAAGTTGGCCGAACTCACCGGCAAAACTGACCGGTGGAGCGAGTTGAAGGCGGAGCGGCTGAATGATCCCGACGAGGAAACCCGACTTCGACAGGACCTGGACGTGGCTGTCAGCGTGATCAACACCGACTGGGAGACCGCCAAGGCTGTCGAACAAGCCCTGAACCTATTACAGACCGGGGAGTACGGTATTTGCCAGCAGTGCGGAGAGCCCATAAATCCCAGACGGCTCGAGGCGATCCCCTGGACCACTCTTTGCGTAAGCTGCAAAGAATCCCAGGACTCAGACCCCGATCTGAGCCCCACATTCCCCCGGGCCGCCTAGGCGTTACGTCCCACCAGACCGAGCGACGCCGGCGTAGTTCCGCCGCGGCCTGTGTTAGGTTGGAATCGTGGTTCGCACAGTGCTGTTGCTGGTCTACGCCGCGTGGGGCAGCGCGTTCGCGGCTGGCGGGACTGGCCGCCTGATGCCGCTGACCGGCGCGCCGCCTCATCCGCCCGACAATCCGCCATCCGTTGAAAAGGTCCGGCTCGGCGAGATGCTCTTCTTCGAAGAGATGCTCTCCGGCAATGGACGCCGCAGTTGCGGCACTTGCCACAAGCCGGAGCTGCTTTTCATGGACGGCCTTAGCCGGGCCTGGGGCTTACATGAATCGGAGTTGCCCCGCAAGACGCCCAGCCTGCTCAACGTCGGTTGGCAGCGCCGGCTTTTCTCGGACGGCCGCGCCAAGACTTTGGAGGAACAAGCGGCATTCCCCCTTCGTCACCCTCGCGAAATGAACTTGGACCCCACCCTAGCCGCGGAGAAGATTCGACGCGACCCCCAATACCAAGAGCTATTTGAGCGCGCCTTTCCCGGTCGGCCCGTGACTTTCGAACTCGTCGCCAAGGCGATCGCGACCTACGAAAGAACCCTCGTCTCTTATGACAGCGACCTCGATCGCTACTTGACGGGCGACGCTGATGCCTTGACGGCGGCCGCCAAGCGCGGGATGGCACTCTTCACCGGCAGGGCCGGCTGCATTTCCTGCCACCACGGCCCCCTGCTTACCGACCACCAGCTCCATTACACCGGCGTACCGGAAAGAGAAGGGGATTCTGAATCAGGGACAAAGTACAAAACGCCCAGTCTCCGCGACGTCACGCGGCGCTATTCGTTCATGCACAACGGCTACTATCTAAGACTCTCCCACGTAATCGACCACTACAGTCGGGGAGGGTCCCCGCCGCCAGGCATTCGAAGCGAAGTGTCACCTATTGAACTGGGCGAACCCGAAAAAACGAATCTCATCGCGTTCCTTGAATCCCTCAGCGGACGCATCACGGAGATTACCGTTCGGCCCAACGATGGGGGCGACGGCCGGAACATCCTTCGACGAAGTAAAGCACCCCCTGCGGACAGCGAACCCAAGGACCCAAGCTATTTGAAGTAGGCCGCGCACTTTGTTTCGCACAGGGCTCGGACGAAGATTCCCGCTAGTGCAGTACGCCGGTCAGATTGCACCTTATCCGGAACTGTCCGAACGCCGCTGTTTCACGCCCCTAGGAGGATTTGGCTGGTGCCGATGATGAGATCTATTGATGTTCGCGAAATACAGTGTAGGGGCGCAGCGTGCTGCGCCCGCTCTGGCAAGGCATTTGCTGTGTCCGAAAACAACACTATATTCTGCGGGTATCAATAGAGGGAGCAAACGCCTCCAAGCCGCGTTCACGCGGCTTTGTCTTCTTAGGCCAGCCGTTTTACGGCTGGTAGGCCGCGCCGCTCAAGATTGGTCAGTCCGTTTCAACGGGCTTCCCTCTCCACGACGGAAATCTATACGTTGCGGTATTAGTGGCGGACTGCACTAGCAGCCGTCCCTCCCCTGCCTCCCTCGGAAAGCGCTAAAATCGGAATCCGGCGGCACCAAGGGTCTGACGAAACACGAAACACGAAGGAGAAATCCATGGCAACCGTTGACGAAATCGGTCCGGATCTGTATCGCATCTCCGTCTACGTGCCCGAATTCGACCTACAATTCAATCACTTCCTGATCAAAGACGAGCAGCCGCTCCTGTTTCACGCGGGCCTGAACGCGATGTTTGATCCCTTGCGAGAAGCCGTCTCACAGATTATCGATCCCGCGGAGCTTGGCTGGATCGGCTTCAGCCATTTCGAATCCGACGAATGTGGTTCTTTGAACCGTTGGCTCCAGGCGGCGCCCCGGGCGCAGCCGGTTTGCAGCGAGATTGGGGCTCTGGTCAGCGTGAACGACTTTGCTACCCGTCCCGCCAAGGGAATGGCGGACGGGGAGGTCCTGGCGACAGGTAAATACCGCTTTCGCCTCTGCCGAACACCCCACCTGCCGCACGGCTGGGACGCATCGGTGCTCTTCGAGGAGACCACCAAGACGTTGCTGTGCTCGGACTTGTTTCACCAAGTCGGCGATGTCGAAGCCCTGACCGAGTCCGACGTGGTGGGGCGAAGCCGTGACGCGATGAAGGCCTACCAAGCCGGCATCCTCGCGGACTACGCGCCCTACACGCACTATACGGACCGCCTGTTCCAAAAATTGGCTGCGCTGAAACCCGAACGGCTTGCCATCATGCATGGATCGAGCTTTGAGGGCAATGGGGAACAGGCGCTCAACGACCTGGGCGTCGTTTTTAAGGAGGTCTTCGGCGCGGAGTAATTCAAAAGGGATAGATCAGGCGCTCCGACCGATTGGCGCGCCCGGCATGAAGACACAGAGAGAGAAAACATGAGTGAAAACAACGAACCCACTCCCGCAAAAATCATGCAACTCGGCCTGGTGTTCTGGGGCTCGAAGACACTGCTGAGCGCCATCGAGCTAGCGCTGTTTACCGAGCTGGCCAAGGGCCCTGTGGACGCCGACGCGCTTCGAGAGAAATTGGGACTTCACGCCCGCGCCGCCCGCGATTTCTTCGACGCCCTGGTGGCGTTGGGGATGCTTCGGCGCGACGGTGACCACTACGCTAATACTCCCGAAACCGACCTATTTCTCGACAAGGCGAAGCCGTCTTACCTCGGCGGTATCCTCGAGATGGCCAACGAGCGGCTGTATCCCTTCTGGGGCTCGCTTACGGAAGGATTGCGAACGGGCGAGCCACAAAACGAGATCAAGACGGGAGGAACGGGCCTTTTCGAGGCCATCTACGGCGACCCGCGCCGCTTGCGGCTTTTCTTGGCAGCTATGACTGGTCTCAGTATGGGGGCAGCCAAGGCGATCGCTGCCAAGTTCCCCTGGAGTGATTACAAGACCTTTGTCGATGTCGGCGGTGCACAAGGAGGGCTTCCAGTGGAAGTCGCGCGAGCGCATCCCCACTTGACCGGCGTCAACTTCGACTTGCCGGAAGTAGGCCCGATCTTTGAAGAGTACCTCGCGGCCCACGGCTTGAGCGAGCGGTTAAGTTTCGAAGCCGGCAATTTCTTCGAGGATCCAATTCCTTCAGCGGATGTCGTCGTCATGGGCCATATCCTTCACGACTGGAACCTCGAAGAAAAGCACATGCTGATCCGCAAGGCCTACGACGCACTTCCCGAGGGCGGCGCATTCATCGTCTTTGAAGCGCTCATTGACGACGACCGCAGCAAAAATGCGTTCGGGCTGCTGATGAGCCTGAACATGCTGATTGAAACCCCGGGCGGGTTCGATTACACCGGCGCCGATGGGTCCGGGTGGATGCGAGAGGCCGGGTTCCGCGAGACCCGTGTCGAACATCTGGTCGGCCCCGATTCGATGGTCGTAGGAATCAAGTAGCGGCCAAAGCCTAAACCTCCGCACGGGGGAAAGTCACCAGTTCCGCGACTTTCTGTTTAAATGCGCTCGCTATGCCACGATGAGAACAAGAGCCAGATCGGTGAGCAGCTCCGCCAATCCGTAACCTGCTACCGCGTAATCGCGAATAGCATAGTGCACGGAAGCGAAACATCTGAGGCCGGTTAACCCGACGACAGTTCCAGCCCCACTCTCCGTGTCGCCATGAGAAAGCTCCGTCCCATCGCACTCATAGCTTTCACTGTGACGGCGGTTCTGATTCTGAGCCGACAGCAACCCTTCTTGCCCGACCTCGCCGCTGCGACCCCTCCCCCCGCCGAGGAGCCAAAAAAGAAGAACGGACGGCTGACGCTCAAGGTCCTGCCGCTCCCCACAAGCGCGTCTTTTCCGCTGGCCGTCCGGCGCATAGGCCAGTCTAACGACAGGCGCTACATCGCCCCGCTGATCGACGTAATTCAGTTCGTGAGGAACCAAGAGAATTTCGCCGTCCTCGGCCGAGCATTGGGAAACCTAACGGGCGAAAGAATTGATCGCTGGGAGTCCCCCTGGCACGACCTGATGGTCTGGTACGGCGAGCGCCCGGAATTGAAGCCGCCCCCAGGATACATCGGGTGGAAGGGACACCTGTTTTCACTGGTCGACCCTCGTTTCCGGCTGTTCCTCTACGATGGGGCGCCGACGTCGATTCGGACGGAAGAGATTGTCTGGGGCGGCGTCGTGGTGGACGGCCTTCCTGCTCTCGTCAACCCCAAGACAATTGACGCCGAGAAAGCCGGGTTCTTGCGCGATACCGAAGCGGTCTTCGGTGTCAGCATCAACGGGGATCATCGCGCGTACCCGCTGCGTATCCTCGACTCACACGAGATGGCCAACGACGTCGTGGGCGGCAAGTCGGTAGCGCTGGCCTATTGCACGCTTTGCGGCGCGGGCATTCTCTTCGACCGAACGGTCGGAAAAACCACCTACGAGTTCGGTTCCTCGGGCCTGCTGTATCGCTCGAACAAGCTCATGTACGACCGCAAGACTCGCAGCTTGTGGAATCAGCTCACCGGGGAACCTGTCGTCGGCAAGCTTGTGGGAAGCGGCATCAAGCTGCGCGTCCTGCCGGTTGTGCTGACCTCCTGGGGGGAGTGGAAGCGCCGGCACCCGGACACCACCGTGCTCAGTCGTGAAACAAAATACCGCCGTGACTATGCGATCGGCGCTTCCTACGGCGACTATTTCGCCTCCCCCGGCACCATGTTCCCGGTCTGGAAGCGGAGCCAAACGCTTCCGAAAAAAGAGCGCATTTTTGCGATTCGCATTGACGGCGCCCCGAAAGCGTATCCCCTTCATGAGCTCAACCGCGGCGGGGGTGTCGTCAACGACACGCTGGGATCGAAGCGGCTGGTCGTAATCTATCGCGACGCCGTGGGACGAGTCCCCCTACCCCAGACTTGGCGCCAAACGCTAGCGAAGCTCGGTGCCTCTCGAGCGGACATATCCTTCGCGAACGACCTGAACCTGAAGACCGCGCGCAAGGCTGTCAAGAAACGCAAGACCCTCATCAACGATCTGACGGCGGAAATGCTTCTTGCCATGCCGACCGAAACCCGGCTCGCCTTGCTTACTGATCGGACCCCGAAAGTGAAGAAGGGATCCGAGGCCCGCCAGGGCATGTTCGCTCCCGACTTCCGCAACGAAGTCGCCCTGCGAGGACTGATCGGCGAGACACGCGCTTACGAGCGCGGCTTGCACAGTTTCAAACCCTCCGACTCCGCGGACAACCTACTCGACGAACACGGCCGGACGTGGCACGTCACCGAGCAGGCACTCGTCGGCCCCGACGACGAACGCCTCCCACGTCTCGGCGGCCACCTCGCCTATTGGTTCGGCTGGTTTTCCTTCTTCCCGCAAACGCAAGTCTACAAGAGCGACCCCGAACCCACCGGGGATTAGCCGTCACCAAGCCGAGCGCATCAGCAGGCGGTCCACGGGCACGGCCGAACTGTGCCCGACGGATGGTCGTTACCGATACCTGGCCTGTCACTAGCGTTCCAGGCTCAGTTCCTTGCTCGCGCACACCCTCGCGATAGCCGAATCAGAGCGGTCATACCCTGTGGGCAACGACGGGCGTTTCTCATCGCCGCGGGCCTGCGGCGAGAACCGGACAGAGCCGTGCCCGTCAGGGCGCGGGCCCGCGGGCTTACGCCCGCGGCTCTGTGCGGTTATGTTCAGCAAGCGGACTGTCGAGCTCGCTTCGGAGACCTGGGGTCGTTGTTGGATCAGTGGAGCGACGCGGCTTCCAACTGCTGTTTCGCGGCCGCGACCACGCTGTCCGCGGTGAAGCCGAACTTCTTCTGGAGTTCTTTGAGGGGAGTCCCGTAGAGCAGGGCTCGGTGATGTTTCCGAGACCTGCGTCCGTTGGTAGGCGCAACCCGGGCGCCCCGTTACTCCACGATTGCCCCCCAAACACCGCGGCGACCAGGACAAAAACGCGCAGTTACCTGCGTTCAGCCTGTCAGCCGGGGGCTGCTGACGGTTCTCCATATACACACTGCCCCTGCAGCGGCAGATCTGAGCCCTTTGCCAGACCCACGGCCTTTAACCTGAGCTTCCCGACACTATCCCCCTCGCCTACCCGCCTTTCCCCCACACGCAAACAACCACCGGCTAACTATCTAGAGTCTTTGGCGATCGGACGATCCTATCGTCCGATCGCCCATTTTGGCCGCCTCTAGGAACCCTTTCACCTGGCGAAATTCAACGCTTTTGGCACGAAAAATCTCCCCTCGCCAGCCCCTTTCCACCACTTGCGCCAAACCCGGTCACAGCCTTTTCCCATTTTTTCTCATCCCCATTTCAACAACTTAGGTCCGCAGCCCTCTCTTAGCCCCAAATCGACCCCGTATTCTGGAACAGGGCCCAAATAAGCAAACCCCGGAGGGGAAATCTTTGTATTCCCGCCACTGACTGCCACCGGCTACTCCCGGGCAGCGGAGGATAGCTACTATGTCTCACGATTCAGAAGACTTAACCATCCGGCAGGAGAAGGCCATCACCGCCCTGCTCTCCTGCCGTACCGTCGCCGAGGCTGCGAAACTCGCCCAGGTCGGTGAAAGAAGCATCTACCGCTGGCTCAAACAGGACACTTTTCAGTCCCACCTCCGTCGCGCCCGCCGCCAGGCCCTCTCACAGGCTCTGGGACGCCTGCAGCAGGTCGCCGATCGCGCCGTAGACACCCTCGACACCATCTTGGACGACAAAAAGGCCACCACCGCCAGCCGCGTCAGCGCCGTGCGGGCCGCCTTGCGCTACGCCTGCCACGGCATCGAAATCGACGACTTCGAAGAACGCCTCGCTGCCGTCGAACGGGCCCAGAAAACGAACCGCGAGTCAGCCGCATGATGATCCGCACCCGTGGCCGCCGCCTCGTCTCGCGCCTGGAGGCTCTCGAGCACGTCTATGACACCCGGGGACCCCGCGTGTTCCGGGTCATCTTCGAATACGGCGGTGAACCCACGATTGTCACCATCTTCCGTGACGAAAACCGCACCGAGATCATCGAACCCCCACCCCCCGACGACGACCCCGACGAATTCTACGGCGCCTGCGAAGAGGCACACCCCGTCGCGCCCGCACTCCAGCCCGACGACGAAACCCCTTCGTCTTTCCCCGTAGGGGCAAATGCCTCGCTTTCGATCCGTAGGGGCACGGCATGCCGTGCCCACAACCCAACCCGCAGTCGAAACGACCCGCGCCCCTTCCGAGCCGCGCGCGTCAGCAAGCGGTCCAGTCATGCCATACCACACCGCGGGAACCTACGTCATGCGAAGACCTCGCGAGCTCGCGAAACTGAGCCGCAGCCGTCAGGCAGCGGGCCCGCAGCCGAGAACCGGGCAGAGCCGTGCCCGTCAGGGCGCGGGCCCGCGGGCTTACGCCCAAGGCTCTGTGCGGTTATGTTCAGCAAGCGGACTGTCGAGCTCGCTTCGGAGACCTGGGGTCGTTGTGGGATCAGTGGGCCGACGCGGCTTCCAACTGCTGTTTCGCGGCCGCTACCACGCTGTCGGCAGTGAAGCCGAACTTCTTCTGGAGTTCTTTGAGCGGAGCAGAGGCGCCAAACGTTCTCATTCCGATGCTGTGACCCCTCAGCCCGACGTATCGGTCCCAGCCAAGCGTCGAGGCCAGCTCGACGGAAACCCGGGCACTCACATCCGGCGGAATGACGCTGTCTCGGTACTGCTGGTCTTGCTGCTCGAATAGCTCCCAGGACGGCATGCTCACGACTCGCGCCCTGATTCCCTCGGCTTTGAGCTGTTCGTAGGCGTCCACACAGAGGCCCACTTCGCTGCCCGTGGCCAGCAGAAGAACGTCTGGTGTTCCACCCTCCGCATCGGCCAAGACGTAAGCTCCCCGGGCAAGACCTGATGCCGCCGCGTATTTGGCGCGGTCCAAGGTTGGTAGCGCTTGCCGGGACAGCACCAGCGCCACAGGCTGGTGACGAAGCCGTAGGATAACTCGCCAAGCCTCGACAACCTCGTTAGGGTCGCCGGGACGCAACGTAATCAGTCCCGGCACGGCCCGCAAAGAGGTAAGTTGCTCGACCGGCTGGTGCGTTGGGCCGTCTTCGCCTACGCCAATCGAGTCGTGCGTGAAGATGTAGATGACCGGCAACTCCATCAGCGCGCTCAGCCGGATCGCGGGACGCGAATAGTCGCTGAAGATCAGGAAGCCCGACCCGAAGGGGCGAACTTTGCAGTGCGAAAGCCCGTTCAGGATCGAGGCCATGGCGTGTTCGCGAACCCCGAAATGAACGTTGCGGCCTCCTGGGGTGTCCGCCGTAAAATCGCCGGCTCCAGAGAACGTGAGCCGGGTCTTGGTTGAGGGAGCCAAATCGGCCGAGCCGCCAACGAGCCAAGGGATGTTTTGAGCCACCACGTTGATCACTTGGCCCGATGCGTCCCTTCCGGATACGCCTTTCGGGTCCGCCGGAAAGCTCGGCAGATCGACTGGCAGCTCCTCCGGCAACTCGCGGTGCTGCATCCTGTAGAGATGGTCGGCCAGCGTCGGATGAGCTTTTCGGTATTCCTCGAATCTCTCCATCCAGGCCTCGCGAAGGGACCGGCCTCGCTGCGCTATCTGCTGCTGGAAGCTCTCCCTTACCGCCTCGGGAACCAGGAACTTGGCGTCTTCGGGCCAACCATAGGTCTTCTTGGTAAGCCGAATCTCATCCTCTCCTAACGGAGCACCGTGGGCCGCGCTGGTATCCTGCTTGTTCGGCGAGCCGTAGGCGATGTGACTGTCGACGATGATCAAGGTCGGCCGGTCCTGCACGTTCTTGAACGTCTTGAACGCCCGGTCGAGCATATCCAGATCGTTGGCGTCGCCGACACGAGTAACGTTCCATCCGTAGCCGATGAAGCGCGTAGCAACGTCGTCGCTGAAGGCCCAATCGGTGTGACCCTCGATCGAAATCTTGTTGTTGTCGTAGATCCAGCAAAGGTTTGAGAGTTTGAGGTGACCGGCCAGGGAAGCGGCCTCACTGCTGACCCCTTCCATCATGCAGCCATCCCCGCAAAGTGCGTAGGTGTCGTAGTCGAACATCGTGAATTGGGGACGGTTGAAATAGTCGGCCATCCATTTGCCGGCCATCGCCATACCCACGCTCGTCGCCACCCCCTGGCCGAGCGGGCCCGTGGTCGTCTCAACCCCTGACGTCCAGCGGTACTCGGGGTGACCCGGCGACTTGCTCTCGAGCTGTCGAAAGCGCTGGATGTCTTCGAGAGTTACTGCCAGCTTGCCGAGCGTCTCGTACCTCGGGTTGACAGCTCGAACGCCGCACAAATGCAACATCGAGTACAGCAACATCGAAGCGTGGCCTATCGAGAGGACAAAGCGATCGCGGTTCGGCCAAATGGGGTCCTCGGGGTCAAACCGGAGATGACGCTGCCACAGGCAATAAACGACCGGTGCCAGGGCCATCGGTGTGCCGGGGTGACCGGAATTGGCCTGTTGCACGGCGTCCATCGACAGCGTCCGGATCGTGTTGACGCCTAGTGTGTCGATGTGATCCGCGTGATGGACGGCAGTCGTGTGCCTCGTCATGGCAGAACCTCCCGCTCTATTCATCGCAGTCTAGCACCGTGGCTTTAGAGCCCGCGCGCTTTCTTTATAGTGATTTAACGTTCGGCGCCCCAGGGCGCGCGGGCGTCCGCGAACCCTGATTTCGTCGCGTCTCCGACGGGTCGGGAAGCTGGCTCTGATTGGCGTGCTATGCCTACCGCTATTCCCAGCTCTAGGGAGAGAGGTGTGTTTCGATGGATGCGTCCTCGCTCGGAACGAAGCGGTAAAGGGTGAGGGCGTAGGTACTGTCGGGATTCGCCCGGAATCGGCGCGCCTCAACAGCAGAGAAGTCATCCAGAATGCGTATGTCCTTGGGGTCCAGAGGAAAAGTTCCTACACGAAAGAGCCGGTCATCCATTCTCTTCAAAACTTCGCGCGTGTGGGGATTGCGCTTGGCATACACCCCAGTTACAACGTAGGCAGGCCCGCGAAGACCCTCTAGGCGGCTCGGTCCGTCGATCGGCTCAGCCAACCGGCCAGCCAGCCGAAGGTGGAATGCGACGGACGGCGCCCCTAGAACGAATACGGTATCTCCCGGTGTGATCGTGGTCTGCATTTCGGAAACTGCTTCGGCCACGCTACGCGACGGCCGCCATGGATCGCTTATATCGGGAATCAAGCTCGCGAAGGTCGCAAAACCTAAAGTCGCCGCCATGGCTGTCAATACGGTCGGCCAGGCAAGGGATCTGGCTCCATTCTGAAGCCCATCAATAGCCCGCGACACCCACACACCGGCGCCTAGGCAAGTCGCGATCGTAAAAGGGAGCAAAAGCCGGGCATACGGATGATAGAAAGGGGTCAGGAGTAACAACAGTCCCAGCCAGGCGACCAGCGTCCCAGCCGCAAGCGAGTGACGGTTGCCGAGCAGCGCGGGAACAGCCAGCAATGCTAGTACGAAGGCTGATCCCGAGCCACCCAGCAATAGGGCGGAAGTAGCCAGGAATCCAGCGACTGCCCAAGCCTTACCCGTGGGTCGTAGGAATCGACCGGAAATCAGCAGTGCCGAGAAGAAGCCGGCAATGATCGAACAACGGCTAAGTGGTCCGTCCAGAAAGAACTGGTGTTGAGCATGGACCCAGAAATTCTGTGGCCAGCGAAGACTGAGCAAAGAACGGTGGTTCTCCATGACACCCAGGTACCCACCTGGCTGTGCCTGCACAAAGGCGGCCCAGGGGAGATAACAAGCCACCGCGACGACCACGATAACGCTCCACAGAAAAGAGGAGCGTTTCACGGTCGGCCACCGGATCGGCTCACGTGTTGTGACCGCTACCAAGGCTATCCCCGTCATCACTACCGCCAACCAGCCGTGGTACTTTGTATTCCACGCTAAGCCGACCGCCACACCAGCCAGAAGTGACAAACCAACTCCGCGCCGTTTCAAGGCAGCGACGATCGCTGCGAGCGCAAGGAGAAGGAAGAAAGCGAAGGCAACATCTGTTAGTGCAGTGCGGGAAAGCGTGATGTGGTATTCACTGAACGCCAGGAGAGCAGCCGCGAAGATCCCTGCGGGTGCGCCAAACCAAATGCGCCCCACCCACCAAAGCAACGGAATGGTTAGCGCCCCGAGCACCACGTTGACGGCGATCGCAGCTTCGCCGGACGGCTGGCCGGCCATGCGATAGGAAAGCCCGACCAAGGTGAAGAACAACGGTGGAGAAAACTCCGTCTGCTTGAAATAGAGATCCCATTCGGGCTCGATCAAACTTAAGCCGCTAAGCGCGTACACGCCTTCATCGAAATGGTCGATCCCGACGCTCGAAACGTCCCAGGCCCGAAATCCGAAGCCCAGTAGGCAGATCAACAACAGCACCCCGAACTCGCAGCGGGAAATCGGCGTTGGACTCGTCATTCACCGCCCCTCGCCCTAACCAACGGTCATCGCGATGGCTCGCCTACCGACCCATGCGAACAGACTACCAATGTGTCTTCCCTTCGGGGGCTTGGCAACCGGAGGCCATTCAGAAAGAGTAAGGTCGCGCCCCGGCTAAACGTCGTGACTTGAGAAGCACCCTAACTCAACGAAGCTCATCCTAGCAAGTGGGGCAAGAGGCGCCACAAGAATTGCGAACGCCCGGACTGGGGTTTAGCCGCTTACGGCTTTCAGCGAGGTCCGTTCCGCGGTTTGGGGACGCCTGTTCGCTGCTGTCGCTTGTGAAGAGGGTCAGAGTCGCAAGCCGGCCCGTGCAAGCGCGTCCCGCAATGTCTTCTCGGAATGCAGACCTACCAGGTAGGAGGCGATTCTGCCCTCGCGGTCAATGACCACGGATGTCGGGATGGCAGTAACCCGAAACTGCCCGGCGACCTTGTTTCCGCTGTCGACCAAAGTCGGGAAAGTATACCCGTTTTCCCGGACAAAGTTTCGAGCGTCCTGCTCGGACTCGCCGTTGACTCCAAGCAGGACCAAACCTCTCCGGGAGAACTCCCGGTGCAACTTCTCGAGTTGAGGCATTTCCTGGTGGCATGGCCCGCACCAGCTCGCCCAGAAGTTCAGCATTACGACCTTGCCTCGCAGAGCCCCCAGCCGAAACGATCTTCGCGATAGGTCGGCCAATGCAAAGTCGCCGGCGGGTTGCCCGAGCAAACTGCCTCGGGGTGGGCGGTCCGGCTCGGGCGTTACGCCTTCAGGTGACGGGCTTTCCTGAGGAAGGCGGCTGCTGATCACGCTGACCAGGACTTGGCTGTCGAAAGACGCTTTCCGGCGCGCCTGCTCGAAGTCTTCCGCGCCCTCGACCAAACTCCTCGAAACGTACCCACGGACAGTGCTACCGCCGTTCTCGACCGACACCGAGTAGCAAGGGCTGTTTCCGCTTGCGATCGAGAATCGTAGTCGCAGAACCTGGCCCTTCCGGAGCGAAGCGACCTCGGGTGCATGATCGGAGCATTCCGAGCGCAGCGAAACTTGGTCTTCCTTGACAACGAGCCGCGTGGCGCCCACGAGCAAGGACGGCCAGGCATACAACAGGCCCGCTGCAAGCGCGAGCGTTGCTTGGAGAGAATTCACTATAGGAATCTTACCCTGTCAGCAATATCGACACAAGAGAAGACAGGCTAAGTCCCACCGGATCCCGCGGACTTTAACGACCGTGTATCAGGCATGAAATACCTGGACTGGTCATGCGGATAGGCCTGAGAGGAGGCGATGAGACCGCACACAGGACAAGTGCGGGAGGTCTCAATCGTTAGAAAAACTGCCGCCGAAAGACCGGGATACGACGCCTGACATGGCGTTGGTTCGCGCCCTACTGGATTCTGGTAGGCTGGGCCCCTTGAAAATAGGTTCGCCGGTATTGCAAACGCAAGTGGCGTCGATGGCTGCCGCTCGCCGTCGGGATTTCACCACCGCGAGTTCAACAAGGAAAGCGGCAGTGTGCGACTGGTTAGTCCGGGGTGCTGTTGCGGCACTCGTGCTGGCCAGTTGGCACTGCGGCAGCCCCGAGCGTGCAGCCACCTTCAAGCTGAAGTTGGGCCACGTCGCTCAACCGGGATCACTGATCGCACTCTCGGCCGAAGAGTTCGCTCGCCGCGCCAACGAAAGGTTGGGCGGTACGGCCAAGGTGATCGTCTTTGGGTCATCTCAACTCGGCCACGACAAGATTCTGCTCCAGAAGCTCAAGCTGGAAACTGTCGACTTCGCGTTGCCCTCCACCATCATGTCTTCCGTGGTCGACGCTTTCGGTCTTTTTGAAATGCCCTATTTGGTAAAGGATCGCGAGCACATGCGGCGGATCGAGGAAAACATCTTCTGGCCAAAAATCGCGCCGCTTGCCGAAGAGAAGGGCTACAAGATCATCGCTGTTTGGGAAAACGGCTTTCGGCATATCACGAACAACGTTCGCCCCATCGTTGTTCCCGACGACTTACGAGGCATCAAGCTGCGCACGCCGAGAGGCCGCTGGCGAGTGAAGCTATTTCAGACTTTCGGAGCCAACCCGACACCGATGCCACTCTCTGAAGTTTTCGTAGCTCTGCAAACCGGAGTGGCCGACGGACAGGAAAACCCGCTCGCCCAAACGTACGGTGGAAAGTTCTTCGAAGTGCAACAATACCTCTCACTCACGAGCCACGTTTACAGTCCTGCCTACCTCACCGTGGGAGCTAAAAGATGGGCCAAACTCCCGCCGGGAATCCGGCAAAACTTGGAGCACGCCGCCCGCGAAACCCAGGAGTTCGTCACCACCACAGCGGAACGAATGGATCAAGAGTTGCTCGAAAAGCTCAAGAGATCAAGCATTCAAGTGAACATGGCCGACCGGGCAAGCTTTCTCGAGGCCAGCGGTTCTATCTACGAGGACTTCACCCATTCGGTCTCTGGCGCCGAAGGGTGGGTAAAGGCCTCGCTTGCACTGACCAATCCTTAGCGTCTCTATCGCTAAACCCTTGCCAAACGCGGCGGAAGTCCGAGAAGCGAGTACCAGAACCGCTACAGGGTCGAAGTACTTGGTGAGAACGCTGTCTAGAATCCGTCGAGCATTCGAGCGATCACTGGAGACGATCACGCTTGCGCTGATGGCCTCACTCGTTCTGGTCGTCGTCGTCGGGGTAGTTTTTCGCAAGGCCGGGACGTCGCTGGTTTGGTACGACGAGGTTGCCTCGATTCTGCTTGCCTGGCTGACCTATTACGGGGCGGCGCTGGCCGCCCTGAAGCGTTCGCACATTGGCTTCCCGAAACTGATCGAGACCGTCAGCCCAAAACTTCGCCGCGCGCTCACCGTCCTCCGTGATGTAGCAGTGATCGGTTTCTTCGCTCTGACGGCTTGGGCCGGCTGGCGAGTTTCGCTCGTCCTCGAAGGCTCTTACCTCGTCAGTTTGCCTTGGGTGCCCAGCCAATTGACTCAGTCGGTCATACCGCTGGGAGCCCTCCTGTTCATCGTCGCCGAGCTGCTCAAGACCGTCGAAATCTCTACTCCGCCGGCTTCGCCGCGCGGAGAGGCGGAGCGTCCGTGATTCTTCTTCTCATCTTCCTCGGACTTCTCGCTCTGGTGCTGATTAACGTTCCGATTGCGATCGCGTTGGGGATCGTGGCTGTAGCGGCCCTAGGGATCACTTCGGGCGTGAACGCGCTTCCCAACTTAGCCCTGGTTCTGTTCGACGGCGCCACCAAGTTTCCGCTGATTGCGATTCCGCTTTTCATCCTGGCCGGCGCCATCATGAACGCCTCGGGCATCTCGCGTCGCCTGATCGCGTTCGCTTCAGCGTTGTTTGGTTTCGTTAAAGGCGGCCTCGCTATGGTGACGATCGGCACGTCGTTGTTCTTCGCCGAGATTTCCGGCTCCGCGGTCGCCGACGTGGCTGCCTTGGGGTCCATCCTGATTCCCGCGATGCGGCGCAAGGGCTACCCGACCGCGTTCGCGGCCGCGGTCACCTCATCCGCTTCGACACTGGCCGTGATCATCCCGCCGTCGATTCCGATGATCCTCTACGCCGTCATGTCAGGCAGTTCGGTGGTCGAGTTATTCGTAGCCGGCATCATCCCAGGGGTTCTCGGTGGCCTGCTCATGATGGTGATCGCCTATGTAGTTTCCGTGCGACACAACTTTCCGGTGGAAGAGGTTTTCGAGCTGCGGCGTGTTGGGACTACGTTCAAAGAAGCCGGCTGGGCGTTGCTGCTGCCCCTCATCATCCTGGGGGGAATCTTCAGCGGCTGGGTCACCGCCACCGAAGGCGCCGGACTCGCTGTTGTGGCAGCGATTGTGATCGGCGGGCTGATTTATCGCGGGCTCGATTGGGGCCGGCTGCGAGCAGCGATGACCGAAGCCGGTACGCAGACCGCTGTCGTCATGCTTCTGGTGGCAACCTCGGCGCTGCTGGGCGACTACCTCACCGTCGTGCAGGTTCCCCAGCAGGTGGCGCAAGGTATTATCGGACTCACGGACAATCCACTGCTCATCCTCGCTTTGCTGAACATATTCTTCCTCGTGATCGGCCTATTCCTGCATTCCGCCGCAGCCATAATCCTGGTGGTTCCGATTGTGATGCCCCTGGTGCATACGGTGGGCATTGACCCGGTCCACTTCGGCTTGGTGGTGACACTGAACCTGGGAATCGGTCAGCAAACCCCTCCGGTCGCAAGTGTTCTCCTGACCGCTTGCTCCATCGCCAAAGCAGATATCTGGGAAGTCAGCAAAGCTAATCTTCCTTTCATCGCCGTATTGCTTGCCATGCTATTGATGGTCACCTACATACCAGCGATCCCGATGAGTTTGGTGAATCTGTTTTACCGCTGAGACTGGGAGAAGGAAGGATTGGCAGAAGCTGCGAAGAAGTTCATGGAGAGCAGACCCCCCGTGCAAGAGCACAGAAACGCGCGCAATGGCTCCACCTACGCCTGATGCGTCCGGGCCTCTTCCAGGAGCCGCTTGGCGCGGGAGGGATTATAGACGCCACAGGGGCAGAAACGGGCCAGTGTGGCGACAGCCTGCTCAGGCGTCCGCCGACCCTCGCGGACCATATCGAGCATCTTCTTTGCGAAGTTGAAGGAAATCATGCCGTGGCCGCACATCGTTGACACTTCCAAAACCTGGCTGTTGGGCAGGTGATCGTGAGCGTCGAAAAAGCCCAATGAGTACTCCACGCTGTGCCGCTTGATTCCGCAGTCTTCGGCGACCTGCTTGGCTCCTTCGACAGACGTGCTCATGTTGACCGACAGACCCAGGTCCACCTCGATGACGTCTTTCAAACAAGCTTCGGCCTTTCCCTTCGAGTCGAAAACCGCGGCCACGGTCCCCACCTTGTGGACGGCCTCGATCACGGCTTCGCAGTCGGGTTTGGTTTCGCGATTCCAGTGCACGGTCGGGCGCAGATCGGAAGACGGCCGGTAGCTTCCGAAGTCGGAATTCCCCATGTTCACCGGGCCGTGCTTGACGCAAATGCGCAGGAAAGTCCTTTGCTTCTCGATGGCGCCCTCATCGTTCTTGCCCCTGCACGGAATGGCAAAGATGACGTAGTCGTCCTCGAAGCTTTGCGCCTTACCGTACCGGTGCAAGGTGTTGGTCACTGACAACCTCCTTCCGTTGGATGTTGGTGATGCGGCCCAGGCCCAAGTTGGTTTTCGCGCGCTCAAAGGAGTAGCCAAGTTCCTCCAGCAGGGGCGCCAACCGCTTGTCCTCACCGCTTTCATCGCAGCGGGTCGAAAGGCCCAGAGCAACGACAGTATCAATCTGTTTTGCAACCTCGGCAACCGTATCGAGAACCGCTTGCACATGCTCGATCTTGGTCTTGATTTCTACGATCGCTGAGAGGATTTTCTCGTTGAGCAGATCCTCTTTGAGGGTGCCGGTAGTCTTGTCCCTCATCAAGTGAGTGATAGGGTTCTTGGGCTCAAAAGCGACTCCCAGCTTGGCCAGGGCGGTTGTCATCGTCTGGATGTGGTGGAAGCGCACGCCGACGCCCGGACGGCCAAACTCGATGACGTAACCTACTTCACCGACTTCAACGCGGTGGGAGACGTCGTTGGTTTTCACCTCTTCGGTGCCGCGCCCGTGAATGCCGGTGGACTTGTGCTCGACCAACGGGTCGCTGAATACGCGGCGGGCGATTCGCGGCCAGGCCAACTCTTCCATCACGAACGCGGACGTGGGACAGACATCGGGCTCGGGTTCAAACCGGAAGCGGAACAGCTTCGCTAGCCCGCGCACGGAACGTACCATGGTCGGATTCAGGTGCTCGCCGCTCATGCGGTAACACGCGCCGCACTCCACACATTCGTCGTAGTTGATCGTGGCCCGGTTAACCTTGGTGTCGACGTAAATGGCGCCCATCGGACACACGGGCACGCAGTTACCGCAGGCCACGCATTTTTGAGGATCGATCCGCAAAGCCGTTTCCGCCGGCGTTTTCGCGACCAGTGTAACACAGGCCCCGAAGGGCTTCCCCCGGCTGTTTCAGACTAAGCCCAAGGACGCGGACCTGGAAAGGCGCCAGGTCCGCGCTACAAGCTCGCCTTACGTTCGCGGCTCCGGTTGCTCGTCGCGAGGGTGCGGAATAGGAGCGCCCTGACCGCTCGGTCGAAACCCCCGGTTTTCATCCCCTTGGGTAGGCCGCAGGTCGATGACCGCTCCCTTGCGTTCGCGGCTCTGTTTCGCTCGTTGGGGGCGTGGAATAGTGTACAGACGCCGTGACAGCGTCGCGGGAACGGTGCCAGTTTTAGCGGATTTGAGCGGATTACTGTTAAAACCCTGCCCGTTGACCAAGCAGCCCCTTCTCTATTTCGAGCATACACTACGAGTCAAGGGTTTTGAGGTTCGTGAGCGGATATGTTGTTGATTCTATGGGGATGGGGTGTTGTGACTGGTGGATGCGATTAGCAGATGTCGCAAGCGGTTGCGGCTCGGATCGGCCGGGTGGTGATGAGGAACGCCCGTTGGGGTCACGAGGCGGGCCTGCACCCTTCCGGGGCGCGGGTCTACAGCGCTAGTTGTGCCTCTGTGTGTCGTGTTGGTGCCTACGGATGCATCGGCCCGGGCCACGCCTTGAGAAATGTCCACTGCGGTCGGCTTGGAAGCGCAGCCATAACCCATTGATTCCGCGTGGATTGTGCGAAATTGGGTTCGTTTCGTTTTTCCTCGATCGTCGAGCGTGGCCGCCGGTCGCGCTGCAGTCCCCCCCCTTCAGAATAGCGAGCGTGTCAAGGCCAACGGCCGCAGGTCTCGGCAAAACGGCCGCCGAGGCCTGCGCTACGGGACTTCAAGGTGAGATCCCACCCACGACTGCGCCGTTCCCGGCGCCGGCGAGGACCCTTTTGGCAAAGCCGTTTCTATGATCATGTTCTCCGTACTCGCGGCGAATTTGATGAGGCCCTGGAGTATATCCACATGAATCCCGTTGTGAAAGGACTGGTACAGGATTCGTGCGCGTGGCCTTGGTCCAGCGCTCGGTGGTTCGTCGAGCGCCAAGGTCCTGTTGAGATCGACCAGATACGGTTGCCTTGCGGTCCGAAGTCACGGATCTAGGCCAAGGACGCGGACCCTGGAACGGCGCCAGGTCCGCGCTACAAGCTCCGAGACATGAGCCGCGAGCCCGAGGCGGCCCAGACGGAAGCTCGCGCCAGGGCGATCCGGGAGAAAGGGGCGAAGTAGGAGGGCGGCCAAGGCCGGTTTGAAACAGTACAGGTGTCTTGTGTCCTTTTTATAAAAACTGAGTAAATCTTCGAGTCACAGAGGTCTTACGTACTATGGCTCGGAATATAATCCGCCGTGTTGTGTCCCGACTCCGGCGCATCGCGCTGCATTCTCGATTCTTCTTCGTCACAACGAACTTGAGGCCTGGCGTGCAGCCATTTCGGACCTTGGAGTATCGCATTTTGGTGGAAGCCTTGGGCGGTGCTCGTGAGAAGCTGACGTTCAGCTTATGCGGATACTGCTTCATGCCCGACCACGTTCACGCCATCATCATGCCACACGAGCAGACCCGTAGCACGGGGCTGGTGCCGTTCCAGGCCCGCGGCTTTTCGCCCTTCGGCATATGATTGGGCAGCCTGAGCATTCGGGGTCAATTCGAATTCGGGCAATTCCGAACAACGAACCAGCGGGCTGTCGCGCTGGCTGGGGTGAGGGGGCTGGTTTTTCACGATCTCCGACGGACCGCGGTGCGGAACATGGTTCGGGCTGCTATCCCCGAGAAGGTGGCCATGCAGATTTCCGGCCACAAAACCCGTTCGGTGTTCGATCGCTACAACATCGTGAGTGATCGGGACCTGACCGGAGCGGCGCTGAAACTGGAGCTACACCCCTTGAGAGTTTGGGCACACCGCTGGATTCTGGAGAGGCGCCGGCATCGCAGGAGACGCCCAAGTTATCGCATTTGATGGTGCTGGAGGAGGGGGTCGAACCCTCATGCCCAGTGAAGGGCGCGGGATTTTGAGTCCCGTGCGTCTGCCAGTTCCGCCACTCCAGCACTAGTATAATCAGTGAGTTACAAGAAAAGAAGACTGCGATAGCTCTTTTTGTCCTTGTTTGCCTCTTGTCAGCCAAGTGACGCTCAAGGCGGCCAGCCGCCTCATGCAGGTCCTTCTCACTCACAATATTGTATCTGTCGAACACGGATCTTGTTTTCCATCCGCCGATTGCCATGACTACCCGTTCGGGCACTGCTGCGCGCACCAGGTTTCGAGCTCCCGTTCGCCGGAGGTCATGAAAGATCTGCGTGGGCCGGTTCCTCTCCTTATCCCAGAGGTCAGCTCGCCGGCAGGCTTCGTCCCAAGCCGTCCGAAAAGGCTTAACCTCTTCCTGTGCCTATCGTAAACGCCGTCTGCGTTGAAAAAATTGAGCTTAACAGCGTGGACTGATAGGCTCGGGGGTCCAGGCGTAGCATCGTGATTGCTCTGTTGATCGGGCTGCGGTCGAGCTTCCGGAGCCAGGCCGAACTACAAGTCGAAATCGCCGCTCTGCATCATCAGCTGGCGGTGTTGCAGCGGCGTCCCTCAACACGACCACGGTTACGACCCGCCGATCGATTCTTCTGGACTTGGCTGTCTCGGCTGCGGCCCGGCTGGCGACGCGCCCTCGTGATCGTCCAACCCGAGACCGTGCTGGGCTGGCATCGCCGCGGCTTCCGTCTCTATTGGCGATGGAAGAGCCGCAAGCGCGGGCCAGGGAGGCCGAAGGTCTCGCCCGGGGTGAGAGCACTAATCCGCAAGATAAGCCTCTCCAACCCTGGCTGGGGCGCACCACGCATCCACGGCGAGCTGCTCAAGCTTGGTATCGACGTAGGGGAGACGAGCGTGGGCAAGTACATGGTCCGTCATCGCAAGCCTCCCTCGCAGACTTGGCGCACCTTCCTGGAGAATCATCTCCAGCAGTTGGTAGCGCTGGACTTCTTTGTCGTGCCCACCTTGACGTTTCGAATCTTGTTCGTGTTCGTCGTGTTGGCCCACGATCGACGCCGGATTCTGCATTGCGACCTCACCGCCCATCCCACGGCGGAGTGGACGGCGCAGCAGATCCGCGAAGCCTTCCCTTGGGAGACGGGCTCCACGTTTCCTGCTGCGCGATCGGGACGGGATCTACGGCAAGGCGTTTCGGGATTGTGCGACAGCGATGGGCATTGATGAGATCCGCATCGCCCCGCAGATCCCCTGGCAGAATCCTTATGTCGAGCGACTGATTGGGTCGATCCGCGGAGAGTGTCTGGACCATGCGATCGTTTTCAACGAAGGATCGCTGCGGCGCATTCTACGATCCTACGTCGATTACCATCCGTATTGGCGCACGCACCTGGCGCTGGGCAAGGACGCGCCGATCACGAGGAAAGTCCAGCCTCCAAAACTAGGTCAGGTGATCGAGATTCCCGAAGTGGGCGGACGGCACCATCGCTACGTGCGGCAAGCAGCCTGAGAAGGGCTTCTCGGGATTGAGGGCGAGCCCACACAGCAGGGTCGACTCGCGCGCCAGCACTGACGGATCTGCGCGCGTGACGACTGAGCGAAGGCGGAGCATCGCACCCCTGCCAGCGATAGCCGCTTTTACTCCAAAGCTGAACCGCCCTGAAGTCATTCTTGCAGTCAGCGTTCATCTTTCAACTGACCGGATGGAATAAACGGGAACCACAGGTGATGTGCAGGGTTCAGCGCGAAAAGATGTGCTATTCGGAGCAGCGCGCGTGTATGCTGTGGCCGTGCCAGGGCCAAAATGGAAATCCTGGCTAAGAGGAGAAGCGTATTTGGACACCAGTACCTATGGAAAACTCTTGGTACTAAAGTCCCATGGCAGTACGGTCTACCCTCCATTGCAGGTTGACTACTAGGCGCATAATACCCTTAGTCAGAGTGACAGAGTTGGCACCGATCGATTTGTACCCGGGTGGGGTTCCGTCTTGAGGCCATCGTGAGAGCATTGACACAAAGTAGAGCATAACGTGCGGCCGTACTCCTCTAAAGAGCGTCCCAGGGTTAGGGGCAAGTTTTTCTTCATCGGGGAAGAGAAGCTCTACCTTCGCGGAGCGACTTACGGGACGTTTCATCCTGACGAAACAGGAAACGAATATGGGTCGAGGGTGCAGGCGGAGCGCGACCTTTCCTCAATGACGGCGGAAGGGATCAATGCCATACGTGTCTACACGGTACCGCCCAGTTGGCTGCTCGACATCGCTCTCCGAAACTCCATCTGGGTCTTAGTGGGCCTGCCATGGGAGCAACACATTACCTTCCTCGACGACGATCGCCGGCCAAAGGATATCGAACTTCGCATTCGCGAGCGAGTGCGAGAGTGTAAGGGGCATCCCGCAGTCCTCGGCTATACGATCGGAAATGAGATCCCTGGCGACATCATCCGGTGGCACGGCCGCAGACGACTGAGCGCTTCATCCGGCGACTCTATCGCGCTGCAAAATCTGAGGACCCGGACGGCCTGGTCTCGTACGTCAACTATCCAACGACCGAGTATCTCCAACTTCCGTTCTTGGATTTCGCCTGTTTCAACGTCTTCTTGGAACAACAAGACAGGCTGGATGCCTACCTCGCACGTCTCCACAACATCTCGGGCGATCAGCCGCTAGTACTGGGTGAGATCGGTCTTGACAGCGAGCGACACGGTCTAAGGGAGCAAGCCATCTCTCTGGATTGGCAGATTCGAAGTCTCTTCGCCAGCGGCTGTGCAGGTGGATTTGTTTTCTCATGGACTGACGAGTGGCATCGCGGTGGGCATGATGTCGATGATTGGGCTTTTGGACTGACTACCCGGGACAGGCGGCCCAAGCCCGCCCTCGAGAGCGTGAGCAAGGCTTTCCGCGAGATCCCATTTGCAGACATACCGCCCCCCCTCGAATCTCCGTCGTTGTCTGCAGTTACAACGGTCACCGGACCATTGGGCAATGCCTCGAGTACGCTCAGAAGCTAGACTACCCCGACTACGAAATCATCGTTATCGACGATGGCTCGAACTCAGCTACTGCAAAGATTGCGAAACAGTATACGGCCCGCCTCATCAGTATTGAAAACGGGGGCCTGAGTCGTGCTCGCAACGTCGGTTGGGAAGCAGCAACCGGAGAGATCGTAGCCTATCTGGACGACGACGCATACCCAGACCCGGATTGGCTCAAGTACGTTGCGCATAGCTTCTTGACTTCCGACTGCGCCGCCGTCGGGGGACCGAACATCGTTCCGCCGGACGATGGAATCGTAGCCGATACTGTGGCGCACTCCCCGGGCGGGCCGATCCATATTCTCCTATCTGACCGAGAGGCAGAACACATTCCGGGATGCAACATGGCCTTTCGGCGGTGTTGCCTGGAAGCGATCGATGGGTTCGACCCCCAGTTCAAAGTCGCAGGCGATGACGTCGACATCTGCTGGCAGATCCAAAAACATGGGTGGAAAATTCGATTTCACCCGGGCGCGGTCGTTTGGCACCACCGCCGAAATTCTATAGGCGGTTACTGGCGCCAGCAAGTGGGGTACGG
The DNA here is from genome assembly GCA_965248105.1 of Bryobacterales bacterium. Lineage (GTDB taxonomy): Bacteria > Acidobacteriota > Terriglobia > Bryobacterales > UBA6623. The sequence goes on from CBDFIK010000006.1 coordinate 2,447,512, forward strand.
CAAGGCCGAGGCGTTGCTCGAGAGGAAGTGGCCGGAAAAGTACAACTTGGCCGGTCAACCCACATGGGCCGGGCGCGTTTATGGGAACGGCTCGATTCTGGGGGGACGAACCCGAGTCTATCACGGAGTTTGGGGAACAGCCGCATTTCAATCTTTGTACGAGCGCATGCCGGGTACATTAGCCATTCTTCCACTCATACCGGAATGGTATCTCGTGATCTTGGCGCTGGCCGCGTTCACCGCCTTGGGTCTCCTTTGGGCGCCGCTATTCGCTGCCGCGCCCTTATTGGTCATAGCCGCCGGCGCCTCTTTTATCCAGGCGATCCGGAGCACGGTCGGGAGGGATGAGTTGATGAGGACGACCGCGCGCTGGTTTCCGAGGTGGAAGCAACGGACATTGGCCGTGTTTCTTCACATGCTCCAGCCGCTGGCACGGCTATGGGGCCGTTCCCGACACGGCATCACGCCGTGGCGTCTCAGAGGAGCGCCCGGAACGCGGTGCTTGCGCCCGCGGACCACAACAGTGTGGAGCGAGAACTGGAGTTCCCCTGAGGAAAGGCTGCGATCGATTCAAAGGACGCTTAGTGACAGTGCTCTGGTACTAATTCACGGCGGCGCTTTCGACCGCTGGGAGTTTGAAGTTCGAACTGGCCTCTTGGGAGCCGCCCGTCTTCGAATGACGGTGGAGGAACACGGCTCCGGAAAACAATTGGTTCGATTCCGACACTGGCCCAAGATGTCTAGAGTGAGCGTGGTTGTCTTGGGTATCGGCGCGGTGCTCGCGGCGGCCGGGCTGAGCGCTAACTGGGTTATTACAGCGATCCTAGGATCTCTTATTGGCCTACTCGCAGTACGAGCATTCACGGAATGTGGTGTCGCCATGGGAGCGCTTCTTCACGCGACTGCTGCTTGCGCGGAGAAAGAAGAATACGTCGGGGCCCAGGAGAAGTCTCCCTGCCCTGGGTCTGGTAATGGAACGATCAAGACTACTGCCGACGGGCAAGCCGTTCCATCCCGACCCGACCCCGTCTCTACACCGTTGGCACGGAACGAGCTGACCGGTCACGGATTGAACGCAAACGCGTGGCTGAAGCCGGCACGCGGTTCAGGTGAACCGCCAACGAGGAGCAACACCTCCCCCTAACGCCCATGCTAATTACGGATCAATTCGTGTTCTTGCACATGCCGAAGACAGGTGGAACCTTCGTACGGCATGTGTTGTTTCGCTTGCACGCCGCCAGGGCGTATCCCCTGAAGAGATTTCTCGGCCAGACAGGGCGGCGCCGGAAACTCACTCAGTACGTGTGGCTCTGTGCTGCTGTAGTAATCGCGAAGCTTCGCTTCAGAGACAAATATGGTCGACTCGAATACCAGCGGCCGAAGCATGGTGGCTGGGGAAAGATTCCCGAACCTCATCGCAATAAACCGGTCCTTGCCACGGTCAGGAACCCTCACGACTGGTACGTCTCCCAGTATGAGTTTGGCTGGTGGAGCAAGGTCAATATCCCCAATTTTAGTCGACTTACCCGGAGGAGGCTCGTTTTTGCCAGTCCGCAGTCCACCCATCGGTTGGTTAGAGGCTGCCAGCACTTTGCGACAGGCTGCTAGCAGAGTGACATCCCGATCTCTCGAAGCAAACCCATGTCCACAGCGCTTCTACAACTCAACATCCGTCGCCCCGTAGTTCGCGACGTAGCCACACTGTTGGCCATCGTCGGCTACGGCGTCGCCTGGCGCCTTTTCCAAATCACACAACCCTTTGTCGATGCCTGGTGCTGGAGAGAGTCGGACGTGGCCATGATCGCCGAGAACTTCTATCGTAATGGCTACAATATTTTCTATCCCCAGATCAACTGGGCAGCGGCCTCTTCGGGCTATATCGGGACAGAGTTTCCTCTTGTACCTTTTTTAGCGTCGTTGTTTTACCCCGCCTTCGGTGTGTCGGAGTGGATTGGCCGCTCGGTTTCTGTGGCGTTTTTTGCAGTATCGGTGCCTTGTCTCTTTGGCATCGTGAAGAAACTTACCAATCGGACGGCTGCCTCGTTCGCCGCCTTAACTTACACTCTTGCACCGCTTAGTATTTTCGCCAGCCGCTCCTTCATGTCTGACATGCCGACACTGAGTCTTTCTATCGTAGGAATATATTACTTCATGAAGTGGCTTGACGACGAGACGTCCAAAAGCTTTGTTCTTATGAGCCCGTTCACCAGCCTGTCCATCCTTGTCAAGTTGCCATCAGCAATCATCGGCCTGCCCCTGGCCTATATGGCGTGGCAAAAATACGCCGTCTCCTTCTTGAAAAGCAAAGACCTTTGGATCTTTGCGGCCATCAGCCTAATTCCATCGGTTTGCTGGTATACTCACGCTCATTTTGTCGCCACGGCCGAGCTGGTAATGGGCTCTGGGGATACGCACGTCTTTGGTGGAGATGGGTTTGGCATTGTGAGTGTCGGCGCATATTGGAGGATTTTGGAACGTACGCTAACTGGCGGTTTAACGCCCCTTGTAGCAGTCGGAATGTTCGCTGGCCTCTTCCTCTGGCCTTCCTCAAGATTCGGCCGGACATTCCATTGGTGGCTGTTCGCGATCGTGCTGTTTGTAATCCTTGCGGGTGAGGAAAATTCGCATCCCTGGTATCAACTTCCGATCGTTCCTGTAGCTGCGGCATTTTCAGGGCTGGCCTTCGAGCGCCTGCTTGCTCGAATATCAAGCGTGAAACTTGGTTTTGCTTTGGCTCGCACTGTTGCCATCGCATTGATTGCCGCGCTGTCCTATTCGGCTTATGTATTCGTCAGACCCCTATATAAGCCTTGGGCAACATCGTACATGAAAGCTGGCATGGCGGCGGATCTCATCACTCCCGAGGGTGCACAGGTGGTTGTGGCGGGTGAGGGGGTTCCCACGGCTATTTATTACAGTAAGCGCAAGGGCTGGCACTTTTGGGGTCCCGCCGATAGCGAGGCCGCGATCGAAAGATTGGAGGCTTTTCGTGAACAGGGGGCAACACATCTAGTAGTGAGGAGTCTTCACTTTTGGTGGCTCACGCACTACAAGCAATTTCAGACCTATCTTGATGCAAAGTATCAGAGGGGCGCAGAAAGTGAGGATTATGTGATTTTGGACTTGAGTGTTCGTTACTCTGAGGAGGGCCATGGCCCCGCAGATGCGTCTGAGATGGAACTGAAAGAGCCTGATCAGGCGGGGAGGCTACACGGCAATAAAGGTAAAGAAGTGTGATGGCTAATAGCACTTACACCGACGTGACTCTGTATCGGAGGCTGATCCTGCTGGCACGGCCGCACTGGCTTCACATTGCGGGGCTGTTCCTATTGAGCTTGCTGGCGACACCGCTGGCCCTGCTCAACCCCGTTCCGCTGAAGATAGCCGTTGACAGTGTTATTGGCTCCGAGCCGATTCCGTCATTCCTGGATGCGGTGCTCCCGGCGGCAGCCACGCAATCGCCTACGGCGGTGCTCGCCCTTGCGGTTGGCCTACTCCTTGCCATTACCCTGCTAAGCCGGCTGACGAATCTAGGCCAGTCGCTTCTGCGTAGGTACACTGCTGAAAAACTCACATTGAACTTCCGCACTCTGCTTTTTCGACACGCTCAGCGGCTCTCGCTTTCCTATCATGATTCGAAGGGGTCGTCCGACTCCGTCTATCGCATTCGACGCGACGCTTCAGCAATCGAGCACATTGCGATTGGTGGTGTTATCCCGTTCATCACTGCGGCCATTCAGCTCGCCGCGATGCTCTATGTCACGTTCAAACTTGCTCCCCAGCTTGCACTTCTCACGCTCGCGTTTTCGCCCGTTGTGCTCCTAGTCGCGCGCGCTCGCCGGCGCCGCCTTCGCACAGTTTCCCGCAAGGTGAAGGACATCGAAAGTAAAACGCTGTCCGTTTTACAGGAAGTGTTAGGAGCAATCCGGGTGGTAACCGCGTTTGGACAGGAGGATCGCGAGGTCGCCCGCTTCGTTCAGCGCTCCCGCCAAGGACTGCGAGAACGTATCCGCCTTGCCATGGCTGAGGGCGGCTATAGCGTCCTGAGTTCGCTCGCGACGGCCGGGGCCACAGGGGTGGTTCTCTTCGTTGGCATGAGGCATGTGCAAGGGAGCGTACTAAGCTTAGGCGAGCTACTGGTGATCATGAACTACTTGGGCCGACTCCGACAACCGATACGAAGTATCGGACAAAAGTCAGGAAGCTTGCAGACCCACCTGGCCAGCGCGGAACGGGGCCGCTGCCCGCTGCCTCCCAGTCCACCGGGCACCTGGAATCACTTTCTTCCTCCGACGATCGTTGAATGGTGGCCCAGCTCCAATGAGCTTTCTTCGTCGCGGTTCACGACTGTCGCATCATGGAGTAGTTACAGCGACCTGGAATACCGAGGGGAGTGGTATCGATCGAAATATGAAGAATTCCAACGATTCGCCGATCTTCCCAATCAAGTCGACCAGGACTTTGAAGTTGTATTAAAGTCATTCCGGCGTGATGATCAGGGGATTAGGCTCCTACGAGAAAAGGGTTGGTTCGTGAGCAACGCGAGTCAGATCGGAAACCTTTCCGCCTATCAGCGTTATATCTCTCGTTCCCGGGCAGAAATCGGTATCGCCAAGAACGCGTACGTTAAGGGCCGGTCTGGTTTGAGAACGGCGCTGACAAACTAGACCACATAGCGGCGGTGTGAAGGCTCCCAGAGGAGGCGGAGGACCAAGCCGCTGATGTGGTCCGCAAGCATCCCCGAGGTGTTTTGTGGAACACCGGAGGGATGTATCGGGTGGAGCTATACGTTCAAGTACGACGAAGTGTCTGCGTCGAAGGGCTAAGCGAACGCGAAGCAGCACGGCGCTTTGGGATTGCTCGCGAGACCGTGCGCAAGATGTTGCGCTACCGGATTCCGCCGGGCTATCGGCGGAGCAAACCGGCGAGGCGTCCCAAACTGGAGGCCTTCACAGGGATCATCGATCAGATCCTGACCGACGATCGGGAGCGTCCGAGGAAACAACGCCACACCGCACAGCGCATCTTTGACCGCCTCCGCGACGAGTACGGGTTCACAGGCGGCTACACGACCGTCAAGGACTACGTACGCGAGAAGAAGCTGGGCGGACAAGAGATGTTCGTGCCGCTGACGCATCCGCCGGGTGACGCCCAGGCGGACTTCGGCGAAGCGGTCGTCGTCATCAACGGAGTGCAGCGCAAGGCGCACTTCTTGGTCGTCGATCTGCCGCATAGCGATGACGCATTCGTGAAAGCGTTTCCGGCCGAGACGACGGAGGCATTCTGCGAGGGGCACAATGCGGCGTTTCGCTATTTTGGCGGCGTGCCGCGCAGCATCGTCTACGACAACACGAAGCTAGCGGTGGCGAGGATCCTGGGAGACGGCACACGCCAGAGGACCCGTGTCTTCTCCGAGCTGCAGTCACATTATCTGTTCGCCGACCGTTTCGGGCGGCCGGGCAAGGGCAACGACAAAGGCAAAGTGGAAGGGTTGGTGGGCTATGCGCGGCGCAACTTTATGGTGCCGATCCCCAGGTTCTCAAGTTGGGAAGCCTTCAACGAACACCTCGAAGCGAAGTGCCGCAAGAACCGTGGACGGCGCTTGCGGCGACACTCGGAAACGATCGGTGAGCGTTTCGAGCGCGACCGCCAGGCGTTTCTGACGTTGCCTGCTGTCGGGTATGACGCTTGCGACAAGCGCACGACGCGGGTGACGTCGTTGTCGCTGGTGCGCTATCGGACCAACGACTACTCGGTTCCGACGCGCTACGGCCACCGCGAAGTACTGCTGAGAGCTTACGTCGATGAGGTGGTCATCGGCTGCGGCAGCGAAGAGATCGCCCGGCATCGGCGCAGCTACGAACGCGAGGAGTTGATCTTCGATCCGCTGCATTACCTGGCCTTGCTGGAGCGCAAGACGAACGCGCTGGATCAAGCCGCGCCGCTCGTCGGTTGGCAGTTACCGCAAGATCTCGTGCGTTTGAGACGCTTGCTCGAAGTGCGGCTGGGTAAACCAGGCAAGCGCGAGTACGTGCAGGTGCTGCGTTTACTCGAAGACTTCCCGCTCACCGACGTCACCGCCGCCGCGCGGCAGGCCGTTGAGTTGGGAACGATCGGCTTCGACGCCGTCAAGCACCTCGTCCTGTGTCGGATCGAGCAACGGCCGCCCCGCTTGGACTTGACGCAGTATCCGCACTTACCCACAGCACAAGTCGAACAGACATCGACAACAGATTATTTGGTGCTGCTGGCACAGGGAGTGGACTGATGGCGAGATCCAAACTGCTGCTGGAAGCTCATCTGAAAGCACTGCGGCTGCCGACCTTCTTACGCGAGTACGACAAGGTGGCACGGCAGTGCGCCACGGAGGGCTTGGATGCGAGACGCTTTCTGCTGCAACTGTCCGAGCTCGAACTGCTCGACCGTGAACGCCGAGCGACCGAGCGGCGCATCAAGGCCGCCAAGTTCCCGGTCACGAAAACCCTTGATACGTTCGACTTCCTGGCGTTACCCAAGTTGAACAAGAAGCTGGTGCTCGAGCTGGCACACGGAGAGTTCATCGACCGTCGCGAGAACGTGTTGGCTCTAGGAAACTCCGGCACGGGGAAAACGCATCTCGCTCTGGCGCTGGGACTGGCGGCCTGCCAGGGTGGCTATCGGGTTCGCTTCACTACCGCCGCAGCGCTGCTCAACGAGCTGCTGGAAGCCCGTGATGAGCGGCGCTTGCTGAGGGCCCAAAAGCAGCTCGCCAAGCAAGACCTGCTGATCGTCGATGAACTGGGCTACGTGCCGCTGTCGAAGACCGGAGCGGAGTTGCTGTTCGAAACCTTCTCACAGCGCTACGAGCAGGGCTCCACGATGGTGACCTCGAACCTGCCGTTCAACGAGTGGACCGAAGTCCTCGGGTCCGAGCGCATGACCGGCGCCCTGCTGGATCGGCTCACTCACCACGTCCACATCCTGGAGATGAACGGCGATAGCTTCCGCCTCAAGCAGAGCAAGAAGCAACGCTCTCCGTCTTCGGATTGATCCCCGCCGGCTCGCCACAGTTTTTGTGAGCCGCCTTCCACTCCGCCTTCAGCCGCCCTAACGGGCGACCTCAGGCTGCGTTCCAGCCGTCCCACAAAAACTCGAAGCAAAACCCCGACTCCCCCCCCACTGGTCTATTTTTGCTCCGCCGCTCTACCCCAAAACTGGTCTATTCTCCCTCCGCCGAACTGGTCTAATTTTGCTCCGCCCTTGACAGTTCTCCGGCCAGAGCGCGTACCTTTCATTTCCTATCCTTACGAATGGTGTTTCAGCCAGTGGAAAGATGCGGCTCTCACCACACTAGAGATTCAGCAGACAGCCTTCGAATTCGGTATGTCTCTCAAGGACGCCAGTGCGTTCAACATCCAGTTCGTGGCGGGCCGACCGCTGTTGATCGATACGCTGTCACTTGAGAAATATCGGGAAGGGACGCCTTGGATTGCTTACCGGCAATACTGCGAACATTTCCTTGCCCCGCTTGCGCTGATGGCGCGACGAGATATTCGACTGGGGCAACTGTTTAAGAACTACGTGGACGGTCTCCCCCTGGATCTCGCGAGCCGCTTGCTACCCAGCAGCACTTGGCTGCGCCCGGCTCTGCTGATTCATATTCATCTTCATGCAAAGAGCCAGCGGAAGTATGCTACCAAAAAGCGTGGCCGAACGGCGGCCAAAATAAGCCGACGGGGATATCTTGGTTTGCTGGACAGTCAGAAATCGGCGACTTTGGCTCAGAATTACAAATTGAAGGCTTCGGACTGGACCGAGTACTATTCCGACAACAACTACACCGACAAGGCCTCGGATCACAAGAAGGCGCTGGTGCGGGATTTCATCCAAGAAGTGAAGCCCCGGACGACTTGGGATCTGGGGGCGAACGACGGCACGTTCAGTCGCATGGCTGGGGATCAGGGCAGTCTGACGATTTCGATCGATGCTGACTTGGCCTCCGTGGAAGCGAACTACCAGCGGTGCCGACGGGAGAATCGGGGCAACGTCTTACCCTTGTGCGTTGACTTAACGAATCCCACACCCGCACTGGGATGGGCCGGAGAAGAGCGTATGACCCTTCTCACCCGAGGAAAGCCGGATCTGGTGTTGGCACTGGCGTTAATTCATCATCTGGCCATTGGCAATAACACGCCGCTCGAGCGCATTGCGGAATTCTTGGCGCAGGTGAGCCGCCACCTGGTTATCGAGTTTGTCCCAAAAGAAGACTCGCAACTTCAGCGCATGCTGGCTTTTCGGGATGATGTGTTTGACCGCTATACGCAGGAGGACTTCGAGGAGGTCTTTCGCCGGTTCTTTTCGGTGCTCCGTCGCGAAGCGATCCCTGAATCTGCAAGGACTCTCTACTTGATGCGGGCGAGGGATGACCAGCCATGAAGAAGCAGGTGGTTATTCACCCGGTGCTGTTCTCTTTGTATCCAATCGCCCTTCTTTACTCCACCAATTTCGGCCTCATCGAGTTCCCGGACGTGATCGGGACCGCACTGGCAAGCGTTTGCCTTAGTGTGTTGTCTTGGTGGGTCGTGACTCACTTTATTTCCGATTACAAGCGCGCAGGGCTGGTTGTAACCGCGGCTATCATCGTCATCTTCTCTTTTGAGGCTTTTTGCCAGCAGCTATTAAAGGAGTTTCAAGGAAATTTTCTCGGCGATCTGGCAGTCATCATTTTCTGGGCGCTTCTGGCGGTCGGGATCGTATTTGTCTTGAGCGCAAGACATTTAACCAATCAGTTGACGTATTATATGAATATCCTGGGTGCGTTGTTGTGTTGTATTTTGCTCATGATTCCGGCGGCTCAGCGGTACAGGACCGCCCAAGCACGCGCACATTTACCAGATCGGCAGGTGTGGGATGCCGATGCGCATGTAGCTCCTCAAAATGTGGATGAGCGGGACATTTATTATATTGTGCTGGACGGCTATGGGCGTGCTGACGTTCTCCAACAGGAATACGGGCTTCAGCGTGCGGGGCTTGTAGAGTTCTTGGAGAGAAGGGGTTTTGTGGTTGCCAAGAAAAGCATGGCGAACTACCCGTTCACCCTTGTGTCCATGGCGTCCTCATTGAACTTCAGTTACTTGCAAGACATGGTCGGAGACCGTTTGAGCTTGCTTCAGGACTACCGATTCATGAAGGAGTTGCTAAGGGACAGTCGGGTGCTAAGGTTCTTGAGGAGCGCTGGTTACTCGATTGTGACAGTTCATGGTACAAATACGTCGCTGAATCTCGGTGACCGAGACGTCGAGATTGGCGGGTGGTGGCAACCCGGTGTTTTCGGCACGAGGTTTTGGGGCATGACTCCGTTCCCGTGGCTGATGAGAAAAGCAGGTTGGCCGATTTTCTACGATCTGCACCGGATGCGAATCTTGGAGGCGTTTGAAAAGTTATTGGAGGCGGCGGAGCTTCCGGGACCGAAGTTTGTCTACTCCCATATCTTTGTGGGTCATCCGCCCTTCGTGTTTGGCCCAGAGGGCGAGGAAGTGAACTGGGATACGGGCTATCGGTGGAACGATGGGGACTCGTTGATGGACGCTGTCGGCGCGAGTCGCCAGCAATACGTGACAGCGTATCGTGACCAGGTGAAGCATTTGAACGGCAAAATTAAAGCCGCGGTGGATAGTATTCTTGAGCGATCCTCCGAACCGCCAGTCATGATTATCCAAGGAGACCACGGTCCGGGATCGAGACTGAGTATGAAGAGCCTTGACGGTACGAATGTGAAAGAGAGATTCAGTATCCTCAATGCTTACCATCTACCGGGAGTGGAAAGCGAACTCCTTTACGATACGATCAGCCCTGTCAACACGTTCCGCATTGTGCTAAACGAGTATTTCGGGACAAGCTATCCGATCCTTGAGGACAAAAGCTATTATTGTCCGTTTGTAAGGCCCTACGATTTCGTCCCAGTCGAACCTGAAGAGCCTGTCGGAGGTTTCAATTAGATCTCCTGAGGGGATCAATGCGGTCTGCTTCATCTTGACAGGATGATTCATCATCAATACGCTGTCGATCACCAAGAATACGATCACCATTCCATAAACTTCCTGTCGCTTCCGTCCTGTTTCGTACACCGATCCTTAAAGTCCCACCGGACTGTCTACGCGATGAACCTGAAGCACGATCCCCGATGAAGAAACAGGTCGTTGTTCACCCGCTGCTGTTTTCCCTATACCCAATCGTCCTACTCTACTCTGTTAATTACGACTTCTTTGAGTTTTCGATTGTATTCAAGCCGGCATTGCTTAGTGCCTTGCTGGCCGTCTGTGCTTGGTGGGCTGCCAGTCTGGTTTTCTCCGATCGGAAGCGAGCGGCGATTCTCGTGTCCGCTCTTCTTCTCGGCATGTACTCTTTTGGAGCTTTTAGCGAGTACCTCGTCAAGGGACACGAGGGGACACAGGTGGGCAACAAGATTGCCCTGGGTGTTTTTGCCATCGCGGTCGTGGGGGTTGGTTTGTGCTTGAAATTGAAGCGCTACACGGACCAGTGGACCTATCTTATGAACTTCATGGGGACCGTGCTTTGTTGTCTTCCGTTAGTCAACGCCGCGCTGATGAATTACCGCACTTTGCAGGCGCGTGAGCTGTTGCCGGACCGGCAGGCATTCGAGGCCGAGTCTCAGATTACAGCCCCGGCGGATGCACCCGACATTTACTATCTTGTCCTGGACGGTTATGGGCGAGCGGATTTTCTTCAAGAAGAATTTGACTTCGACAATTCTGATCTTGTCTCGTTCTTAGAAGAGAGAGGCTTCGTTATTGCTCAAAAGAGTAGAGCGAATTACCCTATGACGCTGGTGTCATTGGCCTCGACCCTCAACTTCACTTATTTGGACGAAGTGGTCGGCAACCATATGAAAGACCAGCCGGACAGACGTTTTATCCGCGACCTGGTGAGGCACAGTCGAACGGTCAAACTGTTGAGAAAAGCGGGGTATTCGATTGTGAACGTTGCCAGTGAGTACTACGAGGCAGAGATCGACGAGGCGGACGTCGACATACGGGAATGGTGGCACCTGAACATTTTCGAGGGGACCATTTTGAGCATGACGCCTTTCCCGTGGGCCTTGACGAAGCTTGGTTGGCCGATCTTGTACGATCTTCATCGCGACCGGATCCTCTACGCGTTCAGGGAACTTTCCGAGATGCCGGGGCGACCAGGGCCCAAATTTGTCTACGCGCATATCTTCGTGGGGCACCCTCCGTTTGTGTTTGGACCGAATGGCGAGAAGGTGAATCGGGCGACTGCCTACAGCTGGGACGAAGGGGAGAAATTCATGGCCGCTCCCGGCGCCAGTCGACGGGAATACATGCAGGGATATGGGAATCAATTGCGGTACCTGAATGAGAAGCTGAAGGTGGTCGTAGACGGCATTCGCGTGGGATCTTCTCAACCGCCGGTGATCATCATTCAGGGGGACCACGGCCCTGGGTCGAGACTGAGTTTGTATAGCCTCGAGGGCACCTATGTCAGGGAGAGGTTCAGCATTCTCAATGCCTATCATCTGCCCGGCGTCGAGGAAGAAGTTCTCTACGACTCGATCAGTCCCGTCAACACGTTTCGGGTCGTCTTCAATCACTATTTCGGGACAAATTATCCGCTCCTTGCGGACAAGAGTTTCTACACTCCGTTTTTGAGGCCCTATGATTTCGTTCCGGTTGAACCAGAGGAACTCGTCACAGGTTCCGACGAGGCCGGGACGAGTCCTTAGGTCGGTTCGGGTGAGAGGGCCTCGTTTGCGGTTAACCTGGCTTCGGGAGCGCACCCGCTAGCTGATGAACTGACTCATAGTTTGATGCGTTCGGCTTGCTCCTGACGACAGTGTGCGTGAAGTGCCCTATTTTTCAGGCTTTTAGGTGCACTTGCTCTGTGCTGCTGTGCCGGAGCAACAGTTTGGAAGTCAGAGTCGGAATCAGTTGATCTCGAATGCAGTGTCAAGAACGCCGGGAACCGTATCTTTGGAATTGCTAAGGAGAGCGAAACCACTCCGTTTCAATACTCCGGGCGATGTCGGTTTTCCGGGCAACTAAGGTTTCGGTTTTAGGACGGACTACAGTAAGTGGATCGATCTTAATAATCAGGCCAGGGATAGGGTAGCGGTGAGCCATCAAGTTCACCCGATTAGCGACAACCCGCAGCGCAGCGAATGAACCTCACGCTTTGCGCGAAGGCGACGCCCACTTCTACCGTTGGGCCGAAGGCTCTTTCTCGGCCGGGTCGACGTTAGCCACCAGAACGGCGGTGGTATTGTCCGGGGCGCCGTTTTCAAGGGCTGCCCGGATCAGCGCTTCACATTTGGCTTGTACTGGTTGGGGTTCGGCGAGAATGGCCGCCAATTGCTCCTCCCCGGCGACACCGTGAAGGCCGTCGGAGCAGAGCAACAAAAGGTCGCCGGGCGAGAAATCGATCTCGTGAGTCTGGACTTCGATATTGTCCGCGGCTCCGACGGCTTTGGTGAGGACGTTGCGGTAGGGGTGTGTACGGAGCTGGTCGTCGGTCAAGCCGAGTCCTCGGCCGATGTCGTTGATCCAGTTGTGGTCGGTTGTCACGCAGTAGAGTTCGCCGCGCCTTTGCAGGTAGACTCGGCTGTCTCCCACGCTCGCAATGTGCGCTTTCGGAAGTTTTATCAGCGCCGCCACCACGGTCGTTCCCATGCCCGTGTAGGCGGAGTTTTCCTGAGCCTTGGCGCGTACTCTGGCGTTGGCCATCTCAATGGCGCGGGGCAAGGAGTCGGCGGACGTTCGCTCCCCGGCGGATTCGATTTCCGAAACCAGTGTGTCCGCCGCAATCTGGGAAGCCAGCTCACCGGCCTGGGCGCCTCCCATGCCGTCCGCCACCAAGTACAGGTCCGACTCCGGTTTGGTCACAAAACGGTCTTCGTTGTTGGTACGCACCAATCCCACATGCGACATGCCGAAAGAGTCAATGATGGGCGGCGCGAGCATCGTAGCGGTATCTCGAAGTGGGATCCCGATCTCCTTACGAGGGGGCAGCCTGGCGAACCTGGCCCAGCAGCCCGCCTACCTGCACCTGGGTTCCTGGGGATGCTGCTTCACGCCGCAGAACGGCAAAGCCGACGACGCGGTTCAGTCGAGGTGAAAAGGCCGGGCTGGTCAGCCGCCCTACTTCCTTATCTTCCACGATGATGGGTGACCCTTCCGCCGGCACTGCATCACCCTCCAGTTCCAGGCCGACGAGCAATCGGTTGACTTGGCCTCTCGAGCGGACTCTTTCGACGATCTCCTGGCCGAGGTAGCAACCCTTCGTGAACGACAACGCGTGAAGCTGTTGCGTTTCGTGCGGCACAAGATTATCGAAGTCACTTCCGCATCGTGGGACTTGGTTTTCGACGCGCACCACGCGGTAGTCCTCCTCCGTTGCCGCCGGCGCTCCGGCCGCTTCGAGATCTGTGATAAGCCCTGCTTTTTGCACCAGCTCAACGAGAATCCAAAGCCCCGGTTGACCGCTGAGGGAGCTACGAAACAGGCGCACGTCGCCGCGGGTGCTATGGGAGTGCGGCGCCGATTCGGGAAGCTTCCCGCCAACGACCTCGCGCGTTATCGATTCCGCACGCGGACCTTCTAGGGCAATCATCGTCGCCCGTGGCCCCGGATCTTCCAGCGTCACGTCATCCATGATGATGAACTTTTCTAGGTGCTGCGAAAGGCCTGGCCCCCGCTCGGGCTCGCAATCGAGCAAGACGTGGTCTTCCGATACGTAAATGCGGCTGTCGGTCTGAATCTTTCCCTGCACGTTCAGAAAAAAACTATAGCTGCCCTCGCCCGGCCTTAGGCTCTCGATATCGCTGCTGCACATGGCGTGGATCAGCCGCACACGATCCTCGCCTGTTGCGCGAATTTTGCCACGCGAGGAGATGTCGAGCCACGCCGCCGACTCATGCAGCGCTTCGTACCCGTTCGTCATCTCAACTGTGGAGGGTTCTTAGGTAGGCCCCCAGGGCGAGTACGATTAACCCCGAAATGACAGCACCGGTCATCAAACGGGACCGTTTAGCGTCACGAGCTGCGTCTCCGCTCGGGGGTGTGGAAATCAGGAAAAGCATGCCGAAGATGTGTAGCGCCAGCAGAAATTTGATACCGAAAGCCATGTGGTAGGCCGTGACCACACCTTCTTGAAGAATACCGAGCAGGTTGTAACTTCCCGTCGCTACCAAGATCACGATTACGGCAACGACGATGGGCCGAAAGCGGGCGGAGAGCTGGCTCAGAACCTGTGCGCGCTGTTCCGCATCAAGAATCCCAAGCGAAGGGCTTACGATGAGGCGTGCATAGATGAGACCGCCGACAGCCACCGCGGCTGCCAGTATGTGAAGCCAGCGGCTGAAAATATCGACCACGAAACCTCCTCGCCCCCCAACGCGCACCCGCCAAAACAACTTCTTACCAAGAGGCGGCCTGGGAACTTGCTATTATACCCCGGTGATCCACGAGGTCCTTCCCGTTGGCCCCCTGCAATGTAACTGCTCGGTGTTTGGGGATGAAAACACACGGGAGGCCATCGTCGTCGATCCCGGCGATGAAGTGGATGAAATCACGAATGTCTTGAAGCGTCACCGGCTGCGCGTGAAAGCGATCGTCATCACCCACGCTCACATCGATCATATTGGGGGCGCGGCCAAGCTCAAACAGACCACCGGGGCGCCCGTCTATATGAACGAGAAGGATCTGGTGATTCGCGAACAGCTCGACATTCAGGCCGGATGGATCGGCGTCGCGCCGCCGGAAAAGCCCGAAATCGACGTGAAACTTCGCGAGGGGGATTCCATTGTGCTCGCCGAGCAGGCGTTTGATGTGCTCGACACGCCCGGGCACACGCCGGGAAGCATCAGCCTGCATATCCCGAGCCAAAAGAAACTGATCGCCGGAGACACGCTTTTCCGCGACAGCATCGGACGGACGGACTTGCCGGGAGGAGACTCCCGTCGAATCCTAGCTTCCATCAAAGAGAAACTTCTGACCCTCGACGACCAAACGATCGTCATTCCCGGCCACGGGCCCGAAACCACGATCGGCCGGGAGCGGGAGCTGAATTACTTTTTGCGCGGACTGTAAGCGCGACGTGCGCCCCCACGTGGCGTTCAGTAGAGCGTTTTGACATTTTGTGCCGTATTGCTAGATGCTCACAGTTGTGTCGGCCACTGCCTCGACGCGTGTAGGACGCGCAGCAGGGTTATGGCCTCGCCGTGGAGGCGATACGCCACGAGATAAGGCAACGTCGGAACGACCAGTTCACGGGTACCTTCCACTCTTCCGGGGCGGCCTAGACGCGGATGCTTCGGTAGACGCTTGACGGTCGATAAAATGCGCAGGACGGTATCCTTGGCGGCTCGGGGATTATCGGCCTCCACGTAAAGACGCAACTCTTCGAGGTCTTTGACCGCGAGGTCCGTCCAAATCAACCGCACTTAGCGGGGGCGTTTCCTCTCTCGTTTGGAGCCCCAACTGTTGACCCAGGCTTCCACGTCCTCATGACCGACGGTACGGCCTTTTTCGGCCGATCGCATCCCCTGTTGAACCGCTTCAACGATCCACTCCTCTTGCTCTACAAACTGCTGAATCGCGTGGGCCATCAACCACGATCGAGGGCGGTCCATAGCCTTCGCCATGGTATCGAGGCGCGAGATTGTATCGGGATCCAATCTTACCGAGGTAGCTTTGGTTGGCATGTGCAGAGACTACATGGTAGTCAACTGTATTCTCATTATATACAGAGTAGTCAGCCTCGCGGTTCTCTGCTCCTCCGCTCGGACGCTCAGTCGCCCGCTAGGCCGCCCTCCACCGCCGCCTGATTTGCCGCCGTCCCGCGGCGTCGCTTCCCTTGCCCACCGTCGCTACAGGAAAAATGGGGACTGCCACCAATTCGCTTCCCATCATGACCCAAGAAACAAAGCACTTAGCCTGAAGCGAATTGGCTGGCTGTACCCGATTTTCCTCACCCAGGGGCTTCACTTCAGATACGGCAGCATCTGCTTGAATTCGGGCCGGCGGCTGTTGCCCAGCAACTCATAGACGGCCATCTCGGTCGAGGAAATGACCGCTCCGGCGCTGCGCATGCGTTCAATTCCGAGCACCGCGTTCGCTTCCGAGCGCGAGGCGGTGGCATCCGCCGCCACATGGACCTGGTAGCCTTCCCGCAAAGCCCCGAGCGCGGTCTGCATAACGCACACATGGGATTCGACACCCGCGAGCAACAGCGTTCCTCCGGGAGCAACCTCCTGCTTTAGTGCGGAGCAAAAGCCCTCGTCACCCAGGCAGCCGAACGAGACCTTGTCGATGGCATCGACGGCGGCCAGCTCGGCGATCGCAGGCACCGTCTCGCCCAATCCCTTTCGATACTGCGTGGTGAGAATCGTTTTGAGATTCATCACCTTCGCCAAACGCAGCAATTTCTCGGTGTTCGCGAGCACTGCCTGCCCGCCGGCAATCGCCGGGAGCAACCTTTCCTGCAAATCAACGACGACAAGAGCTGTCGATTCAGGCTGTAGAAGAGAACCAGCGTTTGACATGACTCGATTGTAACGGAGGGGTAGTGGACAGCGGTTAAAGATGACAACTGGCGGGCGGCCTGGTCGTGGGACTACACTCGCCGCCCGCCCAAAGCAATGAACGCGGGTGGGCTTTCGACCGAGCGAGGGGCAAACGGGACGGCGAACGCTGGTCCGCGTCATCCCCGCTTGCTGGAAGCCTCAAACGAGCGTTATCATGACAGTGCAAGCGTCTCTTACACCTGAGACAACAGTCCCGGCGAGACAGTCCGGCTGCATCCATCCTAGAGTCTGAGGAAGCGAGGCTTGTTGGCGGCAGATCGTTTCGGACGGGCGGAAATTCGTCGCCGATTGCGGCGGCTTTCCATCGTCGCCTGAGTTGTCGATCACCTCGGAGCGCGACGTCAGCGAAGTTTCCCGTGGCTGTATCTACCGGGAGGAGGGCTTATGTACCTCAGCGAAGATTTTCGGATTAAAGTCGGCTTGGCGGAAATGTTCAAAGGCGGCGTCATCATGGACGTCACCAACGCCGAGCAGGCCAAGATTGCCGAGCAGGCGGGCGCGGTGTCGGTCATGGCCCTCGAGCGCGTTCCGGCCGACATCCGCAAGGAAGGCGGCGTCGCCCGCATGGCCAGCATCGCCAAGGTCCGCCAGATCATGGAGACGGTGAGCATTCCCGTGATGGCAAAAGTCCGTATCGGACACTTCGCGGAAGCCCATGTTCTCGAGGCGCTGAAAGTTGACTATATCGACGAAAGCGAAGTACTCACGCCGGCGGACGAAGAACACCATATCGATAAAACACGGTTCAAAGTGCCCTTCGTCTGTGGCGCCCGCAACTTGGGAGAGGCTCTGCGCCGCATCGCAGAGGGTGCTGCCATGATCCGCACCAAAGGCGAAGCCGGATCGGGCAACGTCGTCGAGGCGGTACGGCACATGCGAGCGATTCAACGGGAAATGAAACGACTGACCGTGACGCCCAAGGAAGAGCTTGCCGCGGCCGCCAAGCAACTGCAGGCTCCGCTCGAATTAGTGGAATACGTGGCCGAGAACGCCAAACTTCCTACGCCGAACTTCTCAGCGGGCGGGATCGCCACGCCGGCCGATGCGGCGCTGGTGATGCACCTTGGCGCCGAAGCCTGCTTCGTCGGCTCGGGAATCTTCAAGTCGGAAGATCCCGAGCGGCGCGCGCGAGCCATCGTCCAGGCGACCACCTACTACAACGACCCGGACCAACTACTGAAAGCCAGCGAGGAACTGGGCGAGCCGATGCCGGGCCTCGATGTCTCCAAGCTGCCCGAAGAGGAACTGCTTCAGACCCGTGGCTGGTAACGGTTTGCCCCGGCCGCCGGGAAGGGGTACGAGGGTCGGCATCTTATCGCTACAGGGCGACTTCAGCGCGCATGCCCGAGTTTTGGAGGCGCTAGGCGCCGACCCCGTTTTCGTCCGTCGCCCCGAGCAACTTGACCTTGTCGAAGGGCTTATTATTCCCGGCGGGGAAAGTACGACCATGCTGAAGCTCGTCAGCGAGCAAGGGTTGCTCGATCCGCTCGTCGGGTTCGCCGCGCGGCACCCCCTGCTCGGCACCTGCGCCGGTTCCATCCTGATGGCGGCCGACGTCACCTCTCCGCGGCAACCGGGCCTCGGTCTGGTTAATATTTCGATCGAGCGCAATGCCTACGGACGGCAGGTCGATAGTGCCATCCGCTCGGTGTCGCCGGGAGACGACTTCCTCGCCCGCACCGGCCCCGGAAAACTCGAAGCGGTGTTCATCCGCGCGCCCATCATCCGCAGCGTCGGGAAGGGGGTGCGCGTTCTCGCCGAAGACGGCGGCCACCCGATTCTGGTTGAGCAAGGTCGTCATCTAGCGGCCACTTTTCACCCTGAGTTGTCCCAAGACCGGCGCGTGCATCAACTTTTTCTCCAGAAGATCCGAGCTTAGTAGAGTAGAAAAGAGCCGTGCAGCTTCCGATACGAGTCTTGTTCGTTTGCATCGGCAACTCCTGTCGAAGCCAGATGGCTGAGGGCTTCGCCCGGCACAAGTATGCCGACGTGATGGAGGCGAGTAGCGCTGGGCTGTTTCCCGCGTCCATCGTCCAGCCCGAGACGATCGCGTGCATGGAGGACATAGGGATCTCCCTTGACGGCCAAGCCTCGAAGGAAATTGACGCCGTTGACTGGAAGTCCACGGACTTACTCGTAAATATGAGTGGCGCATCCGTGCTCGAGCGGTTACCTGGATTCTCCGGTTTGAATCTGATGTGGAACGTCGGCGACCCTATTGGGAAGTCCGCTAAGCATTATCGGCAGTCTCGTGATCGGATTGAACAGCTGGTCGACGGGCTGGCCGAAACGCTGAAGAATCAGGCGCAGCTGCCCGCAGGACGTCGCCGCTAGGCCGGCAGTCTACTGGAGAACTTAGTGGGACAAGCAATCTTGCTTGTCTAACAGCCCGCGGTAAAAGTGGGTTGGGGCGAAAAACGGGGACTCTGTCTCCATTTTTTGTGTCACTGCACTTTCACCACGAGCTGCTAAGCCAGGGTTCGACAGGGAACTTCGGGCTCAACGTTCCTGCCCCCATCTCTTCAGAAACCCCACGAATCCGTAGGGGCACAGCATGCTGTGCCCGCCTGCCTTCGCCCGAAACCTGAGTGAGTCTGTGTGCGCCGGCCTCCGGCCCGCAGGGACGACCTCCCGGTCGGCCTTCCTGCTGGCGTTTTCGGTGAAAACGCGATGCCGCGCAATCTGCCTTGTCCGCCACGGCGTATGTAGGAACCTCCAGACGATGCTGAGCCAGTCGGACCCACCGTTGACCGAGGAGGGCTGAGCGCAAGCTGAGTTGCTGGCCCAGAGTGCAATTGTCATGGCCCTTTGATCCACAACGAAACATGAAAACGCTCCTGGGGTGTGGGTCATGTTACGCTCGACGCTAGTTTTCAGGGGAGGGATCGCAGAGATCTACGGCTTTTTCTGACCGGTTACGTGGGCAAATAGCACAGGGGGACACTCCCTTTCCCGGCCCTAGTCGAAGCGAATCGTGACCGCCTAACGAAGACGCTTGACACGTTCGCTATTCTCAAGAGGGAGGGAGGAAAAACTCAAGAGACTGACATTACGCTCGACCGGCTGGAGAAAAAATAACCAAACAAACCCAATTTCCTATAACCGCCATTGATCCAGCAATTTACACCATAAATAAACAGGGGCAAAAGACGGAACAGCTCCTCGCCAGCCGCTCCTCTTGCTACTCCTGCTGCCGTCACTCACACTGGCCGCTGCCCAAACCTAACCCAAGCGAGTGGCATCACAGAGGTTTCCTTCAGCATGGAGGCGCCCCTGCGGCGCACGCTCAACGTCGCCTGACATCGGGTACTCCCAAATATTAATAAATCAGAAGTTGAGCGGGATGTGAAATAAGTCGTTCTTATGCAACAATGGGGGAGTGCGAATCGGTCACCTCAAGGTGTTTCGGGACATCGCCCAGACAAACAGCATCAGCCGTGGGGCCGAGCTAAACGGGATCAGCCAGTCCGCGGCCAGCCAGCTCGTTAAGCAACTTGAAGAGCGGCTTGGAACGGACCTGCTTGATCGAACCAGCCGCCCGATCAAACTGACTCCTGGCGGCAAACTTTACTACGAAGCGTGCCGAGATATCGTTTGGCGATACGACGAGATGGCGTCGCAGATAGGCGCACTTAAGAAGGAACTTGTCGGGTCCGTCCGTGTGGCGTCGATTTACTCCATCGGGCTTTACGAGATGGCGCTGATCAAGGAACAGTTCGAAGATCGCCACCCACAAGCAAACGTTCATCTGGAGTACATGCGGCCCGAGAAGGTCTATCAGGCCGTAGCGGGCGACGCGGCGGATCTTGGTCTCGTCAGCTATCCCAATCCGGGCAAGGAACTCAAAGCCATCGCGTGGCGGCTGGAAAAGATGGTTCTGGTATGCCATCCCGACCATGCGTTGGCGAAAAAGTCAACGATTCGCCCTGCCGATCTCGCCGGCCAGGCGTTCGTCAGCTTCGACCCCGATCTCTCGATTCGCAAGGCCATGGACCGTTTCTTTCGCGACCAGGGAATTCCACGCAAGGTTGTGCTCGAGTTCGACAACATTCAAATGATCAAAGAGGCGGTGTCGATCGGATCGGGCGTCAGCATCCTTCCGGAGCGCACGGTTCGTCAGGAGGCTGCCGAGGGCCGCCTGGTTGCGCGACCTATCGAGGCGAATGAGCTGGTTCGTCCGGTGGGTATCATTCACCACCGCAAAAAGAAGTTTTCTCCAGCGGCGGCGCAGTTTTTGAATTTTTTGCAGCAACGGCCACAGGAGTGAGCTGGGAACCGTCAGTTGCTTTGCAGTTCATGTACGAGACCATGACCCCCGCAATACAACCGCCGCGGAAGGATGGGTCTGGTGTTGAAGCAGGCCGCCGCACGCCGCGACGCCCCAGTCGCGATCGGAGTCTGATTCCGATAGGCGCTCGTCCTTAAGCCACTCCCTGCCTGAAGTAGCGCCGAACCGGTCGAGGTGAGAGAATCAGGCGTTGCCCGGAGTACCAAGGAGGCATTCCATGATTACTCGATGGGCCCTTGTTCTCAGCACGTTTGCGGGCTGCTCACTAGCGGTTTCGTGTTCCCAGCCAGAGTCGACCGAGAGTCGGAAGGTACCAACCGATGAATCGGCGGCAGATACCTCGCCTGATCCCCGTCCCCTCGATGTTGAAGCTCTCAAGAAGCGACTCGATGCGGGCGAAGATGTGTTCTTGCTCGATGTCCGTGAGCCCCACGAGTTGGAGGAAATCGGAACGATCGAGGGCTACGTGAACATTCCGATGGACCAGTTCGAAGCTCGCCTGTCGGAGATCCCCAAAGGCCGTCCGACCGTCCTCTATTGAAACCGCGGCGGACGGGCCTCCCGTGCGGCGGCCTTGCTCAAGGAAAACGGTTACACCGATCTACAATTCGGCGGAGTGACAGCCTGGAAGGAAAAGGGCTATCCGGTCGTGCATCCGAAGGCGGATGAAGAATAGAGACGGCTTGCGGGCCAGGCTACCCGCCGTCTTGTCGTGCGCCCAGTGCTTGGTTGCAAGAGTTCGCGTCATTTGAGAAGTCCTTTCCCGAAGGACCATACGATCGTCCATCCGGCGGGGCAGTCGTTTGTTCGCCGAGTCTTTCCGAGCCGCGACCATGAGGGAGTGCCCATGGGCCTTCGCCAAGATAAACGGAGCCGCGACCGTCAGGGAGCGGTTAGTCCCCCTCAGAGTCCGCTCCTGCCACCAGCCTTAGCCGGCGATTGTCCGCCCTATAATTCATCGTGATTTTTGCAACCAAGCACCAGGAGGGGCTCGGGCCGGCAGGGCTATTCCCAGCCGCATTCTTCTTGCAAGGGCTGAAGCGCCTTGCTTAGGCCCTTTAGGACGAAGGTAGCCGTGAGGAGATCGGAATCAACGCCTGTGAAACCAAACAACAATTCGTCGTGATTCATTATGGTGCCAACGATCTCGATCGGCTGTCGAAAGAACAGTGCGTCGTCTCCTACGGCTCGGACCATCTTAAGTGTTTGTGCTTCTGTCTTGTCGAATCGTATCCGGACGGTTGAGAGGTCACTTCTACGGTCGGCTTGCGGTGCGATGCCAAACACATAAGCCTGCAGGGAGTTTTCTTTGCAGCTCAGCGTTAACAACGGCATGGAGCCGTCCCAGAGCGGTTGATCCGCCGGCAGCTCAAGATAGATAGCTTTCGTGTCGTCGAACTCCGAGACTTCAGTGCGCAGGTTCCAATCCCCCGTATCCGGTTTCTGCTCCGCTTGTGGCACGGCCCCTGGGGGATCGTTGGTAAGCGTTGCCCGCTCGGCCGCCGAGGTGAGAGGCTGAAAAGGGGCGGGATCAGGCGCCTGATCGAGCTCAGTTTCGGATGACTGTGCCGGTTCGGTGTTCGGCGCCCACTCCGCCAGGGCCCAAGCAACGACTAGGGCGCCGAAGATTCCCAGGGCCCATTTCCACGAAATCCCTGACTTCGAAGCCTTCGCTCCTTCGCCGACTGGTACCGGGTGACCACACTCCTTGCAGAAGCGCGCGCCGGCGGCGATCTCGCAGAGGCAGTTTGTGCAAATCATGGGTTAGCTCCGAAAGCAACGAGCATCGTCTGGCGAGGGCCCGGGGCAACTGGCAAGCCAGGTGTGGGACCCCGCCCTACGCTCCGACCATGAGTCACGGTCAACTCCTTTTACCGGCGGCAGAGAATGCGGCCCTGCAAAATATGAAAAGTGCTAGGGACAGCCAGACGTGGGCTTCAACTTGAGTTGACATTAAGGAGTTAGTGCTATGCCGCTTGTACCAAACCCCAATTTCTAACACCTGCCGGTACCTATAGTAGATCCCTTTGCAGGCAGAGCCTATGTTCAAAATAGGAATACCGGCTAGAGACAGTATGAAACCGTCGAAAAGGCGAGTTCGATGAGGGTATCACCCTATTTTCAACGGTGCTAGGCACTGATAATGTAATCGCGGTGAGAGAGTCAGCACAAGGCTGATCGTAGATTCGTTACTGGAGTACCCCTAGCGCCCAAGGGATACATTGTTCTAGCAAGGTGTCCCAGACAAGGCTTTCTGATCATCCGGCGACGTGGCGGAAGACGTGGGCCCCGACGTGGCGCACCGCTTTCAGCGTGCTGTGTCGGGCTGTCAAGCCCGACATTTCCGAATCTGTAGTGAATTCGTCTCCAGGACAGTCCGCTAACTAGGGGCATCCAATCAGTAGGCTCTGTCGAAATTCCCACCGGTCCTGCGCTGCTCAGTGTTCCTCCCCCATCCACTCTTCCCGATCGACCCCGAGGCCGTCGGCGACCCGGTTGATGTAGTTGAAATAGGAAATCACCTGCACGGCATCATGAATCGCGCGTTCTGAAAAGCCGGCTTGCCTGAGGTCATCTATATGGGACGAGGTAATCTCAGCGGGACGGCCGGTAAGCCTTTCCGCGAATGCAAGCAGCGCCCCGGTTGCGGCGTCTAGTCCCGCCGATCGCCAATCCTGCTTGACCTTTGCCGTCAATTCGTCGCCGACCTCGGCCCGGAGGTCGTGTGCGTGCGCCTCAATTCAATAGTGGCAAGCGTCGGCCTTCGAGACGACAACCGCCAGCATCTCACGCTGTGCCCGGGTGAGGGGTGAGGGCTGGTGCATCGTCGCGACGTAGAGGCCCATCGACGTTCCGAGCGTTCTTGGGGTTCAAGCTCATGAGCTTGACGACGTTCCACACGCGTCCGGCTCTACGGATGGCCGCATCGTATTGTTTCTTCAAGTCATCCTCAGCGTCTTCGACGGCAATGGTCTTGATCCAGGCCACGAATTTCCTCCTTATTGCTGTAACCGCCCACGGTCGAGCGGCGATAAAGCTTTTCTCTCTCGTTTGACTTCGAAGTAGCGGCGGCCCGCGGTTCCGTAGTTCAGTTTCAAACCGGACCGTGGGAGTCCCTCATATTAACTCTAGCCAAAGATGTTTGAAATTTTGAATTCCAGCGGTCCTCTGTCCGATGATTCTGTTGACCCAACGAGAACGGAGGAGGGCCGCTGGAAACGTTTCTGAGGCTGTTTGGCAGCCTGCTCACTTTTGTATGCCACTGCTTTGACCGTATCGTCATCTTGGGCTACCTGCCGCTGTTGAGTCGTCCCGAACAGATCGTCTACTTTTTCCGCGATGTCCACGGCGTGAGAGCCATCAGCAAAGAGGTGCTGCGCAAGAGAACCGACGACCACAACCGTTGGGTCGAGTCCTTCGCTCGCAACCACCTCATCCCGCTGGAGTGGACCGCAAAGGGCGTCCGCAAGGAAGATTACGTGCGACCGGCTCGCAGACGCCGGGAACGCCAAAACCGCTTCGGCGTCTACTGCATCCTCAAAAGCATGGAGCTCGGCAGCAGCTTTCGCTCCGTGGCGCCCAAGTACCCCAGCGACGATCCCGACTACCGTATCCTCCACAGACAGCGCTAGCGCTGCACGCACTACTACTTCTACATGCGCGACGAAGAGTTGGGGGCGCTGGCCGTGTGCGTGGCCTCGTTCCTGCCGTTTCACACCACGTATTACCTCAACGGGCATCACTTCATCGAACGAGAACTCGAACGCCGCGGCGTGCGCTACCGCAAAGACGACAACTCTTTTCTGGCCTGCACCGACCCCGCGGCCCTACAAGCCGCCCTAGGTGAATCCCGCAGTACCGGCTAGTCCCGCATGGTTTTGACCCCTAAAGGCAACCGCCCGTATGCGCTCTGACGTTTTGTGCCGCGGCTCCGGGAACTACGAAGATCCCGGGCACCGATCTGATTGGGAGGTCACGAGATGATCTCCTCCGGCAAAGACCACTGCCATGTCCGCTGCCAAACAGCCCGTCCCTTCGATTTGCGGTAAGGTGGGTAGAAAATGCTTACGAGAAAAAGTCTTTTGGGCGTTCTTTTACTGATCTTGGTGCTAGGGCCGGGTTGCTCGCTCAAGAAGTACGCCATAAATAAGATCGGCGACACGCTGGCGTCGGGAAACTCGGTCTACGAAAGCGACGAAGACATCGAATTCGTCGGGGAGGCATTGCCGTTCGGCCTGAAGCTGATGGAGAGCTTGCTGGCCGAGTCTCCGAACCACCGCGGCCTTCTGGTCAGCGCTTGTCAAGGATTCGTTCTCTATTCCTATGCTTATGTAGACTACGAGGCGCAGCTTGCCGAAGACGAGGATCTCGATCGCGCCCGAGCCCTGCGGACCCGCGCGCGCAAGCTTTACTTGCGAGCTTTCCGATACGGCATGCGCGGCTTAGAGATCTCCTACCCAGGATTAGAGTCCAACCTAGTTGCCGACCCCGCAGTGGCAGTCGCTGTGATCCACAATAAAAAGAAAAAGCAGCAAGACGTACCACTGCTTTACTGGACGGCTGCTTCGCTGGGGCTGGCGATCTCCGTGTCTACCAGCGACGCCGCCTTACTGGCGCGGTTGCCCGAGGTCGAAGCCATGCTGGACCGCGCCTTGGAGCTCGATGAAAGCTGGGATGCGGGGGCTCTGCACGCGGTGCGAATTCAGCTGGCGGCCGCCAAGCTCGGCGATCCCGACTATGATGCCATTAGGGACCACTATCGAAGGGCGCTTGCACTGTCGGAGGGGAAAAGCGCAGGGCTATACGTTGTGTACGCCGAGGCTGTTTCGGTACCCAAGCAGAACAAGGCCGAGTTTCGGTCGCTACTCCAAAAGGCTCTCTCCGTAGACCCCGATGAGACCCCGCAAACCCGGCTCGTGAACTTGCTCGCCCATCGCCGCGCGCGTTGGCTGCTGGCGCGCATCGACGACCTGATCCTAGAAGGCGGACCTTCGGAAACCTCGGGAGAAAACCAATGAGGACCCCACGACTTACAAGGTTGCTGTTGCTATTGACGCTGCTCGCCGATTGGGGCTTGGTCTCAACGCTCGAGGCAAAGATCCGCATCCGGCTTGGCACAATCGCGCCGAAAGATTCCGCCTGGCACGAAGCTTTGAAGTACATCCGCCAGGAATGGCGCAAGATCTCCGGCGGCGAGGTCGATGTGGTCATCTACCCGGGCGGGCAACTCGGCGACGGCCCTGAAATGGTCCGCAAAGTCCGCTCGGGGATCATCCAGGCGGTTGCCCTCTCCCAGGTGGGATTGTCTCGCATCGACAACGGGGTGGCCTGCCTACACGTTCCTATGATGCTCGAATCCTACGAGGAGTTGGACTATGTTAGGGAGAGGATTGCCCCTCGCCTGGAGCAGCGGCTCGAAGAGCAGGGATTCAAAGTCCTCACCTGGGGCGACGCGGGCTGGGTGCGCTTTTTCAGCACGACCCCCGCCAGAACCCCCGACGACATTCGCAAGATGAAACTCTTCACCTCGGCCGGCGACCCTGACGGCGAAAAGCTGTGGAAAGAGTTTGGCTTCCGCGTCATTCCCCTTTCTCTGACCGACATGCTGACATCGTTAACAACCGGCCTGATCGACGCCTTCGACGTCCCTCCTTTGTTGGCGCTGCTCGACGGCTCTTTTAAGCGGGCCAACAACATGATCGACTTGAAGTTCTCGCCGGTTGTTGCCGGGACCGTGATCAGCCAGCGAGTCTGGAATCGCATCCCCGAGGCCTATCAACCGCGGATGCTCGAAGCGGCGCGAGCCGCCGGCGACAAACTGCGCGACGAAATCCGCAGGCTGGGACCGGACGCCATCAAGGAGATGACAAAGCGAGGTCTGCAGGTGGCCAAGCTTAACGGACAGGAGCGTGCTCTGTGGCAAGCGGAGGCCGAGGCGACCTACCCTCGACTGCGCGGCCACTATACCCCCGCGGACCTATTCGACGAGGTCAAGCGGTTGCGCGACGAGTTCCGCGGCGCTCGAGCAGGAGACTAGTGGACTCTCCTGGGGACGAGTTCACTGCAGATTAGGAAGTGTCGGGGGCCCGAAAGCCCGACATAGCACGCTGCAAGCGTGCGCCACGTCGCCGGATGCCCCATCCCGAGCAGCCTACGGCCCTCGCGCGAATTGAAAACTCGCTTTCGATCGCCGTGCTGGCGGCGATGGCCCTGCTTCCGCTGGTGGAAATTTTCGGCCGCCTGTTGGTGGGCCGCAGCATCGCGGGCTCGATCCCCGTCGTGCAGCATCTCACCTTATGGGTGGCCATCCTGGGCGCCGCCCTTGCTTCACGTGCCGACCGGCACCTGGCTCTTTCGACGCCAAGGTTTCTGCCGCTTCGCCTTCGTGATCCGATTCACATTGTCACATCGGCTCTCGCAGCCGGTGTCACCGCGTGCCTGCTTCTGGCAAGCGTGGACGTTGTCCGCATCCAGCAGGACACGGGCGACACGGTCGCTTGGGGGATCCCTGTCTGGATGGCCCTTCTGGTGATGCCAGTTGGCTTCGCCGCTATGACCGGCCGATTCATCTGGCATTCTTCGAAGCGACCTAGCGGGCGTTTGCTGGCTTCGCTCGGACTGGCGATCCCGGCCGTTTTCGGCCTGATCCCATCGCTGGAAGAAATCGATTTG
The DNA here is from genome assembly GCA_965248105.1 of Bryobacterales bacterium. GTDB lineage: Bacteria > Acidobacteriota > Terriglobia > Bryobacterales > UBA6623. The sequence goes on from CBDFIK010000006.1 coordinate 2,475,072, forward strand.
CTTTTGCCCGTGAGCCTGCTGATTGTGGGCGCAACAGCCCTGGGCATGCCGATTTTTACGGCCATCGGGGGCGCGGCACTTCTGTTTCTTTGGAACGACGGCACGCCGGCGAATGCAGTCCCCGGTGAAACGTACCGTCTCACTTCCTCACCGATGCTGCCGGCCATTCCGCTGTTCACCTTGGGAGGATACATCTTGGCCGAGGGCGGAGCGAGTCGGCGCTTGGTGCGCGTCTTCACGGCAACATTCGGCTGGATGCCCGGAGGACTGGCAATCGTCACCACGCTTGTGCTGGCTTTCTTTACGCCGCTTACCGGAGCTTCGGGCATCACGATCCTATCCATGGGCGGGCTCTTGCTACCGGTTCTGCTCAAGGCACGCTATCCGGAGCCGACGGCGGTCGGGCTGGTCACGGTATCCGGGTCGATCGGCTTGCTATTTCCTCCCAGTCTGCCAGTGATTCTTTACGCCTATTACGCCAAGCAGCCCATGGAGCAGCTCTTCATCGGCGGACTGCTGCCCGGCGTGCTGTTAGTGCTTGTCGTCGCCGGCTGGGGCGCCCAACGAGGTTGGTTCAGCGGCGCCACGCGGACGCCATTCAACGCTCGGGAAGCAGCAGTGGCTCTGTGGCAATCGAAGTGGGACCTACTCCTGCCGGTGGTAGTGATCGGAGGTTTTTGGTTGGGGTTCTTCACCCTGGTGGAAGCCTCGGCTGTCAGCGTGCTTTACGCCTTCGTGATCGAGTGCATCGTTCACCGCGGGTTGCACATAACGCGCGACCTGCCACGAGTGTTTATCGAAAGCGTGACGCTCGTCGGCGGGTTCATGATCATACTCGGAGTGGCACTCGGGTTCACCAGCTTCCTCATTCTTACCCAGGTCCCGACGCTTGCCGTCGAATGGGTACAGACGCACATAGAGTCCCCGCTGCTGTTCTTGTTAGCCCTGAACATCCTGCTGATCATCGTGGGGGCGCTGATGGACATCTACTCGGCCATTATTGTCCTCGTACCACTGATCCACCCCCTGGGGGTTGCCTATGGCATCGACCCGATTCACCTGGGCATCATCTTTCTGGCGAACATGGAACTCGGTTACCTTATGCCGCCCATGGGCGAGAACCTGTTCCTGGCGTCTTTCCGTTTCAAGCAGCCGCTGACACGGGTCTATCGCTCGACGCTTCCCTACGTCGTGATGCTGCTGATCGCGGTGCTTCTGATCACCTATGTCCCCTCGATGACCCTTACGCTTGTGGACTGGTACGGCAGATGAGCGCCCACGGCAGGTCTGGGGACCTGCGCCACGAGGGCGGTTGTTGCCTTACGCTCGGAGCTGCAACGTTGGGCTTTGGTTTCAAATGTTGTGGCGCAGACGCCCACGTCTGCCGCGTCGACACTCCTGTCGACGCCTAACGAAGTTCATTGCGCCCGCGTATGCTCGCGGCTCGACCGGAAACCCAAGATGAAGATAATCCCACGGTTCATCTTGCTCGCGCTCCTCTCGGGGCTATCCCTGTTGGCCCATGACTTCTGGATCGAGCCGTCTTCGTATCAAGTTGCGGTCGGGAGTCGGGTTACAGTCCGCTTCCAAGTGGGGGAGCAATTTCGAGGTGACCCGCTGCCACTGGATCCGAGCCGGGTTATTATTTTCGCACGCTTCGGCCCAACCTCGAAGACACCTGTGCGGGGTGTGCCCGGTTCCGACTTCGCGGGTGTCGTCAGCCTTGACGATCCTGGGCTGCACCTAATCGCCTATCGAAGCACGTCTGTGTTCCTGGAACTCGACGCCGAAAAATTCGAGACCTACCTTCGCTCGGAGGGGCTGGACGAAATCATTGACGAGCGAAGCCGGCGCAGCGAGCGCAAAACGAGGGGGCGCGAACTCTACTCGCGTTGCGTGAAGTCGCTGCTGCGGGCCGGGGTGTCCGGCGAGGAGACAGGGTTTGACCGCGCGCTTAATTTCCCTGTCGAACTCGTCCCTGAGTTGAACCCCTACGGGCTGAGGGCCGGCGATGAATTGCCGGTCCGTATCTTACGCCAGGGGAAACCGCTTGCCGGAGTGCTGGTTGTGGCCTATCCCCATGAGGAGCCTGCCCGGTCAGTCCGGCGGCGGTCGGACGAAAAGGGACGGATAAGGCTGCCGCTCGCTCACGCGGGTCCATGGCTTGTCAAGGCAGTCCACATGGAAAGGATTGAGCATAGCGAAGAAGCCGACTGGGAAAGCTGGTGGGCATCGTTGACATTTGAGTTGCCCGGGAATTGAGTTTCAGGACGAGAAGTGTTACCTATGTGCTTGGCATAAAGTGTTACCTATGTCCCGGTAGGTTCAAATCATGGAGTGACGCTCGAACCCCTGCGGAAGACGCCGGTGAATCAGAACGTGTATTGCAGCCAGAGGTAGGCAAAGGTCACGTCGCGGTCGGGACCATTTGCGCTCAGGAACTCACCCGTGAAAAAGCGGCCGTAGCCACCGCCGACGAGCGTATGCCATTCGAGCTTGTACTTTACGAGAACGTCCATCTCCGATGCGACCGCCTTCGGTGACCCCCGACCGCCGACACGCAGAACCCGACCGCCGGCGTTGTAAAGCGCATCGTTCTCATTCGCTCGCCAGAAGTTGTGCCCTGCCAGGACGACCGCCAGGCTTCACAGTGATTCCCCCACTGAGGTCGACGATATTCTGTCGGGCAACGGAATCAATATGGCCGAAATAAGCGTGCCCCAGCGGGAAAAGTTGATTAAATGTGCCTACTTCATCGTCGAGACCGCTGTCGCCAGTCGCATAGTCGAAACCGACATGGAGCCGCGGTGAAGCGGGAGCCCCGAAGAAGGTGTGGCCCATCTCGGAGGCCACCATGAAGGCGCCGATATCCGCGGTCCCTACCGCACCGAATTGATAGGCAGCTTCGGCGTCGTAGTCGAAGTCGGTTTGACGGACTCTGCCGCCAACCCGGCTCCCGACCGTATGTCTTCGTTCGCGGCCGCTGGAACCTCCGAACACGGAGTTGTTTCTATCAAGGCCGAGCCAGTAGATGTCCCAGCCGGACTTCGTCTTCGGCAGCCTCCCGCTGGCATAGACGCCATAGAACCGAGTGTTCGTATCGCGACGATTGAAGTGGTACTTGTTGACTTTGACGGGATGGACCCAAAAGCCTGTCACTTCCTAATTCTGGACCTCCAGCTCTCCCGAGAATCCTTCAAAAGTTCGCAAGGAGTTTCCCCATGGCAACGGGCTCACCAGCCGTTGTTTGCCGAAGAGCAGCTCCTGCCGGCCTACCCGGAAGGTGAAATCGCCGGCATCCGAGACCGGGACGCTGAGGTCGACAAAAGCGTTGAGTAAGTCGGCGGTGTCGATATCGAAAGGTCGCCGACCTCCCGGCAGATTCCGGTCGGTCGCGAGCGCCGTTTTCCCTTCCACGTAGAACCGCACATGGTCGCCGACGCGAATGTCGGCATGGAGAAGAAGCCGCGTGTTTACGAACAGGTCGTCCCGTCCCTCCGCGTCACTAAAGCCGAAGTTATCCCAGCTCTCCATCCGAACGCGGTAGTGGCCGCCGAAGCTCACCCAAATGCTGCCGCTTTCGTTGAGCGGGACATGCTTAACCGGGTCAAAGAAGTCTTCCGTTCTCGAGGGACCTTCCGCGACGACCGACCAGTTCTCGTTTTGGCGGAGGAATTTGTAAGTGGGGCGGTTCTTGCCCTGTTGGCCGTGTAACGGGCCGAGCAATGCAACGCAACAGAAGCCGAGTATTACAGACTGCGCCGCTTTGCCTAGAAACATCTTCTGTGTCGGCATGGTCACCTCCTTTGCTTGGCAGACCCCGAGAACGCTTACGTGCAAGCCCTGGGCGACGGGTCGGCACGGTCCCGTTCTTCATGCAACTTATCGGAAGCTCAAGGCACGAGTGTGAGTGCGGTGGTGGAAAAAGTTGGCCGCAGCGCGCCCGAACAGGCGTCACCTCCGGCCCAAGGCGTCTGGCCCGCGGCGCTTCCCTACCTTAAGAACCGCGGGTAGCAACCGTGGCCCAGAAGATGGAGGTGGCCTTGCACGAATCGGCCCGCGCGACCGGCGCGACCGACGAGGTATCACTCCGATGAGGTGGAGCGGATTCCGATTTGAGGTTGACGCGCGGCACTGGAGTGGACAAGCGGGCTCTCGGACCGGTCCGCCCGCGAAGTCACTGAGCTGATGCGTTGCGCTGGCGCGCCCCTGGATGCTGCGGGCTTCTCTGAATCTGGACCATCTGTCGCAGCATCTGCCAGTGTGAAGTAAAATGTAGCGCCCTGCCCAACCGCGGACTCCACCCGAAGGCGCCCGCCGTGTTGGTCCACGATTCTTTTACAGGTCGCAAGGCCGATGCCCGAGCCATCAAATTCTTGCTTTGCATGGAGGCGTTTGAAGGGCGCGAATATCGCTGCGTGGTGCTGCGCGTCGATGCCAATGCCGTTGTCCTCTATCGAGATCTCCCACTGGTCGCCTTCGCGACGGGACGTAACCCTCACGACGACCGGCTCCCCGCGGCTAAATTTGATGCCGTTGGAAATCAGATTCTGCAGCAGCTGGACGAGCGCATCTTCGTCTCCCGCCACCGTCGGCGGCATGAGCCCCACGATAACCCTTGCTTGTGTCTCTTCGATGAGAGCCTTCAGGTTTTCCACAACGGACTTCATGCACGACTTGAGGTCAACCGGACCGAGGGCCTTCGCGGACCTTCCCGCGCGGGTGTATTCCAGAAGGCTGTCCAGCATCTTCGTCATGCGGTCCACCATCCGAAGAGCCGCTACAAGAAACTGTTTGCCCTCGGCGTCCAGAGGCTTGTCTCGATAGAAGTCAAGTATCACTTCCACATTGTTTCTTACAGAGCACAGGGGGGTCTTCAAATCGTGCGAGGCAACTGAAACGAAAGCTTCCAACTCTCTCTGCTTTTCGGCTACTAGTCTCTTCAGTCTGACCTTTTCAATGGCGTTGGTGATAGCCTGATAGAGGGCCTTCGGCGTCATGACCTCGCGCACCACGACATCTTTGACCACGTAATCCTGTGCGCCCCGTTTCATCGCCTCGACCGCCACTGTCTCGTTGCCGGCGCCGGTAAGAACGATGGTAGGAACGTCATCGCCGAGCGCGCGAATCGAAGCTAGCACCTCCAGGCCGTCGTGTTCTCCGAGGCGATAGTCGAGCAACAGACAATCGGTCTTCCGCGCAGCGAGGGCTTGCTGACCACTTTCTGCGTCCAAGCAGTGAGTGAATTCAACCTGAAATTCGGAAACCTTGTTCAACAGACGCCGCAGGAGTTCGGCATCCGCGGGGTTGTCGTCGATCAGCAGAATCTTCAGTGTTTGCCCGCTCATGGCTAGTCGCCTGTGTGTGGGGGGAGCACAACGAGCTTCAGCCAGTAGGTGCCCAATTGCTCCAAGGCGGCGACGAAGTCCTGGACCCCGATGGGCTTCTGGATGAATGAGTTGCAACCCAGCTTATAGCTCCGCACGACGTCCTCTTCATGCCGCGACGTTGTGAGCACGACGACGGGAATGGTGTCCAGGGTAGAGTCAGCCTTCATACGCTCAAGAACCTGTTTCCCGTCGAGCCTTGGCATGTTCAAGTCCAAGAGGATGAGGTCAGGTCTGGGGCACGCTGCCGGGTCCGCGAACTGCTCGCGCTGAAGGAGATAATCCATCGCCTCCTCGCCATTCGAGACAACACGCAGGTCGCAATGAATCACACCCCTGGCGAGCGCCCGACGGGTGAGGTTCTGGTCAGCCGGATTGTCTTCCACTAGCAAAACGGTCGCGGCACGAACTTGCTCGCCTAGCTGCATTATGATGGCTCCAATTCGTTACCTCGGTTGGGGAGGGTGAACTTGAAATGAGCGCCTTGGGCGGGTCTCGATTCCACCCAAATCCTACCCCCGTGGCGCTCAACGCTTTTGCGGCAGATGGCCAACCCGATGCCCGTCCCTTGATACTCGGTGATCCCATGCAAACGTTTGAAGGGCTCGAAAATCTGCTCGGCATATTCCGCCTCCAGCCCGATTCCGTTATCGCGAACACCCAGTGTCCAAACATCGTCCGTTTGCTGGGCCGTCAGTTCCACCACGGGCTCCCCGTCACGGGTAAACTTCAGAGCGTTGGAGAGCAGGTTCTGATAGAGCTGTGTCAGCAGGGTTGCGTCTCCCACAACCCTCGGAAGCGCTTGGCGCTCGATTCGAGCTCCGGATTGTTCCAGGTGTGACCGCAGCGCTTCGAGGGACTCGTCGACACATGCATCGAGTGAAACGGTCTCTGTTTTCATGGCCCCCCTTCCGGCTCGCGAAAAGGCGAGCAGGTCGGTGATGAGTGTCTGCATGCGGTTTGCGGCTTTCGCGATGTAATCCAGGTCTGTAGCTGCGTCTTCCGGTAGCTCCTCCTCTAGGTCTTCACGTAGTAGAGTGCTATACGCAACCAACGACCGCACCGGTTCCTGCAGGTCATGGGAGGCGACATAGACAAACTGCTCGAGTTCGTGCTGTGTCGCCTTCAGATCTTCCGCCTTCTGCTCTGCCAGCTTCTTGGCCTGAAACGCCTCATCGCGCATTGCCCGGTAGGCCTGAATGCGGTGGGTCAAGTCAGTAACGTCCTGAATCGCAAACAGGGCCCAGTAATCTCCCGATCCGCTCTGTGGAAGCGCTGTGACCATCGCCTGCTGCATGCGCCGACGGCCGTCCGGCAATACAGACGGGACGATCTCACCGTGGAGTTGCGACGAGAGGATGAGCGGCGCCCCGGCCTGAAAAACGGCTTTGAGCCGCTGCTGATATTGCGGCCGACGCAAGCGCTCAGAGAAATCGCCGATCGGCCGGCCTACGATATCCGCGCGTGGAATTCCCGTCCACTGCTCGAGACATCGGTTCCACTCGGCCACCGTACCGTCAGGGCGCAAGACGAAGACGCCCAAGGGCAAATGCTCCAAGAGGGTAAACTTTTTTGGCTCCAGCCGGCTCCAAACCACCCTCCCTCTAGACAATGATCTCCTCATGCATTTCGCGGATGCGCTCTAGCAGGACCTCAAAAGAATCCATGCCGAATAACAGCGTTACTTCGCCCTCGATCTTTTCCTGCTCCAGCGAGAAGTGACTCTGTCCCACGAGGAAGTGAGTCTGCGCCAACAGGACGGCTGCATCAGCCTGCGAAGAGACAGCCTCGGCGAGGTCCTCGGGCGTTTCTTCGCTGTAGGTCGGAAGCTCGTAGCTGATGTGCCGCTCCAACACGTTGGTGATCGACCCCATGACCGCGTTCAGCAGGATGTTCCCGACCTCTGTGAGGGTGCCGGCTCGCAGACTGTCGAGATCCGGCGTCCCGGCTTCCTCGCCGGTCAGCAGCGCGACGAGTTTGGAAGCGCTATCGGTCGGAAACACGAGCCCAGTGGTTCCTTGGATTTCGCCCGAGAAGCCCATCCGAACCGCCGCCAACTTTTGCCCCGCGGTCGACTTAAAGACCTCTTTGATGTCCGCTGGAGAAACGAGGCGAACGGAGGGCACGCGGAGCTCGACATGCGCCCCGACCATGTCGTTGAGCGCCCCGGCAGCGCGGCCGACGCGGATGTTGATGAGTTCTCGAAGAGCGTCAATTTCTTCCGCCGAGACGTTCACGGTTCCACCTCTTGGAGGGACAACGCACGTTCCAGGACGTCTCGTAGCCTTTCTTCGCTTGGCGGTTTGTGAATGACGTCGAACGCGCCCAGGTCCCGGCACCGTTCGGCCGCGGTAAGCACGACTCGCGGAATCGGACAGTGTTTTTTCTGCAGCTCCGCCAGCACCTGGAAGCCGTCGAGTTCAGGCATCAGCAGGTCGAGAAGTATGACGTCGGGCGACTCTTGTTGCAGCAGCTCGATCGCGGCCCTTCCGTCGCCGGCCTCAATCGTGTCCTGTGCCAGGGGACCCAAGGCGCGTCGAATCATGCGTCTCTGGAATGAAGAATCATCAACAATGAGAATCTTGGGCATGGATCTCCTTCGCGAGGCGACGCCTTCCTCGCCGCTCTGGCGCTACATGAACCTGATCGGCCGGGTAACTCAAAACATGAAGCCCGCGGCGCGGACCTGGCGTTCCTGGTCCGCTTACTGGCTACGCGCTTCCGTTTGTCACGTGATTTTTCGACGATCATCCGGCGAGCCGCCTAACGGCGGCTAGGACAAACAAGAGTGTTTGTTTCCCTACTGGGATCGACCGATAGCCAACAGCCGCAAGTCTCGGCAAAACGACCGCCGAGCCATGCGCTACGGGGTCTGAAACTTACCACTTGCTGACGCGCGCGGCTCCGGAACAATCGGTTTCCCTCTGCCGAAGCAGCGACCGATCGCCTAGCTGCATCATGATGGCTCCAATTCGTTACCTCGGTTGGGGAGGGTGAACTTGAAATGAGCGCCTTGGGCGGGTCTCGATTCCACCCAAATCCTACCCCCGTGGCGCTCAACGCTTTTGCGGCAGATGGCCAACCCGATGCCCGTCCCTTGATACTCGGTGATCCCATGCAAACGTTTGAAGGGCTCGAAAATCTGCTCGGCATATTCCGCCTCCAGCCCGATTCCGTTATCGCGAACACCCAGTGTCCAAACATCGTCCGTTTGCTGGGCCGTCAGTTCCACCACGGGCTCCCCGTCACGGGTAAACTTCAGAGCGTTGGAGAGCAGGTTCTGATAGAGCTGTGTCAGCAGGGTTGCGTCTCCCACAACCCTCGGAAGCGCCGGGCGCTCGATTCGAGCTCCGGATTGTTCCAGTTGTGAGCGCAGCGCTTCGAGAGACTCGTCGACACATGCATCGAGTGAAACGGTCTCGGTTTTCATGGCCGCCCTTCCGGCTCGCGAAAAGGCGAGCAGGTCAGCGATGACCCTCTGCATGCGGTTTGCGGCTTTGGCGATGTAATCCAGGTCTGTAGCTGCCTCTTCAGGAAGCTCTTTGCCCAGGTCTTCACGTAGTAGAGTGCTATATGCAACCAACGACCGCACCGGTTCCTGCATGTCGTGAGAGGCTATGTAGGCGAACTGTTCCAGTTCGGCATTGCTGCGTGCCAATGCCTTCTCAGCCTCCCTGCGTGCGCTCAGTTCTTCCAGTAGGTCATGGTTGACTCGAGACAGCTCGGCTGCGCTGCGTTCGGCTTGGACGAAAAGCGTGTAAGTGTTCTTCAGCAGACCGTGGAGCATGACCCCGTAGCTGACCACCTTCAGCAGATGGGCCGCGTCAAACATCGCATCGAACAAACCGAACGACCGTGACATGAACAGCGCTTGGCCCGTGAAGCCGATGATCAGCGACACCACCAGCGCGTTCTCGAATGGGTCTTGCCGCCAAGTCCCCTTTTTCAGATAGCCGGAGAGCGCCATGAGAAACAGCGCCGCGGAGACGAACTCTTCGGGACGTCCGAAGAACAGCTCCGGGTAGTAGGCCCTCGGAAGGGGCACGAAAGCGAAGAAACAGAAGCTGATAAGCGTCAAAGCCGAGACACTGATGTAGACAGCTCCCTCGCCAATCCCGCCGGCCGCCTTGAGCCTCTGTTCCCGTTTCCAGGCCCAGTAACTTAGCAGCATCAGTAGCGCAAGAAACGTCCGTGACGCGTTCCAACTCCAAGGAATCAGAGAGGGCGGTGCGGACGGCAGCAACTGGTTAAAGAAGGAGCTGGTGACTACCGCGTGGTAGCAGTCGAGCAGCGCCGTTCCGATGAAGCCGGTGCCGACAAACAAATAGGTGTTGTTCTTCTTGGCGTAGAATCGAACGATGGCGACCAGCCCGACGATCAGCGCCAGAATTGACGCAATGACCTCGGTGATGGTATGCAGCTCAGTGCTGCCTTGCCACGTGCTGTCCGCCAGAGCGGCATAGGCCAGGACCAAGCTGACCACCAACGCGATGTGCTTCCAGATGCCTGCCAAAACGAGCGTCTCCTATCTCAGGAACAAGCCTGTGGCGCGCCGCACCTACTGTGCCTCTTGAACCACTCTCGGATTTCGCCTTCCTCGGATCGCCACGGGTGGCCGGCCTTCGCAGCCGGCCGCTGACGCTTTGCAATCAAGGTGTAGATCGTTCTCGATGTTCAGCTGTAAGGGCTGAGCGACTGTCGCTGGCTCCGAGAAGCGAATCCGGGATCGTGCTTCCCGCGACCGCGTGCGTACGTTCGGCCAAGATCGGCTAGTCAGGGATAGAATCGGCTACCGCGGGAGACTCCATTACGATCCACCCTGACGGCGCAGCGTTCGCCGACGTGCCACTTGTCCGCATAGTTGTTAGCCTTGATCGGAAACGTCTCGGCACAGCAAGCTGAAGGGAAGCCCGTAAAAGCCGAACGGAGACGTTCTCAGAGCGCGGCGTCCCACTACCCTGCGGACCAAGCCTCGTCCGTGCCGTTTATGAAGTAGGTCTAGAGACCTATCGAGTGGAAGGAAAACGTCAGAGTTCTGTTCGTACCACTCGCCAGGCTGACGTGTGCATCTTGTATGAGGGGGAACATGATGCCTCCTCACCATGCCCACGCTGACCGACGATCAACGGGATATCCTTGAAGTCCTCATTCGGCGGAACGAATCTATAAGATGACTGGAGATGTTGTGATCAAAACCAAACGGATCTACGACGACCCAAGTCCAGATGATGGGGTCCGCATCCTGGTCGACCGGTTGTGGCCGAGGGGAATCGGGAAGGCAGAAGCCCAGGTGGACCGTTGGCTCAAGGACATCGGGCCGAGTACGGCACTAAGAAAATGGTTTGGGCACGACCCAGCGAGCTGGGATGAGTTCCGGAGGCGGTATTTCGAAGAGTTGGATCAAAAGCCTGCCGTGGTCAAAGAGCTTCGTGCCACGGCTGCCAAACAGAAAATCACGTTATTATTCGGGGCCAGGGACAGGCGTTACAACAACGCAGCTTGCCTGCGGGAGTACCTCGAGTCCCAAGTGGAATAATCTCGGACCGAGGGAGTGATCAGTGATTGCAAATCCACCCTAGCGGCCTAACTCTAGAGCACGGGTTTGTAACGCTCGATCAGGTTTTCGAGTTCCACAACTTCTTCGGGGCGCAGGTTGACAAGGGGAGGCCGGACCCCTCCGGCAGGTTTCCCAAGGATCTGCATCGCGGTCTTGATGACCGCCACTTCGTAGCCTTTACGGCGAGCGCGGAGACCGTACAGCGGCAATACGTAGTTGGTCATCAGCCTCGAAAGGCTGCCGTGATCGAGCATGGACGCCCGCTCGTGGAGCTGTAGGGAGAGCCGGGGAGCAAAGTTGGCAATGCTTGACGTATAAGTCCGGATGCCGAGCGAGTAGTAGGCGCGCACCATGTCGTCTCCCGCCCCACCGATCCAATGGAGGCGGTCTCCGACGCGTTCCATGATCATCTGCAAGCGACGCAAGTCGCCGTGCCCGTCCTTCCAAGCGATAAGGTTGGGAATGGCTTCGGCCAACCGGAAGACTTGGCTGGGAGTGAACGTAGCCCAATCGCGGCTGTAGATCACGATTCCCAACTCAGTGGCTTCAGCGATCGTCTTGTAGTAGTGGAACAACCCTTCCGGGTGGGCGTCGACGTAGTAGGGAGGGAAACACAAGATGCCGCTCGCTCCGGCAGCCTGCGCTTGGCGCGCCATCTCGACGGCCAACTGCTCTCCGAAACCGACGCCGGCCAGCACCGGGGCCCCGTCACCGACCTCCCCAACCGTCGCCTCAACCACCTGCCGATACTCTTCCAAGCTCAGCGAGTACATCTCCCCGAGACCGCCGGCGGCGACGAGAGCACACATCGGGAGTTTCACCATCGCCGCGACGTTGGTCCGGAGGCCGTCGATGTCCAGCGAGAGGTTCTTCTCGAACGGGGTTATGGGGAAGGCGATCGGTCCGACGAAGTGCTTGCGAAGTTGTTGGGGATCCATCATTTGTTTGGCGTTGCTCGGAGACTTCGGCGGCGGCCAGCCTACATAGACGTTTCGCGGGAGTCTAGCAGCCCTTCGTGAGTCCTTCGTCTCAACAAATGGGTGCAGGAAGCTGTGACAAAAATCACCTCGGCTTCAGATTCGCGTACGTGGCCGCAATTAAATGCGCCCCAGGCGTCGCCACGAGTGCCGGCGCGGCAGGCGTGGCGTCTGCGCCACAATAACGCGAACCACGCCTCCAGATCAAACCCTCGCGTGAGACCCACGCAGCTTCACGGTGGCGCAGGTCCCCAGACCTGCCGTGTCGGTACTCCTACCGACACCTGTTTGCAGATCCCGTAGCGCATGGCTCGGCGGTCGTTTTGCCGAGACTTGCGGCCGTTGGCTAAACGTGAACGCGGCTAGCCCATTATCGGTCGAGCCCCGTAGCCTATGTAGCGCGGACCTGGCGCCTTTCCAGTGTCCGCGTCCTGCGGCTTGTTTGTCCTGGCCCGTAGCGCATATCTAGGCGGGCGGGCTCAATCCTCCCGGTCGCACTACCGCTGCGTCGCCCACCAGATCCGTGGCTGTTGATACTGCGGCACCCCTCCCTGTCTGTCGGGGCAGGAAGTTGTTGTTCCCATGGGAGTTCGGCGGAATTGGGTTCGTTTCGTCGTTTGTGGTTGGCGCGGCCCCAGGCGTCGAGATGAGTCTCGACGCGGCACGCTGAGAGCGTGCGCCACTGCGGGAACCGATGTCGCCACGAATGGCGACACGGCACGCAAGAATGCGCGCGCCACAGTTGATTTCACTGGGGTTCGGCGAGATTGGGTTCGTTTGGTTGTTTGTGTCAGTGGGGGCTGTGGGGCTGGCGGTCGATCGCCTCGGAGGCCGGGTTGTGGGGCCGAATCACGAGAGGCCCGGAAGCCGATTCGGCCGGCCGTGGGGCTTGGGCCGGGACATATTGGCCGCGATAGGGATCGGTGGGGGTGTAGGAGCTCGCCTCGTGGGCCTTGCGCTCGTCGCGGCGCAGGTCGGATAGTTGCTTGACGGCGCGGAAGAAGCGGCGGCTGAGGTGTCCGTCTGTTACTCGCCTTATCTAGTTTATTCTAAGCCGCTTAGAGGTAGCCACTTTTGGCCGCTCCCCACCTGGCTCCCCACTTGCGACGGCGCTTGAAATTCATGAAACCCTCACTTTCTGACTAGATCACCCTTGAACGGCTGAAGCAGCCGGCCGCGCGCTTCCAGAACGTCGCGCCCGAAATTCGTCACTTCGGTGTACTTCCAGCGCCGATACCGCCTGTTCCAGGCCCGCATTTTCTTGGCGAGTGTTTCGTCTTTGGGGCGCAGCGCCGAGAATGCAGCTAGGCGAAGATGCTTTTCCTTCATCTTCCGCTGTCGGCGTCCCGCCCCCAGGAATCGCTGGCGAGCTTTCTTGTACTCTTCGGCAACCTCTTGAGGCGTTAGGGTCGGGGCGATCGTCAACACTATGCGCGATGCGGACTGCACGGGGAACTTAAGCTCTTCCCGGACCCGAATGGCACTCACTAGCGGGATCTCGTTCGTCAGGACAAACATAACCGCCTCCGCCGGCTGCCAGCCCACGAGCCGGGAAAGCGACTCACATCTCAAACGCAGATCGTCCAGCACGCCCCCATGTGTCACGAGCTTGTGGTGCGCCCAGTTTGAACCCGCAACAGCATACCCGATCGCCTTAATTTCAAACGGCGCACGCTCGGACTTCCTGGCGGTGATGGGTCCCCATCGGGTAGGTTTGCCGTCCCTGCCCGCTTGCTTGTCAATCCAGGCGGCGGCGGCGTCCCACGAGAGCAGTTTCCCTCCCAGGCGGTGACGGCGAAAATACTCCACCGACGGCTCTGCAAGTGCGACCTCGGCTAAGAGTAGGGAAACGGCCTCTCTCCGCAAGGTGCGGTTAGGATCGCGCTGTTCGTGGTGCGGGACCGCCGACCGGATAAACTCCACCTCTTCACCGGACTTCGGCAACGGTAACCCCACTAGTCGGTACTTCTCTTTCACGAACTCGGCGGCGTCTGAAATGGTTCTCTGTCGCGGGAAGCCTTCTTTCACTAGCTCGGCCCACATCGCATCAGGTATCGACCTACCGACACGTTGCTCGATCTGTTCGCGGAAGTGGCTCAGTTCTCTTATCATCGTAAGCCTCTCTTTGCATGATACTAGAAAAGATGCTTCAATCAAAACTGTTATGGCAAATAAACAACTCTTACGGTTGAAGGCGGTGTTGCCTTTGGTGGGATTGAAGCGAAGTGCCATTTACGCCCGCGTGCTTGACGGCCGCTTCCCGATCCCCCGCCACGTGGGGCGCGCAGCCGTGTGGACAGACGCCGAGATTGCGGAGTGGGTCGAATATATCAGCCGCCACCGGTGCGAACCGCCGGTGGGGACATACTCGAACGGGGCGGCCTGATGGCCGCCTGCAACACTATGCTGGCCGCGCTCCACTACGGCCGCCTTGGCTTAAGCGTCTTGCCCGTTTGGCACCCGTCGGGCAACGCCTGCGCCTGCCCGCAAGGTAAGGACTGCCACTCACCCGCAAAGCACCCGCTGCTTGCGGAGTGGCAAAAAAAAGCGTCTACCGATACGGATGTAATTCTCGAGTGGTGGAAGCGCTGGCCGTCGGCCAATGTGGGCGTCGTTCTCGGACCCCACCGCTTGCTGGTTGACGCTGACAAAGACAAAGGCGGCCTATCCACTCTTGCCGAATTGGAACGCGCCCACGGGCCTCTGTCTGAAGAGTGGTCAGCCGTCTCGGGTGGCGGCGGACGCCATCACGTGTTGGCGCTGCCTGCCGACAAAAACGTCAAGAGCCGCGCGGAACGGCTTGGAGCGGGCCTTGATATCCGCAGCGGGGATGCGTACTTTCTGGTCGCGCCATCTCAACACGTTTCGGGCGGGCGGTACAACTGGCTTCATCGGCCGATGGAAGGTGAGCCCCCGCCAGCCCCCCCTTGGCTGCTGGAACTGTTGGATCAGGCCTCGTCCGCCCCAAGCCGCGAACAACAACCCGAACGCCATGTCGGCGATCCCGGCAAGCGCACTCCGAAAGGCCAACGGCACCTCGCCCTGGTGCGCTTTGCCCGCCGCGTACGCGCGGCTTGCAAGACATATGAGGAATTTGAAGCCGCTCTCATCGGCTGGGGGGCTGAGCAGTGCGACCCGCCGATCTCCCGAGAAGAGGCGATCCGGCAGGCGCGGGACCTGTTCGACCGCTTCGCCCCTAACACGGGCTCGATCATCCTCACCAATGCCGCCGATATCAACCCCGAGCCGATTACTTGGCTTTGGCCCGGCCGCATCGCCCGTGGCAAACTCTCGCTGCTGGCCGGCCATCCGGGCGTCGGCAAATCTCAGCTCGCGCTTGGCATGGCGGCCACCCTTAGCCGGGGGTGGAACTGGCCGGACGGCGCGCCGGGTTGTTTCGGAGACACGCTGATCCTGAGCGCCGAAGACGATCCCGCCGACACGATCATTCCCCGCCTTATGGCCAATGGCGCAAACCTTGATCTGGTGCATGTCGTTGACGGCGTCAGGGCGGGCTACACGCCGCAGGGACGCGAGGTGCGTCGAGAGCTCTGCCTGGCGGACGATATTGATAAACTCAGCGCCGCCCTGGAGGGGATTCCCAATGCGGCACTGGTCGTCATCGACCCTCTCGGGGCCTTCCTGGGCGACGCGGATTCCCACCGCGACGCTTCTGTCCGTGGCCTGCTGACGCCGCTGGCGACCTTGGCGTCCGACCATCGTGTGGCCGTTCTCGCCATTGCGCACCTGAATAAAGCCGCCCACACAGAAGCGTTGAGCCGCATTACGGGTTCCATCGCCTTTACTGCCGCTGCCCGCTCAGCATGGTTAGTGGGCAAAGACCCGGACGACGACGCCCGCCGTCTCTTCGTCCCCCTCAAAAACAATTTGGGAAGCGACCAAACCGGCTTAGCCTTCGAACTCAAGCCGACCTCGGTCAGCACTTCGGCGGGAGAGTTGCCAACCTCGGCTCTCAGATGGTTTCACGAAGAGATCGCCACGAACGCCGCCGAAGTTCTCGCCGCCGGAGGCGCGGCCGGGCGAGGCGAGGCCCTGAAGGGCGCGGAATCTTTTCTTTCCGAACTGTTGGCCGAAGGCCCGCTGCCCTCCTCTGAAGTCAGGCGGGAAGCCGCCGAGACGAGGATCTCATGGCGCACGCTGACACGCGCCAAAGACAATCTAGGCGTCATCGCGTCACGAGACAAATTCGGGAGCGGAGGGCGCTGGTTCTGGACTCTGCCTAAGGGCGCCAACTCGCCTAAGGAGGCCAACAACGAAAACTTGGCGTCCTTAGCAAAAAATGGGCCTTTTCCCCTGAAAAATGCTAAGGACGCCAAAACTACGGAGTGGGCGCCCCTAGAGGGGCGGTTGGCGTCCTTAGGGGACCCAACCGGGCCGGAGTCGGATCAGGGCCGGCCCGAGAGCGGAGGTTGGGATGATCTCGAAATCTAAGAGGAGCGATAACAATGACCGTTTCGGAGGCCGTGGAAACCATCTCGCAGGCCGGCAGAATTCAGGCCGCAGGCGACCGCATCCGCTGCGCGGTGCCGCGCCCTCGCCCGCCCGATGTGGATAAAGCTCTCGCTACCCTGCGCGCACACAAAATGGAGGCGTTGCGCCTGCTGCGCGCGCCGGCTTGGCCCCCTGAGTGTCTCGCGGCCGAGCGGAAATTCGGCGTTCCCTCGGCGAAGCTCTACCCGCTGCTGAATCACCTGGTATTGACGCCCGAAGGGCCCGGCAAACTGTTGTCCGTCTTTCAGGATCGCGTCGAAGTCCATCTCCAGGGCGAGTCCAAAACGCGCCGCTTTCGCCCCGGGGAGATAGCCATTTCCGCCGATTGAGCCATGAGCGCACCGGTAACGCAGAAGATGGGTACGGGCCGGGCACGCGGTCATGATGTCCGAGAATGGACGGGCGCTTGAGTCGCAGTACTCAACCAGTGTCGCTGGCGCGATGCTCTGGCCCCAGGCGGCCCACATATTCTACGCGAAGACTGAAGAAACCCTGCGATGGCTGAGGGAGTTCGTTGCATGAAGGCGCTTGTCCACATCGACGCCGCCATGAAAGCGCTTGCGAAGGCGACAACGGTTGCCGAAGTCAAGAACTTGCGCGACAAAGCCGAGGCCATGCGTACGCCCCCCCTATTTACAGGGGCCAGGGATGTAGACCACGTGGTGCCACTCCGGGATGGCGGAGCACAGTACGAGTTGTCGAACCTGCAACCACTGTGCCGGCGTTGCCATCAGCAGAAGACGAACCGAGAGACCAGAGAAAGACATGGGGCTAGCATCTAGGGGAGGGGCGGGTCTAATCTCTACGGCCCGAACGCGCTAAACCAAGCGATCAGCTTTCTTCGAATTCCCGCGATTTACGCTAAGGACCCCCAAGAAACACCATTAACTCATTGAAACCATGTCACTTAGGGGACGAAAGCCTAAACACCCGGGTCTGGACCTGCTAGATGGCGGCCGGAACAAGCGCGGATTGCCCCAAGCCGTGGAGATTCCGGGCGGGTATCCGGTCTGTCCCCCTGACTTCGAACATCCCGAACTATGGGCGCAATTGCAGACAATCTTCGAAGAAAACGGAGCTCCGATCCGTTCGAGCGACGTATTTGCCATCGAGGAGATTTGCTGCATGATCGCCGAAGTTCGGGCGATGCGCAAGACTTTGAAGGGCGGCCGGACGACACAGGGCGAGCGAAACAAAAAGGCTTTACGGGCTCACCCCGTCGTCGCGCAGCTTGAGCATACCCGTACCGCGCTGTGGAGAGCCTTTGAGCGTTTTGGTATGACTCCTGTGGATGCTGCGCGGCTGCCCCTGAAATCCAAGGTGAAGACGCCCCGCGAGCAGGTCATGGCAGGCTTCGACGAATGGAACCGCAAGCATGACGCAGGGCAGGGTATGAGAACCGGCGTGTGACCTTGGGGGAAACTTCATGTTTTGGTGGGTGGCGGCGTGCGTTGCGTTGGGGTTGGTGGGTGAGCGTTGCGGTTGAAGGTGTCTCCCCTTCGTCGTCCAAGAAACCAGCATTGACGCCGCCGATTTTCTTGGAGAGCTTACGAACCCCCTCCCTTTTTCTTGGCATCTTCAACGAGGCGTTGATAGTAGCCGGGATCCCGCGGCATGGGTGCAGTTGCAGAGGATTCGGCCTTGGGAGTGAGGCCTCCCCCTATCCCGATCAAACGGGGCAGGGTTGATCAATCGGTGCGTAAACGCTAGCCGACAAGGCAGGATCTAGCCCATCGGGACATTGCTCGGCTTGCCATCCGATAAGTGTTTGCTCGCTGAGCAGCCTCGATTCAGCGGGTAGGTCAGCGTCTCGCAGACCGTACCTATTTTCGGGGCCGAAGCCAGCACAGCCCGGAGGGAGGCATCTCGTTCCAGAGGAGTCGGGTATTTAGCGTTGTCCGAGCGGGTCGTAGAGCTGCATGCTCAAGGCGGTAGCACAGCCCGCTCTCGATGTGAAACAGTATGGGTAATAGTGTTTCACTGGAAGCCGGGGGCTGACTGCTGCGGATAGTGGGATAGTGGCGGCGAAGAGCTCGCGTGGACACGGAGAAGACAGCGAGGGAGGGTCCATGATGACAACCTCTGTCCCCTTGCGGGTGCTAGAAGGAGACTGTTTTGTCGAGTTTGGCTCGGTCTCGTCTGCAATGAGGTTGTTCTCGGAGTCTCAGCCGATCGTCGGGGATTTCGAGAAGCTGGCCGCGAAATCCGGAGAATGACGACTATCAAGCCATCGCTATGAAGAAGCTAATCCCCTTCTGCCTTCTGTACTTGCTCGTCACCGGCTCGTCATACGGGCAGGATGATGCGAGGTTCACCATAACCGCCGTCCAAACCCCCAGCAAGCAATCTGTGCTGAGGGGGGTTGAGCGCGACTTCTTCTCGCCGTTGCCAAAGGAGCTGTGGGATACGCTGCCAAACATGCTCGAAGTCGCGTTCAAGTTTGAACCCCGGCGCGGTAACATTGAACGTCTGGGAGATACATTTCTGCTAAAGGTCCTGGACATGGGAGTGATCGTGGCTGGCAAGCATTATCCGGCCATAGCCGTAAAGAACTCCTTCGGTTTTCAGCAGAAGTTTCCCTATAACGCCATGCCGGACGACTGCGGAAACTATTGCGCCATGAGTTGCGTGTCCACGATGTATTTCTTGGTTCCCCGGCAAAGCGGGCCGTTCACACTCACCTATCGCAAAGCCCCGGTTGCTCAAAGCAGCGGTCGGCGACGACGCTGAGGAAACTGAGCGAACGTGCCGGCACGTGCGCAAATCCTGGAAGCCATTCCTCACGCTGGGGTCGAGATCATAGAGGAAGCCGGGCACTTCATGTACGAGCAACCCGAGGAGTTCTATCAAATCATCGAACAGTTTTGGCCCCGGTGAAAGCCCCTGCAATCAGGAGCCTACTGGTGCTACGATCCGATAGCTCAACCCAACGCTTGTTCTCAGGATCTGTTGGCCTTGAATGAAGACTACAATCCTCACCTGGTGTGCACTAATCCACTTCATTGCCTCGTTGGGCTGCGGTGAATCGGCCAACACCCAGCCGCCGCCCCACGGGCAACGCGGCCGTCCAAAGTGCTGGAGGCACGTGTAGTCGAGTGCCGTTCAGGGGGCAGTTCCACTGGCGTCAATATCGACGTCGAGCTGTGCTGCGAAGCGAAGGTATTCAAGGAAAGCGATTTTCGCGAATTGGTCTGGGGGCGCCCTCCGGCTGAGGTCCGGGCAGCGCTTGGCGAGCCGCAGCAGATCACCGAGCAGGGGCAAGGCGTGCACTGGAGCTACCCGATCGAGGTGGCTCGGGAGGATAAGGTCTTTCCGGGGGTGACGCTTGTGTTCGTCGACGGCCGGGTCAATTCGTACTCCTTCTGGACAAAGCTCCAATCGCCGGGGTCCAAGACTGGTTCGACGAGTTCCGCGACCGCCAGCAGGACTAAGTCTCCCGAAACGAACTGCATAGCGCTCGTCTGGTGTTAGCTGTCGAGATCGCGTTCGCACTAACGATCAGGGGCCTTTGATTTTTCTAACACACTCTAACAAAGCTACTTAGCTCTGATTTCCCGGCTCGGCGGTGGAGTGCTAATCTGTCTAGATCCTGCCTGACGGCGAAGTACTGATCCAGGCGATCCAGGCCGCTGGTTCAACCCGTGCCGACAAGGGTGGATCTATCGCCGCGCTTCGCTTGGCTACCTTGATGCCAATGGACGAGAAGCCCGTTTCTCAAGCTCTGGCATGAAGCTGCGGTTCAGCGGTACAATTCCCGCAGGTCACGCCGGGGCGGCGGCACGCGCAGCAAGACGATGGACGAAAGCCCTGGCCCACTCAGGGGAAGCCGAAAGTTGCAAGTGAGGGAGCGAAGATATGCCCGCGGGAGCGGGCAGGCCGAGTTCCCACGAGTCTACTTCCAAAAACGGGGAGAGCATCATGCCAACCTACAAGACACCGGGAGTGTATTTCGAGGAGATCCCGAAGTTTCCGCCCTCCATCGCCGCCGTGGAAACGGCGATTCCTGCCTTCATCGGTTTCACCGAAAAAGCCGATAAGAACGGGGACTCGCTGGTCAAAGTACCAGTGCGTCTGACGTCGCTGTTGGAATTCGAAGAAATCTTCGGTAAGGCGAATGTCAAGAATTTTGAGGTCAAGGTCGAGCAGACTAAGCTCGAGTCCTCCGGACAGATCATCGAAACGACCCCGTCCTTTCAAACGGCCCCGGGCGAGATTCCTGACAAGTTTCTTCACTACGCCATGCAGATGTTCTTCGGCAACGGAGGCGGACCCTGCTACGTCATCTCCATCGGCGATTACTCCACGGTCTTCAACAAGACGCTGTTTACAGACGTCTTTGCCAAGCTGGATGGCTACGATGAGCCGACGCTGCTTGTTTTTCTGGATGCTTGTCTGGGAAATGACACCGACCACGCTGACATCGTCAATGCGGCGCTGGCGCACTGCGCCAAGATGCAAGACCGGTTTGCGATTATCGATGTTCGCAACGCCGTCTCCGGGGGAACGGACGACATCGCCGATGTGACGACCAACTTTCGCGGCAAAGTAGTCAGCAACCTCAAGTACGGGGCCGCCTATTTTCCGTACCTGAAAACCTCGATTCCCTTCTACACGGACGATGAGCACGTTACGGTGAAAACTCACAAAGTCAACACTTTGAAGACCGACAAAACCACGACGGCGGCCAAGGGCCAAGCCCACAACAAGAAGCTTAGTCATCAGGACGTGAAAGAGAAGGAAAATGTCGTCTACAACGCCGTCAAGCGGTTCGTCTCGAACGCCACCGTGACCATTCCCCCCAGCGCCGCGGTGGCGGGGGTCTACGCCAGAGTCGACAAGAGCCGGGGCGTCTGGAAAGCGCCGGCCAACGTCAGCATCCGGAATGTCATCACTCCGGCCATCCGGATCACCAACGACCTGAACAACGAGCTGAACATCGACGCCACCTCGGGCAAGTCCGTCAACGCCATCCGCTCCTTTACCGGAAAGGGCACGCTGGTGTGGGGATCCCGCACGCTGGCCGGCAACGACAAGGAGAACCGCTATGTGCCCGTGCGGCGCTTTTTGAATTTCGCCGAAGAGTCGATCAAGAAGGCCATCGGGCGCTTGGTGTTCGAACCCAACGACGCCAACACCTGGACCAAGGTGGGCAGCATGGTCGAGAATTTCCTGATCCTGCAATGGCGCGACGGGGCCTTGCAAGGCGCCAAGCCCGAGGATGCTTTTTTTGTGACGGTGGGGCTGAACAAAACCATGTCGGCCCAGGACATTCTGGACGGCCGCATGATCGTCGAGATCGGACTAGCCATCGTGCATCCGGCCGAGTTCATCGTGCTGCGTATCGTGCAGATGATGCCGAAGTCCTAATCTCTAGACAATTGATTTCAACCGAATAGGGGAACAACTAAACCCCCGCGCTGCTGCCCTCCTCCCCGCCTAATCGTTAAGAAGCGGGTCCTCGACTTTCAACAAGCCGTTGAAACTTAGCTGGAATGGCTTGGTTTGTTTTTCACCCATTGGGTATTGGCCTCCATGGCGCCCTCATCGGGCTCTAGCCCCTATGAACAAAGACGCTGAAGGCCGCTGGAAGGTCGGGATGTCAAACATCAAATTGAAAATGCGGGATTGGTCCAACAGTCTAGCGTGGGCGGGCCGTACGAGGGCCTGCGTCCGATCACTCACAGGTCGCCAAATCCTCCCTGACGGCGAAGGCTTGATCCAGGCAGATCCAGGCCGGTGGATCAACCGATGCCGACAAGGGAGGATTCAGGCCGGAGACAACTTGCCTACGACTGGACAATTCAAAAGCGCTGGTTTGGGACTAGGAGACTTTCGCCACTCCCGCCTTTGCGATACGCTGGCGTCCGACCTACAATTTCACGGGATAACTTTGACTGCTGATAGCCACTGAAAAATTCTTTTACCACCAACAATCGTCGATCCCAGGGGCCTGGGTCGGCGCTCGAAGCAGACGGAAACCGAGCCGGCTCAAGGTCCTGGACGTGAGAAAATCGGATAGCTGGCGCGAAGGCTTGTTCTCACCACCTATCGGCGGTATCCTGTAGCCGCCATGTCTGCCAGTATCATCTGCCGCTGCGTGAAGCTCGGGTTTCTGACTTGCCTGGCCTGCTTGTTCGTGGCCCAGACTGGAGCCCAACCGAGCACCCGACCCGAGCGGGAAGAGATGTACAAGCACTACCTCGACTTCCCCTCCCACGTGAAGGGAGGCAAGGTTGAACCCCACTGGATGGCCGAGGGATCGACGTTTTGGTATGCCGAAGGCTCGCCGGCGAACACCGTTATTTGGAAGGTGGACCCCGAGGCGAACACGAAAGATCCGCTGTTCGACGCAGCCAGACTACGCAAAGCTATTGCCGACGCGCTCGGGCACGAGCCGCCTTACAAAATTCTGCCCTTTGACACGTTTGCCTTCACAAGTGAAGACGAAACCACGGTGAAGTTTGCCGTGGAGGGCAAAGAATTCCTCCTGAACCTTGACGACTACGCCGTTACGGCGGCGCCGAGTTCTCCTGAGTCGGGCAACTCGCGTTTGGAGCCCCAGATCACACGAAAGGGGGACAACGGTCACCCTGATCTGTATGAGGTTCGCTCGCCTGACGGCAAGTGGTTCGTCGGCCTTCACGACCACGATCTTTGGCTACGCTCCGCCTATGACGGGCGTCGCATACAACTGACGACCAACGGCGTTGAGGACTACGAGTGGGGAAGTCTCCCCTGGGTCTTCGCGCCTGCATGGTCTCCCGACTCGCTCAAACTGGCCGTGAAGAGACACGATTTCCGCGAGGTTCCCAAGATCCCCGTCGTCCACTACCTCAACCCGGTCGAGGACGTACAGTGGGTCCCCTACCCCTTCAAGGCAGGTATGCCGACCGAAAGGCACGAGCTGTATGTGATCGATATCCTGTCGAAGCGTCAGGTGAAGATTGAAGCTGGCGGAGCGCCCTACAACGAGATATGGGACGTTCAATGGGTGCCGGATGGACGCCTGTTATTCCAAGAGAATGATATCTACAGAAAGCGCTACCGTCTTGCCACGGCCGACCCGAAGAAGGGCACGTCGCACACGATTCTGAGCGAATCGCACCTAGCACCGTTCGCCAGTTTTCCCTGGATCTCACGCACAACTGTCTTGGATGGTGGGAAGAGAGTGCTTTGGCGGTCCAACCGAGACGGATGGCATCATCTTTACCTACACGAGACGGAGAGCAATCAGAGTCGGAGACTCACGGAAGGTGAGTTTCCAGTTTTCAGAGTTGTGACTGTCGATGAGAAAGAAGGGTGGGTCTATTTCATCGCCGGAACCGATCGGGCACGGCCTTACGACACTCATCTCTGTCGAATACGATTGGGCGGGACCAAGTTCCGTGTCTTGACTGAAGCGCCCGGCCAGCACGACCACGATGCGCAACCGGTTCGATTCTCGCCCGACAAGGAGTTTTTCCTTGATACTCATTCGTCGCCTTCTCGCCCTCCGAGCGTCGATCTCTGGCGCGCGGATGGCACATTTGTCAGGACTCTTTCCAAAGCGCACATCGATACACCCGAGGACCTGACTTGGATTGCCCCCGAGGAGTTTGTCGCAAAAGGAGCTGACGGAACCACTGACCTCTACGGACTACTGTACAAGCCATACGATTTCGAGCCGGCAGACCGGTACCCCGTTATTCAGGTGTTAGAAGGCAATGCCGGTGCACAGCGATCACGCAACTTCGCCAGCCAGATTTCGTCGCACGCGCTTGCGCAGTTAGGATTCATCGTTTTCGCGGTGAACACGCATTCAGCTTGGCCTCGTGGAATCCGGGGCCCCGAGTTTGAGCAGCTCGTCCACGGCAACTTTGGGCGACATGAGATCCCTGATCAAGTTGCCGCGCTGAAAAACCTAGGCGAGAAGCGGCCCTACATGGACCTGAAACGTGTCGGAGTCATGGGTGGATCATTCAACGGCTACTTTGCTGTCCGCAGCATGTTGACCGCTCCAGAGTCGTATCACGTAGCTGTCGCCGCCGCGCCGGTCCTCGACGTGAATACTCATGCAAACTATCAGTGGCTGGGTCCTCCCGAAGAAAATAGGGAGACCTACGAGCATGCATCGAACTACCGCTTGGCAGGAAACCTGAGAGGCAAGCTGCTCTTGATCCAGGGCACGAGCGATCTGTTGGTTCCGATTTCTCAGACCATGAGGATGGTCGACGCGCTTGTCCGCGCCGACAAGCCCTTCGATCTAATGATCCTGCCCGAGTGGGGCCACTGGGGCAACGAAAGGATGGAACGCTACTGGATGGATCGCGCCGCTGAGTACTTCCAGGAACACTTGAGACCGTAGTGAAGGCGATAGTTAGCTTCGCAGCAAAGAGGGAAGCCGGTCGTCCAGGAGCCGCGACCGCGAGCAGAACTAAGTCTCTCGAAACGAACCACATAGCGCCGATCTCTGGATACCTAATGTGAAATCGCGTTCGCACCAACAATCAGGGGTCACTGATTCCTAACACACTCTAACAAAGCCACTTATGTCTGATTTTCCGGGCTCGGCAGTGGAGTGCTAATCTCTCTAGATCCTGACTAACGGGGAGGGGTTTACCCATGGTCGCAAACGGCTGGCACCGAAGCCCCGCAAGGACTACCGGATTACTGCGCCGCTAGCATTCATAGGAAGTGACGAAACTGGGTCGGGTCGGGGATGCCGGGGGGCGGTCCGAGGCACCCTCGAATACGGTGACTTTGACGGAAGCCACTCGCGTCTGCGGTGGACGAGGCCAGGGAACCCTTCAAAGTACCGGCCGGGAATGGGATCTGGGCACCTTAGAGCGGTTCGAGGTACGATTCGGGCAGAGGTTATTAACGGCTAATAACCCGGAGGGCATGGACCCCAAACGGGCAAGGGAGTTATCCGCTAAGGGAGTCGCACCACGCATCCGGCGCTAACATTAACGGCGTGTTGAGCGCGGTCTCCCCTCGCAAAGCTTGTGTCAGAATGGTTGCGGGTCGACGCGGCCTCCGTCCAGATCGAGACGCCGAAGGCTGCCTAAGCGTTCGTTTCATAAGTTCGCTCACGTATATTTAAGAGCCAAGTGGACGATCGGGAACTTCGAGCAGGCTGACATAATAGAGTCGGGATACGGCCGTTGCCTGACTCGAAGCTCATCCTCCCGGCACGCGAAGGGTACAACCGTTGGGCGCCGCTCTACGATCACGGGCGCAACCCGACCGTGGAGTTGAAGGACCGCGAGATCCGCAGACTACTGGGCGAGGTCCGCGGTCTGAGGGTCGCGGACCTCGGCTGCGGTACGGGCCGGAACGCGATCGCACTGGCCGAAGTGGGGGCTGAGGTAACAGCGGTCGACTTTTCAAACGAGATGCTGGCCCAAGCCCGCCACAAACCCGGCGCGGGCCGGGTTCGCTTCATCGTTCACGATCTCGAAAACCCGCTGCCGCTCGACAGCGACGCCTTTGACCGTGTCCTCTGCTCGCTGGCGCTCGAACATGTGCTGGATCTCGATGTCGCGTTGGGCGAGATGGCTCGCATCTGCCGGCCCGAGGGTCGCGTGGTCATCGTTGAGATGCACCCTGCTGTGCTGCTTCAAGGCATCAGCGCGCACTTCCATGACCCCAAGACGGGCCAGGATATTCGCCCGCGGAGCGTCGGCCATCAGATCAGCGACTTCGTGATGGCCGCCGTCCGAGCCGGCCTCGCGCTTGAGGAGATGCGAGAGTTTTTTCACCAAGACAGACACGCCACGTGGCCCTTGTTGCTGACAATGAAGTTCAGACCCTCTTGACCCGCATTTCTCACCAGCGGTCACCAGGAGTGGAGGCAAATGCCTGCCGTCAGGGATGTAGGGGCGCGATTCATCGCGCCCGCTTGCCGACATACCGTACGTGGCCTGCTTGCCTTCTTTGATCCACTGCTCCGCCGTGCCGCGCTTGTTGTAGAAGCGCACCACCGAGCGGCTTGGCAAGCTCATGCTCGTCACGATGAATCCGACCCGCGGGAACAGCTCGCCCTGGTGATGCTCGACCTGGGCGACGATCCGCCTCGCCTTCGACCAACTCTCCGCCTGATAGCGAAAACTCTTGTAGCGCACCAAGGGCTTCCGGGAGGGCCTTCCCGGCGGGCGAAACAGGATGTCTTCGATCGCCAATTCCAAGCTGTTGTTGGCCGGAATGCGAATGGCGTACTGCACTCCGCGTTCCTCCGAAGACTCATAAATCTCCGGCTTAGCAAAGGCCGCATCGCCCCGGAAGGTGACCTGTTTGCCCGCAGCCTGTTGGCGCTCGATCTCCGGCAGCAGCAACTCGTTCCAGTCCTCAGCGCTGTGCACGTTGCCGGGACGCAGCTTCGCCGCCAGACAATCACCATGCTGGTTGAACAACAACAACGGGTGGTAGCAGACCGACTCGAAGTGCCCGTTGTAGGCACTGCCCTCTTGCTGGCCGTGGACAGGGCTTTCGGTCGAATCCATGTCGAGAACGACCCGCTCGGAGTCGTCCTGCGTCTCGGCTTGCGCAACCAGCTCGCGGTTCACAGCCATCAGCCCGAGCAGATTCTCCTCGCTCGCCAGCATCTCCGTCTCGAAACCGTGCAGCGTCGAGGTCAGGGCCGCTCGGCGATCCCAGTTCCTCTTCGAGCCAATCAAGCGAAACGTCGGGTCAGCCGACACGCGGACGGCGTCGTTGACGTCCTCGTAGCCCGCCAAGCGGCTGTAGATCGACTACCGCAACAGATCAGCGAACGTGAACTGCTTGTTTGTGCCTTGCCGGGAGTCGGTGAGATGCTCGCCGATCAGTTTACCGAGTCCGAGTCGCTCGTCCAACTCCCGAACCAGGATCAAGCCACCGTCGGAGGTGACTCGCGATCCTTGGAAATCGACTTTGAGAAGTCCATTGAAAGTTAGCTGGAACGGCTTTGTTCCTTTTTCACCCATTGGGTGTTGGCCTCCGTGCGTCCTGACAGGGCTTGAACCCCTATGAATAAAGACGCCGAAGGCCGCTGGAAGGTCGGGAGGTCTGAATCAAATTGGAAATGCGGGCTTAGAGCGGTTCGCGCGGTACGATTCGGGCCGAGGTTATTAGCTGCTAATGACCTGAGGAGGACAGATGAGCATATCGGACAACGAGGACCTGCTAGGCAGGCGATGCGGATTATGGGGCGGCGTGGTCGGCTCCACCATTAGCCACTACAAGATCCTGTCAGCGGCTCAGGTCCAACGATTTCTCTGGGTCCACAGCCCGATTCACAACCTGTTCCGAGTTGCACGTCATCATCTAAAAGCGATCCACCATCGTCTCCTCCGGGAGCGAGCTTTCACTGACTGGAAGATGGCGACGTCTGCCTGCTGAAGGGGAGAAACCTCTCAGGCGGA
The DNA here is from genome assembly GCA_965248105.1 of Bryobacterales bacterium. Classification (GTDB taxonomy): domain Bacteria; phylum Acidobacteriota; class Terriglobia; order Bryobacterales; family UBA6623. Next base: position 2,502,886 of record CBDFIK010000006.1, read on the forward strand.
CTTCAGAGCAACGCCGCCTCGGGGTCATTAACTTGACAATGCCGCGCGAAGGAATCATCCGAAAGGGTCGTCCCGAATTCCAACTCCACGGTCCCCGGCGTCGTGGTTGATGTGTCGGTAGAGAAGCTGGGCCGCTGGGGAGTCGCCTCGACTGCATTGCCGCCAGACACTTGCGCATGCAGCGGCAGGGCCAACGTTATGGCAAGAACGATCCTCAAGCGTTGCGGCATCTGCGACAGGTATCGGAAAGCCGGTTTCAACTAGCACCACAAAACCCAGTTCAAAGTGGGCATGAAGATACCACAATCCTATATATCGCGTTCAATTTGGATCGGCTACGGAGTTTTGGCGAAGGACAGGTCACACGGAAAGATGGTCGCGCACATGGTCATCGGTCAGTTCCTTGATGGCACCGCCGGCCACACAGCGGCCCTTCTCGAGGATGCGAAATTCAGTGGCCACACGCCGGGCGAACAGCAACTTCTGCTCGACCAGCATCACGGTCACCCCGGCCTCGCGGTTGAGCTTGATAATGATATCGCCGATTTCCTGAACGATGTTGGGCTGCAGACCTTCGGTCGGCTCATCAAGTATGAGTAGCTTCGGTGTGAGCGCCAGGGCGCGTCCGATGGCCAGCTGTTGCTGTTGCCCTCCGGAGAGATCGCCGCCTCGTCGCCCCAACATCTGTTTCAGACCGGGAAACAGGTCGAAGATCTGCGCTGGGATCGTCCGTTGCCGGTCCCGGCGCGCAGCGAGTCCGACCTCGAGGTTTTCCTGTACAGTCAACCGCGGAAAGATCTCACGCCCCTGAGGTACGTAGCCGATGCCGAGGCGCGCGCGACGTTCCGCCGGTGCCGCCAGCAGATCGGTGCCCGCAAAGGCAATCTCACCGGAAACGACCGGGATCAAGCCCATAACACATTTGAGCAAGGTCGTCTTGCCCATGCCGTTCCGGCCCATGAGGCACATGCGCGCGCCCGGCTGCACCTCGAGATCGATATCCCAGAGCGTGCGGCTCCCGCCGTAGGCCTGGTTGAGACCCTTGATCACAAGCAGGCTCATTCTCCTAGATACACCTCGACGACTTGGGGATCGGTCTGCACCTTTTCCATATCACCTTCCGCGATCACACGCCCTTCATGCAAGACCGCAACCCGGGCGGCTATCGACCGTACGAATTCCATGTCGTGCTCCACGACGACGACCGAATGCTTCCCCGCGAGCGACAGCAACAGCTCTCCGGTACGCTCGATCTCCTGCAGCGTCATACCGGCGACAGGTTCGTCCACGAGCAGCAGGTCGGGGTCCTGCATGAGGAGCATCCCGATCTCCAGCCACTGCTTCTGCCCGTGCGCCAGCTCCCCGGCGGTGACCGTACGCTTGTCTTCAAGAGCAATGATCTGGAGCACTTCGTCGATCCTGTCGCGCTGGCCACTGGTCAGCCGCGCCACCAAAGTGTGCCACACCGACTTGTCGTCGGCCAGGGCGAGCTCTAGGTTTTCGAAGACGCTCAAGAACTCGAAAACCGTCGGCTTTTGAAACTTTCGACCAATGCCTGCCTGCACGATCTCGGGTTCGGTCAGCTTGAGCAGGTTGATCATGTTACCGAACCACGCCTCCCCCTCGTCAGGGCGGGTCTTGCCGGTAATGACATCCATCATCGTCGTCTTGCCGGCGCCGTTCGGACCGATGACACAGAGAAGCTCCCCGGGGTCGACATGCAGAGTGAGGTTATTGAGCGCCTTGAACCCGTCGAAGCTGACCGTCAGATTCTCGAGGTAGAGGATCTTGCGGAGCGTCACCGACCGCTTGCGGCGAACCGCCCCTTCACGTAGCGCCCGCCCCTCGCCAGGGGTGTCCGCGGCCGGACTGGTTGAAGGAAAGAGCGAGTTCATTTGACTCGGTTCGGAGCAGACACCAGACCTGCCAGGCCCCGCGGAAGGAAGACCGTGACGCCGACGAAGATCGCACCGAGCGCATAGAGCCAGAGCTCAGGCAAGGCGGCGGTGAAGAACGTCTTGAGGTAGTTGACGAGGATAGCCCCGACCGCCGCGCCATAGAGCGTGCCGCGCCCTCCCACCAATACCCAGATGACCACTTCGATGGACTTGATGGGGGCGAACTCGCTCGGGTTGATGATGCCGACCTGGGGCACAAACAGCGCACCGGCCACCCCCGCCAGCATCGCCGAAAACACGAAGAGCCAGAGCTTGTACGATTCCACCGGATAGCCAAGGAATCGGGTTCGACTCTCGGCATCGCGGATGGAACGGATTACGTGTCCGGCCCGGGATCCGGCGATCATCCGGCAAGCGCCGTAGCTTGCCGCCAGCGCGACGGTGGTCGCCACCAGCAGCGCCGAGCGTGTACTATCAAGCCGCAGGTCGAACCCGAGCAACTCCTTGAAGTCGGTGAAGCCGTTGTTGCCGCCGAAACCCATGTCGTTGCGGAAGAAGGCGAGCAGCAACGCATAGCTGAGCGCCTGCGTCATGATGGCGAAGTAGACGCCGGTCACCCGCGAACGGAACGCCAGCCAGCCGAACAATCCGGCGAGGGCTGTGGGCACGAAGACCACCATGATCAAGGCGAACCAGAAGCGATCGAAGCCGTACCAGAACCACGGCAACTCGTCCCAGTTGAGGAACACCATGAAGTCCGGGAGCACCGGGTGGCCATAGACGCCCCGGTTGCCGATCTGACGCATGAGGTACATCCCCATCGCGTAGCCGCCGAGAGCGAAGAACACCGCATGGCCGAGGCTGAGGATTCCGCAAAACCCCCAGATGAGATCCACGGCGATCGCCAGGATCGCGTAGCAGAGATACTTCCCGATCAGGCCGACGACGTAGCTCGACAGATGCACAGGCGACGACTCAGGAACCGCCAGATTCAGGATGGGCACCAGGATTCCGACGCTACCGAGAAGTGCCAGGAAGCCCAGGCTGGTGCGATGGGAGAAAAACGCGGCGATGGCGTGTTTATCGATCTTCATATGTCCTCTGCCGCTCGCCCGGTCTGGGGGAACAACCCGCGCGGGCGGCGCTGGATGAATAGAATCACCGCAACGAGCACGAAGATCTTGCCGAGCACGGCCCCGGCGAGCGGCTCGATGATCTTGTTGACGATGCCGAGTGACATCCCGCCGATGAGCGTGCCCCAGATATTGCCGACCCCACCGAAGACTACCACCATAAAGGAGTCGATGATGTAAGACTGACCGAGATTGGGCCCGACATTACTGATCTGGCTGAGGGCCACCCCGGCCACCCCGGCAATACCCGACCCCAGACCGAAGGTCATGGCATCGACCCACTGGCTGCGTACCCCCATGGCGCGAGCCATCAACCGGTTCTGCGACACGGCACGAATGTCCAGCCCGACCCGAGTGTGCCCCAGGACCGCCAGCAGGGCCCCGAATACCATCAACGTGAGCAACACGATGTAGAGGCGATTGTAGGTCAGCGAGAAGACCTCGTTGATCTGCAAGGTGCCGCTCATCCAGGTTGGGGTCACCACAGGGCGGTTGTTCGCGGTGAACACGGACCGCACGAGCTGTTGCAGCACCAAGCTCACGCCGAAGGTCGCGAGCAGTGTATCGAGCGGTCGGCCATAGAGAAATCGAACGATCGTGCGCTCGATGAGCACCCCGGCCGAGCCAGCTACGATGAACGCTGCGGGAATCGCCACCAAAACGGAGATATTGATATGCTCCGGCATAGCGAGCTGTACGACATACGTGGTGTAAGCCCCAAGCATCATGAGCTCGCCGTGGGCCATGTTGATCACGCCCATGACGCCGAACGTGACGGTCAGGCCGATTGCGGTCAGGGCCAAGACCGACCCCAAGCTGAGACCGAAGAACGCGGTCTCGATGATCCAATAGAAAGTGCGCTCCCGCTCGATACTGCTCAGGACCTCGCCGGCGGCACGCCGCACATCCGTATTAGGTTCCACGAAGCTTCCATCCTCGGCCTGATCGAGCAACACCGACAGGCGATTGAAGACTTCCGGATGCAGGCGATCGGCCAGCGTGGCCACTGCGGAGAGGCGTCGGCGCGGGTCGGTTTCGTCGAGTGCGGAAAGCGCTAGAGCTGTATCGATCTCGTACGAGACCCGTTCGTCCGTTTCCTCGTCCGCTCGGTCGCGGAGCAGCTCGATCGCTACCGCATCGAGCGAGCGGAGCATCTGCTGTACCGCATCGAGCCGGATGTCGGCATCAGGACTGGACAGGGAAAACCGTGGAATGACGGTGCGTAGGAACCGTCGCAGCTGATTGTTGGTGATGACTCGGCTCAGCTGGCCTAGCTGAGCGGACCCCGCGCCCGCCAGGGAGGCCGGGTCGAGGAGCGTGAATTCGGACAAGCCGTCGTCCGTCGATTCCACGATGAACGGCTGCTGATCCCGGTCTCGGACAAAAAGGCGGCTATCGAGCAGGGCCGTAAGTACGGCTCTGACGCCGGGGTGCCCCGTGTCGAGCAGACGCTCAGCGATCACTTTCTTTTCACGGAAGTTAGAGTCGCTGAACTCCGTCACCAAGACCCGAAATTCGTCGTCTGTCTGGGCTTGGATCGAGGTAGAAAACCCGAGACAAAAAAAAACAGCGAGCAGCAGCCAGATTGGCCGCCACTCGCTAAATTTTGCTGCTTTTTTCACTAGTCGGTTCACTCGATGTGATGCGGATTACTCGTAGTTCTGGCCTGAACAGACACCGGTCTGGGTGTTGTAATTTCCGCACTTCAGATCCACCCAGTCCGCTTTGGTGTCTTTGCTGACCGGCAGATAATCGGACCAGGCGTCTCCCGGCACCGTGTCGTCGGTCTGCCAGACGACGTCGAACTGCCCGTCGGCCCGCACCTCTCCGATATACACCGGCTTGGTGATGTGGTGATTCGGCAGTAAGCGAGCGATGCCACCGGTCAGGTTCGGCGTCTGGGTGCCCGGAAGTGCCGCCAACACCGCGTCGACATCGGTCGTTCCAGCCTTCTCCACCGCCTTGACCCAGAGATTGAAGCCGATGAAGTGCGCTTCCATCGGATCATTCGTCGTCCGGTCGGTATTGCCGACAAACTTCTTCCAACCCGTGATGAATTCGCTATTCATCGTCGAGTCGATGCTCTGGAAATAGTTCCACGCAGCCAGGTGACCGACTAGCGGTTTGGTGTCGAGACCTGACAGTTCCTCTTCACCGACCGAAAACGCAATGACCGGAATGTCCTCGGCGGACAACTCCTGGTTGGCGAGTTCCAGGTAAAACGGAACGTTGGCGTCACCGTTGATCGTGGAGACCACCGCCGTCGGCTTGCCGGCGGACCCAAAGTCCCGGATGGCGGACACCCGCGTCTGCCAGTCCGAGTGGCCAAACGGCGTGTAGTTGATGGAAATATCTTCACCCGCCACGCCCTTCTGCTTCAGATACGCCTCGAGGATCTTGTTCGTGGTCCGGGGATATACGTAGTCGGTGCCTTCGAGGACCCAACGCTTGATACCCACTTCGTTCATCATGTAGTCGATGGCCGGAATCGCCTGCTGATTTGGGGCGGCACCGGTGTAGATGACGTTCTTCGACGACTCCTCGCCCTCGTACTGCACCGGGTAAAAGAGAAGACCGTTGTTCTCTTCAAACACCGGGAGCACGGACTTTCTAGACACCGACGTCCAGCAGCCGAAGACGACGTCGACCTGCTCGGACTCGAGCAACTCGCGCGCCCGTTCGGCAAACAGGGGCCAGTCGGATGCCGGATCGACAACCACGGCCTCCAGCTGTCTTCCGAGCAGACCACCCTTCGCGTTCTGCTCCTTGACCATCATGAGAACCGTGTCTTTCAGTGTGGTCTCGCTAATGGCCATCGTGCCCGAGAGCGAGTGAAGAACACCAACCTTGATCGGATCCCCTGCTTCTTCCGTTTTTGATTCGGCACAGCCGACGCCCCAAAGAACCGTCAACAGCAGCAGCATTGCAATACCGCTCGCGCCTGAACGCCCCGGGGCCTGAGAGAGCTTCATCGAACTTCGAATATACATTGAGTCTGTCTTAACCTCCTGAATTGGTTTTGGACCCGACCACGTTCGGAACGCGGATCAGGGTGAAATACTTTATCTCTAAAGAGAAGTAGTCTGAGTACCGCCGGAGCATCGTGACCAATACCGGCATCAACAGCGAATGTACCGCCGCTCAACACTGCCAGCGTACGGGATTGCCAAGCCCAAGTCCAAGAGAAAATTTTCATCAGACCCATAAGCGATTTTTATCGACTTGCCGCAAGATGCCGCGGGCGCAACGAATCGGGCCAAAACACTCGGCGTGGCTTGGCGGCAAGGCTGTTCAGCCGGAGCATAGATTCATTTTATTCGTTGCATTAAATCTTTTGATTCGACTTGCCTGTAATTCCGTTTTAAGCTTAGACACTTGCGCGGTGCCTGATTAGTTGCTTGGGTTGGCCAGGATGGTTGCAAAACTTTCTTGACCGCTATTCAAGTGTCCATAAATCGTCGGCGAACATTAGAAAAAGGAGATTAGACACATGATAAGTTGTTCTACACGAGGGAGAGCACCGACATTCGGAGATGTTTCCCGTTCACGCGGTGGTCCCTGCCCACTTCGCGCTCACACCCCTGTTCTGAGTGCGGATTTTACGCTTTGGCGTGTTCTTTTGCTTGCGTTCTCATTGTTGTGGGCTCCGCATCTACGGGCTCAGACAGGGGCGCGGGGGACGCAGGATATAGCCGAACAAAACGATTCACAACAACAGATTGAGCTGCTGAAGCAGCACATCCGACTACTGGAGAACAGACTGCGGCGAGTGGAAACACTTCAACAACAGGGACCCGCGGAGCCTACTGTAAGCCGGGCCCTGTTCGAACCTGAATCCAAACCCTCAAACGGCCACGCCGCGACGGCGGAGATGGCTGCGGCAAGCCCGATGCCGGCTCCGCCGCCTCGGCCCGCTCCGCCGCCCCCGAGCCCTCAAGCAGCCCTACTGGAAGGAGGCAAGTATGACGGTGGCTTTGTTGTCACGGAGGGTGAAGAATTTTCTTTGAAAATCAACGGCTTCACGCAGGCCCGCTTTACGAACTTCACTCCCGATGCCGGCGGGACCAACAATAACTTCGATCTCGCCCTTGGCCGAGTGGCCTTCTCGGGCAACGTGTTCGATCCGAACGTTAGCTACTACATGCAGTACGAAGCGACCACGTTCGGCAATACCAACGGCGTGAACATGCTCGACTGGTGGATCGGTTATCAAATGGGCGACGCGGGAAAGTTCCAGATGGGCCGCTTCATCCTGCCGTACAGCCGGCAGTTCTACACCCACCCCGGCGAGTTGTTGTTCGGCGATCTCTCCGCCGCCGACTACGCCTTCAATTTACAAAGAGCCGTGGGAACGAGCTTCGGAGGCAAAAGCGGCCGCGTAGGCTATCACATCGTCGCAACGAACAGCATCAGAGCGCTGGATGCCGGCGGCCAACAAAACTTTGGCGGCGACATGGCGGTGCAAGGCCGGCTTGAGTTCGATATTCTGCAGCCTTACGGCTACCTCGAATCGTCCCCCGATGTCGTCGATGACGCGCAATTCTCGCTCGGGATTGCGGCGGCATTCAACCCGATCGACCAGTCCTCTGGTTTTCAGAATGTCATGCCGGGTGATGAGACCGTGAACGTTACGGTCGACACCGGCTATCGCGTTGGACGCTTCGCCTTTCAGGCCGCTGGTTACTACCGCAGGAACGACCTCAGATCCTCCATCGTTGATGCTCATGACTGGGGTTACTACGGCCAGTTCGGTTACTACGTCGTTCCGCGGAAATGGGAGTTCGCGGCACGTGTCTCCGGCGTCTCGTTCGACCAATTCAACAACCCCGTCGTTGGCGGTGGCGTAACCGAGTACACGTTCGGGCTCAACCGCTACCTGCATGGCCACCACGTGAAGATCAACACGGACTACAGCTACCTTCGGCTGCATCCATTTTTTGACGTGGACCGTGGAGACCACCGGGTGCGCTTGCAGTTTCAGATCTTGATGTAGACGGCTAGCCTGCTTTTCACGCCAGGCGGTAAGAATTGCGGGCTAGCACGAAAACGAACGAAGTGGTGGGTCGGCCTGTCCCCAGGCACAGCACATACGCTGGATCACCCGGCCCACCGCTTGGCTCATTTCCACGCCATCGTCGAAAAGGCCGCGGAAGTAGTGCTGGCCTTGCTCTACCGCTCCAAATGCCTGGAGGGAATCGAGCGGGGCCGCGGGAAGCGGCGCGACCGGCTTGACACACTCTCCGAACCAGAAGCCGGTTGCGTGATATCGTTTTCCTTCCAGTACGCCCCAGTCCCGCGAAGAGTCGGATGCCGGTGTCAACTCCAAGGCGTCACGATACAGGGGCTTGCCGGCAAGATCGACCGCGGTCCGGGACGACAACCTTCGAAACAGCAGGTGCTCACCTCTCTCCACGCGACCCATGGCCCACGTTTCGACGAGCGCGAGCCGAGCTTTGGGGGAGAGATTGATCTGAAGCGTCTGACGGAAGTCCGCCTCCGGAAAAGGAATATTCAGCGCCGGATAATACTCCAAATGAGCCCCATCGTGTACCGCAACATTGTATCGCTGCCTCGCGAAACCGCCTCCCGTCATGCGATGAAGCTTCGTAGCCGACGGGTTCATCATCACCACGCGCGCACCTGACTCAACGACAACCTCGACTTGATAGTCGTCGCCTGCAAATATCCCTGGAGTTGTCTGAAGAATCTGCACCACAGCCCGCCCATCGGGAAGGTGGAACTGTCTCAAGATCTTCAGTGGCGACTGGACATAGGATTCAGCGAGATGGGTCTCGTTGCCTCGCGCCCGGAAAACCAATCGAAGCCGGCCATCCATACTCTGGGTTCACTCACCTTCGCGGCCAAGCGGCTAGCGCGCCTCGAACAGCACGTCATGCCGGATCCAGCGGCCAACCTCTTCCGCACCTTCACAGCTACGGAGGTTTGTAAACAGGACCGGCTTGTCGCCACGCAACTCGCGGGCGTCGCGCTCCATGATGGCGAGATCCGCTCCCACATGCGGCGCCAAGTCTGTCTTGTTAATCACCAATAGATCGCTGCGAGTCACACCGGGTCCCCCCTTGCGTGGAACCTTGTCTCCGCCCGACACATCCACGACATAGATGCTCACGTCGACAAGTTCCGGACTGAACGACGCGGCCAGGTTGTCTCCGCCGGATTCAAGAAACAAAACGTCCAGGTCGGGAAAACGCGCGAGCATCTCATCCACGGCTTCCTGATTCACGGACGTGTCCTCGCGAATCGCCGTGTGCGGGCAGCCTCCCGTTTGGACTCCTCGAATCCGTTCGGCGGGCAGAGCTCCGCTGCGAACGAGAAATTCCGCGTCTTCATAGGTATAGATGTCGTTTGTGATCACAGCCAAGTCATAGCGATCTTCCAGCAGTTTGCACAGTGAGTGCAGCAAGGCTGTCTTGCCGGAACCAACTGGCCCTCCGACCCCGATCTTGACGGCTTTCATAGAGTTCGCGCTACCCCCTGTACCATCGTCCGCCACGGACGGTTCCGGCGGGGCCGCCGGTGGAAGGTTCTCTTGGTTTGAACCGGACTCCACATTACACCAAGCCTCTCAAGACTGAAACAGCCGTGTCCGCAAATAGGCTTGCTGGTGACATCGGATATCCAACGCAGGCGTCGAGCTGAAGAGAGACGCCTCGGGGTCCGCTCGTACCGTTTCCACTTGCCGGACTAAGCTCGGTTGCAACTCAGTCAAGATTTCCTGCGCCTGTCCGGGGCTTAGCTCCATCGAACGTGTCGCGGCCGCGAGGGACGCCGTAGCCGTGGACTGCGCGAACGCCAGCGCGCAGTCGCTTTCGGGAATCCCCATGCGCCCGCAGAATGCGCCGACAACGATCGCTTGGTGCGGCTTCGGCAACGGGCGGCCGCTGACCCGTTCGGGATAGAGCCTCGCCAAAAGAGTCAGCATGCGCCGGCCGAGCCGCAGACTACTGCTCCGTTGTGCCGGAATGATTTTACTGGCGTCTACTTCCTCGCAAAGAGCTTCCAAGACCTCGGACTCGTCCCAAGAGCGCCAAGCCAAACAAGCCGCCGCGAGATCCAGCCTTCCCCATCCAAGGCGCACCTGATTCCCCGTAAGCCGGCCCAGACCTCTGGTATCGAGCGGCAAGTGGCCGTACGTCTCGAGCCCTCCGGAATGAACGAACGCCCCCACGGGGAATTGCGAATCGAAGACCTGCAGCAAGCGCAGGAAAGAAAGCGGCTTCATGAGTGGCTGTGTCCGCTCGTGGGATTTCCATGGAAGGGGCGGCGATCCCTTTCGAAAACAAAGCCCTCGCGTTGGAGGCGATCCTGTAACGGATCGTCCCACAACACCACGATAGCTTCTTCCGTGCAATCGATGTCCCTATGCAGGTTGCCCACCAGGTGGCCAACTTTCGCTGCCTCGGTCTTGTCTCTGGGATGGATCACGATGACGTCTTCCGGAGCCGCCGCAACGACATACAGCCGCCCCGTATCGCGATGGAGAGCCTGCCCCGGCATGAGCTTCGTTCCCGTGGGCAGACACAATGCAAACTCCATCCCGTCCGGTGCTCGGATACGCCGCCGAACACGCCGCCGGTCCTCAGCCGCCATCGGCAACTCGATTACTTCCTCTCCTTCGGCCGCGGGGTCCAGCTCATGAAGCGATTCGATTGTGATCAGACTCATGCTTACTGGCCGATCCGTCGGTGAACCCCAGTCGCTACTCCCTAGAACAAGAAGTAACGCTGGGCCAAAGGCAATTCTTGGGCCGGCGCGCTCTTGATCAGATCGCCGTCGACCCGCACCTCATAGTTTTCCGGATCCACGTCCACTTGCGGCTGAGCATCGTTCAAGATCATGTCGGCTTTGCGAAGCGAACGTGTCTTCCTCACTGCGAGCGCGGCTCTCCCGAGCCGTTCCGGGAGCGTCTTGCCGTCGAGGGCGGCTTGGGAGACGAAGCTGAAGCAAAGCTCATCCATCGCCTTACCCATTGCGCCAAACATCGGTCGATAACGAACCGGCTCGGGAGTCGGAATCGATGCATTCGGGTCACCCATCAGGGCAGCCGCAATCATGCCGCCTTTGACGATGATGTTCGGTTTGACACCAAAGAAGGCCGGCTCCCACAGGACGAGATCGGCATACTTCCCCAGTTCCACCGACCCGACATAATCCGCGATCCCATGGGTGATGGCCGGATTGATCGTGTACTTGGCAATGTAGCGGCGAATCCGCTCGTTGTCGTTGCGTTCGGAGTCACCGGCCAGGGGCCCGCGCTGTGCCTTCATCGAATGCGCGGTCTGCCAAGTGCGCGAAATCACTTCACCTACCCGTCCCATGGCCTGAGAGTCGGAAGTTATCATGCTGATGGCGCCCAGGTCGTGCAACACATCCTCCGCCCCCATGGTTTCGGGCCGAATGCGCGATTCCGCGAACGCTACATCCTCGGGCACCTGAGGATTGAGATGGTGGCATACCATCAGCATGTCCAGGTGCTCTTCCAGCGTGTTCACGGTGTAAGGCATCGTGGGGTTCGTACTGGAAGGCAGGACGTTTCCGAAAGAGAGCACTTTTAGAATGTCGGGCGCATGGCCACCCCCAGCCCCTTCGCTGTGATAGGTATGGATCGCACGATTCTTGAAGGCGGCGATCGTGTTCTCGACAAACCCCGATTCGTTCAGCGTATCGGTGTGGATCGCGACCTGAACATCAAACTCCTCGGCAACCGACAACGCATTGTCGATTACGGAAGGGGTCGTGCCCCAGTCTTCATGCAGCTTGAGCCCCATGGCGCCGGCTCGCACTTGTTCCTCCAGCGGTTCTTTCCGGGAGGCGTTCCCCTTGGCGAGGAATCCGAAGTTGAGAGGCAGGTGCTCGATGCTTTCTAGCATCCGATGGATGTTCCAGGCGCCCGGCGTGCATGTAGTCGCCTTGGTTCCCTCGGCCGGGCCCGTTCCCCCTCCCAGCATCGTCGTGATACCGCTGTAGATCGCCTCCCACGCTTGTTGAGGACTTATGAAATGAACGTGAGCATCGATGCCGCCCGCCGTGAGAATCTTTCCTTCTCCCGCAATGATCTCCGTTCCGGGCCCGATGGCCAAACCGTCCGTGACGCCATCCTGAATATCCGGATTACCTGCCTTCCCGATGGCACTGATCTTTCCGTCACGAACCCCGACATCCGCCTTGACAATGCCCCAATGGTCGATGACGACCGCGTTGGTGATAACGACGTCCGGGGTTCCCTGTGCTCGGGTGCGCTGGGACTGACCTTGACCGTCCCGAATCACCTTGCCTCCGCCGAAAACAACCTCTTCCCCGTAACAGGTGTGGTCTCTCTCGACCTCGGCAACCAAATTCGTATCGCCGAGACGCAGACGGTCACCCGCGGTAGGGCCGTAGAGAGCGGCATAGCGGCGGCGATCGATTTTCATTGCGATGTCTCCAGGTAACCGGCGTCTTTGGCTCGCGCCATCGCGGAGTCACGTTCGTCGTCGATGCCGCCCTGGACTAGAGCGTTCATACCCCACAACTGACGGTCGCCGGCGAATTCCACTAGGTAGACTTCGCGACCCTCCCCAGGCTCAAATCTGAGGGCCGTCCCGGCGGGAATGTCGAGCCGGAATCCGTAGGCCTGTTCGCGCTGGAACCGCAGAAAACGGTTGCTTTCGAAAAAATGCGTATGGGAACCGACCTGTACCGGCCGATCGCCGAGATTGTCGACACGGATCCGTATCGTTTTGCGGCCGGCATTGAGTTCCAGCTCGCCGTCTTCAACAAAGTATTCTCCGGGAATCACTGCGCTCTCCTCAACGAATCGGATCGTGGATGGTTACCAGCTTGGTGCCGTCCGGGAAGGTGCCCTCGACTTGGATCTCCTTGATCATCTCGGGCACGCCTTCCATGACGTCTTCTCCGCCAAGTATCCCGGCTCCGGCGGACATCAGCTCCGCGACGCTCTTGCCATCCCGGATGCCCTCCAGTACTTCCGCGCTGATCAGGGCGACGGCCTCGGGATGGTTGAGCTTCAGCCCGCGCGCCTTGCGTGTCCTGGCCAATTCCGCGGCTGTAAAGAGGAGCAGTTTCTCGGTTTCCCGCTCTGTGAATCGCATATGATTTGACGACTGCCGCTAAGCCCACCGGACTTAGATCTTACGGCGCGGTCTAGCTGCATGATAACTAACCGAGCGCGCAACCACGACCTGTCATGCACAAAAAAGCCGCAGTTTTTGGTCATCTGAGTCCATTCTGACAGACTGGCGATTCGTTAGCGATGCAGTCCAGACGTGGGTCTCTCGGTTCACTGGTCAGGGAGTCCTCAGCACACAGCTCACCAAGAACTGGTACGAAGAGTTCCGCGACCGCGAGCAGGACTAAGTCCCCCGAAACGAACTACATAGCGCTCGTCCGCAGATAGGTGTCGGGAAATCGCCTTCCCACCAACAATCGGCCGTTGTCGGTTCGTAACATACTCCAACAAAGCCACTTAGGGCTGATTTCGCCGGCCGATTGACCTTGAACGTTCCGTGTCGAGCAGTGGGTTCCGGCGTGGGTTCATGTTCAAACTTTGAACACGGTACTTCTTTCCCAGGTTTAGAGCTGCTTCCGGGAGGAGACTGGATCTGCTCGATCTTCAGGAAATCTGCCAGGCCGTGGGGATTTCGCTGGTTTCGTTCACCCGAAGGTTTCAGCGGACTGGAGATCGGCTCTCTGAGGGTTCCAGCAGGGAGTGAGCCACGATCCAGATGATGGGTCGCCGCACTGCGTGGAATTTCTGTGTCTGGAGAGGGGGTAGTCGGCCCGGACGCGGGGTGCTTCAGAAAGTCCAAAGTTTGGACTTTTCACTCCCGTCTCCTTTAGAATGCGAGATTCGCATAAGGCTCAAAGCCGGCGAAGGTGAACCCGCGGGATCGCGCGGCGCGCGGCCAGGTTGGTACCACCGGTTGTAGGTCGGGTTTAATTCTTGTGTCGGAAAAGGGGGTGGGGTAAGGGGTCCCGGTGACTCTGAGAATGGCAAGCTGCAAGATTGAACAAGAACGTCGGTGGCTTTGCGACGTCCGCTCCGTCGGAGGCTGAGGTCGGCGGACCGCTTTACGTCGGCTGATTGTGGTGCCACATTCCGCGTGTTCGCGCTTGCGCTAGGCTCAAATAGGAGTGTGCAAAGCGCAACCGTGAAACCCAGACCCCAAGCTCAGAGCAATAACCAACCCTCAGACTCCGACCTGCTCTTGCCATTCGAGCGACGGCGGTTGAGTGGCCCCTACAAGGACTACCTGCGCACCAAGCGAAACAACTGTTTTGCGTCTATTCAGAATCTCCCAGTCGCGTGGAAGTGCTTCGATTCTCTGGACAAAATCTGGGCCCGTGGGTCTAGCGATCTTGAACATCCGGGCACCCTAGACCGTCTATTGCCATTGACGCTGTTCGGGTATGCACACGCCCACTTCCGGATCGCCCTCGATTTGGGATTCTCGGGCTGTAGCGTGGAAGCTCTAAACGTCATTCGCACTGGTATAGAAGCGGTAGCCTATGCTCGCAAGATCCTCAATCAACCCGAACTCGCAACTGTGTGGGTTACGAAGGACGACGGCCGCACAGAGAGAAAGGCGTTTGAACAGGCTTTCCTCCACAACAAGAAGACTTCGCTATTCGGTCCGGATTCTGGACTTGAGCCTCTTCATCAGTACTGGTCCAGATTCTCCGAGTGGGGTGCCCATGTGACCATAAGTTCAGTCGGAAACCGAATGTCTATCGAACCGGTGGCGACGGACGGGGAGAGGTTTTTACTGAATTACTTTGAGACAGACCCCACGAAATTGCGGACCCTTCTGTACACGATCCTCGAGGCATCACAAATGATGGAAGCTGCCTTCTTCGAATCATTCGCAACTCGCCTTGAGCTAGACACTGACTTGGTGAAAATGCGGAAGTCATTTGCGGTCCGGAAACAACAATTTCGTGCTGAGCTTGCCAAGAGCAATAGCAAAGAAGAGTAAAGAGGCGAGCGACCGTCTGTAAACGATCATTCAAGCGTCCAACAGTTCCCTCCAACCATCGTCACTCATTGAAAAGATTGCTGAATCCGCACCGGGCCTTGCTCTTGTCAATCTCTAAGAATGCCCTCTCCCCACACCCTAGAAAAACTCCGCAAACTTACCTCAGTCCGTAGTCGCAAGGCCGAGCTGAGCTGGCTCTTCTACTTGTCTGGCGACTTCTCCACCTTCCCTCCGGGAACTACACTGTGCAGTGCTCCGGCTTCAACGATAGTACCAGCACGGGTAGCACAGGCCCTCGGTATAAGCTGGGCGTCCGTCACCTCGTTGGCAGGTCGGCCGAGCCGGCGGGTCAGAGTGGCGGGGAGCGTGAGAGTAGGGGCACTCCCAGGTGAGTTTGCCGCGGATGCGCTTGCGGCGCAGAGGGACGCTGTGTTTGTCGCAGCGAAGAGACATAGAGAAGAGAGGGTTAATGATCGAGAAGGCTATAGAGAGCAGGGGGATCCTGGTCAAAGTCGGTGTCGACGTTTGCCCAGAGAGGCCGGAAGATCATGCTCGGCTCGACAAGAAAGCGGGCAAGCTCGGTAGTCTCGCCGCCAACAGTGACTTTCTTGGGTGCTAAGAAAAACTGCGAAGGAATGAACCAGAAGAGCGGAGACGGATTTTGGTTGCTGGTTACGACCCGATCGCGGGTTTCCTCAATCAGGGCCTCAGCCCAGGGCGGACGCGGGACACTCGGGGGTCCGTGTTCAAAGTTTGAACACGTGGCTCGGCGCTCGCGGCTGGTTGACGCTCGTTCGGGTGGCGAGTTTGAGCGAATCGCTCTCAATGATCTCGGCTGCCTTCTCGCAGGCTTCCTGCTGGTGCACGTGCTCCCGCGCTAGCTCGTCAGAGTCAACCTCGCGAGCTGCAAGCCGGTTCTGTTCGGCAAGCTCCATAAGCTCCACTACTAGCTTCGAGGCTTCAACGATGGTCACTGGTTCCCTTTCCAAGAAGTCCAAAGTTTGGACTTTTCCGATACCCTCAATGATCTCGGCTACCTTCTCGTACCTTCCGCGAGCTCACGGGAAACGATTGCGAGCAGTCTGTCGCACGCAGTGCTGGCGATCATCGACGTGGGGAAGCTGCTGCTCGGAGCGAAGGCGGCGCTGTCGCACGGCGGATTCGAAGCCATGGTCGACAGTGACAAGGTGCCGTTCGGCGTGCGCACGGCACAGCGCTTGATGGCGATTGCCGAACACTCGATCCTTTCAAATACGACACATGCGTCGCTTTTGCCGCCGGCGTGGATGACAGTCTACGAGCTAACAAGGGCTCCCGCCCAAGCACTTACGCTCTGGCTGACCGACGGTACCATACACCCCGGGCTGGAGCGCGCTTGTAAACCATTCAAACCATTGGTCGGGGCGGAGGGATTTGAACCCCCGGCAACCAAACGTACCGCTGTGTAGTGGTGATCGTGCTAGTGCTTGTTTCGCGGCTGCCGCAGGACGGACATGCAAAGAAACTGCGGTAGGCTTCTGTATGGTACACGGTCGAGGTTTCTTAGGCATCTCTTATCCTTGCGGGTAGCACATTACTACCGTTATCACCACCTGGTCTCATACCAGACCTGGGGTACACACGTAGTGCTCTTCGGTCAGGTCTAGGTTGGACCCCCCTCGTCGTCGGGGTTGTCCAAGCAGTCATTCACGGGGAGTTGGTGGTCATTCCTGGGGTCGGTTAACGGCGAGTCAAATGCTTCTCAGGGAGCGTGAAGACAACGTAGCGCAGGGCAGCCAACTCCCCGTGGGGAGCCTGGAGGAGTTCTGCCAGCTTACGGCAGACAACCTACAGAGAGCGCGCCGAGAGCCGACCGAAGTCAACTGAGCGGCACGCTGCGACTCGCGGAACCGATGGTTCCTTCGGGCTTCCTGCAAGACTTACAGCGCATGGGGGTCTGCCGTCAGCCAGCACTCACGCGTCGAAATCCGGCCCTGAGGGACCCGCTTGAGTGAGGCCACGGAAGAGGGCATAAGCAACGCTTGACACTCACTCATTACGGAAGTATAGCCCTTACGGCTCGGAAGCTTGCCGGCAAAAGTTTGCCCCGTAGTTTGCCCCTTTGTGACGCTTTCACAGGCAGCAGAGGGTAACGGATAGGCGAGTGAAATGAATGACTTGGAACGCCACGTAACCCCAGGGAACCCCGAAAACTAGAACCTAAATCTAGCGCGTCTGCCAGTTCCGCCACGTTCGCCCATTTTTATTCACCCACTTAGCGGCGATCGAATCCGGCTGATCAGCCTTTGTAGCCGTTCTGCGCTTGTCACGACCAGTTCAACTTCGGGGAAGTGCCGGTCCGGGTTCGCCATGGTCGTGAAGGGCAGATTCACTAACGATATTGTAGCGGTCGAAGACTGAACGCGTCTGCCGATTGTAATGACCCCGTTCGGGAACCTCTAGCAGTGCCAGGTTCCGATCACTGGTCCGGTTCCAGCCGGGTGGTACCGTTCTAAAAGCGGAAAAGTGGCCAAGTCCTTCTTATAGAAGATCTTACGCGCACGTTTCGCCAAGCCCGGAGTGGCTGCCCTGGTATGTGACGAAAAGTATAAGTCCCCATATTTTTAATGACTTGCGGGACAGGCGAGAAAAAAGCCGCAGTATAATGTGGCTGTCCAGAGTCAATGTGCAGTCTCGAACTGAACCGCCATGGCTTCCCCCTCGCGATCCCTACGCGTGGCACTCCTTGTAGCGCTCGACGTCTGTGCGGCTGACGCCCAGCCCTTCATCTTCTATTGATCTGTGGCATGGCCTGAACCCGCGGCTCGAGGCGGATGTAGTCCGAGGCGGCTACAGACTGCGCGCTTACCAGGCAAGCCGCGAGTGTGGCCAAAAGGAAGAGAATTCTCTTTCGCTCCGCTCTGCGCATCTTGCTTGTCAGGCGAATCAACTTGTCTCTTGATGGAGTGGCTCTGGTTAAGAGAGGGGCAAGAAAACCCTGACTGTTGTACCCTTGCCGACTTGGCTTTCCACTTCGATCTTTCCATTGTGATCGTCGATAATGCGCTGAACGATTGACAGCCCAAGACCGGTACCCACCTTGACCCCCTTGGTGGTAAACCCGGGATCGAAAACTCGACTCCGATTCTCGGTGGATATTCCAACGCCCGTGTCCGTGATTTCAATGGCTACGGCATCGTCGGTAGCGAAGGTCTTCAAATAGATATCCCCTTTGCCCTCGATGGCCTGACTCGCATTCAGCAGTAGGTTCATGTACACCTGGTTCAACTGGCTGGGATAGCACCTCACCCGAGGCGTCGCAGCGTAGTCCTTGTGAACCGTGACACGATCCTTGAGCTGGTTTTCGATCAGCGCAAGCGTGTTTTCCAGGCCCTCATGTATGTCAACCTGATCTTCCGTGGCGCGATCGAGCCGGGCAAAGCTGCGCAGGCTGGTAACAATCTCGATCATTCGCTGGGAGGCGGTCTTGTTGAAGTCAGCCAGTGCGCCCAGTTCCTCCAAGAAACGGCTGATTTTGTCGGCTCGCTCCGGCGGCGGATGCTTTCCATCATCTTGCAACGAGGACTTCAGTGCCGTAACCATGCGCCCCATCGTGTCGCTATTACTGTTCAAAGATCCCAAGGGCGTATTGATTTCGTGGGCCACGCCCGCCACGAGATTGCCCAGGGAGGCCATTTTCTCTTGCATGATCAACTGATCCTGCATCCGTCTCCGCTCTTCAGTGATTCGGAGCAGAGTGTAGGTCATCCCCACATGCAGCGCGTATATCGTACCTAGCGTATTCAACATCGCCTGGTCCCGGTCCGCGACAGAGGACATCGCGAACAGCAAATGCCCAATCGTCTTCCCTTTCATACTCATGGGGACAACAAAGAGTACGTCGGGATCATCATGGAGGAGCCGTTTGCTGAAATCGCCCTTTTCGCCCTCAAGCTCTTGCCGGGGTCTATGGATCCACTGAGCACTCTTTTGCGCGAGCGCACGCACGAGCTGATCCCCGTGTGGAATGAATGGGGCGTCGACCAGCTTTTGAAACTTGCCCTGCTCGAACAGCCCGACGATCTCAACGCTCGCCGCCCCACTGCGAAGCAGGATCCCCATGCGCCGGGAGGGGATAAGCCAGCGGGCATTTTGACAGACGGAGGGCCATAGAGTTTCCAAGCGGTCTTGGCTGGAGAACGCCAGCACCGCTTCATAGAGAATCCCTAGCGTCAGACTGCTGATGGAAACTTGAAAACCACGGGAAGTCGCCAACCGCCCAGCCGATTCGCTCATGCCAATTCCCTTGGGGGGTCTATCAAGATGCCGCTCCCATCGGCCCAGGTACTGATGAAATGGGCCAAGGCCGCCATCAGCGCCGGCTTAAAGAGGCGGCCAAGACGAGCCGAAACGATCGTGGCGGGAGACGGAGGATAGGGCTCATGCGATGTCCTGAGTGTGAGATCCCCTCAAATGACGAAAACACACCTCGCTGTTGCGGGCCAAAGAGCGCCCCTTTCAGGATAGTTCGTCTTCCCCGTCTATCACGATTTGGCTGACTCTCGCCCAGGTGTTCAAAAAGTTTTCAGCAGCAGCCATCATCGCCACTTCCATGATCTCCGCGTCAGTAAGCCCGAATTCTCGAAGGGTCTGCAAGTCATCATCGGTCACCGCTAGAGGGTCTCGTGAAGTCTTGAGAGCGAGCTTGAGGATCGCCCGCTGCGAGGGAGGAAGCTCGGCCAAATCCGGATCGCTGGCGCAACTTTGGATCACTTCGTGCGAAACTCCCATGCCCTCCAGCGCACTGGTGTGAAGCCGGGTGCAATATCGACAATTGTTTTGCATGGCAATCGTCATGGCGATCATCTGCTTGACGGTGGGAGGAAGCAGTCCCTGCATCACGATCTTGTCGGCAAAGACTAACGTTGCCGCAAGAATGTCCGGCCGTTCGGATTGAGAGGTGACAAAATTGTTGGGGACGCCTTCCTCGGTGCCCACCATACCACCCTCCATCGCCGCCTTGTACAGAGCTTTCAGTTCTGGGTCGTCCGGATGTTTGATCTGTTTGAATCGTGGCATCGTTTTCTCCCTTCAATCAATGCGTCCCTGATCCACGAGGAATCGTACGCTGCGCGCCGCAGGCACTTAAGATAGGGACTTCCGCCGCCGGTCCCATGCCGGGCACGATCGTATAACCACCGATACAACTCTCTTGTTTGCTCGACACTACCCGTTCCGACAAACTAGTAAGCTGTCCCAGACAAGACTTTCTGATCATCCTGGCGACGTGGCGCACGCTTGCAGCGTGCTGTGTCGGGCTTTCGATCCCGACATTTCCTAATCTATAGTGAACTCGTCTCCAGGGCCCAACCCTATCGGTTCTTCTCTTGTTTTCCGGTTTCCGCTCCCTTATCTGGCAATCGGACAAGGTTTCGATGATTGTCATGTCCTTTGGACGGGTGGCTTTGTACACCAGCATGGTAGCGCCCGCTGCGATCGCGGCACTCGCGCCGAGTTTGGCGCCGACCGCTTCGCCCTCACCGACTTATTTGCCGACCAAAGCAAACATGCTACCCACCAGAGTGCCGATGAATGCTGCCACGGCCACGCCAATCCGTCCCCCCCTGCCTTTGAAGCGTGGGACCTCGATTCGAGAGACAGTTTCTCTCGGGATCTGGATCTTACGCTTAGGGTAAGCAAGCAGGTCGCTGGTCTTCTTCACCCTTACAACGAGCGAGGTTGCGGTAACCCCCTTGACTTGCCCCGCCACCCTTTCGCCGTCGGCGAGTTGGAGCGTGACCCTTGCCCCGCCGATCATTCCTCCCAACTCGCTCCACTTGACTTCCAGGCGCTTGGCCGGCTCCGACGCCGTCAAACTCCCGCTCATCACAAGAAACAGCGCCAGTCCACTGAGATCTCGCCGCAAGCTCATACGCGACTCTCCGGTCTTGTTGCCCTAGAACTCTATCACTTTACAACGACGACGTGAACACCACCCCGGGCGCCGCACGGCACCGCTGGACCGCCTGCTGACGCGCGCGGCTCGGAAGGGGGCGGGTACGGAACATGAGTCGACGTGAGTGTTGACTCGGCAAGCTGAGAGCTTGCGCCACAAACAGCTGTCCTTTTCTTTTTCACACAGGGTCGTGAGGCCGTTGGCGAGCAGCCGCGCCTCAGTTTCGTAAGCCGGCGAAGGCTTTGCACGACGTAGGTCCCCGGGCGCCGCGCCGCGGACAGCTCCCAGTTTTCACGGTCTCTCTAGGACGTCCCCGCGTGATGGTTTACCGGGCCGCAGCCGTGGCCTAGGCCCGGCGCAGTCGCGATCGCCTCGGTGATGTACTTTTTCGCCGCAGCCACCGCTTCCGGCAGTGAACGTCCTTTGGCAAGCTCGGCGGTAATGGCGGCCGAATAGGTACAACCGGTGCCATGCGTGTGAGACGTTTCTATTCGCCGGGTCCGGAAGTGTTCGAAGCGGTTGCCGTCGTAGAGCACGTCGACGGCATCTTCGCGCAAGTGGCCGCCTTTGACCAGTACAGCTTGGGCCCCTTGCTCGGCTATCTTTCGGGCGGCGTCTTCCATGGCGGGCACGTTCTCTACCGCGGCCCCCGTCAGCGCGGCGGCCTCATGCAGGTTTGGTGTCACAAGGAAGGTGTGCGGCAGAAGTTTTGCGGAGAAAGCCTGGCGGGCCTCCTCGGCGATCAGTGGCGCACCATGCTTGCTAATCATCACCGGATCGACGACAAGAGGAAAGTGGATTGTTTGCGCCCAAGCCGCGACCATTTCGATGATTTCGCTCGTACCCAGCGCCCCGGTTTTCGCCGCTTGAGGAGGAATATCTCGCGTCACCGCCCGGAGCTGCTTCTCGACATACCCCGGCTCCAGAGGATCGACCGAGAAGACGTTCTCGGTATTCTGTACCGTGAGCAGGGTGACCACACTCATCCCATAGACACCGAACTGGTGGAAGGTCTTTAGATCGGCCTGGATGCCCGCTCCCCCCGACGGATCCGAGCCGGCAATCGTCAAGGCGACGGGCTTCACCGCTGCACCTCCGAAACCTGGGCAGGAGTTTCCAAGGCAGCCGAGAAAAAATCCACCTCGCATTGCATCGCGTAGCGATAGGCTTGCCGCACCGCCGGCGTGTCCGTAGAGAAACGGTCGAGTAGGCGATCGACGTGGTCGGCCAGCTCCTGCATGTCGGGTCCACTGTACGTGGTAATCCAGCGTCCGTAGGGATGAACCTTGACCTTCCCCTCGCCGCCGATTTGCAGCCATAATTCCTTCCCCAAGAACGCGTACAGCCGCATGCAAGGCGTCATGGCTGCCAGGACTTCTCCCAGCGAGCGATGCCACGCCGTGGCCAGAAGGAAATCCGTGTAAGCTCGACAAGCGGCGTTGGGTTGCACGTTGCTCAGATTGATCTTCAGCTCGGCGGCATACGCGGCGTGCAGCTTGAGCTCGTCGCGAACACCGCCGATGAGTACATCAAAGAGGCCGATCGGCCCTGAGCCTCGGCTGCGGGCCAGTGCCAAAGCATACGCCCGGGCGAAAGCTTCGAGAAAGAAAGCGTCTTGGGCGATGTAGCCACGAAATGCCGCCAGCGCCAGCGTGCCATCACGCAACGCTTCGACAAATGGATGGCCGAGGGAAGCTTGCGCCAGGTCTTGGTTTTGCTTCCACAGGCGCTCGTGCAGCACCTACCCCTCCCAGGCCATCGTCCAGAAGTCGCGCTCAAACTCAAGGACTCTGTTAAAAGCCTCTTGCTGGGCCGGATCGGAGTTGTTTTCAGCAAGGCGGCGCAGTGACAGGACGTAGTCCTTGAAGGCTTCACTCGACCAGCGCTCGATGAATTCCGTGTAGGGTCCCTCCCCAGCCAACGCGCTCCAAGCCGCCAAGTAGGAAGCCTCGACCGCAAAGAGAATCGCCAACAGCAACGGATAGCGTTCGGTGTGCGCCGAATGCAGAAGAAAATCCGTGTAGCGACGGCAGCCCGGGTGTGCGGAAACGCTGAGTTCAAGCTGAAGTCGTCTGGCATGCGATTCGAACCACGCCAACTCCGAATCGAGAGCTACCAGCCCCTGGATCAACGGCTTGTGGCAAGCGCGGGGAACTTTCGAGACGACCACGGCTTGGAAGGCGGTGAGCTCGGTGGCGAAAAGGTAGTCTTGCGACAGCCAGCGGCCGAACACCTCGGCGGCAACATCGCCTTTAGCCACCGCTTCCAAAAAGGGCGAGGTCGTAGCCTCTTCCCAAAGCGATCCGGCTTTCTGAATGAGTTCCGCGTCGAGCAGATCGCCCAAGTCAGCCATCACTCCCATTCTAGACGGGGAAAGCAGTTAGGGGTTTAGGGGACTTGCCCTGAACGTGTGGCCCCTGCGGGGCAAAACGAATGATTTGCACAACATCGACAATTTCTTGCCGAAGTGAGGCGGTAAACGCCTAACTAACCCCTCCCTGCCAACCGATTAACTGAACGTACCCTCCTGGGACGAGGGGACCGACGGCCAGACGAGCTTCAGGTCGGAAGTGACTTGCTGTGGGGAAATATCGAGGGAAAAGTCGGTCAAGCGGAGGGAGGTCCGCTTAGTCGATGCTTCTGTGGCTACTTCCTCGCCGCGGGCCAAAGGAGGACTGAGGATGAAGACGGCAGCTAGGCAAGCAATCGCGTTACTAGCGCTATGCGCGGCATTGATGTGGATCGCGAGTAACACAGCCTGGGCACAGGGTCAATCGGGCACGACACTCACTGCCAGTAAGACGGCCCAGGGCTATTTCAACAGGACGGAGGTGTACGACTGGACGGTGGCGAAGACCGTAGATAAGGCAGCGCTGACGATCAAGCAAGGGGAAGCGGACACCGTCGAATTCACGATCAAGGCGACGCGAACGGGTCCAGTGATCAACGACGTCTTCGGCGTTAGCGGCCAGGTTTGCGTAACCAACGGAGGCGCGCAAGCAACCCAAAGCCTTACGGTCTTCGACCACGTTCAGTTCAAGAACGGTCCGGGGCCGTTTCAAGAACTGGGCGCGAACCAAACGCTTGCCGGCTTTCTCGCAGCCGGAGCCAGTGACTGCTCTCCCTACAACATTGAGTTTGTTCCGGTCTCTGGAGCGATCTACCGAAATGCCGCCAAAGTGACTATCACAAACCACTCCGGCCAGCTAGGGACGCCCTTCGGACCGGAACCCAAGGCCGATTTCTCCCTTCCCACGACACCCACTGTGGTCCAAATCGACGACGGCGCAACGGTGACCGACACCATAAGTTGCCCGGCTGGATTCACGTGCACACCCGGGAGCGGTGGCGTGCATCCGTTTTCCGATTCCGGCAGTACCATGTTCGTGGTGCAGATCGAGAACAATAGCGCCCAATGCGACACGCACTTCCGTCTGGCCAATATGGTCGAACTCGACGAAAACGACACCCATCAGAAGGACACCGACGACCTCTTTGTTGATATCTATACGGGGTTGTGCGAGGAACCCCCAGACGAGGAGCCTGGAGACGGTTGTACACTGACGATCGGGTACTGGAAGAACCACGCCGGTTTTTCGGGCAAGAACCGGGACCGGGTAACGCCGTTATTGCCGATCCAGCTTGGTACGGGCGGGGGCGCCACGGTGGCTGTAACGACAGCTTCTCAGGCCGTCCAAATCTTGAGGATGCGATGGAACGGCGGTCGGCCTTCAAACGGTGTGAGTAAATTGTACGCGCAGTTACTGGCCGCAAAACTCAGCATCGCCAACGGCGCGGATGGCTCGGCCGCAGCCGCCGCCATTGGGGCAGCGGACCTGATCCTTGCGGTCTATGATCAGGCGGCCTGGAAAAGCCTCAGCCGTACGGATCGCCGGACAATCTTGAACTTAGCTATGCTGCTGGATGCCTACAACAACGGGAGCATCGGCCCAGGGGACTGTAACGGATAGAAAGATTCCAAGGGTCGGAAGAAGCCCAAACCGCCGCGGAACTCCAAATAATCCTGAACCGGAAGAATCCTGGACTCTTTCCAAGGTCGGGAAACCGAGCGCTGCCTTCGTAGTCCGTCGCATAAGTTCGGTCACGTATATTTAGAAGCCAGGTGGACGATCCGGAACTTCGGGCACGGCATACCGCCCCCTACATTTCCAGGCACCCAACAGATCTGTAGGGGCACAGCATGCTGTACCCGCCTGCACTCGCCCGAAACGTGAGTGTATTTATGAAATGGAGTACTTAGTATTGCCCCTTGGTTGCCATCGGGAGGGCAAAAGCAAACCGCCTGCCAACGAAGTCTCGTACCGAGCGTATGGTTTCGATCGTGCCGTAGAGTATTAATCCCATGGTATCTTCGTTCCCCGAAACCGCAACTTTTCGGATCAGAGCCTCCTCCCCCTCGCCAGCCAGAAAGCCAATGCCGCCGCTCCCGAATTGCGAATCCTTCCAATAGTCGATGCCTTTTCCGTTCAGCAAGGTGTTAATCTGATCTCCCCTCAACCGAACGGAGATGCGGTTGAAATCCTCCCGTGCAAACTCCGCCGGGACCGCGATAGGGCTCGCCGGCGATGCGGGTTTTCCTTGCGTCACGGCGTACCGCACCAAGCTGTATTCGCTGGACCCCTTGCGAACCGCTTTGTTCAACTTGAAGGCGTAGTAGTTAACGTCGTCCGCCGCCCGAACAACCCAGCCTACTGCTTTGGATTGAATCTTAGCTTCAAACTGTAACTTGTAGTCCGTCAGATCCAGGGTTTCGCGGTGTAAGGTCACCCCTTTCTGGGGTATGAGTCCCTCGTTGGTTATCTGGACGGAATTTTGGTTGAGCCAGTGGTCGGCGCTCTGCCTAAACTCGTCAACGATAAAGAAAGCGGCACGCTTCCGAGTTGTTTGGCCCAGTGAGTCCGAGTACTGGGACACACTGCTGTTTACCGTCTCCAGCGGGCCGGAAACCCAGGCTTGCATGGGAGTGTAAAACGAACTGACGAAAAGTACGACAATGACGATGAACCACGCCTGCGAGAAACGACGGCTGAAAACGATCCGTTGAAGGTTTTCCCCCGTGAACCACGCCGGTCGGGGAAGAGCGCGCAGCCATTTGCCCAACTTCCTCAGCGTAACCTGCAGCTCGGGAAGCGGCCCACTTTTCTGAGTCGAACGATCCGCGCCAGTGAGGCTCGTAAACCCCGAAGAAGTCGTCCTTCCCTTTCTCTTGCCTTTCGTTACCCGCACTCTCATGCCCATTTCCCGCGCTCCTTGACTTGGACTACCAGTCGCTAGCTACACTTGACCGAGCTGTCGCAACGTACGCTCAACGACCAAACCAGCCGAGTGCTTACACTAATCAAGATGGCAACTCGTTGCGGGATTCTTGTCCTACCGAGTACTGCAATTCGAGGGAATAGGAAAACGGTCGCGCAAGTTCAGCACTATCGCACAACAGTCTCTCCCGCAGGCGGGAAGCCATCGAATCATTCTCCCTCGCCACTTGCTTTTAGGCAATAGACCCTCGGTTTCAATCTGAGCGCTAAATAGAGCTTGTTCGTACCAAAACTTTCTAGGACCGTACTTCATAGGTACTAGAACCACATCGTGTATTCAGCGTCTTAGCCACAAACGGCTCAATCTGAACTCAAGGGCCGCGCATGACCGCTGATTCGCTCCGTACCAGCCGAACCTAACGCGCTAGGCTTCAGGTACTGAGTATTCGGCCACGGCTGCAATGGTCTCAGCAAGGGTACGATGCTTGTTCCTATTCTCGGGCGTTTCTTGAGCGAAGGGCGTCTTGCTTACTGTCTCGTAGATGTCGGCGGCGCCTCGGTGCAAAAAAGGTGTGACGCCCGCCGCTTGGAAGGTAGCAGCAATCTCTTGCATTTCTGCAATCCAGCGAGAAGCCTTAACCGGCAGGGCTGGAAGATGACGTTCCATGCGGCTGTGCGCCTCTGGCTGGCTAAAGGTGAACTCAGAGCGCAGCTCGTCCGACAAGCCCATGGCCTCAGCCGCTGTAAGGACTGCGAAGTACAAAGCGAACGTTCCCTTGGTCAGACCGGCGTAGCACATCTTGATTGCTGACGCTTGCCCCACTTGGTCGCCGATGAACCTCACATCAATTTCCTTGCCGGCGATCTCGGCCATGACGTCCGCGTGTTCTCCAGAAACATAAAGCCTCGGGGGAATGCCCCGACCCGGTGGCTCACCGATGATACAACCGTCGATGAACCTGCCACCAGCATCCGTTATGATCTCGTGGATCGCCCCGGCTGTCTGCGGCGACACGGCATTACAATCGGCGAAATACGTGTCGCAACCCGTCCTTTGGAGAGCGGCAGCGACTTCCCGGGCAGCATCCTCTACTTCGGCCGGAAGGAGAATGGAAAGGATCAGATCGGCCTCGGACACCATCCGGTCGAGGCCCCCGACATCCCGAATACCAGCCTGCTGAGAAAGGCTTCGTGTTCTGTCGCTTCTCCCCTTGAGGCAAGTGATGACGTCTAGCCCATGTTGGCGTAGAGCCCGGCCGACATCGTGGCCCATGTCGCCGGGGCTCAGGATGGCGACCGTTTTGAGTGGCATCGGTTTCCTCCCCGGGCGGAGTGGCTTGCGAAAAATGAGGGTAGTCCGCTTTCCACTCGTGTGAGCTGTTTGAAACCGGACAAACCGAGGATGGGGATCGGCACAGCCCCTATCTTTTCACAGCATCACTGCACCGTTTGCTTACGCGCGCGGCTCGGTATGCTTCCCGCAAACTCCGCACGAGATCAGTTGCGCGCTAGCGACGGTCTAGTAGCTCAAACACTCGTAGTTGTTGCCGGCACTTCCATGAACATTTTCATTGTCTCTTCGATGGGGTGACAAGGCAGTGACAAGGGAACCTCGATCAACGATGGGCCGTCTGCATCCAACGCGGATTTGATGGCTGCGCCAAGTTCGCCGATCGCTTCGACTCGCCGGCCGCTTGCACCGAACGCGCGCGCCAGTGCAACAAAGTCCGGGTTCACCAGGTCGGTGGCGTTGGTCCGGCCGTAGCGCGCCTGCTGTTGGGGCCAAAGGATGCCATAGCCGTCGTCGTTGAAGACGACGACAACGACTGGCACGCCGAACTGCACGGCCGTTCCCAGCTCCTGGCAAGTGAACTGGAAACCTCCATCACCCGTCAGCACGACCACCGGCCGGTCGGGGACGGCCAGCTTAGCCCCTATGGCCGCCGGCGCGGGCGTAGCCGTCCGCCATGAAAGCCGCCCCCTGCTCGTGCCGCGTGAGTATGTGCCGGATCTCGGTATCAAGCAGTGCGTCGTAGACAGCCAGGTTGTGGGTCCCTGGAATGCCGAAAACGGTGCGCACCCCGTGTGCTGCCAGCGACCTTACGACAGCCTCGCCACCTGTGATTGCCATTCTTCTCTAACCTTTCCGCGGCAATCCTTGACCCTTGCCCAGAGCCGGATCAGCCGCGCCAATACACTAGTGTGATGTATCAAGAGTTCGTTGACAATCTTAGCCCTCTCAGGGGCTTTTCCCGCAGCGACAAAAGGTAACACGCTTGGGCCTGTGATCTATCCACTTGATTCCGAAGGATGTAGCTTTCGGCACGCCAGCTGCCCATGCGGGACCGGGCGGAGTATGCTGGAGGAACCGAGGCTTGCCTCCACCTTGCCTGCTTCGGGTTGCATAATCGCTGTGGTGTTGAAGACGCCCCTGGGGAAGTGTAGCGCCGAGCTCGAAGAGATCGGCGTCGGTCTGCTACGGTGTGTTTGAGGGAGTTTCATCATCGGGAGTATAAGCATTACGGACGGATTACGGATGCTGTTCGCTCGCGACCTCCCTTGTTCGCGCCGACAGGGATCTCTCGTCGCCCGTGTCATCTGTCTACTTGTAGGGGCGATTGTCCTGTCCGCACAGTCCGATGGGCCGATTATCAATCCCTTGGGGGTCGTCAACGGCGCCAGTTTCGCCAGGGCGCGGCTCGGGCCCGGCATTGCGCCAGGGTCGGTCTTCGTCATCTACGGTGCGGGCCTGGGGCCGGAAGAGATCGAACAGGTGGCTCCGCCTTTCCCGACCCAGCTCCCGGAACGGCCGGGCGGGACACGCGTGGAGTTTCACTCGATCGAAAGCGGTGAGGTATTTGAAGCTTTCTTGATCCACAGTTGGCAATCACAAGTGGCAGGCATCGCGCCGTCCACTATGCCGCCTGGACAATACACGGCAATCGTCACCTACCAAGATCAATCGAGCCCGCCGGAGCCTTTTCAGGTGGCTCCGGCAGCGCCAGGCATCTTTACGGTCTCGATGAGAGGTTACGGACCGGGAGTTGTGCAGAACTATGAATCACCCGAGTCTGTGCCTCTGAATCGGCTGACCCAGCCCGCTTTACCCGGGGGGTATCTGATCGTTTGGGGCACTGGCTTGGGGCCGATCGACGGACCGGACAACACCAATCCGTCTGTCAAGAACGTGAACCAGGACGTCGTGGTCGAAGTCGGGGGGCTTCAAATTCGCCCGTCCTATTCTGGGCGCTCCCCGCAATTCCCAGGCGTCGATCAGATCAATGTGCCGCTCCCGATAGGAGAGACGGTTCCGAGGGGTTGCTACATTCCGCTCCGTGTGATTGCGAGCGAGACACCCAGCAACACGGTGACAGTCTCGCTTTCCGACACTCCCGGCGGCTGCGAGCACCCCATGGGCTTCTCGCCCGAAACCCTGGCAACCCTCGATGCCGGCGGGCAGGTGGCACTGGCAAACCTAACCTTTGGCCGGTCGACCAGGAATGTCTCGAACTCCCCCTTTGGGACCGCGACAACAGACATCGGAATCGCCTTTGGCCGCTTTTTTTGGGCGAACGCAGAAGGCGTCGCCCTGACCAGCGGCCCACCAGGGCCGCCGCCCGCGCACGGCTGTGATTCTCTTCTTTCCGGTGTTGTGGTCGGCTTCATCGAAACCGACCGACCTGTGGTGCCCCCTGCGCCGTCCCCACCCCCTTTTGGGCCTCTCGATGCCGGTCCTGTCCTGTTTGTCATCGGGCCTAGCGGCCAGCTCGTGGAACTCCAACCTCGGGAAAACCTTTTCGCGCTGATTGCAAGCTATGATCCTCTAGGCGAGATAGCGGGTGAGTTGATCGAGCCGGGCGGCTGGAGATTCGAAGGTATGGGAGGTACCGACATCGGAGCTTTTCAAACGGAAATCGCGGTCCCACCACTCCCGGTTCTCGACTTTCCAAACCCGGTCCGGCTAGACGAGCCTCTGGAAGTCACGTGGCCGGTAGCCGGGCTGGACAGCTCGCAAACCCTGAGCGTCACCCTATCTGTCTCAGTCACATTGCAAGAAGACCCGTTCAGCTCGACCACGAGATCAGTGGGAGTCGGCTGTCGGGCGCCGGCCGACGCGGGCCGGCTGGAGATTCCCCTGGAAGCCATGCAACAGCTACCAACCCCCGACAACCCTTCCGGCTCGCTGAGTTTCGGCGTTTCTTCTCCGGAGGTCCGTTTCACAGCCCCGGGACTAGACTACGGGGCTACCCGTTTGTCGCTAGTCGCGATCCAAACAGTCAGCGTCGAGTGAGGGGAACACCGGGCAATCTAGCGCCTGGGAAACGCTTGCTCAGGAGTGCGGCACAGAAGAAGCAGCGAGGCGCTCTGCCGTGACCGTCAGTGCTACAAGTTATCCTTACTCAAGGGGATGAAACTGGTGGGTTTTCGACGGAGCGGTCGTTACGCCGGAACCAAAACTCCGCGTCCCGGGATTTGGCCGTCGATCAGGTCGTGCATCGCTTCGTTCACCTGATCGAGCGGGTAGACCCGGGTGGCCAACTTCACCTTGCCCTGGCCGGCCAGGATCATCAATTCCAAAAGTTCCGTGTAGTTGCCGACCAGATTACCGACAATGTTGAACTCATCCACGATCATGTCGATGGTCGGCATCTGAATTACGCCGCCATAACCAATCACGAAGTAGGTGCCGCCTTTACGCAGCATTTTCATCGCCAGCTCGGGTGTCCCCTTCTCGCCGACGAAGTCGATGACGGCGTTGGCCCCTCCGTCGGTGAGACGCTGGATCTCGTCTACGGCGCCTTTGTCCCCGAGCACGCGGTGCTCGAAGAGCATCTCCTCCGCCAGGGCCAAGGCCTGTGTCGAAGTGTCCACTACTATGATCGTGGCGGCACAAAGGTTGCGAAGAACCTGCGCCGCAATATGTCCCAGACCACCGAAACCGAGAATGACTGCCGTCATGCCGGGCCTCAAGATTTCTGATGCTTTGCGGGCCGCCCGGTAGGCTGTCAGTCCGGCGTCCGCGTACGGCGCCACATCCTTGGGATCGAGCTGCGGGGGCAGTTTGATGAGGCAGCGTTCCTTCGTATGGAGAAGTTGCGCAAAGCCGCCGTCTCGGCTGATCCCCGGGAAGTGACTGTCCTCGCAATGCATGTCTTCGCCTCGCCGGCACGCCGGGCAGGTGCCGTCGGTGACCAGGGGATGCACGATCACCGCGTCGCCGGTTTTCACGGTGCGGACCGAGGAACCTATTTCATCCACCCAGCCCGCGTTTTCGTGACCGAGAATGTAGGGCAACGGTCGGTCAACTTTTTCACGCCAGATTCCCTCGACGATGTGTAAGTCGGTTCTGCATAGCCCCGCTCCTCCAATGCGCACAATCACGTCGTCGGGTTCTTGGACTTTCGGCTCCGCGAGATCTTCCACTCGCAGAAGCTCGGCTCGCTTGAGGGTTTCGTCAAATTCATGAAGTCGAGCGGCTTGCATGGGTCCGTCCTTTCTACAAAAGTCTCACGGAAATGTGGCTCCGCGTCCCTAGCAGCCCGTGGCAAAAGTCATCCAGGAGCGAAAATCGGGGAGTGCCACCAATTCGCTCGGCGTCATGACCCAAGAAAAAAAGCACTTAGCCTGAGGCGAATTGGCTGGCTGTACCCGATTTTTCAATCGCCGCGTTATCAAGCGCCCGCGCCGTTGGTTAGTTTGACGCCGATCGGATCCTGGCTCAGTCTTTCCCGTTGGGCGGCAATGTCGATCCCGTAGAGGCGGGCCGCGTTCTCTCCCAAGATCTTGCGCTTGGCCTGGGGAGTCAAATCCACTCCGTATTCCTGCTTGATATCGTCGGGGATCTCGAAGGACCAGAATTTTTCGACGATCCACTTCGGCGACCAGATGGCATAGTCGCTCGAGAAAAGCAGCCGGTCTTCATCCAGCCAGAAGAGCAGGTTCGCCATCATCTCGGCGAAATACCGCGGGCGGCTGTGAATAAAGGCGGTGGCAACCGCCAGACCGGCGTACACATTTTTTTCCTGCGTGGCGATCCAGCAGAAGTCCTCCAGTCGCGGCAGGCCGACGTGTTCGACGATGAAGTTAAGGTCGGGAAAGTCGGTGGCCACCTGGTCCACATCCGCAACGTCGAAGGCATCTCTGTCGAGCGGGTAGATCGTTGGTCCCTTGTGAACGTGGATGTTCTTGATCCCCAGTTCCAGGCAGGCCTCGAAGTGCTTGTAGGCCCAGGGGCTCTTCAGCGACCAGCCCCGTGACCCGTTTCGCCACTCCGCCGTATAGAGTTTGAGGCCCTGGATAGGATATTCCTCGATCATCTGGCGGAATTCGTCGAGACCCTTCTGTTCGGCCCGCGGATCGAAGGACCCGCAAAGGATGAACCGATGGGGGTATTTCTCCTTCAAGATATTGTTCTGGATGTGCGAATTGAACCCGTTCTTGAAGAACTCGTACAGATAGGTGGAGGTCATGATACCCATGTCCACGTGCCCTTCGAAGAACAGATCTTGAATCATGGTCTGCTCACCGTACTTGCAATACTTTTCAAACGGCCACACATACTCCTTGGGACTCAGCGCGGTGTGATAGTCGTAGAAGCAGCGGATCCAACCTTCACCGTACTTGTTGCGCCAGTTTTCCGGGCTGGCATCCCAGAAGTGAGTATGCCCGTCGATGACAAATACTTCCTCATCATCAGCCTGATACATGCTGACCTCCAATTTGCACGAAGCCTCCGGGAGCTTCCGCCTTGCGCGCGTCGAGCAGAGCCGAGCAGAGGGAAGCGTTGGCTTCGAGCGAGAGCCGAACCGTTCGGGCCGCCCTCAGATACTGCGGAAGACGATGGGAGGGAATCGGCCTGTCTTCAGAATCCGTAACCAAGGGCGCAGTTGGCGAGCAATTCAAGCCTAGCTCGGCCCGCCGCTCAAGATAACGCCGCGCAGCCCGGGCCGCCTCGACTGAGACGGTGTCACCGGCGGGCCGCCGGATGCGGCAGAATGTTCCTTCGATGGACAGATGCTCGAGACGAATACCCGCTATCTCCTGCAACAACAAACCGGCGCCGGTCAAGCTCCGTAGGAATTGCTCCTGGCGCTTGATGAAGCCCTTGCGGAGGAACACGAGCCGCAAGTCGTCAAGATCGGTGGTGGCTTCCCCGGGAAAGGCTTCCGAGAATCTTTTGCCCGCGTTCACCGCCGCTTCAATCACCTGCGACTCGAAATGATCTTTCAAACGGACAGTGACAGCTGTAACGCCGTGAACGGCGAGGACCCTCTTGCGGATGTCTTCGGCCATCAAGTAAGCAAAAGTGGCCGCACACCAGAAGGTGGGCAACCT
Organism: Bryobacterales bacterium; assembly: GCA_965248105.1. Taxonomy (GTDB): domain Bacteria; phylum Acidobacteriota; class Terriglobia; order Bryobacterales; family UBA6623. Next base: position 2,536,459 of record CBDFIK010000006.1, read on the forward strand.
TAGCTCTACTGTGACCGACCCCTTTTGGACTTGAAGGGATTCAACGAAGCCCCTTTCGAGAATGGACTCATCCAGCTCCGGGTCAAGGACTTGTCCAAGCTCTTCCAGCAATTCGTCCGTGCAGACCGCGGCTTGCGGCACTTCTCGTTCTCGGGGCACGCCAGTGAGGCCTCCGCGCTGAGATTGCCTGAGTCTATCACTTTTCGGCCGGGCGTCGATCGGCAGCCGAGAGAGGCGCAGGACACAGCCACCTGGAGATCGCCACCCTCAAGTGAAACGGTAGCAGCTCGCGGTTTGGAATAACGGGTAGTCCCAGCTAGTATTGAGGTTACTCAGGATCTCCGCCGGCAAACGAGTCGGAAGAAACACTCGGGCGGTGCTGGGCGGCTGCTCACAGAGCAGGCCCTGAGCGTCGAAGATCAGCTCACCCGCAGCCGATCACCCTCGCGGCCATCCTGTCGAGGAGCGAACCATGAGCGCAGATCGTCGCACTCGTCAAAGACGCGATCGGGCGAAGGCCACTAAGTCGTTGGTAGCGTTTGCAATCCCTGCAGCCGTCATCGGATTGTTGGCTTACTTTACCCTCGGGGACGAGTCTATCGGTCCTCACATCCGCAACATCGTGGACCCCCTCGTCCGGCCAATCTTGCGATTCATAGACAACTTACTCAGTTCCTAAATGAAAGTTACAGCTGCAATAAGAGGACCCACTAGCTGCCGGCCCGATAAACGGACGACAAGGACAAAGTTGCCGTGGCTGTCGGCCTTCCTCCACCCTATCTTTGGTGATCGGCTTGAGATTACGAGTGGTGATTTCGCGAAGGAATTCCGTCGCAGGCCCACGCGGGGAGTGGGACAAGTTCAGATGAAGTTTGCCCCTGCCCCCTGTGGGCCTGTTCGTTCGGATGCGCCAGGGCTCACCCACTCTCGCTTCGCTGATTCTTGACCGTCGTCATCAGCTCGGCAAAGCCTGCAGCGAAACCATTCAGGGTGAGTCCCAGCCCTCGTTTAGTTGCCGCTAAGGAAGCTGAACCCCAACGTTGTCGATATCTTGGTTGGTGCTGTTTCCTAGTTCCATCGCGCTCGTGATGAAGGCGATCACATTGTTCCGAAATACGTTAGACACAGCGGTCGGGACAACTTGGATTCCCACGTTGAAGCCGGTGATCAAGTTGTTGTCAACGAGGTCGCCTCGCGGGCCCTCTGGATCATCCGCCGTCGGGTTGTAGCAAAGCCCGAATATCCCGTTGGTGTTGGCGGTTATCGTGTTACCGTAGATCCGATTGCCCCAACTTTGGCCGCCGCGAACGAAGACCCCCAATCCTACGTTGTAGATGACGTTTTTCTCAACGCAAACGTTTTTCGACTGTGCGATCATGATCCCCACTTCCGGCGGCGGCGCGGTTATTGCCACGCCCTGGCCGCGTATGTGTAGATCGCGCAGGACGACGTTGCTGCTGTTGTTGACCACCACAGCAAATCCCAGGTAAGCCACATAGCCGTTAAATACCTTCACGCCGCTGGCTCCGTCGATCATGATCCCCGTCTCCCGATTCCCGCCTGGCCCGGTGATTTGATGTCCGTTGAGATCCAACGTGACCCCGCCTGACGTAATGGTAAGGGCCGGACTGGGCCCACCGGTCGATATATCATTCAGCAGGAGATAGTGTCCCGGTGCGTCGATGGTAGTTCCTGATCGGAATACGACTTGGGTCCCCGTTTGCTCCGCCCGTAACGGCGCGCTCCAGAATAACGTTCCGGCCGCCAACGCAAACAGCAGCAGTCTCCTTAGTGTTGTGATCTGCATCGCAGTATGTCCTCCTCTTTTCTCTCCTTGGATTTTGATGCGAGCGACGGGAAACAGCCGATTAGCCAACGCCGTACTTCTCAGCGTTTTGAAGATGCTTTCTCTCTGTTGCAGACAAGCACCCAAAAACCTATCTACGCCGGAGTAACAGCGAAGACGAGACTACCTCCCTGCCCCCATGTGGTCTTATGTCGGGATTCGAACGAAAATCCCCCCGTTTCACAGAATGTTTTTGAGCGAAAGGCCCTAGACCCTAGCAGCCCGTGGTAGAAGTGGGTCCGGGTAAAAAATGGGGTAGTCCGCTGAGCGGACTACAAAAAATGGGGACTGCCATCCGATTTTCGTTCGTCGAAGTGCTTTGTCTCTAATAAAGATGGACTGCGAAAATCGGTGACTGTACCGACTGTTCCCATTCTTTGAGGCGAAGGACTTTCACCACTGGCTGCTAGAGCTTGTCACGCAGCGACCAATCTCGCGAGAGCAAGAGGCGGCGACTGCTGTCTTAAGCAAGGAAACAAAGGCCGGGGGATTCCAAGGACGTGTCAGAAAAGACTGTCCGCCTGAAATCAGACGACGCCGTACTTTTCAAGCGCTTCGGTGGCGCTCATGCCGACGGCAATGGCTTTCCGTACGGAAGTTGGTTAGTTGCTGAACCACTCGGCGGCTTTATTGCGCGCCTGGTGCTTGATCTCCGGGGTAATGTGCGTGGCGACGATGCCGATGGCGGCAAGTAGGACAGTTAGGTCGTCGGTGTAGCCAACCCCGGGGAAAAGATCAGGGATGATGTCAATCGGGATGATGAAATACGCCAGGGCTCCGTAGATGACTCTTCTAGCCCGGGCGGGTGTTTGTGGCGACTGGGCAGCGAAGTACAACTGGAGGGCAGTCTCGACGACGCGCTTTCCGGCCACCTTCGCAAAGCGCCGGACCTTTCCCCAGAATTGCTCTTCCGAGTAACGATTCTCGTATTTTTGAGCGCCGTACGGCAAAAGGGCCTTTGGCTCGGAAGCGCCCGACATGCCTCTGTCGTAACAGAAGTCGTTCGCGGGGTCAACTTGGCGCCTCTTGTCAGGGAACGGAGTGAATTGTGGCTAGTGCTTGATTGCAAAAGTTCGCGTATTTAAAAAGCCCTTTTCCCGAAGGATCATACGGTCGTCCGTCTGGCCCGGAAGTAGTTTGTTCCCAGAGCCTTCCGAGCCGCGACCGCGACCGAGCGCCATGGGCCTTCGCCAAGATAAACGGAGCCGCGACCGTTAGGGAGCGGTCAGTCCCCCTCAAGAGTCCGGCCCTGCCACCAGCCTGAGGCCCACCCAAGGGGATCAAAACCCCTGGGTTTTCGACCGAGCGGTCCAGGGATTGCCAGCCTATAAACGATCGTGAACTTATGCAACCAAGCACTAGGCTGGTTCGTTTCGTGCTGCTTGATATAGAGATCGCGGCCTGGACTTGAAGTTGATTGGATGAAGACCCGTCCTGAATGGTTGTGGTGCGTCCGACCCCCGCGGGTCCGAAAACTGATTTCTCGTGAACTCTCGTTACTGTGGTGCCTCTGCTGCGCGTCCCTTGCTAGACTAAGCACCTAGCCTCGAACAAATTTGTCGACGGCATACTATTGGAGGTGAAACCATGTCACTACACATCGGCGATGAAGTGCCGGATTTTACGGCGGAAACAACGGAAGGCACGATCAGCTTCCATGAATGGATCGGGGATGGATGGGCCGTTCTGTTTTCGCATCCCAAGGATTTTACGCCGGTCTGCACGACCGAGCTCGGCTACATGGCCGGCCTCAACGAAGAATTCGCCAAACGCAACTGCAAAGTCATCGGTCTGAGCGTCGATTCGGTCGGCGATCACTCCGAATGGTCCAAGGACATCGAGGAAACCCAAGGGCATGCTGTCAACTATCCGCTGATCGGCGACACCAATCTGGAGGTAGCGAAGCTCTTCGATATGCTTCACCCCAACGCCGGCGGAAGCGCAAAGGAGCGAAAGGCGCCCGACAACGCCACGGTGCGCTCCGTGTTCGTCGTCGGTCCGGACAAGAAGATCAAGCTGATGCTCACCTATCCCATGACCACCGGCCGCAACTTCGACGAGGTGCTGCGGGTACTCGATTCGATGCAGCTGACCGCAAAACACAAAGTCGCCACGCCGGTCAACTGGAAACAGGGGGAAGACGTCATCATCGTCCCCGCGGTTTCCAACGACGAAGCCAAAGAAAAATACCCAGATGGCTGGAAATCGCCGAAACCGTACCTGCGGATCGTCCGGCAGCCGCAATAAAGTCGTTGTTGCTCGAGAACTCTCGTTACCGCCCCATCGGTGATGAAGCGCCGGCTTCTACGTCGGGAACAACGGCGGGATGGATGGACTCTATCCAATAGACGCGATTGCGCGCCGAACACATCATTATCAAACCGTCTCGAGAAGGCTCTCGACGTGGCCGTTTACCTTCACCTTTTGGCGCACCTCAGCGATCTTCCCCTCGTCGTCGATGACGAAGGTCGATCGCACGATACCCATGAACTTTCTTCCGTAGAGCGACTTCTCCCGCCAAACCCCGTAGGCTTCGGCAATGCGGTGGTCCTCGTCGACGATCAGAGGGAAGGGCAGCGAGTATTTTGTCTTGAACTTCTGGTGTGAAGCGACGGAATCCGGACTGACGCCCAAGACGGCGACGCCCTTGCTCTGTAGCCGGTCCGTGGCATCACGGAAGTCGCAGGCTTCTTTGGTGCAACCGGGGGTGTTGTCTTTGGGATAGAAGTAGAGGATCACCTTTTTGCCCCGAAGATCCTTGAGGCTAAGGTTTTGGCCGCTGTCACTCGGCGCTGTAAACGCTGGCGCCGCATCTCCGACTTTCAGCATCGTTGTTCTCCCACTGATGGCTTACCTTCGATCGTGAAGTCGGAACGATCTCTTGCTTGCCATCGAAATTACACGCCTGATCGGCTATTGCTGCGAGCACAGGTTCGTCTAGCAGCCCAAAGTGCTCACGCCATGCTTGGGCTATCTCAAGCATATACCGAGCGCCGAAGATGAGTATCGCTCCAACGAGTGGACCAGTTGTTCGGACCTCGACCACGTCGCCCCGGTGCTCCAAGAAAAACCCTTGCGCAGTACACACGACACTCTCCAACATTTCATGACAACGCTGCCAAAGCCCGAACGCTGGACGATGCCGCTCTATTATTCGCGCCTCAAACTCCGAACGTGTCCGTACTTCATTCATAGTTCTTCACTGTCCTAGCTTTCGTAATGGCTTTGCCCGCGGGTTTCTCGATGTCACCACGAATGGCGACACGGCACGCAAGAATGCGTGCGCCACGGACTACTGGGCCCTTATCGGCCTGAGGTTCTTGATCGGAAAGGTGATTACGTTGCTGATGAAGGTCCGCTGCGCGATGGTCAGGGCGGCCGTCGGTAGATCAGGCAGGTCCGAATTGAGTCGTAGATTTATTTGGAACACGCCGACGAAGCCCGGCATCAGCCCAACGAACTCCACCGAGGCTGTCTTTTCCGCGGCGAGGGAAGAAACTGTATTTTCGGAGAGCAGCGGTGCTTCGAAAAACGGAGCGTTCGGTGTAATCTCGCCCGATTCGAGTCCCTCGGAACTCGGCACCGGACTCGTTAGCCCGAGCCCAGTGGCAAACACGATGACGGTTTCGCCAGGAATCGCGGGGTTTTCGTCGCTGACGAGAGAGAACAGTTCGTTCCCGCAGCAAAGGTTAGGGGTAGTCGTGATGGCGTTGATCTCTCCTTCGTTACTGCTCGATCCACCAAACAAGATATCGTTCCCCGCGGTCCCGGATTCCCGCGCGGTGAGCCTCACGACGGGCGGTGTTGAGCCGCCTTCCAAAGTAGCTTCTTCGACGTTGGTCTCGACCATGATCACAGCGTCGGACGAGGTCATGACATCGAACGCAATATCGTTGCCCTCCGTACCAAGTTCGCGGGCCACAACTTGGAGGACTACCTCGTCAAACACTTCAAGGACGCGAGCCGTTGCGAGAGGGTCGCCCCGGCCCGCGTTGATCTCTACCACCATCTTGTTTCGGACGGCTTCGAGTGTATCGTCTTCTTGCACCGCGACGCTGTAGACACGATTACCTATGAGGACGCTGACCACGTCTCCCGATTGGATTTCTCCCGTGAAGGTTGCGTTGGCCCGCGCCGAGAAGAAGCTCTCTCGGCCGGCTGTAGCCCGTACGTCCGGGTCGCCGTCGCCTGCGTTTATCAGCTCTACGAGTCTGTCACGCACCGAACTTTGCGTATCGCCGTCTACCGTTACATGTGTGTACTCTCGGCCCTGCACCGTAATGGTGACCTCGATGCCGGCGTCAACCGGGGTTTCGTCGCCCCGACCGGTTTGGGACAGCGCGACGCCCCCGGTGGCAAATTCTGTGCCGTGAACCATGACTCCTTCGCGTACGCCGAATCCGGGAAAACTGAAAAGGCCCGGAGCAGATGTGGGGGTGCGCGTTGCCCGTGGTACGGAGACCATGATCCGATCGTTGGCCAACCGCCTCCGTACATACACGCTGATACTAGTTCCCTCCACTTCCCAGGGAACTTGGAAGTTGATTTGATCGGGGCCAACGTAAAACAGCGGCGAGAGAATCCCGTTGGTATAAACCTGGACTCCTCCCAGCTCGGTCGGAAGCTTGCCGCTAGCGTCTAATGCGGCGCCGAATTCCGCGTCGGCCAGGTTGGTTCCAAAAATCGTTGCCAGCGTGCCCGGAGGCAGGTCACGGGCGTTGGCGCCCCCGGTGAACCTGAACCCGGAGCGCTCGACAGCCATACCGGTCGCCCGGTCGCCCTGCGTGTCGACGGTGAGGTTATTCCCGGCTGTTCCGTCTTCCAACGCCACCAGGCGAATTCCATAGCGGAGAGTGCCGCCGCTTAGGTTCCCCTCCGAGGGTTCGACCGTCAGCGGTGATCCCGGGGTGACGGTGACGGAAAAGCTGATGTCGTTGGCCGCCGGGCCCGTCGCTACGGACCGAAGGCGCAGTGTGCTTTCGGGGCCAACAACTTGCGATGCGACGACGTTCGGGTCGCGGGCCTGCTCGATAAAGAAAATGAAGATGTCGACCAGGTCCGTCGGAGCGTCTTCTGGGCCCACGACGACTTGGTACTGCTGATCGACGATTTGCAGCGTGACGACATCGCCCTCCTGGGTGGCTCCCCCGAACACGATCTGCGCCTCGGCGGAGGTGCCTTCGCCACTAAACGGTTGGGCGACAACGGTCGTCTCGGGGTCAGCGTTGATCTGTGCCAAGATATCATCGCGAACGGTCTGGGGCGACTCGCCCTCCTCGGCCGTGAAGGCATACTCTCGACCGTCTACGATGACTTTGATTTCCTGGTCGGCCCCGCCGAGTCTTCGGAAGATCACCTCAGCTGTGGCGTGTACCGAGAAACTAGCGCCGTTTCGCAGGCCATCTTCCATGATGAGATCTTCCGCGGCCGTGAAAACCAGGATGCGACGGGTGAAGGGATCGGCTACGTACAGGTTCTCCCCGTCGTAGGCCAGCGAGGAAGGCGCTCGCAAGTTACTCGCGCCATCCGACTCGACGAGCGATTCAAAATCGGGCTGACCCAACACCGTGTCGGCCCGGACGCCGTTCGTTGTCGGCATGTCGTTGAAGATCAAAACGCGGTCATTGCCGCCATCGGCAACGAAAAGCTGCTGACCGTCGGAAAGTGCAAATCGAGGAAAGCTGAGCGTGGCGGCACAGCGGGTCGGAAACGTCGGTTCCGGCTCTTCCTCACCTTCCTCTGGCGGTTCTTGCGGCAGAGGATCACACAGGGCCGCGGAATTATTGATAAGGTTCGACTCCATGTCAGGCTGACCGACGACGACATCGGCAGACGCCGTATCCTGCGTCGGAACGGTGTTGAAGATCAGAACGCGATTAAAGCCCAAATCGGTCACCAGCATCCTTCCGTTGCTGACCGTGACGGAAACGGGATTGAGCATGCCCGAGGCAGTGGGCTGGACGTTCGATTGCGTCAAGTCCGGCTCGGGCCGCGTGTCAAAGTCAGGCTGCCCGACCACGACGTCCGCCCCAGCACCGTTGGACGACGGGATCGAGTTGTAGATGAGCACACGGGAGTTCCCTGTGTCTGCGACGAACAGGCGCCCGCCATCAATCCACACTCCTTGGGGGCCTCGATACGTCTCCCGAGATGTTCCCGGCAGGAGTTCCATGAAGTCCTTTTGGCCAACCACTACATCGGGCGGTGTGCCATTGAGCGTGGGAATGCTGTTCCAAATCAAGACGCGATTGTTGTTGCTGTCAGCCACCGCCAGGCGGACACCATCGCTGGCGATAGCCGCCGCATTCTGAAAACCGTCTTGCAGTCCCGGGCCGATGCTGTCGAAGTCTGCTTGCCCCAAGACAACGTCGGCGACACCAACACAAATGGGGCAGGGGCCGCCTTGGGGGAGTTCGTCGTCCGGTTCGGGGATAAACCCGGACAGGTTGTCGTAGATCAACGCCCGGTTGCCAACCGAAACGGCGCCGACGCGATTCCCGTCGGCGACGAGAAGACGGTCCGCCGCGATCGCGACCCCCCCAACTGCCCCGAGTACCGTCTGGCTGGGGACGGGATCTTGCCGCGTCGGGCTGGGTTGGCCGATAATCAGCCGGGCGCCTTGCCCGTTACTCCAACCCGGGGCGGCCGCCAATGTGGCAGAAAATATGCCTACCAGTAGAAAGCCAAGACTAACTCTGCTTTGCAAACGCATAAGAGAATATCGTGGGAGCCTCTACACCCCCTTTACGAGCCCGCCATCAACGGCCGTGCTGGTGCCGGTGACATAGCTTGCTTTTTCCGAGCACAAGAATGCCGCCAGGGCGCCGAATTCCTCCGGCCGACCCACCCGCTTTAACGGCACGGTCTCTGTCATTTGACGAATAATTTCCTCGGGGGACACGCCCTCGCTCTCCGCTCTTTTCTTCGACCCGCTGAGGAATCGGTCGGTCGCGGTCATCCCCGGACAGAGGTTGTTAAAGAGGATATTGTCCGGCCCGTACTCGAGGCTCAGGGTCTTCATCAGTCCGACCACGGCTCCCCGGATGGCGTTCGAGAGGATGAGCATCTCGATCGGCTCTTTGACCGACACCGAAGTGATGGAGACGATGCGCCCCCAGCCCCGGGCCTTCATGTCGGGCAGTACCTCACGGATCAAGTACAGGGTGCTCATGAAGTTCAACTCGAAAGCCTGTCGCCAATCTTGCGGGGAGAAATCAGCAAACTTTCCCAAGGGAGGGCCGCCCGCATTTGTGACACAGATGTCAATGGCCCCGAGTCCTTCGCGAGTCGCGGTGATGAACTTTTTCACTGCCGGGTAGTCGGTAACGTCAAGCGGTTGCTCGACGACCGGCACCTTCCAGCGATCACGAATCCGGGACGCAGTATCTTTCAATACGTCCTCGGTGCGAGCGCACAGCGCAAGCTTGACCCCCTCGGCGGCCAGAGCTTCGGCCACCGCTCGTCCCAAGCCACGGCTGGAAGCCGCAACCACTGCCACCCGACCTTCGATGCCTAGGTCCATGCTGTCGATCGAGCTGTTACTGACTCCGTTACCTTCTCTACCCCAATCGGCGCAATGACCGCATCGAGCTCGGGTCGGCGAGACTGTCCCTAACCCTTATAACGTTAAGAGTCACCGGAAGGGTTTCGTAAATATGAGTCGTCGCCCCGCAACCAGTCGTCGCGGACTGGCTGAAACACGTCCAAGGCGACGGAGTTCTCGAGCGCTTCGACGCGATGCGCTTCGTGGGAAGCGATCTGCATCATCTCGCCGGCCTCGACCACCAGCTCGCGGTCGTCGAAGAAAAACTTCAGCCGGCCTTCGAGGACGTAGCTCACTTGTTCGTGCTCATGGCTGTGGCGGGGGACCACGCTGCCCTGCTCGAGATAGATGCGGGCAATGGTCATCCGGTCGCTATGGACCACGCGGCGTGCGATGCCCGGACTCATCGCCTCGTGCTCGATCTTGTCCCAGTTATGAATCTTCATCGCAGCGGTCCTTCGGATCAGTCAGCCCTCGCTACGGTACCGCAAACGCCGGGCTTACTCGATATGTTCGGTAACCCGCAAGCAGGCGCAGCGATCTCAACATTATACCCATCGGGCATGGCGAGAGTTGAAGGCACGCGACACTTCAGACGCCGAGCGCTGTGTTAGAATTCGGGTAGAAACCCGTGAAATCAGGCCACTTAGGGTCTTACCTGCGAATCGCGCTGCTATTGTTGGTGGGCGGATGGGGCGTTCAGGCCGATGCGGCTCGTGTGCTGCAGATTGATGTTGATCACGTTATCCATCCGCTGACGGTCGAGATTGTTACCCAAGGCCTCGCCCAGGCCGAGAAGAATGGCGACTCCGCGGTACTTATTCGGCTTAACACACCCGGCGGGCTGCTTAACGCCACCCAGGAGGTCATTCAAGAGATTGTCTCATCGTCGGTACCGGTCATCACCTATGTGGCGCCAAGCGGAGGACACGCCGCCTCGGCTGGATTCATGATCTTGATGTCAGGCGACGTTGCCGCCATGGCTCCCGCGACGAACACGGGGGCGGCCCACCCGGTCCTGATGGGTGGCGCGGAGATGGACAAGGTGATGAAACAGAAGGTCGAGAATGATGCCGCGGCTGCTGTGCGCGCGGTCGCGGACAAGCGCGGACGCAATTCCGAGCTGGCCGAACAAGCCGTGCTCGAAAGTAAGGCGTTCACGGAAAAAGAGGCTCTGGAGTCGAATCTGATCGACCTGGTCGCCAACGATGTGCCGTCCCTGCTGGAAGCGCTCGACGGCCGCACGATAGAGCGCTTTGACGGTACGCAACAAACCCTGGCGCTAGCGGGCGCGGATGTCTACTCTTACGAGCTCACTACACGGCAGCGAGTGCTGCTTCCCCTAATCGACCCCAATCTGGCATTCATTCTGCTGATTCTCGGCGCTCTGGGCATCTACGTCGAATTTTCCCATCCCGGTCTCGTCTTTCCCGGGGTGGCGGGCGGCATCCTGGCCATTCTGGGCCTGATGGCCCTGAGCGTGCTCCCCATTAATTGGGCCGGGGCCGCGTTGATTTTGGTGGGTGTCGCCTGTTTCGTCCTCGAAGCCACGATCGTCTCGGGAGGCATCTTGGCGGTCGGCGGCGTGGCGGCGATGGTTCTAGGAGCCGTCATGCTGGTGGATACCGGCATTCCCGAGCTGTCGATCAGTTGGGCGACCGCCGTAGGTGTAACCCTCCCCTTTGCCCTCATTACGGTATTCTTACTGCGGCTGGCCGTGAAATCGTTTCGGTATAAGGTGGCGACCGGCTTAGAGTCCATGATCGGAGAAATCGGCGAAGCCCGCACGCCCATCAACGCCAAGGGACGAGTGTTCGTACACTCCGAGCTGTGGAATGCGGCCTCGTCAAAGCCGATTCCCAGTGGTTCGAAGGTTCGGATTGTGGCCGTGGAGGGGCTCACCCTAACGGTCGAATCAGTTCCCTGAGCAAACACTCACTGACTAACCTATGCTCCGCACTAGAGTGGCCGTGCGATAATCTCTGCTGGAGTTAATCGCTCCGGCTACAGCCGGAAAGACAATCCCGCTTGACGGGTTACTTTGTCGCAAGTCACAGACGCCGAACACCACAGGAGGGTACCATGCCACTTCCATTTGACTTTAGTTGGTTTACGATTTTCGTTATAGTCGTTGCGCTCTACGTCTTTAACTGCGTCAACATCTTGCCCGAGTACGAGCGGGGTGTGATCTTTCGGCTTGGGCGACTACTTCCCCAGCCCAAAGGCCCGGGTCTGATCGTTGTATTCAAGCCCATCGATAAGATCGTCCGAATCTCTTTGCGGGTGGAAACCATGGAAGTTCCCTCGCAAGACGTCGTGACCAAGGACAACGTGACGGTCAAGGTCAGCGCGGTGGTTTTCTTCCGCGTGATCGATCCAGCCAAGGCGATCGTCGAAGTCGCTCACTTCGTGCACGCGACGTCACAGTTGGCACAGACCCGTCTACGGTCAGTTTTGGGTGAAGCCGACCTTGACGAGCTGCTCAGCGAACGCGAAAAGCTCAACGCAAGGTTGCAAGGAACTCTTGATGAGCATACCGCCCAATGGGGAATCAAGGTACAGGCGGTCGAGGTCAAGCATGTCGACCTTCCGGAACAGATGATTCGCGCCATCGCGCGCCAGGCCGAGGCCGAGCGCGAACGCCGAGCCAAGGTGATTCACGCCGCCGGCGAGGCGCAAGCAGCCGAGAAACTGACGGCCGCGGCCGCCAAGCTTTCCGAACAGCCCACGTCGGTGACGCTTCGCTATTTGCAGACCCTCACCGAGATCGGGATGGAAAAGAACACTACCATCGTGTTCCCCCTTCCGGTTGACCTCTTCCACGCCTTGGCGAAGTGGTCGCAGAAGGGCGACGACGAAGGATAAGCATCAACCTAGCAGCCCGTGGCAAAAGTCGTTCAGGCGCAAAAAATGGGGACTGCCACCAATTCGCCTCCCGTCGTGGCCCTAGAAACAAAGCACTTAACCTGAAGCGAATTGGCTGGCTGGAAGCTGTGAAAAAATCAGGGACTGTCACAAGCGGCGTCCCAGAACGTACGTAGAATCAATGATACCTTCAGCCGCGGTTGACTGTCCCAGCATTTTTTCACAGCTTCCTGTACCCGATTTTTCTAGGTAGCGGCGATCCCGGGGTAGACGAGCCAGAATGTGAGGAATATGGCAAGCGAGGACGAAGAGTTTGAACTTGTATTGGGTAACAAGCAGATCCTGAGCGCTTTTTTCCTGATTGTTGTCCTGTTTGCGGTTTTCTTTTCGCTCGGTTACTCGCTCGGACACAGCAGCGGGCAAAGCGAACAGGAGACTGTCTATGAGATCAAGGCGGTGGAGGAGATCCAGGGCCGGGTCAGGCTGCCGGATACTTTGTTGCAACAAGCGCCCGCGCCGGAGACTTTCCGGAGCGAAGGCTCCGAACGACCGGCCACGGAGCTGCTCGCCGAAGACCAGTCGCCCTCGACATCCACTGGAGCGGCTCAGAAGGCCAATCCCTTCCCATCTCGAAAGAATTCGACCCCAACTCCGCGCCGCGCAACGACGACCACAGCTGTCTTGGGGGAAGCCGCGGTCCGTGGGATTCATCTCCAAGTAGCGGCATCTCGAGTTCGCGCCGACGCTCGCATGATGGTGGAGGAGTTGCAGGCCAAGCGATACCCGGTTGTTCTCTACGAGGGTGCCGGAGACGGGTGGTTTCGCGTACTGGTGGGACCTTTCTCTGACGTCGAAGCGGCCACACCTTACCAGGAGAAGCTCAAGGCCGATGGTCTTGACTCGATCCTGCGGAAGCCCTAGACGGAACCTTGACTTCGGGCGGCAGCCGACTTTGTGAAGAACGGCTCCTAGGGCCTAATTCCAATGTTGTTCAGTTAGGCGACGGTCCGGCTTGACACGATGTGGCGCACGCTTTCAGCGTGCCGTGTCGGGCTTTCGAGCCCGACATTTCCTAATAGCCGTTCTCGGCGGCGTCCGAGCGTCATCGCTTAGGTCCTGTTTGAAAGTCGCGAATCCTCCATGGCTCTAGTTCGAATCTCCCAAGTACGCGATGCCCCACCCGGACCGCGCCTGCCGGCATGGCTCCGTGCGAGCCGAACGAATTACCAAGCGCTCCACGATCTGAAAGTGGAGCTGCGGGAGCGCCGTCTCCACACCGTCTGCGAGTCGGCTCGCTGCCCGAATATTCACGACTGCTTCGGCCGCGGAGCGGCGACATTCATGATTCTGGGGAACGTCTGCACCCGCCGTTGCGGCTTCTGCGCGGTGCCGCAGGGTATGCCGGGGAGTCTTGATCCAAAAGAGCCGTCCCAGGTGGCCGACATGGCCGCCCGCATGAATCTCCGTTACGTTGTCGTCACCAGCGTGAACCGGGACGATCTCCCCGACGGCGGCTCGCGCCACTTCGCCGAGACCGTTAGGCACGTGAGACGCCGGCTTCCCCATGCGCGGGTCGAGGTGCTGACCCCTGACTTCCGCGGCGACCTAGACGCTGTCTCCCGCGTCCTCGACGCCGGGCCGGATGTCTTCAACCACAACATGGAGACCGTCCGCCGGCTCTATCGGCGGGTTGGTCTCCACCAGAGCCCGCCTCCGCTTCACCAGCCGAGGACCATGCTAGAACAGAAGAGGCTATGGGGAGAAGGAAAAACCATTGAACGGCGAGTGTCGCTATCACGACTGTCTCAGCGGAGGGGTTCACCCCAGTGCCGTGTCGCCATTCGTGGCGACATCGATCCCCGTCGTGGCGCAAGCTCTCAGCTTGCCGCGTCGAGACTCTTCTCGACGCCCGGGGAGCCATGGTCGTTGCCGGGATTTGCCCTGTCACTAACGTTCCAGGCTCAGTTGCTTGCTGTCGCACAGCCTTGCGTCTGCCAGCCCTTATTCGATGTCGCCGGTTGGCTCAACCTGGTCGTATCTGGTTGATTGTCCCTTGTCCAGGACCTTTTTCACGGCCTCGGCGAACCGCTGCAGCTGGTGGGCGGGCGGTATGCCTTCCTTCTTGAGCCTCTCCTTGAACTGCTGAAAGAGCCACTCATCTTTCGGCCCGTGGGGAAACTGAAAGGTCTCGCTGTCCAACTCGGGAAGCTGGCCGACGCCGAAGGATTCGCCGCTCAGCGTGAAGCCTTCCAGCTCGTCCGTTCCCTTGCCGAGTACCTGGCCGGTGGCAACGTAGTGCTCCATCACGTTCTTCATTCCATAGCGCTGGATGGGACAAACCTTCATGCACACGGCGCAACCGTCGAACCTTGACATCACGGGACGGCAGCGGTCGTAGATCACCTTGTTTTTGTGCACCCCGCGCCACCAAACCTGCTCTTTGACCAAGGCCCGCGCCGGACATCGTCTGACACAGACCTGGCATGTCTGGCAGAACTTGTGGATTCCGAAGTCCACCGGTTTGTCGTAGGTCACCGGTGCGTCGGTCGTGACGATCGCCAGACGGCACCTCGACCCGAAGTGCGGCGACAGTAGCTGCCCGTTCGCTCCCAACTGGCCGAGGCCGGCGGCAACGAACATCGGAACGTATACAACGGACTCGTCGCTGGGACTGTGCATCTGGCCGCGGTAGCCCAGAGCGCGGATGTAATCGATCAGTTCCAAGCCGAGCGCTCCGATCTCCTCGTAGGCGCCGAAGTGAGTGTGCTCGGCCTCGATGCTGGTGATCGTCTGGGTCCGTTCGTAGTCCTGCTCCACCGCCAGACAAACGGCGTGCGGGTACTTCACCCAGTCCTTTCTGCCGGCGTAGACATACCTTCGGTCCAGCTTGGCGAAACCGACTTCCGCAGCGCCCAGTTGCTGGGCCTTGGTCCGTATTTCCTCCGTCAGGTCCTTTCCCGGCTCGGCCGTACCGGTTGGCTCGAGGTCGCCTGATGACTCCGCCCCATCCACCAGAGCGCGGTTTCGTTGGTGGTGCTCCTTGTGGAACTCGGCCAGCTCATCACTCCAGACACTGTGTTCCCATTCCCGGTCCGCTGACTTCTCGAGGGACTGGGCCTCCAAGGGATACATTCGGCTGTAGAACGAAACGTCCTTCTCGCGCACCGGTATACCGGGGACGGTGACGAGATCCTCGGCAACAGGAATCTCGACATCCGCGTCTCCGGGGGTTTTCCCCGGGTGCTTGACTGTGTGACTGATCGCTTTGGGCATTGCTCCCCCCCCGGGTCAGAACCTCCCGTCAGTAAGCTGTTCTAGACAAGACTTTCTGATCGTCCTGGCTGACGTGGCGCGCGCTTTCAGCGTGCTGTGTCGGGCTTTTGAGCCCCACATTCCCGAATCTATGGTGAACTCGCCTCCAGAACAGTCCACTAGTAACTGCTAGACTGGTGGGAATTTGTCGTTGTCATCGGAGTGTATCGGGCCTTGGAGCAGGGGGTCAAGTTCATTCGTACATTAGGTCCGGGGTGAGGTCAATTGACGAGACCCGTTCGATCACGTGTTGCAGGTCTCGGATTTTGCGTCGTCTTGGCACGCGGGTGTTCCACACAAGAATCGCGGTCTGAAGCCTCGGATCTTTCGTGATTGCTGGGTCTCGGAAATTGCGCGATGGGGATGCCGAAATAGCGGCGAGGAGCTAGCCTTGGCTGCCTTTGCGATTATCAAAGGCCTTTTGCAGGCGGGCCTTGGCGGCATGGGCCAGCCCCAGCGCGAGCCGGCGCTCGCTGTGGAGGCCCGAAACTATGGCCTCTACTTGCTCCGCGTCCGCAGTGGCAAAAGCCGGTAAAACGTTCGGTAAGTCATAACCAGTCACGCCGGGGATACGAAGATAAAGGCCGCTCCGGCGGCCGCCCCATCCGAAAGTTATGTTGAAACCGTTGGAAGTCGCCCTGATTTCCACTCCCTCGGGTGCAGGCACGCCCCGGGAGCGAGAATCCCGGGACGAGCTGCCCGGCCCCGCACCGTGGGTGCCTTTTTCACGATGGTCCATGTCGTTCAACGCGTCCACAGCTTGCTGCAATATGGTCACGGCCCACTGCTGATCGACTGACGCGGCCACCTTGGACATGGCAAGCAGCAAGTACGGACGGTGGCGCAAGTCAACCCGGCCGGTATCTTCCAAGGACAACCGCAGGGCGTCCAAGGCGCGATCCGATTCGCCTTCCTTGACGTGCTCCGCGGCGACCCCAAGATAGAGCAAGGCTCGCTTGACGCCCGGCGGCAGATCAGCCGTCAACTGCAGCGCAGTCTCGCGATCACCCTCTCTGAGAGTCTCAAGGGCTTCGCCAAAATCAACGAGTGTAAGCGCCTGTCTCCTCAGATCACGGTCGTCCATCTGCTGAGCAATCTCACGAGCTTTCGCGAACTGCCCGGCGAGCCAATAAGAGGTGAAAGCAAAATACCGCAGTTCTTCCCGCCGCTCGACGTCCAGAGTCTCGTCGATCTCTCCAACCATTTCCTCCGTTGACTTTGTTTTAAAACCCAGCCGCTCGGGAACCGTGCCCTGGGTCAGCTTCTCGGGAAGCGCGGACGATAGCTCTTGCATTCGCTGCTCCAGCAGCGGCGCCAGCTCGGGCGCGAACTGCCGAGCCATGGGGAGCAACTGGTAGGCCAAGCCGTAACGCGACGCTCGCTCGCCAGGGTCCGCTACCGGCAGTAAAAGAAGCTGAACAGCCGCAGTCAAGTAGGCCCGCGTCACGCCCAACGGAATGGTCGAGCGGTTCTTACTTATGTCATACAATCCGCCGTTGCCAACAGAGGTCACGAACAAACCTGTTTCGCCGGGGCCCTTCGCAAAGCGATGAGTGAACGGGTATTGCCCGAGAATCGAAAGTGCTTCGGCCACACCGGACGGACGGGCAGCGGCTTGTCCCAGGGCCTGCAAGAAAAGACTGTCGGCCTCGGCCTCCGACTGGGTGCGCAACTGCACCAGAAACATCACAAACTGAGAGAGATGCACAGGCAGTAGCGCAAAAGAGTTACCTGCTACGTCCCCGGCCAATCGGGCGGCTTGCTGCGCATCTTCCTCGCGAAGGGACAAAGCCGCGCGCAGCGCGGAAGCGGCGACCTGCTGGGCCTGTTCGTCGCTCTCACCTTTCGTACCCGCGTCGTTGATCTTGCGGGCGAGCTCTCCGTCGCACTTTGCGGCTTGCGAGACTATCACTGAGCGAAGCCGACCATAGGATTCTTCACCAAGCTTCAAGCTGTCGGCGATAGGCAGGTTCTCGATCTTGTCCAGGGGGCGGAAGGCTTTCCAGTAAAGTCCCTCGGCGGTCGTTGCATCGTACTTGCAGACAACGGACGCCAGGCTGGTCAACGCCCGGACTGCAACGGGCCGATCTTGGAAGGACTGAAAACGCTTGGCGAGCCCCTGAACGTAGAGCAGTGCTTCCTGGCGGCGTGCCGCTGTCTCCGGATCAGCTTCGATGGTCCGATTTGGTCCCTCGCTCTTGCCCTGAGACTTGCTGACAACCTGGGCACCCGCATTGAGAGACGCTGATGTTAGGAAGACGACTGCCCACCCATAAGCACGTTGGCCTAAAATCCTGTAGACATCCATAACTGCCACCTTGCCTGGTTGGAACGTGGGGTCGATTCTAAATTAGCAGGTCTCGAATTCTGCAAGTGTTCGGGTCGCGGACTTTGCGTGCGACGTGGGTCTCGCAGAGTGCGTGTGGCCGAGGAAGAAAGGCGCGAACCACTAAACTGTGGTTAGGAGTGTGCAACGAAGCGTGGCGCCTACCGCAACAAAGCGTGGAATTCACTGAGCATTGTTCTAACGCCCACAGAGGGGTACGGTGAAGGGGCACTCCCGTGTCTCGCCCGTGCGGCCCCTCTAATGCGAATAATGCGCAGCCACGCTGCTTTTGGAGCAGACTGGCTCTCAGCTAGGATGAGGCCGCTACCCCTTGTCCCGTGACGTATTCCTACCTTCTCGCCGCCGCAAGCAGCCTGCTGCAAGTCCTGATGTTCCCTTCTTTCGGCTACTCCTTACTGGCGCCGGTGTCCCTAGTTCCGCTTCTGCTAGCCATCGCTCGCGAGTCCGGGAGCCGGAAGCAGTTTCTGTTGGGCTGGATCGCCGGCGCGATCTTCTGGGGTGGCGCCTGCTATTGGATCTACGATGTCATGCACCGCTACGCCCACTTGCCGGCGCTCGCGGCCGGCGCGATCTTCGTCGGATTTTTCTTGGTGAAGGGATTGCACTTAGGGGTGTTTTCCGTACTGGCAGCGCCGCTTCTTAGAACGCGCTGGGCGATCCCGGCAGTGGCGGCGCTTTGGGTGGCGCTCGAAGGGACCCACCAATATCTTGGGTTCACTTGGCTTCATCTCGGAAACGCGGGGATTAGCATGTCGGTTCTGGCGCGTTTGGCGCCCTATACGGGGGTCTACGGCATTTCATTTGCCCTAGCTCTGATGAACGTTGCCCTGGCGTCAGCCCTGTTGCGGAAACCACGTCGTCAACTTGCCTGGCTCGTGCTGCTGCCGGCGCTTTACTTGCTCCCGGCTTTGCCGGCGCCCGAAACCGGGGACACAGGGGTTCGTCTGATCCAGCCCAACGTCAATCCGGACGAAGTAGTCGGTCGTGGCTGGTCCCGCCACCGCCTGGCCGAGCATCTCGACAGAATGGAGTTTCTTTCCACCGAAGCTGCTGCCTCCTCGGAGTCGATCTCTCCGGAACTCGTCATCTGGCCTGAATATCCTCTCTCCGGATACTTTTTCGCGGACCCTTCCTATCGCTCGTTCATGGAGCGTTTGGCGCGCAAGACCGACGCTCATTTGATTTTTAACGCCGTCGACTTCGAGCCGTCGGCGGAACGGCGTCCTCTTAACACCGCGGTTACGCTCGACCCGACCGGAAAAATGGTTTCCCGCTACGACAAGATCTTCCTCGTCCCCTTTGGTGAATTCGTTCCCTGGCCTTTCTCCTACTTCATCGAGAAGGTCACCCTCGAGGCGGGAGATTTTGTAGCGGGAAACAAGGTGGCGGTGGCCGACGTAGGGACCCACCAGGTGGGAACATTCATCTGCTACGAGTCGGTGTTTGCCCGCGGCGTGCGGCGGTTTGTCGACAGCGGCGCCGAAGTGCTCGTCAACATCTCAAACGATAGCTGGTATGGTCAGTCGGCGGCCCGCGACCAGCACCTGTTAATAGCCCGCATGCGAGCCGTCGAAAACGCTCGCTGGCTTCTCAGAGCAACCAACGACGGCATCACCAGCATCATTGATCCGGCCGGCCGCGTTGTGGCGGCACTGCCTTCCTACGAAGAAGGCGTCTTGGCCGGGCGGTTCAACTACTCTTCGCGGATGACCTGGTTTACTCGCTTCGGTGAATGGTTCTGGTGGGGTACCGTGCTGGCTGCCGCGGGTTGCTGGTTCATCGCTCGGCGACTTGCCTAAAGGCGAAAAGTAGATCGGCGAAGTGCCTGGAGCGGGCGCTGCGACAACCACACAACGGAATCACGACACGAACGCCGCTAGAGAGGGGATTGAGGCCAGGCAAGCATCGCCTCCAGGCTATAATCAGACGGGAAGCCGTGACGAAAGAAGAAAGACTGACCACGCTCCGCGAACAGGTTGCAGAGCGGCAGCGGCAATGGGAGGAGTTCCATCGCTGGGAAGCTCAGCAGCCTCCCCTCGAGCGGGAGCCGGCCCGCATCCTGGCCGACCTAGGGACGATTTGGAGTTGGCTGCCACCCGAAGTGCGCGCCGAGGACCTCGATCCGGAGAAGCGAGGAGTCCAGGCGCTGCACGCCGCTCTATCCCATCTCACGCCCCGGTCATGAACGACCTCGAGGCCTGGGTCGTCGGGGTGTCGTTGGTGTTGTAGTCTCTCTCGATACCTCACATGCTCGTCGGAGGCGATGGGAGTTGATGCTTCTTGATCTCTGGGCAGGGACGCGTGATGCCGGTCGGGGTTAGGAGGCTCGTTTGCGGAGACGGATATAATGAGTAGTTACCATCCGCGAATCGTGTCCGCCGGTTGCCGCTTTTGGTCTGTTTGATCTTAGTCTCCAACGGGTTTTGTCTTCACTCCAGGGAGAACAACTATGGCGCTCGATGAACTAGAGCGAGAATTCTCTGCCTTGCGACCTCGCGTCGAAGGCATCCGGGGGTATCTTTGACCTTGCCCCCAAGAAATCCCAGCTAGAAAAAATCGAAAAGCAGATCGCCGATCCTGACTTCTGGAAGGACGCGGAGAAGAGCCAGAAGGTGATGCAGGAGCGCAAGCGTCTGACGGCCGCTGTGGGGGCTGATAGCAAGCTGGCGGAAGGCATCTCCGACCTGGAAGCCCTGATTGAACTGGGGCGCGAAGGTGAGCCGGTCGAACCCGAGCTTCGCGAAGAGCTGACAGCGTTGGCCGAAAATGCCCAGCGGATTGAGACCGAGTCGCTTCTTTCCGGCGCAAACGACCACCGCAACGCGATCGTCGTGCTTCACTCCGGCGCGGGCGGAACCGAAGCCAAAGACTGGACCGAAATGCTGCTGCGCATGTATTTGCGTTGGGTCGAGCGGCAGGGGTTCAAGGCGGAAGTCACCGACTCACTGCCCGGGGAGGAAGCGGGCCTCAAGTCGGCGACATTCACGGTGGAGGGGGAGAATGCGTACGGGCTGTTGCGGTCCGAGGTCGGTGTCCACCGGCTGGTGCGGATCTCTCCGTTTGATTCGAATGCGCGCCGACACACGTCATTCGGCTCTGTATTCGTCTACCCGGAGATCGATGAGGAGATCAAGGTCGATATTCGTCCTGACGACCTGCGGGTCGACACCTTTCGCTCCAGTGGAGCCGGTGGGCAGCACGTCAATATGACCGACTCGGCCGTACGCATCACCCACCTCCCGACGAAGATCGTTGTGCAGTGCCAGAACGAGCGTTCCCAGCACAAGAACCGCTCCTCGGCAATGAAGATGCTGAAGTCACGGCTTTACGACCACGAGATGAAGAAGAAACAAGCCGAGGCCGATAAGCTCGAAGCATCGAAGGCCGACATTGATTTCGGGAGCCAGATTCGCAACTACGTCATGGGCCCCTATCGCTTGGTGAAAGATCTACGAAGCAAGCTGGAGACGGGCGCCGTCGATCGCGTCCTCGACGGCGATCTCTACCCCTTCATGCACGCCTTTTTGGTCTACGACAAAACCGGTAAGTTGGCGGGCGACGGGACTGACGAGTAAAGTTGGTGTGCTAAAGTAATGTCTTAGTCCAAGACTCGTGTCAGGCTGAGTATCGAAGATTGCTTCTCCTGGATCATCCTCCCCTTTCCGATCCGGCGCCCGCCTGGTTTTAACTTCGAGGAGCAGCAGCCGGTCCTAAGCGAAACCGCTCCCGGGGCCGGGCGTCACGCTGGTAGGGGTCACGAGTCCCGAAGGAGGGTTCCTCTTGGCTAGTCGATCGAACACTAAGTTCCAGAAGCGTCAGAAAGAATTTGCTCGGGCTGAGAAGCGCCAAGAAAAAGCGGCGCGCAAGGAGCGCCGTAAGGCCGGAAAACAAACCGGGGGAGGAGGCCCTCCGATCGAGGTGGTGGACCCGGCTGACCTCGGGCTTCCCGCGGCAGAGGTGCTTGGCGAAAACGCTTAGCTTCGGTCACTCGTCGTAACCTACGCCCGAGCCCACTTTGGGCAGAAGCCGGTGGTGCAGTCAATCCTGCCAGCGGAGCCTCAAGCACGATCCTTCGGATTAAATAAGACTTGAGCTTCGGCGTAATGGCCACCACGCGACACGGGAGGGGTGCGATGTCTGGACCCTGATGTGCGTTAATCAACTTTAGACGCACCCGCCGTGGAAGCATAGGACAAGTCGGAGACCCGAGCTTTCCCTTAGGTGCCGCCTGACAGCTTACAAGACGAGGGTCCCCCTGCAGATGAAGTGCTCCCAATCAGTCGCGGGGGCTGGGAGGACCGCAGGGATACGGATACCGAAAGGTGCGCCGCTATGCTCGTCCGAGGCGCACCTTCAAAGAATGTAATCTGTGTTCCTCGCGGCGGAGATCCGCGCAGGTAGGGGTAACTAGAAGGTTACGTTGACTGCCCTTGGTCCCTTGGGTCCCTCGCCTACCTCGAACTCTACTTCCGCTCCTTCGTCCAATGTCCGGAAGCCTTCCGTTTGAATCGCGGTATGGTGGACAAATACGTCACCGCCGCTTGCACGCTGGATAAACCCGAAACCTTTGTCGGGGTTAAACCACTTCACAGTACCTTTTTCTCTCATTACTGATATCTCCTAATTGAAAACTCACTGTCGGACTGGCTGACCGGGCCGGCCCAGGATCTGCAGAGACGAACGAACGAGCAATGTTTGGTGCGCTTTCAGTTCTGCGGAAAAATGGGAGGGCAGTTCAGGAAGATCTCAACAGCAATTCCATTATGGCACAGTTTGCCATTCCGTGCGGTCCCCTTCGGGCGCAAGCGATCATCGCAGCAATCAGACGATAGCGGAAATCGTCCACGCTCGCGATCGCCGCTAGACTTCCGCTGAATCTAAGAGACCGGAGTGGTTGCACCGTTTGTCGTGTGATCTACCTCTGACCGGTGCTTTGCCTGGCGCTTGAGATCACGCCGAAAAAATCTACGAAGCCATCGCTCCAGTTTGCGGTCACTACGTGAGGTCCGGCTGCAAGGCAGCAGGCCCATGTAGCGAAGATGGTCCCTGTAGCGAGTCGGGTCGACGTCGAGGAGGCGGCACCAGTGATCAAAGGATCCTCTCTCGGTGCCTTCCGACAGAAACCAGCTCAAAGCTCCCACTTTGTCGTCTACCGGTACGGCGGTGCCTACTAGATCTTTGTAGCCCCTGAGAATGACCGCTCCGGCGAAGCGTCTTTCCGGTATCGAGTTTGGTTCCTTTAGAGTCAAGCAATATATCCTACCACGTAGCGAGGATCGACATTCTCAAGGCCCCAGCCCCCGCGCCGGACGGGACCATATTCTCCGGTTTCATGGCCGTTTGGGCCGCAAGAGTCCCCTTTTGAGTACTTAGCTAGGTCCTCCTTTTGACGGCGACCAGAGGTCGCCGCTGCGGGCCGGAGGCCCGCGCCACAGGGCAGCAGGGTTTCAAAACAGCTTATCTTGCACCGGAAAGCAGTTAGTTCCCGAACGCTTCTTGGAACGGCGCTAAGGCGCCCGCGAACGCCTTGCGTTTGAGTCCGACGTCAACGCCCATAAGAATGACACGTGCGCCCAGCTCCGCGAAGTGTTTGGCTTGCTCGGCGGTTGCGACGGTCATGGTAGGGATCTTGCCCGCCGCGGCAGTTGCACGGACGACCTGGTCGATCTTGGGGGCAAGCCCGGCTTTCACATCCTCGCTGAACGCACCTCGGCTGAGGGTCCAATCCATCGGGCCCACGGTCACCATATCGATCCCGTCAACCTGCAGAATGGCATCCAACTCAGCGAATGCCTCGTCGCTCTCAATCATCACCATCAGGTGAGTGCCTTTGTTGGCCTCTTCCAGCGTGCGCCGCGGGTCGCCGCCGAGGTTATAGTTGATCCCCGCGGCGGTTGAGGAGGCGCCGCGCTGACCCGCGGGAGGGTACTTCCCGAGCCGGACGAACTCGGTGGCCTGAGCGGCGTCCTTGACGTCCGGCAGGATTAGCACCTCGAACCCTCCGTCGAGCAATGCCTGAACATGGGTTCGCGTAAGCTCGATGATGCGGGCCATCGGCACCATGCCCAGGTGAGTGACGGTACGGCTCAGCCGCGTCGCCTCGGTCATCGAGGTGGGCGAGTGTTCGAGGTCCATCCAGACGGCGTTGTAGCCTAGTTGCGCGAGCAGTTCCATGTCGACGAAAGTCGGATCGCGACAGAGGATGCCTGAGAGAACGCGGTTTTCATTGAGCAGTCCGTTCAGCCGATTCATGAGTGTTTCCTCTCAGCGGTTGGAGTGCTAGTATAGCGCGGCGAGGTGAGGCGCGCCGCCTGGTGGAGCATGACCGCTTGCTGACCTCCGGCGTCGAGAGAGTCTCGACGCGGCACGCTGGGAGCGTGCGCCACCACAGGGTTGAGCGTTTTCGCACAGACTGTTTCGGGTGCGGCTCCGTTTGGCTCCGCTTCGTGTGGGTTAGGGAGCGGCCCTTGATTCTTCAGTGAATCTGTTCGACTCGACTCGACGCGACCCTCCCATTGACTCGTCTGGAACCTACACGCACATTCTCGATTGACGTGCTCCGGACCCCGTGATAGGGTATTTCTTCTGACTTTCGCGCCGCATCCAATTCCCACGCGCGGTGTTTTTGAGGGGCATCTTACGCAAACCAGTTCTGAGGATCGTGTGGACCTTCGCACCGCAACCAACGCCTTCGATAATGAACCGGCACGCGCCACAGGGTGATTAGCTTCTCATGACTGAAACAGCGTCTCACCAAGAGAATGAACCAAAGCCCGAAACCGTAGCGGCGGGGGTTCTTTCCCCTTGGACGGTGGACGAGTTGCCGCGTCCTCTAAAGCGAGGTTGGCGCGAGTGGAGGACGTTCATCGGACCGGGGATGTTGCTGGCCGGCGCTTCGGTGGGGGCCGGCGAGTGGCTGTTCGGTCCGGCGGTCAGCGCGCAATTCGGGGCCATGGTGATGTGGCTCGCCACCATCAGCATCGTTTGCCAGGTGTTCTTGAACCTGGAGGTGATGCGCTACGCGCTCTATTGCGGCGAGCCGATTGTGGTCGGCTTTTTTCGCACCTGGCCGGGGGCGCGACTCTGGACGCCGGTATATCTACTCACGGAGGTTTCCAACATCTTCCCGTTTATGGCCTTGAACTCCGCGGTGCCGCTGAGCGCAGCCATGCTAGGTCATCTTCCCGGGGACGCCATGACGACCTTTCTGGGGCTGTCGTTATCGGAAAGCCAACTGGTGAGCGTCTTAGGGTATATGGTTTTCTTCCTGAGTTTTGTCCCCCTGTTTTTCGGCCGAGCGATCTACCGCATGATCGAACTGCTCATGACCTTTAAGATTGTCTTGGTTCTGGGCTATCTAGGCTTTGTCGCCGTGTTCATGGTTTCCGCTCGCAACGTCGGGGAGGTGGTGACCGGATTCTTTCGCTTTGGGTCGGTTCCTTTTCGGGCCGACTCGGTGATCGACGGGCGCCACTTCACCTGGACCGAGCGGGAAGGGTCGGTCGTTTATACCGTCAAGGGAACCGTCGAGAATGGCCAGACCGTTGTTACGGAGTTCCGCGTCGGCGGGAGCGGCGAAGCGCGGAAGTATGCCCTAGGTGAAGCTGTACCGGCTGCGCTTCAAAGTCAGCTGCGAAGCCAGGTTGCCACGGCTCAGAGCCTGGCCCGTCCGGGACGGTTTCTTGTCGAGCACACCGACGGTGATCTAACCATGAGAGCGGAGGGCCGGAAGGCTCCCGACGGCGCCTGGCAGCCTAGCGGTTTCTTAGTGACGGAGTCGGGGGTAGCCAGCCGCTACGACCGGCTCGAGGAGGTTCCCGAGCCCGCGGCCTCCCGTTTCAGAGACCTTGTTAAGAACCGCGGAGCAGAAACCGGCAACCTGTTGACCTACTTCTTCAAGCATGGTCAGCTTCCGAACTTAGATTGGACTCTGCTGGCTGCCTTCTTTGCGATTGCCGGGGCTGGCGGCATGGCCAACAGCCTGTTCTCGAACTACACCCGGGACAAAGGCTGGGGCATGGGCGGAAAAACCGGCGCCATCCCTAGCGCGATCGGTGGACGTACAATCACGCTTTCTCACGTCGGCAAGGTTTTTAGGATAAGTCCGGAGAGCGTGGCTCGTTGGCGCGGCTGGATCCGTTATATCGTTACCGATCAGACTGCCGTTTGGATAACCGCTTGTTTCATAGGGATGGCCCTTCCTTGCATGCTTTCCATCGAGTTTATCCGCAATGCCCCCGTCGCCGGCGACCGCGTGGCAGCCATGACGGCCGATGGAATCTCCAATGCCTACCCCGCCTACGGTGCAGTCTTGTGGCCCTTGACGCTTTTGTGCGGCTTTCTGGTGCTTGCTCCCGGTTCCACGTTCTCCGCCGATGCGCTGGCACGCCGCTGGACGGACATCCTTTGGGTCGTCAACCCTCAAGTCAAAAAAATGAAGGGAAACCAAGTCAAGTACATCTACTACGCAATCTTGGTGGCGTACATGATATGGGGCACGTTTGCCCTTTCGCTGTTCGATCCACTCACCCTAGCCAAGTACGGCGCCGGCATTGGCAACCTCGCGCTCGGTGTCTGCGCCTTCCATACGCTGTACGTCAATCGCAAGTTCTTGCCTCCTGAATTGCGACCGGGCTGGTTCATGCAGCTGGGTCTCGCGCTGTGCGCCATCTCTTTCCTTAGCATTGCCGCTCTCGGTTTGCCTCAGCTGTTCGAGACTTGGTTCGGAGGGGCGTAACGCCTGTTCACAAGGTTGACCGAAAGAGTGAAAGAGAATCCATTCAAAGTGGCTCTTGTCGGGTCCGGAGGGCGCCCGATACCCGAGTGGGTTCGCAAGGAATTGGCTGATGCCGGGATCGAGTTCGTCGCTCACGAATGTCAGAGCGAGCAAGAACTGGAAGAATACGGCGGCGATGCGGATCTCGTGTGGGTGTTCGGCGGCAAGCGGGTCAAAGCGGAGGCGCTGCGGCTGTTTCCGCGTTGCGGCGCCATCCTGCGCTCGGGTAGCGGCACCGACAACATTCCAGTAGCAGCAGCGACCGAGCGAGGCATCATTGTCGCCAACACCCCCGAGGCGGTCGCAGACCCCGTATCGAACCATGCCATCGGGTTGCTCTTGGCGGTCGTTCGTCGAATCTCGATCCAAGATCGCGCTGTGCGACAAGGACGGTGGGAACAGCAGAGAGCCGAGCATCGCTGGCATTTGCGGGGCCAAACCATGGGTCTGGTAGGCTTCGGACACATAGGGCGGCTCGTGGCCCGGAAGCTGATTGCGTTCGACATGAAGATTCTGGCGTTTGATCCCTTGGTGAGTGCCGAAGACATGGCCAACGTGTCCGTCGAGGCCGCGTCGTTTGAAGAGGTGCTTTCACGATCCGACTTCATATCCATCCATTGCCCCCTGACGCCCAAGACACGTCACCTCGTCAGCGAGCCGCAGTTTCGGTTGATGAAGCCCGAAGCGGTCCTGATTAACACTTCCCGCGGCCCGGTGGTTGACGAGAAGGCCTTGGTCGCCGCGCTTACGGAGGGCCAAATCGCCGCCGCCGGCCTCGATGTGACCGAACAGGAACCGACCCCACCCGATAACCCTCTGCTGAAACTCGACAATGTGGTGATTACGCCCCATATCGCGGGTTACACAGATCAGTTCGCAGAGAGCTTCTGGCGTCATTCAGTCCAAGCGATACACGCGCTGGCGGACCACCGCTGGCCACCGTCCTATGTCAACCGTGACGTCGAGCCGCGTTGGGAAATGAGTTAGAGAGGAAACGAAATCGATGCTTCCAGAACTAGAAAAAGCCCGCAAGTTAAAAGAAAGGCTCAAAGCCGGAGAGACCTGCTTCGGGGCACAGTTGGCATTGTCCGACCCCGCGGTCGTCGAGATTTTCGGCAACGCCGGCTTCGATTGGCTGCTGATCGATACGGAGCACTCGGCGACCAGTCTGCCGCAGGTGAGGGCCATGCTCCAGGCGGGAGTCGGCACCGACGCCGTCGTTCTCGCCCGCCCGCTGATTTTCGACCCCGATGAGATCCGGCGATTTCTCGACAATGGGTCGCCGGGGTTGATCTGTCCTTTTATCAACAGCGGGGAAGAGGCGAGGCGTCTCGTCGAAGCGTGCCGCTATCCGCCCGAGGGCATTCGCGGCTACGGTCCGCGCCGAGCGGGCATGTATTTTCACGATGTCGACGAATACTTTGCAACCGCGAACGAGTCACTCCTGATCAGCCCGATTATTGAATCGCAGGACGCCATCGACAACATCGAAGACATCATGAGCGTTGACGGCATCGACGCCGCCGCGGTGGGCCCCATGGACCTCTCGATTTCACTCGGCATCTTCAAGCAGTTCGATGACCCGAAGTACCTGGCTGCTGTGGACAAGGTTCGCGAAGCTTGTCACAAGCACGGCAAGGCCATGGGCGGAGGCTGCCTTAGCGTCGAGCACGCCGCCGACTGCATAGCCAAAGGTGACCAGTTTCTTCTAGTCACGGGCGACGATAAAGCTCTTGCGGGAGAGGCCCGGCGCGTTCTCGAATTACTGAAGAAGTAGGCGGGTGTGACGGCGCGCCCTGCGGACAAGATTGTTTCTGCTCCGTGGCACGGGTCTCCGGCCCGCCCTTGGGCACAGCATGCTGTGCCCCTACGGACGTGTGGGTTGCCGGGCAATGTAGGGGCACGGCATGCCGTGCCCGAAGTTCCCGATTGTCCGCCTGGCTTCTAAATACGTGACCGAACTGATGAAACGGACTACTTAGGAGCAACTTCAACCTGGACCAAACTTCGGTACCCGCAGAGAAAGCTACTGCAGCACTCCTCGGTAGATCTGTTCTATGTCTTGGCGAGTTATCTCAACGGGATTGGGGTCCAACAGTCGCCGGATGTTGAAGGCGATCTCGACCATTTTCGGGATGACCTCTTCGCCGAGCCCCGACGATTCCAACGAGCCCCAGGGGGTGTGCTCCCGTCGGATCTGATCGGTCCAGGTCGCGAGCGCTTCAACGCCTTCTTCGCGGCTTTTGCCTTTTAACTTCAGACCTGCCGCCCCCGCCGTGTAATAGTATTTATCCGCCGCCGCGGGCATGTTATGTCGTATCACGCTGGGCAGCATCAATGCGACAGCCGCGCCGTGTGGCACGGTTTTGCCGGCCGCATCCGAGAATTTCTCAATCGGGTACCCCAGGGCGTGAGCAGGCCCCGTACCGACCGGGCCCAGCAGCAATCCCGCCAGCAGGCTACAGCGCGCCATGTGGTAGCGCGCTTCGGGGTCATGGGCGCCGTTCTTGATGGCACGCTCGAGGTACGGGCCCCCGGCCTGGAGAGACTCCCGTGCGACAGCGTCCCCAATGGCGGTCGTCTTCTTCGAGGCCGTGCCTTCGAGTGCGTGGCTCAGTGCGTCTATCCCTGTGATCGCTGTCAAAACGGGTGGCAAATCTCGCGTCAAGCGTGGATCGACCAGCGCTACCTTTGGCAGGATGTAGGGACTGTAGACGACTTGCTTGCCCGTCTCGTCGGCGACGACCGCGACGTAACTTGCCTCGCTGCCCGTTCCGGCGGTCGTCGGGACGGCAATCAGAGGCCACTTGGCCGGTTCAGGAACGAGGTCGCGACCGAAAAAGCTTGAGATAGACTTGCCAAAAGTTGCGACGCACAGCGCAGTTTTGCAAGTGTCGATTGTGCTTCCGCCCCCGAGAGCGATAACCGCGTCCGGGTTCGCCTGATTGATGACTGCCGCACATTCCTCGACACTCGCAAGCGTCGGGTTGGAAATCACCCCCTCGTAGACGCCCACTAGTTCGATGTTTTGGCTTTCCAGCGCCTGCCGCACAGGTGTTTCGAGCTCGGCGATGCCAGGATCGCGCACCAGCAAAACCCGGCCCGCACGGAGACGTTGACACTCTTCGCCCAGCTTGTCTAAGCTTCGCTGGCCGAGGACAACACGCCTTTGATCAAACTGGAAGAACCTTTTCGCTTCTTCGAGGCGTTCTGGTTTGCCGGAGAAGAATTGATTGGCCGCGAAGAGTTCTTCGTTGACTTGGATGGGAATCACGCCCGCGGGCCCCCGGTCGTTCTACAGTTGAACAGTTGAGACCTCCAGGTTTTTCCATGTGGCCGTCACGCCTTGCCCAAAGGTCGTGTTCTCGTAATTTGGGTCGAGGCCAGCGATTGTGCCGCCGCGCCCGTCAGGCAGATCATCAAGCAGCGTGAAGATCGCCATGCCGACGGTGAAGCCGGCCGATTTGATCACTGGCGCCGTCGGCGGATCGACCGTCGCGACCCACTCGATGCTGTGGACAAGCTCGTTGTCCACGAACCACTCGCAAAGGTCGGGCCCGGGCTTCATGAATGCGTCCACGCCCCGGTTGTAGCGGATCTCGTAGTGATGCCAGGAGCCGGGTTCAATCTCAAGGTCCGTTAGATGAAGCTCAGCCATGGGTTTGACGCTAGCGTTGCCTCCCGGCGTGTCGACGACGAGCAGCTCGCGCAAAGCTAAGACGCGGCGATTCGAGACTTCGAAATTGATGACCATGCCCGTGGTGTCGTCCCGCAGTGCGATCGACCCGTTGGCCAGGCGCGGGTCATCGGGGTCCGCGCCAAAAGGGTTCGACTCCGTATTGTTGGTCCGCACGGCCATATCCACGGAGACCGAGAACCCGCGATGGGTCGGGAAGACTAGGTCGGTGTAAACCATAGCCTTGGCATGGTCGAGCGGGCTCTTGAAACCCATCCTGAACTTGGGAATGTCGATTTGGAACTCCTGGTTGTCGGGTGTTGGGGTTTTGATCTCAGCAGCCGGGTCGAGCATTTCCTGACCGGCGATCTCCTCGACTTTCCATCCCGATCCGATTATGTTTGATCCCTTGGACCAATCGTTGAAGAGTCGCCCTCTACCCTGCATGTATTCGAGTTCCGGAGGCAAAGCCCGCCAAACATCGATCGTCTGCGGAGCCACGACCCAATCCTTCGGCTTGTAGTTCTCGTCGTCGGTAATCTGTTGAACTTCAGCGAAAATCTCGATGACATTGCCGCTTGCGTCGCCGATGTAGAGGAACAGGTTTTCCCCTGGGCCGTGGCGGCTAACGCCGTAAAGGATGCGGTCACCGTTTTGATACAGGTTGTCGGAAAAATCCTTCATCGCGTTCCAGTCGGCCACCTCAAACGCGTAGTGATGCACGATGGTGGCCGGCGCCTGAATGAAGGCCAGTCCGTGATGGTCGGGGTTGCAGCGGATCCAAGCCCCCGAGGTACCCATCGTGTCGCTTCGCCGAAAGCCGAGAACGTCGGTGTAAAACTCGACTGCTTTGGGAACGTCTGGGGTAAAAAAATTAATGTGGCCCAATTTCGTGGGTCGATACGACAGCGTGCCGAGCCGCTCTGCGAGCGTCTCCATGCCGGTGTATAGCTCCACCAAGTGACCGTCGGCGTCACGGCATAGGACCGATGGCCCGTGGCCTGGTTCGTCGTAATTTTTCGCCTCGATCGAGATATCCTGGGATGGAAGCCCTTGTCTTGCTTGCTCGAGGGCCTCCTCGTCTTCGACTTCCAGTCCCAGATGATGGAGACGATTTGACTCGCCGGGGTAGAGGGCGATGCAGTGGTGCTCTTCGTTGCATCGGAGGAACGCGGCGCCGTCCGAGCGTTCGGTGACCTCGAGGCCGAGTGCCTTTTGGTAGAAGTCCACGGCGAGCGGAACATCGGGGACTGTGATGCCCACATGGCCGACTCGCTTAACTCGCAGCATGAAGTCTCCTCATCGTAATGGGGCTAAGGCGTAGTGAATTTAGGCTACGACGGTTCGAAGAATGCCGCCGGCTCGGACCTAGACTTCGCCCACTCAAAGTCGTGCTCGATCTGGCTCCCGGAACCGATTTCGTTCAACTCTAGCAGGTTGCCGGTGGGATCGTAGAAAAACAGCACGTGCCATTCGCCCTCGCTCGTGAAGCGAACTGGTGGCGAGACAAACTCTACCCCCTCGGCCTTCAAGCGCTCGTAGGTCGCCGGCACATCCTCCACGCCGAAGCAAATGTGGGCGCTCGGGACGTGATGAATCGGGTGCCTAGCCTCTTCCGACGCGAGCTACATCACTGGCCGGGCGGCCAACGTGTCTGGAGGCCTTTTGAACTACTAAGTAGTCCATTTCATAAGTTCGGTCACGTATATTTAGATTTAGAAGCCAGGTGGACGATCGCGAACTTCGGGCACGGCATGCCGTGCCCCTACATTTCCAGGCGCCCAACAGATCTGTAGGGGCACAGCATGCTGTGCCCGCCTGCACCCGCCCGAAACGTGAGTGTATTTATGAAATGGAGTACTAAGGGTGTTGATTCTGGATGAGTCGAACCGTTGCTCGTCTGACGGGCCTGTAGTGTCGCAACCGGCTTCGTTCGGGGGGAGCTGAGCCCGCTGGAGAGTCAGTTGTGATGAATCTCTACGACTCTCTGCGCGCGAAGGAGGCCATCGGCAAGCCGGTCCGCGTCGGTGTGATCGGTGCGGGCAAGTTTGCGTCGATGTTTTTGGCCCAAGCACGCGTCACACCGGGTTTGCATATCGTTTCCGTCTCTGATCTCGACCTCGAACGAGCGCGGGATATACTCGGGCGTGCCGGTTGGCCCGAGGAGCAGACCAACGCAGTGTCGTTCGCGGAAGCCGTCGAGAAAGGTTCCACCTATCTTACAGGGGATTCCGAGGCCCTAATCTCTGCTGATGGGATGGAAGTTGTCGTCGATTCGACAGGCGACCCGATCGCGGGTATCCGTCACGCGCTTGCCTGCTTCGCCGCGAAAAGGCACATCGTGATGGTCAACGTGGAGGCGGACGTCCTGGCGGGTCCGCTGCTGGCTCGGCGCGCGAAGGAAGCTGGTGTCGTCTACTCGCTGGCGTACGGCGATCAGCCCGCGCTCATCATCGAGCTCGTCGATTGGGCGAGGACAAGCGGTTTCAACGTCGTATGCGCCGGAAAGGGAACGAAATATCTGCCCAAGTATCACTCTTCCACTCCCGAAACGGTCTGGTCGCATTATGGGTTGACGCCCGAACAGGCGGCGCAAGGCAGGATGAACCCAAAGATGTTCAACTCTTTCCTCGACGGCACAAAGTCGGCGATCGAGATGGCGGCTGTGGCTAATGCGGCGGGACTTCAGCCTCCACCGGATGGGCTCCAATTCCCTCCATGCGACACTAACAGCCTACCGGAAGTTCTGAAGCCAAACTCCAAGGGAGGCGTCTTGCCCCATGAGGGAACGGTCGAGGTGGTTTCGTGCCTTAACCGAGATGGAAGCGAAGTCGAGCGCGACTTGCGTTGGGGAGTGAGAACGGCGCTGACAAACTAGACCACATAGCGGCGGTGTGAAGGCTCCCAGAGGAGGCGGAGGACCAAGCCGCTGATGTGGTCCGCAAGCATCCCCGAGGTGTTTTGTGGAACACCGGAGGGATGTATCGGGTGGAGCTATACGTTCAAGTACGACGAAGTGTCTGCGTCGAAGGGCTAAGCGAACGCGAAGCAGCACGGCGCTTTGGGATTGCTCGCGAGACCGTGCGCAAGATGTTGCGCTACCGGATTCCGCCGGGCTATCGGCGGAGCAAACCGGCGAGGCGTCCCAAACTGGAGGCCTTCACAGGGATCATCGATCAGATCCTGACCGACGATCGGGAGCGTCCGAGGAAACAACGCCACACCGCACAGCGCATCTTTGACCGCCTCCGCGACGAGTACGGGTTCACAGGCGGCTACACGACCGTCAAGGACTACGTACGCGAGAAGAAGCTGGGCGGACAAGAGATGTTCGTGCCGCTGACGCATCCGCCGGGTGACGCCCAGGCGGACTTCGGCGAAGCGGTCGTCGTCATCAACGGAGTGCAGCGCAAGGCGCACTTCTTGGTCGTCGATCTGCCGCATAGCGATGACGCATTCGTGAAAGCGTTTCCGGCCGAGACGACGGAGGCATTCTGCGAGGGGCACAATGCGGCGTTTCGCTATTTTGGCGGCGTGCCGCGCAGCATCGTCTACGACAACACGAAGCTAGCGGTGGCGAGGATCCTGGGAGACGGCACACGCCAGAGGACCCGTGTCTTCTCCGAGCTGCAGTCACATTATCTGTTCGCCGACCGTTTCGGGCGGCCGGGCAAGGGCAACGACAAAGGCAAAGTGGAAGGGTTGGTGGGCTATGCGCGGCGCAACTTTATGGTGCCGATCCCCAGGTTCTCAAGTTGGGAAGCCTTCAACGAACACCTCGAAGCGAAGTGCCGCAAGAACCGTGGACGGCGCTTGCGGCGACACTCGGAAACGATCGGTGAGCGTTTCGAGCGCGACCGCCAGGCGTTTCTGACGTTGCCTGCTGTCGGGTATGACGCTTGCGACAAGCGCACGACGCGGGTGACGTCGTTGTCGCTGGTGCGCTATCGGACCAACGACTACTCGGTTCCGACGCGCTACGGCCACCGCGAAGTACTGCTGAGAGCTTACGTCGATGAGGTGGTCATCGGCTGCGGCAGCGAAGAGATCGCCCGGCATCGGCGCAGCTACGAACGCGAGGAGTTGATCTTCGATCCGCTGCATTACCTGGCCTTGCTGGAGCGCAAGACGAACGCGCTGGATCAAGCCGCGCCGCTCGTCGGTTGGC
This sequence comes from Bryobacterales bacterium, assembly GCA_965248105.1. Lineage (GTDB taxonomy): Bacteria > Acidobacteriota > Terriglobia > Bryobacterales > UBA6623. The sequence goes on from CBDFIK010000006.1 coordinate 2,570,992, forward strand.
AGTTACCGCAAGATCTCGTGCGTTTGAGACGCTTGCTCGAAGTGCGGCTGGGTAAACCAGGCAAGCGCGAGTACGTGCAGGTGCTGCGTTTACTCGAAGACTTCCCGCTCACCGACGTCACCGCCGCCGCGCGGCAGGCCGTTGAGTTGGGAACGATCGGCTTCGACGCCGTCAAGCACCTCGTCCTGTGTCGGATCGAGCAACGGCCGCCCCGCTTGGACTTGACGCAGTATCCGCACTTACCCACAGCACAAGTCGAACAGACATCGACAACAGATTATTTGGTGCTGCTGGCACAGGGAGTGGACTGATGGCGAGATCCAAACTGCTGCTGGAAGCTCATCTGAAAGCACTGCGGCTGCCGACCTTCTTACGCGAGTACGACAAGGTGGCACGGCAGTGCGCCACGGAGGGCTTGGATGCGAGACGCTTTCTGCTGCAACTGTCCGAGCTCGAACTGCTCGACCGTGAACGCCGAGCGACCGAGCGGCGCATCAAGGCCGCCAAGTTCCCGGTCACGAAAACCCTTGATACGTTCGACTTCCTGGCGTTACCCAAGTTGAACAAGAAGCTGGTGCTCGAGCTGGCACACGGAGAGTTCATCGACCGTCGCGAGAACGTGTTGGCTCTAGGAAACTCCGGCACGGGGAAAACGCATCTCGCTCTGGCGCTGGGACTGGCGGCCTGCCAGGGTGGCTATCGGGTTCGCTTCACTACCGCCGCAGCGCTGGTCAACGAGCTGCTGGAAGCCCGTGATGAGCGGCGCTTGCTGAGGGCCCAAAAGCAGCTCGCCAAGCAAGACCTGCTGATCGTCGATGAACTGGGCTACGTGCCGCTGTCGAAGACCGGAGCGGAGTTGCTGTTCGAAACCTTCTCACAGCGCTACGAGCAGGGCTCCACGATGGTGACCTCGAACCTGCCGTTCAACGAGTGGACCGAAGTCCTCGGGTCCGAGCGCATGACCGGCGCCCTGCTGGATCGGCTCACTCACCACGTCCACATCCTGGAGATGAACGGCGATAGCTTCCGCCTCAAGCAGAGCAAGAAGCAACGCTCTCCGTCTTCGGATTGATCCCCGCCGGCTCGCCACAGTTTTTGTGAGCCGCCTTCCACTCCGCCTTCAGCCGCCCTAACGGGCGACCTCAGGCTGCGTTCCAGCCGTCCCACAAAAACTCGAAGCAAAACCCCGACTCCCCCCCCACTGGTCTATTTTTGCTCCGCCGCTCTACCCCAAAACTGGTCTATTCTCCCTCCGCCGAACTGGTCTAATTTTGCTCCGCCCTTGACAGTCTTGCGTACGATCCCATCAGCCTCCGGCTATGCTGGGTCTCGGCTAGATAATGTCCTCCAGCTTTTCGAACAAAAAGCGCCCGATCTTGGTTGCTCCTCGAGGAGTATTGTGGCTTTGGTCGTAAAAATCTGTAAAGTCGAACTCTAACTCCGAGGCCAGGTCGAGGCAGACGCCTTGACATTGTCGGCAGACGTCCATCGTGCGCTGATTTAGGAGGTTCATGAGTCGGCCGATATCCACGCCGTTCAATTTAGTTTCGAATACCTTGAACTCCCAGGAAACCCCTTTGAGCTCGTCATCCTCGACCGTGTAGAACATTGTGTGTTGAGTGACGAAGATGGGCACAGCGCCCATCTGGCGAACCTTCTCGTCCAGCGATAATAATCGACGTTCGTAGCGTGAGAGTTTCTCACTGATCAATTGTTGATGGGATTCGCGGTAAAGACCTTGCGAAACCCATTCCACCTCTGAGAAGTTCATCCGGCTGTGGGGCAAACCGGCCGCCCGCGCTGCTTGCATCCCCTTTAAAGTCCGGTAGAGGGAATAGATAGCGCTGCGAGTGAGAAGCTTGTCCAGAACGGATGCCTGCCCACCCTCCAAGGCGTCGAACCTGCTGGTATCACTTTCTTTGAGCCAGAAATCGTTGATGCCGACGTAGAGTAGGACAAACCGAGATCGCAGGTCGGGGATGGCGGGGAACCAAAGGTCGAAGGTTTTTAGATTTCCCCTCGTCGTTTGGCCGTCGACGCCAGCGTTGGCGATCTGAATTTTACGTTCCCTTTCCTCAAACTCTCGAGCGAGGACATCCTGCCACGTTCGGCCTTCACTGAGACATCGTTGATCCGTCGTGCTCCCGCCAATCGTCAAGATGTCAATTTGGCTAACGTCTTGGTAGGGGCCTCTGAGCCCATAACGGTCCCGCTTGTAAGTGACGATGGTGCTGTCCGGATCTTCGTATAGATCCGCAGCGTCAAACGTAACGGTAAGATCCTTCCTGAGGTTGAGCAGGTTGATGTTGTGGAGACTCAGCCAGTTCCCGAATACCAATTCCAACGTAGCCAAACCGGCGGCTAGAACCCCTAGATTACTAAGAATGATTCTGCGCACACCCATTGCGGCCTTCAGCGTTCCAGCCAGCGGATCATACGATCGTGGCGCCGCCATCGACGACGATGGTCTGCCCTGTGATGTAGCTGGAAGCGTCCGAGGCCAGGAAAAGCACCACTCCTTTGAGTTCTCCGGGCCGTCCGATTCGCCCCAACGGGACGCCCGCCTCATACTCCTTTTGAACGCGCAGCAGAATTTCCTCCGTCATGCGGGACGGGAAAAGCCCCGGTGCCACAGCGTTCACGCGGATCCCTCTGCGACCCCACTGGCTGGCCAATTCGCGCGTCATTCCCATCACACCGGCTTTGCTAGCGGCGTAGCCGACGAGACCGCTTTCGGGAATGACCGACCCCGACAAGCCAGAGATAGAAGCGATATTGATAATGCAGCCCGATTCGCGCTCGAGCATATGACGTCCGACGTGTTGGGCGAATAGCCACGTTCCCGTCAGGTTAACCTCGACGACTGCTTTCCACTTTTCTGGGGGCATATCTTCAGCTTTAGCACCCCAGGTGATGCCCGCGTTGTTAACCAGAATGTCAATCTTGCCCAGTGTCGCAATGGCCTTGTCGACAGTCTGACCGACTTGCTCCTCCTCCGACACATCGCACAGCGCACCTTCACAGCGGAAGCCTCGCCTTTGCATCCCCTCGATCGCAGGCTTCAGCCATTTTTCGCGGCGAGCGACGAGAAAAATGGATGCGCCGGCCTCAGCGAGAGCTTCCGCCATCTCGAGACCAAGTCCGCGCGATCCGCCCGTAATAATAGCGCTCTTTCCGCCTAGGTCGAAAAGTGAGTTCACATCCGGCATGGCGAACCAGTTTATCAAGTGAGCAGGAACCGGGGGAGTCTCCGGCGTAGTCTTAGTGCATCATTTCGCAAATACCCCTACGAAGGTCGCCGACTGCTGGGACGGCAGGCCGGCATTGTGGCGTGGACCTCCAGCCGCCGTAAGGCGCGATGAATCGCACCCCTGCTGATGGGCTTGAGCATCTCGCGTTCAAACTTAGGGGAGTAATTCATTGCGCCCGAGATGATGAGCCGCAGTACCTCGACAAGCGGATTGATACGAACTGTATTTGCGAAATGCTGTAGCTACTGAGTCTCGCAAATTATCGTGACATGGCCCGTGTTCAGACTGTAGGGGCACAGCATGCTGTGCCCGTGTTCCAAAGCCACTGTATTTTGCGAGCCTCAATGGCCGGGACGCCTCTTACTCTTCACAGCCGAGAGCAAAAGCCAGCGCGACGCAAACCTGCCGCATCTTGCCCTTGCTGAGTGGGGTGACCCGGCGCCCTAGGCCCTGCTGCCCCACAGTCACAACATTATGGAGATTGACGGCGCAGGGTTTTTTCATGCCGTCCTCGACATTGAGAACGACTTCGGAAGGGACGTCTCGAACGGTGGAGCTTATCGGCGCCACCGTTACTCGGGAGAGATAGCGGATAGCACTGGGGCGAGTCAAAACGAGAACAGGTCCCTGTTTCTTGGAAGCCGAGAAACGGTAGAGCCGGACATCCCCGCGTTCTAGTCTTGCGGCCATACTGCCACTTGCTCCCAGCGGGCGAGGTCATCTTCCGAGTCAGGATGGCGTTCGTAACCCTCTCGGTCTCGGCGCTCCTTCTCTTCATAGTGCAGCTGTTTCAAATAGGCCCGCAGGGCATCGCGGACCAGCGCCGAGCGATTGAGCTTGACGCGTCGGGCGGCGCGATCGGCTGCGCGGAGCAGCTCTTGATCGAGCACGACCTGCACGGTTTCCATATGTGGACTATACTCCACAGTATACTCCACAGTCCAGAAGCCTGAGTAATGCAACGCCCGCGTCTCATTCCCCGTCTCCGCTGAGGAGCCACTCCGCAGACACGGGGTCCGGGTCTTGGGACAAACCTCCTCGTTTCAGTCGCCAACACCGCAATTTCTGCAGTAGTCCCTTTATACCTTCTTGCGCGACATCCTTTTTTCGGATGCATTATAAGGAGCTGCTCCCAGTGTCGGCACCGCTTCCGCCCAGAAACGTCGATTAGACTATGGAAAGGGGCTCGGGGGTGATCTTGGTCACAGACGCGTCGAAGGGTCCTTACAGCCAATCCCCCCGAAAGTTTATAATCTAGGAGTTGCTCCGCTTGGAGTCGGCAGGGGTTCAATGCGACAGCTACTCTCTATCCTTCTGGTCGTGATCCTTTGCGCTACTTCGACCTATGCCGCTAAGCCCCCGGGGTCCTCTGCCAGCATCCCAGCTCAGGTGGCCCAGAAGCCTACACTTCAAGAACAGGTCCTCGAGATACCTCCCGGGTCGCTGGTGGTGGTCCGTCTGAAAAACAAAGAGAAGTTGCGGGGGCGTCTGGGGGAACTCTCGAATGAGGGATTTATTCTCAAGTACACCAAGGGGAACGAGATTAAGGAGAGGAAAGTCAGTTTCGACGAACTGAAGTCTATCAAGTCCAAGCGAGGCGGCTCGAAAGTCGGCAAAGCGGTAGTGTATATGCTAGCCGGGGTAGGAGTAACTTTCCTAGTTCTGATAGCGATCTTTGCGTCTGGGGATTCTTAATCCCTCCGTCTCGTATCCGCCCAGCCCGGCGGCCCACCCCTTCCTTCTCTCCACTCGGCTCTGTTTTGGCCCGCGCCACGTCCCACCATCGAGACCGGCGTCAAAGCGACAACCGCCGCGGTCATCGAGTTGATGGGGAAGTGGAACGCACAGCACGTTCCGCACGTGGTTTTCGTTGGGGGGCGCATTCCGACTCATAGTCACGCGTGTTGCATTCTATTCTTCCGTGAGCTTAGAATGGTAAATGATGACGTCATCTGATGACTATGCGTACTATCATTGATCTGCCGGACCACCAGCTGGATTCCCTGGCCGAGCTTTGCCGGCAAGGCCGGATCTCCCGAGCAGAAGCAATCCGCCGCGCCGTCGCTCTTTACATCAACAAGCACGCGGCAGCCGACAAGGATGAGGCTTTCGGTCTGTGGCGAGGCCGCAAGGTCGAAGGCGTAGCCTACCAGCGAAGGCTTCGCCGCGAGTGGTCTAAGTGAAGGGGCTGTTCGACACCAATATACTGATCGACTACCTCGCGGGAATCGACGAGGCCCGCCGGGAGCTCGCGCTGTATCGATCGTCGCTTATCAGCGTCATTACTTGGATGGAAGTGCTCATCGGGGCAGCTGATGACGAGGAAGAACGGTCACTTCGAAGTTTCCTGTCAAGGTTTCGGTTGCTTGAAGTGGATCAGTCCGTCGGCGAGTTGGCTGTGTCCATTCGGCGGCGAGAAAAAATCCGCTTGCCCGACGCGGTTATTTGGGCCACCGCGCAAGCGAATGACGCGCTCTTAGTGACGCGGAATACGAAGGACTTTCCGGAAGGCGCACCAGGCGTTCGAGTACCTTATCGAATCTGAAAAAGGTGTTGCCCTACTCCGGAACAGGGCTGAGCTCTGGACGAAGTCAATCGAAGCGTGGTGAGATGATCCCCGGCCCGAGTTTCTTCACTCCCCGAGTGCTTGTTCCAAGTCCGCGATGATGTCTTCGGTGGCTTCGATGCCGACGGAAAGGCGAACGAGATTATCGCGAATCCCGAGGCGCTGGCGGTGCTTCGGCGCCAGGTCACGGTGGGAGCTCATCGCCGGGTAAAGCATCATAGTATGCACATCGCCCAGGCTCGTGGCGCGTACAACAAGTTTGAGGGAATCCATGAACTTGAAGATTTCCTCCCTACCGGCGTCTTTGATTTCGAAGCTCACCATGGCTCCGAACTTGCCTGCGGGGAAGAGTCTCTGTATGGTTTCGGCGTCCGGGTGATCGGAGTTGCCCGGGAAATAGACGCGTTCCACCCGGGAATGCTCGCCGAGCCACTGCGCGACTTTGCCAGCGTTCTCGCACTGCCGCTCGATCCGCAGCGGCAAGCTCTTGATGCCCCTCATCGTCAAGTAGGCTTCGAACGGGCCAAGGTTGGGCCCAATCGTGCGCGTGAGAGACTGCATCAGAGGACGAAACTCTTCTCGAGTGACAAGAATGCCGCCCAGCACGTCCCCATGACCGGCGAGGTATTTGGACACGCTGTGGACCACGAAGTCCGCACCTTGCTTCAGGGGCCGTGTCATCACGGGCGTCGTAAACGTCGCGTCCACGATCACCTGGGCTCCGTGTTTGTGAGCAATGTCGGCGAGCGTATCGACAGGCGGAACTCGCAGCAAGGGATTGCAGATTGTCTCGAGCAGCACGCAGGCCGGCCTGTCCTTTTCGACCGCGATCTCAAAGGCCTCCAGGTCACAAGCGTCGGCGAAGCTGACCGCAATCCCGCTGGGTTCCAGAACGTTCATCAGCAGTACGAAGGTCTGACCGTAAAGCACGTTGGCCGCCACGATCGACTTCCGCCGGTCGGTCAGCGCTCCGAGGATTGCCATATGCAGCGCCGCCATGCCGGAGCTCGTTGCAACAGCGAAGTCGCCCTGTTCCAGAACCGCCATTTGTTCTTCTAGCGCTGCATTGGTCGGGTTGCCGTAGCGCGCATAGCCCTGTCCGGGAATCTCATTGGCAAAGACGCGGTCCAAATCCTCCATGCGTTCGTAGGAGAAGCTCGCCGCGCTATAAATGGGCGTCGTTACCGGGACATAGTCCCCGAGCTTCTTGCGGTCTCCGGCGTGCACGGCGAGTGTTTCAAGCTTCATCGAAGTCCTCGGAAACGGCTAACTCCAATACCGCTCACTTAAGCTGTGATCGAACCAACGAATCTTTCCCCGCGTGGCACCGTTTGTTATGTACGGGCGCGACATGTCGCGCCCCGGGGCGGCGCCGGTTGCCACCTTCCGCCTTGACCCTGCCCGTCCTCCCATTTCTTAGGAGCGAGCAGGTTCGCGTTTCGGCGGGGCGGACGTAGAGGTCCTTCTCCCCACGGCGTTTTCATGAGAAAGCCCGGTGAACCCGTGACTGTGATTATAACCGTTGATCAGCTACGCCGATGAGCCGGGCGGCCCGGCTTATTACGTGAACGAACCAGGGGAGGGCGTCTGACACGGCGTTGGTTGGTGTCGAGTTGCGATGATGCTCGAGAAGTAGGTCGGCGGACCGCGCACGAGGTCAACGGAGTGTGCTCTCAACAGTCGAATTCGGTTCTTCGCGCTACAATGAAGGAAATATCGCGGCCCTCTTTCTCCTACCATGCTTGAAAATCTTCTTGCCCAGGTCTTCGGGACCAGGCACGCACGGGAAGTCAAGAAAATGTGGCCGATGGTGGCTGCAATCGGCGACTTCGAGGCCGGTCTCCGAGAGCTGACCGACGATCAGCTTGCGGCTAAGACTCCCCAGTTCAGGCAGCGTCTCGACAACGGGGAAGACCTCGACGACCTGCTCCACGAAGCCTTTGCCGTCTGCCGCGAAGTAGGGCGCCGCGTGCTCCAGATGAGGCATTTCGATGTGCAGTTGATCGGCGGCACCGTCCTGCACCGGGGCCAGATCGCCGAGATGAAGACCGGCGAAGGCAAGACGCTGGTTGCCACCCTGGCCGCGTATTTGAACGCTCTCGCGGGCAAAGGCGTGCACATTATCACGGTCAACGATTACCTGGCGCGGCGCGATGCGGAGTGGATGGGCAAGCTCTACAAGTTTCTGGGCCTCAGTGTCGGCGTGATTGTTCACGGTTTGACGGATGTAGAGCGCCGCGAAAGTTATGGCGCCGATATCACCTACGGCACGAACAATGAGTTTGGGTTCGATTACCTCCGCGACAACATGAAGTTCGATCGCAGCGGTTGCGTGCAGCGAGAGCACGACTTCGCGATTGTCGACGAGGTCGACTCCATCCTGATCGACGAAGCTCGCACACCGCTGATCATTTCCGGTCCCAGCGAGGAATCGACGGACAAGTACTACAAAATCAACCGTGTAATTCCCAAGCTTGCGAAAGGCGAGGTGATTGAAGGAGATGAACCGCGCGACCGCACCTACACTGACGATTTCATCCTGGACGAGAAACACCGCACCGCCTGGCTGACCGAACAGGGGGAAAGCCGAGTCGAGGAAGCGCTGGGAATCTCGAATATCAACGAATTAGTGAACTACGAAATCAAGCACGGTGTCGAGCAATCCTTGAAGGCTCATGCTCTTTTCCAGCGCGACAAGGACTACGTCGTCAAGGACGGCCAAGTCATTATCGTCGACGAGTTCACCGGCCGGCTGATGCCCGGCCGACGCTGGAGTGACGGACTCCATCAGGCGGTTGAAGCCAAGGAACGGGTCAAGATCGAACGAGAGAATCAGACGCTCGCTACGGTCACCTTCCAAAACTACTTCCGCATGTACAAGAAGCTGGCGGGCATGACGGGTACCGCCGATACCGAAGCCCCGGAGTTCGGTAAGATCTACAAGCTTGACGTTGTTGTCGTCCCCACCAACCGGCCTTTGATCCGCAACGAGCATGACGACGTCGTCTACCGCACCGAAGAAGAGAAGTTCCGCAATGCCGCGGTGGAAATCAAGGAGCGCCACGAGCGGGGACAGCCGGTGCTCGTGGGCACGATTTCCATCGAGAAATCGGAAACACTTTCCCGCATTTTGAAGAAGGCGGGCGTCAAACACGAAGTCCTTAACGCCAAGCAGCATGATCGCGAAGCGGGGATCGTCGCGCAGGCCGGAAGCAAGGGCGCGGTGACCGTTTCCACTAACATGGCCGGTCGCGGGACCGACATCCTGCTCGGGGGCAACCCCGACTTCTTGGCTCGCGAGCACCTCATTAAGAAGGGCCAAAACCCGGATTTGATTCCACCAGAAGAGTGGCGGGAGGCGTTCAAGAAGTTCAAAGAGCAGACAGACCGTGAACACGACGAGGTCGTCGCCCTCGGAGGGTTGCATATCCTGGGCACGGAACGTCACGAAGCGCGCCGCATCGATAACCAGCTTCGTGGTCGGGCCGGCCGTCAGGGAGATCCGGGAAGTTCGAGTTTCTATCTTTCTTTGCAGGACGATCTATTGCGCATCTTCGGCGGGGAGAAAGTCCAGAACCTGATGCTGAGGTTGGGCATGGAAGAGGACATGCCGATCGAGTCGCGGCTGATCACCAAGCGCATTGAGGCTGCCCAGAAAGCGGTCGAGGCCCAAAACTTTGCGGCCCGCAAGCACCTGCTTGAGTATGACGACGTGATGAACAAGCAGCGCGAAGCCGTCTACGGCATGCGTGCCAAGCTGCTCGAAGGGAGCGACCAGAAAGAATACATCGTTGGCCTCAGCGGAGATATCGTGGGTGATTTCGTCGATACGCGCTGCCCGGGCAAAACGCATCCCGACACGTGGGCGTTGGCGGAGCTACGAACTGACGTGGCCAGTCAGTTCGGGTTGAAGGTCGATCACATAGAGCTTGAGTCGAAGGGGCGCCAAGAGATCGTTGACGACATCACTACCTATCTTACGGAGCAGTACGAGCAGAAAGAGCAGGTGGTCGGTCCCGAACGCATGCGCTATACCGAGCGGATGATTATGCTCCAGCTTCTCGACTCGCAGTGGAAGGATCATCTGCTTTCGATGGATCACCTCAAGGAGGGAATCGGCCTGCGAGGTTACGGACAAAAAGATCCGCTGGTCGAGTACAAAAAGGAATCGTTCCAGCTGTTTCAGCAAATGATGGCGCGGTTCGACGAGGAGACGATACGTTTGCTGTACTCCTTGCAGCCAAGCGTTGCCCGTCGTGAAGATCTCGGACGCCGGGGGGTGGCGATGCCGTCAGAGCCCGAGGAAGAAGAGCCGGTTCCCGTGGGAGTAGCGACCGGCGGGGGAGATTCGCTCGAGGAGTTTACGCGCGATGTCCGCCGCAAGAAGGAGCGCGAACTGGCTCACGTTCAAATGGCTGGGTCGGGAGGAAGGGCTGAGGTGAAGCAAGTCGTCCGCGGTCAGAAGGTCGGCCGCAACCAGCCTTGCCCGTGCGGCAGTGGAAAGAAATACAAGAAGTGCTGCGGGCGCGTCGCGTAGCGATCCCCGGTCAACGGGAGTCCGCTTTCCGGCCATGACGTTTTGCAATCCTGTTCCTGAACACGTAGTGGCGGTTTGGAGCGCTGCCACGTGCGCCGGGGCCCGCCCCCTTGGAGTGGTGAGAAATGTGGGCTAGTTCCTTACTGGCGGTCTTGTTGCTGCCGGCGATGGCCTCCGCTGCCATCCTTCCCGAGGCCCTGGGAGACTTCGAACCGAAGGACATCGGTCCTTGGCTGCCGTCGGACGAAGCGATTTTTGCGGAATTCGGCTTTGAAGAAGGGGAGCGCGCTCGCTACGTCACGCCGGACGAGAGATCGGTAGAGATATCCGCCAGCCGATTTGAAGACCCCACCGGCGCCTTCGCGGCTTTTCAGTGGCTCCAGCCGGCGAAAGGAGACGAAGTGGCGTACGGTCAGCGGGCGCTAAAAAGTGGTGACCGAACTCTCATCCAATTCGGCAACTATCTGGTTGAAATGCGCGGCGCCGAACCAGTCGACGAGCACGTCGAGGTGATGCTGGCCTTTCTTCCCCGTGTTCAGATGTCCGCGGACCCGCCGGTGCTGGAGTATGTTCCCTTGGACAACCTGGTCCCTAATTCGCAGAGGCACATCTTAGGACCGGCGACACTTGACAAGTTGGCACCCGAAATTCCGCCTTCGGTCGCGGCTTTTCGCTTTGACGCCGAAGCTCAGTACGCCCACTACAACAGCCCCCAGGGACAGCTGCGGATGCTTTTGTTCAGCTATCCCACCCCGCAGATTGCCCGCGGACAAGTGGAAGAGTTCCAAAAACTGCCCGGGGTAATCTCCAAGCGAGCCGGGCCATTGGTGGCGGCCGTGGTCGCCTCTCCGTCGGCGGACGAAGCCGAACGCTTGCTGGCCAAAGTGCGCTACCGGGCCGAGATCACTCTGCACCACCGTAATTTGACGCGCAGCGAGACCTTGTGGACTCTTCTGACCGACATTATCATCTTTAGTCTGATCCTGGCCGGTTTGATGATTGTTGGCGGCGTCCTTGTAGCCTCCACCCGTATCCTCGCCACGCGGTATGCACCCCAGTCGATGTTCGCTACCCCGGAGGATTCCGGCATCGTCAGGCTCGACATCGAGGACCGTCGCTAGCGCGGCTTCTGCTTGATTGCAAAAGTTCGCGTATCTAAAAGCCCTTTCCCGAAAGAGTGTACCGATCGTCGATCCGGCCCGGAAGTGGTTTGTTCGCAGAGCCTTCCGAGCCGCGACCGTCAGGGAGTGCCCATGGTCCTTCGCCAAGATCAACGGAGCCGCGACCGTCAGGGAGCGGTCAGTCCCCCTCAAGAGTCCGGTCCTGCCATCAGCCTGAGGCCCACCAAGGGGATCAAAACCCCCTGGTTTTCACAGACCCCTCAGGGAGCGGTTCAGAGATTGTCCACTCATAAACGGTCGTCAACTTATGGAACCAAGCACTAGGCCCGGCGTCCCAATGGCTGCAAGCCTCCGGGAATCAGCGAGTTGCTCGCTTCGGCTAGCGTAAAGCAGAGTGCCACCAGCCTACGGTTGACATACTGCCTCTAGCCAGCTAAAATTATTTTTTAGGGTTACCTAAATTTTGGCGGACTACTGATGGCCTCTGAGGCAGTCGACGACTATCTGAAGGCTATCTTCGAGATCGCGGGTGAGACAGGACGCGCGAGCACGGTTGAGCTCGCGAAGCGGCTCAGCGTGGCGCCGGCCTCGGTGACTGGGATGTTACGTAAACTCGCCGAGCAGACGCCCCCCTGGGTCAGCTACACCAAGCATCGCGGTGCGAGTCTAACCGACGAGGGCCGTCTTCGGGCACTCGAGGTGATTCGGCATCATCGCCTGATCGAGCTGTTCTTGCACAATTCGCTGGACTACAGCCTGGACGAAGTGCACGCAGAGGCCGAAAAGCTTGAACACGCAATTTCCGAAACATTCGAGGAGCGAATCGCTCAACAACTCGGCGATCCTGAAGTTGATCCCCACGGGCATCCCATTCCACGCAAAGACGGCACGATCCCCAAACGGCGTGAAATCTGCCTCATCGAGCTTGATGCCGGCAGCGGGGCAACAGTATCCCGTGTTTCCGATAGCGATACCGACATCTTACGGTACTTGTCGGAGCTGGGCATTCTGCCCGGGGCGCGAGTAGATCTCAGCGAGAAAGCGCCGTTTGACGGTCCGCTGATTTTGCAGGTTGAAGGCTTTTCCGACATCCGGGCCTTGGGCAGGAAGGTGGCTTGTCAGATCCATGTCGTACCCGACCCAGGCCCACAAAACAAACGCGGATGATCACTTTAGATGTAGCGGCCGCTTCCTGCGCGGCCTCTTCGTGGTTGGACGGTCGCGGAAACCAAATCCGGCGAAAAGCTAGCCGCCGGAGCTAGAGCATGGGAAACGGTCAGTCAGGCTTACTTATCATCCTTGTTCTGTTGCTAGTTGTAGCTGGCGTTTTCTGGCCGCGAGCGGGGTTGGCGGCTCTCGCGCGGAGACAGTGGGCTCGTCGTAGGAGAGAACTGTTCGAGGACGCGCTGAAACACATCCTTGCCTGGGAAGGGCGTGCGGAGAATGCGACTCGGGAGTCGTTGGCGGGGGCTTTGGAAATCTCGCAGCGCCACACGCTGGGGCTGATCACTCGCATGGAAGCCCACGGGTTGGTCCAGACCGTCACCGGGGGCATACGTTTGACTCCCGTCGGCGAACGTTTGGCGCTGCACGTTGTGCGAGCGCATCGGCTTTGGGAACGTTACTTGTCGGATGACGCAGGCGTGCCCATCTCTCGTTTACACCAGGCGGCGGAAAAGGTAGAGCATCATCTCTCGGCCGAAAAACTGGATGCGCTCGAGGCCCACCTAGGGCACCCCCAGCACGATCCTCACGGCGATCCGATCCCAGCGGCGGACGGCTCGTTTTCGGCGCTTGACGCCGTCTCGCTTGTCGAATGGCCCTGCCACGAGACAGCGCGGATCGTTCACATCGAGGACGAGCCCGATGTGATTTTTCAACAGATCCTCGCCGCTGAGCTGCGTCCCGGGAAAGCCGTTCGGGTCATTGAGAACAACCCTCAGCGGTTGGTTATCAGCGACGGCGAACAGGAGCATCGGCTTGCGCGCGCGGTGGCGGCTAATATTCAGGTTGTGGCCCCCGCGCCGCATAGCCGGCGCCCGGAAGGGAGCAGACGACTCTCTGAACTGGCCGAGGGCCAAGCCGGCGAGGTAGTGGAGCTCGATCCCGACTGCCGCGGGTTCAGCCGTCGGCGACTTCTCGATCTGGGTCTCACACCGCAAGCGCGCGTCTCCGTCGAGCTCAGCAACACGTTTGGAGACCCTCGCGGCTACCGCGTTCGTGGAACGATGATCGCTCTCCGTCAGCGGCAAGCCGATCAGATTTGGGTGAGGCCGATGGACGGGTTTGCTCCAGCGGGGCAGGGAACTCAATCCGGCCCGTCGAGGAGCACGACTTCCTCGCCCAATCGAGGTACGGCTTCCGAGGAAAGTGATTCTCGGAATGGAGCGCCGCGGCCATGAGCGATCCCAACACTTCGCCTTCGGGTTGTGATAGTTGTTCCCTGCATGCCCAGCTGGCCCAAATGGGAGTATCTTTGGGCAATTACGACCACCTGGTTGCGCTAGCCGGCAATCCAAACACCGGCAAGTCCTCCGTGTTCAATGCGCTGACGGGCCTTCGTCAGCACGTTGGGAACTGGACGGGCAAGACGGTTACTCGGGCCGAAGGGGGCTATCGTTTTCAGGGCGCGAGCTACAAACTGGTCGACCTTCCCGGGACTTACTCTCTCCTGTCGGCCTCGCAAGACGAAGAGATCAGCCGCAATTTTTTGCTGTTTGGGCGTCCCGACTGCACTATTGTGGTCGTCGACGCCACTGCGTTGGAGCGGAATCTGAATTTCGTCTTGCAAGTGCTCGAGATTACCGACAAAGTCGTCGTTTGCGTCAACTTGATGGATGAAGCGGAGCGTAAGGGGCTAACGGTGGATGTGCGCAGCCTGGCCCGGGACCTCGGCGTACCGGCCGTTCCGACCGTAGCCCGGACAAAAGAGGGCTTGCAAGAACTGGTTCGGACTGCCGCCGAGGTGATTGCCGGCGACGTCAGGACGAAGCCTTTACGCCCTGCCGCCCCCTCGGAAGTGCAGCGCGCTCTAGACGAGCTAGTCCCGATGATCGTAGAGTTAGCGCCGGGCCTGCCCAACGCGCGATGGGTGGCGTTTCGATTGCTCGATGGCGACCATCGCGTCCGCCAGGCGCTGTTAAGCGGCGAACTGCGGGAGCTCGAACAAGAGCAAAGAGCTCCCGTGGAAGAGTTCAGCCACGTCATCTCGATTGAAGGTTCGCAATGAGCGCCCCGGTTCTGGATGCGAAAGCGGTTTTGGACCGCAGCGACGAGCTTCGTCGCGAGCTCGGCGAGGATTTCCGGGATCGCGTGGTTACTTCGCTTTACTCCAATGCCCAACAGATCGCTGATCGGACCGTTCAGGTTGGAGGCGGGCGCAAGTGGGACCTCGACCAGAAAATCGACCGCGTTGTAACGTCGAGGGTTCTAGGCCTGCCATTGATGTTGTTTCTGTTGGCCGCGGTCTTCTGGGTGACGATCGTCGGAGCGAATGTTCCTTCCGAACTGCTGGCTACGGGATTCTTCTCGTTTGAGGGTAAAGCTGCCGCATGGTTTAGCTCGCTGGGGGCGCCGTGGTGGCTGACCGGCTTTATTTGGCACGGGGTGTTTCGAGGGTTGGCCTGGGTCGTGAGTGTGATGCTGCCCCCGATGATGATCTTTTTCCCGCTTTTTACGATTCTCGAAGACCTGGGCTATTTGCCTCGGGTGGCTTTTAATATGGACTGGCTGTTCCGCAAGGCAGGCGCCCACGGCAAGCAGGCCCTGTCGATGGCCATGGGATTTGGCTGTAACGCTGCCGGTGTGATCGCCACCCGTGTCATTGACTCCCCGCGCGAGCGTCTGATCGCCATCCTGACGAACAACTTCGTGCCCTGCAACGGGCGTTTCCCGACCTTGATCATGCTCGCTGTAATATTCGTCGCGGCTGCGTTTCCTCCTGCTCTTGCCTCGGTTGCCGCGGCGGGAGCCGTAGTAAGCGTCGTGCTGGTCGGCATCCTCTTCACTCTGGTGGCCTCGTGGTTGTTGACGCGGACGGTTTTGCAAGGTGAGGCGTCGGCCTTCACGCTCGAGCTGCCCCCTTACCGAAGGCCCAGCATCCTCCGTATCCTCTACACCTCGCTTATTGACCGCACGATCTTCGTTCTATGGCGCGCCATCCTGACCGCGGCGCCCGCCGGGGCGGTCATTTGGATACTCGGCAACATCGAATGGAAAGGAATAAACCTGGCTCAGCATTCCGCGAATTTCTTACATCCCCTGGGCGAAGCGATCGGCCTCGACGGGGTCATCCTACTTGCCTATGTAATCGCCATTCCCGCCAACGAGATTGTCGTGCCCACCATGCTCATGGTTTATATGGGAGTCAGCATGATGAGCGATTTGACCTCCTACGACCAAATTCGCTCGCTCCTCGTAGATCAACATGGCTGGACGATGCTTACCGCTGTAAATCTGATGCTTTTCTCGGTCCTTCACAATCCCTGCGCTACCACCATTTTGACGATCTGGAGAGAAACGCGTAGCCGCAAATGGACGGCCGTTGGCGCTCTAATGCCCCTCGTCTTTGCGTTCCTGGTAACCTTCGTGGTTGCAACTCTCGTACGTACTTTCGGTTAAGCCGGCCGGCTCGGTCGAGTTTCCCCCAAACACGCGACCTTTTCGGTCGTGGAACCTGCGTCAACTCTTCTTCCCCGCAAAAAAGCCGCCAACCACCGGTTGATCAGGGGGACGGCCTCCGATGAGGCTGCCTGGCTTTGTGACAGATCCCTTGCGTGGCTTCACAAACCAATAGAATGATTGACGACCGTACCCTTTTGTCGCGGCGAGACGGGCGCCAGCCAAGATTCGCGAGAAATGCAGCTTTATGAAAACGGATTTTACTGTTAGTCGACAAACATGTTATAATTCATTTCTCGTGTCGCCAGTTGCAGCGTGGGCTTGCAAGCAGTTAGGGGCGGTATTGGGCGATTGACATCGGTAATTAAAGAGCAATTGATCCGCCAATAATTGCCGTGAGTTTTGGCCAAGAACGATCACAAGGGGTGCGGTACCGAAGTACTCGAGCGGTGGGTGGACGAGCCGCGTCTTGGGGTGCTGTTTCGAGCAGAAATCTGAAAGTTCAATGAGCCTCAACGAAGGTCCGGCAAGGATTCTAGTGGCCGACGGCGACGAGGGTGCGCGGCGTGTGGTCGGCTTCATTCTAAGACGGGAGGGCTACGACGTGCTTGTCGAGGCGTCGGGTAAAGAGGCCCTGGCGCGGGCAGTCGGTAGCACTCCGGATCTGGTGCTGTTGGATGCAACACTACCGGATCTTGGTGGCCTGCTGGTGTGTGAGGAATTACGTTCCTGGTACGACGGGCCGGTGATGATGCTTTCTGGGAATGGTTATGAAGATTTTGTTATTCAGGCCCTGAACAGTGGTGCGGATGATTGTATGATGAAACCCATTAGGCCGGCAGAGCTGCTGGCGCGGATGCGGGCGCTTCTTCGCCGCTACCGTATGGGGTCGCGGCGTCCTGTTGTCATTGAGGTTGGCGATCTGCAAGTGAATCTCGCTAAGCGGCGGGTTTTTCGGAGGGGACTCGAGATCCGGTTTACCCGCACGGAGTTCGACATTCTCGTCTGTTTGGCACAGAACCAAGATCGGGTGGTCACGTCGAAGATGATTCTCGACAAGGTATGGGGCCCCAGCCACGGGGAATATGTGCAGACGCTTCGCGTGCATGTAGGCCACCTTCGGCGAAAGCTTGAACCGAATCCTTCCTCTCCGCGCTACATAATGACCGAGCCAGGCGTTGGATACCGCTTTGCTGTTCCTTCTCCGGCGGTAGCCATGTCACTATAACTTGATGCCGCCGACATAGCGGCGGGGGCTACTCGCCCAACAGTTCTGACTTCAACAATAGACGGACGACGTTCTGAAGAGCTTCCGCGTCAGCTAGGTCGGCGACTTCAACAGCGGAATGCGCGTAGCGAAGCGGCCAGGTGAGCGGCACGCTGACCGCGCCGTGGGGCAGGAACACCGAGCCGTCGTTGCCCCCGGCGGTGATCCCCCGTTGGAAGAGGATCCCTCGGCGGCGAGCGAGTTGCGCGACCCGTTCGACCGCTTCGGGGGGGGCGATGCCGCTTGTATCAACGGCTCGGATCACGAAGCCCTCGCCAAGCTTGGCGTGCGCGATCCTGTGAGTCTCAAGCGGCGAATCGGAGGTCACGAAGCTGTCGACGGGATAGACCCGTGCTGGGGCCGTGTTGCCGGCGAGAAAATCGGCTCCCAGTAGACCTACCTCTTCCTCGACCGTAAAGGCAAACCAAACGGGATGCCCGGTTCGAAGTGCTGGTAGGGCTTCTAGGTTCACGGAAGTCAACACGCTTAGCAGCACGGAACAGCCAATCCGGTCATCGAGGGAGCGAGCAGTCGCGCGCTTTCCGAGCAAGGACCGGAACTTCTTGACGACTGTCACGCTCGTGCCTACTTCGATGCCCTGGCCGGTGGCGTCTTTCATCGAAGCGGCGCCGGTACGGACTCTCCCCCCCCGCTCCAAGATCCCTAGCACGGAACCCATATTCCCGTGCACTAGCACCGGATGCCAGGCGAACAGGTTTGGGGACCCTCCTCCCACTGTTTCGACATTGAGCCGTCCTTGCGAGCCAATGCGAGAGACCCGGAACCCAATCTCGTCCATGTGTGCGGCGAAGATGGCTCGGGGTGGGCCCGGTGATCCCAGCCGCACGATGAGGTTCCCTTTTTTGTCCACAACCGAGCGGGCGCGAACCCAAGTCGGGAGATGTGCTTGAACGCGGCTACGAACCATCTGCTCGGACCCGCTTACACCAGGGGTCTCAGTAAGCTCCTTGAGGAGGACGGCAAACGGTGAGGAGAGCGGCTTATCTTCGGCTGAGGGTTCCGCTACAACACCGGCTGGAGAAAAGGATTTGCGGAGCGCTTCGGCTGCCGGCGGCGGGGAGACGCCGCACAGGTCGGCAAGTAATCCAGTCAGCGCAGCGAGCGTGTCTGTTTGCAGCAACTCGACCGGGGTTCCGGCGTTCTCGACGCCGAGCGTCAGAAGCACGCTCCGTTCCGGGTTCGGCCAGACGTTTTCCGACCCGAATGGCCCGAAAGAGAGTGGCTGAGATCGATCGAGCCTGAGAGTCAAGCCTAGTGCCCGCGCTCTTTCAACGAGTGAGTCGGCCAGTTGCGAAGTCCATCCTGCCACCGGAGAAACCAGGGAATCGGTGTCTCCGCCGGGCCGAATGACAACAACCCGGTCCGCCGACACTCGCTTCAGCACCCTGACCAACCCGCGGTTGTAGAAAAACTGCTGCGACACGAATGCCAGAGTGACGGCGCTTTCCGGAGGGCTCGCCCGCATGGCGGCGGCGAGCTGCAAGAGGATGGCCCCACCCGCGCGGGCGGACACCCAGGGCGCGGTAACACTACCGCTCTTGCCGAGAGCGAAGAAGCGCTTTTCCAAGGTGACGGGGTTGAGTAAGTCAATACCGGCGGTGCCAACCTCCTGTTTTGACGAGGCGCCGATATCGATAAACAACTCCCTAGGATCGATCGTGGAAGAGTAGGGCCGCTGCGACCCAAAATGCGCCGATCGCGTGGCAACCACGCCGGGAACGGTCTTTCCGGCGCGTGTCCTGACCAGCACCGGTTGTCCGACAAAGAACTCGTCGAAACCGTAATGAGGGGCCGGGTCCGCAAGACGATGCACGCGTAGGTAGCCCTCCTGGTCGATTCGAGACACCAGGTAGCCGGGTTCGTCGAGGCCGGCGACAAGCAAAGTATGCGGTTGTCCTGTGCCGAACCTGACTGTCAACGAACCGGTATTGTCAATCTCCTGTTGACCCCCGACTCGCGTCCGTACGTAGTCGAGGGCCTGCTGCTCATATCCGGAGACGGCGTTGAGGGCGGCTAGTGCCGACAGGTCCGAACCGTCCGCCGGCCGTAGGAACAAAGATGTAAGAAGCCCGCAGGTGAAGATGCCAATAAGCTGTTTCAGAGAAAACTTTCTAATCGTCCTGGCGATGTGGCGCACGCTTTCTTGCGTGCCGTGTCGCCATTCCTGGCGACATGTCTCGTTGGTGCGCTGGCCCTTCTGCCGGCCGTTGGGATGCCGGCAACAATGCCGGCACCGCACGCTTTCAGCGTGCTGTGTCGGGCTTTCGATCCCGACATTTGCGACTCTATAGTGAACTTGCCCCCAGGACGGTCCACGAGTCATGAAGGGTCGGGCATCCCCGCTCGCTTTTCGGCGGAGCCGTGGGTCGAGCCTGTTGCTACTCCACTTATTGAGGAAGGAGAATCGCATGATAGGCAAGCCGGCATCCCCACCAAACGGGGATGAGAATCCCCGCATCATAGCGTAGGTGTCAGAGTCCCCGAATTCTCCAATTTCGGTCACGGCGGCGTTGCAGATGATTCTGACAGCGAAAACTCCCCCGGTACGGAGCCACAAGATCCCGGTCTGAGCCGGGCCAGCGTTTTGAGATTTCCACCGTCGTCGTCCAAGCGGATATTCGTCGCTAGAGGGTCGGTCGGGCGGACGAAAAACCGAACTGCGACATCTGGTCTCGCGGTTGTTCGACTATTGGGTTGGAGCCATTTACGCTGATTTTCCGCGTGTAAAAATGGCTCTGATGCCCCGCCTGTTGGAGTCTACAAGCAGCACCTTCTCGAGTTGCGGAAAAAATATTCGTTGAGGGGGGAAGTTCGCGGCTGCGTTTGCTACAGGCGATCGAGCTGGTTAAGGACCGTCAAAGTAAGGAGCCGGCAGGCGAGGAGGCGGCCGCTTGGAAGCAGCTCGGCGCCAGGGCTTGTTGATCGGTAAAGGGGGGGTGTACCGCAACGTGATCCGCGTTACGCCGCCGATGAACATAAGCCGAAGCGACGTGGTGGAATTCGCTCGGCTGTTGGATGACAGCTTAGCGGAGGTCCGCGGAGCTTCCTGATAGCGTGCCCCTCACTCCGTCGGTTTCATGCAGACGCGAACTTCGAAAGTTGCGTCCTCCACTTTAAAGGGCACAATGGTCCAACTCGCCAGAACCGGAGTTCGGGTCTGAAAGTTTTTGCCGTAGACGACGGTGGGCACCGTGAGAGCCAAAGGGCCGGTTTGCGTCTCGATACTTTCCTTGAAGTTGCCGAGGATCATGTTGGCAAGTTCGCCGATGCCGTCGAGGACTTCACCATCAACCTCCGCAACTTCGGTCATCAGTAAAGCCGATCCCACTCTACAGGCGAAATGATCCGAGCAATAGAACATACCGGTGCCTGTCCAGGGACCGGTGAAGCCGAGAAGCGCGACAACACCGTTGATCGCATCCGGTTGGGAGTGATCGATCGGTTCCAGGGCCTCGATGCCGAGGTCCATCATCGTGGAGAAGACATTCTCGGTCGCTCCCCGAACAGCATCAACGATTACCTGCTGATCCATCGTAGTTTCGGTCGGCATCAGATTGTTCTCTTGCCCCTTCGGGAGTAGCGGCCCTCGGGCGTTTTCTGGCGAGGGACGAAAACTCCTAGTCTGGAAACACCTTCGAGATAGCGCCCTCCATCTGGGCGGTTGTGAACGGTTTGCGGATGAATCCCTTGGCTCCCAGCGAGATGGCTTCCATAACGGTCTTCTCTCCACCCTCGGTGGTGACCACGATCACTGGAACATCTTTCTGAGGCGTCTCTTTGAGTCGCCGCAAGAACTCCAGGCCATTGACGTTCGGCATGTTGATGTCGGAGAAGATCATATGGATGGGGTCGCCATTGAGCTTCTCTAGGGCTTCGGCGCCGTCGTTGGCCTCCAATACTGAATCGATCCCGGAGGTGCGGGCCTGTCGCAGGCTACGCCCCAGGATTTTCCGCATGACGGAAGAGTCGTCCACAATCAATACGTTGATTCCCATGGGTTCCCCGCGAGGCCGTCCACTTTAACGTATCGACCGGCAGAGGGCCACACCTTAGACCTGGGTTCTCGGTCGTTTCAGAGGCCGGGTGAAGAAGGGGAACAGGTGCCCAAACCGGCCCTTTTCGGGTGTTGCCCGGCGGCTCACCAGCCCGACCGAGGCGCCCTCGACTCGTCCTTGTCTATGGGGGATGCTTACTGGTCGATCTTGCGGGGCACGAGAGGTTGCGTGCTCTCCAATGAGCGGAGATCCTCCAAACTGATCTCGCGTCCTTCTTCGTGGTACTCCTGGTCGACGTTGACCTGCCACAAGTCGTAGTGGCCTCCCACGATGTTTCGAGCCGCCAGCATGGCTGTAAGCATCGAGTGGTCTTGATTGTTGTAGCGGTGCATCCCGTTGCGGCCGACGAGCTGCAAGTTGGGCAGCGTGGCGAGAAAGGCGCGCACTTTGGCCACCGCCGCGTCGTAGCCGCGATTGTAGACCGGATAGGCCTTTTTCATGCGCACTACGGCCGCGTCGATGACGTCACCCGGATCAGCTAGTCCAAGGGCTGCCAATTCGCGTTTGCCCAGATCGATGAGCTGCTCCTGGGAGCTGGTCCAGAGATCATCCCCTTCAAAGCAGAAATATTCAAGGCCTAGACAGCTCGTCTTGGGGTCGGCGACCATCTCCGGGCTCCAGTTGCCGTAGTTTTGAATACGCCCCATCTTGACGCTGGGTTCGTGGATGTAGATCCAGTTGTCGGGAAACAATCCATCGCGTCGAATCACGAGAGCGACGGTAAGGAAATCACGGTATTTGAGCTGCCGCGCGGCGTCCAGAACTTCTTCGGGCGGGGCCGGATCGAGGCTCTCCACCAGCTCACGAATGGCGATACTACTTATGAAGTGTTCGGCTGGATAGGCCACACCACCCGCTTGAACGGTTTCCACTCCACCTTTGCTCCAACAGATTTGTTCGATGGGAGAGTCAAAAACCACTCGCGACCCCATCGACTTCACGATCATGTGGGTCCGCTCCCACATCATTCCAGGTCCATGCCGGGGATAGAGGAACTCGTCGATTAGCGTCTTGACGATTTCTTCCTTACTCTTTCCCCGCTGGCCGAAGAGTGCATTCTTGACGGCGGTCGTCAGCGACAGTCCTTTGATACGTTG
Organism: Bryobacterales bacterium; assembly: GCA_965248105.1. GTDB lineage: Bacteria > Acidobacteriota > Terriglobia > Bryobacterales > UBA6623. The sequence goes on from CBDFIK010000006.1 coordinate 2,593,527, forward strand.
CGCGGCCCATTCGGCGTCGATCTGCGTGCAGGGGATGCCCCAAACCTTTTCCGTGTAGGTCTTGAAGAAGACCTCGAAAAGCCGTTTGCCGAAGCGGTTGGAAACCCAGCTAGCGAAATCCTCTTCGGGCTTGGTCGGAAACACCGTGGCCCAGCCATAACTGGCGACGCAGCGAATGGTTTCCAGCAGCCCCAACCCGGCTAGGGCGTTGAAGGGCTTGAGCGGGTAGGAGAAGAACGCCCCGTTGTAGTAGATCCGCGAAAGTCGGGGACGGGTTAGTAGGTCGTCGCCGAGGATCTCGCGCCACAGAGCCTCGACGGCCGAGACTTTGGTAAAAAAGCGGTGTCCCCCGATGTCGAAGCGGTAACCGTTGTGCTCGACGGTTCGAGCAAGCCCGCCGACCGTATCGTCCCGCTCGAGGACTGTGCTGCGGACTCCGGCCTTCCCAAGCTCGTAGGCGGCTGTTAGTCCGGCCGGGCCGGCACCTAGAATGACTACGGGCGGGTTCGCCATCGTCAAGTGTCCCATCTTATCAGAGCGCCCCGGAGAGACCGGCCGACCACGGCTTCAGGATAGTCCTGGGTGAAAGGAGGGGGCATATCAGGGTTGTACCGGTTGCAGGCCCATGCCGGACAACGAGCGACCGGGTCGGCATGACCATCCGATAGGCTCTGATAGGATGTTACTTCCTCTGTGGATGCAGCATGTCGCCTAGAAGCCTGTGCCGATAACCGTTCCTGGATTAGTCGCTTCGCGTGCTGAGATCGAGCCTGGCTCCGTCGCCATTGACGCCCCCCAACGAACACCGCTGACGTATCTCGGCCTCAAGTATCAGATCGAATCCACCGTGAAGACTCTTAACGCTTGCGGTGTGGGTCGAGAGGACCGGGTGGCTATTGTGTTGCCGAACGGCCCGGAGTTGGCGGTGGCGTTCGTCTCGGTGGCCTCCGGGTCTACTTGCGCTCCGCTGAATCCTTCGTATCGCAGGGATGAATTTGAATTCTACTTGAGCGACCTAAATGCTAAGGCGTTGCTGGTGCTGAAGGCCAGCGACTCGCCGGCGGTAGCGGTAGCGAAGGATCGCGGTATCGCCATCCTCGAGCTTGAACCCCGCCAGGCCGAGCCAGCCGGCGTTTTTTCGATCCGAGGTGAATCGGGGGCAAGGCGTACTGGCGAGGGGCTTTCAAAAACCGAGGACATCGCCCTGGTTCTGCACACCTCGGGGACAACCTCCCGGCCCAAGATCGTTCCTCTGACGCATGCCAACGTTTGTGCCTCCGCCCTAAGCATTGGTCGAACGTTGGCTTTGACCCCGGCGGATCGCTGCCTCAACATCATGCCGCTGTTTCACATTCACGGGCTGATTGGAGCGATATTGGCGAGTCTTGCGGCCGGGGCGGAAGTGGTTTGCACACAGGGCTTTGAGGCTCTTAAATTCTTCTCGTGGTTGAAGAAATTTCGACCAAGCTGGTACACGGCGGTCCCGACCATGCACCAGACGATTCTGGCTCGCGCTGCCAGAAACCAGGACGCGGTTTCCGAGAGCCGGCTGCGCTTCATTCGATCTTCGTCGGCCGCTTTGCCGCCGCAAGTGCTCGGGGAGCTGGAGCGTGTCTTTCGCGCCCCGGTCATAGAATCCTACGGCATGACCGAAGCCGCTCACCAGATGGCCAGCAACCCCCTCCCCCCGGCGGTTCGCAAGGCCGGTTCCGTCGGTGTTCCCGCCGGTCCTGAGATGGCCGTCATGGACGCGGACGGCAGCGTGCTGGCGAGCGGTGATACCGGCGAGGTGGTCATCCGCGGGCCGAGCGTCACTGGGGGATATGAAAACAACCCCGAGGCGAACGCGACCGCCTTCAGCGGAGGTTGGTTTCGAACCGGAGACCAAGGCTATTTCGACAACCAGGGGTACCTTTACATCACCGGCCGGCTGAAGGAAATCATCAACCGCGGCGGCGAAAAAATCTCTCCGCGCGAAGTCGATGAAGTTCTCATGAACCACCCGGCCGTGGCGCAAGCAGTCACTTTCAGCCTCCCCCATGACAAGCTTGGCGAAGACGTGGCGGCGGCTATTGTGGTTCGTCAGGGGTCCTCTGTCAGCGACAAGGAGCTTCGTAGTTTCGCCGCCGGCCGTCTGGTCGATTTCAAAGTGCCGCGGCGCATCATCTTCCTCGATGAGATTCCGAAAGGGCCGACCGGCAAGCTGCAGCGCATCGGCCTGGCGGAAAAGTTGGGGCTGGCGTGACTGGCGTCTATACGCGGTTCGCACCCGGCCACCGGGGTTGTTTACCGCCTCGCTGAAACCACGGTGGCCTTCCCGGACAAGCCGGAACCAAACAGAGCCGCGAACGCAAGTGAGTGCCCATGGGCCTACGCCAAGATAAACGGAGCCGCGACCGTCAGGGAGCGGTCAGTCCTCCTCAAGAGTCCAGTCCTGCCACCAGCCTCAGGCCCACCCAAGGGGATGAAACCGGTGGGTTTTCGAGTGAGCGGTCATTACGCCACGGTCGTTACGGATATGTCAGCAAGCCGGGGCGTTCGCTAACAAGTGAAGTAGCCGTAGCGCAGCCGTTCCCGAGACCTGCGGCCGTTTTGTACATGGTTTTCCGGACAACCCTCCTATCGGTCGAGCCCAGTAGGGACATCCATGATAGGTAAAAGTCAAGGGATCGATGCAGAGATCCCTGTGGCGTGCGTATTCTTGCGTGCCGTGTCGCCATTGGTGGCGACATCGCATCCCCTCGTGGCGCACGCTCTCAGCGTGCCGCGTCGAGACTCGTCTCGACGCCTAGAGCCCGCGGGCCGGCGCTCCAGAAATACCGCCCTGGGTCAGGACAGACACGACTGTCGCTCGCCGGTCGGTCGTGCAACGGTGCCTAGCCCCGGGGGCCCATGTCTCACCAACCACAAACAACCAACCAAACCCAATTCCGCCGAAGCCCTGTGAAATCAAACGCCGACTGCCGATCGACCAACGGCAGAGTCGCGGGCGGCAGCCCGCGGGCCAGCGCCTCAGAAATACTGCCCGCGCGACCCGCTACAGTTTTCTCAGGCAAGCAGGTGGCCGACTTGCTATCAAAACCTGGGGACCCTATCCTTCAACTATGAGCTGGCGGACCCTGATGAACAGGCCGTTGTGGTCTGGGGCGTTGGTCCTGGGTCTGGCGATCATTCTGATCGTCCTCGCGGTTTTGCAGTACCGCTGGAGCGGTCAGATCATGGAAGCCGACCGCAGGCGCATCGAAGCCGGCCTGCAGACCTCCGTGGGCCAGTTCCGCCGCGAGTTCAACCGGGAACTGCAGGATATCTGCGCCGCCTTTCACCTCGACCCGTCTGCTGCGCGAGATCGGGACTGGAGTCTCTATGCTCTGCGCTACGACGATTGGTCCTACGGCGCGGCCTATCCGGACTTGGTAGCGAATGTATATGTCTGGGAAGCCGGCGACGAGGATGATTCACGCTTGCTGCGGTTGAATACTTCCTCTAAGCAGTTCGAGGCGCTGCCGTGGCCGTCGCATCTCGAGGTGCTGCGAAGCCGAATTGCGACACAGCCCCGACCACTTCCCAGGATGCGGGGGTTCCGAGTACGCTCTTGCGTGTGGACGACCGTTGAGCAAGTTCCTATCTTGATGCAGCCGGTGGTGCGCTTTAGCGCCCGCCGCGGCGGGCGCGAGTTTGCTTTTCCGCGGAGGGCGGGCTTCGTGCTGATCGAATTGGCGCCTACGGTTCTTCGAGACAAGTTCTTGCCTGAGCTTGTCCAGCAGTATTTCGGCAGTCCGTCCGGGCTGGTTTATCGGGTAGCGGTTTTCGGGGGACGGAACTCTGATGATGTCGTCTATAACTCAGACCCCGATGCGTCCGTTCAAACGTTTTCCTCGGCTGATGCTCGGGTTAGGCTGGTGTGGGATCCCCGCGAGATGTTCGCACCCCCGGCCGGCGGAGGTGACTCCGGCGAGCGGGCCCGGCCACCTGGCGGGCGTGCGGGGCCCGGCGGACCATTGTTTCCAGATGACAACTTCCTGCGACGGCTAAGAGGCCGAGGGCCGCGCCCGGTCTTGCTGCTGAGCAGCGGGTTTGGGGATTGGGAACTCGCGGTCAAACACCGCCGCGGGTCCCTGGACGCTGCGGTTGGCGCCGTGCGGCGCCGGAATTTAGGGGTGAGCTTCGGCATCCTGTTACTGCTCGCCGTGAGCGTGACGATGATCGTCGCTTCAAGCCGGCGTGCGCAGCGGCTGGCTAAACTCCAGATGGATTTCGTTGCCGGAGTGTCGCACGAGTTAAGGACGCCGCTGGCCGTCATGCGTTCGGCAGCGGACAATCTTGCCGATGGAGTCGTGGGTTCTCTCGAGCAGGCCAGGCAGTATGGCGAAGTCATTCGCCGCGAGGGTCGCCGACTTACTGGGATGGTTGAGCAAACGCTCGAGTTCGCTGCCGGCCAGGCCCCTAGGAGAGAGTTCAAAATCCGTAGGGTTGAAGTGGCTCAGGTGGTCGCGGAAGCTTTGGAACAGCATGGACCGATGATCGAATCATTGGGGTTTACAGTCGAGAAGCATGTTGACGCCGGCCTGCCGGTTGTGCGAGCAGACAAGGATGCCCTGACCCGGTGCCTCGCCAACCTGATCGCGAACGCGTTGAAATACAGTAGCGGTTCCCGTTGGATGGCAATTCGCTCGCAACAAATCGTCGCAGCAAAGGGGAAGGAAGTTCAGTTGACGGTGGAGGACCACGGGCCCGGGATCGACCCGTCCGAAGCCTCCCAGGTTTTCGAGCCGTTCTTTCGGGGGCGCCTCGCGACGGCAGCTCAGATTGAGGGAGCCGGGCTTGGTTTGAGCCTGGCACAAGAGGCAATGGCCAAGATGGGCGGGCGAATCACCGTCAAAAGCACGCCGGGCGAGGGAAGCGCTTTTACATTGCACCTGCCTGCCACCGAGCCGGTCGGCGCCACCGCAACTTTGGGAACCTAAGTGCGGCGTTTCGCGAATTCGATGGCGGGTGCGGTGAATCACGCCCCTACTAGTGCTTGGTTGCAAAAGTTCGCGTTGTTTGACAAGTCCTTTCCCGAAGGACCATGCGATCGTCCGTCTGGCCCGGAAGTCGTTTGTTCGCAGAGTCTTCCGAGCCGCGACCGTGAGGGAGCGGTCCAGGGATTGGCGGCCTATAATCTATCGAAAAATGGGGACTGCCATCCGATTTTCGTGGTCCATCTTTATACTAGAAACGAAGCACTTCGACGAACGAAAGATCGGTGGCTGTCCCCGTTTTTTGTGTCCATTGCGAACCGAGGACGTTGAGTTCTACGTCCAAAAGGGCAGCTATTCGATTGTTTGGAGCCTCGAGAACAAAACATAGGTTGCCGAAGTTACGAGTTGGATCTGCTAAGTTTCCTGAGGTCTTATGGAAACCACTATCTTGCTGGTGGAAGATGAAGCCGGGCTGCGGATGACTCTCGGTGATCGTCTGCGCAGCGAGGGCTACCAGGTTGAGACCGCGTCCGACGGTGAGCAAGGCTTCGAGCGGGCTGCGGGCGGCGGCTTCGATCTGATTGTCCTCGACGTCATGCTGCCTGCAAAAAACGGGTTCGACGTGTGCCGTGATCTTCGTCAGCTAGGGGTCAGCACACCAATTTTGATGCTCACCGCACGCAGCCAAACCGTGGACAAGGTCCTTGGGCTCAAGATCGGTGCCGATGATTACCTGACGAAGCCATTCGAGATGCTGGAATTGCTTGCCCGGGTCGAAGCCCTGCTTCGACGGCAAGCCTTTGCCTCGCCTTCCGAGGCTCCGGCCTTCGAGTTTGGATCTGTTCAAGTCGACTTCCGACGCACCGAGGTCCGTCGAGACGGTGAAGTCGTTCAGCTATCGGCTAAGGAGTTCCAACTGCTCTGCTACCTCATCGAAAACCAAGGCACGACGCTTTCTCGAGAAACTCTGCTGCGGCAAGTGTGGGGCTACGACATAGCGCCGTCGACTCGCACGGTCGATGTTCATGTCGCGTGGCTGCGTCAAAAGCTGGAGGATGCCCCCAAGCGTCCCCGCTGGATCGTCACCGTGCGCGGCCTGGGATACAAATTCGCCGGCTGAGCGGCGCGGCTTCCCGCAGCGCAACCCCCGATGTTAAATCCAGGTTAAGAAGCTTTTACGCCCATTTAACCTTCCCGATAGAACTTTCCTGGGCCTACCGCGTTTAACTGGTTAGAGAAGGCTTAAACCCCAAAAGGAGAGCAGTCATGAAGATCGTTACTTTCCCACTTGCCGCTCTGTTGTGCGGCACGATGCTGGCGCAAGTCCCTCCGTTCGAAGGTGGAGAACGGCGAGGCGGACCGCGCGGCGAGCAGTTGAAGAATCTTTTGGAGTTGACCGACGAACAGATTGATGGACTCAAAGGGTTGCGCCGGTCATCTCGCGAGTCGCTGATGTCCACGTTGCAGGAAATGCGACAGAAGCGGGGCGAGCTGCGAGACGCCATGGCGCAGGAAGCACCGGATAGCGCTCACGTGGGTCAGATGATCGTCGACCTGAAGGCGTTGAGAGAACAAGTGAAAGCAAAACGAGCGGAGAATCGCGACCAGGCTTTGGCGCTGCTGACGGCCGGCCAAATCGAAGCTCTGGAAAGTCTGAAGCAGGCGATGGAGCTTGGGCCCGCTGCGCATCAAGCGGTGAGGATGAACCTGCTCGAAGGTCCGGAACGTCCGTTCGGGCGCATGGGACACCGTATGGGTAGGTTCGACCGGGGCTTGCACCGCAGTCGAACGGGTCCGCCCCCTGAGTAAGGTCGTGACAACCGGCGGGCCCTGGTGACGCAGCAAATCCCCTGCTGCCGTTTTCCGGGCCCGCCCGGTGTTGACCGAGGACTAGACAAATCGAGAGCGGTGAAATCATGGAAGCAACAATCGCCTTGTTGGGCCTGGCAACCTTTGGTGTACTCACGGGTTTGTGGAGATTGAGTAGATATTGCGGGTCATTACTGGCATTGAGGACAGAGCGCCGAAACGATCGAGCTTAGCAGAGTCTGTAAGGGGCGGCTGGCCCACCCGCGGCAAAGTGAACTACGTAACACGCAGTGGACATTCGACGTCTTACTGTCAAGGAGGTAGAGCGATGTTTGAACACGCAATCCAGCAGAAAGACAGCAACGCCGTCTGGGGCGTCATTGCAGGTGTTGTCGCCTTCGCTGTACTACTTGTAAGCGGATACTTCCTCATCGCCCCCACGGCGTGACGAGGCCCTTAGCGGGCGGCGATGAGTCGCCCGCCAAATCCGCCCACCTCGCCGGGAACGAGTGAAGAATAGATGATGGGAGCTTGGAGAAGATGCAGAAACAAGCCTTGAGACGTAGCCTCAAAGGGGTTTTCGTCGTCCTTGGGTGCCTTGCCATCCCGGCGGCGTTGACTGCTTTCAAGCAGCCTGACTTCAACGGCGAATGGAACCTCAATGGGGACCGGAGTGACGATCCGCGGGAGAAACTTCGGGAGGCTTTCGGACCGCATGGGCAACGGCGCGGCGGATTCGGCGGTCGGCGTGGCGGTTATGGCGGTTCCCGGGGAGGCTACGGAGGACCGGGCGGCGGAGTTGGAGGACCAACCAGCCCTGGAGGACAGTCACGCGGGGGGCGGGGCGGTCCGCGGGGTCGCATGGGCGGCGTGCTCCAACCAGCAGAGACGTTGACGATTCGGCTCAATGATCCCGAGTTCCATCTCGAGAGTTCAGACGACCGCGTCACCACTCTCTTCACCGACGGGCGAGACCTCGAACAGCAGGGTCCGGGCGGTGAGGTTCTGCGTTCGTCTACTCATTGGGAGGGCGATCGTATTGTTTCCGTTAGCGAAACGCCGCGCGGAGGGAAACTCACACGGACCTACGAAGTTTCACCCCACAGCAGCCAGTTGCTCCTGACCCTGCGCATCGATAACTCTCGATTTGGGAAACCGGTTAAGATCCGCTACGTGTACGACCGAGTCGAAACCGACGTTGTGACTCCCTGACAAACTACTGAAAAACTGGTTCGTTGCTGCACTTGCAAAAGCTTCCGGAGTTACTCGAGCTTGTTGGGAAGCGGAGTCGGTCCCGGGACGGACCTATACGTAAGCTGTTTCGGACCGCGAGGGTTGGCTTCGATCCTTTACGTTTTTCTGTGCGGGAGCGTGTACAGGTCGCGGGTCGGGAAGAGATCTTCGTCATTGTGGTAATCACAGTGCTCTTTAGTGTATTCACGCACGGTTTTACCGCCTGGCCGGCGCCTAGCTGCTACGCCAACCACGCCGATAAGATAGCCCAAGAACGCCCGGCCTGCGCCGAACAAGCTCACGTTGAAGAAATGCGTGTGCGCTTGCCTTTTCGGGAGGCGTCCTGAAGGGGTTGCCTCTAGGCCGCCTTGTGGTGTGGGTAGCAGAGCTGCGAATGCTCGTGAGGTGTCAGGGCGGTTGTGGGCCGCTTGGAGCTGCGGCCCGTCGGTTGCGCTCCGGGTTCAATTCCTTGTAGGGGCACGAACGTGCCTATCAAGACCGGCCGTAGGTTCTAAGATAAGAGGATGGGGCAGGGAAGAGAGTCGCCCGTGAGAGCAAAGGCGTTCATGCTTCTTGTGGTGTCACTTTGCGTGCTCACCTTCGTGTGCGGGGAGCGCGGAGCGGTTCAGAACTCGGATTACGTCCCGGTAACTAAGTTCGATCCGTCACGCGATGCGGAGCAAGACATCGAGGAAGGTGTTGTGGAAGCGAAGCGCAGCGGGCGAAGGGTGTTGCTCGACGTGGGCGGCGAGTGGTGCGTTTGGTGCAAAAAGCTCGATCAATTCTTCGACGACAACCAAGACGTTGCTGACTTCTTGCACGAGAACTTTGTCCTCGTTAAGGTCAACTTTAGCCCGCAGAACGAAAACGAGCGTGTCCTCTCGCGTTATCCGGAAATACCGGGGTTCCCGCACTTGTTTGTCCTAGATGATGCCGGCGAGTTGTTGCGGTCTCAAGGAACGGCTGAGCTGGAAGAGGGCGACCATCACGATCGCGCGAAGGTGTTCGCTTTCCTGCGACGCTGGGCGTCGGGGTAGCCAAGCCGAGTGACCGGCTCGACCGCGGGCCACAGCCCAGTCACCGGGGAGGGCTCACTCCTCAGGTCCATCCCAAACGCAGCGGAAACCCAGGTCGAAGCTACGCGAAATCTCGTAGAGCTTGAAGCGGTCTGAGATGCGCAAGACCCTCGGAGCGTTGAACCATGATCCGCCGACGATGACGCGCTCGTACCCTTGGGAAGGCCCCTGGGGATCTTTGGAGGGCAAGTGGGAGTAGCTCTTCGCGTGATACCAGTCGGACACCCACTCCCAAACGTTGCCGGCCATGTCGTAGAGGCCATAGGCGTTTGGGGGAAAGCTGCCGGCCGGCGATGTGTAATCCCAACGATCTCGGCCTCCGGTGTCTTCGTAGTTAGCGTCTGCCTGGGTGAGGAAGTTTCCTGAGGGATAAATGAATCCCTCCTCGCCGCCGCGGGCAGCGTACTCCCACTGCGCCTCCGTCGGAAGCCGTCCGCCGGCCCACTTGCAGAAAGCGTCGGCTTGACCCCACTTTGCGCGAACGATCGGGTGATCCTTTTCTTTCCACTCGAGGTTGAAAAACGGAGCTTCCGGCATCTCCTCCTCCGTCGCGGCCACGAATTTCTCATAAGCCCGGACTGTCGTGTGTGCCCGCGCCATCCGGAAGCCGCGGCTGATCTCGACAAAATGCAAGGGCTTCTCGTCGTCGTCACATTCCTCGTCATCGGGGACGCAGCCCATCCGAAAGCTCCCCCGCGGGATCCAAGCATACTCCTGACCGTCGATCGGGTTAGTGCGAAAGGATCCGGGTTCAGGGTCTGTGTTTGTGCTTTGTTGCGCGCCGAGTGATTGGGTCAAGCACAGAAGGGCCGAGATGGCGAAGGTCGACAAGAGGTTGAGAACGGGGAGCATCATACGCGTGGGAGTCGAAGCTACGCCAGATAGTAGGATTGCCCAGGGCAGCATGCTGCGCCCTACAACCCTTGCCGCCCCTCGGAGTCTCTGTATTGCGGGCCCCAACTCGCTGCTTCTTACACGTCCAGGCTACAGTCCACCCAGGTACTGCTCTCCCGGCTGGATTTGACCGCGGCCTCGATGAACTTAACACCTCGGGCGCCGTCCTCTACCGTGGGGAAGTCCATCGCCAGGGGGTCCGGTTCGGTTCCCGTTTTCCGAGCGGCGATCGCCTCGGCGGCGTCTGCGTAGAGGTTGGCGAAGCCCTCGTGGTAACCCTCCGGGTGGCCGATGGAGACTCGGATGCAGCGGTTGGCTTCCCTTCGCAATCCGGGACCTCCGCGGCTCATCATTTGGGCGGGACGGCCAAGCGGCATAAAGCGCATGTGATTGGGATGCTCCTGGTGCCAGTCGAGGCCACCCGTCTCGCCGTGCACCCGGATATGTAGGCCGTGCTCGGCACCGGCGGCCGCTTGGGTCACCCACATCACACCTCGTGCACCGTTTTCATAGCGCAGGAGAAAGCCGGCATAGTCATCCGCTTGGCGTTCGGGGACCACTGCGCCGACATCCGCGCACAGGCTTGTCAGCTCGAGTCCGGTAACGTAGGCCGCGAGGTGATGGGAGTGGACGCCGATGTCACCGACAACAAGCGAGCCTCCCGTCTGTTCGGCATCGAATCGCCATGCGTTCTTCTTCGCCGCCGTCTGTTCAACCAGCGTCGCCAAGTGGCCTTGCACGTACTCAAGGTGAACCAATCGGATCTCGCCCAGCTCACCGGCCGCGACCATGGCCCGCGCCTGCCTGACCATCGGATAGCCGGTGTAGTTATACGTAGTGCAAAAGACGAGTCCGCTACCGCGCACCCGGCGAACCAGGTCTAGTGAGTCTTCCAGCTTCGTTGTTAGCGGCTTGTCACAAATCACGTCCATGCCGCGTTCGAGGGCGGCACAGCAGGCTGCGTAGTGTCCGTCGTTGGGCGTCATGACGGCGAGAACTTCAATGCCGTCATCCCGTTTGCATTCCTGTTCAATCATTTCCTCGAAGGCGCCATAGGCACGGTCTTCCGCCATTCCAATGGCGCGCCCAGCAGCACGCGAGCGATCCGGGTTCGAGGACAAGACCGAAGCGACAACCTCGTAGCGGTCATCGAGCCGCGCCGCACTGCGATGGATCTCACCAATAAAGGATCCCGGTCCGCCTCCTACGACGCCCAGGCGCAGCCGTCGGCCAAGTTGGGCGATGACCGGGTTGACGCTAGAATCCCCCATAGTTCAAACCGATGGGCAGTGCATGCTCGGAACAGCGAGATTTGCAAAGCCGCTTTCCACCTCGGCGTACTTTAGCACAGGGGAGGAGGGAGACCGCAAAATGACTTGTGGGGGCGTTTGAAATCCAGCGCGCTTGAATGATTCATAAGGGGTTCCCTTGCACGCAACGGATCAGAACTTTTCTTGTCTCCAACAGGCGCATAGGAAAATGCCAAACCTTGAGCACTCTGCATCGTGACTCGCATTCACCCGCAGTGTGCCCTCAGCCGAACGCTGTATTTTCAGGATCCTCTTGTATTGGAAATACTCTCCCCTTTTAGGATCATCTTGCACGGGACAACTCTGTTCTGCGAAGGCACACTCAGCCCTCTGATAGACTATGTGCAACGGCTTCCCACTGCGCCCGTAGCTCAGCTGGATAGAGCGTTTGCCTCCGGAGCAAAAGGTCGCGCGTTCGAATCGCGCCGGGCGTACCATTGCTTTCAACAACTTACGCTTGATTAAAAGGTTAGTCTGCAAGCCCTTGTCCACACGGATGTCCACACGGAAGGGATCGTCAGGCTGCTGGGCCAACATTGGTCGGCTCCGGTATACTGAGGGCTAGCGGTGTTCAGCTTTAAGAGATTTATTGCGGTTGCAACGCTCGTCGCCCTGGTTGGGCTCAACGGAGGGGGCATTCTGCTCGCCTACTCCGAGGCTGGCTTGCCGAACGAAGCGCGTTGCAGCCAGTCTTGTTGCAATCTGGGCAAAGCCGGAGCCGCCTACGCCTCGTCGTGTTGCCGGCTTCGCTGCCACGAGGATACGGGGGAGTCGAACTCCGAGCCCGCTCGTGAGCAGATTTCCTTAAAGAAGGCGGACACGCGAGGGGTGCTTCTCAGGACCCTCTCGAACCCGCTTCTCGTCACACATACGGGTCGGCTGTCGCCTGACCACGACAATTACGTTCCTGACGACGGCCATCCGGATCTCCACGTCAAACACTCCGTCTTTCTGGTCTAGGTCGCTCCTTCAACAGGATTAGTGCGTCTTGACTTCGGCGCAGGCCTTTGCCTGCGCCCGGCAGCATGGTCCATGGAGGGAGCAAATGATCAGAGCACGTTTTTGCGGCGTCCTATTGACGCTTGTCCTGCTCGAAGCCCCAGTCTTCGGGCAGTTCGAAGGGGAGCCCCTGCGGCTTGACCGCCTTCTGGAAGAGGCTCGTTTCACAAATCCGCAACTCAAGGCCGCGAGAGCCCGATGGGAGGCGGCGACCAAGCGGCCTTCGCAGGAAGGCACCCTGCCTGACCCGCGCGTCTCGGTTCGAGACTTCGGCGTCGGTCGGCCGGTCTCGACGTTCAATACGAGTAATTTTGCTTTCGTGAGCCTCGGTGTCTCTCAGGAGATCCCGTTCCCCGGCAAGTTGAAGCTACGGAAGAACGTGGCCCTGGAGGAGGCGCGGGCTGAGGAGCAACGCTACCGGCAGCTCGAACTCGACGTCCTGTCGCAGGTCAAGCTGCACTACTACGACTACTACTACTTCGCGAAAGCTTTGGAGACTGTGGCGAAGGACCGCGGTCTGCTGAAGAAGTTCGTCAAGATCGCCGAAGCCCGATACGCCCTTGGAAAAGGAACTCAGCAGGACATCCTACGCGCCCAACTGGAACTAACCCTGTTGCGGGAGCGGGAGGAAGTGTTCCGGCAAGAGCGAGACAGTGCTGTGGCGGCGATCAATACGCTGCTCGACCGGTCACCCGATGACCCGCTCGGGCCACCGGCGGAGCTGGAACAAGCTCCGTTTCCAACGGAGGTGACGGGACTGTATCAGCAAGCTCAACAGCATTCACCGGCTTTGCGGGCTCAGGAGCACGAGGTGAGCCGGAACGCGGCCGCTCTCAACCTGTCTCGAAAGGGTTACCGGCCGGACTTCCGCGTGGGCTTTGAGTGGCAGCATACCGGATCGATGTTCCGGGACTACTACGTCGCGGCGTTCGAGGCGAAAATCCCGCTCTACTTCTGGCGCAAGCAACGTCTGGGCGTGGAGGAGGCTGCCTCGAAGCTGGTCGAAGCTCGGCATACCTACCAGGCCAGAACGCGTGACCTGCTGTTCCAGATCAAAGACCAGTACTTGATGGCCCGTGCTGCTGACCGGCTGGTATCGCTCTACAAGACGGCGATCATCCCGCAGGCCACGCTCTCGCTGGAGTCAGCAATCTCGGCGTACGAGGTCGGCTCCGCGGATTTTCTGACGTTAATCAGCGCCGCCACCGTGCTCCTCGACTACGAGCTGGAGTACTACAAGCAGCTCGCCTCGTACCAGCAAGCGCTGGCTCGCATGGAACCCGTGATTGGTAAGAAGCTCATTCCTTGAAGGGAGACGACGATGACCCGCAAACGAACAGTTCTGATCACAGCGTTGGCGGCGGTTTCGATCGCCGCTGCCTTCGGCTTAGGGTGGCGTTTGGGTAGAGGCGACCACCCCGTGGACGCCGCTCTCGATGAACACGACCTGCAACCGGTGAAGGCTGACGGGGGAGAAATCGAATACTGGACCTGCACCATGCACCCTTCCGTGAAGATGAAGGGCCCCGGCAAATGCCCTATCTGCGCCATGGATCTGGTTGCGGTCAAAAAGCAGGTGGCTGCAACGGAACACGAGCACGGCCTGCAACCGGTTACGAACGACGGGGGCGAGATCGAATACTGGACCTGCACCATGCACCCCTCCGTAAAGATGAAGGAGCCCGGGAAGTGTCCTATTTGCGCGATGGATCTGGTCCTTGTCCGCAAGGAATCTGGAGGCGCGGGAGAGGGGCGCACGACCGAGTCCGCACCGGCGATTCCTGAGCAGTCGCTGTTTACCGTCGATCCGCGGCGGCAGCAGATGATCGGAGTTCGCACCGACGCTGTGGCGACGCGCAGGCTCGACCGGACGATCTCGACGATCGGGCGGGTCAGCCTGGATGAGCGGCGCATCACACACGTCCACACGAAGTTCAGCGGGTGGATCAACGAGGTTTTCGTCGATTACACCTGGCAGCATGTGCGCAAAGGTGAGCCTCTGTTCACGATCTACAGTCCGGAGTTGGTTTCGACGCAAGAGGAGTATCTGCTCGCGGTCAAGGCCCAATCAACGCTCGGCGATCACGCCATCCAAGAAGTTTCCGGCGGGGCCCACTCGCTCTTGAAAGCCGCTCGGCGACGTCTGCTGCTGTGGGACATTTCCGAAGATCAGATCGAGAAACTCGCTCGAAGCGGTGAGGTGCGGAAAGACCTCGTGGTCCACTCGCCGGCAGAAGGCCACGTAAGCCACCGGAACGCTTTCGAGAACATGCGGGTCGAACCCGGCACGAAGATCTACACGATTGCCGACCATTCCCTTGTGTGGGTTCACGTTGAAATCTACGAACACGACATTTCGCTCGTGCGACTCGGACAGCACGGCTCGATGACGGTCGAAAGCTATCCGGGGCGACGGTTCTTTGGAAAGGTCACCTACATCGAGCCTCACGTGATGGAGCAGACGCGCACGATGAAAGTGCGTTTGGAGTTCCCGAACGAGGACCTTACTCTCAAGCCCGGCATGTACTCGGACGTAAAGCTCAATGTGCCGAGCCGCACAGTCATTGCGGTCCCCGAAAGCGCCGTTCTGCGGACCGGCGAGCGGGATATCGTCTTCGTCGATCACGGGGAAGGGCGCATGGAATTGCGTCAAGTCCAACTGGGCGGACGGGCCGGCGACTACTACGCGGTTCTGAAGGGTCTGAAGGTCGGCGAGAAAATCGTTGTTGCCGGGAACTTTCTGATTGACGCCGAAAGCAAGGTCCAAGGCGTGATCGCGAACTGGGAAGGAGATCCACGGCCGTGATCAACGCCATCATCGACTACTGCGCCCGCAACCGTTTTCTAGTCCTCCTGTTGGCCGGCTTCCTGACGGCTTGGGGCGGGTGGGCTATCTACAACATCTCGCTGGACGCGATCCCCGATCTCTCGGACGTGCAAGTGATCGTTTTTACGGAATGGCAGGGGCGCAGCCCGGACCTGGTCGAGGACCAGATCACCTATCCCATCGTTACATCACTGCTGGGCACGCCCAAGGTGCAGTTTGTTCGAGGGCAATCGTTCTTTGGGCTGTCATTCGTTTACGTGATCTTCGAGGACGGCACGGACATGTATTGGGCCCGGAGCCGCGTCCTCGAATACATGCAGAGCATGCTGGGAAACCTTCCTGAGGGGGTCACGCCGACGTTGGGGCCCGACGCTACCGGTGTCGGTTGGGTCTACCAGTACGCCCTCGTGGACGAGAGCGGGCAACACAACCTGCAAGAGCTGCGCAGCTTTCAGGACTGGTACCTGCGCTACTGGCTGCAAGCGGTGCCCGGCGTCGCGGAGGTCGCCAGTGTCGGCGGCTACGTGAAGCAGTATCAGGTGAACCTCGACCCAAACAAGCTTCGTGCTTACAAAGTACCGATTCGCCGTGTTATCGACGCCGTGCGGCGCAGCAACAACGACGTCGGCGGAGGTGTACTGGAAATTGCCGCGACGGAATACTTCGTGCGGGGACGAGGCTACATCCGGTCCCCTCGGGATATCGAGAACATTCCCGTGGGCACCGACGGGCAAGGGACCCCGATCTACATCCGGGATCTGGGACACGTCACGCTGGGGCCGGACATCCGGCGCGGCTTGGCCGAGTTGAATGGAAGAGGCGAAGTGGTAGGCGGCATTGTCGTCATGCGGTATGGCGAAAACGCCCTGGAGGTGATCGATCGCGTCAAACAGCGGCTTCAGGAAGTCGAAGCGTCCCTTCCACCCGGGGTGAAGGTCGTGCCGACGTATGACCGCTCGGACCTTATCAAGCGGTCGATCGCGACGCTCGAGGACACGCTCAAGGAAGAGATCGCCATTGTCAGCATCATCATCGTTCTCTTTCTGTTGCACATTCCAAGTGCGCTGCTGCCGATCATTGTGATCCCGATCGCCGTCGTCCTCTCGTTCATCCCGATGTACTACATGAACCTGACGGCGAACATCATGTCGTTGGGCGGAATCGCCATCGCCATCGGCGTGCTCGTGGACGCCGCCATCGTGATCGTTGAACAGGTTCGCAAGAAACTGGAGCACTGGGACGCCGAGGGCCGGAAGGAACCGTACAAGCCGCTGGTCATCCAGGCAGTGAAGGAGGTGGCCGGACCGAGCTTCTTCTCGCTGCTGGTGATCGCCGTCTCGTTCTTGCCGATCTTCACCCTCGCGGCTCAAGAGGGCCGACTGTTCAAGCCGCTGGCGTTCACGAAGAACTTCTCGATGGCGTTTGCGGCGGTGCTGTCCATCACGCTTATGCCGGCGCTGATCACCTTGGTCACACGAGCAGAACCTTTTTCGTTTCGCCCCAGGTGGCTGGCCCGAATCGTGAATGCCGTCTGGGTAGGCAAGATCTATTCCGAGGAGAGGCATCCTCTCAGTCGGCCGCTGATCGCTGCGTACCGGCCGGTCGTAGAGCTTGCCCTGCGATTCCGTTGGGCCGTCATTGCGCTTGCCGTTGTGGCTGTGGCGCTGACCGTTCCGATCTATCAGAGGCTCGGCTCCGAGTTCATGCCGCCCCTGAACGAAGGGTCCATCTTGTTCATGCCAACGGCGGTTCCGGGGATGTCGATCACCGAGGCCACTCGGATTCTCCAAACCCAGGACAAGATCTTGGCGCAGTTTCCCGAGGTCGAGAGTGTCTTCGGCAAGATCGGCCGATCGCGCACTCCTACGGACCCGGCGCCGCTGAGCATGGTGGAAACGACGATCCTGCTCAAGCCGCAAGACGAATGGAGGCAGGTCGAGCAGCAACGATGGTACTCAAGTTGGGCGCCGGACTTCATAAAGGACTGGCTGCGCGAGCTGTGGCCCGAGGCGCGCCCGATGACCTGGGACGAGTTGGTGGCCGACATGGGTCCGCATGTTCGGTTCCCGGGCATGGCGAACATCTGGTGGATGCCGGTGCAGACCCGCACGGAAATGTTAGCCACGGGAATGCGCGGCAACCTCGGGATCAAGGTCTTCGGGCCCGAGCTAGCGACGATCGAAGAGATCGCTGTCGAAATTGAAGAGGCGTTGCGGAACGTTACCGGAACCCGGAGTGTGTTTGCGGAGCGCGTAACCGGGGGTTACTACGTCGACTTTGAGATTCGCCGCGAAGCCGCGGCGCGATACGGACTGACCGTCGGCGACGTGGAAGACGTAATCGAGACGGCGATCGGCGGGAAGAACATCGCCCAGACGGTCGAGGGGCGTGAACGCTACCCCATCAACGTCCGTTACCTGCGCGAGTTCCGGGACGACGCTGAGAAGCTGCGCGACGTGTTGATCGCCACGCCGGCTGGGGCCCACATACCGATGTCCCTCGTCGCGGACATCCGCTACAGCAAGGGGCCGCCGCAGATTCGCAACGAGAACGGGCAGGTTGTCGGTTACGTGTTCGTCGACGTGGAGCACAAGGACTATGAAGGCTACATCCGCCAGGCTCAGCAGATTGTGCGCGAGAACGTGACGCTGCCCGCGGGCTATCGGATTGAATGGGCGGGCCAGTACAAATACCTGCTGCGGACGCGCGAGCACCTCAAGGTGATTCTCCCGCTGACGCTGTTTATCGTCATCGTGCTGCTGTACCTGAACACGGGGTCCGGCGTTAAGACGGCCATCGTCCTGCTGGCAGTGCCCTTCTCCGCCATCGGAGCCATCTGGCTGCTGTACTGGCTCGACTACAACATGAGCGTCGCCGTTTGGGTCGGACTGATTGCCCTCCTCGGCGTTGCTGCTGAAACCGGGGTGTTCATGCTGCTCTACCTCGATTTGGCCTTCGACGACCGAAAAAAGAAAGGCCTGATGAGGTCGATGGGAGACCTCAAGGAGGCAATCATCGAAGGCGCTGTAAAACGTGTGCGGCCCAAAGTGATGACGGTTGCCACGACGTTCATTGCGCTTGTGCCGATCATGTGGTCGGAGGGAACGGGGTCAGACGTTATGCGTCGGATCGCCGCACCGATGGTCGGCGGAATCCTGACGTCGTTCCTCATGGAGTTGGTGGTATACCCGCCGATCTACCAGATCTGGCGGGGGTTCGAGGTCCGGCGGGCTCAACGGGAGGCTCATCATGTGTAGAGTTGCTGCATTTTTGTTAATAGCGGTTGTCACCGGTCCCCTGGCTCGCGGCGAGTTCCGCTATGAGGTAAGGCGGGACAAGTTCTGGGGAAGTGAGGCGGGGGTGCTGACGATCGACGCCAGCGGTGTCCATTACCGAAGCGAAAACGAGAAAACGCTTCTCGACTTTGCGTTTGAGGACATCCGTAAAGCGGACGTGTCTGATTCTGAGGAGGTACGGCTTTTTAGTTACGAACGAGCGAAGAAGCGCCTCGCGCGGCCTAGACTGTACCAGTTCAAGATTCTTGAGGGAACCACAGGCGAGGCGCTCGCGGAGTTCCTTGCCGAACGACTGGAGCGGCCTGTGGTCGGCGCTTATGGAATCCAAGAGGGTGCCGGCGGGATGCCGGCCTATCACCGTCACGTGCTGGGCGGGTGCGATGGGACCCTTCGTTTTGACAGGGACGCTATCCGCTTCGACAGCATAAACCGGAAGCACTCAAGAACCTGGGTCCACGCGGACATCGAAACGATCGGAACGATGGACCCGTTCCATTTCCGATTAACGACCTACGCCGAGACTTACAACTTTGATCTGAAGGAGCGTCTGTCACCGGAAGACTACCGGTCGGTTTGGCACAGCTTGTACTCACAAGCGAGTGCCCATGGGCCTTCGCCAAGATAAGCGGAGCCGCGACCGTTAGGAAGCGGTTGGCTGTCACCCCCACCCCAGGCCCCGCTCGTCCGCCCCGAGCGGCAGACGCGAGCTCGGGTCGAGTGGTCTAGGCTGTTCTCATGACAAGGCGCGAAGCGCCGCAAGGATCTTAGCCCAGGGTGAAGCGAAGCGAAACCCTGGGTTGGCAAGGCCCGCAGGCCAGCCCTGAAGGGGCGTAGGACCAGTCAGCGTCACGCGGGTCAGGCGCGTTCGGCCGTCGCACGACCTCAGCCAGTCACACCACTTCCAAAATCTCACTTCCCTCATTCCACGGCACTTACCGTACCTAACCCTCATCGAACCCCGCCACCCCGCCGTACTCTGAAATAGGAGACCGCTGGTCACCGTTGTGGCGCACGCTCTCAGCGTGCCGCGTCGAGACTCATCTCGACGCCCAGGGCGGTTCGATTGAGCCAGCGCCGTAGCGCGGATCTCGCCTTTGAGATCCGCGGCTTTTGCTCCACCCCAACCCGTTGAGGAGTTCTCTGTGCTGGGTCATCTCCTGTGTCCCTGGGATTTTGGCGGCTCACATGATGTTTAAGCCCCGTTCACGCGGCGTTTGTGGGCCGTTGCTAGGCCAGCCGTTTTACGGCTAGTAGTGCGCCCCGCACGCCGGTGGTTCTTTCCGCCGCGCGTCCGCTTCCGGCGGCAGACGCGAGCTCGGGTCGAGTGGTCTAGCCTGTTTTCAGGACAAGGCGCGAAGCGCCGCAAGGATCTTAGCCCAGGGTGAAGCGAAGCGAACCCCTGGGTTGGCAAGGCCCACAGGCCAGCCCTGAAGGGGCGCAGGTCTCTTGTGGGGCACGCTCTCAGCGTGCCGCGTCGAGACTCATCTCGACGCCCAGGGCGGTTCGATTGAGCCGTTTTCAGTAACCTACACAAACGCTGACCCGCGATGAGCGAATCGGAGCCGCGAACGCCAGGGACCGGACACGGCAAACCTTGCATTGCGTGGATGTTTGGTCTATGATGTTGTCCCAGGACAGCCTTGGATTGTCCAGCATCAAGGCCATCAGAAGGATCGTGAAGGACGGAGGATTTACCTAATGGACTTACGAACGTATGCCACCAGGTTTTTATTGATTATGACCGCTATCCTGGGCTTTACAGCAGCCCAAGGGCCTATGTATGCCGGTGACCTGGAGGAGTGCGTGACGAAGTTGATCTCAGCCCGCGACTGTTTCGCGGGTGATACTACAACCCTCAAGGCCGTTTTCTTATTCCGGAACAGTGGGAACGAAGTTGAATGCACGATTGAGAACGGCGCTGACAAACTAGACCACATAGCGGCGGTGTGAAGGCTCCCAGAGGAGGCGGAGGACCAAGCCGCTGATGTGGTCCGCAAGCATCCCCGAGGTGTTTTGTGGAACACCGGAGGGATGTATCGGGTGGAGCTATACGTTCAAGTACGACGAAGTGTCTGCGTCGAAGGGCTAAGCGAACGCGAAGCAGCACGGCGCTTTGGGATTGCTCGCGAGACCGTGCGCAAGATGTTGCGCTACCGGATTCCGCCGGGCTATCGGCGGAGCAAACCGGCGAGGCGTCCCAAACTGGAGGCCTTCACAGGGATCATCGATCAGATCCTGACCGACGATCGGGAGCGTCCGAGGAAACAACGCCACACCGCACAGCGCATCTTTGACCGCCTCCGCGACGAGTACGGGTTCACAGGCGGCTACACGACCGTCAAGGACTACGTACGCGAGAAGAAGCTGGGCGGACAAGAGATGTTCGTGCCGCTGACGCATCCGCCGGGTGACGCCCAGGCGGACTTCGGCGAAGCGGTCGTCGTCATCAACGGAGTGCAGCGCAAGGCGCACTTCTTGGTCGTCGATCTGCCGCATAGCGATGACGCATTCGTGAAAGCGTTTCCGGCCGAGACGACGGAGGCATTCTGCGAGGGGCACAATGCGGCGTTTCGCTATTTTGGCGGCGTGCCGCGCAGCATCGTCTACGACAACACGAAGCTAGCGGTGGCGAGGATCCTGGGAGACGGCACACGCCAGAGGACCCGTGTCTTCTCCGAGCTGCAGTCACATTATCTGTTCGCCGACCGTTTCGGGCGGCCGGGCAAGGGCAACGACAAAGGCAAAGTGGAAGGGTTGGTGGGCTATGCGCGGCGCAACTTTATGGTGCCGATCCCCAGGTTCTCAAGTTGGGAAGCCTTCAACGAACACCTCGAAGCGAAGTGCCGCAAGAACCGTGGACGGCGCTTGCGGCGACACTCGGAAACGATCGGTGAGCGTTTCGAGCGCGACCGCCAGGCGTTTCTGACGTTGCCTGCTGTCGGGTATGACGCTTGCGACAAGCGCACGACGCGGGTGACGTCGTTGTCGCTGGTGCGCTATCGGACCAACGACTACTCGGTTCCGACGCGCTACGGCCACCGCGAAGTACTGCTGAGAGCTTACGTCGATGAGGTGGTCATCGGCTGCGGCAGCGAAGAGATCGCCCGGCATCGGCGCAGCTACGAACGCGAGGAGTTGATCTTCGATCCGCTGCATTACCTGGCCTTGCTGGAGCGCAAGACGAACGCGCTGGATCAAGCCGCGCCGCTCGTCGGTTGGCAGTTACCGCAAGATCTCGTGCGTTTGAGACGCTTGCTCGAAGTGCGGCTGGGTAAACCAGGCAAGCGCGAGTACGTGCAGGTGCTGCGTTTACTCGAAGACTTCCCGCTCACCGACGTCACCGCCGCCGCGCGGCAGGCCGTTGAGTTGGGAACGATCGGCTTCGACGCCGTCAAGCACCTCGTCCTGTGTCGGATCGAGCAACGGCCGCCCCGCTTGGACTTGACGCAGTATCCGCACTTACCCACAGCACAAGTCGAACAGACATCGACAACAGATTATTTGGTGCTGCTGGCACAGGGAGTGGACTGATGGCGAGATCCAAACTGCTGCTGGAAGCTCATCTGAAAGCACTGCGGCTGCCGACCTTCTTGCGCGAGTACGACAAGGTGGCACGGCAGTGCGCCACGGAGGGCTTGGATGCGAGACGCTTTCTGCTGCAACTGTCCGAGCTCGAACTGCTCGACCGTGAACGCCGAGCGACCGAGCGGCGCATCAAGGCCGCCAAGTTCCCGGTCACGAAAACCCTTGATACGTTCGACTTCCTGGCGTTACCCAAGTTGAACAAGAAGCTGGTGCTCGAGCTGGCACACGGAGAGTTCATCGACCGTCGCGAGAACGTGTTGGCTCTAGGAAACTCCGGCACGGGGAAAACGCATCTCGCTCTGGCGCTGGGACTGGCGGCCTGCCAGGGTGGCTATCGGGTTCGCTTCACTACCGCCGCAGCGCTGGTCAACGAGCTGCTGGAAGCCCGTGATGAGCGGCGCTTGCTGAGGGCCCAAAAGCAGCTCGCCAAGCAAGACCTGCTGATCGTCGATGAACTGGGCTACGTGCCGCTGTCGAAGACCGGAGCGGAGTTGCTGTTCGAAACCTTCTCACAGCGCTACGAGCAGGGCTCCACGATGGTGACCTCGAACCTGCCGTTCAACGAGTGGACCGAAGTCCTCGGGTCCGAGCGCATGCCCGGCGCCCTGCTGGATCGGCTCACTCACCACGTCCACATCCTGGAGATGAACGGCGATAGCTTCCGCCTCAAGCAGAGCAAGAAGCAACGCTCTCCGTCTTCGGATTGATCCCCGCCGGCTCGCCACAGTTTTTGTGAGCCGCCTTCCACTCCGCCTTCAGCCGCCCTAACGGGCGACCTCAGGCTGCGTTCCAGCCGTCCCACAAAAACTCGAAGCAAAACCCCGACTCCCCCCCCCCACTGGTCTATTTTTGCTCCGCCGCTCTACCCCAAAACTGGTCTATTCTCCCTCCGCCGAACTGGTCTAATTTTGCTCCGCCCTTGACACCTCGACGAGGAGTCGCTGGTTCCCGCCGAGAAATTAGACTTTCCGGAGATACCGGGCGTCAACTTCTCGAGCCGCGTCCATAGGGCCTACCGCGCAGACTATGGCCCCCAGTTCGCCAACAAGGGAATTGTCGGCCGGCAACCGCCCAAGATCGGATCTGCGTTTCCGATCCTGGTCCCGGCGGTCGACTCTGACGGGAACGAGACGGCCGGCATCATCCTGCCGGAGCTGGCGGCGCCGCTCGCCAGCTACACAGGCTGGAATCTGTTCAACGCCCGCTCGGGGCCAACCGACGAAATCTCCAGCATGGCCGGCTCCTACGTTCCTTTCCCGCTAACCCAAGCAGAGCGCGGAAAGACTGGCGATCCCCGACCGTCGATCGAAGAAAGGTATGAAAGCCGGGAGCAGTACCTCGGCCTGGTGAGCAACGCCGCTCTCGAGTTGATCGAGCAAGGTTATCTGCTGGGCGAGGACCTCCCTGCGATTCTGCGGAGCGCCCGTCGGCACTGGGACTATTTGATGCAGGGGCCGGTGCCGGCGAGTGCCACTACTTATGACGAATCGCTCGGTTTCGGTGGACCGGGTTACTTGGCTCAGTGTCTTCCCCACGACCGGGACAGGATGCCGCCGACTATCATCGAAGCAATTACACAGATTAATATCAGGAGAGCCACACCCCCAGATGTATTCGGGCCTACTAGTGGCTAGTGTAGTGCCACTAACGGTTCTGGACAATGGCGTGGGTTTTGGCGGCGCGCTCGACTTTGGCGGTGAGGGGTAGAGCGTCAGCGGATGGCCACATAAACCATCCTACCGCGAAAAGGGTGTTATTGTCCAGTTATTTATGTGGCACTACACTAGGGAAACTCGACACCGGTTCCGCTTCCCACTTCTCTTTTGCTCAGGCTAATACCTTCTTGACCACTTTCCCGTGCACATCCGTCAGGCGGAAGGCGCGGCCTTGGTATTTGAAGGTCAGCTTGGTGTGGTCGATGCCCAAGCAGTGCAGCATCGTTGCATGCAGGTCGTGGACGTGTACGGGGTCGCGGGTGATGTTGTAGCAGAAGTCATCGGTCTCGCCGTAGGTGACGCCGGGTTTGATGCCGCCTCCGGCCATCCAGATGGTGAAGCAACGCGGATGATGGTCGCGCCCGTAGGTCTCGGAGGTGAACCTGCCCTGGCAATAGACGGTGCGGCCAAACTCGCCGCCCCAGACGACCAAAGTTTCGTCAAGCAGGCCGCGTTCCTTTAGGTCCTGAATCAGCGCAGCCTGCGGCTGGTCGGTATCGCGGGATTGGCCGACGATGTCTTTGGGCAGTTTGGTGTGCTGGTCCCAGCCACGGTGGAAGAGTTGGATGAAACGTACATCGCGTTCGGCCAGCCGCCGGGCGAGCAGGCAGTTGGCCGCAAAGGTACCGGGCTTTCTGGAGTCCGGCCCGTAGCGCTCAAAGGTGCGGTCGGGTTCGCTCGAAAGGTCAGTCAACTCGGGTACAGAGCTTTGCATGCGGTAGGCCATCTCGTATTGCGCGATGCGCGTCGAGATTTCCGGGTCTCCCACCTCTTCGTGCTTCAACTGGTTGAGCTTTGCCAAGTCATCGAGAAAGCGGCGTCGAGCGCTCCCGTCTATGCCGGGAGGATTCGACAAATAGAGGACCGGGTCGCCGATCGAGCGGAACTTGACCCCCTGATACCTGGTAGGGAGAAACCCGCTGCCCCACAGCCGGTCGTACAGCGGCTGGCCGTTGGGATTGCCCGAGCCGTTCGAGACCATGGCGACAAAGGCCGGCAAATCTTTGTTCTCACTGCCTAAACCATAAGAAAGCCACGCGCCGATGCTAGGCTGGCCCGCCAGCTGAAAACCCGTCTGGAAGAAAGTAATGCCGGGGTCGTGATTGATCGCCTCAGTGTGCATGGACTTGATGAAACACAGTTCGTCGGCCACCTTGGCGGTGTAAGGCATCAGTTCACTGACCCAAGCGCGCGACTCGCCATGTTGGGCGAACTTGAACACAGACGGGACCACGGGGAAGCTTTGCTGCGCGGCCGTCATCGCCGTCAGGCGCTGTCCCATGCGGATCGAAGCCGGCAACTCGGTGCCCTGAAGATCCTCGATCTTTGGTTTGTAGTCAAACAACTCCATCTGCGAGGGAGCGCCCGACTGGAAAAGGTAAATGACGCGTTTGGCTTTGGGTGCGAAATGCGGAAGCCTGGATAATCCGGCTTGCGAAGACTGATCCCCGGCCTTTCCGGCGCTGCCAGCGACCAGATCCTCGCTGATCAGCGTCGCCAAAGCCGCCGCGCCGATGCCTGCGCTACCAAGCCCGAAAAAGTGCCTGCGGGTCAGCAATAACTGATGTTCAAGCCGCGGATCCATTGCTTACTCCGTGGTAACGAATTGGTCGGATTCAGAAGCAGGTTGTCCAGGGTCGTGCAGTGTGTCGATGCTAGCTATCTTAGCCTGCCGAATAGGTGAAGGTCTTCACCCTCCTCAGAGACGCCGCCTCTCAACGCGACGCGGCGGAAGCGGCAAAGATCGGCTGTACCCAAGCATACTCTGCGTTCGAGGAAGTCACCTTCGCTCTAACGTATGTGTCACCGGGTTTCAGGGTATAGACGGCGGGGTTGTCGAACGACTTGCTCAGGAGGCGGCCTCCCTGACCGATGAACTCGGTGGTGAATTTCTCTCCTTTATCTTCTTCATCTTCTTCATCTTCTTCATCTTCTTCATCTTCTTCGAGATAAACGCGGAGTTCGTTGGACAAGCGCCTGACATCTTCGAGCACGACCCCGGTTGACGCGTAGAACTCACCCGAATTCAGGGAGTTTAGTATGGCTTCCGTGGAAAGTTCCGGAGCCTTGACGCTCACCCAGCCACGTCCGGGATTAGAGTGCTGCGGTCCAAACACCTTAAATTTGTGCGCGTCGTCGACTGCTATTCCATAAACTTCGCGCCCCGCCGACAGAACGGCATCCCACATCTCCTCAAGACTCGGAAAGCCACCGCCGCCTGCGTCATTGGTTCTTCGATGACCGTTGTAGACCTCGAAGAGCTTTAGTCCCCGTATTTGACTCATCTCGCCGGGCGTGACCGCCCAACGGAAGTTAGGGTGGTTCAGGGACGGTGTCCCTCTCGCCGCCCGAACCGCGTCGACGTTCTTCTGAAGCGTGTCGACAACACTCGTGCCCACTATCGGCGGGATCGTTCGACGGACATCGAGACCATTAACATGAATGGGTTTGTCGCCGACCTTTGGACTGATCTCCTCTCCGGAAATCAGCAAGAAACGATCCTCGGCGGCAAAGATCGAACTCAGCCCTTCTATGGGAGTCACGAAGTCGTGGTCGGTGAGGACCAGGAAGTTGTAGTGATGCTCCTTGTACCAGCGCGCGACCGCGTCGGGAGCGCTGTCACCGTCACTGTTGATTGTGTGGGTATGTAAATTGCCCTTGTACCACTTCCATTCGGAGGTAGGCGGCGTCTGCGCTGCCGGCATTAACCTCCACGCGACAAGGAGAACAAGACCAAAGCTGAATCGAATCAGCTTGGCACTGGGTTGCGAAGTCACCGCCATTTTAGACCGTAGCAAAAGTCCCGCGTGCCTGAGAGCGTGCGACACGCCTGCACGCCGGATAGGCAGCTTCACACTCCTCCCGCGGGCGCGGGTAGTCCACTAATCCGCATTGTGTCTATCGAAGTCTCGGGAGTCAAGTGCGAGAGTTATCCAATACAGGATGAGCCTGAAGGGGAGGTTTGTTTCCAACACAAGATGAGCCTGAACGTGAGCGGGACGAAAGGGTACAAGCTGCTGGTGAATGACGATCACCATGCAGAACCTAGAGCGGCTTACCCTGGCCGAGATGCAGGAGTTCCTGGCCGGCAGTCGAAGCATTGGCTTCAGAGTCCAGGGACGCGAGCAGATTTATCGCTTTGTCGAGCGTATCTTGGCGGCGCAGCACTACCGACGGCTTGGCAGGAGGCAGAAGGGCATCGTGCGGCGGTTTCTGGCGCGGCTGAGCGGGTTGAGTCGGGCCCAGTTGACGCGGCTGATGGGGCAGTGGCTTCGGCACCGACGGATCGAGGCCCGACAACCCCGTCGGCGCCGCTTTCCGCGCCGCTACACACCCCAGGACATTGCCTTGTTAGCAACCGTCGACGCTGCCCACGAGGGTCTGTCCGGGCCGGCGGTACGGCGCATCCTCGAGCGCGAGTATCAGTTCTTCGCCAACTCGGAGTACGTCCGCCTGGCCCACATCTCGATTTCCCACATTTACAACCTGCGGCGCTCCCGGGCTTATCGCTCACAGCGGGTGGTGTTCGATCGCACTCAGAGACGACAGGTCGGGATCGCCAAGCGGCGCAAGCCCGAGCCACAGGGACAACCCGGCTATCTGCGCGTCGATACGGTGCACCAGGGTCACTGGGACACTCGCCCGGGGCTGTATCACATCAACGCCGTCGATACGGTCACGCAGTGGCAGGTCGTCGGCTGCGTCGAGACGATCTCGGAGCGACACCTGATCCCGGTGCTGGAAGCGATGTTGCACCAGTTCCCCTTTCGCCTGCGCGGCTTCCACTGCGACAACGGCTCGGAGTTTCTCAATCACCGCCTGGCCCGGCTGCTCAACAAGCTACTGATCGAGTTCACCAAGTCGCGCCCCTATCGCACCACCGACAACGCTCTGGTGGAAGGCAAAAACGGGGCCGTGGTGCGCAAGCACATAGGCTACGGAGCGATCGCCGCCGAGCATGCCTCCGCGTTGCAGCGCTTCTACACAGCCTATTTCAATCCCTATCTGAACTACCACCGCCCGTGCGGCTTCGCCACCATCGAGATCACCGCCCGGGGCCAACGCCGCCGTCGCTATCGCGCCACCGACTACCGCACGCCCTACGAAAAGCTACTCTCGCTGCCCGACTGGCAAAAGCACCTCAAGGACGGCGTGCGAACCGAGACGCTCCAGCAGCAAGCCAGCCGCCACAGCGACACGGCAGCGGCCCAGCGGATGCAGAAAGCCAAGCTCGCCCTGCTAGCCCGTTGTCGACTTCGTCGCTGACAGATTTCTGCAGTGATGGAAGCAGGGCAAGGGGACTTCAAACGCCAGCCCCCTTGCCCCGCACCCCCATCCCCCGCTGCCTAACTGCCACTGACTGCCTAACCGCCACTGAAAGGAGAACCCCAGCAGCACCGCCCGTCCGATCCTCCTTCTTCAGGCTCATTCTTGGATTGGAAAATGCTGTGCGTACCCCAATTCATGTAAAGTAAGAAGATAAACCGCCCGATGAGACGGCTGCTCCAAGGGAGTGAGCAATTGCCATGTCCAACCAGAACATCCAAGATGCTTTTTTGAACAAAGCCCGGAGCGAGCGGCTGCCTCTTACAATCTTTCTCACCAGCGGTGTCAAGCTGTCCGGACGAGTGCGTGGCTTCGACAAGTACTGCGTCGTTTTCGAAACCAGTCATCAAGAGCAGTTGATCTTCAAACACGCCATTTCCACTGTCGTGACAACACGCCAATCACACGCTGCCGGCTCCGGAGGTTCCGAACGCCCGACACCGAAACCCGAAAAGCCACCCGAAGCCGAGAGCGCAAACGGCGAGCCGCCGCAATCGTAACGGTGTGCAATTCCTAACCCAAAGCTTGCAGTCTGCACTGAACAGTTGAACAAGGTGTCTTGAGCCTAAAGAAGTCGTCTCCGCCTATACCTCGCGCCGGTAAGTCGGTTGTGTCCGACACCGGCACAGATCTCTCGCCAGAAGAAACTTGTCTTCTAGTCGGGGTCGAGATCCGACGAGATCGCGACGGTCCCTCCGACGACTCTCAGTGGACTGCCTCTACCGAGGAGTCGCTCGAGGAGTTGGCCGAACTAGCTTCCAGCGCTGGAGCGAGCGTGCTGGGCTCGGACATTCAAGTCCGCCAGACTCCTCATCGCGCGACCTTGATCGGGCAAGGCAAAGTGGAAGAGCTCCGCCGTTGGGTCCTAGAGGTGGATGCGGATCTCGTTCTGTTTGATCGGAGCCTCTTTCCGAGTCAACAGCGAAACCTCGAGAGCGCCTTGGACTGCAAGGTGATCGATCGAACGCAGCTCATCCTTGAAATCTTCGCCCGACACGCGCGCACCCGTGAAGGACAACTTCAGGTCGAGCTCGCGCAACTGACCTACCTGCTGCCTCGCCTAACGGGGCGCGGCGCCGAGATGTCTCGGCTGGGCGGTGGCATTGGCACCCGCGGTCCTGGAGAAACCAAGCTCGAAACCGACCGTCGTCGAATCGGGCGGCGAATCAGCAAGCTCAAAGCCAATCTCGGGGCGGTTCGGGCTACTCGCCGTTCGCAACGTAAGAAGCGAGGCAGCGTTCCCCTGTCGACGGTTTCCCTCGTGGGCTATACCAATGCGGGGAAATCAACGCTGTTTAACGCTCTCACGTCAGCGAACGTCTTGGCGGACCCCAAGATGTTCGCTACGCTCGACCCCACGATACGAGCCCACGATCTCCCCTCGCGGCGGCGCGTTTTGCTTTCGGATACCGTCGGCTTCCTTCGCCATCTCCCGCCGACGCTGATTCAAGCTTTTCGCGCCACGCTCGAAGAGGTCACCGAGGCGGCCATGATCGTCCACGTCGTGGATGTCTCGTCTCCCCACTGGCGACTTAGGCGCCAAGAAGTGGATAAGGTGCTCAATGAGATCGAAGCCGCACAAAAGCCACAAATCCTGGCGCTGAACAAGATCGACCAGATGGACCCGGAGCAGGTTGCCGCCGTGCTCAGCTCCCTGCGGACTTCCGGTTCCGCCGCCGAACCTGTCGCCGTCTCCGCCCTCGAGGGATGCGGCCTCTCCGATCTGCTGCGATCGATCGATCGCCGACTGCCCGGGGACGACGTGGCCACCGAACGCTATCATTTCGGCTTCGGGGAGGGAGAAAAGGTCGCCTTCCTCTATGATCACGCGCGGATTCTAGAGCGAACAGATACGCCGCTCGGAGTTGACATCACGGCCGCGGCTCCTCATTCAGTGCGGCTGCGGTTATCGGGGAATGCGGTCGCTGCGGACTAGGCGGGGCCCACTACTCGCGCGAGGCCGGCTCGCTTAGAGCCAGAAACCGTCGAATGACGCGGCTCACGAAAAGCCGGGTTTCGTTGTAAGGAGGCAGACCGTCGTAGTGGTCGACTTTTTCGGGCCCGGCGTTGTAGGCCGCCAACGCACGCAACAGTTGGTCCGGCGATTCCGAATAGCGCTCTAGGAGGCCCTTAAGATACCGTGTTCCCCCGCTCACGTTTTGAGCCGGGTCCGTGCGGTCTTCGACTTCCAACTCGGCGGCGGTCTCGGGCATGAGCTGCATCAGACCAACCGCCCCTTTGGGGGACACAGCCTCGGGATCGTAGGCCGACTCGGCTTCAACGACGCTGTGGACCAGGGTGGCGGGCAGCCGGTGCCGCTCCGCAACCACGTCGATCAGCTTGCGGATGTCTTTCGCTGAGTCTGCGGTGTCTTCTCGATCGGATTCCTTGGTGAGGGACGACTCGGACTTCTCCTCGCGCTTCTCGAACCTTACAATCACTGACGATGGAAGCTCGATGAAGTTGCCGTCCTTCTGGAACAGCCGAACGCGGTCGCCCACTCGTTCGTGGCCTTCGGCGTTTAGGCGGAACCCGCTAGTCAACACGGCGTACTCGCCGGCGGAAAGGCAGGCAGCACACATTCCAACCACGACCGCTAGACGAAGACCCATCCCGTATAGCATACTGCGTGGCGGGCAGAGCCGGTTTCTCACTGGCGTTTTCGGATACACGAACCCTCTCCTTAAGATGATGACGTTCTTTTCTCACCTATCGTGCAGCCGCACCGGAGAAAAACGTCCCAAAGGGAAGCTGAGTACTGTTTCCCCGGCAGGCGCGCCCCTGTTGGCGCGCTACGATCTGGCTCGCGCGCGCGAGCACTTGACACCCTCCGAGATCGCGGGCGGTCCGTCGTCAATGTGGCGCTGGTCATCTCTGCTGCCGGTCTCGAATTCCAAGAACATCGTCTCCCTGGGCGAAGGGAACACTCCCTTGATTCCTGCTAAACGACTAGGGCATAGCCTCGCTGCCGCCAACGTTTTGGTAAAGGACGAAAGCATCAACCCCACGGGAACCTTCAAAGCTCGTGGGATGTCGTGTGCGGTTTCGATGGCCAAAGAACTCGGCGCGGAAAAGTTGGCCGCTCCCTCAGCCGGTAACGCCGGTTCGGCTTTGGCTGCCTACGCCGCCGCCGCGGGCATCGAGGCTCACATCTTCATGCCGCGAGACGTGCCGGAGGCTAACTACATCGAATGCAGAATGTTCGGCGCTTGCGTAAATCTCGTGGACGGTCTTATCAGCGACTGCGGGCGCCTCGTCGCCGAAGGGAAAGACTCTCAGGGATGGTTCGACGTCTCATCGCTGAAACAGCCCTACCGCGTCGAGGGCAAGAAAACCATGGGTCTCGAGCTGGCCGAGCAATTAGGCTGGCGGCTCCCCGATGCCATCTTGTACCCCACGGGCGGGGGCGTCGGCATCATTGGCATGTGGAAGGCCTTTGACGAGCTTGAAGAATTGGGCTGGATTGATTCCAAACGCCCGAAGATGATCGTCGTTCAGGCTGCCGGTTGCGCCCCTATCGTTCGGGCCTTTGAGCAAGGCAGCAAGGAGGCGGAACCTTGGGACGACGCGCGAACCATCGCCAGCGGCTTGCGCGTCCCCGAAGCAGGCGGCGCTTTCCTGGTGCTCGAAGCCGTTCGCAAAAGCAAAGGGACCTGCATCGTGGTGTCAGATCAAGACATCCTCGCGGCGGGCCGCCTGCTGGCTGGGACTGAGGGGATATTCGTCGCCCCCGAGGCCGCCGCCTGCGTCGCCGCATTGGAGAAGTTGCTCCGGCAAGCATTCCTAAAACCAGACGACGAGATCGTCCTTTTCAACACCGGCACAGGCCTTAAGTACCTCGACACCTGGGCGACCCAGTTCGCTCGCGAGCCGCGCGGCGAAGACCGCCTCGGCGGCCTGATTCTGCCGCGTTGAAATAAGTGGCGGCTGGCCTTCCATTCCCCGAAATAAACGAATCGAAGTCGTCGAACGCAAGGGAGCAGTCGGGCCGCCAGGTCTGTAGGGGCACAGCATGCTGTGCCCTCCTGCACTCCCCATGACAGCCCGCGCGATGTCGCATACGGAACCGCCGCGTACCGAAAATGGGGTGAAAAACCAGCCCCGTGATACACTGAAAAAGACCCATGCCCGCCGAAAGCGGTTTGGCGCAAAAGGTCCTCAGCTCCAGCGGTAATGCCGCCGAGGATCTCCTTCACGCCTACCGCAGCATGTATCTATCCCGCCGTCTTGATGACCGCGAGGTCATTCTCAAGCGGCGTAACCAGATTTTCTTCCAGGTCAGCGCGGCCGGACACGAAGCGATCCAAACCGCGGCCGGAATGGTCCTGCGGCCCGGTTTTGACTGGTGCTATCCCTACTATCGCGACCGTTCGCTTGCTTTAGCGTTGGGCGTCAAGCCGCGGCAGATGTTCCTGCAAGCCCTCGGAGCCGGCGCCGACGAGGCGTCGGGAGGGCGCCAAATGCCTTCCCATTGGTCGAGTCCCGAGCTGCGCATCGTCTCCGCATCGAGCACGACGGGCCACCAAATCTTGCAGGCAGTGGGCTGCGCGCATGCAGGTCGCTTTGGGTTCGTTCGGCAGCGGGAACGCTTGGACAGCAGCGACTCTGAGGAACCAGTCGTACTGACCACGCTCGGTGACGGCGCCTCGAGTGAGGGCGAATTCTGGGAAGCTCTCAACGCCGCCTGCCTGGAACGTCTGCCTGTCTTGTTTCTCGTCGAAGACAACGGTTACGCGATATCCGTCCCGGTCGAGGTCCAAACCGCCGGCGGCAGCATCTCCCGGCTGGTCTCGGGTTTTCCGGACCTGTCCGTCCAGGAGGTTGACGGGGTGGATTTTCCCGCCAGCTACCAGGCCGTCAAGGAAGCCGTCCACTATTGCCGTAGCGGGCAGGGACCAGCTCTGGTACACGCTCATACCACACGGCCCTACGCCCACTCTCTCTCTGACGACGAAACGCTCTACAAGACATCTGAAGAAAGGGAGCAAGAAGCTGCTCGCGACCCGATTCGCAAGCTGGCCGACCTGCTCGAGAGCGAAGGCATCGCCGACGAGCACACGATTCTCACGATTCACGACGCAGTCGACCAAGAGATTCATGAGGCTCTCGAGCAGGCGCTGAAGGCCTCCCCTCCTGCGCCCGGCAGCGCACTCAAGTTCCTCTACTCACCGACGGTCGATCCCGCCGGCGACGAGTTTCAGTCGGAAGCTCGGTTCGACGGCGACCCGCGAACGATGGTGGACTCCATTAACGCCTGTCTTCGAGACGAGATGCGGCGAGACTCGCGCATCGTCGTTTTCGGTGAGGATGTGGCCGACTGCAGCCGCGAAGAGGACTTAGCGTCCCTCAAGGGTAAAGGCGGTGTTTTTAAGGCGACTCTCGGGCTGCAACGCGAATTCGGCGGGCAAAGGGTGTTCAACTCGCCGTTAGCCGAGGCGGCCATTGTTGGCCGTGCGACCGGCATGGCTACGCGGGGCCTGAAGCCCGTGGTCGAGATTCAATTCTTCGACTACATTTGGCCTGCCATGATGCAAATCCGGGACGAGTTGGCAACGCTGCGATGGCGCTCGGCAAACGGTTTTTCCGCGCCGTTTGTCATTCGCGCTCCCATCGGAGGCTACCTCGGGGGAGCAGGTCCCTACCACAGCCAGTCGGGAGAGGTTGCCTTCACCCACATTCCTGGCCTGCGGGTCGTGATGCCGTCCAACGCGGTCGATGCCGTCGGCCTGCTTCGCACCTCGATTCGCTGTGACGACCCGGTCTTGTTTCTCGAACACAAAAAGCTGTATCGCGAAACCTATAACCGCAGTCCGTATCCCGGACCGGATTACACCGTACCGTTCGGCAAGGCGCACTTGGTCAAGAGCGGCCAAGACCTGACGGTGGTCACCTACGGCGCGCTTGTGCACCGTTCACTCCAGGCGGCTGTGGCTGTTGAAAAGAAGCTCGATGTCTCGATCGAAATCCTCGATTTGCGCTCGCTCAGCCCTTACGATTGGGACGCCATTGCTGCGTCGGTGTCGAAGACGAACCGCGCGGTCATAGCACACGAAGACTGCCTCTCGTTCGGCTATGGCGCGGAGATCTCAGCTCGCCTGGCCAACGAGCTTTTCGACCGCTTGGACGCCCCTATTGGCCGTGTCGGCGCGTTAGACACCTGGGTCGCCTACAGCCCGACGCTGGAGCGCGAAATCCTCCCCCAACCCGAAGACGTGCAACGTGAAATCGAGCGCGTCCTGGCCTACTAGCGGCGCCCCTAAGTGCATCATGTCGCAAATACGGTTACGAAAGGTGGCCGACTGCGAGCTAGCAGGCTGGGATTGTGGCGCGGGCCTCCGGCCCGCAGCGGTGACCTCTGGTCGCCGTAGGGCGCAATGAATCGCCTCTACTGATGGGCTTGAGCATCTCGCATTCAAACGTAGGGGCGCAATTCATTGCGCCCGAGCCTGATGAACCGCAACACTTCGACGAGGTTGGTGTGGGAAAAAATCGGGGACTGCCACCAATTCGCTCCCCGTCATGGTCCTTGAAACAAAACACTTAGCCTGAGGCGAATTGGCTGGCTGTACCCGATTTTTCGGGTTTCATCATCACGGGATTTCGATGTCGTGCCTTGGGATCGGTTGTCCCCAACGATTTGGACTAAACGGCTTCGGCGGCTCGTCTGATGGTTGAGCCGCGTTCACGCGGCTTTTGTGGGCCGTTACTAGGCCAGCCGTTTTACGGCTGCTTACCGACACTCACAAGTCCTGTGTTTTCAATAGAAGTTGTTGGCACCAAAACACTTACCCTGCTGGGGTTCTAGTCTCATGTAGTCTCACTTGGGCTGGTTTCGCCTGCTCGATGTGCCCATATTGTTCCCCTGCCCTCAATGACCTTGGGCCCCGTCCGCCCCCGATGACTGCGTACAGAACTCGTGATTGTGGCAACTGTCGAGCGTACACGGTGATCTGGGGGACATTCCGCAAGCCCCGGAAAAGACGGGCGGTTAGCTCAGTTGGGTTAGAGCGCCTGCTCACAAGCAGGAGGTCACCAGTTTGAGTCTGGGCGCGCCAGCTGTCAAGGGCGGAGCAAAATTAGACCAGTTCGGCGGAGGGAGAATAGACCAGTTTTGGGGTAGAGCGGCGGAGCAAAAATAGACCAGTGGGGGGGGAGTCGGGGTTTTGCTTCGAGTTTTTGTGGGACGGCTGGAACGCAGCCTGAGGTCGCCCGTTAGGGCGGCTGAAGGCGGAGTGGAAGGCGGCTCACAAAAACTGTGGCGAGCCGGCGGGGATCAATCCGAAGACGGAGAGCGTTGCTTCTTGCTCTGCTTGAGGCGGAAGCTATCGCCGTTCATCTCCAGGATGTGGACGTGGTGAGTGAGCCGATCCAGCAGGGCGCCGGTCATGCGCTCGGACCCGAGGACTTCGGTCCACTCGTTGAACGGCAGGTTCGAGGTCACCATCGTGGAGCCCTGCTCGTAGCGCTGTGAGAAGGTTTCGAACAGCAACTCCGCTCCGGTCTTCGACAGCGGCACGTAGCCCAGTTCATCGACGATCAGCAGGTCTTGCTTGGCGAGCTGCTTTTGGGCCCTCAGCAAGCGCCGCTCATCACGGGCTTCCAGCAGCTCGTTGAGCAGCGCTGCGGCGGTAGTGAAGCGAACCCGATAGCCACCCTGGCAGGCCGCCAGTCCCAGCGCCAGAGCGAGATGCGTTTTCCCCGTGCCGGAGTTTCCTAGAGCCAACACGTTCTCGCGACGGTCGATGAACTCTCCGTGTGCCAGCTCGAGCACCAGCTTCTTGTTCAACTTGGGTAACGCCAGGAAGTCGAACGTATCAAGGGTTTTCGTGACCGGGAACTTGGCGGCCTTGATGCGCCGCTCGGTCGCTCGGCGTTCACGGTCGAGCAGTTCGAGCTCGGACAGTTGCAGCAGAAAGCGTCTCGCATCCAAGCCCTCCGTGGCGCACTGCCGTGCCACCTTGTCGTACTCGCGTAAGAAGGTCGGCAGCCGCAGTGCTTTCAGATGAGCTTCCAGCAGCAGTTTGGATCTCGCCATCAGTCCACTCCCTGTGCCAGCAGCACCAAATAATCTGTTGTCGATGTCTGTTCGACTTGTGCTGTGGGTAAGTGCGGATACTGCGTCAAGTCCAAGCGGGGCGGCCGTTGCTCGATCCGACACAGGACGAGGTGCTTGACGGCGTCGAAGCCGATCGTTCCCAACTCAACGGCCTGCCGCGCGGCGGCGGTGACGTCGGTGAGCGGGAAGTCTTCGAGTAAACGCAGCACCTGCACGTACTCGCGCTTGCCTGGTTTACCCAGCCGCACTTCGAGCAAGCGTCTCAAACGCACGAGATCTTGCGGTAACTGCCAACCGACGAGCGGCGCGGCTTGATCCAGCGCGTTCGTCTTGCGCTCCAGCAAGGCCAGGTAATGCAGCGGATCGAAGATCAACTCCTCGCGTTCGTAGCTGCGCCGATGCCGGGCGATCTCTTCGCTGCCGCAGCCGATGACCACCTCATCGACGTAAGCTCTCAGCAGTACTTCGCGGTGGCCGTAGCGCGTCGGAACCGAGTAGTCGTTGGTCCGATAGCGCACCAGCGACAACGACGTCACCCGCGTCGTGCGCTTGTCGCAAGCGTCATACCCGACAGCAGGCAACGTCAGAAACGCCTGGCGGTCGCGCTCGAAACGCTCACCGATCGTTTCCGAGTGTCGCCGCAAGCGCCGTCCACGGTTCTTGCGGCACTTCGCTTCGAGGTGTTCGTTGAAGGCTTCCCAACTTGAGAACCTGGGGATCGGCACCATAAAGTTGCGCCGCGCATAGCCCACCAACCCTTCCACTTTGCCTTTGTCGTTGCCCTTGCCCGGCCGCCCGAAACGGTCGGCGAACAGATAATGTGACTGCAGCTCGGAGAAGACACGGGTCCTCTGGCGTGTGCCGTCTCCCAGGATCCTCGCCACCGCTAGCTTCGTGTTGTCGTAGACGATGCTGCGCGGCACGCCGCCAAAATAGCGAAACGCCGCATTGTGCCCCTCGCAGAATGCCTCCGTCGTCTCGGCCGGAAACGCTTTCACGAATGCGTCATCGCTATGCGGCAGATCGACGACCAAGAAGTGCGCCTTGCGCTGCACTCCGTTGATGACGACGACCGCTTCGCCGAAGTCCGCCTGGGCGTCACCCGGCGGATGCGTCAGCGGCACGAACATCTCTTGTCCGCCCAGCTTCTTCTCGCGTACGTAGTCCTTGACGGTCGTGTAGCCGCCTGTGAACCCGTACTCGTCGCGGAGGCGGTCAAAGATGCGCTGTGCGGTGTGGCGTTGTTTCCTCGGACGCTCCCGATCGTCGGTCAGGATCTGATCGATGATCCCTGTGAAGGCCTCCAGTTTGGGACGCCTCGCCGGTTTGCTCCGCCGATAGCCCGGCGGAATCCGGTAGCGCAACATCTTGCGCACGGTCTCGCGAGCAATCCCAAAGCGCCGTGCTGCTTCGCGTTCGCTTAGCCCTTCGACGCAGACACTTCGTCGTACTTGAACGTATAGCTCCACCCGATACATCCCTCCGGTGTTCCACAAAACACCTCGGGGATGCTTGCGGACCACATCAGCGGCTTGGTCCTCCGCCTCCTCTGGGAGCCTTCACACCGCCGCTATGTGGTCTAGTTTGTCAGCGCCGTTCTCATGTTGCGCCGGGTCGGGATTCTCGTCCCGCGTGGGGCTGTCGTAGCGCTCGCGCTCAAATTCGTATCCCAGGGAGAAGAGGTTGTGTCGGCCAAGCGTCAGGTCCGTCCGCGCCTGGACCGTGTCAATGCGTCCGTCGAAGCTGCTCGAGTTGTTGAACAGGGGTTCGAATCGAACTCCGCCGGACCCATCCTGGAAGTTCCGGCTTGTGATCACACCTTGATAGCCGAGTCGATAGGAAGTCCACTCGCTAATTCTTTGCGACAGATCCACAGCGCCTGCAAAGTACGAAGTGGAGCTCCGGCTATCGGGATCGTTAGGGTCGGAGGCGAAATTGGCCCGGCCGACGTCAAACGTCTCGCCGGCGGCCAGCTTACGCTGTTCCTCCGTCGCCAAAGGAGTGGCTCGGATGGCGCCCGACACCGGTAGGTTCCCTGTGGCCTCAAAAGGGACAAAGGGGCTGTCATTGAGTTGCACGAAACCGTCGGCGGCAAAAACGCGCCCGCCCAGCGACAGCGACGGCGTGAAGTGGTAGCCGACGAAGGCATGCCCACTGCTGTTTCGGAAACTGTCGGATCCGTCGATCCCGTCGCGAACGTTCAGATGGGCGATGCCGCCGCTATAGTTCAGGCGCTGGTCGAGCGCCCCTCCCCCGACCCTGGCGCGCCCCCGGAGCAAACCGAGTCCTCCACCTTCGGCCAGCAACTGGCCATGAGGAGGTCCGCCGCCTCGGTCGGTCACGATGTTGACGACACCGCCCATCGCGTTTGAACCGTACAGCGACGAACCTGATCCCCGCAGGACTTCAATTCGCTCCGTGTTCACATCCATCAAAGCCTGCAGGAGCGGCGTAGCGCCCCCCTGGAGGTCGGTCGCATCGCGCAGGCGGAACCCGTCGACCAGAACAGCGGTGTCCTGTGATCGAAGCCCCCGGATCTGGATCGTAGTCAGACTTCCAGGACCACGCTGCTGCTGCACGCGTAGGCCGGCTACACCTCGCAACACCTCGGCCAAGGAAAAGTCGGCGCGTCTTTCAATCTGTTCCGCGTCTACCGTGTCGAGCGCCTTAGAGACTTCCTCCACTGTTTGCGCCGTGCTGGACGATGTGACCACGACCTTGCTTCGTACCCTCGCCAGCTCGATTCGAATATCGAGAACCGCGGTCGTCCCTCTCTGAACTCGAACCGACTCGGCGGCCGTCGGCGCGAAATGGCGAGCCTCCACCTCAATCAAATATTCCCCGGGCGCTACTGAGGCGAGTCGATATTCCCCTCGCTGGTTGGTGCGCGCCGTAAACCGCAGGCTGTTGTCTCGTGCAAACAACGTCACAGCAGCGTTCGGCACGACCGCACCCGACGGGTCCGTTATCGATCCGGCGACGCCCCCCGAGTCCTGAGCTACCCCCTGCACGGTGCAACCGAGAATCACAAGCGCAAAGAACGTAATAAGCTGCTTCATCCTCTGACCTCCTGAGTCGAGGGAACGGCGCAAACAGGTGACAGGCTCTCGCCCAGCGCACGCCCCGCGTAGGGAATATCTGTGCGACAAACAGCGAAACAACCAAATGAGTGGTCCAGGATCGACGACGGGGAACCCAGCCGTCCAGTTGTCTTGTGGCACAAGCTCTCTAGCTTGTCGCGTCGAGACTCATCTCGACGCCTGGTGCAGCCCGGATTTGCGAAGCAGAGGCTTGAACCGCCCCTCCGAGTCGCCAGCCGAGCCTCGCTCGATAGCAAGCGGTCCAGTGACCGGGGTACGCAAGCTCGGTAATCGCAACGAGGCGAACTGCGGAGCACCAGCGTGCGGCGGCCCAAGGCACCGGCCCGCCCGGTAGGAACTAACGACACAAAAAACCCCTCACTCCCAGCTGGAGGTGAGGGACTTTCGATCTATCGAACTGTAGCCAGACCATTCCGTCCCTCGCGGAAACTGAGTCTTTCCCGCTGGCAGGTAGGTCTCCTGGCTCGTGGGTTCAAAAGGTCGGACTCGACCTTTAGCGCAACCCTCAGCCTTCCCCGAACCGGAGTTCGAGTGGCTAATTCCCGGTTGCTCCCCACATACAGTGGCGGGACCGCGCCGGCTTCTCACCGGACTTCCCTGTTATGCCCCAAGGGCACCTGCAGCGGGTGAAGCGGCGGCCAACATTCACCGCAGCTCCAACGGTAGTAGCGTATACCTTGGGCCCAGCGGCTGTCAACAGCGCCTGCTCGCCGCCTTGCCCCCAGGGACATCCCTCGCGTACAATTTCCTGGTTT
Organism: Bryobacterales bacterium; assembly: GCA_965248105.1. Lineage (GTDB taxonomy): Bacteria > Acidobacteriota > Terriglobia > Bryobacterales > UBA6623. The sequence continues at coordinate 2,633,470 of CBDFIK010000006.1, forward strand.
GAGCGATGAACCCCATGCAAAGCGGCGAAGGCTGCGGAACAGCGACCGTCTCGATCTCCGCACCTTTTGGTCGACGGCGAATGAATTCGTTACGGAACTGCTCAAGGATGGAATTACGGAACTACGGAAGAATGGAACAGCTACTGGCGAACTATTCAGTATGAGCGACACAAAGTTTGTTGCCGAAAAAACCACCAGCCTTCCCCGCTTTGCATGGGGTTCATCGCTCAAACCAGGAAATTGTACCGCGGCTGCGTCTGTGTAAGAGGAGGCTGCGGAACAAGCAACCGTCTCGATCTCTGCACTTTTTGGTCGACGGCGAATGAATTCGTTACGGAACTGCTTAAGGATGGAATTACGGAACTACTGAAGAAAGTGAACGGCACGTCGCCCGAAAAGACCGCGGGTCCCTGCGTCTGTCGATATGTGACTCCGCAGCCTTCCCCGCTTTGCATGGGGTTCATCGCTCAAAATCTTAGTGACCCAGCTTCAGAAATACACCGCTTCTACCGGCTCTTCCAGCAAGGACTTGCAACTGGTTACCACAGAAGTCACCTTGAACTACCAGTTGAATGCCGGCAGCGTGCCGGAAATTTATCGCAGTATGCGGCAGGATTATGAAAACCGGGTCATTCAGCCGTACATCCAGGAAGCGGTCAAATCTACCACGGCCAATTTCAACGCCGAGGAGTTGATCACACAAAGGCCACAGGTGAAAGATGAACTTCAAAATTTGATGGCGGAAAGGTTAGCTCCCCTTGGTATCGTAGTTGTACAACTCTCCATCACGGACTTTCAGTTCTCGTCAACCTTCCAGGAGTCCATCGAGGCAAAAGTGAAAGCGGTCCAAGAGGCTCTGGAGGCAGAGAACGCCTTGAAACGGGTGGAATTTGAAGCGCAACAGGCAATCACCAGAGCCGCAGCTGAAGCCAAGGGCCTGGAACTCCAAAAAGCACAGATAACGGAGCAGTTACTGGACTTGCGGCGAATCGAGGTTCAGGGACGCGCTATAGACAAATGGAATGGGGTGATGCCCACAGTGGTCACCAGCGGGGGACCAGTGCCAATGTTGGACGTGTTTAGCGCACGCAAGTAAAGCAACGATTGCTCATCCGGCCCGACACGGTCGTGAGGTCGATTTTCAAGGCTCGCGGGTTACTTCCGACGGTGGCTTAATCCTGGTTCGTGAGTTGGACGAACGCCTCGGGCTCGCTTCACCTTCTTTGTGGGCTCCTCTCCCAAAAGTGTAAAGGCAGTTCAAGGTGCTTGGATGTAGAGACTGGGAGGGGGCACGCCTGGGAAGTCCTTCTCGTGCTACGGGCAGAACACCCGCCGGATTGGTTTCGAAGCCAACAGGCTGGAACCTACAAGTTATTTTGAATCAATGGATTGGCGCCTTTCATGCACGTTGGAGCAACATAAGTGCCTGAGCACTGAGTCTGTCAGTGGCCTGCGGTTCGAACCGCTCTCAAAGGATACTTGGGGAATGCCTACCTGCGGCTACGTTCACAGATCATGGCACTGCGGCGACGGAACGGCAGGAAACCGAGCTGCCAGTACCCATCCGATCGTGGGCTCCTTCGACGTTCACAAGCGCTCCAGCAGCGAAGAATCACAGGATTCGTGGCAGCCGCACCCTGCTGAACCAGGGAAGTGACTGAGCCTAAAGGGCTTCAAGCCATTTTACACTTTTGGGAGAGGAGCCTCTTTGTGCTCGTCTCCTTCGAGAGAATCCACATGTCCGGATCCAGCGTCACGCTCTTGGGCACCGCGGGAAGTGGCAGGGCGCGGTTGCTTAGAAATAGGACAGGGGAGTCGTGCTTGCGGGAGCGGAGGTAAGCCTTGAGGGCCTTGGCTTCGTCCGGCTGCAGGGGGTGTTCGCCGGAGAGGGAGTTTTTGCTGTAAAGTCTTGGGAGCGATGAGGAAGTCACTGGCTGAATCCGAGCGAGAAGAGCTACTGGCTGAGCTGACCGGGGCCCACAACGTGGTTTCGAAGGTGCTATCGGAGCTACGCAGCCGGTATTCGGTGAAATCGCCCACGATGAAAGCCGCCATAAAAGCGGAATGGGCCGTGTTTCACCTCAAGCGGGAGTTGCTCAGGATGGACGTAGAGAAAACACCGCCGAGGACACCGCTGCCGAAGGTTCAGCGAGGAGGGAAAGTGGTGGATGTTGAAGAGCTGTAAGGCGGCCCAGAGCGCCTATCTCGACAACGGCGGCATCGCTGCCCACGAGTCCCCCGCCGGACCAGCAAGCTGTACGATAGGACCGGCAACGAGATCACGCTCGAGTTCTGTCGAGCATCGCTTTTGTGGCTTACTGAACGGTCTTTTTGCTGTTGGCTGCTACTACTTTGGCAATGTTCTCGATGTCCTATTTGGAGAGAACCCAATTGTACAGCAAGGGTAGGGGGCAGCCACCATGACAGACCTTGAGGTAGTGCTCTCCCAGATTGAGAGTCTTGAGAGCGAGCGTGAAAAATTAAGGAGAGACAGTGTTCATGCCGCAAAAGATCGATGGCTAGCGGAGCTGGAACACGAGCTGGCGTTGCTGCGATCCAAGGCGGATGCCCTGAGGAAAAGAGGCACGAGCACTGCGAGCAGGAGAGGGGAATCTAGGAGTGCATCGGAAGGCAAGCTTGGCGAGAAAGAAGATTCATGAAGCTTACACGAACCGCGGTGCATGCTACACACAGCTGGGTGAATAATGACAGGCCGCTGGCTGACTTTACGGCAGCGCTAGAAACTGGAGCCTGCAATTCGAAAGATGGTTTTCTTTGCCTTCCCGAGCTCGGCGAGCGCCTGGTACGTCGCCGATTTCGTGCAGAATCCTACGGCGACAACTGGGGCTCAGGCGGCTTTTGGCTGGATGCCAATCCCGGCACCGAGCCCAAGGGGAGATATTTCTCTTGACATCCCCTTTTATAGGGCTAGCCGACCAGGTAGGATCTATCGCCGTGCTTCGTTTAGTGACCGTGATGCCAACGGACGAGAAGCCCGTTTTCCCAGGCACCAGCACAGTCTTCCGCTCGAGACAGCCGTTCGGCGGTATCAATTCGCTCAGGGTGCGTGACGCGCCCCATGATCGGTTACACCATCTCGCACTGCAATACTCTGGAAGGTGCCAACGAGAATGAGAGTCGTCGGATAGCCATCGAAGCTCGGTTCCGAAGAGAAGCCGAAGCGGCAGCCGCTCTGAATCATCCCAACATCTGCCACGTCTGGGAAATCACCGAGGTTGAGGGCGAGACCTTCATCGCGATGGCCTTCCTGGAGGGCGAGGGTCCTGCCCGCCACACGAAACTCGAGCCCCGTCGCCTAGGTTCACGATATGACGAATAAGAATGAACTGGTCATAGGCTATAGCGGCTTCGATGTATTCGAGGAGTGCTTTGAGTACGACGAAAATGCTTGTTTCATTGCTGGCACCGAAGCGGCGGCTGACCGTTTTATGCGAGATGCATCTCTGGGGCCAGACTACCGGATCGTCCCGGTCACACTCTCGCAGATTATGAGCGACTACGGCTCCTCTCTCGGGGAGTTTGCCATGGAGAAAGAAGCATTCAAAAGGTTTCGCGATGCTGCCACCGACGCGGACATTCTCTTCGAGACAGAGACCGACGCGCACAGGCACGATTGCCTGTGCGACCGAAATCTGCCGGAGACTGCTAGGTGGTCATCGAACTCAGGAATTCGGCGTTGGTGGGGGTTTTGCCCATCTTGTCGAGAAGCAGCTCCATGGTATCGACGGCCGACAGTTGGCTCAATACCTTGCGCAACACCCAGACACGGTTGAGCTCTTCTTTCGATAGCAGCAATTCTTCCTTGCGAGTGCCACTGCGGTTGATATCGATGGCCGGGAAGACACGTTTGTCGACCAGCTTGCGGTCAAGGTGAATCTCCAAGTTGCCGGTTCCCTTGAATTCCTCGAAGATGACATCGTCCATGCGGCTGCCGGTGTCGATCAGGGCGGTGGCGACGATCGTGAGTGATCCTCCCTCTTCGATATTGCGGGCGGCGCCAAAGAACCGCTTGGGGCGCTGCAAGGCGTTCGAGTCGACACCACCGGAGAGGATTTTGCCCGAGGGCGGAACGATTGCGTTATAAGCTCTTGCCAAACGGGTGATCGAGTCGAGCAAGATCACCACGTCGCGCTTATGCTCGACCAGCCGCTTGGCTTTCTCGATAACCATCTCGGCCACCTGAACGTGACGAGTGGCGGGCTCGTCAAAGGTGGAGCTGATCACTTCTCCCTTGACCGAACGCTTCATGTCGGTCACTTCTTCCGGCCGCTCGTCGATCAACAGTACGATCAAGATGACCTCGGGCTCGTTGGCGGTAATGGAATTGGCGATGGACTGCAGCAGCATCGTCTTGCCGGTACGGGGAGGGGAGACGATGAGACCGCGTTGGCCTTTGCCGATCGGCGTCAGCAGGTCCATCACCCGGCCGCTGAGGTTCTCTTTGGTGCTTTCCAGACGGATTCGTCCCTCGGGGTAAAGTGGCGTTAGGTTGTCGAAAAAGATCTTGTTCCGCGAGGCTTCGGGCGCTTCGAGGTTGATGGCCTCGACCTTGATGAGGGCGAAGTAGCGCTCACCTTCTTTCGGCGGGCGCACCTGGCCGGAGATGGTGTCGCCGGTTCGCAGATCGAAGCGCCGGATCTGCGAGGGCGAGACATAGATGTCATCAGGGCCGGGGAGGTAGTGGTATTCCGGAGCCCGCAAGAAACCGAAGCCTTCGGGCAGGGTTTCGAGCACTCCCTCGGAGAAGATAAGGCCGCTCTTCTCCGCCTTGCCTTGCAAGACCTTGAAAATCAGCTCTTGCTTGCGGAGACCGGCCGTACCTTCAACACCCAGCTCTTTCGCCAGTTGGTTCAACTGGGTGATGTTCATCTCTTTAAGGGCCGCCAGGTCGACGACGGCGGTTTCTTCTCGTTGAGAGCGCGAAGCTTGTTGTGTGGGGGAAGGCATGATGTCCTCGGATAGGGGAAGTTTAGGGGTTGGCGGGAGTGAGGGCCTTGCGGATTTCACTCCACAGCGCGCTGACCCCTTCTCCGGTTTTGGCGGAGAAGGCCAGCGGGGAATAGAATTGCTCTGTGATCTCTCGCACGGCACGCAGGCGCTCGCCCCTTTTGAGCTTGTCGGCCTTCGAAGCGACGACCACAAAGCGATAACGGTGAGCGGCGAGCCATTCTGTCATCTGTCGATCCAGGGGCGAAGCGCCGTGGCGGACGTCAATAATGACGACCACCAACCGCAAGACGGGGCGGTCGAGGAGGTAGCTTTCGGCAAGCTCTCGCCAAGCGGCCATCTCTTTCTTGGAGACCTTGGCATAGCCATAGCCTGGAAGATCAACGAAGTAAAACGCCTCTTCGATGCGGTAGAAGTTGAGTGTCCGGGTGCGGCCCGGGGTCCGACTCACACGGGCCAGTCTTTTGCGATCCAAAGCAGAGTGGCGGCTGGCCCGCTTGCCCCCCCAAAGCAGCAGAGCGTTCAGCAGACTTGACTTCCCAACGTTGCTGCGGCCCACGAACGCAATTTCCGCCAACCCCTCACGGGGAAACTGGCCTGCCTGGGACGCGCTGGCAACGAACTCTGCGGACATGAGCGGTTACGGCCGGAACGCCGTCCCCATTGTGCCGTTGGGGTAGGATGAAGTCCGAACCCGCAACCCTGCTGTGTTAGTGCGTGACCTTGCGGCCCGTCTTTGCACTCGGGCGCGTAGATTCTACAGCCTCCGGCGGGACCGAGGGAGCACTTAAACCATCGATGGGACGCTCGAGCGCGACCATCAACACCTCGTCCATCTGTTCGACGAAATGGAGCTTCATGTCCGCACGAATGTTTTCGGGAATGTCAGGAACGTCTTTTTCGTTGTCTTTGGGCAGAATAACCTCGTGGATGGCGTGGCGATGCGCAGCCAACAGCTTCTCCTTCATCCCCCCGATCGGGAGCACCTTCCCGCGCAGAGTGATTTCCCCGGTCATGGCAACAGAGCCGCGCACAGGGATACGCGTCAACGCACTCACCAGTGTCGCCGTCAAGGTAATGCCGGCCGAAGGTCCATCCTTGGGAATAGCTCCTTCCGGGATGTGAATATGAACATCCAGGTGCCGGTAGAAATCCTTCGGGAGACCAAAAGTCTGAGAGCGAGAACGCACATAGCTCATGGCGGCTTGAGCCGATTCCTGCATCACGTCGCCGAGCTGGCCGGTACTGGTGAGCTTGCCCTTGCCATCCATCAGCGTCGCTTCGATATTGAGCAACTGGCCGCCGACTTCCGTCCAAGCCAGCCCCACCGCGGCGCCTACTTCGTTGCTCTTTTCCACTTCGAGGTCGCGGTACTTGGGCACGCCAAGCAGATCCGCCAAGTTATCCGCGCCAATGATAACCTTGTCTTTGGCCTTAGCCTTGGGTTTGGCCTTACCCTTGGCTTTGGATACGACCTTGCGGGCGACCTTCCGCCCGACGCTACCGATCTCGCGCTCGAGGTTGCGCACACCCGCCTCACGGGTGTACTGCTGGACAAGCGCTCGGAGGCCCTCGTCGGTGAAGGCCAGCTGCGAAGGCTTCAGGCCGGTTTGCTTGAGCTGCTTGTCGACCAGGTGGCGCTTGGCGATCTCAACTTTCTCAAACTCGGCATAGCCGCTCAGCCGAATGATCTCCAGCCGATCTTGCAACGCCGGCGGCAAAGTGTGTAAGACGTTGGCGGTCCCGATGAAGAACACCTTGCTGAGGTCGTACTCGACATCGAGATAGTGATCCATGAACATGTGGTTCTGCTCGGGGTCGAGCACTTCCATCAGCGCCGCCGAGGGATCTCCTCGGAAGTCGGTCGACATCTTGTCGATCTCGTCGAGCATGAAGACCGGGTTCCGCGTGCCGGCCTTCTTCATCATCTGAATGATTTGGCCCGGCAGGGCCCCGATATAGGTTCGGCGGTGCCCCCGGATTTCCGCCTCATCGCGCACGCCACCCAACGACAAGCGAACGAACTTGCGGCCGGTGGCCCTGGCGATGGACCGCCCCAAGGAGGTCTTGCCCACGCCCGGAGGTCCGACGAAGCAAAGAATAGAGCCTCGGGGGTCCTTCACCAGCCGGCGCACGGCGAGAAACTCCAGAATGCGGTCCTTGACTTTTTCGAGACCATAGTGGTCTTCGTTGAGCACCTTCTCGGCGTAGTTGAGATCGCGGATTTCTCTGCTCTTCTTTTTCCACGGCGCCGCCAGCAACCAATCGATGTAGTTGCGCGAAACGGTAGACTCGGCTGACATGGGAGGCATGCTTTCCAGTCGCTTGAGTTCTGTGTTAGCCTTCTCCAGAGCCTCCTTGCTCATGCCGGCGTCGTCGATCTTCTTGCGTAGTTCGTCGAACTCGCTCTTCTCTCCCCGCCCCAGTTCCTTCTGGATCGCCCTGATCTTTTCGTTGAGGTAGTACTCCTTTTGTGCTTTTTCCATCTGCCGCTTCACGCGACCCTGGACGGTGCGATCGACGCCCAACTTCTCAATCTCGATATCGAGAACTTCCGCAATGCGGGTGAGACGCTCAATGGGGTCGAAGATCTCCAGCAAATCCTGTTTTTCCGGGATCGTCAGCTGCAGGTTGGCGCCGATCGTGTCGGCCAGTTTGCCCGGATCGTCCACCCGCACGGCGGCGATCATGGTTTCGTAATTCAAGTTCTGGCTTTGCTTGACGTATTGCTCGAAAAGCGAGGTGACCCGACCGATCAGAGCCTCCAGCTGGGGACTGCTCTCGACTTGGAAGTTCGTGGTTCGGAGGGTCGCGCGGTGGAACCCCTCCTCGAGGCTCACCGAAACCACTTGCGCTCGCTCGACGCCCTCGACCAAAACCCTAACGTTGCCATCGGGCAACTTCAGGCTCTGCACGATGTTGACGATCGAGCCTACCTGGTAGATCTGGTCAGGCTTAGGGTCATCGACAGAAGCATCATGCTGTGTAGCCAGGAATATTTTCTTGTCGCCGACCAGGGCTTCTTCCAACGCCCGGACGCTGGACTCTCTTGCCACGACAAAGGGGGTCATCATGTGCGGAAAGATGACCACGTCGCGGATCGGCATCATGGGTAGCCGACGCGTCTCCGATTTCTCTTTGATCGATTGCATGCGAGTATGGGTAGGTTAAGCTCTTGCGCTGAGTCCTGGGTGCTCGGCCTGCCGTAGGCCGAATTCACTGGGGAAACTAGCCGGCTTTCTTTAAGAGGTTCTCGTTGAGGTGATGTTCCTCGACCATCTGCTTGGTCACGACGAATTCTGAGTCAAGACTCCTCTCAACTCGCCAAGCTCAGCGCCCGCGCTAGGGGGCTCGCAGGTCTCACGCCAGGGGGTGGTGCAGACCTGCGATGTAGTGTTCTGCCGGGCATGGCTGTTTTCGACCACGCCCGTTCTGGCGTCTAACCCTCGCCCAGAGTGACGTTGACTGCCTGTAGACCCTTAGGTCCTTGCTCCACGTCGAATTCGACGGCGGCGCCTTCCGCCAGGGTCCGGTAGCCATCGCCCTGGATCGCCGAAAAATGCACGAAAACATCTTCTCCACTGGCTTGCTGGATAAAGCCGTAGCCCTTGGATTCGTTAAACCACTTAACAACACCTTGGTCTGCCATAACAGAAAATCTCCTCGTTGAAAACTCGCTGTTGATTTATCGGTCTGAGCGGTCCTAAGATCTGCAGGCGGGATCAACGGGAGGGTGAAACCTTGTTGCTTTCCGTTTCTGCGAACAAAAGGTAGGGAGTTCAGGAATCGAAACAACAGTTGACTTATTATCGCATACACGGGCCGTCGGGTGTCGGGCGCAGAGTTATCCAATACAAGATGATCCTGAAAGGGGGGAGTGTTTCCAACACAAGATGATCCTGAAGCGACGACAGCCGGGTCGGGGCACACTGCGGGTGAATGCGAGTCACCATGCAGCATGCACAACGTCTCACGCTGGAGCAGATGCGCGAGTTTGTGGCTTCCAGCGGCAGCCTCAGCTTTACCTGCGCCGAGCGCAAGGAGCTCTATGGCCTCGTCGAGCGCACTCTGCAGGCGCACGAGTACCTGCGGCTAGCGAAGAAAAACAAAGGCGTCGTGCGGCGCTATCCCCCTTAACATCGGCACCCGCCGCGAATTGTTCGTCGACGATTTCCTGATCGACAAGCTCACCGGCCACTTGAGTGGTGGCTGGGGTATCTAGCGGAAGCAGAGACGTCCTTTCCGTCTGACGGGTAGGCGCCGGGCGCGTTCGCATTGTTGCAGCGCTGGCTTGTCCTGCAGGGGACCTCATGGGAAACACCATGACGCTCAAGAACATCAGTGCCGTGACTTTGGCCGTCAACTATACATCTTTCCCACGGAGGCGGTGCTCATGGACGTGAATGCTCCCGGCGGTAGAAATCCATACTCTCCTGCGCCCAGATGCGGTAGCACGACTCTGTAGGTCCGTACAGCGAGTTTCTTGCCCTCAAAAGGAACGAGATCTCGGGTCGCTCCTCCTGACTGATGGAATACGCCCCCGGTAACCGTTCGAAACTCGCGCCTTCAGCGGCTTCTCTGGGTCGGTTTTGCGGGGCGGAAGGTGTCGTCTTCCGCCTAAAAATTGCGACACTTCCCCTCGGGGCGACGGGGAAGGAAGCCGTCCTCAGAGCGCGTGATTTAGGGTACCGAGCAGATTCGTGTAATTTTGTACGCTAAGTGGTCGCCACCTACCTCAAACGGTTCGGTTTGTAGGACCCCCCCGCCCCAAGTTTCCCGGTACCCTAAACACCCCAACAACCCCACGCTCCGCGTAACCGTCCCACTCCACAACCGCGACCTCAAACGTCGCACCCTCGAAACCATCATCAAGCAAGCCGGCTTGACGCCTGATGAGTTCCACCGTTTGCTGAGAGGGCTAAAAAAAGGGCGGGCCTTTTGAGGCCCGCCCAAGTATCTTAGGGTGCCGAGCCCGAGGCTCAGGCCCTACTTTTTATGCGGGCAGTTTCTCTCCGACTTAACGCCGGAACAACCACCACCCCGTTAAAACAGCCGGCCACGACCGCAACCAGCACGAAACCAAGCCAGTATGGTAAAGGCATCTCAACCATTTTGTCCCTCCTATGTCCTTTCTGATCCACGTTCCCGAGCAACCTTGTGTAGGAGGGTGGCTTGGCTGCAGCCTCGCAACGCTCTAAAATGGCAGTAGAGCGGTGGAGGCCTCTGTGCCGAAGCCGCCCGCCTGTCCGGCTCGGGTGGGAACTTGTCAGAGCGACTACCCGAGTCGGCTTGTTAAAAACCTACCTTCTTACGCCGGCACAATCTCCTCATGTGGGGCGGAAGCACCTAAGCTGCCGTCGACCCTAAGAGGTCCCTCCGGCGCCGTTTTCTCTCTTCATCCAATATGCGTAATCCCCTGTGCGAGAGAAGATCCGATGAAGCCAGCTCAGGGTACCGAGCAGATTGGTGTAAAAATGTACGCTAAGACATCAACAGCGGCCAGCAAGTGCTTTAAATAGACGGGATTGTGGTATGGCGACTCGAGCCAGGTTACGGTGGATTGCGAGCTGGCTAATGTGAGAATCCCCCAGTTTATCTGCAGTGCATTCCATGCAACACCTCCAGGTGTGTGAGAAGAAGTACCGTTGTTGAGGAGTCACGCCGGGGCTGGCGCGAATAGCGCCAGCCCCGGCGACATCCAACTCCAGCCTGTTCTCCAGACTCGGCTAGCTTCAATGCACGACCAGCCGAGCGAATTACGAAACGTCTGAGAAGTGTCTGCGACCTTCGAAGAGTTGTAGTGGATCCGAAATCCATGTTGATGCCCCTATTCATGTATTCTGAATGTTGTTTAGTACATATGCAACCCAATCGCAAGGCGCACTAGTTCTGCATTGAGCGGCTGGTTCGCCGAGCAAGCGTTTGCAGGTCATCGTAGGCTCTCCCGGACAGCCTTAGGTTCAGCCTTTTCATAAGTCACCTCCTTGTTCAAATGCTTTTATATCAGACCCTTAAGAGCGTAGACGCCTCTCACAAGAGCTATGCTACAGCAAGCTCCCAGAGGACAGCGCTCAGCTTTAAAAATAGGGGCAACTATCGGTTACAGGGCCGACGCAACCGACATGGGACGGAGTAGAACTTCCAAGGAACAGATTTTGGACACCACAACACGGTGGTGCTTATCACTCTACTCCTTTGCTCATGTGTTGTCAACCGGACATCTTGACGTGGCGTTGGTGCATGAATCGACTGCGGCTCCCACGCCGGCATCGGCTCGGGGTCTCGATCCATCATAGAGATCGAGGGCAACGTCATGGTCGGCCAGCCCTCCCGCTGGCGAAAATCTTCGGTTTGAGCGATGAACCCCATGCAAAGCGGGGAAGGCTGCGGAACAGCAACCGTCTCGATCTCCGCACTTTTTGGTCGACGGCGAATGAATTCGTTACGGAACTGCTCAAGGATGGAATTACGGAACTACTGAAGAAAGTGAACGGCACGTCGCCCGAAAAGACCGCGGGTCCCTGCGTCTGTCGATATGTGACTCCGCAGCCTTCCCCGCTTTGCATGGGGTTCATCGCTCAAAATCTTAGTGACTTCGTCCGGTCGAACTCAGAGGCTGTGGTTCGCCAAAATCCACCGCAAGCCCCTTACGGCAATCGTGCGTTTGGCGCGGGATCCGGGCACGTAACATGTTGCACGCCAAGGACTGGCGCCGAATGCGGGGAGACGTCACAGCAACCGGTGGCGAAGCCTCCATTGTCGCTAGCGTGGCTAGACAGGTTACACTTCGATCTCGATGTCTTGTCCCCGCACGCGTACAGGGCAGGTGTTCACTTCTACAGCGGCGGGTGGGCGAGTCGGCTGCCCCGTCTCAAGATCGAAGTGAGCGCCATGCCAGGGACATACTACCTCCCCTTGCTCGATCGCCCCCTCGGCCAGCGGGCCACCCCGATGTGTGCAGGTGTTGTCCAGGGCATAGTAGGTATCGCCTTTACGAAGCAAGGCGATCTGACGACCCCGCACTTCGATCAGCCTGCCTGTGTTCTCTTCGATCTCCCCTTGCTCGGCTACTTTGACGAAGGTTCCCATGTTCTTTCTCCTCCTGAATGCCACCAACGAGTCGGCCTTCAAACGCATCGAGGACCGGCTATTGAATGGTTAGCATGTGCTGAATAGCCTTCCGGGCCCGCATTTGAATTTCAGGATCGACTTTGATCTCCACCTGGTCGTTTCGGAGCGAATCCAGCAGCTTTTCCATGGTGTTCATCTTCATGTATTCGCAGACGGCCGACTCTGATACCGGATAAAACCTTTTCTCAGGAAGCAGCTTGCGCAACGGGTATAGCATTCCCTTCTCAGTACCCACGATGAACTCGCTGCATGGGGAATTTCGTGCATGCCACAGCATCTGTTGAGTGGAAAGAAAGTACGCCTTCTTGTACGGCGAGGCCCTATTTTGCTGCTGACATAGGGCTGACATATCGGAATCAGCACGAAGTCATATCTTCTGTAAACTGAGGGAGACCCGTGGGTGTTTCCCTCGGTCAAGGGGCAACCGCTCCAGGTCCTCGCACTCAGTCATGCCGTGCGGCAAGGAGGTCGGTAGCCTTCCAGAGGATGCTGGCGATAGAAGTCGAGGATGGCCTGTTTTTCCCACTCTTCGAGCCGGAAATCGCGGGGAACCCAACCGTTGTGCTCGTTGACCGAGCCGTAACGCCTGCGCCAGGAGCGCGGACCGTATCGTGCAAGACCCCAGACCCTGACCTGTCCATCCGCGTGAGTCGCGGATTACGCTTCGAGCGTGAGAACAGATGTGCAGAGCCGCATCGAGGAGGACAGGTCGTTTACGTCATGAACTGCAGGATGATAGACCCGTGAACCTGGTCTCCGGCAAGCTCCCGCCTGACATGCTGCGGACTCTGCTCGAGTCTATACCCGTTACTGATCCGTCGGTCATCGTTGGCGCCGCAGTGGGCGAAGACGCGGCCGTCATCGACCTCGGTGGACCCCAGCTCCTGGTGGCGAAGACAGACCCAATCACTTTTGCTCACGAAGACTTGGGGCATTACCTGCTGGCTGTTAACGGCAACGATCTGGAAACCATGGGGGCGGAGCCGCGCTGGCTGCTGGTGACCGCTCTTCTCCCGGAAGGCATCGCCCGCGATGGGGTGCGCGAGCTATTCGAAAGTTTGGTCCGCGCGTGCATGGAAGCTGGTGTGTCGCTCATCGGGGGGCACACTGAAATTACGGTGGGCCTGGATCGGCCGATCCTGGTCGGCTGCCTAATCGGAAGCGTCCTGCGCGACCGCTTGGTACGCACAGCGGGGGCACGCGTCGGTGACGCGATCCTGCTAGCAGGGGGGCTCGCGATTGAGGGAACGGCGCTTCTGAGCGGAGAGCACGCCGGCGCCTTGCGCGCTAGCGGCGTCGATGCGGCGACAGTCGCCCGCGCGGCCGATTGGTTGCGCCGGCCGGGCATCTCCGTGCTGCCCGCAGCCCGGGCAGTGCAAGCCACGGGTGCGGTGCACGCCATGCACGATCCCACGGAGGGGGGCCTGGTCACCGCGCTTCACGAGCTGGCGGAAGCCGCGGGGGTTGGCGTCCGGATCAACCGTGGCGCGACTTCGGTGCTGCCGGAATGTGCGGACATCTGTGACGCTCTGGGTCTCGACCCCCTTGGCCTGCTTGCATCGGGCGCGCTGCTGATAACACTTGACCCGGCACACACTGCGGCCGCCATCGAGCGGCTGCGGGCGGTCGGCATTCACGCTGCGCGCATCGGCGATGTAGTTCCCGCCGTTGAGGGTCGGACCTTCGTCGAGGGAGGTCTGGTTACGCCCCTGCCGATATTCGCTCGTGACGAGCTCGCCCGCTACTTAGAATCGCGTTAGCTGTGGTTTCAACTATGACGAGGCGTCTTGTGATTCTGGAGTCCGGAAATGCTGGCCCTGCCCTGGCTCTCCTGGTGCTTCTTCTCTTCCGCAGCTGATTGAGCCAGGAATGCTAAGTTCCTCACTATCCGCTCTCTGTCCTTTCTGCCCCGAGCTCTCCCCCGGCTTTTTCTCGACATAAAGCACGCCTCCTTCACTGGGGTTATTCTAATCGGGGTTCCCCTACCCATGCCCTCGGACCCGCTCCCAGCAATCACATTTTGGATTTTGAGTTCGTACTGATCGGCCAATCGGGCGCGCAGCTGCAAGCCGCCGTCGGGATAAAAGTTAGACTCCTCGGCGTGCTGTCTTATAGCCTCGACAGCGCGCCACGAAGGTCCTACGGGGTTCTCGTTGGAACAGAGCGTGACAACCGGGGCGGGGCCGTAGCGTTCAAGGAACTCTTGGATTGATCGGCCGGGCTCATACGGCCGCATCGCCTCGATATATGGCGGTACCAGCGGCATCGAATCATTTGCCCTTACTCCATTATGCCTTACGTTCGTTCAAACGATCGGGGATTCGACGCTGTAGGCGCGCTGTCAAGGGCGGAGCAAAATTAGACCAGTTCGGCGGAGGGAGAATAGACCAGTTTTGGGGTAGAGCGGCGGAGCAAAAATAGACCAGTGGGGGGGGAGTCGGGGTTTTGCTTCGAGTTTTTGTGGGACGGCTGGAACGCAGCCTGAGGTCGCCCGTTAGGGCGGCTGAAGGCGGAGTGGAAGGCGGCTCACAAAAACTGTGGCGAGCCGGCGGGGATCAATCCGAAGACGGAGAGCGTTGCTTCTTGCTCTGCTTGAGGCGGAAGCTATCGCCGTTCATCTCCAGGATGTGGACGTGGTGAGTGAGCCGATCCAGCAGGGCGCCGGTCATGCGCTCGGACCCGAGGACTTCGGTCCACTCGTTGAACGGCAGGTTCGAGGTCACCATCGTGGAGCCCTGCTCGTAGCGCTGTGAGAAGGTTTCGAACAGCAACTCCGCTCCGGTCTTCGACAGCGGCACGTAGCCCAGTTCATCGACGATCAGCAGGTCTTGCTTGGCGAGCTGCTTTTGGGCCCTCAGCAAGCGCCGCTCATCACGGGCTTCCAGCAGCTCGTTGAGCAGCGCTGCGGCGGTAGTGAAGCGAACCCGATAGCCACCCTGGCAGGCCGCCAGTCCCAGCGCCAGAGCGAGATGCGTTTTCCCCGTGCCGGAGTTTCCTAGAGCCAACACGTTCTCGCGACGGTCGATGAACTCTCCGTGTGCCAGCTCGAGCACCAGCTTCTTGTTCAACTTGGGTAACGCCAGGAAGTCGAACGTATCAAGGGTTTTCGTGACCGGGAACTTGGCGGCCTTGATGCGCCGCTCGGTCGCTCGGCGTTCACGGTCGAGCAGTTCGAGCTCGGACAGTTGCAGCAGAAAGCGTCTCGCATCCAAGCCCTCCGTGGCGCACTGCCGTGCCACCTTGTCGTACTCGCGTAAGAAGGTCGGCAGCCGCAGTGCTTTCAGATGAGCTTCCAGCAGCAGTTTGGATCTCGCCATCAGTCCACTCCCTGTGCCAGCAGCACCAAATAATCTGTTGTCGATGTCTGTTCGACTTGTGCTGTGGGTAAGTGCGGATACTGCGTCAAGTCCAAGCGGGGCGGCCGTTGCTCGATCCGACACAGGACGAGGTGCTTGACGGCGTCGAAGCCGATCGTTCCCAACTCAACGGCCTGCCGCGCGGCGGCGGTGACGTCGGTGAGCGGGAAGTCTTCGAGTAAACGCAGCACCTGCACGTACTCGCGCTTGCCTGGTTTACCCAGCCGCACTTCGAGCAAGCGTCTCAAACGCACGAGATCTTGCGGTAACTGCCAACCGACGAGCGGCGCGGCTTGATCCAGCGCGTTCGTCTTGCGCTCCAGCAAGGCCAGGTAATGCAGCGGATCGAAGATCAACTCCTCGCGTTCGTAGCTGCGCCGATGCCGGGCGATCTCTTCGCTGCCGCAGCCGATGACCACCTCATCGACGTAAGCTCTCAGCAGTACTTCGCGGTGGCCGTAGCGCGTCGGAACCGAGTAGTCGTTGGTCCGATAGCGCACCAGCGACAACGACGTCACCCGCGTCGTGCGCTTGTCGCAAGCGTCATACCCGACAGCAGGCAACGTCAGAAACGCCTGGCGGTCGCGCTCGAAACGCTCACCGATCGTTTCCGAGTGTCGCCGCAAGCGCCGTCCACGGTTCTTGCGGCACTTCGCTTCGAGGTGTTCGTTGAAGGCTTCCCAACTTGAGAACCTGGGGATCGGCACCATAAAGTTGCGCCGCGCATAGCCCACCAACCCTTCCACTTTGCCTTTGTCGTTGCCCTTGCCCGGCCGCCCGAAACGGTCGGCGAACAGATAATGTGACTGCAGCTCGGAGAAGACACGGGTCCTCTGGCGTGTGCCGTCTCCCAGGATCCTCGCCACCGCTAGCTTCGTGTTGTCGTAGACGATGCTGCGCGGCACGCCGCCAAAATAGCGAAACGCCGCATTGTGCCCCTCGCAGAATGCCTCCGTCGTCTCGGCCGGAAACGCTTTCACGAATGCGTCATCGCTATGCGGCAGATCGACGACCAAGAAGTGCGCCTTGCGCTGCACTCCGTTGATGACGACGACCGCTTCGCCGAAGTCCGCCTGGGCGTCACCCGGCGGATGCGTCAGCGGCACGAACATCTCTTGTCCGCCCAGCTTCTTCTCGCGTACGTAGTCCTTGACGGTCGTGTAGCCGCCTGTGAACCCGTACTCGTCGCGGAGGCGGTCAAAGATGCGCTGTGCGGTGTGGCGTTGTTTCCTCGGACGCTCCCGATCGTCGGTCAGGATCTGATCGATGATCCCTGTGAAGGCCTCCAGTTTGGGACGCCTCGCCGGTTTGCTCCGCCGATAGCCCGGCGGAATCCGGTAGCGCAACATCTTGCGCACGGTCTCGCGAGCAATCCCAAAGCGCCGTGCTGCTTCGCGTTCGCTTAGCCCTTCGACGCAGACACTTCGTCGTACTTGAACGTATAGCTCCACCCGATACATCCCTCCGGTGTTCCACAAAACACCTCGGGGATGCTTGCGGACCACATCAGCGGCTTGGTCCTCCGCCTCCTCTGGGAGCCTTCACACCGCCGCTATGTGGTCTAGTTTGTCAGCGCCGTTCTCACTCCTTCCAGTTAGGTCGGTCAAACCGGCGTAAACGAGCTAGTCTTGGCTCCCAGGAGAGGGACTCGGAGACCGTCGATCGGGGTTCGCTCACAGTTTATAGAGTCGTCGAACGCTCTTAGGCCCGAATTCACTAGAAGGCTCTTGCACGCATCCCCGCACAGTGCGACCGCGAGAGCTACCGTCTCCAGCAGAGTAAGCGTTCCCGGAAGCGTTCTTCCTCCCCCTGATCCCCCCGCCCAGGGTGCCGCTCACATCGCTCGCCATCGCCGAGTTGAAGACACAGCAGCAGGGGCGGCCCCGTACCCGACCGACATGCTCCGCCGCACTTCCATTCTTAATGAGTTCCGTAAAGAGGGCATTCGGTAAGGATGGAAGCCGAGTCCGTCGCTGGCGCGGTTGTTCTTCGGAGCGCCGTCTTTGCTCTGCTCCGTTTCCCCACCTTGCGTGGGGTTCATTGCTCAAAACGAGATTTCGGCGGCGCGAGGGGGAAGGCCGCCTACCGCCAGCTATATTGAGAATGAAGAGGGATTCCTTGCCGTCATCCTTTCGGCAGGAATAGGAGGTATCGTCGGGTGGGTCGTTTCCAGGCTATGGGTTGAGCCATGAGAGTAGTACACGTAAGCATCTTTCTCTTGCCGTCTTTCTGGATCAAGGTGAAGAAAGGAAGGCCTAACAGATGCTTGCAGCCGACCGCGTACCGCGGCGGCTGAAGCAAACCGTTAGCTCCGGATGGTATTGCCAGAACGGTCGTTCTCCCACACCGACCTTGTTCAGGCCGTTTTCGAAAAGCCCTAAAGTCACGTACTACTTAATTCCGTTCGCCGGTTGTACAGTGCTCTAATTAGGCGGGAGTTACGTGAGATTCCGCAGATAGATCCTCCCTTGTCGGCAAGGGTTTACCGACCGATTGATCAACCCTGGCCGACTCCACCCGGTCTACTCGCCGTCGCGTCCCTTGCGATATTCCTCGCGCACCTTTTGCGCGAAACGCTTGAGCCCGAGCTTGGCGTTCTCGATTTTGGGTTGAGCCTCCCGCCAAGCCTGCTTTGCGCGGGGCATGACGTCTTTTTCGAATACCTTGGAGGCTTTGGCGCGGGTCTCGGGTTTCTGGGCCAACTCCTGGGCGGCGCGCATCACGAATCGGCGGAGAAGACTCATCTCAGGCTGGGTTCAGTATATTATTCAAAGACCGACGCTGCAAAAATCAGGCTAAGCGGCTTTGTTGGAGTATGTTAAGGGCGAACGACCGCTGATTGCTAGTAGGAAGGCGGTGTATCGACAGCGAGGGGCCTGTAGATCAGGTTGCCTTGGCTATCTCTTGGGATTCCCGTTTCACACCAGCGTCGCACGAACCTGTTGCGAATGCTGCGCTCGCGATGGGACACATGCGTGATGTCGACCGTAAAGCAGATACTGGTGGCCCCATGTCTTCCAGCTTTGGTTGATTTGCCACTCTACAATACGGGATCATACGCCGCCAAGGCACTCGTCGCGGCGCGCTTTTCACTGTGGCTGTTCAAGCCGGTAATCGATCGTGGAGTCCGTCGTTACGATGGTTGACTCGGCGCTGAACTTGCGATAGTCGCGGAACTGGATTTTGTTGCGGGCGCACCGATTCGTGCCGCGCCAGCAGCCGAGGTTTTCGGATTCGACCGGCAACAAGTGGTCGTTCCCACCGATGATAACTTCGCCATAGTCGACCGTCATTTCCACCGTATCGAGTTCGAAATCCCGCCAATTTCAAGATCGAGGTGTTTGTCGTGCGCGTGGGTGAGTGGGGTGGGCACATGTTGGTGGACTGGATTTCCTGGACTTGGTTCAGGAAGGCAACGTCGCGTTGATGCGCGGGGCCGAGAAGTTCGATTACCGCCGGGGTTTCAAGTTTTCGACGTATGCTCACTGGTGGATTCGGCAGGGGATCACGCGCTCTCTGTCAGATAAGTCGCGAACCATGCGCCTCCCCGTCCACATGAACGAACTGCTCAACAAGTTCCTGCGGGCTGTTCGGCAGCTCGAAAGGGAGCTTTTCCGCCCGCCAACGAATGAAGAAATCGCACGGCGTATGGAGGTGACAGTCCAACAAGTCGAAACGCTGCGGTCGATCTCCCGAGGCCCGCTTTCACTGGATACTCCCATTGGAGCGGACGGTGGATCGGTGCTGGGTGATGTGTTGAGGGACCAAGGGGCACTCTCGCCAATCCATGGGGCGATCGAGTCGGACATTTGTGAGCAAACCGCCGGTGTGCTCAAAACTCTGCCTCCCAAGGAAGAGACGGTAATCCGGATGCGTTTTGGAATTGGCTTCGATCGGGGGCACACACTGGCAGAGATTGGTCGAGAGTTCGGGGTTACCCGGGAGTGGATCCGCCAGATCGAGGTGAAGGCCCTTGCCAAGCTTCGGGAGCCCCAGCGCGCGGGGCGGTTGCGTGCGCTAACGGCTGCCAGCCACGTCCCCATCTAGCGATGAACGGGCATGGGTCGCTGAGAGTCACACTCGCGGCGGAGGCCCGGGTCAGGGGTCACTTGTGGCATTTGTCAGAGCTTATGGACGCCTGATACGTTAACCGTCGTCATGGCTAAATGCACAGTTAAGAACGATCGACTTGTGATCATCGAAGAGATTACCAGCTATGGCTACATTCGAATAGAGCGCCGTGGAGATAATTGGAACGCTACCCCACGCCAACAAGGATTCGGGAGCGGGTGGGCTCCCACTCGCTGTGGAGCTGTCTGGAAGTTCCTGTCTCAAATCATGGGCGATACGGATCAATCGCGGTCCATCTACGATGACGCTGCAGCGGCAATCGTTGAACAGTTCCCAGAAGACTCCCCATCTCCACGCCAAGACCTCACTACCAGGTAGTGCTCCGCTGGACATTTTCCGGGAACACCCGTGCGTGAGTTTCTGGGAGAAAAAGGAGTCTCTCGACCCCGGACAGGCCAATACAAATTGTGAAACAGCGAGAACCGCGGAGAGCGCCAATCGCAGGACCACTTCAGCTTGTAGGTGAAGAAGCATGAAAGCGTCAGGCTCCTCCGCAGGCCAGCATGTTAGACTAGCTGCTGACCCCCAAGTTCGACAATCGGCAACTGGCGAGTTTACTCGTACCGGCTTCAACTTCCCAAGACCCCCCATCCTGCCTATTCCTCGTCCTTGAGGAGCAAGGGGGAGTCTAGTGAGTATTCTGGTCCTAGTCGTGATGGAACCGCAGCGCCGGTCCGAGTTGGTTCCGATGCTGGCGACATCTGAGATCCAAGTCCTCACTGTGAGCAGCTGCCAGGAAGCCTGCTGGATATTTGAGAGAGAGCCTGGAGTCGACGTGGTCATCACCGATCTGAGCCATCCCGACGGCAACTGGTCTGAGCTACTGCACTGGGTGGTCGAGCGCAGCCTCCCGGCCAGCCTCGTGGTCAGCTGCGCTCAAGCCGACGAAGGTCTCTGGGCGGAGGTTTTGTGGCGCGGAGCCTACGACCTATTGGTGGGCCCCTACGAAAGGTCGGAAGTGCGCCGGATCGTCGAAGGAGCCGCTCGGGCCGCCGCCCGGCTACCACGGTCGGCTGCCCAGGAGGGATAAAAGTCTCGACCTCCTAGGAGGCGAAGCTTTCTCGGTGGCTGCCTCGATGCGGCGAAGCTCGCAGTCAAGAATATTGCTCTGAATCCTTGCAAGGTGCTCTGAGTCAGCGTTTTGACGCAGTCGCTCCACGGTTTGGAAGACTTCCCAGCGAACCGCGAAGAAGCTTTCGGGCTTGGCTTTGGTGGCAATACCGAATACGCTCATCAGAGGATCTGACCCCTATTTTAGAACGGGAATGGTCGTTGCGGGCAATTGGTAACTCCTGGACTGCATAAGCCTTGTGATCAAGGACAACCTGCTGACGGCTTTGCGTTTGAGGTCTTCGTCGGGGTTGAGGTATTGGCGGGTAGTTTCGAGGTCGGGTCAATTGACACCGTTGGTTCTGTGACGTGCAGTGGGTCTCGGATTTTGCATGGTTTGTGTCCTGGGTTTTGCCGGCAGAATTCGAGACCCGAGGTCACGGATTTTGCACGTCCGGGGTCTCGAATCTTTCAGGATATGTGGGTCGCGAAAAATGGCGGTGGCCGAGGGGAAAAGGCGCGAGGGGCTGGGTGATTGGGGGTGTGGTTTCTAGGACTTACCGGTGTTACCATCAATGGTTTGGGAGGAGAATACTATGACTGATTACGCCTCGGCGGCCGAGAGCCTGACTAAGGCTTTGCACTTGAGTTGGCCGCCGATTGCTCTCTGCCTGGCGGACTCGGTTCCCGATGGGGTCCCTCACTACACAGGGCCAAGGCTACCCGCGGGTTGCGTCTTTTGGCAGGAGGCTTCTCGGGGGGTTTTCGCCACTTCGGCCCACGATCACAATCTCTGCGCTATCGGGATGCACACTCACAATCTGGAGACCGGCCAGTCAGAGGCCACAGATCGGGAGGATACCTTCAAGGTCTTCGCCGAGTTGGGCTACCTCCGCCCGGAGCAGATCCCCCGCATTCCGGTCCTAGCGAAACGGCCAAAGCATGTCGTCTACGCTCCACTGGCCGAGTCGCCCCTGCCACCGGACGTCGTCTTTTTATTCGTGGAAGCAGATCAAGGTTTGGTGGTATCGGAGGCCACCCAGGCGGTCGAGGATGGAATGCCACCGGCCATGGGCCGACCGGCGTGCGGCGTCGTACCGGCCGTGAAGAACAGCGGTCGAGCCGCCCTCAGCCTTGGTTGCTGCGGCGCCAGAGCCTACCTCGACACGCTGACACCAAACCTCTCGTTGTGGGCTCTTCCCGGTCCACGGCTGGCCGAATACGCAGATCGCATCTCGGAACTCAGTCATGCCAATGAAGTGTTGACCAGCTTCCATAAACTCCGTCGAACGGACGTGGAGGCTGGGAACGCCCCGTCCGTCAAACAATCGCTCGTCCGTCTCGAGGCACAGGCCTAGCAGCCCGTCGTCGGTCTCCCCAAAGCGCAGCTTCTGGGGGGCGGTTCAGCAAAGCTGGCGATTGAGTAGAGCCACACATCATCGATGTCGGTCAAGGTCACACCCTTGGTTTCGTTCGGCAGGTACCACAGAACCCTACGGTCCGCTTTCATGACCCTGAAATCGTAATCTGTTTTGAGATCCACAATTGGTGTGTTGAAAACAAGATCGCCCTGGCCCTCCCTGGTTCCTCAGGGTCCGTTCAGATCATTCAGGGCGGCTATGACGTCCTCGGGCTCCATCCGTTTCAAGTAATCGGCGGTGACGTGGCGGTTGCGGATGATTCCGGCCCGATCGATCACAAACGTGCCGGGGACGGGCAGGTTCCAGCTTCCGTCGGCGTTGTAGCTGCTGACGTCGGTGTCAAAGACCCCAGTGTAGATTTGGTGCAATTCCGGCGGGACTTGATATCGCAACTTGTAGTCGCGAATTACGCCTTGGTCTTTGTCGGTCAGCACGTCGAATTCGAGCTGTGTGTCCTGGGGCGTCGGCTCCGAATCGTCCGGGGATACCGCAATCAGCGAAGCGTCCAACAACCGAATGTCCGGCAAGGCCCTCTGTAAAGCCAACAACTGTAAGTTGCAAACCGGGCACCACGCGCCGCGATAGAACGTCAGAACTACAGGACCGTGATTCAATCGTTCCTCCAACGACACTTCGCGCTCGGCCGTGTCGGGCAACTTGAAGCTGGGTGCTTTTTCGCCAATCTGAAGCCCCGGAGCTACGCGGTTGGCGTCAATACTCGCCATGGCAGTCCCGATTTTCCGGCCAACCTCAGCGGGCAGGCTGTAGCTGCTGAGCAGTTGTTGAATTTCCTCGTTGAGCTTCATTGTTTCCTTAGGATAGCTCTGGTGGGTTGCGCCTGCCTTTGGTCTGGTGAACAAAAACGGCTCCGGTATGGGAGCTGTTTGCTTTACGTTGGACGATCACTGGTTTCTTTCACAGATATCCAGCGACGTGCTGTTTGAGCGCACATTTTCTGCTTGTAGCGGTCGCAGAGTGCGGCTAAAAGGAATCCAAGCACGGTAGCGAACACTCCAGCGATCAGAGCTTGGAGCAATTGGTACAGAGAAAGCCGCCAGTGGAATGCCGCAATCTTAGAAGGGATGATCGACCGTCACCGAATCGGGGCCCTCGCATCGGGGCTAGCGGCCCACGGCGGTGTGCTCACGTTAGGTTTAGACGTTCTCAGGCGGCCGGCTCCACTAACGCTGCCATAGATCCCACGGACCTGAGGAGGCGCGAGTCGGCGCCATAAGCGTGGATCTGGTCCCGCTTTCCTTCGGCCTCCTCCAACGGGAGTGCAGTCAGGCGGGTGTGGCCTTTGCTGTCCACTTCAACCGTGTGTTCGTAGGCTCTTTGCTCGGAGAACCCGAACAGTTTGGTAAGCATTTCGACTACGTAGTCGTAGGTGTGATCGTTATCGTCGAGCAAGATGACGTGATAGAGGCGTTCCGTTTGCTCGGAGGTCTCTTGCCCCTCTCGGATCTCCTCGTCGATGCCAGGAAGGGCAACCGCGGAACTCATGATCGAACCCTTCTTCTTGATGGACGCCGATGGACGCCTATGAACAGGCACGTAGCTCACCGAGGATCCCGGCCCGCTTTCAGTCCGTGTCGGCGCCACCACGTTCTTCAATCTTTAGCTTGGCCCTTGCTGCGCTGGGCCAGAGCGGCTATCACTCTTTCAACTCGTGCCAAGGCCCCATCTACCAACCCTACACACTCTTGTGCCTTCTCTTGTAGGAGTAGCCGTCTGGCCTCTTTCAGTAACTCATTGGCCTTGGCGAGATCTTCGTCAACCGGCATCGTCTCATGCTAGCACCCAAGTTCTGGCGTGGGTAAGGGCAGGATATTTGGTGACTGTAAGGCAGTTGGCGGGGCGGCGTTTGAGCCTGGGGTCCTGGATTTTTCGTGAGGGGTGGGTCTCGGAAATTGCGTGGTGCTTTTGAGAAAAGCCGCGAGCAGCTTAGGTGATTCGCGGCTTGGTTCAGTGAGTGGTTGCTGTTGGTTGGGTGCGGGCGTAGAATGGCGTCAGCCGGGGACCGAAATCGGAAATTCCGGTTTAGAGGTCGGAGCTTAGTGAGCATGTTCGCCTCCCGCTTGAGACATAGTGAATTGTCGCGCGCCAGGGCGTCGCTGGCGCCGAAGGACGGATCTGACTTCGAAGAGTCGGGTTGGACGGGAGACCACGACGCGGACGCCCTGGCGGCAAGGCCATCTGCCCCGGAAGACAGCGTGCGTTTGTACCTTGCCGCAGCGGGTGCGGTACCGCTACTGAATCGGGAGGACGAGATCCGGCTGGCAAGGCGCATGGAGCGCGGCAATCGACGAGTGAGAAAGGCGCTCTCGCGGACACCCTGGATGTGGAATCAGATGTTGGAGCTGCATGAAGATCTCAGGAACAAGCGAGTGAACCTACGGTATCTGATCGACGTCCAGGGCGCGGCGGCCGACTCTTCGGCCAGGGCCAGAGCGGCAGCCAGCGTCCGCCGAAAGTGCTCTCATGTCGTTCAATTGATTCTAGAAATCGAGGAGCTGGCCACGAAGGCCGAGGCTCGGTCCAAGGCCAGCGCGGCCGTGCAGCGCAGATGGGCCTGGAGGGTGGCGAGAGAGAGGGTCCAAATCTCGCGCCGCATCTGTAAAATGCCTCTGAAGTGCGACGTTTGGTACGCCTACTGCAAGGAATTTGAACGGGCGGCACCTGAACTGTCGAAGAAACCGGCGAAGGCCGCCGGCAAGACAAGGTCCAGGAAACCTGCTCGGCAGAAGGGCCGCGTTGTGATGACGAGGGCGGAAATCAAGCGGACCATGGCGCGCATCCGAGCAGGCAGACGCGAGGTCGATCAAGCTCGAAAGGCTCTCGTCGAAGCGAACCTACGCCTGGTCGTCGCGGTCGCCAAAAAATATGCGAATCGAGGCTTGGATTTCCTGGACTTGCTTCAGGAAGGCAACGTCGGGTTAATGCGCGGGGCCGAGAAGTTCGATTACCGCCGGGGCTTCAAGTTTTCAACGTACGCCTACTGGTGGATTCGGCAGGGGATCACGCGCGCCCTGGCGGATAAGTCGCGAACCATGCGCCTCCCCGTCCACATAAACGCACTGCTCAACAAGTTCTTGCGGGCTGTTTGGCAGCTCGAAGAGGAGCTTCTCCGCCCGCCAGCGAATGAAGAAATCGCAGGGCGGATGGAGGTGACAGTCCAACAAGTCGAAACGCTGCGGTCGACCTCCCGAGGCCCGCTTTCACTGGATACTCCCATTGGAGCGGACGGTGGATCGGTGCTGGGTGATGTGTTGAGGGACCAAGGGGCGGTCTCACCAATCCATGGGGTGATTGAGTCGGACATTTGTGAGCAAACCGCCGGTGTGCTCAAGTCCTATTCGGCTTATGTATTCGTCAGACCCCTATATAAGCCTTGGGCAACATCGTACATGAAAGCTGGCATGGCGGCGGATCTCATCACTCCCAAGGGTGCACAGGTGGTTGTGGCGGGTGAGGGGGTTCCCACGGCTCTTTATTACAGTAAGCGCAAGGGCTGGCACTTTTGGGGTCCCGCCGATAGCGAGGCCGCGATCGAAAGATTGGAGGAGTTTCGTGAACAGGGGGCAACACATCTAGTAGTGAGCAGTCTTCACTTTTGGTGGCTCACGCACTACAAGCAATGTCAGACCTATCTTGATGCAAAGTATCAGAGGGCATGAGAACGGCGCTGACAAACTAGACCACATAGCGGCGGTGTGAAGGCTCCCAGAGGAGGCGGAGGACCAAGCCGCTGATGTGGTCCGCAAGCATCCCCGAGGTGTTTTGTGGAACACCGGAGGGATGTATCGGGTGGAGCTATACGTTCAAGTACGACGAAGTGTCTGCGTCGAAGGGCTAAGCGAACGCGAAGCAGCACGGCGCTTTGGGATTGCTCGCGAGACCGTGCGCAAGATGTTGCGCTACCGGATTCCGCCGGGCTATCGGCGGAGCAAACCGGCGAGGCGTCCCAAACTGGAGGCCTTCACAGGGATCATCGATCAGATCCTGACCGACGATCGGGAGCGTCCGAGGAAACAACGCCACACCGCACAGCGCATCTTTGACCGCCTCCGCGACGAGTACGGGTTCACAGGCGGCTACACGACCGTCAAGGACTACGTACGCGAGAAGAAGCTGGGCGGACAAGAGATGTTCGTGCCGCTGACGCATCCGCCGGGTGACGCCCAGGCGGACTTCGGCGAAGCGGTCGTCGTCATCAACGGAGTGCAGCGCAAGGCGCACTTCTTGGTCGTCGATCTGCCGCATAGCGATGACGCATTCGTGAAAGCGTTTCCGGCCGAGACGACGGAGGCATTCTGCGAGGGGCACAATGCGGCGTTTCGCTATTTTGGCGGCGTGCCGCGCAGCATCGTCTACGACAACACGAAGCTAGCGGTGGCGAGGATCCTGGGAGACGGCACACGCCAGAGGACCCGTGTCTTCTCCGAGCTGCAGTCACATTATCTGTTCGCCGACCGTTTCGGGCGGCCGGGCAAGGGCAACGACAAAGGCAAAGTGGAAGGGTTGGTGGGCTATGCGCGGCGCAACTTTATGGTGCCGATCCCCAGGTTCTCAAGTTGGGAAGCCTTCAACGAACACCTCGAAGCGAAGTGCCGCAAGAACCGTGGACGGCGCTTGCGGCGACACTCGGAAACGATCGGTGAGCGTTTCGAGCGCGACCGCCAGGCGTTTCTGACGTTGCCTGCTGTCGGGTATGACGCTTGCGACAAGCGCACGACGCGGGTGACGTCGTTGTCGCTGGTGCGCTATCGGACCAACGACTACTCGGTTCCGACGCGCTACGGCCACCGCGAAGTACTGCTGAGAGCTTACGTCGATGAGGTGGTCATCGGCTGCGGCAGCGAAGAGATCGCCCGGCATCGGCGCAGCTACGAACGCGAGGAGTTGATCTTCGATCCGCTGCATTACCTGGCCTTGCTGGAGCGCAAGACGAACGCGCTGGATCAAGCCGCGCCGCTCGTCGGTTGGCAGTTACCGCAAGATCTCGTGCGTTTGAGACGCTTGCTCGAAGTGCGGCTGGGTAAACCAGGCAAGCGCGAGTACGTGCAGGTGCTGCGTTTACTCGAAGACTTCCCGCTCACCGACGTCACCGCCGCCGCGCGGCAGGCCGTTGAGTTGGGAACGATCGGCTTCGACGCCGTCAAGCACCTCGTCCTGTGTCGGATCGAGCAACGGCCGCCCCGCTTGGACTTGACGCAGTATCCGCACTTACCCACAGCACAAGTCGAACAGACATCGACAACAGATTATTTGGTGCTGCTGGCACAGGGAGTGGACTGATGGCGAGATCCAAACTGCTGCTGGAAGCTCATCTGAAAGCACTGCGGCTGCCGACCTTCTTACGCGAGTACGACAAGGTGGCACGGCAGTGCGCCACGGAGGGCTTGGATGCGAGACGCTTTCTGCTGCAACTGTCCGAGCTCGAACTGCTCGACCGTGAACGCCGAGCGACCGAGCGGCGCATCAAGGCCGCCAAGTTCCCGGTCACGAAAACCCTTGATACGTTCGACTTCCTGGCGTTACCCAAGTTGAACAAGAAGCTGGTGCTCGAGCTGGCACACGGAGAGTTCATCGACCGTCGCGAGAACGTGTTGGCTCTAGGAAACTCCGGCACGGGGAAAACGCATCTCGCTCTGGCGCTGGGACTGGCGGCCTGCCAGGGTGGCTATCGGGTTCGCTTCACTACCGCCGCAGCGCTGCTCAACGAGCTGCTGGAAGCCCGTGATGAGCGGCGCTTGCTGAGGGCCCAAAAGCAGCTCGCCAAGCAAGACCTGCTGATCGTCGATGAACTGGGCTACGTGCCGCTGTCGAAGACCGGAGCGGAGTTGCTGTTCGAAACCTTCTCACAGCGCTACGAGCAGGGCTCCACGATGGTGACCTCGAACCTGCCGTTCAACGAGTGGACCGAAGTCCTCGGGTCCGAGCGCATGACCGGCGCCCTGCTGGATCGGCTCACTCACCACGTCCACATCCTGGAGATGAACGGCGATAGCTTCCGCCTCAAGCAGAGCAAGAAGCAACGCTCTCCGTCTTCGGATTGATCCCCGCCGGCTCGCCACAGTTTTTGTGAGCCGCCTTCCACTCCGCCTTCAGCCGCCCTAACGGGCGACCTCAGGCTGCGTTCCAGCCGTCCCACAAAAACTCGAAGCAAAACCCCGACTCCCCCCCACTGGTCTATTTTTGCTCCGCCGCTCTACCCCAAAACTGGTCTATTCTCCCTCCGCCGAACTGGTCTAATTTTGCTCCGCCCTTGACACAGATCCACGTCCCCGGTGATTCGTGAGCCCATGGCACCTCCGCAGGAGATGTGATGATCTGCCCCATGTATAGGGCGTACTTGCTTGTTAACTGTGTCTTAACCGTCAACATGGCATCCTCCCTTCCGCTACGCTGCAATCAGTTCTTCCAGATCCCCAATATGGTCGCTCAGGCCACTCTCCATTGCGGGTGTCACTCTCAGGCTACCGTGTACACGACAGAAATTGTAGTGCGCGAAGTGAAGCGCCAGTGCGGCCCGTAGGTTCTCTCGGCTCTTAGAGAAGGCGTAGGTTAATCTGGTCATCCGCTTGCACCACTGCCGGAGCGAGCCATTTTGCCGCTCAACGTGGCTCGTGCATATCCGCTTTGGGGACGGGCATCCCCATTATCTCGGCTGAAACGGTTCCCTTTATTTTGGCTGGTCGATAGTAGTCTCCCCGGGCTCCCGGAAGACGACCATAGAGCTTGATAAGCTGTGCGTAGTTGGCCCGGTCGTACAAGGAAGCGGCGATTGCCTCAGGGTAAGCCGGGAAGGCATCCGACGTGACCCGGAACCGATCTGCAGCAGTGGCGCGGCGCGGCGCAGCTTGCGGATGAAAAATCACTGAGAGGCGGGAGGAGGGAACGCCCCTCAGTGGGGCCCGTTTGGAGTACCGAACGTAGCAGCAGTGCGAAACCGTTGTATCACAGCCGGGAATCGGCTATCCTATCCGTCTCAGGACGGCGACAAAGGAAATCGTGGCTTGCATGTCGGGTTCCCTTCGACCTCCGATGGCCTACGAGGCGGTTTAATCCGACTGGAACGGCGCTGCGTGAGTTGCCAGAGTATCGGACTTGCTCCAAGCTCCACCCGACAGGCCCCTCTGCTGGGGGCGAATCCAGTCCATAGATTGGGATAAAAGGAGGTAGCGATGCCAAAGTACTCTAGGACGTCTGGAGAATTTGGGGATTTTGGAATTCCGCAAGGGCTGGGTAAAAAGATCGCAGTTATCGGGGTCGTGATTGCCTGCCTCATTGTGGTAGTGGGAAGCACCGGGATAGTCGGCGCAGGACAACGAGGCGTCTTGCTGCGTTTTGGAGCCCCGACCGGGGCGGTCAAACCTGAAGGTCTCTATTTCAAGATTCCTTTCGTTGACGAGGTAATTCTGATGTCAACCCAGCTTCAGAAATACACCGCTCCTGGCGGCTCTTCCAGCAAGGACTTGCAACTGGTTACCACCGAAGTCACCTTGAACTACCAGCTGAATGCCAACAGCGTGGCGGAAATTTATCGCAATATGCGACAGAATTATGAAAGCCGGGTCATTCAGCCGTACCTCCAGGAAGCGGTCAAATCTACCACGGCCAATTTCAACGCCGAGGAGTTGATCACACAAAGGCCACAGGTGAAAGATGAACTTCAAAATTTGATGGCGGAAAGGTTAGCTCCCCTTGGTATCGTAGTTGTACAACTCTCCATCACGGACTTTCAGTTCTCGTCAACCTTCCAGCAGTCCATCGAGGCAAAGGTGAAAGCGGTCCAACAGGCTCTGGAGGCAGAGAACGCCTTGAAACGGGTGGAGTTTGAAGCGCAACAGGCAATCACCAGAGCCCAAGCTGAAGCCAAGGGACTGGAACTCCAAAAAGCACAGATAACGGAGCAGTTACTGGCCTTGCGGCGAATCGAGGTTCAGGGACGCGCTGTGGAGAAATGGAATGGGGTGATGCCCACAGTGGTCACCAGCGGGGGACCAGTGCCAATGTTGGACGTGTTTAGCGGACGGCAGTAAAGCAACGATTGCTCATCCGGTCCGACACGGTCGTGAGGTCGATTTTCAAGGCTCGCGGGTTACTTCCGACGGTGGCTTAATCCTGGTTCGTGAGTTGGACGAACGCCTCGGGCTCGCTTCACCTTCTTTGTGCTCGTCTCCTTCGAGAGAATCCACATGTCCGGATCCAGCGTCACGCTCTTGGGCACCGCGGGAAGTGGCAGGGCGCGGTTGCTTAGAAATAGGACAGGGGAGTCGTGCTTGCGGGAGCGGAGGTAAGCCTTGAGGGCCTTGGCTTCGTCCGGCTGCAGGGGGTGTTCGCCAGAGAGCGGCCTAAGAGCTAAAATACTGTTCACCATAGCCTACGACAAATTCTCAACGGAATGGCATCTAACGAACGATGGCTGGCAACGGGGGTCCAATTCCTACGATTCGGATCATCCGCAGCCAGCACCAGCCAATAGGCTCTTGACGTTGACGCGCCATCTAGAGCAGTCATCTCCGTACTCTATTGAGCACGTATCTTGGTGCGAAACCTGAAGATCCTCCGCACTAACCGGCATCGAGCGGAAAGACCTGCTCGCAAGATTTGGCGACAAGCCGGGAGGTGAAGGTTGGCCGGCACGTCGACGCTACTTCTCCCGATGACTTTTGAAAGTAGCCCACTACCGTTCGCCGGAGAGGGAGTTTTTGCTGTCAAGTCTTGGGAGCGATGAGGAAGTCACTGGCTGAATCCGAGCGAGAAGAGCTACTGGCTGAGCTGACCGAGGCCCACAACGTGGTTTCGAAGGTGCTATCGCACGCGCACCATGTTGCGAGCTACACGAATCCGCGCTCCGGTGAGTGGCACGATCTTGGAGCGCAACGTCGAGGTTGGTGAGTTCGTCACAACCGGTTTTGTCGGTGACCGAGGCGCTAAGGGGTACGTCGTCTCGCTGGCGGACCTCGATGACCTTCAAGTTGAACTCGACATCAGCCAAGACGACTTCGCCCGGCTGACCGCCAATCAGCGAGGCGTAGTCACGACGGAGGCCTACCGCGACCGCAACTACGAAGGTCGCATCGTCGAGATATCACCTGAGGCGGACCGCCAAAAGGCTACCGTGCAGGTCAAAGTTCAGATTCTGAAACCCGACGCGTATCTTCGGCCCGAGATGAACGCCAACGTGGCCTTTATCGCCGAACATCAGGAAACTGAGCAGGACGGCATGGCCGCGTCAATCACGATTCCGGCCGCGGCCCTTCGAGACGGCAAGACCGTATTCATATTGCAGGACCGACAGGCCGTGGAACGCAGCGTCGCCGTCCGCGGCACCACTTCCGCGGGCGTTGAAATCAGTGACGGTCTGATCGGCGGCGAGGACCTCATTCTCAACCCGGACCCCGATCTCAAAGACGGCGACCGAGTGAAACCGAGAACAACATGAACGACAACTTAGCGGTCAAGGCCGAAAACCTCCGGAAAGAATACCGCCGAGCGGATTTCAGCGTGCTTGCCCTCGATGACGTGGACTTGGAAGTCCCGCGCGGAAGATTCTTGGCCCTCATGGGTCCGTCCGGGTCCGGCAAATCGACCCTGCTTCACTTGGCCGCCGGAATCGACAAGCCGACCCGAGGCCGCATTCACGTTCTCGGAGACGACATCACGCAGCTTAGCGACAAGCAGTTGGCGCGCTGGCGCAGTGAGAACATTGGCTTCGTGTTCCAAACCTTCAACCTGATTCCGGTGCTGACAGCCCTTGAAAACGTAGAGCTTCCGTTGCTGCTGACGCGCCTGAGTAAGAAGGAACGACTTGATCATGCCCGCCGGGCGCTCGACATCGTCAATCTAGCGGACCGCCTCGAACACTACCCCCGGCAGCTTTCCGGAGGCCAGGAACAGCGGGTGGCCATCGCCCGGGCCATCGTCACCGACGCCTCGATCATCCTGGCCGACGAGCCGACAGGCGACCTCGACGCCGGTTCGGCGAACGATGTGCTGACCATTCTCTCCAAGCTGAACGAGCTTCACGGCAAGACGGTCATCATGGTCACCCACGATCCACGTGCCGCGAAGTTCGCTCACTCGACCCGGCATCTGGAAAAAGGCCAATTGTTACCCGAGGGCTAGAAGCCTGTCTCACAGGTAAATTGTGTCGGCAAGCGGGCGCGATGACTGCTGGACAGGATATCGAAAGGTTCTTGGTGGCGACTATCTTCCGGACGAAGTTGACAAGGCAACATCGTGGAAGTACCTCCTCGTGGAAGTACCTCCCCTTCACGTTCAAGAACCTGCTGCGGAACCGCCGGCGGACGATATTGACCGTCCTGAGCGTGACAGTATCCGTGTTTCTCCTCGGCGTGCTGCTGGCGGTCTATGCCGCTTTCTTCCACCGCGAGGTTTCTGAGGTGCGGGCCCTGCGGCTGCTCACCGGGCACAAGTTGTCGATCACCAATGTGATGCCCTGGTATTACGGAGACCGCATTCGCCGGGTGGACGGCGTACAGGAAGTCTCCGTCCTAAACTGGTTTGGTGGCACCTACATCGACAACCGGTCCGAGCATATGTTCCCCCGCGTCGCTGTCGAGCCAGAAAAGATCTTCAATATCTTCACAGAGTTCCACGTGCCTCCCGAGCAGCTCGCGGCCTTCCGGCGGGACCGGCAGGCGATCGCCATTGGGAAAACGCTCGCCGAGCGCGCGGGTCTCAAACTCGGGCAGCGCATTACGATCAAGGGGGACATTTACCCCGTCGATTTGGAACTGGTGGTGCGAGCGATCTTCGAGGGCCAGGATGACTTTTCCTCCTTTTTTCACTGGAAGTACCTCGAGGAGGGTATTCCGAAAAGTTGGCGCAACGGGGCTGCACTGTTTATCATTCGAGCGAAAAGTGCCGAGGATGTCCCGCGGATCGCCAAGGCCGTCGACGAGCAGTTTCGCAACTCTTCCCACCCGACGAGAACCGCCGCGGAAGGCGCCTATGTCCTGGAATTTGTGGAGCAGCTAGGCAACATCAAGTTATTCTTAGTGAGCATTGCGGGCGCGGTCGTGTTCACGATCTTGCTGGTTTCGGCCAATACCATGGCGATGTCGGTCCGCGAGAGGATTCTCGAAGTGGGCGTCATGAGGACTCTCGGTTTCACCTCCACCTCGGTAGTTGCCATGATCATTGCGGAGGCAGTGGCAATGGCCCTGCTGGGGGGGCTGGTCGGGGTCGCCTTGAGCTATTTCGCTACTCAGGCGTTGGAGAACGTCGCGTTCGGGGTCGTCACCGGATTTGTGCTACCCCTGTGGGGAGTTCCCATCTGTTTGGCGGTGGCAATTCTCATAGGGCTGGTCAGCTCAGTGATTCCGGCCTGGATGGCCGCTCGCACGACGATTGCCGACGCGCTGCGCCACATGGGTTAAACGATTCATCATGGCAATTCCCATCTCCTACAAGCTGAGATCTCAGGGTGTCGCAATCTTTAGGCGAAAGGCGACACCTGGGTGTCGGTCGCCAAAACCCGGCCCAGAGAAGCCGCCTAAGACGTTCTCAGGACTCAGGTGGTAGAGTACCCCGGATGATCCGCTAAACTCAGTCCCTCCATCCGGCGATCGCCAAGACCGGCTGACGCCGGTGCCTTCGAAAGATCTCGATGATGTTCTTGGCCCCACACTCAAAACAGCGCAAGATCCACTCGCCCGCTTCCGGCTCAGCCGGTGCGGTCAGGCTGCGGGTCGGGACGCGATGGAACGGTCCCCACCGTTCCCGCAGGAGCCGAAGCCGATCCTCGTTGTCCGATATGCTCATCTGCCCTCCGGGTTATTAGCCGTTAATAACCTCTGCCCGAATCGTACCTCGAACCACTCTAAGGTGTCCGGACCCCATTCCCAGCCCGTTGAGGCCCCTGGTGCAATCCGGGGTATCCAAGGTCCAATCGTGCCCCGTGCGCTTGTTGCCTGACTTCCGTGCCTCTGCGATGGCCTTTGTAGGTTTCGCGGGTCCTTCCAGGGCCAAATGCGGGCGGGTGGGCGCTGCTCCGTGTTGGAACTGGTCTGACCCCGAAACGGTTGGTTCTCGTGCTGCTCACGCGCCCAAAGCCCAATCCACCCCTAGGTAAGGGCGGAATTGCCGCTCTAGCTAGGCACCGGGTGGTCTCGACGAACGCTGCTAAGCGCGCCCTGGACTCGAAAAGGATCTCCCCGCCCAGCCCCAAGACAGGCTGGTTCACGTTTTCGAAGGCGATGCGCGAGTGGGACCGGAACACCCAGGTTAAAGCCAAGGGCGCTCTCCTGGCGAGGGCGCCCTCGGGGAGCAACGGCCATCGGGCAGATCCGCTGCGCAAGGAAAAGGTCAAGGCTTCCCATCAGCAGGTGTCCGATTCGGTTGTCTATAACCACGCCAGGGCGGTTAACGAGAAGAACAAGGCGGCGCTGTCCTCCATGGAAGTAGAGATGAAGGCTGACAGCCTTGTGTCGGCGGAGAGCATGGAGCGGGCTGTCATGGAGACCTACCGCCAGGTGCGCGAGCGGCTGCTGGCCCTGCCGGACCGGCTGGCGGCGCGGATGGCCGCCATCACCGAGTCGGACGAGGCCCACGAGCTGCTCACCTCCGAACTGGAATCCGCCCTGCAATTGGCGGAGCCGGGGGGTCAGGTCCAGTGATGCCTCCGAACGGTACTCGCTGGGCTATCGCGGGCAAGGGATCTAACATTCCCGGCTTTGGGCTTGCCTGTACCGGCTTGCTGATTTACCTCGACGGGATTGACGTCACGCGGTTCTGTCGTCATGCGTACGGGGACACGGGTTTAGTAGAGATTGTGGTTCCTGCTTCAGACGGCCGAAGCTACTGCCACGTCGGTGAGATTGTCACCTTGGAGCTGCACGGGGAGGTCAGAATTAGCCTCGATGCGCCCAGCGACAACATACTGGCGCTGGCTCGCGGTCTTCGGGATCTAATTCGGCGTAAGCGTCCTGATTTCATAGGTCGTCTGCGCGAGTTGGATTCTTCACTCGGGGGTCGGGTCCAATGACCAGGCCCAGGCTCACGACACCGATGAAGCGAAAGATAGCTGCTGTACTCGGCTGGATAGCCAACGTGATGCTTGGGCCGGAGTATTTCGTCGGTGTGTTTCATGGATGGTCGTGGTCGGGCCCCAGCCCGCACACATCCGCGACTGTGCGGGAATCCTACTCCATGTATCCCCGAAGTCGTCAGCAGGATTATCGGGAGCTGCTAGCTCAAATGATCTTGGAAGGGCAGGATTTAGAACTCGGGGGTCGGGTCTAATGACTCGGTCCACAGTAACCACCGACCAGGCGAATCGGCCCAAACGCCCTCCCATCGATGTACGTGTAGTTACGACTCGACAGGCCATCGCCAGGTGCTGGCGGGCCGCCTCTGAGGGTCTGCGGCCCGACCCCCATATCACGGTCTCGGAGTGGGCCGACAAGCATCGCATGCTAGCCCGCAAATCCAGTGCGGAGCCAGGTCCATGGCGCACGGACCGCACACCCTATCTGCGGGAAATCATGGACTGCCTCTCGCCACGGAATCCTGCACGACGGATTGTCTTTCGCAAGTGAGAACGGCGCTGACAACCGGAATGCGAATCTCCGAGATCTTTGGCCTTTGCTGGCCCGATCTGGACTACGCCCATGGTTTGATCGCGGTCAGGTCGCGCTTGAAGAAGGGCCAGATCCGCTATGTACCCATGGCGCGGGAGTTAGCGCAGGAGTTCCGGAGCTACCCGGCGGTGATCGGGGAGCAGCGGATCTTTGCTCCGCCAAGTGGCCGCACGGGTCGTCAGAGGGTCGATCAGCCCTTCCAGACGGTACTGAAGCTGGCGGGCCTGGAGAACTTCCGCTTCCATGACCTGCGACACAGCTTCGCCTCGTGGTACATGATGAACGGCGGGGATCTGTATGAGCTGGCCAAGATTCTCGGTCATGCGAACATCCGGATGACCGAGCGGTATGCCAAGCTGGCCAAGCAGCACATCGCAAAGACGGGTAATACGGCGCGCCAGATGTGGCGGCTGCTGGAGAACGGGGGCGCGAGCGGCGCGGAGGAGGCGGGTTAACCTCATTCGATGTGCCCGTATTGTTCCCCTGCAATGCGACCCAGTTCCTGCTGATCCGTAATCTATTGATTCCGTGACAGTTAACAACCTAACCGAACTGCTAATGCCGGCCGTTTTACGGCTGGTGCCGAACCCCCGCCCCAAAACTCATCTCAGCCCGCTTCTAGCGGGCTTTCTTCGCCCGGCATTCGTACGTCAAAGGTCTGAAACTGAGCAGTAGCGGCGCCTTGTTCTACCATGGTTCGGAAGTCCCGTTCCTCGTGGCGCGGGCCTTCGGCCCGCAGGGACGAGCTCCCGGTCGGCCCTCAAGCTGGCGTTTCCGACGAAAACGCAATGCCGCGCGAAATCTACGTTGTCCGCCACGGTACGTGTGAGAACTCCCACACGATGCTGGGCCAGTCGGACCCACCGTTGACCGAGGAAGGTTTGGCGCAAGCCAATTTGCTGGCCCAGGGTCTGGCCGAGCGAGGAGTGGAAAGGATTGTCGCCAGCCCGCTGCGGCGCGCGTCTCCGTAGTTGTCGCACATCGCGGTGTGAATGCCATTCTGAAAGAGCTTTCCCGCAGACCGGAGTTCCTCGAACCCGAGGCACTGGACACTGCGGCATGGCGCCGAATAGAATCCTTCGAACAGCCATTCGGATCTTTCGAGAAGGTTGTTGTTCGCAAAAAATGAGGCCTCCCGAGGCGCCGGTCACAATTGCCAACCCCAGCGTTCTCAGGATGTTCGGAGCGATGCCCAACGAAAGCACTTGACACACTCGCTATTCTGAAGGGGGGAGGAGGCCGGCGACCGGCATCACGCTCGAGGAAACAGCGCAAAAAAAACGAAACAAACCCAATTCCGCACAACCCACCGGGAATCAATCGTTCGTGGCGGGTCTGTAGCGCGGATCTCCATTTTGAGATCCGCGGCCTTTTGCCTTTGTGGCGCACGCATTCTTGCGTGCCGTGTCGCCATTCGTGGCGACATCGAGTCGCATAGCGGCGCACACTCTCAGCGGGCCACGCGGAGATTCCTCTCGACGTCTGGGTAGTATGGCTGGGCGGCCCTGAGGAACAGCAACAGGGCAACAATGAACTATCGGAGCAGCGAACCAATCCAGCAGCGGAGCAATGGGGGCAACGAAATGACCAAACAAAGCCAATTCCTAATAACCCTATTGAATCTAGCAACTTACACGATCTATCCACAGCGGCCGGGAGATCCTTCTGGACCCATTTCTTGTGTCACTGCACTTTCACCACGGGCTGCTAGACTAGGCGCTCTGTTCGACACCGGCGCTTAGTCGAACTTCAACGGAGACGATCGATATGGCGGATTTAGGGCGTTGGGGCGCGGAAGATCTAGAGACGTTTGTCCGGCAGGTCTTCGAAGCGGACGGAACCCCGGCGGACATCGCGGCGGAGGTCGCGCGGCACATGGTGCGGTCGAATCTCTCGGGTCACGACTCGCACGGGGTCATTCGCGTCAAGCAGTACGTGGCGGAGATTGAAGCCGGCGACATGGTGTCCGATGCCCGGCCAACCGTTCTTCGTGAGACGGATGCCACAGGACTAATCGACGCCCGGCGAGGTTGCGGCCTCTACACCACAGCCTGGGCACTCGATTGGGCCATGGAGCGCGCGAGCCGTCATGGCGTAACGGTCGCCGCGATTCGCCACTCGACCCACACCGGCCGAATCGGCGAATACGCTGAGCGGGCCGCCGAGCGGGGACTGGTGGCGCTCGTGACGGTGGGAGCGGCTGGACCCGGCGTCGGACTTATGCTGCCGGCCGGTGGTCGACAGGTCTTTTTGGGCGCCAACCCTTTCGCAATCGGAATTCCCGCCGAGGGCAGACCGCCGATGTTGTTCGACGGTTCGACCTCAACCATTGCCGGGGGTAAGATCCGTGTCGCTCGCGACAAGGGCGACCAACTCCCACCCGATTGCATTCTAGATCGCGACGGAAACCCCACGACCGACCCCGAGGATTACTTTGCCGGCGGCACGATCGTTCCGCTGGGCGGCAGCGTCGCGGGCCACAAAGGGTGTGGCTTGTCGATGGCTTCGGCCTTGCTGGGAGCGCTGGGAATGATCGGCGATCCCGATCCAACTCTCGTCAGGGCCGCAGTCGACGAGAAGGTTGCCGACTCCCGAGGACGCGTGGGCGGAGCGCTGATTCTGGTAGTCGATCCCGCCGCTTTCGGCGATGGAGATGAGTACCGTGCTATGGTCGGCGAGTCTCTTGCCGCTGCCAAGCGAGTCCCCCCGAGAGAAGGAGTTCCCGAAGTCCTCGTCCCCGGCGAAGTAGAGACCAAGAACCGCCAGCAACGGAGTCGTGACGGAATCCCTCTGCCCGAGACAACGGCTCGAGACCTTGCGAAGATCGGCGAGCGCTTCGGAGTCGCCCTGCCCGGTCCCGTGGGCTGATTCGTTGTTGGGAAAGTAGAGCCAAGGCAGGGACAGCCTGCTCGCGCGCGCGAGTTTCTGCAACAAACTTCCGATCCGGCGCTCTAGCGGTTCTCCGTCGTTTGCGTTTGGGACGGCGTGGTCGTTTGCTCTTTGGCGGGAACGGTCGTTCTATCGGCGGGCTTGAACCGCGTCAGATAGATCATGAACGGAGTCACCTCAAACGGCATCTTGTCGCGGGCCGATAGTAAGGCGACCGGTTTGGTTTCGATCAGACGAATCTCATTGTTCCAAGGATTGAGCTCGACCCGCGAGCCCAGCGGGAGAGCGGCAATCTGCTCGATTTCGTCTTCTTTAAGTTCGGGGGCCTCAGCCGCGAGCTCGCTCAGGCGCAAGAGCGTGTCGCCGCTGGCCAGCTTGTTACCGAGGTTCGCTTCGATGAGATTAGGAAGATACGGCGATCGGCTCGCCAGCGCTTTCAAGAACAAGCCGGCATTGGCAAGCTTGTCGACATAGGGAGAGTTCTTCAGAATCTCAAGAGCCTTCTCGCTGGCGGCTTCGATCTCTTCCTCCGGTCTCGAGAGACGCAGCTGGTTGAGAATCTCTTCATCTTCAAACATCGTCTGGTCGCTGAAAGCGTAGCGGGTTTCGGTCTGGTGTCCAAGAACGATATGGGCCAATTCATCGGAAAGCACCATCGCCAAGCTGGCCTCGTCGGGTAGGACGTCGATAAGCCCGCGGCTGATGACGATTGCCTGGCCGATCGAAAACGTTTCCAGCGGCGTGGTCAACAGTACTCGGCAGTGCACATCGAGGCTAATGTCATTGGTGACGATCAAGTTGTTGACGACTGTGTTCAGCACCTGGTCGACTTCGCCCTTCGGCGCGAGCAGCCCACTAGACTCCAGCCGATCGAGCACATTGGCCTCGGCTTGTCGCTGCCAAAAGCGCTGGCTTTCAACGGGCGTAATGTGCTTTGACTCGCTTCGATCGTCCACTGGGTTTGCGGCCTCGATGAGAATGTCGGTGAGTTCCTGCAGCTTTCCGCTGCGTGGGGTGTGGTAACCCCAAATCCGAGTCTGGCCCCGAAATCGAACTTTCGTCGCTCCCTTGCCTGAGAGGTTGGCGTCCTCGATGTAAACGAACGCCGGCATCCACAGGCTAGGAGCAACGTTGAGTCGCCAACTGTCGAAATGGAAAAACAGCGACGACTCTCTGCTGAACGTGTAGGTGCCGTTGAACCGAACGATCCGATAGTCTCGGTCCTCGACCCAGATGCGGCCGATAAACTTTCCGACCGTTTTTTCTTCTTTCGGCGCCACGTTAAAGACCAGGGTTCGGACTTCGCCAAGAAACTCCCGTCGCAGATAGTCAAAGCTGTAGGTTTCGCGGTTAAAGTCATACGCGTCCATGATGACCATTTGGGCGAATCCGTCGGAAAAGAAAACGACCGCGCCATTGTTTCGAAAGCCGGGGCTGGCAAGGAACCTGCTGTGGGAGACGCCTTCGACCAGCTTCAGTTTTCCGATTAAATAGTGGTCGCTGGCCTGCTCGGAGGCCGCGTCCGCGCCGCGCTCGACCTCTTGGAGATACGTTTCCAAGACGGGATTGAACTCCCGCAGCCGCTGCATCAGCTCCTGCTCGTTGCTGACGATGCGATCAATCAGTTGTTCGACGCGGTCTGAACTCGCGGCGGGAATCGGGGCAACAGCCGCAAGGGTCGCCAGCATCAGGGTCATCCATAGGTTGGTCTTCATGCTCATAGCGACTTCCCTCAGTAAGCAAGCTGAAACGTAATGTAGACGTTGGCGGTCGAGTCCACCGACTGGCCGTCCTCTTGCGCGGGTTTGAAGGTGATGTTTTCGGCGGCACGGATGGCCTTTTCATCCAAGCCGTGGCCGAGGCCCTTCAAAACACGCAAGACCTTGACCATCCCCGACGCCGAGAACAATACCTTCAACGAAACTTCGCCTTCAACCCGCAGCCTCCGCGCCTGCTCGGTGTATTCGGGACGAGGCTTGCTGAGAATCCGCACCGCTGTGCTGACGCTCTTTCGCTCCGGCGAGCGGGCCGGGCCTCGACTCGGCTTGCCAGCGCGCACTTCGCCGAAATCTGTTTTTCGAATTTCCAAACGTTGCGGGCTGGGGACATCGGCTCGGAGAGCCTCCGCAAAAACACCGGCTTCCACGGCCCCCCCGCCACGACGCTTCCCGCCGTCCGGCGTAAGAGCGAAATCCGAGAAACCCGCTAAGCCATCCCCGAGGAGATCCGGGTCGCGTACTCGCGGCTTGCCGGACCCAAGCGGCGTGAGTTCCGAAAAACCTGCCTTTTCCACTCGGGCGGGGCGATGCGAAAGCGGCAGCGTCATCACAGACGCGCGGGTCAGTAAACCGGTCCTGATAGCGGGCTTAGGCGGCTGAATCGGCGGTGGCTCAAACCGTGGGATTGCAACGGGGGGGGGCGACAGGCTTGGGTCCGGGGCTTCCGCGTGAGCAACGAGAAAAGGCTCCGGCGCCGACTTGGCGAGCGGTTGCTCCCTCGGCTGCCAACGAGGAATCTCAATCTCTTTCCGCGGGACACGAGGCGGCTTGGGTACGGCGGCGGGGATGTGCTTCGGAACCAGTAGGAGAGGCATCGTTACTCGCAACCATGAACGGGTGTTCGCTGGATCTTCAAGCTGCGCGGAGGAGATGCTTATACTTGCCAGCAAGAAAACGAGCAGGCCGTGAAGGATGACACTGATCCAACCGGCTCGGGCGGAAAAGATACGTGAAGAGACCGAATCCTTAAACACTGTGAAACCTGAAATCCAGCCTGGGAACCTGCCGGAGGAAGCTTTTGCACATACATCCGCCGCTGATGCCTGGGAACCTGCCGGAGGAAGCTTTTGCACATACATCCGCCGCGATGCAATGGCGCGGAGAATCGGGAGGGTCGTCCGCTGCTTCCGTGACTCAGTGGATCCCTTGACACGGCTTCGAGCCGGTTTGTCGTGCCCCAGAGAAAATTCTCTTGGCTCGGCGGCGCTGGTCCGGCCCTAGCAGCCCGTGGCAAAAGTACGATCCTTCGCTTCGGGGACTGTCACCCTTTTTCGCGCCCTCGTAGAATCCACTACTTACGATGCCCGTCCGGCGCGAAAATGGGCTGACTGTCCCCGGGGCAGACATGTACCACGGGCTGCTAGCCCACCCTCAAAACGCTACTGGCCGTTCGCTCGTTTGGAGCAAGACCGATAACTTCACCGACGTCCATCTGGCCGCATTTATTGGATCGACGATCTGCCGTTCCCGCGTTAGGGCAAAGGGGCGCGAACGCCCCATTTGCTCGCGTTAGAACGAACCGTGAAGAGCGAAGGGGCGACTGAACGTCCGACGGTCAGGCTACTGTTGGGGATTCTTGTCGTCGGGAGGCTTTTCTTCCTTTTGGCCGTCGCTCGCTTCCTGCTTGAGATCCCAACCCGTGTTGACATCTACATTGGGTAACGCCTTGCGAAGTCGATCCACACCGGCTTGGGTCACCTTGGTCTGCCAGACGAAGAGCTTCTCGAGCTTTTTCAAGCCTCTAAGGTGCTTGATGCCGGCATCGCTGACCTCAGTGCCATACAAATTGAGGTAGGTCAGGTTTTTTAGCCCTTTCAGATGCGCCAGTCCCGCATCGGAGATTTTTGTGTTTTCTAGGTGGAGGCGGGCAAGTGACTCTATCGTTTTCAGGTAGCTCAATCCTTGGTCGGTTACACCTGTATTACCTAGGTGTACAGCAACAACATCGCTCAACTCCGCGATGGGGGCTAAATCTTTATCCGTAACCGATGATCCCTGAAGATGGAAATCCACCTCGATGCTGTCATCGTTTTGAGCAACCCGCCGAGCGGATCCTCCGGCGCTTTCGATTTTCTCGAGGGCCTCCTGCTCAGCCTCTGAAATCGTGCTCTGTGGCCGCGTCTCGACAAGCGCCGTAGCGAAGAGCACCGCAACGAGCGTTGGCAAAGAAAGAATCATCTTCATGGGAACCTCCATGCCGTGGAAACGCCGCGCCGCCGACCTTGTGTCTGCCTCGCCCGCAAGCCGGCTTCCTCGACCTAGCCCGGCCACCTAGTGGACTGTCCTGGAGACGAGTTCACTATAGATTCGGAAATGTCGGGCTCGAAAGCCCGACACAGCACGCTGAAAGCGTGCGCCACGTCGCCAGGACGATCAGAGTCTTACCCGGGACAGCCTACTAGTGATGGTCCAACTAGAAATATACATCGCTCTAGTCCCCGGGGACAACTGCGTGTGTGAAAGCCAGGCCCAGCCCGTGAGCGGAGCTTCATTCATGAGCGGTCGATTATTCGGCGCGAAGCGCACCTCGGGAATATCTAATATCGTTTGTTTTGATAAACTGTCAATCTCTTCTTAAAGGAACAGTTGTGCTGTCACCCACCGTCCTCCTCGGTGGTTCATCTCGAGCTCGATTCTCACGGCGGCGCCACGAGTAGACACCGGGGGCAGTGGACCCTTACCATGGCGTTCTTAGGATCATCTCAGGCGGCCGTACCATGAACCGGTTTCTTTCCACTATCGGCATCCTCGTCGTTATGGCGGCCTACACTGCGGGCCTCCGAGCGCAATCGGTGACAGCCTCGATCCGAGGACAGGTCACCGACCCCTCTGGAGCTGTGGTTGCCCGAGCCGGGGTCGTCGTCACCAACCTGGAAAACGGCGCGTCCCGATCTGTTAAGACAGACGGGAAAGGTTACTTCGCTGTGCCGGCCCTTTGGGCGGGTGATTATGAAATAGCGGTTGCTAAGCCTGGCTTCAAGAAACTACGCCGACAGGGCCTGCGGCTGGCAGTTGCCGAACACGCTCGTGTGGACCTTGCACTTGAGCTAGGGGAGCAGACGGATGAGATTACGGTCAAGGCAGTGTCACCGCCGCTCGAGGTGGATTCTGCCACCGTTGGTACAGTCATTCCTAACAACTATATTGCCAACTTACCTCTGGACGGGCGCAACTTCCTGGAGCTTGCGTTGCTGGCACCAGGCGTAGCTCCCAGCGCTCAGGGCTCTGCGGGATCAGAACGTGGCC
This sequence comes from Bryobacterales bacterium, assembly GCA_965248105.1. Lineage (GTDB taxonomy): Bacteria > Acidobacteriota > Terriglobia > Bryobacterales > UBA6623. The sequence continues at coordinate 2,677,053 of CBDFIK010000006.1, forward strand.
GGTTGGCTTTCCAAGTCAACGGCGCCCGCGAAAATGCCAACGCTTACATCTACGACGGTGTTTACGCCGTTGACCCGGTACTGAACAGCTTTGCCCTCACGCCACCGGTGGACGCTGTTCGCGAATTCCGCATTCACACCAGTACCACGGAGGCCACCTTCGGCCGCAACAGCGGAGGTCAAGTATCCGTCGCGCTCAAAAGGGGCGCCAACTCCTTTCACGGAACGGTTTATGAGTTTTTGCGGAATGACACACTCGATGCGCGGAACTTTTTCGATGATCCGGAGCAGCCCACACCGAAGTTGCGGCGCAACCAATTCGGCTCTTCCGTGGGCGGACCTCTGCGGCGAAACAGCAGCTTTTTCTTCGTCGACTATGAGGGCTTACGAGAGCGCCGAGCGATTACGCGAACAGCCAACGTACCAACCGAGGCCGAGCGATCCGGCGATTTTTCAGCTAGCCTGCTGCCGCCGCCGCTGGATTTCACCACGGGTCAACCCTTTCCCGGCGGCCGACTCCCCTTCGTTCACCCCATCGGCGGAGCAATCGCGGAACTCTATCCAGTCCCGAACAGAGAAACTTTCGGTAGAAACTTCGTTGCCGCTCCCACCGAGAGGGGTCGCCATGACAAGTTCGACGTCAGGATCGATCAGTCACTGGGCCGAAACGGCACGCTCAGCGGACGATACAGTTTCGGCGATCACGACCTGTTCGAGCCCTACGCGGCCGCCGGATTCTCGTCAGTACCCGGGTACGGCAACGATGTCGTCGAGCGCGGGCAGAACCTTATGCTTTCGGAAACGCACACGATCGGCAATCGATGGATCAATGAGTTCCGTTTCGGTTACAACCGAGTTCGCAGCGGCACGTTCCAAGAGAATATGGGCAGCAGCATCAACCGCCTAGTCGGGCTGCCTGACTTCGCGACGCGCGAGCGCGATCTAGGCCTCAGCTTCATCACCGTGACAGCTTTCTCGCCGCTTGGTGATGAATTCAACAATCCGCAGGACAGCACCGTCGATAGCCATCAGATCCTCGATACCGTCAGTTTTGCCGAGGGGAATCACTTGCTGCAGTTCGGATTCGAGCGACGTTGGGTTGCACAGGACGCCTTTCGCGATGTGCAGTCTCGCGGCATGATCAACTTCATCGGCGCGTTTACGAGGAACCCGCTTGCCGACTTGCTGCTGGGCTTTCCGACGTTCACCGGCGGGGCCGCAGGCGACAACCCACAGGCGCTGCGAACGGGCAGTACAGGATTCTTCGTCCACGATCGGTGGCGAGCGCGTTCGGACCTGACCTTGACGCTGGGCCTGCGCTACGAGTACAACACACCGGCCCACGACGAGTTCGACGCCGCGGCGGTTTATGATCCCGCCAGGGGAGGGATTTCGAGTGTGGGCACGAACGGTATTCCGCGCGCCGGTTACCGCGCCGACAAGAACAACTTTGCCCCTCGAGTCGGACTGGCCTGGAGCCCATTCGGCTCACGGCGGACCGTGTTACGGGCCGGCTACGGCATCTACCACAACTTCTCGCCGCTGGCGCCGGGACAGGGGATCTACTTTAACCCGCCGTTCTTCAACTTTCAATTGTTCTTCCCTTCGCCGGTGGCCCTCATCACTCTCGCCGACCCTTGGCCGGCGAACCAACAAGCTCCCTTACCTCCGGCTGCGTTCACCTACGATCTCGATTTGCGCACTAGCTACGCCCAGCAATGGAGCTTTACGGTCCAAGCGGAAATCAATCCCCAAGTGATTATCGAGGCGGGCTATCACGGCACACGTGGAACGAAGCTGCTCGGGGGGCGCGACATCAACCAGCCGACTCCCAGCCCGCAGTTCCCAAACCTACGGCCTAACCCATTCTTCCAGTCCATCGACCAGATCGCCGCGGCGTCGGATTCGATCTATCACTCCTTCCAAACTCAGCTGCAGTGCCGCTTCCGGGCGGGGTTGACCGGGCTATTCTCCTACACCTGGTCGAAATCGATCGACAACGCCTCGGGGTTCTTTCCCAGCGCGGCGGACAACAATTTCCCGCAGGATAGTAACAACGTCGCCGCCGAACGGGGCCTCTCGAGCTTCGACCTGCGGCACCGGTTTTCGGGCAGCTTTATTTACGAGCTCCCGTGGGGGGAGGGCAAACGTTTCGCGTCAGATCTTCAAGGTTGGCGAAAGGCGTTCGTCAGCGGTTGGCAGATCAACAGCATCATGACGTTCCAAAGCGGACACCCCTTTACGGTGACGTTCCCACGCGAGGTGGACAACAGCAATACCGGGTTTTCCTTTCTCGGTGGTGCGGCTGATCGTCCGAACCTCATCGGCAATCCTGTCCGGGCGAATCCTGACCCGCGGCGCTGGTTTGCTACGGAAGCGTTCGCGGCCCCGCCGTTCGGAAGCTTTGGCAACTCGGGCAGAAATGCTCTTACCGGCCCGCCGCTTCACAACGTCAATTTCTCGTTGCTGAAGGAGACCCCCCTCAGCGAGACCACGAAGCTTCAGTTCCGCGCCGAGTTCTTCAATGCGTTTAACACGCCGAACTTCCACCAGCCGAACGCTTTGTTCGGCACCCCGGGTTTCGGAAGCATCCCTTCGGCCAAACGAGGGCGGGAGATCCAGTTCGGGTTGAAGTTGCTGTTCTAGCCCGCATTTCTGCCGGATCCTCGATATAAAAGCCACACTAGCACCGAGCCGCGACCGTGAGGGAGCGGTCCAGTGAGGAAGCGGTGTAGTAATACCCAGCCGGCACACGGCGGGAACATCGACGACAAGCCGCCCATTCAGTTGCCGGTGCCATGCCATCCGTCCGCACCGGTCCCCCCGGCGGCATCGCTGGACCGCTTGCTGACGCGCGCGGCTCGGTGCTGGGACTCCGGGTAGATTGCCAGGGGCGCTCCCTGGTTCGCGGCTCGGCAATCCGGCTGCCTACTCCCGCCGCAACGCCGGCCCGAGAGGGGCGTGCAGCGTGACCGCGATAGACAGGGCGCCGGCGATTAATCCGACCAGGACGATTGAAATCAGCGTGACCGAAACCGACAGCCACGGGGGTTCGGCCAAGCCGCTTAGAAAGTGCGGTAGAACGGCCAGGGAAGCAGTCAGCACGCCGATCAGAACACCGAATACGAGCAGGAAAAGGTTTTCCGCCAGAACCAACCACGAGATCGAAGGAGCCGGGAAGCCAACCGCCCGCAGCAGAGCCAGTTCCGCGCGGCGCTCCAAAACATTACGCACCATCACGACGGCAAGGCCCAGAGTTCCGAGCAGCAAACCCAGCCCGCCGAGCGCCTGAAAAGTGCTGAGGTAGGTGTTTTCGACAACCAAGTAGCCGGCCAGCCGGTCGGCTGTGCGTGTCGCGTCTAAGCCCTGGTCGGCGAAGCGTTCCTCCAGCGCTCGCCCTGCCGTGTCGGAGTCGGTTTCGATCATGAAAAAGTTGAACCCGCTGTGAGAAGGAAACAGGTCGAGGAAGTTCCGCTCCGACATGATCAACTGCGACTGGAACATGCTGCGAGAAAGCAGGCCCGCTATGACCAGCCGGCGGTTTTCTCCTCGCTCGTCCGTGACCTCGAGATGCTCACCCAGACCTAGGTGAAGGATGTAGTTGACCGAGTTTGCATCTCCGAAGACGGGGATGGCGCCGTCTTCCCGTTCGTTGTCGAGCAACCTCCAGGGATGCTCAACTTCCGCGGCTGACTCTGCCAGCGTGGCTTGGAAAGCAAAGCCTCCTCGCCCGATCAACTCAGGAGTAGCGCCTAGCAACGTTGGCCGCGAAGGCCTATAGAGATTGAGGCAACTGGCGTCCTCGCCGGGCCTGACTCGAAGCGAGAAGGTTCGCATCTCGGGTAGACCCTCTTCGCTGCCGAAGGAGAGATGGTAGGTCGGGACGTCGGACTCAGCCATCCAGCGAAAACCCCCGTCCCCGGAGTGAAAGGTGGGCTCGCCCTGGGTTGGGTCGTGACGAAAAGATTCGACGGAGAGAATGATGAACGTGGAACTGGCAACCAACGCCACGGTAAGAAGGCTGCGGGTGGGACGGCGCGCACCGTTACGAACACCAAGCCTCGACAGCGGTGAAGCGCCGCCAAGTGAGCCCCTCGCTGTTGTCGCCAGAGAGGAACGGAAAAACGCCAGGGCTGCCACTAACAACAGTGCGCCAACGCCGAAGAAGGCCGGGTCTTTCGGAATAACGTCAGTCAGCACCGAAAGAACCACCAGCAACAACGCCAGGGCGGCCGAAGCGCCGGCCACGAGCCCCGACCGGCGAGCGGACTGTGCTGTCGAGCCGGCCGGCCCCGCCGGCTCGATATCACCCGCCAGCAGGGAACGCAGGCTCACCTGCTCGAGCTTGCGAATGGCAAACCAGATGGAAACAACCATCATCAGCATTGCACCCACGGCTCCCACGGTGAGACTCAGCGCCGTCACGTGTAGCTCGAGAAACGGTGCGCCGACGGCCGCGCTCCACCAGGTCGTCAGGCCGTACACCATCAGCGCGGCGTAGCCAACGGCTCCCGGCAGACCGATCAGGCACCCAATCACCACGACCGCGGCGCTTTCCTTGAGCAATAGTCTTCGGACATGTCCGATCGGTTGGCCGGTTGCGAGCAACAAGCCAACCTCCTTGGAGCGCCGTTCAACACCCAACCGAAACAGCAAAACCACCAGCATCGTGGCCGAGACGATAAGGAAAAAACTGAAATAGAAGAAATATTCCGAGAAGTCGGTGGCCCCGGCCGAGGCGGCCAGTCCCCGCGGCTTAACCGGCTGAAACACAAGTCCGTAGGCAGCCGGATTCAGTCGAGCGCGAAGGCCCTTTTCGAACGCAGCCGCGGCTTGTTCGATCGTCCGACCGCCGGCTGCCGCGATGCGAACCGAAGTGAGTTGTCCGAAACGGCTGGTCCAGAGTTTCTTAGCAGTCTCTAAGGAGATGAAGGCCTTGGGAGCCGTCCGGTATCGGTCCCAGTAGTCTTCGTCGATCGGGCGAATCTTGCTTAGGTCTACCGGGAACGGCGGGTCCCAGTCACCCATTCGTGTCGCATCGCTCATGCCCTGGTAGGTAGGCGCGAGATCTCGGTCAACGGCGAGACCGGTCATTTTGACGACGCCTTTGACAGAGAAGGTTCGGCGGGCTGTCTCCAACGATCCCTGCCGGCCAACTACGTAGTAAGCGAGTTCGACCTCATCACCGACGCTCGCCCTTAGGTCGCGCGCCGCCCACTCATTGAGCAGGATCTCGTCCTCTTCGAGCTTCGGCGCGGGTTCGCCATCGCTGAGGAGCAATGAATCGAAGAGAGCTTCGCTGCTGGTATCGAGCGCAGTCACCGTCGAGTAAGGAATGCTACGATCACCGAACCGTATTTCGTTCGCCAGGTAGGTCAGCACGGGCAAGTAGGGCAACCCGGCTTCTCGAGCGGCGTCGGCGGCGGCTTCGGCAGTAGAAATATCGAGGACGATGCGGTCGGTCTCAAGCGCCACGACCCCTCGCTCCGGCCTTAGGCGGGTGCTGAGGCGCAAATCCTCAAGTCGGAGCGTTTCTTTCACGGCAAGATTGAGATCTCGGGAGCCTTCTTCACTCGACGAGCCAGAAACGAAAAGGGCGTTGGCGCGGTCCGGCTGCTCCAAAGCGGTCTGCAGGGTCTCCAGGGGAAGAAAAATGTTAAACGGCAACTGCTGGCTGGGCGAAAGCCCGAAGCGTCCCAGGCCGCTCGACGGCAGGATACCGGCGACCTTCAGCCGCATCACGCGGACGTTTTCGGATTTGCGGCCCATCACCGACTCGCTGGGTATAAGCGTGTCGGTTTGAAAACGGACGATGAGCGCATCTCCTACTTGAGCGTTAATTTCATCTGCAAGCGTTTCGTTGATCAGGACTTCACGCGGACCCGGCAGCGGCTCAGGGGGAGCGAAGAAAGACCAAAAACGCCCGTCAACGCCGTGGATGTTGACTCGAGAAGCCCGTGAGCTTGTCGCAGCGGCTTCCACACTGCCGCGAATGAAGATCGCGGGGGTTGCCTGATCGAACGACTTGACGAACTGCCCTGACGCGGCCAACTCATCAGCCAGTTCTTCCCGGAAGTATCGATCCGAGACTATCGCGTGATCAATGCCTGCCAGCCTGTCGAGGGTCAGGTCGCGCAAACTGCCCCGAACCGAATCCCCTACCAACAACGCTCCCGCGAAGACGGCTGTTCCTACTGCTACACCCAGGGCGACGGCTGCGTGGATGCCACGGTGATAGATCAGCGACCGCCGCAGGAACCGCTGCTCGGTGAACGTGCCGGAAGGGGATTTTTGAGGGTGATGCATAGCCCAACTAACTCGCATTTCTCACCAGCGCTCGGACGACCGGCGTTGAACGTAGTTGTACACACGCTTGGTTGCAGTAAGCGGGGTACGCCGGGGTGAGCCGGGGTGCCGTGTCGAAGTTATTGATTTTACTAGACACTAGGTTTGTGATTTAGGTGGGGTACGGGTGGGGCGGAGCCGCACGCACGGTTGCAGTAAACCGGTCGCAGGGCGTCGTAAGTTGTTGATTCTTGGCTCTGAGTTCCGTTGGATTCGCGATTCCAGCGGAACTGCCCACGTGTTGTCGCGGGTTGTTGCCCAATCCAGCGGAACTCGACACCTTAGTTATAATACCCGGACTGGCTGATGAAGATGCTCTGAAGTCGGGGGCCTAGAAGGGCAATGCTTGAGGCCCTTAGGCCCGGGTGATCGGCCCTGAAGTCGCGCAAACCGCACGAGACAGATCTGTCATGTTCTGCGAGGATAGTGTTCGGTGGCTCTACAGGCTAGAGGAGAACTTCTCCTGGGAGTCAGGGCTGAGCATCAGCCAGGACTATGCTTTCAAGGACAAGACCGGCGTCGTACGACTCATCCTCGAAAGCGGGGGCCGAATCACGGTGACGCGCGACTACGCATGGAATGGCTGCTCGCCCAAGTTCTGCTTCTTTGACCTTCTGTTTGGAACGCCTGATGGTGTCGTCCACGCGCAGACTGGGAAGCCCAAGACCTACTACGCGTCCCTCGTCCACGATGTCTTGTACCAGTTTGTTCACGATGGGCTGCCGCTCAAGCAGCATGATGCGGACAGGTGCTTCTTGCCGTTCTCTACTTCCTCGCTGTCTGGCTCTTCGGTGGTCTGGTGTGGCGGGCGAGGAGGCATACTAGAAAAACTGCAGGTGCCGCGATCCAGCTTTGACAAGAACGTGTCCTTCGGGCCTGGGCACTGGGCTTCACGGTTGGCGAGTCAATAGGTCTTGGTTTGAAGTTTTTCCCTTGTCATGGCGGTGCGCCGAGCGTGGGGCCAGCTAGGATGCAGAGGGAAAGGAGGCGGGTTTGAACGGCAAAGTGGACACTGAGCGCGAGCAATCGTCCACCCTCGCTAGTGTCTGGGAGGCGTACCTCGATTGGGCGGCTTTCTCTCGGAAGAAGAAGCCGCAGCTGTTCTTTTGGCGGCGGCTGGTGCTGGGGCTGGGACTCGCGGGAGCCGTCTTCGAAACCCTCAGCCCTAGCTTTGGCACGGTGCAGTTGCTCGGCAAGGACATCAGTCCGTTAGGCGTTGTCGGCGCCGCGGCTTTGGCGGTTGCAGCGGTGTTTTCACGCCAGGTCCTGGGAGGCGATCCCGAAAGGGTTTGGGTTCGCAGTCGCTCGGTTGCCGAGGCGCTCCAGTCAGAAGCCTATAAGTTCTGCACTCGTGTCCCACCGTATGACCGCGATGACCGTGAGCAGGAATTGAAGGAACAGCGAGGCAAGATCGTTGAAGCGATGCGGGACTTGCCTTTGATTCCGGATCCTGCAAAACGTGCAAAGAAGCCGGCACCTCCGGAGGGTATGAGCGTCACGACCTATCTCGAAACCAGGATCGCCAGTCAGATTGACCCTAACGATGGATATTATTGGAAAAGTGCTCGGGATCTCGAAAGACGGGTCGGGAGGTTCAGAGGGGCGGCGGTTATGTTCGCCGCAGGCTCAGCCATTCTGGGAGTTTTTGGGGCGGCCGGGATCAGCGAAGTGGCGATCTGGGTGGCGGTGCTCACCACTGTATCGACTTCAGTCGCGGCCTATTTTCAGGCGAACCGCTACGAGTATCTGCTGCTGAGCTACACGGCAACCGCGTGGCGTTTGAAGGAGTTAAGCGACGATCTTGGGGGTGTCCCTGAGCCTTCCCTGGGGGAGCGTAATCGACTGATCCTGGCTTGCGAAGAGGCGATCTCGGTGGAGAATCAGGCCTGGATGGCCAAGTGGCTTCAGAAGCCCGAGGGCGACGGTCCGAATCAGGGGTAGTTACGTACGGGCAGGTCTGAAACTTGCCCCTTCACGGTCGGCGGGACGGGCAACCCGTTTGCTGGGTGCGGCCCGTGCATGAGTTAGTTTGTCTGACCTAAAAAATCTCGCGGCCAGGGGGCTTAGCCCCCTGGCCGCCCGTCAAGGAAAAAGATAAAAGAATCAAGGGGAAACTTCCCGGGCACAACGGAAACCGAAAATGAGGGTCCCGACCCCAGGTACGACCCTGACACGGTTCGATGTACGCAGGAGCGACCGATAGTTGTTCCACGAACCACCACGCAAAACCCACCCTCCAGTGCTTGAAGGGCCTTTAGGGTCTTTCGCAGGCTCGTCCGAGTAGTAATCGTCGTCGTACCAATCCGAACACCACTCCCAGACGTTTCCGGCCATGTCGTGGAGCCCCCAGTCGTTCGCAGGAAAACTTCCTATTGGAGCCGTGCCGTTGAACGTATCGCGCCCGCCCGTTCCCCGATAGTTTGCGGTGTCGTGAGAGGGTTCGTTGCTGCCCCAAGGGTACTTGTGGCCGTCCTTCCCAGCGCGAGCGGCGTATTCCCACTCCGCCTCCGTAGGCAGCCGTCCTCCGGCCCACTCACAGTAGCGACGAGCTTCTTCCCCGGTAACGTCTACAACAGGATGATCATCCTGTCCCTTGGGGCCCTTTCCCCCCGCGAACCGGTTATACGCCTCCACCGTTACTTCCGTCCGCCCCAACCAAAAGGCCTTGCTGATCTTCACCGGGTGCCGAGGCTCTTCGTCGTCGTCACACTGCTTGTCGCCCGGAACGCATCCCATCTGAAACTCTCCTGGCGGGATCCAGACGTACGCCAGGCCATCTTGAGGGTTCACCTCGACAGCACCGGGTTGCGTCGACGAAACGGCTACCGGCCTCTTCAACGCCGCTAGCTGTTTCTTCAGGTCGGCACTCTCCCGCTCGGCTCTCGCTAGTTTCCCCCTCACGTCTGCGAGCACTTCTTTTGCCTGCTCTCCGCCTACGGCGTTGACCAGTCCTTTCAAACCCTCAATCGTACCTCGCGCTTCCTTGAGCTCCCCCTCGAGTTCCGATACTCGCGTCTGATAATCCTCTGCATTCGTTTTGAGAGACTCGCTCTGCTTTGCCAGCTCATTCGCCCGCCTGCGCAGCTCTTCCGCCTCGGCGTCGCTCGATTGCGCGGCCTTTGCCAATAGTTGCTCCGCTTCGGCTGCTTTTGCTTCTGCTTGCAATTGAAGGTTCGCCTTGTCCGCCTCTGCCCGTGCCGCCTGCGCCAATGCCTGCTGCGCCCGGGCCTCCACCTGCTCAAGCCGGATCTGATAGAAATACGCTCCCGCCAAGAGCGCGGCCACAAGTACTACCAGACCAATACGCCCAACCTTCTTCCTGAACCGATGGCGCTTGCTCTCGGCCAAAAACTTGTCGGCTTGCCCATAAACCAACTCGCTGGGCGTGTATCTCTTTGCCCAGGTTTCGTTCCATCCGTCTGTGTCTCGTAACCGCAAAGCTTCGGTGAGATCCGGGTCTTCCCATTCCCTTGCGTTCCGGCCGGCGTCGTAGGCCAGTCGGCCATAGACTTCCGCCGAGTGAGATTCCTCGGCCGCCCAATCCCTGAGGTCTTCCCATTGACGGATCAACGCCTCGTGGGTGATGTCTACCATCGAGCGATCGGTAAAAGGAGGCTTGTCGGATGAATAGAGAAAGTCTCGAAAGTGCTCAATGACGTGAGCTAGTTCCTCGCGTGAAGCCCCGGTCACCTCCCTTAGCTCGCCGAAGCTGGTCGGGCGGCGAATGTCGCGTCCGGCTGTCTCTTTTTCGGTCAGCCGCTGGAACACCCGCTTGGCAATGGCTTGCTGGGGTTCGCTCAGTTCGGAATAGAGCTGTTTGGCGTGCTGGTTAAGCGCCCCCGACATGCGTCCGGCGCGACTGTAGTGCTCCAGTTGGATCGAGGATTCTCCCGCGGACTCCTGCCAGGTCCGCATCAAAGCATGCTCCAAGACAGGCAACTGATCGAGCTCTTGCTCCAGCTCGTGGCCGACGTCGTTGAGCACACGCTGCACCAATTCAGGAGCCATCTCCCCGCCCGCGCTGATGACCGGCTCCTCGATGACCCCTAGGAGCTGCCGCCGGGTCAGCACCGGCACAAGATACTGCGCGTCGTTCAAGGCCTCCGGCAGGCCGCGGAAGACCGCACAGTCTCCTAAATAGTCTGAGCGCATCGTGAGTACGACATAGATTCGAACCTCGTCCTGCTCGCAGGAAGCCAACAGGAGCTTGACAAAGGCGTCCGCTTGATCGTCTGTGCCAGCGACCTGATCATCCGTGCTACCGATCAGAGTTTCTTTCCGGAACCGGAAGATCTCTTCGAACTGGTCGACGACGAGCAGCAGGCTTTCGTTTTCGCCGAGATCCGGGCGCACACACTCCACGCAACCGCGGCTGCTGCGCCGAAGCGTTTGGGGCCGGTCTTCTTGAGGACCGAGCACAGACGGATCGTCGAGTGCACGTGTGAGAGCGCCGAAAGGGTCGCTGCCCGGCCGCATCACCGCTACCTTCCAGCGCGTGCCGGCGTCGGAGAGGTAGCCGCGTTTGAGAGAGGGAACCAGGCCGGCACGGACGAGCGATGACTTGCCGCAACCCGAAGTTCCAATCACGGCAAGAAAACGGGTGCTTGCGAGCCGACGGAGAAGCTCGTCCACCTGCTCGTCCCTTCCGAAGAACCACGGGGCATCCGCCTCATCAAAAGGCTGTAACCCAATGAACGGGCAGGAAACGTCGACGGTGACTGCGGCAGGCATGGCCAACGAATCGCTCTCTACTGGCGAAGCGGTTTGCAAGAACGGGTCGAGCGCGTCGTACTGAAAATTCCCATAGAGCGGGATGATAGGCGCGTCGGAAACGGCGACACCGCTCTTTTCTTCAGCTCCAATACCGATCGCGCCCGATAAGAATCGGCCGGACCTCAAATCGGTCTTCGTCGCCTCGAACCAGTTATCGCTCGCCTGGCCCCAATAAAGCAGAAGCCCGTCACAGCTTTGGAGCTTTCTTCTGTGGTCGGCAGCCGGATCGGGCGGCTTGATTTCGGGCAAGTCTACTTTGAAACCGTCTCGATCGACAATCCATGTCTTGAGCTTCCAAGCAATCTTGTAGTCTTCGATCTCGTTTCCGTCGCACAGGATGTAGACCCGCCGCCCATCGCTGGGGATCACCCGCGCAGCGGCCGCTCTGGGTTGCAGTAACTCCAGGACCTCTGTCTTCACTCTTTCCAACCTGGTGCGGTCTAGATACTGTGACTGCCGAAGGGGATCCTGATACTCCATCAGCTCACGCAGGAAATTCCCGTACTTTGTCTCCCCGATGTACAACTCGGGCTTTGAAGACCACGCGACGAGTGGTTTCTCGAGTTCCATCGCAATGCGGGCCTGGCGAACCGCCAGGGAATCGCTTTCTACTCCGAGCAAGTGAACCGAAAGCCGAGCGGCTTCGAGACCGTCCTTGGCGACCTTGTCTACATTTTTTGAGTCGATCTGGATCTCGGGCAGGATGCGGTACCCTTGGTCGTTGAATTCAGTGACGAGTTTCTCCCTCTCGCTCTGTAGGTCAGACGGGCAGTGGGCCACGTAGACCGAGACGCGATCCCGCCGCAAGGTCTCCAGCAATCCTTTGATGCTCTTGCAGACTTTTCCAAAGCGGTCATCGAACTCGCGACTGGCCGGAGCGAACTCGTCCACGTCGCCTTCGACCGCTCCGAAGAAATCGAACCCCAAGCCCTCGCTGAAGACCCCCCGGTGCGATCCGTCCGACTGCGGCGTCTTGACCACGCGGATACCACGCATCCGAGACCCAACAAACAAGTCCTTGCCCACGCTTTCAAGGAACCACTCGCGCTCCTGGGTGCAGTAGCGTGAATTCAGATATAGGGGGGTTACGACGGCCAGGAAAACAGCCGAACTTTCGATCTGGCTCTTGATTTCGTCGTCAAACGCGTGGTCTCCCCCCAGCTTCTTTTCGTCCCGCCAAACGGCAACCGGCGCGCCCAAGTGCTGTTTGAGCCACACCTGAAGCCCGCGGCCGAAATCGCTTATCCAGCCGCGCTTATCTTCGAATGGAGAGATATTGTCGTCGTGGCAGTAGCTGATGAAGACGTCGTTTCGGAAGCCGGGAACGTAGGCCATGGCAGACAGGCGGTGCCTTTAACACCGATTTCGGGTTTTTCCTCCGTCTATCATAGTTCTCAAGCGAGTAGCCGAGGGTTCCCAGGATGAAATCCGAGGTAAGAGGGGGGCACGTCAAGGGATTCGCTAGGCCCCTGAAGCTGGCCCCCCAAAACCTCACGGCTTAACACGAACAGGCGAAAAGACATAGGGGTATCTTGCCTTAAGATGAGAGTATGCAGGCCGGAATTGAGGTAACCAGACTCACGCCGCAAGCATTCCTTTCCTATTCCTGGGAAAGCGACGCGCACCGGCAGTGGGTTTTTCAACGACGCGGCGCTCGATCTGGCGGTCAGACTGGTGACCCCGAAGCCAGGTGCCAACGGCTATGGGGAGTTGAGCACCCGGGACGCCTTCGTCGCCTACGAGGACGAGCGAAGGTGGCGGCTGGGCATGGCGGGTTTGGTTCTTGAGAACGGTGACGCCCGACGCCTTCAAAACTACGTCGACCAGGACGGGCGGCTGCTACGGGATGCACATTTGCCGCAGGTTTCCTACGAGACTTTCCGCCGCTGGGTGAAGCGGCTGCCGAAGCCGATGCTGACACTCGGCCGCAAGGGTCGGGCGGCTTTCGACAATACCGAAGTTCCTTACAGCTACCGCGATCTTTCGAAGCTCAAGCCGCTCGATTGGGTGGTGATGGACCACCGCCAGCTAGACATTTTTTGCATGACGCGGCGACCGCAACTTCGCGGTCGCAGCTCAGCAGGAGGAGGGTGGAAGCTGGTCAGGCCGTGGGTCACGGCGGCGCTCGACATGAGGACGCGCCGGTGGTTGTCGTGGGTGATCGTGGAGCAACCGAACAGTCAATCGATCGCCACGGTCGTCAAGCGATTGCTTTTGGAGTACGGCAGGCCGCGGGCTTTCTACTGGGATAACGGCCAGGACTTCGAGTGCGACTGGCTCAACGGTGTGTCGCAGTCGCTTCAGGTTCGCGTCACGCACTCGATCGTGAAGCGCGCGCGCTCGAAGATCATCGAGCCGAATTTCAGGGCGCTGGCCAACTTCGAGAAGCAAACCCCGTGGTGGACGGGGCACAAGCCGGAGGCGCGTCCCGAGGAGCGCTTGGAGGTTCTCCAGAGACAGCAGAAGCGGTGGGTTGAGGGGCAGGATGTTGAGCGCCCGTTTCAGATACTCGATGAAATCGCAGGTCTTTACGTTTGGCGTTGCTCGCGACACGGTGTACAAGCACCTTCGTAAGTGCGAACCTGGCTTGTGGCGAAGACGAGCTACGATGGCCGTGGATTGAAGCCTGCTATTGAGGTTGAGGCTGATGGCAGAAACGGTGAGGGAAGGAAGTTGGATGTCTACGTCGGCGGCCGCCCGATTGCTTGGCGTCACTGATCGAACGGTACGCCGCAGGGGGATGCGTGGCGCTGCCTCGCGTTGTAAGTTGGTTGATTTAACTAGGCCGGCCGCTACCCCGTGTCGCCCCCAAATCGCGCTCTAGGGGGCAACTTTCGGACCGCCACACATATGCACCAGGCTCCTTGACAGGGGTGCCGATATCGTCACGGTTCAGAAGCTGATGGGGCACAGCGATATAGAGACGACCCGTCAGTATTTGAACCCGGACGAGGATCTGAAGCGGCAGGCGGTGAATCGGTTGTCGCTATCGAACCAGCGGAAGTAGAGAGGACTCGGCATCAGACTGCGGCCCGTTGAGGCCGAAACCCCAATTATCGCCTGTGTCGGACGAGCCATTTCATCCGCGACAGCACTTCGTTCACAGCTTTCAGGTCGAACTCCTCTGCCTGGAAATGAGCCGCCGGCCCAGGCGCGTAGGGAGAGCCTGAACCAAGTTCTGATGATGGAGTCCCCAACTGATGGATGTTGCCGTTACCCTCCCCCGTGAGCTTTGGGCTCGTGGCCTGGATAGCCGAGGGAGACCCCGTTGGTGCGCCCTGGAGCGGTCAGTTCTGGGATTGGTACATGGGTGGCTCACCACCTACTATTGAGCCCCGAGAGCGCGTGTACGGGTTTTAACAAGCGGCGGCTCAACCGCCGATATCAACCGTCTATTTGAGGGATGCCACGAATTGCCCACCGAGCGTGCGGGCAGACTCTGCCGGTGTGCTGAAATCGAAGTTGATTTTATAGCCATTCGTCTGACCGTTGCGGAGGATAGTCACCACGACACGCTGCCTCGCGCGACTGACACCCTGCAACGCGGTGGTGAAGGATATCCCCGTGATCGTCGGTACCTGAGCCTGCACTCCTTGGTCGATGGCGTCGCCAATCTTCGACAGAACTCCCTGAGTTCCCTTTTGGAGCCTGGTGAGCATCTCACGCTTCACTCTCAGCGCGTCCGTTCGTTTCGGCAATTGGTCCAACCAATGGCCGAGATTCTTGACCTGGCTGCGTAGCTGCTTGACTTGGGTCGGAGTAAATAAATCTCGCGTGAAAAATGTTCTGGAGCCCAGGTAGGGAACGTTGTATGTGACCGTAACTTGGTTGTAGCGAAGAGCGCTATCTAGGGCCGAGACGACACCCTTCTGCAGAGCTGGCTTGTTGGCAGACTGGACCTTACCCTTCACTTTGTTAATCCGGTCGAAGTAAGGCTTGGCGGCTCGCTTTGTTATGTCGCGGGGGTTGACCCCACGGATGACTACATTTTTCCACTTGTTGCGCCCGACTTTAACCTTGCGATAAATCTTGGTTGGCAATTTCTTGATCTGATTGTTCGTGCTGCGAACAGCCGAATCACAGATCCGAACAATGGCACTCTTTACGTTCTTTAGATTCAGTTCTCCATCTTTCAGCAGTTCGAGGAACTCGTTTACTTGACCTTGAGCTCGATCGATTTCTGTTTCGCGCCCTGCGCTGCTTCCGTGATAGCCGGCTCAAGTCCTCGCGGTGGCGGGCCCGCAGGATCCCTTCCGGGGTCCGCTGCGCGGCCTCACGGGCAAGCTTGAGTTGCGACCTTCCCGCAGGAGCCGAGGTCTTCAACAGCGTCTTCAACCCTAACAACGGCCTCAACCTGACGGTCGCGCTGCTGGGCCGCATGTTAAGCTTGGCGTTGGCCCCGGATGGCATCCCCAGACCGGTCCGTTCTCCTACACCACCTGGTTCAGGCCCTTTTTCGAAGAGCCTTGAAGTCACAGCCTGCTCGATTCGGCCTGTTACGCAATTCTCTGATAAAGCGGGAGCTGCGTGAGATCCCGCAGATAAGTCCTTCCGGGTCGGCAAGTCCTATAAAAGGAGATGTCAAGAGAAATATCTCACCTTCGGCTCGGTGCCGGGAGTGTTTCTGTCTCGGCATCCAGCCCGGCTACTTGAACGCGCTCTCTCGATCGACGAGCGATTTTTCACAGCCTTGTTGTCGGGTTTCGCTTCATCGAGCGAAGCGACGAGGCTGTCTTCCGTCCCTGTTCCTGCACGCCGGTTCCACTGGCGCTGGTTTTTGGGGCCGCCGTGAGCTTGTCGACCACGTACGTTTTGAGGGCCTCGAGTGGCGTACGGAGCAGCTCGGTTCCCACGCCAACGGTGACGGCGGACTGCAGATCGGCAAGAAAAGCCTCTTGGCGTTCTTCGGCCGGCTCCAAGTTCTCCGGAATCCAGAGCAGCCGCTGAAGTCTGCCGTTCATTTGTGCAGCCACTTCCAACTGCAGTTGAACAATCGACCGTTGTTCTCCTTCCGGGATGGCTCCGTACCTGCTGCCGATCAGATGAACCGAGAGTTTCGATTTCGCCAAGTTGTCTCGAACCGACGCCACAAGATCACCACCATGGACAGAAAGAGGCTCATCCGGTAGGACGTCATAACCACGCTGCTTCAGATCGCGCCGGATATTCTCCCGGGCGAGGCTCAGATCGGAGGTCGTTTCGGCGAGGTAAATCGCGGGGCCGTTGCCGGCGGAAGCCGCTGGAGACGGTTGCGGCCGGCGCCCCCGCATCTCCTCCAGCAGATGGGCGACATCCTGGGCGAGATCATCTAAGGTGACCCAGTACTCGCGGCGTTTTTCGGGGTTCGGATCAAGGTGGAACTCGCGTATTCTTCCCGCTCTGGGTTCGTGAAAGAAGCTGTAGCCTAACAGGCGCTGTAATTCGTCGGGATACTGTTCGGGGGGGGGGCGTTTTCACCACCTTGAACAGCCGCGCTTTTTTTCCTACCTGGAGTCCTCCTGATTGCTCGGCAGCTTGAAAGAACCCTGTCAGCTCTCGGATGCACCATTCTGACTGGAAATAGCGCGGAGAAACGATACACACCAAAGCCGCCACCCTCTCCAACTGCTCCAGCAGGACTTCCGCAAAGGCGTCGTTCCCTTGCAACTTCTCGTCTCGAAATATTGAGACCTTGCTCCCGAGGAACTGCTCGACACGTATTTCCAGGCGACTGTGCAAACGAGCGATCCAACGTTCCTGATCTTCGCCGAAGGGTTGATTATCCGTATGGGTGTAGCTAATGAAGACGTCCGTCTCGAAGTCGGGGAGGTACGAGTTTGAATTCACAAGACCCTCTTTCGTGTGGCGATTTTTCCAGGCAGGGGCGGGTCAATGACCCGCCTGCGGGCCGGTCGCTGACCCGCCCCTAAGTATGCTCTCAACACCTCAGTCGGTCAATCGATGTGGCGCACGCATTCTTGCGTGCCGTGTCGACACTCTTGGCGACATTCCATCGACCTTCGGGTGGACGTTCGCCAAGCTGCTGATCACGGACCCTCCGGGGGGGGACTCTTCCGAGGGCGGCTCCTCCGGGGAGGGCTCTTGCGACGAATCGCCCTCGGTTTCCTCGGTCATATCTCCGAGCAGTTCGCCGGACAGAATCAATTCCACGCGGCGATTCTGCCGGCGCCCCGCCTCCGTGTCATTGGGAGCTATGGGGGTTGACATACCCAACCCGCGCCTGGCCACATTGGCTTGCGGCACTCCAAGATTAGTCAGGTATTTCCGGACCGAGCCCGCGCGATCCTCCGAAAGCTCTCGGTTCGTTTCCTCCCCGCCGACGCTATCCGTATGGCCCTCGACGACGAACTTCAGCTGTTCCCGATACGCGGCCGCAGTGCCGCCCGACCGCACGCGCTCCAGCGCAAAGAACACACTGAGGTAGTGATTCACGTCGCCCTGTAAGCCCGACCACTCGATCTCTTTGACGAGAGCTGCCTGAGCACGCTTGTACGTGGCGTCCGTATCCCAGTCGGTCGAAACACCGACGTCGGTGCGATTTATCAATAGTTAACGGCCGACGGGGTCATACGGCGCCTCAGTGGCGCTCAATCCTGCTCGCACTCGCAGAACACTTCGTAGCGGTTCATCGGGATGCAGATCGCGGGACGGCTCAGATAAGCTACCCCTTTCTCTCCCAGTAGTTATGCTCCGGCTCGCTCTGCTTCTGGGGCGAGACGCGGGCAGCTCTTAGATACTCTTCCACGTGCGTCATCGCTTCCGGGTGCTCCGCTGAAACGTCGTTGGTCTCACCCAAGTCCGCCTCGAGGTCGTATAGTTCGAGTTTGCCGTCCGGTTCCGAGCGCACGGCCTTCCATTTACCCATCAGCAATGCTTGCAACGCGACCTCGTCACGGAACTCTCCCGCCGCGGAAATGTAGCGCTGCAGCTCTCAGTAGAGGTAGTCGTGCTCCCGCCCTTGCCGCTGGGCAACCCGATACGTTCTGTTCTTGACGACCTAGGAGGTCAGCTTCTTATACTCGGCGACCCTGGAACGGGCAAGACGACTCTGCTGCTTGAACTGATGCGGGACCTGCTTAAACACGCCGAAAACGACGAATTCTATCCTGTGCCCGTGGTCTTTAACCTTTCTTCTTGGGCGAAACAGCGACTGCCGTTGGTTGAGTGGCTGGCGGACGATCTAAATCAGCAGATCTCGGACATCCCGGCGAAAACGTGGCGCGTATGGCTGGAAACAGATCGGATCTTGCCTCTGCTTGATGGCCTGGACGAAGTCGCGCTCGAACACCGCGAGCTATGTGTCGCGCGGATCAATGAGTTTCATAGGCAAAAAGCAAGCCTCCCTCTCGTCGCGTGCAGTCGGACCCAGGACTATGGTTCCCTTGACACGAAACTGCAACTGCTGGGCGCGGCCCTCGTACAACCGCTCAAGCGAGAGCAGGTTCATGACTTCTTGAAACAAGCGGGGGAGGCCGTGGAAGGAGTGCGAGCAGCGCTCCAAGGGGACTAAACGCTGTGGGCCGTGCTTGACACACCGCTCATGCTCAACATTGCAATGCTGGCCTACCAAGGGGCGTCAGCAGGTACGGTGCAGCTCGGCGGCACGTTGGAAGAGCGGCGGGTCATGCTTTTCGGGAAATACATCGACGCGGCGTTCCAGCGCCGAATCAAGACAGAGCCTTACGATCGGGATAAAACGATCCATTGGGTGGGGTGGCTTGCCGCAGCGTTCGTGCGGCAAGGGCAGACTATCTTTCACCTGGAAAGCGTGCAAGGGAACTGGTTGGGGCTGCGAACACCCCGCGTCGTCGGGCTGGGCGTCGGGCTTCTCGTCCAGGATGGGACCGGACTACGGTCGCTCTCCGGGATCCCTGCGTCCGGCCCCATCCTGGACGAGAAGTGTTACCTATGTCCCGGTAGGTTCATGAGATGCACACTCCGTCCCATTCGATCACCCAACCCAACCCCGCGAGAACCTTGAGCAGACCGGGGACATAGGTAACACTTTACGCCAAGCACATCCCCGGTCTGTACCCCTCTCTGGGCAGGCGCAGCGGCCTGCCCCTACTGGTTTGTCGTGAGAAATGCCGGCTAGCCCGCCCCGCACCTCTCCGGTGACACCCATCATAATCCTGATCGCACAGCTTGTAGATCCCGCTCATCAGTTGGTCAGCCGGGTTCGGTTGCTACCATGAGAATTGCTTTTTGAGGCAACAAGGGCCGCCGAGACGCCAATAGGGACGGGCTAGCCGCCCGTGGAAAAAGTCGCGCGGGAGCGAAAAATGGGGACTGCCACCAATTCGCCCCCCGTCATGGCCCTAAAACAAAGTACTTAGCGTGAAGCGAATTGGCTGGCTGTACCCGATTTTTCTAGGCGGTTAGGAAGGTCTGTTTCCACCGTTGCCCCGCGGCACGACCGATGAACGCTGAACTGGTCTGTTTCAACCCCGACTGCCGCAGGCGCTACGCCCTGGACGAAGTCATGTACCAGTGCGGGGAATGTGACGCTCTGCTGGAAGTCGAGAACGACTTCGGAGCCGCTGATCCGGCAGCGCTTCGTTCCTTGTGGGACGAGCGGCGAAAGAGCCGCGAACCCCTTGATGTCAGCGGCGTCTGGCGCTTCCGCGAGATGCTTCCCTTCGTAGGCGATCAGGCTCACATCGTTACCCTGCAGGAAGGCAACACACCTCTTTTCGATGCTCCGCGGGCCGCCGCCTACGCCGGTCTGCGATCGGTGCAGCTCAAGCACCAAGGCTACAACCCGTCGGCCTCATTCAAAGACAACGGTATGACGGCAGGGGTAGCTCAGGCTCGCAAGCTCGGCATGAAGCGAGTGGCCTGTGTCTCGACCGGCAACACGTCCGCGTCCATGGCGGCGTATGCGGCAGCGGCAGAGATACAGGCGATCATCTTCGTGCCGCACGGCAATATCGCCTACGGCAAGCTTGCCCAAGCCCTCGAATACGGTGCTGTCACTCTACAGGTCGAAGCAAACTTCGATCAGATTCTCGCCCTGGTGCGAAAGCTGGCCGAAGAGATCGGTATCTACTTACTCAACTCGATCAACCCGTTCCGTATCGAGGGGCAAAAGACGATCGCCATCGAAATGCTCGATCAGCGAGGATGGAAGGTTCCCGACTGGATCGTGCTGCCGGGCGGAAACCTAGGCAACGTTTCGGCCCTCGGAAAGTCCTTGCGGGAAATGAAACAAGTCGGCCTGATCGATCGCCTCCCACGCCTGGCCGTGGTGCAGGCTGAAGGGGCCGCGCCATTCTACGACCTGTTTCAGCGTGACGATCGAGGCGCGATTCGAAATGTCGAGAAGCCGGAAACCCTGGCGACGGCCATTCGCATCGGCGCTCCGGTCTCGTGGCCCAAAGCGCTCTTTGAAGTGGAAGCAACAGACGGGCTGGCGGAATGCGTCACTGAGCAGGAAATCGCCGACGCCAAGGCCGTGATCGGACAGTGCGGCATCGGCTGCGAGCCGGCGTCCGCGGCGTCGCTTGCCGGAATCCGGAAACTGACCGCCGCGGGGAAAATCTCACCCGAAGATGATGTGGTGGCCGTCCTTACGGGACACTTGCTGAAAGATCCGGACTACGTCTACCACTACCACACGGGCGGGCTAAAGGCTCCCGGCGGCCAAACGCTGAGCTCCACCTTCGGCAACGAGCCGTTAGTCGTGCCGAACGATCCCGGTAAGATTGCCGAGATCCTCAACAAGAGCGGCGAATCCCAAAAAAAGAGCGCCTGATGGAGATGCCACTAGCGATGAGAGTTTCTGAGAATGCCGGCGAGATTGCCCGAGATCGGTAAGGTAGTCGCGTAGCGCAGCCCGTAGCGCGAATCTAGGCGGGCGATGATCACACTTCCCCTTCGCTCTATCGGCTCGTCGCCCGCCAGATCCGCAGCTTTTTGACTATTTCGATGGCGCGGAATTCATCTCCCAACGGAGACACTTGACACACGCGCTATCCTCAGGGTGGAGGAACCCAACGACCGGTGCCACGCCCGACGGCGAAAAGAAAAAAACGAAACAAAGCCAATTTCGTACAACCAGCTTTAAAGCAACAACTT
Organism: Bryobacterales bacterium; assembly: GCA_965248105.1. GTDB lineage: Bacteria > Acidobacteriota > Terriglobia > Bryobacterales > UBA6623. The sequence goes on from CBDFIK010000006.1 coordinate 2,698,247, forward strand.
GCGCGGCATTCCCTGGGGTGTTTCGCCCTGCACGGCGGGCCTGTCGCGTGCTGCGGCCGTCAGGTGGTGAAAAAAGCGGACTAGCGATATCGCCGGAAACCGGTATGGTAGCATAATGACATACTTCTAGAAGGGTAGAAAATGGCTTTCAGCATCAAGAATGAAGAGGTAGATCGCCTCGCTCGAGAGCTTTCGGCGGCAGCGGGTGAAAGCCTGACGGAAGCCGTTGCCCAGTCTCTCCGGGAGCGGCTGGAGCGAATACGGGCCCGAGGCCGGGGCCGGTCGCTAGCTGACGAGTTGGACGAAATCGCCAAGCGCTGTGCCTCGCTGCCAGTGCTTGACGATCGCCCCGCGGACGAGATTCTGGACTACGACGAGCACGGGCTTCCGCGCTAATGATCATCGACACCTCAGCCCTTTTGGCGATTCTATTGGACGAGCCTGAGCGACGAAGATACAACGAACTCATTGAAGCGAGTGGGAAGCGTTTGCTCTCAGCCGCCTCGCTCGTCGAAGCAGGCATGGTTCTGGAAGTCCGCGGGGGCGAGGCCGCCGGGCGGGAGCTGGACCTCTTCTTGCACCGCGCAAAGTTCGAGGTCGTTCCACTCGATGCGGACCAAGCCGAGATTGCCCGAGCGGCGTTTCGCCGTTACGGAAAGGGTCGTCATTCTGCCGGGCTCAATTTCGGCGACTGCTTAGCGTACGCGGCCTCGAAAGCAACCGGGGAGCCCTTGCTTTTTAAGGGACAGGACCTCTCGCAGACCGACATCCCGGTGGCAGACAAGGCTCCGGAGCAGCAGGGCTAGGCGTAGCAAGGTGCGGGAAGGCGAACCCCGGGGTCTTTCCGTTACCTACGAACCGATCCAGGTCCGAAGCGGGAAACGTTAGCTCGATCTAAGGCGTCTCTTGATTCGACGGAACTTTATGCGAGCAAGGGCCTTTTTACTAACAGTACTGTGTGCCGCCCCTTGGCTGGCACTCGCCCCCTCCACTCCGGGGCAAGACGAGGGTGAAGCCGTCATCACCGTCGACGTCGAGGTCGTCAACGTCCTGGCGACGGTTCGTGACAAGAAGGGACGGCTGATCAACAACCTCACGCGGGACGATTTCATCCTTGAGGAGGAGGGAGTTCCGCAAAAGATTCGCTATTTCTCCCGCCAAACCGATCTGCCCCTGACTTTGGGCTTGGTAGTGGACACGAGTGTCAGTCAGGAACGACTCATCGAAGACGAAAGGCGAGCGAGTGCGCAATTTTTTTCGCAGGTGCTGCGGCACCAAAAAGACCTTGCGTTCTTGATCAGCTTCGATGTCGACGTCGAACTGCTGCAAGATCTGACTGACTCACGCAAGCTGCTGCGGGCGTCCCTGGACGAGTTACAAATTCAGGGCAGCCGGGGCGGCTTACATCCCTCGCCAGTACCAACCTCACAGAGACCCGTCGGTACGGCCCTCTACGATGCGGTTTTCTTGGCCTGCAGTGAGGTTCTCGAAGGCCAGGCGGGCCGCAAGGCGGTCGTGCTGATCTCGGACGGGTTCGACTACGGCAGTCGTGTGAAACTCCGCGATGCGATTGCCGCCGCGCATCGTGCCGATGTCGTTGTCTACAGCGTGCGTTACTTTGACCGCTACTTCTACAACCGAGTGGGCATCGGCGGTGGGGGCGGCAGCTCAGCGCTGAAGAAGATGGCTCGTGAGACGGGCGGAGGAATGTTCGAGGTCCGGAAGAAGCAACCGCTGCGAGACGTTTTCGAGCAGATTCAAGAAGAGCTCCGCAGCCAATACAGCCTTGGGTACACGCCCAACCGTGACTCCTCCAACACCGGCTTTCGCCCCATCAAGCTGCGCACGCGCAACAAGAGCCTCAAGGTACAAACCCGCAGTGGGTACTACCTGAAGCCGTCCGAAAGCTGAGAGAGGGAGAGCAGCTCGAGAGAGACGTGGGTGCCCACAGCAAACCGAAACACGGTTGGGCGCAGGGTGGGACGCTCAGAGGAGCGCGTTTGGCAATTGGCCAAGCTGGCCACTTTACCGGCACGCAACGACCGCGGCTGGAAGATCCGGCGTGGAGATCACCATTCGGCAGGGAACATTCCGGGACTTGCCCTTCCTGCGCGAGATGCTGTTCGAGGCGGCTTTCTGGCGGCCGGGTGTGGCCAGGCCGGCAATCGAAGAGGGTCTATCACGCCCCGGGCTGGGGAAACTCCTCGACGGCTGGGGACGTGAAGGAGACGCATCTGTAATCGCGGAAGACGTCGGCAACCGCCCGGTTGGCGCGGCTTGGTACCGCTTTTGGTCCGATCACGATCATTCCTATGGTTACGTGAGCGCCGACATCCCCGAACTCGGCATAGCGGTTGTGGACGGCTCGCGCAACCGAGGCGTCGGCGGGTGCCTCCTACATGCCTTGAGAAAGCTCGCCGCGGATCGCGGCATAGCCCGCCTGAGCCTCAGCGTGGAAAGGGACAACCCGGCCCGGCACCTGTACTTGCGGCAGGGCTTCGAACGGGTGGCCGCAGTCGGAAATGCGTGGACGATGGTGGCCGGCACGAACGTCTGACTTGGCTGCGTAGACGACGAGCATTCGAACGCTCAGGTGTTGCTATGCTACAGACTTCGCGCTTTTGCGTTTTCCGGGAGTAGCTCGCGCGTTCGTTGTGTTGAGAGACTCGGGAAGGTTGCCGCGGGAGGGCTGAGAGGAGACCCATCTCTCATGAGTCATCGTTTAGAGGGGCGGATTGCCCTGATCACCGGCGCCGCGGGGGGTATCGGCAAAGTCACCGCGTTTCGCCTGGCTGAGGAGGGCGCCCATGTGGTCGTCGCGGATATTCTTGCCTCGGTGGCAGAGACGGGTGACGAACTACGGAAGCGATTCCCTGAGAACCGCGGCTACGCGACAACCGTCGACATAACCTCTGCCGAGCAAGTCGATCGTATGGTCAACGAAGTCGTCGAACGGCTGGGACGCCTCGATCTGATGGTCAACAATGCCGGTGTCAACCACCCCATGACACCGCTGGCGGAACTTACCGACGAGACCTTTGACCGCGTCATCGGGGTCAACTTGCGAGGAACCTTTCACGGCTGTCGAGCGGCCGCCCGCGTGATGCCGAAGCAAAAGAGCGGCTGCATCGTCAATCTCGGTTCGTGGTACGGCAAGCAGGGATTCGCCTACTTCGGCGTCTACTGCGCTTCCAAAGCCGCCGTGATTCGGCTTACGGAGAGCCTCGCCCTGGAGTTGGCGCCGTCGGGCATTCGGGTCAACAGCATCTGCCCGGGGAATATGGACACCGATATGCATTGGAACGCCCTGCGCGAAGAGGCCAAGATTCGCGGCATCACGTTCGAGGAAATGGACCAGATGGTCAAAAAGGTGATCCCGCTGGGCAAACAGGGAAGGCCGGAGGATATCGCTTCGACCGTGGTCTACTTGGCGTCCGACGATGGGGCCTATGTGACAGGTCAAGCGATCAACGTCAACGGCGGCTGTCTGTTCCACTAACGCGCATTCTCAGCGGGGCCATACCCGTGCTCGCCCAACCGATCTCTTGTGAAAGAATGTAGGGGACGACATGTCGCGTTATGTCACGCCCGTTTGCGGACAGCCTGGCCGCGCCTTCATCTCCGAAGGGGTTCCAAAAGGCCTGTGTAAAGCTGGTTTCGGCTGCAGCATCACCAAAGTCGGGACACGCGCGGGTAAACCGCGGCATCCGTAATCGGCCCCGGGATCAGGAAAGGAGGAAAGCGTATGCGCACGGTGGGAATAGGGCTGATCGGGTCCGGATTCATGGGAAAAGTGCATTCGCGGGCGTACCGCGATGCCATGGCCCTGTTTGACCCGAAGGCCAAACCGGAAATGCGGGTCATCTGCGGGCGCGATGAGGACGGCGTCCGCGCCGCGGCTGAACGTTACGGCTGGCCGGAGCACTCAACCCGCTGGGAAGATGTGGTGGCCCGTGACGACGTTGACGTCATCGACATTTCCACCACGAGCGATATGCACGCACCGATCGCGGTTGTCGCGGCCCAGCAAGGTAAGCACATCTTCTGTGAGAAGCCGTTAGCCAATTCGCTCGCTGAGGCTCAACGAATGGTGAAGGCGGTGGAGGATGCGGGCGTCGTCAACACCGTCTGCTTCAATTACCGCCGCGTCCCGGCGATCGCCCTCGCTCGCCAATTGATCGAGGCGGGTGAAATCGGAAAAGTCTACCACTGGCGGGCCACCTGGTTGGAAGATTGGGCCATCAACCCCGAAACCCCGCTGGTGTGGCGCTTGCAGCGTGACAAGGCGGGCAGCGGTTCGCTCGGCGATCTGGGGTCACACCTGATTGACCTTGCCCGTTACCTTGTCGGTCCGATCAAAGAAACAATCGGGATGACGGAAACGTTTATCAAGGAGCGTCCTTTACTTCCGGCCGACCGCACGGCGGACAAGACGAGGGGGCCGGTGACCGTCGATGACGGGGCCCTGTTTTTGGCGCGTTTCGAAAACGGAGCCATCGGCAGCTTCGAAGCGACACGCTTTGCGGGCGGCAATCGCGACCGGTTTACTTTTGAGATCAATGGAAGCAAAGGCAGCTTGTATTTTGATTTTCAGCGACTGAACGAATTGCGCTATTATTCCTGGAACGATTCGGTGCAACAGCAGGGCTATCGCACGATCGTCGTTGGCCAGAGCGAGCATCCCTATGTCGGCAACTGGTGGCCAACGGGCCTTGGATTGGGATATGATGCCGCATTCGTGCACACGATTTACGATTTCTTGAACGAGCTGGCCGAAGGCAAATCCGCCCAGCCCGATTTCCGACAGGGACTTCAGGTGCAATCCGTGTTAGAGGCCACCAGTCGCTCTGTCGACGAGAAACGCTGGGTTCAGGTAAATGAAGTGCTTGCTTGAGACGCGGGCATAGTAGTGAGAATCGCAGAGTAAAGAATTAGATGAGGTAAGTCGCTTGGGTTGCAGGGCATGACATGTCGTGCCCCTACATTTTGCACCGGAGGTAGGAAGAAATGGCGAGTAGACGACTCGACGGTAAAACATGCGTGGTCTCGGGAGCCGCGCGCGGGATCGGCAAGGGCATCGCCGCCCGCTTGGCGGAAGAAGGGGCCCAGGTGGGTGTCGTGGATCTTGATCTCGAAGGCGCTCAGAAAACCGCCGACGAAATCAAAGGCCAAGGGGGCAAGGCCCTGGCCTGCCAATGCGACGTTTCCAGCCGGGCTGACGTGAAAGCGATGATCAAGGCCGTCGTGGACGAATTCGGGGCTCTCAACGTCATTTTCAACAATGCCGCCGTAGCCGAGATCAGGTTGTTCATGGATGTGCGCGAAGAGCATTGGGAACGCATCATGAAGGTGAACGCCTTAGGCGTGCTCATCGCGATGCAGGAGGCGGCCCAGCAGATGATCGATCAAGGCAAGGGTGGAAAAATCATCAATACCGCCTCGATCGCCGGCAAAGAAGGCTATGACCTGCAGCCCCACTACTGTGCCAGCAAGTTTGCGGTGGTCGCTCTCACGCAGGCGGGCGCCCGCGCTCTGGGCAAACACGGGATCACGTGCAACGCGTTTTGCCCCGGCGTTGTAAAGACCGAACTGTGGGAACAACTCGACAACGAGTTCATGCAGTTGGGCCTGAGCGAGAAGCCGGGCGAGGCCATGGAAGGGTTCGCATCGCGTGCCCTGCTGGGCCGGCCATCGACACCCCAAGATATCGTCGGATTGGCCGCGTTTCTAGCCTCCGATGATTCCAACTACATCACCGGTCAGTCGATCATGGTCGACGGCGGCATGGTGCTGCTGTAGGACTCGGGCACGGGCGCGGAAACCGTAGTTGGTTCGGTGTCGCCGGCTTGCTGAACATGACCGCACAGAGCCGCGGGCGTCAGCCTGCGGGCCCACGCCCTGACGGGCACGGCTTCGTCGGGTTCTCGTCGCGGGTCCGCGCCCTGACGGGCACGGCTTGAGCCTGGAACGCTTAGTGACAGGCCAAGTATCCGTAACGACCGTGGCGGCATGACCGCTCACTTGCGTTCGCGGCTCCGATTCGCTGGTCGCCGCGGGCCCCTGCAAATCTACACCGGGTCGGGCACGCTCCAGGGTTGCCGATACTCCTTCGTCAGGCGGGTGTTTGCTTCGGCGTCGCCGGAGAACTTCTCGCTCTCGGGATCGAAGTGGAGCACGCGGCCGACCCGATAACCAATCTCGCCGAGGTGAACAAGAGCGCACGAGAGGTGCGCCACTTCCGCATTCGCGACCGGCTGCTTGCGGCTTCGGACGCAGTCGACAAAGTTGTAAATGTGCTCGGGATGTCCCCCCGGACCGCCCCGTACGCCCGGCCCCTTTTCGTCCTTCTTGCCAAGGTAGACCTGAAAATAACCGCGGCGCGAAAAGATCATACGCCCTTCGGTGCCGTAGAAGGCGTTGCCGCTGTCGAAGCCGTGTATTCCGTAGGGCGTCCAGCCGCGCTCCTCATAAAGCAAGACCTTGTCCTCTTCGTATTGGTAGGCCACCATCATGTTGTCGGGAAACCCGCGCTCCCTGGTTAGCGCGATCCGGCTGCCGTGGGCAGTGATGCGCACGGGGTGGGTTTCGACACCCAGTCCCCAGCGGGCCAAGTCGAGATCGTGGATGCCGTCGCCGCCGATATCGCCGTTGCCGTATTCGGAAAACCAATTCCAGTTGCCGTGAAAACGATTGGGGTTGAACTCGCCGTCGTATGCGGCCGGGCCCGTCCACATGTCGTAGTTGACGCCGGCGGGTACGGGAGCATCGGGGACCGGTTTGCGGGGCTTGTGCTTCTGGCAGTTCCAGGCCTTGCTCATCTTCACTTCACCGATGATGCCGTTTTTGAGCAGCTCGTCGGCCCGTTTCGTCACCTCGCTCGAGCGCATCTGGGTGCCGTGCTGGACGATGCGCTCGTACTTGCGGGCGGCGTCGACCAGCAGCCGCCCTTCGCGGAAGACGTGGCTAGCCGGTTTCTCAATGTAGACGTCCTTGCCGGCCTGCATGGCCGGGATGGCGATGGGGCAGTGCCAATGATGAGGAGTGGCAACCACGACGGCATCCACATCCCGGTCGGCCAAGACCTCGCGGAAGTCCGCCTGCAGTTTAGGTGTCGTCCCCCTGTCGCGGTTGACCGTTTGGCCGGCACGCTCGAGTCGCGCTTGATCGATGTCGCAGAGCGAGACGAAGCGGACGTCGGAGCGCGGCAGCAACCGCTCGACGTGGCCGTGACCCATCCCGCCGACACCGATAATCGACACACCCAATTGGTCGTTCGGCGATGCCGAGGAGGTTCGAATGGCGAGGCCCGCTACCGCTCCCATTGCCGCAACGCCGCCAAGAGAGTCGGAGAGGAACTTGCGCCTTAGAATGTGTTTCATGGTGAGCCTTTCGCCTACAGATTTGCGTCCGCCGCCCATTCTATCAGGGTAGGTCGGGACCGACGCAGGAATCTCCCCACCTTGGACGTCGTTCAAGCCGGCGTTTCGCTATTGAGGGATGCGGACCCATGACGGCCTCCGCGAGCCGGCGCGTCATTCAACGCCGGTACCGACCGCTCAGGAAACGGGTGGCCGCGATAGTGTTATCTTTTATGCAGCTGACGAGCCGCATGAAAAAGTCGGCACCAAGCCGGCGACGTGCGTAGTCGTTGAGTTCAAGGACGAGTGCATTGTTCGGCTCGAATTCGACCCGAAAGACCAGGTATGAAGCCGGCAGGATTGCCGGCCGAACTGGAAACTAGGACCGCCAAAAGCGGCGGTCGCCACGTGTAGTGCAGTCCCGCCCCCACACCCCATCCGAAGCAGGAACCGGCGAGCACTCGGGGAGGTCTTCCTGGAGGCCGGCGTGATCGGGCCACGGCGGATCCGACCCTCCTACCTCGCTGCGATCCGGCTGGGTGTGAGCCTGGCTTTGGTCGGGGCCCTTTTTGTGTTCTTGCCGGTGGGGGAGTTAGTGGCGGTCGTCGGAAAAGTTCCCCTCCACGTCTGGTTTCTGGCTTTGGGTTGTTACCTGGGAACGCACGTGCTCGGAGCGATGAAGTGGTGGCTCCTGATCGGGGTGTCGAACACGGACTTGCCGTTGAAGCACGTGCTTCGTTGCTACTTTGCCGGACTCTTCGGCAATCTCTTTCTTCCGGGTCTCGTGGGCGGAGACGTCGTCAGCATTGCCATGGCGGTGCGGGTAACCAAGACGAAGACCGGCGTGATTCTAGGTACGGTGATGCATCGGACGTCGGATGTGATTGCGCTGTTGCTGTTCGCCGGGACGGGACTCATCCTACTACCTGCCGACATCTCGGCGGCGTTCACCCCATTGGTCTGGAGGCTCGGCCTGTTGTTCGTGTTGCTGGGCGTTAGTTCGCTGGCTCTTGTAGCGGCGATTCCTCCTCGCCGTCTGCCCTTCAAGCTCCGGCGGCGCCTGGTCAGATTGAGACGGGTTCTGCGGTCGGTTTGTCGACGCCCAAAGTTGATGCTGGTTGCCCTCGCTCTCGCTGTCGTCACGCAGGGTCTGTTGGTAGCACTGTTTAGCTGGACGGTCGGCGCGTCGGGGCTTGAGCTGGACTTCACAACTTGGCTCGGCGTGTGGCCGTTGGCGAAGCTCTCCGCTTTGCTGCCCGTGACGCAGGGCGGCATCGGAGCCAGAGAAGTAGCCCTGGTCGTGCTTCTTAGGCCGTTCGGTCAAAGTGCGGTAGATGCAGTGGCCGCAGGGTTGATCTGGGACGCGTTGGTGGTTTGTGGCGCGGTGGTTGGAGGGGGACTGTCGTTTATGCTGGGCCGCTTCGCTAAGCGAAGCTTGCATGGGTGACTCTAGCTTGGGAGATAGTCTTTTGCGCAAGCACGGCTTGACAGCCCTTGGAAGTGTGTTTTTGGTTTTCATGCCGGGCGGCGTTGTGCTAGCGAGCCTGATCGCGATCTGCGTCCATACCGGTACCCTCTGGCCATGGGGAATGGTCGTTCACGAGGACGGACGTAGGACGCTGGCAGAGACCGTCTTTTACTTCGAGCACGCCGCGCGGGAGCTTCCCATCGATCTGTTGTTGAGCGTCGCGGTAGCGGGTAGCGTACTGAGGTTTTACCCCGCGGTTCCCCGGGCGTCAACTGGGCGGCGGCAGTCGCGGCGAATGTTGTTCCCCTTCCTCGTCCTGTCGGCGGTGGTCATGGGAGTTATTTTGGTCGGAGCGGGAATGCAAGCAGGAGTCCAGGGGGTGACAGCGAATCTGATGCAGATGTACACGCGAGAGGGAGCGGTGCCCGCGCCGGGTGCTCACTGGCGCTATCACCTGTTGAGCCGGTTGGGAGTCATGTTGTCCTGTTACGCCCTAACGGGGTTCAGCCGCCGTCTTTCGGACCAAGATCCCTCAGTGGGCCCGACAGGGAGCGCCAAACTTTTCCTGATTGCGGTCGCCGTGCTATTGGCACCTGGTTTATTTGTGGGTTTCACGACCGCGCCGTTCGCTTCGTCCGTCTACCTCGGACATCAAGCTAGGGAGCTCGTCACCCATACGCTCGTGACGGCGCCCTGGGCGCTAGGCTTGTGCTTGTGGCTACGGCAGAGGGTGATGCCCGAGACGGGTAAGAGCGGTTCACGGGGAGTTTCTGGCGAACTGTGGATTGTTGCGGGTAGCGCCGTCCTGATTTACTGCTACCTGATCGTCGGCGCGGTGATCACCGGCGCTCGGGCCGAGGCGCAGACCGATAGCCTTGTGCGGCTCGTCGCAGTTCATTTTCTGGAACACAGTTTTAGCTACTTAGTAACCCCCTTGGTCGCAGGCTCGATTTGTCTATGGTCGGTCAGGGCTTCACTGAAGCGAAAACAAGGAACTGCATGACCCGGTTCGGCTCCCTGCTCAAGGTCGCTGCAAGTCGTGGAGTTCCTCAGCGGCCACTGCGCATCGTCCTATGGTGCGCCTTACCGTTCCTATTCTGGCTCTACTTCCAGTCTCCCTTTGCTCGACCTGTCCCCCTAGAAGATGTGGTTCCGGCGTACGGGTCCACGATCCTACAGATAGGTCAGGCCTTGTGGGCCGACGGGCTAGGTCTGGTTTCTCATGCCGCTCTGAGCTATCTATGGGCTGCCCTGATCATTGCGATCGACCTGATGTTTGGGCTGGCGTTGCTCCGGTGGATGTCTCGCAAGACTTCCTGTCATCTGTCCCCCGCGCTTAGGGCCGCCAGTGCCTTGGCACTCGGTTGCGGATTCGCCGGGATGGCCGTGTTTGGTTTGGGAGCCGGCCACCATCTTACGAGGAACGCCGTTGTAGGAATCACGGCGCTCATGGCCGTAGCCGGTGTAGGGGGGCTGTTTAAGCAGCAGGCTTGGCGCTGGAGTTTTTCATTCTTAGCTGCGTTTCGACCGTCGCGAGCCAATCGCAAACTCATCATCGCGTCAACTTTCTTGCTGCTGCCCGCGATCGCTATCCACGGTTTTGACCTGTTGTTGCCCGTGCTGGAGTTCGATAGCACGATGTACCAGATGAGCGCCGCTAAGCTATATCGGGAGCAGCAGGCGGTTGTTTATCACCCGGGCATTCGTTTTAACGGGCAGCCCCAACTCCCGGTGCTCATCTACCTTCGCTATTGGTTCCTCCTTGAAAGCGACAGTCTCCTAAAGTTGGCGAACCTGGAATTCTCGTTCATCCTACTGCTGACGCTTGTAGCCGTGGCACGGCAGCTCCGCTGGCGAGACTCGTGGTTTCTTGGGGTCCTTTACCTCGCAAGCATGCCAATCGTCTGTTATCTAGCGAAGGTGGAGTACGCTGATCTCGCTCTCACAGCTTTTTCGGGTCTCGGAATCTTCTTGCTTCTGTACCAGCTTCGCCACCCCCGTCTGCAGCTCCAGGTGCCGACTGGATTGGTGTTTGGCTTCGCGGTCTCATGCAAGCATCTCGGGTTAATCCTGTTTGCGGCTGCTCTATTGGGCTACGTCGCAGCGGCCTGGGTGGCGGGGATTTCGTTGCGGCGTCTCGCGCGGACTTCCTTTCTTCTGGTCGTGCTCGCCGGCCTGGTCGGCTCGGGATGGTGGCTTCGGTCGTGGCTTCACACCGGGACGCCGCTGCATCCCTTTCTCACGCCCAGGGGCGAGTCGGCAGCAACGACAGAGCCGTTCACGCTAACCTCGGCTTACCAAAGCGAACGCAGCTTCGGTCACTTGGCAGACGCCGCTTATCTTCTTGTGGCCATGCAGTCGGACCTGAGGGGCCACCCGGATGGGTTCGGAATTTCCCTGCTTCTGCTGCTGATCGCCGGCGCATTCATTGTCGTTCAGCGCGGCGCGTGCCGAAGGGCCTCGGGTCCGGAGTGGGTTTTCCTCATTGTCGCCTCCACGTCGTACTTCCTTGTCTGGAGCTTTACGAGTACCCCGCATCGTCACTTGGTTCCCTTGGCACCGATACTGGCAATGCTTTTCCTCATGTCGACTTGTCAACTCCTGGGGGCTAACGGCCGCCTACCAGGGGTCCTCACCATCTTTCTGGCGGTGATCTCGCTTCACACCTCTTTCTCAACGAGCAAAACCGGTGTGCATCGTGTCCCTCCACCGAAAAATCAAGAAGAAAAACAGATCTGGTTGCAACGAGCGCTGCCCTACTATGGAGCCGTCCAAGCTATTAATGAAACGGCTCAGTCCTCCGATTGGACGTATCTCTTGTTAGCTTGTCAAGGGCGGAGCAAAATTAGACCAGTTCGGCGGAGGGAGAATAGACCAGTTTTGGGGTAGAGCGGCGGAGCAAAAATAGACCAGTGGGGGGGGAGTCGGGGTTTTGGTTCGTGTTTTTGTGGGACGGCTGGAACGCAGCCTGAGGTCGCCCGTTAGGGCGGCTGAAGGCGGAGTGGAAGGCGGCTCACAAAAACTGTGGCGAGCCGGCGGGGATCAATCCGAAGACGGAGAGCGTTGCTTCTTGCTCTGCTTGAGGCGGAAGCTATCGCCGTTCATCTCCAGGATGTGGACGTGGTGAGTGAGCCGATCCAGCAGGGCGCCGGGCATGCGCTCGGACCCGAGGACTTCGGTCCACTCGTTGAACGGCAGGTTCGAGGTCACCATCGTGGAGCCCTGCTCGTAGCGCTGTGAGAAGGTTTCGAACAGCAACTCCGCTCCGGTCTTCGACAGCGGCACGTAGCCCAGTTCATCGACGATCAGCAGGTCTTGCTTGGCGAGCTGCTTTTGGGCCCTCAGCAAGCGCCGCTCATCACGGGCTTCCAGCAGCTCGTTGAGCAGCGCTGCGGCGGTAGTGAAGCGAACCCGATAGCCACCCTGGCAGGCCGCCAGTCCCAGCGCCAGAGCGAGATGCGTTTTCCCCGTGCCGGAGTTTCCTAGAGCCAACACGTTCTCGCGACGGTCGATGAACTCTCCGTGTGCCAGCTCGAGCACCAGCTTCTTGTTCAACTTGGGTAACGCCAGGAAGTCGAACGTATCAAGGGTTTTCGTGACCGGGAACTTGGCGGCCTTGATGCGCCGCTCGGTCGCTCGGCGTTCACGGTCGAGCAGTTCGAGCTCGGACAGTTGCAGCAGAAAGCGTCTCGCATCCAAGCCCTCCGTGGCGCACTGCCGTGCCACCTTGTCGTACTCGCGTAAGAAGGTCGGCAGCCGCAGTGCTTTCAGATGAGCTTCCAGCAGCAGTTTGGATCTCGCCATCAGTCCACTCCCTGTGCCAGCAGCACCAAATAATCTGTTGTCGATGTCTGTTCGACTTGTGCTGTGGGTAAGTGCGGATACTGCGTCAAGTCCAAGCGGGGCGGCCGTTGCTCGATCCGACACAGGACGAGGTGCTTGACGGCGTCGAAGCCGATCGTTCCCAACTCAACGGCCTGCCGCGCGGCGGCGGTGACGTCGGTGAGCGGGAAGTCTTCGAGTAAACGCAGCACCTGCACGTACTCGCGCTTGCCTGGTTTACCCAGCCGCACTTCGAGCAAGCGTCTCAAACGCACGAGATCTTGCGGTAACTGCCAACCGACGAGCGGCGCGGCTTGATCCAGCGCGTTCGTCTTGCGCTCCAGCAAGGCCAGGTAATGCAGCGGATCGAAGATCAACTCCTCGCGTTCGTAGCTGCGCCGATGCCGGGCGATCTCTTCGCTGCCGCAGCCGATGACCACCTCATCGACGTAAGCTCTCAGCAGTACTTCGCGGTGGCCGTAGCGCGTCGGAACCGAGTAGTCGTTGGTCCGATAGCGCACCAGCGACAACGACGTCACCCGCGTCGTGCGCTTGTCGCAAGCGTCATACCCGACAGCAGGCAACGTCAGAAACGCCTGGCGGTCGCGCTCGAAACGCTCACCGATCGTTTCCGAGTGTCGCCGCAAGCGCCGTCCACGGTTCTTGCGGCACTTCGCTTCGAGGTGTTCGTTGAAGGCTTCCCAACTTGAGAACCTGGGGATCGGCACCATAAAGTTGCGCCGCGCATAGCCCACCAACCCTTCCACTTTGCCTTTGTCGTTGCCCTTGCCCGGCCGCCCGAAACGGTCGGCGAACAGATAATGTGACTGCAGCTCGGAGAAGACACGGGTCCTCTGGCGTGTGCCGTCTCCCAGGATCCTCGCCACCGCTAGCTTCGTGTTGTCGTAGACGATGCTGCGCGGCACGCCGCCAAAATAGCGAAACGCCGCATTGTGCCCCTCGCAGAATGCCTCCGTCGTCTCGGCCGGAAACGCTTTCACGAATGCGTCATCGCTATGCGGCAGATCGACGACCAAGAAGTGCGCCTTGCGCTGCACTCCGTTGATGACGACGACCGCTTCGCCGAAGTCCGCCTGGGCGTCACCCGGCGGATGCGTCAGCGGCACGAACATCTCTTGTCCGCCCAGCTTCTTCTCGCGTACGTAGTCCTTGACGGTCGTGTAGCCGCCTGTGAACCCGTACTCGTCGCGGAGGCGGTCAAAGATGCGCTGTGCGGTGTGGCGTTGTTTCCTCGGACGCTCCCGATCGTCGGTCAGGATCTGATCGATGATCCCTGTGAAGGCCTCCAGTTTGGGACGCCTCGCCGGTTTGCTCCGCCGATAGCCCGGCGGAATCCGGTAGCGCAACATCTTGCGCACGGTCTCGCGAGCAATCCCAAAGCGCCGTGCTGCTTCGCGTTCGCTTAGCCCTTCGACGCAGACACTTCGTCGTACTTGAACGTATAGCTCCACCCGATACATCCCTCCGGTGTTCCACAAAACACCTCGGGGATGCTTGCGGACCACATCAGCGGCTTGGTCCTCCGCCTCCTCTGGGAGCCTTCACACCGCCGCTATGTGGTCTAGTTTGTCAGCGCCGTTCTCACGTGACGCTCATCCCAAGCCTCCAGCCCGATCACCTCGCCGTGCAACGCCGGCGTCAGAAAAACATAATGCGGCGCCCCTCCAAACTGTCCGCCTTTCTGCACCCGCCGGAGCACCTACCCCCGGTCGGATACGCCGGCTCGGGCAGCTGTGACCGATACTCCCGCGGCGACAACGTATAGCAACTCGCCGGCGTCTGCTGTCCCAACGCCTCATGCGGACGCTGCTCGTTGTACTCTTTGTGAAAACGTCGCCAGGCTTGTTGCTGCTGCCGCCAGGTCCTTGCCGGCGGATTCACCGCTTCCCGCTGCAGCGTTTGATGCAGCCGTTCCCAACGTCCGTTCTGCTGCGGCTTGCCGGGGTCAATCCTCTCCGGGATGATCCCCAGCTTCAGCCACCATACCGCCAGCCGCGACAATCCGCCCAGGGCCAACGTCGCCAACGGTGGCCCCTTGTCGGTGCGCAGCGCTCGCGGCAATCCATACTCGCGGAAAGCCGCTTCCCTCACTGCTTTCACCTGCCCGTAGCTCGTGCCCGACAGCAACTGACAGCGCAACAAGTAACGGCTGCCAGCAGCGCACAACGTCAACGGCTCGCAGCGCTCCCCGTGGGCGGCCAAAAACCAGCCTTTGAAGTCGGCGCACCACAGCGCATTCGCCTCCCCGGGATACCCCAGCGGCTCGCTCCTGGGTGCTGCCCGCCGCCGCCGCTGGGGCCCTACCGTCAGCCCCTGCTGCTGCAGAATCCCCGCCACCGTCGACGCCGCCGGCCAGGGTCGCCGGGAGTGTTCGCGCTCCCCGATCGCCTTCCGCTTCTTGGCTCCCCGGTGGGGCAACTGCGAACGCAGCCCCACGATCTGCGCGACCACCTCCGGCGACGTCTTGTGCGGCTGCCAGCGGGGCGCCCGCGAGCGCTCGGCGAGACCCCCGCAGGCGCTAAACCGCCCGATCCACTCATACACCGTCGTTCGGCTCACACCGAAGCGCCGCGCCAGCTCGGCCTTACTGTAGCGACCGCTCTGCCATTGCTCGATCATCTGCTTTTTTTGGTCCATCGCATCCGTCGTTTCCCATGGCATAAAACATTCTCTATCGAGAACGTTTTATGCCTCAAAAAGTGTTCCGGATGTACTTGGACTATTCTGTTCAGTATGTGCCCCGACCGGACCTCGGGACTCGATGTCGCCACGAATGGCGACACGGCACGCAAGAATGCGTGCGCCACGGGCACCTTCAGCAAAAGGCCGCGGATCTCAAAAGCGAGATCCGCGCTACGAGTTTTATCCTTAGCAGGTGTTGATTTCACTGGGGTTCGACAGAATTGGGTTTGTTTGGTAGTTTGTGTAAGGCCGGGTTGAGGGGCCGATTCGCTAGAGGCTCGGAAGCCGATGCGGCTGGCTGTGGGGCTTGGCGTGTCGATCGGCGGTGGGGCTTGGGCTGGGACGTATCGGCCGCGGTAGGGGTCTGAATCAGCGGGAGCATAGGAGCCAGGTGAGGAACGAGCCTCGTGGGCCTTGCGCTCATCGCGGCGCAGGTGGGCCAGTTGCTTGACGGCGCGGAAGAAGCGGCGGCTGCGATGTCCGTCGTAGCGAGCGAGGTGAACGAAGGCCTGGGCGCGGTCGAGCATCGCTGAGCCTAACAGTAAGGTCTCGCCGTCGTAACCGGGGCGCAACTCGTCGGGACGGCGTTTCTCCATGTAGCGGCGGGTATCGTCGACGGCAGCGGCGAGGAAGCCGGTCTCCAAGTGCGTGAGACGGTGCATACGCCATTGCGCGTCGGCGATCTGGCGGACAAGCTCGAATTCGAGGGAGTTCGCGGGTTGGATGTCGGCTTCGAGGGCAGAGAGCTGGCGGTCGAAGTCGGCGGGGTCCTCACCGGGCAGGACGGTATCGCGGGCGAGGAGTCCGTGTTTGAGGGCGTTCTTCGCGCTACGGGCTTTGCCTTCCTCGCTGCGCGGTCCAGTGGATTTCTTGGCGTTCTTACCATTGGTTTTAATTTGCGCATTTGTCGTCATGATGATTCGTTTCGTGGGAGCAGAGGCTCCAATTCCAGGGTACGGTGGGGTGGCGTGGTTCCTGGAGTGTCGGTAGGATAAGTCGCGTGGAATGAGAGAGATGAGGTTTTGAAAGTGGCGTGACCGGTGGAGGTCGTGCGACGCCCCGAACGCGGCTGAGCGGCGTGGCGCTGACTGGTCCTACGCCCCTTCAGGGCTGGCCTGTGGCCCTTGCCAACCCAGGGTTTCGCTTCGCTTCACCCCGGGCTACAATCCTCCGCCCCTGCCGGGGCTAGGAACGGCGTAGCTCTAGGTAGGGATTGAACACCGTGGGCTAAGATCCTTGCGGCGCTTCGCGCCTTGTCATGACAACCGGGTAGCCGAAGGACGCGGACACTGGAAAGGTGCCAGGTCCGCGCTACACAGGCTCGCGTCTGCCGCCGGAGGCGGCCGAGCGCCGGGAAGAACCACCTGTGTGGGGCGCGCAGTACCAGCCGCAAAACGGCTAGTCTAGCAACGGCCCACAAAAGCCGCCTGACCGCGGCGCAACATCATGCGAGCCGCCTGGCGGCGGCTAGCCAACGGCTTGCCATCCACCGTGGTGTGGAGTTGCCCGGCGTCCTAACCACCGCTCCGCTACGCGCCGCTGGGTGGCCCGCCTATCTAGCTGGTGCCGCGCCTGTGCTCGGGGGGGCGGCCCGCTCGGCCTCGTAAACACCGGGTCCCCTACTAAGGCGATCCGCTCGCTTGCGCTCCTGAAGCTCAGCCTGTTCGATTGCGGCAACCCTAGCCTGGTGCCACTGATCTAGGACGTCCTTCTTGGAGCTATCAAACTTTTCGAGAAGCGGTGTGCTGTGCGCCTCGGCGAGAGCCAGGGACCATTTCTTCTTGACTTTGTGGTCGGACTCGTTGGCGGACACGACGGCCCTGCCGCGGAAAACCTTGAGCCGGAGACGCTCTCCGGCGGGAGCATCTAAGCGGTACTCACCGACCTTGTCAAACCTCACCACGGCGTCACCGCAACGGATCGACAGTCCTTCCAGATAGGAGTCATTGACCGCGCGCAGTGCGGCAGAACCCGAGATCAGCTTGAGTTGGAGGTCGCTTAGGTGGGGTTTGGTCATCTCAAGCTCCGTATTCTGGCCCAGGGCCAAGAAAATCCCCGGAGCGAGGATGAGTTCGACTCGGCCGGCTTCGGTACGCACACGCTGGCCCGCCCCCAGATGGCGTTGCCCCGGCGTAGGTTCAGGCCCCGATCCCTTCAACAGGGCGGCCTGACCTTCTACTTCGTATACCACTCCGGCTCGACCGGAAGAAGGACTTTGCTGCCCCCACGACGCGCTGGGAGCAAGACCCAGAAACCAAATCGCAACCGTCCAAGGACCCCAACGATGCCAAGCAGCGTACATGGTGTGACCTGCCTTTCGCGAGACCGGGAAGTTTAATTGTCTCTTCATCGGTTATCAAAAGGCAAGTTGTACCCGGCGGTTGATCTTGGCAGGGCGGCTGTCGGGGCACGGTTTAGTTGGCCGGGAAGTTGTTGTTTGCATGGGGGTTCGGCCAAATTGGGTTTGTTTCGTCGTTTTCGATTGAGCCGCCCCCAGGCGTCGAGAGGAGTCTCGACGCGGCACGCTGAGAGCGTGCGCCACAAAGGGACTTGATGTCGCCACGAATGGCGCCACGGCACGCTGAGAGCGTGCGCCACAAGGGGACTTGATGTCGCCACGAATGGCGACACGGCACGCAAGAATGCGTGCGCCACAAACGAATCGGACGCTTTCATATGGCCGGAATGTTGGTTCCCAGTGCGGTGCGGAGAAGCGGCCCCTGAGGGACTGGCGTTATCGGTTGGAGGCGGGGCGGAGCAAAGGCCGCGGATCTCAAAAGCAAGATCCACGCTACGGGGTTCATCGTTAGAACGCGTTGATTCCACTAGAGTTCGGCGGGATTGGGTTTGTTTGGTTGTTTTCGATTGAGCCGCTCCCAGGCGTCGAGAGGAGTCTCGACGCCTGGGAGCGTGCGCCACAAGAGAGTCGGGCGCTTTCACGCCGACTTTGAACTCTGCGGCACGGTGAGCGAGTCGGTTCCGCGGCCGGCCCGGAAGCCGGTGCTGGTGCGCCCGGGGGCGCGCACGACCATCGATCGGGGGTGGGGCCTGGACTGGGACGTAGCGGCCGGGGCAGGAATCGGTGGCGGTATAGGAGTTGGCGGAGGAGCTGGTCTCGCGGGACTTGCGCTCGTCGCGGCGCAGGTCGGCCAGTT
This sequence comes from Bryobacterales bacterium, assembly GCA_965248105.1. Lineage (GTDB taxonomy): Bacteria > Acidobacteriota > Terriglobia > Bryobacterales > UBA6623. Next base: position 2,716,753 of record CBDFIK010000006.1, read on the forward strand.
GCTTGACGGCGCGGAAAAAGCGGCGGCTGAGGTGTCCATCGTAGCGCGCCAGGTGAACCAAGGCTTGGGTGCGCTCGAGCATCGCTGAGCCCAAAAGCAGGGTCTCGCCGTCGTAACCGGGGCGCAACTCGTCGGGACGGCGTTTTTCCATGTAGCGGCGGGTATTGTCGACGGCAGCGGCGATGAAGCCGGTCTCCAAGCGCGTGAGGCGGCGCATGCGCCATTGGGCGTCGGCGATCTGGCGGACAAGCTCGAATTCGAGAGAGTTGGCCGGCTGTATGTCGGCTTCGAGGGCGGCGAGCTGCCTGTCGAACTCGGCTGGGTCCTCACCGGGCAGTACGGTGTCGCGGGCGAGGAGTCCGTGTTTGAGGGCGCTCTTCGAGACTCGGGATTTATCTTCCTCGGTCCTAGGACCGGTGGATTTCTTGGCGTTATTACGATTAGCTTTAATTTGCGCATTTGTCGTCATGATTATTATTCCTTTCGTGGGAGCAGAGGCTCCAATTCCAGGGTACGGTGGGGTGCTACGGTTCCTGGAGTGTCGGTAGGATAAGTCGCGTGGAATGAGGGAGAAGAGATTTTGAAACTGGCGTGACCGGCTTGGCGGAGGCGATGGATTTTCCCAAGGCGAGGAGGCGTGCGAGGCACGGTACCAGCCGTAGAAGGGCTGGCCTAGCAACGGCCCACAAAAGCCGCCTGACCGCGGCGCAACATCATGCTAGCCGCCTGGCGGCGGCTAGCCAACGGCCGCAAGTCTCGGCAAAACAACCGCCGAGCCATGCGCTACGGGCGCTGTGCTTTCAGGGCCCCGCGGGGTCCAGTTTCTCGCCTTCGGAACGTGCGATAAACGCGGAGCAAGAAAGGTCGCCCGTCACATTGACCGACGTGCGGAGCATATCGAGAATGCGGTCCACCCCGAGGATCAGAGCGATCCCCGCTTCGACTTTGTCGCCAAGGCCTATCGACTGCAAAACGACAATCAGCATGATGATGCCCGCGCTGGGTACACCCGCTGTGCCGATGGACGCCAGCGTTGCGGTCAACACGACAGTCAACTGAGCGCTGAGATCGAGCGGGATGTTGTAGATTTGGGCGATGAACATGACGGCCACGGCTTGATACAAGGCCGTGCCATCCATGTTGATAGTAGCTCCGAGCGGCAGTACGAAACTGCTGACTTGCTTGGAGACGCCGAGCTTTTCTTCCGCCGTCCTCATCGTGACCGGCAGGGTTGCGCTGGAAGAGGAAGTCGAAAACCCGAAAATCGGGGCGGCGACGATGCGCCGGAAAAACGAGATCGGATTGAGGCCCGCCGCGAGGCGCACCATCACCGAAATGGTCCCGAACATGTGAAGGAGCAGTCCCAGGATTACTACCAGCGAGTAAATGAGCAGACTGCGAAGAAGGTCCAGTCCAAACTGCGCGACGATCGAACCAATCAAGGCAAACACGGCGTAGGGAGCCAGTTTCATCACCCAGCCGATAACGATCATGGAGGCGCCGTTGACGCCCTCGAAAAAAGACATGACCGCGCCCTTTTGCTCCCGGGGCAGTAAGCTAACGGCGGCCCCGAAGACCACGGAAAAGAAAATCAGCGGCAGAAGGTCGAATTCCGCGGCGGCCTGCACTGGGTTGCGCGGAATCAAGTTCAACAGGACGTCTTTGAGAGAGGGAGACTCGGCGGCCAGCTGCATTTTCCCTGCCGCTTCGCTCTCGAACTGCGCGGCCAGTTGGTCGCGCGTTTCGGGGTCCACGCTGCTCCCCGGTTGGAACAGGTTCGAAACACCCAGTCCGATGCTGACCGCGATGGCAGTTGTCAACAGATAGTAAACGAGCGTCTTTGAGCCGATACGGCCCAACTTGCGAATGTCTCCGAGGGAGGCTGTTCCCACCATGAGGCTTGCGACCACCAGGGGAATGACGATCATCGTGATCAGACGGATGAAGGCGGTGCCCACTAGCTCGAGCGAAACGAGAGTTTGCCGAAGCCAGCCGATATCAGTGAGGTTAGCCACCAGCCCGACGACGGCGCCGGCAACCAGTCCGATCAGGATTTTTGTGTAAAGCTGCACTGTTTGGGGTTACGGTGTATCGGTGGCAGGAGACCGCAGGTGCATGTCGAAGGGTAGCAGGCAGGCGGGGACGCTGCCAAATCAGATAGACGACAAGCAGGCCCGGGACGTTGCCGACGGTGAGTAGCAGCCCGTGGTAAAAGTGAAGGTCGCGAAAAATCGGGTACAGCCACCGGCTGTTAGTGGTCTGTAAGTTGCTGAAACTGGGGTAACCGAACTGCACCAGGCGTCGAGATGAGTCTCGACGCGGCACGCTGAGAGCGTGCGCCACAAAACCATTGGACGCTTGGACACGGACTCTGGGCGCTGCCGGTAGAACCCGAAGCGCAGGCGCTGGGCTAGCCAGCAGGTCTTGGTTGTTGGCCGTTCAGGCGGTTTTCGCTGAGGCTGTCTCCTCGAACACTTCGGCAAACACGTAGAACTTGAACATCGGTGTGAGAGAGCCGACGCCCCAACGATTCACCGTCCAGTTAGCCCTCAGGTACTTGACGTCCGGGTGGGTGCTGAGGTCCACCAGGATTGAATACGTACCGGCGTAGAATTTTTGAGGGAACGCGCGAACCGGCGCCTCGTTCCATTCTTCTCCATCGCTGGAACCTTGGAACGAGAGGTCCAAGCTTTCCTGCTCAACGACGTCAAGGATGCCTAGGGTTAGGACGAGCACTTGGCCGGCCGCCTGCCCTAACTCAAGGGCAGGCCCGGCAGCGTTCTCATTGACGGTGGTTTCCGGCAGAACGAAGGCGGGCAGCATGAGCGAACACCAGGTGATTTCGGATTCAGGAAAGGGTCATTGTAACAAGTCGGGCTTCTCACGCACTTCGCCTCGCCACGTGGTAAGAAAAGCGGGCTAGTGCTTGGTCGCATAAACTCACGATAGATTCTGGGCTGACGATCGCTGGACCGCTCCCTCACGGGTCTGTGAAACAACCTTGGGACAGTCCACCGCGCCTCCCGTAAGTCATTGATAAAACGCCACGCCCATGCACGGCGCTTGGGACAGTCCCCGGTTTTTTCACGGTCGCGGCTCGGAAGACTCTGCGAACAAGCCGTTTTCGGGCTATTCGGGAGGTGGCGGCGGTTCGGGTGCGGGAGTATCGCCGGGCAGAGGAGGACTCGGGGCGGAAGTATCCCCGGGAAGGCCGCCCCCGCCGGCCGAAGGAGCGGACCCACCCCCGGTGTGGCGCGAGCGGGCCCAAATATACCCAAGTGTACGAGCGACGCCGCCCGCGGCTCGTACCACCTTGACTTTGTTGACTCCTGCCTTGGCCAGCGGGGCATCGCGATAGATGGTAAGACTCTGTCCCTGGGCGACCGGGATTTCCTTGTTGGATGGCAGCAGCCGGTGCCGAACTCCGACTACTCCCTCTTCGACCGAGACAACGGTTGTCTCGTTCTCGTCGACGCTGACGTCAAAAGTCGTTCCGCGCACGGAGATAACCGCTGTCGGGGTGAAGATTCGATGGCGGCTGCGACCACCGCCCAGGCCTTGGATGTAAATCTTGATGCGGCCAAGAAAGATGTCAACCAGATCACTGAGGCTGCCGGGATTCTTCCGAAAAACAACGTGCGAGTTGGGGTAGATGACAAAAGAGCTGCCGTCGCTAACTTCTAAATGCGCGAAGCCATCGTCGCCGGTGACGATCGTCTCTCCAACCCCGACGGTCTGGTTCGGGGACAGGGCCCAGAGCGAGTCGTGCCTGATGAGGGAGACGCTGCCGCCGGCGTTGACGACCTTGGCTACTGTATCATCGGCTGCCTGAGTCGAGCCACCGAACAAACACGCAAAGACCGCGGCTGCGGCCCACGCCGTGATGTTTCTTCTGGGTGGAATCAAGCCTACTACCTCGGTTTCCAGTGAAGCAATTCGCCGACCGCTGCCCCCAGCCAAGTTTACCTGAGAGTTATCAACGATTTCATCCCGTTTTGACAATTTCGCGTGGGACGATGAGTAGCCCTTCAGGACATGGAGTTGTGTCGATTTGACACGGCCCGGACGTGTTGTTGCATCCTTTCCTGCCGAGGGCTGCTTCATTTTAGGAAAACCAATCGTGCGTGACAACTTGAAGTTGCAGTCCCAACTGCCAGCCTATGGTGATCGAGGCGTCTTCATTCTCTGGAAGGCGAGCCGGCGGTCTCGCTCCTTTCGAGCTGCGCCCGGTGCCACAATCCCACCAGAACTAGGAAAGTGGCTAGAACCAGGTGGAAGAAGATCGGTATCGTTCCTCCCAGCCAGCGCGTTTCCGGGAGCAAGATCATTTGAAGAACGTAGCGCAGAATCATCCCGGCAAAGTAGAGATAACCGAAGTAAAGCACGCCTCGCGCCATGAAACGACGGGGCAGCAGCGCCCAGCCCCGGCCCCGCGAAAAATCTATGCACACCTTAGCGTAGACCACGATGATCATGATTTGCGACACGAGTAGATAAGGGTAAGCCAACAAGCCCGACATCCAGGCCTCCATGGGAGGCAGCCAAGGGACGTTTGCGAAAGCCACGAGCGCTTGCGCGACCACTCGCCCGACAAAGGCGACCAAGAGCAACCACAAGACGGGCGCGAGTTTTCGGGGTGAAGCGTGTATGCCTTTCATCGCGGGCCGGCGCCTCACGGTGCCGCGAGCGTCGCTGCTAGGAGAACATCTTGCGGTAGTGACGATACCAATCACTTTGGAACCGCTCGGCGGGGTCGTGTTTCTTCTTGAGCTCCAAGAATTCGGAAAATTGTGGATAGCAGGCCTCGACCTGGGCTCGTCTCGCGTATTTGTGATACGTCAGGAAGTAACTTCCCGTGTGGCGGATCGCCATATCGATGAGCCGGCGGAAGGCTGCGGCCGAATGCTCGATCCCCTCCGGGCTGTGGCGAGTGTGGAGATTGAAGATCGTGCAGGCGTAAGGTTGCTTCGCCCAGGCGAGAAAGCTGTCGTCGTCGCGCTCGATAAGCCGAATCGTACCGTAGATGAGCTCGACGCTATGTCGCCGGAAGTCCTCCGCGGCCTCGCCAAGAAACTCCCCTAACTCCGATCTCGGGACATAGATTTCAGAGATCATTTCCGTGGCCGGTTCCTTCGAGCCGAGCCGCCGGTCGACAGCTTGATGATAGTTATCCAGGTAAGTGCTCAGTTGATGGGTATCGGACCAATAAATCTGTCCTGACGTCGAAAGATAATACCCTGAATACCTTCGGAACGCCTCCGCCTTGTCGGCGTGCGCGAGGTAGATCAGTTCCGCCCAGTTCTCTTTGGAGAGCTGCTTCTGCTCGTCTGCAACCGGCGTGGCCGGGTCCACGGGTCGGTAGCAAGAGAAAACACCGCGATGAAGAAAATCATCCGATTCTTGATCGATAGAAAACTGAAAGTCCCCGTAGAGATGACCCTCCGCAATGCGTTGTTCGAAACGGGCCATCAGATCGTCGGACTGCGCGATCTCGACGACGCGCTCTAGTTTGCGTCGCGGAACCAAGCGAAGGGTCAGCGACGAGACGACGCCGTACAACCCGTACCCGCCCGCTACCAGGCCGAACAGCTCGGGGTTCTGTTGCCGGTTGCAGCTAACCAGCTCTCCCCGGTGATCGACAAGGGTGAACGACTCTACATCGCTAACAAACGGTTTCATCTGAAGTCCGCGGCCATGAGCGTTGGCGGCCAATGCTCCACCGAGGCTGAGTTCATCCGCGCCCGTCTGTTTTTGTGCGATGCCCCATTGCTCGGACTTGCCGCGCTGAGTTGCAACGAGGTAGTTAATCAAGTCCGGCCAGGCGATACCGGCTTCGACCGTGACTTGGCCCCTCTCGGGATCGAAGTTCAGCACCCGTTTGAGTTTCCTCGTGTCGAGCAGTACCGTGTCTGTTCCGAACTGTTGGGCGCCCATAGCATGACGTCCGGCAGAGATGGAAATCGACTGCCCAGTATGCCGCGCATCGGCGAGGGTTGTCTGAACCACCTCGACACGGTCGGCTTCGACTACACGGCTCACTGTTGTGGGGTTGAGCTTCGAGTGAATGTCATTGACCAGAACGCCTTCAGTTGGCGGTTTCACCTGGGAACAGGCCCAGGGCCATAGCGCCACGAGTCCCGCTGATTTCGAAAAATGCCTTCGAGTGGTTTTCATGAACCTCTCCGCCCTTCAGTTTGCCATTTAGGAGCCCGTCCGAGTATCAGCTTGGCACAGTTTTTTTGTGCTGGGTTGAATTGCGGGCGGGAGATTTACTCGTTCGGCAAAGGCAGGGCGCGGGCGGTCGAAGTCGATGGGCAAGGGCCGACACCGTGCAGCGACGGTTTTCCGCGCCCCGGACGAGCGGGCGTCGCGGCAAGCGCCGACGGCGGCAGCAAGCGCCCTTTCCGCTCGTCGAACAACCCCCGCTCGTAGAACGAAAACCAACCCCGCCACAGCCCGTCTCCGATCTCCTCCAGCCCGCACCCAGCAGAGTACGGTGTGAGTTGAGGCCGTTCATCACCGTAGACTCTGTGTTGCTCCTTGGCCAAACTACTGGGGGAATGGGTACTGGCTGCTACACGAATCGTGCGATGCTGGGACGTGGCCACACGAACCTTCCGCTCACGACCGTCGGAGGCGAACAACCCGCGCAAAGCACGGACCTGGGACTGGGCGGAACGGCAGTTTGGAGCACTCGAAGCCATGACCTACTTCCGGCGTTCCACCAACAAAGGTTTCGAGCACGAGTACCGGTTTCAACTGGCCGACGGCACGACGGTGACCAAGGCCGCCAGCGAGATACCGTCGCTGTAAGTAGAGACCTGCCGCACGCCCGTGATGACTCGGTTTGAACATTTTGTCTCGGGACTGAGACGGTGTGGCATCGAGTGGTCGTTCCCGTGGCGGCGGCCATTCACTGGCGCCCGCCACCGGGGCACGGGCCACTAAGCAGGTAAAGCAGGTTCTTAACGCAGATTTAGCCTTCCATGTCCTTGACCGTCAGGGGAACCCGGGTGCCATACAATATGGGTGCTTGCCACTAACAATTGCCAGGGACGGACTGCCTGTGAAGGGTTCGCCGCCCCCACCGAGGCATGCAGTTATTGATACCCGCAGAATATAGTGTTGTTTTCGGACACAGCAAATGCCTTGCCAGAGCGGGCGCAGCACGCTGCGCCCCTACACTGTATTTCGCGAACATCAATAGGTTGGTCTTGGAACGAGTGGGCTTAGTAGCATTGTTCGCGCTACAGCTTGTGGCAACCCTCCCTACTGTCAGCGGCGCCGGCAGGCGGACTGGGCCTAGCGGCAGCGGAAATGCGGCGATCACGTCGGATGGCTCTTTTGTCTTTGTTGTTAACCCTGACTCTGGATCAGTCTCCGCAGTGGATACCCGGATCGACCGAAAGATCGGGGAGACCCGTGTCGGAGATGACCCTCGTGCGTTAGCTCTTGGTCTGAGTGGGCGTTACCTTTACGTCACAAGCGAAGACTCGGCGACGCTCACTGTTCTCGACACGAGTCGGCTGACCACGCTAGCCACAATTAGAGTCGGCGCAGAACCCTACGGCGTCGTTGCGGATCCGGGAGGTCAGCTTGTCTACGTGGCCTCATCAGCTAGCGCAAGTATCGAGGTGGTCGAGATCCGAGTACGGTACCCGCCCCCCCGCTCGCGTGCTCGTGCCAGCGGCGTCTTGAGCCCGGCACTGCTCAGAGCCGGCGTTATCGCTCGGATCCCGGTGGGCCCCAAGCCTAAAGGCCTTGCGCTTTCCGCCGACGGGTCTCGTCTCTACGTGACCCATTTTCTCTCGGGAGAGGTTTCCGTGATCGACACCGCTAAGCGGGTGCTCTTGGACACGATCTCGACCGGAAGTGATAGCAACATGGTGCAGAAAATCGTCATTCATCCAACGGACGGCCGCGCCTATCTGCCTCATATTCGATCAAATGTCACCAACCGTTTTCTGCTTTTCGACAGCACCGTCTTCCCGGTTGTTTCGGCTATCGACCTTGTCTCTAACGAACCTCTTCCCCGCCGGCGGATCGACCTTTCTTTGGGCGAGTTCGCAGTAAACTTACCATTCGATCTTACGTTCTCTCCCGACGGCCAACGCCTCTACGTCGTTGGCCTTGGAAGCGGAGACCTGTCGATCATTGACCTCGAAACACGGATGCGGATTGGTCGAGTGGACGTGGGCGAGGCGCCTCGCAGTGTCGTGTTGACTCCAGACGGTCGCAAGGCCTATGTATTCAACTCACTCACAGACGATGTGTCGGTGGTTGACTTGGCCACCCGGCAGGAGATAAAGCGGATACAGGTGACGACGAGTCCGCTGGCACCCGAGGTAAAACGTGGCAAGGTCCTTTTCTTTTCCAGTCGCTCGAGAGAGATTGCGAAGGATCGCTGGATGAGTTGCGCGAGCTGTCATTTCGAGGGCGAGCACGACGGCCGCACCTGGCTCACGCCGCTAGGCATTCGTAATACCACCAGCCTGCGCGGGGTTGGGGAAACACGGCCGATTCACTGGAGCGCGGACCGCGATGAGGTGCAGGATTTTGAGTTCACGATCCGGGAACTACAGGCGGGGACGGGGATCATACGAGATGGTACGCCGAACCCGACGCTAGGGCCGCCCAATGCCGGCCTGTCGGAAGACCTCGACGCCCTGGCCGCCTTTGTCGAGTCACTGCGAACCAAGCCCAGCCCCGTGGGTAAGGACGATGCCTCGTTCGCCGCCGCTGTCGAACGTGGACGCGCCGTCTTTGAGCGTTTAGACGTAGGCTGTGCGGGGTGCCACACTCCGCCTCTGTTCACGGACTCAACCTTGAACGCATCTCCCTTCATTAGGCACAACATCGGGACCGGCGAAGGTCCCGACGAGCCGCTCGGCCCCGCGTTCGACACGCCCTCGCTGAGAGGGCTTTGGGATACGGCTCCCTACCTGCACGACGGGAGCGCACCCACTCTCCGCGCCGTACTCATTAACGAAAACCCCATGGATCGCCACGGGCGGACGGCGCACTTATCCGAGCAAGAGATACAAGACTTGATCGCGTTCTTGCTTTCTTTGTAGGCCGAGGACGCTGCATTGGACCTAAGATATAGGGCGGGGCCGCCGTGATTTTTGTTGCAGACCCCCGCTGAGAACGGCGCTGACAAACTAGACCACATAGCGGCGGTGTGAAGGCTCCCAGAGGAGGCGGAGGACCAAGCCGCTGATGTGGTCCGCAAGCATCCCCGAGGTGTTTTGTGGAACACCGGAGGGATGTATCGGGTGGAGCTATACGTTCAAGTACGACGAAGTGTCTGCGTCGAAGGGCTAAGCGAACGCGAAGCAGCACGGCGCTTTGGGATTGCTCGCGAGACCGTGCGCAAGATGTTGCGCTACCGGATTCCGCCGGGCTATCGGCGGAGCAAACCGGCGAGGCGTCCCAAACTGGAGGCCTTCACAGGGATCATCGATCAGATCCTGACCGACGATCGGGAGCGTCCGAGGAAACAACGCCACACCGCACAGCGCATCTTTGACCGCCTCCGCGACGAGTACGGGTTCACAGGCGGCTACACGACCGTCAAGGACTACGTACGCGAGAAGAAGCTGGGCGGACAAGAGATGTTCGTGCCGCTGACGCATCCGCCGGGTGACGCCCAGGCGGACTTCGGCGAAGCGGTCGTCGTCATCAACGGAGTGCAGCGCAAGGCGCACTTCTTGGTCGTCGATCTGCCGCATAGCGATGACGCATTCGTGAAAGCGTTTCCGGCCGAGACGACGGAGGCATTCTGCGAGGGGCACAATGCGGCGTTTCGCTATTTTGGCGGCGTGCCGCGCAGCATCGTCTACGACAACACGAAGCTAGCGGTGGCGAGGATCCTGGGAGACGGCACACGCCAGAGGACCCGTGTCTTCTCCGAGCTGCAGTCACATTATCTGTTCGCCGACCGTTTCGGGCGGCCGGGCAAGGGCAACGACAAAGGCAAAGTGGAAGGGTTGGTGGGCTATGCGCGGCGCAACTTTATGGTGCCGATCCCCAGGTTCTCAAGTTGGGAAGCCTTCAACGAACACCTCGAAGCGAAGTGCCGCAAGAACCTTGGACGGCGCTTGCGGCGACACTCGGAAACGATCGGTGAGCGTTTCGAGCGCGACCGCCAGGCGTTTCTGACGTTGCCTGCTGTCGGGTATGACGCTTGCGACAAGCGCACGACGCGGGTGACGTCGTTGTCGCTGGTGCGCTATCGGACCAACGACTACTCGGTTCCGACGCGCTACGGCCACCGCGAAGTACTGCTGAGAGCTTACGTCGATGAGGTGGTCATCGGCTGCGGCAGCGAAGAGATCGCCCGGCATCGGCGCAGCTACGAACGCGAGGAGTTGATCTTCGATCCGCTGCATTACCTGGCCTTGCTGGAGCGCAAGACGAACGCGCTGGATCAAGCCGCGCCGCTCGTCGGTTGGCAGTTACCGCAAGATCTCGTGCGTTTGAGACGCTTGCTCGAAGTGCGGCTGGGTAAACCAGGCAAGCGCGAGTACGTGCAGGTGCTGCGTTTACTCGAAGACTTCCCGCTCACCGACGTCACCGCCGCCGCGCGGCAGGCCGTTGAGTTGGGAACGATCGGCTTCGACGCCGTCAAGCACCTCGTCCTGTGTCGGATCGAGCAACGGCCGCCCCGCTTGGACTTGACGCAGTATCCGCACTTACCCACAGCACAAGTCGAACAGACATCGACAACAGATTATTTGGTGCTGCTGGCACAGGGAGTGGACTGATGGCGAGATCCAAACTGCTGCTGGAAGCTCATCTGAAAGCACTGCGGCTGCCGACCTTCTTACGCGAGTACGACAAGGTGGCACGGCAGTGCGCCACGGAGGGCTTGGATGCGAGACGCTTTCTGCTGCAACTGTCCGAGCTCGAACTGCTCGACCGTGAACGCCGAGCGACCGAGCGGCGCATCAAGGCCGCCAAGTTCCCGGTCACGAAAACCCTTGATACGTTCGACTTCCTGGCGTTACCCAAGTTGAACAAGAAGCTGGTGCTCGAGCTGGCACACGGAGAGTTCATCGACCGTCGCGAGAACGTGTTGGCTCTAGGAAACTCCGGCACGGGGAAAACGCATCTCGCTCTGGCGCTGGGACTGGCGGCCTGCCAGGGTGGCTATCGGGTTCGCTTCACTACCGCCGCAGCGCTGCTCAACGAGCTGCTGGAAGCCCGTGATGAGCGGCGCTTGCTGAGGGCCCAAAAGCAGCTCGCCAAGCAAGACCTGCTGATCGTCGATGAACTGGGCTACGTGCCGCTGTCGAAGACCGGAGCGGAGTTGCTGTTCGAAACCTTCTCACAGCGCTACGAGCAGGGCTCCACGATGGTGACCTCGAACCTGCCGTTCAACGAGTGGACCGAAGTCCTCGGGTCCGAGCGCATGACCGGCGCCCTGCTGGATCGGCTCACTCACCACGTCCACATCCTGGAGATGAACGGCGATAGCTTCCGCCTCAAGCAGAGCAAGAAGCAACGCTCTCCGTCTTCGGATTGATCCCCGCCGGCTCGCCACAGTTTTTGTGAGCCGCCTTCCACTCCGCCTTCAGCCGCCCTAACGGGCGACCTCAGGCTGCGTTCCAGCCGTCCCACAAAAACTCGAAGCAAAACCCCGACTCCCCCCCCACTGGTCTATTTTTGCTCCGCCGCTCTACCCCAAAACTGGTCTATTCTCCCTCCGCCGAACTGGTCTAATTTTGCTCCGCCCTTGACATTACACCTCAATTTTGACGATCTGGCGCATAATCAGGTACCCGAGACCCTGAAATGCAATAGCCAAGCCGGCCATCCACTGCCCGATCTCGTGCTCGACGAAGAATTGCATATGTTTGGGGTGAACCATATACATCAAGAACGCGACGGCGGCGGGGATGGCGGTCAGCACCAAACTCGAGAGCCGGCCGTGAGCGCTAATCGTTCGAATCTGGCCGCGCAACTTGAACCGCTCGCGGATCAAGCTTGCCAGTGTGTCGAGGATCTCGGCTAGGTTGCCGCCTGTTCGCTTTTGCAACAGAACGGCTGCGACAAAGAACTGTACATCGATCAGAGGCAGACGCTGTCCTAGTTTCTCGAGTGCTGTATCCATGGGGAGCCCGAGATTCTGCTCTTCGAAGGTTCGCCGGAATTCTCCGCCCAGAGGGTTAGGAAACTCTTTGTACAGCATCTCGAGGGACACCGAGAAGGCATGGCCGGTGCGCATCGCACGGGCAATGAACTGCAGCGCATCAGGGAATTGGGCTTCAAAGGCGGCAATGCGCTTCTTGCGACGGCGCCGTAGATAGAGAAGAGGTAGCAGGGCTGCCAGGGGCGCGGCTGCGAAAGCCATGTTCTGCCAAGGGGCAAACAGATACCAGACGACGTTAAAGGCCAGGAGTGCGAGCAACAAAGACGTGATGCACACCTGCCCCGGCGCCCAAGAGACACCGGCCTGTTCGATCAGCCTTTGCAGTTGCCGGTCCACATTCATTCTGGCCAGCAGACGGTTAACCAGACGGCTTTGGTCCGCGCCTTCGGGGAGAAACAGGGGTGTTGTGCTGGACGAGATCGCATCCGTCGGATTCGCTATGCTGCTCAGCCGGTCGCGGACCTTAGCGGTTTCCCGCTTCAGCAGTGTCCTGTGAACAATGAAGTAGGTGGCGCCTGTCAGAGCCATTGTCACCACAAAAAGAATCATTAATAGAAGCAACGCTCTACCTCAACGGTTGGATACCAACATGGGGTTAGCGAACCTGACCAGTCGCTCCGTTAATCGACTTCGACTTCCGATTCGAACAGCTCTGCCGGCAGATGAATGCCGGCTGCGAGCATCTTTTCGTAGAACTTGGGCCGGATGCCGGTCGCTGCGAAACGGCCCTGGACACGGCCTTCCGGGGAAATGCCCCTTTTTTCGAACACGAACAGGTCCTGGAGCGTAACGACCTCCCCTTCCATGTGCCCGACCTCGGTGAGGCACATTACTCTGCGCGTTCCATCGCTCAGCCGTGCCAGATGGACGATCATGTCGATAGCTGAGGAGATCTGTTGCCGGATGGAGATTAGGTTGAGGTTAGAGGTGGCCATGCTTACCATCACTTCCAAACGGGCAATCACATCTCGTGGTGAGTTGGCGTGCACGGTCGTCATCGACCCGTCGTGGCCCGTGTTCATGGCCTGAAGCATGTCCAGGGCTTCCTCGCCGCGGCATTCGCCGACGATGATGCGGTCCGGGCGCATTCTCAAAGAATTGACAAGCAACTCGCGCTGGCGGATAGCCCCTTGGCCTTCTATGTTGGGCGGCCGGGTCTCGAGGCGCACCAAATGGGGTTGTTTGAGCTGCAGTTCAGCTGCATCTTCGATCGTTACGACGCGTTCCTTAGGCGAAATGAGGGCGGAAAGGGCATTCAATAGCGTAGTCTTGCCCGAGCCAGTCCCTCCGGCCACCACAATGTTCAGCCGGCTTTTCACGGCCGACTCGAGCAGCTGCATCATCCCCTGAGTCATCGATAGCCGTTCCACGAGGTCCGCGGGCATCAGGTCGTCGGTTTGGAAGCGGCGAATCGACAGCAGGGGCCCATCCACGGCCAAGGGGGGAATGATGGCGTTGACACGGGACCCGTCGGCAAGGCGGGCGTCTACCATCGGAGAGGATTCATCCACTCGCCGGCCGACCTGCGAAACGATCTTGTCGATAATGCGGAACAGATGGGCGTCGTCCTTAAAGCTGACATTCGTTAGCTCCAGCTTGCCGCCGCGCTCGATGTAGACTTGCTTGTGGGTGTTAACAAGGATGTCGCTTACCGTGGGGTCGTGCAGCAGCGGTTCAAGCGGCCCTAGCCCGAACACTTCGTCGAGCACTTCCGACACAATCTGGTTCCGCTCGATAGCGCTGAGCAACGTTTGCTCGGCATCGACCAGTGCTGTCAGAGCTGAGCGCACTTCGTTGCGCAGTTTTTGCGTCTCAATAGATGCCAGAGCATCGAGGTTAATCTTGTCGAGAAGCTTTCGGTGAAGGGTGAATTTTAGGTCCTGGTGTTCCTGTCGGAGAGCTCTTGAGGCAGGCGCTGGTCGAGGAAGCGGTTCGTGCTCTTGCAGGTTCGCAATCGGGGGCAGTTCGACAACTGGCATGAATCCTCCTGGGAAAACGTCCCACTTCCTTATCGACCCTTCGGGTAGAAGGTTGAGGTAGCCAGTCCGCGATTTAAGTGCCGCTGAGCAGCTCTTTGAGTGTTCTCACCCGGGGGCCTTTGGAAGGCGTGGCCACCTGGTCTCCGAGAAACTTCTTGACAAACCGTCCGAGGCTTCGTCCCAGATCCGTCTTGTCGCCTACAGGTACGCCCTCGCGGAGCGCGGCGCTGACGGCCGCGGTGTCATCGGCGAAGAATGCGTGAACCGGGGCGCGAAAGATCTTTTCCATGTCCTCTCGACTTAGCTCAGGCCGCTTCTCGAAGCGGTTGACGAGCACGCGCATTTGCTCCTGGTTGTAGCCGGTTTCTTCCAGCAACTGAACGGTTCGGCGCATTAGGAACAGGGAAGGCATGTCGCGGCTGCACACCAAATAAACGGAGTTCGCAATCGGCAGAGTGGCGAGTGACACGCTATCGCAAATTCCGCCCAGATCGACCACTACGTAGTCATACGCGGATCGGGCGTATTCGAGCACTTCTTGAACCGGGTAGGAATCTACCGGGGTGGGGTCCGGGCGTTCCGGGGCGGGGAGGATGTCAATGCCGTTTCGCTGACACACGAGGGATGACCAAAGCGCCTTGTCCAAACGCCCGGAATACTTTACGGCGTCCATCACGCTGTAGGGGTGGTTGATGCGAAACAGAAAGGAAATCAGCCCGGCTACCAAGTCGAAGTCGATGAGCAATACCCGCTGACGGCCGGCCTTGTGGATGCGATGGGCGGTGCTGCCGGCCAGGGTGGTACAACCGGCGCCTCCCTTGGCCGGGACGAAAGCCAGCAGAGAGCCCCGGGCCGGCGAGGCAGGACGCATTTCGACGCTCTTGCGCCGCAGCATCCGTTGGAGGGCTTGTTGGACATCGCTGGTGTGAAAGGGACTGCTGAGAAATTCGCTCGCGCCACTGCGCAAACATCGAAGGATGACGTCAGGCTCGTTGCTATGGCTCAGCCCGACGGCGGAAATCTGAGGCCAGTAGTCCACGATATGGGACACCAACCTCTGCGAGTCCTCGTGGTTGGAACTCACATCCAGCAGTACAACGTCGGGTTGCAGCGAGCGTACTCGCTCTTCGAGGACTTGGCCGGAGGGATAAGCAGTGAGCCGACCGACAACCGAGATCTCGGCAAGCGGCTGCACGATCTGCAGAAAAGCAGCGGCGAGCTGCTGGTCGGGGCAGATCAAGATCGCGGTAAGGCCCTGTCCCTGTCCTGCCGTCAACTCGTTCACGCATGACTCTCCATCGAGACAATGGCTCACCGTGTCTCGCCCGCCACGAATCACCAGCAGTGAGCGTGGCCCCTGCTCCTGGGAGGAGAGCCGTTAGTGCCGCTGCGCCGAATCTAACGACTGGAAGGTACGGCGACTACCGCGAATAACTTCGATCTGCGGAGGTGGCTCCAGACGTACGATTTGAGCAGGAGGCGAGGGCTTGGGCACGACCCTGCGGCGCGGGGCGACAATGAACAGCTCCTGCTCCCGCACCCCCTTGGTTTCGAGTTGCTCCTGGTCCATGGAGTTGCGAAGGATTAGCTGAATCCGGCCTTGGGAACTTGCTAGGGTGAGCAGCTCCGCCTGCCGTGGCGTCAGTAGCAACGTTACCACCGGCACCCGCTTGGGTCGCCCAGAAGCGTCGGGAGCCAGGTGCTCTCCTGCTGAAATCACCCTGACGTTGCTCAAGATCGTGCGTGTGATCTGGCCGATCTCGGCGCGGTTTCTTGGCGATCCCGTCAGCAACACGTCGACTCGCGCTTCGGGTAAAACAAAGCCGGCGACGCCGTTGACATCATCGACTCGTACAGCCATGGCGCGCATCCCTTCCGGCACCTTGGGTGCGAGGCCAACGCCCGACCCAGGCAACGCCAGCCTACGGTCCACGATGGGCTCGTTGATCAGGACCCGGCTCACCGTCACGCGGTTGATGACGTCGTCGATTTGTTGGAAGCTCCCGTCCGGGATTCTATTGGCCGGCCACGGCTCGACTTTGAGATCCGTGGCCTCGATGGCCGCTCCGATGTCCAAATCCCTCGCCGCAACCACGACTTCTCCGATCTCTACCGGCGCTGGGACGGAGGAGCGTCCGCGGACCGCAACTTGATAGAAGATGCCGGAGACCACCAATGCCATCCCGGCGGAAATTGCTAGGGCTAAGGCGACACGGGAATTCATGCAAACTCCTATCGACACAGGAGCGGCTAAGGCTTAGGTGCTAGCGGCCCCTAAACACGCCGGACCAAAATGAGGCCAAACGACCGCGCGCTCCCGACACCTGGCGTCAGCACAATCGCTGACCAGAACCGGGGTCCGCTACAGGATTTACAAAGCCGGGGAGACTCCTAAGGGCTGTTGATGCGCCCCCCGTGAGCTTGTCTGATCCCGCCACGACCTGCTTGAGAAAGCAGCTTTACTGGGCCGCTTCGTCGAGCCTCGACTCCAGTTGTGTGTAGATTTCGCACATGCTCTCTGATATGCCAGGCAAGAACAGGCCCGATGCTACTGCGACCAGCCCGGCCAGCAGGGCATACTCCACGAAGTCTTGGCCGCGCGTGTTCCGCCATATGGCAAGCTTGCGGAACCGACGAATGACTCCTGTGATACTTTTGACCATCATTTCGTCCCGGTTCGAGAGTGCCCGGGCGCCGGACCTGCGGGACAGAGGCCCGCACGGTGAGCTGCCAACTCCGGCGCCCGCGATCACCTGTCTTAGACCGCAGCCGCCGACAGCACGCTCGCCATCTTCGAGAAGATGACGCTGATGCTGTCACTGATGCCCGGCAACAGTGCTCCCGCCGCAACGGCAACAAACCCGGCAAGTAGCGCATATTCCACAAGGTCCTGGCCTTCGCTGTCCTTGACCAAGCGCCGCAGCTGAATGAATAGGGCGTTTAATTTCTCTTTCATGCAGATTCCTTTCGTACTCCTTGGGGCAGATTGACGCGGAACGGCCGAGCGCCGGCAGTGGATGTCAAATCCCTTTCCAGTGTCTGGGCGGGTCTTGGGCAGCCACCGCACCGAAGAGACGGTGCAGCACGACCGAGTCGCTCCACAACATATCGACCAAGAATCGGACGGCTATAGGAGAAATTTTGAGGGGGCGGTTACGGGGCTTGCCGGGGAGGGCTAAGCGGCTCGATCCGCGGCATTTTCATACGACCGGCCGAACGGCCCACTGTAGGAATCGCACCTGATGGACGATGAACAAACAGAATGCCAGCCCGCCAAGTGCCTGCGGCGAAAGCACGTCGTCCGGGAGGAAGGTGCTGATGATCTCTGTTTTTCTATGCGACCCCCAGCCGATTGTTCAGGAGGGGCTGAAGACGATCCTGGACGCTCAAGAAAACTTCGAACTCATTGGCACAGCGGGTACTCTCGAAGAGGCGTTCTCGGAAATCGGGCACAACCCTCCGAATCTTGCCATTGTCGATCGAAGTTTCGGGATCCACAATCTTTTGGATTGGATCACTCGCCTGCGGCAAGCGAACCCCGCCACTCAGTTGGTGCTATGGGCCGCGACGATCTCCGACTTGGAATGTTTCCGAGTGCTGCAGGCCGGGGCCCGCGGCATCCTAAGAAAAACCGCCTCCCACGACGTCCTCTTCCACTGCCTGCAAACGGTAGCCCGCAAGGAACTCTGGACCGAGGACTTGTCTGTCTCTTCCGACTCGCCCCTCGACCGACCGCGAAACCGACCTCTCACACCGCGGGAGCAAGAAGTGGCTGACCTGGTCTCCAAGGGAATGAAGAACCGAGAGATTGGGGAATCGCTCAGCATCGCGACAGGGACTGTCAAGATCCATCTAATGCACATTTTTGAGAAAACGGGCATCCGGGACCGATTCGAGCTTGCCCTGCACGGCTTGCGCCTTGCCTGCGAACGGGAAGGAAATCCCTCGGCCGTTGCGGAACAGCAGACGGCCGGGCGAGAGAAAGCCCCCTCACTCTTACCGGAAAAGTCGTGACGGACCCTCGCGACCCGGGTGCGGCCGCCGCGAGTTCTTCCCGACCGGCCGCCTCACCGACAGCCGTAACCCGTTGAAACATCGTCGTCCTTTGTCGAACCAGAAGACGACGTCTACGCCGCCCGTTCTGCCGCCAGCCACGCCGATTCCCTCATCCACCGCTGTTCGATGCGGTACAAATGGGTCGCTGTGCGCAGGAAGATTGCCCCCTCGGCAACGGCTATCGAAGCCAGCGGTCTTCCCGGGAGCGGATTACGCGCCAGCGGCTCGAAGCTCGTTCCCGGTCGACTGACCCTGTCCCACTCCGGCCAGTCAGCCGACTGCGAGGGTCCGGCTCCTAACGCCAGCACAAGGGTCGAGCACAGCACCGGTAGAAGAAATCGTCGATCTTGCCTATCAGCGTTTATTGCGTTGAACAAAAGTCGCGGGAAATAGATGGGGATCTCTCCTCTGGTTCTGGCTGTTAAGGACTGTCACAAGCGGCATCCTAGAAGGCACGTGGAATCAATGACATCTTCAGCCGCGGTTGACTGTCCCCACCATTTTTTCACACCTTCTTATCCCCTGGTTCCGGCTGTTTAAGGGTGACATGCCTTTCTACCATCGTAAGGGGCGGCATTCAACAATCGAGGAAAACCCCAGGGGTTGGGAGTTGAACGAAGGGAATTGGCTGCCATGTACTTCGGCGAAGGGTCTATTCGAGTCCAGGCGGACTACGCTCCGGCGATTCTTTGCAGAATTAGGAGTCGATACTGCTCGTTGTGGCATAATAGACACACGTGGCCGAATTGTGATTCTTTAGAATCAGTAAGTTTAGAATGGTTCTCTAGTTGCATGCAGTAAAGCGCCTAGGCGAGTTAGGTCGGAGATCCTAGACTTTGCAGCTCGAGACCACGACCCTCCGGACAGTCCAACTCCGCGGTGAGGGGCTGCACGGCGGTTTACCTGCTACCGTGCGGATTCGCCCGGCTCCTTCTTCTACTGGTATTCTGTTCTGCCGCACGGACCTAGATGGGTTTCGCATCCCGGCCAACGGCAAATACGTTGCCCGGGTCAGCTACGCCACGAGCTTGATGCGCCAGGGCGTGCTCATCTCGACCACCGAGCATCTCTTAAGTGTCCTCTACAGCATGGGCATTGACAACGTCCAGGTAGAGATCGACAACTTGGAAGTCCCCATACTTGATGGTAGTGGGCAGTCCTTTGTCGAGCACTTGAACAAGGCCGGGCGCAAAGTGCTCCGCGGCAAGCGACGTTATCTTCAGATTCGCCGACCGGTTGAGATATGCGAAAACGGCAAGCGAATCGTGATCTTGCCCGACGATTGCTTCCGAATCACTTGCATTACCAAGTACGATCACCCCTCGGTCGGACACCAGCGGGTTGAGCTGGAGGTGACGCCCGAGAGTTACGCCCGGGAGATCGCCCCTGCGCGAACGTTCGGCTTCGAAAAAGATCTGGACCGGATGCGCGATATGGGGCTCATCCGAGGTGCATCGCTCGAGAATGCGGTTTGTTTCACGGCTGACGGAATCCGCAACCGCGAAGGGCTGCGCTTCCCAGACGAATGCTGCCGCCACAAAGTGCTCGATCTCATCGGTGATCTGGCGCTGATCGGGCGTCCCCTGCTAGGACACGTGATTGCTGAATACGCCGGCCACGCCATGCACACGGCGCTCGTAACCCAAATCCTCAGAGATGCTTCCTGTTACGAACTTGTCACCTGGGACCAGGTTGAGTCGAACACCCCTCAGCCCGTCGCCGTGTAGCGATTCCAAGCGACCTTGTCGCAATCCTTGTTTGATCTCGTTCGATTGAAGGCTACAAGGCGCAAAGCGCGCCCGGAAATCTGCCCTGGCGCACGCATTCTTGCGTGCCGTGTCGCCATTCGTGGCGACATCGAGTTCCTTTGTGGCGCACGCTCTCAGCGTGCCGCGTCGAGACTCTTCTCGACGCCTGGAGCCGGTTCAACCGAAAAACGACGAAACAAACCCAATGTCGCCGAACCCCGCTGGAATCAGGGCGATACAATGGTCCCGTCATGAGAGAACCAATGCATAACGGACTTCGCCTTGTCGTGTTGCTCCTGGGCACACTGGCGCTATTCGCGAGCTGTTCCTTCTCCGAATCTGAGGAGAGTCAAGCGAAGAAGCCGACCCCGCCTCTGCCTGCCCTCACCCAAGCTCAAAGAGACACGATCGACGAGGTCACGGGCGTTCGCGGAACGTTCTTTGCCGAAGAGGGCGTTTACAAAGTCACTTTTCCGCGGACGGACGTGGAGGTCCAAATAGATGGACGGGACTTCGATCCCTTTCTAGGTTTAACTTCGTGGGCTTCGTTCACACCCACGGGCACAGGTGGGCTGATGGTGATGGGCGACCTGACCTTATTTGAAGATGAGGTCAATCCGGTGATGTCGGTCGCCCTCGACCACGGGCTGGAAGTCACGGCTCTTCACAACCATTTCTTCTATGACCGGCCCAAAGTGATGTTCATGCATATCGGGGGCCGTGGTAGTGCCGAGGCCCTAGCGACGGCTGTTGCCCGGGCGCTCGCGGAGGTGGCTGCGATTCGCCGGAGCTTGGCGCGGCCTGCCGTGGGATTCCTGGGCATGGCCATTCCCGAGGAGGGTTCGATCACACCTAAGAGCATCGACAACGTCCTCGGACTGAAGGGCGCCATGAAGGGGGGCATGTACAAGGCCGTGATCGGACGCCGGGCTACTATGCACGGCCGCGAAGTCGGCAAACAGATGGGCGTCAATACCTGGGCGGCCTTTGCCGGCTCCGACGAAAGTGCCTTTGTGGACGGAGATTTTGCCGTGCTCGAATCCGAGTTGCAGGGGGTTCTCAAAGAGCTGCGCCGTGCCGACATCAATATCGTGGCTATTCATAACCACATGGTCTACGATCAGCCACGCTACATCTTTTTGCACTATTGGGGCCGCGGGTCTACCGTTGAGCTGGCCCGAGGCATCAGGGCCGCTCTGGACGCCCTGGGGTCCGGCTGATCCACCGCGGCAGGGGTCCACGTAGAAAGTGTTCTCTCGTGCGAGGCCCCGGCTGTGGGAGTGGTCAGGCTAAGTACAGCATTTCGCAAATACGGTAACGAAAGGTGGCCGACCTGGGAGCGCGATGAATAGCGCCCCTCCTGATGGGCTTGCGTATCTCGCGTTCAAAATGTAAGGGCGCAATTCATTGCGCCCGAGCTGATAAACCGCGATACCTCGATAAGCTGATCGATACGTGACTGTACTCGCGAACTACCGCACTAAGCAATACGCACCGGTCGGCCCACGTAGCCGACCCTGTGGGGAAAGCGTCTTTCCACGTACAATGGAGTCAGGACTATTTATGAAAGACCCAATCGCGAGTTTTCGATTCTTGGTGCTGATCGGCTTGGCATTTTCGCTTGGTGCGTCATGTTCCCGGTCAACCTCGGCGGGTGATAAGGCCGCTGTTGCGATTGTCAACGGCGATGCCATTACCGAAGACGATCTCGACATCGAAGGTCAGCTCACTCAGCTCGAGCAGCAGGCCTATCAGGTTCGCATCCAAGCCCTGGAGGAAACCATCGCTCAGCGCGTGCTCGAGGCGGAAGCTCGGAAGCAGTCTCTCAGCGCGGAAGAGCTACTGGAACAGGAGCTGGGTAGCAGTGTTGCCGATCCAACTCCGGAAGAGGTGGAAAGCTTCTATGCTCGCAACCGGCGAAGCTTCCGCAAGCCCCTCGAAGAGATGCGTGACCAGGTGGAAGAGGCGTTGAAATTCCGTGAGAAAGATCGTGCCCGAAAACGGTACGTCGCAGCGTTAGTGGCGCAGGCAAGCGTCGAGATTCTTCTCAAGCCACCTCGCCTCCCGGTTAATCTAGAAAACGTCCGCCGAAGAGGCCCGGCCGATGCTCCGGTAACGATCGTGGAGTATTCCGACTTCCAGTGCCCTTACTGCAAAAGAATGCAGCCGGTGATGCAAGAGCTAATGGCGAAATACGAAGGTGAACTTAGCTGGGTTTTCAAGGATCTACCGCTCACACGCATCCACCCCGGGGCGGTCTACGCGGCTGAAGCAGCTCGTTGCGCGGGAGAACAAGGGAAATTCTGGGAATACCGTGATGCTCTTTTCGAGGCGCCGCGCGTGACGGACGAGGTTCACCCTGGGATCGTTGAGTCGCTGGAGTTGGACCAGGAGTCGTTCGAAGAGTGTGCTTCTTCGGGCCGGCATCGAGGTGCCGTCGAAGCCGACAGCCTCGAAGCGCAGAAGCTCGGAATCAGAGGGACACCCGCCTTCATTATCAACGGCATCCTTCTCTCCGGCGCCCGACCGGTTGAAGAGTTCACGCGTGTGATTGACGCCGAGCTGGCGGCAACGGGGACAAGGTAATCGTCCCAGGAATCCGGGCCCTTCTCTCCCGTCTGGCCACAAACTGAGCCCTCCTTCCAGGATTAGGACGTTCCGTGAGGTCAGACGGCCCACGACCGACACTTTCCTCGATCGAGCCTTTAAGGTTCGGCCGACGTCTCTTCTTCTTCGGTCAGCGGCTCTAGATCTTCGATCTCATCGAATGTAATGGTTGCCTCAACGGAGAACTTACGGTAGAGGCGAAACTCCGTGTTGTTACGTGTCAACGTTCGACCCCG
The DNA here is from genome assembly GCA_965248105.1 of Bryobacterales bacterium. GTDB lineage: Bacteria > Acidobacteriota > Terriglobia > Bryobacterales > UBA6623. Next base: position 2,739,533 of record CBDFIK010000006.1, read on the forward strand.
GCGCATGCGCATTTGGGCCTTGAGAGGCAACAGGAACTGGCGGCCGCTGATGTCGGTAAGATCGTAGTCCAAGCGCTGCTGGGCTTCCTGGATCGGGAAGTCCGCTGGCATGTCGTCCGCCTTGGTGACGACGCGCAGGACACGCTCGGTTTCCTTGTCGATGTAAACCAGTCCACGGTATCCGGCGATCAGCTTGCGCTCGCCCTGAAAACTGATCTGCCAACGGGAACGGCGCCGCGGCACATAAAGGTGGAACACGTAGACCCCATGCCCTCGCAGCAGAGAGTGGCGCGCCCAGCGGAATTCAGCCTCGGTAGACGGTGAGAACAACTCCGCCAGCATGCTGCCGAACTCCCCGGTGCTGATGGCGCCGCCGAGTTCGAGCATGGTACGGCTCGTCACCTTGTTGTTGACGCTCATGACTTCGTAGTTCTCGTGGTTTTCGAAATAGCTCACGCGCGTCTTGATTTCATCGTATTTCAACCAATCCATCTCGAGACCGCTGGGGTCGACGAAGCGGCGAGTAATCTGCAAGCACACGAAATCGGGCAACCCGTCGGTGTACTCGAGGGCGTTGCGGCGGGCTTCCTCGATGATTCTCCGTTGCTCTTCCTCAGAGGGCGGGGAAGGCCCGCGCCGGAGAGGGCCGGAAGACGTATTAACTTTTGGGACGGGCAGATCTTCCGTGCCGGGCTTGAGCTCGCGCAAGACGTTGAGGGTTCTCGGTCCGATGCCCCAACCGACGAACTCTTCAATCAGAGGATCGGTCAAGGCGAAATCCAGCGTCTGTTTCTTGAGGTATTTGGAGACTTCCTTATCAGTCAGACCCTGGCTGATGGAGGACCGCACGATGTCCCGCAGCTGGTCGTAGCTGAGTGACTGCTGAGCGAGCGAGATGAGGACTCCCGCCACTAGCAAGAGCAGCAACCTCCGAAGCATGCCCTCATTGTAACGGAGAGCCTTCGGCTCGAATCATGCATTGAGTAGAGAGCAAATACTCCAATGTCGCAAATCGCTCCGGGACGCTTTTCCCCTATAATTGGCGGCAGACTAATCAGCCCGTCGCAAGCGGCAGCCGAACGTGACCGCGGGCCTAACGGCGCGTCACAGTAAGATCACACCGTGTGGCGACCGTCTGGAAAGGTCGTAGTGGTGACCTCTTGCGACGTACAGCTAACCAGCTCAAGGAGACCCTCTATGCGCAGGCACCTTAAAGTCCGACTCCTGGTCTTGCTGATCTCGACCGCCGTTCTTATCTTTGCGGACCACCATTCGAAGATCGAAGCGGTGATGGCCGAAACCGCCCAGCGATTCCTCAACGCCCTGAGCCCCGAGCAAAAGGCACAAGCTGTGTTCGGTTTTGACAGTCCCTACCGAGCGGAATGGCACTTCTTTCCCGACTTCGTCTTCCCACGGACCTATGGCCACGACCGAGAGGGCGTCAGCTACAAGCAGATGTCGGCCGAGCAGGAACGCTTGGCTGACAGCTTGCTCGGGACCGGCCTAAGCCGCCAGGGCTTCGTCAAAGCCATGACGGTGATGAGTCTGGAGGAGATCCTGCGGGTCCAGGAAAAAGACACCGAAGGCCGCCGGGATAGGGAACTTTATTACTTCACGGTTTTCGGATCGCCGTCGCCCACGGGCACTTGGGGGTGGAGCGCCGAGGGACACCATCTGTCGCTGAATTACACGATCAAGGACGGGCGATTGGCCTCGGCAAGCCCGACTTTCTTGGGGGCTAACCCCCACGAAGTGCGTGAAGGCGACCGAAAGGGTTTGCGCACACTCGAACGCGAGGAAGACCTGGCGCGTACGCTGGTGAGGTCGTTGAACGAGAACCAGCAAAAGCAGGCCATTGTGGCCGATGTTGCCTACGAAGATATTCTGACGGTCGCGGAAACACGTGCAAAGCTCGAAGGCGAGCCGGAAGGCCTGCCGGCTTCCGAGATGACCGAGGAGCAGCTTGACGTCCTCATGGATCTAATTGCCGAGTACGCCCATAACATGCCGCCTGAGATCGCTGCCGCACGCATGAAGGCGGCTCTCGAAACGCCCCGAGAAAAGCTTTATTTTGCCTGGGCCGGCAGCATCGAACCGGGGGTGGGGGACTACTATCGGGTTCAGTCGCCGACCTTTTTAGTCGAGTACGACAATACTCAGAATGAAAACAACCACAGCCACTCGGTCTGGCGGGATTTCGAAGGAGATTTCGGGTTTGATGTCCTCGCCTGGCATCACCGGAGGCACGAGCACGGGCTTCCCAGCAAGAAAATTCCGAGACCGGAGTTCCTGGCTGACTAGTCAGAGGAGGCGGCCGCGGGACGCATCCCTGCCGGTAGAGTAGGCCTCACTCCAGGGGGCCCCTGAGTTTTCGCTGAAGCCTGCGCATGCCACGGAGCCACCGATCGTAATCGTTTGCTTTGTGTTGGAAGTATCTGGCAACGTCCGGATGCGGCAGGATTAAGAACTTCTCCTCGCGTAATCCGCCGACCACCGCTTCGGCGCATTCCTCGGGCGAAATGGCTCCCTGTTGGAGGAGGCCCCTCACCTCGCCTTGCGCCGATTCGAGCATCGCGGTCCGCACACCCTGAGGACATAGGCAGGAAACCTTGATGCCGGCATCGCCGTGAGTGATCGCCAGCCATTCCGCAAGCGCCAGCGCTGCGTGCTTCGTCACGGAGTAGGGAGCTGAGCCGATCTGGGTGAGTAACCCGGCCGCGGAGATGACGGCGAGCAAGTAACCCCGCCGCCGATCCAGCATGTGCGGCAGGACAGCACGCGCGGCGTAGAGGTGGGCATTGACGTTGATATCCCAGATTCGCCGCCAATCGGAGTTTGCCACATCCACGCCACCCGGAATGAAGATTCCCGCGTTCGAGCAAAACAAGTCGAGCTGACCGTATCGGTCAATGGTTTGCCTTACAAGTTCGACGACCTCGCGCTCGACAGCGACATCGGTCCTGACCGCCAAGCCGCCTATCTCGCGAGCCAACTCCGAAGCGCCGTCGGCGTCCACATCGGCCACGACGACACCTCGCGCGCCCTCGGCAGCGAATCGCCGGCAAAGCGCCCGTCCGATACCGCTCGCGCCGCCGGTCACGACGGCTACTTTGTCGTGGAGATTCATGTGCCCATAAGGACCCCGAAGCAAGCAGCGCAAACAGTCACAGCTAGACCGCCCATCCTACGTCTTGTCCGTAATCGTCCGCGTGGTTCTGCATATACTTTCGGGCACCCAGCTACCGGCCCGAAACCCGCCTAGCGCCCCCTTCCGTGTATCCTGAGTCTGACACCACCTTAACGCGAACCAGCCGCAACCAGACAGCGAATGGAGTGGCAGCCGAGTACGTGAGAAGCTGCCGCCGGCTCGGCATGCCGTGCGCCTACAATTTCCACCGGTCTCGGCCACGGTTTGACGCGGCAGGTCCCTATGTCATCGCGACGAACCTACTTTGTACTGCTCATCGCAGCAAGCGTAGTTCTGCTGGTGCCTTTTTCTGTTATTGACATTCTGCCGCTTCAAGACTATCCGAACCACCTGGCTCGTATACACATCCTCAGTCATCTCGGGGAGTCACCGACGCTGCAGCAGTACTACCAGGCCTCATGGGCCCCGTTGCCCAACCTGGCCATGGACGTCATTGTTCCACTGCTGGCGCGGCTATTCCCGCTCGAAGTAGCAGGCGCAATCTTCTGCGCTCTGGTCCTTCTCTCGACAGCGCCGGCCGTTTCGCTGCTTCATTACGCCTTGCATGGGAAGCTGTCGCTGTGGCCGCTGGTCAGTGTTCTGTTTGCGTACAACTTCGTCTTTTATATGGGATGGCTGAACTACTTGTTAGGAGTCAACCTGGCGTTGATCTTCGCCGCCCTCTGGCTAAAACTGCGCCGCTGGCCGATTCGCAGGTCCCTGCCGCTATTTGCGGCGTTTTCCACGATTCTTTATTTCACGCACTTCTACGCTTTGGGAGTGTATGGGCTGATTGTGCTGGGGTTAGAGATCTCACACTACGCCAAGCACCGTCGGGAAGGGGTGTCGCCGCCGGAGAGAGCATACATTGTTGCGTTCTCGCAATTCGTCGCGCCGTTGGTTCTATTCCTTGCGTTCAGTCCAACGTTTCATTTGAACTTGGCGTCGGTTCAAGCGGGGAATCTTATTGGAAAGATAGCCGGCCTTTACGCCGTGCTCGACACCGGACATCCGAACATCGATCTGAGCACCTTCGGGGCCATGGTCGCTGCTCTGCTTGCAGGGACCGTGCTCAAGAGCTTTACCCTCGAGCACCGCGCTGCAGCACCGTTCTGGCTGCTTACCACCAGCTTCCTTGTGATGCCGGCGGTTCTGTTTGGATCGGGTTTCGCCGGGTACCGGCTCCCGATCGCCATCGTGTGGTTCCTGATCGCTGCCTCGAGCTGGCGGCCCGGCCCCCGCTGGCGGCCTAAGGTGGGTGTGGCTCTGGTGTCTGTCTTGCTGGCAGTTCGGGTGGGAGCGATCGCCGGTGACTGGCGACTCTACCATGAGTATCAAACCGAGTTCCTGCAAGCGATCGAGTCGGTGCCTGTTGGCAGCCGCGTTCTGCCGTACGTCGTCGCCGAGGACTCCTACGAGTTTCTCGTCCGGCCGCCGAAACAGCACGTGGCGTCTCTGGCGGTCATCCAGCGGTCTGTGTTTTTGCCTACGCTGTTCGCTGAGCCAGGCAAACAGCCCCTGGTGCTCACGGAAGCCTACCGGGCGCTTGCCAAAGACAAAGTCCGGCCGGACTTGCCGAAGGCGGTCTTTTCCCGACCCATGAGCAACCCCGCTCACCCGCTGCAAAAGAATCAGGTAGCCGGCTATGACTATGTGGTGTTGTTCGCTCAGGACCCGGGAAACGTACCCGTGCCGCCGTTTCTCAACGAGATCGAAAGAGGAACGACGTTCGTCCTCTATCGTGTCAACTTGAGCAAGTGATTCACCTTTTTTCTAACCCGCAAGGGCTCTGAAACAATAGGTGGGGACAGCCGGCCGCGGCGCCGAATCGGCGTTGCGGGTCCAGTTCCTTCAGATCCCTTCCCGGGCGCGAAACGGAAAGAGCTTGGGACGCAGGGTAGCGGTCGGCGCTGCCACGGGGGTCGGACACAGGAAGGAAGTGGCGCCGCAAATGGTGTGCTTCGTCCAGTGTAAACTGCAACGAATGGCCTTGCGGAAACTCTATCCATTCCTCGCGCTAGCATTCGTCTCCCAGCCACTTCAGAGTGCCCCGTTCGACCACTCACTTTGGGATCGGCTGCTAAAAACCTACGTCAATCAGAGCGGCGAGGTTGACTACGCGGCGCTGAAGGCGGATCGCACGGATCTCGATGAGTACGTACGCCAGCTTGGCGAGAGCAGTCCAGCCAACCGGTCGGAGCAATTCCCCAACAGGGCTGCGGGGTTGGCTTATTGGCTGAACGCCTATAACGCCCTTGTGGTCCGCGGCGTGGTGGATAACTATCCCACCCGCAGCGTACGCCACCTCGGATATCTTTACGGTTTCTTCCGCCGCAAAGACTACATCGCCGGTGGGATGAGATTGAGCTTGAAGTACATCGAAGACAAAATCATCCGGCGACAATACGGTGACCCGCGGATTCACTTCGGTTTGGTGTGCGCTTCCATCAGTTGTCCTTTGCTGCCCCGCGAGGCCTTCACGCATGGGCGCCTCGCCGAGCAGCTCGAAAGCCTGGCCCACCAATTCATCAATGATCAACAAAATGTAACCATCCGAGCGGGTAGCCGGGAGGTCTGGCTCAATAAGATCTTCGATTGGTATAAGAAGGACTTTGAAGAGCCGAAGCAACCCGGGCGGCGCAAACAAAGTTTGCTCGACTACGTGCGGCGCTACTTGCACGAAGACAAGCGAAAGGTACTCGACGGGGTGAAAAAGCCGAAGATCAAATATTATCCTTACAACTGGGACCTCAATGGTGTGGGCTCGCGCACCGAGGCAAAGCCTAAAGGATTACGCCGGTTGCCATGATGTCTTCCCAAGGGCGGAGCGGCGGCAGCTAGGCCGAACCGTAACCTGCTTGCCGTTTCCTGCGAATGCGATTACATGATCGCGCCTTTGGCTGTATTGCTAGAGGACAGGAGAAGCTCTGGGTCGTGCGCTGGGTCTCCTCGACCAAGCAAAAGCGCGGCAGAAGTCGCCTGCGTACAGGGGGTTTTTCTTGATTCCAGCGACATTTGAAAGAGGACATACTGTCGAGCGGCACTTTCCGTCGGGCCGCGACATCTGCAAAAATCAAGACTCTAGGGGGATACTATGAAGCGAACTCAACATCTTGCGCCGTTGGCGTTTTTCACCGTTTGTCTCACAGTAGGGATGGCATCGGGAACCTTGCCTACCGGAGGAGGAGCAGGGGCAGGTGGGGCCTACGGGTCAGGGCCCCAGGGTTGCCCGACGGCCACCATTGAGGGTACGGTTTCGAGCATTGATCTGGCCAATCAGAAGTTCACCCTCGTCACGAATAAGGAAGAGGCCTTTGGAGTCGTCGTCAACGAGAAGACTAGGTACAGAATCCCGGGCTACAAGAAGAAGGATCTCAAAGCAGACGGGCTCGGGAAACTTCCCGTCGAAAGGCGAGCAAAAATTAGCTATTGCGCTGACAACGGCGACGTGCTCGAGGTTAAGATCAAAAAACTGAAAAAGAAGAGGGGATGAGAGCGCCCGAGTCTAGGCGCGGGGCCTACTGGGTTCTGTGTCTGGCCTCGGCTGCGGGATACATCGCTGCCAGCGCCCTGGTGCGCTCCGACTATTCGCGGGGCGACTTCCTCATTTTCCTCTCCATTTTCGGATCTCTCTCGCTACTCTGGGCGATCGCGCTTGCCTTGGCCGGTAGATCCCCGCCCACCCGGAAGTTGATTTTCGGCGCGGCTGTTGCCTTCCGGCTGCTGCTCCTGCCGGCCGGTTTGGACTGGGAGGCAGGCGCCTTTCGCACGCAGATCCTCTATGACGACGACGTCTGGCGGTATCTGTGGGAAGGCCACGCCTGGTCGGCAGACGTCAATCCGCTTCAAGTTCCTCCCGAAGAGCTGGAAGAATACGAACTCGAGCTCGACAATCCCGCCCTACACGAAAAGCTGTACGGCTCGCCACCGTGGAGCGACGTCTTCGACAACATCGGATACCGCCAGTTCGCCTCCCCCTACCCTCACGTCGGGCAGGCGGTCTTCCGGCTGGCTCACACGCTGTGTCCGGGAAGCGTTCTTTTCTTCAAGCTGCTGATCGTAGCTTTCGATTTGGGAAACCTATGGCTGTTGAGTCGTCTGTGCCGCCGGCTGAACATCGGGGTATTCCCGCTTGTGGCATACGCCTGGAATCCCTTGGTGATCAAGGAATTCGCCGGGTCGGCTCATCTCGACGCGGTATTGGTGTTCTTGCTCTTGGCAGCAGTCTGCGCCGGTCGGAAGACATCAGGCCTGTGGCTGGCGGCCGCGGCTCTCGTCAAGCCCGTGCCCTTAGCATTCATCCCAGCGTTGTACAAGCGCTTCGGTTGGGCGGTCCTGCTGCTTCCCGCCGCCGCGCTTGCCCTTATCGTGGTCGATACACCCGAAGGCATGAAGGCTTACGCGCAACACTGGGTCTTCAACCCAGCTCTCTCCCGCCTTCTGCCGGACAGCCGCGTCCTACAGTTGCTGCTACCCGTCGCGGCGGTGGGTGCAGTCGCCCTGATTCGCTACCGCAAGGACAACGGTTCCCTCGAAGACCTGACTACCCACGGACTTTGGGTCCTAGGCGCGTTTTTGTTGACCACGCCAATGCTGGCCCCCTGGTACCTGACGTGGATCCTGCCGTTTGCTGCGATTAGGCGGGCCTGGTTTTGGCTGGCCCTCTCGGGATCGGCCTTTCTCTCATATCACGCCTACCTGCGGTTCGAGGAAAACATCTGGATCGTGGCGCTGGAGTATTCCATCCCCGTCGGGGTCTGGTTGTGGATGCGAAGGGGGCAAGCGTCAAATTGAGTACCCAACAAGAGAGCCTTGGAGGGTGGACGCCGGAATGTGAGCTGTCACGATTACGCCGCGGGAACTCCTACCCAACCACGTAGCTTGCAGGGCCCTGGGAGAAACCCGCTTTAGCTCCGCGCTCGCCGCAGCATTTCCTCGGCGTAGACAGCGCCCTCAGGGGTGTCTTCGTGCTTAAAAAACAGAAAGATAGTCCTGTCTTCTAAAAGCAAGCGTTGAACCTTTTGCCGGATGGCGGCACGGTCCTCCGCAGTGTAGTTTTCTTTGCGCAGCCGGAAATACACGAAATCAGCGGTGATGACTTCGGGAGCCTCCAGTTTTTCGGACTCGGCGAGGCACAAGCACGCATTATGATCGCGGAGCAGCTGATAGACCCCCTCGTCGTGCCAAGACGCATGTCGAAACTCGAATGCGTAGCGGAGATTGTGAGGCAGCTCGGCCAGGAAGTTCCTCAGTACGTCGACGTCGCATCGAAACTGCGGAGGCAGTTGAAACAGAACCACCCCGAGCTTCTTATTCACGCGCAAAGGATCGATAGCGCGTAGGAAAAAATCCGTCGACTCTTTGGCGTTGCGTAGGCGATGGATGTGGGTGATACGCATGGGGGCCTTGAGAGAGAACCTGAAAGCTTCGGGCGTGGCATTTACCCAGTTTTCGAGCGTCGTCGGTGAAGGAGTGCGGCGAAAGGTGTAGTTAATCTCGACGCTGTTCAGGCGGCTAGCATAGTGCTGCAAGAACTGCTTGGCGGGCAGCTTAGGTGGGTAAAAGTCCGGCTTCCATTGGGGGTAGGCAAAGCCTGATGTGCCGGCAAAAAGCTCAGCCGTCACGGTATCTCCTGTAAGGTCTCAGGCGCGCCATTCGTCTAGGGCTGACATGGCGAAAGCGAGCGAATAGCGTATTCTCCGTGTCCCCGGGTTGCCGCCGACCAATTGAGCCACTTCCCGATTCCGATCCTTGGCTAGCACCATTCTACACCCCAGTCCAGCAAGGACATAGGGCGTTAGACCTAACAGGAGTAGGGTCTGAGGCCGACCGAAAAGCGGGTCGACGACGGCCACAGAAGAGTACCGGCTTCTCATTGAGTGCCCACCGTTAGTCGTAGGAAGATGAGGTTTGGGCCCATGACGGTAGGTAGTAGGTCATGCAACCGAGTTGGGGATGACCGCAGGTTCTGACGGCAGGCGATAGATTGCCCCTAAAAATGACGTCTCCGACCCGAACTTCGTCTTTTGCGTATCCGGGAGCCCGCCAGATCCCTGGTGGGAACAAGGCCAATGGTGGGGCCGGCTACCACCCGAAGGCAACTCGGTACTTCCTTCCTGTTCCAAACCTCGTTAACGTCGAAACCGGACACCCGTGGGCGGACGCCCCCATCGTCGGAAAGCCGGAGGCAACTATCGTTGCCGACTTGCCGCTCCATCGGAACACCATAAGCCATCTTCCAAACACACGCCTAAAGCCAGCCAAGTTGCTCAAACTGAGGGTCAAGCCCATTTCTGAGTCGAGGCAGGAGAGGGGCGATCTCGACGACCAACGAGAGTCAAGAACCCGCCACACGCAACCCCCCAGACGAACGGCACCACGGGAACGACCTGGAATCGATACCAAGCAGCTGGAGCCTGGGGGCTCGACCCCAGCCGGAACTCCTTCCCGTCGAGTCTTTCGTTATCTGCCCGCGCTCTCCCGCGACGGTGGGGCCTCGGTCAAATCCGGGGCGCAGTGGGTTTTCGCCAGCCGGAAGCGCCGGCGAATCGGGGCGGCGTTGGCCACGATGCTGGGTGTCTGGCTATGCTGGGGACCCATTGCGACAGCCGGTATCGCCACGCTGAACAGCGCCGCCGCACGCATCGAGCCCCGCGCGGCGTTTCAAGTGGCGGAGAACTTCAAGTCCGGTGTCTCGGCGGAGTGGTATCCGCGGGGCCTTGTCGCCGATGAGTCCGGTCTGGCGCGGGTCGAGGGCTTGGCCCTCCATCGTGACACGATGGATCTCGACGGCTACCGTTGGGACTTCGACGCTAAGATCACCTCGCGGGCAGTCGGATGGGTGGTCCGAGCTTCCGACACCAAGAACTACTACGCCTACAAGTTGGTGCAGCGGCGCCAGGCTAGACTCCCGGACGGATATCGGCTGATGCGCTACCCGGTCGTCAACGGCCAGGCCGACACGTCCAAAGCAGTGGAGCGGGATCTCGAAGTGGAATGGAGGGAAGGCGAATTCAATCGTATTTCCGTGCGCGTGGGTGACCGCGAGATCAAGATCTTCATCAACGGCTGGAGCGTGGACTATTGGATCGTTCCCGACTTGCAGCCCGGAGGAATTGGGCTTTTGGCCGATCAAGGCGAAGCGTCTTTGATCGGTCACGTGCTGGTTGACAGCAATTCCGACTTTTGGGGCCTGACGTTGTACGGCGCATTGGAAACGATGCAGGCCATTGAAGACTTTGTATCGCCGTATTCCTGAGATTTCTTTTCGTTTGCCCAAAGTTGGCCGCACTGGTTCGGGTTCATTCGCGCCACCATGAAGTCATTGCATGAAACCGGCCCTTAGGCGGAGCCGGCGGAAGTTGAAGCGTTGTACATGTTTGCGGCGAAGGGGCCACTCGGCGTCGGCGATGTGACGAACGAGGCCCCACTCGATAGGAATCTCGGGGCGCGGTTCATCTTCGAGTTCTGCGAGCAAGACTTGAAAGCTCACGGGGTCCTCGTCACGTAGGACGGTGTCTGGGGTCGGCGCGGGGCTGCCAGCGATCGAGATCCTGAAGCCAGAGATTGGCTCGGCCTCCTCGATGCCCTCGACGGCCACGTAGCGGCCATCAGAAGATAGTTGCGGTTGTACAATACTTGTCTGCGGCTGGCCGATTTCTCCCTGCTTCTTACCCCCGCTATTGTGCCCGATCAATTGCTGCGGGTCTTTTATGCTCTCGCGGTAAACCAAGGTGAAGGCCATGGGCCGTTCACACCACTTCCACAAACTCATCCTCCTCATTCCACAACACTTACCCCACCTGACACCCCTCGAACCCCGCCACCCCATCGTACTCTGGAAGCGGATCCCCCGGTCACTAAACCGGCTCAACGGTTGAACGCCTCAACCGCTCAACGCTCCAACGAAAGGTGCCTAGCCCCGGGGGGGGCCATGTCTCACCAACCACGATCAACCAAACAAACCCAATCTCTCCGAACCCCGCTGAAATCAACTGTGGCGCGCGCATTCTTGCGTGCCGTGTCGCCAATCTTGGCGACATCGATTCCCGTAGTGGCGCACGCTCTCAGCGTGCCGCGTCGAGACTCATCTCGACGCCTGGCGGCGTTCCAACCGAAAACGACCAAACAAACCCAATTTCGCCGAACTCCCATGCAAACAACAACTTCCCGGCCAACGGAAACCGTGCCCCAACAGCCATGCAAGGCCCCAAGTGGCCCCCATCGGCCGCCGGACCGGCCATGCGAACCGACTTGCCCGCCGTCTTTCGCTCTCGTAGGCCTTTTTGCACCGGCTGCTCAAGCGTAAAGCTCTTGCGACCAGTCGGTCCCACGATGTAAGGTTGGCGTGTGGTTCGCCCGCTCCGAGCTGTAGCTGTTCTTATGGTCGTGTGCTTTTGCCTTAGGGCCGCGGACTGGCCTCGTTTTCGGGGCCCAAACGGCGGCGGATCTTCTGTAGCGAAGGGACTACCTGTGGAGTTTGGTCGCAATGAAAACGTTGCATGGAAGGCCACCGTGCCAGCGGGCAGATCATCTCCGGTCATTGTAAGCGACCGGATCTTCCTAACGGCCTACGAGGATGACAAGCGCATCGTTCTCTGCTTGGACCGGGAAAGCGGCACCGAGCTGTGGCGCCGGCACGTCATTGCCGAGCGGACTGACGGTCGCCACCCGCTTAACGACGCCGCTTCGCCGACACCGGTCAGCGACGGTAAGAACGTCTACGCGTTTTTCTCTGAATTCGGACTCGCGGCCTACGGGCCTCGTGGCGAGCTGTTGTGGACAGTCCCATTGGCGCCGTTTGAGATCTCGCACGGCATGGGCGCGTCGCCGATCTTGGCGGATGGGAAAGTGATCCTGATTGCCGATCAGACGAAGGGTTCCTATCTCGCGGCGTTCGACGCGGACAACGGCGAGATGCTTTGGAAGACCGAACGCCCGGACGGCTCGGGCGCATTCTCGACACCTACGATCCGCGTCACCGAGTCTGCCACGGAGATCGTGGTCTCGGGACAAACCGAGCTCGCCGGCTATTTGGCGAGTAGTGGCGAGAAACTCTGGTGGGTGCCGCGTTTCGCCAAGCTGTCGAAGGGGTCGCCAATCGTCGGGGACGGCGTCATCTACGTCAATGTTAAAGGCATTGGTGAGTTTGTCCCGGACTTCGAAAAGTTCACCAAGGGACAAGACGTGGACGGCGACGGCCGCGTGAAAGTAGCGGAGGCTCCGAACGAGGGTGGCCGCAAGTACCTAGAAGGCTTGGATACGAACGGGGACGGCATTGTCAGCAAGGCCGAATATGATGCCCCCATCTTGGCCGAGACCGCGGCGGGCGGCGTCTGGGCTGTGCTCCCAAGCGGGCGCGGGGAGCAGCCTGAGTCGAGTGTGCTCTGGAAGTACCAGAAAGCGCTTCCCAACGTGCCGACACCGCTCTTCCACGCTGGAATCACATACGCTACGAGCTCTTGAAACGTTCTTTCATGGCCTGACGCCCGGGCCAGTATTAATTGAATGGTTACGGAGGCGCGCCCGACAGGGTGCGCGGGGGCACAGCCACCCCGCGTTTCTCGGCTGGCGCCCTGTGCGGTTCACTATCCCAAGGTTCTATACTGAGACTTGAGTGGGCTAGGTCAGCCGAAGGAGGTAAGAGGCCATGAACCCAAGGGTCAAGTTCAGCATTGTCACCGTCGTCATTCTCGGCGTGCTTGTGTGGCTAGGCGTTGCCGGCATCAATGAAACGAAGACCTACTACGTGACCGTCGAGGAACTCCACGCCATGGGCGACGCCCAAGACAGAAGGCTCCGCGTCGGAGGGGACGTCGAGCCGGGATCCATCGTGCGCAAGGCGGGCCGGGTCGAGTTTACCATTACCCAGGAAGACCGAAAGTTGAACGTCGTCTACGTCGGGCGGGACCCGCTGCCTGACACTTTCCGTGACCGTGCGCAAGCGCTCTGTGACGGCAAGCTGCGCAGCGACCAAGTATTCGAGGCGCGCAAGATTCAAGCCAAATGCACGTCCAAGTATGAGGCTGACCCGGGAGAGGGGGCCAAGCCCGTCCACGAATCCACGCCCGACCGCGAGGCGTCGCTGTAAATCACGCCGTTGTGGAAGTTTGTGGTGCGATTGGCGGACTCTCGCGTTTGGGTCGCCGATGTCCCTTTTTCAGCGGCAGAGCGACGTCTTCATAAAACCATAGAGCATGGAAAACCTCGGATATCTGGCACTGGTTCTTGCCTTGTGCGTTTCCGGCTACGCCATCGTTGCCGCTGTCGTCGGCAAGTTGCGCGGCAATCCCTTCTTGGAAGTCAGCTCGCAGCGGGCCGTTGTGGCGGCTTGGCTGCTCATTACAACGGCCTCGGGGCTGCTGCTATACGACATTTTCACGGACGACTTCCGGCTCAGCTTTGTCGCCGGCAAAAGCAATGCCGACTTGCCGACGGTCTACAAGTTCGCCGTGTGGTGGGGCGGGCAGGAAGGGTCTTTACTGTTTTGGACCTGGATTCTGGCCACCTATTCTTTTGTGGCGGTTTACACCAGCCGCCGCAGACATCGCGACATGATTGCCTACGTCGTCGCGATCATGATGAGTGTTCAGGCCTTCTTCCTCATTCTGGTGGTCTTCGTCGCCAATCCGTTCCAGGTGCTGATGGCCGGTCCGCAGATCACCTCCCTACCGGACGGGAACGGGCTGAACCCATTGCTCCAGAACCCGTATATGGCCATCCATCCGCCGATGTTGTACCTCGGCTTTGTCGGTTTCACGGTGCCGTTCGCTTTCGCCATGGCCTCTTTGATTACTCGGCAGCCAGGAGACCGTTGGATCCGAACCACGCGGGTCTGGACGATGATTACCTGGTTGTTTCAAGGCGTCGGCGTTCTGCTTGGCGCCAAATGGGCCTACGTGGTACTCGGTTGGGGCGGCTACTGGGGTTGGGACCCCGTCGAAAACGCCTCCCTGCTGCCTTGGATAACCGCAACGGCTTTTTTGCACTCGGTCATGATGCAGGAAAAGAAAGGCATGATGAAGATGTGGAACATCGTGCTGATCTCCGCCACTTTCTTCCTATGCATTTTTGGCACCATGATGACGCGCAGCGGGCTGGTCAGCTCCGTTCATGCTTTCGCGCGGTCGCCCATCGGCGACTACTTCGTATGGTTTCTCACACTGGGGATGGGCGCCACCATTTTCCTCATTCTGAACCGCCTCGATTACCTGAGGAGCGAGAACCAGCTCGATTCCGTACTTTCTCGCGAGTCAAGTTTTCTGTTTAACAACGTGATCTTGTTGGCCAGTTGCTTCGCCGTGCTATGGGGCACCTTGTTTCCGGTGATAAGTGAAGCCGCCACGAACGAGAAGATCAGTGTGGGGGCGCCTTTTTTCAACAAGGTGAACATCCCGATCGCGCTGGTGTTGTTGCTGTTGACGGGCGTCGGCCCGTTGTTTGCGTGGCGGCGTACGTCCCTAGACAGCTTGCGACGGAACTTTCAGTGGCCTGCCCTGGCCGCGTTGCTGCTGGGAGTGGTGCTAGTCGTGGCCGGGATGCGGAACTTTTACGCGATCGTCTGTTTCGTGCTCTGCCTCTTCGTGGCGATTACGATTGTGATGGAGTTCCACCGGGGTGGTCGCGTGATCCAGCGTAAGCAGGGGAACTCTTACCCGGGCGCACTCGTCGAGCTGACGCATCGCAATACGCGGCGCTACGGCGGATACCTCGTCCATATGGCCGTGGTTTTGATGTTCGTAGGCTTTGCCGGCGCCGCGTTCAACCAAGTCGGACAGGCGGAGTTGGCCGTTGGGGATGTGTTGCGGCAAGGCGAGTATGAATTTCACCTCAAGGACATTACGGAAGACGACAATGGCAACTATGCCAGCTCGGCCGCGGTGGTGGAACTTCGAAGGGGTGGCGAACTGCTGGACGTCATGCGGCCCGAGCAGCGCTTTTACCATGCCAGCCAGCAGGCTACGACTAACGTGGCGATCCGCCTAGGACTGGACGAAGACGTGTACCTGGTCTACGCCGGCAATTCCAATGACGGACAGACACCCGTTATTCAGGTCTATATCAACCCCCTCGTGAACTGGATTTGGTTGGGTGCCTTCGTGATGATACTCGGCACCCTGGTCGCACTCGTCCCCAACAAGGTTAGGCAAGCGCCTTCGAAACCGAAGATCGTGAACGCGGTCCCGGAAGGAGGTGAAGCCCATGTGGTTCGTACGAAAAGCTAGCATTTTCGTTCTCCTGGCGGCGCTGGTGACTCCCTCGGTTTTTGCGGAGAACGTGACGACCACCGACGAGATGTATCTCAAGGTTCGGGCCGTGGGCGAAAAGCTCAAGTGCCAGTGCGCGTCGCAGTGTTCCTATACGGTCGCCGGTTGCAACATGCTGCATTGTAGTTTCCGGGAAAAGGTGAATCCGGAAATCAAAGCAGGCCTTGAAGCCGGTTTGCAGCCCGAGACTATCATCGAGAACTTGATTGCAAAATTCGGCTCGGCGCTGCGAACAGCACCACAGGCCGAGGGCTTCGGCCTGTTCGGTTGGGCCATGCCGTTTGCCGCTCTTCTGGCCGGGCTGATTATCGCTCCGGTCGTTGTCTTGCGTTGGCGCGCGAAGCACCCCACGGCCGTGCCGGCGCAAACCGGTGGGGATGTGCTGGCTAAGTATCGCGATCAGATTGAGAGGGAAGTGGACGAGCTAGAGTAAGCTTGGTCTAAATGCTTATCGCTTGTTCCATCGTGCTCGTTCTGGTTGCGTTCGGGCTGCCGTTATTCATTCGACCGAGCTCGATCCCGCCTCCGGAGCCGACCTCTCCCACCGAGCATCTCGAGGACAGGAAGGCCACGATTTACGAGAATCTGAGGGACGCTCAAGCCGAGTATCACATGGGCAAGCTTTCCGACGAAGACTACCAGCAGACCAAGCTCGATCTACAGAAGGAACTGGCCGGCGTGCTGGCCGAGATCGAGCGGGTTTTGAGCGCCGGACTAGGCAAGTCCGCGTAGCTCGTTGCGGCGTGTATAGGTCAGGGACGCCGGAATCTCTTACCCTTTAATTGTGAGCGGCAATAAGCTCGGTCCTAGACTTGCCCGTAACCAGACGCATCCGACTGGGGACAGGCACTCGAGTGCGGCCCCCTCTTGGGGCGCTCTCTATTTCCTCCTAGACACACCGTGGGAGTCAGGGACGAAACCCACCCGGCGCCTGTCCGCCTGGGCTCACCTTTTGCCCGCACCGCGAAAACTGGGGACGAAACTCATTCGGTGTCTTTTCCCCCGCTGGGCGCTAACTTCTCTCCTTCTGCTGCCGGTCGTCGCCTGGGGAGCGATTCACGGTAGGGTCTACAACGCTACAACCGGGAACTTCGTCCCACGAGTTCCGGTCACCCTGATCGAAATCGGTGGAGATCAGGGCATGGCCCCGGTCGACGAGGTCTACACAAGTTCCGACGGAAGTTTCGCCTTCGACCGAGGGCTTGGGGGAACGAATGAGCGGGCGGTCCATGGGATGTTAAGGGTTGAGTTCGAAGGCGTTTCCTATAGCCGAATCATCGCCCCTGGTGCGCCGACCGATGACGTTCAGGTCACCGTGTACAGCGTCGCGGAAGGCGAGGAATTGAAGCCGCGGGTTCACGGTTTGCTACTGGAGCCGCGGGAAGGAGAAATCCTGATCAACGAGTTCTTCTCGTTTTCGAACGAGACGCAACCGCCTCGTACCTTTCGTGATCCGGACCGTGGTACCTTGCGCTTCCACCTGACGAAAGAAGTGCGCTCCTCGCTTCAAGTCAGGACAACCGGGCCCGCCGGCATGCCCTTGCGAGGGGCAGCGTCTGACACGAGCGAAGAAGACGTTTATTCCGTCGACTTTGCACTCAAGCCCGGTGAGAATCATATCGAATTGACCTACCGCGCGCCTTACACCGAGGGGGGGGCATACAGGGGGCGCCTATTGTATGATGGGCTGGCCACGAACGTGGTGGCGCCGCCGGGAGTCACCGTGGAAAGCAAAGGCCTGGTCGCCCTGGGGGAGCATCCGGAAATAAAGGCTTCTATCTTCCAGATCCCGCCGACAAGGGAGTTTGAGATTTCCATTTCGGGGCAAGGCCGCCTGCGACGGTCGGGACCCGAGGGAGCGCCGGATTCACCCGAGATCGAGATTGCGCCGGCGGCCGTCGCACAGGAGCTTACCTGGGTGCTGGCTATAACCGGTGCGATCCTAGCGATTGGCTTCTTCAGACTTTTCGGTTCGAAGATGCCTTCCGCGCCACCCGGCGGAGACCCACAAGTCGGAACGGACGGAGCAGTCGCGAAAGACAGGCGCGGCCCAGCCAGGAAAGCTGCGAAGTCGGGTCGCCGGAAACGATGAGTGAGCCCGTCATTTCTCTGCAGGGCGTCTGGAAGTACTTCGGCGACTTCCCTGCCGTCCGCGACGTTAGCTTCGAGGTTCCTTCGGGGACGATTCTTGCTCTGCTCGGGCGCAACGGGGCAGGGAAGACCACCGTGCTCCGCATGATGGCCGGGCTGTTGCGGTCGTCCCGCGGCCAGATTCGAGTGAACCCGTCTGACGGCCAAGAAGCGAATGGGCGCGGTTCGATTGGCATGGTGGGCCACGGCGAATGGATCTATGACGACCTGACGGCGGAGGAAAACCTGGAATTCTTCGCGCGGCTTTATCGGGTGAAGGATGCCCCTCGAAAAATCGACTACTGGCTCGAAACAACAGGCCTGGAACGCTTCCGGCGCTCTCGAGCGGCCGAGTTCTCTCGTGGTATGCGCCAGCGCCTGGCGATCGCGCGGGCTTTTCTCCACGAGCCGAACGTCGTGTTGCTGGATGAGCCGTGGACAGCCTTGGATGATCGGGCCACGGCTTTGTTATCGTCGTTGGTCGTTGATGCCCAAAAGCACCGCCGCACAGTTGTGATTTGTTCTCATCAGTTGCGGGAAGCGCTGGAAGTGGCAACTGACGTCGTAGTACTCGATCGCGGCCGGGTCGTCTTTCAAGGCCCCAATGACGAACAACTAAAATCCTCGCCGGATGAGTTCTACCAGAGAATCTCGTGATTGAATTTTTCGGGCAGGCCTTGACGATTGCCGGCAAGGACCTGCGAAGTGAACTCCGAAACAAGGAGGTCATGAATGCGGCGGTGTCGTTCACCGTGGTTGTCCTGTTGTTGTTCAGCTTTGCCTTTGAGCGGATGTTCGACACCGATGTCCGGGAGATGTCCGGGGGCCTACTGTGGATTGTTTATTTGTTTGCCGGCATCCTTATCCTGAATCGCAGTTTCGCCCGTGAGGCAGCAGGTGATTGCCTGGATGCGTTGGTGGCGGCTCCTGTTTCCGGCGGTTCCATTTTTCTCGGGAAAGCGCTGGCGAACAGCATACTCTTGCTGGTTCTCGAGTGTATTTCGCTGCCGATTTTCGGCATTTTCTACGATGTCGACTGGACGAGCGCCCTGGGCCGGCTGTTGCCGGTTTTCGTCTTGGGTACCTGGGGGTTGACGGTGGTCGGCACGATCTTCAGCGCGCTGACCGCCAACAACCGCCTTCGGGAACTGATGCTGCCGCTTCTGGTTTTCCCGATCACGCTGCCGGTGCTGATGGCCTGTGTCGAGCTGACTTCACTGATTTTCACCGGGCAACCGTTCGGGGAATCCATCATTTGGCTGAAGCTGCTCTTCGGCTTCGGCGTGATCTTCTCGCTCCTCGGTGCGGTCCTACTTGATGCTGTCCTTCTCGGGTAACTGTCATACAACGGAAAAGGTGGGAGTGCCGTTCCGACTTTGGCGAGCGGGTGTGGTACGGGCGGCCTCGGAGAGACAAATCTGGGATCGCCCGGTGAGACGCCAAAACTCGGGGAGGGCGGGGCAGCGCTCGTAACGGGGCGGAGAGCGCAAACCACCCGTTGGTCCTAACAGATTCGGGCCAACGGCTGCCGGGGGGAAAATCAGTGGACGAGTTCAACCAGATCCCGCTTTTTCCTGCGTCGGGCCCCGCTTCTTTGGACTTCCGAAGCTAGGCGGGTCAGTCTCGCCCGTTGCGGAGAAGCAAGATCGACCTTTGGCCCCGATTGGTTCCCGTTGGCAAACGCGTTCGCCATGGACTCGAGTAGTTGGTGATCGGGTGACTGGATGGCCTTTTCCAGGGCCTCGATTACCGTGTCAAGCCACCTCTTTTTTGCGTGTAACTCATCGAGCACCCGATCTAGATCAACGTGTCGGTTAGGTTTTGGCACGTTACCACTCTCCTATTTGCGAGCCCCATTTCCCGGGTCTGACATCGCGTTAGGGTCGAACGCGAGTGAACACCTGAGCCACAACCGGCCTTAGATCCCAAAAACCTTTGGTTGGCACCGGGCAGCGTTCGGGCAGTCCATCTGATTGTGGGATCATCGTTTTGGTTGATGGCTGTCTCAAAACGTTAAATTACCATGGATGCTGCAACGGCTGTATAAAAATAGCGTTAAACTTGGGCTGTAAACCGATAAAACTGTTTTATATAAAGCACCGCCCGGTGTGAATGATGGAGCGGGTTTGCGCGGCTGACGCTTTGAACTGCGCTTTGCAAAGCGGTCGGGGCGGGTGGGGTCCATGCGAGATCACCAGCGGTTTTTCCGAAAGGTGCAACTGCTATTCTCGATGTCGCAATGCCTTAGGGAATACAGAGTGAAGACCCTGTGGACGGGAATTACTGGTAGGTTTCTTGCAGCCGGCGGTCGAGGAAGGCTGTAATCTCCGGGAGTGTTTGAGGGTTATTCATCAAGTTTCTCACGCCCAAGTGCCGGCGTTCGTCGAGGAAAATACTAACCGCGGCAAGGGCTATCTTGTACGCCACGGCTGCCTGGTTGGTGTTCATGGCAGCCCAGCGGCCGGTGAATAGTTGCAGGCTGGGAAGCTGTTCTTGGCGGCCCAATTGTTCGAGGAGTTTGCGGTCTTCAGGCGATAATTGACTGCCCGAGAATGTTTGGGCCAGACCCTCATGCAGCCAGGATGGCCATTGACCAATCCTGGCGAGACAAGCGTGTACGAATTCGTGTGAGAGGGTGCGGCGAACCTGGGCGTCGATTTGCCCATTACTGGGAAGTGCGACACGGATCTTGCCGTCGTATTGGCCACGACTCAGTCGGACGCTCCGGTGGTGGCTCGGTAGTTTGAGAGGCTCTGAATAATGACGACGAAACGCTCGTTCGGCGGGCAGCCCAACTGATAGGAAATGCGGTTGATTTCTCTCTCAAAGGCGGCACTCAAGCGGCGAGCGACTGTGGGATCCAGGGTTTCACCCTCGTAGCGCAATACGAATCGTGAACCGTACGTCGCGTCGTCGCTCTTGTCGCCCTCGGACTCGCGAACGGCCTTGGCGTAGATTTGCTCGATAGAGGGGTTGGGCTGGATCTCGAGCGAACGCTTCAGATACTTACGTGCTGTCTCGACGTCGTCCCTTTGATATAAGCTGATTCCCGCGACGGCGAGGAGGTCGGCGTTGTCGGGGTGGCGCTCTAAGGCTGGCTCGACCACTTCGAGTGCCCTGTTGGGGCGCATGAGCTGTAGAAGAGCTTGCGAGCGAAGAAGCGCCACGTGAGGATGCTCCGGAGGCGCTCCCGCGGCTGCCAAGATGCGCTCTGCATCGGCCGGCTGTTTTCTTTTCAGCATCGCAACGGCTTCGAGCACGGCAGCCTGGAGCGCGGGCGAGTCGTTCTCGAGAGTCGCTTCCCGTTGCGTGGGTTGGGTGCTGCCGAGACCCAGGGTCAAGATGGTAGAGTCAACGACCCTACTCGCCGAGGCGCTTCGGCGGCTGCGCTCGAAACCCTCGAGACCCGCCAGTGACTCTTTGGAAATGTAACCGCGCAGCCGCTTGCCTCCGATCTCGGTGGAGACGGAGTAACAGGGGTTGGTGGTGCCTGCGATGGCAAATCGCAGCCGTACCCTGTGACCTTGTGGCAGGCTGGCGATCTCACTTGCTCCTTCCGAACAAGCGGAGAGAAGCTGAGCTTGGTCCACCTTGACAACAAGATCTTTTGCTTGCAGAGAAGCGGCCAACCCAATCGATAGGCACGCTGTCAGGATCATTCGAAATCGGGTCGCTCGGGAGCGTTTCATCACCCACATGGTAACGATTCTTGTCCCTTTCGTCTTTCGGGGGAATGCCTGAGGTCAGCCGCCTAGGCGTCTCACGGCGCGATCACGGTCTTGCCAGCCCTCCGCTGACGTACCGTTTCGAGCGCTTGGTTGGCTTCGGAAGCGGTGGGTAATCACTGCTTGGTCTGCCCGGGCGTGGGCGGGACATATCCCGGGGGAAGCTGCGAGCCCTCACCGAAGAAGAACTCTTCCATCTGCTTCATGATTAGTTCCTGGGCTTCCATCGTCGCGGGGTTGAGCCGGTACTCGTTGATGACCATCTTGAGGTGCTCGGCCCACAAGGCCCAGGCGTCTTTGGACACGTTGTCGTAGATCTTCTGGCCCAGCTCCCCTTCAAAAGGCGTCTCATCGAGCCCTGGAAGCTCCTTGCCGAACTTTACGCACTTAACCAGTCTCTCTGCCATCGGTTTCACCGCCCACTCTATTCTAGGAGGAATGCCACCGGACTGCAAAAACCGAGTCTGGTCGGCACGGTACTATGGGTATAGTACTATTGACGGGGGCTAGACAAACACCCTACGATATAGTGTACGAAAGTTCTAGGCTCCTGGTAGTATGTATTTTTGTCGGGGAACACTATGACCAGTGTACGCGACGCAAGCTCTGCTCTTCAGATGACCCAGAGGAAAGACCGTGGAATCATCATTATCCTCGTAGCGCTAACCGTATTTGTAATAATCGGCTTGGCGGGACTTGCGATCGATCTGTGCCGCATTTACATCACGCAGAATGAACTTCAAAACTTTACGGATTCAGGGGCGATTTGGGCGGTGTCGAAACTCGATGGCACTAACCCAGGCATTGCCGCGGCGAGGGTTGCGGCGCTGCCCGCAACGGACTCGGGAACCAACCCCAACCGCTGGGCTTTCGGCATGGAGCAGGTTATTTCCAGCGTGACTACAGTCGAATTTGCCACCGATGTCGCGGGGCCCTTTGTTGTGAATCCCCCGACTCCGCTGGGCTACCGTTTTGCCCGGGTATCCACACAAAGCACGATACCGGTCTACTTTGCCTCGATTTTTCCGGGGGTGGGCTTCCATAGTATAGTAGGCGCCTTCTCCATTGCCGGCCAAGGGTTCCAGACAGCTTTCGGGGACGGTCTCTTCCCCTTTTCGCCGGACGCCCACAATTGCGGCGACCCCAACTACGGGTATTTGTACGGCGGGCTGTACACCCTGCGCTGGGGCAATCCTACCGGCAACTATGATCCAAACGACCCGCGAGTCTTGACAAGCATAGATGGCGTAGACTTGGTGACTTGTACTGGCAGCATGGACATTATGGCCAAGCAATACGGGTTTCAGCCAGGTGAGACGTTGAATAGCCAGGCGGAGCGGGGCTACATCGACTTGGGGAGTATGCTCGGTGTGATCAGCGGCGGCGGCGGGGCCGCTCTGATCCGTAACGTCATATTCGGGCAAGCGTCTTTCCAAAGCAAACTCCAGATAGGGGACACTATAATACCGGAGCCCGGAGCCAAGGCGACGATAACGATGGCCATGCGAGACCTAGTGGCCATGGATGGGGACCCCGGTCTGCCTTTCGGCGCAGAGTCTTACTACGCTCAAGCAGGTGGGTCCCCTTATGCGCAACAGTACATAGGCGGCGCGGGCCTCTGGCCGCCTGACACGGGGAATCCTGCAGAGGTTTGGCCAGACCAACTCACGATGAACACTTCCTACCGCCCCAACTGGGACGCGTACCATCTTGAGCCGGATGGGCCAGGTACTGGCCACAGAATGGTAATCGTTCCGATAAACTGTGGCACCCAGAATGGTGTAGTACTTGGCTTTGCAGGTATGTTGTTGCCAACTGAGCCTTGTCCCTTGGAAGATATGGGATCGGAGCATTTTCCAATCCAAGAATGAGCCTGAAGAAGGAGGATCGGACGGGCGGTGCTGCTGGGGTTCTCCTTTCAGTGGCGGTTAGGCAGTCAGGGGCAGTTAGGCAGCGGGGGATGGGGGTGCGGGGCAAGGGGGCTGGCGTTTGAAGTCCCCTTGCCCTGCTTCCATCACTGCAGAAATCTGTCAGCGACGAAGTCGACAACGGGCTAGGAGGGCGAGCTTGGCTTTCTGCATCCGCTGGGCCGCTGCCGTGTCGCTGTGGCGGCTGGCTTGCTGCTGGAGCGTCTCGGTTCGCACGCCGTCCTTGAGGTGCTTTTGCCAGTCGGGCAGCGAGAGTAGCTTTTCGTAGGGCGTGCGGTAGTCGGTGGCGCGATAGCGACGGCGGCGTTGGCCCCGGGCGGTGATCTCGATGGTGGCGAAGCCGCACGGGCGGTGGTAGTTCAGATAGGGATTGAAATAGGCTGTGTAGAAGCGCTGCAACGCGGAGGCATGCTCGGCGGCGATCGCTCCGTAGCCTATGTGCTTGCGCACCACGGCCCCGTTTTTGCCTTCCACCAGAGCGTTGTCGGTGGTGCGATAGGGGCGCGACTTGGTGAACTCGATCAGTAGCTTGTTGAGCAGCCGGGCCAGGCGGTGATTGAGAAACTCCGAGCCGTTGTCGCAGTGGAAGCCGCGCAGGCGAAAGGGGAACTGGTGCAACATCGCTTCCAGCACCGGGATCAGGTGTCGCTCCGAGATCGTCTCGACGCAGCCGACGACCTGCCACTGCGTGACCGTATCGACGGCGTTGATGTGATACAGCCCCGGGCGAGTGTCCCAGTGACCCTGGTGCACCGTATCGACGCGCAGATAGCCGGGTTGTCCCTGTGGCTCGGGCTTGCGCCGCTCGGCGATCCCGACCTGTCGTCTCTGAGTGCGATCGAACACCACCCGCTGTGAGCGATAAGCCCGGGAGCGCCGCAGGTTGTAAATGTGGGAAATCGAGATGTGGGCCAGGCGGACGTACTCCGAGTTGGCGAAGAACTGATACTCGCGCTCGAGGATGCGCCGTACCGCCGGCCCGGACAGACCCTCGTGGGCAGCGTCGACGGTTGCTAACAAGGCAATGTCCTGGGGTGTGTAGCGGCGCGGAAAGCGGCGCCGACGGGGTTGTCGGGCCTCGATCCGTCGGTGCCGAAGCCACTGCCCCATCAGCCGCGTCAACTGGGCCCGACTCAACCCGCTCAGCCGCGCCAGAAACCGCCGCACGATGCCCTTCTGCCTCCTGCCAAGCCGTCGGTAGTGCTGCGCCGCCAAGATACGCTCGACAAAGCGATAAATCTGCTCGCGTCCCTGGACTCTGAAGCCAATGCTTCGACTGCCGGCCAGGAACTCCTGCATCTCGGCCAGGGTAAGCCGCTCTAGGTTCTGCATGGTGATCGTCATTCACCAGCAGCTTGTACCCTTTCGTCCCGCTCACGTTCAGGCTCATCTTGTGTTGGAAACAAACCTCCCCTTCAGGCTCATCCTGTATTGGATAACTCTTCCCCTTGACATGGCGCCGCTTTTCTGCGCGGTTATTCCCAGGGTGGTGTGGAACGAGTTAGGCCCCCTGGACCCGCGTTTTCGGGTGGGGATGTTCGAAGACGACGACTACTCGTTGCGGATGCGCAGTGCCGGCTTGCGCATCGTGTGCGCAGAGGATTGTCTGGTGCACCACTTCGGCCTGGGGTCTTTCGCCGCACTCCCGCCCGCCGAATACGATCGAATCTACAATGAGAACCGCTTCGCGTTTGAACAGAAGTGGGGCGTGGAATGGAAGCTGCCGCGCCGGCGAGCGGGGGTTCCTGTTCAGTGCGTGAAGTTCGACCCGGTAAGTTTCGTTGCTGAATCCTCGGCGTAGCGCCTGCGCCGTCTGAAGTTCACCTGCACTGCCACCATCGGGGGCGCTTGAAACACGAATCGGGTGCCAGTGCTCTGGTCCTCTCATCCGCTGCGGGTATCTGCGGCGGTTGCACTCCCCGGTTGTGAGCGCATTCTTCCCTAAGTAGTCCATTTCATAAGTTCGGTCACGTATATCTAGATTTAGAAGCCAGGTGGACGATCGGGAACTTCGGGCACGGCATGTCGTGCCCCTACATTTCCAGCCACCCAATAGATCTGTAGGGGCACAGCATGCTGTGCCCGCCTGCCCTCGCCCGAAACGTGAGTGTATTTATGAAATGGAGTACTCAGATTCGCGCTCGTTGCCAATGTTATCGAAACGGTCCGCCGATCTTTGTTGGATTCCCCTCTACAGTGGCCCAGGCGCTCGTGTCGCCCGACTCGAAACCGTCGGCGAAGATCTCCAGGGGCTCGCCTCCCATATAGTTTGTCCCGTCGAGAACCTTCACGAGAGTTCCGGGCAACGCTGAAGGATCCGAAATAAGATCGAAAAACCAAAGAGTTTCGCCGTTGGGGCCGTCCTTTGTAATCTTGACGGCCAATGGATTCGTGACGTTGAAGTTGCAACGCAAGTCGAATTGGAAACCTTCGAGCAGCCGAGCCATCTCGCAATAGCCGCTGGCGTCCGTCGGCTCAAACGGCTCGACCAGTTCCAAGTTGTCGTCGATAAGGTTGGCAGTGCGCGGCCGCGCCTCGCTGGGCGAGCCGGGGATGGGCGTCGTCAGGTAAGGGAACGCGTCGTCAAACTGGTCGGGGCCTTGGTATGCGCGGTCCATCCAATCCTCCAGGCCCGAGGGCGCGTCGCCGGGGTCGCACATGCCGAGCGATGGCGGGCCGAGCTGACCCCGGATATGCCCCTCGGGATTGGAGACGGTGAGGCCTCTTACGTAAATCTCGCCTTCGGCTAGCATTTCCAACTGCTCGGGCGTCATCAGACAGTTGTCAAACTCGATCGGACGGTCGTCGAAGCAGATGCCCGGGCCGTTCTGCCCAAACGCGCCTTCGTTGATCCAAAACGCGAACAACCCAGGCAGGGAGGTCAGGAGCTGACACGAACAGGTGATGCCGTTGCCCGCCTGGTTCAGCGTGCAGGTGCAAGTAGCGCTCGGATCGTTGGGGTCGTTGACGGGAGGGACAACTTGATCGGCGGTCAGGGTGGCTACGATGCCATCTTCTAAAGACCCGTGGACGTGGCACAGCCCACCCATCAGCACCCGCAGCTCAATGTCCACGACATCATCTCCCGGCCGCCGGCCGTTGGGAAAGCCCGCGGGGTCGTCGCCGAGCAGGCCCAGGTTGCTCTGCTCGTCTACCGGTGTCGGCAGGATGTTGGTGTCGAGGCGCATGATCTCGCCGGTCGAGCCGTCCGCGTTCAGGCCTGGGAAACCCGCAAGGAACGTCTTGACCAGATCGTCGCGCGGGAAGAAGTTCGGCGCCACCGTACCGGAAAAGTTACGCTCGATCAGCTCAGGCAATGTCGGGTTGTTGACGTATCGCGCGAAGTTTGCCCCATCGTCTTGCGGGTGAGAGGCGTTGAACTTGTTCTTGTCCGGCAAGCCGATCACGAACTCGTTCACTAGTGGGTTGCCCAGCCGCGATACCTGCACCAGATCGCCGAATTGCTGATCGGGGTCGTCGTAGGTGGGGTTGCCAGTAAGTGTGCGGGTGCGGGGCAGGTGTGCCGTGGTCCAGCCGCCGATGTTGCCCGAGCCACCCTCGGTGAGGCAGTCGGTCGGCATCTCGAGAGCAAGGCTCGTGATCTTCTTGTCATCCGTGGAGGAGCGTTCCGCGTCCGGGTTGCCGACGGGGTTCAGGTTCACCAAGTCAAAAATCTCTCCCAGATTAACCGCGAATGACTCCTTGCGCTGGCCGACAAACACCCTGCCGTCGTCGCAACCGGGAATCTGAATCGGAACTACGTGGCCCGCGGCGTAGCGTTCGTAGTCAGGGAACGTCTTCTCGCCGAAATAGTCGAGTGCCTTCGCGAAGAAGGTCCCCCCTGTCATACCATTCGTCGCGAACTGAGGGGCGCCACCCCCTCGGGCCACGGAAACCGTGTAGCTCTCTTCTACGTTGGGGACATCGCCGATTTGCAGTGGGGAAATGGTGCGCAGCGGATGCTCCACAACCTCGTCACCCACGGGTAGCGTTCCGTTGTTCAACTTGTTTATGAACCGGAACTCGAAGACGAGATCGTCGTGCGGCTCATTCAGGTTGCCATCGTTTTCGATGTTAATCCGGTACCGGGCGGCGGGGTCGAGCGTGAAGTAGTTCGGCCCGCCGTAGGGGTCTTGCAGAGGGAGGTAGTTGGCAATCAGCGTGACGAACCCATCACGACCCTCTTCGTAACTGCGGAACATGTAGAAGTCCGTGCCATCGACTTTGGGGTGCTCGGTGACGAACGGCGCCTCGCGGTGGCTCGAGGCGATCGCCGGCGAGAACGCTATCGACAGCACCACGCCGATCCCGGCCATCATGACGAAGATCAAAAGAATCGCTCGCTGTTTCATCGTGGGTTTGTCCTTCGAGCTAGTCCGTCCGTGAACCGGGAATCGGCGTCTTTAAGTAGGGGAACGCCTCATCGAACTAGTCGGCGTGCTGCCTGGCGCCGTCGGTAAAGGGCAGTTGGCCCGACGGAGCTTCCGCTGGGGTTAGTAGCGCACCCATCACGGCTCGCAGCGCGATATCCACCACGTCGTCTCCCGGGCGGCGGCCGTTGGGGAAACCGGCGAAATCGCCGCCGATTACACCGAGGTTGTTCTGGGCAGAAGAAGGAACGGCCTGGGTGGACGTATTCAACCGCAAGAGCTCGGCCGTCGAGCCGTCCTGATTCAGCCCCGGCACGCCGGTCAGGAACACTTGAATCAAGTCGGTCCGCGGGAACACGTCGGGCGCCCTGACACCCGCATCGCCGAAGAGAGTTTCGAGGATCTCGGGCAGGGTCGGATTGGTTACGAAGGTCGCGAACTGCGCATCATCCTTCGGCTGGCTGGCATTGAAGAGATTTTTCTTGCTTAGACCGATGACCAGCTCATTCACCAGCGGGTTTGCGAGTCGCGAGATCTGAACGAAGCCTCCAAAGTTTTCGTCCGGCTGGTCGAAGGTGGCATCGGCTCCCTCCCGCAAAACGCGCGTGCGCGGCAGCCGCGATGTTGTCCAGCCGCCAATGACCGGGCCGTTGCCGGCGCTGACGCAGGAGATCGGCACTTCGAGAATAATGCTGGTAATGTTCTTCCCTGCGGTGACGGAGGCCTCGCCGTCCGGCGGGCCCAGTGGATCAGTGTTGACCAAGTCGAAAATCTCACCCAGGTTCACCTGGAAGGACTCTTTGCGCTGTCCCACGAACATGCGGCCATCCCCGGCGCCCGGCGTGCCTCAGATGCTGAGTTTGGAGATCGATGACCCCATGGGTGTCGTGTTCGGCTTTCAACTCAGCGCGCGGGACGACGCGAATGTACAGGCCGGTAATCTCGCATCACTCAACAATTCAACCAGCGTGAACACCGCCGGTGGCGTCCAGTACCTCGGCCACAACATCACACCCAAAACGGAGGGAATGTTCGATTTTGAATGGACGCCTCCCTCTACCGATGTGGGGACGGTCACGATGTACGTTGCCGCGGACGCCGACGACGGAAATCAAGGTCGGACCGGCAGCCGAATCCATCTCAAAGCTATCAACGTGCAACCTGCCGCGCCTCCGGGCCTGCCGATGATCAGCGAGGATGGGGCGGGACAGAGCACGACCTTTTCTCCTGACCAGGGCTTCTCCCCTAACACGTTCGGCACTTTGTTCGGGATTGATCTCACCGAAGTCACCCTATCTTGGGACACGGCGTTCGTGGACGGCGTAGCGCCGACGACACTGGGGGGTGTGCGGGTGCTCTACGACGGCGAGCCGGCCTTTATCTCGTTTGTGGGCGAAGGGGCAGACTTTAACAGGCCTTTTGACCAAATCAACTTCGTGGTGCCCGACACCGACGCGCTTGGACCCGTGGCCATCGAGGTAGAGACCGCCGCCGGCCGAAGCGCGCCCGTGATGGTGATGAACCAGGCGCTTTCCCCAACCTTCTTCCCCTTCGGTCCCCTCGACCGAGTTCCCCAGGCGCTGGCCGCGGTGCATGTCGATGGGGCGCTGGTCGGACCTGCGGACCTGTTTGGTCCGGGGGCTAACATCCGTCCCGCAAGACCCGGCGATCCCATCTCCCTGTTCGGCTCGGGTTTCGGGCAGACCTCACCTCCTGTGCCGGTCGGGACACTGCCGGGACAGGTGCTCGCCCTCGGCGTGATTTCCCCGACGGTCGAAGACGTCCGAATCTGCTTCGGCGATGTCGAAGTCGAGCCCATCTTCGCGGGCCTTTCGAGCTTTGTGGCCCTCCACCAGATCGTGGTCACCGTCCCGGACGTACCGCCAGGCGACGTGCTCGTGGTAGCCAAAGTCGCCGGCCTGCAATCACAAGACGGCATCTCGATCAACATCGCGGCGCCGTAGGAAGAACACGAGATTGACGCTGGGACCATCGCGCGCCCCGGCCGGCTTTTCAAAGCTCCTCGACGTCTGTCAATCGTAACCCGCTGCCCCGATTTTCTCTGCGTCCTTGCTCATCGGGCTTGAAGGCCGAATCGCTAGAATGGATGGGATGGACGGCATTCTGGTCTTCAACAAGACGTGTGGCATATCCTCGCACGACGCCGTCCAACAGTTGCGGCGCCTGACAGGGATCAAACGGATCGGCCACTTGGGGACGCTCGACCCTATAGGTACCGGCGTGCTGCCGATGTTGCTCGGTCGACCCACTCGACTGGCGCGCTTCTTCTTACACCACGAGAGGACCTACGAGGCCGTCATCCGCTTCGGCTTTGCCACCGACAGCTACGACCGCAGCGGCAAGCCTAGCACCGAAGCGCGAAACGTCAAGCTCGACACCGCACAAATCGAAGCTGTCTTGCCCGAGTTCCGCGGCAAACTGATGCAGGCGCCGCCTTCCGTCTCGGCCAAGAAAGTCGACGGCGTTCCCGCCTACAAGCTGGCCCGTCAGAAGAAACCGGTAAAACTTGACCCTGTCGAAATCCATGTCTACGAGTTCGCACTGCTCGACGTCACGGGCGAGCGCGCGACGGTCCGAGTCCGTTGTTCTACTGGCACTTATATGCGCTCACTAGCGCATGATCTCGGACGGAGACTAGAAGTCGGCGCCCATGTAGAACACTTGTGTCGAACTGCGATGGGTGAGTTTACGCTCGACATGGCGCATTCGCTTGAACAACTCGACGATCTCAAGAGGGAGGGACGTCTTGAGGAGGCGCTCACTCCTCCGCAAATGCTGCTGCCGGAAATGCCGGTCGAGCGCGTCGATGCGATTACGGCGGCTCGGATTACTCACGGTCGAGATTTTCGGGTGTCGCCGTTTGGCAACCGCCAGCAGGCAAAGCTCGTAAAGGCCATCGCGCCCGACGGCAGCTTGCTCGCCATCGCCGAAGCCCGACTTCCGCTCTTGTACCACCCGATTGTGGTGTTGTAGAGGTCCGTCAGACCGATCGGAGAATCCTGGGCAAGCGCTTCTCAGAGCCTTGCGCTCGGGACGGTCAGCCGATTTTGCGCCAACGTGCCGGTTCCGGTTTGTAGGGCTAGCCTGCTGCGCCCGTCTCAAACTCGCTTCTGAGAGTCTCAACCAATGCCCAACTCGTCCACCAGCTCCAGGGGAGTTCCGCACCGAGCGCAGATGATCGAGCCGCAGGCCCCACAGCGAAGTGGATCAGAAGCACTTTGGGCGCACAACGGGCAATAATAGTCGGCAGTGTCAGCTGGAACCGCGGGTTCCTCTCCTGCTTTAGTGTCCGCGGGAAGTTTGGACCGGCAATCACCGCACCGGACTGCTCGACTCGCGTCCTTGGCTAAAGAAGAAACTCCGCGACCGGCTTGCTCCAATGGTTCCGACATGCTTAAGCGGTTATCATTTTACTCGATCCTGTCTTCGCGACCCGGCTCAATAGGCTGGGGGAGCGATACGACGGCCCCGGCTGAGACGTGGAGTCCGCCCCCAGTGATCAGCTTGGGAAAAAACTGGGGACTGTCCCAAGCGCCGTGCATGAGCGAGGCGCTTTATCAATGATTTACAAGAGGCGCGGTGGACTGTCCCCAGGTTTTTCCCAAGCGATCATACTCTGCCTCTCGCTGACTTTAGTTTTCAGCTGCGCTTCTGATCCAGACACCGCGCCCGTTGAAGAAGCCTTCGTCGCCCGCAAGACGGTCGACTTGTGGAGCGAGCTGGTTCCCGATGCTCCCTCGGTAGTGACCCTGAATCTCGGGGAGCGTGTTGAGATCGTCGACCGCCGCCGACGCTTCGTAAAGATCCGCAGCACCGCCGGCGATCAAGGTTGGACCCACGAGTCGATGCTGATCACGCCCGACGTGCGGGAGCTGATGCAACAGTTACGGGATCAAACTGCTTCCGACCCCCCGCAGGGCACGGTGCTCGCGCTGCGTACTTTGAACGTACATCTCGAACCGTATCGCTGGGCGCCAACGATCTTCCAACTCAAGGAAGACGAGGGAGCCGTACTGCTCCGCCACCGTCTCGTCGAGCGCCTTCCACGCCGTCCCGAAGAGGGGAAACCTCCGCCCGCCCCCACCGGCCGGGATGATTGGTATCTCGTTCGAGTCGCCGGCGGGCAGGGCGGCTGGGTCCTGGCCACCGGCGTCTATTCGGGTATTCCCGACGAGGTGAAGCAATTCGCCGAGCGGCGACGAATCACCTCCTACTTCGCGCTGGGAGAAGTCCAGGATCGCCGGCTCGGTGAAGCCAAAACAACATGGCTCTGGACCCAGAGCGAGCGGCTCAAGCAGCCGCACGATTTCGACCTGATTCGCGTCTTCATGTGGAGTCGCCGAGGTCGCTCCTACCGGACGATCAAGATGGAACGCGGCCTCGTCGGCTACCTGCCTGTGCTCGTTCATCGAGACATAGACACGCGCTGGGGCAAGGCAACGGGTTTCTCGCTAAACCTGGAAAGACAAGGCCGGCGGCTGCGACGGACATACGCACTTGTGAAGAACCGGGTCCGCGGGATCGGCGAAGAGGTGGAGACATCGGCTCGCCCTGCGATCAAGCTGATCCGCAAGATCCCGCCTCCACCGCCCTCTCCCAGCCTGCGGGATCGAATTCTCGACTGGTGGGGAAAGTAAGGCAAGCCGCACCCCAAAATGCGTCCGGTCCCGCTTGTAAACCCGGCGGTAGCGAAGGCAACTGTTATATTCAAGAAGAATGATTTCTCCACTTCTTGAAGCGTGCCGCGGGAGAGCGGTCGAGCGAACCCCGGTTTGGTTCATGCGGCAGGCTGGACGTTACATGCCCGAATACCGCGGCATTCGGGCAAAGCATTCGATTCTGGAGATTTGCAAGCGTCCGGAGTTGGCCGCTGAAGTCACTCTACAGCCGATCGAAGCCCTCGGCGTCGATGCGGCCATCATCTTCGCCGATCTACTTCTACCCCTCGAGCCGATGGGGCTTAACCTCGAATTCGTCGAGGGGGACGGTCCCACTATCCACAATCCGGTGCGCTCGTCGCACGACATCGACGAGCTCGAGACGCAGAACGGGCAGGACTTAGGTTATGTAGGCGAGGCAATTGCCAGGGTGAAGAAGGCATTGGACGGCCGCGTTCCGACGATTGGTTTCGCCGGCGCTCCCTTCACGCTGGCAAGCTACATGATCGAGGGCGGGAGCTCGCGGAACTTCGCTTTGACCAAAAGCCTGATGTACAGCGACCCCGGAGGCTGGGAGCGGTTGATGGCGAAGATTCTCGAAGTCATTGTGCCCTACGCCGCCAACCAGGTCGCGTCGGGAGCCGACATCATTCAGATTTTCGATAGTTGGGTCGGTGCGCTGGCGCCGGAAGACTACAAGCGGTACGCCCTGCCCCACTCCCGGATGCTGATTCGGCAGATCCAGAGGACAGGAGTGCCGGTCATTCATTTCGCGACCGGTGCGGGAACTTTCCTGCCTTTGTTGCACCAGGCAGGTGGCGACGTCCTGGGGCTCGACTGGCGTGTGAGACTCGATGAAGCATGGGCCTCGATCCACTACGAGGCGGCCGTGCAAGGGAACCTTGACCCAGCCGCGCTGCTCGCCCCGCTGCCGGAAATCGAAAGGCGCGTCAACGACGTCTTGCGACGCGCCGGCAACCGCCCGGGCTATATCTTCAATCTCGGGCACGGAATTCTACCCGAAACCCCGGTGGAAAACGTCAAGGCCGTAGTTCGCATGGTCCGCGATTTCAAGTCGTAGTGCATCATTTCGCAAATATGGTTACGAAAGGTGGCCGACTGCGGACGCGATGAGTCACGCCCCTGCTCTGGTGGGCTTGAGCATCTCGGGTTCAAACGTAGGGGCGCAATTCATTGCGCCCGAGCTGATGAGCCGCAATACCTCGATAAGCTGATTAATACGTAACTGTAATTGCGCAATGATGCACTAGTGCTTGATTGCAAAAATTCGCGTATTTAAAAAGCCCTTTTCCGAAGGAGTGTACCGATCGTACATCCGGCCCGGAAGTGGTTTGTTCGCAGAGCCTTCCGAGCCGCGACCGTGAGGGAGCGGTCCAGGGATTGTCGGCCTATAAACGATCGTCAACTTATGGAACTAAGCACTAGGCTACCGATCCCGGCAACTAAAGTGGCAATTCAGATCGGCTCGCGATGAGACGCGTAGCGATAGTGGGAGGCGGCATCTCGGGGCTTTCCGCGGCCTACTACCTCTCGCAGGCCGGCCTCTCCTGCACCCTGATCGAAGCTCGTTCCCGGCTCGGCGGCGTCATTTGCGGGGAGCACGTCGATGGCTGCCTGGTTGAGGGCGGCCCGGACAGCTTTTTGGCGCGGAAACCTTGGGCCCTAGACCTGATCCGCGAGATCGGCATCGAGGACCAGGTCATCGGGTCCAACGACCAGTTGCGCAAGACCTACGTATTACGCAACGGGCGACTGATCGTCCTGCCCGATGGCATCCAGTTTCTGGTCCCTACGAAGCTTTGGCCGGTGATCACCTCGCAGCTGATTGGTGTTCGGGCCAAAGCAAAGATCGCCACTGAATGGCTGCGGCGGCCGGGACGGCAACATCCTGACCGCTCCGTCGCCCAATTCGTCGAAGATCATTTCGGGACGGAGGTCAACGAATACCTCGCACAACCCATGCTTGCCGGCGTTTACGGCGGCTCTCCAGAGAACTTGAGCGTAAATAGCGTCTTGCCAACGTTCGTCGATCTCGAAAGACGCCATGGCAGCCTCACGCGTGGCGTGCTGCGTAACCGGGCCGCCGCTTCTCCGGGTAAGGCGAACGATCAGCAAGGAAAACGACAACCCCTTTTCCTGACGCTCAAGCACGGGATGCGCCAGCTTGTTGATGCGCTGGCCGAGAGGCTCGAGGGCAGAGTTCGGATCGTGACCGGAACCGCGCAGGCGCTCGAGGGTGTGCGAGGAACTTTCCGTTTGCGGGTCAATGGTGAGATTGTCGAGAGCGACGAGGTCGTCCTGGCAACCCCCGCTTACCAAGCAGCCGAGCTGACGAAAGCCCACGACGCTCAGTTAGCAAAGCGGCTTGGAGAAATTACCTACACTTCCTCCATCATCGTCTCCCTGCTCTATCCGCGTCCTTCTTTCGACCACCCTCTAGACGGCTTCGGCTTCTTGGTCCCTCGGGCGGAGGGGATGCGGCTGACGGCCTGCACCTGGGTCAACACGAAATTCCCAGAGCGCGTATCCCCTGATCGGGTTCTGCTTCGTGCGTTCTTGGCAGCCGAACAGGCGGAGGCAGCCTGGGACCAACCGGACGAGCGGGTAGCAGCGCTTGTTCACGAAGAACTCAGCGCCCTGATGGGTTTCCGAGCCGAGCCCGTCGAGTGGCGTTTGTATCGCTGGCCACGGGCGATGGCGCAATACGAGGTGGGGCACAAAGACAGAATCGACGAGATCCAGGCCCGTTTGAAGGAGACGCCGGGTCTGCACCTCGCTGGAAATGCTTACACGGGAATCGGCATTCCCGACTGCATTCGGCGTAGCAAGAGCCTCGCGGAGAAAATCGCGGCAGCTGTGTAGACAGGCAGCTAACCAGTCTTAAGCGACGGGGCCGATCGAACCCCCACCAAGCGTCAATTGGGAATATGCGGGACAACGTTCTTTTTCGCTAAATCGAGAGACCTGATTACGTCTAGTACCAAACGTGGTTCTTACGAATGCGTCGTATTTTGACAATTCCGGCGGCTCTCCAAAGGCGAAGGGCGGGAGCCGTCTCAGCCTGGTGGGCGACCATCAGGGAGAGGGACACTTCCACCCAAGTTGTTGGAAAGAAGTCGTTTGGTTATCATGGACGGTAGCTATGAGATAGGGGTGCGCTCGCCGATTCGAGGGCAAATTCTCGAGACATTTCCCGTCTAATTGCTTGCCTACGGCGTCTTACCAGCAGGGAGCGGAGCGGTAGTCCCGTGAGACTTCTGGCGCGGAGAATCCACTTTCGGTTCACATCGGGTCAGCGCCTAAGGTAAGATACTGAAAATAAGGTACTTGCTATTAAAACAAACGTTGTGATATTGTTTTCACTAGTGAAAAGGCCAGCGGCCTTGGCTTCAGTCTGGTTCCTTTTGGCGATCAACCAGTGGGGGCCGAGGGCAGTAGCTGGCGGTCGCGCCGCAAGCGAGGTTGAGCAACGCGAGACGGTCACTGCAGTTGATCGTCCTTCGCGGCGTGCGGTGCGGCATTACGATGTCCGGGAGGACGCGAAGACAGGCCGCTTGAAGCGCGTGCTTGTCAGAAGTGTCAACGCCTCTCGGATGGCGGCTGGTCACGTTGGGCCGAAGAACGAAGTTGTCCAAGGATCTAAGGTCTGGCCCTCTGCCGAGACATCGGAGGGCCAGGTCAGTGTTGATGAACTGGTGCGGCAGGCCGGCCGCCAGTATGATGTTGACCCGAAACTGATCCACGCCGTCATTCGGCAGGAAAGCAATTACAACCCGTTTGCAGTCTCTCGAAAGGGAGCGCGTGGGTTGATGCAATTGATTCCTGAGACGGCTGATCGTTTTGGGGTGAGGGACATTTTCGATCCCGCCGAAAATGTCGCCGGAGGGGTTAAGTACCTCCGGCACTTACTCGACCGCTATGACGGCGACCCACAACTCACCTTGGCGGCTTACAACGCCGGGGAAGCAGCCGTGGAGCGAGCTCAGGGCATTCCTCCCTACCCAGAGACGGAGGATTACGTGAGCCGCGTCAGCCGATTCTATGCGGTCAGTGGTCGTTCCGCTTCGAGCGAGCAGGCCGAGGACGATGCGAGCAACGCGATCCGCCCACGGATCGTAGTTTACGTCGATCCTAGTGGCCTGATCCGTTTCGAGACGGAATCAAAGTAAGGGTAAATGCCCTGGCTCCGACCAACGGCCCGGAGGGGTTTCCCTCTGGCAGCGGGACTCGCGGTTTTCTGTGCTCTACTTGTGTCTTTCACTCCCCTGACGGCGAAAACGAAGCGTCAACGAGCAGCCGATCATTTCCAAACTGCTTCTTCGTTGCTCGCTGATCTGAAGGCAGTACCCCACTACGAGTTGGGCCCCGAACAGTTCCTGGTGGTCATACGGGCCTTCCGCAAGGTTTGGTACACAAGTCCGGCTAGCGGATACTGCGATGACAGTCTTCTGGCGGCGGCCAATCTTTACCAAGAAGCCGCGGACCGTTTCAGTTCAGATCAGTATCGGCAGCGGGCCCTGAAGACATTCGGGTTCCTTATTAGGGAATACCCCCACAGTAAGCACCAGACAGAGGCTCAGGTAGCGCTCGAGGAGTTGGCTCAGCCGATCGGGGCTAAACCGCTGGAAACCTCCACGGCGAGCCTCGATCCGGCACCCTCTCAAGCACCACAGTCGTCGGGTCGGAAAACCCAAGCACCGCAGCCGGCTAGCCCAAACGCGGCCACGGAAGTTGCAGTCGCAACTTTAAACACCCCGGCCCGTCGGGAACCGCCAGCCTCGGAGGCAACTTCGGTAGCTCCTGCACCGCCTCGAGGCCCAGCCCGGGTTAAGGACCTGCGCTTCTGGTCCAACGACCACTACACGCGCGTCGTAATCGAGGTCGACAAGGAAACAAATTACAAGTTCAACCATCTTCCGCGTCCTGCACGCCTATATTTCGACCTACTTGGTGCTCGCTTGGGCGCCGATCTCAGGAACTCACCCGCTCTAGCGGTCAATGACGAGCGCATCAAGCAGATTCGCCTGGGCCAAAACCGCCGCTCGATGGCGCGGGTGGTTTTCGATCTTCGCAGCCCGGTCCGCTACCGTGCTTCCTGGCTCTCGAACCCGCCGCGCTTGGTGGTGGAAGTCCGTCCGAGCGAGGATAACGCGTTCGTTGCCGAGACCATCGATAGTCCTTCATCGGACCAGAATCCGTCTACGGCCCTTCCCCGCTCCGCGAAGCCCAGCGAAACCGCTCTGGCGAAGACAAAGGATCCCGTTCGGCCCGGACAGCCCGTGCCACAAACTCCTGAGAGGGAAACAAAGGCCGCCGAGCAGCCGGACGGCGAGGCAATCGCGGCCACTGATCGATCAAAGCCTTCCGGCACGCCCACGTCGAGTCCGGCGGATGACGAGGTCCTCTCAAGAGAAGTCCGCGCAGACGTGCCGGCTTCCGATGCCGCAACCAACGCGATTGCAGGGAAGGCAGTCGCAACCCCCAGTGTCGCTCTTGCCCATGTGGGAGCAGAGGATCCGCGGCCGCCCCAGACGTCGGGCACCAAGACCCCCGAGACGGACGGTGCGCTCACCCGCCGGAAACCTGGGACGCAGCCATTGAAGCTCGATGGAAGGCCCACTGACAAGGAGACCTCGGGTAACGCGATGGCACTTTCGGAACCGCAATCCGCAGCACCCACGGGCGACCAGGAAGCCGTTCTGTTGGCCAAAGCTGTCCCCCCAGCTCAGCCTTTACCGCCGCCGAAGCCCGCTTCGGCCACCCTGCGAGGCAAGCGGAATCTCATCCGCGCGCTCGGTCTCAAAGTGGGTAGAGTCGTCATTGACCCGGGCCATGGCGGTCATGACACAGGAGGTATCGGTCCCAAGGGTCTTCGCGAGAAAGACCTCGTGCTTGACGTCGCGGGGCGACTAGGAAAGCTTATCGAGGAAAAGATGGGCAGCGAGGTCGTCTACACCCGCACAGACGATCGATTCCTGTCTCTGCGGCAGCGCACCAAGAAGGCCAACAGAAACAAGGCTGATCTTTTCGTCTCCATTCACGCCAACTCGTCGCGCATTCGCGGCATCAGTGGCGTCGAAACCTACTATCTCAGCCTTACCTCGAACTCGTGGGCTTTGGCCGTCGCCTCTCGTGAGAACGCCGCGGCCGAACGCTCGATACACGAGCTTCGTGATCTGCTGTCAAAGATTGCCCTGACGGAAAAAATCGAGGAGTCGCGTGAGTTTGCGACCTACGTGCAGAGTTCTCTTTACAAAGGGCTGGCGAGCAAGACGAAGGGGCTTCGGGACCGCGGGGTCCGCAAGGCGCCGTTCATGGTTCTGCTCGGGGTCGAAATGCCCGCCATCCTGGCCGAGGTCGGTTTCCTAAGCAACCCGCGGGACGAGAAACTTCTCAAAACCAGCGCGTACCGGCAGAAAATCGCCGAGCACCTCTACAAAGGCATCTCCCGCTACTCCGAGAGCCTCAGTCACGTTACCCTGGCGCAAAAAGCGTCGTCGGGATCAGCACGCAACGACTGAAGACCCCCTCGAAAGCCATTCGGCAGCCTGTATCAATAAGAAGCCAGCCCTTTCCCCTACCAGGGAGCTTCGGGTGGGTGCCTGAGCAATGCGTGGAACATCGTGCGGCGTTCTGGCCCGTACGGAAAAGGTGGTCACCAGACCCTTCTAGCTTGGCGGCAGGCTCTCTTGCAAATACTTCCAGTGGAAATACGCCTCGGTGTCGTCAGGGCCCTCATAAATGGCTCTTACAATAAGCTTCAAATCCACCGGATAGACGTCGCCTTGAACGGTGATTCGGTCTCCTAAGGCAAGGCCGAGGCGGTTGCCAACCGCCCTTCCAAGAGCAAGACCTTGACGGTCGCGGACGAATCCCTCCAGTTGCTCGGGTGGCAGGATAGATTCAGTCCGAATTCGAAACACCCTGTTAGGCTCGACCGCCATCAACGGCAATATGTGCTCGGGGCGGCGATCGATATAAGCTCCACCGAACCAGTTGAAGATACAGACTTCTTCTACCCCCTCGACGGCGCGAATCCGCTACCCGTAGTACTCCGGGAGGGCAACCACAAAAGAAACACGATGGCGCGCGACGAGCCGAAGCGCCTGCTCACCATAGGATTCACGTTGATAAAAAGCTGCATAAACGGAAAGAAGTACCCTAAGAAGAAAGAGAGACACGGTCATACGAAAGACTGTCAGAACCGTTCGTCGGCGATTACAAAGCCAATTCCTAACGATCAGATGTAGATAACCTGGCACAGCTTGCGCAAGCAATCTTGTCTAACTCAGAGTCTAACAATGCCGAGTTGGACTTAACAGCTGTCGCAAGGTCGGTGGCACTGGCAATCTTGCCCGTGAGCTTGTCTCTGCTCGGCCAGGAAACGTTGGCGGGCAGATCTTTGTCCACCGCAGTGAGTCTCCTCGTGGCGCAGTCATGTCCCGCCCGGGGCGTTCTTGCACAATTCTGGTCTAGACTTGGGTGGGAGAATGAGTTCCCGAGTCACACAGTCGGACGAGACATTCATGCGCTCCGCCTTGGCTCAGGCTGACGAAGCCGAGCGGCGGGGTGAGGTGCCTGTGGGTGCTGTGATTGTCAAAGACGGTGAAATCGTCGCGGCGGCGGGGAACGCTCCTGTTTCGACGACAGATCCTACAGCGCACGCCGAAATCTCGGCGTTACGAGAGGCGGGTCGCAAAATGGGAAATTATCGGCTTCCTGGAACTACGATGTATGTGACCGTGGAGCCTTGTGCGATGTGCGCCGGAGCGCTCGTCACCGCCCGGGTTGCCAGACTCGTCTTTGGAACGAGAGACCTGAGATTCGGGGCCGTCAGAAGCAAGTTTCGCCTGGCCGATTCCGATCAGCTCAACCACCGAGTCGAAATCGTCGAAGGAGTACTGACCGACGAGTGCTTGAAGAGAATACAAAAGTTTTTCGCGCAACGCCGCGGATAGCTGGACGTTCTCCCCTCACCGCGTCACATCTGGCTAGTCCGGATCCGGCGCCCGGTCACACCGCGCGCAAGGGTCCTCTAGGTTGCCTTGGCGGGAGGACTATTGAGGAAGGAGAAGGCAGGCTGCTACTAGCGTTTGCCCCGCGCTTTCCTGCGACCGGCCCAATACT
This sequence comes from Bryobacterales bacterium, assembly GCA_965248105.1. Taxonomy (GTDB): domain Bacteria; phylum Acidobacteriota; class Terriglobia; order Bryobacterales; family UBA6623. The sequence continues at coordinate 2,779,966 of CBDFIK010000006.1, forward strand.
TCCTCATCCGCTCGGAGACCGCCTTGCGCGCGGCGGGGCTCATTTTCCTTCGGCGGCGGCGCTTCTTTGGCGCCGGGGCAGCCGTAGCAGCGCTTCCCGGCTTGCGACCTCGTCGTTTTGGTTCGGATTGTAGAATTTCAATCGCTCGGCTTAGACGGTCTCTTTCTTGGATGAGTAGAGTAAGTACCTCAGTCATAGTCTAATGATCCTAACACAAAATTACGAGTGTGGATCAAAAAGATTTAGAAACTAATCTTCCACAAGGGAAAAATAGAATGGAATCAAGACGTCTGTCTCATACTGACTTGACCGTCCCCCGAGTATGTATGGGAACGATGACGTTTGGGTCCCAAACGGATCTCGCTAGCGCTCGACAAATGGTGGATGGTTGTTGGGACGCCGGCGTTAACTGTTTTGACACCGCCAACGTGTACAACCAAGGCGCCTCGGAAGAAATTCTGGGGGAGGCGCTTGGCAGCCGTAGAAAGGACGCTGTTGTCGCCAGCAAGGTAAGTGGAGTTATGGGAGAAGGGCCGGACTATGGCGGACTTTCGCGGGCCGCCATCCGGCGGGCGATCGACGACTCACTTAGCCGCTTGAGGACTGACTACTTGGATATTTACTACCTCCACCAGCCGGATTACAAAACGCCGATCGAAGAAACACTTGCGGTCATGGATTCGCTCCGAAGGGAAGGTAAGATCCGTTACTTGGCCACTTCCAACTATAGCGCTTGGCAGCTTTGTGAGATTCTTTGGCTTTGCGAGAAAAACGCCTGGCAGCCGCCCTGGATTTCACAGCCCAGATACAACCTCTTAGCCCGCTGTATCGAACAGGAGTTTTTGCCTTTCACGGCACGTTTTGGAGTCAGCGTCGTTTGCTACAACCCTTTGGCCGGTGGGCTGCTAACGGGAAAGCAAAATTTCCAAAGAGGCCCGGCGGCGGGAACTCGATTTGACCGCAATCCTGCTTACCTCAAACGTTTCTGGCACCCCCAGTTTTTTGAAGCTGTCGAGAAGTTGAAGCCGATCGCACAAAAGGCAGGCACGACCTTGGTCGGCTTGGCACTACGATGGCTCACCCAGCAGCAGGGCGTAGACTCGATCATTATCGGGGCTTCCACACCCGGGCAGTTAGAAGAGAACCTCCTAGCTGCCCAAGATTCCCCGTTGGACCCGGAGGTCATCGAAGCGTGCGATAAGGTGTGGCAAGCTCTACGTGGACCGGCGCCTAAGTACAATCGCTTACGACCGCTGTTGGGACCCGCCCCTGAATCAGCGATCAGGTCAATCAGGCAGCTGCCCAAAACACCCGGCTCGTATTTGGCGATATGATTAAATACTGGGCTATTGCTTACCGAACCATCCTCCACCAGGACAATTTGGCTGTCAACGAGTCAACGCACGCATATTGGAGGCTGACGCGCCCAAAGCTCACCCAACTACTCGTCACTGACCGACGTTTCACTAACAATCGCTGAGGTGATCTTAAGTGGAAATCGCTAAGGGAGGAAGTGAATGAAAGTAACGGTCATTGGTACGGGACATGTTGGGCTCGTCGTAGGTCTCTGCTTCAGTGAAATCGGTCATGACGTCGTTTGTGTCGATAACGACCTCGACAAGATCGCTACGCTTCAGGATGGCCGCTTGCCCTTCTTCGAGCCTCATATCGACAGCCTACTGAAACGGAATGTCGAGCTTAACCGAGTCCGCTTTTCCTCCAGCCTGGAAGAGGGCATCGCGCATAGCGAAATGATCTTCTTGTGCTTGGGTACACCGCCCTTGCCGGACGGGGAAGCCGATCTGTCGAGCGTTGAGCGGGTGACGCGACAGATCGCTACGCTGTCGGAATCCTACAAGCTTGTCATCGAGAAGAGTACCGTCCCGGTGCTGACGGGCGAACGAATCCATAAGACCTTGGATCTCTACAGCCAAAAAGGAGGGGTCGTAGAGTTCGACGTAGCTTCGAACCCCGAGTTCCTGGCCGAGGGAACGGCCGTGCTTGATTTCTTGTGTCCCGACCGCATCGTGATCGGCGTAGAGACAGCCAAGGCCGAAGCGCTCTTACGAGAGATCTATGAACCGATCGTGCGCCAGGACTTTGCCTGGAATCTGGATTGCCCTCACCCCCGAGACGGTCACCCCGTGCCCATGGTGGCGACCAATCGAAATAGCGCCGAGCTGATCAAGCACGCTTCAAACTCTTTTCTGGCAATGAAAATCTCCTACATCAATGCTGTGGCGAATCTTTGTGACCGGGTCGGCGCTGACATCGAGAGGGTCGCCGAAGGCATGGGATACGACCACCGCATCGGTCCCGAGTTTCTACGAGCCGGGATCGGCTTTGGCGGGTTTTGTTTCCCCAAAGACCTGCAGGCCTTCGTACGTATCGCCGAGAAGAGCGGGTGCGATTTCCGGCTGCTCCGTGAGGTAGAGCGCGTCAACCTGGAGCAAGTCAATGTCTTCTTGCGCAAGCTGAACCATGCGATCTGGGTGCTCAAGAACAAAACGATCGCTGTCTGGGGGCTGGCGTTTAAGGCAAACACCGACGACCTCCGCTTTTCGCCGGCCGTAGCGGTAGTGGAACGGCTCGTGGAAGAGGGAGCGCGTGTACGCGCCTATGATCCGAAAGCGATGGAGGGCGCACGCGCGGAGCTTGCCGATACCGTCGCATACTGCTCCTCCGCGCTCGAAGCCGCCGAAGGCGCGGACGCGGTTCTATTGCTGACCGACTGGCCTGCATTCCGCTCGCTGGACTTCGCTGCGCTCCGCAAAGTGATGGTCCGCCCGTTGATTCTTGACGGTCGCAACCTGCTGGACTCGGAGACGCTTCGTGCCGCCGGTTTTGAGTATCTCGCTATGGGGAAACCCTAGCAGTATGCGGTAAAAGTGGGTCGCACAGCCGTTCCCGCCTGTAGCGTCTCAAGTTTGGCTCATCGATTGAATAGTGCGAAAAGCTGCTTCCGAACCATTTGCAACCCTAAGATCTTTCGACCGCCAGAAGGCAGATCGGCCCTTTCAACGTACCGCATCACGCGAACCGCCAACGATTTGTTGCTGGATTCCCCAGGCCCGGGCGCGAAACGGATCCGCTCACTCGTGTGTCCAACTTATTCTGGGGCGAGATACTCGAATTGATAAGGTGAAAGTGGCTCCGGTCATTGTGCGCGGATTACCAATGAAATCGCTGCACCAGCGTCTTCGGTTTCTCCTCATCGTTGTTGGCGTGGCGCTCACTGAGCTTGCCACCTCGGCCTCGCAGGCCGCACCGAAAGATACTTGGAGCGGAGTCGAGCGGATCGTAGCCGTCGGCGACGTGCATGGCGACTATGGACAGTTTGTGCGCGTGCTGCGCGCGGCGGGGATCATCGACCAGAAAAACAGGTGGATAGGCGGGAAGACCCACCTGGTGCAAACAGGCGATGTGCCCCATCGGGGTCCGCATTCCCGTAAAGCCATGGACCTTCTCATGCGGCTCGAAAAGCAGGCGAAAAAGGCCCAGGGCTTCGTTCATGCGCTGATCGCCAACCACGAGGCGATGAACGTGTACGGCGATTTGAGGTATGTTCATCCCGGCGAGTATGAGGCCTTTCGAAACATGAACTCCAGCAAGCTTCGGGATTCCTACTACCAGAATCACGTCGAGTATCTCGAGAGAAACCCGCCGCCGGAAGGTCTGCCAAATTTCAACCTTACCTACAAGGAGAAGTGGTTCCGTGATCGTCCGCTTGGCTTCTTCGAGCACCGCCTCCAATTCGCTCCCAACGGGAAGTACGGCAGGTGGATTCGCAACCACAATGCCATCATCAAGATCAACGATATTCTCTTCCTTCACGGCGGCATCGGACCGGATTACGTCCCGCTGACCATTCCGGAAATCAACAACCGGGTTCGCAGCGAGCTTAAGGATTTCAGCAGACTCAGCGGTGGGATCGTGATAGATCCTGAAGGTCCCCTGTGGTACCGAGGCCTGGCGCAACACGACCAGGAGTCGGAAGAGCCGCACTTGCAAGCCCTACTCAACCAGCACGGCGCCAAGAGGATCGTCATGGGTCACACAATCGTTGCCCAGGCCGTCATGCCCCGTTTCGGCGGACGGGCGATCTTCATCGACGTCGGCATGTCGGCATTCTACGGCGGCCCGGCGGCCTGCTTGCTGATCGAGGGGGGGCAAATCTTTGCGATTCACCGCGGCAAGAAACTCCCCTTGCCGACAACAGATTCCCAACTGGACCTGCTTGCCTATTTGAAGCAGGCCGCCGCGCTGGACCCCGTTCCCTCGCCACTCGAAAAAACCATCGCCTGGCTAGAAGCCAAGACCGCGGCTGAATAAGACCGAGTTCTGAGCCGCTTTCACTTCGTACCGCTTCGTTCCCACCCACCGTTGTTTCCCACACATCAAGGGGTTGAGCTAGAGGTCCGATCGCATCGGGCTTGCTTTCGCACGCCTCCGGTGTTAGGTTGTTTGCGATACGGAGGTGGCCCATACCAAAACCACGTCTTGCCTTGTCCACAGTAGTACTGCTCGTTGCATCTGTCCTCGGCGCAGCGCAATCAGACCCTAAGGTCGTCGTCGCCGGGCTGAGCCCGGAGCAGATTGCCGAACTCCAAGCCGTCGCGCCGGGGGCTGAGCTGGTGAGCGTCCAAGGAGCGAAGGAAGCTCTAGACGTCATCGCTGACGCCGACGCGCTCTTGGGCGTCCTGAATCAAGATTTAGTTCGTGCGGGCAAGCAGTTGAAGTGGATCCAGGTCTACAGCGCTGGCGTGGACCGCTACCGCTACCCCGAGCTCATCAACAGCAGCATTGTGTTGACGAACTTCAAAATCTTCCAAGGGCCAAACATCGCCGACCACGCGTTTGCTCTCTTATTGCCGTTAACGCGGCGTATCACCGAAACCCTTCGTGATCAGGAGCGAGAGGAATGGTCCCGACGATACCGCCGCCCAGAAGACCGCCCCATCGAACTGCATGGGAAAACGGCGCTCGTTATCGGCATGGGTGGTATCGGCACTCAGATCGCCCAGCGAGCGCACGCCTTCGGTATGAGGGTGATCGGCATCGACCCCAAAGACATCCCGATGATGTTTTTCGTGGAAGCCACCTATCACCCGGACCAGCTCGATAAATGGATTCCTGAGGCTGATGTGGTGTTCATGGCAGCACCTCACACGGCCGAATCCGAGCGCATGATGGGAGCCGATCAGTTCGGCTCGATGAAAAGAGGCAGCTACTTTATCGGCGTCTCGCGAGGCAAGACCTACGATATGGATGCGCTGGTCAAGGCGCTCGACGAGAGACGGCTCGTCGGGGCCGGAGTGGACGTCACCGATCCCGAACCCTTGCCCAAGGGGCATCCACTATGGAAATTCGATAACGTTCTGATTACGCCCCACATAGCAGGCCTATCCGACAATATACTGGGCCGGCGATTCGTCTTGATTAAGGAAAACCTCCGCCGTTTCACCACCGGTGCGCCGCTGCTCAACGTAGTGGATAAGCAGAAGGGGTACTGAAGACACACAGGCTCGGCCTCACGCTAGTAACGACAGGATGCTACCGATGTTCGACGGATCCCGCGGCTCGAAGGACTGAGCCTGCGAGGCTCGCGTCCGCTGTTCGAGCTTCTCGCGCTCCTGCTGGGCGAGTTCAACACGGGCCGCCTGTTCCATCTGGCCGGCTTGAGCAGCCACTTGTCTGTCCTGCGACGAAGGATTCGCCGGGGCGTTGGCGGCCGCGCGAATCTGCTGCGCCTTGCGGATCGTCGCTTCGGGATCCCCTCCCGCGGGTGAGGTGTCGATGCTGACTTCACCGCCGACAGCGTACCGTTGCCCATCCGGCCCCGTGACGTAGGTGAACGATACGCCCCTCGCCAGTCCGCCCGCGGCCGTCAGGTGCGCTTGTTCGTGCGCCCGAACCTGGCGATCGGTCTGCCTAAGTTCGGCGACCACGGCTTGCTCTTCCGGGGTCAACCCGCCGGACGCAATCCGGCCCGGCTCTCTATGGCCGGCAGCTTCCGTTGAGTCTGGGCCGTTGGGGCCGCTAGGGTCCGCAACTTTCGAATGTTCGACGTTGCGGCCGCCGGCGCTTTGCTTCGCAGGGTTCGGGCTTAGGGTGTTTCCCCTGCCACTGGGGGTGCTCTGCGGCGTGAAAAAGGTTGCCGGAGAAATCGCAGACACCATGGGCGTGGCAGGACTTACTCTTCCATATCGGTCACAGTCTACGGGGTGAGAGGGCGGTCAGCACTCGTGAAGGTCGCCCCAGGGGAAATGGTTTGGGGCCTGTGACACACCTCCGGGGACCGAGTCGCCGTGCAGCGCGCTCCGCGGTCGGTGCGCCTGTTACGCTGGGGCTATACTGGAGGGACAACAACTCCCGGGCTGCGCATCGCGTTGATCCCATGCGTAGTCGATGCTGTGAACTCGACGAGAGTTCGGCTGTAAGGGCGGCCTGGCCCCGGAAGCAATGTCTATAACAGAATCAGAGGCCGGCGGAGATTCCCTGGCACTGGCCGTCGAGGTCAAAAACCAGCGGGGGTCCCTGCATGAGCTCACGGGCGTGATCGCGCGCTTAGGCGGCGACATTACCTGGGTGGCGATACTCGACAGCCGGAAACCGGTGGAATCGGTCTTCTTTGAGATTTCCGGCGTCGCAAACCCCCAGGCTCTTGTCGACGAACTCCGATCCTTGCCGGCGGTGGAGAAGGTTGAAGAGGAAAAGACCCTCCGGCGGGTTTTCGGCAAGCGAATCATCATCATCGGCGGCGGCGCCCAGGTAGGCCAGGTAGCCGTTGGAGCTGCCTCGGAGGCTGATCGCCACAATCTGCGAGGGGAACGGATCTCGGTGGACACGATTCCTTTGGTCGGGGAGAAAGAGCTAGCCGAAGCAGTCCGGACGGTGGCCCGGCTGCCTCGAGCTCGGGCGCTTGTACTGGCTGGCGCTCTGATGGGAGGGGAAATCGAGCAAGCCGTCCGGGAAGTCAAACAAAAGGGGATACTTGTTATTTCCCTCAACATGGCCGGCTCGGTTCCGGAAGCCGCCGATTTAGTCGTCACCGACCCTATTCAAGCCGGAGTGATGGCAGTCATGGCCATCGCGGATACCGCAAGCTTCAAGATTCCCTTGCTGAAGAAAAAAATGTTCTAGCGGTTGGCAGCGTTCTCTTCGGTCCCGACTGACGCCCTGGAGCGCGGCTCTGAGTCTTTCTGAGATCCGCGGCCGTTCTGCATGAAGTCGAAGTTAATGTGGTACCGGCGGGCACCCCCCCGGCCATTTCTCGTCAAAGGTTGTCGCTGGCTATCAGCTTCAACCGACTGCTGTTCTCCCCGTAATAGGCATAGCCGAAAAAGCCCAATGCGAGCGGGTCGGTGGCAACACCCTGCACCAGAATGTTGTCGCCTTCGCGGGAGGTGAAGTCTCCGCGACTAGCGTGTTCCTCGCCGACGATTGCCTTGGGGAAATAGTCGAACGTACCGCAGTCAACCCCGGGGCCGAACAGATGAACTTCGCTGTCGGGCCAGCCCTCTCGGACTTGGCTCCAACGCGTCACCTTCGCTTGCGCCTCGGAATCTCCAATGGGGAGAGCAGTCGCCGGTTAGGCGGAAGCAGTCCGCATCTTCTGGGTTCTTATGTTAGGAGACGGCTTGGACGATGTCCCGCTGACGACCCTTTCACGGATTGGCGATTGAAATGCCGGAAACAAAGCGACGGGGTCGCTCATCGAGTCTCGGCCGGTGCCGATGCGCCCTGGTGGGCCCACTATCTCCTGGACCTCGCCGACCCAGGAACCGCCTCATCGGTGGGAGTTCACGCCGGGCCTGGCTTGCGGCCCTTTGATCTCGGCCTGGAGCCGAAACGGGAGGTTTTAACGGAGCAACCTAGCCCTAACCGACGGTGACGTTGAGAGCCTTAGGGCCCTTGGGGCCCTCCTCGAGTTCAAACTCAACCTCTACGCCTTCTTCTAACGTTCGGTAACCGTCCCCTTGAATAGCGGAAAAGTGCACGAACACGTCGGAGCCATTGGACCGCTGGATAAATCCGTACCCTTTGGCTTCGTTAAACCACTTCACTACACCTTTTTCTCTCACTAAAAACACTCCTCACAGGTCCGCTATGGATCTTCCTACTTCTGACCAGGATCACCTGGTTTTACACACAACAGCTGGACACGTGCTCCATAGCCGAAGTCCGGACCGGCACGATCAATCCTACCTAAGCCGCTCCCATTGTCGCATACCCGAAAGGGGGAAGTGAATACAACCTTTAGTCTCACCTTTCGACCCAACGGAGCGTGGTCATCTGGGACGAAGTCCCTTGAATTCCCAGCCATGGAAGCGCAAAGTAGATTGTAAAAGCAGGGTTTCCGGATCGCGTTTTGTCCCCCAACTTGTATCGGTTTCAATTCGCTGGGCCGCTTTTCTCACCAGGTGGCGAGGCGAAGTGCGTGTCAGCCCCTGCAGGTTATGTGCAGTGAGGTCCACTTGCTGTCGGACTCGACGTCAGCCCATGGCAAGCTCTCAACTAAGGGGGTTGGTCCGACAAGGACTAGACGTTATTCGGTGAACATCGTGGGTTGTTCGACTTCACGCCAAGCGCTGATCTTGAGACGCCGGCAAACCCAGCAGAGACCCTCGGACTGCGTTGTAGCACCTTCGGAGCCGCAAACTTGGCACGCAAAGGTCTTCAGAGGTTTAGGCTCGAAGACGATCTCTTGAGCCGATCGCAATAACTTGGGGTCGACCACGAGTTCTTCATTGGCCGGCCGTGAGCGCCCCTTTTTTTTCACATCGTCCTCCGCTGCGGAAGTAGGCAGTAAACTCCTGGTTACACTCTGCACCTCAAGACCGTAAAGTACATCGCGCGGCCCGGCGGCAATCCCAGAATTTACCTACTACATCATCTTACCATGTTAATTTGAGTGCTCCGTCTGGTTCCCGTCGATTGCGGAGCACAGCACTCATATCGACAGACTGTGTAGAAGCATGTGTCCCGTCTCAGCGGGAAAGGGAGAGAGCGTTCCGCCGTTAAGCTAACGGAGAGGAGGCATGAGGAAGCAACGAAAGCACTACACAGCCGAAGAGAAGGTGGCCGTTCCGAGGCGGCATCTGGTTGACAAGGTGCCGCTCTCGAAGCTCTGCGACGAGCTGGCTCGGCAGCCGAGGGTTTTCTACCGCTGGCAGAAAGAATTCTTTGCGAACGGGGCCGTCGCCTTGCAGACCAAGACCCGCAACCGTCGTCCCGCCGAGCAAGAAGGCAGCGCACGAGGGGAGAAACAAGCCACCGTCAGCTGGTAGCAGAAGAATCCGCTGGCAGGATAGCGGCGGTGACTTACCTGCTGTGCGACGCCGAGATCGCGGCCCTCAGCCTGTCGAGCGTGTGGCGCGTGCTCCAATCGAGCGCGCCGGCGGCGCCAATGGAACGGCCAGGAGTGGCCGCCAGGGGCGGGCTTCACACCGCCGCCCAAACCCCATCCACATCGGCCCAGCGACGTTTCTTACAGCAATGTCGGGGGCACGTTTTATTACCTCTGCAGCGTGCTGCACGGCTGCTGAGCGAACGTTACGGTGAGCATGACAACACGCTGCGGCTGCCCAGCGCGAGCGGGTTCGTGACGCCCGAGGACATGCTGCTGGGGCGGCCAAACGAGATTCACGCCGCGCGCGACCGCCAGCTGGAGCAGGCTCGACGGCAACCTCAGGTATGCCGTCAGCAGGCAGCTTGACCGCCACAGTTACCAGGGCGCTGCCGGCTGCAACCGAAGCGGGCTCAGCTGGGAAGCAACCCTGCCCAGGGATAGTCCGGCGGGCTCATCGAGACCATGATCACGGGCCCGGAAGTCACCTTTCGCGCTGCTCCCAAAACCCCCTCGGATCGATCAACCCTGAGGCCTTAAAAATCCCCGCCCGCGGCGCGGCAGCTACCCATGTGCTTGGCATAAAGTGTTACCTATGTCCCGCTAGGTTCAGTGAGATTCACACGGCGTCCCATTCGATCACGCGACCAAACCCCGCAAAAACTCCTCCGGGCAAGCGCAGCGTCCTGCCCTGCGGTTTTGTCGTGAGAAAAGCGGCTTTAGACTAACGGCTCCAAAGTGTCGTCCGTCCGACGGTGCAGAGCGTATCCACGCGACCTGTGTAGACTTTTCCTGGAACCTGGTCAAAGTTACGCGAGTCAGTTGGGATCGTTCGATTCCTGACGAAAAGAGTTCAGCGGCTGAAATCAAAGCGTCTCGGGCCAAGTCTAACAATATAGGGCCGCGTTTCCAGAAAGAGGGCTGCCGGCGACGGAGCTGACCCGTTTGGCAATCGAGTTGCTACCAACGTTTGGGCTGCTCAGAACCAAAAGAAATGAAAGTAAAGGTTGCAGGATGACGCAGAAGCCACGGTGTCGGCTGGCGATCGCGTTGGGCACAATGGCCATGTTGGCCGCGCGAGGGGGTTTGATCGCGGCCGGACCTCCCGAGCATCCCCTTGCAGAGGGCGCCCGTCTGCGGATGGAGCCGGTTTCCAACGATCCCGAGCAACTGACCTGTAGTTTCACCCGACCTCAGATCTCGCTACTCGAAAAGCTGAATTGCTCCGATCGCGACCATCTGGTGGAACTGAGCGAGATCGTCGTTCCTGACCGCTGGGATTTGGGTGAGCTGGCGTACAGTCCGTTGGCGGTGCATTACTCCGCCCTGGAAGGTTTCGCCAAAGCGGTCGTCGTTCACAAGCCCGGGCAAGTCTTCGGTGCTTATGAGAATGGCCGCCTCGTCCGTTGGGGCCCGGTCAATTCAGGCGCTGAATCGAGCCCCACGCCTCACGGTCTGTTTTACCTCAACTGGAAATCTACCGGGCACCGCAGTACCGTAAACCGAAACTGGTTCCTGCCGTGGTACTTCAACTTCCACAACCGCCGCGGCCATTCGTTCCACCACTACGAGCTGCCGGGCAGGCCTGTCAGTCACGGCTGCCTGCGGCTGCTGGAGAGGGATGCCAAGTGGCTTTACGAGTGGGGCGACGAATGGACACTCGGACTCCGAGAGTGGACGATCGAAGATCCCGGCACGCCGGTTCTGATCCTAGGAGAGTACGACTACTCAAACCCTACACCCTGGCGAACCGCTCGGCGCCTCGGGGCGGGAGGCCGCCTACCGTTTGGAGAGGACATGATATTGGTGACTCTGTTGGGGTCTCAACTTTCTCTCCAGCTCGACGCCGCGGGCGACGACTAATCCGGTTCGTTTCCAGCAGCCCCGGCAATCCAACCCCAAACTGATTCTCCAACTTCTTGAGCGCGACCGCCTGCTGTCAGCTCCCCTCTTGCCGGGGCTACCCGCAGGTACAATAGGTCCACGGTGCGATCCCGGCGAGATGTGGGAAAGTTCTTGCGAAGTATGAGAGAAAGCTTGTTGGGCGCGAGTCAGGACGACACCTGTACAGGTGAAGTTCGCGGCTCAATTCGCGCAGGCCGACTATGGCCGTGGCCTCCCCTAAGGTTACGCCCGGCCAGAGTGCGGGCCACCGTTTTTGCCTTACTTTTCATGTGGTTGCCGAGCTTCGGCTTTGGACAGCCCGAGTATCGCGTCTACGAGGACCATCCACGGCTTTTTCTCGAACCGAGCCGACTGAAACGCTTGCGCAAGGACGTAGAGCGTCGGTCGGTCCGCTGGGAACAATTGCGAAGGCTTACGGAAGAGAATGTGGCGCTGCCCGAAGAGCCTCTGGTTCGGGCCTTGCAGTTTCAAGTGGCCGGAAATGAGGCGGCCGGGCGCCAGGCGGTAGCGTGGGCTGTCGCCAGGGCAGAGCATTCCAGAGGGTTCGAGCGGCTGGTTGACCTAAGACTCGGAGCTGTTGTTTTTGACTGGTGTTACGAGTTGTTTACCGAGGAGGAGCGAGTACGTGTCGCCGGCACGCTCGGCAAGACGGCCGGTGCGGTCGCTGGCGCTTCGGGACTCGATCCCGGCGAAGTGCGAAGTGCGGCGCTAGCTGCCGTGGCCGTCGCAGGGGACTGGGCGGGATCGGAGTCAGCGCTGGCGGATCTAGTGGAGCGCCGTTGGAAGATGGAGATCCTCCCCGCGCTGCGCCGTGGCCGGCTCGCTGACCGAGCTGAAGATCTATTAGCGGTTATCGAGTTTTGCCATGCGGTTCGAAATAGCCTTCAGCGTGAGTTGTGGCAGGAGGCGATCGATGTCTTCAAGTCGCTGCCATTTAGCTTGATTCTCCGCTACTACCCTGAGCCGCTTCAGACCGAGGCTGGTGTATTTCGACAACCTGCGATGCTTACGACGGTCGAAACTGACCCCGAGATCGAGGCGACTGTGAGTCGCATCGCCGAGCTGTTGCTCGTGGCCTATGAGAATACGTGGGAAGAGTACCAGTTTCTGCAGGGTTGGCTACGCCACGACGAGTACAGCCTCACGAATCCGTTGGGTGCTCCGTATGAATTTCTCTGGCTCAACCCCTACCTGCCGGGGCTAAGCTATTTCAGTGCGCCGGCTATCGTCCACGACGAGTTGAGGGGGCGCCTTTTCGCGCGAGCAGGGTGGCAAGAGGGGGATCTTTGGGCCGGTTACTTTAACAGCGAGCTACAAGTATTTGCTGAAGGGAAGCGCTTCGTCGTACGGCGCGAGGACGAGCAGGCGCCGTTGGTTTTCCCCGACACGGTCGTGGTGTTGGCGCGGGTGCCGATGTCTATCAAGGTTCGCGCGCCGGAAGCGGCCGTTATCTACATGGTCGGGTTGGGGGAGGGGAAGTCTTATAACTTCGTCATCAACAAACGAACCTTTCGAACGTACGAAGCCGGTCGTGGCGGCATCATTGTCTTGAAGAACCCCCCCAAAGGTTCAGGCAAGCGCTTCCTGAAGTTCAAAAAACCCATTCGCATCGAACTGACCGCCGCTGGCGAACGGGGCCCCTCGTTGCTGGGATCCAAGAACTGACTACGGGACGGTGCATGCTCGTTTGCGGTTCGGCGACCCTCCGCTGTAGCTAGCAGCGCGTGGTAGAAGTGGGTCCGGGTAAAAAATGGGGACTGCCATCCGATTTTCGTTCGTCGAAGTGCTTTGTTTCTAATAAAGATGGACTGCGAAAATCGGTGGCTGTACCCATTTTTTGTGTCACTGGACTTTCACCACGGGCTGCTAGTCCGGCAGGGTCGCCCGGGACCGTGGGCCCTGATTGTATATTTCAACCAATCGAATAATAACACAAAAATACTTGCCTATTTAACGACCTGGATGTATTCTATACGGAGTTAATACTTCCAAGCGCCTGCTATGGCGTTTCCCACAATCGCCCTTGTGTCACAAGGGCGACAGCGGCAAGTTGATACGCCGCTACCCGATAACTCTAGGCTGCTTCAGCCGTATTTCTCAGGAACGATCAGGTCCTCCTAAACCATCAGGGACCCATTCGTACCGCGAGCTCGTAACGGGAGGCAAGTAGGCGTGCTATCCGCACATGGGCGAGTGCGCCAAGTCTAAGAGGGACGAGAGTCAACAAGAAACAGGGAGTTAAATGATGCCTGACGAGAATATCACCGCTGCGTGTAAAAAGGTTTTGAGCGAAGCGGAAGAGAAGCAGGAAGTGACGGTCCTTATCCGGACGAAGCTGGATAGGCTGGGGGACGAAGAAGCGCGAAGGGCGGTCGATCTGCTGCAACAGGAACAATTGGCGACTCGCCGAGCGCAGCTACTAGCACGGATCCACGAGCGTTATGGGCAGGGGCGGAGCTTTCGCCAAAATCTCCGAGATAGCCGGGAAAAAGCGCAGGAGAGGTTGGCTCGAGCCGCACCAAGGCCGGTCAACCTCTGGCTCGGAGACGCCATAGCTGTCACGGGCACCCGCAAGGACATCGAGGACCTAGCAAACCATGAGGACGTCGAAAGAGTCGACGTGAACCCGACCTTTCGAATCCCGGAGGTGCTGCAAACCCCTCTGGAAGACACTCCTGAGGCAATCGACGGAAGTGCCTGGGGTCTGGCCAAGATTCGCGCCACAGAGGTTTGGGGAGGCTACGGCCGGGGAGAGGGCGTCTGCGTAGGCCACTTGGACACTGGAGTCGATCCGACGCATCCCGCTTTGGAGGGCAAGATCAAGGCTTTCCAAGAGTTCGATGGTCTGGGCAATCCGGTCGAGAGCGCGCCCCACGATTCAGGACTACATGGCACCCACACGGCCGGGACGATTTGTGGCCAGAACTTTCGAGGACTCAACATCGGCGTGGCGCCGCGGGCGGAGTTGGCTTCGGCGCTCGTCCTGCCCGGCGGGGGCGGGTCGTTTGCTCAAATCATTGCCGGAATGCAATGGACGGTCGATCAGGACGCGGACGTCATCAATCTGTCTCTTGGAGCGAATGGGTACTTCCCCATCTGGAATATCCCTATCTTCAACGCCACGCTGTCGGGGGTGCTGGTGGTGGCCTCGGTCGGAAACTCAGGGCACGGGACGAGCGGCGGACCGGGAAACGATTTTCTGGCCCTGGGTGAGAACGGCGCTGACAAACTAGACCACATAGCGGCGGTGTGAAGGCTCCCAGAGGAGGCGGAGGACCAAGCCGCTGATGTGGTCCGCAAGCATCCCCGAGGTGTTTTGTGGAACACCGGAGGGATGTATCGGGTGGAGCTATACGTTCAAGTACGACGAAGTGTCTGCGTCGAAGGGCTAAGCGAACGCGAAGCAGCACGGCGCTTTGGGATTGCTCGCGAGACCGTGCGCAAGATGTTGCGCTACCGGATTCCGCCGGGCTATCGGCGGAGCAAACCGGCGAGGCGTCCCAAACTGGAGGCCTTCACAGGGATCATCGATCAGATCCTGACCGACGATCGGGAGCGTCCGAGGAAACAACGCCACACCGCACAGCGCATCTTTGACCGCCTCCGCGACGAGTACGGGTTCACAGGCGGCTACACGACCGTCAAGGACTACGTACGCGAGAAGAAGCTGGGCGGACAAGAGATGTTCGTGCCGCTGACGCATCCGCCGGGTGACGCCCAGGCGGACTTCGGCGAAGCGGTCGTCGTCATCAACGGAGTGCAGCGCAAGGCGCACTTCTTGGTCGTCGATCTGCCGCATAGCGATGACGCATTCGTGAAAGCGTTTCCGGCCGAGACGACGGAGGCATTCTGCGAGGGGCACAATGCGGCGTTTCGCTATTTTGGCGGCGTGCCGCGCAGCATCGTCTACGACAACACGAAGCTAGCGGTGGCGAGGATCCTGGGAGACGGCACACGCCAGAGGACCCGTGTCTTCTCCGAGCTGCAGTCACATTATCTGTTCGCCGACCGTTTCGGGCGGCCGGGCAAGGGCAACGACAAAGGCAAAGTGGAAGGGTTGGTGGGCTATGCGCGGCGCAACTTTATGGTGCCGATCCCCAGGTTCTCAAGTTGGGAAGCCTTCAACGAACACCTCGAAGCGAAGTGCCGCAAGAACCGTGGACGGCGCTTGCGGCGACACTCGGAAACGATCGGTGAGCGTTTCGAGCGCGACCGCCAGGCGTTTCTGACGTTGCCTGCTGTCGGGTATGACGCTTGCGACAAGCGCACGACGCGGGTGACGTCGTTGTCGCTGGTGCGCTATCGGACCAACGACTACTCGGTTCCGACGCGCTACGGCCACCGCGAAGTACTGCTGAGAGCTTACGTCGATGAGGTGGTCATCGGCTGCGGCAGCGAAGAGATCGCCCGGCATCGGCGCAGCTACGAACGCGAGGAGTTGATCTTCGATCCGCTGCATTACCTGGCCTTGCTGGAGCGCAAGACGAACGCGCTGGATCAAGCCGCGCCGCTCGTCGGTTGGCAGTTACCGCAAGATCTCGTGCGTTTGAGACGCTTGCTCGAAGTGCGGCTGGGTAAACCAGGCAAGCGCGAGTACGTGCAGGTGCTGCGTTTACTCGAAGACTTCCCGCTCACCGACGTCACCGCCGCCGCGCGGCAGGCCGTTGAGTTGGGAACGATCGGCTTCGACGCCGTCAAGCACCTCGTCCTGTGTCGGATCGAGCAACGGCCGCCCCGCTTGGACTTGACGCAGTATCCGCACTTACCCACAGCACAAGTCGAACAGACATCGACAACAGATTATTTGGTGCTGCTGGCACAGGGAGTGGACTGATGGCGAGATCCAAACTGCTGCTGGAAGCTCATCTGAAAGCACTGCGGCTGCCGACCTTCTTACGCGAGTACGACAAGGTGGCACGGCAGTGCGCCACGGAGGGCTTGGATGCGAGACGCTTTCTGCTGCAACTGTCCGAGCTCGAACTGCTCGACCGTGAACGCCGAGCGACCGAGCGGCGCATCAAGGCCGCCAAGTTCCCGGTCACGAAAACCCTTGATACGTTCGACTTCCTGGCGTTACCCAAGTTGAACAAGAAGCTGGTGCTCGAGCTGGCACACGGAGAGTTCATCGACCGTCGCGAGAACGTGTTGGCTCTAGGAAACTCCGGCACGGGGAAAACGCATCTCGCTCTGGCGCTGGGACTGGCGGCCTGCCAGGGTGGCTATCGGGTTCGCTTCACTACCGCCGCAGCGCTGGTCAACGAGCTGCTGGAAGCCCGTGATGAGCGGCGCTTGCTGAGGGCCCAAAAGCAGCTCGCCAAGCAAGACCTGCTGATCGTCGATGAACTGGGCTACGTGCCGCTGTCGAAGACCGGAGCGGAGTTGCTGTTCGAAACCTTCTCACAGCGCTACGAGCAGGGCTCCACGATGGTGACCTCGAACCTGCCGTTCAACGAGTGGACCGAAGTCCTCGGGTCCGAGCGCATGACCGGCGCCCTGCTGGATCGGCTCACTCACCACGTCCACATCCTGGAGATGAACGGCGATAGCTTCCGCCTCAAGCAGAGCAAGAAGCAACGCTCTCCGTCTTCGGATTGATCCCCGCCGGCTCGCCACAGTTTTTGTGAGCCGCCTTCCACTCCGCCTTCAGCCGCCCTAACGGGCGACCTCAGGCTGCGTTCCAGCCGTCCCACAAAAACTCGAAGCAAAACCCCGACTCCCCCCCCACTGGTCTATTTTTGCTCCGCCGCTCTACCCCAAAACTGGTCTATTCTCCCTCCGCCGAACTGGTCTAATTTTGCTCCGCCCTTGACAATCAATCTGTCTCTTGGAGCGAATGGGTACTTCCCCATCTGGAATATCCCTATCTTCAACGCCACGCTGTCGGGGGTGCTGGTGGTGGCCTCGGTCGGAAACTCAGGGCACGGGACGAGCGGCGGACCGGGAAACGATTTTCTGGCCCTGGGTGTAGGCGCCACGCATTACGAAGACGCTGTGGGAGGTTTCAGCGGTGGCGAGACGCTCGTGGGTGTAATTCACCAGGTGCTATCCCCAATATTTGGTCCTTTGACGTATATCAAACCCGATCTCGGTGCTCCCGGCGTTCAGGTGCTGTCTGCTGTGCCGGGACCCGATTTGGCGGCTTTGAACGGCACTTCGATGGCGTCCCCTCATGTGGCCGGTGCCGCGGCCCTTGTGCTGTCGGCGGCTCCGGGTCTCGAAAACGAACCGTTGGCCATTCGAAGCATTCTGCTGGGAACCATCGAGGATCTTGGTGAAGCCGGGAAAGATCAGCGCTACGGTTTCGGGCGGCTCGACGTGCTGGCAGCTGCTCAAACGGCTGTGAGTACGACAGCAGCGGCCGTGGGCGCTGCAGCGGCCGGCTCTCCGTGAGGACACCGGCGATTTTCCGGGGTAGAAGATGACCACGCTGTAAGAGGCCGACGGGGCATCGCCGGCCCAAAGGTTGTGTTGGGGCAACGGAGGCTCCGAGTGTCTAGCCGTTGACTCTTGCGAAGGGGCCGTTCTATCTTTAAGCTTTAGTGAACGCTGCTACGTCCGTATCAGGGAGCTGTGAGTAGGGAAGGCTCGAAACTCGACCAACTGCTGATCGACGAGCTGGATGGGCTTGCCGACCATGACGAAATCGATGCTTTGGTTTATCCCGCCAGGGCCGCCGAACAGTTCGAAGAGTTCCTGCGATCCCGCCGAGACCAGGCTCAGCTGGAGTTCAACCCGCTTCCTATGGCTGGGTGCGTGGTGGTGAAGACCACCAAGCAGTTGATTCTTGAGATCGCCTCCCGGCCGGATGTGTTGGAGGTTAAAGCGAACCCTCGGTTCAGCACAGCCGCCGACTGATTCCGACCCTTTTGAACCAGGTCCCAAAGCTGTTTTCCGACCCAGTTCGGGCCGGCGGTGGACGGATTCGACCTTGGAAGAATATCCGCTCGAAAACTTTCCT
The DNA here is from genome assembly GCA_965248105.1 of Bryobacterales bacterium. GTDB lineage: Bacteria > Acidobacteriota > Terriglobia > Bryobacterales > UBA6623. The sequence continues at coordinate 2,798,178 of CBDFIK010000006.1, forward strand.
GGCCCTCCCCAAATCACTGCCGCGAGAGGCGGGGCTAGCTCGCCTCGATCGCGCTGCTGAAGACGACGTCGACATCCACGAAGGCCTAGAAAGCACCCTGACCCTCATCCACAACCAGCTTAAGGATCGAGTCGCCGTGCACAAAGACTACGGTGATGTCCCACTGGTTCGATGTCATCCAAGCCGGCTAAATCAGGTGTACATGAATCTGCTTGTGAACGCGAGTCAGGCGATCGAAGGAAAGGGAGAGATTCATTTAAAGACCTATACCTCCGAGGGGTCCGTAGTGGTGGAAGTCACAGATAGCGGCGTTGGCATACCGACGGGGAACCTGGACCGGGTTTTTGATCCAGGGTTCACGACCAAGGGCGTCAAGGTCGGCACCGGTCTTGGCTTGTCCATCGTCCGGCGCATCGTCGACGAGCACAATGGGAAGATCGAACTGGAGAGCAAGGTCGGGGAAGGTGCGACGTTCCGCTTGTTCCTGCCTATTCACTCAGCCACTTAGTCGGAACGATGACTCCTCTCGGACTCGACACCTTTCGTGCTGCTTGACGTCTATTCGGGAAAAGTGACGTCGTCATTGTGCGTCGGCCAAACTATTGAATGGTGCTTGCGCCCTCTATTCCGAAATCCTCTCGAATGATATTGCGGTTGATGTGGCGGTCGAGGTTTACGACGTAGGTCTCCGGCGCGCCGAGGAGGCAAGGGGAGTGGGTAGCGGCGACGATTCGGAAGTCCTTCCGGTCGACAAGCTCCTTGAGCATCTTCAGAATTCGCCTCTGGTTGGATTGGGAAAGGGCCATCTCGGGTTCGTCGAGCAACAACACGGTGCCGCTCGGCAGGCTGGGAAAGGTCTCCCGAAACAGCGACAACATGACTTGGCCGTGACTGGCAGTCTCAATGAACTCCTTCATCTGGGGATTGTCGGCGAACAGTTCGGGCTGGTTTCGGGGATTGTGTTGCTCGGCGTCAAACAAAAACACTTTGCCGGGCTTGACGTCGTCGCTCTTCTCTAACTTGTAGACGAAACCCTCCGCTTGTTCACCGCGAAGTGCGTAGGCGATGGAGTGCAGTAAGGTCGACTTGCCTGAGCCATTCTCCCCTTCCAACATGATCAGGGGGTGAGAGAGGTCCAAGATCATGGGCATGTGGAAATTCAGGCTAGTGAAGACGGGATGGCCAAGAATCTTCAGATGCATCATGACGAAGACTGCCCCTCTTTGAAGTACAGGCTAGAACAACCGCGAGCGTCGAACTACTCACGATGTTGCCCCGCCTGACTCAACAGACTTGCCGTGGAAGCCCGCTCCGCACGCCTAACCACGCCCGGCCTGACGACGAATCACTAGCATAGCAGGACAAGCGGCTTCGTCTGGCTGAAAGCAGACCGTTCGCAGCGCGCTAACCAACGCCGGGCTGGGGCAGGGGAGACTCTTGTTGGGCGAGGATTGCCCAGATCAGCGGTTGAAGGGATACCACTCGTGCCGCAAGAAATCGAAGAAGTCTCGGGTCCAATTCACCTCGAACGGAATGCGTGCATCGCTGCCCCGGACTCGGGCCGTTTGCCTCCCTGGAAGCCTTTGGTGAGCCGGGAGGTGCCGAAGCTTCCGCCGGGCAGCTAAGTATCTTTTGTTCGATATAAAAGACCTCAACGGCTGGCAGAACTCCAGGCTCGCGGTGTATGTTTCGCTCGAGTGCCGGTTGCCCTGCGGCCTGGTTTGTGACGATTCCTCGTCCCGTAAGGGTGGAAGGTCAAAAGTGGGTAAAGCAAATGTCAGCCAGCCCGGGGCCAACATGGCTGGATACTAGTGTAGTGCCACTAACGGTTCTGGACAATGGCGTGGGTTTTGGCGGCGCGCTCGACTTTGGCGAGGATATCTTGTGCCGGAGCTGTCCAGACAAAGGGCTTGGGCGCTTGGTTGCTCGCTTCCAGGTACTCGTGGATGGCGGCCTCGAGTTCGGGAACACTGCGGAACACGCCGCGGCGGAGGCGCTTCTGTGTCAGCTCGCGGAACCAGCGCTCGACGAGATTGAGCCAGGAAGAAGACGTGGGAATGAAGTGAAAGTGGAAGCGGGGGTGCTTCGCGAGCCACTTCTTCACCTGCTCATGCTTGTGCGTGGAGTAGTTGTCCACGATCAGATGCAGCTCCAGCGCCGGTGGTGTTTGGCGGTCGATCTGGCGTAGGAATTTGAGGAATTCCTGGTGCCGATGTCGCGGCAGACACTCCCCGATCACCTGGCCGTCGCGCACATTGAAGGCGGCGAACAGCGTCGTTGTGCCATGTCGTTTGAAGTCGTGGGTCATGGTGCCGGCACGACCCTTTTTCAGGGGCAGTCCCGGCTGGCTGCGGTCTAAGGCCTGGATCTGGCTTTTCTCATCGACACTGAGCACCAGCGCGTGCTCGGGCGGATTCAAGTACAGACCGACCACGTCGCGGAGTTTCTCGACGAACTGCTTGTCGCGGCTGAGCTTGAAAGTTTCGAGGCGATGGGGCTGCAGTCCGTGCGCTTTCCAGACGCGCTGGATGGCCATCTTGGAGACGCCCAAGTGCTTGGCGAGGGTGCGGGTGCTCCAATGCGTGGCCGCCCGGGGCTTCTCGTGAAGTGTTGTATTGAGGATGCCTTGGACGAATTCAGCGGAGAGCGCCGATTTGCGTCCGGGGCGCGTCTGATCGCGGAGTCCGTCGAGGCCGGACTGGGCGAAGCGCTTTCGCCACAGGATGACGGTCTTGCGGTTGACGCCGAGTCCGCGGGCAATGGCGTGGTTCGCCAACCCCTGCGCACAGCGCAAAACAATGTGCGCTCGCAAGACCATTTTCTGCCTCGTATTGCGGCCTCGAACGAGGCGACGAAGAGCGTTTCGCTGCGGAGCGGTGAGGGGTAGAGCGTCAGCGGATGGCCACATAAACCATCCTACCGCGAAAGGGTGTTATTGTCCAGTTATTTATGTGGCACTACACTAGTACTTAATTGTTGCTTGCGGTTACACCCAGACGGGTTGCTCAAATTTTTCGCCCTGGCGATCGCGAATGCCAACTCGTCGGAGCTGACCCAACGATCGTCGTCGAGACGGGGCGGCGGTCTGACAGGATCGGACACCGCTACCGTAACGACTACAGGCCCGTCCGAAAACGGGCCTGTAGTGTTGAGTTGCTAATACGGATGCGTCGTTGATCAAGCGGCTACTGCGCTGCCGCGTTGCTGAGGAGGCTGGCTATCTTGCTGAAGATGGTGCTAATTTGGCCAGAAATGTTGGGCAGCAATGCGCCAGCGGCGACTGCAATAAAGCCGGCCAACAGCGCGTATTCAATCAGATCTTGACCGCGCTCGTCCCGGGTAAGCCTCTGCAAGAAACTGTACAGTTTAGTCATTCCCTTCTCCTTTTATTGATCTTGTCACTTGGTCTGAGTCCTGGCTGGGCAGTGCCACAACCTTACCGTTTGATGATGCAACAGTTCGCGATTTTCGCCAATGGGTCGCCAGTACCTTTTTCTTTTCGGGTGAAACTACTAGCGCATGGGAGGACTTTTGCTTGTATGGAAACGGGAGAATGAGGTGGAGACCGATCAAAGGCACGGCTACAAGGGATGCGACCGGCCAAGCGGATCCGCACCTAAGGAGCTTCGCTTGGGGCACATGGCGCTCGGAGAGTTGAAGCTGACCGGAGCTGGGCGGGGTATCGCTGCCCTATTGCCCGTAGGTGCACACCCGGGTACGTGTAGGGTGTTTTTTTGTGGTGCGGATCTGCGTGTTGCCCGCCGCGTGTTACGTGTCGTTGTGGCAGCGGGCCAAGTGGCAAAGGCAGGAATACGAGGTTTCCGCTTGTCTACTACGCTCCTGAGGTATCGTTGTTGACGGCTTTACTTGGCTGGAGTGCCGTCCCGTATTGTCACATGGCTTTCCCCAGGGTGGGGCTTGCCGCATTCCGGATTCGTTGATGGTGGCGGGTGTCCCCTACTCCACGCAATGTCTAGTGAAAGAATACGACGTCGGTGTAGACTCGCTCGACGCCATGCGTCACCACCGCCTGCCAAAAAGTACAGTAGGGTGTTCGAAACTCGAGATCGGCAAAGACAAGCAAGGGCCCTGCGTGGCGCTCAATCAAGAGAGGAATGGCGTAGGCAATACCCAAGCCCGCGAGAACCGCCAGAAACCGGTAAATCACGTTTTTCCTTCTTCCTCGGCGACTACTGGTTAAAGTCATCGGAAAGAGCGGACCGTATTGTGCTCGGGGACAGGAAGTTCGAGAGACAAGATTTCGGACTCGTCTCTAACCGGGAAGCCGCCCAGTAGGGCTGCCTGACAATCAGTGAAACAAGAGAGTGAGAGCAAAAATAGCGAGGTCTCTTTCGCCACAGCCGCCGCAGCCCATCTCGTAGTCGGTCCGCGCAGCTCTGACTATGGCAGGAATTCTTGTCTGATCGTCCGGCGAATGATACGCCGCGATGGCTAGCCTCGGCTTGTACTTCGCCAGGGTGTCCTGAGCCCCCATCAGCGCCTTCTGTTCGGCTCCTTCGATGTCCATCTTGATAAAGTCCACTCGATCCAGGCTGAGCTCCGCGACGAGGTTGTCAATTGTCGTCAGAGGCACGTTGATCACCGACTGCTCGTCGGACGCCTCCAGGGACAAGTGATGGGCGCCGTGATTGTCGGGAGTCATGATGAACGGCAGCGTGTCTTCGCGGTCCCAAACACCCTTCTCGACGATCAGGACTCGTCCCTCGGCAACGCCCTCCGCGACATTCCGCCTCAGCGCTTCGAGAACCGGTGGCGAGGGATCGATCGCGACCACCAGCTTCGCGCCCGCCTCCAAGGCAGCCCGCGTGAAGGTCCCCACGTGCGCGCCGCAATCCAACACCACATCGCCGGGTTGAACACCCGCGTCGCCCGAACCATAGATCCCACTCTCCTGTTCGGCGAACAGCCAGTGCGGAGAATGGTCCTCGCCCGTCTGGGGAACCCAGAACTCGCCTCGCGGCGTCTCCCACAAAGTGAACCCGTCGTCCTCGGTTTCAACAACCCGGCTGGCCGCGGTAATGCGGTTAAGGATCTCGATACGATCTTGGGCTTCGTCGAGCAAATGAACCGCGCGGTGGAAGGAACAGTTCTGGTTCTGCCCTATCGCGAACAAGGCGGCGTAGCGGAAATAGGAGAGCCTTTGAAAGGCTACCCTGGCAAGAACAGAGAAGGCGAGCAAGACCACGATCAGGCTCACGGCGTCGAGAACCCGGTTTCGTCCTCGCCGGAGACCGTCCGGGGAAACACCAGTGTTGCCTAGCCCAGATGCCATGGATAATTCTTCCGACCTATCCCCACGAATGCATCGAAGAAACAGAAGGAGTCGATTCCGAACTTCGATTCGGCGGGGATCAAGGGATCTAATCGAAACGTCTCATTTGAGGCAGAGATTTTCAGTCGATCCACCGGGCACCGCTGAACTTTTCATCCTCCCGCCAGCCAAAGTATCCCATGGCACACCCTTTGTTTACAGTAGGAAGTTCACCGGGGAAGACAGAAGTAAAATACCGAGATGCGCTGAATGTTAATGGGTGAGGTTGCCCACGTGATGAGTGGACCGCCGGACTGAATACGGAGCCCAGCCAATTCGGCTGGGAGCGCAAGGCGGTTTTCAACTCGGTGTGCTTCCGCTCGTCCGGCACGGGAGGCAGGAGCGCGACGGTTCCGCCGTAGTTTTGCAACTTCACGTCCATGTGGACAGGTGATTCGCGGCAGCGGACAGGGAAGCCAGCAAAGTGATCCCCTGACCCACAGCGTGACTTGAGTGCCGCGCTACTCGGCCGTTTGCAGTTGTACTAAGGCACCGGCGGGTTTGAACCTGGCAGGTCTCAGGTTTTGGGGGTCGCGCCAAAAGTCGAAGGCCGAGACTTTGTGGACACAGGAGATCGTACAGTGAGGTGCGCAGGGCTTGAGGCTGTGGTATCCCTCGCGAATATGATCGACCGTGTAGTGTTCGAGCGGGATTCCAGGATAGCCTCGCTGTTGGGAGCAGTAGTGCACGAGTCCGTCTTCGCAAATGTATAGGTAGCGGCCGCCGGCGCGGCAGCGCCATTTGTTTGGCTTACCGGCCGCAATATTGTCCTGAAAATAGACCATCCGGCTGTAGGAACGCTTGACCATGGATCGAATCTGGCGGTAAATCCGCTGTTCTTGACCCTTCAGTGGGCGCAACTGGCCGCCGTTGTCGTGAATGATTCCAACCGTACTCATGAAGCCAAGCTCGCGAGCCCGCTCGGCGATGACCGAGGCGTCCTCAGGGTTCTTGACGCCCGCCCCGACCACGGAATTGATGTTGACGTGGAAATAGGCATGCTTCGCCAGCAGCTGCAATTTCTTGTCGAGAACCTTCAAGCTCTTCATCGACACCTCATCCGGCTGCACATTGTCGATGCTGATTTGAAGATACTCTAGCCCCGCGTCGTTAAGTTGTCGGATGCGATCGGCCGTAAGCAAATAGCCGTTCGTGATCAGGCTAGCCATGACCCCGTGGCTTCGAACGCGACGGAATACGTCGTCCAGCTGGGGATGCAATAACGGCTCGCCGCCACTCATGGTGATGATGCTGATTCCCAGCTCTGCGAGCTTGTCTACCCGCCGGTATAGCTCCGCTAGCGGAACCGGGTCGGATACGGTGTCGTACTCGTTGCAATAGCTGCAGCTAAGATTACAACGACGAGTTGGTATCACATGCGCCAACACCGGGTGGTCGGTATCGAGGAGGCCTCGGACCACCATTCGACCTTCACGCCATCGGCGGTTTAGGTCCAGAGTTCCGCGGCGGATGAGGGTCTTCAGATCCATGCTGTCTCAGCGACGGCGCTTTCGGAATGTGACCGTGCTGTCATGCGCTGCAGCCTGGAAGTTCGCGGCGCTACGAAACGCGAACTCGTAGTCAATCGCAATGATCAGGCGCTGCGCCAGCTACCGTGCCGCCCGGCATGGAACGAACCCGTAAGAAATAGTACGGACGGTCACGGGCTTGAAACACAGTATACATCTTTCGGGCGGCTTGTCTACAACTCTTTCAGGGGTGGGACTATGGTCGTTGCAGGCGAGCGGCGGGGCCCTGGACGCACATCCGATTCATGCTGCTCGCGTGCTTCGCCTCGGCGCGTGGCGAGAAATGAGGGGTCAGGCCCGATGTGGTTGATTAAAAAGGGGCTTGGAAAGTGTGAAAAAATCGGGGACTGTCACAAGCGGCGTCCTAGAAGGGCACGTAGAATCAATGACATCTTCAGCCGCGGTTGACTGTCCCCAGCATTTTTTGATGAGCCGCAACACCTCGACAAGCTGATGATACGTAACTTTATTTGCGAAATGCTGTACTAAGTCAGCGCTGAAGTCTGGTTTTCCGCACCCGCAGCAAGTATTCCGTGGCGACGAACTCCGCCGCCGGCAATGAGACTGGTGCATCGGGGTCGCCCGCCGCAGCCCGTTCGACCCAACGTCGCCAAAGCTCTTCGGTTGGGTGCCGGACAGCGATCGCACAAATCTCGAAGGCGTGGCCGGCGTCATACTTCTCGCCGTACTTCACGAGGGCCCGCCAGCGGCCTTGGTTCACGGGCGCTGGCCCGTCCCCCTGAGGCCACCATGTCGGCAGCCCCTCGCGACGCACCAGCACCCACAGGGAAGTCCCAGACGGGAGCGTTGCAGTACCTTCGACGACCCCTGTTTCTTTGACCGGCTCCCCTTGCTTTGGGGAGTCTACGCGGATTTGGGCGTGTTGGCCGAGGCGTCCCAGCAAGACCCGCCGTTTCTGACGGGATAGGGCCCGCCGGACGGATGCCGGAAAGAAGGTCTTTACCTTCTCTTTCCACTGGTAGCGATAAAGCGTTTTGCGGTTCGCGCTCTGCTCCCACCAGCCATCTCCCTGGGGGTTGAAGGTTGGTGCCTCGGTACGGGTGAAAAAAGCCGTGGTGTGGACCACCTCGTCGAGCTCGAACATCGCTGAGAACGGCGCTGACAAACTAGACCACATAGCGGCGGTGTGAAGGCTCCCAGAGGAGGCGGAGGACCAAGCCGCTGATGTGGTCCGCAAGCATCCCCGAGGTGTTTTGTGGAACACCGGAGGGATGTATCGGGTGGAGCTATACGTTCAAGTACGACGAAGTGTCTGCGTCGAAGGGCTAAGCGAACGCGAAGCAGCACGGCGCTTTGGGATTGCTCGCGAGACCGTGCGCAAGATGTTGCGCTACCGGATTCCGCCGGGCTATCGGCGGAGCAAACCGGCGAGGCGTCCCAAACTGGAGGCCTTCACAGGGATCATCGATCAGATCCTGACCGACGATCGGGAGCGTCCGAGGAAACAACGCCACACCGCACAGCGCATCTTTGACCGCCTCCGCGACGAGTACGGGTTCACAGGCGGCTACACGACCGTCAAGGACTACGTACGCGAGAAGAAGCTGGGCGGACAAGAGATGTTCGTGCCGCTGACGCATCCGCCGGGTGACGCCCAGGCGGACTTCGGCGAAGCGGTCGTCGTCATCAACGGAGTGCAGCGCAAGGCGCACTTCTTGGTCGTCGATCTGCCGCATAGCGATGACGCATTCGTGAAAGCGTTTCCGGCCGAGACGACGGAGGCATTCTGCGAGGGGCACAATGCGGCGTTTCGCTATTTTGGCGGCGTGCCGCGCAGCATCGTCTACGACAACACGAAGCTAGCGGTGGCGAGGATCCTGGGAGACGGCACACGCCAGAGGACCCGTGTCTTCTCCGAGCTGCAGTCACATTATCTGTTCGCCGACCGTTTCGGGCGGCCGGGCAAGGGCAACGACAAAGGCAAAGTGGAAGGGTTGGTGGGCTATGCGCGGCGCAACTTTATGGTGCCGATCCCCAGGTTCTCAAGTTGGGAAGCCTTCAACGAACACCTCGAAGCGAAGTGCCGCAAGAACCGTGGACGGCGCTTGCGGCGACACTCGGAAACGATCGGTGAGCGTTTCGAGCGCGACCGCCAGGCGTTTCTGACGTTGCCTGCTGTCGGGTATGACGCTTGCGACAAGCGCACGACGCGGGTGACGTCGTTGTCGCTGGTGCGCTATCGGACCAACGACTACTCGGTTCCGACGCGCTACGGCCACCGCGAAGTACTGCTGAGAGCTTACGTCGATGAGGTGGTCATCGGCTGCGGCAGCGAAGAGATCGCCCGGCATCGGCGCAGCTACGAACGCGAGGAGTTGATCTTCGATCCGCTGCATTACCTGGCCTTGCTGGAGCGCAAGACGAACGCGCTGGATCAAGCCGCGCCGCTCGTCGGTTGGCAGTTACCGCAAGATCTCGTGCGTTTGAGACGCTTGCTCGAAGTGCGGCTGGGTAAACCAGGCAAGCGCGAGTACGTGCAGGTGCTGCGTTTACTCGAAGACTTCCCGCTCACCGACGTCACCGCCGCCGCGCGGCAGGCCGTTGAGTTGGGAACGATCGGCTTCGACGCCGTCAAGCACCTCGTCCTGTGTCGGATCGAGCAACGGCCGCCCCGCTTGGACTTGACGCAGTATCCGCACTTACCCACAGCACAAGTCGAACAGACATCGACAACAGATTATTTGGTGCTGCTGGCACAGGGAGTGGACTGATGGCGAGATCCAAACTGCTGCTGGAAGCTCATCTGAAAGCACTGCGGCTGCCGACCTTCTTACGCGAGTACGACAAGGTGGCACGGCAGTGCGCCACGGAGGGCTTGGATGCGAGACGCTTTCTGCTGCAACTGTCCGAGCTCGAACTGCTCGACCGTGAACGCCGAGCGACCGAGCGGCGCATCAAGGCCGCCAAGTTCCCGGTCACGAAAACCCTTGATACGTTCGACTTCCTGGCGTTACCCAAGTTGAACAAGAAGCTGGTGCTCGAGCTGGCACACGGAGAGTTCATCGACCGTCGCGAGAACGTGTTGGCTCTAGGAAACTCCGGCACGGGGAAAACGCATCTCGCTCTGGCGCTGGGACTGGCGGCCTGCCAGGGTGGCTATCGGGTTCGCTTCACTACCGCCGCAGCGCTGCTCAACGAGCTGCTGGAAGCCCGTGATGAGCGGCGCTTGCTGAGGGCCCAAAAGCAGCTCGCCAAGCAAGACCTGCTGATCGTCGATGAACTGGGCTACGTGCCGCTGTCGAAGACCGGAGCGGAGTTGCTGTTCGAAACCTTCTCACAGCGCTACGAGCAGGGCTCCACGATGGTGACCTCGAACCTGCCGTTCAACGAGTGGACCGAAGTCCTCGGGTCCGAGCGCATGACCGGCGCCCTGCTGGATCGGCTCACTCACCACGTCCACATCCTGGAGATGAACGGCGATAGCTTCCGCCTCAAGCAGAGCAAGAAGCAACGCTCTCCGTCTTCGGATTGATCCCCGCCGGCTCGCCACAGTTTTTGTGAGCCGCCTTCCACTCCGCCTTCAGCCGCCCTAACGGGCGACCTCAGGCTGCGTTCCAGCCGTCCCACAAAAACTCGAAGCAAAACCCCGACTCCCCCCCCCCACTGGTCTATTTTTGCTCCGCCGCTCTACCCCAAAACTGGTCTATTCTCCCTCCGCCGAACTGGTCTAATTTTGCTCCGCCCTTGACACGAAACGCTCCGACACGTCCGGCCGACTCACTATGGTCAGGTTTTTATGCTTGGCCTGGCCGTTGAGAAACACAGCGACCTGATCCGCGCGCTCGCGGTGCGCGCCGTCGGATGCCCACCCTCTGACGACAAGGCGGTCTCCTTGCTCCCGGACATCCTCCACCACTCCGTCCATCGCGCGCGGAACAACCTGGACGCTGTTGCCATTCCTTGAGACGATCGACTCCTGAAGGGCCAGCGAATATCCAATCATCCCCGTGTCTTCGGCAGCCGGCTTTTCCTTTTTGGACGCGTCCAGGTAGCCGAGCGACCTGAGCTTCTCAAGTTGCTGCTCACAGAGTTGAACCTTGTTGACCTCGCCCGCTGCGCCCGAGAACTTATCTTTCCACTCCCACAGCCGCTTTTCGAGGGCCTTCGCTACATCGGTGGACTCTTCAGCTACATTCTTCTGTTCGTGCGGGTCCGTGGATAGATCGTAGAGTTCAGTCGCGGGTGTGAAAGTCTCAGCGGGAGATCCCGCGGGGGCGTACGGCGTGAGATTACGGATCAGTTTCCATCGTGGTGTCCGAATACCGAATCGGACATCCCGGAACTGAACAAACACAGCCTCGTCAGTCGTACTTTGCTCATCCACGGAAGTCAATAAATCTCTTCCTTCAAGCGAGTGTTGGACCTCGATTCTCACGTGCCCCAGTATAGTCGGCAGAACATCCACGGTACTAACCAGGCGTTCATCAACTTTGCCTCGCGGCGCAGAGTCGCCAACGAGAATAAGAGGGATGTGTAGCAATTCGTCGTAGAGCAAACCTAGGTGATCCAGATGTCCATGTTCGCCGAATTCCTCGCCATGATCGGACGTAATTACAACCAGGCAATTGTCCAGAAAGCCTAGTGCCTCTAACTCTCCGAACATGGATCTTAGCGTGTCATCCGTGTAACGAATCTCGCCGTCGTAGAGGCCTGTTAGGGCGTCTAGTTCCTTCTGACTTAAGACTGAGCTGTCTGCTCGCACTTGACGGAACTTTTCTCCGTCGAATGGGATCTTGAAATCGCCGAAAAGCTGCTGGTAGTTCAGCGGAGGGGCGTACGGGTAGTGGATCTCGTAGGTGTGCAAGAAGGCCAGAATGGGCTTCTCGTACTGCTGATGTTGTCGTATTAGATTCAGGAGAGATCGTGTCTCTGACTCGATTCCGCCCCCCGTGTCGTCGTATTTGGTAAACCCCCTATTGAAGCCGAATTGCGCGGCCATAAGACCCCCTCCGGTAACAGCCAACGTGATGTAATCTTCTCCCCGAAGAATCTCCTGGAGCATGACGAGCCCCTTGGGGACGGACTCTCGCATAGGAGTAGGGACCGGTAGGAGGTCAACCCGGTGGCTCTCCTGATACTGAGACGAAAGAATCGTGGCGTGCGAGGGTGGGGTCGCGAGAGTATTAATAAACGCATTAGCGAAGCGTACCCCCCGTGATGCCAACTCATCCAGAAACGGGGATGTCTGGCGGTGATACCCGTAGCAGCTCAGGTGGTCTGCGCGAAGAGTATCCAGTGAGATAAGCAGAACGTTGGGACGCTTCGATTCGGTTTGGCACCCGAGCGTCACCAGCGGCACGAGGATCACCAGTATACGCCGCAGGAATCGGCCGAACGGTGGACGAGTCATCCCTCTATTATTCCCCAATAGCCGGCAATTGGGGGAACCGGCCGGCTCCGCCGAACGAGTGGATGTGGCCTAGCTGCGACGGGAATCACCTCCGCCTAGTATTCGTTGTGCCACAGCCTCATAGGGCTTTCGGAGCCATGGCTTGGTCCAGACCTTGTCCTGGAGCCAGTTGCGATAAGAGGACATCAATTTCCAGCCCGGGCTGGTCAGGATGGCGTCTAAATCCTTGCTGATGGCGCGGTATTCCGCTTCGAGCTGTTGCGCCCGGCCTTGCAGCGCCGTTCGCTCGCCTTCAGCCCGGTGGAGCGTCTCGGTAAGACTAGCCTTCTCGCGACGCAGGCTCTCTAATTGGTTTTGGGTCTCCTGCAGCTCGAGTTCCAGGGAGCCTAACCTGTCTTTGGTCCGTCGAACTGCTTTGGATAGACTCTTATTGCGAGTCTGCAGCTCCTCTAAAGGTTCGCGGCGGTCTCTCTCGTTCTTCAGTAAGTGCCGAAAAAGGGCAACTTGTCCCTCCATCTTGGTCACGCGTTGCGGCAGCGGACGAAGAGCAGCCAACTCTCTGCAAGCGGCGTCGTTCTGCTCTGCCATCTCCCGCATGCGTTCCTGAATTAGGTCCAAGTGGGAACGCGGCAGGGGATAAGCAAGGGCGACGAAGTGGGTAGTACGCGCGTCCGCGTCTTGGGACAGATTCTCGAGTAGCTTCGCCGGCACAGCCGGGTGGTCCTGATTGACGTCCGAGCACTCGATGGGAAGTTCACAACGGTCAAGTCTTCCCACGGCAAAACCGGCCTCCTCCAGCAGCTCTTCCAGCGTTTCGCGAGTATAGGAGTGCAGCGATCTGGGCGCGGCTCGATCATTTTCAATACGCGGCAGTCGACCTTCCCGCAGCAGCTTGATGCGTAACGCGCCGTGCGCTACGTTGGAAACCGCTGTTACGAGACTGCCATCCAGCCGAACGTATTTCTTCAGAGTCTTCAAAACGACGAGTGGCTCTTTCACAAACTCGAGCAGCCCGGCGAGTACGACACATGCGAAGCTCTGCTCGTCTAGCTCTTGAAACAACTTGAGCCGCTCAACGTCTCCCACCACGACGCGCTCCGCGTAATCCCACGCTCCCAGAGCTGCACTACGATCCGTCTCGATGGCGACTACCTGACAGCCCCGACCGTGAATAGCCAGGGACAGAGAACGGACCGAATGACCTACCACCAGGACGCGCTTGTCGCTACCGACGAGCCGTACAATGCTGTCCTCACTGCTCGTCAGGCCTGCAGCAAGGGCCGACTGCTCCTCACCCATTGCCGGGGTGACTTGGGCCTCCGGCCCCGGCACCGTTTCGGTCGCTTCTTGCGCGGCCGGCACATCCGCTTTGACAAGTGTCTCCAGCGAACTGTCGACGCTGTCTGTGCCCTTCGTCTCCTGGTCTTCATTCGCCTCAGCAGCAGCTTCTGTTTCCGCTCGGCCGGCAGAAGACTGGGTGTTGATCCAAGGTTTGACCACATCTCGTAGCCGGGGGTCGAACACTACTTTATGCGAAGCTCCATAAACATCAAGGTGGCCGTCGGCGTAGCTGTTGGCCCGCCACTCCGGTTCAAGCTCCCCGAGCGTCGCCAATTCGTACCACCGGCGTGCTTGCCACCAGTCGCCCGGAGTCAAGTCGAGTTCACGAACACGCGTGCCCTGGTCGACGGCCTTGTTAAACCACGTGGAGCGCGCGCGAAGCGGTGCGTGAAGACAAACAATCTCGGCAGTTTTCTCCCGCGGTTCCGGAACACCTTTCACGCCGTGGTCGCCCATCGCGATTTCGGTGGAAGCCCTGGCGCGGCTGATCCATTTGGGATACGTCATCAACTCAACAAACGCATGCTTCCTGGATTCGAACAATTCCTGGGCCTGCCCCAACGGACCCACCGGGTCCGGAGCCCGGCGCGTCATACGGAGCAAAGCATCAGGTGACGCCTGCGTCTGGGCGCGCCTCTGAATGAAGTTCACTACCTCTACTTCAAGTGCTCCGGCTTCCGATTTCTCTAGGACGTCTCTGAAGTTGCCGCCCGGCGCCCACCAAAACTCATCCGCGTCGATGGGAACGACCCAGTCAGCGCCTCTGTGGAAGGCTTCCCGCGCTAACTCAGTCGTGATCTCGGATTGGTGATACGGCCCTGGATCGCGTATCCAGCCCACGCGCCCGTTGCGGCTCATCTTTTGAAGAACCCCGTCGGTGCCGTCCCACGATCCGTTGTCGACGATAAGGAAGTAATCGACGCCCTGATCAAGATGATGGAGGACGTTTATGCGAAGAATGTCCGCCTCATTGCGCACCATCATCACACCGAAGATCTTCATCTTTACCGCACGCCTTCACGCTGTTCGCGTCCGTGACGGTGATCGCGTAGCAACCCGTATAACCTCAGGTTTGGGAGCCTTAATTTCGGAAAAATGTCATTTCGCCGGCCCTGTGGATGCAGCCTCCTATGAATCTCCCACCACGCCTCCATCAGGGATTTGAAAGAGAGTGTAGCATCACTCGTTGGATCGTTTCATTGATGGCAACCACGACAGTGGTTGATCAGGAGAGCGAGCGAGTCGAAGGGAATCACGAGCATGAGTCGGAATCTCTTCAAGCACTAGGGAACCACGCTAGCGAGACCCACAACCAACTGGCAGCCTCAGAACTTCCCGCATAAAGTACCCAGAGCGTGCGGTGCTATGTGACGGAGCAGGCCGAGCGACCCGCCGCTGCCATGAAGCCGCCCCATTGGCCGCAATGCTAGGTACGCTTCCCAACCCGCCACGGTGAAAAACGCCCTACAGATAAATGACTTGCCGCAGGGGTAGTACGACGATCTGCTGAAATCCTCTCGAATGTCAGGCAGTAGACTAATGGGGGAAGATTGACGGCCCCGCGAACGGGCGGCCGATGTCCATGAGCTAGAGGCGTGAACAGCCCGGGAACAGTAAATGCCAAGACTCCCTTGTCCATCTAGAAATCGACCCGGAGTAATGGCCTCAAAACAGTGCATTCCGCTGATCTGGGCACTCTCGCCGCTGCCCCAAACGGCTGGGGGACTGACGTGGTTCCGGCATGCCGTTCGTCCAGTGTGGAGCCGGAAGGCCCCCCGCCTTCGGCCGGCAGTGCCGGGCATCAGCTCCAGCCCCACAAACCTAGGAAGCGGACGATGAAACGCGTCCTTGCTCTGCTGATGAGTGTGTCGATAGGCCTGCTGATGGGAGAGTTCATCGTACGAGTTCGGGAGGAAGCCGGCCTGCGGGGAGCATGGGCGTCGATCTGGGAAGACGATCGCGTTCCCACTTCCTTCGGGGCAGAAAACCACGGGTTGGCGCCCGATCCGGAACTGAGCTTCACTTACAACCCAAAATTCCCCTTCGTCAACTCGCTCGGCATTCAGGCGCCGGAAATCTCGGCGAAAGACCCGGCGGGACCGATGCGCATCATCGTAATCGGTGACTCCGTGGCGGCTCGGCCGCTTGACCCACCAAAGGACGCCTGGGTAACCATGGTGGGGGAAGATCTCGCAGGAAGAGCCGAGGTGATCAATGCCGCCATCATCGGATATACGATCTACCAGGAAAGGTTACTGCTGGAAAGTCGACTCCTCTCTCTCGAGCCTGATCTAGTCGTTCTGCAATACACGCTCAACGACAACGAGAGATTTCTTCACCGTTTCAACATGGAAATCGGCTTGTTGTTGACAGAGGAGGCCCGTCGTGCCTTTGTGTCGGACGAGGGGGACCCTCTAGCGTGGCTTCCTAAGAGCAGCTACCTGGCGCTGCGCTTACGGTTCGCTCTCCTACAATTGCGCCTAAGTCAGAGGAGGTACCCCTGGGAGCGACACGCGGGCTTTGCCAGAGCATGGGAAGAGGACTCCTGGGAGTTCGTCAGAGACCAGCTTGCAGCGATCCATCAATCGGTCAAGAGCGTCGGGGGGCGCCTCGCCGTGGTCATATTCCCCTTCGTGCCCCAGTTCAACAAGAAACTCGTTCAAAGTGAGCCGCAGCGGGTCCTTTATCCGCAAAGCAGGATGAGCGACCTGTGCAAGGAAATGGGAATACCGCTGCACGACCTCTACTCCTTCCTGGCAGAGCGTGGAGGAGCCTCGTTGTTCAGAGACCTGGTCCACCTCAACCCTGACAGTCATCGCTTGGTAGCCGACGAAATCGTGCGCTACTTGGAAGAAGGTAATTTTGTACCCAGGAGCCAAGGTCAGCTCTCTGATTAGCAAACAAGCCGCTGGCCGCCCGCGATCGCGTCTATAATAGCCAAAAGGGATCAGTGCTCGATTTGACTATAAAGGCGACGTGCAAACGGGCTTTTGAAGTCCCAGATCCGTCAGAGGGCCGAACGCCACACCCCCTTTTCTCCAACAAGTGGCCGTAGGCGGGCTACTCGTCTTCAGCGCCTTAGGCGATATTTTTTCACCACGTTTGTCGAACAAACCTTGGAAGGTTGCCACTGCTAGGGGGCGATCGTAAACAATAAAGTCGTGCGAACTGTGAAGGGCGGCCACTTGCCGGCCAAGGCACACCATCGAGCACTTCGCCATGAGGCTCAACTCACAGATGACACAAGAGATCTCAGCGCAGGGGTGGAACGGCGTCAGATACTGTCGCTGCCCGTTGCGCTATCAACGGCCTTGTTTTGTCAGACCGTAGGCTATTCGATGGCTTCACCCGGTAGCCGCTCAGAGAATGAACGCGCGCGTAAAAGTCCCAAGGGACCAGAGAAGCAACCGGCCACGACGTCGCTGCTAGCCGACCCGACTTACAAGCAACACCTGACGGGCGCGCGACACCCTGAGCAGCCGGGGCGCTGTGACGCTGTGGCCCAGGCGCTCGAGGAAGTGGGACTGCTGGAGGGTTTGCCAAAGATCGATCGCCGCACCGCGACCGAACAGGAAATCCTGCTCTGTCACACACCCGACTACTTGGAAACCGTGAAGCGCGACGTTGCCGACGGTGCACGCGCGCTTAGCACGGGCGACACCATGATCAGCGAGAAATCCTACGAGGTTGCACGGGAAGCTGTCGGAGGCGTGCTCCAAGCTGTTGACGCCGTCGTCGAGGGTCGGGCCGCAAACGCATTTTGCGTAGTACGCCCACCGGGTCATCACGCTACACCCGATCGTGGGATGGGCTTTTGCATCTTCAACAACATCGCCATCGCCGCCCGCTACGCGCAGCAGCGGCACAACCTCAAGAGGGTTCTTATCGCCGATTGGGACGTCCACCACGGCAACGGAACGCAGGACATCTTCTACCAGGATGGCTCAGTGCTGTTCTTCAGCACCCACCAGTCACCCTGGTATCCCGGCACCGGCAAAGAATGGGAAACAGGCGAAGGCGGCGGTAAGGGAACCACGATGAATGCCCCGTTCGGGGCGGGGGCAGGCCGAAGCGAGATCCTGGGCGCGTTCCAAACCAAGCTTCTACCAGCCGCCAACGAATTCAAGCCCGACTTGATCCTCGTCTCAGCCGGATTCGATTCGCGTCTCGGAGATCCTCTGGGCGGGTTTACCTTAACAGATCAAGACTTCGCCGACTTGACCGAGGTATTACTCGAGTTAGCCGACAGACACTCGGCTGGACGACTGGTATCGGTCCTAGAAGGCGGCTACGACCTAGAGGGACTCGGCCTGGCCGCGGCCAAACACGTGGAAGCGCTCAGCTTGGCGGGAAGCTCGTAGTCGGCACTTGTCTCGACTTCGGGGAATCTCGTTTAGGCGCGGGTTTGAAGCCGGTCCATTCTGCAACCAACGGGTCAACACAATTCAAGCCACAGTCATCTTCATCTGTGGGTGAGTATGAGAGCCGAACCGACATACGCGGCCTTCGGAAACCACTTAGCCTCGCGCAAAGGCAGAGTGAACCGTGGCGGATAGCGATCTCCACGTCGTTACCGGTGCTTTCGGATACTCCGGCCAGTACATTGCCCGCCGCCTTCTGGACGCGGGTCAGCGAGTACGAACGCTGACGAATTCACCGCAGCGAGAGAACCCTTTCGGCGGGAAGGTCGAAGTCAGACCGTACAACTTCGACGACCCCAGTGCCCTAGTCAACTCCCTGAGAGGCGCCGCAGTCCTCTACAACACGTATTGGGTTCGCTTCGATCACATCGATTTCACCCACTCGCAAGCCGTGCAGAACACGCTGACACTTTTCAACGCGGCGAAGGAGGCCGGCACAAAGCGTGTCGTGCATGTGAGCATCACCAACCCAGCTGAGGAGAGTGACCTGCCCTACTTCAAAGGCAAGGCGAGACTCGAGGTAGCGTTGAAGCACTCCGGGTTGTCTTACGCCATTCTGCGGCCGACGGTCCTCTTTGGGAGAGAGGATATACTTGTCAACAACATCGCCTGGCTGCTTCGACGTTCCCCTGTGTTCGCGGTCTTCGGGGATGGGCAGTACAAGATCCAACCGATCTATGTTGATGACCTTGCGTTGTTAGCCATTGAACACGGGCGGCACGAGGACAACGTCACTGTCGACGCGATCGGGCCGGAGACCTTGACGTATAGAGAACTTGTGGAGGCTGTGGGGCGGGCGATCGGCAAGAGACGGCCTATCATCAGCATTTCCCCAAGGCGCGGCCTACTATTTGGCCATTTGATTGGAGCCGCTCTACGGGATGTCACCATAACGTGGGAGGAGGTCCGTGGGTTGATGGAAAACCGGCTGTGTACGGAGTCACAGCCAGCGGGAGCAACCAAACTGACGGAATGGCTGCGGGAGCATGGAGATGATCTTGGGAAACGGTACTCGAGCGAACTCGCTCGGCGCCGCGACCGCCGAACCAGCTACGAATCGCTCCGATAAGGGTGACGTCGTAGCGGGATCCTTCCGTGCCGAAGCGAACGAAATCGGGTTCCGACCGAAGCTCATCGTCTGACCGCACCGATCGCTCTCGGCTTCTCGCCGCTGGTCGGTTACCGCGGAAATGGCGGCTGTGGGTGGCCGGCAGCCAGAACGCGTCCCCAGAGCCACCAGGTTCCTACACTGCGGTCCAAGAAAGATCGAACACACCCCGGCACTTGGCGTTCGCCAATCTACTCGCGCCCGAGTGGACTCTATGAGTAACCGCCCTGAATCGTCGTCTTCGGCAGCCTCAACGCCGACCTTGTCCAAACCGTTGACCGCCTTCCTAAGCCCGGAGAGACGCTGGCAGGCGGCGATCTCAAGACCTTTAGCGGCGGCAAAGGCGCGAATCAAGCATGCGCCGCCGGCCGCATGGGTGGCCATGGTGGGACAAGCGGGAAACGACCGCCTCGGATGGCTCCTGTTGGAGAGCCTTCACTCCGCGGGCGTTGACACCGAGCGGGTTGGGAAAACGAATAGACCGACTGGCACTTGACGTCGAGGGCCAACCTGAACCGGTCCCGCCGGCCGTGACGACTTCCGCTGGGCCAAGCCGCGCGACCGCGTTTGACACCTAGTCGCACCCCGCCGGACCTGCCACTCGAACCGTTGGCTACTCGGTCGCGGCTGGACCGCGTTGCGGTGCGCATCAAGCGATTGGGATGTCGAACGATAAGGGCATTATGGATTCGCCAGCTCTCGTACTCGCCCCTAAGGGCGCTGCCAACCCAGACGTCATGAAGGACCTGCTCGAAAGCCTGACCCGGATGACCTTACGCGGCTATCAGCCGTCTGGCTTCCTTCTGGTTCGTCTGACGGATGGGCGCGTCAAACTGGTTCACACACCTGAGGGAGCGGACCAAGCCCGAGAGGAAGCGCGCCGGATCCGAAACGAGTATGGTCCGCTGGCACTGGCCTTCAGCGTGTCGGCGAACCGGGAGGATGCGGGTTTCGCGCTAGCGGTGGACGATCTTGGCGAAGCTTGCTGTTCAGCGGGCTAGTGCCTCTTCGGCCGGTAGAGCGCTCTCGTCGCGGCAAACGCAGCGGAACCCGATCGTCGGCACTTTGTGATCCGCGGGACTCCGAAGACGCGCCGGCGCGCGGGTGTAGATGCGGTCAAGATACCAATCCCCGCCTCGTACAACCCGGTACTGCTTGCCAAACTCAGGATTGTCGTAGGTTGAACCGGAGTAGGCGTCAAACCAGTCCTCAACCCACTCGAAGACGTTTCCTGCCATATCGAGGGCACCGTACGGGCTTGCTCCCGAGAGGTAGGAGCCGACCGGTTTCGTTGTTACGATGTTGCCCCGCAGCCGGACCTTGTAGACGTCTTTCCACCACTTGGTCCAGATTTTCACGGTAGGGAGCTCGTGCTCCGACCAACTCGTGGAGCTGTTCAAGCGGCTCTTCTCCCACTCATTACCCCAAGGGTATTGGCGCCCGCCGGTTCCGCGCGCCGCTTTCTCCCATTCCGCTTCGGCCGGAAGAGACTTGCCCGCCCATTGGCAATAAGCTTTCGCATCGTCGTATGTCACCAACACCACCGGATGATCGCCGAGGCCTTCTGGATAGGCTCCTTGCTTCCAGTTGTAAAGCGAGGCCCAGTCCCTATCAACGAACGGGTCTTCTCGGCCCGTGGCTCCGACGAAAGCGCTGTACTGCTGCTGGGCAACCTCCGTGCGATCGATATAGAAGGCCTCGAGTATGACCGAACGTTGAGGATACTCGCACTCGTACAAAGCCCGGGAGCCCCCGTAGCTTTGGAATAGCGATTCAATCTGGGCCCCCGTGCTTCCCATCAAGAATGGCCCGGAAGGGATGAAGATCATCCCGGCAAGTCGGGGATCGTCGGGCGGGAGGAACCCGGGCTCGACTTGCCTCAGCGGTGGGGTGGGAGTTGCGAGTGAGCCGACGGCCTCCGCGCCGCCGTCAGGTTCGCCCCGGCAGCCCACTAACAGGGACAGAAAAATCAGGAGCTGGGCACGTTTGTGAAGTCGGGCGGTTGTTCGACCCGCCACGGTGGATTCCGGCGCAGGGCAGCACATCAGCGAAATCGAGGATCTGCAAGCCCTCAATTCCCACTCACTTCGGCAACCTCATTCGAAAAGGGACAAAGCGGGCGGTGCCGCTTGCACTCTCTGGCGTCGTCTATTCTTCCGCGCCCAAGGCCTGGGCATAAATCTCCTAAGTTGCTGGATTTAATGGTGGTTATGAGAAATTGGCTTTGTTTGGTCATTTTCGTTGATCCCATTGTTCCGCTGCTCCGTTCGTCGCTCCTGGGAGAGTTCGTTGTTGCCCCGTTGCTGTTCCTCGGAGCCCGGCCTGCTCTTAGGCCGGGGTCCCCTCATCTCCCGGTGAGGCGATCGGCGAGATATCGCTGAGCCGGCTGCCCCGCCGTACTGGAAACCCTTCACAACCGATTGATTCAAAATGGTTGGGCGAAATTGGGTTTGTTTGGTTTTTTTCTTTTTGTGGTCTGGGGCTAGCCCCACGAAGGATAGCCGTTCTGGTGCCATTTTACCATTCGGCTCTCAAACTACTCTTTGCCATCGGCCACAAGTCATTGAAAACAAGGACTTGTTCGGTTCGTGACGCTAGCCCGCATTTCTCGCCACCGTCACAGCGATTGGGGTGAAAGGCCTGGTGGCCGTGGCTCGCGGCAACAGTTTGTATGTATCGGCCGACTTACAGCTTGTAAGGCAGGCGGGCGCGATGCATCGCGCCCCTACATCCCTGACGGCGGGCATTCGCTTCCAACCCTGGCGACCGCTGGTGAGAAATGCGAGCTATGGCTCACTACTCGCCGACCAGGGGAAAAGTTGGGAGGGCCAGGCTGCCGGCGGTCATGAGCGTGCTCATCTACCCACCGCAGACCCGGTATCCAACGGGTGTTGCTTGGCTTTCGGGTCGCGGGCGCCAACAAGGGATCAGACTAGGTTTCCTGGGGCGCTTCGGATAAGTTTTCGAATCGGTCCTGGGGGTCGCTCTCAGTGGTTGTTGGAAGACCTCGCGGGGCCCACCCGGGATAGGTAATTTGGCCCATCGGGTCGGTCTCACCACCGAATCCGCCCCGCATGTCAACGACGCTGGTAAATCCGCTGCTGAGGAGAAGCTCGGCGGCTTTCATCGAACGGCCACCCTTCTGGCAGCCGGTGATGCAGGGGGCATCCTTGCCGAAGTTGGCCTCCACGACTTCGACGAATTTCGGGTTGAGTTGCATTCTGCCGTAGGGATCGCGGTCCATGACAGGTACGTTTTTGGCGCCGGGAACATGTCCGGCGTCGAATTCCGCCGCGGTCCGAACATCCAAATAGATGTAGCCTTCATCAGAATCGAGCAATTGCTTGGTTTCCTCGGGTGAAATGCGTTTCATCTCCATGTGGGTGTTTCCTTATGTCGAATCCGTCTCTGATTAGCGGTTGAGTGCGAGTCAGCACAGCGGTGTCTTGCACAGCGTACCAAGATCGTGCGTGGAAAGCACGAAGGAGAGTTATCCAATACAGGATGAGCCTGAAGGGGAGGTTTGTTTCCAACACAAGATGAGCCTGAACGTGAGCGGGACGAAAGGGTACAAGCTGCTGGTGAATGACGATCACCATGCAGAACCTAGAGCGGCTTACCCTGGCCGAGATGCAGGAGTTCCTGGCCGGCAGTCGAAGCATTGGCTTCAGAGTCCAGGGACGCGAGCAGATTTATCGCTTTGTCGAGCGTATCTTGGCGGCGCAGCACTACCGACGGCTTGGCAGGAGGCAGAAGGGCATCGTGCGGCGGTTTCTGGCGCGGCTGAGCGGGTTGAGTCGGGCCCAGTTGACGCGGCTGATGGGGCAGTGGCTTCGGCACCGACGGATCGAGGCCCGACAACCCCGTCGGCGCCGCTTTCCGCGCCGCTACACACCCCAGGACATTGCCTTGTTAGCAACCGTCGACGCTGCCCACGAGGGTCTGTCCGGGCCGGCGGTACGGCGCATCCTCGAGCGCGAGTATCAGTTCTTCGCCAACTCGGAGTACGTCCGCCTGGCCCACATCTCGATTTCCCACATTTACAACCTGCGGCGCTCCCGGGCTTATCGCTCACAGCGGGTGGTGTTCGATCGCACTCAGAGACGACAGGTCGGGATCGCCGAGCGGCGCAAGCCCGAGCCACAGGGACAACCCGGCTATCTGCGCGTCGATACGGTGCACCAGGGTCACTGGGACACTCGCCCGGGGCTGTATCACATCAACGCCGTCGATACGGTCACGCAGTGGCAGGTCGTCGGCTGCGTCGAGACGATCTCGGAGCGACACCTGATCCCGGTGCTGGAAGCGATGTTGCACCAGTTCCCCTTTCGCCTGCGCGGCTTCCACTGCGACAACGGCTCGGAGTTTCTCAATCACCCCCTGGCCCGGCTGCTCAACAAGCTACTGATCGAGTTCACCAAGTCGCGCCCCTATCGCACCACCGACAACGCTCTGGTGGAAGGCAAAAACGGGGCCGTGGTGCGCAAGCACATAGGCTACGGAGCGATCGCCGCCGAGCATGCCTCCGCGTTGCAGCGCTTCTACACAGCCTATTTCAATCCCTATCTGAACTACCACCGCCCGTGCGGCTTCGCCACCATCGAGATCACCGCCCGGGGCCAACGCCGCCGTCGCTATCGCGCCACCGACTACCGCACGCCCTACGAAAAGCTACTCTCGCTGCCCGACTGGCAAAAGCACCTCAAGGACGGCGTGCGAACCGAGACGCTCCAGCAGCAAGCCAGCCGCCACAGCGACACGGCAGCGGCCCAGCGGATGCAGAAAGCCAAGCTCGCCCTGCTAGCCCGTTGTCGACTTCGTCGCTGACAGATTTCTGCAGTGATGGAAGCAGGGCAAGGGGACTTCAAACGCCAGCCCCCTTGCCCCGCACCCCCATCCCCCGCTGCCTAACTGCCACTGACTGCCTAACCGCCACTGAAAGGAGAACCCCAGCAGCACCGCCCGTCCGATCCTCCTTCTTCAGGCTCATTCTTGGATTGGAAAATGCTGAAGGGCCGAGTCGCTTTGCGAGAAAGGAAGCCAGCAGAGTAGGGATTCTCCCTCAGCGGTCGTAGGAATCTAAACCGCTTCAGCCGCCGTATGAATTTCCGGCTGAAGTGGACATGGGTTCGTTGTCTAATAGACATGTATGAGAGGGGACGCTTACCTGGAGCAGAGCAAATCCGAAAGACGGAGCGCTCCCGCGCCCCAATGAGCTTCCCACTGACCTTTTCCGGGCCCTGGATTGGTTCCGCTGTCGCCAACCCAAGCGTCGTGAATCCTGACGCGAAGCGTTGGTCCAAGGGCAAACCCTCCGCCGGAGCTATGGCCGACCGCTCAAATGCCCGTGAGGCAGGACTGAGGGAGAGGCGGTTTAGGTCACTGGTGAGTGCAGATTGCGCGCCTCGGGTCCCTGCCCGTGGCCGCCTGCTCAGCCCATGATCGAGGTCCAATGCCTATGGTTTCCAAGTACTTGAGTACCTTGGGTAGTAGTACAGAATGCCTATCGACAGTAGCGTCGACCGCTGATAGCATCGTATGGAAAGCCCATGCGGACGTGGTGACTGGCCCGCGGCCTTACTCCCCGTCCGACGGCGAGAAAACTGGTTGCCCCGACCAAGAGTGTCCCCGCACCGATGAGATAACTGAGCACCGGAGATCAAAATGCAACTTACTGTAATCGGAAAACCCCTGAGAACGATGTCTTGGCGCTCACTGACGTTGGCTGCCTTGCTGTTCAATTCTGTTCTCTTAGCGCAAAACACCGACTACAAGATCAGCCGTGAGCTGATGGCCACGCTCGCCGATGAAGCAGGCGCTACGGCGCCGTTCTTCGTGCGCTTTGATGCCAAGGCCAATACAAAGGGGGCTCGCGGCATCTCCGATCGCCTAGCCCGCGTACGATACGTCGCTCAAGCGCTGCAAGCCACGGCCGACCGCAGCCAAGCAGGCGCCCGCGTCTATTTGCGGGGCCGTGGGGTGGATTTCACCTCCTTCTTCACTGACAACAGCATCTACGTCCGCAAAGGAACGCTCGCGCTTGCTCGTGCCCTGGCCGCGAGGACGGAGGTGCTGGAAATCGTGCCCGAGGAGATCTTTGAGATCCCCAACCCACAACCCGCGGGTGATTCCGGAACCAATGGTATCGAGTGGGGTGTGGCAAAGATTAGGGCGGACCAAGTTTGGGTCACGACGACGGGAAATGGCATAACCGTGGCCAATATTGACACCGGCGTTAAGTTCGATCACGCGGCGCTAGTCAATCAGTACCGGGGGAACAACGGAGGGAGCTTCAGCCATTCCACCAGCTGGTTTGATCCGTCTTCGGTTTGTGCCGATCCCACGGTGCCTTGCGACAACAACAATCACGGCACCCACACGATGGGCACAATGGTCGGCGATGACGGCGGTACCAACCAGATCGGCGTGGCGCCGGGCGCGAATTGGATCGCCTGCAAGGGCTGCGAGAGCAACTCCTGTAGCGGTTTTGCGCTGAGCAGTTGCGCCGATTGGGTGTTGAACCCTGGCGGAGGCGCTCCACCCCATGTCGTCAGCAACTCCTGGGGCGGCGGTGGCGGAAGTCTTTGGTATGACTCGAAAGTGCAGGCCTGGCGGAACGCCGGTTTATTTCCGGCGTTTTCGAACGGCAACAGCGGACCCTCTTGCGGCACGGCCGGCTCACCAGGCGACAACCCGAACGCGTTCGGCGTCGGCGCCAGCGACAGTAGCGACAATATAGCCAGCTTTTCTTCTCGGGGACCTTCGGGCGTCGACTCGAGCGTCATCAAACCCGACGTGAGCGCGCCGGGTGTGAGCGTCCGGTCCAGCGTGAAGAGCGGCGGCTACGGGACCTTTAGCGGCACGTCGATGGCCAGCCCGCACGTGGGCGGGGCGGTGGCGCTATTGTGGGCGGCAGACGCGACTCTGGTCGGAAATATCGCTGTGACTGAGCAAATCCTACAGGATACGGCCGTGCCCCTAACCAGCTCCGAGACCTGCGGCGGTGTGTCCGGCGGCGCAATCCCAAACAATACCTATGGATGGGGTCGCATCGACGTGCTGGCGGCTCTCAACTGGAACGGCACGCCGAACACACAGCCAACCGTCACGATTACCGCTCCAACGACCGCGGGGCCGTTCCCCTGTGGCTCACCGGTCAATTTCGCCGCAACGGCCATCGATAACGAGGATGGGGACATTAGCTCTTCCATCGATTGGACAGAGAACGGATCGTTCTTAGGCACGGGCGGCAGTATGTCGAAAACCTACGACTGCCCAGGCGGAGCAGGGACCCACACGGTTTACGCAGACGCTACCGATCTGGGTGGCCTGAGCGACAATGACTTCGTCAGCTTCGAGGTCGACGATCCCAACGCCATCAACGCACCCAGCAACCTTCAGGCTACAGTGAACGGAGAAGAAGTTACCTGTACCTGGGTAGACAATTCAACCAACAACACCGGCTTCCAGTTCCAGTTCAAAAAGATTCTCAAGGGTAAGGCCAAGAAGAACGAGACCTGGGAAGACGCGGTCCCGACCGCCGGAGCAGACGATGAACTGCAAGTCTCCACCCTCACGGAAGGCAAGTACGACCTGCGGGTCTTCGCCTTCAATGCCACACACACTTCTGACTACTCGAACGTCGTTCGGGTGACCACCACCAGCGGGGGCGGCGGCGGGGGCGGCGGGGGCGCCTGCAACAGCGACGGTGTCTGCGATCCCGGCGAGGACTGCAACAGTTGCGCCAGCGACTGCGACGGCAGGAGCAACGGCAGGCCCTCGGGCCGGTTCTGCTGCGGCGACGGCACCGCCCAGTCTGCCGAAGGCAGTGGCTCGATCTGCGACGGCAACTTCTAGCGCACATTTCTCACCACAGTCACACAAACGGTTGCCGGCAACCGTTTGTGGGCATCGCCCGGCGCAGTATGTCAATCGCGCCGCTACATCCCGAGTGGCGGGCCTTCTTCCACTGCGGTTGGCCGCTGGTGGGAAATGCGGGCTGGTCTCAAGATCCTTTGCAGCGGCCCGGAGCTCGCGGGACCGCTACCTTTTCACTCGATCAAAGCAGAAATCCGCGGGCCTTTTTTGGAGACGGTGGAGGGAACTGTCCCCGATCTCCCGGAACCGAATACCCCTGGTCGAGCGCACGCAGCCATGTGGAGCACAAAGATCCCGCCGGGCTGCTAGATCTGGTCGAGGCCGATCGATACGACCGGGGATTGGGAGGACGTGCTCGGCCACTTTGCTGAGGACGCCGAGCGGCGGAAACTCTGGGAGGCGACGCGGTCGGGCATACCGTTGGGAAAGGAGGGGTTCGTGGTAGGCTTGGAACGAGAATTCCGACAGCGCCTGAGGTCGCGCCGACCCGGTCCACAGCCCCGAGCAAAGAGAGCCAAGGGGTAACCACAGGTCGGGTTCGGGAACTGTCCCCGACAGCATTCCCCGACAGCTTTCAGAGCGAAGGTGTACGTTCAAGCCGAGAGTGCTGACCGAGGCAACGCTTTCGTTGGCAATACGTCCACTTCGGTCTCGACACCGCCTTTGTCCAGGTAGGTCTACTCTTTGCAGCTCTTACCTTGTGGACCGCCTCCCTTGCACTTATCCAAGCAGCAGTCGCCGTCTGCGGTACAGGTCTCACCGGCCCCGAGCCCGCCGGGGTTTATGCAACCGTCGTCTTGGCAAGCCAGGTCGAAGTCGCAGTCAGTGTCGTCGCAGTCGGTGAAGCCGTCGCAGTCATTGTCGATGCTGTCATCACAACTCGTCTCGGTACCTACGCACGCTATGCAGCCCCCGAAGTCGAAGGCACCGCAGCTTGCAGCACCGTCGCACGCGAGCCCGCCGCTGCTGAAGCCCCCGAGATCCTCACAGGTCACGCCGCCGAGATCAGCACCGTCGCAAATCTCCCCGCAATCGGCCACACCGTCAAGGCACGTTGGGCACTCTGAATCGTCGCAGTCCGTCAGGCCATCGCAATCGTTATCAATGCCGTCGGAACAGAGGCCTATCTCATCCGGACTGCTGGCAACGCAACCTGCCGGATAAAGGGAGGTGATCCCGGCAATGTCGTCGTCGTAGAGCGATCGCTCCTCGCCGCCATAGTAGGCTTCCATGACAGCAGGAGGGTCGTCAGAGTGCCCCAGGCCGACTACGTGTCCGTTCTCATGAAGAAACACGGTTTCAGGATCGTAGTCATTTGTCCAGTTGAACTTCGTGTTCAGCGCCATGTCGGCTTCGTCCATGCTGGTGCCGAACCAAGTAACCCCTAAAGTACAGCAACCCCCTAACTGCTTCCAGGCGACGTCATTGAACCCATCAAACGTCTGGGGCCCTTGACATTCGCGCACCAGCGAGGGGCAGCGGCCGGTTGTGCCCCCGTAAGAGAAAGCGAAAGCGGAGTCGGACACAGCAGTCCAGGTGTCCTGCGTCGTCGTTAAGGCAAGTTCACCGGCCCCGCCCGTTGGATCATCTGTTGGGTTGTAGTATTGCGTTACTTCGTCGTTGCCGGAGACTCCGTCGGCGGGCCCGTCCCAGACCAAGCCCAAGGTCGTGAACTCATCGCCCTGAAACGGACGAGCTCCCTGCCCTCGCAAGGCCTCTAGCGCTACCTCATTTTCGTCCAGCCCCGGTGGAACGACTACCCACACATGGACAATTACTTGTCGTCCCTGGACTCGTGCCGCGCCGTACTTACTCACGACCCGTTGTGCCGAGAGCGCCGCGACACTCCCCAGCACGAGACCGGCTATGGCGCAGAATCTAAAGATGGCTTTGTTCATTATGTTCTCCAGCTAGGATGTTCTGAAGTAAAGGTCGGCTGTTCGAGGAACCAGCAGTCTGGGCCTCAGTGATCGCCCAACCGTCCCTGCGACATTATTGATACCCGCAGAATATAGTGTTGTTTTCGGACACAGCAAATGCCTTGCCAGAGCGGGCGCAGCACGCTGCGCCCCTACACTGTATTTCGCGAACATCAATAGAAGTGGAAGCCCTCATGCTCGGCGACCTTCATGCCGGATTTAGAAGACTGGTTTTGGCTGGGATCCTCGCCTCAGTCTTCTTATCGACCGAAAGCTGGATTGATCTACACTGTCCCCCCCCTGAAACACACGGGAGGAAATCCTCTTTGACATAACATGCACCCTGCCGCTCGTCCATAGTAGATTCGTCGTAGGACTTTAGTCATAATTCTTGCCCGAGCTCTCGCTTAGCTCCGCAAGAAGAGAGAGCCTGCCGGTGCACATCTCTCAGCGGCGTAGGAGGTCTAGCTACTTTCCGGCGCAAAAAGGAGAAACTGCGTGGTGGCTGGGTACAGTCAGCCAATTTCGCGTCCGAATGCGCCCGTAAGTTGTTGATTCTTTGAAGGCGCGAAATCGGTGACAGTCCCCGCCCGAGCGCTACGCGTATTTTGCGCCGGAAAGTAGCTAGGGAGCCTGTGGCGAAAGTCGCCAACCCAACACAGTATGGGCGTGCATCTAGGAAGTTATTGAACTGAGGATCGTACGCCAGGTTCCGCCCGCAGGATTGCGTACGCCACCGACTTTTGCCAGGGCGGGCTAGAGCCGGACAATCTTAGGGCTTTTGATTCCCGGGAAGCGATTCCTCGTGTCGACGAGCAGGCGGGAAAGCCTGAGCAGAAGATCGTAGTCGATGGCCGAGTGGTCGGCAACGATTACCACGCAGTCGGCCGAGGCCACGGTTTCCAGCGGCTGCGACTGCATCTCACCCGACTCTGTGAGAAGCCGAGGTACGTGGGGGTCAGTGTAGGTCATGGTCGCCCCCCGCTTTTCCAGCAAGGCGATAATGTCCAGCGCGGGGGACTCTCGAATATCCGAGACGTCGCGTTTGTAGGCCACGCCGACCAGGTGGATACGGGATCCCTTGACGGGCTTGCCGTGCTCGTTAAGCGCCGCCTGGACTTTGTCGGCGACGAAGCGGGGCATCTGACTGTTGATCTGCGCCGCCAATTCAATCAGGCGCGCCTCGTGGCCCGTCTGCTTCGTTTTCCAGGAGAGATAGATGGGATCGACCGGAATGCAGTGACCGCCCAGCCCAGGGCCGGGGTAAAAAGGCATGAAGCCGAAGGGCTTGCTAGCGGCGGCCTCGATGACTTGCCAGACATCAATGCCCATGTGATCGCACATGAGCGCCATCTCGTTCGCCAATCCGATGTTGATCATGCGAAACGTGTTTTCAAGAAGCTTGACCATCTCGGCCACCCGTGTAGTACTAACGGGAACCACGCGGTCCATGAACTGCGAATAGAACAGTTCCCCCATGCGGGTGCAGGCGGGCGTTACACCTCCGATAACTTTAGGAATGTTACGGGTATGGTAGTCGCGATTGCCGGGATCGACCCGTTCGGGCGAGTAGCACAGAAAGAAGTCTTCGCCCACCTTCAGCCCCGAACGCTGCAGCATAGGAAGGATGACCTCTTCGGTAGTGCCGGGGTAGGTGGTGGACTCCAGAACCACGAGCGTGCCGGCCTGCAGGTGAGCCGCCAACTGCTCGGCCGCCTGCAAGACGTGACTTAGATCGGGATCCCGCGTCTTTCGAAGAGGAGTGGGGACACAGATACTAACGGTGTCGAAGTCCGCCTCGCCTAAACCATCTTGGCGAGCCTGGAAGGCGCCGGAGCGGACCATTTCAGACAGCGCTTTCTCTTCCACGTCCGACACATAGGATTCCCCGGCTCGAACCTTCTCCACTCTCTCCCAGTCTTTGTCCACCCCGATTACGGGAAAGCCGGCTCGACCCAGCTCTACAGCCAGGGGAAGGCCCACGTAGCCGAGTCCAATGACGCAAGCCTTTGCTCGGCGCGTGCGGATCTTCTCGCTGAGTTCCTCGGCGATGCGGCCGCTCAATCTGACTTCGGACGCCGACTGCATATTGCCAATTATCTCATAGGGCTAGTCCCGGCCCATGGGAGTAATCGGGCGGCGATATGCTGATCTTTAGGTCCGGAAGCTGGTGTAACTTGGCTTCAATTCATTCGGCGTCTCGCAGCTCGCCCCTCAAGTCGCGTGTTTTCCCGGGGCAACACCATTTCCCCAGTCGGAATGGTCTGACCCGGCCGATTAGATAACAAGTAAAGCGAACAGGAGCATCACATGCCGATTACCGCTAGTCCTCCTTCGACTATGAGGCCGCTGGGGCCAGTCCGGGTGCAACGAGCAATCGCCCAACTCCAAGACCTACCGGGGTCCCTTCCCACAGCACAGCAAGCGCTAAGGCTCGCTGTCGATCCAAGGACCGGCACCGCACAGTTGCAGCGCGTCCTTTCGGGTGACCAGGCAATGACAGCCCAAATCCTCAAGTTGGCAAACTCGGCATACTTCGGAGTCGCATCGGAAGTAAAGTCTATCTCCATGGCGATCAATGTAATCGGGTACGCCAAGCTTCGGGTGCTGCTTCGGCACATCCTCGTGACCGGTTTGTTCGACTCGCTTTCCGCCGACGGGCCAGGATCGCAACAGATCCGCGAGATGTCGACGGGGGCAGGGGTCGCGTGCCACCAGGTCTCCGCAGCCAGTCGCTGTGGAGACTCCGAGGAAATGCTGAACATCGGCCTGCTTCACAACGTTGGTGAGCTGGCCTTGTCGTGGAGTTTTGCGGACGAATATCAGCGAGTGCTGAGCCTGGCGGATTCCATGTCCCCTTCGGCGGCTCAGCTCCAAGTCTTCGGCGTGGATTCGCGTCAGGTAGGCGTCTGGCTGGCCGAATTCTGGGCCTTCCCGAGGATGTTCACCTACGCGGTAGAACACTGGCCGGATCCGCGGCAAAGTCTATTTGACAAGCCCTTGCGCCGGTGTCTGTGCGTGGTCCACATAGGCGTTCGGCTGGCGCAGTCCTTGCTGCGGCAAGTAGATAGCGACCGCCTGGATATTTCGGAACAGATCCTCAGCGAACTGAGACTTGCGCCGCAAACCATCGCCGAGACCTACGTCAACCTGCCTCAGGAGATAGATCGCATGCGCGAAGCAACCCAATGAAGCGGGGCCGAGCGACTACCGGTTTAGGCATGAGGCCTATCCCGGTTTGGCCTTTTCCCCGCCCCGGAGATTGTATATTAAGTTATTGAAATAGATTTTTACCTCCCCATTGGCTTTGTTTGGTAATTTTCTTATTGAGGCACGCAAAATACAGTGACCTTGGAAGACGGGCACGGCATGCCGTGCCCCTACAATCCGAACACGGGTCATGTCAGCATAATTCGACGAGACTCAGTAAGTCAGACGGTTCCGCAGGCGAAAAAGCTATTGGAAGGGCCCGCGCCCGAGCGGGCCCGGCTTCCATGAGGAGGCTCGCCATTGTCAAGCGAGGAAGCGGGAGCAACTTCAGTTAGGGGCGAACGTCCGACCGGGCTTCCATCCGCACTCGGGTGGCGTCATCTGCAGGACGCGGTGCTCTATGAAGTTCGGTCGTGGCGGCGCTGCTCGCTCTGTATCGGCCTCGATCGATTTTTGGAACAACTTAGGAATTGAAGACGGCGGGTTGTTGGTGGTAAGGTTCAAGCAGCATCTTCGGCGCCGGTTGGCTCTATATAATTGCATCGACGATGTCTCCGATGAACGCCTGCTCATTCCACCCGACCGGGCCCGATCCAACCCGCGCGACGACCAGATCCAGCGACGGGATGACAAAACACCGGTTCGCATTGTAACCCCTCAGGGCAAAGGCATCCCTCGGCAGGTCCGCCATCATGGGCAAATCCGACCACATTGTGCCCTCGCTGTTCACCCACCAGGTGTACCCGTAGGCTGAGTTCAGACTCTGAGAGGCTTTGGTGGCTAGGTCCATCCACCACGCGGGGATGAGTTGCTGTCCGTCCCACACACCGTTGTGCAGGGCGAGATAACCAAAACGTGCCAACTCCCGGGAGGAAACGTATATCCCGCTATCCCCATTCGAGTGCGGTCCCATGAACCCCCGGCCTCCCAGTAGACTCCAGCTCAACTCCTCTATGCCAATCGGAGCAAACACGCGCTCCTGCATAAAATCACCCATTTCAATCCCCATAATGTTTGCAAACGCCAACGACAGGTGTTGCGTCCCAATATCGCTGTACACCCACTGCGTACCGGGCTCCGCGACCAGTTCAGCCCAACAGCCGTGCCTATTCGGGGCTCTCCCAAGCGCGTGTTCAAAGGCGCCGTGCGCCGGTGCGATGGGCATGCCAATGCAGCCTGACCGGTGGCCGGGGAGGCATGAGGTCATGCTGAGCAGATGTCGAATGGTGATGCGCTCCTTGCGTGGATCGGTGAGCGGGTAGCCCTCAGGAATGAAGGAATAGGCCGGGCTGTCGAGGTCGACCTGCTGCCCATTTGGCAGCTTGTTTTGACGGCTTGCATCAAGCAGCAGCCCCCAGGCCGTGCCGGTAAAGGATTTGGTACCCGACCAAATATTGAAGCGGTTAGGAATCGGGATATTGAAGCTGTAAAACTCGCGAGCCACATATCCATGCCGGATGATGACGACGGACCACTGAGCACCACCGTAATGAAACGCTTGGCTTTTGAAAAGGAAGTCGAGCTTTTCGACGTCCATTCTCGCCAGGTCCTTGGCCTGATCTGTATCCTTGATCAAACGCCATCCGCCTTTCGATTCCGGCGGCGGGTAGTAGCCCTCACGATCCCGTGATGGAATAAACGTTCCCGTGCTGCTTCCGCCCGCGCCCTCACCCTGGGAAGTGTTCGATTGCGGTTCTTGGACCATGGGGCTCGGATCAGCCCCATCGCGACCGCCCCCCGTTCTCTCACAACCGCCCAGAAACGCCCCGCTGAGCGCGCCTCCAAGAGCGGCCATCGACTGTTTATTAAACTCTCGACGGTTCAATATCTTCGACCCCATTCGGCATCACCTTCCTTATAAGAGTTGACGAAACGACGGCCTTCGGAAAATAATTCGCACTCTCCCTTTCCGAAACGAAGATGCCGTTAGCTTCCCCGATTCGGGCCCGAGGAGTCAAGTTCCTTCTCTGGTTTAGTTGACCGCCGCTGGATTCAAGGGCTGGAACGACGCTTTGCCCTCGGTCAGCATTAATGTCCGCGATTGCGATCTTCGCTCCCGCGTTTGCAAACTGTGTACAGGTCTCTTCACCAATCCCCGACGCACCCCCCCGTGACGATGGCGACCTTATCCGTTAAAACCATTCGCATTTCCTCAACCTGCCGAGAACTATCTCTTAATTAATTGGCCCTATAATTAATAAGAGATAAGATACCTTTGCGTCATGGATGGGCCCGATCCGGGAAAAAGGGCGCAGCCAGTCAATTCGATTGCGCTTAAGATGCTCTTTTGCAATGTCATGAGATCGACCGCATTAAGATCGATCGCATTGGTGACAGGCCCGATTTTTCTGCCACGGCCTCCTTAAGCCGGAGCAGACCCTTCCATCAGGTCCGTGATCACCCGTGGCTGGTTGATTCGGGTGTCGGTGGGGGTCTCTTGTATCCCGTGGTGGGGATAGACCAGACGAGCATGGTCGAGGCCGAGCGAGTGCAGAATCGTGGCGTGCAGGTCCGGCACACTCACGCGGTTCACCACAGCCTTGTAGCCGAACTCATCTGTCTCACCATAAGCAAAACCCTTTTTGAAGCCCCCACCGGCTAACACCAGGCTGAACGCGTGGCGATTGTGGTCGCGCCCGTTTCCGGCCGAGGCATTTGGCTGTGTGGTCGGCAGGCGTCCGAACTCTCCGGTCCAAAGGACAATGGTTGTGTCCAGCAGGCCACGTTCCTTGAGATCCCGAATCAGTGCCGCAAAGGGCTGGTCGGTGCCATTGCAGATTGTGCGCATCCCGCTCTCAAGGCTGCTGTGATGGTCCCAGGGATTGAAATCGGGTTCCAAAGGCGGAAAGACCTGCACAAATCGCACGCCGGCTTCAACAAGCCGCCGGGCCATCAGGCATCGCACGCCGAAACCCGCGGTCACCGTATTGTCCAACCCATAGAGCTTCTTCGTGGTCTCCGTCTCCTTCGAAAGGTCAAGGACATCTCCGGCGGTGATCTGCATCCGTGCGGCCAACTCATAGTTTTGGATACGCGCCTCATATTCCCTTTCCCTGGGGTGCGATCGGGCGTGCAGTGAGTTGAGCTTGCCCAGCATTCCGAGATCGGCCTGCTGGGCGCCGGGCGGCAGAGGAAGAGTGGGACTGAGGTGGTGGACAGGTTGTCCGGCAGAGCTGAACTCGACGCCCTGAAAAAGGGCAGACAAGAAGCCACTGGTCCACACGACTTTCCCGCTCGAGCTGTATCCCTTGGGGTCACGTAACACGATGTAAGCCGGCAGATTCTCGTTCTCGGTTCCCAAGGCGTAAGTGATCCAGGCCCCCATGACAGGGCGTCCCGCAAATGTGCTGCACGACTGCAGCATCATCACGCCTTCAGGGTGGTTGTTGTTCGTCGTATACATCGACCGCACAATGCACAGCTCATCAGCCACGCCGGCGATCTGTGGAATGACGTCAGAGAAGTCCAAGCCCGACTGCCCGTAGCGTTTAAAAGTGAAAGGGCTCGCGAAGAGTCTGTCGCTGTTATTCCGCTGGAAGGTTTCCACTCCGGTCGGGTGCGGCTGGCCGCTCCATTTGGTGAGTTCCGGCTTTGGATCGAACAGATCCATCTGACTTGGACCACCGCTCTGCATGAGCTGAATCACCGCTCTGGCCTTCGGCTCAAAATGCCCGGACCGAGGCTTCAGATCACGGAAGACCTGTGTGCCGGATCCACTATCAGCTCCCAGCAACCCTTCTTGGCCCAGAAGGTAGTTGAGGGCCAGGCTCCCAAAGCCGAGTCCCGAGAGCTCAAGCGCCCGTCGACGCGAGAGCGGCGGCAACGCCCATTTTTTCATGGTGTTCCGTACGCGCATAAGCCGAACCCCCCTTTCCAGTGCTGTTCCTCGAAGTACTGGCCCTTACACAAGCTATTCGACATAGAGGAACTCCGTAGAAGCCATCAGTGCCCGGCATAGCCCCGCAAGAGCACTCTGGGACGCCGCCGCCGCCGGGTACCCGAGGCCCAAGTGTCGATCCTCCTGCTCCGCCAGATGTTCCAACGACGCCTGGCTCTCTTCAGCAGATGGTGTGCGACCGAAGGCCAAGACGAACGCCGTTCCGATCGTACTCTCCCGACTTGCTTTGGGGCCCGCAAGTTTGTTTATTCGAGCCGCCGTGGATTCATTCTCCAGAGCAGATCGTTGCCGGGATCTAGATTCTCAGCCTTGAAGGGCTCACCACGAGGTGGCCGTCGAGAGGACTGCTTGTAAGCCGTTGACGTCATGACCAGCTTGTGAAGCCTCTTGAGCTTCCAGCCGTTTTCGATAAAATCCGAAGCCAGCCAATCCAGTAGCTCAGGATGCGTTGGGAGAGCGCCCTGGCGACCGAAGTTCCCTGGCGTTCGAACAATACCGGAACCAAAATGATGCATCCAGATGCGGTTGACCATCACCCGGGCAGTCAGCGGAGCCGCACCTCCTTCCGTCAACCATCTCGCAAGGCCCAGTCTCTGGCCGCTCGAAGCCGTATTGATCGCGCTGACGCTTCGAGCTTCCTTCGGATCGGAGAGCACTGACAGAAACCCTGGGGTCATCTGAGGACCCGGGGTGTCGAGACTGCCTCGGTGTAGGAATCGGATCGTCGGTGGAGAACCCGTGTCCCACAACGCCTGAACTTTGCCCGTGGAGCGCCGCCACCCTCGGAGCGTCTCGATCCGCTCTTCGAGCTTCTGCTTAGTCGTTCTTTCTCTTTCGCTGAGCCGACTCTCGATCTCGCTCGCACTTACACTGATCGCGGGCGACAGTTGGCTGAAAAGATACTTCTGCACAGCAGTGCGCTTGTCGGGAGGTGTCGCGAAGGCTCTCCAGGACTACATGCCTCCCGTCTACCGTGGCTCAAGGAGCGCGACGTAGCCATGATCGGTAGCGACTTGGTGACAGACGTGCTCCCCTCGGGCGTCGAAGGTTTTTCCATGCCCGTGCACTGGGTCGTACTAGTCGCCATGGGAATGCCCATGCTGGACAATTTGGACCTTGAGGCGCTCAGCGAGGCGGCAAATGTGCACAAGCGATGGTCGTTCGCTTTGACGATCGCCCCGTTAGCCGTCGAGGGAGGCACCGGCTCCCCGGTAAATCCCATCGCGACGTTTTAGGGAGCTGCCAACAGGCGACGTTGCGTGGCTGGCGCCACGAACAGCCGCTAGCAAGCACTTGGCCGCGGCTTGTGTCAAAAACTGATATCTTGTCGTAGCTCCATACGGTTGACCACTAAGCTCCGGGATAAGACCACGGACAGATAGAGTCGTCTATGCCTGATACACACGAACTGGGAAAGTTGCGACAGCGTCTTTACCCATTTGTGATCTCGTTTGTAGCGGCGGTTGGGGGCTTTTTGTTTGGTTACGACCTAGCACTCATTGCCACTGCTAACCCGTTCCTGAAAGAGCAATTTCATCTTTCCGACGTTCAATTGGGATTCGCCACGGCAAGTGCTGGGCTTGGCTGCGCATTTGGTCCCTTTCTCGGCGGTTGGTTATGTGACGCCATTGGACGAAAGAGGACATTAATCGCTGCTTCGCTGCTGCTTGGGGTTAGCGCGATTATGACCGCGATTCCGGAAGACATTATCACGTTTAATATCTTCCGCCTCATTGGTGGAGTGGGTGTGGGACTTTGTTCGGTGGCCTCACCGATGTACATTGCGGAGAT
This sequence comes from Bryobacterales bacterium, assembly GCA_965248105.1. GTDB lineage: Bacteria > Acidobacteriota > Terriglobia > Bryobacterales > UBA6623. Next base: position 2,835,976 of record CBDFIK010000006.1, read on the forward strand.
CGCGCCGCCACGAAAGCGGGGAAGATTGGGGCTGATGTACCAGTTGGCGATTGTTGTCGGGCATGTCATCGCGCCCTTCATCGCCTATTTTCTAGTCAAATCTCTTCCCGACACCCTCAGTTGGAGGTGGATGTTTGCCTCGGAAGTGCCGTTTGTCATTCTTTTCGTAATTTTCCTTTTCTCCTTGCCGCTTAGCCCCAGATGGCTCGCGGAACGGGGTCGTTTCGATGAGGCCCTGGACGTGCTCACAAAAGTGGAAGGCCCGGAATATGCGCGGCAGGAGTTGCAAGAGATTAAAGACTCGCTTGCACAGGAGACCGGTGGGTTTTCCGAGTTGTTTAGTCCCGGGCTCCGGTCCGCTCTGCTGGTCGGCCTTGGTTTGGCCGTTTTCAACCACTGGACCGGCTGGAGCGTATTCGCGGGTTATATACCGTTACTGTTTGAAATGTCCGGGTTGGAAGATAGGTCTGTAGCCATCCTTCGATTTACACTTACCTACTTCTTTATGGGACTGATGACGCTGGTGGCGCTTTGGGTTGGTCGACCGGGTTGGAAGAAGGCCTCTGTGGCTGTTCGCTTCTGCTCTGATGGCCATTGTGACGGCACTCACCGGGGCTGTGTTTTATTATCATCTGAGCGGCTTCGTAGTCTTTCTGCTCATCATGTTGTGCACGATACCCCATGGGGTGGCTCTTGGCCCGTTGCCATGGTTGATGATGTCTGAGATTTTCCCGACTCGAATTCGTGCCAAAGCAGTCGCCGTGACGACAACGTTTCTTTGGGTGATCTTTTATACCGGAGCTCAGTTGTTCCCGGTGCTCAGCACTTATTCCGAGAAACTCATCGGATCCCCGGGTGGTGTTTTCTGGCTGTTCACCGTGATCTGCCTGTTTTCGCTGATGTTCGGCTGGAAGATGCTTCCTGAGACCAAAGGCAGAACCCTGGAAGAGATCGCCGAGTCCTGGAAAAGGTCCTGATAGCGGGAAGTGGCAGCGCATGAAGGCCTTTGCGCGCCAGACTGTGGGGTAGGTCTTGAAGTTGTTGCCGGCAGGGGCCGGATGGGAGTAGATGCTCAAGCCCATCAGTAGGGGCGCGATTCATCGCCTCCGCAGTCGCCCACCTTGCGTAACCGCATTTGGGAATGATGCACTAACCGGCAGACAGGCCAAACTAGGCGCCGTTTGCCAGACCAGCGGCCTCTCATCAAACCCTTACCATTAAACGCCCCGCGGAATCTTCGCCCCGAGCCTGCGTCCGACTGCCCACCCGGTGTGCCCGTCCAATGCAGAGTTTGCCGGTGTAGACAGCAGAAACGGCCGTTGGACACGATCCTAACTCCCACCCACTCAACCGCCCCAGTCACGGATTCGACATCTCCTGTTTTCAATAACGTCCAAGCTTCCTACCCGAAAAACCTCCCCCCGCGCGGTAAAATGACCGTGGGACCATCCGGCTGCTGTCGGTGCTGCACTCGATTGGTGAGAACGGCGCTGACAAACTAGACCACATAGCGGCGGTGTGAAGGCTCCCAGAGGAGGCGGAGGACCAAGCCGCTGATGTGGTCCGCAAGCATCCCCGAGGTGTTTTGTGGAACACCGGAGGGATGTATCGGGTGGAGCTATACGTTCAAGTACGACGAAGTGTCTGCGTCGAAGGGCTAAGCGAACGCGAAGCAGCACGGCGCTTTGGGATTGCTCGCGAGACCGTGCGCAAGATGTTGCGCTACCGGATTCCGCCGGGCTATCGGCGGAGCAAACCGGCGAGGCGTCCCAAACTGGAGGCCTTCACAGGGATCATCGATCAGATCCTGACCGACGATCGGGAGCGTCCGAGGAAACAACGCCACACCGCACAGCGCATCTTTGACCGCCTCCGCGACGAGTACGGGTTCACAGGCGGCTACACGACCGTCAAGGACTACGTACGCGAGAAGAAGCTGGGCGGACAAGAGATGTTCGTGCCGCTGACGCATCCGCCGGGTGACGCCCAGGCGGACTTCGGCGAAGCGGTCGTCGTCATCAACGGAGTGCAGCGCAAGGCGCACTTCTTGGTCGTCGATCTGCCGCATAGCGATGACGCATTCGTGAAAGCGTTTCCGGCCGAGACGACGGAGGCATTCTGCGAGGGGCACAATGCGGCGTTTCGCTATTTTGGCGGCGTGCCGCGCAGCATCGTCTACGACAACACGAAGCTAGCGGTGGCGAGGATCCTGGGAGACGGCACACGCCAGAGGACCCGTGTCTTCTCCGAGCTGCAGTCACATTATCTGTTCGCCGACCGTTTCGGGCGGCCGGGCAAGGGCAACGACAAAGGCAAAGTGGAAGGGTTGGTGGGCTATGCGCGGCGCAACTTTATGGTGCCGATCCCCAGGTTCTCAAGTTGGGAAGCCTTCAACGAACACCTCGAAGCGAAGTGCCGCAAGAACCGTGGACGGCGCTTGCGGCGACACTCGGAAACGATCGGTGAGCGTTTCGAGCGCGACCGCCAGGCGTTTCTGACGTTGCCTGCTGTCGGGTATGACGCTTGCGACAAGCGCACGACGCGGGTGACGTCGTTGTCGCTGGTGCGCTATCGGACCAACGACTACTCGGTTCCGACGCGCTACGGCCACCGCGAAGTACTGCTGAGAGCTTACGTCGATGAGGTGGTCATCGGCTGCGGCAGCGAAGAGATCGCCCGGCATCGGCGCAGCTACGAACGCGAGGAGTTGATCTTCGATCCGCTGCATTACCTGGCCTTGCTGGAGCGCAAGACGAACGCGCTGGATCAAGCCGCGCCGCTCGTCGGTTGGCAGTTACCGCAAGATCTCGTGCGTTTGAGACGCTTGCTCGAAGTGCGGCTGGGTAAACCAGGCAAGCGCGAGTACGTGCAGGTGCTGCGTTTACTCGAAGACTTCCCGCTCACCGACGTCACCGCCGCCGCGCGGCAGGCCGTTGAGTTGGGAACGATCGGCTTCGACGCCGTCAAGCACCTCGTCCTGTGTCGGATCGAGCAACGGCCGCCCCGCTTGGACTTGACGCAGTATCCGCACTTACCCACAGCACAAGTCGAACAGACATCGACAACAGATTATTTGGTGCTGCTGGCACAGGGAGTGGACTGATGGCGAGATCCAAACTGCTGCTGGAAGCTCATCTGAAAGCACTGCGGCTGCCGACCTTCTTACGCGAGTACGACAAGGTGGCACGGCAGTGCGCCACGGAGGGCTTGGATGCGAGACGCTTTCTGCTGCAACTGTCCGAGCTCGAACTGCTCGACCGTGAACGCCGAGCGACCGAGCGGCGCATCAAGGCCGCCAAGTTCCCGGTCACGAAAACCCTTGATACGTTCGACTTCCTGGCGTTACCCAAGTTGAACAAGAAGCTGGTGCTCGAGCTGGCACACGGAGAGTTCATCGACCGTCGCGAGAACGTGTTGGCTCTAGGAAACTCCGGCACGGGGAAAACGCATCTCGCTCTGGCGCTGGGACTGGCGGCCTGCCAGGGTGGCTATCGGGTTCGCTTCACTACCGCCGCAGCGCTGCTCAACGAGCTGCTGGAAGCCCGTGATGAGCGGCGCTTGCTGAGGGCCCAAAAGCAGCTCGCCAAGCAAGACCTGCTGATCGTCGATGAACTGGGCTACGTGCCGCTGTCGAAGACCGGAGCGGAGTTGCTGTTCGAAACCTTCTCACAGCGCTACGAGCAGGGCTCCACGATGGTGACCTCGAACCTGCCGTTCAACGAGTGGACCGAAGTCCTCGGGTCCGAGCGCATGACCGGCGCCCTGCTGGATCGGCTCACTCACCACGTCCACATCCTGGAGATGAACGGCGATAGCTTCCGCCTCAAGCAGAGCAAGAAGCAACGCTCTCCGTCTTCGGATTGATCCCCGCCGGCTCGCCACAGTTTTTGTGAGCCGCCTTCCACTCCGCCTTCAGCCGCCCTAACGGGCGACCTCAGGCTGCGTTCCAGCCGTCCCACAAAAACTCGAAGCAAAACCCCGACTCCCCCCCCACTGGTCTATTTTTGCTCCGCCGCTCTACCCCAAAACTGGTCTATTCTCCCTCCGCCGAACTGGTCTAATTTTGCTCCGCCCTTGACAGTTGGTCGAGAGGCGGATGACTCGGCAGTCGAAGGAAGCGGCCACTTCTGCGGAGTCATCGCTCGAAGCATCATCGACGACGATGCAGTCGTATTCCGAAAAGGTGGATTGCCGTAGGCTGGCGAGACAGCTTTTGAGGTAAGACGCGCTGTTGTGGACAGGGATGATGACGGAAAGTTTTGGAACTTGTGGTGAGCTATTGACCAACAACCCAGTCTACGGCCGCTGGATTTGCTTTTGCAAATAAGACTGCCCGCAACCCGGGGAATTCTTGACTTGGGCAAGCAACGTGGGTGGTCTTGCTTCTTTCAGATTTCACTGGCCGATGTTCAGACGCTCATGTGTCGCATTGTCGACCGCGTCCCAGTCGATCTCGATTCCCAGACCCGGCTTTTGGGGTACATGAACGATGCCTTGGTCGTCGATGGGGTAGGGATCCTTCATCGGGAACTTGAACATCGTCTCGGGCACGATGAGTTCGAAGAACTCACAGTTATTGATGGCACAAGAAACGTGCAGATTGGCGATGTCCATCGGTCCCATGCTGGTGCAGTGGATCTCGCAGTTCATACCGAACGCTTCGGCCAAGTGCGCGATCTTCAGGGTTTCTGTAACACCCATCTTGCCCCAGGCCACGTCCGCCCGGACGATATCCACCGCTCGGTAGGTAATCGCTTGCGCGACGCCCCACAGACCGCCGTTCGTTACTTCCGTTGCCGCAATCGGAATGTCTAGCGACGCGCAGAGCTTCGCGTATCTCTCTAAGTTCCAGTCACGGAAGGGCTCTTCGAACCAGTAGTAGTTGAGTTTTTCCAAGTGACGGCCCACGCGTAGCGCCTTTTCGTAGGTCCAGTCGGCGGCGGTGTCGACCATGAGAATCATGTCGGGTCCGGCCGCCTCGCGCACGGCCGTGTAGACATCGAACTCGTCCCGGGCGTGGACTTTTATCGCCTTGAAGCCGCGCGAGCGCGCCTTCTCGACTTCCTTGACGTAGTCTTCCACCGAGTCGAAGTACAGCATGCTGTAATAAGCCGGCAGCGATGTGCGAGCCGCGCCCAGATACTGATAAAGAGGCAACTGTGCGCGCTTGGCCGCTATCTCCCAAAGGGCTACGTCGACGCAGCCAAGAACGTTGACGGGGAATAGACGGACGCGGCGATCCTGCTCCCAGATTTCCTTCCAAAACGCTTCGCGATGATAAACGTCGCGGCCGACAAGTAACGGCGCGACCATATCTTGCAGATAGCCCACCGGCACTCGGGCGCTGTGTTCGGCGACACAAGTGCCGACCCCCTCAAACCCATCCTCGTCCGTGAGCTTGACGACGATCACTCGGCTGAGATCAGAAAATCGAAAACCTTCCGAGTGATGAGGGATGTCTTGCTCGTCGCGCTTTTGCTGACAAATCCAAGTTTCAAAGGCTTTGATCCGTGGCATTGGACTCCTTGTTCACTGTGGCGAGGCTTGCTTTCGACGGAAACGAGGCCGCCTTGCCACCTTGAAGCAACAAGAGGCCCGGCGGCAATGAGGAGCCTCGTGATCGCGCTCATGCCGGGTTCGACATATTAGCGCACTCGCGGGGTGAGTGTTTTTCCGGGATTTTGCAGCTCCCAGATCCGCGGAAGCCAATCGTGTCTTCGGCTAGCGGCCCCTTACAAGAATCGGTGGCACAGGCGATCCCGCCTGTGGACTTTGCTACCCTTCGCTCTTCGTCCGCGGAATGAAGTCCTGGGGACTGTTTGCAGCGGGCTGTAGGGCGGCAGTCAGATCTTCCCGCTGCTGATTCAGACCGCTGGCTGCGCTAGGCTAATGGTTTTACGCCAGTAGAGTTCCCATGACAGCTCACATTCGATTTCGCGCCTTTGTTTGCTCGTTCCTCGTGATGTGGTTGCCGGGGACCCGACTCCCGGCCGCCGACTGGCCCCAGTTTCGAGGTCCCAACGGCCTCGGAGTTGCCGACACGGCGGGATTGCCGGAAGTGTTTGGTCCGGACAAGAACGTCATTTGGAAAACTGCCCTGCCTCCGGGTCACTCTTCACCAGCGCTTACGGAAGATCGCATCTTCGTGACGGCTTACGAGGGTGACAAACTGCTGACGATTTGCCTACAGCGGGAGAGCGGCCAGGTCCTCTGGCGTCGTCGAGCTCCCCGCCCACGCCAACAACCTTTCCACAGTCTTCACGGTCCGGCGACCCCCAGCCCCGCGACCGACGGCGAAAATGTCTACGTTTTCTTCGGTGACTTCGGGCTGCTTTCCTATGACGCGGACGGTGAGGAGCGCTGGCGAGTTCCTCTTGGCCCTTTCAACAATACGAACGGCTCTGCGTCTTCTCCGATCCTAGTGGACGGCATGGTCATTCTCGTCTGCGATCAGGACGACGGAAGTTCCTTCATGATCGCCGTAGACCAGCAGGACGGGCGGCTGCGCTGGAGAGTCGAGAGGCCCGAGTTCACGCGAGGTTTTGTCACTCCGGGTGTTTACCGTCCCCAGAACGGACAGCCACAGTTGGTGGTCCCCGGTTCCTACCAGGTCGTCTCCTACGATCTCGCAACGCGAGAAAAACTGTGGTGGGTCCGGAAGATCGGGTGGCAGGTAAAGTGCGTGCCCATCATTGTTGGAGACACGATCTACGTCAACGCCTACGGCGAGGGAATCGGGGGCGCGGGAAGCCCGCACGAGCTGCCTGCGTTTGAGGAACTGCTGGCCGAGAACGACGCCAACCAAGACGGTAAAATCGCCCAGGACGAGGGTCGGCATCCCCGGCTCACGGGGGACTGGATCAACGCCGACATCGACAACGACGGCTTCGTCCGAGAGCATGACTGGAAGTTTTACATCGCGCGGCTCGAAAGTGAAAACAGTCTGGTCGCCATCCGCCCGAACGGCCGCCGGGGAGATCTCACCGACACGAACGTTCTATGGCGCTACCGCAAGTCGTTGCCCAATACGCCTTCACCGTTGCTGTACAAAGGCGTCATCTACACGGTCAAGGGCGGCGGCATCGTCACGGCCCTTGACGCCGCACGCGGGACAGTTCTCAAGCAGGCTCGCGTACGAGAGGCAGTTGATGACTACTGGGCTTCGGTCGTCGCCGCTGACGACAAAGTCTTCCTGGTGAGCCAAAGTTGCGCCATAACAGTTCTGAGTGCTGCCGGCGAGTGGGACGTTCTAGCAACGAATCGGCTGGACGACGAGTGCTTCGCCACCCCCGCGATCGCGGACGGACGGATCTATGTGCGAACGCTGAAGGCGCTGTATAGCTTTGGAAAACGCTAGTCCGCATTTCTCACGAGCGTTCGGACGACCGGCGTTGCACGGGCTTTGTTTGTAGGGGCGGACCGCCGTGTCCGCCCATTCGTGAGATGCACACTCCGTCTCGATCACCCAACCCAACCCCGTGAGAACCTCTCTGGGCGGGCGCAGCGGCCCGCCCCTACAGTTTTGTCGTGAGAAAAGCGGGCTAGCCAACCCCCGGGCACAGCATGCTGTGCCCTTACACACATTGACTGAAACCCAAAACGCCGGGCAGAAGTATTGGGCGGCTATCTGGGGGTCTGTCTAAACTTCTCCCGCGGCCCGATCTTGCTCTGATCGATAGGCTGAAAACCGAGCTTCAGGGCCGGTGAGTCGGGCTTCAGCCGGAAGTCGTCGGTTGTCGGGTCCACGAAGAGCGGGTCGGCGACGACGGAATGGGTGTCAAAGCCCATCCTCCGCCACTCTTCGAGAGGGATCTCTTCGTATTTCGGCCACAAGGGGTAGGTCCTTTTGGATTCTTCCATGTCCGACAGCGGGGAAGAACTTTCTCGAATGGCGAACCCGGCCCCGCCCGCGCTGAAGAACACGTTGTAGTCCGAGACACCGATGGCGTCGCTGAGCGGCTCTGTGGTAAAGCCGATGTGCCGGTGGATGAGCTTCGGGCTGTCGTCGGTGTTGTAGAAAATGTTGCGCGTGAAATGGTTGCCCGTCATGAAGCCTTCCATCTGCGGCTGCCACCAGCCACCCATGTGCGTCGCGCACAAGGAGTCCACAACGATGTTGTTCTCGACGATGTTGTTTTTCCCTCCTTGCAAATAAATACCGACGCTGCCGCTGCGGACGACGATATTCCCGTAGACGAAGCTGTTACTGGTGTAGTTATCCAGGTAGATTCCGAACGCTGGATTACAGGGCTTGAGCGTCCCCTGTTCCAAGCGCTGGCTCTCGAAGTCGGCGATCAGGTTGTAGCGAATCACATGGCCGGAGCGCTCCGCCTGCCTTTCGACCAGCCCGTAGGGATCTTCCATCCACATGTTGATGGCTCCCTTGTCGCACGACTCCCGCCCGACGTTGCGGATTTCGTTGTACTCGACGATGTTGCGGCCGAATCCGCTGTTCCCCAAGTTGATGGCGTGGTGCGGCATGTTCTCGATGCGGTTGTGCCCGATGATGTTGCTTTCGCTCAACCCTAGGAATACGCCGGCCACGTACTTGTCGAACACCCCGCTGTCGTGGATGTAGTTGTCCACGACTTCGTTGTAAAGCGGATACCTCCTTGGCTTGGCGGGATTCGAATAATAGCTGCCTATCAGGCAGACGCCGATGCCGCCCGCTTCGTTGATCTCGTTGTGCCGGATGACGTTGCGCAGGTTGTACCCTTCGGCGTAGACGCCGTTGCCGCCGACGCCGTAGAAATGGTTGTTCTCGATACGGCAGTATTCGGCCCCCTGTAGATGCACGGCGTCGCCGATGTAGCTTCGCCCCTGGGTCGGCAGCATGGCGCCGTAGCCTTCCTGGCCGCCGCGGTGCATGTTGATTCCGGTGGTGGTTTCGGTGAAGGTGAAACCCGAGATGGTGATGTGAGAGCCGCCGCTGATGTCAATCAGGGTTTGGAGCACAGGGCCGACCACTTCGCTTCCTTCGACCGAACCGCTGGGCGGCCAGAAGTAGACCACGCCTTCTTCCGAGTCGAGAGACCACTCGCCCGGCTGGTCCAGCTCCTCCAATACGTTCGTCACGTAGAAGTGATAACCCTCGCTGATCGACATGTGCGGCCCTCGATAGAAGGCGTAGGGCATCGCCGAGTGATCGACTACGCGATGCTTCAGCGTAATGACGCGACTCTCCGCGTCAACCGACTTGATGGGCACGATATCGGTGAGTCCCATCGTGTGTACCAGGAAAACTTCGGCCTCGGTCGGTTTTGACCAGCGGGGTTTGATCACGTCGGGTTCGTACTCAAACGCATCGGAACGGCCTTCCCCGAGCTTTTGCGCGATCGCCCAGCCTCCGTAGAGGGGATTTTCAGGATCGAAGTTGGGAGTGCGCGCCCGGATCTGACGTTTGCCGTCCAGGAACAACTGCCGGAAACGCCACTTGCCTCCCTTGGCCGCGGGAACATCGGCTTGCAGGATCTTACCCTTGTAGGGCTTCCATCCGGTGATCTTTCGGCCGCCGCTCAGAATGGGCTTCTCTCCCGGATAGGCCTGGTAGGTGACCGGGTGGTCCCGCGTCCCGCTGTCCTCTTTCTCTAGAAGAAACGTGTCCGGCAGATAGTACTTGCCGCCGCGAACCATCACGGTAAGCGGCTTGTCGAGTCCTTCAGCGATCACCACGCGCGCAGCGTCACGTGCCTTTTCGAGCGTGGCGAAAGGACCGTCGGTCCCCTCCGCGTTCGGCGCGGCCAGTTTGCCGGACCAGCCATTGTTGCCGTTTGTGGCCACGTAAAAGGTGGTTTCGGCCGCTTGGCCAAGTTGGGAAACTAGACTAACGACGACGACCAGTCTCAGTAATGTACGCATTCGATTCCTCCTTGGATACTACCGTAACTTCATTCCTGTCCCAAGCTGACGGGCCTCATGCTGCCACGCTCGTCCGTGCCTCGTCCGCCCATCACATCCTGACGACGCCTACACCCACAGTGGCGGATGTTTCAGCCCGGTGCCCAGCTCGATCCCGGAACTGATCATGAGCTCGAGCCCGGTCAGGTAGGAGGCCGCACTGGTGGCCAGGAAGAGGACTACTTGGCCGACTTCCTCCGGCGTTCCGCTGCGGCCGATCGGCTGGTTCCCCTCCGCCCAGCGGTCGATCTCCGCTCCCTTTGCGCCTAGTTGGTTGATCATCCGGGCTCGACTTTCCGTGTAGATGTTGCCCGGTAACACAGCATTGACTCGCACGCCGTGGCGCGCTTCCTCGATGGCGAGTGATTTTGTAAAAGCGCTGATGGCGCCCTTCGTGCCGGCGTATAGTGCGCCGCCCTCTTGTCCGAGAACCCCGGTGCAACTGCCCATGTTGATGATGCTGCCCTTGGTTTTGCGAAGGTGCGGCAGCGCGTACTTGCAGGCCATGACCTGGCTTACGTAGTTCGTTTGTAAGAGGTTTGTCACATCTTCCAGGGTGAAGTCATCGATCGGCCCCATCGGGGGATGGTAGCCGGCATTGTTGAACAAGCAGTCGAGTTGGCCGAAGCGTTCGATCGTGCGCTCGATCAACGCACGGATTTCGTCTGGTTTGCTGACATCGCACTTCTCGAAGACGCATTCGCCCGGACCCGCTGCCGTCAACTCCTTCGCTACCTTGCTTCCGGCCCCGGTGTCACGTCCGCAGATCATCACCTTGGCCCCGGCATCGACGAAGACCCTGGCGCAGCCTTCACCCATACCTTTCGTCGCGCCGGTAATCAGGGCGACCTTGTCCGTGTACGACAACCCGCAGCGATCAATCTTCGAGATGCGCGGAACTTCCTCTGACTTGCCTTGCAAAAAATCGAAAAGCGGCTGGACGCCCTGTTTGCTCATGTCCGGCATGGTTGACTCCTTGATTGTTTTAGTCTTGGAGGGTTGCTGAAGAAATCAACTTGTTTTGATCCTAGCCTGCGGGAGAAGTTGGGTTCGGCGATAGATGGGCTCGCCCGCACGGAGCTGATCCCAGATTTTCAATGAACGCCTCGCAAACCACGCCTAGCGGTTAATCACGAAAATCGAGGTAGTGATGATGAGAACGAGCGTCATCCATGTGAGGTAGTTCCGCGCCAGCGGCGTGCGTTGTTTTACCTCTTTGACGTACTTCCCCTGCTTCCAATCTCTGAGAGAGAACGTCGTATCGACGAGCTTTTCCGTGGGCGGGGGCGCCGTCATCAGGCTGCCGGCGACCATGGCAATGACACAGGCCGCTAGGCTCAACAGTGACGAGTTCAGGTAGGGCCTGAAGATCGCAATGTCTTTGATGATTGGCAGAAAGTGCATCTGTGAGTCAGCCACCATGATGGGTGCTAACCCAAGCCCGACAATGACGGCCGCCCAGGCGCCAGTTGTATTGGCCCTCTTCCACAAGGCCCCCAGCAAAAACACCGCCGTGTAAGGCATCAGCAGGTAGATCCCCACCCGAATCTGATACTCCCATATGAACTCGAACTGTTCGATGACCGGCACCCAGGCAACCCCGAGTCCGAAGGCCGCCCAAACCGCCCACCTACCCACGGCGATCTGACGTTCTTGGCTCGCGCCCGGGCGCCACTTGAGGTAGAAGTCCCTGGATATGAGCGTAGCGATCGAGTTAAAGGCAGAGCTGAGGTGCCCCATCAGCGCCGCCGCCATGCCGGCCACCGCGAGGCCCAGCAACCCTTGGGGCATCAGATTTTGGAGGACGACGGGGTAGGCCCTGTCAGGCTCCGTAATCGAGTCTTTGAAAAGAACGTAGCCCAGCAGTCCCGGCAGGACGAGGATCAGCGGTGTCAACAGCTTTAGGAACTGGCAAAGAACCACGCCCTTTCTGCCCTGGTCCAGATTCTTGGCCGCCAGACAACGCTGCACGAAAACCTGGTCGGTCGACCAATTCACGCTGGCCGCCAACAGTACAGCTACCCAGAAGCCCAGCCACGGAATATGAGGGTCGTCGATCGGCTTGATCATGCCGACCATCGTTTCGGGCAGCTTCGCGTTGAGACCTTCGAACCCTCCAACGGCCTGCAGCCCCAGTACCGCCAGGACAATCCCGGCGATCATCAGTACAGTGGTCTGAATGAAGTCCGTGTAGATGACGACCGACAGGCCACCCGCCATAGTGTAGAGGGCCACCGCGAAACCGATGATGAGTATGACCGCCCACTGATTCCATCCCATCATCTCGTGGAACGCGATACTCGCAGCAAGAAGCGCGACCGATAGCCGGGTAAGGACGGACCACGCGATCAAGTAGCCGGAATAAAGAGTCCGCGAGCCGGGGCTGAAGCGCTTCTCGAGAAACTCGGGGATCGTGAAGACCCGATTTTTCACGTAGAAAGGCAGGAACAGAAGGATGAGCGGAACCATGCAATAGATCGCAATCAGTTCCCACCCAGCGGCCGCCCAGCCGATCGTGAAAGCAAGACCGGACAAGCCGATGAAGTGCTCCGCCGAAATGTTCGACACCAGCATGGATGCGCCGATGAAGGGCCAGCTGACGTTCCGACCCGCCAGGAAGTACCCCTCGCTCGATTTGGTGCGCCTGATGACGCGTATGCCCACCGCGGCGACCACGGCGGCATAAATGAAAACGACAATCCAGTCAACGGATGTCAGGCCCATTTGGCGCTTGTCTCCTTAGGCCGGCGGGCCGGAATAGAGGGGAACTTTAAGGGTCATCGCTTCAGGGGAGGGGGAATTCAGATGCCCAGTGCCCGCTTCAGGTCTTCGGCGGTCACCGAGTCGTTTTTCTCGAGGTAGTCGAATAGCCGGCCCTCCACGTCGTGGACGACCTTCGCTTTTTCTACGACGTCCGCCGCCCGCTCATTCGGGATCCGAAGGACTCCGTTATCGTCACCGTACAGCAGGTCGCCGGGTTCGACCGGCATGCCTCCCACAGTCACCGGGCCGATGTCCATAATGCCGACGTTGCCGTGAGAGACGACGCACCCCGGTCCGAAGATGTGAAAACCGGGGGCCCGTTTTCGGATACCCTCTAAATCCCGGTAGCCCCCGTCGCTGACTACGCCGACGGCCCCCAGTTTCTGGAACGCGGCGCAGATCATGTCGCCGATGAAGCAACTTTTCAGAGAGTCATGTCCCGTGTTTTGGATCACGACCACAGCCGGCTTGGGCGCGGCCTCAACCGCGTCGATGAACTCACCGAGCTTGTTCGCACGCGGCTTGCCCGGGTAAGTGCTGTCCGCGGTGCAGGTGACGGCATAGCCGATCAGGGGCGGCAGCTCGGGAAAGCGGCAGCGCACCTCCCGAGATGCGAAACCTTCTATGCGGTCCCGTATATCCAGGCGTTCGACGGCATTCGAGAGCGTGGCGGCGTCAAACTTCCGCAGCTCTTCAATAATCTCAGCAGGAATGGGTTGTTTCATATTGTGTGGACCTCGGAAACTGTGGGAATGCTCCTCGCCATAGTGGCTCGTGAGGAGATGCTCAAAGACAAGTCTCTTAGAGTAGCGCGCGTAGGGGTTGGTGGCAAGCTCGTAGCACCGCGTTGTCAAGCAAAACAGCGTCGCTGAGCGACGGTACCCCCTTCAAATGCAGCTGGCGCGGGGCGGGGGATGTTACGATCGGCTGCCCACGGTTCGTGTTTCGACATGGTATGATGCTATGAGCTCGGTGCCAACGAGCGGCGAGCCACGGTCAGAGGTGTGACGTTTGGGCCGTTTGAGACACACGTTAGGCTTACAACACCTTTTGATGTAAGTGAACTAACGGACTATTACCGAAAGCAGGAGGAGACAGCCGAATGGCACACAAGTATTCCGTTGTTTTGGTTACTCTGGCGGGTAGTCCCGGGGGTGACGTGTGGAAGAACCCCAAGGGGGTGCTGGAGACGATCGCCGGGCTGGGTTATGACGGGGTGGACATTGACGCCGAGCCGGATAAGATTCCGCGGGAGCAATTTGATGAAGTCGTCAACATCGCCACCGGGCTGGGCCTGAAGATCCCGGCGCTGGTGGGCGCCTGGGGCGCATGGCACGCCGGGGAAGAAAGGGATCTCGCCTCCACGGACGAGGAAGGCAGAAGAAGGGCTGTTGACTACGCCAAGAAATGTCTCGACCTGTGCGCAACCATCGGTAGTCCGGTCTACGAGATTTGTGCCGCCACGGGCAAACCTGAATACCCGGTGAGCAGCACGCCGAAAAGCATTCTTAGGAAGAACTTCATTGAATCGGCCAGGGAAATCACCGCGCACGCCGAGAAGACCAATACCTACATCGCCATCGAGGCGATCAACCGTTTTGAAGGCCACGCGGGTTTCTTGAACGCCGTGGAGGAGGCCTTACCGATCGCTGAGGAAATCGGGTCGGACCGGATCGGTGTGCTAGCCGATCTGTTTCACGTCAACATGGAAGACGGCCCGGTCCCCGAAACCATGCGAAGAGCAGGCAAGAAGTTATTGCACATCCACTTGGCCGACAGCAACCGCCAGATTCCGGGCACTGGCCATATCGACTTCCTGGAAATGGTGCGCACGCTGAACGAAATGAATTACTCAGGCTACATGTCTGTCGATTCCGTGCCGCCGAAGCCGGATTGGAAGACTCTGCTCGAGGGTTCGATCACCTTCATGAAGCAGATGGAGCAGCAGGCCGAGTTGCAGCGCAGTATCGCGGCCATGAACTAGTGGACCCAACGTAAGTCAGTGGCGTTTGACCCAAGCAAGTTTGAGACCGTCCACCAGGTCGGCGGAATCCGAACGGGCAGGTATGATTGGCCCGACGCCGGCGGCTCGCCGGGCTGCCGCGTGGCGCTGGTGGACAGCGGCGCGGGCCTGCGTTTTACAGTAGCGATCGATCGCGGCGGCGATATCGTAGAGGCCTCTTACCGCAACAGCAGCCTCGCTTACCTGACGCCAAACGGCTACAAGCTGCCCAGCCACGCCTACCACCACGACCAGGATTGGTTGAACAGCTGGCCCGGGGGACTGGTCACCTCTTGCGGTCCTCGCTATATGGGTCCTCCGCGTGAAGAAGACGGCGAACAGTTGTACCTGCACGGCCCGTTCTCCAACACTGCTGCCGCCCTGCTTGCGATCCATAATCCGGACCCTCGCAGCGGCGACCTGGCGATGTACCTGGACATGACGATCCGTGATACGAGGTTCTATGGCCCCGTGGTGGAGGTACGGCGCAGGATTGGTTGCACGCTGGGAAGCCCTGCCGTCCGGATCCAAGATGAGGTAATCAACCTCGGGAATACCAGGGTTGCTCACAACTGGCTCTACCACGTCAACTTCGGCTATCCTTTGCTCGATCGCGACGCCCAACTGATCTACCGCGGAGAGGTGATGGGCGTTTGGGACAGTCTGAACCCGCCCGTTAGGCCCGATCTCAACGCCGAGCTGAACCCTTTGAAAAAAGTGCCCGACAATATGCCCGAACATGCCGGTACCAGCTCCCGCGGCCTGGTGCTCGACGTCACCGGTGACGCGCAAGACATGGCTCATATCGGTTTGCTGAATCGGAGCCTGGGTTTCGCCGTCGAGCTCAACTACTCAACAGAAAGCCTGCCACGCATGGCCAATTGGCAACACTTCGGACCCGGGGGGGCTTACGTTTCCGCTCTCGAGCCGTTCAGCGGCTCTTTGTTCGGCAAACCACAGGACCCGCACCCGCTGGCGGCACAGTGGCTGGACGCCGGCCAGAGCAAGAAATACGAAATGAACGTTATTGTTCACCCGGACGAAGCCGCCATCAACGGATTGCTCGCGCACGACGGTGATCTCGTGCCTATTCACCTCTGAGGCCTCCAAAACCCAGGATGATCAATCACTCGATGCCAGCCCACATTGCCGCTTTGAGAGCAAGCCCGTCCGTGGAACGGTGCTTCCGACGTGGCGCACGCCTCCCGGCGTGCCGTGCCGACATTCCTGTCGGCATCAGCACAGACACGATTGTCCGTGCAACTCGATGTCACCACGAATGGCTACACCGCGTGCAAGAATGCGTGCGCCACGTTGGAATCCTCCGAGAGAAAACCCCGTGAGTTCCCCTACTGAAGAGCAGCAACGGAAGGATCCTTATCGCCTCGACCCCAAGGACATTGCAACCCCACCGCGAAGTTTGGGCAATGTCCTGCGCCACCTCGGGCCCGGTCTGATCACCGCCGCCGCCATCGTGGGTTCCGGCGAACTGATCGCCACCACGATTCTGGGAGCGGAAAACGGTTACTTGCTCCTGTGGCTCATTTTAGTGAGCTGCCCCGTCAAGATTTTTGTATTGCATGAAATCGGCCGCTATACGATCGCCACGGGGGAGACGTCTTTGGAGGCGTTTAATCGCGTCCCCGGGCCACGATTTCGCGTTTCCTGGGTAGTGTGGCTCTATGGCTTACTGATCATATGCGGGCTTTTCCCTCAAGGCGGAATGATGGGGGCGATCTCGGAGATACTTCACACCGCATTTCCGGCAATTCCCCTTACCGGTTGGCTGTGGGCCGTGGCCGTGCTCACATTCTTCCTGCTGGTGGGGGGGCGCTACGGCCCGGTGGAAAAGATTGCTCTCGGCTTAGTCGTTGCATTCACAACCCTGACAGTTGGTAGCGCGATTGTCCTGTTCAAGAGCCCCGAATACTTCTCTTGGTCACGAGTGCTCGAGGGCCTGTCTTTTAGTTTGCCTCAGGGCGGCGGCTTCGGCATGGCCGTGACCGTCTTTGGCATCACGGGGGCGGGGTCTATGGATCTGATCCAATACCCCTACTGGTGTATCGAAAAGGGGTACGCGCGGTTCACCGGTCCGCGGGAAGCTACCGCAGCCTGGACGAACAGGGCTTTCGGGTGGATCCGGGTGATGAGCGCAGACGTCTTCGCTTCCCTGATCTTCTATACCTTTCCGACGATTGCTTTCTACTTGCTGGGCGCCGCCATCCTTCCCGCCGTGGGGGTGCCCAAGGGCAGCGAGATGGTCGGCATGCTGTCGAAGATGTTTACCGAAATTCTGGGCGGATGGGCGTTCTATCCATTCATGCTCGGCGCGTTTGCCGTTCTCTATTCCACGGTTTTCGCCGGCAGCGGCGCCATGGCCCGCGGAGCCGCCGACCTGCTGGCCAACATTGGGATCTTTGACAAACGAGACTACCGGAGCAGACTGCGGGCGATTCGTATTTTGATCGGGTTTTTCCTGATTGTCCCGGCGCTGCTCTTCATGTTTGTGCAGGAGCCGGTGTTGATGGTGAAAATCGGCGGCATCGCGCAAGCTTCGATGCTACCCATCATTGCCATTGCGACGATCTATCTGCGTTATCGCCACGTTCCGAAAGCCGTTCTCCCCAAGGGCTGGATCACCCTCGCTCTGTGGGTGACCACGGCGATCATTGTTGTGATGATGAGTTACTCACTGATCATCCGGCATCTTCTTTGAGGAATCCTCGGACAGGCCCCGAGGAGTCCAGAACTACAACGTAATTGACGGCTAGGCTTTCGTGTCGGCAACCCGGTACACCGTGTGGTTGACTGCACTCGATTGCAGCTGCGAAATAAAAAAATGATCAAAACGAACCCGTTTTTCGAGACCCCGGGAATGGTAGGTAAGCCTAGCTATTTCAATGGGTTAAACTAGGTTCAAGGGGGCGAACAAACAGAGCGGCCGATCCCCCAAACCAACCCATTTTCACTCTCGCCGGGCAAGGACCTTACGCCATAATCGCGTGTTGGACTTCGCCGGCGACGTCGGTAAGGCGGTGGTCGCGGCCGCCGTGGTGATAGATGAGCTTGGTGTGGTCGAGTCCCATGAGGTGCAGGACCGTGGCATGGAAGTCATGGGTGTGGACCTTGTTTTCGGTGGCGTACCACCCAAACTCGTCGGTAGCCCCGTGGGTCATGCCTCCCTTGACGCCTCCGCCCGCCATCCAGCAAGTGAATCCGTAGTTGTTGTGGTCGCGGCCGTCCTTACCTTGCACGGCCGGAGAGCGCCCGAACTCCGTACCCCAGATCAGAAGCGTGTCCTTCAGCATGTCCCGGCGCTTGAGGTCTTTGAGCAAGCCGGAGATGGGCTTATCGACCCTGCGTGCGTTTGCCGAATGGCCCTTGAAGAGGTTGCCGTGTTGATCCCAGTAGTTTCTGGGATAGCTGTGTGACACCTGGATGAAGCGCACGCCACTTTCGGCGAAGCGTCTGGCGAGCAAGCACTGGCGGCCGTACTCGTCGGTGGGTTCTTCGCCGATGCCGTACAGCTCCATCGTTTCCTTTGACTCTTTGGAGAGGTCCATCACCTGGGGAACTTCGGCCTGCATGCGAAAAGCCAGCTCGTAGGACTCGATGCGAGCCTCGAGTCGAGGGTCGTATCCACTTGTCTCCAAGTGTCTGCGGTTCCGGCTCTTCAACAGGTCCAGTTGCAGGCGCTGCTCGAGATCGGCCGGCTCAAGATTCTTGATTGTGGCCTCCGAGAAAGGCGTGGCTCCATCACCGATCCGCGTGCCTTGATAGGCGGCCGGCAGGAAGGCTGAGCCGTAATTCTGGGCCCCGCCGTGATAAAACGTGGGCGAGATGGTGATGAAACCGGGCAAGTTCTGATTCTCGGTTCCCAGCCCGTAGAGCAGCCAAGAACCCATGCTGGGACGGATGAAGATGCCACTGCCCGTCTGAAGCTGCAAGCCCGCGCCGCCGTGGGAAACCAAGTCCGAGTGCATCGAACGAATGACGCAAATATCGTCGATACAACTTCCCACATGGGGGAACAGCTCGCTGACTTCGATGCCGCTCTGTCCGTATCTCTTGAACTCCCAGGGTGACTTCATCAAGTTGCCGGTCTCGGAGAACGTAACGCCGGGCTTCTTTCCCGGCATGGGCTGGCCGTCCAACTCCGTCAGCTTCGGTTTGGGGTCGAAGGTGTCGATGTGTGACGTGCCGCCATGCATGAATACAAAGATGATTCGCTTAGCCTTGGCAGGGAAGTGCGGCGCTTTGGGCGCCATTGGATGGGTGTATCCGCTGCCCGTCGCGGCTCGCGCCGCGTCTTCCGCGGCCAGCCCGAGAAACGCAAGGTATCCGAAACCGTTGGCGAAATCCCGCAAAAGATCACGACGGGAAACTTGATGAAGCGATGAAGTTGACAGCGCTGCTTGTGTCATTTTTCTGGCCCTCGCCATTTCAGTTCACGTAGAGGAACTCGTTCAGCGAAAAAAGCGACTGGCAGTAGCTTTGCCAGGCCGCCAGCCGGCTTTCTTCCTCCGAACGCCCGGCCGACTGCAGACGCCGATCGTACTCCGCGAGAAAACTGTTGGCTTCCTGCAACTCCTCTGCCGTGGGCGGCCGCCCTAACACTTCCAGGTGCGCCAATCGCAGCCGGTCCTCCTCTTTTTCCTGCGCCAAGCCCAGCCGGTAAACTCGCTCGAATAAGGGATGCTCCGGCATCTCCTCCAGCAAGCGCCTGGCGAAGTGCGCGGATTCATCTCGCACGAAAGCGCTGTTCAGCATCAACAAAGCTTGCGGCGCGACCGTTGTGTCGTTGCGCTTGGCCGTGACGGCGTTCGCGTCGGCAAAGTCGAACGTCTGGAACATGTTGGGCAACTGATTGCGAACAACCGGCAAGTAAATGCTGCGACGCAAGCTATTGTAGGCGTCGAAACTCTGCCCTGCTTTCGCAGCGGCAAACAGCCCGCGTTCTGTGTCTACGGCGGTGTTCTTGTCCTGCCAGTCCCAGATATCTCCCCCGATCGCGCGGTCAAGACGACCACTGATGGCCAGTACGGAATCCCGCAACTGCTCCGTGTGGAGCCGGCGGCGGTTTGCGCGCCAAATCAGCCGGTTGTCGGGATCGACTTGCTCGCCCTCTTCCCGAGGAAAGCTCTGCATCTGGTACGTGTTCGACTGCAGTATCAGCCGGTGCAGGGACTTGATGGACCAGCCGCTCTCGGTAAAGCGAGACGCCAACCAGTCCAGTAACTCGGGGTGCGAGGGCTTCCCGCCCGTCGATCCGAAGTTATCGCTGCTCGCCACGAGCCCGGTCCCAAAATGGCCTTGCCAAATGCGGTTGACCATGACCCTCGGCGTGAGGGGGTTGTCAGGACTCGCGATCCAACGTGCTAATTCCAGGCGGCCGCTCTGCTCCGTCTTGATGGACGATCTACCCTCTCCGGCTATGATCTGCAGGACCCCGCGCGGCGCCTCGTCGCCCAAGTTGTTGTGGTTCCCCCGGATGTGGATCTTGAGATCAGCGAGCTTCCCCTCCTTAGGGGCCATGACCATCACTTTCTCTCCGCCGGGGATTTCCAAGACATCGTGTTCCCACCACATCGAGGTGTGAATGGAATCAGCCAGCACGTCCGTGCTTCTAAAGATCCCCGCCATCGAGTAGTAATCGCGCGTGGGAATCGGATCGAACTTGTGGTCGTGGCATCGTGCACAGGCCACCGTGAGCCCCAGAAAAACCCTGCCCGTCACGTCGATCTGCTCATCGACGATGTCCATGCGCACCTGTTCTTTGTCCTGTTCGCCGAGAGCCTTCGGACCCAACATCAAGAAGCCCGTTGCGATCATGCGTTGAAGCGAAAGATCGAGGTTCTTGGTGGACGGCAGCAAGTCACCGCCCAGTTGCTCGATGATGAACTGGTCGTAGGGTTTGTCGTCGTTGAACGCGCGCACCACGTAGTCGCGATAGCGGTACGCAAATCGCATAATGAAGTTGCCGTCGTGAGCCGTCGTGTCCGCATACCGGACGACGTCCAACCAGTGCCTTGCCCAGCGCTCGCCGTACTGTGGGGATTCGAGCAGCCGGTCAACCAGCCGCGAAAAGGCAGGAAAGGGGGTTTTCTCGCTGTATTCATCCGGCTCCGGTTTGTCCGCCAGGAACTCGTCAATCTCCTCTAGTGGGGGCGGCAGCCCCGTCAGATCGTAGGTCGCCCTGCGGATAAGGGTCCGCTTGTCCGTCGGCGGAGAAGGCGAAAGGCCTTTCTCTTCCAGCTTGGCGAGGATGAACCGATCTAGCGGCGTTTTCGCCCACTCGGTGTCTTTAACTTCCGGAGGTTTGGGATCCCGAATCGGCTGGAAAGACCAGAAGGACCTCTGCTCTTCCGTAAAGATGGATTCCTGTTCGGGCGGGCGCCACCATTCTTCTTCGTTGATCCAGTCCCGGAGGGCTTGCAGCTCCTCCTTCGGGATGCGCGCCGCCCCGGGAGGCATCTTCAACTCCCCGGCGTGGGAGGCGGCTCGATAAAGCCGGCTGGTGTCTGCTTTGCCGGGCACAACGGCCGGACCGCTCTTGCCTCCCTTGAGCAGGGTCTCGCGCTCCCGCATGTCCAGGCCGGCCATCTGGGCCTCGCCGTGGCAGGCCATACAGTGGCGGTCCAAGACAGCCCGAGCGGACTTCTCAAGGACGTCCGGCGATTGCGCGAAAGCTGACCAGGCCGCCGCTAAACAAACCGCCAGCAGGGAAAACGCGCGCACAGCCAGAGTCCTCGTATCTGATTGCAAAGCAACGACCTCTGCGATTCACCGGGACGCGGTAAGACCCTTGCTAAGGCGTCCACACTGATCTTATCACAAGCACCCCGGCCATCGATTACTGCTTGCCTGGTGGGCCAGCTTGAATAGCCCCGCGAACTCCTTTCGACGCGACTTGTTGCGAGTCAAGGGAGATTCACACCTCTAGGGGCAGGGCGTCATACGGTCAGTTGGATTACTTCTGAATCGGCTGTTAGAACGAAGCCGCTCGGGCGTCGGACGCTGCACGTGGGGGGTATGAGGGCGGCGCTTCCCTGAACGCAATATTGTGGGTCACAAGGAAAGGAGGCCCTTGTGACCCGTTTACGCAAAAGGATGCTGGAGGAACTCCAGCGTCGCAATTACTCTCCGACTACCGTAAAGGCCTACCTGCACACCGTGGACGCCTGGGCCAAACATTTCCATCGTCCACCGGATCAGCTCGGCCCCGAATAGATTCGCTCCCACCAAGTGAACTAGTGTAGTGCCACATAAATAACTGGACAATAACACCCTTTCGCGGTAGGATGGTTTATGTGGCCATCCGCTGACGCTCTACCCCTCACCGCTCCGCAGCGAAACGCTCTTCGTCGCCTCGTTCGAGGCCGCAATACGAGGCAGAAAATGGTCTTGCGAGCGCACATTGTTTTGCGCTGTGCGCAGGGGTTGGCGAACCACGCCATTGCCCGCGGACTCGGCGTCAACCGCAAGACCGTCATCCTGTGGCGAAAGCGCTTCGCCCAGTCCGGCCTCGACGGACTCCGCGATCAGACGCGCCCCGGACGCAAATCGGCGCTCTCCGCTGAATTCGTCCAAGGCATCCTCAATACAACACTTCACGAGAAGCCCCGGGCGGCCACGCATTGGAGCACCCGCACCCTCGCCAAGCACTTGGGCGTCTCCAAGATGGCCATCCAGCGCGTCTGGAAAGCGCACGGACTGCAGCCCCATCGCCTCGAAACTTTCAAGCTCAGCCGCGACAAGCAGTTCGTCGAGAAACTCCGCGACGTGGTCGGGCTGTACTTGAATCCGCCCGAGCACGCGCTGGTGCTCAGTGTCGATGAGAAAAGCCAGATCCAGGCCTTAGACCGCAGCCAGCCGGGACTGCCCCTGAAAAAGGGTCGTGCCGGCACCATGACCCACGACTTCAAACGACATGGCACAACGACGCTGTTCGCCGCCTTCAATGTGCGCGACGGCCAGGTGATCGGGGAGTGTCTGCCGCGACATCGGCACCAGGAATTCCTCAAATTCCTACGCCAGATCGACCGCCAAACACCACCGGCGCTGGAGCTGCATCTGATCGTGGACAACTACTCCACGCACAAGCATGAGCAGGTGAAGAAGTGGCTCGCGAAGCACCCCCGCTTCCACTTTCACTTCATTCCCACGTCTTCTTCCTGGCTCAATCTCGTCGAGCGCTGGTTCCGCGAGCTGACACAGAAGCGCCTCCGCCGCGGCGTGTTCCGCAGTGTTCCCGAACTCGAGGCCGCCATCCACGAGTACCTGGAAGCGAGCAACCAAGCGCCCAAGCCCTTTGTCTGGACAGCTCCGGCACAAGATATCCTCGCCAAAGTCGAGCGCGCCGCCAAAACCCACGCCATTGTCCAGAACCGTTAGTGGCACTACACTAGTTCCTCAGTGGCTTGCCTGTCTTGAGGATGTGTTCCATCCGTTGTTGGGTTTTCTGCTCGCCGCAGAGGCTCAAGAAGGCTTCCCGCTCGAGGCCCAGTAAGTAGTCTTCCGGGACCAGACTTGCCTGGGAGAGGGGCCCGCCGGCCAGCACGTGGGCCAGCTTCCGGCCGATGTGCCGATCGTAGTCGCTGATGTAGCGGCCTTCGTGCGCCAAGTAGATGTCGAGTTCCAAGGCTGCCAATACGGGGCTTCCCCCTACAAGCACTTGGCGCCGCAGGGAGGGTTCGTAGCCGGCCGCGGCCAGGTTGAGCACCGCTTGTTTGGCGTCAGCAATCAGGCGGTCCCGGTTCATAGTCACTGCGTCCACTGGACGCAGGAATCGGCACTGTTGCGCTTCGGCGGCGCTCGAAGAGACTCGGGCCATCCCTATCTTTTCGAAGACGGCCCGTGTTGGCGGAATCAAGTTGTGGTTCGTGCCGGGCCCTTCGGTGTATCTCCGAAGAAGCTGTGTGCATCCGCCGGCTGCCGGGATCAGCCCTGCCCCTACTTCCACCAACCCCATATAGGACTCGGCAGCGGCCTGCACGCGATCGCAGTGCATGGCTAGCTCGCAACCACCTGCCAGGGTCTGATGGAAAACCGCGGCGACAGTGGGCTTCTTGGAGCTGCCGAGGAACAGAAAGAGTTCTTGTAGCTGCCTAACCGCCCGGTCGATCTTTTCCCAGCGTCCTTCGCGACTCAGCTCGAGCAGCACCATCAAGTTAGCGCCGACACAGAAGTTCTCACCCTCGTTGCCGATCACCAACCCCTCGTAGCGGGTCTCAATCGTGGAGATCGCCTTTTCGAGCAGCAAGGAAACTCTGTCGTCCAGCGAGTTTGCTTTGGAATGAAACTCGACGCAAGCCACGCCGTCGCCCAGGTCCAGGAGACTGGCGCTTTCGTTCGATTCGACAACGCCTTTTGAGCGTCGTATCGACGACAGGGAAAGCTTGCCGGACCGCTCCTCGATAGACTTGAAACGACCCGATCCCAGATCGAAGAAATAAGGTTTGCCCTTCCGCTTGGTGTAGAAAGACTTTTCGCGTGAGCCTAGAACCTTCTGGACAAGTGGCGGGATGCTCTTCTTCTCCTTCTTCATGCGGGCCACCGACTCTTCGACACCGATGCGGTCCCAGATCTCGAAGATCCCGAGCTGCCAGTTGAAGCCCGCTTTCATGGTCGTGTCGACGCTGACGATGTCGTCCGTGATTTCCGGAATCCGAGCGGCGGTGTAGAGCAGCAGTTCGCTAATTGTGGCCCACAGGAACCGCCCGGCCGGATCGTCGGAGCGGATAAGAAATCGGATTCGGTCGCCTGCGTCGTCGATGTTTTGTGCGAGTTCCAGCACGGGCCACTTGGGTTGCCGGGGTTTTCGATAGTCCATCGATTCGAGGTCCAGCACCAACCGGTTCTTTCCGACTCCGTCTTTGGCCCTGGTATAGAATCCTCGACCAGCTTTGTCGCCGGCCATGCCCTTGGCGACCATTTGGCGAAGGAAATCGGGAGGATCGTAGACGTCTCGTTTTTCGTCGTCCGGAACGAGCCTGTGAAGCGTTTCGGCGATGAACAAGCACACGTCGATACCGGTGAAATCAGCCAATCGAAAGGTTGCCATGCGCGGACGCCCGATGAGCGGTCCTGTAAGGGTATCGACTTCTTCTATGGACAGGCCTTGCTCGAGCATCGTCTTGACGGTATGCATGACCGTGAATAGAAAGATGCGGTTGGCGACAAAGTTCGGACGGTCTTGAGCGTACACTAGAACTTTTCCGAGGCGGCGATCGCAGAAGTCGGAGACGAAATTCACAACCTCCGGTTTCGTTTCCGGGCCAGGAATTACCTCAAGCAGCCGCATGTGCCGCGGCGGGTTAAAGAAATGGGTTCCCAGCCAGTGCTTGCGAAAATCCTCGGAGTAGCCTTCCGCTAATGTGCCGATCGGCAGCCCGGACGTATTTGAGCTGACGAGGGATCCATTCTTGCGGTGTTGGTCGACCTTCGCGAGCAGCGTTCGCTTCACCTCGAAATTCTCCACCACCGCTTCGATGACCCAGTCAGCTTCTTGGATGCGCTCCAGGTCGTCATCGAAATTCCCAATTTCGATTAGGCCTGAGGTCTCGGATGTAAAAAAGGCCGGGGGACGCGATTTGTGGAGGCCCTTCAGGGCCTTCGCGGCGATCGAGTTTCGGCCGGCGTGGCTGTCCGCTTCCGACGGCACATCAAGCAGCAGGCAGGGAACCCCGGCGTTCGCCAGATGCGCGGCGATCCGGGAACCCATCGTCCCAGCGCCGAGAACAGCTGCTTTGCGGATTTGCTTGACCATCTAGCCGTCTTTGACCGGCAAGAGGACGACGATACCACAGTGGGCCGCCGGATTGGTGGGCGACAGGTGAAGCTCAAGAGCGGATAGAGCGGGGCGCGGTGTGCTGCAGGAGAATGAAGGCGCCGATCAGCGGCAGATTTGGCTAAGGCGTCTCCTCGGGATCGGCGACGTGTTCGAAGGTATCGACCTCCAGACCGTCTTCCCAAGGGTCGGCCTTATGGCGGGAACGTTTTCGCCTGTCCGCAAGGTCTTCGCCGTGAGATTCCAGACGCGAGCGCGGCCGCGATTCTGCTCGACGGACCTCCTGATACCGTTCGGGCTTGAAGATGGATGAGATGGGCAGCATGATCAAAGGTTTCCCAATTTTGTTATCGGCTGGTTGGCGGAGAATGTTTAAACTTCGGGGTGTGGTGTTGGCCGGCGAGGCACTTGTGTATAATCCGGTCGGTCAAGACCAGCTAGGTGGACTAAGCTCTCGACAATACACTCACGTTTCGGGCGAGTGCAGGCCGTGCCCGAAGTTCCGGGAACAGATGGCGTAACTTTCCGGTTCTGGGCCGGGGCGGGGAAGCGGCCACCGACGTCGCCCACGACGTGTCGGGTCCCTGTCAGTCCCCACCGCTTTTCGGTGGGAGTTTGGTTCGTCCGCAGTGAGTACTGATCCCGTTCGGTTCATGACGACGGTCACAGCAGCGATCATCGAGCGGCAGGGTCGTGTTTTGGTCTGCCGCCGGCGCTTCGATCAGGATCACCCGGGGAAATGGGAGTTTCCGGGTGGCAAGCTGAAGCCGGGCGAGCAGCTGGCTGAGTCTCTGAAGCGCGAGCTGTGGGAAGAGCTCAGGATCGATGCTGACATTGGTGAGGAGGTCACACGGTATTGCTACCGCTACCCGGGACGCCGAGCCATCCTGCTGGTGTTCTTTCGCGTTTCAGGATTCACGGGCGAGCCCGACTACGACCATTTTCAACAAGCGTCGTGGGCGCAACCGGCTGATTTGCCCGGGTTTGATTTCCTTGAAGGGGATGTCGCCTTTGTCCGGGGGTTGGCGGCCGGCAAGTACGACTAAGTCTAAGGGCGCCCTAACGTGGTGTCACGGCCACAGGTGTGGTCGTCGCCCCGCACTAGCAGCAAGCGACGTGGCACATCAGAAGCGCTCGTCAATGAATGCTCTTGTATGGATGGATCGGTATCTCGATGGTTCGGGAACAGGTGTCGGTAAGAGTACCGACACGGCAGGTCTGGGGACCTGCGCCACGATGAGGGTGTGTGAGTCTGACACGAGGTTTCTTCTTAAGGCGTGGTGTGCGTCGTTGTGGCGCAGACGCCTACGTCTGCCGCGTCGACACTCGTGTCGACGCAGCTCTGCGCCAGCGTAAGCGAAAAGACAAGATCTTGCGTCCGTGGGCGACGGAGCGCGCGCTGCCCAGCTATCCTTACGCGTCGAGATCGAACAACCCTAAAACTGGAAAGGTGACGGCGTGAAACTCAACACAAAGGTAACGCCTAGCCCGATCCCAACGATTCTCCGGGCGCGACCCAGTTGCAGCGAGTCATTGAGAGTCGGGGGGTGCTTGATGCCCATGAACCACAACAGAATCAGCATAACCGAATAGTGATAGCCATGCGAGAGGGTCACAAGGGCTAGCCCGACGAACGCAAGACCCGCAATCAAACGGCTCTTGCGGCCAAAGAGTGCGTAGCTGATATGTCCGCCGTCTAGTTGACTGATCGGCAACAGGTTTAAGGCCGTGACGAAGAGTCCAACCCAGCCGGCAAAGGCGACCGGGTGCAGAAGCAGCTCGACTTCCTCGCCGCGAGGCTCCCATAGCGCCCGCTCGATGGCCCTGAAAAGCAATGGGTCCCCCAGGATGATGACGTCCTCCCGGTCCCCAGCCGGCACGTGGTCCGACATAGCAATGCCGATAAAGCTCAACGGAATTGCAGCCACGAGACCGGCAATCGGCCCGGCAGCCGCAATGTCGAAAAGGGCCCGCCGGCTCGGGATGTAAGGCGACATGCGAATCACTGCTCCCAGCGTGCCTAAGAACGAAGGGAACGGAATGAAGTAGGGCAGTGTCGCCGTTACACGATGGTACCGGGCGGCGAAATAGTGGCCGAACTCGTGCGCCGTTAATATGGTCAATAGGCTTACCGAGTATACCCACCCGCCCATAACCGTCGTTGTTACCACAGTCAGCGCAAACAGCAGCAGGTGTAGCCAGACCCGAGATTTGCGCTCCACCATCGCTGCCGGAACGACACGGCGAAATCCACCGTTCCAACTCGGGGGGAGCGGGCCGGCGGGGACAGGTGTTGGTTGAGCGGCTGAAGGGTCCGGGCCGGAAGATATCGTTCTGTCGTCATATTTCTGCTTGTCGCTGAGTTTGTGCAACCTCGTTGTGTCGCCCTCGCTCTCTGTTGGATCAGAGATAAATTCAGGATATTTCGAGGCAACTGGTAAGCCTAGACAGCAGAGCCGTCCATAAAGATTCGCAGGGATCCACAGTAGAGAGAGTGGGAAAGCCAGAGAAAGAGTGCCCACCAGCCAGCCGACAGGGAAGACCCAAAGCAAATGAAATGGTGACACGTCGAAAACGGGGACGCTCAGCACAGCTAGAGCGAATAGCATCGTTGTCGTGATGGTTTGCCTCGTCACACCAGCACCAGTCTTTACATAACGCCGGATTCCCCATGACCGGGTTGCTGCAATGGCAGCGCCGAGCCCCCATACTATCCAGCCGAAGATGGTGATAAGCATAGCGTGAATCTCTTAACCTGTTACCAGGTTACGACAAAAGGTAGCTCCCGAGCGCCTTCTGTGGAGGTGGTGACTCATGCGATCCCCGAAACGCGACCGAGTCTTCTCCGGAGAGCAGGAAAAGATCTGGAAAGCGTGGCGACCGCTGATGCACTTGCCGCCCCAGCGGGCCACTGCAGCCTATCTGCAGCTGCGCGACGAAGTCGGCAAACGGGCGATACCACCGCGATGCGGCTCTGCCTGGAGAGACTCATCCCCCCTCGAAAAGGCCGAGCCATTGGATTGAGCCTCCCAGCGATCACGGCGACCGAAGATCTTCCCCCGGCGTTTGCTGCCTTAGTGGCAGCCCTGGCGAGAGGAGATTTGACGCCCGACGAGGCTCAGACGGTCGGTACCCTGTTGGAGCAGCACCGCCGAGTGCTCGAGACGGCGTACTTGGAGCGCGTGAGGGCCCTCGAAGAGAGGTGGCTGGATGAGTCTGAAGCGGCGGATTGAGAAGTTAGAGCACCAACAACGCGGCGACGAGTCGCTTACGTTCACCTGGCAGGAGTTCCTGCACGCCCTTTGCACCCTTGACCGCAAGTGGTGCAAACGTCGTGCGAAAGAGCCTGGAGGTAGGACAGCCTTGATCGCAATGCTGCTGCTCAAGTGGCTGCCTCATCTTTCGAAGGCGGGCTGGTCACTGTCGAACTTGGCCTCCCTGCTGCGCCGAAACCTGTTCACTTACCGGGATTTACAAAAGTGGCTCGATGATCCCTTTCAGACGCCACCTTTAATTCCACCCCCACAACAATTGAGCCTGGCACTCGGATGTTTTGGACAGCAGTGATTTGAAAAGTCCTTTCCCGGAGGACCATACGATCGTCCGTCTGGCCCGGAGGTGGTTTGTTCGCAGGGTCTTCCGAGCCGCGACCGTGAGGGAACGGTCCAGCGATTGTCAGCTTATAATCTATCGTGAATTTATGCAACCAAGCACTAGCCACAACGCGGAGGCGGGCCGGGCGACAGGTGTGTCCCCGTGCTTTTGCACCCTGCCAGCCCAAGGGTCTACAATTCGGGAAGAGTGTTAAGTCAGAAGTGGGCCGACAGACGTGCGATCTATCGCACCTGAATCGGCTACGGACAGGCAAGAAGGCCTTCCCGGCTGATTTCTTCCAAATCACCCATGGCGTTATTCGACGCATTCCGACCGAAGTGGAAACATAGCGACCCGGACGTTCGAGTGGCAGCGGCCGGCGAACTGGACGACCCGATGATCCTGCGAAGGATGGTCCTGCAAGACGGGCACTGGTTTGTCCGACACCGCGTTTTCGACGTCCTGCGGGAAAAATATCCCGATCAAGAAATGTACGCCGATCTGGCCAAAAACTCCGACGACGAGGAGATTCGGCGCAAGGCCGTCAAGAAGCTGCTCGACGAATCCGTTTTGGGAGAAGTCGCCAAGAACGACCAATACCGCTATGTCCGCGACGCCGCCGAGCATCGCCTGGATGAGCTGCGCACGAACCTGTGGGACGAGAAATCGGTCACCAGTGGAAACTAGCCGTTCTCGTTGAGGGACGGTCGGCGGGCCCCGCTACCCACCGAGTTCTGCCTGTAGGCAGGAGTTGAGATCAGGGTATTGAAAGCGATAGCCAATCCGCTGCGCGACGTTCGGCAGTACCCGTCTACTGGCCAGCAACTCGAAAGAAAATCCGCCCAGGATAGCCTTTAATACGAAAGCCGGAGCGGGCATGAATGCCGGGCGGTGCAACACGCGTCCGAGAATGCGCGCGAACTCCTTCTGGCGAACCGGCTCGGGGGCTGTTCCATTGACGGCGCCATGGTAATCACCGTCCAGTAAGTGAATGATCAGCCCGACAGCGTCGTCGCGATGAATCCAGGACCACCACTGCCGGCCCGAGCCGAGCGGCCCTCCCGCACCAAGCCGAAACGGGGTCAGCATCTCCGCCAGCGGGCCGCCTGCTTTCGCCAGCACCAAGCCGCTTCGCAGCCTGACTAACCGTACACCGAGCGGCTCCGCCCGCAGCGCCTCCTGCTCCCAAGCCCGGCAGACTTCCGAGGTAAAACCTTCTCCCGCGGACGACTCTTCGCTGAGCGGGTCTTCACCGCGATCGCCGTAGTAACCCATGGCGCTGCTCGATATCAGCACCTTGGGCTTGGCGTCAAGGGCGGAAATCGCTTTCACCAGGTTGCGAGTTCCCGCCGACCGGCTGTCGAAAATCAAGCGCTTTTTGGCTGCCGTCCAACGCCCCGCGACCGGTTCTCCGAGTAAGTGAACGACTGCGTCGACTCCGGCAAAGGCTTCGCCGGGAACCGGCTCCGCCAGAGGATCCCAGCTGTAAGCCTGCTCGAGGGCAGGCACCCGCCGGCGGGCCGAGGCCCCGTTCCGCGAAAGAGCGACGACCGTATCTCCCCGCTGCCGGAGGCGCTCGCAGAGTCGAGACCCGACGAACCCCGTTGCGCCCGTAACTAGAATTTTCATGGCTCCTCACGATTGCCCACACTCGAATCCCTGGGCGTTTGCAACTATGGTGGCAAATCTCGCCCAAACCCGGGCGTGCGGCAGCGACAACACAACAAATGGATCATACTGTACTTTCTGTCTATTCAGATATTACCGTAATCTTAGTCTTCTCGTCAAATCCCGGCCGTGAAAAGTTCGACCGGACCAAGACGTGGCGCACGCCTCCCGGCGTGCCGTGTCGCCATTCGTGGCGACATCCCTCCGATGCAGCAGATCCCTAGGGCGAATGCTTGGCGCTCGGCGGTGGGTCCTTCGCTCGCCGCTAAAGTCCTCCGTGCGCGGAGGTCGATCTAACCAATGTGGAGTTTTGTGACTCCCCTCATCCTGCCGACCATCCTCGTTCTTGATTGATGAAGCTCGTACACGTGGTGAGCTCGCCGCTGGCCGTCCGAGTCATGCTCGGCGGACAGCTCCGATTCCTGCACGAGTCAGGTTTCGATGTCACGGTGATCTCCTCGCCAGGCAACGACCTGAGCGAAATAGCGGCCGCTGACGAGATCGCATCGGCCGCCATTGTCATAGATCGTGAGATCGCCCCCTGGCGGGATCTCGCCGCCCTGGGGCGCTTGTGGCGGCTAATGCGTGCGCCCCACGATCGCGCACGTAGGAACTGAGAACGGCGCTGACAAACTAGACCACATAGCGGCGGTGTGAAGGCTCCCAGAGGAGGCGGAGGACCAAGCCGCTGATGTGGTCCGCAAGCATCCCCGAGGTGTTTTGTGGAACACCGGAGGGATGTATCGGGTGGAGCTATACGTTCAAGTACGACGAAGTGTCTGCGTCGAAGGGCTAAGCGAACGCGAAGCAGCACGGCGCTTTGGGATTGCTCGCGAGACCGTGCGCAAGATGTTGCGCTACCGGATTCCGCCGGGCTATCGGCGGAGCAAACCGGCGAGGCGTCCCAAACTGGAGGCCTTCACAGGGATCATCGATCAGATCCTGACCGACGATCGGGAGCGTCCGAGGAAACAACGCCACACCGCACAGCGCATCTTTGACCGCCTCCGCGACGAGTACGGGTTCACAGGCGGCTACACGACCGTCAAGGACTACGTACGCGAGAAGAAGCTGGGCGGACAAGAGATGTTCGTGCCGCTGACGCATCCGCCGGGTGACGCCCAGGCGGACTTCGGCGAAGCGGTCGTCGTCATCAACGGAGTGCAGCGCAAGGCGCACTTCTTGGTCGTCGATCTGCCGCATAGCGATGACGCATTCGTGAAAGCGTTTCCGGCCGAGACGACGGAGGCATTCTGCGAGGGGCACAATGCGGCGTTTCGCTATTTTGGCGGCGTGCCGCGCAGCATCGTCTACGACAACACGAAGCTAGCGGTGGCGAGGATCCTGGGAGACGGCACACGCCAGAGGACCCGTGTCTTCTCCGAGCTGCAGTCACATTATCTGTTCGCCGACCGTTTCGGGCGGCCGGGCAAGGGCAACGACAAAGGCAAAGTGGAAGGGTTGGTGGGCTATGCGCGGCGCAACTTTATGGTGCCGATCCCCAGGTTCTCAAGTTGGGAAGCCTTCAACGAACACCTCGAAGCGAAGTGCCGCAAGAACCGTGGACGGCGCTTGCGGCGACACTCGGAAACGATCGGTGAGCGTTTCGAGCGCGACCGCCAGGCGTTTCTGACGTTGCCTGCTGTCGGGTATGACGCTTGCGACAAGCGCACGACGCGGGTGACGTCGTTGTCGCTGGTGCGCTATCGGACCAACGACTACTCGGTTCCGACGCGCTACGGCCACCGCGAAGTACTGCTGAGAGCTTACGTCGATGAGGTGGTCATCGGCTGCGGCAGCGAAGAGATCGCCCGGCATCGGCGCAGCTACGAACGCGAGGAGTTGATCTTCGATCCGCTGCATTACCTGGCCTTGCTGGAGCGCAAGACGAACGCGCTGGATCAAGCCGCGCCGCTCGTCGGTTGGCAGTTACCGCAAGATCTCGTGCGTTTGAGACGCTTGCTCGAAGTGCGGCTGGGTAAACCAGGCAAGCGCGAGTACGTGCAGGTGCTGCGTTTACTCGAAGACTTCCCGCTCACCGACGTCACCGCCGCCGCGCGGCAGGCCGTTGAGTTGGGAACGATCGGCTTCGACGCCGTCAAGCACCTCGTCCTGTGTCGGATCGAGCAACGGCCGCCCCGCTTGGACTTGACGCAGTATCCGCACTTACCCACAGCACAAGTCGAACAGACATCGACAACAGATTATTTGGTGCTGCTGGCACAGGGAGTGGACTGATGGCGAGATCCAAACTGCTGCTGGAAGCTCATCTGAAAGCACTGCGGCTGCCGACCTTCTTACGCGAGTACGACAAGGTGGCACGGCAGTGCGCCACGGAGGGCTTGGATGCGAGACGCTTTCTGCTGCAACTGTCCGAGCTCGAACTGCTCGACCGTGAACGCCGAGCGACCGAGCGGCGCATCAAGGCCGCCAAGTTCCCGGTCACGAAAACCCTTGATACGTTCGACTTCCTGGCGTTACCCAAGTTGAACAAGAAGCTGGTGCTCGAGCTGGCACACGGAGAGTTCATCGACCGTCGCGAGAACGTGTTGGCTCTAGGAAACTCCGGCACGGGGAAAACGCATCTCGCTCTGGCGCTGGGACTGGCGGCCTGCCAGGGTGGCTATCGGGTTCGCTTCACTACCGCCGCAGCGCTGCTCAACGAGCTGCTGGAAGCCCGTGATGAGCGGCGCTTGCTGAGGGCCCAAAAGCAGCTCGCCAAGCAAGACCTGCTGATCGTCGATGAACTGGGCTACGTGCCGCTGTCGAAGACCGGAGCGGAGTTGCTGTTCGAAACCTTCTCACAGCGCTACGAGCAGGGCTCCACGATGGTGACCTCGAACCTGCCGTTCAACGAGTGGACCGAAGTCCTCGGGTCCGAGCGCATGACCGGCGCCCTGCTGGATCGGCTCACTCACCACGTCCACATCCTGGAGATGAACGGCGATAGCTTCCGCCTCAAGCAGAGCAAGAAGCAACGCTCTCCGTCTTCGGATTGATCCCCGCCGGCTCGCCACAGTTTTTGTGAGCCGCCTTCCACTCCGCCTTCAGCCGCCCTAACGGGCGACCTCAGGCTGCGTTCCAGCCGTCCCACAAAAACTCGAAGCAAAACCCCGACTCCCCCCCCACTGGTCTATTTTTGCTCCGCCGCTCTACCCCAAAACTGGTCTATTCTCCCTCCGCCGAACTGGTCTAATTTTGCTCCGCCCTTGACATAGGAACACCAAAAGCCGGCCTGTTGGGAGGGTTGGCGGCCTGGCTGGCGGGCGTGCCGTGCCGAGTCTATACACTCCACGGACTGCGCCTTGAGACAGTCACCGGAGGGAAACGTCGACTACTCATCTTTTGCGAGCGAGTAGCCTGTGTGCTGGCACATCGAGTGGTCTGCGTGAGCAGCTCGTTAAGACGACGGGCGATTGACCTGGGTCTTGTCGACGCCCGAAAAGCGATCGTGCTTGCCTCCGGTAGTGCAAACGGTGTCGATCTTTCACGGTTTTCCCCAACCCCCGAGCGTCGGGCCGCCGCGGTGGAGAAGCGACACGAACTTGGGATCCCCAACAGCGCGCCTGTGTTGGGCTTTGTCGGTCGACTTACGCGCGACAAAGGAATTATTGAACTGGTTGAGGCCTACTCCGAACTAAAAACGTCCTTTCCGGAGCTCCGACTTCTCTTGGTAGGGTCTTTCGAGAAGGGAGATCCGCTGCCCCCGTCTGTCCGGCGGGCCATCGAAGAGGATCCGCAGATCGTTTGCACCAACTTCGTCGAAGACACCTCGATCCACTACCACATCATGGATGTATTGGCGTTGCCTAGTTACCGCGAGGGTTTTCCGACCGTCGCGCTGGAAGCTTCCGCGGCCGAGAAGCCCATAGTGGCCGCCGCCGTCACGGGAACGCTCGATGCAGTGGTCAACGGTACAACGGGAATCTTGGTTCGTGTCGGTAGCTGGAGAGCCTTGGCGAAAGCACTGGCGAGCTTACTGGAAGATAGGACGCGCGCCGCGGCCATGGGGCACGCCGGCCGGAAGAGAGTTGAAAAAGAGTTCTCGAGCCCGCGTGTGTGGTCCGCGCTGCTCGACTGCTATCGAGAACTGTTATCGGCTCGCGCGACCAGGACGTTCCCAGCCCGGGGCCAAAGGTTCGCGCAATCCCCGCTGAAACGCACGGTCGACACCGCGGGTTCGCTTGTCATGCTCTCCGTGCTCTTCCCTGTACTGGTGCTGGTCGGGTTGGCGGTGGGCTTCACTCTGGGTCAACCTGTGTTTTTCCGGCAGCAGAGGGCCGGCCTCGCCAACAAGCCCTTCACCATGCTCAAGTTCCGAACGATGACCTTAGAACACGGGGCCAACGGGCGCCTACTGCCGGATAGCGAAAGGCTCACCCGTCTGGGCAAGCTTCTAAGGCGGCTCAGCCTCGACGAGCTACCCCAGCTGTGGAACGTACTCAAAGGGGATATGAGTCTCGTTGGTCCTCGCCCCCTCGTGACCGACTACATGACTCGCTACACCCCTTCTCAGAAGAGACGGCACGACGTCAAGCCTGGAATAACAGGCTGGGCACAAATTCACGGCCGCAACAACATTAGCTGGGAGCGAAAATTCGAACTCGACGTTTGGTACGGTACGCACGCAAGCCCGCGACTTGATCTAAGAATCCTGGCCGCCACGATCTGGCAGGCCGTTCGTTGCGTCGGCACTCGCCGACAAGGAAACATGACCGCTCCTGAGTTTCTTGGCCGCGCAGAGTCCAGGTTGACCTCCGAATGATTAACGGTGAAAAAGCCATCTCGGGGGCAGACGCTGCGGCCGGAGGCCCCGTGCTGAAAAACCTCGTCATTCTTGGCGCGGGAGCTCATGGGAAGGTACTCGTTGATTTGGTCCAGCAGACGCCCGGCTTTAGGCTCGTCGGTCTACTGGATGACGATCCGGCAAAGATCGGAACCGCGGTGCTCGGTTCGCCCGTTCTAGGACCCATCCAGCAACTGCGAAGCTTGTCGCGCCAGGCCCACATTAGCTCGGTGGCGTTCGGAACGGGAGACAATTGCGTCCGCAGCAACTGGTTTGATGCGGTGCAGAAAGCCAAACTGGAAGCGGCTACGCTTGTCCACCCGTCCGCGGTCATCTCGCGCCATGTGAAACTTGGAGTCGGTATTGTCGCCCTAGCCGGGGTTGTCGTGAACGCAGGGGCCGTGATCGGCGATAACGTGTGCCTTAACACCGGCTGCCGCATCGACCACGACTGCGAACTAGGCGAACACAGTCACATCTTCCCCAGTGCTACGCTCACGGGTGGCGTGAAGTTAGGGCCCTACACAACGGTCGGGGCCGGCGCCGTCATTCATCCTTACCGAAAGATCGGCTGCAATGCCTATGTCGGGGCAGGCGCTGTTGTTACGGCGGACGTCGGCGATAACGAGGTGGTGGCCGGCAACCCGGCCCGGCTCCTGCGGGTCCGTAGTCCCGATGCACCCTTGACAAGTCCAAGTTCGAAGAAAGTCCCGGACTGGAAGGTGTAGTCCTCCCCGCTCTTGCAACCGCGACGCGAGGCTCGTGCCGGGCTTCGTTTACGATCTCTTCCGTCCCGTCGCCATCGTACCCTACCGAACTGACACGATGGCTCCGTTCGACACGCGGCCGTCCACGATGATGACGAGCTCATACTCGCCTTCGGCTAGTTCCAGGGGTACTTCGATGTTCGCCTGGGCTAAGCCGACAAAGCCGGATGCCAAGACCAGCGATACGATTCGCGCCGGGGCGCCACCAATAGTGGCCGATGACGAGGCGGTAACAACACTTAACGGACTTGCGGGAGCTGCGTGCCGTTCCGGCGACCGCAGAGGGCTTTTTGGCAACACCTCTCCCGCGCCGATCCTCGGCAACCCGCGTACGCTGGCTGTCCGGGCCCTCGGCGTTACCCTCCCGGCACAGGCAGCGCCCAGATCCTCTGCAACATGTCGCCGAACAGCCTGCGGTTCAGATGCCCCTCGGCCAGCAGCAGCCAATAGTACCGCGCGTGCTTGACCAGCCTACCGCCCGTCTTCATCAACCTGTGCTGCAAGCTCGTAAGCGACCAGCTCTTGATCCTTCGCGGCAGCCCTAGCCGCCGCCAGAGGTTCCCCAGGTTGTAGGCCAGCACGCTGAGTTGCAGCCGTACCTCGTTCGCTCGAAATCGATGGCATGACAGCCGTGTCCAGTGCGTCGCCTGCTTGCCCTCTTTGATCCACTGCTCGGCGGTGCCGCGCTTGTTGTAGAAGCGCACCACCGAGCGGCTCGGCAAGCTCATGCGAAATCCTGGCTTAAGGGCAGTGAATGGGAAAAGGAACCGCCCGAGAGGGCGGTTGTTTTGTGGGTGGAAGTGGAAATCGAGTCTGCCTCCATTTTGGCAATTTGGGACATCCCTTACGGAACGGAGCCGTGGGGCTTTGCGGGAGGCTGACTTGGTCGTTGTAACGGGAAGTGAGTCGTGTGACAATACGCGCTCCCCATAGACTCACAGGTGTTCATGATGTTTCGTTGCGCGATTGTCGCCCTGCATTGGGGTATGGGCACACGTGACCACGAAAACATCGCTGCCTTCGTCCAACTGGTCGGCGGTTGCCACGGCGACCGCCCATCCGACCGACCACGCCATCGCCACGGGCATCCAGAGCTTTACGGTCAGGGAAGAGTGGTACTATCGACTGAAGTTCATCCATCCGCCCGAGAAACTCCATCCCGTTCTGCGCGTGCCGATCGACGGCGAGACCGAAACGGTTTCCTGGGCCTGGCAGCGCCCCGATGGCGGGCGAAGCTTCGGATTCAGCGGGCTGCATTATCACGACAACTGGAAGCGAACCGAGTATCGGCGGCTGGTGGTTCAAGGGATCCTGTGGAGCATGAAGCGGCAGATCCCCAAGAGCGGCTGGCCGGCGACGCTTGAGGAAAAGGCCCTCAAGCTGGAATGAGCATTCAGTTAGTATTCTGTATTGGATGGAGATACCGAGATTGGAGCGAACGATGAATCCCCGCAAAGTCGAAGATCAAAGAATAGCAAGACCGGGCCGACGCGCGTTTCTTGCCGGAGCCGCCGGAGCCGCATCATTCACACTATTGAGTAACCAGAATGGCGCTTTCGGGGCATCGCCGGCGGATACAGACAATGTCCAAGCGATCGACTTCCATCGTTCGTTTGGGCACTATTTTGGAAAGGAAAGGAATGTCTGGGTACGCGTGCAGCTGGAGTGCCGGTGTGAAGTTTTTGACCGTTCCACCGGCCAGTCGGAGGAGTACCTGCTCAGTGTGCGCACGCAGACGGGCCTCCGCACGAATCCACTGTCGGACCAGCGCGACCCCGGATACGACTTTTGGTTCATCTTTTCCAAGCGGTTCGTTTACATCCGACGCACGCTGGCGTCAAGCTACGGCGACAGTTCTTCGCGCGTGCCATTCGAGGACTTTGTCGACTGCGGTTGGCACCTGCATCGGGCTCCGGCAACGCCGCTCACTTCTGGTGCCATGATTCGAGAGGCCCTGCGGAATTGGAAGCCCGTTGTAGCTCGCACGGAATTTAATTCGACCGACGGCATGCGCGGATTTGCCGTCGAGTATCCGGTCAAGTGGGCAGATGGCAACGAGGACGACTCTTTTCGCGTCGAAACGGGCCCCGTCGTGTTGCTCGATGCCGAACGGGTGCAAATCGGCCAGAGCCCGAAACTGGATGATTTTCAGTGGGCCTATCTGGATTTTCGCTCCTTGGACAAGACCAAGGTATTTCTTGAGCGGCCCACCCCGGTACTTTCGGGAACGTTGTGGCAGCACAGCTTGATCAGGAAGCCGGCACTGACCTCCGAGCAGCGCGAATCCATTGAGCGGCGGCTTTACTCGGGTTGGGAACCACCCATTGGCGTCGAGGATCTCAAATCTGTATTCATGAGAAATCACTACTCCACGGCCGAGCAGCGCGCGGCGGTAACCCGGTTGTATGCCTTCGCCTGATATCATCCACAGCGCCGAACGGGGACAAAGTCCATTTAAACGCACTCTCTCGATATTGTTCGAGCCCGCTCGTCACAGAGCTTAGAAACACGGTTCTCATTGCCGACTTCCCGTTTAGATTCTCACTCATCCCAACTCCACTACGTTTCTCGACCAGTCTACAACTCCTTCTACGAAGCTGTCTGCCCCAGGTTACGGACAGTCATCCCGGCTGAAATCATACACCCGTCCGACTAACAATTCCCACCGAATGCTTTCACCCCCTGGTGCACTTGGAGTGACAAATCGGGTATCGCCCCTTAGATACTCCCCTAGTAGGACAGTAAACCGCTACACGCTTTTTTGGGGACCCTAGCAGCAGGGTACGGCCTGCCCTGCGCGGCCGGGGGATGACTCGATCCCCTCTCTGCTACACTCAGCATCGCCGCATGGTTGAATCTGGCGACAAAGGCTCACACCTCGTAGGTGACTCGAACGGCAGCGCCAACGCGATTGTGGATCTCGTGCGCGGTCTCTTGCTCGATCTACATCCCCATCGGAAAAGCTCCGTAGTGGTCCGGCTGGAAAGCACCTTGGACCGCGACTTGGGAATCGACAGTCTCGGCAGAGCCGAGCTTCTTGTCCGAGTGGAGCAAGCGTTCCAGGTCCGGCTCGGCAAGGAAGTGGCCTCACAGGTGGAAACGCTTCGTGACCTGCTGGCCGCCCTGGAAGACGCCGGCGGAGGCGAGTTGCCGGTCCCAGACCGTCCACCGGCTCTGAAGCCTGATCCGGTGGAAGGCACTCCGGCAGACGCTCGAACCTTGATGCAAGCACTCGACTGGCACGTCGAAGCCCATCCGGAGCGCACTCACATCCTGCAATGGGACGAACCAGCCGATCGATCTGAGATCTCTTATGGGCGCCTCAGAGCCGGCGCTGGGGACGTGTGCCGGGGCCTAAGAGAATGGGGCCTTCGTCCTGGCGAACAAGCGGCTATCATGCTCCCCACAGGTGCGGATTTCTTTCGGGCGTTTTTCGGTGTTCTCTACGCAGGCGGCGTTCCGGTGCCAATCTACCCTCCCCTGCGGCTCGCCCAGCTGGAGGACCACCTGCGGCGTCAGGCCGCTGTTCTCAACAACGCCGAGGCGGTAATCCTCATCACGTCCGCCGAGGCGGGCACCGCGGCGAGGTTAGTTCAGCCCCTAGTCAAGGGGTTGCGCGGGGTACAAACGGTGGAGCAGCTAGCTTCCTCGGCCAAGGGGCTCAGGTTCGAACAGCAGCAATCGCTACAAACCGCGCTCATCCAGTACACATCGGGCAGTACGGGAAATCCGAAGGGGGTCGTGCTGAGTCATGCAAATCTCCTCGCCAACCTTCGGGCGATGGCGGAACGCCTCCAAGCAGACTCCACTGACATATTCGTGAGTTGGCTGCCTCTCTACCACGACATGGGACTGATCGGAGCGTGGTTGGGGGCGCTGTACTTCGGGTTTCCGCTCGTTATCATGTCTCCCCTGACGTTCCTGACCCGGCCGCAGGAGTGGCTGTGGGCGATTCATCGTCACCGCGGCACGCTCTCCGGGGCACCCAACTTCGCGTTCGAGCTGGCCAGCCGTAAGATCGAAGACCGCGAGATCGAGGGCCTCGACCTAAGCTCACTCCGCATGCTGCTCAATGGTGCTGAACCGGTGCTGCCCAGCACGCTACGGAAGTTCAGCGGCCGTTTTCAGAAACACGGCCTACGCCGTGAGGCGCTGGTTGCCGTGTATGGAATGGCAGAGAACTCCGTGGGTCTTTCCATACCCTTACCCGGTCGACCGTCGGTGATCGACCGAGTCCAGCGAGGTCCGCTGACGGGTCGGGGTCAGGCCGCGCCGGCTCCTCCCGGGGATCCGAACGCCATCGAGTTTGTGGGTTGCGGCCTGCCCTTAAGGGGACATGAAGTCCGCATCGTGGACGGTACCGGACGCGAAGCCGGGGAACGAAGACAAGGCCGCCTGCAGTTTCGCGGACCGTCGGCGACGAGCGGCTACTTCCGCAACCCGTCCAAGACCGAAGAGCTTTTCGATGGCGAATGGCTGGAAAGCGGTGATGTAGCCTATGTCGCCAAGGGGAATATATTCATCACAGGGCGCTCGAAGGACATCATCATTCGAGCCGGAAGAAACATCTATCCGCACGAAGTCGAGCAAGCGGTTGGGGAGGTCGAGGGTATCCGCAAGGGCTGTGTGGCCGTGTTTGGCAGCAGCGATCCGAACGCGGGGACCGAGCGTATCGTCGTCGTCGCCGAAAGCCGCGAGAAGAACCGGGAAACGCTGGCTCGAATCCGACACGCCGTCGAGCAAGTGGCGACTGAGCTACTCGAAGCGCCGCCGGACGAAGTCGTGATCGCCCCCCCCCACACCGTCCTCAAAACGTCGAGCGGTAAGATCCGTCGGACCGCTACCCGCGAGATTTATGAAAGTGGCGCTTTGTTGGCAGGGCGCCGGGCAGTGTGGTGGCAGTTCGTCCGGCTGCTGATTTCGGGAGGTCGTCAGCGCGTTGCGCACGGCGCGCAGACCACGCTCGTTCTCCTCTACGCAATCTACTGGTGGCTGGTGGTGGCTCTGGCGGCAATCTTCGGTTGGACGGGCGTGGTGTTGCTCCCCAGCGCACGCTCCCGCTGGGCGGTCGGGCGCCGGGTCGTGCAGCTGGCGTTGCGACTGATGGGGACGTCTCCGTCGGTCAAAGGGCTGGAAAACCTTCGCGCCCCAGGCGGCATCGTGGTAGCGAACCACGCCAGTTTCGTCGACGGCCTCGTACTGGTGGCCGCCCTCCCGGGCGAGATGGCCTTCGCCGTAAAGGGAGAACTTCGTCAGAATTGGTTTGCCGAACGCTTTCTAAGCCGCGTGGGCTCGCTCTTCGTTGAGCGGGTTGACCCCGCCAGGGGCTTGGAAGACAGCCGCCGCGCCGTAGCCCTGGCGAAGGCTGAACATCGCCTGGTTTTCTTCCCCGAGGGCACTTTCACACGCATGCCGGGCCTGCTGGAATTCCGTCTCGGCGCCTTCGTCGTGGCGGCGGAGTCGGGCCGCCGAGTGATACCCGTGACCATACGAGGTACGCGCGCGATTCTGCGTGACGAGCAGTGGCTTCCTCGCAGAGGATCGATCCAAATAGAAGTCGGCGAGCCACTGCTGGCGGATGGTAACGACTTTCGGGCCGCCGTCCGTTTGCGTGACGCCGTAAGGGCTGGAATCTTGGAGCGCTCGGGTGAAACCGACTTGGCGGACGAGAGATTGTTCATCACCGAGGCAGGAGCCGAGCGCGTGGATCTGCGAGACCGTTAGTTTAGGCCCGCTTTTCTCACGGTGTTCGGACGACCGGCGATTCCTAGTGTAGTGCCACTAACGGTTCTGGACAATGGCGTGGGTTTTGGCGGCGCGCTCGACTTTGGCGGTGAGGGGTAGAGCGTCAGCGGATGGCCACATAAACCATCCTACCGCGAAAAGGGTGTTATTGTCCAGTTATTTATGTGGCACTACACTAGTGACAAGGCGCGATATCCCGACAGTAACCAGGATCTGCGGGGCTTCTTCCGACAATCCCCAATATCGGAAACTGCCACCTGGAACTCTGTATCCCAATTCAGGACGATGCGCCGGCAGCCTGGCGGTACGCAGGCGCCACGACTTCCCGGGCGAATGCGGCGAACGTGGTGACGGTGGTTCTCACGGTCGAGCCCTCCGGCGGCACCACGAGGCCCTTGGTGATGGCGTCTTCTAGCTCCAGGAGCTGCTCGGCCATGTCGGCGGACATACCCATGTCCAGCATGGCGCTGCGAAGCTGGTCCGCTTCGATGACCACATGTGCGACAGGTTTGCCGATGGCTTCGGAAACAGTTGAGGCCACCCGGGCAAAGCTGATCTCTTCGGGCCCGAAGATATGGACCACCCGAGGCGAAGCGGGCGCGTCCCCAAGCAGCGTCTCCGCAGCAGTCGCGGCGATGTCACGAGTGGCGATCTGCGGGAGGCCGACCTCCGGCGGGATCGTCGAAAAGATTACGCCGTTGGCGGCGATGGTTTGCAGGCTGGGCAGCACGTTCTCCATGAAATAGGTGGGCCGCAGATGGGTGACCCGCTGTGTGGCCGCGTTGAGCTTCTGCTCGATGTCGTGGAGTCCCTTGATCGGGCCGGTGCCCTCGGCAAGGTGAGCGCCCGTGCTCGAAAGATGGACCACGTGCATCTCCGAGCGCGAACGAGCGGCCTCCGTTACCACGTCTCCAAGGGAGTTTTGATAGGCGCGAAAATCCTCCGCAGTGTAGTCAAGCGGCGTCAGCCAGAAAAGAGTGTCGGCGTGTTCGGTGGCCTGCCGGATGAGACCGGCATCCGCCAGTGAGCCTTGGATGACGCGGGCGCCGTGGTCGGCGAAACCGGCAACTTTCTCAGCCGAACGGGCAATTAAAGTGATTTCAGCGTCGCCTCCCAGCAGCTTCTCGGTTAGTACGCGGCCGATGTTGCCGGTTGGTGCCGTGACGGTAATTTTCATGGTCACTACCGCTCCTTTCCCTCTTAGATTCTAACGAAAGAAGCTGAGAACTGAAGGTTCCCGGGCGCGACTGGATTGCTTTAGACCTCCACGAACAATCACTAGCCTACGAAGCGCTCCTGAGCACCTTCTACCACAAGCCGTGGTTCTCAGGGGTCTACTGGTGGAAGATCGACACCGGCGGCCCGGGGTGGGACGGCAGACAACTCGATGATTCCATGGCGCAAGCCAGCCATGGAGGTCGTCCGGCGCTGGTACAAGACTCCGCGCGACTGATCAACATAGAAGCTGCTTGACCTCCAATAGCCCACTTCCGAGATTCCCCAGTTGCGGAAACGACGGTTGGGGCATGTGTCTGTCTGGGCCGGCGCGGATCGTCTTTTCGGCAACGGGAGCTTACAATGTCCGGGAGTAGATGGGATGCTACAGGTGATACTCTCTGACTGAACCACGTTATGCAAGTTGAAACCTTGGTCGAAACTTCGCTCTACGTGAGTGATCCGTTCAGGTCAGAGCAGTTTTACCGACAAGTCCTCGGCCTGGATCCGATCGCGAGAGATCCCAGAATCGTAGCGATGAGCGTGAACTCCCGCCATGTTCTATTGCTCATCCGAAAAGGCGGATCCCGAGAACCGATTAAAACCCCGGGTGGCACGATCCCGCCTGACGACGCCGACGGGCAGATGCACATAGCCTTCAGCGTTGGTGAAGCGGCGCTTGACAGCTGGGAAGATCAGCTCCAGAAATACGGGGTCGAAATCGAAAGCCGCGTAGACTGGACCAAAGTATCATGGGAGGGCCACAATCCACGGAGGTCCGGGCGTAGCATCTACTTTCGAGACCCCGACGGGCACTCGCTCGAACTCGTGACTCCAGGAGTCTGGCCCGGTACGTATTAGAATCGCCCGGAAAGTGTGTCGCCCAATCAGCCCTCGAAGCGAAGCAACATGACAATCGATTCGGTTTCGACTCGATTGGTCGACGGTGAGCCAGGGACGCGCTGGAACCCCAAGCGCTCATACAGGCGGATGGCCGGATTGTTTTTGCGGACGCTGAGGCTCACTCCTCCGAAGCGCCCGCGGCAGACGTCCAGAAGCCGTCCCATTACACGCGTGCCGACCCCTTGGCCGCGAGCCGCTGCGATAGTTCCGATACCCAGCTCTGGGATGTCGTCCCCCACATAGCCGTAGCCTGGTTTCTCACGCGAGAAAAGCCTGACCCACGCGCACCCGACAGGGTATCCAGCGGCCACCGATTCCGCGACCACGCCGACGTCGCCCTCGCGCCCCCAGTCCTTCCAGTATTTGGTCAGCCCCGGATCGGTCAACACCTTTTGGATAGGTTCCCCCGACTCCCCCACGCGGGCGGCGATGGTGAGAAAGCTGAAGATCAGGGTGGACTCGGTGGGCTGCACAGCGCGAAGAGTCACGTCTTCCACGCCGCTAGTCTAGCCGTTTCCGGACGCAAACGGCACTCACTTCCGACAATCCCCATTACCGGAAGCCAGGCGCTAGCCCAAA
The DNA here is from genome assembly GCA_965248105.1 of Bryobacterales bacterium. GTDB lineage: Bacteria > Acidobacteriota > Terriglobia > Bryobacterales > UBA6623. Next base: position 2,880,684 of record CBDFIK010000006.1, read on the forward strand.
GTCGGTGTAAAAGCTTCCGACCCTCCCGTTCCAATTTCTTGGCGAGTTCCTTGCCGGACACCGATCGCCTCAGACGGCAATCTCGATGACGCGATCATGAGGCGTGGATTGCGGCGGCTGGACGGCAACGGATAAGCAACCTTCGATTGCCTCGTAAAGGTTTTGCAGCAGCTCTTCGAAGGTTTCGCCTTGTGTAGCGCAACCTTCAATGGCGGGAACCTCGGCCCAGTAGCCGCCTTCTTCGGCTTCGTGGACCACCACTTGAATCTTCACTACTCTCTACCCCTCTGTCTAATATACAAGGGCGACGCCAGTCCGCCGTCCCTAGCGGCCCGTGGCCATACTTCCTCATGGTTTCGATGTCTTGAGAAGTCACCGCAAAAGGGGAATAGCCCGATCTTCAGCTGATTCTCTTCGGAATCCCAAACCGCGATGGCCGCCTTCAGTTGCATGGTCTTGGCGTTCTGCGTGACTTGTCCCGAAGCGGAGTGGCTCGCGGTATTCGCCCATCCCCCAAAGGCCGGGCAGGAGTACGGCTATCGTGGCTGTCAGTGGCGCTCTGGCCGTCATAAGCATCTCTTCCAGGAGCAGAAAACAACTTCTCTGGTAGGATAGCAGCGCCGTTGAACTCCGGCAGACCGGCCGGTGTTACCCGAAAACTGCTGTGGGACCGAACCCACCCGAACCTTCCACGCGCCGTCGCGGGCAGCAATGGCTGCTAGCCCTCGGCCTTCACCGCCGGGAGCTGCGCGCCTGGGCGATGTACGACTGGGCCAACTCGGCCTTTGTGACGACGATCATGGCCGCAGTGCTGCCCGTCTACTACCACGAGGTCGCGGCCATCGATCTGCCCCCGAACTTACGCACCGTTTATTGGGGGTATACGCAAACGATAGCTCTGGTCATCGTCGCCTTACTTTCACCCGTCTTGGGGGCCGTTGCCGACTACTTGGGTGCGAAGAAGAGGTTCCTGAGCTTCTTCGCCGGTATGGGGGTCTTCGGCTCGTTCTTGCTGTATTTTGCCGGGGAGCGCGAATGGCTGTTCGCTTCCACCGCGTTCATCGTGGGCAACGTCGGATACGCCGTCGGGGAGGTTTTTTACGAGTCGCTGCTGCCCCACATTGCTCGGCCCGATGAGATCGATCGGGTCTCGACAGCAGGCTACGCGATAGGCTACGTCGGCGGTGGACTTCTGTTGGCCCTACAGCTCGGTTGGATTACTGCTCCTCAGACGTTCGGAATGGAAGATGCCTCTCAGGCTTCCAGAATGGCCTTCGCCAGCGTGGCGGTGTGGTGGGCCGCTTTCACTGTTCCGATTCTTCGGCGGGTCGCGGAGCCACACAGACAGCTGAACGGAGGTGATCTCCCGAGGCGTGCCTTTCGCACGGGGTTCGCGAGGGTCCTCGAGACTTTCCGTCAAATTCGCCGGCACCGGCAAGTGTTCCTGTTTTTGATTGCTTTTTGGTTCTACAACGACGGCATCAACACCATCATCAAGATGGCAACGATCTACGGCGCGGAAATCGGCATCGGACGCACCCACCTCATCGGCGCACTCTTGCTTGTCCAGTTCCTGGGGATTCCCTGTACCTTCGCTTTCGGAAGGCTTTCCCGTTCGCTGGGAACGAAAAACAGTATCTATGTGGCCCTTTGGGTCTACACCGCGATCTCTGTCTTAGGCTATTTCATGACCGAGCCGTGGCATTTCTGGGTGTTGGCCTGCGGCGTAGCGGCGGTCCAAGGGGGAAGCCAGGCGCTGAGTCGATCACTGTTCGTGGGGCTGATCCCGCTTCGGAAATCAGCGGAGTTTTTCGGTTTCTACAGTATCAGCGGCAAGTTCGGGACCATCGCCGGGCCTTTCCTCTTCGCGCTCGTCAGCCAACTAGCTGGCGGAAGCCGCCTCAGTATCCTGGCATTGATTGTCTTCTTTCTCGGCGGGATGCTTTTGCTGAGACGAGTTGACGCCGAAGCCGGTCGCCGTGCAGCCCTAGCGGAAGATGCGCGGCTTGAAACCGGAGGCTAGCCCAGCGCCCAGCCAAGCTGGACGTTGGACTCTTCGTGTCGGATCAGAGGCAAGCTATGGCCCAGGTTTCCAGAGACGCTTGAATCTGTCCCAGGCAGAGGGTCTCTATTTGTGCAGTGGGGTATAGGAAGCTTCCGAACTAGGCCCCGTGGAAACTTCCAACGGCGGCTCCAGCTCCTCAAAGGGACGAATCTGTAGGCGGATCTGATGCTCCTCGGCGACCTCTCCTCCCGGAGCCTTGCCGCGGAAATAGTGCGGCTGCCACGGCGCGACTTTTCCCTGGTGCAGTCCTCGCTCTAGCTCCTCAAAAAGGACCTTTTTCTCTGCGACCAATTGTCGACGGGCTTCCGCCCATTTGCGGTGGCCCTCTTCCAACTCACGGTCTGACTCGATGTTGCGGATCTCGGGTCGAAAGACCTCCACCTGCCCGCGCCGTTGGGGGATGATCATGCAGATGGGTTCATCTTTCTGAAACCTCACTTTCCATGAGGGCCGGGTGAGCTTCCAATTCATCGTGAAGGTGGCTACCGCCCAATCCGTTTCGACAGTTCCGTCGAGGGGGCTGGCGCCGTCTTTGAGCCAGTTCGTCGGTCCGCGGACCAGCAGGTTGTAGCCCGGAGGAGTTCGAAACAGATAAGGGATTTGCCACGTCAGGATGCCATGACCGAAGAGGTTGCGGACAAATTTGGACTCGTGGCCCGTCGGATATTTGATCTTGAGACTGTCTTTGTGGGGTCTGCCGGTCCAAACCACCTCGAAGGCGCAATCGTTCAAGACGAACCAGCCCATCTGGTTGGCGATCCGAAGCGGCAAGCAACGGTATGCTCCGTTTTCATGCCAATCCATCCAATCGCGCTCTTCAGAAGCCGGCACGATCTTCATCGTCACCGGTTTCAGGCGGTAAGCGGTGAGCGTCAACGGCTCGGCGGAGTGGGTACTAGCCGCGGCTCCGGATTCATCTGAACCCGGCGCGACTTCCGCTTTCTGAAGCTTAGGCTCCGGCATTTTTTTGACCTCCGTCTACTTCAAAAGGAGACTTCAAACCGACTTGCCCGATTCGCGGCTCCTCCCCTGGGTAAAGGCGCCGAAACGAGATTTCCTGAACACGAAGGACGGGGGATGCAGCGCCACATTGTCAAAAATATTGAAGAACCCCCAGCGAAGTTGGACGTTGAACTTTTCGTATCGGAAATTCTTGAAGAAGCTCATGTCCCAGGTCTACTGGTTCGGACCACGGAAGACATTCTTCCCCTGCGCCGAGAAGGTGTTGCTGGCAGGAAGAGCAAAGGCAGCCGGGCTGAGGAAGGGTTCACAGAAAGAGAACCCCTGACACTTTCCAGGACCACTTTGGTAGGGATCCACAGCCTCCAGGATGACCGCCCGCTGGCTGCTCAGGCCGGTCCTCATAGAGTCAGCTCCTGCAAGAACCGTGAAGGGCGCGCCTGTTTGAATGCTGAGAATGCCGGTTAACTCCCATCCACCCAGCAAGGAGCTGCCGAGCCCGCCCGAGGTGCGTAGGCCTGGAAGGCCCCACACGTAAGTAGCCACAAAACGGTGTCTTCGGTCAAAGTCAGATGGCCCACGGGTTGTATGGTCGAAAGAAGGGGTGATTGAATGGGAGAGGAGCAACGTTCCGAGCGAGAAGACCGTTCTCCGCTTCGTTGAATGCTTGATCATCGATGCTGTGACTCCAGGTGTAGTTCGCCAGAAGGTCCAATCCGTTGAGGAGCGAAGAGGCAGTATGGAAGCGCTTCTCCAAAGTGAGCTGCAGAGAGTTATAGCTGGAGTAGCTGGGTGACGATGATGTCGGCCGTGACGATCGCTCCCGTCGCGTCGGTGATCGTCCCAGCAATCTGAGCAGTCTGCGCCCACGTGGCGGCTGGGCCTATCACAAGAAGTGACGCCAATCTTACCGCGGGACGGAAGAAGAACATGCCGCTGCTTTTCGCTTTTTGGGTCAAGTGATTTCACGTGGCCCATTCGCTCTCGCCGCCGCAGGGCGGTCCCAAACTACACCGAGGGATCTTATGCCTTCTTTGGGGTCCTCCGGCCGTTGCCCGCGCCACAGCAGCTCCCCCCCCTCAGTTCTTCCAAATGATACAAAGCCATCATAGCGAAAAGTCAAAGTATACGACGAACTATACTCATTTCCCCACAATTTTGCAAAAGTTTTACAGAACTTTTCAATAGGGTTTTCTCGGCAAATGAAGGGTTTAACGGGATGTGTTGCAACTTTCAAAAAGCGGCAAGAGAGCGATTGGTCGAGTCGACCGGGCTCCGCCTCATGCAGCCACCTCGAACAGCTTGTTGATGAACTGAATCTGTCGCCGAACATCCGAACCGCTCACCCACCTCGCCTGCCCCTTCCGGATCATGTGCATTGCCTCGTATCCTTGGATCGTTCGGCGCGCCGCGTGGAATTCACGAAAGCCCTGCTTGGTCTTCACTCGTCGTTTGATCGCTCGATGATCCTGCTCCAAGATATTGTTCAAGTATTGGACCGACCGGTGGCGACAACGGCGTCGCAGAATTCCTTCTTTTTTCACTCCTGGAATCGCCGAGCCGTAGAGGCGTGCCTGATCGGTGTTGATGACGCGGGGATGCGGATGCGATGGATCGCTGAGAGCCTTGCGAAACAGCCGTTTGGCCGCCGCGGCATCGCGTAGCGCTGACAGTAGGAAGTCGATGGTGGCACCGGTGGAATCAATGGCGCGATACAAGTAGCACCAGCGGCCCTTGATCCGAACATAGGTTTCATCAACACGCCAGGATTTATTGGTTGGCTTGAGATGACGGCGCAGCCTCTGCTCGAGTTCCGGTCCGTAGCGCTGAACCCATCGCCAGACCGTAGTGTGGTCAGCCTTCAGGCCGCGTTCATCGAGTAGCTCTTCGACATCGCGGAGCGAGAGTGAGTACCGAAGATACCAGCGCACGGCGCAAACAATCAGCTCCGGAGCCGTCTGCCGCCACTTGAAAATCGCCGGTCGGATTGCTTTCTTCATGATCTCTTCAGGCTACCAGCCGCCGCAAGCCAAAATTGCAACACATTCGTTTAACGGGCCAGAAATGAAAATGCGGGGATAGCCGATTGAATCCCGCCGGTCACCAAGGGATTTCCTGGTCTAGCCAGTCGCCTAGCCCAGCAGCGACAGCTCGACGCGCTTCCCCAGTAGGCCAAGAAAAGAGGGCGGCCAGTCACGCGAATACCATCTCGAGGAGCTTGTTCAGGGGTAACGGTTACTTGTTCAGCTCGCAACTGCTCTGCGATTCAGCTGCTCCTGGGGTGCCCTGGCATGATCAACCTGAGCGAGAGTTGTGTTTTTCGCTGTATTCCACCCGCCTGAACTTGCCGGGCGTGATCCGCGGTCACTGAATCGTAAGCATTCGCTGGATGGCGGCTTGGGCCTTTTCGCGGATCTCGCCGTCCACAATGACCTCTATGCGATCGTCTTGAAGCGATCTCAAGAGTTTCTCGAGGGTGTTCATCTTCATGTACTCACAAACCGCGTTTTCCGACACCGGGTGAAACGTCTTTTCCGGTAAGGCTCGCCGCAGCCGGTAGAGCATGCCCATCTCTGTGGCCACGACAAACTCCTGGTTCGCTGAACTCTCCGCGTGACGCAGCATGCCCGAGGTGGATAGATAATAAGCCCGCTTGTAAGGCGAGGTGCCATGGACCGTTTTCGACAAACAAGAAGATGAGCAGCCGCACTCGGGATGAATCAACAGGTCCGCGTCCGGGTGACGGTCGAACGCCTCTTCAATGGCCCTTTCCCCAATCTTCGCGTGAACGTGGCAGGCGCCGTCGTAGAGGTCCACCCGCCCTGGGTCCACGTCGGTTTGGGACAGCGCGACGGCTCCAAGGTACTTGTCCGGCAAGAATAAGATGCGTTGCCCAGGGTGGTCGCGAGCCGCGTGCTCGAGCACCTGGGCAGCGTTTCGGGAGGTACAAATGTAATCGCTCAGCGCTTTCGTCCGGGCGTCAGTGTTGATATAGGAGACGACCACGCCACCCGGGTTTCGATCGACCCATGCCTCAATGCGCAAATGTTCGATCGACTCCACAAGCGAACAGCCTGGTTTGTCCGGCATGTACACTTTCGAACGATCCCCGACGATCGTTTTCGCCGTCTCACCCATGAACCAGACCCCGCAAAAGTCCACGCGCTCGCTCTCTCGGCCGGCAACGTACTGGCTCAGCCCAAGCGAGTCGCCCACTTCCTCGGCAACTTCCTGCAGCTCGGGATACTGGTAGTTGTGGGCGACGATGAGTGAATTCTTCTCGCGGGCCAGCGAGAGAACTTCGTGGCCGATCTCGACGAGGTCGGTGACATAATCGCGGGTGTAACGGTGGGGATAGAGATCGCCCGCAAAGCGATTGAATCTCTCGTGCCAGGTTCCGAACTCAGGCCGGTTCTGCATAGAACCTCAGACCAAGAATGACTTCCCGCAGCCGCAGCTTTTTGTCGCGTTGGGATTGTGAAAGACGAAAGCCTGTTCTATTAGCGATTCCTGGTAGTCGAGGGTAAGACCGTTGAGGTATTCGTAACTCTTAGGATCGACAACCAGAGTAACCCCGTCGACCTCGAAAACCGTGTCGGCGGGACGCGGCTTGCTCTCGAACTTGAACTTGTAGCTCAACCCGGAGCAGCCACCTCCAACCACGCCGAGCCGCAGTCCGCCCTCGACTTGATTCTCTTGGAGCATCTGTCGAATCCGCTCGACAGCTTTAGGAGTTACCTCGATCATCGTATTCTTGTCTCACCCTACTCGCCACGCCAACACTCAGAACCTGCCGGCTGCCCTCATTATAGGCCAATGTGAGAAAACTAAGACTCTTCATCTCATAAAGGCACATCGCCTAGGCCTGCCACTTACTGGAAGGCCTTCCCCTTTCGGGGCGAATGACATGGGCGCTGCCCCAAACGCCGTACTGGGAACTTTGGGCTTGAGTCCGTTTAGCGGGAGTAACCCCTCCCAGCGCTTGTCCGGATTGGCGATCAACTAGACGTCCCCTTGAGGCTGAAATCGGCTTCCGCACTACGCGGATTTACTGGCGGGGCGATTCTTCTAAGTTTCGACTGCCACGAAGCGCTGGGCGTCTGGGACATCGTCCAGCTGGCCTCGCCCGCCGAAAGCGCCCTGCGTCATCGTTTCTCGCCCGCCGGGCTTTTTAGCCGCGGCCCAGCACGGCGCTGATGGCTCCGCCCGCCAAGGCGCCTTGGACGGCCGACACCACCGCTCTTACCGGAATCACGGCTTCGATCACCGCGTTCGTGGTGGCGAGCTGGACGAGGTTATATCCCAACGCCATCAACAGGAGGAGCACCGCGCCGACCTTCGCTCCCTGGGCGAGAGTTTCCGCTCCCTCCCAGCGCCTCAACACCATCGTGAGAAACACCCCAAAGATCAGCTGAGACAGGATCAATACTCCCATGTCAGGTGTCTCTTTCATGTTCATGTCGGCCGCCACCATGAACTCGCGAAGCAGGACTCCATATGCGAGATAACCCGAAACGAAGAACAGAATCCCGCCGGCCAACGACGCAAGCAGAAATTTTTTCGTATCCATTGTGCTTTAGCTCCTTTTCATCAGGCTCGGAAACAAGGGACCCAATGGGCTCCCTCGCCGCACCGGTCAGCGCGCGCTCGGCCTGGACGCAACCTGCCGGATCTAGACTTTCGCACTCGTCTCGGTCGTAGTCGCCAGCGCTCACGGCGATCGATGTCGCCCGCAAGCAGGAGACACTGTCGACCATGATCCCCTCGGGATTCCCGAAGTTGACCACAATCCCGCATTCCGCGTCCATGCAGCACCGCTGGCAGGGCCTTGATAGCCTGCCCATTCTACCCTAAAAGAATCGCTGTCGGTAACAAGCCTTGGGTTGAACTTGTTGGGCTGTGCCAGCGCAGCACCGCCGGGGCCTTGAACCGACTCGCTTTCCGGCTCGCCCGATTCACTTCTGAGCGGCTCAAGCAGGTGCTAGTGTGCATTTCTCACGAGCTTTCGGACGACCGGCGTTGAACGAACGTTATTTGTAGGGGCGGGCGCTCGTCCGAGGAGGGCGCCGGACTCCGGTCGCCCTGCGGGCTCCCTGCGTCCGGCCCCATCCTGGACGAGAAGTGTTACCTATGTGCTTGGCATAAAGTGTTACCTATGTCCCGGTAGGTTCAGTGGGATTCACACTCCATCCCATTCGATCACCCACCCCAACCCCGCGAGAGCCTCTCTGGGCGGGCGCAGCGGCCTGCCCCTACAGTTTTGTCGTGAGAAAAGCGGGCCAGCCCACATGGACCCATCGGGTAACCGCGGGAAGTTTGGTCCGCTAATCCGGCACTTCATCTTGTGGAAGCTCTAGCGCTTGTACGGCGTGCACCTCGGCGCCTGGCGAGAAAAGCGGGCTAGCGCGGAGGGCAGTCCGCGCTAGAATAAGCTCTATCCCTTCCGGGGGCACGACCACTGCGAGATCGCAATGTCGAAAGACACCTTCCAGAGGCCGCTCAAGGACCTGCGAATCTCGGTCACCGACCGCTGCAATTTTCGTTGCACCTACTGCATGCCGCTCGACGAGTACGAGTGGATCGAGCGCGCCGAGATCCTGACCTACGAAGAGATCGCCCGGCTTGCCGCGCTGTTTGTCGGGCTCGGCGTAGATAAGATCCGCCTGACCGGCGGCGAACCCCTGCTCCGTAAGAACTTGAATCAGTTGATTAGTAAACTCTCCCTTCTTACTGGGATTAAAGATCTTTGCCTGACTACGAATGCCGCCCTGCTGGCTTCTCAAGTGGCCGCACTGAAGGCCGCCGGGTTACGGCGCGTCAACGTGAGCCTCGACACGCTTCAGCCGGAGAAGTTCCGCCGGATGACGAAACGCGGCGAGCTGGACAAAGTTCTCGAGGGCCTTTTCGCCGCAAAACGCCACGGCCTTGGTCCCATCAAGATCAACGCTGTGATCGAAAAAGGTGTAAACGACGACGAGATCATCGACCTGGTCGAGTTCGCCCGGGACAACAGCTTCGCGATGCGCTTCATCGAGTATATGGATGTCGGCAACGCTAACCAGTGGACCTCGGAGAAGATGGTCTCCAAGGCTGAAATCCTCGAACGGATCAGCGCCCTTTACCCACTCCGGGAGGTTGGTAGAGACCAAGGGAGTGCTCCTTCCATCGACTACGAGTTCGTCGATGGAGGCGGAGATATCGGTGTTATCGCTTCGGTAACCGAACCCTTCTGCACAAGCTGTACGCGGGTCCGGCTCACTGCGGACGGCAAAATGGTGACCTGTCTCTTCTCACAACAGGGGCATGATCTCAAGACGCCAATGCGCACCGGGGCAAGCGATCAGGAACTCCGTGATTCGATCGGCTCGATTTGGAATGCCCGGGCCGACCGCTACTCCGAAGAACGATTCCTGGCCATGAACTCCAGCCAAGGCTACCATCCCAACGAGCATAAGAAGATCGAAATGATCACCCTAGGAGGGTAACGCGGGGCCTCCGCTACCACCCCTCAATCAGGATCTTTCCACTTCAGCTCGGCGTCAGGTCGCCGGATGTAGTTTGCATCTACGGCTTCAGGCGGCATCACTTTTCCCTCTGCCACACACGCAACAGCCACTTGAGCAGCGGCTTCGGCCAAACAAGTGGATACCGTGGCGGTTCGGTAGCGAGCGTGGCTCTGTGTTTCGATCGGCGCCGCCCCACCCGGTGCAAACATATTCGAATCCTGTGACAAAAAGCTGACTTCGCGGTCTCCCACGAGCCGCAAAAAGTCCTCCCACGGCGTCACGACTTCATCGACCACCGGCCGAAGCTGATCATCGTAGACAGCCGCGTATACCTCGCCGCGGCGGGCATCGAGGATAGGCGCACGATAACGCCCACTCCCGGCCCTAGCCAGCGCCGCCAGGTTCGATACCGGAACCACCTTTTTTCCGTGAGCTTCCGCCAGAGACTTGACGACAGCTAAGCCGATTCTGATTCCTGTGAACGACCCCGGACCTGCCGCGGCCGCGTAGCAGTCGACATCGCGAAGATGCAGACTATGCTGCTCAAGCAGGGAACGTATCTCTTGATAGATAACGGTCCCGAATCCACTGGGAGCGTGGATGGGTTTTGTCTCCAGAATCTCGTCGTTGCTGGCTAGCGAAACCCCGCCGTGAAAGTTTGTGGTGTCGATCGCGAGAAGCAGCATGAGCAAAATGTAGGGGCACGGCATGCCGTGCCCGAAGTTCCCGATCGTCCACCTCGCTTCTAAATATACGTGACCGAAACTTACGAAACGGACCGCTTAATCCGGCGGTCGCTCTTTCACGAGCCGGTACGCTCGAAAAGCCTCGAAAACGCGGCCGTTGCCGTCGACACCGAGCAATCGAAGCTGGAGCGTCGCCGGGTACCGTCTGGCCATATTCGGTGGGATCTTGGTGCGGCCAAACTGCGTCGTTCCTAGGACACGCGGGCCCAGGGCGGAACCGGACACCTCAAAAGTCCACAGCCACTGCATCTTCTTGGCCACCCTGCCCTCCTTCGTCAGCGTCGCGTTGAAATCGAACTCGCGGCCCACGACCAGCTCCGCATCGTCCGGCAGTTGTATTTCAAAAGGAGTCTCCGATGCGGCGGTTTCCACTTTCTTGATGCGCGGCCGCCGCGACTCCAATATGTAGGACTGATTCATGCTTTGCTTCTTGCCTTCCCGACGCACATAAAGGACCCAGTCATGAGAGTCGTCGGGTGGCCCCGCGGCCCGGAAGCGCTCTCCTTTGAACTTTTCCTTCTGGTCTAGCCAGCTCCCGTCCAGAGGATTGAACCAACTGACATCGTATTTGCCCTTGGGTAGGAGAAGTTCAACCGGTACGGGTTTTTCTAGGTACACAACGTATTCGACGCCTCGCGGCGTATCACTGCGATAGGGATAGACTTCCAGCGACAACGCCGGACCGCCTTCCACGCGGAAGTAGGGCAGCAGGTCCCAATAGCGAGTCTGGTCAAAAAACTCGTAGAGATGCGTCATTTGCCTGGCTGCCGGCGAATCAGCATGACGCAATTCGACACGGTTGCCCTCCCCGCCGTAAGTGCCGCTGTTGGCGAAAGTGGGGTACTGGCCTCGAAGGACCGCGTTCCACATCCGGCGACGCAGGGTATTGCTGCCGACGTGTCGTGAGCCCGGCGTACCGGCGCCATTGGCCTCCGGAGCGACTCCTGCGTTCACGAACGGCACAGGAAAGATCGCGAATTCGACTGTCTGGAGACTGCCGTCCGAGGATCGCTGCATGACATAGTTCATCCAGCCGTCCGCCAACAGAGGACTCGAAGTCGTCACGGTATGCGTCGAGCGAGGGTGCTTATAAGGATCAAGCCGCTCAATGTAAGTATTGATCTCCCGCAGAAACTTGCGGCCGTTTTCGTATTCCTCGTATTCCTCGACGCCCTGCCAGGTAATGTTCATAGCCGCGTAGCGGGCTACAAGGTAGCGGACATAACGTTCTCGTTGGCGACGGTCGGGCAGTAGAGTGGCTAACTGATTTTCGTCATCGCCGAGGATCAGGTCGTAGGTGATCCCTTTGCTGTTCATATAGGCTACTCGGCGGTCGACTTCCCGAAAATACCCGGGCTGCACCCGGTCGGGATCGGCCAACAGCTCGGCTGCGTTCTTCTTATCACTCAGGACGAGGCCCCTAATGTGGTTGAACTTTTGCCCGGCGCGAACGTCGATCAAGCCCTGGAAAGTCCGCCAAGGGATGGTGGCGAAGGTGTAGCAGGTGTCGCCCATCCAGAAGTGCGCGGTTTCCGGCGCGTCATACCGAAAATAACGAGTATTGAAGATGCGTATGAATCCCGGCGTGCGGGGTACAGATGCCTCGAAGCCCCCCGTCTTGCGAGATACGCTCTCAAGGTTGGAGATGATGCGGAAATCCCAATGGCCTTCATCCAGGGGAGAGAAGCGGATCTTGAAACGGCGGCCGCCATCCCAAAAACCTGGCATCACCTTGGTACGGCCGCCTTGCGGGGACCGAAACTCAGCCCGCAGCTCAACACTCAGATACGGGTTGGGATGCTCCCCGGCCTCGGCCTCGGTCATCTCGAATTCGATTCCGCAAGGCTCGTAAACCGGGACAGACTGGCATGCGTCGAACGCCTGCGCGGCCACGCAAAACAGAAGAGCAACTGCTGTGGCCAGAAAAGCCCTCATACGCTGAGCATAAGATGGTGGGGCCCAGCTTGCAACGAGAAGCGTGTTAAGTCAGTGAGATAATCTCGCGCGGCGCCTCAGCCTTTCGACCCTTCACCCGCCGTTTCATAGAGTCACTCGTCTTCCGCGCGAATTCGGACGTCTCGGATTTTCTCCGGCCGCCTGTTAATAACCTGTCCCAGAGAAGACTTTCTGATCGTCCTGGCGACGTGGCGCACGCTTTCAGCGTGCTGTGTCGGGCTTTCGAGCCCGACATTTCCGAATCTATAGTGAACTCGTCTCCAGGACAGGCCACTAGTCGCGGGGCACGACCACGTCCACACCAATAGGGTCGTGGTCGGACAGCGGCACGGCACGTCGTTCCCGCAGCTCATGGATGATGACGGGATTCTTACTGCCCAGACCTCGGGTTGCGAACCAGTCGATTTTTAGGGGGCACTTGCCGCCATGATTGCGCAACGCCCAGCGAATGAAAGAAAAACACCAAGCCGGCACCCACTCTCTGAGATTCTTGTGGGTTTTCGCATCCTCCACATCGTAGGACGCGGTGCGATCCCCCAGGCGGTTGCAACGTCGATAGTCGAGGCCATACGATTCGAGCAGTCGGAAGAGGTCCTTCTCGAAGCGGTTATAGGGGTGCAGGTTATGATTGCGGATCACGTTGTCAACGCCCATGAAAACACGCAGCCAGAAACCCAAGATAGCGTACAAGGCTCGCGACGAATTGTACGTCATTGTGTTCCAGTCGCCTCCGATGACTACAGGACCATCGGCATGGAGTCCGTTGAGCACATCGCGCATCTGATCATGACGGTGACGTTGGCTCGATTGGGCATCCAAGTGTACAGAGGCGGCGGTCAGTGAGTAGTTGGGGAACTCGATTTCGCCGACCAGGGAAACTTGGCGGCCGAGACGTTTTTCGCGGCCCGCCATCTTGTCCTTTCCATTCTTCAAGGGAATGGTTCTGACGCGGCGAATCGGGTAACGGCTGAGAATCGCGTTTCCGTGCAGCCCCAACTTGTTCTTCCCGTCCATCTCATGCTCGACTCCCGCGCCCTTGCTTAGATTCAAGTAACAGGGAGCGAACGCATAGTACATCCCGAGTTCGCGTGCCAACTCGAGCGCGACCGCGCGGTTTCCCGAGCGGACCATGCCGAGGTCGGTTTCGGTCAAGAGCAAAACGTCACACGTCTTGAGGTAGTAGTGGTCGCGCAGAGCCTCGAGCTGTCTCTCGAACTGGATTCCGCGCTCAACGTTCCACGCCAAGAGGCGGTACTGAGATCGGGGCGGCGCCGGCGTGCGTGTGAAGTCGCCCGTGTCGCACGTACCTAAAACCTCCACCAGCGTGTCACAGATCGACCGATAAACAGGATGTTCGGAGAGCTCGGCCGTCGATCGACACCGCGCTAACACGGGAAGACAAGGAAGGAGTTGTTCGGGAATGAGTCGATAAGTTTCTTGGGCCGAACAGCTCAACCCCTCTCGCGCGAGAGGCTGAGGCCGGATGTAGGCCCCTTGCAGGTTTCGAGCAGTTCGTGTTGCTTCCATTTCTAATGAAACGACTTCGGCTGATTCCGTGCCGTGAGACTCCGTGGGCTAAGTTTGGAAGATTTCGCGTGTCTCGTATAGAGCACTCGCCGCCTAGCGCTCCCGGAGGCAGAAACGGTTGGCGCCTTCCATCGGTGCCCGCGCTCGAGTGTCGGCAGTATATGAACCATTCTCGCTAAGGCTATCAGATTCTGACAGCAGGGAAAACCCTCAGACAGCACTACCAATGTGCCTATGGCTCTAGGGCAAAACCCCCATGGTGCTGCTTTTACGGACGCGGCTAAGATCAAGTCTTATGTTACAATCGGACACTTTTGTGAGCACCCCGTCGGTCTTAGAGTTGAACGAACCTTCCGCAGCGATCCTCCCGCGACGGGAAGCCCAATCGACTAAGGTTGGCTCCATAGGACTCGTTCTGCTGTGTACTGTGATCGGCGCGGCGGCGCAAATCTTGATGCGAAACGGCGCCGCTCTGATGGTGGACACCGGCTGGGCAGGTGTTCTCTCGAATTGGGCTTTGATCGCCGGTTATATCTGCCTCGCCGCCAACACAGCACTTTTAGTGTTGGCGCTCCGCGACGGCCAGTTGTCTGTGCTCTATCCCATCATCGCCCTTACCTATGTGTGGGTAACTATTCTTTCGCCAATGTTCTTTAACGATGTCATCAACGCCTACAAGGTCATCGGTGTGGGTTTAATCGTTGTGGGGGTCTCTTTCATCGGGCTGGGAAGTCGCTCATGAAAACACCTTTCTCGTCCATGCTGCTTGTTCTTGCCGCCAGCGTGATCGGCTCCATCGCCGCCGTGTTGCTGAAACCCGCATTTCCAATTTGATTCAGACCTCTCGACCTTCCGGCGGCCTTGAGCGTCTTTATTCATAGGGGCTAGAGCCCGATGAGGACGCCAGGGAGGCCAACACCCAATGGGTGAAAAACAAACCAAGCCATTCCAGCTAAGTTTCAACGGCTCGTTGAAAGTCGATTTCCAGGGATCGCACGTCACTTCCGACGGTGGCCTGATTTTGGTTCGCGAACTGGACGAACGGCTCGGTCTCGGAGAACTGATTGACGAGCATCTCAGCGACTCCCGGCAAGGCACAAACAAGCAGTTCACGCTCGCTGATCTGTTGCGGCAGTCGATCTACAGCCGCTTGGCGGGCTACGAGGACCTCAACGACGCCGTCCGAGTGTCGGCTGACCCGACGTTTCGCTTGATCGGCTCGCAGAAGATCTGGGATCGCGGTGCGGCCTTGACCTCGACGCTGCACGGCTTCGAGACGGAGATGCTGGCGAGCGAAGAGAATCTGCTCGGGCTGATGACGCTGAACCGAGAGCTGGTCGGGCAAGCGGAGGCGTTCGACGACTCCGCGCGGGTCGTTCTGGACATGGACTCCACCGAGAGTCCGGTCCATGGCCAACAGGAAGGCAGTGCCTACAACGGACACTTCGAGTCGGTCTGCTACCACCCGTTGCTTTTGTTCAACCAGCACGGTGATTGCCTCGCTGCCAAGCTGCGTCCCGGCAACGTGCACAGCGCCGAGGACTGGGATGAGCTATTGTTGCCGGAGATTGAGCGCCAACAGGCTGCGGGCAAGCAGGTCGCCTTCCGGGCCGACGCGGCCTTTGCCAAACCGGAAGTTTATGAGGCTTCGGAGGAACGCGGCGTGCAGTACGCCATCCGCATTCCGGCCAACAGAAGCTTGGAGTTAGAGATCGAAGACATCCTGTTTCGTCCGCCGGGGAGGCCCGGCCGCAAGCCGCTAGTGCGCTACAAGAGCTTTCGCTATCAGGCGGAGAGCTGGAAGAAGCCGAGACGAGTTGTCGCCAAGGTCGAGCACCACCAGGGCGAGCTGTTCGCGCGCGTCGGTTTTATCGTGACGAACATGAGCTTGCCAAGCCGGTCGGTGGTGCGTTTCTACAACCAGCGCGGCACGGCGGAGCAGTGGATCAAAGAAGGTAAGCAAGCGACGCACTGGACGCGGCTGTCGTGCCATCGCTTCCGGGCGAACGAGGTGCGCTTGCAGTTAAGCGTGCTGGCCTACAACCTGGGCAATCTCTGGCGGCGGCTCGGGCTGCCGCAGCGAATCAAGAACTGGTCGCTGACGAGCTTGCAGCACCGGCTGATGAAGACGGGCGGACGGCTAATTAAACACGCGCGGTATTACTGGCTCTTGTTCGCGGAGGGACATCTGGACCGGCGGCTGTTTGGCGACATGCTGCGGAGGATCTGGGCGCTGCCTGTGCCGGGCGGGTAGCACCGCACTTGGCGAATGCGAAATCTGTGTACTGAGGACGGAAGCTCGGAGGGGTGTCTGCGAAATTGACTTCGCAGCGGCGGATCAGCCCCCATGAGGGGCAAGAAGGGGGCTCGATCGGTCCCGCCTCAGCCGCCGCCTCTTTCGGGTGGAGAAATGGTTGCGCTTCGCCGGGTGAGGGTGTAGACTCGTGCCGTCAGAGGAGCCAAATCGGAAATCCTGGTGAAAGCAGGTGCGAACCGGCTGCGAAGTGGCTGGCGAGTTTGGATAGGCAGGATTGGTGCAGGCATCGCGCTCTTCCTGGTCTCGTCGTATTTCTACATTGAGGGACTAAAGCACGGCAGTCTAACCGTCCTCTACCCCATGGTCTCGCTGGGGTACGTCTGGACTCTGATTTGGTCTCGCATCTTTTTTGGAGAACTATTCAACGGCCACAAGGTCGCCGGCCTAGCGCTAGTTCTGCTGGGCGTGTTCTTTATTGGTCTCGGCAACCAATAGCAGTTCCCCTTCCCGAATCGCCTTACGTTTTCCTCCAACTTTGACTGGCCCAGTAGGAGCAGACCCGTGCCCCCCAGTGAGCGATTGCCAAACAGCTTCACTCACGACACCCTCCGTAAAGTGTTTGTTCGCAGACTCTTCCGAGCCGCGACCGTCAGGGAGCGGTCATGAGCCTTCGCCAAGATAAACGGAGCCGCGACCGTCAGGGAGCGGTCAGTCCCCCTCAAGAGTCCGGTCCTGCCATCAGCCTCAGGCCTACCCAAGGGGATCACCCCCCCGGCCGGGGTTTTCGGCCGAGCGGTCCAAGGAAGGATTGTCCGCCTACAATCTATCGTGAAACTTATGCAACCCACTAGGGGTCCCTAACCCGAAGATTCACCCTCACTGCGCTTGCGCTTCGGTACGAGAGCGATCGCCGCTGCACCAGCCATGGCTAGAGCGAATACCGCCACGAAAGCACGGTCGTAGCCACCGAACCGCGTTCGCAATACGGAGACGAAATACGGGAACCAGGTTTGTCCGATCGTATCAAAGGGTAGAATCACGCCCATCGCACGCACTAGCGTGGGGACCCCGAACTGGTCGGCCGCCATGAGGGGAATCAGCATGTAGTCCGCGCCCAAGGCGAACCCGAACAAGATCGCGAAGATGTAAACATAGGCCGGCCGCTCTGGGGTTACCAGCAACAGCAGGGGAATCGCCATGGCGACCAGCACATAAGTAATGACCATCACGTATTTCTTGGAGAACCGGTCGGCGGCCCAACCCATCCCAAGTCTCCCGGCAATGCTCGCCCAGAGAATCAGAATCGAAGCGGTTCGCCACACTGAATTCAGGACCTCTTGCTCCACGAACCCTTGGTCCTTGAAAACCAGTTTCATGTGCTGGTTCACGGCGCCAATCGATCCAATGGAACAAAAGCTCCCGATGGCCAGCAGATAGAAAGCAGGTTGCCGCAGCAGATGAGCCAAGCCTTGCGGTTTTTCCGCCGCCTGAAGCGACTGCGGTTCCTCGCCGTCGGGCTGGAGCCCCATGTCAGCAGGCCGGTCACGCAGAATAAAGATCGCGAAGGGCCACGCTAGGAGGAGCAATACCCCCATGATCTGAAGGGCGGTGTGGAACCCCATGCCTTCGACAAGCGGCTTGACAAGGTACGACCCCGCTGACCCGAACACGGCGACACCTACGTAGGTAAGCCCCATCGCCCTGCCGCGCAGCCGTCGAAACCATTGCGAAACGATGACCTGGTGCGGGATAGGTCCCGAGAAGATATAACCGGCGGTTGAGATAAACCAGAACAGATAATACAGCCAAATCTCGCCTCCCATCCGCCCGAAACCAACTAGGGCCAAACCGATGAGGCCGGTGCCGAAGACAATCGCCTTCCGGGGGCTGAAACGATGGACAAGCAATGGTCCGACCCAAAGGGTCAACAGCGCCGATAGCGGGAAACCAAATGTGATTTGCTCTCGCGACCAGCCAAAGCCGCCCTGCTCCGGCGGACTCTCGAAGTAATCAAAGAAGAAAGGGATGTTGTAGTAAGGGAACCCGACACTAATGCCGAAGGTGCAAAAAGCCGCTACGGTGATGAACCAGCCATAGAAAACCTTCTGCTTGGATCGTGAGGCCGGCACGGGGCAATAGGACGTCGCTTGGTTTTAGCTGCCGCTTAGACAAGGAGAAACATTCGGTCTGGAAGAAGACATCTTACACGAAAGCAAGCGCCCGCTCCCCAGGTCGCAGTACGGCAAGCAATCCTGCTTGTCGGGCTTTCGGTAGCACAGCCAATCCTGCCGATCAGCTTTTCGTAGCACAGGCAACCTTGCCGATCAGTTCTCGATAGTACGGGCGATCGTGCCTGTGTTCTCTCGGTGAAGCAGACAGTCCTTGCCCGTGGGCTTTGGTGACAGCAACCCACTGCTCCTCGAACGAAGCCTCCGTGATACGCTACCCAATAATGACGCTCCCAAGATCCCGAACAAAGTCACATACGCGCCATGCGCGAATGAAGCCCGAAGAAATCTCGACCCGGCGTAGGACGCGACTCCGCTGCTTAGTTGGCATCGGGTTGTTGGCTACGGTCACCGCAGTAGCTACAGCTCAGTTCGTCGATCTCGTTGCCGGAGTTCGCCAACTAGCGTTAGCCGGTGACCTCGTAGCCGCGCGGCAGCTGATCGAGCAAACACGCGTCGCCGCAGGAAATCAGACTTCGCAATGGCTGGCTGCCGCGTCCTGGCTCGCACGCGGTGCTAGCTTCGCCGGTCAATGGGGTCTGGCCGAGCAGTACGCCCGGGAGGCGCTTGCGGGAAGCGCACCGCGAGCTGGTGTTCAACAGCTCGATGCGGACCCGGATCTTTCGACGGCTCTCGGAGCATCCATCGAGGTGCTCGGGAAGGCCTACGACGCTCGCGGTGATCGCACAGCGGCTGTTGAGTTTCTACGCGGGCAGCATGAGAAATACCTAGGGACTTCCATCGAGACAAGGATTCAGAAGAACGTCCTCTTGCTCTCTCTGGAAGGGAAACCGCTTCCCGAACTCGAAATGTCGAACCACCTCCTCAACAGGCCCGCTACGCCAGGGGACATGAACGGTAAAGTACGGCTCCTCTACTTCTGGGCCCACTGGTGCTCCGACTGTAAACGACAGGAACCGGTCTTGGCGGCGCTCCACAAAGAATACTCAGACCAGGGGCTCGCTTTCATGGGCCCGACCAAGCTGTACGGTTACAGCGCCCAAGGACGGCAGGCAACTCCGTCGGAAGAATTGGATTACCTCAGAAGCGCTTATCAAAAGAACTATCCGATCCCCCCTTGGATGCCCGCACCCGTCAGCACCCAAAACTTCCTTCTCTTCGGAGTGAGCTCGACCCCTACGCTCGTACTCGTCGACCGTAAGGGTATCGTCCGCCTGTATCACCCAGGCTATCTGGGCTACCGCGAGCTGGTGGAGCACATCGAACCGTTGCTCAACGACCCGGACGACTAGGCGTTGCTTCGCCCAGACCTCGGGCGTCCGGCGGCCGATGGGAGCCAGTTGGGACTCTCGATAGCCGTCGGGACACGGTTTCCGTTGGGCGAGAAGTTGTTGTTTCGATGGCAGTTCGGCCAAATTGGGTTTGTTTGGTTGTTTCCGGTGAGTTGGTGAAACTGGGGTGACCGAACTGCGGCGGGCGTCGAGAAGAGTCTCGACGCGGCACGCTGAGAGCGTGCGCCACAAGAGAATCGGACGCTTTCACACGGCGGGAATCTTGGTTCCGAGCGCGGTGCGGAGAGGCAGGCCCTGCGGGACGGGTGCTATCGATGGTAAACGGGGCGGAGCAAAGGCTGCGGATCTCAAAGGCGAGGTCCGCGGTACCGGGTTCATCATCCTTAAAAGGCGTTGATTCCACTGGGGTTCGGCGGAATTGGGTTTGTTTGGTTGTTTGTGTGAGTGGGGCCTGGGCCAGGACGTATCGGCCGCGGTAGGGATCGGCGGGGGCATGGGAGCCGGCAGAGGAGCGAGCCTCGTGGGCCTCGCGCTCGTCGCGGCGGAGGTCGCGGAGTTGCTTGACGGCGCGGAAGAAGCGGCGGCTGAGGTGTCCGTCGTAGCGGGCCAGGTGAACGAAGGCCTGGGTGCGATCGAGCATCGCCGAGCCTAACAGCAGGGTCTCGCCATCGTAGCCGGGACGCAGCTCGTCTGGACGGCGTTTTTCCAGGTGCCGGCGCTGGTCGTCAACGGCAGCGGCGAGGAAGCCGGTCTCCAAGCGGGTGAGGCGGCGCATGCGCCATTGGGCGTCGGCGATTTGACGCACGAGTTCGAATTCGAGGGAGTTGGCGGGTTGGATGTCGGCTTCGAGGGCGGAGAGTTGGCGGTCGAAGTCGGCGGGGTCCTCGCCAGGTAGGACGGTATCGCGGGCGAGGAGTCCGTGTTTGAGTGCGTTCTTCGCGCTACGGGTTTTGCCTTCTTGGGTGCGGGGTCCGGTAGATTTTTTTGCGTTGTTGCGGTTAGCTCTAATTTGTGCATTTGTCGGCATGATTATCATTCCTTTCGTAGGAGCAGTTGAGCGGTTGAGCCGCCCAACTGTTGAGGCCGGTTCTATAGGCCGCTGGTCTCCAATTCCAGAGTACGGCGGGGTGGCGGGGTTCGAGGAATTCCAGCGGGGTAAGTGCCGTGGAATGAGGGGGGTGAGTTTTTTGAAGTGGCGTGACTGGCTGAGGTGGGGCCTTGTTTTCAAGGGTGTTCCCGGGGCTAGCGCCCCGGGCCAGTATTAACTATGAACGGGGCAGGATGTTGCGAGGTGTTTCGGGGGCTGGCACCCCGCGATAGTATTAAAGGAGGTACTGTCGGCGGCAGGCATGGCGCACTCTTACACCAACCTGCTGGTTCATGTCTTGTTTTCGACGAAGAACCGAGAGAAGAGGCTCAGCGCGGAGATCCGTAAGAACCTCTTCCCCTACCTGGCGGCCGTTCTGAGTGATCAGGGTTCCAAAGTCCTGATCGTCGGCGGTGGACTGGAGCACGTCCATATTCTGCTTCGAATTCGCCCGAATCAGAATGTGGCTGCGCTAGTTCGGCACGCCAAGACGTATTCGTGCCGGATGGTTCGTGGACGCTTCGACCCGGGCTTCCAATGGCAGTCGTCCTACACGGCGCTGAGCGTAAGCGAGTCGCTGCGACAGCGGGTGTACGAGTACATCGCGAATCAGGAAGGGCATCACAAACGGGTTGATTTCAACTCCGAGTACGTCTCGTTACTGAAGCGCAACGAGATTCGTTTCGATCTTGAGCGTTTGTGGAAGTCTGAGAATTAATACTGGCCCGGGGCGTTAGCCCCGGGATTTAGCGGGCCGAGCGATAGAATCCCGGGACCTTGGGCCTGAGGCCCAAGGTCCCGGGTGGGCGGAGGGATGTTGCCAGGTTTCCCGGGGCTGACGCCCCGGGCCAGTATTAATTATGAACGGGGCAGGATGTTGCGAGGTGTTCCGGGGGCTTAGCTCGAACCCGCTGGCAGCCCGTGGTAAAAGTAAGCCTACTTTGCGCCGGCGCTTTGAAACGCCCTCGGGCGGTACAGAAAGTCCACGATGTTGCCTTCGTGCGGCTGGAGCCAGTCGAGCTGTGTGGTCGGAATGGCCCCGAGATTCAAGCGATCGATGTGGTCGGAATCGAGGAGGTCACCTCGAAACGCGGGATCGTCCGTGATGCCGGTCCCAACCAGTGTCGGGCCGATCCGGCCGAGCATTTCATCCTGAGGGCACTCCACGACGGAAACGAACGGAAACATGAACTCCTTACCAGCAATGGGGTGATCGGGAGACTCGCAGTGGATCACTGTAGGTAGAAGGTAGGAGCAATGCTCGCGCGTAACGACTCGCGAATTTCCGCGAATGGGTGCCGTCAAATCTTCGGCGCCGTCCTGCTCCAAGTCGGTGTCGATGGAAGCCGAGATCGCCTCGGCCACGCCGGGCACCGTAAACGCCGCGAGGGCCGCCTGCGGGTCCTCCGGGGGTAGTGGCTTGACCGGGGCGAGGCGCTCCGCGACGGCTTGGGCAATCTCACGACCGTGTCGTGGCGTCCAAATACCGGAACAGTTGATGCAGCTTCGGCCGCTGTTGAGAGCGACACTGGTGACCATGAGGTCGAGGTAGTCTTCCCAATGGTCGGCCTGGTCATCCCCGATGAGAATCTTCGTGTAGCCCGGTCCGTGAACCTGGACCCGGGGATTGCCGGCATGCTGATCGACCGTTGCCTGGCTGCCGAAGAGCATCGTCCGCGGGCAACTGCCGAGAACAGCCGCTCCTACCTCGCCTCCGCCCGGGTAAACCGAGATGGCCTCGGAAGGCACACCCGCCTTTATCATGGCCTGGGCCATGCGATACGGTGTCCAAGGCTCTTGCGGTCCGGGCTTGAGCACCAGCCCGATCTGTAGAGGGATGACCGGCATCCACAGCGTATGCACGCCGGGCGAGTTGCTGGGCAAAACCATCCCGAGAACCGAAGCCTGCGCCTGGTAGCTGAGCACGCGGCCGGCAGCGTCCACCCCGTGTCCGGCCGTCAGGATTTCGAGATCGAGACCCCGGGTCAGGGCATCGAGAATACGATCCATCTGACCGAGGACGAAGGCAATCTTATCCATGTTCTTTTGGCACATGTGCTCGGGCAGTCCGGTGGTAGCCGACTGCTGTCGTACGAAGTCATCGCGCGTCTGAGAACCCTCACCCACGGAAAGCTCGCCGGTCATGAAGATCTCGCCGGCCCGCTGCACCATCTTGATCAGCTCGGCACACGGGATTTCGCGCAGAGCGTCGCGGGCAGCCTGGGCGCCTCGCATATCGCGTCGAATCATTCCGGGAACAGCCTGGCTCACCTCGGCTACGGGTTCTCCCGTGTCGAAGTGAACGACTCGATCCCGGTCAAGACTTTCGTACGGCTTTCCCCAGCGAAGCGCTGGCACATGGATCATGGCGCTAGTCCGCATTTCTCACCACCTGACGGCCGAAGCACGCCATAAGGCCGCCATTACTTCGTTGCGCTTGCTCACCGTGCTCACCGTACCGTTCAAGTACCCCTCCGCGCGCTGAGCGGCGCGCGCCTCGTACTGGTGGCCTTCTCACGCACTTCGCCTCGCCACGTGGTGAGAAAAGCGGACTACTTCCCACCCCCCGGTCATTGCTTCCAGTCCGTGTGAAAAGCGCCCTCGCGGTCAAGCCTACGGTAGGTGTGGGCGCCGAAATTGTCACGAAGCGCCTGCAGCAAGTTAGCGGGAAGAAACTCGCTTCGGTAGCTGTCGATGTAGGCGAGTGTCGCCCCCAGGCACGTGGCGGGCACGCCCGTCTCGCTGGCTAGCGCTACGACGTCGCGAAGGTCGGGAAGACAGCGGTTGACAACGTCGGAAAAGTTTAAGTCCACCAACAGGTTCGACAGCCCGGGATTAGCTTGATAGGCCTGTTTGATCGGGTCAAGAAGCTCCGATCGGATAATGCAGCCCCCTTTCCAAATGCGCGCCACCTCACTGAGGTTAATTCCGTAGCCAAATTGCTTGGATGCCTCACGGATAAGATCCATTCCCTGCGCGTAGCAGGCCACTTTCGCCAGATAGAGCGCGTTGAATAGAGAACCGACCACTTCCTCTTGATCTCCGTCGTACTTCATCGAAGGCCCGGGCACGATTCGCGAGGCAGCCACACGCCGCTCCTTGAGGCCGGATAAGATCCGAGCCTCGACGGCCATGCTGAGGGTGGGCGTCGGAACCCCAAGATCCAGGGCTGTCTGAGCGGTCCATTTCCCCGTGCCCTTTTGACCGGCCGTATCGAGGATGAGCTCAACCAGTGGTTTGCCCGTCTCGTCGTCTCGTTTCTGGAGACATTCGGCGGTAATCTCTATCAGAAACCCGTTGATCTCAGTCTTTGTCCATTTTGCAAAGATCTCGTGGATCTCACTCGTATGCAGGCCCAGCGACTTGCGCAAAATATCGTAGACCTCGCAAATCACCTGCATGATCCCGTACTCGATGCCGTTGTGGACCATCTTCACGTAATGGCCCGCTGAACCTGCCCCGACGTAGGTGACACAGGGCCCGTCGTCGGTCTTCGCGGCGATCTTGGTCAGCACCGGCTCGAGCTTCTCGTAGGCTTCCTTGTCCCCGCCCGGCATGATGCTCGGCCCCCACAATGCTCCCTGTTCACCGCCGCTGATGCCGCAGCCGATGAAATGGATGCCGGTTCCCTCCAACTCTTGCCGCCGTCGGTCGCTATCGGCGAAGTATGCGTTTCCGCCGTCAATGATCACGTCACCCGGCTCAAAAACACCCCTTAAATCCGAAATTACCGCGTCGGTGCCCTTTCCCGCGGTGACCATTAACAGCACCCTGCGCGGCTTCTCGAGGAGGTCAGCCAGCTCCTGCACTGTTTGCGTCACTTGGACGTTCTTACCTTGGGCCACCTCGCGCATACGATTGGCTTTTTCTTCGCCCCGGTTGTACGCCACCACGGGGAAACCGTTGCGCTCGATGTTGAGCGCGATCATCTGCCCCATGACGCCTAAGCCCGCAACGCCGAACTGACCTTTAGGCATGACGAATGTCCTTTCCGACAACAGGTTGAAGTTGGATCTTCAAGCTATACTTATCGTTCGAGAAGGCAAAAAAGATTCGGGTCGCGCTTCCTCGGGAGACAGCAAAAATTCTAGTTGTCACCCGGACGAGAGATGAATCAACGACCAAATTTCGCAGTATTCCCGCGAACGAGAGAACGCCACGCCAGCCACTGCCCAAACCCATTGTACGAGGCGCCGGGGCCAACCACAAACCACAGCCCCTGGTTTACCCATCGAGTATGGAACGCTGCCCATCGAAGCTCGCAGACCGATATCGGCCCCTTCGTGGGTACAATGGGCGAGAGGTTGTACGCGTGGCGGATGGCCGCCGAGCGGTTGGTTGGCTTGCTCTACGGTGACCTGCTAACCCACACCTCATAATCAAACCTCTTCTCCCCTGGACAAAGAAGGAATACACTTTGCGCATTTCTGCCTCGCTCAACAGACCACGACCAGCCCTCGGCTTAAGCCTCTTCCTATCGAGCTGCTTCTTACTAGCGCTCCCGGTCCCGCTTCACGCCGATGACTGGCCGGAATGGCGCGGCAAGGGTCGCCGAGGTGTATGGACCGAAACGGGGATCATCGACAAGTTCCCCGAAGGTGGACTCGAAGCCTCATGGCGCACACCGGTCGCCGGAGGGTACGCCGGGCCCGCGGTGGCAGGTGGTCGAGTGTACGTTACCGACTACACCTCCACGGAAGGACGCAAAGGCGTCGAAAGAGCTTTGTGTCTGGACGAGCAAAATGGCGAGGTACTCTGGTCGCATTCCTGGGACACCGATTACGCCGGCCTCGACTATCCCTACGGTCCTCGTGCTACGCCCACTGTCGACGGGGACCGCGTCTATACCTTGGGCGCCATGGGCAAGTTGCACTGCCTGAACGCCAAGACCGGCAAGGTCATATGGAAGAAGGATTATCAGCAAGACTACGGATCCCCGGTGCCCGTCTGGGGCATGGTAGCCGCTCCTCTTGTGGACGGCGAGCGGCTTATTTGTTTGGTGGGCGGCGAAAACGACGCCAAGGTAGTCGCCCTTGATAAGTTCACCGGTAAAGAGATCTGGCGAGCGCTTTCTTCCGATCGCGGGCCCGGCTATAGCCCGCCGATCATCTTTAGAGCCGGCGGCAAGCGGCAGTTGATTATCTGGCACCCGGCGGCGGTTGCGTCGCTCGATCCAGCAACCGGCGAAACGTATTGGGAGCAGCCTTTCGACATAAAAGGCGGTTTGGTAGTGGCTACGCCTGTCCTCGACGGTGATCGCCTCCTGGTGTCCTCCTTTTACAACGGCTCTCGTCTTTTCAAACTTGATCAGAATCTCCCAAGTGCCAAACTCGTCTGGAAGGGCAACAGCAATAGCGAAATCAAGACCGATGGTTTGCATGCCCTCATCACGACTCCCGTGATCGATGGCGACTACGTCTATGGCATTGGCAGCTATGGGCAGTTTCGATGCCTGGACGCGGCCACGGGCCAACGAGTTTGGGAAACGCTCGAAGTAACTCGCGAAAACGCACGCTGGGCGTGCGGGCTGATTGTCCGCCACGAAGACCGCTACTTCATCAACAATGACCGAGGAGAGCTCATCATCGCCAAGTTTTCCCCCGAAGGCTACCACGAGATCAGCCGTACGAAAATCACCACCCCTACTACGCCCGTCGGCCGCCGCCGAGAACTGGGCGCTGTTCACTGGTCGCACCCCGCCTATGCCAACCGTCACATCATCGTGCGCAACGACAAGGAAATTGTGCGCTATTCGCTGGCGAAACAATAAGTCGTGTAGCGAAGGGCCGGGCGGTCGTTTTGCCAGACCCGCGGCTTTTTTGTCCTTTTGCTCCACCTCTCACCTTCGGACCCATGGGCCGTGGATCTCAGACGGTCACTTCATTTGATACGCCGGATTCTACGCAATGTAGTATCATCGAACTGATGTTGAATTAGACTGGGTGGGGTGTACGTATGATACGTCTCGATGCCGATCGTCCGGTTCAATTCTGTGATGGGCTACGCCGTCGTGATTTCCTCCATGCGGGCTCGCTAGCTTTCCTGGGTCTCGGTCTTCCCCAGCTTTTCGACCTGAAGGCTCTGGGGGCTGTAGACGAAAGTAAAAAGGACATTAACTGCATCTTTTTGATGCTCGTAGGCGGTCCTTCTCAGCTCGATACTTGGGACCCCAAGCCTGACGCGCCCGCCGAAATACGCGGTCCTCACAGGCCCATCAAGACCAATGTCCCAGGGATGCAGATCTCCGAGATCTTCCCCCGTATGGCGAAGCACGCCGACAAGTATGCTCTGATCCGTAGCTGTTACCACACCGCGCCGGCGGTCCACGATACCGGACACCAGATGATGCAAACGGGCCGGCTCTTCCAAGCCGGCGTCGAGCATCCGCACTACGGCTGCGTGCTGTCTTATCTGAAAGGCTCCAAAGGCGACGTGCCGCCCCACGTGCTGCTGCCCAAGCCGATTGGACCAACGGGCGGCAACATGCCCCACGGGCAGAACGCGGGCTACCTGGGCAAG
The DNA here is from genome assembly GCA_965248105.1 of Bryobacterales bacterium. Lineage (GTDB taxonomy): Bacteria > Acidobacteriota > Terriglobia > Bryobacterales > UBA6623. Next base: position 2,907,788 of record CBDFIK010000006.1, read on the forward strand.
CGCTACGACCCGTTTGTGCTAAACGCCAATCCCGCGGCTCCTGGGTTCAAGGTGCCCGACCTGTTGCCGCCCGATTACATGTCCGCACTCAGGGTTGACCGGCGGAAGAACTGGCGCGCCATGGTCGACAAGACCGTCAGTAAATTTGAAACCTCACAGGATGCCCGCCTGCTCGACGACACCTTCCATCAGGCCTATACCTTGATGACGTCTCAAAAAGCTCGGGCAGCCTTCGAACTGCACCGTGAGACAGAAGAAATGCGTCAGCGATACGGCATGAACCGCTTCGGCCAGGGATGCTTGCTGGCTCGGAGGCTCATCGAGGCAGACGTAAGGTTCGTGACGGTGAATATGTTTGAGACCGTCTTCGACGAGATTACCTGGGATATTCATGGTTCGCCGCCCTTTAGTCCGATTAGCGCTGTCAAAGACCTCTGCGGCCCGATGTTCGACAATGCGTTCACATCCCTCATAGAAGATCTCCATGACCGGCGGCTGCTCGAAGAAACCATGATCGTCGCAGTGGGTGAGTTCGGACGTACTCCGAAAATCAACTCCGCCGGAGGGCGCGACCACTGGCCGCAAGTCTGGACCGCTGTCATGGCCGGCGGAGGTATTCAGGGTGGCCAGGTTGTCGGTGCGTCCGACGACCACGCCGCATTCCCGAAAGATCGCCCCGTGTCGCCGCCGGAAATGGCGGCTACTGTCTACAACGCGCTGGGCATCAAGCTCGACCAGGAATTGCCTGGCGCTCAGGGTCGGCCCATCTTCATCGTCGACAGCGGCACGGAACCGATCCACGAACTGTTTTCGTGATACGAAGCGAAAGTCGACTTATCTACCGGTCAACAATCTCGGGGGCCTCGGCTCAGGTCCACGCCGGCTCGGAAGTAGCAGGTAGACGACTTCTCGCAAGGAGGTCCTCCTCTCGATGAACAACAAGCTCCGGCTCTTGGTGGTTCTCTCCGGCATCCTCTGCCTCACCGCGCCGGCGTATTCCGCTCCCTCGCTCGCCATTCTTCCTGAAAGTGTTCAACTCGCCGGGCCCGAGGCTTGGCAACAGTTACTGGCCGAGGCTTCACTCGACGGGCACCAACAAGACTGGACTGACCGTGTGGAGTGGAGTTCCTCCGACCCCAGGATTGCAGCGGTTAGCGAGACCGGCTTAGTGCGACCTGTGTCAGATGGCTCAGCGGTCATCACCGCGAAGGCCAAGGGAATCAGCGCCGAAATTACACTCACGGTGCAGGGAACCGCGAAGCCGTTTACCTGGAGTTTTCGCAACCAGGTCATTCCTGTGCTGACCAAGAAGGGATGCAATCAGGGAGCTTGCCACGGCGCGCTGGCCGGGAAGAACGGGTTCAAGCTGACTCTCCGGGGCTACGATCCGGCGGCCGACCACCGGGCGCTGACCCGCGAGTCCGTGGCACGCCGTGTCACATTGGCCGATCCCGCCTCTAGTTTGATGCTTCTGAAGCCGACAGCAGCGATTCCACATGGCGGCGGGAGGCAATTCGCCCCCGATTCACTGGAGTACCGCGTTATCGCCGAGTGGATCGCCGCCGGGGCTCCTGCTCCAAGACGTAATGCGCCGGACGTAATCGGGCTTGACGCTTACCCACGGGCCGCCACGCTTGAACCCGGCGCCACTCAGCGGGTGGTGGTCAACGCAAGATATTCCGACGGCCGTGTCGCCGATGTATCCCGTTGGGCGAAATACGCAACCACCGACGAGGCCATAGCTTCGGTGGACGACACCGGGATGGTGACCATGACCGGCCACGGCGAAGTCGCCATTACGGTCTGGTATTCGAGCAAAGTACGGGATTCACGTTTGACCGTCCCCTTTCCGAATGAAATCTCCGAAGACGACTTCCGCGGCTTCCCCCGCAACAACTTCGTTGATGATTTCGTCTTGGCAAAGCTCAAGAAACTGAGAATCGCTCCTTCTCGGCCCGCCACTGATTCCGAGTTCATTCGCCGTGCCTTCCTCGACGCGTCCGGAACCCTGCCGAGCGCCGAAGAGGTCGGGCAGTTCCTGGACGACACTTCGCCCGACAAACGCGTCCGGGTCATCGACAGTCTCCTGGAACGCGACGAATTCGTGGACTATTGGGCCTATAAATGGTCGGACCTCCTCCTTGTTTCGAGTGAAAACCTGGAGAAGACGGCCATGTGGGATTTCTATAACTGGATCCGCGACGCCGTCAAAACCAACAAACCGTGGGACGATTTCGCGCGCGAAATACTCACTTCTTCGGGCAGCACACGGCGTCATCCGGCCTTGAACTACTTCGTTATCCACCAGGAAACGGCCGAGCTGGCGGAGAACGTTACGCAGGCCTTTATGGGCCAACGGCTCATGTGTGCCCGCTGTCACAACCACCCGCTGGAGAAGTGGACCCAGACGCAGTACTACCGCTTCGCCAACCTCTTCGCGCGTATAGGCATCAAAGATGGACGCGAGCTAGGTGACTCGATTGTGTTTGCCAAATCAAGTGGAGACATTCCCCACCCCCGCCTGCTGCGGCCGCTTCCACCCACGCCTCTCGATGGAGAGCCATTGCCCCTCGACTCCCCCGAAGACCGTCGGCTCCATCTGGCCCGGTGGCTGACCAGCTCCGAGAACCCCTACTTCGCCCGCAACCTGGTCAGTCGAGTATGGGCGAATTTCTTTGCGCGAGGGTTGGTGTTTCCCGAAGACGATTTGCGGGCTACGAATCCAGCCTCTAACGAAGAACTCTTCAGCGCGCTGGTCAAAGACTTCGTCGATCACGACTTCGACGTAAAACACCTAATCCGTACGATTATGAATTCCGGGACTTACCAGCTGGCGGCTGAGCCGAACGCAACGAACCAAACGGACAACAAGTACTACTCGAAATACATCGTTAAGCGCCTTTCCGCGGAGGTGATCCTGGATGCCTACTCCCAGATTACCGGCGTGCCGTCTGAATTCGGGGGCTATCCGCGTGGCATGCGAGCTCTCGAGTTGCCGGATGTTGAAATCGACTCCCAGTTCTTGGACTCTTTTGGCCGCCCTGATCGCCTTGTGTGTGACGTTAAGGAACGCTCGTCCGACCCGAGCGTCGCTCAGGCTCTTCATGTGATCAATGGAGGCACCCTGAATAACAAGCTGCGTAACCAGGGAAGCAACATCAACCTGTTCTTGAAGCTCGGGCTGTCCGACAGCCGGATCTTGGAGCACGTGTTTCTGTCGGCCTTCAGTCGATATCCAACAGACTCAGAAAGAGAGAGCATTCTCGCCGCGCTGAGGGAATCCCGCCAGGAACAAGGTCCCGTCGAGGCTCGCCGGCAAGCGCGTCGCGAGGCCCTGCAGGACATGCTCTGGGCGCTGCTGACCAAAAAGGAATTCCTCTTTAACCACTGATGCCAACTAAGCTTCGCCAAATGCCTTTCATTTGCGCCGCATGGCTGACGCTTGGTCCGCTCGGCTCATCGGCGGCTCAAGATACGCCGTCATTCGCGAAAGACATCGCTCCCCTTCTCGCCACAAACTGCGTTGCATGCCACGCAGGCAGTGCCAAGATGGGCGGGCTCGGACTCGAGACTTTTGAGGACCTAGAGCGCGGCGGGGCTCACGGAAAGGCAGTGATCCCCGGTGACAGCGGAGGTAGCCGCCTCTACCGGATGGTCGCCGGCAAGCTGGAGCCCTCGATGCCTCTTGGGGGCGGAAGGCTCCCGGCCGAGCAGATTGATCTCATCAAACGCTGGATCGATGCCGGAGCTGTTGGCCCCAAGCCTGGTGAAACCGCGAGCGTCAAGCAAACTCCCGTCGAACGAAAGAAGATTGAGCCAACCTCCCCAGTAAAGGCCCAGATATTTTCGTTAGCCTACCGGCCGGACGGCCGAATGCTCGCCTTGGGTGGCTTTCAGGCGGTGAGACTGGCTAGCGCCTCCACGGGTAAAACGCAGGCGACTCTCGAAGGCATGCAAGAAGTTGTTCGAAGCGTAGCTTTTTCCCCGGACGGAGGGTTGCTGGCCGCCGCGGGCGGGCTGCCGGCCAGAGGCGGCGAAGTCAAGATCTGGGATGTGGCATCGCGGAAGCTGCGGCTCACCATCCAAGGCCACGCCGACACCATCTATGCCACCGTGTTTTCGCCGGATGGCAGCATCCTGGCAACCTCCAGCTATGACCGTTTGATCAAATTGTGGGACGTTGACTCCGGAAAAGAGATCCGTACCTTGAAAGACCACATCGACGCGGTCTACGCGCTGGCATTCACGCCGGACGGGAAGTGGCTGCTCTCCGGGGCAGCCGACCGCTCCTTGAAGATTTGGGACGTATCGAGTGGAGAACGCCTCTACACGGTGAGTGATCCCCTCGAGGGTATCAACGCCATCGCGATCCATCCTTCGGGAAAGCGCGTAGCCGCCGGCGGTCTGGATCGAACCATCCGCATCTGGGAGTTGGGCGAAAGGGAAGGTAGGTTGCTACGCTCGCTCATCGCCCACGAGGGTCCTATCCTTCAGATAGCTTTTTCGCCCGACGGAGAAAAGCTAGTTACCGCCTCAACGGACGGCGCCATCAAGGTCTTTCGCTCCGACGATCTGACCGAACTGAAGATCCTCTCCCCGCAGCCGGACTGGGTCATGTCTTTGCGCTTCTCGCCCGACGGCAGCCGGTTCGCCGCCGGTCGATTTGACGGCTCGTTGAGCATCTACGATCTCGACAATTACAAGGATCAACTCGACACACTACGAGCTTCTAGGTGACTGCCATGAAAAAGGTCATCATCTTTGTCTGCCTAACTCTTGCAGCGTGGGCCGATCCGGTAGTCGATCACCGCAGCGGCAACCGCACGACGCCACCGACCATCGAGTCCGTTTCGCCACGCGCCGTCGCTCGCGGCATCTCCCAGGAACTGAAGATCGAGGGCTTCAACCTGGCTGGGACGCGGGCGATTTACTTCAGCGAGCCGGGTGTGGAGGCTCGAATCAGCGGCGTCAAAGAGCTGCCGGCCGTGCCGGAGGAAGTGCGCCTAGGCGCGGGTGGGCTGCCTTCCACGATCGATCTGGGACCACTGCCGTCAAGGTATGAGGTTGCGGTCGAACTCGACATCCCCCCAGACGCCCCCATTGGCATCCTCCGCTTTCGTCTCGATACACCCATCGGGACCAGCCCGGCCGGCAAGGTGCTCATCGAACCCTACTACGGTGAACGGCCCGATGCGGAACCGAACAACGGCCCGAAGACCGCCACCAAAACATTCTTGCCCGCGATTCTGACCGGCGCGATCTCTGTTCCCGGCGACGAAGATTGGTTCGAGATTACGGTCCGCGAGGGTGAGCAATTGGTCTTTGAAGAAGGTGCATGGATGATCGGGTCCGAGTTCAAGGCTCTCATTTCGATCCTGACGCCCGATCACGAGCTGCTTCGCGAGTTTGGCCGTGATTACGACGAGGCTTCCAGGCATTGGTTTGCCCATCGGTTTGCGAAAGCCGGGACGTACTATGTCCGGCTCTCGGACTACGAAAGAGGCGGCGGCAACAACCGTTTCTATCGCTTGAAAATCGGGAAGTTCCCCATTGTGAAGTCAGCCTACCCGCTCGGATTGCAAAGAGGCAAAACAGCCGAAATCACCCTGGAAGGGTATAACCTCTCCAGCAAGGAAGTTCCCGTGGCCGGCAAGCCTTCTTGGAGAGACTCCGACACAATATTTCTGCGCCCCGAAGGCCCAGCCGGCAAGAGTGTCAACGAATTGAAGCTGGCGCTGGAAGACTACCAAGAGGTCGGATCAAGCGGGGTCAACACCTCGCTCGAGGAGGCTCAAGCCCTCTCTATACCCCAAACCGTGAATGGCCGCATCGCGTCTCCCACAAGCTCCGGGCCTGTTTCGAATTACTTCCGGTTCGATGCCCAAAAGGGCGACGAAATTATCCTTGAGGTGAGTGCCGACCGTCTAGGATCCCGGCTTGACTCTTTGCTCCACGTATTCGACGAAAACGGAAACCCCATCGAGCGGGCGACTGTCCGAGCGGTCGCGCAAACCAACGTAACACTCAAAAACTGGGAGTCAACCCAACCAGCGATTCGCTTTCAATCTTTCAAGGATCTCGTCGCGGGAGACTACGTGATGATGGGCAGCGAGATCACCCGCGTAGCTCGAATACCACGCCAGCCGGATGAGGATACGCCCTTTGCCTCGTTTCCGCCCACAAGCGCTGGACGAAGCAGCCCCTTCCGCCTCACCGCAAAAAGGCTCTCTTTCTTCGGTACTTCCAGCGAAGGTCAGGCGATGAACACACCGGTTTACAAAGTGCGGATCCATCCCCCCGGTCAAAAGTTCGCCTCCAACGGCTTGCCTCTAGTTCGGCTGTACTATGCCAACGACGATGGAGGGCCCGCTTACGGAAGTGACTCACGCCTGCACTTTACAGCCCCCGCCGACGGCTCCTACGTCGTTCGGCTCCAGGATGTGCATGGCGGGGGTGGCGAGGACTACCCCTACCGGCTGACACTGCGCCACCCGAGGCCCGACTTTCGGCTGCTGGTCGAGCCGCGAAATCCGAACGTCCCGCGCGGAGGACAGATTCCGATAACGGTACTGGCATCCCGCAGGGATGACTTCGACGGGCAAATCCACGTCACAGTCGAAAACCTCCCTCCCGGTCTGAGCGTAAGCAACGGCGTCATCCCACCTGGCCAAGCATCCACAACCCTAATTGCGCGCGCCGAACCCGAGGCCGAACTGGACCGCGCGGTTCCCTGGAGGGTCAAGGCCACGGCTGACATCGCTGGCCGCCAGGTTACCCGCTGGGCCGCACCCGAGGATAACCTCAAGTTCATCTCTCTTTCTCCTCCCGCTGACATCGAACTTGCTGCCAACGCTCGAGAGATCGTCCTTGCACCCGGCGAAGATATCGAAATTACCGTGAGCGCCAAGCGGAAAAACGGCTTTGCCGGCCGGGTACGGGTCGAGGTGCGGAATTTGCCGCCTCATATCGACATTCCCGAGATCGGCCTCAGCGCTGTCGTGATCCCGGCACAAGAAGAAAGCCGCACTTTTCACATCCAGGCTCTACCGCAAGCGAAGCCGATGGAGCAGTGGATTCACCTGGCCGGCAGGGTGCAGACTCGCTCACCGCTTCAAAACTCCTTCGCGGCTGAACCGATCTTGCTGAAGGTTGTCCCAGAACGTGTTGCTTCCGCCACGACCGGTTCGGGGGATTAGCGAGCGGTCTTCAAGGAAGCCAGCCGTCGATCTTCTTGGGCAAATGGGACGTGGCGTGCGCCTCCGGCGTGCAGCGTCGACCTCTGGGTCGACGTCTTCGGCGTCTGCTCGGTGTTGTCGTGAGAAATGGCGGCTAGGGCGTCGCACCCGCCCTTTCGACGGACCTCCACACGCCGCTACGCACCGGATCCCAAACGGACGCCGTGGGTGTTCTTTTCCTCTATGCGACCGCACCTGGGCTGGGTCGGACCCGCAGGTCGCCCTCGTACTTAGATGGATGCTCCGGCATTTGCAAGTCAGAGCCGGGTAAATGTTTCTGATACAACCACTTTCGCCTGATCGCAACGTTGGTACTAAGATGTCCATTACTTCGGTATCAAGACTTTTTACCCATGGACAAAGCACGCTTTTCGGTGTAAGTAAACAACAGATCGTACCGGAGTGACTACTTGGTGTCAGAGACTCGTGGGAACGTTGGTGGATGCGGACCCAGCAGCTTTGCACCCATCGCGCGTTTCCAAGCGTCGGATGCCAAGTTCGCACTGTGTGGTCTACTGTACCTTCAATTTCGAGTCGCCTTGTAGGACGTCTGCTAAGACAAGATCGGGGGAATAAGACATGGCACGAAACGTTGAGCGGCGCCGGAAACCACGTCGTAAGAAAGACGTGCCCAACGGAATCGAGATTGATATTGCCGAGCAGCCCGGTCGGCGCAAGACAATCGTTGCCAAGTTGGCCGATCTCAGTGATTTTGGTTGCGGTGTCAAGGGCGGAGCAAAATTAGACCAGTTCGGCGGAGGGAGAATAGACCAGTTTTGGGGTAGAGCGGCGGAGCAAAAATAGACCAGTGGGGGGGGAGTCGGGGTTTTGCTTCGAGTTTTTGTGGGACGGCTGGAACGCAGCCTGAGGTCGCCCGTTAGGGCGGCTGAAGGCGGAGTGGAAGGCGGCTCACAAAAACTGTGGCGAGCCGGCGGGGATCAATCCGAAGACGGAGAGCGTTGCTTCTTGCTCTGCTTGAGGCGGAAGCTATCGCCGTTCATCTCCAGGATGTGGACGTGGTGAGTGAGCCGATCCAGCAGGGCGCCGGTCATGCGCTCGGACCCGAGGACTTCGGTCCACTCGTTGAACGGCAGGTTCGAGGTCACCATCGTGGAGCCCTGCTCGTAGCGCTGTGAGAAGGTTTCGAACAGCAACTCCGCTCCGGTCTTCGACAGCGGCACGTAGCCCAGTTCATCGACGATCAGCAGGTCTTGCTTGGCGAGCTGCTTTTGGGCCCTCAGCAAGCGCCGCTCATCACGGGCTTCCAGCAGCTCGTTGAGCAGCGCTGCGGCGGTAGTGAAGCGAACCCGATAGCCACCCTGGCAGGCCGCCAGTCCCAGCGCCAGAGCGAGATGCGTTTTCCCCGTGCCGGAGTTTCCTAGAGCCAACACGTTCTCGCGACGGTCGATGAACTCTCCGTGTGCCAGCTCGAGCACCAGCTTCTTGTTCAACTTGGGTAACGCCAGGAAGTCGAACGTATCAAGGGTTTTCGTGACCGGGAACTTGGCGGCCTTGATGCGCCGCTCGGTCGCTCGGCGTTCACGGTCGAGCAGTTCGAGCTCGGACAGTTGCAGCAGAAAGCGTCTCGCATCCAAGCCCTCCGTGGCGCACTGCCGTGCCACCTTGTCGTACTCGCGTAAGAAGGTCGGCAGCCGCAGTGCTTTCAGATGAGCTTCCAGCAGCAGTTTGGATCTCGCCATCAGTCCACTCCCTGTGCCAGCAGCACCAAATAATCTGTTGTCGATGTCTGTTCGACTTGTGCTGTGGGTAAGTGCGGATACTGCGTCAAGTCCAAGCGGGGCGGCCGTTGCTCGATCCGACACAGGACGAGGTGCTTGACGGCGTCGAAGCCGATCGTTCCCAACTCAACGGCCTGCCGCGCGGCGGCGGTGACGTCGGTGAGCGGGAAGTCTTCGAGTAAACGCAGCACCTGCACGTACTCGCGCTTGCCTGGTTTACCCAGCCGCACTTCGAGCAAGCGTCTCAAACGCACGAGATCTTGCGGTAACTGCCAACCGACGAGCGGCGCGGCTTGATCCAGCGCGTTCGTCTTGCGCTCCAGCAAGGCCAGGTAATGCAGCGGATCGAAGATCAACTCCTCGCGTTCGTAGCTGCGCCGATGCCGGGCGATCTCTTCGCTGCCGCAGCCGATGACCACCTCATCGACGTAAGCTCTCAGCAGTACTTCGCGGTGGCCGTAGCGCGTCGGAACCGAGTAGTCGTTGGTCCGATAGCGCACCAGCGACAACGACGTCACCCGCGTCGTGCGCTTGTCGCAAGCGTCATACCCGACAGCAGGCAACGTCAGAAACGCCTGGCGGTCGCGCTCGAAACGCTCACCGATCGTTTCCGAGTGTCGCCGCAAGCGCCGTCCACGGTTCTTGCGGCACTTCGCTTCGAGGTGTTCGTTGAAGGCTTCCCAACTTGAGAACCTGGGGATCGGCACCATAAAGTTGCGCCGCGCATAGCCCACCAACCCTTCCACTTTGCCTTTGTCGTTGCCCTTGCCCGGCCGCCCGAAACGGTCGGCGAACAGATAATGTGACTGCAGCTCGGAGAAGACACGGGTCCTCTGGCGTGTGCCGTCTCCCAGGATCCTCGCCACCGCTAGCTTCGTGTTGTCGTAGACGATGCTGCGCGGCACGCCGCCAAAATAGCGAAACGCCGCATTGTGCCCCTCGCAGAATGCCTCCGTCGTCTCGGCCGGAAACGCTTTCACGAATGCGTCATCGCTATGCGGCAGATCGACGACCAAGAAGTGCGCCTTGCGCTGCACTCCGTTGATGACGACGACCGCTTCGCCGAAGTCCGCCTGGGCGTCACCCGGCGGATGCGTCAGCGGCACGAACATCTCTTGTCCGCCCAGCTTCTTCTCGCGTACGTAGTCCTTGACGGTCGTGTAGCCGCCTGTGAACCCGTACTCGTCGCGGAGGCGGTCAAAGATGCGCTGTGCGGTGTGGCGTTGTTTCCTCGGACGCTCCCGATCGTCGGTCAGGATCTGATCGATGATCCCTGTGAAGGCCTCCAGTTTGGGACGCCTCGCCGGTTTGCTCCGCCGATAGCCCGGCGGAATCCGGTAGCGCAACATCTTGCGCACGGTCTCGCGAGCAATCCCAAAGCGCCGTGCTGCTTCGCGTTCGCTTAGCCCTTCGACGCAGACACTTCGTCGTACTTGAACGTATAGCTCCACCCGATACATCCCTCCGGTGTTCCACAAAACACCTCGGGGATGCTTGCGGACCACATCAGCGGCTTGGTCCTCCGCCTCCTCTGGGAGCCTTCACACCGCCGCTATGTGGTCTAGTTTGTCAGCGCCGTTCTCACCGGGGCGAAGACCGACGCTACTGACCCCGTGGTCCTGGAAATAGATCCGCGCGTTGCCTTCGTTGCACTGCTTGAATACACCGTAGTGCGTAGCGGGCAGCGGTGGCGCGTCGTTGGGGATCAACCCCGGCGGATAGTCCTCGACCCGCCCCATGACGCCCGCCGAGCTAGCGTAGGCAATCTGTTGGATCGTACCTGACTGTCGAGCCGCCTCGAAGACCGCCATCGTGCCCATCACGTTGATCTGGGCGCCCAACAGCGGCGTCGCGCGGCAGATGGGAATCTGTGCGCCCGCCAGGTGAACGATTGCCGTCACGCCGTTATCTTCGATGGCTCGGCGCACGACGTCCAGATCGCTCACATCGCCAGTGATTACCTTGAGACCGGGCGGAAGTTCCGGCAGCAAGCCCTGTAGCCTGCGCAGGTTTGGGTCCCGATCGAGCATTACGAACGGGACACGGCGCTCGATCAAATCCCGGACGACCCATGCTCCGATGAAGCCTGATGATCCGGTGACAAGGATGCGGTCGGCCATTGGTCTATACAGTAACAGCCGGCAGAGGGCCCCGGAGTTGTCCAATGCAAGATGATCCTGAACGGGGGGAGTGTTTCCAACACAAGATGATCCTGAAGCGACGGCAGCGGGGAGAGGGCACACTGCGGGTGAATGCCAGTCGCCAGGCAGCATGCTCAACGTCTCACGCTGGCCGAGAGGCGCGAATTCGTGGCTTCCAGCAGCAGCCTCACCTTTACCGCCGCCGAGCGCAAGCAGATCTACGTACTCGGGCCTTCGAATTGGTGACGCGAGTTCGTGTCCTGTGGAACGGCTTCAAGGTGCCAGGCTGCTGTTACGCATGCACAAAACCGGCCAGCCCGTGTACGTGAAGCTACCGGCGTTTGTCGTGGAGGCGCTCAACAGCATTCCGCGAGCGAGCGTTACTGGTTCTGGTCTGGTGTAGGTAAGGTCGACAACAACACGGAGACCTGGAGACGCAAGCTCAAGCGGCTGTTCTCTCTGGCGGGTGTCAAGAATGCGCACCCGCATCGCTTCCGCGACACATTCTCGGTTGAGCTACTTCTCGCCGCCGTGCCGACTGAGGACGTGTCAGTGCTGCTGGGGCACGAGAGTGTGCGGATTACCGAGCGCAACTACGCCCCTTGGGTGAAAGCTCGGCAACAACGACTGGACGCGGATCTAGAGCGCGCCTGGGCGCAAGACCCCATCGCGCTCGTCGAAACGAAGGGTACACGACAGGGACACGCAGAACATGAGACTGTCAACTAGTTCGAACGACGGCGGTTATGTTGGTGCCCGGGGTGGGAGTCGAACCCACACGGTGCCTAGCACCAAAGGATTTTAAGTCCTTTGCGTCTACCAGTTCCGCCACCCGGGCAAACCTACTACATTTCAATAGGTTATCAGTACTTAACCTTCAGATTGCACACGATTGCATTCGTCGATGATCTAGGGGGGGAGCCACAAACGCCTGATTTCTGCACTCGGTCGTGGCCCGCCAGATCCGCGGCCGTTTGATCTCGAAGAGACCTGCGGCCGTTTCTTCAGAGCCAAGCGCTAGGATTCATGGGCAATCGGACGTCGTCCATCGTGATTGCCCCGGCCTGCCCGGCGAACCATCGAGCGCTGGACCACTTCCATTGCATGGGTCGCGCACCAATCGGCGGCAGACTGCCATGGTGCTATCGGTCCGACTCGAATCTGCCGGTCACGGGCGGCGACATCTTTGTTTTCAGTAACCTCTGGGCCCTTGTCCAGGGAAATCCTAGCCGCCCGCGATAGAATAGACGCAGGAGGCTGTCCCAGGAAGGTATGACAGAATCGGGGAATCGCCACAAGCGGCCTAGCACTGACTTTTTTAGTGTCAGTGAGCATGCAAGTCGCGGCTGGGTGTCCGCGCCATTTTTTTCGCACCTTCCAAATGGCTTTTTTCATCTGCGGAAGCGGCCGCCGCAAGAAAAATTACCAAACAAAGCCAATTTGCATATGAGCCAAGATATTTCAATAACTTAATCGACATTGTTGAGGCGAAGAAAAGGAGTCGTTCAGACGCAAAACGAGCCCAATGCCTACCCGCTCGTCGAGATGTGCGAGCGAGAGTGAGCCTGGGCTGTTAGCCCCTTGCCCACCGGCTAACGGCCGAAGGACGGAGCGGGCGGTTTTGTGCTTTCCTCGTCCCCGGGACCTGGTTAGTGCACGATTTCACTGACCGCGGCGACGGCCTTCTCGCAGCCTTCGCGGTCGACATCGTGGTGAGCGACCATGCGGGTACGGCGTTGGTCGAGGCCGAGGGCGAGGACCTCTCTTTGCTTGAGACGCGAGCAAAACTCGTCGCTGCTCATGCCGGTCCCGGAAACATCGAAGATGACGATGTTGGTTTCGACTTTTTTCGGATCGATCTCAATGCCGGGCATCTCGGCCAGCGACTCGGCCAGATAGCGGGCATTCGCGTGATCCGTCGGCAGGTCCTCGGGTGATTTTTCGAGCGCTACCAAACCGGCCGCGGCCAGTACCCCCGCCTGGCGCATGCCGCCGCCCAGTGCCTTGCGAACTAACCGCGCCTGGTCGATGAACTCGCGGCTGCCGGCGAGCATCGACCCAACCGGAGCGCCCAAGCCCTTCGACAGGCAAAACATTACCGAGTCGACCGGGGCGGCCACTTCATCGACGCGACGGCCGGAGTGCGTGGCTGCGTTGAAGATGCGCGCGCCGTCCATGTGGACGCGAACTCCCGCCGCGTGCGCCCCCTCGCAAAGCTCTTCGATGACGCCTTCAGGATAGACTCGGCCACCCGCTACGTTGTGGCTGTTTTCGATTGCGATAAGCCCCGTTCCCAGATGATGATCGCTGGCCGGCCGAACTCGTCCGCGGATTTCGTCCCAGTGTAGAAACCCGTCCTCGGTGGCAACTGTGCGCGTCACGCAGCTCGAAAGCTTCGCCGGCCCGCCCATTTCATAGAGAACTACGTGTGACCGCTCGTCGCAGATCATCTCGTGGCCGGGGGAGGTATGCACCTTGACGGCGATTTGGTTGCCCATCGTTCCCGAGGGCACAAAAAGGGAGGCCTGCTTGCCCATGATCTCGGCGGCACGCGCCTCGAGCCGATTCACCGTCGGATCCTCACCGAATACGTCGTCGCCGACCTCGGCCTCAGCCATGGCACGCCGCATCTCGGGCGTGGGACGCGTGACCGTGTCGCTTCGAAGATCCACCAACTCGCTCATCGCACTTGATTATCACTCACCGCCGCAAGGTTGAGCCACAACATCTCGGGAGCGCTTCGAGGCTAAGTGTCCGTTTCATGAGTTCGGTCACGTATATTCAGAAGCCGGCTGGACGATCGGGAACTTCGGGCGGCATGCCGTGCCCCTACATTTCCAGGCACCCAATAGTTTCTTTCACGGTTGGTTGCAGTAAGCGGGGCATGTCGGGGTGAGCCGAGGTGCCGCGTCGAAGTTATTGATTTTACAAGATACTAGGGTTCTGGCACGGGGCGGGGCACGGGTGGGGGACCGACGACTGTGGCACCCCAGTCGTCAAAGTCCCGCGAGGCCCGGGTCAGGTCGATCGGCTCGGACCAAGTTACGCCATGGTCTTTGCTATGCCTCGCCCACGCCTGGCTGTCGGCTGTGCCAGGTTCAGATTCCCTTGTGCCGAAACTGGGTTCCCAGCGGTTGTAGAGGATCCAGGTCCAGCCCCTGTCCCGGGTCAATACCTGACTGAACATTGAATTGCCATGAAACAGCCACCTCCTGGCACAGAAGAACGCTATGCAAAGATGACCGTCGCGTCAATCTACCCTCTCTACGTTGCAAAAGTTGAAAAGAAAGGCAGAACCAAAAAAGAGCTACACGAAGTCATCAAGTGGCTTACTGGCTACGATGAAAAAAAGTTGAAATCCATGATCGACGACGAAGTGACCTTTGAGACCTTTTTCAATAAATGCAAACTGAATCCGAATGCGCACCTCATTAAGGGCGTCATTTGTGGCTACAGAGTAGAAGAGTTGGAAAACCCGTTTATTCAAAAGGTTAGGTATCTAGACAAGCTGATTGACGAATTGGCCAAGGGAAGGAAGATGGAAAAAATACTGCGTCTCGATGAATAACGCGATATTCCCTAGCAACAACCGACTATGAGAATCGCCGGATAACAATGTGTTGCACCAAAGTTGCGATTGGTACACGTTTTGAAATTGGAACCCAAGGGGATGCATCCTTATAGCGCGAAGGTCAAAACTGAGTAACTCTCTGCGCGTAGGGAGAGTCAGGATTTCCAGGCCATTACCGATCAGAGTGGCCTCCGAGCCGAGTTGCGCGATCTTGCGTAGGTCAGTTGAGCCTAGGCGACCCCGTTTGGCGGAAAACGCCAGCTTGGAGGAGTCACGCCCTTGAGACGCAGGTACGTGACAATCTGTCCCCGGTGATGTGCTGTGTGCATATAAGCGCGCAGGAAAATATCTTGCGCTGTGTGGGATTTCGAGCGGGAGCTCATACGCACATCGCGGCGCAGGAACTCCTCTTCTGTCAAACCGGAGAGCACGGCCTCGACATAATTGAAGGTCGCTCTAACGAACTCGCGCAGAGCGTCTTTGGTCAGCGATTTCGGGCGAGTCGGCCGAGGCTCGTCGACCTCTTTTTCAAAGCGCGAGAAGTATCCTGCGTTGCTACTGGCGAAATGCTCGAACTGTTCGGCAAAGGTTTGCTGTTCCTCGACCGGCTTAAAGACGAAGTGCTCGGCCGGCATCGCCTCCAGCATCTCAAGTGAGTACTCACGGGTACTGCGCCAATGGCTAAGCAAGTCGTTGCGGAGCTGTTCGGCGAAGCCGTTGAACCAGCCCGGTGAGGCTCCCGCCAATGGGGCTGTACCAGCCGCCGCGAGGCTCTGAATGATTGTGTGCCGTTTCATCTCTTAATTTCCCTTCACTCTCAATTGAACCTAGGGCGTACTTCTGGTCCCGGTGTCGGTGGGGTAGGTAAGAACGCCGAGTGAGGCACATCCATTGACGATCACGGGATAGACGCCTTCCTGTTCTCGCCCTTGCTATAGCTGGTGTCAGTCCCTGTAGGCTAGGAGTTGGTCGATCGCAAAGTCTATGCTGCTGTCGACGGCCCGCCGTAGCGTGGGGATCGACACTCCGCGACGGAAACCGAGCGCGGAGATCTGCCCACGCCCGTCATCATCATTAAACTCCCTAAATGAATCGCGCACTTTGGTTGTCCGCTCGGACTTCGGCGTTGCTCCTGGCGTCGGTCACAGCAACGGTGGCCTTTTTTATCAACAACTTATGACCTCTGATCTCTCGTAGGCCTGGACGCCGCTGGTACAATGGAAGCGGGAAACCCTGAGCGCCTAGCCGGCGGAATTGGCCCGACCTGAAGAAATTACCAAACAAACCCAATTGACATATAAGCCAATCTATTTCAATCACTTAGCTTGCATTTCTCAGGGAGGGTGTAGGGGGGGCGGGCCGCACCACAGGTAGCGACCGCCAGTTTGGCGGTCTTAGTTTCGAGTTCGGCCGGCAATCCTGCCGGCTTGGCACCCGGTCTGTCGGCGAATTCTAACCCAACAATGCGCTCGTCGGACAGGGACCGAGCCAGTCGTCGGCCGTTAGGCAGAGCAGCGTTTAGAAGGGGCTACCGCGAGTTTTGCTGAGAGCCCCTTCGGAGATGTGTGCTCACCCGCTCCTGAAAGTGGGCGCGTCGATTTGTGGCGCGGAAGCCCCTTTTTTATTCGCGGTGGCTGCCCTAACCGTGAGCATAGGATCAGCCCATGCCAAGCATCGTGAGAATGCAGAAACGGAGAAAAAAATAACCAAACGAACCCATTTCGCAAGGCCGGATAGATGCTCGTAACATATTTATTTTCAACGTACTACCGCCGAACAGTTAAGGCGAATAAACGGCAATCCAGTTCCGCGAAACGAACCCATTTCGCGCCAAGTGTCAGTGGCCCCCACTGACCGCCTCGCGAGCCCATTCCATCCCCGCATATCTGTCGTCTCAAGCGGCATAGTGGCCGCGTTTCTTCGTACTCATCCTTCCGGCTCGTCCTTCCGGCCCCTTCTCTTACGCAGCTCCTCCAGCTTCTCCGCGATGCGCTTCTCGAAGCCGCGGCCGGTCGGGACGTAGTAGCGGCGCCCGCGCAGGGATTCCGGTAGGCACTCCATCTCGGTAACGGCATCCTCGAACTGATGAGCGTGCTGGTAGCCTTCCCCGTATCCCAGCTTCTTCATAAGTCTCGTGGGAGCGTTGCGAAGCTGCAGGGGCACCGGCTCGGCCGTGGTGGTTTCGACATCTTGCTTTACGCGGTTGTACGCACCATAGACGGCGTCGGATTTGGGGGCCATCGCCAGGTAGACCGCTACCTGCGCCAGCACGAGGTCGCCTTCCGGCTCGCCGATGAAGCGAAACGCCTCGACCCCCGCCATGGCTTGCTCCAGCGCCCGAGGGTCGGCTAGGCCGATGTCCTCGAAAGCCATCCGCGCCAGCCGGCGCGCAACGTAAAGGCGGTCTTCACCGGCTTCGAGCATGCGCACCAGCCAGTACAAAGCTGCGTCGGGATCGCTCGAGCGAACGGATTTGTGAAGCGCCGAAATCAGGTTGTAGTGTTCTTCCCCGGCCTTGTCGTAGGGCAGCACCTTGCGCTGCAAGACGTCCCCGAGCAGCTCTTCGGTGATCGGCGCGCCGGCCGCCGAGGCGACAGCGGTTTCGAGCGTCTGCAGGGCGTTCCGGGCGTCGCCGTTGGAAAACAGCGCCATCCGCTCGAGCATGTCGTCGCCGACCGTCGGATCGGCTTGTCCCAACCCACGCTGGCCGTCTTCTAAAGCCCGGCGCAAGATTCGCGTCATCTCCTCCACCGTCAGCGCTCGCAAAATGTAAACCTTGGTGCGCGAAAGCAGCGCCGAGATGATTTCGAACGACGGGTTTTCGGTCGTCGCCCCAATCAAGATGATGTCGCCTCGCTCGACGTAGGGCAGAAAGGCGTCCTGCTGAGCTTTGTTGAAACGGTGAATCTCGTCGACGAAGACGATGGTGCGAGGGCCCTGTCGGCGCATCCGCTCGGCATCGGCCATGACGGCTTTTACCGTCTTGATGCTGCTCAGAACCGCGCTGAAGGGAATGAATTCGCAGTGCGTCTTCTTGGCAATGATGCGCGCCAGCGTCGTCTTCCCCACGCCGGGAGGACCCCAAAGGATGATCGAGCTCAGCTGGTCGCGTTCGACCTGAAGGCGCAAGGGTTTTCCGGGCCCAAGAATATGCTCCTGGCCGACAAACTCATCAAGCGTCTGGGGGCGCATCCGCTCGGCCAGAGGACGAGTCGGGTCCGAGCTGTCGAGCTTTGAAGCGATGGGTTCGAATAGGCTCATCGGGTGCGTCGGACGGGTTCATTCAAGTCGGTTCACGCTCTTTGCCGAGCCGCTTCGTAGAGGATTACTGCCGCGGCCGCCGCGGCGTTCAGTGATTCGACGCCTGTGGTGGGAACGCGAATCCGCTGGACGCCTTGCAGGAAAGTCTCGCTCACGCCGTGAGCCTCCGATCCGATCACGAGCGCGGTGGGCGCATTCCACTCATAGCGGTCGAGCCGCAGCTTGGCGCGGGGCGTGGCCGCCACCCTTTGGATTTTTCGCTGGCGGAACGACGCCCTGACGATCTTACTGTCGATGCCGAACACAAAAGGCACTCGAAACAGCGATCCGGCGGAAGCACGCAAGGTCTTGGCGTTGAACGGGCTTGCCGTACCAGCCAGGAAAATGACGCCCGTCGCCCCAAAGGCCTCGGCTGAGCGCACGATCGCTCCGGCGTTGCCCGGGTCTTGCAATCCGTCTAACGCAACCACCAGCGGGAAGCGTCGAAACACATCCTCTAGCCTCCAAGCCGGCGGACGCACCAGCGAGATCACTCCCTGCGTGGACTCGGTTCCGGCGATCCGCCGGAACAGCGGCTCGGCGACTACGGTCAGGCGAACGCTTTTCAGCTTGCCGACATGGCGTTCGACAGCGCCCTGAACTTTTGTCGAGGCGAGAACCGTCGGTACTTCGAGGTCGCTTCGTAACGCTTCTTCGAGCAGGTGGAAGTTCTCCGCCACCCATAATCCGTCCGCGGTGAGCGTTCCTTGGGCGACGGAACGGCGGATGTCCTTCAGCAGAGGGTTGGCGGGGCTCGAAACGACCTTAACCCGCATTTCTCACCAGCTGACGGTCGAAGCACGCGATAGGCCCGCCATTACTTCGTTGCGCTTGCTCACCGTGCTCAACGTAGGGTTCAAGTACGCCCGCATTGTTCAAAAAAGGCGCGCTGAGCGGCGCGCGCCTTGTACTGACAGGCCTCTCACGCACTTCGCCTCGCCACCTGGTGAGAAAAGCGGGTTAAGGTCGACACAGCCACGGCGACCTTCATCGTAATAGAATTACTTTGTGGCTGCCAGTTTCCGACGAACCCGGGTCCTGCCCATCCATCCCGCAAGACCGCAGTGGCGGAGGGTTCGCCTAGCTGCCGCCGCGATCGGTCGCGGGGAGTTGCTCGTCATCCCCACCGATACCGTCTACGGCCTAGCTGCAGACCCCTTTTGTCCGGCAGCCGTCGAGCGAATCTTCCATGTCAAGAAGAGGGACAAGAATCAGCCCCTGTTGCTGCTGATCGACTCGTTGGAGCAGTTGCCGCGGCTCGTAGCGGATGTGCCCGCGGCTCTGCCGAAGATCGCCGCTGAGTTTTGGCCTGGGCCACTGACAGTGATCCTTCCCGCAGGCCCGAAAGTCCCTCGCGAAATTACGGCTGGAACCGATACCGTGGCACTTCGCGTGCCGGCGGCCCCATTGACGCGGGCGATAATCCGCGCCTCGGGCGGAGTGCTGACCGGAACCAGCGCGAATCTCTCGGGTCGGCCCCCGGCTTCGACCGCAGCCGAGGCGGTTCGGCAGCTGGGGGGCAGCGTTTATTATATTGTTGATGGCGGACCGGCTCCTCGCCGTCAGCCGTCGACCATCTTGGACCTCAGCGCCAACAACCCTCGCATCGTGAGGCAAGGGTCGCTACCGTGGACGCGCCTAGCCAGGTACCTACCGTAGATGGGCCGCGGCGTTCGAGGCGCTGGAAGCTGCTTCTGATTCCTCTCCTGACGGTCGTCGGGCTGAGTGCTGCATACTTCACCACTGTCTACTACCAGGTTTGGCTCCAGGCCCAGGTCGACGAGGCGCAGCCCGCGGACGCGATCGTGGTGCTCGGAGCCGCGCAATACTTAGGGCGGCCTTCACCTGTCCTGAAGGCGCGGCTCGACCATGCGCTGGAGCTGTATCGGCGGCGGTTGGCACCTCGCATCATCACCACCGGCGGCCATGGGAAGGGCTCGAAGTTTGCTGAAGGGGAGGTCGGCCAGGACTATCTCCGGCAACAGGGAGTGCCCGCGGAAGCAGTGATCGCTGACTCGCGAGGACGATCGACGGTAGAAAGCGCCGAGGCGGTGGCCGAAATCATGAAACAGAAAGGGCTTGCCTCTTGCATCGTTGTAAGTGATGGTTACCACATCCACCGCATCAAGAGCATGCTCGAAGCCGGGGGTCTTGTGGTCTACGGCTCTCCCCGCAGCCGGGGCAGCGACAGCACGTGGGCGCGCAGCAAATACTATGCCCGAGAGGCTCTGGGTTACATTCTCTGGCAGTTGGGGGTGTAGCTTAGAGCTGCCGCGGAACGCTTGTGGCAAGCTAGAGCGCGGCGAAGCCCGGCGCCGACCGAAGCGCTCGGTCAAAAGTAACTGTCTCTTTACACTGCCGGGCTTGGTTCGAAAGTCCCACGAAGTAGTCCGCGAAATCGCCAGAACCCGCGCGGTACAACTCCAAGGCCTCCTGGACAAGATCGCCGCTCTCGAAAACCAGCATGTCGGAGCTCACTAACTGCTCGAGTGTGCCGACGACCTGAGCTTTCGTTTTGCCATAAGCCGATCCGAGGACCCAAACCAGCTCGCATACCACCAGCGAAGCAACGAAGACCGCTTCGCCCGAGGCCCGACATTGGGCCACGAAAGCATGCGCTCTCTTGGCCTGCGCTGGATCGTCCTCGACGAGTATTCGTATCAGGACATTGGTATCAATACCCCGCATTAGCTTCTCCGCCTTGAGATGCGCTTCCGGGCCTTCCCCACAGATTCCCGAACCGCCTCGTCCATCTCCCGGACGGTCAGAGCGCGCTGACCCGGCTCTTGTAAGATTCCAAAGAGGCTTTCCAAGCGCACCCGCTTGGGCCGCACAATCACTTCTCCATCCGAGCCAAAGAGGAATTCGAGACGATCTCCGCTCCTAAGCCCGAGACGCCGGCGAATTTCGATGGGGATGGTGATTTGGCCCTTGCTGGTAATCGTCGAGCTAGCCATAAGACCTCCTTACCTATTGTAAGGAATTGTCCATCGCTTTGGGAACCGGCAGCAGCGCGGATTCGCCCTCCGCGGCAGGTGGAGCTTCGAGACGCCTACTTTTCGTCCACCCGCTGGGTAATCAACTCCGCCGGTGTGCAGTCGAATCGCTGGCTTTCTAGGTCAGTCTCCGGTTCGGGCAGCCCGCTGAACTCACGGTCGGTGAATTTGAAGCTATGTCCGGCAGCGTAGAAGGGTTTTTTGTAGTGGCGACAGCAAAGGGCCAAGGGTAAGGTCCCCAGCTTGTGCAGGATCGCCCCCGTGCGGTCGAAGGTGTCTATCCCGACCAAGGCACAATCGACGCTGGGGACGGCGTTGCCCATGGCGGCGTCAGGGATCAGCGCGATGTTCGCTAGCCCGGCCGCTCTTCCAGAACCCTTTCGCAAGGCTGCCGCCATCTCAGCGCCCTCGCCCCCCGGCAGTGACTCCAGGATCCGAACCGATCGTGGCCGGATGGCGAGCAGAGCGTCCCGCACGGTGGAGCTGTTACTCAGCGTGATGACAGCGGCGTCAACCGAAACGAAGGTTGTCAGCTTTTCTGCGATGTGACGGTTGCCTTCAACCAACGATTGTCGGACGTCGCGTAGCGCAGCCGGCAGATCGTCCGCCCCCTGCGAAAGGAGTGCGCCCACGTTGCGGACGGTCGCGATCGCGGGATGCATCGCGGCCAACTCTCTCGCCAGATCCAGCGGACTTCGACCGGTAGCGATCCAAGACTCGGCCAACTCGAGCGCTTCCAGCGCCAGATCGATTGCGCCTGACGTGCGGTTGTCGCGAAGGTGCTCGAGCGCCGGGTTCAAGGCACGGTAGGTCGTATCCATCACCTCGAAGCGGCGATATGCGTCGGTAAAAAACGCCGACTGTACCGCGAATGATTAGGTCCGCGGCCCATAGAGTCTTCGGCGCCGCTGCCCCGCCCAACCGCTAAGGTGCGAGGACGATACTGGTACGCTTCCGAGCCGCGACGACCTGCAGCTTTCCGCTTCACACCTCCGAACTACCTTGTAAACGGCTGAATCTATGGTAGTTATTGGGAATTGGCTTTGTTTGGTAATTCTGCTCCTCGGGAGTTTCGCTGTTCCGATAAGTTGTTGCCCTGGTCACCGTTCCTAGGGGCTGCCTGCCCTCGTATCCTGGTGGAGCGTCCGTTCGGGTTTTGCCGAGCCGACTGTCCCGCCGTACTGGAAACCAGCCGTAACCCATTGATTCCCTGTGGGTTGTGCGATATTGGCTTTGTTTGGTAATTTCTTTTTCTCCGCTGGTTCGTGGCTCCCGGATTACCCGTGCTCGAATTGGCCCCGAATGCTTCGGATACCCAGTCTTATTGTACCCCGCCGGTCCAAGGCCACGTGCTGTTATCGGAAATAAGATGCTTTGAATGAACAACTTATCTTACATGACATGGCGGGGACCGGAGGCTAGAGAACTGGTGAAATACAGGCGGGATTTAGGTCGGCTCTCACGGGCGCGAACAAGAAACGACCGCAGG
Organism: Bryobacterales bacterium; assembly: GCA_965248105.1. Taxonomy (GTDB): domain Bacteria; phylum Acidobacteriota; class Terriglobia; order Bryobacterales; family UBA6623. Next base: position 2,930,259 of record CBDFIK010000006.1, read on the forward strand.
TCTGGGCAAACGACCGCCCAGTCCTTCGCTACGGGACTAGCCCGCTTTTCTCACCAGCTGACGGTCGAAGCACGCGATAGGCCCGCCATTACTTCGTTGCGCTTGCTCACCGTGCTCAACGTAGGGTTCAAGTACGCTCGCATTGTTCAGGGAATTGGGCGCTGAGCGGTGCGCGCCTTGTACTGACGGGCCTCTCACACACTTCGCCTTGCCACCTGGTGAGAAAAGCGGGCTAAACGCGGGGCACTGCAGCGGTACGTGCGCGGCTCGGTTCGGGACATCCCTGTGTGCAGATAGATCTTCTGCGTCCCAGTTTCTTCAGTTGTTGGCGAGCGTCCGACCGGGCCCAGGGTGCTGAACATAACCGCACAGAGCCGCGGGCGTTAGCCAGCGGGCCCGTGCCCTTACAGGCACGGCTCTGTCCGCTTGTCGCCGCGGCCTCGTGCCCTGACGTCACGGCTTCCCTAAGGAGGCGCGTCATTGTGCCTGGAACGTTAGTGACAGCCCAAGTATCCGTAACTACAAAGGCGGCATGACCGCTCACTTGCGTTCGCGGCTCCGATTCGCTCGTCGCGAGGGTGTGCGTGGCAGCCCTGCCCGGCTATCGTACGACTGCCTTCTCGGCCGCCAGGTTTTCGTAGGTGTCATAGACGCGGACGGCGACCGTGTGTTCGCCGGCCTCGACAGGGCCGGTCTGGAACTCGAAGGAAAGCTCTTTGGAGTCGAATAGGAGACTCGCGGGCCGTATGGGCTTCCAATCGGAACCGTCAAGTGAATATTGCGCCCGGCTGATCTTTGTCGTCGTGTCAGCCGCGCGGAAGCGGACTGCCAGGCGGCCGTCCTCGAAGCGAGCCGTAAGGTCGCTGATGCGTGCGGCGCCGTTATCGATCATGAAGGGATCGCTGATTCGCGACGCATTCAACTCTTGTGCCGCGGGGTTTGAAAGCCGGTCCGAAGCTTTGATTCTGACCCGGTACCAGCCGTCTGGAAACGACGTGGAATCCCAGCTTAGATGGTCGCTTTCAACCTCTTCCTTGAGCAGTTTCCACGCTGTCTCCTGCTCCCCGCGAATCTCGAGCGTAAAGACCAGCTTGTCTTTGTTGGCGTCGTTGGCCGCCCAACGAATCCCCACGTAACCCTTCGCGGGCATGATCGCTTGCTGGGGCTTTACCGTGACCACCTGGCGAGGAGGCTGGCCCAAGGGAGGTAACGTTCGCCTTTTCCGAGCCAGGGTTGCCGGCTTGTCGGGGAACTTGTGGTTGGGCGGAGTCACCTCGACATGGGTGATGACCGGCTCGATATTCTTTCGCAGGTAGAACAGCGAAACGGAGTCGAGGACCGGCGAATCACCGTCCGCAGGTGCACTCAGCAGTGCTTTCCACTGCGCGAATCGAGCGGGTGGAGACTGGGAATTTTCACCCGCGCTCGACGCCACCGGCGGCGACCATTCACTCCAATTACGCGCCGTGCTTCTCGAATTTCCTGATCGGGTCGAGACTTCGATCTTGGAAGAGTCCGCCGTTTGGCCGCGCCACTCGATCCGACCCCAGCGCGAAAAGATCTTGCCGTCAAAGGCCTCGGCCTGGAAGTAGCCCTCGGTTTCCAATTGCGGACCAAGTTGATACACCTTGCCGATACCGCTGGTGGCGATAAAGACCTTGCCGTCAGGGCCCGGCGCTATGGCGGTGATTTGACTTGAGGGGGCCGTAAGAACCAATGAGTATTCCGTGCTCGAATCGAGCCGTATCAAGCGCCCTCGATTGCCCGTCCCGATTAGTGGTTTCTGTTCCAGGTCTAAGCCGATGGCGTACACAATGTCGCTGTTGGACTTCCATATAACCCGTGGCTCGCCATCCGGGGAGATGCGGTATACCTCGCTACCTCCCTTGAGTTGGGCTCTAGAAACCGCCGGCGGGGGTAGTAGCGGCGCAGCCGTCGGTCGCGTCGGGGCAGCCGGATCCCGAGGATTGAGCGGAGTAGGCGCGGGTGAGGCAGGAGCCGCTGCCGTGACCGTGATGCTGATGCGAGATACCGGGGAGATGGTGGCAGGCTTGCTTATCTCGCCAACGCCGGCCGCGTAGATTGTTCCGTCAGAAGCTTGGCTCAGTGCGGTGATTTCCTTCTTTGACGATTGATACAAGACAAAACCCTTGGGTTCGCCCTGGTCGGGATTTGACAACCGAATGATCAGACCCCCAGGGTCGGTTCCTATGATCAAGTTATCGGCGGCGTCTACCATCACAGCGCGGACGTGAGTCTCTTCGGTCTCGAAAAAGACCTCTCCCTTTCCGGAAGGACGGACGCGATAGACCCGGCCCTTGTCGCCCGTAGCGAGGAACAGATTCCCCTTGGAGTCGAAGGCCATATCCCACACGTAGTTGGCGTCGGGCTCAAACAAGACGGAGGACTCACCCGAGGGGCTGATCCTATAAATTTTGGGATCAGGAGACGTTGCCGCGTAGACATTATCTTCGCGGTCGACCGCTAGAGCGTGAATCTCCGCGTCCTCGACTTTGAAAAAGTCAGCGCTTTCTCCATCGACTCCGATCCGCAACACCGCGGCGTCCGGTCCGCCGCTGGCGAAAAGGTTGCCCTGCCCGTCTCGAACCAAGTCCCAGAGATAAGAAGAAGGGGTCTCCAGCAACTCGCGAAAGTGGGGCGCCAAGGAAAGTTTCCCGTCGCTACGGATGGTGACTTTCTCTGCCTTCCCCTTTTCGAAGTCTTGGAAAGTCTGCTGCTCCCATGTGCGGGTCTTCTCGGCAACGGACGGCGATGCGCCCAAAGCGAACACAAGCGCGGCGGCAACACCCAGACGAGACAGCCGCGGGATGGTTGGGGACGGTCTTCTCACTCGACCCTCAAGTCAATGCTGTAGCTGCCGCTGACGATCGAGTCGAAGGCAATGGGGAATCGTTCTAAGGGGGATTCGTACTCCAACCACAGACGCTGCTTCGAGGACTGGCGCATTACGCTGAGGACGGAAAGCGGCAAGTTCGGCAGTGTCCGAGCTTCCAAGCGGGCCGTCACGTTCGACTGGAGCAACGAGATGAATAGCTGATGATTACCGTACTCCTTATTCATGAGCGAGACGGTTTCCGACAAATTGGGGAGCCTGGTGCGCGCCGCGGCGATCTGCGTGGCCCGGTTCAGGGTCTGCGCATCGCTGACAAGAAGCCGCAGCCGCCCCTTGGGGGCGTTCGAGGGTATGCGGATCTTGAATGGGGTTTCGATACGCTCACCCCGGTAGGGCCGCAAGAAGACTTTTCCCCGGATCTCATCTCCCGGCCGCACGGTCGTTTTTTCCAACCAGGCGTGATCGACGGCGACGAAACGCCTCTCCGGAATCAAATCGATCGTCACCTCGATCTGTTTGAGCGTGGGAGTCTCGCCGCTGCTGCGCAGCAGCCGATGAGCCTTCATCCCTACCCAGCTCGCGAGCGCAAGAGGCGCCGGCACGGGGAAGTCGGTGGCGGTCCGCATGGCCTGCAGCGGGATAGTGTGTTCGCCATCGATCTCGATTCGCCCCCTGAGCCGGAAGGTGCTCTCCGCGGCGAACTCGTTGAGCCGAAATATCGAGTTGTAGACGGCCAGAGTGAGCAGAGGGGGAGTCCACTTGCGGTTCTGGAAGACTTCAAAACGGATATCCTTTTCGCCCAGCAGGTTGTCCTCGTTACCGAATCGCCTCACCCCTACGGACACGGGGATCATCGCAGCCGTCTCGCCCAGAACGCCCATGATTCCGGAATGGCGATCTTGGTGCAGGGCGCCGACGATCGCGGCCGAGTTCGCCAACTTGGCGGGCGAAAACTTCGACGCCAGAACGGTCAATACATCGGCTTCGGCCATCGGCATTTCGATTGGACCTACGTTGAACAGTGCGTGGCCGAAGGCCAACACCCGCTCGCCGTCGTTATAGGTGACGGTGCCGATCCCACTAATCGAAAGGTCGCCGGAAACGAGCACCGCGGCAACGGGCTCGCCGGGGTTTAGAGAGCCCGACGCTTTTCCCCCTGCCGTCGAAGAGCCTCCGCCCGCCCCGCCCTGCATGGCCAGCACTCCGGCCTTTCGGAAGTAACCGTCGAAGAGTTTCAGAACATCATCGTGAACCCCGGAAAACGTCAGAGGCGTTTCGATGGCCGTGACGTGCGAAGGAGGTGAAATCGCTCCGGCGCTGTTCCAAATCTCGAGCGCCAGGTCTTCCCCGGAGATCGCCGAAGGCACGATTCCTTGCGCCGAGGCCACGCCGGGGGAATCCGCGGGCCTCGAAAACCTCGCCTCGAGCGGCCGGCTCTTGTCAAGTTGATCGATTTCGAGCATCAACTCGATGGGAGTGATGCCGGCGATGGCGTCGGGTGAGAAAACGCTGTAGCGCAGGGAGATGGCGCCAATAAGTTTTCCTTCGTAGTAGACCGGACTGCCGCTCATCCCAGCCGCGACATTCGTTCGGGTCGCCTTACCTCCGAGCTTCGCAATGATGACGTCCTGGCCCGGACCAAGGGAGTTTTTCATCACTCCCAGCACTTCGACCGGCACCGGCTCGGCGGTGTTGCCCTTGAAAACCGTCCAAGCGGTCGCCTTCATGCCCGGCTTGACGTCGTCGAGCTTGAGGATCTCCACGGGACCTGCCTTGGGCGGGTCAGCCTCGCCGGCCGGCTGGGCGGCCAGCGAGTTCGCCGGCAGCAGAGTAAGAAACAGCAGCGAAAGGAGGGGTCGCACGTGGGACTGGCTGGGAAACAACCTCGACTTACGCAAGATAATCAGCCACCAAGACCTTACGTTCTTAAGGTATCACAGGCGAGTGCGGGGCTCGCGCGTGCACGTCCATCCACAATCGCGATGACACGGAAAGTCCGGTAGCAACGATTTGGCTTTCGAGCATAGCCCGATAAACAACATTCCTAAGGTGGTTTTCGGTCTCCTGTAGGTCCGGTCGCCGAAAGCATCGTGAAGCTGGATAACTTATAAGAGTACTGTGGCGTATATTTAAGCGCGTGCTCTCTGTGACTACATCCTTCAGGCTGCTGTGTTCCAGCCTAATGATCGCCGGGCTGTGCGTCTCACCCCTTCCGGCTGACATTGAGGACTTCAAGAACCCGGCCTACCTCACGGTCGACATCACTCCGCGCGGGGTGATCGAGTTTTCCTTCCACGCTCCCTATGAGCTGGAATCGGACGCGCCGCTTATCGAGGCGCTGGGCGCCACGTTCGGCTGCGCCCCCAGCGACATGGACGTGGCGAGGGGAAAAGACGCCGAACCTGGCCTGCGGGTAAGCGGATCGTGCCAAAGGCCCGTGACCCGCGAGGACCTCCTGGTGCGGGCGGATTTGGAGCTGGGGCCTCTGAGTGGGCGTTTACAGGATGCAGGCGTCAGGTCTGTCCGGCTGACCCTGACCCATGCGGGAACTGCCTATCATGAGGCGCCCCCTGGGTTCGACTTACCATCTAGTCACCGCTACCAGGCGAGCCATTCCTTGATCGCGCGCGTGAGCGAGTGGCCCTCCGGCTTGAGTTGGGTCTTCGGTTACCGCCCGCTGGATATGTGGCGGATTATCGGAATCGCCCTGCTCGCATTTGCCGTCCCGGTTGCCTGGGTGTACTGGTTGCGGAGCCGTCTTAGCCAGGTCAGCGAGCAACGGCTGCCCTCGATGTCGTTTCCCTTTCGCCGCTACTTCGCCTATAGCTGGCCGCTTGCCTGGTGGCTTTGGGTGCCGCTTAGCTACTTTTCCGGCCTTGACGGATTTGCTGCCTTCTGCTGGACCGCCGCCGGCGTGAATGATTACGGCAAGATCGCTTACTATTCCGTCTGGTTCTTTTCGATCTGTGCGCCGCCACTGTTGGCGAGTGTGGCCTGCATGGCGGTTGCGCACCCTTTGCTGAGCCGGACGCCGCATGGACGCTGGACAGCCGGGTCGTGGCTCAGGGCCGGCTTGGGGTACGCGGCTTACGCGGTCCCCGCGATGTGTGTGCTTTGGCGCTTTGATTCCGTCCTCACTTTGATGCAGGGCGATTGGCACGGGGTGTGGCCGTTGATAGGGGCCCTGGGGACCTACCGCGGGCTGTCGTGGCTGGCGTTCTGGGCGAAGAACTGGAAACCGTTCAAGGTAACCTCCGGTCCGTTTTACGAACGAGCCAGGGACCTTGCTGACATGGAGGCCTTCCCACTGAAGCGAGTATATGTCGTTCCCGTGGGCCAGCCGTTCGCCACTGCCATTATGCCGGTCTTTCGCGGGAACCTATATGTCTCCGAGTATCTCTTGCAAACGCTCAGCCAGCCTGAAGTGGATGCCGTGGTTCGGGACGACTTTCGGTATCAGGTGCGTTTTGAAGAGTGGTCTGAGACCAGTGTGGGTTTAGGCTTTCAGGTTATCGGCTTCGTCATCGGAATCGGCTTTTCCTTTGTGGCGGACGGCACCGCCTTGGCAGGGTACATCACACCGGTTGTGAGCATCGCAATGGTCGGAATCGTCTATGGGCGCTATCTGGAGCATCGGAGCCGCAAAGCCTACGCTGCCCGGGGAGGGCTGTTCCCGCCCGAAGAGGATGGGCGGATGTGTTGCAACTTTCAAAAAGCGGCAAGAGAGCGATTGGTCGAGTCGACCGGGCTCCGCCTCATGCAGCCACCTCGAACAGCTTGTTGATGAACTGAATCTGTCGCCGAACATCCGAACCGCTCACCCACCTCGCCTGCCCCTTCCGGATCATGTGCATTGCCTCGTATCCTTGGATCGTTCGGCGCGCCGCGTGGAATTCACGAAAGCCCTGCTTGGTCTTCACTCGTCGTTTGATCGCTCGATGATCCTGCTCCAAGATATTGTTCAAGTATTGGACCGACCGGTGGCGACAACGGCGTCGCAGAATTCCTTCTTTTTTCACTCCTGGAATCGCCGAGCCGTAGAGGCGTGCCTGATCGGTGTTGATGACGCGGGGATGCGGATGCGATGGATCGCTGAGAGCCTTGCGAAACAGCCGTTTGGCCGCCGCGGCATCGCGTAGCGCTGACAGCAGGAAGTCGATGGTGGCACCGGTGGAATCAATGGCGCGATACAAGTAGCACCAGCGGCCCTTGATCCGAACATAGGTTTCATCAACACGCCAGGATTTATTGGTTGGCTTGAGATGACGGCGCAGCCTCTGCTCGAGTTCCGGTCCGTAGCGCTGAACCCATCGCCAGACCGTAGTGTGGTCAGCCTTCAGGCCGCGTTCATCGAGTAGCTCTTCGACATCGCGGAGCGAGAGTGAGTACCGAAGATACCAGCGCACGGCGCAAACAATCAGCTCCGGAGCCGTCTGCCGCCACTTGAAAATCGCCGGTCGGATTGCTTTCTTCATGATCTCTTCAGGCTACCAGCCGCCGCAAGCCAAAATTGCAACACATTCGGATGGGCCGTTCATCAAAGGGAGTGCCAAGCTGGCCCCGCTGTCCCTCAGCCCGTTGCGCTGGCCCTCGATCGGCACGGAAGGTTTATCGACGGCCGACCGGAAGCGGCTCGACCAAGTTGCCCGGCGCAGGGGTATTTCAAAAGAAAAGGTGGAGGCGATGCTCTCCGAGTCCGGATGCCGAGACTTCTATGACCTAACGCCCCGTCCTGCGCTGCCCGCGATGTGATGAGCTGGGTCTCAGGCCGGCGACCGGCAAGATTGTCGGTCGCTACCCAACCGCAAGATTTGACTATCGGTTCAGCCATGACTCGCACCCTTTCCCTTAGAACTTGTAGTGCGCGAACAAATACGAGAACGAAGATGGGCTGCCCGGCGAGTTTGCTTTGAGGTATGGCCCCGGGAACATGTGCCCGAACCCCGCGCCGATCTTTAGCTGCTTGGACAGCGCGTACGCCGCTGTGATGTCGACCTCGTCTCCGACCTTCGTATTCGAAGCACCTCCTTGCGGGGATCGCACCGCGATTCGCCCCGCTACGTTATAGAGGTGGTCGGTGCGGCTCGCCAGCCAGAACCAGTGATAGTCGAAAGCCAGTTTCAGTTTTTGATGTGGCTTGAAGCCGCTACGGAGTCGCAGGTTCTTGATGTTTCTCCAGCCGACCAGGTCGGTGTATCCATACCACAGGTGAGCTGTGGGATAGAGGTTGTCGAAGTAGCCGATATTACCGTCGTTGGGGTCGTTGTCTCCGGTGGCATAGTTGTATTCGGCCGAAAACCGCGGTCGAAGGGGGGCTTCGGAAAGGGTATAGCCGATTGTTGTGTAGCCTCCCCAGGCCGAGATGTTCCCCTGGGCAAAGCTGCCCCATTGCTTGACGATGGCGGCGTTGTAATCGAAGCCGGCTAGATCCGCCTTGGGTTTGGAGGCGATGCGCACACCGCCGGTGTAACGGTCCAGATCGCCGAGCTGCCCGCCTTCACCTACCACCAGCGGCGCGGTCTTCCACAATACATACGGTTCAACGATAGAGTGCGGAATCACATTCCGAACCGAGCCGTAGACGCCGTGGAGGTTTTGCCCGTCTTTGTGGTGGTTGACCCTCCGGGTGGGGTCATTTTGCACTACGGAAGCAGAGAAAACATCGACCCGCGCGTTCTGGCCCGCCAGTTCCAGCTTGACGGCATCAAACGCTCGGGACGTGTTGGTCCAATCGAGCGGTCCGATCAGGCGCTGGTCGCCGTACTTGAGCAACCGACGTCCGGCGGTGACTGCCAGGTTGACTTTCTCGCCGGTCGAGAATCGTACGTAGGCCTGGCGAACGTCGAATGGGTCTTTGAAAACAGGGCCAGCCCGCTGCGGTTCTATGCCGGCAACTCTCGAGTCTTGAGCTTGGACGAAAAACTGCGCCCACGACGAGGGCCGGACGTCGATGTTCAGCCGCGTCCGAAACAGTGCATAGCCGTCGTTCACCCCTTCGTTGTAACCGAAGGCAGTCCGGCTTTCCGTTCTCGTCCGGAACTCGCCGCTCAACTTGAGCCACCCAGGCAGCTCACGATTCAGGTTGTCGGCTGCCGGAGCCTCGAGAGGGGATTTCCGAGTGGCGGGCTCCCCAGCGCCTGGTGTGTCAGGCGATGGGCCGGACTTCGCTGACGCATTCGGCTCGGCCCAAGCGGCGGTGGCCGTCAAGCCGGCCGCTAATAGAAATAATAGTTTGTGGTGTTTTCGATGCATTGTCGTGACCTCAGCTATCTGTATCGGCCACGCCAGCAAGAGTTCGTGAAATTTTTCCCCACTCCGTTCCCAAGCACTCCCCATCTTTTTGTCTGTCTCGCTAAAGCCCGGCTCCACTGTGACCGATAATCACTTTGATGCTGCGGGCAGGCGCCCCTTGACTTCTCGAACCGCAAAGGAACGCTACTATGGCGAACGCTCTGTACCAAAGACTATTTAGAACGGTTAGTGAGTACATCGGCGAGGAGAAGGCGGAGGGCACCATTGGTCGTCAATTGACCCGATGCGACGCCACGGCCGACACACTCAGCACTGATCATCTCCGCGAACTGATGAACTTTCTGATCGGTGCAACTACCTTGCCGCTTCATCCTGACAAAGAGAAAAAGGCAGAGCTCACCGACAAGCTCAAGGCGCTGGTGTAGATGGAAGGGGACATATGGGAATCCGTGGAAAGTTTGTAGTCGCTATCGTCGTCATCGCGTTGGCGGTGGGGTTTTCGAGCTATCTGGCGCTTGAGACATCCCACAGTGGGTTGATCGAACAGGAAGCTCTCAGGATTGCTGAGATTGTCTCCACGCAGGTCATTGCTGACCGTGCGGAGTACACCAAAGGAGTGGTTGGCAAACTCAAGGCAGATGGGACTGGTGCCGCCCGCCAATCAGATGAGAATCCAGGGTATGTTCAACTTCCGGCCCAGTTTGTTCGGAATGTATCGAAGCGGGTCGAGGCACAAGCAGGCGGTCTATATTCTTACGCGCTCGTGAGTCAATGGAATCTCAACGAAGACCAGGGAATTAAGGATGACTTTGACCGCTGGGGCTGGAACCAACTAGCGGCCCAGGATGAAGAATTCCACAAGAAGGGAGCAACCCCAGGACCGCGGGGCTATGATTGGAAACCTGCGTACAGCATCGAATCCGTCAATGGCGTCCCGTTACTGCGATACATGAGGGCCGACCCCGCTGCCGCCGCCGCGTGTGTCTCTTGCCACAATGGCTACGAGAAACGACCTGAAGTAATGGCAATGCGGGAGGCGCAGGGAGTCGCTCCGGGCAAACAGTGGGAATTGCACGAATTGATGGGAGCGATCCGAGTTGAGGTGCCGGTTGATGAAGTCGCGGCAGCCGCGGCTGCCGGCCGTAACCGTATGCTGGCGGGGATTGCAGCCATCTTCGTTCTGGGTTTTGGCGGCCTCTTCGCAATGATCTCCAAGACCGTCATCAACCCTGTCGAATCGTCCGTCCATCAGGTCGAAGGCTTCTCGAATAAGGTAGCCTCCGTGGTGGGCTGCAGCAAAGACCTCGTCTTCGCTGCGGACGACCAGCAGAAGGCCTGCCGCCAGACGATCTCATCGGTGGGCAAGGGAGATACCAGTCAAGACTCCGAAGACCCCCAAATCGCTGCATCGCTCCAGGGCTTGGCGAAGGCGGCCAATGACAACGCCATGAAAGCAGAGGAGTCAGCAATGTACTGCAATGACCTCGATGAATCCTTCGAGGATCTCAAGTCTCGGCTGCAACAGATCCTTGGGCGATAGCCCAGAACTTTATTTCTGCTTTGAAATAGGCCGTACCGTCAGAGATTACCGTTGGGCCCTATTTTCATGCCGTGGGGTGTACGAAGTTCATGGCGACTCACCAGTGAATCGTAGGGGCGGGCCCCCGCGTGTTCCGCCCAATGCGGCGCCGACCGAGTTCAGCGGCGTCTAGAGAGATCTGCGCCGTTCGCAACGGGAAAACGGGCCGTCTCAGGGGCCGGCCCCTACACGGTCAATGCAATTCGCGCCTGCCGCCGAAGAATGCGCCCCAGCGGCCGATCCACTGCTGTTCACGAAAGGGGTGTTCACCACCGGAGCGAGGCCGTCGAGCGCCTTATTGTAAAATAACTTCGTGGATCAAGAGCAGGAATCTCCGAAAGTCAAGGTAAGTGATCGGCGGCGGTTCTCGGCTGAAGGCGAGCCCCTCGAGAAGACGGACGCAGAGCCGGTACAGCAGGCCTCTGAAGGGTCTTCCACGGTGGACGAGACCTCGGCGCCGGAGCCCCCTCAACCCGAGTCCCCAAGGGCTGACACGACGCCGTCCGAAGGCAAGAGCACGCCTCCGCTTCCCCCGGCGAGCTTCGAGACTTTGGTTTGGTCGCTCGGTATGCAGGCCCAGCTTGAGCTAGGTTTCGGGGGCCAAGTCGATCAGGAGCCCCCCAATCTCGATGTGGCACGCCACTCGATCGACATGTTAGGGGTTTTGAAAGAAAAGACAAAGGGCAACCTGTCGCTGAGCGAAGACCGGCTGCTGGAAAACACCTTGACCGAGCTACGTTTCCGCTACGTTCAGGTAGTCGGAGAAATCAATAAACAAGCCAAGGTGTAGTTTGCGAGCAGGCGTTCCCCTGACTTTCAAAGGCGGCTTGCAAGACCACCTGTCGGCCTGACGGCAACTATGCCCGATCGCGGTCCCATCTCAATCACCGTCCTCGGATCGGGTACAAGCGTCGGCGTGCCGACGATCGGCTGTTCCTGCGCGGTTTGCCGCTCTGACGATCCGCGCGACAAACGACTGCGCCCTTCGATCGTGATCCATCTTCGAGACGGTGAACATGAACGGAATGTGTTGATCGACACGACACCGGATTTCCGGCAACAGGCCCTTCGGGCGGGGTTCAAAACCCTGGACGCCATCCTCTACACGCACTCGCACGCTGACCACATCATGGGCCTCGATGACATCCGGCCGTTCAATTACGGGCGCGCCGAGCGGATACCGGTCTACGCCACCCCAGACACTCAGCAGAACTTGCAGAGAATCTTCCCCTATGCCTTTGAGGGAGAAGCGCCGCACCCGGGCGGGAAACCTAGGGTTCAAGCCCACCCGATCCACAACGACCCGATCGAGTTGTGCGGAGTTTCTTTCTTTCCGATTCCCCTCATCCACGGGCCGAAGAAGAGCACCGGATTTCGCTTTGGCCGGGCGGCCTATTTGACCGACCATAGCAACATTCCTGCAAGCTCGGTAGAGTTGCTTCGCGATCTCGACGTCCTTTTCCTCGACGCCTTGCGGCGCGAGCCCCACCCGATGCACACCACGTTGGACCGGGCAGTAGCCTGGGTGGAGGAGCTGAAACCGAAGCGCGCCTATTTCACCCACATCTGCCACGATCTGCCGCACGCCGAAACCTGTGCCGGTCTGCCGCCAAACGTCGAGCTCGCCTACGACGAGCTGCGCATCGAGTTGCCGGGGACCGACTCATGATCCCGACCTATTGGAAACTGGGCGACATCCCCTCCGACTTCGGCCCCTCCGTCGCTACTATTGGAAACTTTGACGGCGTCCACGTCGGTCATCAGAAGATTCTCACAGCCACCCGTGACAAGGCGAAGAAAAATGCCTGGCAGTCGGTCGCGGTCACATTCGACCCGCACCCGACAACAATTGTCGCCCCCGAGCGGGCGCCGGCGCTGTTGACACAGCCGGCCCAACGTGTGCCACTGTTTGAACAGCACGGGATCGAGACCGCTGTCATCCTCCCCTTTACCCCGGAGATAGCGCGACTCAGTCCCGAAGAGTTCGTTCAGCAAGTTTTGGTGGATACCCTGCGAGCTAAGGCAGTCGTGGTGGGAGAAAGTTTTCGGTTCGGTCGCGGCCAAGCCGGGAACACCGAGGTGCTAAAGCAGCTGGCCCAAAAGCTCGGCTTTGAAGTCGAAACGGTTGAACCGGTGGTTGTCGCAGGCTCCGCGGTTAGCAGCTCCCGGGTTCGCGACCTAGTGCGGCTGGGCCGAGTGGATCAAGCCCGCCAATTGTTAGGGCGTCCGTTCGGCTTCGAAGGACGCGTTGTCCGCGGCCGTGGTGTGGGGTCAAAGAAAACCGTGCCGACCCTGAACCTTGCACCGGATACGGATTTGGCGCCGGCCGACGGCGTCTACATCACGTCGAGCTGTGAACCTGACTCGGGACGCCGTTGGGAGTCGGTCACGAATATAGGTTTCCGCCCGACCTTCGACGGGACCGAGCACGCCATCGAGACGTTCTTGCTCTCCGGGTTGGACGGCCAGGCCCCCGAGAGGCTCGAACTGACCTTTTACGACCGTTTACGAGATGAAAAGCGTTTCGGGTCCACGGAAGAACTGCGAGAGCAGATCCTAGCCGACGCCGCCCGTGCCGAGCGTTTCTTTCGTCGCTTGGAGGCGGGCGGTGGGAAGGCATAATGACCGGCACGGATTACCCAACAAGCGTTTTCATCTCTTTGGCGCCTCTTGCTAAGATTGTCCAGTAGGAGAAGACCTAATCATGCCTGCCAAACTGACAGCGGGGAAAATCAACCACCTCACTGCCCTCGCCGACGACCGAGGGGTGATCGCGGCCGCGGCCATGGACCAGCGCGGCTCGTTGCAAAAAGCTATTGCCTCCAACAAGGGCATTGATCGAGCGGACGTGACCGACGAGATGATGAGTGAGTTCAAGACGGCCGTCTCGAAAGTCCTGACGCCTTACGCCAGCGCTATCTTGCTGGATCCTGAATGGGGTCTGGAGGCGGCGAAGGCGCGCGCTTCCAATGCAGGCCTGCTGCTTTCTTACGAAAAGAGCGGCTATGACAACACCCGTCCTGGCCGACTAGCTGACCTTCTGCCGAACGTTTCGGTGAAGCGAATCAAAGACATGGGCGGCAACGCGGTCAAGGTTCTGATCTACTACACCCCCTTCGAAGGAGAGGCGATCAACGACGAAAAGCATGCTTTCGTGGAGCGCATCGGGGCTGAATGCGTGGCCTACGACATTCCGTTTTTTTTGGAATTCATAGGCTACGACCCGGCGGGTCTCGATGAAAAGGGATTCGAATTCGCCAAGAAGAAACCCGCAGTCGTCATCGGCAGCATGAAGGAGTTTTCCAAAGACCACTACCACGTGGATGTCCTCAAAGTGGAGATCCCGGTCAACCTTGCCTACGCGGAAGGATCAACTGTCTACAAGGTGGAAAAGGCCTACAGCAAGGAGGAAGCGCTCGACATCTACCGCCGGGCGGCGGAAGCGGCCTCCAAACCTTTCATCTATCTCAGCGCCGGCGTCAGCAACCAGCAATACACCGAGTCGCTGCGCTGGGCTGCCGAGGCCGGCGTTAAGTTCGCCGGTGTTCTCTGTGGACGCGCAACCTGGAAGGAAGGTATTCCCGTTTACGGCAAACAGGGTGCCGCGGCGCTTGAGGAGTGGCTGGGTGGCGAAGGGGTGAGCAATATCCAGGCCGTCAACGAATGCCTCCAGGCGGCCAAGCCCTGGTACACGATCTACGGCGTCGACAGCGCGGACGAGTTGGCCGCCTAAGGCTTGGTTGCAGAAGTTCGGGATCCAACCGAACGCCACCGCTGAAAGACCGCACCCGAAAGCGTGTGGCTCGGAAGTCTTTGATACTTGTGACCTTCCGAGCCACACGCTTTCGGGTGCGGTCTTTCAAAACCTGGCTGAATTAGGAAGGGTAGTTTGGGCAACCAAGCACTGGTGCCGGCTTTCAAAAGTTCGCGTAAACATGATTAATCATTTCATTGTGCGCACTCGTAGGTCGGTCGGGGTCGCCTCGGGTTGACCCAGGGAATCGGAGATTTTCCCGACTTCTTCGGCCGCTCGTTCGAATTCCGACGCCATCGCTTCGATCATCTCCCGAGCGTTATCGAGCTGGTTTTCTCGCGCGGCTTTTTCCAACTTGGCGGCGACGTCGGCCAAAGTGCCGGTCCCAAGGAGTTGGCAATTGCCCTTCACCGTGTGCGCGACGCGGAGAACGACCTCCGCGTCGCCGGAGGCCAACGCTTGGCGGGCTTGTTCAATCTGCTCGGGGGTTTCCTCCAGAAACAACGCCAGCAGCCGCCGCAGCAGTTTGACGTCGTTCCCCAGCTCGGTGCGGAGCCGGTTGAAGGTTTCCCGGTCGACCGCCGGCGGCGGGGCTCCTTCTTTCTCGCCGGCTTCACCGCCACTCAGCGCGGCCCTCCGTGCGCCCCCGCGTTCCAGCGCTTGTTTCACGGTGTCAATGCGCACGGGCTTGGCGATGTAGTCGTCCATCCCGGCTCCGAGGCACTTTTCTCGATCCCCTTTCATGGCGTTGGCGGTCATGGCAATGATCCAGGGGTGTTGCTCCCTGCCCCATTCGAAATGGATCCGGCGGGAGGCCTCGAGACCGTCCATCTCGGGCATCTGCACGTCCATCAGCACCAGGTCGTAGGTCTGATGGCGTAGCGATTCAATTACTTCCAGACCGTTACTTGCGACGTCGGCACGATACCCCAGTCGTTCCAGAATACTCAGAGCGACTTTTTGGTTGACGAGGTTGTCTTCGCCCAGCAAGATGCGCAGAGGCAGGCGTTGCGCCATGGCCGAATCGATCCCCGCCTCGCCGGACGCCCGGCGCACAACCAGCGGCTTGTCTTGGAACGACGAACAAAGCGCTTCGTATATCTGTGACGGCCGAATCGGCTTGCTGAAGACCGCCACAAAATCAGATTCCTTGATGTCGGATTTGTGGAAGCGGGCGGCGATCTCGCGCGACCCCACCGAAGTCAGCAGCAGCAGCGGAAGCTCTTCGAAGGCGGCGATCTTGCGGATAGCCTGGGCCAGCATCAGCCCGTCCATCTCCGGCATCATCATGTCGAGCACGGCAACGTCGAACCTTTCTCCTTTTTCGAGCAGCGCCAGCGCCTCGCGCCCCCGCGAAACCGTGCGCGGCTCCATCTTCCACGACTCAGCCTGGCGCGTGAGAATGGTTCGGTTCGTGGCGTTGTCGTCGACAATTAGTATACGCTTGCCCTTGAGCTCTGCCGGCGTTCCCCTCCAAGCGTCGTCGGGTTGCGATTCGGCGGCGTTCACGTCCACGGTGAAATGGAAGGTTGATCCCTTGCCGACCTCGCTCTCGGCCCACATCCGACCGCCCATCAACCTCGTCAGCTTGCTGCTGATCGCCAGCCCCAGTCCGGTACCGCCGTACTCCCGCGTCGTCGAGGCGTCGACTTGCGTGAAGGCGTCGAAAAGGCGATCGATGCGGTCGGCGCGAATACCGATGCCGGTATCGCTTACGGAGAAGTGCAACTGGTAGCGTCCGTTGCCCCGCAGCCGTGAGGCGACGGTCAACAGGATCTCGCCCTCGTGGGTAAACTTTACCGCATTAGCCAAAAGGTTGACCAGGATTTGCCGTACCCGCGTCTGGTCGCCGACCACCATCGGCGGGGTCTGCTCGTCCATCGTGTAGGCTAGTTCGAGGCGTTTTTCCGAGGCCTTGGGCGCCAGTAGTTCCAGGACCTCTTCGAGGCACACCCGCACGTCGAAGGCGGCGTGCTCGAGTTCCAGCTTGTCCGAGTCGACCTTCGAATAGTCCAAGATGTCGTTGATGAGCGCCAGCAGCAAGTCGCCGCATTGCCGGATGGTTTCCGCGTATTCGCGCTGGCGCGGCGACAGCTCGGTATCCATCAGCAGCCCCGCCATGCCGATCACGCCGTTCATGGGCGTGCGAATTTCATGGCTCATATTGGCCAGGAATTCCGATTTTAAGCGCACGGCTTTGACCGCCTCGTGGCGCACCTGAAGCTCCGCCTGCTTTTGCTCGGTGATATCGCGGTGATACCAGATGCGCCCGTAGGAGGACCCGTCTTCTCCGGTGAGCGGGGCGCTGTAGCGGTCGAAGGTGCGGCCGGCTTTGAGCACAAGGTTGTCGCGGCTTTCCTGTCCCGGGTGGTCGTCGATGAAACGGATGCGCGCCAGGTATTTTTCCGGGTCGGCCAGCCTGCCTTTCACCCAGCGGAGAAAGTCATCGTTTGACTTCGACTCGGCGATCGCCGCCGGAACGCCCCACATTTCGAGGAATCTTTTGTTGACGGCAAGCCACTCGCCTTCGTCGGAGACGATCACGATGCCGTCAATCGTCGCCTCGAGCAGGGTTCTTTGAAAAGGGGCTTCCCGCTCGGCGCGCTTGCGTTCGGTCGCATCGAGGGCGTAGAGGTTGACGTAACCGGCGTCTTGAATCGGCGTCATCGAGATCGAGAAGGTGCGGTTGCCGCATACGGTTTCGACCTCTCGGTTGCGGCCGCTTTCAAACGCCTGCCGCGCCGTTGCGCGTATCTCGGCCGGCGCCGGGCGGCCGACATCGGTTTCCCAGCAGTTGAGCAACGCCAAACTCGCCTCGTTGGCGTACATCAACACACCGTCTCTGCGGACCCGCAGAACCGGGTTGGTGTTCT
Organism: Bryobacterales bacterium; assembly: GCA_965248105.1. Classification (GTDB taxonomy): domain Bacteria; phylum Acidobacteriota; class Terriglobia; order Bryobacterales; family UBA6623. Next base: position 2,947,571 of record CBDFIK010000006.1, read on the forward strand.
CTTCGGGGAAGCGCGCCAGCGCGCGGATCCGTTTGTCGGCGCGTTTGCGGTCTTGCCTGTCGGCCGCCCATGGCAGAGCAGCCCGAAAACCGCCCCGGGCCTTCATTTAATAAGGTTACCCGCGGAGGGGGGCGGTGTGAAGCGGCCGTTAACCTCATTCTCTAGAGCTTTTCTTTCCTACCACTACCGGGATCGTTATAAACTTTAGTTTCGGGAGAAATCCACCTCGGCGCCGCCAGGCTAGGGGTTCTCGGTCGGAGGGGGCCTCAAAGGAGAGGGAGGCGCGGCCTCGCGCGGGAGCCTCTACTTACTTCGGTGACGCTGCTCGCGGGACGCGAACGGCGCGGCACTAACAAGGGTCATAAGAAGGTTATTATATAATCTAGGCTTCCCCTCAGCCCCAGTTATTCAACGCCTGTTCGTCAATCAAGGACCCGACATGGCTCGCATCCTTGTCGTCGACGACTCCGCCTTTCAGCGAAAACGCATTCTCGGCATGGTCGAACGTTTGGGCCACGAAACGATCGAGGCCTCGGGAGGAAGGGAAGCGCTGGAAGTGATTTTGGGGCAGCTGCCGGATTGCGTTTTTCTTGATTTGCTGATGACCCATCTGGGCGGCATCGAGACCCTGCGACAGCTTCAACAGCGCGGATTGAAGATTCCCGTCGTCGTCATGACCGCCGACGTGCAGGAGACGATCCGGCGACAATGTCTCGAACTCGGCGCGGTTGATGTTCTGCACAAGCCGCCGCGCTTCGAGGACATCGAGGCCGTTTTGGGAAAACACATTGCCGAAGGAGACGGCGACGCCATGAGGCTGACCGCGAGGCAAACCGACGTTCTCCAGGAACTGGTCAATATCGGGGTTGGCAATGCGGCCGGCATGTTACACGACATGACGCGCTCGCCGATCGGGTTGAACGTTCCCGTCGTCAAAGTCGTCACCCCCAGGGAATTGAAGGTGGAGATGGCGCGCGGGACGAAGGGCAAGGTGGTCGCCGTGCAAATGCCCTTTACGGGGCCCTTTGCCGGCGTGGCGCAAATTATCTTCGCTTCCCAGGTCGCTACCGAGATAATCACCCTGACAACCGCCCTGCTGTCCGACGAAGAGCGCAAGGTGTTCGACATCGCCGCCGTGCGCGAGGAAACCCTCACTGAAATCGGCAACGTCGCCGCCACCGGCGTGATGCGCTCGATCGGCAATGTGCTGGGAAAACCCTTCAAGCTTTTCCCGCCCCACTTTGTCGAGGAGTCGATCGAGAACTTACTGGACAAAGACTATCCGAACCCGGCCTCGGAAGTTTTCTTTGTGCAAACCGGCATCAAGATCGCCGACCGCAAGATCGAAGGCCAAATCCGCGTCCTAGTCGAGGTCGTCGGTTTTCGGGAACTGACCGAAGCTCTCGACGCGCTCGCGGCCGAGCCGGGCTGAACGCCCTCGGCGACCTACCTTCCAATGTCCTCCTCGTGTATCCACGAAGAAGCCGACTTTACCCGGAACTGGTGGCTAGCGCTTCTTTGGGCACATTCAAAGAGCGGCTCTTCCACCACAACTCGATTGTGAAGACCAGCAGAGCGATGGTCACCAACCAAGACATTCGCTCCATGTAGTAGTGATGAGGCCACAGTCCGAAAACGAGCAGAAAAGCGGCCGTGTAGACCCGGTATCGAGACCAGGCCAAGTACATCAATGGGAGCGAAACCGAGTAGTCATGGTTGAAGGAGTGCCAGGAAATGAGCAAGGACCCGGTTATACTCAGCCAGAACGCCGTTTCGAACTCCAGCTTGTGCAACAACACAACCAACCACGCTAGAACCAGGACCGTTAGAAGAACATAGAGCGGCTCGTTCCATCCGAACCGCCAAACGAGTGCGCGGATGTTCCAGGCGTCCCAAAACCTCGCGTCCAGTGAACCGTCGGTCAAAAGCTGGTAATAAGCCCGAACGCCATTCAGCCCGATCAGGGCCACGCTCAGAGCTGCGAGCCCCGCCACCGCGGTGGTCAGTTTCACCAGGAACGACGTCTTTTTCTTCAAGAGCAGAGCCGCTGGGAGAAGAAAGACCATGTTGAACTTTTCAAACGTGAATGCCAAGAATGCCGCTGCTGGCCAGTCGCGGCCGTGCCTGTGGAAGTGGATTGCAAGCAAGGCCGCTAGCAGTATCAGAGGGGAGTCCTGACCATTGCGAAGGGCAACGGAGAACGGGTAGAAGCTGATCAGCAGGAAGAGGATGCCGGGACCCCCGCCGTAGAGTTTTCTAACCAGGAGCGCGCTCGCCACGCAGGCCAGAAACTGGAGGACAAGCCATATGTGAAGGGCGGTCACATAATCTAGGCCTGCCCAGGGTTTTAGCAGCAAAGCGTAGAAGGGTGCACGGGGAAACGGCGAGGTCCCGACGTTGTCAAACTCCGGCCAAGGTTTCCAAAGCTCCTTTTGGAACACGGCCTGGGTCTCAAGATGGTAAAGCTCATCGAGGGGCAGTGAGGCGGCGGTGTAGAAGATCGGAAAGTCCAAGCCACGACCGGGGACCGTCAACGGTCCGAGGATAAGCAAGGACCAACAGGCAAAGGCAACAATGCCGAGGAAGGCGTAAACCTGATCATAGGGAAATCTGGTGTCTTTAGGAGGGGTTGGAGACACGTTTGTCAACGGACGGCCTGTATACCGTAGCTTCAGAGCAAACTTCCAGGACTGGCCGCGGATAGAGCGGGACTTCGGACAGCAACTAGACAATTATACACTCAGGGTGTCATCAAGCGGCCGGATACACGTGACCGGATGAATAGAGGTATGGCTCGGGCGGCGTTGGTGGGTATGGTCTTGCCGCTGGTCATGGGAAGCTAATCGGGGGGCCGGGAAACCGCTATGTGTCTGTAAGTTATCGAAATAGAGCCAAATACCTAGCCTGTCCTTGGCCGGATTGATGGCTGGCCTACCTTAATTTTAAGATCCCCAATAGACCAAAGGATCAGTCGTGGGCGAGTTCCAAGCTGCGTCCACCCGGCTCCGCCCAACTCTTCTCCGGGTTCAAGCTGGCCCGTTGTGCTACGGGGGACCGGAAGTTCTTGCGCCGGCGCAGGGAGGGTTTGGTGACAGGTAATCGAACTGACGTTTTCCGAAACGCTGGTTTCTGTAGCATGCCGAAGACGATTGAAATCGTCTACCGTGGTGATTCTAGCTAGATGTCTTCGGGGCCTCCCCGCCGCTGCCGAGCGGGCACGGGTCTGTTTGGATGGTACGTAACGGCTATGCTCGGTACGCTGCAACAGGTCAAGCATTAAGAGCTTTTCTAGTAGTGGGTTAAGGTTCCACAACGATTTGTCGTGCCCTGGGGGTCTGATATAGTCCAACTGTAAGGGTCTAGTACTCATAGGACGCATTTTGGTAGAGAGTCCACAAGGGAGGCTGCCTAGCATGATCCGGGTTTGTGCCTGCGAGTCACACCCGATTGTTATCGAGGGCCTGCGCAGGACTTTGGAAGACGCGGAGGGGCTGGAGTTCGCTGGTTCGGTCAGTGAACTCGGAGCGGTCCTGGAGTTCGCTTCCGAACGGCTGCCGAAAGTGTGCTTGATCGATAAGGCGTTTGGAACCAAGGCCGTCTTTCAGGTGATCTCAGACCTGAAGGTGCACTCCCCGGCAGTGGAAGCTGTCTTGTGGACTGCCGAGATTTCCGAAGTAGAGTCTTTCCGGGCACTGCAGGTCGGCGCTCGGGGAATCCTGATGAAAAACATGCCGCTGTCAACGATTCTCGATTGCATCGACACAGTGGCCAAGGGTAACATTTGGATTGAGAACTCGGTATCCAACCAATTCGTTGGCTTCATTAATCGTCGTTCCACGCCCCGGCTGACGCCCCGCGAGGAAGAGATACTCAGTCTGGTCATGCGGGGCATGAAGAACAGGCAGATTGCCGAGGAACTTTCGATTACGACAGGGACGGTCAAAGTACACTTGATGCACGTCTTCGAGAAAACGGGGGTCAAGGACCGCTTCGAGCTGGCGATGTATGGACGCAAGCTGCGCAGCGCCTCGGGAGAACCTGAAGACGATGGCGTCAGCCTCGCCAAAGCCTTGTTTGCTCCCTGACCCGCGCTCGCAACTCCAATTCGCATGCTGGGCAGACGCTCGATGATCGGGCTACTCTCGATCGTTGTCGCCTTTCTGGGTGCTCTTCATGTTCAGTGGTCCCCGGCGAGCTTTGGGCTCTACCACGACGACTCCCTCTACCTGAGCTCGGCGCGGGCGCTCGCGACGGGAGAGGGCTATGTGATTCCCAGTATTCCCGGGGAGCCGGCTCAGACCAAGTATCCGATCTTTTATCCCTGGTTGTTGTCTTTGCTCTGGAGAGTTTGGCCGACATTTCCAGACAATCTCTACGGGGCCTTCTGGTTGTCTGCTCTGGCCGCATGCGCCTTTCTTCTGGGCTCGTTCACTTTACTCAGACAGCTGGGTGCCGGCGAAAAAACGGCTTTGGCGTTGACGGCTGTCGTGGCGTTCCATCCCTCGACGCTGGGTCTGGGAGGCGCCCTCCTCAGCGACATCGTGTTCATGGCTTTGGCCACCTGGTCGTTGGTTCTGGCGGGTGCTGCTTTGTCTAACGGTTCAACAAGTGGTGGGACATATCGGAAGCAGTGGCTGTTGGCAACCGTTCTTGTCGCGGCGGCGGTGATGACGCGTTCGCTCGGAATAGCCGTTGGGGCGGGGATGGTCGTGGCGGCGGTCGGGCGGCGGTCATTTCGGACTATGACCGTTGTGGCCCTGGTGTGCGGGGTCGCCTTTTCGGCGGGGGTTTTTTGGCCTTGGCAACAGCACGGCCAGTTCGATCTCAGTGCTGAGGAAGCGAGCGGCTATGAGCAAACGGTGCTGTTTTACACTAGCTATCTGGGGTTTTGGAAGTTGTGCGTTCCTGACTGGCCGACCTTCGTGGCCATGGTTTCTTTTAACCTTGGTGAGCTGCTCACGCAGCCCGCCGCGTTGTGTTTCCTGTTGCCGGTGAATGCATTTTCGCCGATGGTATTGCGGCTGATCGCGATAGCCGTGTCGTTCGTGATTTTGAAAGGGGTGGTCAGGCAGGCCCGAAGCCACGGCTGGCACCCCGTCCATTTCGCGGCGGCCGCCACGATGCCGATCATACTTTTGTGGAATTACACGCTGGTGGGTCGTTTCTTGACACCGTTTCTTCCGCTCTTACTTCTCGGCACTTGGCGCGAGATCAGGTGGGTGATGGGGACAGGCGTTCAGGTGATTCGTTCCTCGAGCCCACGGCTAGACCGTATGGTCGCGGGAGCAATGTTAGCCTCAGCAGCGGGCCTGCTCGTCTATTCTGCGAGCCAACTCCTTTGGTTGAATCCTGCCGGAGCATCGCAGGGCCGGAGGGATCGGAAGATTCTGGCCACGGCAAAACAGGAGGCCTATCGGTGGGTTCGAAATCGAACAGAGCCTGAAGATCGGTTCATCGCCTACGAGGATGTAAGCTTGTTTCTTTACACCGGACGCCAGGGCCTGCGGCCGATGGCCTTCTCAACCGCCGCCTTCTACCGGCAAAGCAAGGAAATTATCGACCGTGACCTGGACCGACTTGCTGAAACAGCCCGCGAGCTGGGGGCGCGCTACTGGATAGCCGCCTCCGACGATTTCGATTTGGAGACTGTCGAGGAGATGGCGCTTGATTACAGAGACGACTTCATCGGCGCCTATCCGATCGTGTTCGAAAGTCAGGATGGAAGAGTCAGGATCCATGACATTGGGAGGCTGCATTCCAAACTCCCATTGCCTCATCAGACTGTGCCGGAAATCCGGCACCAGAGGACCAAGCCGGACAACCCGGGGCTTCTCAGGCGGGATGCCGGGACCAATCCGTCGGCGCCGGGATGGGACCGAAGGATGGTCGGGTTTGAGGCAATATGACCTGTTGGCGGTCTACTGCGAGAGGCGACGGCGCCCATGAGGTGGTATTGCTCGCTCACGATTGCTTTTGTGGTCCAATCTCCGTTGTCCCCGGAACTGACCGTTTCTAGTGGGGATCGTCACGATCACCCGCCTGCTCGGAGAGCTGTGGCTTCTGTGTACTCGCTCCTGCGGTTCAAATGACCATACTGGGCAGACGCTCGGCTCTGGCGCTCTCGGCGATCATTCTTGTTTTCGTCCTCGTTCTTCACGACCGTTGGTCTCCTGGGTCTGTCGGTTTCTTCCATGATGACTCTCTGTACTTCAGCTCTGCGCGGAGTCTAGCGTCTGGTGCCGGATACACGATGCCCAGCGTTCCCGGCGATCCGGGTCAAACCAAGTATCCTGTCCTCTATCCTTGGTTGTTGTCGCTGATATGGCGCGTCTGGCCGGTATTTCCTGGGAATCTCTATCCGGCCTTCTGGCTGTCCGTGCTGGCCGGCTGCGCATTCGTGGTGGGTTCTTTCGTCCTGTTGAGGCAATTGGGGACGCGGGAGAAGCCGGCGCTCGCTCTTTGTTGCCTTATTGGTTTTCACCCTATCGTGCAGATTCTCTCCGGCTCCTTGCTGAGCGACATGACGTTTTTGGCCCTAACTGTCTGGTCATTAGTGCTGGCTGAGGCGGGGCTTCATCGGGAAGGGAAAGGGCGACAAGTATTTTGGAATCAATGGATTTTGGCTTCCTTGCTGGCTGCCCTGGCGGTGATGGCTCGTTCGATCGGTGTTGCCGTGGGATTGGGTATTGTCGCTACGGCCTTGCTGCGCCGACGTTATCGAGCCGCGCTCGTTGGCCTTCTGCCGTGGCTGATCTGCTTGGGGGTGGGCTTGTGGTGGTCGTGGCAACAACAGATTGCGTTCGGCTCGAGCCTTGAATCAGAGGATGGGTACACCCAAACGGTGCTTTTCTACACGAGCTACTTGGGCTTTTGGAAGTTCTCGGTCCCGGACGTTTCCACCCTTCAGGCCATGGTGTCTTTCAATTTCACCGAGCTTTTGAAGCAGCCAGCCATGCTTTGTTTCTTGCTGCCAGCGCAGGCTTTTTCCCCCATGCTGCTTAAGATGTTGGCTATTGCCTTGTCGTTTGTTGTTGTGAAGGGCGTAGTGGGTCAAGTTCGCGCCTGCGGTTGGCATCCGGCACACAGCGCTCTGGCGTTCACGATCCCCTTCGTGTTGGTCTGGAATTACACGTTGATGGATCGATTTCTGCTGCCTTTTCTGCCGATCTTTCTCGCGGGGGCCTACCGAGAGGTTCGGTGGGTTCTTAGGGCAACCCGCGAGGTGCTTCGCTCGGCGAGGCCACGTAGCGAGCGACTTGTTTCTGTAGTCATGGCGCTGGGGATCGTCGCTCTAAGTGCCTATACCGTCAGCCATTTAGTTTGGTTCGGACCGGCCTCTGCGGCGCGAGGACGCCAGCATCGAGAGTCGCTGGCCGCCCGCAAGCAGGAAGCCTATCAGTGGATTCGGAGCCGCACTGCACGCACGGACCAGGTCATTGCCTATGAGGATGGTGTGCTTTTTCTCTATACGGGTCGGCAAGCCCTTCGCCCCATTGCCTTCTCGACGGCCGCGTTCTATCGCCAAGACAAGGGGATTCTGGACCGAGACCTTGACCGACTTACCGACACCGCTCGAGCGATCTCAGCTCGCTATTGGATGGTTGCCCCCGACGACTTCCGCTTGGACGTTGGCGAGGAGACGATCCGAGATCACCTGAACCGCCTGCTGGCATCCTACCCGCTGGCTTTTGCGAGTGAGGACGGGAGTGTCAGGATCTACGACATCGCGGACCTTCATGACAAAAGTGCGTACGGGCGAACGGAGTCGCCGGAGATGACGCTCGTCGGATGCACCGAGCGGCCCTCAGGCAGAAGATTCGCAAGAAAAGGAGTATGAAAGTCGTAGTACCAGGGTTATATACCCTCGTGGTCCTAGGCCGTTATAGCTATTGGAACGAGGCACGTATTGCGCTAGTATAGTTTAAAGCTGCGGCATCAACCACGGTCATATTGCCCATTGGGCATTCCTATTACCGTTAGGGGCAGCCAGCTTCAATTCCCCCGGCATCGAGGTGGGCCGTGGACCGCAGCAGCTTTAGGACAGACGAAACAGCATGCCTGATGCGGAGGTAAAAAACAAGTCAGCCGAGGGGGTCGCGTCCCGTACCCTGGCGCACCGTCTCTTGGTTCCCTCGATGGCGGATTGGGTGTTCGTCTCGATTCTTGGTTGGCTGTTTTTTGGGCACGCGGGCGCCATTACGCTGCTCGGAGACGGCGACACCGGCTGGCACATTCGGGCCGGCGAGTACGTGCTGGCCAACCAAGAGTTTCCGCGTGAAGACCTATTCTCGTTCTCGATGGAAGGCAAAACCTGGTTCGCTTGGGAATGGCTGTCTGATGTTGTTCTCGCCTCGGCGCACAACCTATGGGGGCTGAAGGGGATTTCGCTGCTGGCCGGCATCGTCATCGCTGGGACGATGGCGTTGCTGTTCCGATACATGCTCTGGCTTGAGATTAATGTTGTGGTCGCTATTGTGGTACTGCTGGTGGCGACTTCAGCGTCGATGGTTCATTGGCTGGCTCGTCCTCACCTTCTTTTCACGAAATTATTCCTGAGGAATTTGTGATTTCCTGGCGCAGAGCAGTCCTCTACCTGGCCGCCCTTGCTCTTCTCGTTGCTCCACTATATATCCTTAGCCTCATCGTCAACTGCAGCCATCTACCGACCAGAGATTACTGGGGTGCGCTGCCGATGATCTTCGATTCCGATACCGGTGAGGTCGCCGATTTAGCGCGGTGGACGAGGTTTCACGACGGACAACAGATCCTGATCCCGAAAATTATCTATTATGCGAATGTCTCCCTTTGGGGAGGGTCAAGCCGCTACCTATCTTTGTGGGCGTTTGCCATGGCCTTTGTCCAAATGATCGTTCTGATCGCGGCGCTACCAAAGGCTGTCCAAGCGGACCGATCGCTGCAGTTCCTGTTGGCGCTGGTGCTTTCCTTGATGTGCTTTACTCCTCAAGCGGCCGAAATGTGGAACTGGGGTTGGGCCGCGGTGTTGTGGACGACCGCTAACCTGTTCGCAATACTGGCTTTGTTGGCGACCCGCAATTACCTACAAGACCGGTGGGCTTTTCCACTAATCCAGGATTTCCGATTTGGCTCCTCTGACGGCACGAGTCTACACCCTCACCCGGCGAAGCGCAACCATTTCTCCACCCGAAAGAGGCGGCGGCTGAGGCGGGACCGATCGAGCCCCCTTCTTGCCCCTCATGGGGGCTGATCCGCCGCTGCGAAGTCAATTTCGCAGACACCCCTCCGAGCTTCCGTCCTCAGTACACAGATTTCGCATTCGCCAAGTGCGGTGCTACCCGCCCGGCACAGGCAGCGCCCAGATCCTCCGCAGCATGTCGCCAAACAGCCGCCGGTCCAGATGTCCCTCCGCGAACAAGAGCCAGTAATACCGCGCGTGTTTAATTAGCCGTCCGCCCGTCTTCATCAGCCGGTGCTGCAAGCTCGTCAGCGACCAGTTCTTGATTCGCTGCGGCAGCCCGAGCCGCCGCCAGAGATTGCCCAGGTTGTAGGCCAGCACGCTTAACTGCAAGCGCACCTCGTTCGCCCGGAAGCGATGGCACGACAGCCGCGTCCAGTGCGTCGCTTGCTTACCTTCTTTGATCCACTGCTCCGCCGTGCCGCGCTGGTTGTAGAAACGCACCACCGACCGGCTTGGCAAGCTCATGTTCGTCACGATAAAACCGACGCGCGCGAACAGCTCGCCCTGGTGGTGCTCGACCTTGGCGACAACTCGTCTCGGCTTCTTCCAGCTCTCCGCCTGATAGCGAAAGCTCTTGTAGCGCACTAGCGGCTTGCGGCCGGGCCTCCCCGGCGGACGAAACAGGATGTCTTCGATCTCTAACTCCAAGCTTCTGTTGGCCGGAATGCGGATGGCGTACTGCACGCCGCGTTCCTCCGAAGCCTCATAAACTTCCGGTTTGGCAAAGGCCGCGTCGGCCCGGAAGGCGACCTGCTTGCCCGCAGCCTGTTGGCGCTCAATCTCCGGCAACAATAGCTCATCCCAGTCCTCGGCGCTGTGCACGTTGCCGGGACGCAGCTTGGCAGCGAGGCAATCACCGTGCTGGTTGAACAAAAGCAACGGGTGGTAGCAGACCGACTCGAAGTGTCCGTTGTAGGCACTGCCTTCCTGTTGGCCATGGACCGGACTCTCGGTGGAGTCCATGTCCAGAACGACCCGCGCGGAGTCGTCGAACGCCTCCGCTTGCCCGACCAGCTCTCGGTTCAGCGTCATCAGCCCGAGCAGATTCTCTTCGCTCGCCAGCATCTCCGTCTCGAAGCCGTGCAGCGTCGAGGTCAAGGCCGCACCGCGATCCCAGATCTTCTGCGAGCCGATCAAGCGAAACGTCGGGTCAGCCGACACTCGGACGGCGTCGTTGAGGTCCTCGTAGCCCGCCAAGCGGCTGTAGATCGACTGCCGCAACAGATCAGCGAGCGTGAACTGCTTGTTTGTGCCTTGCCGGGAGTCGCTGAGATGCTCGTCAATCAGTTCTCCGAGACCGAGCCGTTCGTCCAGTTCGCGAACCAAAATCAGGCCACCGTCGGAAGTGACGTGCGATCCCTGGAAATCGACTTTCAACGAGCCGTTGAAACTTAGCTGGAATGGCTTGGTTTGTTTTTCACCCATTGGGTGTTGGCCTCCCTGGCGTCCTCATCGGGCTCTAGCCCCTATGAATAAAGACGCTCAAGGCCGCCGGAAGGTCGAGAGGTCTGAATCAAATTGGAAATGCGGGCTCACATGTTCACGTGGGGGTTGCTGGCGATGACGATTTGGTTGCTGGAAGCCGATCGACGGCGGCCGAGCCGGAAGGTTTACCTGCTGATCCCGATGGCGATGGTGTGGACGAACCTGCATGGTGGCTTCTTGACCTTGCTACTGGCGTTAGCCATCTACGCCGTAGGGGTAGGGGCAGAGCAGGTTTGGGCACTTTACCGAAGCGGGGACGCCGCTAGGCTCTGGAGGGTTCCGCAAGGGGTGAAGCGCTACGGGCTGCTACTGCTCTTGTGCGCTGCCGCAACTCTGGTCAACCCTTACGGTTACCACCTCCACCAACACATTTACGGCTACTTGGGGTCGGACTTCATCCTCAATAACGTGCAGGAGTTTCAGGCGCCCAGCTTTCGAGGCGAAAGTCAGCGCGTGTATGAGGTTATCCTTCTCGTGAGCATCCTCCTGTTGGCGAGGCTGGCTCGGCGTGGCGAGTTCGCTTCTGTCTTGCTTCTGCTCGCGTGGGCCCACGCATCACTGGTGTCAGTACGGCACATGCCGCTGTTTGTCCTGGTGGCCGCCCCGTTGATTGGAAGGGAACTGACCTTCCTGCTGCAGGCGGGTGCCAAGCGCGGCAACAGTTGGCTCCAGGCGATCCACAGTCTGGCTGAGGACTATGGCGGCCGCGGCAAAGCGCTATCGGAGTCGGGTCCGCTAGCGGTTAGCTGGTTGGGAGTAGCCGCGGTTGCGGTGGTTGCGGTGATGTTGCAGGTCCGTGCCGATGAGGTGGTCTGGAAAGCCGAATTCTCTGAAATGCGCTTCCCAACGATGGCCTGTGACACCCTGAGCGAGCCTTTGAAACAGAAACGGGTATTCAGTACCGATCAGTGGGGAGACTACCTGATCTACCGTTTTCATCCTGAAGTCAAGGTATTCTTCGACGGCCGAAGTGACTTCTATGCGCCTGTCAAGGGCGGAGCAAAATTAGACCAGTTCGGCGGAGGGAGAATAGACCAGTTTTGGGGTAGAGCGGCGGAGCAAAAATAGACCAGTGGGGGGGGAGTCGGGGTTTTGCTTCGAGTTTTTGTGGGACGGCTGGAACGCAGCCTGAGGTCGCCCGTTAGGGCGGCTGAAGGCGGAGTGGAAGGCGGCTCACAAAAACTGTGGCGAGCCGGCGGGGATCAATCCGAAGACGGAGAGCGTTGCTTCTTGCTCTGCTTGAGGCGGAAGCTATCGCCGTTCATCTCCAGGATGTGGACGTGGTGAGTGAGCCGATCCAGCAGGGCGCCGGGCATGCGCTCGGACCCGAGGACTTCGGTCCACTCGTTGAACGGCAGGTTCGAGGTCACCATCGTGGAGCCCTGCTCGTAGCGCTGTGAGAAGGTTTCGAACAGCAACTCCGCTCCGGTCTTCGACAGCGGCACGTAGCCCAGTTCATCGACGATCAGCAGGTCTTGCTTGGCGAGCTGCTTTTGGGCCCTCAGCAAGCGCCGCTCATCACGGGCTTCCAGCAGCTCGTTGAGCAGCGCTGCGGCGGTAGTGAAGCGAACCCGATAGCCACCCTGGCAGGCCGCCAGTCCCAGCGCCAGAGCGAGATGCGTTTTCCCCGTGCCGGAGTTTCCTAGAGCCAACACGTTCTCGCGACGGTCGATGAACTCTCCGTGTGCCAGCTCGAGCACCAGCTTCTTGTTCAACTTGGGTAACGCCAGGAAGTCGAACGTATCAAGGGTTTTCGTGACCGGGAACTTGGCGGCCTTGATGCGCCGCTCGGTCGCTCGGCGTTCACGGTCGAGCAGTTCGAGCTCGGACAGTTGCAGCAGAAAGCGTCTCGCATCCAAGCCCTCCGTGGCGCACTGCCGTGCCACCTTGTCGTACTCGCGTAAGAAGGTCGGCAGCCGCAGTGCTTTCAGATGAGCTTCCAGCAGCAGTTTGGATCTCGCCATCAGTCCACTCCCTGTGCCAGCAGCACCAAATAATCTGTTGTCGATGTCTGTTCGACTTGTGCTGTGGGTAAGTGCGGATACTGCGTCAAGTCCAAGCGGGGCGGCCGTTGCTCGATCCGACACAGGACGAGGTGCTTGACGGCGTCGAAGCCGATCGTTCCCAACTCAACGGCCTGCCGCGCGGCGGCGGTGACGTCGGTGAGCGGGAAGTCTTCGAGTAAACGCAGCACCTGCACGTACTCGCGCTTGCCTGGTTTACCCAGCCGCACTTCGAGCAAGCGTCTCAAACGCACGAGATCTTGCGGTAACTGCCAACCGACGAGCGGCGCGGCTTGATCCAGCGCGTTCGTCTTGCGCTCCAGCAAGGCCAGGTAATGCAGCGGATCGAAGATCAACTCCTCGCGTTCGTAGCTGCGCCGATGCCGGGCGATCTCTTCGCTGCCGCAGCCGATGACCACCTCATCGACGTAAGCTCTCAGCAGTACTTCGCGGTGGCCGTAGCGCGTCGGAACCGAGTAGTCGTTGGTCCGATAGCGCACCAGCGACAACGACGTCACCCGCGTCGTGCGCTTGTCGCAAGCGTCATACCCGACAGCAGGCAACGTCAGAAACGCCTGGCGGTCGCGCTCGAAACGCTCACCGATCGTTTCCGAGTGTCGCCGCAAGCGCCGTCCACGGTTCTTGCGGCACTTCGCTTCGAGGTGTTCGTTGAAGGCTTCCCAACTTGAGAACCTGGGGATCGGCACCATAAAGTTGCGCCGCGCATAGCCCACCAACCCTTCCACTTTGCCTTTGTCGTTGCCCTTGCCCGGCCGCCCGAAACGGTCGGCGAACAGATAATGTGACTGCAGCTCGGAGAAGACACGGGTCCTCTGGCGTGTGCCGTCTCCCAGGATCCTCGCCACCGCTAGCTTCGTGTTGTCGTAGACGATGCTGCGCGGCACGCCGCCAAAATAGCGAAACGCCGCATTGTGCCCCTCGCAGAATGCCTCCGTCGTCTCGGCCGGAAACGCTTTCACGAATGCGTCATCGCTATGCGGCAGATCGACGACCAAGAAGTGCGCCTTGCGCTGCACTCCGTTGATGACGACGACCGCTTCGCCGAAGTCCGCCTGGGCGTCACCCGGCGGATGCGTCAGCGGCACGAACATCTCTTGTCCGCCCAGCTTCTTCTCGCGTACGTAGTCCTTGACGGTCGTGTAGCCGCCTGTGAACCCGTACTCGTCGCGGAGGCGGTCAAAGATGCGCTGTGCGGTGTGGCGTTGTTTCCTCGGACGCTCCCGATCGTCGGTCAGGATCTGATCGATGATCCCTGTGAAGGCCTCCAGTTTGGGACGCCTCGCCGGTTTGCTCCGCCGATAGCCCGGCGGAATCCGGTAGCGCAACATCTTGCGCACGGTCTCGCGAGCAATCCCAAAGCGCCGTGCTGCTTCGCGTTCGCTTAGCCCTTCGACGCAGACACTTCGTCGTACTTGAACGTATAGCTCCACCCGATACATCCCTCCGGTGTTCCACAAAACACCTCGGGGATGCTTGCGGACCACATCAGCGGCTTGGTCCTCCGCCTCCTCTGGGAGCCTTCACACCGCCGCTATGTGGTCTAGTTTGTCAGCGCCGTTCTCAGTTTGATGGGATCGCATTGGGGCTGGGAAGAGATTTTCGAACGGTACAAATTTGAGGCTGCGCTATTACCGGTGGACTGGTCATTGACCGCCGCGATGAAATTACACCCAGAGTGGCGTCTGACGTACGACGACGGAAGAGCACTGTTTTTTGAAAGAGTCCGCTAGCATCAAAGGCGGAGGACACCCCGAGCGGGGTTCCCGACGTCTGAAAGGAGGACCAAGCAGGGGCGGGCGGATCGGTTTTCTGCCCTAAGGGGACCAGGCTGATATACCGGGTCGGTTCTCTTAGGCTAGCCTAAGTAAGGTTACCGTGAAAACCGCAGGGTTCTGTGAATTTCTTTCATTCGAGGGAATGTTATATCAATGAGACGACTAAGTGAAAATCTGCTCGCTGAAGGATACCGGAACGGTCTTCGCCGGGATGCTTCGCGACGAATCGAGGCCCGCCGCCGGGTCCCGGGGGCTTTTGTACAGCCGCCGTTGTTATGGTTAGTGAGTGTGGAATGAAGTGGTTGGTGGTGCTAGCGATCATTTTCGGTGTTTTGGCGAGCGGTGAGGATTTGTGGCGCCGGAGGGTATCGAATCCCATTGCGCTCGGGGCCTTCCTTTCCGGTCTGATTGCGCACACGGTTCTCGAGGGCCTGCGCGGGGCAGGAGACGCCCTAGCAGGCAGCCTGATAGGTTTCGTCATTTTCCTGGTGTTCTATTTGCTAGGAGGCATGGGAGGCGGCGACGTGAAGCTGATGGCTGGATTTGGGGCGATCCTGGGTGTGGAGCGGATCTTGATCGCCGCCATCATGGCCGCCCTTATTGGAGGCTTGATGGCCTTGGGCTACCTGCTGGTCAAGGTAGTTCGCCGTTGGGTCCTTCCGCCGGGTGTGACGTCGGGTTCGGGTTTCAAGGACTCGATTCCGTATGCTCCGGCGATTAGCCTGGGAGTGGTGTTATCTTTTTTAAGTGACCTTTAACTGAGGGGGAATTATGGACAGACGCCTTTTGACCGTTGTGTTGATGGCAGTTTTCGTAGCGCTTGTGATTACGGCGATTTTTTATCAGATCACGGTGGGTCGCAAGCCCGTGCAAGCGGAGGTGCCGACCAAGGAGTTGGTTGTTGCCAAGGAGAATCTGGCGATGGGCAGCGTGATCACCGCGGAGGATCTTCGGCTTATCGATTTCCCGGAGCAGGCTTATCCCAAGGAAGCCTTCGGGAGCATCGAAGATGTGATCGACCGCTCGGTGATCAGTCCTGTGTTGGCCAACGAGCCCATTCTGGCCGGGCGGGTTACAGAGAAAGGGGCCGGCGTGGGTTTGGCGCCACTCATTCCTGAGGGTGAGAGGGCCGTCGCGGTTCCTATTAGCCAGGTCACCGGCGTGTCAGGGTTCATTAACCCGGGATCGGAAGTGGATATCCTGCTGACTGGCAGTCCTGGAAAGGGGGGTGAGCGTGTCACGACAACGATTTTAGAGAACATTGTCGTCCTCACCACCGGCCACAGGCTGCAAGTGAATGCCAATGGGCAGCCGGAGAACGTGCCCGTGGTGAATTTGCTGTTGACGCCGGAAGCCAGCGAGTTGATTACGCTGGCAACGAGCGAAGGTCGGCTGCAATTCGTTCTTCGCAATCCCATGGATGACGAGAAGACGGCCGCCAAGCGTCGTCCGGCTCGCCGCGCGGACCTTTTCCGCAAGGCTCGCCAACGGGATCCGGCTCCGCGGGTTGTGAGGCGGGCCCTGCCACCTCCACCGCCAAGCCCTCCGCCGGTGGTACGTATCGAGATGATTCGGGGTAATCGGCGGTCGATGGAAACGATTGCCTCAGCTACTAATTAGAACCGTAAAGGTGCCCATATGTCACTTTGTCCCCCCACACTTAGGCGTGCTTGCTCCCGAAAAGTTGTCGCGGCTCGTGGGCGCTGCCCGGTGACAACCCTTGGCGGATCACTGCGTCTGCTGGTCGTTAGCCTGCTGAGTTGGAGTCTGCTGGCGGCAGCCGAACCCATGCAACAGACGCCCGCCGGTGATGAGATCCCCCTAACGCTCGGTCGCTCCGTCGTATTGGATCACCCTGACGACATCCGGCGGGTGGCGATCACTGATGACGCCATCGCCGATGCCGTCGCGATCTCGACTCGCGAGATACTCATCAACGCCAAACGGGCCGGATTGACGAGTATGATTCTGTGGTCTACGTCCGGGGAGCGGAACTTCTTTACGATCACTGTGAGCATGAACGTCGAGCAGGTTCAGAATCATATCCGCCTAGCTTTCCCGGGCGAGAATGTGCTCTTAACGGCCAGCAAAGGGATTGTTACGTTGGAGGGCAAGGTCTCGAGCCCCGATATCGCCGATCGTGTCCTAGCCATGGTCAGCGCGGACTCGCAGGCTACGATCATCAACAATCTGGAAGTCCCGCCGCCGCCGCCCGAGCGCCAGATTCTCCTCAAGGTGAGGTTTGCTTCGGTTGACCGCAGTGCGATGAGCGAGTTTGGAGTTGCGCTGATGAGCACGGGCGCGTTCAATACGCCCGCGACCATCTCGACCCAGCAGTTCGGCGGTGGCAGGCTAACTAACATTTCGGGAACGATTCCCCCCGAGCTTGGGGGCACTAATACGGGCTTCACGTTCCAGGACGTACTCAACGTTTTTGCGTTCCGACCGGATCTGAACATCGCCACTTTGATCAAGGCTCTCAAGAGCAAAGGGTTGATTGAGATCCTGGCCGAGCCCAACATCATTGCTACCTCCGGCAAGGAGGCGAGCTTTCTGGTGGGAGGCGAATTCCCTGTCCCGGTCGTCCAGGGCGGCGCCACAGCCGGTGCGATTACGATCCAGTTCCGAGAGTTCGGCATCCGCCTTGACTTTCTGCCGGAATTCACCGCGAGGGGTTCGATCAAAATGCACGTCGTGCCCGAGGTCAGCGCTCTCGATTTCGCCAACGCAGCGACGATCGTCGGGTTCGTCATTCCGGCACTGACGACTCGTCGGGTGTCAACCGATGTCGAGTTGATGCCCGGGCAAAGCTTTGTGATAGGAGGCCTCATCGATAACCGCATGACGGAGACCGTGAGCCGCATTCCGGGGCTCTCGAGCATCCCTTTGATAGGGACGATCTTCAAGAGTCGCAGCAAGGACAGGCAAAACACTGAACTCATGGTTTTGGTGACGCCGGAGTTTCCGACCGTGATCGAGGCCGGTGAAGAGAAACCGCTGCTACCAATGCCCGGAGATTTCATGGAGCCACTGGCCGAGTATACGGAGAAATGGCGCGAGCAAAAGCGGAAGTAGCAACATCCGCGACAAGACGACATGACGATGGAGCCTTACGGGATCAGAAAAAGGGCCGAGCTAATGGCCGTACTCATCTGCCCCAACCGTTCGTTGGCGCAGCAGCTGAGTGCTAGCATGCCGGATGCGAAGGCATTCGAGATCATGGCGGACCTGAAGCGTTATCCGTCGGCTCGACAACTAGACACACGCCTGCGTCAGTCGCCACCGGACGTGGTGCTACTGGATCTGAGTGCCGAAACGGAAACCGCCATCGAGCTGATTGGGCTGATCACCTCGTTCCGGCCGACGATCCATGTCATTGGCCTGCACGAGACCAACGACGCTGGTGTGATCATTCGGTCGTTACGCGCCGGGGCCACCGAGTTTCTGTGTTCGCCGTTCGATGTTGATTCGCAGTCCACGGTAATCACGAGGGTCCTGAGACTACGAGAGTCAGAAGATCACGTTGCGCAGGAACGCGGCAAAGTGATCGCATTTGTAGGGACGAAGGCCGGTCAGGGCGCCTCGACGATTGCTTGCCAGACAGCGTTTGCGACGTCTCAAGAGGGCAAGCGACGTGTACTGCTGATGGACTTTGATTTGACGGGAGGAACCGTATCGTTTGCCCTACGAACGAATCACAGCTATGGGGTGCTGGATGCGCTTCGGAACTCCGAGAAACTTGACAGTGCGCTGTGGGCGGCCTTGGTCGCGCAAAAGGATGGAGTTGACATTCTATTGGCGCCCGATCAACCCGAGATCACGGGGATCGACGGTCACCGGATTCACGAACTGATCGAGTACACGCGGTCGGCTTATGAACTGGTCGTTATTGATCTTCCCTCCGCCTATGAGCGCATTTCTCAGGTCGCGCTGGGCGAGGCGGATCATGCCTATGTGGTCTGCAACCCTGAACTACCTTCCCTACATTTGACGCGCAAGTTGCTGTCGTACATGGACCAGATGGGATTCGGGAGCGATCGATGCTCGCTGTTGATCAATCGAATGAGTAGTCGCTACGAGCTCGGTACCCGCGACATGCAAAAAGTGTTTAATTTCCCGATCACCTCGGTTTTCCCGGAGGACCACGGGGTGACGCATCGCGCATTGACGGCCGGCAAGACGGTCCCTCCCAACTGCGAGCTGGGCCGGCGCTTCCGTGATTTCGCGACATCGCTCGTCGCTCGGAGCAAGGAAGACAAGAAGAAGGGCATGGGGGCGCTGAAACTCTCAGCGCTGCTATCGCAGAGTTAATGGTTTCTTAAGAACTTATTCATAATCTTGTGAGGTTTTCATCTTGGGTACACCGCTAACACAAGACCTTCAGCGAACGGGCGACTTGAGTTGGGAGGATCGTCTCCGGCGCAGCTCGGCTAGGAGTCGATTGACCCTCAACCCCGAGTATCAGGAACTGAAGTTTCGTCTTCATCGTAGACTGCTCGACAAGATCAATCTGGAGGCGCTGGCCAGCATCGAGAACGAGAAGGTCCGCGTCGAGGTCCGTAATGCGTTGATGTTGCTCATGGACGAAGAGTCCACGCTGTTGAGCTCGCTGGAGAGGCAGCAGATCTGCGAGGAAGTCCTGGACGAGGTGTTCGGTCTGGGGCCCCTAGAGCCGCTGCTACAGGATCCGACGATCAGCGACATCTTGGTCAACACGCACCGGCAGGTGTACATCGAGCGAAAAGGTCAGCTGGAACTGACCAGCGTGACTTTCAAGGACGATCACCATCTATTGCGAATTATCGACAAGATTGTCTCTCAGGTCGGTCGGCGTGTGGATGAATCGTCTCCCATGGTGGACGCTCGCCTTTCCGATGGCTCCCGTGTGAATGCCATTATCCCGCCGCTGGCGGTGGACGGCCCAATACTGTCGATTCGACGTTTCGACACTGACAAGCTGATGCCCGATGACATGGTGGCCAAGAAGTCTATCACCCCCGCGATTCTCGACATCCTCAAAGGCTCGGTGAACTCCAAGCTCAACATCATCATATCCGGCGGGACGGGCTCCGGGAAGACGACCATGCTCAACGCGTTGTCGGTTTACATCTCACCGACGGAGCGAGTGGTGACCATCGAAGACGCAGCCGAGCTGCAGCTCAAACAGCCTCACGTGGTCAGACTGGAGACACGGCCGCCCAACCTGGAGGGCGAAGGGGCCGTCCGGCAGCGAGAACTGCTGATCAACGCGCTGCGTATGCGCCCGGACAGAATCGTCATCGGGGAGTGCCGTGGCGAAGAAGCGCTGGACATGCTGCAGGCTATGAACACGGGCCATGACGGATCGATGACCACGATTCACGCTAACACCCCACGGGATGTCATTAGTCGTCTAGAGGTGATGGTGAACCTGGCGAGCTCCAATCTTCCCGTAACGGCCATCCGCAGCCAGATCGCCGCGGCCGTCGATCTGATCGTTCAGGTGGAGCGGCTGAGTGACGGGACCCGCCGTTGCCGGAGCTTGACGGAAGTCACGACCATGGAAGGTGACATGGTCATGCTCCAGGACTTGTTTGTTTTCGAGAAGTTGGGTGTTTCGAGCGAGGGCAAGGTGATGGGACGGTTCGCCGCCACGGGGATTCGGCCTCGATTCTACGAGAAGCTGCTAGCCGCCGGTGTGAAGCTGCCGCCGGAAACGTTCGAAGAGATTGTGGAGATTAGCGAATAGGAGGCGTTGATGCTGGTTTTTGTGATTTTGTTTGTCGTCCTTGCGACCGTTATGGTTTTGACGGGAGTGATCGCCAATCGGGCCTTCCGGAGACGGGACGTCGATCAGATGAAGAGTATGGTCACAGGACAGGCTCCGGTCGAGCGGGCTGCGGAAACGACGCCTCTGATGAAGAAGGAGAGATGGACTGGCCGGGATGCTGTGGCTCGTGTGGTGCTGGGCAAGAACCTCACTGAGAAGATGCGGGACTACATCGAGCAGGCCGGCTTGGATTGGGACCCGACAAGGACCATTTATCTCTCACTGCTGCTCGCTTTGGCTGGCTTTAATGTGTTTTGGTACGTCATTCCACGGGGTGAGATCATTTCGCCGATCGGCGCAATCGTAGGAGCAGCCGCGCCGTTTTTCTTTCTCTACCGCAAGCGATTCGCCCGCTTCCGAGCGTTTGAGGCGCAATTCCCTGATGCGCTCGAGTTTGTGGCGCGCGCCATGAAGTCGGGTCACGCATTTTCCGTTTCTCTGGAGATGCTGCACAAGGAATTCGCCGCCCCGTTGGGTGCCGAGTTCCGCCGTACGTTTGAAGAACAGAACCTGGGACTTCCTATTGAAATAGCCCTTGAGCGGCTGGGGACGCGCGTGCCCCTGCTCGACGTGCGGTTCTTTGTTTCGGCCGTTATGCTACAGAAGCGAACGGGAGGAAACCTTGCGAATCTGCTCGAGAATCTTGCCTACCTTATTCGGGAGCGGTTTAAGCCAGGATTTCCGATTTGGCTCCTCTGACGGCACGACTCTACACCCTCACCCGGCGAAGCGCAACCATTTCTCCACCCGAAAGAGGCGGCGGCTGAGGCGGGACCGATCGAGCCCCCTTCTTGCCCCTCATGGGGGCTGATCCGTCGCTGCGAAGTCAATTTCGCAGACACCCCTCCGAGCTTCCGTCCTCAGTACACAGATTTCGCATTCGCCAAGTGCGGTGCTACCCGCCCGGCACAGGCAGCGCCCAGATCCTCCGCAGCATGTCGCCAAACAGCCGCCGGTTCAGATGTCCCTCCGCGAACAAGAGCCAGTAATACCGCGCGTGTTTAATTAGCCGTCCGCCCGTCTTCACTAACCGCTGCTGTAAGCTCGTCAGCGACCAGCTCTTGATCCTTGGTGGCAGTCCCAGCCGCCGCCACAGGTTGCCCAGGTTATAGGCCAGCACACTCAACTGCAAGCGCACTTCGTTCGCCCGGAAGCGATGGCACGACAGCCTTGTCCAATGCGTCGCCTGCTTGCCTTCTTTAATCCACTGCTCGGCCGTCCCGCGCTTGTTGTAGAAGCGCACCACGGAGCGGCTTGGCAAGCTCATGTTCGTCACGATAAAACCGACGCGCGCGAACAGCTCGCCCTGGTGGTGCTCGACCTTGGCGACAACTCGTCTCGGCTTCTTCCAGCTCTCCGCCTGATAGCGAAAGCTCTTGTAGCGCACTAGCGGCTTGCGGCCGGGCCTCCCCGGCGGACGAAACAGGATGTCTTCGATCTCTAACTCCAAGCTCCTGTTGGCCGGAATGCGGATGGCGTACTGCACGCCGCGTTCCTGCGAAGCCTCATAAATCTCTGGCTTGGCAAAGGCTGCATCCCCCCGGAAGGCGACCAGCTTGCCCGCAGCCTGTTGGCGCTCGATCTCCGGCAACAATAGCTCATCCCAGTCCTCGGCGCTGTGCACGTTGCCGGGACGCAGCTTCGCCGCCAAACAATCACCGTGCTGGTTGAACAACAACAGCGGGTGGTAGCAGACCGACTCGAAGTGTCCGTTGTAGGCACTGCCTTCCTGTTGGCCATGGACCGGACTCTCGGTGGAGTCCATGTCCAGAACGACCCGCTCGGAGTCGTCGAACGCCTCCGCTTGCCCGACCAGCTCTCGGTTCAGCGCCAGCAGCCCCAGCAGGTTCTCTTCGCTCGCCAGCATCTCCGTCTCGAAGCCGTGCAGCGTCGAGGTCAAGGCCGCACCGCGATCCCAGATCTTCTGCGAGCCGATCAAGCGAAACGTCGGGTCAGCCGACACTCGGACGGCGTCGTTGACGTCCTCGTAGCCCGCCAAGCGGCTGTAGATCGACTGCCGCAACAGATCAGCGAGCGTGAACTGCTTGTTTGTGCCTTGCCGGGAGTCGCTGAGATGCTCGTCAATCAGTTCTCCGAGACCGAGCCGTTCGTCCAGTTCGCGAACCAAAATCAGACCACCGTCGGAAGTGACGTGCGATCCCTGGAAATCGACTTTCAACGAGCCGTTGAAACTTAGCTGGAATGGCTTGGTTTGTTTTTCACCCATTGGGTGTTGGCCTCCCTGGCGTCCTCATCGGGCTCTAGCCCCTATGAATAAAGACGCTCAAGGCCGCCGGAAGGTCGAGAGGTCTGAATCAAATTGGAAATGCGGGTTAAGCTTCGGGCACGCATTCGCGCCGTCAGCGCCCACGGGCGCATTTCGGGTTTGGTCTTGTCTATGATTCCTCTCGTCGTAGCGGTTATGATGTTTTACACCAACCCCACCTACATTTTGTTTTTCTTTGACGATCCGGATGGCAAGATCATGATGGTTATTTGTATTATTATGCAATTTCTAGGTTTTGTTACGATTCGCAAGATCGTTGATATCGGAGTTTAATAGCCTATGAGTGTGCTACTCTTATCTATTTTTCTCTTTTTGTTGATCAGCGTTTTGCTCTCGCTGGTGGGCTTTAGATTCTGGGTCCAGCCGAAGGCGGCGCTTGAACGGGTGATGGGTGAGGTTGGCCTCGCCGCGCAAGCGGTGCGGGATCCCAGCCTGAGTTTCCGCGACCTTCTGACGAAAATCGGCAAGGTGGTACCGTCCAACCCGGCCGATGTTGGCATCCTCCAAAGGCGCCTGTTGTCGGCTGGCATTCGCAGCCAGCACGCGCCGACAGTGCTCTACGGCCTTAAGGGCTCCTTGGCTGTCCTCCTAACCCTGTTGAGCACCGGCTTCATTTTCGGATTTCAGCTGCAGAGCGACCTGTCGTTCTTTCAGATTCTGGCGGCCGGTGCGCTCGGTTGGCTCGGTCCGAACGTGGTCTTGAATCGCATGGCGACGAAGAGGAAAAAGGCTATCAAGAAGGGACTGCCCAATGCCCTCGACATGCTCGTGATCTGTGTCGAGTCAGGCCTGGGCCTGGACCAAGCGTTGATGCAGGTGAGCAAGGAGCTCGAAATAGCTCACCCCGAGATCACCGATGAATTGGCTGTCATGAATCTGGAGCTGCGAGCGGGTAAGCGGCGATCCGAGGCGCTCCATAACTTCGGCGAGAGGACCGATGTAGATGACGCGAAACGGATGGTCAGTGTCCTCATCCAAGCGGACCGTTTCGGCACTAGTATTTCTCAAACTTTACGCAATTGTTCCGATTATATGCGAGTTCAAATGAGGCAGGAGGTGGAAGAAAAAGCGGCCAAGATCGGCGTGAAGCTGGTTTTTCCGATTTTCTTTTTCATTCTGCCGTCGTTGTTCGTGGTCACGGTGGGACCGATTATCGTGAAAGTGGTTCGCGACTTCCTGCCGGGTCTGCATTCGCGATGAGGTTCGCGGAACGAAGTTATGTTGTCTGACTATCGATTGAAGGAGAAGTAACATGGATGCCGTTACCGTTCGCGTACTTTGTGGTGTCTTGGCCATCGTGCTGTTGGCCTTGATTATTTTGAGGCGACGACAGCGCCAGCGGTCGTAGCGACGACGCTTGTTGGACGTGCCGTGAAGTTTGGGCCGCTGCTGAGAGGAGGGCAGTGGCCACGCTGTGGTTCGCGCATCCTAATAGGGCCGCGGAGGCGGTTTGGGGTGCGGAGATGAGGATCTGACGCCTGGTCCGAGAGGGGGCGACGGCGCCGGTGAATGGAGTGTCCGCCGCCTAGGGGTTTCTATCCCAGGGCGGTTAAGAGTCTGTTTGGTTTGAAGGATCGGAGCAAGAAGGAAATGAAGAAACTACCCCTGCAGTTTCTTGGTTTTTTGGTCGGCGCCATCGCTGTGCTGCTGATGGCCGTCATGCCGAGGACCCAGGCCCATAGCATTGAACAGGCCAACACCTTTGGTCAGATCATCGCTCTTCCTGGTCACATCAATGACGTGGCGCTGGACGAGGTGCGCCAGTTGGTCTACGCAGGCAATTTTAGCGCCGGCCGGGTCGAGGTCATCTCGATGACGACCAACCAGCGGATAAGCCAATTCCCGACCAGCCCTCAGCCCTCGGCCATGGCGGGCATGGCAATGTCTTTGGACGCCCGTTTCCTGGTGGCGATTAACGTCCCAGTCACGTCCAGTGTGGCTCAGCTTTCCAGCATCACGGTGATCAATCTCAACGACTCCACCAACCGGCGCCACTTCCCCCTGGCCGATACCCCTCTGGCCGTAACGTTTGTCACCGGCGGCGACGCCCTTATCGTCACTACCGGCAGGCTGCTGCTATTCGATCCCGAGGACGGTTCTACTCGAGTTCTTATTGATCTGGAAAACCCACCGGAGGATGTGATTCTGCCCGTCCCTCTGCCCACGTTTCCGCGCGAGGTTGTGACCGCTAGCGTGGCGACGTCGGCTGACGGAAAATGGGTCTACGGTCTGACCGATGAATTCCTGTTCGTCTAT
The DNA here is from genome assembly GCA_965248105.1 of Bryobacterales bacterium. GTDB lineage: Bacteria > Acidobacteriota > Terriglobia > Bryobacterales > UBA6623. The sequence goes on from CBDFIK010000006.1 coordinate 2,972,424, forward strand.
CAGGTCTTCCATCCCACCGGCCTGTTGAGCTTTCGGCTAACGCAAGGTTTGGTTAGCTCGCCGGTGTTCAACGAAGTGAGTGTGTCGGGCGACGGCCAATACGCGATGATGGCGCAACTGCTGGTTAACCGCCGACTGCGGATCGTGGCTGATACCCCCGAGGTCGTTACCGGCGACGGATTGGTTGGCGCCCACGCGATCGACAGCGAGATCAATACCGTTTATGTGGTGTTTGACACCGCGGCCGAGTTCCAGGTTGGCCCCGGCCAACATCCTGTTAGCGGCGTCCTGCAACTCATGGACCTCGACAACCTCTTGGTCAGGAAACGCATACGCGTGACACAGCGGCTCACGGGTCCCATGGCGCTTGATTCGACCGGAGGGACGATGTACGGGGTCAGCGAATCAGGTCTGCTGCATATGCCCCTAAACCGGCTGAGCGACGAGCCACAGCTCGAGTTCCACCCCGACGATCGGGTGATTTTTGAGCAGTTCGATTCTTGTAACCGACAGCCGGCTGTGCACACCCTCCGCGTGGAGAGCGCTGGCGGCAGTCCGGCTCGGTTCGAGCTGTCGGTCGACGAGCAACGCAGCAGTGGCCGCCCGGCGGTGCTCTTTGAGCCCGATGTCGGCTTTACTCCAGCCGACGTGAAGGTGACGATCGACCCGGGCGCTCTGGGGCCCGTTCAGGGAACCAGCACGTTTCCGATCAACATAGTGACCAATGCCGTCAATATCCCTTTGGGGGGAATCGTGCAGGCAAATGTTGTCAGTGTTGATCAGAAAGGCACTCTTTATCCAGTGCCTGGGACTTTCGTTGACGTTGTCGCCGATCCTTACCGAGACCGCTTCTACGTGCTGGACCAGGCCAATTTCCGTCTCTTGGTCTTTGACGCCGATTTTCGTGTAACCGGATCGTTTCGTACCGGTAATACGCCAACCTCGATGATAATGACCCAAGACGGTACCTCGCTGCTGGTGGCCAACTCCCAGTCCGAGACGATCACCTGGATTGATCTGAACCTTTTCATCAACCGTGGTCAGATTTTCTTTCCTTGGCGGATCCTGGGTGACGGACATTATCCGCGCTCGATCGCCGTGGACAGTACGAATATCATGATCTCGGCCCAGTCGGGAAGAGGAGGAGGCGTCTTGGCGTTTCTGGACATGCGTTCGCGGATCATCTCGGTTCCCGACACCTTGGGCATCTTTAATAACCGCGTTAGTTCCCTTTCGGGCCTTGCGGGAACCCCGGACGGTCGCGGCATTCTCATCGCCGAGCCTACGGGCGCCGTCAGCTTCTTTGAAGCTCAAACGTTTAGGATCGTACTGTCCCGAGACGATCTGCCTGGCCTGCAAGGGGCTGTGGCTGCCGGGCCTGACTACTTCCTGGTAGACAACCATGTACTCGACCCGTCGTTGGTAGAAATCGGGACATTCGATGATGCCGCTACCGGCCAAGAGTCTTCCGGATTTACGTTGCATGCCGATGGCACAGGGGTGCGCTCGATCCGCCCGAGGTTCCAAGTCGACAGCGGGGCGCTACAAGATCTCGATTCCCGCGACCCAACGCGAGTGGTCAACCCTGTGCGCATGGTCGAGCCGCCTCCGGAACCGACTCCGTTTTTCCCGTTTACCCGGTCTTTGGCCACCCTTCGGGATGGACGCTTGGTCTCGACAAGCAGCGCGGGCGTCGTCGAGTTCCCAGTAGGCTACGGCAGTGGCCTATTGAACCCGCGAGTGTCATCGATCACTAACGCCGCCGACTATTCTATCCTGACGGGTGCAGGCGGGCTGATCTCGATCTGGGGTGAGAACCTGGCTCCTGAAACCGCCGGGGCTACCTCGATGCCCTTGCCTACTAGATTGGCCGACGTCTGCGTGACGGTTAACGGAGCGAATTTGCCGCTTCTCTATGTTTCCCCAACGCAAATCAACGGCCAACTGCAATTCGCCGCCGGCACAGCGAATACAGTGGTGCACACGCCGGGAGGGCTAAGTAACACCTTTATCAGTCAGGTGTTTCCGTCGGCGCCAGCCATTTTTGAAGTTAAGGGACCGAACGATTCACTATTCGCCGCCGTGTTCCGGGAGGATAACCAACTGACGACGTTGTCGGCTCCCTTGCGGCCCGGCGAAATCGCCGTCATCTACCTGACCGGACTGGGCTTCGTGTCGCCGTTTGTCCAGCCGGGCTATCCGGCCGCGGAAGTTCCACTTTCGGAGACGACGGTGCAGCCGCAGGTCACGTTCGGGGGAGTGCCGGGTGGAGTTATTTACTCCGGCCTGACCCCGGGCTTCGTGGGCCTCTACCAGATCAACGTCAGTGTACCCGGCAGTGCTCCGAAGGGTCTTCAGGTGCCGTTGACGATCGATGCAGGCGCTTCAACGACTGTGCTGGTCAGGATAGTTGAGTGAGTCTCTAGCATTGGGGCTCCAGCATCCCGCCGTCTGACGACTACCGCGCGGTGGGCCTACTCTCGAAAACCATTGAGGAAAGTATGAGACAAGCAACCCCCCTTGTGTTGTGTTTCGCAACCGTGCTTCTCGCAAGTCTCCTGGTACAGCCCATGTGGGCCCAAAGGGCCTATGTCGGCGCTTTAGGCGGAGGCACGATCTATAACAAAGTTAACATCACCAGCGGTACCGGAGATGGACAAGTCGGTCCAGGCTTCGGCCCGGCCGGCGGCTTCGTCCTCGGGCAAACCATGAAGAATGGCCGCTGGGGCGGCGAATTCCGCTACATCTTCTTCCAGAACGATATCAAGCTGGAGGGCGGCTCGCAGTCGGCCGATTTCGGCGCCCGATCTCACTCTGCTGCTTATGACGTGCTGTACTACTTTGATGACGACCCGGACGCCAAGGTCCGGGGCTATGCTGCCTTCGGCTTTGGAATAAAGGTTTTTCAGGGGACAGGCACAGAAGACCCGTTTCAGCCGGGGAGCAATCTGGCGCTGCTTACCAAGACGAGCCAAACGGTACCGGCGGGCGATGTCGGACTCGGTGTCCGAGTCCGAGTGGGTGGGAACATGTTTATCCGCCTCGAGTTCCGAGACTATATAAGCGCCGTGCCGAAGAACGTTATTGCCGAATCGATTGGCTCAGAGATCGGCGACATTTTTCACCATTGGGCACCGCTGTTTGGAATAGCCTGGACGTTCTAAGGCACGCCGGTAGGCAACGGCAGGCCGGCATCTGCCGTTGTTGGCCCGGCCTCTTCTAACGCTCGGTTGCCCCACACCCATGGGTGATCTGTTAGATAGGGCCTTGCGCTGCGGCTAAAGCCGCACGGTCCCACCCAGCCGTTACAAGTAGTGCAGTTTGTACTCCAGAGTCGACGTTCGCGTCAGAACAGCCTATCGCGGTGCTTCGACCGTCAGCTGGTGAGAAATGCAGGCTAGCTGAAGGGCTAGCTCCCCGTGGAGCCGAAACCCGAGTGCCCGCGATCTGTGCTGGAGAGTTCCTCTTCGACTACCCACTCCACTAGACGATAGGACGCTACCACGAGCTGTGCAACACGATCTCCCTGCCGAACAGTGTATTCGCGATTGCCATGGTTGATCATCAACACCCGTACTTCGCCCCGATACCCCGGATCGATCGTGCCAGGACTGTTGAGCAGGGTCACCCCAAACTTCTGCGCTAGGCCGCTTCGAGGTCGCACCTGGCCTTCATACCCGGCTGGGATTGCGATCATCAAACCCGTAGCGACGCTTGCCCAGCTGCCAGGCCGCAGGGTTACCGCCTCCGCGGCGACCAGGTCCATGCCGGCATCTTCGTGAGGCCCGTGTGCAAAGCGTGGCACTTGAGCCGTGGGCCGGAGTTTGATGAACCCAATCCGCAGTTTCTCCATGGGTTGCCGAAGTCTAGACAGCGATCATAACAGACTCAGGCGGAGGTCCCAGGTGATCGGGAGCCCAACCCCCCTAGAGAACTGTTTCGCGGTTACTCTCACAGCAATTGCCCAAACCGTCGATCAACCCTAAGGCTAAGTACTCCATTTCACAAATACACTCACGTTTCGGGCGAGGGCAGGCGGGCACAGCATGCTGTGCCCGAAGTTCCCGATCGTCCACCTGGCTTCTAAATCTAAATATACGTGACCGAACTTATGAAATGGACTACTAAGCAACCTGATGGCCGCCGGCGTGCCGGTAAAGGCTAGTTCTTTGGAGCCGAATTCGGAACCGCGGCAGACCTAACTAACCGGTGGAGCGGGCAGGGAACTGACTATTTCGGAAGTGCCGTTCGATGATCTCGATTAAAAAGCATCTCGACGAGCAAAACAGCGCTCTCGCCACTCAGCGTGCGCTTCATGGAGTCATTGACGCCATTCTTGCCGCCATCTGCGAAGATGCGCCTGCGGCGGACGAGACAGCCCGGCGGCGATTCTCCGAAGATCTGGAGCGGTTGGCAAAGCGACTGAGGCAGCAAAGCGACGCCTCCGCGGTGCTAGAGTCTTCTCAGGCCCTTGTCCGCGCACTGACGGAGCAGTGGACCGCTACCGCCCGGTACTTCTCCCAGCGGGACCGTGAACTGGCAGGCATCATCACCTTGCTGGCAGAGACAGCAAGCCGCTTGGACACCTCGAACAAGGGTTTCTATGAGGACCTGCACCGAACCGTAGAGAACCTGGAGTCTGTCAGTAAAATCGATGACCTCTCGAGCCTTCGGCAATCCCTTTCCGAACACGTAAGGCATTTGCAGGGGACAGTCGCACGACAGGAGGTTGCCGCTGAACAGATGATGGAGGGTATCTACGGAGGGATCGACGCCGCCAAGACGCAGGTCCAGGCGATGAGCCGGTTTGTAACGACCGAGCCTCTGACCAACCTGCCCTCCCGCCGCCACGGCGAGGAGTTTCTCGTAGACCTTCTTCGTGGAAAGCGCCCCTTCTGCTTGGGAATCGTGACGGTCGCTCGTCTTGATCTATTGGACCGCCGATACGGCCGGCAGCAGACGGAGGCAGCACTGGCTAACTTTGCGCGGCAGCTCAGCGACCGGCTCACGGCGCAGGTTCATCTTTACATTTGGGCGCGGGGTGTGTTCGTCGCATTCGGCGAACGCATGGCTGCTAACGAACTTCGCGAAGAGCTTTCGGCGTTCTTGCGAGCAGTAGGTTCGAAGCCCTTCTCGACAGGCGAAAGGGGATCGCCACCTGTGACCCTGGAGCCGCAGCTTCTCATGCACGAACCAAAGCCCGATGATGACTCCAATCAAGTCTGTCGTTTGATCGACAACGTTTGCGGAAGCCCGGCCGAGCCCGGCGGGCGGTCTTGAGTCGGCTGCTAGGCTAGGGCGGATTTCTCACAAATGGGTCGTTTGGGTTTGTTTCGGCGACCGGTTTCTCTTTTTATTTGCCCCTATCCTAAGTCGCAAGCTGCTGAAAAAGAGAACGTTAAGTGCTTTCTAACACACCCAAAAATTGGCTTTGTTTGGTCGTTTTTTTCTTGTCTTGCGTCCGGGTGGACTCAAAGCTCGACGCGCGAGGGCCTTCCGGTTCGATTTTACCGGACGACGCCAAATTTACTCCGGATGATGGGTCACAAGTTATTGAAAAAGCAGGGGCTTTTCGTTGGTCACATCCACACCGCGTGTGGCACGGGAGAGGCACCTGGAGCGACTTGCATTGCTACCGTAGGTGGTAAGTTCCCGCGCTGGTGAGCAGTGTGGCCTGGCGGGGACGAGCGGTATTGACTTTACTCCCCTGCTTTAGGGTAAGCGGTCTCTTGGCGCCATATCGCACGCGAAAGAGATCTATTCGTCGCAGAGCTTCGAGACCGGCTCCTTGTCCATTAAATGCCGTCTCAGAGTGGCGACCTTCTCTTCGGCTGTGTAGTGCTTCCGTGCTTTTCTCATGCGTTCCCTCCGTTAGCTTAACGGCGGAACGCTGTTCTCCATTTCCAGCTGAGGCGGGACACGTGTATATCAAGCGTGGCAGGGCTATCGAGAAACCGTTGGACCGTGCAGGCCAATTGAAACTTTGCATGGCAGGGTCCAGCCCGAGGTTTTGTATTTTCACTAGCGCTGTGAATCAAAAGTTCGTTAAGGTGGACGATTCCAAGGTCACTCTACTTTGGCCAAGTGCATCGGCCTTCTCTAAAGAAGTCCGCTGAACCAGTGGTCGAGCGACTCGAAGGCGTAGAGTCAGTGGACAACCGGATCGAGATTCTGCCCGCCTCATCCAATGACGACCGCATTCGTGGTGGTGCCTACCGATCCATCTACTACCACCCGGCCTTCACGCGCTACGCTGTCCGCGCCGTGCCGCCGATTCACATCATCGTGAAGAACGGTGACGTGAAACTAGTCGGCGTAGTTGCCACCGAGGGCGACAAAAACATAGCCGGGCTGCGGGCAAACGGTGTCTGCGGCATGTTTTCGGTCATGAATGAGCTGACGGTAGAGAACCCGCGGGAGTGACGCGGAAGAGTATCCGTCAGCGGCAGAACAACCACACTGCGAGCGAGACTGGAGCGGCGGCAACAGAACGCTTCGCAGCAGTGTATGCTCCGCTTTAGGCTGTCTGGTTGCGGCGGGGCCCTATGTCTATTTGCGTCCGGCTGAATCGGGAGAGGTCCGGAGAACTAGAAATGCATAAAGACAAGCTTTCGCGCCGTGGATTCGTCGCCGAGGCAGTCGCGGGATTGTCCGCTTCCGCGCTGTCGTCATCTTTTCTGGCCCAGCGGGCAAAGGCCCAGGAACAAAAACGCGCTGTCGGGCCGAACGACCGGATCAACGTCGGCGTCATCGGTGTGGGCAACATCGGCGCGCGCCATTTGCGCCGACGCCTGTTGCCCATGGAGCGCCAAGAAGGGACGATCAAGGTCGTTGCCGCTAGCGAAATCTACGAGCGGGCCAAGTTCCGCGCCAAGGAAATGATTGGCCTTGGCGATAAGGATATTCACCACGACTACCGCGACCTGCTGGCCCGCAATGATGTGCACGCCGTAGTCATCAATACGCCCGACCACTGGCACGCGCGGATGGCCATCGACGCGATGGAAACCGGTAAGGACGTCTACCTTGAAAAGCCGATGACCTACACGATTGCGCAGGCCAAGCAGGTTGTCGAGGTAGTCCGGCGCACCGGCCGTGTTCTCCAGGTTGGCAGTCAGTGGGTTTCGGATTCCGCGTATCACCGTGCGAAGGAGGTCGTCGACAAGGGCTGGATCGGCAAGATCGCCTGGGCACAGTCCAGTTTTTCGCTCAATCACGCGAATGGCGTTTGGCAGTACTACGTTGACGAGGAGGCGACTGCCCAAACCATCGATTGGGAACGTTTTCTCGGCCCGGCTCCGAAACAGCCGTTCAGCGCCGAGCGCTTCTTCCGTTGGAGGAAATACTGGGATTTTTCGGGTGGTATGGGTACGGATTTCTTCTATCACCGGCTGAGCCCGACGCTCTATTCGTTGGGTCCGCGATTCCCGACGCGAGTGAGCGCCCACGGGGGCATCTACTTCTTCAAGAACCGACAGGTGCCCGACACCTACTCGACGACCATCGAGTACGAAGATTTCGGCGTCCAGATCCTTGGCTCTTCGGCTACGGCTGCACCCAACCACCACCACGCGCCCGTAATCTACGGCCGGAAAGGGACGATTCAGCTTCTCCCCGGACGCGTTGAAGTCGCGCCCGAGAAACTTTTCGAAGAGGAGTTTCGCCGCAAGGTGGGCAAGGATAAGCTGATCATCCCGGTGGACAACGAGGACAATCAAAAGGCCCGCACCGCCCACATGGTGAACTTCTTCGAGTGCGTCCGGACGCGCGAGAAGCCGATTTTCGACGCCGAGTTCGGCTACAAGGTGATGGTCGCGATCAGGCTGGGCGTGGACTCGTACCGTCAGGGCAGGATGATGCACTTTGACCCGGCGACCGAGACGATCCTCGACACAGCCCCGCCAAGACCCGAAGGCTACGAAGGTGACGGCACGAACGCTCCCGGTAGCCGGTACAAGAAGCGTCCTATTTAGGGAGTTGCGGAAGCGAAAGGTAAAACTCTACTAGTGTTCGTCGCAACAATCCTATTCCCACAGCTACCGAGGTGGTCTCACATCACAACGAACTGAACCCGGAGCGCAAGCGACGGGCCAACGACGTCATGCAGCGCACGGGTGCTACGACCCCGAGCTCGCGGAGCTGTGAAAAGATCGGGACTGTAGTGGAATCAGCGGGCGGATTACGGGACCCTTGCGATTCGTGCTAGCGTCGAAACTTCTCCGGCAAATCGATGACCGAACTCAAACCTCCGTCGACAACCACGTAGGTGCCGGTCATGTAAGAAGACATATCAGAAGCGAGGAAGAGGGCGATGTCCTTTTCGACCACACCAAGCTGACCTATCGCCACATGGGACGCGATTTTCGACTGACGGACGTCGGAGGAAATATAGTCAATAAGATGTTGGCTTGACAGCCCCCCAGACGTCCGGCCGTAGAACTGCTACCTTGAAGAATCATCCTGCAAGCTGTGATGAAACGTAGGGATGTCCTCAAAACCGCGCTGTTAGGTGGAGGAGCGGCCCTGGCGGGGGAAGCTCACCCAGCTCGCGCGGAGCCGGCGGCCCCGGCAACTGCCTCAGCGGCGAGTTCCGCGGAGACGGCACGGCGCGACGCTTGGAAGCCGCTCCTGCTCGACGAGCATCAAAACCAGACCGTTATTACGCTCAGTCAATTGGTCATCCCCGCCACGGACACGCCTGGAGCTAAGGAAGCCCGCGTCAACGAATACATCGACTTGATCTTGCACGATGGCAACGCAGCAGAACGTCGTCGCTTTCTCGAAGGTCTCGGTTGGCTTGACGGGTACGCCATCCGCGAGCACAATTCCCCGTTCGTGAAGTGTAGCGCTAGCCAGCAGGTCGCGTTACTGAAGTCCCTCGATCGCGCTAAGGGTCCGGAGTTACAGCGCGGTGCTCGATTCTTCAGGCACATCAAGCGGCTTACCATCGAAGGCTACTACACGTCGAAGATTGGGACCGCCGAGCTCAACAAAGATGGGCATGTTCCCGATACTTTTGCCTGCCGCCATGAGGAGCACGGTTGAGGTCTCGGCCGCCGGTGGAACCCACATCGCTTTCCCCACCTATGAACGAATGCCGCTTTAGGCCCGCTTGCGCTCAGTGATGTCCGTTACCAGAGCAAAATAGCCCTTCGTCTCCCCTCGCTCTCCGACGTGGGGAACGTAGTTGGCGAGCACGTGCCGTTCTTTGCCTCCTAGGGACAGAGTCGTTTCGTAGCTCACCTCTTGCCCGGACAGTGCGGCCTCAACATGTCCGCGGATTGCTTCGTAGGCAGGTTCGCCCAACACTTCTTGATGTGTCGTCCTTTGAGTCCCGTGTGGCTACCGCCAAACCACTCTTTGTACGTCTTGTTATTGAACTGGTACCTTTGTTCCGAATCAGCTTAGGCAATACATACCGGCAAGGCATCGGTGACGAGACGAAGCTGCTCCTCACTTTTCCGCAGCGCCATCTCACTCTGCAGCGGCTTGCAGGACTCAACGAATGCTGGGACATCCTTCACCAGAGGAAGACAGTCAGGAATGACGTCGCTGTTTTTTAACTCACCGCGCCCCCCTTTCGCTCCCAACTGAATATCCCAGATTGCACAAAAAAGGTGGTTGAAGTGGAGAATGGCGTCGGTTCGGTTGTCGACTGCGAAGAAACCCAGCGGTGAACTATTTGCCACAGACCACAGCACGGCTTCGCTCCATTCGGAATGCTTCCGTTCGCTCATCCTAATCTGGCGCACCGGCGTTGCAGAAGCGACGAAAAGTGGAAAATCCTGTGTACTATAACTCCGCTCCCTTTCGAACCCCATAGTACAGATTCCGTTTCTTTACCGGGTGACATCACAGACAATGTCATGGCTTCTTCCGTCATTCCCATACTTTTACCGGATAGCCTGTGGATAAAGAGAGCTATTACGGATTTGGCGATAGCCCCACTGCACCTGCGGCTACCGAGTGGGTGTGGGCATGCCGGTCAAGCACCCGGCCTGTCACTCATTTGAAGTAGAGTAAGACGAGTGCTGCAGATCATCGACCGTAACCGTGACGTTTTCGACGCCGTCGTGGTCGGCTCGGGGGCCACGGGGGGCTTCGCTGCCAAGCAATTGACTGAAGCCGGCATGCGCGTCGCCGTGCTGGAGGCTGGCAAGAAGATTACCCCGGCCGACTTTACCGAGCACGTAGAACCCTACCAGCTCAAGTATCGAGGCAATTCGTCGAGCATCCTCAACAAGCCGAAAAGTTCCAACATCATGCGCGGCCGGCCGATCCAAGGCTCCCTTTACGCTTGCCGGGAATCGAATTACGAGTGGTTCGTCAACGACTACGAAAACCCCTACACGACGGCTCCAGGAAAGCCTTTCTACTGGATTCGGATGCGGGTCTTGGGCGGGCGCTCGCTCTCTTGGGGACGTCAAAGTTATCGCCTGAGCGACCTGGATTTCAAGGCCGCCAGCCACGACGGTTTCGGAGACGACTGGCCCATCTCCCACGACGAACTGGCCCCTTACTACGAGACGGTTGAGAAGTTCATCGGGATCAGCGGACAAGCCGAGGGCCTGCCACAACTGCCGGACAGCGCTTTCTTGCCGCCTATGGAAATGACCTGCGGCGAAAAGATTTTTCGTAATGCAGTGGCGAAAACAATGGGGCGAGCCGTGACGATTGGGCGCGCGGCCGTCCTGACCCGCCCCTTGAACGGACGGCAGGCCTGCCATTACTGCGGTCCCTGCGAACTTGGCTGCGCCACGTTCTCTTACTACAGCAGTCCGTTCACGACCCTGGCGGCGGCTGCAAAGACCGGGCGCTTGACTCTCATTACGGACGCTGTCGCGAGCCACATCACGACGGACCGAGCGACGGGGCGCGCATCCGGTGTAGCGTACATCAATCGCGTGACTCGCGTGCGACGCGAGATCAAAGCCAAAGTGGTCCTGCTGTGTGCCTCGACATTGGAATCTACCCGTCTGCTGCTGAACTCCGCTCCCGGTGGCTTGGGCAATTCGAGTGGCGTCCTAGGTCATTATTTGATGGACCACGTTTACGGCGGAGGGGCCTCCGGAGTGTTGCCCATGCTCGACGCTAAACCCTGGTACGGTCCTCCCCGCAGACCCAACGGAATCTATGTCCCCCGGTTCCGCAACGTAAAGGAGAAGATGACCAACGGATTCATCCGGGGCTACGGCTATCAGGGACGCAGCCTCCCGCGGTTTGCGATGGACGCCCCCGGTTTCGGAGCCGAGTTCAAAAAAGCGGTCCGCGAGAGGGGGCGCTGGTCTATCGGCTTGCATGTGTTCGCTGAAGGGTTGGCGCGCCACGAAAACTACGTCGAGATCGACGAGTATCGGGTTGACGCTTGGGGCATCCCAGTCCTGAGCATCCACATGAAATGGAGCGATAACGAGCGCAAGCTCTTCGAAGACGGCAGACAGCAGGGCGCCGAGATGCTCGAGGCTGCCGGTGCAACGAATGTCCACCTCTACGGGGGAGCATCTGTCCCGGGCTTTGCCATCCATGAAACAGGGACCGCGCGCATGGGCGACAACCCCAAAACCTCCGTGCTCAACCGATTCAATCAGGCGCACGATGTAAAGAACGTTTTCGTCACCGACGGAGCCTGCTTCGTCAGCGGCGGTTGCCAAAATCCCACCCTAACCATGATGGCTCTCACCGTCCGAGCTTGCGAGTACATCGTGGACCGCTACGGCAAGAGCGAATTGTAGTCGTCGCCATTTTCGGCGGTCCCGGTTTCGGTAGCGACCGCCACTCCTGGCGGTCCTAGTTTGGAGTAGTGGCCGGCAACCCCTGGACCGCTCCCTCACGGTCGCGGCTCGGAAGACTCTGCGAACAAACTACTTGCGGGCCAGACGGACAACCGTATGGTCCTTCGGGAAAGGACTTTGCAAATAACCGCGAACTTTTTCAACCAAGCACTAGTCCGGTCAGCTACGCTGTCTTCGAGCTAGTTCGCTCGGTTATTTCCTGGAGCGATTCCTCAAAGGGCGCTCGCGCTACCCCCCGCTCGGTGATGATGGCCGTGACGTAGCGGTTAGGGGTGACATCAAAGGCAGGGTTTAGCACAACCGTTTCGACCGGCGCGACGGCCACACCTTGAATGTGCGTAACTTCCGAGGGACTTCGCTCCTCGATGGGAATCTGCTTGCCTGAAGCAGTATTGAGGTCGACGGTAGAGATGGGAGCGGCTACGTAAAACGGGACGTTGTTCTCCTTCGCCAACACCGCCAGACTGTAAGTGCCGATCTTGTTGGCGACATCACCGTTGGCGGCGATGCGGTCGGCGCCCACGACGACGACGCCCACCCGGCCGGAGGCAAGAACATGGCCAGCCATGTTGTCCGTGAGCAGGGTGACCGGGATGCTGTCTTGCTGCAACTCCCATACGGTCAGCCGCGCGCCTTGCAGAAACGGGCGCGTCTCGTTGGCAAACACAGCGACGGAATTACCCCCTTCCACCGCGGCACGGACTACCCCCAGCGCCGTCCCGTAGCCCGCCGTCGCCAGTGCGCCGGCGTTGCAATGGGTCATGACGCTCGCCCCCGCCGGCAGCAGTTTCGCCCCGTGGCGGCCAATGGCTTGGTTGATTTCGATGTCCTCTCGATGGATTGTGAGAGCCTCGTCGATCAGTCCCTCCTGTATGGCTTTGAGGTTGGCTCCGCTCGTTCGCAACTCATGGTAGCGGCGCTTCATGCGATCGATCGCCCAGAAGAGATTGACCGCGGTGGGGCGCGTGGCGGCCAGCGTGGAGCAAATCGTTTCCACTTCACGGTCCAGTCGCTCGGCGGTGGCCGCGACCAACCCAGCCCCAGTCCCATCGCTCTCTAGCGAACCATCGCTCTCCGCTGAGGCTCCCTTGACGCCCAGCGCGACGCCCATGGCGGCGGCTACACCGATCGCCGGCGCACCTCGGATGACCATCGATCGAATCGCTTCGGCAACCTCCTGATACGTCGTACAGGTGACGTATTCTTCCTCGCTGGGGAGGCGGGTTTGGTCGATCATGACCACACCGTTCGGCGTCCATTCAATCGTTTTGACCATATTCGTACTCAGCTCTGACAATGAGCCGGCAATACAGATTCAGAGATCTGACACCGCAGCCTACTTGACAGCATCACTTTTCTCGTCACCAAATCGTCAGCAGCTCACGACGCCGGCAGACGTGTTACTGCATTCTCTGAAACTCATCCGCTCCAAAGATCAGCGCCGCGAAAAGTGTGGCGTTGTAAGCACAATGGACGAGTGTTGAGGGCACTAGGGACCCGGTCCTGGCGCGAAGGACGCCAAATACGATACCGACGTAGAGCAGCAACAGAAGAATCTGCCAATGCCATCCGTACTGCCATCCGTGTAGCGCCGAGAAGATTGCGCTCGTCACCAGGACGGCGGTACTCTTGCCGTACGATCTCTCAACCACGGGGTAGAGAAAACCGCGAAAGGCCATCTCTTCGACAGGCGGCGCGATCAGAACCCCGAAGACTGCGAGAACAAGAACCGCTTGACGATCCTTCAGTAGTTGCTCAATAGGAAGCGGTTCGGTGGGCATGGAAATTACACTTGCAATTGCACCCACGGAGAACGCCAGCGCGACTCCTCCCCAACAGTAGAGAGCCGTGTGTAGTCCCGGCCTCCCGAGTCGACGCCAGCCGATCGAGTCCCCAAAAGGTAAACGATACTTGACCGTGATGACCGCGTACATGAAGCTGAGAAGAATGGCCCACCACACAAAGTGGGTAGCGACCGCGACCAAAGGGCTGCCAAGCACTCCTTCCAGCTCGACCCCCGAGCCCATGCCATACTTGACAGCGTAATAACCGGCTACCGTAACAACGATAGAGAAAATCAGCGCGGGAACCGACAGCAGCAGCAAAAGAAGCAGATCCCAATAGGTCCATCCGCTAGGCGAGGATTCGGCACTTGGCGAGGCAGCATCCGGAGAGACGGGGCCCTCCATACCAGCCGGGCGCAGGGAAACGACAGCAGGCTGCCCAACTCCACTCGATGGATGTTCGGAGGATTCTTCTGACACGACTGGCCCCTTATGCTACCAGTACGCTACGCTTTTTCGTTGCTTACGGAGACCCTGGCGTAGGAAGTTACTTGCGGAGAAGGCTAGTTTCCGCGGGTTCGCTTTCGCCGGCGGGGCCGTTTAGGCTTGCCCACAACTTTTGCCAGTGCCCTCCCGGTGTAGCTTTTGCGGCACTTTACGATTTCTTCCGGCGGGCCACACGCCACCACCTCGCCTCCTTTCTCACCCCCTTCAGGACCGAGGTCGATAATCCAGTCGGCGCACTTGATCACATCCAGGTTATGTTCGATGACGATGACGGTATTCCCCAACTCTACCAGCCGATCGAGCACCTCCAGGAGCTTGCGGATGTCGTCAAAGTGAAGTCCGGTTGTCGGCTCGTCCAGCAGGTATAGCGTCTGTCCTGTCTGGCGCTTACTTAGCTCGCGGGAGAGCTTGATGCGCTGGGCTTCGCCGCCCGAAAGCGTGGTCGCTGACTGACCAAGATGAATATAACCCAGACCTACGTCGGACAGCGTTTGTAGCTTCGTGTGGATTTGAGGAATGTTTTCCATCACGGGCAACGCATCGTCGACCGTCGATTCGAGCAAGTCGGCAATAGACAGGCCTTTGTATTTGACCTCGAGTGTTTCGTAGTTGTAGCGACGTGCGCGACAGGTATCGCAGGTGACGTAAACGTTGGGAAGGAAGCTCATTTCGATTCGCCGCTGGCCGTCGCCTCGGCAGGCCTCACACCGCCCCCCTTTGACATTGAAACTAAACCGCCCCGGCTTATAGCCGCGTGCGCGGGACTCGGGAAGCATCGCGAATAGCGCTCGGATTGCAGTGAATACGCCGGTGTAGGTGGCGGGATTCGAACGCGGAGTTCGCCCGATCGGCGACTGATCGATGCGGACGACCTTATCGATCTGGTCCAGCCCGTCGATGCCTCGATGGCGTCCTGCCTGCCCTCGAGACCGATAGATCTTCCTGGCCAGCACAGGGTAGAGAATGTCATTGACCAGCGTCGATTTGCCGCTGCCGGATACGCCGGTGACGACAATCAACATCCCGAGCGGAAACTCTACGTTGATGCTCTTGAGGTTGTGATGCTGAGCGTTGCGAACCGTCAGGAATTTCCCATTTGGCGAACGGCGCTTCGCCGGGGAGGGAACTTGTTTCTTGCCACTGAGGTACTGCCCCGTAAGGGATTTCGCGCAGCGCCCGATTTCGGCGGGAACGCCGGTTGCGACGACTTGGCCGCCCAGCCTTCCGGCGGCAGGACCAAGGTCCACAACGTAGTCCGCCCGTTGAATCGTTTCGAGATCATGTTCGACAACCAAAATGGTGTTTCCCATGTCCCTAAGTTGGGCTAGCGTGTTGAGCAGACGGTCGTTGTCACGGGCATGCAATCCGATCGACGGCTCGTCAAGGACATAGAGCACGCCACGCAACTGCGACCCGATTTGGGTGGCCAGCCGAACCCGCTGAGCTTCACCGGCCGAGAGTGTTGCCGCGGATCGATCTAGACTCATATAGTCCAGCCCCACGGAAACGAGAAACTGCAGCCTTTTTCGAACCTCGTCCACCAGCCGTCCGGCGATCTGCCGCTGGCGATCATTTAGTTCCAGGCCATCGACGAAACGTAGCGCTCCCTCGATCGGCAATCGAGCGACGCCGGCGACGGAAACACCCCCGACCTTCACGGCCAGGCTCTCTGGGCGTAAGCGCTGTCCTCCACATGCCTTGCACGGGACCGGCGAAGTAAATTGGTCGCGCCAATGCTGAAAACGCTCTGACCAAACTTCCTCATTCCATTCGTCACTCCAATCGTCGAGCAACCCTAGCAACCCGGGGAAGTCGGCGTCAGATTGCGTACTGCGAGCACCCTTGTTACTCCCAAAGAGCATCACATTTTGGTGGCCTTCGGAAAGCTCTTCGAAGGGTTTCGTAAGCCGGATGCGGGCTTTCCTCGCGGCGGACTTCAGAGGCCTCGCAATGGTGGGAGAAAGCAGGGCTGCCGCCATCCCGCCCTCGAGAAGCGGTTTCGATGGGTCGACAATCACCTTGTCAGGGTCAAAGCCCCAAAGACTACCCAGGCCGGAGCACGTCCCACAGGCGCCGTAAGGACTGTTGAAGGAAAACGATCGCGGCTCAAGGGCCGGCACGCTGGCTCCGCAGCGAGTGCAAGCCAGCTTCTCGGAGTACAACCGCTCGTCACCTCCCGGTTCCGCGACCAGGACCAACCCATTGGAGAGCTGCGTCGCCGTGTTAATGGAGTTCGTCAGTCGTCTCTCCAGGCCCTCGCGCACGCTGAGGCGGTCGACCACAACCTCGATCGTGTGATTCCGCCGCCGGTTCAAACGAATCTCTTCGTCGAGTTGCAGGACCTCGCCATCGACTCTCGCCCGCAGAAAGCCCCGTTGGGCAAGCCGCTCGAACTCCTTTTTGAACTCTCCCTTCCGGCCGCGAACGACCGGAGCCAGAATCATCACCCGTCTACCCAGTTGCCGCTCGATGATTTGGGCTACGATTTGATCACTTGACTGCCGGCTGATAACGATGCCACAGGTCGGACAATGGGGAGTACCGATCGAGGAATACAGCAGACGGAGGTAGTCGTAGATCTCCGTGATCGTCCCGACCGTCGACCGAGGGCTGCGGCTGGAAGTCTTCTGTTCGATGGACAGCGCCGGGCTAAGTCCTTCGATCGAATCGACGTCAGGCCGCTCCATTTGATCGAGGAACTGCCGGGCGTAGGGAGAAAGTGTCTCGACGTAACGCCGTTGTCCCTCGGCGTAGATCGTGTCAAACGCCAGCGACGATTTGCCGGAACCGCTTAGGCCCGTGATGACGGAGAAGCTATTACGGGGAATCTCAAGATGAATGTCCTTGAGGTTGTGTTCGCGAGCTCCGCGTATGGTGATCCGATCCAGCATGATTTGTGGGGAGGATGAAGAGGGGTGCTTCGCCTTGATTTTAGTGAGCAGGCGAAAACGCGTCAAATGCGGGCGGCCCGGCTAGTGCTGGAGACCTTGACGGGTTCGGCTCCGGTTTCGTACAAACTAATCTCCAGGAGCGTACGCGAAATGAAAAACCTGACAGTACCACTAGAGTTATCCAATACAGGATGAGCCTGAAGGGGAGGTTTGTTTCCAACACAAGATGAGCCTGAACGTGAGCGGGACGAAAGGGTACAAGCTGCTGGTGAATGACGATCACCATGCAGAACCTAGAGCGGCTTACCCTGGCCGAGATGCAGGAGTTCCTGGCCGGCAGTCGAAGCATTGGCTTCAGAGTCCAGGGACGCGAGCAGATTTATCGCTTTGTCGAGCGTATCTTGGCGGCGCAGCACTACCGACGGCTTGGCAGGAGGCAGAAGGGCATCGTGCGGCGGTTTCTGGCGCGGCTGAGCGGGTTGAGTCGGGCCCAGTTGACGCGGCTGATGGGGCAGTGGCTTCGGCACCGACGGATCGAGGCCCGACAACCCCGTCGGCGCCGCTTTCCGCGCCGCTACACACCCCAGGACATTGCCTTGTTAGCAACCGTCGACGCTGCCCACGAGGGTCTGTCCGGGCCGGCGGTACGGCGCATCCTCGAGCGCGAGTATCAGTTCTTCGCCAACTCGGAGTACGTCCGCCTGGCCCACATCTCGATTTCCCACATTTACAACCTGCGGCGCTCCCGGGCTTATCGCTCACAGCGGGTGGTGTTCGATCGCACTCAGAGACGACAGGTCGGGATCGCCGAGCGGCGCAAGCCCGAGCCACAGGGACAACCCGGCTATCTGCGCGTCGATACGGTGCACCAGGGTCACTGGGACACTCGCCCGGGGCTGTATCACATCAACGCCGTCGATACGGTCACGCAGTGGCAGGTCGTCGGCTGCGTCGAGACGATCTCGGAGCGACACCTGATCCCGGTGCTGGAAGCGATGTTGCACCAGTTCCCCTTTCGCCTGCGCGGCTTCCACTGCGACAACGGCTCGGAGTTTCTCAATCACCGCCTGGCCCGGCTGCTCAACAAGCTACTGATCGAGTTCACCAAGTCGCGCCCCTATCGCACCACCGACAACGCTCTGGTGGAAGGCAAAAACGGGGCCGTGGTGCGCAAGCACATAGGCTACGGAGCGATCGCCGCCGAGCATGCCTCCGCGTTGCAGCGCTTCTACACAGCCTATTTCAATCCCTATCTGAACTACCACCGCCCGTGCGGCTTCGCCACCATCGAGATCACCGCCCGGGGCCAACGCCGCCGTCGCTATCGCGCCACCGACTACCGCACGCCCTACGAAAAGCTACTCTCGCTGCCCGACTGGCAAAAGCACCTCAAGGACGGCGTGCGAACCGAGACGCTCCAGCAGCAAGCCAGCCGCCACAGCGACACGGCAGCGGCCCAGCGGATGCAGAAAGCCAAGCTCGCCCTGCTAGCCCGTTGTCGACTTCGTCGCTGACAGATTTCTGCAGTGATGGAAGCAGGGCAAGGGGACTTCAAACGCCAGCCCCCTTGCCCCGCACCCCCATCCCCCGCTGCCTAACTGCCACTGACTGCCTAACCGCCACTGAAAGGAGAACCCCAGCAGCACCGCCCGTCCGATCCTCCTTCTTCAGGCTCATTCTTGGATTGGAAAATGCTCCACTCCTTCTGCTGTTCGTGGCCGTTTCGACCTTCGCCGCCGAGAAGAAGATCATCTATCCGCCCGAATTCCCCACCGGCATGCCCTTCAGTCCGGGCGTTCAGTTTGGCGACACGTTATATTGTGCCGGGCAGACGGGTTCTGACCTCAAAAGCGGGCAATACCCTGACAAGTTTGAAGACGAGGTTCACAATACCTTCAAGCGCATCGGCATCATCTTGGAGGCTACCGGCTACCGCTATTCCGACGTCGTCGACGTGAAAGTCTTTCTGACCGATATCTCGCTGTTCTCCCGAATGAATGCCGTCTACACACAATACTTCAAGAAGGACCGCCCCACCCGCACGACCGTGGGCGTCGCGAGTCTGGCAGGTAAGGCCAGAATCGAAATCACGGCGGTGGCACGCAAATGAAGCGCTTCGTTCCGAGGAGCCATTTCGTGATCCTGGCTTGCGGTAGTGACCGCCACTTTGGCGGCCCGGGTCTGCTCACAGGCACCTACCCAGCCGCTGCCCGGGGAGAGCGCCTACCAAGGGGATGACGTTTCCTGCCGATAAGAGTTGGTTGTCGACGCGCCGCTTTGGCCAGGGCCGTGGGGCTATGACAATGCGGAAATCTGGCCACCGCACTTTGTGAGACGCAGGAACGCGTAAGTTTGCGCCGCCGCGCTCCACATTCCCGCCTCATTCAGTCGGGGTATCGGGTGCTGGGCGAGACTGACAGGTGGCCTGAGTCGCGCCGCATTGCTTCCCACCGGACACGCTTTTAAGTAGGACTCTTTGTCGGAAGGGTCGTTTATGCGAAGGGCTACCAGACGACTCGCTGAGAATCACGAGCGCTGGCTCGTCTCCTACGCGGATTTCGTGACGCTGATGTTTGCTTTCTTCGTTGTCTTATTCGCTTACTCCACGGTGGACCAGACGAAGATGGAATCCTTCGCGGCAAGATTCGAGTCTTACGTGCAGCAGGATGCTGGCCCTTTAGCAGTCGCACCGCGACGAGCAGCGGCAGGCGGCCCTTTCGGGGAACAACTAGGGCCTGATCAAGCAGCCTGGCAGCATCAAGCCCTCACGCGGGCCGAGATGAGTGAGTCCATTCAGCAACTGGAAGCAGAACTGCTGCCCGAGATCAAAAGCGGCAAGATCGAACTCTCGCTTCAGCCGAGGGGCTTGGTGATGAGCCTTCGGGAGGCCTCTTTTTTTGCCCCCGGGGACGCAGCTTTGCAAGTGGAATCGCTGGAGGTGATGGCGAGAGTGGCCCAGAGCTTGACTAAGATACCGGGGCAGATTCGTCTGGAAGGCCATACCGACAACACGCCCATTCACACCCACAAGTTTCCTTCCAACTGGCGGCTTTCGACGGCCCGTGCGATCACGGTGCTGAAGTTTCTAACGAACCGCCACAACATTCCCGCAGAACGGCTGGCCGTCTCCGGATATGGCGAGTATCGTCCTGTGGCCCCAAACGACACGCCGGAAAACCGGGCCAAGAATCGGCGAGTGGCGGTTGTCATCCTCACCAAGGACGCGGCTGCGATGGAACCTGGGCGAAACGCGGAGCTGGACTGAAACAGTTTGTCTCCGCTGGGCTTCGGCCCCAAAGGCGAGGCTGACTGAGTGTACGTGCAAACAGAGAGGACTGATTATGGACTGCGCCGTGATCCTAGCGGCGATTCGGTGTTCGGGGGGCACTCGGTTACTTCCCAAGGTCAGCGACGAGTGGGCCGTCTAACTGTGAAGGCAGGGGAGCTTAGCAGGCACAAGGTGGGGCGGCTGCGGGTAACTGTCGGGCAGTACAGCGTCTCGTCGGCCTGTGGGGTGCTTAAGCCAAAGGGTTTTCCATGTCGAAGAGAGAACTGAGGTGCAAATGGACGAGTCAGGTGCTTTCAAGATCTTGGTCGTCGATGATGAACCCACGGTCCGTCATCTGCTGGTGCGGTGGATAACCAGGTCGATGACCGCCGAGGTACTGGAGGCAGAAAACGGCTTGCAGGCGCTGGAATCTATCGCCGCGCAAGGGGTAGACCTGGTCATTGCGGACGTCAAGATGCCGGTCCTCAATGGAATCGAGATGCTGTCCATCATCCGAGCCGATCCAGCCAATGTCGACTTAGAGGTAATCGTAGCCTCCGGGGCAGGGAACGAAGACACAGTCAAGCAAGCTATCGGTCTTGGTGTCTCAGACTACATCCTCAAGCCGCTGCAGCAGGATCGAGTCATCGCTCGTGTGGAAAAGGCCCGGCAGCGAGTGATGGAAGCACGACAGAAGAAGAGCAGCGGGCTCGACCGCTCTCGGACGCGTATCCTGGTCGCAGACCCGGACCCCAATTTCTGCGAGTTTGCCGACGCCGCCCTCTCTGTGCAGTTCGACGTGCAAACGACCCGCACGGTAGGGGATGTCTTGGTTAGGACACTGCGCTGGAAGCCGGACCTGATTCTGCTCTCCCCTGCACTACCGGGACCGCCGCTGGAGTTCATGCTCGGCAAGGTTCGGAATCTGGGCGAGAAGAACGAGTTACGGGTGTTTCTTCTTGCCGACTCCGAATCCCAAGTGCCTGATTCTGAAGATGTTGCCGGATGGCTGCCTCATACCTATGTGCCGGAAAGTTTTTTGTCCAACGTCGTTCAGTTGTTGGCGGGAAAGGCGCCGCCTCAGCATGGCATCCTTTCCTGGGTAGGGTCACTTGAGCCTGAAATCGTCAGCGCCTTGCGCCAGAGCCTGGGCATGATGACCGGCGAAGAGCCCACGGACACCGAACCTCCGGAAGGCGATCCTGAGTTTGACCTATTTGGCACAATGGGCCTGCACGCCGACAGCGACGGCCTTAGGCTGGCTGTGCACATGGACTGCAAGCGGAGTTCGGCTCGGACGCTGGTGACAACGATGCTTGACTGCGAGGAAGGGGACATCGACGAAGAATCCGAATCCAGCGGTATCCAAGAGATGCTCAACGTGATTGCTGGGCGTATCAAGAACTCCTGCGCGACGCGAAAGATCGATGTCTTGCTCGGCCTGCCAGAGATCTCCGACCAGGCCTCCGAGGCGCCCTCGAATGTACTCTACAAGAAAGAGACGCACTTTGCTTGGCGTGAAGATCATCTCTTTCGGTTGACGTTCTATGCAAGCACGGGCTCCCAGGCACCTACTTCCGAAACTTAAGCATGTAGGACTACTGAAGGGCAACGCCGTGATGGTTTGCAGTGGCGGCAATGCATCTGGGATGCACGGTGTTTCGCTGTAGCTGATAAGCCTTCTGGGACAGCAAGGCTCGGCCGGCCACCTTTGCCCTTCATAGACCGTCCCAGAGGCCAAGTTTTCAAAGCGATAGCGGGAAGAAGGAGGGTCGGAAGGGCGGTGCTGCTGGGGTTCTCCTTTCACTGGCAGTTAGGCAGCAGGGGATGGGGGTGCGGGGCAAGGGGGCTGGTGTTTGAAGTGCACCCCAATCGTGAGACAGTCAGTTAAGGGGGTAGTCGCCGTTCCCTGCAAAAGTATTGCACGGCAGGGTTGATGTGATCCACTCTGGAAGTAGCTGAGTGGAGGATAGGGCCATGCGGGGACGCAACCCGAGCGCCGACTCAGCCGCCGGAATGGTCGGAGCCGCCTCCGGCCGCCTCCGAAAGCAGCCATTCTGGCCCCCAGGCGATAAATCCCGGGGGCTTGGGGGGGCCGAGCCCCCAACGAAGCAAGCCGTCGCTAGTGCTGCGCCGCCAAGACATGCTCGACAAAGCGATCAATCGGCTCCCGCCCTTGGTTGGCCAAGGCGATGCTTCGACCGCCGGCCAGGAACTCCCGCCTCTCGGCCAGGGTAAGCCGCTCTAGGTTCTGCCTGCTGATCGTCATTCACCAGCAGCTTGTACCCTTTCGTCCCACTCCCTTTCAGGCTCATCTTGTGTTGCAAACAAACCTCCCCTTGAGGTTCATCCTGTATGGGATAACTCTGGGTCATGTCAAGCGCGGGAAAGTTATAATGATTGATGGATCATTACATCATGAGCCACAGGTATCAAATCACTCTACCCGAGGATCTTTTGGCCGAGTTAAAGCGGGAAGCGACGAGGCTCAGAGTCCCACTAGCGGAGTTCATTCGCCAAACGATGAAGGAGCGCTTGCGACGCTCGACTCCAGATCGAGTGGACAATCCCCTCGCCTCCATCACGGGCTTGGTCGACTCTGACGAGCGCGACCTAGCATCCCGCGTTGACGAGATTCTATATCGATGAGGATCTTCATCGATACCAGTTTCTTCATAGCCCTGACAATGAAGCGTGACCAGTGGCACGAGCGGGCACGGGGAGCGATGCCGTCCGAGATGTCATTGGTAACCTCATCGCTAGTCGTGAATGAAACGATCAGTTTGCTTCAGGCAAGGGGGTACTTCTCCGATGCCCTGGTCTTCCTGCGAGAGGTTAGAGGAAACGAACATCTAGAGATGCTCTATGTCGATCCGGCGTTGCAGTCACAGGCCTGGGACGAGTTCTCGCGTTGGGGAGCCATGGGAGCGAACGCCGTCGATTGTGTGAGCTTCTCTTTAATGAAGAACTACGGGATTCGGCGGGCGCTAACGTTCGATCAGCACTTTCGCTTGGCAGGATTCGAAGTGGGGCCGTAGGGAGAGCCTATGCTTCGAATCAATTGGTGCCTGACCGCTCGCTCGCGCTCGCGGCTCCGATTCGCTCGTCGCAAGGGTGTGCGAGTGCAAGCAACTGAGCCTGGAACGTTAGTGACAGGGCCAATCCCCGTAACGACCAGTGCGCCATGGCCACTTGCGCTCGCGGCTCTGGTTCGTGCGTCGAAGGGAATCGGGAACTTCGGGCACGGCATGCCGTGCCCCTACATTTCCAGGCGCTCGGTCGAAAACCCAAAGGGTTTCATTCCCTTGGGTGGGCCGTAGGCCCATGGGCACTCACTTGGTTATTCCATCCCGACGGATCGCGCTTCGGGGGAGTCACTCCGAGAAGCGCCGTTTGCGGGCTTCGTCGAGGGCGACGGCGAGGATGATGACGGCCCCGATGATCGCCTGTTGGAGGTAGGGGTTGATACCCAGCAGGTCGCTGCCGTTGGCCAGCAGTCCCATGATGAAGGCGCCGATCAGCGTCCCGACCACGCTGCCCTCCCCGCCGGACAAGCTGCCGCCGCCGATCACGACGGCCGCAATGACTTGCAGCTCGTAAGCCTGACCGGCGGTTGGCTGGCCGGTCATCAACCGCGAGGCCTCGATCATGCTGGCGACGCCGCTCAACATGCCGCAGATCGCATAGACCGCTACCGTGTATTTCGCCACCGGAATGCCGGCGTAAACGGCGGCTTCTTTGTTGCTCCCCAGAGCGTAGGTATATCGTCCGAGTTTGGTGGAGTGCAGGGTCACGTAGGAGACAACGGCACAAGCCAGCAGCACCAACAGGACAAACGGCACCCTGGCGATCGACCCCTCTCCCAGAAAAGCGAACTCCCGCGGAAGGCCAACCACCGGCAGGCCGCCCGAGATAATCAGCGTCAACCCGCGGGCGATGCCGAGCGTCCCGAGAGTAACAATAAAAGGTGGGATTTTCAGGCTTGTAATCAAAGTACCGTTGGCGAGGCCCCACCCCAAACCGCACAAGATGCCGACAACGATGCCGGCCGGCACTCCTCCGTCGGTGATCATGGCCATAGTGCCGATGGTGCCGGAGAATGCCAGGATCGCGCCCACGGACAGGTCGATTCCCCCGGAGACGATGACCATCGTCATCCCGAGAGCCATGATGTTGATGACGGCGGTCTGGCGCACCACGCTCGAGAGGTTGGTGGCTGTAAAAAAGTAGGGAGAAGCAAGGGACAAGAAGACAAAGAGGGCGATCAAGCTGAAAAACGGCAGCAGCTTCTGAAGCATCCCCGAGCGAAGCTTCATTCCCCCACCGCGGCGTAGTGCATGATTTCCTGCTGCGTGGTCTGCCGAGGAAGCTCGGCGACAAGGCGGCCGTCCCGCATCACCAGAATGCGGTCCGCCACCTGAAGGAGTTCGGGTAATTCCGAGCTGACCATGAGCAGAGCCTTTCCCGAGCGCGCCAGCTCATCCATCAAGGCAAAGACTTCCGCTTTGGCGCCAACGTCGATCCCCCGCGTCGGCTCATCGAAGAGCAGAACGCGGGCGTCGCGGAACAGCCATTTGGCGATGACGATTTTTTGCTGGTTGCCGCCGCTCAATCGGCCGGCAAGCTGTTCGATGGACGCGGCGCGGATCTGGAGACGCCCCCGGGAATCCTCGGCCACCTTTTCTTCCTGCGAACTGTTGACAAAGCCTGCCCGGCTGACACCGTCGACGTTGGCCAGCGTGATGTTGACTCGCAAGGGCAGCCGCAGCGCGAGACCGGTCTTCTGCCGGTCTTCGGTAATCAGTGCAATGCCGCTATTCACTGCGTCTTGCGGCGAGCGAATCTCCACTTGACGCCCTTCGACGTAAATGGCTCCTTCGGTAGCAGGAGTGATGCCGAAGATGGTCTGGCACAGTTCCGTGCGTCCGGCGCCCATCAATCCGGCGACACCGACGATTTCACCTGCGTGCAGGGTCAGTTTTACGCCCTCGAGATCCACCCGCAGCATCTCGTCTCCCGGCGGGAGCGGCTCGCGTTCGTAGATAGTCGAGACCTCGCGACCGACCATATGATGAACGACTTGTTCAGTCGTTACATCGGAGAAAAGGCTGCTATGAACCGTCTCGCCATCTCGCAAGATGGTGATGCGATCGGCCACATGGCGCAGCTCGTCGAGGCGATGAGTGATGTAGATGATCCCCATTCCGCCCTCACGCAAGCTTCGCACGGTGCGGAACACCTCGGCGGCTTCGGCTTCCGAGAGCGAAGACGTCGGTTCGTCAAAGATCAGTAGACTCGACGCACTGTGAAGAGCGCGGCAGATTTCGACCAGTTGCTTTTGTGCCGGACTCAGCGCCTCGACCCGCCAGCCGGCCCGCAAGGGAAAGTTGTGCTCTTCGATCAGCGCCGTACATTCCCGCTCCATGCGGCGTTGGTCAAGCAGCGGTCCCGTCTCGAGCTCTCGTCCGAGGAAGATATTTTCCGCCACCGTCAGGCGAGGTGCCAGAAGGGACTCTTGATGGACCATGGAAATGCCGTTAGCGTGCGCGTCGGCCGGGCGTTGAAAATTGACCTCGGAACCTCGCCAGAGCATGACGCCGCCGTCGCGCTCTAGCATCCCGGCAACGATTTTCACGAGTGTGGACTTGCCCGCGCCGTTTTCTCCAACGAGGGCGTGGACCTCTCCGGCTTCTACCTGGAAGTCGCCTCGTCGGAGGGCCGCCACGCCCGTAAAGTATTTTTCAATGCCTTGAAGATCCAGAAGCATAGGAATTCAGCTTAAGGATGGACTAGTGCTTGGTCGCGAAAGTCCGCGCTATTTGAAAAATCCTCTCTCTCGAAGAACCAGAGTCTTCCGAGCCGCGACCGTGAGGGAGCGGTCCCGAAGTTGTGGGCCCATACTCGATCGCGAATTTATTCAACCAAGCACTAGTGACTTAACCGAAATGGGAAAAACCAGGACAGCCGGACCCGCGCGGCGACTACGTCACCACGGTCCCGCTTCACCCATACCACGATTGCAGTGTGCGGTCGGGTTCAATGTTGCAAGGTATCACAGCGAAGCATGTCGGCGCGAACCTCCGAGAACGGTTGCGGCTCTGATTTGCTCGTGGCGACGGTGTGCGAGAGCGAGAAACTGAGCCTGGAACCCCGGTGACAGGCCATGTATCCGAGCGTAGAGGACGAATGTAGGAGATGGGTATGGCACGGTCGGTTTTCGCGGTTGCGATGGGCTAGCAGCCCGAGGTGCTCCTAGCTTTCGTATTGGCTTTGCCCGCGGTTCTCTCGATGTCGCCACGAATGGCGACACGGCACCCAAGAATGCCGGCCACGTCTGGCGGCTCTTTTTTTCACGCTGTGGCGGGAACAGAGTTCACCAGTGTGGCCGGACGGGGGCAAGATTGCCTATCCCACCGAGTTTTTCGGCAGCTCGCCGCTGGCCCGCGCCCTGACGGGCACGGCTCTGTCCGGTTATCGCTGCGGGCCGGCGCCCTTTCGGGTGTGGCTTTCCTGAGGTCGGCTGGTTGGTTCGGTAACGAACCTTCCTCGTTATAATAGGGCCAGTATGCAACTTCAGAGGCTTGTTCACGTACGTCAGCACTTTCCCGACCGGCGTTTGCCGGACGTCGCCGCCGCCGTTCGAGGCGAGATGGAAGCGGCCGATTGGACTTCAGCGGTGAACCCTGGCAGCCGCATCGCCATCGGCGTCGGCAGCCGCGGTGTCACGAATATCGACGTCATCGCTCGTGCGGTCGTGGACTACTGGAAGTCACGAGACGTGCGGCCCTTTATCATCCCGGTGATGGGCAGCCACGGCGCGGGCACGGCCCAGGGTCAGGCGGACGTGCTCGCCAAGTACGGCATCACCGAAGAGACCATGGGAGCGCCGGTCGTCAGCTCGCTCGACGTGGTGGAAGTGGGTACTACGCCGGAAGGAATCGCGGTGCTGATGGATCGCACGGCTTACGAAAGCGACGGCGTCATGCTGTGCGCTCGCGTGAAGTGGCACACCGACTTCGACGGCAAACTGGAAAGCGGCATTCACAAAATGATGGCCATTGGACTTGGCAAGTGGGCCGGGGCGCAGCGCTACCATACGCACGCCTACAAGCTGGGTCTCGAACAAGTCATCCGAGGCGTTGGCCGGGTCATTCTCGATACGGGCAAGATGCTAGGAGGTATGGCCATTCTGGAAGATGCCTACCACAACACCGCCGAAGTGCGCGCCGTGGGCGCCAAAGGGATGGTCGAGCGCGAGGAAGAACTACTGGAACGCGCCAAATCCTGGAAGCCCGATCTCCCTGTCGCTGAGGTTGATATCTTGATCGTCGATGAGATCGGGAAGCACATCAGCGGCGCCGGCATGGACACCAAGATCATTAACCGTAGCTCGCGCAAAGGAAAGAACTCCTGGGAGCATCTGCCCAAGGTAGATCGAATATTTGTTCGTGAACTTAGCTCCTTGAGCTGCGGCAACGCCATTGGTATGGGGATGGCCGACATGGTGACCGACCGGCTGGTCGAGAAAGTCGACAGCAACGCAACATGGGTCAACGGCTTAACGGCATCCAGCCTCTCGGGTTCCAATATTCCCATGCATTTCTCCGACGATCGCACGTGCCTCGAGAAGCTGGCACCGACCGTGGGCAAGCTCGACACCCATGAAGTCACCTTGGCGTGGATCCGCAATACGATGGAATTAGCCGAATTGGCGGTTAGCGAAAACCTGCTCCCCGAGTTGAAGCAGAACCCCCAGATTGAAATCCTCAGTGAACCTCGCGAGCTGGAATTCGACGGCGACGGGAACTTGGTCAGCCCATTCGTGGCCGAGACCGTAGCCCATTAGATGCCTCTTTACCAGGTGGTGGCGCTGGCGTTGGTCCAGGCCGCCACGGAGTTCCTCCCTATCAGTAGTACCGCCCACCTGATTGTCGTCCCCTGGCTGTTTGGTTGGCAGGATCAGGGTCTATTGTTCGATGTGGCCCTGCACCTGGGAACTTTGGCAGCCGTGCTGCTCTATTTCGCCAAGACGTGGGTCCGGCTGCTTTCGCTCGCAGCCGGCCGCAAGGTCATGCCTGCTCGTCCGGATGAGCCAGACGGCGCCCTCGAAGACAACCCACGTTTGTTCGCCTACCTGGTCGCGGCCACCTTTCCCGCGGGCATCGCCGGCCTCCTGTTGGAAGACTACGTCAAAACAACCCTGAGGAGCCCCCTGGTCGTTGCGGGGATGCTCATCGCCATCGGCCTCGTGATTTGGTGGGCCGAGCGGGTAAGTCGCCGGGAGCGAAACCTGGGCTCCGTCTCGTTAGGCGACGCGCTGGCTATCGGTTTCGCCCAAGCCCTGGCGCTCATTCCGGGCACATCGAGATCGGGCATCACGATCTCGGTTGGACTTTTTCGCGGCCTCGAGCGAACGGCGGCGGCGCGCTTTTCGTTCTTGCTGTCGAGCCCTATCATCCTCGGGGCGTCGGCCAAGGCTGCGTTCGAGGTATGGCAGCAAGGCGGCCTGGGAGGTGAATGGCAAGCTCCCTTCCTGCTGGGTATCGTGGTCAGTGCCGTGGCCGGTTACGCGGTGATCGGTTACTTCTTGCAATACTTGCAGCGCTCCACGATGTTGCCCTTTGTGTACTACCGCGTCATCTTTGGCATAATGATAGTGGTTCTAGCGTCATTCTTCGGCTTACCTCCTCCCGGTGACCCGTAACCCGCGGGCGCAGTGGCGCCGCTTCTGAGCGGGCGGGACTAGGAGACAAGAAGAATGATATTCTTACAGCCGACTGAAAACCGCCGGATTAACGAGCCGGTCGGGTTTGTTTTGCTCTTCCTGGCCGTCGCGCTAGGTGTGAGCTTCGTCTCGCATCAACCTTTCGACCCCTCCTGGAATGTCGTCGGGGCGACGGACGAGCCCGCGAACTTGTTCGGATCACCAGGAGCATACATTAGTGACCTCGCTCTGCAGTGGCTCGGGCTACCGGCTTTTCTCCTCCCGATGTCCCTCCTGGCGCTAGCCTGGCGCTGGGTTCGCTCGTCGCCGGTACCCGCCCCTTCGGCGCGGATAATTGGCCTGTTCTTGCTCTTGCTTGTCTCCTGTGCGGCCTTGAGTTTGTCGCCACTTCAAAACCTGTGGATGAATACGATTGATGCCGGTGGTGTGGTCGGCCGGCTTCTGGCAGAGGCGTTGGTGGGCTACCTCAACCTGACGGGGGCGATTCTCACGCTGCTGGCCGGGGCGATCGTCGCTCCGTATCTGCTTACCTCCTCAAGCCTGCACGGGGTTCTAAGCTGGTGGGCAAGCCGGCGAGCGCAGGCTTCTTTATGGCGACACAGCTGGCAGAGTTGGCTCCAACGTCAGCGCGAGCGGGCGGCGCGGCGAAGGGCAGCCCGGCTGCGACGGAAGACACGGGTCGAGGCAGACGGGCCGATCGAAGAGCCACCAGTCGTTGAGGTCTCCGATCAGGCAGTTACCGAACCCCAGCTATCGGCCATCGAAGCCGAGAATGAATTGCCCCCGATCGTCCCCTACGAAGGAGCGGAGGAAGTCAACGGCATACCGCCCGACGAGCCGGGGGAGGACTATTCCCAGGAGACAGAACCTGCCTCGGCGCAAGAGGACCTGCCGGGGCAACAAGAAGCGGCCGTGGCCGAGCCGCCGCGAACTTATCACATCCCATCGACCCTGCTGCTCAACCCCCCGGCCCCGCGAAGTTCCTACAATCCGGAAGAGCTGCAGGACCGTGCCCGCCAGATCTGCGCCAAGTTCGAAGAGTTCGGCGTCGGAGGCTCTGTGACGCAGATCAATCCCGGGCCGGTGGTGACTACCTTCGAGTTCAAGCCCAACCCCGGCATTAAATACACCAAGATCACGACCCTCTCCGAAGACCTTTGTCTCGCGCTGGAGTGCGAGTCAATCCGAGTCGAGCGCATCCCCGGCAAGTCAACGGTCGGCCTCGAGGCGCCCAACCGAAAACGAGAAATTATCAGTTTGCGAGAGGTGCTCGAGTCGCCCGAGTTCAATGAATCGTCCTCTTGTCTGACGATGGCGCTTGGCAAGGACATCAATGGGCGCCTCCGTACCACGCAGTTGGATTCGATGCCCCATCTGTTGATCGCCGGCTCAACCGGGTCAGGCAAGAGCGTATTGATCAACAGCTTCATCCTGTCGATTCTCTACAAGGCTACTCCCGAGCAGGTGCGCTTCATCATGGTTGACCCCAAGACCGTCGAACTGGGTCTTTATGAGGGCATCCCGCACCTTTTGACGCCGGTCATCACCGACATGAAGAAGGCGGCTAATGCGCTGAAGAACGCCACGCGCGAGATGGAACGCCGCCTGAAGCTCTTGGCGGAGCACGGCGTGCGTAACATCGATCAGTACAACCGCAAGATGGAGGCGATGGACGAGGAGTCGCGTGTACCCGACGAAGATGGCGATGTACCACCGAGGCGTCTTCCTTACATCGTGATCGTCATCGACGAATTGGCGGATCTGATGGTGATCGAAGGCCGCCGGGTCGAACAATCCATTACGCGGCTGGCCCAGATGGCCAGGGCAGTAGGCCTGCACCTGATTCTCGCCACGCAACGGCCCAGCGTGGATGTCATCACGGGGCTCATCAAAGCCAACATCCCGGCCCGCCTGTCGTTCCGACTGGCGACACGCGTCGATTCGCGCACGATTCTCGATTCCATGGGCGCCGAGGCGCTGTTGGGCAGGGGGGACATGCTGTTCTTGCCGCCTGGCTCGGGACGGATGGTTCGCTTCCACGGACCGTTCGTGAGCGAGGAAGAGGTGACCGCCGTCGTCGCTGCATGGAAAGAACAAGGGTCGCCGGACTATGCGACCGCTCTTCTAGCCCCTCCCCCCGACGACGAGGATGAAGAAGCAGGCGTCGAGGACAACGGATTGGGGTCTGACGATCCTGCCTACCAAGATGCCTTGAGGGTGGTTCTGGAAATGGGCAAGGCCTCCACTTCGACCCTGCAGCGCCGCTTGAGCCTGGGTTACGGGCGCGCCGCCCGAATCCTCGATGCCATGGAACGCAAAGGCATCATCGGCCCCCCCAACGGACCCCGCCCGCGCGAAGTCCTGAAGCGCCCTGACACGCCGGTAAGCGTCTAGCCCGCCTATCTCACCAGCTGACGGTCGCAGCACGCGATAGGCCGCCATTACTTTGTTGCGCTTGCTCACCGTGCTCACCGTAGGGTTCAAGTACGCCCGCATTATGCCTCTCACGCACTTCGCCTCGTCACCTCGTGAGAAAAGCGGGCTAGTGCTTGATTGCAAAGGGACCGGCCACCGCCGACAAGATTGCCTGTGCTTCTCGGGTGTTCTCGGCAGCACGGACAATCCCTCCATATAGCAACGACACCCCCAGTCGTGATCTACGGGGCCCTGCCATCACCCCAGGCAAGATTCTGAGCGACTACGGCTAGCCAAAGACATTTGAAATTTGCGCCTCTATCAGAAGTGGACGACTTTCTTGCGGCCCGCAGTGTGGAGCAACTGCCGGCAAGATTTCGGTCTCCACAAAGGGTTGGAGAACTTGGACGCGGTGCGGCACAAGCTGGCCGAAGTCAGCGCTCGCTTCGCCGCCTTCGAAGCCCAGTCGCTCCACACGCCGATCGACTTCCCCCTGTTCCAGCGCCTGGCCCATCGTCTGTGGCCGCAGCCGGGTTCCCGGTATCAAGATCCAACGACCGCCGCCTAATGCGCCTGCTGGAAGTGCTGCTGCACGGCGGCACCCGGATCACCGGCTGGCGCAGCCGCCAGATGCACCAGGCGGTGCTGCGCGCCTGCGGTCTCACGGCCGACACCGACACGCTCGGCCCGTTGCGCTACGACTGGCGCAAGATGAAAGCTCAGCGGTTGGTCGAACCTCTCGGCCGCAGTTACTGCCATCGCCTCACCCCCGGTCGCCCATCCCGCAAGTGCGAGTTTCTTGACACCTCTCCCCGGTGGTGGTCTCAAATCCTCGATCATGGGCCGATAAGAAACTCGGCGGCAGGTTCAGTCGGTTCGGATGCTCGGGCCGGCGGCCGACGAAGTAAAAGCTCGGCGAAGGCTGAACCGATGCCGCGATGTGGTGCAGTTTCCTGAGAGATGCGAGATGAAGTTCCTAGCGCGGTTGATCATTCTGGCGGTTTCACTGACTCCGGCGGTCTTTGCCCTGAACGTCAAAGTAGAAAAGGTCGATACCAAGAAGGGAAAAGTCCGACTTCTTCTCCCGATGCACTCCATGATGCTCGAGGTCTCGGTATATCCCCGAGGAGAATCGGTTCGCGTCAAAACGCGGCAGTTTTACTGGGGGAGTTTCGTGCGGCAAAAAACGAGCCAGCCCCATCCGAATATCCTACAGATCAGAATCCCCGACGAGAAGCCCGCCCGGTTTCGTGTCCACAGGATCTTGTTCCTAGAAAAGTAGCTGAAGAAGCCGCGACGTTTGGCAGCCGAGGGTAGAAGTCAGGTTCGCGAGCTCTTCTTGAAAGGCGCGGGTCTTGCGACCCGTCCACGGGGACCTTGTTGCATGGATCATCCCGAAGAATGTCTTATCATTGGTTTTTCAACGCTGGGGGTAGTCCAAATGCCACATAAGTTCAACGCAGCGCGACGGCACAAGTTTGATAAGGTGCAGTACCGGGTGATCAACTGGGCGGAATATAACGAGAGCTTGCGCCAACGGGGTGACCTGACGATTTGGGTCAGTGAGGAGGCTCAAAGTGTGTGGAGCGCGCCGCGCCGCACGTCACGGGGTGGTCAGCGCAGATACTCGGATTTGGCGATCGAGACATGCCTGATGCTGCGCACGGCATACCATCTTGGACTGCGTCAGACACAGGGGCTTATGGGTTCCATCGGCACGCTCATGGGGTTGGATATACGGGTACCGGATTACTCCACGCTGTCGCGTCGCGCAAACGGGGTGAGCATCGCTCAGGTGATGAGGCAAGCAGGATCTGTGCCTATCCATCTGGTGGTCGACAGTACTGGCCTGAAGATCTTCGGCGAGGGCGAATGGCTAGCGCAGAAGCATAACACCAAGGGAATACGCCGCCGCTGGCGCAAGCTCCACCTCGGACTGGACCTCGCCAGCGGGGCGATTGTTTGCGCCGCTCTGACTCGACCTTGTTGCATGGATCATCCCGAAGAATGTCTTATCATTGGTTTTTCAACGCTGGGGGTAGTCCAAATGCCACATAAGTTCAACGCAGCGCGACGGCACAAGTTTGATAAGGTGCAGTACCGGGTGATCAACTGGGCGGAATATAACGAGAGCTTGCGCCAACGGGGTGACCTGACGATTTGGGTCAGTGAGGAGGCTCAAAGTGTGTGGAGCGCGCCGCGCCGCACGTCACGGGGTGGTCAGCGCAGATACTCGGATTTGGCGATCGAGACATGCCTGATGCTGCGCACGGCATACCATCTTGGACTGCGTCAGACACAGGGGCTTATGGGTTCCATCGGCACGCTCATGGGGTTGGATATACGGGTACCGGATTACTCCACGCTGTCGCGTCGCGCAAACGGGGTGAGCATCGCTCAGGTGATGAGGCAAGCAGGATCTGTGCCTATCCATCTGGTGGTCGACAGTACTGGCCTGAAGATCTTCGGCGAGGGCGAATGGCTAGCGCAGAAGCATAACACCAAGGGAATACGCCGCCGCTGGCGCAAGCTCCACCTCGGACTGGACCTCGCCAGCGGGGCGATTGTTTGCGCCGCTCTGACTCACGATAACGTTGGAGACAGCACAGCCTTACCCGGCCTCCTGGATCAGCTGGATGCCCCGGTCACGGGCTTTCTGGCTGACGGCGCCTACGATGGAGCGTCCACGCGAAATCTGCTGAGGCAGCGGTATGGGGAGACCCTGGATGTGGTCATACCGCCGCCAAAGGACGCAGTGATCCGCCTGCAATCGGCGCGTGATGCGACCGTTCGGGATCGCCATATTGCCCAAATCCGCAGCAACGGGTGCATAGCCTGGCAGACGGCAACAGGGTACAACCAGCGCAGCCGAATAGAAACGCAGATGGGCCGTTGGAAGAGCGTCATCGGCCCCAAACTCAAATCCCGCAGCTTCTCCAGGCAGATCACGGAGGTCCAACTCGGTCGCAAAGTCCTGAACACAATGACCGCGCTCGGACGGCCTGTGTTCGAACGCATCTCCTGACGCTACGGCTTGGGAAAGGGAGAATTCCGTTTCCATCCCTATCCGTGCAACAAGGCTACAGCAGGCAACGTCAGAAACGCCTGGCGGTCGCGCTCGAAACGCTCACCGATCGTTTCCGAGTGTCGCCGCAAGCGCCGTCCACGGTTCTTGCGGCACTTCGCTTCGAGGTGTTCGTTGAAGGCTTCCCAACTTGAGAACCTGGGGATCGGCACCATAAAGTTGCGCCGCGCATAGCCCACCAACCCTTCCACTTTGCCTTTGTCGTTGCCCTTGCCCGGCCGCCCGAAACGGTCGGCGAACAGATAATGTGACTGCAGCTCGGAGAAGACACGGGTCCTCTGGCGTGTGCCGTCTCCCAGGATCCTCGCCACCGCTAGCTTCGTGTTGTCGTAGACGATGCTGCGCGGCACGCCGCCAAAATAGCGAAACGCCGCATTGTGCCCCTCGCAGAATGCCTCCGTCGTCTCGGCCGGAAACGCTTTCACGAATGCGTCATCGCTATGCGGCAGATCGACGACCAAGAAGTGCGCCTTGCGCTGCACTCCGTTGATGACGACGACCGCTTCGCCGAAGTCCGCCTGGGCGTCACCCGGCGGATGCGTCAGCGGCACGAACATCTCTTGTCCGCCCAGCTTCTTCTCGCGTACGTAGTCCTTGACGGTCGTGTAGCCGCCTGTGAACCCGTACTCGTCGCGGAGGCGGTCAAAGATGCGCTGTGCGGTGTGGCGTTGTTTCCTCGGACGCTCCCGATCGTCGGTCAGGATCTGATCGATGATCCCTGTGAAGGCCTCCAGTTTGGGACGCCTCGCCGGTTTGCTCCGCCGATAGCCCGGCGGAATCCGGTAGCGCAACATCTTGCGCACGGTCTCGCGAGCAATCCCAAAGCGCCGTGCTGCTTCGCGTTCGCTTAGCCCTTCGACGCAGACACTTCGTCGTACTTGAACGTATAGCTCCACCCGATACATCCCTCC
The DNA here is from genome assembly GCA_965248105.1 of Bryobacterales bacterium. Taxonomy (GTDB): domain Bacteria; phylum Acidobacteriota; class Terriglobia; order Bryobacterales; family UBA6623. The sequence continues at coordinate 3,007,802 of CBDFIK010000006.1, forward strand.
GGTGTTCCACAAAACACCTCGGGGATGCTTGCGGACCACATCAGCGGCTTGGTCCTCCGCCTCCTCTGGGAGCCTTCACACCGCCGCTATGTGGTCTAGTTTGTCAGCGCCGTTCTCAAATGAAGCACGGCCTACGTTTGTTTTTGAGGTCAGATTGCAAAACTTGCCCTGTTAATACAGGAAAAAAACAGCTAAAGAGAACTTCAGGAGCGCTGATGCGCTTTGATCGAGCCAGGGAGCTGAAGACCTGGCGGTGGACGCTTTTCAACGCCTAGACGGCCTATGGCCCGTAGATCCGATCTTCCCTTCCGAAACTCGGCTGAATCCGCTCAGTCCGGCTCGAGACAGACTGTAAGGTGAACGTTTTTTTGCGGCCCGTCTTTCGTCCTATGACTGTGATGGCCTGCCCCCTGGATGTGCCAGGCAGAGTAGAAGATTCTGGGCACGCTGAGAAAGTGCGCCACAACAGAATTGAGCGTTTTCACAGAGACTCATGAGGCTGCGGTCCCTAGTCACGGGTTTGGCTGGTGCTCTCGATGTAACGGGAACTTGTGCAACAAGCGACCAGGCCCTCAGGGGCCGAGGTTCGCCGGTCGGGCGTTCCCGGGTCGGCTCGGCGCTGTTGTACGCCGAGAGTCGATGGAACCGCATTCGCGGATCCCATCACATGCCGGTACTGGTTAACGCCTTGGAGGCAGCCTACCGGCTGCGGTGCAGCACCCGGGAGGTGCTCTTGCCCTAGACCCGCTGATGCCGGTCGGCTTCGGTTATAGACGGATCGAGCAAGGCGGCGGATAAATCTTCCCCTCATCTGGGCCGATACGAGTCTTACACCCAAGAGCCACCATGTTTTCGATCATCGGCATCGTTGTCGTGATGGGGTCCGTCTTCGGCGGGTACCTGATGCATGGCGGAGAGATGGCAGTTTTGATCCAGCCCTCGGAGTTCCTCATCATCTGGGGCGCTGCCCTGGGGAGTGTCATCATTGCTACTCCCATGCCGGTTCTGATGAGGCTCCTCAAAAACTTCGGCAAGGTTCTCGGTGGCAGCCGATATAACAAAGCCGCTTATCTCGACACGCTGATGTTGATGAACTCGCTTTTTCAGGTGGCTCGGAAGCAAGGGATGATGAAGCTCGAGCCCGACGTGGAGGCTCCCGACAAAAGTGAAATCTTCAAGAAGCACCCGAAATTCCTCAAAGACCACCATGCCTTGCACTTCGTCTGCGACACGCTGCGGATGGCGATCACCGGCGGCATTCCCCCTTTTGACCTGGATCAGATGATCGACTCCGATTTGGAGGTCCATCACGCGCACAATCACCAACCCGTCCACTCGCTGACAACTGTCTCGGACGCCCTGCCCGGGCTGGGGATCGTCGCCGCCGTGCTGGGCATCGTGATCACCATGCGTTCGCTGGGAGGCCCGCCGGAAGAGCTGGGACACAAGGTAGCCGCTGCTCTGGTAGGGACTTTTCTGGGCATTCTCACCTGCTACGGGTTTCTCTCTCCTCTGGCGGGCGCGATGAGTGCCATTGATGAGGCGGAGGGAGCCTACTACCGAGTTCTGAAGGCGGGGTTGGTCGGATTCGTCAAGGGCCATCCGCCGATCATGGCGCTCGAATTCGCACGCCGCAGCGTGCCCCACGAGAACAGGCCCACGTTTCAAGAAATGGAGGCCGCATGCAAGGGGAGTCAGAAGAAGGCGGAGAAGGCGTAGCCGGCCAAGCTCCGATCATCATTAAGAAAATAATTGCCGGCGGCGGCCATCACGGGGGCGCCTGGAAGGTGGCTTTCGCTGATTTTGTCACCGCCATGATGGCCCTGTTCATGGTGCTCTGGCTCATGAACGTCAACCAGGAGACGCAGGAGGCCGTCGCCGCCTACTTCACTGACCCCAAGGGGTTCGGCGAAAAGATGGGCAGTGGTCAAGGCGGCAGTGGCGGCGGTCTCCACGTCGGGAAAGAGGACCTCGAAGGACTAGCCGCCAAGATAGAGCAGGCCCTGAGCATGCCCGAGTTCGCGGCTTTGAAAGACCAGGTGGTCTCTACGGTAACAGGTGAGGGACTTCGTATTGAGCTACTGGAGAACGAAAATGGCACGTTCTTCAACAGCGGCAGCCCTCAGCCAAGCTCGTCCGGTTGGCAAACCCTCAGCTTGATCGCGGCAGAGCTCGAAAAGCTGCCCAACGAAATCATTATGGAAGGACATACGGACTCCAGGCCCTTCCACGGTCGCAAGAACTATTCAAATTGGGAACTCTCCGCCGACCGGGCAAACTCGGCGAGACGTATCCTGATTGAAGCCGGGCTGCCCGCTGAACGCATCGTCCAGGTGAGAGGGTTCGCCGACGTCGCATTGCGAAAGCCCGAAGCTCCCGAGGACGCCACCAACCGCAGAATCAGCTTGATTGTCAGGTATTCTCAAGAGCCGCCTCCTGTCGGTGCCGAAGCCGCTTCCGGCGAAGCGCCGGCTGAATCAGAACTTGCGCCTGAAAACGCTCCACGCGACGAACTCGATCCCACCGAAGCGAGGCACGAAGAATCGGGTGGTGAAGATCTGCCCGAAGACCTGAGCACATTCGGAGAAGCTGAAGGTGAGAGCGACGAACAGGGGCGAGAAGAGGCACCCTAGGAGTTGGCTCCGCCAGTCGGATTCTGCCGGCGAATCGCAGTTGGTTGACCGGAGAGACCGTTCACCTACATAGGTGAATTCACTGGCCTACGGTCAGGGTGTAGAGGCCGCCACTACCTCCCCGCCGATACACTTGGATGTAATAGGTTTACTCGCTGGAGACTTCGAGGAGGGCGGCATCGAACTTGCCGCGCTGTTGTTCGTTAAGGATCTTGAGAATGCGCCGGCGGCCGTCTTCTTTCGCGTATTCGATCTGACTCAGCAGATCGGCTTCCTTCATGATGCAATGGTCCAGGATGCCCTGTAGTTGGCTGACTTGACCCGGGTCCAAGTCGAGCTCTTGGCGGAGATGGTCGACCGCAACGCTCGGGTTGTGCACGTGGGGTGCGTCTTCAGTTGATTCCACGATTTTGGGACTGAAGATTTTAGTGCTCACGGCTCCCGCGACCGCTCCCCCGAGGAATACAATAAGCAGGATCAAGAAAGCCTTGCGGCGATAGGATTCGACTCGCGGTTCAGACATGGACGCTTACTCCCCAGGGCTGATCAAAGTTGCCAACATCGAGCTGCGGTTCGCGTTCAGATCGGCGCCTAGGCGGACTTCATACACTGGAGACGGCCTTTCGACTAGGATAGCTTCCGCTACATGGCTCTGGGAGTCCGCGGGGTCGGTGAAGGTGACGAAGTAGCTGCCAAGTAAAGCCAACCACATCAGAGAGGCGAAAGCAAGGCGCCGTCCGAAAGGAGGTTGTAGGAATACACTCCAGAAGGGGATACGGCGCTGTTCTTCAATCCCATCCATCAGCCGATCGTAAAAGCCTGGCGCGCCGGACCAGTTGTCTTCCGGGGGACGCAACTCCCTCAACATAGACGCGGTTTCTTCGTGCAGCGCCACTTGTTGGGCAGCCGCCGGATGGGCGGCCAGATAGGCATCCCACTCCGCCTTCTGACGCTCATGCAACTCGCCTGAGAGATATGTCTCCAAGTTGTCCTTAAGAAATTGATCCATGGCCGTCGTCCTCAACCTATCCCCCAGGCTCATCCCGTTGCCGCTCTCTCGAGTTTGCCAGCCGCTTTTACCAACTTCTGTCTCGCTCGAAACAATTTTACCTTAACTGTATTCTCGTTGAGGCCGGTCATGCGAGCTAATTCCTCGACAGTAAGCCCTTCCACTTCCTTTTGTACCAGCAGCAACCGCTCTTCTTCCGACACTTTCGAGAGCAGCTTCATCAGGTAGTCACGCCGTTCAGTCCGCCGGTCAATAGGAGGAGATTTCTCAACAGCCAACTCCGAGTTCTCGATCGTGCGGGCATCTGACTCGGCTAGATCGCTCTCGTAAACGAGCTTCCTCACCTTCCGCTTCCGAAGGTAGTCGTAGCACTCGTTAACAGTGATCTTATAGACCCACGTAATGAGCGAGGAGCGGAAGTCGAAGCCCTTAATCGAAAAATAGATCTTCGTAAAGACCTGTTGAGCGATGTCCTCGCTGTCGTTACGGTTGCGGACAATTCCGTAGATGATCGAGAAGACCTTCGCCCGGTGCCGCTCGACGATTTGGCGAAAAGCCTCTTGGTCACCGGCCTGGCACTGACGAACCAGCTCAGCTTCCGCGCTATCCTTGAATCCCACCTTGGACCTAGCCGTTTGGGTGCGGGCCGGGGTGGCTAACGGAAGAAGAGCGGCAGCAGCTGCAGCACTCATACCCTCTATCTGACGTTAGGCCCGTAGGACCGGTTTCAAAAATCACAAAATCCGTTTTCTGTTTGCAGACTCGCAGCACTTGGCATCGGAGAAGAGCTTCCTGATCCACCGCTAAAGAAGCTTCAATGGCCCCCGGAAAGGCCCGGGACGAGTTCCCGGGCCAGCCACGCGGCGTACCGCGGTAATCGAGGGGGCCCCAACTCGCAAGAGAATCGCCGTCACCCCTCCGCGACAAGGTTCCAGACTAACCTATACGACGTGTGGATGGAAGTAGTTTTCCTTAATGCTTCGCGGCTGGGAAACCGAGGGGCCCCACTTCTCCCTAGGCGGCGCACGGTGCAACGCCTAGTGGGACATAGTGGGACAGGACTTCAAGAAGACGTGACAACGAACTGATACAAGGGGACTTAACGGTGTCGCGGGCCATCTTGGCCGACCTTAAAAGCAGTGTGAGTCACCGATCCCCCCAACGCCCGCGACTGTTTTCCACGAGTAAGCTTGGCCGTGATGCCTGGTTTGCGTTCGGTCCCACACGGCCCGACACGGCACTGAGGACGAACGCAGAGCCGAATCCCCGGCCAAGACGCCCCTTTTTGATTTTCCCCCTGGTACACTGAACTCGCTTCCACAGCCGCGCAATCAAAGCAGAGTGGGCGGCAGGCTATTTCGACTTTGGTCCGTAACTGGTTCGTAGTCTCGGTCGAAGCTAGTTTGGGAGGACATCGAAGATGAGCCGCATCCTGGTCCTTTTCTTGTGCGCCGTGCTGCCGGCTTCGGCGCAGCTTAGTCAGGGAAACTGGAAAACCGACCTCTCGAAGAAATCGATCAACCTTTCTGAACTTCGCTCCGGTGGGCCACCGAAGGACGGCATCCGGGCGATAGACCGGCCCGAGTTTATTTCCATCGACGAGGCCGCCAAGTGGGTTGGCGCCCGTGAGCCCGTGCTGGTGGTGACACTTGGTGGCGAAGCGCGAGCCTATCCGCTACAGATCTTACTCTGGAATGAGTTGGTCAACGACCAGATCGGAGACCGTCCCATTCTGGTCAGCTTCTGTCCCCTGTGTAATACGGCGATCACCTTCGACAGACGCATCAATGGCGCGGTCCACGACTTTGGGGTATCGGGAATGTTGCGCAATAGCGACATGGTGATGTACGACCGTCAGACCGATTCCTTGTGGCAACAAGCTACGGGAGACGCGATTGTAGGGGCGGCTACGGGTCAGCAGCTCGATATCGTCAGTAGTCAAGTCGTTTCATTTGATGATTTCAGAGAATCGTTCCCGAAGGGCTGGGTTCTGGACCGACCTATCCACGACGTCCGCTACGGAAGCACGCCATATGCGGGCTATGAGTTCAGCGGCCGACTCATGGCGCCCGTTGACTTGGAGCGGCCGTTGCCCGTTCCAGCCACCGAACAGGTCGTTGCCGTGACCATGGAGGGCAAGACCAAGGCCTTTACCTTCGACAATTTGCGGCGCTCTGGTGTGGTCGAGTCCAAGATCAAGAAGAATCGATTTGTAGTCTTCCATTACCCGGATACGGTATCCATCAACGACGCGCGAAGGATCGCCAGGTCCCGACAGGTGGGTTCCGTTGGAGTATTCTCGCCCGAGCTGGATGGCAAGAGACTGAAATTTCGGCGTAAGAAGGGCAAGATTCTCGACAAAGAAACGGGCAGCACATGGAACCTGTTTGGCGTTGCTACCAACGGGCCAATGGCCGGAAAGCGGCTTCAGCCGGTTGATCACCTTGTCTACTACGCCTTCGCCCTGATGGCGTTTCACCCTGGGGCACAGATCGTCGGTGTTGCGGCGCGTTCGTCCACAGCCGACGGGTCGCTTCAAGGACTCGGCGGAGCGCCGAGCGCGCCATCTGTCCCAGGTGCCGGACCAGGAGCACCAGGCGGCTTCTGAGGGGGCAGGCCGCTGTCAGGTACGCAGCCGCGGGCTGTCACGTCACCAACTCTCGGAGCCGCCAGCCCTCAGTCAACGGCTCCTGTCACTTTTTCGAGGAGCTCTTTCACACCAGCCGGCCACTCGGCTTGGACCGAATACGCGTAGCGCCTCTCGGGGTCGGGTTCCCGTTCGGCCGTATAGTTGCCCGAACCGAACAGTGTGTCCAGGGCCGACTTGATGCCTGGTCCTAGCTGGCCGTCCGTCTCGTCCGTGTTGGAGAAGTCCAGGCGATCGTTGATGGTCAATTCCCAAGAACCGGGCTGAAGCTTGAGGCCTGTCGGGTATTCCGGCTCGCCCACCAAGGGTACGGCGAGCGCGAGACACCGTCGGATGGCTTCCAGCACCCGGTTAGCCGCCGGACCCTGGAAATCTTTTTTGCCGCCATAGAGCAGCCCCGGCCCCGGATCGGTCAAGTCCACCGAAAAGTTGCCTTGCTTGCCGACCAGTAGGATTCCCTGTCCCCTGGCCATGTGAGCGTAGTCGGCGAGGTCAACCCAGTCCGAGGGGTGGTCCTTGTCGTTGCGCCAGCGGCCGAATATCGCCAGGATCGAATCGATGTTCAGATTCGCCGCCGCCTCGGCCATCAATTTGGCGTTGATTCGTTGAAGATCCGGTTGCATGGATGCTCTGCCGGCTCAATTAACCTCTGTCGTTCCTTCGCCCCACCCACCACAGGACCCGACTGGAAACCCTTCGCGGGTGACGAAATCCCTGCCGAGGCTAGCTTTAGGATCTCCGACAGACCAATCGATAGCGTACTCACCGGGAGACGCGACCAATAAAGGGCATGGGCCTACGGTGCTGCTACAGTTGGCTGAAGACCGTCTGCGCCTGTTCGATAAAGAGCGTAGTCTCTTCGACCCGCCGGCGCGCCTGCTCGGGAGTCAGACCGTCGATTCCCTTGTCTGCTGCTCGGAAGAAGTTCTCGGCAAGCGGAGCCCAGAAAACATTCGTCTCATAGAAGTGCTTCCGGAATTCCGCCACCGTGTCGTAGTTATCCGACAGCAGCAATCCCTGGGTCGAGAGGATGCCGTCGGCCGCTTTCTTACTGGCCTCGAAGGTTTTTCGCGCTGCTTCTCCATGCTGGCCTTCGTCCAATGCCAGGGTAGCCTCAAAATTCAGCCGATCGGCATCTTCGAGCATGAACTCCGCCTGATCGACGACCGCACCGGCACATTCGCCCACACCGACGGATTTCTCGTAGATCCAAGGTTGTCGAATGTCCTGGTAAAACCGCGGTGCTTCCTCATAGGTCGGCAGCAGAGAGAACTCCCGCAGCTCTTCTTTCACACGCGCTTTGCCTACGCGCTTGACGACGTCCGCGAGTGTCTCTCCTTCCTTCTTCTCTCGGTCGTAGAACTCCGTCAGCTTGCGGACGACCTCGGGAGCGTTTTGCGCCATGATTTTGCTCACCGTTAAGCCCTGGGAATCCGCGTTACCTTGCGTCGTACCGCCCAATACAACCTGGAATACGGGTGCTGTGGAATTTCCTTTCCGTTGCACGGATCCAAACAGCCCGATGTCGGCGATATGATGCTGGCCGCAGGAGTTAAAGCACCCGCTGATCTTTATTTTCAGGTCCTGGCGATCAGCGATGTCGCCCAGGCCGTTGTTGAACTTCTCGTGCAACAGCGCCGCCAAGCCGCGCGACGACGTAATCCCCAGCTTGCACGAGTCCGTGCCCGGGCAGGCCGTGACGTCGCGCAACCGCCCGGCCCCCACCTGTGCCAGCGACAAAGCTTTCAACCCGTCGTGGAACTCGATGAGATCCCCGTTCGCCACCCATCGGATCAGCAGGTTCTGATCGACGGTCGTGCGGATCGTATCCTTCACATGCTTGCGGCACAGATGGGCCAGGGACCGCAACTGGTCGGCCGAAATATCCCCCAAGGGCAGGAAAACCTCAACCATCGAGTAGCCCTGCTGTTGCTGCTGACGAACATTGAGGTCGAGCCAGCGCAGCAAGTCGGGGTCGGCGTTCTCGGGCAGTTGCAACTCGGAAGGGGGCTTGCGGGGATCGTCGGAGAGCTCGGCCGTTGCCTTGGCAAACTCGTTGGCCCAGCGCTCGTCGTGCGGCAGCTTCGAAAGCTCTTCTTCGAGGAACCGAGTGAACTCTTCCATCCCAAGCCGCGCGATCAGAAACTTCATGCGGGCCTTGGCACGGTTCTTTTTTTCGCCTAGCCGCGCGAAGACACGAGCGATCGCCTGCGCCATGGGCAGCATCTGCTCGGCGGGCAGGAAATCGCTGTAGAGTTTCGCCAGGTGCGGAAGAGCGCCCAGACCGCCGCCCAGGTAAACCTTGAAACCCCGTACCTGCTTGCCGTCGATCTCTTGGATCTTGGCGATCGCCCCGATGTCGTGCATTTTGGCTAGCCCACAGGCATGGTCTTCGCAGCCGGAGAACGCGATCTTGAACTTACGGCCGAAGTTCTGCGCGTCCGGATGACGCAACAGAAAGTACGCCATGGCCCGTGCATAGGGTGTAACGTCGAAGACCTCGTCGGCACAGACGCCCGCGCTTGGGCAGCAGGTGACATTTCGGACGACATTGCCGCACGCTTCTCGCGTAGTGATGCCCACCTCCGCCAGCCGGCGCATCATGTTGGGAGTATCGTCGATGTCAACGAAGTGATACTGGATATCCTGGCGGGTAGTTATGTGGCTGACACCGTCGGCAATCTCTTCGGAAAGGTCCGCCAGCCGAATCATCTGCTCGGTATTCAAGATTCCCAGCGGGATCTTGATGCGCTGCATCTGGACACGGGCTTGTCGCTGTCCGTAGACGCCGTGGCGCAGACGAAACTCCAGAAAAACCTTCTCCGACATCTGGCCCTGCTGCACGCGGCGGAGCTCGGTCTCGTAGACGTCGATTTCCTCTCGCACAGCCGCCGGCAGGTGTGCCCAGCGGTCAGCGCCGACACCACTCACCATCGTCGCCATAAGTCACCCCCTCCTCTCGCGCCCGGAAAGCGCAATCTCTACTATCTTGATAGGAATTGGGTCCTTTGTGATTATACCTCTAGCGTGGCCGGCAAGAGTTCGGCGTCGGATTTTAGGGGCTGCTCCCTGACCGGGACGAGCCGCAACACGACAGCGCAGACCGGGCCCGCAGGCTCACGCCTGCGGCTCCGATCGGTAATTCGGAGTTTCTGCCACTTTTGGCAAGGATTCGAGTCGGTAGGTACTGACATCCTCGGCACCGAGAAATCAACACGTTACCGTGCGGCGACTTTCAGCAAGCGGCTCAGGTCTTCGATGAATCTCTTGTACACCGAACGTGTCCCATCGACCCAAGCTGACTATTTTACGAGGAAGACAGTGGCTGCGGGCTGGGGCAGGGTAAGACAGGCGTCGATCTGGAAGAATAGGCAACAAACTTTCCCAGCCGGCAACACGCTGGGGCGCTTACGCATCACTATAGATAGAAGGAGCCAAGCGCACCTCACCACCTGGTGAGAAACGCTCGCTGCCTCGGAGTGTCTCGACAACACATGAATTTCGACTCGACCAGTGAACAAGACCACTTGCGACGGACTGTGCGTGAGTTCGCCCAAGCTGAGATCAAACCCCATGTGAGGGAATGGGATGAAGAACAGCAAGTTCCCAAGGAACTGACCCAGAAGCTAGGACAGCTTGGTGTGTTTGGGACGGCTTTTCCCGAAGCCCTCGGCGGCGCCGGGATGGGGCACATTGACCACGCTATCGTTATTGAGGAGCTCGCTAGAGTTGACCCTTCCGTAGCCCTCATCGTGGCAGCCCATACTTCGCTGTGCGCGAGCCACATCTACCTTCACGGAAGCGAAGAACAGCGCCGAAAATACATTCCCAAACTTGCCAGCGGTGAGTGGCTAGGCTGCTGGTCTCTTACCGAACCGGAAGCCGGTTCCGACGCGGCCGGCACCCGCACAGCGGCCGTCGAAGACGAAGGCCACTGGGTGCTCAACGGCTCTAAGACATTCACGACCAATGCTCATCAAGCCGACGTCTGCGTCGCCATGGCGGTAACCGACCCCGGGGCGCCCCAACACGGGATTTCCGCTTTCATTATTGAAAGAGATACACCCGGCTTTCGGGCGGGACGCAAAGAGGACAAGCTCGGCATGCGGGCCAGCGACACCGGTGAAGTGATTTTTTCCGATTGCTGTTTGCCCCCAGAGCAGCTTTTGGGCAACCGCGGCGAAGGGTTCGCGGACGCCATGAAAGTTCTCGACGGCGGCCGCGTGTCGATTGCAGCCCTCTCGGTCGGTATAGCGCAGGGCGCCTACGAGGCTGCTCTTGCCTATTCGAAACAACGCAAACAGTTCGGCCAGGCGATCTCCGACTTCCAAGCCATCCAGCACAAACTCGCCGACATGGCCACGGAAATCGAAGCGGCGCGCTTGCTGACCTACAACGCGGCTTGGGCGCTCGATCAAGGGCAGAGAGTCACCAAGATCTCCTCGATGGCGAAGCTTTTCGCCAGCGAGACGGCTGTCCGGGTTGCCAACGAGGCCTTGCAGGTTCACGGCGGATACGGTTTCATTAAGGATTACCCCGTTGAGAAGTTTTACCGCGATGTCAAATTGATGACCATCGGCGAGGGTACTAGCGAGATCCAGCGAACGATCATCGCACGCCAGGTCCTCAAGAGCTGACTGTCGCTCCCCCGGAATGGACATCAACGAATGGGTTGAGAAGTTTCGACAGGGGAACCCTCGTGCCCTGGCTCGAGCCCTAACTGAAATCGAGAATCGCGGACCGGATGCCCAACCGCTGCTCAGGGCGCTGTTCCCTTACTCGGGCAAGGCGTGGCGGATTGGCGTCACCGGGGCGCCCGGGGCCGGCAAGAGCACCCTCGTCGACCGCCTTACCGCCCTTCTTCGGGAGCAGGAGCGCTCGGTGGCGATCATCGCCGTTGACCCTACCAGTCCTTTCTCGGGCGGCTCGATTCTCGGTGACCGCGTAAGAATGCACGCCCACCACGCCGACTCCGGCGTTTTCATCCGCTCGATGGCCACGCGAGGTGTCCTGGGGGGATTAGCACCTGCCACCGCCGACGTCATGATGGCGCTCGAGGCCAGCGGCCGCGATGTAATCCTCATCGAGACAGTGGGCGTGGGCCAGGCTGAGATCGATATCGTGAAACTCGCCTCGGCCGTTGCATTGGTGTTGACGCCCTCGATGGGCGACGACGTCCAAACTATCAAGGCCGGCATTATGGAAATCGCCGACGTGTTCGTAATCAACAAATCGGACCAGTCAGGCGCCGACCGGATTGAAAGTCAGTTGCGGGCGTTGCTTTCCCTTACCCATCAAGGCGACAACCAGACAGCGATCGTTCGCACGGTCGCCACGGAGGGTGAGGGAGTTGCTGATTTGCTTGCCGCCCTGGAGTCCCGTCCAGAAACCCCGGGCCGAGAGATGGACGTTTGGAAAGAGCGTCTCTTGGAATTGTTGCGGCAGCGCGCGTTGGAGCACGTTATCGACAAAGCGTTGGCACCCGAAGAACTAGCCGAAGCCGCGCGCGGAGTCGTCGATGGTCGCATCAACCCCTACGAGTTCGTAGATGACGTCATGAAGAAAGCAGGCGTCGATGAGTAAGCCGCGCGTCGATCACATCGGCATTGCTGTTCGGTCTTTGGACAAGGCTCTCGACTTCTACTGCAATACCCTCGGAACTGAAAGGCCTGAGTTCACCACAATCCCTCACGAAAGGGTTCGCGTGGCCATGCTCTCAACCGGCGAGTCGCGCCTCGAACTGATCGAAGCAACCGACCGGGATTCTCCGATCGCGAAGTTCATTGAGAAACGCGGGGAGGGGATTCACCACATCGCCCTGAGGGTGCCCGACCTCGAGGCAGGCGTCGAGCGAATCAAAGCCCAAGGCGGACGCCTGGTGACCGAAAACATCCAAGCCGGCGCGGAAGGCTACCAATACGTATTCGTCCATCCGAAATCGACCGGTGGTGTCTTACTGGAGCTGATTCAACGGTAGTCACTTCCGGTTTTTGGGGTTGGCCCTCATGAGGCGTGCGGCAATTTGGGTTCTTCTGCTCCTGGCCGTTGGATTGGCGTTCTTCCTGCTTTCCCACACTCTCAGTGAAGAGGGATTCTACTCTCCCGTATATTCTCCCGACGGCTCGGAAGTTTTCTTCATCGCACGGGAGACGAGCGGTTTGGTCTTGGGTTTCGGTTTCGAGTGCTTCTCCCCGCCGGCGCACGTTTTTGTCTGGAAGGATCGCTTTACGCTCCTCAGGCTTCTGGTCGAAGACGGCAGCGTCAAAATTGCAAAAACCTGGCCGGGTTCGCCCTTGGAAAGACAGTGGCTCCGCACATATCGCGGACGTCTATTCACCGTACCTTCCACTCGCCTGCAGTGGGACGATCAGAACAGGCTCCAATATCGAGTCCGTTTGCGGACTCCGCGTCAACCGACGGCGGATCACTTCTTCTTGAACGGGGAGTGGAGATCGACGGGCGAAGAGTCGCCTGACTCGAACACCTGGCAGCAGGGATGGACCGAGACGTCCGGCGATAACGAGTCGCCGCTGTCGGGTGAGTGGGAAGTGCTCCCGGCCCGTGGCGAGCAGGCGTACCCTTGCGCGCTGGTAGCCCACAACGCGAAGACATCCGAGTTGAAGGTTCTACTGGCGACCCCGACTTGTGATCGCGTGTATCCGGCCGGCATTCACTTCTCGGACGTGGAGCAGTTTTCGAGGCGCGAGCAGATCGAGAGGATTCGACTGCTCAAGTCAACGAAAGAAGAGCTGGAGCGGCAAGCGCTGGCGGAGGGGCTGACGGAGTACGAGGCCTGGCTCAGGGCGATCGATCAAATGCAGGGACTCGGGTTCTACGCCCGCCCGCCCCAGCTCGTTGCGCAAGCTTTGAGCCGGCAACGGGCCCGTGCACTTGAGAACCAAGGGGCCTTGGAGCCTCTGTTTTCGATCACCGAGATGGAGTTTCGGGTCGGGCTTTTCCAGGACATCGAGCGAGCCATCAAGGCTCCGGGGACGGAAGTCGAAAGGTCGGGCAGGTACGTCATCCATCGCGATTATTCCAACAGCCAAAAGCTGAATCGGTTCTTCGAGTCTGGCGGGAGGCTGTTCTATGTCGGGACGCAGGGACGTACATACAGGCTGGAGCTGACAGAAGAGCGCCCGGCAAGTCGTTGATACGCCTGCTGACTGAATGCATGTCGACGAGTTTCGTCGTCGTTGGCGCTCGAAACTCTCTGTTCATAACGCTCAAATAGCTTGCCCTGCTAGAATGACTGCCTTATGGACGCTGAAATCGGCATCATCGGCGGCAGCGGGCTTTACAACATGCCCGGTTTGGAGGACCGTCGGGAGGTCGCCATCGACACGCCGTGGGGCGCTCCCTCGGACGCCTATGTGCTGGGTTCCCTGGCCGAGCGGAAGGTCGCTTTCCTGGCTCGGCACGGGCGAGGACACCATATCATGCCGTCGAACCTCAATTTCCGCGCCAACATTTACGGTCTCAAGAAGCTCGGCGTGCAGTGGATGCTTTCCTTCAGCGCTGTAGGTTCACTGCAGGAAAATCTCAAACCCCTGGATTTCGTCATACCCGACCAGTTTTTTGATCGAACGCGCGGACGGGCGTCAACTTTCTTTGATGAAGACGTGGTTGTCCATATAGGGTTCGCCGATCCGGTCTGTTCGCTGTTGGCCGATATCTCCGAACAGGCCTGCAAAACCGTCGGTGTAACGGTTCATCAAGGCGGAACCTACTGTTGTATGGAAGGGCCGGCTTTTTCGACCCGTGCGGAATCGAATCTCAACCGGCAGTGGGGTTTTTCCGTGATCGGCATGACGAACCTGCAAGAAGCCAAGCTGGCGCGAGAGGCGGAGATGTCATACGTGACCGTAGCCATGGTGACCGACTACGACTGTTGGCATCCCGATCATGACGCAGTCACCGTCGACCAAGTCATCGCATACCTCGGCAAGAATGCTGAAAACGCCCAGGCGGTAGCGCTCGAAGCGGTCAAGAATGTTCCGCGCGATCAGCCCAGTCCATATGCGTCGGCGCTGAAGAACGCCATCCTTACGGACCGCAACATGATCTCCGCGGACTCTCGCAAGAAGTACGAGTTGTTGATCGGCAAGTATCTTGCGTAGCTCCGACCCATAGGGCCGCATGCTTCAGACCCGCGGGGACGCCCCTTTTACTAGTTTCATGGACTCATTCAGTGGTCGCCGGCATCCGGCATTACGCAGCGTAGCAAGCAAAGCCGAGAGCCTATGTCATTACTCGTTGTCGGCTCAGTAGCCTACGACGGGGTGGAAACACCCTACGGGAAGGTTGACCGCATGCTCGGGGGCTCGTCGACCTACATCTCCCTGGCCGCCGGCTATTTCACGAGCGTCAAGCTGGTGGGCGTCGTCGGTGATGACTTTGCCGCGGAAGACGAGGCCGTTCTGGCTGACCGTGGGGTTGACCTCGGGGGGCTCGACAAGGTTCCCGGCAAGACCTTCTATTGGTCGGGCGTCTACTCGAAAGACATGAATGAGCGGACGACACTGACGACTGAATTGAACGTGTTTGCCGACTTCGACCCCAAAATTCCGGAATCCTATCGTTCCACGCCCTATGCTTTTCTGGGCAACATCCATCCGAAGCTACAGGCGCAAGTGCGGGACCAGATGCGATCGCCCCGCTTCGTCGGTGGAGATACGATGAACTTCTGGATCGAAGGAACCCCGCACGAGCTGGCCCAGGCCATCCGCAAGTGGGATTTGATTCTCATCAACGACAGTGAGGCGCGCCAGCTTTCCGGCGAATACAACCTACGCAAAGCAGCCCAGCGAATCCACGACATGGGCCCGCACACGGTTGTCATCAAGCGGGGCGAGTACGGCGCCATCCTCTTCCGGCCGGAGGGGTATTTCGTTGCTCCGGGCTTTCTTTTGGAAACCGTCTTCGACCCCACCGGTGCCGGTGACTCATTCGCGGGAGGATTCATGGGCTATCTGGCCGAGGCGGGAATCAGCGATATCGACCAAGCGTCTCATGTCCATCTGCGGCGTGCCATGATTTATGGGTCTGTGATGGGAAGCTTCTGTTGCGAGCAATTCGGCACCGCGCGGCTTCAAACGCTGACCCGCGAAGAGATCGAAGCCCGCTTTCAGGAGTTCAGAGCATTCACGGAATTTTGAGCGAGTTCGGCCCGAGTAATGACGATTCCTTTCACTAAGGCGCAGGCGGTGGGAAACGACTTCCTGATCGTCGAATGGAGCGCCCTGACTATCGCTGGTATCAACGAGGAGAGTCTGGCCGAACTCGCACGCCGCATCTGCCACCGTCACCGTGGTGTGGGAGCCGACGGCCTAGAGGTAATCTTCCAGCCCGATCAGCCCGACGTCGACGCCCGATTGCGAATTTTCAATACGGATGGCAGCGAAGCCGAGATCTCGGGCAACGGTACGAGAGCCGTGGCAGCGTTTCTGATCGCCGAGCGCAGCGCCGACGAGACACTTCGTATACAAACCAAAGCCGGCGTCAAAGAGGTGCGTCTGATCGAGCGTCAAGGAAGAAGCTTCGTACTCGAGATGACGATGGGGCGGCCCAGCTATCTCAACAACGACATCGGCTGCTCCCTGGAAACCCAGGCCGGCCGGTATCGCGTCACACTACTCGACGTCGGCAACCCGCAGTGCGTTGTTTTTGTCACCGACTTCGACTTCGATTGGCGTTCCCTAGGGCGGGAGATCGAAACCCTCGCGAGGTTCCCGGATCGAACAAACGTGTCGTTTGCGAAGATCCTCGATCGTAATGCGATGGACGTTCGGTTCTGGGAACGAGGAGCCGGCGAAACAACAAGCTCCGGTACCGGGGCCACCGGTGCGGCCATTGCGGGGATTCTTTCGGGCCAGGTTCAAACCCCCGTACGCGTCCTGACTCCGGCGGGCGACCTCAATGTCCGCTGGGAACGGGAGAACGAAGCCACCCTCGTGGGACCGGTCGAGATCATTGCCCACGGCGAGTTTTACTAATCTCGAACTCCGCTTAGGGATCGCATCGGAACCTCGCAGGTTCCGTTTTCCAGGGGCCAGCGGATTTAAGCTGCTTTTCTGCTTTCAAAGGGATGAAACCAGTGGGTCTCCGACCCAGCTAAACAGAGCCGCGAACGCCAGTGAGCGGTCATGGGCCTTCGCCGCGATAAACGGAGCCGCGACCGTCAGGGAGCGGTCGGTCCCCCTCAGAGTCTGGTCCTGCCACCAGCCTCAGGCCCACCCAAGGGAATCAAAACTCCCGGGTTTTTGACGGAGCGGTCATAACGCCCCACCCAAGGAGATGAAAACCGGGTGGACTTTCGACCGAACCGTATTGGGATCAGGCCAGTCGCCGGCCCGGCGTCCGGTATGCCCGGAGCTCAAAATTTGTCGACGGACCGGATCTTGTCGCCCTTCGAGGCATCCCGGCGACACCGTGACCTCAAATCTCTTGTAAGAAAAGGAAACTTTCGCCAGCACCGGTTGGATTGACCGTTTGGCTGCCCACGTGCTTCACCCATCGCGTTATGATTCATCCCCTCAGCAGCCTCAACCCAACCGTGGAACCTCGCTTCGTCAAAGATCCCGGCCCCAACAATCGCCAGGCGGCGTTCTTTGCCTTTGTCCACGCCCAGGAAAAGGCGTCCCCGACCGCATCCGGCGCAGGGCTTCCCCGAGCGGAACTTCCCTCAAGGGCACGACAGGTCCTGTCGCTGGGCGGCCCCGAGAGGACGTCCGTCCCGCCGCCGTGGGCGCGAGCCCACGAGGTCGCCCGGGGACGACTGCCCACTCATTTGCCAACCGATGCCCCCGCCGGCAGTCATCGCGCTGCGAGCCTGCCGGAACTCCCGCCGCTCGAGGAGCCGAGCGTCAACCCCGGGACTCCCCGTTACCCGGACGTTCCCGAGTGGGCAAAGCACCCGCTAGGACCTTATCACCAGGCACCGCTTGAATACGGAGGCGAATGGTGGTCCGTCAACCCGTTCACCGGACCGGAACCCTGGATTCCTCGTGCGTCTCAAAACGAACAGACACTTCCAGACGCCTTCGCCGAAATATTCGGCCTACGTCCACAAGCGAAAGACTACGCGACCAATGACGAATTCCACACTGCTCGGCTTCGTTGGGAACAGGACCTAAAGTACTTCGAGGGTACCGGGGTTCCCCAAGGTCTCGAAGTAGCCGAGATCGAACGTGTGGCCGACATATACGAAGATTGGGGCATGGGCCGACCGGTGTTTTACGAGGGCCGTTACGGGTGGAAGGTTCGCTTTCCCGACTCGCAAATCCATAATTTTGAAGCCAATCCCGGTGGTATGATCAAGGCGCCACACGTACTCATCGCGCAGTATCAGATTCGGCTGCTACAAAAAGGTACCGTCCCGGAAAATCCACACCCCTTCGTTCCTCCCCAGCTTTTCCCAGGTGGAACCGAGATTGATCCCTTCAACGTCTCAGGCGAATCCGAGTTGTAGGTGGACCTCCGACGCGCAAGGTCCCTTATCGTCGTCAGGAGTTTGAGTTTGTGCTAGAGATCGACAGCCGGGATGGTGAGCCTCTACAAACCTTGGCTCACGCGCCCACTGAGAGATCGGAGGAAGCTTTCCAGTTGTCTCCTCTCGACGTCGGTCAGTTGTAATGGCCTCAGCTCAGGGTCCAGATTGGCATTGCTGCGACCGCCCTTGCTGTAGAACTCGACTACATCCTCGAGCCTGGCGATGCTTCCGTCGTGCATGTAGGGAGCGGTGCGCGCGACCTCGCGCAGGGTCGGCGTCTTGAATTTGCCGCGGTCCTGCTCCTTTTTCGTAACCGCGTAGCGGCCGTCGTCAAGGAACCTGCCGTCGCGCCAAGCAACGCCCGTGTTTGCGAGCGATCGAATCTCGCGAGGATGAGTCTGCTACCTGTCAACCACCTGGCCCAGCACCTCAAAGAACTCAGGGAAGGATACCGAAGCCGCTTCGGCGTTTTGAATCACGCTAGGTCCGTCAGCATGGAGCGCCGCAACCGAGAACGCCATGGCCACCCGATGGTCGCCGAACGAGTCGAGCTTCGCCGCTCGAAACTTCTGCCACCCGGGAATATGCATGCCGTCGTCGAACACTTCGACCGCAACTCCCATACGCCCAAGATTCTCAGCCACCGTGGCGATGCGGTCGCTTTCCTTGAAGCGCAACTCCGAGGCGTCCCGAATCGTCAGGCCTTCTTCGCTCGCCGCGCCTAGAACCGCGAGGATGGGTAGTTCATCGATCACTTCCGCAGCCATCTGACCCTCGATGCGGCCCCCTTTCAACACGGGTCTCGAGGCAGACTCCGATCCTCGAACTCGCACGTCTCCTAGAGGCTCACCCTGGAACTCGTCGCCGGGCAAAATCTCGAGATCGGCGCCCATTCTCCGCAGCACGTCGAGCACGGCCGTCCGAGTGGGGTTCAGCCCCACTCTTTGCACCGTAAGGTCGGCATGCGGCACCAATAGTCCGGCCGCCAGAAAGAAGACTGCCGTCGAAAGATCGGAAGGGACCGCGAGCTGTAGCGCTCGCAAGCGAGGCCGTCCACGGAGCTCGATCCGCCTGTCCCCGACTTCGATTTCCGCGCCGAACTGCCTGAGCGCGATTTCCGAGTGGTCCCGTGTTGGAAGTGGCTCGCGAACAATTGTTATCCCCTCGGCGAACAGGCCGGCAAACAGAACACTCGTTTTCACCTGCGCGCTCGCCACCGGCAGTTCGTAGTCGATAGGCTTGAGTTCCGCCCCTTGAATCCGCAGCGGCGGAAAATCGCTGGCCCGCCCGACGATTTGGGCCCCCATACGGGTCAGCGGCGTGATGATCCGGCGCATCGGGCGGCGCGAGAGCGATTGATCCCCACCGATTACGCTTTCAAAGCCCTGTCCCGCCAGAATTCCCGCAAGCATCCGGATCGTGGAGCCCGAATTCCCGGCGTCGAGCTGACCTCGGGGCGCGCTAAGGCCGCCGAGTCCCACGCCTTCGATGACGACCTCGTCGCCCTCACGCTGAATGTCGGCCCCGAGTCGTCGCAGGCATTCGAGCGTCGAGGAGCAGTCGGCGCCGGTAGCGAAGTTCTTGATCACACTGCATCCCTCGGCGAGAGCCGCGAGCATGGCGTAGCGGTGGGAGATCGACTTGTCGCCCGGCAGGCGAATCTTGCCGGAAACAGACCGAGCCGGGGCGATCCTACGATCCATAGGGCTAGTCCTGGTCTTGCAGCAATCGCTGGAGCGTCTGAACGAGATCCGAGCGCTGCACTTCCTGTTGGCCGAAACGGGCCGATTTCCACTCCTCGTGCTGCGACACGTCAGCGGATTTCGTCTTGCCAATGTCCATTTCCTTGACTGTAACCACGCCGCGTGAGGCTTCGTCGGATCCCATGATGACCACGTAGGGGATTTGGAGCCGATCGGCGCGTTGCAGCTGCTTGCCGAGCCGCTTGGGGCGCCCGACGTGGATTTCAGTAGGAATGCCGGCCCGGCGTAGCTCATACGTGACGGCAAGGTATTCTGCGGTAAGGTCGGGGTCCATGGCAGTCACCAGGACTTTCGACGTGGTCCGCCATTGGGGAATGCGCTCAAGCTCGATGAGGGCCGCCAGCAGCCGATCGACGCCGATGGACGCTCCGGTGGCGGGAATGCGCTGCCCGGTGAAGCGAGTGACGAGATCGTCGTACCGGCCCCCACCAAAGATAGAGCCGAATTGGGGCGCATCGAGCAGCACGGCCTCGAAAACCGGCCCGGTATAGTAGGCCAGGCCGCGCGCAATGCTGACGTCCAGCGATACGCGGTCGCTTTCGTAGCCGAGTGCTGTGAGGTGAGATGAGATGCGCCGCAGAACGGCTAGTTCGTCTTCAGCACCTTCAACTCCGGTGAACAGTTCGGCGACCCTTGACAAGACGTCGTCCCGGGTTGAGCCGCTGATGGCAAGGAATTGGTCGATCTTAGCGACTTGATCATCGGCAAGGCCGAGACCACGAATGGGATCGCCCGACGCATCGGTGTAGCCGGTCGTGAGCTCCTTCTTTACTTTGTCGAGGCCGACCTTTTCGAGCTTGTCCAGCACGCGAAAGACGTCAGTGGCGGCGTTGGCCGGGACGGAGGCATAGGAGAGCAGCAGGGTCAGGATCTTGCGGCTCGAGAAACGGACACGGTAGGGGCCGACTTTGAGAGCCTCCAACGTGTCACACATGGCGGCGATGATCTCGGTGTCGGCGACTTCGGATTCAGCACCCACCGAATCGAGATCGAATTGAGTGAACTCCCTGTACCTTCCCGCCCCCGGCTTGTCGGCCCGCCAGACCTGTGCGACCTGGTAGCGCCTAAACGGAAGAACCATCTCTTGGCGGTACTGCGAGACGAAACGTGAAAGCGGAACGGTCAGGTCAAATCGCAATCCCAGGTCCTCGTCTTCCGGGTTGCTAACGCGAAAGATGGACCCCTCAGCTTCTTCTCCGGCTGACCCCGACAGCACGTCGAGGTATTCGACGGCCGGAGTCTCTAGCGGGGAGAACCCATAGAGTTCATAGACCTGCCGAATCGTCTCGACCATGCGCTGGCGCGCCAGCATGTAGTCCGGCAGCAGATCGCGCAGGCCACGCGATAGACGGGGTTTCGCCATATTCTTTTGGGGGTTGGAAGCGGCCAAGAGGAATCGCTGCGACCGCCCCAGGTTAGCATTTTTGAAAGCAGCCTTTCAGCTTGGCTAGCAAGCTGTTCCACCGACTCGTCGACAGGCTGCTAGGGCGCTTTTCTCACAAGGGTTTGGGTGGCCTGTCAAGGGCGGAGCAAAATTAGACCAGTTCGGCGGAGGGAGAATAGACCAGTTTTGGGGTAGAGCGGCGGAGCAAAAATAGACCAGTGGGGGGGGAGTCGGGGTTTTGCTTCGAGTTTTTGTGGGACGGCTGGAACGCAGCCTGAGGTCGCCCGTTAGGGCGGCTGAAGGCGGAGTGGAAGGCGGCTCACAAAAACTGTGGCGAGCCGGCGGGGATCAATCCGAAGACGGAGAGCGTTGCTTCTTGCTCTGCTTGAGGCGGAAGCTATCGCCGTTCATCTCCAGGATGTGGACGTGGTGAGTGAGCCGATCCAGCAGGGCGCCGGTCATGCGCTCGGACCCGAGGACTTCGGTCCACTCGTTGAACGGCAGGTTCGAGGTCACCATCGTGGAGCCCTGCTCGTAGCGCTGTGAGAAGGTTTCGAACAGCAACTCCGCTCCGGTCTTCGACAGCGGCACGTAGCCCAGTTCATCGACGATCAGCAGGTCTTGCTTGGCGAGCTGCTTTTGGGCCCTCAGCAAGCGCCGCTCATCACGGGCTTCCAGCAGCTCGTTGAGCAGCGCTGCGGCGGTAGTGAAGCGAACCCGATAGCCACCCTGGCAGGCCGCCAGTCCCAGCGCCAGAGCGAGATGCGTTTTCCCCGTGCCGGAGTTTCCTAGAGCCAACACGTTCTCGCGACGGTCGATGAACTCTCCGTGTGCCAGCTCGAGCACCAGCTTCTTGTTCAACTTGGGTAACGCCAGGAAGTCGAACGTATCAAGGGTTTTCGTGACCGGGAACTTGGCGGCCTTGATGCGCCGCTCGGTCGCTCGGCGTTCACGGTCGAGCAGTTCGAGCTCGGACAGTTGCAGCAGAAAGCGTCTCGCATCCAAGCCCTCCGTGGCGCACTGCCGTGCCACCTTGTCGTACTCGCGTAAGAAGGTCGGCAGCCGCAGTGCTTTCAGATGAGCTTCCAGCAGCAGTTTGGATCTCGCCATCAGTCCACTCCCTGTGCCAGCAGCACCAAATAATCTGTTGTCGATGTCTGTTCGACTTGTGCTGTGGGTAAGTGCGGATACTGCGTCAAGTCCAAGCGGGGCGGCCGTTGCTCGATCCGACACAGGACGAGGTGCTTGACGGCGTCGAAGCCGATCGTTCCCAACTCAACGGCCTGCCGCGCGGCGGCGGTGACGTCGGTGAGCGGGAAGTCTTCGAGTAAACGCAGCACCTGCACGTACTCGCGCTTGCCTGGTTTACCCAGCCGCACTTCGAGCAAGCGTCTCAAACGCACGAGATCTTGCGGTAACTGCCAACCGACGAGCGGCGCGGCTTGATCCAGCGCGTTCGTCTTGCGCTCCAGCAAGGCCAGGTAATGCAGCGGATCGAAGATCAACTCCTCGCGTTCGTAGCTGCGCCGATGCCGGGCGATCTCTTCGCTGCCGCAGCCGATGACCACCTCATCGACGTAAGCTCTCAGCAGTACTTCGCGGTGGCCGTAGCGCGTCGGAACCGAGTAGTCGTTGGTCCGATAGCGCACCAGCGACAACGACGTCACCCGCGTCGTGCGCTTGTCGCAAGCGTCATACCCGACAGCAGGCAACGTCAGAAACGCCTGGCGGTCGCGCTCGAAACGCTCACCGATCGTTTCCGAGTGTCGCCGCAAGCGCCGTCCACGGTTCTTGCGGCACTTCGCTTCGAGGTGTTCGTTGAAGGCTTCCCAACTTGAGAACCTGGGGATCGGCACCATAAAGTTGCGCCGCGCATAGCCCACCAACCCTTCCACTTTGCCTTTGTCGTTGCCCTTGCCCGGCCGCCCGAAACGGTCGGCGAACAGATAATGTGACTGCAGCTCGGAGAAGACACGGGTCCTCTGGCGTGTGCCGTCTCCCAGGATCCTCGCCACCGCTAGCTTCGTGTTGTCGTAGACGATGCTGCGCGGCACGCCGCCAAAATAGCGAAACGCCGCATTGTGCCCCTCGCAGAATGCCTCCGTCGTCTCGGCCGGAAACGCTTTCACGAATGCGTCATCGCTATGCGGCAGATCGACGACCAAGAAGTGCGCCTTGCGCTGCACTCCGTTGATGACGACGACCGCTTCGCCGAAGTCCGCCTGGGCGTCACCCGGCGGATGCGTCAGCGGCACGAACATCTCTTGTCCGCCCAGCTTCTTCTCGCGTACGTAGTCCTTGACGGTCGTGTAGCCGCCTGTGAACCCGTACTCGTCGCGGAGGCGGTCAAAGATGCGCTGTGCGGTGTGGCGTTGTTTCCTCGGACGCTCCCGATCGTCGGTCAGGATCTGATCGATGATCCCTGTGAAGGCCTCCAGTTTGGGACGCCTCGCCGGTTTGCTCCGCCGATAGCCCGGCGGAATCCGGTAGCGCAACATCTTGCGCACGGTCTCGCGAGCAATCCCAAAGCGCCGTGCTGCTTCGCGTTCGCTTAGCCCTTCGACGCAGACACTTCGTCGTACTTGAACGTATAGCTCCACCCGATACATCCCTCCGGTGTTCCACAAAACACCTCGGGGATGCTTGCGGACCACATCAGCGGCTTGGTCCTCCGCCTCCTCTGGGAGCCTTCACACCGCCGCTATGTGGTCTAGTTTGTCAGCGCCGTTCTCAGTAGTGAACATCCACTTGAGGTTCTCGAACGAGAGACCGCGGTAGCTCGAGTTGTCGAGGAAGTTACGATCGTCGTCCCAGTTGACGAAGTCATTTCCAACGGTGGGAAGGAAAACAAACAACGAAATGGCGAAGACCAGTATGGGAAGCCAACGAGTCTGTCCTTCGAACGAGCCGTCGTTGGCGGGCGGTTGCTTCGACCGCCGCGATCGCCTCGCCCGGCGCCTGGCTGCCATGGGCGCATTGTATCCCGTGGGACAGGCTCATAGCTGGGCATTGTCTAGTTAATGGCCCCGAGGCGGCGTTGCTCTGAAGGGCAACTTGGGTTTCGCCCTCTCAGCACGCACACGTCGCCTTCTTCCAGTCAGTGAAAGCTCGCTCCCTGAGCAGTCGATGATGGATCGCTTTGAGATGATGACGTCCCACTCGGAACAGGTTGCGAATTAGGCCGTGGACACGAAGAAATCGTTGGGCCTTAGCCGCTGATTGGAAGCGACGCATTTGGCGTTCCTGCTCCCTATTGGGCCTGCGGCAAGGGGCGAGCGAGAACACGGTTGTCGTCTCGGCCTTGTTGGGCGATCTGGCCCAGCGTGGCGTCGATTTTTCTGCCCCGCGGCTTTACGTTCTCGACGGAGCGAGGGCGTTGGTCAAGGCGGTCCGTGAACACGCTGGCGAGGAGGCGTTGATCCAACGCTGCCAGTTGCATAAGCGCCGCAACGTCGTGGGGCATTTGCGGGAAGAAGATCGCTAGGCGGTCGAGGCCAGGCTGGCTGCCGCCTATGCGCTGCGGTCAACCGAAGAGGCCCAGCAAGCGTTGGAGCAATTGCACCGCGAGTTGCAGGAACTCAATCCGTCGGCGGCGCGCTCGCTCGCAGAGGGGCTCGATGAAACGCTGACGGTGAACCGCCTGCCGTTGCAGGGTTGGCTGCGGCGGACATTGTCGACGACGAATCCGATCGAGGCGGCGTTCTCTGTGGTCGAGACGGTTTGCCGGCGCGTGAAGTGTTGGCAGCAGGGCGATCAGTTGGAGCGCTGGGTGGGCTCGGCGCTGTGGGTGGCCGAGGGCAACTTCCGCAAGGTCAAGGGCTATCGGGACTTGCCGAAGCTAGTCGCCGCGTTGGAAAATCTTCGTCCGCGACCGCCTGCGGCTCAGGCCCGCGCGGCGTAGACTAGAGGTCCCGGAGGGCCGCTGGTTTCAACGGAGTTCCGGACATCCTCACGAGGAGAGATCATTCTCAGGGTTTAGCAGTCCCAACGTCACGGGTATCCCGGACGAGTTGTTCGATTTCTGGTTACCGAAACTCAACGGAGCCCAGCTTAAGGTGGCCCTCTACATCTGCCGGCGCACGTTGGGTTTCAAGAAGCGCGCGGATGCGATTGGGTTGGACCAGCTCATGAACGGAATCTCCACACGCAGCGGTAGACGTCTCGACCACGGCACCGGGCTCTCTCGAGCTGGCGTCAAAAAAGCGGCCAAACAACTGATTGAGCTTGGCCTCATCACGCGGGCCCAACAAACGGCTCCGGGTAATCC
This sequence comes from Bryobacterales bacterium, assembly GCA_965248105.1. GTDB lineage: Bacteria > Acidobacteriota > Terriglobia > Bryobacterales > UBA6623. The sequence continues at coordinate 3,032,996 of CBDFIK010000006.1, forward strand.
AGGCCTCCATATCGAGTCCCTCTACACGATGCGATTCCGCGACTCAGGGGTAGGCTACCAGAGTAACCCACCCCAGGCTACTGTAGTAACCGAGGGTAGGCTACCAGAGTAGCCCACACTCTCGAGATCCTGCATAGCCCGTGTTTCAACGAACGAATGTTCCTCTGCAGACGTCACGTTGGAGGTGCTCACGACCCTATTCACCCGCCACGCCCGAAACGACAGATCCTGGACGACCTCGTAGCCACTTCCCAGTAATTGTGGTCCGTTTACGATCCAGGTGGTGCGGTTGGGATACCCTGTGATCAGCTTAGCGTGAACCGAGGGTTCGCGGTCCGACACGCACAACGTTTCGTTCGAGCGTAGGTCCAAAGGATCGTACGGGCCGATGCTGTCAGAATAGGCGTCGAGCGGAAACCAAGTCGCACTGTCCGCCATCAAGCGGTTGTGATAGAGCTGAATCGAGCCCGTCATCACCATGCCCTTATATGGTGGACGCAGCAGCCAAGTGCTTCGACGAGATCGGCCACTTCGATCGCCGGCGTTGGATGTCCTTTCGCGAGGTCTTTGAAACCCACGTTGTCGAGGACTGAGGTATCTGCTGTGGGAGGAAGCGAGAACTAGCTCCGCGCGAAGCCGTCGTCTTAGCGAACCGCTTCACGTTGCGCGGCGGCTTCGCTCTCCGCTTTCATTTGTTCCGCTTCGTAGCTCATCACGCTTTCGAGTGTCTCGTCGAGGGACCGTTGCGGCTTCCAGCCCAGAAGCGAGTGAATGCGGGAGGTGTCCGGGACCCGGCGAGGCACATCCTCAAAGCCCGGCGCGTAAGCTTCGTCGTAAGGAACTTTGACGATAGGTGAGTCGCTGTGAGTCATCGATTTGACCCTTTCAGCGACTCCCTGGATGGAAATCTCTTGGTCCGAACCGACGTTATGCACTAGCCCGAAAGCGTCGGGGTGCTCGGATAAACCTAATAGCGCCCCGACCACGTCCCGCACATCACAGAAACAGCGGGTCTGCCGGCCGTCCCCATACACGGTGATCGGCTCGCCGCGCAGGGCTTGACGAACGAATCTTGGGACCACCATGCCGTATTGGCCGCTTTGCCGCGGGCCTATCGTGTTGAACAGGCGGAAGATCGAGACCGGAGAGCCGAATTCCTGATGATAGGCCAGGCCGAGAAACTCGCCTACCATCTTCGTTGCACCGTAGGACCAGCGCGACTTGTTCGTCGGCCCAAGCAGAAGATCGTCGTCTTCGCAAAAAGGGACCTTGCTGTTTTTGCCGTAAACCTCAGAGGTGCTGGCCATCAACACCGGCCGGCCGAATTGCCGTGCAACTTTGAGAACGTCTTCCGTGCCCTTTATGTTTGTCTCGATGACACGTACGGGATCTTCGACGATCAACTTGACGCCTACGGCGGCGGCTAGGTGAAAAATAACGTCGGACTGCTCCACCAGACTGTCTAGAACGCCATCGTCAGTGATACTGCCGCGCGTAAACTCGAAATCCGCGTTGTCGATGACGCGGGACAGGTTTTCAATCGAGCCTGTCGACAGGTTGTCGATCGCCAGCACGCGATGGCCGCGGGCCAGCAGCTCCGCGACCAAATGGGATCCGATGAAGCCGCCACCGCCTGTGACGAGGTAGACTTGGTGCTCCGATGTGGCTTCTACCAACCGTGGATTCTCTCAGGATTTCCACTTTGGCCCTGACAAGGCCACAGCATCCACCCACGCTGCCAAGCATACCACGTCTTTTCGCGCTGAACCCTGCACATCACCCCCGCCGGTAGGCGCCAGGGCTCGTTCGTCCGCTCACAGACGTTGATTGAGCGGGTTGAACGGCGCTCCAGCCGACACTGCTCGCTGCGAACGTTTTGGGAACGAAAAGCTGTTGATCCTCGCCCGGGCAACACTACCCGCTCAGCAGCGGCAGCGCCCAGATCCTGTGCAGCATGTCACCGAACAGCCGCCGGTTCAGATACCCTTCCGCCAGCAGCAACCAGTAGTGTGCGAGCATGCTTGACCAGCCGACCGCCCGCCTTCATCAGCCGCTGCTCCACGCTCGTCAGTGACCAGCTCTTGATCCTGTGCGGCAGCCCCAGCCGCCGCCACAAGTTGCCGAGGTTGTAGGCCAGCACGCTGAGTTGCAGGTCGTACCTCGTTCGCTCGGAAGCGATGGCACGACAGCCACCTCCAGTGCGTCGCCTGCTTACCTTTCTTGATCCACTGCTCCGCCGTACCGCACTTATTCTAGAAACGTACCAGCGAGCGGCTCGGCAGGGTCATGTTAGTTAGGATGAAGCCGGGTCGCCGGAATAACTCACCTCGCTGATGCTCGACTTTCGCAACAATTCGTCGTGGCTTCGCCCAGCTCTCGGCCTGATACCGAAAGCTCAAATAGCGCACTAGCGGCTTGCGGCTCGGCCTTCCCGGCGGGCGAAACAGGATGTCCTCGATCTCCAACTCCAGGCTTTTGTTCGCGGGAATTTGGATCGCGCAGGATCTTTTTTTTCTAATACAGCACGAGGCCTGAGTCGTGGTCGACATACCCGAGCGCCTGGCGGCATGCGAATCCCCAGTAGCGAACAGTCGAACCGCACCTTGCAGTCGGCCCGTCGAGAAACATTGAAATATGTGCTCTGATGAGGCTGGTCGGGACGGCCAACGTCGCGCGCATCGCCATTGAGCACAATAGAGTGGGTTGTGGAACCCATGGTTTCTCGGATCACCTCATAACTGACCCAGTAGAATAGTCTTCAACTCGTCGAATCAGTCGCATTCAGTGGCGCGGAGTTGAATACAGCTCATGCGGATTATCATTCTGACACAATATTACCCACCCGAGATCGGTGCTCCGCAGAACCGCCTTTTTGATCTTGCCCGCCGCTTCGCCCAATGGGGACACGAGGTGCAGGTGTTGACCGCGATGCCAAGCTATCCAGGCAACAAGGTCTTCCCGAAATACGCTGGCCAATCGGTGCTGACTGAGAATCGAGACGGTGTATCCGTGACGCGTCTCGCTCTCTACGTTCCCCGTCGAAAGACATTCTGGAAACGAATTGCGCACTATTGCTCGTTTGCATTGCACGCCGCCGTTCGGGGCCCTAGGTTCCTTGACCGCGCCGACTTTCTGATCACGGAGTCACCGCCCCTGTTCCTGGCGCCAGTGGGTCATTATCTGGCCCGCCGGCTCCGTGCGATTTCCGTGCTGAACGTCGCTGACCTATGGCCCGCTTCGGCCGTGCAACTGGGGATGCTCCAGCCCGGTCTGGCCGAGAGGGCTGGGGTAGTGCTCGAAGAGTGGAGTTACCGTCAGGCCCAACTCATACTTGGACAGTCCAATGGGATTGTGAGAGACATCAAGAAGCGGTTTCCAGAGAAACCTGTTCACCTGTACCCCAATGGTGCGGACATGGACCTTTGGCGGAAGCTTCCCGACAGATCGGATGTGAGACGCGATTGGGGCTGGTCGGAGGACGAGTTTATTGTCGGACATGTCGGTTTGCAGGGACACTTGCAGGCTTTGGACCAGGTTCTTGCCGCGGCTCAAAGGGTCCGAAACGAGCGCCGGATCCGGGTAGTCTTTTTCGGCGACGGACCGACGAAGGAATCGCTGCAGGCGAGGGCGAAGGATTTAAGCTTGGCCAATGTGCACTTCTACCCGCCCGTTCCACACAAGACCGTGCCCGGTATCTTCGCTGCTCTGGACGCGGGGCTCGTCACCTTGGCGGCGGGCCGGGTGTTCGAGGGCATACTTCCCGCTAAGCTCTTCGAGATCATGGCGGCGGGCCTTCCAGTTGTGATGGCCGCAAGCGGGGAACCCGCTAAGCTGGTGGAAGAAGCCGAGGCTGGGGTTACGGTTCCCCCGGAGTCTCCGATTGATCTTTCACAGGCCATCCTTCGCCTATCCTCGGATCCCAACGAATGTAAGAAGATGGGCCGGCGAGGCCGCGGCTACGTGATAGAACACTTCGATCGGGAGAAAATCGCGAAGTCCGTTGAGAACGTGTTGCTGTCCCATTTGTCAGGCAAGCCCTTGGTCTAATCCATCCAATGTCTTGGGAGCCTGTTTCCGGTCGCTTGCCGCGCCGCACGGGTTCCAGCGAATCACCTCCAACCGTAGGTCGGCTCCAAACGACAAGAACACACCGTGAAACCCGAGAGCCTAATCGATCGAACCCTTGCAGCGGCTGGGTGGCGTTTCGCCGGACAGATTGCGATGCGATTTCTTCAATTTCTCGTGGTTCTGGTGCTCGCGCGGTTGCTTCCGCCCTCGGTATTCGGATTGGTTGCGACCGCCATGATCTTCGCCGAGCTCTCGAGTTTCCTCATCACGGAGGGGTTCAGCTCCGGTATTGTTCAACAGCAGGCTATAACCAGTGCTCATGTCCGGGTGAGTTTTACGTTGGCCACTGTACAGGGCTTCGCCTTGGGCTTGTTTCTGTGGTTGGGCGCGCCCTGGTTAGCCGTCTTTTTCGAGATACCCCAGCTCGAATCGGTGGCCCGATTTTTGGCTCTACGGCCGGTGTTGGTAGGTCTCGGGGCAACCTCACAAGCGATTCTCGCGAGGAAGCTGGAATTCCGTTACCTTGCTCAGGTCAATCTGCAGTCGTTCTTGATCAGTTACGCGCTCGTTGGCATTTCGCTGGCCCTGATGGGTTACGGCGCCTGGGCTCTAGCATGGGCTGAAGTGATCCAGCGAGCCTACGTTTCGACAGCAGTTTATTGGAAGGTACGTCATTCGTTGCGGCCGAGCTTGGCTCTAGTGGAGACGCCAGGGCTCTTTTCCTTCGGCCTCGCTGGGGTCTTCGCACAACTGGGTCGGTACGCCGCGCACAACGCGGACTCTCTGATCGTTGCCCGCTTTCTGGGAGTGGAAGCGCTGGGGTTCTACCGCCGGGCTTACGGACTGATGGAGGCGCCGGTCAGTTTGTTCTCCGGGATCTTATCCAACGTGCTGTTCCCCGCCTTTTCCTCGGTACAAACGGAGCCGGAACGCCTAAGGCGCGCCTATCGCGGGGCCGCTGCCTTAATTGCCCTCGCGTGTGCCCCCCCGCTGGTCTGGATCGCGGTTGTGGCTCCCGAGCTGGTACGAGGGTTGTTCGGTTCCAACTGGGAGCCGGCCGTTCCCGCGCTGCAGGTGCTTGTTCTTGCCGGCATCGCACGAAGCGTCGACGGGGTTGGGAATGCATTAGTGCGGGCGATCGGAGTCACGGTAGGTCGAGTCGTTCGCGACTTGCTCTACGCGCTGGGAGTTGTTTGCGGTTCATTGGCGGGCCTGCAGTGGGGCCTTGCGGGGGTTGCGGCGGGAGTGGCTGCCGCCACTTCCATCCCCTATCTGCTGACAGCCCGAATGACCCGGCAGCTCATTGGTGTTACCTGGAAGGAATTCTTCGGCTCACAGGTCGCTGCCTGGGGCGTCGCGGGACTTGTGGGCGCCGTGGCCGGCGCCGCGACAAGTTGGGCTCGAGCGCTGGGGATCTCTGATTTAGGAACTCTTGTTCTGGCTGCGCTGCCGAGCGCCGCAATAGTCTTGTTGGTGTGGTTCGCCGTGCCGAGAAGGTATCTCGGCTCTTCCGCATCGTGGGCCATCGGCCAACTGGAAGATCGCTGGAGAAACCGCAGTGCTTGGTTGGCGATCAATAGGAAACGCCCCTCCTGAAAGCCGAACCGGAGCGAGTTACGGGTGTCCTCTCAGAACGAACTTAGGGTGTCGAAGTGGCTCGAAGCAGCACGCGCATCCACCCTTGCCAATTGGCCGGATGTCGGGCTATATGGCGCTCCAGTCGGCGGGCAAACTGGCCTACCGCCCGCTCCACGGACTCCCTTCTCACCAACGCACGTTCGACCTGAATCGGTTCCTCGATTATCACTCGATACTGAAAGGCACTTTCCCGAATTGCGTAGGTCGTGAAAAGAACCGCGCCGGTGCGCCACGCAAGTGCCGGTGCTCCCGAAGCGAACTCGAAACTGCGATTGAAAAGCGTGGCCTGAACGCTTTGGCGGCTGGGTCTTTCGCCCCCGATGGAAACGCAGCGGTTTTGCCCCAGTCTTGCCAACAACGTCCGCATGTACCCCAGCGACTGATCCCGCGGAATCACGATTCGCTCCGCCAGATAGGGGTCTTCCGCCCTCCTGTACAAAGGAGCCAGACTGCGCAAAGCTAAGCGACTATCGGATGGCGCACCGTGCCGGGCTTCACTCAAATGGATAAGGGGAACTCCGGCGCGCCGGAACGCCTGAAATATGATGGGGTTGGCACAAAACGACATCATCCATAGGATGACGCCTCTTCCACGGTCAAGAGCGCGTTGTACGCGGTCCAAGCCCTGCAACTCGATTTTCGGCAGCCAGCCGTTCGAGCGCAAGGCGCGAAAGCGCCCCCACTGTAGCTCGGCCGCCATTTGATAATGCTCGTTGGAGATACGGAAGGCCTCGTCAAAACGCTTTAGCCCCAAGGTGCGCTGCATGGTGGCTGCGAGTTCCCGCCGAGCTTGGCGCCGAAACGGCGCGGAAGAGCGGAAGATCAGGCGAGCGCACTGAGCGTCGAGTCGAGCCGGAGCTAGGTTGGTCAACAAAAAGCCAACGCCGAATAGCCCGAGCCGCTTGAAATCATCGCTTTGGAAGGTTGGCCTGCGAGCGCTCGACGCCATGGCCCCAGTGTACTCCAGGCGGGCTCAGGGTAAACCGCGACGGCGAGCACCGACGGGTATCCAACCGGCTGGATAGCAATCCGCCGCTTCCGCGGCGCGGGCCTGGTATCGTGGGAGGAACCTCGCGGGTTGAGCGGCCCACGTGCCGACGCCGCCGCCGACGGTCGGACCTTCCCGCATTCGGTGCGTATTGGACAGGATTCCGTGAATCAGGAAAGACTCCGGATCTTGGAAGAATACCAGAGGCGCCAAACCGAGTTCCCACCGGACTTCTACTCCTTAGCGCAGCCGGCCGTACTGTTTGCCTATTTACAGAGAGTCCGGGAGGTGATTCGAGCGTTGACAGAGAACGGGTTCTACCCGCCAAACGACTTCAGGATTCTCGAAGTCGGCTGCGGTGTCGGGGGTTGGCTTGCCGACTTCATTAGTTGGGGCGCAGGCCCGAGGCGCTTGGCCGGAGTTGACATTAACCCCGAGCGATTGGAGGTTGCCCGTAGCCGCCTCCCTGCAGTGAGCCTGAGTCAAGCCGATGCCTCTGAGCTGCCGTGGAAGAGTGCGAGTTTCGACCTCGTGTTGCAGTCCACGATGTTCTCATCGATTCTCGACAATACCATGAGAAAACAAGCTGCCTTGGAGATACTCAGAGTCCTCAAGCCTGCCGGAGCCCTTCTCTGGTACGACTTGCGCTTCAATAACCCTCGCAACCGAAATGTTTGCGCTGTCGGCGCGGAGGAGATCAGGGCTCTGTTCCCCGACTGTAACATCCGGCTCAGAAAAGTCACCTTAGCGCCTCCGATCTCCCGTTTCGTTGTGCCCCTATCATGGACGGCGGCGTTTCTTCTGGAGAAGGTTCCCGTCTTGAGGACCCACTACTTGGCCGTCATCCGAAGGAACCACGCTTCAAAGAAACGGACAGATACTATGGCTGTAATGTGATCAGAGACGCCGTGCAAACCTTGTACCGAGAGACAGAGCGAGTTCGAATCTGCTTCCTGATTCGAGACCTGCGGGGCGGGGGTGCGGCGCGGCAACTTGTCGAGCTTGTCAAGGGCCTCGACAAGTCGAGATTCGAGGTCACGCTCATTACCTTTTATGGAGGAGGAGCGTTGCATCTTGAGGTCGAATCCGTGGAGAGAGTCGCCTTTGTCGATTTAAAAAAAACAATCGCTGGGAATTCGTGGCCTTTTCCCAACGCCTGCTTGCGGCCGTGCGAAACGTTCGACCGCAGGTCATCGTCGGCTATTCACCTGATGCCAACCTGCTTTCTCTTCTAATAAGACTGTGTCTCCGCTCGGGAAGAGTCATTTGGAGAATAGCGAATGCGCGCCCGGACTTGCGCCTTTTGTCCTGGCGGGCCCGATTCGTCTATTGGGCCCAGGGAGCCTTGTCTCGGTTTCCCGATCGGTACATTTCCAATTCCAGAGCAGGAAGCGAACACTACGTTGGGAGGGGTTTTGACCCCGCCAAGATGAACATCATTTACAACGGCTTTGATACCGAGCGTTTCCGGCCCAATGTTGATGGAGCGAGAGTCCGCGCCCAATGGCGCGTGCGCCAAGATGAAACGCTCATCGGTACGGTCGGCCGCCTGTATCCCGTCAAGGACCACACTACGTTCTGCCGAGCGGCCTCATTGCTGCTTCAGAAGCGGAAGCGGATTCGGTTCGTCTGCGTCGGCGACGGACCGGCGGGTTACCGGCAAGAACTTGAGCAGCTTTGTCAAGAACTGGGTTTGGAAGACGTCGTCGTCTGGGCGGGCAAACGAACCGACATGCCCGCCGTTTACGATGCCTTCGATCTATGCACCTCCTCGTCGGACAGTGAAGGGCTGCCGAATGCACTCGGAGAGGCAATGGCCTGCGGTGTGCCTTGTGTAGCCACCGATGTCGGGGACTCAGCCTTTCTTCTCGGTGAGACCGGTATAATCGTGCCTCCGAGGAACCCACAGGCACTCGCAGAGGCTTGGTGCACCTTGCTAGAGCGAATCGCAACCGATCGCGACTCTCTTGGTGCCGAAGCTCGCCGGCGGATCACGCTCCATTTCAGCCGCGAGAAGCTGGTTATGAGAACAACAGCTTTCGTCGAAGAGCTGCTGCGAACTTGAATTTTCTCTTCTTCCGGTTCGTGAACATCGTTAGCGCCTCATCCCTCACCCTCGGCCGGGCTGCTTTTCGACATCCGCTCGAATGTGTTACGTTCGGGGGGGGGGCAATCTCCTTCACGGTAGGGCATGACTCGGCCGGCCGCGTGCCCTCAGGATTGAGTGGCCCCGTGCATCTCGGCCTGCAGTGGACGTGCGAAAGCGAGCCAAACTGAGAGTTGGCGTCCTCCTAGATACTCTCACCTTACCCGCCTGGGCGTATGAAACGCTTGCAGCTATTGTTGACTCAGATTTCGCCGGTCTAACCTTAGCCGTAGTTGATGACCGTCCTGGTCCTTTCCGACAACTCCTTCGAAGTCCCCTTAGTCTGTTGACCACCTTGTATCTCAAGGTGGATCACCAACTATTTCGCCATCAACCGGATGCTCTCGCAACTTTGGATGCACTTCCCCTTTTGCGGGACGCTGCGACTATGACGTTACGATATAACCAAGCGCCTGCTAAACAATCCCACGCTAGTTTGACCGCGGGTACCCTGCCTCAACACGATCTTGATGTACTGATCGCTCTCGCGCCGGTCCCGCTGACCATAGAGCTACGAGCTGCTGCCAAATACGGTGTTTGGTCATGTTATTCCCACGCTTCTTCTTGTGCAGAGAACGTCTGTCAAGGCGTGTCGGAAGTTGTTCACGCGGCAAGGGTGACCGACTGCTATCTGAGGCGTTTTGACGCGGATGGTGAAGCGGGTGTTCTTATGAGTCGATGCTATGTAGCATCGGATAGCTGGTCCGTATCGCGCAGTCAGAGCACATACTACTGGAAGACCTCGAATCTCTTCATCAGAGAACTAAAGCGGCTCTATGACAACGGTCAATCTGTTGCCCGCGCGCAGGTCGGAGACATGAATGTACCCAGACCGGTATCCAAAGAGCGTGTTGAAAAAGCCGTCCCGACTTCGAGCCACCCAACTGGGTTCATCCGGCACATTTCGCGCCGGACACGATCGGCGCTGTGGCGCCTGGTCTACCGCGAGCAATGGGCTCTTATGTACCGGTTGGGTAAGCGATGCTCCTTAGAGCCTTCCGATTACAAACTAATCGCACCACCGAAAGACAGGATCTGGGCAGATCCCTACCCCGTATTTCGGAATGCCCGGTACTACATATTTTTCGAAGAACTGGTTTTGAAAACGGGTAAAGGTCATATCTCACGCGTTGAGCTTGACCGATCGGGTTTCTGTGGGGAACCGGTCAAGATTATCGATCAGCCGTATCATCTGTCGTATCCCTTTCTCTTTGAGTGGTCGGGTTCCCTATACATGATTCCAGAGTCGAAGGCCAATCAGAGCATAGAAGTCTATGAGTGCGTGGACTTTCCGGATCGATGGAAGAAATACAAGACGTTGCTGGCCAATATCAGTGCCGTTGACGCGACGTTGTTATTTTTCAACGATATATGGTGGCTGTTTGCCAACGTGGCGGCACACAAGGGAGCAACGACTTGGGACGAGTTGTACATATTCTACGCGGACAATCCACTCACTGACTGCTGGCAACCTCACGCGGGAAACCCAGTGGTTTGCGACGGACGGCGGGCCCGGCCGGCCGGCGGAATCTGGGTCACCGACGGCGTTCCTTACCGACCCTCTCAGGACTGCTCCCTGGGTTACGGGTACGCTGTTCGAATCAACCGAATCGACAAATTGACGACGGGGGAGTACAAGGAATCAACCGTCGATTCGATTACGCCGGCAACCGACGACAGAATCTCGGGAATTCACACTTTCAATCGGACCGGTGAACTCACCATGATGGACGCAAGGTTGAACCGACCGCGGTGGTTTTAGTAACCTTTCTTCCGAAATGTTTTAGCCCATGACTTTGCCCGATTTTCTCATCATTGGTGCAGCCAAGGCGGGCACGACTGCCCTTTACGAATATCTGGCCGAACGCCCACAGATATATATGAGTCCTCAAAAGGACACAAGCTTTTTTGCTCTAGAGGGAGAGAAACCCGCTTTCTCTGGCCCTCCGGGCCAGCCGGTTCACATAAAGACCCGTGTCATAACGAGGATCGAAGACTACTGCGCACAGTTTCTTGGACGTTCGACTGAGACAGCGATCGGGGAGGTATCTCCTCTTTATCTGTACTCTCCGAAAGCTGCCGGTCACATAAAACGCCGCCTCGAGCACGCCAAGTTGATAGCGATCCTTAGAAACCCTGCAGACAGAGCTTATTCGGCTTTTACAATGATGCGTCTCAACGGCCGCGAGTCTATTGCAGACTTCGAAGCGGCGCTTCGTGCCGAAGAAACACGAATTGCCGGCAACTGGGGGTTTATTTGGCATTATAAACAACAAGGGTTTTATTATTCCCAGTTGAAGCGCTATTTGAATCTATTCGACGAGCGTCAACTCCGCATCTACTTGACGGACGATCTTTTTGCCAACCCTATGGAGGTGCTCCGTAACATATTTCATTTCTTAGATGTTGACGATACGTTTGTTCCAGACATATCGCAACGCCATCAACTATCCGGCGTTCCCAAAAGTAGATTATTCCATCGGGTCTTGGTGGACGCTTTTCCACTGAGGTCAATAGTTAGGAACTGCTTGCCTAAGAAGTTTCGAAGGCGTCTCAAAAACAGGCTCATTTCTCGCAACCTTCACCGCGAGCCGATGGCTCCAGCTACACGGGGGAGACTTTTGAATCTCTATGAGGAGGATATACTCCGGACACAGGAGTTGATAGGACGCGATCTTTCACACTGGTTACGCTAAGCTCAGAGCAAGGATCGGGTCGTGTTGGATGTGTGGCGTATGCTTCGGGGGGCGGGGTTTTATGGTTGCGTGCTCCGGAACGATATTCTGTACTTCTTAATCGGACGGCGGGCGGGCAACCCATGATGGACGCAAGGTTGAAGCGACCGCGGTGGTTTTAGAGCGCGCGGAAACAGAGTTAAAAATGTTTGGCTCGAATCGTTCCGAAGGAGTCGGACACCGAAAAAAGGAAGACAAGATACGGATTCTCGTGGTCGCGAATTTATATCCTATGCCGCACTGTCCCACATCAGGCACCTTTGTCAAACAGTCGTTGGAGGGTCTCGGACGAGTAGGGGTTAATGTCGATCTGGTGTTCGTCGACCGGGTTGGAAAAGGGAGGACTGCATATATTGGGTTGCGCAAGGCTGTTCGAAAGAAAGTAGCTGACTTCCGACCCCACTTGGTGCATGTGATGTACGGCGGTTTGCAGGCGGCGGCCGTGACACGAATTGTTACTGATAGGCCGGTCGTCGTATCGTTCTTTGGGTCAGATCTTTTCGGCGGTGCCTTTTACAATCCCCTTAGGCGTTTAACCGTCCACCTTGGGGTTCGGGCTTCGTCGCTGGCCGCAAAAAAGGCGGCAGGTGTTATCGTGATGTCTCAAGAAATGCAAAGAGCGCTTCCGCGGACCGTGGCCCCGAGCAAGGTGTGGGTGATTCCGGAAGGGGTTGACATGGACAGGTTTCGACCGCTAAACCGGGCCGACTGCCTGCGAAGCCTCGCCTGGAGCGAGAACAGCTACCACGTTCTGACGCCCGCCCACCAGGGGCGGCCGGTAAAGAGACTCGAACTTGCCCAATCCGCGGTAGAACGATTGAAACACGAGAGCAAGAGGGTTATCCTGCATCAGCTTGTTGAGGTTCCCTACGCGGAGGTGCCCGTTTGGCTGAACGCCAGCGATGTTTTGCTGCTGACTTCCTATCATGAGGGATCTCCCAACATCGTCAAGCAAGCCTTGGCATGTAACCGCCCCGTGGTTTCCGTCGACGTCGGAGACGTTCGGGAGCGTATCGGGGGTGTAGATGGGTGTCATCTGGCGCGACCGGAAGCTGAAGACCTGGCTGAGAAACTCAGGCTGGTTTTGGCGGGTGGCGGCGTTGTCGAAGGACGAGCGAGGGTTCAGGAACTGTCCATCGAGCGAGTCGCGTCCCGGCTGCGAGACGTATACACGACGGTTTTAGCGCGCTCGTGGCCCGGCTGATCGAACGGCTTCCCGCTTTCCCTCAAAAGCCGTCGCCGGAGTCGACCCAGGTCAAGGAAGGCCGAAACTGGGCCGATTCTTGTATCCGGCACCCGCTGTTGAGTTCCTAAAAGTGGCAAGCTTAACATAGATAAGCATCGGCCGGCTTCGAACGAGCTCTCGCGTTGTTGCCGCACCTTCAGGGCTATGAAGAGCTGAGCGATCCTCCAGTAGCAGAGCGTGTGTCGTTGAACACTGCGGGGTCTCTCTTCGGAAACGGAAGCCGGGCCACGCCCCTACACTACATCTTGGGGCTTGCTGAAACAACCGGATAAGCAGAAGCTAGCTAGGCGGAGTGATCAGTTCCAATTCTCTTTCAACAGATGAAGCGCGACGCAGCCCTACGGAAGGCACTGTCAACTTAACTGGCAGCGGAGGGACCAACCCACGATATCGAGTGTTCAAGCGAATTGGGGTATTTAGTTGACTCCAGTAGCTACCAGATATACTGTCCACGGCGGCAGGCCCCGCCAAAAACGGGGCATTGAAGACGAGCACCGTCGGGGCCCGGGTGCGCCCAGGCGCATCGGCCCGGACGGTAGCGTGTGGCAGGGTCTCGCGCGCAGGTGCCTCGCACAACGCCTCCGAAGCGCAGGAAACAACAGTCGGGACACAGCCATTCCGGCGTGTTCCAAAGGCCGACCCCAAGATATAGTGGCTACTGGAGTCAACTAAATACCCCAGCAAGCGAAACCTCGCTACCAATATCTTGGGGCTGTGTCAGCTTGTGATCCGTTAACTTGACAATGCCAGGCTGGAAACATCCTTGGTAACCTGAAAGTCTATGAATCAAGTTTGTGTCCCGCCATCTAGTCCACAGATGGTGTAAGCGGCATGTTCCGTCTGATCTCAGTGAAACATCCGGTTATCGAGAAGGCCGCTTGAGCTTGGAGGGATTTTTGTGGCAAGTGACCCGCACAAGCCTCCGGAAGAACCGGTGTGGTCTCCTCCACCCAGAAGACTGCAATTGGTTAGATCTCAAATTCATGTCTGGCGGGCGGGTGTGGATGTGGCGGCGCCGGTTCTTTGCAGGCTGAGAAATACACTCTGTTCGGACGAAGTCGCGGTAGCTCAGCGCTATCACTTCCAGAAAGACCGGGACCGCTTCATCACGGCACGGGGCGTGCTCAGGATGCTCCTAAGCCTATACTTGCGCATGGACCCACGTAACGTTTGCTTCGGTTACGGGCCCCGAGGCAAGCCTTTTCTCGAGAGACCTCCACAGGACGAGAGCATTTGCTTCAACATTTCGCACACAGGCGACCTTGCTCTTTTCGCGTTCAGTCGCGACCGAGAGATCGGTGAGAACGGCGCTGACAAACTAGACCACATAGCGGCGGTGTGAAGGCTCCCAGAGGAGGCGGAGGACCAAGCCGCTGATGTGGTCCGCAAGCATCCCCGAGGTGTTTTGTGGAACACCGGAGGGATGTATCGGGTGGAGCTATACGTTCAAGTACGACGAAGTGTCTGCGTCGAAGGGCTAAGCGAACGCGAAGCAGCACGGCGCTTTGGGATTGCTCGCGAGACCGTGCGCAAGATGTTGCGCTACCGGATTCCGCCGGGCTATCGGCGGAGCAAACCGGCGAGGCGTCCCAAACTGGAGGCCTTCACAGGGATCATCGATCAGATCCTGACCGACGATCGGGAGCGTCCGAGGAAACAACGCCACACCGCACAGCGCATCTTTGACCGCCTCCGCGACGAGTACGGGTTCACAGGCGGCTACACGACCGTCAAGGACTACGTACGCGAGAAGAAGCTGGGCGGACAAGAGATGTTCGTGCCGCTGACGCATCCGCCGGGTGACGCCCAGGCGGACTTCGGCGAAGCGGTCGTCGTCATCAACGGAGTGCAGCGCAAGGCGCACTTCTTGGTCGTCGATCTGCCGCATAGCGATGACGCATTCGTGAAAGCGTTTCCGGCCGAGACGACGGAGGCATTCTGCGAGGGGCACAATGCGGCGTTTCGCTATTTTGGCGGCGTGCCACGCAGCATCGTCTACGACAACACGAAGCTAGCGGTGGCGAGGATCCTGGGAGACGGCACACGCCAGAGGACCCGTGTCTTCTCCGAGCTGCAGTCACATTATCTGTTCGCCGACCGTTTCGGGCGGCCGGGCAAGGGCAACGACAAAGGCAAAGTGGAAGGGTTGGTGGGCTATGCGCGGCGCAACTTTATGGTGCCGATCCCCAGGTTCTCAAGTTGGGAAGCCTTCAACGAACACCTCGAAGCGAAGTGCCGCAAGAACCGTGGACGGCGCTTGCGGCGACACTCGGAAACGATCGGTGAGCGTTTCGAGCGCGACCGCCAGGCGTTTCTGACGTTGCCTGCTGTCGGGTATGACGCTTGCGACAAGCGCACGACGCGGGTGACGTCGTTGTCGCTGGTGCGCTATCGGACCAACGACTACTCGGTTCCGACGCGCTACGGCCACCGCGAAGTACTGCTGAGAGCTTACGTCGATGAGGTGGTCATCGGCTGCGGCAGCGAAGAGATCGCCCGGCATCGGCGCAGCTACGAACGCGAGGAGTTGATCTTCGATCCGCTGCATTACCTGGCCTTGCTGGAGCGCAAGACGAACGCGCTGGATCAAGCCGCGCCGCTCGTCGGTTGGCAGTTACCGCAAGATCTCGTGCGTTTGAGACGCTTGCTCGAAGTGCGGCTGGGTAAACCAGGCAAGCGCGAGTACGTGCAGGTGCTGCGTTTACTCGAAGACTTCCCGCTCACCGACGTCACCGCCGCCGCGCGGCAGGCCGTTGAGTTGGGAACGATCGGCTTCGACGCCGTCAAGCACCTCGTCCTGTGTCGGATCGAGCAACGGCCGCCCCGCTTGGACTTGACGCAGTATCCGCACTTACCCACAGCACAAGTCGAACAGACATCGACAACAGATTATTTGGTGCTGCTGGCACAGGGAGTGGACTGATGGCGAGATCCAAACTGCTGCTGGAAGCTCATCTGAAAGCACTGCGGCTGCCGACCTTCTTACGCGAGTACGACAAGGTGGCACGGCAGTGCGCCACGGAGGGCTTGGATGCGAGACGCTTTCTGCTGCAACTGTCCGAGCTCGAACTGCTCGACCGTGAACGCCGAGCGACCGAGCGGCGCATCAAGGCCGCCAAGTTCCCGGTCACGAAAACCCTTGATACGTTCGACTTCCTGGCGTTACCCAAGTTGAACAAGAAGCTGGTGCTCGAGCTGGCACACGGAGAGTTCATCGACCGTCGCGAGAACGTGTTGGCTCTAGGAAACTCCGGCACGGGGAAAACGCATCTCGCTCTGGCGCTGGGACTGGCGGCCTGCCAGGGTGGCTATCGGGTTCGCTTCACTACCGCCGCAGCGCTGGTCAACGAGCTGCTGGAAGCCCGTGATGAGCGGCGCTTGCTGAGGGCCCAAAAGCAGCTCGCCAAGCAAGACCTGCTGATCGTCGATGAACTGGGCTACGTGCCGCTGTCGAAGACCGGAGCGGAGTTGCTGTTCGAAACCTTCTCACAGCGCTACGAGCAGGGCTCCACGATGGTGACCTCGAACCTGCCGTTCAACGAGTGGACCGAAGTCCTCGGGTCCGAGCGCATGACCGGCGCCCTGCTGGATCGGCTCACTCACCACGTCCACATCCTGGAGATGAACGGCGATAGCTTCCGCCTCAAGCAGAGCAAGAAGCAACGCTCTCCGTCTTCGGATTGATCCCCGCCGGCTCGCCACAGTTTTTGTGAGCCGCCTTCCACTCCGCCTTCAGCCGCCCTAACGGGCGACCTCAGGCTGCGTTCCAGCCGTCCCACAAAAACTCGAAGCAAAACCCCGACTCCCCCCCCACTGGTCTATTTTTGCTCCGCCGCTCTACCCCAAAACTGGTCTATTCTCCCTC
Organism: Bryobacterales bacterium; assembly: GCA_965248105.1. Taxonomy (GTDB): domain Bacteria; phylum Acidobacteriota; class Terriglobia; order Bryobacterales; family UBA6623. The sequence continues at coordinate 3,049,682 of CBDFIK010000006.1, forward strand.
CGCCGAACTGGTCTAATTTTGCTCCGCCCTTGACACACTATCAGCTTGTTCAGCAGGATCGAAGACGGGCGTGTCTTAAAGTCGTGACCGCGCCCGGTTGGAACCGGCAGCGCCGCGAGCAGCTCGAAAGGGATTTGAGCGAGTTGCTGGGGAGCGAAATGGAAGTCACGATCGAGACGGTCTCCGAGATTCTCCACGAGAGATCCGGTAAGCGTCCCATCATCAAAGTGAACCAGCTAACCAGTTGAGAATCTCTGCTCAGCCAAGCTAATGGGCGCGAACTGCCCGTTGACAGGCTGGCCCGACAGCGTACATCGCCTCCCCACTAGCTAGCAGCCCGTGGTCAAAGTGCAGTGGCACAAAAAATGAGTCCAGCCAAGGACAGCCACCGATTTTTCGTTCGTCGAAGTGCTTCGTTTCTAATATAAAGATGGACTGGGAAAATCGGATGGCAGTCACCATTTTTTGCCGGAACCCACTTCCACCACGGGCGGTTAGCTGAAAGTTGCTGAAACTGGGTAAGCGAACTGCACCAGGCGTCGAGATGAGTCTCGACGCGGCACGCTGAGAGCGTGCGCCACAAAACAATTGGACGTTTACACACGGACTTTGGGCACTGGCGGTAGAACCAGAAGCGCAAGCACTGGGCTGGGCTAGTGGAGCGCTGACTAAGGGGGGAGACCGGCTGCAAAGTTGGTAAGCTAGCCTTTCGGAACAGCGATGGCCGCGCCCACCCATGTTCCCGGCAAGCCGCGTAGATCTCGGAGAAAGCGCCGGGGACGAGAATCGAAAAGTTCCGAACCCGCGCGCCGGGAACCTCGAACCTCATCGCTTTCCACCTTGGCCGCTACCCTATGGCCCTCCACAACGAATGGGCGTTGGCTCATGGCCGGGATCTTGGCTCTGGGGTTCACGCTGCGGGCCTACAAGCTGCTCTCGATGTTCCCGATCCTCGTCGATGAGAGCATCTACCTGCGATGGGCCGAGATCATCGACCACCAGGGCCAGTGGTTCATCTCCCTGCTGGACGGCAAGCAGCCGCTCACCTACTGGATACTCGCTCTTCTGCGCAAGATCTCCGACGTTGACCCACTCTTGCAAGGTAGGCTGCTTTCCGTCTTCGCCGGCTTGCTGAGCACGATAGGCGTTTTCGCCATCGGCCGACGCCTCGGGGGGGAAGCGGCGGGGCTGCTTTCGGCTTTCTTCTACGCCTGCTTCCCCTTCGCGCTGCTGTTCGATCGCTTGGCCTATACGGAGGCATTTGTCAATCTCTTCGGCGTGGCCATTGTTTTGACGTCGCTCGAATGCTTTCAAGAGTCCGGCCAATCCTGGAAAAGAGAGCTGCCGGCGGGCTTGGCCCTGGGCTTGGGCCTGTTCACCAAGCAGACCGTGGTCTTGTTTGCTTTTTTCCCGGCCTTGGCCGGCTTGTGGCTGGGCAGAAAGGGGACGCGAAGCCTATGGCCGCGATTGGCAGTAATCTACGGCCTGGCCTCAGTGTTCATTCTGCTCTCTTTGCTGGCCGTGCCCAAGGCGCCCACGCTCCAGACACATGACGCTCTTCTGCACCACCGGGAGTTCTACGTCCAGCCCTTAGAGCTGCTTCGGAACCCATTGGCCGTTGCGCCGGCGAACTTCACTCATCTAGGGAGCTACATTTCCAGCTACGTCACGGTACCGCTAGCCCTAGCGGTGCTCGGGTCCCTCATCTACTGGACGGCCAGGAGGTCGGCGGCAGCGTGGATCTTGCTTTCGGTCTCGATTGTGCCCCTGCTGGTACAGGTCTTCGTTTTGTCGCTGATGTTCCCTACGCGCTGGGCGTTTCCTCATTTTTGGCCCTGGCTTGTACTCGTCAGTATGGCAGCCGTTGATGTGCTAAACCGGACGGCCGTGAAAACTGAGTGGTCTCCGGCTCGAGCAGTGATTGGCGCCCTCGCGTTCGCTGTTTTCGTCGGCCCGATGCTCGCTCGGTCGGTAGCTATGCTGGGGAACCCAGCGGAATACCTGGACCCCTATGACCGAGAGGGTTTCCTCTCGTCTCACGCCCACGCGGGGTTCGGAAATCGGGAGGCAGTTGACTATTTGCTCGAAGAATCCAGGAACGGGCCGTTTGTCTTACTCACGGACCCCATTTGGGGTCCCCCGTCCGACACCATGTTCCCCTACCTGAATCATCGTCAGGGGATCCGCGTTTACGAAGCCTGGTGGACGCAAAAATCCGGCAACCATCCGATCCTTCCCCAGGGCCGCGCGGAGATCATCAAATCCCATTACGAGCGGGAAAAATCAGGAGTGATTGATTTTTCGAAGGTCGCGCGAGTCTTTTACGTGACCGACACCAACTACTACACCCGGGCCGCCGTGCACGTCCGCCAGCCCGATGCCCGCCTCGTGAAGTCGTGCCCCAAGCCCAACCAGACAGACTCCATCGATGTCTACAGGCTGAAGTAAGTAAAACTATCCAGCCGCCCGATTGCCGGCCCACCGCAGTCAGCCGCGTCTCGGCAAACGACTCATCCCTTGAGGCGTAGCCCGGATTTCTCACCAGCGGCCGGTCGAAGCACACGATAAGCCCGCCATTACTTCGTTCGGCTTGCTCGCCGTGCTTAACGTAGGGTTCAAGAATGTAGGGGCACGGGCACCGGCACGTTCTCAGATTTGCCCTGGAAGCAGCTGATTACGCCCCATTTCGGCGCACGGCTCGACGCGCTCGGTCGGCCGCTCGGTTTGCAATCAGGTCGGCGACCTGAGTCAACAGGCTGGGGACATCGACTGGTTCGATCAATAGCTGATCGGTGTTTTGGGGCCTCCGCTTCTCCGGCGAGGCGGTGAGATAGGCCGTTGCGGGACGGTATTCCTGGGTCTGAGCCAGCTTGATCACTCGGCGGCAGGCCTCCGGGGACTCTCCCTGTAAGTCACACAAAACCAAGGCATATTGCTCACCTTCGACCTTTTCCATGGCCTCCGGCAAAGAAGCTGCCGAGTCCACGGCATAGCCGCTCTTTCGAAGCAAGGCTTCAAGGGTAAGGCGAGCGGCCACGTTATCCATTGCCAAAAGGATCCGGACGCCGCTGGCTTCCTGAGCCGGTGCTACCTGTCCCAACGTTGCGGTTGACATATACGCTCCATTGAAGATTTTAGCCCGAATCTGTCCAAATCCCAAAACAAAATTTGCAGTTCTGGTACTAAACGGGCCATAAAAGTGTGTTGCAGGTTACGGATCGTCGTGATTGGCACTGAGAAGCGGGCTGGAGATGCCCCTTACGACCCTATTGGGGCCTAGCTCGAAATTCTTCACCAAGGCTGGGGTACGCCGTTCGACCCATTGGTAGTAGGGCTGACCGCTCTATCCGGGTCACCCAATGGGTACATGGGCCCGGCCCGACGAATGCCTGGTCAAGAATTCGGCCTAGGTTTTGCCGAAAACCCGCTCGAAGACGTAATCGACATGACGAAGCTGTCGCTTGAGGGAAAACGCCGCGGAGATTTCTTCTGTGCTCAGAACCGAGCTGATGTCCGGGTCTTCTTCCACCAGTTGGCGGAAATCCGCCCCCTCTTCCCAGGCCCGCATGGCGTTGCGCTGCACCCACTCGTAGGCTTGCTCGCGCAATACGCCCTTGGCCGCAAGGTCCAGTAGGACTTGCCCCGAGAAGACGAGGCCTCCACCGAGGTCGACATTGTTTTTCATCTGCTCGGGATAGACCAAGAGCTTTCGAACGAGGTCCGCCGTCTTAGCTAGCAGATAGTCCGCCAGGATGGTTGAGTCCGGCAGGATGATGCGCTCGACCGAGGAGTGAGATATGTCGCGCTCGTGCCAGAGAGCTATGTTTTCAAAGGCAGCCAGAGCATTCGAGCGTAAGACCCGGGCTAGCCCACAGATCTGCTCGGACGTGATGGGGTTTTTCTTGTGCGGCATCGCCGAGCTGCCCTTCTGCTTTTTCGAGAAATACTCCTGAGCTTCTCGAACCTCGCTGCGTTGCAGATGGCGCACCTCGAGGGCGATCTTTTCAAGCGTGGCCGCGATGAGCGCTAGGATCGACAGGTAGTGGGCGTGCCGGTCTCTTTGAATGACCTGCGAGGAAATGGGCGCCGGTTCCAAGCCGAGTTTTTCGCAAATCCGTTCTTCGGCCTGGGGGCTGATGTGAGCGAATGTTCCGACAGCGCCCGAGATTTTGCCGACCCGAATCTGCTCAGCCGCGGTTTGGAAGCGCACCACGTGGCGGTCAACCTCGGCATACCAGTTGGCTATCTTGAGTCCGAATGTCGTCGGTTCCGCGTGGACCCCGTGGGTGCGTCCAATGATCACGGTGTGCTGGAACTCGAAAGCCCGCTCCCGCAGCACCTGGCACAGTTCGTCGAGGTCCGATTGAATGAGTTCGCTCGCGTCCTTGATCTGCAGCGCCTGAGCCGTGTCGACCACGTCGTTCGAGGTCAGCCCGTAGTGAAACCACCGGGAAGCATCGGCCGCACCGGCCGCGCTCATCTTCTCCGCCACGGCTGTGGTGAAGGCGATGACGTCATGCTTGACCTGGCTTTCGATCTCGTGGATCCGAGTCACATCAAAGTCGGCGTGCCGGCGGAGAGCTTTCGCGGCCTCGGCCGGAACCTCTCCGATCTCAGCTAACGCCTCCGAAGCTGCTAGCTCCACCTCGAGCCATTTGCGGAACTTGTTTTCGTCGGACCAGATTTGGCCCATCGCCGGGCGGGTGTAGCGCGGAATCAAAGCTCGAAAACCTCCGTGGGGCGGCGCTGCTCAGCGAGCACGAGGCGCGTATCGGCAGCTCCGCACCGGTTTAGGGCATCACGGGCCGACATTTCGGCAATAGCCGGGTGATTGTTCTTTTCACTCAGATGAGTCAAAACCAGCCATCTCGCTTGGCCGTCAAAACCGGTCTGTAGGAACTCGGAGACCGCCTGATTCGAGAGGTGTCCATTGCGGCTCCCCACGCGCTGTCTGACGAAGAACGGATAGGGGCTGACCCGCAGCATTTCCAAATCATGGTTGGACTCGAGCAGCAGCACATGGCAGCCGTCAATGTGATGTTTCACCGAATCGGGGATGTAGCCCAGGTCCATCACCAGACCCACTTTGATCCCTTGTGAGCGAAAGCAGAACGCGATCGGGTCGACTGCGTCGTGGGGCACGGTGAACGTGTCGACCTCGAGGTCTCCGATGAACAGCCGTTGACCTGCTCGAAAGCGCTCGATATTCGGCTCGACGCCATTCCAGTCCAAGGCTGCTTCGGTCGACTCCGTCATGTAGATGGGCGCTTTCGCCTTCTTGACCCAGAGCGGTAGCCCCGAGACATGATCCGCGTGCTCGTGGGAGATTAGGATGGCGTCGATCTTTTCCGGGTCTTCGTCGATGGCCCGTAGCCGCTTTCCGACCTCGCGAAAGCTGAACCCGACATCCACCAGAAGACGCACGCGATCGGTGGCTACCAGCGTCGCATTACCGCTGCTGCCACTTCCTAACTGACAGACTCGCAGGCTCGTGGGTTTGCTCCTAGTAAGCTGCCCTAGCAGCCCGTGACGGAAGTCACGTTCGGCGAAAAATGGGGACTGTCAACGATTTTCGCTTCCACAACTGATTGTTTCCGATGTGGGTCAGACGACGAAAATCGGTGACTGTACCCATTTTTCGAGGCCAAGGACTTTCACCGCAGACTCTTAGACAAGACTTTCTGATCCTGGCGACGTGGCCCACGCTTTCAGCGTGCTGTGTCGGGCTTTCCAGCCCGACATTTCCGAATCTACAGTGAACTTGTCTCCAGTCCAAGTCCACCGGTAAGCCGCTACTTTCGAAGCGCCGCGTCTGACTACCCTTTGTAACAGGAAAGCCACAGCAGGAACAAGTTTGGGCACGCAGGTGCGTGAAATACGGCGCTGCGGTAAGCGCATCGCGCTTGACTTGGAGGATGATCCCTGGCTATTGCTACATCTGATGATCGCCGGTGATTGCGCTGGCGAGACGCGGGCGCGAAGCTTACGGGAAGCTGTATCCCGATTGCGGTGCGTCGATCCAACGCATTCGCTACGCCGAAAACGAGACGAATTATTGCCCGCCGTGCCAGACCGGAGGTCGGCTGCTCGCTGATCGCGCGCTTTCGCGTCTGCTCAAGAAGGATTGGCCCCGGACTCCCGAAAAGCTAGAGGCGCTTGGCGGTCGGTGGGAAGAGTCGGTGGCGAGGCATTGCTGCCTGGGCGGATCGTTAATTGGCGTAGGTTGGTGGCTGCGAGAGTGCGACTTCCTGGGAGCGCTGGGGTTGGCGGAGGATGCCATGCAGCTGCGAGCGCATGGAGCGTCAAAGGTTGACTCCGCCCCCCCCCCAGCTTCAATGTGTCTAGGCTTTGCGAAGGACGACCGACCTGCCAGCTTACGGCCCGCCTGGCCCGCCTGGCCCGCCTGGCCCGCCTGGACCCCCTGGCTCGGGCTGGCTAGTCGCGCCGAGGCATTGGTTGGGGCTGAATCCGACCACGTCGCCAAACAGCTCTGAATTCTGGTCGCAGGAGGCCCCCGCTCCTCCGTTACCTATAGTTGTGTTCTGCCCAGTGGACTCCGCTACCGAGAGGTGTTGCAGGCGGAGTCCATCGCCCGTGTTGTTACTCATAGTGACCCCCTCCAAGAACAACATGGTGCTGACGTGTGCGAGGATCCCGGGTCCCTCATTGCCGTCGATTAAAGTGGGATCTGCGTTTCCTGAGAAGAAGACGGCCAGGCTGCCGAACCTGAGGAGCACGCCGGCTCGGTACGGGAAGAAGAAATGGTCCGAGGGTATGCCTGCCGCGTTGTTGAGAATATGGACCGGACCAAGGAAGAACATTGCCAGCGAGTTGAACACGTTCACGCCGAAAAATCGTTGTTCTGGATGGTAATCTGCTGTGCAACGTCATTAATCGGAAAAGCGCTGAAATTTGCTCTGGCTCCAGCGTCTACGTTCACCCCGTTCCGCCCGTTGCCCTCAATCAATGTGTCACCGACGATGGTCAGCCGCGAACCAGTGGCAACGCTCGCACCATTTCGACAATTGTTACTGAGACTGTTGATAACGCTAACGACCCCATGATTCAAGGACACATCGCTTCCTCCGGCTCCGCTCACGTTTAGGCCACCTCCTCGGCTGTTCTGAACAGTGAAGCCGCCCTGAATTCTGACGGTACTATCGACCACATTCACGCCGCTCCCTCCATCGATAGTCAGCTCTTGCAATCGGATGTTCCTGGAATTCACTATCTGCAACACATTCCTTGCCGGACTGGATCCATCGCAGGCCACAACAGGGTGCGTTAGGGTCGCAGGCCCTGCAATTGTCACATCATTTACGTCGATGATAAGCAGAGTCTGGCCCTCCCCGCTTTCGTCCACTTCTGCTACGCAGTCCCCGCTGAGAGAAATTGTGACGCCATCTGCCAGTGCAAGGTGGATCGCTGAAAAATCGTCCGTCCCGGTGCAATTGATGACTTGGGCCCGGGCAGCCCCCGGCCATAGCAGCATCGCCGCCGATACAGCCATCAAAGCTACTCGTTTTCTCATCTGCTCTTCCTCCTCGTCTCTGATAGTGATTTTGACTCGCGCCCCGTGAACAATTTACCGCTTCTTGCCCCGGCCTCTACGTGTGCCTGGCATGGAAGCGGCTGCTAGGGGAGACGTTCTACTTTAGCACTGAAAACAACTGGTTTGAAATAGTACTTTAGTCCCGTAGGAGGGAGATCGGGAGGGAGATCGGGAGGGAGATCGGGAGGGAGATCGGGAGGGAGATCGGGCGGAGATCGGGGGCGGAGATCGGGGACAGCTCCCGAACTCGGGCTTAGTCCCGTAGCGCGGCCTGGGCCGCCGTTTTGCCCAGACCTGCGGCCTTTCTCTAGTCGTTGCCCAATCTGCCGGTCACAGGTGGCCGGAGCCTTTGTTTTCAGTAACTTCTGGGCCCTTATCTAGAGAAGTCCTAGCCGCCCGCGGTAGAATAGACGCGGGAGGCTGTGCCAGGAAGGTAGGCAAAAAATGGGGACTGAACCGACTGTTGGGCACCAAGGCCAAACGCGGGACAAAGCACGGCCGCACGGTCTGGCTATGGGAACCACATAAAGTGGACCAGGCGGTGGATTATGTTGTTCGCCGGCAGGGACGTCCTCCGGCGGTGTATGAAAACCCGAACCGTTGGGACAACTACCTTCGCGGCTGACCACCGGACGGAGCCGTACCCGTCAGGCCGCGGGCCCTTCCGATGGCTTTTTTCGCTCGCGGAACCGACTGGCTCAAGAAAATTACCAAACAAAGCCAATTTGGATATAAATCAAATGAAAGCAATAACTTAACCTGCAATTCCAATGCCGAAGAAAAGGAGTAGAAGGCTGCGCTGTTAGGTTCACCAAGCCGACTGTCGAGGCCGAACCGTTGGGACAACTATCCTCACGCGAAACAGCCGTGCCCGTCGGGGCGCGGGCCCTCCCGATGGCTTTTTTCGCCCGTGGAACCAGACTCACTGAAGAGAATTACCAAACAAAGCCAATTGTAAGATAAGCCAAGCTAATTCAATAACTTAGCTTACAATTCCTGGGCTAATAAAAGGAGTAGCGAGGCTCTCGGGACGGTCCCCGGTCGAGCGCTAGTGACCTCGCGGAGGCGGCTCGGTAGCACGGATGCCGGCCCAGCCTTCCGGCTGCTCGATCCAGTCGCGGGTGAGGTAGTCGCCCATCGTCAGCCCGAGAAGAATCGCAAGCCAAGCTAGTCCGGCGGCGGCCACGATCTTGGTGAGTTGGCTGCTGTAGCGCAGGTGCATGAAGAACAGGGCTACGAGCAGAGCTTTCGTAAAGGCGATGACCAGGGCCGCGACCGTGTTCAGTCGTCCGAGATCCAGATAGGCGACCGCGACCGTCGTGGCGGTGAGGGCCAGCAGGGCCAAAAAGATGGCGACGTAGGTCTTGAGGGAGACGATATGTTGGGACATTAGTGTCGGCCCAGAAGATACAGCAAGGGGTAGAGGAAGATCCAGACGATATCGACGAAATGCCAATACAGTCCGCTGAGATCAACCGGCGAGTTGTAGGACGGCGTGAAACGTCCTTTTTTCGCCTGATAGACCAATACGCCCAGCAGGCCGAGGCCCACGATCATATGAACGCCGTGGGTGGCGGTCAAGGCGAAATAGAATGAGAAGAACAGTTGCACTTGACCGGCGTGGGGCGATGCAAAGCGAAAGCCGGGACCGGGAACAAGGTGCTCGTGGAATTTGTGGGAGTATTCGACACCCTTGATGCCGAGGAAGGCGGAGCCGAACAGCATCGTCAACACCAGGAAAACGATCAGCGCTTGGCGCTTTCCTAGCTGCGCGCTGCGAACCGCCAGGGCCATCGTCAAACTGCTGCAGATCAGCACGGCGGTGTTGACGCCCCCGAGCATCACATCGAGCTGGCCGCTGCCGAGAACGAACGCCTCCGGATAGGCGGCGCGATAAGCGGTGTAGCCCGCGAACAGGCCGCCGAACAGCATCACCTCCGTCAGCAGGAAGGTCCACAGTCCAAGCGTGACGGCCTCGCGCTGCTGCTCAGCGTCCTCAAACTGATGAGATAGCGCGGTTGAGCTTGCTGACATCGCTTTCACTTTCCATGGCGTAGTTGTACGCTTCCTCGGTCACGACCGGGGGTTGCTCGAGGTTCTCTTTCGGCGGCGGCGACGACGTTTGCCACTCGAGTCCCTTGGCGCCCCAGGGGTTTGATTCCGCTCGTGGCCCGTAGCGCATGGACCAAACCAGATAAATCAGAGGAATCAGGTAGCCCACACCCAGAATCGTCGCGCCGGCCGAGGACATGACGTTGAGCACTTGGAATTCCTCGGGGTAGACGTGGTAGCGGCGGGGCATGCCGAGATAGCCCAGGATGAATTGCGGGAAAAAGGTCAGGTTGAATCCGACAAAGATCACTAGAGCCGAGAACCGCCCCCAGCCTTCGGGGTAAAGCCGTCCCGAGATTTTAGGCCACCAGAAATGAATGCCGCCCAGGTAACCCATGATCGCGCCGCCGACCATGATGTAGTGAAAGTGGGCGACGACGAAGTAGGTGTCGTGGACATGCACGTCGATCGCCAGCGTAGAGAGGAAAAGCCCCGTCAAGCCGCCGATCGTGAACAGCCCGATGAAGCCCATGGCGTAGAGCATCGGCGTGTCGTAAGACACCGAACCCTTGTAGAGAGTGGCCATCCAGTTGAAGACCTTGATCGCCGAGGGGATGGCCACGAAGAAGCTCAGGAACGAGAAAACGATGCCGGCGTAGACCGACTGGCCGCTGACGAACATGTGATGTCCCCAGACGAGGAAGCCCAAAGCCGCAATCGCCAAGCTCGAAAAGGCGATCAAGTTGTAGCCGAAGATGCGCTTGCGCGAAAAGCAGGTAACCAGCTCGCTGATCACTCCCATGCTGGGCAGGATCATGATGTAGACGGCCGGATGAGAGTAGAACCAAAACAGGTGCTGAAACAAGACGGGGTCGCCGCCCAGGGCGGGATCGAAGATTCCAATGCCGAACATGCGTTCGAGGCCCACCAGCAGAATCGCGGCGGTCAGCACCGGCGTCCCCAGCATGATGACCAGGCTCGTGGCGTAGTGCGCCCAAACGAACAGCGGCAACCGAAACCAGGTCAACCCGGGGGCGCGCATCTTGTGGATGGTGACGATAAAGTTCAGCCCGGTGAGAATCGACGAAAAGCCGACGATAAAGACTCCAATGGCCGTGGCGATGACGGCACTGTTGGAGTAGGTGCTGCTGTAGGGGGTGTAAAAAGTCCAGCCGGTATCGACACCACCGGTGGTTGCCGCTCCGAGAGTAAAAAGACCGCCCAAGGTGTAGACGTACCAACTGGCGAGGTTGAGGCGCGGGAAAGCGAGGTCGCGCGCGCCGATCATGATCGGAAGCAAGAAGTTTCCCAATACAGCCGGGATCGAGGGGATCAGAAAGAAGAAGACCATGATGAGACCGTGCATGGTGAACATCTTGTTGTAGGTCTCCGAGCGCATCAGGTCGCCCTCGGGCGTCACCAGCTCGAGCCGCACCAGAACAGCGAAGGCCCCGCCCAAGACGAAGAAAAGCGTGATCGAGGCCAGATAGAGCAACGCGATCCGCTTGTGGTCAGTCGTGAGCAACCACGATTTGACGCCGTAGCCGGCGTTCAGATAGTGCTCCCGCGGCTCGACGGCCGTCGGGGCCGGCGCTGTCGCGATCACCGGGCCAGCCTCCTTTCGCCTTCGCTTGCCAGGGACTTGATGTAGGCGATAATTTCCATCACTTGTTCCTCGCTGACCTGCCCTTGAAAGGTCGGCATGACAGGCTGAAAACCGGCGACGCGTTTCGCCCTGGGCCGCAGAATCGACTCGCGAAGATAAGCTTCGTCGGCGATCACGGTCTCTCCGCCGCTCAAGGCAACAGATCGGCCGAAGACGTCATCTAGCGTGGGTCCGCGGCCCCCTCCGTCGGGCCGGTGGCAGGTGTCGCAGCGCAGGTCGTGGAAGAGTCTTTCGCCGATCTCGGCCATCGATTCGCCGGCTTCGACTCCACTGAGCCACAGATCGTAGGCATGCGGCTCCATGACGTGGATGGCGCCTCCCATGCGGGAGTGTTCGTTGCCGCAATATTCAGCGCAGAAGAGATGAAACTTGCCTGTTTTGGTGGCCTCGAACCAGGCTGTGGTATAGCGCCCGGGAAGGACGTCCATCTTGACGCGGAACGCCGGCACATAGAAGCTGTGAATGACGTCCTCCGAAGTCATGATCAGGCGCACGGGGCGGCCCAAGGGGACATGCAGCTCGTTGATCTCGCGGCGCCCCTCGGGGTGTTGGATCTTCCACATCCACTGTTTTCCAACGACGTGTACATCCATCGCGCCCTCGGGAGGCCGCGAGTTCTTGAAGTACAGGCCGGCGCCCCAGCCGAACATCACCATGACGATCACGAAGGGAACAGCGCTCCAGAAAATCTCCAGAGCCGTCGAGCCGTGGATCGGGCGGGGCACGTCGAGATCCGAGCGGCGCCGATAACGAATGGCGAAGTAGAAGATCAGGGCGAAGATCAGTACGGAAAAGAATCCGCTGACCGCGACGAGAAAGGCGTAGAGCTGGTCGACGCCCTCGGCGATCGTCGAGGCCTGTTCGGGAAAGAGTGGAAATGCTTCTCCCATGGTGTTTCTCCGCCGGGCGCTTCATTTGTGTGTCGACGCTACCCCGGTGGCAGCCAATCCTAGGGCGGGGGCAACATGTTGCCCCCCTACTCGATTGAATCGAAATGCATGCGAAAACTGCAGGGGCACGACATGTCGTGCCCGTCTCGGTGGAAGCACATGGTTCCACGACCTTCAGCGGGCGGCTCCTCTCTATCCATAGGTTCTCGGTTCACGACGCTTTCCCCTTGTTCCGTCGATCCCTCCGCAGGGCGCTAATGACGAACCCGCCGAGGATGAAAACCGTCGCCAATCCGCCCACCCTCAGCCCGTTCATGATGGCGAAGTTGTACTTGCCTTCCAGCGGGTCGTAGTGGAAGCAGAACAGCAATGCCTGGTCGACAAACGAGCCGATCCGATTCCCCGAAGCCTCTACCAGGCCGAGGCGCAAGTCTCGCGCCGGATATTCGATGCCGTAGAAGTATCGAGAAATGCGTCCCTCGGGAGTCAGCACCACGATGCCGGCGGCGTGTGAATATTCATCGGTCTCGGGGTCGTAGGCGTAGCGAAAGCCGACGGCTCGGGTGAGCGCCTGGATGGATTCCTCGGCGCCGGTCAAGAAATGCCATCCGCTTTCGGCTCCGACGCGGGCGTATCGCTCGAGGTAGGCGGCCTTTTTCTGTGCGGCGACAGCCGGGGTTTCCCCAGGATCGAAACTTATGGTGACGATCTCGAAGTCTTCGGCGGGATTCAACGTCAGCGCCCGCAGACTGCGCACCAGGCCACCGAGCTGCAACGAGCAGAGCATCGGACATTCGTAATAGACCAGCGCTAGAATCACGGGTCTATCGCCGAAATAGCGCTCGAGCGAAACCGGGTCGCCCTGCTCGTCGCGGAAGACGAGGTCACGGGGGAGTTGGTCTCCGAGCCTCTGGTCGAGTCCGACGCCGCGCAGGGCCGAGGGCAACGTACTCGCCGGGATGGTCTGCGCAGTTAGCGGGCAGATGCCGGCCGGAAGTGCGGCGAGAGAGAGCAGTGCAAGCAGCGTGTGAGCCACCGCGGGGGGCCGCTTGGCCAGTCGGGGAAATGTCGTCGGTCCGAGCATCACTCTCCCGCGGAGCCTCCGCCGCTCGGCTGAGCCCCCAGGCCGCGCCCGGCCAGGATTTCCATGGCCCGCTCGATCGGGATGTGCACCAGGCCCTCCTGTCGGTCGACCCACCCGTAGCTGTTCAGGAGCGCGTCCTCCCGGGCGCGCATCTGAGTCAGGTCGCTCGACGGAGTGACCTGCAGCGGAGGCGCCGCGGGCCGCTCGCGCGTGTCGGCCAAGGGCGAGCCGGAGGTGTCAAGCCGGTCTTCTCGGGCGGTGAGGTAGTCGAACATCCAGGCCATCGCCGCTATGGTGACGGCCACCATCGCGGCCAGAGCGACGCCGAACCAAATGATCGGCTTCGGATCGACGTCCGAAGTTTCGTACCCGCTGTTCGGCGAGCTATCGTCCATGTAGCGCCCCAGTTTCCATGGTTCGACTCCCGGTTCCGATGCCTCGGCAAGCGGCGGGTAGTGCAGCGGGACCAGCGGCCGGGAATTCAGTTGCCGGGCGAAGCTAGCAAGCCACAGGCCGCCGATCGCCATCGGCGCCAGCAGGTCCATCCAATGAATCGCCAACTCGGTTTCATGAAACGCCGGGGCCACGTGCCAGAAAAGATCGACCAGGCGCATGACCAGCACCAATACCGCGACGGTCACCAGCGTGGCTACCCCCCTCTTGGTGCGCCGGGAAAGCAGCAACACGAAAGGCAGGGCGAAGTGGAACACGATGAGCACCACGGCGATCGTCGACCAGCTTGTCGACGTCCGGTGCAGGTACCAAGGGATCTCTTCCGCCAGGTTGCCGGACCAGATGATCAGGTACTGGGAAAACGAGATGTAAGCCCAGAGCATCACGAAAGCCAACATTAGATTGCCGAGGTCCTGAAACCGTTCCCGAGAGGCCAGGTTCGCCAGCGGGGGACGGTCGCGGACCAGTGCCACGATGCAGATGGCAAATGCAAGCGTGGCTAGGACGTCTCCGACCAGGAACAACAGACCGTACATGGTCGAGAACCAATGCGGCTCGAGAGACATCACCCAATCGACGGAAGCAAACGTTACCGTTAGGCCGACCACCGCCAATCCCGGCCCGCTGATCATCTCCAGCCGGCGGGCCGAGCCGCCCGCCGGCGAGCGGTCCTGTTCGTTCGACCAGCGGTTCAGCCAGTAAGCCAAAGCTCCCCAGATGGCGAAGTAGAGGAGCGTCCGCGCGAGAAAGAAGGGAACGTTCAGATAAGCTGCCTTGTGCGCCAGGATCTCGTCGTGGGCGAGAGCCTCGGGTCGCGCCCATAGGTAGAGGTCAGGCAGGCGCGCCAGCAGCGGCAGAATCAGCAAAGCCATGAGGGGGAGCGTGCGCGTCGCCGATTCCAAGCAGCGGCGAATGACGAATCCCCACCCTCCGCCGGTCAGGTGATGCAGCATGACCAACCCGAAACTGCCGAGCACGATCCCGATCCAGAATAAGTACCCCAGCAGGTACGACTGCAGGAACTGTTCGAGGTTGAAGGCGGCTCCGAGACCGCAAACGGCGGACCCGGCGAGGCCGACCCGCAAGGCGCGACGCTCAAGTTGCCCGAGTGCCGGATGATGGATGGCTGTGGCGTTCATGGTCGTTGCGATCGTTCGAATTCCCGGCGCACACCGAGAGGCAGCTCCCCCAGCGCGGCGTGCCGGCTGAGCTGTAGCGCGCGGATGTAGGCGACGATGGCCCAACGGTCGCGCGGCGGGATGCGGTCGGAGAAATCACTCATTGCACCGAGACCGTTCGTGATGACGTCGAAGAAATGCCCTACCGGCTCGCCGCGAAGGCGCTCGGTGTGATAGGAGGGGGGCCGGCGGAAGCCGCGCTGCGCCACCATGCCCTCGCCGTCGCCGAGGCGCCCGTGACAGGGAGAACAAAAAATGACGAACCGCTCGTGACCGCGGTCGACGACAGGACGTGTCAGGGGAAAGGGAAACTCAGCTGCCGGCTGCTCGCCTTGGAGGCCGCGGTAGAAGTGCTCGTCCGTCTGAAGCTGCCCGCGGGCGACGGTGCCCGGCACTTGCAAGCGGGACGATCGGCCGTCGGCAAAGAAAGTGCTCTTCTCGAAAGGTTCGTAGCGTGGCTGGTCGTGCATGTCTTGCCGGCAACCGAGCAGTGCAACGAGCGCCAGGGTGCAGCAGATGGCCCCGCTCCAGGCTCGTGCACGGGTATAGTCCGCTTTTCTCGCCAACCCTGAACGACGCAAGCGTGCTCGTCGGACGAACATTCTTGTTCGTCCCCTCTCAGACCGCAATTTCTGCCACCTCATGAGGATCGAGACTTTCTAAGAACTGTTTCGTGCCTTCGCGGTCGAACTTTCGATCTTCGGCTTCGATCGAGAGAAAAAAGCGGTCGCGGCTGGCCAGCGCAAAGCGCTCGACGTTAAACACCGGGTGATAGGGTTTCGGCAGGCCATTGAGGGCCAGCATGCCGAAGACCGCCGACAGCGCGGCACCCAGGATGGTGCATTCGAAGGTGACCGGAATGAAGGACGGCCAACTGTTGAGCGGACGCCCGCCGACGTTCATCGGCAGTTCAATGACCGACACCCAATACTGGAGCGAGAAACCGGCCAAACATCCCACAACGCCGCCCGCCAGCACGATCCAGGGCAGAATGCGCCGCCGGTAGCCGGCGGCTTCGGCCAGCTCCTCGATAGGGAACGGCGAGTAGGCGTCCATGCGCCGATAGCCTTCTTCGTAGCTGTGCTCGGCGGCTTTCAGCAGCTCGTCGGGCGAATGGAACTCCGCCATCAGTCCCCAGATCGGAGGCTCTTTCGCGTCGGCCGGCGTTGCTACGCTCTGGTTCATCTCATCTCGCCTACGGTTCTCGGGCTGTTTCCGGCGGTTGCACCAGCGTGCGCATCTCAAAGATGGAAATCATCGGCAGAAACCGCAGAAACAGGAACAGCAGGGTGAGGAACAGCCCGATCGAGCCGATGTAAGTCGACCAATCCCAAAATGTTCCCGAATACATGCCCCAGGAGGAGGGCAGAAAATCGCGGTGCAGGCTGGTGACGACGATGATGTAGCGCTCGAGCCACATGCCGACGTTGACGATGAGTGAAATCACGAACAGCACCGGGACGCAACGGCGCACCCGTCCGGACCACAGCACTTGCGGCGTGACGACGTTACAGACAATCAGCGCCCAGTAGTAGGGTGCGTAGGGCCCCTTCATGCGATTCATCACCATGAATTGCTCGTAGGCGCTGCCGCTGTACCAGGCGATGAAGGTCTCCATCATGTAGCCGTATCCGACGATCATGCCCGTTGCCAGAAGGACCTTCGCCATGTTGTTGAGATGGCGCATGGTGATGAAGCCTTCCAGGCCATAGAATTTGCGGATGGGAATCGCCAGCGTCATCACCATGGCGAAACCGGAATAGATCGCTCCCGCGACGAAATAAGGCGGAAACACGGTGGTGTGCCAGCCGGGAACGATGCTAACCGCGAAATCGAAGCTCACCACCGTGTGGACCGAGATAACCAACGGGGTCGCCAGCCCGGCCAGCAACAGATACGCGGTTTCGTAGCGGTACCAGTGGATGGCCGATCCGCGCCAGCCCATGGCCAAGATGCCGTAGATGATCCGCGCCGTACGGCTGTGGGCGCGGTCGCGCAGCGTCGCCAGGTCGGGGATCAGTCCGATGAACCAAAACAGCAGCGATACCGTGGCGTAGGTCGAGATGGCGAACACGTCCCAGAGCAGCGGGCTGCGAAACTGCGGCCAAATACCCATCGTGTTCGGGTAGGGCAGGATCCAATAGGCCAGCCACGGCCGCCCGAGGTGCAGTATCGGGTACAAGCCCGCGCAAGCCACGGCAAACAGCGTCATCGCTTCGGCGAAGCGGTTGATCGAGGTCCGCCAGTCCTGGCGCAGAAGCAGCAAAATGGCCGAGATCAGCGTGCCCGCGTGGCCGATGCCCACCCACCAGACGAAGTTGATAATCGCGAAGCCCCAGCCGACGGGGATGTTGAGACCCCAAATGCCCACGCCTTTCAGCAGCAGGTAGCCGATCGAGTAAAACAGCAGCAGCATCAACGAAAAAGCTATGCCGAAGCCGATGAACCAGGTTCGAGATGTCGGCTGTGTCAGAACGATCGAGCTGATCTTGTCGGTAACGCTGCCGTAGGTGTGGCCCGGCTCCAGGACCGGACCGGGCGCATCCAGGGTGGACGTGGCGGTTTTCTCTTCAACCATACCTAGCCCGCGCTCTTCCTCGGCTGAGGGTCGAAGCGCGCAACAGGCCCGCCACTACTTCTTTGCGCGTGCTCGCCGTGCTCGACAGCGCCGGGCTCCAGCTGCGGGTTGGGGTTGGTGAGCCGAGCGAGGTAGCTGGTTCTCGGTCGGGTGTTCAACTCGGTGAGCAGGCCGTAGTGGCGGGGGTCGGCTTTCGACCGCGCGACTCGGCTGCCGGGGTCATTGATATCGCCGAAGACAATGGCCTGCGCCGGGCACGCCGATTGGCAGGCCGTCGTTATCTCGCCGTCGTGGATCTTGCGGCCTTCTTTTTCAGCTTCGATGCGGGCACTGTTGATGCGCTGGACGCAGTAAGTACACTTTTCCATCACGCCCCGCGTGCGAACGGTGACGTCGGGGTTGCGCAGGAGTTTAAGGCTAGGCGTTTCGTAGTCGGAGTAGTGCAGGAAGTTGAAGCGGCGGACTTTGTAGGGGCAGTTGTTCGAACAATACCTGGTCCCGATGCAGCGGTTGTAGACCATGTCGTTGAGGCCCTCGGCGCTGTGCACCGTCGCCCCGACGGGGCAGACCACCTCGCAAGGCGCGCTTTCGCAGTGCATGCAGGCGACCGGTTCGTAGTAAGTCTTCGGATCGTCGAGCGACCCCTCCCAGTAGCGATCGACTCGAATCCAGTGCATTTCGCGGCCGCGAATGACTTCCTGCTTTCCAACGACGGGAACGTTGTTCTCCGCCTGGCAGGCGACCATGCAGGCGTTACACCCGATGCAGCGGTTGAGGTCGATGGACATGCCCCAGGCGTAGCCTTCGTATTCGTGGCCCGGGTAGAGCGACAACTCGTGTCCGCCGCCATGATCGAGCTTTTGCGCGAAATGGGGATCTTGCTGGAACTCGGCCAGCGTGCCGGCGCGAACCAGGTGCCGTCCCTCCATCGAGTGATGATCTTGGGTGCAGGCCAGTCGGTATCGCTTGCCGGTCTTGCGGATTTCGAGACCCTGGGCCGACCAACGCCCGGTGGAGGTTCGCATCGCGTAGGCGTTGAATCCGGCTCCTTCCGCGACCCGTCCGCCGCGGGTTCGGCCGTAGCCCAGATGCAGGGTGAGCGAGTCGTCGGCATGTCCGGGAGTGACCCAGACGGGGGCTTCGAGTTTCCTGCCGTCGAGCGCCATCTCGACGACGTCTTCATTGGCCAGCCCCAGACGTTCGGCCGTTGCCGGGCTGAGAAGCGCCGGGTTGTCCCAGGTGAGTTTGGTGATCGGGTTCGGCGTCTCCTGCAGCCAGCCGTTGTTGGCGAAGCGGCCGTCCCAAACACTCGCGTCGGGACGGAAAACCACTTCGAGCCGGCGGCCCGCCGGCTTGGCCAGGGTGGACAACTGCGCCCTGGCCGCCCGCCCGTCCGGCGCATCCAGCCTTTCTCTCAGCGTTGGCGATTTGGCGGCGGAGCTGGTTCCCTCGACAACTCCCTCGTGGAGGGCGTTCTTCCAAAACAGCTCGAAGTCCTCTGTGGACGTTTTGCTCCGCCAAAACTCTCGCACCAAGGAGTGAGCGGAGCGCTCGGCCCCGCCGGCGGCCGCGGCCAGCAATTCGTGCGCTGTCTTTCCCCCGTAGAGCGGCGCAATCAACGGTTGGACAATGGTCGCCGTGCCGTCGTAGGCGCGCGCGTCGCTCCACGATTCCAAGTAGTGCGCTTGGGGAACGTGCCAGTGACATAGCTCCGAGGTTTCGTCTTCGTAGAGGCTCAGGTGGGTGCGGAACCCTACCTTGTCGAGCTGCTCGGCGAAGCCGAGCTCCGCCGGGGCGTCGAAAACCGGGTTGCCGCCGAGAATGAGCAGCACTTCGACTTGGCCCGCCTCCATTTCACGCGCCAGCTCAGCAAGCGACTCGAATTGATTCTCGGGCCGCGCCTCGACCGCTTCGGTCCAAGTTACGGTGCGGCCCTCGGCGCCCAGCGCCCGATTCATCGCCTGGGCCAGGGCGTGAACGATCGGCGGCTGCTCGTCGCCGGGGTAGATGATCGCCGATCCGCGATGGTCCTGGAGGTCGCCGACGAGAGGGGCGATCCACGAGTCCCAGCGCCCGGACGCGGCTTCGTGTTCCGGCGTTTGCCCCGCGACTCCCAGTGCCCGGGCCAGCGAGCGCGCGAAGCCCTCGACTTGCCCGACCTTAAGCCGCAGCCGATGGTCGGCCATGGCCCCGGTGATCGAGGGGGCGCCCTCGGCAACGTAGAGCCGGTTCATGGCCTCGCCCGCCGCTCCGGAACCGCGCTTTTCGATGAAGTCGCGCGTGTAACGAAGTTTGGCCGGCCCTTGTCCCAAAAAATCGCCGTCGAGGGAGACAACGACCGCGGCACGGTCGAAGTGGTAAACCGTGTTCACTACTTCTCCGAAGGCCAGTTGCGAGCCTTCAAAGGCGCTGTCGCGGGCGGTGGGCTCGTATTGATGCCAACGGGCCGCGGGGAAATCCTCAAGCAAGCCGTTGAGCTGGTCGGCGAGGGTCGGCGAGGTGACCGTCTCGGTGAGAATTCTCAGGCCCGCTCCCCGGGAAAGCCGTTGCGCTTCGATCTCGCGTCTGAGGACGGCCACGAAAGACAGCCAACTGCTGATCTGCCCCGCCTGCGTAGTGACCTGGGAACGGTCGGGGTCGTAGAGGCCCAGGATCGACGCTTGCGTGATGGCGTCGCTCGCCCCCAGGCTGGCCGGGTGGCGGGGATTGCCCTCGATCTTCGTGGGTCGCCCCATGTGGCTTTCGACGAGCACTCCGGTGGCGAAACCGCCCAACGAAGCGGCAGTGGCGAAATAGAGAGGCCGGCCCGGTACCGTCGCTTCGACCGTTCGGGCGAAAGGGACGATCGTTTCCGCGGGCTGACGCGTGCAGGAGCTGACCCCGGCCAGGGCCAGCGAGGCCCCCATCAGCTTCAAGAAGCGGCGCCGGCCGAGGGGGTCGTTCCACTCCGAAGCTTGCGAAGGGAACTCGTCCTCGAGCAGTTTTTGGAATGCGTCGGTCTCGGCGACCTCCTCGAGGCTGCGCCAGTAACGGGGTCCGCGAGCCGATTCCAAACGGGCGCGCAGTTCGGCCCAATCTTTTCCGCCCACTTCGTCTTTGCGTGTCATCGGTGGCAGTCGGAGCAGCTCGTCGGGTTTCGAACCTTGTTTTTCAGGACCAATGCCGCCGCCAGGGCGTGCTGGTCTTCTTCCGGCTGCCAGGTCATGTTAAAGACCTGTTCGGGCGGCCGGAGGCGCCCCTCCGGGTGGCGATGGCAGTCGAGGCACCACTCCATCTGAAGCGTCTGCTGCTTCCACACCAGGGGCATCTGATCGACTCGGCCGTGGCAGCTCACGCATCCGACGCCCTTTTTCACGTGGATGCTGTGGTTGAAGTAGACGAAGTCGGGAAGATCGTGGACCCGGGTCCACTCCAGGGGCTGATCGTCCCGGAAACTCGCTCTCACCGGCTCCAGCATGGGGCTGTCGGCCCAGACCTGCGAGTGGCAAGTCATACAGGTCTTCGTAGCCGGCAGGCCGGCGAAGGCACTCTCCTCGACCGACGTATGGCAGTGGCGGCAGTCGAGTCCGAGACCGCTGACGTGGTGCTTGTGGCTGAACGGGACCGGTTGCTTGCGCGGTACCGCCACCTGGGTCAGGTAGTCCGACCGATTCATGTTCACCACGCCCCACAGCAGTCCCCCGGCTAAGAAGACGGACCCGAAGATGCTGACCTTGGAGATCGTATTGGTGCTGGGGTGAAATATTTGGCTCATGGAGGGTCTTTGTTCGCGCGCGCTGCTACACCACGACCCGCAAGGATCATCGGCCGGATTTTCGGAAAGTCTTAGCCGGCAGGCTGAGAATGGTGTAGATCGGCGGGGCGTGAGCGGGTTGTGGGGCACGGTGAAAACAGGCTGTTCTTGCAGGCATGGAGTGCTGGGACGAGCGAATCGGAGCCGCGAACGCAAGCGAATATCCATGGCGCCATGGTCGTTACGGGGATTCAGCTCGTCACTAGTCCGGATTTGCCATGGGAGACCGCCTGGGTCGTAGGAACAGCGCGCGGCCAACAAAGTGATTGATCAATGGCGACCGATGTAGTATCTTCATTGTAGATACGGAGGATAGCCGATGCGGGGCCGAGTGCAGAAGTGGGGAAACAGTCTGGCGATCCGAATTCCCAAACCAATCGCCAAGGACTCGAACATTGACACTGGCTCGGTGGTCGAGCTGCGCCTGGTTAAGGGAAGCGTCGTAATCACGCCCGTCGAGGGGCCGGTGTACTCACTACAAAAGCTGCTCGCTGCTATTAGCGACGAGAACCGTCACGGCGAAATCGATACGGGCGAAGCTGTCGGCCTTGAGCTGCTGTGAGAGTCTACAGGCCTGACCGCGCTGATGTCGTCTGGATTGAACTAAGTCCACACTCCGGGCACGAGCAGCGCGGGCGGCGTCCGGCGCTGGTTCTTTCACCGAAGGCCTACAACGCCAAGACCGGACTTGCCATTTTCTGCCCTATCACGAGCCAAGTGAAAGGCTATCCTTTCGAGGTTAGGATCCCCGATGGCTTTCCGGTCGAGGGTGTTATCCTCGCCGACCACGTGAAGAGTCTTGATTGGAGGGCGCGGCGCGCAAAGCTGCTTGCCCAATTGCCGGAGCCACTTGTCAGGGAGGTCCTGGCCAAGCTAGGGGTTCTGTTGGAGCCTTAGATAAAGAGAGGGCCCACTTTGGCGCTTAGTATCTACAGAGTGTATCCTTGTCGCACGGACAGGATCTCCGTGGAGTGCGGACTGATGCGAGGCCGGCAAACGCAGCTTGGCACCAAATCGCGTTGACAAACCTCCGGATGACGAGCTTACTCATGGAACCGCCGCGACCGTGCGGCAGGGCGGACCGCTCGTCTTCAATAACGGTTTGGGCGGAAGACGCGGCCTGGACCGGCAGGACGGCCGGTCACTACCGAACTTCGGCCGTCACGCGGCGAGAAAAGCGATCTAAGGAAGGCTGAGAGGAGCGCCGCGACTACGGACTGTCGGATTCGGGCGTCTTCGCGGCAGCTTGAATATGCACGAACTGCCAGCCGAAGCGGCCCTTGATGCAGAGGTGGCCGTGGGTGACTTCCTGGTCGAGGGGCGAGGCGGCCTTCACAATCTTATTATCTTGCGTGGTCAGGCTGAGCGTGCAGCCGACGCCGCAATAAGGACAGATCGTGTCGGTCGTGGTTTGCTGAGATTCGTCCCACGTGCCCGCCTCGCGCATGTCGTGCTCGCTCTTGAACATCAACGCGCCGGTTGGACACACCGCAATGCAGTTTCCGCAATAAACACATGCGGATTCAGGTAGGGGAACCGTGAATTCTGTCGAAATGCGGGCGTCGAAGCCGCGCCCGGCTACGGCGATGGCGAATGTGTTCTGCGCATCGACCCCGCAGGCTTCCACGCACTTGTAGCAAAGAATGCACTTCGAATAGTCGCGGATGTAGAGTTCGTTGTCGACTTTCACGGGCTGGCGGACCGTGGCTGCCGTCGAACCGTCGGGAGCGGCATGGTCGCCGGGCCGCGCGGCGTCTCGTTCTCCTTCTTTGGCAGTCGCGGCGGAAGGTCCGTAGCGTTCGGGGTCAGCCTCGTACTGCGCCAGGTAGACTTGCAACTCCGGGGCGGTCGAGACATCCACTGACGAGGCGAGGAACTCCAACACCATGCGGCGACTCAGCCGAACTCGCTCGGAATCAGTGTGAACGACCATTCCCGGTTCGGCCTTTCGTGAGCAAGCCGGGACAAGAGGACGCGAGCCTTCCACTTCCACGACACAAACGCGGCACACGTTCACCGGCGTGAGGTTTTCGAGATAACACAGGGTCGGGGTGTCGATACCGAGTTGGCGACCGGCCTCGAGCAGTGTTGAGCCTTCAGGCACGGCGACTTTTCGCCCATCGATGGTGATCTCGACTGCGGCCTTGACTTCCTTGGAGGGAATGACCGGGATCGGCCCCCGAGGCACTGGGATCTGGAGTACGGGAGCGTCGGTAGAGGTGTCTGGGGATTTCATTGTTTATGTATCTTCAACCGGAAAACCGCTCCGACGGCCACAGGGCCATAAACAAACATTCGCCGAGCGCTACCCGAAAACCTTCCACTTCCCGAGCGCGGACTCGATGGCGCTGGATGCGGTATGGCCCAGCCCGCAAATCGAAGCATCTCGCATCACTTGGCCGATTTCCTTTAACATCGCCAGCTCTTGGTCCGCCGAACCGAGCGGGCGGTCGTCGTCAAGGCGACGCAACATTTCTTCTTGCCGCACCGTACCAACGCGGCAAGGGACGCACTGGCCGCACGACTCATCACGGAAAAATCGGGCGACCCGCAGCAATATCTTTCTCAAGTCAACTGTGTCGTCGAAAAGCATGACGACGGCCGAGCCGAGGCTGGCCCCGATGGCCCGCGTCCCCTCGAAGGTCAAGGGTGTGTCGAGATCGTCGGGCGAGACAAAGGTTCCCGCCGCGCCTCCGAGAAGAACGGCCTGGAGGCGTCCGCTGCCGGCGACGCCCCCGGCGAGTTCGATGACCTGGCGAAGAGTCGTTCCGAACTCGGCTTCGTAGATTCCGGGTCGAGTCACGTGTCCGGAGACGCAGAAAAGTTTTGGGCCGGTCGAGCGCTCGGTGCCGATCGAAGCGAAGACGGCGGCGCCTTCCAAGACGATGGGCAACACATTGACCAGCGTCTCGACGTTGTTCACCAAGGTCGGCCGGCCGAACAGCCCGGCCTGGGTCGGATACGGCGGCTTGTTGCGGGGTTCGCCGCGGTAGCCTTCGATGGAGTTGAATAAAGCCGTCTCTTCCCCACAGATGTATGCGCCGGCGCCGCGCCGGAGTTCGATGTCGAAACTCACGCCGCGCCCCATGACGTTCTTGCCCAGCAGACCTTTTGTCCGCACCTGTTGAATAGCATGCGCGATTCGCTCCGTTGCCAGGGGGTACTCACCGCGGATGTAGATAAAACCCTTCCCACAGCCGGTCGCCGTGCCCGCGATCGTCATGGCCTCGACGACGGCGAACGGGTCCGCTTCCATCAGAACGCGGTCTTTAAACGTGCCGGGCTCGGACTCATCGGCGTTGCAAATCGTGTAGCAGGGAGCTTCGGCCTCGGCGACTGCCTTCCACTTGATTCCCGCGGGAAACGCCGCCCCCCCGCGTCCCAGCAGTTTGGAATCGGTTACTTCTTGAATGACCCGCTCCGAACCTAGTTCGAGGGCTTTTTCGAGCGCCCGATAGCCGCCCTGATTTCGATAGTCGCGAAGGCTCTGGGGATCAACAATGCCTACTCGTCTCAAAAGCCGAAGTTGCGGACGGCCCGCCTGGGGAACCGAGACGGTAGAGATGAACTCATCGGGATTCGCCGGCCGCTTACCGTTGGCGGCTGTCAGAGCAGTTGTCACCGCCGCGGGGTCGGCCGGGGCGAAAACCTTTTCCCAGGGCTGCTCACCCACCGCCGAGACCAAGCAGGCGGGCGCCCGCTCGCAAAGACCCAAGCAGGGGCTGCGCAGCCAGGTAGCGCGCCCGTTGGAAGTCGATGAACCGGCCGGCCCCAACGTTTGCTCCAGCTTTTCGCAAAGCTCTCCGGCGCCGCGCGTCAGGCAGGCAATGTCGTCGCAGACGTGAACGACCCGAGGCGGGCGAGGCTGCATGGAAAACAGGGCGTAGAAATCGGCCACGCCGAAAGCTTCCGCCGGCGGTACGTTGAGCCGGCGGCAGGCATAATTCAAAGCTCCGGGGCTGATCCAACCCAAACGCGAGTGGATTCCGTGAAGAGCGGGAAGTAACAGGTGACGATGGGCGCGGGCAGCGTGCCCGGTCGAGGATGCGCGCCCTTCGGTTGCGATCCGCCGCTCGCCTCCCAGCCACCCTGATTCGGGAGGTCCAAGCACGCCATCAACCGCTGCCTTTTCCTCTTGGGTGGATTCGTGGTCGGTGAAGTGAAGGTCCAAGAAACGTTGCTCCGTTGTGGCCTGCTACCGGAGTGGCACAGCATGCTGTGCGTGCCTGCGCTCACCCGAAACATGAGCGCGTGTACGAAATGGAGTCCCTACGGCTAATCCCCCGTCAACATCGCTTCCCGATCGCGTATTGGCTCGCTTTCGCTCAACTTGTCGATGCGGATGGCGGTAGCTTTGAATTCGGCCGTTCCTGATTTCGGGTCCACGGCGTCGATGGTCAACTGGTTGGTTTGTACCTCATCAGGAAAATGGAAGGTCATAAACACCAGCCCCGGTCGCAATGTCGGATCGTAGCGGACCGGCGCGATGACGAAACCGCGGCGGGAGGTGACCTGCACGCGCTCCCCTTCCACAACGCCGTAACGCTCGCCGTCCTCCGGCGAGATGTCGAGCGACTCTCCACGCCGTAGCGGCGATCGATACGCTGCCGTCTGTACACCTGTATTGTAAGAATCCAGTCGGCGACCGGTAGTGAGCCGGATGGGGTATTCGTCGGTGAGCTGGTCTACTGGGGGGTCGTTCTCGACCGGACTGAGCGGCGCTCTGGGGCCGACTACGGGTCTTTCCCAAAGCCGACTGTGAAGAAACAGCTCGCCGGGGTGCGACTCGTCATAGCAGGGCCAGCGAATGCCGCCCATCGCCTCCAGACGCGCGTACGACATGCCGACGTGCATCGGGGAGAGGCTGCGAACCTCGTCCCAGATCTTCTCGGCGTCGGGCTTGCCCCAGTCGTGACCCAGCCGTCGCGCAAGTTCAAACAGGATCTCGGTATCGTCGCGGGATCCCGGGAGCGGTTCCATGGCACGGCGGACACGTTGCACCTTGCGCTCGCTACTGGTGACAGTTCCCTCTGACTCAGACCAACCCGCGGCGGCCGGCAGAACGACGTCGGCAATCTCGGCCGTATTAGTCATCAACACGTCCTGCACAACAAGAATGTCCAGCCCATTGAGTAACTTCATCGCGCGGTTCTGATCCGCTTCCGAGTCGGCCGGGTTCTCACCGATCACATAGAGCGCCTTGAAATCGCCCTTCTCCATGGCCTCGAACATGCCACTGAGGTGTAACCCGCGCTTGGGTGGGATGTTCACCCCCCAGGCTTCCTCGAATTTGGCGCGCAGGCCGTCGTTTTCCACGTGCTGAAAACCGGGCAAGCGGTCCGGGATAGCGCCCATGTCGCCTCCGCCTTGGACGTTATTTTGCCCGCGCAAAGGATTTAGCCCGGAGCCGTAGCGGCCGACGTGGCCCGTTAACAGAGAGAGATTGATCAAGGCCAGCACGTTGTCCACGGCATTGTGGTGCTCGGTGATGCCCAACGTCCAGCACAGCTCGGCTCGCGGGGCCTTGGCGTACGCGTGGGCGAGATCTCGAATCGCTTTCGCGGGTACGCCGGTAACCCGTTCAGCGTACTTCAGCGTGCAGCGCTCGACGGCCGCCTTATATTCGTCGAATCGGCTGGTAGCGTGCTCGACGAAGTCGTCATTCGCTAAACCCGCGGCGATGATTTCGCGCCCCATGGCGTTGGCGAGAGCGATGTCGCTGCCGACGTCGAGGCCCAACCAGCCGTCGGCCCACTGCGCGGACCCGGTCCTTCGCGGGTCGACCACGTAGAGTTTCGCACCGTTATGCACCCCTTTCAACACGTGATGGAAGAAGATGGGGTGCGTGTCGCGGGCGTTCGAGCCCCACAGGATGATGAGGTCCGTCTCCTCGACCTCCTGGTAGGAACTGGTCCCGCCTCCCGCTCCGAACACTGTCGCCAGACCGACGACGCTCGGGGCGTGTCAAGTACGGTTGCAACTATCGATGTTGTTGCTGCCGATGACCACCCGGGCAAACTTTTGGGACGTGAAGTTGAGCTCGTTCGTTGTTTTCGAGCAGCTAAAGATCCCAAACGTTTGCGGGCCGTGCTTCGCGACCGCCGAGCGAAAGCCTTCAGCGGCACGATCCAGAGCCTCGTCCCAACTGGCGGGACGGAGGCTGCCTTCGTCGCGAACCAACGGTTGAGTCAGCCGGCCCTTCCGATTCTTGTTCATAGCCATACCCAAAACCATTCTAGTGGATCGTTGCTGGGTTCGGGATGCTCCGCCCTTGATTCCGGAGCACCGGAGCCGCGAGTGAGCGGTCACGGCGCGATGGTCGTCACGGGGATTCGGCCTGTCACTGGCGTTCCAGGCTCAGTTTCTTGTTCACGCACAGCCTCGTGATGAGCGAATCGGAGCCGCGAACGCGAGTGAGTGCCCATGGGCCTTCGCCAAGATAGACGGAGCCGCGACCGTCAGGGAGCGGTCAGTCCCCCTCAAGAGTCCGGTCCTGCCACCAGCCTCAGGCCCACCCAAGCGGATCAAAACCGGCGGGTTTTCGACGGAGCGGTCCAGCGCCCAATGCTCGTTACGGGGATTCGGCCCTGTCACTAACGTTCCAGGCTCAGTCTCTTGCTCGCCGAAAACCAAAGCCGCGCCCCGAACAGCTCAACGATGCGCCGAGAGAGAATTTGCTTTGACTCACCGTCGGGCTTCCGATAAGGGCCCTTGGGACGGCTAGGGCCTGCGGCAAGAGTCCCCAGGGCCGGACTGTCTTGGCAGTGTAGGTCAGAAGTGACTGAAAGAAAGGATTTTGCTTGAAGGTCCGTCGGCAAGATTGCCTGCGCCACCGACGGCCGGGAAGCTGAGGGAGCCGAAATCCATGACGAGCGATGAGCGAATCTATGATCGATGTCGCATTGCGGCCCGTGATTTGTTGCGAGGGCTGGAGACCAAAGATCTCTCCGTGATCGAACAGCAGTTAGCTTTAGTGCAGGCCTACCTCTCCGATCAAGAGTGGCGTGACCAAGCGAGGCGGGGCGCCGATGCTCTCTACCGTGCCGAACAACTCGAGGCGCTCGCGGCAGTGACCGAAGAGATCGAGAGGTCGCTGCTTGCCTTAAGGCACTCCACCGATGTCGAATTCGAACGCTTGCTCGCCAACGCTCCGCTACTTCGGCATCTCACGGTTCTTCCCGCTTCTTGTTGCGAAATCAATCTTCCCGTGTGTTAGCCCTCTTTTCTCACGCACTTGGCCTCGTTAGGCGGTGAGAAAAGGCCACTAGGGACTGTCTTGGAGATGAGTGCACTATAGATTTGGAAATGTCGGACTCGGAAGTGTGGCGCACGCTTTCAGCGTGTCGTGCCGGCATTCTTGCCGGCATGCGAATGACCCCGACCACGCAGCGGGGTGCCGGCAGAGACACCTCCGACCCTATAGTTTCCGGACAAGCAGCAGTGTTTGTATCACCACCGTTTAGCGACGCTGCGGCTGGGTCTCTGGGACTATCAGGAAGGGAGTGAGGCGGACGGGGCGTGGTCTCTCGCCGCCACGTGCGTGCGAAGATCGGCGCTGCTCGAAAGAATGTGCTCGGTCATCGCTTCCCGCGCCTGCTCGGCCTTGTGTTGCTCGAGCGCCCGGAAAATCTTTTTGTGCTCCGCGATCGACAGTTCGGCGCGCAAGCCTGATTCGCCCGCCGGAGTCTCCGACAACGTTTCCTTGATCCAGACCTGCAGGTAGCCTCTTGTCATGCTGAGAAGTTGGCGGAGGATCGAGTTCTGCGTCCCCTGCGCGATCGCCAAGTGAAAGCGGAGGTCAAATTCCAAGTACTGGTCGGGATCGGCCGTCAGTTCTTCCATCCGCTCGATCGTTGATGAAATCTCGTTGAGGTCCTTGCGGCTTGCTTTCTGAGCGGCAAGAAACGAAGTGTGCGATTCGAGCATGAGCCGGGTCTCGATCAGATCCTCCAGAACCTTGCGATCTAGCAGCAGACCCCACTGCAGCGTTTTTTCGAGGTATTTGCTGCTGTCCTCCGATACAAAATTGCCCTCTCCCGGCCGGGATTCAACGATGCCGGTCGCCGAAAGCGAACGCAACGCTTCCCGGACCGATGTTCTGCCGACGCCAAACTGCTGTGAGAGCTGCTTCTCCGAAGGCATCCGCTGGCCCGGCTTGAGCACGCCACGAGAGATGAGGTCGATTAGTTGGTCGACGATCTCGTCGCTAACCGAAACGCGGGAGACGCGCTTGAGGTTTTCGATCACGAGTTTTTTTGCTAGGCGGCCCAGAAAATAGACTTTACAAGCTCGTAACCTAGCGCTATTCTATTAGTCAGGTTGTCAGACAACCAGACATATATTATGCTAAAGTGGAACTGGGGCGACTGTCAAGTCTGGATAGCCAGTCAAACTAGATTGACTTGCCTGGCGGGCGGTTTCGAAATCCGGTGAGAGCGGATACGGGACCCGCGCCCGGAGTCGAGATCAGCCGTGCGCATTCGAGTGCTGCCGTCCCCCTTACCTTGGCAGATGGCCTTTGACAAAGGATCGAGCCTATGGGCGTAACAACCGACATCGGAGAGCGGATCGAGCTGCTGCCGATGGATCAGCATTTCCATGACATTTCGATCGCTCTCTACCGGCAAGAGAGCGACGCCGGCATCGAGCTGACGGTCCACACGTACAGTCGCAAGGAGGGCGCGGATGAGAGGGTCACCTTCGTCGCGCAAGCGATGGTTGTATTGGGAGGCATGGAACTCGTGGGAGATTCCGGCGCGAGACTGCGCTTCCCGTGTGGAGCGGCCCATCATCTCGCCAGTAAACGCGTTTTTCTCGAGGCATGCAAGTTGCCGACCGGCAGCGAGCTGGCGCCTCGACCGCTGAGCATTCGAGACAAGAAAGCGGACGCGAAGATGATCGCGACCAACCTCGGAAGCGGCTCTTACGAGATGAGTTCAGACGGGGAAGGCGACAAAGTCGCCAAGCGCAAGTCGGCGGTGACCGCGGGTTTGGCCAAGCTCGCTCAGCTGCAATTGGACGAAGGCGGCCGGGACCGGGTCGAATTCCCCTGCGGACAGTCTCATGACGCGCTGGTCGGCCTGCTGCTGGTCCGAGCGCCAAACGTCAGGGTGATCTTGCGGCAACAGGAAATGGCCGCCTCTCGGGGACAGCTCGCGGCGCCAAGCGCGCAGCAATGATGACGAACAAAAGTGGCGGTCACTGCCGGTGGCGACAAACACTCGTGTTTGTCCCGGTTGGCCATTGTGACAAGCTTCAGCTTATCGTTAGCTTATCGTTGGCCAGGGCGCCAGGGCGTGAGGCCGCTTTGGAAACCGGCGCCGCCGGGGAGTGGCGGTCAACTACCGGAATCGTGGTCTAGGGAGGTAAGTGATGGCAGCACCACAAACGGTTGGGCCGATGAAACCACGGGAGCGCGTCTTAGCCGCTCTGCGTCGCGAACCAGTGGATCGGACACCGGTGAGCAACCCGACCTCCGTCGCGACGGTCGAGCTCATGGATCTGGTAGACGCGCCCTTCCCGGACGCAAACCGTGATCCCGAGTTGATGGCTCGCCTGGCCGCCACAGGCTATACGGAGTTAGGTTTCGATTCGATCATGCCGGTTTTCACGATCATCCAGGATTCCTCAGCGCTCGGGTGCAAGATCCAGTGGGAGCAGAAGGACAACTGGCCGACAGTGAAAATGCGGGAGCCGATCTGGGAAACAGCCGACGACATCAAGGTCCCGCCGGATTTCCTGACGCACAAGGACACGAAGTGTGTCACCGAGGCAATCAAGATTCTCAAGAAAGAGTACGGGGATGAAGTGGCCGTTATTGGGAAAACGATGGGACCGTGGTCGCTCGGCTACCACTGCTTCGGCGTGGAACCCTTCCTACTGCTGTCGCTCGACGACCCAGGAAAGACGAAGCTTTGCCTGGATCGCATGAAAGAGGCGACGATCCAATTCGGTCTGGCGCAGATTGAAGCCGGGGCGGACGCCTTGACGCTGCCCGATCACGCCACCGGCGACTTGGTCAGCGGTGAATACTACGACCGGTTTCTCACGGAATTGCACATCGAGTTCGCCGAGCGGCTGCCGGTGCCGCTGATCCTTCACATTTGCGGCAAGACCGAAGACCGCATGGAGTACATCGCGCGAACCGGTATGGCGGCCTTCCACTACGATTCGAAGAATAACGCCCAAGCGTCGATGGAGATTATGAAGGATCGCATTTCTTTGGTGGGGAACATCAACAATCCGGAAACCTTGTTCGCCAAGAAACCCGAGGACGTTCGCCAGGAAGTGTACAAGAATCTCGATGCCGGAGTGCAGCTGGTTGCTCCTGAGTGTGCTATTCCACTGCAGACTGCGATCGAGAACCTAAAAGAGATTCCTAAGGCTGTCAAGGACTGGCATCGCGAACACGCGACGGAAAACTGAGAAAGCTTCCAAGGACAGAACAACATGGCATCGATTAGTGATATCTCGAACGAGTTGATTCGAGACGAAATCGAAGAATTTATTGAGCGGCCCGACGAGCGCGAGCGCATAGTCAACACGTTCGCCAAAGCTCGGGCCAGCATGCAAGAGATCGGCGCAGCCCTCATCGAGGGCGAAAACGTAACTGTCGACAAGCTCACGACTCAAGCCCTCGAAGAGGGCATCGAAGCAATCGAAATCATGGACGACGGCCTGATCGCGGCGATGGGGATCGTGGGCATCAAGTTCCGAGAAAACTTTATCTTTGTCCCCGAGGTGCTTGCCTGCGCCCGCGCCATGAAGGCGGGCATGGCACACATCGAACCGATTCTTTCTGCCTCCGGCATCAAACCGATCGCCAAGGTCGTCATGGGAACGGTGAAAGGTGATCTGCACGACATTGGCAAGAACTTGTGCATCATGATGCTGCGAGGCTCGGGATTCGAAGTCGTCGATCTGGGGGTGGACACTTCATCGGACGAATTCATCGCGGCGATTGAGGAGCATGAAGCTCCGCTGTTGGGCATGTCGGCGCTGCTGACGACCACGATGCCGAACATGGGCAAAACGATTGAAGCCTTCATCGACGCAGACCTCCGGGACGACGTGAAGATCATGGTGGGAGGCGCGCCGGTCACACAGGAGTTTGCCGACGATATGGGAGCCGACGGATACGGCAAAGATGCTGTTGCCTGCGTAGAACTCGCCAAAGATCTGATGGCCCAAGAAGTCGAAGCCTGACCCGAGCGATGCAGAAGATCGACAAGGCGGAATATCAAAAGCGGCTCGACCGCATCACGGAACTGTTCACCGGCATGATGCGGCACGCCGAGGAGCTGGCCACCAAGCGCTGTCCCTATAAGGACCGCCTCGATCGATGTACGGCGCAGTTCGGCTGTAGGAACCAGCGCAAGCCCGCGCGCTCAGGAGAGTTGCTGATCTGCGCGGGTGACGACAAGCTCGATTACCGCGGCGCCTGGGAGACGACGTAGGGTCGACGTTTCAGAAGTTTGTTCAAAAAAGGTCTGGGTGACGGCTTGCGTATTCACCCGACACGGAATGGAACAATCCAGTATTCGAGCGACAGCACTCACCGAGCCGCGACCGTCAGGGAGCGGTTTGTCGCGTCTGGAACCGACCGCTTGCTTACGCGCGTGTGAAAAAACTGGGGACTGTCCCAAGCGCCGTGCACGGGGGAGATGTCTTCTTATCCATGACTTCCGGGAGGCGCGGTGGACTGTCCCAAGGTTTTTTCACACACCCCTTAGCGCATAGCTCGGCAAGGCAACTCGCTAGCGTGCGGCACGTAGGGCTGTTTGCCCCTACGCACTGACCCGGTTCCCCATGGGAGAGATATCCTACGACGGTCAAAAGCGCCCTCTTGTGGGCGGGAAGACCATCTTCGACTATGCCGACGAGCTGGCCGTCCAGGTACCCACATCTTGTGGGCGCACCGGCGTCTGCCACGAGTGCATCGTCGAAGTTAGTCGTGGCCATGAAGCACTGAGCGCTCCCACCGAGGCGGAGGAGTTTTTGCGCGGGAGCTACCGTCTTGCCTGCCAGGCCGTGATTGAAAACTCTGACGAAGATGTCCGCTTTTCGCTGCTTCGCAGCCAGCCCAAGATTCTCACCGCTTCGCTGCGGAAGAACATCACGCTCGACCCGATGGTAACCCGCGAAGGCGACAATGTCCGCTACGACGGCGAGGTGATTGACCGCTACCACGGCAAGATGTACGGCCTGGCCGTCGACCTCGGCACGACCACCGTGGTGGCCGAGCTGGTGGACCTCGAAACGGGGGAGGGCCTCTATCTAGCTTCTTTCGAGAACCCCCAGCGCTTCGGCGGCAGCGATATCATGCACCGCATCTCCTACGACAGCGGACCTTTTCGCGGGGAACTCCATAAGTCGATCGTTAACACGCTCAATCATCAGTTGAAGGCCATGTGCCGAGAGTTGGGGTTCCCGCGGCACCGGATCTACGAAATTGTCGTGGTGGGGAATTCCACCATGCGCGAACTGTTCTTCGGTCTCGATGTGCAGTCGATCGGCCAGCGTCCTTACAAGTCGCAAATCGAGCACGAGTACCTAGCCGGGGAACGCAAGACGACTGCGCTCGCAGAAAAGGCGCACCGGCTCGGCATCTGGTCTCACCCGCAGGCGGTGGTGTTCGGGGCTCCGCTGATCGCCAGCCACGTCGGAGCGGACATGTTGGCCGACCTGGTGGCCGTTGATATCGAGTCGCGACGTGAAGTCGTCATGGTTGTCGATGTGGGGACCAATACGGAGGTTGTGCTGGGGCGCGCCGGGAAGCTCATGGCGGCATCGTGCCCGGCGGGACCGGCCTTCGAGGGCGGGCTGGTCACCTACGGAATGCCCGGCGTCGAGGGAGCGATCGAGTCCCTTCGGCTTAGCAACGGCCAGGCTGACTACAGCACGATCGGGGACGGCGAGCCGCGCGGGCTGTGCGGATCGGGCCTCATCGATCTATTGGCCGAACTTCGCCGGGGCGGGCAGATGACCCCCAAAGGCGTCTTCCCGAACAAGGCACGGGAACTCGACATCGTTCCCGAATACGGGATCACCCTTTCACGTCTCGACGCCAGTAACCTGGCGCAGGCCAAGGCGGCGAACTATTGCGGACAGTTCATCGTCATGCGCAATTACGGCGTTCGGCCGGCGGACATCACGAAGCTTTACCTGGCGGGCGGCTTTGCGAACTACGTCAACGTCAGGAATGCGATCGAGATCGGTTTTCTGGCTCCGGTGCCGGAGGACCGTATTGTCAAGATCGGCAACGCCGCGGCGCTGGGGGCCAAAGAGATGCTGCTGTCGCGCTCCAAACGGCAATCCACCGAGAAGCTGGCGCAACAAATCGAACACGTGGAGCTAGAGACCACGCCTGATTTCTTCGAGATCTTCGTCGAGGCCTGTCAATTCAAACCCATGCCGACGGACTTCGATTTCTCGGCAGTCGCTTAAACGGGAAGGTAGAGAGTTTTGGCAACGGTTCACACGACCCCAAGAACGGACGCTTGGACCAAGCCGTCGCTGCGCCGGCTCCTCGAGCAGCGCGAGACCTTTGTCACCTGCGCGGAGCTGGTCACCTCGCGGGGCCTTATTACCGAGCGGCGAGGAAGGAAGGTGCTGTCTCTGGCGCGCGCCCTGGCCGAGCATCCCCAGGTGCATGCCCTCAGCATCACGGACAACCCCGGCGGCAACGCCATGTTGAGCGCCGACACCCTGGGCACCGATCTGATCTCCCGCGGACAAGAGGTCATCATTCACCTGTCGTGCAAAGACTGGAATCGCAATGCGCTCCAAAGCCGCGGCTGGAAGCTGGCCAGCGAGGGGTTCAACAACGTCCTGGCGCTTTCCGGCGACTGTCCCACGCCGAGCTATCAGGGCCAGGCTGCGGGCGTATTCGATATCGACTCGATCGGACTTCTTCGCATGTACTCCGACATGAACGCCGGCGTCCGGCTCTCGAACGGGGACGGGCAGCCGGAGAAAGCTCTCGAACAGACCAATTTCTTCCTCGGAGCCGTCGTCAACAATTACAAGCAGGCCGAGCGGGAAGTCATGCCGCAGTATTTCAAACTGGCGAAGAAGGTCGAAAACGGGGCGGCGTTCATCATCAACCAGATCGGCTATGACTCTCGCAAGCAAGACGAGTTGCTCAAGTACATGCGGATGCACGAGCTGAACGTCCCGGTGCTGGCGAACGTTTATGTACTCAGCGTGCCCGCCGCCCGGTTCTTTCACGCGGGGAATATCCCCGGAGTCGTGCTCCCCGATGACCTGTTTCGTATTGCGGAAGAGCAAGCCGCTTCCCCCGACCGCGGCAAGGCGTTTTTCCTGGAACTGGCCGCCAAGCAATGCGCGGTGGCGCGCGGGTTGGGTTTTCGCGGCGTATACCTGGGAGGGCACCTGCGGTACAAGGACTACGAAAACATCCTCAGCCTGGCGGCCGGCTTCGCGGAGGACGACTGGAAACAGTTTGCTCGCGAGATTCTGTTCCATCAGCCGGAGGAGTTCTACTACTTCGAACCGGATCCCGAAACGGGACTCAGCTCGACCGAGGTCAATCGCCGGTATCTGCAATCGAGAACCCCCGACGGTTTGCGGGCCGCGCGAAAGAAAGCGCCGCTCGCCTATAAAGTCAATCGTTTTGCGCACGACAAAGTGTTCGAGAAGGGAACACTAGGATTCCGCGCGGGCCGAGCTCTCTACGAAAGAGTAGAGCGTGCGGGTCATGGCCTGCGCGCCGCGGTGCACGGAGCCGAACAGGCGCTCAAGATCGCAGCTTTTGATTGCCAGGACTGCGGCGACTGCTCCCTTCCCGAGATCGCTTTCCTCTGCCCGGAGTCACAGTGCGTCAAGAACCAGCGCAACGGGCCGTGCGGAGGAACCCGGCCGGGAGGCAAATGCGAAGTCGGCGAAAAGGACTGCATATGGTCGCGTGCCTATGATCGATTGAAAGGCTACGGCGAAGAAGACCAGCTCATCGAGCGCCCCGTGGTGTTTCGAGATGGCGCGCTCAAGGGAACCAGCGCCTGGGCCAATACCTTCCTGGAGCGCGACCACCACGCCAAAGTGAACCGAAGCGAGGATAACTCGGAATGAAAGTCGCCGGACTGGATCGAGAGTTCATGGTCATCGGAGAAAATACTCACTGCACGCGGATTGTGCTTCGCAAGGGAAAACGAGTAACGACCGACCCCGCGGGCAACGAGGCTGTCCGCTACGTCGCGCGTAACGGTGAAACGCGCTTTCTGATAATCCCCGAGAAGGCGAAGAAAACCCAGGACTACGACGAGGGGCGCGTCAAGCACGTCAAAATCGCCGTGCAGGCTGCTATGTCAGGCGAGGAGCCTGCTGCGAGTGAAGGGCGGGAGTACATCGCGACCATCGTCCAGCGCCAAGTTGATGCGGGCGCGGATTTCCTGGACCTCAACGTCGACGAAATTTCCATATCGCTTGACGACCAAAAGGCGGCCATTCGTTGGTTGGTAGAATTCGTCGAGCCGCTGGCCCCGGTCCCGGTGTCGGTCGATTCCTCGAACATCGAGATCATCGAAGCCGGTCTGGCGGCCTGCCGGTCTCAAGCCGGAACCCCGATGTTGAACTCGGCGTCTCTCGAACGAGTCGAGGCGCTGGACGTGGCCCAGGCGGGCGGCCATCCCGTCATCGCAACGGCGGCTGGCGAGTCGGGCATGCCGCAGAACGACGAGCAGCGTGTGGCAAACGCCTCACGCATGGTTGACGCCGCCGTCGAAAAGGGCATTCCGTTGAGCAATATCTACGTCGATGGCCTCGTGTTCCCGATATCGGTCGACGGTGAATTCTGCAATCATTATTTCAACGCTGTCCGCGAGCTGCGGCAAAAGTACGGTCCCGAGATTCACATCACCGGAGGATTCAGTAATGTATCGTTCGGACTGCCGAGCCGCCGGTTGATCAATGACGCCTTCGCCAACTTGGCGGTGGATGCCGGCGCCGACAGTGGCATCGTCGATCCTGTGACGGGCAAGATGAACGAGGTCTTCTCGATCGACAAAACCACGGCGCGCTACAAGCTGGCTGAGGACATGCTGCTGGGCCGTGATCGCTTTTGCAAGAAATTTCTCCGCGCCTATCGAAAAGGAGAGCTGCAACCGGCTAAAGAAAATTGAAAGGAATCTCTTGGCGATGGCGATCTACCAGGTTCTGTACTGGAAAGACATCCCGGCCCAGGTGAAAGTATCCGAAGAAGGCCGCAGGCCGGTGTCGCGCCCGCTGCCCGGTTACTTCCAGGAAGAGATCGACCGCGTGGCCATGGAGGAAGGGTTGGCGGGAACGGATGACTATTTGAACCAGTGGCAGTGGAGCGCCAAACAAGAAAGGCCGGGAAGCGTACAAGAAGTTTTGGACGCCCTGGTGAGCGAACTGGAGCAACAATGGAGCGGCATAGGCGGCAAGGAGTGACATTCGGCCTGTGCGACATCGCAGAACCCCAAACCGAGCCGCGACCGTCAGGGAGCGGTCCAGTGCGGTGGCCGGCTGTTGAAGATCGTTAGCCGTCGATGACCCTTTTGAAACACCACACCAGCTCCAGCCGCTTTTGAACGGGCAAATCGAAAGCACGATGACAAACACTTCCGCGGTAATCGACAAGGACTTAACCAAAGAGCAACTACTGGGCCTTTACACCCGAATGGTCACCATTCGCACGTTTGAAGAGAAGGTCCAGGAATTGTATCGCGGCACGGTGATTATCGGTATTGCACATGTCTCCATCGGACAAGAGGCGGTCGCCGTGGGCATCTGCTCGGCTCTACGCGTAGACGATTACATCACCAGCACGCACCGCGGTCACGGACACTGCCTGGCGAAAGGCGCCGACATGGGTCGCATGTTTGCCGAGCTATTCGGCAAAGTGGATGGCTACTGCCGGGGAAAAGGCGGCTCGATGCACATCGCCAATCAAGAAATGGGCAACCTGGGCGCGAACGCTATCGTCGGGGGCAGCATACCAATCGCCACCGGAGCCGCTTTCAGTGCCAAGGTTCGAAAAACGGACCAGGTGGCGGTTTGCTTCTTCGGCGACGGCGCAGCGAACCAAGGAGTGCTGCTCGAATCCATGAACATGGCCGCCATTTGGAAATTGCCCGTCATCTACGCCTGCGAGAACAACCAATACGGCGAGTTCACTCCCATGCAGCAGGTAACCGCCGGAAAGATTATAGAGCGCGGGAAAGCGTTTGATATTCCCTCATCGACGGTGGATGGGATGGACGTCCTCGCCGTCCGTGAAGCGGCGATGGAAGCCGTCAATCGAGGACGCGCCGGCCAAGGCCCGAGTTTCCTCGTCTTGGAAACCTACCGCCATTCCGGACACGGCATGAGTGATATCCAGCGTGCCTATCGCACACGAGACGAAGAACGAGAATGGCGCGAAAAACGTGATCCAATCGATCGCCTTGCCGGGAAAATCCTCGCCGCCGGACAGGCGACCGAAGCTGACCTGGAATCC
Organism: Bryobacterales bacterium; assembly: GCA_965248105.1. Taxonomy (GTDB): domain Bacteria; phylum Acidobacteriota; class Terriglobia; order Bryobacterales; family UBA6623. The sequence continues at coordinate 3,088,407 of CBDFIK010000006.1, forward strand.
ATCGCGAAAGAGGTGACCGCGAAGGTGGAAACCGCCGTCGAACACGCGAAGCAGTCTCCGTTTCCGGAACCCGAGGAGGTCACGCGACATGTCTACGCCGACTAACGGCAGGCAGATCACCATCTCGGAGGCCATCAACGAGGCCATCCGCGAGGAAATGCGCCGGGATGAAACCGTGGTCCTCTTGGGCGAGGACGTCGCGGCGCCCGGAGGGGTCCTCAAGGTGACGCAGGGAATCCTGGACGAATTCGGGCCGTCGCGAGTCATCGATACGCCGATTTCAGAAGCCGGATTCACCGGCCTCGCGGTCGGCGGCGCGGTGACCGGCATCCGCCCGATCGTCGAGATCATGTTCGGGGATTTCCTCACCCTGTCCATGGATCAGCTCGTCAACCAGGCGGCCAAGATTCACTACATGTCCGGGGGGAAATTCACGGTCCCGCTCGTCGTTCGCACAACGATGGGAGCCGGCCGGCGCGCCGCCGCCCAGCATTCTCAGAGTCTGCAAGCCTGGGTTGCGCACATACCCGGCCTCAAGGTTGCCTTGCCTTCTACGCCCTATGACGCGAAAGGACTGCTCAAGACGGCGATCCGTGACAACAACCCTGTCGTGTTCCTTGAAGACAAGATGATGTATCAGCAGAAAGGCGCCGTACCGGATCCCAGCGAAGAATACGCGATTCCTTTTGGCGTCGCGGACACGAAAAGAGAGGGACAAGACCTCACAATCGTCGCCACTTCCAGCATGGTTCACGTTGCGCTCGAAGCAGCTGACAAGCTGGCCGAGGACGGGATCGACGCGGAGGTGATCGACCCCAGAACACTGACGCCGCTCGACGAAGAAACACTCGTGGCGTCGGTGAAGAGGACGTCCCGCTGCATCGTCCTCGACGAAGGCTACCGGCGATTCGGCGCAACGGCCGAGCTTGGCTCGGTCATCGCCGAGAAGGCGTTTTATCACCTTGACGCCCCCGTTCGGCGCATAGCAGCGATGGATGTACCCGTTCCTTTCGCTCCCACTTTGGAAGACCAGACAATCCCGAATGCGAAGGGCGTTGTCGGGGTCGCCCGAGAAATGCTCGGGCGCTAAGGAGGATCCGTGGCAGTTGAAATTGTCATGCCGGCGGTCGAGATGGCCCAAGATAGCGGCATTCTCGTGCGCTGGCTCAAGGCCGAGGGGGAGTTCGTAAAACAGGGCGAGCCCGTGATGGAGATCGAAACCGACAAGACGGTGTTCGAGTTCGAAGCTCCGGGATCGGGAACCCTGGCGAACGTCAGCGCCAAGGAGGGCGACGAGGTCCCCGTCGGACAGGTTGTGGCGGTACTGCTTGCGGAAGGCGAAAGCGCTCCCAAGGAGGCAGCCGCTTCGACGAAAAGCGGTGCGACTCCCTTGGCCGAAAGCCCCGCTTCGGCGGACGGAGCCGCGCAAGCGCCGTCACAAGCGGCCCAGCCTGCTGTTGGAAAAATGCCACTGGCCTCGCCCAAGGCACGACGGCTCGCCGCTGAAGCGGGAATCTCACTGGCGAGTGTGCGCGGTTCGGGTCCCGATGGGGCCGTGCTTGCCGGCGACGTAGCACAGCAGCGAGGAGCGGAAGCAGCGCCGCCCGTTGCGGAACAGGAATACGAAATCATACCGCTCAAGGGGAAACGCCGAATCATCGCCGAGCGCATGCAGCAGAGCGCCCAGGCGGCGCCGCACATCTCGCTTTCTCTATCGGTCGATGTTGGGGAGCTGCAGCGGTTGGTCGAACGTCTCAGTTCCCAAGTCGAATCTGAAACCGGCGCGCCACTGAAGATGACGCCGGTGCTGGCGAAGGTCACCGCCGCGGCTCTCGAAAAGCACCCTCGCCTCAATGCCCACTTCGTGGATGAAGAGATCCATCAATACTCCGCGATTCACCTGGGGATCGCGGTGGCGCTGGACGATGGCCTGATCGTGCCGGTCATCCGCGATGTGGGTCGCAAAAAGCTCACCGACATCCATGTTGAAATGCAGGACCTGCTGTCGCGCGCGCGAAGCGGCCGCCTCAGACCCGAGGAGATCAAGGGCGGCACGTTCACGGTCTCGAACTTGGGCATGTTCGGCGTCGAGCAGTTCACGTCGATCGTCAACCCGCCGGAGATCGGCATCTTATCGGTCGGCACGATCACGGATAGAGCGGTCAAAGTGAATGACCAGATCGCGCTTCGGCCCATGATGCAGGTGACGGTCAATGTCGATCACCGCGCTGTAGATGGTGCAGTGGCGGCGGACTTCCTTAAGACACTGAAGAGCTTATTGGAGAATCCGTACCTTTTGTTCTCCTAGCGACTTCTTTCCCCGACAAGCCGCCCGCAGATCACGGAGGAACACTCAACGTGCCGCAAAAAGTCGCCATTCCGCCTGATATCGAGATCGCTCAACGGGCGAGGCTGCGTCCTATTCGCGACGTCGCGGCGGAACTGGGCCTGGACCAAGACGACCTGGTGCTTTTTGGCGAGTACAAGACGAAGGTCAAGTTGGCGGCTCTCGAGAAAAGACCGCAGCGGGGACGGCTTGTACTCGTCACCGGAATGAACCCGACATCGGCAGGCGAAGGGAAGTCCACGGTGACCGTCGGTGTCACGCAAGCGCTTCGCCGGTTGGGACGCAACGCCGTAGCTTGTATTCGGGAGCCCAGCCTAGGGCCGGTTTTCGGTCTGAAAGGAGGGGCGGCCGGAGGGGGCTATTCCCAGGTTCTACCGATGGAGGACATTAACCTCCACTTTACTGGCGACTTTCACGCCATCACCTGCGCCCACAACCTGTTGTCGGCCATGCTCGACAACCATCTGCACCGTGGCAACGCGCTTTTGATCGATCCCCGCCACCTCACCTGGCCACGAGCGATCGATATGAATGATCGCGCTCTGCGTCACGCCGTAACCGGGCTGGGACGTTTGCGATCCGGACCCTCACGCGAGGATCGTTTTGTGATTACACCTGCCAGCGAGGTGATGGCAATCATGGCGTTGGCGGAAGGACTGGAGGACTTAGAAGCGCGGGTGGCGCGCATTGTTTTGGGGGCGACCTTCAGCAACGCGCCGGTTACCGCGCGCGATCTTAAAGCCCACGGCGCCATGACGTTGCTCCTCAAAGACGCCCTCATGCCCAACCTCGTCCAGACAATCGAAGGTGGCCCGGCGTTCGTACATTGCGGCCCGTTCGGCAACATCGCCCACGGTTGTAATTCCGTGCTGGCGACGCGAATGGGGTTGGCGACGACGGACATCGTGCTGACCGAAGCCGGATTCGGGTCCGATCTGGGAGCGGAGAAGTTTTTCAATATCAAGTGCCGTATGTCGGGCTTGCAGCCGCAGGCGGCGATTGTTGTCGCAACGGTGCGGGCACTCAAAACGCATGGCGGCGTCAAGAGGTCCCAACTCAAGGCCGCGGACCCGGTCGCCGTCGAGCGTGGTACGGCTAACCTGCGGCGGCATATCCAGAACGTCAAACAATTCGGCGTCCCGTTGGTCGTCGTCCTGAATCGCTTCCTAGAAGACACCGAGGAGGAAGTTGCGGCGGCCCGCGAAGGATGCTCCGCAGAAAACGTGTCCGCGCTCGTCTGTGAAGTCTGGGAAAAAGGCGGCGAGGGCGGTTTGGAAGTGGCCGAAGCCCTCGTTGCTCTTCTCGATGAAGGAAAAGCCGACTTTCGTCCTCTCTACGACGCTGCCCTTCCGATCAAGCAGAAGATCGATGTCATTGCCCGCGAGATCTATGGCGCCGATGGCGTGGACTACACTACGCCGGCCGAGCGGGAAATTGGCGATCTCGAGTCGTTTGGTTTAGCGGACACGCCGGTCTGCGTCGCCAAGACGCAGTATTCGCTCTCCGACAAAGCCTCACGGCTAGGCACCCCGAGCGGATTTCGCCTCAAGGTGCAACATCTCTATCCCTCCGCCGGTGCGGGTTTTGTGGTGGCTGTGGCGGGCGACATCCTCACCATGCCCGGGCTGCCAAAATCCCCGGCCGCCGAGCGCATGCGGGTTAAGCCGGACGGTACGATCGAAGGGCTTTTCTGAGTGAATCGGCGCCGCACGCCGTCCGAGCCACGGCCGGCCGACAAGATCACGGCATTTTCCTGGAATAACTCCTTTTGAACCAACAATCGAATAGCCGGTTCGGGGAGTTTCCCTCATGAAGAATCACGAAGGCGTGTGACGCCTCGGCGAACCGAGACGGCGGCAAACCTGGAAGCTCGCCACTGTTTGGCCTAGCCGCCCGGCGCGGGCAATGGCACCTTGCGGTCTGGTTTGGGTTTGACGCGGATCAAGCTCCAGGGGCGTTGCCTTAATTCGTCGCTCATCTCCTTGAGGTTTTGCGAGCTGACGCGAAGGTTCTCGAGCATCTCGTTGATGTTGCTCTCATTGACGACCACAATCGCCTGAATATCTTCGAGCGTTCGTCTTGTCTGTTTCAGCGTTGCTTCCAACTCCACGAGGTTACTCTTGAGCGGCTCGCGGGTTTCGTCGAGCGTGCGGTTAGCGTTGGCGACGGTGGCCTTGGTCTGTTCGGCAACCGCCTGGAAGTCAACTAGCAGCCGGTCGGCTTTTACCAGCATTTCAGTCACTTGATCGGTGATGCGGTTGATCTTAGGCCTTTGCTCCGCCATCATTTCGTTCGCGTTCTCCAGCAACTGTTCCATGCTCTCGCGGCTTTTTTTGCCTGTGATTTCGTTGAGGTTATTCAGCAGAACCTCCGCCCGTTCGGTGATTCTTGTGATATCCCCTCGCATATCTTCCATCATGTCCGTGGCCGTATCCGCCAAGTTGGCGAACTTTTGCATGATGTCGTCCACCGTGACAGCCTCTTCCGACTTGATGATCCCCCCTGGCTCGATGCGGGGAGCTTCAATCGAGCCCGTCGTAATCTCCAAGTAGTTCTGTCCCAGCGCGCTCAACGAAGCGAGTTTGGCGATCGAGTCGGTGTTTACCGGGATATCCCCTCGCATCTCGAAGATGACTTCGACCTTGGTTTGATCTTCCTCCCAGGAACGGACCTCTTCCACCACGCCTGCCTTGAGCCCGCCGAAGCGCACGGCGGTGCCGGGGTCGAGACCGGCCGCGAACGTGAAGTAGGTTTTATATGTGACCTTTTCGCCCGCCAACTGCTTGTTGGCAACCGTGATGAAGGTATAAACAAAGACAATTAGCGAGACAACAACAAACGCTCCAACCTTCGCTTCGCTGCTCATGTCTTAGTCTAGTTGTCTGTCAACCGGCTCAAGAAGTCTTGCTGGTTTTCACCCATCTTATCCGGAACGCGATCCAGAAACTGCCGGATGCGAGCATGCTGGCTATTGCGAATCTCCTCTTCGTCGCCCACTGCGATCATCTTGCCACCGTGCAGCATGCAGATCCGGTCGGCAATGAGGAAGGCGCTCTCGAGCTCATGAGTGACGACGACAATCGTCATCTTAAAGGCACGCTTGAGGTGTAGTATCAACTCGTCGATGCCGGCGGCAATAATCGGGTCCAACCCGGCCGAGGGCTCATCGAACAGCAGAATCTCAGGGTCCATGGCGAGCGCCCGGGCGACCGAGGCCCGCTTGCGCATGCCGCCGGAAAGTTGCGAAGGAAAGAGGTCCTCGACATCCTCCAGCCCCACTTGGGACAGTTTCATGCGCGTCATCAGACGGATGGTCGGCTCAGCGAGCTTAGTGTGCTCCCGCAGAGGCAGAGCGACATTGTCACCGACCGTCATGGAGTTAAACATCGCGGCGCTTTGGAACGAAATCCCCATCATCCGTCGGAGTTCACGCAGCTCCGCTTGGGAGCACGTGGTGATGTCGACACCCTTGATGAAAATGCGTCCCGAAGCAGGCTTCTCGAGGGCTTCAATGTGGCGGAGAAGTGTAGTTTTGCCGTCGCCGCTGCCCCCCAAGATCACCATCGTCTCACCGCCATAGACGTCAAGATTCACACGGTCAAGGACGGTGTGTTCCCCGTAGCGAACGACGACGTCCTGCACGGAGATAATGCGCTCCCGTTCCGGAGCCAACTCGCTCGACATAGCCGTAAGATCTGGCGCTGCGCTCATCTCCAGAAGAAGTAGAAGAACCCTGTAAACAGCAGGTCAGAGAGAATCACCAAGAAAATCGATTTCACCACGGCCGACGTAGTGGCTCGACCGACACCTTCCGGCCCTCCGCGAACCATGAAGCCCTCAAAGCAGCCCACGTGAACGATAATCGTGCCGAAGGCGATACTCTTGATGAGCCCGGCCACGATATCCCTGAGGAGCAGCACTTCCATCGTCGCACGCAAGTAGAGGCCCAGGCCCATGTCAAGTGTGAAGTAAGTGAAGATCCCTCCGGCCAGAATCCCGGCTGCGTCGGCGGCGATGGTCAAACACGGCAGCATGAGCATCATCGAGAGATACTTGGGAACCAAGACGAACTCAACCGGGTCCAGTGCCATGGTGCGAAGAGCATCGACCTCCTCGGTCACTACCATGGTGCCGATCTCAGCCGAGAAGGCCGATCCCGAGCGCCCGATGACCACGATCGCCGTCATGAGAGGACCCAGTTCCCGGGTCATGCTGACGCCCACCAGGTTCACGACGAAATGCAGGGCGCCGAATCGGCGTAGCTCAGCGCCCCCTTGCAGGGCCATGATCAGCCCGGTACAGGCGGCAATCAGGCACACCACGGGCACTGCGCCCACGCCCACCATGGCCATCGTTCGCACAGTCGCCTTCCAACGGAGCCGGCTTCCAGTGATAGGATTGGCACGCCAAGAAGACGCAAGGCCCCTCCAAAACTGAATGGTCAGCCCACCGACATACTCGATCTTTTCGATCGTGGCTCGGCCCACGGCGTCAAGAAACGTCATGGTCTCGTGGGGTGTGGTAGACCCGCGCTGAGATTTCGTCGCGGATCGAGGGGCTGGGCTGTCACTCTAACCCACAGCTTCTTCTTCGCTCGAAGCGATTTCGAACACGTTCAGAAGTCTCGTCAATTCCAAAACGTGGCGCGGACTCTCGTTGAGACCTACAAGCACAAAGCGCGCTTTCTTCTTCTTGGCCTCTTGCAGTCCTTCGACCAGACTTGCGATGCCCGAGCTGTCTACATACTGGACCTGTGACAGATTCAGGATGACCTTCTCCTGCCCTCGTTTCTGAAACAGATCCAAAACCGTTTCCCGCAGTTTCGGCGACGAATGCAGATCGATGTCACCAGAAACATAGACGATAGAACAAGTGCCTTCGCGTTTAACCTTGATTTCCATGTTGTCGCTGCTCGTCAGTCGTTCTTATCGGGAAGGTATTTCTTCATTCGAACAGAATTGGTGGTGCCTTGGCGAGTGTACGCTACTTCGTCCATGATGGCCTGCATCATAAAAATGCCGCGTCCTCCGGCACATGTTTCGTCGGGTGGCGGAATCGGTTCCTTCGGGGGATCAAACGGCTCACCTTGGTCACGGAGCTCGATCTCGACCGCGCCGTTACCCTCGTTACAGAGCAGGGAAAACTTCTGGCGGGTGTCCCCCTTGTAGGCGTGCCTTATCACGTTGGCGACGGCTTCACCCACCGCAACGGCAATCTCCTCACGCTGTTGGGCATGGAAACCCGTCTGCGCGAGAAATTCTTCGACGACGCCGCGCGCGAGTCGAAGCCACCGGGGATCACTGGTAATGATTACCTCGACTTCTTGAGCCACCTTTCCGCCCGCGAGGATTCCGAGGTCCCGAGACCGCTTTCCAGCGGAATTATAACATGCGCCTCGGACGACGCTCCGCCGGTCAGCCGACCGCCACGCGGGGAGCTGTCCCTTTGGTCGAAAAACCACCGGTTTCATCCCGTTGGGTCGGCCGCTGGGCGCATGGCCGCTCACTGGATTCGCGGCTGTGCCGTGTGGTTAGCCACGAAGGCGGCTGTTCCAACGGTCCGGCGTCGACAGCCGGCTTCCCGAACGTCCAGCGCCGGCCACAGCCTCCCACTCTAGCTCTGGTATCGTAGCCTGCAATGGGCGTTTCGCCGGCTCGCCGAACAGCCTTTATTGTCTTGATGAAGGTGGAGACGGAGGGGGCTTTCTCGACAGACGTTCTGCACTCATCACTCCTCGATTCGCTGACCGAACGGGACCGAGCCCTGGTTTCGGAGATTGCACTGGGCTGTCTTCGACGGCAAGGTGAGATCGACCGTTTCCTCACCCAAACAGCGCAACGCGGAATGGGCAAACTCGACCCGGAGGTCAGGGTCGCTCTTCGCATGGGCTGCTACCAGATGTGGTTTCTTGACCGCATACCCGCCCGCGCGGCGGTGTCGGAAAGCGTGGAAATCGTCAAACACGCGGGTAAGCACTCAGCGGCCGGGCTCGTAAACGCGGTGCTGCGAAAACTGCCGGATCACCCCGTCAGTTCCGCGGATCTATCCAATCCCACTTGGATAACGGAACGGTGGCGGCGTATCTATGGCCCGCAGGTCACCGCTTCGATCTTGGAGGCCAATCTTCAGCCGCCGCCGACCTACCTTCGGCTGAACGCCCGGTATCCCGTCGAAGAAACCCTCGCTCAACTTGCCGCTGAAGGGGTGGAAACTGAAGCGACCGAGGTGCGCTGGTGCCGAGTCGTCCGAGGAGGTCGGCCACGGGCCACCAAGTGCTACCAGCAAGGGCGAATTCGAATCCAGGACATCAGCTCCCAAACCGTTACGCCTCTGCTCGATCTGGAAGCCCGCCACCGTTTCCTCGACGTGTGCGCCGCGCCCGGTGGAAAGACTTGCCAAGCTCTCGAACAAAGAGGTAGTTCGGGCCAGGCCGTGGCTGCCGACCTGCACTTGCATAGGCTGCGAACGATGCGAACGTTGGCCACCGTGCCCCTGAATCTGGTTTCGCTCGATGCGGAGACTCCACTGCCCTTCCGGCGAACGTTTGATCGCCTTCTGGTCGACGTCCCTTGCTCGGGGACCGGGACGCTGGCCCGTAACCCCGAAATCAAGTGGCGCCTGACACCGGAAGACCTAGACGAGCTGTCCCGCAAGCAGCAGAGAATCCTCCGTAATGCCTTGGCGGCCCTCCGTCCGGGCGGAGTTCTGGTCTACTCGACCTGTTCCCTGGAAGCCGAAGAGAACCAAGCGGTCGTCGAAGCTGTCCTGGAAACCGAAACCGTCTTTAGATCCGGAGCGTATCTACAAAGGGTTCCAGGCCGTGATGCCGGGGACGGATTTTTCGCCTGCAAGCTGGAGCGACGGTAGGATCATGGGTCAGGGACTCATGGGAACACGGGGAAACCCTTCCTGACTGGGCTGTGAAAAATTGGGACTGTACCGAGCGCCATTCAGGGTCCGTCTGATTTCGAACAACCCGAACGAGCGCGAACTGGACTGCACCCATTCTTTCACAGCCCCAGACGGTCGCGAAGCCGTAAGTTGTTATGATCCCGGGTTGCAAGCCGCAGGCAGGATTGCCTGTGACCACTGACTTTTGCCACAGATGACGAGTGCTTGGTGACCTCCGCGCCGGCCTGGGGAACGGCCTGGAGTGGGCCGATAGAAGTGATAGAATGAAGCTTATTTGGCGGACCTTCGGGTATGGTTGAGATCGCTCCCTCGATCCTAGCGGCCGACTTCTCTCGGCTGGGCGAAGAGATTCAAGCCGTTAAGAACGCGGGTGCCTCCATGATTCACATCGATGTCATGGATGGCCGGTTTGTACCCAATATCACCATCGGAGTGCCGGTTGTTCGTTCGTTGCGCTCGGCAACCGACTTGACGTTCGACTGTCACCTGATGATCGAAGATCCCGACCGCTACTCGCCCGAATTTGTCCGCGCCGGCGCGCAAATGGTTTCGGTTCACCAGGAAGCTTGCCCCCACCTCTACCGCAGCCTACAGCTCATTCGCGACCAGGGGGCGCTGGCGGGAGTTGTGCTGAACCCAGCTACGCCCGTCCACACCCTCGACGATGTGCTGGACCTGGTTGACTACGTCCTTGTGATGAGTGTGAATCCGGGCTCCGGCGGTCAGAAGTTCCTGCCCCTAGCGATCGAGAAAATCCGGCAGCTTGACCGCATCCGCCAGGAGCGGAATCTGGCGTTTCGCATCGAAATCGATGGCGGAATAACGTTAGAGAACGTGGGCGAGGTCATCCAGGCTGGGTGCGACATCGTCGTCGCGGGGACTACGATCTTTGGGACTCCCGACCCCGCCCAAGCCTTCGACGCTGTACGCCGAGCTGCCGAGCAAACCCAACTGTTACGAGTGTAATGAGACCATGAAAACCAGCTTCGTGAGACGAATATCGATAAGATGCTTGCTCCCTGCCTCTCTCATTATGTGGCTCGCCGGTTGCAGCGGCCCCAAGTATGAAAACCCCATCGCCAACAATTCGCAACAACCCGACAAGATTCTGTTCGATCAGTCGACAAAAGATATCGAGAAGAAACGCTATGAGATGGCCCGTCTTACGCTGCAGACACTGATCAACACCTACCCGGACAGCGAATACATTGCCAAGGCAAAGCTGGCCATCGCCGACAGTTGGTATCGCGAAGGCACCCGCCACGCGTTGGCCCAGGCCGAAGCCGAGTACAAGGACTTCATCACCTTTTTCCCGACTATGGAGGAAGCCGCTGAGTCGCAACTTAAGGTTTGTGACATCCACGTAGGCCAAATGCAAAAGCCTGACCGCGATAACACCCACGCGGTGAAAGCAGACCACGAGTGTCGGAACCTGCTACTGCAGTTTCCCAACAGCAGGTTTGTTGAGAACACGGAACAGAGACTTCGTGAGGTCCAAGAAGTGATCGCCGAGGCAGAGTTTCGGGTCGGAAGCTTTTACTCCACCAAGGGCGCCTATCGAGCCGGTCTTAACCGCCTTCAGACGTTGACCGACCATTACCCGCTGTACAGCAGGAATGACGAGGCCCTGTGGCTGCTCGGGACGATCTACGAAAGACTGGGCCAACAGTTCGAAGAGCAGACGGCCGAGACTTTCTCCAAGCTTATCCGAGAGTATCCGCTCAGCCCTCGGGTCGACGAGGCAAAGCAGAAATTGGCCGCTTTGAATCGGCCGATCCCCGAGCCCGATCCTGAGATGTATGAGCTGATGAAGTACAACCTCGAGCGCCAGGTCCAAAAGGGCAGGTTTGGGAAAGCCATGGGCCTTTTTAGTGGCCGTCCCGACGTGCGGATGGCAGCCAGACGTGGCCGGCCCGCGATGACCCCCCTTAAGCCGGCGACACCTCCCGGTATCCAGCCGACGTCGGGACTGGGTGCGGCGTCTGGCGAGCCGAGCGCCGAGGTCACTGCCGAAACCATTTCCGGGTCGAGCAAGCTCGACACCGAACCCGATGCTCGCAGGGGAAGAACCGAGAAGCCTCCTGAGGAAGGCAAGTAGTTTCGCCGTTACTCCCGCTGCGGGCCGTCCTGGCAGTTCAAGTACATACCAGCTCGCTTTTCGCGCCGTTTTCTGAAGTGTTGCCTGCTTCCGGATCGCTTCGACTCCCCGCCTCAGAAGGCCCCGGTTGCTATCCTTGTTGCGGATGAGGCCATCTCGTGCCGGCTAACAGCTTCGATATCGTTTCGAATATCGACTTGCAAGAAGTCGTAAACGCGATCCATCAGACGGAAAAAGAAGTTCGGACTCGCTACGACCTCAAACAGTCGAAAAGCACGATCGAGTTCGACTCGAGTGCCCGCCGCATTGTGGTCCGCAGTCAGGATACGTTCAGCTTGCGTTCCGTACTCGAGATTCTCGAGCAAAAGCTCGTTCGCCGAAAGGTGCCCTTGAAGGGGCTGCACTACGGCGAGGTGCAGCCGGCAGCGGGATCGTCCGTCCTGCGCGAAATCAGTCTTCAACAAGGCATCCCGCTTGAAAAGGCCCGTGAGATGGTCAAACTCATCAAGAACATGAAGCTGAAAGTCCAGGCTTCCATTCAAGGAGACCAGGTTCGCGTCAGCGGCAAAAAGCGCGACGAGTTGCAAGAGGTGATCGCCGCGTTGCGAGAGCGCGATTTCGGGATCGACGTGCAATTCAGCAACTACCGTTCAAGCTGACGCTCCCGTGACCGCGGCCTATGGCCCGTCTGATCGAATCAATATTCCTCGAAGGTCCGGCCGGCCGGCTGGAAGCGCTTCACGAAAGCCCCGACGAAACGGTTCGCGTCGAACGCGCTGTCGTCATCTGCCATCCGCATCCCCTCCATGGCGGGACCATGCACAACAAGGTTGTCTACCGGCTGGCCAAAGGGGCGCGACAGGCGCACTCGGCCGTACTGCGCTTCAATTTCCGGGGGGTCGGACAAAGCTCAGGCGCCTACGACGAAGGCATCGGCGAACAAGACGATTTGCGCGCGGCGGTGGACTACCTTGCCGGACGCTATCCGGGCTTGCCTCTTGCGGTGGCTGGCTTTTCTTTCGGCTCGAGGGTGGGTCTTGGTGTATCTTGCGGCGACACGCGCATCGAGCGCTGCCTGGCCGTCGGGACGCCGGTGGATCACGGCTCGTGGAATTCTCTTGCGCATTGCGGCTGCCCCAAGTTTTTTCTCCACAGCACGAACGATGCGCATGGGGCTCGTCACACGATGGAGCAGGTTTTCGCCCGTGCTGCCTCACCGAAGACGCTTACCTGGATCGAAGCTGCCGACCACTTCTTTAGCGGCGGACTCGATGAGTTGGAAGAAGCGGCCTGCCAAGCCATCGCGGCTGACATCCCCCCTGTCGTTTGATCGAGACGCGCAGCCACCCGGGGCCCAACTCCGCCCGCGATTATTTGGCGGATGGGCAGAGGCGGCTCATTGTTGAAGAACGGCCAACTGTTGAAGGAAATGATGAGCTTTATTGAGCGGCGACGGAGACGGCCGGCGGACCCTTCCGAGCGGACGTTCGGGGCGTCATCCGCTCAGGGCGCTGCCGGGCATTCTACACTGTTACCTTATGCCTGCACAGATCTCGAAACCCTTGTCGGACGTAACGAAGACTCGCACCGCCCGGAACCGGTTCCGCTATTACGATCTGCTCGTTCACGCTTTCGTGGTCGTTCTGCTGGTATCAAACTTGGTGGCCCAAAAACTAGTTGCCATCGGACCGTTTATCCTCTTCGGACGGGAGTTGGGCCCGTTTTACATCAGCGGCGCGATGATCCTGTTTCCGATCACCTACATTTTCGGCGACATTTTCGTCGAAGTTTATGGCTACAGCGCATCGCGGCGGGCCATCTGGATCGGGTTTTTCTCGGCCGCGTTGTTGGCGATGATGGCGCAAATTACCACAAGTCTTCCGGCGGCGCCGGCGTTCAACAACCAAGACGCGTTCGAGCGGGTCTTCGGCTTCGTGCCACGTGTTCTTGCGGCCAGCCTGGTCGCTTACTGGTGCGGAGAATTCGCCAACGCCTTCGTGATGTCGAAGATGAAGCTCATCACCCAGGGAAAGTGGCTTTGGACACGCACCGTCGGCTCGACCGTCGTGGGCCAGCTAGTGGACACCGTGATCGTGATTACGATTATCTTCATCGGCGTTTACGACTTCCGAACGATGTTGAATCTCATGTTCACCGGCTATGTCTTTAAAGTCGGCTACGAAGCCATTGCTACTCCAGTTACCTATTGGGTCGTCAACAGCTTGAAGCGAGCCGAAGGCGTAGACACGTTCGATGAAGGGGTCAGCTTCAACCCCTTCAAGACGTAGGAGCGGGGTCCGGGATGACAAAGCTGATGATTCCCTTAATCAAGATCTGACTTCGGAAGTGCTATAAGAATCAGTCATTTACTTGAGCTAACGACCGTCTGAGCAGCTTATCCCTGAGTACCGGCCGTTCGGCGGCGGAAGCCCAGTCCGGCCGGCAGCTAGACTTCCGGCGCCACTAGCTTTACGTAGGACCGGGCCTCCTGCTGTGAGGGCCGACAGGTGAGGAAGACGACCGCGGCGATTGCGTTTCTCAGATCCTACCCACGATAATATCGACAGACCATCTCATTTTCGAAGGGAATCTTGGATGCCAAGGACTATCTTCATGGGGAACCTCCCGAACTGGGTTACAGCCGACGAGATCGAGGGCTGGCTGAGCAGCGAAGAAATCATCTTCGATGAAGTGAAGGTCATTCGTGACTTTGAAACGCAAGAATCCAAAGGCTACGCTTTCATCGAAGCCGCTTCCGACGAGGACGTAAAGGCCGTTATTAAACGCTTCAATCGCGCTCCGCTCGAAGACAAATTTCTTCGCGTAAACGAAGCGCGCTCGTCAGAGCACAACAAAGGGCCGCGCCGTCGGCGCGGCTAACCCCACGGTTGGGAGATAGGGCGTCTGGATGTAGATTCACACTGCGTCCCGCTAGAATGGGGACTGCCATCCGATTTTCGGTCCCCGACTTTTCACCCAACAGAGATGGAATGAGGAGGCTCCTCATTCCATCTCTGTTGTTGATCGATCGGCAGTCGGCGCTTGATTTCACAGGGGTTTGGCGAGATTGGGTTTGTTTCGTTGTTTTCGATTGAAGACGTCGAGAGCAATCTCGACGCGGCACGCTGAGAGCGTGCGCCACTGCGGGAATCGATGTCGCCACGAATGGCGACACGGCACGCAAAAATGCGCGCGCCACAGTTGATTTCAGCGGGCTTTGGCGAGATTGGGTTTGTTTCGTTGATCGTGGTTGGTGAGACATGGGACCCCCGGGGGCTAGGCACCGTTGCACGACCGACCGGCGAGCGACGGTCGTGTCTGTCCTGACCCGGGCAGTATTCCTGGGGCGCTGGCCCGCAGGCTGCCGCCCGCGGCTCTGCCGTTGATCGATCGGCAGTCGGCGCTTGATTTCACAGGGGTTTGGCGAGATTGGGTTTGTTTCGTTGTTTTCGATTGAAGACGTCGAGAGCAATCTCGACGCGGCAGGCTGAGAGCGTGCGCCACAAAAGATTTCCGGCCGCGCTTGGTGCAGCCCCCTCGACGATGAGAACTTGCGCGTTGCAGGACGGGTCCGCAGGCGCGAGCCTGCGGACCCGCGCCCTCACGGGCGCGGCTCTTTCCGTGCATTTTCGAGAGACCGCCGGGGGCGCGCGCACCACCATCGACCGGGGGTGGGGCCTGGGCTGGGACGTAGGGGCCGGGGTAGGGGTCTGGACCCACGGAGTCGGCGGAGGAGCGGGTCTCGCGGGACTTGCGCTCGTCGCGGCGCAAGTCGGCTAGTTGCTTGACGGCGCGGAAGAAGCGGCGGCTGAGATGTCCGTCGTAGCGGGCCAGATGAACAAAGGCCTGGGTGCGCTCGAGCATCGCTGAGCCCAAGAGCTGCGTCTCGCCGTCGTAACCGGGGCGCAACTCGTCGGGACGGCGTTTTTCCATGTGGCGGCGGGTTTCGTCGACGGCAGCGGCGAGGAAGCCGGTCTCCAAGCGCGTGAGGCGGCGCATGCGCCATTGCGTGTCGGCGATCTGGCGAACGAGTTCGAATTCGAGCGAGTTGACGGGTTGGATGTCGGCTTCGAGGGCCGAGAGTTGGCGGTCGAAGTCGGCGGGGTCCTCGCCGGGCAGGACGGTATCGCGGGCGAGGAGTCCGTGTGTAAGGGCGTTTTGCGAGACCGGGGCTTTGCCGTCCTCGGTGCGTGGTCCGGTGGATTTTTTTGCGTCCTTACGATTAGCTTTAATTTGGGCTCTTGTAGCCATAATTATTATTCCTTTCGTGGGAGCAGAGGCTCCAATTCCAGAGTACGGTGGGGTGACGGGGTTTGAGGGGGTCAGGTGGGGTAAGTGGCGTGGAATCAGGGAGGTGAGTTTTTGGAAGTGGTGTGACTGGCTGGGCATGCGGCGTTGAAACCGACGGCCGCAAGTCTCGGCAAAACGACCGCCGAGCCAGGCGCTACGGAATCTGGAACTTACCGCTTGCTCACGCGCGCGGCTCCGCAACGATCGGTTTCCCTCTGCCGCAGCAGCGACTTCTGGTCGCGCTTGGACCGGCGATCCCGCCGGTCCGCCGAACGGCCCCAGGCGTCGAGATGAGTCTCGACGCTGCACGCTGAGAGCGTGCGCCACAAAAGAATCGGACGCTTTCACACAGCTCGTAGCGGCTTTTGCTCCGCTCCGCCCCGACCGGAGTAGCTCGGCGGGCTTGTCGCCGCGGACGACTGCTGCTCGGGGGTGGGTCGTGCACCGGTACCCGTCCCCGGGGGTCGGTCAACCGACGAGGCTCTTTACCTTCTCCACGATGTGGCGGGCCGAAATTCCGAACTTGTCGAGCAGCTCGGTGGGCTTGCCGCTGCGGGCGATGCCTCCGACGGCGAGCTTGTGGACCTCGGCCTTTTCCGTGGCCAATGCCGCCAGTACGGCGTCCCCGATTCCGCCGTGCGGATAGTGGTCTTCGACCGTGACGACCAGCCCGTTCGTAGCGCGAGCCGCTTCCACGAGGGTCTCCTGATCGATCGGCTGCACACTGAAGAGATCGATCACGCGAATCGCGATGCCTTCGCTTGCGAGCTGCTCGTGGGCGGACAGAGCTTCGAACAAAGTCACGCCGGCAGCCACAACCGTAACGCGATCGTCGTCACTCTGGCGGACCACCTTGCTCCTGCCCACCGCGAACGGCTCGTCGGCAGCGTAGATGACGGGCGTCTTGGGGCGGCTGGTTCTGACGTATACCGGTCCCTGGGTTTCGGCGGCAAGCACGATCGCTCTCCAAGCACTCGTGCCATCGCTCGGGTAGAGCACCGTGTAGTTCGGCTGGGCGCAGGTCATGGCAAGATCTTCGAGGCCCATTTGCGACGGACCGTCCTCGCCGATGGAAACACCGACGTGGGTACCGACGAATTTCACATTGGCATTGCTCACGGCGGCCATGCGCATAAAGTCGTAGGCTCGGGAAAGAAAGGCAGCAAAACTTGCCGCGAAGGGGATCTTCCCTCGGGCGGCAAGCCCGATCGCCGTCCCGACCATGTTCTGCTCAGCAATGAAACCCTGGAAGAACCGCTCGGGCGAGGTCTTTTCCGTATCCTGCGTGAAGGTCGAGTTCTTCACGTCGCCATCGAGAGCAACGATTCTGGGATCGGTCCCCGCGAGGGCTGCCAGCGCAGCCCCAAAGGCTTGCCGAGGGGCAACCTGATCTCCCAAAGAGTAGGAAGGTCCGGGAGGTGAGGCCGGTTCGGGCAGCTGGATACCGTTCGAAGCGGGCGGCTTGGGAGTCCAAGAGAAATCGGTTCCGCTGAGTTGAGCCTCGAGCTGCCGCAGCGCTTCGTCTGTTTGCTCGCCCTGAGGGAACGGCTTTCCGTGCCAACCATCTTTGTTCTCGGCGAAGGCGATGCCTTTGCCTTTGAAGGTACGAGCCAGGACAGCCGTTGGCCGATCGGTGGTCTTTGCGGCTTGTTCAAAGGCGGTGAGCAGATCCTCGACGTCGTGCCCGTCAACGACGAGGGCTTGCCAGCCGAATGCCTGCCAACGAGCTTGGTGCGCGTCCATATTGTGCTCGAGCATCGTGGGTGCGCTCTGCCCCAGACGGTTGACATCGACGATGGCGCAAAGGTTGCTCAGGCTACGGTGCGCTGCCATCGCGGCGGCTTCCCAGACGGACCCTTCGGCGGACTCACCATCACCAAGCAGCACGTAGACGCGCTGGTCGCGACCATCGAGCTGAGCGTTCAAGGCGATCCCGAGGCCGGCCGAAAGGCCTTGGCCAAGCGAACCTGTGGCTACGTCCACAAAGGGCAATGTGGTGGGTGGGTGGCCTTCCAAGTTCGAGTCAACTTTGCGAAGGCGCAACAAATCTTCCAGCGGGATATAGCCGGCCTCCGCCCAGGCAGCGTACAAGGCCGGTGCGGCGTGGCCTTTCGAAAGAACGAAGACATCGTTGGCCGGGTTGGCGGGATCGGCCGGGTCGTAACGCATCACGGAGAAAAACAGGGCCGACATGATCTCGGCGATGGAAGCGCAGCTGGTCGGGTGGCCGCTGCCCGCCTCCGTCGTCGATCGAATGGAGTGAATCCTCAAGCGAGTGGCCTTGTCCTTAAGGCCGGTGAGGAGTTGAGCGGAACCTTCGGTCGGCATGGCGAAATCTCCGGGCTAGGGAAAAGGATCGGCGGATTCGAAGAACGAAATGATGGCGGCATTAGTGGCTTGAACAGCCATCAGAAAGACAAGTACGCAGTGTATCATCTTGCACGGCACGCTTACGTGCGCGGCTTTGTCATGAGCGCGGCCGCGTGCTGTCAGGCGAGCAGCTTGCCAAGCCGCGACGGTGAGGGAGCGGTCCACGGTTCTCGTGTCGCGCGGGCCTGGCACAACGCGCGCGCGGCATCACTGGACCGCTTGCTGACGCGCACCGCTCCAAAGGAGAGGGGTCCCCCGTTTTTCACCGTATTTGTGACGCACGACAAGGGCTGTTAGCCGTAACCTCGGGCGGAGATGGGCCAAATCTGTTCCACGCGGTCACCACGGCAAGCATAGATCCGTTCGTGGAGATTGACGCTGGGATCGCAGTGGGGAACAATCAGCTCGATCTTGTTTCCCAAGCGAATCTCTTGATTCGGACTCTCGAGCTCAAGTATGCCGTGTTCGTCGCCACCGAAGTGGTATTTCACTTCCGTCAAGCCAACCACTTCCGCGTCAAACTCACCGGCGGCGAGAGCTTTGGCGCCGGCATCGAGTGTTACCCAATGCCGCCGATTCTTGCTGATGACCGTGGACAGTACCGTCAGAGAAGGCTCGAAATCGTTATAGAGCGACGATCGCTCTCCCCCGATGCGTCGATAGTCGGCGTCCATAAACACGTAAGAGCCGACCTGAAGCTCGGTAAACCCGTCGAGGTGGGGATCGATGTTGTAGGTCCCGGTGCTGCCGCCGGACATGATCTCGATCGGCAGGCCGGCCTTCTTCATCTCACGAACCGTATCGAGAACCGGTCCCATATGTTCTTCCGAATGGCGCTGACGCGCCCCAAAGCCGATCACGTGTGAAGTCGACCCGGAGTAGCTGTGCACTCCGAGCGGAGTAAGACCGGGCAGCGAGTCGAGTTTCTTGGCCAGCTCGATGGCGGGCAAGCCCGGCAGCGTACCGGTTCGGCGGTCGCCCGGATCGATGTCGACCAGGACATTGAGATTCGCCTTAGCGGCAACGGCGGCCTCGCTGAGCTGCTCGGCGTGCAAGAGGCTATCGACCACGCTCATGGTGTCGGGGCGCTCGTGAGTCAGCCGGAGCAACCTGTGAATCTTGTTGGGCCCGACCAGCTCGCAGGTGATCAACAAACCTCCGATGCCGGCCGCCCCCAGCGCCTCCCCCTCCCGAATCGTGGCTGTGCACACACCCAGCGCCCCGGCTTGGACCTGTCGCCTGGCAACCTCCGGGCACTTGTGAGTTTTCGCGTGGGGACGAAGCCCGACTGAGGCGCTTGCCGCGTAGTCGGCCATCTTGGCGATATTCGCTTCGAAACGGTCGAGGTCAACAAGCAGCGCCGGTGTCGGCAGATCGTGCTTCTCCACCCCGTCGACTCGGCTACCGGACCGCAATCGTTGCTCGATCTCTTGAAGGCGGTATCCACGAACTTGCTTGGCCGGCAGCATGTTGGGGTTGATGGGATGCGGGTACGTGGTTTCTGGGCTGGAGCCAACGACCGCGGGTCTCGGCAAAACGGCCGCCGAGGCCGACGCTACGCAACTATACAACTCTCCGTCCAGCCGATCAATTGTGGTCGAAACAGGAGGCAAACCGCAACCCGGGGCGCGAAGGTTCCGTTGGGCCAAGTGCGGCCGGCGGATCACCGGCCCTGAAGCCATACGAGTTCGGCGGTCGGCCGCAAGTTGCGTATACTCCGTCGCGCTTAGCGTGAGTGTTACCAACGCGGGAGCGTCAGGGGCACGGCGGACGGGTGGGAGTCACAAGGCCGGAGAGGACAGCCGCAAGGCAAGCTGGAAAGCTACGACAGGTTTTGTCGGCGCGGGAGGGCAACGAGGCTACGAACCTCCCGCGCCGACGGATGGTGGGTTCACTCTGTGGAAAGAGCCGAGGAATCGCCCGGCAATTGCGCTTGAGCAGCATTCAGCCGCTTGCGACCAACAATCGATCGGACGCCCCCCTTTTCTAAGGGCGACCCAAACACCGGCCAAGTAGCCTCGGCACCGAAAAGAAGCCGGCGCCGCTACCGACGATCCTCACTTAATATGACGTATGAAGGGCTGATTTTTACCGCCTTCGGGGTGTGACCTGAAGACACACTGCCTGGGTCCGAGTTTCCAATAAATTACTTTGTTTCAATCAGTTGTACAAATTTCGCGGGGTCTCACCCAGTTTGACAATCCAGCCCGTCTGGCCGCAAAATAATATTGAGGTAGTTGTGCCGTAAGAAATCCCGCCTGATTCGTCTTTGAAGGTGAATCCGGCGTCACGGCGCGGGGGAACTCGTGCGACGCTTTGTCGGCTTCGATTCCGCAGCTTCGGAAACCGAACGGCTCTTCGATGAGTGCCGTGACAGCTTGATTCGCTACCTTCGCTATCATCTCGACGATCGATCAGAAGCAGAAGATATTGCGCAAGAAAGTTTTGTCCGCTTTTTACAAGCTCGCAAGCGACAAGAAAAAATTACTCAGCCGAAGGCATGGCTGTTTAGAGTTGCGCACAATTTACTGATCGACATGGGCCGCAAGCACCGGCCTGAGCTTTTGGACGAACAACAGTGGACAATCCATGACCGTGGCGTGGATCCAGGGAGCCGGACGGAAGCTCAGATCGAAGTCTCCAAATTGCCGTGGGGACGGCTTACTCCGTCGGAACTCGACTGCCTGCGGTTGCGGACCGAGGGACTGAAGTACCGTGAAATCGGTGAAGTTCTCGATTTGTCGATTTCGACGGTGGTGAGTTATATTTCGCGGGCGCTAACAAAACTGCGAGAAGGCGTTGGGGAGAAGAGTGACGCATCTAAGCACGGAAGAACTGCTGCTGCACTGTGACGGCGAGCTGGCTTCGCCGCGGGCAGCGCATCTTGAGAGCTGTGCTTCCTGCCTGACGGCGATGGTCGACGTGCAGGGCCTGCTGCTCGAAGTTGAGCATGAGCTGCGATCATCAATCCCCCCCGAGACGGCTGAAAGCCGCGCAGCCTCTTGGTCCGCGCTTGAAAAGACCCTCTATCCACCTCAGCGTGTCCGCAGCTTCCCGCTTCGATGGTCGCCCGCCTACGGCTTGGCGGCCGCTCTGCTGATCGCCGTTTTCGGTGGGTACCTCGCTCTGCGACAACCAAGCGTCGGGCCTCCGGCCGAAGTAGTTGAGCTGACGGATTCCGCGGGCAAGCAAGCCCCAGGGGCAGCCACCCATTCCGGCCAGCCCGTTACCGCGGCAGAGGTAGCCTCCGAGGTGGAGTCGCCCGAAGCAATTGCAGGGGAGAAAAGTTCCGCTGCCGTGGAGCATAGGACTGCTATAGCACCTGTCCGGCGGACGCCCGCAAGGGCGGTGACCGTGGCCGAACGCTTTACGATGCCCAAGTTTACCGCGGCACCCCCGCCGGCGGAACAAATCGCATTCTCAACATTCGAACTCGCTGCCGCCCTCGAACCAGCCATCGGCGGGTTGCCCGGTGTTGTCGACCCGGTGCTCGCGCCGTTTGCCACCGCCGAGAGCGCTACCGTCCCAGCGCCGAAAGTTGTCGCTAGAACGCCTGAAAGCTTGCTCGCGGCGATCGACGGGCGCTGGATGCTGATGAAAGCCGGGGTATGGGAACAAGACGTTGAGCCGGATCTGCGTAGCGGCAAGTTGTTTTTTGTTGGCAGCGTTGAGAATGCAGCTTCGGAACAACAGTTCACCGCGGCGGTCTCGAAGGTAGCCGGATCTCGGAGTATCGGGTTTGACCTTCGCCGGCGGCAGAAGAGCACAGCGACGACGGTCCAGGCGGAACTGAATCCGGGCAGGAGAACCGCTCCGCTCCCGGTAGCCGGAGTCGTCCGCCACTCCTTGCTGGCACACTTTAGCGACACCGCTCAGCGCTCTTTCCAGACTCCGACCCCGGCAGTGCTGGAGTCGGAACTGGATCGCTATGTCACGGACGTCTTCCGCAGCCAATCGCGGCTTCTGGCTCATGTTTACTCCCTCAACAGCTTACTCAAGAGCGTCGGGGCGAAAGACGTCGCACGCCTGGAGCCGGCAACCGTCGAGAAATTCCGGGACGTAATGAGATTCCACCTTGCTGCCGTGGATGAGCAGCAAGCGCGCATCTACGATCGCCTCTCCGAAGCCCTGCCAAGACGCTTCTGGGCGTACCGTGAAACTGAATCGGAACTGGCTGACCAGACCGCGTGGGCAGACGAGAGTGAACAGCTGCTTCAAGAGACTCTTCTACTCGACGGCACGCTAACCGAGTTGCTCAGCGCCTCGCCGCTGACCATCGACGCTTCCTCGGCGAATCCCTCCGCGGGCCAATTACTGCATCGCATCCGCTCCAAGATCAGCGGCCTCAAGGATCATTCTCAGGCCTTACAATAAGGCCATGGACCGCTTTGGTCTGGTCGGGGGGTTAGTGTGCCTATTGCTGCTGCCAACCAACCTGGCGGCTCAGCGGCCTCCCTCCGGAACGATTCTCGGCCAGGTCGTTGACGCGGACCAAAATCCCCTGGAACGCGTCGAAGTCCGGCTGATAAACCTCTCCACCGCGAAGTCGATCGTCGCGCACACTGATCTGGCGGGGGATTTCTCTTTCTCGGGGCTAAGCTCGGACCGCTATTCTCTGGCGGTTCACCGTGAAGGCTACGCGATGCGGCGGCTTGGTCCTTACGAGGTGTTGCCCGAAATCCCGGTCGAAGTGCACGTAGCCTTAGAGCGCCTGGCTCCACCGTTGACCCGCCCGAAGGCGGGGTTGGAAGGCATTGCACTCGAATATGGGCTGGTGCGGGAGCAGATTGAAAGCGTGCCGGTGCTGATTGGTTCAGAAGGCCGTACGGCGGTGGATAAACTCCTGTTGCTCGTCCCGGGCATGAGTCCGGTGGACTCGCTGGAGGTGGGGCCGCTCTCGGGTCAGGCGGCGGCCGCGTCCGCCAACGGTTCCCGACGCTCGGCCATTAACTACCAGCTCGATGGCGCCTCCAACAACGCACAGAATCGAATCACGGGAGCGCAGGCGGCAACCTTCGGACCGACTCCGGAAGCTATCGATACATTTCGCGTGGTCACCCATACCTATTCGGCCCGTGATGGGCGGAACGCGGGCGCGGTGGTTTCCGCCGTCACTCGTAGTGGAGGCGCTGACTGGCACGGGGAGGCGCGGGCATTTTGGCGCCCCCGGGGCGACAACATTTTCGAGGCTTTCGACGGTTCAACCGACTCGATCCGTGGCTCGGTCGGTGGAGGCAATTTCGGCGGTCCCCTCTCGCTCAAACACGGCCTCTTCCTCTTTGTCGACGGTGAGATTTGGCGAACCAATGCCCGCCATAGCCAGGTCTCGCCGGTGTTGACAGCAGCGGAACGAGCCGGTGACTTTTCCCACTTGCCCGACCAACAACGACCTCTCGATCCGACCGCCCGGACCCCGTTTCCCAATGGGATTGTTCCGCCGTCCGCGTTCGACCCGCTGATGGAGAAGTATCTGGACACGTTCTTGCCCAAGCCGAATGTCGACGAAGACCTCCACCTGTCGGAAAGCGACCTCGATAGTGGCGGAGAGATGGGGCTAGGGCGCCTCGATTTCAGGCGCAACAAGTGGGGGCTGCACCTCAGCTATTTCAACTTTCGCGGCAAGGTTCATAATCCGCTCAGGGAGTTGAATCTGGCGCCCGGCGTCACCACTCGAGTTCGCCAGTTCTCGCACAACCCACAGCTCACGCTCACGCACACGCCGACTCCTGGGCTGGAACACAGTTTCCGGGTTGCCGCCCAGCGCTTGTCGACCAACTTCCGCCAGGGCCACCGTGACTTTTTCGATACGCCGGCCGAAGACTTTGGCTTCGACTTCCTCAGCTTTGGGGCAAATCCCGGCACGATTCCCGACCTGACGCTGTTGAATGGCGACGGCAGCGAGCGGTTGCGCATCGCTCCCTTCCTCACGGCTGAATCCTCGGCGCAGACGACATTTCAAGTCGCCGAAGACCTAGTCTACCGCCGAGGGGCGTGGTTGTTTCGAGGGGGAGCGCTGTTTCAGCGAGGGATCTGGCCCTTCACCAACGTCGAAAACTCGGCCGGCAGTTTTGAATTTTCGCGCCCGGGATTCTTCGGGACGCTCAACGGCGCCGCGAACATGTTGGTCGGTGTGCCCAGCACCTACCGGCTGCGCACGCCGCGCAGCCTTAACCTACGCTGGAACGAGTTCGCTTTCTACGGCGAGACGGAGCTGCGCCCCATGCGGGGTCTACAGGTGACCTTGGGATTGCGGTTCGAGTCCCAGCCTCCGGCGGTGGACCGCTTGGATCGAATTGCAGCTTTTCGGGAAGACGTCGAAAGCCAGCGCTTTACCGACACCCTGCCCAACCTGATATTTCCGGGCGATCCGGACGGCGACCTCGGCCCGCTGCCGCGCTCCACGATCCGTACCGGCGGACGGCACCTGTCGCCGCGCTTGGGTGTGACATTTTCGCCGACCTGGGAGAACAAGCTGTCGCGATGGCTGCTGGGGGAATCGGGACGTTCGGTGTTCCGTGCTTCCTACGGCGTGTTCCACGACTTCGGCACGTTTGCCGGCTCCAGCGCCGCGGCTCTGCTTCAAGCTACCTACCCGCCCTACAGCACCGACAATCGGTACGATTTCGCAAGGATCGCGCAGGAGCCGGGAAGTTTCAGCGCCCCTCTTTCCGGTGTGCCGGCGGCAGAACCCGATTCCATCCGCAGCTCCGTGATCAGCTACCCGATCTTGGTGTTCGATCCCGACTTCGAGAACGCTCGGGCTGAGCACTGGACGATCGGCTGGCAGCGGCTGCTGCCCCAACGAATCTTCTTCAGTGCTATTTACCTGGGGACGCGCACGTCGAACCTGCAGCGGCAGCAAGAGTTGAACGCGTTTCTTCGCAACCCGGCATTCGGATTCAGCTTCATCCGGAACATGCGGCGCTTTCCCCGCTACAGTGAGGTCCGCTCCTTCGAAAGCTCCGGCAGCGGCCGCTACAACGGCGTCCAACTGCGCGGGACACGCTATCTGACCAGCGACCTCGCTTTCGAAGCGGCCTACACCTGGTCAGAGGCGTTCGACGACGGAAGCGACTCTTTACGCAATACGTTGGCGACCGAACCCTGGAGTTTTTCCGACTTCGATCGCACCCATACGGTCACGGCTTCGTGGTTTTACCGTGTCCGTCTGCCGCGGAAGATTCGAGGCAGGCTAAGCTGGGCGGATAACTGGCGTATCAGCGGCGCCTGGCGGTTGCGATCCGGCTTGCCTCTCGACATCCGCCAAACTCAGGATCCAACCTTCAGCTTTGTACGTGTCGGGCGGCCGGACCAGGTGGGTGAATTCAGGCGGCTGGACCCCAGCGCTGTCCGCAGCTTCACGTTCGCCGATGGGCGCACGGTGACCGGCCGGTTCGCCTTCGATCCTACGGCGTTCGAGCCGGTCGTACCAACGAATTTCGACGAGCTTCGAGAGGGCGCCACGCCGCGCAACAGTTTCCGCATGCACGGCTTTCAGCAATGGGACCTACGGTTGTCAAAGGTCGTCGCCATCAGCGAGACCACCTCCATCGACGCCGGATTCGACATGCTCAACGTGTTCAACAACAAAAACTGGGACGCCCCGTTCTCGAACATCGACCATCCCTATTTCGGAATCGTTCGCACAGAAGGGCTGGATCGCACTTTCCAATTGGCCGTGCGGTTTCGGTTTTAAACAACCCCCGACCTCGAGCAGCCATCGCGGACCCGTCTGAGGTAGAATGCCTTGCTACGGAGTTGGTGTCCAAGGCCGTACTGACCGTTTGAAGCCAATCCGTAAATCCTTGAGGAGAAGGACATGATCCGAAAGAAAGTAGAGAGTCAGCTTACTCAGCTCTCATCGCTTCTACCGCAGTGCTTGCCGGCGTTCGGTTTGCTGCTGACGGGAGCGTTCGGCACCCTAGCCGCCGAAGATACTCGCGACCCCGAGGCCGAGCAAATCGCCCACTCCGTCATGAAAGCCATGGGTGGGTCGGGAGCTTGGGACGCGGCTCACCTCGTCCGCTTCGATTTCAAGGTCAACGTCGGTGGCGAGATGCGGGTCGATCGCTCTCATTTGTGGGACAAATGGTCGGGGCGTTACCGCTACGAGAACAAGACCAAAGAGGGGAAGCAGCAAGTGGCGCTTTTCAATGTGAACGACCGCCAGGGAGCGGTTTACGAAGATGGCGAAAAACTCGCTGACGAAGCGGCCGCCGAGCCTCTGAAAAACGCCTACGCCGCCTTCATCAACGACATGTACTGGTTGGCGATGCCCTGGAAGTGGCTGAACGAAGGAGTCAACCTCGAGTATCTAGGCCCCAAGGAGCTTGAGGGAAAGGCGTACGAAGTAGTAAAGCTCAGCTTCAACAATGTTGGTTTGACTCCCGGTGACCAGTACCGCGCCTTCGTCTCTCAGGAGTCGAACCTCATGACCTACTGGGAGTACACTCTACAAAGCGGCAACGAGGGTGCCTGGAACTGGGAGTACGGCGATTACTCGGGAGTCAAACTCGCTAGCAATCACACCAACGCGGAAGGTGTGTCCATTAACATGGGCAATGTTGCCGTCCTGGAAGCCGTTGACGATGCGTTTTTCACAGACGCAGCCCGCATGATGGCTGAGCTTCCATAGATCTTGGGGAGAACCGCGATTTTCGGCCTTCCGGGGCTGGGAGTTTGGTAGCGTAGGCAATCCTGCCTGTGGACGTCGACCTGGCAAGTTCCCGAACGGACTGATCTCCTTGCCGACCGGCCCGTCCCCCCACCCGACGATCTCATGACGGCCGACCCCGATTCGACTCACGAGGCCCCCTCGCTGGTCGATTTCCGCAACGTTACCGTCCTCCGCAACGGGAATAAGGCTCTCGACTCGATTACACTTTCCATTCCCCTCGGGCAGCACGTTGCCATCCTGGGTCCCAACGGGTCCGGGAAATCGTCGCTGATCAAAACCATCACTCGCGAATGCCATCCGCTCGAGACGTCCCATGATTCTCGGCTTACGGTCCTGGGTAAGAGGCGGTGGAACATCTTTGAACTTCGGCCGCAGCTCGGGATCGTCTCACCAGACTGGACGAAGGTTTGCGATCGGGACATTTCAGCAAGGGAAGCGATTCTGACCGGCTTTTTCGGCAGCGCCGAGCTGTGGCCGAATCTCCAGGCGACTTCAGATATGGAGGACAAAACGGAGCAGGTACTCGAACGGTTGGAAATAGCTCATCTCTCTAAACGCCGAGTGTCACAGATGTCCTCCGGGGAGGCCCGTCGTGTTCTCATTGCCCGAGGATTAGTCCATGACCCGCAGGCGCTGATCCTCGATGAGCCCGCTACGAGTCTAGACCTGAGGGCGAGACGCGAGCTGCGAGAAATTCTACGGAAGATTGCGAAGTCCGGCACAAGCGTTATTCTCGTCACTCATGACCCGGCGGATATCTTACCGGAAATCAGCCGAGTCATTTTGCTGAAAGACGGGACGGTCCTTCGAGATGGCCACAAAGAAGATATCCTTGCATCCGCTCATCTATCGAGATTGTTTGGCATGCCGGTCGAGCTGGTGGAGAGAAACGGATATTATCACTTGCTCGACGGCTGAACGCGCTTCGTTGTCCGGCGTCCGGAGAGACAGAAATCGCGGTGACGATGTTTGCGTTCGCCGCCGGATCTGGTAGAGTGTTAGGCCTTGCGGGTAACAAGAGAGCAACGGCAAGCTTCCAACGACACCTACACGTGGTCACAATCGAAGCGCCCTACGCGGTGCCGCGCGGTTCGCAGAACTGCCGCTACGCTCGAGCTGGTTTTCCCTGCAAGACGCGGCTAACTAGGTTTGTCAGCGAAAGCCATCCTAGCAGCTCGTGGTGAAAGTCGTTGGCCTCAAAGAATGGGTACGGTCGGATTGTCGCCGAACCTAACTTCGACCACGGGCAGCGTAGCGTGGCCGCGTCGGCCAAGCGGCCCGCACACCGCGCACAAGCAGAGCATCACCATTCTGACAACCTTGTGAATCAGCCGACGCAAACGGGAGAGGGAAGAACATGAGCGCAAGAATTTTCGTCGCGGAATTGATTGGAACCTTTTCCCTGGTCCTCATTGGTCCAGGGTCAGCAGCGATTGGCGGCAGTTTGGTAGCGGTAGCTTTTGCACACGGCCTGATCGTATTGAGTTTCGCCTATGCTTATGGCTACATTTCGGGAACCCATATCAACCCGGCTGTAAGCATCGGCTTGTGGGTCGGCCGGCAGATCGATTTCGGGACCATGGTGGGTTATATCGCCGCTCAGCTCATCGGCGGGATACTGGGCGGGGGCGCATTATGTCTATTGCTCAGCGGCAAGGAAAGTGCGAGCGGGCTGGGCGCTACCGTCCCGGCCGCGGGGGTGTCCGACGGACAGGCATTCCTGCTGGAGGTCTTGCTTACGTTTCTGCTCGTCAACGTCATCTTCCATACCGCGGTCAGCGGGAAGGGCGGGAACCTGGCGCCGGTCGCCATCGGCCTAACGCTCGTAGCCTGCATTTTGATGGGTGGCACTTTGACGGGAGCGTCGTTGAATCCCGCTCGCACGCTTGGCCCGGCTCTCTTCAGCACCGCCCCAACCGCGATTTCGAGCCTGTGGATCTATTGCCTCGCGTGTCCGTTGGGCGGCATCCTGGCGGCCTTGTTATACGGATTTTTGCGGGACAAGGAATAGCAATCAAGGCGGCACTCGAACCGTAGGCTTCCCTGCTCCCTGGGGTAGCGAGGCAGCGTGAGGCAAGCAGCTTCCATGCTGTGCGCGTTCCCTGTCGCGGACAAGCCGGAACCGGACAGTCTCGCACCCGCAAGGGTCTGTGCGAGAACGGTTAGCGGTTTGTGGCGCCCCAGGCGTCGAGAAGAGTCTCGACGCGGCACGCTGAGAGCGTGCGCCACAACAGAGTGGAACGCGGTCGCAACAGCCTGCGTTCCAGGGAGTTCTCTGCCCGTTTCAGTCAACTTCGCGTCGCGGCCCGAAACTCCACCTCTACCAGAAACAGCCCCCTCGCCGGCACGGTCGGTCCTGCCGCGGAACGTTGTTTCGCCGCCAAGATACGGTCGATGTCCTCGGCTACTAAGTTGCCGCGTCCCACTTCCACCAGCGTGCCGACGATGTTGCGCACCATGCGGTAGAGAAAACCGTCGCCGCGAACGCGATAGGTCAGAAGGTCGCCGTCCTTTTCCAGCTTCGACGAAAAAATCGTCCGGACGGTTGATTCCTTCTCCTCGCCACCGGCGGCGGCTAATGAGCGAAAGTCGCGCGTCCCGGCAAACGCGTTTGCCGCTTGTACCATCGCTTGCTCGTTGAGCGGGTAGGGATGATGGTAGACGTATCGGCTCGAAAACGGCGGACAAACCTCGCCACGCCAGATTCGATACTCATATGTTTTTGAGATGGCCCGCCGGCGAGGGTGAAAATCCGCGTCGGCCTCATCAGCCTCGAGCACGCGAATCGCATCCGGAAGCAAACGGTTCATTGCCTTGCGAAGATTGTCGGCGGGAATCGCATTCTTCAGGTGAAACGAAGCGACCTGCCCAAGCGCGTGCACACCGGCGTCCGTTCTTCCCGAACCGTGGACCTCCACAGTGTTGCCCTCGATCTCGGCAAGCAGCTCCTGAAGCGCTCCCTGAATCGTGGACTGATTCGGTTGCACCTGCCAGCCGTGGAAATCGGTGCCGTCGTAGGCAAGCTTGATTCTGATGTTTCGCACGCGGATCCGGCGCCCTTGCGGCTCTGCCTCTCTCACTCGACCAGTGCCCCAAGCAGCCTTTCCCTGCGTTGGTTTCGTGGCCGCCCTTTGCCAACCCGACGCAGTTTCAAACGTCTTACCTATTTGAGTGGCTCACACCGCGTTTGTTGACGAGTTTCAGGCGATGCTAGGATAACAAAAGACTTCCGCCACTAATGCCCACACGTCGCTGGCGGGACTTCCACCGACCACCTACCGCAATTTTTTGCATGGGGAACCGAAGGCACGGGCGAGCCGTATATGTCGGCGACTTCCCGCTTCGGTGCCGCTACCTGGAGAACTGAGAATGCATGTGAAGAACATACTTTCGCTCACCTTCGCCGTCCTGCTGCTGGTTCATGTCCCACTTGCCGCGCAGACGACCACCGCATCCGGTATCGACTACAGCACCGGGCCCGGTTTCCCCGATGTCTACAAGACGCCCGAGGTGCCCGAGGTCGACATGGCCAATTCTCCCCGCCTGGACAAACTTCTCCGAGCGGGCAAGCTTTACCTCTCGCTGAGCGACGCCATCGCCTTGGCCATCGAGAACAATCTTGACATCGCCTACGCCCGCTATGGGCCCCAGATCGCTGATACTGACATTCTCCGGACCAAGTCGGGACAGCAGCTCCGCGGGGTGCAGACTCAGATCAGTACGCTCTCCACCGGTCAGTCGGCGGCTGGGGGAGGGGGCGGGGGCGACGTCACCGGCATCACGGGCCGGGCGGGGGGCGTCGGCGGTGGCGCTCAGGGCGTAGG
Organism: Bryobacterales bacterium; assembly: GCA_965248105.1. Taxonomy (GTDB): domain Bacteria; phylum Acidobacteriota; class Terriglobia; order Bryobacterales; family UBA6623. The sequence continues at coordinate 3,118,925 of CBDFIK010000006.1, forward strand.
TGACGCCTCGACCTTCTTCGGATCCGCCGTTCCCTCTCTTGAGCCCACCCTGACCGGCGGAATTGACTGGGGTCACTTCAGCAATCCCCAGACGAGCAGTTTCGTCAGCGGAACCAACACGTTTGTCTTTGAAACGAGCAACTCCAACATCGGAATTCAGAAAGGGTTCTTGACAGGCACAAACGTCTCACTCGATTGGCGCAACACCCTCAACGACACCAACTCCTTGCGCGCCAACTTCGATCCTTCCCTGCGCAGCAATGTCACACTTCGTATCTCACAAAGCTTGCTCCAGGGGTTTGGACGCAGCGTCAACTCACGCAATATCCGCATCGCCAAGAACAACCGCGAAGTGTCGGATCTCGCCTTTGAGACACAGGTAATCGCAACTGTCACACAGGTGCAGAATCTCTACTGGGATCTAGTCAGCTTCCGAGCCGAGGCGCGCAGTCGGGAAGAGGACCTGCGTCTGGCGCAGAAACTCTATGAGGACAACAAGCGGCGGATTGAGATCGGCGTGTTGGCACCCATTGAAATCGTGAGAGCCGAAGCTGAAGTAGCGTCGCGAGAGCAGGATTTGACGCTCGCTGTTACCCGCGTTCAGCTTCAGGAAACCACGATCAAGAACGCTCTCAGCAAAAACGGCTTGGCTAGTCCCTCTATACTCGATGTCGAGATCGTTCCCACCGACCGCATCGAAGTGCCCGACATCGAGGAGATTCAGCCTCTGCAGGATCTCATGGGCTTAGCTCTTCAGTCGCGGCCCGAGTTGGCCCAGTCCCGCATTCAATTGAAGAACCAAGACATTTCCCTCAAAGGCGTCCGCAACGCCATGCTGCCCCAGGTAAGCATATTCGCCGACCTGACCAATAACGCCCTAGCCGGCCGCCTGAACGAAGATTTCGTAGGATTTCCAGGAATCGAGAACGTGGTCTCCGAATTTTTTGTCGGTGGACTTGGCACGAGTCTATCGCAGGTCTTCCGGCGAAACTTTCCTGACTACCAGATCGGAGTGCAAGTCAGCTTCCCTCTGAAGAACCGACGAGCGCAGGCTGACATGACGGCCACGCTTCTCGAAAGGCGGCAGGCGGACATCCGGCTTCGCCAGCAGGAAAACTCCGTTCGCGCCGAGGTTCGCGACGCCGTAATCGGAGTGCAACAGGCCCGCGCACGGTTCACGGCTGCCGAGAAGACGCGAATCCTTCAGGAGCGGACTCTTGACGGCGAGCAGAAAAAATTCAAACTCGGGGCGTCAACCATCTTTTTCGTGGTCGAGGCGCAGCGTGATTTGGCGCTAGCCCGTTCGGTCGAGATCACCGCCCAGAATAATTACATCAAAGCGAAGGTCGCGCTTGACCGCGCCACCGGCAAAACGCTGGCGGCTAACAATATCGCCATCGACGAAGCCTACGACGGCAGGGTCTCAAAATCCCCCGATCCCATTCCGCCTAACCCCGAGGCGGCGCGGCCGTCGCCGCAGGGCTAGGTAAACCGCGGGCGGGCCGTGCCCGAAGTTCTCGAGCGTCCACCGGGGTTCTAAATATACGTTAAACAGGTACGTCTTGGGCCGCATCCAGCGCCAGTACTCGCGCAGCGTCTCCAGCAGCGTTGGGCTCAGAGGAAGCTCACGGTCAACGCCGCCCTTGCCACGCTCGATGCGCAGCATCATCCGCTGGCTGTCGATGTTGCTGACCGGGAGGCGACACAGCTCGCTGCGCCGCAGCCCGGCCGAATACATCGTCAGCAGCATGGCGTAGGGAACAGGTTCCGCGCGGAGTTGATCAGCCGTGAGATCTCCTCTTGGCTGAGCACTGTGGGCAGGCGCTTCTGGTGCTTCGGGTAGGGCAGATCCTGCTTCATGTCGCGCCGCTTGAGCGTCTTGACATAAAGGAACCGCAGCGCCCCCACGTGGCCGACGACCGTGCCGACGGCCAACTTCCGGTTCTCGAGCAGGTAGACCTGATAGCGCCGGATGTCGTCCGGCGTTATGTGATCGAGGCGCTTGTGGAAGTGCTGTCGGAACTCCTCGACGGTGCGCAGATAGGCGCGGATGGTACTTTCGGCGTAGTTGCGGCGTACGAGTTCTTCTCGCATCCGCTGGGTGATGCTGGTCATAGAAACCTCCTAGGGCTAGAATCTACCCAAGAATCAACCGTTGCGGGAAAACGCCATCCAACGCTGCAGACCCGACCCACGCCGAAGGCGTCCGCCGCTCCAGCGGCTTCGTTCTGGTCGGCTTCCGTTTACAGATCCTGGCTATTTATGAGATAGGTTCTAATATAGAGATGGACCCTGAAAATCGGATGGCGGTCCCCGATTTTTGCCCGAACCCACTCTTACGACGGGCTGCTAGGGCGTTGGTTCGCCCGGCAGGCGTCTTCTTCGACAGCTTCACTGAGCCATGGCCAGTTTTCGCGCTTGCTTGGCAACCCTGGCGGCGAGCTTCTGGGTCGCCGCGCCCGGGACCTCCGCTGCAGCCGGCTCGTCCCTCGCCGACGACGCGCTAGCCGTCCTCGAGAAGAACTGCCTTGCCTGTCACGGCTCGGCCCGGATGTCGGGTTTGGACCTGCGCGAGAGGGGGACGCTTCTCAAAGGCGGAAGTCGGGGCCCTGCAGTCGCACCGGGAAACGCTGCTGAAAGCCTGCTGTATCAGGCAGCGGCTCACGTCGGCGAACTGGCGATGCCGCCCGGCAGCGAGGAGCCGCTGCCCGCCGCGGACCTCGAAACCCTGGCCACATGGATCAACCAAGGCGCTCCCTGGCCCGGGTCCGCGGCGCAAGCGAAACAGGGCGCTGAGCCGGAGTGGTGGGCCTTCCGGAAACCGTTGCGTCCGGCCGTCCCCGAGCCGGCGAAGCACCGCAACTTGGTTCGGAATCCGATCGACGCGTTCATCCTTTCGAAGATCGAAGAGAAGGACCTTGCGTTGACGCCGGCGGCCGGCAAGCTTACTTTGGTTCGCCGCGCCTATTTCGATCTAATCGGATTACCCCCAACCCCCGAGCAAATCGACGAGTTCGTCAACGACAGCTCGCCCGAGGCTTACGAGAAACTGATTGATAAGCTGCTGGCTTCCGACCACTACGGAGAGCGATGGGCCCGGCATTGGCTCGATGTCGTGCGCTATGCCGACAGCGAGGGCTTCGAGCCGGACCTTTATGTCCCCAACGCGTGGCGCTACCGGGACTATGTAATCAAATCCTTCAACGAAGACAAACCCTACGACCGTTTCGTGCAGGAACAGATCGCGGGCGACGAGTTGTGGCCGGATAATCTCGATCTCTTCGACAGCAACTACGGCGTGCCGCCGGAGAAGTTGGAACACCTGGAGGCGCGCGTCGGCACCAGCATGTACGCTTTCGGCCCCATCATTCCGGCAACCTTCCTCGACACCCCGAGGCTTCTTTACGAAAGGCTAACCGATTGGGTCGATACGACGGGCGCGGCCTTCATGGGGCTGTCGCTCGGCTGCGCCCGCTGTCACGATCATAAATTCGATCCCTTCTCGCAACGTGACTATTACTCGATGCAGGCCATCTTTGCTACCAGTAAGCCGGTCACGATTCCCGTGGTTACCGGGGCGTCTGTGGGGCAACGGAGAGATAACTTTCCCCGCTACGTCGCACTCGATGAAGTGCGCGATGCGTACGGGCTGTTCGAGGACCGAGTAAAAAAGAGGATCACCGACGAGAAGAAGACCGAGTTCTCGCCGGAAGTCGTGGCGGCCTACGAGGTGGCGGAAGACGAGCGCAGCGAGGAGCAGCAGAAGCTTGTTGCACCTCTAGAGAAAGCGATCGAGGCCCTTCTTGAGTTCGATCCTGAGGAACGGACGAGACCCGACCTGCGAAAACACATGACCCCCGCGGAGAAGGACGAGTACGAAACTCTGGTCCACCGATTGGCGGAAGCCGTCATCAGCTTCCCTACGCTGGAACCGGCGCACAACATAGAGTACGATACCTTCTTCGACACCCCTTCAGCGACTGTGCTGGGCCACGTCGAGCCGGAGTTGATGCAGGCGGTACACGTCCGCGAACGCGGCGACGTCCGACAGCTCAAGGAGAAGGTGGGCCCCGCCATTCCCCGAGTGTTCGGCGAGGGGGTGAACTTCGAACCGAAAGAACGCTACGGGCCCCGCTATCGGAAAGAGTTCGCGCTCTGGCTGACAAGTCCCCATCATCCCCTGACGGCTCGCGTGATGGTCAACCGCCTCTGGCAGTGGCACTTTGGTGCGGGAATCGTCGGCACATCGAACGACTTCGGCCGCCAGGGACAGCCTCCCACTCATCCCGCATTGCTTGACTGGCTGGCAACTGAGTTTGTGAGGGGCGGCTGGAGTCTGAAATCGATGCACCGTCTGATCATGCTTTCGTCGACCTACCAGAGGTCCAGCGAGTTCCAGCACGAGGGGAACACGCGGAAGGATCCGAAGAACTCTTACCTCTGGCGGATGAACCGCAGGCGCCTGGAAGCCGAGGCCGTATGGGACAACATTCACTCGGTCGCGGGCACGCTGAACACGAAGATGTGGGGCCGTCCTGTGCTACCGGCGATATCGCAAAGCGAAATGTCGCCCCTGAGGAGGAAGTGGTCTTGGACAGTGAACGCCGACCCGAAAGAACACACGCGCCGAGCGATCTATATTCTCAGGCGGCGCAACTTCGACTTCCCGATGCTTGAGAAGTTCGATACACCGAATTCCGCCGTTGCTTGCGAGCGCCGGGACGTGACGACAGTAGCACCGCAGTCGCTGTGGCTCTTGAACAACGAGATGTCGTTCCAGCAGGCTCTTCATTTCGCCGGCCGGCTTGTCGAAGACCACGGGGACGACGCGGAAGCTTGGGTAGAGACCGCTTGGCGGATCGCTTTAGGCCGGGAGCCAAGCAGCGAGGAAAAGCAGGACGATCTCGACATGCTGGAAGCGGCTTCCGCGCAGGGCCCTTGGAAAGAGCCTCCCGGCGAGCTGCCCGAAGCCTTGCGGACGATCGATGCGCCGCGGGCGGCAGCGCTCACCGAACTCTGCCTGGCTGTTTTCAACTTGAACGAGTTCCTGTTTGTGGACTGATGAAGGGAGCGAACCCAATGCGCAGACCAGCTTGCCGCGGAAGCGTGGAGGTCAATTCTCGGCATTGATGAAACGGGAGGAACTCGCTTGTCGGTCTACATGAGAATCAAGCGGCAGGTCGATCGGTGCCTGGATGAGTTCGCTCGAGGGGAACTCACAGCGGATGGCCTGCATGCAATTCTCGATGCGGTCGAAGACGTTTCGGCGCGACAGGACCTGCTGTTTCTGCGTACGAGTGCAAGTACCGTCAACTCGGAAGTCGTTGGCATGCTTTTACTCGAGGACGGCGAGCTCGAAGAGGGGCCGCCGGATCCGGAGGATTGGCCCTATCAAACGGTTATCGATGCCATGCAGGACGGGTGGCGAGTCATTAAGTTCCCCGAACTAGCCCTGTGGGTGGACGAAACTCGCACCTACGAGGTGGGTGGCGAGTTCGTGCTTGAAAGGTGGAATCTGAAATGAAACGAGTAGGCGACATTCGACCAAGCTTGACGGATTCCCAGGTGCTCGACTTCTGCAAGAAGGGGTACCTGATCTTACCTGCCGTCGTTCCCGAAGAAATCAACCGGCGCGTGGTCGATTACGCCAATGAGGCGGCTGGGCGGCGGCCTGAACTGCGGGCGCCTCGTCGTTCCGGGGAAATCGAGTTCCACTTGCCCCTCCTGGAGGAGGAGTGGTTCGTGGACAACGTCGTCCTGAACGATCAGGCGGCCGGCGCCGTTCGATCGTTATTGGGCAGGGACTTCACCATACCGATTATTGTCAGCGACCATCGAGCGGAGACCCCCATGCCCAAGCCGGGGGGATGGCACCGCGACGGCAACTACGTCTTGGACAAGAAGCTGACCTACTTGGAGGCCTTGTATCATCCCGAGGACGTACCCGCGGAAAAGGGCCCCACAGCCGTCCTGCCGGGATCCCATCACCTGGCGTCGGCGCCGGTTGGCCATTACGGCGGCCTGAAAGGCTCCGTGCTCTTTGCACCTCCCGAGGCTCCCGCGGGTTCGGTTTTGATCATGTCGTACAACCTGTGGCACCGCCGCACCGCGTCCACCGTGAAGGGTCGCCGACATCTATTCCGTCACAACTATTGGCGAACCACTCCGCCGGTGCGTGATTGGATTATCGAACCGGATTTCGATCTCCGGTCGGTGGACTACGAGTTCTTCGATCGCCCCACGACGCGACCGCCGACCCGTGATTGTAATGACGCCGCGGAGATGCTCTTTTGGCTGTGTGGAAAACACGATGAGTTCGCCGTGATGGGGGGCCAGTGCTGGCCCAGCCCACACAAAGGACTCGACGGGGCCGTCCAAGGGTTCCCGGGCGATTGCACTGACGAGAGAGTTTGGGCGCGAGCCAAGTAGGGCCATGCTGAAACTTTCCGCGAGCATCGAGTTCATGTTCGGCGATCGGGATTTTGTAGACCGCATCGATGCCGTGGCCGAAATCGGACTGACCTCCTATGAGTTTGGCCAGTGGTTAACCCGAGACATGCCGGCGATCGTCGAGCGCGCCCGGAAATGCGGCCTGGTGCAGTCGAACCTTAGCGTCGATCCACGCGTCAGACTGACTGACGAAGAAAACACCGATGTCTTTATCGAGGGCGTACGGCAGTCCGCCAACATGGCCCGGCAGCTGGGTTGCGAACGATTGGGAATCGTGGTGGACGAGGTCAATGCGGCGCCGGGCCTGCCCTGGTACGAATACCAACGCGAGTCGCAGCAACGCGAGGTTCGCCGGCGTCAACGTCGTCACATCGTCAATACGTTGAAAAAGGCGGCGCCGGTGGCCGCGGGGGAGGGCATGCTGCTGCTGGTCGAGTGTCTGAATACCCTGGTCGACCACGCGGATCACTACCTTGCTTCCTGGGAGGAGGGGGTCTCCATTATCAAGGAAGTGGATCATCCCGCCGTCCGCTTGACGTTTGACGTTTACCACCACCAGGTCAACGAGGGCAACATAATCAGCAGCTTGACCAGGCATATGGATTGTGTCGGTCACATCCATCTCGCCGATGTGCCGGGACGTCACGAGCCTGGTACGGGCGAAATCAACTTCCGCAATGTCCTGAGCGCCGCAAGACGGGCCGGCTATGCGGGATATCTGGGCGTAGAATGCATCCCCTCGACGAGTGATGTGAAAGCGGCAATGGCCCCGATACGGAAGATCGTCGAGGAAGTGAATGCGGAAGGAAGGTAGAGAACCTTGGTCATCGACGCGCACCAGCATTTTTGGAAAGTCGGACACTCGTTTGGGCCAAGATTCGAGGGCGGCTCGGTCCTAAATCGGGATTTCCTCCCCGCACACATCAAACCGGTGCGGGACAGCTGCGGCGTTCAAAGAACGGTCGCGGTCCAAGCGGCCGGGTCCGTCGACGAGACGCGATGGTTGCTCCAGTTGGCTAAGAAGAGCGCCTACATTGCGGGGGTCGTCGGTTGGGTGGATTTGACCAGCCCGGACGTCGGGCGGACTCTCGACGAACTCATGACCGATTCCAGACTGCGGGGAGTGAGTCATGCGGTTGAAGCCGAGGCCGATCCGGATTGGCTCGTTCGCGAGGATGTGGTCCGTGGTTTGCGCGATGTATCCCGACGAGGTCTAACCTACGACCTGCAGGTCGGGCCACGCCACTTGAAACATGCAGTCGCGTTGGCCGACCGCGTGCCCGACTTGCGCATGGTCGTGGACCACCTCGCCAAACCGTCGCACGAGTCCGCGACGATTGAACAATGGTCCCGAGATCTGGCGGCCGTTGCACGCGTTCCGTCCGTCTATTGCAAGCTGTCTGGAATAATTGCCGAGGCGCCGGCCGGCCGGTGGAAGCCAGCGGATTTCAAGCCCTTGGTCGAGACCGCGGTCGAATTGTTCGGTCACGATCGCCTCATGTTCGGCAGTGACTGGCCGGCCTGCCTGTCGGCCGGAACATACATCGACGCCTATGAGGTCTTGGTTCAGGCGCTGCGTCCCATCTCCCCTGAAGTATTCGCCAAGATTTTCGGTCGTAACGCCCAAAACTTCTACGGGCTTACTGATATGGAGTATTTCATTAGCCCGCAGCATTAAAGCGTCAACAAGGGACGGAGATGAAATACCGCCGGCTGATTCGCGATGGGACTAAAGTCTCCGTGCTTGGCCTGGGCGCGTGGCCGCTCGGCGGCGCTATGGGACAGATGGATGACAAGACGGCCGTTACCGTTGCCCGTAGAGCCATCGATCACGGCATCAACCTGATCGATACGGCGCGTGTTTACCTCGAAAGCGAGCGGCGTTTGGGTAAGGCTCTCAAGGACGGTTACCGCGATCGTTGTTTTTTGGCCACCAAGGTCATGGGCGATTATACGCCTGCCGCGATCAACGCGACGCTCGAGACCAGCCTGCGTGCATTGGACGTCGACTACGTTGACCTCTACCAGGTGCATCACCCCGATCCGAACTTTCTTTTCGACGAGACCATGGAAATCATGGCCCGGTTGCGCGAGGCGGGCAAGACGCGCTAAATCGGGGTGTCCAACTACCGCGTTGATCACATGCAGCAGGCATGGCAAGGAGCTCCCTTTCATACGTGCCAACCCCGCTACAGCATGTTCTACCGACCCGTGGAATACGACCTAATTCCCTACTGCGAAAAAAACCGCATCGGTGTTCTTGTTCACAGTCCGCTCGCAAAGGGATTGCTCACCGGGCGATACCGAGCGGGCCATCAATTTGCACAAGACGACGAGCGGTCTCAATTGCGACGGTTCCAGGGAGAGACGTTCGCACGCTATCTTGCTGTCGCCGACCAACTGAGTCAACTGGCGTCGGACAAAGGCATCACCCTTGTTCAATTGTCCATTGCCTGGGTCCTGCGGCTGAACGCCGTGAGCTGTGTGCTTGTCGGAGCGAAAACGGTGGAACAGATGCAGGAGCATCTTGGCGCCGTCGACGTCACGTTGAGCAATGATGAAATTCGCCGCCTCGACGCCATTTTGCAGGATACGCCGGCGGAATTGTACGATGCGTAATGGCGCGTCCACGTTCTCGCCACGGGCATCCCCCTTGGTCTTCACTCATCGGGGCCGGCTGCCGACAGACTTGCCAGCCACGGTGGAGAAGCTGCTTCTTCAGCCACTTCGGTCAGGCTTCGTTCAAATCGCGTTCCCACCATCTCACAGCCGCGTGAGGCCCTGCACAACCTCGTCGAAGGCGTGAAACATCGTTCGGATCAGAGGCCTACTGGTGCTACGATCGGATAGCTGAATACAACGCTTGTCCTCAGGATCGAATGGCCTCCGATGAAGACGACAATCCTCACCTGGTGTGCACTAATCCCGTTCATTGCCTGAGCGGCAATCGAATGGTGGCCGCCGACGAGCAAAAGGAGATCTCCTTCGCCGACGAACCGATAGACTCGCTCGGAGACGCCGGGGCGCTTGCCACTATATGCCTCTCACCGCGGTCCTCATGCAGAACTGGTACGAACAGTTCCGCGACGACGAACAGGGCTAAGCCCCTCAAAACGAGCCGCATAGCACCTGTCCGCGGATTACTGTCGGGCAATCCCCTTCGCACTATCAATCAGGGGCCTTGATTCTTAACACGCTCTAAGAAAACCACTTAAGTCTGATTCGCCCGACTTTAGGCGAAGGGCTAATCTCGCCAAATCCTGCCTGACGGCGAAGTTTTTACCTATCGGCCCACCCAACCACGAAGGGGTTGCGGCGTACGCTTACGGTCCGCTTCCGCCGATTCTTGCTATCGCGTTTTCCTTCGGCATTTTGAGATAGCTAGACAGCTTCTAGCGTCTTCGAGCCAGAAATGCCTACTAGACCTCGCCCTTCCTGGCCTCTTCCAAGAGATAATCCGACAGCCGCCAGGAGAGGGCTTTGATCGCCAGCGTTGGGTTCTTGTCGGGGTTGCTCACGAACGCGGCGCCATCGGCGACGAAGAGGTTCTTCACATCGTGAGCCTGGCTGTATTTGTTGACGACCGAGGTTTTCGGGTGGCCCCCCATCCGCGCCCCTCCGACCTCGTGAATGATTGACCCCGGAGCGTTGATCTTCGCTCCTCCCCGGGGGTCGTCTTCCCTTAGGTTGATTTCCCCTCCGAGTACGTGAATAATCTCTTGGAAGGTTTCCAACATGTGCTCCGCCATCTTGAGTTCGGGCTCGGCCCACTTCCAGTGAAAGCGAAGGACAGGAATACCCCAACGGTCGACCTTTTCGGGGTCGATGTCACAGTAGCAGTCATCGTTGGGAATCATCTCGCCGCGACCCGCGAAGCCAATCTGTGCCCCATAGTGCCGGCGCAGCCTCTGTTTGAGTCGCGGTCCGTAGCCTTCCACTTCCTCGGCTTTCCCGCGGAACGTCCCGATACGTGGCATTCCGGGCCCGCCGCCGAATTCGATGTGGTAGCCGCGAGGGAAACCGGGTTTGCGATCCTTCTCGTAGAGCCACCAGGGGCAATAGAGATGCAGCCCGCTCACCCCGTCGTGGTTGTGCGATTTCAATCCTTCCATATAGGGGATATGCGCGCCAACGTGAACCCCGACGGTGTCGGTGAGGTAGCGCCCGACGGTACCGCTGGAGTTCGCCAGCCCGTTGGGATGGCGGGGCGACTTCGAGTTGAGCAAGAGCCTGACCGACTCACACGAGCTCGCGCCGAGGACAAACGCTCTGGCGCGGATCTGCTTCTCCTGGCGCGTCGTTTTGTCGACATAGGAAACCGCGACAAGCTTGCCGTCCCGATCGGCAATCAGCTCGCGGGCCATAGCGTTGGTAAGAAGCGTCACGTTGCCCGTTGCTAGCGCCGGAAAAACCAAAACCTGGCTGGCGGAAAAGTTCGACGCGGTCACGCACCCCCGCCCGCACTGGCCGCAGTAGTGACACTCCGGACGTCCGTTGAGCGAGCGCGTCAACACGGCCCGGCGACCGGGAATGGCGGGAATCCTAAGCTTGTCGCAGGCGCGCTTGACTAGATGGTCCACGCAGCGCGGCTCCGGGGGCGGCAGAAAGATGCCGTCGGGCGCGGTGGGGATGCCTTCCTTTGTCCCGTATATGCCGACAAGTCGCTCGACCTTATCGTAGTAGGGAGCGATATCGTCGTAGGTGATGGGCCAGTCGTCGCCGTAACCGTCGATGCTGCGACCGCGAAAGTCGTAGTCGGCGAATCGCAGCGAGATGCGGCCGTAGTGGTTGGTCCGCCCACCGACGATACGGGACCGAAACCACTGGAATTCGGGCGAGCCCTCGGCAGTGGTGTAAGGCTCGTCGTCTCTCCATTGGAATTGGTTGGGCGCCGCGAAACGCCCGCGCCTTTCCCGAAAACCAAGCCCCCGGTGTTCGACATCGTAGGGCCAAAGGTGCTCGAGAAAATCTTTGGCCGGATTGACAGGCGGCCCGGCTTCCAGCAAAGCAACCTTGGCTCCGCCCTCGGCCAAGACCTTGGCGGCCATACCGCCGGCCGCACCCGACCCGATGATGGCGACATCGTAAACTTCCGGACTGCGAATGACTTGAAGCATCAAGGACTGCCTTGAGTTAGACAGATAAGAATGTCTGTCCCACGGTTTGTGTTTGCGCTGTCACTGGGTTGTTTCGTTCATGTCCGCGACGGGCAGGCAAGAACCTGACCAACGAACAGATCTCACGCCCAAGAACAGCGGGCACGGCATGCCGTGCCCCTACGCTTGGCAAGCGGGGCAGCACGTCAATTGCCGGTCCCTACACAGGCGCACGATCCAACAACTGCTTTACTACATCCTCGCCGCAGCCGTGGTACTCGCTGAGAGCCTCGTTGCCCCCATAACCGACATCCTGGATGCCTTCTTTGCTGGTATAGAAAGCGTCCACGGTCCACTCCCGCATCAGCGAGAAAAACTCGATCCCCGGCCCCAGTTCCGGTGACTCGTTCTTGCGATAGGCCATCAGATCGAGCATTTGCCGCTGCTCGTCTTTTGTCGCTTCGATGAACAACTTACCAACGCGCCGGCGCATCTGGTTGTCTAACCAGCCCAGCCCGCCGCTGAAAGCAACTTGCAGCTCTTCCCTCACGTCGGCCATAAGGTCGATCAACTCAGCCGTGCCGCCCGCAATTCCGCCCTGCGATTTTTCATCCGGCGGGATGATCCAGTCCGAAAGCGCCTGGAGAGTCTTGAACTCGTGCTCGTTGAAGTATTTTCGCTCGTAAGGCCCGGACGGCTTGTGGTCACCTTGAGCCTTGTGCTGGTGCTCGTGCGGCTGAGCCTGTTGGGCCAGCGCCGCCGCCGGCACGAACCCGGCGCCCGCGGCCGTGAAGCCGGCCCTCTTGAGCATCTCGCGCCGGGAAAGCTGGTTCTTTTTCCGGTCAGCCATGTTAGACACTTCCTTTCTTGGCTTGATCGAGCAGGTAATCCGACATGCGCCACGACAGGGCGGTTATGGTCAACGTCGGGTTCTTGTCGGGATTGGTCGTAAAAACCCCTCCGTCAGCAACGAAGAGGTTCTTCACGTCGTGGGCCTGGCCGTAACGGTTCACGACCGACGTCTTGGGGTCGTTGCCCATGCGTGTCGTCCCCACTTCGTGGATCACCGCCCCCGGGGCGTCGATGTCGGGTCCGTGCAAGCCGCCTTCCTTCCCCAAAACAACGTCGCCTCCCATGAGGTCGATCATTTCCCGGAAAGTCTGCTTCATGTGCTCCGCCATTTTCAGTTCCGGTTCCGCCCATTTCCAATGGAAACGAAGCACGGGAATGCCCCAGTGATCGACCACCTGGGGATCAATGTCGCAGTAGCAATCGTCGTTGGGAATCATCTCGCCCCGACCGGTGAGTGTAAACTCGGAGCCGTAGTATCGACGCAAGTGTCGCTTTAGGTTTAAGCCATATCCCTCTGTATTACTGATGGTTCGATCGAATGAACCTGTCCCCGGCATCTTCCGCCCGCCCCACCATTCGATGTGGTAGCCGCGGGGGAAGTTGGGCTTACGGTCTTGCTCATAGAGCCACCAGGGGCAGTACATGTGCGCGCCTCCGGCCCCGTCGTGGTTGTGTGGCTTGAGACCTTCCATGGCCGGCACATGGACGCGGTAGTGGACGGCCACCGAATCGGTGAGATTGCGCCCAACCGCATTGCTGGAGTTGGCTAACCCGTTGGGGAAGCGGGTGGATTTCGAGTTGAGCAGCAGCCGGGCCGACTCGCAGGAGCTGGCGCCCAGCACGAACGCCTTGCCTCGAATCTGCTTTTCGCCGCGATCCGTCTTGTCCACGTAGGAGACCGCAACCACCTTGCCCTCTTGGTCGGTCAACAACTCGCGAGCCATCGCGTTTGTGAGCAGGGTTAGGTTGCCGGTCTCAAGCGCGGGGAAAACAAGAACTTGGCTCGCCGAAAAGTTGGATGCAGTGACGCAGCCGCGTCCGCACTGGCCACAGTAGTGGCAAGCCGGGCGCCCGTTGAGCGGACGGGTCAAGACGGCTCGCCGCCCGGCAATACAAGGGATCTTGACCTTGTCACAAACCCGTTTGATCAGCTGGTCGAGGCACTTCGGGGCTGGAGGAGGCTGGAAAACGCCGTCCGGGGCGCTTCGGATCGCCTCTTTCGATCCGTAGACCCCGATCAGACGCTCGGCTTTGTCGTAATAGGGCGCCAGGTCTTCGTAAGTGATGGGCCAATCTTCGCCGTAGCCGTCGAGGCTTCGACCGCGGAAGTCGTAGTCAGCGAAGCGGAGCGAGATTCGACCGTAGTGGTTCGTGCGTCCGCCAACAATCCGCGAACGAGACCACGAAAATTCCGGGGATCCCGGAGCGCTGGTGTAGGGTTCCTTGTCGCTCCAGCGGAATTTGTTTGGGGCGCCGAACCCGGCTCGGCCGCCGGGCAGGCCCAGTCCGCGGTGAGCGACCTCGTAAGGCCAAACGTGCTCCAGATAGTCCTGGGAAGGGTCAAGCGGGGGCCCGGCCTCCAGCAGAGCGACTTTCGCTCCGGCATCACAAAGAACCTTAGCCGCCATGCCGCCGGCCGCGCCGGAGCCGATGACGACAACATCGTAGACATCTCTGCCGCGGATGACTTGAGGCATCGCTGTCGGGAGCCGCCGTACGAACCGGCGCCCGTTTAGCCGGCTACTTGATTTTTCAAAATCCCGACGCCGTCGATTTCTACCTCGACCTCGTCACCGGGTTTCATGGGACTGGTCGTGCCGGGCGTGCCGGAATAGATCACGTCACCGGGGGATAGTGTCACGTAGTGGCTGATGAAGCTCACCAGCTCCCGAGGACCGAAGATGAGGTCGCTTGCGAACTGTGATTGCTTGACGTCCCCGTTGAGTCGCAACTCGATTTTCGATTTTTCGTAATCGAGTCCCACGGCAATCGCCGGCCCCAGCGGTCCGAACGTGTCGCTGCCCTTGGCGCGCCACCATTGTAGGTCTTTGGGATCGCCCAGCGAGCCGAGCTGCCAGTTCCGATCGCTGACGTCGTTGCCGCAGGTGTAGCCGAAGATATGGTCATCCGCGTCTTCCGCGGAGATGCCCTTCGCAGTCTTCCCGATCACGACCACGAGTTCAGCCTCGTAATGAACATCCCGGGCTCCAGGTGGGAAAACGATATCGTCTCCCGGATCGGTTAGGGCTGTGGGCGGCTTATAGAAGATTTCCGGATTCGCCGGCGCCGGATGATCTCCCAGGTGACTGCGATAGTTGAGTCCGACGCAGAGGACTTTCGAAGGCTCGCAAGGGTAGCGCAACTTCACGTCGCCGAGCGGCACCGTTTTTCCGGTCGGCGCCCGCTCTCCGAATAGCCCGCCGTCGATTTCCTTGATCTTCTCGCCATCAAGAATGCCGTAGGAAACACCTCCCTCGTGCGCATAGCGGACGTAATGGGTCACCGAATCACTCATGAACTTCAACCTCCCGGCCGACTATGCGGCGCGATGAAAGATATTACACAAACCCCGGCGGAAAACCGTCCCGCGGAAGGTGTGAAAAAATCCCGGGGACAGTCAACCGCGGCTGAAGATGTCATTGGTTCTCCGTGCCTTCCAGGACGCCGCTTGTGACCGTCCCCGATTTTTGCACACTTTCCAGGATTCGACTAGTCTAGCAAAGTGCCTTCGGACGGTCGTTTGGCACACGTCTTGCCGCCGGCCGGGAAAGAGGTGGTCCGTCTTGTGGCGCACGCATTCGTGCTTGCCGCGTCGCCATTCTTGGCGACGTCAGACGAGTCCGAATCCGGGTTCAAGGGCCGTGGGACGACAGTGCGTTGCGTCCAAGGCGCGACATCTCGCGCCCTAGCAGCCCGTGGTAGAAGTGAAGGTCGCGAAAAATCGGGTACAGCCAGCCAATTCGCTTCAAGCTAAGTGCTTTGTTTCTTGGGTCATGACGGGGAGCGAATTGGTGGCAGTCCCCATTTTTCGCTCCTACACGATTTTTGCCACGGGCTGCTGGAGGACGAAGATATCTGTGAAACGAGATGCGCGGTTGATTCGGCAAGAATCGGGGACCGCCATCCGATTTCTCTCGTCCAAGTGTCCAATAGACGTGATAGCGAAAATCGGTGGATACCCGCTCCTTGGCGCTTGACAGGCTTTTAGCCCTTTACGCCGTTTCGTAGCACTCCGATCCCGTCGATTTCGACCTCGACCACGTCGCCGGCTTGGATGCGACTCGTTTCCCCGGGCGTTCCCGTATAGATCACATCCCCGGGAAGCAAGGTCACGTGCCGGCTGATAAAGCTCACGACAGCGGGTGGTTTGAAAATCAAGTCCGAGAGCCTCTGCTTCTGCTTGACTTCCCCGTTGAGCCGCAACTGGATCTCGGACTTCTCGTAGTCGAGGCCCACGGCGATGGCCGGACCCATGGGCGCAAACGTGTCGCTGCCCTTGGCCCGCCACCACTGTACGTCCTTCTGGTCGCCGAGTGAGCCGCCCTGCCAGTTGCGCTCGCTGATGTCGTTGCCGCAGGTGTAACCCAGAATGTAGTCGGCGGCCTGCTCTTCGGGCACGCGCCGGGCCCTTTTGCCGATCACAATCACCAACTCGGCTTCGAAGTGAACATCTTGCGCCCCGGGGGGAAACACGATGTTTGCCTCCGGGTTCAGCAGCGCCGTACTCGCCTTGAAAAAGGGCTCCGGGTTCTTCGGCGCCGGCCGGTCCCCCAGGTGGCTCTGGTAGTTCCCGGCCAACGCCAACACTTTGCGCGGGGGGACCGGATAAAGCAGCCTGACCTCCCCAAGGGGGATGGTAGTCCCCGTTTCAGCCCGGCTGCCGAAAAGGTTGCCTTCAATTTGGCGAATGGTCTGCCCGTCCAGTATCCCGAACGACGTCTTGCGTTGATGCCGATATCGAACAAATCGGGTCACTCCTTCACTACGTTTCGATGGCGCGCAAGTCAGACTCGCCGCACCAGTAGCTAAAGCTGTCAAGAACGCTCTGCGGGATGATCGCATGATCTCCCTCCTTTTTGGAATTTGGGCCAGTCTACCAGAATTCGGTCGGGGAGCGGTTGACCGGGGATCGGCCTTGCTGCGAAAGTGATGCCTTATGGGCTCGTGCTGACCCACTCGCTTGAGTCACCCGCTGGAAGGAGAGCCGTCATGGCCATGCAGGTCGCGAAGATCAACGAAACGACCTTCAGGGTCACCGTCGAGGGTCGGACGACCACGACGCACACCGTTACCGTCAGCCGCGACTATTACAGGAAATTGACCGGCGGTCGAGTGACGGCGGACGAGTTGGTCGAAAAGTCGGTCGAATTCCTCCTCGAGCGCGAAAGCAACACCAGCATCCTGTCCACTTTCGACCTGCCGGTCATCCAAAGGTACTTCCCCGAATACGAACGGACGATCACCGCGCCGCTGGCCTGAAAGCGAAAGTCATCCGCCGCCATTCGGCTTCGCTTACCTGCTGAGTAGCTTGAATGCGATCGAAGTCCCCTGCCCCTGAACGTGCGCCAGGTAAAAAGAGATCTGTGATCAGCGGTGGCCCGGCTGCCCTTGGTGTTTCACACGTACGGGAAACGCATCAAGGATTTCAGAGGCGCTTGGGAAGAGGCGAGCAATCGCGCTGGCCTTTGGAACGAGGAAACGGATAAGCCGAAATACATCTTCCACGATCTACGGCGTACAGGTGCCCGCAACCTGGTTCGTGCCGGTGTGCCCGAACGGGTTGTGATGCTGATTGGCGGATGGAAGACACGCTCAGTTTTCGAGCGCTACAATGTTGTCTCAGAACGCGATCTACACGATGCTGCCGCCAAGCCGGAATGCTACCTCGGCGAAGTTGAAAAGAAACATGACAATCAAACTTCAATCAACCTTTCCGATTCCGGCAGCGTTCGCCCTTCGTAAGTAGTTGATTCTAATAGTGTTGGAGTGGCGGAACTGGCAGACGCACGGGACTCAAAATGAAAATCAGCTTCTATCCTCAGGTATCGTGGAGCTGTAAGTTGCTGATTTCACTAGATCGGTAGTGCTACCGAGCATCTCAGAATGGCGTCCTGACAAGGACAAAAGCAAGGACAAATGGGGGCACCCCGCGAGTGCTGAGTAGCCCTCCTTAAACCTCATGCCGGGTTAAGCAACAGGGCGGCGATCGCGAGAATCACACGGGTCGCCCCCTGGCAAGACGATGAGGGCCCACGGAGTGGCCCGAACCGTCGCAGCCACGGGATCGGCCAACGCTCTTCCTCCCGGCCCCACTCCTTCGGGACCTGCTCCCAAAACATCTCCCCTGCAGAGCATTCTTGACGACGAGGCGGCGTACCGCGACGCTGCCCGATGCGGGAGTGCCTATCACTGGCCGAAGATTGTGGCACCGCCGCGGTTCCGGCGTACGGGCTTAGCCGAAAACGATCGCTACCGAGGCATCAGGGAGCATGTTTGGCGCTCGGCCTCTTTCCCGGCAGCGGTTGACCAGCTATTTGACAGAGCGGGGGACAGGCTCCTCCTGCTTGGGTTTTGCCGGTGCCGCCCGAGGTTCTATGAGCCACCGGTTTGCCGCATGTACAGACACCCTCCTGCCAGGCGTTTTCAGGTTTGGGCCCCATAGGTCACCGCGGGTGCAGCGTTTGACGACGGTGCAGCACCTTTTCTTGCCCAGGGCAAAATAGAATCTAGCACGCTAAGCTAGGTCCTCTTTTTGACGGCGACCAGAGGTCGCACTGCAGGCAGGAGGCCGGGGCTACACGGCAGCGGGGTGTTCAAGACAACCTAATTTTGCACCGGAAAATAGCTAGCTGCTGGTCCCCACACCCCTCCCACGTGCGGGTACGCTCGCTCAGTTTCCTCAGCGTCGCCGGCCGCTGCTTTGAGCAACCGAGGCTTTCCGATAGGTGAGTGTGAACGGCCCGCTCTGCCGGGGAACCAAGAAATACATCGTGGACACGCAAGCCATGGCGCAATAGTTTCCGCTGTCGTCCGACATGGCGTTATAGGGAAACTTCTGCTGAAATCCGAAGGACGTCTTTACGGCTATGGCCGGATAATGCTTGCCGGCCACGATCACTCCCATGTCCGGGACCGTTAGGAGAAACGTATCTCCCAGACGTTCAGTGTTACCGCGCCGGGGTTCAAACTTGAACGTGACTTCGAGCATGTTTGGAAGTGCATCCCACAACTCCTGTGGCAAGGGCGAAAAGAAGTCACGCTCAGCATTTTTGAGCACAGATTGTTTGCTGGGGGTTTGGACGGCGGTTATGCTGAACTTCGCATCATCCTGCCCGTATGAGGAGTCAGCAACGAGCAAGTACAGAAGGCAGAAGGGGATTAGCTTCTTCATAGCCATGGCTTGATAGTCGTCATTCTCCGGATTTCGCAGCCAGCTTCCGCTTTAGACCGGCAACGTCTGTCTTGACTGTTCAAAGCTTTACCGGCCTGTTTTCATGCGCGGACTGGAGCAGCGCCGCTAGCGTGGCAGCGTTCCCTCGGCTGTCATCCAGCGAGATAACAGGCTCGTCGCCATCCAAGATACTTGCTTCAACTGCCTCGAGTTCACATTGATAAGCGTTGGGCTTTTCGTAAGTGATGGTTTGCTCTTCGATACCTGCCGCGCTGTCCCCGAAGGTCTCCCCCTCACCTTCGCCCTCTCGCAAGATGGTGAGGTGTGCCGTCTGTCCAATACGGTTCAACCAAGGATGGTCAAGCAGGATCCTACCCTTGCTGCCGATCACTTCTGCGTTCCAGTAGGCCGTGACTTGAAAACTGGACGCGATTTGAGCCAGGGCGCCTGAGGCAAAACGCAGTTGGCCCGTGAACGTCAGGTCGACGCCACTTTCACTAAGGACCTGCTGGGCCTCCACCTCGACTGGATTAGCTCCAATCATAGTGCGAGCAAAGCTGACCGGGTAGCTACCGATGTCCCAGAGGGAACCTCCGCCGAGACTGGGGTCGAATCGGATGTCGCCTTCCCGCGCCAGAGCAAAACCAAAGAAAGCTTGAATCACGCGGATTTCGCCGATGTCTCCGTCGGCAACCCATTCCCGAACTTGCTTCGTCTGCTCGTGGTAGCGATACATAGCCGCTTCCTGTATCAGGACCCCGTTCCTGTGCGCAGCCTCGGCAATGCGATCTGCTTCCTCAGCGGTGAGCGCCATCGGCTTTTCGCACAACACGTGCTTGCCTTGCTCCGCGCTTTTGACACACCACTCGGCGTGCATCGAATTCGGCAGAGAAATATAAACGGCGTCCACTTCCGGGTCGGCAAGCAGCCCGTCGTATCCCTCATGGGCGCGTGGAATTTTCCACTCGTCGGCGTAGCGGTCTACCGTTTCCTTGCTTCTGCTGGCAACCGCGACTAGCTCACTACGCCCGGAGTTCCCAATCGGTACGATCAATCTCTCGTTGATACGCGCCGTACTCATCAAGCCCCAGCGCAGTTTCTTTCCTGCCATCAGCGAGCTCCTTGTTGCGGTTTATCGATCCAGCGAGTTGACCGTTCCACAATATTATCAAGCCCCCTGCGTGGCAGGCAGGCTGAGGGGACAAGCAATCTTTGCTTTTAGGTAGCGATACGCCTCTTGGCTGTATGGCCCCACGGTTTGATCGAGCGGTCCCAGATCAAGCGTGGGGACGGAGACCACGGCTTACCACTCGAAGAGCTTTTGAAGGAGATCGGGAACGAAGCGCAGCACTGGGTCCACTAGGAAGCGACCGATGAAACAACGTGCCCAAGCTAATGTTGAGCACCGCGAGTCCCCTGCAAGCGGTAGGTCGTTCCCGTGATCGATTCCCGATGACGTCCACGGTTGTCACGTCAGCCTCCCGAGATCGCGCTTGTAGCAGGGGCGATGGTCTCAGGATTGCTTGGTTGGCCTCCTTCAGTCCATGACGTCTCGTTGGCCGGTGGGAGAGGCGCGTACTATTTTCAGGGCAGTAAGACGTTGCATTTGCAAAGCATGTCGGCGTATATTCAGGGCACTCGTGCCGGTCAACGGCCACCCGCCAGAAGGCAACCCAAGTTTGGAGCAGTGAGACTATGAACGTCAAAGTTGGTTCCGCCCCGGATTCGTGGGGTGTCTGGTTCCCCAGCGATCCCAAGCAAATGCCTTGGCAGCGATGCCTGGATGAGATCGCAGAGGCCGGCTACGAGTGGACAGAACTCGGGCCCTACGGATACCTGCCCACGGATCTATCCGTACTGCGGTCGGAACTCGACCGCCGTAACCTCAAGATCTCCGGAACGTTTGTTATGCCGCACTTGGAAGATCGAGACGCCTGGCCGGAAATCGAAAAAGAAGTCACTGGCGTGGGCAATTCTCTAACCGCCCTCGGTGCCGAGTTTGTCCTCCTGATCGACAACACCTATTCTGACGTTGACGGCAAACTGATCCGCCCCAGCCAGCTGGATGACGACGGTTGGAAGACGCTCATCGAAAACACTCACAAAATTGCCGATCTTGTCATTGAACGGTTTGGACTCAACCTCGTCTATCACCCTCACGCTGAAACGCACGTCGAATACGAAGATCAGATTGAGTTGCTTTTAGAGCAAACTGACCCCAGCCGAGTTTCCATGTGCCTTGACACCGGCCACCACGCCTACCGTGGCGGCGACCCGATCGCTTTCATGCGCCGCCATCACGACCGGATCCGCTATCTGCACCTCAAGAACGTGGATGTGGAGATTCAGAAGAAGGTAGAACGCGAGAAGATCCCGTTCGCACCGGCTGTTGGGATGGAAGTGTTCTGCGAGCTCGACCGAGGTACGGTGGATTTCTTGGCGTTCCGGGACGTCTTGCAGGAGGTCGATTACGAGGGCTGGGCGGTTGTTGAACAGGATATGTATCCCGCCCCTTTCGACAAACCCCTCCCCATCGGTCGGCGCAACCGGGAGTATTTGCGCGGAATCGGAATAGGTTAGCCCGGGTGTCGCCGAGCAGCGAAACCGAGGGCTGCCGTGGCCCATCTGTGCTGAGAGTCGGACGGCAGCAGTAATAGGTGGCGAACACCTTTTGAAAACGAAGCTCCGAAGCACCGCTAGTCTCACAGCTTGACCGGCGTTCGTGGAGGGGCAGGTTTAGAACCTACCCCCTCGAGTTTGGTGTTTGACTAGATAGATTCCCGGATTGGAGAGGGTTGGAACGGGCCGAGGGGACAAAAACCCTTGCTGGGCGGAAACATTTTGGGGTATTCTTGTATCTAGTGGATTCACTAGATACGGAGGACCCATGGGTTACCCCACCAAAGTCCAACTGATCAACCGTAAAGCCAGCCAGCAGTGGTACGTCAACTTCCCCTCCGCGTTGGCCCAGGCTCTGGAATTCTCGCGCGGCGAAACCGTCGAATGGCTCGTCGAGGACCGCTCCCACCTGGTGCTGAACCGTCTCCATCCGCGCCCCTCGGCGTTAAAAAAAACTCCACTCCACGGCTCCTCGACCAGCTCGACGTCCTCGCCCGCCAGGCATTCCGGGGCCGCCGCCAGCGCCGGGTCCAAGAAAAAATCCACACCCTGATGCTGAGCGCCTTGGTCTGCCTCGGCCGCCATACCGTCACCGGCTTGCTGCACACCGCCGGGGGGAGCTTCCACGATTGGTCGGCCGTCTATCGGCTCTTCTCCGCCGTGCGGGTCGACGCCCAAGATCTGTTCGGCGTGGTCCGTCGCGGGTTGCTCGAGCAACTGCCTGCCACGGCACCCCTGCTGGCCGCCCTCGATGATTCGCTGCTGTCCAAGCGCGGCCACAAGACACCCGGTGTCGCCTGGCAGCGCCGAGCCGCAAGCGGCGCGCTTGATCCCGCTCGATTTCCAACACGCCCCGACCCCGCCGAAACCCCACAAACACGCCTCCGAGCGGGAGCGAAAACAATACCGCCAGGACTGCCGCCGAGCCCCGCTCGCACAGCGGGGCGTCGAACGCCTGCGGACTCTGCGCCAGAACCTCGATCAAGACGAATGGAACCTAGTTCGTGCTGGTGTTCCTGAACGAGTGGTGATGGCTATCGGCAGATGGAAGACACGCTCGGTTTTCGATCGGTACAATGTCGTTAGCGAAAGGGATTTGCACGATGCTGCCCGAAGCTGGAATCGTACCTTGCCAAAGTTGAAAAGCAACATGACAAGGCAACTTTCCGATATCGGCAGCACCCTATCTTCGTAAGTTGTTGATTCTAAATCTGCGCAAGTGGCGGAATTGGCAGACGCGCTAGGTTCAGGTCCTAGTGGGGCTTTAAACCCCGTGGAGGTTCAAGTCCTCTCTTGCGCACCAATTTTTTCAATCACTTAGCTCACTCTCGGTGAGTTACTTCGTGTGGTATTCGCGGCAAGTCTCCGAATTCGTTTTCATGAGTCGCACGACGCGACGGTAGGTGACGATGAAGTCGTAGCCCATCTGAGCGAAGGCCTTGGAAAATATCACCGACCGCTTGACGAATTGCTGAGTGGCACCGGGCTCGGGGAGGAACTCGTCGAGGATGTTGACGTCGTGCGTTTTGCCGTCGGTAATGCGGATAAACGTGGGGATGTTGCCCCGCAGGTCCAACAGCGTGTGCATCTTCACGGCGGCCTTGCGCCGGCGGAACTTGGCCCACGGGAACAGCGAGAGGCACAGGTCGATGATGGTCGAGTCCAGAGCGTAGAGACTTTGATCGAGATCCACGCCGATCGGATCGCGGGCGTACAAGGGCCGCGCGATGCGAATCAAGACCTGGGCGAAATCGGCATAGATCCGCCAGTCGCGCGACTCGTTGGCGTCGGCCAGTGTGGAGCGCGCCACCTGGGAGCGGAATCCCATGTGGTAGAGCTTGGCGCCGAGCGAACGCAGGCACGCTTCGATGTCGCGGCGGCTTTCGCGGTAGGTCAGCTGGGCAAACGCCATGCATAGGAACTGATCCCAGCAGGAGAAGCCGCGCCATCGGCGATCCCCGTCGTAGCGGCTTACGCAGCCGCGGAATTCGCGATCCGGAAGGAAGCTGATCAACTGCGCGAATACGGTGCGACCGAGGTTCATGAACCATTGTCGCCGCCTCGGAAGTCGTTCCAGCCATCCTTCGCCGTTCAAATCGCGGCAAGGGAAAAACAGCCCTAAGCCATGCTGGAATAGTCAGTTGCCGCCCGCCCGCGAGTCGTCAACCGGACAGTAGTGACTTTAGGCCTAGGGTGGCCCCCTTCGACGAGCTGACGACGCAGGTCGGCAGCAAGCTTCTGCGCCCTGACTTCGTCAAACTCCTCTCCTTCTTCGATCCTGACTTTTTCGCGGAAGCGCGGAGGAGCAAACTCGACTTTGCGCAAAGAGTAGGACCGCTTTTCAAGAAGCTTAAACGCAAGCACGAGGCCTTGTGAGCTGTGAACAAAAGGTCGTCGAGGACGCACACCTGGCCGCCTCGCGACAGGAACTATTCCACCTCAACCCCCATCGGATCGATAGACCCTGATGCCTTGAAAATCCCCGCCCGCAGGGCGGCATCTACACTAACGCGGAGCGCCCGCTCTCCCGTTCCGGCTGAACCGGCACAGAAGCACGAGGTCGTGCGACTGACTACGGAGCAATTTAGCAAGGAGTTGTTAGTGCATTCTTGCTCGGCATTGTATCTTTGGTTACCCACTTTTTATCCAGCGGCCGCACGCCCGTCACAACCGCTCTTTCCGAAGGCGCTACGGGGACGGTACGGACGGTACCCTTTCTCTCGCGTTCACAGTGTCGCGGGCGTCCGTCAACCTCGCTGTCCGAAAAAGGGCCAGACTGTCCGGAACCCGTTTCTCTGGTGGTATCATGAACCGTCACGTTCACAGCTAGGCATAGGCCCTGCGGTAACATGGACCCCAGGCTGTGAGTGTCGACCGACCCGCAGCAAGCGACCTAACTTTGAGCGCCTCACGAACATGGTCCCGGCTTTCGAAGCCGTGGAAGCGTGGCGTTCCCCTGTTCGCCCCGATTGCCGTCTGCACTTACGTCGCCGGTTTCGCGTTCCTGCCCAGCGCCAAGCTGGCGCTGCTGGTCTTGGGGTTGCTTGGTCCGTTGGCGGTGCTGTTCAGCGAGCCACGCAAGGAGTTCGGTTCTTGGCCTCCCCTCATTGTCCCGTTGGCCCTTTTCGTCCTGACCACGGTCCTTTCGGTAATGGAATCGGCGGATGTGTCCAAGAGCTTCTGGCTCAGCGCCCCTATGTTCCCGGGGGCGCTGCTGTTTTTCTTGCTAGCGCAGCACTTCGAAAGCACCGCACAGGTCCGGGCGCTTTATGTGACGGTTTCGGCCGCTGCGCTGGTGCTGGCCGGCCTGGTGCTCTCGACGGCCTTGCGGATGAACGTATCGGCCGTCTCGGACGTCGGCATGCGCAAGGTGGCTACCGCGGCGGGAAGCCCAATTCTGCGGGTCCCCAACGACATCGCCGTTCTCGCTGTGCTGGCGCCGCTCTCTCTGGCATTGATTTACCGGAAACCTCGCGGGTTCGAAAGCGTCCTGGGCGCGATCTCTCTTCTATTCGGCGCCGGGGCCATCGTTGCGATGCGGAGCCGGACAGCCACCTTAACGCTTATCGGTTCACTCACCGTCGCCACCCTGCTCACGTTGCCCCGCCGCCGGCTCAAATGGGCTCTCGCGGTCATCGGGGCTCTGGTCATTTTGGCTCTGGCGGTCGACTGGGCGATCGGCGCGCCGCTGGCGTCCAAGTTTCTGACGCAGTGGCGGCTGGGAAGGAGAGCCGATCTCTGGGCAAGCGGGTGGGACATGTTTCTCAAGTCGCCGTTGCTGGGCCACGGACCGGGCACCTTTGGCCGATTCAACGAGATCCGCTGGGCGCACAATCTGTACCTCGAGTTTCTTGCCGAGCGAGGCATCCTGAGCTTCGTGACGCTGGCCGCGCTGATCGGCGGAGGAGGAATCGCGGGTCGGCGCCTGCTGCGGACCGCTTCCGGAGAGGCCCGCCTGTTCGGCGCCGCGGCGATTGCCGGTCTCCTGGGCCTCTGCCTGGCCGGCCTCGTGGAGCTGACCTTCCTCCGGCTGTGGGTGGTGATCTGCTTTCTGCTGCTCTTGGGATTGGTCGTAGCGCTGAGTTCTCAGTCTGCCCGAAAGCGGACCTGACACCCGGCAATGGAAAGCACGAGAGACCGAATTCTCTTCGCACCTGCCGCTTCGTGTATTCCTCGGGCGCCCTGAACGACCCCATGGAAGACCCACAACCTGGTGGTGTATGTAACGGAAATATTTCTAAACTATGGCTTGTTCTATGCACTCCGCTCGTGGTAAGCCCCGGCGGCCATGGCTCGCGGCAACAGTTTGTGTACATTGCCCAGCGTACAGTTATGTCGGCAAGCGGGCGCGATCAATCGCGCCCCTACATCCCTGACGGCGGACATTTGCTTCCACTTCTGCTGGTCGCTGGTGAGAAAAGCGGGTTAGGTGAAATACTGTTCACTTAAGGCCCGACGACCGATCGCCGCGGCCCCGCTCGACCGACTGAATCCTGCGCCCCGTTGGGGCTTAGTCGCAGTTGCTACCGTACCCACGGTTGCGCCTGACGGCTCACCGTGGGCTACTATCCTACGCCCCCTCCGGAGGCTAAGAATCGTAAAGTGAACAGCATTGGGGTTAGGTGGCTGCTTGTCGAGGTCCTCGATTTCCGTCACAATGAAACCTATGAGGTGGGCGGTTTGGCCTGGCACGTTTCTTCGATGCCTTCTTTTCCTTCTGGCCGTACATTCTTGCCCGGCCGGGTTTGCAGAGCTTGAAGGCACTGTTTACGTTCACCGTGCTGACGACCGTGTGCCGGCGCGGGCGTTGGTAGCGATTCGCGCGGCCTCGAACGGCCGATTTATTGCCGCCGTCCGCACCGATTCGCAGGGCCGCTACCGACTCACGGGGCACCCACGTGGGAAGATCATTCTGAGTGCCTCGCGTCCGGGCCACTACACGAAACTGGCCGCCGGCCGCCAGGGCAGCGAGGTTCCTCTTGACTGTTCGGCCGGCTGCAGCTTCTCTGAGGTCGATTTTGAGTTGGGCCGAGGTTCGGTGATCGGCGGTGTGGTCGTCGACGAATTCGGGGAAGGGGTCGAGCGCGCCGGCGTTTTCGTCGAAGCCTGGAAACCTCGCTTCCAGAAAAAGATAGACACGGACGACCGAGGCGGGTTTCGGGTAGCCGGACTCAGACCTGCGACCTACGTCGTACGCGCTCGGTTCGGCGGACGCCACGGGGCGACGCAGAGCAACCCGGTGCGAATCCAGCTCGGCGAGGGCGCCGAAAAAACCGATCTTGAGCTCCGGCTCGGGCGCCAGAACTTCGACGGCCAACTGCGGTCGACGGCCCGCGCGGGCCGCCGTGGATCCGGAAGGAACCGAACCGCGAATAGGCCGCCGGGTGCGCGGGTCAACGGCAGCGTGAAGCTCGAGGGTGGAGCCTCACCGTCACAGTTTCGATTGGTCTTCCGAGATAGAACCTCTTCGAAGCACTGGGTCCAGGTACGACGGCCCGGGTATCACTTCACGCTTGATCGCATGAAGCCCGGGTCGTACCGCATCGACACAAGTTCGCAGGATGTGTACATCAAGGGAGTCTTGCAGGACGACAAAGTTGTACCTGTGAAAGACGTGACGATCTCTCAGGGGGACAACCGGCTCGACATCGTCGCCGCAGCGGATTTCGGGCGCGTTTTCGGGACAATACGAGCGCCCGTAGCCGGCGGGCCGTTGCCACTGGCCCGGGTTGCCTTGGACGGAAAGAAGGGGATCCGCTCGGCCCAGGCGGACCAGAACGGCCGCTTTTCTTTTTCCAAGGTCGTTCCGGGCGAATATCGCATTTGCGCCTGGACGGACCTCGACCCCGATGCGGTCTCGCGGCGGCAAAGCTGGAAGGCCGCCGGATGCGAAAACAAGATCATTCCGGTGGTACCCGACAGCGAAGTCCAGATTGACCTGACGGCAGCTCCATGAAGCAGCGCGTGATTATTGTGATTGCGTACCTGGCGGTCGTGACCGTAACGGCGCCCCCGCTGTTACGTGCCGGAACGATTAGCGGCAGCGTGAGGTCGGCGACGACGGGGGAGGTTCTCCCAGGGGTCCGGGTTTCGCTGCGGCTTACAGAGGGCAGGAAGCGGTCGTCGACGGCTACCGTCAACACAGGCCTAGGAGGAGAGTTCCTTTTCAAAGGTCTTCCGGCGGGAGGGTATGACTTAAGGTTTCGCAAGGCGGGGTACCGGCCCCTCTCGTCTGTCAAGGCGAGCCTTCAAGGCCGCCGGTAAAGCCGCCATCTCACCTTCGAGCTCTGGCCCGGGAGGGTATGACTTAAGGGTGGGGCCATTTCGGGGCGTGTTCTGGACGCAGAGGGCGAGCCGGTGGCGAGGGCCGAGGTTGCCTCCTACGTGTTCCGTTATGAGCGTTCGGGACGGGTCATCTACCGGTCAGGCCGTAGCTTGACCGACGATCTAGGGGAGTACCGGATCTTCGGGCTCACCGCCGGGCAATACATCCTTAGTGTCCGGCCACCAAGCGGATCGACCGCGGAAGCGCTCTTTTATCAAGGTGCCCCTGTTACCTATTACCCGGGAGCAATGCGTCCGTACGGTGCGATTCCGGTCATGGTTGATTGGGGACGGGAGTTGGTCGGTATTGACCTGGAGTTGACCGACCGGCAGACGTTCAGTATCTCCGGCTTGGTCTATGACATGGAAACCAGGGCCCCATGCTCGCGCTGCGCGGTGAAGGTGGTCCAGCTTGACGGGTCACTCTCGGTGGCGCTTCCTCAGACGGCGCGGCCGGATCGAGAAGGTGTCTTCGTGATTCGAAGTTTGAGTCCGGGCAGGTACAAGGTTCTCCTGCGAAAAGGGGAGCTAGTAGCCCAAACAACAGTGAATCTCGGCGATGAATCGGTGGACGATGTCGGATTGGTGGCGGGGGCGGGCCAAGCGGTCTCGGGCCAGGTGGTGTTCGAGGACCCACCCGACGATCTGGACGCAGGATCCATGACGGTCATTCTGGCGCCCGTAAAAGCGCCGAATTGGTGGCCGGTCGTGGAAGCGGACGTCGACGATGATTTGCGGTTTGAGGCTGGCCCGGTGCCGGCGGAGGACTACTATCTGGACGTCTCTCCGCTTCCTCCAGGCGCCTATATGAAAGCCTTGAACTTCGGCGGGCGGGCGTTGGCGGGCCCCGTGATCCGAGTTCAACAAGAGTCGCCCGTGATGGGAGCGCGGGTAGTGATCGCGTTTGACGGCGCCACCGCCAGCGGTCAAGTCACCTCTCGTGGTTCCGGAAGCAGCGGCGGAAGGAACGTGGCCGCGGAGGTGTTTCTCATTCCCCGGCTTGACCAGAGCCCGTACCTCGAGCCGCAGTCTACTAAAGCGGCCGGTGGGCACTTTCAGTTCGATGGCGTGCCCCCGGGGAACTACGATTTGTTCGCATTACCGTTGGGAAACACCGCAGAGATCGCAGACCCGGCGGTTTGGCAGGCCCTCCGCTCGTACGCACGCAGCGTGAGTCTTGAGCCTAACGCGGACCAGACGGTCAAGCTTCGGCTGGCGCCTTGACAGCCGCGCGGTCGGACGGCCGAGGGCCGGCAAGAGGAGTCTGAATCTTGGCGGAGCGGATGAGGGCAATGCTCAGCCCAGCAACAGAGAAGGAAAACCCTCCCGCAGGTGAGTCGGGTGACGCCCTACTTGGCATGGAGTCTCGGGGTTGGGTCGGCTCGTCGCGAAAGCGGATGCTTGACTTCGTCCTCGCAACCTTAGGACTGGCGGTCTTGTGGCCGCTTTTGCTGATCGTCGCTGCGATGGTCAAATTGCAGGACGGCGGCGCAGTCTTTTTTCGACAGGACCGGGTGGGACGCGGCGGACGCCTGTTCAGAATCTGGAAATTCCGCACCATGGTTCCCGGAGCCGAAGAGCAGGACCGAGACATCACGGTGGCCGGCGATTCTCGGGTAACAC
Organism: Bryobacterales bacterium; assembly: GCA_965248105.1. GTDB lineage: Bacteria > Acidobacteriota > Terriglobia > Bryobacterales > UBA6623. The sequence goes on from CBDFIK010000006.1 coordinate 3,148,280, forward strand.
AGGTGGGGGCCTGGCTGAGAACCTATAAGGTTGACGAGCTGCCGCAGCTCTTTAATGTGTTGCGGGGCGAGATGAGCCTGGTTGGACCGAGGCCGGAAGTGCCACGCTATGTGGACACCACGAATCCTCACTGGCGAGCCGTCCTTACCCTACGGCCCGGAGCCACGGATCTGGCCAGCCTAGCCTACCGGCATGAAGAGCAAATTCTTGCGGCAAGTGAGGACCCGGAGCTGAAATACCGCGCTGTCATCCTACCGGAAAAGCTGGCGCTTAACTTGAGGTATGCCCAGGCGAGTTCTTTTTGGTTGGACGTCAGGCTGATCCTGCTCACGCTCGCCAGCAGCATCTGGCCTAACTGTTGTGGCCCCGACCTCGTGAAAAGGTCGCTGTTGGGAGAGGAGGCGCCATGACGACACCAATGAGCGTCCCCTTCAATTGTCCTTCCATCGGGCAAGAAGAAATCGACGAAGTTGTCGCGACGTTACGTTCGGGCTGGCTGACGACGGGACCTCGAACGGCGCGGTTTGAACGAGATTTTAGTGATTACGTGGGCGCGCCTCAAGCCCTCGCTCTGAACTCCGGCACCGCGGCAATGCACCTGGCTCTGGCGGCTCTTGGGATTGGCCCCGGAGACGAGGTAATCACGACGCCGCTAACCTTCTGCGCGACGGTCAATGTCATTGCGCAAGTGGGGGCGCAACCGGTCTTGGCGGATGTCGGCAAGGATGGAAATATCAGCCCGAAGGCCATTGAAGAGCGAATAAGCTCCAGGACACGCGCGGTTATTCCTGTTCACCTGGGCGGACTGCCGTGCGACATGGACTTGATCTGGGATCTCGCTCGAAAACACGGTTTTTCGGTGGTGGAAGATGCTGCTCACGCGGTCGGCTCGCACTACCGCGGACGCCCCATCGGTTTTGTCGGGTCCGGATCGGAGACTTGCAGTGATGCCGTTGCGTTCAGCTTTTATGCCACGAAGAACCTAACAACCGGTGAAGGGGGAATGGTCACGACCGGCAGTCATTCCCTGTCGGAGACCATGCGCAGGCTTTCTTTGCACGGAATTGAGCGAGATACGAGGCGGCGTGAAGATACGGAGAGAAGTTGGTATTACGAAGTTCGGGAGTGTGGTTTCAAGTACAACCTTAGCGATATCCAAGCCGCGGTCGGCATTCATCAATTACGCAAGCTGGAAGGATTCATTAGGACGCGCGCTGGTCACGCGGCCCGCTACGCGGAGCTTCTCGGGGACGTCGAGGAGATTGAACTGCCGCCGGATCGGCAAACGTGCCGCCATGCTTGGCACCTCTACACAATTCGGTTGCGGCTGGAAAGGCTCAGCATCGATCGTGACGAATTCATCCGGGCGTTAAGGCAGCGGAACGTAGGGTCGAGCGTTCACTTCATTCCGATACCTCTTCACCCATACTTCGCGTCTTTGCCGGGAGCTCAATGGGTGCCCTGTCCAAACGCGATGGAGTTGTATCGGCGATTGGTGTCGGTTCCCCTCTACCCAGCGATGACGGAGCAACAAGTGGAGTACGTTTCGAAGGTAGTGAAAGAGGTGGTCCGCTCCGCCAGGAAGTCGAAACCCTTGGCGGTGGGGCGAGAAATCCGCGAGTCCGTTGGGTAGCGGGGCGCCTTGCGATAACCCGCTACCGAACGTTGAATTTGCAAGCACACGCTCCCGATATTTGATAGAGCCGGCAAACGGCCTCGTCGAATGGCGGCCGCCGGAGACTTTTTTCAAAGCGCTTGAAAGCCATTTTCTCCCATGACCAACGCACCTGAGCGGGCGCGCCGAAAGGTTTGGTCGGCCCTTTCGAAGTTGGTCCCTGCCACAAGAGGCGTTCTGGGGCAGCATCGGGGGGGTGTCGTCTTTCTGGTCGATCTGACGACGATCGTGGTTTCTCTCGTGGCGGCATTTCTGCTCCGCTTTGAGTTTGAAGTTCCCGTGACCGAGAGGACGCTGCTTTTCCAGGGCTTAGGCATCGCTTTGACCTCGAAGCTTCTCGTGTTTCGGGCGCTTGGGCTTGAACGGCGGTCTTGGAGGTTTGCGAGTCTGTCCGACTTGGCGGGAATCACGCGAGCCAACGTGATTGGCTCAGTCGTCTTCACGATGTTGACAGGCGTTCTGGTCGGGAGGGCCTTCCCGCGGTCGATTTATCTGCTCGACTTGCTGTTGTGTTTTCTTGCAACCGCCGGAACCCGGTTTCTGGTGCGCTTCTTATGGGAGTCGTCGAGCACTCGAGCCACGGGGTCTCCTTCCAAAAGAGTTCTTATCTATGGGGCCGGGACGGCGGGGGTGATGTTGAGAAAACACCTGCGCGCGAGTTCGGTCGCCGATGCCGAAGTTGTTGGCTTCTTGGACGACGATCCACACAAGCGTGGCGCCACGTTCGACGACGCGAGTGTGCTAGGGACAGGCGAAGAGGCTACTGAGATCGTAAGTCGGCATCGAATTGACGAAATCTGGGTTGCATTGCCATCAGCCGGTAAGCAGCAAAAGGAAAGGATTAGGCGCGTTTGCCGGTCTGCCAACGTGGCGCAGAGAACGATTCCTGATTTGGCGGAAGTGCTCACTCGTCTCGGCGGGTCCGAAACGGCATGGGAGGCGTTTCCGCGACGGTTGATGGACCGTGAGCCCGTGACCTTCGAGAATCCAACGGTCAAAGAGTATGTGGAAGGGCAATCTATCATGGTAACGGGGGCCGGCGGTTCGATCGGGGCGGAGCTTTGCCGGCAGCTTGCGGAGTACCGGCCAAGAAGGTTGGTCGCTTTCGAACGCTCAGAGCGCGACTTGTTCTACATCGAGCGTGCGCTGAAAGACGCGTTTCCTGAAACGGAGATCGTACCGGAACTTGGAGATGTCGTCGAAATGGAGAGCACGCGCGAGTCGATTCGACGACATGACGTGACAACGATTCTCCACGCCGCGGCCTACAAGCATGTGCCTATGATGGAGAGCCAAGTTCTGCAAGCGATACGGAACAATGTTCTCGGCTGCCTCAACTTAGTAACTCTAGCCCGAGAACAAGCGGTTGGCCGATTCGTGCTGATTTCGTCTGACAAGGCTGTCAATCCGACGAGTGTGATGGGTGCGACCAAGCGATTGTCGGAATTGATCGTTTCGTCGGCAAGCGCCAACTCCACGATCTGTCTTGCCGTCCGATTCGGTAACGTCCTCGGAAGTAGCGCCAGTGTTCTTCCCCTTTTTCAGGAGCAGATCGCAGCCGGGGGCCCGGTAACGGTCACGCATCCCGAGATGCTGCGGTACTTCTTGACCTCCCGTGAAGCCGTGCAATTGGTGATACATGCCGCGGCGATGGGGAAAGGCGGCGAGATCTTCGTCTTGGATATGGGTAACCCTGTGAAGATCGTGGAACTAGCGGAGAGGCTGATTCGGGCGTCTGGGATGAAACCGTACGAAGACATTCCCATTGTCTTCACAGGGTGCCGCGCAGGGGAGAAGGTTCGCGAGGAGTTAGTGTCGGGCGTGGAGAGATTGGAAAAGACAGAACACGACAACATCCGTGTTGTTCGGGGCCCTCGGAAGCAACCGGAAGAGATCCAACAGTGTATGTCACAGCTAACGTCCCTGGTTGAAAGGCACGACGCCTCAGGCGCCATGGCAAAGCTTCAAGAAATGGTACCTGAGTATTCCCCGAGTGTTTTCGCACGCCAACATGCGTCAGAGCAGAGCCGGCAACATCCCGCGGCGGTCAGAAGCACGGAAGAAGGTGGCTCCAACGACGAGAGATCCCGGAGTGTTCAATGATACCCGCTCTGCCACTGGAGGATGGCACACCTCTTTAACCCATATTTTAGATTTGATGTTTGACATCCCGACCTTGTAGTGGCCTTCAGCGTCTTTATTCATAGGGGTTCAAGCCCAGTCAGGATGCCATGGAGGTCAACACCCAATGGGTGCGCTGCCAGTTAAGTTGACAGAGCCCTGTAGCCAATTGTCAACGGCTTTCTGCAGATCGCTGTGACTGCCATGCGCCGTAAAGACATGGTTCGCGTTGTTAATCGCCTCGACCCGCAGGGTTCCGGTGGCACTCATCTCGTGAATAGCTTCACCGAACACCGACTTCAGGTAGTCCCAGCAGTAGTCGCTTGCAGGATAGACAACAAACAGCTCAACGCCACGTTCTATCAGGGCGCATAACTCTGCTGAAGCATCACTCGCTTCACAGCTTGACCTGTCCTTCTGAAATGCTCCCCGCAGGCGGCGACCGAGCATCTTCAGGTTTCCGAGATATTCACTCTTCCCCGTAATTGCTCTGAGCCAGCTTCGGGGTCTCAGCAATCGGTCGAGGACCTCACGACTTGCGACGTATTTCCACATCTTTTCGCGTGCTCCGTACTCCAAGCCGCGGGGGCTTATCAGCACCGCTCCGGCAACTCGCGGATCGCGGCAAGCCGTCTTATAAGAGATCAACGCCCCGCCGCATATTCCCATTAGAACGAATCGTTTCACACTCATCGTCTGAGACAGGAGGTTCATCGCCTCTTGTGTCTCGGCGACGCAGCTTGCCGGATAGGGAACACGATCACCACGAGGTTCGCTGTCGCCGATTCCGGAGAAGTCGAAGCGCAAGGTGACGAAACCCCGTGCAGCCAAGTGCCTTGCCATCCTGACGTAGAGCCGGTTGGGACCAACCCGGTGCACCAGCCCGGCGTTTAAGAATAAGATCGCCGGAAGGTCGTGTCTGCGGTCTGACTGCTGCGGCAGGGTTACGATCCCAGTCAGGGACTTATTACTTCCAAAACAGCGGACTTCTTCCGTCACGGACACGTGGTTGAGATCCAGGAAACGGCCGTCTGGAGAATCCGACCTGCGAATACGACTTTGTTGACCCTCCCTGTTCGAAAGTCCACACCAGGAAGATGCCGATAGTCGAATTGCGGCGCCAGACTCCCAAGATGCTTTTTGAGACTCTCGCGGCGACTGTCACGAACACTTTCGATCAGCAGAACTGCACGTGCCGGCGCCTGCGCGGTGGTCGAAAGATCGATCCCGCCGAGATCCCGAAAGAAGGAGTCCGCCGGTGGAAAACCCAAGATCCCATTACGCCGTTCAGCCACTCCGGAACCCTCGGACGCAGTGGCGCGTGAGCTCAAGAATTCTGCGTACAGGCTTCCTAACTCGACCATATAGGTGCTTCCCCTCGCAATCGGGTCCCACAGGACCATGACTTCCATGCCGACGTTCTGCGCTCCATATATCATCGCCAAGGTTGCCCCGAAGCGGAGTCCCACGAGGCAGATCTTCGATGGTTTGCACCGTGATGTTATTTCTGCGATGGCAGTGCCAATGTCGGCGAGCCATTGGGAAACGCTCCCTTCGTGGTCTTCGCCTTCCGAGTCGCCGCAGCCGCAAAAATCAAATCGTAGCACGGGGAAGCCACGATGGGCGAGGGAGGTGGCCAGTTGCCGAAAGGCTCGATGAGAGTTAGTGTACTCTCTTCCCAGCGGGTAGCAAAGAACAATTCCACAGTCTCGGTGCGAGCCTCCCTGGGGCTCATGAAAGATGCCATACAGTCGCTTTCCAGGCAGGCCGAAGTAAAAAGGTTCCATGGTTCACGGCTTCCCGGCAACAAGGGCAGTCCACGCTCTGTGGAACAACTTACGGATCGATCCTGTCGCTTCCGACCGCGGATGGTCGTCCACCCAATCCTGATAGTCCGCTGCGAGCTGTCCGAGGTTCTGAACCACCATTTCCGCAGGACTGATACGTACTCCGGTCTGGCGCTCTAACTTGCTGATGACTTTGACCGACAATAGAGATTGGCCGCCCAAGTCGAAGAAATTGTCCCGCACGCCCACTCGCTCCAGGCCCAGCACCTGCTGCCAGGTCTCGGCGAGCAGGGTTTCCATGGGAGTGCGTGGCGCAACGAAGTCATTTCGTGACTCAAGCGGCTCTTGATGCGGCGCAGGTAGCGCCCGTCGGTCGAGTTTGCCGTTCGGCGCCATCGGAAAAGTCTGCATCGTTACAAAAACTGAGGGGATCATGTAGCTGGGGAGGGTTTTGGCAAGCTGCCGACGGAGAGCTCTACCCGCGGGCAGAGATGCCGTGGCTAGGATCAGATAAGCCACCAAGCGTTGTTCGCCGGACTCGTCTTCCCGGGCTACCACAACCGCCTCCTTAATCGTGTCCAGTTGCAGCAGCGCCATCTCGATTTCCACAACCTCGATGCGGTAACCTCTCACCTTCACCTGGAAGTCCTTTCTCCCCAGGTGAACCAGGCAGCCATCCGGCCGCATTCTCCCCAGATCCCCCGTGAGATAGATGCACTCGCTACCACCATTGGGATCGGGCAGGAAGGCCGCCTCTGTCAGATCTGGCCTCTGCCAGTAACCCGGAGAAAGATAGTGGCTCCGCACAGCAATCTCACCCGTTGCATCGAATCCAACTTCTGTTCCCGTCTCGTCGAGCAATAGGATCTCGTTGTCCTCGACAGCGTAGCCGACCGGCACGAGGTGGTCGTCTATCTCAGTCTTTTTGTCGATGAAGTACCAGCGAATCGTTCCGGTCTCGCTGCTGCCGAGTCTATTGATGAAAACACAGGTTTCGGAGAAATGTCCCTTGTACAAGTCCACGTCTCTTTTGTAAACGGGCTCGCCAATAAGCTTGATCACGCGAAGACTGGGAAACCTCTCCGTGCCCCTCAGCGCCTCGGTGAAGTGCCGAAAGAGCGTGGGGACCGAACAATAGATCGTGACCTTTTGCTCAACCAGCCAGGGAGCAAGGCGATCCAGTCCTTCCTCTCTTACATCCAATATGTGAAGGGATGCGCCGTTCAACAAGGCGCTGAAAATCTCATGGGCGGCTCCATTGACGCTATAGGAGAACAGAAGAGAGAGTCGATCGGCAGAACAAATGTAGTACCCATTCGCATAATTCATTACGAAATGAAGCACGTTGCGATGGCTTTGAACAACCCCCTTGGGTTTTCCGGTTGAGCCGGAAGTATACAAGATCCAGCTCGGTGTGTCCGGCGGTATAGCTAGGTCAAGGTTCTCAGTCGGGAGACTTGAGTCCAGCGCGTCGATGTTGAGCAATTCGATCCTAGCGCGGGCCAACTCCCCGGCCAGGGAGAGATTCTGGTTGTTGGCTACAAGTAGGCTCGCCTGCGAATCCTGCAGAATGTAGGAAATTCTTGCAGGTGGAATATGTGGGTCCAGTGGCACATAGATCTTGCCGGCCTTGAGAACGCCCAGGATGGCGGCAATCGTGGGGGCATCGTTTTCCAGCAGCAGCCCAATGGGTTTTTCTTCCTCCTTGCGGGACGTGTCAAGGGCGGAGCAAAATTAGACCAGTTCGGCGGAGGGAGAATAGACCAGTTTTGGGGTAGAGCGGCGGAGCAAAAATAGACCAGTGGGGGGGGAGTCGGGGTTTTGCTTCGAGTTTTTGTGGGACGGCTGGAACGCAGCCTGAGGTCGCCCGTTAGGGCGGCTGAAGGCGGAGTGGAAGGCGGCTCACAAAAACTGTGGCGAGCCGGCGGGGATCAATCCGAAGACGGAGAGCGTTGCTTCTTGCTCTGCTTGAGGCGGAAGCTATCGCCGTTCATCTCCAGGATGTGGACGTGGTGAGTGAGCCGATCCAGCAGGGCGCCGGTCATGCGCTCGGACCCGAGGACTTCGGTCCACTCGTTGAACGGCAGGTTCGAGGTCACCATCGTGGAGCCCTGCTCGTAGCGCTGTGAGAAGGTTTCGAACAGCAACTCCGCTCCGGTCTTCGACAGCGGCACGTAGCCCAGTTCATCGACGATCAGCAGGTCTTGCTTGGCGAGCTGCTTTTGGGCCCTCAGCAAGCGCCGCTCATCACGGGCTTCCAGCAGCTCGTTGAGCAGCGCTGCGGCGGTAGTGAAGCGAACCCGATAGCCACCCTGGCAGGCCGCCAGTCCCAGCGCCAGAGCGAGATGCGTTTTCCCCGTGCCGGAGTTTCCTAGAGCCAACACGTTCTCGCGACGGTCGATGAACTCTCCGTGTGCCAGCTCGAGCACCAGCTTCTTGTTCAACTTGGGTAACGCCAGGAAGTCGAACGTATCAAGGGTTTTCGTGACCGGGAACTTGGCGGCCTTGATGCGCCGCTCGGTCGCTCGGCGTTCACGGTCGAGCAGTTCGAGCTCGGACAGTTGCAGCAGAAAGCGTCTCGCATCCAAGCCCTCCGTGGCGCACTGCCGTGCCACCTTGTCGTACTCGCGTAAGAAGGTCGGCAGCCGCAGTGCTTTCAGATGAGCTTCCAGCAGCAGTTTGGATCTCGCCATCAGTCCACTCCCTGTGCCAGCAGCACCAAATAATCTGTTGTCGATGTCTGTTCGACTTGTGCTGTGGGTAAGTGCGGATACTGCGTCAAGTCCAAGCGGGGCGGCCGTTGCTCGATCCGACACAGGACGAGGTGCTTGACGGCGTCGAAGCCGATCGTTCCCAACTCAACGGCCTGCCGCGCGGCGGCGGTGACGTCGGTGAGCGGGAAGTCTTCGAGTAAACGCAGCACCTGCACGTACTCGCGCTTGCCTGGTTTACCCAGCCGCACTTCGAGCAAGCGTCTCAAACGCACGAGATCTTGCGGTAACTGCCAACCGACGAGCGGCGCGGCTTGATCCAGCGCGTTCGTCTTGCGCTCCAGCAAGGCCAGGTAATGCAGCGGATCGAAGATCAACTCCTCGCGTTCGTAGCTGCGCCGATGCCGGGCGATCTCTTCGCTGCCGCAGCCGATGACCACCTCATCGACGTAAGCTCTCAGCAGTACTTCGCGGTGGCCGTAGCGCGTCGGAACCGAGTAGTCGTTGGTCCGATAGCGCACCAGCGACAACGACGTCACCCGCGTCGTGCGCTTGTCGCAAGCGTCATACCCGACAGCAGGCAACGTCAGAAACGCCTGGCGGTCGCGCTCGAAACGCTCACCGATCGTTTCCGAGTGTCGCCGCAAGCGCCGTCCACGGTTCTTGCGGCACTTCGCTTCGAGGTGTTCGTTGAAGGCTTCCCAACTTGAGAACCTGGGGATCGGCACCATAAAGTTGCGCCGCGCATAGCCCACCAACCCTTCCACTTTGCCTTTGTCGTTGCCCTTGCCCGGCCGCCCGAAACGGTCGGCGAACAAATAATGTGACTGCAGCTCGGAGAAGACACGGGTCCTCTGGCGTGTGCCGTCTCCCAGGATCCTCGCCACCGCTAGCTTCGTGTTGTCGTAGACGATGCTGCGCGGCACGCCGCCAAAATAGCGAAACGCCGCATTGTGCCCCTCGCAGAATGCCTCCGTCGTCTCGGCCGGAAACGCTTTCACGAATGCGTCATCGCTATGCGGCAGATCGACGACCAAGAAGTGCGCCTTGCGCTGCACTCCGTTGATGACGACGACCGCTTCGCCGAAGTCCGCCTGGGCGTCACCCGGCGGATGCGTCAGCGGCACGAACATCTCTTGTCCGCCCAGCTTCTTCTCGCGTACGTAGTCCTTGACGGTCGTGTAGCCGCCTGTGAACCCGTACTCGTCGCGGAGGCGGTCAAAGATGCGCTGTGCGGTGTGGCGTTGTTTCCTCGGACGCTCCCGATCGTCGGTCAGGATCTGATCGATGATCCCTGTGAAGGCCTCCAGTTTGGGACGCCTCGCCGGTTTGCTCCGCCGATAGCCCGGCGGAATCCGGTAGCGCAACATCTTGCGCACGGTCTCGCGAGCAATCCCAAAGCGCCGTGCTGCTTCGCGTTCGCTTAGCCCTTCGACGCAGACACTTCGTCGTACTTGAACGTATAGCTCCACCCGATACATCCCTCCGGTGTTCCACAAAACACCTCGGGGATGCTTGCGGACCACATCAGCGGCTTGGTCCTCCGCCTCCTCTGGGAGCCTTCACACCGCCGCTATGTGGTCTAGTTTGTCAGCGCCGTTCTCAATAGTGGCTGACCGCATCCAGATTATCTTTGTGCACAAATAAATACTGACCCAAAACGACCGGGCTGATCAATCTGCCGGACGGCGTCGAAAGGCATTCTTGCGAACGGCCCTGGATGGGACCGAAAAGAGGGAAGCCCCGCCCGCATGCACACCCGGCGGAACCGGCTACAGCCAGATCCCCGGTGTCGTAGCGGATGAGCGGCATGGCGTAGTTGAACAGGTCAGTCATGACGACGCGTCCTGTCTCGCCGGGCCGCGCCGGGGAGCCGTCTTGGTGAAGGATCTCGGCAACCACCAATTCAGTATTGACGTGGATCTGCTCGCCCGAGAGGGAGCACGTTTGGCCGCTCCAAGCTCCGAATTCGCGAAGCCCGTAACGATTGATGATCGGAGCGCGGAAGTATTCTTCAATCACTCGACGGCGGTCGGGGGAAAGGGTTTCCGCAATCGTGACGACCGCCCTCAACGGAACGCTAAGTCGCAAATCGGCTCTCAGCAGGTCGTCGGCAACGGTTGCCAGCGCCGACGTGTAGCCCATGAGGTAGTCGGGCCGGAAGGCCGCAATGCGACGCCACACGTGTTCGCCCCGCGAACGGCCAACCTCCCACACAGAGACCTTTTCTTTCATCAACCGCTCGTACTGGGACTGGAGTTGCTCCCGTATCATTAGCCGCAGCCGGACCGGCCAAGGAGTGCCCGGATCGAGCGGCGACGAGGGCGCGGGCGGAGAAACGATCCTGATGTAGCGATCCAAAGGATCGAGATCGAACCAGGAGTCGTAGAACAAGTGACTGGCGAAGATCAAGGGCATGGCCTGGCGGTCCAACGTAAAGCGGAAGGGTACACCAGTGGATCCCGACGTCGAGCGCTCCAGACCCCTGTGAGGGGGCACATTTTCCGCCAAGAAATGGCTTCGCGGGTGGCGGCGATAATCGGATTTCGTCATCACCGGCAGGGCCTGCAGGCCCTCGGTGGTTCGCAGCTCGTCGCGGGCCAACCCCTGCCGCCGGTAGTGATCGCGATAGAAGGGCACGTTCTCGGCGGCGTGCCGCAGCAAAGGGCCTAGCCGCCTTTCACCGCGCGCCCGCAGTTCGTCGGGTGTGAGCCACTGGACCCGTTTGGACTCCTCCAGGGCGCTAAGAAATCCCCCTCCCACCAACGGACCGGCTAAGCGTAGCGCCGCGGCCGAGGCCACGGACTTAAAGCGCCGGCCGAGTCCCGCGCTCGCCCGTTCGGGATTCCTCTTGTTGTCGCTGTGGGACGGCGGCATCAACTGTCTTCCCAATCTCTAGCGTCGCACAGCGAGTCCCCCCGACAATGGGAAAGAAGTTGAAGCCCAAGTACGCGCCTTTCGACGCAGGTTGGTCATGGGCGAGTTGTTAGAATAGTCTTTCGCCCACCAAGTGCGCCACCTCCCCGGGTCGATTGCGGGATCCCCCCCCGTGCGCATGAAGAAACGCCCCTCACGAAAGAAAGCGTCAGCTCAGCCAAAGAGCGTCGCCGAATCCAAGTCGGCCGCACATGCGGGGAGCGCTCAGCCAGGGCCGTCCAGGGAGTCGGGCGAAGACACCCCAGCCCCCCCGACCCTCTCGACGAAACAAAAAGTAGCCTGGCTCCTTATCGTACTTCTCGTCTACGCCGTTGTCGGAACCTGGGGCCATTTCGACTTCGGTGACCTGATGGGCTACTACAATTATTTGGCTGACGCGTTTCTGCAAGGCCGGACTTATATCAAGCCGACGCCCGAACAGGTATACCTGCACGACATGATCCCTTATCAGAATCGGTATTATCTGCAATGGGGGTCTTTCCCGGCACTGTTTCATGCGACCGCGAAGCTCGTCGGGCTGAAGCTGTCCGACCGTGTCGCATGCATGCTCGCGGCGCTGCTCAATGCGGCTGTTTTCCTCGCCATTATCGTCAACCTAAGACGCCGTTTCTTCCCCACGATTCCCAACCCGGTGCTCGGCTGGTTCTTTTTTGCGTTCGCCCTGGCGACTCCCACGGTATTGCTAGGGCTTCGCGGAACGGTCTACCACGAATCCGCGGCGGTGGGCGGGCTGGGGATCCTATGGTCATTCTTTGCCTTGCTTCGCTATCAGGAAACACTGGCGTCGCGTTGGGCCGCGGCCATCGGAGCAGGGGTAGCGATAGCGGCGCTGTCACGAATTTCATTGATTGTCTATGGGGTTGGGTTGGCCGCTGCTGTAGGAGCGACACTGTATGCTAGGCGCGGGTCCATGCGCAAGGCCATAGGGAGCCTGGCTCTCGCCGGGCTGCCTATCGTCGCCGCGGGGCTTCTGACGATGGCCTACAACCAGGCGCGCTTCGGGTCGCCATGGGATTTCGGGCGCTTCTATCTTCCCAGTACGAAGAGTGCGGATTCCAAGGCTTTTGCCGTCCGCAACATGCCGGAAAACGTGAGGAATTACCTGTTCGCCGCCCCGAAGTGGACCCTTGACTTTCCTTGGATCGAGCACGTCGGCTGGCAGCCTCTCGAGTACACGAATCGGGCCGAAGATACTTCATCGCTACTGATTACCTCACCCTTCGTCCTGCTAGCGGCACTCTGCTGGCCTGTTTGGCGGCGAGGCCGGCACGATCCGCAGCTGCGAATCTTCACGATCGGCGCGGCTTTGTCGTCGTTGCTGATGTTCGTGATCATGTTGTCGCTCGTGGCCTCGGCTCGCCGCTACGCGCAGGACTTCTTTCCTCTATGGGTGATTCTGGCCTTTGTCGGTATTGGACTTTACGGCGTGACGGCTTCCCAGTGGCACCGCTGGAAGGTCCCTGCTTGGGCCTTGTTGACAGTGTCTTTCCTAGTTCACGCGCACATCTCATTTACGCAGTCATTCACCTGGGACCCGCCTGACCTAAACGTGATGCGTACCTTCGCCGCGCTCACGCCCGCCGCCAGGAAGATTCTTCCGGCGGGGCCGAACTGGGACCAACACGAGGCGGTCATCCGCAACGATCTGGGCTCTTATTACCTGAACTCGCGGCAACCCGAAGCCGCGCTCAAGGAATTTGAAAGAGCAAGCGATTTGATGCCGGAGGATGCACGCATCCGGAAGAACTTGGAACTGGCCAGACGGCTTGCACGCGGCGGGTAACCCCTGTTCCCCCAAGGATCACTGGAGCCTGGGGGCGGCGTTTTGGGGCCTTCGAACGGCGAAGTGACCTCGCGGCCCCGGAAACCGTGGGGCGCTCTCGCGGGAAAGCGAGACTAGCGGCCTTTCGTCAGGCGGAGAGCTAACGGATCTGACTGGCCGATCCCAAGAGCCGCCCTGAGGTTACATCTGTCCATGTGCCACCACTTTTACGCTACTATTTAGAGATTCCCTCCCGTTTCTCTGAGCATGTCCTCCCACCCGAAGGTCTTAGTAATCGGCCTCGACGCCGCTGAGCCGACGCTCATACGGCGTTGGTGCGAGGAGGGTCACTTAGTTAACCTCGGCCGGCTGATGGAGGTCGGAACCACGGTTCATCTGAGGTCGCCTGCCGAGCAGTTCCCAGATGAAGTGTGGCCGGCTATTTATACCAGCAGCAACTCGGCTCAGCTAGGCAAGTACTACTACATCCAGCCGCAGGCGGGGAGTACGAATCTGGAGGTGGTCGAAGACCGGGCAGTGGGTGCGGAGTTCTGGATCACAGCCTCGAACCACGGCAAGCGCTGTGCGGTCGTTGACGTTCCCAAGACCGGGCTTGGCCCGCCCCTTGACGGGATTCAGCTCGTCAATTGGGGAGCCCATGCGACACATGCCAAGATGGCGTCCTACCCGCCCGAGCTGCTGCAGCAGATCCTAGATCGCTACGGCCCTTATCCGCTGCACAGTTGCGACTCACACGGTCTCAAACTCGAGGAATATCAAGAGCTGCGGCGCCAACTCCTAGCCGGGGTGACACTTCGCAAGCGAGTCATCGAAGACCTGCTCACCTCCGATACCTGGGACCTCTTTTTTTGTGTGTTTTCCGAAACGCATTGTGCCGGCCATCAGCTCTGGCACCTGCAGGACCCCGGCCATCCCCGTCATGACCCTCACAACACCTACGGCTTGCAAACAGCCATGCGGGACGTCTACCAGGCCGTGGACGAAGCCGTAGGTTCGCTTGTCGAGGCGGCCGGACCGGAATGCGTCGCCGTTGTCTTCTCAGGACACGGCATGCAACCTCAGTATCACGGTCGTGAGCTGCTACCGAAACTGCTCGAACTGTGGGGAATGAAAAGCCCCTCGAACGTGGAGCCCAACCCCGGTCGGGAACGGCAGATTAGGGTGGCGCGCAGCCTGCTGCGGACGCTCAAGGAAGCGGTCCCGATGCCGTGGCAGTACGCCGTAAAGAAGATCTTGCCGAAAAAGATCGAAGAGGCACTAGTGTGCCGTTTCATGGGCGCCAACAAACTCGATGTTGACGCCCGGGCCTTTTATGTTCCCAACAACGACTTAACACCCGCTATTCGAATCAATGTCAAAGGCCGAGATCCCCAAGGCTTGGTGCCGGAAGGGCGCCCTTACGAGGAGCTTTGTGAATTCATCTCGACACGGCTGCGTGCACTCATCAACCCCGCTACTAACAAGCCGGCGCTGCGCAAGGTCTCCCGAACACGCGATCTCTACAGCGGACGTCACCTGGAAACGTTGCCGGATCTTACGGCGATGTGGAGCGACGAAGCCCCGATCGATGCGCTCTATTCGCCGGGCTACGGTACTGTCGTTGGCGGTCACCATGACCTGCGAAGCGGAGGGCATGGCGCCGAAGGTCTGCTGATCCTCCGCGACCCCGCTGGCAGGCCCATTGAGGCCGGCGAGGCCAGCGGCAGAGACTTGGCCCCCAGCATCCTCCAGCTGATGGGCGTACCGGTTCCCGAAACCATGGAAGGGAGAAGCCTCGTGAAAGCGCAGGAACCTGCGCCGGACAAGGCGGAACCAAACAGGGTAACTGCCCAGTAAGCTGCCGCCGGTAGGCCGGTAGGACAAGCAACCTTGCTTGTTGGCTGGCCGGTCCGCGCGCGGCGAGTAATATCACAGCAAACGCGACGGTGAGTCGCTTTTGAGCTTCGTTTATGGTTATCTTGGTGTCAAGGACGTCTTTCTCAAGAAATGCCAAGAGTCGCAGGCAGCCCGCTCCGCGATGCGGAAATGGTAGAGACAAGCGATCTCGCTTGGCCTAGCCGCCGAAGGCGCGGGTAGGTCAGCGGGGTCCTTTAGCGGACTGTTTCTTGGGTCGTGGATAACCAGACAACCGACCGGCGGGATCGCCGGTCGCTACTTGCTGGCAACCTTTTGGAACGGACTTTCAGGCCGGGTCGGGCCGACGGACGAGGTGTAACAGATTTCCTTCCGGGTCTCGGAAATACGCTACCCGGATTCCTTGAACCGTTACGGGATCGTCTAAGTCGACGCCCTTACTGCGCAAGTCTCCGAGAGCGGCGTCGAAGTCGTCGACGGTAATCGCGAAATGCCGTACCCCGGGAGTCTTGGGCGTAGTGTTCAGCCGTTCTCCTTCCGAGGGGATGATTTCGAGCATAGTGCCGTCCGGAGCTTTGAGAAACACGTTAGTTCCCACGTGGTGATCGATGGGGAAGTTCAAAGTTTGCTCGTACCACGAGGCCAGTGCTTCGGGGTCGGGCGAAGCGATGGCGGTGTGTTCAATTCCTCCGTACATCTTTAGTGCGTTTAGGCGCGACATGTCGCGCCCGTACAAACAAACGTGATCCTTGATCCGCCTTGTGAATGCGCGCTGGTCTGCCGAAGGCCGAGCCTGTCACTATATTTTGCGAACATCAATGTTAGTCCATTTCATGATTACGCGATGCTCCGGGCGACTCTGCACGGCGGGACAAATATCCCTCCTCATCAGCGTGCCCCTCCCGCCGCCGTTAACTCCCGGACGATCCGTCGCGAGCGAGGATAGGCTTTGCGAAGCGCTTCCAGAATCCCCCGCGAGTCCACACTAACCGCTCGCCCCTGGACCTCCGAGTACAGAAAATCGTTCGCCAGCGAGTGGATGTTGCCGTCGAAGATAATCCCCACCAACTCGCCACTGCGATTGATTAACGGGCTGCCGGAGTTGCCGCCCGTGATGTCGTTCGTCGAGACCAGGTTGTAGGGCGTATCCATGTCGAGCTTCTTCTTGGCTTTAATGAAACTCTCAGGCAAAATGTAGGGAGCCTCGCCCGTGGCCCTCTCGAAAAGCCCGCTGACCTCGGTGAAAGGCGCAATGCGCCGGCCGTCCTCCCTGTACGCCTTGACCACACCCACGCTCAGCCGCAAGGTAAACGTGGCGTCCGGGTAGACCCCATCACCTTCGATCGCGAAGCGAGCCCGGCCGATTTTCGCGCCCTGCGCGTGTTCGACCGCTTCCACCTCGTCTTCGAAACGCTTGCGCAGACGCCTGGCTTCTTGGTCGATGGAGCGCACGAGCTCAATCATCGTATCCTCTGACGTAGCCGCACCGCGGGCATTGTCCTCGGCCAATGCCTTACGTAGCTCCACATCTTGGAGGCGGGTTCCGGACACCAGCCGCTTGGCAACGACGCCGGGATGGCGACCGCGCAAAACGGCCTTCACCACCGGGTGCTCGGCGCCCAGGCGGTCGCGAAGGAATCGCATGCTCCGGCCCAGCTTGACCATCTCGACCTGGTCGTAGATCGGAGCAGGTGAAAACAATTGCTGCTGGAGAGAATCCAGCCTTGACTCACGGTATTCCGGGAGTCGCTCGTTGTTTGGTTTCGGCAGCTCATCCGACATGCGGTACAAGTGTCTGGCGATCCGGAACAGCTGGGAATTGAATCCCAGCGAACCCATTAGCCGGTACTCTTCGTAGATCTCGGTTTTGGTTCTCTGCGCTTCCGCAATGGCCTGCCAGGCGCCGCCGAATACTTCCTTTCTCTCAGCGTTCTTTTCGACGGCCTCGCGCAGGAGGGCCTCGGCCTCGATTTTCTTCGCCGTCAGATCAGACCGACGCAAGCCCTCCAACATTCCGGTATAGGCCTTGATACTGTTGTTGATGCGAAACAGCTCGTCTCGGGCGAGCCGCGCGGCCTCCTCTCCGCCGCGACCAAACGAACGCAGTGCCTCCGCCATCTCGTGGAGCCACTCGAGCATAAACGGCAGGCGGCGGTCTCGTTCGAAATCCAGCTGTGCTCGCGTCAGCAGACGATGGGTGCGGCCCGGATGACCGGAGACAAAGACCAAAGCCTGTTCCGAGGCGCCGCTTCGACTCCAAGGCAGGTAAGCCTTGGGTTCAAGGGGTCGCCCTTTCTCGTACACTCTGACAAACGCGGCGTCAAGGCAATAACGTGGAAACGTAAAGTTGTCGATATCCCCGCCGAAAAACGCCGCCCATCGTTCCGGGGCGAACACCAACCGTACATCGGTGTATTTCTTGTACTTGTAGAGATCAAACACGCTTCCGCGATAAAGATTCACGACTTCGCAGCGCAGCAGGGTCGAGTCGCGGCAGTCCTTCTCGATGTCGGCAGTCGCCGATCTCTGCGCCTCGAATCTCTCCTTGTCGCTCATCTCGGGACGCACTGGCTTGTTTACTCGCTCGGTGACCGGCTCGATCTCCAGCAGAACGTTCAACTCCAGATCCGGGCACTTCAGCTCAGCCGATGAGCGGTCCGCGTAGAAACCTTCTTTGATGTAATCCTTCTTTTCCGAACTGAGCTTCTTGATGCAGTCGGCCGCGATGTGGTGATTGGTCGCCACCAGTCCCTTGGGGGAGACGAATGCACCGGAGCCTCCGTTATTGAACCGTACAGAGGAAAGTTGCAACCACTCGAGGAAGTCGTCGGTCGCATCGAAACCGTACTTCTGTTTCAAAGTGTCCTTGGGAACACGGTTATAAGGCCACATGCCCTCATCCGCCTGGGTGGCAGCGTTGGAAAGCACGCCCAGTAGCACGATCGCTAGAAATTTCGTGGATCGACAGAAAAACGATCGGTGGAAAAACAGTGGTGGGTCCGGCATAGTCTCGGTGAGAAACGGCTGCCTGCTAGTTCTGGGGGACACTTCGCACCTATCTTCGCAACCGGCGGCGGCAGATGCCACGCTTGGACTTCCGCACGAACTCTACCAGGTGCTTTGTGTGATCGGACGGAACTTCCGCCTCGATTCGTTGCAGCGCCTCCTCCACCTCAAGGCCGGAGCGAAAAAGCAGAAAGTAGGCCTTCTTCAGTCGACGAATCTCATCCTCGGCGATTCCGGCTCGGCGCAGTCCCACTAAGTTGAGTCCGCGTGGCGTAAATTCGAAATCCGAGTAGACGAAATAGGGCGGAGCATCCCGACTGACCCGTACGTTGCCGCTGATCAGCGCCAGCCGCCCGACTCTTGCGTACTGATGCACCAGGGCGCCTCCGGACAGATAGGCGCGATCCTCGATTTCTACATAGCCGGCGATCAGCGCGCAACTGCAGATCACTATGTGTGAGCCGATCTTGCAGTTATGAGCAATATGGCCCGACGTCATAATGTAGTTCGAATCACCGATCTCTGTTATCGATTCCGGCTCGGTGCCGCGGCTGATTGTGTAGTGCTCGCGAATGCGGTTGCCGTTTCCGATTTTCAAATAACTCCGCTTACCGGCGAAGTTCCTGTCGAGCGGATCGGTCCCCAGGACCGTGCCTGCCGAGATTTCGTTCTCCGCGCCAAGCGTGGTCCAACGCTTGACGAAGACGTGCGGCTCTAGGCGGGTCTTGGGACCTATCGATACGTTGTCCTCGATGACGCAGAACTCGCCCACCTCGACTTCGGGACCAATCTCGGCTCCAGGAGCGATACGTGCCGTGGCCGCAATGGTTGCCGAGGGGTGGACAGGCATAGATTCGTATCATAGCCGGACGCCGGCAACGAGGGCACGTTCTGGGGCGTATGGGTCTTGGACTATTTGTCCGGACTCGTCTCGATCGGGTTGCGGAACCGGGATCGGGGATCACCGACCCACGGGCCATACCTGGTTGATCACGGCGGCCAGACGAATCCCTGCTTTCGCGAGCTGCTCTTCACCCACGGCGGCTGCCTGTGCTAGATAATCCTCGTCGAGTCTTTTCGGACTGCCGGCGGGTAGGGCCCCGTAGGCTACACGAACCGCCAGTAGGTGCGATTCCCAAGCCCATTCACGCGGCCGGCCTTTCTGCCATTGCTTTTTCTGGACAGGGGTGATCCCCTGATTGAGGTGTTGGGCGATCTCAGCTTCATCACTTCCCAACCGCCTAATGATCGTAGAATCCCAGATGCTATGGAGGTTCGACTCTCGCCCCTCTGCCATCACCGGGATCTGGGTTCCACCTCTGTCCTCCGCGAAGCCGGCATGCAGCGGTTGGTGCAAGTCGCCCACAAAGTGAATGAGGTATTTGACAGCTTCGCCAACTTCGCTCTTGCCGCGGATCCCAAGCCGTGCAATGCCGACAAACTCGCGAATCTTGTCGCTCACGCAATTGCCGTCCGGGCAGTCGCGTTGCGGACGCAGGTTCGTGGCCGCCGGCGGAATGTTGATGTAGTGCCAAGTGGCGGTCTCAGGACGCTCGTCCCGCACGTCGTCGGCCCACGTGGCTACGTCCGCCAGTGTGGTTTCCGAGCCCAAGACATAGGCCAGCCGCGCGCGGGCCCGGGCGTTCAGGTGTTCCTGGGCAACAGAAGCTATGATGCGATGCCCAGCGGGACCCCACGCCGACGCGGGAGAGGCGATCCACGGCATAGCCACGCACACGACGAGGCATAAGACGCTCGATCTGACATGTGGTTTCTGGGCTGGAGAGCTTTTCATAGCCTGTTAAGATACTAACGAAGTCCGGGAGGTTACTGGAAACGCGGCGGGACAGGTAAACCCTCTGTTTGGCCACAGTACCGAGCTAAGGACTCCATTTCATAAATACACTCACGTTTCGGGCGATTGCAGGCGGGCACAGCATGCTGTGCCCCTACAAACCTGTTGGGTGCTTGGAAATGTAGGGGCACACGTGTGGCGCGGTCCTCCGGCCCGCAGCGGCGACCTCTGGTCGCCGTGGGGCGACATGCTGTACCTTTACAGATCTATCGGGCGCCTGGAACGGTAGGGGCACGGCATGCCGTGCCCAAAGCTCCCAATCGTCCACCCGGGTCTTAAATAACGACCGTGACGGCTTCGAAAATCGCTAAGCAGTTAGGAGCCTCCATCAAGGGCGATGGCGGACGCGAAATCCTCTCGGGTAACTCGCTCGAGTTGGCGACAGAGTCTGAGATCGCCTTCGCCGAAGGGGACGCACCCGAGAAAACAGCCAGGACATCTCGCGCCGGGTGCCTTCTCGTTCGGCCAGGTGTCGAAGGCCTGGACGGTCGCACGGTGATCCGTGTTCCCAAACCACGCAATGCCTTCGCGCGGGTCTTGCACTTGCTCCACCCACCTGCCACTCCCGTCCCCGGTGTCCATCCCACGGCGGTTGTGGCGGAGTCCGCCAAGTTGGATCGAGGCGTCTCGGTCGGCCCCAACGCAGTCATCGGCGCAGGAGTACACATCGGCCGGAATACTCAGATTTCGGCCGAGGTAACGATCGGCGAGCGCTCGACCTTGGGAGCCGACTGCCGAGTCTATCCGGGGGTTGCAGTTTCTCATGATGTCACCATCGGCGATCGCGTCACGCTGCACGCCGGTGTGGTAATCGGCGCCGACGGTTTCGGCTTCGCTTTTGAAGACGATCACTATGAGAAGTTCCCTCAAACAGGAACTGTCGAAATCGGCGATGATGTGGAAATAGGCGCCAATAGCTGCGTTGACCGGGCGGCGCTCGAAAAGACCGTGATCGGAGACGGCACGAAGCTCGACAACCTGGTGCACATCGGGCATAGTTGCCGAATCGGACGACACGTCGTCATCGCAGCTCAGACGGGCCTTTCCGGAGGTGTCGTCGTCGAAGATTACGTCGTCATGGGAGGACAAGTGGGGATCGGGGAGAAAGCCCACATCGGAGCGCGTGCCGTGGTCGGAGGGCAGTGCGGCATCCTGCCCCACAGAAGAATTGATGCCGGTGCTACGGTCTGGGGCACCCCCTCGCGCCCGCATGGCGAATATCTGCGGAAGCTTGCTCTGTTCAGCCGTCTCCCTAAGCTTGTCGCCGAGTTGAAAGCCTTGGGGAAGCGGCTCGCGGCCTTGGAGTCTAGGAAATGAAACTCGTCGTGGTTGGAGGACATAGCCGCAGCGTCGGGAAAACCTCGCTGGCCGCCGGCATCATCGCCGCCAACCCCGAGCTCCACTGGACGGCCTTGAAGATTACGCAGTACGGCCACGGAATCTGCTCGGCCCACGGCCATGACTGTACCTGCGTCATCGAAGACCCCGATTGTCCCTACGCGATCTCACGTGAACTTGACAGCAAGAGTGGTTCAGACACCTCGCGCTTTCTCAGTGCCGGCGCGGACGAAGTCTATTGGGCCCGCACCCGCGTGGGACAGCTCGAAACCGCCATGCCGGCACTCAGAGACATGATTGCCAGTCGCGAGTTCGTCATCATGGAGTCGAACAGCATTCTGCGTTTCCTGCGGCCTGACATTTACCTTCCCCTTTTGCGATTCGACGTCGACGACTTCAAGCTCAGCAGCCGGATCTACCTTCAGCGCGCCGATGCTTACGTCGTGGTGGGTTCGGCCGCCTCCCAGCCCTCATGGCCGGGGGTCCCGCCGAGCTTGCTCGACGAAAAGCCCGTCTTCCGCGTCGAGCCACCTTCCTACTGCGGCCCAGACGTTTTGCGATTCGTCTGGGAGCGGCTCGGTGTGTCTACCAGCCGAACCGGGGCGAAGTCAATAGAAGCTATCTAATAAATGGCACGGACGAGGCTTGGTTCTCAGGGTAATGGGAGACCGCGCTCGGGCCTAGCTGGACCAGGACGTGCCAGCGAGGGCGTATGGGACTTCCAAGCAAGACAGGACTAGCCGACAAGGGACGTATCTGCCCTTCGTGGTTTTCCGAGGCGTTGAACGAAGAGGGCGACACTTGTCCCGGATCGCCGACCATACAGCTAAGCGAAGCTGGAATCGGGCTAAGTGGTTTTGTTGGAATAAGTTAATCACTGAAGGCGGTGGGTTGCTGGTGGTATCGCGATTTACCGCTAGTGTAGTGTCCAACAAATAACTGGACCGGCCGATCGTCGCCCCGAGGAATTCGTTCGGGCAGGCCGTTACCAGCCGTAACCCGGCTGGCCCATCTCAGCGAAGCCGCGTGAACGCGGCTGGTATTTCGGGCTGCCGCTCCGCCCCAGTCGCCCCGTGCGAACCGAATTCTCTTCCGGGCAGCGTCTGGGGGCATGTGGCGGCCCTTCGGTTTCAAATTGACCTTTGGACAAAGCTTCGGTCGCCAGTTTCCGCTAGGTCCTAGCCCTCGCTGGTTTCAGGGGCGCGTTCAGGAAGCGCAGGAAGGGCATCATCCCGCGGAAATGTTTGACCAACTCTGTGTAAAGCTTGGAGGTTTCGGCCAGTGCGGGGTCGAGCGTCTTCCACGCCAGGAACTGCTTGAAGATCAGCAAGTCAACGGCAGGATGGTCGGCTGGGAAGCCTTTGGGAGCACGTGTCAGTTTCTCGCCCGTCATCTCTCCAAAGAGCCGTCGAAACGAGCGGTCCTTCAAGACGGCGCGAAGCTCCCCGTCTCGAGCAGCGATATGCCGCCGAATGGCTAAGAGCTCTTTCGGTCCCGGCGCGTAAACGCCTCCCGCGACGAGAATCTCGTCGAATGTCAGGTGGAAGTAGGCGCCCGCACCGGCGTGTTTCTCATGTCCTCGAGGAGGGAACACCGCGGCAATCCAGGTCTTGTAGGGACTCTTGTCTTTGCTGAACCGCACGTCGCGATAGATACGATAGATTGCTTTTTGGGGATCGGCCACCAACTCCGGTGCGAAATCATGCATCGCTTCGCCGAGCGCCAAGACGAGCTCGGTCATCGGAGCCTTGACTTTCTCCTCGTAGACGCTCTTGCGGGGTATGAACCAATCGCGGTTGTTATTGCGCTTGAGTTGTTTGAGAAACTTCCGGGCTTCGGACGGAAATCCGGGAAATCGCGGTTTCATGTCTCTACCGTAGTGGGCGGCGGCCTTGAGCGACAAGAGTGCAGGGCGCTGGCCCCCGGTAAAGGGGCGGGCCACGGTGGCCCGCCCCTACGATTCGGTGTCTGCGGTCCAGCGAGCACTACATCGGGGCGCGGGGACGCCATCGGCGGCTTCGGGCGTCGCCCGGTGCTACCATGACTCTTTCTATGGGGCTGTTGAGCCGGCGGGCCTTTCTGGGTGGGGCGGCAACACCCCTGCTGGGGGCCCGTCGAGGGCCGAGCCGAGGATTCCGCGTCGCCTCGGCGATCACAGCGCTTCGGGACACACTCACCGAGCGGGAACTCTTTCGACTGACAGATCCTTCCGTTCTGCACCACCTGCCGCATTACCATCATCGCTTCATCGCCCGGAACAATTCGTTCATCTTGTTCGCCTCCGAGCGGCCAGGAACGCGGCAGATCTATCGCATGGATCTACCAGAGGGTAAGATGGTGCAACTCACCGAGGGTCCAGGCGTTCACTCCTATTCGCCGGCGCTCGACGCGGGCGAGCGCGCTTTCTTCTACCTTCAGAACGATACCCTCAAGCGGGCCGCCGTTCGCGGGCGGTCCGAAAGACAAATCTATGAGTCAGACCCAGGTTGGCGGATGACCGGGCATCTGTCAGTGAGCGACAAGGGCAGGTACGTAGCCGTGGTCGAGATGAAGGTGGGCCACCGGGTCGATGGCTTTGAAGAGCAGTTCAGCAGGCAGTCGAGTTGCCGGATTCGAGTTGTGGAGGTGGCCAGGCGGCGAAGCTGGGTGGCGGTCGAGTCCAACCATTGGCTGACTCACCCTCAGTTCCAGCCGGGAGGCACCGACATCCTCTACTCACACGAAGGACCCTGGGACAAGGTGCAGGGACGCTTGCGGCTGGTCAGGCTCGACGGCTCCTATCGCAAGAATATCCGCCCCCGACAGGGATCGGAAGCCTTAGGGCACGAGCACTGGTCGAGCAGCGGCCAGGAAGTCTGCTTCGTGTTCTATCCCGATGCTTCCTGGCGGCGGTCCACGGTGAATTGCATTCACCTCAACTCCGGTCGCGAAAGGACCCTGGCAGACTGCTCCCAGTTCGCCTGGATGTCGCCCAACGCGGACAGCTCTGTCTTCGTAGGTGCAAGTCGTCGAGTTGCCGGGCGCAATATTTATCTGCTTTTCCCGATGCTCAGACGGGAAGTCACTATCGCGGAACACCTCAGTACCGCCAAGCCTTATCCGATCGCCGGTACGCGCCGCCTCGATCCCTTTGCCGCCTGGCCCGAGCCGGTGCTTTCCCCCGATAGTCGCTGGGTGTACTTCGTCACCGACAGAGAAGGCAAACCGGCGGTCTATCGCATGGACTTGTCGGATCTCGTGGAGGAAACCGGGGCCCGCTGAGAGCCTCTAACAGAACCAACTTACTGAGCAGCGTCGTCGTGGGGATCAGATCTACGCTTTCAGCTTCCAGGGTGGGCGGTACTTCTTCTTGACGTACTCTTGCGCCTCGGAGTCGCCGATGACCCGTTCCTTCTCAACATCCCAATCCACCCGGCGGCCGAGACGGAAGGCGATATTGCCGAGATGACAGGCGATCATGGAGTCGTGTCCGATTTCGACGTCGGATCTCGGACGCTTGCGGGAACGCATGCAATCGATGAAGTTTTCCACATGCAAGAGATGGTAGTCTTCCTTCTTCGAAGCACTCTGGCGGGGCAGCCCCGGCGACTTGTATTCGCGAATGTCCTTGTCGATCTTGTCTGTTTCGGGGTACACTTGCCAGCCCCCGCGGTCAACAACGAGCATGCCGTCATTGCCGTGAAACTGGACACCGTGTTCTCGCGCTTCAGGCCCCCGCCCGACGCCGAGGGCGTGCTCCCAGATCATGCTGAAGTCGGGGAAATCCCAGAAGACCTGCTGCGTGTCGGGTGTTTGCATGCCATCGTGGGGGTAGCCATACTTGCCGCCGACGGACATCGCTGAGCTAGGGGCTTTGATGCCCATCGCCCAGTTCGCTATGTCGATCATGTGAGCGCCCCAGTCGGTCATCAGTCCACCGGAGTAATCCCAATACCAGCGAAACGAGAAATGGAAGCGGTTCTCATTGAACGGCCTCTTCGGGGCAGGTCCCAACCACAGGTCGTAGTCGACAGCAGCCGGCGGCTGATCGTCGGCCACTTTCGCCAACTCCCCTTTCCAGTCCAGATAGGCCCAAGTGCGAACCAAACGGATCTTTCCCAGCTTTCCACTCTTGACGAAGTCGACCGCATCCCGGTAGTGGGGAGCACTGCGCTGCTGTGTTCCCATCTGAACCACGCGGTCGTATTTGCGCGCTGCCTCCACCATCACTCGACCTTCGGCAATGGTCAGTGCCAGCGGTTTCTCTACGTAAACGTCTTTGCCGGCCTGGCATGCCATGACGGTGGGAATCGCGTGCCAGTGATCGGGTGTCGCAACGATAACGGCATCGATATCTTTGCGATCCAAGACATGGCGGAAGTCCTGAGTGCGGAGTTCGGCTTTCTGGGAGACAGCATCAAGCACTTTTTCCTGCGCCTCAGCGATGTGAGACTGGTCAACGTCGCACAGGGCGACACATTCGGTGCTCGCGATCGTCAGACAATCCTCGAGATCCTTCCGCCCCATTCCCCCGCAGCCTATGAGACCCACTCGGATGCGGTCATTGGCGCCGATGATACGCTTGGCGGAAGCTGCTGTTGCCGGCTTCGCAGCGGCCAGAGCGGCGCCCGCGCCGGCTGTCAGGCCGGCTGACGTCTTCAGAAAATGGCGGCGGCTGGAAGAACTCATGCTTATCTCCTTGACCAGGGAAGATTCAAAGGCTCGGCGACTTGATCAGGGCAACGGCGTCCGCCCCGAGGAGGCCGCGACGAACTAACACGCCGGGCACGGCGGAGTTCGCTCAGCTAATTATTACAGATTGCGAGGAACCCGCCAGGCGGGACCCCGGTCCGCAAGCAACTTGGGAAGCGCACGCTGGTGGGCCATCGGGACTAGCTGGCTCGGATGGGAATCACGGGAGCCGGGGAACCCTGAGGGACGTCTCCCGAGGTGGAATCCTTTTTCACTTTCCTGAGGTAGGAGCGTTGACTGCTTAACACCAGGAGTTGCTCAGCCGAAGCCGCCTCATTGGGGAAAACAGCTATGCCCATGCTCACACCGATGAGCCTTTCCGCGTCGCCGACACGCAATGTGAGGCTGTCTTTGAGGCGTCTCTCGAGTCTTGTTACCAACGTCCTGAGCTCCTTGGGACCGATTCCTCCAAAAACAGCCAAGAACCGATCGTCTCCCAGACGTCCCAGAAAATCGAGATCCCGGAGGGACCCTTCCAAAACGCGGGAAAGCGACTGAAGTAGCTGGTCTCCGGCAGCGTGCCCAAAACGGGCGTTGATGACCCGAAACCGGTCGATGTCGAAGTAGACGATCGAAGTCGTTCTACGCTCTTTACGTGCAAGTTGAATGTCGGATCGCAAATACTTGAGAGTCGCTCTGGCTGTCGGCAGTCCCGTCAGCGAATCGTTGCCGATCCCACTCGTCTGATACAGAACTGCCTGTTCTAACACGGAACCGAGCGGCCACGTCAGCTTTTCGATCAGCGCGGCATCGTCTCCGGAGTAGGCGGCTCGCGTGCTTGAGTAGAGGTTAAACGTGCCAACGAGCTCGTCATCGACCCACAGCGGAGTCACTAGGGCGGCTTTGAGCCCCTGCATCCACGCCATCAGCCCCAGCTCTGACGCTTCGCCGACCGGATTGCCGTTCACGAGAGTCTGGCCGTGTCCGGCTACCCATCCGGTAGGACTATTGTCCACCAGCACACCCAGTTTGCTGATCAAGTCCGCCTTCGGCCCCGTGCAGTAAACCGGTCTCAGCTTACGTTCGTCCTTCATAAACACGACACATTCGTCAAAAGTCAGCCGACTCGCCAAGTTGGGGATGACGAACTCGAGAATCTCCTTAACGGAAAAGCTGGCTCCCAAGCTCGCAAGCAGCCGAGACCAGTGCGAAAAGTTGTCCGGCTCGGACTCCCGCGTGGCTACTTCACGACTTTGCTTCAGACTTTCGATACGTTCTTCGTGGGTTAGCGAGGTCTGATCGGCGCTGACCGAACGAGCACTCTTGATGGAGAAGCGGCCTGACGAGTTGCGACGGTTGGCGCTAGGGTCACGCTGGATTTGTTTTTCCAGGCGTGGGAGTAGTTCGATCAAGGTGTCGGCCACCTTGGGATCATAGGCGGTGCCGCGGCGCGACCGGATCATCTCTACGGCCTTTTCCACCGTCATAGCCGGCCGGTAGGGCCGGTCGGTAGTTAACGCATCAAAGACATCGACAATCGTCAGGATGCGCGCCGTTAGCGGAATTTTCTCCCCCTTCAGCTTACGCGGGTAGCCGGTGCCATCCCAGTTCTCATGGTGGGAAAGCACTAGTTCCGCCACGGGAAACGGGAAGTCAACGGCCGAGAGTATCTCCGCGCCGATTTGAACGTGACTGGCAATCCTGCTGAACTCTTCGGGCGAGAGTCGGCCCGGCTTCGTGAGAACGTTTTCGGGAACCGCAATCTTGCCGATATCGTGAAGCAGCGCGCCGAACTCAAGCGTGCGGATCTCATACTCAGAGCAGTTCAATGCCTTGGCGATCTCGGTACTGTAAATCTGAACCCGCTTGAGGTGGCCGCTGCTGACGCTATCCTTGGCGTCTACCGCCAGGGCCAGAGCCTCGACGGAACGGAAATAGATGCGGTCGGTCTCAGCCTGCCGGGATAGATCCTCGTACAGAGGCCCGAGCAGCCACTCAACAAAGACATAGAACAGGGTGACCACGGCGAGCGCTGTCCACAACACAACTTCCTGACTGTGCGCCGAAACAACCGCCAAACACACGGCAGCGGGCGCGAACAACAATGACATCCCCGCTGCCGGCGGCAGGTTTCGACCTACCAGCCTCTTCCAATACATCAGGCGGTTGACCGTTGATTCCGCCCAAGCACTCACCAAGAGGTAGAAGATCGCCGCACCACCAAGCGCGACCCATTCGGCCCCCACGGGCAGCACTATCGAGCGATGGACAAGGGAAGTCCAAAGCCCCGCCATAGCGGCGAGCAGGATTCGTACGGCGTACTGAACGGGCTGTAGCCGAACTCTTCGCTCGAAACTCCACCGGATCGCCACCGCGGCGGCCGACAAAAGGGCGGCTGGTAGCGGCGCGGCAGCAACCACAACTCCCACCACAAACAGATCAGATGCCGCTAACACCCCCCGGAATCGATTAACACGAAGCCGCGTACCCGAGAAGAGACAGCCAATCACGAAAAGGGCCGCGGCACCCAACTGCTGGTCGGGCACGGCAGGAAGCTGGGTCACCGCCAGCAGATACAAAGAGAGGACAAACAGTACCAGATAGCTGCGGAACCCCAGAAGTCGCGAAGCCATTTGATTCCTAACTGCCGGGTAGTGACCGGGTGCGACGAAGCTCTGGTCACCTACTGACAATGACGGGCAGAGGCATTCCGGCCCGGCTGGTTGCCGGGACCTTGACACGTTGTCGTCAGATGATACTAGTACTTAAGCTCAATTTCGAGTGTATCAGAGACATGACAGTACTACAACTATAAGAGTTATCCAATACAGGATGAGCCTGAAGGGGAGGTTTGTTTCCAACACAAGATGAGCCTGAACGTGAGCGGGACGAAAGGGTACAAGCTGCTGGTGAATGACGATCACCATGCAGAACCTAGAGCGGCTTACCCTGGCCGAGATGCAGGAGTTCCTGGCCGGCAGTCGAAGCATTGGCTTCAGAGTCCAGGGACGCGAGCAGATTTATCGCTTTGTCGAGCGTATCTTGGCGGCGCAGCACTACCGACGGCTTGGCAGGAGGCAGAAGGGCATCGTGCGGCGGTTTCTGGCGCGGCTGAGCGGGTTGAGTCGGGCCCAGTTGACGCGGCTGATGGGGCAGTGGCTTCGGCACCGACGGATCGAGGCCCGACAACCCCGTCGGCGCCGCTTTCCGCGCCGCTACACACCCCAGGACATTGCCTTGTTAGCAACCGTCGACGCTGCCCACGAGGGTCTGTCCGGGCCGGCGGTACGGCGCATCCTCGAGCGCGAGTATCAGTTCTTCGCCAACTCGGAGTACGTCCGCCTGGCCCACATCTCGATTTCCCACATTTACAACCTGCGGCGCTCCCGGGCTTATCGCTCACAGCGGGTGGTGTTCGATCGCACTCAGAGACGACAGGTCGGGATCGCCGAGCGGCGCAAGCCCGAGCCACAGGGACAACCCGGCTATCTGCGCGTCGATACGGTGCACCAGGGTCACTGGGACACTCGCCCGGGGCTGTATCACATCAACGCCGTCGATACGGTCACGCAGTGGCAGGTCGTCGGCTGCGTCGAGACGATCTCGGAGCGACACCTGATCCCGGTGCTGGAAGCGATGTTGCACCAGTTCCCCTTTCGCCTGCGCGGCTTCCACTGCGACAACGGCTCGGAGTTTCTCAATCACCGCCTGGCCCGGCTGCTCAACAAGCTACTGATCGAGTTCACCAAGTCGCGCCCCTATCGCACCACCGACAACGCTCTGGTGGAAGGCAAAAACGGGGCCGTGGTGCGCAAGCACATAGGCTACGGAGCGATCGCCGCCGAGCATGCCTCCGCGTTGCAGCGCTTCTACACAGCCTATTTCAATCCCTATCTGAACTACCACCGCCCGTGCGGCTTCGCCACCATCGAGATCACCGCCCGGGGCCAACGCCGCCGTCGCTATCGCGCCACCGACTACCGCACGCCCTACGAAAAGCTACTCTCGCTGCCCGACTGGCAAAAGCACCTCAAGGACGGCGTGCGAACCGAGACGCTCCAGCAGCAAGCCAGCCGCCACAGCGACACGGCAGCGGCCCAGCGGATGCAGAAAGCCAAGCTCGCCCTGCTAGCCCGTTGTCGACTTCGTCGCTGACAGATTTCTGCAGTGATGGAAGCAGGGCAAGGGGACTTCAAACGCCAGCCCCCTTGCCCCGCACCCCCATCCCCCGCTGCCTAACTGCCACTGACTGCCTAACCGCCACTGAAAGGAGAACCCCAGCAGCACCGCCCGTCCGATCCTCCTTCTTCAGGCTCATTCTTGGATTGGAAAATGCTCTATATGAATTAAAGTTCTAGATATGCTGCCGTTCCCCGGTCTACAGAGATCCCGGAAGGATAAGAAGGTTGAGGGATCCGTCTGGGCGGTGCTGGCAACTGAGAAACTAGCTTCGCCAGCGGCGAAAAACGGCTAGGCAACCGACTCGCCCTAGTGGCGTCGTATAGCCTTCTGGGGCAAAAAAGGCGGGAGGTCAACACTTCGTGGCAGCAGAGTCACTAGCCGTCAGGTTCTCCCGTGAGTCGCCAGGAAACCCATCATAGATGGCTTTGGCCGGACAAGCGGACGCTAGGCGTCACGATCCTCGATGCGCTGACTTGATAAGAATTGGCTCCAGGGGAACATTCTGCTGCCCGCCTTTCGTTCCGGTAGCCACCTCGGCCATGGCATCGACTACGTCCATGCCTTCTGTCACCTTGCCGAAGACGCAGTAGCCCCAGCCATCCCTTGCCTGGTCACGATCCAGGAACGAGTTCTTCGTTCCGTGGTTGATGAAAAACTGCGAACTTGCGCTGTGGGGAGCTGACGTCCGTGCCATAGCGAGTGTGCCACGCTCGTTTTTCAGGCCGTTAGAGGACTCGTTCTTGATCTGTTCCCGGGTGGGTTTCTGTGCCATGTCCGCGGTGAAACCTCCACCCTGAATCATGAAATCCTTAATCACGCGGTGAAAGATCGTACCGTCGAAGAACTTGTCGTCGACGTACTGCAGGAAGTTGGCCACCGTCTCGGGCGCCTTCTCCGCGTAGAGCTCGATCTTGATCGTTCCCTTCGTCGTCTCCATGATTACCACTGGCTTTCCGGTGACCTCCTTGGGAGCCGCTTTCTTGGCGACTTCCTTCTTAGGGGCTACTTTCTTGGGAGCTTGTTTCGGGGGCTCGGGCTCGCTCGGCTCGACGTCTTCGGCCTCCACCGGCATCTTCTCCTCCGGTGAACCAGATTCAGCCCCTTCGGTTAGAGCCGTCGATTCGGCTTCCGGCTCGGCCTCCGCCACCTCAGCCTCGGGGGGAGCCGAAGGCCCACAAGCTAGTACAGCGATCACAAGGGCTGGCAGAATCAGCCGACCAGCAAGCTGGACTTGTCGCATCTTGAACCTCTAATTTTACTTGTCCCGCGGCGCCGCGATGGGCACAGCCAACGTCTCGTAGGACTCAAAACGCCAAGGCGTAATTCTAGCACGCCGATCGGGACCCCATGCTCTCAGGAAAGGCGTCTGGCGGGCCGAGTGGCGTCTCTGTCTCGAGAGCGCAACGACTCGAGCCGGTCCTCCAGCACGATGTCGGCTTGGAAACCGGGTATTTCCACGGAATGCCCGGCCATCTCAACGGCCTTTCTCGGGATCAATCCAATGACTTCACCGCCAACGACTTCGGTGCCCAAACGCTCCGCTTCCGTCTTAACATGCTGGAAAACTACATGAGGCGGAGTTTTCTCGAAGTCCGTCAGGTTCATCGAGACTTGGGTTAGATTGCGGCTGCGCAATTCAAGTCCCAAAGCCTTGACCGCCGGCAGCCCGCCCGAGGACTCTCGAATTTTCGAAGCGATGCGTTTGGCGATGGAGACGTCCGGCGATGCCAGATGGATGTTATAGGCAATCAGAAGCTTACGAACCCCCACGGCAGTAGCCCCGGCGGAGGGGTGCAGATCCGGCCCGCCCACGTCGGGCTGACGGTCCGCGTCCTCGGGAAGGCACGCAACCAGTCCCTCGAAGCCGCCATGCCGGATCTGCTCAAGACGACGTCGGCGTTCGTCTGGTCCGGCGTCCCCATAGAAGTAGACGGGCAGCCGGAGTGTCTTCCACAAATCTTGTCCCAGGCGATGAGCAAGGGCAATGCAGATCTCGCTGGAGGCGCCTTCGAGCGGAACAAGCGGAACGACGTCGAGGGCCCCGATGCGAGGGTGTGCACCCGTGTGCCGCCGCAGGTCGATCTTCTCGACCGCCACTCCGGCGGCCCGCAAAACTGCCTTTGCAACCGGACCCGGCTCCCCGACGAAGGTAAACACCGAGCGGTTGTGGTCGGGATCCCTGGTCTGATCCAGCAGTGTCACGGCAGGCACCGACGCAATGGCGGATCGAATGCGCTCCACAACGGCCGCGTCTTGCCCTTCCGAGAAGTTGGGAACACACTCAATCAGGCTCATCTTTGTTCTCAGAGCGTGCCAACGGGCCCAGCCCGCAAAAATTTCGGCCGCCACAACGTCGGCAGACAAGAATGTCTAACCCGCCGAGCCGGACTAGCTTTTTTGGGGTCACCCGCGGGATCGGTCACGAATTTAGGCCGATTCGGACTCGGTTTACGGCCTACCGTACAGCGTCTGCTTGTCAGGGCCGCGGGAGGGCAGAAGGGAGGTCGGGCCGGCAGCGCGGTAGATCACCTTGCCCCTCTTCATGGTCAAGACACACAGGTTCACTCCAAAGCAATCGATGATCTCCCGAAAGTCACCTACGCCGAAGATCGCCAGATCAGCCTGTTTGCCTGGTTCTAGGGATCCCACGAGTTTAGCGCGGTCTAACGCGGCGGCTCCATTGATCGTCGCAGCGCTGATGGCCTCCTCGGGGCGCATGCCCATCTGGGTGCAAGCCAGGGACAAGACCATGGGCATGCTCAGCGACGGGCTCTCGTCGAGGCTGAAGCCGCTCGCCAGAGCCAAGGCAGCCCCCCGATCGATGAGGCCCCGCGCGGGAGCATAGCGATCCCTGCCTCGATAGTACACCACGCCGGGCAGCAGGGTGGCCACGGTGGAAGACTTCGCCAGACGGTCGATGTCAGCCGGGCTGACGCAGTTCAAGTGATCCGCCCCAGTGGCGTTCATTTCAAGTGCCAGGCGAGTCCCACCCAACTTCTTTGTCCGTTCGACCTGAGCTTTGAGCCGAAAACCCAATCGGGCGGCCGCCTGTAAGATCTCTTTCGCCTGATCAACGTCAAACGTGTCCGGGTCACAGTCTACGGCGCAGCAATCGGCCAGCCGGCGACGACGGATGAGGGGCAACAGAACGTCGGTCACCTGTTCGACAGCGGCGGCTGGGTTGTCGATCAGTTCGGCCGCCTCGGGTTCCGCGGCGAGAAACGTGGGAATCACGTCTAGCGGGTGGCCGTCAATAGCGCGTGCCACCTGCAGACCTTTCAGTTCCGATGAGACACCGAGCCCATGCGCTGAACGAGCCTCGATCGTGGTAGTCCCGTGAGCGGCAAACAACTCGGACCAGCGTCGCGCTTGGAGCTTGAGGCCTTTGAGGGAAGTAGTTCTAAGCGACGGCCGCACCCGTCGTGGACGCTCGTATGGTTCAGCGCGCCCGTCGGGTGCGCCGGCTGATCTGGTCTCCCGGTCTCGAGCGCGTGAGGGCGCAAAGACGAGCCGGGTATGAGAGTCAACGAATCCGGGCGTCACCACTTTTCCGGTTGCGTCAATGACCTCGGCGGAACGCGCCGCGGCTAAGTTTTCAATGCGGCGGGTGGTGCCCACCTCGACGATCTTGTCATCACGGATCAGCAGCGACCCGTCGGGAATGATGGCCAGGTCAGAAAGCTGAAGTCCTCGCCGGGGCGATGGGCCGCGCAGTGTGACCAACTGGCGCGCCCCTCGAATGAAAATCACAACTCGAAATCTCTTCGTTACCGGGTCGTCTACGGGCCCGATGGCTGGGGCCTTTTGCTTGCCGCAACGAGCCGCGGATCACCGTATCGTTGCTCCAGAAACATCCGTCGAGGAGTGATACTGGGAGCTACAGCAAGCCGACAACGTGGCAGGATTGGGGAACCCTACTGACAGCGGAATCCGTTCGTCGGAGAGCCTGACTGGCACAGACCCGACGCTCTGATTCTAACACCCGACAAAAGTTCCGATCGAAAATGCCGAAGGAAAACGCGATCGCAAGAATAGGCCGAATGCGGAGCTTAACCGTACGCCGCAACCGCCCTCGTGGTTGGGTGCCGCTAGACAAACCCTACGCCGTCAGGGAGGATCCAAGTGGCATAATTGACGCGTCCCTGGCTAACAGGGCGCTGCAGGCGACAGCCAAATTAGGCCGCGCTTGAGCGACGTACAGTTAGGTCTGATATGTCACTACCGAAAATAAAAACAGTTGGAATAGTTCGGTTCTTCACCGACACCTTGGGGGTGAGTCTCCGCAGTCAGTATTCTTGGGGTGCCTTCGATCCCAAGTACAATCGTGTCTTCCTGTGTGTGTGGAAAGATGATATTCAGTCCGTCGAGGACGGAGAGCGCATTCTCGTGTACGGCGGTGAATGGCCACGGTCAAAGTCAAACGGCTTGGAGCGAGATCAACACATTGCCCAAATACGCAAAGGTGCAGCGGCCTTCGGTGTTGTACGCACCGCCGTTGATCCTCGACCGACGGAACCTCGAAAGGCTAAATCATTAGATGGCAAGACACTCCTTCAGTTGGGGGCCATAACCAAAGAAAATGGCCAAACCTACGCACACATTGAAGCTCGAATTCCAGTCGAAGAGGTAACGCGCCAACCTACGGGACAAAGCACAATCACCGAGGATTTGAAGAGGCTGGAAAAGAAAAAGATCGACTCAACAACGAAAGACGCTCTTGTAAGCGCGCGCCTCGGACAGGGCGTATTTCGATCACAAGTACTTCAGCTCTGGGACAGTCGCTGTTCGGTAACACGTTCGACAACCCTTGATGCCATTAGAGCGTCGCACATTAAACCGTGGTGGCTTGCCACTGACGAAGAACGCTTGGATCCTGACAACGGCCTTCCTTTGGTTGCCAGCCTCGACGCATTGTTCGACGCTGGCCTGATCTCCTTCGAAACCTCTGGCGCGTTACTCGTGTCGTCCTTGCTGCCAGAATCCGAGCAGCAGATATTTGGTGTCCAGTCACTGTTTCTGGCAAAGACCCCAAGCGAGCGCACAGCGCAATACTTCGCGTATCATCGTGATCACGTCTTTCGAAAATGAGACCTAACAAAGCGTTGCACCGGCGCTGGCTCGCTTTCCGGTTTTTCAACGTTGATTCCATTGTCCACGGTTCTGGTTTTTCAAGGCTCACTCGCGTTGATCCGCCAGCCCGTTGAACTTCGCCGTTAGCCCCGGATCGTATCGCCAGGACGGCAGTTCTTCCACACCTAGCTCGTTCAGGCCGTTTTCGAAGAGCTCTGGAGTCACGTCCTACTCAATTCAGAGTCGCCGGTTATGCAAGTCTCTGATAAGGGGGAGTTGGATGAGATTCGCGAGATAGGTCCTCCCTTGTCGGCAAGGGTAGAACCAGCGGCCTGGATCAAGGGTTGGCCGTCAGGGTGGACCTACCCGCCGCGATTGACGAATCCCTGCCGGAAGTGCGGTCGTCGCGCGTCCCCCCAACGACCGTTATTCACAGCCAAGCTCGGCTTTCATTTCCGCGAAGGTTACGATCCCATCCGACGGCTTCATGTCGTCGATGATCGGGGCGGAAAGGGAGTCTCCGCTCAGCGCCATGCGGTAGCACTTGCTCTTGGTGAATGTCTTCCCGTCGAGGGATCGTTGGTAGACCAGCCTGACGAGGAGGACCTGGCTTAAGAACCCAGGCGGGTCCTGCTTCAGTACCTGGTTTACCTTGTCCTGAAACCCCTTGCAAGCCACCTCGATCGTCGCCGTTTCACCCGCCGGGAGCTGCTCAATTCTGGGTTGATTTGATGTGACCACGTACTGCACCGAGGGATGTGGCGTTAGGTTCCCGCCAACGGGCCTGTGCATCAAGAAGCAGGTTTCGTAGACCTCGACGCTGCTAATCTCGGACATCCCGGTGTTTCGCATTGCAAGGGAAAACACTCCATTCTCAGCTTTGACCCTTCGGTCCGGTAACGAGATGATCGGATCCACACTCAGCGCCATCTGGTTGCGACTTAGTTCTAGGACCATCCGGCTGATCTCTGCTTGGCTGTCGGCGATCTCTGCCTGTTTGTCGCTGATGTCGAGCGCTTTGTACGCGAAAAAGACAAGACACGCGCTGAACACCACTTGCAGCCAAGCGGTCCAGTTGAGCCGTCCCCACCACACAGGTCCAGTTTGTTGCCCCGGCGCACGCCCTGTGCCAAACTCCTCCTCGTTCTTCGGCGCATCAGACGCGCCGTTTTCCTCTTTTGATTGGGGTGCCATCGCGGTACGGACAGGGTAGCTGAGCCACGCCCGCGCTGCAACGTTCTTCGTACTGCCACGTTCGGCCTTCCGTCTTCGTCGATCTGGCACTTGGATTGGGTCTGGTCAGGGCGATCCAGCCCCGCCCGTACCCAGCTGTCCGACACCGCTCGACCTTGCCTGTCGGCAACTCCTCACCGCGTGCTGCTCCACGCTAAGCGCCTTAGCCTCCCGGCACAGGGAGCACCTAGATCCTGCCTTGTCGGCTAGTCTTTACCTAATCTTGCTTGGAAGTCCCATAAGCCCCTGCTGGCACATCCTGATCCAGCTAGCCCAGAGCGCAGTGTCCCACTACCCTGAGGATCAAGCCTCGTCCGTGCCACTTATGAGATAGGTTAGATAGGTTGATAGGTTCTAAAACAAAGCACTTCGAGGAGCGAGGATAGGATGGCAGTCCGATTTTTTCAACCAGGGGACAGATCAGGTGTCACCAAGCGGGCACGAAAACCCAGCAGCCTGTAGGAAAAGTCGAGAAGGGTTGCTAAGTGCTCGGTGTAAGCTTCGTAGTCTAGTGAAGAGATGAGAGCGACTTCGAAAGTCCACCGGCAAGATTGCCTGTGCCACCTCGAAAAAGCCAACGCGCAGGAGCACCTGTGCTGGCGACCTTTGCCATCGGCTGCTACGGTTGGCGGTTGAGTGGCTGCGGGCGCTCGGCGTCTCGGCTCAGCCGCAGGATGAGCCAAAGGATCTTCACACCGGCTGCGAGGCCGCCCCAAAGGCTGCCTGACACTTTACTGGCCCCGGCGCGGCGCCGCCGGTAGGAGACGGGGATCTCCTTGACGCTGAGACCTTGCTGCAGAGCCCTGATCTGCATTTCGACCGTCCAGCCGTAGTTGGGATCGCGCATCCCGAGCCCTTGGAGGCTTGACGCACGAATGGCGCGGAAGGGACCGAGGTCGGTATAGCGGTGTTTGTAGATAAGGCGTACCAACCAGGTCGCGAGCCGATTGCCTAATCGCTGAGGCAGGCCCAGTGCACCGGGCTCGGGACTGCCGAGCTCGCGAGAACCCAGCACGAGATCGGCCTGGCGGTCGGCAATGGGCCCGAGCAGCCGCGAAGCCTCGGCCGGCACGTCACTCCCGTCGCCGTCCATAAAGACCACGACGTCCGTGTCCGGTGGAAGTTCTCGCAGAGCTCTCAGGCAAGCATTGCCGTAGCCTCGCAGCGGCTCATGGAGAACTGTCGCACCCTGCCCTGCCGCTGTCTCGGCGGTGCCGTCCGTGGAGCCGTTGTCGACAACGAAAACGTCATCGAAGAGACCAGCCGGCACTTCACTAAGAACACGTCCGATGGAGTCTTCTTCGTTTAGCACGGGAATGACGAGGACAGCTTTCATAAGCAGCTTGCGGCGCTGAACCGCCAACGTAAGCCGTGGAGCATCGAGGCCCGAGCCGGCGCTACGGGCTTAGACAGCCTAACCCGCTTTTCTGACCACCTGACGGCCGAAGCAGGCGATAAGCTCGCCATGACTTCGTTGCGCTTACGCACCGTGCTCACCGTAAGGTTCAAGTACGCCCGCATTGTTCAGGAAACTGGGCGCTGAGCTGCGTGCGCCTCGTCCTGACGGCCTTCTCACGCACTTCGCCTCGCCACGCGGTCAGAAAAGCGGGTTACAGGCCACACGCGAGTTGTAGGGGACCTAGTCTTCGTGATACAACTACGAAAGAACCTGCCACCCTGGCCAAACTCTTTGCCAACCCGATGAAGAGTCCGGAAACGAGAACGCCGGGCTTCGCCGACTCCAGTCACGGCCCACTAGGCCCTGACGCCTTCAGTTCCTCGAAACCACCACCGCGCCGATCCTTCTGGTTCGACATTCAGGCATGGGTTCGCGACATCATCATTTCTTTTGCGATCGCAGCGATCGTGATCGTGTTCCTCTACCAGCCGGTCAAGGTCGAAGGCACGAGTATGATGCCCCGGCTGGTCGATCAGCAGCGGATCTTTGTCAACAAGTTCGTCTACCGCTTCGAGGAGATCCAGCGCGGCGATATCATTGTATTTCGGTTCCCGCTCGACAGCTCCAAGTCCTATATTAAGCGAGTCGTCGGCCTGCCGGGCGACGATGTCGAAATCGCACAAGGCGAGCTGATCATCAACGGTGATCAGCTCCCCGAGCCGTACGTGCTGGAGCAACATAGTGACCGACGTAGCTATCCGTCGGTTCGTGTGGATCCCGGCCACTACTACGTCCTCGGTGACCGTCGAAACACCTCGAACGACAGTCGCACCTGGGGAACCGTGGAACGCAGTTCGATCATTGGAAAAGCCGTCTTCGCCTACTGGCCCCTCGAGCGTTTTGGGGCGCTAGAGTGAGCTTCCCAGCGATCCTGGCTCTGGAAGACGGCCGGCAGTTTCGCGGAATAGGCGTCGGCGCAAAAGCGGAAAGCTACGGCGAGGTCGTCTTCAACACGGGTATTACGGGCTACCAAGAGATCTTCACCGATCCCTCCTACTGCGGCCAGATCGTAATTCTGACGAATCCGGAAATCGGCAATTATGGGGCAAACGGGTCCGACAGTGAATCGGCCCGGCCCTATATCGAAGGCCTGGTCGTGCGAGAGTTTTCCGAGATCGCCAGCAATTGGCGGTCTTCCGAACACGCAGCCGATTTCTTGGCCAAGCAAAGGATTCCCATCATTGCTGAAATCGACACCCGGGCCTTGGTGCGCCACCTCCGCACCGAGGGGGCGATGAGGGGCGTGATTTCTTCTCTCGAGACAGATCCCGACAAACTGGTCGAAAAGGCGCGCTCGATTCCGACGATGGCAGGGCTCGACCTGGCAACATCAGTTTCCACGAAACAGCGTTACGAGTGGACGAAGGGCGTCGACGCGTGCTCTCCGTCGGAGATCGTGGAACCGCCCGGCGAGCCTTCGCTGCACGTTGTGGCCTACGATTTCGGTATCAAGCACAACATCTTGCGCCGGCTGGTACACATCGGCTGCCGAGTGACCGTGGTGCCCTCGCTCACCTCTGCGGAAGACGTGATGGCGCTCGCTCCCGACGGGGTTTTCCTGTCGAACGGTCCCGGCGATCCTGAGCCCCTGGCAACCCAAATCGCCAATGTCAAAGCGCTCGTGGGCCGGGTCCCCATGTTCGGCATTTGCCTGGGCCACCAGATTATGGGGCTGGCGCTAGCCGGGAAGACGTTCAAGCTCAAGTTCGGCCACCACGGCGTCAACCACCCGGTGCTGAACAAGCTCACCGCCAAGGTGGAGATTACTTCGCAAAACCACGGGTTTGCGGTCGCCCCGGATTCGCTCAAGGACAGCGAAATCCAGCTCACCCACTTCAACTTGAACGATCACACCCTGGAGGGGTTCCGCAGCCGCAAGGACCCGCTGTTTTGCGTGCAATATCACCCCGAGGCCGCGCCCGGACCACACGACTCGCGGTACTTGTTCGACGAGTTTGTGCGGCTGATGAAGGGGGATTGACGGATCTGCGTGTACGGGGCCGGATCCCGGTACGAGAGGTTGTAAAAGCCAAGGAATGAACTTGGCGCCAACGGCCCGAGCGAAAGCGAATGCCTAAGCGTAGCGACATCCGCAAGATCCTGATCATCGGCTCAGGGCCGATCATTATCGGCCAGGCCTGCGAGTTCGACTATTCGGGAACCCAGGCCTGCAAGGCACTGAGGAGCGAGGGCTACGATGTAGTGCTGGTCAACTCCAACCCGGCCACCATCATGACCGACCCCGAGCTCGCCGACAGAACGTATATCGAACCCCTCACCCGCGAGTACCTGACGGAGATCATCCGACGCGAGCGTCCCGATGCTTTGCTGTCGACCGTTGGCGGACAAACGGGTCTTAACCTTTCAGTCGAGCTGGCTGAGGCCGGTGTCTTGGAGGAATACGGCGTCGAGCTGATCGGAGCCAAGCTGGAGGCCATCAAGAAGGCCGAAGACCGGCTGCTCTTCAAGGATGCCATGCGGAGCATCGGCCTCGACGTGCCGCAGTCGAAGTTAGTCAACAATCTCGAAGACGGTCTCGAGTTCGCAAACGAGGTTGGTTATCCCGTCATATTGCGGCCCAGTTTCACCTTGGGGGGCACGGGGGGCGGGCTGGCTTACAACAGCCAGGAGATGGTGGAGTTGCTCACCCGCGCACTGGATATCTCTCCGGTGCACGAAGTGCTCATCGAGGAAAGCGTCCTGGGCTGGAAAGAGTTTGAGCTCGAGGTCATGCGCGACATCAATGACAACTGCATCGTCGTCTGCTCGATCGAGAACTTCGATCCGATGGGGGTTCACACCGGCGACTCGATCACGGTGGCTCCCGCGCAGACCCTGACGGATCGCGAATACCAAATGATGCGGGACGGCGCGCTGGCTTGTCTGCGCGAAGTGGGCGTCGACACGGGCGGCTCGAACGTCCAGTTTGCCATCGAGCCGCAAACAGGACGGATGGTGATCATCGAGATGAACCCGCGAGTCTCACGAAGCTCGGCGCTGGCCTCGAAAGCCACCGGCTTCCCGATCGCCAAAATCGCCGCCAAGCTGGCGGTTGGGTTTCGGCTCGACGAAATCCCGAACGATATCACCCGCAAGACCCCGGCCTGCTTCGAACCGACGATCGATTACGTCGTCGTGAAGGTTCCCAAATGGCAGTTCGAAAAGTTCCCCGGGAGCGAACCTCTGCTCGGCGTACAGATGAAAAGTATCGGCGAGGTGATGTCGATCGGGCGGACCTTCAAGCATGCTCTTTCGAAAGCCATCCGCAGTCTTGACACCGGGAAGAAGGAAGGCTCGGAGGTTTTCGATCCTGAACTGATCCAGCGGCGGCTCTATACGGCCACGCCCGATCGGCTGAACTATATCCGCTTCGCGCTCTCGGAAGGGTATTCGGTGCAGAAAATCGCGGAGATGACCCGTATCGATCCCTGGTTTCTGCACCAAATCAAGACGATCGTTGACTTCGAGCGAGAGCTGGCAGGCCAATCCCTGGAAACCGTTTCCCGGGACAGCCTCGAGCAGGCCAAGCGGTACGGAGTGTCCGACGCCTCGCTCGCTCGCATGTGGTCGGCCACGGAAGACGCCGTCCGGGAGAAGAGAAAAGCGGCCGGTATCCGAGCGATATTCAAGCGCGTTGACACTTGCGCCGCGGAATTCGAGAGCTACACGCCGTATCTATATTCCGCTTATGAGTGGGAGTGCGAGGCGGAACCCAGCGATCGCCCGAAAGTCATGAT
Organism: Bryobacterales bacterium; assembly: GCA_965248105.1. Taxonomy (GTDB): domain Bacteria; phylum Acidobacteriota; class Terriglobia; order Bryobacterales; family UBA6623. The sequence continues at coordinate 3,189,699 of CBDFIK010000006.1, forward strand.
TCTCGGCAGCGGTCCCAATCGCGTCGGCCAGGGAATCGAGTTCGACTACTGTTGCTGCCACGCTTCGTTTGCGCTTCAGGAGGCGGATTACGAATCGATCATGGTGAATTGCAATCCCGAGACCGTCTCGACCGACTACGACACCAGCGATCGACTCTATTTCGAGCCGCTGACGCTCGAGAACGTGCTCAACATCTTCGACACCGAGAAGCCGGACGGCGTCATCGTCCAGTTTGGCGGTCAGACGCCTTTGACGCTGGCGTTGCCGCTGAAGGCCCACGGGGTTCCCATAATCGGCACGGACCCGGAGTCGATCGATCTGGCGGAAGACCGGGATCGCTTCGGGAAACTTCTCGAGGAGATCGGCATCCCCTCTCCCACCAACGGCACGGCCACCAGCCCCGAAGAAGCGTTTCGGGTTGCCCGGCGGATCGGGTATCCGGTGCTCGTTCGTCCCAGCTACGTGCTGGGCGGTCGCGCTATGGTGATCGCCTACGACGAAGCTACGGTCGACAGCTACATGCGCGAAGCCGTGGTTTATTCGCAGGAACGGCCGGTCTTGATCGACCGCTTTCTAGAGGACGCGACGGAAGTCGATGTAGACGCTCTTTCCGACGGCGAGGACGTGTTGATCGGCGGCATCATGGAACACATCGAGGAAGCCGGCGTTCATTCAGGCGATAGTTCTTGCGTACTCCCTTCCGCCTCGATCGCTCCCGAGCATCTGGAGACGATTCGCGATTACACGGTCCGTCTGGCCCGCCGGCTCCACGTGATCGGGCTGATGAACGTGCAGTACGCGATCTGTGACGGGCAGGTCTACGTGCTGGAGGTCAACCCCCGCGCCTCCCGAACGGTTCCCTACGTCAGCAAGTCGACCGGCGTCCCATTGGCAAAGATTGCCGTCGGACTCATGCTGGGACGCAAACTGCGCGATTACGACCTACCGACGGGCATGCTCCCCGTGGAACGCAATTGCGTCAAGTCGCCCGTTTTCCCCTTCGACAAGTTCCCCGACGTGGACCCAATCCTGGGTCCCGAGATGCGCTCGACCGGGGAGGTCATGGGTATCGGCGCCACATTCGGTGAAGCTTTTGCGAAAGCTCAACTCAGCGCTGGCCAAGCGCTTCCGGAGCAAGGTTCAGTATTCATCAGTGTCACCGACCCCAACAGGACCGCGGCGATCGAGGTGGCCCGCAAGTTTGCCGACCTCGGCTTCTCACTCATTTCGACGCGCGGAACCGCTTACTCGCTGCGAGAGGCAGGCCTGGAGTGCCGCACGGTACTCAAGGTAAATGAAGGCCGTCCCAACGTGGTCGACCTGATCAAGGGTGGTGAAGTCGACCTTGTTGTCAACACGCCGGCGGGGGCCCATTCCTTCCGGGACGAAAAAGCCATCCGGCGGGCTGCCATGCAGCAGCATATTCCCTGTGTCACTACCCTCAGCGGTGCCAAAGCGGCCGCCGACGGCATCGCCGCTTGCCGGGATCAGCAACCTCAAGTCGCGGCGCTGCAAGAGCTGCACGCCGGTGAACGAGTGGGCTGACGGGGCCGGAAACTCGGAGGGCTTTGCAGGTTACGGGCCTTTCGCTGGACGGATTCCAAGCGGTCAGCCTCCGCTTTGCCCATGCTCACGCCGCCCCCCTTTGTTTGAGACTCCGCACACGGTGCGGACATGTGTTTTGCTGGTCAGCGCCCATCATAAGAGCCGCTTCGCTATTCATTGTCGGCGACCGCGCGGCACCGGGCTCGTGGGCTAGCGCCATCGAATACCCGGCTAGAGACGCGATAGGGCGCCGATCCCCCCGGTCGCTCTTTTCCGGCCTCGTTTCAAGTGACATATATATGTTATTATGGAACTCGTGAAGCGAACAACGATCTTTCTGCCGGAGGAGCTTCATGAACAGCTTCGCGAGGAAGCCTTCCGGAGGCGACTGAGCATGGCCGAGCTGATCCGCTCGAAACTCCAAAAGCGCGGCAGTGCGCGAGGGCGCACCAAGAGCAAGGTCGATCCGCTGCTTGAGGTCACGGGCATCGGAAACGACGGCGAACTCACCGTAGGCATCGATGAGGCGCTCTACGGCAGCTGAGACGCCTCCCCTGTTTGTGGATACCTGGGGTTGGCTGGCGCTGGAGGACGCTGCCGAGACGGCTCACTCCGAGGTGCGAAGTCTGCGTCAAGAGTATGCCGACCAGGCCGCTCCGTGGGTCACCACAGACTACGTTCTCGACGAAACCATTACCCGCCTGTTTGCTCGCCGGCCGTTCGCGGAGGCCGAGCGATTCTGTCGGGGGATCTTCCGCGCCCAATCGCTCGGCCTACTGGCTGTGGAACGTGTGACGCCGACACGGTTCGAAAAGGCCTTCAAGCTTCGCCTCCGCTACCGCGACAAGCCGCGCATCTCGTTCACGGATCTGACAAGCTTCGTGGTCATGGACGAACTCAAGCTCCGCCACGTGCTGACGCGGGACGCGCACTTCCGACAGTGCCATTTCGGATTTCAAACCCTGCCCTGACCGTCCCGAAGGTGAACCTGCAAACGACGCCGCAAGGCAGACGTGGCAACTACTGCTGTTGGAGGGCGTAGCGCAGGGCTCGCAGAGACCTGCGGCCTTTTCCCCAAGTATTGGAGATGGGATGAGTTCGCTTCCCAACAGCCCCACAGGATCCGGCTACCGGCCGTCAAAGTGCTCGCGATACCAAGAGATGGTCTCTTGCATCCCTTCTTCGAGCGAGTAGCCGGGCCGCCAGTCTAGTCGATTGCGCACCTTCGAACAGTCCAAGTGTTGCTTCGGGATCTCGTGACTGGCTTCGTGCACCCGCGGTTGAAGCTTTGTCTTGTCGCACAGCCGGAGAATCAGATCGACCAGCTCGATCACCGACAAGGGCTGTTCCGTTCCGAAATTGAATGCTTGGCCCAGGACACCGTCGTCGAGCAGCCGCTCGGCCAACCGCAGATTGGCGTTGACGGCGTCGCGCGCATAGAAGTAATCGCGAATAAAGGAACCGTCGCTTCGTATGACGGGCGGCTCGTCCCGCAGCGCCGAGCGGATCGTGCCGGGAACCAGACGGTTGAAGTTCAAATCCCCTCCACCGAAGAGGTTGCCGCAACGCGTGATTGCCACCGGCGTACCGTAGGTCTGAAAGTACGAGAAGGCGATCAAGTCTGCGCCCGACTTGGACACATCGTAGGGGAAACGTCCGACTGCCATCATTGCTTCCCACCTCGACGACGAGATCATCGCGCTCCAGAGCAAGCATCTGGACGAGCGTGCCGGCGTAGGCGGCATGATGGCGCTCCATCGTCTCAGAGGTACCGGTCAGGTAAAGGTAGTGCGAAAACAGCATTCCGGGGTCGATCACGTCGAGCAGCTGGACGAGCGAGCAGGTCTTGCACAAGTAGACGTCCAGTGGATACCGAGCCTCCGCGGCGAACTCTTCGCGCGACGACAAGAAGGCGTTGGCCAACGGCTAAGATCCCAGCGAAAGGAACAGGCCCAGATTGGAGTTGCCGCAGACTCGGCAGGTCTGTCTCTTATGGAGTTGGACGTTCACCGAGCGGATGGTCGGCTGTGTGACTTCTCCAGGACCGCTTGGGAGAGAAGATTGTACCTCGTTAGCAAGGGGATACCATGGGCGAGCCCTTTACCGTCCGTCGCTGAGACCGACTCGTGCAGACGTATTGTCTATCGCTCGCCCTAGAAGGCTCCGAAGAAACTCTCGCAGCGGTGGCCCCCTTTTTTGAAACAACATGTGACGGGGAATGACGTAGAGCGAGCTCCCGGCCGGTGTGGGAGGGCGCTTCGCCCGATGCTTCGCCAGTACAGCTCTGTCTTTGACCTATAAAGCCACGTCCCCTGAGCCGCCAGCAACTTCATTCCATTAGGGATGGGGCTTGACGCAGCTTGCAAGACGTAGTTGATGTCCCCCTTGATCCCGCTTCGGTGATCGTAGTGGTACACACGCTTGGCTGTCCCGCCTCAGCTGGAAAGGGAGAAAGCGTTCCGCCGTTAAGCTAACGGAGAGGAGGCATGAGGAAGCAACGAAAGCACTACACAGCCGAAGAGAAGGTGGCCGTTCTGAGGCGGCATCTGGTCGACAAGGTGCCGCTCTCGAAGCTCTGCGACGAACTGGCTCTGCGCCTGAGAATAGACCTCTTGACTCCTCTCTAGCACCGAACTGCGCGTCCGACGCGTTGTGCTACCATAATGGCCAACTTGGAGAATCCTTGTCGTGCTTAGCGAAACTTCTCTCAAAGGCCCGCTACGAAGGCACGGCATTCGTCTGACCCGTCAACGAGAACTGCTGTTCGAGATCATTCACCATTCTCACAAGCACCTCAATGCGGACCAACTCTATGAATTGGCGAAAAAACGCGATCCCAAGATCAACCGCGTTACCGTTTACCGCACGCTAAAGCTGCTCAAGCAAGAGGGCTTGATTGACGAGTTGGATCTGCTACACCACGAAGGAGATCAGCACTACTACGAAACACGGCTCAAGCGGGAGCACGCCCACATCGTTTGCCTTCGCTGCGGCGGCGTCCAGGAATTCTTTGGGGAGCCGCTGCAGTTACTAAAGCAACAAATCGAGTCCGACTTCGGCTTTCGAATCCTTGTCGCCAGAACCGAAGTCGGAGGCTATTGCGCTGATTGCCAGACCACGGCGTTAGGCAGCAGCGGCGAGGCGACGGAAAACCACGCCAACAATCTCGCCCGCCCAAAACGCTCGCCCCGCACGTCCCAGTAAGTGCCAATGTCCGCGGACACTGCGGCCTCGGCTCCGCCACGCGGTCCCCGCAACGCCGTCTTGACGGTAACAGTCATCGGTCCATCCGGGGAGAGGTACGAGGTTCAGGTGACCCATAGCCCGTTTCGGATCGGCCGTCTCCCCGAGTGCGAAATCCCCCTGCGAGACAGTCGCGTTTCCCGCAACCACGGACAAATCCTGCTCGAAGGCTCGAAATACTACATCGAAGACAGCAAAAGCCGCCACGGATTGTTCGTCAACGGAAAGAAAGTCGACCGCCACGAACTGCGTCCGGGAGACGAAATCGAGTTCGGTATCGAAGACTCCTACCGTCTTGTAATCGGAAAGGACCTAACCTTCACAGCTCCGCTGATGGAAAAGGTCGCCGCCATGCCCGAAAGCGAGGGCACGGGCAACTTGGGTCGTCTTAGTGCGGTTCTGGAAGTGGCCCGGGCGCTGCAAGCGTCACTCGCCGTTGACGAAGTTCTTGCCGCGGCTGTCGACGCGGCCCTGGTCGTGACGGGAGCCGAGCGCGGCTTCCTGATGCTGACGGATCAATCGGGAGAACTGGAAGTTAAGGTCGCTCGAAACCTCAGCGGCGAACAGTTGACTGCCGACGAACTGCACGTGCCGCGCCGGGTGATCCAAAAAGCCCTTACCAGACGCCGAGATCTGCTGTCGATGACCTTTGACCCCGCCAAGGAAGAGACGGCCGACACAGAGTTGGGCGAAACCGTTGCTCGGCTCGAGCTCAGGAGCGCCATTTGCGTACCGCTTGTGCGAATACGAATCGGCCAACAGCACGAAACGAGTTTGCTTTCCCCCGGCGAGGATACGTTGGGCGCTCTCTACATGGACTCGAAGCAGGTCACGGGCGACCTGTCGGCAGCCAATCGGGAATTACTCCAGACACTGGCGATCGAGATTTCGACGGTGCTTGAAAACGCTCGTTTGCTGGCCCAGGAACACAAGCAGCAGTCGCTGGAGCAGGAGCTCAAGATTGCTCGCGACATCCAGCAGACGATGCTGCCCGCGCAACTGCCCGCCGAGGGCTGGTTGGTGGCCGAGGGCAGTAGCGAAGCCTGCTTCCAGGTGGGCGGGGACTATTTCGACGTCATGGAGTTGTCCGAAGACCACTGGGGCGTTGTCCAAGCGGACGTCTCGGGCAAGGGCGTGTCGGCCGCCCTGTTGACTTCTCTCATCCAGGGCGCTTTTTTCGCCACCGCATCGCTCGATCCCCGGCCCTCTGAAATCGTAGCCCGAGTAAATCGCTACATCTGTGAGCGCTCGCGTTCGGCCCGGTTCGCGACTGTCTTTTACTGCTTGGTGCAGCGCGACGGCACCGCGCGATGGGTCAGCGCGGGTCATTGCCCGGCGATACTTGTGCGTGCCTCGGGAGAAACGGAGTGGCTGAATGCGACCAGCTTCCCGATCGGACTTTTCCCCGAGGCGGAGTTTCCGCAACGGGAGTTTACGCTATCGCACGGTGACAAGGTGATTGTCTACACCGACGGCGTCTCCGAGGCCGTCAATTGGTCGAATGAGCAGTTCGGCGAAGAGCGCCTGAAGCAAGCGGCCCAGCGCCACGCCTCCTCCAGCGCCCCGAAGCTGCTTCAATCCATTCGGGAAGAGGTCAGCTCCTTCACCTCGGGAGCTCCGCAGAACGACGACTTAACGTTGCTTGTTCTGGGATACCAAGGCTGATTCGGGGCTTCCTTGGTTCAGGGATCTAGCCCGCTTTGTCACGTGGTGGCGACGCGAAGTGCCTGAGAAGCGCGCCAGTACAAGGCGTGCGGCGCGCGGAGGCGTACTTACGGACGGCCAGCAAGCGCAACCAAGTAATGGCGGGCCTATCTCGTGCTTCGACCGTCAGCTCGTGAGAAAGGCGGGCTAACGTTCACCGCCTTCCCCGCCGGCGTTCGGCGTCGCGAACCTCCTTCTCGTTCATGCCGAGATGATGGGCCAGCTCGTGCCACAACGTGTCGTAAATGATCTGAGGGATCGCGTCCGCCCGTCGGGCGGAGCGCTCAATCGGCCCCTGAAATAGCGTTACTTTGTCCGGCAAAACCATCCCGTAGCCATGACCCCGCCGCAAGAGCGGCACACCCTGGTAGAGTCCGAGCAAGGTCCCCCCGGGGGGAACTCGGGCGGCACGCAAGTCCGAAGGCGCCGGCTCTTGCTCGACGAAAACGGCGACGTTCGAAAAGCGATCTCGGAAGCTCTTGGGTATCGATTGCCAGGCCCGATCGGCCAACTCTTCGAAATCCTCGCGGCTCATGAGGGTTCTTGACCCCGGCGGTCATGATGTTCGGGATGATCCGAAGGCCTCAACCTTTGTTCCGCAGGCGCAGGGGAGGCTGCCAGTCTTTGTTTTGTACCGAGGGTGCCGGTCGGCCCCATGTGTTTTTGCGTCGGTCGCTTCTGCCGGTGAAATGCCGAACCACCAGCCGGTGCAGCATGTTCATGTTCGGCATGATGCCATGGAAACCGGCTACCTTCATCAGAGCCTTATCTGAGACTTCCCAGTAGCCAAAATCACCCGGAGTCACACAGACGAGGGTTTCAAGCGGCAGAAAATTCGGGACACCGCCCGCGAAAGGCACTGTTCCGTCGCCAGTCAACGACCGATCCTTGTCGGCGTCATCCCATTGATTCAAGCGCTGCTTGCCCGTGATTCGAAAGTCGGGATACCTGCCTTGTCGAATGACTTCCAATTTGACGCGCGTTTCCGCGTCCACACCGACCACGCAGAGCCAGTCTTTCGCATCTAGCCCAGCTTGGGAAAGCTTGAGGCTGTCAACTCGCTTGCGATGGGCGCGCGCCGCCGCGAGCAGACCGGCGAACAGCTTTTTGGCGCGACCAAGCCGCTTGGGCGCCTTGGGATCCTTCGGCGGCAAGCCTTTGAGACGGATGTATTCAGAGAGCGTACTGACGATGCTCGGCTGCCAAATATCTACGTTGAAGAGCGATTTTGGCAACCCAGGCGCGACCTCTAGGCCTCGCCTGAAGCTCGGAATCAGGTGGTAAAGAGCCGGGGTGACGCGGGCTGTTTCCCGCTCGCGAGAGCTGGGGGCGGCCCCGCTCAGATTCGAAGTTCCGGTTGCCAACTGGACGACCGCTTCGAATGACCCCCGAAAAGGCGTCGCCAGCGTCGCTACCTTCGCCACGCGAGCTTTGTTCCCAGCCCGCTCGAGGTACCCGGCAATCACAAGTCCACCCATAGAGTGCCCCACAACGTTAACCTTTGGATCGTCTCCATAGCCGCTGTTGTGGTAGTGCTTCAGCAACTTGGTTCGCTCGATCACCTCTTCAACGAACGCCTCTAGGTGACGTTCGATGACTTCTAATGGGTGCCGCCAGTCGTAGGCGAAAGGAAAAACGGGGACCGGTTCGTCTTCTCGTTGGCGCAGGTTATAGCGCAGCTCCTCGATAAACTCCTCGTAGGCAACACCGAAAAGTTGGTCCGCCGCTAGGCGCGCCGGTTCGCGTGCTTCATAGCGAAGGTTGTCGGGATGCAGAGCAACCCGGGCGTAATCCTTGCGCAGCACCGACCAAACCGACTCGGTCGGCAGGGGGTACTCGTCGCGCAGTGCGGTGGCTGTGATGCCGGGGACGACGATGACGGGGTGACTTGGTGGCTTGGGCATCAGGTAGCACTACTCAAGCTTCCATGCGCCTTGGCGGCGCGATTTTGTCAGCGGGGGAAAGCTCCACCCATGCAATTTTCAGCACGTATTGTAGCTAATCAACGGCCCGGCTGGAGAAGAGTTGGCGGAAAAATCCGAAAAGCCCAACTTTTTCCAGGGAGCCCGTGGCTCAATAGTGCAGTCCGGTGGGACTTCGACTGGCAACGGCCCCGAAAACCGCCACAGATCTCGCCCAGTATTGGTTGTTTGAAGCCCGCTCAATCTGCCTCATATACGAAAATGTGGGCCCGGAACAGCATTAGGCAAAGCGACCCAAACGAACGCGTCGTCCGCCCACTGGCAACCGTCCCGGCGAACCGTCTGAGACAATGGGTCCGCACGGATTCATGGAGCTACTTACTCAGACTCTTGGCCAAGTCTCCCCCACAGCGAACCCGCGTCTCGCCAAGCAAATCCAAGACCGGCTGGACAGCCTGACAAAGCCCCGCGGCAGCCTCGGACGTCTTGAGGAGATCGTCTTGCAGTATGGGCTGGCGCGCGGCCAGATGCAACTGCCGTTGCCCCGCAAGTCGCTGTTTGTGTTTTGCGCCGACCACGGCGTCACGGCGGAGGGAGTAAGCGCGTATCCGCGGGAAGTGACCTACCAAATGGTACGGAACTTCGTCTCCGGCGGCGCTGCCATCAACGTCCTCTGCCGACAGTGCGGCATCGAACCGGTGATTGTCGACATGGGTGTGGATCACGATCTCGCTTCGATCCCCGGCCTGGTGCGCCGGAAAGTGGCTGCCGGGACGCGAAATTTCTTGCGCGAACCAGCGATGACGAGGGACCAGGCCGTGCAGTCGATCGAAACGGGGATCGCTCTGGCCAGAGCGGCGGCCAGTTTGGAGTTTGGATTGTTGGGCGTCGGGGAGATGGGGATCGGCAATACCACATCGGCCAGTGCGGTGCTGGCGGCGATTTCGGACCAAGATCCCGGCGAACTAGTGGGTTCCGGCACGGGGATCACCAAGAGCCGGCTGCAGCACAAGGCCGAAGTGATCGAGCGATCTCTCGAGCTCCATAAGCCCGACCCTGCCGACCCGATCGCCGTTCTGGCCGCCGTGGGCGGCTTCGAAATCGGGGGCGTCGGCGGGTTTTGCCTGGGGGCCGCCACTTCACGTGTGGCCGTAGTCGTAGACGGTTTTATCGCCTCGGCCGGTGCGTTACTGGCGATTCGACTGGCACCTCAGCTTGCGGATTACCTGTTCTTCTCGCACCAGTCCGCCGAGCCCGGCCATCACGTGATGCTGGAAGTTCTAGGTGTCAAGCCCCTCTTGTCACTCGACATGCGCTTGGGCGAGGGCACTGGCGCCGCCCTGGCGATCGGCGTCATCGAGTCAGCCCTGCGGCTCTACAACGAAATGGCGACGTTTGAATCAGCGCAAGTGTCGGAGGAGCCGAACGACGACCACATCGAGCTTCCAGACAACAAGTGAGGCGTACTCCCGAGCCGCGAGTGTGAGCGAGCGGTCCAGAGATGAGACCGCTCGGCGCGGACGAACCCACCATCGAGAACGTCCAGCCTCATCGCGGCGCATGAGTCGCCCCGCACTACCAAGCTCTACGACCGGACTTTGGATCAGTTCACGCTCGACCAAATTGTGCGCATCGGGTTATAGCGTCCATCCGCGCATCTCGTTGGCCATGGCGACAAACGAAGCGTGCGGCCTGTCGTTCCTGTCAGGGGGCAGCGAAAGAATTGGTCGGAGGTGTTCGCGGAAGCGTCGCAGCCCTCCGTCGAGGTTTTGGGTCCGCAACTCCTCAGCCATCTCTTCGTGGAGGTGTACGCGATAATCGGTGTCGAAGGTAACAAAACCTCGATCGTAGGCGCGATGGTGGAGCGTGCACAGCGCAACACCGTTCCGGGTCTCATCGGTACTGTCCGGGTGCGTTACGGGGAGGATATGGGCTGCATCGAGTAGCTTGAGCTGGAGGACACAAAGGGTGCATTGGTAACCATAAACTCTAAGAACCCTGTCGCGGAAGTTGATGTCCCTGAGCGCCCTCTTCGTCGATACAACGGCGTACTGACGTTGTTGAGCAACGTTTTCTTCGATGCTGGCCTCTTCTACTACGGCTGGGTCGTTGGCGATCGCGTCGAGAATTTCGATCTCTCGATCAGACTCGCCGCATTCGTGGAGGGCTTCAAGATTCTGGATATACGTTGCGATGAAGTCGGGCCGAAAGGCGATAGCCAATTCTCCGTTGCCTCTGTTGTGCGGTGCGAAGCCTTTGACCGTTGCCTTATGCAAAGCTTCCTCACGGATCTGGATGGACGGAGAAGAGCCAAGCGGTCCCGCGTGCCGGGTGTAGTCGAAGCCAGCAAACACGCCCACGTCATCCCACCAACCAAGGATGAGTGTTTTCCCGGCGATTTCGGGCCGAAATTGGTTGACGCTATCGGGGCGTGAAATGCCTGTGATCTGAATTCGGTACTCATCGGACGGTCTCACAAGCCCACCGCCATGCGTGAGGTTCCAGATATAAATCAAGACGCGGTCTCTCTCGCCATCTCAGTAGATTTGGTAGCACCTTGGATGACTCCCCGGTTGGCCGAGGTGCAGGAAACTTCACCCTGATTCACGGATGGCGTCCTCAACGACGTGGAAGAGCTCAGCTTTGGATAGACGCGGCATCTGCGCGTGAGCTTAGGTTCAGCCGCGGCGGCTGGATGAAACAGCTGCAGCGAGAGGGGTAACGGTTTCGTCGTGCCTGCCGTTGCGAGCGGTCCGTTTTGACTCCTCCGGGGCTGTTTTGCCACGCTTCAGCTGGCGCCTCTTGCCGCCGTCCTTTGGCAGCGGCTCACCCGTATCACCGTTCCACAGGATGCCGGGACGCGGCACCCGGTAGTAATTTGACGGGTTGTCGGGCTTGGCGAGAGGCTTAGCTACCTGCGTCGCGTCACGGACAAAGCGACCGAGGGCGGCTTCGCAGTATTCGTCGGACAATTCGATGCAGCGCCACTGCCGGTCCAGGCGTTTGCACACTTCCCCGGTAACACAGCTGCCGGCGAAAGGGTCTACGACAAGGTTGCCGGGGTCGGTGAGCATGCGGATGAAGTATTCAGGTAGCTCGGCCGGATAGCGCGCCGGGTGCGGTTTGAAGCCCTTCTCCTCGCAATAGCGCAGATAAAAACTGTTGCTCTCGGTGTTGGGAATGGCAATGAGGTTCGGCGGAATCGCCGCGCCGTTGTCGATGCTGAATTTCTCGCTGATATCGTGGCCGGAGGGACGCTTCTTCGCGCGGTAGCCCTTCCGCAGCAGATCGCGCATGCTTGGGCTGTAGGGTTGCAGGACGCGGCGGTTGCAGGCCTTGGGCCAAGGCGTCTTGGAAAGCCACCAGACGGTGTTGATGGCATCCTTGACGCGCACGCGGCGCACAGTCACCCATTCCGCCGGGGTGGGAAGCTTGGAGGGATTCCACCAGTAAAAATCCTGTGCCAGATGAAAGTCGAACTCTTCGCAGAGCATGATGAGCAACTTGAAGTGATAGAGGTTGCGGGTGGCGTAGCCCTTGTTCCACGAGCCACCGATGTCAATGACGAGGCTGCCGTTGTTTTTCAGAATGCGGTTGAACGCCGCGCCGAAGGGCCGGAACCAGTCCACGTATTCGTCAGCTGCGACATTGCCGTAGTCCTTCTTGCGGACCAGCCCGAAAGGGGGGCTAGTCATGATGAGGTCCACAGAGTTGTCGTCATAGCTGGCGAGGACGTTCAGGCTGTCGCCGCGGATGATCTGCCCGCGGCCGGTCCTGTGAAACGGCTTGAATGTTTTCTTGTCCACCTCGGGCATGGTTGCCGGTCTCCCTTCTCTACAGTTCAAGTTTCTTCAGTCTATGGCATAGCGCGCCTCGCGGCTGAACACATCGACGATGGCGGCGGGGTGAGCCTCGATCAGCGAGAGGTTGCCGCGGTCTACCATGACCACGCACAGATTGTGAATCCGTCATGACCTTGTTGGCTCCCTACGCCCGAGCGGCCGTACTGGCGTCCGCGGCGGTGGCCTTTGGCGAGCCGTTCGGTCCTTCGGCCGACTGGGTTTCCGGAGGCGGCTGTAAGCCTAGAGCCTGTCGTAGTTCGACGTGCAGCTTATCCCGGATGTCGGTGTTTTCGCGGAGGAATTCTTTTGTGTTCTCGCGCCCCTGTCCGATGCGGTCGCCGCCGTAGGAGTACCAGGCGCCGCTTTTTGCGACCACGCGGTGGGCGACTCCGAGATCGAGTAGATCTCCCTCTAGAGAGATGCCCTTGCCGTACATGATGTCGAATTCGGCCTGCTGAAAAGGAGCCGCGACCTTGTTCTTGACGACTTTCACCTTCGTCCGATTGCCGATTACCTTGTCGCCGTCTTTGATGGCCGCTATTCGCCGAATGTCAATCCGAACGGAGGAGTAAAACTTCAGCGCACGGCCGCCGGTCGTGGTTTCCGGGTTACCGAACACGACGCCGATCTTCTCGCGGATCTGGTTGATGAAGATCATACAGCAGTTGGACTTGAACACTATGCCCGTCAGCTTACGCAGCGCCTGGGACATTAGGCGAGCCTGAAGACCCATATGACTGTCGCCCATTTCGCCTTCAAGCTCAGCGCGAGGTACAAGAGCGGCGACCGAATCGACAACCAGCACCTCGATTGCGCCGGAGCGCACCAGTACGTCGGCGATTTGCAATGCCTGCTCCCCACAGTCGGGCTGTGAGACGAGCAGGTTATCGACATCGACGCCAAGCTGCTTGGCGTAGCCGGGGTCCATGGCGTGTTCAGCGTCGATGAAAGCTGCCATGCCACCGAGTTTCTGGCCCTGTGCCAGGGCGGACAGTGCGAGCGTGGTCTTGCCGGAAGATTCCGGGCCGTAGATTTCAATGACCCGTCCGCGCGGAAATCCGCCCACACCCAGGGCGGCATCAAGGGAAATCGAACCCGTTGGAATCGTGCTCACCGGCACGATGGCTTCGCGCGAACCGAGGCGTAGGATTGAGCCCTTTCCATGAGCCTTTTCAATCTCACTCAGGGCTAGTTCTAAGCTGCGATCGCGGTCTCGCTGATCCATGTGATTGGCTCCTTTTCGTAGGTCAGGTTCCAGCGTTGGGGAAGCCCGAAAGATAACGGATCAGCGTTCTATCCGATCGGCTCGCAGCCGGGACCGGAAAAGCTGATTGAACGGCTGAATCGAGTCCGGCTTCCAGACTCGTGATCCGCTCGATCTGACCTCTTGACTGCTGATCCTACTACAGGCGAACAAAAAGCGAAAGGGAAATCTGGCGATCCCGTGAAAAAAACCACCACGCGGCGGTAGGCAGGCCGCAGTGGCTAGCGTCGTTCCTCGCCCGGCAGGGGAGCGAAGTAGCCCCGTCTGACCCTCACAACAGTGTCTTTGACGCGGGCCTTGACTCGAATCTTATGAAAGCTCCCGTCCGGCTCAAAGTTATTCGGCGAATACAGAATGAAGTACTGGTGACGCAGCTCGTTGGCGATATCGGCGAAAGACTGTTCCAGGTCGCGGGCCTGAAAAGGGTGAAACTTGATGCCCCCCGTTTCCTGCGTGAATCTCTTGAGCACCTTGTCTCCCGGGAAAAACTTACCGGAACGGTTGGTCGAGATGGCATAGATAACCGTCTCGGCCTTTTGCGCCATGTCAAGCGCCATCTCGCGGGTCACCGAGCTCTGGTTGTCCTCTCCGTCACCCAAAACCACAAGTGCTCTTCGAAACTGTTCGGGCGGCCAGTCCTCGGGCAGCTTGTCACGGCAGGCGTAGTAGATGGCGTCGAAGAGCGCCGTGCCGCCGCCGGCCCGCGTTGACCGAATGCCTCTCGCCAGCTCGTCGGCATCGTTGGTGAAATCGATGATCAGCTCGGCGCGTGTGTCGAAACTGACCAAGAAAGCTTTGTCTTTCTCTTCCTGTAAAACCGTTCGGACGAACTCTATCGCCGCCTCTTTCTCAAACTTGAATCGGTTACGGATGCTGTTACTCGTATCGAGCAGAATGCCGATCCGTAGCGGCAGTTCGCTCTCCCGAACGAACTCCTTGATGACTTGCCTTTTCCCCTTATCAAAGACCCTGAAATCCTCACGATCCAGGTTGGTGATGAAGCGATTCTTCTGATTCGTGACGGTGAACAGAAGCGGGACTCGGAAGACCTCGACGCGGATCGTCGATTCCGGGTCGGCGGGGAAGACGCTGCCGGTGGGAGCGTTCTTGCCGTTTTGCGCGAACATCGCGCCGGCCAATAAGAACAACAGTCCGACTCGCTTCATGACGATTTTCGTTGCTTGAAACCCCGCTTCATTATACCTCCAAGACTTCTAATACACTCTCGAGTTCCTTCGGTAGGGGCGCCTCGATTTCCAAGGGGGCGTCAGTCGTGGGGTGGCGACACCCGATCGCCCGTGCGTGAAGAAAGAAGCGCTCGAGTTTTGGAAGTTCAGGGACCGAGGCCGGCGCCCCGTAAAGGCGGTCTCCGAAGACGGGATGTCCGATCGAGGACAGGTGCACGCGGATCTGATGGGTACGCCCGGTCGCGATACGAACTTCAAGCAGTGTGAATGACGGCCAGCGTTGCAGCGGGCGGAAGTCGGTTTGGGCCGAGCGCCCGGAGCGGCCGGCGGTCATTTTCGCACGTTGACGGCGATCGCGATGGACAGGCATTTCCAGGCGCGTCCACCACTGGCTGTCGGCTTCCACGCGCCTGCCTTTTGGGTGACGCCGCGTGGCATCGCCATGAACAAGGGCCCAGTACGTTTTCTTGACTTGCCGGGACTGAAGTTGCCGCGCCAGACCGCGGTGCGCGCGGTCGTTTTTTGCAATCAGCAACACGCCGCTGGTGAGTCGGTCCAGCCGGTGTACGATACCGGGACGCAGTTCGCCGCCGGTCCCCGAGAGTTTTCCGAAGTGATGCAACAAGGCGTTTACGAGCGTTCCCGAGGTGGCTCCTCCGCCGGCATGGACGGTCATGCCGGCAGGCTTGTTGATGGCCGCGATGTCTTCGTCTTCGTAGAGAATGTCGAGCGGAATTTCCTCAGCGAAGGCCTTGAGCGGCTTGGCCGGACCAGGATCGACCGCAATCAACTCCGTGCCACGTAGCCTGAACGAAACCCGGCCCGGCGCCTGGTCGATCGTAACTCGTCCGTCGCGGATCCACTGCTGAATCCGCGCGCGGCTGGTTTCGGGCATCTGTTCCGCTAGGAATCGATCCAAGCGTTTGCCGGCGTCTTCCGCTGTGGCCTGAGAGCGCACGCTTGCCTTTCAGCATACCCGGCAGGGAACGGTGCAGCATCACTCGGGACACATGGCAACGCAAAAGCTTATGGATCCCGGAGGGCCGGTCCGGCTAGTGCTTGGGGACACTGACAGGCATCAGCCATAGGCGAGCGGGCAGCCATGGGGCTCGTTTTGCCTCTGAGTGGCGTCTCTTCTTCGCCTCCTAAAGGTCGTCTAAGTTATTGAAATAGTTTGTCTTATATGTGCATTGGCTTTGTTTGGTAATTTTCTTGAGCCAGTCGGTTCCGCGGGCGAAAAAAGCCATGGGAAGGGCCCGCTCCCCGATGGTGTTGGGGCGGACCCGGGTTCATCCATGCCGAGCGGCCTCAACTCTGGACCGCTCGCTCACACTCGCGGCTCTGGGATATCAAGGGCGCAGCCAGTGGCCAGTTAGTGCAAGGCCGCTTGTGGCAATCCCCGATTTCGTCATACCTTTCCTAGCGACCACTTCCCGCGTCTATTCTATCGCGGGCGGTTAGGATCTCCCTAGACAACGGCCCAGAAGCTACTGAAAAAAAAGATGTTGCCACCCGTGACCGGCGGATTGGCGTCGGACCGACAGCCCCGTGGCAGGAAGCCTCGTAGTGGTGAGCGAGATAGGATCTCACGTCGGTGAGGCGTATTGCAGGAAGAGCCGACAGCGGGTTGGATGGAGCAGACGCGGCGGCGTGCCACACGCTCGGGCAAGCCATTGGCAAACAAGGACTTCGTGCGGGAACTCGAATCGCGAAGGGGAGTGGATCTGCGGATCCGGCGACCGGGTCGTCAAGAAAGCCGCCGCAACAGCCGCCACGACGGCAGCGCAGGCGTCGTCATTGAGGCTGTCCCGGTTTGCCCCCGGTTTGCCCCAGATGCCGTCACAATGTGGCCACGTTGAAGGGGACAACGCCGGTTCCCTGCCGGCGGGTTAGTAGGCCGTCCGCGCTGTGGACATACCAGGTCAAGCTGGAGGTGAAGAAGAGTTCCTGGTCCCAGAACCGGGCCATAGCGAGTCGGAGAAGGGCGCTCACTCCGACCCCAACGGTCGCCACTACGATACACAGCCAGCAGGTTTCCCAGCAGTAGAACCGCTCAGCCAACGAGGTGGCCGCTGACGCCTTGAGGACCGGCCCGAAACCCCTGATCAGTAACCCCACCACTGCGCTTACGGAACTGAGAAGCAAGGAGAACCCCACCCCTAGAGCGAACAGCAGTCGGGCTCGAATGTTCTCCGTCACTCTCAACACGGGCTGGGCCCGTTCACCCAGCGGGCCCGCCACCAGCGTGCGATAGACCCACAATAAATCCAGCAGACTGAAGCGCTTTTTGAGGTCGATTTCAATGCCGTTGTCTTCGAGTTGCTCGACCATCCGCAACCGGCCCTCGGCGCTATAGGTGTCATCCTTGCGGATTACAAACCCGACGAGCAGGCGAAGGAACCGCAATCGGCGGTCGTATACCCGCTGCGCATCCGTCTCCGGCGGCCTCCCGCTGTATCCCATTTCGAGGTAGCGGTGCGCCAGCCAGCCGCTGCCTGTCTCCAGAATGAGCCCAAGCGTGTAGGCGGCGATCAAACCCATGGCGAGCAGAACTAGCTCGACCGCTTCGTAGCTCGCTTTGGGCGGCCGCCGGTACTGCTTCAGTAGCTCAAGTAAGGTGGGCGGCCGAGGAAGCCACAGCGTGAGAGAAGACAACAGGATCAGGCCGGGGCAAAGACGCGCGAAAATCTCGGTCAGCCCAAGGCCCTGAACGATGTCTTTCACGGCATCAGGTTGTTAGGAAGCGGCCAGTTCCTTGACCGCTTCGTCGATCGTTGCCGAGTGCGCGAAGCCAGGCAACGTGCGGAAGCCCAGCGTGCTCAAGCTATCGCGGAACTCCGGAGGATAGTCGACCAGGCGGAGTTGGCCGCGGTGGGCCGTGACGGTCTTGTACAGCTCCAGCAGCGCCCGGATCAGAGGGCTCCCGGCGGTGGAAGCTTTGATGACGACAACACACCCCGGGTTGCCCTTATCTTCTTTCAAGCCGTTGTACACCCCGGTGAGCTCTTTCGAGAGCGTTTGCCGAGCCCCCTTTTGAAACATCAGCTCCGGATCGAAGCTGAGCTCGACGACAGGGATGCTGAACTCTTTCTTGGGGGAGACGTGTTGTGCTTGGGTTTCCATTTGAGGTAGAGACTTTCAGTGTAGCGGTAATGCCGCATCGCTAGCCGCCCGTAAGGGTCCCCTCTTGCGGCGCCGGGTCAAACGACATCGTCAAGATGCGGCCGTTGGGGGTGAGCCGCACCTGCGAGGCTTCCTTGAGCATGATGGCGGTTCCCACGTCGTCTTCCGGGGGCAAGACAAGTGCGCGGACTTCCTCGCGGCGGCGCACGCCGAGAACCACATCGGCGTCAGGCCAGCGCTTCGGTTGGACCTGGACCGCTTGCACCCGGCCGCCGCTCGCGCGCGTGAGGCGCAAGGTCACCAGATCGCCGCGCTCACTGCCGTGCTTGACGGCGTTCGCAGCCGCCTCCCAGATCGCCGCCCAAATACTATTAGCGAACGCGGGGCGATCCTTCCCGACCCAGCTCAGGATTCTTGGTCGCAGCTTCCCGTCAAACTCGTTGCCGATTCCCTCGGCATTCCAGATGCTGGCTTCGAGCTGATCCGAGGCTTCCGTGATCTTGATGATCTCCGCACGCACCTGCGGAGGTTCACCGGGAGGCTCACCGATGCGCACCACCAGCAGCGACTGATCATCCGCCGGGGCGTCTGCGCCGCTATGACTCCTCACCTCATGCAGGATCGTGTCCGCGACCTTTTCGGGGTCAAGGCTCAAGGCCGTTTCCACCGCGTTGATCACTCCCAGTTGCCCAAAGGTGCGCCCTTGCGAGCTCGCGGCCTCCGGGATGCCGTCGCTAAACAGCACCAGGAGGTCGCCCTCGGAGACGGACACCTCCGCCCGGTCAGGTTGTGCCGGAAACCGGCTGTAACCGTCACCCACAAAGAAGCCGGCCGCGCGCAGCACCTCCGGCTGAGACTCACCGCGGCGGAACAGCAGCGGGTAGGGCATCCCTGCGTTGGCAAAGCGGATGACCTTGTTGGCGGGGTCGATTTCCGCGAAGCACATGGTGGCTGAGATCTTGCGGTCTCCGAACTCTTCGCTGACCCGGCGGTCGGCGATGCGAAGCTGCTCGCGGGGTTCGCCGAGGCCCCAATTGAGGCTACTGTCCGTCAAGAGCCGGTGGAGATCCTGGGCGGTCTGTGAAGCGACCAGCCCGTGGCCCTCCACATCTACCAGGTAGATCCCCAGGCTGCCGTCTTGCCGGGGAATCAGTTGGTAGAAATCACCCGAGATGGTGGTGGACTGCTTCAGCCGGTGCGCCAGCTCGATGCCTTCCCGCCGGAAGGGGCTGTCGGGGAGTTGCAGAACCTGGCGCATGTTTTCACGGGCGGCCTCGATCTCAGCCTGGTTGAGCTTTTGCTGGGCCTCTTTCTCTCGTCGTTTGGCGAGCTCACGCTCTTGTTGCTCTACACGCTTGGCTTGTTGCTGTGCTTTCTGCTCGCGCAGAATGTAGCGGAATTTTTCCTCGGCGCCTTCGCCGGAGCCTGACTTCTCCCGCGAACGCCGGAAGTCGCGCAACCCCTCTTGGAACATAGCGACCAAAAAGGCGACCGCAATGAAACCAATGAGGATGACCGCCCCTTGGTAGTCGGAGATAAACGTGCGGAAACCAGGCCGCGCGATGCGATCGACGGCGTAGTACCAGCCGTTGCCGGTGAAGACATAGAGGTGGTTGTCAGGTGGTTTGGTGTAATCGATGGCGCGGACCGTAGAGAAGCTGGGGTTCAAGTCCGTGAGATCGACGCGGTTCCAGGTGTCCGCTCCGTCGCGGCTCCAGAAGAGGCCGTTGGTTGTGCCGGCAATGAGGATTTCAGAGTGCTTCGAGTCTACCCAGAGGGCATTGATAGTGCCTTCCACCGGGGTTGCGCTGTATAGCGTCCATGTGGCATCGGATCGAGCGGTGTCGCGGGAGTAAACACGGTCGGACCGTGTTGCGGCGTAGAGGATAGGACCGGGCCCGGCCAAGGTTGTGACCTCGTCGGAGGAGTCTATGCCCTCACCGAAGGGTTGCCACCTGCCATCCGAGCGGCGAACCGGGCCTTGGTCATCGTCGAGTCTGTAGGAGAACCGGTCAAATTCGATGATGCCCGCGGGTTCCGGCGGCAGCCGGCCTAGGGTGTGTATCTCTTGGCCGCTCTCCAGATCCCAGACCTTCAGGGTGTCATCGTCAGAGCCGGAGACGACGCGTTTACCGTCGGGCGTCACCGCCACCGCATATACGTTGCCCTGGTGGCCGGAGAGGGTTTGGAGCTCTTGGCCGCTCTCCAGATCCCAGACCTTCAGGGTGTCATCCCGAGAGCCGGAGACGGCGCGTTGGCCGTCGGGCGTCACCGCGACCGCGCGCACGGCACTCTGGTGGCCGGAGAGGGTTTGGAGCTGTTTTCCGCTCGCCAGATCCCAGACCTTCAGGGTTCCGTCGTCAGAGCCGGAGACGGCGCGTTGGCCGTCGGGGGTCAGCGCCACCGCCCCCACATCTTCGCTGTGGCCGGAGAGGGTGTGTATCTCTTTTCCGCTCGCCAGATCCCAGACCTTCAGGGTTTTATCGTCAGAGCCGGAGACGGCGCGTTGGCCGTCGGGGGTCAGCGCCACCGCCCCCACATCTTCGCTGTGGCCGGAGAGGGTGTGTATCTCTTTTCCGCTCGCCAGATCCCAGACCTTCAGGGTTTTATCGTCAGAGCCGGAGACGGCGCGTTGGCCGTCGGGGGTCAGCGCCACCGCCCCCACATCTTCGCTGTGGCCGGAGAGGGTGTGTATCTCTTTTCCGCTCGCCAGATCCCAGACCTTCAGGGTTCCGTCGTCAGAGCCGGAGACGGCGCGTTGGCCGTCGGGGGTCAGCGCCACCGCCCGCACCCAGTCCCCGTGGCCGGAGAGGGTTTGGAGCACTTGGCCGCTCTCCAGATCCCAGACCTTCAGGGTGCGATCCTCAGAGCCGGAGACGACGCGTTTACCGTCGGGGGTTACCGCTACTGCATACACGGTTTCCCGCTGGCCGGGGTCGTACCGGTAAAGAGTGAGGCCCTCCCCCGGCGGACGCGCGGCAAGAGCGTTGGCGAGGGCCGCCGGAGGCTCCGCGCTGTAACGGGCGGGCGTGCAGGCCGCACCAGGAATGAGGAGAAGCAGGAGAGCCAGGAAACCGAGATTCTGCGACCGGTGGGTCGGGGAGGCCACGAGGGACAGCAGGCGCCTGCTGCCAGAATAGTGTAACAGGAGTTTCCGCCGGCCGGGCTTTTGGGGCCGTCGCGGATCAGCTCTCAGTTCCCCCTTGACACCCCCTGCCCCTGCTGTCCAATTGGGATAACCTCGGTCGTAAACTCGAAAAGACTAGGGGCCGTGGCGAAGCTGTTAGACCTGTATGCTGTTTCCTTTGCCCGGGGTCAGTTGTAAACGCGATCTTTCGTCATTGAACCGAGTCTGAAACCGGGTTAGTATGGACTTCGATGTCTAGTCACCGACGGACTGGTTTGCTGGCAGCGATCCTATGCGCAGCGGCGGCTCCTGTCGTATTCGACCGCGGGGCGATTGGAGCTGCATCCGCGCTACACCATCTGGCGTACGAGCCGAATCCCTATGTTGTTCCTAGCCAGGCTTGGCTCCTTTATGTACGCGCTCCCTTGGCAGCCGTCAGCGCCTTCTTGTTGGTGCTTTCGCCAGGTCTTCTGTGCGCGTTGGCACTTCGCAGCAGCGAGCGGTTCGAGCGCTGGTTGATGACCGGTTTCGGGTTCAGTCTGATCCTTGTCAGCACAGCAACGGCCTTGGTGCAGGAACTTCTGGGAAGACCGCCTCGAGAAGGAACATTCGTCTTCACCATCTTTGTGCTCTGTGGGGCAGCCTTGGTGTTTCTACAGGTCCGGCTCCGACAGGGGCGGTTCGTCGCGAATCCGTTGAGCGGCCGGCGCTGGCGGGCGACAGCGCTTGGCTTGGGGACGGCCGCATACGTGCTCGTCGCCGCCTTAGCCCCCAAGATCTTTTGGGAGTCCTTCAATGACGACGGCGCACAGGCCTTTGAGTCGAGCCGTCTCCTGCTCACGCGCGCCTTTCCCTTTTGGGAAGCCGAGGCGGGAACCATTGCGGCGTTTCCTGGGCTAACCACTATGTTGTTTGCTTTCCCTGGGTCGTGGTTTGTCCGGCTGTTCGGTGAGCTCGAGGCCTCTGTTCGGTTGCCTTTCGTACTCTACCTGATGGTCTTGTACACCGCGCTCATTGCCGTCGCCGAGGAAGCGAGAGAGCGGCTACGAGCGATCGACCGCTGGTTGTTCGTCCTGCCCCTGCTGGCATACGGTCTAGCCATGTCCTTCAGTGCCACCTACGATCCGTATTCCGCGGATCTGGCTCTGCCAGCGACGACAGACACCTTGCTCATCGTTACCTTCCTCGGCGCAGTGCTAGCGTTCCTGCGGGCGGAGATGGTTCTCTTGTGCCTGTGGACCACGTTGACCTTCTTGGTTCAGCCCAACGGGACGTTGCTGTTGGCGCTTTGGGGTGTTGCCGCGCTTGTCTTCCTTCACCCGCGTCCGGTCCGCCCAACGCTGGTCCTTGGCAGTACCCTAACCGCCTGCGTCATCTTTTCCAGCAGTGCCGCATGGTGGACGGAGGTGATCGGCCTGCCAGGCCCGGGGGGCGAGCACGCCGGCGTTGCCCTGCTTTCGAGGATTGATGATCGTCAGCTCGCTGAGTGGCTCTTGTTGCACCCGTTGCGAAGGCCGGAGTACTGGCAGCGCTGGCTGTTCCTCTTCATCCCGTGCGGCATTGTTCCCGCCTTGGCGCTCTTCGATTGGAAGCGTCTCGACCCGCCCGCTCGTGCCCTGGCGGCCGCCACGATCGCGTATTTCGTGGCGTTCTACATTCAGGCTCAGACGAACCTTCACTACTTCGCCCCGGCGATGGTTATGCCGTTGACTGTGCTTTGTCGCTCGAGGTGGCTTGGCGAGTCATCGTCGCGTCGCCTAGTGCTGCCGGCGGCGGCTGCCGGCGGAGTGGCAGCCGTACTCTTATCGCTGCCGCAATCGGCAAAGCCTGTGACGGCGGCCCGGACAGTTGGGTCTTCACTGGAGGTACGTTTTGGGGGCTACGAGCAAATGAACCCGGCCTTCTTCCGAGCACTGGACCTATTTTCAGAGGTAATTCCGCGCGGATATACTCCTGAAAAGCACTATGGCGGTTCGCCGCTAGTGTGGAATTACTACGCTCAAGGTGGTGCCAATGAGCGAACGATCAATTACGTACTACAGCCGACCCAAGAGCCCCCACCGGCCGGCATGCGTCTCGCGGCCCGAGACCAGAATGCGGCTGTCTTCGTTGCGGATGACAGTGTCCTGGCGGCTCACCTTTCCTTACGGCCTCCAACGCCCCCAGGAGCCCGCTTGTACGCCCTGCCGCGGGCTACCATGTTCCCCCGCGGCGGTGCGCCGATCCGAGAGGTACTTCGAGATGTGGCCCGCCGCCTCGGGTTCAGGTGGCGCTAGCCCGCGGATTCTGAGAATGTTGTTCGCAGATATCAAGCAGTGGCCAGGAGGTGGACGAGAGCTGGACGGACGTGTCGGCCTGGCGGTAGGCGCCTTGGATTTTGGTGTGGGGTTTCGACATCTTGGCGGCGTATGGGCGGCGATGAGTTCGTCATGGTTCTGCCGGGCCTTGATGCCACCAAGGTCGACGAGAAAGTCGGGCAGCTGCGTCTAAGAGTGAATAAGATCCATGCTGAGCCGTCCCTGTCCCTCAGCGTCGGGCAGGCCCTTTATCCTCAAGACCGGGACAACGTGGAGCTGCTGCTTGCTGCAGCCGATGTGAAGATGTACAAAGATAAGCAAGCTCGCGAGTATTGGACCCCGCAGAGCGCCTCGCCCTCCAACCCCAGTCTGGACCAGGCCCTGGTATCCTGATAGTCTTCGCTGTAGGATCTCGCAACGGCGGAAGCCGGCTGCTACACGGCAGGGCTGAGATGTAATACTGCGTCGAAAAGGCAACCGTTTTTCGAATAAAATACAGAAAATCGCCACCGGGAGTTTCCACCAAGGTGCCTTTCGGCTTGGCGGTGAACCGAGGGATTGCGTTGAGCAGCGCGTATTGCCGTTGTACTGGCACAGAATGGCTAGACAGGAATCTGCCCAACCGGGGAAAGCGCTGGCCCGTTTAACTTTCGACTGCTGAGAAACCTCGTGACTGAAATCGGCCTCATCGGACCAGGGCGCGTGGGGCGAGCCCTGGCAACACTTCTACCGGTCGAGAAGTACACCGTGGGACCGATTCTATCCTCGACATTGACCTCGGCCCGGCGCGCCACGCGCCTGATGGAGCGAGGCGTGCCTACCGCCGATCCGAAGGCGTTTGCGTCCTCGAACGTCATCTTGGTGACTGTTCGCGACCGCGAAATCGTCGCCGTTGCCGATCGACTTGCCCGACAGCCGTTTTCTTTGGCAAGAAAAGTGGTTCTCCATACAAGTGGGGTTCGCGATAGCTCAGACCTAGCCGCGTTGGCTAAGCGCGGCGCTGCAGTGGGATCGATGCATCCGCTGTGCATCTTTCAGCGGCCGCTTCTATCTTTCGCCGGTGTACACTTTGCTGTCGAAGGCGACTCGACAGCCACCAACACGGCACGTAAGCTCATCCGGGACCTCGACGGCGAGTTTCAGCTGGTGAGCGCCGAGCAGAAGATTCACCACTGTATGGCCAAGTCGATCGCTTCCGACCTGATGACCGGGCTGATCGAACAGGCGGTGAGCGAAATGGCGGCCGGCGGGTTCTCGCGGCGTCGGGGCCTGCAAGCCGTTATCCGCGTTCTAGAGGATGCAACGGCGGATTTCGGCCGCTCTAGCCGAAATAGCCGGCCGGGACCTCTGTTGCAAGGCGACACGGAAGGGCTTCGCAACTGCCTGGAGGATCTAGCGCGTCTCGACCCGTATACGGCCCGCGAATACCGAAGGGCGGCTATCCACACGTTACAAGTTCTTCAGAAGGGAGGCGAACATTACTCCTTCCTCAATGAGAAACGCGAGATTGACGCTGGCGCTCCTGGCTCTGATGGCCGGCGCAGCAAAGGCGCCTCGGCCTAGCGGGCCCATCAACATCAACACCGCTACCGTGGTCCAACTCGAACAGCTCCCGGGCATCGGCCGTTCGCGGGCCGAGATGATTGTGCGCATTCGGGAGCGTAACGGCCCTTTCCAGAAAGCTGAAGAATTAAGAGCGTTACCGCGACTTTCGGAAAGAGAATTCGAGCGGCTGCGAAAATACATCAAGGTGGGCGAGCAAGCCTTGGGTGAAGAGCGTCAGAAGAACCGAAAGTAAGTTCAAGCCAGTCAAGCCCGAGCAGACCCCGTTGCAAGCCTCGTTCCCCATCAGAGACTTTTTGAGAACCTTCACAGGTGCCTTTAGAGGGTACGGCCGCTATCAGACGACTCCGATTTTGTAAGCGAATAGGCGACTGATCTCGATGCCCAGTGACACAGCTCCGGTTCGAAGTGGCGAGGAACTGGATGTTCCAGCACTTGCCGTCTACCTTCGCGACAAGATCCCCGGTGTCGCGGAGAGTCTCGATGTGGAGCAGTTTCCGGGCGGCTACTCGAACCTTACTTATTTGCTTCGATGTGGAGGCGAGGAATATGTCTTACGACGGCCCCCTGTGGGACCAGTCGCTCCCAAGGCTCACGACATGGCGCGTGAGTACCGAATCCTAAAGGCAATTAGCCCGCATTTCGACCCCGCCCCGAAGGTGTTTCTGCTTTGCGACGACCCCTCGATCGTCGGGGCGCCATTCTTCGTGATGGAGCGCCGTCGCGGAGCAGTTCTACGACGGGAGTGGCCCGCGGACTATCGGGCAGGAGCTGACACTTTCCGTCGAATCAGTGAAGCGTTTACGGATTGCCTCATCAAACTCCACTCCGTGGACATCTTGCGGCATGGTTTGGAATCGCTAGGCCGTCCGGAGGGGTTCCTCGAGCGGCAACTGCGAGGGTGGGCCACGAGATGGCAGCGAGCGAAGACGGAGGACCTGTCTCAGATGCACCAACTTGCTGACTGGCTGGCAAAACGTATGCCCACTTCGGCGGCCGCGACAATCGTGCACAACGATTACAAGCTCGACAATCTGATGCTCGGGTCGGAAGATGCCGCTGAGATTACCGCGGTACTTGATTGGGAGATGGCGACTGTCGGTGACCCGCTGGTTGACCTTGGTGTCGTCCTTTCCTATTGGCCCGAGTCGGGCGACCCTGAACTGCGTCGAGAAGCAGTCAGTCCTATTACGACCCAACCCGGGTTTTACTCTCGCCGTCAGGTTTTGGAGCGATACGCCGCCGCCACCGGTCGCGACGTAAGCCGTATTGACTACTACGAAGTGTTCGGTCTCTACAAACTCGCGGTTGTGCTGCAGCAGATCTACTATCGTTTTTACATTGGCCAGACGCGGGATCCGCGTTTTCAAGATCTCCCCGAACGAGTGCGCGGCCTCGCCGATGCCGCCATGCTCGTGATGGAGCGCGCCTCTTGAGTGTGCTCTACCTGATCCGGCACGCGCAGGCCGGCCCGCGACATAAATACGATCGGCTTTCGGACCTAGGCCGCATCCAGGCCGGGCTGCTGGGCGAACATTTGGCTTCGAGCAAGGTTAAGTTCGCGGCTGTGTATTCAGGCGAGCTCGAGCGACAGGTCGAGACGGCCCTCGCCATCAACCAGGCTTACGAAGTTGCCGGACATCCGTTTCCTGAGATTTCGAAAGACTCGCGCTGGAACGAGTTCGATTTGGGCGATGTCTATCGCGCCATGGCGACTCAATTGGCTCGAGACGACCCTCGGTTCAAGCAGGAATACGATCATATGATGGCGGTGCTGGAGGATGAGAACCACGAGGTTCACCGTCGTCACAATTACTGCGACACAGCGGTAGTGAGGGCCTGGACCGAGAAACGACATCCCTATGACGGAGAGTCTTGGGAGCAATTTCAGTCCCGAATCTTGAGCCCTCTTGATACGCTTTCGCAGCACGAATCAGGTGAAAAAATCGCCGTCATTACTTCCGCGACACCCATCGGTGTTTGGGTGGGGAGGGTGCTCGAGACGAGCGAACGAATGATGTGGCGGCTGGCGGGAGTCACGTTCAACGCCGGCGTTACGACCTTACGGATCAGCGGGCAGGAGTCCCGTCTTTTCACGTTCAACAGCGTTGCGCACCTGCCCGACGGAGACTTGAGGAGTTTCCGGTAAGGTATGGAAACCCAGGTTTCAACTTTGCTCTTTGCCGAGGTCACCCGGCCGCGGATTTATTGCCTTAAGGCAGGGGAGGAACACCCGAACCGTTGGGACAACTACGTTCACGGCTAAACACACGACGGAGCCGTGCCCGTCAGGGCGCGGGCCCTTCCCATGACTTTTGGCGACCCCGGGAATCGACCAACTCTAGACCTAGAAAATGCGCGAGGCCGCCAATCAGGCATTCCGGTTCAAAGGATTCCAGTTCATAAGCAGTTCTGCTCGAGAATTTCCAGTCAAGCATGCCTCCAAGTGCGATTCAGCTGGGGCCTTCGTGTCTGGTACTCCTTGAAGGCACTGCTGCTGTGCGTCGACGAGAAAAGTCAGATTCAAGCGCTGCAGCGCACGCAACCGGGCCTGCCGCTGGGCGTTGCGGCACGCTCACACACCTGAAGCTAAACCAAAGGGGCTGATGCGGCGTCAAAGATTGATATCACAGACCAAGACACATAAGATTAGACGATAAGGAGTCTACGACAACTCACTCAGGCATGAACGTATCTCTCACTCCCGAGCTGGAAAGACTTGTTCGCCGCAAGGTCCGTAGCGGCCGCTACAATTCGGCCAGCGAGGTTGTTCGCGAAGCTCTTAGACTGCTGGAGCACAAAGACCGGGAGCGATCCCGAGAGCTTCAAGCCATTCGCGACCTCATCGACCGACGCTACCAAGAAGGATCAGAAGGCAAGCAGGGCTTTGTCGACGGTGAGAAGGCTTTGAAGTGTTTGCGGCGTCGAAGTCGGGACTTTCGCCGATCGCGTGCGTGAGGGAGTTCGAGCTTCATCCCCAAGCACTAGTGGACTGGAGGTGAGTTCACTATATAGATTCGGAAATGTCGGGCTCGAAAGCCCGACACAGCACGCTGAAAGCGCGCGCCACGCCGCAAGGACGATCAGAAAGTTTATCTAGGGCAGCCGCTTCGGTTTCGGGAGCTGTGGTTAATTGCATCGAAGCTCTTAGTTCAACTCACTCGGCAAGGGAACCCACCGGTTCCGCGTAACCCTCGTTGACACCGTTTTGACCTTCTGAAATCATGGAGTTCAGCATGCCGGAGAACAGTCCGAAGTGTACGTTGGGATTGGTGCAAATGGCGGCGAGTGAAGACCGTCGAACCAATCTCGCAAACGCCGTCAACAGAATTCGCGAAGCGGCGCGGGCCTCGGCAACGATCGTTTGCCTGCAAGAGCTTTTCTCATCACTTTACTTTTGTCAGGAAGAAAATCCTGATTGGTTTGACACGGCGGAGCCCATCCCCGGCCCAACGACCAAAGTGCTTTGTGAGGTCGCGAAGGAATGCGATGTGGTGGTTGTCGGGTCGCTTTTCGAACGGCGAGCCGCCGGTGTCTACCACAATTCCGCTGTCGTTATCGATGCCGATGGATCACTTGCGGGCGTCTACCGCAAAATGCACATTCCCGACGATCCTCTCTACTACGAAAAGTACTACTTCACGCCGGGCGATTTGGGATTTCAGGCCTTCGACACGAAGTTTGCTCGAGTTGGTGCTCTGGTGTGCTGGGACCAGTGGTATCCCGAAGCAGCTCGGCTGACTGCGTTGCGAGGCGCAGAGATTCTCCTCTATCCCACCGCGATCGGCTGGCATCCGGCCGAGAAAGCCACAGTCGGCGAACGCCAGCACAGCGCCTGGCAAACGGTGCAGCGATCCCATGCGATCTCGAACGGTGTGTTTGTGGCTGCGGTGAACCGAGTGGGCCATGAGCGTCCGCTCGTGCAATCCGAGCAAAG
The DNA here is from genome assembly GCA_965248105.1 of Bryobacterales bacterium. Taxonomy (GTDB): domain Bacteria; phylum Acidobacteriota; class Terriglobia; order Bryobacterales; family UBA6623. The sequence goes on from CBDFIK010000006.1 coordinate 3,218,454, forward strand.
ACCGGCCGGCTACGATGGCATCGAGTTCTGGGGCGGCTCTTTCGTCTGCGACCCGTTTGGGCATGTTCTTGGTGAAGCTTCGCACGGCCAGGAAGAACTGCTGATCGTCGAGTGCGATCTCGGACTGATCGAGGAGACACGCCGCAACTGGCCGTTTCTCAGAGACCGGCGCATCGACGCTTACCAAGACATCGGCAATCGGTTTCTCGACAAACGAGTCTAGCCCGGGGTGAAAGTCCAGTGAGACAAAAAATGGGTACAGCCACCGATTTTCGCAGTCTATCTTCATTAGACACAAAGCACTTCGACGAACGAAAATCGGATGGCAGTCCCCATTTTTTGCCCGGACTCACTTCTACCACGGGCTGCTAGGTAGGGCATGCCTGACGACCAGACGCCGCGGGCCCTGGGTTTCCGCATGCCCGCCGAGTGGGAACCCCACGATGCCACCTGGATTGCCTGGCCGCACAACCGCGAGGATTGGCCCGCTAAGCTAGCCTCGGTTCACTGGGTGTACGTCGAAATCGTTCGCCACCTCTGCCGGCGTGAGCTCGTCCCCGTGATCGTTGAGAGCAGCAGGCACGAAGAGCGTATCCGCAAGATGCTCAAGCAGGCTAGGGTGGATCTTTCGCGCGTGGCATTCCATCGAATCGTAACTGACCGTTCCTGGCTTCGGGACTCGGGTCCGATCTTTGTCACCAGCGGCTCAGAGATCGGGGCGGTCTGCTGGCGTTTCAACGCCTGGGCTCGGTATTCAAATTGGAAGCGGGACACCAAAGTAGCTGACCACATCGCACGGTTGGCAGGCGTCCGCGCTTGGCGACCTAGCTGCGGCAGCCGCCGCATCGTTCTCGAGGGAGGTGCCATAGACGTCAACGGGCGGGGAACAATCCTTGCTACGGAGGAGTGTTTGCTCGGGAAGAAGCAGCAACGTAATCCCGGCTTGAACAAGGGGCAAGTCGAAGAGATTCTAGGCAACCACTTCAATGTCCGCCGAGTCGTATGGCTGGCAAACGGAATCGCCGGCGACGATACCGGAGGCCACGTGGATGATGTCGCTCGATTTGTCGGGCCACGGACCGTTGTTGCCGCCGTCGAGCCCGATCGTAACGACCCAAACTATGCGCCTTTGAGGCGTAACCTCCAGAGGCTTCGCGGCGCGACGGACCAAGACGGGAGGCGCCTGGATATCGTCGAGCTACCTATGCCCCGGGCGCTCTATTTCGAGCGCTATCGCTTGCCCGCAAGCTACGCCAATTTCTACATCGCCAACGGCCTTGTCCTCGTGCCGACCTTCAACGACCCCAACGACCGTGTTGCACTTGACGCCCTTGAAAAGCTGTTTCCCGACCGCGAGGTCGTAGGGATCCATAGCGTAGATCTGGCCTGGGGGTTCGGCACGATTCATTGCTGTACCCAGCAACAGCCTGCGGCGGAGTAGCTGTCGGCGCAGCAGTCGGCGCGGACGAGCGATCAGCGGACGAGATCCTCCGGAGAGTGTCTGGGCCGGGTCCCGACAAAAACGTTACTCTTATGGGATAGTTACTCGTGGACCGTCTTGGAGACGAGTTCACCATGGATCCAGAGATGTCGGGCTCGAAAGCCCGACACGGCACGCTGAAAGCGTATGCCACGGCGAGACTCGATGTCGCCACGAATGGCGAGACGGCACGCAAGAACGCGTGCGCCACGTCGCCAGGACGATCAGGAAGTTTTGTCTGGGACAGCTCACTAGACAGTTTCGCGTGGGATCGCCCTACACGATGGCGGTGACACAACAAGAACTCGATGCACTGGTTCAGCAGATCGGGGACGAGCTGCTGGCTCAGCTCGGCGACTCGCCGCTGAAGAGCCGGTTGGACGAAGTATCTTCGTGCGCCTGCGGGCCGCTAGGGAAGTCCAGCGCAGCCCCGGCGCCACGGCTTGACGGATGGGGCGACATCGATTGGACCCCGCCGGGAAAGGGTATTGCAAGCCTGATGGATCATACGCTCCTCAGACCCGATGCCACGGAGTCCGAGATCATGAAGCTGTGTTCCGAGGCCGATTGCCATGGGTTCGCAACTGTTTGCGTCCAGCCAAGTTGGGTGGCGCGGGCAGTACGGGAGCTTCGTGCTTCCGAAGTCGAAGTTTCAACGGTAATCGGTTTTCCCCACGGCGCCACTGTCACGCCCGTGAAGTGTGTAGAGGCCGAGCAGGTCGTGAAACTCGGCGCCAGGGAAATCGACATGGTGACAAACGTTGGCGCGCTAAAATCCGGAAACCGTGATCTCGTTTATGCCGATATCCGATCGGTTGTTGAACTCGCTCACCAGGCTGACGTACTGGTCAAGGTGATCCTGGAGAACGGCTCCCTGAACGAAGATGAAAAGATTGCAGGCTCTGTGCTCGCCAAACTCGCCGGCGCGGACTTCGTCAAAACATCCACCGGGTTTGGTTCCGCAGGAGCTGACCCCTCCGATGTGGCGCTCATGTCTAAAGTAGTCGGTGAGACAATGGGCGTCGAAGCCGCGGGAGGCATTCGTTCGTACGCCGCCATGAAAGCAATGATGGCCGCGGGGGCCACCCGAATCGGTTCCAGCTCGAGCGTGGAGATTCTTCAACAGTCTTCTTCACCTAATCGCGCATCCGGTTCCTAGCCCCAATACTCGTTAGTTGGGGCCGGTCCAGCCCCGGAGGGGCATAGGATAGTAGCCCACGGTGGAGCCGTAAGGCGGAACCGTGGGTGGCATGGCACGGTGATCGTCGTCAAAGCGACAGAGTAAGTAGTCTATTTCATAAGTTCGGTCACGTATATTTAGAAGCCAGGTGGACGACGATCGGGAACTTCGGGCACGGCATGCCGTGCCCCTACGTTTCCAGGCACCCCACAGATCTGCAGGGGCACAGCATGCTGTGCCCGCCTGCACTCGCCCGAAACCCGAGTGCATTTATGAAACGGAGTACTAAGGAATAAACTCACAAGCCAATGTCAAGGTTGGGATTTGAGTATCGACAGCAGCAGCTCTACTGCGAGGAGGTTTCGTTGGCTGACCTTGCGCGCGATCTCAGTACGCCCTGCTACGTGTATTCAGCAAGCTCGATAGTCGCCAACTATCGAGCCTACTCAACTGCCCTGTCGCGGCCGCACGAGATTCACTACTCCGTAAAGGCCAACTCGTCGTTAGGAATACTGGCACTGCTCGCTCGCGAGGGATCGGGGTTCGATATCGTCTCCGGAGGTGAATTGTTCCGCGTGCTGCAGGCGGGGGGAGACGCGTCGAAAGTCGTATTCTCCGGCGTCGGTAAGACGGTCGAGGAAATCGAGTACGCACTTGGGGCCAAGATCGGGGTCTTCAATTGCGAGTCGGAAGCGGAGTTGCTGCTGCTGAACAAGCTTGCGCGGCGTCTGGACGAGCGGCCCAGAGCGGCCCTGCGAGTCAATCCGGATATAGACGCCGCGACGCACCCCTATATCGCCACGGGCTTGCGGGAACACAAGTTCGGTGTCGAAATGGAACAGGCGGAGGGAATCTACGAACGGCACGCTTCGCTTTCCCATGTTCGGCTGGAAGGAGTGAGCTGCCACATTGGGTCCCAAATCTTCGACACGGGAGCTTTCCTCGAGGCGCTCGACAAGGTCATCGCCTTGGCGCTGGACCTTCGAAAGCGCGGTCTTAGCATCCGCTATCTGGATCTAGGCGGAGGCCTGGCAGTTGCCTATCGGGAGCAGGATGTCAGCCCGTCGGTGGGCGACTACGCGAGTGCGTTAGCCGCCGCGCTGGAGGGGAAAGATCTGACGCTATTGCTCGAGCCCGGACGCTCGATCGTCGGTCAGGCCGGCGTGTTGTTGACGAAAGTCCTGTATCGCAAGCGGACGGGCCGCAAGGAATTCGTCATCGTTGACGCCGGGATGAACGACCTCCTCCGGCCGGCTCTCTATCAGTCACATCACGAGATCATCCCGGTCGCGCGGTCGAGCGGACGAGCTATCGTGAGCGCCGACGTTGTGGGGCCGGTATGTGAAACGGGCGACTTTCTGGCTCGCGATCGAGAGATGGAAGATGTCGAGCCTGGCGAGCTGCTGGCGGTCTGTACGGCGGGGGCCTATGGCTTTGTCCTGTCTTCCAACTACAACTCGCGTCCACGGCCGCCGGAGGCGCTGGTCGAGGAAGCTCGATTTCAGGTGATTCGTGAACGGGAAACCTACGAGGACTTGATCCGCGGGGAAAGGGCCGACGAAGAGAAACCAACCAGCAAGAAAAACAAGGCGAGTGGCGGAGAGGGATCGTAGGCGGCAGTTTGCCTTTGAGCGGAGCGGGTCAGGAGCAAGGTAGTACCCCGGCACCGTAGCGAAACCCTGAGTGTTTCGCTACGCTCGGGCTGGACCCGCCAACCAACGAAATGCCTACTGCACTCGCCTGAAAAAGGGGCCGTCACGCAGTGCAGGGCTGCCAGGTTTCGGAGTTTCCGGTGCCGGGTTTGGCGGCTCCAGAGCTTTCGCAGAATCGACCACCCTGTGGACATTGAGCGCGTAGTATTTGACGTCCGGACCATAGAACATCCGGATTGCAAAGGCCCCCCGAGCTGCCTTAATAGGTCAGCCAAAACGTACGCCGCAGGCCTCCCCTCAAACTCCATGGAGATCTTTGTGTACGCGAGACCATTCATCGGAACCATCCCGATCCCAACCCGGTGGCCGCTGGCCTGAGAGACTGTTTTCAGAATCAAAGCAAGCGCTTCAGCACCATTCATTCCGTGCATTACGACACTAATCGGCGTCCCCAATACCGCCGAATAGGGCTTGGCTGAACCGTCGCTTCCGCGCACCGAAGTCGGCAACAAAAAAAGATCTCGGTCGCCATATCGATCGATCCGGAATCTTCCCGGCATCGCGGCGGCGTTGTTCGCCGCAAGCAAGCCGTTGAGGGCGCTCTCGACGGCTAATACATCCCCGAGGCGTCCGTCGTCTCCGACCGAAAATGTAGTAGAGAAAGATCGTGTTTTGGGAACTAGAATCCGGTGCGTCGTCGGCCCTACGTGTTCGGGGTTTCGAACCTTATCGGTAACGTCTTCGACGTCGTCCGGGTGTTCATAGCGAATGTCCTCGTAGTGGATCGCTATCCCGGAGAGGAGCTCGAATTGGTCGAGCGCCTGCGCGACGGGTCGGCCACCGTGCAACTCGATCCGACCGGGTTCTTGACCGGCCAACGGCGCGACTAGCAAGACAACTGCGAGAATGGATTTCATTGGACTCATTATCGTCTCTCTTGAGGGAAGAAGCTGAATCGGGCAGTGTAGTGATTAGAGCCTTTGGAGGGAGCGAGCAACCTAGATTCCGATGTCCGCCAAAAGGTTCCTCGAAACATGGCCAGAGTCGGCGTGGCGTCCACTGGCTAGGCAGCGAATTCTTTTTTCTGCGCCTGCCGTTGTTTGAAACGCAGGCTGAGACGGCCACCGTACATGCCCCACCAGCAGCTAAGCGGCAAGAACGCCCCTTCTTATCCGGCTGATCGTTCTCCCTACCCACTGGTGGTCATCCTCGGTCCAACCGCGTCCGGTAAGAGTGAGTTGGCGCTTGTCGTGGCCGAACACTTCAATGGGGAGGTCATCAACTACGACTCCGTGCAGGTGTATCGCCGCTTCAACGTCGGGGCGGCCAAGCTAAGCCCTTCGGAACGACGTGGTATCCCGCACCACCTCATCGATATCGTGGAACCCGAGGAGCTATTCACGGCGGGGGATTACGCCCGGCGGGCGCGCGAGGCGCTTTCCCGAATTCGAGCGAACGGGCGACTCCCCGTGCTTGCCGGGGGGACGGGTTTCTATTTACGAGCACTGCTGGCGGGTCTGTTCCAGGGTCCCCAGCGCGACGAAGCTCTGCGCCGGCGCCTGGAATGGCGGGCCGAGGTAAAGTCGGCAGGCTACCTGCACCGGGTGCTGCGGCGACTGGATGCCGCCTCGGCACAGCGGATCCACCCCAACGACACGCCTAAGCTAATCCGTGCCATCGAGGTGTGTCTCGGAGCGCAAGCACCGATGTCCTCTCTATGGCGGAAGGGTCGTGAAGCCCTCGCGGGATACGACGTGCTTCGTTTAGGGCTCGCACCTCCACGAGAAGCGCTTTACGAACGCATTCGACGGCGCGCGGAAAACATGTTTGGCGGGGGACTGGTAGGCTGTTCTGGAGACGAGTTCACTGTTGATTTGGAGATGTCGGGCTCGAAAGCCCGACACGGCACGCTGAAAGCGTGCGCCACGTCATCACCGGGGCCATCAGAAAGTGTTGTCCGGGACAGTCCACTAGTGGACGAAGTGCGGAATCTGCTTGCCGAGGGCGTCTCGCGCCGCGCTCGCGCCTTCGGTTCGCTGGGATACAAGCAAGCTCTCGACCACGTGGACGGAAAACTGCCTCTGGATCAGGCCATCCACATGACGGCCAGGCTCACTAGGCGGTTCGCGAAACGCCAGCTGACGTGGTTCCGTCGAGAGCCCAACGTACACTGGGTGGAGGGTTTCGGCGACGACCCCGCCGTGCAAAAGAAGGTCCTCGATTGGCTCGGGAAAAAACTGACCAGCTAGCGACCATAATAGGGAGATGCCTTTTCGGGGGAAGAGACGGACAGCGACCTGCGGAAGCGGTAGGGGGAGAAGCCAACGGTCTTATTGTCTTTTTCCACCCACAGCTCCGGCTCGAGCCGGCCGTTGACCTCGATCTCAACGATTACGCCGTTGTCCAACTCGGTTGATCGACCCAGCCGGAAGCGTTCTACTTTGCCGATCGAGCTATTCGGACCCCAGTCTTCGAGAAAATTCTGGTAGGAATAGTGCCGACAAGGAACCTCGACCGAACAGCCCCACAGCTCGTACGCCGCGGCGTAGTCCTGTGACTGCAAGCGAGACAAGAACTCTCGGACCTGACGTTCTTCAAAGTAATTCTTGAACCAAAAAAAGAGACACGCACCGCCGATGACGCAGAGGACGAGCGACACCACTAACGCCTTGAGTATCTTCTCGCGGCGGGCGTCGGCGACGCCGTATTCATCCAGATACGACATCGTTGGCGTTAATGAAAACCCGGTCCTACTGCGCTGGGGTCTCTGGAAGCGGAAACTCCTGATCGTACCTTCTCGTAGCCTCCGCCGTCATATCGAGGGCGGGCTTAAGATAGAGTGGCTTGGCCTGTTCAGGATTCAGTTGCCTGCTGTAGGGATCCGTCAAGAGCTGGACGTCGATGACTAGATCAAGGCCCTTCTCGTCGGCCAACTTGGCGACGACAAAACGCATTCGACTTGTGCCGGCTTGGAAGACATCGGCCATTTCGAATCGGAAGTCCGTTTCCGTGTCCTCTTGCTTACGCTGCGCATCGCGCCGCTTACGCCCCAGTTGATCCTGTAGGGCGGCCATGTCACTGACTGCGGCTTGTTGAAGCTTTTGTTCCAGCTCTTGGATCTCCTGAGAGAGTTTCGCGACCTGTTCCTGCCGAGGCCGGTATTTAGCCTCTATCTCCTTGTTGTGCTCACGCATCTCGGCGGTCTCAGCCAGCGCCCGCTGAAAATCGATGGCGCCTATCTTGACATAGTCGGTCCCCTGGGCAGCCAGACGGACCGGAATCAGCACGATTACGGCCAGAATCGCTGGAAGCATTCTCTTGACGACGAACCTCATTCTCATCTGTTCCTTGGCTCCTCTTTGCGGTTGCAACCGCGGCAAAGCGTGTATGCCCTTTATTTTGCCACGTAACGAACTTTCGCACCAGTCGAGTGCGGAGGTCGAGCGTGCTCGTCGTGACAAAGCTAATCTCGCGCACACTGCTTCGCCGCCTGGTGAATGAGCCGGCTAGCCCGCTTTTCTCACAAGGTTCGCCCGCGATTCGATGTCGCCACGAATGGCGACACGGCACGCAAGAATGGTACGCCACGTCCAGGCGGCATGGGTGTGCCCCCCCCCCGTGAGAAACGCAGGCTAGCACCTAACCGGAGGAGAGACTCTTGACAATATCGTTGTAGATCACGAAAGCAAATAGCAGAAGGATGAACACCAGCCCGACTTGCACAATTCGTTCCTTGACAGCAAAGCTGATGTCCCTGCGCATTACCGACTCCAAAAGCAGCAGGGTGATAACCCCGCCATCGAGAATCGGAATGGGGAGCAGGTTGAAGATACCCAAATTCAGGCTGATGGCAGCCATGAGCATGACCAGCTGCGGCCAACCAGCGCGGGCGGCCTGCCCGGAAAGGCGAGCGATGCCAATTGGGCCTTCGAGGGATTTCGGCGACATGCGTTGTTCGATCAGTCCCGCCAGAAAGCCAAAGATGAGCGTAGCGTTCTTGGTGTTTTGGTCAACCGATTCGCGCCAGGCATCGACAAATCCAAGACGGCTACGGATGCGGTCGTACTTGGCGCCGAGCTCGACCCCGATCCGCCAGGCAGGGTTGGCGGCGTCCGATTCATCGTATACAGGGGTTGCCTGGAGCGAGACGATCTGCTCGTCCCTCGAGACTTCCAAAGTAATCGGATGCCCGCCGATTTGCTGGATCAAGTCAGGAACTTTGGCCGGAGAATTGATCTTTTCTCCGTTAAGCGTGACCAGGATGTCTCCGTCACGGATACCGGCCTTTTCGGCCGGCATGCCTTCCAGAGTGCGTCCTAGCCGAACGGCGACGATCTCACTCCAGCCGGCGTTTCCAACACCGGTGGATTCGTCCGCGCTTATTGCGACAGGAAGAGTAAGTTTCGCCCCATCCCGCTCGATGGTAACGTTAACAGTACTGAGAGCCGCCGTGATTTCTCTGAGCCGTACCGCTTCCCAGGTCGGCATCTTCTCATCGTCGATGGCCACGATCGTGTCACCCTCACGGATGCCGGCTTGTTCAGCCGCGGAACCCTCGGCGACGTATCCGATTACGGGAGCCTCCAACTGAAAAGCCAACCGCTCGTAGCGGACCATGAAAAGGCCCGCGAGCAGCAGCAGCGCCAGAACAACATTGAAAGCCGGCCCCATCAGCGCGATGATCACCCTCTGCCATCGGGGCTTGGATTGAAACTCCGCCGGGTCGCCGGTCGGGTCCTTGGTGGTTTCGCCGGCCATTTTGACGTAGCCGCCAAGAGGAACCAGGCACACCTTGTAATCCGTGTCACCGCGCTTGTAACCAAAAAGCCTCGGCCCGAAGCCAAAGGCGAAAGCTTCGACCCGCACACCGAAGTAGCGCGCTGCCAGGAAGTGGCCCAGCTCGTGGACTAAGACCATCACCCCGAGCACGAAGACAAAAGCTATGACGTAATCTAGGAAACCCATAGGAAGAAGAAAGACGATCAGGAGTTCACCGTCACCTTGGAATCGCTTGTGATTTGCTCTGCCACCACACGTGCCTGGCGGTCGATTTCCAGGACGTCGCGGATCGAATCGGGGGTCTGAGCCGGTATCCGGCTCAACGTCTCCTCCACCACCGCGGCAATCCTGGGGAAGGGGATTCTCGACTCCAGGAACGCGCCAACGGCCACCTCGTCAGCCGCGTTCAGGACGCAACCCGCGGCTCCTCCGGCTTCCAAAGCCTGATAGGCGAGGCCCAACAACGGGAACCGTTCGAGATCAGGCGGCTCAAATTCTAATTGTCTCACACAATCCCAGCGTAGTCTGCGCTCGGGCGGGCCCGGCTCCCGTACCGGATAGGAGAGCGCGTAGCGGATCGGCAGTTTCATATCAGGGGGCGACATCTGAGCTAACACGGAACCATCCCGGAATTCCACGAGGGCGTGAACCACCGACTGAGGGTGGACCACGACCTCCACTTGATGGGCTGCGAAGTCGAACAGGTGGCAGGCCTCAATCACCTCGAACCCTTTATTCATCAGCGTCGCCGAATCCATCGTGATGCGCCGCCCCATCTTCCAAGTCGGGTGGTTCAACGCCTGTTCCGGTGTCACCTGGGCCAGCTCAGCTTGGGCCGTCGTTCGAAACGGTCCGCCCGAGGCCGTCAGGATCAGCTTTTCCACCTCCTCGCGAGGCCCCGCGCGCAGGCATTGGTGGACGCCGTTGTGCTCGCTGTCGACCGGCAGCAGTTCAGCTCCCGAGCGTCGAGACTCGCTCATCACAAGCTCCCCGGCCGCGACCAGAACCTCCTTGTTAGCCAGGGCGACCCGGGTACCTCGAGCGACGGCCTCAAAAGTGGCCTCCAGCCCAACGACGCCCACCGCTGCCGAGACGACAACGTCGGCCTGGGCGCCCACGGCAACTGCAACGTTCCCCTGGGGTCCCCACAGTACCTCGGGACGGTAGACGGCGGCCCCTTCGTTCTCACCGAGTCTTTTCCAGAAGTCGTCACGAACCTTTTCATCGGCGAGCGAAACTACCTCCGGACGGAACTCGAGCGCCTGACGCAGCAGTTGCTCCACGTTGGATCCGGCTGCCAACGCTGTTACGGAGGCGTCGCCGCCCATTTCGCGGACGACCTGCAGGGTGTTGCGGCCGATCGACCCTGTCGAGCCGAGAATCGCAAGTCGCTTCATGCGCGTAAGTCCAATGAACTCCAAGCCACACTAACACAAAGGCCTGCCGGAATCCATAGGCACTCCACCCTGGGTGATGAACTTTCCTTCACAAACTCCCGTCGTAGTCCATTTCATAAGTTCGATCACGTATGTTTAGAAGCCAGGTGGACGATCGGGAATTTCGGGCACGGTATGCCGGGCCCCTACATTTCCAGGCACCTGACAGATGTATAGGGGCACAGCATGCCGTGCCCGCCTGCACCCGCTCGAAAACGTGCGTGTATTTATGAAACGGAGTACTTAGCGGGGTCAATCCGCGGAGAAGCCCGATTGGGACCCGACACGAGCAGGAGTACACTCGGCCCCACCTGACTCACTCGGCACACACCATCGGCCCAGAAGGCTAGCGGTAAACTGCGTATCTAGTTACAAGGAATGCGAGAAGCCGGGAAGGTTGTTTCAGGGGTTTTGGTTGAGGTTTGTCTCGCTTTGGTAGGGGGTTGCCTCCCCGGCTCATTTCAAATATACCAAATCTCATAGCCCGACGCAACCCCTCGCTGCGGGGTTTTGTTATGAGAATCACACAGCGACCCTGCCGGAACGCTTGGTTGCGCGCTACCAGACGGTCACTGACCGTCCATCATAAGTACTTCTACTCAAACGAAGGGTTACCATCCTGCTAAGGCCCGTCCTTCTAAGGGACTAGGGACACGAGGTGAGGAGGAACGTGACGAAGGGAAAAACAGCCGGGGAGGTTTTCGCTTCAGGGGTCTTTGGTTGAGGTTAGTCTCGCTTTGGTGGGAGTTGCCCCCCCGGCCTGTATACATTATACGGGAAACTCCTTGACAACGCAAGCGTTTCTACGTTTCGTGGGATTCTTCTATTTTCTGGATTTCTTGGCCTCGATCTTGACTCCTGCCCAGTCCTCTAACAGAGTGACCGCCGAGCAGAAATCCTCGTCCCCGTGGCCGCGGGCAATGCTTGCTCCGAAGAGCTGATGGACGAGTGAGGTGGCCGGCAGGGGAACCTTTAACTCCTGGCCCGAGTCGAGCATCAAGCCGATGTCTTTGTGCATCCATTTCAACGGGAAGTTCGCTCGAAAGTCGCGTCCAAAGATGTAGGGCGCTTTGAAGCTGATAAGGCCGGCTTTGGCGGCGCTTGCGTCGAGGATATCGTACATCTGTTGGGCGTCGACCCCGCCCTTGACGGCCAGGGCCATCCCTTCGATAAAGCCTTGCATCATGTTGGCCAGCACCAGGTTCTGCGAAAGCTTGGCCTGCAGCCCCATTCCCTGTTTGCCGCAATAGAACAACGTCTTGCCCATGGGGTGGAAGTACTCCTCGACCCGTTTGAAGACGTTCTTGGGGCCCCCGACCATGAAGGTCAGCGTACCGCCCTTTGCGCCGGGCGTCGAACCGGTACAGGGTGCATCGAGGTAATAAGCGCCCTTCGTCTCGAATGCTTTAGCGATCCTTCGAGCGACACTGGGAGATATCGTGCTGGCGTCGGCGACGACGGCGTTCTTCTTGATACCTTTGATGACGCCTTCGGGCCCGAGCAGGACAGACTCCGACATCTCGGAGTTGCCTACGCAAAGGAAGGTGCATTCGGCGAACCGGCCCACCTGGCGGGGCGTTTCACAAAACAGGCCGCCTTCCGCCTTGGCAAGTCGTCGCGCCTTTGAGGACCGGTGACTCCACAACGCCACCTGATGACCTGCCCTGAGCAGGTTGCGCGCCATCGGGTAGCCCATCAAACCAAGTCCGAGAAAGCCTAGCTTTACCATAGTGTTTACCTAAAGGTTCTCAATTGTACGCTTTCGCGAGCTTGTGAGACAATGATTCTCCTATGAAGCCAAGAGTCCTTGTCACCAAGCGGGTTTATCCCGAAGCTATCGACTATCTCCGGCCACATGCCGAGGTGGAATATCACGACTCCGCCATGAGCTACCCACCGGACGAGCTGCTAGCCCGGCTCGAGGACAAGGTCGGCGCAGTCAGCCAGTTGACGGATAAGTTTTCCGCCGAAGTGATGGACCGCTGCCCGCAACTCAAGGTCATCGCCAACGTCGCCGTCGGCTTCGACAACATCGACGTCCAAGCGGCCACCGAGCGCAAGATCGCCGTCACCAACACGCCTGACGTGCTTACGAATACGACGGCGGACTTTGCATTTACCCTGCTCATGGCGAGCGCACGCCGGATTGCCGAGGCGGATCGCTTCCTGCGCGCGGGCCAGTGGCGGCAATGGAGCATCGATCTGCTCTGCGGGCAAGACATTCATCGGCGGACGCTCGGGATGGTCGGCATGGGACGCATCGGTCAGGCCATGGCGCATCGCGGCCGGGGTTTTGAGATGCGGCTGCTCTACCACGACGCCATCCGCGCCCCGGCGGAGGTGGAAGCCGATCTCGGTCTGGAGTTCGTTCCGCTCGAGCAGTTACTACGAGAGTCCGACTTTGTCAGCCTCCACGTGCCCCTGCTTCCCGAGACCCGCAAGCTGATTAGCACGGCCGAGCTGGAGATGATGAAAGAGAGCGCGATTCTGATCAATACCTCCCGCGGTCCCGTCGTGGACGAAGCGGCGCTTGCCGATGCACTGACAGAGGGCATTATCGCCGGCGCGGGGCTCGATGTCTTCGAGCGCGAACCTGAAGTGGAACCACGATTGCTGAAGCTCGAGAACGCCGTACTCGCTCCGCACATCGCCAGCGCCTCGATTGACACGCGGCGCAGAATGAGCGTTATGTCCGCGGAAAATGTCGTAGCCGCCCTTCAAGGAAAGCGCCCGCCGAACCTGGTCAACACGGCGCTTTTCGACTAGGCTTGGCCGTGGGGGCCATGAAAGATACCCTCCGTCAACTGTTTCTCTCGACGCTGGAAGGTTTGTCTCTCGATCGGGTCATGCCCGAAAAGTTGTCCTGCCAAGATGCTGTGCTCGAGGTCGGAGGCGACCGAATCGAGCTGGGACGCTACAAGAAAATCGCCTTCGTCGCCATCGGCAAAGCCGCTTTCCAGATGTCTCGGGCCCTGACGGAGATGGTCAAGGGTCGCGCCGTGGCGGGCATCATGGTGACCTCGGCGAAACCGGAGCAGGAATTGGACGGTTTCAAGACATACAGGGGGGGGCACCCCTACCCCGATCAGCAAAGCTTCCGTGCCGCCGGCGTCACACAAGATCTGCTGCACAGCCTGGGGCGGGAAGATCTGCTGATTTATCTCCTCTCGGGCGGTGGATCGGCCATCTGCGAGAAGCCCATCTCGGAGACCATATCACTCGAAGATTGCCGTGAATTCTACCGCCTACTGGTCACCTGTGGCGCGAACATCGTCGACATGAACGTCCTCAGGAAGCATTTCTCGGCGATCAAAGGGGGGCGCCTGGCGCAAGCCGCGTACCCTGCCCGCCAGGTTACCCTCTACGTCTCAGACGTTCCGGTGGACAAACCTTCCACCGTAGCGTCGGGGCCGACAATGCCCGATGAGTCCACCGTCGAAGACTGCTATGCCATTGCCAAGCGATTAAGGCTAGCCGGGCGTTTCCCGAGATCAATCCAAACGATGTTCGATCAATCCACGATCCGGGAAACCCCAAAACCGGGGGACGCCGTTTTCCAGAACAGTTCCTGGCACTGCCTGCTGGGAAGCGAGGACGGGCTGGACCGGCTGGCTGCTCAGGCCGAGTCGAAAGGATGGGTCTGCCGGAGGGACATGTCCGTCGACGACTGGCCGCTTGAGCGGGCAGTGGAGCACCTTCTCGAAGAGATCGAAGAGCTTCGAAGCAAGCATCCCGGCCAGACCGTAGCCTTGCTGTCAGGGGGCGAATTGAGCTGGCCAGTGACCGGAGACGGTATGGGGGGACGCAACCAGGCCTTCGTTTTAGCGTGCGTGGAGCGCATCGCGGGATGCAACATCGCCGTCGTAAGCGCCGGCACGGACGGGGTAGACGGCAACTCCTCCGCCGCGGGGGCGCTCGCTGACGGCCATAGCGCCGGGCGAGCATTAAAGCTGGGCATGGACCCCGGCGACTACCAGCAGAGATCCGACTCCTACCATTTCTTCGAGAAGCTTGACGACCTGGTGATCACCGGGCCCACCGGGAATAATATTCGCGACCTAAGGATGCTGGTGGCCTGGTAGGGAGGGCGTTCGGTTTGAAAGAATCACCCCAGCCTCAGATTTGCGGACGCGGGCGCAATAGATTGCGGCCCGGCGTCGACACGAGTGTCGACGCGGCAGACGTAGGCGTCTGCGCCACAACATCAGACACCGATGCCAACGTTACAGCTCCGAGCGTAAGGCAACAACCGCCCTCGTGGTGCAGGTCCCCAGATGCGAACTAGCGGCCGTCCCGGACGGCCTGCCGGGCTTCGGACTCTGCTTCCTTTTGGCGGCTTTTCTCCCGCTTGTCGTACAGCTTCTTGGCCTTGGCCAAGGCCAGGCGGCACTTAATCTTTCCGCGTAACAGGTAGACTTTTGTTGGGATTAGGGTCAACCCTTTCTCGTGGGTCTTGCCGATCAGCCGGCTGATCTCGCGGCGGTTTAGCAGCAACTTTCGGGGCCGTAGCGGATCGTGATTCTGCAGGTTGCCGTGAGAATAAGGGCTGATGTGAGCATTGAACAGCCACATCTCACTGTCCCGAATCGCGGCGTACGCATCCCGCAGCTGCATCTTCCCGGCGCGAATGGACTTAACCTCGGTGCCCGTCAGAACCATTCCGGCCTCCATGTCTTCGAGCAAGAAATAGTCGTGTCTGGTTCGACGGTTGTCGCTAAGAATCCTAATGCCTTGATTGCTGCCGCTCATTTCCTTCCACGCTTGGCTCTCCGCCTACGTCACCTTTACGAGGGATCACTATGGGGATCGTACGCGTGGGCGCCAGACGAGCGAGTTTCGACCCGACCTCCGGAGTCGGTCGCCGGCTGGGCTTCCCAGCTACTAGATTGGCATGTTTGACAGCTTCGGTCTACGGGGCGCGCCGCCTCGCCAGGGCCGTCGCGTCCGGGCTGGTACTGGCGCTGTTGCTGACCGCTTCGGCGGAAGCGGGCGGCCGCAAAGCCAAGAAGTTCTACAACCAGGGACGTCGAGCGGAGCTGGTGAAAGACTACGACCAGGCTCTGGAGCTCTATGAGCAAGCCGTTCTGGAAAACCCGGTGGACCAGCGATACGAGCTGGCCGCGCGGCGCATGCGCTTCGTAGCCGGGCAGGCTCACGTGGATCGTGGGCACAGACTGCGCCGACAAGGGCAACTCGAAGAGGCGCTAACCGAATTCCAGCGGGCATTGGAGATTGATCCGGCCTCGAGTGTTGCCGCGCAGGAGAGTAAGCGCACGGTCGAGATGATCGAGCGTCGTGAGAAGCTCAGAGGAGATCCGAAAGCTGACCAAGACACGATTGGGGTCGGCCCTCTCGAAAGAGACCGGCTAGCGCGGCACGCCAAAGTCGCGCGCTTGAAGGGGTTGCCGGAGCTAAAGCCCATCTCCACTCAGCTCATCAACCTGACAATCCCGAAACAAGAGAGCAAGGTCGTGTTTGAGACGATCTGCAAGCTAGCCGGCATCAACGTGCTTTTCGATCCCGACTATGACGAGCAGGAGATCAGCATCGAGATCCAGAACGCCACTCTCGAGGATGCGCTCGACTACGTCAGCCTCCTGTCCAAGTCGTTTTGGAAGACCATCTCGCCGAACGCAGTCTTCGTAACCAACGACAACACGAATAAACGGCGGGAATACCAAGAGGAAGTTGTCAGAACCTTCTACTTGGCAAACGCGGCCACGCCGCAAGAAATCCAAGAAGTGGCGACCGCCATACGAGGCCTGACGGACATTCGACGTCTGTTCCCGGTGAATTCGATGAGCGCGCTGATCCTTCGAGGGCCGGCAGACAAGATTGCGCTTGCCGAGAAGGTGATCAACGACATCGATAAGGCGCGTCCCGAGGTGATCATTGATGTGTTGGTGCTCGAGACGAGCAAGACACGCAACCGCGAACTGGGGATTACACCGGTGTCGGGTGGCGCAAACGGGCTTAGCATCCCTGTTACCTTCACCGGGGGAGCCGTGGCAGGGGGAGAAGGCGGCGGTGGCGGCGTAGCACTATCGGGTCTAAGGAAGCTGAGCTCGGGGGATTGGTCGACCGTATTGCCGGGAGCGCAACTTACCGCTCTGATGACTCGCTCGGATACTCGTTTGTTGCAATCGCCGCGACTTCGCGCCGCCGACAACTTCCAAGCCAGTCTGCGAATCGGTGACCGTATTCCCATCGCGACAGGTAGTTTTTCAGGCGGCCTCGGCGGCGGCATTGGGGGCATCAGCCCGTTGGTCAACACACAGTTCACTTACACCGACGTCGGAGTCAATGTGGACTTGACGCCTAAGATCCACAACGACTCAGAGGTGTCCATGCACATCGAGATCGAGATTTCGAATGTGCGCGACTTTGTTGATATCGGGGGGATCTCCCAGCCGGTGATCGGCCAGCGCAAAGTGACGCATGACGTTCGCATCCGGGATGGGGAGGCAAGCATTCTTGGCGGGCTGATGCAGTCGCAGACGTTCATTACGAAATCGGGTGTGCCGTTTCTCGGCTCGATACCGTTGATAGGACGCTTTTTTAGTAGCAAAGATGTCCAGCTCTCGGAGAACGAGATCTTGATCGTGCTGGTGCCGCGAATTGTGCGGGTACCGGAGATCAACAGCGTGAACCTGAAGGGTGTGGCGTCGGGCGTGGAGCAGGTCTACCGCGTACGATACGAGCGCGAGTCCAACGAGGTCCCCGCGCTGCCGGAAGTGGGAGCACATGCTCCCAGCCAAGCGGAAACCGAAGCGACCGAGGTTGCCGAAGCTGCACCGGTGGCTCCAAGCCGGGTACCGCCGCCGAGCGCGCCTGGTGTCCCTCCGGCACCTGCGTCGACCGAATCCGAAGAGCCGGAAGAGGTTGAAGTGGCCGAGACAGAGACCGCTGCAACCGCGGCGGCGCCTGAACAGCCCTCGGCTGCCCCAAGCTTCAGTTTCGCTCCCGCCGAGCCGGTTGTCGCGGTGGGCGAGCAGCTCGAAATCGGCGTATCGGTTGCCAATGTGAAGCAGCTTTTTGGCATACCCATGCGGTTCGGATACAATCCGAAACTGCTTCGTTTGGTCGACATCCAGAGGGGAACGTTCTTGCAAGGAGACGGCCAAGATCTGATTTTCTCCAAGAATATTCGTCACAAAGTCGGCTTAGCAGCGGTCAATATCTCGCGCTTTCCCGGAACCGGAGGCGTAGACGGAGGCGGACTGCTGGTCAAGCTGATTTTTGAGGGCGTGGCTTCAGGCCGGTCCGACGTAAAGGTGACTCCCACGGGCGCTCGAGATGCTGAATCGAAACGCATGAAAATCGCTGCGGGTCAGGTCAGCGTGCGCGTTCGTTAATAGAGCGCAGTCAGGAGCGTAGCTTCAAGCTGGATGGAAATCCGACCGATTCAAGTTGACCGCTCCGTTTGACGACGGCCGGACAAGCCCCGCAGCGTTGGGCGTTCGGGTGCTTTTCGCGGCGCCAAGACCATGCGAAGGCGAGGAAAACAATCAGGACTGACCCTGGTGGAGCTGATCGTCGCTTTCACCATCCTGTTGATCCTTTCGACGATGGCCTTGCCCCTTGCCCGTGTCAAGGTGCAGCGCGAGAAGGAAAGACGCCTGCGGAACGCCCTTTCTGAAATCCGCAAGGCAATCGACCGTCATAAGGACATGGCGGATCAAGGCAAGCTAGGTCAGGTCGACGAGGACACGTTTGGGTATCCTCTTACTCTTGAAAGCATGGTGGAGGGCGTCACCGTTCAGGCCACGGGAGTGGGGGGCAATCCATTCGGACAGGGCGGCATGCAGGGTCAAGGCGGGCAGAGCGGCGCATTCGGCGGCGGTCGAGGTCGTTCCGGTGGGCAGCAAGGTGGCTCGTTTGGCGGCCGGCAAGGTAGCTCGTTCGGTGGTCGTTCAGGTGGCGGCATTGGCGCGCAGTCGCGTGGGGGATTCGGCGGTTCGCAGGGGGGAGGGTTCGGGTCACAGTCGGGCGGCGGGTTGGGAAGTTCCCGCCGGGGATCTTCCGGGTTCGGTTCTTCCGAGGAGGACGAACAAAAGATCCGCTTCCTGCGTCGGATTCCGCTTGACCCTATCACGAACTCGACGAACTGGGGCGTGCGCTCGGTCCAAGATGAGCCCGCGTCGATGAGTTGGGGAGGACAAAACGTCTTCGATGTCTTTACAACAAGCATGGACATGGCATTGGATGGGACACGCTACAGCGAGTGGTGAAGTAAACCGGAAACGACGAGGTTTCACACTCGTTGAATTAATGGTGGTGATGGCCATCCTCTTGACCATCATCTCGATCGCCGTGCCGATGTATACCACCGCCATGGTCCGCGCGAAGGAGAGCGTCCTGCAGAGCAACTTGTTCACCATTCGCTCGGTGATCGATCAGTATACCTACGACAAAGAGTCGCCTCCTCAGAGTCTCGAAGATCTGGTCGCGGAGGGGTATTTGCGACAGGTTCCGGTGGACCCTTTTACCGAGTCGTCGGATACTTGGGAGATTATCTCCGACATCGGACCGAGTGGTGAGTCAGGTGTCTTTGATGTAAAAAGCGGCTCGGACCGCGAGGGTCTCAACGGCACGCCCTACGCGGAGTGGTAACCTGGTTTTTTCTCCGCAAATCGACGATAATTCTTTCGATGGCCACCACGGAAGCCATGGTCGACAGCAATCCCTTTGTCGATTCCCTACGCTTTGAGCGCCGCATACCCGCGTGCACGATCGTCATTTTTGGGGCCAACGGAGATTTGGCCAAACGCAAGCTGCTTCCCGCGCTCTATAGCCTCGCCCACGACCGCCGTCTGTCCGCCGGATTCGCCGTAGCCGGCAATTCCCGCACGGTGATGAGCGACGAGGACTTTCGTGCCCGCATGAAACAGTCGGTGAAGGGCTTTGGCGAGCAAGATCAATACGACGAAGAAGTTTGGCGAAGTTTCGAGCGGGGACTGTACTACGTTCCCGGAGATGTCAAGGACCCTGCCTACTACAGCTCGCTGAAGGAGCGGCTCGAAGCAATCTCCAGCAAGCGGCACACCGGTGATAACGTTCTTTTCTATCTCTCGACGCAGCCCAGCCTGTACGGGCCCATTGTCGAGCAGTTGGGGGCGGCGGGCTTGGCACGGTCTGAAAACGGCGGCTGGCGCCGCGTCGTCGTCGAAAAGCCGTTCGGACACGATCTAAAGAGCGCCCGCGAGTTGAGCCGCCAAATCCAGGGTGTTTTTGACGAGAGCGAGATCTACCGTATAGACCACTATCTCGGCAAGGAGACGGTGCAGAATATCCTGGCGTTTCGGTTTGCGAACGGCATTTTTGAGCCGCTGTGGAATCGCCGCTACGTCCGCCAGGTTCAGATCACGGCGGCTGAATCGATCGGCGTGGAGGATCGGGGTGGCTACTACGAGGAATCAGGCGCGCTCAGAGACATGGTGCAGAATCACCTGCTTCAAGTCTTGGCAACCATGGCCATGGAGCCGCCGGCGCGCTTCGAGGCCGAAGCCGTTCGCAACGAAAAAAGCAAAGTCCTCGAGTCAATTCGACCCATGTCCGCGGATGACGTCGGTCGCTACGCGGTCGCCGGCCAGTATGGTCCCGGCCGGGTAGGGGGAAGTGATCTCGCCGGCTATCGCGAAGAGCGAGGTGTACATGCCGAGTCTCAGACCGATACGTATGCCGCCGTAACGTTCCTCGTGGATAATTGGCGCTGGGCGGGCGTCCCTTTTTACGTGCGGTCGGGCAAACGCCTCACCAAGCGCGTGACTGAAATTTCGATTGAGTTTGCCTCGGCGCCTCACGTTTTGTTCTCCGAGCAGAGCCCGGTCGAGACCCCGAACCTTCTGATTCTTCGCATCCAGCCGTCCGGCGGCATTTCGCTTCGTTTCGATGCCAAAAAGCCTGGAGAGGGTATGCAATTACGAGGTGTCTCGATGGACTTCCATTACGGGAGCAGCTTCGGAGTGCGTGAGCCCTCCGCTTACGAGACCCTGCTGTTGGATGCCATTGCCGGCGACGGGACGCTGTACTCACGCCAAGACATGGTTGAAGCTTCCTGGGCCGCCGTGGAGCGGATCGTGGAAGTTTGGAAGAACCAAAAGCACGACTTCCCCAACTACGCGGCGGGAAGCTGGGGACCAAGGTCGTCCGACCAAATGCTCAACGAGAACCGTCATAGTTGGCGGACCCCCTGAACCCAACCAGATTCGTTTAGGCCACCGATGGCGATCGATCCCGAAACTCTCATTCGTGAAATCGATGAGCTGTGGGCTTCGTTAGCCGACCACTCGCAAGGTGAAGAGCAGGCGCTGATGAGAGCTTGTTCTCTCACGTTGCTGGTTCTCGTCAACGAAGAGGACGACGTGGTTGCCCTATCGGAGACGTTGGCCGAGCTCATGCAGAGTCATCCCAGCCGGGCCATTCTGATCCGCGTTGCAGCAGGCGGCGACGAACGGTTGGAGGCCGACGTCAAAGCCCACTGCTGGATGCCCATGGGTCGCCGACAACAGATCTGCAGCGAGCAAATCGAGATTCAGGTTTCCGAGCGCACCGCATCCGATCTACCGTCGGTGCTGCTACCCCTGATCGTTTCGGATCTGCCGGTGGTGCTCTGGTGCCGCAGCGAACGGGCTGCCCGTCTTCCGGTATTCAGGCAACTGTCAGCTTTCGCGGCTCGGCTCATCGTGGATGTTAGGGAGTTCCGCGGCTCCCGCGGCGCGCTGTCGTGGCTTTCCGATCTTAGCCGATCGGCGAGCGGTGTCACTGACCTCAGCTGGGCGCGCGTGACCCGGTGGAGAGAAACGGTGGCGCAGGTTTTCGAGAACGATGCCTGTCGGCAGCGCTTGCGGGAGCTTACCGCTGTGGAGCTTACCTACGGCGGGAACGTGAAAGCCGGGATACCGGCGTCGGCGTATCTCATGGCAGGCTGGCTGATGAACTGCCTAGGGTGGAGCCTCGACAGTGGCTCGTGGTCCGAGAACGACGGCGAGACGCTCGTATTGCGCCACGGCAACCGGGAGGTCCGAATGCGGCTTCACCACGCGGAAAGCCCCGGGCAGGGAAGCCGGCTTGTCGCAGTGGATCTCAAGTCTAGTGGGGAACCGCCGTTCGAGATTCTCTTGCGTCGGGTGGAGGACTATCTCGACCTGGAACTCTCGACCGAAGGAGGCCCCGCTGTCAGCAACCGAGTCTGGTTTCCACCCAGCAGCGATGTCGCGCTGCTGAACGAGGAGCTGAAAATCTTTACTTCCGACACGGTCTTCCACGCCGCTCTCGACACCGCCACTCGCATCTCCGAACGGGTGGCATGAGTCCCCGTTTTCACGTCTCAAAAAACAAGGAACAGGCTGCCTCGGCAGCGGCTGAGTTTACTCTCGATCGGCTTGCCCAGGCGCTCGAGGACCGCGAGAAGGCAACCCTGGCCGTCTCGGGCGGGTCTACGCCGCGGCTGATGTTCGAGTACCTTGCGGCCGGCGGGTTTGATTGGCGCCGAGTTCACATTTTTTGGGTGGACGAACGCTGTGTCCCCCCGGATCATGCCGACAGCAACTATCGGATGGTGCGTCAGGCACTGCTGGATCCTACAGGTATAGGGGCCGGTCAAATCCACAGAATGGAAGGCGAGCTGCAGCCTGAAGAGGCGGCCGGCCGATACGTCGCGGGCATTCGCGAGTTTTTTCAACTCAGGGAAGGGAAGTTCCCCGCGTTCGATGTCGTTCATCTGGGTATGGGCGCCGACGGTCATACAGCTAGTCTATTTGCAGGAAGTCCGCTCATTGACGAGGAAGCCGGCATTGCCGCCGCGACTTACGCTGCCTCGCGCAAGAGCCATCGGGTGACGCTGTTACCCCGGCCGATCTTGGCCGCCCGAAACGTCTTCTTTCTTGTTGCCGGCGCGGACAAGGCGACAACCCTTCGACGCGTTCTGGAAGGACCGGCTAATCCCACCGATTTGCCGGCTCAAAGATTTGCTCGCGAGCGCGAAGACATCGAGTGGTTTGTAGACAGGGCGGCGGCGAGTGAGATGAAGTGAACAAGCCTATGTTCCGCCTAGTCTAGCCCGCATCTCTCGCGGAGGGTGTATGGGGTCAGCTCAGGGGCTCGCGAAATACCGTGACCTTGGAAGCCGGGCACGGCATGCCGTGCCCCTACAATCTGAACACGGGCCATGTCAGTATAATTCGCGAGACTCAGTAGGTTCGAGTTCAGCGGCAATTCTGCCGGCTTCACGCCCTATCGTTCACTCGGTGTCATTCCTGATCCGCTTTGCGCGGGATGCGCATATCCTCGATAATCACCTTGTCCGGTGTCCAAGAAATCCGCACAAACGGCGGTAGGCGCGCTCTTCCTCTTCTGTTTGAACGCCTACCTATGTCGTGAACTTTTCGTCACGGAATTCACGCAGCACATGGGCTCGATCGAGAGCACCTTCATCGCGCTCGCTCGCTACGTTATGGAGCATCCGTGGGAGCTGACGTGGTTTCCCTGGTGGTATGGCGGCATACCGTACCAAAACACGTACTCGCCGCTTCTGCACCTGTCGGTCGCTGCAGTTGCTTCCGTCGCAGGGATCTCGGCGCCTCTTTCGTACCACGCAGTAACGGCCGCTGCCTATTGCCTCGGGCCGGTGACTCTGTTTTGGATGGGCAGCCGTCTTAGCGGGCGGCGGCTGCCGAGCCTGGCGGGGGCCGTTTTGTACTCCGTCTTTTCGCCGGCAGCTCTCCTGACGCCGTCGGTGGCGGCGGATATGGGTACTTTTCTGGGCCCCCGGCGGCTTCAAGCCCTGGTGCACTACGGAGAGGGGCCCCATATTACGTCGATGTTTCTGCTCCCTCTCGCCATTGTCGCGCTTGACGTGGCGCTTCGTAAGGCTAGGCCGATCTCAACTCTGGTCGCTGCCGTGGCCACGATGAGCGTTGTGCTTACGAACTGGATAGGAACCGTCGCTCTGGCCATGGCCGTGTGCGCCTACCTGCTGGCAAAGCGTGAGGCCGGGTCGATTCGCAAGTGGATGCAGGCAGCGGGAATTGGAGGACTATCGTACGCGCTGGCCTCAACGTGGATTCCGCCTTCGACGCTTTTCGCCGTTCAACGCAACGCCCAAATCGTCGTGGGGAGCTACGAAATAGGAGTGAAACAGTGGCTCTATCTGGTGCTGGTGCTGCTTGTGGTACTCACCGTGCGGTATTCGCTGAGGCGCGCCCTGGTGAGTGAATTTGTCCAGTTCTGGGCCTGCTTTTTCGTACTTTGCGGCTCACTGCCGTTGACGGCCGAATGGCTTGACATCTATATTCTGCCGCAGCCCGAGCGCTACCACCTCGAGATGGAGATGGCGGTGTGTTTCCTGGCGGCTATCGTTCTAGGGAAGGTGTTCGAAGCCTGGCGTCTCCGCGGAAAGCTTATCACCACGGTGGTGGTGCTGCTGGTTGGCGCCTACCAACTGCAGCAGTACCGAAACTACGGGCGGACGCTTGTCGGCCCTATCGATGTGACCGGGACTGTGGAGTATCAGGTCGCAAAATGGTTGGACGAGAATCTTACCGGCCAGCGGGTTTTCCTGCAGGGATCGCTGCGTTTCTGGCTGAACGTGTTCGCCGACAATCCGCAATTTGGGGGGGGCGCTGACCAAGGAATGACTAACCCTCGGCTCGCCGATACGAGCTACGGAATCACGACTACTAGAGGGAACGGTGAGGACACAGTGCTGTGGCTGAAGGCCTACGGAGTGCGGGCCATCGCTGTTGGCGGACCGGAGAGCCGTGAGGTCTACAAGGACTTCCGCGACCCCACGAAGTTCGAAGGAGTGCTTCCGGAGCTTTGGCGTGACGGCGACGATGTTATCTACGGCGTGCCCAGCCGCACGGAATCGCCGGCACACGTCATCCGCTACCAAGATCTTATGGAACGAGCGCCGACTGCGTTCTCCGATGTAGCGCCGCTTCTCCCTTTCGTCGCGGCCCTCGAGAACCCTGACTTGCCGCTGGTGGAATTCGTTTGGCTAAGCCCTCATGAGGCGCGGATCGTTGCCGAGCTGCGGAGAGAGCACTTGATCACGACTCAGGTGAGCTACCATCCCGGCTGGCGAGCCTGGGTCAACGGGGAGCGGCGGCGGATCTTGCGTGACAAGCTGAGCCTGATGACCGTTGAAACCAAGTGCGAAGGCCGCTGCGTGGTCGAGCTGCTCTACGACGGCGGCGCGGAGATGTGGCTTGCCGGATTTGCCGGTGCGGCGTCAGTGTTGGGCATCTTGGTTTGGCTGGGCTGGGAGTGGCGCTGGCGAAGACTTCGGGCCGCTTCTGGGTAGTGACTCTCCACCGGACTCAAACACTTGCTGCACGCGAGCACGAGATGCGAAGGAGTTTGGTCTCGGGCAGAGGTTGCAGAGTACTCCGGAACTGCGGGTGCCCGCGGGCGCAGCACGCCCGGCGGCGACTGTCTGCGCATCGGGCAGAAGCGACACGCGGACCCTGGAAAGGCACCAGGTCCGCGCTACAAACTACAAACTGTTCGCACAGTGGGCAGATTTATGACGGCTGGAACCGCTCGGCGAAATCGAGCGGCAGGGTGAACTGACTGTCCGCGTCGGTTTCGTATTGATCTAGCGAGGGAGAGTATGTGCGGAACTGTAGCTGATTCTCCTTGGGCACGAATGTGATGAGCCGTAGCCAGCCGTTGCCGCCGTTCTCCCTGGTCTGGTAGTCAGCCAAGATCTCCAAAACAGGCTGGCCGGCATCGTTGCCCGAGACCTGATACCATTCGCCGCCGGCGTTGGCCCAGTGGCCACAGAGCACCATGAAGATCTGCGAGTTTTTCTTGATCAGCTTGTTCCAGACGGCCTCGCCGGAGTTGCCGACATCCTTGCGGTAATACTCCTCTTGCGTGCGGCTCTTGGTTTCGTCGCTCATGTAGATATGGGTCGAGACGATCGCCGGTGTTCCCGGGTGACGCTCGAGGACTCCTTCGACCCACGCAATAGCCTCATCGGGAATGTCGGCTTCGAGATGAAAGATTAGGAACCGGGCCCCACCGCCGCTAAATAACTGGTAGGAGTTCAATTCGTTCTCAGAACTCCCCCCGTACCAAGCATTGCCGGCGAAGCGTTGCGGGCCAAAGGTCTTTCGAAACGCGCTGGCCGAACCTCGTGGCTCGACGAGATCATAATCGTGATTGCCAATGGCAACTCCCCACGGTACAACCCCTTTAAGGCGGGAAAAGGCCTCGTCGGCGACCTTCCATTCGTCGGGTGCCGCGTCGCCGTTTTGCACAATGTCTCCCACCTGGGTCACGAAGACGATATTCCCCTTTTCGGCGTTCTGCCGAACCCACTCCGTTTGATCGTGGAAGTATTTGGAGTATTTCTCGGCGTAGAACTGAGTGTCCGGCAGCATGACGATCGTAAA
Organism: Bryobacterales bacterium; assembly: GCA_965248105.1. Classification (GTDB taxonomy): domain Bacteria; phylum Acidobacteriota; class Terriglobia; order Bryobacterales; family UBA6623. The sequence continues at coordinate 3,244,382 of CBDFIK010000006.1, forward strand.
CGGTTCTTGGTCAGCGGCCGGGCCGCATCCAAATCCCGACAGGACGGCAATCAAAAGGGAGAACAGCAAACGCGGATGCACGTTCATGTCACCCTATCTTGCCAAAGTCGGCGCCGGGCCGCATTCTGGGGAACTCCACTGAGACGTGTGGCCCGTTCAGAAATAAGACACCTGCTTGCCCCTACGAATCCGTGATCAGAAATGCCGGCTGGAGCACAGCTGAAAACACAACTGCCGGTACGCTGATCCGTTCCTTAGCAGTCAGCGCGATCCGTCCGAATCCGAATGCAGCCTTATTGAACGTCGATCAACACAGCGTTGCTCATAATCCCGTCCACGATCACGACCAGCGTATACTTTCCCGGTAGGAGATCCTCCGGCACCTGGACATTGATCTGGTAGAGCCCCGCGAAAGTCGGCGCCAGACCGCTGAACGTTACCAGTGCGTCTCGACCGTCGATCAGAACTTGTGGATTGCGCGTGGTCCACGAAAGAGGTGAGGCCGGGGCCGGGAGACCCGTTTGGCCGGGAGGAACCACTTCGCCGAGACCCGTGCAGAAAACTTGTATGAAATCGCCGGCGCGCGCGGGCCGCTCCAGGATGGAGGTTCCGTCGTCATTGTTTCGAATGGCTCCAAGACCGGTTGCGAAATCGAAGAAGATTCCCGGTTGAGTCGAGATCAGGGGTACGGTGACGGGATCGCTCGCACCGGCGTCGCTGGTGATTTGAATCCCCACGGTCGATCCGGTCAGTCCGAACGGCGCCTGGAAATTGATTTGTTCGGGAGACACAAACAGCAGCGGCGCTGGAATGCCGTTAATCGTGACTCGCGTCAAACGCAATTGGGTCGGCAGAGGGAAGGCCAACGCCGCCCCTGGATTTCGCGACAGTCCAGCCCCGAAAATTGAAACCAGGCTGCCAGGCGCGATTCCGACGGGCGGAGAGGGTCCGGTGTTGAAACTGGCGGCATTAACGACCCCTGCAAGCACAAATGCGGGCCGCGGCCCCAGCGAGAAAGCTTCGGCGACGACGTTGACTGCGGGAGTGCCTTCGATTTCGGCTCGCAAGGTGTTGCGGGTAAACATCGTGCCCAACTGCCACTGGACCGAGAGGCGTCCGCGGGCGTCGGTAAGAGCCGGCGAAGGCGTTGCTACGCCGTCGTCGCTGGGGATCACGACCACTGAAACTCCGGAGTATGGCAATTGATTCTCGTCCCAAAGCCGGAAGACAACGGGCTTGGGCAACACGCCGCCGTCACCAGTCGCCTGGCCATCGCCGGACTCGACGGTGAGGGTGAGTTCCCTCGGACTGGTACGTACTTGGACGAGACTGTGAGCCATCTCGTAGCCGGGAGCGTTCGCTACAGCGGTCAGGGACGCAATGCCGTCTGCCATCCCGTCGATCGTGAAGGGAGCCTCGGTGGAACCAGCCAGGATCGTTACGACGGCGGGAACCTCGATGAAGCCGTTATCCGTTGTCAACATGACATCGAGATCGGCTGTGAGCGGTGTCGCAATCTCGACGGATCCCAGGCCGGGAGTGCCTCGCAGAATACCCGCGGCCGGCCAGGTAGAAAGGTGAAGCATTTTGACGAGTACAGTTTGCGCTTCTCCGCGCTGCTCAACGGCATCGTTGAAAAACTGCTCCCACTGGGTGCGAATAGCGTTTAGTTGGTTCAAATCTTGCGCCGAAGGCGCAGTCCCTGCTTCGACGAGCAGGATGAAAGCGAAGTTGAAGTTTTTCTGGGACACACTCCCGGGCGGAATCCGTCTTCCCTCGGCGGCGATGATCATGTCGACGGTTATTTCTTTGCGGTCCCCGTCAAAGGTAACGCCAACGGCCGGCGCCGATGAGGGAGTGCGGAAAGAGGTCGGGTTCTCCACCAAGAAGCTCGGCTGCACTTCGTCGGCGCCGCGCAGCCCCATGAGGTACTGATCGAAATCACTGTATTTTTCGGCGGCCGCGATGGTGCGAAAGCGTGGCGAAACCATGCCGCGATCTTCGATGCGGTTACCTTCGACGACGGAGGCATCCGAGTTAAAAAAGAAGCTCCAGTGCGCCTGATCCCTTCCTAACAAACTAAAAGAAAGCTGCCGGCTTACCGGATCCCGGAAGCGGACAAAAACGAGAAATCGGTGTCCGGCTTCCTGGCCCATCACAGATAGAGTGTTGTTCTCGCCAAGGACTAGAATTTTTTCGGTGGGGTCTGGCGGGTAGTTGGAGAGCGGACCCATGTTAAGGAAGCTCTGGAGCCGTCGGGGGGAACCGAAGTCCGGACCGAAGTCGAAAACGGCTTCCCCACCGGACAGCAGATCGCCGATGCCGAGAACTTCGTTTCGGACGTTTACCTCAAAAGCGAAGGCACCCGGAGCCGCCGGCAGGCCGAAATCATTGAACACTACGATGAAATCGTAGGCGTCGTCGTGATTGCGATAGAACTTTTGGGTCAAGGCGAAGCAGTCAATTGTCGTAATGGGACTGAAAATCTCCGCCAGCGCTCCCTCGACTGGCTCCGGAACGCCTTCATCGAAATTGGCCGGCGTGGATTCGCCTTGAAGATAGCCCGGCATGATGCCGACGACGGCGGTGTTGAGGGTGACGTTCGCAAAATGAAACTCGATCCTGCCGTCTTGATGCAGAACGAGCTGAAAAGTTTGTCGCCTACCGGCCCCAAAAGAACGGAATTCCGGCACATTGTCCCAAGTGACGACGAACCGGTCGACGGTCGAATAGATGCTAATAGTAGCCTCCGCTTGGGTGGGATCCAGGTCGGTGAAGAGTGGGCCGATACGGGGCGGTCCGCTGATCGCTCTCGACAGGCTCCGAGCGCTGGAAGCTGCGTCCGGCTCCACGAAGGTCAGGTTGCCGTCCGAGTGAACGAAGGCCTCGCTGTAGCCGCCGTCGAAAAACGGGAACGGAAAGGGCAGGAACAATTGGACGTCGTCGTCGTCACCAAGGCTGAGGGGCAAACCGTCGCTGCGGGCCGTCTCGTTGAAGGCCAAGGGGCCTGGCTGAGCCGTGTAGCCGGTGTCGAAGCGGGTCAGAGTCAGGCTGCTGGTGTTGAGGTCGAAAAAATTGGGCCGCAAGACGACACCGTCGCTGTCATCAATGACAGCGATATCACCCGCGTCTTCCTGGAGGACGGGGGCTAACTCTGGCAGAGCAGCGTGGCGTGCAACTTCGCTTTGGCGTGCCCGCTCCTGGCGATGTCGAAACAGCTCGCTGAGGACGCGGCCCCGGTAGGTACCGCTAGCGGGTGATCCAGAACTACCCTGCGATGCTGCTAAGAGCGCGGCCGGTTGCGGTGCCGCCAACAGGACCAGCAGCACCCTGACTAGCAGTCTTCGAGACATTCCGAACGCGTCGATGCCTTGCGCCGAGGAAACGGCGTCTCTCCTAGTTGAACCCCAGCCTACCGGCATCGTCTCGGTTGATGCTGTCTTTTTCGTCTGGGTGTCAAGTCGCTCTGAAGGAGATCCCAAGGGAAGCAGGCTAGCGGGGAAGAACATAAATGGCGAAGCTACGGTGGAGCAGAGTTTGGAGCGTGTAAAAGGCAACTTCTAAACGGGGAGACGTTGAATCAATATTCTCCCACCGCAGCGTGAGTCACAGCGCAAAGCGCCGTAAGGTTTCACACTACCACCAAGTGCAGCTCGCGGGGTCCGTGGACGCCAAGCACGAGGCTCATTTCGATGTCCCCCGTACGGCTCGGCCCCCCAATGATGACCATGGAACTCGAGACCGCCGCCGGATCAGGCAAAGCACTAAAGAGATCGTCGATCCCCGCTAGGATGCATCCGGCGGGAATGACCGCGATGTGGACGGCTGGAAGGAGCGAGACAATACGGTCTTCACCAGACGTAGAGAGCAAAACCAGGGCGCCAGGGTCCGCAAGCGCATAGTCGGCGCTGGTGATGCCGACGTCGGCCTCAGCGGAAACCTTCCGCAGAGTTGCCCCGTCGCGGATACCCGATTCAACGCCCGGCAGCGACGTGATGCCGGTGGTGTGCAGGAAGGATGCATTGGAAGCGACGGCCCGGCGCCCAGCAAGTGCGTCGGAAACGTACCGGCGAGCTTCTTCGGGCGATGCCGCCCGCACGCACTGTCCGGGAAAATTCTCGATAAGGAGTCGGACGCGTTCCTCCAAGTCAAGATCGACCACCGCCGGCGAAAAGGCCGGAGGCGGATCAGGAGGCTGACCTCGGTGTCGTCCTAGGGCCGTGCGAACCTTGTGCAGAACCTGCTCGCGGTCAGGCATGTCGGTCACTTGCTGAGCTGGATGCGCCGCGGGTCCGTTTGTCGAGCGCTCGGGATTTCCCATCTATGGCCCCGGCTAGTGGCTTGCGTGATCGCCAAAGCTGGCGAAAACTCTTCGGCGCCGGTGGAGGGAAGTCACGAGAGCCGGTCCAGGCCTTGAGCGGGCCCGGCAGCGAGCTTATCCATTCGTTAGTGCTGGTGGAGGGTAAGACGGCCTTGGCGAAAAAGCCGAGCAATTCGAACAGCTTTGGGCGCTGCATGACCCAGCTCCAGAGCTGGAAGCCCACTTTTTCCAAATGGAGATGCCGGTCGCGCGTTTCGGCTTTTTTGACTTCCTGCCGGAGCGCCAACAACATCCGAGGGATGTCGATCTTGACGGGACAAACCTCGGCACAAGCACCGCACAAACTGGAAGCGAAAGGCAGCCCCGGCTCGTGGCCTGCGCCCTGGAACTGAGGAGTCAGTATGGCGCCGATCGGACCGCTGTAGGCCCCGGGGTAGGAGTGACCCCCGATGCGGCGATAGACCGGGCAGACATTGGAACAGGCGCCACAACGGATGCAGTAGAGCGTCTGCCGCTTTTCGTGGTCGGCGAGAATGCGGCTGCGTCCGTTGTCGAGCAGCAGGAGGTAGAACTTTTCCGGACCGCTGATCTCGCCGTCGCGGCGGCCCCCTGAGAGGAAAGAGGTATAGCTCGTCAGGCGCTGTCCCGATGCGCTGCGCGCCAAAAGCTTCAAAAAAACGGCGAGGTCGGCGGCTCGAGGAATGATCTTCTCGATTCCAGCAAGCGCGACGTGAACGCGAGGCATCGACGTCGTCAATCGAATGTTCCCCTCGTTTTCGACGAGCACGACGGCCCCGCTCTCCGCCACGACAAAATTCGCTCCGCTGATTCCCATCTCCGCCCGCTGAAACTTGTCGCGCAGGACGCGACGCGCCGCCATCGTTAAGCGGGTCGGTTCCTCGTCGTAGGCAATGCCCAGCTTTTCGGAAAACAGCTGGGCGATCTGTGCCCGTGTCTTATGGAGAGCAGGTGCGACGATGTGGTACGGACGCTCGCCCGACAACTGCATGATAAATTCGCCCAAATCGGTTTCGACCGGCTCAAGACCTTCCTTTTCGAGCGCTTCGTTGAGGCCCACCTCCTCACTGGTCATCGATTTGGACTTGACCGCGAGACGCACGCCATGTTCCCGCGCGATGCGCAGGATGGCCTTGACCGCTGAATCCCCGTCGTAACACCAGATGACCTGGCCTCCGTGTTCGAGGACCTTGGTTTCTACTTGCTCGAGGTAGTAGTCGAGGTTGTCCAGCGTGTGCTGCTTAATCTGATTGGCCGCGGTACGAAGTTCCTGATACTCGCCGAATGTTGGCTCCTGGACTCGATCGCGGCGCCCTTCCGCGAACCGCGCCGTGGCCGACTGAATGCTGTTTTGCAAGGTCAGATCCCGAAGGGCGACGTCGATTCTTTCGTGGAACGAGGCGGACATTGTGGCTACCCGGAAGCCAAAATCTCGGCGAGGTGTTTTGTTTGCACAGGCAGCCGGCGCCGGCTCAAACCGCCGCGAATCTGCATCAGGCAACTGGGGTCAATCGAAACAACGGTATCGGCGCCCGTGCGGAGAATAGCCTCGATCTTGCCGTCGAGCATGTCAGCCGAGATATCGTCGAACTTCACCGAGAATGTACCCCCGAAGCCACAGCATTCTTCGGCCGGCTCCATTTCACGCAACTCGAGTTGTTGCACGTTGCGCAGTAGCCGGCGAGGCTGCTCTTTGAGCTTGAGATCGCGCAGGGCGTGACAGGAATCGTGATAAGTTGCTGTCGCTGGGAAGGTGGCACCTACGTCCTCTATGCCGGCGACTTCGACCAAAAACTCTGAGAATTCATAGACTCGCGTCGCGAGGTTCCCGGCAGCTTGCTTCGAAGATGGATCTTTGTGGAACAGGTCAGTGAAGTGATGACGGATCATCGCACAACACGAACCGGAGGGAACAACAATGACTTCGGCGCTGTCGAAAACATGCAGAAAATGTCGGGCGACGTCGCGCGCCTCGGCGACGAAACCGGAGTTGAAGGCCGGCTGCCCGCAGCACGTCTGCTCCTCACGGAACTCGGTCTCGTAACCCAACCGTTCGAGGACCTTGGCCATCGCCAACCCGACTTCGGGGAACAACTGATCGACCAGGCAGGTGACAAAGAGCGAGACCCGAGTGCTCATAGAGCGGATCTTGGAGGGACGCTTCGCATTGTAACGCAGGGGAAGCTAACGCCGTAGCGCAGGGCTCGCTGCCGTTCCCGAGACCTGCGTCCGTTTTGTGTATGTTTTTCCAGCCAACCCTTCCCAGATCACGCGGCTTGCTGAAATCTGACGTAACGTTGCCCTTCAATCCTGCGGACTCCCTGTGACACTGTGTCAACATGGTTCTGGAAAGCCGAATCAAAAGGCCGCAGGGCTGGGCGAAAACGGTCGCCCAGCCCTACGCTACGGGACTTTATAGGAGACACTCCGGAGAAATGAGCGTGAGATCCTCGAGACCGGTCGCCTAACCAATCGCTTCACCGGAGGCCGCTGTCGTGGCGCCGGTGAGATCAAAATCGTTAGGCTGACGGAGGGCGAGTCGGATGGGAAGCGCGATTCCACTAGAGTTCGGTGGCTCGTGGGACGCTTTTGCGCGCGAGTGGTGCCGCGGTGGCCCTCTGGGTTACAGCGCTGGCGAGGCGGCTCGGGCATTGTCGGCCCTCGGACGTCTTTGGCCTGGGAAAGTGCGGCGCCTGGTCGACGATCCGTCTCGTGGACTAGGGCTCGCGGCTTCCACGGTGGAACTTGGGCTGCTCTTCGATGCGTGCGACCTGGCCGGGGGGTTCCCGAATGTGCTTCAGAGACTGGCGAACGGTGAACGCTCGGCGCACTCGGAGCTCGTCCTCGTTGCCGCCGTTCGACGCCTTGGGTATGCCGCCCGCTTTGAACCTGCACTGGAAGGGAAGGTGCTTGACGCGGTCGCCGAGATAGACGAGATTCCGGTGTATTTCGAGGTCGTCGCACCCGAAAGATCCGAGGCGGCCGAACAGGACCAGCGTCTAGTCGGTGAACTGGTCGCGGACGTTCGGGCCCGAGTTTCGAAGTGCCGAGTCGAAATAGAGGTTCGGATCCCTCTCGACGCAAGCGCGAACGCCGCAATTGTTACTGGCATCGAACAGGCGCCGCCCTCCACCTGGGTCGTCGTGAACGACCTGGCTCGGGTAAGACGTGTCGATGCCGGCCAGGCTCTGTACCCCACGTTTGATGGTGAGGGCGCCCAGGTTGTGATCGGGGAAGAAGAACTCGTCCAGGGTGATTCGACGAGTGTTATCGCTCGCTGGGAGTCCTCCGACGCTCGTGCGAAGCGGGTATTCAATGAGGAGTATCGTCACTTCTCGCTCGCCGTTCCGAACGTTCTTGTTGTCAACGTATGCGCTGTGCCCGACGGCATGGATCTCTGGCCAGGTGAGATGGCCCGGCTACTGCAGCCACTTCGGAACCGAAGGGTCGGAGCCGTCGCATTCTTCGAGCAGGGATCTCTGGGGCCTCCTGAAGCTATACGGCGACGGTGGCGAGTATTGGTGAACCCCCACGCACACATCGCAGTGCCGGAACGGCTTCTCGCCGGTATCGAGTCACTCGACGAATCCGGTGCGTATGGTTTGCCCCGTCTGGAGAGAGTCGTTGCCGCCTAAGGGCACGATGGAGCTGGCGCACGCGGAAGTCCCGTAGAGCAGGGCTCGGTGACATTTCCGAGACTTGCGGCCGTTTTGTGTATGTTTGCCGGACAACCGCTTCCCGAATCACGCGCCTCGCCAAAGTTGGACCGGAACGCCGCAGACTCGCTTCCGGCCCCCCCATCAGTCACAACACCCCCAACCCAACAAAATCAACAACATAGGTACCCGCAAGCCACAAGGCCCTTGATCCCGTAGTGTATGCTCGAAATAGAGAAGGGGATCCTCGGTCGGTGGGAAAGAGTTTTAGCGAAAATCCGCTCAAATCCGCTCAAAAGCGCTCCAAGAACGTCTCCCCGCGAGACGGCGTCACGCCATCTCAACAACGCGCCTTGGTGGCCCTAGTGGAGGCCTGCTGTTCGATGAGGCGTTCGATGAAGTGGGTGTCGTAGCCCTTAGCGCAGATCTCGATTTTGAGATCCGCGGCCTTTCTCCTCTCGAGGCCCGGCCCCGCTCGGCTACCGCGGTTGCACCGATCCGACACGAATATCGCAGCGGCAAGCTCAGATCTCGCGCCACAACGGCCCTTCCCATGGTCGTCACGCAGACCCTCCAGCGTGCGGTCCCAGGCCTCACCAACCGAAAACGACGAAACAAACCCAATCGCGCCGAACTACCATGGAAACAACAACCTCCCGGCCAACGAAAACCGTGCCCCGACAGCCACGCAGGGCCCCAAGTGGCCCCCATCGGCTGCCGGACCGGCCTCGGAACCGACATGGTCGCCGTACCCACGGGCTGCTACCCCCCATAGGGGTCGTTCAACTCGTTACGCAAGGACCTGGTGAGCTGGAAGAGCTTGTGTGGACATGGTGGTCGGCAGGCCTAAGGCTCTCGATCTCTGTTCGTCACCGCTACTTGAAACCAAAGGAAACGACGACGATTCCCAGGTCGCGGTTGTCGCCGGGTGGCTGGAACGATTCGTCAACCGAAATCGTGACCCGTACGGACTGGCCCGCCGGCAGGTCGACGGGGCTTGAGAGGATGTGGTCCCCCGTTCCCGGATACGTCTTCTCGGCCAGAATCTCGCCGTCCAACTCGACGGCCACGCGCCGGGCGGGCGTGGTATCGGGGATGTGAAAAACAAGTTTGAACTGGCGGGAGTTTTCAGGCACGAGAAGAGACGCCGCTCCCTGCTTGGCCATCCAGCGCCAGTTGGCGGCTTCAAGCCTATAGAAGCCGCTGAGGAGATGGGCTTCGGCTTCGGGAGAGTCCATCCGCAGGTAGCCGGCCGTCGGCTCGGTGTAGCCAATTTTGTAAGCAGCTACCCGGTCGATGCTTCCGTAACCCCAGTCGAAGGGAAGGATGCCGAACTTGCTCGAGGAATAGCCGGAGCGCGATTCGAGGCCGATCGTTCGCAGGGGGAGAGGCCCCACCTCGATGTCGGCATGCAGGAGTTCTTGTTTGGGATCCGTTGCTCGAAACGGAACCGCCGCCGCCAACTCACTGGTCACGACTACCGCGCCCTGGCGTAACATCTGATCTCGCAGCAAAGGCTCACTGCCCAGTTCCCCGAGGTAGTAGCGCAGGCCCCACTCGGCATTACTCCACAGCCGCGTTGATTCGACCATGGGGGCGAGGCGCTGTGCGAACTCGCGATATTGCTCGACGTAGTGGTTCTCGGCGGCCGCCAGAGCCACGCCGCCGGCAAGGTGGACTGCCGTGAAGATACTGAGAAACATCCTCGATTCGATTCGCCGGATGGTCAGGAGTACAACTGGCACGGCCAGTGGCAGGAGGTACCTTGCCGAACCGGCGTAGAAAACGGCGATCGACCCGGCAAAGTACAAGAGAATCCAGGCCGAGAGAAACCGCTCTTCCATCGAAGCGCTCTTCCCCCAAGTACGCGACGTATTCAGCAGGAGGAGTAGGCCCGTCCCTAGCGCGAGCGCTAGAAACAGACGCTGACCAATCGCGTAGCCGGTGAACAGGAACACCACTGCCGCCGCTGCTCCATAAGCAGCGCCAACGAATAGGCTGGGCTTGGTCCCTCTGCGGCATGCAGCCAGAATCAGCACAGGAGAGATGATCCACCCCAGATGGCCTACCAGTGCCAGGGAACTGTGGAATTTTCGCGACAGAGCCAGAAGGTCGTAGGTCTGAAAGTAACCCGCCAGCACGGCTGCTGGAGCCGTTCCGGCGGCCGTGAATTCGAACACTTGCCATGCCCCGAGCGCCAGCGGGGCCGCGCCCACGGCTAGCCACCGCCGGAGATTCCGTCGGTCCGCGATCCAGGCGTAGTAGGCCAGGATCGGAACCGCAAACATCGCCTGGTAAGCGCAAAGACCTGCCGCCGCCAACATGACCGCCGCCAGGAGGCGCTTACCGTAAACGAACAAGGCGAAGCCGCCTAACCAGAAGGCCAGCAAGGGTAGGTCAGCTTCCAGCTTGTTGCCGTTCACGACGAAGGAGGGAACCGAGAGCAACAATAGAGACGCCAGGAGCGGCCTGGTTGTGAATCGACGAGCGAGGAAGTACATCGAAATCGCTGCTGCCAGTGAAAAGGCTATGTAAAAGAGGTGAAAGTAGAGTTCCCTTACCTCTCCGAAGACCGCCAATAGCCCCGCCAGCACATAGGCGTTGAGTGGTGGACGAGTGTGTCCTGCTGCCCAAACAAGCTCTCCCTGCAGACGAAACCCCATCTGCATAGGGTGGAGCGGGTCGACCTGGGCGTTGCGCGCAATGAGCAGGTAGTAAACGTCATCTCCCTGCACGGCTTGGTTGAGGAAGGGAAGGCGCAGCAACACGACTGCGATGGTCAGCAGCAGCAGATCACGCCGCATGGGGTTCCCTCAGTCGGCGGCCTGGGCTTCGGGCTCGGGGGCGAGCCAGCGAACAACCGGCCACCGGGCCGCCAAGGTCTCATCCACGCGTTTGGTCCTCGTCGTGTGGGGAGCGTTTTTTACCAGCTCCGGATCATGCTCGATCTCGGCTGCTATGGATCGCATCGCGTCGACAAATAGGTCGAGTTCTTCCTTCGTCTCAGTCTCTGTCGGTTCGATCATGAGTGCCCCATGAAGGATCAAGGGGAAACTGACGGTGTAGGGATGAAACCCATGATCAATCAGACGTTTGGCGATGTCGCCAGTCTTGACGCCTCGTGCCGCCTGTTGATCGTCGCTAAAGACGCATTCGTGCATCGACGGTTCGTTGTAGGGGAGCTTGAAATGATCCTCTAGACCATGGCGGATGTAGTTGGCATTCAGCAGGGCGTCCAGCGTCGCGTTTCGCAAGCCATCGCCGCCGTGCGCCAGGATATACGCTAGCGCACGCACGCACACCCCAAAGTTGCCGTAATAGGCTCGCACGCGCCCGATCGTTTTGGGACGGTCGTAATCGTGGGCCAGTCGGCCGTCCCGCTCCGTCAGGCAAGGAATCGGGAGGTAGGGTTCGAGTTCGGCCTTTACCGCGACGGGCCCCGCGCCGGGGCCCCCACCGCCGTGGGGCGTGGAAAAGGTCTTGTGCAGGTTCAGGTGCATTACGTCGACGCCGAAATCACCGGGCCGTGCGATACCGGCGAGGACATTCATGTTGGCGCCGTCCATATAGAGCAGGGCCCCGCGGCTGTGCAGCAAGTCGGCGACCGTGGTGATCTCTTCCTCGAAGATGCCGAGCGTGTTGGGATTGGTCAACATGAGTGCGGCTACCGACTCATCCAAGTGGCGGTCAAGATCGTCGATGTCGACCATTCCGCGACGGTTGGACTTGATCTCCTGGGATCTGTAACCTGCAATGGCGGCGCTGGCGGGGTTCGTGCCGTGGGCCGAATCGGGGATGAGGACCGTCTTACGCCCATCGCCTCGGGAGTCCAGAAAAGCGCGGATAAGCAAAAGGCCTGTGAGCTCCCCGTGCGCTCCCGCAGCCGGTTGCAACGTCACAGCGTCCATGCCGGTGATTTCGGCCAGAAACTCTTCCAGTAGGGCCTGGATGCGCATCACTCCCTGTGAAAGGCTCTCCGGCTGATAGGGATGCGCCGCAGCCAGACCCTCGAGCCGGGCCACGTATTCGTTGAGCCGCGGGTTGTACTTCATCGTGCACGACCCAAGCGGATAAAGGCCCAGGTCGATGCTGTAGTTCCAAGTCGAAAGTCGTGTGAAATGACGAATCACCTCGACTTCACTCACTTCCGGAAAGCCGGGAATCTCAGAGCGCACATTGGCCGCACCCAAGACCACGTTCGGATCCGCGACAGGGACATCAAGCGGGGGGAGTTGGTAGCCTTTCTTGCCAGGTGAAGAGCGTTCGAAGATCAACGGCTCGTTTCGACTCGGGTGGGTGCGAACTTTCTTCATCTTGGCTGACTCTAGCAGTTTAGGGCACCACGTCGAGGAATCCTGACAACTACGCTGCAAACTTCTCCGCGAACAGGTCCATTTCTCCCCGCCGGTTCATCTCCGTCGCGCAAACGAGCAGGCAATCGTCCAGCTCCGGATAGTAGCGGCCTAGCTCGAGGCCACCGACGATCTTACTTTCGAGGGACCGCCGATTTATTTCGGCCGGAGCGGCATTCGCGGGCCGCACGACAAATTCGTTAAAGAAGGGTCCGCTGAAGGCTAACGAGGCGCCGTGCTTTTCGAGCTGCTCCGCCAAATAGTGAGCTTTAGCCAGATTCTGTTCGGCCAGCTCCCGCAGACCTTTTTTGCCAAAGACTGTCATGTAGACTGTGGCCATCAACGCAATCAAGGCCTGGTTCGTGCAAATGTTTGACGTGGCCTTTGCGCGGCGGATGTGTTGCTCCCGTGTTGCCAGGGTTAAACAGAAGGCACGGTTGCCTTCGCTGTCGATTGTCTGGCCCACGAGTCGGGCCGGCATTTGTCGAATATACTTTTGCTTCGTGGCCAATACGCCGACGAAGGGCCCCCCGTAGCTAGGCGGGTGTGCAAACGATTGTAGCTCTCCAGCGACGATATCGGCTTCGCTGCTGGGTCTCAGCAGGCCCAGCGAAACCGCTTCGGTAAAGATGACCACCAGCAAGGCCCCGTGGCGGTGGGCGAGGCCGGCTACCTCGCGTGTCTGCTCGATGGTCCCGAAAAAGTTCGGTGACTGCACGATCAGGGCGGCTACGTCGTCAGTGAGCTTCGCTTGGAGATCCTCCAGGTCCAATTGCCCCGATTCACCGCCGTAAGAGACGAAGTCGGCCGAGATTCCCTGGTGACGGCGGTAAGTTTCCAGCACCTGACGGTATTCAGGATGAAGAGAGCGAGCGACGAGCACCTTGTCGCGCTTCGTGATTCGCACCGCCATCATTGCCGCTTCAGGAACGGCAGTCGAGCCGTCGTACATCGAAGCGTTAGCCACTTCCATGCCGGTGAGCTGACAGATCATCGTCTGGAACTCGAAAATGGAGGTCAGCACGCCTTGTGAAATCTCCGCTTGGTAGGGCGTGTACGCTGTTAAGAACTCTCCGCGGGTAACGATGGGGTCGATGACCACGGGCCGATAGTGCCGATAAACTCCCGCTCCCAGAAAGCTGGCGTAGCCATTAGCGTTTTCCTCCGAGCGGCGACGGAAGTAGTCGATGATTTCGTATTCCGACTGGCCGGAGGGAATTGCCAGTGGGCGGTTCAGCTTTGCGGCTTGGGGCAGGTGAGCGTAGAGATCTTCCAACGAAACAAGACCCATCGACGCCAACATTTCACGGCGCTCGCGGGACGACTTCGGAAGGTACCGCACGTTGTCAGGACTCCACCTCTGCAGCGACGTACTCTTGATAATCCTGCGCCGTCATCAGATCGTCGAGCTCATTTTTGTCGGAGATCCGCGCGCGCATGAGCCAACCCTTGGTATGGGGATCTTCGTTAAGTACTTCAGGGGCGTCCACGAGAGACTCGTTCACTGCGGTCACCTTACCGCTCAGCGGCGCATAGAGGTCCGAAACCGCCTTTACGGATTCCACCGTGCCGAACGGCTGCATGGCGTGAATCCCGGCGCCGACTTTGGGGAGCTCCACGTAGACGACGTCTCCCAGTTGCTCCTGGGCGTGGTGGGTAATTCCGACAGTCGCTTCGTCACCATCGAGGCGCACCCATTCGTGTTCCTTGGTGTAGCGATATTGATCGGGATACATCGTAGGGATTCAGTTCTTATGCGAATAAAAAGGAGTCTGCACAACCTCGGCCTCGACGCGGCGGTCACGGATCTCGATTTCGCGGCCCACGGTTGCGTCAGCTGCCGGGAGCATGCCTAGGCCTATGTTCTTGCGGCAAAAAGGGGCCGGAGATCCGCTCGTGACCCAACCGGCGTCCGTACCGTCTACAAACACCCAGTAGCCATCGCGGGCGATGCCGCGGCCTCGCATTTCAAAACCAGCCAGCCGGCGGGTGGGGCCTTTCTGCTTCTGTTGGATCAGCGCTTCCCGGCCTACGAATTCGCCCTTCTCGAGCTTTACGATCCACCCTAACCTTGCTTCGTAGGGGGTAATCGTCTCATTGATCTCATGGCCGTACAGCGACATCGCCGCTTCGAGCCGCAGGGTGTTGCGTGCGCCGAGCCCGCAGAGTAGTATGCCGAATTCGCTCCCGGCTTCGAGGATGGCGTTCCACGTGGCTTCGCTTGCATCCGGTGCGATGTATATCTCGAATTCATCTTCGCCGGTGTAGCCGGTCCGGGCGATGATGGCCGGCTCTCGCGCCACCTCGCCGTGGGCGAAGCAGTAATAAGCGATCGACGACAAGTCCGTGTCGGTCAGCTTAGCGAGCGCCGCTTGCGCTTTCGGACCCTGGATAGCCAGTTGGGCATATCTGTCGCTCGCAAATTCCACCTCGGCCTCATAACGGTTTTGCGAGATGATCCACTGGTAGTCCTTCTCTTGGTTGGCGGCGTTGACGCAAAGCAGGTAATGATCCCCGGCCATTCGGTGCAGCACTATATCGTCTACGAAGCCCCCATGTGGGTAGAGCAAGGCCGAGTACTGCGCTTGGCCGTCATGAAGCCGAGAGGCGTAATTGCTAGTGACGTGTTCGACGAGATCGATAGCTTGCGGGCCGCACACTTCAATCTCGCCCATGTGGCTGACGTCAAACAGACCGCCCGCCGTCCGCACGGCCATGTGCTCGGCTATGATACCGGAGTACTCCACCGGCATGTCCCAGCCCCCAAAACCGGCCATGCGGGCGCCCGCCGCTCGATGCGTAGCGTTCAAAGGCGTCTTGCGAAGTTCCGCGGGCGCCAGGGTTGACTTCATGTCAGCGGGAAGTGATCTTTCACGCTAGCAGCGCCCAAATTGAAGTGTCAACGAAACGCTTGATTGCTGCGAAACGGTCCGAATAAATCTGATGTCGAAACCATCCAACAAGCGCTGGGTCCTTGCGGTGCTCATGGCGGTCGTGTTCCCGGCTCTGGCGATTCACCTCTCTTGCGTGGCCGTGCTGGGCCCGGGAAGTTGGGGATCCGAAGTGGAAGAGAAAGTCCCGCAGTTTCTGCCGGCCCAATCGAATCAGGAGGTGCTCGACTACCTGGAGGAGTTTTCTCACGATGCGCCAGACAAACCGGAACCTCCCGAACTTCCCGAAGGAGAGACGCCGTGGCAAGGCAGGGTTTTCTGGAGTGACCACGACGAACGTGATGACCTTTGGGTAATTGCTACCTATAGCGGCAAGAGATGGACGGACCGGCAGCACGTTTACCTATGGACGCCAGGGACAAACGCCGTCGAGGAGATCGACATCGCCCGCGACAAGATTGTCCGGCGCCCCGTTGTGTTACGGGGAGGTGAGAGACAAGTGCTTGTCTACGAGCGCTGGAACTCGTGGGCGGTGCCGGCCGCAGCGAAGATGGGGAGGTATCTACGGAGCCACTTGGACGCGACCTTGCGCCCCGAGTTTACGCTCCACACTTACGCATTAGAAACGGGCGAGAAGAGCTACGTTGGTCCCGGACACACTTTGGTTGCCTCGCCCAACCGCCGACGCGCGGTCTTCCTCCGCTCCGGCGCGCTGGGCGTGGGATTCTACAGCGTGCATGTTTGGAACTTGGAAAACGACGGCATCGAAACGGTGGTTTCCTTGGCGGAAGTGGATCCGGGCTCCGGCAGGTCGTTCGACTATCGATGGTCGGCCGACTCGAAAGCGTTGCTGATCACGGGTTCCGCTGGTGGCTTTGCCCGGCGTAAACACGACCCCCAGAAGGTACGCATGATCTATGTCGTGGAGACGGCATTGCTGTACGACGCGTCCGGCACTGGCGAGTGAGTCGCCGGGCCCTATCAGTATGGCGTTAGTCCCCCGGGGGACGAGAAGACACCCTCACCGGTTTAGCTTCTTGCGCAGGCGCTTTTTCGTCTTTCGGTCCGGAGCATATCGCAGCGCGGACTCGTAGGCATCAGAAGCTTGTGCCGTCCGTCCACGGGCCTGCTCGATATCTCCGATCTGTTCAAAGATGACAGCGTTTTCCGGTTGGCGCGCGCGCGCCTGATTGAGCTGTTCAAGCGCCGCCTCGGGATCGCTTGCTTTTTCGTGCAGCTCCGCCAGGGCGAGGCGGGCAGCCACGTAGTTCGGAAGGGCCTCGACGATCTTGGTGTACAGCCGGATAGCTTCGGAGCTTTCCCCGCTACGGGATAACGCTCGGGCCAGGCTAATGCGCGAAGGGGAGTATTCGGGGTCCTGGGCCAGGTTCTCACGCCACAAAGCGAAAGCTTCTTGGCTGCGGTCGGGTTGGCCGCGGCGCAGCTCGCCCGACAGCAGTACGGCCAGGTTGTGACGTGCTTCCAACAAATCGGGACTGTGGGTCAATGCGAGGCGATAGAACTTCTCCGCTTCATCCCCGCGGCCGCTCGAAGCCTTCAGGTATCCGAGGGCGTTGTTGGCGTGTGCGAGATAGAGTTCGCTCGGCCCCGGTTCCAGTTTTTCTGCCTTTGCAATCGCTTCTCGGTACGCTTTCTCGGCTTCTTTGCGGCGGTTGAGGCGCTGGTAAACCAGCCCGAGATTGTAAGGTAAGTAGGCGAAGTCGGGGGCCCGCTCGATGGCCTGCTTGTAGGTCTCTATCGCCTTGGCATAATCGCCGAGTTGCGTGTAGGCCAGCGCGAGATTATGTGCGGGATAAGCCCATCGCTGGGCAAGGCGTATTGCGTCCTGAAACGCCAAGATGGCTTGCTCGTAATTAGCCTGCTCCAAGTAGGCGATGCCGAGTGCGTTGTAAGAGTAAGCTCCTGTGGGGTCGAGCCGTGCGGCCCGCTCCAGGCGATCGCTGGCCTTGAGGTATTCCTTGTCGAAAATTGCCGCCCGGCCCAAGCAAAACGCCGCCCGTGCTTCGAGCAGTAGAGACTCCGGTGTCAGCAGCTTCGCGGCTTCGAAGTAGGCTGCGCCGGTAATGAACTCCGCTTGGGTCTGGGGCTGCTGCTCGCCCTTGAGATAGCGGAGCAGCACCTGTTGGCCCTGTATTTCGAGCGCCGCCCGCAGCCGATTGGCCTGCTCGAGGTAATCCTGCTTCGCCAACTTCCGGCGAAGGCCGTTGAGCGCTGTGAACGCGTTCTCGGGATCGCTGGGCAGAATGCGGCCGGCTTCAACAGCGTCGTCGAACCGTTGCAGCTCTTGCCCGATATTTCCTCTCCGTCTTTGGCGGGGCGGAGGAGCGGGGGGAACGAACGAGCGGGTCAAGGTGCCGACTTGCGACAATTGGCGCGCGGCTCCCGGTTCAGGCGGGGTCCATGGGGCCATTTCGATACCCGTTTGCTCCAGCTTCGCCATCGCTAGAGAATTATCGAAGTCGCCAAAGTCGCGAGGATGTTGCCGGTTGAAGGTTCCCTCCGCTACCTTCTCGCGGACGTAGTCGATCACGTCGTCGACCAAAACCAGACCGTCTTGGTCATAGTCAGCTGCTCCATTGAGAGCGTTTAGCAGGAAGTAGCTGAAGGCTCCATGACCTCCTCCAAACTGCGGTCCTTCGTAAGAAACTTCTCTCGGCCGGCTGGCCATTAGCCCCAGAATCTCCCCATCGGCTTCTCCCAATCGCTCGATAACCGAGTTGATCCTGTTCTTTTTGGCCTCGATCGTACCGATCTTGCCGGCGTGGCAGACATCAACGTAGACGTGGACGCGTTTGACGCGGCCAAGCTCCTCGCGAACCAGCTTTTGAAGGTCGGCCATGGGGAGAGCCGTGCTGGCCAGATCCTGGGGGTCGCTGTCATAGGTGACCACGAAGCCTTCGCGCGTTTGGGGGTCAACGGTGCCGTGGCTGGCCACAAATACCAGGACCGTATCGTTTGGACCCGCCTCGGCCTTGAGGAACGTGTCGAAGGCTAGTCTTACCGCCGCGGTCGTCGCCTCCTGGTTGATGAGCCGCACGACGTTTTCATCGGGCAGCCCACCCCCGCGAGGGCTCTTCAAATGTTTTTCGAAGAGAATGGCGTCCTCATGCGCGAATTGCAAAGAGGGGACTTGGGGATCCTGATACGAGGAAATACCCACCAGCAAGGCATAGGTTTGCCCCTCCCCCTCCAATGCCGTCTCGCGCTGCGATTCATCTAGACTCTCAGCTGCCTGTTGCTGGTCGTGAATGAACAGACGGCTCTTTACCCACGCCGCGTCGGGCCATTTCTCAGCGATGTATCGGTATTCTTGTAAGGCATCGGTCGACAGGTTGTACTGATCGAACAGGGCCGCGCGGGCTACTCGGGCAGCTTGGTCGTCCGGGTTTCGAGCCAGCACTTCTTCCACGGGTTCCAAAGCCTGGCGCAGCGCGTTTCTCTCGGCTTCGGGCAGACGCTGAAGCCGTGATTCCAAGCTCCCTACTGCGGTCGGCTCCAGCTGCAGGTCCCGAATGATGGAGCCCCCGTAATGCTGTTGACTCGCCGCCGCACGGCGTTCGACGGGGGGCAGGATGCAAACTGGAACCTCTGTTTTATCAATGAGTTCGCCAGATTTGACCTGAACCTGGTCGGCGAGTAGGAACGCTTCGCTCTTCGGGGTGAGAGTCTGGGACGATCTAGTAGGACAGTAGAGCAGGGAAATAGTGCCACTTGGCGTCCGCAACGAATCATCCGCGAAAAGAACGTCCCCGGCTTTCGCAGTAAGGGGTAACGACGTGCCGGCGCGAAGCAGTTCTCCGCCTTGCGCTTCCAGAACCAGGCCCACCGGCTGCTCGGCCTGCCCCGGCAACGCAAGCAGTGTCAACACTGCGATCCACAGTAGGCCGATTGGCATCTTATTTTGTCGCCATCCGCCGCTCTTTTGTTGTTGGCTGGGCTGGTTGAGAACGGCGCTGACAAACTAGACCACATAGCGGCGGTGTGAAGGCTCCCAGAGGAGGCGGAGGACCAAGCCGCTGATGTGGTCCGCAAGCATCCCCGAGGTGTTTTGTGGAACACCGGAGGGATGTATCGGGTGGAGCTATACGTTCAAGTACGACGAAGTGTCTGCGTCGAAGGGCTAAGCGAACGCGAAGCAGCACGGCGCTTTGGGATTGCTCGCGAGACCGTGCGCAAGATGTTGCGCTACCGGATTCCGCCGGGCTATCGGCGGAGCAAACCGGCGAGGCGTCCCAAACTGGAGGCCTTCACAGGGATCATCGATCAGATCCTGACCGACGATCGGGAGCGTCCGAGGAAACAACGCCACACCGCACAGCGCATCTTTGACCGCCTCCGCGACGAGTACGGGTTCACAGGCGGCTACACGACCGTCAAGGACTACGTACGCGAGAAGAAGCTGGGCGGACAAGAGATGTTCGTGCCGCTGACGCATCCGCCGGGTGACGCCCAGGCGGACTTCGGCGAAGCGGTCGTCGTCATCAACGGAGTGCAGCGCAAGGCGCACTTCTTGGTCGTCGATCTGCCGCATAGCGATGACGCATTCGTGAAAGCGTTTCCGGCCGAGACGACGGAGGCATTCTGCGAGGGGCACAATGCGGCGTTTCGCTATTTTGGCGGCGTGCCGCGCAGCATCGTCTACGACAACACGAAGCTAGCGGTGGCGAGGATCCTGGGAGACGGCACACGCCAGAGGACCCGTGTCTTCTCCGAGCTGCAGTCACATTATCTGTTCGCCGACCGTTTCGGGCGGCCGGGCAAGGGCAACGACAAAGGCAAAGTGGAAGGGTTGGTGGGCTATGCGCGGCGCAACTTTATGGTGCCGATCCCCAGGTTCTCAAGTTGGGAAGCCTTCAACGAACACCTCGAAGCGAAGTGCCGCAAGAACCGTGGACGGCGCTTGCGGCGACACTCGGAAACGATCGGTGAGCGTTTCGAGCGCGACCGCCAGGCGTTTCTGACGTTGCCTGCTGTCGGGTATGACGCTTGCGACAAGCGCACGACGCGGGTGACGTCGTTGTCGCTGGTGCGCTATCGGACCAACGACTACTCGGTTCCGACGCGCTACGGCCACCGCGAAGTACTGCTGAGAGCTTACGTCGATGAGGTGGTCATCGGCTGCGGCAGCGAAGAGATCGCCCGGCATCGGCGCAGCTACGAACGCGAGGAGTTGATCTTCGATCCGCTGCATTACCTGGCCTTGCTGGAGCGCAAGACGAACGCGCTGGATCAAGCCGCGCCGCTCGTCGGTTGGCAGTTACCGCAAGATCTCGTGCGTTTGAGACGCTTGCTCGAAGTGCGGCTGGGTAAACCAGGCAAGCGCGAGTACGTGCAGGTGCTGCGTTTACTCGAAGACTTCCCGCTCACCGACGTCACCGCCGCCGCGCGGCAGGCCGTTGAGTTGGGAACGATCGGCTTCGACGCCGTCAAGCACCTCGTCCTGTGTCGGATCGAGCAACGGCCGCCCCGCTTGGACTTGACGCAGTATCCGCACTTACCCACAGCACAAGTCGAACAGACATCGACAACAGATTATTTGGTGCTGCTGGCACAGGGAGTGGACTGATGGCGAGATCCAAACTGCTGCTGGAAGCTCATCTGAAAGCACTGCGGCTGCCGACCTTCTTACGCGAGTACGACAAGGTGGCACGGCAGTGCGCCACGGAGGGCTTGGATGCGAGACGCTTTCTGCTGCAACTGTCCGAGCTCGAACTGCTCGACCGTGAACGCCGAGCGACCGAGCGGCGCATCAAGGCCGCCAAGTTCCCGGTCACGAAAACCCTTGATACGTTCGACTTCCTGGCGTTACCCAAGTTGAACAAGAAGCTGGTGCTCGAGCTGGCACACGGAGAGTTCATCGACCGTCGCGAGAACGTGTTGGCTCTAGGAAACTCCGGCACGGGGAAAACGCATCTCGCTCTGGCGCTGGGACTGGCGGCCTGCCAGGGTGGCTATCGGGTTCGCTTCACTACCGCCGCAGCGCTGGTCAACGAGCTGCTGGAAGCCCGTGATGAGCGGCGCTTGCTGAGGGCCCAAAAGCAGCTCGCCAAGCAAGACCTGCTGATCGTCGATGAACTGGGCTACGTGCCGCTGTCGAAGACCGGAGCGGAGTTGCTGTTCGAAACCTTCTCACAGCGCTACGAGCAGGGCTCCACGATGGTGACCTCGAACCTGCCGTTCAACGAGTGGACCGAAGTCCTCGGGTCCGAGCGCATGACCGGCGCCCTGCTGGATCGGCTCACTCACCACGTCCACATCCTGGAGATGAACGGCGATAGCTTCCGCCTCAAGCAGAGCAAGAAGCAACGCTCTCCGTCTTCGGATTGATCCCCGCCGGCTCGCCACAGTTTTTGTGAGCCGCCTTCCACTCCGCCTTCAGCCGCCCTAACGGGCGACCTCAGGCTGCGTTCCAGCCGTCCCACAAAAACTCGAAGCAAAACCCCGACTCCCCCCCCACTGGTCTATTTTTGCTCCGCCGCTCTACCCCAAAACTGGTCTATTCTCCCTCCGCCGAACTGGTCTAATTTTGCTCCGCCCTTGACACAAGTAGTCGCTCAGGCCGTACTCCGCGTCCACGCTGAGCTGCTTGGCACAGTTTGGGCGACGCATGTCGGCGTCGATCAACAGCGTTGGCCGGCCCAGTTGAGCCAAGCTGCAGGCGAGATTAAGGCTGACGGTTGTCTTGCCTTCTTGCGGCTGAGAGCTCGTCACCAGCGTACGCCGCATCGTCTCGTCCCACCCGAGCAGGAGGGATGTTCGGAGCGCACGATACGCTTCCGAGAGTCCCGGGTCAGGGTTCCACTGCACCCGACGACTGTCTCCAGCTTCGAGGGACCCACCGGGTGTTCCATTGAGTGGCGGGGCCGCAATTATCCGCGGGACGGCGGGAATCTGTTCTGGCAGCTCTGTCGTCGCAACTTTAGGAGCGTTTTTCCGGCGGCTGCGGGGGACAACGGCCAACAGCGACAGCCCGGTCAGCCCTTCCACCTCTTCCGGAGTCCGCACGACTGTGTCCATGTGCTCCTGGACGAAAGCCAAGGCCACGCCCAGCGCCAGGCCGGCCAGCAGAGCCATCGAAAGGTTGTACAACTTCTTCGGCTGATACGGTTCATCGGGGGCTTCCGCTACATCGAGCACGGCGATGTTGGACGCTCGAAGGCCCGCTGAGATGCCGGCTTCTTTGAGTCTCTGCAGCAAGCCCTCATAGAGTTGGCGGTTGGTCTCCGCATCACGTTTGAGGATGTCGTATTCGATGAAGTCGTCGCTTAGACGATTGACCAAGCCCCTTTGGCGAGCTACTTCGTCTTCGAGCAAACGCTCCCGCCGGACCGCTAGCTGGAAGGACTCGCTTACTCCGCGGAAGGTACGCTCCTGCTCTGTTTGGAGGGCTTGTTGCAGCTCGTCAATCTGCCGCTTCACTCTCCGCACCTTGGGATAACCTGGTGCGAACGTGACCGTCAATTGGGAATAATCCCGCCGCAACTCGGTGAGTTCGCTTTCGATCCTACGGTACGTCTCGCTCGTCAGGCTGCTGGGAAGTTCTGCGCCCCGCGCGAGCGCGTCTTCGGCCAGCATAGCCCGTGACTGCTGCTCGATTCGTAGCGCTTGGACACGAGTCAACTCCTCTTCAAGCTGCGCCAATTTCTCCGTAGTGATGTTCTTGCGCTCCTCGACAAACAGAATGGAGTGTGCCGCGGCGTAATCCTGCAGGTCGCTTTCGCTGGCTGCGAGTTTCGCCTGCAAGTGTGAGAGCTGCTGCTCGAGCCACGTCGACGCCTTTTGCGTAGCGTTCCATTTGGCCTCGAAATTGTACTCGATGTATTCCTCCGCCAGAGTGTTGACAACTTTGGGAGCCAACTCTCTGTCCACGGATTCGAAAGTGACATCCACCAGTCGTGTTCCCTTTCCCGGGTGAACGCCCAGTCGATCCAGGTAATTCTCCACGATCATCGGGTGTATCTGCTTGTGCGCGTCTATTTCCGCCTGGTGATCGGACGCCGGCGTGTCCCGGCCCACGCTCTGACGGAATTCAGGCTGCTCGTCAAGTCCGAGCTTCGAAATCACTCGCTTGGCCAGGGTGCGACTCTTGAGGATTTTGTATTGGGTTTCGATGTAATCCGGCTGCTCGGAAAGTTGAGGCAGGCTCTCATCCAGCTGGGCGATATTGGGTTCTTCGCGGTCAATTTGGATTGTGGCTTTCGCCCTATACGTCGGCACGCGGAGATAGTTGTAGACCGTCGTGGCTAGCAGCGACGAGACGACTACCCAGAGAATGGTCCGACGCCGACCATGGATTAGTCGCCAGTAGTCCCGGAGAGAGAACTGCGTTGCCGGCTCAGGCTGCTCGAGCGGCCAGCGAGAAGACGAGAGCTGTCTCTGGGAAGTGTGATCTGGGACAGGAGCAGGCGGCGGCCTTGGGCTCCGTTGCTGTAGTTTTGCATCCACGGGAGGCGCTTCACTACGCACTTAGCTCGAACCTGCCTTCTGACCGGGTCCTGGGCGGTGAGTGTGCGGTGAACGTCGGTGTCGGAAGGGGCGCACCGTGCCGCAGCGCGACAGACGAGATGAATCGGCTAGCGGCGCCAAATCACGATCCCCGTCCCCATTTGTATGGCGGCCTCGGCGCTGCGGCTCAGGGCGTTCTTTGCCCGGCTGTCGGGAATGAACAGGATATCGTTGGGTTGCAGAGGCGAATCCGGCGCTCGATCGCGAAGGATGTCACGGATCGAAACCGGAATCTCATGCTTCAGACCACGCGACTGGCGAATGATACGCGATTTCCGCGGGGCGGCGTGGCGCCCCAACCCTCCGGCCAACGAAACCGCTCGCAAGACCGTGATGGTCTCTTGGTCCTTGATGCGGAATCCACCCGGCTTTTTGACCGCCCCGAGAACGTATATGACGCCCGCCTTCGCCACCCGGATTACGTCGTGCGCCAGGATGAGGGGGTTGCTACCGTCACTCCCGTCCAGCATCAGCAGGTCGCGCACCGAGACCTGTAACTCTTCCCGGGTGCGACGTCTTTCCGCCGGCGGAGGGAATTCGGGTAGGTGCACCCGCGCCGGGCTGGCGCCTAGGCCCTCCGTTGCTGGGATCGACTCGTGCGGGCCTTGCGAGCGTTTGCGACAACGGTCCCTCCCGGCAGGGGAGTATAGGGCGGACTGCCTATCGGCGCGCCCTGGAAGGGTCCCTCCCTGGTGCGGGCCGCGGTCGCTTTCCCCGGCGGGATCAAGCTCGCTCGCGACTGCGTTCGGGGCGCAGGGTCGTCCGGGCCTACGACTCCCGAAGTTAGGATCAGCGTCCAGCCGCTCAAGAAAGGGACTCCTTGAGATCGTGATCACGTCGCCGACCTCGGCTGTCAGTCCGCCGGCCATCGCCAGCACTTCAACGAGCCGCCGCCGACCTTGGAGCTGGTAGACCCCCGGTCGCTCCACGGCCCCAAGAACACTGACCGGCTGGCTGCGAAACTCCTGTACACTGACATTGATCTGCGGGTCCTGGAGCAGATTGATTCCGTAGAGTTGCTTCAACCGGGCCTCAATCTCAAGCGTCGTCATGTGCCCAACCAAGACCTCTCCGATCAACGGCAGCGAGACAGTCCCCCGGGGGCTTACCACGGCCGGCTTGCTCAACTCTTCGACCTCGAAGATGTTGACGTCGAGCACATCACCGGGCCCCACCCGGTATTCGCCGCTAACTCCGATAGGGTTAAACTGCGGCCCCTGAGCGTGCACGAGCGCACACAAGGCAAGAATCCAGAGGGATCTCCCGGCTCGGCTCAGCGATCGACACATCGGATTGTTCGCAGTCATTCAACTTGGAATCGACAGAAAGGAACTCGGTCTTTACCGCCGGCTGTTCGGTACCAAGACTGACTGGACACCAATAGCTAGCCAAAAACCTCCATTCACCACTTGATTTTCGGTCTCAAATCCCCAAGACTGTACCATCGACCTATCTGTTTGCGCCCTTCGGCCCAGAACATTCAAGGAGGAATCATGTTCCACTCAGTGCGGCCCCATTGTCCGCTATCAAGTCCCTCTCGACGATCGAAAAGTCCAGCGAGAACGACGCTACTTGCAGTGTGCGTACTTGCAATGACAACCGCGCTGTCTCCATCCGCGCTTGCAAACTTCCCGCCAGCCGGGGTTGATGAGTTCAAATCCGCTGCGGTGCTGGAAATCGACCTCACGACGATCGGTGGCCCAATCCTGAGCATCACGGTGGTTGGCCCGACGAGAATTACTCGAAGCGACCCGTTCGACCCTGGGGACGGCAAGCAGATGATTGCGACTGAAATCGTTTCCATGGTGCTAAACGGTGGATCTCCTGACTTTCCAATCACCGTCTTGGAACGAGGTGACCGCCAATCCCGCGGGATGATCCAGCAGAAGACGCCGGACAACTGGTTCCCCGCCGATTCCTTTTTCGACGTTTGGATCGAGGTCGAAACGCCCCTCGGAACCTTTCTCACCAACGAGCCCATTCGCCTGTTCGCCATGATCGACGAAATCCCCCCGTTTCAGGCTCAGTACCAACCCGACGGGGCCTTCATTGGCGTCGACCTATTTGATCCAAGTGGATCCAAGGTCGGTGTCCTCCGCCATGCGGCGCACTTCGTCAGTCAGCATCCATCGTTCTCTGTTGCCGATCGCGCTCTTTCGACGTTGAGTCCCTCGGGCCTCTTCGACGTGCCAACGACAGCCACTCCCAAGATCCCGCCAGTCACGGGGTTGGGAATAGAGGAAGAGGACGAACTGGATGCTCTTTCCTATGGCACCGACTTTATCGCTGACTTGATGGAGATGCGGTTCTCGGTCGACCCCGACTCAGTAGGGGCTGCGGGCCACGTGCTGAGAGAGGCGGCGAAAGACGAGGCTCATGGAGACGAATTCTGGGTGTCCTTGGCAAGGTTCGCTTCCAATGTGCAAGAGCTGGACGAGGATGGTAGCACAGCGCCCCCGTTCCCCCTTCAGCTCATAGATGATGTTGCTAGCCTAACGGAGCCCCCCACGTCTTTCGTTGATCCCGACGGCAATCAGGTGCCCGAGAACCCAGTCTACTTTTCATTGGGGACTGGTTCACCATCCCTCGACAACATACCAGGGTCTCCCGGTCCCGGCGACATCCTCGAGACGGTTGGAGGAGGACCTCCGAGCATCTTCATTCCCTTCGACCAGCTTGGCCTGGAGCCGGATGACGATCTCGATGCGCTTTGTCTAGGTTTCTTTCTCGATCCCGACAACCCCGGCGAATTGGGGAAAGCGGTGCTCTTCTCCCTGGCACCGGATTCGCCCACGCTAACGATGAACAACTTCAGTCCCGCCGACTTATTCGCTGCCGCGGCCGCCCCCGGCTCGCAGAAGCCGCCTTTCCGGTTCGCGATAGCGCCCAGCCTAGGGCTACTTCCCTCCGATAACTTGAACGCTCTAAAATGCACTCTGCCCCGAGTGGATCGGCCTCCCCATTCCGTCATGCGGCTCAAGTGCAACGACGAAGAAATCGACCTTTGGGGATATATCAAGATTCTCATCGCCGTCGGCCCCAACGGCGAAGCGTTCCGCTCTGACCCGATCGACTTCGTCCAAGGCGAGCTTGTCCAGATGTCGCTTCACGGGACCGGGTCCCTGGGCCCAGTCAACGTGCGCGTGCGTCCGTTGGACAAATTCCCCAACCAGCGTTCCCGCATCTTCGTTCAAGACGAGGCAGACGAAACGAGGGAAGACACGCCTGAATTCCTTGATGTTGGGCCTTGGCGGGAAGGGGAAGCGTCGTATTTTCTCGATCTGTTTGTCGAGATCGACTACAACGGACAAACGCTCCACCACAGCATACCGATTAATCTACATGGCATCGTCAGTCGGCTCCCACCAGCCGAGGAGGAACCCTTGCAGCAGTTTCAAGGCAGTTCGATCAATTCGGTCCTGCACGATGCACAAGGAACCGGAACCCTCTCTGAATTCGCTCCTCCGAGTTCAAGACTGTCCACTTGGCAGCAGGCTCTTAACGACAGAAAAGAGGACCACGTCGACCCCATTGATCTCTTCACCGAAGACGGACAACCCAGTGGCTTCTCGATCTCCGACGTTGTCTTCTGGCTCAACTTGCCATTACCCGCGCCAAACGTCAACCCGAATGGGGTCGTTAACGCAGCCAGCTTCCAACTGGGCTCACCGCCCGAAACTATCATGTCGCTTTTTGGGACGACCCTATCCGATAGAATCGAGTCCAATGCCGGGCTTCCGCTGCCCACCGAGCTGGCAGGGACGAGCGTTACGGTCACCGACAGCAACGGCAACCAGGCTGTCGCGGCGCTTTCCACCGGGCCAACGAACTTGAGCACCCTTTCCTCGTTGTTCTTCGTTGCTCCCAACCAGCTGAACTTCTTCATGCCCGCAGACTTGGCGTTTGGGCCGGCGACCGTGACCGTAATGACCGAAGACGGCAATTCGTCCTCAACGACGGTCGCGGTTGTGCCCTGTAACCCAGGCCTGTTCGCTGCCAATGATCAAGGCTTCGGCGTAGCCAAAGCCAATTTCGTTCGCGGCAACACGGACGGGTCCCAGAACCGCGGTCTGCTCTTCAACCCCGCTACTCTGCAGGCCGTACCCGTTGATCTCGGTCCGGAGGGGGCCGTGGTGTTTCTCGAGCTGTTCGGCACGGGCATGCGCGGCTGTTCTTCCGCTGCAACGGCGACCCTTGCCGGAGACGCCATTCCGGCTTTCGGTCCGGTCGCAGTCCCGGGTTTCATCGGTCTCGATCAGGCCAACGTCGGGCCGATTTCGCGAGACAACATCGGAGCTGGTGAGGTGAACGTGGTTTTGAACATCGATGGCATAGAGGTCAATACCGTCACGGTCGCGATTCAGTGACAGCGGTTTTCTGTGCGCTAACTGCCGGACGAAGCCAGAGCGCCCCGTAATCGGTAGAGAAGGTTGAAGAGGCGTGGCTGCACCCGTGAGAAACACCTCCGCGGGGATGCCCCCTGCGAGGATTTCGGGTGTGATTTTGGCCGCTTGAAACTCTTGTGACGACCTCCTGAACGCAGTCGTGAACCCCTTGCCGGCGTCAATGCTCTGGGAAGCCGCGGCGTTGGGCAGGAGCGCTACTGCCGGTGAAGCTGAATCTGCCAAGGCTCCTTCGACATCATGTTGCAAGGCTTCTTCTGTTTGCCCGACAGTCGAGCGGTCCCCGTCAACTTCATTCCTTCCGGTGACTCCTTGACAGCCACTTTGTAGTTCCAGTTGCAAGCTTGGTCATCAACTATGCTGGTCATCGTAAACCAGCCTTGGAGTTCGAGGTTGGTGGCTCTCCAAAGGAATCCGGCTGTCTTAAGTTCGGGCGCGTTTACTTGGCGGATCACAATGTTACCCTCTGGAAACTTCGCCTTGCCCGCCGGCTTGCCAATCGGCGCGTCCCTCTCGCTAAACTTCCACACAAAACGGTCAGGGCTGACCCATTCGCCGGAGATGTTCAACAGCCGTCTCATTAACGTGTCCGCTTGTGAGATCAGAGCCTCAGCCGCCACGTCGCCCTGCGTGTAGCGATCCCTGTTGGCCTTGTTCCAAACATCCTTGATCCGCCAGAGGTAGCCTACCGCCTCGGCGCGGAATCGTGCCTCGCGCGTCTGTTCCCAGAGGACCACTGCCATCTGGGCCAACCGGAAGGCCGGAGTGAAGGTTTCGGGGTCAAGGCGAAGCGCAATTTTGAACTTCTCTCGAGCTTTCGAATAGACACCGCGTTTCGTCCAGACTTCGCCAAGGTAAAATTGCACTTCCGGGTCGAATCTATCGGCTTCTTCCGCCAGTTTCAAGCTCTCGAGCGCCTCGTCCAGCATGCCATCCGCCAAGAACTGCTGTGCCTTCTCGAGTGGTGTCTGCCGGTCGACTGGATCGGCCGGTTTGACGGGCGCTCCGCGGGCGCTTTTAACGACTTGTTCGGGCGGCCCCTGAGCATATCCGGTAGGGATAAGTGTGAGAGAGAGCACCGCGCTGCAAACTCCGAGGCGGTACCACACGCGCCTCAAAGTCAGCCCCGGAAGGCATGTCAGCGTTCGCATGTTACACATGCCACTTCGATGTGCAGCCCGAGTATTAGATGCCCTGGAGACACCGCCCCATGGGCTTGGCCGCATCTCTCCGTTGAGAATACAGCCGCTTTACAACAAGAATTAGGTTACAGGAAGGAGTGAAAAAATGCTGGGGACATCAAGCGCGGGCAGCCGCGAGGCCATCGATCAGAAGGAGAGTGGGACCGGGACGGTGACCTTTCCTTGATGGAAGCCTGTTTCCCGGGGCAAACCCTCGCCTTGAGAGAGGAGTGTTTCCAGGTAGAGCTCAATGGCTTCCGTCACGTTGCGTTGCGCTTCTTTGTGCGAGTCTCCCTGGGAGTGACAACCAGGCAGCGCGGGCACCATGGCTGTGTACCCACCCTCGGGCGCTGGTTCGTAGAAAACGCTGTAGGAAACGGTCTGGGTAACTGTGTGTGGCACACTTTAATTCTAGGGGTAGCGCCTCAGGAGGCCAAAGTGGCGCCGCCGCGCCGCGCCGCCTGTAAGTCATTGATAAAATGCCGCGCCCTGCACGGCGCTTGGGACAGGAAGCTGTGAAAAAATCACTTCAGCCTAGATTCGCGTGTGCGGGAGCAATGAACTGCGCCCAAGCGTCGACACGAGTGTCGACGCGGCAGACGTGGGCGTCTGCGCCACAACACCAGACAGCGCAAGCCCAACGGTCGAGCTCTGAGCGTAAACAACAACCGCCCCCGTGGCGCAGGTCCCCAGACCTGCCGTGGCGGTACAAACAATGCGAACTTTTGCGACCAAGCACTACGTAAGAGCTTCGTCCAAGCGGCTCAGGAACAATCCGACGTCACTGACGACACCGATTGCCTGGCCGGTGCCGCGGTCGGAGACCTTGGTGACAACGGCAGGGTTGATGTCCACGCAGATGAGTTTGACCCATGAGGGGAGCATGTTGCCGGTAGCGATGGAGTGCAGCATGGAGCCCAAGCAGAGCACGAGGCCTGCGTCTTGAAGCTGCTCGGCGTAAGCGTCCTGGGCCTGGTTCATGTCGGTGATGGTTTCCGGCAGCGGTCCATCATCGCGCAGGCTACCTGCCAACACGAAAGGTACGGCGTTCTTGATGCACTCATATAAGACGCCGGAGCGAATCTTGCCCGCTTCCACCGCTTCTCGGACACCGCGGCAGTGATAGATCGTGTTGATGGCGCGCATATGGTTGCGGTGACCGTGTTCGGCCTGGCGCCCGTCACTGAGGCGCACACCCAGCGAAGTGCCGAGCAGAGCCGCTTCGGCATCATGGACACCGAGGGCGTTGCCGGCCAGCAGGCAGTCGACGAATCCACGCCGGATGAGCGAAGCGAGCGGCGAGCCTCCTCCAGTATGGATCACCACCGGACCCGCCACGACGACGATGCGTTTCTGTTCGGAACGGGTGTGCTCGATGAGGGCCGCGGTCTGGCGAACGGCTGTCTCCACCCGTCGCTCGGATGAGATCTCGTGAGACATGAAGGCGAAGTGGAGGCGGTCGCGTTCCTTCGATTCCGGGATGACGCGGATGCCGCGCTGACCGCAGACAACTTGGTCGCCGGCACGGAGATCTCGCAGTCGGCGACACTCAGCCGTGCCGTTTTCGACGACGATGCTGGTGTCCATCCTCTGACGAGCGACTTCGACCCAGCGCTCCTCCAGCCGAACTTGCGTGTGGTGGTTGGTGGTGGAGTAGAAATCTTCCGGGGCGCAGGAGTTCTTCTCCACGGGACGTAGGAGGGCGTCCTCCAATCCCACCGTCCCGCAGCCCAGACTGACCAGGTCACGCAGCAGCTTGGTCATGGTCGCTTCGGAGGGCGCCTCCACCCGCATGCGTAGGTAGGATTGATCCGTGTTGGTACGGCCGATGCGGAACTCTTCCACCTCGAACTGGCCGTCCTGAGCGACAATCGTGTCGAAGACTTGCTCCAGGACGTGGGAGTCGACTAAGTGCCCACGCGTTTCGATGGTTTCTTGATATTTCGCCATCGCTTAGAGTCTAGCAGCCCGTGGCAAAAGTCATCGAGGAGCGAAAAATGGGGACTGCCACCAATTCGCCCCCCGTCATGACCCAAGAAACAAAGCACTTAGCCTGAAGCGAATTGGCTGGCTGTACCCGATTTTTCAGCGACTTGGCAGAGGTTCAGGCCAGCCGCTCCGCCCCCCTCTTTCGAAAGACTACCGTGAGGTCGCGGCGCCAGTCGGCGCCTAGGCCGATTCTTTCCACTGGAACGTCAGGTGAGAAGTAGCGAAGGATGACTTCGGTGGTGGGATGGAAATGGAACGCCGGAGAGACGAGCAGCAGGCGGGGAGAAGCGTTGAGGAGACCAATCCCGGGGAAGTACCCTTTGGGTGCGATTTCCTCCCGGTCCAAATGCCACTTCACACGCATCCAGTAGTCGAGCCCCTGGAGTGGAAGGTGAATGTCCTCGCCCACCTTCAACTCGATCACGGCTAGCCGGCCGCGCTGGTCGCAAGCCAGCAGGTCAGTGATTCCTCGCTCAATGCCGGCGACCGCCGGAACTTGGCTGTAAAATGGCTCGCGATGCAAAGTGCTGTCGAGAGTGCTGAGGCGGCGGCGGGCAACCGACTCCAGCCACCTTTCAGGGTACTTCCGGTAGAGGGGGTTTTCGGGGTCCGCGGCCCCGGGTGAGCGGAAGTGCGCCAGGTGTTTCGCAAGTGCCACCACTTCGGGAAACTTGTGCGGGACCACCGGGCGCTGCTGTTCGAGTCCGTAAGTCATGACGCCTTTCCCAGCCAGGGCAAACCCCACGCCCCGGATCTTCAGCGAAATCAGGCCGTCCGGGCGAGTCATAGCGTCCACGTCGGGATCAGCCAGCAGCTCGCTAACCCACCCGGCTACCGGCTCGGCGGGCGTTGGAATGGGTGAACAAGGAGGCAATTCGGTCGAGAGGTTGCCGTAGTCGCGCTCGTCGATCCGTGTCAGATTGCCGCGATGGTCAAACTCGTACAGCTCGAACCCGACGGAGGCTTGGTTGAGGAAGGCCAACCGATTGGCTGTGGCCGTTGAGTGTAGGTGAGGCAGAAAAATCTTCAGCCCGCAAAGTACCTGCCGGTGAGTTCGCTGCCGCAAGAGGTCTAGCCAGATCAGAGCGAAGCTGAGAATCTGGTCGCAGGCGCCCTGACCGATGCTGCGGGGTGCGGCGATCACAGCCCAAGCTTGCTGGCCGCGGCTCAGCAGCCCGCGGACAAAAAGGGGCGAGAGCGAATGCTCCAAATCCGCCGCGCAGCTTAGCTGCGAAAGAGACCAGGAGTGAAACTCCCGTGCCAACAGGCGCCGGAAGGACTCTAGAAACTGCTCTTGTTCGACCCGCCGGCTTAGCCGATCGCCCACGCGGGAGCGGTCCACAAGGACCAGTAGTGCTTCCCCCTTACCGAAACGGCGGGCACGCAAGTCCATCTGCTCTCGAGTTTCGCGTTCGATACTCGAGATCCGGCGAACAATGTTCCCTTCCGTCCCCCAAGCATGAAGCACGCACGTTGGCCCGTGTATCGTGAGTGCGTAGGAACCTTCATCGAGCGGGACCGGTTTCTCACCGGGTTCTGAGACTGCCGGACGCTTGCAAGCGGTCAAGAACACTCGTATCCGCTTCTCCAATTCCTGGGGAGAAGAGGTGAGTTGCTTGTTCGTTAAGAGTCTCACGACTGGACGAAGGTGCGCTGGCCGGTAGATGCGGAGCGGCGCGTACAACTCGACCGAACCGAAATCGAACCAATAAAAAGGCCTGGGGTGTGCCGAACCGCGGGCGGGGAAGGGAAGCTGAACTCGGGGCGGCCGCCGAGCGTTTCTATTCTATCAGGGCGTCACTGCCAGAAAGTGTGCAAATCGCGAGAAGAATCAGAGCGCGGCAACCGAACGCACCGGCGCCAGCAGCTTGAATCCCAGGGCTGATTCCTCAGCGGACACGAAAAGCTCTCGAAAAAAAGAAGTCCCGGCGACCCCCTCGCCGGGACCTCAACCCCTTTCTCTGCGACGTTGGAGGCACCCCACCAAAGCGACTCAAGCCTCGAATCCACGACCCAGAGAGGATTGTTCTCGATGTCAGGTTGCAATAGGAAGGCCAAAACCATTCTGGTGCTATAAGGTGT
This sequence comes from Bryobacterales bacterium, assembly GCA_965248105.1. Taxonomy (GTDB): domain Bacteria; phylum Acidobacteriota; class Terriglobia; order Bryobacterales; family UBA6623. Next base: position 3,277,801 of record CBDFIK010000006.1, read on the forward strand.
TGAAACAACATCAGATCGGACTAAGACAAGACACACCACCGACCGGCGGTTTATGACTTTTGGAAGAAACAGTCATAGAGATCTACACGGATCTGGATACGCTGGGCCGCAGGGAGGGAAAACGATACTTGATAGAATGCCGAACATGGTAGCGGGGCAGGCGCGGCGGACCGTGAGTTGGAGTAGGCGCAGCCCCGACCCGGCCTTGGTTCGGTGGCTGCTGAGGGGCGTCTTCCTGGTAGGGGTTGTGGTAGCGCTGCCGGGTAGCGTGCTAGCGGTTTGGTCGTCGCCCTTGCCGGTTGACAATACGGCCGGTTCGCTGATCTTTGCGGGTTTGACGCTAGGGCTACTTGCCGGAATTCTCTATGCGCCTCGCCTGCGGAAGGAGGGTGATGTGGGGCTCCGCCGGCTACTGACTGTGTCTCTGGTGCTCACAGCCATAGCCTTTGTGGCGCTGTCGACGACGCACGTTGTCTTGCGGCTCTTTGCAGGCTGGTTCGGTCTCGGCGTGGCAGGCGGAGGCCTCGTGGCCGTCGTGTCGGCGCTACTTCCTCATATCTTGACGCCAAGTCACGCAATTACGGTTCTCAATTTGGCGGGGCTAACACTTGGCGGGGCCGGGGTGATCGTGTCTCTTCTCTTCTGGGTGGCGGCGCAGGGGCCGAGTGCTCTGGTACTGCTGATCATGTCAAGTCTTGTACTGCTGTCATCCATTTGGGCTTGGCGTGCAAGAGTGCTCGAAGGTGTGCCGCCGCTAGTGTGGAGCGAATTCCCGTTGGCTTGGAAGGATGCGGCGAATCCTGTCGTCGTGCTGCTTGCGCTGTCAATTGTGGTGCAGTCGGCCAGTCAGTGGGCGGTGGCAGGTTGGTTGCCGGTTTACGTGTCGCGCAGGTTTGGTCTGAGTGCCAGTGTGGATTTGTTGGTTCTAGCTAGTTTTTGGTTATCGCTGAGCATGGCGCGCTTGTTGGCGGGCCGAGAGGTCAAGCTTGATTCGCCGCTCCGTTGGCTAGGTTGGCCGACGGTGGCTTCTCTGGCCGGTTGTTCACTTCTCCTGCAGTCCCAGCACGTCTCCGGCGCCGTGGCGGGATCACTGCTTCTGGGCGTGGGCTTCGGATCCCTGCACCCCGTGACCTTGACGTTGATCGGTAGGCGCTACCTGTGGAACCGGTCCGAGTTGGTCTACGGTGTTCTCTCGTTATGGGTGATCACGGGGCTGCCTATCTCAGTGCTGATCGGCTACCTCGCCCAACGAGTGGGAATCGAGGTGGTCGTATGGATAGTCGCGGGAAACGCTCTATTGGCGTTCTTGCTGTTGGCGACCGTACTGGTGGAAACCAGACTGGCGAAGGAGGTGGGACCGGTACGTCACTGACTCGACGGGTCCTTTCCATATCCCAGGTTGACCCAATTGTCTTTGGGTATGTGAGCGGTGCCGCGCCTTTCTGTCCGCTTCTACGCCGGCGGTCTTGGGGGTACTGATCTAGTGTTAGTCTTTTGGACTCCAATCCGATGAACGAGCTCTCCTCTCTCGGCCTAATTCTTCTCTTGGCGCTGCTAGCTGGACACTTGGTGAAGTTTATCCGGATCCCGGAGGTGACGGGTTATATTCTTGCGGGCATCGCCCTGGGGCCGTCTGTGTTGGGCTGGGTCAGCTACGAGAACCTGGCGGCGCTCGCAGTACTAAGCGAGGTAGCCCTGGGGCTGATCCTTTTCTCGATTGGGTCGGTGTTCGAGTTTTCGCGCTTCCGGCGGGTTGGCAATCAGATTCTCAACCTAGCTCTGATCGAGTCCCTACTGGCGGCGTCTTTGGTGACCGCCGGCATGGTCGCCGCCGGCCAACCTTGGCAAGTCGCGCTATTGTTGGGCGCGATTGCTATGGCCACCGCCCCGGCTTCTACCCTCATGGTTCTTCGGGAGTGCCACAGCAGCGGGCCGTTGAGCGACACACTGCTGGGGATCATAGCCGTCAACAATATCTTTTGTCTGATGGCGTACACCCTCGTTGCGGCGCTGATTGACTTGGCTTCGAGTCTCGGCGGCTCGCAGGCTTTTCTAGAGACGGTCTACGTCGCTCTGTTCCCCTTGGTCTGGCAGGTTGTCGGATCGGTGGCACTGGGCTATTTGGTGGGGCTTCTGCTGGCAGCATGGTCTTCGCGTGTAACCGAGCACGGGGAGGTTCAGATCCTGCTCGCCGGTTGCGTTCTGCTATGCGTGGGTGTTGCGCTCATCCTCGAGCTGTCGACTCTTGTGGCTAGCTTGGCGGTCGGTGCGACGATGGTCAATCTCTCAACGCGAAGCCATAGGATGTTCGACACGCTTACGCGAACCGACCCTCCTTTCTATGCCATTTTCTTTGTCATTGCCGGCGCTGGCCTCGATGTGACGTTGGTGAGTTCGATCGGTATGCTGGGACTGCTGTACGTATTTGCTAGGGGAGCCGGGAAGTTTTTCGGAGCTCGTTGGGGAGCACGCTGGCTGGGTCTTGAGTCCACGGTGCAGCGTTTTCTGGGGTTCGGTTTAATGGCACAGGCAGGGCTGGCCGTGGGTCTCGTCCTCGCGATCGATCGTCGCTTCGTTGAATACAGTACGATCGTCAGCACTGTTGTGCTCGCAGCGATCGTCGTTCATGAAATGATCGGGCCGATCAGCACACGGTTTGCGATCGTTCAAAGCGGCGAAGCTCGAGGGCGTAGCGAACCCGAGCCAGTCTGGTTTGTCGAGTGATAGCGACGGCGGATCGGTTGCGGATTTGAGCTGTAGCGAGGGCCGCCTGCCATTTGCCAGCGTTAGTCAAAGGTGTTCTCGGTCGGCGCCTTCGATCGGCGGCTAAGTGCAGTATTCGCATATACAGTTACGTATCCATCAGCTTCGAGGTATTGCGGCTCATCAGCTCGGGCACAATGAATTGCGCCCCGACCTTGTGAATGCGAGATGCTCAACCTCATCGTCAGTAGGGGCGCGATTCATCGCGTCCGCGGTCGGCCACGTTGTGTACCGTGTTTGCGAAATGATGCACTAAGGCAGCGGCTACGAAAACTGTGTTAGTGGAGGAGGAGACGTGAATTCACCAGGCTTGAGTTGGCTTTTCTACGCACTGACTACGGTGGCGGCGTGGGGTGTCTACGGAATTCTGCTTCACGGTGGTCAGCTGGGCATGCAGGACCCGGTGCACGGTCGCTACAAGGCATTTCTGTTTGTCGGGATTGCGTACTTTCTCACGGCTGTCTTGGCACCCTTGGCGGCGCTGTGGTTTGGGGGCGCATCCTGGGACTTCCCAGCCAAAGGCTCGCTATGGTCGCTATCCGCCGGCATTGTCGGCGCAGTAGGAGCGTTTTGTGTTTTGCTGGCGTTTGGGGCTCGGGGAACGCCTGCCGTTGTCATGGCGATCGTTTTCGCCGGTGCTCCGATTGTCAACGCTTTCTTGGCGATGTTTCTTCATCCGCCGGCGGGTGGTCTGGCCAGCCTGCGCTGGCAATTCGTCGCGGGCATCTTGATGGCGGCGCTCGGCGGTTGTTTAGTGACCCTATACAAACCTGGGCCGGCCAAGCCTCGAGCGGCGGTCAGCCAACCGCTCTCGGGGGATGTTTCGAATCTAGGGGGTGACAGGAGCCGCGACTAGTACGTCGACGTGAAGCTGAACCACTTTCGTCGAAAACAGGCGCTACTCCCCGCAGGGAGACATCATTTGGGCCAGCGTTGCTAGGATGGGAACCGCCAGGGTGATCAGGCCCATCAATGTTCCGACTACTATTCCCGCGTTAGCCCAAATCGTTCCAGACCCCTGGACCGCGACGGTCTTGTTTCTCTGGACGACAATTGCGCCCAGAATGAGTGGACTAACCGCGAGCAGAAGGGAGATCCAGCCGCGACCTTCTAGTGCTGTCAGCAAGAGATCGAGATCCATCGCCCAAAGCGTAACGTAAGCGACAACGATGACTCCATCGAAGACTGTGAAAGCGACAACTGCGAGAACGAGACCAGGTATGGCGTTTGCGGTACGAGTTTGCTCTGGGACATGATCTTCCGCCGGGCGCCGGTCGTCAGGCATCGCTTCCAGTGGGTCGGCGGCGGTATCACGGCCAGAGTAAGACGCAGGACTTCGGGGAGTGGTTGCGTCCTGTTCTGACATCCTCATCCCATTATGCCGCAGGTGGTTTCTTGCGAGCGGAAGCGTAAAGTGACGCCCGACCGCTGCGAGCTGCTTGATGAGGAATTGCAGGCCGTGGGAGCCGGCTGGCCTCCTAGCCGAGAGCGTCAGAAGGAATGGGCGAGGAAGTGTAGCCCGCCCTTCTGGTCGCCAGTAGACAGAGCGTATTTACCCAGCGAAACTTTCCATGGATAAACCAACAGAGAAAGCCGGTTTGGCCGGCATCGCTCCGCCACTCATTCGCGCTGGTATCGGCGGCGTGTTAATGGGTTTGGCGAATCTGGTTCCGGGTATTTCCGGTGGCACGATGTTGCTGGCCACGGGGGTTTACCGCGAGTTCATCGAAAGTGTCGCGGAGGTAACGACACTTCGCTTCCGAGCCCGGAGCTTGGCCACGCTGGGATGCGTAGGCGGCGCTGCTGCTATCGCGATCCTGTCACTGGCCGGCTGGATGAAGGGACTGGTCATTGAACATCGCTGGGTCATGTTCAGTCTCTTCATCGGGCTTACCTTGGGTGGGATTCCTGTGATTTGGCGGCTCATGCGCCCGCTTTCCGGCCGGGCTGCGCTGGGGTGCGTGGGAGGCCTGCTGGTGATGATCGTCATGGCATTCGCGCAGCCGGGAGCCGCCGCGACCTCCCTTACGGGACTAGCCGGTTACCTACTGCTTTTTGTTTCGGGAGCTGCCGCGGCGTCGGCAATGATCTTGCCCGGTATCTCGGGCGGGTACTTGCTACTGGTATTGGGGCAGTACCTGACCATACTGGGGGCAATCGACCAGTTCAAGACGGCTCTCGTCGATGCGGGTTCCACGGGCCTCGATGGGGATGCACTTGTCCGCCCGCTCTATGTTTTCGTGCCCTTGGGAATTGGCGTCGTGGTTGGGGTCGTTGGGATTAGCAATCTCATCAAGACACTGCTAGCTCGCTATGCGAGGCCCACGCTTGGTGTGCTGCTTGGTCTGCTCATCGGAGCCGTGTTTGGACTCTGGCCCTTCCAGGGAGGTGTCGCGCCCAAAGTAGGAGACGTCGTAAGCGGTCGCGTGATGACTCCCGATCTCATCGCACAACTTCCCGCTGAAAAGTATCCTCTGGAAGGGTTTGCTCCTAGCGGGGATCAAATCGCGTGGGCGGCGGGGCTGATTCTCGCGGGTTTCCTAGTCACCCAAGGAATCGCTTTGATCGGCCGCTCCGGCGGTTCAGACGCAGCGGGACTTGATCCAAGCGAATGATGGAAGTGCGGGATGCCGGTGTGGGGGTAGATTCGAACCGGCCTTACACCGAAGCTGGTCAAGCGTGCTCTAGCCGGGGTTTAGGATTGCCTTCCCTACCAAGCGAGCCGGTACAATAGCGGGTTTCACACTATGGAAGAGTTTCTAACTCAGTTCTTCTCCCAGCTTCATGGCGGACTGCTGGCGCTGGTCATCGTGGTAGGCCTCGGTGCGCTGGGGAAGGCCGCGCACTGGCTGGTGGACGAAGCGGTGGCGCTTTCCGAGCGGTCCGGAATTCCCAAGGCGGTCATTGGCGCCACGATCGTGAGTTTGGGGACCACTACCCCTGAAGCAGCCGTTTCCGTTTTCGCCGCCATGCAGGGAAGCCCGGCGCTTGCATTGGGCAACGCCGTCGGATCGATCATCTGTGATACCGGATTGATTCTCGGGCTGTCGTGTGTGCTGGCGCCGCTGAAGCTCGATCGCAAAATCGTCAACCGCCAGGCGTGGATTCAACTCGGTGCTGCCGTTGCTTTGGTAGCCGCCAGTTTTCCCTGGGGGTCTCCGGGGACCCTGTTCTCAGCCGGGGGAAACCTTTCGCAGATAACGGGGTTCGTCTTTTTGGCGGCACTTGCGGCCTACCTGGGGCAGTCGATCCGCTGGGCTCGGGAAGAAAGCGCAGCTCCACTGTTGGAGGAACACGAAGGCGATGTCGAGTTGTCGATTTTTCTGATCGTCGCTAAGTTGCTGGGCGCAATTACATTGGTGGTTTTGTCGGCGAGCGTATTGATTCCCGCTGTTCGCGAGGCCGCGGTGCGTCTGGAGGTTCCCGAAAGCATTATCGCGGCCACCCTGGTAGCATTCGGGACGTCGCTGCCGGAGCTTGTTACAGCAGTCACTGCGGCGCGTCGTGGACACGGCGAGCTAGCTGTGGGTAACATTGTCGGAGCTGACATTCTAAATGTCCTGTTTGTCGCCGGTGCTGCTGCGGCTGTTACGCGCGGTGGACTGACGGTCGGGGGGCATTTTTTCTTTGTCCTGTTTCCGATTATGCTGTTCATCCTGTGTGTGTTCCGTATTGGAATCTTCGTTTCAGGAGAATGGATGAAGCGACCCTTCGGGTTTGTTTTGCTTGCCGCTTACGGAATCTACTTGGTGATCAGCTACCTTGTACACGGGGTGGCGGGAAGCTAGTCCGCTGCAGCATGGTCGGGCATGAAGAGGACTGGGGCAGAATAAATGGCAAGTAACATGTTTGAAATCAACCGTTATTTGCCTGCTATTCAACTAATTCTTGAACCTCATGAGGCCGGGCAACGGTTGATGCCGTTGACGCCGCGCGAGCCGTTCGACGGGGAAGGTTTGGAACTGTTGGGTCGAAACTCGACCGGGGATCTATTTTCAGCGACGGAAGTTGCCTCACTCGAAGATGCTGAGTGCGTCCGAAGCGCGCTGTACCTCTATTTTTCGGAACTAGATGCGTCGCATAGGATTTCCCAGGGGATTCCATCTTCCACGGGCAGCTTTCTCCACGGCGTCATGCATCGTCAGGAACCGGATTTCTCGAATTCGAAATACTGGTTTCGGCAAGTCGGAGGACATGATGTGTTCCCGGAACTGCGGGCGGCGGCCCTGGAAGTACTGAGTGACGTGCCCGATGCGGCGGGGGCGCGACTTTCGGGGGAAATCGAGAGACGTGAAAAGTGGGACCCGTTTTGGTTTGTTGACGAGTGTCAAGCGGTTCACCAGGGGCAGGCCGGCGACCTCGAACAGCGGCTGATGGAGATTCAACGGCTCGAATGGCAGCTCCTGTTCGACTATTGTTATCGTAGGGCTGTTGGCACGGGCTGACTCCTCACAAAAGGCCGCAACCCGATCGGGGAGCGACGACCTCTTTCTCGGGGTTGACGGCGGCCAATCCCATACGCGAGCGGTTGTTGGAGACGGCGCCGGTACGGTTATCGGTCGCGGCGCGGCCGGCCCCGCGAACTCTGCCGGAGATGAGCGAGGCCGGGAAAACCTTCAACGCGCCGTTGCGGATGCTGTGGGCGAAGCGCTCGGTGAAGCCCGCCGGGATCTTGCTACGACTCGATTTGCCGCCGCTTGTTTTGGACTGAGCGGTGGGCCCGCCGACAAACGGGCCATCATCGAGAGCGTCATTCCCGCCCAGAAATTGAAGATCGTAACCGACGCTGAGATTGCTCTGCTGGGTGGAACTGGTGGGAATCCCGGGATTGTGGTGATTGCCGGCACGGGGTCGATGGCCTGCGGCAAGAATGCGGCGGGCAAGACGGCCCGCGCCGGCGGCTGGGGTTATGTTTTCGGGGACGAAGGTGGTGCGTTGGGCATCGTTCGGGAGGCGTTGCGCGCCGCTTTGCGGCAGGAAGAGGGGTGGGGACCGGAAACGGCCCTGACAAGTCTGTTGCTGAAAGAATGCGAAGCGGAGAACGTCAACGAGTTGATGCACCGCCTGTACACCGAGGAGTTTCCGCGCGATCGGATCGCATCACTGGCGCCTTTGGTGGACCACGCCGCTTCAGATGGTGATCGTGTAGCGGCAGGGATCTTAAAGAGTGCCGCTGAGTGTCTTCAGGAGTTGGCCATAGCGGTGCGTAAGCAACTGTTCGTTATCGAGAAAGCGGTTCCGATCGTTCCCGTTGGCGGAGTTTTTCGCAGCCGATTCGTGGCGGACGAATTTCGCAGACGACTGGAGGATGAGGAAAGCACCGCAGTCGTCCAGCCGAAGTTGGAGCCGGTTATGGGAGCGCTGTTGAAGGCGTATGAGCTGGCGGGGATCGACGCCCAGACCGCGCTGCAGCGGACAGTGACAAGCTAGAAAAATGGGTACAGCCAGCCAATTCGCTTTAGGCGAAGTGCTTTGTTTCTTGGGTCACGACGGGGAGCGAATTGGTGGCAGTCCCCGATTTTTCGCTCCTGCACGACTTTTGCCACGGGCTGGTAGTGTTTGTCCTCGTAGAAAGTTGAGACAAGCTATTAGCTTGTCGCGGGCGTAGCACGCTACGCCCCTACACCCCAACTCAATGTGGGAATCTATCTAGTCAACCGCCAAACTCGAGAGACAAGCTCTTAGCTTGTCGGTTGGCCGACCGGCACGATTGCCGACCGGTACGGGAACCGGGACCTCCAACAGTGACGGACGCTACCGGGGGGCGCGACCTAACTACTTTTCCAGCAAGAAATGCTCCACAAACATGGCGTCGATGCCGGAGGCATAGAAGCTGCGCACAGCGGCGCGGGGGTCGCAGACGAGAGGTTCGCCGAACAAATTGAAGGACGTGTTGTAGAGCACCGGCAGGCCGGTCGAACGGCCGGTCGCGTGGAGCAATTCCCAGTACAAGGGGTTGTCGTCGCGCCGGACAGTGTGGACGCGGATGCGGTCTCCATCCAGCAAGGCTGCCTCGAAAGTCTTGCGGTGATCAGCGCGGACGCGGCCCACCGTCGCTAAATAGCGGGCGCTGGCCCCGCACTCGAAATACTCCGAGGCCAGCTCTTCCGGCACCGAGGCGGCGAATTTGCGGAACGATTCACGGTGCTTGATGTAGGTGTTCAAGTTCTCGGTGGAGTAAGGGTTGAGAGGGGAGGCGAAGATACTGCGGTTACCCAGCGCCCGGGGACCGAATTCCATTCGGCCCTGAAACCAGGCCAGGATCTGGTTGTCGGCCAGCCGCTTAACGGCCGTTTCGACCAGCTGACCCTCGGTCGTCAAGTAACGGAAACGAAGCTTGCAGTTCTCAAGTATTTCTTTGATGTCTTCTCGATCAAACTCCGGTCCCAGGAAGAGATTCTTGAGTGGTTTCCTCTCATCGCGGCGGAGAGCCTGATGCCAAGCACGGAAGGCGCTGCCAACCGCGGTACCGGCATTCCCCGCCGCGGGTTGAACCCAGACCTGCTGAAATCGCCCGGAATTCTCGACCGCGGCAACTACTAGGGCATTCAGAGCCAGCCCACCTCCGAGACATAGATTTTCTCCCTCCCCGACCATGTTGAGCACCGTTTCTTCGACCGCGCTCTGGACGCTTGAGGCCAGGTCAGCCCGAGCTTCCTCGGAGAGGGCGGAACCGTGCTCCATACCGATCTGAGAATAGAACTTTTCACTGAAGCCGCCGTCGGTCGTGCGAGAGGTGTCGAAGTAACTGTGGTCGAGCTGAGGCAAGCGGCCGTCGGACAGTCCGAGAATGTCAACAAACAGATCGTGGAAGCGCGGCTTGCCGTCCACGGACAACCACTGCACTTTGTGCTCTTCCGCACCGCCGCGGAATCCCAACAGCTCGGTGATTCGGCTGTAGAAGGCAGCCGGTGCATCAGGAGCGTACAGCTCTTGCGCCGCTTCGAGCCGGGACCCCTGTGCTTCCCAGATCGCGCCGCAGCGCATAGCTCCCATCCGGTCTAGGGTTAATACCGTCGCTTGCTCAAACGGAGAAGGATAGAACGCGCTGGCGGCGTGTGCCGTGTGGTGGTCAACGATGACGATCCGGCTGTTGGGAAACAGCGTCTTCAGGCGCAGATGAAACGATGGGTCGCTGCCCGTTCCGAGGGGCCGGGTGAGCGCTACGCAGGCCAGGTCCTTGTAGTTGGCGTCGGCGATTTTTAGGCAACCGTCGATGGCTCGTGTAGGTAGCCCTCCCGGGTGAGACTCGCGCAGAAGTTTTTCTTCCTCCATGGCGGCAACGAGTTCACCATCCTGGAGCAGAGCGGCCGCACCGTCATGCAGCAATCCACCGATTCCCAATATCAGCATCAGACCTGTTTCAACCTTTTGACTGCTCGTTCGCGGCCCAGAGCCACGAAGACGGCAAATGCGCTGGGCCCGACCGATTGACCGGCCAACGCGGCGCGTGCGGCGTTGATAATCAGGCCGGGTTTGACGTCACGTTCAGCGGCCTGGCTTGCCTGTCGCGAGACTCGGAACCGTAACACGAAGGGCTCGCCCTTGGCCGCGCGACGGTCGCTTTCCTGCCGAGTCATCTCTCGCATGCCGGGGTTAGCCAACCAGGGACCGGACGAATCGCCTTCCTCGCGGCCAGCGTGATCGACTGCCTGCCGCGGGGGAAATCTCGGCAAGCAGCGCCCTTGCTCAGCAAGGCTTCGGCGGCCTGGCGATGGGAACTGCCTCGCTCAGACTGGTGATATCGCTCGTCCCAGGGCAACTCCAGCCACCTTAGGCCATCCAGGATTGAGCGCAAGGACTCTTCGGTGCTGCGCTCCCGGTCGGCATCGTCGATGCGTAGAATGATACATCCGTTGTGGCGACGCGCAAAGAGCCAATTGAAGATGAAAGTGCGGGCGCCCCCAATGTGGAGAAAGCCGGTCGGAGAGGGAGCGAAACGAACTCGTATCATTACCGAGATTGTGGGCTGGACGCTCGTCCATCATACGCCGTGCTCGCCTTGTTCCGCCAGCCGGCGTGATGAGAGTGGACAGATTCTATAAGAGCGGCCAGCTCGCAAAGATGTGCCGTTAGAAATTCCGACCCCACAACGGGAGACCGGTGCCGCAAGCGGGCGGCGCGAGGTTCAGACACTAGTAGAGGCGCACGCCGCGCGGGCCGGGCGGGCGCTCAAGGTGGACCGTGTCGATAAACCGCACCCGTCGGGATGCCAGCGTCATCATCATGGTTTGAGTTCGACACCCGTCTCCGAAAAAGCGAACACCGGTGAGGACCCCGCCGCCTGAGACGGCCCCCGTCACGCCGCAAGCCGCGAACACTATCTGTCGGCCCGGTGCAAGGTCTTGCGCTGTGTAAACGCGCTTGGGATCGGAAATTCCCATATTTTTCACACGCTCTTCAAGTTCCGGTGTGTCGATAACCAGGCGCCCGACGATCTCCCCGTGCAGGCAGCGCATGGCGGCGGCGGTCAACACGCCTTCGGGGGCGCCCCCACTACCCATGACGGCGTGAGCCCCTGAGCCTCGAACCGCGACGGCGATACCGGCTGATAGGTCTCCGTCCGTGATCAGGCGGATGCGCGCTCCGGCACGGCGAATGTCCTCGATCAGTTTCTTGTGGCGAGGCCGATCGAGGACAATGATCACGAGGTCGTCTACGTCACGGTCCAGGCAACTGGCAATGGCCCGCAGGTTTTCTTCCACCGGTGCATCGAGATCAACGGCGCCGCGGCAGGCGGGGCCGGCAATGATCTTTTCCATGTAGCAGTCGGGAGCGTGCAACAGACCTCCACGTTCTGAGGCCGCGAGCACGGCCAGGGCGCCTTGGGCTCCCGTGGCACAAAGGTTGGTGCCTTCGAGAGGATCAACGGCAATGTCGACCCCGGGGTAATCGACGCCGTCCTTGGGCGGCGCCCCGACTTCTTCGCCGATGTAAAGCATCGGCGCCTTGTCGCGCTCACCCTCCCCGATCACGATTCTGCCCGCCATGGGAATCTTTTCAAACTCCGCGCGCATGGCTTCGACGGCGGTGTGATCGGAGGCTTGGGGGTCCCCCTGACCCATGGATCGCGCGGCGGCGATCGCGGAAACCTCAACGACGCGAACCAACTCCAAAGCAAAATCTCTCTCCACTTCAGCCACGACTTCTTGTGCGACCGTTTGGCTCGCCGTTCCCACGTCTGTCTCAGGCATCGAGTTCCTCGCTTTTTGTTACAAGACCGGTTAGAAACGCCGGCAACGTCACCCCCCTTGAATCACCGACGACTTGTAGCAATCCTTTACAAGCCGTCAAGTGCAGCTTCGAGCTCGCTGCGAGCATGGAGATCGCCCAGGCGTGTCGCGACCTCGACGCCCTTCTCGAAGCTTTGGCGCGCTTCCTTAGTGCGTCCCAATTTGAGGTACGTCTGACCAACGTGATAATAGGCGGCTTGGTAGTCAGGATCTATCCCCAGGATCCTGTTGAACTCCTCCACGGCGTTCTCCAGGTGGCCCTGGTTCACATATTCCTGAGCCAAACCGTAGCGGGAGAAGCAATCGTTTGGGCTGGCCTCGACGAATTGTTTGAGGGTTTCGAAACGCCGACTTTCCATCTATGCGTCAACCTTGCGGTTCGTCACCGTTTTGCCGCCGGTTGTCAAAGCTGCAACCGGACACTACTATAGCAGTCTGAAGTTCTACGATGGCCTGCCCTTACTTTTGTCCGACTGATCCGTTGCCGGCATCGACTTGGCCCAGCAAGCTGCGGCCGCCCTTGGGAGAACCTTATGCCGGCGTGTGCCGCGCGCGCCAAGGAGAAGACTTCCGCCCCGGCGAAGACTTCCTCATTGACGTCTGCAACCTGGGCTACCCGGCGCTCACTTGTACCCGATTTCCTAGCCAGGCGGGGCCCGACGCCGTGCGCTTTTCCGTGATGGCCGACGACGGCCGAGTCGTTAGGATCGCGTATGTGCTCGAGAAAGGGCATGCGTCCTACGAGAACGGCTTTTTGGAGTACGATCGGGGCGCGAGGGCCTGGAGTAGCGGTAGAGTTCGACCTTTGCTCCAGCGGCAGGCGGATGCGTACTTGAACAGCTACTTTCGACAGGAGCAGGAGACGCGGGCAACGAAGGCCAAGTGGTCAAAGGCGTCCGGCTCGAGGTAACAACTATGGAGGGGAAACCCGCGCGACAGTCCTATTCGGAGCTATCGGAGTTAGCCCTCCCCAACGACGCCGGGGCGTTGGGGACCTTGCTGGGCGGCAAGATCATGCACTTGGTGGACATTGCGGGGGCAATCGCCGCCTCCCGACACTGTCGAGAATACGTGGTAACGGCCTCGTTCGATCACATGGATTTCCTCGAACCTGTGAGGATTGGTGATCTCGTGATCTTGCGCGCGGCCGTGAATCGCGCCTTTCGCACATCAATGGAGGTGGGAGTGAAAGTTTTCGCTGAGAACCTAGGCACGGGCGAAGCTCGCCATGTGGCCTCGGCTTATCTGACCTTCGTTGCGCTCGACAAGAACCGTAAGCCCATTCCCGTGCCGGCGGTGATTCCGGAAGGCGAGCAAGAGCAACGGAGATACGACCAGGCGGGGCAGCGACGCGAGTACCGGCTGGAGCATCGCCGTCGCGGCGGGTAATGCCGAAGCAGGATAGTGCGACCAATCGGGTTTGAAGCTAGTGAGGTCAGTTGGCTCTCAGATCCCGATCACATGCGGCGACTAGTGGATTGTCCCGGCGACAAGTGCACTATAGATGCGGAAATGTCGGGCTCGAAAGCCCGACACAGCACGCTGAAAGCGTGCGCCACATCGCAGGGATCAGAAAGTCTTGTCTAGGACAGCTTACTAGTTGGCGGCCGAGCCGTTTGTAACGTCCTTGCCGTTGGGACCCCTTGCCGCGGGAGGCTTGGCATCACCCCGGTCTAGTTTGTAGAGATACTTGATGTTTGCTTTGTAAACCACCAAGTTTGGCGCGCCGTCCCGATTCACCTTGACGCAGGCCCTGTCATACCACTCGATCGTGCCGCTGATCTCCTCGCCGTCGCGGAGCACCAGCACTAGCGGGGTATGATTCTGCATTTGTTTGACGAAATAGAAAGTTTCAGCATTTGTCTGGTCAGGCGGGGACTGCCGCTTCCGCTGGTGGTTGTGCGGCTGGCGCTTCTTCTGGTTCATCTGCTCCTTGACTTCGCTGAGCGAGGGTCGGATCAGTTTGCGGTTGGCGGCATTCCCCGGTTCCTTCATGGAAGACCTCTCTTGGAAGTAGTACAAGGGCTATGCGTGAACCATTCGCCGGTTACGAGTGGTGATCAAGGGCCTGCTCATCCGCAACATGAGGCCGACTTCCGCGATGCGGAACCACGACCGATTGTTGGTGGAACCCGAGGCCAGCTAGTCGAAGCGGCGAAGGTTGGACAGAACCTGACTTATGGATAACATATCCACGCGCGCGCTCGCAAGCAGCTCTGTTATTCGCGCTTGGCCGCCCGCCTGAGGCCGATAACCATGGCTTCGAGGGCGATCTGTTTTTGAATGTTCCGGCGTCTCAGCAGCTCAAGTTCGTCAAGCTTAGCCGCGGCCTTTTCAATCCACTCGAAACTTGCCCGACGGGCGAGGGACTCCAGTTCGTCGGCGATGTCAGTGTTGACCAGCGACTGGCCGGACCCGAAACGAAGGTGGAGCAGATCTTGGAGTAGCGACTGAAACGACTCGAGCAAGACATCCAGACGCTCGTCGCTCTTTCGTGCCACTGCCTCGGTATAGGGCAGCAGCTCGGCGAAAGATCCCTCTCCCAGCGACGTCCGAAGCAGTACCAGCATCGAATCTCGTCGCTCCAAGTACTGGTCGACGTTTAGGGTGATCGCGCGGCCGGGACTGCCTTGGGCCAAACGGATCAACGTTTGGCGCTCATCCTCGCTCAGCTCGGTACATGCCGTGAGGAATTCCTCCATCTCTTTGTTAGATAGAGGAGCGAAGTAGAAAGGGATAGCCCGGGAGCGAATCGTCGGCAGGAGTTCGTTGGGGTTTTCCGCCGTCAGGACGATTGTCAAGGAAGGAGCCGGCTCCTCAAGTGTCTTAAGCAGAGAATTGGAGGCCTCATCATTCGCGCGGTCGGCGTGGTCGATGAGGAATACGCGGCGCCGTCCTTCTGACGGGCCGTATTGCGCGGCTTGGCGCATCTGGCGAGCTTGGTCGATGGTAATGATCTGCAAAGGGCCATCCGGAGGAAAGATCAAAAAATCGGGATGCGTAGAAACGATCAGAGGACTTTCGGTACGCTTGGCGGCGGGCAGCTTCAGTCGCTCTTCGAAGAGTTGTTGGAAAGATTCTTGGGAGAGGTCCGCTGCGAGAATGCGGCGGCAGTTGGAACACTCGCCGCAAGCTTCACCCGGTACGTTGTTCAAACAATTGAGGGATGCCGCCAGCAAACTGGCCAGAGTGGCCTTGCCCACGCCGCGCGGCCCGGTGAACAGGAGGGTTTGCGGCAAGCGGCCCTCGGCCAACATTCGGCGCAGCACGGTCACGATTCGGGAGTTGCCGACGAAGTTAGAAAACATTGGGTAGCTCGATCTACGGAAACCGACCCGCAGCGTGCTGAGCCGTCTTGGGGACAAACATTCAGCGACTGGCCGGGGCCTTTGCCCGCAGAAACTCCTGGACTGTCGTCTCGATCGCCTCTCCGACTTTCTCGATCGAGTCTCTAGCGTCGATCAGCCTAATCCGTTGCGGCTCGGCGCGGCTCAGCTCAAGATATCCGCGGTGAACTCTCTCGTAGAACGCCGCCGCTTCCCGCTCCATACGGCTCTCGTCGATGGGTTGGCCGGAGTTGCGTTCGAGAGCGCGGCGGACGCCGATCGCGGGATCCACATCGAGAAGCAAAGTCAGGTCCGGCTTCAGGTCCCCGCAAGCGACATTTTCCACGGCGCGCACGGTGTCGGCGCCGAGTTCACGTCCGTAGCCCTGGTAGGCCACGGTGGCGTCGGTAAAGCGGTCGGCCAAGACGATCCGGTCCGCCTCAAGAGCCGGCCGAATGATTTCCTGGATGTTCTGCGCTCGGGAAGCAAAATACAGCAGTAATTCAGGAATTGGCCGCAGGTCGGTGTTCGCGGTGTTCAACAGCAGCTTGCGGATCTCCAGCCCGACCCGAGTACCGCCGGGTTCTTGAGCGACGACAACCGAATGTCCCTGGCGAGTTAGCGACTGTCGCAGGCGGTCGAGCTGGGTCGTCTTCCCGCTGCCGTCAATGCCCTCGAAGCTGATGAATGCCCCGCGCTGACTCAAGCTGCAATTATAGCGTTGCCCAAGGCCAGTAGATTGCTCGCCGAACAGCTGTTGTGAGGAAGACTCGTTAGAATGGATGCGTGATTGACGAGCGGCTTCAAAAGGTGCGGAAACGCGTAGCCGAGGCCGCCTTGAGGTCGGGACGATCGCCTGAGGAAATCACGATCCTCGCAGTTTCGAAGATCAAACCGGCGGCCGATATTCTCGAAGCCTACCGTGCCGGCCAACGGCACTTTGGGGAAAACTACGTCCAGGAGTTTCAAGCGAAGAAGGTGCAACTGGGAGAGCTTCCCGGGGCGGTTTTTCACCTCATCGGGAAGCTGCAGAGCAACAAGACAAAACCTGCGTCAAGCCTGTTTGATGTCATCCAAACGGTTGATAGCGTCAAGGTCGCCCGCCGGCTCAACGAGCAGACTGAGCGCCGGCTTGATGTCTTTCTCGAACTAAAAGTTTCGGACGAGCCCACAAAGGGCGGGCTAACGGAGGAAGAGCTGCCAGCCTTAAAGGAATTCGTTGAAAGCTGCGAGAACATGCACCTGCGAGGCTTGATGGGTATGCCACCCTGGTCTGAAGATCCCGAGAAAACGCGTCCCTACTTTCGGCGATTACGGGAGACAGCGGAGCGCCTTGGTTTGCAGGGTCTCTCCATGGGCATGAGCCACGATCTCGAAATCGCGATCGAAGAGGGAGCCACGCTGGTGCGCGTCGGGACAGCGATTTTCGGCAAGCGGGTCTATTCGAAGTGAAAGTTGCTTGGGTTTCGCCCTTGCCACCTGCCCCAACGGGAGTAGCGGAGTATTCAGCACGTCTCTCCAGGGAACTCTCACGCCACGTCGAGGTTGATGCTTTTGACTCGCCGGGACGCCGCAGGCTTACAAGCTACGACGCCTGCGTCTACCAGGTCGGGAACAACCCCCTCCACGGACCGGTGTATGACGCGGCGCTCGCTGCGCCGGGAGTCGTTGTTCTGCACGATGCTGTCCTGCACCATCTGTTGCTCGGAAAGCTGTCAAAAGAAGAATACGTAGAAGAGTTTGTCTTCAACTACGGAGAGTGGCTGCGGGATTTCGCCCAAGAGCTTTGGCGGGAGCGGGCGACGTCAGCGTCTCAGGAGCGCTATTTCCGGTATCCGCTCGTCCGGAGGGTTGCTGAGCGTAGCCGGATCGTGGTCGTGCACAACGGCCGTGCGGGGAACATGGCCCGGCAAGCGCTTGGGAACATGAACGGTTCGGTCGAGGTCGTTGAGATTCCTCACTACATCGACCGGCCGTCGCTGCCTGAGGCAAGCGAACGTGGACAACTTCGGGAGAAGCTTGGGATATCGGCCGAGGAGATTGTGATTTCGACTTTTGGCTATCTTCGTCCTTCGAAGCGGCTGCACTCGCTGCTCGAGGCGTCGCGGATGCTCAGCGTCCCATACAGGATTTTGCTGGTGGGAGATTTCGTCTCCTACGACTATGAAGCTGCCATCTTGGCCGAGATCGACAAACTGCCCGTGACCAGGCTTCCCTACGTTGCTGAAAGCGAATTCTGGGGGCTGGTCGCCATCACCGATATCGGTGTGAATCTGCGGTATCCCTCCGCCGGCGAAACTTCGGTCATGGCCCTAAAACTCATGGCGGCCGGGAAACCGGTGGTCGTGACAGCGGGAGAGGAGGTCAGCGGATTTCCTCGGGGCTCAATCATCGAGGTCGATCCGGGCGAGGCCGAGATCGAGATGTTGGCTCATTGCTTACACGCCCTCGCCACCGACGACGAGATGCGCGAAGTCGTTGGGCAGAACGCGGCGGCCTATGTCGTTGAGCGGCACAATGTGGAAACTGTCACCGCGCAGTACCTAGATGTTATTCGGCGGGTAGCGAGTTGAGGTGGCCATGAGACGGCCCCGTTGTCCCACTGTCCCGATTCAATTTTCTTTGTGACCGGCGAGATTCCAGTCGCCACTGGCTGACGTCGCCGCCGCGCACCAGTGGCGTCAACCCGCATTTCTCACCACCTGACGGCCGAAGCACGCAATAGGCCCGCCAATACTTCGTTGCGCTTGCTCGCCGTGCTCAACGTAGGGTTCAAGTACGCCCGCATTGTTCAGGAAACTGGGCACCGAGCGGCGAGCGCCTCGTACTGACGGGCCTCTCACGCACTTCGCCTCGCCACCTGGTGAGAAAAGCGGGTTAGAATTGCTTACAAAGCCGGTGTGCAACGCTGGCGTTCGCATGCGGACCCTCCTCGAGTTCCTACCTAAGATCCGCGCCCTTGGGAATCGAGAGGCGCTGCGCTACCACAACGGTTACCGCACTTGGAGGCTCTCTTACCGAGAGCTTTACGGCCGGATCGCTGCCGCCGTTGCCTACCTGGACGCCCAGGGGCTCTCGAAGGGTGACCGCCTGCTGATCTGGAGTGAAAACCGGCCGGCTTGGGTGCATGTTTTCTGGGCCTCGATCGCGCGGGGTGTCGAAGTCGTTCCGGTGGATTTCCGCTCGTCCGCCCGACTGGTCGCGCGAATACAAAAAGAAACTCAAGCGCGGCTACTCGTTTTTGGGGAAGAAGTAGATGCGTCAGGAATTGAAATACCCCGGATATCGAGCACAGAAGTCGAAGATTTGCCCGTTGGGGGACGGCTTGTACCCTCCGCCGTCGCACCTTCCGACGTAGTTGAAATCGTCTACACCTCGGGCACAACGGGTGAACCCAAAGGGGTCGTCCACCGCCACAAGAACATTTGTGCCAACCTGACTCCGATCCAAAACGAAATCGACCGCTTCAAGTGGCTCGCCTGGCCGTTCCAACCGGTGCGATTGCTCGATATGCTGCCGCTGAGTCACATGTTCGGCCAGACCACCGGACTCTATATGCCGCCATTACTCGGAGGAGCAGCTGTTTTTACTCGGGTGCTAAGTCCGGGCGGCGTGATCGAGACGATTCGCCGCGAAAGGGCCTCCGTGTTGGTTTCGGTGCCCGGGCTGCTAAAGAATCTGGAGAACGAAATCGAGCGCCGGTGTGTTCTGCCCCCGGAAGCGGACGTCCGGGGCGGCGTCCTCGGTATTGTCCAACGCTGGTGGCGCTATCGCGGCGTTCACCGTTTGCTGGGCTACAAATTCTGGGCGCTCGTCGTGGGAGGAGCAGAACTCGACAAGCGCCTGGAAGCCTTTTGGAGCAGGGTCGGGCTGCTGGTCGTACAGGGATACGGCCTGACGGAAACCAGCCCCGTGGTTGCGATAAATCACCCCTTCCATACCCAGCGAGGATCGATCGGCAAACCGGTTAAAGGGCAGGAGGTCAAGATCGCCTCCAACGGGGAAATCCTCGTCCGGGGCGACAGTGTCGTTTCCGAATACGTTGGAGCCGGTGCTGACTCGGGTGTAAAGGTCGTCGACGGGTGGCTTCATACCGGTGACGTCGGGGAGATCGACGAGCAGGGGCGGCTCTATTACAAGGGGCGGCTCAAGGAGGTGATCGTGGGTCCGGACGGGCTGAACGTCTACCCGCAAGATATCGAGTTTTACTTGAATAGATTCTCACAAATATCAGAAAGTGTTGTTGTTCCACTTCGCGATGACGTCGGGGAGAAAGTGCATGCCGTTCTCGTCCTCGACGACCCGTCAGCCGATCCCGAACTGCTGGTCAGGGAGGCCAACACCAAGTTAGAGCCTCATCAACGAGTTCGGAGCTGGTCGATTTGGCCGCAAGATGAGTTTCCCCGAACTCCATCGACGATGAAGATCAAACGCGGCGAGGTCGCACGGCGAGTCGCGGCTGAGGAGGATCCTGAAAGGGGCAGGGAAGCGAGTGCAGAGGCGACGGGTGTAAAGGGTGCACTAGCTCGCGTCACAGGAAAGACTCCCCAGCAGCTAGGGGCCGATGTCAGGCTGTCCGAGGATTTAGGGCTTTCTTCTCTCGAAAGAGTTGAGCTGTTGGCGCAGGTGGAACAGCAGTACGGCATTCAGCTCGATGAGGAGGAGTTTGCAAAGATCTCGACCACGGCTGAGCTGGAGTCCTCCGTCAGGGTCGCGCAGCGGAGAGGGCGCGGCCCCGCCGCCGGTGACCAGACTACTCCGCAACAGGAAGTTCGTGCCCAGCTGCTTCCGGGTGAGGCCGATCGCTTCTGGGCCCAGCTCGCTGTTCGTCTATTGGCTTTGGCGCGCCCGATGGGCATTCCCCGCTGGACGCGCTTAGGACCGATTCGATGGTTTCGAAGGTGGGCACTCGACTGCATCGCCCTGCCGGCTTTTCGGGAAATGGTTCGCTTGAAGGTGGAAGGCATCGAGAACTTGGGCGACGTAACGCCTCCCGTAATCTTCGCCGCCAACCACAACAGTCACTTCGATACGCTGGCGGTCTATGCTGCCTTGGCCCGGCGCTGGCGCCATCGGCTCGCGCCCGCAATGTCGCAGGACTTTTTCCGCGCCTATTTCGAACAAGCGGGCTTTCCCTGGAGACAAGTGCTCAAGAACGCCGGTCAGTACTATCTTGCCTGCGGCCTGTTCAATACCTACCCGCTTCCCCAGCGGATGACCGGCACTCGCCGGGCGCTGAAGTATACCGGCGAGCTGGTGGATAGCGGGTGCTGCCCGCTTGTGTTTCCTGAAGGGGAGCGGTCGCCAAGCGGTCGGGTGCAGTCGTTCAAGACGGGTATCGGCATGATGGCCTTGAAGCTGAGCGTGCCGGTCGTGCCTGTGTATTTGGAAGGGCTGTACGAAGTTTACTCCATGCACCACGACTGGCCAGAACCGAACCGAGTTCGGGTCAGGATCGGCAAGCCGCTTCGGTTCTCTCATGAGCGCGACTATGAAATGGTGGCGCGGTCTGTCGAGAACGCGATTCGCAGCATGATACCCGACAGCTCAGTCTCGCAACGGCCGGCGACTTCCCCAAGCTAATCACTTGGTCCAATGAGCGGACAAAGAATCAAAGTCTTGATGATCGCTTCCTGCGACCGCAGCGGCAGTACCGTCGTGGGCAACATTCTGGGAAGCGGGGCAAACTTCTTTCATGGCGGCGAGATCCACCACGTTTGGGGCCGAGGTCTGATCGGGAACTGGTTATGCGGCTGCGGGAAGCCCTTCCGGGGGTGCGATCTGTGGACCGGCGTGCTGGAGGACGCATTCGGAGGAGCGGATCGAGTGGATGCTCACTCCATGGCGAATCTGCGTATGATCGCGTATTCGAAGAGCAATCGCCTGCTAGCCTTTAGCGCGGAAGGACGCCGGCATCTGAAGGCAACCCTGAGGCGGTACCTAGAAAACCTCGATACGCTCTACCGGGCACTTCAGGTCCGAACCGACGCCCGGGTAATCGTCGATTCCTCGAAGACCGCCGTGCATGGCTGGCTGCTGACCATGCTGCCGGCGATTGATCTCTACCTGCTCCACCTCGTTCGGGACGCGCGCGGCGTGGCCTACTCTCTGGGGAAGAAGAAACTGCACCTGGGGGCTCCCGAGCAGAGGCACATGGCCCGCCACGGGCCTTGGCGGAGTAGTCGGATGTGGCTTAGGGACAACCTGGGGATCGAATCGCTGAGTAGCTCACTGGCCGGGCGATCGCTGAAAATCCGCTACGAAGACTTTGTGACTAGACCGCAGGATGTTTTGCGTTCCGTCTGTGAACTCGTAGGCGAGGATGCGTCGCAGCTTCCCCCGGTCGTGGCCTCGCGCGTGGAAATCCAAGCCAGCCACACCGTATCGGGCAACCCGATGCGCCTCGCGACGGGCACACTCGAGATTCGACCGGATGAAGAATGGCGAACGAAGATGAGGTTTCATCAACGCGCGGTTGTGACCGCTCTGACATGGCCCGTGTTGAGGCAGTATGGATATCTGAGCAAGCCGCGGCGCTAACCTGGCGGGGCAGGGCTGTGGCAGAGCGATCAGGCGTAATGGGACAGCGCTTCCTGCGATACTTGTAGTTCACTCTGCACGATTTCGATCGAGACGGTTTCAAGTTCTCGAACCAATGGCCCACGTCGTCTTGATTTCCACCTACGAGATGGGTAGACAGCCCTTCGGGCTTGCTTCCCCGGCAGCTTGGCTGCGTCGTGACGGGGCACAAGTCACTTGCATGGACCTTTCCCGTGAGCCACTGCGGGAAACCGTGGTGAGACAGGCAGACTGGATTGCGATCCATGTTCCGATGCACACGGCGACTCGGCTCGCGGCTCGATTGGTTCCGCGGCTCAAAAGGCTCAATCCACGGGCGAAGTTGTGTTTCTACGGACTGTACGCGCCTGTTAATGAGGAATACCTGCGCGCTTTGGGAGCGGCCGCCGTTCTGGGAGGCGAGTTCGAGGACGGTTTGGCTGCCTTGGCTGGTGGCGCTGGGGCACCGGACCGGGGCGGCCCGGTTGTTTCCCTTGCGCGGCAGAAGTTCGTTACGCCTGACCGCGAAGGGTTGCCCGCCCTGGCTGATTACGCCAAGCTGAGGCTGCCTGACGGGGCTCGGCGCGTCGTGGGATATACGGAGGCGAGCCGGGGCTGCAAGCACGTGTGTCGCCACTGCCCGATCGTTCCCGTGTACGACGGAGCGTTTCGCGTGGTGCAGCCCGAGGTCGTGTTGGAGGACATTCGCCGTCAAGTGGCTAACGGCGCGGGCCACATTACCTTCGGAGACCCGGATTTTTTCAATGGGCCGACCCATGCGATGCGGATAGTCAAAGGCCTTCACCAGGAGCACCCTCGGGTGACCTACGACGTCACAATCAAAGTCGAACATCTGCTCCAGCACTCCCACCTTCTGGCGACGCTCGGTAAGACGGGATGCCTGTTCGTGACCAGCGCCGTGGAATCGTTTGACGATCGCGTGTTGAGGCTTTTGGATAAGGGACACACCCGTGACGACGTGCTGCAGGTCGTGGAGCTGTTTCGCAAAGTTAGCTTGACGCTCTCGCCTACGTTCGTCCCGTTCACTCCCTGGACGACGCTTGAAAGCTACCGGGAGTTGTTGTGGCTGCTTGTGGAGTTGGGACTCGTCGAACACGTCGCGCCGATTCAGCTCGCCATTCGCTTACTGATCCCCCCGGGTTCGCGCCTGCTGGAGGTTAGCGAGGTGCGGGATTTGGTTGGCGAGTTCGATCCTCAGGGTCTTTGTTATCCCTGGCGGCACGAGGATGCTCGCGTGGAGCAGCTTTGCGAAAAGGTGCGACGACTTGTGAATGCCGGAGAACGCCGGCAGGCGACACGTAGTGAGATTTTCTCCCAGGTTTGGAACGCCGCGTATGGGAGACCGCTTACACCACAAGTGATGACGTCACGAGCGACGATTCCCTATCTGGAAGAGCCCTGGTACTGTTGAGCAGAGCCGACCGAAGAGCAGTTTGCTCTTCTTTGACTTATATAAGACTATTATTTTCAATTGGTTATAGGATGCTATCTGGTGAGCGTCGCAATAATGCGTCGCATTTCGCGGCACTGGGTCGCGGCCAACCGTTTTGGGAGTTCTAGAATAAGGGCATGCTGCGTGACCCCAGCCTGATTCCGCTATCACACCAACACCAGCACGGGCTAGCACTGACGGTTATCATCGACCGCGGCTTGAAGGCCGATCCCAGTGAGCACAAGGCCGAAGAGTTAAGCCACAAGGTGGCTCGGCTGGCGGAGGTCGAGCTATTGGGGCACTTCAAGGTTGAAGAGGAAGTGCTGTTTCCAGCGGTGAGGCCGTTTTTTGGCTCGGAAGAAATTATCGGCGAGCTCATCGCGCAACACCGTCAGATGGAGGAGCTGCTTCGGAGGCTCGCCCAAGCGGCTGCGAGCGACCGCATGGCGCTGCTGCGTGAATTCGGCCCGCTGTTAAGCAGTCACATTCGAACGGAAGAGCGCCAGTTGTTCGAGCAGATTCAACAGCGGCTGTCTGGCGATGATCTGCTGGAGCTGGGCAAGCAGATCGACGCTAGTGTGCAGAAAGTTTGCCCGGTGACGGGGAAGCTGCCCTGGGAGGAGACGTCTTGACCGATAGTGTTCTCGGTGCCCGGCCTCACAAAGGTAAGTACCGGTAGAACTACCTAGCCGGCGGGACTTGCCCGGTGGCCGGCGAATTAGCGTTGAGCTGGGCAGCCCGCGCAGGCTCCGGTTTGTCTTCGCCGGTCGAATCCTTGGGTGGTCGGGTGGTGGTAGCTCGGCGCGAGCGCTCCAGCCGTGACCTGTCCGTGGTTCCAGAAGGCCACGAAAAGCCCCTCTTGCTTGCGTCCCGGTCGCGCAGGACTTCGGCGATCGCGTTGGCGCGGGTCTGATTCCACTTCGCAAAGGCATCCTTTTGGGACCGATTGAACCTTTCAACAAGGAGAGGCTGAGAGTCTTGCGCGACTGGCATTGACCGCTTCGATTTCAGGTAGAACTGCTGTCCGAAGGCTGATACGGACGCTTTACCGCGGTAAACACGTAGCGACGGAACTTCACCGGGTTGGTTGTCGCAACGATACAATCCTCGTTTTTCGAATTTCACTACGGAGGCGCCACACTTCAGGGTCAGTAAGTCTTTGCTGGTGTTGTCTGCGATGTGGACGAAGATCGATCCGGAGATCAACCGCAACTCGACGCCTGAACTCTTGGCGGAGAGCATCTCGATCTCACTGTTGTCATCTTGCCGTAAGAACGCGCCGGGAAGCAGCACCAGTTCGGCATGACCACCTTTGGTGCTGAGCCGTTGCCCTGTCCGCAGGTGCACGAACCTGCCCCGTCGCCCCTGTTGCCCCTTTGCTCCTGATAGCAAGACTTTCCCTTCCGTGTAGTGGATCAGCCCAGGTCGAAGCGAAATGACCGACTGCGCTCCCAACTGGCAGGGTAGGGAACCAGCCAACATTAGGGCAGCGGCTTTGATGGGGCTCAGCCGGCATGCTATCCGGGTTTTCAAGCGGGACCCCCGGCGGAGAGCCCCCAGCCAGGGGATCCGCCTCTCCAATACTAAACCACTGAGCCTGGTCGGGACAATACACCGAACAACATGCTTCCATTGTTCCGGCATTCTCGTTTATGGTGCGCGCCGCCGAAAAGGCCGTTCGCTGAACACTCGCGGCCGAGAGCCTGGTGGGAAATCGGCGCCTGGACGTGGCGCGCGATTCTTGCCTGCCGTGTCGCCATTCGTGGCGACATCGAGTCGCACGGACAATCGTGTCTGTGCTAATGCTGACAGAAATGTCGGCGCGCCGCGTCGCCCTCCGGGATCCCTCCGCCCGGCACCCTCCCTGGACGAAAAGTGTTACCTATGTCCCGGTCTGCTCAGACGGGGCTTTCAACGCATCGGCGTCGGATACGAAGCGAGCGCGATGTCGATTGGGGAAAAGGGCGCGGGCCGCCGACCGCCGCCTTTGAACCCAGGTGGCCCGCGATCGAATGGATCCTACTTGTCTCTAGGCGAGGTTGTTCCATCCACTCGGATTCCGATCCCGACCGGTTCCGGCTCGAGCCCGCTTCAGGAAAAAATCGGCGAAACTGAACCGCGCTCCCCAGCATTTTCCAATTCAAGAATGATCCTGAAACAGGTCTGGGTGGGTAAGGGCACGGAGGTGGGTAGCGAGCTCCTTTCTAGAGGATTCAGGTGTGGGGATGGCGAGGGGGGAGGGGGGTTAAGGGGGAGGGGAAGCTCTGCAGGGTTGTGCTGCGAACAAGGAAACTCGTCGAGCTTCCCCCTCCCCCTCCCATCCCTGAAGAATCCCGGGCCGACAGGCCCGTCTCCGGGCGCTGTCTTACCACCGTGACCGGCAGCCCGCCAGCAGTTTTCTCTTGCGTTGCTGCATCCGCAGCGCGCACTCGGTGTCGCTCATCCGGCGTGCTTGTTGTTCGAGAAAAGCGGCCCTGATGCCCGGCTTCAAGTGGCTTTCCCAATTGTCGAGCGAAAGCAGCTTTTCGTAGGGCGTGCGGTAGTCCCCGAGCCGATAGCGGCGCCGGCGCTTGCCGTTGTCGCCCACCTCCACCGTGGCGAACCCGCAGGGGCGATGATAGTTCAAATACGAATTGAACTCGGCGGTGTAGAAGCGCTGCAGCTCGGCCGCGTGACAGGCGGCGATCGGTTCGTGTCCGATGTGCTTGCGCAGCACCGCCCCATTCTTGCCCTCGACCAGAGCATTGTCGGTCGTGCGGTGCGCCCGCGACTTGGTGAACTCGCCCACCAGCAGCTTGTTCAACCGTTTCTCGACCCGGTGATTGAGAAACTCCGAGCCGTTGTCGGAATGAAAGCCCCGGACCAGGAAAGGAAACTGGTGCAGGATGGCCTCTAAAACCGGGATTAAATGGGCTTCCGAGATGGTCTCGCAACAGCCCACGACCTGCCACTGCGTGAGCGTATCGACGGCGTTGATGTGGTAGAGCCCCGGGCGCGTCGGGGTGTCGCCCTGATGCACCGTGTCGACCCGCAAGTAGCCGGGTTGGCCGCACGGGTCGGGCTTGCGCCGCTCGCCGATGCTCACCCCACGGCTGCGGGTCTTGGTGTGATGGACGTGGTGTTGACGATAGGCCGCGGTCCGCCGCAAGTTGTAGATGTGGGAGGCCGAGATCGAGGCTAACCGTTGGTAGGCGGCCTTGTTGTAAACGGTGTATTCCCGCCACAGGATGTGACGCACCGCCGGGCCCGAGAGCCCTTCGTGGGCGGCGTCGACCGCTGCCAGCAAGGCGATGTCGTCGGCCGTGTAGCGGGTCGGGAAACGCCGCCGGCGGGGTTGGCTCACCCGCACGGCGCCGCTTTGGCGATACTGTCGAATCAGACGAGTGATCTGCGGCAGGCTGCGTCCGCTCAGCTGGGCCAGATAGCGGCGCACGACACCTTTGTCTTTTTTGGTCAATTCGAGGTAGCACTGTCTCCGCAGAGTGCGCTCGACCAGATCGTAGATCTCGGTTCGGCGGGCCAGGGCGAAATCCAGCTCTTCGCTGGCCGCCAGAAATTCCCGCATCTGCTCCAGCGTGAGACTTTCGGCCTTCTGCATGGTGATTCGCATTCACCCGCAGTGTCCCCCCTCCCACCTTTGTCGTTTTCAGGATCATCTTGTGTTGGAAACACTCCCCCCTTTCAGGATCATCTTGTATTGGATAACTCTTCCCCCATCACTCGTCCAACACGTGAGGTACAATCCTTTTCTCCTGAAGAATTGGATCGGCGGCCAGGCGGCGCTGCTGAATCTCGGGTAACGAGGCGAGCTTTGAGCGCTTTAAGAGGTGATGCGCGGAGGAGCGTGTTTGCCACGCCTGGATTGTCGGCCTGCGAACACTTAAGTTAAGGCTATGAACCGAACCCTGACCTTGTCGACCGCCCTGGCCCTGGTGTCTCTTTTCTTGGTCAGCGCCGTGGCGCAGACCCCGGCTGGTCTCTTGACCCTTAGCGAGGAGTCGTTCGTCCTTCCCGCGGAGCGCGATTGGGAGAAGATTGGAGTGTCGAATCGGGAAATTCGAATACTCGACCGTTTTCACCGGGGTGGTGGCTACGAAGGGTTCCATATTGCCTACAACAGCTCCAAGCTGCACCTTACCGGGATCCTTGCCAGACCGTACATTCCGCCTGAGCTAATGGAGAAGTATCAAGAAAAAGACACTGCCGAGGAGGACGAAGACCTAATCGGGTTTCCACTCGTGATTCTCAATCACGGCTCCCGCGGTGGTATCAGTGCGCCATACCGAGCCATCGCGCTTGAGTTGGCCAGCCGGGGATACGTGGTTTTGGCTTCCACCTACCGCGGTCGAGCGGGTCTCGAGGGACGCTCCCAAGGCGTGGCGGAGCTGGCCAAAGGGGAAGTGCTTGATGTATTGCAGCTCACCGAGTTAGGCCGCCGGCTGGAGTACGTCGATTCTCTGCGGATGGGCATCATCGGCGAGGGTCATGGAGCGACCATTACGCTACTGGCCATCGAGCGATCGAACGTTTTCCAGGTGGCCGTAGCGATCTCGCCACCCATTTTTTCAGGACTCCCGGAGTTCGGATTTGCAGGGCGAAAAATACTAGAGGACCGATCCAGAGAGCTATTCGGTCGAGAGCTGGGACAGAATGACTTGCTACGGGAACTCTATGCCCGTGACACTTTTCGGTTTCTCCCGAAGATCACTACCCCGCTACTGCTGATTGCGACA
This sequence comes from Bryobacterales bacterium, assembly GCA_965248105.1. Lineage (GTDB taxonomy): Bacteria > Acidobacteriota > Terriglobia > Bryobacterales > UBA6623. The sequence goes on from CBDFIK010000006.1 coordinate 3,305,867, forward strand.
AGCTCAGACCCGAGTTACCGAGACCAGTTACGGTTTGTGGACCAACTGTCAGCCCACGGCGTGGAGCACCGATTACTGGCCTACCCCGGTCTGTTCCCTGAATTCATGACGGCCGTCGACAATGGCAACCGCCCGCCGGAGTGGCGTCACACCCAGTATGCGGCTTGGACGGAGGTCTTTACCCTGCTCGACGAAGCGCTCCAATTGCCCGCAGAAGAGGAAGAGGAATCGGTGAGGTGACGCGCATGCCTCTGCGTCACCGAGCTGTGCCGAAGAAACTAAGTGACAGCCCGACCAAATCGTGGAGGTGGGACCCTCCCTTCGATCGACTCCGACCACACCGCTGCCTAGCGCCGCGGTGCTGCACTCGCGGCCCCAGAGCCTGGTGAGAAATCGGCGCCTGGACGTAGCGTACGCATTCTTGCGTGCTGGAGTGAACCCCAAAAATGAGACAGTCGTGATAGCGACACTTTAGCCGGGAAAGGAACTGCGAGTGGGCAAGAGACGAGTTTACAAGTTTCCCGAAGAATACCGGAAGATGGCACTGGAGCGGCTGAAAAGCTGCGCGAGCGTGACAGCGCTGTCGAAGGAGCTGGGGATTCACCGAGGGCTGCGGTACCGGTGGCGAAATCGGATGGAGCCGACAGAGGAGGGGCCAGGTCCGCCGGCCGCCTCCCGCGAGCGGGAACTGCGCCAGGAGATCCGCGCGTTGCAGCGTCTGTTGGGGGATAAGACGCTGGAAGTGGATTTTTTCAAAGGCGCCTTCGAAAAAGTCGGGTCTCGACGCCACGGCAGCGGCAGCTGTGGCGGGAAGGCGTCTACGACCAAATCCGGGAGTTGATGCCGCTGCAAGGCAGACTGAGTGTCGAGCGGATGTGCCAGCTGGCCCCAGTGAGCCGGGCGGGTTTCTATCGGTCATTCAAAGAGCAGATGCCGCTGGAAGAAGACATGGCAGTGCGGTCGGCGATCCAGGAGGTTGCCCTCGAACATCGGCGACGCTATGGCTACCGCAGGGTCGCGGCGGAACTCCGCCGGCGGGGGATGGTGGTGAACCACAAGCGCGTGGCGCGGATCATGCGCCAGGACGGGTGGCTCGGGGTCCAACCCCGGGCGTTCGTGGCCACCACGGAGGCCGATCATCCGCTGGAGGTTTACCTCAACCTAGCCGCCCGGATCAAGCTGACCGGGATCAATCAGCTGTGGGTGGCCGACATCACCTACATCCGGTTGAAGGCCGAGTCCGTTTATCTGGCCGTGGTCTTGGACGCCTACTCGCGGAAGGTGGTGGGTTGGGCGCTGGAGAGAACGCCGGCCGCCCGCTTGCCGCTGGCGGCACTCGAGCAGGCGATGGCCGAACGGCAGCCGCCGCCCGGCCTGGTCCATCACTCCGATCGCGGTGTGCAGTACGCTTGCGGCGCCTACGTGAGGAGCTTGCGCCGGAGCGACGATGAGTTTTTTTAGGCAGCAGGAGATCTATCGATCCGATGGGAAGGGGTTGCTGAACGAGAAGCCGACCGCAGCCGGCTCCCCGGACCATCGTTTCGATGAGTCTCCGGCCAGCTATTCCTCGGCGGGTTGGTCTCCACCAGAGCCCGCCTCCGCTTCACCAGCCGAGGACCATGCTAGAACAGAAGAGGCTATGGGGAGAAGGAAAAACCATTGAACGGCGAGTGTCGCTATCACGACTGTCTCAGCGGAGGGGTTCACCCCAGTGCTGTGTCGCCATTCGTGGCGACATTGCGTCGGACGACCGTGTCCGCCCATGGGTGAGATTCACACTGCGTCCCATTCGATCGCGTGAACAGAATCTGGCCCGCCGCAGCGGCCTGCCTACAGTTTTGTCTTGAGAAATGCGGACTACGTCTGGACTAGGGCGATCGACAAGAATACCAGCAAACCAAGCGCCCACTGGCTCGCGTCACGCCTTGCCGGCGGCGCCTTTCGCCGACTTCCTTGCCGGAACGTAGAAGTGGTCAGGCTCCCAGTCGCTGGGACTCCAGCGGTAGCTCCCCACGAACCGGACCTGAATGTGGAAATCGGTCTCACGGGCTTGACACTCGACAATCGTGGCATGAACCTCGAATCCTTCCGTGGTGAAAGCAACCCGTAAGCCGATCGGGTAGGGGGTTTCCACCGCCAAACCCGCGCCCTCGGTACCGATTTCTTCCAACACGACGACCTGGGGATGATGATCGCTGTCCGGGAAGCTGAATCGAACGAGGTGAGAGCAAAGTCCGAAATCAGGCCCAATATTTTTCGACTGGGGATTTTTGTCGGTGCCGCTCATCCCTAATCTAAAACTTTCAGTAGTACCCGTAAGTCAATATAAAAATAGGTTGTCGTTGTTGCTAGCTACACAGTTCTGAACTATACGCGCTGCGAACGCATACTGATTCTACCGTCTAGGGGCGGCGATTGGGGGCGGGAACCGATGTCAGGGGGTTGAGAGCGACCTTAGCGCAACTCTTCCATGATCTCGGCCAAAGCCGACTCGGGGGGACGAATCTGCTCCGGACCAAGGTGGACCAGCGGCTGGTCAACGAGATCGAGCGTCTCCAGAAAGTTCTTCTTCTCGTTGTCCAAGTAGAAGACCCCGGTAAGCACGTGTCCCTCGCCGCTCGCCTCATCGAGCAGCAGTTGAAGCGCCCGGCGGCGGTCGCTGGGATCGTGGTCAGTGTCGATCTTTTTCAGCAGCAACGTAGAGCCGTCGTGGAGGGTCACTTCGCGAACGGAGCCGGGTTCCGACTCTTCGTCAAGGTGAATCTCGTCAAAAAAGGGAACGAAGTCAACACCCTGCAGGCTGCTGCGGTGTTCTCGAACATAGCTATAGCTCTTGGTCGATCCGCGGTGGTCGTTAAAGGTAACGCACGGGGAGATCACGTCGATCATGGACGTACCTTTGTGTCCTATGGCGGCCTTGACAATCGAGAGGAGCTGTTTCTTGTCGCCGGAAAACGAGCGCGCCACAAAGCTGGCGCCGAGTTGAATCGCCAGAGCGCATGTGTCGACCGGGGCGAGTTCGTTGGCCGTGCCGTTTTTCAACGTCGATCCGACATCGGCTGTGGCGGAGAATTGACCCTTGGTGAGCCCGTAGCAGCCGTTGTCCTCAATCATGTAGATCATCGGCAGATTGCGGCGCATGAGATGGGCGAACTGCCCCATACCGATCGAAACGGTGTCTCCGTCGCCGGTGACGCCCAAAGCTTTCAAGGAGCTGTTTGCCAGCATCGCACCGGTAGTTACGGAGGGCATTCGGCCGTGGAGGGCATTGAAAGCGTGGGAAAGTTGCAGGAAGTATGCCGGCGATTTCGACGAGCATCCGATGCCGGAAAGCTTGATCACCTGAGAGGGGTCTACGCCCATTTCGAAGAAAGCTTCGATGATGCGTTCGGAGATGGAATTATGTCCACAGCCGGCGCACAGGGTCGTCTTCAGGCCACGGTAGTCTTGGAACTCTAGCCCAATGCGGTTGATTTTCTTTCGGCGCGCCGGAGGCGCGGCGGTCGTTGAGCTCACAGACCCTCCTGTTGGATGACGTCGTCGGTGACAGTTCGAGCGTCAATCGGCAGTCCGCCGTAGTAACGCATGCTGAGAACTTTGGGGCCGAGCCGGGCTGGGATTTCGCGGCGAATCACTTCGCGCAGTTGCGCGTCGCGATTCTGATCGACGACGTAGACACGATCATGCTGGTCGATAAAATCAGCAAGCTCGCTGTTGAAGGGATACGCCTTCACACGCGCATAGGAAGTATGCAGCTTGTGTTCTTCGAGCAGCTGCTGACGGCTTTCTTGGATCGCGTAATCGCTCGTGCCGCAGCCGATCAGTCCCACAGATGCCTTTTCGTTGACGTCCACGACGGGGCGAGGCATCATGGCGCGGGCCGTCTCGAATTTGCGGGCCAGCCGGTCGATGTTGCGAACCCAATCGGAGGGCCGCTCGCTGTACTGCGCGTTTTCGTTATGTCCGGTGCCGCGTGTAAAATAGGCGCCCAGCCGGTGTTCGGTACCTGGAAGCGTGCGGTAGCAGATACCGTCGCCGTCGATGTCCTGATAGCGGTGGAACGTGCGGAGTCTGTCAAGATCCTCCGCCGTCAAAACCTTGCCCCGTTTGAGCGGTGTTGCGGGGTATTCGAAGGGGTCGGACATCCAGTAGTTCATGCCTAAATCGAGGTCGAGCATCACGAAAACGGGCGTCTGGAGCTGCTCAGCAAGATCGAAGGCCTGCATGCCCATCTGAAAGCACTCTTTCGGACTAGAAGGGATCAGCAGGGGATGTTTCGTGTCTCCGTGCGAGAGGGTTGCGCAGCTGAGTAGATCGCCCTGCGAAGTCCGCGTGGGCAGACCGGTGGAAGGCCCCATCCGTTGGACATCGAAAATGACCACCGGAATCTCCGCGAAGTATCCCAGCCCGACGAACTCCGACATGAGGGAGATGCCGGGACCGGCCGTGGCGGTCATCGCTCGGGCCCCGGCCCAACCGGCTCCGACAGCCATACCGATCGAAGCGATCTCGTCCTCAGCCTGAACGATGGCGAAGGTCGCTTTGCCGGTTTCGGGATCCATGCGATAGCGGTGGCAGTAATCGGTCAATGTTTCCGCTAGAGAGGAAGACGGTGTGATCGGGTACCAAGTCACGACCGTCACGCCGGCAAACAGAGCACCCAAGGCGGCCGAGGTATTGCCCTCGATGATGATCTTGCCTTGGGTGGCGTTCATCCGCTCGACGCGGTAAGGATCCGATTTGACGAGCGATTCTTTGGCGAACTCGTAGCCTACTCGGACCGCGGCCCAGTTCAGCTCCGCCGCCTTTGGTTTGGTCGTGAACTGTTTGAACAGGGCTTTGCGAATCTCCTCGAGATCGATTCCCAGCAGCCAAGCCAGCACCCCGTCATAGATGATATTGCGCACCAGGCGGCGCAATTTCGCGTCCGGGCAGACCGGCTTTACCAATTCGTCGAAAGGGATCGGGTAGAAGTGGAGATCCGTGCGGACGGCGTCAAGTTTCAAGGGGAGATCGTAGACGACGGCCGCGCGGGGAGGAAGATCGAGGGTGTCCTCGCGGGCCGTCTCCGGGTTCATGGCCACCAAGAAGTCGATTTCCTTCTTGCGTCCGATGTAGCCCTTCTTGTTCGTGCGGATGGTGTACCAGGTGGGAAGGCCGGCGATATTGGAGGGGAACAGGTTCTTCCCCGAAACGGGGATGCCCATCTGGAACAAAGAGCGCAGCAGGACCAGGTTTGCTGTCTGGCTCCCAGAGCCGTTTACCGTGGCGACCTGGATGCTGAAGTCGTTGACGACCGGCTCATCAGCCTCAGGTGCAGCCTCGCCTACGAGAGCAGTTTCGACACTGGACATGCGCTATGGTTGCGAGAGCGTCCTTTGAGAGGGAGAATCGTAGGCAGTACTTTTCATAATAACAGGTTTTTGGTGAACGCAAATAAAGGGCGCACTCGCTGCAACCGGTGCCGGCCTGAAGCGGTCGGCGACGCCTCGGGCGCGCCGTAACCCCAAGGGGTCCCCGCGCTTGCGGCGTTAGGGAAGCTCTGATATAAAGAAATGCGCCAGTTCCAGATCGTGCCTTCAATATGGGTGCGCCTTCACTGAGTCGCTCACACCCCGCGCGGGCCCGGCGTTGAAGCCGGCCGGTCGCGGGTGCGCCCCCTCGACGCGCGAAGGGTGCCCAGGTAGCCTCCTGATCGACGGCAAAGACGCATATGCCCCGCTTTGACAGGCCTCGAGCGACCCGCGACTTCCTACCCGCTGAGACGGCTGTGCGAAACCACGTGCAGGAGCTGTTCGCGGGGGTGGCTGAGTCTTACGGCTTCCGCGCGATTCAAACGCCGATGTTCGAGAAGGCCGAGCTGTTCCTGGCCCAGTCGGGAACGGAGATCAAAAGCGCGCTGTTGACGTTTCACTCCGACCACGAAGAATATGCATTAAGGCCGGAGATGACCGCCCCGGTCTGCCGTCTGGTAGGTTCCGGCGCTCTTGAGGATTCCGCCGGGCACCAGAAGCTTTACTACATCGCTCCCTGTTTCCGCTACTGTCGGCCGCAGCCGGGTCGCTATCGCGAGTTTACTCAGGCAGGCATCGAGTGTATGGGAGCGGCCGGCCCGGCGTTCGACGCGGAGGTCATCGCCGTCGCTTGCCAAGTCCTACGTCGTCTCGGAATCTCGAGGCACACCCTGAAAATCGGCAACATCGGCGTCTTTCGCGACTTGCTTCCGCCCGAACTGGAGCACGGCGACCGGGCCACTGTCATCGGTCATTTGGACCGCCTGATCAGCATCGACGACAAGTGCCGCTCGCTGTCCAAAACCGATAACGCGGGCCTACTCGAGGATCTAAATCTCGATCGGATGGAGCTGGCGACGTTGCAGCAGCAGGTCGACTATTCAGGACCGCAGGCCATTGAGCAACGGCCCCGATTGTCGGCGGGCGAGTATGCCGAGCTTCTGCCACAGGAGGCCGAAGCCACGTTTCGCCGGGTGTGGAGTGTAGAGAACTTGATCCCCCACGACACGGCGGACTTGTTGCTGCGGGTTTCGCGGTTGAGAGGCTCATTGGCCGAAGTCCATCAGGAGGCGCGGGCGATTCTCGAGGGTACGCCGGCGGTCGGGGCCTTAGAGGAGTTGGTGTCGGTCTGCCGCCATCTCGAAATGTACGAGCTGGGCGATTTCGAGGCCGTGTTAGGCATCGCGCGCGGGTTTACATTCTATACCAGCACCGTGTTTGAGATTTCTTCCGAGGCCGGCGATGGCGGCCGGAAGTACTGTGGCGGGGGGCGCTACGATGGGCTCGTGGAAGAGTTCGGCGGGCCGCCGCTGCCCTCGACCGGCTGTGCCTTCCGGTTTGACACCCTGGTGGACGCTTTTCTCGCCGAGAATGATTGGTCCGCGCCAAGGCCCTACCAGTTGTACCTGTTGGCCGAGCGCGAAGAGATCTTGCCCCGCGTCATCGCGCAGGCGGAATCGCTGCGCGGCCGGGGACTACGGGTGGGCGTGGACGTCGGGCCGCAAACTCCTCCTACAGCGGAAGACTGCGACGCCCGCCAGAGCGACTGGATCGCATTGGTCGGTGCGGGTCAACTTAACAAAAATACGCTGCGGATTAGCGACGGCTCCCACTTGGAAGAAATCTCGGCCGATGCTGAGTCAGTGGCCACGCGGATTAAACAGGCCAGCGACTAATTCGGCCCTCTAGACGCGAGTCACTCCAGCGTGCTCTTGGCACTCCTCGCAGCCGCGCGGGTGTGATTTTAGAAAATAACGAGAGCCGCCCAGCTTCCGAAACAGACGAGCGTCGTGCGAAGGGGGACGAACACAAACTCAAACCCCGACTATAATAGTTGAAGGGTTCCTAAGTTCCTGATTCCACTCAAGCCCCCATAACGCCGTCCTGATTGTTCGATTGCAAGTGGTCCTGCGCAACCTGTTCGAGGTGGTGCCCGGTGAATAGCGATGAGCCAAGTAAAGCTGGCAATCCCGAAGGGTAGCCTGGAGAAAGCTGTCGCCGCGTTCTTCAAAGAAGCTGGTATTGAACCCCGAGGCTATGCCGATGGGACGCGTAGCTATCGGCCCGAACTCGATCTTCCTGTTAGCGTCAAGGTTCTTCGTCCCCAGGAAATCCCCTACATGATCGCCGCCGGGTTTTATGATCTGGGGATCTCGGGCCTCGACTGGTACGTGGAAAGTGAGTGTGCCCCCAATGTGGCCGACCTGCTGAACTTGGGTTTCGGCAGGGTCGACATCGTGTTGGCCGTGCCGGAAGCGTGGGACGACGTCAACTCGGCGGAAGACTTGTTTCAAAAATTCGTGAACTCGACCGCGACACACCCTTTGCGCATCTGGACCGAGTACCTTAACCTGACCGAAGCTCTCGTCCGCAAACACACGGACCTCGAGCCGTCACTCTACAGCCCCTACTCACGCCTGCATGTCGAGCGACGAAGCTCGTCTCCGGTAGCGATCTTTCACTCCTTTGGAGCGACAGAGTCGAAACCACCCGAAGACGGTGACGCCATCGTTGACAACACCGAGACCGGACGTACTCTGCGCGCGAATGGGTTGAAAATGATCGACAAGATTTTGCCTAACTCGACCGCCCGGCTACTCGTCAACCGGCGATCGCTACGGAATCGCGAAAAGCAGCGTGCCATCCAGGATGTCAAAGACATTCTGATGTCAGCCGCGCCGGTGAGGCGCGAAGCCGAGCCGGTGTTCGGGCATATCTAGGACCGAGCGTCCTCACACTCCCGCCCACTTGCCCGCCACTTTGTAGGGCAGGCTACCGTGTCCCGTCCGTCCAGACTGTTCGCTGAACACTCGCCGCCGAGAGCCCGGTAAGAAACCGGCGCCTGAACGTGGCGTACGCATTCTTGCGTGCCGTGTCGTCATTCGTGGCGACATCGAGTCGCAGGGACAATCGTGTCTGTGCTGATGCCGACAGAACGTCGGCGTCCCGGTCTGCTCAAGTTTGGTCGTAAGAAATGCGGATTATAGCGATGGTGATAACCTGAGGCCATGACGGCCGAACGGACGCCGAGTTGGGATCCTCTGGGGTACTCGACCGAGCTCGGACTCCGTAGGCGTCTCTATCCGCTGGGCTTTGCGCTGGACCTTTGGACAAACCATCGGGATGTCGTCGAGGCGGCCGACGAGAGCTGGGCAGGCTGCACCCGGACTTTCGACAAAGAACCGTTGGAGCTGCGCGTCGCGGTGACGGACGGGCCTTCGGAACTAGATCCCGCTGCCCCCACCTTCCGAGGACAAGGGCACTTACTTGTGCTAGCGGCGGACGCCCACAACTTCGCATCCTGTGATCTAGAGAGGAGTATCGCTGCTTGCTGGCTCAGTTCTTCTGTAGCTCACCAGCGCGCGTTTTTGCGCTACCGCTACCTGGAAGCGATCGTTCACACTCTGCTCAGCTATCGGCACGTAACGCCGATCCACGCAAGCTGCGTGGCGGCGAGCGGACAGGGAGTACTGTTGTCGGGACCGCCCGGTTCGGGCAAGAGCTGTCTCGCCTTCGCCTGCGCCAAGGCAGGGCTAACGTTCGTCAGCGACGACGTAAGCTACCTCCTTCGGAATGGCGATGATCGGACCCTTCTTGGCAGGCCGCAATACATCCGCCTTCAGCCGGGCGCCCGGACGTTTTTCCCTGAACTCGCAACATACCCCGATTCCTTCGACATCGATGGCCAACCGATGATGGAGGTCCAGACCGGGAAATTGCCCAACATCGCCGCGACCGACCGTTGCCAGGCCGGCCACGTCATTTTCCTTCAGCGCACCGAAAGCGGTGGCCCGAGGCTGTCGAGCCTTGAGGGCGACGACGCGCTGGCCCGGCTTACGCAAGAACTACCACGCCTTGACGCGGACGTGAACCACTCACAGCTTCTTTCTCTGGAACGGCTAGTGAAAAAGGGATCCTACGTTCTGGAGTACAGCGAACTGCCGCCGGCAGTTGATCAGATCCGCCGGCTACTGGAGAAGGGCAGGGAAGAGTAAGGCAGTTCCTCGCCCGCACCGGTCACTGTAAACGGTCCCAGACACGACTTTCTGATCGTCCTGGCGACCGTGGCGCACGCATTCTTGCGTGCCGTCCCGCCATTCGTGGCGACATCGAGTCTCGACGTGGCGTACGCTTTCAGCGTGCTGTGTCGGGCTTTCAAGTCCGACATTTCGAAATCTACGTCAATTCGTCTCCAGGAGAGTCCACTCGTGTAGACTTCCGACCACGTTGTTATCTCAGCTCCAAGGCGTGGGTTTGCTGAGCCGCTTCCAAGGGTAGGTACAGCGAACACACACAACGCCGACAGACAGGATTCGTAGCCACGTCGAGGTCCGCGCGGAAACGGACCGCTTCCGGGGCGTTGATGACCTGCCGCAGGCCCTTCTCCGTAATATTGCCCAGCGGCGGATGAAAAAAACACGGGCGCAACGTACCATCCGCCTCGACGACGGCAGAGACCCAGGGAGCATTGCACTGTGGCGCGATCGGTTCGAGCAGCCCGAGGTGGGCCCGGAAATGATGGACAATACGCCGGAGTTTTTCGGGGCTCTCTCGAATGAAGCCGGCGTCGATATCTTGGGCGCGGTGAGCGATCACCCTCTCAACCTCTGCTTCGAAGACCTCGACTTGCTCTTCGCTCAGCGCTACCTCCGCCTGCCGCGTAGCTGGCCAGCCGTCGGGCCGATTGAAGGCGCTGGAAACAAGGTCAGCCGCAAGAAAAGAGATCGCGTCGAGGCCCAGCACCTTGGCGGTGTCCACCGTCTGCCCGAGATAAGCGTGGTTGAGCCGCTGGACGGTAGTGCGAGCTGTTATCGGCAAGGAGGGATCAAACTCACGCAAGGCGTCGACCCCGGCTCTGAGATTCTCGAAAGCCCCACGGACCCTTCGGATCTGGTCGTGAATTTTGGGAGGACCATCCAGCGACACGATGACATCGTCGATCGACTCGGCGATACGCGCCGCATCTCTTTGCAGCAGCAGACCGGTCGTCAGAATCGTCGTTCGGATTCCGCGGCTTCCGAGGAGTTGGGCCAGCCGAAAAAGGTCGCTGTGCATCAGCGGCTCGCCACCCGAGAAGACGACCCAGCGCACTCCTAGGGCTTCGATGTCCTCCAGGTGTCTTTCGACATCGGCGGCGCTGATCTCCTCCGCTCTGGTGATTTTCCAGATGTCGCACATCACACAACGACAGTTGCAGCGACTGTGGGGAAATAGAGTCAGGATCGGCAGCGATTCGATCACGTGGGACTGCACAAACATCAGTGGGGACGCCGGGCGCCGGAGCGGAGATCCAACCGATACCTCGGTGGAAGTCCGCTCACTCACGCTCAAGATATCATGCTGGCCCACGACGATCGCAAGTGTCGGGCTTCGCTATTCACCGTTACGCTCCGGCTGGCGGTTGCCCCCGCGGCCGCGCTACCTGTAACCGGTCTTTCGCCGGGTCCGTCTGCATTGCGAGAGCCTTGATTCCTATGGTGCAATGAGGGGCGTTTGCGGCCCGTCGTTCCACCGTGAGGTCTGCCGGCAGTTGTCCCAGACAAGACTTTCTGACCGTCCGGGCGACGTGGCGCACGCTTTCAGCGTGCTGTGTCGGGCTTTCAAGCCCGACATTTCTGAATCTATGAGTGAATTCGTCTCCAGTACAATCCACTAGACACAAGGGCAAAATCATGCGCTTGATACGAACGGTCATCTGTGTTCTTTGCTGCTCGACAATCGGACACGCTGCTGATCCGCTCCTCTCCGAGATTCGACTGCGCACGGACCCGGAGGATGCTCGCGTTCGCCCCTTCGAGACGCTGGTTGTGCAAGTACTCGCTTACGGAGACTTGACGGACGAAGACGGACTAAAGAAGAAAGTGCGCCTTCGCAAGGGTCCAGCGAAATTAGTTGTCAAAGGTTCGGACCCAGGGTGGCTCTCGAAACCCTTCCGGTATCAAGGGAAGGAAGACGAGCCGTTCTATCAGCAAGAAGGAGCCGGGCTGGGTGCGGTCATCTTTGGCCGCGCGCAGAGTAACTTTGTCCTCAAAGACAGCGTTTTATACACGGCGCCCGCCAAAGCCGGCAACTATCAAATCGAGGCTGACATCGACGGCAAGACGGCCTCCATAACCGTCACCGTGGATCCGAACGCGCCTCCAACGCGTCAGAGAGAAGGGGTGAAGTTCGCCAAGGAGCGCCCCTCTCGGGACCCCTACCGCCGCTTGGCGGAACACTACGCGCCTTTTGTAGCGCAAGAAACCTGGTTCCAGCCGAAGTCTGACTTCCTGGCGCGCTTTGACCTCGACGGGGACTGGCGGGGAGACAACAACTGGGATCGCGCCGAAGCCGGCAGCTCGCAGGCTTACGTCTACTACGCAGCCATGGAGACCGACACCCACTGGTTTCTGATCTACAATTTTTTTCATCCGCGCGATTACTCAGACAAATGTGTGGCCGGCACCTGCCACGAGAATGACAACGAGGGCGCTGTAGTAACGGTTGAGAGGGACGGTTCGAAGTACGGGCGCATGATCGTCATGGAGACGCTCGCGCACAACAACGTGTACTCTTACCGGGCCGACCGCCGCATTAAAAAGAACGTTCACAGCCCCGACGGCAAGATCGAGACTTATCAGCAATCGCACCCGGTTGTCTTCATTGAAGCAGGGGGGCACGGGGTCTACGGCTCGACCGGCAGTCATTCCCGATACTCGATTTCCCGGGATCGATTCACTGCCGGAACGGGCGTGACCTATGTCTACAAAGGCGTGGCGGAGCGGCCGCGCCACGGCAACGACCGCAAGGTCGGATACGAGCTGCTGTCGATCTACGACCACTGGTGGGTGCGGGCGCAAGAAGGCCGGGGCCGTCAGGACCGTACTTTCGACGCCTACTATGCCTACCAGCCCTACGGGGGTCGGCCTCGTTCGCCCTATCCGGAGATCGCGGGGTCATTTCTTGGTCGCAAGTTCGGCTCGAACAAGGCGAAACCTTTTTGGGGTTGGCACGACCGCCGAACCCGCAAGAAGAAGGTTCTGGCGACTGGTCAGTGGGCTTTGGATCCGGCGTACGCGGTGTCTCAAAACTTGAAGATCCCAGGGCGATTTTCGCTTGACTATGTGTTCAATCCGTATCTTGGTATCGGGAAGCCGCCGGCGCAGGTGCCGAGCGGTGCGTGGCTAGAACGACTTCCGCCGAAACTTCGCCAGCCATCTCATGAGAGCCGTGCCGAAGAGGGAGTTGTCTCCGGTCTTCAAGAGTTGCCGTCCGAACCGAGCAGCGAGTTCGACCGGAAATCAAAGAAGGGTCAGTTCGACCTCCGCATGAAAATCGACGGGACTGTTGAGGTATTTGTTCAAGGGGGGCTGTTGCGGTATCGCGTCATCGATGGTAAGCCTCCCGTGGATAGGGGTTCCGACTACAACCAACCCGTGCCACGAGCAACGTTCCGGAAGTTCGAGCTACAGCAGAAGGATGGCCGCGGCGACGTCCGCCTTCTGGAAACGCCGTCCGAGAGCAATGACTTCACTGTGCGGTTGAAGATCTCCGATCCCAAAGGCGGCGACGACCGCTACCATGCTCGATTGCGTTGGGAGTGGGACGAGCTGGTTCCCACAACCCCGCGGGCGCCTTCTAGAAGCCGAATACTCTCCAAGCACCTGGAAAACATCCGCCTTGTCGAAGACGTTGCGGAAGAAGAGGAATCACCAGGCGATGAGACTCAAGCCGCCCTTCCTCAGGATCCGGCCGGTGTCGAATTGCACTCCGATGACAATGACCCGAGGCACTACAACCGCAACAAGGAGGGCCGGTTCGAGTTCCGTGGCCGGATCGACGGGACGGTGGTGTTTCGGATACGCGGTGATCGTGTGTTTGCGGAAATCACTTCCGGACGCCCGCTGGAAGTCGATCGCTTTTCGTTCTCCCAGCCCCTGCCGGCCGCGACTCTTGGCCACGTTGAGCTCGAAGAAAAAGACGGTCGCGGGAAGATCGTCGTTTTGGAGCGACCTTGGGAAGGGAACGGCTTCACGGCAGTCTTACAGGTTTCCGACCCCAAAAGAAGCGACGACCGCTACCATTTCCGCTTGAAGTGGAAACGGTAGGAATGCGGATCTGCTGACTGGCGACCGAGAGAACAGATGCCGAAATGCCCCGCCTGCCAAAGCTGGCTGCCCGCCTGGACAGTCGTGTTCTCCAAAAACCTGGTCTGTCCCGGCTGTCAGGAGCAGCTCGAAGCCGACCGGTCCACCCTGTTTTTCCCCCTGTGGGCTGCTATTTTTGCGGGCATATTGACTGGCCAGTTCCTGGCGGACCTGATGTGCCTGCCCCTGCGGGGGGTCGCATTGGTCACCGTCTACCTCGCCGTGTTTTTGCCGCTCTCGGCTTGGCGGTTGCAATACCAGCTCAAGCCTCTACCAACACCGAAGCCGAATGAAGCGAAACATGACTAGCTTACCCAACACCTGAGACTCGTCAGCCAAAGAGAACACTTCCGTACCCGCTCGCCAACCTCACCTGCCGCCCATCCTGGCCCGCAGCCACTCCCGAGATCCGCTCGCGCGTGGAGAAGTTCCATGCAAGATAAAATCTGTTATCTTGCTGGGTCGGCAGCTTCCCGCACCACCCCACCTCTTTCCGTAACCAGCGTGTAGCGCAGGGCTCGCAGAGACCTGCGGCTTTTCTTGACCGGTTGCGTGGGCGAAAAGATAAAGCACGATGGCGCAGGAGGACACTCTGGTTCCCGGCCCGAGTAGAGGCGAATCGTCCACCGCCAACGGAGACCCTTGACACCTCGCTATGCTGAAAGGGGCGCTGCGGACACCGGCATAACACTCGACAACCGAAAGGAATGACCAAACAAACCCAATTCCTAAGAACCCGCAGCGAATCAATGGGTTACAGAGGGTTTACAGGACGCAGGGTTGCCCCGCCACCAGATTCCACCGTGCCCCAGCCTCCAATCGCCTCGCACTACTACTATGCCCAGTGACTTTACGTTCAATTGCCGAGTGTGCGGTCTGCGTCAGGATGAGCCTCCCTGGGGGGAGGACGGGCAATCACCCATATATATCATCTGTTCTGCTTGTGGCGTCGAATCCGGTTACGGGGACTGTACACCGGCGGCGGCTCAGAAATGGCGCGAACGATGGTTGGCGGAAGGAGCACGTTGGCGTTGGCCCAAAGAGAAACCTGCGGACTGGGACCTCAAACTTCAGCTTGAGGGCATCCCACCGGGATACTGACGATCTCAACGAAAAGTTCGTAGCGAGGATCTCGATTTTGAGATGCGCGGCTGATGACCCTCTTGTGGCGCACGCTCCCAGCGTGCCGCGTCGAGACTCTCTCGACGCCTGGCGCGGTTCGGCTAAGGCGGTCGCCTCAGCAAAACTTCGGCGATCGCTCCACCGGAATACCAGAGGAGTCTTCGACTAAGGGCGGGCCACCGCTAGGAACAGCAACAGGGCAACGACGAACTATCCGAGCAGCGAACCAAGCCCGCAGCGGACCAATCGGAGCCACGACATGACCAAACAAAGCCAATATTTCATAACCACCATTAATCCAGCAACTTATACGATAAATCCATGCCGTATTCTACATTCTCAGGCTCCTGACGGGTCTGTAGGGGCACAGCATGCTGTGCCCGCCTGCCCTCAATCATGACCAGCCACCTGAAAGGTGTGGCACCCTCGTCATTGCGTAAGAAGAACAGGGTCAGTACCTGCTTGCTGGGATTCGCACTCTGTTTACAGCCTTCCATCGGCCTCACCGCCGATTGGCCTCAATGGTTGGGTCCCACCCGCGACGGCGTCTACAGCGGTGAGGACCTGGCGGATTCGTGGCCCAAGTTCGGGCCTCCCGTTCTGTGGCGCAAGAAGGTCGGCCACGGCTTCAGTAACCCCGTGGTGAGCCACCGCCGGGGGAACAAAGAGCTGGTTGAGGCCCTCGACGCGAAAACAGCAGAACCCGTCTGGTCTTTTGACTATCCCACGAGTTACCGCGACAGTTTCCGCTTCGACCCAGGGCCGCGTGCCAGCCCGGCGGTGGACGGCGGACGTGTCTTCACGTTCGGCGCGGAGGGCGTCTTGCACTGCCTCGACTTCGAGTCCGGGAAGAAGATTTGGCGCATCGATACGCATGACCGCTTCGGCGCCGGGAAGGGTTTCTTTGGAGTAGCCTGTTCACCTTTGGTTTACGAGAACGTGGTTTTTCTCAATGTCGGCGGGCGAAACGGAACCGGATTGGTCGCGTTCGATGCGGGCACCGGCGACGTGCTGTGGACCGCCAGTGACGACGAGGCGAGCTATTCTTCCCCCGTTGCCGCAACACTGCTCGGCGCACCCCGCATCTTGTTCTTCACTCGCAACGGTTTGGTCGGCGCCGACCCCGAAACAGGAAAGATCGGATTCCAGATGCGCTGGCGGGCCCGCAGTCGAGCTCCCGTCAATGCCGCCACGCCGCTGGTCATCGGGGAGTCGATCTTTCTCTCGGCTAGCTACGGAACGGGTGCGGTGTTACTACAAGTCAACGGCGGCGAGCTACAGAAGGGTTGGTCGTCGGACGATGTACTCAGCAACCACTACGCGACCAGTGTCTATCACGATGGCTACCTCTACGGATATCACGGCCGCCAGGAATACGGGCCGAGTCTGCGCTGTGTCGAGCTGGCAACGGGAAAAGTTCAATGGAGCGAGGACGGGTTTGGAGCCGGCAGCGTTACGGCGGCCGGCGATCGACTCCTCCTCATGCGCGAGGGCGGACAACTGGTTTTAGCTGAGGCATCGCCCGAGAGTTTTCGGCCGATATCGAAAGCGAAAATCCTCTCCGGGACAGTCCGCGCCTACCCGGCCATAGCCGATGGGCTGTTCTACGCCCGAAGCAAGAACACGCTGGTCTGCGTGAATTTGAGGCGATAGGTTCGACTCCGTTTGCCGTTGCTAATTCGCGGAGCCGGTATCACTGCCCGGCGGCGTAGAAACGTCGGGCATATAGCCCTCAATCGGCAGGCGCATCCCATGCCGTACCCACTTGAATCTGCTGAATCGATGGTATTCGCGAAACGGGTGCGCGCGTCGCGAGCTGCTGAGTTACCCGAAGCTACGAGGATTCACAATTCCCGGCGGCCTTCCATCGCTTCCATCATGGTTGCCTCATCTACGAACTCAAGCTCGGCGCCGACCGGCACGCCCATGCCGATCCGGGAGACGCGCACTCCCAATGGTTTCAAAAGCTGCGCCAGGTAAGTAGCTGTGGCCTGGCCTTCGGAAGTGGGGCTGGTGGCGATAATGATTTCCTCGACTTCATCCTCGCGCAGCCTCTCGAGAAGGTTCTTGAGTTTCAAATCCTCGGGCTTGATGTCGCGTAGCGGCGAAAGCGCGCCGTGCAGCACGTGGTATCGGCCGTTGTACTGGCGCGTTCTTTCGATGACGATGATGTTGTTGGGCTGTTCCACGACGCAAAGCATTTTCGAGGAGCGATTGGGATCTTGGCAGAAGTGACATAGTGAATCTTCTGACAGATTATTGCATCGCGCGCAGAGCTTAATCCTCTCCCGCATGTCGAGAACAGCCTGGGCTAGGCGGGCAGCATCCGCCTTCTCGACGCCTAGCAGGTGGAACGCCATGCGCTGGGCGGATTTCGAGCCCACTCCGGGCAGGCGCTTGAGCTCATCGACCAAGCGGGACATCGGCGCGGCAAGATCTTCCATGGTTCGATACTGTGATTAGTGCGTTTGCTGAAGGTATCGTCGGTAGAAGTCAGGCAGGTGGTTGACAGTTTGTGCCGCTCTTAGGTGATCTGAAACTGCTGCTCCTACAGCCTACATGTTCCGAGACTAACCCAACATACCGGGGGGCAGGCCCATACCGCCTAGCATGCCGCCCATTTTGGTTTGGGCTTCTTCATCCACGCGTTTTGCGGCCTCGTTGACGGCCCCGCGAATCATGTCCTGCAGCATTTCGCGATCCTCGAGCGCCTCGGGATCGATATCGATGGAGAGAACGCTCTTCTGGCCATCCATCTTGACGGTCACCATGCCGCCGCCCGTAGACGCCTCGACGCGGATCTCGGCGATCTGCGCCTGCAACTGCTCCTGCATCTTCTGCGCCTGCTGCATCATTTTCTGCATGTTACCGGGCATTTTCACGATGAATACTCCTTGAGGTTTCTGACTTCCCGAACCTGGCCACCGAAGAGTTCGTGGAACTTCCTCACTTCCGGGTCGGCCATCGCCCGAGCCCTGGCGTCGTTCTGACCGCCCGCGGACTCTGCTTCACCTGTGTTCGACGCTCCTAAAGTCTGCCGCGGCGGTGACACTCCCTCTGCCTGATCGGCTGAAGTCGCTGCGTTCAGGCCCTCTTCGGCAGGTCCGCGAGGGGTCCCCAGTGTATCACGATGCTCCGAAGTGCCAGATTCGGCGCGGCTTGCGGGCCCGTTAACAGCCTCCTGGCCGGCTGCCGAGCTACGGGATACGGGCCCCGAGGATCCCCTCAATCCGCCAGTAGCCGGCCCAGCTGAGGACGAAGATTGAGATTCGCCCCAATCGGCAAGGACTTTCTCGATTGACTCGAGATGACTGGCGTAGACCAGCTTCAATAAGCCGACTTCCAAACGCAAGCGCGGCTGCGAGGCTTGCTGTAAATCACGGTAGAGTTCCAGTAATAGATTCACGTATCGGGTTAGGTCTTCTGCACTAAAATGCTCTGAACAAGACGTTAACTGTGTGCGATCCTTTTCCCCAGCCGTAACCAGGCGTGTTTCCCCACCAGCAATCTTCATGACAAGCAAGTTGCGGAAGTAGCGGGTCAGCTCACCGCTGAAGTGCTGCAGATTGCGGCCTTCTCGAACCAGCCGATCGACAATCTCAAGCATGGTAGCGGACTTGCCCTCACGCAAGGCCCCGACGATGATCTCAGTAATCTCCGCTGGGATCACGCCGAGCAGGTCTCGGACAGGTTCCACCTCGAGCTTTTTGCCGAAGCACGCGATGGCTTGGTCAAGGGTCGAAAGGGAATCCCGGATGCTCCCGTCACCGGCCAGCGCAATGGCCACCAGGGCGTCGGCGTCTGCTTCCACGCCTTCCTGGCTGCAGATCCACTGCAGGCGCTTAACCACGAGTTCGAGCTCGACCGTCCGGAACGGGAACGTCTGGCAACGTGAAACAATGGTCGCGGGAAACTCGTGAGGTTCTGTCGTGCAAAGAATGAAAACCACCCATTCCGGTGGTTCTTCCAGTGTTTTCAGGAGGGCGTTAAAAGCGTCGGAAGTGATCTGGTGCGCCTCGTCAATGATGAAAACCTTGTAGCGGTCGCGTGCCGGCCTGTAGCGCACGTTCTCGCGCAGTTCCCGAATGTCGTCGATGCGACGATTGGAAGCGGCGTCGATCTCGATCAAGTCGATCGAATTGCCGGCTGCGATTTCGGTGCAACTGGAACACGTCAGGCAGGGATCTGGGGTGGGTCCTCGCTCGCAATTGAGCGCCTTGGCCACGATCCGAGCCATCGTGGTCTTGCCGGTGCCGCGCTGGCCGGAAAAGATGTACCCATGCCCTACGCGACCCTGTAGCAGGGCATTGCGAAGGGTTTGTTTGACATGTTCCTGGTTGACGACGTCGTTGAACGTCTGGGGCCGATATTTGCGGGCGATGACCTGATACATCGAAGTGCCTCTCACCCGTCAGGACTGGGCCGAGGGATCTCGAACCGGCCAGGGACCGTGGGATCCTTGGATCTCCCGCGGCTTGGCGGCTGGCTAAGGTAGCGGGCCCTCAGGCTGATGTAACGGAATCCCGCCTTCTCAAAATCGCAAATCGCGTTTTCCCGAGGACCAAAGAACTAGCAGCCTGGCCGCAAAGGGCTCCGGGTGATCTGCGGCACGCGACAGAGGCCACTACCGTTGCTTCCTTCCGGACCTGGCGGGGTTCGCAGCTTCTCGCTGCACAGAGCCCGGAACCCAACCACCCATCCTACCACTTCAGGCTGCGGTTACCAACGAACGCCAGGACTGTAAAGTCCGTGGCAAACAACTGCACCTCCATAGCGTTATCAGGCTACGCTTCTCTCAACGCCGGCGGCGCGATCGGCGGGGTGCGATTCGCTCCAAAAGTTCCTCCTCCTCCAGTGAACCGCTCCGCACTTCGAGGTCGTCTTGCGCTCCGGCGGCCTCAAAGCTTGCTTCGAACCACTCGGTAGGGAACGACGGAGCAGCATGATAGAGCAGCGTTCGGCCCGGCGGTAACAGGACAGCGGCCGCTCGAAAGTCGCCTGCCTTGCGAAGACCGGGGATGAAGAACTTCCGCTCGAATTCCTCATCGGAGTCCGCGATAAACCCGTCCAGGTCGGCGACGACATCAAGAGGACCCTCCGCAAAGGCCGCTGCGAACAGGGTCCACACGCCGGCAGATCCCATGCCGACGAGGTTTACCTGCTGAGAATTCAACGTCGTTCGCAAGTAAGTGAGAGCTGTCAAGATGTCCTGAACGCGATTGGCATTATCCGTGCGATTGAAAGTGGTGAAGAACCTCTTAGATCGCCTGGACGTCATTTTCGCTCGACCGGTCTGAAACGTGTCGATCCCCATCACGGCACCACCACGGTTCAGCAGCGCGCGCACAAACCCGTCTAAACTCTCCGCTGAGCTCATTACCCAGGCGGTCCCTTCCGGGTGCACGATCAGCGTGGGAGCCACAGTTCGCTTGGCGCGCCGGGGACGAAGAATGACGGCTGGAACCCGATCGCCCTGCGTGCGGCGTCCAATCACCAAAACCTCGCCATTCGGCAAAGAGCTCAAGCGATCGGATGCGAGTTCGTTGGCCGGTGGAAGGGCGACCATGATGGAAAAGGTCAGTCGTTCGCGCAACGACTCACGTGCGCCGCTAAGAGACTCGGCGTCACGCGGCACTAGCGATGCGACCTGCGCCTTAGCTTCCTGGATTCGGTCCGAGACGAACGTCTCGAGGTCAACTGCTCGACTGGGCAGCTCGCGGCCCCACAAGCTCAGCATGGTGCTCAAACGCCCTACGTCGAAAGGCCCCTCTTTGAGGCCTGCAGAGCTTTGGCGGCCAAGAATCTTCTTTCCCAGGAATGCATACACGGCCTCTCGGCTGTCTCGGTGATAATTGTGAGGCGAGTCGAACTGGACGCTCTCCAGCTCATCTTCGGCGCCGAACAGAGCATAGATCTTTCTGATTGCGGGGAACTCATCGGTCGGTGTATTGCGTGTCCAATCACCCGTTGCGGAAACCATCAACATCGGTCTCGGGGCCATGAGCGCAGCCAGCTCCACGTTAAACGTGTCAAGGCGCAGATTGGGAGCATTCTCACAAACCGAGCCGCCCTGCATGATGGCGGAGATCATATTGACGGGCGCCGCGTAACGGATGCGGTTGTCCACGGCGGACAGCAGAAAGGCTTGAGTTGCTCCACCAGACGCGCCCGTGGTCGCTAACCGTTGCGGGTCAACGTAGGGCAGGGAAGAGAGAAAGTCCAACGCACTGATGCTATTCCACAATTGGAGACCCAAAACGCTCACACCCCACAACTCTTTACGTTTGTCCCCGAAGCCATGCGGGAGTTGAACGGTGTCGCCATACCCCACCATGTCGTACGTGAAAACAACGTAGCCCTGTCGCGCCAGGGTGATTGCGCGCGCCGGCACCGAGCCGACCGGCCTGTGGGCCAGACGGCCGTAACGCCAGTGGCCGTGGGGAGAAACAACTCCAGGGTAACGGCCGCTCCGGGCGATCGGACGGTACAAGTTGCCGCCTAGAAAAAATCCTGGATAAGTCTCGAGCAGAACCTTCTCGGTAATGCAGCCTTTGCGTTGGACACGGCCGAAGACCTGAGCGTTGAGGGCCTTCTTTTCCGGAAGCGGTACAAGACCGGCGCTATGGAGGATGCGCTTCCGCAAAAACGCCGCACGCTGCCTCCAAGCCTCGAGGCTAGAGTATTCCGGCATCTTATAGTGCATGTTGGTGTGACGGATAACGTGACGCTGATCGCTCTGGGGCAATTGGCCTGCGACAACGGCTGCAGGGAGGATGAAAACCGCCAGAGCAAGCGTTCGGACGCGCATAGGGTTCAATTCTATCGAAGGCCGGGGTGCGTCTGAAACCTAGCGCTCGCGACCGAAAAACATCGTCAGAGACCTACGGCTGGTAGCTCGGGAGGCGCTCATCAAACTCAACAGCTCAGAGCGCGGGCCGTACATCAGCATCCGGGATATTGTGCTCGATCCAATCAAGAAGCTCCCCGACGCGGCGAAAAACCGCCGCCGGGTTCAGAGCCTCCAGTGACCGGTAATTCGACGTCGAGGCCCAGGCGGCCCCCAGCGCTGTCGCTCCCACCTGCTGAGCGGCACGGATATCGGAAGGCGAGTCTCCGATCGAGGCCACCTGACGAGCTTCCAAGCGCCACTTTTCGAGGACGCGACTCATGCTCTGCGGCTTGATGCCTCCGTTCAGCGAGCCGCTCTCAACGACATCGAACGTCTCGGCCAGGCCGAAGACCTTCAGCGAAGTGGTGGCGGTTCGAAATCCCTTCCCGGTTACGATTCCCAGCCTAACGCCCCTCTGCTGCAGGGCGCTCAAAGCGGTGTCCATGCCGGGAAACGGCCGCGGACAGCGGTCGTGCGCTCTCTCGTAGGCACGGAAGAAATCGCTTAGGCATCGCTGCCGACGATCGGGGACCAAGTCTCGAATAATCCCTTCCTCCGTCGGGCCGAACAAGGCCCGTATTTCCCGATCGGAATAATCGCGTCCCAGATACTCGCGAAAAACTTCGCGAAACGCAGCAAAGCACACCGGTAGCGTATCGCCGATGGTTCCATCGAGGTCGAAAATGAATCCACGGAAGCTCATCTTTTGTTGTAGGTGTGGTTAGGTGAGCGCCGCCACGAAGCGCAACTGCTCAGAACGAGTCACTGCGGTTTGGCCGAGGCCCAGCTTTCTGGGGCTGCTCCAACTTCGAGAGTCCGAGTTCGGTTCACTTCATCGCTGTGGGCTTGGTGCCGTGGCGGACTAGAATAGCAAGAGCGAAGGGCGTGTGGAAAAATAGGAACCATACCCGGCATCCCACGAGCCGCTGATTGGCCAGCGGTCTAGCCCGCTTTTCTCACGAGGGTTTGGACTTACAGTGGACTTTGTCACTAGGCTTCGACCCGGTTGGGTAACCGGCCGGGTCGCTCGTTAGGCTACCATGTTTACCAACAACTACATGGGTGGGGCCTTCCCCCACTGGTGATCTGCGCCGTTGGGGTGCACATGGAAATCCTGGATTAAACTTGACACTTACGAGAGAGCCACCGGCCCGCCTCTGCCCGGTCCGCAGGCGCCCCGCTTCCTCGATTCCACATTTCGGAGCTTGGCAAACATGCAGAGTGCACCTAGCAGCCAGAGATTACAGACGAGCACGAATCGCGCGGCCCCCGCGCACGCGTCGCGGATTCAGGATATCGTCGACGCAATTTACGAAAAATACAAGAACGTCGATGACGGCGAGATCGCGACATACATTCCCGAGTTGGGCAAGGCCGACCCGGCGCACTTCGGCATCTGTTTGGCTACGGTGGATGGCCACGTGTTCCGCGCCGGTGACTATGACAAGGAATTCACCATCCAATCCATGTGTAAGCCGTTCGCGTTCCAGATGGCGCTGGAACAATGCGGCCTCGAAGAGACGCTGAAGCACGTGGGTGTCGAGCCCAGCGGCGACCCATTCAATTCCATCGAGCTGGATTCGAAGACCTCGCGGCCCTTTAACCCAATGATCAACGCGGGCGCGATCGCCATCGCTTCCTTGATCAAGAAATCGCCGGTCGAGGCGGGCGTTCAGGCTTTCGTCGATAAGATGAGCCAGGCAGCGGGCAGGAACCTGCGGATCGACGACGCGGTGATGCAGTCGGAGACGCTGACCGGGAACCGCAATCGCGCCATCGCGTATCTAATGCGCAACTTCGAGGTCATCGACGAACAGGTGGAAGAGTCGTTGCACCAGTATTTCGCGCAGTGTTCGGTGCTGGTGACCTGCCAGGATGTGGCGATGATGGCGGCGGCGCTCGCTAACCTAGGCACGAACCCCGTCACCGGGAAGCAGGTGTTTGATTTCCAATACATCAAGTATGTTCTGACGGTCATGTTCACCTGCGGGCTGTACGATTACGCGGGCGGCTGGGCGTACGAAGTCGGCCTGCCGGCAAAGAGCGGGGTGGGCGGGGGTATCTTCGGTGTGGTCAACCGGCAGCTCGGCGTCAGCGTGTATTCACCGAAATTGGACGAGAAGAGCAACAGCGCTCGCGGGATTCTGGCGTGCAAAGAAATGGCGGGCGAATTCGGCCTGCACGCCTTCGAGTTCACAAACGTCGGTTCGAACTTCATGCAGGCGCTGCTGTAATATCGCTGCTTTGTGCAATAGTCGCAAATAGACGCACGTGTGGCTTATGCTGATTGTGGTCGGTTAACGGCGCATCCGGAAGTTAGCCTTGGATGGCCGGAGTGGAACGAACGTTATTTGTAGGGGCGCAATTCATTGCGCCCGGGGAGGGGGTAGGGACGAGCGGCCGCGGCGGGTCCGCCTAGGCGTGAAATTCACACGCCCTCGCATTCGATCAGGCGGCCAAACCCACCATCGGTGGGGCACGGGCTTTGGCCGTGTACGCAATGGCCGCTCGCTGGCGTTCGCGGCTCCGAACCGGGTATGGCAAGGGTGTGCGAGAGCAAGGGACTGAGCCTGGAACGCGAGTGACAGGCCACCTATCCCCGCGAAAATCTCAGTGGGCAGACACAGCGGGCCGTCCCGACAGCCGGTACAAACCAGGGACATGGGTAACACATGAGTCCAGGCACATAGGTAATATTTTTGAGGACCCTTGCCGTGAGAAAGGCGGACTAGCCTGACGGCCGACGGGCTGTCCTCGACTCTTTTACACCCAAAAGGGAAATCTCCACGTGAAAAACACATCCTCTAGGCAGCACGGCTACAGTGGCTCGCCAAGCAACCAGCCCCAACTACCCGAGCCGTCGTATGCGGAACGGGCGCGAACACTGGCCTACGTAGGCCGGGTGGGGTCGCTGTCAACATGTTCGCAGAAGCGCCCGGGCTGGCCTTTCGGCTCCGTGATGCCCTACGCCTTGGACGAACGCGGGCGACCGATCTATCTGATTAGCAGCATGGCCATGCACACCCAAAACATTGCCACCAACCCCAGGGGATCACTGTTGGTAACGCAATCAGACGCAGACGGGGACGTGCTCGGCGCTTCTCGCGTAACCCTGATGGGGAAAATCGCCCGCGTTGGCGAAGACGAGAAATCGCCGGTGCGTGAGCTGTACCTAGCGTCGTATCCGAACGCCTCCTACTGGGTCGACTTCGAGGACTTTAACTTTTACCGTATGGATATCGTCGATGTTTATTATGTGGGAGGATTCGGGGTCATGGGCTGGGTCTCCGCCGAGGACTACCTGGCGGCCGCCCCCGATCCCCTCGCCGACGGCGCCGGCGGGATCATCAGCCACATGAACGCCGACCATGAGGATGCGCTACTGCTGCTGGCAGGGTCGCAGGCGAAAATCGAAGCCTCGTCCGCGCAGATGACCGCCGTCGATCGCCTGGGTTTCCACGTCCGGCTTAAGACGGCTGATGGCATGAGGGGTACGCGCATCGCCTTCAGCCGGGAAGTCAGCAGCGCCGAGGAAACGCGCAAGGTATTAGTCGAAATGGTGAAAGCGGCAAAGGCGGAGCTGGCTGAGGACTAGCAGCCCGTCGTAGAAGTTAGGTTCGGCGAAAAATGGGGACTTCTATCCGATTTTCGCTTCCGCAACTGCTTTGTTTCCAGTATGGGGTAGACGACGAAAATAGGTGACTGTACCCATTTTTTGAGGCGAAGGATTTTTACCACGGGCTGTTTGGGCCGCCTCTCGGCTCACTCCTCGACACCCATCTGCGATAGCCGGTAGCGCAATGCATTCCGGGTCATCCCAAGCAGTCGCGCAGCCTGACTCTTGTTGTCGCCGGTTCGGCGCAGAGCCTCGCGGATCAACTCCTGCTCGTACTGCTCGAGGGTCATCCCTTGGGGCAGGAAAGCAGCCGCCTCGGATCGTGAGGACCTCGTCGCGTGGTCAAGTCGGATGTCGTCGGCCTCTACCGTCTCGGAGCGGGCCAAGACCATGCTGCGCTCGATGATGTTCTCGAGCTCGCGGACGTTACCCGGCCAATGGTAGGCCATGAGTTTCTCCATGGCCGCTTGCGAAATAACCTGCATGCGATTCGCCGTGTCACCGGCGAATTTAGTGAGGATGTGGTCCAACAAGTACGGGATGTCCTCTTTTCGCTCCCGAAGTGGTGGAAGGCTAATGGGCACAACGTTCAGACGGTAGTAGAGATCTTCTCGGAAAGTGCCCTGTTCGAGAGCCGCCCGCAGGTCCTGGTTCGTAGCCGCAATGATCCGCACATCCACGTGGATGGTTTTGCTGCCGCCCAAACGCTCGAACTCCCTCTCTTGCAGTACGCGCAGCAACTTCACCTGTACGGCGGGTGGCACGTCGCCGATCTCGTCCAAGAAGACCGTGCCACCGTCGGCCTGTTCGAACTTTCCTTGATGAGACTGTGTGGCGCCGGTGAACGCTCCTTTTTCGTAGCCGAACAATTCAGACTCCATCAAGTTCTCGGGTATCGTCGAGCAGCTGATCTTGGTGAAAGGAGCATCCCGTCGCGGGGAATGATGATGGATGGCGCGTGCTAGAAGACCCTTGCCGGTACCGCTTTCCCCACCCAGCAGTACAGTCGCGCGGGTCGGGGCGACGCGTCGGGCAGCATCGAAAACCTCTTGCATCTTCCCGCTGTGACCGATGATGTGTTCGAAATCGTAGCGGCGTTCGAGCTGAGCTCTGAGTTTTACGTTTTCGTCCCGCAGGGCGTGCAGCTCGAGGACCTTGTCAATCGTGATCATCAGATCGTCTAGGGCGAAGGGCTTCAAAAGATAGTCGCTGGCCCCGGATTTCATGGCTTCGACCGCGGTCTCGACAGTTCCGAAAGCCGTCATCACAATCACGGGCAGGGAAGGAAAACGACGATGAACTTGGCGCAGAAACTCCACCCCGTCCATCCCCGGCAAACGCAGGTCGGTTAGCGCCAGAGCGAAATCCGCGCTTGATGCCCGCGTATCCAACGCCTTCAGCCCATCTTCCGCCGAAGCGGCCTTTGTAACCTCATATCCCGCGCCTGTAAGCTGCAGCTCCAGCACCCGCCGCATTTTCGCCTCGTCGTCGACGATCAGGATCTTCTTGGTCATGATGCGCTTTCCATGGGCAAAAGGACACGAAACGTAGACCCCTCGCCCGCCGTGCTGACGACGGAAATCTTGCCCCCGTGGCTGTCGACAAATTTCGACACGATAGCCAAGCCTAGCCCGACTCCGGTCGGCTTGGTGGTGTAGAAGGGATTAAAAATGCTCTCCAACTGATCTTCGGGAATTCCCTCTCCAGAATCCGTCACCTCGAGCCGAGCCATCGAGCCATTCCGTGCCGTGGTTACCTTCAGCACTCCGCCTTGCGGCATCGCCTCCTGGGCATTGAGCAGAAGATTGACAACCGTGCTCTCGACCAACGTGGCGTCAAATTGGAACTGAGGTAGATCCCCCAAGTGCCGCTTGACCTCAATCTGGGTGCCGCTATCTTGGAAGGTTTCCGACAGGTGACTCAGGGCACGTTCGACAACCTCGTTCAAGTCGTTGAGCTCACGCCGCAGGGGAGAGGGACGGGCGAAGTTCAAAAACCGAGTTACGAGCGAATTGGTCCGCCCGACTTCGCCCCGGATCAACTCCGCTACCTCTCGGGCGATTTCGTTTTCCTTGCTTACGTTCTTGCCAAGGATCTCAGCCGAGGCCGAGATAACACCTAATGGATTCCGCATCTCGTGTGCCAAGCCCGCCGAAAGCTGCCCTAGAGCTGCTAAGCGCTCTGAGCGCTGTACGTCTGCCTGGGCCTGCCGCAGCTCACGGTTCGCCTCGGCCAAGCTCTCTGTTTTTCGACGATTCTCCGTGGCAAGCCGGTTTACAAGAATCGCCGTCAGGAGAAAAAACAGGGCGCGCACCGTCAGTTCTTGTTTGGCCTCCGGGGGAACGTAATACGTTTCAAGGTCGACAAACCAGAGCAGGGAAAGGTAGAGACCCGACGATCCAGCGGTCGTCAGCAGGGTTCCCCCCAAACCGAAGATCGAGGCCGCTGAGAGAATCGGTAGCAGGAAAATCAGGTAATAGCTGCTCTCTATCCCTCCTGTCTCCCAAACCAGCCAGTAGCAGAGGATTAGCTTCACTCCCACCGAGAGGCCTGCTGCGACCTCATCCGAGCGTGTGCCCAGGTGGCTCTCGGTGGCCTGCAAAAGACCCAATGCGATCAGGACCAGCCACTCATAAAAAGAGTGCTCCGGCTTGGCTACGATGAGCGCCGCCAATGCGCCCAGAAAGAAAAGCCAAACCGTATCGACAGGGCGTATTCGGGGCATCTCAGCAGCCGCTCTTTGCCCTCAGGTTACTATGACTGCTCCCGGATCGACAGGTCCCCTAGAAAGAACCCTGGTCCCACAGAACGGCTTGCCGCCCTCTTGAGGCTTCCCGGGATCATTTGTCGCGACGTCTTCGGCAAGGGCGGATTGCACTTACTCTGTGGGGGTGGGGCTCCCACGCCCGGCCGCCACAGTTGTAGATTCGTAGGGCACCCCCGAGCCGGCCTGTTTGCGTGTTGCACCCAGTGCAAACATCTCCAGACGCTGCTGAACTCGTTCGCCACCACGTCGGGAGTGGGCGGGCGCTGTCCCCAGGCTTCCCGCGTGATAAGAAATTTTCCCGAGTAGACCCATCGGCACTGCGACGCCCGGCTCGCACTCCGGTTCTCTTCGCGCTAGGGAGGCGGCCTCACCCGGTAACGAACGGAACCCGGAGCGCCAGCGACGGGTCAAGAACGTACGAGCCACCCATTGGGGCTCCGAGCCCTCGCTGCCATTGTCTACCCGCGCTCGCACCAACCGTTCCGCCAAAGGGGGGTGTTAGAAGCTCCCGCTAACGACTGTCGGCGTTAGGCCAGCGCCGCTCTCTCGCCGGACGCGCGTTCGCCCACGCGCAGAGGGCCCAAACAAATCAATAGAACTGTACCAAGGGGTATATGTGAAACGGCGGGCAGGGACCTGTGGGGGTATTGGGCGAAGACGGAAGATCTTGAGCACGATAGATAATTTTACATAATATCTCTTATACGACCTTCCGAACACGGGGCGGTCAGTCCAAATGACAAGCTCAACTCCTTTGGACGCAACATTTCACAGACTCCCCTGGAGGATGGGTACGGCATCATGGTTATTGGCTTAGATCGCGAGTGTACGGTCAGGGAGTTTGGCCAAGGCGCATCTCAATGGGCACCCTCGATAAGATTGGCTAGGTCGGCAGGCGCGCCAACCCGCTGCACGGCCATTCCGGCGGCAAGGTCGAGTCCTCCTAGAATGGGCGGGTGCCAGGGAGCAGCGAAAGCGCCGGGTCCATTCCGCGGTGACACGGCCGGCTTCGCTACCCCGGATCCATCCCGGCTGGCCGGTCCTCAAACGACGCTACTTCGGCCTGCCCCGATCTTCCTGGTGTGGATGAGGTTCACCATGCGTCGAGATGGGTCTCGACGCATGGTGAGAGCGTGCGCCACAAATGGTTTCAGTTAGCACCCCGACGTTCCTTGCCAACGCCGCCGGCGGAGTTTTGTAGAAAGCGCCTATAAGGCCCTGCTTGCCGGTACGGAGCGGACTCCGGACGGCAGCGTTCCGAAATCTTGGCCCATTCAATGCAATAATGGACATAAGAGACGATATCGATATTCAGCAATGATTCAGCCCACCGCGAAAATTTGGCGCAACGGAGAGTTCATCCCGTGGGACGATGCTCGAGTCCACATCATGACCCACGCGCTCCACTACGGCACCAGTGTATTCGAGGGAATTCGCTGTTACGCCACCTCCTCGGGGCCGGCAATCTTCCGCGGCAAAGACCATATCCGCCGACTCTTTGACTCCGCCAAGATCTACCGTATGGCAGATCTTGGTTTTACCCACCAGCAGATTGTTGAGGTTTTACCTGAGCTGGTACGCGTCAACGGTCTCCAATCGTGTTACTTGCGCCCCATCACATTCCGCGGGTACGGAGACGTGGGAGTCCTCTCAACGAACAACCCCATGGAGATGTACGTCGTTTGCTGGGAGTGGGGCCAGTACCTCGGGCCAGATGCTCTTGACAAAGGTGTTGACGTCTGCGTCTCGTCGTGGACGCGGCTGGCTCCCAACACGCTACCAGCCATGGCCAAGGTAGCGGCGAACTACATGAACTCGCAGTTGATCAAAATGGAAGCGGTGACGAACGGCTACAGCGAGGGAATCGCGCTCGACGCTGCCGGCTACGTCTCGGAAGGGAGCGGGGAAAACGTCTTCCTAGTTCGTGACGGCAAGATTTACACCCCGCCGCTGAGCACATCGGTATTGCCAGGGATAACCCGGGCCACCGTCCTGCAACTATGTCAAGACATCGGGTTCGAATTGACTGAGCAGGTGATTCCACGCGAGTGGCTTTACATCGCCGACGAGCTGTTTTTCACCGGTACGGCAGCAGAGATCACACCCATTCGATCGGTGGACCGCATTCAGATCGGCTCCGGCCAACGAGGTCCGATCACCGAGCGCCTTCAGCAGGAATTCACGGCGGTCATCACATGCCAAAAGGAAGACCGTCACGGCTGGCTGACCTTTGTGAAAACACCGAGCTCCGTCACAGCTTGAGTTACCTGACTCCCCCGAACCGTCTGCTGCCGGCAATCGGACCGTTCTTGAACCTTCTCATCACCGTTCCGTGCGACCAGGTGTGTATTCCAAGAATCAGCTCGCAGGTTGCTGGCCAGCGGTCACGGCCTGGGACCTGCTGAACTTAATCAGTCGGGGCCACCTGGCCGACGTCGGACACCAAGAATTGTTTGACCTGAGCGTTGAAGGCCTCCGGAGTCTCCAGATTCGGGAGGTGCCCAGCTGCCGGTAAGGCTACAAAACGCGAGCCAGGTATC
Organism: Bryobacterales bacterium; assembly: GCA_965248105.1. GTDB lineage: Bacteria > Acidobacteriota > Terriglobia > Bryobacterales > UBA6623. Next base: position 3,336,440 of record CBDFIK010000006.1, read on the forward strand.
CGTTTCGCCCACTCACCGGTCTCCCGCGCCGGCACCAAGGAATCTTCTTCTCCGGCAATGATTAGCGTAGGAACGGAGATCTCGGCGAGCCGATCTGTGGAGTCGGCCCGCCGGGCGAGGGCATCAAGCAAGTGGGCGATCGTTTCAGGAGCAGTTGACTCGATGATTGCGCGAACGCGCTCGACAACGGCGGGTCTCTCACGATGCGTCGTTTCACCCAGCAGCTTCGGAAGCATACGATCGGCGATGGCGGCGGCTCCCTGTTCTCTGGCGACCGTAACCAGTTCGCGGCGACCTGTTTTGGCTTTCTCGGTGTCACCCGCGGGCTTGGTGTTAGCCAACAGGATCCCTAGCAGGCGCTCGGGGTAACGGCGCTCCAGCGCGAAAGCCGCGTAGCCCCCCATCGAAACACCCCCGACCACCGCCTTATCGATATCCAGGGAGTCCAGGATAGCGACCCCCAGATTCCCGATCTCTTCCATCGTGACCGGACCCGCCTCCGAGTTGCCGACGCCCGGTGAATCGAACGTAATCAGTCGCAATGAATCCGAAAGCCCCTTGTTTTGGGGTTCAAACATGGACCGATCCAGTGGAAAGGCATGCATGAGAAGCAGGGGTGTTCCCTGCCCTTCGTCTTGGAATGCGACGACTCGATCTTGGACTCGTAGTAACAGAACGCCTACAAGCCTATCAGAGGGCGTTTTGGCGACGCTGCCCCTTCACGCCGGAAATGTTGACTGTGACTTTGACAGGGCCTCACGGTCCACCAGTGGATCGAAGACCGCGTAGCGGGCCCGTCCAGTCATCTTGGCCCGGTACATGGCTGCATCAGCGAAACTCAGCAGGTCAGGGGTCCCGTCGAAGCCTACGGAGCTCGTGACTACGCCGATGCTGCAAGAGGTTGTCACGTGGTGCGAACCAAGCTGGAAAGGCATGGTCAACTGTGCTTGAATGCGAGACGCAACGCGCGTGACCGCTCTTACGTCATCCACGTCTTCGAGCAGAATCGTGAACTCGTCTCCACCCAAGCGCGCTACGAGGTCGGCTGGTCGAACGCAAGTTTCCAGGCGGCGCCCAACCGCGGTTAGCAGTCGATCCCCCATCATGTGTCCCAGGCTGTCGTTAAGCACCTTGAAGTGATCGAGGTCGAGGAAGAGCACGGCGAAAATGCCACCCGCCCCGCCCTGGGACGCCCTAGCCGCATCCGAGAGTCGATCCAGGAACGTTTTCCTGTTGGCTAGTCCTGTGAGGGCATCGTGCATCGCCTCGAGACGATCGCTGATATCGAAGGCGAAAAGTCGTACAAACCGCTTGCTGGGCACATAACAAACGTGCAGCTCATAGTTCGAGTCCCCAACCTGAACTTCCTCAACGACACGCGGCGCGCCGTCTTCGCCCAGCTTTTTGATCGCGTCAGGCAGCTTGGCAAGCAAGGGGTGAAGACCGTCCCCTTCCCGCAAATCGGGAAAACGGCTGGATGCTTCGGGATTCACGTAGGTCACCTTCCCCTTGAGGTCCGTTTCAACGATTGGCAGCGGGTTGTCGTCCGGCAACGAGGCCAGTTGCTGCAGCCTTTCCTCTGCCCGCTTTTCCTTCGTGATGTCGCGCACGGAAAGTGTGAACACCGTGCGGTGTCTCGTTTCTACCCTGCTGCCGTGAACCCGCACTGGGAACCGCGTCCGGTCCTTCCGGAGGCCCGTGAATTCGCGCCCTTCTTCCCAATCCGCGGCCCAGAGCAGCCGGCCCAACTTTAGCTTCCTGTCTGCCTCGCATTCGAGGATCTCGCTCGTGTTCATGCTGAAGGCTTCTGTCGTTTTGTAGCCAAACATGTGCTCAGCCGCCGGGTTGATATTTCGAATCATCCCCTTCATGTCCACGGTGACCAGTGCTTCGAGTGCGTTTTTGACAACTGCCCTTGCGACTTGTCCCGTTTCCGACAGTGGGTCTCTTGTCGCCAACATGCTCTCGCGGCGCGAGAGACCAAGCGTCCAGGTCATTGCGAAGGCCAGCACGCTGAGTGCCAATCCCCGCCAGGGAAGCGTCGAGGCGGTCTTTTTCTGAAAAACCCGGTCGAAGGTCTCACGTGTGGTGAACCGAAGGCTCCAAATCCGCCCGCCCACGGTCACCCTCACGGACCTTTGAAACCAAGCTGAGTCCTCAGGCTCAGGTCCTCCCACCCAGTAAAGCAGATCTTCCGACGATTCACCGGGATCGGCAAAGACCGAGAAGTCGAGCGCCACTTCCCCAGGGTTCCACGAAGACGTCAGTAGGGGAGCGGGGCGTACCAGGGCGCCGATCCAGCCTTCGCGCCCCCCGTCGGTGCCCGCAGCTTGCACGAATAACAAGAAATCAAGAGGCCCCGTGCCACAATCAACAACCAGTTTATTGCTGGATGCGACCCGCTCGCTCTCGCTCGCACGCGACAGAGCCTCCGCGACCAGCGTCGTGGCGGGCAGCTCGAACGTTTGCTGCGGGCAGCCTGCAAGCAAAGGAATACCCTGGAAGCGATAGCGAACATCACCTGTACCCGCCCGCTGCACATGACTCTGGCCGGTAATCCATCCCAGTGCAGCCACTGCGGGATACTGCCTCTGCAGCAGGTCCGTGAGAAGGGAGCCATCCGCCATTTTGGTCGAACGGCGGCCCGCTGGATCGAGTACTGTTTCCGCCAAGCCTAGCAGCGTCTCGTAGCTGCGAATTCGCTTCACGAGCGTGTCTTGGGCGTTCTGTACTTCACGCTCAAACGCGGCCTGTGCTAGGAGTTCCTTTTCGTACCTCATGGCGTGCCAGGCTGACGCCGTAATGAACAGGCCTAGGACCAGTACAGCCCAAGGCGCGATCTGGAGGACTTTAATCTTCAGGGACTGTTTCGTCATCGGAGGACCAGTTCCGGCTTCCGCACAGATAGACCCAGATGAGCTTGCGGACCAATCTGCGCTGAACCTATGTCTACTTATCTATTTGCCTTGTGGTCGCGATATTTGCAATAGGTCAGCAGTACGGGTTTGACTGAGAACGGCGCTGACAAACTAGACCACATAGCGGCGGTGTGAAGGCTCCCAGAGGAGGCGGAGGACCAAGCCGCTGATGTGGTCCGCAAGCATCCCCGAGGTGTTTTGTGGAACACCGGAGGGATGTATCGGGTGGAGCTATACGTTCAAGTACGACGAAGTGTCTGCGTCGAAGGGCTAAGCGAACGCGAAGCAGCACGGCGCTTTGGGATTGCTCGCGAGACCGTGCGCAAGATGTTGCGCTACCGGATTCCGCCGGGCTATCGGCGGAGCAAACCGGCGAGGCGTCCCAAACTGGAGGCCTTCACAGGGATCATCGATCAGATCCTGACCGACGATCGGGAGCGTCCGAGGAAACAACGCCACACCGCACAGCGCATCTTTGACCGCCTCCGCGACGAGTACGGGTTCACAGGCGGCTACACGACCGTCAAGGACTACGTACGCGAGAAGAAGCTGGGCGGACAAGAGATGTTCGTGCCGCTGACGCATCCGCCGGGTGACGCCCAGGCGGACTTCGGCGAAGCGGTCGTCGTCATCAACGGAGTGCAGCGCAAGGCGCACTTCTTGGTCGTCGATCTGCCGCATAGCGATGACGCATTCGTGAAAGCGTTTCCGGCCGAGACGACGGAGGCATTCTGCGAGGGGCACAATGCGGCGTTTCGCTATTTTGGCGGCGTGCCGCGCAGCATCGTCTACGACAACACGAAGCTAGCGGTGGCGAGGATCCTGGGAGACGGCACACGCCAGAGGACCCGTGTCTTCTCCGAGCTGCAGTCACATTATCTGTTCGCCGACCGTTTCGGGCGGCCGGGCAAGGGCAACGACAAAGGCAAAGTGGAAGGGTTGGTGGGCTATGCGCGGCGCAACTTTATGGTGCCGATCCCCAGGTTCTCAAGTTGGGAAGCCTTCAACGAACACCTCGAAGCGAAGTGCCGCAAGAACCGTGGACGGCGCTTGCGGCGACACTCGGAAACGATCGGTGAGCGTTTCGAGCGCGACCGCCAGGCGTTTCTGACGTTGCCTGCTGTCGGGTATGACGCTTGCGACAAGCGCACGACGCGGGTGACGTCGTTGTCGCTGGTGCGCTATCGGACCAACGACTACTCGGTTCCGACGCGCTACGGCCACCGCGAAGTACTGCTGAGAGCTTACGTCGATGAGGTGGTCATCGGCTGCGGCAGCGAAGAGATCGCCCGGCATCGGCGCAGCTACGAACGCGAGGAGTTGATCTTCGATCCGCTGCATTACCTGGCCTTGCTGGAGCGCAAGACGAACGCGCTGGATCAAGCCGCGCCGCTCGTCGGTTGGCAGTTACCGCAAGATCTCGTGCGTTTGAGACGCTTGCTCGAAGTGCGGCTGGGTAAACCAGGCAAGCGCGAGTACGTGCAGGTGCTGCGTTTACTCGAAGACTTCCCGCTCACCGACGTCACCGCCGCCGCGCGGCAGGCCGTTGAGTTGGGAACGATCGGCTTCGACGCCGTCAAGCACCTCGTCCTGTGTCGGATCGAGCAACGGCCGCCCCGCTTGGACTTGACGCAGTATCCGCACTTACCCACAGCACAAGTCGAACAGACATCGACAACAGATTATTTGGTGCTGCTGGCACAGGGAGTGGACTGATGGCGAGATCCAAACTGCTGCTGGAAGCTCATCTGAAAGCACTGCGGCTGCCGACCTTCTTACGCGAGTACGACAAGGTGGCACGGCAGTGCGCCACGGAGGGCTTGGATGCGAGACGCTTTCTGCTGCAACTGTCCGAGCTCGAACTGCTCGACCGTGAACGCCGAGCGACCGAGCGGCGCATCAAGGCCGCCAAGTTCCCGGTCACGAAAACCCTTGATACGTTCGACTTCCTGGCGTTACCCAAGTTGAACAAGAAGCTGGTGCTCGAGCTGGCACACGGAGAGTTCATCGACCGTCGCGAGAACGTGTTGGCTCTAGGAAACTCCGGCACGGGGAAAACGCATCTCGCTCTGGCGCTGGGACTGGCGGCCTGCCAGGGTGGCTATCGGGTTCGCTTCACTACCGCCGCAGCGCTGCTCAACGAGCTGCTGGAAGCCCGTGATGAGCGGCGCTTGCTGAGGGCCCAAAAGCAGCTCGCCAAGCAAGACCTGCTGATCGTCGATGAACTGGGCTACGTGCCGCTGTCGAAGACCGGAGCGGAGTTGCTGTTCGAAACCTTCTCACAGCGCTACGAGCAGGGCTCCACGATGGTGACCTCGAACCTGCCGTTCAACGAGTGGACCGAAGTCCTCGGGTCCGAGCGCATGACCGGCGCCCTGCTGGATCGGCTCACTCACCACGTCCACATCCTGGAGATGAACGGCGATAGCTTCCGCCTCAAGCAGAGCAAGAAGCAACGCTCTCCGTCTTCGGATTGATCCCCGCCGGCTCGCCACAGTTTTTGTGAGCCGCCTTCCACTCCGCCTTCAGCCGCCCTAACGGGCGACCTCAGGCTGCGTTCCAGCCGTCCCACAAAAACACGAACCAAAACCCCGACTCCCCCCCCACTGGTCTATTTTTGCTCCGCCCAGCATTTTCCAATCCAAGAATGAGCCTGAAGAAGGAGGATCGGACGGGCGGTGCTGCTGGGGTTCTCCTTTCAGTGGCGGTTAGGCAGTCAGTGGCAGTTAGGCAGCGGGGGATGGGGGTGCGGGGCAAGGGGGCTGGCGTTTGAAGTCCCCTTGCCCTGCTTCCATCACTGCAGAAATCTGTCAGCGACGAAGTCGACAACGGGCTAGCAGGGCGAGCTTGGCTTTCTGCATCCGCTGGGCCGCTGCCGTGTCGCTGTGGCGGCTGGCTTGCTGCTGGAGCGTCTCGGTTCGCACGCCGTCCTTGAGGTGCTTTTGCCAGTCGGGCAGCGAGAGTAGCTTTTCGTAGGGCGTGCGGTAGTCGGTGGCGCGATAGCGACGGCGGCGTTGGCCCCGGGCGGTGATCTCGATGGTGGCGAAGCCGCACGGGCGGTGGTAGTTCAGATAGGGATTGAAATAGGCTGTGTAGAAGCGCTGCAACGCGGAGGCATGCTCGGCGGCGATCGCTCCGTAGCCTATGTGCTTGCGCACCACGGCCCCGTTTTTGCCTTCCACCAGAGCGTTGTCGGTGGTGCGATAGGGGCGCGACTTGGTGAACTCGATCAGTAGCTTGTTGAGCAGCCGGGCCAGGCGGTGATTGAGAAACTCCGAGCCGTTGTCGCAGTGGAAGCCGCGCAGGCGAAAGGGGAACTGGTGCAACATCGCTTCCAGCACCGGGATCAGGTGTCGCTCCGAGATCGTCTCGACGCAGCCGACGACCTGCCACTGCGTGACCGTATCGACGGCGTTGATGTGATACAGCCCCGGGCGAGTGTCCCAGTGACCCTGGTGCACCGTATCGACGCGCAGATAGCCGGGTTGTCCCTGTGGCTCGGGCTTGCGCCGCTCGGCGATCCCGACCTGTCGTCTCTGAGTGCGATCGAACACCACCCGCTGTGAGCGATAAGCCCGGGAGCGCCGCAGGTTGTAAATGTGGGAAATCGAGATGTGGGCCAGGCGGACGTACTCCGAGTTGGCGAAGAACTGATACTCGCGCTCGAGGATGCGCCGTACCGCCGGCCCGGACAGACCCTCGTGGGCAGCGTCGACGGTTGCTAACAAGGCAATGTCCTGGGGTGTGTAGCGGCGCGGAAAGCGGCGCCGACGGGGTTGTCGGGCCTCGATCCGTCGGTGCCGAAGCCACTGCCCCATCAGCCGCGTCAACTGGGCCCGACTCAACCCGCTCAGCCGCGCCAGAAACCGCCGCACGATGCCCTTCTGCCTCCTGCCAAGCCGTCGGTAGTGCTGCGCCGCCAAGATACGCTCGACAAAGCGATAAATCTGCTCGCGTCCCTGGACTCTGAAGCCAATGCTTCGACTGCCGGCCAGGAACTCCTGCATCTCGGCCAGGGTAAGCCGCTCTAGGTTCTGCATGGTGATCGTCATTCACCAGCAGCTTGTACCCTTTCGTCCCGCTCACGTTCAGGCTCATCTTGTGTTGGAAACAAACCTCCCCTTCAGGCTCATCCTGTATTGGATAACTCTCGCCCTTGACATTTGACCCTAGGCATTCCTCGTAGCACTAAAGCAATAAGACCAAAAATGGGGTAGCAGTATGACTCTTTTTGGACAGCTCACGGGCACAGACGCAGAGAGTTGCTAGTGTAGTGCCACTAACGGTTCTGGACAATGGCGTGGGTTTCGGCGGCGCGCTCGACTTTGGCGAGGATATCTTGTGCCGGAGCTGTCCAGACAAAGGGCTTGGGCGCTTGGTTGCTCGCTTCCAGGTACTCGTGGATGGCGGCCTCGAGTTCGGGAACACTGCGGAACACGCCGCGGCGGAGGCGCTTCTGTGTCAGCTCGCGGAACCAGCGCTCGACGAGATTGAGCCAGGAAGAAGACGTGGGAATGAAGTGAAAGTGGAAGCGGGGGTGCTTCGCGAGCCACTTCTTCACCTGCTCATGCTTGTGCGTGGAGTAGTTGTCCACGATCAGATGCAGCTCCAGCGCCGGTGGTGTTTGGCGGTCGATCTGGCGTAGGAATTTGAGGAATTCCTGGTGCCGATGTCGCGGCAGACACTCCCCGATCACCTGGCCGTCGCGCACATTGAAGGCGGCGAACAGCGTCGTTGTGCCATGTCGTTTGAAGTCGTGGGTCATGGTGCCGGCACGACCCTTTTTCAGGGGCAGTCCCGGCTGGCTGCGGTCTAAGGCCTGGATCTGGCTTTTCTCATCGACACTGAGCACCAGCGCGTGCTCGGGCGGATTCAAGTACAGCCCGACCACGTCGCGGAGTTTCTCGACGAACTGCTTGTCGCGGCTGAGCTTGAAAGTTTCGAGGCGATGGGGCTGCAGTCCGTGCGCTTTCCAGACGCGCTGGATGGCCATCTTGGAGACGCCCAAGTGCTTGGCGAGGGTGCGGGTGCTCCAATGCGTGGCCGCCCGGGGCTTCTCGTGAAGTGTTGTATTGAGGATGCCTTGGACGAATTCAGCGGAGAGCGCCGATTTGCGTCCGGGGCGCGTCTGATCGCGGAGTCCGTCGAGGCCGGACTGGGCGAAGCGCTTTCGCCACAGGATGACGGTCTTGCGGTTGACGCCGAGTCCGCGGGCAATGGCGTGGTTCGCCAACCCCTGCGCACAGCGCAAAACAATGTGCGCTCGCAAGACCATTTTCTGCCTCGTATTGCGGCCTCGAACGAGGCGACGAAGAGCGTTTCGCTGCGGAGCGGTGAGGGGTAGAGCGTCAGCGGATGGCCACATAAACCATCCTACCGCGAAAGGGTGTTATTGTCCAGTTATTTATGTGGCACTACACTAGTGGCGTAGTCTGCTTTCTTACGCGAGGTTGTGTTGGAAAAGACTTACCGCCCTTTCCAGGTGGGACTGCGTTTTTCTACGAACGCGCTCATGCCCTCCTGCGCATCACTTGCCATGGCGTTTGTCACCATGACTTCTTTGGCGTAGGAATAGGCTTTGGGCTGGTCGAGATCAATTTGGGAGTAAAAAGCCTCCTTGCCGATGCGCACAACCAAGGGGCTTGCTTGCGCGATTCTGCAGGCTAACTCCCGGACAGCCTCAGGGAGCTGCTCGCTCGACACGACACGATTGACCAAGCCCCATTCGCAGGCCGTCTGGGCGTCAATAGGGTCTCCCGTGAGCAGCATCTCCAGGGCTCGCTTGCGTCCGATTGCTCTGGTCAGAGGCACCATCGGTGTACTGCAAAACAGTCCGATACGCACACCCGGCGTCGCAAACCGAGCCCGGTCGGAGGCAATCACCAGGTCACAGGAAGCCACCAGTTGGCAGCCTGCCGCAGTGGCCATGCCATCCACCTGCGCGATGACCGGTTGCGGGACACGCTGTATTTCCGTCATGAGGTCCGTGCAAACGTCGAAGGCCTGACGGTAGCTGGCCATGTCGCGCCCGAGCATTTCCGTGAGATCGTGGCCGGCACAGAAGGCCGGGCCTGCTCCGGCCAAAATAATGACCGAGATCTCTTTGTTGGCGCCGACATCTCGCAACGACGTGCCCAGATCCTGCATCAGTTCCAGCGACAGCGCGTTGCGGCGCGTGGGACGGTTGAGCGTGACGGTCGCTAGCGGAGGGTTCAGGTCGACAATAAGATGCCCGCTACCCACCGTGATTTCAGGATATCACGGCACCTGCCGACCATCCCGGCTGAGGAACCAGAGGCATTAGGGAGAAAAACAGCCTGGAACGCCAGGTCCCCAAGACGCCTCAGAGGAAGGGATCCACCCCCCGGTCGTACATTGGCCAACTGTTATGGGAGTCTCGCCTTGATAGGGATCAGATCCCTACTCGCAACACCAAGGGCGGGCTACAGGTGACTGTTCAATAGGTCAGATACCTTTTCTTTTCCGACTGCACCCACGATCTGGTCCACGACGGCACCGTTCTTAAAGACCAGCAGGGTCGGTATGCCGCGCACATGGTAGCGGGTAGGGGTTTGCGGATTGCTATCGACATCCAACTTGCCGATTTTCGCCTTGCCGGTAAACTCAGAAGCCACTTCGTCAACGACCGGTTCCATCTGCCGACAGGGTCCGCACCAAGCGGCCCAAAAATCTACCAGCACGGGAACATCCGACTGCAAAACATCTTTGTCGAATGAGTCATCGGAAAAAACCAACGTGTCGGGTCCGGCCATTCAGTCCTCCGTCTGGGTGTCGGCTCATGCCGCTTCTGCGGGCTGCGGCTGCCTGTCGCTAAACGGCTTCACTATTTCTATCGAACTATCAGGGTAACAAATCTAGCCGTCGCTTCCGCTCCGCGTCCGTGCAGTCCCGGCAACCACTGTTCTTGGCTACGGATCCTGGCTGGGGTGAGCGTGGCAACCGTTACTTGGCCGACTTGCTTGCAACTACGCTAAATATTTCCACACTCATTTTGCTTTCGACCGCGTGCGCCGAGAACTTCGGCCACGCCTCGTTGTGAAGCGGCGTGTTTGCCCAGCGCACGCGCAGGTCTTCACTCTCGAAAGCAATCGTCAAGACGTATTCGCCGTCCTTGTCAGGCATGCGCAGCAGGTCCGAATGTCGAAACCCTTCTTGTTTGCTGATGGCCGGATAAAAGGCTTGGCGGAAAGCTTTCTCCAGTTGATCTCGGTGGCCGGCTTTTGCCGTCAGGTGAACATGCAATTCCATGGGGCCGGGCCCATCGATACGTCGCACCTCCCCGCCCAGAGCGACGGACGACCAAACGAAAAACGCCACCGCCGTTGCACAAGCTTTGCCATGTGTCACAGGAATCACTCCTTTCAGGATGAACACCTTGTCCGCTTGTTCTCTCCCGAGCGCTGACCAGGCATCATCCATAGGATAGAGCAAATCAGAACCTGCGCCAACGCCGGGTACGGCAACGACAGGCTGGTAGGCGCCTACTCTGCCTCGCGCCGCCTTCAACACAGCGTAGGGGTACAAAAATGTGGCCGGCACGCGGCGCCCTCGGCGATTCCGTTAAAACATTGGTGGCGCGGGCCTCCGGTCCGCAGCGGCGACCTCTGGTCGCGTCTCGAATTTGGCGTTTTGAAAGGGAGGTTTCGGAGGCGCTGGAACGGGCACAGCATGCTGTGCCCCTACCGAGCTGTTGGCGTCTGGGAATGTAGGGGCACGGCATGCCGTGCCCTCACTTCATCGCCTCCGAAACTACCCACGATTTACCGGCGTTGTACAATAGAGGGCTTTCTTCCTCCGGGCTTGTTCGACTGTTGCGGCTGCGTATGGCAGCAAGCCCGCGGACGGCAAGAAAGAAGTGATTGTTGCAGCCGCCGGCGTGAGTTTGTGTCTGTCCGAGCGCGATTAGGATTACCAAGACAAAGTTCACGGTCAGACATGCCTGCGATGCGTTTCATTGGTCTAGCTGCCCTCGCTTGTCTGGCGATCTGTCCACCCTCGTCTCGAGGCCAGCAACAACCCATTGAATTTCCTCACGACCGGCACGTGGCCAAGGGCCTGGAGTGCATTGACTGCCACAGCCGCGTCGACACCCGTGCGGAGGCGGGCATGCCCTCGGTTCGCAAGTGCATGCTGTGCCACGAGAAAGTTGCCACCGACGGCCCGGGAGTCCAAATCCTGCGTCAGTATGCGGAAAAAAAGCGGGAAGTGCCCTGGGTCAGAGTCTATGAGTTCAACAAGAGCGCCCATGTCAAGTTTCGACACTCTCCACACGTGCGAGCCGGTATTGAATGCGCGACCTGTCATGGCGAGGTCAGCGGAATGACCGTCGTCACCGCCCAGGTGGATCACAACATGGGAACGTGCCTGAGTTGCCATCGCCAGAAGCAAGCTAGCGAAGATTGCATCGCCTGCCACTACTGATAACGAGCCGATCGCTCATGGAAAGACGGAACTTTTTCAAGCTAGTAGGAATGACGTCGGGGGCGGCCTTGACCGGAGCCTGTGGCAAACCGGGTCAGGAGTTGATTCCCTTGCTCGTTCCCGAGAAGCAGATCGTTCCCGGCGTCGAAGAGTGGCATCCGAGCGTCTGCCGGGAGTGTTCGGCCGGCTGCGGCACGATCGTGCGTGTCATGGAGGCCGAGCGTGAAATCGAGATCGAGGGCGAAAGAGTCCGCCAACCCATCGCGGCCATCAAAAAGATTGAAGGCAACCCGCTGGACCCCGTCAGCGGTGGGCGCCTGTGTGCCCGAGGACAGGCAGGCCTGCAGTCGCTCTATCATCCTGACCGGCTGCGGGGACCTCAAAAGCGATCGGGCGAGAGAGGCGCGGGCGGATTCGAGGCTATCTCGTGGGACGAAGCGCTGCAGGAGGTGACCGACGTTCTTACTCGTGCTCTCGACGCCGGGCCGCAAGGAATCGTCTATCTCGGCCGCCCCGGCGCCGGATCAAGGGCTGCTACGGTACAGCGCTTTCTGGATTCGATAGGCGCTCCGCCGGCCTCGACGACCGGGGTCGCCGACTTCACCATCGAGCGTGTGGCCGCCGAACAAGTCTACGGTTGGAGTGAACTACCGGTTTACGAAATCCAAGACGCCACCTTTGTGCTGAGCATCGGCGCCGATTTTCTCGCCGGCTGGGCCTCACCCGTCCTCTACGCCCGCCGGTTCGGACACATGAGACAAGGACGACCGGGCATCCGCGGACGCCTCGTTCATGCTGAATCGCGCCTCTCGCAAACCGGTTGGAGCGCCGACGAATGGCTGCCGGTCAAACCTGGCGGTGAGCAAGCTTTGGCTCTCGCCCTGGGCCACATCCTGCTCAAGGAAGGCTGGGCGAAAGATCCCACTTCCCTGCCCTCGGCCGTCAAGGAAGGCTACGAGGCCCTCGACGTCGATCGCGCGGTGGAGCTTTCGGGGATATCTTTCAAGCAGATCCGGGAAGTCGCTCGCGGCCTTTCTGAAGCGACCGCGCCCCTGGTCGTGGCCGGCGCATCTATCGTCCGACCCAATTCTCTGGAAGCAGTCGTAGCGGCAAGCGTCTTGAATCTGCTGTTGGGCAACGTCAACGAAAAGGGCGGTGTCCGCGCGCCATCCGAGCCGCTTCTTGCAGAGTTGGAGGAAGACCGCCCGCGGTACGAAAACCTGCTCCAGCGGCTTGACAAGGCAAACGTCGTCTTGCTGGATAGCACGAATCCCGCTTATCAAGTTCCAGCATCCGCCGCCCGGCTAGCCAAGGCTTCTGCCGTGATTAGCTTCTCGCCCTTCGTGGACGATAGCTCGGCCTACGCCGATTTGATCCTGCCCGACCACTCGCCCCTGGAGTCCGCCGCCGCACTGGTTCCCACGGTAGCGCCGAGGGCCGCCCTAACGGGGTCACGTGGTTTCGTTCAACCACTCTACGATACGCGGGCTACCGAAGAAGTATTGGGGCAGCTAGCTGACAAGCTGGGCAAATCCATCGAAGTGGAAACCCCGCAACGGGCGTTCGGCGCGGTCTTCGAAAAGCGGGACCTCGGCTCCGAATTCAGCAGCGGCAAAGAATTCGCGGCCTACTGCGAGCGACAGGGAGGTTGGTGGACGGAGGCTGTCGCCCCGTCGGGCAAATCCCCCGTGAAGTCGATTGCTGCGCTCACCGAACTCGAATCCCACGACGCCGACTACCCTTTGGTGTTCCAAGCCTACCCGTCTTTACAGTTTTCCGAGGGCTCAGGCGCCAACTTGCCCTGGCTGCAAGAGCTGCCGGACCCGACTTCGAGCGCCATGTGGGGCCTCCCCGTGGAGATCGATCCCAAAACCGCGGCCGCGCTCGACGTGGTCAACGGTCAGATCGTGAGAGTCACCTCCCCCGAGGCGAGTCTCGAAGCGCCGGCATACGTCAACCCGGCCGCTATTCCGGGGGTGGTCAGCATGGCCATCGGTCAGGGACACACCCACTACGGGCGCTACGCTTCCGGACGCGGCGCGAATCCGCTGTTATTGGTTGCGGGCGTTGTCGACCGGCAGACGGGGGTCCCAGCCTTGGGACATGTTCGCGTGCGGATCGAAAAAGTAGGTGAAAGGCGAGGCCTGGTACAGTTTTCGGCCGTCGATCGTGAAGTTCACGCGGAACGGATATGACCGCAAAAGTCGATGAAGCGCGATGAAGAAAATTCGAACCGACGAAGGGAGAATCTGTGGCCGCTGAAACGAATATAGCCCGGGACGAACAAACCGAACCGCAGCCGCATCGCTGGGCGATGACGATTGACTTGGACCGCTGCACTGGCTGCGAAGCGTGTGTCGTCGCCTGTCACGCAGAGAATAATCTGTCGCTCTCCGACGAAGAATCCGCCGCCCAGGGCCGTGCAAACCACTGGATCCGAATTGACCGCTACTACGAAGGCGAGTTCCCGAATATCAAGGTCAAGTATCGTCCTGTGCTCTGTCAGCACTGTGACGATGCCCCGTGTGAGCCGGTCTGTCCCGTCTACGCCACGTACCAAAATGCCGAAGGTCTCAATGTGCAGGTTTATAACCGCTGTGTCGGGACGCGGTACTGCGCCAACAACTGTCCTTACACCGTACGTTTCTTCAACTGGTTCGACCCGGTTTGGCCCGAGCCGCTGGATCTGCAACTCAACCCTGACGTTTCCGTCCGTCCCGGCGGTGTAATGGAGAAGTGCACCTTCTGTGTGCAACGCATCCAGCGGACAAAGCTCGATGCCAAGCACGAGGGCCGCCCAGTCGCTGACGGAGATGTGCAGCCCGCCTGTGTGCAGTCTTGCCCGGCCGAGGCCATGGCATTCGGGGACCTGAACGACCGCGAAAGCAAGGTATCGAAGTCAGTGGAAAGTGGCCGATCGAGACAACTGCTGGAAGAGCTGGGAACGAAACCGCGGGTATTTTATCTGGAACGGGCCGATTAGGGGGATGACTGGCAGACTGTCCCAGACAAGACTTTCTGATCGTCCTGGCGATGTGGCGCACGCTTTCAGCGTGCTGTGTCGGGCTTTCGATCCCGACATTTCCGAATCTCACTGCTGTCCGGTTAAGAGTCGAATAGAATCAATTAGTTGGGGTCATAGGGGGATTCGTTTTGGGAGTCGGATGGCTGGAGTGCCTGTAAAAGGGGCATTTGTTCGAATTGCGTAACGCTGAGAATCGGTAGCCTCTGGTAGAGACTCGCTTCCAGCCCGAGGCGTTTCCGCACGATGGCGCTGAGCACGTCAAGCGAGACAGCGATCCCGATCCGCGTCTTGACGGCGTTCTCGCTGGTGCCGTAAAACGACTTGCTTGGCAGATGTTGCTGGATCCCCTGGAAGAAGAGTTCCACCGGCCAGCGCGATTTGTAGATCGGGGCGATGGGCAGTGCCGGCGGGGTGAAGTTATTGGTCAGGAATTTCAATCGCTTGTTGCTTTCGGCATCGCAATAACTCACCCGCCGTAGGGGGTCCGGGTACCCTTGGGCGGAGTTGAAGGGGGGTCAAAATAACGGTGTGATCGGATCGCAGGCCCGTGCTCCTATCCACCGGGTGGAGGTAGCGACGCTGCCGCAAAACGTTCTTTTGGGTTCGCCCCACGAAGAAGGCCGCACAGAGCGTGAACACGAAGAGGCGCCGAAAATCGACATAACCCCGATCCCTGACGTAGAACGCGCCGGCCTCGGGAAGGTCAGCTTGGATCTGGTCATCGTAAACTTGAACCAACCACCCTCCCTGTTGATGAATCAAAGCTAAGGATGGCAACTGGCTTGTCGTCAAGCTGATCGGCGACCAAAGTAATAAAAGTGGGATCGGCGCACGAGTGGTTCTCGATATTTCCGGTCGCAGGCTGATCCGCGAGGTCCGCGGCGCATCCGGCTATTACTCCAGCAGCGGGCTTCGGCTGCACTTCGGGCTTGGGGAAGCCCAAAGGGTCGATGCTCTCAAGGTATTTTGACCTAGTGGTAAGGTGGGCCGCTTTGATGATCTCGCTGCTAACCGGGTCCTCGTAATCCGAGAAAAGGAAGGATTAACTGCCCCTCCGTTGCGGGATAAAGCGGATGCCACAAAACAAGTAAGAAGCCCGCCGTGAGATTATCGCTGCCTTATTACTGACACGTAGGGATTCCACAGAACTGTCTTGGACGCGAAGAGGCCGTCGCGCCCGGTTATCTGGAGGGCTTCAGTGTCGCGCCGTCAAGGTAGATGCCAATCCAATGGTTTTTGGCGTTCATGTGGGAGTGGATCGCCACCGTTGGCATGTGACAGTTGGTGCAGTCGGAAGGATTTTCCGCCTCGCAGGCTTCCGCGGGGGAACGTGTGCTTGCATTGTGGCAAGTTGCACATTTCCGGCGATAGTAGGCCGGATCGCTTAGCCGAACCGGTTGGTGTACATCGTGACACGTGAGACACGATAACGTGCCATCGCTGTTCTGGTAACATTTGCTCTGCCGTAAATAAGGTGGTTGATGACGGACGTTCCACGGGAGGCTCCAATCGATAGCTGCTTGGTCGCCCCCCGGAAAGCGATGGCAGGTCCCGCAGAATTCGACTAGTTCTTCTCCTGACAGGGAGCCGGGGTTGATGATCTGGTTCCTTGCCTCATCTACTTCGCCCCGGCGAATCGCCTCCAGGTGCGCATCGCCAGGACCATGGCAAACCTCGCAACGCACGCCAGCCTCTCTGACCCGAACCTCTCGCTTAGGCGAAACCGTGACCGGTCCCGTGGAATGACACTGGAAGCATTTCTCAATGGGCCTCGGGCCGCCGCCAACGCTGTACGGCAACCCCATCGCCTCTTGCAACGTTTTTGGCTGAAGTGCTTCGTGCCCTGGAGTGATCTCTAGAGAATTGGTACTGGCGTAGTAAGTGAAGGCATGCTCGAGGTAGGCCTGGGCATTTATGCGACTGACGAAGGTGATCCCCTGTCTACCGGCACCGAAAGCCCACTCCAGCGGCAGCTCCAGCAGGTACTCGTTGTCGTGCGCCTGAACCCGAAAATCTTGGTGGGTGAGAAGATATTGAAAGTGAAACTTTGGGGGCCGTTCCAATGGTTTATTGGGAGTAAAGGATTCCGCCAGCGGATGCCTCGGGGATCTATGGAGTGTTAAAGCATGCCCGCTTTCGGACTGGCCGGCATACTCAGCGGGGTGACAGAGCTGGCAGGCTTCTGCCCCAACGTAGGGTTTCTCCTGGGCGCTTGACGGCGGGATGCACGTCATCGCCACGGTCCAGCACGAGTAAGTAAGGAACTTGTTTGCGCTACGCTTTAGCCAGAACCCATAAGTTCCGTGTCCTTTGCTAGGCGAGCTTTGCTGCATCGCTTTGGGCTGGAGCGGCGATCGGTGTTGCCTCGTCGCCAAGATTCAAAGACTTGCCCGTCGTGTGGTCAAGCCCGCCCCAGTCGCTTGCGACTCCCAAGCCGAGGTGCTCCACGGGCTTGGCGAAGGCAGACTGACGTCATAAGAATAGCAGGCAGCGGGCATGCAATCTGGTGATGAAGTTATTGCATGGGGAACGGTATCATGCGGTACCTGAGGAGAGCAGGTGGGCCAAGTGAGTTTCAGCAATGGTAGGCTTGCCGGAATCATCTTGGCAGCGCTACTGCTTCCAGAATCCGCATTGGCGCAGGTAATCGCGACGGATCCGGCCAAGCTTCCCAACGGCGTTAGTGAGTCGCGGGACGTCACCGGCGATCCGGCTTCGAACGGCCACCAGAAGATGCTCCAGTTGCTTGCGGGCATCAAGGAGCGAACTCCGAAAGAGAACTCGTATCTCGGGGATGCTGGCTCCCAACAGGCGCATGCGCGGTTGGCGACCTTACCTCCAATTGCACCGGATGTGATGCGGTTTGCTCTGAACGGCTTAGTCGGCTACCACGACTTGCGGCTCGGCGAGACCCAAGAAGCGATTCAGCACTTCCTAGACGCTTACGAGCTGTTGCCGAAAGTTCAGGGGCGGGTATCGAAGGAGCGAGCGGAGGAAGCCGTTCTGTTACTCGCGGTTGCCTACCTCCGCCTGGCGGAGACCCAAAACTGCGTTCATGACCATAACATTGACCGTTGTATCCTACCGATTCGGGGCCGTGGAGTTCACGAGGATAAGACTAGCGCCCGCGGAGCGATAGAATACCTCACGATTCTGCTGAAGAAGAATCCGGACCATCTGATCGCCCGCTGGTTGCTGAACATTGCCTATATGAGCGTCGGCGACTACCCCGATCAGGTACCGCAGCGCTTCCTGATCCCACCGGAAGCGTTTAAGTCGGACGAAGAGTTTCCCCGCTTCTTCGATGTGGCTCCGGAACTGGGGTTGAATACGGTCAATCTGTCAGGGGGCACAATCGCCGACGACTTTGACAACGACGGCTTTTTGGATATCGTCACATCGACCTGGGATCCTTCCGGTCAGATTCACTACTTTCAGAACAACGGAGACGGGACGTTCTCGGAGCGGACCGACGAGGCTGGCTTGACGGGCTTATATGGCGGGCTGAACCTGAAGCAAGCCGACTTCGACAACGATGGTGACGTTGATGTCCTCGTGCTGCGAGGGGCATGGCTCGAGCAGCGGGGTCGGCACCCGAACTCGCTGCTACGTAACGACGGAAAGGGCCGCTTCCGTGACGTTACTTTCGAAGCCGGACTAGGCGAAGTTCATTACCCGACCCAGACCGCCGACTGGGCCGACTACGACAACGACGGTGATTTGGACCTCTATGTGGGCAACGAAGGTTTCCCCTGCCAACTGTTCGAAAACAACGGCGACGGTACGTTCACTGACGTGGCCAGGCGTGCCGGTGTGGAGAATGGCGGATATGCGAAAGGAGTAGTCTGGGGCGACTACGACGGCGACGGAGCCCCCGATCTGTATGTTTCGAACCTGCCTGATGTTTCCAACACGCCCAACGCCTCCCCGTCGGGCCTGGGTGGACTGAACCGGCTCTATCGCAACAACGGCGACGGAACATTCACCGACGTAGCGCCGCATCTCGGATTAACCGGCCCTGCCTGGAGCTTCCCGACCTGGTTCTGGGACTTCAACAACGACGGTGTCCTTGACTTGTTCGTGGCCGGTTATCGCATTGGGGTACGCTACGTGGCAGCCGATTATCTCGGCTTGCCTCACGAAGCGGATACCGATCGCCTTTACCAGGGAGACGGCAAAGGCGGCTTTCTCGAGGTTTCGGCCTCCCAGAACCTGACCCGTGCGAGCCAAGCGATGGGGTCCAACTTCGGGGACCTCGACAATGATGGATTCCCTGATTTCTACCTGGGAACCGGCTACCCCGGTTACGAAGGATTGATGCCGAACCTGCTGTTCCACAACCGCGGCGGAACCGGTTTCTCCGATGTCACCACGGCCGCCGGACTGGGGCACCTGCAGAAGGGGCACGGTGTTGCTTTCGCCGACTTCGACAACGACGGTGACCAAGACATTTTTGTCGAGCTAGGCGGAGCGTTCGCTGGGGATGCATTCGGGAACGCCCTGTTCGAGAACCCGGGCTTCGGCAATCACTGGATCACGGTCAAGCTGCTAGGAAAACGGTCCAACCGCATGGGAGTTGGAGCGCGGATCCGGATCGAGATTAAAGAAGCAGGGACAAGACGGTCCGTCTACAAATGGGTGAACAGTGGCGGCAGCTTCGGCGCCAACCCGCTTCGTCAGGAGATTGGCTTAGGCCAAGCCACCAGCATCGAGCTTCTCGAGGTGTTTTGGCCTACAAGCGGTCAGATCCAACGATTTCGCGACGTGGCTCTCGACCAGTTTATCGAAATCACCGAAGGGCGAAACGAGTATCGCAAGCTGCCGTGGAAGACCATAAAGCTCCCTGCCCATCGCCGACCACAGCCCACCACCGCTGAAACAGACGACCAGCCCTCCGGGCTTCCGCCCGACGGGGACCGCTGAGGGCCCAGGGCCAGCCGATCGCGAAAACTGCGATGGCGCAAGGGTCGTTAGGCGGCTGCCTGACGCTCTTTTTTAGACCCACCCCAGCAAACTCGCCAGCCTGTTTCAACAGGCTTGAGTCAACAACCCGAACCGTTCATAGCCCGCTCGAAAAGGCCGTTAAAACGGCCTCGATCTTCCATCCTTTGGCTTTGCCACCCGCCGTAAAACGGCGGGCCTAACGACTTGCAGGCAAACCACGTGAACGCGGTTGAAAGATCAGATCCCAGGTCCACTGTCCTATCGATCTCGCAGGCACCAGCAAAATCTTCCGCTCGTGGCAGCTGTTCAAGGCACAACCTGATCGAACCTCAACGGCAGGGATTTCGGTGCATGGAAGGTTATGTTCTGCTGCCACTCAGGCTCATGGACGGCTAGACGCAGGCCCGGCAGACGCCGCAATAACGTAGGAACCGCCAGCTCGGCTTCGCGGTGCGCCAGAACAGCACCCAGACAGTAGTGAACGCCAAAGCCGAAGGCAAGGTGAGTGGTGTCCTGGCGAGTGATGTCGAGCCGATCGGGATCCGGAAACCGCTCGGGGTCGCGGCTAGCCGCCCCCAGCATCTGGGACACCACCTGGCCCTTTTTCATTCGTTTACCGCGCATCTCAACGTCCTCGGTAGTAAGCCGCCAGGTGCGCTGGAAGGGAGGGTCGTAGCGCAGAAACTCGTCCACCGCCGACTCGATCAGATCAGGATTCTCCTCTAGCAGCTTACGCTGCTCGGGATGATGCAATAAGGCGAGCATGCCATTGGCGATCAGACCTGTGGTCGTTTCGTGGCCGGCCGTCAACAGCGTTATGCAGGTAGCGACGAGCTCGGTTTCGCTGAGCATCTCACCTTCTTGCTCGACGGCTACGAGACGGCTCAGCAGGTCATCCCCCGGACGACTTCGGCGTTCGTCGAACAGCTCGCGAAGCCACTCTCGCGTCTCAACGAAGGCCTGGTTGCTTCTTAGGGCCCTGGCGGTGTCCGCCCGGCCTGAACCATGAAAGGCGACGATGTCGTCAGACCATTTCTTGAACCTGTCGCGGTCTTCTAGCGGGCAGCCGATCATCTCCGCCACGACGATCGCGGGCAGAGGAAAAGCGAAGTCCGCGATAAGGTCCATCTCTCCCTTGGGGGCGACGGCCTCGAGCAGTTCGTCGACGATCGCCTGTATGCGTGCCCCCATGCCCTCAATCACAGCAGGCGTGAAGGCCTTACTAACCAGGGCACGCACCCGGGTGTGCTCGGGTGGGTCGGTTTGGGGCATACCCACGGAGAAGTTTTCCCGCAGGGGACCGATCTGCGCCAGCGTGCTTGGGGGCAATTCGTCAAGAACACGGGTGACATGTCCGGCCTTGGTAAAGCGGCGATGATCGCGTAGGACCGCCTCTATGTCGTCGTAACGAGTCATCACCCAGCCGCCCCAGGTTTCACTCCAGTGAACCGGGTCCTCCGTGCGAAGTGTATGGTAGGCAGGGTAGGGATCGCGATAGAACTCGGGAGACGTTAACAGCTCGTCAAGGTCTGCACTCTGTTGGACGGACATGATGTTTAGTCCTTCGAAGCGGGCAAGTGGTTTATTCTTTGATGGGGCGAAAATAAGAATCGGAAGAATCGGGGACAGTCCCCGCCGTTTAAATCCTCGCCTGACAGCAACTTACTTCTGGTCGCGCTTGGTACAGCCCTCATTTTTTCACAGTTTCCTGTCCCCTGCGGGGCTCTGGGACTCTGCGTATCAAAAGTGAACCGCGAGATTGAGCACAGCCTTCTCTTCAGGCGTGAGAGCCGCAATTTGCTCCGGAGTCATGTCTCGGAGGTGCGTACATGATCAATGCCTTGTGCGTCGATTCTTCCGTGCCGCGCGCGTGAGCAAGCGGTTCCTCAGGCGAAGACTAGCCCGCTGTTCTCACCAGCGGCTATAACAGCTACTTCTTGTGCTGCCAACAGCGTGCCCTGCCGGCTGAAGCTTTTCTCTTGCACTGGGCACCCTTTTTCGTCGTAGCCGCGCAGCGTTGCGACACGTACGAAGATTTGGATTCGGTTTTTGACGTGTCTCCCGAAGGAGTTGCACTCTCGTCGCTATTGCCCTTTGGCGGTCCGCAACGGCTACAGGCCGTGTAGCCTTCGGCGAGCGCCGCCTTTAGATCCTTGGGTATGCGGCTTTTCCCGAGATATCGGCACCCATCCCGGTGGTACTTCTTGCCGGTTTGTGTTACGTAGACCGTTTGTTTGCTCGTTTCTGCTGCCGGCAGACTCGCGAAGATCAAGAAGATAACGCAGTACGCAACCACCGTTAGCCGAAACACTCTCATTTTTTCCTCCGAGGATCGAAATCAAGTCCGTTCATAATCACTTGATCTCACTGTCAAGCTAAGCGGATTAGCCCTGGATTAGTTACCTCCCCGTCTCCCATTTCAGGCCGACTCTCATCAACCGCGGCGTGCCTGTCGTCGGAGTAGGAACAAACCCCACTAGGAATCGCCGGTCCAGCAGATTCTCCACGGCCAACAGCGCCGAGACGCCATGTCCCAGCCGGCGTTGCAACATGACCTGCAACGTCGCAAAGCCGGGCAGCAGGAAATGATTCAAGTCATCTTCAAACTGCGCGGCGTAAGAACGAATGCCGCCGCGAAACAGCGTCTTGCCGGCAGCATAGAGCAACTGAAACGATCCCTGGTGTCGAGGGACCTGAGGCATCCAGACGTTGGTGTCGAGTTGCGAATCAACGTAAAGATAAGCCGCCTCGGCCCGGAAGGGCCCGAAGGTCTTAAGGACTTCGAGCTCCACGCCCCGGCCGGTGGCCCTGCCTAGGTTCTGACGCTGCCTCAGGGGCGAAGGTCCCAATCTAATCGTGGCATTGCCAATCAGATCACCAACCTCTTGCCAAAAAAGGGTCGTGCGAAAAATTGCGTCGTCCTTTCGCCAATCCATGCCGGCCTCGGCCCCTAACATCGTTTCCGGACGAAGTTCGGGGTTGCTTAACGTGGTGATGTTTCCGACGCGGAATTGACGGAAGAATTCGTTCAGGGTCGGAGCCCGGAAGCTGCGATACACGGAAGCCCGCCACCGGCGCGGCCCTTCCGAAAACGCCAGTCCGGCCCGGGGACTCCAGAAATCATTGCCCCGGTCGGTGAAGTCATGGCGCAGGCCGCCGTAGATTCGCGTGCGGGGGCCGGCGACGAAATCAGCTTGCACAAACGAACCTTGCTGCCACAACTTTCCACCTGGCTGGCGCACAAACCCTGTGCTGACGACCGTATCGCGGCTGATGCCGCTGGCACGGTGAGCATCCGTCCCGAGGATCAGGTTCACCTTCTGCGACGAGCGTTTCCACAAGACGGATCCGCCGCTGTCTTCCGAGGTAACCCGCTGCAGCAACGTCTGGCGCTCGATGCTGCGAGTTAGGTCCACGAAGGAAAAACCGTTGCGCAACACTCCTCGCGAATGATAGCCGCTAAGCGAGAGGGCCTCTCGCTGGTAGTGAACACCGGTGGTGCCGAGCGAGCTTGAATTCGTCCGTAGTAACGTGCCGTTTTGCCGGCGCTCGGTGAAAACGTTCGCCTTCAGCATCAAGCGTTGTTGCTTGCCGAAATAATCGAAGCGCAGGTCCCCAACGACGAAGTCGGCGTCGGCCCTGCGATCGACGCTGCCGCGGCTTTCCTCGGGCACGATGAAGTAGCCTTGCGAACGAAACCCTCGCACGAGACTGGATAGGCCGACCTTCCCCAACAGGTCCGAAAACCCGCCACGAACATCCGCGATCCCGGCAGCCCCTCCTTCGGCCGCAGCCCACGCGCGGCGCGATTCCGGGGTGGGGGTGAGCAGCGAGACAACTCCTCCCATACCGCGATCGCCGTAGACACTCGTGGAGGCCCCGCGCGATATTTCAACCGCGTCGATCGCGTCCGGGTTCACGCGGGACCAATACACCCACCCGCCGAAGGGATCGTTTATCGGCAGACCATCGTACAAGACCAAAGTGCGGCTGGCCGCACTGCTCCCGATTCCCCGAAGTGAAATCCCCTGCGTCGTCGGATGAGCGACAAGACTGGATGAGCGCCGGAAGAGTGTGAATCCCGGAATCTCCCGTAGGCGGTCGTCCACGTTGACTCCTGGGTGCGATTCGAGAGTCTCTCTAGAAACCGAGGTGATATAGCCCGATGAGGGGGCGTCCAAGGTCCCTCGAACTGTGATCGTGGTCTTCAGCGGCTCGAGTTCAAGCCGCTCGTCCTCGGCCCACAACACGCCTGGAAGCACCAACAGGAGCAAGTACCACATCAGAAGTATACGGACGTGAACGCAGGACCCTCTGCAAAATTGTAGCGCGGGCCATAGTCGCGGCGACGTCATGCGCAAGAAAGCTAGCCCGCTTTTCTCAGCGGGCGCAGGTCAGCGCGGGGGGGCGTACTTGAGCAGTACGGTGAGCACGGTGAGCAAGCGCAACGAAGTCATGGCGGGCTTATCGCGTGCGTCGGCCGTCAGGTGGTGAGAAAAGCGGGCCTGAGCCCGCCGCTCGCGCCGCCGTCTTTCCCGGCGCCTAACGGCTGCGCTACAGTCTTTATGAATGCCCCGCGCCGTCCTAGTATTGTGGCTGCTGTCAGTCCCGTTGTTTTCTCAGCAACCGAAAAAGCCTTTCGATGTCTGGGCGCTGCATCGGCTCGCTCGCATCTCCGACCCTCAGTTGTCGCCTGACGGTTCCACCGTAGCGTTCGTTGTCACGAAAGCGTACGTCTCTGACAACGCCAAAGAGAAGCACATCTACACGATATCGGTTGACGGCGGCAGTGAGCAGCGCATCACCTTTGGTGGCAAGCAGAACGAACGCCCGCGCTGGTCGCCAGGCTCAAATCAGATTGCCTTCATCTCTGACCGCTCCGGCTCCTCTCAGGTGTGGCTGATGGACTCCGACGGCAGCCGAGCTCGCCAAGTTACCGACCTGGCGGCTGAAGCCGCCGGGGTATTGTTCTCGGGCGACGGGGAGCACCTGCTCTTTACAAGCCGTGTCTTCCCCGACTGCGGCGCCGATAATGCTTGCAACGCAGAGAAACTAAGAGTTCAAGAAGAAGGTCCCATCAAGGCACAAATCTTCGATCGCCTTCTCTACCGCCATTGGGACACTTGGAACGATGGCCGCCGCACTCACCTTCTGGTAGCCGGCATCGACGGCGATGAGGTTCGTGATCTGACCCCGGGGCCTTACGACGTTCCCCCCTTCTCGCTTGGCGGACCCGACGGCTACGACGTCTCGCCCGACGGATTCGAAGTCTGCTTCACCATGGCCGCCACGCGTTCGCCTGCAACGGAGACGAACAGCGAGATCTACGTCGTTCCGATTGACGGCGGAAAGCCGGTTATGATTACCTCCAATCAGGCGGTCGACACTTCCCCTCTCTACTCGCCTAACGGGCGCTATATCGCCTACCGAGCGCAGTCAAGGCCCAACTACGAAAGCGACCGCTTTACGCTCAAGGTCTACGATCGAACCACTGGGGATACGACCAACGTCACCGAGACCTCTGACCGTTGGGTTACAAGCATCGCCTGGTCTCCGAACTCTTCTCGGCTGTTCTTCACTGCCGAGGACCGGGGCCGCGAGCCGATCTACACCGTGCCGGCGGCCGGGGGGGGCATTCGGCCGGTCGTTTTTGGGGATGCAACACACGGTGATGTCCAACTCACTCCCGAGGGCAAGTCCATTATCTATAGCGGCCACAGCGGCTCTCACCCGACCGAGATTTTTCGTGGCTTCTCGACCGGCGGGCGCCCGCAGCAGCTCACCCACCTCAACGACGAAATCCTCGCGGAACATCAAATCACTCCCCTCGAGCAAATCTCCTACGAGGCCGGCGACGGGACGCAGATACACGGTTTTGTCGTTAAACCGCCAGGGTTCGATTACGAAAAGAAGTATCCGCTGTTACTGCTCGTGCACGGCGGCCCTCAGGGGGCTTGGGGAGAAGGCTGGAGTTATCGCTGGAACGCGCAAGTCTTCGCCGGAGCCGGATTCGTTGTCTTCATGCCGAATCCACGGGGATCAACCGGCTACGGTCAGGCGTTCATTGACGCCATCAACGGGGACTGGGGCGGAATGGTCTACGGCGACATCATGGCCGGCGTGGACTACTTTCTGAAACAGCCCTACATCGACAACCAAAGGCTCGTCGCCGCCGGCGCCTCCTACGGCGGCTACATGGTCAACTGGATGCTCGGTCACACAAGTCGTTTTCGCGCGCTCGTCTCGCACGCCGGTGTATTCGATCTTCGCAGCATGTTCGGATCGACCGAGGAGCTGTGGTTCCCCCTGTGGGAGTTCAGCGGTCCGCCCTGGGACAACCCGGAAATGTATGCCAGGTGGTCGCCCAGTAACTTCGTGCAGAACTTTAAGACTCCGACGTTAGTTATTCATGGCCAAAAGGATTATCGAGTTCCCGTAAGCCAGGCTATGCAACTCTTCAGCGCCTTGCAACTGCGGGACGTGCCCTCCCGATTCCTCTACTTCCCCGACGAAGGCCACTGGATTCTCAAACCTCGCAACAGCGTCCATTGGTACGACACGGTCATAGACTGGCTGAAGCAATGGATGAACACGGCCTACCGCCACCGATCGCGACCCCGAAAATACGGACCAACCGTCGATCCTCCAGAAACCGAATCCTCGGCAACACGGGGCGAGATCAAGATACAGCGGTGACGGCCCGCACTTCTCGTTGAGACGAGGAGGCGATTTTGTTGAGTCTCGCAAATTATGGCGACATGGCCCGTGTCCCGACTGTAGGGGCACAGCATGCTGTGCCCGAGGCGACCTCTAGTCGCCGTGGACCGGCGGGATCGCCGGTCCCTACTACCGCAGTATGTGACGACTCAAAGTAGGGACAAGCGATCTCGCTTGTCCTAGCCGCCGCAGGCGGCTCGTTGGCCACTGGAGCAGCAGCATGCTGTGCCCATGTTCCGAAGTCACTGTATCTTGCGAGCCTCAATAAGAGAAGGGTGCACGCTTTCGCGACCCCCAACTCGCTGGGACGTTGGTTCTCTCCGGTCATGCTGACAAGAATGCCAGCACAGCACGCCCGGAATCCAGGCAACACCGCCAACTGAAGTGGTTTCGACCAAGCTTACGTCCGGCCCGTCGGTTAGGCGGCGAGTTGCGCTTCATGTGCCTCTCGGCCCACCATAGGGTACTGCCGAATTCATGGAAACCGCCGCGCTAATCGAGTTCCTGCTGCTCTTGTTGATTGCCGCCTCCCTGATTGCGATTGCGACGATTCACCTGAAAATTCCCTACACGGTCGCGCTGGTCGTTGGCGGTTTTTTGATCGACCTCTTTCACTTCCGCATCGTCGAAAAAGTTGGTGAGGGTGAGGGCTTGCTGACGCCCGAGGTCATCATGATGTTGTTCCTGCCTGCTTTGCTCTTTGAAGCCGGCATCAACATCCACATTCGGCATCTGCGTCAAAACCTGATTCCGATTCTGTTGTTCGCGGTGGTCGGCGTCGTATTGGCGACCCTCGTCACCGGGTTCGCGGTCTATTTGGGGGCCGGCCTTCCTCTGATGGTCGCCATGTTGTTCGGCGCGCTGATCGCCGCTACCGATCCTATTTCCGTACTGGCCCTTTTCAAGGAAACGCGGGTTTCCAAACGCCTGGCTGTGTTGGTGGAGGGCGAGAGCCTCTTCAATGACGGCACGGCTGTCGTCGTCTTTGGAATCTTGCTCGAGGCTGTGCGAACGGGCCATCTTGATCTAGCGACTGGTGTCGGAGAGTTTATCGTCGTTGCGCTGGGCGGAGCCGCACTCGGGGTAGCTTTGGGTTACGTTGTCAGCAAGATTACAGAGCGAGTCGATAACCCCCAAATTGAAATTACCCTCACTACGGTCCTTGCCTACGGGTCGTTTCTTATCGCGGAGCATCTTCACGTCTCCGGTGTGATTGCCACGGTGGGGGCGGGACTGATGATTGGCAACTTCGGCGCCGAGGTCGGCATGAGTTCACGCACGCGCGTGGCGCTCTGGTCGTTTTGGGAATACCTGGGGTTCGTCGTCAACTCGCTGGTCTTCCTGCTCATCGGCATCGAGGTGCACATCAGCGACATGCTCAGCTCTTGGTCCGCCATTGGATTGGCTGTGGGAGCCGTCCTTTTGGGACGTTTGATTTCGATCTATGCGCTGACACCGATCGCTAATTCGCTGACTGACAAGATTCCACGTTCCTGGCGGCACGTACTGTTCTGGGGTGGTATCCACGGGAGCGTTTCGATCGCGCTGGCGCTGAGTCTTGGACCGGACTTCCCACACCGCCGGGAGATCCTCGCGATGACGTTCGGGGTGGTGGCCTTCTCAATCATCATCCAAGGCCTTACCGTGAAACCGCTGGTCCGCTGGCTAGGGCTCGAAGAAGGTCAGGAGGACGAATACGATCGGGTGAAAGTCCGGCAGATGGCGGCAACGGCAGCTCTCTCCGAGCTCGACGAGCTCGAAAAGGGGCACGTCGTCTCTCCCCAGGTCTCCGATCAGTTGCGCACCGAGTTAAAAGAACGGATCCAGCAGGTTCACGGTGAAATCGACGCCCTGCACGGACGCTACCGTACCTGGGCGGAGGAAGAGATTAAGCTGGCCCGCACGCGAATGATCGCGGCCGAAAAAGCCGTGATTCACCGCGCCGCGGCAGAAGGATTGGTATCACTCCACACGGCCGAAAGGATGCTCGCCCAGGCTGATGAGCAGCTCGACGCGGTCACGGGCGGCGTGGCCGATGAGGAACGAAAGTCGGCTGACGGGACCGGGGGCTAGGTTCGACTGAACAGGACCTTCAATAGCGGTGGCGTCGCCAACGTCGTCACCATGACCATCACCACCATGGCAGAGAACGTATCGGAGGAAAACACCGGCTCGCCGCCCACCATAAGACCAGCGCCGATCCCAGCAAAGATCAGCCCCACCTCGCCGCGAGGAATCATACCCACGCCGACGGCAAGCCGGTTGATACCTTTCTCCAGCACGCCGAGGGAACAAACCTGCTTACCTACGACGGCAGCCAGACTCAACGCGCCCGCGAACTGGAGAACCCGCCAATCGGCAAACGACTGCAAATCGACGCGTAATCCCATTACGACAAAGAAAACCGGCACGAGGATGGAGCTGATCGGAGAGACAATGTGCTCGAAGCTCTCGGATCTCATCCTTGTATAGCCTTGGTAGTGCTTTTCGTCGAGCACCAGACCGGCGGCAAAAGCACCGACGATCGGAGCCAAACCGAACATCTGGGCTAACCCGGCCAGGGAGAAGCAGTGGCAGATGCTCAGCACGATCGGCATTCCACCGACCTTGGCGGTAGCGCCGATCTGTAGGATCTTGCCGCCGACGAAGCGTCCGGCCACGATCGCCACGGCCAAAAAGATGATCGACTTACCGATAATCTCTAGCACCGGCAAGATGGAAACGCCGCCCGCGGCCCCGGATCCGACCGCAGTGATCAAGCCGCTGACTACGGCTAAGATGATCAGCCCGAGTACATCGTCGATCACCGCCGCCCCGAGAATGATACGCGCCTCCTTGGTGCCCATCTTGCCAAGATCTTTGAGCACGCGCGCTGTGATCCCAACACTCGTCGCGGCCAGCGTAGCGCCGGCAAACAGGTGAACATACCAGCCTGACTCCGGCAGAAAATACATCGAGACCCCATACCCCAGCAGGATGGGCGCAACAACCCCTAATCCGGCTACCAGCATGGCCGAGGCTCCCACCGCCAACAGCTCGCTAATCTTGGATTCCAAACCCACTTCGAACAGCAGCAAGATCACTCCGATCTCCGCGAACAGCGCCAAGCCCGAATCACTCTTGAAGGCTTCCAGGCCGGTAATGCCCACCAAATAAAGATTCCCCAAAACCATCCCGAGGACCAACTCCCCAAGTACGGCCGGCTGATTCCAAGTCTCGAATAGCTCCCCTCCGACCTTGGCGGCCAGCAGAACGGTGACGATGTAAAAGAGGAAGCGGAACACACTAACGTGCCCCGTATGCTCGTCTCCGGCGTGAGCTTCCGGGGCCACCGATATCAGGACGACCATAAAGGCGAGCATGCCCAAGAGGAATAGAATGCTTTTCATTTGTTCCTTATCCCGGGCGCCAGAGCCACGGTTCTTACGGTCTCATCGCGCTGCAACAACATGTTTGCCCTTGAGAGGAAACGTTCCGCTGACTACGCCCTTCGCCCGCGGACCATTTTGACCCATTACCCGTGTCCGGCCGGACATCGGGATGAACAGAGGTTCCAGCATTCCTACCTCAGCACCTCGCGATCTCCGCTCGACTCCCCACGCCTTCATCGGCCTCGGCCGCAGGCTCACACAAACCGCGCGCGAGCCGATCCACGGAACACCCGGGTCTCCAGCCAACGGCCTGACCCGTCGTGGTTGGAGCCTCCGCACCTCGAGGGCAGACGGGAACCTCAGTAGATTTATCGGCAATTGTCGGCGCTGAACCAGTCCGGATCCCGGCAGTTCTTTGGTGGCCCGACTCCGGTGCACCTCCAAACCGGCGCGAATCAAAGGCTACAAAGTTTCCAGGCTGAAAAGTACACACTACCGGTCTCAGCTGAAAAACGAGCCGGCTAGGCCGCCTTCTCGAGCACTTCCTCCGTACTGAGCTTGCGATGTTCGCGCGCGATCGCCACGGCAACGCCTAGCCAGATCAATACGAAGATCACGTTGACGATTGCGTAGTGCGAAATGCCGAAGGCGAGCTGGACCCCGACAAACACGACCCCCGCCTGCAACATATCGCCCGTGCGCCAGAAAAAAGTATCGATCGCGGCTTTGGCTTTGTATTTCGCTTCCCGGCTGGTGGGCAGGAACAGAGCGTGACGCGTTGTGTTCTGGATCGAATAATCCGTGCTGTTCTCTAGAACCTTGGCGACTCTGATTACAGCCAGGATCGGGATGAAGATCATGAGGCCGTAGCTGCCCAGCGCGATGCAGGGCAGGATGAACAGGGCGCCTCGGACGCCGATGTACTTGAAAATGCGAGAGACAAGAAAGAGCTGAAACAGGAAACCCAGCAAGTTCACCCAACTGAAGAAGTCCCCGTAGAATTTTCCAATCACCGCGCCCTTCTCGGCTTCGGCTATCTCTCCGGCGGCCACGGCGCGTTCGGCGTCTGAGGCCACGATCTTGCCGAGGATAAACTCACCTGTCGTATTTACCACGTTGAGCAGCAGGATCAAAACCGCAATCAACAACAAGTAACGCTGAGAAAAAACAAGCTTGAAGCCCCCTTCTTTCCCCAACGGAGCTTCGGCCTCCGACGCCTTGTCCGCCGACGCAGCCCGCAGCTCGCGGCGATTGACCCTTTGACTGATCAAGATGCAAACCAGCAAACCGCCGGCTGCCATCAGCATCATCAGGTAGGGCGCCGCCGCTGGGTCGAATACCCCGAAGAGTTGGCCGGCCGTCTTCGAACCCACCCAGGCGCCCAGTGAACTACCCACACCCACCAAAGGAAATAGGCGCTTGCCCTGCTCTTCGGTAAAAACGTCGTTCGCGAAGGCCCAAAACTGGGCGATCACCAGGACATTGAAAATGCCAATCCACAGAAAAAAGGCCACGCCGACCTCAACGCCTGAGACGCCCAGGACATAGAAGATTCCGAGGTGAGAGATGAAAAAAAGCGTCACCCAAGAGATCAGGCGAATGCGATTGACTTTGCCGGCAAACGCTCCGTAGGCCGGCACCACGGCAAGCAGCAGCAGAGCCTGGCCCGCAGCGGCGTAGCTCTTGATCTCAGCCCCGCTTTCGCTGAGGATCAGGGCTTCCCTTACCGTCTTGAGCAGATAGTAGGAAGCGAGCAGCAGGAATACATTGGCGGCCAGTAACAGCGCGGTGGCGCCTTCGCCGGGTTTGACCTGGCTGAAAATCGAAAGGGCCTTGTCCAGAAGCCCTTTCTTCCCCTCCGCGATGGGTTTAACAACCTCTGACATGGTGGAGCCCCGGGCCTTATCGGCCGAGACAAGGAACCAGTGTAACAGCCCGCCGGGACGTTCTGAGATGATGTACTTTCAGATCCCACGGCGGATCGACGTCGGATCAAGCGCCGCGACGAACGCCGGGCCGCTGAGTTCTAGCCGTCTGTTTCAGACAAGACTTTCTGATCGTCCTGTCGACGTGGCGCACGCATCCTTGCGTGCCGTGTCGCCATTCGTGGCGACATTTCTCGTTGTGGTGCGCCAGCCCTTCAGCCGACCGGCGGGATGCCGGCAAGAATGCCGGCACAGCACGCAAGAATGCGTGCGCCACATCGCTTTCGAGCCCGACATTCTCAAATCTATGGCGAACCCGTCTCGACAACAGGCCACTCGCCTAATCGAGGTCGATGTCGCGGGGGAACTGTTTTTGAGGACCTTCTGAGCGCGCCTTCTTGAGCAGGCCCTCGAAGCGCTTGTCGAGCACCTTACCGTGTTGGCGTTCGGCTTGCACTTGCTCGCGAAACCTGCGGTCGCGACTACTCTCTTCCGACTTCAGTTGCTGGACTGCCTTCTGAAGATCTAGCGGTGCTTCCTTTGGCTTCGGCGCCTGATGAGATAGGATGGCTTCGGTCTCCGCGTCGACTTCGAGCGTGGCTCCACAGCAGGGACATTCAATCTCGAAAACCCCGTCGTCCATGCCCTATATCTTAGCGAAATAAGATCCTGGCGCAGATGAGACCTTGCACAAAGCCCGCACGGATCCGCCGGTGCCACCGAAGCTTGTGAGAAGTGGGGGCTAGGATATTTGAAGCTAGGCACCTGGTTGACGAAGAGGAACTCACGGGCTCTCGACCTAGGTGAGAAAATCGTGGCACTCAACGCCCGCAACACTCCCCCAAACTAGCGCGGTGCCGGGGAACGAAAGCTGCTGCCGATCTCCATGCTTTTGAGGATGCAGTAGCCGCTGCTGCTGACTGTAGTGACAGGCTGGCAGGGGCACTTCCGAGTTGACATTTCGTCAACCAAAGGAGCACATTAGGATTGCCTTCGGGCTGCGAGTGAGATATGGCTGACGTATTGATCCTAGGTCACCGTGGCGCCGCCCAACTGACCGAAAACACGATCCCCAGCTTTGAAAAGGCCCTCGAGCTGGGCGCCGGCGGTTTTGAGCTGGACGTCAGGAAAACCGCGGACGGCCAACTCATAGTGGTTCATGGATCCGTGGTCGGCGGGCTAGCGGTTCAATCGAGCACCTACGAACAGTTGCGGAAGTTGCCGCGCGGGTTCGAGGTTCCGCTGCTGAACGACGTGCTCACGAAGTTCGGCCAAGAGGCCTATCTGTACATCGAGCTGAAGGCTCCCGGTT
This sequence comes from Bryobacterales bacterium, assembly GCA_965248105.1. GTDB lineage: Bacteria > Acidobacteriota > Terriglobia > Bryobacterales > UBA6623. Next base: position 3,369,094 of record CBDFIK010000006.1, read on the forward strand.
TTGAGCAGGAGGCTGTCGACCTTATCCGCAAATCGGGCAACCCAGCAAAAACTCTCGTCTTGGCTTTCCAGCCGCAGACACTGACCAAGGTGCACGAGATTTCACCCGATCTACAACTGGGTTTCATCTACAACCGCACGCAAGACGAGGAACTGCGACACAACTGCCCGATCGATGTTTTGATTCCCCAATTCAAGCTGGCGTCGCGTGAACTGATCGAAGAAGTGCACTCGGAGGGTTTGACGGTAGTCCCCTTTACGGTGAACGAGGTAGCGGAAATCAAACGGCTGCTCCAGCTAGGAGTCGATGGATTCATCACCGACTACCCGGAAAAAGCAGCGAAGGTCATCGGTCGACAAACTTCGTGATCGGAATGTTGAACCGTCAGGGCTAGTTTCTTGCCCGCACGTTGTTGACCACCTTTTTGACACCCTTCACCTTCTTGACAACCTTCTCGACACGCCGACGCAACTTCTCGTTTTCCACCTCTCCCCTGACAGTCACGACCGCATCCTTCACGGAAACGTCCAAAGCGTTGGTCTTTAGTTGCCGGTCATTGACCAACTTGCGAATGACCCGGTCATGCATCAGGTCGTCGGGGGACTCGTCCTGGGCCGCTGCAGGAGCCGCTGTGCACATCAGAAAAAGGAGCATCGAGAAAACGCCCAAGGCGCGCGTCCCAGACGGGCTGAGGCGAGCGGCAGTCCGGCGGTTCGTCTGCTCCATGGGCTGTCGTCGGTGAACTGGGCCGTGCGAAGTGGGCATCGATCGCTTCCTAGAGGGTCGTCGTGTTATCGGCGTCTTGATCTCCCGGCCCGGACCGGCCCAGCAGGCGCCGAAAGTCAATTTGGTTGACAAAACGAGTTTGATCTCGCCATCTGCTACGGACCTTGACGAACATTTCTAAGAACACCTTACGACCGAAACGGGCTTCCAATTCCCGGCGCGCGGAAGTCGCGATCCGCTTGAGTTTCCCGCCGCGAGAGCCGATCAGGATGCCCTTCTGTCCTTCGCGTTCAACATACACCGTGGCCGTAAGCCGCAGCAAGCCTGACGACTCTTCCCAGGAGTCGATCAACACAGCCAGGGAGTGAGGCACCTCCTGGCGCGTCGCCAGGATCGTTTGCTCTCGAATCAACTCCGCGGCGAGGAACCTTTCCGGTTGATCGGTGATGAAATCTTCGGGGTAGTAGGGATGAGCTTCGGGTAGCCGGCCAAAGAGGAGTCGGACCAGCAACTCAAGATCCTCCTTTTTCCTTGCGGAAAGGGGTACAAACTCTTCGAACTCGTGAAGTCGCCGGTAACGATCAATTTCGGGAAGCAGTTGCCGTTTGGAGGGCAGCAGATCAATCTTGTTGAGCAGCAGAAAGGCTGGGATCTTCGTCTTGCGAACTCGATCCACGACAGACTGATCGTCAGCGCGGAAAGGCGCCGCCGCATCGATGACCAGCAAGACGAGGTCGCAGCCTGACGTGGCGCGTCGAACCTCGCGCATCATGCGCCGCCCGAGCGCCTGGCGAGGCTCATGAATGCCGGGGCTGTCGACGAAAACGACCTGTCCTTCGGGGCGAGTCAGCACGCCTTGGATCGCGTCACGCGTGGTCTGCGGACGGTCGGTGACGATGGAGACCTTAGCGCCGACAAGTGCATTCAACAGAGTCGACTTGCCGACGTTCGGACGTCCCAGAATGGCTACAAAGCCGGACTTCACGCCCCACCTTCGCCCTGCTCAGACTCGCGGAGAGACTCGGCAACCGTGGTGGGCGACTCGGCCTCCGAGGGAAGGCGGCGGACCCGCGCACTCGAAACGCGCCGCTCGTCCGCGGCCAATACCTCGATCAAGATACCGTCCAGCGCCACCCGGGTTCCAGGGCTGGGAACGCGCCCAAGCTGCTCGCACACCAGGCCACCCAAAGTCGTCGACTCAAACTCCTCGTCCGGACGATAGCCAACCAACTCTTCGAGCCGGTCTACATCCAAGTTCCCCGAGACTACAAACGAATGATCGGCTTGCTCCACCACATCAGATCCGGGTTCCGACTCGTCTCGGATTTCGCCTACAATCTCTTCCATCAAATCTTCCATCGTGACGAGACCGGCCGTCTGTCCGTATTCGTCGACGACAATGGACATCTGGGTGTTGCTGTCTTGCATCTCCCGCAGTAGTTCGTTGATCGGCTTAGTTTCCGGTACCAGACCGATCGGTCGCATTACATCGCGCACCTTCATGCTCTCGCGTTCGTCTTCCTCGAGATCCAATGTGTCGCGCGCGTGCACGAATCCGTCAATCCGATCGATCGACCCGTTGTAGACCGGCACCCGAGAATACTCCTCGTGGATCAGCAGCTGCCGCAATTCTTCCACCGACTTGCCGGCCTCGATGGCCACCATATTGGGGCGCGGCGTCATAACCTCGCGGACGGTCTTGTCCCCAAACTCGACGACCGACTGAATCAACTTGCGGTCCTCGCGTCCGATCAGACCTTCCTCTTCGCCGGCGTCGAGGAGAACCTCGATATCGTCGGATGGGGTAGAGGACCGTTCTTCCGCGGGCTCATCCGTACCGAGATCCGCTACCGACGAGGCAAACCGGCTTAGCAGCAGAAACGGTTGAATCGCCCAGGCCATGGCACGGGCCGGCGCAAGCAGACGAAGTATCCAACCCCCCGTCGTGCGGCGCGCCAAGACCGCAGGCGCCATTTGGGAGAAAACCACCAACGCGGTAAGGGACAGAATCAGCGCTTCGACGGCGGCCAAATAGAGATCCTGACCACGCAAAGCCAGTAAAACGATGTCCATCGACAGCAGCACCAGAGCTAGTTGGCGCACCAGCGAGTAGCGCGTCACGGCCTCGGATGCGTCAAACCCAAGGCGGGGCTGAAGTTCCTGTTCGAAAAACTTCAGCGAGCGGATCGCCTCGCGAGGCCGAAGACGAAGGGACTCCACATAGAGAAGGTGCAGGTAAGAAGCGAGGGAGACCACAACGCACAGAAAGGCAGCCGCAATGTATCCAGTGATGATCACGCCGAGACCCTCTCGATGACTCCCGGCTCCAGGCCATACTTTTTGCGCCATCGGTGCTCGGCCTTGCGCATTCGTCCGTTATCGGACTCGTGGTTGTAGCCAAGCAAATGAAGCAACCCGTGCAGGACCAAAACCTTGATCTCCTCTTCGACGCCGCGGCCGTACCGATTGGCCTGCTGCTCGGCCCGGCCTGCCGACACCAGAATGTCGCCCAGACGGCCCTGCTCTCCGTCGGGAAAGGAAAGGACGTCGGTGGACGAGGATTTGCCGCGAAACTGGCGGTTGGCGCGCCGCAGTGAAGCGTCGGACCCAATTACAACGGCGAATTCCCGGCCGCCGGCAAGTTCTCGCCCTAAGCGCTGGACGAACTCTCGAAGCTCACGCTCGTTGAAACGGACTTTCCTTTGCCGGTTGTCATACCACGCTGGGTCGTCGTGTGAAGAGGACGTCATTCTACTCCGGCGCGGATGAGGCTTGGGGGGCGCTTTCGACTTCCCCGGAATTTTGGTCGTCGGAATCGTTTAGCGGGCGGATTGTACCTTCTCCCAGCCTGCCTCGATCATACTTCTCATAGGCTCGAACGATACGCTGCACGAGCTCGTGGCGGACGACATCGGTCTCGTCGAAGTAGACGAAAGTGACGCCCTCGACGGAGCCGAGCACATCGACCGCCTCCAGAAGGCCGCTGCGCTTGCCGGCCGGGAGATCAATCTGGGTGATGTCGCCGGTGATCACCGCCTTCGAGCTCGACCCTAGCCGGGTGATGAACATCTTCATTTGCTCCGCCGTCGAGTTTTGACCCTCGTCCAAGATGATGAAGCTTTCGTTCAGCGACCTGCCCCGCATGAACGCCAGAGGAGCAATCTCGATGATTTCTTTTTCGAGCAGCCCCTCGACACGATCGTAGTCCAACATGTCATAGAGAGCATCGTAGAGAGGCCGCAGATAAGGATCGATCTTCTGCTGCAGCGTTCCCGGGAGAAAGCCCAAGCGCTCGCCGGCTTCGACCGCCGGGCGGGTGAGGATAATCCGGCGTACATTCTTGTTGAGCAACTCGGAAACCGCCATCGCCACGGCGAGATACGTCTTTCCGGTACCGGCCGGCCCGATGCCGAAGGCCATGTCGCAGCGCTCGATGGCCTCGAGATAGCGCATCTGGTTGAGGCTGCGAGGAGCCAGGGACCGCCGTCCGAAGGTGCGCCGGCGGCTGCTCAACACCAAGTTCCGCAGAGTCAGATTCGGATCTTCGGCCACAACCTTGAGGAAGCCCTTGACATCGCCGTTGGTAAAGCGGTGTCCTTCGCGAAGCAGGAATTCGTAGTCGGAAAGTATGTGCTCCGCGCGGCGGACAGGCTCGGGATCCCCCTCGATCTCGATGCTGTCGTCGAGTAGGTGAGTGCTGACACCGAGGGCGCGTTCGAGCAAACGGATGTTCTCGTCGTGGGTACCGAAAAGCGACTCGATGCCTTGCGTGATACTGACGCGCGCCTTGCTCAAAGCCGGCTGCTACTCCTCCTCAACCGTTCCAACGGGATGGGTGAGAAATGGACGGCTTCCCGAATGCCTGGAGGGAAACAATACTGCTTGAAGCTATGAACGTCCGTAGTGCTAAGGAAAGTGCCCTGGGACGACCTACTCGCGGGGGCGAATCATCCATCTTTACTCCGAATATAGCTCCCGGATGAATGTTAAGTCAATTGGTTGTGTTCGGCAACTCGGAGGGCCCGAACGTGTGTTGGGCGGGACCCAAAGTGCGAGAAGCCCACACGCCACTAGCCTTGTTCCCTTTCCAGCAACTTCGCGCAGGAGTAAAGCGCACGTAGGTTAGGTGTTTTCACGCCGACTCGATCGCCCAGTTCGATCACAGCGCCGACGATCGGGTCGACTTCGAGCGGCCTTCCGGCTTCGAGGTCTTGGAGCATCGAGGTTTTGTGATCACCCACCTTGTCGGCTCCCGCGAGGCGCCGGTCCACCGACACGGTCATCTTGATTCCCAGAGCCGCGGCCACGGCGACGACCTCTTCCATCGCCCCTCGCGCCAGTTCTCGGGTAGGCGGGAATCGAAGCAACCCCTGGAGGGTGGCTCGGGTCAAAGCGCTGATCGGGTTGAAGGCGGCGTTGCCTTGAACCTTAATCCAGATGTCGGCGCGAATGTTCGAGCGAATGGAGGCCTTGAGTCCCCCGGCGGAAAAAGCATTTGCCAGGCGCCGAACGCGCTCGCTGCGAGATCCGTCAGGCTCCCCCAACAGAAACCGACTTCCTTCTACGTGCTCGACCACCCCGGGATTGGTGATGGCACTCGAGGCATAGACGATCGAGCCGATCACCCGACGCGCTTCGATGTGCGAAGCGATCACCCCGCCCGGGTCGACTGACTCGAGGCGCTCGCTCGCCCAGGGTTGCTCAAGACCATCGAGATACCACCAGGGAATCCCGTTTTGAGCAGCGACAATAGCGGTTTCTTCTCCCAGTAAGGGAGCGAGTTGCGGGGCAATTCCGCGCAGGCTGTGAGCCTTCACGGCCAAAATCAAAAAATCCACCGGACCGACGGATTCGAGATTGTCGGTGGCGAAGGGTTTGCAATCGTAATCTCCAAAGACCTGGCTGCGAATGACGAGGCCGCGCTCTCGCATGGCCGCTAGGTGAGGTCCACGTGCGATCAGGGCCACCTCTTCGCCGGAAACGATCAACCTTGAACCGACAAGGGCGCCGATAGCTCCGGCACCGAAGATGGCGAATTTCATCGTGATGGTGGGAGATCGAAGCTAGTACGCGGCGGCAACACTTGGAAAACGGAGGCGCCGTATCGCGTCACGTGCGCGGTACAGACGTGGCGCACGCATTCTTGCCTGCCGTGTCGCCATTTTGGGCGACATGTTCCGATGGTGCGCCGCCAGGGCCGCTCACCCACCGCCGGCGGCCTGCTGAGCGTACACCGCCTCGGCCGCTCGCGCTCCGCCCGGAGCAACGCTGTGCCCGAGCCCAGTCATGCAACTTTCCAAAGCTTCAAGGAACAAAAGAACGTTGTTTCGCGTCGAGGAAGCACCCATCAGACCGATTCTGAGGATCTTGCCCGCCAGGGGACCGAACCCGCTCAGAACCTCAATACTGAACTGTTCCATGATGGCTTTGCGCAAGGCTATGTCGTCAACGCAGGCGGGAAGCCTTACGGTGTTGAGACTCCACAAGCGCTGACCCTCGGCAACGTGCATCTCAAAGCCCATCGCCTCGAGACCGGCGACCAACGCCAGATGATTCACCCGGTGGCGGGCGAAGCGAACCTCTCGCGTTTCGTCCCAGATGATGCGCAGTGCTTCACGCAGCGCATACATCATATTAACGGGCGTCGTGTGGTGATAACGCCGGGGTCCCCACCAATACTCGCTGATCAACTTCAAGTCGAGGTACCAGGAAACCGGTGGCGCCTTGCGGGCGCCTAGTCTTTCCACAGCCGCGGGCGAAAGGGTGATGGGAGCCAAGCCGGGAGGTGCGCCCAAACACTTTTGGGTCACGCTGTAGGCAATGTCGATACCGTTCTTGTCCACCTCGGCCGGCATACCGCCTAGAGATGTCACGCAGTCACCGATCACCAACGCACCGCCGGAATGAGCAGCCTCGCATATGGCCTTGGCGGGCTGAAAAGCGCCGGTCGAAGTTTCCGCCTGGACGAACGCCACGACTTGCGGTTGCTCTCGCTCGATGAACTCCGCGGCTTCATCGTCGCCGAAGATTTCGCCCCAGGGCTTTTCAAAACGGACCGTCTCGGCCCCTTGGCGCTTGCACATTTCTGTAATGCGGTCCGAGAAAAAACCATTGGCGAATACCGCGGCCTTCGTGCCCGGCTCGACGAAATTTGCTACCGCTGCTTCCATACCGGCTGAGCCGGTACCGGAAATCGCAAGAGTGAACTCGTTTTCCGTTTCGAACACGTACTGTTCGAGGCCGCGGATGTCCTCTAAGACCTCGAACGTGGCCGGGTCCATGTAGCCGATCGTCGGCGCCGACATCGCCAGGTAGACGCGCGGATCGACCATGCTGGGACCGGCGCCCAGCAAGATGCGGGAAGGTGGTTGGAAATAGGAATACTGTTTCTCTGCCATGGGATTTCGAGGATCAAGGATATCACACCGCGGTTACTTTGAACGATCCCCACTGGCAAACAGCGTCAGACGGGTGTTGACGCACTCGAAAGATCGAGACGACAAGCCGGCAGGATCGCTGGCCAGTACTGGACCCTAGGACCGCCAAGAGGCGCTCGCCACGTATGGCCCGCCACTGGAATCCCGGGCAGGAAATGTGAGCTTGGTGTACAGCCAGCCGTTGTTCCGCTTCGGCCGTGGACAAGCGATAGGTGAATTCATTGCTGAAGGAAAAGGAAGGAAGAAAGGAAAGCGGAGCGGGGGAAGCCGCTCCGCTGCTGCTTACGAATTCGAGGCCAAGAGCTGGCGAAGTTGAGGGGCCAATTCGGGGTCGCGCAAGACCCGCAAGCCTTTCGTCTCGATCTGGCGGATGCGCTCGCGCGTGAGTCCAAACTCAACTCCGATCTCCTGCAGCGTATAGGCACGCTCGAAGCCGATGCCGAACCTCATCCTCAAAACACGCTCCTCCGAAGGTGACAGCAGCGTCCGCAGTACGCTAGCCGTCTTCCGCCTTAAATCAGATTCGATGACCGCATCGATAGGCGACGACGTGTTCGGGTCCTCCAATAGATCTTGCAAGGCCGACTCACCCTCGCGACCAACCCGCGTATCGAGCGACACCGGGGTACGAGAGATCGACTTCAGCGTTTCGACCCGATCGACGTTGGTCTCCATATGGCGCGCGACCTCGGCGTTCTTGGGAAGTCTGCCAAGCTTCTTTTCCAAGTGCCGCAGGGCCTGCAGAAACTTGTTGAGCTGCTCGTGCATGTGAACCGGAACCCGGACCGTCCGCGACTGGTCAGCCAGGCAGCGGGTGATCGACTGCCGGATCCACCAGTGAGCATAAGTCGAGAATTTGAAGCCCCGGCGGTATTCGAACTTCTCCGCCGCGCGCATCAACCCGATATTGCCCTCCTGGATCAGATCGAGGATGTGGATGCCCCGATTCACGTACTTCTTGGCGACCGAAACGACTAGCCGCAGGTTGGCCTCGACCAGGTCGTGCTTACCTCGCTCGGCCGCGGCCAAACCGGTCCGAATGCGCCCCAGCGCACGTCTCCGCTGCGCAGCCTTCAAGCCGGTCAGCTTGGCTGCCGCACGCGCTTTTGCGGCAGCGTCGCGACGGCCCCGTTGAGAACCGTTACGCCGCCCTTGCCCTGTCATGTTCCACCCGGGAGGCCGGGTTGCCGCCTTTTCAAACTCGGCGGCAAAATCTCGCCAGACCTCGATCTTGAACGGGATGTCACGAATGACGCGCGAAAGAACAATCTTCTCCCTCGCCACGCGCCAAGCCCACTTGCGCCGTGTACGCGCGCTGCAGTCTGCCCGGGCAGCGGCCTTACGCCGAAGCGCCTGAACTTCGTCAACCAGCTCCGCCGCTCGCTTGAACTTGCGCAGCACTTTTCTCTGGGCCCTGATTTTTGCCATGGGCTTGTCGGCGGAGTAGTGCAAATCAACCAGCGAGCGAAGATCCGCACGGCCCTCACGCAGGTCGCCTTCTAACTCGACGATCTTCCTCCACATCCATGGGGTACGACACACCGTCTTTCTAGCCAGGTTGTTGCCACGCTCCATTTGCTTCGCCAGACGCACTTCCCCCCTGGCGTCCAGCAATTGAACCGCTCCCATCTCGCTGAGGTAGAGCCGCACGTGGTCGTCGAGGTAAGCTCCCTCTTGAGGCTCAGGCTGCTCCTCGTCAAAATGAGGCCCTTGGCTCCAGAGAGATGCTCTCACCTCAGACCCCTCTTGGGCCTCGGTGGAAGCGGTACCCAACTCAGCATCCTGTAGGCGATGTAAAGTCATTTATCCCTAACACTTTAGATGCGTCTGATACGTGAATGGTTGCTTTTTTTCAACGTCCACTGCTACATTCCGATGGCGCTGCTTCACCGGCAGATTTTACAAGCATCCACCCTGCTCATACCTCGTAATCGTTTCAGTTGACTGCGCCTCCGGTTGTTAGCACTGAAAGTTCAACTATATCTGTTACTTAGACGTTTTGCAACCCCTTAACGTGGGGTTCTCGCAAAAAGAAATCGCGTGCCAATGTAAGATAAGTTACTTACTGTCTCATGCCCGTCACCCTCTTCATCGACCGAGTTCAGCCACCTCGGCCTCCAATGTTCGCCTTGGGTGCTCAAAAACCCCTCTGTTAGCGTCGCCGGGCCTACCAAAAGTCTTGACCTGACCGTGAAGCTCGAAAACACTAATCTCGGGCGGGCAGTTAAAGCGGACAGCAACACCGGATGGACCAATGCCCCGGCTGGTATATCCCACCATCCCGCCGCATCGCCAGAGACCCCTCTTGTAACGGCGGGGACAACTCGCGTTGAGAATCAAGGGGCCTATCCCGGGCAGACAGACCTGACCACCGTGGGTATGTCCGCACAGGTAAAGGTCGATGCCTTGCTCGAAAGCCTCCTCGGCCAGCTCGGGCGAATGAACCAAAAGGATGTTGAGAGCGTCCCTTTTGGCCTTTTTCAAAGCGCCTGGCAGGTCGTCACAGCCGTAGTAATGAGGGTCGTCTAGGCCTACGAAACAAAGGCTTGCCCCGTTGCTCTCGATCTCCCAAACATCGTTAAGCAGCATCTTGACACCTAGAGACTCCAAGAGGCGAACCGTCTCGATGGTGTCATGATTGCCCAGAATCCCGACTACGCCGTGGCGAGCGTTGACGGCGCCAAGAATCTCTTCCATCGCGGCGTAGACCTCAGTCGTCGGTGTGCGGTGTTCAAAGAAATAGTCTCCGGTCAACACGCACGCGTCGGCCTTCAAGCCGCGTATCTTTTCCGCAACCCTTCCGCCAAGCTCAGGGTAGGCGCCGGCGTGGATGTCGGCAAGTTGAAGAATCCGGAAACCCTCCAACGCCTCGGGCAGTCTGGGGAGCAGTAATTCTTGGTATCTCAGGTCCACCTTCGAAGCATTCCGCCAGCCTCGGTCGAAGAGCCCGACGAGTCGTAAACCTGCCTCGAGCACCGAATGCAGCAGCGTTTTTCGGTCCGGCTGGACCGAGGTCTTGCCCTTGCGTTTCCACTCTCGAATGTGGCCGAGCTCGATGGAAATCCTTTTATGTCGGTAATAGTCCATCGCCGCGAAGATGATTTGACCTAGAGGCGGGTCTACTCGCCGAGGCCCTGCGAAAAGAAGCCAGCCGGTGGCCTGATCTTTAAGGCGCCCCCGTGGCCCTCCCGATACGCTATCCGGCAATCCCAGCGCGGATCAAGTTCGCCTTCGCCCCGCCCGCCGCAGGGATCAAGGCCCCAAGCACAGAACCACCCCGGGTCCTGCCTGCCTTACCTTCTAGGGTTACTTGAGTTGCTTCAACAGTCAATCCGTCAATCTCCTTATATCGACAAACTAGACGTGTCCCTGGCCGTAGAACTGCTTCTTTGACGCAGCTCCCAGAACCGGAGCGAGCTTTGGGGTTCGAAGGTCTCCAAGGTTGCTAGAGATTCCTTCCGCTTCGTCGATGGCAGGTCGTTTTCCGCGCCTTGTGGCCGACCCCCATCTTAGATCAGGAGGCACGTTTGGAACCTGGCTGCCAGTGTAACCTCCGCATAGCAATCTTGGTGGTTGCTTTCAGCCAACTGGTGGCTGTCAACCAGCTTAGAAGAGGAAGCTTGCAAAGACAAGGTATTCTTTTTCAATGACTTAATCATCTGGTACCAGACCTGCCTTGTGAAACGTCGATATACTGTGGGCCTAGGAGTCGAGCCATGAAAAACGCACTCCGAACCTTGTGGTGTTTGACGGTCGCGGCTACTCTTGGCGCGAATACCGCCTGGGCGGCTTCCGAAAAGCCGGAATCCGATTTAGGTGTCGCGCGAGTTAGTCTGACGAACGGCGATGTAACGACGCGTCGCGGGGATTCCGGTGACTGGACAGAAGGGCGTGTGAACATGCCCTTGGTCGAGGGCGATCGCCTGGCCACCGGTCGCGCCTCGCGAGCGGAGATTCAACTCGACTTCGCGAACCTCCTGAGACTCAACGAATCGACAGAGGTTCACCTCGTGGAGTTGGCGAACCGGCGCTTTCGGGTACAACTCGTGCGGGGCATGGCGACCTACAGCGAGCTTCGTAATGGTGAAGCGGATGTCGACATCGAGACCCCTCAAGTGGCGGTACGCCCCCTCGAAAGGGGGAATTACCGCATCGAGGTAACCGCGGACGGCCACACGGTCGTCGCTGTCAACCGGGGTAAGGCCGAGATTGCTTCCGCCGCGGGAACGGAAACCCTGAGCAAGGGACGTAGGATGTACATTCGCGGGGACCGTGATACGCCGGAATTTCGGACCGCGAAGGCGGAGTCGAAAGACGACTGGGATCGTTGGAACGAGCGCCGGGATAAGCAACTCGAAAAATCCGAAAGCCGCCGTTACGTGAGCCGGAGCATCTACGGGGCGGAAGACCTCGACGGCCACGGCGACTGGCAATATGTCAGCGGCTACGGACGCTGTTGGTTTCCACGCTCCTCAGCCGGTTGGGCCCCTTACCGCCATGGCCGCTGGAGCTGGCTTAACTACTACGGCTGGACGTGGGTGGGCTCCGAGCCCTGGGCTTGGGCGCCCTACCACTACGGGCGTTGGTTCAACCACCACAATTATGGCTGGGGGTGGTATCCGGGCTACCGCTACGCTCGCCATTACTGGCGGCCGGCTCTAGTGTCTTTCTTCGGCTACAACAGCTACAGCGGCTTCAGATTCGGTGTGGGTTTCGGTTTTGGAAACATCGGCTGGATTCCGCTCGCGCCTTACGAGCGATACTACCCCTGGTACGGGCGCCACTACTATGGTCACGGCTACGGTAGACATGGCGGGCGCCATGGCGGCCACCACAACAACACCACGATCGTCGTCGACAACAGCACCAACATCTATACGAATTACCGCAACGCACGGGTCAACAACGGCGTGACGTTGGTCGATGCGCAGGGCTTCTCGCAGGGGCGGGTCAACAATCCCCGGACGCTACGTGCCTCGGAGTTGCGTCGCGCGTCCCTCATGCGCGGCCAGATTCCGGTGGTTCCGGCGCGGGAAAGCCTCGGCAGGACTGTCCGAGCTTCCACAGCCCAGCCGGGCGCTCGCACCGGTACGACCTCGGGTGGGAGCCGGTTTTTCTCTCGACGAGCTTCGCGGCAAAGGCAACCGAGAACCTCGTTTGACCAGCAAAGGGACCAGGTCGCTCGCTCAGTGCGGGCTTTTTCAGATCGTCAAGGCCAAAGGAGAGCCGGGGCCTCCTCTTCGGGAGACTCCAGCCCAAGAGTGGGGCGGACGTCAAATGGTCAAAGTGGCGCTTCCAGCGGTAGCGTGAGAACAGCCGGATCGGTCGGCCGCACATCAGGTCGAGGTGCGCAAAGCCGCAGCGGTGCATCCGCAAGTTTCGATCGCAACGTGCGCGGCCGCACGTCCGGAGGCGCGCAGGCGCTGCCATCGAGAAGCCGAAGCGGGGTGAGCACATCTCAGTCCGCAGAGCGAGTGGCTACCAGCGGATCGAGGGTGCGAACCCGCACGTCATCGAGCACTTCCGGCCAGGCAAAGGGCGCGGTCCGCAGCTCAGGCGCCCCGCCGGCTTGGCGGCAGTTTGGAAATGCGAGAGGAGCTACCGCGCGCGACGCGACGACGCGATCACGGGTGTCTGGGCTGCCGTCCTCTTCGTCGTCTGAGAGCCGGGGCTTTCCAAGAGTCGATTCCGGTCGAGTAAGTGACTCGACGTCGCGCACCCTCAGCTCGAGCAATTCCCGTCCGGGACCGACTATCGCCCCGAGCCGGTCGAGGACGAGCCGATTAGACAGCTCAGGCGCCACTTCCCGAAGCAGAAGTTTAGACTGGCGGCGATTCGGCGGTGGCGATCGAAGCGGAAGTCTCGGTCAAACTAGAGACACAGCATCCTCCCGCCGGGGGACAACAAGTAGCGACGCAGCGGTGAAACGTAGGTCTTCATCTTCGCGATCATTCGGTCGGACGCCTGAACAAAGCCGCTCGGCCGATCGCCAGGGAACTTTCGCGCCCCGTAGCCGCTCGCGCATGACCGGAAACCGTGGCTCCCGCCATACAACCTCCTCGGACAGTAGCAGCTCGTTGCGGGGCTCCGGCCGCTCTTCCTCGCGAATAGGCCGCACATCTTCCCCTGGGTTACGTTTGCGCGGGTCCTCTTCATCGTCTGGGCGCGGCTCCTCCCGAACCCCGCCCGCGGGATTTCGGAATCGCGATGGAGGAGGCTATGCGGTTCCATCACGCTCTCGCGCCCCAACGTCGCAAAGGTTGGGATCACGTTCGAGCCGCGGCTCTGGCCCGACCTCGTCAAGAAGTGGGGTGAGTCGCAGCCACCGCGCTCCCAGCGTGACAAGATCCCCGAGTCGGTCCGGTGGCTTCTCATCCTCCCGATCTCCCAGCTTCGGGGGCGGCGGATCTCGCGGCTCCATCTCTCGCAGCCGCGGCGGTTCCATCTCACGCGGCGGAGGTGGTTCCATCTCTCGAGGAGGCTCCGTCTCTCGGGGTGGCTCGGTCTCTCGGGGTGGCTCGGTTTCTCGTGGGGGCCGGTCCAGCGGCGGTGGCAGGCGACGCTAACAAACTGTCACAGACAAGACTTTCTGATCATCCTGGCGACGTGGCGCACGCTTTCAGCGTGCTGTGTCGGGCTGTCGAGCCCGATATTTCCGAATCTATAGTGAACTCGTCCCTAGGACAGTGCCTTCCGACACCCCCTGCAACAGCACAAAGGTCAGCGCGTACGAGGCGATACGCTCCTGAATGTTTGCACCTTGCGCACGGGCCGTGGGAGTTTCCGAATCCGGGCCGAGGCGTCGTAGAGGTCCACGGCTTTCTGGGCGTTGAGCCAAAATTCCGGGGTGGTTCGAAACGCGGCGGCGAGCTTGAGCGCCATCTCCGCAGTCACCGAGGTGCGGCCGTTCACGATTCGATTAATTACCTTGCCGTCGCAGGCCGCGAAGACCTCGATCTGTCCGCATCTAGCATTCGTAGCAGCGGGATGCCGCTCGCCGTCTGACCATCCTGCCACAGGCGGCGGCGAAAATCATCGTCCGGTGGAGTTTTCCACATTTCCACAGCGCCGACGGCGATTTCCCCCTGCTCCGCAGCACATCCTGGTCAGCTTCAACTATAGGACCTCGGCCGTTTCGAGGTCCGCGGTCGCTGCTCCGCTCCTTGCCCGACCAGTAGCACCAGTCCCTCAGGGGCCGCTTCTCCGCACCGCGCTGGGAACCAACATTCCCACCACGTGAAAGAGTCCGATTCTTTTGTGGCGCACACTCTCAGTGTGCCGCGTCGAGACTCTTCTCGACGCCTGGGAGCCGTTCAAACGACCAAACAAACCCAATTCCCCCCAACCCGTTGAGGAGTTCTCTGTGCTGGGTCATCTCCTGTGCCCCTGGGATTTTGGCGGCTCGCTTGATGTTTGAGCCGCGTTCACACGGCCTTTGTGGGCCGTTGCTAGGCCAGCCGTTTTACGGCTGGTACTGCGCTCCGCACGCGGTGGTTCGTTCCGGCGCTTGGCCGCCTCCGGCGGCAGACGCGAGCTCGGGTCGAGTGCTCTACCCTGTTGTCATGACAAGGTGCGAAGCGCCGCAACGATCTTAGCCCAGGGTGAAGCGAAGCCCTGGGTTGGCAAGGCCCACAGGCCAGCCCTGAAGGGGCGTAGGAGCAGTCAGCGCCACGCCGGTCAGCCGCGTTCGGGGCGTCGCACGACCTCCACCGGTCACACAACTTTCAAAAACTCACCTCCCTCATTCCACGGCACTTACCCCACCCGACCCCCCTCCAACCCCGGCAGCCCGCCGTACTCTGAAATAGGCGACCGCCGGCCACCGATGTGGCGCAAACTCTCAGTTTGCCGAGTCGAGACTCGTCTCGACTCATGCCCACGAACCGGCCGAGACGCGCCTCAGGGGCCAGCTCTCCTCCATGCGTACGTAGGGGCGTAGCCAGCTATGCCCGCTGGAGTTTCTACATTTTGCTGACGTAGCGCGGGCATTCTTGCCTGCCGTGTCGCCATTGGTGGTGACATCGATTGCCGTAGTGAAGCACGCTCTCATCGTGCCGCGTCGAGATTCATCTCGACGCCTGGGGGCGTTCCAACCACAAAGAACCAAACAAACCCAATGTCGCCGAACCCCAATGAAATTAACACCTTCTAAGAGTAAACAACACCCTAGGGGAGGAGGGAACGCTAGTGACAGGCTGGGTATCGGTAACGACCAACTCCTGAGCCGGGAAGAGGCACACGGTGTGAAGTCCGCGAGGGCCTGCGGGGCATTTCGGGGAGCGTTTTTCGCTACTGAAGACCCGCAAAACAGGTCATGTGAACCAAAGTCCTAGGAATCTTGGCCTCCAAGTTCAACATGGCCTAGGAATCATACCCTAAGAAGAAGCACCCCGTCAATAGCTGTTAACCACTGTGAATACAGTGTTCAAATACGCCCATTAACACCCATTCACACTCAGTATTTGGGCAAACATTTGGGCAATTCTGCCCACGCCCCATTTTTCTTTCCATTGAGTTTCGCGGGAGGCCGGCGTGTACGGGTGCATTGAGATCCACCCTTCGCGCCTGGCTGCCTGGCGGAGCTGCGAGCGGCGGGCGATGTGGGAGCATCTGCACCCGGAATCGAAACCCTTCGCCGGGGAGCACATCGCGGGCTGGATCGGCTCGGCGGTGCATGCCCGGCTAGCGGGCGAGGATCTTCCCGCTCTCCCGGAGCCGGCCCTTTTCGACGACCGCACGCCGACCGAGATATACGCCCGGGCGCAGGTCAACATGCTCGTCACCTCGATCGAGGCAAAGGTCGATCCCATCGGCTGGAAGGTGCTCGCGCGGGAAATTCCTGTCCGCGCGCCGGTCGAGGACGCGGTGATCGCGGGGACGTGCGACCTCGTGGTCGATACCGGACTTGGCAAGGCCGTGCTCGATGTCAAGACCGGTCATAGCTCCTATCATTCCTGGCTGCAGCTCGGAGCTTATGCCGCGGCGCTCGATGTCACGGAGAACGAAGGATCCGCCTCGGTCGGGCTGATCTCCTGTCCGCGCCCGCGCGTCGGCCGGCCCGAAGCCGCGCAGATCGAATTCCGTCCCTCGGGTCCGGCAAAGGGTGACGCCGTGGCGGTCGTTCGCCGCGTCATCACACTCTTCAACGACGGCGGCGAACCGTTGCCCAATCCCGGCCTGCACTGCGCCCAATGCCGGGTGATGGACTGCGCCTCACGAATACTTCCACGAAAGGAACCCTATGCCAACCAAGGAACAGTATCAAGTATGCAGACAAACAGTCGAGAGTGCCGCACTGGACGCCGCGCCTCACCTTAAGCGAATCGACGTCACGCCCGATTATTTCTCCCGGGTAGCGCTCAACGCCATGATGGTGAACCCCAGGATCGGCGAATGCGATGCCAAATCGCTACGCAAGGCGCTCCTGACCTGCGCCGAGCGCGGCCTGATGCCTGACGGCCACTCGGCCGTAATCATTCCCGTCAGGTCCAAAGGCAGCAGCGCGCCGAAAGCGCGTCTCGACGTGATGATCGGCGGCATGCTCGACAAGTGCCGCGAGGGGATACCGGGGATTGTGATTCGGGCAAGGTGCGTCTACGCCGCCGACGAGTTCACCTACGAGGACGGGCTGCATCCGCTGTTACGCCATGTCCCGAACAAGGATGGCAAGCGCGCGGACGAAAACGTCATCGCTGCCTACGCGGTGGCTCACATCCCGGGCAATGAGCAGCCGGAGTTCACGGTCTTCTACCGCGCCGAGATCGACGATCGCAGGAAGCGTTCTCCGGCACGTAGCGACGGCCCCTGGGTGACGCACTACGCGCAGATGGCCGAAAAGTCGGTGCTGAGGGCGTTGTTGAAGCGCCTGCCGATCCGAGGTCAGGCCCGTGCGGCGATGGATGACTTCCTGCCGGAATCAGAGCCTGCCGTGGAGATGGAGCAGCACGACGGCGGGGAGTATCAGGCCAAGCAGGAGGAAAACGGCCAGCCCGCGCCGGAGCAAGCCGAAGCCCCTGCGGCGCCGGAACAAGACGACGGGCCCGAGTTCTAGCGATGGCAGAGATGATCGTCACGGTCAGTAACATTCTGGGGGTGGAGCAGGCGGAGATCCCCCTGCCCAAGGCCGCGCCGCTGGGCGTACTGGGCCCTAACGCCGCCGGCAAGACATCGCTCGCCACGGCCATCGGCGCGGTACTGTCGCGCGAGGCTAATCCGCTGGGTCTGGCCCCGACCGCGAGACCTTACTTCCGCCAGGGGGCCGACTACGGCGAGGTTCTGCTGTCGGGTCCCGGCGGCACGGAGTACGTCCGTTGGGTGTTGTCGGAAAAGGCCATGCGGGTGTTCGCCGAGGCTCCCGAGCCGCTTCATCCCGCGGCTGTCGGGCTGACGGATTTCATCTCCCGCGCCAGCGCCCGCGCGCGGGGAGAGATCTGGGAGTCGGCCTTCCTGCCGCCGCCCGAGCAGATCGAGAACGAGCTGAAGAAAGAACTGCGTTCCGCGCTCGCCGGCGAGCGCATGGTGGCGGATGTCATCGACATTTTGCGGGAGCAGGGGTGGGAGTCGGTCGAGGGGGTCTACCGGGCCAAGGCGAAGGAGAAAAAGAGGGAGTGGTCCTCGATCACGGGCGAGCCATATGGCACGTCGAAGGCCCCGAACTGGACGCCTCCGGGTTGGCGGTCGGACTACGACGGCGTGACGCCGCTCGAGGCCGAAGCCGCGCTCGGAGACGCGCGGGATGCCCTGCAGGCGCTCCATGTGTCAGGAGCGGTCTCGGCGGCCGAAGCGCAACAGGCGAAAGACGCCGCCGAAAAGATTCCCGAACTTCGTGAAAGAAAGGACGAGGCGGCCCGGAGGCTCGAGGAGGCCAGAAAGACGGCGGAGGCTGTCGAGGGGGAGATTGCCGGGATCCGGGCTGACGGTTTCGAGACGAAGAACAAGTACGAAGAGCACCAGCGCTCGAAGCCCCGACCGAGCGACGGCAGGCCCTGTCCGCTCTGTGGCGGAAAGATCGTCGTGCGGGACCGCGCCCTCTACGCGGCGGAGGACGAGGCGGCCTTCGCCGAGCGCATCAAGGAGTGGGAGAAGCGGGGAGAGGAACTTGGGGACAGTCTCGATTTTCTGCGTCAGAAGCTGGCGGCGGCGAAGCGGAAGGGCAGGCCGATTCTTGAACAGCGCGAGCGGGCGGAGAACGTCAAGGCTGATGCCGACGCTGATCTGCGGGCGGCGGGGGTGCAAGCCATCGGCGCGGACAGCCCTCTCAAGGCGGACGAGTCGGAAGAACGAATCGCGCTGGCCGAGCAGGAGCTCGAGTCGCGGAGGGAGGCGCTGGAGCAGATCCGCAAGCGTTCCGAGGCCACCGAAGCCCACCGCTCAGTCTCCTACTATGCGCTGATCGCGGAGCTGCTCGGGCCGCGTGGCATCCGGGGCCGCGCCATGAAAGCTGGCTTGGAGCGATTGGCGAAGGGCCTCGGGCGGGTGCATGAGCTAACCAACTGGCCCCTCGTCAAGCTCGATCCCTCCTACGCCGTCAGTGCCGGGGAGCGGCCCGTGGCGTTGTGCTCGACCTCGGAGCAGTGGCGGGCGCAGACGGCGCTTCAGATCGCCCTCGCGCTGGCCCTAGACAACAACTACGCCGTCCTGGACGGAGCCGATGTCCTCGACGCCCAAGGACTGAGCGAGCTGGGGGTGTTGTGCGATTCACTCGCCGCCGAGAACGGCTTGTCGCTCGTCGTCTGCGCAACCGGAGGCCGAGAGCTGTTTCCCGATCGCTGGGCCACGGTGGTGGTCGAGGAGGGCAGGATTGCCGCCAGTTCGAGAGAGAGGGTAACCGGGGCGTGATGCTCACCCCGCGTGACTATCAGCTGGCGGACGTCAAGAAGCTGCGGCTGGTGCTGCGGCGGGTCCGTGCCGTGGTCTACCAGCTGCCCACCGGCGCGGGCAAGACGATCGTGGCCGGCTACATCGCCTCCCTGTTGGCCGACCGCGGCAAGCGGGCGCTGGTGCTGGTCCATCGCCGGGAACTGGTGCGCCAGTTTTCGAAGACCCTCACCCAGGCGGGCTTGGGCGATCAGTACGGCATCATCGCCGCGGGCCGCGTCGAGACGCGCTGGGCGCGTTTCCAGATCGCCTCGGTGCAGTCCATCAACCGCCGCGAGACCGGCTGGCTGAAGCCCAACCTCGTGATCGTCGACGAGGCGCACCATGTCAAGGCCAAGACCTGGGAGAACGTGCTGGGCCGCTTCCCAGACACCAAGGTGTTGGGGTTGACGGCGACACCGGGACGGCTCGACGGCAAGCCGCTGGGCGATCACTTCGACACCTTGGTACAGGGGCCATCGATCGGGGAGCTTGTCGAGCAGGGCGATTTGGCGCCGATGCGTGTTCTGCGTCCCGAACAGGGACTTTCGACCGCCGGTGTCCGCACGATGGCGGGCGATTGGAACAAGAAGGACCTCGACGAGCGGGTGACCGATCAGGTGATCGCGGCCGGAGCTGCCGCCTACCGACGCTACGCGGCCGGCAAGAGGGCCATCTTCTTTGCCGTGAACCGGCGCCATAGCAAGGCCATCGTCGAAAGTTTGAGCAAAGAGGGTTTCCGCGCCGAGCACATCGACGCCGAGACGGACGTCAGGCGCCGTGACCTGGTGCTCAAGGAGTTCGGCGAGGGCCTGATCCAGGTGGTCTCGAACGTGGATCTGATCTCGGAGGGAACCGACGTCCCCGAATGCGAAATCATCATGATGGGCCGCCCGACCAAGAGCGTCACGATGTATTTGCAGCAGGCGGGGCGCGCCATGCGGCCCGGCAAGGGCAAGACCGCCCTGCTGCTCGATCTGGCCGGTAATTCGTGGGACCTCGGCCTGCCGGACGAAGAGCGCAGCTGGGGCCTCGAGGGCACTAGGCAGGGTGCAGCCGTCGACAAGCGCCCGGTTGGGATGCGTCAGCGCTGCTGCTCGTCCTGCGCCGAGGTCTACTCCTCGCGTCTTTTGGCCTGCCCATCTTGCGGCACCGAACACGTGCTGCCAAAGCCCCTGGAGGTCGAGACGGAGCTGAACGAGGCGGCGCCGTCCCAAGGTTCCCCAAGGATCTCCCGGCGCGAAATGAAGTCCCGCCTCGCCGCTGTCATGCGCCGGCGGGAGGGATACGAGGGGCTGGTCAGGATCGGCAAGGACTTCGGGTACAAGCCGGGCTGGGCGCGGTTCATGGCGGAAGTACTGAAGGTGCCGATCGATGCCCGCAAGGCTAGTTGACCTGCTGCGGGAGGACGGCGTAGAGCTGCGCGGCGAGGGACCGGAGATCGCCGCCAAATGTCCTTTTCACGACGACCGGACGCCCTCGATGAGCGTCAACGTCGAGAAGGAGGTTTACAACTGCCACGGCTGCGGAGCAGAGGGAGACGCCGTGACCTATCTCGTGGACAAGCGGGGCTTGAGCCAAAAAGAAGCCTTGCGGGAGGTCAAGGGCGAGATGTACTCAACGCAACCCAAGCCGCGGAAGAAGGAGTCACAGCCCAGTCAGCCGCGCTGGGTCTCCGGCCTGCCCGAAAACGCGATCGCGCGGCATCGCTACCTGCTGGGGGACGGGTCGCTCTCCTTCGTCGTCTGCCGCTTCCCGAAGGGAGCCAAAGCCAAGTGCAAGCCATACACGCCGGCCAAGCGCGGGGGCAGGGACGGCTGGACGATGAATCTGGCGATCAAAGAAGGACGTCCGCTCTACCGGCTGGGGGAGATGAACAAGGCGTCTTCCGGGAAGCAGGTGATGGTCGTTGAAGGAGAAAAGTGCGCCGACGCGGTCGCTTCCGCCTTCCCCAAGGCGGTGGTGACTACCTGGCACGGCGGCGCGAAGGCGTGGAAGTACACCGACTGGTCGCCCCTCAAAGGCCGGCGCGTGCTGCTGGTCTCAGACGCCGACAGCGAGGGGCGAAAGTCGATGCTCGACCTGGCCCGGCACCTCAAGGGCCTGGAGTGCACAGATATCAGGATCGCCCTGCCCGAGGGAGAGGATCACCGTGACATCGCCGACGAGATCGCCGAGGGCGGCGGGCAAGCCGCCGGGGAGTGGCTCAAACGGCTGGCCGCGCCCTGGAGGACGCCCGAGCCGGAGAAGGCAGCCTCGAAGCAGCCGAAGAAAAAGAAGGATCCGCTTCCGCCTCCGCCCGCAAACGCCGCCGACAACGACTATTTCCGCATCCTCGGCAACGTCGGCGACAGTGTTGCCGTGAGGCTCGCGACGCATCAGATCATGCTCTATTCGCGTTCAGCGCTCACGCAACCCTCGACCCTGATCTCACTGGCCGCCTACAACTGGTGGCTCGATTTGCTGACCCAGGAGTCGCTGACGCCCTCGTCCTGCCATTCGGTCGGGTCGGCGCTGATCCGCGCGGCCGACCGCCAGGGCCAGATCGACCTCTCGCGGGTCGCCGGACGGGGATTCTTCCGCAACGACAACAACCGTTACGTATGGAACCTGGGCGACCGCCTGCTGGTAGATGGCAGGGAGGGGGAACTCGACAGCCTCCAGGACGGCTGGTACTACGTTAACGGCCCGCGCATCGAGGTCGCTGAAAAACGCGCCGGCCCCGGCGAGCGCAAGCGGGTCGTGGAGGCCGTCGAGCGTTACCGCTGGCAACATCCGTTGGACGGCAGGCGCTTTCTGGGCTGGCTGGTGTCGAGCGTCGTCGGCGGCGCCTTGGAGTGGAGGCCGCATATCTGGCTGGCGGCGGCGGCCGAGACGGGCAAAAGCTGGTTGTTGAAGCGCGTCGCGGCTAGGCTTCTAGGCCCCATGGTTGTGCGCGTGGCGGACGCCACCCCGGCGGCGATGGCGCGGCGCATGCGCTCGGATTCGCTGCCGCTGATTCTTGACGAGGCCGAACCCGACCGGCAGTGGATCGAGGGGCTGATGGACTTGATACGGGTCGCCGCGGGCGGGGACGGAGAAAGGATCCGCACGGATGTCGGCGGCAACGTGCAAAGGCTGCACCCGCGCTTCTCGGTCTGCATGAGTTCGACCAAGATGACGAACCTGCGGGCGGCCGACGCCAGCCGCTTCCAGATGCTGAACCTGTCGCTAAAGGGTGTCGAGAATTGGCCGGAGGTTGAACGCGCGATCGAGGACTCGCTGGCGAACGGCGCCTGCGAACGGATCCGCGCGGCCCTGATCCATGAGGGTCATGAGGTCGTCGAGGAGGCCGCCTCGGTCTCGCGCGAGTTGATGCGCGGCGGTCACGGAACAAGGGGCAGCCTGATCGGAGGAGCGCTCACGGCCGGCTGGCGGTGGCTGTCCGGCGGGACGGACATGCTGCCGCCGGTCACGGAGACGCTTGTCGGGCAATCGCAAGATGACGCCGGCTACGCGCTGCGGGAAATCCTCAATCTCCGCGTCCAGACGCACGGCGCGGAGAGGGTGCCGCTGATCGACCTGCTGACCGACCAGGTGAGGTATAAGGAGAAGCTCCCAGCGGGTTACGGCGTCCGGCTCGACGACGACGATGACCTGCTGATCGCTACCACGCACCCTTCGCTGCTCAGGGAGCTGCGGCGCACGGCGTTCGAAAACGTTGACCTGCGGCGGCTTCTCTGTCAGATCGAGGGGGCCTCGCCGACAACGAATCGGCGGCGTTTCAACCAGATGCGGATGCGGGCCGTCTGCATCCCCAGCGAGGTTTTGAAGATGCAGGGAATCGATCTCGGCAGCGCCGGCCCCGAGGAAAGCTGAGATGGAATACGCCAAATTTCAGAAGAAGCTGCCTCCCGATTGGCTGTCGGTGACCCGTACCCGGGAAAAATCACGCATCCGCTTCATCGAGGGGATGGTCGAGCCGCAGGAATGCCTGCAGCTCATCAACCTGGGGCAGGTCGCCGCTGGCCTGTGCGGAAAATCCCAGCTCGGCCCGCGCGACATCGAGACGGTCGTTTTCCAGCGGCCGAGTTACACGTTTATCGCCGATCTCGCCGACTGCGTGCGACGGGATTTGGCCGGAGTCCTCGTGCCCCTCGAGACACGGTTAATCAGGCGCGACAGCGGCGTCCGCCCGCCCCGGTCGAGGCCCGATATCAAGGCGCCCATGGCGCGGCGCTGGATGCTGTTTCTCAACGGCGACTACGAGGGCGGCGAACTCTACTTTCCCCGCAGCCGGGTGTTTGTCAAGCCCGCCGCAGGCTGCGCCGTGATATGGCCCCTCAGCGCGCCCTCGGGCATTGCACCGATCCAGCGCGGCCGCCAGTTCGCCATGGAGGGACTGGCGGCTCCACGCGGCGCTCGGGAGCGATGGGTGGCCGAACTCGTCAAGGCGGCATGAGCGTCCGCATATCGAAGGAGAGCCATGAAGTTTCCCAACTTCTTGCGAGTTAGGCTACTGCGCACCGCGCGGCGCATCATGGCCTCCCGGCCGCCCGACAGGGTTATCGGCGGGCGCTATCTAAGCCGCTGGCACGTCATCCCGCGCAACCGCTTCTTCAACATCTACTCGCACAAAACGCTTACCTCCGACCCCGGAAGAGGTCTTCATGACCACCCCTGGGCCAGCGTCAGCCTGCATCTCGAGGGTGAGCGCGTGGAGGTGATGCGCGGTCAAGTGTTCCTGTGCCGGCCGGGGGATGTGGTGTTCCGGCGCGCCACGACTCAACACAAGCTGTTCCAGCGCAACGGCCAGCCGGTCATCACGCTGTTTCTGACCGCGATGCGGACCCGCCGCTGGTTCTTCTACGCGCCGGATGGCGGGAAGGTAAGCGGCTCGGATCTAAGCGATTAGGGGGAAGACAAATGAGCAAGCACACGCGGGGGCCATGGAGGTACATATGGCCCAATTGTGAAGGTGGTTCGTTCCGCATTGATTCACCAGTGGATACGCGGCCTGTTGCGTATGTGGATAACGGCAGAAGGGCCGACGCTCTCTTGATTACTGCCGCGCCGGAGATGTTGACGACGTTGAAGGAATGCGCCGCTGAGATTGACGACTTTATCGGCGCGGACGTTCAGCGCGGCGAGAGACAGAAGTACATTGACGCGGAGCGAGAGTTTTTAGCGCGCGTGCACACCGTGATCGCCAAGGCAACAGGAGAGGAAACGGTGTCGTGACCCGGCAGGCCAAAAGCGCCGGCGAGGAAACGCTCTGGCTGTGGCTGGATGTTTTTCAACCCGGCCTTTGGCAGCGGGAATTGCGCTTCCACGAGACGCGCCGCTGGAGGTTCGATTTCGCCCGTGAGGACATCAAGCTGGCCGTCGAGTTCGACGGCCTGCTCTACCGGGGACCCGGCGGCGGTCACCAGCGTGTCTCGGGCTACGAGAAGGACCGCGAGAAGGACGCCGAGGCGCTGCTGCTCGGTTGGCGGGTGCTGCGCATCTCGCCGGGAATGCTGCGCAGCGGCAAGGCGTACAGCTACATCGCAGCGTTGGCGAAGACGGGGGAACGGGAGGAAACCCATGAAACACAGTCAACCGAAGCAGCCTAGGGACACATCAAGCGTGAATCAAGCCAACAAGGAGTGGCCGATGACCGCAGGCGAATTGCAAAGAGCACGCTATGAACTGGTGGGGCAGGGCCAATGCCCCCGGTGCGGCGGCCAGGTGTTCATGGTGCGCACGCCTGTCGGCAGCAGGTTCGTGCTGTCGGTAGACCCAATGCCGCTGCTTTCGGGCGAGATATGCTACCGCCCGCACAGCGGCGAATGCACACGAAATGGAAAGGAGGTCGCATGAGCCACATCGCCCTCCTTTGCTTCAGAATCTAGGCTTCGCCAGTAAGGAGGAATACGACAGTCTTGTAAAGGCAATCCAGGACGACGAACTGGGAGGGGTTCTGGCCTACGAAGCCGGTTTCGCAGAGGGTGACGGCAGGGATGACAGCAGGCTTCACTTGGTGGAGATCGGGCGTCAAGGTCTCCGCAACTACCTTCAAGCCAAAGGCCGCAAGGTCCCCAGGTTCCTCCATGAACAGTTTGATTAGGTAGCCAGGCCGCGACGTGGACAGGCATTTCCCCCGCAAATTTTTTCGGATTTCCCTACCCCGGAGAGCACATTCGAAAGTACAATGAGTCTAGAACATAAATGTCTTATTTTGTTTTTGTTCTCGAACGATCCCTAATCCACTTCTTTAGCTCTGCGGGCGTGGTCCTGCTAGCGCTCTACGGCTTCTGGCTGCTGGAGCGCAAGGTCTCCTGGTGGCCCAGGACGCGCGGCGGCTGGTGGGACCTGGTTCTGCCGGCGCTGGTGTCGTTCACGTTCATCTCCTTCCGCGAGGTCTTCGACGTGGCAAGCGGCGGCTCACCGGTCAAATCGGTGTGTGACTGGCTGAGCTGGCTTCTGGGCATGGGGGTAAGTATCTGGGCCATCTACCGGCTGTTTCCCCGGCTAGGGCAGATCCTGGGAGAGATCCAGAAGAAGGAAAGCGGGAGCTAGGATGGACCCGCAGCTGGCCATCGTTCTCGGTCTCGTCGGGGCTTTCGCGAGTGTCGGGGGGCTGTATCTGCGGACGTCGGCCCGCGAGGCTGAGGTGGCAAGGTGGAGGGGCGGGATCGATGGGAAGGTCGAATCCATGCCCGACAGGCTGAAAGAGCTGGAACGTAACATGTCCGAGCAGCATAGAGACCTGTGGGATGAAATCTCTCGGCAGAACGAGAAGCTTCACTCCCGGATCACGGAGCTGAAGGGGGAGGTGTACAAGATCAGCCTGGCCATGGCGCGCTCGGGGATCAACGGCGGCAAGCACGTACCGGGAGGTGGTGATTAGCCATGCTGGGGGCCATCGTGGGATTTGTCGCGCCGTTCCTGCCCGATGTGGTCAAACTTTTCAAGCAGCGCCTCGACCACAAGCAGGAAATGGAGATGCTGGAGCTGCGGCTCACGCACGCTTCGAAAGAGCACGAGTGGCGCATGCGGGAGATCGAGACGGCAGCGGACGCGGCCGATCTGCGAAGCGCCCGCAAGCCGAGGGAGAGCTACGGGGTGCAGCTGTTGAATGCTGCCGCGGGCCATGTGGGCGAGAACGCGGTTATCGCGCCTAAGACGTTCAGCAGGGCCTTTCTTTTGTTCACGTTAACGGATCTGTTTTCTGCCGCGGTGCGGCCCGTGATTACCTACTGGATCGTAGGACTATGGGGCACGATCAAGATGGCGCTGCTCTATTCGCTCTATTCGACGGCGGGAGGGGGTTGGCAGGACAAGATTGTCAATGCGCTGACGGCGGAAGGGGTTTGGACCGCGTTCGATCAGGACGTGTTGGCGGTGGTGATCGGCTTCTGGTTCGGCTGGAGGACCAGGCAGCGGGCGGCGGGGCAGAGGTGAGGGTGTAGTGAATATGTCCGGGGAAGAACAAGCCAAAATTGGCGAACTCGTATGGAAGCGTCAGGCGGCCGTCAGGAGGCTTACCTGCTTCGAAGATGAAGCGAAGCGGATGGCAGACGACCTGCGAAGCGCCCGGAGTCTTCTCGAAGACGCAGCGCGAGGCAAGAGGCCGGATTTTGTGGAACTTCATGGATGCCCTGACAGAGAAGAGATCGAGCAATTGCTTTCCTCCATCGTTCGAGAAATGACGGTCATCCAGGAATTGAGAGAGAAGCTGCACAAGATGGGCATATCGGGATGACTGAGTTTCGATAGCGGAGGATGCCATGGATACACCGACCCCGGAGAACCACAATTTCAACTGGGTAAAAGCTACTGAAGAATGCTCTGTTGCTTGCGAGTTCGCGCTGCTTCAAAGCGACGTACAGGCAAGCGCCGGCGAAAGGAACAAGGAGCTTGAGGGGCAAAATGCCCATCTTGAATTCAAGGTGGTGTCCGAGAAGGAATTTCGTGTTATCAGGCACGAAACAGGCCTTCAAAAAGGAGTCTACTTTGTCGTCGAAGACAAAGAAACCATAGCCGTCCAAGACCGCTGCGGGGACACCATGTTCAGGGTAACGTTGAGCCTGAACAGTCAGGGCAAATGCAGGTACCAGATCAACTCAGAGGGTGAGTACCTCCGATGGGAAGTCGCCAGGAAGGCCCTGATGAACCTGTTTTTCACGGGCCGGGCGGCGATGACGAAGTAGGGGCGGGTAAAATGACGGCAAAAGCGATCCAGGACGCCATCGCGGTGGGTGACGCGGAAACTTGGAAGAAATGGTGGGACAAGACAAGGTAAAGGAATGCCACTAAACAACAAGCCAGCTTTCGACTGGGTTTCGGCGAGGGCCATGTGCACCGCAAAGACGCTCTTCAATGAGCTTAAGAAAGTTGTTGAAGCGGATGTCAGATCGGCAAATAACAACGTCGCCGACAAGTTCGAGATCCATCAGGAACCAAGCGATGGCGTGTTCAGTGTGCACCTGAACAGCGAAGACGGCCAGATGGTTATAAGGCAGCGGACGTTTGAATTAGTCGAGCAAAAAATCCTGGTATATAAGACCTCAACGGAATCTGATGTGTTTCTCAGAGGAAGGGCGTCTTTGACTGAAACCAAGGATTGCCTTATAGAAGTAGAGCAGAAAACCCCAATGCGGCTATGGGAGTTCAGTTGCCTTGCACTGGAGGATTTCTTCTTTGCTGGCCGCTAGCCCGCTCGGAGAATCTCGATGAAGCCGATGCTCGGCCCGAAGCGCTACCTGAAGGGCGCCACGCGCGTATGACGAAACACCCCTCGCTGCGGCCAGTGTCAATCGCGGCCGAGCTGGCGGCGCATCACGAAGGGTTGTCGCTCGACCCCTACCACGACCCGGTCGGGTTCCCGACGATCGGCTACGGGCATCTGCTGAGCCGCGAGAAGGACGCCGACCTGTCGCGGTTCGAGCCGCTGGCCGACGAGGACGCGGCGCGGCGGCTCCTGGAGAAGGATCTTGGGGTAGCCGCCGGGGCGGTCGGTAATCTGATCCACGTTCCCTTGACGGAGGAACAGGAGGCGGCGCTGATCGACTTCGCGTTCAACTGCGGCGCAGGGAACCTACAAGCCTCCACATTACGGAGGGTGATCAACCGTGAGGAACACGATGAAGCCCCCAGGCAGTTCCGCCGCTGGGTGTGGGCCGGAGGACGAAAGCTGGGCGGGTTGATACGCCGCCGGAGAGAGGAAGCCGTGCTGTACACGGCGGGAATGTAACACCATGCCTTCGCACTATGATCGCAACGCCGGGCGGCGGAACACTCCCAGGCAGGCGGGCCAGCCCGCGGCGGGCCAGCCGGTAGTCCGCTCCGCCATTCCGCAACCCCGCTCGCCGCTGAACCCGCAACGGCTGACCACCCCGCAGCCCCAGCTGCCGCTTCCGAGCGAGCGGGTACGCTCGATTGTGGAGACCGACAGCCCGCTAATGCGGCAGGCGGCGACCCAGGGCAAGCAATACGCGCACCGGCGCGGCCTGCTCAACAGCTCGCTCGCTGCGGGAGCCGCCGAGAACTCGCTTCTAGCGCATGCCTTCCCGATGGCGCAGGCGGACACGACCGCCGCCCTTCAGGGCCGCTCGCTCGACATCAACCGCCAGCAGGCCGACGACGCCTGGCAACAAAGTCTTATCGACTATGCCTTGAACCGTGACCGCTTCATCAGCGACACGGACCTCCGCAACCGGCAGCTGACGTTGACCGACCGCATCAACACGGGACGGTTGGACCTCGACCGGGAGCGCTTCGTGAGCGACGCCGATCTGGCGCAGGACCGGCTAGGCCTCGACCGGGAGCGCTTCGTGAGCGACGCCGATCTGGCGCAGGACCGGCTGGGCCTCGACAGGGAGTTGGGCGCCCGGCGACTCGATCTCGAAGGCCGCGGCCTCGACCTGGGCTACGACCGGCTGGCACAGGACCGAAGGCAGAGCAATCTCAGTGCCTACGCGGGGATGTACGGGGCGCTGCTGAACAACCCCAACATCGACAAAGATACCCGCGGCAAATACATGCTGTCGCTCCGGAAGTTCCTGGACGAAATGGAGAAGGGCGAGGACGAGCTGGGGAATACGGATATCAAGGATCCCGACGGGGAGGCCGCCGCAGGAGCCGAAACCGTGCCCGGAGGACAGCCACAGGAGCCGCCGCCACAGGAGCCGCCGCCGGAAGAGCCGCCACAGGAGCCGCCGCCACAGGAGCCGCCGCCGGAAGAGCCGCCAGCGGAGCAGCCGCCACCACAGCCGCCGCAGACCCAGGGCTTACCGCCTCCTGGCGATCCGGGCTGGAACTCGATTCCCCCTCCGGGCGGTGTTCCGAGCTGGGACTGGATTCCTTACCACAGCAGATACATATTCGTGTAGGCCGATGGTCCGCCCGGCGGCATTTGGTGACGAGCAGGCCATCGCCGACCTGTTGCACTCGAAGACAGGCGGCAAGTCCCACCCCGGAATCTGCCTCAGCCGCGCCCATGAATGCGTGAGGCGCTCGCGGAAATGGCAGCAAGGCAGCAAGGTCTATTGCCTGGTGTCGGAGAACGAAGGCAGGGTCGGCGGTTTCCTCTACGCCCAGGAGGTCGAGGCGTTCGAGTTATGCCCGAACATCGTGTTCCTGGAAGTGATCTATCTGGCCGGAACGGCCTGCGCGGTCGCGCTGCTTCGGGAGCTGCGCGCCAGGAGCCAGCGGAGGATCCACGTTCCGGCGTGGGCCTCGCTGACGCCGTTGCTGGCGTTCGAGAGGCTGCTGGCTCTGCTCGAGCCCCGGCTGGCCGGAGTGGTGTATGAGATTTAAGCGAAACCCTCTGGTTGACGCGCCGACAGGCAAGCCTATAGGCTGTCTGCCATGGCGTTCTGGGAACCAGTCTTCGATTTTCTCATTCGTCATGGCATTTCTTGGGGCCATGGCCGGCGTCTTCACTGCGGTCGGAATACTGGTGGGATCTATGATGAGCAAGTGGATAGTGGGCCGGGACTTTAAGGGCAAGCTTGAGGCCCAGGGGAAGAAGATCGAGGCTCAGGAGAAGGAATTAGAGTTGCGGCTTCAGCGTATTGGGGAGAAATCGGAGCAGGGGTGGTTTCAGCGTATGGAAAGTAGGCTAAGCGCCCTAGAAGCAGAGATCATCTGGAGGGCGCCAACGCTTGAAGAGGCCAGGCGGATTTATGAAGGCTTCCGGGCTGCGCCACAAATGCGCCAACAGGTAAAAGGCAATGGCTTCTGAACACGACTTCGATGGGGTCATGTCCGAACAAGAGCAGGAGAACCACCTCGCTAAGTTGGTTCTGGAAGAACGCAAGGCTCAAAAGAAACTGGCCTGCCTGACCTCGAAGGCACGGCAAACAGCGGACATTCTGCACGTGGTGATGGATGCTCTTAAGCAACCCATTGGGATCGACTTCAGTCTTGTTCGCAAGCAGTACTTGGAAGTCACCGACACGGATATCGGCAGCCTGATTGCCGAGACGGAAAGCACCTTGGGCAAACTCGCAGTACTTGATCGAGAG
Organism: Bryobacterales bacterium; assembly: GCA_965248105.1. GTDB lineage: Bacteria > Acidobacteriota > Terriglobia > Bryobacterales > UBA6623. The sequence goes on from CBDFIK010000006.1 coordinate 3,399,605, forward strand.
ATCAAAGCAATCGAGCATCCCTCTCGGCCACTTCCCTAAGCGCCGCGTCGAGCACGCCGCGCTCGATACAGGACTCAAACCACAGCCCGACCGCCTCTCTGAGAGATTCGAGAGACTGTTTCTTCGTTGGAGCCTGAGTCATGACATTGATCTCGGGACACCAGGCGAGCCATTGCCGACCGTCTCTGTGGAACCAAGCCGGGAGTTTGACGTCGTAGCCGGGAACTGACACTTGCACTAGGTTCCTGATGAGCTATGCCCCCCCTACTCGAAATCCACCGTTGCTCATGAAAAGAGCCGCAGGATTGCCACGGTCAAGCCAGCAGCGACCGCCATTCCGCCTATCACACCCGCCAAAACCCAAACCTTGACCTGTTCGACGCGCGTCTCTAACTTCTGCACGTCTTCTTTGGTGGCTAGGTATTCGATGCGCGTCTCTAAACGAGCCAACCGCTGCTCAACGTTGCTCCCGCCACCACCACCTGAGCTTGCCGATGCAGCCGGCTCGGATTGAGGATTACCTACTGCACGGAGTGGAGAAGAAGTCATTCTTGCTCCTCCACTAGCGTCAGCCACTCCCAAAGGGAGCGCGAGGAGTAGCCAGAGTATGCCTTGTCCAGCTTAAAAACAACACCCCTCGACGCCTCGACCCGGTCATCCCCTTTGATCCCAACGGCGATTGCAACGGTTTCCGCAATGGCGTCGCTTGTAACCAGAAAGAAGGTATCGGACCACTTATAGTGGTCCGGATATTTTGCCTCGATGCGCGAAGCTACATCCGGGTTGGCTTCATTCAAGACGACGGCGAAAACACGCATTGTGTGGTGATCCTTTTTCTAGCGTTTGGCCTCGGTGTTTAGGGGGCCGGAGGCTGACAGAATCATACCGCGATACCGCATTGAACCACAGTCGGGAAAGGCAATGCCATCATCAGTCTCCCGCTGCCCCCCTACTCGAAATCCACCGTCGACTCCGCCCCGAACTTGCGGCAGCTGGTCCACTCGACGTAATCGATCTCGAACTTCTTGGGGAAGCGTGTGACCCAGCGCGAGCGCACGGGCAGCAGGTGGGGCTTCCCGCCGATCGGCACGTAGCCGTAGTCGATGCTGTGAGAGACTTGCTGGAAGGGGTAGTCGGAGGGGATGCCCAGCATCTCGCGGGCCTCGTAGCGCAGCACGCGGCCCGTCGCCTTGTCGATCGAAACCAGGCCCCTGAAGCCGACAGTAATACGCCATTTTTTTGGCCCTATGGTGTAACCGTAGCGGGGGTTCGCAACCTCCATGCGGAAGACGGCCACGTCGCGTCCGCCGATGACGTCGTCACCCGAGCGGGTGAACGCGGCCCCAGACTCGGGCCGGAACAAAGCGTAAATGGAGCTCCCGAAGCCGCCGGCACTGGCGATCTGCCTGAAGTCCTTTTTGGACGGACGGCCGTTGATTGTCACGTTGCGGTAGGACTCGCGCCTGTCGACAAACTGGACCTCGCCGGCCACCTCGCGGTTTGGCCGCCAGCGGGACCTAGTGCCATCCTTCGACCATCCTCTGCGGCTGATTTTGGTACAGACGAAGTTGGGGAGGTTGTCGGTGTAGGCCAGCGCGACACGGCGGGCACGCTCGATCAGCATTCTGTCTTGCTGGGCCGGGGTGAGAGAAGGTGAGTCGAGAACGGCAGCTGGCTTGACGACCGCCGCGCTGAAGTCCTGCGCGAGGCCTAGAACGGCAACCACAACGCCAACAACAACCAGCCGGAGAGCGGTCATGGGAGGGACCTCCACAGTATACACACCTGTTGACGCTCTCTCGCCCCCAGCCGTTACCCGGCACAAGTTTTTGAGCACTTTTTTTGTGTTTCTCTGGCGCCGGAAGGGTGCCGGTTGTACAATGAAGTCTAGAACGTAAACGGCTTGTTTTGTTGCCATTCTCAGATAAGGCTTAACCCGCTCCTTTAGCTTTCGAGCGGCGTGACGCCTGGGAGGTGTGCTTTCTTCAAACGCATATTCAAGGGTATCGGTAGATTCATCAAGAAGACCGCCAAGGCCTTGAAGAAGGTCTGGCCGATCGCGCTGGCGGCGACCGCCATCTTCTTCACCGCGGGAGCGGCGCTAGCGCCTGCCGGATCCTGGTTGAGCGGCATGGGCTGGGGGAAAGTTGCGTCTACCCTTGTCACCAAAATCGGCATCAAGGGCACGCTCGGCAAGGTACTTACGGGCTCGGTGGCGGGTTCGGGCTGGGGAGCGGCGATCGGAGGCGGCGTCTCGGCGGCGACGGGAGGCAGCTTCACCGAAGGCGCCCGGAGCGGCGCGCTGAGCGGCGCTATCACGGGAGGCCTCGCGGGCGCTGCTGGCTGGACACCGGGCGGAGCAGGATCTCAGAGCGGAGGATCATCCTCCGCTGGTCGTCCGGGGTTCGGGACCCCTGCCGAGCGGCATCTTAGAAGGATCGCCGGGGCTGTTACCCCTAACAGTCAAGAAATATCCGGTGGCGGCAACTCCCTCATCGGCTTCCTGAAAGGCACCGGCAAGTGGGTCGAGAAGAACCCCGTCGTCGCAGGCAACCTGATATCGGGAGTAGGCCGGGGCATTGGCACGGCAGCTGCCGCGAGAACCCAGGCCGATATGGCCACGGAGGAGCGGCAGGCGTTTGATGACCGTCTGGCCCAGCTCAGCGACAACTACCGCGTGAGCCGCGAGGCACTGGGCCTGCCGCCTCTTGAGCAGCCCACTCAACAGGTAGCCGTGCCGGACGTGACACAGGCGGCGCAGGTTGATCCGCTGAGGGTTCCCAACGCGGGCAGTCCTGCTGCCGAGGAGATGCTGCGGGGCGCTGCCCCGGACTCGCTTCTGGCGCAGGAATTGAGGCGGAGGCGGAGGGTGTAAATGCCGGTCCATCAAGGCAACGGAGGATCGCTGCTAGCAGCTGCCGGAGTGCGGCCGGGGATGAGTCCGTCAGCACAGGGAGCGCCCGCGGCAGGTCCGCCAGGCCAGCCCGCAAGGCCCACTCCCGGAGCGCAGCAGCCCACCGCCGGAGCCGACGTCGACGAGCGCCAGCTGGCGCGCTTCTCCGACATGGCCTACCGGCTGATCTACGGCGGCAAGACGCAGGATGGTGAAGCAAACCCAGCCATCTTGAAGATGCTGCGTACAGGCGGACAACAGCAAGGCGGACCGCGGCAGGCCCAGGGTCCGGGAGGTCCTGTCGACGCGCTGGCGCACACCGCCGCCGTGGTCGGGTCCCGGGTGGCCGAGGCGGGAGGGGCCAAGGACGGAGCGGTGGTGTTCATGGGCACGATGGACGTGCTGGGCGAGTTGGCGTCGGTGGCCGCGGCAGCGGGCCTCTACGACTATTCGCAGGAGGAAATCGACTCCGCCGCGCCGAGAGCGGCTGAGCTGTTGTACGGCAAGACGGCGAAGCTCGGCATCTGGAACCAGCAGGAGATCGAGCAGGAGTTCGCGGGCCTGCTCGAAGCCAACGTCGACGGCTCACTGGATCGCAACCTGGCCGAGATTGCCGCTGTTGCGGGGCAGCAGGGGCAAGGCGCACCTGCGCCCATGCCGCCAGCCGGGAGAGGGGTTGTATCGTGAGCCTGGTTGCATACGCCTTCGGCGGCGCCCTCGAGGGGGCGGGCAAGGGCTTGGCCAAGGTCGGCGAGCACCGCCGGCGCATGGAGGGCGAGCGGCTGCGGGAGGAGTTTTGGAAGAAGCAGAACCAGTTGAAGATGCAGCAGCAGAGCGATCTGGCCGGGGAGGAGCGGGAACACCGGGAAACGTTAGCCGAGGACAACCGGGCGCATCAGGCGGCGCTGGTCTCCCATCGGCTGGGGACCCAGGCGGACTGGCGCAAGAAGGACATAGCCCAGCGGAAGGAAGAGGGCGAGAAGAACCGAGGCCTACGGCAACAAGAAATCGACCTGCGAGGGAAAGATCTGGAGACGCAAAAAAAGCGGTGGGATGCTCAATTGGCTGCGGCGCGCTCCAAGGCGAGAGCAACGCAGGCGGCTGACGAGGCCGAGGCTAAAAGAAATGAGCGTAAAGCCGTAAAAGAATGGGTAGAGAAACGGCTCACCGTAACCGACGAGAATACCGGCGACGAGAAACTCGAACTTCCCAAGTTCGACTACTGGATGACCTATTGGGATACCTACAAGCGATTACCCTACCAGGTACCGGCGTCATGGGCCGACATCAAGCGGTTGGCGGAAACCGAAAAGATCCCGCTCGAAGATGCCCGGGATCTGTTGGAACAACGCGGACACCCGGCACCTATCGGGGACCCTCCACCACACCTGACCAGTCCGGGCGGGAGGCTGTGGCCCGGAAGAAAGCGCTAATTCCGAAGGCGAGGCGGCAGGGTCAAACAGGGCCGCCATGAGCAACCACCTCGAAGAAAATCAACGAACTGCGGGCTACACCCCAGAGCCGCAGTTCGACTTCCTTGAAGCATATTATCGAGCTTCGCGCCGCACCCCAGAGCCGCAATTCGACTTTCTCGAAGCGTATTATCGAGCTTCGCGCCGCACGCCGGGCGGTCCCCGGTACGCATACGGTGTCCCTCCCGAGCCCCCTGACGAACCCGGCGTTTTCGACGAGTTCGGCTCGGCATTCCATCACAGCCTGATCCAATCGAACCCCGAGATGTACGGTGCCGCTCTCGAGGCGGCAGGGGTAAGTTCCGGTTCCGAAAGCATGCGGCAGGCAGGCGAGCGCCTGCAGCGCTGGGCAGCGGGGCTGGAGGCCGGCAGGCCCCCCATAACGTTTGAGGAAGCGGAAGGTTTCGGGGAGAACCTGCGGGCACTGGCGGGGCTTACCGGTAGTGCCTTTGGCAGCACGGTTCCGCCACTCGTGATGGGAGCCGCCGGCGCGGTCGGTGGCGCGGCAGTGGCCGGACCTCCCGGAGCCTTGGTGGGCGGCTTCATTGGCGCAGCCGTGGCGGGCGCTCCGCTGAACCTCGGCGAAGCCTACCAGCAGTTCAAGCAGGAAGGCGTCGAGCCGGAGAGGGCCGCGAAATTCGCGATTGCCATCGCGGTACCGATTACCGCTCTGGATGTGGGCGGGCTTGGTAGGATCGTCAGCCGGTCCCTTGGCGCACCGATCAAGAAGACGGTGCTGCGGGCCATTGGCCGCAGGATCGCGGAAGGGTCGCTGATCGAGGGGTCAACGGAAGCGCTGCAATCGGCGATCCGCGAGATGACAGCGGCGGCGTTGACCGACAACCCCGATGTCAGCCAGCGGGCCTGGCGGACGTTCGAAGAGGCGCTGGCCGGCACCATGGTGGGCGGGACCATCAGCGGGGTCACAACTACGGCTGACCAGCTGTTGCGGCCTCAAGATACCGCTCCCCCTCCGCTTCCACCCGAGCGCCCCACACCGCCTCCCGACAGCGGACGTCCAGGAGCCGCGGAGACCGCCGCGGCAGGGGCCGCTGGGCAACCCCTGAGCGAAGCCGACCTCGCCTCGCCGCTCCCAGACGATCTGATCGCCGAGGGCCGGGAGTTCATGGCGACGGCCGAGGGCGCTACCGAGTCCAACCAGATACTCGCCGAATACGGTCTCCCCAACGTCGGCGAGCAGGCGATCTATCAATCCGATGTCGTCTCGGAAGACGGAAGAGTAAGCCGCAGCACCCCGGAGCGCGTCGTGGTGCTCGACGCCATCCCGAGCGAGGAGTACATGCCCGGGGAGTCGACGCCGCCGGCGGTCAAGATCTGGCGCGACGGCACGACCTTCGAGCTGCCCTTGCCGCTGAGCGGCGAGACGCTGACGGCTCCTCCTACCGCCCAACAGCAGGCCGAGCAGGCCGACCGGACGAGGTTCGAAGCCGATGTCACCGAGACCCTGCGGCCGCTCGATACACCCGAGCTGCGCAATGCGGCGCTGAGGGCCGAACTCGATGCCGAGGGAGCTGAATCACTTGAAGCGCTGGGACCGGAGCGCCGGAGCAAGTTGCTGGGAACGCTCAAGAAGCGCGTCGCCACGGACACCACAACCCGCGAGAGCGAAAGCCAGACCGCTGCCGGCGAGCAGCAGGAGCGCGACGAGCAACTACTATTCGACGAGGAGTACCGGGAGGCAGTCTCGACCGCCGCCGGGAAGATCGGCACGGAACGCGCCCAGGGCCTGATCGCGGAAACCACCGCGGCGATGGGGCTTTCAGAAGGAGAGGTACCGGCGGAGCGCCGTAGTGCTTTCCTGAAACTGCTCAAGGCCAAGGCTCGCACGGCTTCCCGCCTGGTCCAGCAGGAGCCACAGCAGCAACCGGAGCCACAGCAGCCACAACAGCCTGAGCTTTTACAGCCGCAACCTGAACCGTTGCAGCCTGAGCCGGAGCCGCAGCTGCCACAGCAACCAGAAGCGCAGCAGCCCCAACCTCAATCTGTTCAAGAGATTCCCTTCCAGCCGGTCGAGCGGGACAAGGCGATCACGCCCGCGGGCACCGAGCATGAGGTCGAGTACGCCATCGCCGATGCCGACACCCTGACCGCCTCGCACGACCGCTTCGGCAACCTGAATCCCGCCTACCCGCAGGAGCTTCAGCCGAGAGACAGGAGCCGCGCCGCGTCGCAGCTTCAGATCGAGCAGTTGTCGCGCGACCTTCGGCCCCAACTGCTTGACCGCTCCCCGGGAGCCGAAAGCGGCGCTCCGATCATCGACCCCGGAGGCGTGGTCGAGAGCGGCAATGCCCGCACGATCGCCTTGCAGACGGCCTATTCGGAGGGCACGGCGGAGAACTACCGGCAGTATCTGGCCGGGAAGGGATACCCCGTCGAAGGTGTGGGGAAACCTGTCCTGGTGCGCATCCGCCGCTCTCAGCTGACGCCCGGCGAGCGTCTCGCCTTCACGCGGGAGGCGAACCAGCAGGCGGTGATGAGCCTGTCGCGCACCGAGCGCGCGTTCGCCGACGCCGAGGCGATGCCGCGCGGACTCGTGGGCCTCTACGAGGGTGGCGCGGTCGACCTGGAGAAGAACCGGAACTTCGTGCGCTCGTTCGTCCGCGACGTCGTCGGCCCTGGCGAGCAGACGACTTTCGTGAGCGCCCAAGGGGACCTGACGGCGGATGGGGTTCAGCGTATCGAGACGGCGCTGCTGGCGAAAGCCTACTCGGACCGCCGTCTGGTCGAGCGCATCGCGGAAGCCGCCGATCCGGGACGTCGCACGATCCGCAACGTCTTGATCGACCTGGCGCCCCGGTGGGCCGCGATGAGGGAGAGCGTCCAGGCGGGCACGATGCACCCCGATATCGACCAGACGAAGGCCCTGCTCGATGCCGTTAATCTGATCGACCGCAGCGTGCGTGAGCGGGTTCTGGTTTCGGATCTGCTGAATCAAGGGTCCCTGTTCCCCGAAGGCGATGCGGCCCCAAGCGGGCAACACGGCGAGCGCGTGAAAGCGTTCCTGGGGATGTTCTACAAGGACCCCGGAGCCGACGGCTACAAGCGCCTTGAATCGGAAGCGGGGATCACGGAGGCATTGAGGCGGTATCTCCAGTCGGCCGAGCGCTACGACCCGCGCCAGGCAACGCTGCTCGGCGAGCCGGAAGCTCCACCGATCGAGCGGCTGCTGCGCGGGGCAAGAAGCGAAGAGCCGGCCACGGAGCCGGAACTGCCCACCGAAGCTTCTCCGGCCACCGCGCCCGCCGCACCTGTCGAGACACCGGCGGAACCGACCGAGACCAAGCAACCCAAGAAGCCGAAGAAGCTCAAGAAAACGTCCAAGGCCAAGAAAAAGACGACCCAGCACGAATCAACCAAGGCCTCACCCGAGCCTGAATCGCGGCCCGCGCCGGAGGCGGCAGTCGCGGAACGTACCCTCACCGCTGAGGAAGCCGCGCGATTCGAGAAGCTCCCCGAAATCCTCGCAGCCGCGCTCAACCGGATCGCGCCCAACACCACGTTCAAGGCGAGCCAGGCTCCGATCAGCGGCAGCAGGGGGTTCGTCCAGGGCCGCTACCGCCCCTACAACTCCGTGATCGAAGTGGCGCTCGACCCGGGCTTCGGGACCTCGAACCCGCTCAAGGTGCTGCACCACGAAGCGATTCACGCACTCCAAGCCGATGGCCTGTTCACCGAGGCGGAGTGGAACACCCTGACACGGGAGGCTCAAGAGCAGAACTGGATCGCCCGCTACCGGATCGAGGAGCGCTACCCCGAACTGTTTGAGAAGGGCAAGCCTTCCGAAGCCGCCACCGGGGAAGCCATCGCGGACGCTTTCGCCGATTGGTCAGCGGCTCCCCGCGGCTGGAGGGAAACGGTAGCACGGATCTTCGCCAAGCTGCGGCGCCTGCTCAGGCAACTGAGAAGCGCCCTCCTCAAAGATGGCTGGCAGACCTCGGCGGAGGACATCTTCTCCCGCGTTCGATCGGGGGAGGTGGGAACACGCACGCCGACGATCACACCGCAACAGGGCGCGGTGCGCGAGTCGCGGCCCGAGGCCGGCGAATCCCGCCGCCGGGCCGAGGAGCGCTTCAAGGAGCGGCAGAAGGGCTTGCGGGCAAGCGGACCCTCGATGGTGGAGAGAGCCAGGGAAGTCTGGGAGAACTTCCGCGAGGACTGGGTAAGGACTTACCGCGACCTGCCGCGCAAACCGCTGTTCGCCGACGCCCACGAGTGGCTGCGGTCGCTCCAGGCGGCGCCGTCGGTGGCGAGCGGCGAGGCCGAACGCCATCTCAGGCAGCTGACCGAGGGGCTGAACACCGACAGGCTCAACCTGATGACCCGCAAGGTCTTCATGGACGACTTCTATGACGACATCAGAGAAGGCATGGTGGTGCCGTTCTGGTCCAGCAGCGACGATTTCATGGCTAGCTACCACGAGGTGAACAAGGCCATGCAGGCTGACCGCGAGCTGGCGAGCCGCGTCCGAAAGCGCCAGGCCTACGTGCGCCGCGTGGCGAGGCGCATGGTGGATGCCGGCGTCCTCTCCCCCGAGCGCCTCAAGCGCAGGAACTACATCAAGCACCAGGTGATCGAGTACGCCCAGACGATCCGCTCGAGCCGGGTGCGTGGGGTCCGCAAGCCCAAGTGGGCCAAACGGATGGGCACCACCCTTGAGATCAACACCAATCTGCTCGAAGCCGAATCGGCGTGGCTCATGAAGGCCCTGGTCGACATCCAGATGGCCAAGGTGATTCGGCAGATCGCCGAGTCGCCCCAGTACAACCATCGTGGAGAGCTGAAGAAGGCAATCCGGGAGCACAACAAGCCCCTGGTGGACCAGCTGGTCGTCGCGGAGTTCCGCGAAGCACTGCGGCTAGCCGGTGTTGACCGGAGTCTGGCCGACGCCATCGAGACGCCGGCGGACATCGGCGAGTTCCTCAAGGAAAACACCGAAGACATCGATCGCGCGAAGTTGAAGACGCCGATCAGGAACCAGTTGCGGGGGTTCCGAAAGAATATCGGGGCCGGGTTCGGCAAGCTCAGGGCAACGCTCGACAGGGCCGACGTGCCGTCGCACCTCGAAGCCGAGTACACGCTGCTGATGGATACCGAGCGGGTATCGGAGTCCACCGAGGACTCGGCGTTTCCGCTCGTCGTCTGGGTGGCGCAAAATCTCGACGGCGAGGCGGCGGGCGCGGCCTACCACATTCTTGCCGCCGTCACCGCCCGGCGGCAGTTCCTCAAGGATCAGCTGGGAGAGAAATACATCCTGGCGGACAACATGGAGAAGGCCCTGAAGGCGATCCGAAGAGGCGGCGGGACCGAGTGGGAGGGCTTCAAGTCCTGGCAGCCCGACCCTGGACGCCACATGTTCACGGCCCTGACGATCCCCGAGCACGTCTTCGACCGGATGCGGTCAAAGCTAGCCGAGGTCTTCGAAGACTCAGGGATGGCCGGGATGTTCCCCGCCGGGGAGGTCGCGGCCATGATGGACAGGATCAAGGAACAGCGGGTCGTCGGCGGGCCGAAGTTCGAGATGGTCGTGCCGGTGGAGCTGGCCGCCACGCTTGACTCGTTCGGGAGCAAGGCGGACTACTACGCCACCGTTGAACTGTACGAGAAGTCGATCCGGGCTTGGAAGCAATTGACGCTCATCAACCCCAGGCGCTGGGCCAAGTACAACCTGCAGAACCTTTCGGGCGATCTCGACGGCGTGATCGCGGCCTTCCCGAAGGCGCTCAAGTGGAAGTACCTCGAGCCCGCGTTTCTGGAGCTGTGGGACGTGACAGTAAGGAAGGGCACGCCCAGCGCCGTCTTCCAGGAGGCCGCCGAGCGCGGCGTGCTGGACGGCGGCTGGTCGATCTCCGAGGTGTATGACGTCCAGAACGACATCGAGGGCCTGCTGGTGAAACCGGGCCTCTCCGAGCGGACGCTGAGGAAGATATGGAAATTCCTGGCCAAATCGACCACGCTGCGCGAAAACTTCCTGCGCTACGCCATGTATCTGGCCGTGAGGGAAGAGATTCAGACGGCGCGGCGGGAGAACCCCGGACGGTTGAACGAGGACCTGATGCCGCTGGTCGGCTACGGGGCCGGTCGTATTGACCAGGTCAACGCCATCACCTCCGACGCCGACCGGGCCGCCTACATCGCCCGCGAGTCGCTGGGCGACTACGGCGCGATCAGCGTCCTCGGCCAAAAGCTTAGAAAGTGGGTGATACCGTTCTGGAGCTGGCAGGAGATCAACGCCAAGCGCTATTACCGGATAGGGTCGAACATCGTGGCCACGCAGAAGGGCTTCGGGCGGACCGCGTCGCTGGCCGCGTTGGGCGCCAAGGTGGGCACGCGGGCGGCGCTTTGGCTGACCTGGCGCATGATGGTGTACTCCGTCGGGACGTGGATGTGGAACAACCTTCTGTTTCCCGACCTCGAGGAAGAGCTGCGCGACGAGGACCGCCGCAGGCTGCATCTGATCCTCGGCAAGTGGGACGGCGAGATCAAAATGCTGCGCATGCCGGGGGCGTTGAGCGATCTGATGGGCTGGTTCGGACTCGACGACGTGCTGGCGGCGCTGTCTCACATCTCGAAAGGCCGGGGAACCTGGCGCGACGTGGCCCTGGCGGTGTACCAGGCCCCCATCAACCGGCTCGCCAACGGGTTGACGCCGACGTTCAAGGTGCCGGGCGAAGCCCTGGCCGGCCGCAGCTTCTTCCCCGACGTGTTCAACCCGCGTTTGATCCGGGACGGCTGGCGGCACCTATTCCGGGCTGTCCAGGTCGAGCCTGTCTATGACTACTTGCTAGGCAGGCCGTCGCCGGGAGCGGGGCACGTGCTGATGACGACCTTTGTCGATGCGCGGCACACCGGCTACAGCGCCTACGCCAAGATCCGGGGCGAAGCCTACCAATGGCTGCGGGCGGTCGAGGGCGAGGAAGGCGCGCCGCTCTACGCCAGCCGCCGGGGCAACGCCTACTTCTACTACCGCATGGCGCTCAAGTTCAAGGACACCGAGGCCGCCGTGAGATACCGTCAGGAACTCAGGCGGCTAAAAGTGAAACCGGAGATGATGCGGGCCATGCTGAAACGCGCCCACCCGCTCGGCATGCTGAACAGCCGGGAGCGCCGGGCGTTCATGGGGATGCTGACGCCCGAGGAAGAGCGCAGCCTGGATCGGGCGATTTCCTGGTGGAAGGAGACCTACGTCGGAGGTCACAAGCAGGCGCGGCGGAACGACATGTGAAACCAGAGTTGAAATCGCGGACCGTTTCAGCTATTCTTTGCGTGCACCCGCAACCACCGAGACCGACACTCCCGAGACGGGGGTGTGGGTTTTGTTCTTCCTGCCCCTTGCGTTCTCTGGTTCCCGTCCATTCGATGATGGTGCCGAGGTCACCGTAGAGGACGGCGTGGATTTGCCCGCGCCTGGCCGGAAGCGGAGTGGAAACTGGCGCGGATCAGTTTGGCTTCCGGCCTGCGGCAGGCCGGGTGTCATGCCGATCCCGTCCAGATGCCTTTACGACTGGGTGAAGTATCGACATTGATAATCGGGGTCGGTCGGAGACGGCGAGGCTATCAGTCGTATCTTTCGTCGCGCCAGGCGGAATTATCGACCCAGTACTCTGTTTCCGCGCAGCGGAGGTCCCAAGGATAATCGATAGGTAGAGTGATGTCGCACCAGAAGGGGAAGGACTCCGGCAATTCAAGCCCATCGCCGCGCCGGAGATCAGAATTGGATCCCCACTGGAGGATGACCGAGATCGAGCCCGTGGCCCGGAACTTGACTGTGTGTGGGTCGATATCTTTGACGATGACCTTGTCGACGGAGATATCTTCAAGCGAGTAGTGGCTTGCGAGTTCGTCGACGTCCTGAATCGTCTCGCTCAGCAGTGTATCCACGGCAGCATCATCCAGTTCTTCTACGACGGGCAAGAGAACAGCTTTACGACACGCATGCATGGCATCAAGAAATGCCTCCATTTCATCGAGCGTGGCCTCAGCGAAGCGATCCTGTACGTCGTGCTCCGTGATGACTGTTGTCTCTCTGCCGTGAATGTGTTTGCTCAGGGCGGCAATTGCCGCCAGCAGGGTTTTCTTCAATGGCTCCGGGTCAACTTTCAGCTCATCATTGACAAAGGCATCGGTAAAGCCACCCTGGATCGCATAGGTGATGCGTTGGCGGCGCGTGGGCTGGCCATTTTTCGTTTCGGTCTCAAACCAGGAGCATGTTTGAACTTTGCATTGCGGTGCCAGCGTATCCATCAGATGCTCAAACAGGATACGCATGGATGTGGCGAAGAAGTTGATTCGAAGAGGATTGCCGTCGCCCGAGAGTGCATACCACGCACCCTCGATCACCTGTCGCGAAAATGGGTCTGAAGCCTTAGTGCCCAACCTCTTGAGCCGGTCATCGAGTGAGGAGGGCGTCGCCGTCATCGAAGCAGCCCCTTGAGCGTATTCCTTTGCTCCGCATGCTTTCCTGGATTGGCCGTCTTGAGCCTTTCCAGGTTAACCAGTTTCCAGCGAATGGCCGGGGAGGGCTACGGCGTCTGGCAAGCCAATCAGGTCGAAATTGGGTTCGGCGTCGTGCAGGGAGATTTCCCCGCTCATCGTTCCTCCCCGCTGTGATTAGATGGTAGCGCAGCCTCGCTCAGGCTGCGAATCCGAGTCCCTGCACTGGTCAGCGAGTTGGTCAAGGGCGTCCCCTGTTAGCCGGTAGACAGTCCACTCATCCATGGCGGCCGCCTGGAGACTCCGATAAAAGCGAATGGCAGGCTCGTTCCAGTTCAGGACGGCCCACTCCAGTCGTCCGCAGTTTTGACTCCTGGCCAAACGCGCAAGATGAACAAGCAGCGCCTTTCCAATGCCTTGTCTTCGAAAATCGGACCGGACAAATAGATCCTCCAGGTAGAAGCCCGGCCTACCCAGAAACGTCGAAAAGTTATGGAAATACAATGCGAAGCCAGCCGGATTCCCCTGATACTCGGCAATCACAGCCTTGGCCACGGACGCCGGGCCGAACAGGTACTTGGCGGTCGTTTCTTCGTTGGCCGTGACCTCGTGGGTGAGGCCTTCATAGTCGGCAAGATCTCTAATGAGCGCAAGGATCAGCGGTACGTCCCCAGGTTCCGCTGGACGGATGATAAGGTCGTTGTCGTTGGTGCATTGCATGGTGACCTAATTACACCAAGTCAGACCGCTTTAGTGTCGAGCCGGCGCGGCAACGCCTACTTCTACTACCGCATGGCGTTGAAGTTCAAGGACACCGAAGCCGCCGCGCGCTACCGCGCCGAACTCCGTCGGTTAAAAGTGAAACCGGATATGATGCGGGCCATGCTGAAGCGCGCCCATCCGCTCGGCATGCTGAACAGCCGGGAGCGCCGGAAGTTCCTGCGGACACTGACGCCCACCGAAGAGCGCAGCCTGCGGCGGGCGATCGAATGGTGGAGGGAGACCTACGTCGGTGGGGCGGCGGGAGCGCGGCGGGATTAAACGACGATCAAGACCCTGGAAGGCACCATGACCGCCGAACCTGGGGATTGGTTGATTACAGGGGTTGCGGGCGAGCAGTACCCATGCAAACCGGAAATTTTCGCGCAGACCTATGAAGAGGTCACGGAATAATTGATTTATCCGTGGCTCAGGAGTTCAGTCGAGCGCCCGGAGGGCGGTTCCGCTCCATGGGGCCTGATTCGGCGAAGGAGTTCTTCGAGGAGCTGCTTGAACCCAGGTTCAAAGAAGCGGTGGCCGCTGGAAAGGTCTTGCGCGTCGACCTTGACGGCGGATACGGCTACGCCGCCTCGTTCCTGGACGAGGCTTTCGGCGGACTGGCGCGCAAGTATGGGCCCGAGAAGGTTAGGGAGCACATCGAGATCGAGTCTGACGAGGAACCCTACCTGCGGGACGACGTGCTGCGGTACATCAGGGAAAGCAGAATCGATGCTCAGGTTGCATGAGCGGTCCTCGGGCGCGGGGGGCCTTTCGCTAAAACAAGGCGGAGAGTTCTTCGTACTCGCAACGGTATGCGAGATAGCCGTCGAGGCGCAGTTCGATTGTATAGTTTGGTATTGGGCTCTTGAATTTGAGTGACATGCTGGGACCCACCATAAATTTTTCCTCTCGGTGTCGCAGCGTTTTGCCCGTGTCGTGGTCTTCTACACTCACTTCTAAATCGAAAGGCCCGGGAGTCGTCGTGTTGCGGTTGAAGCTGAGCCGCCCGCCGGTCTCATCAAGTTCGACCTGATCCACATACGACCACTTCGAAAAGAATAGGTCGTACTTCTTCCCATGAAATACTTTGTTGGCCCATTGATTCCGCTGCGTTTCGCTCAGACATGACACCAAGGTTTCTTTCTCCGCTTCGGATCGGCACCAAATAAACCGGAGTGGCTCCAGGTCAAGCTGGCCCGGCACAATCACTTCAGCATGCCTGCTGGCTACGAGCCTTTGCTTCTCCTGCATTTCCAGGCGCGAGTTGTGATAGATCTGGTCGAAGGGCAGTTTCTCGAAATAGGATGCCTTCATTCCGACGCGTCCTGGACTATGTCCTGCCAATGATCCATTGGAGAATTTCGTGCTCGCGCGGGTCAAGACGTCCTCTGAACCGAAGAGCAGAAACACTGGAACAGGGCAATGAGCGTTATGAACTAAGGTGCCGCAGGGTCGAATCCCCTCGTTCGAGTACTGAGTGGGTGTCTTGGGGCGAAAATATAATCGGGCATAGCTCTTATAAACATCCGATGTACTGTCCAGCACGCTGGCGCTGGCACTATCCTTGGTGAGCAGGTTACGGCTTATGGCCTCCTTGCGGCTACACAGAACTCCACTTTCCAGGATTGAGATGACGTTCTCCAGCGCGGTGTAATGAAACAGAAAGTTCGGCCACCACGAGCGTCCTTCGGATCTGTACTTCTGCGCCAGCTCCTTCAGCTTCCCGGCTATCTGCTCATGGTCCTGCTTGCGCTCGTGAGACACCTTATTGCTCTTAAAGAGTCACGCTAGAGTCACGCTGGCACGGAACAGGTCCATCTGGCTCGTTTGTGGCGGAGGAACGTGTGGCGGAGGAACGTATTGAAGGCCGATGGCCTCGGAGCCGTTCCGCAGACGTTCGTACGATTCCGAGGTGTTCGACGGCTCCACGTACTCAAGTTCGGCGAAGATAGGCATCAGGTAGTAGGAGTGACGAGACAATCCGGACGGGGCGATCTGGCGCGATGTGAAGCCGTAGGATCTTATCTGCTGCCAGAAATCGAGGAGCTGCGGAGCATCCACAAAGGCCCTATTATTTTCGGTCTCTATCCAAAGCCCTTGCGGGTCCTTGGAAGCAATAGTAGCCTTGAACTTGTTCGTTCCAGCCAAGGTCTGGAACTCCGTCTTCTGTTCAAGGACTCGTAACAGATCCAGCCACACTTCGGTGAATGGGAGATCTGCGGGTTCTGACCGAAGCCAAGTCTCCATCGCCCGAATATCGCGATGCTCAGGAATTGGTACCCGGCCAGGAGCGTAAAAGTAAACGAAGACATTGATTGGGAGGTTTTTCAGGTACTTCTCGACGATCGGCCTCACCTGAGTCGGCCAATCTAGTTCCCCATGTCCGCACCCGAGCAGGGGCATGGCTAGGTCGTAAATCCCAACATCGAGGTAGATCGACACCAGCTTCTGCAATCCTTTCTCGATGTATTCGGGGCGGGATGGATTCCTCCAATGTTTCTTGGTCGGGAAGTTGAGCACCCATTTATTGAGGGTCTTGTACAAGAATAGGTTGCCGATATCGAACTTCTTGTCTTCACAAATTTCGCGGTACTGTTGAAACATGTCGGGAAGGAGCCGCTTGAACTCCCTGGCGACGCCCTTACCCATCGCCCCGGCGGTGTTGACCGTGTTCACCAACACTGGCGCGGGTGATTTGAAAAGATCTCCACTCACATACGTGATCATTGAGGCTCCCCCGTTTCTAGACCACCACCGAACTTCTTCCCCATCGGGTCAGCGAACAAAAGGCGAACAAAACTATCCTCTCAACCCTACATGCTACTACGCCTTGAACAGGCGTGTCGTCTTCCCTCGCACCACATCCGTGAGGCCGCAAGCGTCCAGCAGGTCGCGGCGGATCTTCGCCCGCTTCGCAGTACAAAGCGAAAGCCTGGTGTCTGCCGCATGGGCGATCTCGTCTCCCAACGGCCAACGGGGCCGCATAATCCGTACGATAATGTTCAGTGTCACGCTTTCGGGCCATGTTGGTGTATATGATGGTATAATACCATCTATTCACCCCTGGGAAACAATGTTTCCCACGGTGGGTTTAGCCGTCACCGTCCGGCAAATTACATTCATTATCGAAGGCCCATAGGCAGCTGATGGCGTTTCCCAGGTGGTTTTCGACCTCATCCCGCCGCCAGCTGGGGACCTTCCCGGCGAGATCGTCCGGGACCAACGTCAGCGTGCCGAGAGTGACAACGGCATCGACGAACGCCAGGGCTTCCTGCTCGCCCGGGTCGAGATCCGGGGGTTTCTCAGGATCCTCCCCCGGCGGGCCGTAGCGCCGCCCGTCCCGAGCCAGAACGTCGCGGTTCTCAGCGATGGCGATGCGGCGGGCCTGTTTGGGCGTGGGGAACCGTCTTCTCGTCAGCTTGCGCAGGGCGACCGCGATCTTCGTCTCCCCGTCACGGACTTTCCTGAGAAGCGCGGGGTCGGCGTCCTTGATCAGCTTCGCCCACCAGACGTAATTGCGGTTGGTGGCGAACATCTTGGCGGCCCGGTCCAAGGATTGGTCGGACACGTCTTCGCCTTTTGTTCGCTTCGCCTTTTGTTCGCTTTTTGAATCGCCGTTAAACTCTTTAGTTTCTGATATTTGTTCGGCACCAATAGGTTCATCAACTTTTTGATGAACCTTTTCGCGGCCGTATTTCTGTCCCGATTCGCGCTGGCGTTCCTTGGCCTCGGCCTCCAGTCTCGGCAGGATCTCGACGGCGATCCCCGCCCGCTGGGCGCTCGACAAATGCCGCCTGTGAAGATTGAGGCTGAGAACGATCTCCTCGGGGGATCCTTCGCCATCCCAGTGCTCGAACTTAGGCTCGATGCCCAGCTTCCGGCAGGCCAGGTAGCGGTTGCGGCCGTCCAAAATGCTTCCGTAAGATGAGCCCGAAGCATCTGGACCGCTACATTCAGGAGTTCGCGGGTCGGCACAACTTGCGTGAGCAGGACACAATCGAGCAGCTGGCCGCGATCAGCGGCGGCATGGACGGAAAGCGGCTGCGCTACCGGACGCTGATTGCGGGTAATGGTCTCGTCTCAGGATCGCGGAGGTGAATGCGGCGGGGCTGGCTAGTTTGGATTTGGGTCAAACAAGAATAGCTTGATGAAGAGTAGTGCGATCGTTGCGGCTATGCCCATGCCGCCGAGGACGCCTCCGAGAACCCAGGACTTTGTAGCGAGATGCTTCAACTCAGTATCGAATTTCGTATCCAAGCGGACTAGACTGTTCTCAACCTCGCGTAATCGTTTCTCAATGCCGTTTCCCGAGTTGCCATTTGATGGTGTCGGAATCTCGATGATGTTGTCCGACTGCGGATTGGATTTTTTGGGTTGTCCGCTCGTCATTATGCCTCGCCGCGGGATGCCATCCATTCCCAAAGGTTGGTACTTGCGTAACCATAGTACGCGCCAACGGAAACAACAACCACCGATCCGATGTCTGCGTCATCCGTTCCGTCAAGTTTCTCGTAGACCTCTCTGGCGGTGGATGGGTCGTTTGCCGCAACAAACCACTGTCCGTCCTCAAGGATGTGTTGCAACTTTCAAAAAGCGGCAAGAGAGCGATTGGTCGAGTCGACCGGGCTCCGCCTCATGCAGCCACCTCGAACAGCTTGTTGATGAACTGAATCTGTCGCCGAACATCCGAACCGCTCACCCACCTCGCCTGCCCCTTCCGGATCATGTGCATTGCCTCGTATCCTTGGATCGTTCGGCGCGCCGCGTGGAATTCACGAAAGCCCTGCTTGGTCTTCACTCGTCGTTTGATCGCTCGATGATCCTGCTCCAAGATATTGTTCAAGTATTGGACCGACCGGTGGCGACAACGGCGTCGCAGAATTCCTTCTTTTTTCACTCCTGGAATCGCCGAGCCGTAGAGGCGTGCCTGATCGGTGTTGATGACGCGGGGATGCGGATGCGATGGATCGCTGAGAGCCTTGCGAAACAGCCGTTTGGCCGCCGCGGCATCGCGTAGCGCTGACAGCAGGAAGTCGATGGTGGCACCGGTGGAATCAATGGCGCGATACAAGTAGCACCAGCGGCCCTTGATCCGAACATAGGTTTCATCAACACGCCAGGATTTATTGGTTGGCTTGAGATGACGGCGCAGCCTCTGCTCGAGTTCCGGTCCGTAGCGCTGAACCCATCGCCAGACCGTAGTGTGGTCAGCCTTCAGGCCGCGTTCATCGAGTAGCTCTTCGACATCGCGGAGCGAGAGTGAGTACCGAAGATACCAGCGCACGGCGCAAACAATCAGCTCCGGAGCCGTCTGCCGCCACTTGAAAATCGCCGGTCGGATTGCTTTCTTCATGATCTCTTCAGGCTACCAGCCGCCGCAAGCCAAAATTGCAACACATTCGTCCTCAAAGTCAAAGTGGTGGTCCGGGAACTCTTTCTTGATGGCCTCGACCAGCGCGGAGTTACCCGGATCGCTCAGAAGGGAATATATTTTCATGGTGAGTAAGAGGGACTTATAGTAGCATGAACCGACCATTATAATTCCCTTTTCATAACGCCCAACAAGGCATTAGTACCCAGGGTGACACAGCCCAGCTCCGCGGCTTCCAGGTTTTCTCTTGCGGACTCCAGGTTTTTCATTGCGGCATCCAGGTTTTTGAGCCGAGCCGAACCCGTTTTCCCGGGCGCCGCAATGAGTTTTTCTGGAAGCCGCAATGCGGATTCCACTTTTTTGGACTTGCGGATTCCACTTTTTTGGCCCCCGGTTTTGCGGCATCCAGTTTTTCCGGCAACAACCGCAGCAGCCAGGTTTTTCTTTGACCCGTTTTTGGGGGAATTGGGAAATGCACCTCAACTGGCTGTGGAATCAGCATGATAGGTGGTCCCCTAGTGGTACACTTTTTCAAGTCGTAGGTCTGAGACCTACTTTTGCCAGAATTCCAAGTCGTCTGCAAGTGGCTGATTCGATAGTAGTTTAACTGATGTGTACCACCTAAGTTGTTGATTCTGTTAGGTCGATCTAGGTGGTGGTACACCCTGGGACCACCGTTGGGCCACCTTTTGTACCACCCCGTGATCCCCTGTATATATATATAAATAAATAGTTTAGTAGTAGTAGTAGTAGGGGAAGAAAGGCGCTGGCCGAGCAAATCCGGGAAAACATGCCACGTGTGCGCGCCGCGCACGTCGCGCGCTACGCGTGCGCGAGGATCCGCCATCGCGTGTGCAGGGGGTAGGGGCATTTTTTCCGGGAAAAACTGTACCACCAGACCTAAAGTTCATGGAATCAGTGACTTAAGTGGTACAAAAGGTGGCCCAAAGGCGGTACAGGGGTGTACCACCCCTTCTCAAGTCGCCTGGATTCAGTCGTTTAGGTGGTACAAGGTAGGTTTTCGGCCCGCCGGGGCTACATCCGGCGTAGCGGCTACTACTTTTCGCGTAGCAAAAGGCCAGCCGCAAGGAAACAGAGATCCCCAGTCCTGTTCCAGCAGGCAGGGGAAAGCGCCCAGAACGCCTTGTTCCCGGCGCACAGGATGGCTCAGGAGCGGTTTTCGCGGTCGAGGCGGTAAGGCAGGGTCGGAAAACGGCTGAAAACGCCGTAGAGGGCTTCTATCGGCCTAAATTGCCCTGTTCCGGCGGCGGCGGGTCTAACCAAGCCCGCTCGGCGGCTATCTCGCGGTGCTTTCTGAGCCGAGCCCGCAGGATCATCACGCTCGCCCCCGGCATCCGCGAATGGCCGTACTCCCAGTTGTGCACCTGCTTCTTGCGGTGCTTCCCCCGCAAGCCAAGCGCCGCCCCGAAGTCCGTCTGGGTCAAGCCCAGCTCGGCCCGAGCCGCCCTGATCTCGTCCGGTGTCGGGTCGTCCGTCAGCCCGCTCAGATCGTCGTGGTGCTCGCCGAGCCTTGGCGGATCGATCGAGCCGCCGTGCCGTTTCAATAGCATGGTGGCATTGTACCATCGAGAGGGCTGGCTTTGGCGTACGGGGAGCCTAGGGGGCTAGTGTCAGCGCCCGCCGATGGCCTGAGACCTACGAGCCGCTTGTTAGCCGTGCCCGCCGGTGGCCCTTTCCCTTGCCTCGGCTCGGGGCACCGGAAGCGGCCCACATTTGGGCAAAGATTTGGGCAATGTCGGTGATCCGTGGTGTAACGTGTTGGTATTGTGATACTTACGACCAATCATGAGGGCATGTGATTTCCTGAAGTAGGAAGTCGTAAGGTTTTAGTTCTAGGTAACTTTTGCTGTTGTCATATTTCGTGGATCGGTTTACTCTACAAGAAGAGTACTAAGATTTGCCAGTACCCGTAAGACATGAATATCAACTGTGTGTAGTCCAGTAATTCAACCCGGTAATATGGGACGAAGCACTGACCGCCCGCTCAGTGGAATCAATTCAGCCAACCACTCGCGACAGGTGGGAGATCAGGTACGGAGGACGCTCGAGAAACTGACTCGGGGTCCAAACGAAATCCTTCCCTTTTTCGAAATCCTCTCCCTGCTGGGAGCAGATCTGAACTTCAACCAGAATCTTAGAGAGTCCCTTCAGATCCTTCGACGAGCGATCGCCTGCGACAAGGCAGGACTTTTCGAACTCCGCGAAGACAAGTACGTTCTGATGCAGGCTGATGGACTTCCCGACCACTGCATCTCCCGCCTGAGCCTTTCCCGCACAGACGGCCTCGTAGCCGAGGCTGCAAAGGCTCGCGAACCGATCGTGGCGGACTTCTCCCCGTCGGCGGAACGAGGCGCCGAAGGGCTGCGTTACCTGAGCGACGTAGCGTCCACGCTCGCGGCGCCCTTAGTAATGGATAACAAAGTGCTCGGGGCGATCATCCTGTGCTCGAAGCTCACGAACTCTTTCGATGAGCGAGATCGCCTTCTCCTAGAGCTGATTACCGGAAAGCTAGCATCGACGATGCAGTCCGCCCGCGAGCTGCAAGAGATATACCTCCAGGCAAGGACGGACGAGGTAACAAGACTTCCCAACACACGAGCCACCTTCAAGAGATTGGAAGTCGAAGTCAACCGTGCCCAGCGCGACCACCAAAGTGTGGGCGTTTTGTTCATGGACGTCGACAAGCTAAAGCCTGTGAACGATACCTACGGCCATGCAGCCGGCGACCGCCTTCTCGCGGAGACAGCTCGCAGGCTCAAGGCTTCGCTGCGCAGCTACGACGAAGTGGGCCGCGTAGGGGCGATGAGTTTCTCGCAATCCTCCCCGGTATCCAGCAGCACCGTCTCCGAGGCCGAGCCGAGCGGCTACGAAGAGCGGTCGAAAGACAACCCGTTGAGATCGGACGGGGGATCGACGTCACAACCTCTATCAGCGTGGGAGCAGCTCTGTTTCCCACAGACGGCGACAATCCCGACGACCTAGTTTATATCAGCGACCAACGGATGTATCGCGAAAAGCGGCAGCAGCGCGTTGTGTCAGTCTAGCTCGCAGGACTTAGACAAAACTCGAGGCCTCCCCACCGACCCATCCGCGACCTGCTAGCTCCCACGGCGAGAATGGAAATCACCCTGGTTCTCCATCCTATCCGCTCCATCTCTTAGGGATCTCGACGCCGACCGCAACCAGAACACTGGAACCAGCGCAACGAAAGCGGTATTGGGACGAATCTTAGAAATAGCCGTGCTCAACAAAGCGTTTGGGACCGCGACTTGGGGCCTCCTTGCAGAGCCGGCTTGCGCTAGCTTGCCGCTCTCATAGCATCAGAGGTCAGTGGATAGTCGCGCGAGGTCTGAAACCTTAGGTTGTTCGACGAGCAGTCTAAGGGGAGATCCCCTAGCCATCCCGGAAATTCACCTCTGTTTCTTCGCCAGTCAATGGCTAATAATGAGAGGGCTAGCAGTACTGAAACCTATGAGTGACATAGCTCTCGCCCCGCCCCAGCCCACGGAAACGCAAGCCGAACGCTTTGTGCCTTCACCCGCCGCCTCTTTGCCTGAGGCCGGGGTAACCCCCAGCCTCGTGGAGCAACTGGTGCTCAAGAACCTCTACTTTCGAGGTGAGGTGGGCGGCAGAGAGCTGGCGAGAATGTTGGGATTCCAGTTCAGTGTCATCGAAACGGTCGTTGACGGGCTAAAGCGACAAAGGCTCATCGAGGCCAAGCGCTCCTCAGGATTCGGCAACGTTTCGTCGCAGTTTGCCCTCTCCGAGGCAGGCAGGGGGCGCGCCAAGGACTACTTGGAAACGAACCAATTTCTGGGGCCGGCGCCGGTCCCCCTCAAGAGCTACGTCGAGGCGGTCGAACAACAGAGGGTCAAGCCCGGTTGGTTGACCAAAGACACGCTGGAAAAAGCGTTCACCGGCGCCATTGTCACCGATGAGTTCTACTCGAAGCTGGGGCCAGCCGTCAACTCCTTCAAATCCCTGCTGATTTACGGTAGGCCCGGAAACGGCAAGAGCTTTCTTTCGGAACAGTTGGCTAGGATCGAGTCGGATCCCATATATGTCCCCTATGTCCTGGAAGCCGAGGGGCAAATTATCAAGGTTTTCGACTCCCTCTACCACGAAAGAGTAGACAGGAGGGAAGAGAGTGCCCTGATGACGAGCGAACCCAAGTTCGACCAGCGCTGGGCGAAATGCAAGCGACCGTTTCTGACGACAGGTGGCGAGCTAGGGATGGAGATGCTCGATTTGATGTATATCGATGCCGCGAAGATCTACGACGCCCCTTACCAGCTGAAGGCCAATAACGGCATCTACCTGATTGATGACTTCGGACGCCAGCAAGTCTCGCCAGCCGCTCTGCTCAATCGTTGGATTTATCCCCTGGATCGCAGCGTCGATTACCTGTCTTTTCAAACGGGAACGAAGATCCAGGTTCCTTTTGAGTGCTTCCTGATCTTTTCCTCCAACTTGAACCCTAACGACCTCGGTGACGAGGCGTTCCTGCGACGGCTCGAGTATAAGATGTTCATGCAGAACCCCACCGAGGAGGAATTCGCCTCCATCTTCCATGCCTATTGCCGGCAGATGGATATCGAATGTCCGGTGGGTCTGTTAACCGATATCATCCAGGAGCACTACAAGAAGAGCGGCCGCAAGTTCCGCCGTTGCCACCCGCGCGACGTGATCAACATCGCCACCGACTTGATCAAATTCGAGAGGCTTCCCTACGTACTCGACCGCACGATCATCGACCGCGCGTTCGAATTGAAGTTTGTCTCTATGGACTATCAGGATATTTAGTGCTCCCCTCTGTCAGCGATCCAACTGGCAAACCTTACAACACAATTAGAGCAATCCGGGCTTGTGAGCGGACCGGGACATAGGTAACACTTTTCGTCCAGGGAGGGCGACCACCGCGCCGACATTTCTGTCGGTATCGGCACAATCACGATTGTCCGTGCGACTCGATGTCGTCACGAATGGCGACACGGCACTGGGGTGAACCCCTCCGCTGAGACAGTCGTGATAGCGACACTCGCCGTTCAATGGTTTTTCCTTCTCCCCATAGCCTCTTCTGTTCTAGCATGGTCCTCGGCTGGTGAAGCGGAGGCGGGCTCTGGTGGAGACCAACCCGCCGAGGAATAGCTGGCCGGAGACTCATCGAAACGATGGTCCGGGGAGCCGGCTGCGGTCGGCTTCTCGTTCAGCAACCCCTTCCCATCGGATCGATAGATCTCCTGCTGCCTAAAAAAACTCATCGTCGCTCCGGCGCAAGCTGCCTTCGTCTTGGCGGCCCGCTCGAACTCCTCGGGGGGCCGATAGCCCAGCGCCGAATGCAGACGGCAGCGGTTGTAGTAGCGCTCGATGAAGTCCTCGATGTTCGCGCGCAGGTGGTCGAGATCCTGATAATCGTTGGCGTAGATCTCCTCCCGCTTGAGCGTCTTGATGAAGCTCTCACAACTGGCATTGTCGTAGGGGTTCGCCGGCCGACTCATGCTGGGGATCGCTTGCTGGCGGCGCAAGCTCCTCACGTAGGCGCCGCAAGCGTACTGCACACCGCGATCGGAGTGATGGACCAGGCCGGGCGGCGGCTGCCGTTCGGCCATCGCCTGCTCGAGTGCCGCCAGCGGCAAGCGGGCGGCCAGCGTTCTCTCCAGCGCCCAACCCACCACCTTCCGCGAGTAGGCGTCCAAGACCACGGCCAGATAAACGGACTCGGCCTTCAACCGGATGTAGGTGATGTCGGCCACCCACAGCTGATTGATCCCGGTCAGCTTGATGCGGGCGGCTAGGTTGAGGTAAACCTCCAGCGGATGATCGGCCTCCGTGGTGGCCACGAACGCCCGGGGTTGGACCCCGAGCAAGCCGTCCTGGCGCATGATCCGCGCCACGCGCTTGTGGTTCACCACCATCCCCCGCCGGCGGAGTTCCGCCGCGACCCTGCGGTAGCCATAGCGTCGCCGATGTTCGAGGGCAACCTCCTGGATCGCCGACCTCACTGCCATGTCTTCTTCCACTGGCATCTGCTCTTTGAAACAGCGATAGAAACCCGCCCGGCTCACTTGAGCCAGCTGGCACATCCGCTCGACACTCAGTCCGCCTTCGAGCGGCATCAACTCCCGGATTTGGTCGTAGACGCCTTCTCGCCACAGCTGCCGCTGCCGTGGCGTCGAGCCCCGATTTTTTCGAAGGCGCCTTTGAAAAAATCCACTTCCAGCGTCTTATCCCCCAACAGACGCTGCAACGCGCGGATCTCCTGGCGCAGCTCCCGCTCGCGGGAGGCGGCCGGCGGACCTGGCCCCTCCTCCCTCGGCTGCATCCGATTTCGCCACCTGTACAGCAGCCCTCGGTGAATCCCCAGCTCCTTCGACAGCGCTGTCACACTCGCGCAGCTTTTCAGCCGCTCCAGTGCCATCTTCCGGTATTCTTCGGGAAACTTGTAAACTCGTCTCTTGCCCACTCGCAGTTCCTTTCCCGGCTAAAGTGTCGCTATCACAACTGTCTTATTTTTGGGGTTCACTCCAGCACGCAAGAATGCGTACGCTACGTCCAGGCGCCGATTTCTCGCCAGGCTCTCGGCTGCGAGTGTTCAGCGAACGGTCTCCGACAGGCGGGCACGGTGGCCCGCCCTGAGAACGGCGCTGACAAACTAGACCACATAGCGGCGGTGTGAAGGCTCCCAGAGGAGGCGGAGGACCAAGCCGCTGATGTGGTCCGCAAGCATCCCCGAGGTGTTTTGTGGAACACCGGAGGGATGTATCGGGTGGAGCTATACGTTCAAGTACGACGAAGTGTCTGCGTCGAAGGGCTAAGCGAACGCGAAGCAGCACGGCGCTTTGGGATTGCTCGCGAGACCGTGCGCAAGATGTTGCGCTACCGGATTCCGCCGGGCTATCGGCGGAGCAAACCGGCGAGGCGTCCCAAACTGGAGGCCTTCACAGGGATCATCGATCAGATCCTGACCGACGATCGGGAGCGTCCGAGGAAACAACGCCACACCGCACAGCGCATCTTTGACCGCCTCCGCGACGAGTACGGGTTCACAGGCGGCTACACGACCGTCAAGGACTACGTACGCGAGAAGAAGCTGGGCGGACAAGAGATGTTCGTGCCGCTGACGCATCCGCCGGGTGACGCCCAGGCGGACTTCGGCGAAGCGGTCGTCGTCATCAACGGAGTGCAGCGCAAGGCGCACTTCTTGGTCGTCGATCTGCCGCATAGCGATGACGCATTCGTGAAAGCGTTTCCGGCCGAGACGACGGAGGCATTCTGCGAGGGGCACAATGCGGCGTTTCGCTATTTTGGCGGCGTGCCGCGCAGCATCGTCTACGACAACACGAAGCTAGCGGTGGCGAGGATCCTGGGAGACGGCACACGCCAGAGGACCCGTGTCTTCTCCGAGCTGCAGTCACATTATCTGTTCGCCGACCGTTTCGGGCGGCCGGGCAAGGGCAACGACAAAGGCAAAGTGGAAGGGTTGGTGGGCTATGCGCGGCGCAACTTTATGGTGCCGATCCCCAGGTTCTCAAGTTGGGAAGCCTTCAACGAACACCTCGAAGCGAAGTGCCGCAAGAACCGTGGACGGCGCTTGCGGCGACACTCGGAAACGATCGGTGAGCGTTTCGAGCGCGACCGCCAGGCGTTTCTGACGTTGCCTGCTGTCGGGTATGACGCTTGCGACAAGCGCACGACGCGGGTGACGTCGTTGTCGCTGGTGCGCTATCGGACCAACGACTACTCGGTTCCGACGCGCTACGGCCACCGCGAAGTACTGCTGAGAGCTTACGTCGATGAGGTGGTCATCGGCTGCGGCAGCGAAGAGATCGCCCGGCATCGGCGCAGCTACGAACGCGAGGAGTTGATCTTCGATCCGCTGCATTACCTGGCCTTGCTGGAGCGCAAGACGAACGCGCTGGATCAAGCCGCGCCGCTCGTCGGTTGGCAGTTACCGCAAGATCTCGTGCGTTTGAGACGCTTGCTCGAAGTGCGGCTGGGTAAACCAGGCAAGCGCGAGTACGTGCAGGTGCTGCGTTTACTCGAAGACTTCCCGCTCACCGACGTCACCGCCGCCGCGCGGCAGGCCGTTGAGTTGGGAACGATCGGCTTCGACGCCGTCAAGCACCTCGTCCTGTGTCGGATCGAGCAACGGCCGCCCCGCTTGGACTTGACGCAGTATCCGCACTTACCCACAGCACAAGTCGAACAGACATCGACAACAGATTATTTGGTGCTGCTGGCACAGGGAGTGGACTGATGGCGAGATCCAAACTGCTGCTGGAAGCTCATCTGAAAGCACTGCGGCTGCCGACCTTCTTACGCGAGTACGACAAGGTGGCACGGCAGTGCGCCACGGAGGGCTTGGATGCGAGACGCTTTCTGCTGCAACTGTCCGAGCTCGAACTGCTCGACCGTGAACGCCGAGCGACCGAGCGGCGCATCAAGGCCGCCAAGTTCCCGGTCACGAAAACCCTTGATACGTTCGACTTCCTGGCGTTACCCAAGTTGAACAAGAAGCTGGTGCTCGAGCTGGCACACGGAGAGTTCATCGACCGTCGCGAGAACGTGTTGGCTCTAGGAAACTCCGGCACGGGGAAAACGCATCTCGCTCTGGCGCTGGGACTGGCGGCCTGCCAGGGTGGCTATCGGGTTCGCTTCACTACCGCCGCAGCGCTGCTCAACGAGCTGCTGGAAGCCCGTGATGAGCGGCGCTTGCTGAGGGCCCAAAAGCAGCTCGCCAAGCAAGACCTGCTGATCGTCGATGAACTGGGCTACGTGCCGCTGTCGAAGACCGGAGCGGAGTTGCTGTTCGAAACCTTCTCACAGCGCTACGAGCAGGGCTCCACGATGGTGACCTCGAACCTGCCGTTCAACGAGTGGACCGAAGTCCTCGGGTCCGAGCGCATGACCGGCGCCCTGCTGGATCGGCTCACTCACCACGTCCACATCCTGGAGATGAACGGCGATAGCTTCCGCCTCAAGCAGAGCAAGAAGCAACGCTCTCCGTCTTCGGATTGATCCCCGCCGGCTCGCCACAGTTTTTGTGAGCCGCCTTCCACTCCGCCTTCAGCCGCCCTAACGGGCGACCTCAGGCTGCGTTCCAGCCGTCCCACAAAAACACGAACCAAAACCCCGACTCCCCCCCCACTGGTCTATTTTTGCTCCGCCGCTCTACCCCAAAACTGGTCTATTCTCCCTCCGCCGAACTGGTCTAATTTTGCTCCGCCCTTGACATGTGTGGTCGAAAATCCCCTACTTTGCTTTGGCCATGGCCGCTGGATTGTTCGCTCTCGCGCAGCAGCGAACCGGAGTGGCGGGAACCTTCGAGGACATCCAGGTCGAACCCCTATTGCGGCTGACCCTGTCTCTCTCTGGACTGGCTTTCTATCTCTGGAAGAGCGTCTTCCCGTTTTCGCTCGCCCCCCAATATGCCTACAGCAGCTCTCCACAAGCCTTTGACGTGCCCCTCATCGTGGGATCTGTCGTCGCGGTCGCTGTGACTATCGCGTCCTTGCTTCTGCGACGGCGATGGCCGGCTCTGCCCGCTGCGTGGGCCTGCTACGTCATCACTCTACTGCCGGTGCTTTCGATCTTGCGGTTCGACCCCCAGCAATACGTGGCCGACCACCACAGTTACCTGGCTACAATGGCCTTCGCGGCCCTCGCCGCGGGTGGATTCTCGATCCTCCTGGAACGCCGCCGGGCAGCACTAGCCACCGCCTGCGCGGCTGTGGTTACCCTGGGGCTGTGCGAGCGGACCCTAGACCAAACCCGAGTCTGGGAGACCTCGGTGACGCTTTGGACACACACACTGAACATCAGTCCTTTGTCCTCCCTGGCCCACAACAACCTCGGACGCGCACTGGCCGACCACGGCCGCGCGGACAAAGCTTTGGAACACTTGCGCACGGCGGTAGCAATCCGGCCCGACTACGCTCATGCCCACTACAATCTCGGGTACCTGCTGATGCAACAGGGAGAGCTGCAAAAAGCCGAATTCCATTTTCGCCGAGCTATCGAAAAAGAGCCGCGGTACGCAGCGGCTCAAACCAGCCTAGGCAACTGCCTGGTGCGGCAGAACCGCGAAGCAGAAGCCGAGGAGCACTATCAAGTAGCCCTTGAGGTATTGCCCGATTTCGCTGATGCGCACTACAACTTCGCCCTCGCACTTCACCGTCAGAGCAAGCTGGGTGAGGCCGCCAGACATTACCAGCTCGCTACACGATTCGACCCGACGAACGCCGATGCACACAGCAATTGGGGAGTCTTGCTCGAAAGCCAGGGGCGGGCACAGGACGCCATTCGACACTACCGCCGAGCACTCCAGATCGACCCTAGCCACCCTGACGCGCAACGCAATCTTAAGGCGGCGGAGTCCCGATCCGAGGAGTGAGCCGGCGGCTGCACCCCTGGGTGCAGGGGTCCTTCCGGCTCCGTCGAGGAAGACAACGTCCGGCCCGCGACCAGTTGCGGTTTCGGCAATGGGGCCCGCCCCAGTCAGAAGACGTCGGAAGTGGGGTTTAAAACTCGGGGCGGGGCGGCTAATCGATATAGCCGAGACTGCGGAGTTGCTCCAGGCGCTCGTGATGTGAGGCGGCATCCATTCCGAGCGTCGGCCGAGAGGCCAAGAAGGCGTGCGTGTCGTGGGTGGGGACGTTCTCTGGCTGATTTGAAATGTCGAAATCGTCAGCCGCCAGCCTAGGTACCCGGTCTGCTCATTCGAGTTGGGCCGGCAATCTCGCCGGCTTCCCTCGCGGCGAGCGAATCGGAGCCGCGGACGCGCCCTTTCTCGTGCTCGAGAAGGAAGCGCTTCACCTCAAGGCCGCCGGCGTAGCCGGTCAGCTCTCCCGCCGCTCCGACGACTCGATGACAAGGGATGATCAGAGCTACCGGGTTCTGCCCCACCGCTGCGCCAACGGCGCGAGACGCACTAGGGTTGCCGATCTGCGTGGCTACCTCAGCGTAGCTCAGCGTCGACGCCGGCGGAATCGTCTTGAGCGCCTCCCAAACCGAACGTTGGAAGGCCGTCCCTTGCAAATCGAACGGAATCTCGGGGGAGAAATCCAGGTCACCGGCAAAGTAGCAATACGTGAAAGCTTCAGCGCGCAACAGCCAAAGATTTCCGCGGCCCGGCTTTCTCGCGTCCAACGGAAAGCGTCGTTCCATTTCTTCCCTTTGCCGATCAAAGTAAAGGGCGGCCAGACCGCTTTCCGTCGCCAACAAGTGTATGCGGCCCGCCGGTGAATCTACGTCGGCGTAGTACATAGCACCCCTCCCCATAAAACGCAAAATGTTAAGTCAGATCCCTTGATCATGATGATTGCGTCCCACACGCGGCGCCGGAGAAGCAAACATCCTGTCAATGATACCGAAGAGA
Organism: Bryobacterales bacterium; assembly: GCA_965248105.1. Classification (GTDB taxonomy): domain Bacteria; phylum Acidobacteriota; class Terriglobia; order Bryobacterales; family UBA6623. The sequence continues at coordinate 3,429,949 of CBDFIK010000006.1, forward strand.
CGGCTTATCGAACGCGTTGGTCCATTACTAAGTTTCATTCCCGGTAAGATTCAGGGGGCGTCTTTACAGGCAAAAATGAGCCTCGGTGTTAGTATGAAGTCAAATCGTACTCAAAAGCATTCACTCTTTCGGAAGGCCGATTATCGTGTTTCGCCGTCCCCTAGCTTGGGTCAGTCTGCTGTTGGCCCTGCTGTGCATTGGCGTAGGGACACTGTTTTTGCTTCAAGTTCTGGACGGGTCGAAAGGCTGGTTGGGCTTGCGTGGAGGAGTAGCGGGCCTGGTGCTGATCGCCGCGGGCCTCGCATTCTTGCTCCGAGGGGCGAAACCGGGGAAAGGGCGCCCCCGCAAACCCGCGGCTCGGCAAGCGAGTGAAGACGGTCCCGACCTTGAATCTCTCGTAAGGTGGCACGAGAACCATATGACCCCATCTTCCGTCGAGCGGGACTTCCTCGATCAAGAGTCGGCGGCAGAAGCTCGCGAGGGTTCCCACCGGCTCGACCAACGCCCGAACTAGCTCCTAGAACCATACTTCACGCCTGGGTGCCTTTCCAGATCTGCGCGCGCAGCTCCTATCGTGACGAAAGCGTAAGCAACACTTGCTTGATATCTGGCTTGGACTCGGCCGACGCGCTGTCGGAGTAGTAGGCCATCAAAGCACGTCGCGACGACAATCGAACCGCGGAGGTATAGCCGCCGTCCCCGGTGAAATGGTCCAACTCGTGGCGATGGCCGAACGTCCTGCCGTTATCGGTCGAGATGTAGACAACAATCCTCTTGCGAGCGAAATCGCGTCCCGATAGCAGCAGAGTAGAGCGATCGAGCCGGGTAAGAAACGGCCGCTGCAGGATGCAATCCAGCATCGAGTAGATGTTTTCCCGCTGCGACCACGTGCGGCCCCCGTCCTCCGACCAGAGCCGGTAAATCGCTTTCTTGTGACTTGCCCCGGGTTGCAGTCTCGCCCGCAGCAGACATAGAATCGTCCCCGGTTCGGTTTCCATCAGAGTCACTTCATCACCGAGGTTTTCGCTCGGCAACGTCAACATCGACCGCACCGACCATGTCTGGCCGTCGTCGCCGGAACGCCATATCAAAGTGTAAGCATTGCCAACGCCGCTCGGCGGGAACGTGATCCCACCCGCTAGGATTCCGTCGCTTGTGAGAACAGCGTCGGGGACATAGTAGGTGCCTCGCGTCGGGTCAGTGTCGAACACGGTGAACTTTGACCACGTCTCGCCATGATCATCCGACCAAGCCCAATAGCAGCGGCCTTTCTTTCTCGGCCGTTCCTGAAACCCAAAGCTGGATGTCCACAAGAGCACGCGCCCCGAGCGCGTGACCAACGCCACGGGATTATGAGCACTTCGCCGTTTGTCGGGGTCGCGGTGAAGAATTCGTTCCGGCGACCAACTGACCCCCTCGTCGCCCGAGGTTCGCATAGCAATGGCAGAGTAGTCGCGGGCGTGAGTGGTACCCACGCGGTAAAAGAGGAGCAAGTCGCCATTCTTAGCTCGAACCAGCCGCGGGAACCCGTAATGAACCTTTCGGCTGACGGCCACGCCGCGCGGTTCGCTCACCTCGATGCGCAACGTCGAATTCGTATCGGACAGCGGGGAGTTGGGCGGTTTCCCAGGAGGGTTCTGTCCCGGCGACCGGATGGAAAGGCCAGCCGTGATTAGCAAAACCCCGGACAGCCAAGCACTACCTCGGAGGGCACTCAAGATCTGCTCCATGGTTTTTCCGAGAGAAGGGACGAAGGCTGCGGCATCTGAGTCGCCAGCGGTGTAGACGTCGTCGTGAGATTCCCAGCCGTCCCCTACCGCCGCCGAGCCGCGTCGTGCCGCGCCGATTCCGAGCTGTAGGCACGGACCAAGATGTTGATGTCGGGCAGTATCATCGCGTCAGCTTGTCACGGACGGCCTCACTCTCGAGTTCATCAACAAGTTGGTTTAGCTGGTCCAGATCGATACCCGGCTTGAAGCGGCACGAGTGAGGCTCAACCTGGAAGTTAGGCAATCCCTCGGAACCTGAGGAGTCCAGCCCACGGCGCAACGTTTCGTTCACCGCTTGTTTAAATGTGATCTTGCGGTCACGGACGCGCTGTTTGAGGCGCAGAGCAACATCGGGGTCCAACGTGAGAGTGGTACGCATATAAACATCACATTCTAGTCAGTAATTGATGTCAAGACATCATATAATGTCGGATGCGCTGGATCCCAAAATGACTATGCGGTAGCATGAAACGGCGTCGATGACATCTATCTCGCCATGGGTTCGGTCGCGGCAATTCGCAGCGGCCGCAATCCTGGTTCTTCTTATAGGCGGCTGCTTCGCCTTTCGTCCCGAGCCTAAGCCGGCTTCTGAGGCCCTAGCCGAAACCGCGTCGATGGAGGTCAACCATCTAGACGGGCTGGAGTACGTCAGGATTCCAGCAAGCGTGTTTCAGATGGGCCGTGTGCCCAGCGATACCTGCCATGACGATGAGAAACCGCGGCACGACGTAGGGATCAGCAAAGACTTCTGGATCGGCCGTACCGAGGTCACGGTCGGCGCGTACCAGAAATTCGCCACAGCTACCAGCCGCGAGATGCCCCCGGCTCCCGACTTTAACCAGAATTGGCAGTTCAAAGAGCATCCCGTTAACGGTGTCACCTGGGGTGAGGCGGACGCCTATTGTAGATGGGCTGACGGGCGACTGCCTACCGAAGCGGAGTGGGAGTACGCGGCTCGCGGTGGTGAAGAGGGGCGGAAGTATCCTTGGGGAAATGAGATTAGTCACGACGAGGCCAACTACGCAGCGGATGAGTATTACTTTGGCCTAGCGGAGGGCAAGGACGCGTGGGAATTCACCTCACCGGTCGGAAGTTTTTCCGGCAGCGGCTTCGGTCTCCATGATATGGCAGGAAATGTATGGGAGTGGGTAGCGGATTGGTATGACGAGGATTACTACAAGAACTCCCCCAACGCGGATCCGCGAGGTCCGGCATCAGGCAGAAGGCGGGTTTTGCGCGGCGGCTCGTGGTACACCGACTTTCCAGAGAACCTGCGCACGTCGTACCGCCTCACGTACCGACCTGAGTATAGGTACAGCTATATTGGGTTCCGGTGTGCCCGGGAAGTTTCTCCTTAATCCTTTTTCCCTTTTCCCTTTACTGGGGCGAAGCCCCAACCGAAATTTTTTTGCGAGAAGAGCAGGCTATGGATCTCGGGTCTCCCCGTTCCAACCGCACCGGACCCCATGGGGCGGCTACTAACCCACCGACCGCAGAAATCCGAAGTCACAGCCTTCGTGAGCCTGGGTGACGTTTTCGAGAAAAAGCTTGCGATAGCCGCGGTGGTAAGCGTGGTCGGGCGGGCGGTAGTCGGCTAGACGACGCTGGATTTCGTTCTCGTCAACGCGGACCTCGATCTTACGGTCGGGAACGTCCAGCTCGATCTCATCTCCCGTTTGGACCGCGGCCAATGGACCTCCCGCGGCTGCCTCGGGAGAGACGTGAAGGACATCGGTCCCGAAGCTGGTCCCGCTCATGCGAGCATCGCTGATGCGCACCATGTCCTCCACGCCTCGCTTGAGCAGCTTAGTGGGAATCGGCAGGTGGCCCCATTCGGGAAAACCCGGACCACCCTTCGGACCGGCGTTCTTCAATACGAGAACAGAGTTTTCGTCCACGTTGAGATCTTCATCGTTGACGCGCGCTCGGAGTTCCTCGTAACGCTCGAAGACTACGGCGCGCCCGCGGTGCCTTAGCAGATGAGGGGAAGCGGCCGTTTGCTTCAGCACGGCGCCGTCGGGCGCCAGGTTGCCGTATAGAATGACCGTGCCGCCTTCCGAGTGGAGCGGTTTGTCGAGCGTGTAGATAACTTCAGGATTCATGCAGTGCGCTCCGCGCGCGTTTTCCTCGATGGTCTTGCCGTTCACGGTCGGAGCGTCCTTGTGAAGGAGAGGGAGGATCTCCTTCATCACGACGGGCAACCCGCCGGCGTAGAAAAACTCTTCCATCAAGTATTCACCGGAGGGTTTGACGTTGGCGATACACGGGGTCTCGCGGGAGAGGCGGTCGAAATCAGACAGTTGAAGATCGACGCCGGCGCGTCCCGCGATGGCGATAAGATGCACCACGGCATTCGTCGAACCACCAATTGCCATGTCCGCACGAATGGCGTTGTCGAACGCTTCTCCCGTCAGGATCTTCGACGGGCGCAGGTCGTCCCAAGCCATTTGGACAACGTGGCGTCCGCTGGCCTCGGCGATTTGATAACGGCGGGAATCCACCGCGGGGATCGCCGCGCACCCCGGCAGAGTCATTCCCATCGCCTCGGCGACCGAAGCCATGGTGGAAGCCGTGCCCATCACCGTGCAGTGGCCCGCGCTGCGAGAGATGCAGCTTTCCACCTCGCACCACTGTTCTTCGGAGATACGCCCGGCGCGAAACTCTTCGTGAAGCTTCCGCCCATCGGTGCCCGATCCCAGCACGCCTTGACCCCACCGCCCCGACAGCATCGGACCTCCGGTGACCATGATGGCGGGTACGTCGGCGCTGGCGGCGCCCATCAACTGAGCCGGAATGGTCTTGTCACAACCACTTAGCAGCACCACTGCGTCGATCGGGTTGGCGACGACGGACTCCTCGACATCCATCGACATCAGATTGCGGAAGAGCATCGTGGTGGGACTCATAAAAGGCTCACCAAGCGAAATCGTAGGGAATTCCAGCGGGACGCCTCCGGCGGCCCATACGCCTCGCTTGACGGCCTCGGCGAGCTGGCGCAGGTGAGCGTTGCAGTTCGTCAACTCGCTCCACGAGTTACAGATCCCGATGATCGGTTTGCCTTCGAAAATCTCGGGCCCGAAGCCTTCCGAGCGCAGCCACGCTCGATGGAAAACGTGCTCATACTCGTGGCCGGCAAACCACTTATGGCTTCGCAGTCGATTCGGATCCCGCATGGAAGATACGATAACAAAGGGCAGGAACTAAGAAGTGCCGACTATACTCCTTTCGTTCGCTGTAGTGCGAACTTAAGTCCGCCGGAGAACCCGGAACGCTGCGTGCTCTCGCCTTGCGGGCTTTCGCCGAGAAGAATTGGTCTGCGACCTCGACCTGAGTCTCCGACTACGTAGCCCCCGAAGTGGCGCAGAGACCCCACCCCTGTGGCGCGGGCCTCCAGCCCGCAGCGGTGACCTCTGGTCGCCGTAGTTTCTGGCGCAACCGGAAACCAACCGAAGCTGCCCGATTCGCCGGAAAAAAACCCACGAGTCGGGAACAGCCCGACCGGAGGTCGGCCCAGCGGGCCGGAGGCCCGCGCCACCTCTTTTTGCCGCCACGGCGACCGGAGGCCCGCGCCACCTCTTTTTGCCGCCACGGCGACCGGAGGCCCGCGCCCACCTGTAAGGCTGTTTTCTTCAAGACCCAGCGGCATTCGGCCAACTCACCATGGCTCCAACCTCAAGGCCTCCGATAGGCGCTCGACCAATGATAGTCCTGCGGCTGGCCAACTAGACCCGCCCTGACGGGATTCTCCTCAATATAAGCTTGAATCCGTCTGTGCTCTTCGTCATGGCGCACCCAGTGGTCGTAGGATTCGGCTTGCCAAAAAGGTTTCCCAGTACGCCCGAGGAGAAGATTCGCTTCCCGTGCCGTGTAGTTCTTGATGCTTTTCAGAAAAAGTGGGGGAGCAACTTTTGGTGTCGCCAACAAGTGGACATGATTAGGCATGACCACGAAAGCGTCCAAGTCGTAGAAACGCAGTTCAGTGGCACCGTGCCGGAGAGAATCAACCACGAGAGAAGCAATTTCAGCTTGGCGGAGGTACAGCGGACCGTTCCGAGTCGAGTCCAAGTAGTGATCCACCCAGACAAACGCTCGGCCGGAGTTGCGTTTACCGGGTGGAGGGTAACGGTCGCGCGGTAGGCTGCCGTGCAGATGCCAGGTGAGGAACAACGCCTTACCGGCCGGGAACTCGTGTGGAAGCCGACGACGGTAATCGAGCAATGGAATAGAATCGCTGCTTAGCGTAGCATAGCCCCGGTCAGAGACGAGAGCTCTTTGGACGGGGTACACTCGGTGCCACAGCCCCGGCAACTCTCTTTTCGTCTCCTATGATGCCAGCTTTTCGGCGAGAAGAATCAGTCCGCGATCCCGACCTGAGTGTCCGACTATGTAGCCTGCGAAGTGGCGCAGAGACCCCACCCCTGTGGCGCGGGCCTCCAGCCGCCGTAGTTTCTGGCGCAACCGGAAACCAACCGAAGCTGCCCGATTCGCCGGAAAAAAACCCACGAGTCGGGAACAGCCCGACCGGAGGTCGGCCCAGCGGGCCGGAGGCCCGCGCCACCTCTTTTTGCCGCCACGGCGACCGCAGGCCCGCGCCACAGCCGGCACCACGACGCATCCTCATGCGCCGCGCTGTCCTCAGCTAAAGCGATTAGCCGGGGCGAACGATGGTATAGCGGGGCGGAACCCTAGAGTCCAAGATGCGAAATCCCTTTCGCGAGCCGGAATCCAATCCCTTCGTCCAACGCTATCTCGACGTCGCGCGCGAAGTAGGTCACGAGTTCACCCGCGCCCGTCGGCTACATGGCAATCGCATCCACTGCCGACGCGGATGCACTGATTGCTGTCATCATATATTTCAGATCAGCGAGGTCGAAGCAGCCTACGTCTCAACCGGCTTCCGCGGGCTTCCTGACCAGCAGAGAGAGAGGCTATCCAAAAACGCGAAGGCTTACCTGCAGGTTCGGGACTCGATCATGCAAGAACACGGCTACATCGAAGCCTGGGGGAATCTGCCCCAGCCCGAGACACGGCTTGCCTGCCCCGCTCTGGTGGATGGCTTATGCAGCATCTATGACCATCGCCCCCTGATCTGCCGCAAGTTCGGGGTACCACTCCACTACCCGGACAAACCGGGACGCATCTTTGCTTGTGAACTCAATTTCAGCCCCGGTGAGGCCATCGAGGACAGCAAGCTCGTGCAAATACAAACCCGGACGGCCGATCGGTGGAGCGGTCTACAACACGACTACGACCATGCCGGGGGGCTCCGTCACGAATTTCCCATCACCGTTGCTCACGCTATCCTCAACGACTTCCAGGGCCACTTGCCGAAATGAACGAAGCCAGCCTGCATTTCTCACCAGGTGGGAGGCGAAGTGCGTAAGAGGCCCGTCAGTACAAGGCGCACGCCGCTCGGCGACCTCGGGCACGGCATGCCGTGCCCCTACATTCTTCAACCCTACGTTGAGCACGGCGAGCAAGCCGAACGAAGTAACGGCGGGCCTATGGCGTGTTTCGGCCGTCAGGTGGTAAGAAATGCAAGCTAGGCCTCTTGGCACGACAGGACTAGATTGCCATCCCTTCGGATTCGGATGCTATCGCGTTGCCAACGGCAATACCGAGCACGAGGCCGCCCTGCGTCATTATCTGGACCGCGGCGGAAATCTCATCGACACCAGCGCCAACTATGGGGACGGCGCTTCCGAAGAGTTGGTTGCCAAAGTGCTGCCCGATTACCCCCGAGAAAAGGTGATCGTCGTAACCAAGGGAGGCTATATCCAGGGACAGAACATGGCCCTAGCCGAGCAGCACAAGTTTCCGGAGATAGTCCACTACGGTCCCGGCATCTGGCACTGTATTCACCCCGAGTTTCTCGAGACGCAGATTGATCTATCCCTAGCCCGTTTGCAGCAGGACCACGTCGACGTCTATTTGTTACACAACCCGGAATACTTCCTCGATGACATCACACACCGGCGCAAACTTACCCCCGCGGACCACGATGAATTCTACCGCCGGATTGCCGAGGCCTTTCGGTTTCTGGAGGAAAAAGTCGCCGAAGGAAGAATTGGGTGGTACGGCGTCAGCTCGAATAACTATGGTCAACCGGCGTTCGATGTCAGCCAGGGATCTACAACTATGACGAGCGTCAGCCGCACACTCGAGCAGGCTCAGCGTCTATCGCCGCAGCATCATTTCCGGGTTGTGCAATTGCCCCTGAACCTGTACGAGGGCGGTGGGGCGATGGAGAAAAACAACGCAGACGAAACAGTTCTTACGTTTTGTAGCGAACATGGACTCGGTGTGTTAGCCAACCGCCCTTTGAACGCATTTCACCGCAATCAAATGATTCGGCTGGCGGATTGGCTCCAGCCCGGCTCGGCTGCTCCAGGCTCGGAACGCTTGAAAGAGCTCGTGGAGCCCCTGCGCCATCTCGAAGAAAAGTTTACGCGGTCGCTCGACGATCGGGTGCAGTTAGCGGGCAACGAGTCGATGAGTGAACTCTTCTTACGCGTGGTTCCTCAGGTTGAGTCGATTTCACAGTGGCAACAAGTCGCCGGGCAGAATGTGATCGATCCGATCCGTGCCTGGATCGTCCAGGCCGGCGAGAGGTTTCGGCAGCATCCTGGGTGGGATGCCTGGCAGCAAGACCTCGTCAAAGCCCTCAACACGTTGCTCGAAGAGGTTCAAGATTTTCTCGCGACGCGCCAGCAAGACGTCTCGGATCAAGTGCGGACCAAACTATTGGCGGCCGGCTACCCGGCGGGGGATGAATCCCTGAGCCGCATGGCCCTACGAGTTCTTGCCGGCCTGGAGGGCCTCTCTTGCGTGTTGGTTGGGATGCGAAAGCCCCGCTATGTGGACGACGTCCTAGGCGCCGCAAGGCGGGAAAAACTCGACAGCCCGTCGATTCTTGCCCGATTCAGTTGACCGTGTAGTTGATCTTTTGGATCAACCCCATCACAACAGGGTCTTCCGGCTGAAACTCAAGGGCTTTTACGAATTCGTCGAGCGCACGCATTCGTTCTCCCTTGGCTAAATAGACTCTTCCCAAGTTTAGGTAGGGATAGTGGCGCGGGTCATACCGTTTGGCCTTCTTAGCGGATTCCAACCAGGGGATGGCATCGTTCAGCCGTCCCTTTTGCATCAGGTACACGCCGATGTCATTGTAGGGATTGCCGAACTCGGGGTCGATACGGATGGCTCTCTTGCAGTCCTCGATGGCTTCGTCTAGGTGTCCGAGGTAGGAGATGGCCCAGCCAAGGTAGGTGTAGCCCTCAGCGGTTGGCTTTGCGGCGATGCTCTCTTCGTAGAGCCGGACAGCTTCCAGGACGTCACCTTGTATCAGGCTTCCTGTCCCTTGCTGCCAAAGCTGCTTTGCGCGTTGATCGTCGTTCATGGCCTAACCCTGCGCGGATCTCTCACAAACGGGGGCAAGCTGCTTATAGCGCTTCACTACGGCGTTCTGAAAATCCCAAACATGGGGCGTCTCGCGCGGTGGGTGCTCTTGAAAGCTCACCACGAAGGCGCCTCCTTTTATCAGGGAGCGCCACTCCAACGTTGGACCGTAGGTACCGAACTGAGGGAAGGCTTCCAAGGCTTCCAGTAGGGCCTGCTCGGCTAGGTGGGAGTCGATCTCCAAAAGAGTCCCTACGAGTAATTCTACCATCGACGCCAATCGCCTCCGGGTTCAACTGCGCGACCGAGTGAAAAACCCGATATGAGAGCGAACCGCGAAATTCCCTCATAACCCGGACCACCTTTCCCGACCGCAGTCCAGTCCCGAAACGTGTCAAGGTGGAAAGAGGCCCATGCACCGGCACGTACGGCGACCGATCCGCCGTGAGCTCTGCGCCTATTTGGGCTCCGGCTCGTCCCGGTCAGAGAAGAGGACCCGAACCTTGAGCAGTCGACTCTCCTTACCGGCAGCTGTCGTCGCCCTCACTCTTATTGCCGTCGCCTGCTTCTACCTCAGCAGGCTGCTCTTTCTAGGCTTACTTTACGGAATCCCCTTGGTCACTATCGCCTTTCTGGCCATTGCCATCCCGAGGTTCTGGCGCATCACGAACCGTGCGCAAAGCAAACAAACGCGTTGGGCGTTTCAACTACACACGGTTCGAAGCGTCCTGGTCGCCTTGGCTGCGATGGCGTTGATCTTGATGATGCTCGGCAGCTTTGAAGCGCCGTTCATCTTGGTTTTCGCCGCGGCGGTTCCGTATCTATTCTTTGGCGTCCCAGCCGTCGGCGCTCTGATCGCGAATCTGCTGAGAGGGCAACCCGACGCCGAGCTGTTTTACAAGGACCGCTGGGTTTGGGTTTCCCGCTTGCTGACGAGTTTTTCGTGGGTCATCTCCGCCGTCGTGATAGCGTTGGCGGTGGCGGTTTTCCAACCTTGGCCCTTTTCGCTGCGCGAGGGACCCGACACGGAACGGTCCCGGTCGGGTTTCGAGGCCACTTTCGGCTTCGCAGCGCCCGAAAGCGTAACCGAGTTGTATTACCGCAAGTTTTCTTTCCGGCAGTCGCAAGAGGTGTACGTCAAATTCCAATTTCGAGAGCCCGCCGTGGTGGATGAAATCATGGAGTCTCTCCGAATGGAAGAATCCGATCGGCCGCAGACCTACGCGGTGATCCGGGACCATTTCCGAGATCGTTGGCTGACGGAAAACAAATCGACCTCGGAAAAGATCACCGAGTGTTACGAAGCACCCTGGGTTTCAGGAGGACGCCATTTTGTTTGGATCGACCGGCCCGCGCGTTTGTTTTACTACAGGGCAGTCGACTGAGCGGCTATCTTCCGAGGGCGCGGCCAGAGGGCTTCACAACGCAGATGCATCGCTTCGACCGGGTGCCGCTTGTCCGCAACACTCTAACCTCTTGGGTTTGTAGGGGCCTTCCTTGCCGGGAACGAGCGCACGAAATCGAGAGTTCGCTGGTCGGCCAGACGCAGAATCGCCTGAACTTCTTTCCGGCGGGCAAGGGCAACGCAGTACTGGCGGGATCATTGCGTACTTCGACGGTCAGGTAGCGAGAAAAGCGGGCTAGGGACCCCCCTCCATCCGCTCGTTGTTTCTAACACCGCTTGGAAGGACAGCGACATCCAGCCAGTATTTACCTAAATTCTTAAGCGCCTCAATGAACTGCGGCACATCAACGGGCTTTGTCATGTATGAATTGCACCCCAGGTCGTACGCCGATCCGATATCACGGTCCGATTCCGAGGTTGTCAGCATCAGCGCTGGGATTCTCCGCAAGTCCGCGTCGCCTTTGACATGTCTGAGCACATCCATCCCCGACTTTCTGGGCATGTTGATGTCGAGCAACATGAGATCCGGGCGGGGGTGGGTATCGGGGTCCTCGAGTGTCCGCCTCAGATAGTCCAGCGCTTCAACACCGTCGTTGGCCATATGAAGCTCACAGTGAAACACCCCGGACCCGAGAACGCGGCGAGCGATTTCCTGATCCGCCGGATTGTCGTCGGCCAGCAGCACTACAACAGAACGTTTGTAACTTTGCGTCTCGTTATCGCTCATGTCTTTCGTCTATCGGCAGGTAGCGTGAATTGGAAACGTGATCCATCGCCCGGCTCGGACTCGACCCATATCCGGCCGCCGTGCCGCTCAACCGCGCGCTTGCAGATTGCCAATCCGACTCCGCTTCCCTCGTAGTCCCCCATACCGTGAAGGCGTTTGAAGGGGGCAAAGATTTGATCCGCGTATTCTTGTTCGATGCCGATGCCGTTATCCTTCACATCGACCAGCCACATCGAATCTTGCTGCCGCGCGGCAATAGTTATCGCGGGCGCCTCCTCGCCACTCTGGAATTTCATGGCGTTACTCAGAAGGTTCTGGAATAGCTGCGTCAGCGGTCTGCGGTCACCTGAGACGACAGGCAATTGCTCTTGTTCGACCCGGGCGCCTGTCTCTTTCACGCGTTCTCGTAGAGCGTCCAGGGAATCCCCCAGACAGTCTTCGAGCGCCACTTGAGACATCTGAAGGGCGGAACGGCTAGCGCGGGACAAGGCCAGCAAGTCCCTGATCAGCCGCTGCATGCGCAGCGCCGCGTTGGTGATGTGTTCCAAGTCGGTGGCGGCCTCGGGCGATAGCTCGTCACCCAGGTCGTCTCGGAGGAAGCTGCTGAAGGAGACAAGAGTTCGAACCGGTTCCTGGAGGTCGTGGGAGGCCGCGTAGGCGAACTGCTCAAGCTCTTGGTTGGCTTCCGACAATTCCTCGGCGCGTTTCTCCGCGACCCTCTTCGACACGGATAGCTCCCTAGTGCGGGCGCCTACCAGTTCGGCGACGCGGACTTCGCGGTTGCGGCTGACTCCCACGAAACCTGCCGCGGCGGTCGTGAACAGAAGCGCGGCCACGAGAAAGAACCAACTCTGCGCCGTATCGTAGCCGGCTAGCAGCTCCGTTGTTGCCGTGCAGCGAATGGTCCAGCGCCGGTCGGCAACCGCGACGTCGGCTTGATAGCTGAGGCCGGCGGGCGGGGGAGGCGGGTGTTTAGGGCCAAACAGCAGACCGGCCGCCATGTCCGCCCCGCGGTCTTCTATGCGGATTGACAGCGGCTGCTCGGCAAGGTAGCTGAGCGACTTCTCGATCATGTCGCCGATGCGATAGACGGCCAGCACAAAACCCTTGAGGGAGCCCGAACCGTTGTCCTCCGTGTGTAGCTCGCTAGTTTCGTACACGGGCGAGAACACCAGGAACCCGAACTGGTTTGCGTCCTCTTGCACGAGGGTGATCCTGGCCGTCGCCGTGGCGTGTCCGCTGGCGCGCGCGGCTTCGAGGGCCCGCAGACGAGTTTGGTTGGATGCCAGGTCGAAGCCAAGCGCCGCTTCATTGCCCTCGTAGGGAGCAACATGGTAGACGGGAAAATACTCACTCCGAGTCCCAGCCGGCACCATCAATCCTTGCGCTTGCCGTTCGGTGATTTCAAACTGTGGAAAGTGGCGGCGAGCTTGAGATACGTACTCACTCTTTTTTTCGAGGGGAATTCGCGGGATCCACTCGAGAGCCTGGATCGTTCGGTGTTGTTGAAGGAGCGGCTGGACGAAAGACGTGAACTCCGCGAAGCCCACGCCGGGGACCGCCGAGTAGAATGCCCGCAGCGATTCAAGGACCTCCAGATTCGCTTGGATCTCGCGCTCGACTGTTGCTACCTGGTCACGCGCCATCGAACGAAAGTTAGCCTCCAGCACCTGCTGTTCGCGGCCTTGTAGGAAAAGGAAACCCCACAGCGACAGCATGACGCCGGCCGCGGCGGTTATGATCACCGGCAGGAGGCGCTTTCCGTTCAAAACGACGCCTCCAGCCCGAGTGCGACTCCGGTGCCTTGGATCCGAGGATTGATACGCTCAAAGTCGTTGTGGCGCAGCTCGAGCGCGACCGCTAAGCGATCACTGAGCTTGTAGGTCAACTGCGGCTCAAGGACCCAGCGGCCCCTCCGCGCGCGGGTCCAATTCCAATCGACGAAACCGCCGATCGAGGCGCGTTTCGAGAGCGGAAAGAAATAGATGAGGCTTGCCTGTCCTCCATCGCCGTCCGTCTCGATCGGGAAGTAGCGCCACTGCAGCCAGCCTCTGTCACCGTATGTGCGATGCCGAAAGGTAACCCCGAACCGCGCCAGGCTGTTACCCGTTCCCTGGAAGTCGTTATACTCGGCCTGGAAGCCGAGACCCTGGATACCAACGTATTGCTTGGGCAACGGGCGGCTGAGCCGATACTCCATGAAGTAACGCGCGAACTCGTCCGCACCCTCTCCACCCTGGTTGCCATGGATATCGGTAAACCCCCAAAACTGCAGGCCGAGCGGGAGTCCGGCGGCGCTCGTCACGATGTTCATCGTTCCGTAATTGCGAGCGTCGCGGTAGTAGGTGAGCTTCGCTGCGGTCCGCACCTTGGACGGCTCGACCGATGGGCTTGGATCGGCGAAAAGGCACGGGACGAGCAACGCGGCCACCGTCAGCACACCGAGGATGCGAGTAAGCCGCGGTCCCTGCCGCGCCCTCCGGGATCCCATGGGCACGCTGTGGGAAATCAAGCTGTAAGACCTGGCGGAGCTGTAGTTGGACCAACGACAGAAAGTTTTCACGAGTGAGCCTCGGAGTACTCTTCGTCCTTTTCTCGGGCTTGTTTATGATTCGTGCTCCGAGAAGAGGCCGGCCAGGCCACGGGTGCCGCTAGTCAGTCACTGGCGCTCCAGGCTCAGTTTCCTGCTCACGAACACCCTGGCAACAAGCGAAGCTGAATCGCGAGCGCAAAGGGTCTGTGAAGAAACCCGGGACTTTTCCAAGCGCCCTGCGCGGGCGAGACGTTCTATCAATGACTTGCGGGAGGCGCGGTGGACTGTCCCCGGTTTTTTCACAGACCCGCAAGCGAGCGGTCAAGGCCTCGTAACGACAGCGGGAAGTACCCAGCGGCCTACGGCCCACCCAAGGGGATGAAACCGGTGGGTTTTCGACCGAGCGGTCATGGCAGCAATACTCGCTCAGATGACGCCGCCCGGCACGGATGAATCCGCGTTTACCTCGACGCCGCGGCCTGAAACGAGAACAAAATTCTGGTTCCGACGCGCATAAGCGGCTAAACTAGTGGATTCACCATTTGACGAGAATCACCCTCCTCCACCTTGCCTGCAGGCGACGTCCGTATCAGTGAAACGAAAAGACCTTGAACGCTCAACGGAGATATTGATTTGTCCCCCCACGATCGTGTCCCGAAGATGCTGCTGGTAACGCTGGCAACCGCCGTCTGCACCCTGGCAGCCGAGGTCACCCCTGAACGTCTTGAGAACGCGGAGAAGGAACCCCACAACTGGCTCACCTACGGCGCCACGTATAAGTCCTGGCGCTACAGTCCTCTCGACCAAATCGACCGAACCAACGTGAGAAAGCTGGCCCCTGTTTGGGCGCTCCAGGTTGGCGAGCTCACGGGCGGACTTCAATCAACGCCGCTTGTCGCCGACGGCGTGATGTACCTCATAGGCCCCTGGAACAGAGTTTTTGCCCTCAATGCAGCCACCGGGGAAGAAATCTGGCACTACTACTACCCGAGGCCGAAAAACGTCACCTTCTATGGCACCTGGAATCGGGGCCTGGCCATTGGTCACGGACTCGTTTTCATGGGGACGATGGACAACCATCTCATGGCGCTCGACGCCAAACGGGGCCGCGAAGTCTGGAAGGTGGAAATCGAAGACGCCGACCAATGCGGCTGCAACATCACCGGGGCTCCGCTCGTTGTGAAAGATAAAGTAATCACCGGAGTCTCGGGCGGGGACTCGGCACACCGCGGTTACCTCGACGCCTACGACGTCAAGACCGGCCGGCGCGCTTGGCGCTTCTGGACGATTCCAGGTCCGGGCGAGCCCGGCCACGAAACTTGGGAAGGCGACAGCTGGCGGTACGGCGGCGCGGGGACTTGGCTCACCGGGTCCTACGATCCCGAGCTGGATTTATTGTATTGGACCGTCGGCAACCCCACCCCGGACATGTACGGCGATGACCGCGAGGGAGACAATCTCTACACCAATTCCGTCATCGCCCTCGACCCCGATAACGGTAAGCTGCGTTGGTATTACCAGGAGATCCCCCACGAAGTATGGGACTTCGACTCCGCCTACGAGTCTATCCTCGTCGATCTCGACTATAAAGGGCGCCGGAGGAAGCTGCTGGTCAACCCCAGTAAGAGCGGCTTTACCTGGGTGCTCGACCGCACAAATGGCGAGTTCCTCAATGCCTGGTCCCTCGTCGAGAATTACAACTGGATCGAGCGCATCGACGAAAAAGGCAACCTGATCGGCCGTCTGGAACCGGAGGTCGGGATGGGAAAGTTCATCTGCCCTTCGATGGCCGGGGGACGGGGGTGGAATCACGGCGCCTACAGTCCGAAGACGGGATGGTTTTATTCCACGGGCAACGAGTGGTGCAACATCCTGAGGGCTCGGCCAGAGGAACCTCGGCCGGGCAAAGTGTTTATGGGCGGGGAAGCCGAAATGCGTCCGCCGCCAAGTGGCAAGCCCAGCGCTCACCTCGGGGCCTACGACCCGATCACCGGTAAACGCCACTGGATTTACCGGCCCAAGGTCCCTTTGGCGGACTCGCAACTCGTCACCGGATCGAACCTGCTGTTCACCGGCGACTACAAAGGCCGTTTCAACGCCCTCGATGCCACAACGGGTAAGAAGCTGTGGTCTTTCCGTACAGGCGCCAGTCACCGTGCCGGCCCGATCACCTATGCGGTCGATGGCAGACAGTACGTCGCCGCCCCCAGTGGCTCTTCAGGGGCTGGTATGGCCGCACTGTGGCCGGAACTGAAAGACTCTCCGGCCGGAAGCACATTGTTCGTTTTTGCGCTACCGGAGTCGAAATAGGCATGTTTCCGCGAATCTCTGAACAACGCGTTTTTTGGGTATCAACTGTCACCCTGTCGGTGATCTTTTTCGTGGTTCGCCTCAGCGCCCAAAGCCAGACCGTCGATCTGAAAGACGCTGAACTTGTGGAACAAGGCAGCGAACTCTACTCGAAGTCCTGTGCCGTGGGTTACTGCCACGGCTTGGAGGGCAGGACTTTCGGGGCTCCGAAATTGCGCGAGCGCGATTGGGACCCCCGGCAGCTGGCCGAGACCATCCAGAACGGGGTGCCGGGCACCACCATGCCCGCGTTCCGGGGAGTGCTGGCCGACAGCGATATCTGGACCGTCGTCGCTTACATCATGAGCCTCTCGACGACCGAGCTGTCGGCGTCCGACGCCGTGGTGGAAATCGGAGCCGTAACCAAGGTCAAAAAGCCCCTGTCGGAAAAAGAACAACTCGGATTCGATCTGTTCTTCGATCTCCACAACGCCAAGCGCTGCAGCGTCTGCCACCTGCTGGGGGAGTGGGGTACGGCCATAGGCCCCGACCTGGCACACGAAGCCGAAGAACACTCGGCGGAACAGCTACTGAGCAACATTGTGGAGCCTGACGCCGGCATCGCCGGCGGGTTCGAGCAGACGATCGTCGTAACCCAACAGGGCGAACGAATAGCGGGGATTAAAAAAGAGCAGACCGATGAGTTTATCCGCATCTACGACACGACAACCTTTCCGGTCCCCCTACGAACGCTCTACAAAGAAGAAATCAAGAGTGTAACCACCAAGAAAAAATCCGCGATGCCCTCTGGTTATGGGGAAATGTACTCGCCCGAAGAGCTGGACGCCATCGTCGCCTATCTAAAATCAGGGAAGTTCTGAAGCTGACTGCTGAAGGCGGCTAGTCCATACTGTCCGGTAACGCTGGTTTGGCTGGTCTCGGCCTGCCAGACCTGCGACCAATCATCCCGATCCCGGACTCATGTGTTGCCCGCGGCCCCAGTCTGTACCCGCGTAAAGGCAGTTCCCGTTGCTGGCCTGTCTTCCCTCGAACTAGTCCCCGGCATGAACTGTTACCGATCTCCCCCCCACCGGCCGCTCGAGCGCTCACGGCTCAAGAGCCTGGTGAGAAATCGGCGCCTCGACGTGGCGTACGCATTCTTGCGTGCCGTGTCGCCATTCTTGGTGACATTGAGTCGCACGGAAATTCGATCACGCTACCAAACCCCGCGAAAACCTCTCTGGGCAGGCGCGGCGGCTCACCCCTACGATTCGCTCGTGATCAGTGGCGGCTACGTGGCTCTCACGCCGGCCGTCCGAATCAGGATAGTATAGTGCTGTGCGACTCAGTGGCCTCAATGTGACTCGCAACCGCGCCAGGCGGGATGCAGCCCCGGGGCCGACCCTAACAGAGCGTCTCATACCACGGGAATCGAATGCCAGCCCTCAATAGAAGCGTCCTCGTCACCGACTACGCCTGGAACAGCCTCGATCCCGAACGCGAGATCTTGAAAGAGGCTGGAGCCGATCTCGTCGTCGCCGAAAGCGGCGAAGAGGACGAACTGGCCCAACTGGCTGTCGGCGTTGACGGCATCCTGACCTGCTGGAAGTCGGTCACCGACAAAGTCATCCGCAACGCATCGAAATGCCAGTCGATCGGGCGCTACGGCATCGGACTCGACAACATCGATGTCTCGTATGCGACCGAGGTAGGCATCGTTGTGACGAACGTTCCGGCGTACTGTTTGCCCGAAGTCTCCGACCACGCCCTGGCCCTGCTGATCTCTTGGGCACGCAAGGTCACGGCGTTTGACCACGCCATCAAATCCGGCACGTACAACCTCAAGGCTCAGATGCCGATGTTCCGGCTCGAAGGGAGAACTCTCGGCATCGCCGGCTACGGCAAGATCGGGAGAACACTCGCCCGCAAAGCCCTCGCTCTGGGCTTGAAAGTGATCACCTTCGACCCCTATCTCGACCTGCCAAAGGACGGTCCCGTGGAGCAGGTGGAGTTCGATGAGCTGCTTAGCCGGAGCCATTACATATCGATGCACGTTCCTTCGACGCCCGAAACGAGGCATCTTTTCAACCGCGAGGCCTTTCGCAAGATGAACCCGGAGGCTCTCGTGATCAACACCGCCCGGGGAGACTTGATCGACGAAGAAGCGCTGCTCGAGGCGCTCGAAGCAGGTGAGATCGCCGGGGCGGCGTTGGACGTCCTTTCCCAGGAGCCGCCAGATCCCGACCACCCGCTCATCCGCCACCCGAAGGTGTTGGCGACTCCCCACGCTGCGTTTTACTCCGAGGAGTCGCTTTTGGAGCTCCAGAGAACAGCAGCGGCCCAAATGAGGGACGTCTTCCTTGGCAAGCGGCCCGAGTACGTCGTCAACCCTGACGTGCTGAAGCAGGGGAACCTGAGGGCAGGGATCGGAAACCGCCGGTAGCGCCCCGCTCTTGCCGGCTGCTAGCCGAAGCGGCGACAGGGATCCCTTCGTATCCCAAGCTGTGCGGCTTTGTCTACCCTTAGAGACATTGATTCCACTGGAGTTCGGCGAAATTGGGTTTGTTTGGTTATTCTTGGTTGAACGGCCCCCAGGCGTCGCGAGAGTCTCGACGCGGCACGGTGAGAGCCTGCGCCACTACGGGACTCGATGTCGCCACGAATGGCGACACGGCACGCAAGAATGCGTGCGCCACAAGAGAGTCGGGCGCCTTCAGCAAAAGGCCGCGGATCTCAAAAGCGGGGTCCGCGCTACGAGTTTCATCCTTAGCGGGTGTTGATTTCCCTGGAGTTCGACGGAATTGGGTTTGTTTGGTTGTTTGTGTAGGTGTGGTCTGTTGGGCTGGAGCTTGACCGCCTCGGAGGCCGGCTTGCGGCACCGACTCGCGACTGGTCCGGAAGCCGATGCGGCCGGCCGTGGGGCTTGGAGTGTCGATCGGGGGTGGGGCCTGGGCAGGGACGTAGCGGCCGGGGTAGGGATCGGTGGGGGTGTAGGAGCCGGCGGAAGAGCGAGCCTCGCGGGCCTTGCTCTCGTCGCGGCGCAGCTCGGCTAGCTGCTTGACGGCGCGGAAGAAGCGGCGGCTGAGGTGTCCATCGTAGCGGGCCAGGTGAACGAGGGCCTGGGTGCGGTCGAGCATCGCCGAGCCTAAGAGCTGGGTCTCGCCGTCGTAACCGGGGCACAACTCGTCGGGACGGCGTTTTTCCATATAGCGGCGGGTTTCGTCGAGGGCAGCGGCGAGGAAGCCGGTCTCCAAGCGCGTGAGGCGGCGCATGCGCCATTGGGAGTCGGCGATCTGACGGACGAGTTCGAATTCGAGCGAGTTGGCAGGCTGGATGTCGGCTTCGAGGGCCGAGAGTTGTTTGTCGAAATCGGCGGGGTCCTCGCCGGGCAGTACGGTGTCGCGGGCGAGTAGTCCATGTTTAAGGGCGTTCTTCGCGCTACGGGTTTTGCCTTCGTCGGTCCGTGGACCGGTGGATTTTTTTGCGTTGTTGCGATTAGCTTTCATTTGTGCATTTGTGGGCATGATGATTATTCCTTTCGTGGGAGCAGTGGCTCCAATTCCAGGGTAAGGCGGGGTGGCGGCATTCGAGGGGGTCTGGTGGAGTAAGTGGCGTGGAATGAAGAGGATGAGACAACGACGGCAACTCTCGGCAAAACGACCGCCGAGTCATGCGCTACGAGATCTACACGCACATACCGAATCGTGGCACTCGCGCGGTCTACAGCCCTCTCGACCGCCTCCGGAAATCTGTCTCAAGTGAGGACCGGGGAATTATCCGGACCGACCGGTCGGCATAAAAGTGAGAGACAAGTTGTTGGACAAGACAAAACTCATTGCAAACAAGTTACTTGCCGCAGCGACTCGCCGCCCGGCGGTTTCGTCATAGGCCGCTCAGGACCGGTTTTAGCCAGGTCAGCCTAAACAGGAGTTATAGGGCGCAATAACACTACTGTGGAATACGAACAGACATTTCGGTTCATCCTCATTCTGGGCTTTTCGGTCATCGTTCCCATCGGTGCGTACCATCGCATCAAATCCCAGGCGACCGGGGAAAAACTTGACCGCCGCCAAGAGGGTATCTTTATACTCGTTACATTGCGGCCCATTGCCATCGCAGGTATGGTTGGACTTGTGACGTACATGATTAACCCAGCATTGATGGCTTGGTCATCGGTTGCACTGCCGAACTGGTTGCGATGGGCGGGTGTTGTGCTTGGGATCACTGGAGGACTGCTTTTGGCGGTGACGTTCCGAACCCTTGGCAAGAACTTGACGGACACGGTCGTAACCAGGACAGCGCATACGCTGGTTACGAGAGGCCCTTATCGTTGGGTGCGACACCCGTTTTATTTGGCGACTGCATTGGCAGTTGTAGCGAACTCCCTTGTGACAGCGAACTGGTTCCTAGCTCTGACTGGTGGAATAGGCTTTGGCCTGCTGGTGTTACGAACGAGAATCGAAGAAGAAAAGCTAATCGAGCGGTTTGGTGAGGATTACAAGGAGTACATGAAGCGGACTGGGCGGTTTCTTCCGCGGCTGTTCCAAACGTAACGCAGATTTGCCCGCCCTATAACCAGCCAGGCGAGCGGATTGCCAAAAACGCAACCGCTCACCGGCATTGTTCTGTGGACAGGAAAATTGTTGACTCGCAGGTCACTAAAGCGCTTTAATTGGGGTGCCCTGGCACCAGGCCCGGGATTTCGGGGAGTCGGGCGGTTCTCAATCTTAGGCCGACCAGCATCGGTTTATCTAGGTCAGCCCAAACAAGAGTTAGCCACCCCGAGACCTCTCGGCGAGCGATATCCAAGGGGAAGTGGCACTGGGCGGAGGTTGTCGCAATGATGCCCCATAGCCAGGAGAGCCGCGGCGAGTGGAGGAAGTTATGATCCCGCGGGTGTTTATCTCATATAAAGTCACTGACGAACGACGCAACGCATGGGTGCGCGGACTCTACGAGGACTTACGAAGGAATGGGATCGACGCTCGGCTGGATGTCTTTGAAGTACCCCCCGGAGGTTCGTTCTCAGATTACATGACACGTAACATCCGAGAAGCAGATCGCGTGCTTTTTGTGGTTACGCCAGAGTCAGTGCGAGCCGTAGAGGCTGGTACTGGCGCAGTGGCCTTTGAGTTGCAAATCGCGAATGCTCGGCGGCTCGCCAGCGGGGACTTCTCGGTCATTCCAATATTCAGAGAGGGTGATACCACATCGACCTATCTGCAGGATCACCGGTACTTGGACTTTCGGGACGACAGTCGCTACCAGCGTGCACTTCAGGAACTCGTCGACTGGCTGCTTGGGCGTGTTGCGCCGCCACCAATCATCCCGGCGTCTCGGGAGGACACTCTATACAAACGAGCAATAATGAGACCGTCCGGATACTTTGGCGGGAAGCAGACGCCGGTCGACATTATGCGGGCACCGAAGGTGATGGGCCGCTTTACGATAGTCGGGTTTTCGACAGAACTGCTCGCAGATAAGTCAACATGGGTAGCCGAACGGGGGACGGGCGAAATCGTGGTTGATGACAGCCGTGATCCCTTGATCTACGAGCGCATGTGCAAAGAGGGCTGGTCTCCTCCATGGTACAAGAACTTCTTCTCCTGGAGTCTGGAGTGGTCGGGGGAGACGGTGTGGGCCACAGGAAGATTTTCCTCATCCCCGGGTGATCGGATGTAGTTCGTAGCGCGGATCTAGCCGGGCGGGCATCGGGTGCGCGATCTTAGTCGATTGCTCCTCGCCCGGCAGATCCGCGGGTGTTGCCCCAACCGTCCGCGCGGCTTGCCCCCACCCGATCACAACGTCATGCTAGTTTGCGATGTCAAGGCTTCGGCGCCCCATCGTCCACACGCGGTTCTTGTTCGTGACGACCAATCTGCTGCGCGACCAGCGGCCATTCACGCCGCGGGAACGGGACATCGTTGTGGCCACGCTCGGCGGACTTCGCGAAAGGCTGCCGTTCGCTCTGTGCGGTTATTGCTTGATGCCCGATCACTTGCACGCCATCATTTTCCCGCACGAGGAGACCACCATCTCGGAGGCGATGCGGCGCTTCAAGCTCGCGGTGTAGCAAACGCTGAAGGCCCGAGGCTCGCGTGCGAAACCATTCTGGCAAAGTCGTTTCTACGACCACGCAGTCCGCACCCGCGGCGAGTTCGACGACACCTTGGAGTATATGCACATGAATCCCGTGCGGCGAGGATTGGTCGAGGACCCGCTCGCCTGGCGTTGGTCGAGCGCCCGATGGTTTGCCGACCGCACCGGCCCGGCGGAACTGGACCAAATACGCTTGCCGTCGGAGGCCGAGGCACGGATCTCAGGAACACCCGCGGATCTGCCGGGCACGGAGCCATCGTTAGAAGATCACCAGCTCTTTGCCCGCCCGGCTAGATCCGCGCTACGAGTTACGAGCTAGATCGCGTGTCGCGTGGTGGAAGGCGGGCCTGCTAGACCCCTCGCTCGTACACGACACGCCGGCTATTCGGGTTAAGGTTAGATCAACCCCACGGCGTGCAAGAACACCAGCACGATCGCAACCGGTACCACGAACTTCAGCAGCAGCAGCCAGCCCTTATAGAACACCGCCAGTTTGGTTCCGGACAGAAAATCATCGTGGCGCAGCGCTTCGTTCATGCGCCAGGCCGTGAAAACTGAAATACCGAGTCCGCCTAGCGGGAGCATCCAGTTCGACGCCAGGTAATCCAACGAGTCGAACCAATTCTTTCCAAAGACCGAAGCGAAGCCGGAGCCGAAGATCTCCGTGCCGCCGCTCAGTGCGGAAGGAACACCGACCAAGGCGATCAGCGCCCCCGATACAAGCGTAGCGCGGCGTCGGATCCAGTTCCGCTCATCGATCAAATAGGAGGTGGTCACCTCGAGCATCGAAATGGCGCTCGTCAAAGCGGCAAACACGAGCAGGCCAAAAAACAGGATGGACAGAAAAGTTCCCCCGGGCATTTGGCTCAGCGCGATCGGCATGCTGATGAAGACCAGCCCCGGACCAGCCCCCGGCTCCATCCCAAAGCTGAAAATAATGGGAAACAGCACCAGCGAGGCCACCAGTGCGATCAGCGTGTCAAGCGCAGAGATCGTAATGGAGGCCGCCATGATGTCATCGTCGCGGCGCAGGTAGCTTCCATAGGTCAGCATCGACCCCATCCCGAGGCTGAGAGTAAAGAACGCGTGCCCCAGGGCTTCCAGGGCGCCAGCAGCAGTAAACCTCTCCGTGTGAAGGCCGAAAACGAAGTCAAACCCTTGCTTGAACCCACTTAGCGTAAACGAATGAATAAGAAGCACTAGCAGCATGACGAGCAGCGTCGGCATCAAGATTCTTGACCAGCGCTCGACTCCTCGGGCCACCCCTCCCAACACCACGGCAATCGTCAGGCCCATGAATATGGCGTGCCAGAAAAGGTTCCGCGCCGGGGACGCATAGAGCCTCCCGAAAACCGACTGAACGCCTTCCGGCCCGAGACCTACGATCTTTCCGGTCAGCGACAGGTAGGTATAGTCGAGAGCCCAGGCCGCCACGATACTGTAATAGGAGAGGATCACAAAAGAGGACGCGATTCCCAGCCAACCAAACGCTGTCCACGGGCTACGGCGTCCGGCCAGCAGCCGCATGGCACCGACCGGAGATTTCTGTGTGGCGCGTCCTATGAGGATTTCGGCGGTCATGACCGGCAAACCTACGAACAACACGCACACCAGATAGACCAAGACAAAGATGCCACCGCCATTTGCCCCCGTAATGTAGGGGAACTTCCAGATATTCCCCAGCCCGATGGCGGAACCGGCGGCAGCCAGTATAAACCCGGCTCGGGAACCCCAATGACCTCGATCTGCCAAAAATCAAACCTCGAATGTGAAACCGCAAAGATAACACAGGCACGTAGAGGTGCGGTAGCTCGGAGTTCGCTGTCCAAAAACGCGAGCGTGCCGCTAGCAGACTGCCAAGAGACTCGGTGGGATAGGCATTCCTGCCTGTCCACCAAGGGCAGTGCCTTGTACAGACAGGAATGTGAGAAATAGCGGGGCCTTGTCGCAGCAGGCTAGGCCCGCGACGGCGGGAAAGATACCAGCTGCGCCGGGGTTACGAAAACATATACAGGGGTGTGGCTTCGGCGACGGCAACTGTGCCTTCGCCTTCGCCCTCCTCGGCGCCTGTCTCGCCGGCGGAGCGGTAATACATGCCGCCTTCAGCGAGGAAAATCTCCAAGTCGGCGGGCCGCGGCAGCACGCCCTGGATCAAGGCTTCGGAAAGAGGATCTTCGATGTACTTTTGCAGAGCACGCCGCAAGGGGCGAGCGCCATAGCTGCGATCGCCGCACGTCTCGTCGAGGACGTACTTGGCCGCATCTTCGTTCAAGCGTATGTGGATATCCTTGCGGGCCAAGTTCTCATTGATCTGTTCGACCATGAGGTCGATGATCTGGAGCAGATCGTCGTCGGTCAGCGAAGAAAAGATGATGGTTTCGTCAATGCGATTGAGGAACTCGGGGTTGAAAATACGTTTGACCTCGCTGAGAACTTCGTCGTGAGCCTTGGCATCGGCGGAATCCTTCGAGCGGCTTTCGAATCCCATCCGCGCCCGCTTCTCCAGGAAACGCGCCCCGATGTTCGAAGTCATGATGATGATCGTGTTCTTGAAATCAACCGTGTTGCCCAAGCCGTCGGTCAACTGGCCGTCCTCGAAGACCTGCAACAAGATGCTGAATAGGTCCGGGTGGGCCTTTTCGATCTCGTCGAGCAGGATGACCGAATAAGGGGCCCGCTTAACACGCTCGGTCAACTGCCCGCCCTCTTCGTATCCCACGTAGCCGGGGGGCGAACCAATCAACTTCGAGACAGAGTGTTTCTCCATGAACTCGGACATGTCGAAACGCACCAGTGACTTTTCACTGCCGAAGAGACACTGTGCCAGCGCCCGCGCCACTTCGGTCTTACCGACGCCGGTCGGACCCAAGAACAGGAACGACCCCGCCGGCCGAGTCACCGATTTCAGACCGGCCCGCGATCGCCGTATGGCCCGTGCCAGGGCTGATATGGCCGTGTTCTGGCTGACGACTCGCTTGTGAAGCTCCTCCTCGATGCGGAGGAGTTTGACCATCTCTTCTTCCTTGATCGAGGTCATCGGCACGCCGGTCCAGCGCGCCACGATATCCTCGATATCGTCCTTCGTCACCGAGGCCGTAGCGGTGTCGTCGAGGTTGTACTTCTCTCGCAAGACACGGAGGTTCTCGCGTTCCTTGCGCTCTTCATCGGAATAGAAGCGCGCTTTTTCGAATTCGTGGTTGGCAATCGCGTTTTCCATGCGGTGCACGATGAACTTGATCCTCTTGTGCACTTCGGCGATCTCGCCGGGCATCGTCGTCTGGCGAAGCTTGACACGCGCACCGGCTTCGTCCAACAGGTCAATTGCCTTGTCAGGAAGGAAGCGGTCGGGGATATAGCGGCTCGAGGTGTAGACCGCGCCTTCGATCGCCTCGTCGTTATAAGCCACCGCGTGAAACTTCTCGTAGCGATCCTTGATACCAAACAGAACCTTGACGGCTTCCTCTTCCGTGGGCGGGTTGACCTTAACAGCCTGGAAGCGCCTCTCCAGGGAGCGATCTTTTTCGATGGACTTGCGAAACTCACTGGGAGTGGTCGCTCCAATGCACTGAATTTCACCTCGCGAAAGCGCCGGCTTGAGGATATTCGCGGCATCCAGCGAACCCTCGGCCGAGCCGGCTCCAACCAAGGTGTGTAACTCGTCAATGAAGATGATCGCGTTCCGATTCTCCATCAACTCTTTCATGATGGTCTTCAAGCGCTCTTCGAACTGGCCACGGTATTTTGTACCGGCCACGATCAGCGAAAGGTCGAGCGCCAGGATACGGTTTTCAGCCAAAAACGAGGGTATCTCTCCTTCAGCGATGCGCTGGGCCAGCCCTTCGACGATCGCCGTCTTGCCGACGCCGGGTTCGCCAATCAATACGGGGTTGTTCTTCGTTCGCCGGCACAGAATCTGAATGACGCGTTCGACCTCGTTTTCCCGTCCGATGAGCGGGTCGAGATTGCTGTCAATCGCCGCCTGCGTGAGGTCACGGCTAAACTCGGCCAGCAGCGAACTCTCCTTCGGCCGGTTCGAGAGCAGCTTCTCAGACTGAGAGCGCGCAAGTTCTTCGCGAATCGTCGCCAGACGGAGACCGCGCTCATGAAGGATTTCCGCTGCGAAGGATTTTTCTTCTCGCAGTAGACCCAGCAGCAAGTGCTCGGTGCCGATGTGTTTGTGAGAGAGGCGCTCGGCCTCCTCGGCCGCGTAAGCCAACACGCGTTTGCACTCGTGGCTCAGGGGCAGATCGACCGACGTAGAAACTTTTTCGCGGACAGCCGTGCGTGCTTCGATCTGCTTGCGGATCGACTCCACCGCCGCATGGGATCGCAGGAAGCGGTTGGCAAGAGCCTTGTCCTCTCGGATTAGCCCCAGCAGCAGGTGTTCTGTTTCGATGTAGGGACTGCCGAACTGGCTGGCTTCGTAGCGCGCGAAGAAAATTACTCGCCGTGCCTTCTCCGTGTAGCGTTCGAACATGCAGCGAACCCCCCGACCCCCACAGCGGATCAGGTCTTCTCTTAACTCATCATATCAGCCTTCCACAGATCACCGCCCGACTGAAAGCGGTCTACGCTTTTACGACAGATGTCCAAAGGGCAAGGATCGGAGCGGCACTGTTGAAAAAGCAACCAACGAACAGAGATAGGCTAGCGGGGGCCCGGGAACGGACAGCTAAACTATTGATTTCTCGGGCTGCCCAACGGCTAGCGATGTCCCTCGAGAAAGTGGCGAACGCCGCACAGGCATAACTGAGGTCTGGCGGTGTTAGCGCACCTTCAATCCGGTGGCCGCGCTCGACGAGCAGTGATCCGCGCCGGTTCGCGAGCCCGCTGCTCACAGATCTTCAGCACGGATCCGCCCGCTATCGATGCGGAAAACTCTATCGCATCGCCGGGCAAGCGTAAGATTGTGGGTGGCAATGACGACCGTGAGCTTGTGGGCGCGCGGCAAACCGACCAACAGATCCGTGATGGCTTCGGCGTTGCTGGTGTCGAGATTACCGGTCGGCTCGTCGGCCAGAACCAACTTGGGCTCGGTCACCAGTGCCCGCGCAATAGTGACGCGCTGTTGCTCGCCCCCCGAGAGTTCCCCGGCACGATGGAACGCCCTGTCGGACAGGCCCACGCGCTCGAGCCAGGGTCTGGCCTTGGACTCTGCTTCACCACGGGCGGTCTCGCCGATCAACAGCGGCATCATGACGTTTTCGAGGGCCGTGAACTCAGGCTGCAGATAATAGCTTTGCCACACGAAGCCGATCTCTTGATTGCGGATGCCGGCCAGCTCCGTATCCGAACGTCCCGACAGCGGTTGCGACTCGAAATAGATCTCCCCGGCCGTGGGACGGTCAAGCGCGCCGAGCAGGTGCAACAGCGTGGATTTCCCCGCGCCCGATTCCCCAATGACGGCGACACTTTCGCCAAAGTAGAGTTCAAGATTCAGGCCGGAAAAAACCGTCAAGTCAATCGTGCCGCTACGATACGTTTTGGCCAGGCTCTCGACTCGAACAATCGTTTCCGGCATGCTGAATCCTTCGGCCAAGAGACCTTTGCCACCACGGACTACTAGACCAGCCCAAGTTGCGAAATCGCTTCGACGATCTCTTCGCTGGCCCGCGAGCCAATCTCCACTGTGAAGTCGGCCTGTTCGTAATCAGGCCTGCGCTTTCGATGGAGAGCTTCAAACGCCGCGCGGTCCCGGACCAGGGGTCGCTCGTCGTTGTCGGACACACGCTCCCACAGTTCCTCCGCCGTTCCGTCAAGCCAGATGGAGACGCCAAATCGTTGGATCGTCGCGCGGTTCCGCGCATCGACAAAGGCGCCGCCGCCGAGTGCGACAACCCTGGCCCGGCTTTGTTTGATGAGGTTCAACTGCTTGACCAAGGCCTGGCTCTCCAGCGCCCGGAAAGCAGGCTCTCCCAACTGGTCAAAGATTTCTACAATTCGAGATCCCGCCTGCCGCTCGATCTCAGAGTCGAGATCTACGAAATCCCACGCCAACCTCTCGGCCAGCAGTTCCCCGACACTGGTTTTCCCGCAGCCCATAAAGC
This sequence comes from Bryobacterales bacterium, assembly GCA_965248105.1. GTDB lineage: Bacteria > Acidobacteriota > Terriglobia > Bryobacterales > UBA6623. Next base: position 3,458,216 of record CBDFIK010000006.1, read on the forward strand.
CCACCAGATAAATTCCAGGTGAATTCTTCAGCTTGACGTGCATCGCTATGGTTCCCGGCCCGGCGCCGTCCGAGCGGGGTTCATCTTCGCCAGGCGTCGGTAGAGAGCGCCGGGGAAAAGGCGGACCAGGGCAACTAGGACCCAGCTAATGCGAGGCGTCACCACCGTCCGCTGGCCTCTATGCAGCCCCTTGAGAATGGCTCGGGCACAGTGTTCCGCTGTGATCATAAACCTGCGCTGGCCGGCCACCTTCTCGGGAATTGTTCCCTGGAGAACGTTGTCGCGAAACGGTGTGTCCACATAGCCCGGGCAGACACACAGCACGTGAATGCCCGCCGCGCCCAGCTCCATCCGCAAGGCGTCGGAGAATGTGTTGAGGGCAGATTTAGACGACGAGTAGAGAGAGAGCCAAGGCAGGGGCACCTTGCCCGCGATAGAGCTGACATTCACGATAGCTCCGCCGCGGGGAATCAGGGGCCTTAGGCGGCGGACCAACTCAACAGGCGCCAGGAAGTTCAGCTCAAACATGCGCCGAACCAAGTCAGGCGGAGCTTCAACCGAAGGAGCGTACAACCCGACCCCGGCGTTGTTAATCAGGATGTCGATGGCGGAAACTCGGCGGCTCGTTTCGTCACAAAGTGCGGTGATCGAACTCGGGTCCTCCAGGTCGGCCGGTATGACGATTGCGTGAGCCGGTTGAAGCTCACGGGCGAGCGCCTCCAGGCGGTCGCGTGATCGCGCGGTGAGGATTAGCCGCGCTCCTTCGGCAGCGAAAAGCCGGGCGCAGGCGCGACCGACTCCGGAAGAAGCACCCGTGAGAAATACGGTTTTGCCTTTGATCTGCACTGCCGTTGCCTGCCGGCGGACGAGAAGCAATAATGTAGCATGGCCGGTGAGGGTCTGCTGCCGCTGTTTCCGCTCGAAGTAGTCCTGTTTCCCGGCACCCAGTTACCGCTTCACATCTTCGAGGAGCGCTACCGGCTGATGATAGGGGAAGCCGTTGATCGACACTCCGAATTCGGTGTCATCCTACAAACCGGAGGGAAGCTCGCGTCGATTGGTTGTACGGCGATGGTTGAGCGCGTAACGCACCGCCATGACGACGGGCGCTTCGATGTAGAGACCCGCGGCCGGCAGAGGTTCAAAACCGTCTCGCTCGACGAACGTCTCCCCTACCTCCAGGCCCGGGTCGAATACTTCAAGGACACTTCGCAAACACCGGCCGACCCGGAAAGCCTCCAGCTTGCTCTCGATCTCACGAACCATGTGGCCGAAATGCTCCAACTCGAGCTGCTGAAGGCTGATACCTCGGTGCCGCAACCCAGCTTCCACCTGGCCCACGCCCTACCTCTGGAACTCTCGTTCAAGCAGAGTCTGCTCGCTCGGAAGTCGGAAGCCGAGCGCCTCGCTGACCTCACCGAATACCTGCCCAAGGTAATCGAGCGTCTGGAGCTTACCCAGCGCATCCGCAGGCAGGCAGGAACCAACGGCCGCGGCCGGGCGAACTAGTGGCTGTTCAACACCCGCAGGGATGCGTCGAGGCTCTGGCAGCAGTCGGGCGTTTCCCATCGGCCAGATGATTTCGCAACTTTGAGTTCTCCGTCCGCACCGCCGAACTGCCGCCCCAAAACCTTCTTGTAAGTTGCTGGATTAAATAGAGTTCGGAGGAATTGGGTTTGTTTGGTAATTCTGTTGCTAGGTAGCTCGGCTGCTCCGATGGTCCGTTGTTGCCCTGTTGCCGTTCCTCGGGGCCGCTCACCCTTAGGCGGGGGTCCTCTTGTATTTGTATCCCTCTGGAGCGATCCGTCGGGTCTTGCCGAGCTGGCCGTCCCACCGTACTGGAAACCAGCCGTAAACCATTGATTCCCTGTTGGTTGTACGAAATCGGCTTTGTTTGGTAATTTTTTCGCCCTGCTGATTCGTCGCTCCGGACCGCCCGTGCTCGAATTGGCCCCGACTGCTTCGGGTACCCAATCATATTGTACCTTGCCGATCCAGGGTGGTGGTGTCATTAACGGACTTAAGTTATTTTTAATGAACAACTTGTCTTACGTGATACGTCGGGTAGAAAGGAGGCAGCGCTAGTCAGCACGCCGCCCAGTGTTGTCGTGCCGCACCCGGGAACCTACGGCATGCGGTCATGCAGCCATGATCGTTGCCCATACTTGGCCTGTCACTAGCGTTCCAGGCTCAGTTCCTTGCTCGCGCGCACCCTCGCGATAGGCGAATGAGAGCCACGAACGCAAGGGTTAAAAAACCTTGGGACAGTCAACCGCGGCTCAAGACGCCATTGATTCTAAGTGACTCCCAGGACGCCGCTTGTGACAGTCCCCGGTTTTTTCACAAGCGCGCGGGCCCGCAAGCTCCCGTCTCCGGCTCTGTACGGTTATATGCAGCAAGCTGACCGTCGAGGCCCGCGGCTCTGCTCAGGAAGTAAACTCCAGGCGGCCCTCAAGTAGCTCGGCGCGGCGGGAGAACCTTTCAGCCAGGGCTAGGCTATGGGTCACCAGCAGGAGAATCGTCTTTTCTTCCTGGTGCAGTTCCAGCAACAGGTCGGCGACGGTGTCGGCGGTGCGCCGATCAAGGTTTCCGGTCGGTTCATCCGCCAAAATGACAGGCGGCGAGTTGATCAGCGCCCGCGCGATCGCCACCCGCTGGCGTTCACCGCCGGAAAGCTCCGCCGGGCGGTGCTCGAGGCGATCGGCGAGGCCGACGCGTTCAAGAAGCCGGCGCGCGCCCTGCTCCGCTTCCCTGCCCTTGAGGGTGGAACCCGGCGCCATCGTTGGAATGAGGACGTTTTCAAGCGCTGAGCACTGCGGCAGCAAGTGGTGGTCCTGAAATACAAACCCGATTCGCTGGTTGCGGAACGCCGCCAGCTCCCTTCCGGGCAGTACGAACGGGTTGCGGCCGTCGAGCGTGATCGTTCCGCAGGTGGGCGTCTCCAACGTACCGATCATGAACAGCAGTGTACTTTTCCCTGATCCGGAAGGCCCCATGATGGCCACAGCCTCACCCCGGCTCAGGGAAAGTGACACGTCACGGATGACGACCAAGGGGTCGCTGGGAGTGGGGTATTCCTTGCAAAGCCCTGTGACCTGAAGGTTGGCTTCCGTGGTGGCCATCCTTAACTGGAAGGTGTGAAAAAATCGTGGGGACAGTCAGCCGCGGCTGAAGATGTCATCGATCCTACGTACCTTCTAGGACGCCGCTTGTGACAGTCCCCGATTTTCTCACACCTTCCAGCCCCCATTTTTTCACACCTGGCCGCCCCCGTGAGTCGTTTCTCAACCGTTCGACTCCACGGCCGAGGACACTTGGTGCATACCGAACCCACGGTTTCGCCTAGCGGCTCCACCGTGGGCTATTATCCTACGCCCCCCGCGGGGGCTGAAGCACACTAAGTAACGAGTATTGGGTTTAGCCGTGATGCCCGCAAAGGCACCCGGCGCAAACGTGTTCTCCCAGACGGAGCGACAAAAAAGCCTTTGCACGCGGCCAATGCCTTCGTTGAGAGCCTCTTTCGAATCTAGGGCCGAAGGCGTCAGGCGCCGGGTGCCGGCTGCAGTTCCACCATCAGCTCGCGATATTGTTTGCGAGCACGGTCTATCGAGTAATCGCGTTCGACGAGGAAGCGCCCGGCGCGACCCATTCCCACGCGACGCTCATCATCGTCAAGCAACTGCTGAATGGCCAGCGCCAGGCGGCCCTCTTCGCCTTCGCCGGGTTCGACCAGCACACCGCACGACGGCGGCAGGGCCTCTTCGATGGCGCCAGCACGGGAACTCACAACGGGCGTTTGCATGGCTAGCGCTTCTACCAGAACGAGGGGAATCCCCTCCTCGCGCGAGGTGATCAGCAGCAACGAAGCGTCGGCCAGCGTCTGCGCCATATCGTCGATGTGCCCAACCAGGCTAACCTTTGCGGCCAGGCCCCGTCTGTCGAGCGATTTCCGCAGACGCTCTTCTTCAGGCCCTTCTCCGGCAACGACGAAATGGTAATCGCCGGCTGGGCGTAGTCTCTCCAGCTCCGTCGCCACGTCCACCAGCAGCCGGGGGCGTTTTCGACGAACGAGCGCCCCGGCGAAAAGGACAACCTTCGTCCGCTCAGGAACGTTGAGGCGGCGCTGGAGTCCGCCTCGCTGGTAGCGGCCAGGGTCGAATCGCGCCAAATCCACTCCGTTTCGAATCAAACGGATCTTTTCCGGCGGGGTGGCCATGTCGATCAATCGCTGCTGGCCGGCCTTCGAGATAACGACGCGCTGGTCGAGATGCTCGGCGACTTCCAGGGTTGCCGAGAAAAAGTCCCAGTCCTGATCGACGTTATGAAGAATATCGATCGCGACGGTACCAGGCCGGTTTTTCTTAATCGCGGGAAGAACACTGTAGGCGGCCAAGGAATTCTGTATCACCAACACATCGAACCCCCAATTCAGCGCCATCGTATACAGGAATCTTCGGCTTTGCTCCGCCGGCGCAAGCGGCGCAGCGTCGTAGACGTGATCCACGTACTTGTCCCATTCGGGCCGCAGGCGAGAGTCGTCCGATTGCGTGGCGATCAAGAAAACTTCGTATCGTCGCCTGTCGAGCTGGCTTGCGAACTCAACCAAGACATTCTCCGCTCCGCCGACCCCCAAATGAGGTGTGAACAATGCCAGCCTTCGCCGGTCAGCTCTAGCTTGAGGAGGTATGTAGTCGAGCCTCTCGATCAGCCCGCCGTCGATGAGAACAGATTTGGGCTGAAACTTGAGATAGAAACTCAAGTCAAAGACGGGGCGACCCGCGAGTTCGTTGATTCGCTCCTTGACACGCAGTGGAATCAACCGCATCGCCGATCGCAGAGGGTGGTGCAGCCAGGCTTCCAGCGAGGAGATTTCGGCGTTTTGCAAGTGATGGAAGAGCTGGTCGAGAAGCGGGGCGATCCCTGGTTTCGGGTTAGGCGTTAGGCGTTTCGGCTTCGCACGATCATCTCTCGGGGCGGAACTCGGTGGCACGGGTTCCCAGGCTTGTCGTCCGGCGCTTGCCGGGGCCACCGCAAGATCCCGACAGGCCCAAGGCAAACGCCGAACTTCCCCAGATTCCTTCGGCTCCTCACGCGCCATGGCATCGCGCGAAACGCCCAACGGCCCCGCGCATTCCCTCACCGAGGGAGGGGGAGCTTCCCCGGTGTCTGTCCATGTCACCCAATCAGCGCTTTGCAGAGCCCAGATGCACTCTTCGGCCGCCTGTGAACGCAACGGAAGATCGCCCCTCATCCACAAGAAGCAATCCGCTTTCGATTTCGCTAGTGCTGTCTTCTCATCAACGTCGAACAGAACCTGATGGTCGCGAACTGTTTGGTTTTCAAACGATGGCGCCGCGGAACCGTGAACAACAAAGCAGATTGACGGCGACCATTCCCTTTTGACCCTCAGGCGGCCTTCGGACGAGAGCAGCGCCGACCTCGTCTCGCACATGTGGGCCCAATTTGATTCGTGGTGCTCTAGGCCGACGTAGTGCAACCCGCGGCCGTGCGTGCGGTAGGCAAACAGCGTTTGGGGGATATAGTGTCCGTACCAACCTTTCTCGCCCAGGAGCAGAGAGAAATCCCAGTCTTCATAGCTCCAGCGAAGCCACTCGTCATAGCCGCCCACGTCTTCCCAAGCTTCCCGGCGAACGAGAATGCAATGGGCCATGAAGTTTTCATTCAGAAGCCGATAGAGGTTGTACCCGCCCGGATATTCGATGTAATTTCTGTCCCCAAAGACCCGGTAGTCGAAATAGGCGAAGCCGGCTTCGGGGTGTGCGTCCATCTCCGCAAGACAAACCTCGACCATCGTCGGCGCAAGCAAATCGTCGCTATCGAGAGGGACAAGATAGCGCCCTCGGGTATGGCGGAAACCCGTATTGCGTGCCGCGGGCAGCCCACGGTTCTGTCGGTGATGGACCACTCTGACGCGAGATAGTTTCCGCTGCTCGATGTTTTCCAAGATTCCCAGACTCTCGGGGTCGTCGCTGCCATCATCGACGACGACGATCTCCCACTCGTCGTGGGTCTGGCGCCTGACGCTGGCGATGGTTTCCTCGACCAGGGGCTTCGGGTTGTAACACGGGATGATGACGGAAACGAGATGGGATGCGGACATCTGAGCCTAGGGGACTACGGTAGCAGAGTTAATTGGCCCGATTTTCTCACCAGGTTCACGGTTGCGAGTGTTCAGCTAGCGGTCTTTGGGGGGGACGGCCCACCGTGTCCGCCCTCTTGGCCCTATTCCCCAATGAACACTGCATTCCATTTGTATCCGAGGCCGAAGACGTTGAAAGCACGACAGGTGGACACAGTGCCCAACCCCACAAACACCTGGTGAAAACGGCGGTTAGGGATCGTCACAAAATAACGTTATACGTTGTCGGCCGTCGAGGATGGATCGTATAGTTCCACTCCCCGTGAAACTCGTCCCGCCGCAGACCGCCTCAGCGGCCCAAATGCCGCTTCAAGAACTTGATCGTGGCTGTCCGGAAATCAGGGCCTGCTGGATTAGCCTTGTCCAGACCGTGTCCGGCGTTCTCGACCAGATGGGTTTCCATGGAGACACCAAACGACCTGAGCTTCGCGATGAGCGCCTCGGCTTGCGACACGGGGAGGGCGTCGTCTTGTTTGCCGTGGTAGGTGAAGACAGCCGGATCGCCACGGGAAGCATACGTGATCGGGGATGCTTCTTTTAGGCGGTCGTTGCTCACCAGGCTGAACTGATCCCCCTCCTTGAGGCCGAAGAACTGCCGAACCGCCGGATGCTCATTCTGTCTCGTGAAAAAAGCAAGCCCGTAGTAGTTAACGATCGCGGAAACGCGTGTCGACTTCCGCTTGACCGGGTCGTCCGAGTCGAGGTCCCTGCGGTCGTCGTGAAGACCGATCCACAAGGCCAGATGCGCCCCGGCGGATTCGCCCATCACGGCCATGCGGTCCGCATCGATGTGCCAAGAGGCCGCCTTATGGCGTACAAACTGTATGGCACGGGTGACATCTTCCAACTGGGCGGGGTGAGGGGCTTGCTGCGAAAAGCGATAGTTAATCGAAATCAGAGAGATGCCGGCGTCAAAAAGCCCCTTTTCGAGAAACTCGGGGACGTCCTCCTTGTCCCCGTCCCGCCAGCCACCTCCATGGATGTAGACGACCGCGGGAGCAAGGCTTCCCCAGTCCCATAGGTAAGCATCCATCGCAATCAGATGGCCGCCCGCTTGACTGTAGATAACGTCCTGGAGGAGGCGGAGCTGCTGCGCTCGGGCAGGAAGCGCCAGGAGCACAAGAATCGGCAATAAGGCTAGTTTCCTCACGTGATCCCCTCCCAAAGCCGCTTACGTCTAAGTAGCGTGATCTCGCAGAAAGCGCCTTCACCGAATGGCCTTCTGGTGCGCCTCGCTCCTGAGCACCTCCCAATGCTGCGCTAGAAAACTCTCTCCCTCAGGTAGGCAACGATCGCAGCCAATTGCTCTGTCGAGTAGAGATCGCGATAGTCGTCCGGCATGGACGAGCGCTTTTGAGTTTCGACGCTCCGGATCTGATCCCGGTAAAAGGTTCGCAGAGGAGACGGGATGGCGGCAGCATCGTAGATACGCATCAGCTTGTCCGTCCGCTCCTTGGTGACACCGGCGACACGTTCGCCTTGGTTCGTGGTGATAACGGTTTGCTCGAAGCCCTCGGCGATGGCGGCGTTGGGTTCGAGAATATGCCGGCGAAGCTCCTCCCCGGATTCACTTTCGGCAACCGCCGCTAGATTCGGTCCGATGGGGGTCCCGTTGCCCTCGAGTTGGTGACACAGCGAACAACGCTTCTCATTCGTCAGATCGAAGAAAAGCGAGCGGCCCCTTCGCGCCTGCTCGGACAGCAAATCGCTCGGGCGAGCGGTTGATTCAAACTCGACTGCGGTCGAAGTCCCCGGCTTCACGGATCCCAAGCTGATCACGTAGGCCACGATCGACCAGATATCCTCCGGGTAAAGGTTTTCCACGAATGGAGGCATCAAGGTACCGGGCCGGCCTCCCGCAACGATCCCGAAAAGTTCTTGGGGATCCCAAACTCTATCGCGCAGGGCCGGACCGAGGCCCGAACGGCCTTGTGCGCCATGGCAGTAGCCGACCGAGCAGTAGCGAGCAAAAACCGGGTTGCCCTTGGCGATGACCGCGGGGTCCTTCAGATCAACCGTCGAGCTCCGAGCAAATGGCGCCGCCCAACCTATGAGCAACGCGACCAAGACGAGTCGGCGCCGCACGGCGGCCCAAAAGTACCTGCGACCTGAACTTGCGACGGAGGCGGGCGTAAGAATCTTCGTCACGGAAAGCAAGCGGCGGGCGCGCATGGCCAAACTCTTGTGACGCATCACACTCCTTGCTTGCGTTGCAGCGCGTCCCGGTTGGGAAGAATGTGTTGCGTGCACCATCGTTACTCAAAGTCCGCCAGGGCAAACACAAAAAGCGTCGAACCGCCGCGGAAGTCTTTCGCCTCCGGCCACAACTGGGGGTAGGCTAAGGCCGCCGCCGATCCCCAACCGCTGGGCGTGGCGATATACTGCTTGCCGTCCACGGCATAGGAGATGGGAGAACCGCGGTGCCCAGAGCCGGTACGAAACGACCACAGCAGCTTGCCGGTCTCGTCGTCGAGGGCGAAAAAGCGGCCTTCCGGATCACCGGTGAAAACCAGGCGTCCGGCCGTCGCCAACTGCGACGCGAGCAGTGGATACTTCGAACGGTAAATCCAGCGGCGCTTCCCCGAGATAGGCTCGTAAGCCGCTAGGTGGCCTCCAGCTTCCCCTTTTGGAGGCTTCTGGTACGTAAAGAGGCCGCCGAAAAAGGGCATCCCCTCACGAGGCTTTTCTTCAACCACAGTCAGCATTTGGCACCACTCAATACCCGTCGAATAGAACCAGCCGGTCTTGGGGCTGTAAGCGCCGTGATTCCACTGGCGGCCGCCGCCGATCGAAGGACAAATCACGGTGGGCTTTCCGACCTCGGGCTCAAGACGGCCAATGAGATTGCCCTTCTCGTCGATACGCTCGATCCAATTGATGTTCTCCACGAGCGGCCAAGCGTTGATGAATTCGCCGTTGGTGCGGTCGACCACCCACGTGATTCCCCCTTTGTTAGGGTTGATCAACAGCTTACGCTCGCGCCCTTGGTAGGGCAGATCGACCAAGACGGACTCATAAGCCGAATCAAAGTCCCAGACGTCGTGGGGAATCTCCTGGTAGTGCCATTGCAATTCCCCCGAGTCAGGATCGAGGGCGATCACGGATTCCGTGTAAAGATTTGTCCCCTCTCGATCTCCACCGTAAAAGTCGGCCGCGGGGTTTCCGACGCCCCAATAAAGCAAGTCGAGCTCCGGGTCATAGGAACCGGTTAGCCAAGTGGAACCGCCGCCCAACCTCCAACTGTCGCCTGCCCAGGTTTCATGGCCTGGCTCACCCGGCCCGGGTATGGTCCAAAAACGCCACGCTTGACGGCCGGTCTTGGCATCGAACGCACTCAGATAGCCGCGGTGTGCCATGTCGCCGCCCGTCACGCCCGTGATGACCTTGTCTTTGACCACCAACGGCGCCCCGTTCGTGCTGCAACCGCACTGTCCGGCGTCCTCGATCTCTACGTTCCAGACTTCACGCCCTGTTTTGGCGTCAAGGGCAACGAGGTGGTTGTCCATCGTCCCCATGAAGACCAAGCCGTGGCCCAGGGCGACTCCGCGGTTCCAACTGCCAAACAGCCCCGGGAACTTCTTAGCCCTCGGGTAGTAATAGTGCCAAATCTCCTCGCCCGTCGCTGCATCGATGGCAAATACGCGATTCCAGGAGCTGGTGATATACATAACGCCGTCTGCAACGAGTGGGGTACACTGCAGACCACCCTCGTCAACCCCAGTTTCAAAGGCCCAAACGGGGACGAGCTTTTTGACGTTCTCGCGGTTGATTTCCTCGAGCGGGCTGTAGCGCCACGACCGATAGTCGCGGCCGTAGCTGAGCCAGTTGTGCGGCTCTTGATCGGCGTTCTGAATCCTTTCCGTGGTGACCTCACCCCCAAAAAGGGCGGCGGTGAGGGCGGCGAAGCAAACTATGGACAAGAGGGGTCTTGCCTTCAATGGATGTCTCCTGGAAAGAATGTTCCTTGGCCCGGGCCTATGGGGCATTGCATAGTCACTGTACGAGATTGTGGGATCGGCAGACCCCAAGGTCATGTCACGACATATTGTAGGAGATTCTTTTGCAGCGGTGGCAAACTATCCGGTGGATAGCGGGTCAGATGGGGAGGAATTGCACGTAGGGCAGGTTTGAAACCTGCCCGTGGACAGCCTTGTTGCACGGATAGGGATGGAAACGGAATTCTCCCTTTCCCAAGCCGTAGCGTCAGGAGATGCGTTCGAACACAGGCCGTCCGAGCGCGGTCATTGTGTTCAGGACTTTGCGACCGAGTTGGACCTCCGTGATCTGCCTGGAGAAGCTGCGGGATTTGAGTTTGGGGCCGATGACGCTCTTCCAACGGCCCATCTGCGTTTCTATTCGGCTGCGCTGGTTGTACCCTGTTGCCGTCTGCCAGGCTATGCACCCGTTGCTGCGGATTTGGGCAATATGGCGATCCCGAACGGTCGCATCACGCGCCGATTGCAGGCGGATCACTGCGTCCTTTGGCGGCGGTATGACCACATCCAGGGTCTCCCCATACCGCTGCCTCAGCAGATTTCGCGTGGACGCTCCATCGTAGGCGCCGTCAGCCAGAAAGCCCGTGACCGGGGCATCCAGCTGATCCAGGAGGCCGGGTAAGGCTGTGCTGTCTCCAACGTTATCGTGAGTCAGAGCGGCGCAAACAATCGCCCCGCTGGCGAGGTCCAGTCCGAGGTGGAGCTTGCGCCAGCGGCGGCGTATTCCCTTGGTGTTATGCTTCTGCGCTAGCCATTCGCCCTCGCCGAAGATCTTCAGGCCAGTACTGTCGACCACCAGATGGATAGGCACAGATCCTGCTTGCCTCATCACCTGAGCGATGCTCACCCCGTTTGCGCGACGCGACAGCGTGGAGTAATCCGGTACCCGTATATCCAACCCCATGAGCGTGCCGATGGAACCCATAAGCCCCTGTGTCTGACGCAGTCCAAGATGGTATGCCGTGCGCAGCATCAGGCATGTCTCGATCGCCAAATCCGAGTATCTGCGCTGACCACCCCGTGACGTGCGGCGCGGCGCGCTCCACACACTTTGAGCCTCCTCACTGACCCAAATCGTCAGGTCACCCCGTTGGCGCAAGCTCTCGTTATATTCCGCCCAGTTGATCACCCGGTACTGCACCTTATCAAACTTGTGCCGTCGCGCTGCGTTGAACTTATGTGGCATTTGGACTACCCCCAGCGTTGAAAAACCAATGATAAGACATTCTTCGGGATGATCCATGCAACAAGGTCGCCTGCTGTCGGGTATGACGCTTGCGACAAGCGCACGACGCGGGTGACGTCGTTGTCGCTGGTGCGCTATCGGACCAACGACTACTCGGTTCCGACGCGCTACGGCCACCGCGAAGTACTGCTGAGAGCTTACGTCGATGAGGTGGTCATCGGCTGCGGCAGCGAAGAGATCGCCCGGCATCGGCGCAGCTACGAACGCGAGGAGTTGATCTTCGATCCGCTGCATTACCTGGCCTTGCTGGAGCGCAAGACGAACGCGCTGGATCAAGCCGCGCCGCTCGTCGGTTGGCAGTTACCGCAAGATCTCGTGCGTTTGAGACGCTTGCTCGAAGTGCGGCTGGGTAAACCAGGCAAGCGCGAGTACGTGCAGGTGCTGCGTTTACTCGAAGACTTCCCGCTCACCGACGTCACCGCCGCCGCGCGGCAGGCCGTTGAGTTGGGAACGATCGGCTTCGACGCCGTCAAGCACCTCGTCCTGTGTCGGATCGAGCAACGGCCGCCCCGCTTGGACTTGACGCAGTATCCGCACTTACCCACAGCACAAGTCGAACAGACATCGACAACAGATTATTTGGTGCTGCTGGCACAGGGAGTGGACTGATGGCGAGATCCAAACTGCTGCTGGAAGCTCATCTGAAAGCACTGCGGCTGCCGACCTTCTTACGCGAGTACGACAAGGTGGCACGGCAGTGCGCCACGGAGGGCTTGGATGCGAGACGCTTTCTGCTGCAACTGTCCGAGCTCGAACTGCTCGACCGTGAACGCCGAGCGACCGAGCGGCGCATCAAGGCCGCCAAGTTCCCGGTCACGAAAACCCTTGATACGTTCGACTTCCTGGCGTTACCCAAGTTGAACAAGAAGCTGGTGCTCGAGCTGGCACACGGAGAGTTCATCGACCGTCGCGAGAACGTGTTGGCTCTAGGAAACTCCGGCACGGGGAAAACGCATCTCGCTCTGGCGCTGGGACTGGCGGCCTGCCAGGGTGGCTATCGGGTTCGCTTCACTACCGCCGCAGCGCTGGTCAACGAGCTGCTGGAAGCCCGTGATGAGCGGCGCTTGCTGAGGGCCCAAAAGCAGCTCGCCAACCAAGACCTGCTGATCGTCGATGAACTGGGCTACGTGCCGCTGTCGAAGACCGGAGCGGAGTTGCTGTTCGAAACCTTCTCACAGCGCTACGAGCAGGGCTCCACGATGGTGACCTCGAACCTGCCGTTCAACGAGTGGACCGAAGTCCTCGGGTCCGAGCGCATGACCGGCGCCCTGCTGGATCGGCTCACTCACCACGTCCACATCCTGGAGATGAACGGCGATAGCTTCCGCCTCAAGCAGAGCAAGAAGCAACGCTCTCCGTCTTCGGATTGATCCCCGCCGGCTCGCCACAGTTTTTGTGAGCCGCCTTCCACTCCGCCTTCAGCCGCCCTAACGGGCGACCTCAGGCTGCGTTCCAGCCGTCCCACAAAAACTCGAAGCAAAACCCCGACTCCCCCCCCACTGGTCTATTCTCCCTCCGCCGAACTGGTCTAATTTTGCTCCGCCCTTGACACGACGATCCTGTGGATAAACTCGCTGAAGAAAAACGGCCCGAAAAGGCAAAATCAAACTCTTCCTTATAGATAAAGAACTGAAAACAAAAGACTTACTGAAAACCGCGGAGCGGCGGGCAAGCGGATCGCACCCCAAAACCAGAATCAAAACCACCGGATAGCCTACGCCGAGGGGCGAGTCAAACCGCTTCGCGGCTCCTACGCTGCGCTACGGCCCTACGGGTGACAGCGCCCCACGGCTGCGGCTCAAGGCGTCTGGTATGCCCGAAAGGTTCCCTTTCGGCCCGTCCACACGGCCCGAATGCTCCGCTTTTGGGCGTGGTGCGATGCTATTGAACGCTATCAAATGAGATACAAACTCACTGGCTGATCCGCTCCCCCCCTTTCCCCTCGTAAACAGTCATCCCTTCGGATCGGCCCGGAGCAGTCAGGGGCGCGAAGCGGCGAAGCGTACCCTTGACGGCGAGGACCGATCCGGCACGATGAAACGCGAGGGGAAAGGGGGGGTTTTCCAAGCCTTCCCGCAGGGATAAATGAGACGATAGCGACCCGTCATGGGGCCGAGTAGAGGTACGCCCCAGCGGACATCTATGAAAGGCCGCATGACCCCCCTGTTTTGGGGGGGGTCGCTATCGTCATTCTCGACATGCGCCCCTGGGACGCAGGGAGAGGGCTGTTTCAAAGCAGATAACCACAGCGGAATGAGTCAGATAGAGGAAAGCGGCTTCGCCGCATTTCTCGATTTAAGCGCTGGACACCCCCCCCTCTGAGCCTGTGGCAGACATTTAGCGGCACTGTCCATAAAAAATCAGCCGATTCTGCGTCTTTCTCAGCCGACCTCATCTCGATCCGCAAAGCGCACGGCCCGCCATGTCCAACATTGGTCAATCGAGACTCCTTCCCTGACGTTGGCATCGGGCATTCTGTAGAGCATTCCAAGCCGCCCCATGGCTCCGTCAAAGCCGCCGTAGGGAGCTAGAAACTCCTCGTCGTCTTGCTTCATGGCGTCGCTAATCAGGTTGATCTCCTGGTTCACCGTCGGCCCTTCATGGGTTGCCCCTGGCTCCGCCGCCGCCCATTTTTCAAGCACTCGATTCGTCCGGTCCAAGATGGCATTTTCAACCGCAATTCCGATTACCCGAACCCGCCGCCCCTTCTCGCGGAGCGCATCCCAAAGCGGCCCATGCGCGTCTCCCCACGAGTAGAGTTCGGTATGCGTCTGGTGGCCCGGATCGACGTAGACAAAGGTGACGATTGTAGGTTCCACGGCAAGGGGCATTTTGAGCGCAAAGTAGCGTTTGTGGGCGCCGACCACACCGCAGTAAATCCGGCGTGGAAGCAAGCGGCGCGGCACGCCGAGCTTTTCAAAAAACTCGACCTTCTCCGGCTCGGCGGGGAGCCAGTTTATAGAGGAATGTGCGAGGACAAAATCGAGCGACAAAAGCTGCCGCATAAGAACAGTCTTGGTGGCTGATGGCCGCTTGCGGATTTTCTTGACGCCTAGCGCCTGGTAGATCGCGGTGCTCGATATGCGGCACGGTTTAGTTCCGCCGGAGAACGTAATGTGCGAGTTCTCAACCGCTTCGCGGCGGTCCACCAATGCCTTGACGAATCGTTGGGCCTGTTGGCGACTCACACCGAAATAATCACAGAATTGTCCTCGTATGAACACGCCGCTGTGAAGGCACACAAGCGCAATCCATTCCGCTGTCGCGCCGGTCCATCCGAACGGTTCCAGCTTGCGATCTCTTCCCCGCAAGTGCTCGATCATCTATTGATCTCCGTCCCTCGTACTGTACAAAAAACGATGGGCTTTCTCCAGTAAACCGGAGCGGCGGGTGGGATAGGCAAGACGGCAAGGCAAAGCAGGGAGCGCCGTGGGCCGGAACGCGGGGGGCCGGAGCGGGACTTTGGCCCAGCCGCTAGTTTGGTCTTGCTCAGGGGGCGTGAGAGAATACCCGATTATTTTGGAGGAAGCATGAATGGTGCGCTTCAGGATTGGCTTGTCAATGGCTATTTGACGCGCTGAAGTCGCGCCGGAGGGCCAGTAGATCGCCTCCCTCCGCCTTCGATCTTGCTAAGGCCAATGCCGAATAACAGGTGGTCCAACTCAGACACGGGCAGGGATAACGTTTCCGCTATCCTTGCCCTTCCGACGCCGTCTCGCTGCAAAAATACAAGAGCTTTTTGCAAGATTTGCGACGTTTCGCGCGGTGCCTCGTCCGGCTCAACATCCCGCCCACGCTTGGCGATCTGGATGCAAAGCCCTCGGTATTGCCAATCGCTTATCAGACCGAGATCATGCAGGCGGTAGCAGACTGCGCTCACCGATATCGTCCAAATCTTCTTCAGGCGCACCATTGCTTGATAGGTCGGAAAGTGTGGCGGCCCGTTAGCCCTTACGCTTCCTTCTGGCATTAGGAACGCCGAGGCGAAGCGATTTGCTTCCCTCTCCGCTTCCTTACCACGAGGCGCACCGTGCTTGTGCATCACAAGGTGGCCCAGTTCATGTGCAGCATCAAACCTGCTGTGCTCAGATGTCTTGAAGGTGTTCAGGAATACGTAGGGAACAAAGCCCTTCCACATCGAAAAGGCATCAACTTCCTTGGCTTCCACGGCCAAAGAGAACACTCGGACACCCTTAGATTCTAGAAGATGAATCATGTTCCTAATCGACAACTCCCCGAGCCCCCAGGCGCTCCGGAGTGTCGTAGAAGCGGCTTCTGCGTTTTGCTCCAGCCTAAGATTGGGCAAGTCTGGTTTTGGCAGATCAAACTGACCATCTAGCCATTGACTGAAGTGAACCCCAAGAGCAGCCTGACACAGCGCCATGTCGCGCTGGGCTGCGGTCATCTTTTTCATCGAGCGAAAGCTTCCCGTTTCAAGATCGGGGACGTCAATATCGTCACCGTAAAAGAACTCCACGGGGAAGCTAAGAGCGGCGCTGATCCGTTGCAACGTTTCCGCCGACGGCGCGTATTCGCGCCCCGTCTCATATGCGACTACAGCCCGACGTATTACACATATTTGCTCGGCGAGGGCTGTTTGGGTTAACCCTCGCCTTCGGCGGGCCAGTCTCAGGCGCGACGGGTTCGGGGTATTGCCGTCCGCATCAGGCGCGCTTCTTGATCTCGATGTCGATTTCGGGGGTTTGTAGGTCATTGTCGCCTTCGATCAGGGAAACCAAGTCGTCATCAAACGGAGTCGAGGATAAGACAATCCTCTCCTTCCATCTGTCCACCTTGCCTTCATCCGAAATGCTGATCGGTTGGGACAACTCGGCGCGTACTTCCCTTGCCCTCATGTCCCGGTGTATCAGGAGAATCCAAACTGTGCGGCCTTTACGGATCACGTCGGTCGCCGGGAGCGGCTCATCGCCGAACATCACGTCGGTCGCCGGGAGCGGCTCATCGCCGAACAGGCGGAGTTGTCCCAGGTTCTCGCGGATTGCCTGTCGCGTCTGAGGTCCTTTAGTTGATCGCGTGCATGGTGAGCCATCTTGGATGCCGGTGTCCTCGTTCCCAGTGTTGACGCATATCGCGAGAGTCTTATCGGCGTTCACGGTTAGCGGGAGGTTGGCCTCGTCTGACCGGCTCCACCCCAGCGGAACAAGCTCATCGCGAAGCCCACAAACCGTTTCAGCCCATGCCCATAATCCCTGTGATGCCGGAGGGTGGTTCTTCGTACAGGAAGCCCAAGCTGCAAGCCCGCGCTGCACCGCGTGAATAAGCTTATCCGGCTTCAGGACAAGCTTCGCCAGTCTCGTGTCCACATCCCAACTGTCTGAGTAGACTTTAGGTTCGGTCATTCTGTTAAATCCTTTGTCCGTTCAGATTGCTGGGTTCCATGCAGCCCAACTACTCAAAATTATACCACCAACGAGAGGGGAAAAAGTGTAGTCAAGAATTTTTCGGCCTGCCCCCAGTGGACGACCTGCGACTCATCGTGCAGAAGCTTACCAAGCGCGGCGTGCGCATCGAGTTCGTCAAGGAAAATCTGACCTTCACCGGCGAGGACTCGCCGCTGGCGAACCTGATGCTGTCGGTCATGGGGGCCTGCGCCGAATTCGAGCGGGCCTTGATCCGCGAACGTCAGCGCGAGGGGATCGCCCTTGCCAAGCAGCGTGGGGCCTATCGGGGCCGCAAGAAATCGCTATCGCCGGAGCAGACGGCCCAGCTACGCCAGCGGGTGCAGGCTGGAGAGCGGAAGGCCCCCCTGGCCCGCGAGTTTGGCATCAGTCGGGAAACCCTCTATCAATACCTGCGCCCGGAAGACTGACGATGCCTCGTCGCAGTTTACTGACGCCCGCCGAGCGCGCCTCGCTTCTCGCCTTTCCGACCACCGACGATGAGCTGATCCGTCACTACACTTTCTCCGAATTCGACTTGGCGTCGATCCGGCAACGACGCGGCAATCACAACCGGCTCGGCTTCGCCGTGCAGTTGTGCTACGGGCTGCGTGCTGCCATCGACGCCGTGGCCGGCGTGCGTACGCCACGAGCCCCGGCGACGGATGACCGCGGTCTTGTATAACCCGATGATGGACAAGGTCAGCGGGTTCACAGCAGGGCGACTCTTCCTGGCGTTACGCTGCCTTCACCATCAACCCCGACTGGACCGCCTTCAGTGTGTCGAAAATCCCTTCGATCACGTTTTTCTTTCCGCCAAACAATGCCTCCGGCCCCCCGGCGTGCAGGTTGCTGAAGGGCGGTTCGTAGAGAGCCGATGCCTCCATAACGCCTCGGGCCGTGAGCTGGTCGATCACCATCTCGACGAAGCGGATCTGCGGTGGCGTGAGGCTCTGGTCGGAGAGGAAGCCGGAGAAGGCGCGCTGCGCCGCGG
This sequence comes from Bryobacterales bacterium, assembly GCA_965248105.1. Classification (GTDB taxonomy): domain Bacteria; phylum Acidobacteriota; class Terriglobia; order Bryobacterales; family UBA6623. Next base: position 3,476,010 of record CBDFIK010000006.1, read on the forward strand.
CGCGATCCATCCCCACCATGTTGCGAACGAAGTGGGCCAGCGAGGGCTCCTCGCTACGGGCCAGGAGACCCGTCAACAACGTCTGGCCGTCGTCCTCGCCGATCTCCGCCAGGGTCCTCTCCAATCCCAGCAAATCGGTCGCGGTGAGCGGCTGGTTGGTTCGTAGACGGTGGATGACGATGTGGTCGAGGTGGTTCTTCAGGTAGGCCTTAACCTTCTTCTCATACTGCACACCGGTCATCTTCGGCATCTGGACGACCTCTTCATCTCGCACGCCTATGACCTGATCCTGGAAGTCGGTGTAGACGATCTTCTGCTTCTTCTTGTCGAGGAAGGGCACGAGCCTGCGTAGGCGCAGCCGCAACGCTTCGAGACCGTGCAGGTCGACCCCCTCCCAGAAGCCGCTCTCCTGCATGGAGGCCAGGAATTCGAGCTGGGCCTTGACGGCGGGGATCGTCGTCTTCTCCTCCAGCAGCATGGCGATTTCGACCATCCGCTGCCGGTGACTCTCGACGGCGCTCATGTTGCCCTCGGCCAGGGCTACCTGCATGCGAAGGGCTGTGAGATCGAACATCCGTGACTCGATCTCATCTGTCTCGACCTCGCTTGGCAGCCCGGCGACTTCACGCTGTAGCACCTCACGGTCCGCGTCGCTGAGCTGTTCCCATGTCGTGCGCTCCCGGAAGCGTTCCACGGCCTCCAGGTGCATCCGGACGATAAAGTTCTCGCGGTTCATCGCCGCCACTTCCCCATGGAGTTTCGTGATCAGGGCGCCCGCGAGCGCCGTATCCGGGTCCAGGTCGGGCGTCGCCTGGACATGGGTCAGCAGTTGCACCCGGGAGCGGAAGAGGCGGGTGCCGAGCGGGACGATACCGCGTCCCTCGATGCCCTCTGGATTCTCGCGGAAGAAGTCGAAATTGAAGCAGAAGTCGAAGACGCGGAAGTCCTGCTTGTCGTCGTCCGGACCGAACAGTTCCGGACAGAGTCGCGTGCCGCGTCCGATCATCTGCCAGAACTTGATCTTCGAGTAGACCGGCTTGAAGAAGACCAGGTTCGCTACCTCGGGAATGTCGATGCCGGTGTCGAGCATGTCGACCGAGATGGCAATGTGCGGCGCGTTGTCCTTCTGTGAGAAGTGGTCGAGGAGACTCTGCGGATACGTCGCATAGTGGTCAATGACGCGCGCGAAGTGTCCCTTGTGCTGCGGGTAGTGGTGATTGAATCGCTCCTCGATGAACTGCGCGTGCGTGTGGTTGCGGGCGAAGAGAATCGTCTTGGCTAGCCGGTCCCGCCCTTCGACTTTGTGGCCATGTTCCATCAGGTGCTGGAGCACCTTGTCCACCGTGTCCTTGTTGAAGAGCCAACTGTTGATGGCGGCGGCGTTGACCTTGTCCGGCAGACTGCTCTCGTCCACGTCGTCGCCCCAGTCGAGGCTCTCCCACTGTTCCTTCTCCTCGTCGCTGAGCGAGTCGTAGTCGATGCCTTCGCGGGGAAACTGCAGGTCCACCTGCTGCACGCGCGGTGGCACGAGGAAGCCGTCCGCGACGGCGGTCTCCAGTTCGTAGGCGTCGGTCGGCACGCCCGACTCCAGGTCGAAGAGTGCGTAGGTGTTTCTGTCTACCTGCTCCCCTGGTGTCGCAGTCAGACCGATCAGCAGCGAGTCGAAGTAGCGGAAGATCGCCCCGTACTTCTGGTACACCGAGCGATGCGCTTCGTCGATGATCACGAGATCGAAATGCCCGACGCTGAAGCGCGCCTCGCTGCCCTTCGTCTCGTTAATCAGTCCCATCATCGTCGGATAGGTGCAGACGTAGACTCGACCCGTCGTGTCCTTCTCGGTGACCAGGTTCACCGGGCTGGACTGGGGAAGGTGTGCTTTGAACGCACCAACGGCTTGGTTCACCAGCGACACCCGGTCGGCCAGGAACAACGCCCGCTTCACCCAGCCCGCCCGTTGCAGCAGGTCCACCAGGGCGATCGCCGTGCGTGTCTTGCCGCTGCCGGTGGCCATCACCAGCAGCGCCTTGCGTCGCGTCTGCGCGAACTGCTCGCCGATGCTGCCAATGGCCCGCTTCTGGTAGTAGCGCTCGACGATGTCGTCCTTCACCTGCGACACATCGAGCGGGGAGCGCTGGGCTCGGCGAATGATCAGGGACGCGAGCTCGTCCTTCTTGTAGAACCCGGCGACCGGACGTGGCGGGTAGGCGAGGTCATCCCACAGGAAGGTCTCGTACCCGTTGGTGTAGAAGATGACCGGACGCTGGCCGTGCATCGTCTCCAGGCAGTCGGCGTAGAGCTTCGCCTGCTGCTGGCCCACTGCCGGGTCGACGGTGGTCTTCTTCGCCTCCACCACCGCCAGCGGCTTGCCGTCGTCTCCCCAGAGGACATAGTCGGCATAGCCGATGCCCGAATCGTTCGGCATGCCCGTCACTTCGTATTCACGGTCCTGTTCCCGGTCCAGATGCCATCCGGCGCGTTCCAGATCGAGATCGATGATGAGCGTGCGGGTCTTGTCCTCGTTCCAGTCGTGGGTCTCGGGGAAATCTTCGTTCTCCGCCTTGATGGCCGCGAGGCGTTCACGCAACGCTTCAAGTTCGCTCTCGATCTCCTTGCGAGCCTCCGCCGCCGCATCCCGCTGGGCCTTCAGGGCCTCCAGCTCCTGGACGCTGGCTGGGGTAATTCCCGGTTCCACGTTCGGGACAAGGGATTCGTCGAAGGTCTTGCCCTGCAGACTCTCCGCGCCCTTGCGCAGGTAGGTGCGGCCCGTCCAGTAGAGGACGTGATAAAGCTCCCGCACGACATCCAGCGCCTTTTCCGGTGCCGGCGACCTGTTGCCGTGGACCGCCACGTTGCCTGCCTGCCGGATGTATTCGGCCTTCTGCCAAACGACCTCGGGCACGAGTTCGCGGAAGGCAGGGTCGCTGATGTAACCGTCCAAGTTCGTGACCTTCGGTGGCTTTAGAGCCTTCTCGACGTTGTAGACACGCTTGAGCAGGCGCTCCAGCGCGTGCCGGGCATGGAAGCAGGACGCCCGTGGGTCGCCGAAGACGTGCCGCTCGGCAAAGCTCGCGCTCTCCGCCGCGTGTGGGAATTCCTGTTTCAGGAACGCGAAATTGGCCGAGATCTCCATCGAGGCTCAGAGGTCCCCGCGGAAGGCGCGGGATTGCAGGGAGGCGAAGAGGGTGTCCAGTTCGGCGAGGTGGGCTCGCTGGCTGACCTTCTGGTGTTCGACGGATTCGACGATGGCGGCGAAACGGTGTTGGAGGTCGAGGGGGGGAAGCGGAATGGCGAGCGATTTGATAATTCCCTGGCTGATATTCGGCTGCGCCCCGCCAACTCCTCGTCCTACAAGGTAGGACACTTGATTCGACAGGGAGTGAAACATGTATCGAAAGTCCGCCCTCAACGAGTTTGGAATGATGTGGCATACAGCTTGATTCGTTGTCGCCCGGATGCCTAGGATTCCCAAACGACCAACGGTAGCCCCGTAGAGTGCTAGCAGCAGCGCATCTTTCGGAACCAGCTTTACGCTTGTCTCTCTCAGCGCGGCTTCTGTGATGTGCTCACCTGTACTTGTAATTACTTCCTCCCTAAGTTCTCCTGACTTCACCCACGGTATCGTTCCTCCTTCATAATATCGCTGCATCTTCTCGCGAGAGGGAGTGCCGCCGGTACCCGTCTTGCAAATGTCCTCCAGAGGAGGCTTCTCCCACCCCATGGGATTGGTGACGGGGTCGCCGAACATGTCGAGGAAGGTGGACTGGAGGAGGGTGTCGAGCTGGACGAGGGCCTCGCGGCGCTTGGCCCGCAAGGCGTCCGCCGCATCCAGAATCCGCGCGATCCGCTTCTGCTGGTCGAGGGGCGGGAGGGGGATTTGGAGCGAGGCGATGTCGGCTTTTGACACTTGAAGAAACGTTGCCCCTCGCCCCTTCGCGCTCAGCACAGGGGCAGCATGGTCAAGCCAATGCCATAGGTAGGCCTGACTCAACGCCACCTTCTTGGCCCTCAAGCCGGCAACGCCCCGTCCGAGGCAGTATTCCTTATCTGACCAGTTGCGGTCGCCAATCGTCGCCCGTATGCACAAGACGATGTCGCCGGGCTGGGACAGCTTGGTCGGGGCATCTGTGTACTTAGTTGGCACAGGCGCCAGATCACCAAAGTCGCCAGCTCCGGCGATGAGTGGATAGCCGCGTTCTGCCGTATTGTAGCTAGTGCCATTGGGTGCTTGCCCCATCGAAATGTTGCAAACTTCCGACAGCGCTGACGAAGGGTACACGCTCACCTCAACAGCTCCTCCAACACTTCGCGCCCCTTCACTATCTCCTCTTCGAGCTTTGCCAAGCGATCCAGGATCACCTGGGGCCGATCGTACTCCACCGCCTCGTATTCCACCTCCTTGTAGCGGTTGATGGAGAGGTCGTAGTCGTTGCCCGCGATCTCGCCCTTGGGCACGAGGAAACTCTGGTCCGTCCGTGGGCGCTTGCGCTCCGCCTCGCGGTTCTGCCAGCGAGCGAGGATGTCGGCAAGGTCGCTCTTCTCCGGTTGCGGCGTCCGCTTGTCGTCCAGCGAGTAGCCGTCCGCCTGCATGTCGTAGAACCAGACGTCGTCGGTGCCGCCGGAGTTTGTCTTGGTGAAGAGCAAGATGGCGGTGGAGACCCCAGCGTAGGGTCTGAAGACGCCGGAGGGCATGGAGACGATGGCGTCAAGCTTCTGCTCCTCGACCAGAATCTTGCGCAGGGTCCTGTGCGCCTTGCTCGACCCGAAGAGCACGCCGTCGGGCACGATGACGGCGGCGCGGCCGCCGGTCTGGAGAAGGCGCAGAAACAGGGCAAGGAACAGCAGCTCGGTCTTCTTGGTCTTGACGACCTGCTGCAGGTCCTTGGCGGTGGACTCGTAGTCGAGACTGCCCGCAAACGGCGGATTGGCGAGGACCAAGGAGTACTTCTCCGCGTCATCATCGTCGGTCTGGGCCAGCGAGTCCTTGTAGCGGATGTCTGGGTTCTCCACGCCGTGCAGCAGCATGTTCATACTGCCGATGCGCAGCATGGTGTTGTCGAAGTCGTAGCCGTGGAACGTGTCCTCGTTGAAGTGGCGGCGCGCCGTAGCGTTCTTGTAGATGGTGTCGCTGTGGTGCTCCACTAGGTGCTCAGACGCGGCAACGAGGAAGCCCGCCGTGCCGCAGGCCGGGTCGCAGATCACGTCCTTGGGCGTCGGGGCGGTCATGATCACCATCAGACGGATGATGTGACGCGGCGTGCGGAACTGACCGTTCTGTCCGGCGGTGGCAATCTTGCCGAGCATGTACTCGTAGAGGTCGCCCTTGGTGTCGCTGTCGGCCATATCAATGCCGTCGAGTTGGTCGACGACGTTGGCCAGCACACGGGCCGTGGGCATCATGAAGAGGGCATCCTTCATATGGTGGCTGTACGTCGAGCCCCCCTCGCCGTCCGCCTCCCCCTTCTGCCCGAGCGTCTTGATGAAGGAGAACACTCCGTCGCGGATCGTCTCAAACATCTGCTCCGGCGCGGCCTCTCTAAAGCGTGACCAGCGGAGCTTGTCCTGCTTGGCGGTGAAGATCGGATCCTCGATAGGCTTGCCGGTGCGGGCGGCCTTGCGCTCCTTCAGGGTGTGTAGTTCGTCGAGCCGCTTGATGAAGAGCAGGTAGGTGAGCTGCTCGATGACCGAGAGCGGATTCGAGATGCCGCCAGACCACATCGTGTTCCAGATGCTGTCCACCTTGGATTTGAGTGCGCCGGTGATCATGACCTCTCCTTCAATCCTGCCTGTTCAGTAGCCTACACCGCTAGCCAGCTAGATTCGGACTTCAGCAACGGGTTTTTGGTTAGCCATGATGCGCTCCTGTGAAGTTAAGGTTTTGTGAGCGTTTCCGCTCAACCGCGAATGGCGGAGACGGACAAACCCTGTCGCGGGAGGAACAGCGCTGCCGAAGCCAGTGACGGGCATGGCCGACAAGAGCAAGAGCGAGTGACAGACGCCGCTAGGCGAGAGGACCGTTCTGGCGCGAGGCTTGTGTCAGAACCAACCGGGCCCGGCGAAGGCCAGCGGCAAATGGCGCAATCCCACACCTGTTCTCCGACCGGCAGGGTGAAGCCATTTTTCGTCAAGTCGATGAAAGCAGGCTGGTTGGGCGGGCACGGGGGGATCTCCTGCTCTACTACATGTTAGGGAGCGATCCGGCATTATGGCCTGCCGGGGAGCGGCGGGAGAGGGGGTTGATCATGCATGATAAAGGATATTATCATTCATGATAGAACCGCCCCCGGACCCAATACGCCCGACCATCCGCCAGCCCTAGTTCCCCTCCCCCAAAACACCCGCCAGGGCGACAGCCTTGCCCGCCATCGTGCGGTGCGGCGGCCCGCCGATCCTTTGTCAAGGCCGCTTTTTTCGGGACGCGACGCATGGCGGGCCTGGGCCCCTCTTGCAGACCCGTCGGCACGGGTCGCGCGGCTTCACCCCTTGCTGACGGGGATCGTTTCATTCTACGCAATCTTCCGTTCCAACAACTCAGCATCTTGCTTGCTCGGGCGGACTGAGGGTCGCGGGCCGCAGCCCAATTGCTGACCTCTTTTCCTTGTGCATGCTATCATGCATTTATGTCCGCATGCGAACATGCAAGACTCCCAAAGCCCGGACTGGCTCCGCCCAAACCCCATCACAGGAATACTTTCATCCATGGCAATCAAAATAGCCGTTGTCTCACAAAAAGGCGGCGTTGGGAAAAGTAGCATCGCCCGCCTGATCGGCCGCGAGTTCGCTGACAACGGATGGCTCGTCAACATCGCTGATATGGACGTGCAGCAGGCCACCAGCTACCACTGGTTCAAGCGCCGAGTTGCAAACCAAGTCACGCCGGAAGTTCACACCGAAACCTTCACGAGTGTCAGCACCGCTTTGACCACTGCGGAGAAGTTCGACCTGTTCATTTTTGACGGTGCGCCCCATGCCAGCAGAGCCACCCACGACATGGCCCGTGCATCCGATTTCGTGATACTCCCCACGGGCCTTGCAGTTGACGATCTTCACCCGCAAGTGGGCCTTGCCCACGAACTGACTCACCAGCACGGCGTAGACCCGGACCGGCTCGCCTTTGTCCTTTGGCGTGTTGGCGACAGCAAGATCGAGATACAGCACGCAAGGGAATACATCGAAGCGGCAGGATACCGAACAATAGCGGGTGAGGTGCCCGAGCGCATCGCCTACCGTCGCGCAAGCGATGCAGGTCGCACCGCCACCGAAACCAACTACCAGACCCTAAACCACCGCGCCGACACTACCGCACAGAGCATCATTGACGCCATCACCAAGATCACTAACAGAAAGGCCGCCTAATGACCAAGATCAACACCGCACTCCAAAAGCCAAACCCCAAAGGCACCCCCCCCACGCCTGCCGCGACACCTGACAATCTTCTTCGCCCCGTGATAGGTGAGAACGTTCCTTTTCAGGTGCGAATACCGCCCGCAGCCAAGCGCGAGTTTAAGGCCTATGCCGCAGCCCGAGACCTCCATTCTAGCCACCTGTTTCTAAAAGTCTGGGAGTACTACAAGGAGCACCACGCCTAAGCATGCTTGCATATATGCATGCAAGCATGCTCAGAGTCGGTCAGCTGCTCAAAGTTGTGAAATTCGGGCGTGTCTGAGGCCCACGGGAGAACAAAGTCATGGAGCGTAAACAAGGCGGATTGATTCCCATCGGGAAAGCCCTTTCCGGCCTGGGCGGCCCAGTGAAAGAGCTCCGCGAAGCCACGCCACAAGCCTTGAACCACTTCACCCGCTTCGACCAGGTGAACCAGCTTGTTATGGCCAGCGAAGCGGACCCCGATCTGGGCTTCATGGTACGGCTGATGGCGTTGTGCTCGTTGCCCCGCACCAATCCTGGCAACCAGCTTCAGTACAAGCGGGTCAACGGCCCGTACAAGCTCATCATGTACTCAAGCGGTGAGACCAAGCTCCCCTTTGGCAACATTCCCCGTCTCTTGCTAGCTTGGGTTTCGACCGAGGCCGTCAAAAACCAGTCTCCCGTGTTGGTTTTAGGGAACTCATTAACTGGGTTCATGCGGAAGCTAGGTATGCAAGACGACAGCGGCAGCCCCCGCGGTGATCGAACGCGGCTCCGCAACCAGATGGAACGGCTTTTTAGCGCTACGCTTCAGTTCATCTACGAGGACCGGGGACCAGACGACTCGACGCATGTCAAGGACACCTTCATTTCGCCTGTGGCGCGGAGGACTCACCTTGTCTGGAATCCCCGACGCCCCGATGAGCCGGTGCTGTGGGACAGCAAGATCGAGCTAGGCTGGGACTTCTTCAACGAAATCATCAGCCACCCCGTACCGATGAGAACGGCGCTGACAAACTAGACCACATAGCGGCGGTGTGAAGGCTCCCAGAGGAGGCGGAGGACCAAGCCGCTGATGTGGTCCGCAAGCATCCCCGAGGTGTTTTGTGGAACACCGGAGGGATGTATCGGGTGGAGCTATACGTTCAAGTACGACGAAGTGTCTGCGTCGAAGGGCTAAGCGAACGCGAAGCAGCACGGCGCTTTGGGATTGCTCGCGAGACCGTGCGCAAGATGTTGCGCTACCGGATTCCGCCGGGCTATCGGCGGAGCAAACCGGCGAGGCGTCCCAAACTGGAGGCCTTCACAGGGATCATCGATCAGATCCTGACCGACGATCGGGAGCGTCCGAGGAAACAACGCCACACCGCACAGCGCATCTTTGACCGCCTCCGCGACGAGTACGGGTTCACAGGCGGCTACACGACCGTCAAGGACTACGTACGCGAGAAGAAGCTGGGCGGACAAGAGATGTTCGTGCCGCTGACGCATCCGCCGGGTGACGCCCAGGCGGACTTCGGCGAAGCGGTCGTCGTCATCAACGGAGTGCAGCGCAAGGCGCACTTCTTGGTCGTCGATCTGCCGCATAGCGATGACGCATTCGTGAAAGCGTTTCCGGCCGAGACGACGGAGGCATTCTGCGAGGGGCACAATGCGGCGTTTCGCTATTTTGGCGGCGTGCCGCGCAGCATCGTCTACGACAACACGAAGCTAGCGGTGGCGAGGATCCTGGGAGACGGCACACGCCAGAGGACCCGTGTCTTCTCCGAGCTGCAGTCACATTATCTGTTCGCCGACCGTTTCGGGCGGCCGGGCAAGGGCAACGACAAAGGCAAAGTGGAAGGGTTGGTGGGCTATGCGCGGCGCAACTTTATGGTGCCGATCCCCAGGTTCTCAAGTTGGGAAGCCTTCAACGAACACCTCGAAGCGAAGTGCCGCAAGAACCGTGGACGGCGCTTGCGGCGACACTCGGAAACGATCGGTGAGCGTTTCGAGCGCGACCGCCAGGCGTTTCTGACGTTGCCTGCTGTCGGGTATGACGCTTGCGACAAGCGCACGACGCGGGTGACGTCGTTGTCGCTGGTGCGCTATCGGACCAACGACTACTCGGTTCCGACGCGCTACGGCCACCGCGAAGTACTGCTGAGAGCTTACGTCGATGAGGTGGTCATCGGCTGCGGCAGCGAAGAGATCGCCCGGCATCGGCGCAGCTACGAACGCGAGGAGTTGATCTTCGATCCGCTGCATTACCTGGCCTTGCTGGAGCGCAAGACGAACGCGCTGGATCAAGCCGCGCCGCTCGTCGGTTGGCAGTTACCGCAAGATCTCGTGCGTTTGAGACGCTTGCTCGAAGTGCGGCTGGGTAAACCAGGCAAGCGCGAGTACGTGCAGGTGCTGCGTTTACTCGAAGACTTCCCGCTCACCGACGTCACCGCCGCCGCGCGGCAGGCCGTTGAGTTGGGAACGATCGGCTTCGACGCCGTCAAGCACCTCGTCCTGTGTCGGATCGAGCAACGGCCGCCCCGCTTGGACTTGACGCAGTATCCGCACTTACCCACAGCACAAGTCGAACAGACATCGACAACAGATTATTTGGTGCTGCTGGCACAGGGAGTGGACTGATGGCGAGATCCAAACTGCTGCTGGAAGCTCATCTGAAAGCACTGCGGCTGCCGACCTTCTTACGCGAGTACGACAAGGTGGCACGGCAGTGCGCCACGGAGGGCTTGGATGCGAGACGCTTTCTGCTGCAACTGTCCGAGCTCGAACTGCTCGACCGTGAACGCCGAGCGACCGAGCGGCGCATCAAGGCCGCCAAGTTCCCGGTCACGAAAACCCTTGATACGTTCGACTTCCTGGCGTTACCCAAGTTGAACAAGAAGCTGGTGCTCGAGCTGGCACACGGAGAGTTCATCGACCGTCGCGAGAACGTGTTGGCTCTAGGAAACTCCGGCACGGGGAAAACGCATCTCGCTCTGGCGCTGGGACTGGCGGCCTGCCAGGGTGGCTATCGGGTTCGCTTCACTACCGCCGCAGCGCTGGTCAACGAGCTGCTGGAAGCCCGTGATGAGCGGCGCTTGCTGAGGGCCCAAAAGCAGCTCGCCAAGCAAGACCTGCTGATCGTCGATGAACTGGGCTACGTGCCGCTGTCGAAGACCGGAGCGGAGTTGCTGTTCGAAACCTTCTCACAGCGCTACGAGCAGGGCTCCACGATGGTGACCTCGAACCTGCCGTTCAACGAGTGGACCGAAGTCCTCGGGTCCGAGCGCATGACCGGCGCCCTGCTGGATCGGCTCACTCACCACGTTCACATCCTGGAGATGAACGGCGATAGCTTCCGCCTCAAGCAGAGCAAGAAGCAACGCTCTCCGTCTTCGGATTGATCCCCGCCGGCTCGCCACAGTTTTTGTGAGCCGCCTTCCACTCCGCCTTCAGCCGCCCTAACGGGCGACCTCAGGCTGCGTTCCAGCCGTCCCACAAAAACTCGAAGCAAAACCCCGACTCCCCCCCCACTGGTCTATTTTTGCTCCGCCGCTCTACCCCAAAACTGGTCTATTCTCCCTCCGCCGAACTGGTCTAATTTTGCTCCGCCCTTGACATGCGATCCTGCGCGTCAAGTTGAAACGCCTCGCCGGCTGGACCGAGCAGCGGAGGAAGTGGGCGGCTCTCTATCGCGAGCTCCTGCGGGAAGGTCCGCGATTGGGGCTTCCCCAGGAGATCGGCGGGCGCCGGCACGTCTACCACATCTACCCCGTCCGCAGCGCGCGTCGCGTCGCCGCCCGGGCCTTCCTGAGTGAAAACGGCGTACGTACGGGAATCCACTACCCGACCCCGGTCCACCTGCTCCCCACCTGGACGCATCTGGGACACAAGGAAGGCGACTTCCCCCAGGCGGAGTCGCTCGCTCGCGAAGAGATCTCCCTGCCGATCTACCCGGAGCTCACCGCCGATCGGATCGAGCGGGTCGCCGCCGCGGTCAACCGATTCGTCGAGGCGCATTGACACCCTCAGAATTCTATGGTCGAGCTCAATTCCCTGCATCGCGAATCGCTGGTCTCTCTCACCGTCGACGTCGAATGGGCGCATCCCCGCGTCTTAATGGACGTCGTTTCCATGCTCGACCAGCGCGGCCTTCGGGCGACCTTCTTCTGCACCCACGCCGGAATCGACGTCCCCGGTCACGAGCGCGCGATTAACCCGAACTTCCGCCGAGAGAACAACTCCGTCTGGGGTGACCCCGCCGTTCGGAAAGCGGCTGGTCGGGGAGAGACAGAGTATTGGCAAACCGTGGTCTCGGCCTTTCAGCGGTTCTGCCCGGAAGCCATCGGCGTCCGCTCCCACGGCCTGTTCTACGACTCGCGACTGCTGGGCGTCTACCAAGCCGCCGGCCTACGGTACGATAGTTCTTGCTTCATGCCACTGGCGCGCGGCTTGCAGCCCGTTTGGATTCGAGAGGGAATCCTCGAGCTGCCGATCTACTACATGGACTTCTGGGACATCAGTGAGCGGGCGACCGGGTTTCGTCTCGATGGAGTGCGGCTCGAAGAGCCAGGGCTTAGGGTGCTATGCTTTCATCCCAACCTGATCTACGCGAACCATTCCCGGATGGAGGACTACGAGTCGTCCAAACCCCACTACCACGACCCGGACAAGCTCCTCGAGAAGCGCCGCAACACTAGAGGTGTGCGCGACCTATTCCAGAGAACGCTCGATCGCATTGCGAGCGTCGGTCCGCGCTGCGCTACGCTGAGCGAGATCGACACGGCTTGGCGGCGGTCCGCCTTGAATGCGTGATGAGCGAACCACACAGCAGACGCCATCTCTGGGTCACCGCCGGCAAGCTGTGCCTGGTCGCACTGCTCTTTGCCTGGCTGATTCGCTCCGGACGGCTCGAGGCGGCCCCGCTCACCAAAATCTGGCTCAATGGTGTCCTTGCGGCGGCGGCTGCGGCGCGACTGTTCGTTTGCATCCTTCACTCTCTGCGTTGGCGGGCGCTGGCCGCCGCGAAGGGCCTTGACGTTCCCGTCCGGGAGGCTGTCAAGATCGGTTTCGTGGGCCGCTTGCTCGACCTAGCCATCCCCGCGGGGCTCGCGACGGACGGCGCTCGCGCCTACCTCGGGGCAACGCGCAACGCCGGCCGGATGCAGGACGCAGCCTCGAGTGTTGTCATGGACCGTTTCGTCGGCGCAATCACTCTCAGCATCTGGGCCATTGCCTCGGCGCTGGCAATCCCCGGGGAGGGATTTAAGACGATCCGGCTCTCGCTGGTCGCCGTGGGCGGAGCTGTCGGAGCCGCGGCAGCCGCTTTCGCCTTAGCGGTCCTAACACCAGCGCTCCCGCTGCCGCGCCGGAAGCTTATCCGCAACTTCGCTAGCGCCCTACGGGAGTACCAGCATTTGCGGGGCGCCGTGCTGCGTTCCGCACTGTTCTCCTTTGCCACCCAAGCTATGATCCTAGTCGCAGCCGGCTGCGCGTTCCGGGCGATCGGGGAAACGGCGAGCTGGACGCAGGTCAGCCTCGTTCAGCCGCTCCTGTCCCTCACCCGCACCGTTCCCATCACGCCGGCCGGTCTGGGCGTGGTCGATTCCGCGGCCGAGGCCCTATACTCGATGGTCGGCAACACGAGCGGTGCCGAGATGGTGCTCGTCACACGCGGTTTGGATCTTTTCGCCGCCGCCGCGGGAGCCACCTGCTTGCTCGCACCCGCCCGCTTGCGCGAGCCGCAGGAGGGACGGCGTGAGGTTGGCTGATCTGCCTGTCGCTGAGCTTGAACTCCGGCGAGACAGCGAGTTTCTCTCTCTGGGGCTCACATTTTGCGACTTCCCACGGATGCTGGCCGTGCTGTACGACAAACGCTTCCTGAACGAATGCCGCCGAAACCGCAGCATTGCCTGCGTGATCACGACGCCTGATCTCGCTGTGGCGCTGCCGGACCGCCTGGGGGTCGCTGTCTCGAAGGATCCGCGCGGAGCCTTTCTGCGGATCCATCGACACCTGTGGGAAGCGACCGATTTCTACGGGCCCCGCTTTTCGTCAGAGGTGGACTCGACAGCCCGTGTCCACTCGACGGCTACGGTCGCCGAAAACAACGTCCGCATCGGACGGGGAGCCGAGATCGGCCCGGGCGCGATCGTGCTGGAAGGCGCCTGCGTCGGCTCGGACAGCGTCATCGGGCCGGGCGCCTTGATCGGCACCGAAGGGTTCTCGCCCACCGCTGGGGGCTCTGAGTTCACCAACACCCCACACTCGGGAGGGCTACGGATTGGCACAAGGGTCGTCGTGCAGGCCAACAGCGTGGTCTGCCGCGGCGCCTATAGCGGTTCGACCGAAATCGGTGACGGGAGTATCGTCAGCAGCTTGGTCAACGTCTCGCACAACGTTCGAATTGGGCGCTCCGTCCGCGTCGGAGCGGGCGCGTGCCTGCTCGGCAGCTCGCGGTTGGGCGACCATGTCTGGGTGGGTCCCAACGCGACAATCTCGAACCGGGTGCGAGTCGGCATCGGGGCCCGCGTCTCTCTGGGGTCGGTCGTCGTCCGGGACGTGGAGCCGGGAGAGACCGTCTCCGGCAACTTCGCGATGCCACATGCGAAGTTCCTCCACTGGTTTCGCCGCGTCCGTTCAGACTCTTAGGGGATACGTGATTTCGTGAAAGACCAAACCGTGCTCATCACCGGCGGCGCGGGCCTAATCGGCTCGCACATCGCCGACCTGCTCGTTGACGAAGGCGCCCAAGTCCGCGTGCTCGACAACTTCGTCCGCGGACGCCGCGAAAACCTCGCGCACGCCGCCGCGCGGATCCGTTTGGAGGTGATCGAGGGCGACATCCGCGACGTCGAAACCGTCCGGCGCGCCCTCGAAGGCGTTCACACGGTCTTCCACCAGGCCGCGATCCGCATCACGCAGTGCGCCGAGCAGCCGCGATTGGCTCTCGAGGTTCTGGCGGACGGAACCTTCAACGTCCTCGAAGCTGCCGTTCAAGCCGGCGTGCAGAAAGTCGTCGCAGCGTCCTCCGCCTCGATCTACGGCATGGCGGAATCTTTTCCCACCGCCGAAGACCACCATCCTTACAACAACCGGACGCTCTACGGCGCAGCCAAGGCGTTCAACGAGGGCATGCTGGCCTCCTTCCACGAGATGTACGGCCTCCCCGCAGTCGCCCTGCGCTATTTCAACGTCTACGGCCCTCGCATGGACATCGACGGCGCCTACACCGAAGTGCTCGTGCGTTGGATCCAGCGGATCGCAGCCGGGGAGGCGCCGCTGATCTTCGGCGACGGCGAGCAGACCGTGGACTTCGTCTACGTCGAGGACGTCGCTCGCGCCAACATCCTGGCGGCGAAGGCCCGCGTCAGCTGCGGCCCTTTCAATGTGGCTCGCGGCGAGGAGATCAGCCTCAACGACCTCGCCAACACACTGCTCCGCGTCATGGGTTCGGATCTCCACGTCGAATATCGGCCCGAGTGCAAGGTCAATCCCGTGCCGCGGCGGTTGGCCGACACCTCTCGGGCCGGCAGCGAGCTAGGCTTCGAAGCTCGCGTTGGCCTCGAGGAAGGCCTCAGCCGACTTGTCGATTGGTGGCCCTCCCAGAGGGCTCGGGAAGGCGCCGATGGCTGACCAGTTTCTTCCGATCATGCGCCCGCTGCTTGGCGAGCGGGAGGCCGCGGCCGCTCAGCGGGTCGTGCTGTCGGGCTGGGTAACTCAAGGACCGGAGGTCGCCGCCTTCGAGCAGGAATTCGCCCAGGCCGTCGGCGCGGAACACGCCGTCGCTGTCTCGAGCTGCACCGCCGCCCTCCACCTGGCTCTGCATGTCTTCGGGATTGGTCCGGGTGACGAAGTCATCGTCCCCAGCCATTCTTTCATTGCGACGGCCAACGCGATTCGCTACCGCGGAGCGACGCCGGTCTTCGCCGAGATCGAGCGCACAACCTATAACCTCGACCCCCAGCGAGTGGCCGACAGCGTGACTGACCGCACCCGCGCCATCCTGTGCGTCCACCAGATGGGCATGCCCTGCAACGTTGAGGCGATGCTCGACATCGGTCGCCGGACCGGCACCGCCGTCATCGAAGACGCAGCCTGCGCAACGGGGAGTCGCATCCGCTGGGGCGGTGCCTGGGAGTCGATCGGCCGACCGCACGGCGACATCGCCTGTTTCTCGTTCCACCCCCGCAAGGTGATCACCGCCGGCGAAGGCGGCATGCTGACCACCAGCGACCCCGCAGTCGCGGCTCGGCTCCGCAGGCTGCGCCAGCACGGCATGAGCCTCCCAGACGCCGTGCGCCACCGTTCCCGCCGGGTCGTCTTCGAAAGCTACGACGAGCTTGGCTACAACTACCGCATGAGCGACATCCAGGCCGCCGTCTGCCGCGTTCAACTGGAGCGCCTTGAGGAGATCGTCGCCCTCCGCCGCGAGTTGGCAGACCGCTACGGGGAACTGCTGGAAGGGACCCCCGTCGAACGCCCCCAGGAGCCCGAATGGGCGCGCAGCAATTGGCAGAGCTACTGCGTCCGGCTGCCGGCCGAGTCCGACCAGAAGACGGTCATGCAACGGATGCTCGATCGCAGCGTCGCGACGCGGCGCGGGATCATGTGCGCTCATCGCGAGCCCGCCTATCGAGGGAACGCCTCGATCACCGGCCCCGGCAGCCTCTCCGAATCGGAGAAGGCCGCGGACGCTTGTATCCTACTGCCGCTCTTCCACCAGCTAACCGCTGGCGATCAAGAACGCGTCGTCGAGGCTTTGCGGCAAAGCCTCTGAAAGCGCGCCTAGAATGACGTGGCAATAGGCTACGCGGAGCAGCTCCCGCGCCCGCGAGGCAGGCCAGCGGTCTCGAGCTGCGGACTGACACTTTGGACAGTGCCGGTTGCGGCAGGAGTTGTAGTCGATCGAGTCGTCGCGCACGAGGGGCACCGCTGGAGGTGGCCGCCTAAGGCGACCGTCCGACAGGCGCCGATGTCGCGGAGAGTTTACGGTTCTCGTTGCGGGCGGTGTGCCCCCACTGCTGGAGGAACTCTCTTTCGTGTTGGCGAATACCGCCAGCTATGTTTTCCGGGTAGAATCGCACTCCTATGGTCGGCACCACGATCTCCCGCTGCAGGATCACCGAGAAACTCGGCGAGAGCGCCGTGCCAGGGCCAACATTGCAATCCTGGGTAGAAGTAGGCTGTCCGGCAGGGTAGGGGGGGTCGTGCGCCGCGTAATCGTTGTTCTCATGTCATCACTGCTCGCCTTGCTCGGAATCGAGGCGGTGCTGAGCGTAGGCTTCTTTCTGTTCAGTTCGATCCCTTGTGATCATCTGTGGGTCTTTGAAGAGACCCATCGGACGATTCACTTCGACCCCGTGCTCGGATATCGGTTGACCCAGGTTCCATCCCGGTACGCGCGTATTACCTATGGAAAAGTCGAATACGTAGGCAGGAAGGTAGGGAATGCGCAAGGATTTCCCGATCGAGACGATTTCTCGATCCAGGCGACATCGACGGGCGGTCGGCGCTTTGCCGTGCTTGGCGACTCTTTTACCGCGGGCACGTACCTGGAGCGCAATTGGCCCGACCATGTCGAAGACCTCGCGCGAGAGGGCGGTCGGCCGATCGAGTTGTTCAACTTCTCGAATGGAGGGGGCGGCCTCGCGAATTGGTGGAGTGTCGTCCTGCTACACATCGAGCCCCGGGGCTACCAGTTCGATGGAATCATCTTCGCCGTATGGGGAAACGACCTTCATCGAACCTTCACGATCGCTGACCATCGGGGCACAAAGCGCCCTATGCTTGGCCGACTGCCGCGATGGGATCCCACCACGTATCCGCGGACAATCGAGGAGGCAAGAGCGTTCTTGCGTCCTCTCAACGGCTACATTGTCACAAGCCGCGAATTCGAGCTCGCCCTTCAGGGGGAGTGGTGTCCGCCCCGCCAACTCGAACTTTACGTGGCCCCCACGGCGTATCGAGCGGCCCGCGACCTGTGGCGGCGCGCGGGAAGACATCCAATGTCCGGCAAGCCGTCGCCGAAACGTAGGCCCCGCTTCATTCTTGGCGAGCCGCAGCGCCGGCTCGTGGAGGACATCAGACGCTACGCGGATACCCACGAACTGCCGATCCTAGTGGTCTCCGTACCTTCCCGTAAGCAATTGCTCAAAAGGGGTGCATCGTTCGGCGCACCGGCCGACGTGCGGCGGTTCGCGAAGCTGCTCGGGGCGGAGCTAATTGATGGCAGTCGGGCGTTCGAAGGGTTGAGCACCGGCGGGGTTCGAGCGCACTGGTTACCTTACGACGCCCACTGGGCCGATAAGGGCTCCGATCGATTCGGAAATTTCATGGCGCAGGTTCTCGAGAAGTGGCCGTAGTGTGATCGCAAATCCAAGCCAGCAGGCTCTTGTGGGACCCGACCTACCGTACGCAACGATTACACGTCGTGCCTACGAGCCTAGCAGTGGCACTTTGGTTGCAGTTCGCCAAAGCTATCGAAGGCGGCAAAGAGTACCGCCAGTGTGAGCAATCCTCCATCCGCGTGGTCCAAAACTGGTTCGCCGAGTTCCGCGACCGCGAGAAGAACTAAGTCTCCTGAAACGAACACCGTAGCGCCCGTCCGCGGATAGCTGTCGAGAAATTCCGTTACCACCAGTAATCCGCCGTCAGAGGCCTCCTCCCCGTCGTAGGAAGAGCTGAAAACCCCTCCTCTATCGAGTTATCATGGCCTTGAACCGGATTGCTGGCGCGAAGGCTTGTTATAGACAGTAATTCGGCGGCGGTATAATGTCCCCACCTTGATCGGCCAAACCATGCCCGAGGAGAAGCTAACTGATAAACCTCCTAGGCCCGCGGGGTTGATAGTCGAGCCAGTGAGGTAATTGGCGGTGTGGGTGTCCCAACCGTCTCTGGTCCCTTAGGTGCCTACCCCCCTCTTTGGTGACTTGGCCCCCCGGGCCAAACGTGGCGATAGGGTGAAACGTCGTTGATTTGTGGCGGAGGGTCGGCTATCCTGATCGGCCCCCGGGAAGCCCGAAAAGGAAATCTTGGTTTGAGTGCCATGAGGTATACGCTCCAAACGCTGGAAGGAAATCTGAACTCGGACTCACCAACCCCCCGTCAGTGGGCCCCGTGGGAGTTCGGTGTCATAGCCCTGCTCGGTGCGGCCGTCATTGCAGTGTCCTGGCCATGGATGACGCGGATCGGTCTCTATTACGATGAGGCCTGGTCTCTGCCCGCAGCCGTTCGTATCGCTCTTGGTAGCCCGCAGGAAATATCTTTTCCAGACGGGCTCTACCTGTTCGGGCGACCCTTTCCCTTCATGGTTGGGGCCTACATCGGTCCCCTGGACGCCTATCTGTACGGGTTGGTATTTGCGATATTTGGCGTCAACCTGCTTGCCTTTCGTTTCGTGAACTTAGCGGTGAGCTTTGTGGTCGTCGCCGTGACTTACTCGCTTACAAGACAGATGTCCGGCCGCCTCACGGCTGCGATCGCGGCCTTGTTCCTTGTTTTGGATGTCGAATTCCTCTTACGCGCTCCCACAAACAACGTCGGGCCCATTCTGCTTCAAATCTTGGCATCGGCAGCCGCCGTAATGTTCCTGATGCGAACGACGGAGCATCGCTCGAGCCAGCGTCCGGCCGCTGCTTTGTTTTGCCTAGGGTTAGGGATTTCGGAGAAACTAACGTTTCTACTCTTCCTGCCCAGCCTGCTGATCGCCGCTTTGCTCTTTTATCGCCGGGCCATTCTTGATCGCATCAATCCGCGCATTTGCATCATCGCCACGGCGGCATTTCTGATGGGATGCCTGCCTATTGTCCTGCATTTCGGCGGCAACCCAAATGCCGCCTTCCGACTTACCCACACATATTCGCACTCCCCGAATGCCGACACTCTCCAAGAGCGGTCTGAACAGTTCAAGACATTGATTACCGGCCAGTGGAGCATCAACTACATCGCCGGCCAGGTAGCGGAGCCGGGATTCTGGCGCTTCCGGAGCTCCATGCCTCTGGATGGGAAGATCGGCCGCTTTTCCGTAGTCTGGTGGCTGTTTTTGCTTTCCCTGACTCTGGGGGCATTAGCGCTGGCGCGCCGACTCGTTCAACGGGCACCTCTGTCCGCAGAAGCGCGACTTTGCGGGTTCTTGAGTGCGTTGTGCCTCGGTGTGGTCGGCTGCTCCGCATTCGTTGGCGAAGGAGGCAAGACTCACCATCTGATGCTCGTGTTTCCGTTCATTCACTGCCTCGCGGCCATCACGTTGGTTCGGGCTTGGAAGTGGGCAGGGGTTCGGCAGGGTGTCGTCCGAGGGGTTGTCGCACTTGTGTTGCTCGGCTCAGTGATTGCCACCGCGGGTTCCACTCTGCAGAACATGCTGTGGCACAACAGACATGTCAGTCGAACGGGGGGGACCGGGGTCTTCGCATCGGAGATCTCCGAGCTGGCTGCCTGGATAGCGCAACACCCAGAGTCTCACTATTTCTTTGTGACATGGGGCCTTTACCGACCGGTGTACACTCTTACTGCGGGCAAATGCCCTTGCACCGAGCGGTGGGGTGCGTTGGTCCCCGCGAAGCCACGAGCGGACGGGTATTGGGAAAAACAGTTGTCTCGGCAAGACGCGGTCTTCGTATTTGGTAATTCCTTTCATCCATCAACAAATCAGGAGAAGCTGTTCCAAATTGCTCGCGATCTCGGAATGCAAGCCAGGCTGATCAAACAGTTTCACCATACGAGTACTGGCCAGCTGCTCTATGAAGCATACTCTTTCGCTTCCCATGGCAATGCTCTTGGCAGCCCTCCGATTTAGATACCCGGCCGGGTCGGCACCAGGAGGGTGACACTCAAAGGCGACCGGCTTTCGATCTGGCGCCGATATATCGCTTGCTGCTCTGGGTGCTGCGCCCGGTTCACGTCCTCGTAGACTTGCTTTGGGGGGATAACGATCAGGATTCACGGACCCTGCAGGATAGGGTGACGGGAACGTACGTCGTCAGGTCGAACGGAGAGCCCATTGGCATGAATCCCGGCAGCGTCCACCAGATCGATTCGCAGTAACGACCCAACCCGAATTTCGTGTGACAGAGACTCCAACGCCCTTGTTGCGGCCCTGCGGAGATTCACGACCAGACCCAGCGATGTACGATATGAGCGCGGACGGGCGGCGGTTAGTCATCGCCTTACCGGCTGGAATCGACACAGTGCTGGCATCCACGTTGTCCAGAACTGGTACGAGTTCCGCGACCCCCGGCAGAACTAAGTCCCCCGAAACGAACTACATAGTGCCTGTCCGCGGATAGCTAATGGGAAATCGCCTTCGCACCACCTAACAGCCGGGTGAGTTCCTGCGCTAGCTCGTCGAAGACGAGAAACATCCCTCAGATCAGCGGCTTGGCAGTGCTACGATCGGGTAGCTGGACGGTAGGCTTGTTCGCACCAGTAATCCCAGAGACGTTAGAGTTTTCCCTTCGTGATCGATCGAGCCCCTCGGCCATTGCGCCCCGAGGAATCTCATTGCGAGCGGTGAATGAGCTGACAACTTGTTTCAGTCGTCGTCGTGTGGGGATTATGATGTACGAGGCACTTCGGGTTTTCGGGTATGCGAGGGCACGTGCATTCTCGCCTTGAGCGCGTCTTGACGCTCATCTTTGATCAGTGGAGGACTTGGCGCGCGCCAGCGCAGTCTTGTCCGGCGAGACCAATCCAAGCGTGCGGCTTTCGAGCACTGCTGCGGCTGTGCGTATTTGTGGGTCTCCTCTCAGGCTGCGGAACGGATAAATGGGACCCGAGATCTGAGGGGTTTGGATAGGTGGGCCCCGAAAAGCTGCAGGGAGTTGGAGTGACAAAATGGGAAGGGTAAGAGCACAGATCATACAGCTAAAGTCACAACTGGACTAACAACCAAGCAGTAGCAGCGCGAGCGGAGATTCAGAATCTGTTTCGCTTCCGTGAGATGGTCGCGGGGATCTAGTGTAGTGCCACTAACGGTTCTGGACAATGGCGTGGGTTTTGGCGGCGCGCTCGACTTTGGCGGTGAGGGGTAGAGCGTCAGCGGATGGCCACATAAACCATCCTACCGCGAAAAGGGTGTTATTGTCCAGTTATTTATGTGGCACTACACTAGGTTGTGAGTTATCCGTCCCTAACGAAACCCTTTCTCACGCTTCTAGCCCGCCCCGAACACTCCCCGGATATAACCGTACGACTCCGCCATGCCCGGGATCGGGTCCTCGGCTTCACCTTCCCATTCGAGAGCGGCGTGGTAGGTGTAACCGATCTCCACGAGTGTACGCAGGATGGCCGGGTGGTCGATCACGCCGCGCCCGACGGGAACCTTCGGTGGCCGCTCGCCGGTCGCGGATACGTCTTTCAGGTGGACGTCGTAGAGTCGCGAGGACACGGTCTTGAGAGCGTCAACCGGATCCTCGGCCAAGCGGAACGTGTGACCGACGTCGACGCAGCATCCGATGCGCTCGTCCATGCCCTGGATCGCCCTGAAAACGCCGGTCGGTGAGGGGAAGTTCT
Source organism: Bryobacterales bacterium (assembly GCA_965248105.1). GTDB lineage: Bacteria > Acidobacteriota > Terriglobia > Bryobacterales > UBA6623. The sequence goes on from CBDFIK010000006.1 coordinate 3,497,862, forward strand.
TGTCTTCGGGACCGTGGTTGTGAATGGCGACTTTGAGGTTGCCATAGTCCCGAATGACCCGGTCGATGGCTTCGAGTGCATCAAGCCTCGGGGCGGCCACCGCCGTCGGCGACCCCACGTCGACGCAGTAGTCGAAGGTCTGGCGGATCCGTTTCTCGTCGTTCTCGAGCGTCAATACGCCGCATCCCATCAGGGTCAACCCCGCGTCGGCGACTTTCCGGCCCACAGTCTTGCGCTCGGCTTTGTTGCTTTCGAGCGGCAGATGATAAGACTTGAGCGAAATGTACTGGATCCCGAGCCTCTTGAGCGCAGCGATCGTTTCGTCCAGACTTAACTCGCGGGTGGTGAAGGAAGTCAGGCCGATCCTCAGCCCTCCAAACGGCCGTCCAACGGCCTTGACGGGCCAGTTCTTAGGCGCTCCCGACGCGCTCAGTGCGCCGGCAAACCCGAGCGCGGTCAGTTTCATCGCCTCGCGGCGACGGATGACGTCTTGCTTAGCCATCGTCCAATCCCCTCGCTCCACAGGATAGCGTTTTCGGACAAAACGCCTAGTGGAGTTCATATATCGACCGCAGATCTAGATCTGCAGTAGTTGCAGACTTTTCCGTGAAAAAACGGGCTGGTTCAAGCCTTCGCCGTTACAGAGGATTTAGGGGCTAGGATCCAGCCGTCGGAGCCTCTGGAATCGGCCGCCGACAGAACCCTAATCGAGTCGTATCAGAGGGCTACCGTATCCGCGTCGTCCTTGCCTTTGAGCGCGTCGGCAATGGCGCGGCTGAGCAGCGCGGCGGCGAGAGGGCGCACTACTTAAGTCATACCATGCCCGGTTTTGCTAATCCCTTGCTAATCCACTGGTCGCCACAGGGCCGAATTTGACAGAACGGGACAGGACGGCGAATCGGCAGAAGCCCTTTTTTATCAGCGTGAAACGCCACGATCCGCAACACCTCATAACAGCACGGTGCGGTCTTGAAAACCGTTAGCGGGGTAACTCGCTCGGGGGTTCGAATCCCCCTTCCTCCGCCATAACATTTCCGTATATCACTGATTCCAGGCTTCTTACCAGTCAGCCGTTTTCCTTACTCCCCATCCGCGCACGTGCTTGAACGCTCGCTACGAGCCAAGAATATGTGGACACCTGCTTAGCAGGTGTTATTCTTGGCGATCGCTTCGCGTGTTCGATCGAAGAATGGAACCCAAAAACGGCCGCTTCGTGCGGCTCCCGGAACTTATGAGCATCGTCGGCTTGCGCCGCTCGGCGGTTTACTCCCGCTGCGCCGATGGCCGCATGCCACCCCCGGTGGGGCCTTTTCCCCCGCGTACGCTCAATGCGCCCGCGCCGGACTCCCATCGACGACAGACTCATGCGCCGGCGCTTGCCGGTGCCCTCGATTGCTGGGTGGAGGGAGTGACTTGGGGAATCCGGGGGTATCCATGTGTTTGATTCGCTCGGCCTCTGTGTTGCTTGCCTTTCTAATCCCACTCGCTAGCTACGCGGCGGATGTGAACGCACGACTGATCGAGGCGGCCAAACAAGGCGACACCGAAACTGTGCAAGCTTTACTGGACCAAGGCGCCGACATAAATGCCAAGAGCGAAGACTGGACGGCTTTAATGTGGCAGGAGGATTTAGGGGCACTGTTATGCCAGCAAGTTCCGTGAGTAGCCGATAGCCTGTCCCATGACCTCGTAGGGGTCATCCGGCCCTTCATATTCGGGGGAGACGAGCCCTTCGTAGTTGAGCTCTTTGAGCCGCCTGGCGGCGGCGGGCAACGGGACGATCCCTTCGCCGAAGCGACAGGCCTGAAACCATTGCTTGTCGTACCCGCGAAAGGACTTGCCCGGGTCCTCTTTCGGCAGAATCACCCAGTCCTTCAGGTGCACGTGAATCGTGTAGGGGAAGACCTTGTCCAGACCCTCGATCGGATCCTCGCCAGCCATCACGAAGTTACCTACGTCGTACACGGTTTTGACATCAGGCTCGAAAGTCTTGCATGTTTCCACCACCCAATCCGCTTGACCGTAAATGTCGCCGCGGAATCCGAGGTTGGCGACCATCGGCGTAATACCAAGCTCTTTGGCCACGGGCAGGGACTCCTCAATAGCAGTGTTGAGCCACTCCTGGCACTCGCCGGCGCGAAAATCACTGTCGTAATCAGGAAGGAAGGGAAGAATCAGCACTACGGGGACGCCCAACTTGTGGACCAGGGCCAATCGCTGGTGAAACTTCTCCGTCCCGGCCTTGCGCGCATCGGGATCGCGCGAGACGACGTGACATTCCACGTCGCAGATGCACGGCCGCATCTCGGCCTCCGCAAGGGCGTCGGTGATCACCTTCACTTCGTCCTCGTCCTTGATCCAAGGATCATAAAGCTCGATCGACCTGATCCCCTGCTCGCGAAACCAGCGGATCACCGCAAGGTGATCGATCTCTCTCGGCCCCGTGATCGGCCCCCATGTGTAACTATAACCTGCGATCTCCACTTTAGGTCTCCTTGTCTTGACGTTTTAGTTTAGGGGTGTCCTCGCGCACAACGTGCGCGCATCTTGAGCGGTCCTTTCGATTCCCTGCGTTGCCGTCCGGGTGAGTTCTGACACCGGACAGCCTACATGTCCTCAAGGAATTGGACCACTTGGTCACAGGGCATGACATCACCCAACTCCATGTCGATGTCGTCGCTGCTTTGTCGGGGAACGACAGTTTCGTCCCGCTCATCCTTCAGTCCGATCGCACGGTGGGCCCTCGACGGACCCGAAACGTGGGCTGGATCTAGCCTTTTATCGGGTTGGCCGTCAGGCGAAAGTCAAGTGGTGGGTCAGCTTTCCGTGGTTGAGACCGAGTTCGGAAATCCCACCGGCGGAGCGATCAAGAAATGTAGCTTGTGATAAGCGATACCGTAAAGGAAATTGACTGCTAGGCACGCGTACGTCCATGGATATGGAAGTAAGGCAAGGAGTAGAATTACTCCGACGATCAAGCACTGAGAAGACAAGGTTGCCAAGTATCGCACGAACAGTCGGAACTGGTCCTTTTGATTCTGGTTCCAGATGACCTGGCCTAGCAGCGCGAAGAGATTAATCTGGAATACGCTCGATAGGCACGCCACAATAAAAAACGTCGCCAACGTGACGAGCAGTGTCTCCTCGGAAGGATCAGGAAGGTTGGCTGGGTCGCGATGTAAGCTAACCATTTGTGCACCCAACGCAGCGCCAATCGCCGTTGTGATGGATACTCGCAGCTGATCGAGCCCCTGCCTTAGCCTTTTTTCATCCGACAGCTGCGGTTCGCGCGATGTCCTTTTTTTGCGTTCTTTGTCCAGCCAACTCTGAACGGAAAGCAAGCCACCGATTCTTCCTGCAATATCGAGTCGCCCCACGGTTAGCCCATAGATCAGCGTAAGAAGCACTGCAACGACCGCAACCCATCGCACGCGGGCTTCGGTCGGAGCCGAGGGGTAAAAACAGAATATGGGAGTCACAATACCTTGGACCAGGATCCACGTCCACAGGGTGACGCTTCGAAAAGTCTCTCGCTTCTGATTCATATCTCCTGCCCCGCCTTTTCTACAAGAGTCTCGCTCCGATGTCAACACGCTCCCCTTTCTACACAGCTGCGCTTGCTATACCTTTGTCAGCTTCCAGCACGACCTCTTGGATAAGAGAATTTCCGTACTGGACCGGGTCAGCACCCTAAAGTCGAGAGGTGCACCAGCCGATGAAGCAGTCGTACTTAGGAGCACCTTGTGGAATACTCACAGCTTGTGATAATGTCAAAACAGAGACAGCGAAAATGTTTTGGCGTTGTTCGAGTGGGCATAGATCGCCGCCGACCTAACTAGCGAGGCCTGCCGGACTATCGCTCCTAGCGTATAGCGTGTTACGTTATGGCGATCACGCTTGGAGGTATCGATGTCTGTGGTCTATTTTGCGATTCCACTAATTACCTTGATGTTCGTTGTCTGCTTCCTGCTCGCTAGAGTAGACGCGCCCCTCTGGGACGAATGGGGCGATGAAGAATAGTCGCTCGAAATCGCCGCGGCTCTGGAATGAAGTGCAGCCATCCAAGTTGTGGTATCAAGAAAAAAATGGCCGCATGGCGGAGTTTGTTGCGCAGGTAGTTCGGTTGGGACCAGCTGCGTGGAGCAAGGCCCGCGACAAAGTCAGCACGTCGACGGAGTCTGTGTCCTGAACTGGTCGTGTAGTCGGGCTTGAAGCGAACCTTCCGCGGAGTTTGGTCCCCCTGCGATCAAAGGATCGGCAAGATCCGTCGTCGCTGCTTTGTCGGGGAACGACAGTTTCGTCCCGCTCATCCTTCAGTCCGATCGCACGGTGGGCCCTCGACGGACCCGAAACGTGGGCTGGATTTCGTCCGGGACCGGCTGTCCGGGTGGCACACCACCACAACGCTCGGTGTAATAAGGCTCAAAGTCGTGTACGGCCCCGACGATTCGCCCCGGCCCACGCTGCATGCCCACATCTTCCACAGCCACAGCCGAGACGTTCTGAAACGGTCGGAACTCAAACCACGGCGTCGGTCTACCCCGCCAGCCCGGTGCAGTGTCGCTGGGAAGCTCCAAGACGAACGAACCGGGATCGATCCGCAGGTAGCGGCCCTGGAAATACCACGGCTGTGAAACGAGCTGAGCCGTCGTGACGTGGTGGCGCCCGAACGGTTGCGCTCGCAACCCGACGGTTCTCAACTGGCCCAGGGAGATTCCGGCCGGGGAGCCACGGAGCCTACTTTCCGCATAGACAAATTCCCGACCCAAGCGACGACCGCGCAAACTGAAATGCTCGGGGGTGACTACGACGTTGACCTCTCCGTTCACCGATGGGTAGCCGAAGGTTTCCCGGCCGTCGAAAACATCGCCGCCGGGCGTCACGACGTGCGACAACATGTACCACAACAGCCGAGATCCCACCCGGCATGAGGCGAGCAGCCATACTTCCTGAAACGGCTCGGGCGAGATGTCACTTGCTTCGACGCGCATCCCCAAGATTCGCAACAGCGAACGCGGCGCGGTGCGGCAAGGAGGAGGAAGAATCTGCGCATGAATCGCCGGATCGATGGTCAGCCGGATATCGACCATCGCCATCGGACCGAGATCAATCTCCTTGCGGCTTTTGTATTGCTTGATCTCAGCGCCTGTCAGTTTGAACGCAGTTCGAGAATCGGGCCACCCGTTCGGTGTCCAGGCTTTTCGCTTCTGAGCAGGCCGGTCGTAGTTCAACAGCGCCCAAGGTTCAAACGACCTCTTGCGAACATCTTGCAGGAAGACCGCCCGTGTACTTTCGAGGCGCCTCCGCAAAGCGACGAGATCTCTCCCACTGGTTTCGTGAAACGAGGCGCCGAGGAACTCGTGCACTGGAAACTCGATATAAGGATCCAAGGCGGAGGGCTCGACCCACTCGAATTCGGTCTGGCTGATATCGCACTCGACGGGACGGCCGGCGCCGTCAGCCTGCTCTAGCGGGTACCCGGCGTCGCTGCCCTCCACCCGCCAGAGTTCGACGGGTCCTTCGTCGAGCATGCCTTTCCTCCACGCAGCATTCAGCCGATACCGAAAGACGAACGCTCCGTAGCCGGTCTCTCGCCACGAATAGAGTGGGTGGGCGAGGCGGTCTGTCACGACAGTCGCAACTCGATGGGCCAGCAGCCCGCGGCGACCGAACGATGCCTTGACGCGGTTTCCCTCTCGCCCAAGCTTTATGACACCGTCTTTAGCATTGACTCCGGCGAGTTCCCGGCTGATGATGCGATGCCAGTCTTGGTTGATTGCAATCCCAGCCTGCAGCATTCCCCTCTGACCTTTGTACTTAGCTGTTACGTGAACTCCGAAACACGATAAGCCTCCCGGGCGGACGATGGTCCTTTCGCCGTCGGGTTGGGTGAGAGACAGGTAGTCCACCAAGACCTCGGCCACGTCGTCAGGCTCAAGCGGTGGCGGAAGCAGGCGCGCGATTCTTTTGGGATCCGTGCGGTAGCGTAGCGCCAGCCATGCAACCCGACTCCCGCTTGCGGCTAAGACGGGCGACGCGCAAACAGCCGCAAGGCCAAGGCTGCCTGCCGACGCTTGAAGGAGCCTTCGCCGTGTGATCCCCTTGTCTGCGTTCCGCAATGGTGGCTCCGTTTGGTTTGTCGTACAGCTCTTGTAGCTGCGCGCCAACTCCTCTGGTGCTTCTAGAAATGATAGCCTCCACGACCACCGACCGGTATCCGCGAGGATTGCGACAAGAATTCCGCAAACACTCTGAGGTGTAGCAGTAGCAGGTGGCAAGACTGCTGAAACTCGGTGGGATGAGCATTCCTGTCCATTCAGCGCACCCGCTGATTGGGGCTGGGTTCCCCTAAACTACGCCGCTTGTCTGCGGCTCGACCTCAGCAAAGGATCAGCCTTCTTAGTAGGTATGCCGGAGCTTGCCGGCCGTCTGACGAGGCTCGGAATCCGTGTTCGATAGAGTCGACGGTTACTATAGTTGCCATGCTGTCATATAATCGGGCTATGCAAAAGTCTAAGCTGATGCTTCGGACGTTGTGTCTCGCCGCAGTCGTGGCGATCCTGCCCGGCGAGGAGTTTGTGCTGGACTTGGAGGTGGAAGTCGTCTCGGTGGATGCCGAGAACCAAAAGATGACCTTCGATGACGAGGACGGGACACCCTACGTTGGCACGCTGGACGAAAAGACCAAGCTGAAAGCTAAGAAGAAAGTATTCCGCGGAAAGCTGACGCTCAAGGATATCAAGAAGGGCGACCAGGTCAGGGTAAAGTTGAGTCCCGAAGATAGCCGGCTCTTGGAAGTCGAGTTGCTCAAGCGGGCGGAGGCTTCATAGCCGAATCCGACGAGTGTCCGGGACCCTGCCTCGGTTAGACGCGGTTGCTTGAGGCTTCTAGGAAAAATCGGGTACAGCCAGCCAATTCGCTTCAGGCTAAGTTGTTCGTTTCGAGGGCCGTGATGGGGAGCGAATTGGTGGCAGTCCCCATTTTTCCGCTCGGCGCGCGGAGCCGTGCTTGAACAGTACGTGGAGCACGGCGAGCAAGCGCAACGCAGTGATGGCGGGCCTATGGCGTGCTTGGACCACCAGTTGGTGAGAAAAGCCGGCTAATCAAGACCCGGCGAGCGAAGAGTAGACATCCTCGAAGACCTTGCCATCTTTCCTAACACGCACGATGCGGGTGAAGCCTTCTTCCAAAGTCGGTGGTTCGAGATTGGCGGCCATCTTCTGCATTACGTCTTCGGGAACCTGACGAAGCCGATTCCGATTGCGCTCGAGACAAACCTCAAGGGGCACATCGAAGAACAGCGCCTCGATGGAACAGTTGCGGCGCTGGCCGATCTCGATGAAGTCGCGCCGCTGTTCTCGGACAAGATTAGTCGCATCAATGTAGGTAAGCGGTCGATTCAAGTCGAGCCGGACTTCAAGCAGGTAGCGCAATGCGCGGAAAACGTCCCCTTGGAAGCCCTGCTCATCCTCGTCGTCGGCCAGGATGACCCGAAGCTGGTCGCTTGACAGGGGCATGATCGATTGCTTTTTGAACCAAGCAGACTTGCCTGATCCAGGTAAGCCGATGGCCAGGACGATGCGTAGCGGCTGTTCGGGGGCCGGCCTTTGCAGCTGGTCCGGTGGGCGGGGCTGGCCGGGCCCGGGGCGCGCTCTGCCAGAGGCTGTGCTGTCGGGAGTTTGGTCGCTCACACCAGGAACTTTTCGGCGGTCAAAAGTCGCTTGGCCACGTCTTGCCGTTTTCTGATCGAGTTAATAGCTTTGAATTGAGTGAGTTGATGAAGAAACGATAAGTATTGGATAAGACCCTCACCCGAGCAACAGGCCGTCAGAACTGCCTTGGCGCTGTCCCCGATCTGCCCCATGCTGTCTCGGACGAGGACGCGCGTCATGTCGAGAGCCTGCTCGCCCCGTCCCGTGTCTGAGAGTTTTTCGGTTCGCAATAGAGCCGATTCCATGCCGTAGACGGCGGCAATGATATCGCTGAGAGCGGCTGTCACCTCCTGCTCGTTTCGCAGCTCGTCTCCGAAATGCCGGTGCGCCAAGCCGGCGCAAACCAGCGCAACTCTCTTGGCTCGTGAAAGGAGTTGCTTTTCCTTGCCCAGAGGTTCGTCAGGGGAAACTGGAATTGCCGAGGGTGCTTCGCCTACCTGTTGCATCGCTTCCTGGATGGCCGGAGTGAGCGCTAGCCTGCCATGCGCGCCGCGCTTCAATAGCATGCCTGCCGTCAAAAGACGATTGATTTCGTTCGTTCCCTCGAAGATTCGATTGATGCGCGAGTCTCGGTAGGCCCGCTCGATGGCATAGTCCTGGTGGAAGCCGTAGCCGCCGTGGATCTGTACGCCCTCGTCGACGACGTAGTCGAGCGCTTCGGAGGCGTTCACTTTGGCGATCGAGCATTCGACGGCATATTCTTCGACGCACATCAGAGCTTTCTGCGCGGCTTGATCTTCCTGCCACGAGACCTGAGTGAGCCGCGAGTCGATCAGACCACAAGTGCGGTAGACAATCGACTCCATTTCGTAGAGCCGGATCGCCATCTGGGCGAGCTTGTGTCGGATAAGGCCAAAATCCGCGATGGCGTGTCCGAAAGCTTTGCGTTGTTTGGCATAGCGGATCGACTCGGCGAGGACATCTTTCGCGCCACCGATACAGGCCGCCGCGAGCTTGAGGCGGCCGAGGTTAAGGATGTTGAAGGCTATGATGTGACCGTAGCCGATCTCGCCCAGAAGGTTCTCCACCGGGACCGCGACGTTCGTCAGGACCAAAGGTGTCGTCGAGCTGCCCTTGATGCCCATCTTTTTCTCTTCCGCGCCCGGCTGCACGCCCTTCGTGCCGCGTTCAACGAGAAAAGCCGTAAACTTCTCGCCGTCGACCTTGGCGAAAAGCGTGTAGAGGTCGGCGATGCCGCCGTTCGAAATCCACATCTTCTCGCCGTTGAGGATGTAGTGTTTACCGTCGGGCGAAAGATCCGCTCTCGTTCGCGCCGCGAGGGCATCGCTGCCGGCGTGGGATTCGCTCAGGCAATAGGCCGCTACCCATTCGCCTGTGACGAGTTGTGGCAAGTAGTGCTGCTTTTGATGCTCCGTCCCAAAAAACACCAGGGGTAGAGTCCCGATTCCCGAGTGAGCGCCGTGGGTGGTCGAAAAGGAGGCGTAGCGGCCCATGCGCTCGTCCACAATGACGGACGTCGTCAAGTCCATCTCCGAACCGGCGTATTCTTCGGGGACCAGCACACCCAAAAGGCCCAGTTGTCCTGACTTCGCCATCAGGCTGCGAGCTAGGCCAGGCTTTTGCTTTTCGTATTCTTCAACCTGGGGGAAAACCTCTTCGTTCATGAAGCGGTCGGCGGTAGCGGCGATCTGGAGCTGTTCTTCGGTGAAATCCTCAGGCGTCGAAACGGCAGACGAGGCGGGGTCTTCCAGGAGGAAACCACCGCCCGCGGGCGGCGCTAAATCCGCTGAGCTGGATATCGTGGCGGACACGAATTAACTGATCCTTCCGAAGGCCCCCGTTGCGCTTCCCTACTCAAGAACTCCCGGAACCACGTTGAGCGGCGTGCCGTCACAGGAGTGACTCACCGATGCGGCGAAGACGCGGGGAAGCTTTCTTCGTGGGATTCCACGCGTGAAGTTCCTGAAAGAGCCGGTCCAATTCGTCCGCTGTTTTGGCGACTACATCCACGTATTCATCATGGGACACGAACACGACATATCTTCCGTGATCGGGGACAAGATACGCATCCCACTGAAACAACATTGGGACGATTAACGCTACGCGTTGGTCAACAACTTCTGTCGTATCGAACACCTGGCCGCGTGTGTCGGGAAAGCGTGCCGAACCTTGGGGATCCGAGAGAAGTCGCGACAGGAGTCGGACCCCGGCTTCTTCATTGTCCTCGCTCCACATGCCATATGCGCGCAGCCAGACAAGAGCCCCGGGGTAATTGTCGCCCTCCAAATTTCTAGACAGAACATTGCTGAGACCGATGATTTCCAGACCGCGTGACGGAAGATCAAAAACCAGGCTGTGAATAGGCGCCCTCTCATAGTAGAGGTGATCGTATTCGGAGATGCTGATTTCTCGTTGACGGCACCAGTCTAGGCACCCCGGTTTGGACAATAGCTTCACGATGGATCCTCCACTCTCCCTACTCGAGGACTCCCGGAACTACGTTGAGCGGCTCACCTCGTATTAGCTTCTCAAGTTCGTTCCGAGCCGGGTCGGCGAAGACGGCTCCTCTCAGACCACCGGCAATCACCGCTTCCACAAAGGGTCGAGTGACGAATACTGCTCCGTCGTACTGCGGCAGCTTGAAAATAGGGGACCGCTTTGTCATTGGCTTGAAGGCATAGCGATTAACCGCCAGAATGTGGTCAGGCTCATCCGAAGCGTATAAGATCTCGCTTTTGATCGTATCGAGACAGTCGACCACAGTGGTTACGTTAACCGCATAGTACTGCTTTTTCCGGAGTTCGATCACGGGAAAAAACTGGCAGTGGGGCCCAATCAGCGGCTCTAAGTAGTCCTTCGCCTTTTGAGAAAGTACGGGGGCAGAACTCATCCAAGATACGAAGTCGCGAAGCCGTTTGCTCTTCCCTTGAATCCGTATTGAGGGTGGCTTCCAGTTCGACATTGGCTCGCTCACAAAGTGCGTCTGAAAGTAGTCGATCTCAGTTCGGATCACCAGGTCGAGGTCGTTGCCGGACAGGAGCTTCCAAATCTCTTGAGCCATCGTCCCCTACGAATCTTCCTCGTCAGCAACTGCATAGACGGAGTACTCTAACTCGCCTCCGAATGAACCCATTTCCGACATGGTTTCTGGACTCAACGTCACCGTTGTTTCGGGATCTGGGGAGAAACACGCGCACCGGAAGTACACCTCAACTTTGTTGCGAAGCGACAGGATCGTTTCTTTTCTAGTGCTGAACTCCTCCTAGAGCGCCTTGAGCTGGTCTTCCAGCGAACCAACGCGCTCAGCTTCCCAGCCCCACACGTTGCTTGTCCACGTGCTGCTCCCCAGCAGGCGGCCTTCGCCTGTTCGGTGAATCTCTGATGGGTCTACTCCCAACAGATCGGTGATCTCTTCAGGAGACATTTGGTCCGTTTCGAGCCGAATGGAAACTGAGAAACTGTTCACGCGGTCTTTCCTTTCGCACAGGAGGTTACGATTGAGGCTCGCAAAACACGGTGACTTTGGAACACGGGCACAGCATGCTGTGCCCCTACAGCTTGAACACGAGCCATGTCACCATGATCTGTGAGACTCAGTAGTGCCTGACGCAATGTGGCCTAATGCGCGGGGTGTTAGATTCTCTCGAAGATTCCCGCCGCGCCTTGGCCACCGCCGACGCACATCGTGACCATGCCGTAGCGGGCGTCGCGGCGCTGCATCTCGTGCAAGATGGTCGCGGTAAGCTTCGCTCCGGTCGCTCCCAAAGGATGACCGAGAGCGACGGCGCCCCCGTTGACGTTCGTGATCTCCGGATTGAGCCCGGCCAGCTGCATTACTGCCAGCGCTTGCCCGGCGAACGCTTCGTTCAATTCGATGAGATCTATGTCTGCTAACTTGAGACCCGCCAAAGCCAATGCTTTCGGGATGGCCACAACGGGGCCGACGCCCATGATCTCGGGGGGGACGCCGCCAGTGGCGAAGCTGACAAAGCGAGCCATGGGTTTGAGGCCGAGCTGTTGGGCTTTCCCGGCTGACATAATCAATGCCGCGGCGGCCCCGTCGCTGGTTTGCGACGAGTTACCGGCCGTCACGGAGCCGCGAACATGAAATACGGGCTTCAAGGTCGCTAGTTTCTCGAGACTAGTGTCGGGACGAACTCCCTCGTCGCGCTCGAACGGTACGTTTTGGGTCTTGGCGCTGCCATTGTCGATCGACATAAAGTTCACGTCGAGGGGGACCAATTCGTCGTCGAATTTGCCTTCCCGTTGGGCTGCGAGCGCCTTCATGTGACTACCGTAAGCAAACTCGTCTTGTAGCTCTCGTGGGATCTTGTATCTCGCAACGACATTTTCCGCCGTCAGCCCCATGTTGATGTAGACCTGAGGTAGGGTCTCCATCAAGGCTGGGTTGGGAGCCATCTTGTGACCGCCTCTCGGGATTAGGCTCATGGATTCGGCGCCACCCGCGACGATAACTTCCGCACCGCCGGCGCGAATGCGTTCGGCGGCCAGGGCAATGGATTGCAGACCCGAGCTGCAGAACCGATTGATCGTCATGCCCGGAACGGAATCCGGTAGGTCCGCTCGCAGGGCCGCGATGCGACCCATGTTCATCCCTTGCTCGGCTTCGGGCATGGCGCAGCCTAAGATCACGTCATCAACCTCGGCGGAAGCGATCTCGGGAGTCCTCTCGAGCAGCTCCCGGATGACGGTGGCCGCCATGTCATCGGGTCGAGTGGTGCGTAGGGTGCCGCGGGGCGCTTTACCCACGGGCGTCCGCAAAGCGTTAACGATGACTGCTTCTTCCATTAGGGACGTCACCTCCCGGGGTGTCCTGGCGGGTTATACATTCCCTCACCTTACTCTACAGCGTCTCTAGTTGACAGAGTTTCTGCCGGTCGCTAGGCCGGATGACGCTTTTGGGCTGGCCGGCGAGCTTTGGCCACCAGCGACAACCGCAGGTTGTATAGCCCCTCCTCCAAACCGACACGGTAGCGGCTAGGCTGTTCAAGCTTCTTGATCCCCTCGTCGAGTCGGGAGAGTTGTTGCCGGCAATGTGCTCGGAGCTCCTCGATCGGCGGGGATTTGTACACGCTGGTTCCTTGACGAAAGACGGGCTTGAGGAGTTCCTCCGGTTGGCAATCGGGACTTACCGCATTGCGGGATTCCGGGTCTGCGGGGTCTACCAGAGTCCACGAGTGGGGTGGGGCTTCCTCTTCGTTGTAGATGGCGTCTGCCACGAAGCGGCCCTGCTTGCTAAAGCGTCGCACCCCCAAGATGCCTGGGTTCGACACTTTGGCCGGCTCTTCCGACAGCTTTAGCTTGTACTGCCAAGCACCCCCGGCCTTTCGCAGAGCCGACAATTTGTAGACGCCGCCCAGCGCCGGCTCGTCGTAGGCCGTGGCGAGCCTGGTGCCGACTCCCCAGACATCAACACGTGCTCCTCGTTTGTTGAGCGTGGCGATCACGTGTTCGTCCAAATCGCTTGAGGCAACGATCACTGCCTGGGGGAAACCCTCGGCGTCGAGCATTCGGCGGGCTTTGGCGCTGAGAGAGGCGAGGTCGCCCGAGTCGAGACGAATCCCGACCATTTCGTGGCCCTGCTCGCGCAACCACTTGCCGGCGCGAATGGCTCGTCGAATGCCGTTGACCGTGTCGTAGGTGTCCACTAAGAACAAGCAGTTGTTGGGCATCGCGCGGGCATAGGTTTGGAAGGCCTCTTCTTCCGCGGTAAACGACATCACCCAACTATGGGCGTGGGTGCCACGGACGGGAATCCCCAGCAGCTTGCCGGCCAGCGTGTTCGACGTGCCCTCGCAACCGCCGACGTAAGCGGCGCGCGTGGCGGCTAGCCCGCCGTCAATCCCCTGGGCCCGGCGAAGACCAAACTCTAGAACAGGTTTTTCTCCCGCCGCCATCACAACTCGGGCAGCCTTAGTAGCAATCAGGGTTTGAAAATTGACGATGTTCAGCAGCGCCGTTTCGAGAAGTTGGCACTCGATCAAGGGTCCTCGGACGCGCAGCAGGGGTTCGTCGGGAAAGACCACCGTTCCTTCCGGGATCGCGTCAATGTCGCAAGACAACTTCAGTTTGCCGAGATGTTCGAGGAACGCCCGTTCGAACAAGGGCTTGCCGTCATTGCCTCGAAGCGTCTGAAGGTACTTGCGGTCAGTTTCGTCGAAGCGGAATTCTTCCAGGAAATCAACCGCCGGTCCCAGGCCACAAGCAACTGTGAACCCGCTTCCAAAAGGGTGCCTTCGAAAAGTGAGATGAAAAACGGCTTCGTGATCGGCCATGCCGGACTTCCAATAACCGCAAGCCATCGTTAGTTGGTAGAGATCGGTCAGAAGGCCGAGAGACCGGCCAGGGGATGAGGGTCTCTGAGTCATGAGGAACTTCAGGCTCGTCTTGCGAGCGAACTGTTGTGGGGCTCGGCGCGAAGCCACAGTGGGTGATGCCGGAGTCGTCCCTACTGAGTCCCGCAAATTATGGTGACATCGTCCGTGTTCAGACTGTAGGGGCACAGCATGCTGTGCCCGTGTTCCAAAGTCACTGTATTTTGCGAGCCTACATAGATTAACAATTGAGGATATGTTTTTGAATGGCGAAGGCCCCCAAAGATAGGGCTGCAGCGTCACGTGAGAACGGCGCTGACAAACTAGACCACATAGCGGCGGTGTGAAGGCTCCCAGAGGAGGCGGAGGACCAAGCCGCTGATGTGGTCCGCAAGCATCCCCGAGGTGTTTTGTGGAACACCGGAGGGATGTATCGGGTGGAGCTATACGTTCAAGTACGACGAAGTGTCTGCGTCGAAGGGCTAAGCGAACGCGAAGCAGCACGGCGCTTTGGGATTGCTCGCGAGACCGTGCGCAAGATGTTGCGCTACCGGATTCCGCCGGGCTATCGGCGGAGCAAACCGGCGAGGCGTCCCAAACTGGAGGCCTTCACAGGGATCATCGATCAGATCCTGACCGACGATCGGGAGCGTCCGAGGAAACAACGCCACACCGCACAGCGCATCTTTGACCGCCTCCGCGACGAGTACGGGTTCACAGGCGGCTACACGACCGTCAAGGACTACGTACGCGAGAAGAAGCTGGGCGGACAAGAGATGTTCGTGCCGCTGACGCATCCGCCGGGTGACGCCCAGGCGGACTTCGGCGAAGCGGTCGTCGTCATCAACGGAGTGCAGCGCAAGGCGCACTTCTTGGTCGTCGATCTGCCGCATAGCGATGACGCATTCGTGAAAGCGTTTCCGGCCGAGACGACGGAGGCATTCTGCGAGGGGCACAATGCGGCGTTTCGCTATTTTGGCGGCGTGCCGCGCAGCATCGTCTACGACAACACGAAGCTAGCGGTGGCGAGGATCCTGGGAGACGGCACACGCCAGAGGACCCGTGTCTTCTCCGAGCTGCAGTCACATTATCTGTTCGCCGACCGTTTCGGGCGGCCGGGCAAGGGCAACGACAAAGGCAAAGTGGAAGGGTTGGTGGGCTATGCGCGGCGCAACTTTATGGTGCCGATCCCCAGGTTCTCAAGTTGGGAAGCCTTCAACGAACACCTCGAAGCGAAGTGCCGCAAGAACCGTGGACGGCGCTTGCGGCGACACTCGGAAACGATCGGTGAGCGTTTCGAGCGCGACCGCCAGGCGTTTCTGACGTTGCCTGCTGTCGGGTATGACGCTTGCGACAAGCGCACGACGCGGGTGACGTCGTTGTCGCTGGTGCGCTATCGGACCAACGACTACTCGGTTCCGACGCGCTACGGCCACCGCGAAGTACTGCTGAGAGCTTACGTCGATGAGGTGGTCATCGGCTGCGGCAGCGAAGAGATCGCCCGGCATCGGCGCAGCTACGAACGCGAGGAGTTGATCTTCGATCCGCTGCATTACCTGGCCTTGCTGGAGCGCAAGACGAACGCGCTGGATCAAGCCGCGCCGCTCGTCGGTTGGCAGTTACCGCAAGATCTCGTGCGTTTGAGACGCTTGCTCGAAGTGCGGCTGGGTAAACCAGGCAAGCGCGAGTACGTGCAGGTGCTGCGTTTACTCGAAGACTTCCCGCTCACCGACGTCACCGCCGCCGCGCGGCAGGCCGTTGAGTTGGGAACGATCGGCTTCGACGCCGTCAAGCACCTCGTCCTGTGTCGGATCGAGCAACGGCCGCCCCGCTTGGACTTGACGCAGTATCCGCACTTACCCACAGCACAAGTCGAACAGACATCGACAACAGATTATTTGGTGCTGCTGGCACAGGGAGTGGACTGATGGCGAGATCCAAACTGCTGCTGGAAGCTCATCTGAAAGCACTGCGGCTGCCGACCTTCTTACGCGAGTACGACAAGGTGGCACGGCAGTGCGCCACGGAGGGCTTGGATGCGAGACGCTTTCTGCTGCAACTGTCCGAGCTCGAACTGCTCGACCGTGAACGCCGAGCGACCGAGCGGCGCATCAAGGCCGCCAAGTTCCCGGTCACGAAAACCCTTGATACGTTCGACTTCCTGGCGTTACCCAAGTTGAACAAGAAGCTGGTGCTCGAGCTGGCACACGGAGAGTTCATCGACCGTCGCGAGAACGTGTTGGCTCTAGGAAACTCCGGCACGGGGAAAACGCATCTCGCTCTGGCGCTGGGACTGGCGGCCTGCCAGGGTGGCTATCGGGTTCGCTTCACTACCGCCGCAGCGCTGCTCAACGAGCTGCTGGAAGCCCGTGATGAGCGGCGCTTGCTGAGGGCCCAAAAGCAGCTCGCCAAGCAAGACCTGCTGATCGTCGATGAACTGGGCTACGTGCCGCTGTCGAAGACCGGAGCGGAGTTGCTGTTCGAAACCTTCTCACAGCGCTACGAGCAGGGCTCCACGATGGTGACCTCGAACCTGCCGTTCAACGAGTGGACCGAAGTCCTCGGGTCCGAGCGCATGACCGGCGCCCTGCTGGATCGGCTCACTCACCACGTCCACATCCTGGAGATGAACGGCGATAGCTTCCGCCTCAAGCAGAGCAAGAAGCAACGCTCTCCGTCTTCGGATTGATCCCCGCCGGCTCGCCACAGTTTTTGTGAGCCGCCTTCCACTCCGCCTTCAGCCGCCCTAACGGGCGACCTCAGGCTGCGTTCCAGCCGTCCCACAAAAACTCGAAGCAAAACCCCGACTCCCCCCCCACTGGTCTATTTTTGCTCCGCCGCTCTACCCCAAAACTGGTCTATTCTCCCTCCGCCGAACTGGTCTAATTTTGCTCCGCCCTTGACAGCCAGATCAAGCACTTCGTCAAACACTCGGGCCGGGGAGTGGTCTACGACCCGGATAGGCAGCGACCGAATTAGCGCAACAAATCTTCGAGATTTGGCGCTGGTCGTTCGGCCACGCTTTTCCCCGACGAGCAAGACGTTCGAAACCTCGAGCGTCCAGACCGCGGGCGCCAACGCTTCCGAGATCCCCAGGATCCCAAGCACCTTGTCGGCGTAGCTGTTTTTTTCGTCCTCGAAGTGCCAGGCCATGGTGATCGAGCAATCGACGACAAAGCAGGTCACGAGCGCCGCCCCTCGTCAATCAACCCGCCGATCGTTAGAGCGCCCAACTTATTTCCCTTGCGCAGGTCCTGGATTTCCTCGATCACGGAGTCCAAATCCGTCTCCTGATGTTCGCGTATGGGAACCAGCATGGCGATGGGAACTCCGTGCTTGGTGATGCGGATGCGCTCCCCTCTTGCCACGCGCTTCAAAAGGGCGGGCAGATGGGTCTTTGCTTCATAGGAGCCGACGGTGACCATTTGATTCGGACCTCCGTTACGACTAGTCTAAGACCAGTCTATCCTATATGGCTCAGCTTTTCAATTCAAATCGGATGGATACCCGTGCCGCGGGCTGAGCCGGTAAAAGCGGGCCGCCCTTCCGCATTCACCCAGCACACTTTCAACGCGCTCACGAATGCGGATGCGAGGAGCGGCACTCCGCGCCGTACCATTTGAAACTCGCATCCGGCTGGAATCTAGGTAGCCGGTTCCTTGAGAAGCGTGTCGAGGATGGTCCGAATGTTGGTAGCTTGGTTGTGGTAGAAAGCACGGTCTCCGCCTGGGTGCTCGGCGCGCACCTTACCGTTGCGGTCTACGAAGAACATGAACGGTACATAGAACCGCTCTACGACCGACATTTGGGCGAAACGTTTTACGGTGGCGGTACTTGATAGACCCAAAGGGTATTTTACGTTGTACTTGCCGGCGAAAGATTCGAGTTTCTTGATCGGAGGAGGGTCGGACGATCCCGGTTTATTCCGATCGATGGCCAAACCGAGTATCTCAAGGCCGCGAGATTTCCATTCATCGTAGATTGGGTTGAGAACCTCAGTTGTCTCTTGACAGTGTGAACAGGTGGTTAGGAAGAATATCACTGCCACGACCTTGCCGCGGTATTGTTCTAGAGAAACGGTCTTTCCGTCCAGCGCCGTCACCTTCAGTGGGGCCGCGGGCCGCGGTACATCGCCCGCGCGAAGGGTTAAGGCCATCGCGCCGGCTAAGGCGAGAAGTGTCAGCACTTTCGTGCCTATCGAGTGTGGCATGCTTTTCCCTAGCGAGTCAGAGACTCTTGCTTACATATGCTCCCAATGTATCATTCGGCAAGCCTTCGATGCTAGTAACGACCGTACCCCGTCGAGAGATGACGAACCCTCCCGTTTCGCTACGGCCGAGAACCTTGTCCTTGAACCGCTTTTCGATGTGCATTTGATCCCACTTCTCGCGACAGATTCGTTGGTACAGGTCGAAGTAAAGTACCGCGTCGGACAGCCTTTCCCAATCCACTGCATAGAATAGGACGCCCTGGTCGCGCGACTTCGTTTCACGAATTCGATAGACGCCGCCTCGCCACCTTGGCGCTAGCGACTCTGCTTGCTCTTCGCCGACATACTGCTTGAGCAGTATGAAATGATCGAACTGCCCCACTTCGCCTTGGGAAGTCTTCTTGAAGCGGCGCGGAAGCTTGATCGTCGGGAGGGCCGGTCTCGTGGGTTTTCGTTCCTCGAAGTATGCCGCGGGCAGTAGGATTTGCTGCGAAGATATCGGGGGCCGGCGAAACACCCGGGCGAACCCCTCTCGGCCGTATTTCTCGATGACCGCCTGGTGGAACAGCAGGCCCTCGGTGTAGGGGAAAAGCAGGACCTCTCTGAGGTACAACGGGGAAGCCGAATAGACCGGGTAGCGCTCGGCCTCAAACCGCGACGCCCCGGCAGCCGCTGCCGCCAGCAGGGAGTTTTCCATCATGGATTGCCCACTCTGGCGGAGCACGTGTTCGATCATCACCCACGACGCCTGCCCCTCAACCACCGCGGAACGCGCAAGATCCTGATCGGCCCCCTTCGACTTTTTGGAGAACTTGCCGAGATTGAAATGCTGATCCTCGAGCACATGGACGAGTTCGTGCACCAGGGCGGGTTCCTGAATGTCGTCGGGGGCCCACGTCGCCAGATACAAGGTCTTCGTCTTGAAATCGTAGAGAGCCGCCGCCTGCTCGGCCACAACTTCGACCAGCTGCTCAGCTAGGTTGAAGTTCTCTTCGACGAATCCAAACTTTCTTAGGAACAGTTCCTCGTGCCGGATCTGTTCGGCGCTCATTTCCTCGGTGAGCCGGCTTTTCACCAGCTCGCGAATAGCCTTACGAGAAATCGACGCTCGCCGGATGGGCTTCAACGGCCGCAGACCCGAAATCTCGCGGACGCTCGTGACCATTTGGCCGAGCCGTTCAAAGAATCGCTGCTCTGTGGCGCCCGGGGTCTCCGTGTTCTGGGGTCTTGCTGGTGACGGCCCCATGAACAGCAGAAGGGCTGCGAGGCTGAAGCTGAGTAACGTTTTCCGCTCGCGACGCTCGGTAAACCGTGTAACTGCGTGCATTGGAAGCAGGGTGGTCGGAGGGGATTGCTTCACGGATAAGCTATTTGCGAGGAAGCCCCGGCGGGGAAAAGCGGCGTTTACCCTGTGCCGGCATGTTAGCACGGCGGGAAAAAGACACGCGGAGAGATGACTGCCGCGGATGACCGGAGTGTCTAGGCGGGCTCTGATCTTAGTGCGCTATCGCCGACGGAATGTCTGACGGCGCCCGACTTTTCTCTTTGTCGCGATACATCTCCCGGTCGCTCAGGTAGACTAATTCCTCGAGGTTGGTCGCGTCTTCGGGAAACAGCGCGGCGCCGATGCTCACACGAACACGCACGGTGATTCCGCCGGCAATCTCGACGGCATGCTGGGCCACGGCTTCCTTCAAGGTCGCGACTTTGGCGGGCACCTCGTCTCGTGGGATTCCCGGTAGGACGGCCAGGAACTCGTCGCCGCCCAGCCGGCCGAGGAAATCATAAGAGCGGAGAGACAACTGGCTAGCTTCTGACCGGTTTCGGCAAGCAGCCGGTCCCCGGCGCCGTGGCCGTAGGAATCGTTAACGGATTTCAGCCGGTCCATGTCCATGAACAGCACGGCTACGGTTTCGCCCTGGCGGCGAGCCCGCTCTAGCTCAGACCCCAGTTTGCGGAAAGCCGCCCGAGCGTTGGGGAGGCTCGTGATTTCGTCTGTTTCGGCCTCCATATAGATCTTGCGAAGCCTCCGAGACGACAGTACGGTAGAAGCCATCTTGCCGGTGATGAGGCTCAGCGTGTGACCCTGCTCTTGGTCGAAAGCGTCGCGAGACGTGGAACACAGAACAATCATGCCGACAGCCCGATTGTCTACCATCAGCGGTGCTGCCAACGTAGAGCGAATGTCATCGAAGCAAGCAGGCGTTCCGGTAGAGGGAGTCTCTTGGGGAGCTGCGTTGGCCGCCGTCGCCCGACCGGATCGCAACGCGTCTGCGAGGAATCCCTCTTCGGTGGACAGAGTCAGCCGGGAAACGCAGTGATCGGGGAACCCTATCCCCTGCAACAGCACGTAGCGATCACGTTCCAGGACGAAGATCCCCGCCTTGCTGGAGGGCATGACTTTATGGAGGATCTCCAGGCACTTCTTAAGGCTTTGGTCAAAGTCGAGATCTGCCCCTAGGATGTCAAGGATGTTGTAAAAGGCAAGAAGCTGGTCGGGGGCCGACGTTAATTTTTGCAAGTTCTCCCTACGTTCGGAAGCCTCGTGCCGCGCTTCGTCCGACCAATTTATCTCGGGCGCGACGCGGTCGGCTCGTTCCTCTCCCCGCAGCGCCAGGGAATCGAACTCTTGCTGCGATTGAGCCAGAAAATCCGGCGCTTTCGTGACAAAGGTGGCCGCGATCTGAGGATCAAAGATCTTACCCTGCTGCTTGACCATGAGTTCGAGTGCCTGCTGGATCGACAAGGCCCGCCGGAAGGGACGGTCGCAGACGAGAGCGTTAAAACAATCAACGACGGTCAGGACTCGCGCCAGAGGCGGGATTTGTCGGCCGCTCAGACCGAGTGGATAGCCTGTCCCATCCCAGTGCTCGTGGTGGTGAAGAACGACGCGGGCCACCTTCTCCGGAAAGTGCGCCGCGCGGACGATCGCAGCTCCGAGCCCAACATGGCCTTCGACCTGCCCGAACTCCTGCTCGGTGAGCCGTGCCGGTTTGTTGAGAATTGCGTCGGGAACGCCGATTTTGCCGATGTCCCGCAAGACAGCGGCCATCTCGAGCGCTCGAATGTCGTCATCGGAATAGCCCAACTCTCGAGCGAGTCGGACGGCCAGGAACTTGAGCCGCCGCACGTGGGATGGCCGACGTCCGTCCCGCGCTTCGATGGCCAGCGCCATCGTTTCGATCGTTTGCTGGTGACCGCGTAGCAGTTCAACTTCCGATCTTCGACGATCCCGCTCCCGGGTGAGGTAGTCTCTGAAATACAGATAGCCCGCAACGAACAGGAAGCCCCCAAAGGTTCGCTCGAGCAGATTGGGACCTTCCACGGTGAGCTTGACCACACTGACGCCCACCGGGGCCAGCAAGCAGAACGGTGCAGCCGGCAGGAAAACGTCCTTCCAGGCCACCCAAGGTGAGCGGCCTTCCAGGAGGGAGTCGCCCACGGCTTCTATGCCGCTCTTCGAAGCCAAGTAGGCAATCGACGCGGCAAGTGCTCCGGCCACCCATTCCCAGTGCAGGCCGCTGCTTACGTGACGGTATACCATCCAAGCGCAGACGACGGCCGTGGTTTCTCGCGCGGCGTCGAAAGGCAGCCTGCGCCACAGATCGGTGTCCTTGCGCTCAACAAGCGCTCCGAGCAAAACTGCCCAAGCGGCGACGAGAACAGCGCCGACCGGCAATGAATAGGCGAAGCAAACTACGATCGGCGCCAGCATCAGGGACGACAGCCTGCCGGTAGGAAATGCCAGCTTGATCTGTGTCCCTAAGCCGAATACGATCAGCAGGACGCTGGCCGATGCTGCCCATAGATTATGGGATTCTCGGAGTAGCGAGAGCAGTGCTGCTAGGCCCAGAAGGACGACTGCAGCGTTGAACCTCTTTTCCCGCGTTAGCACTTTCGGTCAATCCGCCATCTCAGGGATCATATTGTTAGCTTGTCGGCTAGCTTGTTAGCGGCCGAGTGCGACCGTTCCCGCTCCGCCTTACGAAAAACCTAAGCTCCTGCCCGAGGACCGAGTTCTTCTAGTACTCTTTCCGTAGGGCCAAGCTAAACCACCTTATATTCTCCAACGTTTTTGCTTCGAAGGTCGCCGTCGCCATCTGCCGACGCGTGTTGTCTGTTAGGATGAACACACCTAATTATATTATCTACAGTTACTTAGGGCTAGATCCTGAGGCGCCAAAATGACCTACAGCCAACCTTCTACTAGCAGTATAGCAATACTAGTACTTAAACAGTATACAACTGCTGGAAATCCAAATCAACAGTTTTCCCTTGTCTAAAACATTTAAGGTGCTGTGCGTGCTCGCATATGGGAATGGACGGTCACTTGATTGTCCTCTTGAGCCTCTGCGGGCGCGAGGAGTCCCCGGGGCTGACGCTAGCCAGGCCAGTATTAATGGACGCACACCTTAGTGTCTCTTCCGGGGATGGTGGAAACCCCTCGCCTTCAGGCGAAGAGAAGCTCGTGGTAGTGTGGTCGCGTACGGAAGTAGCGACACGGCGCGTACACGAAGTCCGATCTGAAGTGCACTTGGTGTGGATACCGAAGTATCGAAAGAAAGTATTGCTAGGGCCATTGGCGATTCGTCTGCGCGACCTGATCCGACGGATCGCGATCGAGCACGAGTGGCACATCATTTCGGGCAAAGTGGCGCGCGACCACGTCCACGTGTTTTTGTCGTATCGCCCTCATCAGGATAGCAGCACGATCGTACAGTGGTTGAAAGGGATCAGCTCAGGAGTCCCGTAGCGCAGGCCTCGGCGGCCGTTTGCCGAGACCTGCGGCCCTTGGTCGGTCCAGTCACACCCAGCCACACGGCCTGTTTTCAACAACTTCATAACCCTGGACACCCTAAAAAGTTGACACTGCGGGTTACACTGGGCGTAGGAGGTCCACATTGCGGACTGCCTTTCGACCTGTAACCGCTGGCCCTGACTTGCTCTATTCTGGCGGGGGACCGCAGCGCCACGCTCGACGAGCGAGAAAAAGAATACGAAACAAACCCAATTTCGCACAACCCACAGCGAATCGATGGGTTACGGCTGGTTTGTAGCGCGGACCTCGATTTTGAGATCCGCGGCCTTTTCATGAAGGCGTCCGACCCTCTTGTGGCGCACGCTCTCAGCGTGCCGGTCGAGATTCCTCTCGACGTCTGGGGCGGTTCGGCTGGGTGGCCGGTTCAGCAAAACCTGACCGATCGCTCCACCGGGATACGAGGAGACATCGACCTAAGGGCAGCCGGCCCCGGGGTCCAGTATTAATCGGAGGGGGGACCCCGACCGCAACGAGCGGACCGCGCTAGCTTTCGCGATCGACCACCCAATCGGCGACGGCGTAAAGAGCACGCTTGTAATCGGAGTCAGGGAAATGGCTTAACTCAGCGAGGGCTTTCTCGGTGAACTCAAGCGCCCGTCTCTCAGACTGTTTGATGGCATTGTATTTTTGCAGTAGCTCGAGGATTTGGTTCAGCGGCACAGAGTCATAGCCACCGTCGCGGACCACTGTTTCTACCAGATCTCTCTCGTCCGACGTACACTGCTTCATCACAAGGATGAGCGGCAGCGTCACCTTGCCTTCTCGAAGGTCGTTGCCGACAGGTTTGCCCAGGACCCGCTCGCTCGCCGTGAAATCCAAGAGGTCGTCGACGAGCTGAAAGGCCATCCCCAGGTTCCACCCGTAATCGGCCAGGCGCCGCTCGGCTTCCGAATCCACGTCGCCCAACACCGCGCCCAGCCTTCCGCAGACGGAGAAAAGGCCCGCGGTTTTGCGGTGGACGAGGTCGAGATAGTCATGCTCGGTTGCGTCGATGTGGCCCAGCAGGTCCATCTGCATGAGCTCGCCCTCGACCATCATCTGGGTCAGGTCGATCAATAGGTCGAGGACATGGAAATTCCGCTCGCCGAGTGCCAGGCTGAACGCCTGCATGTAGAGCCAGTCGCCGGCAAGGACGCTCGTCTGATTTCCCCAGCGATGGTTAGTCGAAGGCCGGCCGCGGCGCACCTCGGCGTTGTCGATCACATCGTCGTGGACGAGGGTTGCCGTGTGAATGATTTCGACGACCGCGGCGAGCCGGATGGCTGCCTCGCCTTGATAGCCGCACAGCTTCGCCGAAAGCAACAGCAGGGACGGACGCAGACGCTTCCCTCCACCTTCCTGAAGGTATTGGCTGATGGCTCGAACGGCGTTGATCGAGCAAATGGTGTCGGCGCCGATGGCTTCTTCGACGCGTTCGAGGTCTTTAGCGACAAGGTCGATGATCTCGGCGCGAGTCATCGCTTGGGTCTTGATGGTGGGCATGGTTGATGAAAGCCGCGAAGCTACAGTGTAGCCCTGTTATCCAGGCGCCTGCAAATGGAAGAGGCGACGAAAGTTAACGGTGGTGGCCTCGGCAACCTCTTCGAACGTCAGGTGCTTGAGTTCCGCCAGCTTGCGGGCGGTCTCGACCACGTAGCAAGGCTCGTTTCTTCGAATCTTCCGAAAAGGAGCCGGTGTCAGGTAGGGCGCATCGGTTTCCACGAGCAGGCGGTCGAGGGGCACCCGCGAAGCCGTGTCGCGCAACTCATCTGCGCGGGAGAACGTCAGGATTCCCCCGAATGCGATCAACAGGCCCATGTCAAGCGCCCGCCGGGCTTGGGTCTCGTTACCTGAAAAGCAATGCATGATCCCTTCCAAACCTGTATCGTACCAGTGTGTTTCCAACAATGCGATCGTCTCTTCCCAGGCATCACGGGTGTGGATGATGATGGGCTTGCGCAGTTGCTGGGCAAGTTCCATCTGGCGGGCGAACACATCACGCTGGGTGTCCCGAGGTGAGTTCTCGTAGTGAAAGTCCAGTCCGATTTCACCGATGGCGACAACTTTCGGATGACAGGCTAGCCGCTCCAGGTGGTCAAAAGTTCCAGCGTCGGCCTTGCCGGCGTCATGGGGGTGGACGCCAACGGTGGCGTAGACTCCGTCGTAGCGATCCGCTAGGCGGATGGCCGGTTCGAGATCGGGTGGGCCGTCACCGGTTCCGATGGCGAGTAGCAGATCAACTCCCGCCTCGCGTGCTCGGTCGAGGACTTCATCGCGGTCCTTGTCGAACGCCGGATCGTCCAGGTGACAGTGGGAATCCACGATCACTGCAGAGCGGCTCCGACGGGTGCGTCTTCGTGGAAGCCGACCAAGCAGGGCTTGCCGTCCGCGTTCGTTGCCGCGACGACCATGCCGTTCGACTCGATGCCGCGGAGCTTGCGCGGTTCGAGGTTGGCGACAATCACGACCTTCCGGCCGACCAAGCTTTCCGGGGCGTAGGCCTCGGCGATACCGGCAACGATCGAGCGCGGTTCGGCTTCGCCGATGTCAACCATCAAATGCAGCAGACGGTCGGCTTTCTTGACTTTCTCCGCCGACTTCACACGGCCGACTCGCATGTCCACCTTAGCGAAATCTTCGATATCAATCTTCGGCGCTTCCGACGGTGGCTCTGCCGCATCAACGGCGGGCGTCTCTTTGGCTTCTTCTTTGCCCATAATCTCTGCTTGCTCCTTGAGAACCATTTCTTCGAGCCGCGCCAACTTTTCGATGGACTCTCCCACGTCGAGTCGCGGGAACAAGGCCACGGCTTCGCCCACTTTCGTTCCCTGCTCCAGCTGACCCCATTTCAATTGCTCCCAGCGAGCTTGCTCGAGCGATGTGGTTTGGCCCAACAGTCGCCAGATATCAGTCCCGACCTTTGGCATGACTGGGTAGAGCAGCGCCGCGGCGATTCGCAGCACCTCGGCTGAGTTGTAAAGTGTTGCTTCCAACTTCAGGCGGGCTTCGGGAGTCTCGTTCTTAGCTAGCTCCCATGGCTTTTGCTCCACGATGTATTTGTCCACGGCGCCCAGCAGCGACCAAACTGCTTCCAGGCCGCGGGAAAACTCAAAGTTCGCAAAGAACTGCGCAACGCGGCCGATCGTATCGTTCGCCAAATTGGCCCAGTTGTCCTGGGTCACGGCTTCCGGTTTGACGATCGCTCCTCCCAGGTAGCGCTGGATCATGGTCAGTGTCCGGCTGACGAGGTTGCCCAAGCCGTTTGCCAAATCGGAGTTGTACCGCCCGACGAGCCCTTCGTAGCTGAAGTTGCCGTCCTGTCCGAAAACGATCTCGCGCAGCAGGTAGTATCGGAGCGCCTCGATCCCCATGACTTGGTCAATGGGCTTGGCGCGCACGATATTGCCCTTCGACTTGCTCATCTTTTGTTCCTGGAAGATGAGCCAACCATGCGCGTAGATGCATTTGGGCAGTGGAAGATCAGCGGCCATCAAGAATGCCGGCCAGTAGACGGCGTGAAAGCGAACGATCTCTTTGCCGACAAGGTGTAGATCAGCCGGCCACAGCTCATGAGGATCTGGATCTTCCGTGCCGTAACCAAGCACCGTCAGGTAGTTGGCAAGAGCGTCGAACCAAACGTAGAATACGTGCCGTTCCTCTTCGGGCAAGGGGATGCCCCACTTCAGGTTCGAGCGGCTGATGGAAATGTCTTTGAGGCCGCCACGGACAAACGAAAGCACCTCGTTGCGGCGTGTTTCCGGTCGGATAAAGCCGGGGTTGTCTTCGTAGAACTTCAAAAGCTTGTCTTCATAGCCCGAAAGCTTGAAGAAGTAGTTTTCCTCGGTGACCGTTTCCGTCGCTCGTCCGCAATCGGGGCAGGGCGCGCCGGGCTCGGCGTCCGTTACGTAGAGTTCACAGTTGAAGCAGTATTGGCCGGTGTAGGATCCCTTGTAAATTGCACCGTTCTGCTTACAGCGGTCGAACAGCCACTGCACCGTCCGGGCATGCCGGGCCTCTGTGGTACGAACGTAGTCGTCGTAGTCGATCCCGAGATCGTCCCACTCCTGGCGAAAGGCTCCCGAGACGCGGTCAGCGTAATACTTTGGTTCCCAACCGGCCTTGCGGGCCGCCCGCTCGACGTTTTGGCCATGCTCGTCGGTGCCTGTCGAGAGGTACGCCTCGTCTCCCATCATGCGGCGAAAGCGCTTGATCGTGTCCGCCACTAACGTTGTATAGGTGTGGCCAATGTGGGGAGTCGCGTTGACGTAGTAGATAGGAGTCGTCAGGTAATACTTCATTCGCTCTCTTGACTCAGTCGCAGGAACTCGAAGTTGGCCTGCTGCCAAACTTCCTTGAAGGGGACCCCTTTTTCGAGGGCGATGCGGCGGCAATCCTCATATTCGGGTGCAAAGTTACGGACCGTTCCGTTTTCTGAAGCCACTTTGATTCTGACCTCACCGTAGCTTGTTTCGACGGGCTGCCATCTGCGCTCCAGGACCCGACGTTCCACGGGGTACATGCGGATGCCCAAGGTCGTCGTCTCGGTGAACAGCAACTCACTCAGCTTCTCCCGGTCTTCGGGCTTTGCCAGGACCGAAATCATCAAGCCCGGGCGGTCCTTCTTCATATAGACCGGTGCCAGAGTGACATCGAGGGCCCCCGTGTCTTGCAGTCGCTCGCGGACGTAACCGGCCACCTGCGGATTCATGTCGTCGACATTGGCTTCGATGACAAAGATCCGTGTCGCCTCCCGAGCCTGACTTTGCTCGCCAATCACAGCCCGGAGCAGGTTCGGGTGTTTCTTGAAGTCGCGATCTCCGGCTCCGTAGCCCACGCTGCCGATTCGCATCGCAGGCATGGTCCCGAACTCGTCAGCCAACGTGGTCACTATCGCCGCCCCGGTCGGTGTGGTCAGCTCGGCTGCTGGGCCTTCCGAATACGTCGGAATGCCTTGGACGAGCGCCGCCGTTGCCGGCGCCGGTACGGGCATCACCCCGTGCGCCGCTTCGACGGTTCCGCTTCCCAAATTGAGTGCCGAACAGTAGATTCTTTCGATGCCTAGCAAGTCAAAGGCGATGCAAGTGCCGACGATATCGGTGATCGAGTCCAGCGCTCCCACCTCGTGGAAGTGAACCTTCTCGATGGGCATCTGATGAATGGCGGCTTCCACTTCTCCCAGGCGACGGAAGATGCGGATACTCCGCTCCTTGACGCTTTCGGAAAGGTCACTTCCCGCAATAATTTCCTCGATACGGCTCAAGGAGCGGTGATGATGGTCATGTTCGACCTGGACCGTTAAGTTTGTGCCACCGATGCCGGAACGCTTGCATTTTTCGAAACGTAGTTCAACCCCTTCGAGACCTAGTCTTCCAATCCGTTTACGCAATTCGTCCGCATCTGCTCCGGCGTCTACCAACGCACCCAGCAGCATGTCGCCACTGACGCCGGAAAAGCAGTCCAGATAACAGATTTTCACCAGCTCACCACTACTCAGGTCGAAGGTCGGGCTAGCCCCCAACTCCGCAGAAACCAAACACTTAATCCTAACAGATCACCGTCAAGGAACCTTGGGTAGAGGGGCGGGGCCTGATTAAACCCACCGCGCACGGAAACCAAGGACCGCGGACAGTTTTCCTGCGAGCATGGGCTTTCGCCGTACCATGGATTCCCAGTGTGACACCGGCCTGCGTGGAGCGGCAAGATTGCTGGTCCCTACTTTTTCACCACGAGTAGGGTTAGGTCGGGGTCGAGGGTGACTTGAGTGGGTTTGCTGTCGAGAACGACTTCGAATGGGGTGACCTCGCCCGTGGTTTCGACTGTGTGGAGCAAAGTTTGACCATTCCTCGTTTGGATCGCGAGCGGCACCGGCACGCGAAAATAGGCCGGCACGTTTTCTTGGCGGATTTCACCCGAAAAAATAGCCCCAGGACGTTTTCTCCGAACGCGATAAGTCAGCTTGAGAGTGGGAATGCCAGTGGAATACACCCACTGGTCGAAGAAGTCTTCTAATTCGGGATCGCTGGAACCTGGAGGAACGTAGCGCGCTGCTTCACGCCGGAAATCTTCGGTTGAGACGCGTTTGAGTTTATAACTAGTGGCAATATCGCGTAGCAACCTAAGGAACTGCTCGTCGCCGACCATGCTTCGCAGCATGTGGAGGATCCAAGCCCCTTTTTCATAGACGATAATTCGCCGGGCATTTGAGGAGCTAGAGGAACTGAGACGGGGCCCCAGAACAATGGCTCCCGCGCTCTCGGTTGTTGCTCCGGCATCGGTCTTACTCAGCAAGTGAGCTTTGAATTCCGCGAGCATGCGGTTGCGTGCGTCCTTACCCATTCGGTGTTCCAGGAACATCAGCGATGAGTAGGTCGCCAAGGCTTCCATCATCCAGCCGTCGGCGGAGTCTTTGGCTGATAGAAGATTGCCCCACCATTGGTGCGCTAGCTCGCGAGGTCGAACGAGTTCAGCGTGAAAGATTCGTTCGCTAACGGGCAAGCCGGCGAGAGGTGGGTCCTCCTGCTGGAAATAGCTGAGGGTAGAAGCATATACAAGACCTGCGAAACCTTGGCTGAACGGAGTCGGAATAGGGGAAATGATAATGTTTGGCGAAACGGGTGGACCGAATCGTTCGGCGAAAAAGGTCAGCGCGGCGGCGCTGTCGTCGGCAACGTCCTCAAGGCGATTGACGGGCCTAACAATCTTGGGGCGAGCCAATGTTGCGAGCACCGATGTGGGAGCGACTGAGGAAGGTGTCCTTCTCCCACGCTGGGTGAGGCTGGGTTCGGTGACGGCGATGGCACTCGGCAAAGGGGGTTGTTGCTCGGTCTGCCGGTTGGCACACACCTGCAGGCGGTAAGGCCCTACGTTTCGGGAAGCCTTTTTGTAACGACCCAGATTGAAACCGGCTTGCAGAATCGGCGAGTCAGTCCGAAATCGCGAGGTAGTGAAACCCCCCTGGGCGGACAGCGCAACCAGCCGGCCCGTGGCAACCAGATCCAACTCTTGCGGGTGATGAAAAACGAGGTCGAACCGCGTGAAGGTTGCATTGCGCCGCGGATACCAGTTTCCTCGGTTCCCAACATCGTAGACACCGTCGTCGGTCTTGGCAATGATGCGACCCTGGTAGTGAAACTCGATCTTGTAGCTCGAAGCTGGTTCGGGCTTAGTAGGCAGCACCGCTGCTACCAGGCTGTTTTGTCGCCGCCCGGCTTCACTCGAGACGGGTTGGTCGAACTGGATGAACTCGACAGCCTCACCGTCGAGCAGAACCTTGCTTACACGCAGCCGTTCTGAGATCTCGAAGACGAACATTTGTTCATCCGAGCCCTTCGTTCTGAAGGTGGCGGTGGCTACAGTCTTCATGTCGAGGTCGGCTGAGAGCCGCGAAGTAATCTGGTAGTCTTCCAGCCAGCCGTCGGCCAAGATCGGTTGCCTGTGGCCTTGGCGAAAACTGCGTCCCGGAAATCGGCACCAGGTCTCGTAGTATTGGCGCTTTTCTCGCCAAACGGTTTGTCCAATGTGAATCTGCTCCGGTCTGCGGGGATCGACGAGTACATCGAATTGGCCGAGGGGACCACCCGCCAGGGTGGCGGCAAAAAACCCCGATCGAGGGTCGAGCGGCGCAAAGGTGTCCAAAAGGAGGCGGGTCTCGACGTCCGGGACCATCGCCTCCAGCATGGGCGACCAGTGATTGGCGAGGCGTTGCCCCGCTTGCGGATCAGCTCGGTTGAACTCGCTGGAGGCCAGGCCGGCCCGCAGGATCGTGGCTGTGTCGTCGGCGAAGAACATCATGGCCTGGCGGAATTTTCGTTCAGCACCGGCTGCGAGGTGAAGCGGTTCAGGGAATGTCGTTCGCGACGGGTGGGGGGAATGAGGATTAGCTCTCCCTCGTCGCTGGGAGCGTCTGCAATGAAGAGGGCGGCGAGGGTGCGACCGGCTATGGGGCGAGCGAAGATGAGGTATCCATCACTAAAGTAAAACTTGAAGTCTTCTCGCTCAAGGAAAAGATCACGAACGTGATAGCATTGACTAGCATCTAGCGAGAGCTGGCGGATCTCTGCCAGCTTTTGCGTACCTGTGTCGGCTGCGAGTTCGAGCGCGGCGAGCAGCAGAGCCGCAGTGAGTACCAGGGTGCGCACGTCTCCATGGTAGCGTCCAAAGACGTGAGGATTCAGGCAGCAAGCCGGCCAGAGGCGCAGTGGCAGAATCGTGGTGCGGTTGGGGCTCGCCGCTCATTCGGGGTGATGGACCGCGTGTTGCTATGATTTGGGTGTTGAGGAACGGTCGATGAACAGTGACACTCCGCTTGCGACGTTCTACTCGATTATCGGCTGCACGCTGTTGGCGCTGGTGATTACTCATGTGGGTGAGACGGAGGGCCAGGAAGCGATGCCGGTCTTCATGGCGGCGATGGCGGCCGGGGTCGTGCTTGGGGAGATCGTGGAGCGGCTGAAGAAAAGATCGGGAACGTCGTAAAGGCCATCCGTAGTCATGGAAGCGTTTCCTTTTCGGGCGGTTGCGCTGTCGGAATCCTACGATGGCATAGATAAGATTCCCGTCTCGATCGTTTTGGACAGAGTGCGAAGTCTTTACAACGTAGGATCGTTTTTTCGGACCGGCGATGCATCGGGCGTAGAGAAGCTCTATTTGACGGGGTTTACCGGCTCGCCGCCACATAACGGCATTTCAAAAACAGCTTTGGGAGCCGAGGCGACCCTCAATTGGGAGCACCACGAAGACCCGTTGTCCCTCGTTCGGTCGTTGTGCGCCGCAGGGCACGAAATCGCTGTAGTCGAAACGGCCGGGCGTGCCGTGGATATCTATGACTGGCGGCCGACGTTTCCCGTGTGCGTGATTTTCGGCAACGAAGTGGATGGCGTGTCACCGGCGTTGGCTGACCTGGCTGACGTGCACGTCAGAATCCCCACCCTGGGCTCGAAGCAATCATTGAACGTGGCTGTGGCCGGCGGTGTCGTGATGTACGAGTTGCTAAGGAAGTATCGGCTGCTGCTGGAAAAGTTTGGGGAGTAGTTTCTTGGGTTGACGGGTACGGATTGGGCGCTTTAGACGGGGCGGGGCGAGGGATGACACTTGCTCGGCGCCGTTCTGCTAGAGAAGAATCTCAGGCAGGGATGTGAGGTCGGACATTTCGCCGTCGGGGCGCTCGGGGCTTTGGCCGAAACGGTTGCACCAGAGCACGCGGAAGCCAAAGCCTGTCGCCGCTCTGGTTGCCGCCTTCCGCGACCTTTAGTTCTGGGAGCAATGGACGCTGTCGGGCTTGGTGTTGGTGCATTGGATGCTTTCCGTCATGCCGCCCGAAATTGGTGAGCAGGCTACGTCCGTGGCGGTGCGGGTGGCTTCTTCACGGCTGGGGGCGGAGGCCGTGCTGCAGTTCGTCCGTCCTTGGTAGGTGATGCAAACCTCGCAGGAATATTGGTTCAGCTCCATGGTGGAGTAGATCAAGGCGCCGATGACGAGGAGAAAGAAGAGAATGGCGACGAGGGCGGTCTTTGACATGGGCTGGAAGAGTCACATTATAACCCTGGTAGGGGCTGTCGGTTTCCGCGGGACGTGCTTTCGCATTGGGCAGTTGCACGCGGAGAGCCCAAAATTCCGTAAAATTGGAAGACGGAAGAGCGATGTTTGAGCTGCTGAAAAACCGATGGACTTCGCTGCGGCCAACGCCTAGCAACCGACGCAGGCCGCCAGAAGCCAGATCGCCTGTGCCGGTGACCTTTCAGCGGCCTGCTAGATGGAGTACAAATCCACACGGGAAGGAATCGTTATAAATGGCTTTGACTGAATCGACCATGCTTAGCCTCGGAACGGAGGCTCCCGAGTTCCAGCTGCCCGATCACGTTACTGGAGACACAGTCGGTATTGACACGTTTGCCGGCGAGAAGGGATTGCTGGTGATGTTCATTTGCAATCACTGCCCCTTCGTGAAGCACGTCCAGGATGAATTGGCGCGCCTTGGAAAAGACTATGCTGACAAATCACTCGGCATCGTCGCGATCACCTCAAACGATGTGCCGAATTTCCCCGATGATTCGCCGGAAAAATCGAAACAGCTTGCCGAGAAGCTGGGCTTCACTTTCCCTTACTGTTATGACGAGAGCCAAGAGATTGCCAAGGCGTACACGGCAGCCTGCACACCGGACTTTTTCTTGTTTGACGAGAGCCGCAAGCTTACCTACCGCGGTCAGCTCGACGATAGCCGCCCGGAGAACGGCAAGCCGATAACAGGTTCGGATCTACGCGGTGCGATCGATGCGGTGCTCGCGGGTCAGCCGGTGATCGCGGACCAGAAGCCCAGCATCGGTTGCAACATCAAGTGGAAGGTCGGAAACGAACCGGCGTACTTCGGGTAGTTTGGTGTTACTCGACGGACGCTCAGCATTTCGGGGGACCGCCCCGCTCGCGGAAAGCTTCTGAACCGGCAACGTCCGCGGCTAGCGACCGCTTCCATGCCCGACCGGCAGCCGCTGTAGCGCAGGTCTGAGGCCTACTGCTAAATTCACTCGGCGTAGCTACCCCCCACCGGCCCAGACCTGCGGCCGTTGTTTCGGAGCGCCGGTGACGGGAACAAACACTCCCGGACCGCGGATGCATCCATTTGCCGAGAGGGCTAATCAAACTGACTGATAGGGACAAAGCGGGCCTGCGAGGACCGGCCCATTCCGTCCGGGGGAAAACCGGGATCAAACCGAGCCGCGGCCGAAAGGCTGCGGTCGAGACCGCGCCTTACCCCGTCAAGCGCGTATCGCACGGCCCGCCCAGACCTGTGGCCTTTTCTGAAAGGGGAACGGCGATAGCGCGGGGCGACACTCTAGCCCAAGTCAAGGCGAATCGTTCACCCCCCAACGGAAACACTTGACACGCTTGCTATTCTGAAGGGGGAGACCACGAAGACCGGCATCACACTCGAGGAACGAGAAAAAGAACGAAACAAACCCAATTTTGCACAACCCACAAGGAATCAACAGGTTACGTGTCAAGGGCGGAGCAAAATTAGACCAGTTCGGCGGAGGGAGAATAGACCAGTTTTGGGGTAGAGCGGCGGAGCAAAAATAGACCAGTGGGGGGGGAGTCGGGGTTTTGCTTCGAGTTTTTGTGGGACGGCTGGAACGCAGCCTGAGGTCGCCCGTTAGGGCGGCTGAAGGCGGAGTGGAAGGCGGCTCACAAAAACTGTGGCGAGCCGGCGGGGATCAATCCGAAGACGGAGAGCGTTGCTTCTTGCTCTGCTTGAGGCGGAAGCTATCGCCGTTCATCTCCAGGATGTGGACGTGGTGAGTGAGCCGATCCAGCAGGGCGCCGGTCATGCGCTCGGACCCGAGGACTTCGGTCCACTCGTTGAACGGCAGGTTCGAGGTCACCATCGTGGAGCCCTGCTCGTAGCGCTGTGAGAAGGTTTCGAACAGCAACTCCGCTCCGGTCTTCGACAGCGGCACGTAGCCCAGTTCATCGACGATCAGCAGGTCTTGCTTGGCGAGCTGCTTTTGGGCCCTCAGCAAGCGCCGCTCATCACGGGCTTCCAGCAGCTCGTTGAGCAGCGCTGCGGCGGTAGTGAAGCGAACCCGATAGCCACCCTGGCAGGCCGCCAGTCCCAGCGCCAGAGCGAGATGCGTTTTCCCCGTGCCGGAGTTTCCTAGAGCCAACACGTTCTCGCGACGGTCGATGAACTCTCCGTGTGCCAGCTCGAGCACCAGCTTCTTGTTCAACTTGGGTAACGCCAGGAAGTCGAACGTATCAAGGGTTTTCGTGACCGGGAACTTGGCGGCCTTGATGCGCCGCTCGGTCGCTCGGCGTTCACGGTCGAGCAGTTCGAGCTCGGACAGTTGCAGCAGAAAGCGTCTCGCATCCAAGCCCTCCGTGGCGCACTGCCGTGCCACCTTGTCGTACTCGCGTAAGAAGGTCGGCAGCCGCAGTGCTTTCAGATGAGCTTCCAGCAGCAGTTTGGATCTCGCCATCAGTCCACTCCCTGTGCCAGCAGCACCAAATAATCTGTTGTCGATGTCTGTTCGACTTGTGCTGTGGGTAAGTGCGGATACTGCGTCAAGTCCAAGCGGGGCGGCCGTTGCTCGATCCGACACAGGACGAGGTGCTTGACGGCGTCGAAGCCGATCGTTCCCAACTCAACGGCCTGCCGCGCGGCGGCGGTGACGTCGGTGAGCGGGAAGTCTTCGAGTAAACGCAGCACCTGCACGTACTCGCGCTTGCCTGGTTTACCCAGCCGCACTTCGAGCAAGCGTCTCAAACGCACGAGATCTTGCGGTAACTGCCAACCGACGAGCGGCGCGGCTTGATCCAGCGCGTTCGTCTTGCGCTCCAGCAAGGCCAGGTAATGCAGCGGATCGAAGATCAACTCCTCGCGTTCGTAGCTGCGCCGATGCCGGGCGATCTCTTCGCTGCCGCAGCCGATGACCACCTCATCGACGTAAGCTCTCAGCAGTACTTCGCGGTGGCCGTAGCGCGTCGGAACCGAGTAGTCGTTGGTCCGATAGCGCACCAGCGACAACG
This sequence comes from Bryobacterales bacterium, assembly GCA_965248105.1. Taxonomy (GTDB): domain Bacteria; phylum Acidobacteriota; class Terriglobia; order Bryobacterales; family UBA6623. The sequence continues at coordinate 3,533,397 of CBDFIK010000006.1, forward strand.
ACGTCACCCGCGTCGTGCGCTTGTCGCAAGCGTCATACCCGACAGCAGGCAACGTCAGAAACGCCTGGCGGTCGCGCTCGAAACGCTCACCGATCGTTTCCGAGTGTCGCCGCAAGCGCCGTCCACGGTTCTTGCGGCACTTCGCTTCGAGGTGTTCGTTGAAGGCTTCCCAACTTGAGAACCTGGGGATCGGCACCATAAAGTTGCGCCGCGCATAGCCCACCAACCCTTCCACTTTGCCTTTGTCGTTGCCCTTGCCCGGCCGCCCGAAACGGTCGGCGAACAGATAATGTGACTGCAGCTCGGAGAAGACACGGGTCCTCTGGCGTGTGCCGTCTCCCAGGATCCTCGCCACCGCTAGCTTCGTGTTGTCGTAGACGATGCTGCGCGGCACGCCGCCAAAATAGCGAAACGCCGCATTGTGCCCCTCGCAGAATGCCTCCGTCGTCTCGGCCGGAAACGCTTTCACGAATGCGTCATCGCTATGCGGCAGATCGACGACCAAGAAGTGCGCCTTGCGCTGCACTCCGTTGATGACGACGACCGCTTCGCCGAAGTCCGCCTGGGCGTCACCCGGCGGATGCGTCAGCGGCACGAACATCTCTTGTCCGCCCAGCTTCTTCTCGCGTACGTAGTCCTTGACGGTCGTGTAGCCGCCTGTGAACCCGTACTCGTCGCGGAGGCGGTCAAAGATGCGCTGTGCGGTGTGGCGTTGTTTCCTCGGACGCTCCCGATCGTCGGTCAGGATCTGATCGATGATCCCTGTGAAGGCCTCCAGTTTGGGACGCCTCGCCGGTTTGCTCCGCCGATAGCCCGGCGGAATCCGGTAGCGCAACATCTTGCGCACGGTCTCGCGAGCAATCCCAAAGCGCCGTGCTGCTTCGCGTTCGCTTAGCCCTTCGACGCAGACACTTCGTCGTACTTGAACGTATAGCTCCACCCGATACATCCCTCCGGTGTTCCACAAAACACCTCGGGGATGCTTGCGGACCACATCAGCGGCTTGGTCCTCCGCCTCCTCTGGGAGCCTTCACACCGCCGCTATGTGGTCTAGTTTGTCAGCGCCGTTCTCAGAAAGTCTTGCTAGACATGAGGTCTGGACAAGTCAATGTTGCGCCGGGATATCCGAATGGTTGGGAAGCTGGCCGTTTGGCGAGGATCCAGGAGAGGGTATACCGATGACCCATGACTTTCAGAGGCAACGAGGCGTGGCGGGGTTGCTTTGCTCATTTGCGTTTTCACTTTTCTCTCTTTTGCTCTCCTTCGGTTGTGGCTCGCGTGAAGGTTCGAGGGCTGTGGTAGTCGACCTCTTGCAGGAGCGGGGCCTCCTGGCGGACGGTTCCGGAGCAAGGAGGCAAGAGGGAAGCCTTGAGGTGCATTGGGCTGAGGTTGGTGGCGAGCTTCGCCGTGCCGTCCGCGCCGCCCCTGGTTCGGAGTACCGCTGGGAACTCAAGGTGCCCGAGGTAGCGGTGTTAGGGTTCGCCATCGGCATAGAGGACCGTGCCAAGATCCGAGGAGGCGCTGGAGTGCTCTTCGAGGTCGATGTAATCGTCGATAGCGAAGGCCAGACGCTATTTTCCAGGCATCTCTTTCAGTCGAGCCGGAAAGCCGAGCGGCGCTGGATGGAGGTTAAGGTCCCGCTTACGCCGTATGGGGGAAGCAAAGTGGGCCTCCGGTTTAGAACGTCGCCCGCTCTTGGGCGACGGCCTCCTCCTCATCCTACCGACCGCTGGGCGGCTTGGGCGAACCCGAGGGTTTTCGTTTCGCGAGACGAACAAGACCGTATACGGGGGCCCGACGTAATCCTGATCACCGTGGATACCCTCCGCCCAGATCACCTCGGCTGCTACGGCTATAAGCGCGATACGAGCCCAGCAATCGATCTTCTCGCCGCCGACGGAGTGCTGTTCGAAAATGCGTTCACTCCGTTAAACCGCACAGTGCCGGCTATTGCCGCGTTGATGACTGGTCTCTACCCCCGCGCCAATACCGTAATGACGATGGGGAGCAAACTTCCAGCGGAACAGAAGACGCTGGCCAAGTGGTTGAAGGAGCTAGGGTATGTGACCGGCGCCGTAACTACCAGGAATGCGTCTCGCAGGAGCGGGTTGCAACAGGGATTTGACATGTACAGGGACAACTTTCGCCCCGGGTCGAGAAACAGGGCGGAACATCTGGCACCGCGGGCGTCCGACTGGGTCAGCGAGCATCGGGACCTCAAGTTCTTTTTTTGGCTTCACCTCATAGACCCGCACTTCCGATATAGCCCTCCTGCCCCTTACAATCGCCTATTTGATTCCAATTTTCAAGGTACGTTCAGTCTCTACGATCGGCTAGATCGTAAGGAAGTAACATTGGGGCAGGTATACTTCAAAAACGATCTCAGTCGGGACGAGGTGCACGACGCAGTTGCGTTATACGACGGTGAGATTCGCTACGCCGACGACGTTCTCAAAGCCTTCCTGGCAAGGGTCAAGGCTATGGGGCTCTACGAAAACGCCCTTATCGTTTTCGCATCCGATCACGGCGAGAGCCTCGGAGAGCACGACTTCTTCTTTGAACACGGCGAGTATCTCTACGACGCCACTTTACGGATCCCTTTGATTGTCAAGTTTCCCCGTTCTCGAGACCGTGGGCGACGAATCTCCGGCAAAGTAATGATCATGGACATTATGCCCACGGTGCTCTCCGCGGCAGGTGTTGTCGACCTGCCTCCGCTCCACGGACATGACCTATCCCTTTACCTCGACAACGAGCGTGAGGCTCACCCAGTTTGCTTCGCCGAAACGGGCCGTAATAAATTCCCCGAGAATCCGCGGCGTTATATTGACGGCTTGGCCGGCAACTGGGTCAGCATACGTGATGGGGATTTTAAACTAATCAAGATACCTAGGCCGACGGAGGCGGACTACGAACTCTACAACATCGCTGCCGATCCTGGGGAAACCAAGAATCTCTATCGACCTGACGATGACATGGCGCAAGACCTCGCAAGACGACTGGAGGAGTGGCTATCGAGCTTTGAGATGCGTTCTGATCCGAAGGAGGGCTCAAAGCTCGACTCGGAAACCAAGCGCTTGCTGCGGTCCCTCGGTTACATGAATTAGAGGGCATAGAGAGAACTCATCGCTTACCGGTCTACTGCTGGATGCGCAAAGTCCTTTACATCTGTCACGGCCACCCTGAGTTGATCGCGGGGGGAGCTGAGATCTTCGCCCATGGGCTGTACAAGGCTATTCGAAAGAGAGGCGGTTTTGAGGCATATTTCTTGGCACGGGCCGGACCTCAGAAGACTCGGCCTCATCTGGGAACCCCTTTCCAGACGCTAGCGGGGAATTCACACGAGCTTCTTTACTATACGGATCAATTCGATTATTTCCTGCAGAGCCAGCCGAACAAGCAGCATGTTAGGATTTTCTTCGACGAGCTATTGAGGACGCTGCAGCCCGACCTGATTCATTTTCAACACTCGGTTCACTTGGGACTGGAATTCATCCGGCAGGCGCGTAACACGTTCCCCGGTATCCCTATCGTCTACACTCTCCACGAATACATTCCCATCTGCAATGCCGACGGCCAAATGGTGCGCACCAAGGACCTCAGTCTTTGCGACGAGGCGAGTCCCCGGCGATGCCATCAGTGCTTCCCTGACATTGCCGGGTCCGAGTTCAAGATGCGTGAACTGTTCATCAAATCGCATTTCGGCCTGGTCGATGTTTTCCTGGCCCCGAGCCATTTTCTTCGCCAGCGATATTTGGATTGGGGGATCCCGGAGGAAAAGATTCGCGTTCTCGACTACGGTCGGGCGCGGCAACCGGAGGCGCCCGCGAGGGAGCTGCGAAATGGCGAAGCGAGGAGCCGCTTCGGGTACTTCGGTCAGCTAAATCTGTATAAGGGAGTGCTAGTGCTTCTCAAGGCCATGAGGATCTTGGAAGATGACGCTCGGAACGTCCACCTATTTCTGCACGGCGCCAACCTGGACTTGCAGACGGACGAGTTCCGGAAGACCTTTCAGCGCCTGGTGGCCCAGTGCGAAGAAAACGTCACTGTCATGCCGGAGTGCCAGGCTGAGGAGATACCTTCCTTGATGGAAGCAGTTGACTGGGTCGTGACCCCGTCCATTTGGTGGGAAAACTCGCCGCTTGTTATCCAGGAAGCCTTCATGCACAAACGTCCCGTGATCTGCGGCAACATCGGGGGAATGGCGGAAAAGGTGAGCGACGGTGTAGACGGCCTCCACTTCTGCGTTAACGACCCCCGGGATCTTGCCTCCAAGATGCTGTTGGCTGCAAACACTCCCGGACTTTGGGAGAAGCTCAGGGATGGCATCGGACCGGTCTACTCGATCGAAGAAGCGGTCAAGGCACATGTCGGTCTTTACGAAGCACTACTCGAGAAACAGCCGCTGCCTTTTTAGGGCCGGCAACGGGCGGGCATCGGAGGACCTGAAAGCCCTAATCGTGGATGACCTGAAGATGCAAACGAATCGTGGCGCGTGGCGCGTGCCGCGCGCTCTCGCTTGGGATCGAGACAGATAGATGGGCCGGTTTCGAAGAAGAACGCTGCAGGCACAACAGTCAGAGCCCGTTCTGCCGGAGGGGAGGCTGCCCTGTTCAGTCTTGAGCGACCGAAACGCCTTTGGGCTGTCGCTTGACCATTTTTGGTGTGTTGGCAACAACGCGGCGTACATCATTGGGTGGATTTGGGATCCGCAACATCTGTTGGAAGAACTGCTTCTGATCTCTCCGGACGGCGCCCGTCTCGACATCGCGCAACTCGTTGGACGGGTACCCCGCCCTGATGTTGTGGAACACGTGACAAGTTCCAGGCAACAGAGTTCGGAAAAGCATGGGGTCGTCGGTTTTCTGGAGCTCCCGAGTTCGGAGTATTGGGCTGCTGGGGTTACCCTTCAGGCTCGTCTGAAAAACGGATCGGACTTCCAGCTTTCGGCAACCTTGGATCCGTTCGATCCATTCGAGGTGCGCAAGGACATCCTAGAAAGGTTCCCCCGCGCGCCTTATTTTGACGATTCGCTCTTTGATCGTCACCTCCATCCGGCGCTTTCCGCTTTGCAGAAGTCGTGCGGAGACGGTGCGGCCGTACGGCGGGTTCTTACCATGGGAGCACCGCCCGCCAACCCGCAGGTCTCAATCGTCATCCCCGTCTATCGCCGCCTCGAACTCGTCGAGCGCCAACTGGCTCTGTTTTGCGACGACCGATCCCTGAAGGAATGTGAGTTTATCTACGTTCTTGATTCCCCAGAAGAGGAAACGGACTTCGAAAACCTCGCTTTTGAACTGGAGCGCCTGTATCGTGTTCCACTGCGTATCGTGATCCCCGATCGCAATCGTGGATTTGGCCCGTCAAACAATGCTGGGGCGAGGCACGCCCGGGGACGTTATCTGCTTTTCATGAACTCCGACGTGTTTCCCACCGAGCCTGGTTGGGTCGAGACAATGAAGGACTTCTTCTCACGGCAGAGCGACGTGGGCGTGCTGGGGCCTAAGCTGCTGTACGAAGACGACTCCATTCAGCACGCCGGCATGTACTTCAATCGGGACGTTTTCCCGAACAGATTGTGGTTCAATTTGCACTATTTCAAGGGATTTCCAAGGCGGTACGCCCCCGCCAACGTCAGCCGCCCCGTTCCAGCGGTAACGGGAGCTTGTCTGATGCTGCAGCGCGAGCTGTTCGAAAAACTAGGGGGTTGGGACGAATCCTACGTGCAAGGAGATTACGAGGATTCCGACCTCTGCCTGCGGGCTTACCAGCGAGGTTGTCAGAATTGGTACTTGCCAGCGGCTGAGTTGTATCACTTGGAGGGCCAATCCCGCTCCTCGCAGCTAGAGGAGACTTGGTGGCCCAATGCGACCTACTACAATTGCTGGCTGCAAAGCCGACGGTGGTCGGAGACAATCGAAGAGCTAATGGAGAAATACGCCGAGCTGCCGTCCAAGGTCGAGGATTAGGCTGCCACTCTACTTTGGGACAGGAGGGCCCCCTGGCCAATGATTCTCCACTTGGGGAGCTGAGGGCCAATCTCCGGAAAAGTTGGCTTCCAGGCGGCTCAGCGAACTCGCGACGAAGTCGCATGGTATCATGAAAAAATTGACGTTGCGGTGCCGCTGATAGTCTCTCAGGCGGTTAGAGCCGCTCCATCCCAAATCCTGCGGGGCAAACCGGCAAGGAGATTCATCCATGGCGAAAGTATGCGTGGTCACGGGGAAGAAGCCCATGGCGGGCAATAACGTCTCCCACGCGAACAACAAGACGAGACGCCGCTTCTTGCCCAACCTCCAGGACAAGCGTTTTTGGGTGCCTAGCGAGAAACGCTGGGTGAAACTCCGCGTAAGCGCGAAAGCCATCAAGATCGTCAATAAGGTTGGCATCGAGCGAGTCCTCGCCGATATGCGCAAGCGAGGCAACCGCGTCTGATCCCGATCTCGTAGGAAATCCTTTGGGCTAGAACTAGCTCAGTCTGCATTTTGCTGCGCTTCCTCTTCGTAGCCTTCCAGGGTGCAAATGTCGGGCAGATTGCGGTAGCGTTCTGCATAGTCGAGGCCATAGCCGACGACGAACTTGTTCGGAATCTGGAATCCCACGTAGTTCAGCTCGACCTCTTGAATTCGGCGGTCGGGTTTGTCGAGCAGCGCTGCCACACGCAGTGACCGAGGCTGGCGCTCGCTGAGCACGCGGTGCAGGCGGGCCGTTGTTCGCCCGCTGTCGACGATGTCTTCCACCAGCAAGACATCCAAGTTCCGGATATCGTGCTCGAGGTCTTTGGTGATCTCGACGACGCCGGAGCTCGTGGCGGCGTGCCCGTAGCTCTTGACGTCCAAAAAATCGAGGGTGACAGGTCCCTCGATCGAGCGGGCGAGGTCGGAGAGGAACACGAAAGCACCCTTGAGAACACCGATCAGGTGCAAGGGCGAGCGATCAGGCCGGGGGAAGTGATCCTTTGTGATTTGCTTTCCGAGCTCCGACACTCGTGCTTGAATGTCAGCCGCGCGGATTAGGGTTCGCAGGCGAGGCGGCCGGGTTTTTTCCATTGGCCAGTAGAGTTGTTCATGCCATGGCGGCGCGCGAGATTCACCTAGCGAATCGACCGTCCGCCATCGACGGGTAGCGCAACACCGGTGATAAACGAAGCCTCGTCGCTGGCCAGAAACAGGATGGCGTGAGCCACTTCGTCGGGCCGGCCCAAGCGGCCGATTGGATGTTTAGCCAGCAAGTACTCCCGCATCTGCTGCTCGTCCGGCGAGGCGGCAATATGGGAATCCAGCATGCGTGTATCTTCGATGGACGCCGGGCAAACACAGTTCACCCGTATATTCTGCGGAGCATGGTCGAGAGCCATCGCCCGCGTCAGGGAGACCACCGCCCCTTTGGAAGCACCATACGCCGCTAGGCGGTGATTACCCCGGAGTCCATTGATCGAGCTGTTATTGACAATGGACCCTCCGCCCCGCTTCAGCATCTCTTGGACCCCGTATTTGCAGCATAGAAACACGCCTTTGAGATTCACGTCCAGGAGCCGTTGCAAGTCTTCGTCGGTTGCCTCGGTCACCGTTCCGGATATGACGATGCCGGCGTTATTGACGAGGATGTTTAGGCCACCGAAACGTTCAACGGCCGTGCCGATGAGCCGTTGGGCATCCGCATCTCGCGTAACGTCGATCTGAGCTCCGGCCAGTTTGCCAGGGAGTCCTTGTGCTTTCTCCTCCAGCGGCGCGGCATCACTGGACTTGTGGACGCCTGCTACGACGGCGGCTCCTTCGCGCGCCAAGAGTAGGGCAGTCGCCCTGCCGATGCCGCTACCGGCTCCGGTTACAACCGCCACTTTGTTCTTAAACCTCAAGCTGTTTGGCATTGGGTAGCTAGTCTCTCTAAGTTAAGCCTCGAACCAACCACAGCGACAGTACTCAGCGGTGAAGGGCCCTAACCTGTCCTTACTATTCTCCCGGCAGGTCGACCTGGTACAGCTCGCCTTGGAGTCCCGTGGGTGTTTCGAAGAAGATGAAACGCACGATTTCGTCAGTGTCTAAGCTGCCGGCATCAATCTGGTGAGGCTCGTCGGACTCGAAAGTAACACCGTTTTCGCGTAACACTCGGACCGCTTCATCGATATCGTCGACCTGCCAAGCTACGTGTAGGACGGTCCCCGGTGCCCCATCCTTTCCGGCTTGGCGTAATTCCAGTCCGGGAAACCAGACAATTCTTCCGACCTCGGGCTTCTGAAACTCCCGGAACCTCTCCATACCAAGAACCTTGGAAAGATAATCCTCGGTCTGCTCGAGGTTCTCCACTTCCACGGCGGTGTGTGCGTCTAGGATCTTGAACACTTGCTATTCCTTCCTGTGTAGTGACTTCGGCAAGACGCCCTGTCGGTGCTCGCGATGTCACCAGCCCCGAAGACCTCCCCAAGAAAATCGCCGTGCTAGCCTCGCATACCGTCACCGTGCGATGATACCATCGACTCTTTGGCATGCTGTCAAAAAAGATTGACCGTCCCGGCCAAAGCGACTGTTGCGGCAGCCGCGTCCGGCGTTGCGGGCTTGCGCCCCTTCTAGACATGAGTCTCGCACAGTCCTGAAGCGCCGGCGGACTTAAGACAGGCAGCATGGAACAAAACAGAGGAGAAAGGGAAATGCCAAGCCAACCGAAAATCGTTTTCAAAAGGACGGACGTGCCCTACCTGCAGTCCCCGGACAACACCATGCGGGACCAGGTCATGGTCACCGAAGAGACTTGCGGGTCTCAGCAGTATACGGCCGGCTTTTGGTGGCTCAAGCCCGGGACCGTAGGTCACGAGGACCGCCACGTGGGTCAAGAAGAGCTCTACTACGTCTTCCAAGGTAAAGGAAAAGTGTTCATCGACGGTGTGCCTCATGACATCGAGGCCGGCGACGTAGTCTTCATTCCCGACGGCGCCGCGCACTATTTGACCAACGAAAACAAGGAAAGGCTCGGCCTCTTCTGGGCGATCGCCGTCAAGTGGAGTGATTTGCCCGGCATTCAGGCCGAACTGGGCAAGTGGGATGTGATCGAGCTGGGCACCCCGTGGGATTAGACGGGATCGGGATTCTGTGGCAGAGAAAGTCGCGAGATCGTGCAAGGCAGGCCCGCAGGCAGGATCGCCAGTGCTACGTTCCTTTGCGGCAAACAGCTACCAGTTGAGTTCAATCGTTACACAAGGGAAAGGATACGCCAATGAGTAATCTTTTTAGCCTGGAAGGGCAAAACGCGGTGGTCACGGGCGGAGGCCGCGGCTTGGGGAGAGCGATGGCTTCGGGCATGGCGGAGCACGGGGCGAACATCGCCATCATTGACATCGACTTGGAGACGGCCGAAGATGCCGCACACGAGTTCGGCGGTCTGGGTGTCGAGACCATGGCACTCCAAGCCGACATCACCGACGAGGACCAAGCCAAGCGCGCCGTGGGTGCGGTAGCGGACAAGTGGAAGACGATCGATATTCTGCTCAACAACGCCGGCATGGCTGTGATCGGACCCGCCGAGGAGATGAGCCTGGCCGACTTCAAGAGCGTCTATGATCTCGACGTCTTCGCGATGTTCACTTGCTCACAGGCCGTCTTCCGTCCCATGGCCGAGCAAAAAAAGGGCAACATCATCAATATCGCCAGTATGTGCGGGTTGACCGTTCTCGTTCCTCAAAAGCATGCCACGTACAACTCGGCCAAGGCGGCGGTGATCATGCTCACCAAGTCTCTGGCGGTTGAGTGGGCGCCCTTCAATATCCGGGTGAACGCCATGTGTCCCGGATACATGGTGACCCCGCCCGTGGTCCAGCTACAGAAGGACGACCCGGATCGCTGGAACTTCTGGATCTCGAAGGTACCGATGGGACGGGCCGGGCAGCCGGAAGAGTTGAAGGGAACCGTCGTCTATCTGGCCAGCGAGGCTTCGGCTTACATGACTGGCAGCGCGATCGTCATCGACGGCGGCCACACTTGCATGTGAGACCGGGGCGGGCAGATATGGCGCACGCCTCTGGTGTGCCACAAAGCCATTCGTCGGTTTGTGAGCGGCCGGATCGCCGGTCACTAGCGGCGCGCGGGGCTCCGGTTAGGGCAAGCACTCGTGCTTGCGTGTGGGATAAGCACTCTTGCTTGTCATCGTAGGCGTGGGCGCAAGCAGTGGGGATAACCCGACGCGAATATCGGAGCGGCAGGCTAGCAAAGAACTCCATCAAGTGCCGACTGCCGATCGGCCAACGACAGAGCCGCGGGCGGCAGCCCGCGGGCCAGCGCCCCGAGAATACTGCGCTGCTCAGCGAGGAGACGACTGTTGCTTGCGGGTAGGTCGCGTACCGATACCAGCCCCGAGCAGCCTGCCTCCGCTCGGGGCTGTTGGCGCAGAGGCACCTCGAACAGTAGGGACCGGCGGGATCGCCGGTCTTTCGTCGCGGCACTGTGGACCCGCAAGCCGGTAACCAGGGGTCGCGGCATCAGAGCAAACCATGGAACTGAAAACCTACCAGAGCTTTTGGGGCATCGCCCCTAACGTTTTCGATAGCGAACGGGAGTGTATTCGATTCTCCCAGCCGGACCGCCTCGAAGACGTCTGCCGGCGGATCAAGGATGCCGGCTACGACGGTGTCGAGTCGCCGATGCCGCCTCCCGGCGAGACGCGGGACTTCAACCGTCTGCTGGCCGATCACGGGCTCGTCTTCTTGCCGATGGTGATCACGGTCGGCGCTGGCCATTCCCAAGTGGCTGGTGCCGTAAAGGATCATCTGGCATCGTTACGGCGCCAGTTGGACCGCGCGGCGGAGTTCTCCCCGGAGCAGCTATCGGCGCACGGGGGAACCGACGCGATGACAGACGACGAGGCCATCGAGTTCTTTGAAGCTGCGCTCGAGATGGAACGGCAAGCGGGCATTCCCATAGCATGGGAGACCCACCGCCGCAGGATCTTGTACACCTCCTGGAGAACGGCCCGTCTTCTCCAGCGTCTCCCCGAACTCAAGCTGCTTGCAGACTACAGCCATTGGGTGCTCGTGGCGGAGCGACTGCTCGAGGACCGCGCGGATGATCTGCGGATCGCGAACCAGCGGGTGATTCACATTCAGGGCCGTGTCGGAGGGCCGGAGCAACCGCAGGCCGCCGATCCGAGGGCACCGGAAATCAAGCCGCTGCTCGAGGTCTATGAGGGCTGGTGGGAAGAGATCATCCGCCACCGGCTCGCCGCCGGCGACCGCTACCTGCACTTCAATCCCGAGTACGGCGCGCCGCCGTACCTGCCGACCTTGCCCTATACGCAGCAGCCGATCGCCGATCTCTGGGAAGTCCGCGAGTGGGCGACCGAGCAGTTCAGGGTGCTATTCGAGCGAACCCTGGCCGGCACCTAGAACGGCCTATGTGGGTCGGTGCTCGGCCCCGAGCCCGCCGGCAGGTTACCACCGTGGACCTCGGCGAATTCACCTCCTACCTCATCGCCCCTCGCAGACAGAAGCAGAGCCGCGGACGGAAGTCCGCGGTCAAGATTGCGCATGACCCTGATTGCTGGTTACAAGCTCCGGCACTGACGAGCCCTCAACCGGACCCCCACGGAGGCTCGCCACTTTGAGCCGCGTTCACGCGGCTCCTTTCAGCTAGGCCAGCCGTTCTACGGCTGGTTCTGTACCCCGCACGACCCCCGTCGTTCTTCCGGCGCCCGGCCGCCTGCAGCGGCCGGGCGCGGTTGGGGGTGGGGGACAGCGGGCCGCCCCTGGCGGCACGCCCCACTAGCCAAACACCACTTCCAGTCACACCACTTCCAAAATCTCATTCCCCTCATTCCACAGCACTTACCCCACCTGGCCCGCTCCAACTCCGCCACCCCAGCGTACCCTGGAATTGGAGCTTCTGCTCTCACGAAAGGAATGATAATCATGCCGACAAATGCACAAATTAAAGCTAATGGCAACAACGCAAAAAAATCCACCGGACCGCGCACCAAGGAAGGCAAAGCCCGCGTCGCGAAGAACGCCCTCAAACACGGACTCCTCGCCCGCGATACCGTCCTGCCCGGTGAGGACCCCGCCGACTTCGATCGCCAACTCTCTGCCCTCGAAGCCGACATCCAACCCGCCAACTCGCTCGAATTCGAGCTCGTCCGTCAGATCGCCGACGCCCAATGGCGCATGCGCCGCCTCACGCGCTTGGAGACCGGCTTCCTCGCCGCTGCCGTCGACGACCAGCGCCGGCACCTGGAAAAACGCCGTCCCGACGAGCTGCGTCCCGGCTACGATGGCGAAACCTTACTGCTAGGCTCAGCGATGCTCGATCGCACCCAGGCCTTCGTTCACCTGGCCCGCTACGACGGACATCTCAGCCGCCGCTTCTTCCGTGCCGTCAAGCAGCTAGCCGACCTCCGCCGTGACGAGAGCAAGGCACGCCAGGCCCGCTCGTCTGCCGGCTCCCACACCCACGTCGATCCAGACCCCTACCGCGGCCGATACGTCCCAGCCCAAGCCCCACCTCCGATCGACACTCCAAGCCCCACAGCCGGCCGCATCGGCTTCCGAGTCTCTAGCGAATCGGCCCCTCAACCCGGCCTCACACAAACTACCAAACAAACCCAATCTCGCCGAACCCCAGTGAGATCAACGCCTTCCAGGGACGAACCCCGTAGCGGGGATCTCGCTTTTGAGATCCGCGGCCTTTGCTCCGCTCCGTGCCCGATCGGTAGCACCAGTCTCTCAGGGACCCCCCATCGGCTTCCGGACGCCGCGGGTCTGGGCTCTACGGGGGTTTTCCGCTAATTATGACTGAGCTCGATCAAGCGCCGACCGCCGATCGACCCAAGACAGGGGCCGCGAAGCGGCGCCGGAATTGAGCCTAGGGTGGAGCCGGAACGGCGAAACCCTAGGTAGGAAACGCATAGAGTCGAGCCCTGAAAGGGCGCAAGGAACCTTGCAAGGGACAGCCACCTCCGGGGGAAACCTTCTTGCTGGCAAATCCTTTGCGATACAGGGACGACTGTTGCTCGCGGATGGATCGGGCAGGTGCCTGTCCCTAGGGGCCGCACCTCGGGGACGGTCTGGCAGGCAGGAAATTCTGGTACTGGCGAGCGACATACGATCTGACGTCGGCAACAAATGTGGGCTTTCAAGAAGGCCGCGCGTTTGGGCCAAACCCTCGGTCCAAGCTGCTCGGCTGTGTATACTTGAACCGGCACACGGAATTAGGATCGATTAACGCGTGATAAATCCCGAAATCGTGAGTCAAATCGTTGAGGCCGTCACGCCTTACGCGCCGGCCATTTGGTCCGCCGGCTCGGCCGCCGCTCAAAAAGCCGCCGAGGAGATCGGCAAAGGCGCCCTCAGCAAACTCGGCGGCGAGCTGATCGGTGGCCTGTTCACGCGCCTGCGTGGCAAATCAAAAGACGCTCCGACAGACCGCGCCGAACTCGAGAGTATCGTTCGGCAGGTCATGGCGGAAGATCCAATCTTCGCCCAACAGGTACAAGTCCAATTCCAAGGGCCTGTATCGTTCGGCGGCCAGGCGATCGAAGTCCACGGTGACGCCCACTTCGACATGAGAGGCGCGGGGACAGCGACCGCGCCTGTCGCGCAACCACCCACGCCGCTCTCACTCCCCCACGCCCTGCCGGAAATCTGCACCATGCCCCATCAGCGCAACCCCAACTTCACGGGACGGGTCGAGCTGCTGCGCGAGCTTCGCGAGGCATTGGATGGTGAAAAGTCAGCGGCGTTGACGCAAGCCATTCACGGATTGGGTGGCGTTGGCAAAACGCAGCTCGCTGTCGAGTATGCCTATCGCTACGCGAATAACTACTCACTCATCTGGTGGGTACGATCCGAAACTCCGGAATCTCTCAACGCCGATTGGGAAGCGCTGGCGCGGCGGATGAACCTCGTCTCGCAGGAAGATCAGTTGGAACAGAGCCAGGTCATCGAAATCGTTCGGGGCGCCCTGGAGCAGCGGACCGAGTGGCTGCTGGTTTTCGACAACGCCCCCGATCCGAACGCCATCGAATCCTACATACCGCACGGCTCGGCCGGGCATGTGGTGGTCACCTCCCGGTACGCGGCTTGGGGCGGCGTGGCTCGGCCGCTTCCGGTGAAGGTGTGGGAGCCACGGGAGTCGGTGGAGTTCCTGCTCAAGCGCACGGGACAAGAGGACGAAGACGTCGCCGGTGAGTTGGCCGACGAGCTTGGGTATTTGCCCCTCGCGCTCGAACAGGCCGCGGCTTACGTGGAGCACGCCGGGCGAGCCTTGGCGGGGTACCTTGGCTTGTTCCACGAGCGGAAGCTGGCGCTGTTTAAGCACGGAAGCTCGGGGTCCGACGAAAAAGCCACCGTGGCCACCACCTGGGACATTTCATTTGAGCAGGCACGCAAGGACTCGTCGGCCGCGGTCGATTTGTTGCGTCTGTGCGCTTTTCTGGGGCCGGACAACATCCCCATGGAAGTAATAGTGCAAGGCAGCGAGCATATCCCACAATCTCTGTCTGCCGCGTTACAAGATCCCCTCGAACTCGACACGGCGATCATCGCTCTCCGCAATTACTCTTTGGTTGAAGTCGACGAACCGGACCCGGACGACCGGCGCCTGTCCATTCACCGCCTGGTGCAAGCGGTGACCTTCGATCGCCTGTCCGAGGAAGGGCGAAAGGTTTGGGCGGAGGCGGCGGTGGGAGTGGTGAACAAAGCGTTTCCGAACGAGCCCAGCGACGTACGAAGCTGGCCGCTTTGTGCCCGGCTTGGTACGCACGCAGTGCAGGCCGTCAAACACGCCGAGAAACTGCAAGTGGGGATGGCGAGCACAGCGAGGCTTCTGAACCAGCTTGGGATGTACTCTCAAGGGCGAGCGGAACTCGATCAAGCCAAAGATTACTTCGAGCGGGCCCTAGCGATCGACGAGAAGGTGCCTGGCCCTGAACATCCCTACGCCGCGACCGCCACCAGCGACATCGGCGCGATTCTGAAAGCCCAAGGGGACTTGGAGGGGGCGTTGGAGGCGACCAAGCGGGCGCTGGCGATATTCGAGAAGGTCTACGGCCCCGAGCATCCCGGCGTGGCGATCCTCGCCAACAACATCGGCCAGATTCTGAAGGCCCAAGGGGAGCTGGAGGGGGCGTTGGAGTGGACCAAGCGGGCGCTGGGCGTATTGGAAGCGGCCTACGGGAAGGACAATCCGAGCACCCGCACAGCCGCCCGCAATCTGGAGGCGATCAAGGAGGCGATGAAGTAGCGTAGCCTCGCGCTGGTATTGCACGGTCCAGCGAGAGGACGGGGCAGCGCAGGGTCGGCACTCCTAGCGCCGCACTATTGAATCCGGCGCGGCTTCGATCCAGGCCTCTCGAACCCGCTCGAACCCTTTGGAAAAATCCTCATAAAGGCTCTGAGGCGCCAAACGGACAGCCGCCTGAGCGGCAAACAAAACCCAGGGGGCCAGCTTAGACTCCGCGACCACTCGCTCGGAGCCTTGGACCGGCCCGAAAGCGACCATGGCCAAGATAAGGGCGGTAGTCAGAAGCAGCCCTCGCACGGCCCCGAAAGCCGCGCCCAGCAGCCGGTCGAACCATCGCAAGCCCACCCAACCGAGCATCTTTGCAAGCAGTCGGCCGGCCAATGTCCCCGCGATGAGAGCAGCCACAAGAATCAATACGAAGGCCGCGAACTCCGCCAGACGCTCGCTGCCAAGGTAAGGCTCCAGCCGCGCGGCAACGGGTCCGTACCACCACATTCCCCCTACGATCCCGACGACTAGAGCCAGCAGGTTCACGAACTCCCGGCTCAACCCGTTGCGCAGCGCAGCGATCACCGAAACGATCAGAATCAGCCCAATGATGATGTCAAGCCAGTTCATCGCGGGTCCGGATCAGCTTGGCGCCGTCCATATAGGCAAGGGCGCTGTTCAGAAAGAAAAACTTCTGGACGGAGTATACAACAAATCTGCTGTGAAATGTTTTAGGCTTGTGGGAGGAGGGTTGTGTCGCGACGCCTCTTAAGGATGGAGCGTGCGGAGTCTCCGAAACATGACGGTTCGGCACAAGCCTCGGCCTTATTGATACCCGCAGAATATAGTGTTGTTTTCGGACACAGCAAATGCCTTGCCAGAGCGGGCGCAGCACGCTGCGCCCCTACACTGTATTTCGCGAACATCAATAGATGCAGGGTTACAGCACGCTGTGCCCGATAGCATCAGCCGCGGCGCAAGCGGAATTGTGAAGTGGCCTGCTTAGCCGGCGGTCAGACAAATCGAAGGAAGCCACATGATTGAAGTCATCGAAGGTTGGTTCACGGGGCTAGGGCTGAGCGAGACGCAGGTTACCATTGCGAGCCGCGCGACGGTCATCGCCGGCCTATTAGTGGTTGCCTACCTAGCCAATCTGATTACCAAGCGAATTATTCTGCGCGCGGTACAGCACCTAGTCAAAAAAACCGAGACCGATTGGGACGACGCGCTCGCAAGACGGAGGGTGTTCACCCGTCTGTCGCATTTGGTTCCCGCCCTGGTCATCTGGTTTACAGCTTCGCTCGTGTTCCAGGGAAACCCGGAGCTGGTCGACGCAGCTCAACGAATAGCGAATGTCTACATGCTCCTTGTCGGCCTGTTTGCGGTCAATTCTTTCCTCGATGCGACCGGCGACGTGTATCAGAGTTTCGCGATTTCCCAGCGAATTCCGATTACTGGCTATCTCCAGATCGTAAAGATCATTCTTACCGTTGTGGTCGTCATCCTTGCTCTCTCGACCAGCATGGAGAAGGATCCTTTGATCTTCTTCACCGGACTTGGCGCTCTAACCGCCGTGATCCTGCTGATCTTCAAGGACACGATTCTCGGTTTCGTAGGCGGAGTGCAGCTCGTGGTGAACAACATGGTGCGCCAGGGCGACTGGATCGAAATGCCCAAGTACGGCGCCGACGGCGACGTCATGGAGATCACGCTCAATACCGTAAAAGTCCGCAACTGGGACAAGACCATCACCACCATTCCCACCTACGCACTGATTTCGGATTCCTTCAAAAACTGGCGCGGCATGTCGGAATCCGGCGGGCGGCGCATTAAGCGATCCGTCCATATCGACGTCAACAGCATCAAGTTCTGCACTCCGGAGATGGTCGAGCGTTTCTCGAGAATCCAAATCCTACGGGGCTATGTAGAGCGGAAACTGAAAGAGTTAGCCGACCATAATCGCGAGAACAGCATCGACGAGACGGTGCCGGTCAACGGTCGCAGGATGACCAACATCGGCACGTTCCGCGCTTACTTAGTGGCGTATCTAAAAGCCCACCCGAAGATTCACCAACAGATGACATTCCTGGTCCGCCAACTCCAACCCACCGAAAGAGGTTTGCAGATCGAGATCTACGTTTTCAGTAACGACCAGCGCTGGGGTCCTTACGAAGACATTCAGGCCGACATCTTCGACCACATTTTCTCGGCGCTACCTGAGTTTGACCTGCGGCCGTTCCAGAACCCCACCGGTTCAGAAATCGTTGCCGCGGCCGCTACACTGCGAGAAGGCGCCTAGCCGAGCTAGGACCCGGTCGGGAGCGCACGACCGCCCGCCTGCTCAGGCACAATGGTTGGTTCCGGACGCCATTCCCATGTGAGGAAACACGAACATGACAACTAATGCCAAAATCGCGCTTGTGACCGGTGGTGGCAGCGGTATAGGCCGTGCGGTCGCCCTGGTCTTGCAATCCGCGGGGTATCGCGTTGTGCTGGCCGGGCGCCGCGCCGCGGAACTTGAGCAGACAGCCGCATTGGCAAAGCCTTCCGGCGGCGAGATGCTTGCCGTGCCCACCGACGTCAGCAAACCCGATTCCGTCCAGGCGCTTTTCGCCGCGACCAAGGAATCGTTCGGCCGTTTGGACGTCCTCTTCAACAACGCCGGCCTAGGCGCCCCGGGCATTCCGATGGAAGAGCTGACCTACGAGCACTGGAACACAGTCGTCGGCGTCAACTTGACGGGTGCATTCCTGTGCGCCCAAGAAGCGATCAAGATCATGAAAGCGCAGCAGCCGCGCGGGGGGCGCGTTATCAACAACGGCTCGGTTTCGGCTCAGGTGCCTCGGCCCCACTCGGCGCCTTATACCGCTACGAAACACGCCATGACGGGGCTCACGAAGTGCATTGCGCTCGACTGCCGTAAGTACGACATCGCCTGCGGCCAGATCGACATCGGCAACGCCGTCACCGAACTCACCGAGAGAATGACATCCGGTGTTCCCCAGGCGAACGGCACGACAATGGTGGAGCCCCGAATGGATGTGCGGCATGTGGCTGATGCTGTCCTTTACATGGCAAATCTTCCCTTGGACGCCAACGTGTTGTCCATGAACGTGATGGCCACCAAGATGCCACTCGTCGGACGTGGGTGAAGCGGGCACCCTCACTCAAGGCGACTGCTCACGATTGGCTGAGGTCTTGTCCATAGTTCCGCCCGAGCTCCCCGCTTCTGAGAAGCTTCAGCGCGAATTGTCCCGGCGGCCCGGTTGCTGGATCTCCGTCAGGGCGGGGGCCCGTGTCGAGTGTTGAGGCTTGTTCGTCAGGGCATTCTGGCCGTCGTGGAGCGCGGTAGGAGCCTTTTGTCGTGTACGGGCGCGACATGTCGCGCCTACGGACCGGCCGGATCGCCGGTCCGTACTACCACAGCTTGTGACGACTCAAAGTAGGGACAAGCGATCTCGCTTGTCCTTAGCCGGCGTAGGCGGCTCGTTGTCCACTGGAGCAGCACCCACGGGCGGATTAGCCCAGCAGTTTCCCCAACCTCGCCGCCGGCTCGCGTGCCACGGAGTAGATCCAACCGGCGGCGGATTGCGCGGCCTCTTCACTGACTTGTCGCACGGCGTCGATGTGCGACAGCACACGGCGGGCCTTCTCGTAGGGCCCTAGGAATTCAGCGGGCACCGCTGAAAGCTCCGGCTCGGACGTCAGAATAGCGACGATTTTCTCTCGGCGCTCGATCAATCGGCGGTGCTCGTCTTGGCAGGCGATCAAACGGTCGTCGCCGCTTTCGGAAGACTTCGTGATCGAGCGGTCCAGCTTGTCGATGATCTTCTGTAGACGCTGAATGCGCTCGGCGATATGGATCCGGCACTGTTGCTGGGCGGCGCGGTAGAGCGGCTTCTGATAATCCTCGGCGAAGGGCAGCCGGACGAGCTCGTACCAGCGATCAAGCGCTCGCAAGTTGCCGATCAGCAGAGCCGTTGTCAGAAACTTCCGCCGCAGGCCGGCGTAGATCTCGGGATCGAAGTTCTCGATGGAACGGCCCTCGGCATTCTCGAAATGCAGCCGATTGTCCTCGACGTTGCTCCTAACTACCGACCCCGCCGCCGTCACGGACCCGAAACCCACTTGCAGCGGCGCCACGAGGCCGCATTGGCCTCCGACGAAAATCGGCGCCGACCGCAGCAACAAGCCGCGAACGTCACCGATCAAGCTGCCCCACTTGTCGCCCCGCGGATCGAAGTTGAAGTGCACCACACCCGAACCGACTTCGCTGTGGTTGTCTCGCGAGGTTCCACCGCTCATGAAAAGGTCGCAATAGTTGATGAGCGACCCGGCAACAACGGTAGCCGTGAGGACCGTGTTCTTGAAAGCGACACTGTGCGCCGCCTCGACTTGCTCTTCGAGAAGCGTGCCGGGCCGCAGCTCGGCAAACCCCCGGACCCGGGCGCCATCGAGAATGGTGGCGGTGTCGTACGTGCCGGCTCCGAGTTCCACATCGCGACCAATTTGACAATTGGCGACATGAGCGTGCCCCGAGACGCCGATTCTCGTGCCGCGTCCGATCTGAAGCTCGGGGCCACTTAGATTTGCCTGCCGGATGACGGCGCCCGGCTCGATGTTCTCGAGTGGGACCTCCGCCGCCACGTAGACCCTTTCGGGTCCCCAGACGTCGACACCGCGATCGCGTAGTTCGAAGACGCGCTGCCGATTACCGACGGCGTCGTAGGGTTCGGGGTGGGTCAAATTAGAATTCCTAGCGGAACATTCTCAGCGAAACATTCTCAGCGAAACAAGGGTGTCAGCAGGCTGCCCCGCACAAGGCTACCTGATCGTCCCGGCGACGTGGCGCACGCCTCCCGGCGTGCCGTGTCGCCATTCCTGGCGACATCTCTCGTTGGTGCGCCGGCCCTTCTGCCGGCCGGGGGGATGCCGGCAAGAATGCCGGCACAGCACGCTGAAAGCGTGCGCCACGTCGCTTTCGAGCCCGACATTTCCGAATCTATAGTGAAC
Source organism: Bryobacterales bacterium (assembly GCA_965248105.1). Classification (GTDB taxonomy): domain Bacteria; phylum Acidobacteriota; class Terriglobia; order Bryobacterales; family UBA6623. Next base: position 3,553,619 of record CBDFIK010000006.1, read on the forward strand.
TCGCTCCAGAACAGTCCGCTACATCAAGGTCTAGCACGATACGCCCTGCGTCTACCTATCGGCGCCGGTCGCTGCTGACTGTGTTCATGATTATTGGGACGTGAGCGCGCACCGGCAGCGCGCCGCCGCCGCGCCCCTACACCATCTGATCAACGAGTTCATAGACACTTTCCAGTGCGTCGGGGAGTGCACCGCTATTCTTGCCGCCCGCTTCGGCCATATCGGGCCGGCCCCCGCCGCGTCCGCCGACAGCCTTGGCAACAGCTCCCACCAGCTTCCCCGCATGAACTTTTTTGCCGGCGAGGTCCTTGGTCACGGCCGAGATAAGGGCCACGTTCCCGTCTTGCGCCGCGCCCAGCACGACGACGCCGGATCGAATCTTGTTCCGCAGTGAGTCAGCCAGCGACCGCATCTGCGACCGGTCCAAGCCGTCCACCTTAGCGGCGATGACCTTGATGCCCTTGACCGTACGTACGTTTGCCGCCAACGCGCCGGTGCTCGACTGCGCCAGCTTCATTTTCAGACGGTCGATTTCTCTCTCGAAGTCGCGGTGCTCAGCCGACAACCTTTCGATGCTTTCGACCAAGCCGGGCTCGGATGAGCGAACGATCGACGCGATGCGCTCAATCGTCTCGACGGCCTCTTTGTATTGCTCGTAGGCAGTGGTGCCGGTGACCGCCTCCAGCCGTCTGACACCCGCTGAGATGCCGCTTTCGGACGTGATTTTGAAGACGCCGATGTCGCCGGTAAGGCTAACGTGAGTCCCGCCGCAGAGCTCGGTGCTGAACCCGGGGACCCGCACCACCCGGACCTCATGCGTGTACTTTTCTCCAAACAGCGCCATCGCTCCCGTCTTCAACGCGTCGTCAAGTGACATGACGTCGGTCACGACGGATGTGTTGCTTAGGATTTGCTCGTTGACAAGCCGTTCCACTTCTTCGATCTCGGCGGCGTCCATCGCCGTGTAGTGGGTGACGTCGAAGCGCAAGCGGTCCGGCCCGACGACGCTGCCGGCCTGTTTGACGTGCGTTCCAAGTACCTTCCTCAACGCCGCTTGCAACAAATGGGTCGCCGTGTGGTTTCGCATTGTCGCTTGGCGCAGCGGCGGATCAACCCGACAACTGACGCGCTGACCGCTCTTCAGCTCAGCCAAAGCTTTGATCCTATGGACAGACAGTCCCCGCGACGGCGACGTAACGTCAAGCACGCGCGCCGCCCGGCTGGAGCCGATGAGAATCTCTCCTTGGTCGCCGACCTGGCCTCCGGCTTCGGCGTAGAAAGGCGTTCGGTCGAGGACCAATTCGGCTTCCGAGCCGGCGGGGACGTCATCGACAAGCTGCTGATCGACGAGCAGACCGATAATCTTCGAACCCTCGGAAGAGAGGCCGCTGTAACCCTCAAACTCCGTCTCGCCCTCGTCGCGCAGTTTCTGGTACGCAGACGAGACGGACGCCGTGTCCGCTCCCTTCCAGCTGGCGCGTGCCCGGGCCCGTTGCTTCTCCATCTCCGTCTCAAAGCCGCCGGCGTCGATTTGGAGTCGGTGCTCGCGGGCAAGCTCTTCCTGCTCGTCGAGCGACAGGCCGTAGGAGTCATAGAGCTTGAAGGACACCGCCCCGGGGATCACGCTCCCTTTGAGATCGGCCAGCGAAGACTCGAACATCCTCTCGGCCAACGCGAAGTTGCGCTCGTAGCGAACTTCTTCTTCTTTGACCACGCGGGCGATGCGCCCGGTGGACCCGAGTAGTTCAGGGTAGCCGGGCTTCATCAGCTCGCCGACGAAACCGGTCAGCTCATAAAGGAACGGGCGGTCGGCGCCCGCCAGCCGGGAGTGCCGCAGCGCCCGGCGGATGATCTTCCGCAGCACGTATCCCCGCCCTTCGTTGGCCGGCAGAACCCCGTCATGCACCAGGAACGCCGCGGCGCGGCTGTGGTCGGCGATGATGCGCAGCGTCGTGTCGGTCTTCGCATCTTCCCCGTAAGCAAGACCGCCCAGGAGCCGTGCCGTCTGATCAATGATGGGCCGAATGAGGTCGGTCTCGAAACTGCTGAGCTTCCCTTGCAGTACCGCCGCCGTTCGCTCCAAGCCCATGCCGGTGTCGATCGACGGTTTGGGCAGCGGGGAGAGTTTACCTTCTTGGTCGCGATCGAACTCCATGAAAACCAGGTTCCAGATCTCGACGTAACGGCTGGCCTCGCTGGGAAACGGCTCGTCCTGTTCGCCGGGTTCCAGCGCGTCGGGACCGTAGTCATAAAAGATCTCGGAGCACGGCCCGCACGGTCCCGTATCACCCATCTGCCAAAAGTTGTCTTTCGCACCGCATCGAAAAACGCGACTGGGATCGATATCAGTTACTTTCTTCCACAGCTTCTCGGCTTCGTCGTCTTTTTCAAAAACCGTGGCGTAAAGACGGTCCTTGGGTAACCCGAAGACGTTGGTTGAGAGGTCCCAGGCAAACTCAATGGCTTCTTTTTTAAAGTAGTCGCCGAAGGAAAAATTTCCCAGCATCTCGAAAAACGTATGGTGACGCCGAGTGCGACCGACGTTTTCCAGGTCGTTGTGCTTTCCTCCGGCGCGGACGCATTTCTGGGATGAGGTAGCGCGTAAGTAGTCGCGCGGCTCCTGTCCGAGGAAGACCTCCTTGAACTGGTTCATGCCGGCGTTGGTAAATAGCAACGTCGGATCGTTAGCGGGAACAAGCGACGAGCTTGGGACGGTGCGATGACCGCTCGAAGCAAAATACTGGAGAAACTTTTCCCGTATTTCGTGGCCTGTCAATCGAAAGCCTCTTCGTCTTCGGGGTGCTGGGCTTCAGCGAAGGCTTCGAGCCAGTCGCTATCGGAGGAGAGTTCGCGTAGTGCTTCCACGATTCTAGCAGAGGAAAAACCGGCCCTGATAAGCGCTCGATAGAGCCGCACCAGCTGTTTGCGATCGTTGATGGGAGTCGGCGGAGTTGCCGGAGCAACTTTGCGTTCGAGGAAACGCCGGATCAGCTCGGGTTCATCGCTGTCCGTATAGGATTCGGCTACCGCCTTGCGCGCAACCGTTTTGTCGACGCCGCGTCTGGAAAGCTCGCGCAGCACGCGTTGCCGGCCCAGGCCCTCGTAGTCACGTCGGAAGTGAGCGTACGATTCCGCAAGTCGAGCGTCATCGAGGTAGTTCGCTCTTCGCAGGCGTCCGATCACAGCGTCGACATCGGGGGAACGCGAGGCACGGCGCGCGAGCCGCTCCCGAAGCTCGTTCACTGTCAAGGACCGCCGTGCCAGTGTCCGCACGGCGTAGTCGTACAACGCTTCGGTGTCAAGCCGCTTGGGATCAAAAGAAGCCACCGGGAGAATTGTAGCGCGGATTCGACGGTCCGATCCGAAAGGCTCGGAGCCTAGCCTATACTGAGAACTAACTCGCTGCCCGAACCGCGTTACACAAGAGAAACGAGCGACGATGGACACCTCTGACAGGCCCCGTTGGCAGAATCGCGTCGGCTGGCTAGCCGCCGTCGTGATGGCCATCGTTTGGCTTGTTGCTGGGATTTGGAAGCTCACCAACCCCACCACGTGGCAGTTGATGTTGACACAGATGTTGGTGCCGGTTTGGCTCAGCCTCCCTGGGACTCTTGCGCTGGGCATTACCGAGACTTTCGCGGGCGTTCTGCTGCTGAGACCGGCCTGGCGCAGGCTGGGCGGGTATCTTTCGGCCGCTCTGCTATTCGTCTTCATGGCCTACGTGGGATACAACTACGAGACGCTCAAGGGCGAAGATTGCAGTTGTTTCCCGTGGCTCGAGCGAACCGTCGGGCCCGGCTTCTTTTGGGGGGACGCCGCCATGGTTGCCGTGGCGCTCGTCGCGGCCTGGTTTTCCCCTCGCATATCGGCTGTGCGAAGTGCCGGGGTAGCGCTGCTGGCTGTTGCCCTGTTCGGTGCCACCATGCTGGTTCTGAACCCGTTCGCTCCCCCGTCCGACGCCGAGGTGCCGGCGTCTATCAGTGTCGACTCGGGAAACTACCCGCTCGACCGGGGCCGCATTTTCATTTATTTCTTTAACCCCACCTGTATTCACTGTCTCGATGTCGGTCTGATGATGGCGGAACTCGATTGGCAGGCCGAGTTGGTGGGTGTTCCCACGCAAGATTATGACCTCGCTCCGGGCTTCATAGAAGATACGGGACTGGGACACATGAAGCTCTCGCCTGACCTTGAACCGCTCAAAGCCGTCTTTCCCTTCGAGGACGTGCCCTACGCCGTGGCCCTCGAGGACGGCAAGGTGCGCGAGCGGCTGATGTTCTTCGAGGAACCGGAGCTCATTGAGAAGCTGCGCGGCGCCGGCATGGTGAAATAGCCTCCTACCCCCCCCCGTGGTGAAAGTCCTCGGCCTCGAGAAATGGAAAAAATCCTGGGGACAGTCAACCGCGGCTGAAGATGTCATGGATGCTACGCGCTTTCTAGGACGCCGCTTGTGACAGTCCCCGATTTTTTCACGCCTTCCAGCCCCCATTTTTCACCGAACCTAACTTCTGCCACGGGCTGCTAAGCGCCGCCGGCAACCTATCTGGTAGCATTCGGAAATCTTGGCTCTTCCCGACGTCGTTCCCACCAAAATCAGTTCCGAAGCGGCGGGCTACGTCAACATCACTCCGGTCGCGCAACGGGAGATGCAGCTTGCCGAGCTGGTGGAGCAGATCCTCGGTGTCACCGGCAAGGACTCCCGTAGGATTCGCGAGATTCTGTCAAGGGGCAGCTTCGTCGGCGGATCGGCCCGCTATCGGTGGCCGCCGATTGAGGCGGCGGAAGCCGAGCTGCGTTCTCTGTTGGAGGGTTTTCCGGATCCCGAGCCGGGGCGTTCGTTTGAAGCGGCCAAGTGCCGGTCGGTGACCCTCAAGGGTCGGCGCGGCAGCGCGGAATTGACGCGGGAGGCAGCTTCGGAGCGACGCTGGTTCAAGAAGCAGAGCTTTTGGGAGATCCTGATTCCGGCTCTCGAAGCATGTTCTCCCAGCTATCTTCGGTACTCCTACTCCGATCGCGCCGACGTCTATGGAGCGCCGCTTTCGATCGAAACCATTGGCCGCCTGCAAGCGCACGCTGGGTTGCTCAAGTATGCGGGTCTTGCCAGGCAGCTCGAACACTTCGAGGCCGAGAGCGCCGAGATCGTGGTCGAGCGGTAGCCCGCTCCTTCGGAACTACCGGCCGCTGTAGGTATACCATGTAAGTTGCTATATCCAATAGTGTTATGAGGAATTGGCTTTGTTTGGTTATTCTCTTGTTCGGGTAGCTCCGCTGCTGGCTTGGCTCGCTGCTCGGATATTTCGTTGTTGCCCTGCGGATGTTCGTCGGCTGTGCCCGTGCTTCGCTCGATGTCTCCTCGTATCCCGGCGAAGCGGTCGGTCAGGTCTTGCTGAGCCGGCCCACCAAGCCACACTGGAAACCAGCCGTAACCCATTGATTCCCCCATGGGTTGTGCGAGATTGGGTTTGTTTCGTCATTTTTTTCTCGCTCGTCGGGTGTCATGCCGGTCTCCGCAGTCTGCCCCTTCAGAAAAGGCCGCAGGTCTCTTCGATCCCTGCGCTACGCACTTCAGGATAGCAAGCGTGTCAAGTGTCTCCGTTGGGCGATGAACGAAGAGCCGCGGATCAGGCAGGCAGCGAACCGTTAGGGCGTCCTTTGCGCTATTTGGCCCAGGCAAGTCAGAAAAGGCCGCAGGTCCGGGCCAAACGACCGCCCCAGGCCTTATGGGACTTCGGCTGTCGCCTTTTGCCTAAAAAAGGCGACACCAGTCCCTGCGCGAGTGTATACTGTAACCCACTGTAACCGTGTCAGGGCCAATATGGAAATCCTGACTAAGGAGAAGAAAATGAAAAAATATTTAGTTCTGGCTGTTCTAACAGCTCTGGCAATCGGCATCTCGTTGTAATCCGCCGGTTTCGGTCCAGGCGCAGGGGCAAAGCGATCAGGCGAGGCAATTGAAGACCCTTTGCCATTTTGACAACAGCATCGACGACTTTGGTCATGTTCTCCTGCTTCCCTGCAAGAGTCTAGCGGAGCACTTACGGCATGGCGATAGGGCCTGTGTAAATCTAGACCCAGGCAGCCCATGCACGGTTGCTACACCTACCGTCGGTTGCAGTTGTTAGGTTTCGGGATAGGCGTCAAGATCGCAGGTTGTCGCGCGATTCTCCCCTAAACTTGGGGGGCGCTTGCTAAATCGCCCTGGCCGCCGAGCCCGGGAAGTTTCGCAGAACGGCTACAGCGGCGCAACTCGGGGACCGAACCCGCCACCTGGCTACTGTCGCCTTCCCCCTGAAATTGCGACAGTAGCTCAGCCTACACTTCCGTAAGCCCTTGATTTACGGGCTGTCGACAACGGGGATTGCGTCATTCTGTCGTGATCCTCTACGGTTGACGGCACACCAACCCGGGACGCCAAAGGGTACGTTCTTTTTCGGGGTCCCCATGGAGACACAAACAGTTGAACAAGTGCCAGGCCGTGGGCATCCGGTTCGGGACGACCACCGGTGCATTCGAAGAAGCGCAGTCGCGGCTTCCATGAGGGGGATCGTCATTGAACTTGGAACGCTGGTGGCAGGCGAAGTATCTGTAATGAGCATGCGTAATGACCGCTCACTTGCGTTCGCGGCTCCGATTCGCTCATCGCGGGTGAGCGTTTCTGTAGGTTACTGAAAACGCTCAATCGAGCCGCCCTGGGCGTCGAGATGAGTCTCGACGCGGCACGCTGAGAGCGTGCGCCACGACTCTCGAATGTCGCCACGAATGGCGACACGGCACGCAAGAATGTGTGCGCTACGAACTCCCAGCTGTACTGGAAACCAGCCGCAACCCATTGATTCCCTGCGGGTTGCGCGGAATTGGGTTCGTTTCGTTTTTTTCGCTCGCTGCGCAGACGCGATACCGGCCTTCGCAGTCTCCCCCTTCAGAATAGCAAGCGTGTCAAGCGTCTCCGTTGGGCGATGAACGAAGAGCCGCGGATCAGGCAAGCAGCGAACCGATAGGGCGTCCTTTGCGCTATTTGCCCAGGCAAGTCAGAAAAGGCCGCAGGTCTGGGCAAAACGACCGCCCAGGCCTTATGGGACTTCCGCTGTCGCCTTTCGCCTAAAGATTGCGACGCATGCCCAACGATGCCTAACTGATCATACCACCCAAATCAGCGCCTCAGGCGGGTTCTTCTGATTTCCGGGTCATACAACTGGGATAATCGAGGAGTATAGAGCTTTTTCCAGGCTGGTGTTTTCTCTGTTCCGCCGGCTCGGTATTGCAGTTTTCCGCTCATGGCTCGGAAGTTAGCACAATTTGCGATTCGAGTGCCGGCGCTGCTGGCGGTCTTCACGCTGCTTGTGATCACCACCACCGCGGCTGCACCGGGGCTGTTTCACGGAGACGACCTCGATCACTGCTGCGAATTCTGTCACCTCGGGCACGTTCCGATTCTGAAGCCGGCTTTGGGTGTCACGTTTTACGCTCCTCCGCAGCTCGTCTCCTGGATTGCAGCGGCGAGTCCGTCCAGCCACTACGATCATTCTTCTGAGTTCGCAAACTCCCGCGCACCACCCGCGTAAAGCCAATTCTCTTCCTCTGCCTGCCTGTGCCCACCGGGCAAGGCAATTAGCTGGCCTACAAGGAGTTGGCACATGCTTTCACTACCGGCAACTTCAGATTGAAACCGAAGAGATGAGGACTTTATGCAGGCCTGGCAAAACAGCCGCCGAGTTCTGACGGCTTTGTTTTTCTTGTTAGCTTGTGTCCCGCACCTAGGGGCTCAGGGCCAAGGTTCTATCGAAGGAAAGGTCACCCTCGCCGAGACAGGTGAACCGCTTCACGGAGCGTTCGTTCTGATCGTCGAACTGGGGAAAACGGCGGCGACCGACGACGAGGGCCGCTATCGTTTTGATCGGGTCCCCCCCGGAGCGTATCATCTGCTGGCTCACTTGGACAGCATCTTCACCGAAGACACCCAGACCGTAGTCGTCGAAGCCGGCGGTCGAGCCACGCTTGAGTTTTCCCTGGAGTTGGCGACAGTGCGGTCCAAAATTACCGTCACCGCGGGCGGCCAACGGCAAACGGTATTTGAGTCTTTCCAGAGCGTCAATTCACTAGACTCCTACGCTCTGGCGGAATCGGTAGCTCCTTCACTCGGGGAAGTGTTGGGAAACAAGCCGGGAACCGGAGTCTCCAAGCGTAGCTTTGGGCCGGGTTCGTCGCGGCCGATCATTCGAGGCTTCGATGGCGACCGTGTTCTCATCATGCAGGATGGCATACGCACCGGCACTCTGTCATCGCAGTCGGGCGACCATGGGGAACTGATTAACACCGCCACGCTGGACCGTCTTGAAGTGGTCAAGGGTCCTGCGACTCTGCTTTACGGGAGTAATGCCCTCGGCGGAGTCGTCAACGCCATCACCCGCCACCATGCGGTTCACGAGCACCCGCACCAAGGGGTGCGCGGCTTCATCTCTTCCTCAGCCGGGTCGGCCAACGCTCTAGCAGGCGGTGGCGCGGGCTTCGAATACGGACACGGTGCTTGGATGATCTGGGGTGGCGCCAGCGGCCAGCGAAGCGGTGACTACAGCACCCCGATCGGCCCCGTCGGGAACTCCAAAACGCGCGTCGCAAACGGTCAAGTCGGCACCGGCTGGTATGGCGCTAAGACGTTCTTCAGCCTCGGCTTCATAGCCGACGATGGCGTCAATGGCGTACCTTTCGCAACGGAGTTCGAAGCGGCGGAGGAAGGCGACGGACCGGAGGCTCAGGGTGAAGGCGAGAAGGAACGAATTCAGCTCGAAGCGCGGCGGCAAGCACTTAATTTTACCTGGGGCGTGCGCAAGATAAACTCGGCGGTCGAGAACTTCCGCCTATCGCTGAACTTCACGCAGTGGGGGCACGACGAAGTCGAAGCCGCCGGTGATGAACGGGAAATCGTAACGCAATTCAATCAGGACCAGTTCATCTACCGCGGTGTCTTTGAGCAGAAAAAAAACGGGCCACTAACCGGACGCTTCGGCTTTTGGGGTTTGGTGAGGGACTACGACGTCACTGGAGAGGAGGCTCTTTCACCTCCGGTGGACCAAGACGCCTTTGCTGTCTTTGGCCTAGAGGAATTGGAGCACAAGCGCGTAAAGTTCCAATTCGGAGGCCGACTGGAGCGCAACAGCTACGATCCAATCGGGTTGCCGATGCGCTCATTCGTCGGGGCCTCGGCCGCCGCCGGTGTACATGCCGATTTGTGGCAGGGCGGAGCACTGGTTCTTAACTATGCGCATTCATACCGCGCTCCCGCTTTGGAGGAACTGTACAACAACGGGCCTCACGTGGGCAGCCTTTCGTTCGAGATCGGTGATCCGTCTCTAACGGCTGAGACCGGCGATGGCGTCGAGGTTTCGCTCCGCCAACAAGGCGAGAAAGCCCGGGGAGAGTTGAACCTTTTCTACTACAGCTTCAATAACTTTGTGTTTCCTTTTGCAACAGGCGAGGTGGAAGACGGACTTCCTGTCATCGAGTTCACCCAGATGGAGAGCCGCTTTGTCGGGGCCGAGGCGAATTTAGGGGTTCGGCTCCAGCAGGGCGTATGGCTGAACCTCGGCATGGATTTCGTGGACGCGCAGGAAACCCAGTTCAATACGCCTTTGCCGCGCATTCCACCGCTTCGAGGCAAAGTAGCGTTGGACTTTCGCCGCGGAGGACTGCGTATCAAGCCCGAAGTCATTGTTGCGAGCGACCAGCAGCAGACGTTTACGACCGAGACGCGCACTCCCGGCTACACCGTGGTCAACTTGAAGGCGTCCTACACTATTCCCCAACGGCACCTCGCGCACCAGTTCTCGGTCAACGTGTTCAACATCGGCGACCGCCTGTACCGAAATCACTCTTCTTTCATCAAAGACCTCGCGCCAGAGATCGGCAGGGGCGTACGGTTTACTTACATGGTTCGGTTTTTCTGAGCGGATCAAACCAGGACAAACACCTGGCCCCGTTTGTCGCCTTCCCCCTGAAGCTGCGACACTAGGTCAGCCTACACTTCCGTAAGCCCTTGATTCATGGGGCTGTCGACAACGGGGATTGCGTCATTCTGTCGCGATCCTCTACAGTTGACGACACGCCAACGCCGGACGCCGAAGAGTACGTTCTTCTTCGGGGTCCCCATGGAGACACAAACAGTTGAACAAGTGCCAGGCCGTGGGAATCCGGTTCGGGACGACCAGCGGTGCATTCGAAGAAGCGCAGTCGTGGCTTCCATGAGGGGGATCGTCATTGAACTTGGAACGCTGGTGGCAGGCGAAGTATCTGTAATGAGCATGCGTAATGACCGCTCACTTGCGTTCGCGGCTCCGATTCGCTCATCGCGGGTGAGCGTTTCTGTAGGTTACTGAAAACGCTCAATCGAGCCGCCCTGGGCGTCGAGATGAGTCTCTCGACGCGGCACGCTGAGAGCGTGCGCCACGACTCTCGAATGTCGCCACGAATGGCGACACGGCACGCAAGAATGCGTGCGCCACAAAAGCAAGAAGCCCGGCGCTACGGGGCTGTAACCTGTTGACTCCCCAGTGGGTTGTGCGAAATGAGGACCGTTCAGTTGCGTACGGCGGGTGCGGGGCGCTCGGCGACCATTCTTTGCGAGGAGTGCAGCAACTCTTGCGCTTTGGGCAGCAGCTCCAACGCCCTCTCCACGTCAGGATCCTTTTGGTAATAGACCTTTTCGCCTTCCTCGAGATCGTAGGCCGAGACATAGACCTCGCGGATCAAGAAACGGCGGATGAAGTCGGTGTTTTCGATGAAGTCAACCTCCGTGAAGGAGATCTTCTCGCGTAACAGTAACTGGCGGAAATCCTCTAGGATTTTGTCGGTCGCTTCCCAGCCCGGCGCTAAATCAGGGTGCTGCAGCGTGTAGTCCTGGGCGTAGATGGCGAACGCAGCGTGGGTTCTGAGCAAGGCGATTTGGAAGTCGTTGAGTCTTTGATCCTCGAGGACCACATCGGGGGTGATTCCGCCCCCGCCGAAAACCTGGCGGCCCTGATCGGTCCGTCTCACCTCGCTGTTCGTTGGCTGGTACTGCTCGCTGCAAGGGTCGGAATAGTAGTTGAACAGAGAGACATTGTCGTAGCGCCGCTGGATGAGGCGGCCGCTGGGCGTGTAGTAGCGCGCCGTCGTCAGCGCTAACCCCGCCGCCTTCATCAACGGGTACACGGTCTGGGCCATGGGGTAGACGGTCTGAACCAACCCTTTTCCGAATGTATTCTCTCCGACGATCAAGGCACGGTCATGATCCTGGAGAGCTCCGGCAACGATCTCTGAAGCGGAAGCCGAGTCGCAGTTCACCAGAACGATCATCGGATAGAGCAACCCGCCATTGCCGTTTTTGGCGCGGTAGACCCTTTCCTCAGAGATTCGCCCGTAGTGCGAGACGATGGTTTGGCCCTTTTCAATGAACCGATCGGACACGCGTACTCCCTCGCTCAACAGACCACCGCGATTGGAGCGCAGATCCAGAATCAGACCTTCCAAAGAAGGTTCATCGAGCTTCTTGAGAGCTCGGTCCAGTTCCTTCCCGGTCTTTTCGCTAAAGGTTTCGATGCGGATGAAACCGACGCGCGGCTGCAAAAAAGAGGCGACCGGAACACTTCTGCGAGGAATCCTAGCCCGGGTGACTTCAAACTCAAGCAGACCTTCGACGCCCCGCCTTTCGATGCCGATGCGCACCTTGGTGCCTGCCGGACCCCGTAAGTGCTTGGCAACCTCTGTCGTGGTCCAACCTTCGGTCGACTCGCCGTCCACTTCGACAATCGCGTCGCCGGGGCGTAGGCCGGCCCTATAGGCTGGCGTCTTGGGAAAAGGAGCGATCACGACGGTACGGCCCTGGCGCGGGCCAATGGTCATCCCCACACCGGCGTACTGGCCCTTTTGCTCTTCGCGAAGCTGCTTGAACGCATCGGGACTGAAAAACTGCGAATGCGGGTCCAGCGCACGTAGCATATTCGGGATCGCGCCCCGGAAAATGGCGTCCTGAAGGTCGACATCTCCGGCGTAGTTCTGCTCAACAACCGCAAGCAGCCGTGTGAACTTTTCGAAACCTGCCTTAACCTGGTCTTCGGAGGCTGCCGACGCGGCGCCCACCGGGGGGCCGTAATCTCCACCCAGCAATGCACAAAAGAGGACGATGAGAGGTGCTCGTAGAGCGAGGCGCCGATTCGAACTCATGACCTGACCGGTTTGCTTCCTTGGAACTTTCGCCGGGGGGGAAGGAAATTGGTTCTAGTATACCAGGGAGCGCTCTCACTTAAGACGAGCACGACGTGAACTGCGTTTCCCGGATCGGCTGGCCCTGCTTTTCTCACCAGCTGACGCAGAGATTGGGGAAAGGCCCGGTGGCCATGCTCACGGCAACAGTTTGTTTACATCGTCCGGCTTACAGCTTGTAAGGCAAGCGGGCGCGATGAATCGCGCCCCTACATCTCGAACAGTGGGGCTTTGCTGCACGGCTGCTCGCCAGGTGGCGAGAAAAGCGCGCTAGACCTGCTGAGTTGACCTTGCCCGAGGGGATCACTGAATCGTGATTCTATCTCGCAAGCTCTTCTCGATGCTCCTAGCGCTTCACTGCCAGTGTTCCCTGGGCGCTCTGGAGCAAGTCGGAGGCGTCGGGGATGAGTGCTAGGGCGCGCTGGACCGCCGGGTCCTGTTCGACTTCGGCCAGAAGCCCGGCCCGCCGGTCCACACAGGCCGTGTTGACGTGTTTTTTCAGCCCGCGCTGGATGTGGTCTTTATTCAGTTGGAATTCCTCCGCCGTGAACGGGATTCCCTCGTCGAGGAGATAGCGCGGGAATTGTTCTAGGATATCGGCGTCTGCGTCCCAGCCCGGGGGGAGCTCCGAGCGATGGAGGCAGTATTGCTGAGCGAATCCCTGCAAGGATCGCTCCGCCAGGAGACGTTGTTGAAAAGTGTTGAGCGCCAGCTCGGAAAGTTCGATATCCGGCGTGATTCCGCCGCCGCTGTAAACCCGACGGCCGTTATCCGTCAGACTCACTTCCTGATTCGCGGGCCGATAGCCCGAACTACAGGGGTCCGCGTAGTAGTCCGCCGCCGGGACGTCGCGGTAGGGTCGTTGAATTAACCGGCCGCTGGGAGTGTAGTAGCGTGCCGTGGTCAACACCAGGGCAGTGGAACTCCTGAGGTTGACGACCGACTGAACAAGTCCCTTCCCGAACGTATTCGACCCGACAATCAGAGCCCGATCATGGTCTTGCAGCGCCCCGGCCACGATCTCAGACGCCGAGGCGGAACCGCAATCGACCAGCACAACCATGGGGTACAGGTCTCCCTCGTGGCCCTGACGGACCCGATACGATTTTTCTCTCGACGCGCGGCCCCGGTGAGAAACGATGGTTTGTCCCTGGGGCAGAAAACGGTCGGCCACCCGTACTCCCGAGCTCAGCAGCCCGCCCCGATTGTCTCGAAGATCTAGGATGAGCCCGGAGAGATTCTCCCGAGAGAGCTTCCGCAAAGCTTTATCAATCTCCCCGTCCGTCGTTTCGCTAAAGCTTTCGAGCTTGACATAGCCGACACCGGGTTCCACAAACGACGCCAGGGGAATGCTGGGGCGAGGAATTTCGGCCCGGACGACTTCGATCTCGACCTGCTTATCCACACCTCGACGTCTCAGGCCAAGACGAACAGCCGATCCCTTCGGTCCACGGACGAGCCGCGCCACCTCTTCGACTGACAGGTTGCTTGTCGAGCGGCCGTCTACAGTGGCAATCTCGTCCTCGGGCCGAATGCCTCCACGAAAAGAGGGGGTGTTGGGGAATGGATAATCGACAATCGTCCGCCCCTTGAATAAGAGGATCTGCATGCCGACGCCCGCGTAGCTGCCTTTCTGCTCCTCCCGCAGGCGGGCAAAGGCGCGCGGATCGAGGAACTGGGAGTGCGGATCCAGCTCGCGCAGCATAGACGGGATCGCGCCGCGGTAGATTACGCTTTCTACGTCGATCTCGGAGGAATAGTTCTGGCGGACCAAGGTGACGAGGTCTTCAAAGTCACGGGTGTAGTGCTTGACCGCCTCCTTCTGTTGGACGAGCGCGGCGTTACCCAGACCGCGACCGTACCTGCCGCCGAGCAGCGCCGACACTGCTACCACGGCGACCACGGCAAGTATCCCACGCAGGTTGGATGCCACGATGACGCCTCTTAGCAAGCGAAGCGCTGCAACCAGTATAGCCGCTCAATCACCAACGTCCCTGTCGGCGCCCGGCGTGTAAGAACGGCGACTCGGTGCGGCTTGTGTGTCACCCCTCCCGGGCTCATGTGATCTTGATGCCCCGAAAGCGCGTCCGATGAACTGACCGGGACATGGCGACCCGTGGCGCCCGCGGGCTACCGCCCGCGGCTCTGTGCAGTCATGTTCAGCAATCTGACGGTCGACGCCGAACCATGGGAACAACTACCTTCGCGGCAACAGTTTGGAGAGCGACTCAAAGTAGCGTGCGTTCCGCAAACTCACAACGCATCGATCTTGGCGGCCATCACAAAGTCGCTTTCCGTTAGTCCGTCAATCTTGTGCGTCCAGATCTTGATCCCGGCTTTGCCCCAGGCAAGAAAGATATCTGGGTGGTGGCCTTGCTCCTCGGCGAGCTCCCCGACCCGGTTAGTGAATTCCAGGGCTTCCCGAAAATTCGAGAAGTCAAAGGTTCTTTCGATGTGGTGCTCCTCGACCACCTTCCACTCAGGCACTTGGTCGGCCAGTCGTTGGAGATCAGTTCCCCCGAGCGGGGGCACGCCTCCCTTGCACGGCACGCAGGTTTTCTGGGCTAACTCGGTCATACTTCCATCCTAGATGTTTTAGCGTTCGCTGGTATCGCATCAGACCCGCGGAGCAAGTTTTCTCATCCCCGCCGATTGCTAATGGGGTGCGGCGCCGCGGCTAAGATACACGAACACTTTATTGATACCCGCAGAATATAGTGTTGTTTTCGGACACAGCAAATGCCTTACCAGAGCGGGCGCAGCACGCTGCGCCCCTACACTGTATTTCGCGAACATCAATAAGGCGCTCTGTCCAATCGGGAGTTAGCTCGCGATTGGAGGGGGTGACCAGGCCGGCCTTTGTGAAACTGGCGCGGATGCGCGTCGCATGCACCTACCACGTTCCGAGACATCTTAGGGGCTTGTCTTATAACTCCCAAACTAAAGTACTATGTCTCTTGCCGCATTTATGAACCGAAAGTTCCCTTGTCCACCGTCAAGAAACCGAGCATAATAGAATAGATGAAACTGAGGTTTCCATCTGCCTTGGCCTTTGTTGTGGATGCTGTTCTCGACGTATTCGCCCCTGGCCGGCCTCAGTTGAATTCCACTTCCACTTCCACTTCCAAGGGGCGTCCGGAAAAACGACAGGAGCCGCGGGTTGCCGCGGCCGATTCGGCAACTATCAGCTGGCGGAAGCCGGACGGGGAGCTTTCAGCGCTAGAGATTGAAATCACAAACACGTCTTCCAAGGGCCTCGGGATCCGGCTTCCCGACGAAATTCCGGTCGGCCAAACGGTCACGATCTTAGCACCGGAAAACAAGAAGTACAGGGGCGTTTTGCGGCACTGCCGGCCGCAGGATGACGGGTATTTCGCGGGGGTCGTGCTGGTGTTCCGGGAGCGGCGTCGCAACGACCGAGAACCGTTGACCGGTGAAGGCACACTGTCGTGGGCGGGTCCCACGGGAACGCACAACGAGGAGCAAGTCCGGGTCCGAAACCTTAGCGATGAGGGGATGCAGCTCGAAGTCGCCAGAGCTGTACCGGTGCGGTCGATGGTTCGCCTGTCTGGGGCCACCGAGGAGTGTTTCGGGTCCACCTGCTATTGTGAGCGCGACGGCGATAAGTATCTGGTCGGCCTTTATCTAGTTGGGCCAACGGGCACAGGACCGTCTCGAAACGTTGAAGCCGAAATGTACTGAGGCCCACACAGATAGTGCTTTCGCGTGGTCTCAAACTAGTGTGTTTCGCCGATTGCATTGGCCGCTCCGACCTCGGATACTAGGCTCGTGAAGCTCCGCCTTAGTAGTCTTTGGCGTCGGGCCACTGGTCAGTCCGCTTATAGCGAAAGTCCAGAGCAAACTAAGCCCACCGAGCAAAGGGCCGATCTCTCGCCTTCGCCGGCCGCCATGAGCTGGGTGGGCGAAGCAGGCAACTCAAACTACCTTGAAGTCGAACTGTTGAAGCGGTCACCACGGGGCTTGCGGGTTTCCTCGCCCCGCCCGGTACCCGTGGACGAGAAGGTGTGGTTGATCCTGCCTAGCGGAGGCGACTATCAAGGCCTGGTCGAAGGCTGCCAGAGGACGGATTACGGCTTTCGCGTCGGAGTTCGATTCCTGGGCAAGCAGCGGTCCGGTTCCCAGAACCCGGATCTGGGAACAGCCCGGCTAAAGTGGCTGGACGAGTCCGGATCTCTTGCTGATTCCGGCGTCTTTATTCAGAACAGCCGTGATGGAGAGTTGGAGGTTTGGAGCGCCGAACCGGTCCCCTCGCCGTCGATCGTACTGCTGTCGGGCTACGAGTTACAGGGTCTTGCTGCGGCGCGAGCCTGCCGTCAAGAAGGCGATCGCTACTTGATTAACGTGGCCTTGCTTGGCGAGCTCCACCCAAGATCCGTCACAGGGTCCGCCTGATTCTGACGCTTCCCACCAACCAAAGGGACGTTTCCCACCCAACCGGCTATCGAGCCAATCTCTAGTAATCCCGGGACCCGAGCTATTCGACCCGTCCGCCTTTCTGCTCATCAAAGAATCGTAGGGGCGGTCTCCCGTGCCCCCCTTTTTCTGGTGAACGCAGCATTCGCCTCGCCTGCGGCCTGAATGTGGCTGTCACGAAGATAGATAACCCTTGTTTTCAATGACTTGTGGCCTCCTGGTAAAAGGGAATTTGGTCCCCGCTGGTATGATGAAAGCAAAACGCCCCGTGGGACGCTCGTTAGCGCTACGCCCGGTGGCGTAAAAAAATGACCAAAACGAACCCATCTTGTGGGTACTCCAGAAAGGCACTCAACATTCTTTTTTTCAGTAACTTGGCCTTCTTAGAAAGAGGAATAGGAAGCGAAGAAGATCGCCCAAACGAACCCATTTTTTAGAAGTCCGCGCCCGAACGATTCCTACATGCTCACGGACGTGATCTCGATCGGCGACCGGTGCCCCTCGATGATGACGATGCCCGTATCGCTCAGGTGGTAGCGCTCGCGGTCGCGGTCCAGGTCATAGCCGATCTTCACTCCCGGGGGGATTTGGGCATTCTTGTCGAGGATTGCTCGGCGAATGTTCGCTCCCGCCCCGATGTAGCAATTGTCCATGACGATGGACTCCCGCACCAGAGCGCCTCGGTCGGCATGAACTCGGCGGCCGACGACCGAGTCCACCACCTCGGCGCCATCGATAACGCAGCCTTCGGAGACGATCGAACCGAGAGCATGGCCACGCGGGCCTTCCCCGTCCGAATTGAACTTTGTGGGACCTATCGGGTATTCCGCGGTTCTGAGCGGCCAGCGGTGGTTGTACAGGTTCACGGAAGGCGATGACGAACGCAAATCCATATTGGCGTCGTAGTAAGCCTCGATGGTTCCCACGTCCTTCCAATAGCCGCGCCTTTCGGGAGCTTCCCCAGGTACCACATTACTGAGGAAGTCGTACGCGTAGATAGGATGCTCGCCCACCATTTCCGGCAGCATGTTGCCGCCGAAGTCGTGCGCGCTCCCGGGTTTGTCGGCGTCTCGCTTCAATTCGTCGACCAGAACTTCCGTATCAAAGATGTAGTTGCCCATCGAGGCCAGCACCCAGCCCGGGCGACCGGGGATCTGGGGCGGGTGCTTTACCTTTTCATGGAAGCGCACGATTCGCCAGTCACCGTCAATCTCAATCGTGCCGAACCGTTCGGCGTGCTCGACCGGAATCGGTAGAGCGGCTACGGTTCCTTTGGCCGCCTTCTCTTCGTGGTAGGCGGTCATCTGGGTGATGTCCATGCGGTAGACGTGGTCGGCGCCGAAAACCACTACCAGGTCGGGGCTGGAAAGCTCAATCAAGTGAATGTTCTGAAAAATGGCGTCCGACGTGCCCTGGTACCACTGCTCCCCTTTGCGCATCTGGGCCGGCACGGAAATCACGAATTGGTTCTTGAGCATGTCGGAAAATTGCCAACCATCACGCAGGTGCTGGAGTAGCGATTGGGCCTTGAACTGCGTAAGCACGTAGATGGAATAAATGCCGGAGTTGATCAGGTTGCTTAGAACGAAGTCGATGATGCGGTATTTTCCTCCGAAAGGGACGGCCGGCTTGGAGCGTTCGCGGGTAAGCGGTCCGAGGCGGGTCCCCTTCCCTCCCGCTAGTACCATGGCCAAAATACGCGCTTGCATGAGTCTTTCCCAACGACAGAAACGTCCCCAATGGACTATACCAGAGCGGGAGGCCGTGATCAGTTACGAACCCGTTACGAATGCAGACTTGCGGCGGTGGAAGCAGCCCGGTATAAAGAGGAAGTTTCTCCCCGTCTGGACTCTAGGAGGTCAGATCCTCACAGGTAGGAAACAGAGTTTCGGAGTTGGGTGATGGGATCCCCCATTTGGGCATCCCATTCCCGCCGCGAGCAAGAACTTCCGAGGAAAAACATGGACGCCAACCGCCAATTGCTTGAAGCGAACGACCCCGCCATTTTCGATGCGCTCGTTGGGGAGGAAAAACGCCAGCAGGCCGGCATCGAGCTCATCCCGTCGGAGAACTACACCTACCCGGAAGTTCTGGCGGCGCTGGGTTCGGTGTTTACGAACAAGTACTCGGAAGGCTATCCGGGAAGGCGTTACTACGGCGGGCAGCAGTATACCGACGTGATCGAAGACGTGGCCCGGGACCGAGCAAAGCAGCTTTTCCGCGCGGAGCACGCGAACGTTCAGCCCCTTTCGGGCTCACCGATGAACCAGGCCGTGTACATGGCATTTCTCCAGCCGGGGGATACCGTGCTCGGCATGGACCTTTCACACGGCGGTCACCTCACGCACGGCGCGCCAGTCTCCCATATGGGCAAGATCTACAACTTCATTCGCTACAAAACAATTCCTGAGGAGAAGGGCCGGATTGATTTTGATGAGCTTCGCCGGACCGCGATCGAGACGAAACCCAAGCTGGTGTTGTGCGGCTATTCTTCCTACCCGCGTGATTATGACTACTTGAAGTTCAAAGAGATCGCGGACGAAGTGGACGCGCTCACCATGGCCGATGTTTCGCACATCGGCGGCTTGATAGCCGGCGGAGTGATGCGAAACCCCTGCGACGTAGGCTTTGATTTCGTCACCACCACCACACATAAATCGATGCGGGGGCCGCGCGGCGGGATGATCTTGTGCAAGAAGGAATTTGCGAAGGCGATCGACAGGTCTGTGTTTCCTGGTTTACAAGGAGGGCCGCACATGAATGCCGTGGCGGCCGTCGCCATTACGTTGGGCAAAGCGCAGCAACCCGAATACAAACAGTATTGCCGGCAGGTTCTCGACAATGCACAGGTGCTGGCTCGGACGCTGATGGAAAACGGCGCCAAGCTGATCACCGACGGCACCGACAACCACATGATGGTCATCGACACCGTAAAGAGTTTCGGCATCAATGGTCGCGTCGCCGAAGAGACTTTGGACGAAGTTTCCATCACAACCAACAAGCAGGTCATCCCGGACGACCCGAATCCACCGCTTCGCCCCAGCGGAATTCGGCTCGGTACGCCCGCGGCGGCGACGCGCGGCATGAAAGAACCGGAAATGAAGCGTCTGGGCCAGTGGATCACCAAGGCCCTCAAAAGCCACGCGGACAAAGATCTGCTGGCGTCCGTTCGCGGCGAAGTCGAGGAGTTGTGTTCGCAGCTTCCCGTGCCGGGGATTACGTGAGGCCGGGGTTCGCTACTCAGTACTTCGTTTTGTAGGGGCACAGCATGCTGTGCCCGGCTGCCTTCGCCCCAAACGTGAATGTATTGATGCGATGGAATATTTAGCTTAAGGGCCTGGCTCAGGCCTAGCCGGCCACCTCGCCGCCGGCCTCGTCGGCATGGTAGGAGCTGCGGACCAGCGGCCCGGCCTCCACGTGCTGAAAGCCCATCTCGTACCCCAGCCGCTTGAAATGCGCGAACTCCTCCGGGCTGTAGTAGCGCTGGATGGGGAGGTGCTTCTGGGAGGGGCGCAGGTACTGGCCGAGTGTGAAAATGTCGACCTGGTGGGCGCGCAGGTCGCGCATGACCGCAATGACTTCGGCACGGGACTCGCCGAGTCCCAACATCATTCCCGATTTGGTGGGGATTCCGGGAGCAACCCGCTTGGCATGGAGCAACATGTCGAGCGAGCGCGGATAGCGTGCGCCCAGGCGGACGGTTCGATACAAGCGCGGCACCGTTTCGATGTTGTGGTTCAGCACGTCCGGCCGCGCGGCGAGCACAATTTCCATCGCCTCGTGAGACCCTTGGAAGTCGGGAGTAAGAACCTCCACCCGGCATCCGGGATTGCGCTCCCGAATGGCGTCGATCGTGAGCGCGAACAGCTCAGCTCCGCCATCCCTGCGGTCGTCGCGGTTGACGCTGGTCACCACGGCATAGCGAAGCCCCAACACCGCTACGGCGTCCGCCACCCGCCTGGGCTCGTCGTAGTCGACCTCGAGCGGCGCCCCTTTCTCGACGGCGCAAAAACCGCACCGCCGCGTGCAGACGTTACCAAGGATCATGAAGGTGGCGGTGCGCCGGTTCCAGCAGTCGCCGATGTTGGGACACGCCGCGCTCTCACACACGGTGTGGAGGTTAAGGCTGGTGACAAGGGACTTCAGGCGTTCGTAGTTCTTCCCAACCGGAGCTCGCGCTCTCAGCCACGGCGGCCGCTCTCTTGCTTTGCCGGCCGAGGGGTTCGGCGGGGGCGAAGACACCCCTGAGCCGATTTGAACCAGATCAAACATCGCCAGCTCTCAGTCTAACGGCTGGTGGGGAACGCGGGCAATTGTTCAGACGCTTCGGTTTCGCGGAGATCCGCCGGCCTGAGGCCGGTCAGTGCCGCCTCGGACGCGGCCTACGTGCGAGACTCGATTTCAACGGTGTCCCATTCGACTTCGCCGACACGGCCCATGGGGAGGCCTGTCGGGTCAATCGGGGGAAACCCCTTGGCTCGGTAACGATCTAGGCCGTTAACACCCCCACGTTTACGGCAGAACGGCGCTGATTTTTGGGGAGCCAACTCAAGCAGAATGGGAACACTGTTTCTTTGGAGCAAGTGCAGTTTCACAGAACCAAACGGTCGATGCAGGGAACTGCCCGGTCATCTAAACTGGGAGCAAGACAACGTTTTGCGGCTTTCTTGGGAGCTGTCGATGGCCCGAGTCTTGAAGTGTTGCCTGTGCTTCCCCCATTACACGCCGGGCCTGCCCGCAGAAACTGCTGGGCTTTCCTAGAGAGGACGTCGACTCCCACTGGATTGAAACCATGAAGGCGATCGTCACGGGTTCGGGAGGCGTGATCGGCTCGGCCTGCGCTCGACTGCTGGCGGACTCGGACTGGGAGGTAGTGGGCGTCGACAACGACATGCGGCGGCAGTTTTTTGGGCCGCAGGGGTCCACACGTTGGGTTATTGAGAATCTGTCCGAGTCACTCGCCCGCTATCGTCACTACGACCTCGATATCCGAGACCGGGCAGCTATCCGCGAACTCCTGAAGACCGAGCGGCCCGATTTCATCATCCACACGGCAGGCCAACCATCCCACGACAAAGCGGCGTCGATCCCGTACGAGGACTTCGACGTCAATGCCGTCGGCACGCTTAACCTGCTCGTCGCCGCCCGGGATTATTGCCGGGATTCCCCCTTCTGTTTCACGAGCACGAACAAAGTCTACGGCGACCGTCCTAACCAGCTTCCCTTGATCGAGCTCGAACAACGATATGATTACGAGGACAAGCGCGACGGTGTAGATGAAAGCATGTCGATCGATGGCTGCCTACACTCCTTGTTCGGCGCTTCCAAGGTAGCGGCCGATGTAATGTGCCAGGAGTTCGGTCGCTATTTCGACATGCCGGTGGGCATTTTTCGCGCCGGCTGCCTGACGGGACCCCAGCACGCGGCCGTCGAACTACACGGCTATCTAGCCTACATCGTTTGGTGTGCGCTCAACGATCGTGTCTACACCATTTATGGCTATAAGGGAAAGCAGGTTCGCGACCAGATCCACTGCCTGGACGTGGCCAGGCTCTTTCTGGAGTTCCATCGCAGCCCGCAGTGCGGGGAAGTCTACAACCTTGGGGGAGGCCGGGCGAATAGCCTCTCGATTTTGGAGACCGTCGACCTGTTGAGCGACATGGGCTATCGACTCCAGTATCAGTATCACCCGGAGAACCGCGTCGGAGACCACATCTGCTACATCTCCGACCTAACGAAACTGCGGAACCATTTCCCTGCCTGGAAGTTGCAGTACGACGTGGTCCGAATGACAGAGGAGATCGTAGCCCACCAAGCCGGCAGGCTCGGAAAGACGGGCTTGACGGCTGGGATCGTGGGGGGAGGGCGGCAGAGGTGAAGCTTTCTGTCGTAATCCCGGCAAGAAACGAAGAAGGAGCGATCGAGGCGACGCTCTTCGATCTGGGGGAAATCCTACGCCAAGCGAATATCCCCTACGAAGTCATTGTCGTTGATGACGGAAGCCGGGATTCGACGGCGGACATTGTGCTCCGGCTGAGCGAAGCCGATCCCGGAATCAGAATCGTTCGAAACGCCGGACCGCACGGATTCGGCAACGCCGTCCGTCTCGGACTTCGCCATTACAGTGACGACGCCGTGGCCATCATGATGGCCGACGGCTCGGACAGCGCGCAAGATTTGGTCCGCTACTATCAGAAGCTTACCGAGGGCTATGAATGTGTCTTCGGGTCCCGCTTCATCCCGGGAGCCGCGGTGGTCGACTACCCGGTCCACAAGCTAGTGCTGAATCGTCTTGCCAACTGGTTCGTCAAGACCATTTTCGGGATTCGCTTCAACGACGTGACGAACGCTTTCAAAGTCTACCGGCGCGAGACGATTGAGGGTATGGAGCCGCTCATTTCCCCGCACTTCAACCTCACTGTAGAAATGCCTCTCAAGGCGATCGTGCGTGGCTACTCCTATACCGTCATCCCGATCAATTGGACCAACCGGGCCAGCGGCATCTCGAAACTGAAGATCAAAGAAATGGGAAGCCGCTACTTGTTCATCGTCCTTTATCTCTGGTTGGAGAAGGTTTTGGCCCGTGGCGACTACCGCCGCTCAGAAGCAGAACTTCCGTCCCTCAAAAGCGACACCGAACATGTATGATCGCGCCTCATTCGAGCTCGCCTAGTCTTCGCCGGTCAAAGCAGACTAGGGCCGGCTATTGAGCTTGCCCCCCGACTGGTTACCTTGGAAAGCAAGTCCTTCTAGCATGCTCTGCAGTGAGCCGGGATCCTTCTGAGACCTCTGTTATAATGCGTTTTTGGGGTAGTTCCGCATGGCGACAACCACAGCAGACTTGGAATCGGTGGACCTAAGCTACGTGAAGGCGGAGCCTTGGTCGGAAGGCATCAAGACTCCTCGCAAGAAAATACCGAAGGAACTCGCGGTTATCAACGATGCTTGCACGGGTTGCGCCGGCTCTCCGGTTTGTGTCACGTATTGTCCGGTGGAAGAGTGCATGTTTTGGGTGCCGGACGAAGATCACCCGCCTTTTGGCCTTATCGAGGTTGACTACCAACTTTGCATCGGCTGCAAGAAGTGCATCAGCAAAGGTCCCGACGATATTTATCTCGACGGCTGTCCCTGGGATGCGATTGACATGGTCCCGATTGGGGATGTTGAGGACCAGCTGAGCATCAAGTTCAGCTACTAGCGCTGTTTCCGCTTCGGTGCGGCTATCTTTCTCCCACAAAGCACGGATGCCTTGTCGTTGGTCGTTCCCGCCTCCTCACACTGCCGGGATTCCGCGAGTGTTGGTCGCCTTGTTTATCTCCGCGTCTGCAGCTGGGTGCGCCCGACGACCAAGGGAACGCGGTCGGCATTGAACCCTGGGGCGACATTACCGTTGTGGGCAGCACTGGATCTTCGGACTTCCCGGTCACCGCGGACGCTGTGCAATCCGTGCTCGACACTCTCGACGAGGCGTTCCTGACGCGCCTCAGCCCGGATGGCACGGAACTCCTTTACTCGACGTTTCTGGGCGGCAACCAAAGCGATCAGGGTTTCGGTCTTGCAAGCGACGGACTTGGAAGCGTGGTCGCAACGGGAATGGTCCAAGCGACTAACTTTCCCACAACAAGCGAAAGCCTTCGACCGAGCGTCGCCGGGTTCAGCGAGACCGGCGATGCTTTCGTGACGAAGCTCGACTTCCAGCCGCCACCTTTGTTTACACGGCAGGGCGTCGTAAACGCGGCGAGTTTCGACGGGGGTCCGGTGGCGCCTCATGCCGTGGCCGGCAGCACAGCTACTAGCGTTCGCGTCGAGTACCTAGGCCTTTTGTCGCCGGCGCTGAGTTTGCCGGTCGAGTCGGCGTCACTGGCGATTTTCACCCAGACCAGCTCCGGGAGAGGGCCCGGAACGATCCTGAATCAGGATTACGGTCTGAATACCCCGGAAAACCCCGCGCCACGTGGGTCGATCGTGGTCCTCTACGCAACCGGGGAGGGCCAGACGGCTCCAGGTGGTATCGATGGTAAGCTCGCCGAGGAGCCCCTCCCGCAACCGCTCATGCCCGTCTCGGTCCTGATCGGCGGTCAGGATGCCAAGGTGTTCTATGCCGGCGC
This sequence comes from Bryobacterales bacterium, assembly GCA_965248105.1. Taxonomy (GTDB): domain Bacteria; phylum Acidobacteriota; class Terriglobia; order Bryobacterales; family UBA6623. Next base: position 3,578,395 of record CBDFIK010000006.1, read on the forward strand.
GGCTCCGGGATTGGTAGCAGACGTGATGCAGGTGAATGCACGCGTGCCAAAGAGTATCGAGGCCAGTGACGCGGTCCCGATCGCGCTTCGGGCCGGCGATTTCGAAAGCCCCCGGGAGTTACCGTAGCCGTCCGTTAGCAGCGGCGCAGCTTGTTTGGCCCACAGGATAGAGCTTTTTCTAAGGAGGGAATTCCCCATGGCGAAAATGCCGCCCAAGGCATACGACAACGTCGAGTTCCTCAAGAGCGCCGGCGCCCGTACCGTCCGCATGCTAGCGGAGTACATCGAGCCCAAGAATCGGCTCGACCGGAACAAGATCCGCGACACCATCGTCTTTTTCGGCTCCGCCCGCTTCAGCGATGCGAAAGTAGCCGCCAGGGTTGCCGCCAGCGCTAAGACGCCTGCTGCGGTGCAAGAAGCCCAGCGGCTTCAGGCTACGGCGCGCTACTACGAGGAGGCGAGGGAACTTGCCTGCAAGCTGACTCGGTGGTCCGAGCAGTGCTCTCCGACCGGCAGGCGTTTCGTCGTTTGCTCCGGCGGGGGACCCGGTATCATGGAGGCCGCCAACCGCGGCGCCCAAGAAGCCGGCGGGATCTCTGTGGGGTTCAATATCAGCTTGCCGCTCGAACAGGAGCCCAATCCCTACATTACCCCGGGGCTGTCTTTCCAGTTTCACTACTTCTTCATGCGTAAGTTGTGGTTTGCTTACCTCGCGAAAGCGCTCGTCGTCTTCCCTGGTGGATACGGCACGCTGGACGAGATGATGGAGGCGCTGACCCTGGCGCAGACGGAAAAGCTCAACAAGAAGATGCTTGTGGTTATCTACGGCAGTGAATACTGGAAAAGGGTTATCAATTTCGACGCCATGCAAGATATGGGAACGATTGACGCTTCCGATCGTAAGCTTTTTCGCTTTGCCGACAGCCCGGCGGGAGCTTTTGATTTGATTACCTCTTGGCTCGAGAAGCACTATTTGTGAGCCGAACGTCCGCCGTAGCGGCGTACGGTTTCGTACATGGGGGATCGACGTTCTCCTCCGAATACTTGCTTGGTGAAGGGCGGGAGGATGTGTTAGTCTCGTTCCAGGCAGGCTTTCCGACCGGTCGGCCGTTGCGGTAACAGGGGGCGAATCATGCGCATGAAAAGCTGTCTTGCCATAGGCTTGTTGCTGGCAGGCGCCGTATCCTCTTACGGCCAGCAAGGACGGCCGCCAGGGGGTGGTACCTCAGGGCGGCAGCCGACTAGCCCAACACCGGGAAGGCCCGGCGCGAATACCGGGCAGCAGCAGGATCCTTTCGGCCGTATGGGCCAGCAGCAGCCGGGTCCTAATCAACCTGACTTCCAGCGCCCCATTTTCCTTTCCGGCAAGGTCATGCTGGCGGATGGCACTCCGCCGGGGGAGGCCGTCACGATCGTACGGGACTGCTGGGGCCAGCGTCGTCCGGAAACCTATACCGACTCCAAGGGGCGCTTCAGCTTTCAGCTCGGCGATAGGAATTCGCTGGCTTTTGCTGATGCCAGTACCTCGCCAGCGAGCGATGTCTTTGGCGGTTCCAACACGGGCGGGTTTGGATCTGCGGCCAATACGGGCACGCCCCGTGTGAACTCCTCCGGGCGGGTCGATTTGTCGGGCTGTGAGCTGCGGGCCTCGCTGCCGGGGTATCGGTCGGACCCTATCCAGCTGAGAAACCGCAGCGTCTTCGACAGCCCAAACGTTGGTGTGATCATCCTCCATCCTCTCGCCAAGGGGCAGGGTATCTCGGTAAGCACTACGTCGCTGGCGGCTCCTAAGCAGGCAAAAAAGGCTTATGAGAAGGCGCTGAAAGAGCTGCGAAAAAAGGACCCCAACAGCCGCAAACCGGAGAAGGCCATCGGACAGCTCGAAAAAGCCGTGGCCGAGTACCCTGAATACGCCGCCGCTTGGAGTCTGTTGGGCCGCACCCGGCTGTCGATCAACGACAAGGAAGGTGCCCGAGAGGCTTTTGACAAGGCGACGAAAGCGGATCCGAAATACCTCGGCCCCTATATTCCTTTGTTGAGGATGGAGTTGGCGGAGAAGCGTTGGGCGGAGGTGAATCTAGTTTCCGAGCGATTGTTGAGTCTCAATCCGCACATGACGCAGGTGCAGTATTACCGTGCGGTGGCGGCCTTCAATCTGGGGAAAATGGATTTGGCTGAAGACCTTGTTCTCGACATTCAGTCCGGCGAGGGCAGCGAGAGATTTCCCGGCACGCACCGCTTGCTTGGCTTGATCCACGCGCGGCAAGGCAACTTCCCCCTGGCGGCGACGGCCTACCGCGATTTTCTCGCTGCGCAACCGATAGGCCCGGTGGCAAAGAACTTGCGGCGCCAACTCACCGAATGGGAAGCCCTGGGGGTGATCCCGCAGGCGAAAACGGCAGCCTTGACGACCCAGGAGAACCCCGCCTCCCCTGCCGGGGAGAAATAATCAGTCGGAATCATCCTGATTCAACGGTTCAGCAGAAACTCTGGGAGGTCAAATGAGCATATTTACCAGAAGGCAGGCAGTGTTTGCGCTAGCTGCGTTCGGGGCGGGCGCTTCATCCGGGGCGACGGCCCTGCGGGTTGGTGACGAGGCGCCGGATTTCTCGCTGCCATCCACGGCCGGCGGTGCGGCGCGTTTATCGGACTACCGCGGCAAGAGTACCGTCGTGCTGGCGTTCTTCCCCAAGGCGTTTACCGGTGGCTGAACAAAAGAGATGAAGGCGTACCAGGCTGGTATCGCCAAATTCACGGAATCGAACGCGACGGTCTTCGGAGTCAGCACCGACCACGACGAAACCAACGCTCGGTTCGCCAAGTCGTTGGGTTTGGAGTTTGCCTTACTCAGTGATCATACGGGGAAAGTTGCGAAAAAGTACGGCGTCTATCTGCCGGAGCATCACATCGCTTCACGGACCACTTTCGTTGTCAACAAGGACGGAAAAATCGAGCACATCGACAGCGGACAGAACGCGATCGACATCGCCGGGGCCGCAAACGCCTGCAGCCGGCTAAAGAAGTAGACGGACACCGCAGGGACTGTAGGAGCGGACCGGGGGCTGCCGTCTATTCGGGAACCGATGGGAGAGTTACCGTCTTGGTGGCTAGCGGTGTGTGCGGCGTCTGCTTGAGAAACTGCTCGTTCTTGCGTTCGATAGATACCGCGCGGCGGATCTCATCGATCTCTTCCTTGAACTTCGTGCCGCGCACCTTCTGGTTGACCGCGCTTCTTACCTTCTCCAACGACTTGGCCCGCCGCTCGGTCACAGTCAACACGTAAAACCGTCGGCCGTCCTTGACGGGGTCGGAGATCTCGCCCTCTTTTAGCTGGAAGATCGCGTCTTTGAGCGCTTCGGGAATGCTGGTCTCCCGCGTAAAGAAGCCCAGGTCGCCGCCCTTATCCCTGGAAGCACTGTCGTCGGAGTGTTTCTTGGCAAGTTCGGCGAAATCAGCTCCGCCCCGCAACTCAGCCACAATACCCTCCGCCTTTGCTGTCGCTTCTGCTTCGGTGACCTTGTTGTTGCCAACAGCCGCCGAGGGGGCGTCAGGGGTAGCGAAGTCGATGTAGATCGCCGACACCTTGAACTCTTCGAAGTCCGACTTATTCGCCTCGTAATAGTTGAGGAGGTCTTCGTCGGTAACTTTCAGCAAAGACGAGAGACGCGAAAGATAGACCTGCGCCAGAAAGTTCATCCGCGCAAAGGCAAGCTGAGTCTTGTACGGCTCCTTTTCAGGAATGCCTTCCTTTTCGGCCATCTTGGCAAAGCCCAGCAACTCGCCGTAAACGGTCACGAAGCTGGCGTAGTCCATCATTTCCGTTTGCTTTTTGTACTGCGGGGGCAAAGCGTTGCGGATCACTCGCAGTTCGCGGGCCGTATACTCGACGCCGTCGATGACCACGACCACCTCGTCGGGAGAGATCGGCTCCGCGGTCTGCGCTGGCGGAGACGAAGACTGCGCCAGTGCACCGAGCGTCCACAACATCAAAAGAAAAAGACTACGTGAAGTACCGCGGTTGAAGTTCATGGTCGGGGAAAACTCTGTTGTTAGCTGGGGGGATTTCTCAAATTTTAACACAGTGCTCTTTGGGGTCTTGTCGAGAGCGTTGTCCCATGCGAGATGATTCTGAACGGGGGGAGTATTTCCAACACAAGATGATCCTGAAAGCACAGCGGTCGGGTCGGGGCACACTGCGGGTGAATGCGAGTCACCAGAGATATTGTCAAATGTTGTGGATGGCAAGGTCAGGCGGCGTTCTCCTGAACCATCAATCCATCCTTGAATTGCTTTCCATCTATTGATACCCGCAGAATATAGTGTTGTTTTCGGACACAGCAAATGCCTTGCCAGAGCGGGCGCAGCACGCTGCGCCCCTACACTGTATTTCGCGAACATCAATAAGACATGAACAATCACTTCCGAACCGTTGAGGCGTCGCCAGTGGCGCCGTGCTAGGCGGATACCCATCGCTGCCGCTTTTTCCACCGGCGTCGTCGCCCGCCAGATCCGCAGCCGTTGATACTCCTCACCCCTCAGCCGGCGGCTGCTACTCCACGACGCCGCGTCGGTCAGCCCCGCTCAGGGGGCTTTGAATTGAAACAAGCCGGTCATTTTACGGCTGGTACTCCGCCGTGCTCGCCGGTGGTTCTTTCCGGCGCTCGGTCGCCTTCAGCGGTCGAGTGGGGCCTGGCGTAGGCTGAGCTGGCCGTGCAAATGGCCGGCCCACTTTCTCCTTTCTACCCGATATATGTCACTCTAAGCCAAGTTATTCATTCAAAATAGCTTAATGCCGTTAATGGCACCGCCGCCGCCGGTCGCGATATCGCGTTGTCACCAGCAATCCGCCACCTTCGACTGTTGAGTTTTCAGCATTTCGTGCAGCGTGATGGTATCATCTTGGGCTTGTCGACATTCCTCTGAAAAGCATACCTCCAAGCCTCTCCGAGGAGCATGCTGTTGGCGTGCGGAAGCCAACGGTTCACGGTTTAGGATCATGAAAATCTCTAGTCGAATGGAAGGCGTCCGCGGTGAAGGCGCCTTTGACGTTTTAGTGAAAGCTCGCGCCCTCGAGGCTCAAGGACGCTCGATCATCCACATGGAAATTGGCGAGCCCGACTTCCCGACCCCGCCGAACATTGTTGAAGCCGGGAAGCGCGCGCTCGACGAGGGTTGGACCAAGTACGGTCCCACGCAGGGCGACCCGGAGCTACGACAGGTCATCGCGGAACACGTCTCGACGACTCGCGGCATCCCCGTCGATCCGGACCACGTAGTGGTCACGCCGGGCGCCAAGCCCATTCTGTTCTTCCCGATACTGGCCTTGCTTGAGCCGGGGGACGAGGCGCTGTATCCCAATCCCGGGTTTCCGATTTACGAGTCGATGATCCGCTACACCGGTGCGACCCCGGTGCCTCTTCCGCTTGTTGAGAGCCGAGGTTTCTCCCTCGACCTCGACATGTTGCGTGACAAGCTGTCGCCTCGCACGAAGTTGCTGATCTTGAACTCACCGCAGAACCCGACCGGAGGTGCTGTTCCTGGGGAAGACATCGAAGCCATTGCAGAGATCGTGCGGGATCACGATCTACTCGTCCTGTCCGACGAGATCTACAGCCGCATCTTTTTTGACGAGAAACCGGTCTCGATCGCGTCCATCGAGGGCATGGCCGACAAGACGATCATCCTCGACGGCTTCTCGAAGACCTATGCGATGACCGGCTGGCGGATGGGTTATGGCGTGATGCCGAAGTGGTTAGTCGGACCGGTTTGCCTGCTGATGGTCAACTGCAACTCCCACACGGCGAGTTTCAGCCAACGAGCGGGGATCGAGGCCTTGAGCGGCCCGCAAGACACTGTCACCAGCATGGTGGAGGAATTTCGGCGCAGGCGCGACGTGATTGTCGCCGGCTTAAACCGCATCCCGGGCTTTCGGTGTGCCAAACCGGGCGGCGCCTTCTACGCTTTCCCCAACATCCGTGATACGGGCATCGGCTCGGACGAGTTGGCCGACCGTATACTCAACGAGGCGGGGGTCGCCTGCCTTACCGGCACCAGCTTCGGATCCTATGGGGAAGGCTACGTGCGCTTCAGTTACGCCACAGCGCTTGACGAGATCAAGGAGGCGTTGGATCGGATGGAAGCGATGATGAAAAAGGTGCCCGGCTAGGCCTGCATTTCTCACCACCTGACGGCCGAAGCACGCAATAGGCCCGCCATTACCGCGTTGCGCTTGCTCGCCGTGCTGCAGGCTAGGGATCGGCACGCCTTAGGGTGCTGCCAATGCAGTGCGCCCTGCCAGGCGTGTCCGGGGCCGAGCCAGATTCGGTCAGATCCCGAAGATGAGGTTCAGGATCCAAGCACCCAGATTAAGGAGCGGCTTGAGGAGACTTTGCGCCCACTTGCCAAACCATCCCTCGGCCGTATAGGCGAGCCATCCAATCGCACAAACAGCGGCGGGAAGTACGATGGTCCAATACTTGCTCATTGTTTCGTTTGGCCCTCTTGACGCTTATGGGACGGCTGGACAGCAGGGGAAGACCATTGAATTACCGGTATTATACCCTCGGTGGTACGCATTCTGGGAGGGGCATTGCTTCGTTCTGTTCTGATCCCGCAATCAACTCCGCGTGCCCATCCGAGGCCGACGCGGGCGGATCAACGCTGCAAGTGCCCGCCATGGCGTGAGCCTACCGTGGATGCTCCTAGCCGTTTCCCCCGGTGCGAGACTCAAGAGGCAGTGTGCCATCTTCCCCTGCTCGGCTGCTCAAAGACGCTAACCTAACCGCCGGTCTAACCCTTCGAGGCCGGCGGGGGCGCCATGACCACCATTACGACCAAACGCTCAGGACCCGAATTGCGCAGCGAGTGTTCTTCTCCTGCCGGAGCCATCACGAGGTCACCGGCACTGATACGAGCTCGCTCCTTTCCGACGCGGACCTCACCGTCACCCGAGAGGACGAAATAGAGCTTGTCCTGTCCCGGGTGAGTGTGTAACTGGTGCTCTTGGCCGGGTTCGAAGGCATTCAAACCGGCGAAAAGATGCTCCCCGGCCAACAGGGTCGCTTTGCCCATTTTTTCGGGACGGAAGACTGCTTTGGAAACCGTGCTTTTGACGATCATTGCACTAGGACCTTCCCGCCAAATAGGCAGCGGAGAGAGCAGGCAGAATTTCGCCCGAATGACAGCCGAGTAGACCGGAGCGATTAGGTGCCGCCGAGCCGACGGTTACGAAAACACGTTCCCTTCGGCGAACGGCTGCACCGTTTCTTTCACCTTGGCTGCGAGGGACTTGGCGACTTCGGAGGTCTCCCTGGGAATGTGAATTTTCGCAAACAGGATCACTGCGAAAAGATCGCCCGTCGAGAGCATACCGCCGAATCCCAAGACCGACTGGACTCCGTGAGGAATGACAAAGTCATTTTGTGCCGGGATGTAGGGGCTTCCGACCGCTTCCGGGACATGAAAGGCGTTGTATTCCTTCTTCTCTAAGTCGGCCAACAAGCTCGGGTCGGGCCGAATCATGGCATTCACGTCCAGACCGAACTGGCTCACCAATCGTGAAATCATCGGGATCTGGGAAACAAACCCCTCGCTTGGTAAGGGGATCGCTTTGTGCCCTTCAGACTTGGATCTGTCGTTCCATTCCGGCTTCTCGCCGGCGGTACCCAAAAGAGTGAGACACTTCATGTCCTCGGATTCGGGAGCGTGGCCGAGGATTCCCTGAGCGAATCCTCGCAGTTCCGGGTCTAGCTCCCCATAGGGGTGAGTCTTGTAGAAGCGAACGAGCGCGCAAGACTTGGCCCTGGTTTCGCTATCCGTCAGGTCGTCATACAAGTGCCCGACAATTTTGCCGGCTGCCTCTTCCATACTGGAAGCACCCGATGCGGCCTGGGCCAAGGCTTCACCGCATTGGGTTGCATCTGATTCTGAGAGCTTTGTAAGGTCGTACATTCAGGTTCCCCCTCTACTCATAGCTTTCCGCCCATGGCCACTAGTCCCCTTGGTCCGATCCATGTGGACACGGAACCCGCCATAGAACTTCCACATTGTACTCCTGTGCTGGGCCGGATGGTACGCCATGTTCCAGGACGACTTCCGAGTTGGCGACAAATCGTCCAGAACTAGTCCGGCGGGGACGGAACGATGGCCAATGAGAACGGCGCTGACAAACTAGACCACATAGCGGCGGTGTGAAGGCTCCCAGAGGAGGCGGAGGACCAAGCCGCTGATGTGGTCCGCAAGCATCCCCGAGGTGTTTTGTGGAACACCGGAGGGATGTATCGGGTGGAGCTATACGTTCAAGTACGACGAAGTGTCTGCGTCGAAGGGCTAAGCGAACGCGAAGCAGCACGGCGCTTTGGGATTGCTCGCGAGACCGTGCGCAAGATGTTGCGCTACCGGATTCCGCCGGGCTATCGGCGGAGCAAACCGGCGAGGCGTCCCAAACTGGAGGCCTTCACAGGGATCATCGATCAGATCCTGACCGACGATCGGGAGCGTCCGAGGAAACAACGCCACACCGCACAGCGCATCTTTGACCGCCTCCGCGACGAGTACGGGTTCACAGGCGGCTACACGACCGTCAAGGACTACGTACGCGAGAAGAAGCTGGGCGGACAAGAGATGTTCGTGCCGCTGACGCATCCGCCGGGTGACGCCCAGGCGGACTTCGGCGAAGCGGTCGTCGTCATCAACGGAGTGCAGCGCAAGGCGCACTTCTTGGTCGTCGATCTGCCGCATAGCGATGACGCATTCGTGAAAGCGTTTCCGGCCGAGACGACGGAGGCATTCTGCGAGGGGCACAATGCGGCGTTTCGCTATTTTGGCGGCGTGCCGCGCAGCATCGTCTACGACAACACGAAGCTAGCGGTGGCGAGGATCCTGGGAGACGGCACACGCCAGAGGACCCGTGTCTTCTCCGAGCTGCAGTCACATTATCTGTTCGCCGACCGTTTCGGGCGGCCGGGCAAGGGCAACGACAAAGGCAAAGTGGAAGGGTTGGTGGGCTATGCGCGGCGCAACTTTATGGTGCCGATCCCCAGGTTCTCAAGTTGGGAAGCCTTCAACGAACACCTCGAAGCGAAGTGCCGCAAGAACCGTGGACGGCGCTTGCGGCGACACTCGGAAACGATCGGTGAGCGTTTCGAGCGCGACCGCCAGGCGTTTCTGACGTTGCCTGCTGTCGGGTATGACGCTTGCGACAAGCGCACGACGCGGGTGACGTCGTTGTCGCTGGTGCGCTATCGGACCAACGACTACTCGGTTCCGACGCGCTACGGCCACCGCGAAGTACTGCTGAGAGCTTACGTCGATGAGGTGGTCATCGGCTGCGGCAGCGAAGAGATCGCCCGGCATCGGCGCAGCTACGAACGCGAGGAGTTGATCTTCGATCCGCTGCATTACCTGGCCTTGCTGGAGCGCAAGACGAACGCGCTGGATCAAGCCGCGCCGCTCGTCGGTTGGCAGTTACCGCAAGATCTCGTGCGTTTGAGACGCTTGCTCGAAGTGCGGCTGGGTAAACCAGGCAAGCGCGAGTACGTGCAGGTGCTGCGTTTACTCGAAGACTTCCCGCTCACCGACGTCACCGCCGCCGCGCGGCAGGCCGTTGAGTTGGGAACGATCGGCTTCGACGCCGTCAAGCACCTCGTCCTGTGTCGGATCGAGCAACGGCCGCCCCGCTTGGACTTGACGCAGTATCCGCACTTACCCACAGCACAAGTCGAACAGACATCGACAACAGATTATTTGGTGCTGCTGGCACAGGGAGTGGACTGATGGCGAGATCCAAACTGCTGCTGGAAGCTCATCTGAAAGCACTGCGGCTGCCGACCTTCTTACGCGAGTACGACAAGGTGGCACGGCAGTGCGCCACGGAGGGCTTGGATGCGAGACGCTTTCTGCTGCAACTGTCCGAGCTCGAACTGCTCGACCGTGAACGCCGAGCGACCGAGCGGCGCATCAAGGCCGCCAAGTTCCCGGTCACGAAAACCCTTGATACGTTCGACTTCCTGGCGTTACCCAAGTTGAACAAGAAGCTGGTGCTCGAGCTGGCACACGGAGAGTTCATCGACCGTCGCGAGAACGTGTTGGCTCTAGGAAACTCCGGCACGGGGAAAACGCATCTCGCTCTGGCGCTGGGACTGGCGGCCTGCCAGGGTGGCTATCGGGTTCGCTTCACTACCGCCGCAGCGCTGGTCAACGAGCTGCTGGAAGCCCGTGATGAGCGGCGCTTGCTGAGGGCCCAAAAGCAGCTCGCCAAGCAAGACCTGCTGATCGTCGATGAACTGGGCTACGTGCCGCTGTCGAAGACCGGAGCGGAGTTGCTGTTCGAAACCTTCTCACAGCGCTACGAGCAGGGCTCCACGATGGTGACCTCGAACCTGCCGTTCAACGAGTGGACCGAAGTCCTCGGGTCCGAGCGCATGACCGGCGCCCTGCTGGATCGGCTCACTCACCACGTCCACATCCTGGAGATGAACGGCGATAGCTTCCGCCTCAAGCAGAGCAAGAAGCAACGCTCTCCGTCTTCGGATTGATCCCCGCCGGCTCGCCACAGTTTTTGTGAGCCGCCTTCCACTCCGCCTTCAGCCGCCCTAACGGGCGACCTCAGGCTGCGTTCCAGCCGTCCCACAAAAACTCGAAGCAAAACCCCGACTCCCCCCCCACTGGTCTATTTTTGCTCCGCCGCTCTACCCCAAAACTGGTCTATTCTCCCTCCGCCGAACTGGTCTAATTTTGCTCCGCCCTTGACAGATTGACGTGCGCGACCGTACACACACGTGGGTCGAAGACTACGAGCAAGTGTTGGGCGGGGTCCTGGAGCTTCAGACAGAGATTGCGGGCTTCATTGCCCGCTCCCTGGCGCTCAAGCTCCTCGATGGCAATATACCGCAGGCGGGAGCGGCTAATACCACTAATGCGGCCGCTTACGAGGCATATCTCAAGGGACGCTATTTCCGTGAACAGATCACGGAGCGGGGATTCCGCAAGGGCATTGAATACTTCGAGAGGGCAATCGGCGAGGACCCGCGTTACGCTCGGGCCTACTCCGGATTAGCCGGCTGCTACTGTCTACTGGGTGGACACGGAATGGAAGTAGAGCGTCCCAGCGACGTTCTGCCACGGGCAAAGGCGGTGGCGCGGCGGGCGTTGGAACTCGACGACTCCCTCGCCGAGGCCCACGGTGTACTCGGCATGATCGCCCTAAAATTCGATTGGGACTTAGAGGAGGCGCAGCGACGATTCCGTCGAGCGACGGAGTTGAACCCAAGCTACGCGCAGGGCTTCTTGTGGTATTCGCTCTATTACGAGGTCACCGGGCAGAGTGGAGAGGCGATCGTCCAGGCCACGCGCGCGCGAGATTTGGATCCCCTGTCGTTGGGAGCAAACGTCAACCTAGCCCAGCAATACCATCGGGCTGGACTTTATGACAAAGCGATCGAGCAACTGGAAAAGGCGCTTGAACTAAGCCCGAACTTTTGGGCCGCCCATTGGGTGCTTGGCGACACCCACGAGCGTAAGGGGTCTTACGACGAAGCGACCGCGGCGTTGTCCAAGGCGGCGTTGTTTTCCGCAAAGAACCCTGCTTCCTTGGGCTCATTGGGCTTCGTCTATGGTCGGGCGGGACAGCCGAGAATGGCGCTTGAGGTCCTTCGAGACCTCGAGAAGCTGACAGACGAAAGGTACGTTTCGCCCTTCAATATGGCGCTCATCCACCTGGGTTTAGACAACAAAGATCAAGCCATGGATTGGTTGGAGAAAGGCTACCGGGAGCGATCGCGGTCGATGATCTGGCTTAACGTGGATGCTCGGTTCGATCCCTTGCGAGAGGATCCCCGTTTTCAGGACCTGCGGCACCGCATAGGCTTGCGGGGATAACTACTAAGAATCGCGTCCACAGGCAGCCGAGCGCGTTTCGACTCAAGTTTCGGGCTCAGAGGAGACAGCATCATGAGTCCTCGATCTTGTGGATTCTTGGTGTTGCTTCTAACGGCCGGTAGCCAGGCTACTACGCTTCGGGTCACAGAACCAGCGGCGGCGCTGCACGGCCGCCAAGTCGGAAAGGCGAATGCGACCGGCCCCCAGCGGCCCGATGAGGACTATTGAAAACCTTGGTGAGCGCGCGGGGACTCGAACCCCGAACCTAGTGATTAAGAGTCACTTGCTCTACCAATTGAGCTACGCGCCCAGGTGTTCACCGAGGAGAAGCTACTGGGGCCGCTGCCGGCTGCGAGGCGCCGGCCTCGCTTTGTTTTTCCGCGAGATCGCTATTGTATCACCCCGGTTCGAAGATGCGGAACGTACCTCCCTAACTGTGCCCTGCGCCGATGCTAACATGAGTCGGGAACACGCCTATGGCGACTTACGCACTGACTCTTTTACTCCTCTTGCAGACTCTGCCACAACAGGAGCCGCCGGAGGCTCGCCTGCCGAGCGGCAAGTCGAGGACGCTGGCCATACTGCAACGCGATTACAAGAAGTCCAAGCAGGATGTCGCCGAAATCATCAAGCTGGCACAAGAGCTACAGGCTGAGATCCAACGCAACGAGGAATTCGTCGTTGATGTCGACAGCATCCGCAAGGCCGAGAAGATCGAGAAGCTCAGTAAGAACATCAAGAACCGTTTCCGGCGCTTGCAGTGAGCCTTCCTCAATCCCACGGGCCGGAAGTTGTGAAGAATTCAGGATGGAAAGCTGTGCAAAGATCAAGGCCGGTCCGGCGAGCGCTGCGTCCAACTCGCTGATGGGTGAAACTTATCCTGCTTGGCTTTATGGTGCGAATTAGTGTTCTCTGAGGAGAAAGACTGCGGTGGCAATACCCGTGCCCGGCACGTGAAATGACCAGCCCAGGCAAGACCCATGCCTGATTTACCCATCCCAGTGCACCGATGGACAGCTCGCGGCGGCCAGGCACGTGTTCTCTTGCTGTTAGGCGTCTCCGCGCTGGCTTGGTCGAACGCTTGCGCACAGGTGCCTGGTCAGTCCGAGGCGAATGGCCAGACGTCCGCGGAAGAGCGGTTGTCCAGGCGTCCCCTTCGTATCGGCAAGCTGATCAAGAAACGCCAGATCGCTCCCCTGTTGAGCGTCGCTCATGCGAGCTGGCTCACGCGGCCCGAAAGAGATGAGGAAGAACAGCCCGACCGCGTCGTTGAAGCCCTCAACATCCCCGCGGGAGCGACGGTGGTCGATCTGGGCGCCGGCGTCGGTTATTTCACTTGGAGGCTGGCCCAGCGGGTCGGTCCGCAAGGTCGCGTGATCGCTGTCGATATCCAGCAGGGGATGCTCGATTTACTGGTCGAAAACCTTCGTCAAAGAGAGATCACGAACGTCGATTCTGTGTTGGCAAGCCCCGACGACCCCGGCCTCCCAAGGGGGCAGGTGGACTTGGTTCTGCTAGTGGATGTCTACCACGAGCTTGCCGAGCCGGAAAACACAATGGAACACGTGAGGCAGGCGTTGAAGCGGGACGGACGCGTTGTGATCATCGAGTACCGTAAGGAAGACCCTAGTATACCGATCAATCCCCTGCACAAAATGACGGTCAAGGAAGTCCAAGCGGAAGTTGAGCCCGTGGGCTACAAACTCGTCGAGGTGCTCGACTTTCTCCCCACCCAGCATATTCTGATTTTCCAAGATGCCGGCCGAAGAGGTTCTTGACCTCGGCTCGGCACATCCCGCGAGGGTTGTAGTCACCCTGGAGTTGGCCAAGAGCGCCAGCACTGAACCGAGGATCTTCGCGTCTGCGACGAGCCGAACCTTCTGAGCGGGTGGGTCAGGCTGCGCTAAGTAGTCCGTTTCAAAAGTTCGGTCACGTGTATTTGGAAGCCCGATGGACAATCGGGAACTTCGGGCACGGCATGCCGTGCCCCTACCTTTCCAGGCACCCAACAGATCTGTAGGGGCACAGCATGCTGTGCCCGCCTGCACTCGCCCGAAAGGTGAGTGTATTGATGAAATGGAGTACTCAGCAAACACCTAGGCTAAAAAATGGTGTAGATAAATGGAGCCAGCGCTGATCCCTGGGCGAATACAAGGAGGGCGCCCACCAGCAAAAGCGTGATGACGATGGGCAGCAGCCAAAGCTTCTTGTTTTCCCGCAGGAAAAGTACAAACTCGTTCAGTAGAGCAAACTTGCCCATCCAGCGGACTCCTAGCAGCCGGGTTGGCTGGGTCGAGTAACAAGACCCACAACGAGCACCCTGCCGGCCCATGGCGGAAACACTCCCAGCGTATCAGCTAGTCACAGCCCGCCGGGGACCGAAAGACGTTACCGCCATCATATCAGCAAAAAAGCCTTTCGCCCGAGTCCATGGGCGAGCTTTTGTGACTCCGTGCGCTGAGGGCCCGTGGTCTTGAACAAGAAGCTCTTCTCTGGAAGTCGGTCGACAGACGCCATGAACTTCACCCCGTCCAAGCGCGAGTCGTCTCAGAATAGCCGCTCGAACTGCTCTTGACTCGGACGGGTCTTCGATCGAGGGATCCAGTAACTTGGCCTCTTAGATCGCCTGCGATTCATCGTGTCGCGGCCCAACACGCGCAGCACGAGCCCATAGGGGGTGATGACAAGGAAGTAGATTACCGACAGTAGGATGCGACTGTTGACATAGCCTAGCGCGTGCGCTAGCCGCATCCACAGCCGGTGAAACTTGTGTGACCCACTGACCGAAAGTAGACCGGTCAGCAACAGGGCGAGTCCCGCGGCCCCTGCCGGCCAGTAGACCATGGGGCGACCCCGCCAGGTATTCCAAGCGGCAATTAGCAGCAGGACAGCGCCGACTATGAAAGCCGACTTTCGCTCTTGGCGTTCGCTGTTGCTGGGCTCAGTCAAGCTGAAATTCCTCTTGCCAGACCATGTCATCGACAAATTCACTCTGCGCTTCCTTCTCGAGCACGAAGTCCTCTAGAACGAGCATGTCCATCTCAGTGCGCATGAAACACTTGTACGCTTCTTCGGGGGTGCAGACGATCGGCTCCCCGCGAACGTTGAATGACGTATTTACGACAACCGGACAGCCAGTCAGTCGAGCGAACTCGCTGATCAGGTCGTAGTACATTTCGTTCTCGTCCCGTCGCACGGTCTGCACCCGAGCTGAATAATCGACGTGAGTGATGGCGGGGATCGTCGAACGGGGAATGTTCAGTTTGTCAATGCCGAACAGTTTCTGTTGCTCGGCACTCATCTGCCGGCGGATCTCTTGGCGCACGGGCGCTACCAGCAACATGTAAGGCGAATCGCAGTCCATTTCAAAGTAATCCGCGACCGCTTCCCGCAGCACGGAGGGTGCGAAGGGCCGAAAGCTCTCTCGGAACTTGATTTTCAGATTCATCAGCGACTGCATCTTGGATGACTGAGGGTCCCCTAGGATGCTGCGAGCGCCCAGCGCACGCGGCCCAAACTCCATGCGCCCCTGGAACCACCCCACTACCTTTTCGTTCGCTAGCGCCCTGGCCGCCTTCTCGATCACCTCTCGACGCGGCAGCCGCCGGTAGGGGGCTCCACTACCCTCGAGAAAAGCTTCGATGTCCCCCTGGGAATAAGATGGTCCCAAGTAAGAGCCTTTCATTCCGTCGATGCCGCCGCGGCAAACCTGGACCAGACTTCGCGAGTTCCCCAAATGCTGGTACCAGACCGACAGTGCCGCACCCAGTGCCCCGCCGGCGTCTCCCGCCGCCGGTTGTATCCAGATCTTCTCGAACGGTCCCTCGCGTAAGACTCGTCCGTTGCCAACGCAGTTGAGTGCTACGCCTCCCGCCAAGCAGAGATTCTTCTCGCCCGTTTCTTTGTGAACATGCCGCGCCATTCTCAACATGGCCAGCTCGGTGACGTCTTGGACAGAGCGCGCCAGATCCATCTCGCGCTGCGTGATTCTGGTCTCCGGCTTGCGCGGCGGGCCTTCGAAAAGCTGGTCGAAGGCCTTGTTGGTCATGGTTAGACCCTGGCAGTAGTTGAAATACTTCATGTTCAGGCGAAGCGATCCGTCGTCGCGCAGATCAACCAATTCGTCTAGGATCTTTTCGGTGTAACGAGGCTCGCCGTAGGGAGCCAATCCCATGACTTTGTATTCACCCGAGTTGACCTTGAATCCGGTGTAGTAGGTGAAAGCAGAATAGAGCAAGCCCAGCGAATGCGGGAAATGGACCTCGCCCAGCAGGTGGATCTCATTATTGTGGCCGCGACCGTAAGCGCTGGTGGCCCACTCGCCGACACCGTCGATGGTTAGAATGGCGGCCGACTCGAAAGGGGATGGGAAGAAGGCGCTGGCCGCGTGCGACTCGTGGTGCTCGGTGAACAAGAGCTTGCCGTCATATTGGCACTGCTTGGCGATGTGCTCCCGTATCCAGAGCTTTTCGCGCAGCCATAGCGGCATAGCCTGCAAGAAAGACCGGATTCCGCCCGGGGCATAATCGAGATAAGTCTCCAAAAGACGCTCGAACTTCTGCAGCGGCTTGTCGTAGAAGACGATATAGTCGAGATTCGGCGGTTTGATCCCTCCTTCCCGCAAGCAGTAAGAAACGGCGTTTTGGGGGAATCGGTGGTCGTGCTTTCGGCGCGAAAATCGCTCTTCTTGCGCGGCAGCGACTATCTCTCCGTCGCGGACGAGACAGGCCGCCGAATCGTGGTAATAGGCGGAGATTCCAAGGATATCCACGGCCAACCTGAACCGATTCTAGCATGCGGTTTTAGTGACTCTCGACGTCTAACGGAAACCTAGGTTCGTTGCAGCAACAGACTAGCCCGCTTTTCTCACCACGGCCTCGGTGGATGAGGCAAAGGCCCAGTGGCCACGGCTCGCGGCAACAGTTGGTGTGCATCTCCCAGCGAACAGTGTGTCGGCAAGCAGGCGCGATGAATCGCGCCCCTACATCTCGAACGGCGGGGCTTTGCTCCACTGCTGCCGACCGCCGGTGAGAAATGCGCGCTAGTGCTAGTAGAAGTCACCCGCATCCCTTCCGGCCGGCACATCAGCAGGCGGTCCAGTTCAATGCCGTCCGGCACCGCACGAACCTACGCGCTGCGAACGGCGTCACACCCGCAAGGGTGCGGTCGCGGCTCTGGCGAGGGGTGAGCGTTTCCGATCGGCCAGATGATTACGCAACCTTGAGCTCTCCCTTCCGCGGCTCCGAACCGCCGCCCACAAACCTTCTGTAAATGGCTGGATCAAAAGGCGTTATGAGGAATTGGCTTTGTTTGGTCATTCGTGGCTCGGTAGCTCCGCTGCTCCGATGGTCCGTTGTTGCCCCGTTGCCGTCCCTCGGGGCCGCTCGCCCTTAGGCGGGGGTCCTCTTGTATTTGTATCCCTCTGGAGCGATCCGTTGGGTCTTGCCGAGCTGGCCGTCCCACCGTACTGGAAACCCTCCGTAAACCATTGATTCCCTGTTGGTTGTACGAAATTGGCTTTGTTTGGTAGTTTCTTTCGTCCATTGGTTCGTGGCTCTGCAAGTGTCAGTGCTCGAATCGGCCCCGAATACTTTGGATGCCCAATCATATTGTACCTCGCCAATCCAAGGCTGCGGTGCCACTAACGGCATTAAGTTGCTTTGAATGAATAACTTGTCTTACGTGATACGTCGGTAGAAAGGAGAGCCTGGGCGGCCGTTCGCACGACCAGTGTAGGCCCACCCCAAGCTGCGGTCAGCCGTCACCGGCGACCGAGCACGGAATTAAGATCGGATGTGCGGGACTTCCGACGACCGTAAAGCTTCTTTGTTTCGGAGATAGTTGCGGTGACCGCATCTGCTCCCCGATCGCGGTCTGAGTTGGGGGGAGCTGCCCTCTCGCTTTTCGAGAGTCCTGGGGAGATCGGGGACGGGTGCCGCACGACATCACTGGACCGCTTGCTGACGCGCGCGGCTCGGAAGGGGCGCGGGTCGTTTCCACTTGCCAAACAATCTTGCCGGTCACCTCCGTTGGCTGCCGGTTCTATCAGGCATAAGTAAGCGGTCCGTAGCCGAGCTTGCGCAGTGCTCGTTCCGCCGCCTGAACGCCCCGGTATTGGGCCTCTTCGAAGATCGAGATGCCGCTTAGATCGGAGTTCGCGAAAAGAACCTTGCCGCCGAAATCAGCCATGTGCCGTCGCTCCGCGGACGTCAAGAAGCCTACTGTCGGTCTGATCATCGCGTGGCCCAGGCGCAGGATGTCGATTCGGGAGACGCAGCGCCGAATGTCAGGATGGGCGTTCTCCAGATCGGCGAGTATTTCTTCTTTCCAGAAGTTCCAGTCACGTTCCAGAAGAGCTGCACGGTTGGCCTGAGGCGAGCCGTCCGTCAACGCCCGATAATACGTCCAAACGACAGGCCCGTTCGCACCCGCCGATAGAGGGTGGTTCGGCACGACATAGCCGAGTCCGGGGGAATCGTAGATGATGTTCTCCCAAGCCGGGTCGATGTTGCCTTCGCGCGGTAGCTCGTCGAGAACGAGATTCGCCGTGAGCCACGGTGAGTAGGCGAACCGCCGAGCCGGTGTCAATTCGGTTTCGAAATGCGGCATCAAGTAAGGGGCCAGGAAAGTCGGGGCAGCGAAAACAACGCACTCCGCGAGGTATTCCTTGTTTTCCGTCAGCACGCGTAGCTGACGCCCATCCGGCTCGATGCGGTGGACCGCCGAGGACGTACGCACGTATTTATCGAGCTTGCCGAGAAGTTGCTTCACAACCCAGCCGTTGCCTTGCGGCCAGGTAAGCGGGCCCGGTTCGTCCTCGGGCCGCGCCGCAAAGTAGTGAATTCCCGCCCACGCCGAGGTGTCTCCGTAGGAGGCGCCATAGTCGTCCCGGCAGCCGTAGTCCACATACCAGCGCAGGTAAGACGAGAAAAAACCTTCCTGGACCATCCAGGTCTTCATGGAGGTCTGGTCCAAAGCCGACGTTAGGGTCGGAGTGCGAATCGGTATGGTGAACTCGTCTCCCGAGCGGAAGTAGTCCATGCGGTCCCAAAAGCGCTTGAACTGATCGCGATCGATCCCGCGGGCGTCGTCGGACGCTTCGACCTCGGGCTGCCAGTGTCCGTTGACGAACAAACGCTGCTGGGGTTCGGCGCAAAAATGGCGCCGGTCCCATCGTCCTTCGCGCAACACACCCAGCTCCTCGAAAAGCTCATGCACCAAGGGGATCTTCTTATCCGGGACCGGTATGTAGTGGGCGCCCCAGGGGAAGTCTCCCGCTTCGCTCTCGCCCCAGCGGGAATTTCCTCCGGCTTGCTCTTCCAGCTCGAGGAGGACAAATTCCCGGAACCCGAGCTTGTCGAGCCTCCAGGCGGCCGAAAGCCCGGCTATACCGCCGCCAACGACAACGATCGGCACCTGAATCCTTTCTTTGGGTTTGGAGAAAGAGGCCCCGTCGCGAATCCTATGCCCGACGACATGCGAGCGATCGACAAACGACCCTTGGACTACGCGATCCCTTTTGGTGAGAAAGCACGCCCCCGAGACGGCTAGCGCACCGCTTCCCACAAGCGCGGACTTCAGAAGTTTCCTTCGAGAAGGCTTTTCAGTAAGAGACATGAGCTAGAACTAAGAAAAAGCAAAGGCAAGGCGACCGTCTTGCGGTCCGTGCCCGGCTGCCGTAAATGTACGGGCGCGACATGTCACGCCCTCGGGAGCTGTGCGGCAGCGGCGAGTTTTCTATCCTATACAAAGGTCCGCGAATCAGGAAAGGGTACCCATCATTCTCGATTGAACAGGAATGCCCGCCGACAAACACAATCCCCTGTCTCACGACGATTCCACCATTCGTCCCCGCGTCGCCACCACCCTTCTGGCGTTGTCGATGTTTTTCACGGGCGCGGCGGGATTCATGTTCGAGTGCGTGCTGAGCACGGTTGCGACCTATACGCTGGGAAACAGCATCGAGCAGTTCTCGGTGACGATATCGCTGATGATGCTTATGATGGGTGTCGCCGGTTTCCTGCAGCACCGCATCAGCGATGACCGCTTGATTGAGAAATTCCTGCTTGTCGAGATTTCGCTGGCGCTACTGGGCGGTTACGCTCCCATTGCAGTTTACGCCGGCTATGGACTGATGAGCGACCATTTCGCGCTCGTACAGTACTTTTTCGTCGTATCGATCGGGTTCCTGATCGGCTTGGAGATCCCACTGGTGCTGCGCATCAACCGCCGCTACGTGCCGGCGCTGAAGTCCAACCTTGCCGCCATCTTGAGCCCCGACTACATCGGCAGTTTTCTGGGCGCGCTGGTATGGGTCTACTTCCTGCTCAAATACTATCCGCTCACCGAAATCAGCTTCCTGGTGGGCGGACTGAACTTCGCGGTCGCGGTGGTCACGTTCCTCTATTTCATGCGACATCGACTTGTCGCGCAACGAGCGGTGTCGCTGGCGCTCATCGCGGTTACCGCTGGGGCGCTCGTTTACGGATACACCCAAAACCGCCTGTGGAACGCGAATTTGGAGCAGCATTTCTACGATGCGCCCATCGTCTTCTCGAAGACATCGAAGTATCAGCACCTCGTTCTGACTGCCGCCGTCAACCCGACCGACTACCGACTCTACATCAACGGCAACTTGCAGTTGTCGAGCCTCGACGAGCATATTTATCACGAACAGCTCGTCCACCCGGTGATGCAATTGGTGAAGAACCGCAGCCGCGTGCTCATCCTGGGTGGCGGTGACGGCCTCGCTTTGCGAGAGGTCGTGAAGTACCGCGATGTGGAGCAGGTAACTCTCGTTGACATCGACCCCGACATGATTGATCTTGCGAGGGACAACGAAATCCTCAACGAGCTTAATCAGGGATCTCTTCGCGACGCCCGGGTTCATGCTCGGGTTTCTTCGGCGGTGCACGGGGCAGACCGGTCCACGCCGGTCTACTACTGGAAGGAGCAAAGGGGGCCCGATGGTGGCCTCGTCGAGGAAGAAGTGGCGCGCGTAGAAGTGTTCACGATCGATGCTGACAGGTTCATCGAGGAAATCGCTGCTGTGTGGGACGTCATCATCGTCGATTTCCCCGATCCAAACACTGTCGAACTGGTGAAGCTGTACAGTAGGGAGTTCTACTTCAAGCTCAAGAAAGTGCTGGCCGAGGAAGGCATGATCGCGATGCAATCGACATCGCCGTATCACGCCAAGGAATCGTTCCTGTGCATTCTTCGAACGGTCGAGAGCGCGGGGTTTCGCACCATTCCCTACCACGACAACGTACCGTCCTTCGGCGATTGGGGTTGGATTCTCGCTTGGAAGTCCGCCGAGTCGGTGTCCGCTGTGAGAGACAGGATTGCCAGTATGAGCGCTTTTGACATCGACGCGAACCGCCTGCGCTATCTTACACCTAATGTTTTCAAGAGTTCGTTGGCCTTCGGGAAAACGACGCTGGAGTCCAAGCGATCGGAGATCAATCGACTCATGCAGCCTGTGTTGCTGCAGATGTATTTGGACGAAAGCTGGGAGTATTGATTTTGCTGAAGCCCATTGGTGGGAATAGGGTTTCTTTCCGGTTCGTAGGCGTTGGTTTACTCGTCCTCATCGCTTGTGGCACACCAACCCCGGGTGCCGAGGAAGCGGCTGCTAGCAAGCGAACGTTCCGGGATCCGGCTCCGCCTGTCGTCGAGAAACTTGCGCCGATGGATCCCCTTCCGCCGCGGCCTAACCCGGACGTCACGTTCCGTTCGAAGCCGAAGCCGTTGCCGCCCGATGCCGTCACACACGACTGGAAGTCGTTTCTCGGACCGACGCACAACGCGATCTCGACCGAGACCAAGCTGTTGCCCAAGTTTCCCAGGAAAGGTCCGAAGCTTGTCTGGGAAATGAAGACGGGGGAAGGCTACAGCTCGCCCGCCATTGCCGGCACCAGACTGGTCTACCTTCACCGTGTCGGTAACGAAGAGCGGGTGGAGTGCCTCCACCCGGAGACCGGCGAACGCTACTGGAAGTTTCCCTACCCTACGAAGTACAGAGATCGCTACGGCTATAGCAGCGGTCCCCGCGCCAGCCCGGTGATCGATGGCGACTACGTTTACACCTATGGTGCCCAGGGCAAGCTACACTGCCTCAATCTTGAGACCGGACAACTCGTGTGGAAACGCGACCTCGCTCGCGAGCTCAAGGTGCCCCAGGATTTTTTCGGCACTGCCGCCACGCCTTTGATCGACGGCGACCGTCTGATCATCAACGTCGGCGCTCCGGGCGGGCCGACCGTAGCGGCATTCGACAAAGCGAGCGGAAAGATGCTGTGGGGAGCAGGCGATCAGTGGGGGCCGAGTTACGCTTCGCCGGTACCGGCGACCGTACACGGGAAGCGGCGCGTGTTTGTGTTCGCCGGCGGTGAGAGCCGGCCGCCGACCGGGGGCTTGCTGTCCATCGATCCCTCGAACGGGAAGTCGGATTTTGCGTTTCCGTGGCGCAGTCGCAGTTTTGAGTCGGTAAACGCCTCGTCGCCGGTCGTCGTTGGCGACCAGGTTTTTGTGTCGGCTTCGTACCGCGCCGGAGGAGCGCTGTTGAATCTGCTTCCCGACGGCGGCCACTCCGTGGCTTGGACCACCAAGGAATTCAATTTGCACTGGAACACAGCGGTGCACCGCGACGGCTATCTCTACGGTTTCCACGGACGGAACGAGCCCGATGCCCAGTTGGTTTGTCTAAGGCTTAAGGATGGGACAGTCGTCTGGCGGGAAACGCCTGAGTGGCAGGAGGAGGTCAGGGTCGGCGGGGAGACTCGCCAGATGCTCGCCAGTACACTGCGCGGATCGCTACTTTGGGCTGATGGTCGCTTCCTGGCGCTGGGCGAGCACGGCCATCTCTTGTGGCTCGCACTCTCCCCACAGGGTTACCGGGAAATCTCGCGCGCTAAGCTGTTTTTTGCCCGCCAAACGTGGGCCGCTCCTGTCCTCAGCCGCGGTCTGCTCTACATCTGCCAAAACTCGCGCGGGGTATCCGACGGCTCGCCGTCGCGCCTGCTGTGCTATGACCTGCGGGCGGAGAAGTAGGTTCCAATGCCGCTGACTGGTTCCGTCCGTTCCCCACGGCGAGATGGTTTTCTAAGCGGCGAACCTTCGTAGTGGTATAATTTGTCATACCGGAGGTGCCATGGTCCGAAAGATCGCCGTGACCCTCGACGAGATGACCCTCGCGGAAATCGACCGCTGGGTCCGGCAGGGTAGGTACCCCAGTCGTAGTCGAATCATCCAGACCGCGGTGGAGCGGCTTGTAGAGCGGGAAAAGCGACTTCGGCTTGGCCGCGAGATCGCGAAGCTCAACCCGAAAGAAGAGCAGCAACTTGCAGAAGAGGGATTGGGGGACTCCTCTTGGCCCGCCTATTGAGAGGTGACATAGTTTGGGCTGACTTGAACCCGGTTCGGGGTCGAGAACAGGCCGGACGTCGACCGGTACTGGTGTTGAGCCACGAGCTGTTCAATCGCAAATCGGGCACCGTCATTGTGATGGCAATCACCAGCACTGCCCCCCGAGCTGGTTACCCGCTGACGCTGGAGTTGCCTCATGGAAGTCTTCCGAAGGAGTCGTGGATCAAGATCTCACAGATTCGAACAATCTCCGTTGCGCGCCTAGGGAAGCACGCTGGTCGAATTCCGGATGATCAGATAGGCCACGTTGTCGAGGGTCTTTTGGAGTTAATCGAGTAGGCTGATTTGCCGAAAGACCTGCCACACGTAATCATTCTCGGCGCGGGACCTGCCGGCGTGGGCGCCGCCTACCAGCTTGCCCGCAAAGGTTTGGCGCGGGTAACGGTTCTCGAGCAGCGCGACGTCGTCGGGGGCAACGCCGGCAGTTTCGAGATCGAAGGTGTTCGCGTCGACTACGGTAGCCACCGCCTGCATCCTGCCTGTAACCCGGAAATCCTCGCCGAGCTGCGTGGCTTGCTGGGCGACGATTTGCGTGATCGTCCTCGACACGGGCGGATCCGGCTCCAGGGACGCTGGATTCACTTTCCTCTGAAGCCCGCGGATCTAGTCACGAAGCTTCCGCCTCGTTTCGCTCTGGGCGCCGGTTGGGACACCGTGCGGAAAATGTTTCCGCGCGACTCGAATCAACCGGAAACCTTCGCTTCTGTTCTCGAACGCGGGTTGGGCCCGACGATTTGTCGAGAATTCTATTTCCCCTACGCTCGTAAGATTTGGGGGCTCGAGCCGGATCAACTTTCGGCGACCCAGGCTCACCGACGTGTTGCGGCGAATTCACCGGCGAAAATGCTCCGCAAGATATCAGCTGCTCTACCCGGACTTGGGAAGCCGGGCGCGGGGCGGTTTTTCTATCCCCGGCGCGGCTACGGCCAGATTTCTGAGTGTTTGTTCGAGTCAGCCAAGCGCGGCGGGGCGGAGTTTATCTTCAGCGTTCGTGTCACGGGAATTGACTGCGAACAAGGGTCAGTACAAGCGGTCAGTTTTGAACAGCGGGGCGAAACACGGCGGATGCCCTCGCACCACATCTGGTCGACTCTCCCGATCACCGTAACCGCGAGAGCAATGACGCCACCGGCCCCGGCTGAGATTCTGAGCGCGGCGTCGGCGATGTCGTTCCGGGGGCTGATCTTGATCTATCTGGTGCTTGAACGAGATCGTTTCAGCGAGTACGACGCCCACTATTTCCCAGAGACCGAAATACCAATTTCCAGGCTTTCGGAACCGAAGAACTACAGCGGCGTCTCCGAGCCCCGTGGGCGAACTGTGTTATGCGCCGAGCTGCCTTGCGATGACGGATCGGCGGAATGGAGAATGAGCGACGACGAACTTGCTGACGTCGTCACCGAGTCAATGGCGAAGGCGGGACTATCCGTGGACAGCAAGATACAAGCGAAAGTCACTCGTCGACTGCGCTTCGCTTACCCCATTTATTCCCTCGGTTACGAAGAACATTTCCAGAAGCTGGACGACTGGCTGGCTGAGATAGATGGGTTGCTCACGTTCGGACGCCAGGGCCTGTTCGCTCACGACAACACTCACCATGCCCTTTATATGGCAGACGCGGCAGCCAAGTGCTTTGACGAGACCGGCCGCTTCGATCGTCAACGCTGGATGTCGTTCCGCGAGGTGTTCGAAACCCACGTGGTCGAGGATTGAGGTATCCGCTGTGGGAGGAAGAAGGAATTAGCTCCTGAAGCTCTTGCCCTACCGAACCGCTTCACTTTGCTCGGTGGCCTCGCTCTCCGCTTTCATTCGCTCTGCTTCATAGGCCATCACGCTTTCAAGCGTCTGGTCGAGGGATCGTTGCGGCTCCCAGCCCAGAAGAGAGTGAATGCGGGAGGTATCCGGAACCCGGCGAGGCACGTCTTCAAAACCGGGTGCATAGGCCTCGTGGTAGGGGACTTTGACAATAGGCGAGTCGCTGCGAGTCATGGTCTTGATCCGTTCAGCAACGCCTCGGATGGAAATCTCTTGGTCCGAACCGACATTATGCACTAGCCCGAAAGCGTCGGGGTGCTCGGATAAACCTAATAGCGCCCCGACCACGTCCCGCACATCACAGAAACAGCGGGTCTGTCGACCGTCCCCATACACGGTGATCGGCTCGCCGCGCAGGGCTTGACGAACGAATCTTGGGACCACCATTCCGTATTGGCCGCTTTGCCGCGGGCCTATCGTGTTGAACAGGCGGAAGATCGAGACCGGAGAGCCGAATTCCTGATGATAGGCCAGGCCGAGAAACTCACCTACCATCTTCGTTGCACCGTAGGACCAGCGCGACTTGTTCGTCGGCCCAAGCAGAAGATCGTCGTCTTCGCAAAAAGGGACCTTGCTGTTCTTGCCGTAGACCTCGGATGTGCTGGCCATCAACACCGGGCGGCCGAATTGCCGTGCCACTTTAAGAAGGTCTTCCGTGCCCTTGATGTTTGTCTCGATGACACGTACGGGATCTTCGACGATCAACTTGACGCCTACGGCGGCGGCCAGGTGAAAAATAACGTCGGACTGCTCCACCAGACTGTCCAGTACGCCATCTTCAGTGATGCTGCCGCGCGTGAACTCAAACTCCGCGTTGTCGACGACACGGGACAGGTTTTCAATCGAGCCCGTCGACAGGTCGTCGATCGCCAGCACACGATGGCCACGGGCTAGCAACTCCTCGACCAAATGGGATCCGATGAAGCCGGCACCGCCCGTGACGAGATAGACTTGGTGCTCTGAGGTCGCTTTTGCCAACCGTGGATTCTCCCTGAAGCACAAGCCGGGGGGGGACTCAAATGCCGCCGGGCTTTAGGGTGCGGATGGAACCTACTAGGAGTCGCTGCTTACGCGCCCGGTGCCATGAGGGCGAAGGCGCCGCGCTCGACCAACCATGATAGTACACGCTTTACCTCCGTCGAAACCCATGTGCGTCGGACCCATGTGTGTCGAAACCGATGAGCCCTCCGATTGTGCATTTCAACATAGGGGCACCGCGCACTGCTGCCGCGAGCAGTCATTCGACCCTGTGCCTCGCCTTCCCTGCTTCCCGCAGCCGGTAGACAGAGGCGTAGTTGTCTTGGTAAACCACCTCGCGGGGAAACTCCAGGCCGAGCTCGGCATCGACGCTTTTTCCCAAGGGCGTTTTCGGAAGCAGCAGAAACCGGTATGAGCGTTGGCGCAATGCCTCAGCCACTCGCTCTCGCGCATCGGCCGAGTCCGGAAAAATCTCACAGTGGAACCGTCCAATATCTGGAGCATACGCGCTGCTGCAATTGCCCACGCTCAGGATATAGTCCTCTGGTCCCGCGTGGGATTGCAGGTAAGCGAGGGGAGGGTAGGTGAGTAGTGTTTCGTGAAGGTACTGCTCCGCGTCGATACGGCCCCCGAACAAGCGCAACTGAGGGCCGTTGATTTCGAGGATCATGGTTACCAATAGACAGAATAGAAGGTTGTATCCGAGGCAAGCCTCAACGAGACCCTTGATAGCGGTCGGCGACTCGCGAAGCAGGGCCCAGACGCGCGCCGTAGTCAGTAAGAAAATTATCATGATGGGCGCGATCGCGTAGCGTACGACCGGCCAGACCATGCCCCAATAAAGAAAATAGAGGCCACTAAAGATCAGGCAAGCGCTCTCGGAAGCCAGTCGCGGTTTCCTTCGGAGCACGATCCAAAGCGGTACGAAGAGCACAAGGAATACCCCCATCGGGTTGTCGGAAGGGGATTCGAAAGCCTTTAATTTGTACTTGAAGTGGACGACCCACGGTATGAGAACGTGGGGAATCCTACGCCATTCGGGCGGGCGGAGGGCGTTCGGGCGCAGCGGTTCGACGGCCCAATCCAACCCTGCCGGGTAGACCGGGTTGCCGGTGAGCACGAATGTGCGCACCTGCCAGCAAAGCCCAAGGGCAACAAAGATCGATGCCAGGATCAGGCCTTCCCGAAATCGCCGAGGCCGGCGCCAGAGCGTGTAGAGATAGAGCAAGCCCAGTGACGCAGCTCCGAAAAGCGCCACGTGCTTGACCCCGAAGCTTGCGGCAAGAAAAAACACGCTCAGCCGTAGCCAGTGCGAGCCCGGCGATTGGCGGCCCCGCAAATAGCAATGCAGCGCGGCCAGTATGAAAAACGCCATAGCCATATCGTTCTTCGATACGCTGCCGGTCCAGTGCAGGAACGGCACCGAAGCGCCTAGAATGACACCTGCCACGGCGGGTGCGCGGGCAATGCCGCACTCCCGAGCCACGGCAAACGCGAGCAAAACCGTCAGGCCGAAAAACAGCGGAGACACCATTTGCGCGGCTGGCTGGCCCCCAAACACGTAGCCCAAGGTCATCAGGACCTCGAAACCCTGGGGATAGTAGGAGTACCTTGAAAACGGGAGAGGTTTTAGTGCCTGCTCCGCGGCGTAGAAGCGGACCGCGGGCAGATGGCTCATGAGGGTATCGTGCGTCAAGCTGGGTGCCAGCGTCACCATCATCGAGCAGACCAAAAAGATGCCGGCGAATACGACGAGTACTGCCATCCACGGCTGTTTGAGCTCCGCCGTCGAGGCCCACGAGCGCATGAGTCCCAGAAGCGACGCTGGAAGTTTCCGAATCTCCCGGTGAAACCCCAGCACGCAAATCCCCAGAACCGCGGCCAGCGACCAGGGGTCGTAAAGCCCCAGCAGTCCCATCCAGAAAAGAAGGAAGATCAGACACGCAAGGCCAACGCCCGTGGAAAGACTGATCTCTTCGGCATGTGACTTGGTCGTCAGTCCCGCCCGTTCCCTCACAAAACGCCCACCACCGTAGGCGGCCAGAAATATCCAAAGTGTCGTGAGCGTTGCTCTCGGTTGATAAACCGCCAGTCCCACAACGAGAACCGAGGCGAACGCAATCGGCTCGTAGCGCCAGGCCCCTTTCTGACGAAGCCATCGATACAGAAAGATCGCTGCAGCCAGACACGGGATGGCCCATAGCATCAAGCGGTAGAACTCGGGACCAGGATTGCGGAAGTATTCTAGGTGCCAAAGCAAAGGCCTCCAGGTAAGCCAGATCGCTACCGGCAACCAGACGAGCCATGGCAGCGGGAGGAAGCGTGCATGCCAGCGGGGAACGAGGTTCAAGGCTTCAGCTCCATTTCAGGCCGGGCCGAGGGGGCGAAATTCTCGCGTTGTGCTGCTTTCGCGTCGGAACAGAGCTCGGATAACGAACCGCCTAAGAACGAAAACCGATATGGTATCATCTGCCTCGACAACCCGGCCGATGCCTCTTTTCCCCGATCTAGCTCCCACAGACTTCTCCCCCGGACTGCCGTGGTTTCCTGGCTCCGGAGTGTACGGGCGTCGCCCGCCAGATGCGCGGCTTTCGGTTCATCGCCCAACGGGGACACTTGACGGTTTCATCGTTAGAGGCCGTTGATCTCACAAGGGTTCGGAGAGATTGGGTTTGTTTGGTCGTTTGTGGTTGGAGCGCTTCCAGGCGTCGAGATGAGTCTCGGACGCGGCACACTGAGAGTGTGCGCCACAAGAGATTTCCGGCCGCGCTTGGTGCAGCCCCCACGACGATGAGAACTTGCGCGTTGCAGGACAGAGCCGCAGGCGTGAGCCTGCGGGCCCGCGCCCTCACGGGTGCGGCTCTTTCCGTGCATTTTCGAGAAACCGCCGGGGCCGCGCGCACCACCATCGATCGGCGGTGGTCCGGTGGATTTTTTTGCGTTGTTGCGGTTGGCGCGGATTTGTTTATCGGTTGTCATGATGTTCTCCTTTCGGGTGTTGACGGGAATAGCGGGCTACGTCCCAATGCAGGCAAGAATGCGCGCGCCACGTCAGAAAAATGTAGAAACTCCAGCGGGCATAGCTGGCTACGCCCCTACGTGCGCATGGAGGAGAGATGGCCCCTGAGGCGCGTCTCGGCCGGTTACTGAGAGACAACGGCCGCAAGTCTCGGCAAAACGACCGCCGAGCCATGCGCTACGGGATCCAATTTTTTCCGAGTGGCCGTTCAAGCGAACCGGGCTAAGAAAGGCCGCGGATCTCAAAGGCGAGATCCGCGCTACGGGTTGCTCGGCAAAACGACCGCCGAGCCATGCGCTACGGGATCTTTATGGGCAAGAGCCGGGCGAGGAGATGGCCCCCGTCCGGCTTGGAGCGTACGTTCGGCGGTGGGAGGGTTGGGCGCGTGCAGGCCTAGCTGGCCGATGGTATCGTATGTGCCGGTGTGAATCCTAAGCCGGTGTGGGCCTACAGCGCGGCCTTGCATTCCGCCCTCACTAATATCGCCCAGGCCGCGTAATCCTTTCGCGACAGGTCGCCTACGGATTCTTGCCGGTTGCAACTCGTTGATTGCCGTATATTGATCAAACATCGGAGTTCGCGTCCAGGGTTTTGTTTTATCGGTCCTACACCCTGTGCGAACACTCCGAAGAATGCGTTGGTGGGATCCCTATTGATCGTGTGTCAAGGGCGGAGCAAAATTAGACCAGTTCGGCGGAGGGAGAATAGACCAGTTTTGGGGTAGAGCGGCGGAGCAAAAATAGACCAGTGGGGGGGGGGAGTCGGGGTTTTGCTTCGAGTTTTTGTGGGACGGCTGGAACGCAGCCTGAGGTCGCCCGTTAGGGCGGCTGAAGGCGGAGTGGAAGGCGGCTCACAAAAACTGTGGCGAGCCGGCGGGGATCAATCCGAAGACGGAGAGCGTTGCTTCTTGCTCTGCTTGAGGCGGAAGCTATCGCCGTTCATCTCCAGGATGTGGACGTGGTGAGTGAGCCGATCCAGCAGGGCGCCGGTCATGCGCTCGGACCCGAGGACTTCGGTCCACTCGTTGAACGGCAGGTTCGAGGTCACCATCGTGGAGCCCTGCTCGTAGCGCTGTGAGAAGGTTTCGAACAGCAACTCCGCTCCGGTCTTCGACAGCGGCACGTAGCCCAGTTCATCGACGATCAGCAGGTCTTGCTTGGCGAGCTGCTTTTGGGCCCTCAGCAAGCGCCGCTCATCACGGGCTTCCAGCAGCTCGTTGAGCAGCGCTGCGGCGGTAGTGAAGCGAACCCGATAGCCACCCTGGCAGGCCGCCAGTCCCAGCGCCAGAGCGAGATGCGTTTTCCCCGTGCCGGAGTTTCCTAGAGCCAACACGTTCTCGCGACGGTCGATGAACTCTCCGTGTGCCAGCTCGAGCACCAGCTTCTTGTTCAACTTGGGTAACGCCAGGAAGTCGAACGTATCAAGGGTTTTCGTGACCGGGAACTTGGCGGCCTTGATGCGCCGCTCGGTCGCTCGGCGTTCACGGTCGAGCAGTTCGAGCTCGGACAGTTGCAGCAGAAAGCGTCTCGCATCCAAGCCCTCCGTGGCGCACTGCCGTGCCACCTTGTCGTACTCGCGCAAGAAGGTCGGCAGCCGCAGTGCTTTCAGATGAGCTTCCAGCAGCAGTTTGGATCTCGCCATCAGTCCACTCCCTGTGCCAGCAGCACCAAATAATCTGTTGTCGATGTCTGTTCGACTTGTGCTGTGGGTAAGTGCGGATACTGCGTCAAGTCCAAGCGGGGCGGCCGTTGCTCGATCCGACACAGGACGAGGTGCTTGACGGCGTCGAAGCCGATCGTTCCCAACTCAACGGCCTGCCGCGCGGCGGCGGTGACGTCGGTGAGCGGGAAGTCTTCGAGTAAACGCAGCACCTGCACGTACTCGCGCTTGCCTGGTTTACCCAGCCGCACTTCGAGCAAGCGTCTCAAACGCACGAGATCTTGCGGTAACTGCCAACCGACGAGCGGCGCGGCTTGATCCAGCGCGTTCGTCTTGCGCTCCAGCAAGGCCAGGTAATGCAGCGGATCGAAGATCAACTCCTCGCGTTCGTAGCTGCGCCGATGCCGGGCGATCTCTTCGCTGCCGCAGCCGATGACCACCTCATCGACGTAAGCTCTCAGCAGTACTTCGCGGTGGCCGTAGCGCGTCGGAACCGAGTAGTCGTTGGTCCGATAGCGCACCAGCGACAACGACGTCACCCGCGTCGTGCGCTTGTCGCAAGCGTCATACCCGACAGCAGGCAACGTCAGAAACGCCTGGCGGTCGCGCTCGAAACGCTCACCGATCGTTTCCGAGTGTCGCCGCAAGCGCCGTCCACGGTTCTTGCGGCACTTCGCTTCGAGGTGTTCGTTGAAGGCTTCCCAACTTGAGAACCTGGGGATCGGCACCATAAAGTTGCGCCGCGCATAGCCCACCAACCCTTCCACTTTGCCTTTGTCGTTGCCCTTGCCCGGCCGCCCGAAACGGTCGGCGAACAGATAATGTGACTGCAGCTCGGAGAAGACACGGGTCCTCTGGCGTGTGCCGTCTCCCAGGATCCTCGCCACCGCTAGCTTCGTGTTGTCGTAGACGATGCTGCGCGGCACGCCGCCAAAATAGCGAAACGCCGCATTGTGCCCCTCGCAGAATGCCTCCGTCGTCTCGGCCGGAAACGCTTTCACGAATGCGTCATCGCTATGCGGCAGATCGACGACCAAGAAGTGCGCCTTGCGCTGCACTCCGTTGATGACGACGACCGCTTCGCCGAAGTCCGCCTGGGCGTCACCCGGCGGATGCGTCAGCGGCACGAACATCTCTTGTCCGCCCAGCTTCTTCTCGCGTACGTAGTCCTTGACGGTCGTGTAGCCGCCTGTGAACCCGTACTCGTCGCGGAGGCGGTCAAAGATGCGCTGTGCGGTGTGGCGTTGTTTCCTCGGACGCTCCCGATCGTCGGTCAGGATCTGATCGATGATCCCTGTGAAGGCCTCCAGTTTGGGACGCCTCGCCGGTTTGCTCCGCCGATAGCCCGGCGGAATCCGGTAGCGCAACATCTTGCGCACGGTCTCGCGAGCAATCCCAAAGCGCCGTGCTGCTTCGCGTTCGCTTAGCCCTTCGACGCAGACACTTCGTCGTACTTGAACGTATAGCTCCACCCGATACATCCCTCCGGTGTTCCACAAAACACCTCGGGGATGCTTGCGGACCACATCAGCGGCTTGGTCCTCCGCCTCCTCTGGGAGCCTTCACACCGCCGCTATGTGGTCTAGTTTGTCAGCGCCGTTCTCAAGCGATATAGCCGTCGGATAGTACAACCACTGGGGTCATGTACCGGGTGGCGATGCGAACCGCTTCCATCGCCGTGTCGAAACAGTCCGAGGCGCTGCGAGCGGCGATGACGGCCAACGGCGACTCGCCGTTTCGCCCCCAGAACGCTTGCATCAGGTCAGACTGTTCCGTTTTTGTAGGCAGCCCCGTGCTGGGCCCGCCTCGCTGGACGTTAACAATCACCACCGGGAGCTCGGTGGTCACGGCCAACCCGATCGCTTCGGCCTTCAAGGTCAGCCCGGGTCCGCTTGTCATCGTCAGAGCGATATGGCCCCCAAACGAGGCTCCGATGGCCGAGCAAACGGCAGCGATCTCGTCTTCCGCCTGCATGGTCACCACACCTTGCGGCTTGAACCGAGCCAGTTCCGCGAGAATGTCGGAGGCCGGCGTGATGGGATAGGACGCTACAAACAGCGGCACGCCCGCTCTCACCGACGCTGCGTGAAACCCTAGCGCCAGAGCCTTGTTGCCGGTGATGTTGCGGTACAGGCCCGGCTGTTGCGGCGCCGCGGGGACTTCGTAGCGCACTTGGAAGAGCTCGCTCGCGTCGGCGTAGGCGTACCCGGCGCCGAGCGCTGTCAGATTCGCTTCGACGACATCCGGGCTCCTGGCAAACTGCCTTCGAATCCACTGCTCCGTCGTTTCCAGGGAACGAGAATACAACCAGTACATCAACCCTAGAGCGAAGAAGTTCTTGCAGCGTTGTCTCCCGCGATTCGACAACGGAGAGTCTTTTAGGACCTTCAGGGTCAGAGTGGTCAGCGGGACAGGAATCGATTGGAAGCCATCAAGCGTTCCGTCCTCGAGCGGGCTGTTTTGATAACCCGCTTTCGAGAGGTTGGCGTCGTTGAATCCATCTGTGTTGACGATAACCGTGCGGCCTTTATCCAGTGACGGGAGGTTCACCTTGAGGGCGGCCGCATTCATGGCCACCAAAACGTCGGGCGCATCACCGGGAGTGAAGATTTCCTTAGACGAAAACTGCAATTGGAAGCCGCTGACGCCGGGAACGGTGCCCATGGGGGCGCGAATTTCAGCCGGAAAGTCCGGCAAGGTCGCCACGTCGTTGCCCGCCAGCGCGGACGTAGTGGTGAACTGGTTGCCCGTGAGTTGCATCCCGTCGCCGGAATCTCCGGCGAACCGGATCACAACGGCTTCTCGCTCTTGGGCCTCCGCGACGTGCGGCCTCGCAACTTCCATACCTTGCCGACCTTCCTGCCCTCATTACAGCAGACGAACCGGCTGTAGCGCAGTATGGCTTCCGACCGGCCTTGGGACGGCTGGTTTGACTGTTAGAGGCATGACTGCTCGGAGGATCTCGTGGGAGTTACGTAAGGACAGTCTTGGAAGTTAGCTGCTCGATGGCGTCGAACAGTTCTTGGCGCCGGATCGGCTTGGAGACGTAGCCGTCCATGCCGGCTCGCAGATACTTTTCGCGGTCACCCTTCATAGCGTGAGCCGTCATAGCGATGATCGGCGTGTGGTCCCCGGTCGTTCTCTCCCGCTCACGGATGGCAGCTGTGGCCTCAACTCCCCCCATTTCCGGCATTTGGATGTCCATCAGGATCAGATCGACTGCTCCCCTCTCGAGCCGCGCTAGCACCTCTCGGCCGTTCGAGGCGACGCTAACCGAATGTCCCTGCCGTTCGAGCAGAGCGACGGCCAGTGCTTGGTTCTCGGGAATGTCTTCGGCCAGCAGAACCTTGAGGCTGCGTTTGGAGTCTTCCTCACCCGAACCCGCTTCTTCGGCAACGGCGTTCGGTGTGTCTTTGTCCGACACGCGAGGGGCTTGCCTTTCCTCGTCGGGGCTTGCCAACAGCGTCTTCAGAACGAGCTCAAGAAGCTTCGACTGGGAGATGGGCGTGGTTAGGCAACCGCTGGCTCCCATTTCTTGCAACTGTTCCTCGTCGAGTTCTTCCGCGGCTATCAGAATGATGGGAATCTCTGCGAAGTCAGGATTCTTCCTGATTTCTTGGGCAAAGGCATCAGCTCCGCCCTTGATCAGTTGGTCTCTGACCAGAAGCATCTCGAAGTGCCGCCCGAGCTTGGAAGACCACTTCATCACCTGCAAGGCAGCGTCGCGGTTATCGACCAAGGCCGACTCCATCTGCCAACTGTCCAGCATCATGGACAGTTGGTTACGAGTGTCGGCATCGTGATCGATGACCATGACCCGGACGCCCTCCAGTGCCTCCGGAGCAGAAACCTCCACGCGGGGATCGGCCCGCCCTGCCCTGATTACGAAGTGAAAGGTGCTACCTTCGCCCACAGCACTCTCGACCCAGATGCGACCGCCCATAAGACCAATCAGTTGGCTACTAATGGCGAGACCCAGACCGGTACCGCCAAAGTGGCGGGTCGTCGACCCATCGGCTTGGGCAAACGACTCGAAAATAAACTGTTGCTGCTCTTTTGGAATTCCGATCCCGGTATCGGAGACGGTAAAGTGCAATTCCATCTCGCTCTCGCTTTCGGAGTTCAGCTTTACCTGGATACGGACCTCTCCCCGTTCGGTGAACTTGATGGCATTGCCGACGAGGTTCACCAAGATCTGCCGCAGCCGGCTGGGGTCGGCGACCAGGAACTCAGGAACCGAAGGTTGAATCCGGCAAGATAGATCTAACCCCTTTTGCGAAGCGCGAGCGCGCAGCGTTCTGGTGACCTCTGCTACGGTCTCCACTAAGCTGAATTCGATCGGCTCCAGATCGAGTTTGCCGGCCTCGACTTTGGAGAAATCCAAGATGTCATTGATGATGGCCAGCAGGGAATTCGCGGAATTCTTGACCATGTCGAGGTAGCGGCGCTGCTTGGAGTGAAGCTCCGTGTCCAGCGTCAATTCCGTCATACCCATGATTACGTTCATGGGCGTGCGGATCTCATGACTCATGTTGGCCAGAAACTCGCCTTTTAGTTTCGAAGCCGCTTCGGCTTGAGCTTGGCTTTCCCGCAAATCCTGAATAAGCTGTTCGCGAACGGTTTCTGCATCCTTCAGCTCGGAGCTCATATCATTGAACCCGGACGTAAGAACTCCCATCTCGTCATTGCTTTTGGTTGGCAAGTTCTCCGGATAACGGCCGGCAGCCAACTCTAGCGTCGACTTCGTCAGCCGCCCCAACGGAGCGCAGACCATAAACTCAAGCATCCACCCAAGACCGCCAAGTGCGAGCAGACTAAGAGAGAGAATCGTCGCCAGTGATGTGGCGCGAGTCTCACTCAGGCCTTGGTTCATGCGATCAAGCGAAAGTCCCAAGTGGAAGTAGCCCCAGTGCTGTCCGCTGTCTACAGCGGGCGTCATAACATGCATCAGACCGCGTTCGACAAACGTTCGAGTACTGCTCACTAACTCGTGACCGGGTAGAGCAGTTCCGTTCTTAGACACGACCGGCTTGTGGTCTTGATCTGCAATGACTGCGTAGGCGAAATCAGGATTCTTGGTAAGGGCGTCTAGCACTTTGTTCATTTCGTTGCTGCTCTCAAAGGCAATCAACGGTGCTATTACGAGGGCCGTACCTTCGGCGAGGCCAATCGCATTGGCTCGCAAGTTATCCAGCGACTGGCTCTCCGCGGCTCTTGAGAAAGTAGCGTAGCTGATGGCTCCAGAACCGGCAATCGCCGCAAGAGTGCCTAGAATGAACTTCGTGCGGATGGAATGAAGGATGCCGCTAGTGACCACTACCTCACCTCGAGCACCTTTACGGTTGGATCGACAGCGTGGACCGGTATGTAGGCTATGGCTCCCGCCCTGGCAGCTACAATCGACTTCGCTGCGTTGGGCGTCGAAACACGAGTCGGCGGATTGACGTTCCGGGTTATTTTCTGGTCGATCCAGTAAACGGCCAAGTCCTCGATACTGCTACCCAAAACTGATGACGCAAATCGGTGTCTGACCGGGGACTGCTCAGGTAAGTCCAGGGGAAGGATTTCGGCTCCCCAGGGCCACCGCGACACCTTGCGCTGGTAGATGAACCGCAACTTGGAGGAAGTCAGTGAATCGATTCGATTCGCTTTGTTGACGATGACGACGTACTTTTCCGCGGTCTCCCCGGGGATGTCCGCCAGAAAGAAAAGAAGTAGAAAGGTCGTCAGCAAGCGAGTTTTTCTCATTGGAAGAAGAATGCTACGCCTGCCGCCACACCATGGTAGTTCTGCCCCGTCAGCGCTTCGGGTTTGTAGCGGTTGTATTCCAACTTCAGAGATACAGTGGGCCGAGGTCGAAAGTTCAGCCCGAAAGTATGACGTTCCGCGTCCCGTTTGTGCGAAACGCGGCTGTCGAAGTCCAAGGTGTCATAGCGGTAGACGACACGGAGTTGGCGTGTGAGTCGCACCCAGGGCTGAAGGTAGTAGCCTTCACGGAAGTAGCGCAGCCCACCGCCATTGGGCTCGATATTGGCGCGAGCGAACTCGGCCAGAAAACCGAGCCGACCTTTCTCAATCCGCGATTCGAAACCGTAAATGTTTTCGCGCTCGCCGTTCTCCAACTTGTCGCGGTAGGAGATAACTCCCAGGTCAAGAGTGTCGAGACGATGTCCGCTAGGCAGGTGAGCAACGAATTTACCCCCAACGGCCTTGTGATCGTTGATGTCTCGACGGCCGGCATCAGGGCCGCGCCCGTTGCCCATGAATAGGGAGTACGTGAACCCTCCGGTCTCGTAGTACTTCGAGCCATGCCCCATCACTCCGGTAATGGACGCCGGGAAAATCCGCTTGTCCATTAACGGATTGCTGACGGTGAGTGTAATGGACGGGTAGTGGTGGACTCGCCAGTACGTCGGCACGAGCATATACCCCGCACGCGTATTCAGCCAGTCACGATGCTCATAGTCGAGCCAAGCTGTTTCCAACAAGACTTCCCCTCGAGATGTCGAAAAACCTTCTCCGTCCGCGTCGAACTTCGGGGCATATTCGAATTCGACTTCGGAAAAGAACTTCCACCTGCCCAGCGTTTTGCCGAGGAAGAGACTAACCACGTGAGCCTGAAATCGACTGTGACTGTCGGACCGGGAATCGTCAAAGTACCGGCCGCTGAAATACCCGCTCAAATCCATTGGCAGGCTTGTTTCTGCTTCATCTGCCAAGCCTGACTCCGCAATCAGTACGTCCGACGACGGTTGGCGACCTGGCGGTGCTTCGGGCTGGGGGCCGCCAACTCCACTGGGTGGCTGATTCTCTTTCTCGGCTATAAGGTCTCTCACTTCCTCCAGCTCCTGCTGCTGTTCCAGCAGCCGTTTTTCAAGCTCATCGACCTTTTGCCTTAGGGACTCGGAATCATCCTTTCCGGACTCTTGAGCGGCAAGGAAACTCGAGCCCAGCACTAGCAGGGAGAACAGAAAGAAACGCCGGCTTAGGAGGAGCATTGCCCGATTACCCAACGCACTTATCGACACAGGGCTAGGCTTTCTTACCCGTTCTGAGCCTGGGCAAGGCGGCTACTGGGGGTTTTCTGCGTCCGGGTAGTCGAAGCGGACCTTTAGCAGTGCGCTATGGGGTAGCTTGTCCATGGCCGCTGCTAAGGAGGGGTCAAACTGTGATCCTGACGATTTCTTGATCTCCGCTCGAGCCGCTTCTATGGGTTGACGGCCTCGATAAGGCCGGTCGGAAGTGATGGCGTCTAGGGTGTCAACGATGCTGAAGATTCGAGATCCCAACGGGATGTCGTGAGCTTTGAGTCCTCGCGGATATCCCTTGCCGTCGAATCTCTCGTGGTGAGAGTGCACGATTTCGGCCTCCGCGCCCAGCTCGGGAAACTCCGACAGCAGCTCCCACCCGATTTGCGGGTGGAGCTTCATCACGCCCCATTCCTCGTCGTTGAGCGGGCCGGCCTTCATGAGGACGTTGTGCGGAATGGCAATCTTGCCAATGTCGTGGAGAAGCGCGCCAAGCTCGAGGTGTCGCAGCTCCTCGATCGACAGCTTCTTCGCTTCGCCGAGCAGGACAGCGTACGCCGCCACACGTTTGGAATGTTGCAACGTCTCATAACGCTTGAAGCCGAGGACGTCGAACACTTCTTGAACCTGCTCGCCAGGTTTGTGATAGCGGTCGCGTGAGGTGAGAAACTTGTGCAGGGCGTCACGCATGGCTTCCCGCTGACCTTCGAGGTCGGGTTCCAGGTGTCTGGCGACCAACTTGGCTACCTCGTCAGGCTTGGCCGGCTTCAGCAGGTAATCTGCGGCCCCTCCTTTCAGGGCCTCGATGGCTAACCCCACCTCATAGAGACCGGAGATCAGGATTACCGGCAGCTCAGGCGACACCGTCTTCACAGTTCGTAGAAGATCCACGCCGCCCATGCCGGGCATATTGATGTCCGTGAGGATGAGATCGGCTCGATCGGAATGGCTAGCCATGTAGGCCAGTGCCGCCAAGCTTCCGGTAAAACACCTGCAATCATATCCCTCATGAGTCAGCACCTCGCGCAAGTAGTCGCGCATCGGCTCTTCGTCGTCCACAATGACGATTGTCTTTCCCTCGCCGCGTTCCATCGTCCCTCGCCCATATCGGCCGTATAAGACTGCAATCTGAGTCAGCTTACGGTTCATTCGCGGATCGGACTGGGCAGGGAACCTCTTGGTCTGCCCGTCGAATCCTGGGCCGTACGCCCTTCTGGGCGGCCAGCAAGGATCGCCGGCGGGTGTCTGGCTTCCAGGTGGCGAGGCGAACTGCGCGAGAGGCCAGTCAGTGGGGCGCAGCCCTGGGCTAGTTAGCCCTGCAGCAAATCTCGCTTGGGGCGGTTCTGGCGCATGAAGTGGATAATCGATTCCAGAGAGGCGCCGGGCTGAAAGATGGCGGCGACGCCCAGCTCTTTCATGGCGGGCAGGTCTTCGTTGACGATGGTGCCACCTAGAACCACCTTGACGTCGTGCATGCCTTTTTCATTGAGCAACCCCATCAGGCGGGGCACGATCACGGTGTGGGCGCCTGAAAGAATCGAAAGCCCGATGAACTCGACATCTTCTTCCAAAGCGGCGGAGACGATCTGCTCAGGTGTCTGGCGGAGTCCAGTGTAGATGACCTCCATGCCGGCGTCACGCAACGCCCTCGCGATCACCTTAGCTCCGCGGTCGTGGCCGTCGAGACCCGGCTTGGCGATAAGAACGCGGATAGGGGGGGAGGAAGATTGGTTCTTTTCCGGCATTATCGTCCGAATGTCAGCTTGGCAAGCTTTTTCTTGCGTGATTCCTGTTCCTTTTCGTCCTTCCAATCGATGAGTCTCCTTGCCAAGATGAAGGAATGCTCCTTCGCCTCAGCAGGACCGATTCCAGTGGCAGTGGGCATAAATGAATAATCCGCGGATCTGCTTTGCGGGACGAAGGTGGGGTACGGCATGCCGCCCCTACAATTCTAGCGGGTAAGAGAAACGCGTGATACAGGGGTAAGCCCAGCGATAAGAATCGACACATCTGCGGGAGCTAGCGGAGGAAACCACGAACGTCTTCGCCCCCGTCCATGCCTGAGCCGTAGCTTGCTCTGTGAAGCCTCAAATGCCCGCACTACTCAAACTGTTTACGGAAGTCGGAGAGCTGCTCCTTTAGCTCGAGGACTTCACTTCTGAGTTCGTCGATGTCGGATTGTAACTTTGCCATGCGATCAGCCGATGCGTCCTGGGGTGCGAGTGTCTGAACGGGTGCGGGTTGAGCGTCCGGCTCCGAAGGCCGCACTTCGCCCGAGAGGAGGTGCGCGTAGCGTGGCTCTCTCGCACCGGGTTGGCGGGCGAGTTTCGTAACCAGCGGCTCGGGCCGGCGCTCGATCAAATGATCGAGGCAAGCCTCTACGGAAGCGAGGTCGTCGAAATCGTACATGCGCTGCGTACGGCCTTTGAGTTCACCCACAGACTGCGGTCCGCGCACCATCAGCACGCATAGGACCGCCATTTCGCGAGGGCCGAGACCGAGCGTCTCCCAGGCCCAGTGTCGGTACTTCGCCACCCGATGCTCTCTTCCGGTCAGCACAAGCGCAAGTTTCTTCTCGCGCAGGCTCTCGATCGCACGGGCCACCGTCGGCTCGTCATAGCCGACGACAGGACTGCGGTTCGATTTCTGATTGCAAGCGTTGACGAGCGCATTGATCGAGAGCGGATAGTAGTCGGGCGTGGTCATGTCCTTTTCGATCAGCGCACCGAGAACGCGAACTTCGATGTCACTCAATGGAACAGGCAAGAGGTCGTTCTCTCCTTCCGACGCGGCCCTCTAGAGAGTGCGCTCCACGAATGCCGGCGGCGATTTCACAGCCGCGGGGACGCAAGGGGCAACCCGCAAGCCTACACCACCGCCTTCTCTTCGTATGTTCCGAAGACGCCGCGCAAGACGTCGCACATCTCGCCCAGCGTCGCGTAGGCGCGGACGGCTTCGAGAATCGGCGGCATTAGATTCTCGGTGCCTTCCGCCGCCCCGCGCAGGCGTTCCAACGCAGCTTCCGCCGCCTTGCTGTCGCGTTCTTGGCGCAGCCGGGCGAGCTTTTCCGACTGCTGCTCGCGGACCTCGTGATCGATGTAAAGGGTGGGAATCGGCCTTTCCTCCGGCTCGACGAACGCGTTCACGCCTACGATGATCTCTTCTTTCCGCTCAACTGCTTGCTGGTACTCGTAGCTCGAGCGGGCGATCTCGGCTTGCGGATAGCTTTCCTCGACGGCACCGACCATGCCGCCCATCGCTTCGATTGTTTCAAGCTCGGCGAAGAACTTCTTCTCCAGATCGAGCGTCAGCCGCTCGACAAAGTAACTCCCCGCGAAAGGATCGACGACTTCCGGCACGCCTGTTTCATGCGCGATCACCTGTTGTGTTCTAAGGGCGAGTAGAGCCGCTTCTTTTGTAGGTAAAGCGTAGGCTTCATCGAGGGAGTTGGTGTGCAGCGACTGGGTGCCGCCGAGGACAGCCGCCATCGCCTGCACCGCAGTGCGAACCGAATTCACTTGCGGCTGCTGCCAGGTAAGCGACACCCCCGCTGTCTGAGCATGGAAGCGCAATCGCTGTGAGCGCGGATCGCTGGCGCCGAAGCGATCGCGCATGACCTTGGCCCAGATTTTTCGCGCAGCCCGGAATTTCGCGATCTCTTCGAAGAAATCGTTGTGGGCGTCGAAGAAGAAACTCAGCCGGGGAGCGAAGTGATCAACGTCGAGGCCGCGCTCGACCGCCCACTTTACATATTCGATTCCCGCTCCGAGAGTGAAAACAAGCTCCTGCAGTGCGGTGGCTCCGGCCTCGCGAATGTGATAGCCGCTGATCGAGATCGGATTGAATCGCGGCACGTGCCGGGAGCCGAACTCCAGCGTGTCGACGACAAGCCGCATGGAGGGCCGTGGAGGGTAAATATATTCCTTCTGAGCAATGTACTCCTTGAGGATGTCGTTTTGGATGGTACCTGAAATCTTGTTCCAATCCGCGCCTTGCTTTTCCGCGACGACAAGGTACATGGCCCACAGGATCGCGGCTGATGACGTTATGGTCATCGAACTGGTCACGTCAGCCAGAGGAATGCCGTCAAAGAGCTCTTCCATATCGGCGAGGGAAGAAACGGCCACGCCGCACTTCCCGACTTCACCGGTCGCGAGCGGGTGATCGGCATCATAGCCCATCAAAGTCGGCAAGTCGAAGGCGACAGATAGGCCGGTCTGGCCGTGATCCAGCAGATACTTGTAGCGCCGGTTCGTTTCTGCCGGCGTCGCATACCCGGAAAACTGCCGCATCGTCCACAGCTTGCCGCGGTACATGTTGGCGTGGATGCCGCGGGTATAAGGAAACTGTC
Organism: Bryobacterales bacterium; assembly: GCA_965248105.1. GTDB lineage: Bacteria > Acidobacteriota > Terriglobia > Bryobacterales > UBA6623. The sequence goes on from CBDFIK010000006.1 coordinate 3,620,549, forward strand.
CGGGCTCGCCAAGGTGGTCGGCGGGATCGAAGTCAGTCAGATCGGCAGGCCTATAGAAACGCTTGACAGGAAGGCCGGAGAGCGTGGTAAACGTTTTCGGCGTCGCAGACTCCGCTTCGCTCGTATTTGGCTTAGCCTTTGCCATGCAACTCTCATCAGACTATAGCTCGGCGTGGGGCGCGAGAGGCGGGTGGCACGAAACAGCGTCGGTAAGCCGGCTGTCCGAGATCCGCGCTCGGTTCGTCGCGGGGCGGCAGAGGTGCCGGGTCACTAGCACGGGTAAGATCCAACCCTATTGCAAAACCTCAGTCAAAACCCGCGCATCTACCATAGGTTGCAATTGGATACCTAGTAGCTTAGCCAGGGTCGGCGCGATGTCCTCGGGGCCGCACGCCTTCGAATGGCGGTCGGGAGCAATCTGGTGTCCAAAGAATATGATGGGAATATGCCGGTCGTAGTCGTGAGGGGTACCGTGTCCGGTGGCCCCTTGTGAACCCTCGATGTAGTGATGCGCTCTCAAGCGGACCATCAGATGAGGGCTGCGGGGTTCGAAAAACGAGTTGCGGTAGAGTTGCCGGAACGGATCATCGCCCTGTGCCCCGCCAAGCATGTCGCGGTGCGTGTAGACGGCCAGCACCGAGCCGGCACTCAGCAGTGCCTTTCGGGCGATCTCTTCGGCTTTGCTGCGCGTAACGCCGCGTGTTTCGAGCTTGGGAAAGTCGAGGAAGAAGTGAGGCGCATCAAAGAAGGTAACCGCGTCGCTGATTCCGGATGCCCGTTTTTTCAAAGCGGCCGTCACCGCATCGGACAACTCTGTCGCCGGTATGCTCCTCGCAGGCAGTCCTCGCTTTTTGGCCTCCTCGACAAGAGGTGCAGCCCCATGGTCGGAGGTCAAAACGATTAGCGTGCGATCCAGTCCAACTCTCTGATCTAGCTCAGTGAACAATTGCCCCAGGACGCGATCGAGCCGGAGGTGGGCGTCCATCACCTCCTGGCTGAAAGGTCCGAACAAGTGCCCGACGTAATCAGGAGAGGAGAAGCCAACCGCAAGCAGGTCCGGGGCGGCATCCGAACCCAGTTCGTGGCCTTCTATGGCTGCGAGAGTAGCTTCGAGAAGAAGTTCGTCCCCGAAGGGAGAGCGTCTGGCGTCGAGGCTAATGTCGGTTGGGGACTCGGTGCCGTTCAGAACGTGCGGGAAGACAACTCGCCGGCCATCGAATTCATGCTCGAACCGATCGGCGCGCGAGTACTTTTCGTACATAGCTGGGTCGTCTAGCAGGCGCTCCCAAAGCTTGCCTTCAAATCGATCCGGCGGATTCGAGTGGTTGAATGCAGTCAGCCAACCAGGGGGCTGCTCCATGTAATAGCTGCTGGTGACGAAACACCGGCCAGTGGCGGAGTACCAGTAGGCCGCGTCAGCATCACGGCCTGCCATGAGAATCGCCGAGCGGTCCTTGATCGAGATGCCGACCACCTGGCTGGCTGGGTTCTGTTGCTTAAGACGATCGCCGAAGGTATCGACCAACAGGCTCCTTGGCGAGGCAGCGGCGCCTGGTCCCCCGACCGAGCGATAATCGGGATCGGCCACGGCGGTCCGCTTTGCATTGATATCCGGATCGAACCAGTTGTTGGAGGTAATCCCCGAGGTGGCGGGATGACGACCCGTCATGATGGCAGCATGGCCTGGAGCGGTGACAGTTCGCGCATGACGATAGCGCGCCTCAGTGAAAACCGCGCCCTTCTCGAGCAGAGTCCGGAAGCCGCCCTGATAAAGATCCTGAAAGCGCGTCAGGTAATCGTAGCGCATCTGGTCGACCACGATCACCACAATCAGCCGGGGGACGGAAGGCGTGTCTTTCGCGCACGTGAGTCCAACCAGGGCCAGTACGCACAGTGTCCCCAGTCCTAACCGGGCCGGGCGATCCCTCATTCAGGGACGTCCCCGAGCGAATGGGCTTCCCCGGCGTCCAGGGCATTACGGATCAGCTCCTTGGCTTCTTCAGCGTCGGAGGCCAGAACGCGGACCGAGACTTTGCCGACAGGGATCTCGGGCACATTCTCTCGCACGATCAGCGACTTCAGGTCGGCCGACCCAAGCAGGCCATGAACAGTTTCCGCCTCGACCTCGGCATTGTGCTGCCGAGAAGAAAAGACCGTCACGAAGCGATCGTCGGAGAATTCTCCAGACATAGGCCTAGGAAGGGACAACAACGTGCGAGGCTCGCGCTCTGCTGACCAGTATAATCGAAGGAGCGACGGCGACCATGGCGACCGCAGCGGAAATCGAGGCCGAACGCAAGCGAGTTCGCAAACTGCAATTGATGATGTCGATGGTGATGAACGTGATCGGTCAGGATGCCCGCATGCCGGTGGAGGAAGCCGGTGAGCTGATCGCTTCGGCCCGCCGCGCCGCGCTTCACCTATTCCCCGGCAAGGAGTTGGCCTATGACCTCATCTACAGACCCCGTTTCCAGCGGCTGATGCAAGAGAAATACCGCCTGCAGTAGCTGTCTTTTGTCAGTTGCTCCGGTAGGTCCATCGCCCTGACTTCTGGGCAGCAGACAGACTGTCCAATCTTCCGCGGGTTTCCGACCACCTCTCCCTTGCGCGAGTCGCCGTAAACGACTCATCCCTTGCGGCAACTTTCCTCCTACCAGAGGAAGACGTTGCGAACAACCTATAAATAAGATTATTTACGACGCACTACACTAGTTGGAAGTACCGGCCGGCACTCCCGCCGGCCAAAATGCAAACGCCAAGCCGAAGCTTACTCAGCCTTCGACCCGGACAAACACACGTGTGTGTCGCCACCGGTTCGCCAAGGGACTCGGAGAGCCACACCGCGAAATCGACCACGACGCTGATTGAGACTACTCGCCGGTCCAGCGGCCGTCTAAGAACATCCGCGCCTGTGGGTCAGGTTGCGCCATGACGTACACCCAGGCAGCTATCCGGCTTGCGGGAGGATTTCGATGGACGCAGGCCAGAACGCGCCGATAGATGCTCGGTAGGGCAGGCCTGAAGTCTTCCAGCCGATCGATGGAGGGCAGGCGTCGGGCGGGGTCGCCGAAGACGAGAATTTCGCCCCAGACAGGCAACCACTGCCCCTCTTCGGCGTGGGCTTCTGCGGATCGCTCGCGCCGAATCTCTGGCAAGTTATGCTCGTCCATCGCCGCATCTCGAAGCGGATCGGCCGTCCCTTCAGCTACGACATCTTGCTCGGGAATCAGCAACCCGGGATAACCGGGCGGGAGTTGATAGAGCCGCCCCCACAGCCATCCTTCTTCGACCGACAAGACGCCTTGGCAAAACCGTCGATGATTGTCGAACCCTCGCTTTAGGGTTCCGTAGACGAACAGCCGAAGCTCGACACCTTCTTTGCTCATGAGCTGACGATCAAGCAACCCTTATGTCGGAGAACTTGAATATCGGCGACCTCACCCACCCTTGTTAAAGCAAGAGGGCCTTTCACTATAATATGCCTCCCCACCAACCCTTGCCGACGTTCAAAGATAATAGGTAAGACATTGAGATCCGGGGTCCCCGCAGGTTCAGCGCGCAGAGATTTCAATCGGTCGGCCCCGGCGGGATCCCACGCCCGGAGGTTCCCACGAGAGTCGCATCCCCACCTGACAAGCCGCTGTTGATCTTTGACGGGGACTGCAGTTTTTGCCGCTATTGGATCGCACGCTGGCGACCGCTGACCGGGGACTGGGTGGACTATTCCCCCTCTCAGGATCCCCAAATCGCCGAGCGCTTTCCGGAAATCTCAGTCCAGTCTTTCAAACAGGCCGTTCAACTTGTCGAACCGGACGGGCAGGTCTACGGAGGTGCCGAGGCTGTCCTGCGCACCTTGGGTGCCGTCGGAGAGCGACGGCGCGCGCTTTGGCTCTACGAGCATGTCCCGGGCGTGGCGGGTGTGCTGGAGTTGGGTTATCTCTTCGTCGCAAGCAATCGGTCAGCACTTTGGAAATTGACAAGTTGGTTCGCGCCGGACGTAGCGCACAAACCCGCGTACATCATCACTCGCTGGGTATTCCTACGGTTCATCGGGCTGATCTACCTGTTGGCCTTCGCTTCCCTCTGGGTCCAAATTGAGGGACTGATCGGAAGCAACGGGATCTTGCCCGCAGCCGACCTGATGGCCGAGGCCCGCGAGAATATCGACGGGCGCTACAACCTGCTGCCGACCTGGGCCTGGGTCAGTACATCGGATAGCTTCCTCCACGTCCTCTGCGCCGTAGGTTGCCTGCTCGCGGTGCTACTGGTCATCGGCTTTGCACAGGCCTACGTCCTATTCGCGCTTTGGACGGTGTATCTGTCGTTGTGCATCGTTGGACAGACATTCTTTCACCTCCAGTGGGACGTTCTGCTGTTGGAAGCGGGCTTTCTCGCGATTTTCTTTGCGCCGCTGAGTTTGTGGCCCCGACCCACCCGCGAAAGACCGCCATCGACAATAGCCCGGTGGCTGCTGTGGTGGCTCTTGTTCCGGCTCATGTTTCAGTCCGGGGTGGTGAAACTGCTCAGCGGTGACCCGACCTGGGCTGACCTCACGGCGCTCACGTACCACTACGAAACACAACCTCTGCCTACCTGGATCGGCTGGTATGCCCATCAGCTTCCCCTGGCGTTTCAGAAGTTTTCTTGTGCTGTGATGTTTGGAATCGAACTCGTCGTCCCCTTCCTTATCTTTACTGGAAGAAGGCTGCGGCTTGTTGCGTTCTGGCCGCTGGTGATCTTTCAGGTGCTGACTGCCGTTACCGGGAACTATTGTTTTTTCAACCTGCTGGTGTTAGCACTGTGTGTACCTTTGCTCGATGATCAGGTGTGGCCCGATCGGCTCCGTCTAATCGCATACGGGTCGGAGAGCCGGCAGGAAGCACGCCCACCGGGAAGCTCCTTGAAGACATCGCGAATGCGATGGCCTTGCTGGGTGATGGCGCCTGTCGGCCTGGTTTTGTTCGTTCTGTCCCTGGTTCCCATGCTCAGCACGTTCCGGATTGAGGTGGGCTGGCCCGACACCGTGTTGAAGGTCTCTGCGTGGGCGCAGCCGTTCCGTACAGTCAACAGCTATGGCCTTTTTCGAGTCATGACGACCGAGCGCCCAGAGATCATTGTAGAAGGCAGCCGCGACGGCGTGAAGTGGAAGACGTACGAGTTCAAGTACAAGCCGGGGAATGTCGGCCGACGACCGGAGTACGTTGCGCCCCACCAACCGAGGCTCGACTGGCAGATGTGGTTCGCCGCTCGGGGTACCTACCCGGAAAGTCCTTGGTTCTTTTCCTTCGCGAAACGACTGCTCGAAGGGTCAACTTCAGTGCTAGCGCTGATAGAAAGGAACCCTTTCCCCGGGGCGCCGCCGCGCCTTCTGAGGGCTGTTCTGTACGATTATCGTTTCACCAATCTCAGTGATCCGGGATCGGCCGGGGCATGGTGGCGCGGGGAGAGGAAAGGCCTGTTCTGCCCGGTGTTAACGCTCGATGCCGACGGCCGGCTGCAGGTCTATGCCCGAGGCGAGACAAGGCAGAAGTAAGCGTTCGGCGACCCCAATTGGAGGCTCCGGGTGTTCTCTGAGCGTAAATGGCTGGCCGGGACCCAGGCGGAACGGGTGGCACGGAGTTTGCGACTAGGCGGTCGCCGCGCTATCCCCGCTGCCGACGGCCAACTTCACGAACGCCGGGAACCCGGCGCATACCGGCCGTGATGCGATCCAGCTGTTTGACGTCCTGGATGTCGATGGTCAGCTCGACAATGGCCAGCGGATTGGGCCCTTTGGTGCTGCGCGTCTCGACGCTGCGGATGTTGACGTTCTCCTCCGAGAGGACACTCGTAAGCTCGTTAAGCACACCCGGACGGTCTTCGACGTAGATGATTAGCCGGATCTTGTAAGCGACATCCGCTGATTGGGTCCACTCGACCGCCATTCGCCGCTCCTCTTCGTACATCAGGTTCTGTGCATTGGGACATTCTTTTGAGTGGACAGAAACGCCCTTACCGCGCGTGACGTAGCCGACGATAGGCTCGCCGCGGATCGGATTACAACAGCGGGCCCGATAGACAAGGATGTCGTCAATTCCCTTGACGGTCAGGACGGCCGTGCCGGGTGATACAGGACGCGGCTTGCCATCGGAGGGAGCGACCTCAGGCGTCACGCGGCCCGTGGCCGTCTGCGCAGCTTCCGGGGCGAGTTTCACGACGATGCTGCGGGCAGAGCACTTGCCGTAGCCCAGGGCGGCATAGAGATCTCCGGGTTCGGCGCAGCCATAGTCTTGGCAGACCTGGCGAAGGGCCTCCGGAGCGACTTTTTTGAGTGATACGTTCAGCCGGCGCGCTTCTTTTTCGATAAGCTTCTCGCCGATCTCTTGGGCCTTCTTGCGCCGGTTCGCGTTGAGCCATTGCTTGATCTTTTGGCGCGCTCGGGACGTCTTGACCATACTCAACGAGTCCCGGCTCGGGGCATGATTCTGCTGGGTGATGATCTCTACGATGTCCCCATTGCGAAGATGATACTTGAGCGGCACGATGCGGCCGTTGACCTTGGCGCCCGCGCAACGGTGGCCGACCTCGGTGTGAATCAGATAGGCGAAATCGACCGGGGTGGCTTCCCTAGGTAGGACAATCAGCTTCCCTCGCGGCGTAAAAACGTAGACCTCTTCCGGGTAGAGATCGACCTTAAGTGTGGAGAGAAAATCGCTCGGGTCCTTGACATCTCTCTGCCATTCGACAAGTTGGCGCAGCCACGCCATCTGGCCCTCATCGACATCCGGGCCGTGCAGACCCTCCTTGTACTTCCAGTGGGCGCAGATGCCTTGCTCGGACTTGTGGTGCATCTCTTCGGTGCGAATCTGCACTTCGAAGGTCTGGCCTTCTTCCGCGATGACCGAAGTGTGCACGGCTTGATACAGGTTCGGCCGCGGCATGGCAATAAAATCCTTGATACGGCCCGCCACCGGGCGCCATTGGCTGTGGACCATCCCGAGAGCGGCGTAGCAGCTTTTTTCCGAGTCGGTTATCACGCGAAGAGCGAGCAGGTCGTACACTTGATCGGCCGTGATTTTTTGGCGCTTGAGTTTCTGGTGGATCGAGTAGGCTCGCTTGATGCGGCTTTCGATGCGGGCGGGCACACCGTTTTCGGCAAGCTTTTTATCGAGGACGGTCTTGATTGCGGCGAGGAACTCTTCGCTGGCTTCCCGGCGGGATTCGATGTGCTTCGTGATGTCGGCGTAAGCTTGCGGCTCAAGATAATAGAAGGCTAAGTCTTCCAGTTCGCCGCGGACTTTCCCCATTCCTAACCGCAGCGCGATGGGCGCGTAGATCTCAAGCGTCTCGCGCGAAATGCGCTGCTGCCTATCGGCATCGAGGTAGCCGAGGGTCCGCATGTTGTGAAGGCGGTCAGCAAGCTTGACAAGAATGACCCGCACGTCGTCGACCATGGCCAGCAGCATTTTGCGAAAGTTTTCGGCCTGCCGCTCTTCCAAGGAATAGTAGTCAAGCCGGCTCAGTTTCGTGACCCCATCCACGCAACGGCCGATTTCCTTGCCGAACCGTTTCTTGATTTCGGCGATGCGGACCCCGGTGTCTTCGGCGACGTCGTGCAGCAGCCCGGTTGCAATGCACACCAGATCGAGGCTCATGTCGGCCAGCAGGTGCGCCACCTCCACGGGGTGGGCGAGGTACGGTTCACCCGACTTGCGTTTCTGTTCGTGGTGCCGATCGGCGGCGAACTCGAAGGCGCTTCGCAGGATCGCCAGATCGTCGGCACCCCGCGAGCGGCGAACCTTTTCTTCTAACTCTTGAAAACGCAGAGAGATAGGGTCTGAAGAGGAGGCGGGAAGAGTGTGCGCTGGATTGCTCGACATCTCGACACCGCTCGCTGCCGGAGCTGACTTGTGGACAAAGAAAAACCCTGAGGGTCGGGAGCACAGGCCTCTCAGACAGCCCTCAGGGTTATTATACGGGGCCTACGATGCGTCTTGGAAGGTTTCCGCTGTGGCCGCCTCGGCTTTCTTCTTCCTGGTGTCAAGTGATTTCAGTGACCATTCGTTCGCCGTGGCAGTGTATTTTTCGTAGTCTTCCTTCGTCTCGCTGATGTCGGCTTTTTCGCGGTAGAGCAGGTTGATGTAGGCCATCGCGTTGTCGTGCTCGGGATCGATCTCCAGCGCCTTCTCGAGGTTTTTCAGGCCTTCTTCGACGACAGGCAAGTTCAATTCGGCCAGTCCGTGTCGGGCGTCATCATCTTTGATGGGGCCTGGATCCTCAGGTTTCATTCCCAGGCTGGCTCGAACCATCAGCCGCGGCTGGTACGTCTCGGTCCAAGCGATGACACCAAGCGTATAGTAAGCGTCCTTGTTTTCTGGGAACTTCTCCAGCAGCTTGGCGTACCATTCCCTGGCGTCCTCCATCCTTTTCATGTTGAAGTAAATGATGGCTATACTGGCTAGAGCAGCCTCGTTGTTATCGTTCTTGTCGAGCACGCCCAGGAAACCTGTAAGAGCCTTCTGGGCCACCGCTTCGTTCTCTTCTGATTCGGCGCCCGGGACATACTGCATCATGTACGAGCTGGCCAGATACTGCCTGGCTTCCAGGAATTCCGGATCGAGATCGATCGCCTTCTCAAAGTGCTCGATGGCAAAACTGTAATCGGTGCGACTAAAAGCGTTCACCCCTCTGTTCAGCTCATTTCGTGCCTTCAGGTAGTCGACGTACTCCTGACAGCCAAAAGAACCCAGGCCTGCCACTAAAGCCGCGGCGGTCCCACTCTTCCAAAGAAACTTCATAGTTCGGTTCATTTCTGTAGCTCCATGGTACGAAGAGACCCCAGTGACCAGGGTCGGATCAGGGGCATAAGCCACCCGGCCTAGAGTCCGGCCTCTATTTCCTCCGTGAGTAAGCCTACCTTGTCGACGCCCGCGCCCTTGGCCATATCGATGATTTCGGCCACATCTTTAAACTCCAACGACGGATCGCCGCTGACGAACATCACGCGCTGGGCTCGGGTCTTGAAGATGTTCCGTAGCCGCTCTTCCAGAAGGTCCTTGGTGGTCGGGTCCCGATTGATCATGATTCTGCGGCTGCCATCGATGGAGACCACTACCGTACGAACATCCGCTTCCTGGGGTTGATCCGGTTGGTTCGGATTGGGATGCGGGACCATCGCTTCCAACCCTTTCGGCGTCAGCGGTGTAATCACCATGAAGATGATTAGCAGAACCAGAAGCACGTCGATGAGCGGCGTCATATTGATGTCCAACAAGACGCTGCCGCTCTGGCCGACTCCCATTGCCATAACGATTTCCTCCCCTAGACAAATTAGGTGCTGGGTGGACTGCGCCGGTCTACTCTACGGCGACCACCGCTGCCCCTCTTTCCTGGATCTTTTCCGTCAGCAGTCCAAGCTGATCCACTCCTTCGGTGCGGAGTATGTTGATCACCTCCACCACGCGCGCATAGCGCGCTCGTGCATCGCTTTTGATGTAGACAGTTTTATCGAGCCTGTTTTCAATGATGTCGCCTACGACCCGTCCCAACTGATCGAGATTAGTTTTCCCTCGGCCCAAGAAAACACTGCCGTCTCGCGTCACAGCCACCACAACGGCGTCATCTTTGTCCGCGTCCTCCATGGCAATCAGGTTGCGAGTGCGGACCATGTCTACGCTGACACCTTTGCTCAGCATGGGTGTGATGACCATGAAGATAATCAGCAACACCAACATCACATCCACCATGGGCGTGACGTTGATCACCGACATAGTGCCGCCTGTCGCATGTTTTGCCATCTCAACACTCCTGTCTGAAACGGGCGAACCGGGCCCACCCGAGTCGATTTGGCGCCCTAGTTGGCCGCGGCCTTCTGGGTTTTCTTAAGGAAGTAGTCGATCAGCTCGGAACCGGCGTTATCCATTTCGACGTCGAATCCCTCAACCTTGGAGTTGAAGTAGTTGTACATCCAGACGGCGGGAATGGCGACGAACAGGCCGATCGCAGTAGCGACTAGAGCCTCGGAGATTCCGCCGGCCACAGCGCCCAGTCCGGTCGACTTTTCCGTTGAAATCCCCTGGAAAGCGTTAATGATGCCGATCACGGTTCCGAACAGGCCGACGAAGGGAGCGGTGGAGCCAATGGTCGCAAGGCCACTCAATCCTCTGTTCAACTCCGCGTGGACGATCGCCTGCGCGCGGTCAAGGGCGCGTTTCGACGATGCGATCGTTTCCCCAGGAATTTCCGTGCTCATCTCGTGAGCCTTGAACTCCTGAAGTCCGGCGACGACGACCTTGGCCAGATGGCTTTTCTTGTGTCGTTCGGCGATCTTGACGGCTTCTTCGAGTTTGCCGTCCCGCAGGGCGCCGGCCACGGCGGGCGCAAACTGGCGGGACTGCTTTCGTGCCGCCGAAAACGCCAACTGGCGGTCGATCATGACGCCGATCGACCAGGCCGACATGAAAAACATGACGATGACGACCAACCGGGCGGGCCATCCCATCTGGTTCCACATCGACATGACGTCAAAACCGATTTCTTGCTGCAACAGCAACATACTCCAAACCGAGAACTGAGTAAGCATCAATCCTTCCTCCTATGTCTCTTCATGGTCGACGGGCCTGGCACCGATGGTACCGAGAAGCAAGCCCGAGCGATTTCGATACTCCTTATATCAAGCGCGCTCTCACCCACTGAGGGTGAAGTTAACATCGATCTGGGTGACGACCTCCACCGGCTGACCGTTCAGCAGAGTGGGCTTGTAGCGCCACCGTTTGACAGCCTGTAACGCCGAAGGAATCAGCAGCGGATGGCCGCTCAGGACCTCCAGTTTCTCGATGGATCCGTTTTTCGCGATGATTGCGGTAAGCCTTACTGTGCCCTGAATACGGGCTTGGCGGGCCAGTGCCGGGTAGACCGGCTTCACTTGCTTAATTAGGTTGGCCCTCTGCACCGCTCCGCCCACACGAATCCGCTTGGGCGTAGGGGGTGGCTTTTTCTTGGGCGGTGGTGGCGGCGCTATCATCGGAGCATTCGAGATAATACCTCCAATGACGCCGCCGATTTGCCCTCCCGGCGTGCCTCCAATGACGCCGCCCATCACGCCGGTGATGGTTTGAGCGGGTGCAGGGATAGCTTCCTCGATGATCGCCACCTCGTCGGGGATCTCTTTTGGCGCTGCTAAGGGGTCAAATTTCTCGGGGGCGATTTTCTGCGGCGCCATTTCCGGGGGAGGTGGCGGAGGTGGTGGTGGAGGCGGCGGGGCCACCAGGAACGTCATCAACTCTGCCGCCGGCAGTTCGTAGTAGTTGAGCAGTGGAATAAGAATAAATACCCCTAGAATTAGGCCCTGCACCGCGCCGGACAGCACCATGGCCCACACGCTACGTCCTTTTTGGATGTTAAGTTCTATTAGGCTTTGTTCGAACATCGTGTGACCTCCCTTCCGTCACAATCCTAGATGCTAGCAAGTTCTTGTTTCTCTTGCCTGCTTCTGTTCTCCCTTACCGCGAACGCCCTCTCCCACCGGCGCGGGCTGACACAACGCCTTGCCACCACAACAAGATCGGGCTGGCGACGAAGATCGAGGAGTAAGTTCCCACGATCACCCCGACAACCAGCGCGAACGAGAACCCTCTCAGAACCTCGCCGCCAAACCAAAATAGACACAGCACGGCGATCAGGGTAAGCCCCGAGGTCAACAGGGTGCGCGCCAACGTCTGGTTCACACTGCGATTGACTAGAACTTCCAGCGGCTGCCTGCGGGTCAGCTTTAAATTCTCCCGAACCCGATCAAAAATGACGATTGAGTCGTTCATCGAATAGCCAACCAGCGTCAGCAACGCGGCAATCACCGGTAACTCGATCTCCCTGTCGAACAAGGAGAAGAACCCCAACGTAATGAACACGTCGTGGAAGACCGCCACGACTGCCGCAACGCCGTAAATCCATTCAAAGCGTAGGGCGATGTAAACGAGCATCCCGCCCAACGCCCACAGAGTGGCGTTGCGAGCTTGGCGTTGAAGGTCTTTCCCGATCTTCGGTCCAACGGCCTCTACACCCCGGATCGCGAACGACCCAAGGTAGGCCTCCTGGTGGAGCGCAGATATAATATCAGGATTCACCCCCTCAACGGAAGTCAACTGAGAAAAATCTTTCACCAGCCCCGACCGCGGAGATTCGTCCCGAAACGCGATCAAAGCGCTCGCTGCCGATTCAATCTCCGCGCGTTCGACCGCGGACAGTGTCAAGTTACCTTTTAGGCGGTCGGCGAGTGCTTCCGCGGAGCTGTTGTTAAAATCGAGCTTGTCGCCCTCGCCGGGATAAATTCCCCTCAGCGTTTCAACGACTTGCGAGCGCCCCGAAGTTAGAACCGCGTCCTCCGCCAGATCGAGGTCGATCTTCAACTCGTGGCTGTCGGCTCGGTCGGTAAACGGCTGCAGAGTCGCGACCGTTAGTCCCTTGCTGGTCAACGTTTCCCGAATCTGGCTCACCTCGGGGGCGTCTTTAAACTTCACGTACACGAGAGTGCCGCCCTTGAAATCGATACCGAGTTTCAGCCCGCCCTTCAGGACCATGCTTGCCGCGGCGGCGATCACCAACAGCAGCGACAAGCCAATAAAGTACTTCCGCCGGCCGACGAAATCTATGTCCGAAGACTTGAACAGCTCCATGGCCTATATAGGCCGTCGATGTCGTAGACACCGGCGGCTCCCCAAAAGTTCCCCGAGCTTGCCTTGAGCAGTAGCTCTAGATACTCAACTCCTTGACCTGCTGCTTGCGGACCAAGCCCACGTCGAAGATCAGCCGGGACACGAAGATAGACGTGAATAAGTTGGCCAACAGCCCAGTCGCCAGCGTAACGGCGAATCCGCGTACCGGCCCCCGCCCGAAGGCGAACAAGAAGGCCGCCGCAATGATCGTCGTCAGATTGGTATCAATAATGGTGATAACTGCCTTCCCGAAGCCCGCATTCAGAGATGCGATGACACCCTTTCCGGCCCGCAGCTCTTCCCGAATTCGTTCAAAAATAAGGACGTTAGCGTCCACCGCCATTCCTATGGTCAGGATAACGCCTGCGATGCCGGGCAGTGTCAGCGTAAACCCGAAGTAGCTCAAAACGGCCATCAGGATGACAAGATTGAGGGTCAGCGCAACGATCGCATTCACGCCGGCCCACTTGTAGTACACGAGCATTAAGAGCATGATCAGCAGCACGCCCAGTAAGGCGCTGTTGACGCCCTGTCGAATCGAGTCCGCTCCCAGCGAAGCGCCCACGGTACGCTGCTCCAGGAATTCGATGGAAGCCGGCAGAGAGCCGGCCCTCAGAACAAGGGCCAGGTCGCTCGTCTCCTGCTGACCGCCCATCCCTGTTATGCGGCCCTCCGTGTCAATGCGACTTTCGATGGAGGCGACGTTCTTGATCCGATTGTCAAGCACGACGGCCAGAGAGTCCCCGATGTGGGCTTGCGTGAAGTCACCGAAACGGCGTCCGGCCTCGCGAGACAGGCTGAACGACGTTTCCCATTGGTTTGTCTGCGAGTCTCTTCTGGGCTGGGCGTTTCGCAGGTCGCGGCCGCTGACGACCGCGGTTCGGTTGAGGAGGTACCATTCGTTGACCAACTCGCCCGAACGGCGGTCGCTGTAATTCAAGATTTCGCTGTTTTGGGGCAGAATGCCGCCCCGCGAGGCTAGCGCGCTTTGGCGGGAAGGGTACGGGGTGGGATCGATGACCTCCTGAATCTCGAGCAGCGCGGTCATCTGAAGGATTTCCATCACCCGCTGGGGGTCGCTGACCCCCGGCAGTTGAACCAGGATCTCGTATTCCGCGTCGGCCCGCCCGTGCTGCTGAATCACGGGCTCGGTCAGGCCCAGCCCGTTGACCCGGTTTTCAATCGTGGTGATCGACTGGGTGACGGTATTGCCCTTGAGGGCGGCCAATGCCGACGGCCGCATGCGCAACCTCCAGGTGGCTGAATCTACGGGGGATAGAAGCCAGTCAGGGAACGTATCCTCGATCGTCGATCGAAAATCACTGGTGCGGTCAATGGGAACTCCTGAGATGGTGATCTCGATCGAATCCGCCTCCTCAACGTCTTGGGGGTCGTTGCGCTCCATCGAGGTGTAGGCGATCCCCTGGGCGCTGAGATCCGCCCGCAGGCGGCCTATCGTCTGGTCGGCTTCAGACCGAGTAGCGTCCTGAATCTGGACCTGAAGAATCAAGTGCGATCCGCCCTTCAAGTCCAGCCCGAGCTTGATGCGCTCGCGCAAGTTCGCTCGCAGCTCTTCCATCGAGCCTGGCAGCCCAATCACCCCATAAATGCAGACGAGGGTGACAGCGAGCGCCAAGAAGAATTTCTGCCAGAGCTTGCGGGTCATAGGGATTTACGGGGCAAAGTTGGAAAAGAGGCTACTTAGTTTCGTCCTTTTCGTCGACGAGCGCGGTGACGGCGCTACGGGCGAACTGCAGCTTTACGTTGTCTGGTTTGATTCGCAGGGTCACGGTATTATCATCGCCGATAGCCACGAGCGTACCAACGAGTCCGGCGCCGGTCATCACCCGGTCGCCGTTTTGCAGATCCTTAAGCATAGCTTCCATCTTGCGCTGTTTCCTCCTCATGGGCAGGAACAGCACCAAATAGAAGATGACCACCATCATGATGATGGGGACCAGGGGGTTTTGCAGCGGGCTCGACGACTGTTGCAGCAGAATCGCCAGGCAGATTCCGTTCGTGGGCGGAATCCCGGCCAGGTGAGTCAAGTCAGGGAGCATTGGCTCTTAACACGATCACGTCATGACGCCCAGCGGAGGCCGATTGACCCCGCGGCGTTTGCATTCAGAATCGGGAGTCCTTGAACCTACCCGGGAGTCTGACGTTCACCCACGCCCTGGGCGGAGCGAACGCGGGCTAGATAACTGGGGAGCTCACCAATCCCAATAGCTTGCCGGATCTCCCTCATGCTGTCAAGGTAGATATAGAGGTTGTGAAGGGTCGCTAGAGTAGAGTAGAGAATCTCGCCGGCAAGGAACAAGTGGCGCAGATAGGCTCTCGAGTAGTGAGAACAGGTGTAGCAGGAGCAGTTCTCATCAATCGGTCGGGGATCGGAGGCCCAGGCGCTGTGTTTGATGATCAGCGGCCCGCTGGACGTGAATAGATACCCGTTGCGGGCGTTGCGGGTGGGCAGGACACAGTCCATCATGTCGACTCCCGCGGCTGCGTACACTCCAAGTTCTTCGAGCATCCCGACGCCCATGAGATAACGCGGTCGATCACGTGGAAGGATGCCTTCCACGGCTTCCATCATTTCGAAGCTCAGTGAGCGCGGCTCGCCGACGGACAACCCTCCTACCCCGTAGCCGGGAGCGTCGAGTTCGGAAAGTCGTCGCGCACACTCCTGGCGCAGGTCGGCGAACATCGACCCCTGAACGATAGGGAAAAGCATCGGCTCGGCGCTCGTGGATGGGGCTTCTGCTCGGTTCCGCAGCTTTTCCCAATGGCTCATACTCCGGCCGGCCCATTCGATCGTGCGCTGCATGGACGCCCGGGCGTACTCATGGCTGACCGGATAGTCGGTGCACTCGTCAAGCGCCATCATGATGTCGCTTCCGAGCGCACACTGGATATCGATCGCCGACTCCGGGGTGAGCTTGTGCTCGGATCCATCCAGGTGAGAACGGAAGATCACGCCCTGGTCGGTGATTTTGCGTAGCGAGCTGAGGCTGAAAACCTGGAAACCCCCGGAGTCGGTCAGGATCCCTTTGGGCCAGTTCATGAAGCGATGCAGCCCACCGAGGTTTGCGATCGTCTGGTGCCCGGGTCGCAGATAGAGATGGTACGTGTTGGCTAGGATGATCTGGGCCCCAAGCTCGTCCTCGAGCATGCGGCCGGTCAGGCCTTTGACGCTTGCTTGCGTCCCCACCGGCATGAAGACAGGCGTCTCGATCACCCCGTGGGCGGTGTGGAGGCGTCCGGTGCGGGCGCGGGTGTGAGGACAGCGGGCTACGATCTCGAAGCGGGGAGTGGGGCTGTCGGTCATCAGTGCCGGCTACCAGCCGGCGTGGATGGGGTGTCGACCCAGGGCTGGGACCCCCGGATACAACCTCCCATGATGTCGCTCACCGGGGCCAGTCGGCAACGTCCGCTGAAGTAGCGAACCGTCAGAGAGGATAACCCGGATACAAACGGATCCTGCAGCTGGCCGTGCTGCTGCACGTGTTGTGGCAGCAAGACGTGGATTTCGATCCCTGGGATGAAGCTCAAGACGACGTAACAAGACGCCCTAGCCGCGAGGAGCGATTAGGTTTGGCGATGGAAACCGGACAGCAACGACAGCGACCCCGAACGTCGGACACCGTGTTCGCGGCGACTGCGTGGGCGGGGCGGCCTTCGAGGCCGACACAGAGCGAGCAGCGCCGCCTGGACCGAACTTCATAGAGCACCGCATCCTGAAGATGACGCCACCCGAGTACGGATGGAAGCCCGGTCGGACGTTCGCCCATAACTGAAGTTGCTCCCGCTTCCTCGCTTGACTGTGACGAGCCTCCTCATGGAAGCCGCGCCCGAAAGGTTGTGGTCAAGTTCGCCGAACACGTCCGATGTGGCGATAGCGGCGCCGGTGCGGGGCCTCGACCGGACCCTTTCGGGTGCTCCACATCACCTTAGGGGACCGGAGGCCGCTGTTAGAATGTCGGTATGGCGGCGCTTGCAGCCCTACTGGTGTTTCTAGCGGCGGCTTCCGACAGTGCCATCGAGTCGGCGGCGAAGGCCCTCGATCAGGAAGATTACGCCAAGGCCGCGGAGCTGCTTGAAAAAGTGGTCGCCGACGAGCCCGACAACCACAACGCCCGCTTCAACCTGGCGTTTGCCTATACCGAGATCAAGCAGCTACGAAAGGCCATCAAACACTACGAGGTTGTCGTTGAGCAACAACCGGAGCTAACCTCGGCCCGGGTGAATCTTAGTTCGCTGCTCATGCAGCAAGAGGAGTTCTCCCAGGCTGTCTCTCACCTTGAGGTACTGGCCGCCGCTCGGCCCGATGATTTTCAGGCGCAGTTCTTTTACGCCCACGCGCTCTTAAGGACCGGGCAACATGAAGAAGCGATCGGAGCGTATGGCCGAGCTCTCACACTCGACCCGGACTCGGCCGACGCCAATCTCGAGCTAGGGCAGTCACTGGCCAGGCTTCGGCGTTTCGATGAAGCCGCAAAGCATTATCGCCAAGCGATCGAGCTCGACCCGAAAATGGCGGAGATGATTCTCGAGCTTGCGGAGCTCGTCGAAAGGGATGGGCAAATCCAGCAGGCGGTGGATTTGTATCAGGTCCACCTGAAGTCCCATCCGGAAGCCATCGCTGTTCGGGAGCGAGCGGGCTTCCTGATGCTCGAGCTGGAGCGCTTTGCCGAGGCGATCCGACTCTTCGAAGAGGCGGTCAAGCAGAACGCCACGGCGGCCAACCAGGCGGCGTTGGCGGAAGCGTACTCGTCGCACCAACAGCCCGACAAGGCGCTGGCGGCCTGGCACGCTGCGACCATCCTCGACCCCGCGAGTCCCGAACTGCGAGTGCGGTACGCGGACGCTTTGGTTCGCGCGAAGCGCTACCGGGATGCGGCGGACGAGTTCCTGGCCGCACTCGAGCAGAATGCCGATCTGGCCGGCGCCTGGAACGGGCTGGCGTTCTCTTCCTACCAGCTCAACAATTTTAAAGGAGCCCTGCGGGCTCTCGACGAATCCCGCAAACGCGGCGGGGAGAAGCCCGCCAGCCTTTATTTGCGGGCGATCGTCGAGGACAACTTGGAGATGCACAGGGCGGCACTGGCCAGCTATGAGGCATTCCTGGCGGCCCGCTCCGGGCTGGAAGACGAGGAGTGGAAGTCCGAGCAGCGGATCAAGACGCTTCAAAAAATACTGCGCAAGGGCGGGCGATGAGGATCGTTTCGCGACTGACGCTGGTTGTGCTGCTCTCGGCCGCTGTCCTTGGAGCCGATTCGAGAGTTCCACAGGATCTGGAATCCATTAAATCAGAGCCGCGGCTCGAGAAACGCGCAGGTCTGGCCTTGCATTTCGCATGCCACAAGGTCGACGTTGTGCTCGCAGCGTATGAAGAAGGTGATGCCGACAGCGGTGTTGCGCTGCTGGCCCAAATCCAAGAAGCCGTTGAGCTGGCCTACGACTCATTGATGGCCACCGGTAAGAACCCTCGCAAAAACCCAAAACATTTCAAGCGAGCGGAAATCCGCACGCGTGAGTTGGCTAGGGAACTCGAGGCCCTACGGCGGGAGTTGCACTACGACGAGCGCCCTGCTGTAGACGGAGTACACAGCCGTATCACCGAGATCAATACGCAACTGCTGATGGCCATCATGACGAAGAAAAAGAAGAAGAAGTGAGGCCACCATGAAGGCACAACGTGTTCTGCACTCGCTGGTCTGGCTCCTCGTGTTCCAGCCGCTCTGGTCACAGGAGTTTGTGACCCAGCGGGACTTCCTTACCGATCACGAGGTTGATGTAATCCGGGAGGCACAAGAACCGAACCTGCGAATCACCCATTACCTGCACTTCGCTACACTCCGACTCGAACTTGTGCGGCAGCAGCTTGGGAGCGAAAAGCCTGGGCGTTCCGCGCTTATTCATCGCAATCTCGACGAGTATGGGCGCATCATCGAAACCATCGACGTCGTAATCGACGACGCCCTCGCCAGTGAGAAAGAAGTCAGCGAAGTCATGGATAAGATCGTCACGGAAGAAGAGGGATTCCTATCTTCGTTGCGGCATATTGCCGACGATCCAGCGGACGACCAATTCCGTTATGAGTTTGTCCTCGAGGACGCGATCGAGATCACCCAAGACAGTATCGAGTTGGCCAAGCAAGACCTCGGTGAACGCCTGGCGGCTGTTCGTACCGCGGACCAACGGGAGCGCCAAAACCTCGAAGAGTCGATGACTCCCGCCCTCCGTGAAGAGACGACCAAAATCAAGAAAGAAGAAGAGAAAAAGAAGCGCAAGAGGCCGACCTTGCTGAAGCCGGGCGAGACCCTGGGGTCGCGGACAAAGAAAAAGTAGCTACTGTTGTACAGGCCAGCCTTTGAAATCAATGCACCAAACCTGGTTGGGTTCCTCCCTCGGGGTCAGCGGCGGCGCAGTTGGCGCGGCCTGCGGCTGCCGCTGGCGGGGCACGCTCGGTCCGTGGCGCTTGAGCAGTTGACCGATCGTGCTGCGGGCCGGCCACTTCACCGCCGCATCCTCTCGCTCCAGCACGGCCTTCAACGTCGTCGGACCCCAGCGGCTGTGCTGCGCCCGGAACGCCAGAAGGCGCTCCTCGATCGCTGCCGGCGTCTGGTTGGGGTGCCGCTTGGGCGCCCGCGAGTAATCTTGCGAGCCCTCGAGGCCGCCCTGCTTGTAGCGCTCGAGCCACTTGTAATACTGGTACAGACCGGGGAAATGGGTAACCCTCCAAAGGGCTGGCACGGTGGTCCGCCCCTACGATTTGTCTCCCTCGTATTGCAGCCGTAGGGGCTGGCCACTGTGCCAGCCCACCAGCAAGGTGCCGCGGTAAGCCAGCGTAGGGCGAGATCAATATCGATAAAGCCAACGCGCCTTTTCCACGACCTTCTCCGCGTTCGGCAGAAAGGCTTTCTCCAAGGGCGGGCTATAAGGGACCGGCGTATCGGGAGGGGCGATCCGGACGAGGGGTCCGTCGAGATGTTCGAAAGCGTGCTCGCTGATAATGCCGGCCAGCTCGCCGCCCAATCCGCCGGTTAGAGTGTCCTCGTGCAACAGAATTACCTTGCCGGTTTTCTTCGCCGTTGCCAGTACAGCTTCGCGATCCAGCGGCATCAGCGTTCTGAGGTCGACGACTTCGGTGTCGATGTCTTCTTGGACGAGTGTTTCGGCCGCCTCGAGCGCTACGTGCACCATCGCGCCGTAAGTGATCACGCTCAGGTCTTGGCCCGATCGACGGACGGCCGCTTTGCTGAGCGGGACGGTGTAGTCGTCGCCCGGGACATCTCCCTTGATGCTGCGATACAAGTGCTTGTGCTCCAGAAAGATGACCGGGTCGTTGTCGCGGATCGCCGCCTTCAGCAATCCCTTGGCGTCGTAGGCTGTGGAGGGTTCAACGACCTTTAGACCCGGCGTGTGTACGTAGGGCATCTCCGGGTTTTGGGAGTGAAAAGGGCCGCCGCTAAAGCCGCCTCCCGTAGGGGCGCGAACTACGAGAGGAACGCTCCCTCCCCAGCGGAAACGACACTTGGCGGCAAAGTTCGTGATTTGGTCGAACGCGCAGGCCATGAAATCCGAGAACTGCATTTCGACGACCGGTCGCAGGCCGTTGATGGCTGCCCCTGTGCCGGCCCCCACGATGGCCGCCTCCGATAGCGGTGTGTCGATGACTCGCCGCGCGCCGAAGCGCTCCAGAAAACCCTTCGTTACCTTGAAGGCTCCGCCGTAGACAGCGATGTCCTCGCCCATCACGAAGACCGACTCGTCACGCTCCATTTCTTCCCAAAGGCCCTGGCGAATCGCTTCGACGTAGGTCATCTCGGCCATGGTTTTCCGTTGGGCTTTGCTAGCAGCTCAGACAGCAAGCCGCGTTGCTAAATCTTCTCGTAGACGTTCTGTTCCAGGGTGCTCGGATCGGGGTAGGGCTGCTTGAGCCCCCACTCGACAGCGTCGTCAATCTCGGCCAAAACTCGTGTTCTGACTTCTTTAAAATCCTGCTCGCTCGACCAGCCTCTTTCCACCATATATTTTTGGAGTTTGAGGATGGGGTCCCGCCTGGACCATTCTTCACGCAGTTCGCGGGGAACGTAATCGGCGGAGTCGTGGGCGGAGTGCCCGCTGACTCGGAAAGTCTTGCACTCGATCATGTACGGACCGTGACCCTCTCTGGCGTACGCCGCTGCTCGCTTGGTGGCTTCGTAGACGGCGATCACGTCGTTTCCGTCCACGATTTCGGCTGGAATGTTGTAACCAGCGGCGCGGTCGGCTACGTTCTCGATCGCCATCTGTAGCTCGAGCGGGGTCGAGTAAGCATAGAGGTTGTTGTTGCACAAGTAGACGATCGGGAGTTTTTGCACCGCTGCGAAGTTGACTCCCTCGTGCCAATCTCCTCGACTCGTGGCACCTTCGCCCCAGTAGTTGAAGACGACATGCGGCTCACCCCGGTACTTGATCGATAGGGCGATGCCGCCGGCAACTGGCACGTTAGACGCAATACTGCTGATGATGGTAAGGATCTTGCGCTTGTGAGAGCCGATGTGCATATTGGCGTCGCGTCCGTTGGTGGGGCTGCCCAGCCGGCCGAGATATTGGGCCAGCATTTCCCGCGGCGTGATGCCGCGGATCAGGTAAGCGGCCAGGTCGCGGTGAGACGGGCAAAAATAGTCGTCCGGCTCGGCAACCATGGCGCTTCCGGCCGGGATGGCTTCTTGTCCGCGACCGGTATAACAGCCGCCTGCAATCTTCCCTTGACGGTACAGCTTGAGCTCGACGCGGTCCTCGAGTTCCCGCATCAGCACCATGTAGTAGAGGAATCTGCTGCAGAGGTCAGGCGTGACGTCCGCAGCCACGGAGACAGTCGCTGTAGCGCTCATACCACCTATGGAAGATACCGGAACTGAAACACATTTTCAACCACCACCGCGAGGTTGTGTGAGGGTCATACGAACTTAGTACCAGTACCAGCAGCCGTGGCCTGGCCACTGTGCCGGCCCACCAACAGGGTGTCGCGGTCCATGGGCAGGGACTGCAGCCGGCCCGGAGTGAGTGCTAATCTGATTTCAGTCCTTGTAAATACGGGAATAATCGGGATGCGCGAAGAAACCGTTGCCGGGGATCCACAGCCAAAGCCTGCCGCTAAGAAACACGAGGATCCTAGCCTCTATTGCCCCTGCTGTTCGAGCCGCTTGCGCGAACTCAAGTGTAAGTTGATTTGCGATCGCTGCGGCTACTATATGAGCTGTTCCGACCACTACTAGCGACGGGCCCTGAAGTGGGTGTACCCCCTCACCTACGGGGGAAGTTCAGTTTGACCCGCCTCTAACCATCTGCTCAAGGGCGATCCGGGGACAGACCGTGGTTCTGATGTAGTCGGTGAGGCCGGTGGCAACTCCCCGCAACCTTTTCTCGATCGCGGGGTCCAGGCAGTTGCCTTCCTGGTCGAAGACTTTGTGAACCGACGCCACTGAAACCGGGCCGGGCAGCACGATTGCGCCTACGTGGGAACACACGCTGCGGAGGTGTTCGAGGGCCTTGATGGCTCCTATACCGCCCGCTGCAACGCCGAGCAGGGCCACGGGTTTGCCCTTCAGCACGGAGGGAAACCCGAGGTGTTCGATGACGAGTTTGATCACGCTGCTGTAGCTGCCGTGGTATTCCGGCGTGCCGAAGATCACACCGGCGGCCGTCGAGACGGACTGCTGCAGCGAATCCGAAACGGAGGAGTCTTTGGCCGTGCCGGGCAGCGCTAGTTCGACTTCGGCGGGATCGATCAGCTCGACCGCGACGTCCTCCTGCTTGGCAAGCTCGTCGACAACTAAGGCCATGGCTTTGGAGGTAAGATTGCCCGGGCGGACACTTCCTGGGACCGCTACGATCCGGATATGGCGGTTCTCTTCACTCACGGGTTCTCCTTCCGGGATGCGAAACGTCAGCGAACTTCTGATCGTAGCAGTTGGTCTGTTGGCGAGTATTCGAAATGTTGGACCCCCAGTTCTGGCAGGCTGCAGGAGAACTCAGTGGGACAAGCAATCTTGCTTGTCTAGCAGCCCGTGGCAAAAGTAGGTTCGGCGAAACATGGGACTGGTAAGGACTGTCATCCGATTTTCGGTCTCCGACTTTTACCCGACTTTCACCAAACAGAGCCGCAGGCGTTAGCCTGCGGACCCACGATAGCGGTTACTGCATCGACCCCTTGACAGTAACGAGGCCTCGACCGCACCCTTTCGGGTGCGGCTCTGTTTACACATGTTCTGCCTCAAACCGCACCTTTCGGTGCTGACCGGGAAGTAGCTAGTTCGGTGGAATAAGCCGGTTCGACTCGAGAAACTTCCCTAGCGCATCCGCC
Organism: Bryobacterales bacterium; assembly: GCA_965248105.1. Taxonomy (GTDB): domain Bacteria; phylum Acidobacteriota; class Terriglobia; order Bryobacterales; family UBA6623. The sequence continues at coordinate 3,643,589 of CBDFIK010000006.1, forward strand.
GTCACCTGGTGACCCCTTTCGTTGAAATGGATGCCGTCTCCTCGATACAGCTTCCAACCCTGGTGCTTGTAAAACACCGGATGAAGATCCAACATCGGAACGTGCGCTCGTCGGCAAATTGCGGCCAGCTTGGACTGAGGCTTGAGGACGTAGCCGGGGTCGTGGCGCAGCATCCCTGGATCAAACTGCGCTGCTAGAGGCGCGACGATCAAAACCAGACGGCTGCCGGCGTTTCTCAACATCTTGTGGATGGCAAGGACGTGCTGACCATATTCGTCCCAGCTCTCATCCCGCCATGCCGCAGCCCAGTCTGGTAATTTGTGCCAGGGATAGCCCGACTCTTGCTCAGTACGCCATGTCAGTAATGCGAACCGGAGGCGAAACGCAAGGTAGCTGTTTCTAGGTAGCCAGGACAAGGGGTCGCGTTGATCAGGAACCAGTACCCGCCGAGCTTCCTCGGTCATCAGGAATCCAGCTTCGGGGTCGAAACGGTGAAGGAACTTGTGATTGTCGTTCGTGCAGTACTGCAGGACGACCAGGTCTGGTTCTAGGCGGAGCAAGTCGCGCTCGAGATACAGGCGTTCTTGGTAGATTGTGTAGCGGGGGATCGCCCCATTGATCCCTTGGGCCCGATCCTTTAGCCTTTGGCGCAGAATGGTGACAAAGCCGTTTGCGTCGGCGGCGACGGAATCCGACCTTGCAAGGTTTCTGCATAGCATCGCGGGTGCAAGCCGTTGGCCACCGCCATCGGTTAGAATAGTTGCTTCCTATTCTCCGCAAGGTCCGGCAAAGTTATCCACCCTAGACAGTTTGGAACGAGGCACATTGTATGCAGCCGCAATTCATCCGCATCCGGAATCGTATCATCAACCTGGAAGCTATTTCCTACATCCGCCTGTACGAGGATCTTGACCGCATCGACATCCGCCTGATAGGCCCGCCGGTCGACGTCTCCCTGACCATTACCGTCGAGGGTGAAGAAGCTGCTCCCGTGCGGGATTTTATTCTCAATTCCGGGCTTGTCAAGGATCTTCGCCCCCCCGCGTAGCCGTCCGCGGGTCGGGGAAAAACGACCGCCCGGCGCCGATGCGGACGCTCTCCGAACCAACTAGCCAAGCTCGTAGCGCGGCTCTCGATTTTGAGATCCGCGGCCGTTTGCTTTTGTGGTCCACGCTCTCAGCGTGCCGCGTCGAGACTCCTCTCGACGGCTAGACGATTGAGCCTCCACTTTCGACAATTTACTAACCAACTAGCCAAGGGCTCCGCCCTTGATATCCCAGAGCGTCGAGCACCGAGCCGCGAGTGTGACCGAGCGGTCCAGAGATGAGGCCGCTCGGCATGGATGAATCCGAGTCTGCCCCAACACCCTCCTAACGAGAACAAAGTTCTCGTTCCAGCGCGCATAACGGCCCAAGCGTTTATGATTAGGCAGTGGAGGGGCAGGAATGCCTGCCCGGCAAGCCGTCGCGGCCTGCAAGTATCCGCCCGAGGGGTTGCGCGGGCCTGGCCTCGTTTCGATGGCCGTCGCCGGAAGGCTATCACAAATTCGCCAACCGCAACGTGATGGTGATTACTCTGATCGAAAACCAGGCCGGCGTGGACCACGTTGATGAGATCGCTGCCATTCCAGGGATTGATGTGATCTTCATCGGCCCGAGCGACCTTTCGTGGCAGCTCGGGATCGGAGGTCAGTACGAACATCCGAAGTTCAAGGCGGCTGTGGCGAAGATCATCGCGGCGGCCAAGCGAAACAACAAGGTTCTTGGGCGTCCGGCTTCGAGTGCCGAGCAAGTCAACCAATACATGGAGCAGGGTTTTTCGTTCTTCCAAAGCGGCAGTGTGTTGGGGCTCATGCGGGAAAGTGCTCGAAAGATACTCGAGCCGCTCGGCAAGAAGGGCTTCGATCCGGCGGAGAAGCTGCTGTACTGAGCAACAGGAAAGCGCGGGGCCAGCCCCTACACAATCAACTTACTGAGTCTCGCAAATTATGGTGACATGGCCCGTGTTCCAAAGTCACTGTATTTTGCGAGCCTCAATAATCCGCGGCCGCCGCTGAAACCCCAGTAACGCGGATCAGGTGGTTTCTACCCTCGCGGCGTCGTCAAGGCCGCGCAACTCGATCTCTTTTTGGCGCATCACGAACTTCTGAACCTTTCCCGTCACCGTCATCGGGAAGGAATCAACGAACCGAATGTAGTGCGGAATCTTGAAGTGGGCGATTTGGCCGCGGCAGAAATCGCGGATCTCTTCGTCGGTGGCTGTTAACCCGGGTTTGAGGCGAATCGAGGCTAGGACCTGCTCTCCCAAGCGCTTGTCGGGAACGCCGACGACGTAGACGTCGGCAATCTTCGGATGGGCATGAAGAAACTCTTCGATCTCACGCGGGTAAATGTTCTCACCGCCTCGAATGATCATCTCCTTGGCGCGGCCGGTGATGCGGAAGTAGCCGTCTTCGCTCATCGTGGCTAGATCGCCGGTGTGAAGCCAGCCCTCTTGGTCAATCGCTATGGCCGTCGCCTCCGGATCTCCGTCATAGCCCTTCATGACCAGATAGCCACGGGTGCACAGCTCACCCTGTTGACCTGTGGCCAGCGTTTCTCCCGTGGTACGGTCAACGACCTTCGCTTCCGTACGGGGCATGACCTTCCCGACGCTTGAAACCCGGACATCAATACTGTCGCCGGTCGAGGATTGAGTGATCACCGGTGAGGACTCGGTCTGCCCATAGGCGATCGTCATCTCCGGGCAGTGCATCTCGTTGAGGACACGTTTCATGAGCTCGATCGGACATGGGGCGCCGGCCATGATGCCGGTGCGCAGCGAGCTCATGTCGTAGTGAGAAAAATCGGGATGGTCGAGCTCGGCGATGAACATGGTGGGAACGCCGTAGATCGTCGTGCAGCTTTCTTGGTCGATCGTTTCGAGCGTCGCCAACGGGTCGAATAGCGGAGCGGGCAACACCAGGGTCGCGCCGGCGACGATACAGCCCAGGGATCCCATCACACAGCCAAAGCAGTGGTAGAGCGGGACGGGGAGACATAGCCGGTCGTTTTCACTCCAGCAGAGGGTCTTCCCTGCGAGATAAGCGTTGTTCACCACGTTGCGATGTGTCAGCAGAACGCCCTTGGGGCTGCCGGTTGTCCCCGAGGTGTATTGGATGTTGACAACGTCATCGGGCTTGGCGCTGACGACCGGCGGTTCGACACCTTCAGCAATCATTCGTTCCCAGGACTGTGCGCCTAATGTGATCGCGTGCTCGAGCGGCAGATGGTAACCGTGTCGAGCTTCTTTAAGGATTCCCTGGTAGTTGGCACGGGCGTCGTTGTCGTTCAGAAAGAGCGCCTTCATGCGCGACTTTTCGAGGATGTAGCGCAGCTCGTGCGCCCGGTAAGCCGGATTGACGTTGACCAGTACGGCGCCGATCCGCGCCGTCGCTACTTGTAGATAGACCCATTCGGCGCAACTCGAGGCCCACACGCCGACACGGTCTCCGGGGCGGAGGCCGAGTCCCCACAGCCCGGCCGCGGTACTTCCGACTTGCTGCTGCAGTTCCCGGTAAGAGAGGCGGATCTGCTGGTGGCGCGAGACGAGAGCCTCGCGATCCGGGTGGCGTTTGGCGGTGTCTTCGAAAACCTCATTGACGGTCTCTTCAATCAGCGCGACGTCAGGTCCCCGGGCGTAGCTTTTCACGTCGCGGAGATTGTACAACATAGGCGCTGGCGCTGTGGATTATTCGTGTAAGTTGTTGAAGTTATGTAGGTTATTATAAATTGGCTTCGTTTGGTCATGCCGTTGCTGTCATTGCTCCACTGGGTTGAGGATGTCCGATAATTCCTTGTCGGCCCATTGCTGTTCCTCGGGGCCGCCTGCCCTTAAGGTCGACGTCTCCTCGTATCCCCGGGCCACGGGACTTCGAGCTGAAGGACCGGCAAGAGTGCCGGTCCTTACCGGAGCGCTCGGCTGGGTTTGCTGAGCCGGTCCGCCCGCCGTACTGGAAACCAGTCGTAACCCATTGATTCCACATTGGTTGTACGAAATTGGGTTCGTTTCGCATTCTTCCTCTCGTGGTCGAGCGTGATGCCGGTCTCCGCGATCTCCCCCCTTCACAATAGCGAGGGTGTCTCAAGTGTCTCCGTAACCGGAGTGCCCCCCCCTGCTCCGTCGTGGTTTCCTTGCACACGCAACCAGAAAAGCCGCAGGTCTCTGCAGATCCCGGCGGTACCTGCTTCAGGATAACCCGCGAGGCCAAGGAATGATGGGGCTGGGAGGACGTAAATCATTGGTGGGAAGGGGGTTGGGAGAATTGGAAGCGGTGTGACTGATAACACAGCCCTAAAAACTTTTTGAAGTAGGTTCGTAGCGCGAATCTCGATGTTGAGATCCGCGGCCTTTTGACGAAAGCCTCCGACCCTGTTGTGGCCCAGGCTCTCAGAGTATCTGAGACTATTCTCGACGCCCGGGGCGGGCTGCTGGCCCGTCCAAACGCGCTAGCCGTGGCGGATCAACAGGACGTCGCCTTCCTGCACGATGTAGTCTTTCCCTTCGAGACGCAACGCTCCGGCGCGGCGGGCTTCGGCGTACCCCCCGGCCTGGACCAACCCTTCCCAGTGGATGGCTTCAGCGCGGATGAATTTCTTTTCGAAATCGGTGTGAATAGTGCCGGCCGCTTTGGCGGCGCGTGTGTTGCAAGGAATGGTCCAGGCGCGCACTTCGTTTTCCGAAGCGGTCAAGAACGACATCATGCCCAAAACGGAATACGTAGCGTGGATAAGCCGGTCCAGTCCCGATTCGCTGAGCCCGTAGCTTTCGAGGTAAGGGAGAGCTTCTTCTTCGGACAGCTCGGCGATTTCCGCCTCGACGCTTCCACAGATGGCGGTGACGGCCGTGTTTTTCCGCTCGGGCAGCCACCGCCGCCGGTATTCCCCTTCGGTTTCATGTAGCGTCGAGGCCTGCGATTCACCGAGGTTGAGGACCAGCAACATGGGCTTTTCAGAAAGGAATTGGAAACCTCGCAGACGTTTTGACTCTTCGGGCTCCAGCTCCAACTCGCGAAGTGGGCGCTCGGTCTCGAGAAACTCCTTCGCAACGACCAGTAGGTCTCTTTCGTGTTCCAGATCCGGGTCTTTCATCCGCCCGATGTCTTTCTCCACGCGTTCGAGTCGCTTCTCGACCACGGCGAGGTCGTTCAAGATCAGCTCCAGCTCGACGTTCTTCCAATCGCGCTCGGGATCAACCGACCCATCCACGTGCATCACCGCATCGTTCTCAAAGAGCCGCAGCACCAGAGCAAACGCGTCGACGAGCCGCAGGGCTCCGATATAGGCCGGATCGCGCAAAGCTTCCTTCGACATGGCAGGGACATCGACATACTCCACAGTGGCATGGGTGACTTTTCCCGGCTGGAAGACGGCCGTGAGTTCATCGAGCCGACGATCGGGCACTCTCGTAACCCCGACTTGCACCGAGGTCGCGCCCAATCGGGTTTCTCGTTTCGTACCCGTCAGGATGGTAAACAGAGATGTTCTGCCAACCTGTGGCAGCCCGATGATGGCGGTTCTCATGTGGCTAGTGTCGCGCAGTTCCCAAGGATGGTGGGTCCCGTTTCTCGAAACGTTAGTCGCGACCCGTAATCTTACCGCGAGAGGAACCGCTTGCCGGCGCGCTCGACACTCAAAGGTCCACGCCTTACCCTGCGCGATCGTCAGTACCTACCGAGTGAAAATCTTTGTCGAAACGGGCGGAAATTCTATGGAGCACGGACTGTCGCGAGACCGGCACACGGAGCTGCGGCCTCGAGGCCGCGGCCAAGGTCGCGGGAATAACTTCGCGGCAGCGATGAGGGCGCCGGTGCGTGGCCTTGACCGCACCCTTCAGCTGCGGCTCCGTTTGGTTCCTGCTCGGCCGGGTCGGGGCTAGGACGCGGTTTCGACCGCCGGCATCTTGTGTTTGCACTCGGCGTTGGGACACTGCAGCCGAGAGCCGGTTTTGAGGCGCTTCTCTTCCATATACGGGCTGCCGCACTCGGGACAGGTGACAGCCACGGGCTTGCTCCAGGCGGTGAAATCGCAGTCGGGATAACGGCTGCAGCCGTAAAATGTTCGACCCCGCCGTGAGCGCCGCTGGACAACCTCGCCCTCGCAGCCCGCCTTGGGACACGCCACGCCGATGGTGTTCTGCTTAACGTATTTACACGTCGGATAGTTGCTGCAAGGTGTGAACTCGCCGTAACGGCCTGTCTTGCGGACCAGATTATTGCCGCACTGGGGGCACTTCTCGTCCAACTCGACGTCGGGTTTCTTGGCTTCTCGATCAACGGGCTTGGTGGTCTTACAGTCCGGGTAGCCGGTACAAGCAAAAAACGTGCCGAAGCGGCCCCGCTTGAGCGCCATCGGGCGCCCGCAGTTGGGGCAGTACTCGGGTTCCCCCTCGACCTTGGAGAGATCCGCCGTATCGACATCGGGAAGATCGGCCTCGAGCTCCCGGGTGTTGGTGCAATCGGGATAGCCGCTGCATGCTATAAAACTTCCGTGGCGGCCCCAGCGAATGACCATCGGTTTGCCGCATTTCTCACAGACCAGATCGGTGGGCCGCTCCAGCCGCTTCATGTCGGTCATGGTCTTGGCCGCGGTGTCGAGGTCTTTCGAGAATTTGTCGTAGAAGGAAGCCAGTGATTCGCGCCAGTTGCGTTTACCTTCCTCGATCTCGTCGAGCTCCTCTTCCATCCGGGCGGTGTAGGCGACGTCGAAGATGTCGTCGAAGCTTTCCAACAGCAACTGGGTGACCACTTGTCCCAACTCGGTGGGGATGAAACGCCCTCGGGTCTTCTTGACGTATTCGCGATCCTGGATGGTTGAAAGGATGGCCGCGTAAGTCGAAGGACGACCGACGCCCTGCGCCTCCAGCTCTCTGACCAGGGTCGCCTCGCTGTAGCGCGGAGGCGGCTCGGTGAAGTGCTGCTCGGGATCCAGCTTCTTGAGCTCGAGCATGTCGCCTTGCGCTACGGCGGGAAGTTTGTGCTTGAGGTCTTCCTCGTCCTCGTCCTTCTGGTCCTTGCCTTCCAGGTAGACCACGCGAAAACCGTCGAACTTGAGCACCGATCCCGTAGCGCGGAATGAGTAAAGCGCTTCGTCCGCTCCCTGGGCGCCGATCTCGATGGTCGTCTGGTCGAACAGCGCCGGGTTCATCTGCGAGGCGACGAAGCGTTTCCAGATCAGCGCATAGACCTTCAGTTCGTCTTCGCCGAGTTTTCCCTTGAGGGAATCCGGAGTGCGGGCGACCGATGTGGGGCGGATGGCTTCATGGGCGTCTTGGGCTGCTTTTTTCGTCTTGTAGACGTTGGCGGACGGCGGCAAATATTTTTCGCCATAGCGCTCCTTGACGTAGTCACGGCATTCGGCCAAAGCATCGTCGGAGACGCGGGTCGAGTCGGTGCGCATGTAGGTGATCAAGCCGACCGCGCCTTCCTTGCCGAGTTCAATGCCTTCGTAGAGTCGCTGCGCCATCATCATGGTGCGCTTTACGCTGAAGCGGACCTTGCGGGCAGCTTCTTGCTGCATCGTCGAAGTGATAAAGGGGGCGACGGGATTACGCTTTTTCTCCTTGGTGGCGACGGACTCGACGAGGAAACTTGCCTTGGCGAGCGCTTCGACGATCCGCGTAGCGGTTTTTTCGTCGCCAACCTCGATACTTTCTTTGTTGCGGCGGGTCAAGCGCGCGGCAAACATCGGGGGAGTTTTCGCTCGCAGGCGGGCGTCTACGGTCCAGTATTCTTTCGTTTCGAAAGCGCGGATCTCCTGCTCACGCTGCACGACCAGCCGTAACGCCACGCTTTGGACTCGTCCGGCCGATAATCCCCGGCGGACCTTGTCCCATAGCAACGGCGAGATCTTATAGCCGACCAGGCGGTCCAAGATACGCCGCGCCTGCTGCGCGTCCACGAGATCCAGGTTGATCGACATCGGGTTCTCGAAAGCTTTGCGGACACTCTTCTGCGTGATCTCGTTGAACAGAACGCGGTAGATCTTGAGGGTCTTGTTGCGTTTCCCTTGCAGGACCTCAGCGAGGTGGTAGCAGATGGCCTCGCCCTCTCGGTCGGGGTCAGCCGCCAGGTAGACGGCGGATGACTTGCGGGCCTGCCGGCGGAGATCGTCGATCAGGGCCTTCTTCCCCTCGATGACCTCATAGGTCGGCTCGAAGTCGCGTTCGACGTCGACCGCCAGGTCTTTCTTGGGCAGATCTTGGACGTGTCCCAGCGAAGCCTTGACGACGTATCCCTTCCCCAGATAGCGATTGATCGTTCTCGCCTTGGCCGGCGATTCGACGATGACCAGCGCTTGTTCTGTCGATGCTTTTGCCATAGTGTTGCCGTTAGGCGCGGTTCAAGAAGACCATACCCGGAGGAAGTGCTTTCCGGGCAGTTGCCTGGCCAGCCCGAAAAGCTCCAGCTCGCTCAGCGCAGAGAGGATTTCCGAGGCGGAGTGATCTTCGCAGTTACGGATGACTTCGTCGATGTGCATCGAAGAGTCGACGCGCAATAGCGAAAACAACTGCTTGGCCAACCTGGAAAGCGAGTCCTGCCAAATGGATGCTTGAGCGGAGGAGGAAGTTTCATCCCCTGCTTCAGCCGCGTCTGGTTTCGCCGCCTGCGCCAGCTCCCGACGAACTTCCAGAGGTAGATCTTCTAGCACATCGGTCGGCTCCTGGACAAGTTTGGCGCCTTGCTTGATCAGCAAGTTCGGGCCCCAGCTTTGCTTGGAAACGATATTGCCCGGCACGGCGAACACCTCACGCCCCTGGTCCAGGGCCAGTCGTGCAGTAATCAGCGAGCCGCTGTACTGCGCCCCCTCTACTACGATAACCCCTAAGCTGATGCCACTGATGATGCGGTTGCGGATCGGAAAGTTTTGCGGGAACGCTGTCGAGCCCAGACGGAATTCCGAGACGATAAGCCCACGCTCCACGATTCGCTGCGCCAGCTTCTCATTCTCCCGAGGATATACGACATCGACGCCACAACCAAGTACCGCGATCGTGTTCCCTCCAGCATCCAGCGCTCCCCGGTGAGCCAAGCTATCGACTCCGCGGGCCATTCCGCTGACCACGCCCAAGCCGGTCTGCACCAGTTCGCGGCCCAGTTTCTGAGCCACCGACATGCCGTAAGGTGAAGGCCGTCGCGAACCCACAACGGCGAGGTTGTGACCGCTCAGTAGTTCCACTCGCCCGCGGGCGTACAGCAAGATCGGAGGATCGAAAATTTCCTTCAGGGGCCGCGGGTAGCGCGGATCCTGGTACGAGACTATTTCTATCCCTGCCTGACACGCTTTCTCCAGTTCCGCACCGGCATCTTCGAAAGTGATGCCCGAGTGGATTGCCTCCGCCACCGCGACTCGCAGGCCGCAGGCCTTAAGTTCAGTTAGCGAAGCTTGGAAAACGGCCTGAGGGTTTCCAAAAGACCGAACCAGCTTAAGCGCGTTCCGGGCACCAAGCCCTGGAATCAAGTGTAACGCCAGCCAGTAAAGCTGCGTTTGCTGGCTGGATGAAGCAGTAGCCATCCAGCGTCTAAAGTTCGAATCTATCAGGAGTGCGGGCTGCTTCGCAAGAGGGATTACCTGACGCGGACGCGATCACGCGTTCTCGCCCGTCAGGATCTCCGTCACCGCGGGAAACTCGCGAACTTCCGAGTAATCGAGCACGCGAGTCAGCTCGCGGCCTTGCTCGTCGTTGATCGGCGTCGGGCGCCGCAGGATAAACTCCGCGTAGTCCAAACGGTTGTAGACAACGTGCGCCATCTCGAGGCGATCGATCGTCCTCGGTTCACCGCTGTAGAAATCCGGCACCAACAAAGGGCCGGTGTCTACCTGAAACGACGAGTTCTCGGGGCGGAAGTTCATCGTCTTGATGGGATACTCGAGCACGTACCTCTTGCGACGCGCCTCTTCACGGATCTGGGTGCGGCCGACGAGGGGGACGTTGTTGCCGGTCGCTTCATTCACCGCGGCGGGCGTATCGAGAACACGTCCCCGCGGGAACCGGACGATATCGATCTCGAGGGATTGAAACGTGTCACTGACCGGATGGCCCCGATCAGATTCTCCGCCGTAGGTGATCGCTCGTCCCATTCTGCGCTCTTCGGTGAGCGAGTAAATATTGCGGTAGTCACGGCTGGGGATTTGAAACAGCTGCTTTTCCGCGTACACCCATTCGGCGCGGCAAGGCGCGATGAGCACGAACTGTTCGGAAGCGCCCGTCTCCTCATCGATGACCTCAACAATGGCATCCAATTGGATCCGGGCCTTGTTGCCTAGAGGAACGTTGTGGCGGGCATTGCGGGGAGGATCGTCTCGCGGCGGCACGTCCCAGGTCATGTAGGACGAGGTGAAGTTGCAAGCGAGTTTCTCAGCAGTTGGCGAGGCAGCCTTGGTCGCACCAGGCTCGGATTCCGACCGGCGGCAAGCCAGCGCAACCCAAGAGGATCCGGCTGTCGCGAACGCGGCTATCCCGACGTGAAAGCGTCGACGGGTCCAGGTCATGGTATTTACCCCCAGCGGGTCCGTTCAGTGGATGGGATTGTACCACGCGCAATCGTTTTTTGACTCGGTGGGGACGAATGGTGCGAACAAAGGGATGCAATCTCAGGAAGCGGGACGTAGGGGCACGGCATGCCGTGCCCGAAGTCTCACCCTACGTCATGCGAAGGTCTCGCAAGGTTGCGAAACGGAGCCGCACCCGGAAGGGTGCGGTCGGGGATCTGGGCAACAACGGGCGCTCTCATCGCCAAGACAATTTCGTGCCCCTGACGGCCCGGCTCTCCGTCTGCATCTCACTCAGAGAATCCGGCCAGTGTTCGCTTTCGCAGCAACTCGACGACGAGACCCCTCGTTTGATCCGTAGGGGCACGGCATGCCGTACCCGAAGTCCCGACCACGCGCCCGGCTTCTAAATATGCGTGGCCGAACTTATGAAACGGACTACTAGACTAGCCGAGAAACAGCCCGAGACGGGCGAAGCAGGGCGAACAAAACCGCCGATCACTGGGCGTCTGCCGCTTTCCAGTTGAGCGAGCCCGTCTCTTCACCGGCCGACGGTCGAAGCACGCAATCGGCATCGGCTCTCCCCCCGACAGCCCCTTGCTATGATCCAGGAGACGATGGAGCCAAAACACACCAACCAACTGGTTCACGAAACCAGTCCTTATCTTCTTCAGCACGCACACAACCCGGTGAACTGGTACCCCTGGGGCAAGGAAGCTCTCGATCGGGCGCAGGAAGAGAACAAGCTGATCTTCCTCAGCATCGGTTACGCCGCCTGTCACTGGTGTCACGTCATGGAGCATGAGAGCTTCGAGCAGGAAGACGTGGCCGAGCTTTTGAACCGCGACTTCGTCTCCATCAAGGTGGACCGTGAAGAGCGGCCCGACCTGGACGAAATCTACATGACCGCCACGATGCTCTATACGGGCGGGCATGGCGGCTGGCCCATGAGTGTATTTCTAAGCCCTAGTTTGAAGCCGGTGTACGCGGGAACCTACTTCCCCAAGGAAGGCATGTACGGCCGGCCTGGATTCACAGCCCTGCTGTCCCATCTCGCCGAAGCCTGGAAAGAGAGGGGTTCCACACTGGAGGCCGACGGCGACAAAGTCGTGTCCGCCATGCATCAGATGCATGCGCCGGGAGAAGGCGGTGAAGTCCTTCCGCGGTCCGGCGTGAGCGCGGCCGCCGAACAGCTTTGGCGGGCGTTCGACAGCTCGCTGGGGGGCGTGTCAAGTGGAACGAACAAGTTCCCGCCAAGCCTTTCGATGGACCTGCTGCTGCGAGAGCACCGCCACTCCGGCTACCTGCCGTATCGCAGTGTGGTCGAGTTGACGCTCGAGAGAATGGGCAATGGGGGCATCTACGACCATCTCGGCGGTGGGATCCACCGTTACTCGACCGATCCCAAGTGGCTGGTGCCGCATTTTGAAAAAATGCTCTACGACCAGGCGCTGGTGAGCTCCATTTACCTCGACGGCCTTCAGGCGACGGAACGCCCCGAACTCAAGAAGCTTTTCGCGGAGAAGGCGCGCGGCATTTTCGACTACGTCTTGCGGGACCTAGGAAGCCCGGAGGGCGCCTTTTATTCCAGCGAAGACGCTGACAGCGAAGGCATGGAGGGCAAATTCTACGTTTGGACTCTGGATGAAGTTCTGGAAATCGCCGGCGAAGAGGCCGGCAGGTGGTTCGCTTCCCATTACGACGTAACCGAACTGGGCAATTGGGACCATCCCGGCGACGCACATGTCCCGGCGGGGCCGAAAAACATTCTGCAAGTCGATCGTCCGATTGAAGTCATAGCAAAGCTCAGCACCCTTGATCCGGCGAAGGTAGAAAAGGCTGTCGCCGAAGTTCGACAAAAGTTATTCGAGGCTCGCGAAAAGCGCGTTCGTCCTGGTCTGGACGACAAGATCCTCACTGGATGGAATGGTCTGATGATCGCCGCGTTGGCCAAAGGGGCGGCTGTGCTTGGCGAGCACCGCTATGGGGAGGCCGCGGCTCGGGCGGCTGACTTTATTCTTGACGCCATGCTGCGCGACCGCCGACTACTGGCCACCTACGGCAAGGGACGGGCGCGACTGAGCGCCTACATCACCGACTACGCTTTTCTGATCGAAGGCCTAGTCGCGCTTTACGAATGGAGTGGGGCGTTGCGCTGGATCGATGCTGCCGAGCAATTGCTCGATACGGCCATCGAATACTACTGGGACGAAACTGACGGCGGGTTCTTTTTTACCGCTTCGGATCACGAAGAGCTGATCGTGCGCAGCAAGACCGCCACGGACGGCGCTATCCCGTCAGGCAACTCCGTGATGCTCGGGAATCTCCAAAAACTGAGCATTCTGCTCGATCGCAGCGACCTGAGGCAAAAGGCCGAACAGATCATCCGGGTCTTCGCCGGAGGTGAAACCATGCGTTCGCTTTTCCAGCACGAGCGGCTGCTGAGTGGCATCGAAGCCTGGCATCAAGGTTTTGAAGAGATCGCTATCGTTGGATCCCCTGATGACCCGGGAACGAAAGAACTGCTGCGCGCGGTTCACCAGCAGTACCTTCCCAACAAGATCGTGGCGAGGCTGGACCCCGGAGATTCTGAAACACCTAAGCGAATACCGCTGCTCGCAAACCGCCCGCAAATCGACGGCAAATCCACAGCCTACGTCTGTCGCGATTTCACTTGTCGGCAGCCGACGGCGGACCCAGGGGAGTTGAGGGAACAGTTACAACCGGGAACCGAGCGGCAGCCCTGACTCGCAGCGGTTCATCACCAAGCAAGGGTGTTTAGTGCCGGGATCAGCGCGAAGCTTCGTTGGTCTCGGGTCGCAAGCCGATAACCGATGGAAAGGGCCGTGGCCGCAATCAGCAGATCGTGCGGCGCTAGGGCCACTCCGGCGGTGGCCAGCTCGGCTGCCAGACGAGTATGAGTGCGAGCTGTTACCAGCTCAAAGGGAATCACGGGAAAGCTCAACAGAAGACGCTCCACGTATGCTTCACGCGCCGGTCGATACTCGGCGCCGGCACGATGCACCCCGTGCAAGAGTTCCGATGCCGTAATTGCCGAAATCGCTACATCCTCATCCCCATGCTCCTGTAGTAGGACAGCTAAATCCAGCCGGCCTCGCTCGCTCGCAATCAGCACGCTGGAGTCGATCAGGATTCCCATCGAGACTTGGGGACCTCAGGAGATTGTTCTTTCCGGATTCTTTGCAGGTCTTCCCAAAATGCCGGGTCTGGTTTGGGAGTCGCACTCAGCAGCGCATCCATATCGCGAAGCGTGAACTTCCTCGGGCGCGCTGGAATGAGCCGGCAAACCGGCTCCCCTCCCCTTTCTATGGTGAACTCCTCACCTCGGTAACGAACCCGATTGACGAGATCGGAGAAATTCCTAGCCGCACGAGTAGCCGAAATATATGACTCCATGATTATCTGATTTTACAACAGGCCAGGCGATAGGTGTAACTCTATTGGCTAGAGCGTTTCTATCACGAGGGTTTAGATGGCCGCCGTTGACGAACGCTATTTGTGGGGTCGGACACAGCGGCCCCGACCCTACAGTTCAGTCGTGGGAAAAGTGGGCTAGTGCTTGGTTGCATAAGTTCACGATCGTTTATAGGCCGCCAATCCCTGGACCGCTCCCTCACGGTCGCGGCTCGGAAGGCTCTGCGAACAAACCACTTCCGGGCCAGATGGACGACCGTATGATCCTTCGGGAAAGGGCTTTTTAAATACGCGAACTTTTGCCATCAAGCACTAGGCGGCATCCAGAACCTTGATCGATATTCGTTTGCCAAGGGCCGCGAAAGCCTCTTCGAGATGGTCGAGACGAGAGTGATGATTGAGGTCTAGGAGCCGGTCGACCTGGGATCTCTGCCACCCCAGGCGGCGAGCGAGATCGGCCTTTTTCCAGCCGGCCGACCGCAGAGCCATGTAGAGTCCGACCTTCGCGTCGCTTAGCGCTGGAAGGCTTACTAGAAACGTCTTTTTGCCTCTTGGTCGGCTTGGACCGGGAATATCCAGGCGTCGATCCATGTAGGTGGATAACGCCGCTTCGAGGGCCTCCCCGGCATGACGCAGCGCGTCCTCGACATCTTCTCCAAACGTGATCGCCTCCGGAATATCAGGGAAGCGAACGATGTAGGTGTCGTTGTCGTCGCGCTCAAACTCCGCGGGATACCGATACATGTTCAACCCAGGAGCAGGAAACCTACTTCAGTCCCAGCTGCTTCTTGATGGCTTTCATCAGACCTTTCCCAAGCTGTTTCTTCCCGCCGTGCATCGGAAGCACCACCGCCCTAGGGCCCCGTGGCAAAAGTCGTGCAGGAGCGAAAAATGGGGACTACCACCAATTCGCTCCCCGTCATGACCCAAGAAACAAAGCACTTAGCCTGAAGCGAATTGGCTGGCTGTACCCGATTTTTCAAGCCGGAACGGAACTTGCCGTTCGTTCGAAAACCGAAAGAGCCAATTCACCCCAAACCGATCTCGCGGAGGTAGGCGCGGTTCGTTTGGCGATGGGCAGCGGTTTGTCGAACGGGGCCGGATACATGTCCTGCTCGACGGTGGCCCAGCCGTCATAGTTGACTTCGCTCAGAATGTCGCGAAGAGCAGGGAAATCGACGACGCCTTCGGAAAGATCGGAGAACACACCCATACTGACGGCTTTTACAAACGGGATTCTTTCGGCTTTGACTTTCGCCTGGACCAGTCCGTCTACGCTTTTGAGGTGGAGAAAGCGTACGCGATGGTGATGCCGACTGACGAGACGCCGTCGCCGCCGTGGCAAAGTGACCGGTGTCGAGACAAAGGTTTATGTGGCGCACGCTTCAGCGTGCTGTGTCGGGCTTTCGAGCCCGACATTCCCGAATCAATAGTGAACTCGTCTCCGCGACAGTGCACCAAATGCGGCGCCTTCACGATGTGTTCTCCACTGCGGTGTTCACCTCCGACGATGAGCGTACGGAAGGGGTCAGAATGTGCCTTTGGTAGTACGTGATCACCAGCCCGGTTAGCGGGATGGCCAGCACCAATCCCAGGAACCCGAGCAGTTTGCCCCAGACGAAGATGCCCAACAACATCACCGCGGGTCGCAGCCCGGTGACTTTGCCCATGATGCGGGGAACCAAGATCGCATCCTGGATGAGTTGGATCGCCGCAAACACAATCACCAGACCCAGAAGACCTATCCAGACACTAGCTTCCGGTGTTTCAAGGGCATGAAGAATGGAAAGCAGCACGGCTGGAATCAACCCCACGAGTTGGAGATAGGGCACCATATTGAGCAGCCCGACGCCAAGACCGAGAACGACGGCCAGCCGCAGGCCGAGGATCGAAAAACCGACGGCAAACAGCACTCCCGTCGTGACGGCGATGATGAACTGACCACGGAAATAGCGCCCCATGACTGCAGAGAAATCATGGACGAATCCGACGATGGACTCGCGAAAGCGCGGGGGTACCAGATTCTGCCATTTGCCTTCCACGTCGCCGAAGTCATTCAGAAGAAAGACAAGATACAGGAGCACGATGACCAGCCCTATCAGACCGGCGAAGAATCCATAGACACCCGTGAGCAAACCTTGAATCCCCGGGGCCAAGTTCTTTGCTGCGTCGGCCGCAAGTGCTAGAAACTGCTCGGAGGTCACAAACTCCCGGGATTTCTCAATCGCCAGCTGGAGCCAGACGGGAGCGTCCCCTTCCGCGATAGCTTGGATCCGCTGCTGGAGCAGGGACCCCTGCTGCTTGAGTTGATCGGTCAAGCTCTTCAAACCTCTGAATTCGTTGACTACTACGGGGACGAGTAACGCTAAAAGACCCACCGCCAACAAGCCACTCCCGAATACGGTGATCAGCACCGCCGCCGTTCGATTCTTGATCCGCCGCTGCACAACGGCGACAACAGGATTCAGTAGGTAGGCAATAAGCAGAGCCACGGCGAAGGGAATCAGGACCTCGGCCAGGTAGCGCACGAGAAGAAAAAGGCCGACCAGCGTCACGACCGTGATTAGCAGCCGGAAAACTCGATCGAGGTCGTAGGGACGGGGATCGTCGAGCAGCATCGTGTCCCCCATTAGAACGTTTGAACAGGAGAGTTGCAAGCGCTGAACGCCGGTGCCCGCGCGACGTGAGATCGATGGGAAGAACGTCTGTCGACAAGCACCCTAGGGGGAGGAGTGCTGTTCACTTTACGATTCTTAGCCCCTGGACGGGGCGTAGGATAGTAGCCTACGGTGAGCCGTCAGGTGGTGAGTAAAGCAGGCTAACCCCAGCGGGGCGCGGGAATAGCTCGGTTGAGAGGGGCCACGAGTGAACAGCGCGGGTTGAGAGTTTCTCAATCGTCCTGCCGGGCAGCTTCCGCTGGGGCCTCTTCGTCTTCGCCGGACTCTGTTGAGCTTGGCAAAGGCCTTCGGGCACCGCTGAAGTGTTCCCAACCGCCCAAAACACCCAGAAGCGAAGTGACCAAAGCGATGGACGAGTACAGGAAGTGATCGGCCCCGTCAAAACGGAACGACGGCCGCGCGAAAGCGCAAACGATAAGACCGGCAGCGAGCAAACTCCAGACCAGAAACGGGGACCGCGCGGGCTTCGAACGAAAGGCGGCCAAGGCAATCGAGCCAAGCGCGAAAACACCGAGCGCAAGGAGCGTGGAAGCCATATCGTCGGGCCCAACGCCGGGGATCCACGGGAAGCGAATCCGTTCACCGGCTTGCGATCCGATGAGACCGACTCCGAAAAGGCACAACCCCAAAAGCAAGTGGAACCCGAAGGTGAGGACTCGAAGCACGCCTTCCATGTGGCCTCGGTAAGCCGATCCCGACGATTAGCACACGCATTGTAGCCCAACATTGACCGTCCGCGTAGAAACCTATACTGGTCCTATGTCAATCATTCGTCGCTCGCTGTTGCTGGCGGCTGTCGTGGCAGTGTCGCTCGGTACAGGCGAGAGCGGGAGACCGGAGACCTATAAACAGCGTCGCCTGGCTCTGGCAGAAAAACACGGCGACGGTTTGATCGTGCTCTTTGGCTACGGAGAACGGGAAGCCCAAAACGCAAGGTCTCCATTCCGTCAAGAAAACAATTTTTACTACCTGACCGGGTGGAATGAGCCAGGGGCCGTTTTGTTGCTGCTGCCGGCAAACACGAAACGGCCTTCTCACCGTGAGATCCTCTTTCTCCCTGAGAAGAACGCCTCGCGGGAGCGCTGGACTGGCCCTCGAACGGGTTCCGACGAACCCGATTTGGATCAGAAAACGGAGTTCTCCGACGTTCGGGACGTCTCCACACTGGCCCCTGTCGTCAAGGAAGCTCTAGGGAGCTACGAACGGGTCTACGGTTTGCTGCCGCGGCGGCATCCAAGCCTCGCGCAGCAGCCTGAACCGGACTGGACCAAGAGGCTTAGGAAGCTCGCGGGCGGGTACCCGATGTCGAACGTTCGAGGCTCCTTCGGCGAGATGCGCATGGTGAAGTCCGAGCCGGAAATCCAGCTCATCCGGCGAGCTGTAGACGCGACCGTCCAGGCGCACCTGGCGGCGTGGAAGAAGATCCGGCCCGGTCTGTTCGAGTACCAGGTGGCGGCTCCCCTGATCGAACGGCTGATGAGTCTCTGCTGCCCGAGACCGGCTTACGCTCCGATCGTCGCCGGGGGCCGGAGAGCAACGATCCTGCACTACACGAAGAACTCCGCTCGATTGCGAAGCGGCGAACTGGTTCTCATCGACGCTGGGGGAGAATACAGCCACTATGCCGCCGACATCACGCGGACCGTGCCGGTCGATGGCCGTTTCACTGACCGGCAGCGCAAGATCTACGAGGCAGTGCTTTCCGCTCAGAAAACTGCGATCGACAAAGTCAAGCCCGGGATGACCCTGAGCGGCAATGGCCCTAACAGCTTGCAGAAGATCGCGCGAGAGGAACTGGATTCTCGAGGAAAAGATCGAAACGGGAAGCCCCTGGGGCGCTATTTTACCCATGGGTTGGGACACCACGTGGGCCTCGCGGTACACGACCCCGGGGACCCCAAAGCACCGTTAAAGGCCGGCATGGTGATTACCATCGAGCCGGGTGTCTACATCCCGGAAGAGAATATCGGCGTGCGGATAGAAGATATGGTTTTAGTGACAAGCGATGGTGGGAGGGTCCTCAGTTCATCGCTTCCCAAAGAGGCGGGCGAGATCGAGCAGATCATGGGTGGACAGCCAGAGAGGTAGGGCAGCCGATTCGACGCGTGTGGTCTACGGCGGAGATCGAGTGAGCTTGCCAGGGGCCTTTGCCAACCCTCGAAGCGAGTCATAGTAGGGACAAGCGATCTCGCTTGTCCTGGCCGTTGAAGGCGGACGATTCGGTGGCAAGCAATGTGGGCCGGCCCGGCCCATAGCAGCCCGTCGCACGAAGTGGGTCCGGGCGAAAAATAGGGACTACGATCCGATTTTCGTTCGTCGAAGTGTTTTGTTTCTAATAGAGTCCCGTAGCGCAGGCCTCGGCGGCCGTTTCGCCGAGACCTGCGGCCGTTGGCCGTCCAGTCACACCCAGCCACATGGCCTGTTTTCAACAACTTCATAACCCTGGACACCCTAAAAAGTTGACATTGCCGGTTACACTGGGCGTAGGAGGTCCATACTGCGAACGGCCTTTCGACCTGCGGCCGTTGGCTTGACACGGTCGCTATTCTGAAGGGGGAGACTGCGGAGACCAGCATGACGCTCGACGAGCGACAAAGAATATACGAAACAAACCCAATTTATAACAACCCATGCGGAATCAATGGGTTACGACGGGTTTCCAGTACGGCGGGGCGGCCGGCTGAGCAAGACCTGACCGATCGCCCCACTGGGATACGAGGAGACCTCGACCCGAGGGCAGGCGGCCGCGAGGAACAAAAACGAACTATAGGAGCAGCGAAGCGACCCAGCAGCAAACCAACGGGAGGAACGAAAAAAGTGAACAACCACCGCCTCCAAGGCGGTGGCTTCAGGGGGTGTCAATTGGGAATTGACTGTCATCGTGCAGTGGCTCTCCCTCCTGCTCCTCAATGTATTGCTCTACCATCTCGTCCTTGAGTGTGCCGGAACTGGCCGCCTTAGTAGCCCGTTTCAATAAGTTCGGTCACGCACACGTGGTGAGAAAAGCGGGCCGGTCCGGGCTAGTCTCGCAGAAACTGCTGAAACACTTCATTCGAGAACATGACTCCGGCAGGTGTCAGACGCCAGGTGTTGCCTCGGGTTAGCTCCAGCCAGCCGTTCGCTGCCATTGCTCCCAATTGCCGTTCGTAGGCGGCAAACTCGTTGGGGGAAAAGCGAACCCCCGCCATTTGGCGCAGCCCGGTCATAAGCCGGTCTTCGATCCCGCGGTTTTCGTCGACCTCCGAGATTTGGACCCTTGCACTTTCCCCACTGCGGCAACGCTCGACGTATTCGACTGGCGAGGAAGCGTTCGCCCAGCGCTTCTTGCCGTCGAAAGAATGGGCGTCGGAACCAAACCCGAGGTATGCTTCCATGTTCCAATACTTGAGGTTATGGGCCGACTCGCAGCCCGGTTTAGCGAAGTTCGAAATCTCGTACCGGAGGATCGACATCTGCTCTAGACGGTCCACGGCCGCCGAGTAGAAGTCGGCGGTCTCCTCGTCGCTGGGAACGTCATCAGCCGCGTACCGCTTGCCCCCTCGCCGCAACTCCTCCCCCAGTAGGCTCTCGTCGTCGACTTCGAGCATGTAAACCGAGACATGTGGCGGTTGGAGTCTCGAAACCCAATCGAGCGAGCTGTGCCAGCTTCGCTTTGTCTGGTGGGGCAGGCCCGCAATCAAATCAATATTGACGTTCTCGATCCCCTCGCGTTTCAGCAGAGAGATCTCCGCGGCCACAACCTCTGGCGTATGTTTGCGGCCCGTGGCCGCGGCTTCCCTGGGCACAAACGACTGCACTCCTAGGCTCACCCGGTTGATTCCCAACTCGGCCCAGCCGGCGGCCTTTTCCTGAGTCACCGTGGTGGGGCTGGCTTCGATGGTGGCCTCCCGCCAGTTGACGGCTGGAAGCGCGGCGAGAACGCCGGCCAGCTGGGGGATCTCGAGTAGGCTCGGCGTCCCTCCACCCAGGTAGAGCGTATCCAGCTCGGAAGGGAATTCAGCTGCTTCGATCTCGGCTATCAGCGTGTCAACGTACGCAGGAACTAGATCTCGAGGGAAGACACCGGATGAAAAGTTACAGTAGGTACACTTTTGTTGGCAAAAGGGGAACGAAATGTAAACGCCTGTCAAATCGGCCCTTGTAAAATCGGCGGGCCTGCTTAGCCCAATCATGAGTTTATCAGCAGTCGTCGGGGCGGCCGAGCGCGGGTGTCTCACCAGGTTGACGTATCTGCATTAGGAGGCTGGACACTTGAAGCGAACGAGGGCCAGGCTGCCCCGAGCTCAGGCAGTCCCCTCGCCCGCTGCCCGACAGGTGTTCTGCTATCCTGATTTCGAGAGGCAGTTTTCCACTTTGCGCGGTCGTCGATACCGCGCAGCGGCTGACATTCCAGGTCGCTTCCCCGCAATCGGCAGTACTGAAAGATAAGGAAAGGCGTTGTCTTGAGCAGTATCAACGGCATTTGTGTCAGGCACACGGACCTGCCCTCTTCGACCCCTTTATTCACCGATTTTCTTTACGACTTTGAACGGGTCGCCCCTTATTACGGGTATCCGCCTCAGCCGTCCGCGGTCTCGTCGGCGGCCAGCGGAGTTCAGATCGACCCGAAACATCGCCAGGCGCTAGTCGGGGCGCTCCGTGAGCAAAACTGCGAGGCTGGGCCGGCGACGTCCACTCATCTCGACATGCTGGACCGCGAGGGGACGGTTGTCGTCGTAACCGGCCAGCAAGTGGGCCTCTACGGAGGACCAATCTTTGCGGTCTTCAAGGCGCTGAGCGCGATTCGCCTAGCTGAGCAACTCCGATCGGAAGGACTTCCGGCCGTGCCTGTTTTCTGGCTCGCCACCGAGGATCACGACCTAGCCGAAGTCGATCATGTTTGGGTCTTCGACCATCAGAAGCAGCCGATCCGCCTGGAGGCCTCCGCCCAGGCCGGTCCTCAGCAACCAGTGGGTGGTGTCACGCTCGCGGACGGCGCCACGGAGTCTCTCAAGGCGGCCCTAGCGGACGCTCCCTACGCGAAGAACGCTTTGGATCTCGCCACGAGCGCCTACCAGGACGGGTCAAGCTTCGGTGCGAGTTTCGCCGCGCTGTTTCGCAGTCTGCTCGGACGCTACGGCCTGATCCTGATCGATCCGATGCACGCGGGAATCCGTCGGGTGGCGGCGCCGGTGTTTGCGAAGGCCATCGAGCAGAACCCCGAGCTGGACGCCGCCCTCGTCGAGCGCAGCCGTGCCCTTGAAGCAGCCGGTTACCATGCCCAGGTTCAGGTGAGTGACGAAACGGCACTGGTGTTTCTCATCGATGAAAAGCAGCGTCGGGTCTTGCGACGGACGGACGCCGGCTATTCCGACGGCAGCAGCTCCTATTCCGTGCCGGAGTTGCTCGGTCGATTGAAGGAGCGCCCGGAAGATTTCTCCCCGAGCGCGTTGCTGCGCCCGGTCGTTCAGGATTTCATCCTACCCACGGCCGCCTATGTGGCTGGGCCAACCGAGCTCTGTTACCTGGCGCAAGCAGAAGTTCTCTACACCCGGCTGCTTGGCCGCATGCCGGTAGTCCTGCCTCGGGCTTCGTTCACGGTGTTGGATTCGGATACGCATGACTTTCTGCAGCGGCACAAACTGAGCGTGACCGACTGCTTCGAGGGTCCGGAGTCATTGCGCAAGCGCGTGGGTGAAAAGCTTATTCCTTCAGCACTCGATACGGCCTTCAAGCAGGGCGAGGCTGGGATTGAAAGCTCGATCCACGCCATCGACGAAAGCCTCGCGGCATTCGATTCCACCCTTAGCTCAGCCCTTACCACGGCGCGGAGCAAGATGCTCTACCAGTTGGGAAAGATTCGCGGCAAGGCGGCGCGCGAAAGTCTTCGCCGGAATGGGGAAGTCCAGCATGAGATCGAGGCCTTGTCGAATCTGGTCTATCCCAACAAGACCCAGCAGGAACGAGTCTATTCGGTCCTCGCTTTCCTTGCCCACCACGGGCCTGATTTCATCGAACGGCTGTACGGGGCGATCAGTCCCGATTGTCACGACCATCAGGTGCTGGTGTTATAGGACCCGCTATAGAACTTGGTGTTTTGCCAAATACGGTTACGAAAGGTGGCCGACTGCGGGCGCGATGAATCGCGCCCCTACTGATGGGCTTGAGCACCTCGCGTTCAAGCGTAGGGGGCAATTCATTGCGCCCGAGCTAGCCCGTTTCTTTCAGAAAGGCCTTAGCCCGTCGGAACCAAGGCCGCTCCTGACGTCGCAGGTAGCGAGGGAGCGTGGCTTTTTTAGCTAAGATTTCTTCCATCATCTGTCGTGCCTTTTCTATCTCCCCGCGCTGGGCCAGCAGCCGGCCATAGTTGAAGTAGGCAGGCGAGACTGTCGTTCGTCCCAGGATGGCTTCGTAGGCCTGAAGAGCTTCATCGACGCGGTCGGTGGCTTCGTAGGCCTCAGCCAGCGACAGATAGGCGCCGTAGATGCTGTAGGAAGGGTCTGCTTGAACTACTCGCTCTAGATCGGAGATTGCGTTGGTGACCTGTCCCGTTTCAAGGTAGCTGCGCCCGCGACCATAAAGACTCTCGGGGTCTTCCGGGTCGAGCTGCAGCGCGCGGCCAAACAGGTCAATAGCTTCGGAGTGTCGTCCCTCGATGGCGTGGATCTCGGCCAGCCCGGTTAGTGCTTCGTGAGAAGGGCTGTCCACCACGAGCTGTTCCAGCCACTGTCGTCGGCGCTTGCGCTCGAATCGGCGAATGACCGGCGGCTTGACGCGCAGGTCGGGTATCACCTCAATCACAAAATAGACCGCGGCTCCTAACACATCCAAGAAAAGGATCACGAAGAACCAATACCATTCCGGGCGGCGGCGGAAAAAGTGAATCAGCATCAGGAGCTGGAAAATGGAAGACCAGCTCCAGTAGTCGTGCCAGAAGAACATGAACAGTTAGTCCATCGGGGAGGACAGCTTCGCTATAGTGTAGTCGTTTCCTAACGGCGAGACGGGCTAAGGGCGTGTCTCCGAGGCCTGGTTACTATGCCGTGGCGGCTGTGTCTGGGCTCGGCGACCTAGCCCGCGGGCAGGGCATGTCGTGCCTTTACGTCGACCGTACCTAGATTATCTTTGCGAAACTGCCGTCGAGACCGTTGTTTTGCAGATCCTGGGGTGCGAGCGGCGATCATGCCAGTGGGGCGCAGGGGGGCGCAACCCTTGCTCCCCTAGCGCTGCTTGCCAGCATGCGGCACCCTCTAGACGTTTGGTGTCGCCACGTACGGCCACCGCTTGACCCAGGGCCGGTTCGAACCTCAGAATACAAGTGTCGGCCCAGCGTCGGATTTGAGGAAAAGATGGCACCCGCTTATCGGCTTTTGCTACTAGTGCTTGTGGCCACGCTCGTCCTGCAGGCACAGAAAACATCGACGACCTCTTCGGGCGCCAAGATCCGGCGGGACATAGACTTTAAAGGCGGGCCCGAGGCCCCGCTGAACCGGCCCGAGTCGGTGCTCAAAGTCCTCAAGGTCAAGGGCACTCTTGAAGGGATAGATCTCAAAAAGCGCACCGTCACGATCCTTCCCGCAAAGCGAGATACCAGTCTCGAACTCGGGTTCCCCCAGCCGGCGGGACGGGAGCAGATCAAAGTCTCGAAGAAAGCGGCCAAGATTCTGGGAACGAAAAAGCTAAAACTCGAAGAGCTTAAGGCGGGTTCGAAGGTGCGGCTCCAGTACTACCCAGCACTGGACCAACTCATGGAGCTAATCATCGAGAAGCCGAGCTCCTGAGCCGAGCGAGGGGAGTGGGGGATAGCCGCAAACCCTAATTGGGCTTGCCCGACCCACCGGCTTGACCGAAGTCATCGGCGATCCGCTTCCTGCCGGCGAAACCATCCTGGATGCGATGCCAGTATTCGATCCGGGGTTCTCCTAGCTTCCAACACAGATAGACTTCTTCGTTCTCCAACAGGGCCGGAAAGTCAATCAGCCCCGTGTCTAGGTCCTTGACGAGCGCTCCCGATTCCTCGATATTGCGCGCCGCCCCTTGCAGTCGCTCGACGGCTTGGTGTCTTGCGAGTTTGCGCTTCGCCACCGAGGTGGGGTCGATCTCGACTCCGCCCAGAGCATTGATTCGGGCGCTCAGCGACCGCAGCTCACGTTCGACCTCGACCGCCTCTGTTTTGGCTTCGATGGCCTGTTGAAGCCACTCACGAAGTCTCGGAATGAGGTCTTCCGCTTCCTCCAAAGTAAAGAATCTTCCCATTAGTGTCGATTCGAGGCCAGTTTTGATTGAGCGGTTCGTTGCGCTCGCCGGGGCGCGGCGTAAGGCACGCGATCGGGAGCCGACATCCAAGTGAGCCCCAAAAAGGTTTGGCTTACCTCCCCCAAGAAGAAGGGGCCGGATGGGGCGCGCTAGACGCCCATGACTTGCACCGAGACGGAGCGGTTCCGCGGGCCGTCGAGTTCGGCCAGAATGATGCTTTGCCAGGTCCCCAGCAGTACCTTTGTATTGCGGACCTGAAGCGAGACGCACTGGCCTAGAAACAGCCCCCGCAGGTGAGAAACCGCGTTCTTGCGTTCACAATCGGAGTAGGCCGGGTCGTCGTGCCGCCACGATGTATTCCGCCCTACGCATTGCTCGAGCAAGGTCCGGATGTCGTGCAGCAACGCGTCCTGCCACTCGTTGATGAACAAACAAGCCGTGGTGTGCAGGGACTGTAGGTGAACCGTGCCGTTTCGTACGCCGCTTTTGCGCACGATTTCGTTGATCCGGTCGGTTGCATTGATCAGCTCGAACTTCTCGTGCGTAATCCAGTCAACGATTCGCACGAACGTCTTGACACCCGGCATATCTGCGGGCTGTTGGGGCTTGACGGGATCGGTTTTCACGGCTTGGGGTTTTAGGCTTGCCTTGGCGCTCATGTTAGATTCAACCTCCCAGACTTGGGACTTCGGCAAGGAGTGGTCGAAAAGTGTTTGCCTGGCGGTCGGGCAGCGTGCTCCTAACCTGTACGCTCCGTTGCCACCGGCTGAATCGTATTATACCAGGGGTTGCGCGTAGCCCAATGGAGAGTTCGCCGGCTTGCTACAGCGCAGTTTGGCCTTCAACGACAAGTCCCGCAGGGCAGCGTTAGGCAGTGGGCCGGGGACCTGACAGCGGCCCCCTTGTCGGGCGAGCGCATTGTTCGGTTCGAATTCGCCCCAAAGGCCGAGCAGGACGCCGGAGAATTGCCGACGCAACTCGAAACCAGGACCGCTAAGAGCGGCGGTCGCTACCTGTGTCCGAGTCTGCCACCTGCGATGCGGCCTCCCCTTCTCCACAAGTGGCCCCGGGGTGATCCTACATATACATGCCGCCGTTCACGTTGAGAACGTGCCCGGTGATGTAACCCGCTTCTTCACCGGCGAGGAACCGGACCGCGTGCGCTACATCGGTGGCTTCTCCGATCCGGCGGAGGGGAACTGACGCCAGGATTTTCTCCCGCACCTTTTCATCGAGAGTGTCTGTCATCGCGGTCTGAATGAATCCGGGCGACACGGCGTTGACGGTAATGCTCCGGGGGGCGAGCTCTTGGGCGAGAGCCTTCGTCAATCCGATCAGTCCTGCCTTGGACGCCACATAGTTGGCTTGACCTGGATTGCCGGCCTGTCCGACCACCGACGAGATGTTGATAATGCGGCCCCAGCGCCCCCGCACCATAGCGGGCAGAACCGCCTGTATGCACAGGAAACTTCCGGTGAGATTGGTCTCGATCACCTGCTGCCAGTTTTCAGAGGACATGCGTAAGGCTAGCCCGTCTCGGTTAATGCCGGCGTTGTTCACCAGGATGTGAATGCCTCCTGAGATCTCGCGGGCTTTGGCAAAGGCCTGTTGAATCGAGTCAGCCGATGCGATGTCGAGAGGCACTGCGTCAGCCCGCCCATCTTGGGAGCGAATCTCTTCAACCAGTTCACTCAGCTTGTCTTGCTGTCTCGCGCCGACTAGCACCCGAGCGCCCGCCTCGGCCAGCTCCAAGGCGCAAGCGCGGCCGATGCCTTGGCTGGCTCCGGTGACAAATGCGACCCGATCTTTCATGACGTGAGTGTCTCCAAAGACTTCAAGTCTTCCACGTTCGATCCTTTCAGCGAGCGGTCGATTCGCTTCAATAGACCAGTCAACACCCTCCCCGGCCCGACCTCAATGAAGTGCTTGACTCCCTGAGCGGCCAAGCAGCGCACGGACTCTTCCCACTGAACCGGGTTCGGCACCTGCTCGTTGAGACCCTCGCGGGCTTGGACGCCGCTTCGAATCTCCCGCGCGGCGTAATTGTTGACCAGCGGGATTGTGAGATCCTCGAACTCGATCTCATCGAGGTCGCCCGCCAGCCGCTCCTGAGCCGGTTTCATCAGCGCGCAATGGAAAGGAGCGCTGACCGCAAGCAGCACCGCCCTACGGGCCCCTCGGGCCTTGGCCAACTCGACGGCCCGCGACACGGCGCCGGCGTGTCCGGCGATGACCACCTGCCCCGGTGCGTTGAAGTTAGCGGCGGAAACAACCTCGCCGTTCGCCGCCTGGGTGCAAATCGCGCCTATCTCTCCGTCCGGCAGTCCGAGGAGAGCGGCCATGGCCCCGACTCCCGCCGGCACGGCTTCCTGCATATAGCGGCCCCGCTTGCGGACCAGACGCACGGCATCCTCAAACCCCAAGGACCCGGCGGCCACCAGCGCCGAGTACTCGCCGAGGCTGTGCCCGGCCACGTAGTCGGCCTCGATTCCTCGCTCACCGAGCACCGCCAGCGTGGCGAGCGAACAGGTCAGCAAAGCCGGCTGGGTGTTTTCGGTGAGCTTGAGATCTTCGGCCGGGCCCTCGAAGCAGAGCTTCGAGATGGGGAAGTCCAGCGCTTGGTCAGCCTGCTCGAAGACTTGACGGGCGGCGGCGAAGCTCTCGGCCAACTCGCGCCCCATGCCGGGGACTTGCGACCCCTGGCCCGGAAA
Source organism: Bryobacterales bacterium (assembly GCA_965248105.1). Lineage (GTDB taxonomy): Bacteria > Acidobacteriota > Terriglobia > Bryobacterales > UBA6623. The sequence continues at coordinate 3,671,177 of CBDFIK010000006.1, forward strand.
AACGAACGCGGTCTTGGGCATGAAGTCTCACCCTATCTCGCTAGAGGCCGAGAAGCAAGCCGGGGCTGGTTGGCGCGGGGTGTCTTTGCGTAGTGCATCATTTCGCAAATACGGTTACACATCAATCAGCTTGTCGAGGTATTGACGCTCATCAGCCCGGGCGCAATGAATTGCGCCCCTACGTTTCAATGCGAGATGCCCAAGCCCATTAGTAGGCGCAATCAATCGCGCCCGTACTCCGCGACCTTTCGTAACTGTATTGCGAACACTGTACTTAGCGGCCCGTGGTAGAAGTGAAGGTTGCGAAAAATCGGGTACAGCCAGCCAATTCGCTTCAGGCTAAGTGCTTTTCTCCCAGGGCTATGGCGGGAGGCGAATTGGTGGCAGTCCCCATTTTTCGCCCGTTTTCGCTCCTGCACGACTTTTGCCACGGGCTGTTAGGCTCTGATACCGCGCATGTTAGAATCCGAACGGCGAATACCGTGAGCGTCGTTGCCAAAAAACTGGCCTGGAACGACATCAAAGACTTCCCAGAAAGCCACGGCCGTACCGAGATCGTCGATGGGGAACTGGTGATCTCGCCGACTCCGGGCCTCTGTCACCAACGAATCTGCACGCTGCTAGGCGCAAATATCTCGCCTTTCGTGGCGGAGCACGACCTGGGTACGTTCTTTGACAACCCCATCCATGTCATCTTGGCCGAGCACGTCCACTACGAGCCCGACGTGTGCTTCATCCGCCGCCAGCGAAGCCATATTCTGCGTGAGGTTTTCATCGAAGGCCCCCCTGACCTGATCATCGAGGTCATCTCGGAATCGAACCGCACCCACGATACCGTAGTCAAGTTCAGTCATTATGCGCAATATGGAGTGGAAGAGTACTGGCTCGTGGACCCACGTGAGGAAGTGATTACAACGTGGTCGTTAGAGCAAGGCGAGTACTCTCTCCTCGGCAGGTTCGGCCGTGGACAGGAAGTAGAAACACGAGTTTTGGCCGGTTTGCGACTGGACGCCAAGGACGTCCTGGGCCTCCCCGAACATTGATCCGCCGCCCTACACTGCGCCGCGTCCCATCCCCAACGGCGGAACATCAAATTCACACCCCCCCCCCCATCTCCCTTGGGGGCGCTGAAAAACTCCAGACCTGCCGCTTGATATCGGGGAGCATAGATTGTACCTTGTAGCCATGGCATCGCGAAGTTTGAATAAAGTCATGTTGATCGGCAACCTTGGCAAGGATGCCGAGACGAAACACACGGCCGGCGGCGTCGCCCGCACCAACTTCACTCTGGCCACCTCAAGACGCTGGAAAGACCAGCAGACAGGCGAGTGGCGAGAAGAAACCGATTGGCACGACGTGGTCCTCTGGAGGTCGGAGAACGTCGCGCCTTATCTGCAAAAAGGAAAGCAGGTCTTCGTGGAAGGCCGGCTGCAAACCCGGAGCTGGGAGGACCAGAGCGGAAACCGCCGCTATCGAACCGAAGTCGTCGCCGATAACTTGATCCTGCTGAGGGGAGGCCCGGCGGACGCCGGTAGCCCCTCCCCTGTGGCCGAAGGCCAGTCGGCGTCAGCGAGTGGCGCAACAGCAGGTGGCGCGGCATCCGGTGGCGACGCCGATCAGGGCATCACCGATGACGATGTCCCGTTCTAGCCGGCAGCGGTAGGCCGAAACTCCTGACAGCAGTGGCGTGTGCCTCGTCCCGATACCGGCTTGCCTGCCTCGCTGCTAAGATGACTTTAGGTTAAGTGCATCATTTCGCAAATACGGTTACGAAAGGTGGCCGACTGCGAGCGCGATGAATCGCGCCCCTACTGATGGGCTTGCGCATCTCGCGTTCAAAGGTAGAGGCGCAATTTATTGCGCCCGAGCTGATGAGCCGCAACACCTCGACAAGCTGATTGATACGTAGCTGTATTTGCGAAATACTGCAAGCAGGGACAGGCGCTCTGGCCTTGCGGGGAGTCTCTGGGACGGGGCAGAGGCCTTATCACGACTCAGGGGACTTGACGAGCCGCCGACGCCGCAAATAGAAGGCCGGGCCGTCACAAAGGCTCACCGTGGGAATCTGGGTCAAGCGCGGACTGGCGATTCTCATCGCCGGCGGGATCGTTTTCCTCGTCGCTACACGCGTCTTCGAAGCTCGCGAGGACGCCGCCCGAGCCAAGGCACGCCAGCAGGCTTGGGGCGGAGGCCGCGTGGTCAATGTCGACCTCGCTCAAGCCTGGACGGGCACAGTTAGCGACGTACTCCTGCTGACCGGCGCTCTCAAACCCAAAGAACAAGTCGACGTCACGTCGAAAGCCACGGGGCGGGTCGAGAGCATCCGCTTTCGAGTCGGCGACCGGATCGGCGCCGGGGACTTGGTCGCCGAACTCGAGGACGACGAGTTGCGGCAGCAGGTTCACCGGGCCGAGGCGGCCATCGCCGTGGCTCGCGCATCCTACCGGCAGCGCCGAGCCGAGCACGACAACGCCGGGGCTGAGCTGGAGCGCGCCGAAAGCCTTTCCCAAGATGGACTCATTTCTTCCCAGGACTACGAGGCGCAAAAGACCAGCCTGGCCGTCGTCAATGCCCAGGTGTAGTTGGCCGCGGCCCAGCAAAAGCAAGCCGAGGCCGAGCTGAGCGAGTTGAAAATTCGCCTGGCGCAAACGAAAATCTACTCTCCCATGACAGGGGTCGCTGCCAGGCGCTACGTAGATGCCGGAGCGCTGGTGGGTCCGACGACTCCGATCATACGGATCGTAAACCTCTCGACAATGGTCACCCAGGGGAACGTTCCCGAGCGGAACATAGGCAGGTTGCGCGTGGGAAACCCTGCGACCGTGCGAGTTGACGCAATGCCTGAACAGCCGTTTACAGGCCGCGTGGCGCGTATCGCCCCGGTTCTCGACGCCGCCACCCGCAGTGCTTTGATTGAAATCGACATCCCCAACCCGAACAGCAAACTCAAGGCCGAAATGTTCGCCCGCATCGAACTGGACCTGGGCGCGAGCCGGCAAGCTACCCTTATTCCCCGCGACAGCCTGGTCTACCGCGGTCAACAACCCGGCGTCTATGTTGTGGAAGGCTCACGCCCGGTGTTCCGGCCCATCGAGACCGGGATGACACGGCAGGAGACGGTCGAAGTACTCTCCAACCTCGATCCGGGGACGTCAATCGTCGGTCGCGGCGCCACAATGATCCGCGACGGAGACCGCATCGCCACTCCCGAGAGACAGGAAAGAGCCGGAGGCCACCCAGGGGCCGGCGCTGCGGAAAGTGTCGGTCGCCGGGACCGAGCCGGCCGTCCATCGGGGCAGGGCCGATCCGCCCGCGGAGGGCAAGGTGCATCAAGCAAAGCTCAATAGGACATCCGCATGACTCTGGCGGAGTTTTCCATTCGGCGACCGGTGACGATTCTGATGGTCTGCCTGGTCGCCATCCTTTTGGGGACCATCGCGTTCGTTCGAATCCCCGTGGATTTGATGCCCGAAATCGAATACCCCATCATCAGCGTCAACACCAGCTATGAGGGCGTTGCGCCGGAGGAAATGGAAACTTTGATCGCCCGTCCGCTGGAGCAGGCTCTCAGCTCCGCACCCAACGCCGAGGAAATCACCTCCTCGTCTTCCGAAGGCCGAGCCAGCGTACGGGTGAGGTTTGTCTACGGAACTGACTTGGATGTCGCCGCCGACGACCTGCGCGCGCGAATCGATGCCCGCAGAACAAGCCTCCCCGACGACGCGGATCCGCCCACGCTCTTCAAGTTCGACGTCTCGCAGTTCCCCATTATGTTTATTACGGTTGCCGCGGAGGATATGGACTCCAAGCAACTGCGTCACTTCGTCGAAAAAAGCGTCCAGTATCGAATCGAACGCCTCCCCGGCGTCGCGCAGGCCCGTGTCAGCGGCGGTTTGCGGCGCGAGATCCACGTCGACCTGGATCTCAACAAGTTGCGCGCCTTGGATTTATCCGTGGCCCAAGTCGTCCAGACGCTGCGGAGAGAAAACCTCAATCGTCCGGTGGGACCGGTCCGCGAAGGCCGCTACGAGGTGTTGATGCGCACGGCGGGTGAATTCAAGCGCGTCGAGGACATTCTCAATGTGGGCGTCACGACTCGCAACGGAGTGCCGGTCTACATGCGCGACATCGCCTTGGTGGAAGACTCCCACGAAGAGGTCCGCTACATCGTCCGGGTGAACGACGTGCCGGCTGTGCGTATGTTTATCTACAAGCAGTCGGGCGCCAACACCGTCAAGGTGTCCGACGCGGTGTGGGAGGAAGCGGGCAGGATCCACCGCGACCATCAAAACGTCAAGCTGGCGGCGACGTGGGATTCCGCGGATTTCATACGTACTTCGATCAACAATGTGCGGGACGCTGTCTTAATCGGAGCCGGCCTGGCGGTCTTCGTTCTGTTGTTCTTCCTGCGCAGCATTTCGAGCACCTTGATTATCGGCGTGGCCATCCCGATCTCGGTGATCGCCACGTTTGCGCTGATGTACTTCAACGGCTTCACGCTGAACACGGTTTCCTTCGGCGGACTGGCGCTCGGCGTGGGCATGCTCGTCGACAACGCCATCGTGATACTGGAAAACATCTTCCGCCACCGCGAGCGAGGCAAACAGATCGAAGAGGCAGCCGTGGTCGGCAGTCGCGAGGTGGCCATGGCCGTCACCGCCTCGACGCTGACGACGATTGCCGTCTTCGTGCCGGTGCTCTTTATGGCGGGTGTTTCGGCACAAACGTTCCAACAGCTTGCCTGGGTGGTTGCTTTTTCCCTGTTTTGCTCGCTGACCGTCGCGCTGACCCTGGTGCCGATGCTGTGTTCGCGTTATCTGCGGGTTCGTCAGGCGGGCGGGGCTTCCCAGGGTACGTTGGCGCGGCGGGTGGCGGAGGCCCACGAGCGGATGTCCGACCGCTATGGACAAGTTATTTCATGGGCTGTTGACCATCGCAAGACGGTGGTCTTGACGGCGGTGGGGCTGCTCGCAGGCGCCTCTTATTTGTCGGGGTTCGTCGGTGTCGAGCTTCAGCCGGAGGTCGATGAAGGGCAGATTCGCGTGAACGTCGAACTGGAGCCAGGCACGCGGGTAGAGGTCACCGACGGCATCATGCGGCAGTTGGGCCGAATGGTCCGCGAAAAGGTTCCCGAAGCCAGCTACGTCATGGTCGAAGCCGGCAGCAACAGCACGTGGCGCGCTGAAGGCACCAATCGAGGACAGTTGCGCATCGACTTAGTCGAGCAAAAGCTCCGCCGGCGCTCGGCAGCCGAGATTGCACGGACGCTGCGTCCCATGATGCAAATCGAGCCCGGCATGATCGTTCGAACCCGTGTCAGCAGCGGTCTGTTCCGGCGCGGCTTGGGTGAGGGCGACCGGCTTTCGGTGGAAGTCCGAGGGCACGAGATCGAAGTGGCCCAGAAGCTTGCCGAGCGGGTGCAAGAGGCGATGGCGTCCATCGCGGGCGTGACCAGCTCCCAGGTAAGCCGCCGTCCGGGCATGCCCGAAATGCTGATTTCGGTTGACCGCGCGAAGGCCGCGAGCATGGGCTTGTCGGTATCCGAAATTGCCGACACGCTGGAGACGGCGATTGGCGGAACGAGAGCGTCGCTCTTCCGCGAAGAGGGCGACGAATACGACATCGTGGTTCGCCTGCGGGAAGAGGACCGTCTGAAGATCGGCCAAGTCGCTCAGGTGCCGATCACTCTCCCTGACGGACGGACGATTCCCGCCGAAAGCATCGTCCACATGCGCCGTCAAGAGGGACCGGTGGAGATCACTCGTTCGGATCAGCAGCGCATTGTGACCGTGGGCGGCACGATCGCCGATCGTGACTTAAAAAGCATCGTGGACGACCTGAGTGCAGCTCTTTCACAGATCGAACGTCCTACAGGATACGAGTTCAAGTTCGGCGGTGAGTACGAAGAGCAGCGGGAAGCCTTCTTGCAAATGACCTTGGCCGCCATCCTGGCTCTGGTGTTGGTTTATATGGTGATGGCGGCGCAGTTCGAGTCTCTCCGCGACCCGTTCATTATCTTGTTCTCGATTCCGCTGGCCTTCGTGGGGGTTGTTTTGGTTCTGCTTCTGACCGCCACCACGTTCAACATTCAAGGATTCCTGGGGGTCATTGTCTTGGTCGGCATCGTGGTAAACAACGCCATTGTGCTTGTGGACTACACCAACAGACTGCGTCGCGAGGAGCATTTGTCGGTTCGGGAAGCGGTCGTCACCGCCGGCAGCCGCCGGCTGAGGCCTATCTTGATGACGACGATCACGACGGTGCTCGGGCTGACTCCCATGGCCTTGGGTATCGGCGAGGGCGGGGAATTGCAAGCGCCGCTGGCCCGCGTGGTTATCGGGGGGCTCTGCACCTCTACGCTGATTACTTTGGTGTTCATTCCGATCGTCTACATGACCCTCGAAGAGCGCACCGAGCGGGCCAAGGCGCGACAGCCGACCCTTGCCCAGCCCGTCGAGTCCGTCGGGGATTAGGTCCGACTCTAGCCCGGAGTGCTCGCCTACGGCTTGTGCGGAAGGGGTACGGCTTCGCGAGGGCCAGCCTCGGGGGCCGCACTCTCGTCGAGGCAGCGTTCCAACGCAGCCGCCAGCGCTTTTGGAGAGACGGGTTTGCTCACATAGTCGTCCATGCCGGCGTCGAGGCATCTCTCGCGGTCGCCTTGCATGGCGTTTGCCGTCAGAGCGATGATTGGCGTGTGGCGGTCACCGCCCTGGCGGCGGCGTATTTCGTGGGTAGCCTCGTAGCCGTCCATTTCGGGCATCTGGCAATCCATCAAGATTGCGCTGTACTGCCCGTCTACGGCAGCTTCTACTGCTTCCAGCCCGTTGACGACAGCGTCAGCGGAGTATCCCAGCTTTTCAAGAATCTTCAGTGCCAAACGCCGGTTGACGGTGTTGTCCTCCGCGACGAGAATGCGCTGGTCGCTGCGGAGTCCGTCAGTGAGAACGTTCGTTAATCCCAGGCCTTCGCCATCCCCGTGTCGGTGGCTGCGGACCCCGAGGGTCTCGGCGACGCATTGGATGAGGCGAGAGCGACGAACCGGCTTTGGTAGACTCGCGTTTACACCCCACTGCTCTAGGGTGCGACGATCGGGACGGTATCCGAAAGGTGTCAGCAGGACTACACGCGTAGCGGTCGCCCCTGAATCCCTGCGTATCGCTCGCGCCAGGGGAACTCCTTTCATGTCAGGCAATTCTGCATCAACCAAAGCCAGAGAGTAGGGATCGCCGGCGACGGCTTCGCGGCGCAGAATCCGAAGCGCTTCTTCCCCTCCAGAGGCCTCTTCAAGCCGCACGTTCCAAGGCGAAAGGTAATCACGCAGTGCCTCACGACTCGATTCGTTGTCGTCAACAATGAGGACTCTCACACCTGGGAGGCGAGACAGGTCGGGGTCAGGATCTCTCTTGGGAACCGGCCGTTTTTCCAGGCGAGCGGTAAACCAGAAGGTCGAACCTTCTCCGGGTGCGCTCTGCATGCCGATCTCCCCGTCCAGCATGGCCACCAGCTTTTTCGAGATCGCTAGTCCGAGGCCTGTGCCGCCGAACTTTCGAGTGGTCGACATGTCCGCCTGACTAAACGATTCGAAGAGCAACTTCTGCGCTTCCGGTCGGATACCGATGCCGGTGTCCCCGACAGTGAAGCGCAGCATGACGTGGGAGTCGCTTTCCTCTCGCGTTGTGACCCGAAGGACGACTTCACCTTGGTCGGTGAACTTGACGGCGTTATTGAGCAGGTTGAGGATAATCTGTTTCAGGCGTCCAGGGTCACCGCCGACCATTGTGGGCACCTCGGCCGAGACGAAACAAACCACTTCGACGTTCTTTGATTGGGCCCGCTCCGCCAGCAGCTCCGTGGCACTTTCTGCCGTGTCGTGGAGGTCAAAATCGATCGTTTCGAAAGCAAGCTTGCCTGCTTCGATCTTGGAGAAGTCAAGAATGTCGTTGATAATCGTCAGCAGCGCTTCCCCGCAATTCTGGACGCTGCGGGTGTATTCTTGCTGTTCCGGGTTCAATGGCGTGTCCAACAAGAGGCCAGTCATGCCAATTATCCCGTTCATAGGTGTCCGGATTTCATGGCTCATAGTGGCCAGGAACTCACTCTTCAGGCGGGTCGATTCCAGGGCCGCCCTGCTGGCCTTGTCTAGTTCTTCGGCCTGGCGTGCTAGAGCCTCGGCCTGCTTCTCGGTCGTTCTATGGGCCTCTTCGAGGTCCAGCAAGTGACTCTGCAAGTTACTCTCGACACGCTTTCGCTGTTGGATTTCATTGTCCAGATCCCTATTGATTCGCTCTACCTCGGTAGTCCTTTCGAGCAGGCCCTCCTGCGCTTTTTCCAGCCGACTCACGGCCAGGACTCTTTCGCGATGGGTTTGGACGTAGTCCAGCAGCAAACCGGTAAACGGAACCAAATAGGCGATGATCTTCAAGAAGTGAGCGATGTTGAAGTGGTTGTCGAACAGCGCGGTGGACCCGAAGGCCATGTGAGCTTGGGTAGTAATCTGCGGCAAGGCGCTGACCACCAGCGCGTGGGAAAACACGCTCTTCTCGCGGCGATGAAAGATCGGAAAGACAACCGCCCCGGCGATGACGAACAGCAGCAGGGGGCCGACATCCCAGGGCCGCTTGAGGATCGAATCGGGAAACATGGTCTGCGGCAATCGCCCGCTCGTGGCGCAGGCGTGAATGATCCCGTAGGCCGAAGCGCCGAACGCAAAACCGGTCATCAGCACAAGACGCATGCCGGCCGCCTGCCCTCGATGCGACCGCACCAGCAGGATACCCACGCCCACCAGCATGATCAGCGCATTGAATACGCGACAGATCGCCCAAGTGAACGGGATCAGATTTCGGTTGTCGGCAATGGCCTCAATCAGCCGGTCCGCTGCGAGGGTATGAAAGGCGTCCATTGTGCCCGCACAAAGCAGTGCCAGTCCGATGACGGGGGTCGTCACGTCGCCTTTGGCCGAGTAATGAACGAAGGCGAGCGAAACCGTGAATATCGCCGTGCAGAAGGCGCTCCATTCCAAAATCGTGTGAGTGAAGCCTCCTGCCAGGAACTGATGCATACTCTCGGTCAGCACGTTGTGGGACCAGCCGCCGGCCGCGACGGCGTCGAAGGCGGCCTTGGGCGATGAAAAATCGACGCCCAGCAGGTTCAGCAGGAAAGGACACACGCAGATTCCCACCACTGCCCCGGTCACGACAGGGGGCAAGCGGTCTCTTCGAGGATTGTCTCGGGATGGGGCTCGCAATCTCGTCCGTTGGGCGTGCGAAGAGAGGCCGCGCAAGGCCCATAAATACTCTGATCGGCAACCCAGGCCTTGTTTAGCACCTTTGGTTCCGTTTCTGAGCTGGGAGAGGAGGATAGCTCGGTCGAAAACCCACCGTTTTCATCCCTTTGGGTGGGGCACAGGCTTGGCCGTACACCATGGCCGCTCACTGGCGTTCGCGGCTCAGTTTCGCTCATAGCGAGGGCGTGCGTGAGGAAGAAAGTGAGCCTGGAACGCCAGTGACAGGCCGAATCCCTGCGACGGCCATAGTGCCACAGCCGCACGGTCGAAAACCCACCGTTTTCATCCCTTTGGACGGGCCGCGAGGCCCATGGGCACTCGGTCTCGGAAGGCGGAGTTCCATGACCGCCAGGCATGTCAAGCTAACAAAAAACCGAAGGATCTAAAGCGGTTAGGGCGCCAAAGGCAGGAAAAGCTCAGAAAGTGGAGTATTCCGAGGAATGGGACTGGCTGGCCCGTGACCGAGCCAGCCTTGAGACTTCACCGAAGTTCATCCCCCCTGCGTACTCCAGTGAGCCGGCCCTGGTACAAACTGATTCTGCCACGAGAACCACGTTACAACAATAGAGCATTGGGTTCATTTTGCGTGGGTACGGATGTACCGCATACTCTACGTTGCCCGGAGGAAAGCCGGACAGTACAGGGGTACTATCACTGCAAGCACAGTTTCCTAGGAAGAGCTTCCGTTAGGGTGCTAGCGTGCGCCACCCCTTTCGTCGTGAAAGAAGCTTCCCACCCCCGGCCAGGGGTGAAACCGCGCCTTTGCCGCAGATGGCTACACCGCCATCTTTGAGAGCCGACAGGATATTGTGGAACAGGGCGTAGACGACCTGTTCGTTGACGGGCTGGCGACCTGGAAGGCGAAAAGAGGCGGGCAGCTCCTTCGACACAGAGATCCTCAGCATCGGGAGCAGCCGCCCTTGACCGTCTCGGCAGTTGGCCAAGATTAGCGGTGTTTGCAGGACGCTGCCCGAGAGTCCGTCGACGTAGAACTGGCATCTCGAGAACCAACCAATATTGGCCGGATCGCTGGCGTCGAACAGCAGCATCGAAGCTTTCGCCGATTGGGGTTTCACTTGCACGACAAGCCGGCGCTCCTCCTCTTGAATCGTACATTGATAGCCGGCTTCGGACGCAATGTTCCGAACTACTTCGTGTTCAGGCTCAAGAGCGATCAGATCCTGATCTCCGGCCTGAAGAAACCTCATGAGCTCGATTCTACCACCCCGCATCCAAGGCCTTGCTCGAGCAGCTGGCTCGAGACCCTTGTTAGAGCGAGGAGTGGCGGGAATTGCAGACTCTTGACCGCAAACAATCGAGATCTACCAGAAATGCTGTAGTCCGCATTTGGGTGCTCGGGACAGAGCGCCCCAGCTGGCGTCGCCCGGCGCTTTGTTTGCTCGAAGAGATGCGGCAAGTTCTCGCCGTCGTCAAGGTTTTGCCAACGATCGCTCGTCCGAGAGTCCAAGCTGCGATATCCTCTGGGAAGGCGCCGCCGAACTCCAACCCTAGCGATTTCTACCCAGCCTGGGGCGCAGACAGCTCGCTGTGCGGCCTGAAACGAGTCGCCATGATTCCTGTTGACCCACCGCATTTGAGCGAATTTGATCTGCATCTCTTAGCGGAAGGTACTCACTACCGAAGCTTTTGGAAACTCGGCGCCCACCTATCGGAACTAGGCGGCCAAGCCGGCACCCGATTCGCTGTTTGGGCGCCAAATGCGAAACGGGTCTCTGTCCTTGGCGACTTCACCGACTGGAAGCCCGATTCCCACCCAATGAAGCTACGGGCCGAAGCCGGCATATGGGAGCTTTTCGTTCCCCAGGTCGGACAAGGCGACCTCTACAAGTTCCATATTCTTTCCCGGGTCAACGGCCACCATGCCGACAAAGCTGACCCCTACGCTTTTGCCAGTGAGACGCAGCCCCGAGCGGCGTCGAAGGTGTGGGATCTAACCGGCTACCAGTGGGGCGATGAAGACTGGATGACCATCCGGCGTCTGCACAACTCCCATCGAGCGCCGATTTCGATCTATGAAGTTCAACTAGGCTCTTGGATGCGCGTGCCCGAGGAAGACAACCGGTCGTTAAGCTACCGCGAGATCGCCCCGAAGTTAGCGGACTACGTCGAAACGATGGGGTTTACCCATGTCGAACTGCTGCCCGTCAGGGAACATCCCCTCGACGCTTCTTGGGGATACGGGACCCTTGGTTACTTTGCCCCGACTTCTCGCTTTGGGACGCCGCAGGATTTCATGTATTTGGTCGACACCTTGCACCGCCGCGGAATCGGCGTGATTCTCGATTGGGTTCCCGCTCACTTCCCCAACGACGAGCAAGGGCTGGGGTTTTTCGACGGTACGCACCTTTACGAGCATCCGGATCTGCGCCAGGGGCAACCCGCCGAGTGGGGTACCTTGATCTTCAACTACGGCCGCCGTGAAGTCAGTAATTTTCTCATCAGCAATGCTCTTTTTTGGTGCGACAAATACCATGTGGATGGTCTGCGGGTGGACGCTGTGGCGGCGATGCTCTACCTTGACTACGGCCGCGAGGACGATGGCTGGGTGCCGAACCGACACGGCGGCAAAGAGAACCTCGAGGCGATCGGTTTTCTGCGGCGCTTCAACGAGGTCGTCCACGCCGAGCACCCCGACGTGATGACCATCGCGGAGGAGTCCACCTCTTGGCCGATGGTCTCCCGGCCGACCTATTTGGGAGGATTGGGCTTTGCATTCAAATGGAACATGGGCTGGATGAACGACATCTTGGCCTACATGTCAGAAGACCCTGTCGACCGCCAACACCACCATGACAAGGTCACCTTCAGCATGCTATACGCCCTGAACGAGAACTTTGTTCTGCCTCTGCCCCACGATGAGGTCGTCGGTGGCAAAGGTTCGCTCATCGCGAAGATGCCCGGCGACGATGGGCAGAAATTCGCCAACCTGAGACTTCTCTATGGGTACATGTACGGCCACAGGTGGGAAGAAGCTTTTGTTCATGGGCGGTGAGTTCGGTCAGCGATCGGAATGGAGCTACGAGAATTGTCTCGACTGGGCCGCGCTCGATGACCAAGCCCATGAAGGCCTGCAGCGCTGGGTCTGCGATCTAAACGCGTTTTATCGCGGCCAGCCCGCGCTATTCGAGCACGACTTCGAGCAGGATGGGTTCGAGTGGATCGATTGCCACGATCGCCAATCGAGTGTGCTGAGTTTCTTGCGCCGAGGCAAGGAGGCTGAAGATCCAATTGTCTTTGTCTGCAATTTTAGGCCTGTGTCTCGCTACTACTACCGAGTCGGCGTTCCATTTGGTGGATACTGGCAAGAAGTGCTCAACAGCGACTCTTCGGCCTACGGTGGGAGCAATCAGGGCAATGCCGGCGGGATAGCAGCTTCCGACGAGCCGGTCCACGGGCGCCCTTGTTCCTTGGACATCACGCTACCGCCGTTGGCCGTTGTGGTCTTCCGCCGGGTGCGGTGAAGGCTCCGTGGCGGTCTAAAGATCGGCCTGTCTTGCAACGGATAAGGTGGCCGGCGAGTCAGCGCCCCCCGCGATTGCGACTCTCTGGATCCCAGCACTGCCTAACTAAACCTCGCGCAGCTCACGGTGCCGCTCGCACGGCGGCTGTCCAGGTCCTGTGGTCAGGGCCTTCGCGTTGACACCCCAAAGAGCTGCCCTTACGATAAGGATAACTCTCTGCCCGACGTGCCGGAGTAGCTCAGGTGGTCAGAGCGAGGGCCTCATAATCCCTAGGTCAGCGGTTCAAGTCCGCTCTCCGGCACCATTCTAAACGCCACAAACGTGATTCCTTGCGCCGCATCGGTATCCAAGCTGGGCCGGGTGGCCAGCCACATTTTGGACAGGCAAGAATGCCTGCCCGACCAAGGCGGTCTAAGATCGGCTTGCCAAGGAAAAGAACTGCACGCCCGATCCGGTCGTGATCCAAAAACTGATCGAAATCTCAGACCGCTGTGCACGACGGCCAGTGCTAGACGCACGCTCAGATGAAGAAATCCTTGGGTATGGCGAGCACGGCGTCCCCGGCTGAGAATGGTAATCGATACGTCCGCACTCACGGCGATTCTTAGGAGCGAACCAGGCCGGCAGGCCTTCTTACACGCCCTGACAACGGCGCCGGTACGGTTGGTTTCGTCCGTCACGTCCCTGGAAGCGCACATGGTGCTTGAGGGCAGGTACGGTCCGGACGCCGGTGCGGATCTTGAGCTGTTTCTGTACACGGCCGCGATCGAGATCGTCTCCTTTGATGCCAGGCAGTCCGAAATCGCAAAATTTGCCTGGCGCAAATACGGTAAGGGAAGGCACCCAGCGGAGCTCAATCTGGGGGACTGTTGCGTGTACGGCTTAGCGAAGGCACAAGGAGAACCTGTCTTGTGCAAGGGAAACGATTTTCCTCGAACCGATATTCAGGTTGTTCAACCTGCCTAGATTCGATTTCCTGGACAAGTTGCCGCGGGGCACCGCCCGCTTGCTCACACCCGCCCAAACTGACTCGTAAAGCTAACCAGCTCTTCCAACTTCCCGGCCGCCTTGCCCGAGTCAATCGATTGCGCCGCCAGCTTCGCACCGGCTCGCAGGTCTCCCGCCTGTCCCGCCGCTACCAGCGCCGCCGCGGCGTTGGCCAAAACGATATCCCGTTTGGGCCCCGGCTGGCCTTCCAAAATTCGACGGAGAATGCCGGCATTCTCTTCTCCATCCCCGCCAACGAGGTCCCGACCGTCGGCCTGCGGCAAATCAAAATTGGCCGGCCGGATCTCCTTCTCGACCACCTTGTCGTCCGCAACCTCTGCCACCGTTGTCGGCCCGGTAGTGGTGATCTCGTCCAGCCCGTCGCTGCCATGGACGACAAAGGCGTGGCGCACACCCAAGCGTCGAAGCGCCTCGCCTACCATGGGCACAAGCCTCGCCTCAAACACCCCGACCACCTGCGCCCCGGCCGACGTCGGATTCGTTAGCGGTCCGAGCATGTTAAATACAGTTCGCATCTTCAGCTCAGCGCGGACCGGCTGAGCGTGCTTCATGGCCGGATGGATCAGCGGTGCGAACAGGAACCCGATGCCCACCTTCTCGATGGACGCCGCCACCTGCCTCGGCGCCAGCCGAACGTTGACTCCGACCGCCTCGAGTACGTCGGCACTCCCACAGCGGCTGGAGATAGACCGATTGCCGTGTTTCGCGACCCGCACGCCCGCGCCGGCCACGACAAAGGCGCTGACCGTCGAGATGTTGAACGAGTGCAGCCCGTCGCCTCCCGTGCCACAGGTGTCCACAAGCGACGACGGATCGATCGACGGGCTCTCGACCCGCGCGGCGGCGGCACGCATGGCGCGAGCGAATCCGACGATCTCGTCCACTGTTTCTCCTTTCATTTGGAGGGCCACCAGGAGCGCCCCGATCAGGGTCGGGCTTACGTCGCCTGCAAGGATTTCCTGCATCACCTCGGCGGCTTCCGTTTCCGTCAAGTCGTTTCGTCGAGCCACTTTGTGCAGAGCTTCCAGAGCTGCAGCCATCGGTTTGCGTTCCTCTCTCGCGATACCTTATAGTTGAGGATTCTGATTTCCCCGATCCTACCACGCACCGCTTCTCAGAATGAAAATCCACGAGTATCAAGCTAAGGGGATCCTGCGTCAGCACGGCGTTCCCGTGCCCCGTGGTCGGGTAGCGTTTTCAGCCGAAGAAGCTAAAGCAGCCGCCGAAGAACTGGGCGGTCGAGTGGTCGTGAAAGCGCAGATTCACGCCGGCGGCCGCGGCAAAGGTGGCGGGGTAAAGATCGCCGACAACGCTGATCAGGCTGCCGAGATCGCGGGCCACATGATCGGGATGACCCTCGTGACCCACCAGACGGGTCCGCAAGGACGCCTCGTCAAGCGCGTGCTCGTCGAAGAGACGTTGCCGATCGATCGTGAGCTCTATCTGGGTGTTGTCTTGGACCGCAACATTCAAAAGCCGGTGCTGATGGCGTCCTCGGCGGGCGGCGTGGAGATTGAAGAAGTTGCGGCCAAAACGCCGGAGTTGATCCTCAAGGAGACGATGCACCCCGGCATCGGGTTGTCGGGTTATCAAGCACGACGTTTGGCTTTCGGTATGGGCGTGGGGGCGGAAACAATCGGGGCCGTGGTCGAAGCCATGACGGCCTTGGCGGAAACCTATCGGGCCACCACCGCGAATCTGGTCGAGATCAATCCGTTCGTACTTACCCAAGATGGCCGGGCCGTCGCGCTTGACGCCAAAATGGATCTCGACGACAACGGACTGTTCCGGCATCCCGAATTAAGTGAGCTGCGCGATCTCGATGAGGAAGAACCTCTCGAAACCGACGCCATTAACCACGGACTGAACTACATCAAGCTCGACGGCAACGTCGGGTGCATGGTCAACGGCGCCGGTCTGGCCATGGCGACGATGGACATCATTCAGCACGCGGGCGGCAGCCCGGCCAACTTTCTCGACGTCGGCGGGGGAGCCAACGCCGACCAGATCAAAAACGGGTTTCGGATCATCCTCTCCGATCCCCATGTGAAAGCGATCCTCATCAACATTTTCGGTGGCATCCTGCGCGTGGACGTTTTGGCGGAAGGCGTGGTCGCCGCCGCGCGGGAACTGGATATGAAGGCACCGATCGTGCTGCGTCTCGAAGGGACGAACGTCGAAATCGGACGCAAGATTCTCCATGAATCGGGGATGAACTTTACAGTCGCCCAAGACATGAAGGAAGCGGCTGAAAAGGTCGTCGCGCTGGCCGGCTAACCCGAAACGATTGATCGATGAGCATTCTCGTTGACGAGAACACTCGCATTATCGTCCAGGGCTTCGGGCGAGCGGGACAATTCCACGCCGAGCAATGCATCAAGTACGGCAGCAAGATCGTCGGAGGTGTCAGACCGGGGAAAGGGGGCACGAAGCAACTTGGACTGCCTGTTTTCGATACGGTTCGGCAGGCGGTCGAGCAAGTCCAGCCGCAAGCCTCGATCATCTTCGTGCCGGCAGCGGCCGCGGCGGACGCCGTCATGGAAGCCGCTGATGCCGGCCTTGCATTGGCCGTCTGCATCACCGAAGGCATTCCTGCCCAGGACATGGTGATGGTGGCTGAGTTTCTCCGCGACAGGAGGACTCGCTTGATCGGTCCCAACTGCCCCGGCGTCATTTCACCGGGCAAATGCAAGTTAGGGATCATGCCGGGCTACATCCACGAGCCGGGGAGCGTGGGCGTGGTCTCGCGCTCGGGAACGCTGACCTACGAAGCCGTGGCTCAACTGACCGCGCTGGGGATTGGGCAGTCGACCTGCATCGGAATCGGCGGCGATCCGATCACCGGAACAAGTTTCGTCGATGTCCTCAAGCTTTTCAATGAGGATCAAGACACGCACGCCGTTTTGCTGATCGGAGAAATCGGCGGGACGGCTGAAGAGGAGGCCGCCGAATACGTCAAGGAGTGTGTCGAAAAACCCGTCGCCGCGTTCATCGCCGGGCGGACGGCGCCTCCGGGACGCCGCATGGGGCACGCCGGGGCTATCATCTCCGGAGGAAAGGGCACGGCCGCTGAAAAAGTTCAGGCGCTCGAGGCAGCCGGCATCGCCGTAGCGCCCTCGCCGGCCGAGATGGGTGGGACGCTCGCGAAGCTGCTTTAGCGACACTGGGTCAATAGGAGTGATGCTGGTTGGGCGTCATCAATCGCGCCCCACCTCTCCAAACGTGATTACATGGCCAACGGCTCTTGGTTAGTGTTGGGTTAGCGTCGAACGCAGGGCCCCGCGATTCTCAGTAGGGGCGCAATTCATTGCGCCCGGACCGCGGATGGGCATTGTGGTATCTGGTTCTATGGCAATCGAACGAACACTAACTATCATTAAGCCGGACTCGACCGCTGCCGGGCACATCGGCGAAATCATCGCTGAGATCGAAAAAGCCGGTTTCCGCATACGGACTATGAAGATGGTGCATCTGACGCGTCAGCAGGCCGAGGCCTTCTATCAGGTTCACCGAGGAAAGCCGTTTTTCGATTCACTGGTCAAGTTCATGACGGAAGGGCCGGCGGTTCCCATGGCCCTGGAGCGGGACGACGCTATCTCAAAGCTGCGGGAAATCATGGGCGCGACCGACTCGACCAAGGCCGCGCCGGGAACGATCCGCAACAAGTTCGGGACCGACATCGAGCGCAACGCCATCCACGGCTCCGACGCGCCGGAAACGGCCGCCGTCGAGATAGCCTTCTTCTTTGGCGAGCGGCTGGCGAGCGGTTAGCCTCAACGTACTCTAAGGCTCGATTTTGTTCTATACTTCGGACTCTCCTAACGCCTTATAGGCTGTGGAAGCAGGGTTGCACTGAGACACCACCAAACATCGCCAATATGCCCAACGCAAAAATTCTCGCCACCGGCCCCATCGACCAGATCGCTATTGATATTTTGAGCTCAAAGGGGGAAGTGATCATCGCCCCCGACGGAAAGCCCCCGTCGCTGCTTCCCCTGCTGGATGACGTCATCGGAATGGTCGTTCGCGGCGATGGCTTGGCGAACGCGGAGGTCATCGACGCGGCGAAAGACCTCAAGGTGATCGGCCGCTGCGGGGTCGGCTATGACCAGGTTGATGTAGCCGCGGCTACGCGCAGGAACATTCCACTGGTGTACGCTCCCGGCGCAGGGGCCCGAGCGGTAGCCGAAGCTTCCGTCGCTCTGGTCCTGGCTCTCGCCAAGCGCCTCAGCCATTGGGATCGACAGTTCAAAGCCGGCAATTGGCGCAGCCGATACGAAACCAAGCCGGGCGATCTCGAGGGGGCCACGCTGGGCATCATCGGGTTGGGCCGCATCGGTCAGATCTTGGCCGAACTGATGCGCCCTTTCAATATGACAATCCTCAGCTTCGATCCCTACGTGACGGCCGAGCAAGCGCAGCCCCTGGGCGTTGAAATGGTGGACCTCGAAACGCTCCTGGCAAGGGCAGACTTCATCTGCCTCCATGCCCCTTCTACCCCTGAAACCCGAGGCCTCATCAACCGCGAAAAGCTGAAGTTGGCCAAGCGAGGAGCGTATCTCATCAACCTCGCTCGAGGGAGTCTGGTCGAGAGTTTCGATGTACTGCTCGAATCGTTGAAAAACGGGACCTTGGCCGGCGTTGCGCTGGACGTGTTTGAGCCCGAACCGCCTGATTCCAGCCACCCCTTGTTTCGACACCCCAATTGCCTGACCGCTCCTCACGCTCTCGGCATGACTCCAGGAGCGATGGGCCGCATCTTTAAGTCCATGGCCGACGACATGGTCGCGGTTTTAGAAGGCCGTCGCCCTCAATTCGTCGTGAATCCTGAAGTTCTGGAATAGGTACGGTGCCTAGTTGCGGATTGTTGAATGGTGACGGCGAAGCCGGATGGCCGCAAGGGACTTGGGGTGCCCCGGTACCTGAAAAGAACTTCCGGGCGGAACTGATTGCGAGCTTCGAACCCGCTCGGGCCTAATTGAAAAACAGCACCTTCGGATTCGGCTTGCCCTGGTTTACGTCCATTTGCCTGGCGTGGATGCGGTAGTCGGGCTGCAGGCCCAGGGCAACCTCGGGCACCGCGGTGGGATCGTCCACCAGGTGGTAGGTGCAGATCGCCATGCGGGGCCGGAAGCGCTCGATGGTACGGCGGGATCCCTCAAGCGCAACGCGCTCGGCCCCTTCAATATCCATCTTGATGAAGTCAACGCGGTCCAGTTGCAACTCCTCGACAATGTCGTCAAGCGGCTTTACCGGCACGGTAATGTGGTGCGAGGTCCCTTTCATCGAGAATAGGGTGGGGCGAGTCGAAAAGTGATCGTGAATGGCTAGCTTGAGGGTAGACTCCTCGTTCCAGATGCCGGTGAGAACGGCGCTGACAAACTAGACCACATCAGCGGCTTGGTCCTCCGCCTCCTCTGGGAGCCTTCACACCGCCGCTGATGTGGTCTAGTTTGTCAGCGCCGTTCTCACAACGGTCAATGCAGCCAGCTTCGCAGCTGGTGCCGCCGTTGCACCGGGCAGTATTGCTTCGGTTTTTGGAAATAACCTTTCCTCTACTGTTGCTTCCTCGAGCGGCTTGCCGTTGCCGACATCGTTGGGCGGCACTACCTTCCGGTTTAATGACGTAGCAGCGCCGTTATTCTTTGCCTCGCCTCTGCAGGTCAATCTGCAAGTCCCTTGGGAGTTGGCCGGTCAACCGGAGGCTTCGCTGACGGGTGTGCTCGGTGGTGTCGCCGGCGCAGCACAGACGGCCAGGCTGGCTGCCTTCGCACCCGGCATCTTCACAGCCACTCAGACAGGTGCTGGCCAGGGTGCCATCTTGATTGCGGGTACGGGGGCGATCGCTGCGCCCAGCGGTACGTTCCCCGGAGCCCGCCCGGCGCAAAAGGGGGAATTCATCTCGATATTTTGCACAGGCCTGGGAGAGGTCACCAACCAACCCGCTAACGGAACCTCGGCACCTGGCGATCCCCTGTCAATCACCACGACGACCCCCAAGGTCACCATTGGAGGAGTGCCGGCCCCTGTGATCTTTTCCGGCTTGGCCCCGGGTTTCGTGGGGCTATATCAAGTGAACGCGCAGGTCCCGGAAAACACCCCTACGGGTGACGACGTGCCGCTGGTGCTCGCGATCGGCGGAGCTACTTCCAACACCGTCACGGTGTCCGTTCAGTAGGGAGAATCATGATGCGCCAAGATTTTCTCAGGTTGGCAACCTTATTCGTCGTACTTTGTCCGTCCTCTCAGTCGGCCTTCAATTGCGTGCCTGACGTGCCCCCGCGAATCGCTGGGGTGCGAGATAAGACAGGCCGAATTTGCGTGACGACCATGGCGGTATGACCGCTCCACTCGCGTTCGCGGCTCTGATTCGCTCGTCGCGAGGGTGTGCGAGGGCAGAGGACTGAGCCTGGAACGCTAGTGACAGGCCAGGTATCCGAGGCGGTGGGTTACTGCTTGGTGATGGTTTCGTCGAGATTCAGAATGAGGCTGGCCAGGGTGGTGTAGGAGGCTAGCTCGGCGATTTCGAGCGCCTGATTGCGCGGATATTCTCCCTCGCTCACTAGTTGCAACGCCGCCGTCCTATGGGTCTGGTAGCGGTCTAAGTGGTGGTGGAGACCATCTACGAGGACCTGCGTCTCTTCTGCCGTAGGCTCGCGCGCCATTGCCAACCGGTAGCCGAACGAGATACGTTCCTCCGGGGTTGTGCCTCCCTCGGTGATCATTCTTTCCGCCAGCAAGCGCGAGGCCTCGACGTAGGTGACGTCGTTCATCAGATTCAAGGCTTGCAGCGGCGTGTTCGTTCTGGTCTGGCGGACGTTGCAGGTGTCGCGAATCGCTGAGTCAAATGTCACCATCGCGGGCGGCGCGGCCGTCCGTTTCCAAAAGGTGTAAAGGCTGCGGCGGTAGAGGTTGTCCCCCTCATCACGGCGATAGTCTTGGCCCGTGAGCTCTTTCCACAGACCGGGCGGCTGGTAAGGTTTCACGGAGGGCCCCCCAACCTGCTCAACAAGCAGGCCAGCTATCGCCAGCGCTTGATCGCGAACAATTTGTGCCGGCAAACGAAAACGGGGTCCACGAGCCAGTAGGCGATTGTCGGGGTCCTTGTCGACGAGTAGCGGCGTCACCTTGGACAATTGCCGGTACGTTGCGCTCGTTACAATCGCCTTCTGCATGGCTTTGACGTCCCAGCCGGAACGGATGAACTCGGTAGCAAGCCAATCGAGAAGCTCGGGATGGGTTGGCCATTCTCCTTGTGAACCGAAGTTTTCGGCCGTTTTCACCAGGCCGGTACCAAAGTACATTTGCCAGAAGCGGTTAACGGTTACTCGCGCGGGCAGAGGGTTTGCAGGATCGACGAGCCAGCGAGCGAACGCCAGGCGATTTTTCTCTTGGGCTTCCGGTAGAGGAGGGAAGACGGCTGGCACGCCAGGCGTGACCTTTTCACCAGGGCTATCGTAAGCGCCCCGGATGAGTTGAAAGGTTTCGCGGCGCGGTTCAATCTCCTGCATAACCATGACCGTCGGGACGCTGTCCCAGAGTTGCTCGCGTTCATGTTGAAGATCGACGAGCCGGCGCCGGGCCTGCCGGATGTGGTCGGGAGCATATTGGTCGAGAAAGCAAAGCCGAATCTTGTCAGATTGTGCTTGGGTCCTTTTCTCAGGAGCGAGTTTGGCAATCTCACCGACGGATTCTTTGGTCGAGACGACGGCCGCTCGGCTCGGAGTCAGCGCTGCTTCGTAGATACGGACGTCGTCGATGTGCCCTTGGAAGCGCGGCCTCGGAAAGCCGCTGGCGCCGATGCGCAGGGGTTGATCTTGTTGAATGGGGTTGTTGATACCGTCGAGCAGTTGAGTCAGCTTTTGGGATTGGCCGTTGACGTAGACCCGGAATGCGGTGGGTACTCGGGTGCCGTCGTAAGTCACCAAGACGTGATGCCATTCGTTGAGCGGCAGGGGATCCCGGGTTTCCACGCGCACACCGTCGTCGATCCAGCGCTGTGCGAGGTTGATCTGGACCCTGCCGCCGTTTAGGTACAGCCCGTATCCGGTCTCACCCTCTTCTCCTTCGGTGGCTCGCGAGACGATGACGCCGTCGGGTGCTTTTGGGTAGATCCAAGCGGCCAGTGTGAACTTGTCGGTATAGCCGAAGTTCGCAACGTCGCCCGCGTTGATGAAACGCTTACCGTCAAAACTAGCCGCCTCACCCAACCGTCCTGGAACGAAATGGGGTTGGCCGTCTTCCAGCTTGGGGCTCACAGGCTTTCCGGCGTGGATGCTGGCGATGTCACCGTCGAGCGGGTGATGAACCACAAGCTGGTCACGGAGCAACCAATCGACCCGTAGGGAACCAAGCAAAGACGTTCCCCAAACCTTTTGCGTCGCATCCAGTTCGGACTCTAGTTCCGCAAACTCTTGTTCCGCGGCTGCAAGTTTCTCGTCGAGTTTGGCTAATTGGGCCTGTTGGGCAACAGTAGGGGCTTTCACGAACGGCGGTGAGTTGCCGTACTTAAAAGCTTTGCCGCGTTCGGGAATGTTGTTGAAGTGTGCAAAGACTTCGTAGAACTCCTCTTGCTTGATGGGATCGTACTTGTGGTCGTGGCAACGAGCGCAACCCATCGTCAATCCCAGCCATACCGTCGAAGTCGTTTCGACGCGATCGACCACGTTCTCGACCAAGTACTCCTCGGGAATGATCCCGCCTTCTCCGTTCTGGCTATGGTTGCGGTTGAAACCGGTGGCGATGATCTGGTCGAGCGTTGCATGGGGCAGCATGTCGCCCGCGATTTGTTCAACGGTGAATTGATCGAATGGCATATTGGCGTTAAAGGCATTGATGACCCAATCGCGCCAGCGCCACATGTGCCGCTCGGAATCGGTTTGGTAGCCGCTCGTGTCGGCGTATCTAGCAGCGTCCAGCCACTCAACGGCCATACGTTCACCGTATTTGGGCGACTGTAGCAATCGATCAACGAGTTCCTGGTAGGCGTTCGGCGAGTCGTCGTCCAAGAAGGCATCGACCTCGGACAGCGTGGGAGGAAGTCCCGTCAAGTCGAGCGTTACGCGCCGAATCAAGGTCGAGCGATCGGCCTCAGTAGATGGGGTCAATCCCTCTCGTTCCAGGCGTGCAAGAACAAAGTGGTCGATCGGGTTGCGTGGCCAGTCGCGGTTTTCTACGGCTGGAATCGTGGGACGCTTCGGGGAGATAAATGACCAGTGATTTTGCCACTTGGCGCCCTGCTCGATCCAGCGCCGGATGGTGTCGATCTCCCGCTGGTTGAGTTTGTCCTTGCCGGAGTAGGATGGCGGCATGCGCAGGGCTGCGTCGGCGGAGCTGATGCGGTGGATGATCTCGCTTTTCTCGGGATCCCCCGGCAGGATGGCAAAGCGGCCTCCTAGATCGGCGAGCGCGCCGGCTTCGGTGTCCAAGCGCAGCGGACTGAGCCGGGTTGCCTTATCCGGGCCGTGGCAGGTGAAGCACCTGTCCGAAAGGATTGGCCGGATGTCGCGGTTGAACTCAACGACCCTCGGCCCAGAGTCCCTTGCGCCGCCCGCTGCCGACCCACAAAACGAAACAGCGGTCACGAGAGCGAACGCATAACAGGGAATCCGGCGATGGAGATACTGGAACATCTGAATCGTGGGTGTGGGGACAGGCACCTGGGAGAGATTGGCCGGCCGACCGCGCTGCGTTGCTCGCTGATCCGAATCTGGTGGCTCCGTGACCGAGTGCCCTATTTGTAGACCGTTCTACCTGGCGGCCCTTCGCTCGGGGTGCCTGTCCCCCGCCTCCACTAAATTATATGCCAGTCGCTGAGGTCTGGCTGTGCATGGAGCCTCCTGAACTGCTTTACAATTGGACGAATGCTTTCACCAAAGGGAGTGTAACGCTATGGCATCTTTCACGGAACGATTGCTCGGCGCCGCAGCACTGAGCGTCCACACGTATGAAGAAGTCGAGAGAGACTCGACGGCTATGGGCCAAGCCATTGGAGTTGTGATCCTCTCCAGCTTGGCTGCCGGCATTGGCAACATCTGGCGTGGTGGTCCCGGGATTTTGGCGGGTGTGGTTGGCGCGCTGCTCGGCTGGTTAATCTGGGCGGGGTTGACCTACCTGATCGGTACGCGGCTGCTTCCGGAACCGCGGACGCGGGCTGACTGGGGTCAGCTACTGAGGACAACGGGGTTTGCGGCGGCTCCAGGCATCGTGCGCGTCTTCGGGATCATTCCGCTGCTGGGCGGGGTGGTGTTCGGTATCGCCTACCTCTGGATGCTCGCTGCGTTTGTTGTGGCGGTGAAACAAGCGCTCGACTACACGAGTACAGGGCGCGCTATCGGCGTGTGCCTCATCGGATGGGTCCCCTACGTCATCATCTCTCTGTTCTTGCGCTGACCTGTGTGGTGAGGTCAGGCGTTGACTCGAACAAAACAATGGCATTCACTCTGTCTGCCTCCATGATATGGGTGAGGGTGACTGACCCACCACCACGGGGGTCATGACTATAGGAGCATAAGCCCGTCGTGGTCGGTCCGGTAAACATAAGTCGCCTAGCGACCCAAGACTCGTAGTGCGCGACCTCATGGTTGAGGGTCGGGCCTCAGCACGAGGGGCGACGGATCTCCCCACTTGCCGCTGAACACGAACTGACTTAGGGGCTTTCGCTGCCTCGGCGCGAGATCGCGCTCCTTCAAAGTATCGGGCAGTTTCGCTGGGTCTGCCTTGTATCCGATCGCAAGAGCCGTCCAGGCTTCAGAATGCTCCGGTATCTCGTATACCTCGCGCGCCTTGTCAGGAAGTATGCCGATCATCTGATGGACGCACAGGCCCCGGGCGGTCGCCTCGACCAGCAGATTTCCGGCAGCAAGACCGAGATCGTGAACGGCGGCCCGGTTCTCTTTTTTGTTCCGCGAGAATCTCAGGCTTACGACACCGAGGGCAAGCACGGGCGCGGCCTTCGCCCACGCTTGATTCGGCTCGACCAGACAGGAGAGGAGCCGTGCGAACTCTTCAGGGTTTTCCCTCGTCGCAACAAGATAGCTCCAAGGCTGTTCGTTATAGGAGGACGCTGCCCAGCGAGCCGCCTCAAACAAGGAACGGAGGTCGCCCTCGTCAACCGGCCGGTCTTCGAAGCCATAGGGGCTCCATCGTTCCGCGAGCAGTTCGTGAATGGGATAATCCGTCGATGCTTTTTTGTCACTCATAGTCACTCCTCTTGTTTCTGTGATGTCTAACCAATATTAGACTAGATATTGGCAAATTGGCGCCGGTCACCCCAGGGATACCAACACAGAGGCTGGTGACTGCAGAGGTCCCTGTTGACATCATTGCCTTTCTCAAGGGTAAGGCGAATGCCACCAGGGCGGATGCCATTCTTCGTCGAAAAATTGTAATAGCCAAAGAGACTAACCGACGCGCTGAACAAGCAGGCCGTTCGGCCGTTCGCGTCAGTATCAACCGGGGCGGGAACCCCTATGGTAATGTGACCCATGAGCTAAGCCGTCGATCGCGTTGGGCGCTCTCTAGATCCCGGCTGGAAGGAGGTACATCGTGGCTATCAACCCGGAGGGTCTGCAGCGTCTGAAACGGGACGATTACTTGGTTCTGCTGGTACCAGGTTTCTTGGCTCAGATTTACACCGCCTTAGGCCGGCATGCCGAATCCGAACTTAACCGCTCAATCCGCTTTGCCGCTCGGAAGGTGCCGTTTATCGGACGCCGCATCGCGAAGGAAATCCCTGCTATTGAGCTTCCGTTGCATCGCGACGCATTGATCAGTTTCCACACTCAGATGCAAGAGTTCCAGGCACTAGGCATCAAGTTTGTGGACATGACGGATCAGGACGGCTTTAATACGCAAGAATCCTTCACAGACAACGCCCGCGCGATCAACGCTGTCCTCGAGGCCCACTCCGGCAAGAAGGTAGTCATCCTGTCTCACAGCAAGGGTGGCCTCGACACTCTTGAAGCGCTACTGGCCAACCACGGTGTCTGGAAGGCACCGGTAGTCGGATGGGTTTCCCTGCAGGCTCCCTTCTTCGGAACCCCGATTGCTGATCGGGTCCCTGATGCGTTTGCCGAACACCTATTCGAGGCGTTGGGGGGCGACGAACGGGCTCTTAGGGAACAGACAGTCTCGGAGCGCCGGCGGTACATGCGGGAGAACGAAGAAACCGTCAGGCAGTTGGCCGGCTCGATATCCATACGATCGTGCTACACGACATACCGCCCTAACCCAGCCGGCGACATCGGCCAAGCGGCATTCAATTTTGCAAAAGCAGTGTTTACTTCGACGCTAGTGCAAAAGATCAATAGGGTGCTGTGGGAAAATCTGACGAAAAACCTGTGGCGGCCCTGGAAAGCGATCAAGCAGTCGGTCAAGGAGGCGATCAGCCTCATCAACGATGAGAGCAACCGGCTGATCCACCGAACTTTTGATCCCATAGGCGTCTTGGACCTGCTGAACGTGGCCATCTCGCAGCTCACGGACGACCTTAACGACGGGCTCGTACCTGAAGCAAGTGCCAAACTCCCAGCCGGAGAGGCACGAGAGCTCAAGCCCAACGCCGACCATGCCGCTCCCGTACTGATCACGGCCCCGTTCCGTGAGTTCTGGACTGTCCAGCAACGTAATGACGTGACGCTGGAGCTTCTCGCCGAAGTCGCTGCTGAAGTGTCAGATGCGTAGAGTTGGAGCCCGTCGGCACGATTTGACTATGGGGCTCTGCCGCGCTGCGTCGCACAGCTCAAAGCCCGGCTGAACTCTGGTGCGTCGTACTGGGAAAACAAGGGGGCCTCCTCGCTGATGGATTAGGTGGCGGCAAGGCTCAGAACACCTCTGTAGGACCTCTAGTAGTCCAACAGGTGGGTGAATTTGATGAAGAGGGCGCGAGAGATCGTGCGCCGCTCGACATCGTGGGGATCTAGAAAGTCGCGCGTGGTTGTGCCGGTGTTGAAGACGACAAAGAGTCCCGTACTGGATGTGGAGAGCAACCCGAGCCGGATGTTGTGACCGATCTCGTCAGTGGCGCTGTTGTACTGGCTAAAGGTTTGCAAAAAGCTCTTAGGCGTGAATGACCAGTTGAAGCGAAGCCCGACGAGGTCGGTGTTGAAGTCGCCTACCGGCAAGTCGATGAAATTGCGGATCCAGCTTCCGGTCCAGGTCAGGTTCTTGCCACGCCGATACCCGCCCCGAAGATTGACTGTTCGGATGTTCCCGTCGTAGAAGCCTCCCACGGCCGCGTTGCCCCTCAGGAAGACCGGGGCGCTCGGATCGGTCCCGAAGTTGGCGATGAGTTCGTTGAACTGGTACCGACCTGCGGGGATAGAGATGTCAGGGTGGATTTCGAAGGGCTCATCCAGGCGTTCAAAGTTACGGTTCCAGGCCAGCCCAAGGCGTCCGCCGTCTTGCGATCGGGAGTCGACATGGTAGTGCTCGAACCCCGACTCTTTGGCGTTCGTTCCCAAGGTGTACCAGTTCTGACCGGAAAAGTGGGGCTCGATGCTGCGGATGCGGCTGGCGTTGGGGTAGTGCGTGAAGCGGTAAAAGTAATTTGGTTTGCGGAAACCAACGCGGCGCACAAAGCCAACTTCGGGATTGAAGTTGTGGCCGACCTCGAGGTAGCCGAGCCTGAATTCGTGGCCTGAGTCGTCGTACTCAAAGCGGCTGGAATACGTGTGGTCGCTGCCTTCGAGGCCTGGGGTGTCGCTTTTGGCGACGTAGTTGAACCAATTGGCGAACTTACCGAGGCCGATGTTGGCATCGGCCCCAACAGTTCGATTGAAGCGTGGTGCGTCCTCGAAATCGGTGGTCGCCTCACGGCTTACGCCGATGACTCCGATCGAAGAACGATTGGGCAATTCCCGGCTAAGGCGAGCGACACCGTAGTTGTTCGCGGGGGCGGCGCCGTCGACCGAGCGCGTCTGCATGTTGAGCAGGCCGAGCTGATAGGGCCCGATCTTGCCGCTAACGCGCGCTCCGGCGTCGATGGGCACGGGATTACGGTCTTCGTCGAGACCGATTCGCCGGGAGAAGAAGATCTCTACTTCCCCGGGACTACCGAACTCGAAAAAACCGGAGTTTTCGAGAAAGAAGGGGCGCTTCTCCGGAAAGAACAAGTCGAAGCGAGTCAGGTTGACCTGTTCATCATCCACTTCAATCTGGGCAAAGTCGGTGTTGAACGAGGCGTCCAGGGTGAGACTCGGCGTGAGGCTGTATTTCAGATCGAGGCCCGCGTCGCGTTCGAACCTGGACTGGTTGTCGACGCGGCGATAGTCCTGCGAAAAACCTCCCAGCACGTAGGGCAGAAGCTTCAAATTACGGTGGGTGCGCGTTTCAAGCCCGGAAAGCGAGCCGGCCACGCTGATCTGCGTGAACCGAAATGCGCGGGAGATGGGAGACCAGAAGGAGCGTTCGTTCCTTCGGCGCAGGTTACGCATGATGTTCAGACCCCAGACTGGTTCACCGGGTTTGTAGCGCAGGGTACGAAAAGGGATGAGGATTTCGCTTTCCCAGCCGCGTTTCGTGATTTGCGAGCGAACCCTCCAGACGCCATCCCAGTTGAGATTGAAGGCGGAGGAGCCTCCCTGTTGGGCCCCTCCTAGGCCCCCGGCACGAGCGGGCCCTCCGCCTGCTCCCCGGGACTGTCCGGCCTTGGAAACCTGGGCATCGAACTCGATACCGGTGGGACTTGTCCCGAAGATGAACGCATTCTGGGCGTCGTGGAACGTGTCGAGCAGAATCTGAACCGAGTCGGTGTCGCGAAGAGAAGCGTCGCGGCGGTTTTGGGTGACCACGATATTCTCGGGTTGGGAGTCGAAACAGATGATGGCGATGTAGAGGTTACGGTCGTCGAAGCCAATGCGAACTTCGGTTCTCTCGGCCGAGAGTTCACCTTCTTCCGGGTTTTGTTGGACGAAGTCGGTCGCGACGTCAAGTTCCTGCCAGAGGGGTTCGTTGACGAGTCCGTCGAGCTCAGGTGGCTGCTCGAGCCGTTGGGCTCGTAAGTCGCGAAGGACTCCGGGTTCGGACTGCTGTGAGAAAAGTGGCAGCAACGGAAGCAGCAGCATTCCAGTGAGGGCTACAAGCTGGTTGAGGTTACCTTGGACTGGCGACCAGTTTCCGAGATTGCTGGGCTCTAGAGCGCCTCGTACTTGTCGCTTCATGTCGCCGTCAGACCACGACAATCCGTGCTCTTTAGGTGGTGACAGAGCTCGGTCGGATGCAGCGGGAAGTGGGTTACTTTTGAACGGCCTAAGGGGTTGGTTGCGGGGGCAGGATTTGAACCTGCGACCTTTGGGTTATGAGGGCACTTTAGGTTGCTGCCGTGGTTAGCGTGGCGTTGCAAACTGTTGATTATAAAACAACGGCGCTAAGCCACGCCAAGCCAGAATGGGCACACTTTCGTCAAAACGGGCACATTTTTAGGCACACTCGGAACGTGGGGTTTCGGCAACCAAAAAGTGTTTCACCGTGCAACCTTTGCCGGTGCGTCGGGCGGCTGTGCTTCCGTACTGGGTGGGTGTCAAGTGTTGCCCAAGTGTTGCCAGATTCCCTCGCCCTCTGAACCCAGTCTGGGGTGACTACAACACATTCAGAATCAGTCTGTTTTGGCTTGAAGCTCAACCCTTGATTGACTCCGACCACAACCTGTGGAAAAAATCTTAACACAGCCCCAAAATAGAGTACACTAGTAGCCAGATCACAGGTCTAATATCTAATTGTTTCAGGGAGGTACATTCAATGTCTAAAGGTAAGACTTCACGTCGCACCGCCCATCGTGATTCGGGAACTGGTCGGTTCATCACGAAGAAGCAAGCCGAGCGCCGGGACCAGCGAACTTGGGAAAAGGAACGGATTCGAACTGGCAAGGGGAAGTGAAACCTTAGAACTACCCCCGCGCGGCTTAGGGATGAAAGAGGCGACGGAAAAGAAATGGGACTGCCCGATAACTATCTTCAGACACCAGGAAGCCTCAAGGCCTATTTGGATGCCCTCCTGAACGCCCACCCCCCGGAGCGCTTTTCGGCGGAATTCCTCGAAGGGCTAGGCTTTGAGAAAACGAACGACCGACTCTTGATCGGTGTCCTCAAGGAACTTGGATTCCTTGACCAAGACGGCGTACCGAAGCAGCGTTATTTCGAGTTCCTCGATCGTTCAAGTTCAGGGAGGATACTGGCGCAGGCGGTCCGAGAAAGTTATTCGGATCTGTTCGCGGTAAAACGAAACGCGAACGAGGTAACGTCCGCCGAGGTCCAGAACAAACTTCGCACGCTGTACAAAGGCAAGAAGACTGACTTTGTCATCAAGAGGATTGCCAGAACGTTTGACGCCCTTTGCAAGGAAGCGGACTTTTCAAAGCCGCACCAACAGACTGCAAAGCTCGACGAGACAAGGAAGGCCGAAGCAAAGACCGATGTACCCGCCAAACCTGCGGACCGTGACGAGACAAAGGTCAAACCGCCTGTAGAAAGCAAACCACGTGTCAAGGTCGATTCGCTTCAGTACCACATCAACATTGTTCTTCCCGAAAGCCGTGATTCCGAAGTCTACGACGCGATCTTCAAAAGCCTTAAGGCACACCTAGGTTGAAGAGATGGATGGCTTGTACTCGTTCGTCTACCGAGGTGTCTTGACGGAGGCTAGTTTGGATAAGGTAGGCCGTCAACGGCGACGCTACCTGCGTTCTGATGAGGCATCGCAGATTGTCCAGACGTTGTCATACGACCTTCTCGACCAAGACCGCTTAGCAGAAGCACAGCGCATGGCAATTGTGTATACGGCGATTCACGCTTTCGAGAACATGGTGAGAGCCTTCGTCATGAAGGCCATGATCGAGGTGCACAAGGAAAACTGGTGGAATAAGGTCCCGGATCGCATTCAAAAGAAGGTGAGGGGCCGAATGGACGAAGCCGCGAAGTTCCGGTGGCACACCGCCCGGGGTGATGCGGAAATTGAGTACGCCGATTTCGGTGACCTCGCCTCGATAATTCAAACGAACTGGGCCGTCTTTGAAGATGTGCTCAGCAACCTGGAATGGGCGAAGCAGCTCCTTGATACGTTGGAACGGTCGCGGAACATAGTCATGCACGGCGGCTCTCTTGCTAACGAAGACATCGAGCGCATCGGAATGAACATACGGGACTGGGTTAGGCAAGCCGGATAGAAGTCCGCTATTGTCAACGCCTCTCGACCCCGATGTCGCGTTCTCCGCGCCTCGTGAGCCACGGTAGCGGGGATCGGGTTGCCTGTGGCCGATTACCTCGTAGCCCTGTAGCAAGCTCTTCAGGTGTTTGAAGTAAGCCTTGCCTGAACTGCCCGGTCCGATTTCCAGAATGATCTTGAAGTGGGTTGCTTTTGAAGTGCCTAAGGGGTTGGTTGCGGGGGCAGGATTTGAACCTGCGACCTTTGGGTTATGAGCCCAACGAGCTACCAGACTGCTCCACCCCGCAGGTTCATGGTATCGGAAGGTGTTGTAGCCCGTCAAATTTTCGCCAGCGCCCGAGTTCAATTGACAGCGGGTAGTTCTGGCCCACGGATGCCAAGCTCTCGTCGAGACCCAGCCGGAGGATCAGGAGACCCGGTCTGCCTGAGTACATTGACGGGGTGTTTGCCAAAGGTAAACGCCTTTGCGTGACGGCGGGGGCGCTAGGATGCCCCGGTGGGACAAGCATTCCTGCTTGTCACCTTGGTGGCAAACACAGTCGCAGCGACAAGGTCTAATTGAGGCAGGATGCGTATAAACAGAGATGGAATGAGGAGGGTCGTCATCCGGGGGATTGACCCCGGTGGGATTCGTGCTCGCGTTTCTCGGCGCTGCCGAACCAGTTTGCCGCCGTGCTGGGCGGGCACAGCGCCCGCCCCTACGATCCGACAGGGAAGAGTCGTCGTTCGACTGACAAGCAGGATTGCTTGTCCCACCGGGTTTTGAGCGGCTCGGGCTACGGCCGCGTTGCGGAGGCCTGCTGTTCGATGAGGCGCTCGATGAAGTGGGTGTCGTAGTTGCCGAGCGAGAAATCGGAATCGGCCATGATCCGGCGGTGCAAGGGGATCGAGGTGTGGATACCCTCGACCAGGAAAAAGTCGAGCGCCCGCTGCATACGAATAATGGCTTCGGTACGGTCCCGGCCGTGGGTGATGAGCTTGGCGATGAGCGAGTCGTAGTAGGGCGGTACGAACCAACCCGGGTAGGCCGCGGTATCGACGCGGACCCCGATGCCTCCCGGCAATAGTAGGTTCGAGATGCGTCCGGCCGAGGGCGTAAAGGTCTCGGGGTTCTCGGCGTTGATGCGGCATTCAATGGCGTGGCCGCGAATCTCGATCTTTTCTGGAACGACCGACGGTAGCTGCTCGCCGTCAGCAAGGAGAATCTGGCTCTTTACCAAATCGACGCCGGTGATTTGTTCCGTGACGGGATGTTCGACTTGGATGCGCGCGTTGAGCTCGATGAAGTGGAGATCACCTCTTTCGTCCATCAGGAACTCGACGGTTCCCGCGTTCGAGTATCCGATCTTTGACAAGACCCGGGTGATCTGGCCACCGAGGCGATCGCGTGTTTCCTGGTCGAGACGAGGGGAGGGTGCTTCTTCGAGCAGTTTTTGGTGCCGGCGTTGGATGGAGCACTCTCGCTCGCCGAGTGTGATTACCTGACCGTGGTTGTCGCCGAGCACCTGAAATTCGATGTGACGGGGCCTTTCGATGAACTTCTCGAGATAGACTTCGGAGGAATGAAAGCTGACCGCGGCTTCGTGTTGCGCCTGGTGGAAAAGCTCGGGAAGTTGGCGGGCGCTGTGGACTACCCTCATCCCCCGGCCGCCCCCGCCGGCAGCCGCCTTGATCATCACGGGAAAGCCGATGTCATTGGCCCAGCGGCGGGCTTCTTCGACCGACTCCAGCGGTTCGTCAGTTCCCGGCAGGACAGGCAGCCCCGCTTCCTTTACCGCTCGACGCGCTCGGGCCTTATCGCCCATCAGCCGAATCTGGTCGGCTTTCGGCCCGATGAAAGTAATGCCCGACACTTCGCAGACTTCAGCGAAACTAGCGTCTTCGGCGAGGAAGCCGTAGCCGGGGTGAATGGCGTCGACGTCGGTGATTTCGGCGGCACTGATCATGCGTGAGACGTTCAGATAGCTCTCGGTGCTGCGCGGTGGACCGATGCACAGGGCTTCGTCGGCATAGCGCACGTGCAGCGAGCCGCGGTCGGCTTCCGAGTACACCGCTACCGTGCGGATCCCGAGATCCTTGCATGCCGCGATGATGCGGAGGGCAATTTCACCCCGGTTGGCGATCAAGAGTTTCCTGAACATAGGATTCCGAGGCTCTACGCGTTGCGTTTAATCGCGAACAGCGCGGCGCCGTAGTCGACCGGCTGGGCATTAGAGACGAATCGTTTGACGACAACGCCTCCGGTCTCGGCTTCAATCTCGTTCATCAGCTTCATGGCCTCGATGATGCAGAGCACTTGCCCGGTTTGGACTTTGTCGCCCACTTCGACGAACGAGGGAGCGTCTGGAGACGACGCCTCATAAAAAGTCCCCACAATAGGGGCCGTTACCATAACCAGATCTTCCTCCTGCTCTGCCGATTCTTCGGTGGACGCCGCGGGGGGAGGGGGAGCGGGCTTGCTCGGTGGCGCTACCGGTGGGGGTTGAACGGCCTCGGCAATCGAGGGCGGGGCGGAGGCGACCACGACGTAGGGCGGCGAGTTGGGGTTGTCTGACGGTCCGCCACGTGGAAAACGGCGAATTCGGAGCTTCTCGTCTCCTTTTTCGAATTCGAGCTCCGCAATGTCCTTTTCAATGGCAATGTTGATCAGGGCCTTGATCTGTCTTAGGTTCATGGAATGGCCGAGTTCTGCTTCACGCTCAGCAAAGGCGATTGGGGATCAAAACTGCCGAAGTTCGCGGGATGTCGGGGTTAGGATCTCGAAACCGTTTCGCTTGACGAGGACGACGTCTTCAAGACGCGCTCCGCCGACGCCTTCCACGTAAGCGCCCGGTTCGATTGTCACGACCATGCCGGCGGCTAGTTTCGTATCCTGCGTGGCCCCGAGGCGCGGTCCTTCGTGAATCTCAAGGCCAAGTCCATGTCCCGTCGAGTGGGTAAAAGCCTTGTCGAGCTTGAACTTGCGCAACACCTGGCGGGCTTTGCGGTCCACGGTTTTGGCTTTGACACCGGACCGAACTTCGTCCACAGCCGCGGATTGAGCCTCTCGGACCGCCTTGAAAATCGTCCTGGCTCGCGTGTCCAGGCGCCCGAGGCACAGCATACGAGTCATGTCACTCGTATAGCCATCGAGTATAGCACCCTGATCGACGACGATGAGGGCCGCGGGTGGGAGTCGGCGGCGGGTCGGTTGAGCATGTGGCAGCGAGGAGCGCTCTCCCCCGGCAACGATGGTGTCAAACGCCGCCCCGTCGGCGCCGAGGCGCCGCATTTGGTATTCGATCTCAGCCGCCAGGCGCGCTTCCGTCCATTGGGGTCTGAGTTGCCGGCAAGCTCGCTCGAAGGCTTCGGAGTTCAACTTGACGGCCCGGCGAATCTGTTCGACCTCCGCCGCGCTCTTGATCAGCCGCAGTGCTTCGACAACGCCACTGAGCGGACTGAGACGCCTACCGCGAAGGCTTTCCCGGAGGCAGCGATAGGTCTCAAACGAGACGCGGTTTTGCTCGAAGGCGAGGCGCCGGATGCGACGTTTTCGGATATCGTCGGTAACCGCGGATAGCGGCCCCTCGGCGGCAACTACGATCTCGACGCCTTCGGTCTGCTGCGCAGCTTGCGTTCCGTAGCGCCCGTCTACATAGAGGACTGCGCTTTCAGGATCGACAACCAAATAACCGAGGCTGCCTGTGAATCCTGTGAGGTAACGGAGGTTCGCGAGTCCGGCGACCAGAAAATATTCGTGCCCGCTCCGGGCCAGGGCGGCGCGTAGCGCCCTCAGGCGTGAGGGCCCTTCCGTTTCGGATTGCCGGTCCTTAGCCCGCATTTCTCACCACCTGACGGCCGAAGCACGCGATAAGCCCGCCATTACTTCGTTGCGCTTGATTGCCGTGCTCACCGTAGGGTTCAAGTACGCCCGCATTCTTCAAGAAACTCGGCGCCAACCGGCGCGCGCCTCGTACTGACGGCCTTCTCACGCACTTCGCCTCGCCACGTGGTGAGAAAAGCGGGCTAGCTTCGGTGGCTGGTGTCATTCGACCGCCGGGGAAAGCCGAATCCTCAAGCTGCCTGGTTGGGACGATATCTCGACGTCGGGGAAGGAAACCACGTCGAAGACGATTCGGGATACGGGCGGATCCGCTTGGTATTGCCCAACGCGGACACGTTCCATGGACGGATGGGAGATCGGCTGTGATCTCTGGGGTTTAGGAATCGCCACTCGAAAGCCGGGGATATCTATCACCACTCTGTTCGGGCTATCAACGCGAAACGTCGTGTACGTGGGAGTCCCCTCGGTCATGATGACGACCTGCACCAAGTTACCCTGAGTCACCTGGCGAAGTTGCGTCAGCCTGCCGCCGGAGGGGGAGACAGGCGGTTCCCCTGGGGCCGGTTCGGCGTTCGGCGAACCCTGTTGTGAGGCTGCAGGTCCGGGAGGCGGGTTGGCGGGCGTTGATGGAGATGACGGCCCTGGGGAAGGTCCGACGAGAGGGGGATCTTCGGTGGGATCAACGGCGGTTCCGGCGTCCCCCGCCGGAGATGGGTCTTCGGCCAAGGATTCCGTGTCTGACTGCGTGTCTGTGAGAAGGTCCTCTGACAGCGGCGGAGTAGGCGGCACGCTGGAGGCTTGCTCGGCCGTCACGTTCGTTTCGCTCTCGAAGAGCCCAAACCCGACGCGGAGTATTGAGAAGCCTAGCGCCAACAGTACGATCGCTAGGACAAGCTCTCGCCGAGAAATGAAGGCCGACCAGCCGCGTGGCTCGAGCGGTGATTGCCAGCCGGGCGGCTTGATGCGAGGACGCAGCAGGTTAATCTCGATCATGGTCTGGGAAACTGCGTAGAGCCAATCCTATGGCCAGTGTCATCGCGAGCTTGTGTTCATCTACTAGCTTACCGGCGTCACTGCTCAGAGAATAGGAGATGTTTCTCATTGGATCGAGCTGGTGGACTGGAAGACCCAGTCGCGCTTGAAGGGCTTCTTCGAGCTGGTTGCTACCGGCCGCCCCGCCGGAGAGATGAATAGACTGCAAGCGATCCGGAGCCGCCATCTGGGTAAGCTTCTCCCAGAACCCGTCCACTTGGGCAATAACGCGCTCGGGCAGACTGCTCGGCGCAAGGGTCATTTGGCGTTTGGCAACGGAAACATGCCGGGCAAACCGGAGTGTCGGCCCTTGCATGAGACAGACGATCAGGTGGCCAGTGCTGACGTGCAACAGAACGCAGGGTGAGTTCGCGTCCGGTTCTTCGCTGTGCGCGAAAGCATTCGCCAGAGCACAGGCTTGGACGTCGACTAAAGCCGGGTTCTTTCCCGCTAGCACAACGGTCTCACGCAGCCATTCCACCTGCTCAGCCGCAGAGCTGACCCAAAGGGCCTCCGACGGCGCGCCGTCCGGATCGGCTCCCACGGGCTGATAGTCGACGAGCGCGTTTTCAAGGGGGTAGGAAAGCGTCTTTTCGGCGGCCCTGCGGACCATCTCGTCCAGCCCCAAACCATCCTTGTCGGACACCGCATCACATTGGCAATAAACTTTGTCGCCACCCACGGCAACCGCGACCTGGCGCGCTCGAATCCGGAAATCTTTGAAGAGGCGCTTGAGCTCCAAGGCGATCTCAATTCCGTCGGTTAGTGTTCCTTCTGTAACCGCGTCGCGGGGCGTGGGAGCGATAGCAGTCTGTTTGAGTGTGATTCGACCGTGGGGGCGATGCAGCAACACTGCCTTGATCGCGGTCGAACCGATGTCGAGTCCCAATAGGGCCGGCCTCCACCGGCCAGCCCTGGCAAGGAGTGGTAGCTTCGAACTTTCTGCCGCGGAAGCGGTCGGCGGAAATTCGGATGTAGGTTCCTGGTTCCCGGTCGTGTTGTCCTTTAATCCCAACATGAAGCTTCCCTGCGGCTTCGCTTGATCCCTTGAAGGACCGATTGGCCGAAAGACGAGTCAAGCTTAAGTACAGTATTTCGCAAACACAGTTACGTATCAATCAGCTTGTCGAGGTATTGCGGCTCATCATCTCGGACGTAATCAATTGCGCCCCTACGTTTGAACGCGAGATCCTCAAGCGCGTCAGTAGGGGCGCGATTCATCGCGTCCTCCGTCGGCCACCTTCGTAACCGTATTTGCGAACTGATGCACTTCGCTCGCCGCTATCTCAAAAACTGGGCGAGATCCTGAGCGAGCAGCCGAGCCCGGTCGGCCAGATTCTTGGCAATCGCGGGGTCATGTTTGCGGGCCGCCTCCGCTTGGCTAAGGAACCCACGAATTCGTCGCACAGCGTTGATCTGATCCGGCGTGAGGCTTCGATCGACAATACCAGCCAGAGTTTGTCGTACACTTTGGATGCTCCGTTCGATAGCGCGGTCGTAGGCTCGCCTTTGGTCGGCCGTCAGGATCTTTCCGAGCTGCGGAAACGCACGGGCAGGAGAATCGCCCGATGAAGCTGCGGCCCCATCCGCCGCCGTTGTTTCAGTGACCTCCCCCACTTCCGTGGATAGACCGGGATCTTGTCGTCTCGGGTCATCGGCGAGCGCCAAGGGCGCCCCTTGTTGAGGCATCGCCCCAGCCGGGATCTCCTGCGAGGGCGCCAGCTGGTCTTGTGTCTGGGGCTCCGACACCGGTTCCGCCGGCGCCGGCGCGGCCTCGGCCACTGCCGGAACCCGTGGGAGCGGAGAAGCGGGTACCTTCGCCACATCGGTCTGCTTCTGGCAGGATGCTCCCAGAGTCAGCAAGACAGACATGAGAAACGGAAGCGCCGGGTGCATTCCAATACATGGCGGCCGAGTGATATCTTGAACCCCGCTGTCCCTTCTTTTGACCGTGCGCTCGTGGAGTACCGTTAGCCCTACCGGAATGCAATCGCCTTTTGTTTGAGGACTCATGATGATCGCGCAGGCTCTTTCAGCTTTCAACTACGACACGTCAGTAGAGGTTGTTGTTTTGTTGTTAACGCGGCGCGATTCACCCTCAGCGAAACGGTCGGAGCCTAAGGGAAGCAACTGACCTTCGGCCTCCTGAGAAGCTGCAAGCCGTAGAGTAAATTCGGTCCCCCTGCCAAGATCGCTGGTGAAATCGATTGTGCCGCCATGTAGCTGTACGACCCGAAACGTCATCGCTAATCCAATACCGGAGCCGCGTCCTTTGGTGGTGAAATACAAGTTATAGATCTTGTCGCGTATTTCGTTTGGTATGCCGCCTCCCTGGTCTCGAATGGTCACCAGCCAGTCGGGACCACCCCTAAGAACGGCGATTTCCAGTCGTCCGCCCTCCGGCATGGCGTCAATGCCGTTCACAACAACGTTGAGAATGCCCTGCATTAACAGATCGCGGTCTCCCTTTACCGGGGCGTAGTCGACTTCATTTCGAATAACGATCTCGACCTTTCGCCTCTCGGCATCTGGGGCAACGAGGGTGCGGACTTCTTCGGCAAGCTTCACCAGATCAAGAGGTTGGAAATCAAGGTCTACGGGACGGGTGAAGTCCAAAAAGCTCTTGACCACGCGGTCGAGCCGAGTGATCTCGCGGGCGATGACCTGAAGCTCACTCTGGACCGCTGCCGAGGAACCATCCAACTTGGACTTCAACACCTCCAGATGCAAAGCGATGGAGTTCAGAGGGTTCTTGATCTCGTGCGCTGCTCCGCCGGCAAGGCGGCTTATGGACGCGAGCCGGTTGGAGATGTCCAATTGCGATTCGAGTTCACGTCGGGGAGTTGCGTCGCGCAGCGTTACGAGCGCGCCGACTCGTTCGTGGGTGGGAAAGTGCTCGAGAACTTCAACACTGACCAGCAGGTGGATGGGCGTCTCTCCCTGGCGATCGAGCGTGACGGGAGAGTCTGCTACCGCTCGCCGTAAGTGGACGGCACTCTGAACCAGTGCCCCGAGATCCGTCGAGTCCGGGAAGACCTCTTCGATGGGCGCTCCCATCATTTGCCAGCGACCCCCGAGAATGCGCTCCGCGGCGCGCCCGGCCATGACCAGGTGGCTGTCATGGCCAAATAGGAGGACGGCGTCCTCCATCCTTTCGAGCAACTGATCGACGTTGGCCTGCAATTGCGTGCGGTCGGCCTGGACGTCCCTCATTTGCTCACCCAGCAGGTTGAGCTTGGACTCGACGACTACTACCTCCTTGGCGGGGTTCTTTGGGGAGCCGCGGTCCGCCAGGACCTCGCCGCGGCTGATGCGGTCGATAACGTCGCTGATTCTGGCCAGTGGCCGGTAAGCGATCCTGGAGGTGAGGAAAGCCAGCAGGATCGACAGCAGCAGAGACACGGCGGAGACGGCCGCCAGATCCCGGATCCGCGGCATGACTTGACTTCGAAGCAGCACCGACGACAGGATCACTCGAACGGTGAACAACGGTGTTTGCTTCTCGAGTATGCCGAGATTCCTTGCCACTTCATAGTCTTGATTACGGGCTAGGACCTCCTTGAGTTTGACCCACAAAGGCTTTTCCTCGAAGTCTTCGAAACGGGGCAGGGGATCGATCTTCTGGCCCGCTTTGGACGGAAAAGAACCGGCCAAGACACGATCGTTCTTTCCGCTGACGAGCGCCTCGGCAATAACAGGGGAACTGCCAACAAGCTTTTGAAGCAACGTAGACAAACCGACGTCCTGTTCAACCATCTCCGTCCAGATCTTCTCGACCTCTTCGTCGCTTCTCGGGGGAGGCTGCCAGCTAGGAGTCTGCTCGTTGACAATCTGGAGAATAAAGCTTTCGATCTGCGTAGCATTCATGTCCGCCAGCTCCAAGGCGTCTCGAAAGCGAGTTTCGACCACGCCATGGATGTGGAGAAGAGAAAGAGCCAGCACAACCGTCACAACCAGGGCAACGATCGATAGCTGAAGGCGGGTTCTCAGAGACATGCTGACCTCGAAGCTGCACGCTGAGAGCGCGCGCTAAATCCTGCGACGCGTGCCTGGCGGTCAGTTAGTGCCATACTCTTTCAACTTGTTGTGCAAGGTCTTGAGGCTAATCTCGAGAATCTTCGCCGCGCGGGTCTTGTTGTTGCCGGTGTGCTCGAGGGTCCGCAGGATGAGCGCCTTCTCGGCCTCTCGCACCTTCGTGCCGACGGGCAGTCGGACGACATTCGGATCGGCGGTTTCGACCGGGGCAGCCTTCTCTCCCGGGGCAGAAAAATTACCCAACAAGTGCGAGGGCAGGATCGTGCCTTCGCCTGCCAAGATCACGGCGCGCTCTAAAACGTTCCGAAGTTCGCGGACGTTTCCCGGCCAGTGATAGTTTCGGAATTTCTCCATCACATCGGGGTGAAAATCGACCACCCGACATTCGTGCTTTTTGTTGAGATTTTCAACAAGAGCCTCGGCTGTTGGCAGCAAGTCTTCCTTGCGGTCGCGCAGCGGAGGCAAGTGGATACGGAAGACGTTTAGTCGATAGTAAAGATCTTCTCGGATCTGACCTTTGGCGACGGCATCGTCAACGGGCTTGTTGGTCGCCGCGATGACACGGGTGTCGACCTCGATTTCCTTCTCCCCTCCGAGGCGGCGCACGCGGGAGTCTTCAAGGACTCTCAGGAGCTTAGCTTGGGTGCCGACCGGCATATCTCCAATTTCGTCGAGCAGCAAGGTGCCGCCGTTCGCAAGCTCGAAGCACCCGGCGCGACGCTGAACAGCTCCGGTGAAAGCCCCCTTTTCATGTCCGAACAATTCGCTTTCCATGAGCGATTCCGGCAACGCCGCGCAGTTGATGGCGACGAAGGGATTGTTCTTGCACGGGCTGAGGTCATGAACAGCGCGGGCGACTAGCTCCTTGCCCGTGCCGCTCTCTCCCGTGACCAGAATGGCAGCTTTACTAGGCGCGACCTGCCGGATGGCCGAAAAGACCTCTTGCATCGCTGGAGACAGCCCGACCAGCCCTTCAAGCAGCCCCTGGTAGCTCAGCTGGCGCTGGAGCCGGTCGGTCTCTTCAGTCAAACGCCCCTGGGCAGCGGCGCGGTTGATCAGGACCCTAAGCGCGTTTGCGTCGATCGGTTTCTCCAGAAACCAAAACGCGCCGAGGTCGCGGACGGTCTTAAGAGCATTCTCAATGCTTCCGAAGGCGGTTAAGACGATGGCGGACGGCCGTGGCCCGTCAACCGCCAGGCGCCGCAGTAGTTCGAAACCGTCCATGCGCGGCATGCTGAGGTCGGTCAACATGACGTGAGCAGGGAAAGAGCTCAGCTTTTCGAGGGCCTCCTGGCCGTCGCAGGCCGTCTCGACCGCAAAGCCCCAGGAAGAGACGAGACTGGCCAAACCATTTCGCTGGTCCTGCTCGTCATCCACGATCAGAACGCGCGCCGGCGCGAGCGTCTGCACTTCACTCATCGCTCCTTATTTTACTGGAGTGGGTTGGAGTGTAGCTTCTATGCTGTTCTCATTGAGACCGGTATAGGGGAGTGAGTCGAGGCGACGGGCCGGGCTGGCGGGATTACCCAGGTTGACGGGCCGGGCAACGGTCAAGCGATCTTAAGAACTGTCGGCGCATCAGGTCACCCGGAGGGGAACTGCGCCAGAAAGGGAAGAAGCGCGGCAGTGAGGTCGTGCGTTGGGGCCGTCAGCGGGGGCGCATTACCCTGAGCGATTACAAAAACTGTTTTAGGGTCATACTCCCCGCGTCTTCGACTTCAGGATTTCGACATCTCTCCTAAGCTCACTGACCTCAGCTTGGGTTTTCGTAATGATTGTAAGGACACCTGTGAATTCTTGAGCAGTGAGCCGTAAACTTTGAACAGCCTCCCCTGTGTTTTTGACCAAATCCTCCAGTTGCCCTTTAGTTGCAAGTCTCTCGTTGGCCAGTTTCAGTTCCTGAATGTTGTCGGACAACTTTTCGAGTTGCGTCTTTGTCGCTAAGTCAGGTAATGCGTCCGTTACCTTTCCTAGGCTAAAGTCGATCTTTTGTACTTGTTTCCTCAAAGCGAAATAGCCTCCCAAAAAAGAGGCAAGGGCCAAGACCGCCACGACGATACCGGCCACACTGCAATGAGTCAGAGTCAAGTCGCCACTGATTTGACGTCACCGGGAGCTTTCCAGTTGCGAACTTGACGCCTGCGCCATATGGGTATATGGGATTTATTATCAACAGCTTGCAGCCTAGCCACCCGCGTTATGCGGGGAAGATGAGTCGTTTGTCACATCCAATCTGAATCTGGATGATCGGCAATTATGTACGGGCACGACATGCGTGCTCAGGAGCGGCAGGATTGCCGGTCCCTACTGATTTGAACTATCTTCACTAGGGTTCGTTTGGAGTAAGCCTTCACTAGAGCTTCATCGCCACATCGACGAAGGTGCGAACCGGAAAGCCGGTGGGGCCTTTCGGCAGGTAGGGTTTAGCTTCGTCCAGCCAGGCTGTGCCGGCGATATCGAGGTGTACCCAGGGAGTAGGATCGGCGAACTGCTTGAGAAACATCGCCGCCGTCACCGCGCCCCCCCAGCGCGGCCCGATGTTAGGCAGATCGGCGATCACGCTTTTCAGTTTCTCCTTGTATTCCTCATCGAGGGGCATCGGCCACATTTTTTCGCCGGCGACTTCCGCCGAACCCAGGACCTTGTCTCGCCAGGAATCATTGTTGGCAAAGGCGCCCGCCCTAACGTCTCCCAGGGCAACGACGATGGCCCCCGTAAGGGTTGCCACATCGATGAGATGAGTACAGCCTTGCCGCTTCGCGTAGGTGAGAGCGTCGGCCAGGATGAGACGTCCTTCCGCGTCGGTATTGAGCACCTCGACTGTCTTGCCCGACATGGTCGTGACCACGTCCCCGGGACGCTGGGCCTGGGCGCCCGGCATGTTTTCGACGGAAGGAATCACGGCAGTGACGGGGTTTGGGGGCTTGCGGTGGGCGATGGCCTGCATGGCGCCGAGCACGGCGGCGCCGCCCGCCATGTCGTACTTCATCTGGTCCATGTCGGCCGAGGGCTTCAGTGAAATGCCTCCGGTGTCAAACGTGACAGCTTTGCCGACCAGCCCTAGGTGGGTTGTGGAAGGCGACTTGCTTTCGGGTCGGTAGCGAACCACGATCAGAACGGGCGGTTCCGAGCTGCCCTGAGCCACTCCCAGCAGCGCGCCCATGTTTAGCTCCGTGAGCCGCTTCCTGTCCAAAACTTCCACTTCCAGCCCGGCCGCATCCGCCATCTGAACGGCTCTTTCCGCTAGAACGGTTGGAGGCAAACGGTTGCCCGGTTCGTTGGCCAGAGATCTAGCGAAGTTCTGTGCTTCCGCGATAGCTGATCCCAGATCGAGATGATCTTGGTGCTCGGCGGAAGCCAAAACGATGAGCTCGTCGACGCGCCTTTCGTCGGCCTTGTCTTCCGTCTTGTAAGCATCGGGCTCGTAGTCGCCGAGTAACGCTCCCTCGACGAGCATCTGGGCTTGCTCCGCCGGTGCGAGGTCGCCAGCGGGCGCAAGAGCCAACCGGTGCACCCCTTTGGGCTTGAGGAATCGCAGCGCGGTTCCCGCCGCTTGCCGCAGTTTCGGGGGCGAGAACTCCGCCCGCTTGCCGCCGCCGACCAGCAGCAAACGCGAAGCCTTGAATCCGGCCGGCCGATGGATCAGAGCCGTGGTAAGCGCTTTCCCGGTGAACTCCTTGGATTCATAGAGTTCCGTGATCAGGCCGTTGGTCAGTGCGTGATGGTCTTGCCCGGGGGGAGTATCGTCGGATGACTCAAAGAGGACGATCGCCACGGCGTCGGCCTCGACGTTTTCAATTGAGGTGGGCAGCAGTCGTGTCTTCATAAGGAATAAACATTGTAAGCTCTTGGCCCGGGGAACACATCTCATAGACTTATCCCATACAGGATGAGTCTGAAGGGGAGGTTTGTTTGCAACACAAGATGAGCCTGAAAGGGAGTGGGACGAAAGGGGGCTTCAAACGCCAGCCCCCTTGCCCCGCACCCCCATCCTCCGCTGCCTAACTGCCACAGAAAGGAGGACCCCGGCGGCACCACCCTTCCGATCCTCCTTCTTCAGGCTCATTCTGGGATTGGAAAATGCTCGTAGGCGCCTATGAGCCGTCCGGCGGAGGTTCTAGCCCGGATAGATACGGAACGAAATTAGTGTCTCTTCCGGGGATGGTGGAAACCCCTCGCCTTCAGGCGAAGAGAAGGTCGTGGTAATGTGGTCGCGTGCGGAAGTACCGGCATGGTGGGCACACGAAGTCCGATCTGAAGGCGCACTTGATATGGATACCAAAGTATCGGAAAAAGGTGCTGGTGGGGCCATTGGCGATTCGTGTGCGCGACCTGATCCGACAGATCGCGACCGAGCACGAGTGGCACATCATTTCGGGCAAAGTGGCACGCGACCACGTCCACGTATTTCTGTCGTATCGCCCGCATCAGGATAGCAGCACGATCGTACCGTGGTTGAAAGGGATCAGCTCACGAGTGCTCCTGCAGGAGTTTCCCCACCTGCGGAAGCAGTTTTGGGGCCGACACTTTTGGGCACGGGGATAGCGCTAAATCTGCCGGCTCGCTGAAGATCACGCCCGTGATGGAATCGGGCCTGACGGACCATGTATGGTCGATCGACGAATTGTTAAACTGATCAGCTATGGGAGGGATTCACATCGTCAAAACAGGTTTTAGAGCTGCCATTCTCAATAAGGTGCCCAAGGCAACAGAATCGTTTTCTCCTGGCGAGCAAGTCTATTTCATGCATCGAAGAGAAAGCAGTACCGTTTTCGCTGGTGGGTCAGACGTGGCACACGCTATTGAAAGTGCAAGCCAAGCGATCCCCACCGGCTCGATCACGATACGAGGGGGCAAACAGTTCGTAGTGACGACCAGGATTTTCGATGCCTCGACCGACGAAGGACCTCCGCCTACATCTTAGGCACGACTCCAGCAACGCACTTTTGGCGCCTTACCCCTGACGGCCGGGACTGCCGGTTCGCTCTGATAAACTGGAATCTCTCATGGTGTACGACGTCTGTGTGATCGGCAGCGGGCCTGGAGGCTACG
Source organism: Bryobacterales bacterium (assembly GCA_965248105.1). Classification (GTDB taxonomy): domain Bacteria; phylum Acidobacteriota; class Terriglobia; order Bryobacterales; family UBA6623. The sequence continues at coordinate 3,716,055 of CBDFIK010000006.1, forward strand.
TGGCCGCCATCCGCGCGGCACAGTACGGCCTCAAGGTCGGGGTCGTCGAAAAGAGAGGCCATCTGGGCGGTACTTGCCTGCATGTCGGCTGCATTCCCACCAAGGCCCTGCTTCATTTCGCTGAATTGTACGAGTACGCTCTGCACGGCGAGGAGTTCGGCATTACCCAGACGGGTGTAGAGCTGAATTTCCCCCGCATGCTCGAGCGCAAGAACGAAATTGTGGCACGCCATGCCAAGGGCATTGAATTCCTCTTCAAGAAACACAAGATCGACACCCTTCGCGGTTACGGCAAACTGCTAGGCGACCGGAGGATCGAGGTTTCGGACGGGAACGATACCAAACAGATCGTGGCAAAGAATGTCATCTTGGCGACCGGATCGGAAGCACAGACGCTGCCCGGCCTAGGAGTGGATCCGGCGCGGATTCTCACGAATGTCGAAATCCTCGACCTCGACGCCGTCCCTACGTCGCTGGCCATCGTCGGCGGGGGCGCTGTCGGCGTGGAGTTTGCTTCCCTCTACCGCAGCTTCGGGGCCGAGGTCACGATCCTCGAGATGCTGCCCCGGCTGGTTCCCACCGAGGACGAGGACGTCTCCCGGGAGCTGGCGCGAGCTTTCCGGAAGAAAGGCATTCAGATTCACACAGGCGCGAAAGTCGAGCGAGTGACCAACAACGGCGCGGGCGTGAGCCTCGAGTTCACCGACTCGGACGAGCAAAGACAGCAATTCTCATCTGAAAAAGTGCTCCTAGCGGTGGGCCGCAAGCCGAACACGGAAAACGTCGGCCTCGAAAACACGGCCATTGAGACTGATCGAGGTTTTATCGTCGTTGACGAATGGATGAAAACCGCGGAACCGGGAGTGTGCGCGATCGGTGACATCGTGGCCGGCACGCCGCAACTAGCTCATGTGGCTTCGATGGAGGGTTTAGTTGCCGTCGGGCACTTTGCCGGAAAAGATGTCGAACCGCTGAATTACTTGCAAAGTCCAGCGGCTACGTATTGCGAGCCGCAGATCGGCAGTGTGGGCCTTACCGAGGCCGCCGCCAAGGAGAAAGGCCACGCTGTGAAGGCTGGCAAGTTCAGCTTTGGCGGCAACAGCAAAGCATCGATTCTGGGCCATCGCGGGGGCTTCGTTAAAGTCGTCGCCGACGAGAAGACGGACGAGATTCTGGGGGTTCACATCATAGGTCCCCTGGCCACGGAGTTGATTTCCGAAGCCGTCGTGGCCATGTCCGGGGAAGCGACCGTCGAGTCCATGATGTACACCATCCACTCCCATCCGACGCTGTCCGAGGCGGTCCAAGAAGCTTTTAACGGCGTCTACGGAATGACGATTAACGCCTGAGGGGAATGAGCGCGACCATTTCAACCGCGGGCTCAACAGCGGGCACCGTGGATGCTGAGTTTTCCGCCGGGGTGGAGCCGGTTTCCGTGGAGCCCACCCAACCCTGCGGATACGAAGATCTCGGCAAGATAAGCTTCGGCCGTGCTTGGGATATACAGAAGGATCTCGTCGCCCGCCGAAAGAGCGGAGAGATTGCCGATCACCTGCTTCTTGTTGAACATCCGCATGTCATTACGCTGGGCCGTAACGCGAAGGTCGAGAACATCCTTGCCGCGGAAGATCGGCTTGCAGAGCTGAAAGTGGACGTCTGCGAGACCGATCGCGGCGGCGACGTCACCTATCACGGACCGGGCCAGATCGTGGCTTACCCGATTGTCGATCTTGGCCGCTGGAAGCGTGATATCACGGCCTACGTCAGAGCGCTGGAGCTGGTGATGTTGAACACGGTGTCGGACTTCGGTATCGAGGCCGAGCGAGTAAAGGGGTGCACAGGGGTCTGGCATCGAGGCGCGAAGCTAGGCTCTATTGGAGTTCACATCAGCCGCTGGGTCACCTCGCACGGGCTTGCTCTCAACGTATCAACGGATCTGGACTATTTCGATCTCATCGTGCCCTGTGGAATCTCGAAGCCGGTAACGTCCGTGGAACAGCTGCTGGGCCGGAGGCTTCCCCGAGAGGACCTGAAAGCGCGGCTCGTGTGGCACTTCGGACGAGTCTTCTCGCGTGACATGCAGCCGGGAGGAGCCGGGATCGAGGCCGCTTCGCGCCGGGGAATCGCCGAGAAGGGAATCGAATGACGGATGTTTTGATGCCCCAGATGGGGGAGAGCATTGTCGAGGGAACGGTTACCAAGTGGCTGAAAAAGGTCGGCGACAAGGTAGAGCGTGACGAGCCGCTACTTGAAATCTCCACCGACAAGGTGGATTCCGAGGTGCCGTCCCCGGTCGCCGGCACGTTAGAAGAGATGCTCGTACCAGAAGGCGAGACGGTCGAGATCAATACCGTCGTCGCACGGATCGGCGACGGCTCCGGAGCCGGACAAGCGCAGCAGCAGGAGGCTGCGACGAATGGCGAGGAATCCCACGCCTCAACGGCCTCGGCTCCCGCCGTCACTGCCGCCGAAACGGTCCCCGAGCCAAGCACGCCACCCGCGACGCCCGAACCAACCCCGGCTCCGGCCGACGATGGGGATAGCGTACGTTCCTCCCCTCTTGTGCGGAGGCTCGCCAAAGAACACGGCATCGACCTGCGGCAGGTCAAGGGCACGGGTCAAGGTGGGCGTATTTCGAAGAAAGACGTCGAAGCGTTTCTCGAAGTGCGCAGTCAGGCGGCTGCCGCTAGCGCCCCGTCACCGGCAGGGTTGCCGGACACATTTCCCGCTGCTCCCCAAGCGCGATTCGGAGACTATCGCGCCGAGCCGCTGAGCATCATGCGCAAGAAGATCGCCGAGCACATGGTACTGACCAAGCGGGTGTCTCCCCACGTTTCGACCATCCATCAAGTGGATGTGACCCGGGTAGCACGCCTGCGGGAGACAAACAAGCAGACATTCTTCGAGCAGACTGGTGTGAAGTTGACGTTCATGCCCTTTTTCCTGCGGGCGACAGCCTCCGCACTCAAAGAGTTTCCGGTCGTCAATGCTTCACTTGACGGTGAGCAAATCATTTTTCACTCGGACGTCAACGTTGGCGTGGCGGTGGCGTTGGAGGACGGACTTCTTGTGCCGGTGATCCGACATGTCGATCGGAAAAACGCCGCGGCGCTCCAGCAGGAGCTGGCCGATCTGGCCGAGCGAGCTCGCGGCAAGCGGCTCAAACCGGAAGAAGTCCATCAAGGGACGTTTTCCATTTCAAACTACGGCAGCTTCGGCAGCTTGCTGGCGACTCCGGCCATCGACCAGCCCCAGGCGGCTATCCTCGGGTTGGGAGCGATTCATAAGGCGCCCGTGGTCATCGATGACGCGATCGCGATCCGCTCGATATGCTATGTCACGCTCAGTTTCGATCACCGTTTGCTTGACGGCGCCGTTGGGGATCAGTTTGTGAGCCACCTCAAGGGAATCATCGAGAATTGGAGCGAAGAGCTGCTGTGATCTGGGTTTCTCGTGATGTCGTCGGCTCATGGGAAATCGTATCGACCGAGCAGGACCGGCCGCCACGGTGCGGTGAACTCAGACCCGGCGGGTAGAGGTTACCGGCTATAATCATCCACAAATGCCCGCTGACTGGGAGCGCAGGCTAGAGCGATGGCTCGGGGAAGGGCTGATCGAGCCTGCCACCGTCCAGAGAATTCGCGACTTCGAGGGGACGAGCCGCGGCCGTCGAGGCCTACGCTGGCCTGTCGTTCTTGCCCTGTCTTTCGGGAGCCTGCTGATTGGAGCGGGTGTCTTGCTTTTCGTCTCGGCGCACTGGGACGCCCTATCGCCGGCGCAGCGGATGTCGGTCGTCGTGGGGCAGGTGGCTTTGTTTCATCTCGGGGGCGCGTGGTTCACCGACCGCTTTCCGGGGCTCTCGTCCGCTTTGCACGCGCTGGGCACAATCGCGCTAGGAGGCGGTATAGCGCTCGCCGGGCAAATCTTCAACCTCGCCGAGCATTGGCCGAGCGGAATCCTGGTGTGGACTCTGGGCGCCGCCGCCGGCTGGTGGCTTCTCAAGGACTGGCCGCAACTGACACTGACGGCGCTCCTGGTTCCTGCGTGGTTAGCCAGCGAATGGCACGTAAAGCTGGGTGGCAGGCACCCGGACCTGCTCGCGGCGTTTCTGCTGCTCATGGCCTTCAGCTACCTTAGCGCTAGGCATCCAGAAGGCGACAGCAGGGGTCGCAGGGCGCTGACCGTGATCGGGTCGGTCGCCGTGTTGCCGTTGGCGCTCATGCTGGTGGCTTACGAGTTCTACTGGCGCAGCCTCCGATTCCAAGAAGGGACAGCGTTCTTCTGGGTATTGGCGTTTCTGTTTCCCCTTGCAGTTGCCTTTCGCTTGCGTGGATCGCGATCATGGATGAACGGTGTGGCTGCCCTGTGGGTGCTGGCGTTGGTCGGCTTGAGCCACTATGAAGCGAAGCTAGTAGTGCAGCTCTGGTGCGCGCTGGGATCGATCGGGATGGTGGCGTGGGGTTTCCACGAAGCCCGGAGTGAACGCGTCAACCTCGGTGTCGCCGGGTTCGGGATCACCGTCCTGTTCTTCTATTTCTCGAGCCTGATGGACAAGCTGGAGCGCTCGGCCAGTCTCGTCGGGCTGGGCCTGCTGTTCCTTGGAGGCGGCTGGATCTTGGAGAAGACGCGCCGGCGCCTGATTGCTCAGGTTCGTGGAGGTCCCTCATGAGCCGACTCACCAAGGGCCTAGTCCTCGCCGCGTTGCATGTCGCGCTGGTCATGGGGATCACCGCTAAGTACGCGATCGATCGCCAGACGTTGCCCCGCGTGTGGGCGCGCACGCTGCCCTACGATCCCAACCTCCCAATTCGTGGACGCTACGTCAGGTTGCGGGTAGAAGTCGAAGGAAGAAGTCTCACCCGGCAGCGGGAATGGGTGAAGCTGTCGGTTGAAAACGACAAGTTGGTCGCTACTAAGGCCGACTCTGAAACGGGTCTCCGAGCAAGCCGACCGCCAGACGGTAGTTTCGCGTTGGATGAGGCATTGGCATTCTTCATCCCCGAGCACGTGAAAGACCCTTCGCGGCGTGAGGAAGGCGAAGAGCTATGGGTGGAAGTGACCGTCCCGCGCAAAGGGCCCCCACGGCCTATCCGGCTCGGCGTCAAGAAGGACGGGGGGCCCATCGCGCCCCTGCCGCTAGACTAAAGGGAGGAGGCGCCAGTGGCTCCATCGAATCCTTCAGCCGGCCCGCCTTTTCTCACCACGTGGCGAGAAAGCGGGCTAAGCAAATCCTCTATCGTGAGTTAAAGTGTTTTTCCTATATCGGATCGGCGTTTGTGGTTCACACACTAGTTTTGTCGCTCAGCCCACGGATCTTTGTATGCAAAAGCCAGTATATAATAGCTGTATCGTCCTCGAAACACGGCGGCTAAAATGACTGCGATTCTCTGGGTGGTTCTTCCGATTCTTATTGCTGTGGGGTCGGCTTTGCTGGCCGTCTACATCATGCAGCAGCGGCTAGAGTTACAACTGGCGCGGGAACGTCAGTCTCTGGGCGAAGCGCGTGCCTCGATCGAGGCTCAGAAGGCCACACTGGAAGAGGTCAATAGCCTGCGCGAGGAAGTAGCCCGCCGCAAGTCGCTGGACGACTTCCTCAGCGACCTCCGAACCGAGCAGCGGCGATTCATACGCGAGCAGAAGATGCTGTTCGCGACACGTAAATCCCTTGTGCTTCAGGAGAGGATTTACTTCCGGCATATTCCGTTGTGTAATTGGGTGGAAAACGAAGTGGCCATCGAAGAGGGTGCCGACATCGAAAACCTGGTCAAAACGCTGTCAGTTTTTGTCCCCGACCTTCTGCCACCCCCATCAAAAGGGAACGGCGGATCGCCGCCCAAACCTAAGCTTCTGCCTTGACTGCCGCGGCCTAGCTTTCGGCTTCCCGAAAATCTCGCAGGACGAGCTGCCAGCCACCCCAATAGTAGTCGCGTTCGATGGAAAAGGCGGCGTCTAACGCTTGGCTTGGCTCCAGGCCATCTATGCGATCACCCATCCGCCACCCTATCGCGGCGCGGGACACTCCTTCCTGTTCCAAGGTCAGCTTCAGATGCTTTTCCTTGACGAGCCGCGGGCGACCCAGCAAACGTGCGCCGGACGCCGAAAACACGGGCGTAGGGTTGCCGACCCCATGAGGAGCCAATCGAGTCATCTGGCCCATGGTTTCATCAGTGATTGCTTGAAACGAAATCACTGAATCGACATTCAGCGTCGGAACGAAGTCTTCCGGTTGGATTACACGGCGAGCGTGCTCGCTAAGCCGGCGCCGCAACTCAGGAATGCGCTCGATAGCGAGGGTGCAGCCCGCTGCCTGGCGATGGCCGCCGAAGCGCTCGAACAGGTCCGACACAGATTCCAGGCCTTCCAGCAAGTGGAATCCGTGGATGGTGCGGCCCGAACCGGTGGCTGTTCCCTCTTTCGTGTCGAGACTCAAGATCAAAGTAGGTCGATGGTATCGCTCCACGATCCGGCTGGCGACAATGCCGATGACACCCGGGTGCCAAGCCTCGCCGGCCTCCACGATGCAAGGCGCCTCATCCGGTGGGGGAATCTCTTCTAAGCGCTCAACGACTTCGGTAACGATCGCATCCTCTCTCTGTTGACGGTCGGTGTTCAGGCGATCGAGTTTTTGAGCGATCTCGGCAGCGCGTTCCGCCCGGCCGGTCGTGAGCAGCTCGATCACGGATCGGGCACTCTCCATACGGCCCGCGGCGTTCAGCCGGGGGGCCAGCCGGAAGGCAACGTCTCCGGCAGTGGGAGACCGGGTTGCGCTGAATCCCGCCACGTCGAGCAACGCCTTGAGGCCGGGGTTTCGGGGTTGTCGTAGTCCCGCGATACCGAGTGTCACAAACACCCGGTTCTCCCCGAGCAACGGCACAACGTCAGCGACCGTGCCGATGGCAACGACTTTGAGCATCGAATAAAGCACGGAGTGCAGCCGCGAGGGAGCCCACTCGAGGCCGGAGAGCAGCGCTTGCGACAGTTTGAAGGCCACCCCCGCGCCGGACAGATTCTTGTCCGGATAGCCGCAGCCCGACTGGTTCGGGTTCAGAACCGCAAGGGCGGGTGGCACCGCCTCTTCCGGCAAGTGATGGTCGGTAATGATGCAGTCGATGCCAAGCTCGTTGGCCCGCTGGACGACAGCCCTTTCCCGGATCCCGGTATCGACGCTAACAACGAGCCTGACCTGGTCGTGGGCTGCTCGTTCGATGACGTCCTGCCGCATGCCGTAGCCGTCTTTGACGCGGTGCGGGACGTGGAAGTCGGCGCTGCCTCCCGCCAACTCGATCGCTTTCCGAAGTACAACCACACCGGTGGTCCCATCAACGTCGTAGTCACCGTAAATCAGGATGCGCTCCTGCTGATGAATGGCTCGGAGTAGGCGCTCGACGGCGCGCTTCATACCGAGCATGCGATAGGGATCGTGGAGCTGGGTCAGCTCAGGCTGGAGGAACCGGGCGGCTTGCTCGGGGTCGGTGATATTACGTTGGGCCAACAGAACAGCCAGCAGGCGAGACAGTCCGTTCTCGGCCTGGAGTCGATCAACGACGGTAGGGTCGAACTCGCGGTAGCGCCAACGTTTCATGGGCTTGTGGACGTTCCAAGAATCGGTGACAGGGAGGTGTGAAAAAATCCACGGAAGCCGCCGCGACGCCTACTGGGTCCGCACGAGGATGTCGCCCGAGTCGGCGAGATCCTGTGCCGCCGGCGTCACAATGGTGTCCTTGTCGATGTAGATCTTCTTGCCCTCGACCTGAGCCCTGCGAACATCCTCTTCACAAACAAACCCCACCACGTTTACCTCGGGCGCCGGTGGCGGGGGGGAAGCGGTCTGGGTCGTGGCCGGGCTTTGTGCGGGGTTCCCGCTCACGCTACCCGAGCTTTCGGTCGTGGAAGCGCTCGCAGGCCCGCCCTGCTGCCTGGTCAAGAAGCGATCGACCACGGCCGTTGCCGGGTTGGAGACGACGCTCGGCCTTACGGTAGGCGGGCCGGCCGCCGAAGCACTCGCCAGACCCCGCTCGGCTAAATAGCGGCCCACAGCTTCGTCGATGCGCGAGGCCGGGGCGCCTCCGGTGGACGCTACGCTTCCGACTGCAGCTGGCGCGGCCGCTGCCGGTAGAGGCTTTCCGGCAAACCAAGCACGCCCCTCTTCACTCTGGAAAGCCTGCTCGGGGTCCCGGACGTGATAGGCAATACGCTTGATGTTGAGCAGGTGCATCGGTCCGATGTTGTCGCTGGTACTATTTCCCGCGATCGCGCCACAGCCGAGCGTCATCGCAGGGAGCAGATTGGTCGTAATGCCGGTGGAACCGTGGGGCGCCGGGGTGTTGACGAGCACTCGAAACGCCGGCATCCGAAAGGCAAACTCGCGGATCCGCTCTTCGTTCTTTGAATAGATCCCACAAGTATGGCCGCGGCCACCGAAGTTCAGGATCCTCGTGCAGGCGTCCAGAGCTTCCGGAAAGTCGCGGACGAAGTATACGGCCAACACTGGTGAAAGCTTTTCGGCCGAAAGCGGGTGCTCCCTGCCGACACCCTGCAGTTCGACCACCAGGACTCGGGTTTCGGCGAGGACGCTGAAGCCGGCCATTTCAGCGATCTTGTCCGGGGCTTGACCCACACAATCAGGATTGATGCGAAACTCCGGCGTGACCAGCAACTTTTCGAGCGCCTGCGTCTGCTGGGCGTCACATAGATAAGCCCTATTAGCCTGAAGCGCGGCTAACACTCGGTCGCGACTGCCTGCCTCGGCTACGACCGTCTGCTCCGACGAACAAACGGTGCCATAGTCGAATGATTTGCCTTCGACCACGGAGGCGATAGCCTGGTCAACGTCAGCCGAGGCCTCGAGTAAGACGGCCACGTTACCTGGCCCCACGCCCAGTGCCGGCTTACCGCTGGAGTAGGCGGCTCGAACAATGCCAGGGCCGCCGGTGGAGAGTATGACCCCGGTTTGACGGTGCCGCATCAGCTCATTTGTGCCCTGGATCGTCGCTTCGCCCAGGCACTGGACGATGCCCTTCGGGGCTCCCGCCTCCTCCGCCGCGCGGGAGAGTACGGCGGCGGTCTCACAGGTACAACGGATGGCGCGCGGGTGCGGGCTCAGCACGATCGCATTCCGCGACTTCAGCGAAATGAGACTCTTGTAGATCGCCGTCGAGGTTGGATTCGTTGTCGGCAGAATCGCCGCCACCACCCCCACGGGCTCGGCGATCTCGACGATTCCCTGGTCGCGGTCTTCCCGAATGATGCCGACCGTTTTCATCGGACGGATCACGCGGTGCAACAAATCGGAGTTGAGCAGATTCTTGGCGACCTTGTCCCGAACGTTCCCGTACCCGGTTTCCTCGACTGCCAAGCGCGCTAAGGATTCGCTATGGGATCTCGCCGCTGCCGCCATGCGGTCGACAATCTGATCAACTTGTTCTTGGGTGTACTCACGATATTTGAGGAACGCCTCGTGAGCCAGGGCGATCTTTGCGCGAACTTCCTGAATTGATCGCAGGTCTTGGTCTTCCAGCATGAGAAGGCCGACTAAGCTTTACCACCCTTCCCACCTGCGACGTTTCGCGGAAGGATATTTTCGGCCTCGGCGTGCGGATTCGGAATGACGTGGACCCCCACCAGCTCTCCTACGCGACGAGCGGCGGCGGCTCCGGCATCTGTGGCTGCTTTGACGGCACCCACGTCACCTCGAACCGTCACCAGCACGAGCCCCGCACCTACGAACTCTTTTCCTTCCAGAACGACCTTAGCGGCCTTGACCATCGCGTCGGCCGCCTCGATAGCGCCGGTTAATCCCTTGGTTTCGACCATTCCGAGAGCTTCCATCGTCACTCCTTTGCTGATGTGTACACGTGAAGGTACCACAGTCCACGGGCAGTTCTCAACGAGAGGCGCTGAGGCGCCGCCTGAAGGGTGTAAAGCTGTTTTGCAGACGCGGGCAGGCGAAGACTCAGGACGGTGGAGGCTTGGCCGCGCTTCGACGCAGCAGCGAGACTCTCTTCAACAGAGACGCCACCTCCCCGGGGTCAGCGAGCCGGTAGCGGGCCGCCGAAGTGGCCTGTACGTCGCCGACGTATGCCGTGATTGAGCCGGCCGGCAAAGCCCGGAAAACCGTTTCGTCGGTCGTGTCGTCGCCACAATAGATCGGCAATACTTTGGCCAACCCCCCGTGCTCCTCCAGCAAGGCCAAAGCAGCCTTTCCTTTGTTCGCTCCGTCAGAAGGAAACAGATCGTACACACACTTTCCTTCGCTAACCTCGATCACATCGGCCATTCGTCGCGCGATCTCCTGTGCACAAGACCGAACCTGAGGACGCAGAGACTCAGGCACTTGCCGGTAGTGCAGTGCGACGGTGAAGCCCTTGTTTTCGATGTAGACTCCCGGTACTCCCGAAAGCTCCTTCGTGAGATGGCCGGCTACCTCTTCCATTCGCTTTCGGATTGGCAAGTCTGTTTCGGGTTCCGAAGCACCCGGTTTCCGCAGCTCGCGGCCGTGGTTGCCCACGTAGGTGATGTTCTCGACGGCCACACGCTGCCGCAGGTCCGCCACGGACCTACCGCTGATGATGGCCAGCGATACACCGGGCGCTGCTCTTAACTCGACGAGTCGGGTGCGGGTTTCAGGAGGAAGGGTCGCAAGATCCGGGTGGCTGACGATGGGAGAGAGGGTGCCGTCGAAATCCAGCATCACCAGCAATCGCGGCGCCTCGGACAGCCGGCTGCTGATCTCGGACCAGTGATCGAACAAGTGGTTCACGCGTCAATGTCCACTCGGGAATCAGCTTGAAGATCACCCGAGGTCACTGAGCTGGCCTAGGATGTTCATTGTCCAAGTGTATATATTGTTTTCCCGCACTTGCTGTCGCATCCGTCTCATCCTCAGCCCTTGCTCGTCGTCGGTCATGCGGATAGCGGTGTGGACCTGCTCTGCGAAGTCTTCGATCGCATAAGGGTTGATGGGCAGCGCGTCGGGCATCTCCTCAGCCGCGCCGGCAAAGCGGCTTAGGGCGAGAACCCCTCTTTCGTCGACTCGAGCGCTGACGAACTCCTTGGCGACAAGGTTCATGCCGTCTTGGAGCGGGCTAACGATGCAGACGTCGGCCAGACGATAGAGCGCCAGTACCGTATCGAATGACAAGTCCCGATGGAAGGTCACGATAGGACTCCAATCGTCGCTGCGATAACGCCGGTTAATATCTCTCGTAAGGGTTTCAACTTCCTGACTCAGGGCCTTGTATTCCGGAATCTGTTGGCGGCTCGGAGACCCCGCTTGCACGAAGACTAACTTCCCGATGTACTCCGGGTACCGCTCGAGAAGAAGGTCCGCGGCCCGAAGCCGGTCCGGGATTCCCTTCGTGTAATCCAAGCGGTCGATCCCGAACAGCATGACCTTGTCGGCCAAGCCCAGCTCTTGTCTGAGCGATTCCATGCGATGCAAGCAAGGATCGCTTTGAGCCCGGCCGGAAATGGCCTCGAAGTCGACACTAATCGGAAACGGGAGGACCCGGGTGGAACGCCCGTTGTAGACCACCGCCGCGCGCTCGGGGTCGTGGCGGGCCTCCAACTCGCGCTCAACCGTTCCCAGGAAGTTGTTGCAAAAGTCCTGCACATGAAATCCCAGCAAGTCATTACCCAGCATCCCATCGAGCAGCTCTTTCTTCCAAGGACAGATGCTGAACAGCTCGGGAGGCGGCCAGGGAATATGCCAGAACTGCGCACAGACGGCTTGCGGACACTCTCTCTTGATCATGCGAGGGAGTAGCGCGAAGTGGTAGTCCTGGACGAAAACGACCGCCTTTCGCTCCCCGACGATCTTGACGACCGACTCGGCAAACTTTTCGTTGACCGCGCGATACATCTCCCAGTGCGATTGAAGAAACAAGGGACGTGTAAACGCGTTATGGCAAAGTGGCCACAACGCTTGGTTGGCCAAGCCGTCATAATAGCCTTCGCTTTCTCCTTTCGACAGGTAGATTCGCTGCAGCGTGTAGCGCGGGTCATCGGGAGGGACGCGGACCTGGCCGTTCTCGTCCGTCACGTCGGCGTCCGCCTTGCCGGAGCCGTGGGCGGCCCAGTAGCCTCCGACAGCTTGCATCACCGGGTCCAATGCCGTGGCCAATCCGCCGACGGTTCGCTTCCAATGAATCTCGTCGTTTTCGACGAAATGAACGTAGGGCTCCCGGTTCGATACCACGACCAAAAGCGAATCTTTGAGCTTTTCGCGAACCAATGACCGAAGCGCCTCTCGGTTCGCAGGCTGAAGGGTCGTCCGCATCTGAATGATGGGTGCCACTTGACGCAGCGCCCTAAAGCGTGGCACCCGCCTAGATCCTCGCTACGAGCTAAGCCGACAAGTCGCGGGGACCAGTTGTTGGGCCGATAGGGAAGGATCCTGCCTCGATCTCCCGGGATAGATGGACCGTGCGTTTGTTCTCGCGCCACGCGGCACGCGGCTCGGACTACGCTGCTACTTCGACGTAGTCGACCGACGAACTCGGTTCCGGGATTGGCTCACCCAACTCGCGTATCGCCTGGAAGTGGGCAGCCAAAGCGTCCTGAAAGTTTCGCCGCGTTTCTTCCTCGGTGTCGCCAACCGCCGCGCAGCCCGGTACGTCCGGGGAATAGGCGGAGTATCCGGTAGCGGTCCTTTCAATGACAAGCGGGTAACGCTTCGGACTCATTTCAAGCCTGCTTTCTTGAGTATAGCGTTCAGCGTACCTGGTGCGAGTCCCTTCCCTTCATTGCCCGGTACGGTGATGACCTAGCGCTGCTCGGCGTGCTTGAAGTGCCGATGGCTTCCCTTCGATCGAATCTCTTTCCAGCCATGCTTTTCGAGCAACCGGATCACCTCCCGTACCTTCATCGGCATGACGCCCTATTCTACTGGGTCGCGCATCACCCGAGCCGTCCCGGCGCAGCCGTCGAGGTAAGAGGCGCGAACGGCAAATCGAGTTCCCCAAAAGTTCGATATGGGAGAATAAAGCGAAGCGATATCCCGTTCCACCGGGGCTTGGCTGTCAAGGCTAGCAAGGCCCGGACTCTTACCGTAGCCGCCGTGGGCGAACCGAGCCGGCCTTAGCAGCCCGTGCCAGCAGAACACGCAGACAGAAAATACGTTGCCATACTAGCGGCTGCCGCGGGTCTTATCCTCGTTCTTGGCGTTTGGGCTCGACCCGAAAAACGCAAGGAAGAGCCTACCCAGCCGACCGTGAGCCAGGCCGAGATCGTTCGTCTCCAGCGGCTGGCGCACCGGCGCTCTCTGCAGGATATGGCCGCCTACTTTTCGGAGGTGGCCGCCCTTGTAGCCCCCCACTTGGTCCGCTTGGCCGGTGTTAACGCCACCGGGATTTGCTGGGGGGACCAAGGCACGGTTCTCGCGCCATCCCCGCAGGGAGAGTTTCCTGAGGAGGTCGATGTCCTTACGCTTGACGAGCAGAAAGTCGAGGTGCGCGGCAAGCTCCACTCGCCCGTTGTTCCGATCGCAGCTCTTGAAGCTGTGCCCAATATCGCTTTGCGGCCCGTGGAAACGATCTCACCCGACCTGCTTTTTTCCGGTGAATGGCTGGTTGCGGTCGCCCGCCGCCACGAGGGTTACACCTTTGCTCCGGGCACCTACGGTGGGGCTTCCGCAGCGTCTTGCGGCGAGTTCGAGTTCCGAGAAGTTATCACCAACCTCAACCTGGCAGAATCGATGCTCGGAGGCGGACTGTTTGATCTGGATCGCAACCTGGTCGGCATCATCATTCGTTGCGGTGACCGCATCAGGGCCATGGCGGCCGACGACGTGGGCAGGGCCTTGGAGCTGGTGGGGTCCGCACCCAGCCAGCTGGTGGCACGGTATGGCTTCCGCATCGACACCCAGACGGAAGGTGACGAGACGGGCTCCACCGAAGACTCAGGTCAGACTCTGGTCGTGACAGAAGTATGGAGCGGCAGTGCCGCTGACCAGGCCGGATTGCTGCCCTTCGACGTCATTCAGGAATTGGACGGTGAACCGGTTCGGAGCGAGGATGATCTTGCTTCCCTTCTGGACCCGGAAACTAGCGGAGCGCGTGAACTAAGGATTCGACGGGGTTCGCGAACGAGGACCTTGCAACTGGAGGCGAACCGCAAGCCCAACGACCGTGCTGTGGAGGATTCCAGATCCGCCGGCTTGGTCCTTTCAACTCCGCCGACAGGATTCGTGATCGATTCAGTTACACCCGGTAGTCGCGCGGAGCGCGCCGGGATCCAACCCGGGGACCGGCTTTTGGAGGTCAACGGCAGGCGGGTCCGCAGTGAAAGAGAGCTGAACCGTATCGTGGCTGCTTCTGGGGAAAAGCCGCTGCCTGTGATTGTGGAAAGGGGCGAGCGGAAACGAAGCTTCTTGCTGCCCACTCCGTTGCGAGCCGGCGAGTAGCATCGGCAGGCGGCGGCCAGTTGCCGAAGCCGTGGGGGACTCCATTCCGCTGCCACCTAGCGCGGTGCAACTCTGTGATCGCTCTGCTGCGCTGCTGGTCGGAGACGTTTTGGACGTCAGTCCCGAACGATTCAACTTCTGGAAACGGTAAACTAGTTACTTCATAACCCCGGTACTGTCGCCCGCTGTTGGGGCGTGGTCGTGGCCTGGGATGTCGACTGGCCCGAGGGTGTTCGATCGAATTCAGCTCCCGAAGCGACACCGGATCATCCCAGCGAACGGTTCCGTTCGACCACATTGTTGCCCCGGTACGCTTACAGCCTTACCTAAACCGAACGAGTGAACCCGTCACCGTCCATGAGTGATCCGAAATTCACCCAGGCGCATCCCATTGTCAACTTCCCCGAGGTCGAGTCGTCGATTCAGCGATTCTGGCAGGAGAATGGGATCTTCGAGAAAAGCCTCAAGAACCGCGAGGGATGCCCCAAGTTTGTCTTCTACGAAGGTCCGCCGACGGCGAACGGGATACCCCACAACGGCCATGTGCTGACGCGCGTCATCAAAGACATCTTCTTGCGTTACCGAACGATGCGGGGTTATTACGTCCCCCGCAAGGCGGGCTGGGATACGCATGGGCTGCCGGTCGAGGTCGAGGTCGAAAAGGAGCTCGGCATCCACGGCAAAGAGGCGATCGAAAAATACGGGGTCGAGCGGTTCGTACTTCGTTGCATGCAATCGGTGTTTCGCTATACCGAAGAGTGGGAAGGCATGACGAACCGGGTGGGCTTCTGGGTTGATCTCTCCGACGCCTACGTCACCTACCACCGCAGCTACGTCGAAAGCGTCTGGTGGGCGCTTTCCGAGTTGTTTCGCAAGGGGCTTCTCTATCAGGGACACAAGATCGTCTGGTGGTGGCCACAAGGCGGTACGGCGCTCTCCTCGGGCGAGGTTGGGTTGGGCTACAAGACGGTCGATGACCCCTCCGTTTACGTGGCTCTCCCGCTCGAAGACGAGCCTGACACGTCACTGTTAGTGTGGACCACGACTCCCTGGACCCTGCCGGCCAACCAGTACGTCGCTGTTCACCCCGACTACGACTATGTGCAGGTGCAAGAGGATGGTCGCAGCCTCGTTGTCGCGGCCGCGCTGCGGGAAACAATCGCCGAAAAGCTCGGCCGAGAGTTGCCTGTCGAGAAGGAGTTCAAAGGGCAAGCCCTTCTGGGGCGACGTTACCGGCCACCGCTCGACTACTTTTATGGGCAGTACGGGAATCGCGAGATAGAACTAGCCGCAGGGGGCCGGGAGCCTGTGATGTGGACGGTGCTGGCAGGCGACTTCGTCGAGCTCGATCAGGGGACGGGGCTGGTTCACGAAGCCCCGGCGTTCGGCGAGGTGGACTACGAGTTGTTCCGTCAGAACGCCGGCCGCTACAAAAGCCCGGACGAGGTTCCGCTTCTGTGTCCGGTGGCGCCCGACGGCACATTCACTTCCGAAATACCCGATCTGGCCGGCATGTGGGTCAAGGACGCCGATCGGCACATCATCCAGGCTCTGAAAGAGAGCGGGGTGTTGCTCCATCGGGAAAACTACCGCCACGACTACCCTTTCTGCTGGAGAGCCGAGGACGATCCCCTGATTCAATACGCGCGTCCGGCGTGGTTCATTCGCACGACCGAAAGAATCCAAAAAGCTATTCAGAACAACGAGAAGATCAACTGGTTGCCGGAGCACATCGGCACGGGACGGTTCGGTGACTTCTTGGCCAATAACGTGGATTGGGCGCTGTCGCGGGAACGCTACTGGGGAACGCCACTCAATATTTGGATCAACGACGAAAGCGGAAAGATGCAGGCACCAGCCTCCGTCAAAGAGATCGAGACGAAAAACCCGAACGCCTTCGACCATTTCCGGCGCGATCGCGAAGCGAAGCCCGAACTTTCCGAGCACTTGATGGTCCACAAGCCGTGGATCGACGAGGTCACTTGGACCGAGCCGGGCGAACCCGGCGTCTACCGGCGTGTTCCTGAAGTCATCGACGCGTGGTTCGACTCCGGCTGCATGCCGTTTGCCCAATTCGGATTTCCACACCAGGGAAAGGATCAATTCGCGGACGCTTTTCCGGCTGATTTCATCACCGAAGCCATCGACCAGACGCGCGGGTGGTTCTATTCGCAGCTCATGATTTCGACGCTGCTGTTTGACGGCGAAACCGAGCAGCGACTCGGCCTCAAACCGCGAGACTACCCTCATCCGTTCCGGACCTGCATGGTGCTGGGGCATGTCACCGATCCCAGCGGCAAGAAGGAGTCGAAATCGAAGGGCAACTATACGCCTCCGGAGCTCATTTTCGACCGCGTCGCCCAGAACTTTGCCGTGGTGACCGCTGAGGACGCGCGACTCGATGTCTCCGACGGACAGGTCTTGCTGAGCCGCGAAGACATCGAGGCGATGGACCTGGTTCCCGGCACCGGAATGAAGGTGCATCGGCCCGATCGCGGCGATGCTGAGCTGACTCTTGAAGTTCAGCAGGCCAAGCGGTTGCCCCGGCGGTTGGCGGTCCTTTCGGAATCGGACCGAGAAAAACTGAGCGTGACGGCGGTTTCGCAAGGCGTCAAGGTTCTAACGACCGAGGTTCCACGCTTGCCCGACCAGGAGCGGGTGACCGTTGAAAGCCCCTCTTCGTCGGCGCCCGGCGCGGATGCTTTCCGGTGGTTTTTCTTTGCCGGTAACCCACCCTGGTCTTCAACACGGCATTCGTTGGGCAACGTGCGGACTCTGCAAAAGGAGTTTCCTCTCAAGCTCCGCAATGTTTACTCCTTCTTCACGATCTACGCGAATATCGACGGCTTCGACCCGGCGGCGATGCAAGGCCGCCCGGTAGCCGAGAGGACATTGCTGGATCGTTGGATCCTCTCAGAATTAGCTCTGCTCACTCTCCGCGTAACGAAGCTCATGGACGGCTACCGCGCTTATGAAGCAGCCGGCCGGCTATCGGCCTTCGTCGACGGGCTGTCGAACTGGTACCTCCGCCGCAGCCGTGACCGCTACTGGAAGAGCGATTTCGATGCTGACAAAGAAGACGCGTATGCCACGCTCTACGAGGCGCTGGTCACTTCTATCAAACTGGCCGCTCCTTTCGTGCCTTTTATGGCGGAGGAGATCTACCAGAATCTGGTTACGGGGCCTTTCGGCAAAAGCGATCCGGAGAGCGTTCACCTTTGCGATCACCCCGAAGCGGACGAGAGGCACATCGACCGCGCTCTTTCCGATGAAATGGCCGTGGTTCGCAACATCGTTTCGCTGGGGTTGCGTGTTCGCACCGACCACCGTTTGAAAGTCAGGCAGCCGCTTTCCGAAGCCGAGGTCCTCTTACCGGATCCCGAGCAGCGGGAAACGCTGCGTCCTTACGGCCAACTTATCGCAGACGAATTGAACGTTCACCAAGTGGAGTTCGTCCGTGGAGGCAGGGAGCACGTCCGCTACGTTGCACGGCCGAACTTCCGACGGCTTGGGCCGCGGCTGGGCAAGAGGATGCCGTTAGCGAAGAAAACCTTCGCCTCAGTCGATGCAGCCGCCCTGCGAAACGACTTGCTGTCGAAGGGAGCGGCAGAGATTGAGCTCGACGGCGACAAACTCGTTCTCGAGCCGGATGATGTCGAGGTTGTTGTCGAGTCTGTCGGACACTACGCCGCCGCCGGCGACCGCACGACCGTGGTTGTCCTCAACACCGAGCTGAACGACCAGCTCCGCGAAGAAGGTTTCTATCGCGAGCTATTGCACCGCGTACAGAATCTGCGAAAGGAACTAGATATCGAATACACGCAGCGCATTCGGCTCTCGATTCAAGGGTCCGAGCGCCTGCGCAGGATACTGGCAGCCAACGAAGAGCATTTCAAAGCGGAAACTCTTTGTGTCGAACTTCGCAACGACGACGGCATGTGGGATGGCGCTCAGCAAAAACAGTTCGACATCGAAGGCGAGGAAGTGACCGTTTCGCTGGCGCCGGCTTAAGCTTTTGCGGGAAAACGTATACGTTGACCCATCCGGGCAGGGCGCGCCGGAGCGATCTTAGAAAAACAAGCGGCTAATCAACACCCTCAGCCTCATGGATTCCGCGAACAAACTTCTCTCCGCCAAGAAAATCCCACCCAGAGAGCGGCTCATCTTCGCGCTCGACCTTCCCACAGTGGATGCCGCCCAGCAGATGGTCGACACTCTCGGCGAAAGCGTTCAGTTTTACAAGTTGGGCTTGGAACTGTTCATGGCCGGCGGGTACTTCGAGTTAGTGGATGCGCTAGTTGCTCAAGGAAAGAAAGTCTTCGTGGATCTCAAGTTTTTCGATGTGCCCCAAACCGTCGAACGCGCCGTGCGCAGACTGGATGGGAGAAGCGTTTCGTTTACTACCGTCCATGGCAACGACGCGATCTTGGAAGCCGCATGCTCGGCGAAAGGGGACACTAAGATTCTTGCGGTCACCGTCCTCACCAGCCTAGACGCGGGAGACTTGAAAGACCTTGGGTTTCAGTGCGAGCCGAAGGAACTTGTTCTCTCCCGCGCGCGCCGTGCGCTTGCGATCGGCTGTGACGGTGTGATCTCCTCGGGTCTCGAAGCCGCTGACCTTAGGCGCGAGCTCGGCGATCGGCTGCTGATCGTGACGCCGGGCATCCGCCCCGTGGCCAACGTCGATGACCAAAAGCGTGTTGTCAGCGTCGAACAGGCTTTTCTCAACGGGGCCGACTACATCGTCGTCGGACGCCCGATCAAAAACGCCCCCGACCCCCGCCAAGCCGCTGAAGACATCCAACAGACGATTGCGAAGGTGTTTGAGTCTTGAGGGGACAACGGCGGCGGCCTTTGCATTCCTGGCCCGCAGGATTGCCGGCTGCTACTCAAAACTAGGACCGCCAAGAGTGGCGGTCACTACTTAAGTGGAGAAAGGTGGCGGGATGCCGACTGGAATCGAAGTGGAACTACTGCTGTTGTTGCTGATCCAGACACTTGGCACGAGTATCTTCGCAGTGTTCGAGCTCGAGACGCCCGCTTGGCGAAAGATCCTCAAGTGGGTCATCATCGTGGGTCTCACGCTGGGATTGTTCCCATTGCTTGGACATTGGTCGCTTCTGTGCCCCGCAGCCTTCCTGGCACTGGGAGCGGCCGTGCATCTGACGTGGTGCCGGAAGCACGGCATCCATCCTATCAAGGCAACGCCGCGAAGGAAGTATTACGAGCTACGGGGTTGGAAGTGGGTGGAGTGAAGAGTCCTTTGGCGCTGCTCACCGACTGCAAGTGAACCCTAGCCGACCACTCGGGATCTATCTGCGGCAGATCCCGAAGTCCTTGGTTCCATAATCCGCCTAGTTGATCCGTGATAAGGTAATTTCCGCCTTAAGCTATTGATACCCGCAGAATATAGTGTTGTTTTCGGACACAGCAAATGCCTTGCCAGAGCGGGCGCAGCACGCTGCGCCCCTACACTGTATTTCGCGAACATCAATAGGCAAGGCGTTGCCTGTGTGAACCAGACAAGTTGTGGAATTGAAGGTAGGACTTGGCGGCAAACATACAACAATACCTGAGTGAACCAACCCCTGCCGTCAACCTATCGATTGGTTAAGGAGGTTCCGATGCGTTCCATTTCCACCCTGATTGCTTTGCTTCTGATAGGTCTTGGGCCTGCGTTGACTCAAGCACTCGCGGACGAAGTCGTTTACTTTTCAAAACAGAAATTGACGGAAGCGATGACGAAAGCCGGCGTCATGAGCGCTGGAAGTGACCACCTGGTGATCATGAGCCGTCGCGATGGGCCCGGTGAGTCCGAGGTACACGCGGATGAAACGGACATCTTCTATGTGATGGAAGGCTCGGCGACCTTCGTCACGGGCGGAACGGTGACGGACGGCAGGAGCACCGGGCCCGGGCAGATCCGAGGCACGGGCATCCATGGGGGCCAGAGCCACACGCTGTCGAAGGGCGATGTGATCGTGATCCCCAAAGGAACGCCCCACTGGTTCAAGGAAGTGCCTGATTTGGTGGTCTACTTCGTCGTGAAGGCAGTGACCTTGGACGTTCCGCCAGCCGCCGAACAGATCGAGTCGGCCGTCTTGGCGGGGCCCGAAGAGCAGCGCGGGGACGCCACGGTGCTGGGATACGACGCGCAGGGTACGCTGGTCACGCTACGCAAAGGAGGCGGCGATCTCATCTGTCTCGCCGATGACCCGCGAAAGGACGGCTTCAATGCCGCCTGCTACCACAAAGATCTTGAACCCTTCATGGCCCGTGGCCGCGAACTCTCCGCCCAGGGCTTGAAAGGACGCGAACGACACGAAGCCCGGTGGAAGGAAATCGACGACGGCAAGCTCTCTATGCCCGGTGGGCCACGCATGCTTTATGTATTAACGGGAAAGAATTTTGACGCTGGCAGCGGAACAGTGACGGACCCCTATCTGCGATGGGTCGTCTACACTCCCAACGCGACCCCGCAGTCGACGGGGCTTTCGACCGAACCGGGTACGGCGCCATGGCTGATGTTCCCAGGAACGCCGGGCGCCCACATCATGATTAGTCCGCCAAAGAGGCGGATCGCTGCCCCGTGAGTGTAGAGCGACCACTCGACTACGCGTCACCTCTACTTTCGTCGTCGCTCCGATCGACGCGACCGCGCTTGTATTCGTGGTCGAACGTGCACAAGCTGCGGGGATTCCGGTTGTTGTCTTCGACTCGGGCATCCACACCGACAACTACGTCTCATTTGTAGCGGCCGACAACTACAAAGGCGGCGTTCTCGGCGCCCGCCGAATGGCCGAGCTGCTCGACGGTTCCGGTCAAGTTGCCTTGATGCGCATGGTGCCCGGCAGCCACTCCACAAACTTGAGAGAAGAAGGGTTCAAAGATACCCTGGCGAAGGAGTTTCCCGGGATCGAAGTCGTGGCCGAGGACTATTGCATGGCCGACCATGCCAAGTCGCTCGAGATCGCGGAAAACCTCCTCACCGCGCATCCCGAGCTTGACGGTATCTTCGGCTCCACGGAACCGGCTACGGTTGGACCGGCGCGGGCGGTTCGGGGACGGAACTTGTCCGGCAAAGTGCGGCTCGTCGGTTTCGACTATGGCGACACGATCGAGCGAGGCCTCGAGGACGGCGTGATCGATGCCGAGGTGGTGCAAGACCCGTTCCGTATCGGCTACGTCGCCGTCCAAACCATGGTTTCCCGACTCAACGGTGATACGCCACCCAAGTGCATCGATACTCCGATTCGAGTGATCAGCGCCGCCGACCTCGCCGACCCGGAAGTCTCTCAGTCGCGACGAGCGGGCGCAGGATATGGTGGAGTACGTACTGTTGGCTGGGTTTATTGCCGTTGCAGCCGGAGCGCTTCTGCCGCTGGTAGCCGACAGCATCAGCGTCATCTTTAGCAAGATGAAGAGTCTGACGAACAACGCCGCCGCGCAATAGTGGAAGCCAGGTTGGGACTCTCCGTCACCGCCGCTGGGAATCTGGGCTGCTAGTAGCGACCACCCCCGGTGGGGACCCAGTTCCTACAGCCAACCGCAGAAACCTCCATCCAAGCACATATGTACTTGCAGGTCTTCGGGCTTGTGGGATCTTGACCACTCCGGGCCGTTGACCAACAGGCCGGTGGCCCAAGCCTCGCTGTCGAGGGTGGATGGGGCGACTACCGAGACGGACTGGGCGCCTTCGAGCGCCATTCCCGTGCGCGGGTCGAGCAAGTGGCTGTAGCCCTTGCCATCGGCCTGGAAAAACTTTTCGTACGACCCAGAAGTCGAAAGAGATTGGTCTTTCGGCGGCCCTGGAATCGGGATCGTCTGGATCACGGATTCGCACGTACCAGCCGCGCGGCTCGCTTGGCGGAGCTCCGATCCCGTAGAAGCTACTGCTACAGGCGTTGACGAGAGCTATTTGGACGCCGGCCTCGCGGAGGACTTCAACCATACGATCAACGGCGTAGCCCTTCCCGATACCGCCGGGGTCCAGGCGGACACCCGGCCGGCGAAAGTACACCGTTTGTTGCACTTCATCCACAACTAGGTGGTGATAGCCTACGTTGAGGAGCGTCCTGCGGATCGCTGCCCGGTCGGGAACGCGGCCGGCACCCTCGGCAAATCCCCAAAGGGCCATCAAAGGGGCCACGGTAATGTCGAAGCCCCCGTCACTTAAGCGGCTATACTCCCGACAGCGGGCCAGTAGCGCCGCCATCTCCGCGGACAGCTTTTTAGGCGCTGACGGCGATAGGCGATTGAGGCGGCTCAACTCACTGTCCGGCTTGTAATGGCTCAGCCAACGGTCGATGCGATCCACTTCTTCAAAGGCCGCCTGGACGGCGGAGGCGAGGTAGCGGCGCTGGTCTCCGTAGGCCGTGACCGTATAGGTACACCCCATGGCTGATGTGCTGGCTTCGTAGCGCTCTTGGAGTGAGCCGCCGCTGATCCCGCCACTCGCCGCGCATAACACTGAAACCGCGACCAGCGACGTGGTCGAAGAGCGGGCGCGCTTTCGAATGCGTTCCAGCAGAGTCTCCACTCGCTCGGCGCTTTTTTGTCCCCGGTCTTCTACGAACTGCAACTCCGGCGTGTGTCGCAGCTCCATTCTTTGTGCCAGTCTATGGCGAAAATAGCCGCGCGCCCGGTGAAGCGCACGCAAAATTTCTTTGGCGGGCGGACCATCAGAACGAAGATGAAAGAACACCTGGGCGCGCTGTAGATCAGAGGAGACCTTGACTCGGGTCACCGAGACCGGCGCCAGACGGGGGTCGCCGGACTGGACAACGATATCGCTGATCTCGCGGCCCAGCTGTTCCGCGATTTTCAAGACGCGGGTCGTTTTCATCAGGCTAGGAGAAACTCGATCTCGGATGAAGTTAAGTCCGAACCAAGCAGGCGTGCGGCCTCCTGTTCGACGCGCTCAAGCACTTCCTGGGCGTGCGCCTCGGTCTCCGAGATCGTGACAATGCCCACGACCGAGCGCTGCCACTTCTCTTGAAACTCGATTTCAGCCACTGAAACGTTCGACCGGCCGCGAAGGCGGTCTTTGAGGGCTCGAAGAACTTTCCGTTTGTCCTTGAGGGAATGCGAGTGGGGAATATGGAGATGCAATGTGAGCAGTCCGACGGCCGCCATGCGAACTCATCAGACGAGCACTTCTTGCGCCACCTTCTCGGTGACGAAAGCCTCGACAATGTCACCTTGTTTGACGTCGTTAAATCCCTCCAGGCCGATGCCGCATTCCTGTCCGGAACGGACTTCTTTGGCGTCGTCCTTGAACCGGCGCAACGACGAAACACGGCCCGTGTAAACCACCACGTTGTCGCGCAGCAATCTTACGTCGCTGTCGCGACTGACGCGCCCATCCTGCACAACACAGCCGGCAACTGTTCCGACCGTGCTAACCCGAAACAGCTCGAGCACCTCGGCACGGCCCAGGTAGGTTTCCTTGACGACCGGCTCGAGCAGGCCCAGCATCGCCTGCTTGATCTCGTCCAGAAGTTCGTAAATGACGGTATGGAGCCGGATGTCAATCTTTTCGTGCTCCGCCAAGGTCGCGGCCGTGCGCTCCGGTCGAACGCTAAAGCCCACGATGACACTACCTGACGCGGCTGCCAGTAGCACATCCGACTCGGAGATGGCTCCAACGCCCGCATGCACGATCCGCACGGTGACCTTTTCGGTGGAGAGTTTTTGGACGCTATCGACAAGGACTTCCACCGAGCCTTGCACGTCGGCTTTCAACAGCAGTGAGAGCTGCTTGACGTCTCCCGCTCTGAGCTGCTCCTGGAACTGGTCGAGAGACAGACGGGCCGTCTTGGCGAGAGCCTGTTCGCGGACCTTGTTTTCTCGGTACTCGACAACCTTTTTAGCTTTCTCGGTGTCGCTGACCACCTGCAGAGTGTCGCCCACTTGGGGGAGTCCTTCGAAGCCCAGAACCAATACGGCGGAGGAGGGCGGGGCTTCCTTGATCTTCGCGGCGCGGTCGTTGATCAAGGCGCGTACCTTCCCGAAGACCGCACCAATGAGAAAATAGTCGCCGACTCGGATTGTCCCGTTCTGAATAAGCACGGTGGCGACTGGTCCCTGGCCGCGATCGAGTTTGGACTCCAGCACTGTGCCTTCGGCGGGGCGCGCGGGGTTAGCCTTCGGCTCCTTCAGGTCGGTTACCAGCAGGACCATCTCGAGGAGCGTATCGAGGTTTTCTTTGGTCTTAGCCGAGACGGGTACGACCACGGTTTCTCCCCCCCACTCTTCGGGGAGCAGACCGCGATCCGCCAACTGCTGCTTAACGCGCTCGGGGTCCGCGTCGGCCCTGTCGATTTTGTTGATGGCAACCAAGATAGGCACGTCAGCCGCTCTGGCGTGGTCAATCGCTTCAATGGTCTGGGGCATAATGCCATCATCAGCGGAGACCACCAAAACGACAAGGTCAGTCACCCGGGCGCCTCTCGCCCGCATGCGGGTGAAGGCTTCATGACCTGGCGTGTCAAGGAAAACAATGCGGCGCCCGTTCTTCTCCACGTGATAGGCGCCAATAGCCTGTGTGATGCCCCCAGCTTCCCGGTCGGCGACATTGGTATCGCGGATAGAGTCCAGCAGGGAGGTCTTCCCGTGGTCGACGTGGCCCATCACGGTTACCACCGGCGGACGGGTCTGGAGATCTTCGGGGACCTCCGTCTGTTCCACGAGCTGGGCCGCTTCTTCCTCGAAGCTGACCTCCGTGGCGGTAGCCCCGAAATATTTGCAGAGGTCCTTGATGGTGTCTAGGTCCAGTGTTTGGTTAATGGTGGCAAAGACGCCTCGATCAACCAACCTCTTGATAACGAGGTTAGCCTTGATACCGAGTCTTTCGCCAAGTTCCTTGACGGTGGTTCCGTCGCTGACCGTGACTTCCGTGTTGACTGCCTTGGGCGGGGCGGCAGCCACTTTGGCGGCTGCCTGGCGGCGCAAGATCTTTTCCTCGCGCGCTGCTTCGGGGTCACGAACCGGTCTGGAGCCGATCGGTCTGGGACCGCGGTACTGACCCGGGCCGCGAGGCGGCCCTCCCGCGGGGACGAAGCCCGGTCGGCCAGTGGGGTGAAACGTTATGGGACGAGTCTGAGGCAGGGCGGAAGACCGAGGCGTGGGCAAACCCGGGACTGGCGCTGAACGGGGTCTCTGGTAAATCGGTTTGCCGCGGACTACCATGGGCTTGGGAGGGCCCGGCGGAATCTGGGTGGCCCGCGTCGCCCGCATTCGCGGTCTGGCAGTCCCACCAGGAGGAACCACGGGGCTTCCCGGCAACAGCTGGGCGGGCGGAGCTGCACTGGCACCCACGCCTGGAGTAGCGGGTGGAAACGGGGGCCGGATGGGTGCAGCCGGGGAAGTCGCTATCCTTGGTAATGGAGCTCTTGGCCCGCTGGCCTGGCCCTTCGCCTCAGAGGGGATGGGTTTGACCGGCGTGGCCGGAACCGTGGGAGGCCCGGCGACGGACCGACTGGTCGGCCTGAGACCACTCGCCCCGCGCGGCGCGGATGCCTCGGGAGACATACCCTGCGCCACGCCCTTTCCGCGGCTGGCCCTCGGAATAGAAACACCAGGTGAGACTCGCCCGCCAGGCGCAGCGGGAGGAGGAGACGCCCCGGCTGCCGGGCGCGTGCTGGCAGGTGCCGTCGTCGCTCCCGGGCCCGGGCCCGTCGGAGGCTTCAGCGGCGGGCGGAACTCCCGTACCGGGGGACGCAGTGGTGTGCCACTGCCAGCGATCCTAAGCGAAGGCTGCGAAACGATTGGCACAGGTGGCTGGATGCCGGTCGGCTCCAACTTCGGCGAAGCCGCGGGACTTGCGACCGAGGAACCTCTCGGTGGGGAACTAACTGTAGGGGCTGAACTTGGCGTTGGAGGGAGGTCGCTCTTTTTTTGCAAAAGATCTCGGATCGCCCCCGCCGTTTTTGCGTCGACGGAGCTCGAATGGGTTTTCTTTCCCTCGATTCCGACTTGAGGCAGAATCTCGAGAATCGCGCCGGCTTTGACTTCCAGCTCCCGGGCCAACTCGTTGATCCGAATTTTCTGTGCCTTATCTCCCAAGACAGGTCTCACTCCTTGACGGTTATCCCATCGTCACCATCTCCCTCGTTTCCGCCTTGCGCCGGCTGCTGGGAGGCTTCGGATTCGATCTTTGAAGGGAGCGGGCCCGTTTCGGCTACTTGACCGGTCTCTGCCGAGAGGTCGCTCCTCCCCATGTTATCAGAGTCGGTGCCGGCCTCAGGATCCGCCTCGTCGGACTCGGGAGGCTCTTCGCCTTCGACCGGAAGCCCGGGCATCAGTGGGGGCGTAAGTGGAAGATCCCGCTCGGTTTCTGCCGCCGCCAAAGCAGGGGTGTCCTCAGCCGGCAGCGGGGTCTCCGGCCGGGCGGGAGCCAACTCCTGACCCAGTTCCGGCAGTGCGCCCGAATCTTCGAATTGCGAGTAAAAGCTGTTAACGGCTAACTGGATTCTCTCGACAAGTTTAGGACCAACGCCGGCGATCTCCTGAAGTTGCTCCGGGGTCATATCCGCCACCCGCTCGACCATAGAAGAGCCGGCTTCGATGAGCTTGTCGACCAGCTTCTCTCCCAGCCCGTGATCGAGCAGCACACTGACCGGAGTGCCGGCCCCAACTATCACCTCCATGGCTGATTCGACCTCTTGTCGCTTTTCTTCCTCGCTCTTGATGTCAATGTGCCAGCCCATCAACTTGGCCGCTAGGCGGACGTTTTGTCCTCTTTTGCCGATGGCGAGCGAGAGCTGCGAGTCGTCAACAATCGCCTCCAAATGCTTTCCCGTCGGGTCGACGAGGGTGACGCGACTGATCTTGGCGGGACTCAGGGCGCGCGCGACCATTTCGGCTGCCTCTTCGGTATACTCGACGATGTCGATCTTCTCTCCCCGTAACTCCCGAATGATGGACTGCACCCGCATGCCTCTCATCCCGACACAAGCCCCAACGGCATCAACGTCGCGGTCGCGAGATTGAACCGCGATCTTGGTCCGCTCGCCGGCCTCGCGTGCGCAAGCGCGAATTTGAACCGTGCCGTCGTAGATCTCCGGGACTTCTTGCTCAAACAGAGTCTTGACCAGTATCTCGTCCGCGCGAGATACAATCATGGCCGGCCCGCGGCCCGCCTTGTCAAAGCCCTTGATGACCACGCGGACACGGTCGCCGGGAGAAAAGCTTTCCAGTTTTGATTGTTCGCGCCTCGGCAGCCGAGCCTCTGTTCGACCGATGTCCACGATCAGGTCCGGGCCTTCGATCCGTTTGATCGTAGAACCGACGATCTCTCCCAGGCGGTCCGAGAACTCGTTAAAGATCGTTTCCCTCTCCGCCTCGCGAATCTTTTGGAAAATCACCTGCTTGGCGAGCTGCGCGGAGATTCTGCCCAGTTGCGCGGTGGGCTTGGGGTAGCGGATCTCGCCGCCCACCTGTGCCTGCGGATCGATGGACTGGGCTTCAGCCAGACTGATCTCTTTACCGGGATTGGCCACCAGATCGGTCACGGCCTTGACCGCGAAAACCTGGAGGTGCCCCTGATCGTTGAACTCGGCGACTAGTTCCTCGTTCGTCTTGTAGTACTTGCGCGCCGCCGCCAAAATGGCGTCTTTTACGGCCTCGATTACGACCTGGGGATCGATTCCCTTGTCGTTGCTGAGATCCTCAATGCTACCGTAGATATTCTCCATCGTGACCTCAAATGCCGCTCACTAGATCTCCACGACTAAGCGCGCGCTTTCGATATCGTCGAAACGGAGTCTGATGTCTGATTCCGATCCAACTCGAAGGATGACCTCGGACTTGTCGCATCCTCGAAGCTGTCCCGTAAACTGCCTCCGTCCAGCAAGCGGGCGGCGGAGTCGGACACGGGCTTTCTTGCCGGCGAAACGTTCGTAATCGGCCAACTTCACGAGCTTGCGGTCAAGACCGGGCGAGGAGACCTCCAAGACGTACCGTCCGGGCAGGAGATCCTCGACGTCCAGAATCGCGCTGACCTGCCGGGAGACCAGCTCGCAGTCGCGGTGGGAGATACCTTCGGGCTTGTCCAGATACACCCTGACGACCAGATTCGCCGAGCTGCCGCGAACCTCGACATCGACAACCTCCACACCCTCGGAAGAGGCAACTCGGTCAGCGATGTCCTTGATCCGACGGCGAACGTTGTCATCAAACCACGCCACAGTACCAGCCGAACCCCACAATAAAAAAGTGGGCCAAAGCCCACTTTTCGCCACGACCTCCGTGTCTCGCCAATTTTTTATTTTAGTGCTTGAGAACAGACAAAAGCAAGATCGAGAGTCGTAGGGCGCAAGAGGACATCTGAAAACGGCGGTGGCAGAGGGAAAGACACCCAAAAAACACAGGGCGAGGGTTCTCCGTCAGGGAGTCGTGTGGAGGACCCCATCGAGGTCCTCACCCGCTCATGATGGGTTTAATCAGAGCCGATAAGAGGGACGTGGGGCGGCACGTCCGGCCGACGGGGCAGTCCGCCGAGCCGCGGAAGCTTCGGACTGCGGAAGCCGACTCAACAGATGAGGGCGTTCCAGGCCAGTCAACACCGAGTACTAAGCTCCCGAGAGGCTCGCTCTCCCTGCAATCATGGCTATTAGTCGACTTGAGCCGTCAAGCAATCTGGCCGATGTCCTGGAGGACCCGGGATGCCTGTCATATGAACAGGCTCTCGCTCGGTTTCTCCACTCGCAATCGGAACCAGACCGCATGGAGCTGTGTCTACTGGCCAAGGAAATGGCTGCCCAGCGTACTCCGATCACTGAAGCATTGGAAACCAACTGGCGGACGGCTCGCTCTTTCTTGTGTTCTCCTTCCGACGCGCAGCAGGCACGATGCGCAGAGGCCATCGCTCAGTCGCAACGAGACCTTGGAGAGGCTTTCGACCAGGCCTTCCGACTAGAAGCTCGGGCGCATATAAGACTCGCCTCGGCGTACGCTCAAAAGACCCGGGAGGTCAAAACTATCCTCGACAGCCTTCCCGCCTTTGCCTTCATGAAGGACTCCGACTTTCGCTACGCGGCCGTCAACCAGGTGTTTTGCGAAGCTCTGGGACACTCGCCCGAGGAGCTCATCTCCAAAACGGACTTCGATCTATTCCCTAAGGTCGTGGCTCAGCGGTTCATGGAACGAGACCAAGAAGTCGTGCGGGGCCGTTCCGCCATCCGGCATGAAGAGACTGTGGACATCAATGGACGACCTCGAACCGTGCTGGTGATCAAAGCGCCGGTGCTAAATCCGAACGGAACCCCCACCGGACTGATCGGCGTCGGTTTTGACATCACAGAACGCAAGCGCATCGAGCAGGAGCACACGCGACTGGCAACCGCCTTGGAGTCGGCCGGAGAAGCGGTTCTGATTACCGATACGGACGGAACCATTCAATTCGTCAATCCGGCCTTTGAGCGGCTGACGGGCTATTCCAGTGATGAGGCAATCGGAAGGAACCCCCGCATCTTGAAAAGCGGCTATCACAGCTCCGAGTTTTATCGGGAAATGTGGGAGACGTTGGGCCGGGGGCAAGTGTGGCAGGGAACCATTAGAAACAAGAAGAAGGATGGGTTGCTATTCGACGCCGACCAGACGATCGCACCGGTTCAGGACCGCGAAGGGAAAACCAACAGCTACGTAGGCGTCGTCCGCGACATTACCGAGCGCAAACGGATGGTCGAGAGCCTGCAGCGAGCGGTGATGGTCAAGGTCGAGTTCACCTCGATGGTGTCCCACGAGCTCCGTACGCCACTGACCGCGATCAAAGAAGCCATCGATGTGGTGGCCGACCAGACCGCCGGGCCCGTGAACCAGCATCAAGCCGAGTTTCTGGCGTTGGCAAAGCGCAATGTGGATCGACTGCACCGTCTCATCAACGACACGCTGGACTTTTCCAAGTTGGAGCGCGGAGAGTTCCGGTTGGAGTTGGGCCCGCACGATCTCAACGCTCTGATGCGAGAGATCGTCATGCAGCAGCGGGTGGCGGCCCAGAAACAAGCCTTGCGGCTCGAGCTCTCTCTCGAGGAAGGACTGCCACCGGTTCGCATAGACCCGGACCGTGTCAGTCAAGTTCTCGTCAACTTGATTGGAAACGCCATTCGCTATTGCGACGGTGGATGGATTGAGGTCAGCACCCGGCGAGGCGACGGGGAGGACGTCGTCGTCAAGGTGCAGGACAGCGGCCCTGGCATCCCCGAGGACAAGCTGGGGCACATCTTCGAGGCTTTCGTGCAGCTCAGCACCGGCCCGGGGCGCCGCTCGGGAGGAACTGGTCTGGGCCTATCGATCAGTAAGAAACTCGTGGAACTGCACGGCGGGCGCATTTGGGTCGAGTCCGAGGTTGGCCGGGGTTCGGCGTTCAATTTCACCCTTCGCCTCCACGAAGAGTCAATCGAAAGGAGCTAAAAAGTGGCGCAATCGAAGGTTCTCATTGTCGATGACGAAGAAGATGTGGTGGCCGCACTGCAGTTCAGACTGGCCACGGCCGGCTACGAGGTCTTGGCCGCCTCGAACGGCGCGGAAGCTTTGGAAGTCCTTGAGCGTGAGAAGGTCGATCTCGTTCTAGCCGACTTCATGATGCCGGAGATCAACGGTTTGGAGCTGACCCGTCTAGTGAAAGCCAATCCAAACTGGTCCGACACCCAGATTGTACTCTTCTCGTGCAATTCCGAGCCCGAATTTCGAAAACGGGCGCTTGAGCTTGGCGCGGTAGATTATCTTCCAAAAACCGACGGGGCGAATTCGATTGTGACGAGGGTTTACGAGATTCTCAGTCCGGGGGCAAAGGAACCGTCACCTCTCGCTGGGGACCCCTTACCGGAGCAGAACCTTGGCGAGTTAGCCTTAGGCGAACAATTGCGAGCCCTCTCCCGGAGTCTGGCGGATATGCTTCACCTCGCTCAGATGGACAAAGACATTCCCGAGACGACCCAATACGCCCTCGACTCCGCCAGCAGAATCGCCGAAGACATCAGCCGCTTGGTTCGCTGCGTCGAGGAAAAATCTGCTGAGCCGTCATTTACGGAAAGCCGGCCTAAGGCAACGTCCTAATGGAACCGGAAAACGAGGCACAAACCATCTTGATCGTCGACGATGAAGAAGACGTCGTGAAACCGATCATTTTTCGATTGGAGATGCAGGGCTTCGATGTGCTGGTGGAGGCGGACGGAGAAACGGGCTTCCAGACTGCGCTCGCCGAAATGCCGGACCTGATCTTGCTCGACATCATGATGCCTGGTATCGACGGCCTAACATTGTGCCAAATCCTCAAGGAACGACCTGACACTTCGCACATTCCGATTATCATGCTAACGGCCAAGACCACCATGGGCGACGTCGAGAAGGCTTTCGCCGCTAAAGCGGACGACTATGTCGCCAAGCCTTTCGAATGGCAGGAACTATTCGGGAAAATCAATCGCTGTCTGGCGCATGAAAATGCCCTTCAACCGGGGAATTCGTAGAGTCGGCGAAATCCCCTCCGACCGTTTCTAAACAGGCAGTGCTTGGGCCTGGCGCTCTCTCACAGCA
Source organism: Bryobacterales bacterium (assembly GCA_965248105.1). Taxonomy (GTDB): domain Bacteria; phylum Acidobacteriota; class Terriglobia; order Bryobacterales; family UBA6623. The sequence goes on from CBDFIK010000006.1 coordinate 3,747,991, forward strand.
ACCGTTGTGCTGCCGTCCCCGCTCCGATGGCCGATAAGACTATGGAGAGGCGAGCATGGCTTCGCGGCCGCGACGAACGGGGGAGCGCATTCGGGTTGCGGTGGTCGACGACCACCAATTATTGCGGGCGGGCGTCCAGACCTTGCTGGAAGAAGAGCCCGACTGTCAAGGGCGGAGCAAAATTAGACCAGTTCGGCGGAGGGAGAATAGACCAGTTTTGGGGTAGAGCGGCGGAGCAAAAATAGACCAGTGGGGGGGGAGTCGGGGTTTTGCTTCGAGTTTTTGTGGGACGGCTGGAACGCAGCCTGAGGTCGCCCGTTAGGGCGGCTGAAGGCGGAGTGGAAGGCGGCTCACAAAAACTGTGGCGAGCCGGCGGGGATCAATCCGAAGACGGAGAGCGTTGCTTCTTGCTCTGCTTGAGGCGGAAGCTATCGCCGTTCATCTCCAGGATGTGGACGTGGTGAGTGAGCCGATCCAGCAGGGCGCCGGTCATGCGCTCGGACCCGAGGACTTCGGTCCACTCGTTGAACGGCAGGTTCGAGGTCACCATCGTGGAGCCCTGCTCGTAGCGCTGTGAGAAGGTTTCGAACAGCAACTCCGCTCCGGTCTTCGACAGCGGCACGTAGCCCAGTTCATCGACGATCAGCAGGTCTTGCTTGGCGAGCTGCTTTTGGGCCCTCAGCAAGCGCCGCTCATCACGGGCTTCCAGCAGCTCGTTGAGCAGCGCTGCGGCGGTAGTGAAGCGAACCCGATAGCCACCCTGGCAGGCCGCCAGTCCCAGCGCCAGAGCGAGATGCGTTTTCCCCGTGCCGGAGTTTCCTAGAGCCAACACGTTCTCGCGACGGTCGATGAACTCTCCGTGTGCCAGCTCGAGCACCAGCTTCTTGTTCAACTTGGGTAACGCCAGGAAGTCGAACGTATCAAGGGTTTTCGTGACCGGGAACTTGGCGGCCTTGATGCGCCGCTCGGTCGCTCGGCGTTCACGGTCGAGCAGTTCGAGCTCGGACAGTTGCAGCAGAAAGCGTCTCGCATCCAAGCCCTCCGTGGCGCACTGCCGTGCCACCTTGTCGTACTCGCGTAAGAAGGTCGGCAGCCGCAGTGCTTTCAGATGAGCTTCCAGCAGCAGTTTGGATCTCGCCATCAGTCCACTCCCTGTGCCAGCAGCACCAAATAATCTGTTGTCGATGTCTGTTCGACTTGTGCTGTGGGTAAGTGCGGATACTGCGTCAAGTCCAAGCGGGGCGGCCGTTGCTCGATCCGACACAGGACGAGGTGCTTGACGGCGTCGAAGCCGATCGTTCCCAACTCAACGGCCTGCCGCGCGGCGGCGGTGACGTCGGTGAGCGGGAAGTCTTCGAGTAAACGCAGCACCTGCACGTACTCGCGCTTGCCTGGTTTACCCAGCCGCACTTCGAGCAAGCGTCTCAAACGCACGAGATCTTGCGGTAACTGCCAACCGACGAGCGGCGCGGCTTGATCCAGCGCGTTCGTCTTGCGCTCCAGCAAGGCCAGGTAATGCAGCGGATCGAAGATCAACTCCTCGCGTTCGTAGCTGCGCCGATGCCGGGCGATCTCTTCGCTGCCGCAGCCGATGACCACCTCATCGACGTAAGCTCTCAGCAGTACTTCGCGGTGGCCGTAGCGCGTCGGAACCGAGTAGTCGTTGGTCCGATAGCGCACCAGCGACAACGACGTCACCCGCGTCGTGCGCTTGTCGCAAGCGTCATACCCGACAGCAGGCAACGTCAGAAACGCCTGGCGGTCGCGCTCGAAACGCTCACCGATCGTTTCCGAGTGTCGCCGCAAGCGCCGTCCACGGTTCTTGCGGCACTTCGCTTCGAGGTGTTCGTTGAAGGCTTCCCAACTTGAGAACCTGGGGATCGGCACCATAAAGTTGCGCCGCGCATAGCCCACCAACCCTTCCACTTTGCCTTTGTCGTTGCCCTTGCCCGGCCGCCCGAAACGGTCGGCGAACAGATAATGTGACTGCAGCTCGGAGAAGACACGGGTCCTCTGGCGTGTGCCGTCTCCCAGGATCCTCGCCACCGCTAGCTTCGTGTTGTCGTAGACGATGCTGCGCGGCACGCCGCCAAAATAGCGAAACGCCGCATTGTGCCCCTCGCAGAATGCCTCCGTCGTCTCGGCCGGAAACGCTTTCACGAATGCGTCATCGCTATGCGGCAGATCGACGACCAAGAAGTGCGCCTTGCGCTGCACTCCGTTGATGACGACGACCGCTTCGCCGAAGTCCGCCTGGGCGTCACCCGGCGGATGCGTCAGCGGCACGAACATCTCTTGTCCGCCCAGCTTCTTCTCGCGTACGTAGTCCTTGACGGTCGTGTAGCCGCCTGTGAACCCGTACTCGTCGCGGAGGCGGTCAAAGATGCGCTGTGCGGTGTGGCGTTGTTTCCTCGGACGCTCCCGATCGTCGGTCAGGATCTGATCGATGATCCCTGTGAAGGCCTCCAGTTTGGGACGCCTCGCCGGTTTGCTCCGCCGATAGCCCGGCGGAATCCGGTAGCGCAACATCTTGCGCACGGTCTCGCGAGCAATCCCAAAGCGCCGTGCTGCTTCGCGTTCGCTTAGCCCTTCGACGCAGACACTTCGTCGTACTTGAACGTATAGCTCCACCCGATACATCCCTCCGGTGTTCCACAAAACACCTCGGGGATGCTTGCGGACCACATCAGCGGCTTGGTCCTCCGCCTCCTCTGGGAGCCTTCACACCGCCGCTATGTGGTCTAGTTTGTCAGCGCCGTTCTCACCCGACCTCGAGGTCGCTGCTGAAGTCTCTCACGGGAATGACATCTGCTCGCTGATTCGCCGCACCGAGGTAGACGTCTTGCTTCTCGACCTAGATATGCCACCCCCTGATGGACATGAGGTTCTGCGGCAGATGAAAAGAGCCCGCTTAGGAGTGCGCACCATTATCCTTACCGGGGTGGATGACCCTTTGCCCCTCGCGCTCGCGTTGGAACTGGGCGCCAAGGGGATAGTGTCCAAGAAATCGGCGACGAAGCAGTTGATTCAAGCCGTCCGTAGAGTTCACCAGGGAGGCTCCTGGCTGGAGGAAAGCTTAGCTCATCTCAAGCCGCACCTTCTCCAAACTCCGCCGGCGCGTCCTCGCAAGAAGGCCCACGTGCCACCACCCGCCGAAGACGTTTCCCTGTGGAGTTGTCTGACTCCGCGCGAGCGCCAAATCGCGTCGCTGGTCGCTCAGGGTCGCCCGTATAAGGAGATTGCACGCCACCTCAGTATCAGTGACCACACCGTTCGCAATCACCTGCGCAACGTCTTCGACAAGCTGCAAGTCAAGGACCGAGTGCAGTTGGCGCTCTACACTATTCGGCGCAGTCCATAGCAGTCCTTCGCAACGTCACTTCGGGCACCAGTTCGACTTCGCACTAAACTCTCCGAAACCAAGAGCCGAATCTCGGCCGTCCCCGGCAAAAATATCTTCGGGGACGTAACCGCGGCCGTTATCAGAGGGGCAGTCAACTCGGCTTTGGTCCGACGCGGTTGTCCGGGACCGGACCGACTTCTCAGCGCAACCGACGACTGCGCCGCTCGGCCCTGCCGTATGGCACAATGGGGGAACCGCACCGCTGCTATCCGAGACCGGTGACTTGCACAGCTTGGCGGCGGGCGGCCCCATTCTCTCATCTTGGTCCGAAAAGATACGGTATGTCGTCGTATTAAATCGATGGTTTGGCTTGTTGCCATTGCACTTCTTAGCTTGTTTCCTGTTGAACTGACAGGCGCCGAAATCGCCACAGGTTCGATGCTGGGACCTCGCTACAAGGCTAATCGGTTCTACGTGCGCAATACGCCGAGCAGCACCTGGCGCCTGACCTATTCCGGGAGAGCGTATCGCTCGCAGGCGCGGGGCAAGTTGATGGCTCTCGGGCTGACACAGGCACTCTTCGATGACGATCTCTCGTCCGAGGAGCACTTTGACCCTGACCGCAACACGGCTGAGGTCATTAAGGCTTTGGACCTGTATCGGGAACATGGGGTGCTGGCCATAAGTGTCAGCTTGCAGGGGGATAACCCTCTACACGGCAGCGACATCAACAACACTCTCCGGCGGCACAGACAGGCGGGGAGCCAGGGTCCGTTGGTCAGCGCATTCCGCTCCGACGGCTCTCTAAAACAAGGGTGGCTCAGACGGCTGCGGAGACTCGTTGAGGAAGCCGACCGGCGCGGTATGTTCGTCTGCCTCATTTACTTCCAACCGGGCCAAGATGATATCTTTGATTCGCCGAACGCGATTGTAGCAGCGACCCGAAATATCACCGACTGGCTCATTGGAAGTGATTTCCGCAACGTCATCATCGATATCGCCAACGAATGGGACGTTGAAGAATCCAGTTGGGATCACGGACGATTCATTCCCGAGAACATCGACCGGCTGATCGAAGTAGTGCGCGACCGATTCAACACAGCGGATTACACGCTGCCGATCGGAGCGTCCGGCAGCAGCCGCATGTCCTACCCTGACTCATTAGCCCAGGCTTGTGACCTGGTCTTGATTCACGGTAACGGCATGACACCCGGTGAAAAACTCAGGCGTCTACGGGAGTTTCAAGGCACTTCGCGAGCGGTGTGGATGACCGAGGACGATAACGGGCACGAGACGACGGTGGCCAACCTGTCCCGAGAAAAGGCCAGTGCCGATGCCGTTTTTCAAGAGGGCGGCGGCTGGGGCTATCTTCCGCGTAAACAAACGCAGCGGTTCCCGTTTCAATACCTTCCCGGAGAGACCAGCCGTTTCGACGATGAGACGGAGGAGCCAGTCAGAGACGGGGCTTATTTCCGAGCTGTTTTGGAGCACATCGCCAAGCTGGTGCTCCGAAAAGCGCCCAACAGTTCAAGACCCAAAAAGAAGCGCAAAAAGTAGCTGCGATTCCCAGTTAGGGCCAAGCGGTGGACGCCTCTTCCCGGTTTCGTCGACACGCGGCTTTGGCGCCCCCGAGGAGGACGGTGCCAGGCGCCACGCGCCCACTGGCTAGGTGTGGATTTTTGGTATTCGCGATCCCGCTCTGGCTTTTGGCCGGCGAGTGCTCAGCGCGTGGCCAGAACTATCAAGACTTCACTACAGCCACGCCATTGCCCCCAAACGATGCGCTCGTCGTTGGTTTCATGGGCGGCCGCGAACCCTGGAACAACAACAAGCGCTGGGTAAGAAAACTAGCGCTCAAGCTGCGTGCCATGAATCTTCCTGGAGTTCACTTCGAAACAGTCGAGAACACTCGACGTCAACTGGCGATCGAATTGGTCGAGAAAGCCTTTGACCGAAACGAAGACCGCACTCTGGATGCAGCCGAATGTGGCAGCGTCCGGCTGATTGTCTATGGCCACAGTTTTGGCGGCGCGGCAGTCGTAAAGCTCGCTCGCGAGCTGGAGGAAATGGACGTGCCCATTCTGCTCACCGTCCAAATCGATAGCGTCGGACGAGGAGACGGCGTGATTCCCCCGAACGTCCGCCAAGCGGCTAATCTTTTCCAACCGAACGGCCTCTTCATTCGCGGCGAGCCGGAGATTCGAGCCCAGGACCCAACCAGAACGACCATCATCGGCAACTTTGAATATGACTATCGAGACAAGAACATCGACCTCTCCCATGTATCGTGGTGGAAGAAGCTCTTTCGAACGGCTCACACGAAAATGGGCCATGACCCGGAGGTGTGGATGCAAGTCGAGAGGCTTACCCTCGATGCGCTCCGGGGCGCGAATGGTAGTCTCAATCCATAGGTCTGGGAATCTACACGCCTCAGAAGTGGTGCGGAATTACCTGTGCGAACCCCCGACAGGGCCTGCGATGATTCGCAATCATTGTCGGAAGTTTCGAGTGCTGTTGGTCAATGCCGAACTAGATGCTGCTCAGGGTTTGACGGTGACCGCGTTGAAGGGCGACGCGGTAGGGATCTTTACGGGCAAGTGTCGGGGAGGGAAACCGGGCAAGTCGGCGGCGCTGCCGAACCTGAGCAGCCCGCTGCCTCAACTGGCAGGCTTACCTCCATCGAAGGCTGCATCGAGGCACCGCCGAAGAAGGGTGAGATCAACTTAAAGGTGGGCCGAGTGACCCTCATGTGTATCACTGAGGAAGCACTTGTTTGATCGATGGGCTCCACACAAACGTCGACCATCGCTGGGTCCAACCCGAGAACAGAGCCGCCCGATCCGGCTGCGTTGCCGTACACCACCATGTTCTTGAACTGGGTTTCGTCATAGCCGTTCACGACCGCCCAACGAGCCCCTGCCCGTGCCCGTTCGATGACGCCTTGGTAAAAGAAAAGAGCAATGGCCAGCTCGATCAGGCCCATAATGGTGAACAAGCTCAGCGCAAGAACTAACGAAGCCTCGACAATCGTGGCGCCTTTCCTGGCTCGACGTTTAGCCCAGTTTTTCATGGCGGGTGCTAGGTATCCTGACCCAAGTACACGAAGGTCGATTTGGGCTTGTTGTTCAACTGGAAGGTGGTCCAAATCGTCGGCACATCAAAGGCCCAGATGGAGATCGCAATCGAACGAGGCCTTCCGCTAGCGAGCCTGTCGCTGGAATCAATAACAACATGACTGATATTGAGACCCGGCACCAAGGGTTTATCACTGGCCGTCGGGTTCGATATCCCGTACACAACGACGTTTTTTACGTTCTGCTCGAAGGTAGTGCCATTCGGCTTGTCAAAATCGGCGATCGAAGCGTACCGGGTGCCCGAGCGGACTTGACTCACTAGGCTGTTATACACGAAGAACGTGAAACCGAACTGGAACATGCCGGCCAGAATGAGGATCACAAGCGGGAAAGCTAAAGCAAATTCGATAATTGTGGCCCCGCGATTGCTGGTATTAACGCGAACTTTCATCGTCTACTCAACCTCCCAATTACCACTGGTGGCGCCGACTACCAATTCACTCGGCACACTATCTCGAAAGGGCCTGGAGAAGTCATCGGAACAACATGATTCGGAAGGCCCCCCCACCACTCCCTAAACCTGCGGAACCGCCGTTCGGAGTCGCTGGACCAACATAGTATGCACAGCAAGGGGTTGCCGGGGCGCCCGAAGAGTTATCCAATACAGGATGAGCCTGAAGGGGAGGTTTGTTTCCAACACAAGATGAGCTTGAACGTGAGCGGGACGAAAGGGTACAAGCTGCTGGTGAATGACGATCACCATGCAGAACCTAGAGCGGCTTACCCTGGCCGAGATGCAGGAGTTCCTGGCCGGCAGTCGAAGCATTGGCTTCAGAGTCCAGGGACGCGAGCAGATTTATCGCTTTGTCGAGCGTATCTTGGCGGCGCAGCACTACCGACGGCTTGGCAGGAGGCAGAAGGGCATCGTGCGGCGGTTTCTGGCGCGGCTGAGCGGGTTGAGTCGGGCCCAGTTGACGCGGCTGATGGGGCAGTGGCTTCGGCACCGACGGATCGAGGCCCGACAACCCCGTCGGCGCCGCTTTCCGCGCCGCTACACACCCCAGGACATTGCCTTGTTAGCAACCGTCGACGCTGCCCACGAGGGTCTGTCCGGGCCGGCGGTACGGCGCATCCTCGAGCGCGAGTATCAGTTCTTCGCCAACTCGGAGTACGTCCGCCTGGCCCACATCTCGATTTCCCACATTTACAACCTGCGGCGCTCCCGGGCTTATCGCTCACAGCGGGTGGTGTTCGATCGCACTCAGAGACGACAGGTCGGGATCGCCGAGCGGCGCAAGCCCGAGCCACAGGGACAACCCGGCTATCTGCGCGTCGATACGGTGCACCAGGGTCACTGGGACACTCGCCCGGGGCTGTATCACATCAACGCCGTCGATACGGTCACGCAGTGGCAGGTCGTCGGCTGCGTCGAGACGATCTCGGAGCGACACCTGATCCCGGTGCTGGAAGCGATGTTGCACCAGTTCCCCTTTCGCCTGCGCGGCTTCCACTGCGACAACGGCTCGGAGTTTCTCAATCACCCCCTGGCCCGGCTGCTCAACAAGCTACTGATCGAGTTCACCAAGTCGCGCCCCTATCGCACCACCGACAACGCTCTGGTGGAAGGCAAAAACGGGGCCGTGGTGCGCAAGCACATAGGCTACGGAGCGATCGCCGCCGAGCATGCCTCCGCGTTGCAGCGCTTCTACACAGCCTATTTCAATCCCTATCTGAACTACCACCGCCCGTGCGGCTTCGCCACCATCGAGATCACCGCCCGGGGCCAACGCCGCCGTCGCTATCGCGCCACCGACTACCGCACGCCCTACGAAAAGCTACTCTCGCTGCCCGACTGGCAAAAGCACCTCAAGGACGGCGTGCGAACCGAGACGCTCCAGCAGCAAGCCAGCCGCCACAGCGACACGGCAGCGGCCCAGCGGATGCAGAAAGCCAAGCTCGCCCTGCTAGCCCGTTGTCGACTTCGTCGCTGACAGATTTCTGCAGTGATGGAAGCAGGGCAAGGGGACTTCAAACGCCAGCCCCCTTGCCCCGCACCCCCATCCCCCGCTGCCTAACTGCCACTGACTGCCTAACCGCCACTGAAAGGAGAACCCCAGCAGCACCGCCCGTCCGATCCTCCTTCTTCAGGCTCATTCTTGGATTGGAAAATGCTGGGGAAGGGACTTGCCCAAAGTGGCGCCGAGCCAAGGAGGCGGCGAACTCTTCCATTTCCGCCATGTCCTCGTAGGCGACGTTGATTCTGGCCTCATTGGAGGCCCAGTTGGTTACGGGCAACACGGCGCCCACGCCCGTGTCCCGGCGGCAATGGCGCAGGAGACGCTCCAGCCAGCCCCAGGTAACAATTGTGTCCACGTTCAAGAGCGCGAGGTAGTCGCCTCCGGCTTGCTCGACTCCTACGTTACTCGCCTGTGCGAACCCGGCGTTCTCGTCCTGCAGGATCACTCGAAGACGCGGTTCCTGCTCGGCGTAGGCCGCCAGCATCTGGCGAGTGCCGTCCTGCGAGGCATTGTCCACAACGATGACTTCGTAGTTGGGGTAGCTGGTGTTTCGTCGAATCGAGTCCAGGCAGGGTGTGATGAAGTCCTGGTTGTTGTGAGTGACGACGACGATCGACGTTAGCGGGAAGGATGCCCGCAGCGCTCGGTCCATGGCCTGAAAACGCTGTGTCCAGTTGTTCGCCGCGGCAAAGGATCTTCGCTTGAGACTCAAACTCGCGTCTTCTTCGCTCAGGGCAAGATCGAGCTTGTGGGCGAAATCCCGCGAGTCATCGGCGATGTAGATTAGGTTGGAACAGTACTTCAGTTCGGCCATCTCCGTCGAAACCACCGGCTTGCCTTGGCTTAGATATTCGTACAGTTTCACGGGGTCGAACATGCGTGTGAGGTCGTTGACGCGGAATGGAATGATACAGGCATCAAAGTGAGCGAGATAGGAAGGAAGCTCGCTGTAGGCCTGATGGCCAAGGAAGTGGACGTTGGGTAGCCTGCTCAGCCGTGAGACGTTGTTCGTCCCCCGTGTCTGTTCCACCTCGTATCCGCCTATCAGCACGAACGAGTATTGCGGCCTCGCCTGGGCGACCTCGAACATCAAGTCATAGTCGAACCAGTCGGCCAGTGCGCCGAAGTATCCGACCGTGGGTTTCGCGATGCTCGCCATCTCCTCGTTGACGCGGGGCCGCGAGAAGAATTCGTAGTCCACGCCATTGCGAATAAGAACCGAAGGGTTCTTGTCTCGGTGGCGGCCGACCGTCATTCCCTTCGCGGTAACCACGGAAACGTCGCACTCGGCAAACAGTTGCTTCTCCTCGGCTAGATTGAAGGGTCCCACCCCGGGCATGTGCCGCCAGTCGTCCAAGCAGTCGTAGAGAACCTTAGCGCCGAAACGCTGCCCCAGACTCAGCCCGATGCGCCGCCAGAAAGGTAGCTGTAGGACCACACAAGATTCCGCGATAGCCCATTCACGATAGAGCTCCTCCAGGCACGAAACGACAGCCGCTGCTTCTTCCGGGCTTAGGCGGTCTTCGAAAATATCGGGCCAGTCCGCGCGGAGTCGAACTTCCCACACGTTTTTTCGAATCTCAAGCGCCTCATACTCATGCGGCGCCGAAAGAGGCAGCCGCCGTCCGGGGCTCACCCAAAACACTCGATGCCCATGACGGGCAAACTGACAGGCCAGTTGCTGGGGCCGTTGAAATAGGAAGTCAAAGTCAAAGAGCGTGAGAATAATGACGTCGTATTTCCTAAGCGCCGCCGTCCTGACGCCGGCGGCCTCGGCAAGCGAGTCGTCGAGAGACGACCGCTGCAACTCGACCGGCACGTAGTTCCTCACGTCTGGGAAGCCAAGCTCTGCCCCGGCCAATCCCCCATAGGGCCGCGCGAGCGACGCTACCCACTTGACAAAGGCGGGAATGCCTCGCAGCCCCTGGCGAACCAGCAAGGCGTACGCTTGGCGCAGCAACAGCATCACCTTCCACGCCCGCTGGCCCCGATAGAGGCGCAAACTAGTGTCCAAATCGCGCTGAAAAGCGCGCACCCCCAACGCTGTCTCTTCCCGAATCTCGTCGGCTTGGCGAAGCCTCTCGATCCCGAGGGCTCGCTCCTCGGCCAGCAATTCCCTGGTTTCGTCGAGTTGACGTTGGCCTTCCAGTAGTTCGGCTCTAACACTCGCGAGAGTGGGATCCTTCGTGCTGGGGTGGGAGTCGGGATCGGTAGACGGGGCGCCCTTCTTGACAAGCTCCCAGCTCCGCTCGGCAGGCCGGTCTTGCGCGGTTCCAGCTCCGCCTTTCTCCACCGCTCCCCGGCGGAACTCTGATGCCCCCATGGACTCTCCTACGACTCTCAGTCGCTTTGCTGCTTCCGTTTCTCCCTGAGCCTGACGCCAAGTCCCCAGGCCGGTTCTTCCTTCTTTACAAACGCCTTACGGACGGATCGCGCTCGCTTTGCCGAGCACTATAGCTTAGCGGAAAACCAGCTCATCTTGTAATCCCCGGCACACAGCTTAGCTCTCGGGGGGAAAGTCGACTCGCGGGTTCATTTGGGATTCCTGTGCGACAGGGGATCTCTTCTCGCCCCGCATCAGGCCGAGCCCGCGAAAGAGTCGCCCTGCCGAAAGACATTCCTGATTTACAAACAAGCACCTGTACTGCCAGGAGCTTGCCCTGTGGAAAAGGGCGACGACTTCTTGGGACACTCTACCATTTCATCGTAACTTATTGACAGTTTGAAGAGTTAGCACAGGTCACCGGGGGCAGTTCTCAACTCCTTCACACCTCGCAGGGCCCTACTTTCACACGGCGGCCGCGGAGCCTATCGAGACTCGTCGGCACCGCCGAGCGCGAGTCTGATCTGCCGGACACACTTTTGGCGTGGCGCAAGGGATCGCCGTCTTTGTCTGGGATCAACAAAACCCGGCGGAGACGTGATGCACGGTGACCTCTCCGCCTGTTAGGATTACGCTGAACCCGTAGGGAAGCGGAGAGCCGCTGTGCGGGCGGAAAGCTCATCCAGGCACGTAGCAAGTGCATTTGGAGTGGACTAGGATTCGGGCCCTTCGGAGAAGGACCTCCCGGCGGCCGACAAGGCCATCGACCGAAGAGACTTACTACGGCAACTTCGCCAAGCCGGCCCGGTTGACGGTTGACTCCATTTGTCTAACGTGCGATAAAGCTTCAAGAAGGGAGGTCTCTCATCATGGCCTGCAGTGATTGCGATGGGATCAACAGAAGGAGATTTCTTCGAACGGCTGCTCTCAGCGGCGCCGCTCTAGCGACCGGGTCCGTCCGGGCGGATTACGGTAAGCCTTCGGAAACCGTGGTTGCGCACCTTTACAAGACTTTGTCCGCCGAGCAGAAGCGAAAGGTCGTTTTCCCCTTTGACCACCCACTGCGCTCCAAGGTGGACAACAACTGGCACGTTACGCCGATGAAAATCGGTGAGTTCTTCAACCCAGACCAGCAAGCCATGATTCATGAGATCTTTCGGGGCTTACACAACCCTGAGTTCGTCGACAAGGTTCTGTATCACGTTCAGGAAGACGCGGGAGGTCTCGAAAACTATTCCGTAGCCCTGTTTGGAGAACCCGGGAGCGGCGCTTTCGAGTTCGTAGTAACAGGAAGACACTGCACGAGCCGATGCGACGGCGATTCGGTCGAGGGAGCAGCCTTCGGCGGGCCGATCTTCTATGGGCATGCCTCTCAGGGGTTTAATGAAAAACCCGACCACCCAAAGAACGTCTACTGGTACCAAGCCAAGCGGGCCAACGAAGTGTTCCAGGCCCTCGACGGCAAGCAGCGGGACATCGCCCTGCTCGGAGAGCCCAGAGAGGAGCAGGGCAGCGCTACGGTCTCGCTGAAGAGCTCAGGCCGGCAGCTTGCGGGTTTACCGGTCTCCGAGATGACGCCGGACCAGCGAGAACTGGTTGAAAAAGTCCTGGCCGATTTGCTCCTGCCCTTCCGCAAGAAAGACACCGACGAGGCCATGAAATTCATTCGCGCCAACGGCGGAGTCGAGGCGCTTTCCATGTCGTTCTACAAGAACATGGATATCGGCCAAGACGGCGTATGGGATGTGTGGCAATTGGAGAGTCCCACGATGATCTGGTACTTTCGCGGCTCTCCACACGTGCATACTTGGGTCAACATCCGGGCGCGCGCTTGACAACGTTCCGCCCGCTTAGCGAGCATTCCGAGCAATGTCGTCCACGACGGGACGGCGTATTCGTTCACCGAAGTTCAATGGAGCCTAGAACATGCGAAGGATCTACTTACTAGCTGTATTCATCTTGATCGGCGCCGCGACGCTGGCGCCGCTGCTTTCCGACAGCAGTTCCCCGCCCTACCAAGTTGTCCACGACTGGCCGCAACTGCCGGATGGATTCGTCCTCGGGGAGGTCGCGGGAGTAGGAGTCGATTCCCACAACCATGTTTTCGTCTTCCACCGCGGGTCACGACCCATTCTGTGCCTGGACGGAGCCAGCGGGAAGATCGTTGCCTCTTGGGGCGATGGGATGTTCGGCTCAGCCCATGGGCTGGACGTTGACCCCCAGGACAACGTGTGGGTCACCGATACCGTGCACCACCAAATCATGAAGTTCAGCCACGACGGAGAGCTGTTGATGACCCTGGGGGCCAAGGGAGTTCCCGGCCTCGACGGCAACCACTTCAATAAGCCGACCGACATCGTGGTGGCTTCGAACGGGGAATTCTACGTCTCGGACGGATATGGAAACAGCCGTGTGGCCAAGTTCTCCGCCGAGGGAAAATTCCTACTCGACTGGGGTGAGAAGGGTGACGAGCCGGGCCAGTTCGATACGCCTCACGGTATTGCAGTCGACGATCAAGGAAAGGTCTACGTCGCTGATCGTGCAAACTCCCGCATTCAGGTCTTCGATAGCGACGGCAACTTTCTCAAGCAGTGGCAGAGCAGCGAACTTGGACGTCCGTGGGGCCTGGAAGTTGGAGCTGACGGCCACCTGTATATGGCCGACGGCGGAGATCTGCATCACACCCCGCCTGGCCGAAACCGCGTACTGAAGCTCGATCTGAAGGGGAACATCCTCGAAAAATGGGGGTCCTTTGGTAAATACAACGGCCAGCTCTATTGGGCGCACGACGTGGCCGTAGCCCCCGACGGTGGCGTTTACGTCGTAGACGTGAGCCTAGGGATGCGCGTACAAAAGTTTGTCCCAAGATAGCCGTCCGGAGTTAGCGTTGCTCGTGGGCAAGGGCCTCATCCTAACCGTCCCGTTGGATTCCCACCGGGCCAATTGTTAGGGGCCGGTGAGCGCAATTGCGTACACCCCCACCCCCGCTTCCAGGGACGAAATCAGTGGAAACGCAACGAACTGAGGCTGGAGCGCAGGCGAAGGGCCAATCACGAACGCCAGTACACAAGGGCTGCTACCCTCGCCGCGCTCGGGGTTCACGCTGTCATGAGCGCCCGACCGGGGGCCGTCTCTTCCTACCGTACGTAGTCAAGCATCGCCTTCTTTCCCATGCCGGCGATCCCAAGGTTTTCCGGCGTGCGGGCGCATTCCCAGAAGTCGATGTCAACGGCCGCGGACGTCAGCTCGACCAGCGCTCTCATGGTCGGGCAAGCCACGCCAAGCTGCTCGCCTAGCTTGGTCCATGCGGCCAGACCGTAAGGGACGTCCTCGGTGAGCCAGCGGGTCTCGAGGGCGCCGGGAGCCCGCAAGGCGGTCAGCATCCGGCTGCCGTTGATCGTGGCCCAGAGGTCTCCCTTCGGTCCGAATCCTGCCTCGTGGAACGCTTCATCGACAGGAGTGAGGTCGAGGTCTAGCGTCTTCGCGATCGCTAGCCGCTCACGATCGACCGCGTAGATGAGACGACAAACGCCCGGGGTGACCCCTTCTTCGTAGAAATAGAACTCGCCGCGGGAATACTCGACACGGCCCGCGTTGAGAAGTACACCAGCCGGGTGCACCACCGGGTTCATGGCGGCCAGTCCGCAGGCGAGCACGTTGGGATAGAGCCGAACACCAGGGAACCAGGGCTCCACCAGCTCTTTGACTCGCTCGCCTTCTCGGCTAGGAAATACTCCCAGGCCCAGCCCGTTGACCACGCCCCAAATGTGCGCCGACGTGGGCGAAAGCTTGCGGCAAACGTAGGGGGCGGTGTCTGTCTCGGCCAGCACCACTCCCTCCGCGGAACCGTGCTCTCGCAAAATCCGAGCGAATTCCAGGCTTCCCAGTGTCCCCGGCATCAGGACGACGACTTGGCCCTGTCGAAGATGGGGGGCACAAGCCTCCGCGAAGGCACGATGCCCATACGCGGGGATGATGAGCACAACCAGCTCGCATTTGGCCAGCGCTTCTCCGAAATCAGTCGTGACCCGATCCAGAGTGGCAGCGCCTTTGCGAGCCACCCCATCGAGCAAGATCCGCCGCGACTCGCGGATGGGATCGATCGCTTCTTCGAATTCGGAGAGCTCGCACAAGGTCACGGAAGCGCCCGCGAGAGTCAGATTTGCCGCGACTGAAAACGCCGTATTGCCGCCCCCGAGAACTGTAACGGACGCTGTACTCATCGAATCTCCCCTTTTTCCGATTCGGGCCGCCGGCTTTTCCCTGCCCGGAACCTCTTTCGGTTCCGTCAGGCACTTGCCAGAGCTTCCCGCAAGCCACTTGCTAGATCTTCCTCGTCCTCCCGGCTGACCGTTCGCAAATCAACCACCACGCGATCGCGTTCACAGCGCGCGATTACCGGCGGGTCACCCTGCCGTAGGCGCTGCTCGAGCTTAGCCGCGGACAACCCGTTGGGGGGGGCAACGGCGATCAGCGTCGTCGGCAGGGTTTCGGCGGGCGTCGATCCCCCCCCGAGGACGGATTGGCCCGGAACGAGCTCAATGATTTCCCCCATGTCGCCGCTTATGCTTTTCACGAGACGCTCGGCTCGCTGGCGAATGCTCTCGGCCGATTCGCGCACCATTCGCAAGGCAGGGATCTCGTCATAGCGCTGGAAGAGATAGTCGTTGAGGGTGGCTTCGAGAGCCGCGTAGGTGAGCTTGTCGACGCGCAAAGCCCGGAACAAGGGATTTCGGCGCACGCGCTGCACAAATTCCGCCTGTCCTGCAATGATGCCGGCCTGTGGCCCGCCGAGAAGCTTGTCACCGCTGAAGGTGACCAAATCCACCCCGGCCTGGAGACTCGCCGTAACCCGGGGCTCGTCGTCAAAGCCGGCCCCGGTCAAATCGTAAAGGCAGCCGCTGCCAAGGTCTTCCACCACCGGCAAGCCCAGTTCTTTGCCGAGCGAGACCAATTCTTCGAGGCTGGGTCGCGAGGTGAAACCAACCATCCGGAAATTGCTGTGATGCACGCGCAGCAGCAACCGCGTGTCCGGATTCACCGCAGCACGGTAGTCGGCGATGTGCGTACGGTTGGTAGCGCCCACTTCGTGGAGCCGCACTCCGCTGCGGGACATGATGTCAGGAATACGAAAGCCATCGCCGATCTCGATCAACTCGCCGCGGGAGACGACAACCTCTCCGTCTTGCGCCAACTCATTCAACACGAGAAAGATCGCTGCCGCGTTGTTGTTGACGACAACCGCGGGCGCGCCGAGAAGTTTTTCCAGCAACTCGCCGGCATGGACATCGCGCTTGCCCCGTTGACCTTGCCCAAGTTCATACTCCAGATTGCTGTACCCTCCAGCGGTTCGCCTGACCGCCTCGACGGCCCGCTCCGAAAGAGGCGCCCGTCCAAGGTTGGTGTGGAGAATTACCCCGGTGGCATTGATCACCTTTCGGAGCGAGGGTTGCCCGCGAGCCTCGAGCCGCTGAGCGACTCGCTCCTCGACGCGTTCACTTATGTCGCCGCTCCACTCCGCCGGCGGTCCGTCGTCCCAGAGGCCATCGCGAATGGCCGTACGGGCTTCCCCGAGCGTCGCGCGAATTTCAGCGACCACCAGTTCTCGGGGGTTAGCCTGGAGCCATTCCTCGACACGCGGTCTACCCAGCAGGTCATCCACCGCGGGAAGATCCTTGTACCGCTGTTTTCGCTCGGCCGCTTCCACGTCCTCATTGCAGCACTGGCGCGTGAAAGCCGTCAATGTCAACGGGATCTCAAGCGTCGCGCTCCATGAGTGTTCCCACCGGCATGAGGCTGAGCGTACGAACGGGCGTTCATGGACCCGCGCGCTGAGAAAGGCCGCAGGTACTGGGCCAAACGGCGGCCTAGGCCTGCGCTACGGGAGTTGGACCGCCATGAGTGGCGGGCGCTACCCGGGCCGGCCCGCCCTTTTGGATACTGCCGGTCGATCCGGCCCCAGCGGTGATACTTACGTTTCTTACACTTCCATGGCCGGGCCGTGGTTCGCCCGCTACCCAAACTCTGCCCGATGGTGATCCAGATGTGATCCCAGAGGTTAATGGGTTAAGATGACGTAAGACTCAGTAGTCCATTTCATAAGTTCGGTCACGTATATTTAGATTTAAAAGCCAGGTGGACGATCGGGAACTTCGGGCACGGCATGCTATGCCCGCCTGCCCTCGCCCGAAACGTGAGTGGATTTATGAAATGGAGTACTTAGCGGCCGAGTCACAACGAGCGGGCCCCGTTGCCTTTAGGTCAGCCGTGTTTCCGGTTGCCGACCAGCATCTCCCCATCCTCGGACGTTAAGCTTTGCACCCTAATTCAACCAAAGCAAAACTCAAGGCCGGTGAAACCGTTTTCGGCTGCTTCGTGCGCTATCCCGACCCCGGCTTGATCGAGTTGCTCGGTTTCCAGGGATGGGACTTCCTTGTCTTGGACGCAGAGCACGGCACGATCGAGCCGCGCGATTGCGAGAACCTGGTGCGGGCCGCCGAGTTGCGTGGCGTGACCCCGATCGTGCGCGTCACCACCAACCTGCAGCCGATCATTTTGCGCTATCTCGACACCGGCGCCCAGGGAGCACAAGTACCCTGGATCAACTCGGCAGAAGACGCCGAACGTGCCGTTCAGTCGATCAAATACCAACCCCGCGGCATCCGCGGACTGGCGAGCGTGCGCGCGGCGGACTACGCGCAGACCGTCCCGTTCGGCGAATACGTCCGGCAAGCCAATCAGGAAACGCTCGTCGTCCTACAGGTGGAAGGTCTCGAGGCCATCGAGCAGCTGCCCGAGATCGTCAAGGTCGACGGCGTCGATGTGATCTTTATCGGCCCGACGGATCTTTCGCATTCCTTGGGATTGCCGGGCCAGACGCAACACGAAAAAGTTCAGGAGGCGATGCGACGGATCACCGACATTGTTTTGCAGTCCGACGTTGCCCTGGGACTCCTTGTGCCGAACGCCCAAGCCGCGCAAGATTGGATGGGACGCGGCGCCCGCTACATCGCGACCACGATTGACGGTTTGATCCGATCCAGCGTCCGCGGCTACTTAGAGGAAGTTCGCAGGCGCTGAATCACACGTCTGCCGCGGGAGAGCAAGCGGTTGGTTGGCGTGTCGGCCAACCGCTCCCTAACGGTCGCGGCTCCAGCAAACGGAAAGCGATTGTTGCGGAGCCGCGCGCGTGAGCAAGCGGTAAGTTCCAGAATCCCTCTTGGATTCCTAAAGGAAGAGGTTTTTCACAGACCCTGGCGTTCGCGGCTCTGATTCGCTCGTCGCGAGATTGTACGAGCAAAGAACTGAGCCTGGAACGCTAGTGACAGGCCAAGTATCTGTAACGACCAAGCGTGGTGCGCAGCTCAGCAGGCCCGCGCAACGAAGTTCATGCGGGCCCCGACCTAGGCTGTTTTGAGAGCCGCCATAGCCGAGGCCGCGTTCCGTCACTCACTCCACACACCGTCAAACCATTCACGACAATGGCGCAGCACTCCTGGGTAGTCGCATGGTTCTGTCGTATCGGAAAAGACTTCGACGTCGTAAAACCCGTCCCAGCCGGCAGCCTCGACTGCCTCGAGCAGCGCACGCAGCGGCATTACCCCTTCACCGGGCAGGCCCCAATCTTCGAGGGACTTCGTTTCCCTTTTCCAATCGCTGACCTGGACCCCAAGGATGCGGCCACGGGCCCGCGCAATTTGCTCGTAGACGGTATTGTCCCACCCGACGTGATAGACATCGATGTAGACGCCCAAGCAGGGGGATTCGAACGCTTCGCAAATGTCAATGGCTTCGGCGAGGGTCACCATGAAAGAAGTGTTCGCCCGGTACATGGGATGGGTGGGCTCCAAGGCCAGCCGCACGCCGTTTTCCTCGGCATAAGGCACAACTTCCTCGAGGGCCCGCCCGAGCACTTCAAACGCCTCGGACGAAGTGAATGACCTGATCGGCCCGACCAGAATAATCAGCGCGTCGGCTTCGATCCGCGCAGCGGTTTCGATGGCTTTTCGGGTATCGGCGATCCGGCTCTTGAAACCTTCCTCCGTGGGGGAATCGGTGTACTGTCCGGCGGCGCACAGATTCGCTACGCCAAGCTCGTATTCTTTGAGGAGGCGGACCGCTCGATCGAGCCCGCAGGCTTCAATCTTGTTTCGCCAGGCGCCGATTCCTTGGTAGCCGGCAGCGGCGTACGCACGAACGTCTTCCTCAAATGACCACTGCCGCGTGGTTGCTTCGTTCATGGAAAGACGTCGCATACTGGATGCGCCCAAGTCCTGTTGGGCGCGAACGCCTACATCCGCAGTGGCTGGTCGAACGTTAGAGATGTCTCCGCCACAGCGCTGCTCATGTTCTCCAACGGTCTGGAAACTCGCCCTCACACAACGCTAAACCCGCCATCAATCACGAGAGCATGGCCGTTCAAATACGAAGACCGATCGGAGCACAACCAGGCTACAGCGTCGGCGACTTCCTGCGGCTCGATCAAACGCTTGAGCGGATAGTTGGCGGAAAGCTCTTCCGTGATTTTCTGGTCCCCCTTTGTATACCGTTCCAACATGGGAGTCTTGACGATGGCAGGGCACACCGCATTCACGCGAATGCCGGCCTCGGCGTACTCGATCGCGGCGGCACGCGTAAGCCCGGCCACTCCATGTTTGCTGGCCACGTAGCAGGCCATGTCTCGCTGGGCCAGCAAACTCACAATGGAAGCCGTGTTTACAATGGCTCCGCCTCCTTGTTTCACCATGACCGGAATCTCATACTTCAAGCACAGCCAGACGCCTTTGAGATTGACGGCCAGCACTCGATCAAAGTCTTCCTCGGAACCATCGGCGAGCTTCGCCATCCGGGACTCGATGCCGGCATTGTTATGGGCGTAGTCCAACTGCCCAAAAATGCCTACGGTCGTCTTGATCATAGCTTGCACTTGGCCGGCTTGAGCCACGTCCACGTGAACAAAGATCGCCTCGCCGCCGGCTTCGCGGATAAGCTCCACCGTTTCCCCACCGCCCTCTGGTGAGATGTCGGCAACCACAACCCGAGCGCCCTCACGGGCAAACGTGAGCGCCGAACTTCTGCCTATCCCGGCGCCCGCCCCAGTCACCAAGGCGACCTTCCCACTCATCTGATACATGTCTTCGACGTCCGCTGGTGCAAAAACGGAACAGCTAGCCCACAAGCGACCCCTTACCCAACCACTTGCGCAGGTACGCCATCTGGCCGACATGGTAGGCCTCATGGTAGGCCATGAAGCCAATGGCCCCGCGGATGGTCTTGTCAGGAACGGGAAAGCTGCGTGGCGACTGGGCCGACAACTCCTCATCACTGAGGGCCTCGAACCTCGCCATCAGGGCCGTGGTCGTGTCCTTCCATGTGGCAAGCATCTGCTCCATGGGCGGGTACTCGCTGGGATCGTGGATAGTGGCACCTCTAGCGAACAGGCCACCCCAGGGGACCTCGTGATTGTGCCCCAGCAGATTCAGCAGGCTGCTTCGGGTCGAGGTCAGGTGCCCCACAATCCAGATCATCGGGTTGGAATCGTCTCCCACGCTTTGGAAGAGTTCCTCTTCCGAGAGGCCTTTGAGTGCCAGTTCGAAAAGATACGCACTAACGCCGTATGGATGAACACTCGATGCGATTCGCGAATCCATGGAGATCCTTTCTTGTGGCGGTGGGCGTGGTCAACTCTCACAATAACGTTCGTTCAACGCCGGCCGTCCAAAGCCTCGTGAGAAAAACGCCTAGCTCTCTTCGTCCAGCTCAAGGGCCAAGGAGTTGATGCAGTAACGGAGCCCTGTCGGTGCCGGACCATCTTCGAATAGGTGTCCGAGGTGGGCGTCACAGGCGCTGCACAAGACCTCGGTCCGACGCACTCCGTGGCTTAGATCCGACTCGGCAGTAATGTCTTCGGCGGCAATCGGTTCTGTGAAGCTAGGCCAGCCGGTGCCGGAATCGAATTTCTTGTCGGAGTGAAACAGCTCGTTGCCGCAACAGACACAACGGTAAAGCCCGGGCCGCTTACAGGCGTGATATTCCCCGGAGAAGGGGGGCTCGGTTCCTTTGTTGCGGGTTACCTCAAACCGCTCCGGGGTGAGATCGTGCCTCCATTCCTCCTCGGACTTCTTGACCTTGTCTTTCATCTTTAGAAACTCCCTCAATGTCAGCAGGCTTGCGCCATGGATTCGACAACGTCAGGCACCCCCTCCTCGCCAACCAGAAGTTAACCACGGCTCCCCCAATACATGGCGCAACACCGCCGTGGCACTTTACCATAGCATTAGGGGATGAGAAGGACCATTCTGTGCTTGGCCATAGCCGCCGTCAGCGTATGGGCGGCCCTTCCAGCACTAGCCGCCCATGAGTCGGTTGGCGAGCTTCTCAACGAAGCGCAGGCAGCCTACAAGAGTGGTAACGAGCGTCGCGCGCTCTCACTGGCAAATCAGGCCGTCGAGCTGGACCCGCAACATGCCAGCAGCTACCTGCTGCGAGGAGCTATCTACGAGAGGGCCCAAGAGCACACCTTGGCGTTGGCTGATTACGATGAGGCGATTAAGCTCCGTCCGGAACAAGCCCACGCTTACAACCGTTGTGGTGGTGTGCGCTTTAAGCTGGGTCGCATCGCGGACTCGATTGAAGACTTCGACAAAGCGATCGAGTTGGATCCCCGCCAGGAACCACACCATTGGCAGCGGGGAATCTCCTACTACTACGCCGGGCTGTACGAGAAAGGCCGCCGGCAGTTTGAATCCCACCAGACAGTCAATCCCAATGACGTTGAAAACGCGGTCTGGCATTATCTGTGCGTAGCGCGCCTCAGTGGCGCGCGGGACGCGCAGCGATCGATCCTGAAAATTGACGGGGATCCCCGCGTTCCGATGATGCCGATCTACCGGCTGTTCCGTGGCGAAGGAACGATCGCCAAAGTGCTAGAAGCTGCTCGCGCCGGCTCGCCATCACCCGCGGCCCTCAACCAGCAACTGTTTTACGCTCACCTCTACCTCGGGCTTTATCACGAAGCCAACGGAAAGACCAAGGCCGCAAGAAAGAACATCGTTCAAGCCGTTGACCATGAAGTCGGCCATTACATGTGGCATGTGGCACGAGTACACGCCCAACGGCTGAAGGTCGAAGATTCCCAAAAGTGATTCCCCGCAGCACCCGCGGTTTCTGATGGCAATGGCTCGCTCCCACCGGTTGTTTCGTGTAAACGGGGTTGGGTTGCGTCATCGAATGGGACGGAGTGTGAACGTCGCGAATGGGCGGACACGGCGGTCTGCCCCTACAAATAAGGCTCGTTCAACGCCGGTCGTCCGAACGCTCGTGACAAAAACGGGCTAGGCCGCCGCCCCTAGCATCAACAGACTTTCAGAGTCAAAAATTCTTGTACCCAAACGAACACTCGTGGCATCCAAACGGGTGTACACAGTCAAGTTTCGGAAGTGGCCACGACCGAAAAACCGACACCAAGCTAAAAAGCTGGCAAGGAAAAGGAGAAATCATGAGGAAAAACCTTCGAAGTTTCGCGCTGGTTTTGGTGCTGGGCCTGGCAGCCTTGCCTGCTGTCGCCTCGGCCACCAGCGATCTTACGCAGCTCGAGCGCCAAGTTCGCCACGAGCTTGTTTTGCTGCCGTATCACAACTTGTTCGACAACCTGGAATTCCGGGTAAACGATGACAAGGTCACACTCTCGGGCCAGGTCGTGCGGCCCACGACGAAGACCGCTGCTGAGAGGGTCGTTGCCAAACTGGAGGGCGTTTCAAACGTCGACAACCAGATTGAGGTGCTGCCTCTCTCCACACACGACAGCCAGGTTCGCTACGCGGTGGCGCGAGCGATTTACGGGCATCCGGTGCTGAGCCGCTACGGCTTGGGCGCAAGGCCTAACATTCATATCATCGTCAACCGCGGGGACGTCACCCTCAAGGGTGTGGTTGCCCGAGAGTCGGAAAAGACCGTGGCCTTCCTGCAGGCCAACGGCGTGTCCGGCGTGTTCTCGGTAACCAACGATCTTCAGGTCGAACGTTCGAACAAAAGCTGAAATCGATTATTCCCTTCCCCGTCGCAGTTCAGCCCGGGTAGCCTCAAGACCAGGCTACCCGGGCGTACCTTTTGTTGCCACCGCTTGGCGCAAGCCGCCATCCCAACTGTGGAATGTAAAACCAGCGCAAAAAAACCAACTTTGTTGAATCACAAACCGGCCACGAGCCGTCCTTCTGCTAAGAAGCCAAAACTGAGGAGGAAGAATCCGTGCATACGCCATTCATTCGCATCCGCAACCGCGTGATCAACGTCGCAGCCATTTCGTACGTTCGGCTGTACGAGGACCTTGACCGAATCGATATTCGGCTGCTGGGTCCCGCTACTGACGTTTCCCTGACGGTTACGGTGGAAGGGGAAGAGGCCGCCCCCGTTCGCGATTTCTTTCTATCTTCCGGGATCGTCGGGGATTTGCGGCCTGTTCAATCCGAACCGCTTCCCGATTCCCAAGCCGTATTGGCGGGGGTCAACTGAACGTAGCGCGGCGGCCCCAGCCGCTCCCGCCAACACAAGAAAAACTGTACCGAAAGCGCTCTCGGTTGCATCTAATGAGTGTCGCGGTTAGGAGAAGAAGGAGTAGGATCATGAAACATTTGAGCTGGGTGATGCTATTGACGGCGGCTCTGGCGGTCTCGCCGGGCGCCTTCGGCAAAGTCGAGAAAAAAGAGCCGAAGAAGCCTAAGGAAGACGTCGAGGCGATCGGCGAACGGGACGTCGGTAAGGGCATCAACTTCTATTCGATCGAAAAGGAAATCGCGCTCGGCAAACAATTGGCGGCCGAGGTTGAACGCAACGCGAAGATCGTTGACGACCCGGTCATCGCCGAGTACATCAACCGAGTGGGACAGAATCTGGTTCGCAACTCCGACGCTCGCGTGCCGTTTACGATCAAGGTCATTGACAGCGACGAAATCAACGCGTTTGCCCTGCCAGGTGGGTATTTCTATGTCAATTCGGGCTTGGTCAAGTTGGCCGGCGGCGAGGCCGAGCTGGCGGGCGTGATGGCCCACGAAATCGCCCATGTTGCCGCCAGGCACGGCACGAAGCAAGCTACCAAGGGTCAAATAACGAACCTGGCCACCATCCCCTTGATCTTCCTTGGCGGGTGGACGGGCTACGGCATACGCCAGGCGGCGGGCCTCGCAATTCCCCTGACCTTCTTGAAGTTCTCCCGCAACTTCGAACGCGAGGCAGATTTTCTCGGAGTGCAGTACCTCTACAAGACGGGGTACGATCCGGCCTCGATGATCCAGTTCTTCGAGCGCCTCAAAGCCCAGAAGAAGAAGAAAACCAGCAAGAGCAAGATCGCCAAGGTGTTCAAAACGCACCCGCTGACCGAAGATCGCATCAAGCGAATCCAGAAGGTGATCGATGAACTGCTTCCCGATCGGCCGGAGTACGCCGTCAACACAAGCGAGTTCGACACGGTTAAAGCACGCTTGACGCAGCTTCAGGCCGGGCCTCGAAGGGAAGCACTCAACCCCGACCGCCCGACTCTAAAGCGCAAGCCCCCCAGCGGCACGATCCCCACCGAGGATGATGGATCCGCAGGGGACGAGGAAGGTGAAGACGAGCGGCCAACCTTGAAGCGGCGCGTGGCACGGGTCTCGGACTGAAAGCGCCATCGCGTTTCAGACGACGAGACGGCTAACAGGACCGAAAGCTTACCTGAGGTTCCTTTCCAAAAGAACAGAGTACGCGCCATACTGCCCCTATGAAGCCGCGGATCACAGCCGGCAGGCTCCGCCCTGTACTGTTCCTGGCTATCGGCATAGCAGCCGTGGCGGTTGGATTCGGCCAACCGGGCAGCGAAGCTCATAGCCCCGACGCAGGGAATGCCCATCCCAATCCGGTCCTTGTCGAGCTGTTCACCTCCGAAGGCTGTTCGAGCTGCCCTCCGGCCGACATTCTCCTGGCGGTCTTGGAACGCCTTCAGCCCGTCCCCAACGCCCAAATCATCACGCTAAGCGAGCATGTGGACTATTGGAATTATCTGGGTTGGAAAGATCCCTACTCGTCGGCCCAGTTCAGCAACCGGCAGGGAGGGTACAGCAGGACCTTACGGCAGGCCCCGGTGCTCACGCCTCAGATGATCGTTGACGGTCGTGAGGTGTTCGTGGGCAGCGACGGGCCCCGAGCCCAAAAGGCTGTGGCTCGCGCCGCTGAGGCGCCCAAAGCGAATATCCGGATTACACGTCCGAGAGAGGGTGCAGGTTCTCCGGACAAGACCGTGCCACTGACTGTCACAGTAGAGGGTTTGCCGGATGCCACGCAGGGACGCGTGGACGTCATGCTGGCAGTCCGGGAGCACAACCTCCAAAACTCCGTCCGGCGCGGGGAAAACGCAGGCAAACAATTGAAGCACCAATCAGTGGTGCGTCACCTCAGCCGGGTCGGAACCATCCACCCCCGAAAGAAACAGGTACCGTCGATCGAGGCTTCCGTGGAGTTGAATCCCGAGTGGGACCGCAACCACCTACAAGCGGTCGTCTTCCTTCAGGAACGCAAGACACGCCGGGTCTTGGGAGCGGCTGTAGAGGATCTGGCCGTTAGGTAGACGCTGTCCCGGGGCTCACTGTTGCTGCTTCTGACTCAATTAAACTTGGCGACAACGCACTTGCTTGAAAGTTTGGTATAGGTAAATCTAAGAGCCGGCCAGCTGCTTACTGATGTTCGCAAAATATAGTGACCAACACCGGTCGGAGACTCGCGATGCTGGAAAGGGGCGCGACATGTCGCGCCCGTACAAACAAGCGCGATCGTTGACCCGCCTAGTGAATGCGCGCTAATCCGCCGAAGGCCGAGCCTGTCGCCATATTTTGCGGAACTCAATAGGCACTTGGGAACGATAATTTTGTTCTCGTTCAGGTGGCGGCGTGGAGGTATGCGCAGATTCACTCGTTTTGAGCTGCGTCATCTCTGGACCGCTCGCTCACACTCGCGGCTCGGTACTCGACGCTCTGGGATATCAACGGCGCAGCCCTTGGCTAGTTACTTTCCGGCGCAAAAAGGAGAAACTGCGTGGTGGCTGGGTACAGTCAGCTAATTTCGCGTCCGAATGCGCCCGTAAGTTGTTGATTCTTTGAAGGCGCGAAATTGGTGACAGTCCCCGCCCCGAGCGCTACGCGTATTTTGCGCCGGAAAGTAGTTAGGCCTTCCCAGTGAAAAACAAACGTCCCAAACCGCGAAATCCTTATGTCGCACCGGCGAAGCGCCGCGGCGGAGCCGGGCCTATGGAGGATCGACGCAAGCCGCGAGGGGGCCCTCGCAACACCTTCCGAGAAGACCTGGAAAACTGGGAAGAAGAGGAGAAGCAGCAAGCGGATGAGAATCCGACCGAGGAGGATCCTGTCTAGCTCCGCGGCTACTCACTTCTTTGCCGGAAATCTGGAACTGTAGCCACGCCCGGCGAGCTTCGCATCCCTAAGCGGGCTTCCTAGTTGGCGATTATGATTTCCGTGCGGGCACTCAGGTCGAGCGTGTTGCCGGAAACGGTGATAGGTGCAGTCACAAACTGGAAGGGGTAACCGACCTCGACCTCAATAATGTCACCTCGCTTGTTAACAGCGGGGTCGTAGGTGGTGTTGACGATGAGCTTGGAATCTTCCAGCCCCAGGGCGAAGCGCTTCACGACGTTTTCGATCTCGTTTATCGTCGCCGGGTTGATAGTCCCCCGGACCATGCAAAAGCGCGCCGCTTGGCGGGAGGCGTGCGCAAGCGTGGCATAGGTCCACATGCAACGGCCGAACTCCATGAGTCCCAGAACGACAACGAGATACAGCATGAAAATCAAGGCGAACTCGACGATGACGCTGCCCCGCCGACGTTGATTCCGCTGTGAGATCAGGCGTTTGATCATGGGAGAATTCCTCATCGCACTCGGGTCCAGGCAATTCGCATCACACCGGAGTCATCAAAAATCCCAGGCCACGGGAAAAGCGGTTCGAACGTCTGCTGAACCATTACCCGAGAATAGGCTCGGGGCCGGCCATATCCCGTACAGGTGTCATTGTTGCAGTCCACCGCCCCGGACAGGCCGGACGTATTTCCCGGGCAGTCGCAGAATTGCATCGGCGTCACGGAGACACCCGTTAAATCCTGAGCGTCATTCGTGGCGACAGTCGCGATGGTCGTAAAATCGATCGCTTTGACGACGCTCTGCGCTCCATAGAACGAAGCCGCCCCCGAAGCGTTCGCCACGGTGATGGCATGGAAGAAAATGCGGGAAAAGTCGGCTGCCGCCGCCAACAACAGCATCAAAAGAAGTACCGAGAGCGCGAACTCCACTATGATGGTACCGGCATGCCTTCTCCCGTCGTTTCTAGAGTTGCCTTTCATTGGTCAATCCCTCCGCACTGGAAAAACTCTGTGTCCGTGGCCATTACCCGAGCCGTAGAACTCATTCACTCCGCTCATTCGACCATCGTCACCGTCAGAAACGGTATCGGGGGACCGATGCCACTGCTAAAGCTACCCCCACTCCCGAATGGGGAACCGGACATCTCGACGGTGTTGGCAACTATCATGAACCAGCCTAACGTATCGTTGGTTCCACGCCAAGCCACTTCCGAGTTAGGGGTATAGATGTAACCGGATAAGTCAAGAGTCGCAGTGCCGGCGAAAACATGCTCGCGCCTGCCCCCGTCAGTCTTGAAGGTAGGCGCCGTGGAATCCTCCCAGATCAGGGCTCCCTCATGGGGCGAACTCTGGTAACCGGATAGCGTAACCACCGCATTCCCCGTGATCCGAAACGTACCCCAATAGTCGGGGTTTGCCACGAGGGGGGGGTGGCGGCGGGGTCGGCGGCCCAGACCTCATTGGTGTTGTAGAGCAGCACGCCTGCTGGGGCTGGGGCATTCGGGTCATGGGTGAGTGTCCCCCCGCTCATGCGCAACCCGCTGTCGAGGTAATAGATACCGTTCGCTAGGTAGACTGTTCCACCGGAAATCTTAAGCGCCGGGTGGTACACGGGTAGGCCTGTGACCGGATCCGGATCAGGATACTCCGTCCCGCAATAATACCCGGGAGCCAGATATTCAATACCCGAGCTGATTTCCTTGTCGACATAGTCACAGCGCGGAAAACTCGGAAAACTCGGATCAGTGGTCGGGTCCGGCTCCACTAATATCCCGTCGGCGAGCGCCTCGCTGATTGGATCGTCATGGTAATACATCCCGCCGTTCGGCTCGGGATCAAAGCAATCTGGGTCCAGATTGCCGTTAATTGTGTAACCCCCGACAACTCCGATGCCCCCTGACTGCACACAGGGTGAGCTTCCGTTTACGCGCAGTCCATCAGGGTCGTCCGAATAGACCTCGATTTCACAGTTCACGTCGAAGTCTATCGACCCCTGAATGACCATAGCTCTTGACACGTTGGGGTCTAAGGCGATTACGCAACCGCTGGCGTAATTCCCCAATCCGGCCACTGCTCGGGAGCGGACAGTAACATTATTCTGGTTGAACAGACGCGCGAAGTAGGTCGGCACGGTCTCGCTGACAATGGCTTCGACATACCCCGACACCCCGTTCCAGGTGTAGGGGTAGTTGATGGTCACGGTAACATTGGAGTCCGAATTATCGAAACCGTTCTTGATGGAGTCCTCTTGGCCGGCCTGGTTTACCTCGGCGTAGGTAGTATTCTTCCGGTAGACTTCATGAGCGCCACCGAAAGCCCCAGCATTGGCGGCGTTCTGCGTGCGGCGCTTGAGGTCGTAGATCTTTCGAATGTCCAACGCCAAGACGAGAAACGCTATCAAGACGGGGAACAACAGAGCCGTAATGATTAAGATCACGGCGCGGCTGTCCTCCTTAAGACGACTAGCCATGCATCCCTTGCCGTTTGTCATAAGCTGCCCCCCAGCTCAGTCGCGAGATATTCCCTAGACCCGGAGGCCTCGCCTTGCATTGTTTTCCTGCGCTAAAATGCGCCCCGTCAAGATCCGTGTCTCACAGACCCCTCTTCGTCGGTACCAGGTGCGGCCCAATACCTAGAAGCATCCGGACCCAAGGCCCTATATTACGCTACGCCGTACCGCTTAGTCTATCCCCTATTTGTACTAGTACCTTATAAATGTTCTCCCTTACGTGCGGCCGGGCCTCCGGGGATACCTAGTGTAGTGCCACTAACGGTTCTGGACAATGGCGTGGGTTTTGGCGGCGCGCTCGACTTTGGCGAGGATATCTTGTGCCGGAGCTGTCCAGACAAAGGGCTTGGGCGCTTGGTTGCTCGCTTCCAGGTACTCGTGGATGGCGGCCTCGAGTTCGGGAACACTGCGGAACACGCCGCGGCGGATGCACTTCTGTGTCAGCTCGCGGAACCAGCGCTCGACGAGATTGAGCCAGGAAGAAGACGTGGGAATGAAGTGAAAGTGGAAGCGGGGGTGCTTCGCGAGCCACTTCTTCACCTGCTCATGCTTGTGCGTGGAGTAGTTGTCCACGATCAGATGCAGCTCCAGCGCCGGTGGTGTTTGGCGGTCGATCTGGCGTAGGAATTTGAGGAATTCCTGGTGCCGATGTCGCGGCAGACACTCCCCGATCACCTGGCCGTTGCGCACATTGAAGGCGGCGAACAGCGTCGTTGTGGCATGTCGTTTGAAGTCGTGGGTCATGGTGCCGGCACGACCCTTTTTCAGGGGCAGTCCCGGCTGGCTGCGGTCTAAGGCCTGGATCTGGCTTTTCTCATCGACGCTGAGCACCAGCGCGTGCTCGGGCGGATTCAAGTACAGCCCGACCACGTCGCGGAGTTTCTCGACGAACTGCTTGTCGCGGCTGAGCTTGAAAGTTTCGAGGCGATGGGGCTGCAGTCCGTGCGCTTTCCAGACGCGCTGGATGGCCATCTTGGAGACGCCCAAGTGCTTGGCGAGGGTGCGGGTGCTCCAATGCGTGGCCGCCCGGGGCTTCTCGTGAAGTGTTGTATTGAGGATGCCTTGGACGAATTCAGCGGAGAGCGCCGGTTTGCGTCCGGGGCGCGTCTGATCGCGGAGTCCGTCGAGGCCGGACTGGGCGAAGCGCTTTCGCCACAGGATGACGGTCTTGCGGTTGACGCCGAGTCCGCGGGCAATGGCGTGGTTCGCCAACCCCTGCGCACAGCGCAAAACAATGTGCGCTCGCAAGACCATTTTCTGCCTCGTATTGCGGCCTCGAACGAGGCGACGAAGAGCGTTTCGCTGCGGAGCGGTGAGGGGTAGAGCGTCAGCGGATGGCCACATAAACCATCCTACCGCGAAAGGGTGTTAGGGTCCAGTTATTTATGTGGCACTACACTAGCCTGCTTTCTCGCCAGGTGGCGGTCGAAGCACGCGATAGGCCCGCCATGACTTCATTGCGCCTGCTCGCCGTGCTCAACCTACCGTGCCCCTTCCCAAGCGTAACCCGCGACAGACGCGGTCGGACAGGTCACACACCATCGTGCCTACCCTACCTCGTGCCGCCCCCAACACAACGTAGGGGCGCCATATATCGTGCCCTCCGCACGCGCGTGGCGCAAGCACTCCAGCTTGCCGAGCCGATACTCATGTCGGCTCTTGTACCGTCTATGAACCGTGTCGCCGGGATGATAAAATGACATCATGAAGGCACCCAGTAGCGACAAGGTCGTCACTACGTTACGGCTCACCCCGGCGAAGCACCGGGAACTGCGCATGGCCGTCGCCAGCCGCGGTACCAGCATGCAAAAAGTGCTGGAACAGGCGATCGATAGTTGGCTAATCAGAGAAGGCGACGAGCGACGGGCGAACAGGCCGCGGCTCCGGCTACGCGGTATCCTTCGTGGTACGGACGTACTCCAGCTTCGCAAGAAAGAACGCCGCGCGGAGATTCGGCGGGATCGGAAGCGGATCTAAAGGAAACGCGCGACGCAAGCGTCCGCGCGAGGTAGCCTCCATGGCTGAGGATGCCGCCGGCACGCCCCGCCTTCCGGCCGGCACGATCCTCGGAAACCTTTAAATCCGACGCCACCGGCAGACCGCAAAACGACGCGGAACGATGTCATCCCCCAAGGTCCTCGATGCATGGATACTGATGGCCTGGCTCAAGGACCAGCCTCCAGCCGCCGACACGATGGAACGTCTGTGGCAGGCAGCGTCACGGGGCGACTGCCGGTTGATCGTAAACGTCGTTAACCTTGGCGAGGTCTACTACCTCACGGCCAAAGCCAAGGATGTCGAAACAGCCGAGACAGTCCTAGAGGAGATTTTGAGCTTCCCGCTGGAGGTTTGGTCGGTTCCCGACAGCCTGGTTTTCGAAGCGGCGCGGTTAAAAGCGCGCTTTCCCATTTCCTATGCCGACGCCTTTGCGGCGGCGACCGCGCGCCAGGCCGCGGCCCCGCTCGTGACGGGTGACTCAGACTTGCGATGCTTGGAGGCGAATGGCGTTTTACAGGTCGAGTGGGTCGCCTGAAGATGGTCACTCGTCGAAGTCGCTGTGGAGCTTTTGGGGCCCTAGGCGGCACTCTGTTTGCGGGTGGACCAAGCGGGAATTGATGACGGGCCGTCGCTCTACACCTCGCTGGCAGCATACTGTGGGTGTTTGGCGTTCTTCGGCGGGTATTATTATTTCAACCTCCTCTCATGGCTCGCCCGCCGGGGACTTCGGTGACGTGCCCTGACTGGCCGCTATAATTGCTACAGGGAATCACTGAACAGGCTCTTTGGAAAACCAAGCCTGAAGCTGCACATATCTGCCCGGCAAATCGCCACCCAGGACTCTACCATGCGCCAAGCTGCTGTTCGTGTGACGACCGTGATCTCGACCGCGTTTTTAGTGCTCGGCCTAACCGCCGCACCGCCCGCGGCGAAAGAAAAGGTTCGCCAGCCTTACGGCATCGAGAAGCGCGAGTTGTGGACGACTTCCCGCGTTCACGGCACGCCCGATCCACCCACCCCCTATCGCACCGCCGTCGCGTTTCCGAATCTGCAATTCGACGAGCCGCTGACCATGACCGTCGTGCCGGGTGCGAATCGCCTGGCAATCGCCGAACGGGGAGGCAAGATCTACACATTCGAGAACGACCTAGCCACCAGCCGCAAGGATCTGCTGCTCGACACCGGGCGACCTACCTTCGGACTGGTGTTCCATCCACAGTTTGCTGAAAACGGATATCTCTACGTATTCATGCACCTTCTCGACGACCCTAACGATTTCAGTCCTGATGGCAGCCGAGTGTCGCGCTATCAGGTTGACACTCGTCGTCCCCTCCAGGCCGACCCAAGTTCGGAGGAGGTTCTCTTCGTGTGGCGCGCGGGCGGGCACAATGGCGGCTGTCTCCAATTCGGTCCCGACGGCTACCTATACGCCGCCCTTGGTGACGCCAGTGGCATCGCCGACGAGCTGAACACCGGTCAAGATATCAGCGACCTCCCGGCATCGATCTTGCGAATCGACGTCGATCACCCCGGCGAGAACTTGCCGTATGGCATTCCCGAGGACAACCCGTTTGTGGACGTACCCGGCGCGCGGGGTGAGATTTGGGCCTACGGACTCCGACAGGTCTGGAAGTTCAGCTTCGACCCGGCCACCGGCATTCTCTGGGCGGGGGAAGTCGGTCAAGACCTCTGGGAGGAGGTCATCCCCATCCAAAAGGGTGGCAACTACGGCTGGAGTGTCAAGGAAGGCAATCACCCCTTCCGCCCGGATCGCGAGGAGGGACCGACGCCAATCCTCCCCCCGCTTGTTGAACACTCTCACACCGAAGCCCGCTCACTCACCGGTGGGTACGTATATCACGGCAATCGCCTCGAAGAGCTCGAAGGTGCCTATATCTACGGCGACTACGACACCGGCAAGATCTGGAGCCTGCGCTACGACGGCGAAAAGGTGACCGAACACCGCGAACTAGCCGATGCCCTGCTGCGTCCGGTTGCGTTTGGACAGGACCCGTCTGGGGAAGTCTACATCGTCGATCACGTTGGCGGCCGGATTCACCATCTCGTCCCTGCCCCGCCGCCTTCCGCTGACGCGCCGATATTCCCGCTCAAGCTGAGCGAAACGGGGCTTTTCAGTTCCACGAAGGACCTCACGCCTGCGCCCGGTTTGATTCCTTACGCGGTCAACTCGCCCCTGTGGTCGGACGGTGCAGTCAAGCAACGCTATCTCGCCCTGCCGGGCGATTCGAAGATCGAATACAACCGGGTGATCTACCCGCAGCCCTCGCCCGGAGCTCCTCGCGGTTGGAGGTTCCCCGATGGCACGGTAGTCGTCAAGACTTTCCTGATGGAAATGGAAGCCGGTAATCCGCAAAGTCTGCGCCGTTTGGAAACGCGCCTGCTACACCACAAGCGTACGCCGGGAAGCGATGAAGTAGGGGCGCAGGTGTGGCGGGGCTACGTTTATGTTTGGAATGACGAACAGACCGACGCCCACCTGTTGGAGGCCGGTGGCGCCGATCTCGAGTTGACCATCAAGGACCCGAGCGCGCCCGGCGGAAGCCGCGACCAGACGTGGCGCTTCCCCAGCCGTTCCGAGTGCATCGGCTGCCATACGACGCCGGCGAAGTACGTCCTCGGTCTGAACACGCTGCAGATGAACAAAGATCACGACTACGGCGGCGTCATCGCCAACCAACTCAGCACCCTCGAGCATTTGGGCGTTTTCACCGAGCCGCTCCCTTGGCCGCCGGAGCACCTACCTCGGCTCTATGACCATCGAGACGAAAGCGTGCCCTTGGATCTTCGGGCACGCTCCTATCTGCAGTCCAACTGCGCCCACTGCCACATCAAATGGGGTGGCGGCAACGCTGACTTTCAGGTGCTGTTTACCTTGCCGCCTGAGGAGTTCGGACTAATTGACGTCCCGCCCGCCCATGGCAAGTTCGACATCCCCGACGCGCGGCTGCTGGCGCCGGGGGATCCCGAGCGCTCGCTGATCCACTTTCGGATGGGCAAACTTGGCCTCGGCCGCATGCCGCATATCGCCTCGAACGTCGTGGACAAGGAGGCGGTGAAGCTCATCTACGATTGGATTAAGCAGCTGCCGCGTTCCGCGGGCAGCGCCGCGGCGTCTTCCAACAAGCTCGACTAGGTTGTAATTGGCGGCGGCCCGTTTACGCCGGTCTCAATCCAACGGCTTCAGCTTGATGTTTTTGAACCACAGGTTCGCCCCGTGATCCTGTAATCCAATGTAGCCTTTTGGAGGGTGATCCTTATAGCCGACGTCAAACTTATGCCGTGTGCCGTCGGGCCGCTTGTGGGGTTCGGTGAACTCAGCAAGGTCAATGCGCGTTACGTCTTCGCCGTTTAGGTTCACGGAGATGATGTTCCTGTTCACGGTGACCTCGGTGTGGTTCCATTCTCCCGCCGGCTTCATCGCGTTTCGCGTGGGCTTGACCAAGTCGTAAATCGCCCCGGTGTCGTGGTAGCCGGCTTCAGTTGTATCGTCGATCGCGATTTCAATTCCGTTAAAGGCGACACTCCTGCCGGGAGGCGACTCGTCGAGAGAGAACGTCTTGACGAAGATACCGCTGTTACAGCCCGGGCTGATTTTGAAATCCAGCGCGAGAATATAATTCTCCCACATCTGTTTGTGCACAACCATGTAGTCCCCGGACTTGTGAGGGTTAATACTGCCCTCTTCGATAGGTCGCCGGCTGGGCTCGCCCGTGTCGGTCATCCACTCGTCAAGCGACTCGCCATCAAAGAGCAAGACCCACCCGGCTTCCTTTTCTTTTGGGGTTAGGGTGTTATCCGTTTGCTCGACAGTCGCCGCGCCCGCGTTTTCGGGCGTAGCCATCTCCTCGCCGGCCGGCGGGGAGCAGGCCCAGACAAAGATAACGAGCAGCCATAGAATTGTCTTCATTTCGGATTACCTCCCCCTGAAGTCTCAGAGTTGAAATATCTGAGAGCGCTGCGCTACGCGCTCCTCGTATCCCGATGGAGCGAGCGGTCAGGTTTTGCTGAGCGGGCCGCCCCGCCATAACCCATTGATTCCCTACGGGTTGTGCGAAATTGGGTTTGTTTCGTCATTTTTTCTCACGCACCGAGCGTCATGCCGGTCTCCGCAGTCTCCCCCTTCAGAATAGCGAGTGTGTCAAGTGTCTTCGTTGGGCGGTGAACGATTGGCCTCGACCCGGGCCGGGAACCAGAGTGCCCCCTGCGCTACGCACTTTGTCAACCCATTTGAGCGACTTCGACTCCTGCGCGTGTTACTGTCGCTGTGGATCGTGCTCGAGGATGTCCGTAAGGCCGTAGAAAGCAGCGACTCTCCGACCCGGGCCGGAGGTAGGCTGGGGGTGGAAGTTCGAATCGTTTCGAAAGCAGAGTCGCTGTGAGAAGAAGGTACCAGATCGACCGCGAGAGAGCGGTCCGTCGATTCCAAGAACAGGCCGCAGAAGGGCCAGCGGAGGTCCAACTGCACCTGCCGCTGAAGGACGTCGCCGCCGCGCTGCAAGAAGGCGTCGGCCAACTGATGCGCAAGCCGGGCTCGATCTGATGCAACTCGTCATGGAAGACGAAGTGCGCCCGCTCGGCGGCGAACTAGGGAGCGATCTCGAAGAACGAGGCGTCGACTTCACGCCGCCGCGACGCTACGTCGTCGACGGTGCCAAAGCGTTGCTGAAAGCGGTGCAACAATAGGCCGGCGAGTCGGCGCTGCTCCAGCGTTGCTAACTGCATAAGCGTCGCAACGTCGCTTCTCACCTGAGCGAGGAGTATGACGAGGCGATCGATCGCAAGCTGGCGAACGCTTACGCGATGACCTCGACGGCTGATGCGCAACGCGCGCTCGAAAAGCTGCCTCGCCAGTGGAGGGAGCTGCACCCCTCGGCGGCGCGTTCGTTGGCCGCGGGCCGGGAGGACACGTTGACGGTTCACTGTCTGCCCCTGCCGGACTTGCCGCGGCGCACGTTCGCCACGACAAATCCGATCGCGTCGGCGTTTTCGGTGCTGGAGACGGTTTGTCGTCGCCTGAAGCGTTGGCGAGCAGGGGATCACATCGAGCGCTGGGTGGGCTCGGCATTGTGGACGGCGGAGGGAAACTTCCGCCCGGTGAGAGGTTGTCGGGACCTGCCGGCTTTGTGGCGGGCGCTAGCGGAACGGCAACCGCAGTCTGCGGCTCCGCCGCAGGCTGCCTAAACTAGGCAAGCGGGGAGTCGTCGCGTTTCAACGGAAATCCGGACATCCTCGGAATGTCTGTCCCACCCCAAAGCATGCTTTATCTTTGGCCGCAAGAGGAGCAGAAGGCGCATCGTCCGAAAAACAAGTGTTGGACGATTATTCGGCCGGCGGACCCTTGGGCTGGCCCGCAACCGCGAAGTGCGACGGATGTACTTCCCGAACGATCACGCGCACCGTTTCCGGCCTCGCATCGAGTGTGCGAATCGTAGCTTCTGTGACTTCCTTGATCAGAGCTCGCTTCTTTTCGTAGGGACGGCCTTCGAGGATGGTGATGTCAATGATAGGCATGCCGAATTCTAGCAAGGGGGGACCCCGGGGGTTCGGTCCGGCTGGAGAAGGCACTATCCGCTAGCTAACGGCTTCCAGCCAGTCGGCGATCCTTCCGGGCAGCTCGTCCGGAGGTGCAATCAAGTCGGAGATGACGGCAACCGAATCGGCTCCCGCGCCCAACACCTGGCGGGCGTTCGTGCGGCTGATCCCGCCGATCGCCACCAGGGATTTAGACGTGAGCGGACGAAGACTTGCCAATTCTCTCAGCCCCAACGTGGGATCGGGGTTTTCTTTCGAGGAAGTTCCGAAGATGGGCCCGATTGCGAGGTAGTTCACCGGCTCGTGGTCGCCGGCGCTGAGTTGGCCCTCGTTGTGTGTCGAATAGCCGATGATCGCCGAGCTTCCGACGATCGAGCGAACCTTGTCGGGAAAAAGATCGTCCTGGCCAACGTGGACTCCGTCGGCGTTAAGCATTTTTGCCACGTCAGCCCGGTCGTTGATGACGTAGGTGACGCCGGCGTCCTTCAGAATTCGCCCAACTCTCTCGGCCTGAGCGAAGACCTCGCGCGTGAACGGGCTTTTGTGACGGAATTGCGCGATTTCGACGCCCGCTTTGGCTAGCGCCTCAGCCATTTCCTCGGGCGCAATTCCGGCTTTGTCCAACAAATGCGTGTCGATGATGGGATAGAAGGCGGGGAGCTTCACAATGACAGGTTCTTGCCCACTTCCTGCCCTTTCTACGCGTAACGATCGCATATCGCAGCGCAGGTGTAAACCGGCCGTTATGCGGAGCACGCGGACGCAGTGTACAATAACGACTCTTCCTGAAACACTTTTGGGTGCTCTCTCCGCTGTCAAGGCAATCTCAGATGGAAAAAAAATTCCGCGTAGGCATCAACTCCGACTGGAAGGCAATTGCCGCCGAGGGCTTCCGGCAGGCTGCCACTGAAGTTTTCGATCCTCTCCCAGGCCTGGAATACGAATACATGGAGGATCATAGTAACACTGCAATTCCCGATGTCCTGAACCAATATGACGCAGTCGTTGTCTTCGCTCACAATTTTCCGAGGGAGAGTTTCAGCGGTGTAAAGCGGCTGGCTTGCATCGCGCGTTGGGGGGTCGGTTTCGACCGAATCGACGTGGAGGCCTCGACGGCGGCCGACGTCGCGGTGACGTTGACGCCGCTGGGCGTTCGACGGCACGTGGCCGAAGGCATCATCGCGCTCATCTTCGCGCTGGCAAAGAACATCCGGCGGCTGGATCAAAACACGCGCGCCGGCCGTTGGCGAGCAGGCCGCCTTGGTGAGGCAGTTTCGATCCGGGGCCACACACTTGGCTCGGTTGGCGTCGGCGGCATCGCGAGAGAGATGTTCCAGCTGGCTCAAGGTCTCGGATTCGCCCGGCTGCTGGGGCATGACCCCTACGTTTCGACCGATCAGGCAGCCGAGTTGGGGGTCGAATTAGTGGACCTCGACACCGTCATGCGAGAAAGCGATTTCGTAGCCGTCAACACGCCATTGACCGCGGAAACGCGGGGCCTGATCGGCGCGCGCGAACTCGCTCTGATGAAACCCTCAGCCTACCTCGTCAACACCTGTCGCGGGGCTGTCGTCGATGAAGCGGCGCTGATCGAAGTGCTTCAAAAGCAGCGTATCGCCGGCGCCGGCTTGGATGTTTTTCAACAAGAACCTACCCCGCTGGACAATCCCCTGTTCCAGCTTGATAACGTTGTCCTGACACCCCACGCCATCGCGACCACGCGAGAATGCATTTGGGATCTCAGCCTCGAGGCTTGCGAAAACGTTCGCGCGGTCTATGAAGGCAGGTTGCCGCCCTTCTTAGCCAACCCAAAAGTCGTCGATCGTCCCGGGATGCAGGCCAAACTGGCAGCTTGGAAGCAACGATGAAAATAAACCGTATTCGGCAGCTGCGTGCCGAAGGGAAGATCCCGGTCGGCCACATGATTAGTGAGTTCGGCACCCGGGGAGTCGCCAAGATCACCGAAGCCGCCGGTGTTGACTTTGTGATCATCGATATGGAGCACGGAGCTATCGGCATCGAAACGGTTGCGGACCTGGTGGCCTGGTTCAGAGCCACTCCGGTGACACCAATGGTGCGGATTCCCGACACGGAGTATCACTTCATCGCCCGCGCGCTCGACGCCGGAGCACTGGGGATCATGGTGCCGCGCGTCGATACACCCGAGCAAGCGCAACGGGCCGTCGAAGCAGCCCGCTATCCGCCCGAAGGCCGACGCGGATTGGCCATCGGCATGGCCGTGACGGACTACGTTTATACGTCGCCGGCCGAGTACATGCCCGAGGCCAATAGGAACAACCTTGTGATGTGCCAAATCGAAACCCAGACGGGTCTCGATAACGTAGACGCCATTGCATCGCTCGACGGTGTTGGCGTTCTATTTCTTGGCCAACAGGATCTTTCGCATTCCTTGGGCATCGTTGCCGAATTTGAGCATCCAAAGTTTATCGAGGCACTTCGAACGATAACCGCGGCCGCCAAGCGTCATGGAAAGGCCGCGGCTGCCCAGCCTATGAACTCCCGCCAGGCGAAAGAATGGATCGATCTCGGATTCAATGTCATTTCCTGGGGGGCCGACCTGGCCGTTTACGAGTTGGCGCTGAAGGCGGCGGTCGAGGATCTGCGCCAGATCGAAGACGTGGGGTGAGGCAAGCACTCCCGCCTGTCCTAACCTAGTAAGCTGTCCCAGACTAGAACTAGACTTTCTGATCGTCCTGGCGATGTGGCGCACGCTTTCAGCGTGCTGTGTCGGGCTTTCGAGCCCGACATTTCCGAATCTATAGTGTTGTCTTCCGAGCCAAGCCCTATCAATTCGAACAAAAAGGGACAGTCACCTTAACTAATGTTTTTGGGAAACTTGACGGTAGCGAGGCGGGTGATCGATACTGAATCGGTGCCGCGCATCGCGCGCGTGGTGGCGGTCGGCGCGCCGCACCACGTCACTCAGCGGGGCAATAACCGCCAACAGGTGTTCTTCTCTCGATCTTCAGCTGATCGGGCGTGCTCAACAGTCGACTGATCCATATCACTTTCCTTGGCTGGTGCATTCGCGCGCACTCCACCGATGAGGCCATGCAGTCGCCTAACAAGAAAATGCAGCCGACGCAACAGACGCGCGGCTGATTTAGGTCGTTAGGCAATTCAGGTATGCTAGGCAAATAAGGCAGCTAGTGACTCGCCCATGACAGAATCCGCGAACCAACCGTTGCTCTTCTTGTGCTACGCCCGCGAGGACAAGCAGAAAGTGGATCCTATCTATCTAGATCTTAGAGAGGCGGGATTGCGTCCGTGGATGGACAAGCCTCCGAAACCGCATCACCTAGCAGGCATTGCCCCCGGCGCCGAGTGGGAAACAGTGATTCGTCAGAGAATCGCCGAGGCCGATTTTTTCATTGCATTCTTGTCGAATGCCTCGATATCGAAGCGCGGCTTTGTGCAGAAAGAATTCCGGTTGGCCCTAAGAGCTGCAAACGAAGTTCCCGCCGGGGAGAATTACTTCCTGCCTGTTCTCCTTGAGCCATGCAGTCCTCCAGACTTGGGTGTTGATGCGGTCCGGTTGCACGATCGCCAGTGGTACCCTCTACACGAGTATGGACTTGATGGACTGGTATCTCATATTCAGTCAGCGTGGCACAGAACCGCCCAAGAGATAGCAGAACCTGGAAGGACCTTTCTGCGGGTTGATCAATCTTTTCGTCCGCACCTCTTTTACGGAGGGCAAAATCATCATAGTTTGGGACTTCAGCTTAGCTTCTTGGTTACCAATGAGAGTAAGGCGACTATGAGCCTGATCCCACCGGAGGTCGAGATCGAGGAATCGGATCTCGAAGTTGAGTTTCGGTATTGGAGAGTCGATACAGGCTCTGGACGGCAAACGCTGGCGCTTGGCAAAGGGCGCACGGCCTGGGTGAAGGCAGAGTTTGATGTGAAGGCACATGGAAACCTCGAGGTTGGAGATCAAGTAAATGGTCAAGTGAGGATAAGACTAGCTCAGCCTAGTGCGCCGGATGTGACGCGACGGTTCTCAGCGGCCTACGAACCCGATTCATGGGATGCCTGAAGGGCATGTCTGG
Source organism: Bryobacterales bacterium (assembly GCA_965248105.1). Lineage (GTDB taxonomy): Bacteria > Acidobacteriota > Terriglobia > Bryobacterales > UBA6623. Next base: position 3,788,275 of record CBDFIK010000006.1, read on the forward strand.
GAGCACTCTTGTCCAAATTAGTTTTCGCGTGAGTGGCTGAGCCTCTGGTAGGTTGAGTAGCTTTGCAGAAAGCAATCCCGACCGAACCAAGGAGGCTCAACCATGCAACGATTCTGTAGGATTTTCTCGCAACTTCTGCAACTGTTTCCGCGCCTCGAATTCGAGCAGGCCGTGCGCCAGCATCACGCCGACCGCCACCTGCGCGGGTTTCCCTGCTGGGGCCAGTTCGTGGCCATGCTGTTTTGTCAGCTCGGCCAAGCCCACTCGCTGCGCGAGATCTGCGGCGGGCTGGCCGCCACCGAGGGCAAGCTCAAGCACCTCGGCTTGTCGGCGGCGCCCAAGCGCTCCACGCTTTCCTACGCCAACGGGCAGCGACCCTGGCAGTTGTTCGAAACCGTCTTCCAGCAATTGCTCGGCAAGTGCCGCGGGCAGCTCGGGCTGGCCGGCGGCGGCCACAAGTTTCGGCTATCTGCCCTCATTCGCCGTGATCACCAAGGGCAAAACGCATGATCTTCGCGTGGCGCGCCAGCTCGCGTTCGAGCCCGGCACGACAGGACACGACAGGACACGACAGGGACGACAGGGACGACAGGGACGACAGGGACGACAGGGACGACAGGGACGACAGGGACGACAGGGACGACAGGGGACAGTCACCTTAACCAGCCCAGCCTCACCCTTTAACTGGCCTCAACTAGCGCCCAAAGTTCATCTCGGTGCTGGAAGCGCGTCTAGAGACCGCTGACCGGGCAAAACCAGGGCCAGCGCCGCCCAGGACCCTTGCTAGCGCTGCAAAAAACAGTTAAGGTGACTGTCCCCTTCTTCCTTCTTTCCTTCTTTCTTCTTTGCTCCCTTCTTTGCCTCGGCCACCCAACTCAACGAAAACTGCACGGTCAGCCTCCTCAACCGCACGACGCAGGTGCGAGCCGACGGTTCCTGGCGAATCGATTAACCGAGCCGCCCGCCATTGGCAGAAGCACAACGCGCCGCCTACAATAACACTACATGCCCGAGAAGAAGTCGGAAAAGCAAGCCAAGGCGCCGGCGTTCGAAGAGGGCCTCGACCAGCTTGAAAAGATCGTCAAACAGCTAGAGGATGGGGACTTGCCGCTTGAGAAATCGCTGGAGCTGTTTGAGAAGGGCGTGCGGTTGAGCGAAGCCTGTAGAAAACAGTTGCAAGAGGCCGAAGGGAAAGTAGAAATCCTACTCAAGAAGCAGGGGCGGGTGGAAGCGAAACCATTCAAAGTCGAGGACGGTGAACCCGAAGCGTGACGCTCGACGAGTATCTTTCCCAACGCCGCGAGTCGGTAAACGCAACTCTCGACCGGCTGCTTCCCGACGAAAACGAATACCCGCAAACGATTCATAGGGCGATGCGCCATAGCGTGTTCGCCGGGGGCAAGCGGATTCGGCCACTGCTCTCGATCGCGAGCGCTGAAACCGTTAGCGGAGCCGTTTCGGGGATTGAGTCCGCGGCCTGCGCGGTCGAGTTGATTCACACCTACTCGCTGATCCACGACGACTTGCCGGCGCTCGACAACGACGACTACCGGCGAGGCAAACCGACCTGCCACAAGGCGTTTGGCGAGGCCACGGCCATTTTGGCGGGCGATGCGCTGTTGACGCTCGCCTTCCAGATCCTCTCGGAGATGAACGGCGTCGGGCCGGAGCGAAAAGTTCACATCACGCAAGAGCTTTCGCGGGCGGCGGGCACCGTCGCCGGAATGATCGGCGGACAAGTAGCCGACCTCGAAGCCGAAGGCAAGCCGGTCGAAGAGGAGCAGCTCCACTACATTCATCACTCGAAAACCGGATCTCTGATTCGCGGCTCCGTTCGTTTGGGTGCTATCTATGCCGGCGCGCCAAAGGATGAGTACGAGGCGCTGAGCCGCTACGGCGAACAGATCGGACTGGCTTTTCAGATCGTCGATGACGTCCTCGATGTCGTTTCTACGTCGAAGACGCTGGGAAAAACGGTCGGCAAAGATGTTGCACAACTGAAGGCGACTTTCCCGGCGCTCTACGGTGTCGACGAGTCGCGGAAGCGCGCAATGGAGCACTTCACCCTCGCCTGTGAAGCTCTCGATTCCTTTGGCGACCGGGCGCTCAGGTTACGCCAGATTGCCGACAAGATCGTGAACCGGACGGCATGAAATCGCGTGTGCGCATTGACCGGCTGTTGGTCGATCGAGGGCTTGTTGAGTCTCGGGAAAAGGCGCAGGCAATCGTCATGGCGGGGGAAGTCCTTGCGGATGAGCAGAAAGTTGCCAAACCGGGCCACCAAGTGCCGGCGAAAGCGCGCATTCGATTGCTCGGCGGGACACCTAAATATGTCAGTCGCGCTGGGGCGAAGCTGGAGGCCGCTTTAGAACGGTTTTCCATCGAAGTCACGGAAAAAATCTGCCTGGACGTCGGCGCCTCCACGGGTGGCTTCACCGACTGCCTGCTCCAAAGGGGTGCTCGCAAGGTATACGCCATTGACGTCGGCAAGGGGCAGTTGCACTGGAATATTCGTCAACACCCGCGGGTTGTCGTCCGTGAGGGCATGAATGCCCGTTATCTAACGAGCCAGATCGTTCCTGAAGCGATCGACTTGGCCTGCTGTGACGTGAGCTTCATTTCTGCTACGCTAATCGTCCCCGCAGTGGCCCCTTTGCTCAAGCCCGACGGCCAAGTGCTTGTGCTGGTAAAGCCGCAGTTTGAGGTTGGCAAGGGAGACGTAGGCAAGGGCGGTATCGTTCGTGACCCTGCGCTGCACCGCCAAGCGGTCCGGAAGGTGCGGCAGGCTCTAGAGGATTGCGGATTTAGTCGATTCGAGGAGATGGCGAGCCCGATCCTGGGGGCGGAGGGCAACCAAGAGTTTCTTCTCCATGCGTGGGAAAGGCTGAGTTGAGATGATTCACAAAGTCGGAATCGTGTCAAAGCCAGGCAGGGACGATATTCCCCCGCTCGTGACCAAGCTGCTCGCCTGGCTCGGCCAGCAGGGTGTGGACGCGGAATATGACGTTGTGACCGCGGGCTATATGGGCCGCGATGGAGGTTTTCGGCGCGAGGAGCTGCCGGAAGGGCTCGACTTGCTCGTGGTGCTGGGCGGTGACGGAACGCTTCTCTCCGCCGCCCGAGCCGTCGGGGAGCGTGAAACGCCGATCTTGGCGGTGAACCTCGGTGGACTGGGTTTCATGATGACGACCGGCCCGGAAGAGCTGGTACCGCACTTAGAGCGTGTGTTCGCGGGCGACTACTCCGTGCAGTCCCGATCGGTGCTGCAAGCTGAAATCATCCGGGGGAACGAGTCCGTTGAAGCCTACCATGCCCTCAACGATGTGGTGATCAACAAGGCCGCCGTGGCCCGATTGCTCGAGCTCGACGCCTTTGTCGACGGGGAGTTCGTTTGCAGCTATCGCGCGGACGGTCTTGTCATCTCGACCCCGACCGGGTCGACAGCCTATTCGCTTTCGGCGGGCGGTCCTGTCATGTTGCCGTCCGTCTCGGCTACCTGCGTGACTCCCATTTGTCCGCACACGTTGACCAATCGTCCCGTGCTCGTGTCGGAAGGCTCGACGGTCGAGGCGGTTCTTCGCCGCGGAGAGGATGCCTACCTGACCGTCGATGGCCAAGTCGGCATCGCCCTGCACCAACTTGATCGTATTCGCGCTCGCCGAGCCGATCACAGTGTGAAGGTCATCCAGCCCCAACGGGTGCGGTTCTTCGAAGTCCTCCGCAGCAAAATGAAGTGGGGCGAGAGGTAGAGGGGTCGCGCTCCAGCGGCTCGAATCACACGTCTTCGTGGTCACGAAAGCGCCGGTCCAGGGCGAGCTTGTTGGCGTCGGAAATCCGTTGCGTAAAATCCTTCATTTCAGGCGACGGCATCGGCTGGAAGCTCCGCACTGTCTCCGTGTTTTGGCGGATGTAGTGGAGCTTCGGCATGCCGACGGTGGCAAGACTCACCGGCAGTGAGAGGGCGTAGCGCAAAAGTCGGGCAGCCCCCGCCTTACCGGGGCCGCTGCCGATCAAGCTTTCCTGCCCGGTGACTTTCATAGCAACGATGCCCAGATTCTTGCGGACCGCTACCGGCAGGGCAACCTTCTCGAAGCTCTGCTCGTCGGGCTTGTGCGGGATTGCTTCGCTGAAGGCGTCGCGGGGGTCTTTTTTCCAGAAACCGGAGCCGTCGGGACTGCGGCCTTGCTGCCCGGCGTTGAGCGCCATCTGGGTGCAGTCGAAATCGTGCCGCTCGAGCGCCTTCGCCAGGGCGATCGGGTCCGCGTGTGAGGTGATGCCGATGAAACGGACGGCTTTCTGCTCCCGAAGCTTGTAGAGCGCCTCGAGCGCGCCCCCCTTGGCTTCGATCCGTTCCAGATCGTCTTCCGACTGCAGGCTATGAATGTGGAGGACGTCAAGTTGATCGGTCTGGAGCCGTTTCAAGCTCTGCTCGCACCGGCGTAACACTTCATCGGCCGTGCGGGCTTGCGTCTTGGTGGCCAAGATCAGCCCTTTCCGCCTGTGTTTGGTCGCCTTGCCGACCCAAGACTCGCTCTTGCCGTTTCCGTAACCCTGCGCGGTGTCGAAGTAGGTGATGCCCATCTCGAGCGCCAAGTTGAGCGCCTCTAGGCCGCGTTCTTCGTTCGCATAGGCCATATGGAGCCGGTTGCCACAGCCGAGGGCCAAAAGCGATGACTGCAGCCCAGTGCGACCGAAAGGACGTGTAGGCAACGTCTTTGGGGTCCCGATGTCCGCCGCGCTCGCTACCGACGCGGTCGCCACGGCGCTGCCAATGAAGTCTCGACGGGTTAGGTTTTTGTCCATGACGGTTTCCTTACTAGATCAAACGATCGCACGTTTCGACGCGATTGTAAATCCACCGCCGCCGGCCGCCACGGGCCAGAGGCAACTTCCTCGGCGGCGCTAACCTATATTATGTAAGCCCCGGGCCTGAGTTGGCGGGAGGACCGCTTGCCGTGCCGGGCGAGCGCCAAAGCCTGCTACGGATCGATGGCAAAACACAGTTGGATTCGAAACGCCGCCGAGTATGCCCTGGTGGTTGCGAAAACAAAACTTAGGTTGCTTGCGTGAGGATCGATTCCCATAGCCATTTCTGGAAGTACACACCTGAAGAGTACGCTTGGATGACGGGCGAGCTGGCTGTTCTGAGGAGGAATTTCCTGCCCGAGCACCTGAAACCGGAAATATCGGCCGTCGGCATCGACGGCGTGGTGGCGGTTCAAGGGCGTTCGACCCTACAAGAAACCGACTGGCTGCTCGACTTCGCCGACGAGTATGATTTCATCGCCGGCGTTGTCGGTTGGGCCTCGCTCGTCAGCCCGACGGTTCGGGAAGAACTCGACAGGTTTGCGTCTCGACCGAAGCTCAAGGGCCTGCGTCACATCGTTCAAGAGGAGCCGGACGACAACTACATCCTGCGTGAAGACTTCAACGCCGGTGTCGGGCTACTTCGTGAATTCGATTTGGTCTACGACATTCTGATCTCCGAACGGCGCCTGCCGCAAACACTCAGATTCGTCGATCGCCACCTCCATCAAGTGTTTGTTGTGGATCACATCGCCAAGCCACGGATCAAAGACGGCATCATTTCTCCGTGGCGGGAAAATATTGCGGACTTGGCCCGCCGTCCGAATATCTATTGCAAGCTCTCGGGTGTAACTCACGAAGCTGATCACAAGACCTGGAACGAAGACGGGATCCGGCCCTACATGGATGTCGTATTGGAGGCCTTTGGTCCCGAGCGACTGATGTTCGCTTCCGACTGGCCGGTGTGCCTGTTGGCCTGCCGGTACGAGCGTTGGTTCGAAGTCGTCGGAAACTTCATCTCGCGACTGTCCAAGTCAGAACAAGAGCGGATTTGGGGCGGCACAGCTTGCGAAGCCTACAAGCTATAGTTCTTGGACTGTTTCGACCTACAGAAACAACCGTCGTCGCAGCGCTGTACCAATCGTAAAAACTCAGCCACCCGGTTATTTCTCTTGCGTCAGGTGCGTCTCTTGATATGAAGACTACTTGACGCGAGGCGCCGGCCGAGGAAATCGGGAAATCCAACACTTTTGGGGGTAGGACGTGCCAGCGGTCAGCCGTCCGTTCCGAGATAGGTCCCCCCGGTACTGCCCTGCAAAATTGCTGTTTAGTTAGATAGTCAGAAAAAGGGTTGTTTTCTGCCGTCATCTACGTCTCCGAAATCGTCGTTCGAAGACAGTTTACGACGACCTGTGACTGCAAAGCCTTACGCTTTGAAGTCACTTTTTTCGAGGGTCTTTGGTCAAGCGCTCGACGTGACTGAAAGAAACCCCAAATCTGTCGGCCACCCACCTCCGAGCCTGGGTTCTTGCAAGTCGTTGTGAAGTAAGGGGGAAGCTGGCGCGCCCGGCGTGATTCGAACACGCGACCTTCTGCTCCGGAGGAAGAAACTGGTGGTGGGCAGAATCGACCGAACAACAGGCGCAACGCCCCCGGTGAGCCCTTCTGATCGCTTGTAAGTTGTTGAAAATTGGAGCGGGAGACGGGGATCGAACCCGCGACATGCAGCTTGGGAAGCTACCGTTCTACCACTGAACTACTCCCGCTTTCCATGGAATCTTCTACTTAGCTGAAATAACAACACTTGCTCAACTGGCTATCTGTCTATGAAGTCTATACTGTCCGCCTCTTTCTCTCTGTTTCGATAGCAAACGGACAGTAAAATGGACAGTATGGAAACCATCTCTCAGCCCTAGAATGTTGCTCTCAGGCTGAATTTCCACACCACTATATCACAGGGCACACCCCGCACCATCAGGAACTTAGACGCTGTCGCTGGATGTCGCCACGTGTTCCAAGCTCGGTCCGCAATCAGAACTGACCGCCCACACCTCGGAGCAAGCCCGGAGAGCTAGTATGAGAGGTTTTTGCAGACCTCTGCCTACACATTTGTAAGTCCCCAGCGTTCAATGTCTTACCTCTTTGATGTCTACCTAGAGCGCCAAATCAGCGCCAAAATGACGACCAAGGTGGGCTCTGGGACAGCGTGTTATAACCCCACCTTCGCGGCGGCGTTCTCTCGGAACAGACTCCCCTCCCGGATGTAGCGCCTGACCATCGCTGTGGACCGGTGCCCCGTCTGCTTCATGATGGACCTCTCTGAAGCCCCGCCGATCGCCGCCGCTGTTGCCAGCCCAGCCCTGAGACTATGGCCGGCGAACTCACTCGGGTCCTTTCCGACGGCCTCGGCAACACGCTTCACGATTAAAGCCACCGCCTTGTCCGACAGCCGCTTCCCCTGGATCTGGCCATGACGGTTGATCGGCCGGAACACAGGCCCCCGCTCAATCCCAGAAGCTTCCAGCCACACCTTCAAGGAGCGCACCGGACAGGTTCCACGGTTTGATCCGAAGGGAATGCCGACCTTTCTCCCCGCAGCCTCCTGATCGGTCTTAGAACGCCGCAAGCGCACCACCAGGCCGTCCTCGGTGAACTCGAAGTCCCCGACATTAAGGCTGACCAGCTCCGATCGACGAAATCCTCCGGCGAACCCCACCAACAGCAAGGCCCGGTCTCGAACGCCTAGCAGGCGCTTGGGCAAGCTGGCCATCATCCTGCGGATGTCATCGATCAAGACGGGAGCCTTACTCTTGGGCATGGTGCCCTTGGTGCGACGGATACCCCGCAGGACGGCCCGTACCTTGGCGCTTCGGGTGGGAGAACGCCGGCTGGCCATCTGATGCGCCTGGCTGATGGCCGAGACCCGTCGTGTGATGGTCGAGGGCTTGCGGCCCTGGTCGGCCAGGGAGGTCAGGTACAGGGCCACCGTCTCGGGTGTCGCGGGGAGAGGTTGCCGGCGATGGGAGAAGCACCACTCCTCGAAGTCTCGCCAGTCCGACCGGTAGGCCCGGATGGTGTTCGATGCCTTGGACTGGCGGGCGTACTCCCGGGCCCGGTCCATCACAGGGGCGAGGGCTGCCTCTAAGTTGCCGGCGGGGATCAGGTCGGTCGTGGTCATTGTGCCCTCCGAGACGCTCTGACTTCCGATACCAGTATCTTATCGGAATATAGAATCGCTGTCAAGACGGGCTACTTTCGGGCTGGCTTGGGGCACGCCTCCCGCAGAATCCCCCCGCGACCGCCTGCGGGCCCAGCGAGCGCAACCCGCGCGCACTCGGTCTCCACTGCGACCCTATCACACCCGGCCTGGCCTGACGCGTCAGACTGTGGGCCCGACGAGACCAACACGGCCGCACGCGGGCCCACGTGGTCCACCGGCCGCCCAGGTCGACGCGGCCAGGCCACCAGGGCACCAAAGGCCCATCTTTGTCCCCACGCGGGGGGACAAAGCGCGGGTACCCCCGGGTTGACCCCACCCGGTTATTTTTTTTATTGCGCTTTCGTCACGCCTGCACCTCTACTCGGGCCTCCCAGCGCCGCGTTACTCCAGATAAGGTTCTAACGTTAGGGGAGATTTGGGACTCAAGCGAATTGCCTTCGTGCATGGCCCCCGCATGCGACGTGCTAGGAGCGCTTTTCAAACGCCCTTATCCATCGCACGCCGTACCCGCGCACTCGCCGACTGCCTCCGCAGACTTTGCAGAGCGTCCCTACAGATGGAAGCCCAAGGCTAAGGCAGTCTACCGGTACTTTCGCGAGTGGCTCCTTTAGAGGATGCTCCAACTCTCGGAACATGGTCACAGAGGCTGGCAGGGAAACCGACGGACTCTTGAAGGTGCTTCTTCTAGTAGAGGCGGGATGCAGAACGTGAGCGCGGTCGGTGCTGATATCAGCGAATAGTGAGCTGCGTCAGGCCGCTCGGGTTGTTGGGCAGCGGTGCGTCGCCCGGCTCCACACCGTTCATCTGGAAGACGTACGCCAGCACATTCAGGTAGAGCTGGTCCTCGAGCGAACCGGGCCTGTCGGGTGGCATCTTCTTGGCGTGCTCGAAAAGCGCTCGGACGCTCTTGCCCGACCACTTCTCGTCGAAGTACCGCCCGGCCAGCGGCGTGCCGTAAATGCCGTTAGTGAGGTTGCCGCCGTGGCAAACGGCGCAGTACTTTACGTATGCGGATCTGCCGGCTTCCGCCTGCGCTGCGGTGAAGTGCGGCGGCGGGCCCTGGTCCGGGCCGGACTCGGCTGACGGCGTCTCGGACCGCTTCGACTTGGTCAGCTTGACAGGCTCGATCGGCCCGTCCGCCTCTCCTTCGTACGTGAACGCCAGAATCGCGCCTGGATGGGCCATCGAGTTCGTCGTCCCACCGCCAAGTGCCTCCGCCACGCCGCTGAAGTCCGCCGCCACAAAGATCGTGCGGCCGTCGGGGCTGACCGCGGTGTCGCGGAAACGGTCTTCGCTTTGGAAATGGCGTTCGATCGGGCCGGAAACCCTCTGCCCGGAATCGTCCAGCGGCACGGTGTACAGCGAGCCGCGCTTGAGGCCCGTCACGAACAGAACCTTTTCCCAACCCGGGACGCCGCTCTCGCCCGCTTCGTAGTACTCGATGCTGGACGGGCCGATGGTTGGCCAGCAGATGTAGTGGACGCCCCCGCAGCGCGGGTCTTCGAACTCGCCGTCCGCCGCGGTGAACAGCGACGCGATCGGCTCGATGAACGGCTCTTCGTAGTCCGACTCCCGCGCGAAGGGCGTTGAGTCCGGAATGCGCGTGAAGTCGTAGGTCAGATCTTTGCAGGCGATGCGCGAGTCGGCCCAGCGGGCGTAGACGTAAAACTTGTCGTCTCGCCGGCCGGCGACGTGGGGCCAGCCGTAGTTGCCTCCCGCGCGGAGGATGTTGACCTCGTCGTCGGTGTGCGGCCCGTGCTCGGAAGCGTAGAGCGTGCCGTCGGGAGCGAAGTCGATGCCCTGGCTATTGCGGTGGCCGTAGCTGTAGACGTGGCTCACGGTGCCGGCAAGCGTGGGGTTGTCTCCGGGGATGGAGCCGTCCAGGTTCAGCCGCAGGGTCTTGCCGACGTAGGCCCGGTAGTCGACGGCCTCGACCTCGCCTTGGGTCGGCAGGCGCTGCGACTCGATAGGTAGGCAGAAGTTGCCGAGCTGATTGTGGCCTTGATCGCCGATCGTGAGGTAGAGCTTGCCGTCGCGGCCGAGCTTGAGGCGTCCGCCGTTGTGGTCGTTGCCGGCCGGCAAGCCTCGGATGACGTCGACCGGATCGCTCAGCCTACCGGTCTTGGCGTTGTAGCGGAATCGGACGACCTTCATGTAGAGGTAGCGGTAGGCCGGCGCGGCGACGTCGGCATTGGAGTCGGCCCCCTCCTCGGGATCGTCGTAGGTGTAGGCGACGTAGACATAGTCGCGGTCCACGCCCTCGAGCAGATTCGGGTGGAGCGTCAGCCCGAGCAGGCCCTCTTGGCCGCCCGGAGTGCGGACTTCCTCGATAACGACGGCGGTTTTTTGCTCGCCCGTCTTCGGATGAACGCGCGTGACTCGACCGCTGCTGCGCTCGGTGACCCAAAGCCAGTCGTCCGGTCCCCACTCGACCTCCCACGGGTTGGCAAGGCCGGAGACGACGACCGACTTGGCGAATCGTTTCGAGCCCCGCACGGGCGGATTCTCCTCGGCCGCCGGCGAAAAGGCGACGAAACCGACGCCGACGAGGAGGATGGCGACGAGCTCGGGTCGTTTCGTCATAGACTTCGGGGGTAACTTCAAGAATACGGCAAGCCGTACGATCTTGGTCATTGTAGACGATAAGGCGAGCGCAGCTTGCGGCCTAGCAACACTCGATGACAGAAGCACCCGCGGCTACGCTATAGAAGCCCTCGACTGAGGACATTTCAACTAAGATCAGACGACGTCGAAGCGATCAAGATTCATCACTTTATTCCACGCAGCGACAAAATCACGTACAAACGCTTGCTGCGAGTCGTCACATCCGTAGACTTCCGCGATGGCTCGGAGCTGGGAGTTCGAACCGAAGACGAGGTCGACACGTGTACCGGTCCACTTGAGCTCACCTGTCGCGCTATCGCGCCCCTCAAACACGCCTTCGGATGTGGAGGGCGCCTCCCACTGCGTGTTCATGTCGAGCAGGTTCACGAAGAAATCATTGCTCAACGTCTCGGGCCGCCTGGTGAAGACGCCCTTTTGGGACTGCCCGACGTTTGCATTCAGGGCGCGCATGCCGCCGACGAGAACCGTCATCTCAGGAGCGGTCAGCGTCAGCAGGCGCGCCCGATCCAGCAGCAGCTCTTCAGCTGATCGGTCGTGCCCGTTCCCGACGTAGTTGCGGAAGCCGTCTGCGGTCGGTTCGAGCACGGCGGCGGAGTCCACGTCGGTTTGCTCCTGCGACGCATCCATGCGCCCAGGCGTGAAGGGGACCGTCACATCGTGACCGGCCTTCTTCGCGGCTTCCTCGACGGCCGCACACCCGCCCAGAACGATCAGGTCGGCAAGCGAGACCTTTTTCCCGCCGGATCGCGAACTGTTGAAATCCTTTTGGATCGCCTCCAGCTTCTGCAGAACGGTTGCCAACTCGGCCGGCTGGTTGACCTTCCAATCTTTCTGCGGGGCGAGGCGAATACGCGCCCCATTCGCCCCACCGCGCTTGTCCGTGCCGCGAAACGTCGCCGCCGACGCCCATGCGGTCGCGACCAGCTGGGACACGGACACTCCCGATGCGAGAATCTTGCCCTTGAGGGCGGCGATGTCCTGCGCGTCAATCAATTCGTGATCGACAGCGGGGATGGGGTCTTGCCACAGCAGGTCCTCTTCGGGGACGAGCGGGCCGAGACACCGCGTGCGGGGCCCCATGTCGCGGTGCGTCAGCTTGTACCACGCCCGGGCGAAGGCGTCTGCAAACTCGTCCGGGTTCTCGTGGAAACGCTTCGAAATCGACGCAAAATCGGGGTCCATCTTCATAGAGAGGTCCGTCGTGAACATCATGGGGGCGTGCTTCTTCGACGGATCGTGAGCGTCCGGCACGGTGCCCGCTGCAGCTCCATCCTTGGGGGCCCACTGGTGCGAACCGGCAGGACTCTTCACCAGCTTCCACTCGTAGCCGAACAGATTGTCGAAGTAGTTGTTGTCCCACTTCACCGGGTTGGTGGTCCAGGCGCCCTCCAGCCCGCTGGTCCAGGCGTCGGCGCCTTTGCCGCTGCCAAAGCTGTTCTTCCAACCGAAACCTTGCTCCTCGAGGCCGGCGGCCTCGGGTTCCGGACCGATGTGGGGGTCCTCAGGGCAAGGGCCGTGGGCCTTGCCGAAGGTGTGCCCGCCGGCGATGAGGGCCACCGTCTCCTCATAGTTCATTGCCATGCGACCGAAGGTCTCTTTAATATCCCTGGCCGCGGCGATCGGATCCGGGTTGGCGTTGGGCCCCTGCGGATTCACATAAATCAGGCCCATCTGGGTGGCCCCGAGAGGTTTCCGGAGGTCCCGATCGCCGCTATAGCGCTCGTCTCCCAGCCAGGTGGCCTCAGGCCCCCAGTTGATGTCCTCTTCGGGCTCCCAGACGTCCTCGCGCCCGCCGGCGAAACCGAGCGTCTTGAATCCCATCGTCTCCAACGCACGGTTGCCCGCCAAGATCATCAGGTCGGCCCACGAGATCTTCCGGCCGTACTTCTGCTTGATCGGCCAGAGCAACCGGCGCGCCTTGTCGAGGCTCACGTTGTCGGGCCAACTGTTGAGAGGCGCCAAGCGGATGGTGCCCGAGCCAGCGCCGCCGCGGCCGTCGCCGATGCGGTACGTGCCCGCGCTGTGCCACGCCATCCGAATGAAAAGCGGCCCATAGTGGCCGTAGTCAGCCGGCCACCAGTCCTGCGACGTCGTCATCAACTCATCGAGGTCCTTCTGCAGGGCATCGAGGTCAAGCGTCTTGAACTCCTCGGCGTAGTTGAAGTCCTCACCCATGGGATCGGACAGGGACGAGTTCTGATGAAGAATCTTCAGGTTCAACTGGTCCGGCCACCAGTCTGCGTTCGACTGGGCTCCAGCCGCGGTGTGTCTGTGAAAGGCGCCCATTACTGGGCACTTGCTCTCGTCTCCGTTGATGCCGGCCTTCTCGACCGTTTCACTCTCTGCTCTGGCCATGGAATCCTCCTCGGTCTCCCGTGAACCTACAATCTAAACGCGGGGCAAAGCCCGCGAGCCTCAACTCGGTACTCGGTGACTTGGAACCCTTCCGGCTCCGGTTTGCTCGCTCGGACGCTGTCCAGTTGATCGTCTTGATAATCCAACACCTTCCTGCAACGCGTACAGATCAAGTGATGATGGCGCTCGAGGTTTGCGTCGAGCCGATTGGTTTGATGGAACTCGCTCACTTCCCGTAGCATTCCGGCGTCCATGAACGTGTGGATGTTCTTGTAAATAGTCGTCCGGGAGATCTCCGGGATTTCCTGGCTGACACGTTCCTAAACAAGCTCGGAACTCGGGTGGTCGCGGCTCTCAACAAGCACTCGACAGATGACCGTTCTCTGTTGAGCGGTCGTCAAGCCCTTTGCATCGGCGGGTGAAGTCACCCCTTGCTGGCCTCTACGTCCTGGCCTAAAGCGCCTATTTGCGACTCCATCCTAAACGAGAACCGTTATTTTGGCAACACATACAACCGCTTGCGGCCATGACTGATTATGGATGACCGCCTTGGAGGATTCCGGCGTACGGGAAGTATACGCGAGTTGACGTCCGGCGCGGGCCGTCGAACGGTTTCAACCTGCGGAGCTGACCAAGCGCGCTAGGACGGCAAAAAGCTCTTCTACGTCAGCCGATCAATTGCGGCCAAATCCTGCCTTGTCGGCCAGGGTTGAACCAGCCACCTGGATCAAGGCTTCGCCATGAGGATCTACCCGCGCCGCTTCGGTACGTTGACAGCTCCTCCCTCGAAAGAACTTCCGCCAACCACGCGAAGAGTACTGCCGGTGTCGATGTTTGCGGCGGAGGTTCGTTCTCTGCAACTGGATGGCTTTGGCTGACCAGCGGTTCCGACGAGGTGCGGTCGAAGGGCGAGACTGGGCGATCGGCTCAGTTGGCCTCGGGAGAAGGGCGGCGGATATCTAGCGTCCTACTCTGGCCGCAGCAACTTTTGCAACCGACCCTTGAGCACCTGTTCGGAGGGCGATCTGGCGCCGCTTGTAAGCCAATCCTCAAGCTGACCAACCCTCACCTCGTGCTGAGCTTCGAGCCGCCTTATGGTGACGACCAGGCGCGTGGTCTTGCCAGGCCTAACACAGCCGCTAAACTCTGAAACGCGGAAGGCCTGGAGGCCGAGCGCAGCAGCCTCGTAAACCGACGCTGCGTCGACCTCGACAGAATGCTCTAGCCCCTGCGGGTCCTGGAATGACACGAAACACGTTCGCACATTCGCCACCTGGGTATTATAGCGAACAAAAGGCGAAACTCCTCCCGGGCAGCTAAAGGTCATTAACGACAGCCGAGATCGTGCGAGGAGCGCTTCCCTCAAAGCGATTGTTGACGAAGATGTAGGCCGGAAGTTGCTTGCCCTGAGCGAGCGCGATAGACCCTTTGATTCCCTCCCGCCCCTGCGGGTAAGGCTCGGTCAGTTTGTCGTACGGTCGGAACCTCTCGACTGCCTGTGAATAGTTGCGGCCAGGGCGAAGCAAAGCACGGCACACGACGAAGTCCGCGGTCAGCGCCTCGGCCATCCCAACCTGCTCGCTTAGTTCCGGCATGTGTGTCCAGCTTGAGTAGACGTGTGCCACGCTATGATCTCGAAGGCACTTGAAGTAGACTGGCTCAAGGAACTCGCGGTTTCGAATCTCGACCGCGTACCGAAGTCCGCCGGGTAGCCCGTCGAGAAACTGGCCAAGGTCTGAGGCAAAGCCGCGTACCCCATCCGGATAGCCTCTTTGGGAGAACGCACCGAACTCGAAGATCAGTACGGCGACACGTTCATGGTAGGGACTGAGAAGCTCGGTGAAGCCAGAACGAAGCAGCTCGCCGTCGAGAAACGATGGATTCCTGTAGCCAGCCTTGGCGCCGTAGCGCTCATGACGCGGCCACGCCTTGACCGTAATCTCCTCGGGGACCTTGAGCGCAAACTGGAGAGTCGGCGGCGCAACTCCGAAGAGCCGAGCCCAATACTCCGAGGACGGAAACTGGTAGAAAGAGAAGTCGCCGCACACTATCGGGAAGGTCTCGGCATACTCCGCGATGGAGGTGTCCTGAAATCTCTTGCGTGAGAATCGCCCCCGGGTCTGGTAGCGTTCGCGGCTGTACACTTGACCGAGCCACCCCTCGTATTTCCATGAACTTGTTCCGATGAGGACGGAGTCCTTGGCCAGTCCCTTGAGCTTCGAGGCTAAGTCTCGCCGAGGAAAGTCCGAGACGTCCTCGGTTCCAAACAACGTCCTCTGGAATTCCTCGAATGACTCCATCAGGTCAGAATTGCCACGATGTCCAACATCCTAGATCTCGGCGAGGGGCACGTTAGCTGCTCGCAGGAGGTGGACGTGCTAATCCTGCTCCGCCGCTTGGACGCAGGGCGTTGTATCGCAAGGGGAACAGGTCGTCCCGTGGATCCGCAGCCTTCCACGCTACCAGAGGACGGCGACGGGTGGTGGACACCGCCAGTAAGAATCAAGCCGATGTTTGTCTCGCAGCGGACCGAGCGAGGCTGGGCCCCTCCGATTGACCCCAGGCCCAATTTTTTTATTGCACTTTTGTCACCCCGGCTCGTACTCCTCGGCCCAGGGTAGACCTGTCGCCGAGGGCGAGCCAGAGCGAGAGGCCGGGCGCCGCCCTAGATGCCAAGGGACGAGAAGACCGTTTCACAGGCACCAGCACAGTCTTCCGCTCGCGGCAGCCGTTCAGCGGTACAATTCCCGCAGGTCACTTGGTCACCTTCACAATCGCCGTCGGATAGATGTCGAGAAATAATTTCCCAGCCAGCAATCAGCCAGCAGAGCCTCCGCAACCGCTCGCCGAACGGGCGAAAGTCGAGCTAGTGAGAACGGCGCTGACAAACTAGACCACATAGCGGCGGTGTGAAGGCTCCCAGAGGAGGCGGAGGACCAAGCCGCTGATGTGGTCCGCAAGCATCCCCGAGGTGTTTTGTGGAACACCGGAGGGATGTATCGGGTGGAGCTATACGTTCAAGTACGACGAAGTGTCTGCGTCGAAGGGCTAAGCGAACGCGAAGCAGCACGGCGCTTTGGGATTGCTCGCGAGACCGTGCGCAAGATGTTGCGCTACCGGATTCCGCCGGGCTATCGGCGGAGCAAACCGGCGAGGCGTCCCAAACTGGAGGCCTTCACAGGGATCATCGATCAGATCCTGACCGACGATCGGGAGCGTCCGAGGAAACAACGCCACACCGCACAGCGCATCTTTGACCGCCTCCGCGACGAGTACGGGTTCACAGGCGGCTACACGACCGTCAAGGACTACGTACGCGAGAAGAAGCTGGGCGGACAAGAGATGTTCGTGCCGCTGACGCATCCGCCGGGTGACGCCCAGGCGGACTTCGGCGAAGCGGTCGTCGTCATCAACGGAGTGCAGCGCAAGGCGCACTTCTTGGTCGTCGATCTGCCGCATAGCGATGACGCATTCGTGAAAGCGTTTCCGGCCGAGACGACGGAGGCATTCTGCGAGGGGCACAATGCGGCGTTTCGCTATTTTGGCGGCGTGCCGCGCAGCATCGTCTACGACAACACGAAGCTAGCGGTGGCGAGGATCCTGGGAGACGGCACACGCCAGAGGACCCGTGTCTTCTCCGAGCTGCAGTCACATTATCTGTTCGCCGACCGTTTCGGGCGGCCGGGCAAGGGCAACGACAAAGGCAAAGTGGAAGGGTTGGTGGGCTATGCGCGGCGCAACTTTATGGTGCCGATCCCCAGGTTCTCAAGTTGGGAAGCCTTCAACGAACACCTCGAAGCGAAGTGCCGCAAGAACCGTGGACGGCGCTTGCGGCGACACTCGGAAACGATCGGTGAGCGTTTCGAGCGCGACCGCCAGGCGTTTCTGACGTTGCCTGCTGTCGGGTATGACGCTTGCGACAAGCGCACGACGCGGGTGACGTCGTTGTCGCTGGTGCGCTATCGGACCAACGACTACTCGGTTCCGACGCGCTACGGCCACCGCGAAGTACTGCTGAGAGCTTACGTCGATGAGGTGGTCATCGGCTGCGGCAGCGAAGAGATCGCCCGGCATCGGCGCAGCTACGAACGCGAGGAGTTGATCTTCGATCCGCTGCATTACCTGGCCTTGCTGGAGCGCAAGACGAACGCGCTGGATCAAGCCGCGCCGCTCGTCGGTTGGCAGTTACCGCAAGATCTCGTGCGTTTGAGACGCTTGCTCGAAGTGCGGCTGGGTAAACCAGGCAAGCGCGAGTACGTGCAGGTGCTGCGTTTACTCGAAGACTTCCCGCTCACCGACGTCACCGCCGCCGCGCGGCAGGCCGTTGAGTTGGGAACGATCGGCTTCGACGCCGTCAAGCACCTCGTCCTGTGTCGGATCGAGCAACGGCCGCCCCGCTTGGACTTGACGCAGTATCCGCACTTACCCACAGCACAAGTCGAACAGACATCGACAACAGATTATTTGGTGCTGCTGGCACAGGGAGTGGACTGATGGCGAGATCCAAACTGCTGCTGGAAGCTCATCTGAAAGCACTGCGGCTGCCGACCTTCTTACGCGAGTACGACAAGGTGGCACGGCAGTGCGCCACGGAGGGCTTGGATGCGAGACGCTTTCTGCTGCAACTGTCCGAGCTCGAACTGCTCGACCGTGAACGCCGAGCGACCGAGCGGCGCATCAAGGCCGCCAAGTTCCCGGTCACGAAAACCCTTGATACGTTCGACTTCCTGGCGTTACCCAAGTTGAACAAGAAGCTGGTGCTCGAGCTGGCACACGGAGAGTTCATCGACCGTCGCGAGAACGTGTTGGCTCTAGGAAACTCCGGCACGGGGAAAACGCATCTCGCTCTGGCGCTGGGACTGGCGGCCTGCCAGGGTGGCTATCGGGTTCGCTTCACTACCGCCGCAGCGCTGGTCAACGAGCTGCTGGAAGCCCGTGATGAGCGGCGCTTGCTGAGGGCCCAAAAGCAGCTCGCCAAGCAAGACCTGCTGATCGTCGATGAACTGGGCTACGTGCCGCTGTCGAAGACCGGAGCGGAGTTGCTGTTCGAAACCTTCTCACAGCGCTACGAGCAGGGCTCCACGATGGTGACCTCGAACCTGCCGTTCAACGAGTGGACCGAAGTCCTCGGGTCCGAGCGCATGCCCGGCGCCCTGCTGGATCGGCTCACTCACCACGTCCACATCCTGGAGATGAACGGCGATAGCTTCCGCCTCAAGCAGAGCAAGAAGCAACGCTCTCCGTCTTCGGATTGATCCCCGCCGGCTCGCCACAGTTTTTGTGAGCCGCCTTCCACTCCGCCTTCAGCCGCCCTAACGGGCGACCTCAGGCTGCGTTCCAGCCGTCCCACAAAAACTCGAAGCAAAACCCCGACTCCCCCCCCACTGGTCTATTTTTGCTCCGCCGCTCTACCCCAAAACTGGTCTATTCTCCCTCCGCCGAACTGGTCTAATTTTGCTCCGCCCTTGACACATCGCGTCCCGGCGAAGAAACTGGAATAGATTGTTGATCGTGGGGATGTGTATGTCGTCGAGGATCAACAGACCTCTCGTGTCCAGATGAGGGTAGAGAAAGTAATACTCAAGGTCGGGAAACGGGTAGGCATGAGGGCCGTCGAGCAAGACGACCTGGAATTTTTCCTCGAAATGCTGCTTCGGGAGGGTCTGTTGGGTAAGTCCCTCAACAAAATGGACTACGTTCTCTCTCAGGAGGGAGGACGACCTGACATTTCGCACGCTGCCGCTTCTACCGTCAAAGGCGAACACGGTGTGGTGCTCACTGAGATGAGAAAACAGAAGCGTGCTGGCTCCGGATCCTGTTTCCGCCGAGCGTTGAATCACTCGCCGGGAGGCGTGCCGCGCGATGGCTCCGAGGACCTTGGCCGGAAAGGTCGTAGCGGAATGCAAACTTGGCGAGATTTCTATGATCTGGGCCAAGACCTCGCTGGGGCCAGGACGATCCATGGTTGTGAAAGGCCTGCTAGTTTACCATTCCGACCGCCGAGCGTCCGGATGTCGGCGAACAGCCGTGTGAACGCAGAACAGTTTCGGTTCTCGGCGCGACCGTGCACCACGCGTACCTGTCTGCCGAGTACGGGGCACACGAGGCTGTGTGGCAGTCCGCGGAGCGCAACGTATTGCTG
The DNA here is from genome assembly GCA_965248105.1 of Bryobacterales bacterium. Taxonomy (GTDB): domain Bacteria; phylum Acidobacteriota; class Terriglobia; order Bryobacterales; family UBA6623. The sequence goes on from CBDFIK010000006.1 coordinate 3,807,423, forward strand.
CTAGTCAAGCCGGCTCCCTGGACCAACATGGAATGGTTCGAGTGCTTCCTAACGATTTCCCTAACAAACGCTGCTCCGAGTCGCGAGGTGTAGACGCGTTATTCGTCTTAGTAACTTCCGGGAATGGGGAATCGAGGAAGTTACCCGCTTCTCTGTTGGGCCCCAGGGCGAAGAGCCACATCTTCGACCAGCCGACATACGGCCAGGTGGTCGGGCTGGTTCAACGCTACCCCGTCAGGGCGGATTTATCTGGCATAATTGACGTATTGCGAGGGCTTTTGGAGGCTAGGCGTCGTGAACACCGCCAGCGCAGATCGTCAATCGCCGTTGGGTCTGTCCCCTGCGAGAGCGGTGGGATTATCCGGCAGCCAGTCGGCATAAAACTGGGAGGGAACTTAGTGAACATGCAGGAAGTCGTTACAATCAAGACGGTTGCCGCTTGGGTTGGCGTCGGCGACTTCGTCTTACGCCGATCATTGGACGGGAGAGGCACCCGTAAAAGGCGGTCCCATCAGGCGAACCCCGTCGTGTGCCGGGGTCTGGGGAGGCAGTGTCCTGGTGTGCGCGGTTTCAACCTGGCCGCACCTTTTCCCGGTGTGAAACCTATACTTACACCCGTCTTTTCTTGCTCTGAGCACACAATTTCGCTTGCTGGTATAAACCTTTCTAGCTTTTTCACAGTTCGTGAGAACGCAGCATCCTTGTTCAGTCTGGGGGGTAGAGACTGATACTCGTAAGTCGTCAAACGTGCTAAGTCTTTCTTGTCTGGTGGAGTGTTGGATCTTTCCCGGGCCGCAGGCGTTGAGGACTTGCTCGACACGGGTAGTCTCTGCCATCACATTAAGTAATAGCCCGTTCGTCAAAAGAAGAAAGAGTAAGTTAAACATGACTTTCACCCATCCGTCGAACTTCTTGTTGAACGCGGCAACCGAACATTTTGCCTCTTAGTTCGGGAGATCCTCTTCATCTGGGTCTTCGCACTCTTTCTCGAGCCTGCCGTTATGATCATCACCCAGCCCGAGCTCTTTCAGCAGTTCCTGGTCATAGAACGCCTTTTCCCAGTCGGCGGCATCTTGGATCTGAGACGCGGTGAGGCCTACGGCATCCCGCAAGTCCGCGCACTTGAGGATCGCACCCTCGAGTTCCGCACCCGTGAGATTCGTAAAAACTAGATTAGCGAACTGCAATTTCGCCTCCCAGAGAATCGCGTCCTGAAGGTCCGAACCCCCCATTTTGGCCCACCGGAGGTCCGTCTCCTTCAGGACGGCTCCCTGCAGGTCAGCATGCTCGAGTGTGGCATGCTGGAGGTACGCCCCCGTCAAGTCGGCATCCGTCAGCGGCGCCTTGTAGAAATTCGCGTAGTTGAGGACGGCTCCCCGAAAGTCAAACGGTTCCAGGTTCTCTTCTCCTTGGAAGTCCGCAAACGGGTTGAATCCGACACGTTCCCGCGCCCACCGGACCCACGCCTCTTCTTTCACGCCGTGAAAAACTCCATAAGACAACATCCAAAACAGACCGCCGATCACAACCACGAGGGAGACGGCTAGGCGGGTTCTGTTGCCCGTAAAGGCTTTGCTCCACTCAAAACGTTCTCTTTCCTTGCCTTCGAGCGTTTCTCCCGCCAGGCGGCGGAACATGACCGCGTTCACAACCGCCATCACCAGCAGGGCGATGTGGACCCCGGTGCCCGCCTATTCCTGTCGAGTGAGATACCGTCCCCACACGAATACCAGCGTTAGCGGAACGATCCAGTACACAAGAGCGATGGAGATGAGCGACTGCAATCCCGAAAGAACCGGGCGTCGCTCTCTTAGCAGGACGAAGTGAGAACTCACCAGGCTGTTCGGTAGCCATGGGTAGACCTTTTCGTCTAGTGGCGTTCCATCGGGGAACACGGCGGGCAGCTTGGCCAAAGACTCCCAAAGCCGCTGCAAATACAAAAGAAAATAGAGGTAGACGCTCACAAGGATCAGCGGTGCCGCCCAATAAAAGCCAACGATGGGGATCTCACTATTGATGATCGGCAGTTGCGAAGAAGTGGAGTTGGTAACGAGTCGGGCATCCGTTGTGGTCGCTACCGTCAAAAACACGTAGATGCATGCCAGAAGGAGCGAGAGAAGAATTCTCTTCGCATTCTGCGATTTCTCCTGGACAATACTCAGTGGCTCAAATCTGCCCACCGCCTCCGGCAATGTTGCACCCGAAAGGTTTGCGCCAGCCAATTGATCCGACTGGAGACCTTCCACCTTACTGAGATCCGCATCCTGAAGGTTGGCTTCGCGCAAAACGGTGCGCAGCAAACTGCTTCCTTGGAGTTGAGCGCCTCGCAGGTTCACACCCTGCAGATCGACTTTGTTGAGTTGCGCCCCCCGCAGGTCAGCCTTCAGCAGGTTAATCCCTTGGAGGTTGGCTTCTTCGAGATCAGCCTCGCGTAGGTCCGCCCGGCAAAGGTTAGCCTTCCCGTCGCCCTTCTTTCGTGATGCGAGCCACCCCTTAAGCTCTGCAGCAGCAGGATTCTTCGTCTGGTCGAGGCTGGCCCTCGTGCCCTCGGTGCCAAGTGCGTTGAGCCACTCCTGGTGTTTTTCCAGAATCTTCTGGATCTTATTCGGGCCTGCCGTCTGATGTTCCTGGGAACCTTCTGTCGATTCTGCCACCGTTTGTTCGACAGTTGATGACGATTTGCTTACCATCACGTGTGGAGTGGTTTTCTCATCTTTTCCTCTTACTGCGGGACTCTCGTCAAGGCTGTCGTCTGTTTCCCTAAACTATCTTGATTAATACGCCTATGAGCCGCAGGTGCCGTTCGAGAAGGAACCGGAGTGATTTTTCCTCGGCAACGCGTGGGCTTTCAAGGAACTCTTTGAGTGTCCGAACGTCGTCCACCCTTAGGTGGACCCTGAGCAGGTGCGCGCGCCCGCTTCGGCTGCTTGTACTCAAAGAAAAGTTGAAACGACTCCTTCAAGTAATAGGCTCGCGTGATCGGCGTGTTCCACTTCACCAGCGTCGACAGCCGCTCTTTCTGATCGACCGTGAGGTTCCAGGGGTTCTTCAGCAGCAGATAACGCACGCCTTTGAAGCGCACCTTCTGCTTGCGGCTGAGCCGGCGCATCTGAGCGCGCCGCACCTCATCGACCGCTCGATTCAGATGCTGCACGAGATGAAAACGGTCGAACAGCACCTGGGCTTGCGGGGCGTGCTCGCTGACAGCCTTGGCGTAGGCCACCCACATGTCCACCAGCAACAGCCATGGTGGCCAACCACGAGTGCACACGTAATTTCAGTGCCACCTAGACTAGTTGCCTCAGCCCAGCACGCGAACGATCGACTGCGGACGCAGGTAATCGAACAGCGTCTCGGGCGACAGCACGCCGCCGCCGAGGCCGCTCAGGTTGACCCCCGCATAGGGCAGTCCGTGCGCAAAAAGATTGTGAGCGTTGATCCAGCTATTGCCGGCGACCATCTGCTCGGCTACGCGGTTGGCCCGGTCGAGGTCGGCACTCCACACGCTGTTGGCCAGCCCATACTGGGAGCGGTTCACCAGTTCGAGGGCTTCCTGCTCCGTTTTGAAAGGCATCACGTAAGCCACCGGCCCGAAAATCTCCTCCCGGAAGCAGACGTTATCCGGCGAGCCGGTCAGCAGCGTGGGTTTCACGTAGTAGCCACCTTCGTGGCCGGCAACGGTTGCCGTGCCGCCCTCAAGCAGAGCCTTGGCGCCTTCTTTCTCGCCTCTCTCGACGTAACCCAGGACCCGGGTCCGCTGCGTCTCGCTCACCAGCGGCCCAATTGAGGTCTTCGGATCAGAGCCATGACCGATCGGCATGTCGCTCAGAATGGAAGAGACCTTGCCGACGAGCGACTCGCAGATTTTTTCATCGACGAGCCAGCGGGTCGCGGTGCAGCAAACCTGTCCCGTGTTGAGGGTGAGAGCTTCAGCTAGCGCTTGGGCGGTGCTGTCGATGTCAATGTCATCAAAGAGAACCGCCGCCCCTTTGCCGCCGAGTTCGAGCTTCACCGGCACCAGGTTGCGGCCACAGGCCTCGCCAACCAGGCGGCCCACCTCCGGCGAACCTGTAAACGACATCCTCTTGACGCGCGGGTTGCCCGCCAGGGCCGCACCAGCGGTTTCACCATAACCAGGAACCACGTTGATGACACCTTTCGGCACACCGGCTTCTTCCGCCAATTTGCAGAAATACAGCGACGAGAGCGGGGTGTCCTCGGCCGGTTTGAGAACGACAGTGTTCCCCGCGGCAAGAGCCGGCGCAAATCCCCAACCCATCAGCAGGAAAGGAAAGTTCCAAGGAAGGACGAAAGCGCAAACGCCATAGGGGGCCCGCAGCGTGCGGGCATCAAAGCCGGCAAGCGCAATCGGCTCCGTGCGGCGGGTGTGGACCATCAGATCTGCGTAGTAGCGAAACGTGTTCGCCGTATGTGGGATGTCGAAGCCGGCGGCCTGGCCGTACGGCTTGCCGACGTCGAGCGACTCCAGCTGTGACAGCGCTTTGTCGTGCTTGTCGATCAGGTCGGCTATGCGGTGCAGAATCACCGCCCGATCGTTCGCGGGCATGGTGGCCCACCCGCTGGTACGAAAGGCCTGCCAGGCTGCGTCGACGGCGCGGTCGATATCGGCCGCATCACCCTCGGCCACCTGGGCCAGCTCTTTACCTTCGCCGGGGTCACGGGTGGCAAAGGTCTTTCCACTCTGGGAATCCGTCCATTCACCCCCGACGAACATCTTCACGGGCTGCGATGACAGAAATTCCTGTACTTCGGTCTCGACTTCAGGCAGAACTTCGAGCATAGTCTCACTCCTTTGGCTGTTCCCTTACGATACGAACTCCGAGAAATCGTAGCATGCCACACAAATTCATCTTGCGGCCAAGCGGGAAATAGGTTAGCTGGGACTTCGGAATCGAACCGGAATTTCCGATTTGGACTCCGGGTCAGTCATGGTACACCCTTGCGGCCGGGAACGCAAGCAATTTCCGCCTCTACAAACCGGAATTGAACCACGACATCGAGTTAGCAGGACTCAGATCACGAGGGAAAGTAGCCATGGATGTGAAGGACAAGTTTCGAAGCAGGGGAAGCGCATGAGGTCTGCTGAACGGGAGGGGCAGACAACAAGCCCATGAACCTGCCGGTCGCCTTCGGCGCCCGCGGGTCGTGATCTACCTGGTCTAGAATTTAATCGAGTGTCAGTGGTTCGCTGGCGGCAAGCTTCAAAGTGGCCGGTTCAATCGTGACTCATGGGCGAAAGTTCAAGATGAAGAAAATGAGTAGTTGCCACACGCCTTCGGAAGTCGCGGAGTACATGGCCGACCAACTGACGACTTCCGGATTGCTAGGCATTGGGAGAGCGACACACCTCCAATTGTTTAATCGCCCCGGCAGCCCATCACACGCAGTGCGTGTCCGGTCTCCGCCCCACTCGGGACGGATAGATCCCTCCTTGTCGGCAAGGGTAGTTTTGGGGCCGCCTCCGGGTCCGTCCTGCTGGATCGGCGTTTGGCCGTTTCTCGCTACGAATCCGAATCGATCACTCCTGGACGGCCGGTCGCAGGGAGCCATCGTGACCGGCGCTCGGCTGGAAGAAGATCTGGAGTCGTTTCTGCATACATCTTAAACAAAAACCCTTCTGCGTCATCCAAGTCGGTAAAGACTGCCTCGCCGTGCCGCGGCACTTTCCACGAAAAGTACTCTGCCACGTACGTTTTGAAATCCTCGATCTCGTCCATCGTGTCAATGGAGCCTCGAAAGGACTGGTCCGGCTTGTACTCTCGAATGTGCGTTCCAGGATCATGCTACTCCCTTCAGCCGACCGCGGGGGAGGCCGGATCAATGTCACCTCCGCTCAGTCATGTGTTGAACCGTTTGATGAGGAAATAGCACATACCCGTGACAAGGTTGCGCCCGAGTCTTGTCATCTCGGTTTCGGATAAGCCGATTGGTTTGTGAGATCCTGGGCTGACAAACGAAAAGACACCGCTGAGCCCCTCCTCTTCTTTCTGGGTAATGAATTCACACGTACGCAGATGCGAAAGCACTTGACCCCACTTCGACTCGTCAAAGCTCTGTGGACGTGAATCTGTATACCTCCTCGAGACCGCCGTGGCCAGCGTCTGAAGCGCTACCCTGGCATTGGTCAAGCAACCAACGAAATCGGGCGGCGTCTTGCGAAAATCCTCCGCCGAATTCTCTATGCACCTAACAATATCAGCAGCTTCAGCGAGGCTGGACTCATTTAGTTGCTGTGTTAGGTCGTCTTCTATTGCCACCGATCCTTCAATCGCTGGCTCGTCCCGCACCAGCTGGCTGTCGCTGCGACGAAATCCCTCCAAGGCCAGACACGCCCACAAATCCTCCCATCTTTCATCGTGTTCGTACCTTGGTGACACCCTGTTTCGCATGTTCCCATGAGTTCTCGCCACCTCTGAAAGCAAGCTAAGTACAGCCTCGGGAATGGTGTCTGATAGAACAAGACGCAAAAATTCTAGTTCCCGCCCGGGGGTAGGCTCCACCATCTCCTGGATAATTCCGTGCTTTTCCAAAAGTAGAACAACGTTTCCCCAGGGTTGAAGCTGAAGATACTGGCTCAGTGACAGCAGAGATCGCTTCGTTAGCATGCTCCCAGGTTACCTGTACAACACCACCTCTGAACTACATATGGGTTCAAATCCGAAATCCCGAGGACGGTTAAAACTCCGTTTATAATAAGCCAGCGGCTCTCGGGGACGTCTAGGACTGGTCCGGCTTGTACTCTCGAATGTGCATTCCAGGAGCATTTTACTCCCTTCAGCCGGCCGCGGGATCTGCCGGATCTCGGTCCGCCGGCGCCGAGGCTCCCTACAACCGCTTCTGAAGCCTCGCCCATGTGTCCCGCAGCTCGACGGTACGATTGAAGACGAGCCGCTCGGCCCTCGACGACTTATCCACGCAGAAATACCCAGTCCGCTCGAACTGATAGAGGTCGCCGGGCCGGGCACTCGCCAGCGACGGCTCGGCTTTGCCGTCAACCACTTCGAGCGATTTCGGGTTCAAATACGACGTGAAATCCTGACCTTCGGACGACTCATTCGGATTTTCGGCGGTGAACAGCTTGTCATAGAGCCGAACTTCTACTGGAATCGCCTTCGCTGCCGAAACCCAGTGAATGGTTGACTTCACTTTCCGCGTTTGCTGGCCGCTGCTCGTCTGTGGATCGTATGTGCAGTGAATCTCCGTGATCTCGCCCGTAACGGGGTCTTTCACAGCATGCTGACATTGGATGATGTAGCCATACCGCAGTCGGACTTCATTCCCCGGATAAAGCCGGTGGTAGCGTTTTGGAGGCACCTCGCGGAAGTCCTCCCGGTCGATCCAGAGTTCGCGGCCAAAGGGTACTGATCGCGTGCCTGCATCCGCGTTCTCGGGGTTGTTGATGGCTTCCATGAACTCCACTTGGCCTTCGGGATAGTTCGTCAACACTAGCTTGAGGGGGCGCAAGACCGTCATCACGCGCGGAGCCGTCCGATTCAGATCCTCCCGGATGTAATATTCAAGCTTCTCGAATTCCGTGAGGCCGTTCGTCTTCGACACGCCGAGATTGCGTGCGAAATTGCCCAAACCTTGCGGCGAGTAGCCACGCCGGCGCATCCCGCTAATCGTCGGCATGCGGGGATCATCCCAGCCTTCCACCACGCCCTGTTGCACGAGTTGCAGCAGCTTGCGCTTGCTCATTACGGTGTACGTCAAGTTCAACCGGTCGAACTCAATCTGCTGTGGATGGAAGACGCCGAGCTGATCGAGAAACCAGTCATAGAGTGGACGATGATCTTCAAACTCGAGCGTGCATATCGAGTGGGTGATGCCCTCGATGGAGTCGCATTGACCGTGCGCCCAGTCGTACATGGGATAAATGCACCAACGATTGCCCGTGCGATGATGCTCGGCGTGCAGGATGCGGTACATTACGGGATCCCGCATGTTGAGATTCGGCGAGGCCATGTCGATTTTGGCGCGCAGGGTGCGCGAGCCGTCAGGAAACTCGCCGTCTTTCATGCGCGCGAAGAGGTCCAGATTCTCCTCGACGCTTCTCTCCCGATAAGGACTGTTCTTTCCTGCTTCGGTCAGTGTGCCGCGCGTCTCTCGCACCTGGTCGCTGCTCAGGTCGCAAACATAGGCCTTGCCTTTTTTGATGGGGTCGATGGCCCAATCGTACAACTGCTGGAAGTAGTCGGATGCATAGCAGGGCCGCTCGCCGAAATCGCCGCCCAACCATCTCACATCTTCGATGATCGACTCTACGTACTCGGACTCTTCCTTAGTGGGATTGGTGTCGTCGAAGCGCAAATTGCACTTGCCGCCGAACTCCTCCGCGAGGCCGAAGTTGAGCATGATGCTCTTGGCGTGGCCGACGTGTAAGTAGCCATTGGGTTCTGGTGGAAAGCGGGTGTGCACACGTCCGCCATGTTTCCCGCTCGCAGTGTCGGAGAGAATCAAATCACGAATGAAATTCGAACGGGGTAAATCGGCGTCTTTCATTAGACAATTCCTAAAGCAAACTCGAGACGGGTCAGCACGGTGTCGCGCCCGAGCACCTCGAGCGTTTCGAAAAGCGGCGGCGCATTCTTGCGCCCGCACACCGCGACGCGAACGGGCTGGAACATCTGTCCCGCCTTCAGCCTGAGTTCAGCAGCAGCGGTGCGAAGCGCTGCCTCAAGTGTTGCGTGATCGAAGGCGGGCACAGTTGACAGAACTTCCTTCGACTTACGGAGCGCCTGCGCAGCCAAGGCAGCATCTCCCTTTTTGGGGATCAATTCCGCGGGATCGTAGGACTGCGGTTCCGTGAAGAAGAAATCGGCGACAGTGCCCACATCGCGCAATAAACGGATTCGCTCACGGATAAGCGGAGTTATGGCGCGAAGCTTTGCCGGCGTGGCATTCGTGAAACCGGCTTGTTGGGCGTAGGGCACCAATCGCTGCGCGAGGTCATCGACACCGAGCGCCCGGATATGCTCAGCATTCAGCCACACGGCCTTAGGATCGAAGGGTTCCTCGTCAGTGAAGTTGATGGTTGCGTTGCTGCGGTTGATGCCGTCGAGCGAGAATAGCTCGACAAGCTCGTTGCGCGACATCTTCTCGCGGTCATTCTTTGGCGACCACCCCAGCAGGGAAAGGAAATTTGCGAACGCATGGGGCAGGAAACCGGCGTCGCGATATGTTGTAACGCTAACCACCGGGCCGTGGATGCGTTTTGATAGCTTTGCGCCGTCAGGCGCCATCAACAGCGGCAGGTGAGCCATCATCGGCACCTCGACGCCAAGCGCTTCGAAGATCAGCACGTGCTTGAACGTGTTCGCCAGATGTTCTTGGCCACGCAGGATGTCCGTGATGCGGAGATCGGCATCGTCAGCGCAGGAGGCCATGTGATAGGTCGGCATGCCGGTCGAGCGCAGCAGCGCGAAATCCTCGAGGTCGCCGGTAGCCTTGCTCACGGTCCCGTAGACGAAATCCGATACAACAACCTCGGGGCGTGAGTCGCGCGGCACTCGGAAGCGTAGGACGAAGGGTTCGCCCGCGTCGGCCCGGCGATCGCTCTGCTCGCGGGTGAGCTCGCGCATGCCCGGATTGAAAAGCCATCCTCCGCTCGGATTCTCAAGCGCCGTAGAGGCGGGCGTGAAGTCGCGATAGGCAAGCCCCTTTTCGAAAATAGCCCAGGCGGCCTGGCGATGGAGATCGAGGCGGTCGGATTGACGGTAGAACTCGTCCCAGCCTAGTTCGAGCCATTGGAGACCTTCGTAGATGGAATCGAGAGAGGTCTGCGTGTTCCGTTCGACGTCAGTATCGTCGATGCGGAGAACTACGACACCGCCCTGGTGGCGAGCATGAAGCCAATTGAAGATGAATGTTCGAGCGCCCCCTATATGAAGGTAACCAGTGGGCGAGGGCGCAAAGCGGACGCGTGTCATGCTCAGAACATTAAAGAATAGCTCACTGGCACCCGATCAGGACGAAGCGGCGATGCAACGCCCTCCATTCCGGCACGCCGGATCCGCCCTTGTCGGCTAGCGTAGAGTCACAGGCCGCGAAGTCCGTCGCAGAGCCCTTTCGCGATCCGTCACCACCGTCACCAAACCGTCGTTCGTTCCAATCGCCGCACTCGCCAACCCAAAAGCAGTGCCCCCGAAGCCACGAAACTCGATTCAATCCCCATAGCCGTGCCAACTTGACCGCGTCCGCCGCAAACGCGAGCGCCTTCCTTCAAACGCCCTTATCCAAAGCAATCCGGCGATCAGCACCCCACCCTACTCGGGCTTCCCAGCGCCGGGTTGCTCCAGATAAGGTTCTAACGTTACACAGGATCTAGCGAGACTGGCGCTCCACCGCCTCCCCTTGTCGGCATCGGTTGATTCAGGCAAGATCCGCGTCCATCCTGCTGAATCAGCATTTGGCCGTTTGCCAGGAGTAATCCTTTTGGCGGCTCACAGCCTTCGTAGCGGGGGCCGGATTTTGACCTCAGACCTTCCGGTCATGAGTCTGACGGCCGCAGTGGCTCCCTGGCTCCTGGTAGCGCCGAGCGGGGCCGAAGGAGACGGGAGGCTTTCAGTAACCGATGTCGTGGTCGCCGGGCTCGGCGAGTCCGCTCTCGTATGCGAACACGACCGCCTGGGCACGGTCGCGGAGACCAAGCTTGCTGAGGATGCTCGACACATGGGATTTCACGGTTGCGGCACCGATGAAGAGCTTCTCTGAGATCTCGGAGTTGTTGAGGCCGCGGGCTATCGCGGCCAACACCTCGCGTTCGCGGTTTGTGAGCCGTTCGAGACGCGAGGATACCCTGGTGTCGTGGGCGAGGTGCTCGGCGAACCGGCCAATGAGGCGCCTTGTGATGGAGGGTGCGAGCAGGGCTCCTCCGTCGGCCACCGTGCGTACGGCAGCGACGAGTTCCTCGGGTGGGATGTCCTTGAGCACGAAGCCGCTGGCGCCGGCGCGCAGCGCCTTGTAGACGTACTCGTCGGGGTCGAACGTCGTCAAGATCAACACCCGCACCGGCCAGTCGGCTTCCTCGACGATCCTGGAGGTCGCCTCCAGGTCATCCATCTCCGGCATCCGAATGTCCATGAGGATCACGTCCGGGCGATACCTTCGGGCCGCCTCGATCGCCTCGCGCCCGGTCCCGGCCACGACCTCGATGTCGTCCTGGTGTCCGAGAACCATTGCAAACCCGCCCCGCACCAATGCTTGATCATCGACGACGGCGACACGGATGCTCATATCGGTTCCTCTCGGATGGGCAAATGGGCGCCGACCCGAAAGCCCCCGCCTGGGCGCGGCCCCGCGTCGAGGCTTCCGCCTAACAGCTGCGCCCGCTCGCGCATGCCGGCGATCCCGTGGCCCGACCCGGGCAAGGCGGTGACGCCATGCCCGTTGTCGAGCACTTCGATGGCGACTTCACGCCTGTCGATGCTGAGCCGCGCCTTGGTCTGGGCGTTGGGTCCGGCGTGCTTGAGCACGTTGGTCAGCGCCTCTTGGACGATGCGGTACGCGGATAGGTCCACGCGAGCCGGGAGATCCGTATGCGCTCCGTCCATCGTGAGCGAGACATCCAAACCCGCCTCGCGAAGCTGGTCGACGAGCCGGGGCACATCTGCGAGACCGGGTTGGGGACCGATCCCGTCGACCTCGGCTTCTGGTCGCAGTACTCCGAGCAGGTGGCGCAGCTCATTGAGCGCCTGCCGCCCCGCCTGCTCCACCGCTTCCATCGCCTGCAAGGCGCCCTTGGGGTCGTCGGCAACGACGGTCTTGGCGGCGCCGGCTTGCACCGTCATCACGCTCACCCGGTGGGCGACGACGTCGTGCAACTCGCGTGCGATACGGGTTCGCTCCTCCGCCACCGCTCGGCGGGCTTCGGCCGCTTGTTCGCGTTCGAGTTGCGCAGCGTGCTCTTGGAGCAGTATCAGGTGGTCGCCGCGAACCCGGACGAATCTGCCGATGTACCACACCAAAAACAGCACCACACAGGCGAACCCGATTTCCCATGCCGGTGTCGCATCGACCAGTTCCCTGGTCACAACCAGAGCGGCCGTGACGCCCGCTCCGCCGTAGCTCCATCGGTCGTTAGCGGCGTAGCGGCCAACGCTATATAGCGCAATCGGCAAACCCCACAGGTCCGGGTAGCCGAGTCCGATCAACACGGCCAACGCGGCCAGGTTCACCCCCAACACAGCCAGGGACCGGCGCCTACGCCAGCAGAGGGCACTGCTGGCGAGGGCAAACACGAAGATCGCAGCGATCGGGACGTCGCTGACGGCGCGAATGGCGAGGTCTTGGTTGGGCCCCTCGTCCGAGACGAACACAGTCCACAGGAACACCACGATGGCGAGGACAGTGTCTGCGGCACGCGGCCAGCGAGCGAACGGGCCCCGCAGCGGCCGCGGAGCGTTACTGAGCGGTGTCTGAGAGTACAGAGCCATGCGGTTCACCCTCTGTCGGCGATGACATACCCGGCGCCGGGTCGATGGTGTGAGTGATGCATCGACCCTACGGTACGCCATCTCGTCCAACGCCGTCACCCTCCATCAGGCTGATTCCGGCCTCCTCCTCGCGGGGGAGATTCCCCGACTCCCAGCGCACCTGAAACCGACTCAAGGGGGAGCCGCAAATCGATCTCCGGGCCGATGACGACAACGGCCTCTGGCCATACAGTTGTTCCTATGATCGGGGCCGAGCACGAGCCTTTCAATCTGCAACACGCCGAAGACACAATCCCCGTATTTGCGCGTTGGTTCGGAGTCTCACAAGCGGCTCAGCCTGGCCTGCGTCGGCAGAAAGCCGCGCCCGGCCAAGACGGCCTCGAGTTTTGAGCCTCTCAAAAAGGAAATCTAATGCCCATGACTGCAAATCCGCAATCCAACTCCCTCGCCGTGAGCTCCTCCGCCAGAGGGGAATGGCTCGTGCCCACCCTGCTGATCATGCTCAGCGCCGTTCCGGTCGCAGCTGGCACCGTCCGCCTTGTCCATCTTGCTGGCGGTGCGGAGATCACGCCGGACAACGCCCGGTTCTTTGCAGCCCCCTTGCCCGTGGTGCTGCATATCATCAGCGTCACCCTCTACTGCGTTCTTGGCGCGTTCCAGTTCGCTCCCGATTTTCGCCGCCGCAAGCCCAACTGGCACCGCGCTGCCGGGCGGATTCTGGTCCCTTGTGGGCTGATCGCCGCGATTTCAGGCCTGTGGATGACCCAGTTCTATCCGCCCGTCGATGGTGACGGACCAATCCTCTACGGCATGCGGCTTCTGGTGGGGTCGGCGATGGTCCTGTTCATATGCCTCGGCCTTGCCGCCATCCTGCGGCGGGACATTCCCCGGCACCGCGCCTGGATGATGCGCGGCTACGCCCTCGGCCTTGGCGCGGGTACGCAGGCCCTGACTCATCTGCCTTGGTTCCTGTTCCCTGCCATTCAGGGAGAGGTGACGAGGGCGCTGTCCATGGGGGCAGGCTGGGCAATCAACGTTGTTGTGGCCGAATGGATCATCCGTGGGCGGCCGACTCATCGAAGCCGCACCTCCGCACCCACCAATTCTGGCGATCGCGTCGTACGGCGGCCTCCACGACCCCGGCGATATCGGTTCCCCGCTACCTATCGCCTGGGCCGGATCAGGCACAGGGGTTTCGGCGAGGCTGTCGCACCCGTGAGAATCTTACCTGAAACCAGATCCGTCCTTTTCGCATCGATGCGATACGGAGGTGTCCTTATGAGACTAGCGCGGTTCACTGCTCGATTTGCTTGCCTTACCGTCCTGGCTTTCGCGGTTGTATTAGCTCAACAGCTTGCCAAGATTGCGGATGACCGAGAAGGAATCAGCTACAAACTGCTTGCTGCGAACAAGACCAAGACGATACAGAAGGAGATGAACGAAGCCGCAGCGCTTGGCTATGAGTTCTCCGCCACGATGACCGGCCCGACGTTGGGCGGAAATGAAGTCGTCGTCGTTATGAGCAAGTCCACCGACACCCCGGCCAATCAGCGCTACGAATACAAGCTGCTTGCAACGAGCAAGACATCGACCATGCAGAAAGAGCTGCGTCAGGCCGGCGCCGAAGGGTTTCACTATTGCGACCAGTCCGTTGCCGAAACGGCGTTTGGAGGCCAGGAAGTCGTCATCATTCTGCAGCGTGAGATCGGCAGTCCTCACAAGACCTATTTCTATAAACTCCTCGCGACGACCCGAACGAACACAATGGAGAAGGAGCTAAACCAAGCCGGAGAAGAAGGCTTCGAGCTGATGGGCCTCACGGTTTCCAAGACGGCTTTCGGCGGTCAAGAGCTCGTCTCGATCCTCATGAGCACCAGTGACTAGGGTGCAGACCGACGTTGGGCGGGGTCAACCTGACGTGAACTCGCCCGCCAACGACGCCCGATCGCTTGCGTGTACTGCGCCGTGACGGGAACTCGGTGATCTCTGCGTTCCACGCTACAAATCCAAAATAGCGGGCAACGAAGCCGAACTTCACCTCGGGGCACCGCTGCTGAATCCTCCCTTGTCGGCCAGGGTAGAGTCACAGGCCGCCAGAAGGACGAATAGCGCCCTATTCTTGAGAAGTGCCGCGTCGGTGCGCATGTCGGACGGGTCGTCCCCCACTCGGACACAATCCACCTGGCTTTTAACGCCCGATCTGGACAGGTAGGTCTTGAGGCTGGTGTCGCTTCCGAGATTGGGGAATGTCGGAAGCAGCGAAAAAACTCTAGGGTCAGGCGGGCTTCCGACCGCTGAAGATCCCCTAGCGCATGGCTCGGCGGTCGTTTTGCCGAGACTTGCGGCCGTTAGCAGCTGCGACTCTACTACGCCTTGCCGGTTAGCCTCGTTTAGGGCAATTGTCAAATGAACAGTATTAAACGCGGACGCAGCTACCCCATTATCGGTCAAGCCCAGTAGTGACAAACACTCTTGTTTGTCCTAGCCGCCGCTAGGCGGCTCGCATGATGTTTGAGCCGCGTTCACGCGGCTTTTCTGACCCGTTGCTAGGCCAGCCGTTTTACGGCTGGTACTGTGCCCCGCTCGCCCCTGGGTTCTTTTCGGCGCTCGGCCGCCTCCGGCGGCCGAGCGGGGTCTGGGGTGGGGCGACAACGTGCCGCCCCCAGCGGCACGCCATCCTCGCCTTTCGACAAATTGGGAGACGCTTATTGATGTTCGCGAAATACAGTGTAGGGGCGCAGCGTGCTGCGCCCGCTCTGGCAAGGCATTTGCTGTGTCCGAAAACAACACTATATTCTGCGGGTATCAATAAGTTTCAGGGACCTTGGGTTGCGCGTCGAACTCGCCCCTCAGCTGGTTCAAGAGCAGCTCCGTCTCACATCCCTCCACCGGTCACACCACTTGCAAAAACCCATCTCCCTCATTCCACGCTACTTGCCGTACCGGAGCCACTGGAACCCCGCCACCCCACCGTACCCTGGAATTGGAGCCACTGCTCCCACGAAAGGAATAATGATGATGACTACAAATGCACAAATTAAAGCTAATCGTAAGAACGCCAAGAAATCCACCGGACCGCGTACCGAGGAAGGTAAAACCCGTAGCGCGAAGAACTCCCTCAAACACGGACTCCTCGCCCGCGATACCGTAATGCCCGGCGAGGACCCCGCCGACTTCGATCGCCAACTCTCCGCCCTCGAAGCCGACATCCAACCCGCCAACTCCCTCGAATTCGAACTCGTCCGTCAAATCGCCGACGCCCAATGGCGCATGCGCCGCCTCACGCGTTTGGAGACCGGCTTCCTCGCCGCTGCCGTCGACGACCAGCGCCGGCACCTGGAAAAACGCCGTCCCGACGAGCTGCGTCCCGGCTACGATGGCGAGACCCTACTTTTAGGCTCGGCGATGCTCGATCGCACCTAGGCCTTCGTTCACCTGGCCCGCTACGACGGACACCTCAGCCGCCGCTTCTTCCGCGCCGTCAAGCAACTGGCCGATCTCCGCCGCGACGAGCGCGAGGCCCACGAGGCTCGCTCCTCCGCCGGCTCCTACCGCGGCCGATACGTCCCGGCCCAAGCCCCACCCCCGATCGACACTCAAAGCCCGGCGGCCAGCCGGATCGGCTTCCGGGCCAGTCGCGAGTCGGCCTCACAACCCGGCCTCCCAGACGGTCGTTCGACCGCCCATCAGGCCTCGCTTATACAAACGACGAAACAAACCCAATTTTGCCGAACTCCAATGCAAACAACGACTTTCTGGCAAAGAAACCCTTGCCCCGAAAGCCACGAGGGGGTGCCGTGTCGCTCAGCCCAGTTCACGGGGCTTGCTTGAAAACAGTTCAGTCGTTTTACGGCTGGGGACTGCGCCCTGTCCGTTGCATCGAACAGAAAACCGGGCCGCCCTCAAGCGAGCCGCCGGTCGACGGGGTGGCTGCGCTAGGGTTGTGTGCCAGAAGTTCGTTACTTAAGTTGGTAACCACCCCCTGACGGGCGTGGCACCGTAAGGAGTTGATGTTTCAGTGTCGCGACCATGAGGGAGCGGCCTAGCGAGTATGGAGTTTATCAGCGAACTTGCGACCCAGAACACTCGGCGTCCTAGTCGAAGATGAGGGTGATGTCTACGGTTTTGGTGGCCGGGTGGATCTTTATTTTCCAGTCCGTTTTGGAAAGCTTGTCGAACATGCCTTCGCGGGTGATTCGGCTCAAAAACTTCTGTGGGTAGCTGGCGTTGAAGGGATCTCCGAAGTTGATGGCCCATCTTTTACGAACGGCGTCTTCTCCGATGATGTCGAGTCCCTGGATGGTGAGTTCATTGAAGGTATACCGGTCGCCTCGCTCGACCTGGATGATCACATCTATAGTCTTGGCTTCGGTATCGAGTTCTCTATCGAAGCTACCGACGGCGTTCATGAAGCCGTTGGCCTTGAGCAGTCGCTCTATATCCGCGATGGCCTTGCGAACGCGAGCTAGGTCGGCCTTTTCCCCTTGGTTGATCTTGATCAAAGAATCCAGCAGCTCGTGATGGACAGCTGAGGTCTCCTCGAGTTCCACGGAGTTGAAGGTATAGACCTCGCCCGGCCGTACTTCGATGCTGACGAGTAGGCCTTCCGAGTCCGGATCGGGCTCGGCCCGGCAGGGGCAAAAGGTGACGTCCAGGCGTCCTTTCTCCTCGTACAGAGGACGGACGTTGTAGTGCAACATCTCTTTCAAACGTGATTCCGAGTAGGGAACGCCCATGGCGATTTGGTTGAACACGCGCTGTAGATCGAGCGGCGACATCTCGCCAGTGTTCTCGAAAGTAGCGAAGGCGATGGTCTTGATCGCTGAGCGTGGACGGAAGAGCATTTCAAACGCACCCTCGCCAAACGGCGCCAGACTGCCAACTACTTTGGAACGGTTACCGGCTTTACGCCAGAAATGCTGGAGAACGGCTCCGATTCGATCGATCATGGGGCCCGCGGCGGGCACCATCTTGCCCATCAAGGGGACCCTCTCCTCGAGGAGGGCTCGGAGCTCCTCGTCGGTTGCCCCGAAGCCTTCCATTCGCAGCGGATACAAAGGGGAGGCTTCCTGCAGTTTGAAAGTTATCCGGTAACCACCCTCGTGTGGTCTAAACCGGTACTCGTAGACTTCGAAGGCGCCGGTATCCCGGAGTTTACCTATCGCGCGCCGGAAGTCGGCGTCCGCGACTCGTTGGCCCAGTTCTAAGCCGGTGACCTCAACGATAGCGTCGGTCGGAAAGTGTTCGTTCCCTTCGATGACGATCGCGCGCAGGGGAAAGCGCTTGCTTGAGGCGGCCGAAGATGGTGATTGGAACTCATTGCGAAGCGGCTGCTGGGCTATGGCCGGAACAAGAGCCAGTAACAACAACGCTATCGCGTGGGGGCGTGAGACCATTTCGCCAAACAGTATCGCAGAATCGTTTCGCTAGAAGGTACGAAGCTCAGGGTGAGTTGGTTTCGGCCTGAACCCAACCGATAGGGATGAGGCGGTTCGGTACTAACCCGCGAGCGGGGCAATCGCCATTGCGCTACGTAGGCGGACTAGCCCAAACTAGCCTGCATTTCTCACGAGGATTTTGGGTGGCCGGCGTTCAACGAACGTTATTACCACCCGTCAGCCGTGGCCAAGATACATCAGCCAGCCGAAGCCGAAGATGGCAATTACGAAGTAGCCGAAGACCTGCAGTCCGTAGCGCAGGCGTGCTTTGTCCGTGCTGCGCCCGACTACACCGAGGACGATCGCGGTAAAGAAGGCGAACAGAAGGGCGGCTTGAAGATGTGTCAGGCTTACGTACATCAGGACTTGTTTTCGACGGCGATCTCGACGGCGTCGATGATGGCCAGCACGTTGAGCAAGCCGGCGCACACCAGGAATTTCGTTCCGTAGTCAGCTACCGCGGACGCATAACGCGGCTGCTCATAGCCTAGCCAGGTGGCCAAAAAGTAGAGCGACCCGGTAGCCCTATCACTGAGATAGCCTCCCCAGTTGACGATGGTTGTGAAAAGGTCTCCGCTGATGGGGTCAAACATTCTACCTCGGGTGAGGAGGCCGAAGGCAAACATGCCTGCAATGGCGAACAGCAGGAGTGCGCCGCGGCTCCAGCGTTTCAGGTAAAAGTGTCCCCCGCCGGGAAGTAGCCATCCCAACAACACAGGGGCGGCCCACTTCTCATACGCCAGGAACGCAGATCGTGACGACTTGTGTTCGGCCATAGCGGTAAGTGAAAGTGATCTCTTTGAAAATATCACACCTTGGTTTGCTGGGGACTACGGGGACCGGTTCGCTAGTGTGTTCTCCCACCAGGCTCTCGGCTGCGAGTGTTCACGAGCGGTGCGGAGCGCTCCCGCAAGCCTTCCAGCCCAGCGGCCTGGTAGCGCTCCAGTCACTTGCAGCCGGTCTTGCGGCTGACTTCATAGCGGCGGCACAGCTCGGCCAGCGACCACTCCTCACTCCATCAGTCTCGAACAAACTTGAAACGTTCTTTCAAGGCACAGGTTCGTTTCCATGGCATCCCAACATCCTCCTATTAGGATGTTTTTACGCCAAAGTGTTACCCATCTGCCTGGCATGAACTGTTACCTATCTCTCCGGTACGTACCCCACGTCGGACGGGCACGGTGGCCCGCCCCTACAGTTCTGTCGCAAGAAATGCGGGCTAGTCTGGGCTAAGTCTACATGTCCGACAGTCCCACGTGGAACGCCAGGTTGGCCAGCAAGGCAAACGCCGCGACATGCCAGAGGGTGAAATCAGAGTCCTCACGCCTGATCCATATACTCTCGTCGGCAAGGCGCCACAAGTCGTCGAGGCCTCCGATGGAGCCGACCCCGGGAGTGCCGGCCGTCAATTGCGGCAGGACGGCCAAGGCGCCGGCAAAAAACATCACGAAGATCCAGGGCACGCAGATCGTCGAGAACTGCGCCAGCCGTCTGAAACCCAGGATCGCGATGGCGACAACCACCACGCCGACGGCCACGACAACTACACAAAGCGTAGGTCGGTCTCGGGTACCACAGGGTTTGCGGCGGGATGCCGAAGGGGATGCGAACGGCCGATGCCGAAACCGTGATCATCGCTCCCGCCAGGCCACAGAACAAAATGGCGTTCACCACGTTGTAGATCGCGGTCACCACCGGCCCGGCGATGCGCCGCAAATACCAATAAAGTGTTAAGCGCGTCTCAACGGCAATGGGGGCACACATGAACGTCCAGGCGAGAACGGCCAGGAGATTACCGAGCAACAAACCGAGAATGAGATCCCGCGTTCCAACGCCCCAGGAGACGAACAGGGCGCCGATCACGAATTCCGTGCCGGCGACGTGTTCGCCGGCAAAAACGGCTGCGAAATGCCGACCGCTTTCGAGTCGGTCCCGAGTGACGGGTGCCCGCTCGAATTCATACAAATTGTCGAGGCGCTCGTAGAGACTGGGCGGCTGGGTGGTCGCTGGCGATACGCTTTTTTCACCGGAACGCATGAATGTCTCTCTCTATTTTGTTGGTCCGGCCAGGGCATCGACAGTTCTGTGCTAGCGGTAGCTTTGCGGACCCAATCATTCAACCCGCGAAAAGAAAACAACGCAAGGGAAGCGCCCCAGGTCTCGATGTCAGAGCCCTAACGCAGATCCACACCCAGAGATTGCTGCTTCCTTCAGTCACCCATTTGTTCCTTGCCGATTCCGGCTGTCCCGATCCGAGTCCGATCTCCGTCTCGAAACCGTGCAGCGTCGAGGTCAAGGCCGCACCACGATCCCAGATCTTCTGCGAACCGATCAGCCGAAACGTCGGATCGAGCGAAACCCGCTCGGCGTCGTTGAGACCCTCGTAGCCCGCCAGGCGGCTGTACACCAACTGCCGCAACAGATCAGCGAACGTGAACTGCTTGTTCGTGCCTTGCCGGGAGTCGGTGAGATGCTCGCCGATCAGTTCTCCGAGCCCGAGGCGTTCGTCCAGTTCGCGAACCAGAATCAGGCCACCGTCTCAAGGTGACGCGCGATCCCTGGAAATCGACCTTCAATAATCCGTTGAAAGTTAGCTGAAGCGGCTTTCGTTCTTTTTCACCCATTGGGTGTTGACCTCCATGGCGTCCTGGCTGGGCTTGAACCCCTATGAATAAAGACGCTGAAGGCCGCTACAAGGCCGGGAGGTCATAGCTCAATTGAAAATGCGGGTATAGGTGAATGCGGCCTCCAGGGTCGCTATCTGTCCATCTGGATTCGCAACGGAGACGTCAACGGCTTTTTCGGTGAATTCTCCTGCTGGGGTCGACGCCTGCAGAGTGCTTGAATTGACGAAGATTGTAAACTCCGGCCGCGCTTCGCCGACGTGGACCTCGGCACCCTGCTGAAAGTTCTTCCCGCCGATTGTCAGCAGCGTTCCGCCCGTTGTGAGCCCCGAGGCAGGACTCACCGACAGGATCACAGGAGGAGGCAGATCGCCGCCCGGATCGCCTCCGGGATCTCCCCCCGGGTCTCCCGCAACCGAAACCAAGCATGCATTACTGGAAACGCCGTCAATGGTTATGGTGAGTTGGCGATCACCGCCAGACACCTCGGGAACCCGGACGTTGGCCTGGGACACCGCGACGAGCAGCGGCGAAAGCCCTAAGAAAAGCAGGTCCGCGCTCTCTCCGCCGAGAGTTGCGGCAGTCGAAAGCACGGCTCGCGACAGTGGCTGGAGGGGAGCTGCCTGACCCGTTGCGACCGCGTTGTCCAACAGGCCCTGCCCGGTGAGATACACCACGATGACGCTATCAACGGCGGCGGGGTCAGCGCTGGAATTCAGTTTCCCGTCCTGATTTTGCGCGACACACCGGTTACCTTCCAGCAGAAAAAGTCCAGGCTGAGATGCAGCGCCTTAACAGCCTTCTCCCCGGCCTGTTGGGCAGCAAAGCAAGCCCACTCATGTCGGCCGGACTGCCGGGAGTCGTTCGCCTGCTCCAAGTCTTTCTGCGCCTGCTTGAGCCGATCCCGTGATCGGTCCGGCATTTCTTTACGAGCATATCAGCTTCCTCAGTTACTACATAGGCAGATAGAGCGTATGTTCGTTTGCTCGATTGGGCGCACGGGCAGTTATGGCAAGGCGATCCACAGTCTGTGAAATTGGTGGTTGCGGCCTACGAGGAATCGCTTCGCAAACACCCAGCTTCACCCTTCCGCTGGTGTGACCTTGGATGATGACGAAGGCCTTGGGTTTCGCATTTTTCGAGCAGACGGCAGTTCAAGAACGGGTCCCCTTCTGCAGAGTGAGTCGAGGGAAATATAAGCCCGGGTACCACATGGAGGTGCGGCTTTACGTGCTTGGCACAGGTGCGCTGCGGGCCTTTCAACCTCAGATCCCGCTATTCCCTTGGTGGTTACCCGGGCAGGAACAAGTATAACGCCTCTGCTTGAGTAGGTCTATGGAATTTTTCACTTCGAACGAGAGGTCCCAGGCCACCAGAATGCACCATGCAATAGCCATCTCCTGCGCTTCGGGTTCTATCGGCAGCGCCCAGAGTCCGTGTCTAAAAGTCCGACTGTTTTGTGGCGCACGCTTTCAGCGCGCCGGGTCGAGACTCTCCTCGACACCCGGCGCAGTTCGGTTAACCCAGTTCCGCAACTTGCAGACCACTAGCCCGCATTTCTCACAGAGGGTGTATAGGAGCGGGCCCGCACACCAGGTAGCGACCGCCACTTTTGGCGGTCCTAGTTTCGAGTTCGGCCGGCAATCCTGCCGGCTTCCTTAGTGTGCAAAGCCGCTCCGGGTCGGCTAATATACTGTAAACGGCAGGTATCCTTCCCTGTAAGAGTTGGCCATGAAACCCTTGAGGAGTTTCATTCTCGCGATCACATTGATCTCTTCGTGGAGCATTGCCACGGCGGCGGAAATCCGCTTCAACCGTGATATCCGACCGATCCTGTCGAAGAACTGTTTCCAGTGCCACGGTCCCGACCACAACGCCCGCCAGGCTAATCTTCGTTTGGATAGAGAAGAAGAAGCCGTCGCGGCAGGCGCCATCAAGCCCGGAGACCCGGGCAACAGCAAGCTGGTGCAGCGAATCCGCGCCTCGGACCCTGTCCGGCTCATGCCTCCATCCTGGTCCAACAAGAAACTTAGCGACGAGCAAAAGGACCTGCTAACGCGTTGGATCGATCAAGGCGCTGAATACGAACCGCACTGGGCCTACATCAAGCCGGAGCGCCCCGAAGCTCCCGAAGGTCCCTCCGCGATCGACTACCTTGTCAATAGGAAACTGGAAGAAAAGGGTTTACGACCTGTCGGCCAAGCCGACCGCCGCACGCTTGCCAGACGCTTGAGTCTTGATCTAACCGGACTGCCGCCTTCCCCGGAAACTGTCGACGCTTTCGTCAACGACAGCGATGCTCGTGCGTACGAGAAGCTGGTGAAGAAGTTCATGTCATCGCCCCAGTTTGGGGAAAGGATGGCGGTTCACTGGCTGGACTTGGTGCGGTATGCCGACACGATGGGGTTTCACGGTGACGTGCCGATCAACATGTACCCGTTCCGGGACTACGTGATTCGTTCGTTCAACGACAACAAGCCCTTCGACCAGTTCACTCGCGAGCAACTTGGGGGCGACCTTTTACCGAACCCAACGACTTGGCAGCGGGTCGCCAGCGGGTATAACCGCCTCAACCGCATGACCAACGAGGGCGGCGCGCAAGCCGGGGAATACTTGGCAAGATACCTGTCCGATCGACTTCGGGCGACTTCGAGCGTTTGGCTCGGTTCAACGCTGGGATGCGCGGAGTGCCACGATCACAAGTTCGACCCCTTTGCGACCAAGGACTTTTACCAGTTCGCTGCCTTCTTCGCCGACATCGAGGAGGTAGGTGTCTACCCAGGGACTTGGGACTTCGGTCCTCGGGTCCGGGTGCCTACTCCCGAGGGGGAACAGGAGATCGCCGCAATCGATCGCGAAATAGCCAAGCTCGAGCAAGAAGGCAAGGGGCGGCTTGCCGCCGGCGAGACAGAGATGGAAGGCTTCGCTCGCCACATTCGAGAAAACCTCGAAAGCTGGGTCGTGCCGAAAGTGCGCCAGCTTGCCGCGAAAAGCAAAGCTAAGTTCCGCCGCCACAAAGACGGGACGATCGAGATCAAAGGAGAAGCCCCGGTTACCGACATCCATCGCGCCGATCTGAAGCTTGGTCCGGGGAAGGTAACAGCAATTCTATTGGAAGCGCTTCAGTTTGATGCCGAGAAGCGGTTCATCCTGACTCGCTTCACGGTCGAGCTCCTGCGCCGTCGTTCACGACCGCAACCCCTTCCCATCGTGGCGGCGTTCGACAACGGCCACGAAGATCGCCGCAACGCACTCTATGCCCTCGATGACCACGATCAAAGCGGCTGGGGCCAATCGGGCGAAGCGGGGGATCCGTCGCCGCAAGCCATTTTTCTTCTCGAGTCGCCTTTGGAAACACGAGCCGGTGACGCCCTCCGGGTCCGTATGTACTACGAATGGGATCATGAGACTAAGGCCCCGAGCCGCTTTCGACTGTCGGTTACCGATGCCGCGTTCCCTGAATTCGCACCGCGAAAGAGTGTGCGAGAAGCAGTCCTGGCAAAGGATGATCTCACGGCTGACAAGCAGACAGCGCTCAAGGAACATTTTTCTAGCATCACCAACGGGAACTCCCATTGGAAGCAGATTCGGGAGTTGGAGCGACAGAAGCAGGTCGTCGTCCAAGCAGGCGGTGACTGTCTCACCACGCACGCGGTAGAACCGAGGACCGTTCGGGTTCTGCCGCGCGGCAATTGGATGGACGAGTCCGGAGAGATCGTCGAGCCCCAAGCGCCTCACTTTCTCAAGCAAATCCCCATTCGAAACGGTCGCCTCACGCGCCTCGATCTCGCCAGTTGGCTCGTGGACCGCGACAACCCCCTAACAGCGCGCGTCTTCGTCAACCGCCTTTGGAAGGCGTTGTTCGGAACCGGACTGTCGAAGATACTCAACGACATCGGGTCGCAGGGAGAGGCGCCCCAGAACCAGGACTTGCTCGACTGGCTGGCCGTTGAGTTTATGGAAAGCGGCTGGGACGTCAAACACATCGTCCGCACAATGTTGCTGTCCGAGACTTATCGCCGTTCGAGCGAACCGAGCGAAGAGTTGAAAGCCGGCGACCCTTACAACATCTACCACGGGCGCCAGTCGGCCACCCGGCTGGACGCGGAGTTTATCCGCGACGGCGCCCTAGCGGTCAGCGGACTGCTGAATCCCGCAATTGGCGGTCCCAGTGTCAAGCCTTACCAGCCCCCCGGCTATTACAAGGAACTCAACTTCCCCAAGCGTACCTATAAGGCGGACCTGAACGAGAACCAGTTTCGCCGTGGCCTCTACACGCACTGGCAGCGGCAGTACCTCCATCCGTCGCTGATGGCGTTCGACGCTCCCTCGCGCGAGGAGTGCGCGGCCGACCGTTCTATTTCGAACACACCGCTACAGGCGCTTACCCTGCTGAACGACCCCACTTACGTCGAAGCAGCGCGGACGTTCGCAAAACGGATTCTAAAGTCGGGCGAAGCCGATACCAGTGCTCGCCTCGATTTCGCCTTTCGGCACGCCTTCTCTCGAAACGCGGAGGCTGAGGAACGCGACGTCCTTGCGCAACTCTTGAAGAGCCAGCGCGAGCATTTCAAGAGCCACCCGGAGAACGCAGTGAATCTGCTTTCGGTCGGTATTTCCGAGGTCCCGGAAGACTTGGACCTCGACGAGCTCGCTGCTTGGACCAGTGTCGCGCGAGCAATCTTCAACAAGCACGAGTTCATCATGAGGTATTAGGGGGTAGATGATGGGAACGAACGATTTCCACCTCCAGACCCGCCGGACCTTTTTGGGCCGCACGTCGATGGGCCTTGGTTCAGCCGCGCTGGCATCTCTTCTCGAACCCGGCCTGTTCGCCGCGCGACCGGGCATTACAGGCTTCCCGAACTACGACGCCAAGATCAAGCGGGTTATTTTCCTTTGCATGGCCGGCGGCCCGGCTCACCTCGAGCTGCTCGACCACAAGCCCGAGCTAGTAAAGCGAGACGGCGAGCCGATGCCCGAGTCCGTCACCAAGGGCCAGCAGATTGCCCAACTCCAGGGCAGTGAACTGCGCATTCTGGCGCCGCAAAACCCCTTCAAGCGCTGGGGCACGTCGGGCCAACACTTTACGTCGTTGCTGCCCCACATTGGAGGGATCGCCGACGACATCTGCATCATCCGATCGCTGCAAACCGAGCAGATCAACCACGACACGGCTCATACCTTCATGAATACGGGCAACCGGCTGCCCGGACGACCCAGCATGGGATCTTGGATCACTTACGGGCTGGGCAGCGAGTCGGAAGACCTGCCGGGCTTCGTGGTGCTGACGTCGGAGGGCGGGGCTCAGAGTCAGCCGATTGCCGCTCGTCAGTGGCATTCGGGTTTTCTGCCCGGCAGATACCAGGGGGTCAAGCTGAACTCGAGCGGCGACCCCGTCAACTACGTCCGTAACCCCAAGGGTGTGAGCCGCGAAAACCAGTCCCAGCTTATCGATACGATCACGAGCCTCAACCGCATCCAGCAGAACTCGATGGAAGACCCGGAGATCTCAACTCGCATTTCGCAATACGAGCTGGCGTTTCGAATGCAGATGAGTGTTCCCGACCTGGTCGACTTCAGCAACGAGCCCAAGCACGTTCTCGACATGTACGGCACCAAGGGCGGGGACGGGACGTTTGCGTCGAATTGCTTACTGGCCCGGCGCCTAGCCGAGCGCGGGGTTCGCTTCATCCATTTGTATCATCGCGGATGGGACCATCACGGCGAAATCAAGAAAGGCATGATTGAAAGTTGCGGCTATGTCGACCAAGGCTCCGCGGCGCTGGTGAAAGACTTAAAAGACCGCGGCATGCTCAGCGACTCGCTCATCCTCTGGTGCGGAGAGTTCGGCCGCACGCCCATGTCGCAG
This sequence comes from Bryobacterales bacterium, assembly GCA_965248105.1. Taxonomy (GTDB): domain Bacteria; phylum Acidobacteriota; class Terriglobia; order Bryobacterales; family UBA6623. The sequence continues at coordinate 3,833,812 of CBDFIK010000006.1, forward strand.
GGCAAGGAACGTTCGCGTCTTGGCCGCGATCACCACATCAAAGGCTTTTCTATGTGGATGGCGGGCGGCGGGATCAAAGGCGGCATCAGCTACGGTGCCACGGACGATCTCGGTTATAACGCCGTGGAGGATGTTGTCCCTATCCACGATCTCCACGCGACGATGCTGCACCTGCTCGGCATCGACCACAAAAAACTGACCTACCGCTTCCAGGGCCGCGACTTCCGCCTCACCGACGTCCACGGCCGCATCGTTCGCGATATCTTGACGTAGTTCGGTGTGGCCCGTGGTAAGAATGGGTCCGGCGAAAAAAGGGGGACTGCCATCCGATTTTCGCGGCCCAACTTTTGTTGGAAATCAAGCACTTCGACGAACGAAAAATCGGTGGCTGTCCCCCTTTTTTCCCCCTTTTTTCGCCGCGTCGCCAATACAGGTGGTAAACGCTAGATCCCAAATCGCACTACCGTAGAACTGTAGTTCCCTAAGCCATGGCCGTCAAGGAACACGTTGAGAAGTTGAACGAGGGTGTGGAGGCCTGGAACGAGTGGAGGCGACAAAACCAGGGCGTCAAGCCGGATCTCAAAGGCGCAAAGCTCCCTGACAAACTGGCCGGGATAGACCTCAGCGATGCGAATCTAGGCGCATCGAAACTCAAGGGATCGGACCTCAGCGGGGCGAAGCTCGTCAGGGCGAACCTCGCCAAGGCGAACCTCACCATGGCGACCCTACGAAGGGCAAATCTGAGTCGGGCAGACCTATCGGGCACGGACCTCCACGAGGCCGACCTCAGTGAGGCGGACCTCACCTCGACGCAGCTCTGGTCAGCCAACCTCGCCTTGACTAAACTCGAAAAGGCTGACCTCAGCGGCGCAGATCTCAGACGGGCAAATGTCCAAGCGGCGCGCCTCGTCGGCGCGAACCTCAGCGAAGCGAAGCTCGAAGGGGCCGATCTTGAAGGGGCGCAGATGGGACGGGCAAAACTCAGCGATGCGAACCTTACAGGGGCGACTCTCCGAAAGGCTGACCTCACAAACGCACTGCTGGCTGGGGCCGTTCTCCGCGGGAGCGTTCTTCAGGACGCCAACCTGTCAGACGTCGACGGTCTCCGCTCGGAGCAGCTTGCCGGAGCGAACCTGTCAGGTGCTAAGTTACCACCCGCAGTGGAGAAATTCGACGCTTTGGGCATGGTCGACGAAACGTCTAGAAATGCGAAGAAGCTCTTCACGTCTTTACTGCTTGGCTGCGTGTACGCTTTGCTGACCGTAGCGACGACCACAGATGTTCGACTCGTCACAAACTCTGCTTCCTCGCCGCTACCGATCATCGGGACCGCGATTCCGATTGCTGTTTTCTACTGGGCTGCCCCGTTCATTCTGATGTGCCTGTACAGTTACTTCCTGCTCTACTTACAACGTCTCTGGGAGTTTCTGGGCCACCTGCCGGCAATGTTTCCTGATGGGACTCCCCTCGACAAGAAAGCCTACCCCTGGCTGGTGAACGGCCTGATCCGTTCACATGTGGCTCTGCTTAAGCAGGACCGTCCTGAGTTCTCACGATCGCAGACGGCACTTTCCGTGTTTCTCGCCTATTGGGTTGTTCCGCTGACGCTGGTTTTCTTGTGGGGAAGGTATCTCACCCGTCACGAATGGATAGGGACTGGCTTTCATGTCGCACTGCTCGCGCTGAGCATCGTGATCGCAATCTCGCTTCACGGCAAGGCAGCATCGACGCTTCGTGGCGCGGCTCGACAATCGGTTCCGTGGAGAAAGAGACTCAAGCAGAAGGGCACCTACATAAGTGCGTTCGCGACCGTAGTCTTGCTCTCTGGTTTGATTTGGCGCTCCGAGTTGGCTATCAGTGGGCAGACAGTGTTTTTTCGAGCGGACCTAGCGGAACAGGACGTTTCGACCAAACCACCGACCTGGACCGGTCAGAAGGAGAAGGAAGCAGAAGAGATCGCGTTGGTCAAACCGGCTCGTCTTAGGGGAGCCAATCTACGGGGCGCGACTGTAGCCTTTGCCTTCCTCGTCAGAGCCGACCTCCGCCGGGCGGACCTCAGCGCGGCGGACCTCCTCGCGGCGGACCTCCGCGGGGCGAACCTCCGCGACGCGGACCTCGACGGGGCGGAGCTTAGCAGGGCGGACCTCCGCGGGGCGAACCTCACGATGGCGTCTCTCATCGGGGCGGCCTTCCACCGGGCGGACCTCCGCGAGGCGGATCTTAGCGTAGCGAACCTTTTCGGGGCGTCCCTCAATGTGGCGGACCTCCGCCAGGCGGATCTTCGCCGGTCGAGCCTCGTCGCGGCGCACCTCAATGAGGCGGACCTCCGTGAGGCAGTGCTCTACATGGCGAACCTCCACGGGGCCGACCTCAGCGAGGCGGATCTCTTCCGCGCAGACCTCCTCGGGGCGATCCTAACCCGTGCAGACCTCAGCAAGGCGAACCTTCAAGGGGCAAAAGGTCTTTCTCCTGATCAAGTTAAGTCCGCCAGGAACTGGGAGTACGCTTTCTACGCCGAAGATTTCTTGCAACAGTTGGGCCTACCGCCCGACCACAACGAAAAGGTCCTAGAAGAGATCAAAAACGACTCGGCGCATGCAGAAGAAGCGAAGACGCCAAGTCGATCACCTACTACCGAAACGCAATCCTCAGAATCGGGGACCGCACTCAGCCGCAGTCAGGCACCTTGATCTCGCCGTAGCCTTTTTAAAAGCTCGCATTTCTTGCCGACGTGAGATCGTATCTCGCTCACCAGTTACGAGCTCGTAGCGCGATCTAGGCGGGCGCCCATCTCTCCCGCTTTTTTCACCGGCGTCGTGGCCCGCCAGATCCGCGGCCGTTTGATCTCGAAGAGACCTGCTGCGGTTTCTTCAGAGCCAATCGCTAGGATTCATGGGCAATCGGACGTCGTCCATGGCGATTGGGCTGGCCTGCCCGGCGAACCATCGAGCGCTGGACCACTTCCATTGCATGGGTGATGCACCAATCGGCGGCAGACTGCCAGGGCGCTGTCGGTCCAACTCCAATCTTCCGGTCACGGGCGGGAACATCTGTTTTTTCAGTAACCTCGGCCCCTTATCCAGGGAAATTACGGACCCCCGCGATAGAATAGACGCGGGAGCTGTCCCACGAAGAAAGGTATGACAGAACCCGAAATTGCCACCAGCGGCTTAGCGCTAACTTCTTTTCTAGTGTCAGTGAGCATGCGAGCCGCAGCTGGGCGTCCGCGGCGGTGGCATGTGGGCCTCTCGCCAGAAGCTGCTTGCATCAAGGCAGTCCGGTACTGCGTGATAAGCTACCTTCATGGCGACCGAGGCGCCTTCGACCCCGCAGGCGTCACCTCCCGAGCCGGTCCAGCCCTCCTCCCACGCTCGCATCGTTCGATCCGCCGGTGTGATGAGCGCGGCCGTTTTGGTCAGCCGCATCACCGGATTAGTCAGGGAAGTTGTTTTCGCCAAATACTTCGGCGCCGGGATGGTCTATGACGCCTTCGTGGCGGCTTTTCGCATCCCGAATCTAGCCCGCGACTTGCTCGCCGAGGGTGCGCTATCGGCGGCCTTCGTAACGACCTTCTCCAAGTATCTGGCAACCAAGGGCGAGCAGGAAGCCCACCAATTGTCGAATCGCCTGGCGACCGTATTGGTCCCTTTCTTGGCGCTGTTGTGTCTTCTGGGCGTGATCTTCGCGCCGGCGGTCGTGGATTTGATGTTCCCCGGCTATGGGGAGGTCGAAGGCAAGAGGGAGCTGACGGTCGAGCTGACGCGCATCATGATGCCTTTTCTGCTGTTCATTGCTCTCGCGGCCAAGGCCATGGGTGTACTGAACTCGAAGGGAATTTTCGGCCTTCCGGCGATGGCGTCGGCTTTCTTCAACATCACGGCGGTCGTCACGGGCCTGTTTCTAGGTTTTTATGTCGGAACCCGGCTCGGCCTCGAGCCTATCGTCGGCATGGCGATCGGGACCCTGCTGGGAGGCTTCGTTCAATACGTCTGCCAGTGGCCGAAGTTGCGTAAAGTTGGACTGCGCTATCGTCCAGATTTCAACTTGTCCGATCCGGGCCTGCGTCAAATGCTCTTTCTGATGGGACCCGCCGTCGTGGGAGCCGCCGCGGTGCAGGTCAACGTGGTGGTCAACGGCATTTTCGCTTCCCAAATAACGAACACCGCGGGTGACGTCGTCAATGGTCCGGTTTCATGGCTGGTCTACGCCTTCCGATTCATGCAGCTCCCGTTGGGATTATTTGGGGTTGCGGTGGCTTCGGCCACCCTGCCCTCGATTTCCCAAAGCGCGGGCCGCGGTCAAATCGGGGAGTTTCGGGAGACGCTCTCCCGCTCGCTAGGGCTGGTGTTTTTGCTGACGATTCCCTCGGCGGTGGGGCTCATCGTGCTCAGCCGGTCGGTGGTCGGCTTCATCTACCAGAGAGGCGCATTCACCGCCGTGGACACCGAGCAGACAGCGCACGCGCTGTCGCTCTACTGCCTGGGCCTAGCTAGTTATGCCGCTATCAAGGTGCTGACTCCCGCTTACTACGCCCTCAATGATGTCCGGATCCCCATGGCGGCGAGCGTCAGCTCGATTTTTCTCAATTACCTGCTGAACTGGACGTTCGTCCGCGTCCTGGGTTGGGGCCATGGCGGCCTCGCCTTCTCGACCTCGCTAGTAGTCACCTTTAATTTTCTGGCTCTGTTCTGGCTGATGCGGATGAAGGTTCACCACCTCCTGGGCCGGCGCTTACTTGTCAGCGTGTCGAAGATCTCGGCGGCCTCGGCCGTGATGGGACTCGCCTGTTGGTCGTCCTCCCGATCCCTGGGCTATGTCTTCGGCGAGGCGACCCTGGCCCGACTCCTTGACCTGATTGTTTCCATATCGCTTGGGGCGCTTATTTTCTACGGCCTCTGCCGCCTTTTGCGAGTTCAAGAGGTGGAGAACGCGCAACAAGCCATCGTTGAGCGTTTATGGCCGGGCGCCAGGCGGCGGGTCGACGACACGCAACAACCCTATGATAGAATCGACCTCGATGGATACTAGTCCGCATGCACTCTGAGCTCACGTCGGTTCGCGAACTCCATAAGGTCGACCGCCGCCGCCAAGAGCTTAGCGCCGAAATCGCCCACCTCCCAAAACACATCGCCGAAATCAAGAAGAAGCTCAAGTCTCACCGCGAAAAGCTGGAAACTGACCAGGCGGCCCTAGAGGACAACCGCAAATCACGCCGCCAAATGGAAGGCGAGATCCCCACCCACGAACAAAAGATTTCCCGCCTCCGCGAGCAGATGAGCGAAGCCAAGACGAATGAGCAGTTCCGCGCGTTCCAACATGAAATCAAGTTTGGCGAGGACGAGATTCGCAAAGTTGAGGACCGCATTCTGGACAAGATGGAGGAGGCTGAAGCCCTCGAGCAGCTTGTTAAGACGTCCGAGGAGTCTCTCGAGTTAGAGGCCACAGCTGTCGAGAAAGAAGTCCGTGAAGCGCGGGCGCGGGTGGCCAAGGACGAGGAGGAATTAGCCGCCGTCGAAGCGCAACGCCAGGAGTTGGCGGGTTCGATTTCCCCGCAAGTCTTAAGCACGTATGAGCGCATCCAAAAGTTGCGAGGCGGTGACGCCGTCGCCGAGGCTAGCAAGGACCACTGTCTGGCGTGCAACGTCCTTCTCCGGCCCCAATTCAGCCAAATGCTGCGATTCGGCCAAGACGTGATGACCTGCGAGTCGTGCGGGCGCATCCTCTACTACGTTCCGGCTGAGGAAAGTCCCCGCCTCGAAGATCCCGCTGGTGAGTCGAACGTCAGGCCCAAAAACCAACCGGCGTGAACACAAGCCGATGTCCCAAAGTGCACTGACGACCCTCTCGGAAGAGGAGCTCCTGTTTCGTGAGACGGTTACTTCCTTCGCACGCGACGAGATCGCGCCCCATGTGCGGGAGATGGACGAGCGGGGCGAGTTCCGAGCGTCGCTGATCGGCCGGTTCTTCGAACTCGGACTGATGAGTATCGAGACACCGGAGCAGTACGGTGGCCAGGGAGGCTCGTTTTTCCAAGCGGTGCTGGCCGTCGAAGCGCTTTCGACAGTTGACCCGTCGGCCGCTGTGATCGTTGACGTTCAGAATACGCTCGTCAATAACGCTCTCATCCGCTGGGGGTCGGAAAAACAAAAGCAACGTTACCTCCCGAGGCTGGCCCGCGACACCGTCGGGGCCTACGCACTCTCGGAACCAGGGTCAGGAAGTGACGCCTTCGCGCTCACGACGAGAGCCGAGGAGAACGGGGACCAATTCGAAATCACCGGTCGCAAGCTCTGGACCACCAATGCCAAAGAGGCGGGCCTGTTCATTCTCTTTGCGAACGTCAACCCCGAGGCAGGCTATCGCGGCATCACGGCTTTCCTGATCGAGAATGACTTTCCCGGGATTGCTGTCGGCAAAAAGGAAGATAAGCTCGGGATTCGCGCGTCCTCCACGTGTGAGCTGATTCTCGACAATTGTCGTGTTCCGAAGCGGAACGTACTAGGCGAAGTCGGCAAAGGGTATAAAGTCGCCATCGAAACGCTGAATGAGGGACGAATCGGGATCGGCGCGCAGATGGTCGGCCTGGCCGGGGCGGCTCTGGCTCACGCGCTCAGCTACGCCAAAGAAAGAAAACAGTTTGGAAAGCCCATCGCCGAATTTCAGGGCCTACAGTTCGAGCTGGCTCGAATGGCAACGGAAGTCGAGGCGGCCCGGCTGTTGGTCTACAATGCGGCACGGCTCAAGGACTCGGGCGAAAAGTTCCTAAACCAGGCAGCGATGGCCAAATACTATGCCTCGGAAATGGCAGTCCGCGTGACGGCTAAGGCTATCGATGTGTTGGGGGGCGTCGGCTACACGAAGGATTATCCCGTTGAAAAGCTCTACCGAGACGCCAAAATCGGCACGATCTACGAGGGAACCAGCAACATCCAGCTTCAGACGATTGCCAAGCAGATACTAGCCTGATCCCTGGGTGGCAAGGCCGTAGGCCTTTGGTTCGTGGCGCAAGCTCTCCGCCTTGCCGCGTCGAGACTCTTCTCGACGCTTGCGTTTCAGTCTGGGAGGAGGCCTTTCGGTACCGACTGCAATTGGGGACGGCAGCTTTCGTCGATGAGGACCTGGTTTGGGCCTCAGCCCCAGCCGATTGGCCGTGTGAAAAAACCGGGGACTGTACCCAGGGGTTTTCACACACCTGATTGGCCCTGCCGCGAACGTCATAGTCCGACTTGCAGTCGAGTCTTTGAACATCACCACCCGTCTCCGAGTAGTGCCCAGCCGGGCCCGGCGGCACGCCAGCTGAGCGAAAGTTGTTCTGGAGCGCGGTTTGCCACTTGCGATTCTGCTCAAAATGAATACACTGTTACGAGGAGCAAGGAGGTTGCCATGCCCACCAAAGTAAAGATGCTTGTTTTAGCAGTTCTTCCGGCTGCACTGGCCCTAGCCGGATGCGGAGAAAGCGGTCCGGCCGGCCCTGCCGTTGGTACTCCGGAATGGCTCTGGCTGGCGGCAGTCGACAACTATGCCGCCGGTGACTTCGAGAAGACCCAAGACCAACTCGGCGACATCGTCAAAAGCGATAATCCCTGGCGAACCCGAGCCGCTGTCTGGCGCGTCGTCATGCTCGCCGGCATGGCCCGAGCTTCCGGGGAGCTCGCTGATGCTTACGAGAACGGGGCCAAGAAAAACCAAGCGAGGGCGGCGAGCTTTCAGAATCCGATCCAACAGTACCGCCGCGACGCTCGCCGGCACACGATCGCCCTGGCGGAGATTGTGGGCACGCTGAAGAAATCGCTAGGCGATGCCGAGACCGTGCCGCTCGAGTTCTCTCTTCCGCCGGGTACGTCAAGCCCCTCTCCGGACCTAGGGAGGGTGAGCGACGGTACGATCCTCCGGGAAGGTCCGGCAGCACAAGCCAAGACAGACACCATCCGCCGCGGCCTGCTGCTGGAGACGGTGAAGGCAGTGAACGCGGGAGACAATGTCGCCAAGGCGAGAAGTCTGTTTGAAGCGCCGCCGGTGGAAATTCCCCGTCAGGTATTTTTCCTGGCACTGGGACGCTCCCTGTTTGAGCGCTCGGAGCTGTTCGATCGCGCTCCATCTCAACGAGACCCCTAAGCACGAGTTTATGTTGGATCGCGCGATCGACTTCATCACGCCGGCACTCGAATCCGACGACGAGAGCCTGAAAAAGGAAGCAGAGGAGCTGCAAAAGGAAATCCAGAAATTTCAAAACAAGGAGTGACGGCGCCTGCATTTCTCACCAGCGGCTAGGAGCAGTGGAGCAAAGCCCCGCCGTTCGAGATGTAGGGGCGCGATTGATCGCGCCCGCTTGCCTTACAAACCGTAAGCCGGGCGGTCTACACAAACTGTTGCCGCGAGCCACGGCCACCGGGCCTTTCGCCCCAATCGCTGTGACAGTGGTGAGAAATGCGGGCTAGCCCTCCTCCCTTTTTAGGCGATTGGAAGGAGGCAGCCGCTTCTTCAGCTTCCGCCGAGGCGCCTAGCCGGTTGGAAATGATAGGCGCTCCCATTCCATGAAACGCGTCACCTTTTGCATCGGGGAGGTCGAAGTCCACTCCGAGTGGAACGCCTCGGAAACCGCGGAGCGCCTCTACGCCGCTCTGCCCATCGACGCTCGCGGCCATTACTGGGGCGGCGAAATCTACTTTGAAGTCCCCGTTCAGGTTCCGGCTGAACCCGATGCCCGCGACGTGGTTGAGGCGGGCACAGTCGCCTACTGGCCAACCGGCCACTGCCTTTGCATCTTCTGGGGACCCACTCCGGCCAGCCAAGGGGAAGAATGCCGCGCCGCAAGCGAAGTCAACATCGTTGGCCGGGTCTTGAATCCCGACGTGTTGCCGACCGTGACTGCGTCAGAAGTCCGAGTGGCCGCTTCATAAACCGCCGGGGACAGTTGTTTGTAGACGCGACAGCAAGCGGCGGAACTCGTCGGGGGTGAGGCCGGCTTGCTTGATGATGGTTTCGAGGGTTCGACGTTTGAGGTCGCGGTTGTGGAGTGCGACTGTGACGCGGAGCGAGGGGTTGTTGGGGTGTTTAAGGTAGTGGTGTGAGCCGCGGATGTGGTGGACAAAAAACCCGGCTCGTTTGAGAGCCGGCAACACCTTCCTAGCTAGCAGCCCGTGGTAGAAGTGGGTCCGGGTAAAAAATGGGTACTGCCATCCGATTTTCGTTCGTCGAAGTGCTTTGTTTCTAATAAAGATGGACTGCGGAAATCGGTGGCTGTACCCATTTTTTATGTCACTGGACTTTCACCACGGGCTGTTAGGATAGCAAGTGGGGAAAATGCGTCAAGCGGGACGGTAGTAGCGGCGCCAGTAGCAAAGCCCCTCGGAGCCGGCGGGCTCACGCTGACACTTCCGGCGGAGCTTACGAGGGAAGGGTGGAGTGGCCCCCGATTTTGAGACAACTCGGCAAGCATCTTTCTACACGAGGTGTTGCCGATCTTAACGGCGTCGAAAGTCCGAGTGGCCGCTTCATGAAGCGCCGGGACGCTTTCGCGCCAGCCTATTCGACGATCACGGGCCGGGAAGAAAAGCCCGCCCCAGCCAGTTTTCGGCCCTTGAAGGGGACCAAAGAGGGGGTCATAGGCGAATCGTTAATCGGGTCCGCCTTTGCTGTAGATCATCAGGCGGTGGGTTTGCCAGTCTAGATTCGCTCGTTTGAGGTTGGCAAGCTCGGAGACGCGGAGTCCCCTGTCAAGAAGGACCCAGACAACGAGTTTCTCTTCGTGGGGGTTGCAGGCGTTGGCCAAGCGGGTTGCTTCATCTGCGGTAAGAGGTTCGCGTTTGTACTGGTAGCGCATAGACGTTAAGCGAAGAAAGCGTCGGAGAGTTGGCCAGCACTTTGGGGGTCCGCTTGCAGGCTGGCGTAAATTCTCAACGATTGCGACAGTGTGCCGCAATCCGGCACAGGCATCTTACAGGAAATCGACAATTTAGGAAAGGTCCGGCTGTGGAAGCGTCGCGATTAAGGGGGGAAGGCGACAGTTGCTGAAGCGGATCGCAGGTACCTTCGATTCCGCACACTCTACAGGCCCAACACTGAACCCCGGTGCTTTCTGACGAGGACTGCCACATCGGATCGCGGCAGGTATTCCACACTAACCTGATCACCTGGCTCCACTTTTCCATAATCTTGAGAACTCACTGTGATCTTCTTTCCATCGACTACAATCCACGGGTAACTCCTTTCTTCCCACCGGCTTTTTTTCGACCCGACGACCCCGCTCAGGGACTCGGCGAACCCACCAACCAGATCGTCTTCAATACGCTTGGAAAGACGACAAAGTTTGTACCCTTCAAAAAGAGGAAAAAGGACAACAAGAGGGACCCCCATATAGAAAAACCTGGCGTCGTCTGTAGCGACTTTCTCCCAGAGGGTAACAAGCCACCACCCGATAGCAGGGCAATCGCAAAGAAGAAGGAACCGAGCCACAGCCTGCGGCGTGCCGTTCTGCGGGCCTCCTGAATTTCTTCTGGCGTTAGGAGCCGTTGCACAGCAATATAGACGAAAGGTTGCCACAACACAGACCCAAGAGGCAACCGGATAGGAAGACGTGCGGTGTCGCCTTTTTTAGGCGAAAGACGACAGGTTAGGGACCCGGGCTGCGCGAGGAGCAACTTGAGCCGAGCATCAATTCCAGGCCCGCCCAGGCGGCACACTACTCGAACGGATGGCGCCAACGCAAACCGGGAAACCGCGCATAATCACGATCGGTGGTGATCCACTCGCAACCGGATTCGATGACCAAGGCGGCCAAGTAGGCATCCGGAACGAGGTTGCCCTTTGTACCAATCGAGAGGCATAGGCGCCGAAAGATTTCCCAATGACGGGGGCCCGGATTCACTCGCACACAGTGCGGCTGGGAGAGGATCCGCGCCCCAAAAGCCAACGCCTGCGCGATCGGGGTCGGTGGGCGGAATATTTTGGGGTGCGTGACGATGCGAAGAAACCCACTCAAAACGACATCACTGACGCCAAAGGCTTCGTCGCCTCCGACAACCGACGTCCACCACTTGCGGTAATCGCCGTGACCGGCGGAATCGCGGCGGAAGGCGTACACCAAAACGTTGACGTCAACGAGGATCATTCCGTGCCTTCCATCAGGTCTAGTAAGGCGGCCGAGTCGTCCAGGTCAACCCCGGGCTGAAGCCCCTCACCCCCGAATGTTGGCAGCCGTACCGGCCGGCGTTTCGCACGCTCGCTCCGACGCACCAACACCTCTCGTAAGGCGTCTTCAATGACGGCCGTAAGAGTGCGGTCGGTTTCGAGCGCTAGCTTTTTCGCCCCCCGGAGCACGTCGTCGTCGATGCGAATCGTGGTCCTCATATCACGATTCTACCATGGTTAGACATCAGTATGTCTTATTGAAGCATCAATATGTCACAACTGCCAGCACAATGTCTCGGCCCAGGGAAATCGTAGGCCGGTTGGTTTGACGACTCAGCGCGTAGCGCGGGTCTCGCGGAGGCCCGCGGCTTTTTCTGGTTGCTTGGGCAAATAGCACAAGGGGGAGCACTCTGGTTCCCGGCCCGAATCGAAACCAATCGTTCACCGCCCAACGGAGACACTTGACACACTCGCTATTCTCAGGAGGGAGGAGCCCAGCGCGTTGCTTTTGTGGCGCACGCTCTCAGCGTGCCGCGTCGAGACTCTTCTCGACGCCCAGGGGCGACTCAATTGAGCCCTTTTTCAGTAACTTACAGAAACACACTCTCGACGACGAACAAATCGGAGCCGCGAACGCCAGTGAGTGCCCATGGCCCTACCGGCCTTCACGTCGCGCTCATCGAAAAGGTGAAACGGAAAGCTCATAAAGTCCATTCCGTGGGACAGCCTGGTACAATCTTGGATCTCCAGACCTAAGCGAGGAAAGCCATGAAAGCCATCCGTCTTCACCAAACCGGGGGACCTGAGGTCCTGCAATTTGAGGACGTTCCCGACCCGGCTCCGGGCCCCGGCGACGCTGTCGTCAAAATCGAGGCCGCCGGGGTCAATTTCATCGACATCTACTTCCGCAGCGGATTTTACAAGACCAACCTGCCTTTTACGAACGGGCAGGAAGGAGCCGGCGTGGTTAGCGCAGTGGGATCGGATGTCAGCGGGTTCCAACCCGGCGACCGCGTGACCTACACCGGGGTCCCGGGATCATACGCCGAATACGCCGTCGTGCTTGCGGATAAGCTCGTCAAACTTCCCGATGGTATTGACACGCGAACGGCCGCGGCGATAACGCTGCAAGGCATGACCGTCCACTACTTGAGTCACTCGACCTTTCCGATCGAAACCGGGCACACTGTTCTGATACACGCCGCCGCTGGCGGGGTGGGCCTGCTACTGGTCCAAGTGGCAAAAATGCGTGGTGCGCGAGTGATCGGAACGTGCTCAACCCCCGAAAAGGCAGCGCGGGTTCGGGAAGCCGGAGCCGACGAGGTCATCCTTTACACCGAGCAGGACTTCGTTGCCGAGGTCAAACGCCTCACCGATGGCAAAGGTGTAGATGTGGTCTACGATTCGGTCGGCAAAACCACCTGGGAAGGCAGCCTCAACTGCCTTCGCCCCCTGGGTTGGATGGTGTTCTTCGGCAGTGCCAGCGGGCCTGTTCCCGGCATCGAGCCGCTAACGCTCACCGCGAAGGGGTCGTTGATTCTGACCCGCCCGAGTCTGGTTGACCACACGGCGACGCGGGAGAAGCTGCTCGAGCGGGCTGGGGACGTTTTCGACTGGGTACTTTCTGGGAAAGTGAAAGTCTACGTCGGAGAAACGTTCCCCCTTGCCGAGGCCGCCGAGGCCCACCGCCGCCTAGCGGCGCGACTGACTAGCGGCAAGATTCTGCTCTTGCCGTAGCAGCCGATGGTGAAAACCCGACCGGCTCATCATTGCCGTTCAACGAGACCACCTGCGCTTCGCCCTAGACGAAGCAATGAGGAACCCCTCAGCTACCGATCCCTGGCCAAGACTAAAGCGCAGCCATGCAGGATCCCGTCTCCTACCGGAATTCTCGGCACTCTCATTTCGGACAAGCGAGAATGCCTGTCCCACCGGGATTTGCGATTGGCCTTCGTAGTTTATGAGAATGAATAGCAAGGCGGCGCTATTCTTTCCGGTCAATCACACATAGGCCGAGTCACAGCCCAGGGAGTCAGCGAACGAATGTTGGAACGGATCATCGCACTTTTATTTTGCTTCGTACTCGGCCTCGCCAGCCTCGGTGTAGCCGGCTGGCTCGCGGTCACCGGCAAGGTCATCGCGTCCGTAGACGGGTTGTTCATCACCCTCGTGGCCCTGCTGACGGCTTTGATTTGCTTCGGCTATTTGGGCATGCAAGTCCAAGCCGCCTTGTCACCGGAGTCCAATCCCAAGAAGCGGCGGTGAGTCTGGAAATCAACGATATTCCCGGCCCACCAAAACAAGGGTTGTTGCTGTACCGTTTGACACAAAACGGTTACTTTGTTTCATCTTGGCCCTGTTGCATCCGCCGTGCTATACCACCCGACCCTCCCACGCCGGCAAGGCTGGGGGAAAACAACCGTTCGGTTAGACAAGACATCAGAGGAGGCTGCCATGAAGCACAACAGCCATTGGTTGGGAGTCGGAGTCATCAGCGGTGTAGCGGGGTTTGTTTTGAGCCTCACCCCAGCTATGGCGCCGAGTGCAAGCCCGTCAGGCGAACGCGGCAAGCAACAGCGAGCGGTGGAGGCCTACGGCCAACTGCCGCTGTACTTCATTGAGAACCAGGGCCAGTTGGACACCCGTGTCGCCTACTACATCCAGGGCCGTGACAAGAGCATCTATTTCACGCTCGCGGGGGTTACCTATGTCCTGATGGGCGCTCCCGATCAAAAGGGGCTACCGGAGGTGACATCACCGGCAGGAAGCCAGGCGCACGTCCATTTAGCCTCCTTTGGTGGGACGAGGTCGGCTTCGGAACGTGAGGATATGCCTGCCGAGCGCTGGGCGGTGAAGCTGGACTTTGTGGGGGCGAATCCGGACGTGGAACCACTCGGGCAGGATCCAACCGACGCGGTTGTCAGCTACTTCAAGGGTCGTCGTGAGGAGTGGAAGGTGGGGCTGGGGACTTACGCCAGCCTGGTCTATGAGGATCTGTGGCCAGGGATTGACCTGGTCTATCGCGGCACGGTCAACCGCTTGAAATACACCTTCCTCGTGCATCCGGGGGCGGACCCGCAGCAGATTCGGCTCGCTTATCGGGGGGCGGAGGTCAGTCTCAACGAGGCGGGCCAACTCCAGGTGGCGACGCCTGTGGGCGGCTTTGAGGATGACAAGCCCTACGCATACCAGGAGGACGATGGGCAGCGCGAGGAGGTGATGGCGGCCTATGTCCTGAAAGGCGAGGGTGGAGGGGAAGGGCAGGTCTACGGCTTTCGGGTGGGGGCGTATAATCACAGCCTGCCGTTGGTGATTGATCCTGCCGTGCTGGTCTACGCCGGCTACATCGGAGGCTTATACGGAGACAGCGGCACCGGTATCGCCGTCGACAGCGCTGGCAACGCCTACATCACCGGGGCGACCTACTCCATGGAGGCGAGCTTCCCGGTAACCGTGGGGCCGGACCTGACTTTCAATCGCGTCGGCGTCGTTCTTACCACTGACGCCTTCGTGGCCAAGGTGAACCCGGGCGGCACAGCGTTGGTCTATGCCGGCTATATCGGCGGTGACGGTTGGGACTTTGGTGATGGGATTGCCGTGGACGGGGCCGGCAATGCTTACGTCATCGGCACCACTGGAATTAGAGGGCCTGGAGAGCCTGGCTCCACGGAGGCGAGCTTCCCGGTAACCGTGGGGCCGGACCTGAGCTCCAATGGCCCCAACTTCTTCAGGGATGCCTTCGTGGCCAAGGTAAACCCTGGCGGCACAGTGCTTGTGTACGCCGGCTATATCGGGGGTGCTGATGATGACACAGGCTCCGGGATTGCTGTGGACGGGGCCGGCAATGCTTACGTCACCGGGGTTACTGGCTCCACGGAGGCGAGCTTCCCGGTAACCGTGGGGCCGGACCTGACCTTCAATGGCGGCGCGGACGTCTTTGTGGCCAAGGTGAACCCTGGCGGCACGGCTCTGGCCTATGCCGGCTACATCGGGGGTGCCGGTGATGACTTTGGTAACGGGATTGCCATTGACGGGGCCGGCAATGCTTACGTCACCGGGCGTACTGGCTCCACGGAGGCGAGCTTCCCGGTAACCGTGGGGCCGGACCTGACCTTCAATGGCGGAGTCGACGTTTTCATCACTGACGCCTTCGTGGCCAAGGTGAACGCTGGCGGCACAGCGTTGGTCTACGCCGGCTACATCGGGGGTGCTGGTTATGACACAGGCTCCGGGATTGCCGTGGACGGGGCCGGCAATGCTTACGTCATCGGGGACACTGGGGTTGTTGGAGTGCCAAAAAGTGGGTCCACGGAGGCGACCTTTCCAGTAACCGTGGGGCCGGACCTGACCTTCAATGGCGGTACTGACGCCTTCGTGGCCAAGGTGAACCCTGGCGGTACGGCGCTGGTCTATGCCGGCTATATCGGCGGTGACGATCTCGACTATGGCTTCGGGATAGCTGTGGACCGGGACGGCAATGCTTACGTCACCGGGGAAACTTACTCCACGGAGGCGAGCTTCCCGGTAACCGTGGGGCCGGATCTGAGCCACAATGGCCCCGGCTTCCCTTTCGGCTGTGACGCCTTCGTGGCCAAGATCGCCACCCCGGAAGGGCCTCTGGTCACCGGGGTGTTTGACGCCGCCGGCTTCCAGGAATTGACCTCGCCTGGCTCGATCGTTTCAGTCTTCGGAAGCTTCGCTGAGCGGACGGCGCGCGCCACGACCATTCCCCTGAGCATGAAGCTGGACGGATTGTCGGTCTCCTTCAACGGCATTCCGGGGGCGCTGTTCGGCGTCTTTGGCGACGATTTCGGTCTGGGGTTCAACCAGGCTAACGTACAGGTGCCTTGGGAGCTCGATATTAGCAGTGGCACCGTCGAGCTCCGTGTGCACTGGGAGAGGGATGACGGCGAGGTGTGGAGCGAGCCGTTCTCCGTCGACGCTGCCCTAGCCTCCCCTGGTATGTTCACCTTCCAGTTCGGCCCCGGCCAGGCGATTGTGACGAACTTCAGCTTGGGCAACGACGACGTAATTCCAGGTTCGTTTGCTCAACCGGAAGGGTTTTTGCCGGGCGTGAGCGGACAGCCGGCGGCGGTCGGTGGTGTGATCACGGTGTGGTGTAACGGCTTGGGGCCGGTGTCGTTGCCGCCCCCGACGGGCGACGTGCCCGGCGCGGGCAATCCGTTACAAGAGACGACTAAAATCGTACGTCTGCTTATCGGTGGCATCGAAGCTCGGGTCATTGACCAACCGGTCCTACACCCCACGCTGGTGGGCTTGAATCAGATCAATGCGTTTGTGCCGCAAGGGGTGACCCCGGGGGGCGCGGTGCCGATTGTCATTGAGGTGGACTGCGGCGACGGCAACGTCTTCCGGAGTCGCGCCGACGTCACCATCGCGGTCCGACCCACGCCCTAAGTACTCCATTTCATAAATACACTCACGTTTCGGGCGAGGGCAGGCGGGCACGGCATGCTGTGCCCGAAGTTCCCGATCGTCCACCTGGCTTCTAAATCTAAATATACGTGACCGAACTTGTGAAATGGACTACTAAGCTGCGCCTCTTAGTCCTGATTTCTTTCTTCAGCTCGACCCTCGTGGAGCCGCCTTGCCCAACCGGTACGTTCTCGACGCTGAGCGCACCATGAAGGCAAGGGAAGCTGGGTGTCACTTCTATCGGGATGGGAAGTGCTTGATCCGGGTGGGATAATAGCCGTCAGCCCAATCCCAGGCTCGCGAACCCTCAGTCCCAGGACGACGGCACTCCAGCGCTGACGCCCGGACTGCAACACCTTCCCAACGTCGATAGCGCCGTCTCTTCACCTTCCCCAGCGGGGTCCTCTGTCACATCGCGGCGCAACTGGGTACACTATCCCTGCCGATGGGGAGAACGTCTGGTTTGCTCGGCCGGCGGCTCTATGAGGGCGGAGTTATGTTTGCGCAACGAGTGGGTTATCACCTGGGACCGGCATCCTCTCGGTGGGTGATTCTCGCGGTCTTCGCTGGGATGCCTCTGCCCGCCGGTGACCCGCCCATCCCTAGCGAGCTTCCCCCTGCCATCGAACACTATATCCGTGCCGAGATGGAAATCAACGATATTCCCGGTCTGTCAGTGGCAGCAGTCCGGGGACTCCAAGCTGTTCACCTGAAGGCGTTCGGAACAAAAGATCTAGCCGGCGGCGATCGGATGACGGTGGAAACTCCCGTGGATTTGGCTTCCGTGAGCAAGTCGTTCACCGCCTTGGCCGTTTGGAAGCTCCACCAAGAGGGAATCCTGGACATGGAAGCCCCAGTGAAAAAGTATCTTTCCGGTCTTGACTTCGCCGACCGGCCGGCGGAAAGCATCACGGTTCACGACCTGCTTCGTCATACCAGCGGCCTGCCTCGCCGAACCGACCGATTGTTGCCTTGTTGCGAGACCCGCGGCACACTCGACCTGGACCTGGCTGTTCTCAAATTACGGCCGGCGGCGGTGAGCCGATCTACCGGTAGTCCGTTCGAATACACCAATAGCAACTACGTGCTGCTGGCCGCGATTGTGGAATCTGTAGCCGGAGAGTCGTTTCCCGACTACCTGCGGCGAGAGGTCTTTGAGCCGCTCGGCATGACGCGTACCACCCTCGACCGGAGGCAGGCTGTGCTGTGGGGTCTGTCCGCCTACCATGAACAACGATGGGGGCGGATCCGACCCACTTCGGACCCCTTTTCCGGCTGGTGGGGTTCCTCCGGGATCAAGTCGACAGCCGTCGATATGTCGAGGTATACACGCTGGATGCTATTCGAGGGACATCGCGGTTTCGACGGGTTGCTGCGGGTGCCCGAGGCCGATTCACCCCCGCGGTTCTACGACATGGGTTGGAACGTGACCGCTCGCGCGGGGTGGCTCAACGACACCCGAGTCCTGGAACACTCCGGGGACATCTGGGGCGCAAACACGGCCATCGCACTGGCGCCCGAGCTCGAGCTTGGCGCCGTTGTGTTGATTAACTTGGGAGCTCATCGCGCGGAGGCCATTGCGCGGGCTAGTTTGCGAGCACTGGCAGGCTCCGATCTCCCGCCTCCGGCACCAACACCGTGGACGAAAGTCCCCGACAACTGGGCACTCTGTTTTGCCGCGGCTGCTGCTTTTATCGCCGTGTCCCTGGCTTGGTATCTGGTCAAGGTCAGGAGCGAGTTTCAGCGGCAAGAGCGCGGCTTCCGGTGGCATAAGAACTGGGGAGCCGTCGTCAGGGCAGCACTGCTAGGCGGCATGGCAACCTACATTGCCGAGGTGTCACTTGGCTTTTCCGCGCCTCCTCTAAGCCGCTTCCCGACGACCATTCAGACGGCGTTGCCACTGCTGGTGGCGGCCGTCGTAGCGCTCTTTCTTACCCACGCCGTGTTGAGTTTTGCCCCTCGCATGAGAGCGACGGGTTCGGTGGTTAGACAGACGGGGACCTATAGCCCCGGTCGATGACCACAATCGAAGTGCGATTGAGGGCAAAGGAATCGGCCATCTTGACGTCGCTTCGTTTGGCCTCGGTGAGCAACACATAGGCCGGCGGGTAGTCGTCGTGGGCGAGCAGAACGTGCGCTTTGACGCCCCCCTTGGCGCGACGGAACTGGGCCCCGGGGAATAGGCTGAGGCACCAAGAGATGGTGGTGGAATCCAGGGACAGGAGTTTGTTCTTGAAACGGAATTTCCGGGCTCGCAGAGGCAGTCTTTTCTCCGCGTGGAAGCGCTGCAAGGCCACTTGGAAGAGCTCCTCGAACAGGGCCGCGGGCCGATGCCCATTGCCATAGGAAAGCGTGGACTTGAGAGGGGCGCTTTTGCGACGCCCAGGGGCACTAATTTTCCGAGACAACAGCTGAGCCCGTTGCAGATTTCGCGCAGGGAAGCGGTGTGGGCGAGCTGACAAAACAGCATCGAGACGAACTGCGTCGAGCAGGAGAAACCCTTGGCCTCGCGTTCGGCGTGCTGTTTCTTTACGAGCGCCGCGAACTCGCTCCGTGGGAAGTGTTGCAGCAGTTGATTGAACAGGCTGGCGGCCTGTACCATGGGGTTGCCCTCCTCGTAAGTTTGCGTTGCCGGATCGGCCCCACCAGGAACAGATTCCGCAACGTCCAATTAGAGGAAGGTGCTTCTTTCAAACTAACTCTCTTCAAAAAGCTGTTTTGGACAAGGGTGTTTTCAAATAACGCGAACTTTTGCAACCAAGCACTAGTTCACCACTACGTTCACGAGTTTGTCGGGAACTACAATTACCTTGCGGACCGTTTTCTGTTCGAGGTAGGGCATAATTTTAGAGTCACTTGTTGCTAGTCGCTCCAGCTCGGCGCGATCCGTGCCCCGTGCTACGGCCAGCCGCGAGCGAAGTTTTCCGTTGACCTGCACGACAACTTCGACCTTATCTTCTTTGGCCATCTCGGGATCGAAGTCCGGCCAGGCTATGCGAAGGAGCGTTCCCTCCTGCCCAAGCTCGTGCCAGAGATCTTCGGCCAGGTAGGGCGCGAAGGGTCCTAGCAGTAGAACCAGCTTTGTTAGGGTCTCTTGTAGTACGGCGGGCGAGAGTTCGGACTCGCGAGCGTAGAGGTCGTTCGTCAGCTCCATGATCGCGGCCAGCGAAGTGTTGAAGTGCCAGCGCGTCTCGAAGTCGTTGGTGACTTTTTGAATGGTCTGGTGGAGTTTGCGCAGCAGTGCCCGATCGGCATCGTTCGACGGCTCGCCGTTCAGGAATTCTTCGCTAGTGGTGTTGCGGGTAACGAAGCGGTACACGCGGCCCAAGAAGCGATGCATGCCTTCTACGCCCGCGTCCTGCCAGTCTAAGTCTTTCTCAGGTGGCGCGGCAAAAAGAGAGAACAGGCGGACCGTGTCGGCGCCGAATCGCTCGACCGCCGAGTCCGGATCCACGACGTTGCCCTTGCTTTTTGACATCTTGGCTCCGTCGCGGATAACCATCCCCTGGTTAAATAGCCGCGTCGCCGGCTCGTTCCAGGTGATCAATCCGAGGTCCCGCATCACTTTCGTGAAAAAGCGTGCGTAGACCAGGTGCAGGACCGCGTGCTCGATGCCACCGATGTACTGGTCGATAGGAAACCAGGTGGCGACCTTCTCGGTGTCGTAGGGCGCCTGGTCGTTCTTCGGGTCGCAGTAGCGGTAGAAATACCAAGACGAGTCGATAAACGTGTCCATGGTGTCGCACTCGCGTTCCGCCGCACCGCTACATTTCGGACAGTCCGCATGGACGAATTCCGGGACGCTGCGGAGCGGTGATTGCCCGGTACCGGTGAGCTTGACGTTGGCCGGCAACAGAACGGGAAGCTCGTCTTCCGGCACCGGCACAACGCCGCACTGCTGACAGTAAATAATGGGAATCGGCGTGCCCCAGTAGCGCTGCCGCGAGATGCCCCAGTCTCTGAGCCGGTAGGTGATGGCGCTTTCGCCGAATCCGCGCTCTTGTGCCCAAGCGGTCATCTTCTGTTTGGCTTCTTCGCTCGTGAGGCCGCTGAACGGGGGGGAGTTCTCGACGACGCCATAGTCCTCGAACGCTTCTTCCATCGTCGGTTCGTCGGCGAGAGTTCCGTCGACCGGGCGGATCACGGGCCGAATCGGAATACCGTACTTGCGGCAAAACTCAAAGTCCCGCTGATCGTGAGCGGGCACCGCCATGATGGCGCCCGAGCCGTATTCCATCAGCACGAAGTCGCCGATCCAGATCGGCGCCCGTTCGTTGTTGTAGGGATTGATCGCGTAGTGGCCGGTGTCTAAGCCTTCTTTCTCGACGTCGGCCGGGCCTTTCGAGGTACGGGACCGGATCATGCGTTCCGCTTGCTTGTCGAACCCGAAGCGGCTGACCAGCTCGTGCTCGGGAGCCAGGATCACGCACGTTGAGCCAAAGATCGTGTCCACGCGAGTGGTAAAGACGGTGATCTTCTCTTCACTGCCTTCCAACAGGAAGTCCACGCGAGTGCCGATCGATTTGCCGATCCAGTTCCGCTGCATGGTGAGCACGCGCTCGGGCCAGCCGCCTTCAAGTTGCTGCAGATCGTTCAGCAGCTCGTCCGCATAGTCGGTTGTTCTCAGGAACCACTGCTCCAGGGAGCGGCCTTCGACAGGGGTATCTTCGTGACGCCAGCAACAGCCGTTCACCACTTGCTCGTTAGCCAGCACCGTTTGGCACTGAGGACACCAGTTCACCTGGGCCTCTTTGCGGTAGGCCAGGCCGCGTGCGTACATTTTGAGGAAAAGCCATTGGTTCCAGCGATAGTATTCCGGTTCGCAGACCGAGATTTCCGTCGACCAGTCGTAGCTGAAGCCGAACCGCCGATGCTGCTGCTTCATCTTGGCGATGTTTGACCTGGTCCACTCGCCCGGATCGCGGTTGTTCTTGATGGCGGCATTCTCAGCCGGCAGACCAAAAGAGTCCCAGCCCATCGGGTGTAGGACACGGAACCCGCGCATCCATTTGTAGCGGGCCAGCGCATCGCCGATCGAGTAGTTTCGTATGTGCCCCATGTGAAGCGTGCCGCTAGGGTAAGGCAGCATCTCAAGTACGTAGTACTTCGGTCGCGATGGGTGGGCATCAGCGCGGAACACATCAGCTTGTTCCCACTCGCGCTGCCAACGAGGCTCGATCTCTTTCGGGTTGTAAGACTTTTCGGACATGGACTTTCTTTGGGTCAGTTCCCGCCGCTGCCGGCACGGCGGCGCAGCAAGGTCTTCAAGACCCTGACGTTCCGCTGGTGGCCGCTACCTTCATCCTGAGGAGTCTCGAGAATGAACGGCTTGCCGTGCAACTTGGGATGATGGAGCATCCGCCGGAAGGCTTCGCGACCGATCTTGCCCTTTCCGATGTGCTCATGGCGGTCGGAGTTTGAGCCAAGGGCCGTTTTCGAGTCGTTGGCATGGATTACCCGCACAGCGTCGACCCCGATCGTTTTGTCGATGAGCCGTAACGTGTTGTTTAGGCCAGCAGGCGTCGACACATCAAAGCCGGCCTCGTAGGAATGTGCTGTGTCGATACAAAAACCGACTGGCACCGCTGCTTTCCTCTGAATCATGTCTCGCAGTTCGGCCAGTTCCAAAAAGTCGCGTCCGATTGAGGCACCTCCGCCGGCGGTGTTCTCCAAAAGTAGCTCGAGATGATTCCATTGAATGCCGCGGACCGCCTTGGCGACCGAAGCCGCCATGGTTTTCATGGCCCGTTTCAGTGTCTGTCCGCGATGACTGCCGGGGTGGATGACTAGGTATTCAGCTCCCAACGTAAGCGCTCGGTTGACCTCGTCGCGGAAAGCCGCGATTGATTTCCCGCGAACGACCGGGTCGGCCGCCGCCAAATTCACCAGGTAGTTCCCGTGAATGACTAGCGGAGTAAGGCCAAAGCGTTCTCGCGCCTCTTTCAGCCGTTCGACCGCGGCTGGATCCAGCTTCCCGGCTTGCCACTTGCGGGGGCTGCGGGAGAAGATCTGGAACGTGTTGCAACCGAGCGCCGCCGCCTCTTCAGCCGCCCGCTCCAGCGAGCCGGCTATCGAAGTATGAGCGCCGATGCGAGGAGCTTGAGGGCCGATGCGGCGAGACACAGGGACACTACGATCCTAACAGATCTTTTTTGCGGGTCAGATGAAGCGGCGGCGGTGGCGGGGCTCTTTGCGTCAGTTTGACCCTGCCGAGATCTCCTCTACCGACTGTGCCGCTAGAATGGCCGCGCTACGGGCTGCGAACCCGCCCCCGGGCCCCGCTCGGCCGCTGGAGGTCATTCGCATGTTGACCGCAGACTTCCCGTCCGCGGCTCCGCTTGTGTCTTTGCGAAAAGGCAATGGCGTAGGCAGCTCAGCGAGCCGCCTGGCGGCGGCTAGACAAACAAGATTGTTTGTCCCTACCGGGCCCGACCGATAATGTCCTAGCCGCGTTCCCGTTGTAGCCAACGGCCGCAAGTCTCGGCAAAACGACCGCCGAGCCATGCGCTACGGGCTGGAAATCCCGTCGTAACCCATTGATTCCGCGTTGGTTGTGAGGAATTGGGTTCGTTTCGTATTTTTCTCGCTCGTCGAGCGTGGCGCTGCGGTGCCCCCGTCAGAATAGAGCAAGTCAGGACCAGCGGCTACAGGTCGAAAGGCAGCTCGCAATGTGGACCTCCTACACCCAGTGTAACCCGCAGCGTCAAGTTCTTAGGGTGTCCAGGGTGATGAAGTTGTTGAAAACAGGCTGTGTGACTGGGTGTGACTGGACGGCCAACGGCCGACGGCCGCCGAGGCTGCGCTAGGGGACTATTCCATTACACGATGCCGTTGGCCCCGGTTGTCCGGTTACCGGTGAACATAGTGACCGGGAGCGACTCCTACAATAAGAATTCCAAGAGACTGTCGAGCGCTCGAGCAGCAAATGGCTAATCAAGACATTTTCGAGCCAGTGGTGCCCGAGACGGGCCTCCATGAAAGCTTCGCTTACATAGCGCGGTCACGATCGCACGCGCCAGCAAGAGAGACAATACGAAGGGCTTACGGTTTGCTTCCGAAGCCGGACAAGAACTTCGTCCGGGATTTTCAGACAGCGGGTTTTGACCACAGGATCTGGGAACTCTACCTGGCGGCGTACTTTGACAGTATTCGGCTCAAGATCCGCCAACCGGAGCAGCGGCCCGATTTCCTTCTCAACGACGGGAGTAACTCAGTTTGGGTTGAGGCAGCGACCTCGAATCCAACTGAAGGAAAGCCCCTCAAAGAGCCCGACGATCATTGGGAAGAACAAGACCTTCTCGGCATCAAGTTGGGAAGCCCGTTGTGGTCGAAGCTGACCAAACGCTATTGGGACCTGGAACACGTTAAGGGTAAGCCCTTCGTTTTAGCTCTATCAGGTTTCCATAATGCGAGTCCGTTACGAATGTCGACCAGCGCTCTAGCCCGTTACCTTTATGGAAATCAGGTTAATCTGGAGTCCGGTGAGGGTCAGATCGCACATTGGACATTAGAGAACCTGGAAGAAATCCGTGCCGGTTCGAAGGTGGTTCCAGCGGGGTTCTTCCGCCAGCCAACGGTCGAGAATGTCAGCGCCGTTCTCTTCAGTGATGCTGGCACTGTCGCGAAGTTCAATCGCATGGGTTTCGATAGGGCGAAACATCCAAACGTCCACATGCTACGGATGGGGCTCTGTGTCGATCACGACCTCCGCGCGATCATACCAGAGCCTTTTGCGTATGTTGTTGGCGACGCGCCAGAAACGTGGGGCCAAGAAGTAGTCGTCTACCACAATCCCAACGCAGCACTCCCGGTTCCCGAAGACTTCTTTGGCAAGGTTACTGAGTACTGGATGGTCAACAACCGTCTTCAGAATCTAGCAGGGGAGTTCTGCCCCCTCGTTCAGATCACCAAAACGGTCTCCATCACGGATGGAGACGCAGATATTGATGACGAGCTTCGCCAGGCAGGGCGCAAGTGGGTCCTGGCGATACACAAGAACCGTGCTGAATTCGAGAAACGCCATCGGCAGGTTCTGAAAGAGGGTGCTCTCCGTGTGCAGGCTAGTAAGGCTGAAGACGACCAATTAGGTTGACAACTTACTCGGCGGGGTTGCGACGGATCGAGCTCTGCCGCCTGCGAGTCGCCAACATCGACAGCGAACGCATGATGCCGCGCATCGAGCGCCGCAAGGGCGGGTGTGGTGTCAGTGAAGTCTACGTCGCGGCCCCGGCTGATAGTGGGTAGATGTATTGGCTTGCAGTGTCATCGCCAGACGAGAACAGCCGAATCGCCCTGTTCTATGAGCCGACGAGTTCAGAACCTCGCCGCTGTAAGGAGCTTGTAATGGGAGATGCTCCGACCGACGATGGTTCACGCCGATGCTGAGGGAATTGTACCGCCGAAGGGTAGGCATCGGTAACCGATGTTACTGGCGAAGGGCGGGATCACCACAGCCTACAAATCCCGAGTAACGGCGCAGCGTTCACGTATGGGCCCACCGAGCGACGAGGGGGTTGGGCGTACGGTTAAGGTCTGCGTCCCGCCCATTTTGCTATCGTGTCTTGCTTCGGCGTTTATCAGATAGCTCGATAGCTTCTAGTTAGTTCGACTCTGTCGAGCTTCCTTCCAGCGATTGCGCAGCAAGAATGGCCGCCCCTTGGCTCACTACTTGCTCTCCCAGAGCCGACGGCAGAATGGTGTAGGTATCGCGGAAGTAGGGCACGACGAGATGGTGCAGGCGCAATTCATTGCGCCCGGGACGGCTACCAGAGGCCCGCGCCACAATCCCGGCCTACCGACCCGGCCTTCGTAACCGTATTTGCGAAATGATGCGCTGAGTGACGGGTCGGACACACTGAATGCGGGTTCACGCCACTCGGCCTCAGCTCATGACCACCACTCCCAGCTCTACGCCCTCCAGCCGCTGCAAGGTTTCGATGATGGCGAACAGGTTGCGGGCCTGCGGATTGCCCGCGGGTCCGAGCATTTGCATAAGCGATTTCTCATGCTTGTCGAGTTCGTCAGCCAGTCTCTTGAACCCGATCGTCGCATTGACGTAACGGCGCAGCAAAGCTTTCCCAGTGTCCAGTTCGCCGCTCAGCAGAGCCTCGACGGCGTTTTGCAGCAACGCCCGCCGGAACTCTGGCTCACGGAGGGCACGTCCCCGTATGGTCTCAGTAAAGTCGCGGGAAAGAGGCATCGTATACCCATCGTCCTTTTGTGGAGCTGGTAAGATTTATTTTACCATCTAGTTGTGATCCTGCCGCCAGTACGCTCAGGAACAGGATATAATCGCCGAACCGGATGGCTACTCGGCACCAGATCCGCACCCCGCGACTACGCTTACGTCCCTTGCGTCTCGACGATCTGGACGATCTCTATCGTCTGTGGGTCGACCGCGGCGTTCGCCGCTACCTGTGGGACGATCGCGTGATATCGAGAGATCGCGCTAGGGCTGAGATCGAACGGAGCATCGGCAGTTTCGAACTGAGCGGTTTCGGGCAGTGGGCGGTCTTTCGGTTTCGCGGCAGGAAGCTCATCGGCTTCTGCGGACTACGGCATGTGGGAACCATGCCTGAGGTCGAACTGCTCTATGGCTTAGCGCCGAGTTGCTGGGGCCAGGGCCTAGCGACGGAAGCCGTCCAAGCGGTCCTCGTTTGGGGGTTTACGAAGTGTCGGTTGAAACGGATCGTGGCCTGTGCTGACCAATACAATGCTGCGTCTTTTCGAGTGATGGTCAAGGCCGGCATGAAGTTTGAAAAACGAACGCGCGTGAACGACACGGAGTTGCTGCACTATGCCGTGTCGAGGAAAGTTTTCCGGGTGGATGAGTGAACGAAGCTCGTTCATCAGAAAAAACCTTGGGACAGTCAACCGCGGCTCAAAACGCCATTGATTCTAAGTGACTTCCGGGACGCCGCTTGTGACAGTCCCCGGTTTTTTGAACGAAGCTAGCCCCAATACTGTCGACTTAAACCGTGACGGAACCAACGAATCTTTCCCCGCATGACGCCGTTTGTCATGTACCGTCGCGACATGTCGCCCTGGACAAGCTGGATCGCTTGTCCCCACTTGAGTCGTCACGAACTGCGGCAGTAGGGACCGGCGATTTCGCCGGTCCAGGGGGCCGACATGTTGCTCCCGGGGAGCCGCCCGGCTGCTTCGGTGCTCGATGCGTAATGCTCGCGGTTCGGTGCTCGACGCCCAGCACCCTCAATTCACGCTTTCCAGTTCATCAAGCACTTTGTCAACCACGTGAATCATCACGGTGAAGCTACGAAAGCTGAGTTTGTCGACCGTGTCGTTTTCTGTGTGCCAATAGCGGTTCTGAGAGCCGTAGTGAAAGTCGATTAGGTTGACCGCGTCGACACCGGCCCGCAAGAAAGGCGCATGGTCGTCGTCAATGGCCAATCGCCTATTTGAAAAGAGCGAGCCGTAGCCCAGCCTGTGCGCCGTTTCCCAGACCGACTCGCGTAACCAGCGGGTCGAGAGCTGTTCAGACGTGAGGCTCAGGTCGGCGTCGCCGATCATGTCCACGTTGATGAGAGCCTTAATCCTTGCCAATGTGCCGTCGTTGCCCCACCGCCGAGCCAGGTGAGGGCTGCCGTACGTGCGGTCCTCCTTGCTCCAACGGACGACCGATTCCTCGCCGTCAAAGAAAACCAGCCAAACGTGATCCTTCCGCGAGTGCGTGTTGAGTAGGCCGGCCAGCGCAAGCAGAAAAGCCGTCGATGATCCGCCGTCGTTGGCGCCCACAAAATGAAGACCCGGGCGATGAAAAGTATCATAGTGTCCCGAGACGACCACTACGTCATCCGATGTCCCGGGAAACTTGGCAATGATGTTCTTCATCGCGATCGGACCTTTCGGCGTCCGCGCTGTGAAATCGTCTTCGATGATCCGCGCCCGCGTTTTGTCGAGCGCGCCAAGCAGTAGTTGTTGGAGCTGCCCGTGACCCTGGCTGCCGGGGTGCCGCGGGCCGAGCGCTACGATCTGTCGTACCCAGGCCAACGCTTCTGCTCCCGCCGCGGAGTATATCCGGGGCAGAGAGGCGCCGCGGGAGGGCAGCCACGCCGTCAACAAGCTTGCGAGAACGCAGATCAGCTTTTTTCTGCAAGGCATACGTAAGCGAGCGTGAAGTTCTTCTCCCGGTCGAGGAAATCCAGTCCCGGCAGAAGGAGCGCGAGAAAGCCGCTCATGGCGGCCACAAAAGGAAACACAAGCCAGCGCAGTCCCCGTTGGAAAAAATTCATGGAATTAAGCAGTCGCCGGGCGAGCAGAGTGAAATACCCTCCAATCGGCTGAACGTTGGGTTTGGAGAATCCAGCCTGCTCAAGTAACCACTCCACGCCATAGCGAGTGTAGCGATAGAAGTCGTTCGGGCCTTGGTGGACCTCCCACTGCTGGGGAACCACGATCAGAAGTCGGCCGCCAGGCTGCAGGACTCTTGCAATCTCTCGCAGCGCGCGAGCCGGTTCCGGGACATGTTCCAGCACGACGATGTTGAGGGCGGCCTCGAACGAGCCATCCCGAAAGGGCAGGGAAGTGAGATCGGCGATCACGTCAAGGCCTGAATAGTCCCACTGACGGTCGCCGATCGCTAGATCAACTGCCGTGTATCGGCAGTGGGAGAAGTGATCCGCGTACTGCGCTTCTCCGGCACCGGCGTCCAACACGCGAGTACCGTTCGGGATTTGGTCGGCGAGGGAACGAACGCTGGAGTCGATGACGGCTTCTACGATCATCAGGCGGCGCCTTAGGAACGACGGAAGGAACCGGCCGTAGCGCGCCTCAAGCACTTACTCTTTCCCTCTTCGCACGGCCTCCACGGTGATCGTCGATCCGGCCTTGGACGCTGCCTCGAGCAAGGTGAAAGGCACAGCGGCCGACACGAGTGCCAAGTAGAGCAGATCTTTGAGCAGCCGGGTAGTGTTCGATTCTTTGACCTTACGGACGCGCCGAGAGACCGGTTCCAACTGAGGGCACAGGCTTGTGGCCAGGCCGGCGGGGTTGTCGCGTAGCGAGAAGAATTTGCGACGAACGACCTCAAAGCCGCAGTCGTCAAGCAAGTGCTCCAGATCCTCCGCCCGGAAGTGGATGAGATGACGCGGCACATCCAGACCACTCCAGTTGGAGCCTAACAGCAGGAATTGCCAGCAGTCAGCGTTCGGCACCTGGAGAAATAGCTTGCCATCGGCGATCAGGACATCGTGAATGGCGAGCAAGCACCCCCTGGGGTCCAACAAGTGTTCCAATACGTGAAAAAGCGTGACAGCGCCGAAGCTCCCAGGGCGAAAAGGATGGCTTGGCACGCTGCCGCAAACCGCCGGCAATTGGTAGTCGCTGTGCGCCACGGATGCGGCCGTGTGAGAAGGGTCGAGGCCGACCGCTGCACCTCCTGGTTTCCCGAGCGCGTGGAGAAACGATCCCCCGCCGCAGCCGACGTCGAGCACAGGAGCGAGGCCGTCAAGGGTGCGGGCGACGAACCGGACATGGTCGTTGAGAACGAACTGGCGGTACATTTCCGCGAGCCTGCCCGAGGCGGAATTGTCTGCCGTCCACCAGTAGGCCTCGGGGTAAAAGCAGCGCAATTCCGCGGGACTAGGCATCGGGTGCAGACGAACCAGCCCGCAGTGACTGCATTCGACGACGTGGAAGTGCCGCTCGGTGGTTCTGTACAGCCGGTCGGAGGTGCGAAACAACGTGAGATAGATCTCCCCCTCGCAGCGCGGACAAGCCTGCCTATCAGTCGCCGCGAGCGGTGAGGAGATCACACGGGACACGCCTATCGGGACCTCCAGACGAGATCGGCCAGCGGAATGTGAAACCGCCGCACCACCTGGGCGACTTCCGCTGGTGAGAGCTTACGGAAGGCTTCGATGCCGGCTCGTTTACGAAGCATCTTGGGAAGCCCCACGAGGGCTGCCAGGTTGGCCTTGACCACGCATTTTAACAGCCCCGTGACAGGTACCGATTCGCGGGCCTGACCGGATTCGCCTCGTCCTAACAGGGCCGCCAGGAGGCTGGCGGCCATCCGTGCCATGAAATAAAACGGGTTCAGCCATAGGAGGCGCCAGGGGAATAACTTGGCAGCCAGCCAAACCCGGTTGCGCTCAATGAGAAAGAGCCGCTGCTCGGAATACCGCCCTAGAGTCGAGCCGTGGTGGTGGTTCGCCACTGCCGTCGGCACATAGAGACAGCGCCAGCCTGCAATTTGGGCCCGCAACCCCAGCTCAGCGTCATCCGCGTAAGCGAAAAAATCCTCATCGAATCCCCCGATCTGCTCCAGCATGACTCGTCGGTAGAGGGCCGCCGAGCCGTCGGGCCAGGCCACTTCCTCCAATTGATCGTACTGTCCGCGGTCACGTTCCCCGGTTCCGCGGCCACGATTCTGCCCGTCCGGAAAGATCAGATGGCCGGCCTTGTCGATGGTCGTCCGGTCCTCATAGACAAGGATCTTCGAGGCCGCCATACCAACGTCCTCTCGATTTCGGATGGCGTCGACCAACTCGCCTAGCCATGGGGGCTCGGCTTCGGCGTCGTTGTTCAGCAGCGCAACATATTCGCCCCGAGCGACTGCCAGCCCTTGGTTGTTGGCAGCGCAGAAGCCCCGGTTCTCGGTGTTTTCGATCCGCCGGATATGACTGAATTCCCGGCTGCGCAGCAGATCGAGGGAACCGTCTGTCGAGCCGTTGTCCACAACGATGACTTCAAAGTCTTGAAACCGTTGTGCGGCCAGTGACCGCAGACAGGCGCCCATCAGATCGGCGCGGTTCCAGTTGACCACTACAGTGGAAACCAGCGGCCAGAGAGGTGACATCGAAGGTCAGAAAGCATAGGCCGGTGTGGTGGAGATCTTAAGACCCCGGCTGCGTGATTCCTTTGACTGAGGGTACAGGACTTGTACTGCCGAAGAGAATAGTATAACCTTAACTAAAGTTAAGTACCAGGACTCACCAGTGAGGTCATTCGGCGAAGACCTTAGATTCGAGCGCGAGGCGCGCGGCATCACCCTGGAGGACATCTCGGCCTCCAGTCGAATATCCGTGCATGTACTCGAGGCTATCGAGCGCGATGAGTTTGATAGTCTGCCGGGTGGACTTTTCAACGTTAGCTTTGTACGTCAGTACGCGTCGGCGGTCGGGCTGAACCAAGACGAGGTAGTCGATGCGTTCAGCAAAGCCTGTCCGACAACCAGCGGTGACCCCGATCAACCACCCCCTTTCGCCACGGCTCTCGCTGCGGAAGCTGAAGACCGAGGGCAAATGGCGGCGAGGTTTGCCGAAGGCCTGACCGACTACCTGCGACGAAATTCGGTGCTACTCTCCGCGGGCTTAGGGGTTCTCGGGTTGGTCCTAATGTCGCTGGCCGTCTTCTACTCCCCCGTTGAATCGGACCAACAAGCAGAGGCCGACTCTTCGTACGAGAGTGCGCGCCAGGTAGAGTTAGAACATCGTAGTGTGCCTGATGTCCCTCAACAGGAATCTCGCGCCCTGCCGGCGCAACCTTCCGTCTTCCCAGCCAAGCAGATCGCAGCACTGCGAGTGGGACTTAGGGTAACTGATACGGTTTGGGTTCGAGCCACAAAGGACGGCAGACGTGCCTGGGAGTATACACTCCGTGCCGGCCAGAGAAAGCTGATCACCGCCCACGAGTCTATCGGGCTGATAGTCGGGAATGCCGGCGGTGTCGAGTTGACACTGAACGGACAGGCAATGCCACCGATCGGCGAAAGGGGTCAAGTCCGCCGGGTGGTGTTTACACCGGCGGGAATGAGCATCACGCGCCCGCCACCTCGCCGCAGACGGAGGGCAGCCGCGAGCGACGACCTCGCGGTGGGAAGCCGGCCGTTCTCTGTGGTGGCCGAGCCGGTTTTGGCTCACGCCGAACGGTAGACGGGCTTCTTCGAATGCCCGAAGGTTCTCCTGGTTTGTTCCAGCTATTCGAGCAGGCCAAAACACCTGATTCCGTGTATCCCTGCCGATGCCGCGCCGGCGATCGGCCGCTCCTAGCTGCGGTAGAATAAGGCGCGGCGACCACCGGGCCAGGTCTTGCACCGGACCCTTCGCTTTCTGAAGTCCTCTGATATGTGGGCTCGTAGCTCAGTTGGATAGAGCAGCCGCCTCCTAAGCGGCAGGTCGCGCGTTCGAATCGCGCCGAGCCTACCACTTCTTTCAACAACTTACGCTTGGTTAGAAGGCTAGTCCGCAGGCCCTGTCCACACAGATGTCCACACGGAACCGGATTCGTTAGCCTTTTGCCCAGCCAATTTCAACCCCGAGGCAGACTTCTTTCAGCAGGCCCCGGGCCTGCGCAGGCGTGCCTCGGCGACGCCCCCGCGCCGGTTAGAGAGGGTGGAACCACACGTCGAGCACAGAGAGTGTCGAGGTACGGTACACGGCGCAAAGTGGCCTCGGCGAACTGGTTGGCCATCTTTGTCTCGCAACAGAGGCCGAGGCGCTTGGGTCCCCCGGGCTTGACCCCAGGCCCCAATTTTTTTCTTGTACTTTCGTCAGACCTGCGCCTCGGCTCGGGGTAGATCTGTGCCCGGGGGGAAGCCAGAGCGCTTGGCGGGGCGTAAAGGGGTCCGCCTGGATCAACCCTTCCCCGTTAGGGCGGATTTGTGTGACATAATCGACGCACGCGTGTGTCTGAAAGCGCGGCGAGATTCGGCGGCAAGGGTCGTGAACAACGCTAGGGCAGACCGTTAGTCACCGCTGCGGTCGTTCCAAGGGCAGCCGAAGCCAAGGTTTTGCGCATTTCAGTATTCGTTGCGCCGGACTGCCAGGCGGACGCCGCTACTGGAGCCATCCATGCCACATGATAGTTGGCGCGACGCCGTTGCCGAGATACGGGATGCTACGAGCACGATCACTAGCAAACAGAAGGAAATCGCAAGAATCGCGGGGATTGAGCTGTCCGACTCGTTGCCGCGGCTGGTCGCCGCGGCGCGCCGGCAGGGAGCGCTGTGCACGGAACTAGGCCTACTGGAATCCACCCCAGCCATAGATGTCCAGCTCGAAATCATCGAAAACGTTCGAACTGACGAGGACATTGCTCCCACACCTCCCGACCGCCGAGAAGGAGACGCGTGGATCCAATTCTTCCGGTTGAAGGCGCGCAAGCGCGCTCTTGAACGGTTAGAGATTGGAGCTGGAGACATCGTGAAGACCACTGGTTCAGGGGGTGAATTCGTTGCGGAAGTGTCGTCCATAGGAGGCACAGGGCGTATTTACTTCAAAGGCGGCATGGGCATGGGTGCTTGGCCGGATCTCGTGACAGTCTGTTGCAAGAACGGGGACAACAGCGGGGCTGCTCAAGAGGTCCGGAAGGTTGCCGCGAACCTACGGGCTTCTCGTGCTCGTACGGATCGATGGTCGCTCGGGAAGCAAGCGGAGCTCCAAGAGTTCGAGGTAGAGGGTTCTCTCCATAGTGATGACCTGGAGGAGCTTCAGGAAATCATTGATGCCGCCGACGACGAGAAGCCAGTGCAGCAGCTCCTTGAGACGCGCCCCCAACTTTTGACGTCCCTGCTCGGCGGCCGTGTACGAGTCTGTTTACCCCATCCTCGACTGGGCGGGGAGCGCGTTCCGGACTTCCTGATTGCCGACGTCGACTCGCTTGGCATTCGCTGGGTCCTTGTCGAGCTTAAGACACCGACGTCGGACGTTACGCTTAGAAACGACAATCTCCTGGACCGGCATGCGCGAAAAGGAGTGAGCCAGGTGAAAGAATGGAGGGAGTGGCTGCAAAACAATCTGGACTACGCGCGGCGCTCAAAGCGGAGTAACGGTCTTGGTCTCACCGACATTCGACCAGGGAGCGAAGGGCTCGTTCTTGTGGGGCGCCGCGCTCGGCTCCATGACAACGCGGCCGCCGTGCGCCATCCTATCTTGGAGCAGAACCACATTAGGGTTCACACGTATGATTGGTTGATTGAAAGACTTGGCGGCCTGCTGGCGTTCAGCGGTCCGCCAGCGGCAAACCCGTATGTCATTCAGCCCTTGAGAGATGTCGACACGACGGATACGAAATGATGAGATGTGAAAGTACCTCAGTCCCGTTTGGCAGGCCAGTGCGGAAGTTTGGCGCTGCGCCGCGAACTTCGATTTGCAGCTCACGAAACTCCCGGACCGCTCGGGCTTTCGCGGCTGAAATCTGATACGTTAGGCCTGAACAGTATCACCAGAACAGGCCGAGTCCGAATAGCCCTGAAGCCACGACTCATTTCATTCAGACCTCCGCTTCTGAAAATCTCTTATAAAGAGAGAGGCTCATCAGATCCAGCATATATCCTCCCTTGTCGGCAAGGCCTATAAAAGGGGATGTCAAGAGAAAAAACCTCTCCTGGGGCTCGGTGCCGGGGTCGGCATCCAGCCAAACTGGCTAGTTGAGCGTGCTCTGCCGATCGACGAGCGGTTTCTGACTGCTCTGCCTTCCTGTTTCGCTTTCATCGAGCAAAGCGACGAGGCAGTCTTCCATCCCTGTGGTTCCATCTCACCGTTGTGACGACGCTGTTCGGTTTCCGAGACTGACAAGCGTGGCGATTGCAACGTCGGCAACCATGGTCCTATCGGAGACTCGTGGCCTATAGCTTTCACGATTGACCCCACACCCCGATTTTTTCCGTTTCTGCGCCTTCGTCACGCCTGCTCGTACTCCTCGGCTTAGGGCAGGCTTATCCGCTAGGCCGTCCTCACTTTCCACGATTCCACACTTACCACCCCTGAGCAGTAGCAGATAAAGCATGCGGGTTAAGCCCTTAACGACTCGGCACGCCGTGTATCTTGATGGGTTTCGGTTGATCGTTCGGTCCTTGATCGCTGCTCTCGTTTTGTGGCACCGGCTGAGATTGAATGTTGTGGAGCTCAACGTGGAGAGTGACTGAGTCTCCGGATTTGAGATCGACCGATCGCGTCCAGCCCTCGACCCCCCCCTTCGAGACCTCAACTGTGTATTCCCCAGTCTCCAGGGACTTGGTCGTTGGGGTGCTGCCCACGAATTTACCGTTGAGCAGGATTTCCGCTCCAGGCGGGTCAGAGGTTACGGCAAGGATAATTTGCTTGAGAGGCGTCGCTTTCAGCGGTTGGGATTTCTTAGTGGGTGGTTCTTTGATCAATAAGAAATCCCAAAGCCCACGCGTGGGAGTGCGGGAATGCAAGCTTGGACCAGCTGTATCAGGGTCTCTGGAAGAGCTGGTGTGCTTGGCGATTAGGTAGAGGCCCTCAAGATACCTTTCAATGGTGAAACCTGAGGAGTTCCCAGGAGAGATGAGAACGGCGCTGACAAACTAGACCACATAGCGGCGGTGTGAAGGCTCCCAGAGGAGGCGGAGGACCAAGCCGCTGATGTGGTCCGCAAGCATCCCCGAGGTGTTTTGTGGAACACCGGAGGGATGTATCGGGTGGAGCTATACGTTCAAGTACGACGAAGTGTCTGCGTCGAAGGGCTAAGCGAACGCGAAGCAGCACGGCGCTTTGGGATTGCTCGCGAGACCGTGCGCAAGATGTTGCGCTACCGGATTCCGCCGGGCTATCGGCGGAGCAAACCGGCGAGGCGTCCCAAACTGGAGGCCTTCACAGGGATCATCGATCAGATCCTGACCGACGATCGGGAGCGTCCGAGGAAACAACGCCACACCGCACAGCGCATCTTTGACCGCCTCCGCGACGAGTACGGGTTCACAGGCGGCTACACGACCGTCAAGGACTACGTACGCGAGAAGAAGCTGGGCGGACAAGAGATGTTCGTGCCGCTGACGCATCCGCCGGGTGACGCCCAGGCGGACTTCGGCGAAGCGGTCGTCGTCATCAACGGAGTGCAGCGCAAGGCGCACTTCTTGGTCGTCGATCTGCCGCATAGCGATGACGCATTCGTGAAAGCGTTTCCGGCCGAGACGACGGAGGCATTCTGCGAGGGGCACAATGCGGCGTTTCGCTATTTTGGCGGCGTGCCGCGCAGCATCGTCTACGACAACACGAAGCTAGCGGTGGCGAGGATCCTGGGAGACGGCACACGCCAGAGGACCCGTGTCTTCTCCGAGCTGCAGTCACATTATCTGTTCGCCGACCGTTTCGGGCGGCCGGGCAAGGGCAACGACAAAGGCAAAGTGGAAGGGTTGGTGGGCTATGCGCGGCGCAACTTTATGGTGCCGATCCCCAGGTTCTCAAGTTGGGAAGCCTTCAACGAACACCTCGAAGCGAAGTGCCGCAAGAACCGTGGACGGCGCTTGCGGCGACACTCGGAAACGATCGGTGAGCGTTTCGAGCGCGACCGCCAGGCGTTTCTGACGTTGCCTGCTGTCGGGTATGACGCTTGCGACAAGCGCACGACGCGGGTGACGTCGTTGTCGCTGGTGCGCTATCGGACCAACGACTACTCGGTTCCGACGCGCTACGGCCACCGCGAAGTACTGCTGAGAGCTTACGTCGATGAGGTGGTCATCGGCTGCGGCAGCGAAGAGATCGCCCGGCATCGGCGCAGCTACGAACGCGAGGAGTTGATCTTCGATCCGCTGCATTACCTGGCCTTGCTGGAGCGCAAGACGAACGCGCTGGATCAAGCCGCGCCGCTCGTCGGTTGGCAGTTACCGCAAGATCTCGTGCGTTTGAGACGCTTGCTCGAAGTGCGGCTGGGTAAACCAGGCAAGCGCGAGTACGTGCAGGTGCTGCGTTTACTCGAAGACTTCCCGCTCACCGACGTCACCGCCGCCGCGCGGCAGGCCGTTGAGTTGGGAACGATCGGCTTCGACGCCGTCAAGCACCTCGTCCTGTGTCGGATCGAGCAACGGCCGCCCCGCTTGGACTTGACGCAGTATCCGCACTTACCCACAGCACAAGTCGAACAGACATCGACAACAGATTATTTGGTGCTGCTGGCACAGGGAGTGGACTGATGGCGAGATCCAAACTGCTGCTGGAAGCTCATCTGAAAGCACTGCGGCTGCCGACCTTCTTACGCGAGTACGACAAGGTGGCACGGCAGTGCGCCACGGAGGGCTTGGATGCGAGACGCTTTCTGCTGCAACTGTCCGAGCTCGAACTGCTCGACCGTGAACGCCGAGCGACCGAGCGGCGCATCAAGGCCGCCAAGTTCCCGGTCACGAAAACCCTTGATACGTTCGACTTCCTGGCGTTACCCAAGTTGAACAAGAAGCTGGTGCTCGAGCTGGCACACGGAGAGTTCATCGACCGTCGCGAGAACGTGTTGGCTCTAGGAAACTCCGGCACGGGGAAAACGCATCTCGCTCTGGCGCTGGGACTGGCGGCCTGCCAGGGTGGCTATCGGGTTCGCTTCACTACCGCCGCAGCGCTGGTCAACGAGCTGCTGGAAGCCCGTGATGAGCGGCGCTTGCTGAGGGCCCAAAAGCAGCTCGCCAAGCAAGACCTGCTGATCGTCGATGAACTGGGCTACGTGCCGCTGTCGAAGACCGGAGCGGAGTTGCTGTTCGAAACCTTCTCACAGCGCTACGAGCAGGGCTCCACGATGGTGACCTCGAACCTGCCGTTCAACGAGTGGACCGAAGTCCTCGGGTCCGAGCGCATGACCGGCGCCCTGCTGGATCGGCTCACTCACCACGTCCACATCCTGGAGATGAACGGCGATAGCTTCCGCCTCAAGCAGAGCAAGAAGCAACGCTCTCCGTCTTCGGATTGATCCCCGCCGGCTCGCCACAGTTTTTGTGAGCCGCCTTCCACTCCGCCTTCAGCCGCCCTAACGGGCGACCTCAGGCTGCGTTCCAGCCGTCCCACAAAAACTCGAAGCAAAACCCCGACTCCCCCCCCACTGGTCTATTTTTGCTCCGCCGCTCTACCCCAAAACTGGTCTATTCTCCCTCCGCCGAACTGGTCTAATTTTGCTCCGCCCTTGACACCCGCATCACCCCACCGAAGTCGTCGTTGATCAGATCCACACCTTCAGCGTCGAGAAAAAGAATAACCTCGTCCACGACTCGTCGGAAGATCTCGTGCGAGCTGCGTCGGTAGTGCGAACCGGTGCGGCGAGCCACAAACAACACATCGCCGCTCGCGGCCTTTGGTGTAGGACTCTCACCGCGGTCTGTTAGAGCGGAGCGACTGCTCAATTCGTCCTTCAAGGCCGACAAAGACATGGGAGTGCGAGCCTCGTTCAGCATCGCCCTAACGTAATTGATCGGTACAGCAAAGTTAAGGTTTTCGGCGGCCCTGATTTTGAAGCCAACCACACCGACTGCCTCCCCACGCGAGTTGACCAGCGGCCCACCACTGTTGCCTGGATTGACGGCCGCATCGGTCTGAATGACTTTGACGCCCTCGGGGAGAACGCGAACCGCACTCACCAAACCTGAGGTGATGGTCCCCCTAAGATCGAGGGCGCCAGAGCCGCCCGGCGTTGGGTTACCGATTATCAATACAGGCTCACCGGGTGAAACCTGATTGGAATTCCCAAGGCTTACGGTCGGAAGGTCGAAGCCGGTGATCTGAATGATGGCTAGGTCCCGTCGAGCATCGGCGGCCACGACGGTGAATGAATCGAACTGCTCACCATTCATCAGTTCGACCCTTCCACTCTCGAATTCCTGGATCACATGTAGACTGGTGGCGATCTTTCCGTCGCTCGTGATAATGAATCCGCTACCTGTGGCCGCCCCTTGCTCCGTCACTCCGCTAATTCTCACCACCGCCGGTGAGACACTTTTTGCGACCTCAACCGCGTCGAAGGCGAATTGTGCTAGTCCGGCTGTAGAGACAAGACAAACCAGTAATGACCACACAGCCGTTCTCTTGGCCGCCAGCACACCTACATTCGACCCCAATCAGTCCAAAGCTGCAACCCTGGAATCGACAACTCGACCGACAGGCATGCGAATCCTGTTCAGTGTGCGGGGCTCCTTCGTCAAGTTGAACCTCAAAGTTGGTGAAGGCATTCGCCCAGGGCACATCTATTGCAGTCGGGACTTGAGAGACTTATTAAGGACGGCTGATCTGCGGCCGACAAAGCCATGAACAAGACCCAAATCCGTGTACCCGGCTGGCGAGGCAATGGCAAGGAAGGCGCCCTTCGTCGACTTGGTCTCGACCACGCCGTCGCAGTTCCCGCCCTTTACAATCTGGCCAGCATCACGCGCCAGGTCAGAGGTGGCAAGACAGCGTTCATGGAGCTAGCCGAGTCAGCCACGGAATCCTACCCATGTCTTGGTCGGCCTGTGGAAGCGTGGAACAAGCTGAGCCACGACGATCGCAGGCGCGTCCCATTGGAGGCGCTTTGCAGGGCGGCCAACACCCCACCGGAAGACCTCGTGGCCGGAGTCATCGCCTGGGCCTTCACCCAGAACCTCGACGTCGCGCGTCTCGTGGGGGCTATGGTGCAGCCGCGGCTGCCCTGCAACTGGCCGGGCCCCGGCTAAAACCGTAGCATTTGGCGCCAATAAAGCTGAATCCAAAGAATAGGCGGTCTGCGCGGCATGTGGCGCGGTACGGCCCCCACATTCGCCCTTGATACGACTGTAGGTCCAAGAGCAACTTAACTGACTCTGCCGATGGATGTTACGCGTGGGAACGGGGGTCGTTTTTTTTCTCACACTTGACCCGACGGAGCGACAGGTTCCCTTGAGGGCAAAGTCACGTTCAGGCGTGGGGAAAATAACCCGCGCGCCGTGCCCACTTCGAACCGGTCGGCTAGTGTACTGTATCGAGAAAGGTATCCCCCTCCTCGCAGCATGGCCCCTAAGCGCAAGAGCGCACAACGTCCAGAAGGCAACGCAAGGCGAAGGCGACAAGAGACTGCACGCATCAACTGGCTAGAGGAACTAGATAGGATGGCCGGAAACATGGTCCCGGTACGGCACTGGCACGAAGGTGACATGTTTCTGCTTGAGCGCTATTCCAACTTGCAGCCCACAACGTCATCCGGTGCGAAAGTCATCGAGGAGTCCTACGCCGGGATGATCGAGGAGGGCAGGAGGTCACACGAGCAGCGACTGTCGGAATGGGAAAGGAAAATCGAACAGCACCCGGAAGGTCGCCTTGTCCTGGACGGGCTCGACGCCAAGCAGCGGAAACAGCTGTCCGCTCTCCTAGTCGATACTTGTAGGGACTTGCAGACGTACGCCTCATACCGCGCTGAACGCCGACGCGCAACCGGAATTGCCAACGAGGCTGACCGGCGCCAGAAGATGCTCGATAGGAAGTTGCGACACGCTTCCAAAGCGCTCCAGGATCTTAGCCGATACGCTCGCAAGTTGGACCGGGTGCTCGGCGCCAGGTATGAACAGGCCGCTGAAGACTGCCTTAAGACACTCCGGGATTTGCGACCTCTACAACCCCCCGACACTGGGGCCAAGTATCGGAACGCTCTCACCGGGCTGAAACTCTACCACCCTTGTCCCGAAGACCCAAACTCATCGGCCATGGCGGAGTTTTTTTGGTTCTTTCGCCACGAGTGTCAGCTGCCTGCCAACGAAGCCGAGGTCCGCACCGCCAAAATTCGAAACGCCTTTTGGACTGAGTGGGTTCCGAAGGTCAAATTCAATCCCGAGGATCAGTACCCGGGAAAATCCAAAGGTTGTAGCGCCGTCCGTCAGGCGATCAGACGCTACCGCCCCGAACCCCGCACATCGGGCTGAAGATCCGCCCAAAAACTTGTTAGATGTGCAGTAGACGGGTGGCGCGGTGGGGTCTAACGTGATAGTGAAAGTGCAATTTCGTCAAGGAGAGACAACCATGACCAAGACGTGTAACGAGGAAGCTGCTGCGGCGTACTTGGGTTGCAGCAGGGGCCTCTTGAAGCGGATGCGTGCAGAGCGCAGGGGGCCTCGTTGGAGTCGGGTAGGACGGCGATTGGTCCGGTACCCGCGCCGGTGGCTGGACGAATACCTTGTGCGAAACTCGGTGCCACCGGAAGCTGAGGCATGAGTTCCATGCGGGCGACTGAACACAAACCAATAGGCGGAATCAAGTTGGGAGCTTGTTATGCCCCCGAGCTGAGACAGAGAAACGGACCTGCGGAACCGGTTCAGCTACCGGGAGATTGGTCGCAGGTGGTGCACACTGACCCTTCTGAAAAGAAGAAGCCCGCCGGGCTCCACCCCGGCGGGCTCAAGACTCAATTTCCCCCAAAGGAGGAACGACCAGATGAGTACATTTTACGAAAACCCTACCGCAGATGCAATCTGCCGTGACATCGGATGGCCACCCGATGCCCGCCACCGCGACGAAGCCGTCAATGGGGTCAAGTACAAGCCCCTTGTGGCCGAGTCGATAATCCACGACGGCCGAGATTTCCGTGCCACCCAGGTCACCCGGCGGTCCTCTCAGTCCCAGCGTTTGCGGGCTCGCGAGGTGGCCCTTCTTGCCCGCCAGGATTTGCCCTACGACGGCTGGTCTTACGACCCGTTCCACCGCGAGCGAGACGTCTCCGTGTTCCTCGGCCATGTCTTTGACCGGATCATCGGCCTGCTGGTCTTGGAGAAAAAGTCCCGGTTTTGGTACGGCAGCTGGGAAGATCTGCCTGCTTTTCGCCAAGGAGACTATTTTTTTCGCGGTAAGGAGCGGTGGGTTTTGGAAGGGATCTGGATTCAGCCAACCTACAGGCGCCAAAAATACGCAACCCGCCTTCTTCATGTGGTCGCTGAGTACCTTGACGTGCCCGTCTCGAAATTGGCTTGGGAAGCGCACATAGCTTTATCCGAAGTGGCTATGGGGTTTCTGCGGCATCACTCGACTGGGCGACTGATCTTGGCTGCCCCCACTATTCCATAGCCCGGAGTCACGAGATGAAGAGGCCGACGGGTTCTACGCCCCACAATGACCATGGCGCCGCGAAGGCTGGGTGGCCCGCGCCTGCAGGGCAGGAGGTATTCCAAGGCCTGGTTGGCAGCGTCGTCAGGCTTATCGAGCCGCACACTGAGTCGGACCCAATGGCCCTCCTCGCACAGTTTTTGGTCCTATTTGGGAACGTCATCGGCCGCAGTGCGCACTTCGTGGCCGAGGCCGATCGTCACTTTACTAACGAGTACGTAGTGTTGGTCGGGGAGACGGCGAAGGGCCGCAAAGGGTCCTCTCTCAGTCAAGTACGGAGACTTTTCGAAAAGGTCGATCCACAGTGGCGTGACCGCCGTATCAGGTCCGGACTCTCTAGCGGCGAGGGCCTGATTTGGACGCTTCGGGATCCAGGGAGGGTGAACGGAAAACCGGACCAGGGCGAGCGGGACAAGCGCCTGCTCGTGACCGAGCACGAATTCGCTTCCGTTCTGGCGGTCATTCAACGCCATGGCAACACGCTTTCGCCGGTCATTCGAACTGCTTGGGATTCGCCCCCGGTCCTTAGCTCGTTGACCAAACTGTCTTCTGCGACGGCGACCCACCCTCACGTCAGTGTGATCGGCCACATCACACGGGCCGAACTTAGGACTTGCATGCAGTCGGTACAGATCGCGAACGGATTTGGGAATCGATTTCTCTGGGTCTGCGTGAGGCGGTCCAAAGTCCTGCCTGAAGGCGGAAGCTTGAACAAAGCCGACCTCGGTATTTGGATGGACTGTGTGGGCGATGCCGTGGAGTTCGCATCCAAGGTGGGTCACCTCGATCGCGACTCCGAGGCCAGAGAACTGTGGCACGAAATGTATGAGGACCTATCCGAAGGTAAGCCCGGTCTGGTCGGAGCTATCCTCGGCCGCGCGGAGGCTCACGTGATGCGCTTGGCCAGTCTCTATGCGTTGGCCGACCTACATGATCAGATTAAGCGAGAGCACCTGAGGGCGGCCCTTGCGGTTTGGCGGTACTGCGAAGACTCGGCGCGCTACGTCTTCGGCGACGCCCTGGGAGACCCCACGGCGGACGAGATTCTGAGAGCCCTTCGATCCAAACCAGATGGGCTGACCCGCACCGAGATTCGGGATCTGTTCGGACGAAACCGAAGCCGTGATGACATCGAACGGGCGCTGGAACTGCTTGAGTCTAACGGTTTAGCCGCCAAGAACATTAAGGGAACGAAGGGGAGACCGGTTACACGATGGGAGGCCATGGCGAAGAGTCGTTCGTATTGAGCTTTTGTCGTTTAGATCGTTTAGGTCGTTACGTCGTAATCCATTATCTGACTCGCCCGGCGGCAAGATGTAGAGCACACGTGGAACCATACAACCAAAACTCTGAAGCTACATTAGCAGCAACCTATGGAGTTAGCTCCTGTGCGCGGGGCCTACTTGCCGGAACTCTACATGGGCTTCATATCAGCAAGTTGTTATCCGGAGGTCGATCAACTCAGGACATTATTGGATTGCCAGTGGTCACGACATGACCTCGGAACGTCGCGCCGAGTTGTCAGGGCATAGCCCGGTGAGCCGTGAGATCAGGGGATCACCTGTACGACATAAACGATCTTAACGATAAAAGGCACCGGACGATCTCAGTAGACGAATAGTCGCACAGATGTAGGAGGAGAGACTCAAAGAAAGGTCTCCTTCGCCAAACAGGGCAAGGAGACGCCGTTCCAAATCAGCGGTAGAGGAATCTCAAGGGCAAGAGGAAGGGACAGAGACTTCGACCTCATACACGGAAGTCCAACCACTAGCGTCTGATGTCCGAGTAGCTGTCGATCGTGAATCGATCGGTGAAAGCATTAGAGAAGACTGGATCGCGTGGTCTCTCCCGGCAGAGCATGGCAACACCGACCAACCGTTTCGACAACGAGTACCAAGATGTGATTCCGGCCGACAGAGTTGGTTTGCTCAATGCCGCTGAGTTAGGTGCACTTCTAAACATCAGCCCCAAAACTGTCTATGCCTATGTTTCCAAGGGTCTGATTCCGTTTATCAAGATTGAATCTAATGTCCGCTTTTCTCCACAACAAATTCGACGTTGGCTCCGGGAGAAAGCCGTACCGGCCGCATGAACTTCAACCCAGTCGTCGCCGCTGATCTATCCTGGAAGCACCCCCGCAATCTTGACCTGGTCCAACCGATCTTGCACATCTTGGGCTGGAGAGAGATACCTCATCGTGGTGTTCAGCGATTTGTGCCCCATCCAGTGCTGTACCGTTCTGACATCAAAACCTGCCCGCAGCATCCGCGTAGCATACGTCGAGCGGAATTTCCGCAGATGAAATCTCTCCCGCTCCAGTCCGGCTCTTTGGGCAATCTGTTTTGACTTGTCGAGCATGTGATATTCCCGATTGCCCCGAGGAGAGGGAAAGACCAAACGAATCTGTCTTATCCGGGGGTGCGCTTCGAGCATTTCGATGAGGAGTTTCGGTACCGACACTTCCCGCTCTTCCCAACGCTTGGGATAGAATCCGAGGTCGGGTTTGGCCCTGACCTTGATGGTTTTCAGATTCGGGTTGATGTCTTCCCAGAACAGATGCACTACCTCCAGTTCCCTAAACCCGGTCAACAGGAAGGTCGAAAAAAGAGTTCGCTCGCCGCTGTTGCAAACATCGAAAAATCTTGTCAGTTCTGAATCGGAGTAGTCCTGGGGAAGGCTGTCGATTCTTTGGGGTAAATCGATTTTCCCGGTCAATCCCGGA
This sequence comes from Bryobacterales bacterium, assembly GCA_965248105.1. Taxonomy (GTDB): domain Bacteria; phylum Acidobacteriota; class Terriglobia; order Bryobacterales; family UBA6623. Next base: position 3,877,876 of record CBDFIK010000006.1, read on the forward strand.
CGGCCGTATCTTTTCAGAAGCTGCCCGACGATGACCATGTTGTGAATGACGGTGTTGTTGTCAAGTTTGTGTTGGCGCTTGAGCCAGACCATGAACTCATTGAGGTCATCGGTGGTGACGCTCATGACGGTGTTTTTAGTTTTCGTGCCCCAGAAATCCAAGAACCGATTCAAGACGGCTCGGTACTTGCGGAGGGTGTTGGGCTTCTTGAGTCCCTCGACGATATCAAGGTAACGCTTGACGGCGATGTGAAGAGGTGTCCGCTGGGCCTCATCATTCATCGCAGCGTAGGCGGGAATACCCAAAGCCCTGCCTTCGAGCAGGTGTCGTTTCTGACGGGCTGCTTGTTGGGCTTGGGCCGTGGTCAAACCGGCGGCTTGTCGTTTCCGTTTGCCCCGCTCATACCATTCGATGTAGTAGCGGCCTTCGGGCAGCGACTTCCATTGGTAGCGGCCTTGGGGGCTACGGGGGATGGACACAAGTCTCCAGCGCTTGCCGGATTTGATCTACTTGAGAATGTTTACGCGCGGCACCCGAATCTCCCTTTATAGACAGTATAACCGCCAGTAAACGCCTACAACTTATAGAAAATAAAGGAAGGTGCGGGAAGCTACCGTTCCACCACTGAACTACTCCCGCTTAAGGCCGGGCAAGGCCCTTCGTGAACTCGCGATCGTCAGTGTATCACACGGCGACTTGACTAGACCCTCCAGTGTCCTGTCTACATAACCAATCGACGTCCCAGCCCGCAGCGGGTTAACGAGGTCTTCAGGTTCGCCCAACAGGGCGCTACCTTCGGCAACTCCCGACTGCTTGGGAAAACCTCTCGCCGTCAACCCTCGTGACCAAACCAGGCTCCGTCCCTCTGCTACATTGGAGGCGTGCGCGCGCCCCAACCGCTGCTGAACCAGGAGGTTCTTGAGCGGCTCGAGCGGCTCGCTCTTCGCTGGCGGAAGTCGTTCCACGGTCTGCTGGGCGGACAGATTACTTCACGCTATGCCGGAGTCGGGCACGAGTTCCACGACCACCGCCGCTTCCAACACGGTGACGACTTGCGGGCCGTGAACTGGAGAGTCTACCTGCGCCTGGAGCGCGTGTTTCTGAAGATGTTTCTCGCCGAACCGCGCACCCCGATTCGGCTATTCCTCGACGCCAGTGAGTCGATGGCCTGCGGGGCGGAGGAGAGTGCTCCTGAAAACTCCAAGTTCGCCTACGCCTGTCGTCTGGCGGCAGCACTCTGCTACGTGGGCTTGGTCCGCTTGGAGACGATCGCAATCCAGCCGTTCGCCGCCGGACTCGGAAAATCCTTTCGGGCCGAGGGAGGCCGTCACCGCTTCGCCCGCGCTGCCGCCTTCATTGGTGATCTTTCGACCGCCGGCTCCTCGGACTTTCGGGCAACCGTGCGCGAGTTTTTGTCACCGAATCCTTCACCAGGGTTTGCGATCTTTCTCTCGGACTTCCTCGACGAGCCGGATGGTCTCAAAGCGCTCGGGCACATGTCCGACCAAAGCCACGAGGTTGCCCTCGTGCAGTTAGCCGGCCCCCAGGACCGTACCCCGCCTTGGCGTGGGCAGATCGAGCTGATCGACGCCGAATCCGGAGTCGCAAGCTCGATGCACCTCACCGCGGAAGACGTCGAGAGGCACGCCACGGCCTACGACACGTTTTGCAGCGAGGTGGAGTATATCGCCAAGCGCAATCGCGGCAGTTACCTGCACCTGAACACTGACATCGTTCTCGAACAGGCGCTTTTCGGACCGCTTGTCGCTGCCGGAGTGGCGAGTTGATACCGGGGTCTCTTATCTCGCTAACCCGTATTTCTCACGAGAAGGCGCGTGGGAACGGGACCTGTGCCCGCCCAGCCGTGTCGATGTACGACCTTTTTCCACAGATTCGCACAACAACATGTACTGACCGGGCGTGGGCCGACACGGTGGTCGGCCCCGACGAGAACAACGGGTTTTGTGGAGAACCGGCGAAACTTGTGAGAAAAGTTGGCTAGCACCCGTTGTCGTGACCTTCACGAACCTTGCTCTCGGCGAATTTCTAGCGCTACTCCTACCGTTGGCCGCGGTCGTGATCGTCCTCTATCTCTACGACCGCTCGCGCAAGCAGCGCGTTGTTTCAACTCTCCGGTTTTGGCCGCCGGAAGCTAAGCGTCAGCGATCGATCCGTCGCAAGAAGATTCGGCAGCCGCTGTCATTCGTCCTTCAACTGCTGGCGTTGCTGTTGCTGGTCCTGGCGATCGCCGACCCGCGGTTCCGCGGTGACGAGCCGCCGCGCCATCACGTCGTCCTGCTCGACGCTTCAGCCTGGATGCGAGCCACGAGTGGCGCCTCCGGAGGGACGTTGATGGACGCCGCTCGCCAAGCGGCCCTTGCCTACTTGCGCGCCGTTCCGCTACACGATCCGGTCATGGTGGTTCGCGCCGACGGCAACCCCGGATCGCTCACTGGGTTCACCGTGGATCGGCGTCACTTAGCGCAAGTGATTCGCGACGTCGATCCCGGCTGGACAGCCCTTGATCTTCAGGCGGCGGTGGAGCTGGCCGCCGACGCACTCGAACTGGCTGTGGGCGATCTTAGTCGCGCCGATGGTTCCGCGGCCCTGGGAGAAGTCGCTTACATCGGAGACGGTCGTCTAGCGGGCGATGCGGTCGGCCCACTGGATACGCGCCGTCTCCCGTTCTTCCGCTACATCAGTGTGGGAGAGGAAATCGCAGATCGGGGGATCCGTAGCCTCGCGGCCCGGCGCACACCTCATGATCCCACTGGTTGGGAAGTGTCCGTGGAACTCATCAACAACGACGTCGAGGAGCACACGCTTCAAAGCGAATTCAGATTCGCCAACCGCCGCCTAACGGCCCAGGAGATCCGACTACCGGCGGGTGGCAGTCGAGAAATCTCGTTCTTGTTGCGGGCGCAAAGTGCAGGCCCTCTGGAGGTGGTTCTGCACCCCGCGGATCCGTTCCCGGCCAACGACTATGCTCGCATAAACATTCCAGCCTTCACTCCCAAGCGTGTTTCCGTTTATTCCGAGCAACCGTCCGCGTTGGGAGCACTATTGACCGCCAGCCCTCAGCTTCAGCCGGAGTTTTACCAACCGAAGCACTACGATGTCGATCGGCAAAGGGGTGACCTGACGGTGTTCGACCGTTTCGTCCCCCGCCAACTGCCGCAGGGCGATGCAGTCTTTTTCGACCCGCCTCGTCGGGATTCGCCCATCACGGTCTCCCGTGTTGCCCGTAACGCCCGCATCTCCAACTGGTCAAGCAGCCACCCGTTAGCCAAAGGCCTTCGGAATCGGGATGTCATCTTGAGCCGTACTTCCATCTTTGAACCGGAACCGGACGATGAGAGAATCGCCGAATGCGCTGCCGGACCTGTTATCGTGGCGCGTTCGGTGGAAGGAAGCCGGCAAGTGTTTTTCGGTTTCCATCCGGTGCGGGCCGGCCTCGAAAAGCATCTGGCAACGCCCCTTCTCTTCGCCAACGCGCTGGCTTGGTTGCTACCGGACACGTTCCGCGTTACTCAAGTCGTTGCTCGCCCTCCGGGCCTTGTGGACCTTCCACTGGCCGAAGCAGACGAAGAAACAATTCGGTTTGAATCGTCCGGCGATCCGGCGTTGACGTGGGTCGTTAGCCAGGGACATCTGCGTTTCTACACCGCACAACCCGGCGCCGTCGCGGTACGAACTTCGTCCGGCGAGTCCCACTTTGCTCTGACGCTACCGGAGGCCGCCGCCGATCAATGGAGTCCTCCGCCGGGAATCCTCCGTGGCGTTCCTACTCCGCCGGCGGTCGACTTGCGACACGCGGCATTGTGGCCCTGGCTGGCGGCAATTGCACTATTGGCCCTGGGATTCGAGTGGAGCATCTTTGGAAGACGGTCGCCCGCCCAATCCTCCGCTAGAGGCGACGGCGCCCCCCGTGGGACGCAAACGGTGCAGCTCGATCTTTCGCAGACTGATCGCGACCGGGCGCCACACAAGGAGGCCGTGCGTTGACCTTCGATTCCCCTTGGGCGCTGTCACTCGTTTTGTTGCCACTGATTTGGGCGGCAACTGAGTGGCGCCGATCGGACCGCCGCCGGTGGCTTTTGTGGAAAGCAGCGGCCTTCGCGCTTGCCGTCTTTGCCATGGCCGAGCCACGCGTGGTGATTTCTAGAACAAGAGTTGCGGTCGCGGTGCTGGCTGATTCCTCGGCGAGCGTCCACGCGGAGCAGGCGGCACAACAGCGCGCAACGATTAGCCGCATGGCGGCAGCTCGAGGCCGAAATTCTCTGCGTGTTGCTGCTTTCGATAGCTCGACCCGTCCCGGCTGGCCCTCGTCTGAAACTTCGTGGAGCGAGGTCCGCGGGACAAACCTTGAAGCGGCGGTCCGCAATGGGCTGACCATCTTCCCGCCCGAGCACGTAGCGCGGATGGTCCTCATCTCGGACGGCAAGGAAAACCTCGGGGCGGTAGAACGAGCACTTTATCAGGCCCGCCGGCGCGGTGTCCCGGTTGACACCATGGCCCTCGAAGGCCGCCGGGATGCTGCCCTACGGGTAACGTCCCTGGCTGCGCCGACCCGGGCCTTCGCGGGCGAGTGGTTCACGATGGAAGCATCCGTTAGCAGTCCCCGGTCCGGAGAAGCTCTAGTTGAGCTGACGGCGGAGGGCAGATCGATCGGCCGTTCGACCGTTGACCTTGAGGAGGGTGAGAACCATATTCAGCTTCGCGGCCGTGTCCAAACCGACGGGGCCGTATTGGTCCGAGCAAAGCTAACGGCAGGCGAGTTGGGAGCGGTGACCTTCGAGCAACCGATTACGTTTGTTCGCCCGCGCGCACTGTTCGTTTCCGGGGACGCCCCTGACCGCGACCGCCACCTGATGGAATTATTCCGGGCGGCAGGTTTCGAAGTTGAGAGGACCAATCGGGATCCCGACAGCGACCTGACACCTTACGATTTGGTCATCGCCAATAATCAGAATCCGGATCTCTGGCCTGCGGAGCGAAAAGCCAGGTTAGAGGAATTCGTCCGCGAAGGTGGAGGCTTTCTGTTGATCGCGGGCGAAAACACCGAATACGTCGAGAGTAAGGAGAAAGGCGAGGACCCCATGACCCTGTTGCTGCCGGCACAGGTCGCTCCTCCGCGCACGCCGGAGGGCTCCGCCGTCGTGCTGATCCTTGACAAGTCTTCTTCCATGGAAGGGCAAAAGATGCGGCTTGCGCGCCAGTCGGCCATCGGTGTCGTGAAAAAACTGCACCCAACCGACCAAGTTGGCGTCCTGGTTTTCGATAACTCGTTTCTCTGGGCGGTCCCGCTGGCGCCGAACAGCGATCCCCAAACCGTTCAGCGGCTGATCGAGGGCATCGTCGCCGACGGGGGCACGCAGATTGCGCCGGCGCTTCGGGAGGCCTTTCAGCAAATCCGAACGACGACGGCAGCCTACAAGCACATCCTGCTGTTAACGGACGGCATCTCGGAGGAGGGCGACAGCCTAAAGCTTGCTCGCGCGGCAGCGAAGTTGAAAATTACGATCTCCACGGTCGGCCTCGGCCTAGACGTCAACCGTGCCTATCTTGAGCGCATCGCTCGAACGGCTCAGGGACAAGCCTACTTGTTGTCCGACGTCTCACGCCTACGCCAGCTAGTCTTGCGGGACGTGATGGAGCACACCGGTTCGTCGATTGTCGAAGAACCGTCCAAGCCCGTGGTCGTGCGGCAGGTAGAAATGCTCGACGGAGTCGCCGTCGAAGAAGCCGGCCCGCTACTGGGCTGGGTCAAATTCGTCGCCAAGCCGGGCGCCGAGACAATCTTGAAATTCGAAGAAGAGAACGATCCTCTGCTTGTGCGTTGGCAATATGGACTTGGCCGCGGCGCGGTGTTTGCCTCTGACGCCACGGCGCGCTGGGCGACAAATTGGGTAGATTGGCCGGGCTTCGACCTGTTTTGGTCGAATCTGGTCCGCGATCTTCTGCCTCGCGTCCCGCCGATCGAAGCCCGTACCCACTACGCCGCCGCCACAGGGGATCTAGTCATCGAATATCACACAGCCGAGCGACAACCTTCCGTGGAACGACTCGTGCCCACCGAGTTGTACGCCCTGGGCCCGGATGAGTTCCGTGAGGTCGTTCCGCTGGAACGCGCCGGCCCTTCCGACTTTGAAGCGAAGGTTCCCCTCGGGGAGCGGTTCGGCCTGTTCCGTGTTCGCCCGGCGTCGGGTTTCGACCGCTTTCCCGAGGTGGCGTTTTATCGCCACAATAGCGAGCTGGAGGACACCGGCTCGAATCCGGACCTACTGCGCCGCATCGCGCAACTGACCGGAGGCCGATTCAACCCCGATCCGAGCGAAGTATTCGAAGCCGGCGGCAGGACGGTAAACTCGTCGATTGATCTCTGGCCCGCTTTGTTGCTGGCGGCGATTCTGCTGAACCTTGTCGAGCTGGCAGCGAGAAAGGGTTGGGTCAGGCGGTTTCGGCGGGGTGCGTAGTAAGGCGGCAAGTCTCGGCAAAACGGCCGCCGAAGCCCTGCGCTACGAGGCAGGGATTCGCCCCTGACGCAGGAAATTCGCCACAGGCAGAGTAGCGGGTGGGGTTGGCCTGTGCAACCGGTAGGGCAGGCACCAAAAGCGGCCTCAGATCATGCCGAGCTCAATGCCGCGCAGAACGGCGCGGGTGCGGTCGCGAACACCGAGCTTGGATAGAATGCTCGATGCGTGATTCTTGATCGTGCCTTCCGAGCAGCCTAACGCTTCGCCAATTTCCCGGTTACTGAACCCGCCCGCCATCATGCGAAGTATTTCGGCTTCCCGCTTCGTCAACGGGTCGGGAAGGTCGAGGCGATCGAAGGATGAATCGGCGCCTTTGAGGACGCGGGTTGCGCGCTCGGTGATCGCGGGACGGATCTGTGTCTCGCCGGCGACCACCCGCCGAATGGAATCGGCGAGCTGATCGATCGAAACATCCTTGAGGAGATAACCTTTCGCGCCCGCGCGAATGCCTTGCAGCAACGCCTCGTCGTCATCAAACGTAGTCAACAGGATCGTCGGCGGCAGGGGCATGACGCGGGCCAGACGGCGCAGCACTTCGATGCCGGACATCTTGGGCAAACGGATGTCGAGCAAAACGCAGTCGGGCTTGTGCAGAGGAATTCGTTCCAGCGCTTCCTGCCCATCCGCGGCCTCGGCGGCCACCTCAATATCGCCGGTGGTGGCGATGAGGCTGCGGATACCGTGGCGCACGAGCGTCTGGTCTTCGACAAGTACAATCCGGATCACACTGCCTCCAACGGGGTCCAGATGTCGACCGTGAAGCCTGCACCCGGTTGCGTCGTCACGGAGATACGGCCCCCCGCTTGCTCCACGCGCTCGCGCATGCCCTGAAGACCGTTGCCCATCATGCAGGCGGCCGCGCCTCGGCCGTCGTCACGCGCCTTGAGGCGGATCCCGCTATCGTCCCCCCGCAGCGTGATCCAAAGATTTTGGGCGCGGGCATGCTTGATCGAGTTGGTAATAATCTCTTGTACACCGCGGTAGAGCACATGTGCCAAGGCCGAATCAGAAACGGCGAGTCCGCTGTCGTAGGCGAAGTGAATCAGGGGCGATTCGACTCCCGCGGCCAACCGCTCGATCGCCCCGCGCAGGTCCACCTCCCCTCCGCTCCGCAAGGTACTTACGGCGTCGCGAACGTCGTTCAGCAAGAGTTTCGCGACAAGGTGAGCGTTGTCGACGTGCGCGCGCGCCTCGTCCGCGTCGGATCGCGAAGCAACCTGCAGGCTTACCGTCAACCCCACGAGATGGTGCCCCAGGCTGTCGTGCAGCTCGCGCGAGATTCGCAGCCGCTCCCCCATGCGTTCGGATTCAGCCAGTAAGTGTTGCGCGCCGGTAAGCTCGGCGTTGGCATGGCTAAGTGCGCGGCGCGAGCGATTTTCCGCAGCCGCCAGATATCCCATGCCGTAGGCGAAAAAGCCCCATATACAGATGGAACCAAGCCCAAGGATGAATGCCGCGGGCGGCGGAACGTCGGCAATGTCGCGCTTCCACGCGTCGTCTTCTCCAAATATCGAGGAGTGCATAAGGACGGCTGCGACCAACATGGACGCTCCCAGCCACGCCAAGCCCGCCCTTGTCGGCAGCAGATAGCCCATTTCCGCCGCGACTATGTAAAGTACGTCCGTGGGCAGCAAAAGGCAGAGCACGACTTGTAGAGCGAGTAAGACAAACCGCACGCGCTCGGGCCGGTCTTCCGCCAAGGGCCGCGTCGTTCGCCAGAAAGCCGCCACGAAGACCACGAAAATAACAACCTGGGCAGCCAAGACGGCCCAATAGACCAGTTCGATCTGACTAAGACTGAGTTGGCCGTGCGTCCAAACGGCGATGCTCTCTCGTCCGGACTGAAAGAACTTCACCGAGTCCGTCAGCGTAACGATCAACACCGCTAAGACGGCGGTGACGCGGAAGACCATGAACGACGCTGGCAGCATTTCCCCTCTAGAGTAAACCACCGCGGCCCAAACGCCCAGTGCCGAAAGTCATGCTTTTTCGCTTGACCTTTGGCACATGGCAAAACGGCGGAAAGGCCGTAGCATCGGAGATAGAAAGCCCGCCGGCACAACGGCGGGCCTCAGGAGGAAACCATGCGACGCATTTTCATCTCACTAACGATGCTTACTTGGACGGCGATGGGGGCGGCGCCTCCGGCGCCAGCCGAGACCATTGACGTTCATATCGGCAGCGATTCGGACTGGGCCGCCGTGGTGTTGCTTGACGAGCTGAACAAGAAAGGCGCGGAACAGGACATTTCGTTTCGCCTGAATGAAGACGAATTCGCGATCAAGTTCATTGTCACCTGGAGGCGCGGCGGCCCGGGCTACAAGTCGCCGCGGGCGCGCGTCGATGTCTACAACCGTGACGGGATGCCGTTGTTCAGCGTCGACCGCGATGGGCGCTTTTTCAAGCGGCGTGGCGCCGTAGGCCGGTGCGCCAAACAGATCGTGAAGCAGCTTCCGAGCCATTTGCCGAAGCAGACTCGGAGCCGCCGTGACGCCCGGCCGTTGGCCGCGAGGTTGCCGGGAGCGGCGTTTGCCGAATAGCCGGCATTGGGCACGTTTTCACAAACCATATTTCTTGGAGGAAAACATGCCGACGACACGCAATCCCGTGGATCCCGACGCCGGAGCGGCTGTCGAAGGGCTGCCGAGTGCTCCCGAGAGGGCCGCGACGCAACATCTGCGGTGGCAGGATGTGAATTACGGGGGAGTCATCTTCTTGGTCGGCAGTTACCACAGTCGTGACGGCGATAACGACGAAGACAGACAGCGTCTGTGACTCTAAACGCCCAGAGAGACCAACGATGACACACAGCGCGCATAACAGCAGCCGGGCTTCGTTCTGGCAGCGTTCGAACGAGATCATGTGGCAACGTCATCGGCACCCCGTGAGCGGATGGACCCGCTACCTCCTGGCGGTGCTGTTGGACATGGCCATTTGGCATCAAGCATGGACGGCGATCGTTGTAAAGCGGTCGTGAAGCGGCTTCCGAGCCATTTGCCGAAGCAGACTCGGAGCCGGCGTGACGCCCGGCCGTTGGCCGCGAGGTTGCCGGGAGCGGCGTTTGCCGAATAGCCGGCATTGGGCACGCGCCGGGTTTTCTGCCCGGCACGGGCCTACTGATCCCCTTTCGCGGTTCTGTATGGGAATCACTGCTCCGGCGAAAAGATCGTGCCAATCCGAACGATCAGACAAATGCCGCCTAAACTGATTCGGCCACAAGGAGGAACCATAGTGACGTCCCGGAATCGCAGCGATCCCGATTCGTGCCCCGATCCCAGAGCGGATCAAGAACGGGCGCCGCGCGCTCCTGAAGATGCTCCCACGACAAGTCTGACGTGGCGAGATGTGAATTACGGGGGAGTGGCCTTTCTGGTCGGTAGTTGTCGGGCCCGTGATAGGCATGCTAACGACGACGGGCGGTGCCGCCGCCGGTGACCTTGCTCATCGACGGGCAGCCGGCGGACCTGCTCTACGCGGGGTGATCGGTCCCGGATCGCCGTGTCCACACTTGAGCACGCTTATGCCATTGCCCACACTGACGCAGCATCAGTCACAACAGCGCCGACCCAACAAAATCAACAACATAGATACCCGGAAGCGACAAAACCCTAATCCCGTAGTGTATGCTCGAAATAGACAAGGGGGTCCTCGGTCGGTGGGAAAGAATTGTAGCGAAAATCCGCTCAAAAGCGCTCCAAAAACGTCTCCCCGCAAGACGGCGTCACGCCATCTCAACAACGCGCCCTTGTGGCCCTAGCGGAGGCCCGTTCCATCGTCGCCGCCGCCCGCACGGCTGGCGTCGGAGAGCGCAGCATCCGCCGCTGCCTGCGCGAGGACGAACGATTTCAAACCAAGTTACGCCAGCTCCGCGAGGAAGCCCTGTCTCACGCCTCGCTGCGCCTGCAGCAAGGGGCGTCCCGGGCCGTCGAAACGATGCTCGAACTGATCGCGTCGAAGGACCGCATCGAGGTCGGCCGCGCCTCGCTCGTCCGCACGGCCATCGATCTAGCCTTCCGCTCGGGCGCCTACAGCGACCTCACCGAGCGCGTCGCCGCCCTCGAAGAGAACGCGCCGGACAGGGAGCACAAGCGATGACGAGAAAGCTCGTTGAAACGAGCTGGCAGAGGGGATGGGTGATGGGCATCCCAACCAGCCGTAAAACGGCTGGCCTAGCAACGGCCCACAAAAGCCGCGTGAACGCGGCTCAAACATCAGGCAAGCCGCCAAACCCGGAGGAGAAGAGATGACCCAGCTACACTTCCGCGACCTGCGTCGCCGTGTCGATCGCTTGGAAGACCGCTACCTGCCGCCGCGGCCGATCACAGTTGTTTTTGAGTTCCTCGACGAAGACGGCAACGCGGAGGTGTTCGACAGCTTCGTCGTGGGCGACCCGGCGTCGGAGTCAGACGCTGAGGTTGAGGCTTGTGACGGCCAAGAGCTAGTCTCACCGTGAGGTCATTCCCAACCTTAGACCGCTGCCTCTCGGCTGCGCCTCCGTTTCACGCACTTCGCCTCGCCACCTGGTGAGAAAAGCGGGTTAGATCAGTGCCGGGGGTCGGCGGAACGAGGCCCAGAGTCTTCCCTGTTCTCCGTGATTCTGCGATAAATCATGTAGACTCCTGCCGCGATCAGGATGACAGGCCAGTAGCGAGAAAGTTGTCGCAGCTGCCAGAAGCCTAGTGAATTGAGCAAAAACAGCACGCCGACCACGATCAGAACTATGCCTCCCACCGGCGACCGACCGCCGCCAACTGACATCAGCCCCGAGAACTCGTCCACCGCTTCCCCTCGCCGCAAGGCCCGAGCCGCGCGGCGGGTCTCCAGCGGCATGTTCTCGACCATCTCGCGTTCGATCAGTTGCCCGAAGGTAGAGCTCTCGGTTTCGAGCAGGGGAGCCGCCGCTCTTACCGTGATGACTTCGCTGACCTCACCCACCTGCAGCTCGATGTCAACGGTCCGGATGAATCCGGTCTCAAGCGTTAGCCCAGTGCGGACGATCTTCTTGAAGCCGGGGACCTCGCAGGTGAGCTGATACTCGCCCGGCGTCAGAGTTGGGAAAACATAGATGCCGCTTTCATGGGTCTCGGTGGAGGCGAGGCAGCGGATCCTGAGTCCACACCCCGGCGGCGGCTAGACCTGCTAGTGTAGTGCCACATAAATAACTGGACAATAACACCCTTTCGCGGTAGGATGGTTTGTGTGGCCATCCGCTGACGCTCTACCCCTCACCGCTCCGCAGGGAAACGCTCTTCGTCGCCTCGTTCGAGGCCGCAATACGAGGCAGAAAATGGTCTTGCGAGCGCACATTGTTTTGCGCTGTGCGCAGGGGTTGGCGAACCACGCCATTGCCCGCGGACTCGGCGTCAACCGCAAGACCGTCATCCTGTGGCGAAAGCGCTTCGCCCAGTCCGGCCTCGACGGACTCCGCGATCAGACGCGCCCCGGACGCAAATCGGCGCTCTCCGCTGAATTCGTCCAAGGCATCCTCAATACAACACTTCACGAGAAGCCCCGGGCGGCCACGCATTGGAGCACCCGCACCCTCGCCAAGCACTTGGGCGTCTCCAAGATGGCCATCCAGCGCGTCTGGAAAGCGCACGGACTGCAGCCCCATCGCCTCGAAACTTTCAAGCTCAGCCGCGACAAGCAGTTCGTCGAGAAACTCCGCGACGTGGTCGGTCTGTACTTGAATCCGCCCGAGCACGCGCTGGTGCTCAGTGTCGATGAGAAAAGCCAGATCCAGGCCTTAGACCGCAGCCAGCCGGGACTGCCCCTGAAAAAGGGTCGTGCCGGCACCATGACCCACGACTTCAAACGACATGGCACAACGACGCTGTTCGCCGCCTTCAATGTGCGCGACGGCCAGGTGATCGGGGAGTGTCTGCCGCGACATCGGCACCAGGAATTCCTCAAATTCCTACGCCAGATCGACCGCCAAACACCACCGGCGCTGGAGCTGCATCTGATCGTGGACAACTACTCCACGCACAAGCATGAGCAGGTGAAGAAGTGGCTCGCGAAGCACCCCCGCTTCCACTTTCACTTCATTCCCACGTCTTCTTCCTGGCTCAATCTCGTCGAGCGCTGGTTCCGCGAGCTGACACAGAAGCGCCTCCGCCGCGGCGTGTTCCGCAGTGTTCCCGAACTCGAGGCCGCCATCCACGAGTACCTGGAAGCGAGCAACCAAGCGCCCAAGCCCTTTGTCTGGACAGCTCCGGCACAAGATATCCTCGCCAAAGTCGAGCGCGCCGCCAAAACCCACGCCATTGTCCAGAACCGTTAGTGGCACTACACTAGGGGGCTCTTTTCAGGCATGCTTTGGTTTGAGCTTGGGCAACAAAGTGCTGGCAATCCGCCGACTCGGCAAGGGCTAATGCCCGAATTTGTCCGCTTTTGCCCTCTTGTAATATATAGCAGTCGGTCGGCAACCCGCTAAGTGACAAGGTAGACTATCGAATCTTTTTCTCATGAGCGCTCTTCTCACTGCCGCGGCTGCCGGCTGGGTCACTCTCTGCGTCTTCGTAGGGGTCGTGCCCCTTCGCGGTCAAACTCTTCCGTCGTTAGATCAAGCCACAAGCTTAGAGCAGCGAAAAATCGAGTGCCTGAAACGGCTTCTTCCCTCGGTCGAGAAAGTCCGTAATCATATCGGAGAAGGCAAGTCGCCGGCCGAATACATCGCCCTCAATATTTATTACGACGACCACCATCGGAACCTCGACTCCTGGCGTAACATTCGTCTGCCCACTGCTCGCGAAGGGCCCCTACCGCATGTTCGAGGTTAACGTCGAAAAAGATGAAGTTGTTGAGGTTGATAACCTTTGCCCAACACCACAGGATGTACACAAACTAAGAGACCTGGACTGGGTTCTCGAAACTTTCGGGGCGGATCGAGGTTTGCTCATAGCCGTGCTCCGTGAGGCGGGAGGTCGCATTGCCCCCCCCCCAGCCGTCTCAGATGTGGCAGCCAAGTTTGGAGTGTCGTATTCCGTCGGCGGACGAGCGATGGTTGATCCCGAAGAGTTGCGTCAGGTTCACACTCGAGCGGCGCGCTTTTCCACCATCAAAATCCTCAGAATGGTCGAGCGGTATATTGACCAGACCGGCAAGAAACTCTTCGTCATTCTTTCCTACAGTGCAGGCGGCGTGAAGCCTCGATTGCTCGGGGAAGATCGGTTTGATCAGGTCCTTATCGACTATTTGAAGACGCGCGAGTACCCATGGGTTGACCTGAGAGAAGCACACCTGGCCGAATTCAAGACATTCAATTTGGAAGCCGATGCTTACCTGAAGCGCTACTACATCGGGCACTACGGCCCGGCCGGCAACTTTTTCTGCGCCTGGGCCTTAAAGGACAAGCTTGTCGAGTGGCTCGATCCGAAGCCGAAGGCGTACCGTGACCAGGACCGCGTCGGCGTCGCCCCGAGCCAACTTTAAGTGAACCAAAGACATTCTGAGGGCGATGGGCATGAACGCAAGCGGACAGTCCGTCGAGAGAAAAACGCTACAATCTGGAGAGCGAACGGCTACATTGTCCCAGCGGGACGCTTGCGCCAATGTGCTTTTGCATGGAGACCGCAATGACTAGAAGACTTCTCATCAGCTTATCCGTATTCCTCCTCGTAGTCCCCCCGGGACCGATTGCTTGAATGTGAAGCGTGCTGCCGCACGTCTTTTCCAACCAGGCGATCTAATTATCATCGCCCGGCTTTTGCTGGTGGGATGACAAGGCCATCAGGTCACATCCCCGGCGATCGTGATCGGGGAGGGGGAAGACCGAATTCCCGCGGGTGTGTAGGGAAATATAAGAGAGGGGTAAAACTACCATTTCAATGCGAACAACACCAAAGATCACTCCTGCCGAAGGCAAACTCGGCGTTTTGACACCAGGGATGGGCGCCGTCACGACCACCTTTGTGGCCGGGGTGGAAACCGTCAAGAAGGGCCTTTCTTCGCCGATTGGCTCGCTGAGCCAGATGGGACGGGTTCGTTTGGGAAAGCGCACCGACAACAAAAACCCGCTGATTCGTGATTTCGTCCCGCTGGCCTCGCTTCCTGACCTCGTCTTCGGTGGCTGGGACATCTACGAAGACAATTGCTACGATGCGGCGACCAAAGCCGGGGTGCTGAGCCAGACTCAGCTCGACCAAGTCCGTCCTGAACTGGAGGCTGTTCAGCCCATGCCCGCGGTGTTCGACCAGCGTTTCGTCACCCGCATCGAGGGACCGAACGTCAAGAAGGGCTCGAACAAGATGGATCTGGCCGAGGGCCTGATAGAGGATATCCGCCATTTCAAGGAATCAACCGGCGCTTCACGTCTGGTCATGATCTGGTGCGGCTCGACCGAAGTCTTTTATGAAGCAACCGCCGCCCATCAGAGCCTGCCAGCCTTTGAAGAAGCGTTGCGGAAGAGCGATCCCGCTATCGCGCCCAGCCAAATCTACGCTTATGCCGCTCTGCAGTCCGAGGTTCCCTTCGCCAACGGAGCGCCGAACTTGACCGTCGACTGTCCGGCCATGGTGCAGCTCGCCAGGGATCGCAACGTGCCCCTGTGCGGCAAAGACTATAAGACGGGGCAGACGTTCATGAAGACGCTCGTCGCGCCGGGGCTGAAGTCCCGACTGCTGGGGCTTAACGGTTGGTTCTCGACGAACATCTTGGGCAACCGCGACGGCGAGGTGCTCGCCGATCCGCAAGCCTTCAAGACGAAGGAAGTCAGCAAGCTGTCGGTCTTAGACCTGATCCTGCAGCCCAGCCAATACCCCGATCTCTATAAGCACTTCGACCACCTGGTGCGCATCAATTACTACCCTCCTCGTGGGGATGACAAGGAAGGCTGGGACAACATCGACATCTTCGGCTGGCTGGGCTACCCGATGCAGATCAAGATCAATTTCCTGTGCCGCGACTCAATCCTGGCGGCGCCCCTCGTGCTCGACCTGGCGATGTTTCTCGATCTAGCTCAACGCGCCGGGATGCGGGGCATCCAGGAGTGGCTGTCGTTCTACTTCAAGTCACCGATGGTAGCCGAGGGCTTGTACCCCGAGCACGATATCTTCATCCAGTTGATGAGACTCAAGAACACGCTGCGCTGGATGCGCGGTGAAGACCTGATCACACACCTGGGCTTGGAATACTACGATTGAGCCGCCTGCTCGGAAAAATCCGCGCCAGGCATCAAGAAGTCCCAGTGTGACCCGCTGGCCCACCGACTTCTCTTGGAGAAAGCGCAGGTATTCGATCCTTTGATCCCCGCGGCTGAATCTTCCGCCTATGAGCCGTGTAGGGGTACTTGTCGTCAGCAGGCTGCGGTCGCCGTTCTCGGTCATCAGCTCGGCGTTCTGTAGTGGAATCACCGACCACCATGGCGGCTTCGGCTAGCGGACCGACTTTGCGGGCTTGGCCGTTTCGGCTTTGCTCGGCAAGCGAAGATCCCCGTTGAAGTGCAGAACGTCTGATCAGCCCGGCCATATCCGCGCGAGAGTTCCGAAGACCTGTACGCACTTCATCCTGAAAGCATCGAAAGTGCCGCCAAAGACCCTTGCAGGCGTTCGACGAGGGATCGGACCAGCGCTGATTATCGGCGCCGGAGTGGTCGGAACGGGTGAACTCATTGCCACTACCGTGTTGGGAGCCGAGAACGGCTACAGCTTGCTTTGGCTCATCCTGGTGAGCTGCACGATCAAGGTTGTGATGCAGAACGAACTCGGCCGTTGCGCCATTGGCACGGGCGAAACCGGGCTGCAGGCTTTGGAGCGGGCGCCCGGGCCGCGTTTTCGCGCTTCGTGGGTGGTCTGGTTATGGTCTTTCATGCTGGCGACCTCTCTGGTCACACCCAGCGGGATGTTTGCGGGCATTTCATGATGGTCATGATGGGCTATCCCGTCATGCAGTGACTGGCGTAACAGCTCTGAACCTCTGAGGGGCTTAGGCAGCTCATGCCGGCAACTCGGAACGTGCTACTCTGGTCCGGACCGAACTTCACTACAACCGACGAGCCATGGAATTCGAAAACAAAGTCGCCATTGTTACCGGGGGCAGCCAGGGAATCGGGGAGGCAACCTGCCATAGCTTTGCTCGCCAAGGAGCGGCCGTTGTCGTTGCCGATATGGAAGACGCCGGCGGTCCTAGAACCGCTCAGGCGATCGAGAGCAAGGGAGGCCGCTCTCTCTTTGTGAAGACCGACGTCAGGCTCTCGACGGACGTCGATCGGATGACGCAACAGGCACTCGCGCAGTTTGGGCGGATCGATGTACTGGCCAACGTGGGCGGTGTTCAGGGCATGGTCGCGACCGTGGTTGATCTCCCAGAGGAGGAATGGGATCGCGTCGTTGCCACCAATCTCACGGGTACCTACCTTTGCTCCAAGCACTGCATTCGAGCGATGCTCGAAAACGGTGGAGGATCGATTGTCAACGTGGCGTCCATGCAAAGCTACTTCAACGTTCCCGGATCCTCGGCCTACGCAGCCAGCAAGGGCGGGGTCGTTTCTTTGACCAGGTCGATGGCGCTGGATTTCGCCGGGCAAGGTATCCGCGTCAACGCGGTCGCTCCCGGGTATATCGATACTCCCTTGTTACGGGGCTTTGCCGAGGCGACCGGGGATGCGGAGGGAACAATCAAGAAGTGGAGCAGCCGCATCCCCATGCAGCGGCTGACAAAGCCGGATGAGGTGGCCGAGGTTATTTTGTTCCTGGCCGGTTCCAAAGCTTCTGCCGTAACAGGTGTAACCTACGCTGTTGACGGCGGTATTTTGACGGCCCAACCCACCTGGACGGACTGACGCCGGCGAAACAGTTGCCCGGTAGCCAATGGTAAAAGTCAACGTCGCAAAAAATCGCGTACGGCCAGCCAATTCGCTTCAGGCTGAGTGCTTTGTTTCGAGGGCCATGACCGGGAGCGAATTGCTGACAGTCCCCATTTTTCGCTCCAGCACGACTTTTGCCACGGGCTGCTAACGCTAGAAAACTCTAGGTAACTGATTAAGTCGGCAGAATACCAAGGGCCCATCGCCCTAAACCGTCGTTTAGAAACTTTTAGCAACCCACAGGAGGCTACGGATTAGCAATGTTCGATCTTTCCGTCTGTGTAGAACCGATATTTGACAACCTGCCGTTGGATCAGCGGGTGAAAGAGGTCAACCAACGAGGCTTTCTGGCTGAGTTTTGGCAGTGGAGAAATTACCCGGCCGAGGCGATCGACGCGATCGCTGCTGATCCTGATTCCCGGATCAGCATCTTCGGCGGTTCCACCGACGGCAGCATGGTGCATCCGGACCACATCGAAGCCTACGTCGACGGCCTGGAGAAGAGCGCCGCGGTCGCCAAGAAATTGCGGTGTGAGAAACTAAGCATCACAACCGGCTACCACGGCCCCAAGGGGGAGGTCATCCACCCTATCGCGGAACACCCAGCTACCCTTTGGATCACCGCCTACAAGACTCTTTGCAAGGTCGCCGAGATTGCTGAAAGATTCGATCTGATCATTTGCCTAGAAAGCCTGAACACGAAGGTCGATCACGCCGGATACCCGATTCCGCGAGTGGAGGATGCTGCTCGATTGGTGGAGGCGGTGGGTAGTCCGCGGGTCAAGATGCTGTGCGACATCTATCATGTACAGGTGGAAGAAGGAAATGTAATCCAGAACCTCCGTGATTACGGCGATTTCATTGCGCACGTCCACGTGGCCGATGTCCCCGGCCGCCATGAGCCTGGAACAGGCGAGATCAACTACCCGCGGGTGGTCCAAGCGCTTCGCGACATCCATTACGAAGGTACGGTTGGGTTGGAAGCCTGGCCAGAAGGCGACGACCTGCAAGCTTTAGACCGGTTTCGGGAACTTTTCGGATAAGTTGACTGCTGCGCGGCGGCTAGCACGCTTTTCTCACCACCTGTCACAGCGATGGGGGCGAAAGGCTCGGTGGCAATGGCTCGCGGCAACAGTTTGTGTGCATTGTCCGGCGTACAGTTTATGGCAAGCGGGCGCGATCAATCGCGCCCCTACATCTCAAACGGCGGGCAGTTGCTTGCGTTCACCGACGTGGCGCACACCTCCCGACCGCCTTGGCAAGGCAAGTCACGGCGACCTCTGGTCGCACTTGGCCCGCTTGGACCGGCGGGATCGCCGGTCCCTACTACCGCGGCTTATGACTGCGTTGCGCTTGCTCGCCGTGCTCAACGTACTTTCCCGGTCGGACGCTGAGTGGAAGCCGCTGCTTGTGTCGGTAACACCAAGATACGAGCGGGCCAGGCTGCACCCGCAAAAATACACCTCCGCGTACCGCGCGCCCGAAAGGCCTCCTCCCAGACTGAAACACAAGCGTCGCGAAGACTCTCGGCGCGGCAAGCTAGAGAGCTTGCGCCACAAACCGAACGAGCGGCGCGCGGCCTTGTACTGCCGGGCCTCTCACGCACGTCGTCTCGCCACGTAGCGAGAAAAGCGGGTTAGTGCGCAGGCAGGTCGCTTGATCCCATCAGGTATTCGTCGACGGCGCGAGCGGCCTTGCGGCCTTCGGCGAGGGCCCAAACGATGAGGGATTGGCCGCGGCGGGCATCGCCCGCGGCGAAGACTTTTTCGGCGGAGGTTTGGAAGTCGGAATAGTTGGCTTTGACGTTGCTGCGCTGATCTTTTTCGACGCCTAACTGATCGACGAGGCCATTGTGTACGGGACCAAGAAAACCCATCGCCAGCAGCACTAGATCAGCAGGGAATTCGAATTCGGACCCTCGAATGTCTTCGAACTTGAACGGCCGTTTCCCCGTCTCGGGATCCGGTTCCGGCCAGGCAAGGCGCGCGCCCTGTAGAGCTTTGACGCTGCCATTGCCGTCGCTGATGAAACGGTTCGTGTTGACGGCCCAATCGCGCACGTCGCCTTCTTCGTGTGAGGTCTCCTGCTTGAAAGTAAAGGGCCAAAGGGGCCAAGGCTGCGCACCGGGCTCGTCGCGCGTCATCGGGGGCTTGGGAAGCAACTCAAACTGACGAATCGATTTGGCGCCCTGACGGCGACTGGTGCCCAGGCAGTCGGCGCCCGTGTCGCCTCCGCCGATGATGATGACGTGCTTACCCTCGGCCGTGATGTCGAACTCAGGGTCTACCGGGCGGTTGCCGATGCGGCGGTTCTGCTGTGGCAGGAACTGCATCGCAAAATAAACGCCGTCGAGGTCGCGACCGGGAATCTTCAAATCACGAGGGTTCTCGGCGCCGGTGGAGAGCAGGATGGCGTCGAACTCCTCGAACAGTTGCTTACCCGTTACATCGATTCCGACGTTAACGCCGCATCTGAACTTCACGCCTTCCGCCTCCATCTGCTCAACGCGGCGCACAACGCGGTGTTTTTCCATCTTGAAGTCGGGAATGCCAAGCGCCAACAATCCGCCGGGGACCTCGTTTTTTTCGAAGAGCGTCACCCAGTGGCCGGCACGGTTAAGTTGCTGCGCGGCCGCCAGGCCGGCGGGCCCCGAACCGACAACCGCCACTTTCTTCCCCGTGCGCTCGTCGGGAGTTTCAGGAACAATCCAGCCTTCGGCCCACCCGCGGTCCACAATCGATTTTTCGATGGCCTTGATCGAGACAGGGTCTTCGTTGATGCCGAGGACGCAGGCGGCTTCACACGGCGCGGGACAAAGGCGGCCGGTGAACTCGGGGAAGTTGTTGGTGGAGTGCAACTCGCGCAGAGCGTCTTTCCAGCGACTGCGATAAACGAGGTCGTTGAAGTCGGGAATGATATTGTTCAGTGGACAGCCGGTGTGGCAAAAGGGGATGCCGCAATCCATGCAGCGCGCGCCTTGGATCTTGAGGTCCGGTTCCGACATCGGTTTGTAGACCTCTTTGGAGTCCTTAATGCGCACGAGGACGTCCCGGCCCGCGGGGGCCTGACGCTCGTACTCCATGAATCCGGTGGTTTTGCCCATACTCGCTCTAAAGTATTTTGCGAAGCAAAGCCCGTTGAACCGGGCTAAGGGCCACTCTTCCTAACTCTTTGTGACAGCCGTAAAACGGCTGGCCTATTCTAATGAACCCGCGTCAACGGGCTAGCAAACTGCGTAGCGGGCGCCAATCCTAATATCAGGTAATGACCGAGTTCGGCGGACGACTCTACTTTCGACGGGGCTGAAGGGCGGCGTGCCTCGAAACCAGAGTTCTCGCCCCGTACTTACGCCGAGACCAGCGCCTTCTCCTCAGCCATACGGTCGCTCATCGCTTTCTTCAATTCCTTGGGGAAGACCTTGATGAACTTAGGCAACATGTTCTCCCAATTCTCCAGCACCCACTGGCCCTTTGGGCTGTTCGTGTAGGCGACGTGGCGCTCAACGAGTCGTTTGACGAACTCAACGTCTTCGGTCTCGAGTGGGTCGACATCTACCATGGAGTGGTTGCACGATTTTTCGGCGAAATCACCGGCCTCATCGAGGACATAGGCGAAGCCGCCGCTCATGCCGGCGCCGAAGTTTCGTCCGGTACGGCCTAGGATCACCACGCGGCCGTTGGTCGTATACTCGCAGCCGTGGTCGCCCACGCCTTCGACAACCACCGTTACACCGCTGTTACGAATGCAGAAGCGCTCGCCGGCCATGCCGTTGATGAAAGCCTCGCCCCGGGTGGCGCCGTAGAATGAAACGTTCCCGATGATGATGTTTTCCTCGAATACAAAATTCGAACCTTTCGGCGGGAAAATCACCAGCCGCGCACCGGAAAGACCTTTCGCGAAGTAGTCGTTCGCGTCGCCCTCGAGCGTCATTGTCAGTCCCCGCGCACCCCAGCAGCCGAAGCTCTGACCCGCGGATCCCTTGAAATAAATCTTGATCGTGTCGTCGGGAAGGCCTTCGGTACCGTAACGGCGGGCAATTTCACTGCTGAGCATGCCGCCGACGGTGCGGTTGATGTTCAGAATCGGCATCTCGATCCGCACCGGCTTCTTGTGTTCAAGCGCGTCCCTGGCCTCTTCGATCAATTCGTTGTCAAGCTGGAGCTCGATGCCGTGGTCCTGCTTGCGCGTGCAGTGGCGAGGAATGCTTTTGTCGACCGGCGGGTCGTAGAATACCCGGCTGAAGTCGAGCCCCTTGGCTTTCCAGTGGTCGATGGCTTTCTTGACGTCGAGCTTGTCCACTCGGCCGACCATTTCGTCAACCGTGCGGAAACCGAGTTCCGCCATGATTTCGCGCGCCTGCTCGGCGATGAAGAAAAAGAAGTTGATGACGTGTTCCGGCTGCCCCTCAAACTTCTTGCGCAGCTCGGGATCTTGCGTTGCCACACCGACCGGGCAAGTATTGAGGTGACACTTGCGCATCATGATGCAGCCCATCGAGATCAGGGGCATCGTTGAGAAACCGAACTCCTCGGCGCCGAGCAAGGCTGCGATCACGACGTCGCGGCCGGACATCAGCTTGCCGTCCACCTGAACTTTGATGCGGCTGCGGAGGTCGTTCATCACGAGCACTTGCTGAGTCTCGGACAAGCCAAGCTCCCAGGGTGTACCGGCGTGACGGATGGAACTCATCGGCGAGGCTCCGGTGCCACCGTCGTGGCCGCTGATGAGCACGAGATCCGCATGTGCTTTGGCGACACCCGCCGCGACGGTTCCCACACCCACTTCGGAAACCAGCTTTACGGAAACGTTCGCTTGCGTGTTGCCGTTTTTGAGGTCGAAGATCAACTGCGCCAAGTCTTCGATCGAATAGATGTCGTGGTGAGGCGGCGGTGAAATCAGCCCCACGCCGGGAGTCGAATTGCGCAGCTTGGCGATAAACTCGTCCACCTTGTGCCCGGGCAACTGGCCGCCCTCGCCGGGCTTAGCGCCTTGAGCGATCTTGATTTGCAACTCGTCGGCGTTGACCAAGTAGTTGGCGCTCACGCCAAAGCGCGCCGAAGCCACCTGTTTGATGGCGCTGCGCCGCCAGTCGCCGTTGGGGTCCTTCTTGAACCGCCGCTCGTCTTCCCCGCCCTCGCCGGTGTTGCTTCGACCGCCGATGCGGTTCATCGCGATCGCGAGCGTCTCGTGGGCTTCCTTGCTGATGGAACCGAATGACATCGCGCCCGTGCAGAAACGCTTCACGATTTGCTTAACCGGCTCGACCTCTTCGAGCGGCACCGGCTGATCCGATGTCTTGAACTCGAACAAGCCCCGCAGCGTACACATGGTCTGGTTCAAGTCGTTGACGGTGTCGGTGAATTCCTGGAAGGTCTTATAGCTCTGCCGGCGGACCGCGTGCTGCAGCTTAGAAACAGTCGTCGGATTGAGCAAGTGCCGCTCACCGCGCATGCGGAACTGATATTCACCGCCGACGTCAAGCTCCGTGACCGCATCGTTGACATCCTGCTGGGCGTACTCGTGACGCCGCTTCGCTTCCTGCGCCAGTACATCGAGCCCGACACCCTCGATTTGCGAAGCTGTCCCCGTAAAGTAGCGTTCAACGATGTTGTGATAGAGTCCAACCGCCTCAAAGATTTGCGCCCCCTGGTAGCTCTGCACCGTGGAGATGCCCATCTTCGACATCACTTTGAGAACGCCTTTTTTAATGGCGAGCACATAGTTGGCAAGCGCTTTGTCGAGGGCGAGTCCCTTGGCTAGCGTGCCGCGCCTGTGCATGTCTTCCAGCGTCTCGAACGCCAGATAAGGATTGATCGCGTTGGCGCCGTAGCCGATCAGCAAACAAAAATGCATGACCTCGCGCGGCTCGCCCGACTCGACAATCAGGCCCACCTTACCGCGAGCAGCGCTTCGAATCAGGTGATGATGAACGGCGCCAAGTGCGAGCAAGCTGGGCATGGGCGCCCAGTCACCATCCGCTCCGCGGTCCGATAGGATCAGGACACTGTAGCCGCTGTTGGCGGCGTCTTCCGCGCTGCGACAAAGCTCATCCAAGGCATTTTCTAAGCCCTGGCCGCCCTCGGAAGGCTTGAACAGCGTCGGCAGCGTCTTGGCGCCAAAACGGATGCGGCCTGAAACGCCGTTTCCATTTCCGTATTCCACCGAGCCGGGCTCACCAACTCCGCGAAGCTTTTCCAGTTCGCGGTTCGTGAGAATAGGGAGCTCAACCCGCAACACGTGGCCGTGCTCGGGGTGTTCATCGAGCAGATTTCCCTGCGGGCCTACGTAGGTGATCGTAGACATGACCAGCTGCTCGCGAATCGAGTCAATGGCGGGGTTAGTGACTTGCGCGAAAAGCTGCTTGAAGTAGTTGAACAAGAGCTGCGGCCGGTCCGAGAGACAAGCCAACGGGATATCGACACCCATGGAGCCGACCGGCTCCTGACCCACGGCTGCCATGGGACCCAGAATCATGCGCCGGTCTTCCATGGTGTAGCCGAACATCCGCTGGCGCTGGAGCAAGGTGTCGAAATCCGTTCCCTTGACTTGCTTCGGCTCCGGCAGATCCTTGGCGTGGATCAGTTGCTCATCAAGCCATTCGCGATAAGGCTGCCGCGTCGAATACGTCTTCTTGATTTCCTCGTCCTCGACGATGCGGCCTTCTTCCGTGTCGACGAGGAACATGCGACCGGGTTGCAGTCGCCCCTTGTAACGCACGTTCTCCGGAGCGACTTTCAGTACGCCGGCCTCGGACGCCATCACGACCAAGTCGTCGTGCGTGACGTAGTAACGCGAAGGACGCAGCCCGTTGCGATCGAGCACGCCTCCGACGTAGCGGCCATCGGTGAATACAATCGAGGCCGGACCGTCCCAAGGCTCCATCAACGTGGCGTGAAACTCGTAGAAGGCTTTCTTGTAGTCCTCCATGTGCTCGTGAGAGCTCCACGCCTCGGGGATCAGCATCATCATGGCGTGCGGTGTTTCGCGGCCAGCTTTGATCAACAGCTCCAGAGCGTTGTCGATCATGGCCGAGTCGCTGCCGGTTTCGTCAATGATAGGGGCAAGCTTCTTGACGTCGTCCCCGAACAGAGGGGACGAAAATGTCGCTTCCCGCGACCGCATCCAATTGATATTGCCCCGCAGCGTGTTGATCTCCCCGTTGTGCGCCAGATAGCGAAACGGTTGCGCTCGCTCCCAAGTCGGGAAAGTATTCGTGGAGAACCGCTGATGAATAAGCGCGATGGCCGAGGTGAAAAGCGGATCGCCCAGGTCGGCGTAATAGTTGGGAATCTGGGGTGCGATCAGCAGGCCCTTGTAGCAAACCGTGATCGCCGACATGCTGCAGGGGTAATAGCGGGAAAACTCAAGCCGTCTGGCCTCCGCCTCGGTTCTCTTCGAAATGATGTAGAGTTTGCGCTCGAAGTCGGGACCCTCTAGGTCCTCGAAGTCCGCGCCGCGCCCTATGAAGACTTGTTCGACCTGTGGTTCCGATTCTCTAGCCAACCAACCAATGGCATTGCCGTCCGTGGGAACCTCACGCCAACCCAATACGCGCTGCCCTTCCTCTTCGACCACGCGCTCGACCATCCGCCGAACGGCCACTTGTTCGTCGGGCTTCTTGGAAAAAAACAGCATGCCGACGCCGTACTCGCCCGCTCCGGGCAGCGTGATTCCGAGGGCATCACATTCGCGCGCGAAGAACTCGTGAGGAGTTTGTAGTATCAGGCCTGCGCCATCGCCTGTTTCAGGATCGCAACCGCAGGCGCCACGGTGGGTCAGATTGACAAGGACCTCCAGCCCTTTTTCGATAATGTCGTGCGACTTGCGGCCCTTGATATCGGCCACAAAGCCGATGCCGCAAGCGTCATGCTCATGGGCGGGATCGTAGAGCCCCTGTTTTTTCGGTAGGCCGTAGTTCAGCATCGGTCGTACTTCTTCAATTCTTTCCAGTTAAACGGCCGCCGCCGCCGGAGGATCGCCTGTTGCGGAGACCGTAATTTGAGAGGAGACCGATAAGGTATGGGTCCCCGAGCAAAGGGACACCTCTCCTGATGGACATAGCATAGCACCGGCGTCAATATTATTGCAAGCAAAAATTACGCCTCTTAAACATAAGTATATCTTATCTTGATATCTTCTCTACATTCCCCGCTGTGTCCTTGAATACCAATAAGATACGGTCGAACCCGTCATGGAACGACCGAGGTAGGTCCATCAGGAAGCGATATGAGGGGTTGTTGCGATTCTGAAGGAGTAACTGCTCGAACTTCTGGGGGCTCGGCACCGGAAGGGGGGCCGATGAAACAGGGACCTCGCCCGGCGCCTTCTACTATGCTTATTCACCTGGTCGCCGGTGGATTGGTCGCTTGCTGGCAACCGGCGATAGGCATCCTCTATTCGCTCTGTTTCGAAAAGCAGTACAAGGCTTTTGTTGTCCGCACGTAAATCCGGCCGTCCACGACAGCAGGCGTGGCGTAGCAGGGCTCGCCCAGGTCGTTGGTTGCTAGGACCTCCCAGTCGGCTCCCGGCTTGAGAACAGAGATCTTCCCTTCTTCGCTGACCATGAAAATCTTGTTGTCGGCGGCGACAGGAGAAGCGAAGTATCCGCCGAGAGCGCCCGGCAGGCGCGCCTGCTTCAAGACCTTTCCCGTTTCCGGATCCAGGCTGGTGACGATGCCGCCCTCTTTCATCATGTACAGGACGCCCTTATAGAGCAGCGGTGAAGGAACGTTCGGCAGGCTTTTGTGATAGCGCCACTTGATGGCGCTGTCGCTCATGTCACCCTCGCCGCCCAGGCGAATCGCCATGACGGAGTTGACCGAGGCGCTGCGATTTCGATACTGCTCCCAATCTCGCGCGCCGAGGTGGCCGTCCTGATCGAGATCGAAGTGCGGCCAATTGCCGGTCATGGCCGGATCAGGCGCCTCCTCCCGAGAGAGCTTGCCGTCCTGATCTTCGTCATGTTCCTTGAGAGCTACGTCGAATGAGGGCACTTGCTTCTGATTGCCAAAATCCGCGCCGCCGGCCCAGTTTTGAACGTAGATCGTATCCCGGTCTTTGACCGGCGTGGGTTTCTGCTGCCAGGTAAGTCCGCGAGTCCACCACATCTTCTTGCCGGAGGCCACCGAATAAGCGATGAGCTGGTAGGAACCGGTGACGAGAACCTGCAGTCCGCCGCCCTCCGGCGGATCGTAAAGCAGTGGCGTCGAGAAGCCCCGGCGGACAAAAGAACGCTCATCGCGCCAGGCAACCTCTCCCGTGTCTTTGTGTACGGCCAGCATGAATGCATCACTTTCGGAGTCGCACACCTGAATCACTTTGCCGTCGGCCAAAATCGGTGATGCTCCCAGGCCCATCAAATTGTTGAACGGACCCAAGGGTATGCGCCACCTCTCACCGCCATTCGGCCCATAGGAGACAAGCCCCAGATCCTGGAAAAAGACATACACGTTTTCTCCGTCGGTCGCCGGGCTGGGGGAAGCGGGTGTGTTGTCGTCGTGAAGCTGTCCTTGGCGTTTGCGGTGAATCTCCCGCTGCCAGCGCATCTCACCCGTCCCACGGTCAAGGGCTATCGTCAGCAGCTTATCCCCTTCAAACGCCGTTAGGAAGATGCTGCTTGAGCCAAACGCCGGGGAAGAATGGCCCAGCGGCAAGGATGTCCTCCAAACGAGGTTTTTCGCAGGGCCGAATTCCGAGGGAAGCGCGGCCCCTTCGGAAACACCCGAGCCGTTCGGTCCGCGGAAGCGCGTCCACTCAGAAGCCCAGAGGGTCAGAGATGAGAACCATCCGATCAACAAGAGCGTCGAAGGGGAAAAGAGAACTTTCACATCGCACCTCCGGTGTAGACGACTATACCTCCATCGGGTGGGCAAGGGAAGCGCTCATCGGACCGGGCGCGCACACAACTCGCCGCGCCCGGCTGGCTGGGACGGCCGCCCGTGCGGTAGCCAGCCTCCAAAGGGTCTCGCCAACGTGGCGCTAGGCGCCGCCTGGGAGCCTGGGAATGGTGTCCACACCGGCTGCTTTGTGGGACGAGTCCACGGCCCGAGCAGAGCAACCAGGCCACCTGACGATGGGCCGCGAGCCAGTGATTCGGCTATTGAACCCCGAAAGCCCGCGGCAAAAGTCGTTTGGAGCACAGAGCCGAGTCACAGCGCTTATTGTAAGTTGCTGTGAGTACGAGCAAAGTCTGGACCTTGGCGGGCAGGGATGCCCGCGTTACCCATTTTTTTCGCAGGCTGACAGGTTGCAAAGCGTCGGAGGCTTGCCAAGGACGCTTTGTTGACAGCCGCTCAGTGGCGCACCTAGAATCAGAGTGGTTACAGGCGGGAGTAACTCAGCTGGTAGAGTGCGACCTTGCCAAGGTCGATGTCGCGGGTTCGAGCCCCGTCTCCCGCTCCACCCTTAGCAAGAGAACTCGAACCTAGCCGAAAATCAGTTCTTTTGTCTTGGCGCGGTAGCCAAGTGGTAAGGCAGAGGTCTGCAAAACCTTTATTCGTGGGTTCGATTCCCACCCGCGCCTCCAAACTTAAGTCCTTGATTTTCCACTTATCCCATTGATTTCTTAGCTTGTTATCGAATATCCATATCCTTGCGCATTATCGCGCTCGCTCGCGGTAGATTGCGTTGTTTTGCTCTCGTAACTGCCAGAAAACTGCCAGAAACGGCGTCATTGAATCGTCTCCTTGACTCGGGTTTCTGCCTCGTTTTCGAGGTATCCGTACCGGCGCATAGCCGCGTCCTGGTGGCGTTGCGTGATGTGGACGTACTTCTGGACTGCCCGGATGCTTGAATGCCCCAGAATGGACGCCAAAGTCGCCAGGTCCATCCCCCGTTCCGCCATTCTCGTGGCGAACGTATGCCGCAAGTCGTAGATGACAAACTTCAGCCCCGTTTCTTCAAGCACCCTGCTGTGGGAGTTGTTGAGCTTGCTGGCGTGGGTGGCTTTCTTTTTGCCTGGGAATGCCCACTGCCCGCCGTCCAGCCGTTTGCCCAGTATCTCGGTGACCTCGGGTACCATCTCGAGGGTCCGCCGCGCGGCTCTAGTCTTGCCTTTTCGGATGGCCAGTTTCCGATTCGCAACGTCGATAGCGTCTTGCGCAAGCGACATGACCTCTTGCGGCCGGCAGCCCTGCCGAATCATTACGCGTCCGAGGTCGTGCAGATTCGGGTAGCGCTTCGCCGCCTCGAAGTAGACCATCTCTTCCGCCTCGGTCAGTACATGAATCCGTACAGCTTCGGCATCGCTGGGGATCTCAACCTCTTGGACTGGATTGTCGCGTCGCCAGTTGTGCTTCATGGCGTAGCGGAAGAATTTCGACAGCGCATGCAGGTCGTGGCGCAGCGTCACGTCTCGAACTCGGTGCTCTGTGCGGCGCCAGGACTTGTAGTCCTCAAGGTGCCCCGCTGTGATGCTGTGTACCGGTCGCTTTCCAAAGAAAGGCTGCAAACTGGCAAAGCTGACAGCCAGTCTTCGCGCCGTCTCGGGATGCTGCCGGTGCTCACCTTCAGCCCATCTGAGAAACATGGTTGCTGCCTCATTGAACAGTTGTACCGACAGCTTCAGGGAGTCCTCCCTGCCTTCCAGAACCGCCTTGCGTGCCGCGGCTTCGATTCGCATTGCGGCGGTCCGATTGCGGGCGGTGCCGACCAAGCCGGTCGGACCGTGATACTTTCGCCCGCTGACCTGAAAGCGATAGTGCCATTTTCCGCCCACCACTCTTGCCGGCATTGCGCTGTCCCTCCATCCACTTGTTGAACCAGGGTACCGGATACCAGATTTTCTTGCCGCACTTGAGCCACTCAGGACCTGTTCCACGCGACCGCCAAGAGGCTAGTGTTGCCTCCGCGACACCGGTATGGTGCGCAACTTCTTGGGGCGTGTACATGTTGTCGCGAGTAAAGTCCATCTTATGTTTACACTCCGCCTTCGCAGATCGCAGCAACTTTAGATGTAGGGTTGGCTGAGAGCAGCTGCCGCTTTTGCTTCTCTTTGGCGAACGAAAGAATTCAACGTTCTCCTTTTCCGCGAGTGAAACGGCGATGTCTACTACCGAGGGCTTCGGGGACTTCCATGCAAGATAGGTAAACGCTAGCCGACCACGGAGGATCTATTGTGGTGCTTCGTTGAGCCGACCTTGATGCCAATGGCCGGGAAGCCCGTTTCCAGGCACCAGCACAGTCTTCCGCTCGCGGCAGTCGTTCAGCGGTACAATTTTCACAGGCCACTTGGCCTGCTTCACAATCACCGTCGGATAGCTACCGAGAAATAACTTCGCATCCAGCAATCAGCCCATCAGAGCCTCCGCAACCGGTCGCCGCACACGCGAAAGTCGAGCTAGATCAGGCGGCTAACAGGGCTCTGGACGAATAGCTAGTGACATGGCTTGTTCCCGACAGCTAACGGTCTGGCTTCGGCGAAGCGGGGCTTTCGGCACTGCGTGTAGCATGGCATGCTTTGGGGTTGAGTTACGAGGCTGTCCCGGATCTACGTTCCCCTACTTACGGAAACTTGCCGAGAGCACCTTTTTCCGTAACCTGATCGCCGCCGGCGTCACTTCGACCCATTCGTCGTCCTGCACGAACTCGATAGCCTGATCCAGATTCATCAGCCGCGGAGGAACCAGCCGAATCCCTTTCTCCGCATTTGACGACCGCATGTTCGTCAGCTTCTTTTCGCGAACGATATTCACGTTCAGGTCTGCGTCGCGGGCGTTCTCGCCCATGATCATGCCTTCATAGACTTCCACGCCGGGGCGGATAAACATCTCTCCCCGCTCTTGCAGATTGAAAATCGCATAGCCGGTCGTCCTGCCGGCACGATCGGAAATCAGCGACCCCGTAGGCCTCATCGGGATCTCCCCCCGCCAAGCGACGTACCCGGCGAACAAAGAGTTCAAGATCGCCGTGCCCTTGGTCTCCGTCAGCACCTGGCTGCGCAGCCCAATCAGTCCCCGCGATGGAATCTCGAACTCGATCCGCACCCGGCCCGAGCCGTGGTTGACCATCTTGGAGGTCTTGCCCTTGCGCGACCCCATCGTCTCCATCACGACGCCGATGAACTCCTCGGGACAATCGACTGTCAGGTGCTCCAACGGCTCGTGCAGCTCGCCGTCGATCTTCTTGGTAAGGATCTCCGGCTTGCCCACCATCAACTCGAATCCCTCGCGCCGCATTGTTTCGACCAAGATCGCCAGTTGCAGCTCACCGCGACCCGAGACCCGAAACGAATCCGGCTCGTCGCCCGCCTCGACCTGAATCGAGACGTTCGTCAGCAACTCCCGATCGAACCGGTCGCGAAGATTGCGCGACGTCACGTACTTGCCTTCACGCCCCGCGAAGGGCGACGTATTCACCGCGAACGTCATCGCGATCGTCGGCTCGTCAATCTGGATTCTCGGCAGCGGCTGGGGTTTCTCGGCGTCGCTTACCGTCTCGCCGATCGTTATGCCTTCGACACCCGCGATCGCCACGATATCCCCCGGGCAAGCTTCCGACTCCTCCAGCCGCTTCAATCCCTCGAACGAATACATCTTGGTGATGCGGGTCTTTTTGATCGAGCCGTCGAGCTTACAGATCGAAGCCTCGCCGCCTTGCTTCAGCGTCCCTGAAAATACGCGCCCGATCGCCATGCGGCCCAGGTAGTCGTTGTAATCGAGGTTCGCCACAAGGAACTGCAGCACGGCGTCGGGGTCCCCGGTCGGCGCGGGCACGGTCTTAACGATCGTCTCGAACAGCGGTCCCAAGTCTTGCGACGGGTCGTCGGGGTCGAACTTTGCGACGCCGTCCCGGGCGGTCGCATAGAGCACCGGAAACTTGAGCTGCTCATCGTCGGCGTCGAGATCGAGGAAGAGGTCGTAAACGTCGTTGACGACCTCCTGAATCCGCGCGTCCTGGCGGTCGATCTTGTTGATCACCACGATCGGCGTCAGATGCGCTTCGAGCGCTTTCATGAGCACGTAGCGAGTCTGCGGCAGCGGTCCTTCGCTGGAATCCACCAGCAGCAACACGCCGTCGACGATCTTCAGCGCGCGCTCGACTTCGCCGCCGAAGTCGGCGTGCCCCGGAGTATCGACGATGTTTATTTTGTAGTCGCGATAGCGCACGCCGGTGGTCTTGGCCAAAATCGTAATCCCGCGCTCGCGCTCCAACTCGCCGGAATCGAGCGCGCGGTCGGCGACATCCTCGCGTTCGCCGAAGACCCCACTCTGCCTGAACATGGCGTCTACTAAAGTTGTCTTGCCGTGATCCACGTGGGCGATGATCGCAATGTTGCGGATAAACGTAGTCTGCATCGAGATACAGGAATCCTCAATTCCAAAGGCTGACAGGGGAACGTACCGGCGCGGGCCGACCGCGGCGGGGCGGCGACCTTCAGCTTAGCGACAAACAGCCCTAACGTGCAGTCCCGTCTTGTCCCATACAGGATGAACCTGAGGGGAGGGTTAATTCCAACACAAGATGAGTCTGATGGGGACAAGGACAGGCTGGATAGGAGCCGCGCATGTTGCGGGCGATGGGAGTCGCCGTGCAGCAAGCCGAATCGCTGAACCTCACGCAGATCGAGGTCCTTCTCGACGGATGCGAATCCGTTTCCTTTCAAGGGCGAGAGTTGTTCTAATGCGGAAGCAGCACGTAGGTGAGCGTGCAAGTTCAGACCGACTCCGGGTTCTCCGCCGAGCGCCCCCGACGGCCGGGCGCTTCCTGGTTCTCAAGGACGATATGCATCGGTCAAGCGATTCGGTACGAACCCGCACCCTCCACGATAGGATAAGGAAGCCGTCGGCTCAGATGCCTGATGACGAATCACCCGCTTTCTGTCGTTCCTAAACCTGAATCCGAGTTAGCGAAGGTTTATCTCTACCATGACCGTACGAAACATCGCTTGAACCGCTACGCTCGGTCGTTGGGCTACCTGGACTGGGCCAATCAACCGCACCCGTTCCGTCGCTTCGACGGCGCCCGGTTGATCCCACTGCCTGTGCCCGAGATCAAAGCGGAGCCGACGTACGATTCGATTTTGTCCGCGGCAGTTCCTCCCGCTCGGGTCGATATCGAAACCATCAGCAACTTGTTCTTCTTCAGCCTGGCCCTTTCAGCCTGGAAGCAGGTTTATGGACTTGACGGCCAGATCGGCTCACGATGGTCGCTGCGCGTGAATCCTTCCAGCGGGAATCTGCACCCGACGGAGGGCTATCTAATCTGCGGCCCCACGCCGGGCATCGCCCCAGGCATCTACCACTACGCCCCTTTCGAGCATGGTTTAGAGTTGCGCCGCCGCTTGACTGACGACGAATGGCGGATGCTCTC
Source organism: Bryobacterales bacterium (assembly GCA_965248105.1). Lineage (GTDB taxonomy): Bacteria > Acidobacteriota > Terriglobia > Bryobacterales > UBA6623. Next base: position 3,910,525 of record CBDFIK010000006.1, read on the forward strand.
ACCGCTTCTTCCCTCCGGGGCCTGCCTCCTCGGACTGACATCCATCTATTGGCGGGAGTCCTGGAAGTACGGCGAGAGAGCTTTTCGCTATTGCCAGCATGACGTGGGGCACGCCATCGGAGCCGTTACGATCTCTGCAGGCAGCGTTGGATGGCGCACGCGCTTGCTCGAACGAGTGAGCACCCCAGCTCTCGAACGCCTTCTCGGCATCGACCAGCAGCAGGGCATCGAAGCGGAACACGGGGACTGCCTGCTCTTGCTTTATCCCGGTCGAGAGAACCTCCCGGATTTCGCTCTGCCCGAGGCGCTGTTGGAAAGCCTTGCTGGCGGAGAATGGTTGGGAGAACCGAACCGGTTGAGTTCCGAACATCACTCATGGTCGGTGATCGACGACGTATCGGAGGCCTGCACTTGGCCCGGCGCCGCTCGGGTAGAGGGCACGGAGGCCCCCTCGGGCCATCGCTTGCCTGTCGAGCGCTGCCTCTCGGCCCAGCAGTTGATTCGTCAGCGCCGCAGTGCCGTCGCCTTGGACGGACGGACTACGATCTCTTCCGGAACTTTCTACCGCATGCTGCAAAACGTTATGCCGGAAGCGAATCCCATCCCGTTTGCCACCCTACCCTGGCGGCCTACCGTTTCTCTCGTGCTGTTTGTGCACCGCGTCAGCGGCCTGGTCGAAGGGCTCTACGTGCTCGTGCGTCACCTAGAGCAGTTGCAGTCTCTGCGGCGGAGCTTCCGTCCTGATCTGATGTGGAAGAAGCCCGAGGGATGCCCCCAATCCCTTCCTCTCTATTTGCTCTTGACGGGCGATGAAAGAGCGATTGCTCGCACTGTGAGCTGCGGTCAGGATATCGCGGCGGACGGAGTCTTCTCGGCTGGGATGCTCGTAGCCTTTGACGAAGCTCTCTCGGCAGCCGGCCCAGGGATGTACTCCCGTTTGTTCTGGGAAACCGGCGTGATTGGCCAAGTGCTCTATCTGGAAGCGGAGGCGGCTCGGATCCAGGCCACCGGCATCGGCTGCTTCTACGACGACGAGGTTCATCGGATCCTCGGGATCAAGGACCACTCCTGGCAGAGCCTCTACCACTTCACCATGGGCGGAGCTGTCGAGGATCCGCGGCTCCAGTCCTTGGATGCCTATGGGCATTTGCCCGACGACCGGACGCGGTCGAGGACAGATTGCGTATAGCACTGCTACCGACAGAACAAGTGGTCATGGGCCGTTCCGATCGCGCCGAGGCTTACGAATTCCGAGTCCTGCCGCCGACCGAGCGGACTACCCTCTTGTCCCTTCCCGGAGTCCTCTCGATCTTGGGTTCGCCTGAGATGCGTTCTTTGGTTCGCTCGGCGACGGGCGGAAATGAAGAGCATCCCTGAGGCTTTGCATCTCCCGGTAATAGTAAAGGGCAGTAGGCTGCCGCGCGAAACCCGAGACCCACGGCAGAACTTGGGAGAACTCTACAGGGACCGCTAGCATGGGACGATACCGGTTGACGAAGATCTCGCGAAGGCCAATGAGTTACTAAAAGAGGCTAGACGACTGTCCGTCGTAGCGTTCAAGGTAGAGCGCCATCAGCATGACGCGGTGCTTGAGATTGCTGGGCGCGTCCAGTAATGCTGCAACTTCAACGCGGCTCTGTGTCGCTCATACTGAATAGTTCGCCAGTAGCTCTTCCATTCTTCAGTAGTTCCGTAATTCCATCCTTGAGCAGTTCCGTAACGAATTCATTCGCCGTCGACCAAAAGGTGCGGAGATCGAGACGGTTGCTGTTCCGCAGCTTCCCCACTTTGCATGGGGTTCATCGCTCAAACCAGGAAATTGTACCGCCGCCGGGTCTCTGGCAATCTCCTGGCTGTAGGCACCGGACTTCAGTTCCCTGTCCACACGTTCGGCAAACTCGAGGGAGCGCTAGAAGAAGCTGAGGCGCGCGTGCAATTCCTCGACTATCAGATCGAAGATTCTAGGCAGCGGGTGGCTCTGGAAGTGCGCACCGCCTATTACAGGCTCGAACACGCGTTTGAGTCGATTCCCCTGCACCGAGTCCAGACCGAGGCCGCAGGGGAGGCGCTGAAGCTGGCGCGGGCTCGCTACCGGGAACAGCTCGGCACGATGGTCGAATTGAACGAAGCTGCGGCACAACTAGCCGACGCTGAGGCGGCCGTCACAACAGCACTGTACGACGCCAAGATTGCCGAGGCCGAATTAACGTTCGCTGTCGGCAGGCGATGAGCCGCATCTCACGCAGCTCACGCCGGGACGTGACACAAGCCTCCAGGCTTGCGGCATCGCGATGAGGCCGGTGCAGACCAAACCCCTCGACATTGGCAGAACCCGTGCCCACCGTGGCAACGTTGCATCAGCGGTACAATTTCCTGGTTTGAGTGATGAGCCTGCAATGGGCAACCGTGGATTTGTTTGCTTAGTTGTTATGATGAAGTTGTAGGGTGGCTATGCTTGCTCTGTAGGGCTCAATCCTGCTCGCGGTCGCGGGACTCTTTGACCCGACCCTTCCCTTAGCCACCTCGACGCTCACCGCACCAGGGAGGTTGGCATGTCTGCTCGCAGCGTTACGGTCTGCTCTGAAGCCCCATCGGGCCGCGAAGTAGATCCAGACGAGCGGGACAGAAATCTTCCTCTTTCGCGGCGGTAACAGAGGGTTTTCATGAATAAGGCCAGTTTCCTCGTGCTGGACGGGCTGCGTGTATGGCCGAACACGCTGCGCAACGCGCCGTACGGCGCCGTTACTTACCAAGGACAACGATAAGGACAACGATATGGGTGACAAAGGCGGCAGAAAAGACAAAGGCAAGAAAGAGCTGCGCAAGAAAGCGCTGCTGAGCCCCAAAGAAAAGCGAAAAGCGAAGGCGGAAAAACGTGAAGCTAAGACCGTTGCACGACCGACTGGTAGTTGAACGACTGGAAGGACCTTGGCCACCAGGGCCAGATCCTTGGTGTGTCGGTACAAGTCGGTCGCGAAGGTGTGGCGGAAGCTGTAGACGTCAAACCCGAAGCCGATCCGCTCTAGCACGCGGTCATGGGCACCCACCAGCCCGGAATAGGTGTAGGGTCGGCCTGGCTTCTTGCCGGGGAAGATCCACGGGCCACTTCCAGCCATGCGCCGGGAGAGAGTAGCCACTGACCCATCAGCCAAATCGAGTGTCCTATGCGACGCCCGGCTTTTGACTAAGGTTACCTTGCCCGAACTGTCCAGGGAGCGCTGGACGGCAAGTCGACGCCGTTCCACATCTACATCTTCCTTTGCCACTGCAAGCGCTTCGGCTGGGCGGAGTCCCTGAAGGGTCCGGCCATCCTGCGACGCAGCATTCCTGGCGTTCTGCTGTTCCCGCTTCGAGCGTTCTGCCTCGGCAAGTTCCAAGGCTCTCTGACGAGCTCTTTGACGGCTCCAGAGATCGAGTGAGTCCTTGTCGGACCGGTTGAACTTAAACGCCGAGTGCTCGCCGGTATGAGGGACTTCGCTTCTCCCAGACGTGGCAGGATGGGCCGCGCTGCCGTTAGGGCCAGCATCAACGGTAGGAATCCCAGCCGCCAGTCCCGCGCGCGCCAGGCCACAGAGGCAGCCCAGACGGTCGCGAGGACGCGAACTAGGATAGAAATGAGAAGGACAGTATTTACACCTTCCGCCTTAGGCTAGGGTGAGCGGGACGTCAGTCTCAGCTCATGTAATGGGCGCTCTTCTTTAGGATATGGCTGGTCGAGAAGACGTATCCCCACAAGGTAGGTTTCCTGGACCGCGTCTTCGACCGTGCGGCAGTAACAGGTAGATCCGACACACTCCAAGGTCTGACCGGACAAGCGGACGACAGTCGGCACGGGGACTGGCACGGAAACTTCGACCTGGAGGCCGTACTTGCTGACATTTCGAGCTACGGCCGGCGAACCCACGCGACCCTTAGCCCGGTCCGTCCAGAGCAGGACTGAGTCCCCAGTGGCCTCGTGCCGTTTAGATTGCCGCTGCTCTTCCCCCGCGACGCTAGCTTGACGTGGCCGCTGGTGGGAAGGGACCGTTTCTGGGACAGCCTTACTTTCTTCCAATTCCTCTAGGAACTCGGTCATTAGTGTGCGCATAATGCTATTCTGCATTAACGATACGCTAAAAGGTATAGTACTATTAGTACATTTTTTCTTGCATCCGTTAGTACCAACCGCAGTACTTTAGATTCACTGCTGTCCAAATTAGCCGCGGCCGGGACCAAGCGCTGTTGAAAACACTGGACATAACCCCTCCGTCACGTCCCTTCTGAAAATCAGGTTGGCCGTTGTAAAACCCCTCGCGGACTGCTAATTGCCGCTCGGAGCTTAGCTGCTGCTGTCCTAATTGCCGCTCAGTAATCGCCCTCTCTAGTCGTTTTGCTTCTTAGCTGCCTTCTGCTGTCCCAATTAACCCCGCGCCGCCAGGTTAGACAACGACCAGCCGAACTTCGCCCGCAATTGCAAATACCGCAGCACGGGCATCGCAATCAGCGCCGCCGCAATCTGTTCGTAGAGCGCATTGTTGGCGGTCCGCCCGCCAATCACCGCACTGCCGACGCCGTCGAGCCGTTCGAAAGCGCCCTGCTTTTGAAGCACCACGTAGCCTTCTCCAATCTCTTCCACTGTCGTTTCCGGGCGCAAGTGGACCGTCGGGAGAGCCTCCAGAGCCATCATGAGCAAATCCTTTCCGGGCGACATCTTGTCTTGGGAGAATGCCGCGGCGGGATTCACCACGTGGACTTCGGCTCCGCGGCCGGCGATGTAGAGGGCCAGGAAGCAGCTTTCCGAATCGCCGCCCGCGACGATCACCCGGTCCTCCCAGTCCTCATCGGGACGGTCCATCGACGAGAAGAGGTTGAATAATCGCGGAGCGCCCTTCAGCGGCCAAAAATTGATTCCCGCGTTGGCTCTCCGGTGGCGACAACAACGGCATCGGGACCAAACTCGCTCACGGCGCTCAGATCGACCTTCGTATTCAGATGAACGTCCACCTTCAACTTGGTCATCTGCCCGCGGAGGTAGGTGACCAGGTAGCCGTAGTCGGGTGCGACGCGGGCGGAGTAGCGCATCTGCCCCCCGAGTTCTTCCGTGGCTTCAAACAGGCTGACGTGATTCCCCGGGAAAGTTGGGGACAGGCTGCGACTTTCCGTGTTACGGCTGGCGGCGCATCAGCGCTCAGCTCCGCCGCCCAGGCTGGGTGATCAACCGCAAGCGCGTGCGGTGCATGATGCGCCAGGACAACCTGCTGTGTCTGCGACGCAAGAAGTTCGTCCGGACGACGGATTCCGACCACGGCCTGCGCACCTATCCGAATCTGGCGCCGACGCTTGACGTCACAGGTTTAAACCAACTCTGGGTGGCTGACATCACCTACATTCGGTTGCCGCGGGAGTTCGTCTATCGGGCGGCGCTGCATGGGCTGGTCGCTGGGACACAGCCGGGAGGGGGAGTTGCCCTTGGCGGCCTTGCGGATGGCCTGGGAAACGCGCGAGTATGGGCCCGGACTGGTGCACCACTCCGACCGCGGTGTGCCGTACGCTTCGGGCGACTACACGGGTCTGCGGCAACAGCACAACATCGGCATCAGCATGAGCCGCAAGACCAATCCCTACGACAATGCCCTGGCGGAATCGTTCCTGAAGACCTTGCCATACGAAGAGGTCTACTTGTTCGAGTAGGAGGACTTCGCCGAAGCCCAGCGGCGGATTGGGCAGTTTCTGGATAGCGTCTACAACGAGAAGCGGTGGCACCCGGCGCGGGGGGTATCTCCCGCCGGCCGAGTACGAACAAACCTTGCTGGCCGCAACAGCAGTTTCTGCGGCCGTGGCGGGATCAGTTTTTTGAGACAGGAGGAAATCTATCGATCCGAGGGGCTAGGCTTGTGCTGGAGTGGGGCGCAAACCGGGAGGCTCTGCGCCCCGACCCATCGTCTCGATGAGTTTCCGACTGGCTATTCCTCGGCGGGTTGCGCTCCCGCAGACCCCGCCTCCGCTTCACCAGCCGGGAGACAGTTTACAATGACGGGCGCTCCCCAGCCCAGCTTTTTCTAGCGAACGGGGAAACCCTGCTTAGCAGGTTGTCTCACTTCAGGGGTCCACTGCGCGACCGTGGTGCGCATATACACATTATCGCGTCCTCCCGGCCACCAAGAGCAGCTCTTTCTAGACAGCCAAGGGGTGTGTTCCCAAACCCATCTGAAGCTTGAGCGTCCCACGTCGGATCGTGTAAAGTGAGGGGAAGCCGCAACCGCAGGAGCCGATCGGCCTCGGCGGCAACAACTTCAGGACGCTGCTTTCGGTACCGGGAAGCAGATTCCCTACGACCGAAGCGTTAAGTTAACAAGCGAAGCCATGTCGGAAACTCGTGACGGGACCATGATTGAGGCCGTGGGCCTCTCGAAGTTTTATGGGAGCTTTGCTGCGATCCGCGACGTGTCTTTTTCTGTCGCTCGCGGACAGGTAGCCGCCTTTTTGGGACCTAACGGGGCGGGCAAGTCGACGACTTTGAAGATCCTGACGGGATACTTGACCCCGAGTGAGGGGGCGGCCCGCATCGCCGGGATGGACGTCGCCGGCCGGCGCATCGAAACGGCGGCTCGGGTGGGTTATCTACCCGAGAACGGTCCGCTCTATCCCGAGATGACGCCGCGAGAGCTGCTGCGCTTTTTCGGCGAAGCTAGAGGCTTGACGAACGGCATGCTGGTGCGGCGGATCGACGCCGTGGTTAACCAGTGCAGCCTTGAGGCAGTCATCGAAAAGAGCATTCACAAACTCTCCCGAGGCTATCGCCAGCGCGTCGGCATGGCGCAGGTTCTGTTGCACGAGCCTGACATTTTGATCATGGACGAGCCGACAGCCGGGCTCGATCCCAATCAAATCCGCGACGTTCGGGAACTAACAAGAGAGCTAGGCAAGACCAAGACGATCTTGATCTCGACTCACATTCTGCAGGAAGTCGAAGCCGTCGCGGACCACGTCATCATGATCAACGAAGGCCGCATCGTTTTTGATGGGACAGCGCAGGAAATGGCGGCGGAAGAAAGTCTTGAGGACGCCTTCCATCGGCTTGCTGGCAAGGCCCAGGGAAAAGCCTCATCTGAAAGCGCCGAGGCGGCGACCGAAGAAAAACCACTGGCCGACCCCCAAGTTGACGCCCCCTCGACCGCGGGACCGGCCACGCCGGAGGAAGCGTCCAGCACAGACGGCAGCGCTCACACTGTATCTCCCGCAGCGAAACCGGAGACAGCGGAATGAACCTCAGCTCGCGAATCCCGAAAGCCGTCTTGAAACGCGAGCTGATGAGCTATTTCAGCAGCCCTACCGGTTACGTCTTTATTACCCTCTTCGTATTCCTGAGCGCGGTTGCTGCCTTCTGGCAGGAAGTTTTCTTCACGAACAATCTAGCGAACCTCGACCCTCTCAATCGCTTCTTCCCGTACTTGCTCGTGTTTCTCATTCCGGCCATCACGATGACGTTTTGGGCTGAGGAAAAGCGCACCGGCACGGACGAGCTTCTGCTCACGCTGCCGGCTACTGATCTCGAGATCGTGCTGGGCAAATATCTGGCGGCGTTGTCGATTTACACCGTCGCGCTGGTGTTCTCGTTTAGCCATGTTCTGGTTTTGTTGTGGCTGGGAAGTCCTGATGCGGGCCTAATGTTTTCGACGTACCTGGGCTACTGGCTTATGGGCGCCGCGTTGCTGGCACTGGGGATGGTTGCGTCGCTGCTGACGCACAATCTGACCGTAGCCTTCATCCTAGGTGCCGTGTTTTGCGCCATACCGGTCTTCATCGACCACGCGGGGGTGATTGTTAGCGGGCCGCTTCAACGCCTCGTCGAAGGTTTCTCGTTTACCGAACAGTTTAAGGATCTCTCCGCGGGAGTCGTTTCTCTTTCGTCGGTAGCTTACTTCTTGTCCTTTACCCTGGCGATGCTGTACTTGAATGTCGCCCTGCTGGGCCGCCGCCATTGGGCGACAGGCAAAGGTGCGCCCCGTCTGGGCCGCCACTATTGGTTTCGTGGCCTGGCGCTGGTCGTGGCCGTCGCCGCCTCGACGGTGCTGGCCGATCGACTCGGCTGGCGCATCGACGTCACCGCCGAGCGGATCCACTCTCTATCCCCTGGAACCCGGGAACTGATATCCGGCATCGATCCGAAGAGGCCCGTGTTCGTTCAAGCGTTCCTCAGTCCCGACGTCCCGCGGCGCTATTTGCAGGCGAGAAACAACATCATTACGCTGCTACGCGAATTTGATGCCAGGGGCGGTGACAGGGTTTTCGCGCGCGTTGTCCCGACGGAAAAATATACCGACGAAGCGCGCGAAGCACAGGAGAAATTCAACATACGCCCGCGCCCGGTACCTGTTTGGGAGCACAGCGCCGGTGGAGCCGCGGAAATCTTTCTGGGAATCGTGTTCACCTGCGGTCCGGAAGAATTCCTGATTCCTTTCTTTGACCCCGGCCTGCCGGTCGAATACGAGCTGATGCGCTCGATGCGGGTCGTCTCACGCGCGGAGCGCAAACGAGTGGGAATGCTTGAAACCGGAGCCAAGCTTTTCGGTGGCTTCGACTTTGAAAGCAAGCGGCAGTCGCAGGACTGGTCAATCGTCCCGGAACTGCGCAAGCAGTACGAGGTGGTCCGGGTACCACCTGGAAGAGACTATCCCGACAACTTGGACGTGCTCATGGCGGTGCTGCCCAACACGCTGCAACAAGAGGAATCAGACCGGCTCACCGCCTATGTCAAAGAGGGCAAGCCCACTCTACTGCTGGTCGATCCCCTTCCTGCGTTCAACATCGAACTGTCGCCCGAGCAGCTACCGCCCAGCCCGTTTTCGAGAGGGGCGCCGCAGCGCCAGCCGGCCAACCTGAAGCCTCTGATGGAGGCTCTGGGCGTTGATTGGCAGACAGATCGCATCGCCTGGGATAAATACAACCCACACCCGCAGTTCCGTACCATGCCCGAGGAAGTGATCTTCGTTGGAGCCGGCGGCGGGGGGGAAGCCGCTTTTAACCGTGACGAAGCCGTCTCTTCGGGTTTGCAGGAAGTGGTGCTGATCCATCCCGGGATGCTGAAGGCCGCCGAGGACAGCAAGACCGAGTTCACTCCACTGCTCGAAACCGGAACCGACTCGGGGCAAACACGCTGGCACCGACTGGTGCAGCGCTCGCTGTTCGGTATCCAGTTGGCTCCCAATCTGCCGCACGAGCCGGACGATGAAAGCTACGTCCTGGCAGCGCGCGTGGAGGGATCTTCGGAGGAGAATCCGATCACTGCCATCGTGATTGCCGATGTCGACCTGATGGGTGAGCAGTTTTTCCAGTTACGCCGGCAGGGCGTCGAGACCCTGAACTTTGACAACGTCACGTTCCTGCTGAACGCCGTTGACCAGCTAGCCGGCGACGATTCGTTCATCGCTCTGCGGAAGCGCCGCCGTAAACACCGTACCCTACAAGCGGTCGAAGCCCGAACCAAGGTTTATGAAGAACAGCGGCGCGAGGAAACCCAAGAGGCCGAGGCGACGGCTGACAAGCGCCTCGAGGAAGCCCAGGCCCGCCTCGACCAAGCCGTCGAGGAGCTCCGTAAGCGAACCGACTTGGACGAGCAAACGAAGCGTATCATGATCGCGAACCAACAGAAGGCCGAGAATCGGCGCCTGACGGTCGACCGCGCGAATATTGAGGATGAAAAACAGCGCCAGATCGAGAATAGCCGGGCTGAAATGGAATCTTCGATCCGGGGAATTCAAAATACGATCAAGCTGCTGGCCGTGGCCCTGCCCCCTGTTCCGGCGTTTGCGCTGTTTCTTGTCGTCGCGGTACGCCGCTTGCGGAGGGAAACAATCGGAGTCTCGGCCGACCGGCTTTTGGAAGAGAAGTCATGAGCGAACTTCAACGAACCGCGATATTTTGCGCTGTGGCTGCGGTCTTGGTAGCCTCCGCGACCGTCGTTGACCCCGGCCGGGTGACGCCGGAGATCTTCGACGATCAGGGGGAAGCCTTCTTTCCCGATTTCACCGACCCGCAAGCTCCCAAGACGATCGAAGTCATCGACTACGACGCAGCCACGGCGACGGCGCGCCCTTTAAAGGTGGAGTTCAAGGACAGCAAGTGGTCGATTCCTTCCCACCACAGCTACCCGGCTGACGCGGAAGAACGGCTGGCGAAAACCGCCGCTGCGCTGATCGAATTGCGCAAGGACATGATCGTATCCGACCGCGCCGAGGACGAAGGCGAATACGGTGTTATCGATCCCTTGAGCGAGGCGGCCTCCTCACTGGCCGGGCGGGGCAAGCGTGTCACCCTGCGCGATGAAAACGGCGATGCGCTGGTCGATTTCGTGGTCGGCAGAAAGGTGCCCGGCAAACCCGGTTATCGCTACATGCGCGTTCCATCCCAAAAACGCATTTACGCGGTCAAGACCGAAGCCGACATATCAGCCAAATTCGAAGACTGGATCGAGACCGACCTGCTCAAGCTCAGCGCCGCCGATATCCGCAAGGTCGCCATCAACAGCTACTCGATCAACGAGCGGATGGGAAGACTGGAAAACCTTGAGAAGGTGACGCTGACCAAGAGGAAAGAGAAGTGGAGAATGAGCGGCGGCCGCACGCCGAACTCCGACAAGATGAGCGACCTGACCGCAGCCCTCGACAACTTGCGCATCGTCGATGTCCAGCCCAAGCCGGCCAATCTCACACGGGATTTGAAAACCGCCAAGGGGATTACGCTGTCGATGGAATCCATTGCCTCGCTGCGGCAGAAGGGGTTTTTCATCGTCCGCACGGGGCAGTTGTTCTCTAACGAAGGCGAGATCCTCGTCGAGACAGCCAACGGTCTTCAATACACGCTACGCTTTGGGGAAATCGCATCAGGCGGGTCGAGTGCCCCCGCAGGCGAACCCGGCGGCTCCAAACCGTCGCAGCCTGACTCGAAGGCAGATAATAAACAACAAGAGCGGCGCTACGTCTTCATCACCGTCAATCACAGTGCAGCGCGGGCCAAAAAGTACGCCGACGGCAAGGAACCTGACGACAAGGGGGAAGATCTTGCCCGCGAACTGCGAAACCGGTTTGCCGACTGGTATTACGTCATCTCGGGCGCTGACTTCAGCAAGCTGAGACCCAGCAGGCGGCGGTTGCTGAAGGGGTGAGGCGCCGGGCCAAGTGGAAAAACCCAAGGTCCTATTCCTTTGCACCGGCAACTCTTGCCGCAGCCAGATGGCCGAGGGCTTTCTGCGCCACCGTGCAGGAAATCGCATGGAAGCCGCCAGCGCCGGAACGAATCCCGTCGGTCTCAACCCCAGCGCCGTCGCCGTCATGCGAGAGGTAGGAATCGACATCCGCTCACACGCCTCCAAGCATGTCGATTCCCTCGCCGAGGAGGCCTTCACCGATGTCGTCACTGTGTGCGACAGCGCTCGCGAGTCTTGCCCCGCGTTCCCTTCTGAAACCGACAAACTCCATTGGAGTTTGGAAGACCCCGCACGGGCTGAGGGCAGCGAAGAGGAACGACTAGCTGTCTTCCGCCGGGTTCGCGACCAGATCGACACTCTCGTGGGAGACTTTGTGCGGAGCAGAACTCCCAACGAAGCTGAAAGTAGCTAGGCGATCGCGGAGAACATTCTCTTCACTCGGCGACGTCTTTCCACTCTTCTTCCAACAGTTTCGTGTATTCTCCAGAGGCGTAGAGCGGGAACGGAAACTGCGGCTGGGGCAGGATGGCGTAGGGTTTGGAATCTCTCCAGCACGTATAGGCATAGTCAGCGTAGCGAAAATATGAGCGCAGGTAATCGGCCTGTAGGAGCTGGGAGGACGGCGGCTCACGGAACTGCATATAGAGGCCGATCGAGCGGGCGAAAATGCGAGGGTATTCGACCACGCCCCAGCTTTGTAGCTTCTCGGCCACATCAGTGGGGGTCTGCTTGATCAAGAGGTGAGCGAAGCTCTGCTCCGCTAACTCGGTGGCGTCCAACTCTTCGGACCGCCGGCAGGCGTCCATGCACTGCTCGACCCAGCGATAAACGTCCTTCCCGACGTAGAACAGCATTCGGAGCTCGGCATACCTTCCCTCAAGAACGTGCCGTTCCAGTTCTTTCTGTTTTTCGTCCGAGGTGGATCCCTCCTTCATCAACGAAAGCGAAGCTTTAGCGCTCTCAAGAATTTGAACGGTGGAAGACGACTCGCTGAAGGGGTGCAAGATCAGAGGAGGTAGCGGGTGGACGCCTTCTACTTCTAGTTTCGTCGGCTCGGGCATCGGACTCCAAACACCATATCGACGCGCTCACTCAAAACATGGGTTGACGCAATACCGCCACGGGGGGGGAGAAGGAAAACCCTCAGCGGGCTCCCCTCAAAAAAGCGGGAACGCTGCTGACAGTATCAACCCCTGCGCACCATCGCGTCAAGTAGGAGGTTCTGAACTTTCCGTCGCGTGGAGGAGGCCCTAAGGGCGATCATGCAGGTCCTGAATGGCAAAGTGGGAGCGGAGTAGCGCTGCCATAGGCACCTACCCGACCCGTAGGGGCTTCTTTGTAGTGGAAACAGGTACCGCGGAGCCAATCCAGAAAAGTACCGTCACTCTATTGTTTGAATTTGATGCTTAGCTCAGAATCTTTTTAGAACGATTACTCATCCTCCATGGGAGGAGGCCCACAACCGTGTTGCCCATAGTTTTGTCCATCGCTTTCCTGATACTGCTCCTGGCACTGACACTCAAGTCAAAGAAGAAAAGCAATCGTCCCGACGACGCCCAGCTCAAGCCGTGAAGCTTCCCTGACCCACTTCAACCAAGGCTCACTCTACCGTCCACTGGTAAGTTTGCCGCCGCTCGGATTCCACTCCTCCCGACAAATAGAGTGAAACGGGGAGTGCGGGACGGCCCACTAGAACGTTCGGATCAACGTATCAAGAGCGACGAGAGGTTCTTCGCCCACTTGGCGCATCGCGGCTGTCATCCCGGCGGGAACGCCGAAATGGTCGTGCGGCCAGAGCTCACAAGCTACGGGGCCAATCTCTAGAATCCCGTTCCCCCTGACAACCGAGGCAGTTCGATAATGATCCGCCATGCGCCACAAACATTTCTGGTCAACACCAAAAGCCGGGAGACATATGACTATTGGTAAACAGACATACTACTAATGGCGTATCTAGATTACTCCTTTGGTGGAATTGGCGACAGGCGCTTTGTACCAGTACTATAGTCGTAGGCTATCTCAGAAACTAGCTCGGTCGGAAAACCTGGATCGAGATGAGACCACAAATCACAAAGGCGCCGACAAAGCCACGGAGTCTGGAGGGAATCGTCACTAGCGCTTTCGGAAAGACGGATTTTCTTCCTGACGGGTCGTTCGTGACGACTCAATGGCTGTCACTCTTCATGATTCCAATTATTCCCCTCGGCAGCTTTCGAGTCATAAAGAGCAAGCGCACCCCAAAGTACGAGCGGATCTGTGAGCCGACACCCTTCAACGCCAAGCAGATAGCCTTGGTCTACCTCTTTATGGTTTTGTGCGCCTGTTGGCTGCTGTTCGCTCCGGTCCTTATGAGTGAGTACCTACTTGACGCCCCCGTCTGGGTCTTCCTAACTGTCCTGTTGTTCGGGCTGCCGGTTCCGGCGATCTTACCGTGGCTTGCCAGGAGGAACGCGCTGGGCAAAGTTCGCAGCCAGAATATGCTCGTTCGCCAACCTTCACTCAGTCCGGTCCGTGCGTCAGGCGCACTGCGGAATCTAGCGCCTTAACACAAGCTCCAGCAAAGCCCAAGTTCGCGTTCGCGTGAGGGGGGCTGCGGGTTAGCTTTAATCTCTTCCTTCCCCGGCGGGCGCCTCGAATCGTTCCCCAACCCAGGCCATAGCTTCATCCTTGGTCCCCACTCTTCCCTCGAGCTGCGCGTCTTCGACTTCCGTGAGAATCTTCTTGAACGCAGGTCCCGGTTTGTAACCCGCCGCAATCAAGTCCTCGCCGGTAACCAAGCGTGCCGGGCGGAGCTTTTCCTTCGGCAGTTCGGTCTGCTTGCCGCGGACAAAGTCGTAGTTAGCGAGATTTCGGTGGCTGCTGAGGCAATCCTGCCGGTGCAGCTCCAAATGTTCGCCGAAATCCGGCAGCCGCAGGAACCTCTTGAGCTTGCTCTCTCTCATCTGGGTGACGTGGCCGAAGCGCATGTGGTGTTGGACCAGCGCCGTCACCTGTTCGATTTCCGCCCTGGAATACCGCAGACGTTCGAGAGCTTGGACGGTTAACCGCACGCCTTCCTCGACGTGGCCGTCAAATCGAATCCGCTCGGCAAAACGAATCGTCGCCGGCTTACCCACGTCGTGCAGCAAGACTCCGAGCGCCAGGGTCACCGAGGGATTCTCGAGCTGTTCCAACATGAGAAGCGTGTGGGTCCACACATCACCCTCCGGATGAAATCCCGGAGGTTGCGGGACGTCCTTCATGGCCCCGACTTCCGGCAAGATCGTGCTAAGCAGTCCCGTCTCATCGAGCAGTTCAAACCCTCGCCGCGCCCCGCCCTCAGTCAGGATGCGGCTGATCTCATCGCGAATTCGCTCAGCCGAGATCTCACCGATTTCCTTACAGTGCGCCTGGATGGCCTCCATCGTTTTACTCTCGATGTCGAAACCCAGCCGCGCCGCGAATCGAACAGCCCGCAGCATGCGAAGCTTATCTTCCGCCAATCTCTCAGCGGGAGCTCCGATCGCCCGAATCAATTGGGATTCCAGATCTTTGCGGCCGCCGACGTAGTCGTGATACTTCTCCTCGACAGGATCGAACAGTAGGCCGTTGATGGTGAAATCCCGCCGCTGAGCATCCTCTTTTGCGCTCCGCGTGAAGCTGACACTTTCGGGACGCCGGCCGTCACGGTAATCGTGCTCGCGTCGAAACGTCGCTACCTCGACCTGGGCCTCCCCCGAGCGAACCAGCACCACACCGAATTTCGCGCCCACGGCAAGCGAATCGGGAAAGCATGCCTCGATCTGCTCCGGGAGCGCGTCGGTCGCGACGTCGTAGTCTTTGGGCGGTGTACCCAGGAACATATCGCGAACGCACCCCCCCGCCAGATATGCTTCGTGGCCGAGACTGCGAAGCCGGTCGATGATCTCACGCGCGAGCTGCTGGGCGGTCATCTGATGTCGTTGCGGGCTTGGGTGCGGGCCGATCTGACTCGTGTTGAAGGACCACCCCGGAGCGGCTGAGCAGCCGGCCTACGACTCTGCCTCGCCGCGCTTCCCCTTCCCGGGCAGCGCCCCCGGGTTTTCGTGAACGCGCTCCTTACGTCCGTGCTTCATGGCAGACGCCAACCCGACGGACGCCTCACCGAAACGGTCTCGAAGCGCGTCCGCGGCATGCAATGCGCTGCTCCACTTGGCTTTGCCGCCGCGGTCAAGCAGGCCGAGCTGGCCTTCCTCTTGCTGCAGCGATCCGACGTGAACGCCCAGCAATCGAACAGCTCGCCGCGCCTCCCAGTTTCGCCGAAACAGCTCCCGAACCGTCTGGAGAATCACAATGTCCAGCTGCGTGGCCTCTTCAAGTGTTCGAGAGCGCGTTATTGTGGAAAAGTTCGAGTAGCGCAGCTTCAGTTGCACCGTACGTCCGTAAAGGCTGTATTCACGAAGGCGCCGCCCCACCATCTGGGTGAGCTTGGCCAGCGTAGACTCGATCAGCTGCACGTCGGTCGTATCTTCCCGGAAAGTTGTCTCGTGGCTGACCGATTTGGGTATTTCCCGCGACCCGATTTCGCCCTCAAACCAAGCGCCGGCATCTAACCCTTGCGCTTTCCCGGCCAACGCAAGACCCACCTTGCCCCAGTTTGATTCCAGAAAAGCTTCGTCTAACTCCGCCAGTTGCCCGATGCGATGGACCCCGCGGTCGCGCAGACTCTTCTGCGCCACCTTGCCGACCCCGGGAATTCTGCCGACATCGAGCGGGGCAAGGAAATTCACCTCTGCCCCCGGCACCACCCATAACACACCATTTGGCTTCGCCATCGCGGAGCCGATTTTGGCCACCAGCCGCGACGTCCCGATGCCGATCGAGCAAGGCAGCTTGGTCTCGGCCCGGATGGACTCGTGAACGAGATGGGCGGCGGCCAGGGGGTGCCCGAACAAGCGCTCCTCGCCACTCATGTCGAGGTAGGCTTCGTCGATCGAAACCATCTCCACACGCGGCGAAAAGCGGCTCAGAACGGCGTGTGCCCGCTGCGAATACTCGCGGTAGCGCTCCGGGCGCCCCTCGATGAAGATGGCCCGCGGACAGAGCCGATGAGCACGCCGCAGGGGCATCGCCGAGTGCACTCCAAACCGGCGCGCCGCATAGGATGCCGCCGCAACGACGCCACGCTCCGGCCCGCGGCCACCCACGACGACCGGCTTGCCCTTGAGGCTGGGGTCGGAAAGCTCTTCGACCGATACGAAGAACGCATCCATGTCAACGTGAAAAACGGTCTTCCTCGACATGGCGTGTTCCCAAAAGGGCCGGGCCCTACCGCCGGATTTCATTCGAGACTCGTCTCGACGTCCAGGCTCGGGAGATTGGGGCCTCTCGCTCTACCTCACACTTACGTACTCATTGTCTTTGATGTAGAAACGAAGAGGTAATTCCACGCTAGCGGCGATACCGATCCGGCTACTGGTGACAATCTCAAACGGGGGCCTTCGACGAGGCGTCCTCACCTGAAGGCGACCGTTCGTGACATCCGCGCCGTAGTGTTCGCGCGTGATGCCCATCGCCAGAGTCAACTTGCCCGGACCGGACGCCAAATCACGCAAGCGTTTTGCCTTAGGTCGTCTCTCTCGCATTTCCTCCAGCCCGCAGACCGGCTCCAAGGCGCGAATCAACACGCAGCCCGGCTGGCCCTCCGGTTCGGCTACAAGATTGAGGCACTCGTACATGCCATAACACAGATACACATAGGCATGACCCGGCGGCCCGAAGATCACCCTCGTTCGCTTCGTCAGGCCCCGGGCCGAGTGCGCGGCCTTGTCGCCCTCCCCGAGATAGGCTTCCGTCTCAACGATCTTGCCCGCTAGAACATTTTCGTCTAGCCGGTGAACGAGAATCTTACCCAGTAGATCCCGAGCAACGACCGCCGCCTGGCGGGCGAAGAATCCGCGACCCAGGATCCGAGTCTTAGCGAGAAGTTCGCGGGAAGTCATCACTGGGGACAAATCCTAATTCACTATGTCCGTCTAGCGAGCAGCCAGACAATAACATACGTCCAAACATAACTCCCGCAGGCCACAAGGAGGCAAGCCAACCACGGCCACATCGGAGACCTAGGAGAAACGTCCAGGGCCTTGAGGACAATTAGCTCTGGAAGATTCAACATCATCAGAAAGTAGGCCGGTAATTGAACCCACGAATCACCCGGAGCCGCGTACCACATGCCGATGAATGCGACTCGCAGGAGCGCCACAAGAGCGCCCCATGAAGCGACCTTCGAGAGCCTGTTCGACGCGACTCTCAAGCATCCGTCCTTCCCGTAGGAATTAAATGGCCACTCGTGAAACTGGGACAGTGATGTCAAAAGATCGATGCGAAGGGACAGCATTGTGTGTAGGCATCCCTGCTTGCCGGTTTTCCCCTCTGGCAAGCAGGATCCATGCCCACGCATTTTTCGCACCTCCCAGTTTGCTTTCTCTCAGCCAGCGAGCAATCACTCCGCAACGGCCAACGCGCGCTTGGCCTCTGCGACATACGCGCGAATAAAGCTTCGAAGCGCGGCGCGCAGTTTCTCCATCACCGGCCAAGCGCCGGGACCGGCTGAGGAGATCCGCCGAGGGCCGACCTGGTGGACGGGCATCAGTTCGCGGGTGGTCGAGGTGATGAAAACCTCCTCGGCCTCGAAAAGATCGTCGAGCTGAAGGACTCTTTCCGCCAGCGGCGTGTCGGGAACCTCCAGCTCCTCCAGCATGAGGGCCCGCGTTACTCCCGGCAGCGGGCCGGACTCCAATGGCGGCGTGTAGGTCTTGCCGTCGATTACGGCAAAGATATTGGCCGAGGTGCACTCGGCGACCTCTTCCCGTTCGTTGAGCAGGATCACTTCTCCGAAACCCTCCCGCTGCGCCGTCTCTCGCATCGTCAGGTTGTGCGCCCAGGAAAGAGTTTTCGTCCCTGCAAACGGAGACTGGGCGTGCCGAGCCTGCTTGGCCACGGCCAGTGCAACAGACTCTTGCCACTGCTCGAGCTCGCTCGTCAGGGCAACCAGGTCGGAAGCATTCCCCGTACCCGGTCCCGCCCAAAAACCTCCTTGGCTACGGAAGACGCACAGGCGCATGGTGGCTTCCCGGGCACCGTTGGCATCAATCAGACGCAGCAGGTTCTTGCGGACTCGGCTTCCGGCCCGAGGCAGCTCGACGTGAAGCAGCGACGCGTCTCGTTCCATTCTTTGCCAGTGTCTTTCAAACGCAAACGGCACGCCTTCGTAGATGCGAAGCGTAGTAAACACACCCCAGCCCGCCAGCAAACCTAACTGGCCCGGCAGCAGGATCTTCTCATCCGAGCGCACGATTTCATCGTTCGAGAGGACGTAAGGGTGCATCTGTCGTCATTATCTCGAAAAGGATCTACCCGAGAGTTGTAGGATCGGACACAAGACCGCAGCCCGAAAGCGTGTGTACGAGAGAGGCCCAACCGTAAGACCAGCGCCTTCGGTGCCTAGGACAAGCGAGATCGCTTGTCGCTATTGCAACCGTGCCTGTCGCGCACGCTGACGGCGCGTCACCATCGGGATGTCTAACCGATCAAATAGTGGCGTCGTTCAGTTGTTACGGCGCCAGGAAAACGCACAAACTTGGAGATCCACCCCAGGCGGCTAGCTAGGTGGCCCGGAACTGGAACGAATTGGAGTAGGCGGGAACCTCTTCGCCCTGGGCAGTTTGACGGAACGCCTGAACCCGGCAATAGTAAGTTCCGCGGGATAGGGTCTCGGACAGTTACCCAGCGTCCGCTGTCGATTGGGCTCTCGAAGGGCCACGGCGTTACATTCTTGGCTGGAGGCGATTCCCGAGCTCGCGCCACACGGGCTTCGCTAGGTGGGCACGGCATGCCGTGCCCCTACTATTGCTTTCGGCCCGCTTCACTAGCCCGTATTTCCCACGGCGTCTTCAGCGGCAAGCGCGGAAATGCGCCCCGGCAGCACAAACTAAAACGTCGCAATCGGATTGAGCGGGGAGCCGGTCGCTCCCGGCACGGCAAGCGGGGCGGCCGTCAGCAGAAACTCCCAGCGGTTCTGCCTGGCGGCCTCTTCCGCCACGGCCTCCAGGTCGCAATTATCGAAGATCGGGGTCCCCATAGCGATCAGAACCAATTGGTGGATGGGGTGAGTGTTGCCTTCTACGCCTGAGGGCAGCACATCCAGGGCGGCGTCGCTACCTATCATGGCAACATCGCGGTCCTTGAGCCATTTCGCGCAGGTTGCATAGAGACCGGCTGCTTTTTTATCGGTGTCCCACGGTCCCTTCTCGTCCCTCGCCAGCCAACGACCGGTGCGGATGAAGAGAACGTCGCCGCTGGTGACCTTCAAGCCGGCCTTCTTTTCCCAGGCGTCGAGGTCGGCCGGGTAGATGGGAGTGCCGGGCTCAAGGTAGGGAACACCTTTGAGGCGCGGAATGTCCATCAGAATACCGCGTGAAAAAATCCCGCTCTTGACGGTATTGACGCCGAGCTTGCGGGCGCCTTCGTCGACGACTTCCTCTTGCGAATAGCCGTTGTACATCTTCCCCTTGTGAAACATGTGGCAGATGGCGTCCATGTGGGTGTGCGCGTAGCCGTGATAGCGGACTTTGAAAGTATCCACGGAGAAGCTTCCGATGGGCCGCAATCCGGTGTAGTCCATTACGTGTTCGAAGGGAAAGTCGTTGTCGGCGGCCTTTTCCTTCTCGACGTCGCGGGCCAGCGAGACGGAAATACCGCTCTTGACAAGCGCGGCAGCTTGTTTGCGCTTGGCCGGGGTAATCAAGTTCAGTGTGCCTAACTCGTCCTCTTCGCCCCAGCGGCCCCAGTTTGACAGCTCGCTCATCCAGTCCTCGACCATCTCCGGAGTCACCTTCGGGGCCGCCTGGGCACCGCCCCGAGGCGAGTTGAACGAACCTGTACAAGCCACGAGGAGCGCCAGCAGCGCACCCCCACCCGTCCAGCGACCGGACTTTGATCTTCGCATCGTGTGTCCTCCTTGCCGTCTGTTTCCCGGGATCCATGCAGGACCGGCGGCACTGCCTAGCCGCTCCGCGCGAGCCCTGGGCAGACCGGAACCGCCCTAGCCTGCATATCTCGCCACGTGGCGAGATATGCAGGCTACTGTAGCACCCTGTTTGGCCCTTCCATGGCAATTTACTGCTCTCTTGCCCATGAGAAATCGGTTAATCGGTAGTAGGTCAGTTTGACTAGGATCGCATGTCGGGGCGGGTCTGAAACTTGCGCCAGGGCGGGTCCGAGACCCGCCGCTACAAGCATAGCCCGCGAAACGAACGGACGAGCAGTTAATTCGAATAGCGAAGTAATGCACGCGGTATGCTAAAGAAAGCGACCGCTTCCCCGCCCTGCAATTCCGTGACCGACGTCGAGAACACCTCCAGGATCAAGTCTCTGCAGGGACGCAGATTGCTGCTGCCTGCAGTGGCTCTCGTGGCTGTCGTTGCGGTGCTCGTCCTTGGAGCTCTCGACCGCCAGCCGCCGGCTGAAGCTGCACCCAGCCTAGAGGTCGAACCTCGCCCCGAGCCGCCCACAATTGTGCGGCCCGATCTCGGAAAGATAGCGCTGGGCTATTTCTCGGACTATTGGGAGTAGCTCGGCGAGCGCGCTAGAGGCAAGATCGTGCTCATCGGAACGGAAAAGGCGCCCGCGATTGTCGTCGCCGCGGGTTCGGCGGTCACTTCACTCCGCGTCGCCGAAGATTTCGTTGCCCGAGAATTGGCGCTGCACTTGGCGGAACGACACTCGCCCTCCGAGCCGGATGAGAATCCACACCAACCGGCCGGTGATGAGGCGATCTCCTCGAGCGAGAGCGATGAAGAACTGTCAAGCCAAGATACGGAGTCGGCGCCCGGACCGGCTCCCTACCGGCTCCTGGGGGTCGACTCCGAGCTTGAACTGGCTGTTTTCGTGCTGGAAAAACCCTATCGAGCCGCACCCTTCCGTCTAGTTAACCCGGCGGCGATTCCCCCCGGCTCGTTTGTGGCCGCCATCAGTATTCAACCCGACGATACCTTGCGGATCAAGCCGGGACACCTGACTTCGGCGAACGTCTCAGACGGCCTGGCCGGGTCCGCTGAATCGCGGCTGGAAGTGTCGGTTGGTCTAGCGGATCTAGGCCCAGCCGCTGCCATCGTCAATCTCGACGGCAATCTTGCCGGCGTCGCGGTGGAGTCCAGCCGCGGTGGCGTGAGGCTGCATTCCTCGGAAGCAGTTCTGCGGTCGATTGAAAATCTGCGTGAAGGCCGACCTTGCGTAAGCATTGAGGTGGCCGAACTGACGCCAGACGCGGCAACAGTGCTGGGCCTCAAGGGCGGTGTCGTGATCGAACGGGTGCGAGCCGAGTCGTTCGTTCCCGAACCGTCTCTTCGAGCCGGAGATATTCTGCTGCGATTCGGGCGGGCGGATATCCGCGGCGTGGAACAGTTCGAGCAGCTCTACGTAAGACTGGAACCCGGAAAACTAGTGCGGTACGTGGTCTTCAGAAGCGGAAAGCGGTTCCACGGAGGCACAGTTCTCCCCAACCGAGACTGCCGGCCTATCGCCGAACTCGTGGAGGTCTTCCCGCGAATGGGCCTAGCCCTGCGGTGGGTCGAGGGCGGATCATCGGACACGGGGCCGACGGATGGGGGCTGGCAAGTGGCAGCTACGACCGATGGTTCTCCGGCGGCTCAGAGTGGCCTTCGCCCTGCTGACGGGATCATCGCCCTCAACCAGCGAAAGTTGGGCCGAGATAACCCCAACAGTGCTTTCGATGGGTTCGAAAGGCAAGGACGTGCCGTTGTCTTGACGGTCCAACGAGAAGACCGCGTCAAACTCTTCGTTGTTACACCGCGTCCCGACTAGGCAACCATGCGGGAGGCCTGGAAACTAATCATCCACTTGCTCTCCCGGGTCGGGTTGCGGCTGCGAGCCATGCGCAGGTTGGGTCGCCGGGTCGCCCCCCGAGTACCGACGTGGGGATGGGCGATGGTTTGGCTTCGCTCGTCCTTCCTGCCCTCCCAAAACTACCTCATCATTCTGGCGGTCGTTATCGGAGTCCTAACCGGACTCGGCTCGGTTGGTTTTATTAAGGTTTTGGACGCGATCGCCGAGTTTGCCCGCGACGGAGTAGCGGGCGCGGAGGGAATCTGGGTGTTCGGCTATCGGTGGACGATCTTGGAGAGATTCGGCTCCGCCAACCTAGTGCTGCTGCCCGCCCTGGGAGGACTGCTCGTCGGTCCGCTTATCAACCGCTTCGCGCCCGAGGCCAAGGGCCACGGCGTTCCCGAGGTGATGACAGCCCTGGCCACCCGCGGGGGCCGCATTCGCAAACGGGTGGTGACCGTGAAGGTGATCGCCTCGTCGATGACCATCGGCTTCGGCGGCGCCGCCGGGCGCGAGGGACCGATGGTCCAGATCGGCTCAGCCATTGGCTCTGCGATCGGCCAATGGGCCAGAGTGTCCACGAAACATGTACGAACACTCGTAGCGTGCGGCGCAGCCGGCGGCGTGGCGGCCACTTTCAATGCCCCGATCGCGGGAGCGATTTTCTCCATGGAAGTCCTGATGGGCAGGATTCACACGGACTTTCTGCTGGTGCTGCTGACTTCGCTCAGCTCGTGCATGGTTGCGCGGTACACCATCGGCAACTACCCTGCGTTCTTCCCCTGGGGTTATGAACTTCGGGGCCCTTCCGAGTTGCCGTTGTACTTCCTGATGGGCATTGTGGCGGGGTTGGTCGCGATCGGCTACGTACGTCTCCTGTACCGCTCGGAGGATCTTTTCCAGAGCTGGAAGTTCCCCGAATACCTGAAACCAGCCGTAGGCGGCCTACTCGTCGGCCTGGTTCTGCGTTTTTACCCTCAAGTCTACGGAACCGGGTTCCCGGCCATTGAATCAGCGATGGCCGTGCGGTTTCCGTGGGAGTTGCTTGTCGGTCTGCTTTTCGCGGAAATCGTGGCCAATTGCGCCACCCTCGGCTCGGGCGGATCCGGAGGTGTGTTCGCACCGTGTCTCTACATGGGCGCCATGCTCGGGGGCGCCTACGGAACCCTGGTGCATACGCTGTTCCCGGAGACAACCGGAGGGTCCGGCGCCTACGCCATGGTGGGCATGGCAGCGTTCTTCGCGGCAGCGGCCAAGGCCCCAACGACGTCGATTCTGATTCTGTTCGAGATGACCAACGACTACCGCATCATGCTGCCGCTGATGGCGGCGACCGTCGCCAGCGTTTACATCTCTCATTGGCGCCTTCCGCACAGTATCTACACCCTCAAATTGCACAATCGTGGTATCCGCTACCCCTACGAATACGAGGATCGAGCCGAACCGGTCCCGCCGGCCGTGACGACTTCCGCTGAGCCAAGCCGCGCGACCGCGTTTGACACCTAGCCCCACCTAGCCCGCTTTTCTCACCACGATCTCGGAAGGGGCTGAAGAGCAGGGGGAGAGTGGCGGAGAATTTCCGCTTCCCTCCGGAAGCGTGCCTTGATCTCCTCGTCGCCTAGCAGATGAGCCGCGAGGAACTTCAAGGCGACGGGACGTTTGAGGTTGGTGTCCTCGGCCTTGTACACTACTCCCATTCCGCCTTCACCGAGCTTTTCGGTGATCTTGTAACGCGAGACGGTTCGGCCGATCATGGCCTGCCCCTAGCCGGAGGGTATTGTACCGCCGCAGCATAGAGAAGATGGGGACCCGGAAGGTTCAGACGAAAGCCAAAACTATGGTTCGCAGATGCAAGACGGGGGTTCGGTCGAGGCGGAAAGGGTTGGGCTCTCCGGACACCAAAGTTCGCGCTGCAAGCAACCCAGTTAACGCCGACGACGAGAGTTAGGCGGTTTGGCACTGTACCATGTTTTCTACATCGCCGGGCGTACAGTACGTAGGGCGAGGGGGCGCGATTAATCGCGATCAATGCGCCCTACATCCCGAACGGCGGGGCTTTGCTTCCACGGCTGCCGGCCGCTAATGAGAAATGCGGACTAGAAGCCTACACATCTTTGCGCTGTTTGGCTTCGCTGTGGCCCAGCCGCTGTTCGACCTGCTATCCGGAAACGCGGATTTCCTCGTCGCTCACGACCTTCGTCCGCTGGATTTGTTGGTTCTTGCAGGCCTGCTGTGCTTGGTCTTCCCCGGTCTGCTCGCTGCAGTTGAGACCTTGGCTAGTGTCCTCCATCGCCGGGTAGGGGAGTTCGTGCATCAGCTGACAACAGGCCTCCTAGTTAGTGCGATAGCTCTTCAAGCCTTCAAGACGCTGTTCGGTGGCCCAGGGCCTGCTCTCATCGTTGGCGCGCTACTTGTTGGCCTACCCCTAGGTTGGGCTTCTTGCCGAGTGCGCCTTGTGGAGAGCTTTCTCACTTTTGGCTGGCCGAGTATCGTGGTTTTCCCGGCGTTGTTCTTGCTGAGGCCCCCTGTGTCGGACCTTCTTTTTGTCGAAGGGGAGCTACCCGCGGTCCGGGGAGGCGTCTCATCCGATATCCCTGTCATTCTTGTCGTGTTTGACGAGCTTCCGATTTCCTCGCTCATGGATGAACATCGGCAAATCAATGCTTTCCGATATCCGAACTTTGCAGCGCTAGCGCGGGACTCCCACTGGTTCCGAAACGCCAGTACGGTCTCAGACTTCACCGGAAATGTGCTCCCGGCTCTCCTGACCGGCAGGTATACCAGGGAGCCCGTCCCTCCGATTGCGGCGAACTACCCGCAGAACCTGTTTACGTGGCTAAGCGGGAACTACGAGTTAAACGCTTTCGAGAGTGTGTCGCGTATCTGCCCTGAGGAACTATGCCGCGCACCGATACCGGGGGAGAGTTTTGGCGAGCGCATCCGGAGTACGCTCTCCGACCTCTGGTGGGTCTACCTCCAAGTGATTCTTCCCGCGGATCTGGCTGAGGGTTTTCCGTTGGTGACGGCCACCATGCGAGACTTCGCGAGGGTCGAGCCGAGACCGAAGGTCATTCCGCTCGAGGACCTAATGCGTAGAAAGAACGATGTGGGCTGGATTTTTTCCCAGTTCGTCAACTGGATCGAGACCGCTGACGGTCCGGTTCTGTACTACTTCCACAACGATAGTCTCCCCCACGTACCTTACAGGTATCTGCCTTCGGGGAAGGAGTACGGCCCCAGCGATCGGTCTCTGATTCCCCACGGACTGAGTGGGTACCGATGGGGAAGTGACGAATGGGAAACGGTTCAAGCTTTTCAGCGGCACCTCCTTCAGGTGGGGTATGCAGACCGGCTGTTCGGAACTCTCCTGAGAAAACTCCGCGAGGTGGGACTCTACGATCGCTCCCTGGTCATCGTCATCGCTGATCACGGCTCGAGTTTTTGGCCCAATGAACCATACCGCGTCGCGGAGGAGAAGAGCTGGGCGGATATATTGGCCGTGCCGCTCTTCGTGAAGGTCCCTCACCAGCGGACGAGCATTGTGAGCGACCGAAACGTTGAAATCATCGACCTCCTTCCCACCATCGCCGATGTCCTGGGAGCCGAGCTGCCGTGGGCCGTGGACGGCCGTTCAGTTCTCGAATTTT
Organism: Bryobacterales bacterium; assembly: GCA_965248105.1. Taxonomy (GTDB): domain Bacteria; phylum Acidobacteriota; class Terriglobia; order Bryobacterales; family UBA6623. The sequence goes on from CBDFIK010000006.1 coordinate 3,936,220, forward strand.
CCCACCCGGAGCGATCCAAGAAGCTTTTCTTCAGGCAGGAATACGACCGTATGGAACGTCTCGTGTCTGATGCTGATCTTGAGGGGGTGGCAGCTACGGTCGAGCGGAAGATCTCTTTGTTCGGGTCGGGCGAAGATCCCCGCAGCATCTACCGTATTGGACGATTTCGTTCTTTGGTCGGCCAAAAGATCGACCAGGTACTCGATGCCGGCACGTTGGACCTGGAGTTGGAACTGAAGGAGGAGTGGAGCTTCGCAGAGGTAGATCCTGACGGGCCATTCGTTCCAGCCCATATAGCCGGCCGGATCAACGCCGGTCGAGGTGCCGCAGAGCGCCTATATCTGGCGGTGACGGTGAATGGCAGGATCGAGGCCGTTACTCGGACCTACAAGGGTCCCGAGAGTCCCTGGTCGTTTACGGCCATGGTCCCCGAGACCGTCTTCAAGGCAGGCTCGAACCGGGTAGAAGTCTTTGCAATCTCGGGGTCAGAAGATAGACCAAGCTTGGCGTCGCTCCGAAAACAGGGTCATATCTCGTACTCTCTCTCGGAAGCACGGTCCGGGACAAATGAAGAATTTATCGTGTCTTCGACTGGTGAGACCATCCGCATCGTTCCCGGGGCGATGCGCGGGGTGGTCGGTCAGGTGCGACAACGCAGGAGCTACACCTGGCTTGGCGGGTGGGCGTTCGATAAGGCGGATCTCAGACCTGCCGATCGGCTGTCGGTCTTCGTGGATGGTGAAGCGAATCATGGACATCACACGGCCTTGAGCCGGCCCAGGCTTGTGAAGAAGTTCGAGGCCCCGTCGCTGGCGCAAGCGGGATTCCGTATCGTTCTGCCGGGCTACATCTTCGACCGGGATCCGCCGCCCGTCGTGCGAGTGTTTGCCCTCTCGTCAAAGGGTGTGGCTTCGGAGCTGCGGTATAAGCTGGAATACGGCGACGGTTCAAGGAAACTGTACCTCGGCAAAGGAGCGCGGGAGATAAGATACTCCCTCGCGAGAAACCGAAATGCCATCGAGGAGTCCATGGCCTCCCCAAGCGGGAAGACCATTCGCATCGTTCCCGGGGCGATGCGCGGTGTGGTCGGACGGGTGCAACAACGCAGCGGGTCCACCTGGGTCAGCGGCTGGGCGTTCGACAAGGCGCATCTCAGGCCCGCCGACGAGGTGGTGGCCTTTGTGGATAGTGAAGCAGATCATTACGGACACGCCGTGGTCAACCGAAGCGGCCTCGTCGAGGGGTTCAAGAGTCCGTCGCTGTATCAAGCGGGATTCCGTATTGTTCTGCCGGGCTACATCTTCAACCGGGCTCCGCCGCCCGTCGTGCGAGTCTTCGCCATCTCGGCAAATGGAGTGGCTTCTGAGCTGCGTTATCGCTCGGTGTACGAGGACGGGGGTCGGGAATTCCGCTTGGGGAATCACTGACGCTCCAACGTCACTTCGGAATTGGAAAATGTACCGCGCCCTTTACGAGTGTGAGCCACCCGAGGATAGTGATGAGCACTCTCCAATCTCTGCTCCAAACATTGTGGCTCACAACCAGGAGCAGCCCTAAGACAAGCGCAACGACGCTTGCCAAGATGTTGAGTCCCAGACTGGTTGAGAATTCCTCGACGAGGCGGGGGAGGTGCTTTCGATTGACAAGCGCCGCCAGAGGAACAATCACGAGGTAGAGGCCCAAGACTTTTGTGAGGGAAATTGAGAGTTCCATACCGGCGGCATTCCAGCATGCGGAGCGTCTGCCGTTCGGCTTCGTTCAAATCGCCATACCACCACCAATCCCGGTGGCGGTACAATTTAGCCGTCCATGGTCGACCAAACCATCTCGTACTACAAGATCACCAAGAAGGACTCGTGTGGAATGTTATGTGGGTCCGAACAATAGAGAGGCAGCAGGAATGAAAGCACGGAATCGATCCGAATCGGAGACGCGGAAGGCCGATTCGACAGCCCCGAGACTCGGGCTGTCGTTTGCCGCACGGCTGCGGTGCATTCTTCCCTCACGATCTGCTGCTAGGGGGAGTCAAAACGTTCGCCCTCCAGCCAACGCCAATCGGCTTGCGTCCAGGAGCTCCTGCCGCTGTAGCGGCGTCCGTGCCGCAGCAGAAAGCCCGCCAGTCTCTGCCGCAACCGCTTGTCGAGAATCGTCATGTCCTCGCGCGCCCGGCTTAGGTCTCGCATCGCTTCCTGGGCAGCGTCGGGGACCCAGACCGGCGTCAACTCGCCGGCCCGATCGAGCCTCGCCAGGCTGAGGCAATCTCGCCGGCCGGTCTTGACCCGCTGGCCCGCTTGCGAGGGATTAACCCCGGAGCCACCACCGCGCACGCATGCCCGGCTGCGACCAGTTGTCGGTACAGACTGTAGCCGCAGGGCCCCGCTTCGTAGCAGAAGCGCAGTCGCTCGCCGGTCCCAGCCAGGCGCGTCAGTAAGCGCCGCACCGCCTCCGGCCGGTTCGCAATCTTGCCCCAGTAGCGCGGTGCCCCACCGCCCTCCTCGGCCACCGCCACTGCGATGGTGCCTTTGTGCGCGTCCACTCCGATGTACTCGCTAAACTTCGCCATGACCTGTCCTCCTCGATGCGGCTCTGCGCATCTGGTTTCTACGCTAGAAGCGTAATCCGCGACTTCGCGGCATGGGCAGGTCACTCCATCTTCTCTATCCGATCCTAACTAGCACTACCGAGGAGATCGGTGTGTCTCTGGTACTGGCGCAGCTGACGAATCACACGATGCAGCTGTTCTGGTATCTACGTCAGGTGGGCGTGGACGCCGATAGCGGGACGCTCTACTTCGGTATGCCGCCGGGAAAGTTTTCTACGCATCTGCAGCCGCAGATGCAGGCGGCAGGCTGAAGAGTCCGGGCGAAGGCCCCTAGACGGGACGCCTGTGGTACAATTCCTCGCCCGATGAGCGTAACGGCCGATCAGGAGCGAGGCTACTACGATCAGGCCTACGCCCGTCACCTCGAAGCCGACGACGGCGCGCTTCGCATCGATCGGCACATCCTCCAGGCCCAATTTGACGACCCGGCCAGCCCGTGCTTCGAACGCCGGCTACTGTATCACACAGCCCTGGAAAAGCTGCTGGCCGAACCCGTGAAGGGCCGCCGCGCGCTGGACTACGGCTGTGGCGTCGGCGACTGGGGCGTGATGTTGGCCGTCGAAGGGGCGCGCGTGACCTTGTTGGATCTATCGCCTGTCGCCGTCGAGGTGGCTCTGCGACGCGCTCGGGCAAGCGGGGTCATGGAATCCGTACGCGGCTTCGCGCGCGACGCCAGCGACCTCAGCTGCTTCGCCGACGGCGAGTTTGACCTCATCTTCGCCTGCGCCGCAGTCCATCACACGCTTAAGTACGGCCGCGTGTCAAGGGCGGAGCAAAATTAGACCAGTTCGGCGGAGGGAGAATAGACCAGTTTTGGGGTAGAGCGGCGGAGCAAAAATAGACCAGTGGGGGGGGAGTCGGGGTTTTGCTTCGAGTTTTTGTGGGACGGCTGGAACGCAGCCTGAGGTCGCCCGTTAGGGCGGCTGAAGGCGGAGTGGAAGGCGGCTCACAAAAACTGTGGCGAGCCGGCGGGGATCAATCCGAAGACGGAGAGCGTTGCTTCTTGCTCTGCTTGAGGCGGAAGCTATCGCCGTTCATCTCCAGGATGTGGACGTGGTGAGTGAGCCGATCCAGCAGGGCGCCGGTCATGCGCTCGGACCCGAGGACTTCGGTCCACTCGTTGAACGGCAGGTTCGAGGTCACCATCGTGGAGCCCTGCTCGTAGCGCTGTGAGAAGGTTTCGAACAGCAACTCCGCTCCGGTCTTCGACAGCGGCACGTAGCCCAGTTCATCGACGATCAGCAGGTCTTGCTTGGCGAGCTGCTTTTGGGCCCTCAGCAAGCGCCGCTCATCACGGGCTTCCAGCAGCTCGTTGACCAGCGCTGCGGCGGTAGTGAAGCGAACCCGATAGCCACCCTGGCAGGCCGCCAGTCCCAGCGCCAGAGCGAGATGCGTTTTCCCCGTGCCGGAGTTTCCTAGAGCCAACACGTTCTCGCGACGGTCGATGAACTCTCCGTGTGCCAGCTCGAGCACCAGCTTCTTGTTCAACTTGGGTAACGCCAGGAAGTCGAACGTATCAAGGGTTTTCGTGACCGGGAACTTGGCGGCCTTGATGCGCCGCTCGGTCGCTCGGCGTTCACGGTCGAGCAGTTCGAGCTCGGACAGTTGCAGCAGAAAGCGTCTCGCATCCAAGCCCTCCGTGGCGCACTGCCGTGCCACCTTGTCGTACTCGCGTAAGAAGGTCGGCAGCCGCAGTGCTTTCAGATGAGCTTCCAGCAGCAGTTTGGATCTCGCCATCAGTCCACTCCCTGTGCCAGCAGCACCAAATAATCTGTTGTCGATGTCTGTTCGACTTGTGCTGTGGGTAAGTGCGGATACTGCGTCAAGTCCAAGCGGGGCGGCCGTTGCTCGATCCGACACAGGACGAGGTGCTTGACGGCGTCGAAGCCGATCGTTCCCAACTCAACGGCCTGCCGCGCGGCGGCGGTGACGTCGGTGAGCGGGAAGTCTTCGAGTAAACGCAGCACCTGCACGTACTCGCGCTTGCCTGGTTTACCCAGCCGCACTTCGAGCAAGCGTCTCAAACGCACGAGATCTTGCGGTAACTGCCAACCGACGAGCGGCGCGGCTTGATCCAGCGCGTTCGTCTTGCGCTCCAGCAAGGCCAGGTAATGCAGCGGATCGAAGATCAACTCCTCGCGTTCGTAGCTGCGCCGATGCCGGGCGATCTCTTCGCTGCCGCAGCCGATGACCACCTCATCGACGTAAGCTCTCAGCAGTACTTCGCGGTGGCCGTAGCGCGTCGGAACCGAGTAGTCGTTGGTCCGATAGCGCACCAGCGACAACGACGTCACCCGCGTCGTGCGCTTGTCGCAAGCGTCATACCCGACAGCAGGCAACGTCAGAAACGCCTGGCGGTCGCGCTCGAAACGCTCACCGATCGTTTCCGAGTGTCGCCGCAAGCGCCGTCCACGGTTCTTGCGGCACTTCGCTTCGAGGTGTTCGTTGAAGGCTTCCCAACTTGAGAACCTGGGGATCGGCACCATAAAGTTGCGCCGCGCATAGCCCACCAACCCTTCCACTTTGCCTTTGTCGTTGCCCTTGCCCGGCCGCCCGAAACGGTCGGCGAACAGATAATGTGACTGCAGCTCGGAGAAGACACGGGTCCTCTGGCGTGTGCCGTCTCCCAGGATCCTCGCCACCGCTAGCTTCGTGTTGTCGTAGACGATGCTGCGCGGCACGCCGCCAAAATAGCGAAACGCCGCATTGTGCCCCTCGCAGAATGCCTCCGTCGTCTCGGCCGGAAACGCTTTCACGAATGCGTCATCGCTATGCGGCAGATCGACGACCAAGAAGTGCGCCTTGCGCTGCACTCCGTTGATGACGACGACCGCTTCGCCGAAGTCCGCCTGGGCGTCACCCGGCGGATGCGTCAGCGGCACGAACATCTCTTGTCCGCCCAGCTTCTTCTCGCGTACGTAGTCCTTGACGGTCGTGTAGCCGCCTGTGAACCCGTACTCGTCGCGGAGGCGGTCAAAGATGCGCTGTGCGGTGTGGCGTTGTTTCCTCGGACGCTCCCGATCGTCGGTCAGGATCTGATCGATGATCCCTGTGAAGGCCTCCAGTTTGGGACGCCTCGCCGGTTTGCTCCGCCGATAGCCCGGCGGAATCCGGTAGCGCAACATCTTGCGCACGGTCTCGCGAGCAATCCCAAAGCGCCGTGCTGCTTCGCGTTCGCTTAGCCCTTCGACGCAGACACTTCGTCGTACTTGAACGTATAGCTCCACCCGATACATCCCTCCGGTGTTCCACAAAACACCTCGGGGATGCTTGCGGACCACATCAGCGGCTTGGTCCTCCGCCTCCTCTGGGAGCCTTCACACCGCCGCTATGTGGTCTAGTTTGTCAGCGCCGTTCTCATCCCCAAAGGGGGCTGAAATCGCTGCTCATCAGGATTCACGTATAGCGCCAGAGACGGGCGTAGGACCCTGTGCCACCAGAGGGAACGCTTCCTAGCAAGTTCCTCAACCGGATTGGGCAACGCATTGTGCTGCAATTCCATGTCGGCTGCGACTGGGTTGATCAGGCCCCTTCCAATCTGCGCACACTCTATCGGAACGCTTACGAATGTCCCAGCGTTCAGGAAGGTGTGGGGGAGACCAGAACCCCTCGCCTCAGATCGTCCCCTCCTCCCCTTCGCGTACTTCCAGCACTTGTCTTAGCCGTTCGGGAACCGGCACCGATTTCATTTCCCCATTGCGGTCCTTCTGAACACAGACGACTGTCAGGCGGCCGTGGGCCACCTCGTCTTCACCGCGCCTGAAAGAGAATCGGTAACCGATCGAAGTCCGTCCGATCTTAGCAACCGAGAGGTGGACGTCCAGCTCGTCGCCGAACGCTACGGTCTTGATGAAGTCACAACTTGCTGACACCCGTGGACAGAGCACCGTGTCGAACGGCGGGTCTTTGACTTTTTGAATGCCGAGGGACCGGAAGAACTCGGTTTCCGCCTCTTCCATGTAGCGGAAGTAGTTCGTGAAGTGGATGATCCCAGCCGTGTCGGTGTCCTGCCAGTGGACGAGTCGGCGGTAGTGGAATTCGTGTGCCATGAATCTCTGAATCTATAGGGTCTCGTACACAGCCAGCGTCTGTTCAGCCACGCGGCGGCTGTGGAACCGCTGGTAGACGACTTGGCGGCCGCGCTGCCCCATCCGTTGACCCTCGGCTCGGTTGTCAATCAGCCGCTCTAGCGAGCGGACGAGGTCCTCGACGTTCCCCGGCTCAAACAGCAGCCCGCCGCCCGTTCTTTCAATCAGTTCAGGGAAAACTCCTAGCCGCGGCTGAACCACGGGAACTCCACTAGCCAGCGCTTCGAGGACGTAGAGACCTTTCGGTGCGCGATAAGTTACCGGCACACATAAGGTGTCCAGGCCGCCCAGGAAACGGAGCTTTTGTTCGCGTCCGATCGAACCCAGGTACTCGAAGTTAGCTTCCAAACCCCATTCCTCGACTTGTTGCTCGATTCGATCGAGGTAGTCGCGATGCTCGGGGCCGAGCCATCCGGCGACGCGCAAACGCAGACGCGGGCTCGACGAGCCTCGCTTCCGGGCAAGCCGCCGCACCGCTTCAGCCAACAAATGCAAGCCTTTTTCGGGACAGATTCGCGCCAGGTAACCAACAACGAACTCGTGCGGGTCAACCTTTGGTTTGGGTTGAAAGCCTTCCAAACTGATACCCGGCATCACGACGTGGATCACGTCCGCGGAAATACCAAGATGGGGGGCCATAGCTTCAGCATGGTCTCGACACGGTGCGATAAATGCGTCCACGGACCGGGCCATATGGCGCACCAGGTCAAAAGCGCGTTCTTTATGTGGCGCTGGGAGGTTCGAGAGGAAAAAGTCCTCCCCCTGCAGCGAACAGCATACGGGGCAGCCCAACTCTCGTTTAACGGCAGGTGCGATGCCGGCCAGAAGTGCGTTCGTCAGGTGCACGACTTCGGGTCGGCTCTGGCGTAACCACGCAATCAACTTATCGAGTTCCTTTTTTTGACGTCCCTCGCTACCCTCGACGACGGAAACCGTCAGCGCCCCGAGGGCCCGCGGAGTTGTCTTGACGGCGAACTGGGCTGCGAGGCGCAATAGCCAGCGCTGGTCGAGGAGGCGGTCAAAAAAACGGGGCGTTCGCCGAAAGAAAGAATACTTTTGCTGAAGGTAGACGTTTATGCCGCCGTAGAATACCCGGCCTAGGCTGACGTCCTCTTCGTCGGTCCGGATGGGCGTATAGATAGGAATGAGCTGTGCGTCGTGGCCGAGTTCGAGCAGCGCGGCAGCTAGGGCGTTGTCCCGCAGGCAGTTGCCACAGATCATCCCTCCGGCTCCCGCCGTGATGTAGGCGATCTTCATGAAAGGTTAGTGCACACTTCTCGCCACGGCTGCGGTTGATTAGGCGAAAGGCTCGGCGGCCACGGCTCACGGCCACAGTTCGTATACATCGCCCAGCGTACAGTATGTCGCCAAGCGGGCGCGATGAATCGCGCCCCTACATTCCTGACGGCGGCATTGGCTTCCGCTCCTGCTGGCCGCTGCTGAGAAATGCGCGCTAGTGCTTGGTTGCAAAAGTGCACGCTATTTGAAAAGTCCTTTCCCGAAGGACCATGCGATCGTCCGTCTGGCCCGGAAGTGGTTTGTTCGCAGAGTCTTCCGAGCCGCGACCGTGAGGGAGCGGTGCAGCGATTGTCGGCCTATGATCTATCGTGAATTTATGCAACCAAGCGCTAGTCGCCGGCCACGGGCGCACTGGCGGCAACCGCCGCGCCGCCCAGTTGTTTGCGCGGGAAGTACTTGTTCAGCGTCTTTTCCGACGGGGGCGCGGTGAACAACGATACGCCGACCAACGTCAAGAGTGAACAGGCGAAAATCGTTGCCGCCGGCATCATGCCCAGAAAGAGATACCTGCGGTCGGCCCCGTAGTCGCCCGCCTGAAACAGCAGCAGCCAGGCAGCGGCCGTGACCACAACGGAGGCAATGGCTCCTGCCCTCGTGACCCGACGCCAGTAGATCGAAGCGAAGACCAACGGGAAAAGGCTCGCAAAGCCGCTGAAGCACCAAATGCCCATCGTGAAGACGTGTCGAGGTTGAGCCAAAGAAAGCAGGTAAGTAACCGCGACAACGCCAACAATAAAACAACGCGCCAATCGGACGCGGTCGCGGTCGTCAAAGCGAGCTTCCCCGAAATAGTGGGTCACGATGTCGTGGGTGAACATCGTACCGAGACAGAAAAACTGCGAGTCGAGAGAAGACATGATGGCCGCCAGAATGCCCGCGCCCAGAAGGCCCGCAAGCAACGGGCCGGTAAGCTTTTGCACCATGATCGCGAGTTCGGTGTTAGGAGGCACGCCACCCGGAACCACGGGCGAGCCGTCGGGCATCACCGCCGCCGTCGCCCACACGCCGATCAAAATGCACGGTACCCACACGACCATGATGAAGATCGGATGCGCCACGACCGTGAGCCGAAAGGTTTTCGCCGAGCGAGCGGTGAGCCAGTGCTGAAACAGATGAGGAAACATCCCCACGGAAAAGGGAATGAAGAAATAGGTGAGGAACTGCAACTGACTGATCTCCGCGCCGCGGATGAGTCTCTCCGGGCGAACCTCGAGAACTCTTTCGCTGGCCGCCACTACACCCCCGAGCTTGGAGGAAATCACCATGAACGCGATCAATCCCGTCACCATGAAAACGCACGTCTGAAACGTGTTCGCCCAGGCGGCGCCCCGCAGTCCCCCAAAGAAAACGTAGAGTAGGACCACTACGCAGATAAAGAGTCCGCTGAGCCACGGGGGAACGCCCCCTTGCGTCGCCGCGAACATCTCTGGAAACGCCCCACGAGTCAGCGAGCGCACGACTCCTCCAGCCCCGAGAAGACCCATCAGCAGGTAGGGAATCACCAGTCCTACCAAGATGGGGAACAGCAAGAGACCCAAAGTGTCGCTTTCAAAACGATCTCTAAAGTATTGAATTTGGGTTATGTAGCCATACCTCTTCCCTATCGCCCAGAGCCGGATTCCAACCAGAAAAAAGATCGCGGCGTGAATCAACCCGGACCATGAAGCCATCATGCCGTAGACGCCGATGCCGGCCCGGAACGCTTCTCCGGTGCTGCCTACCAACGCGAAGGCGGTCATGGTCGTCCCGAACACGGACATCAGCAACAGCACGGGACCTATCGAATGGCTGGCGAGAAAATAATCCCGGGCCGTGCCGCGGAAGAAGCGATGGCTGAGCAACCCGAGCCCCAGCAAGAGCACCAGGTAGGCGGACATGACGATGAGCTGGGTCATTCGCGGGTTGTCTCCTCTGGTGCTTCTTCGGCAAAGGCTTCGGCGTCAGCCGGCCAAGCGAAGACGAGGGCCAGGTACCAAAGCAGGGCGGCGACAAGCGAGTATAGGGCGTGGTAGGCCAGCCCGACCGGCAGGAAGCCGAAAAGCAGCGTGGCGTCGTGCCACAACCAGAAGTCCTGGTGGAGGACGGCCAACAGGAGGATCGCTAGGTAGACGGCTTTCTTCTTCATGAACTTGCGCGCGTCGGATCAGTCGAGGTCATCGAATCGGTCCCACCGACTAGATCCCCCTCCGCAGCCCGACTCTAAAGGGTACCAGGACAGAGTGATCGTTTCACCCCTTTTTGAGAGTCATTGCCTTTAGAGACACAGCACGCTGCGCCCGCAAGTCATGTCAAGCGCGGACTTTCCTCTTCTGCCGTTCTGAGCTTCGTGTCGCCGGCCATAACACGCTCGGGCGGGTCACGTTATCGAGACTTTTTTTTGAGTCTGTAACGTTTGCCGTCGTGGAAAAGTCGTTTCGGGTCGGGTCGGGTCGTCCACTCAACCCAATCGTTCCGTCTTGCCGCAGATACTGATGGACTCGCGCGACTTCCCTACCATCTGATTGATAATATGAGACCTGTTGGCTGCGAGTACAGTGTGGCTCGGCGGCTAAGGGCAGCGCCGGATGCCGGTCCCTCTCGACTATGGCCTTTAGGTCGCCGTGGCCTAGAGTACGTTCCCAGTATCGACCTCGGTTGAAAAGATCACGTAACTCTGATGCCGTTACCCGTACAATGGGGACAGGAGAGCGACTCATGGCTAACGCAAATGAGATCCGCAACAAACTGGCCAGTTACCTCGCGCGGGAACTTGACCTCGATGCGTTCGAGGATTGGGTTGTGCAAAACACTTGGGATGTACGCGCTCAGGGCAGCGAAGAGGCTCGTGAACTGGCTCACGCCATCGAGCTGCGTCTCTCCGAGTTTTCGAGCGAACACATGGATGAGGAGAGTCTCCGCAGAGAACTTCTGCCTTTAGTGCAGAAGCATTACGTCGCCTTCGGTGATCCGCGGATTTCGACCGGAACGTCAAGCACCTAACCACACTTTTCTCAAAGATTACATCGAACAAATAAGGTACCTCCTCATCGAGTAGCAGCGTCATCGGCGCCACAACGCCGACGCCCCGTTCTTCACCCTCGAACAAGACTGGAAAGTTGTTCAAACAAAGCCCGTCTCGCATGTTGCTGTCCTAATCACCATTACCCAACTCGCCCGTATCGAGCAGCCGCGTCTGCTCCGCGCTCACCAGCTCGTAGACGTTACCTCGCCACTCGATTTTGCGTGTGACAGCCGAGCGGACGAAAATGTATAGCCAGGTCCACGTTGCGATCGGGACGAACCAGAAAAAAGCCCATCCGAAACGGTCCAGCCAGTCCTCACGGTCTGGGAACATAAGACGGGCAGCATAGCCCCGCGTCGCTCCTTTCCCCATACCGGGAATGACGGTGACGACCAAACCGGCCAAGCCGAGCGGATTGCCGGCAACGACCATCAACAAGCTGATGAGCATCGCTCCGCAGTAGACGACGTGGCTGAGGAAACCAGCCCACCACAGGCCCCGCCGGTATACGCGGGTGATAATCAACTGGCGAGTGGCCCATTGCAAGAATTCGTTGCTGGAGCAGGTTCCCGTACTGGCAACCATGCCCCCCGGAACGAAGCGAATGCCCAGCTTGGCGGCGTTGAGCGCGGAAGACAGACGATAGTCGTCGCTGACGGCGCCTTGCCAGAACTTTCTTAGCTCCGCTTGCTCAAACACTTCTCTGCGGATGCCGGTGGCGCCTCCCCAAGCAAAGTTCTTATCGTTGCTGCTCATGTTGCCGGCGACGGTCGAGTTCCACACGCTGCGCAGCAGGGGCCAGAAGCCGCCGTCTTCGGGGAAATACCAGCGAAAACCGGTGGTGGCCCCGAGGGAGTGGTCCTCGAGCGGGGCGACGAGGGATCGCAACCAAGTGGAGGCGACCTGCCCGTCGGAGTCAGCGAAAACGAAGACTTCGCTGGAAGCGCGCGCCTCGCCGACCGCGACCAGCAAGTTGTGCACCTTTTCGCCTTGTCCGTCAGGGGGCGGGCCGGCAATTACCACGCGCGCCCTTTCCCCGAGCACCGTCTGGGCGGATCTGAGGCCAAGATCCGACTCACTTCGTGAAACGACAATCAATTCGTAATCGGGATAGTCTTGTTCGGCGAGCGTGAGCAGGTTCTGGCTGAGGTCGTGCTCGAGACCCTTGACGGGAACAATCAGAGTAGCCGGGGGATGATAGTTTGAGGGCGGGTCTTGAAGAGAGGACTGGACGTGTTCAAGGTAGCGCCGGCCGGTGCGTATCGACCAGAAGGTTGCCAGGGTGGCTGGGATGACAAAGAACCAGAACAGGAACTCCAGCACCGATCGAGTCTATCACAGGGTTGGCAACCCCACCGTCGTAGCGTGCGTTGCATGCTGGGGGACTGCTCGCGCCCCAACAATTCCCTTCCCTTCCAAGGAATTGCCTCCCCGTCATTCGGGATCGGTGAGGGAGAAGCAGTCTCGATGTAGAGCTGCAGGCCGTCGCGCGGGCCGGTGGGAACGCCGACTAGTAGTTTCCGTCGCAGATGGAGCCGTTGCCTTCGGCGCTCTGCTGTGTACCGTCTCCGCAGCAGTAGCGGCCGGAGGGTCGACCGTTGCTCTTGCCTTCGCAGTCGCTGGCGCAAGAATTACAATCTTCACCCGGATCGCAGACGCCGTTGCCGTTGCACGGTGGTGCCTGGCAGACAGGGTCCGGCGCACAGTCGGCATCTCCACAGTCAGCAACGCCGTCACAATCGTTGTCCTTGCCGTCGTCGCAGGAAGCTAAGAGTTCACTCGTCGGCGGGGGGCCGCAGTCTAACCCGCAAGCGCAGGAATCTTCGGCGCCTTCGCAGAGGGCATCCCCACAGCAGAAAGACCCAATAGGGCCGGCATTGCAGGCGAAGCCATCAGAAACGCAGCGGTTGTCACCACAGCCAATGGGATTCTGCCCATCGCCATCGCCGCAGCAGAACTTTTTCCTCTGGTTGCCGTTCTGCTTGCCGCGACAGTCACCGGCGCACGACACGCAGTCCTCGCCCAGTGCAGGCTCGCACACGCCATTGCCGCAGAATCCACCGCCGCCGGAAATACAGTCGTTAGGGCAGGTATTACAGTCTTCTCCGGACTCGCAGACGCCGTCATTGTCACACGACGACAGCGTACATTCGTCGCCGTCCTCGTCGCAGGCCTGGCCGGGACAAGGGTCGCTTCCGGCCACACACGAACCACTTACACAGCTTTCCGCGCCATTGCAGAACAAGCCGTCGTCGCAGTCGGGATCGGTGCCGCAACCCGCTACGGGCTGGCTCATGAAGTAGGCGCCAAGGGCAACGTAGGGGCCCTGGTAGCCGATCGAGTTCTCCGTGATTTCCCAAGTTTTCGCCGTCCACTCCGTCTGATCGTTCCAGTCACGATAAAAGCGGTTGTAGTAACCGGCGCTTCCCGGAGGAACAGAGGTGCCTCCATAGTTGGCGTTGGGGCCCCCGGGCACAAAACCAGGTGGTGGACCAAACGTCGACGACTTGTTGTCGTTGATCCCGTGGTTGTCCGTTCCTTTGAAGTAGGGGTAGTCGATTTCGGTGACGGAGGGGGGTTTGCCAATGAAGTTGGTCAGTGAATAGCTGCTGTTCGAATCCCCAACCCAAGCATGGTAGAACTGGAACGAAGAATGATCCCCTCCCAGCGCGGCCATGTTGCTGAGGTAGAGCATGCTGAGCGCATTCTGGCCGTGGAAGAAGTGTAGATAGTCCTGGGCATGGCGCTCACACTCGGCGACGGTATGGTTGCCGGTTTCGCCGAGCCTAGCGGCCGCTAATAGCAATAGCCCAGTGCTGGCTCGCTGCGCATTCGACCCCCAGAAGTAAGCCCAGCTAGGCATCCCGTTGCGGTAGAGGTCGTCGTTTTGAAAGAGGTAGTCTACTTGGGCCCCGATACTGTTCCTCATATTGGAAACGACGGCAGCCGTGGCTCCGGCCGTCTGGACGTAGGTCACACCCGCATGCGTGTCGTAGTGCAAGGGATCGAAGAAGACACCACTCCAGTTGTTGGAATAGTAGTTGTCGACGTAGTCCCGCGCCGAGGTCTGTGACGAATCGGTGCGGAAGATTTCCGCGGCAGCCCAGACTTTTTGCTTCATGTCGCCTTGACCCTGGAGCCACGTCCAGGCATCAAGGGCGGCCGCCTTCAAAGTGTCGGCGTAGGCGGTCATCCCCTCGGCTGCAAAGATACGCGAAGCAAGGGCGAGAGTGCCGGCAAAAATCGCTCCGGATTCCAGCGTTGGGTCTTGGTAAAGACGAGGGTTCGTGTCAACACTCGGCGGCGAGTCTGACGCGAAGCCGTCAACGTGCATTTGGTAGAGAACGGAGCCGTCAGCAAGCTGCATCTTGAGCAACCAGTCAAGCTCCCACTTGATTTCATCCAGAATGTCAGGAACACCGTTTCCCGATTCAGGGATGTTGAGATCCCCGTCGCCAAAAACCCCAGGGTTGTCTTCGTAAGCACGGAGCATCTGGAGAATCGCGGTGGAGACCGCCGTCCAAGCGTACTTGTTGTAGTCGCCCGCATCGTGCCATCCGCCTGCTAGGTCAAGAAGGCCGCGGTTGGTGTGCCCTGGCGCGGGCCCGGTCGTCGAATCGCCCAAGTGGCAGGCCGTTGGGTCGGCCCAATCGCCGGCATAGGCCACCTCTTTGGGAGTGTTGCAACGCTGGTAGTAGAAAGTCTTGAGCGCGGTCAGGACGACCTGATTGTAGATGTCGTCGCGGATCTCGAAATCGTAGGACTGCTTGCCCAACGAGGGGCTGTATAGCCGGTAAGATCCGGTTGTGGTGAATGAGCTGAAATCCACCCACCATACCGTGTCCCCCGAATTTGCCCCGTCCGAGCCTTTACTGGCGATCGATCCGCCGTCAGTCGGGATCGTGAAAACCACTTGGTCAGCCGTGTCGCGGATTTCGACAACAGCGCCGGGATCGGCGGACACGACCGCAACTTTCGTATCACCGGTCCGATAACCGAAGTTATCGAGTTTGATCTCGGTACCGACAGGGGCGGCGTGGGTTTGCAGCGCCACGAGGCCCCACAAGCTAACGGCGACAGCGAAGAACAAAACTCTCCCGAAGTACAAACGGCTTTGATGATTCATGAATGTCCGCGGGCACGGGGACCAGCGTAAGCCTAGTCTAAGGGCAGTACCCGAGCACGTCAATGAACCGAAAGTACTAGAAGCTTCGGCCCGCATATGGAACGTACTCGACGCGCTAGCGGGCAGTTACGGTGGGAATCCCAATCACAGAGCCGAAACTTCGAGGTGTGGAAGGCCGACGAGCCAAGCAACCACTCCGCTCAGGCGTTGGCTTCGAGTTTTTCGGTCAGCTCCTGCCAGGCCTGCTCGCGGGCCTGGATACGCTCGCGGCACTGCTCCATGCGGACGGTAATCTCGGCCGTTTGCTGGTGGTCCTTGTAGGATTCAGTCAGCTGCCGTTGCAGCTCGGCGACCTCGGATTCCAGACCGCTGATCTCTCCTTCAAGCTCCGCGACTTGGCCACGAAGGCGCTCGGCTTGCATAGGGTTCATCCGCGCGCCCTTCTTTCGTGAGTTCGTTGCGTTTTCGCGTTGGCGGACTTCGCCGGCCGGCGGCTTCAGGGATTCGCTCGCCGTCGCATGCTGCTCGGACGACTCTCGGTGGCGGCTGGTTTGCCAAAGATAGTCTTCATAGTTGCCGGGGAAGATCTCGACGCCACCACCGCCCACGGAGAACACCTTCGTGGCAAGTTTGTCGATAAAGTAGCGGTCGTGGGAAACAAAGACGATCGTTCCACTGAAGTCGAGCAGACTGCGAAGCAACACTTCTTTGGCCCGCAGATCAAGATGGTTTGTAGGCTCATCGAGCAAGAGGAAGTTGCTCGGTTTGACGAGCATGCGGGCCAGAGCATAGCGATTCCGCTCTCCACCCGATAGAACGCCGATGGTCTTGAAAACATCGTCGCCGGAAAACAAGAAGCACCCCAGCAGGCTCCGCAGCTCGCTGTCGCCCGACCGAGCAGCCAACCGAGCCAGATCATCGAACATCGAAACGTTGGGATCCAACTCTTTGTACTGGTCTTGAGCGAAGTAATCCACCTCGACGTTATGCCCCACGATACGTTGCCCTTGAGTAAGGGGTTCGTCCCCGGCCAGTAGACGAATGAGGGTCGATTTACCCGCACCGTTGGGGCCAATCAACGCGATGCGGTCTCGGCGTTCAATGATGAAGTTAAGATCCGAAAAAACCTTCTGAGGTCCGTACGCCTTGGCCACATGCTGGAACTCCATGACGATGCGGCCGCTGGCCTTCGGCTGTGGAAACTGGAAGCGGACCGTGCTTTCTTCCTCGGGCAGTTCGATTCGCTCGATCTTGGCCAGCTGCTTGACGCGGCTCTGCACCTGCACGGCCTTGGTCGCCTTGTAGCGGAACCGGTTAATAAACGATTCGAGATGGCGAATCTGATCCTGCTGATTCTTATACGCTGCCTGGACTTGCTCGATCCGCTGTTGCCTTAGGCTCTCGTAGCGGGAATAATTTCCAGCGTAGAAGTGAACTGTCTGATTCCAGATTTCGACGATCCGTTTGACGGAGGCATCAATGAAGTAGCGGTCATGGGACACGAGAATAAACGCGAACGGGTATTTGTCGAGATATCCCTCCAGCCAGTTGCGGGTTTCGAGGTCGAGGTGGTTCGTAGGCTCGTCGAGAAGCAGCAGGTTTGGTTTCTCGAGCAGCAGCTTGGTCAGTGCGATGCGCATCTGCCAGCCCCCGGAAAACTCTTCCGTCTTTCGGTCCCAGTCCTGTTTCGTGAACCCAAGACCCGCTAGCACGGCAGCCACCTGCGCATCTTTGGAGTACCCCTCGAGGACGTGATAACGGTCGTGAACCCACTGGTAGCGCTTGGCGACAGCACCATATTCCGTGCTCTCGGGATCGAGAGACGACATCTTGTCCGTTAACTGGGTCTGTTCGCTCTCCAGTGCCAGGACTTCGTCGAACACCGCCACGCATTCGTCGAAAACCGTGCGCCCCGAGAGCGACAGACCGTCCTGCGGCAAATAGCCTATGCGCAAGTTCTTCTGCCGGCTGACACGTCCCTGGTCGAGGGTCTCTAGGCCGGCAAGAATCTTCAGCAGGGTCGTCTTACCGCTACCGTTGGCGCCGACGATGCCGATCCGAGCCTGGGGCGTGATGAGCCAGTCCAGGCCTTCAAACAGCACCTTCTCGCTGTACCGGATGGAGGCAGCGGTGAGCTGAATCATATTTTTCAGTGTAGCGTTGGGATCTCGTGGCGGTGGGGCGGTTACTTACGCTTGATCCCTTGAGCCCTGTAGCGCGGGTCTAGGCGCCGTTTGCCAGACCCGCGGCCTTTCTACAGCCTTCGTCAGGCTCGCCACGATTCCGCAGGAGACGGGCGAATGGATTGCTCACGAGCAGCAAGCGACAGTCCATCAAGCGCAGGGGGCCTTTCACGCACTTCGCCTCGCCACCTCGTGAGAAAAGCGAGCTAAGACTTCCAGGCGAAACCCAAGATGTACAGCTTGAAGGATTGAAGAAGCCCGGACGAAAACCGGTCCGCCGCGTTAGCCCTTGGTGTCGCGGACCTCGATGACAAGCTGCAAACCCCGTTCGCGATTCAATTGGACGGTGAAGTCCATATCTACTTGGCCCAGGGTCACGCGGTTGTGCTTGCCTTCGGCGGTTACAAAGTGGAGCACCCCTCCCTGCAACCAGTGCTCTTGGGAAGTGTAAATGGGCCCGCCCTTGAGAGCGATCAAGTAGTAGATGGGTTGGTTTGAAATCTCAGCCGTCGGAGTGGATGTGTCTGACGATACGTCGATCCGCTCAACCCCCGATCCCGCACCGGCTTCGGAATCTGTCGGCCGCACTTCGTAGATCTTGGCGCTGGCGGCGGCAACTTCGGACGACCGTCCCGGAATCACATGTTGCGCGTAGGGCCGCGCCACCGTCTCGGGTTCGACTTCCGATACGTAGGTGCGACTATAGTCGGCGTCATATCCTCGGTAGCCGTATCCATAGCCATAAGGGAAGATCACTGTAGGAACGCCGAAGCGGTGCCCATGGTGCTTGTTGAAGCCGCGCCCTCGTCCAAACCGAAGGCCGTTCCGCCGGAATTTGTCCCGATGGATGAACCCGATGGCGGATCCGCCAATCGTCGGGATGGCCGGCGCGATCGGATTGCTGGGCGAGCGGGGTCTACGATGAGGGTTCAGGAACACTTGGTCTGTGAGAGGCTCGCTGTGGGATCCCCTTACCGCATAAGAACTCGTTCGATTCCCGGAGCCGGCGCCCGGTCTCGCCGGAAAGCCACGCATGGATCCGCCTCTGATACCACGGGAACGAACACCGCCCCCTCGGACGCCGCTTAACGCCATCCCCCCGGATCGGACACCACCAGCTCGAACACCGCCGCCGCGCGCGCCTCCGGCCGAGGAGAAACCTTGACCGTACGCCTCACCGGTCCACACGAGACCCACGGCCAAGCTTAGTACACCAACTATACGGGATGACTCTAAAACGGACACGGTTACTTCCACCCTCAGCGTAGCGCGAAACGGAGCTGCTGACAACCTTCGAATTGGATTCTAAGCGTCTCGGATTTTGATCCGGATCGCCCAGGGCGTTGCGAGGTCTGCATTAATCACCTGGCACCGCACGAGTCGCGCTGGTTCGTCCGTCGCCCAGCCGTTACTCGCGCCCGATACGGTTAGGGGCATAAAGCGAACGCGTCCATCTTCGAGGCCGTTGAACCGCCAAGGTGCGCCTGCTCGATCCGCGCGGCGAGTGTACATCTCCGCATGCAACGTCTGTGACCCGTTCGGGTACAGCACCTTGAGTTCCGCAACATCGCCCGGCCGCGCGACGACTTCTGCCACGCTTTCTCCTGCTTTAGGCTCGGCGGTTGGTTTGCCGGTGGGCGTAGCGCTGAATTTCCTCGAGAACTTCGCGTCAGCTTGCGCGGCGGCTTTCTCTAGGGCGGCTCGTTCTTCGTCGCTCAGTTTTTTCGGCTTTCGCGGTCGTGCCATGCCTGCCTCCAGTCCTGCCTTGAGAATGGCATCCATTATACCCTCCAGAGGCGCCTCTCGGACGAGCATCTCGGGCAGGATTCTTGAAGTCCCCCTTCCTTGAGCAATCCTCCCGAGTGCTCGACGGGCGCTGCGACCGTTGCACCCGTTTGCGGAGCTTTCGAGCGCTACGATAGAGTGAACATCATGTCGCAGAGGTTCGATGTTGTGGGAGTCGGCCTGAACGCAACAGATACCGTGTTGCTCGTACCGCACCTACCGGGCTACGGAGGCAAAGCTGCCTTTCAAAGAGAGATATTCAGCCCAGGCGGGCAGGTAGCCACGGCCATGGTTACTTGCCAAAAGCTTGGGCTACGCGCCAAGTATATCGGCTCGGTCGGAGACGACCAGAGAGGCAGAATTCAGATCGAAAGCCTCCAGGAGAGCGGCGTGGATATCGACGATGTGCAGAGGCGGGAGAACTGCCCCAACCAGTCGGCGTATATCCTTGTGGACCAGAGCACAGGCGAGCGAACGATCTTCTGGTACCGTGACGATTGCTTGCGCATTGACCCGGAGCAAATCACGCCAGAGAAGATTACCTGTGCCCGGCTGCTGCATATCGACGGCCACGACACGGCTGCTGTCGAGCGGGCAGCTCGTCTAGCGCACGAAGCGGGAATACCCGTGACCGTGGACGTGGACACGATCTACCACGGCTTTGACCGCGTCCTACCCTACGTCGATTACTTGATTGCCAGCACGGAATTCCCTGCACGTTGGACGAACGAGAGCGATCCTTTTCGGGCGTTGGAAATCATCCAGCAGGAATTCGGCGTCCGAGTCGCGGCCATGACGCTGGGGGCCCACGGCGCACTGGCGCTGGCGGAGGGCAAGTTCCACTATTCACCGGCCTTTGTGGTCAATTGCGTCGATACGACAGGCGCCGGTGATGTCTTCCATGGGGCATTTTGCTATGCCGTTCTCGAGAGCTATCCGCTCGACGAGGCGCTGGATTTTTCCAACGCCATGGCGGCCCTAAGCTGCAAGGCGCTAGGAGCAAGGGGCGGAATTCGGCCTCGCCAGGAGGCGGAAGAATTAGTCAGCTCCGGTGAGCGGCGCGTGAGCGAGGAGTATCGGAGTTCCGGCTCAAAGGCTTGAGGGCTCCATGATCCCAATCCGCGACGATGCTCCACGCTTGAGCTTTCCTCACGTCACCGTCGTTCTGATCGTCTTCAACGTCGCGGTCTTCCTCTATCAGTGGTCGCTGAGTATCGCATCCCCAATCTCCGGTCAAGCCTTTGTCGAAACGTTTGGCGCGATTCCCCTCCGCGTACTGGCGTCGGCGACCGGTCGTTATCCCGTCGTCGAAGGGATAACACCGTTGTTCACGTCGATCTTCCTGCACGGTGGCTGGTTCCACCTGATCGGAAACATGTGGTTTCTGTGGATCTTTGGTGACAACATCGAGGACGAATTGGGGCACTTCGCGTACCTGGCCTTTTACTTAGGATGCGGCTTATTGGCTTCCTTGGCACACTTTTTCGCGAATCCGCACTCCACGATTCCGGCTGTGGGCGCCAGCGGAGCCATCGCCGGCGTGATGGGCGCCTATATGATCCGCTTTCCTTGGGCACGAGTCGTAACTTTAATACCGTTGTTTTTCTTCCTCACGACAATCGAGGTCCCGGCGATCTTGATGCTGTTTTACTGGTTTGCGATCCAGTTTTTCAGCGGCGCCATGTCATTGGGACAAGCGTCAACGGGAGGAGTGGCCTGGTGGGCCCATATAGGCGGATTCGTGGCAGGCGCCATACTCATCTGGTCCCGGCCACGGCGCAGACGGCTTCGGCAGGCCTACTATCGCTGATGGATTCCTCTAGCCCGCTTTTCTCACCACGTGGCGAGGCGAAGTGCGTGAGAGGCCTGTCAGTGCGAGGCGCGCGACGCTCGGCGCCGCATTTCTTGAATAATGCGGGTGTACTTGAACAGTACGTTGAGCACGACGAGCAAGCGCAACGAAGTAATGGCGGGTCTATCGCGTGCTTCGACCGTCAGGTGGTGAGAAATGCGGGCTAGCCTGCCTACGACCGAGAAACCGCAGGTAACTCTTTACACACGAGAACGTTGTCATCTCTGTGACGAAGTAAAACATCACCTTGCCTTGCTGCGGCAGGGGGCGGATTTCGAAATCCAGGAAGTAAACATCGACGAATCACAGGAGCTGCGCGAACGCTACAACGAACGAGTTCCCGTGGTGGCAATCAACGGGCGGGAGGTATTCGACTACCGCCTTGACGGGGAACGCTTTCTAAAGCTTCTAAAGGCCGGGGCGTGAGGGAGCTACGATGAGCTCACCGATCGACGTTCTCGCTATTGCTGCTCATCCTGATGACGTCGAACAGACCTGTGCCGGTACTTTGATTCGGATGGCGGAACAGGGTTACCGCACCGGGGTGCTCGATTTGACCGCCGGTGAGATGGGCACCCGGGGCAGTGAGGAAGAACGGGCGTCGGAGGCCGTCGCCGCCGCCAAGGAAATGCTGCTGGCGGAACGCCACAACCTCCATCTGCCCGACACGAAGCTGGAAAACACGCTTGAAGCGCGACTTGCGATCGCCCAGAAGATCCGGGACCTGCGGCCACATGTTGTGATCCTTCCTTACTGGCACGCCCGTCATCCCGATCATTATCGGTGCTCGCAGTTAGGATACGAGGCGTGTTTCCTGGCGGGTCTTAGGAAAGCGGACCTCGAGGGCGAACCCCACCGGCCGGCGAAGATTGTCTACGCTTCGCTCTACGCTGACGTCAGGCCGAGCTTCGTAGCAGACATCAGTGCACAGTTTGAACGTCGACTGAAGGCCTTACTGTGCTACCACTCGCAATTCGATACCCAGGCCAAGGGATCGGACGTATTCCCCGAGCAGGCGCAGATCACCGAGCGCGTGCGGGCGGCGGCCCGTTACTACGGCATGCTGATCGACGTGGAGTACGGCGAGCCCTACGTTGTGAAAGAGATGCTCCGCGTCACCGACATCGCGCGCATGGGCGTCAGAAGCATGTAAGCTGCGTTCCCCAAGCAGACCACTGAGGACTCAACGTGACCGGCCGAGCGCTGCCAGGTAGGAATTGATCCGCTCCGTGTAGGTACGAATCTTGCCCTCTTGCTCGTAGCGCTTTCGTGCGACCGCTTTGTAGATCTCGAAAGCTTCCGTCTGCTTGGCCTTCAGCTCGTTGGCGCGGAGCTGTTCTCGTTGTTCCTCAAAACCACTCATGTCCGCTTCGCGGTGCTCCTGCACTCGGTAGACGACCCAGTCCGCGCCGGCTCGGAGGGGACCTTCGATGGTTCCCGGTTGCGCCCGAAACGCCTCAGCGCCAAGAATCTCAGCGCTGCCAAGATCGGGGATAGAGTCGCGCCTGGTTACGAAGTCGCTCTTTCGGGTACGCAGCCGATATCGATTAGCGACCCTGCGGAGATTGCCGTTCGCTTCTCGGGCTTCGGCGGCAACGGCTTCGGCTCGCTCCTCGGCCAACCGGCGGGATTCGTCGCGGATGAAGCTGCTTACGACCTCTTCTTTGGCCTCGTCGAATGCAAGGTCCCGCGGCGGCAGCACCTCCGTGACCACGACGATCGTCACTTCACTCTCGTCGGTAGAGGAAAACACTTCCCCATCCTCAGCTTGGAAGATCGCGCTCAGCAAGTTTTGAGAGCCGGAGAGCCCGCGAGGGGGCTGAGCGCGGCTGAACTTTTCGAAAGCGTCTACCGGAATGTTCAACTCGCGGCCGGCGGCCTCCAGGTCTTTGCCGTGCTTCCTGGCAATAACGAGGGCCTCGTCGGTGAACTTCGTGCGGTTCAAGTAGTTCTGTTCACTGGCAAGCTCGGCGCGGATCTCTTCCTTGACCTCTTCGAAGCTCTGAATTTGCGCGTTTTGCCGCTCGTGAACCTTGATGATGTGGAATCCGTATTCGGTCTTGATCACGTCGCTGATCTGACCCGGTTCGAGCAAGAAGGCCTGCTTCTCGAAGTCGGGTACCATCTGGCCGCGAGTCACCCAGCCCAGATCACCGCCCTTGTCGGCCGTGCCGGGGTCTTCGGAGTACCTTCGCGCGCGGGCTGCGAAATCCGCCCCGGCCCGGATCTCCTCCAGCACCTTGGCCGCCTCTGCCTCCGATTCTTTTAACTCCTCTTCGGCCTCGCCTTCTGTCATGAACAAAATGTGGCTGGCCCGGATGCGGTCCGGGACTTCGAACCGCGCGCGATTCTGTGCATAGTACCCACGGAGTGCGCGGTCATCGACTTCACCCCCAGACACTCGGCTGTCGTCGATTTTCATCAGCTTGATGGATCGCATGGGTTGCGTTCGGTAGCGTGGTTTGTTGGCCTCGAAATGCTCGCGCAGTTGTTCTTCCGTCGGTTCGACCTGGGACTCGAATTCGCTGCCGGAGACTTTGATGAACTCGAACTTGGCTTTCTCGTTGGCTCGTCTATAAACGTCCCGGAGTTCGTCGTCGGTGACGATGACGTTGTCCGTCAGCATTCTCTTGAGACGAACGTCAATGATCAGACTGCGACGAAGCTGCTCCTCGTACATGGGAACCGACAACTGGAAACGTTGCCGCACAAAAGCTTCGTATTGTTGCTGGCCGATGAACACGCCCCCAGGGGAAAGCTGGCGCTTGATCCAGACCGCGAGCTCCTCGTCGTCGGGAGTCAGACCAAGCGCGTCGGCTTCTTCGAGCAACACCATATCGCCGATCAGATTCCTGACCACGCCCTGAGCAAGGAATCTCAGTGACTGGGCATCCAGTCGGTCGTTGCGCAGATAGGTCCGCATCTGGTACTGCACGTCCGTGAAGGTTACCGCGTGGTCCCCGACTTCCACGAAGACTCCCTGCTCGACGGCCGTTGGATTACTCATCAGTCCGGGGATCAATGTGATCACCAACGAGGCCGCAACGACAAGTAGAATGGCGCCCAGAAAGATGCGAACCGCCTGCTTTCGGCTTCGGAAAAGGTCGAACATGTCAGAATCATTATACTATTGGGGTCGAGACGCTCTCGCCCCACTCGCCGTCCTTTCCGAGTCGCGGGCAACGTCCAACCGGCCACCGGCGTGGCATGCCCTGGCAAGATAATCTCCGCGTTGTCCTTGTCCGCTCCCGTAACTCATTGAACATGGGTGCCGCGGCCCGCGCCATGTTCAACTTTGGATTCTCAAAGCTGTGGCTGGTTGAGCCCTATGAGCTGGCCTTCCGAAAGGCGCGCTCCGCCGCCGGAGCGGGTGAGGTGCTGGAGTCGGCCCAAGTTGCATCGGGCCTCGAAGAAGCGCTGGGGGAGGCATCTCTGATCGTCGGAGTTTCCGGCACGGAGGGGCGCACCCAGCGGCACGTCCGCAGACAGTTGCCGGAGGGCGCTCTGGCCATCCGAACTCACCTCGCCAAGCGGCCGGCAGCGTTGGTGTTCGGTTCCGAGAAATTCGGCCTAGGGAACGAAGACCTCAGCTACTGTGACTGGGTCTTGACGATTCCCACAGACGAGCAGTGCCCCTCGATGAACCTAGGGCAGGCAGTCGCTGTCTGTGGCTACGAGATCGCTCGCCGCGCCAAGTCGGTTCCTTCCCTGAAGACGCCGGCGACGGTGAGCGCCGAACAAAGGGATCGCATTAGCAGGAGACTGACCGCGGTCCTCGATAGGAGTGGGTTTATTTTCCCCGACAGCCGCCAGTCGCAAAAAATGAAGATCCGCCGTTTCGTCAACAGGCTGCGGCTGGCTCCCCAGGACGGACGCATGCTGCAGGGCATGCTGCGCCAAATCCAATGGAAGCTGGAGCAGCCTTGACGGCAGGCAAGCCGCCTTCCTCGATTACCGTGATCAGTCGAATGAGTCGGGATCGCAGCCCGGGTTGCGGCCCTAAGAAATCAGCAGTGCGCCCGGCCCCAAGGCTGTTCGCCGGCATCCTACTGCGTTTCTCGGGGCTACAAAATATCGAGGGTCGTATCTACCGACGTAGCTGCGCTGATATCCTATACTTGTTTGCCCCGTTGTTGAGACTTGCGAGCATCCGGGGTGATCCCAACGTCGAGTTTTCTCAGCCCCCCTTACTGTTGAAGTCGATTGGAAGTGGAAGAGTCGGTATAGGCGTTTTCCCGAATGATCGTCTCCGTCCTCAAAGAGAAGTACCCCGACGAAAAACGCGTCGCCTTGATTCCGCGGCACGTCTCAGCTTTGGCCGAGACAGGCGCCGACGTCGTCGTGGAGAGCGGCGCCGGCAGTCAGGCTCTCCACGAGGACGAGGAATTCGCGTCGCGGGGAGCCCGCATCGAAAGCGATCGGCGCCGCCTTCTCTCGGAAGCCGACGTGCTGCTCGTAGTGCGAGGTCCCGGATCGGATCCGGACTTCGCCGCGGCCGATTTAGATGTCTTGCGCGCCGGCACGGCGCTTGTCGGTTTCTTGGAGCCGCTGGCCGCTCCCGAAATCATGCAGTCGCTCGCCGAGCGTCGTCTGGCTGTGTTCTCCATGGAATTGATGCCCCGAATCACACGAGCGCAGAGCATGGATGCGCTGAGCTCGATGGCAACGATTGCGGGATACAAGGCAGTCCTGCTGGCAGCCCAGCACTCGCCCCGGATGTTTCCCCTGATGATGACTGCGGCGGGCACGCTGACACCTGCCCGGCTGTTGGTGCTGGGAGCCGGAGTTGCCGGATTGCAGGCCATCGCCACAGCCCGCAGGATGGGCGCCGTCGTGGAAGCGTACGACGTTCGCCCGGCGGTGAAGGAGCAGGTAGAGAGTTTGGGTGCCCGATTCGTCGAATTAAAGCTGGACGCCGGCGACGCCGAGACAAGCGAAGGCTACGCCGCCGCGCAGTCGGAAGAGTTTTACCGCCGGCAACGCGAACTCCTCGCTGAACACCTAAGCGAGTCCGACGTGGTCATCACGACCGCCGCGGTACCCGGCAAACAGGCGCCGATACTAATATCCGAGGAAATGTTCACTCGTCTACGTCCGGGTTCACTGATCGTCGACTTGGCGGCTGAAAAGGGCGGGAACTGTGCCCTAACCGAACCCGGGAAGCGGGTCGTTCGAAACGGAGTAACCGTCATCGGGCCGACCAATCTGCCTTCGGAGGTCCCTGTTCACGCGAGCCAGATGTTTTCGAAAAACGTGTCTGCGTTTCTTGGCGAAATACTCAAGGACGGCAATCTGCATCTCGATCTCGAGGACGAAATCGTGAGGGGGACTTTAGTCGCGCGGGAAGGCCGCCTCGTGCACCCTGCCGTGATCGAGGCTCTGAAGGGAGATTAGCGAAAGTGGAAGCGTTTCTTGTTTCGGTGACGATTCTTGTGCTGGCCGTGTTTGTCGGCTTCGAAGTGATCACGAAAGTCCCGCCGACGCTGCACACCCCATTGATGTCGGGCGCTAACGCCATTTCGGGAATCACTCTGGTGGGTGCCATGATCTCGGCCGGCGCCGACCACGCCACGTTGGCTACGGTTCTCGGCGTGGGGGCCGTGGTATTGGCGACGGTCAACGTCGTGGGCGGATTTCTGGTCACGCACCGCATACTCTCCATGTTTAAGCGTAAAGAGCGATAGTTTACGTGCAATCGAATCTCATCAATCTCGCCTACCTGCTGGCGTCGGTGCTGTTCATCGTCGGCCTGAAGGGTCTTAGCTCGCCCCGTACGGCTCGACGGGGAAACCTGACGGGCTCGTGCGGCATGCTGATTGCGGTGCTGGCGACCCTCGTGGACCAGCACATCGTACGCTTCGAGTGGATCGTGGCAGGCGTAGTAGTTGGATCGCTGATCGGCGTGCTTGCGGCGCTGAAGGTGCCGATCACGGCCATGCCTCAGCTCGTAGCGCTGTTCAACGGCTTCGGTGGCGCGGCCTCTGCCTTGGTAGCCGCTACGGCTGTGGTGAATCCCGGCACATTGACGGGCGTGCCTCCCGTTCAACTTTACGGCTCCAGCTCGGCCAGCTTGCTGATCGGCACGGCGACTTTTACCGGGAGTCTCGTCGCCTGGGCCAAGCTGCAAGAGGTTTACGGCGGGCAACCTCGAGGGGTCGCTGTCAGGGTTGGCAATAAGTTGTCGCTCGCGGCATCCGTGCTGCTGGCCGGATACTTCCTCTATGACCCCGCCCAGATGTGGGCTTTTTGGGCGCTGGCGGCGACTGCCTCGCTCTATGGTCTGCTGCTGACGCTTCCGATTGGCGGCGCTGACATGCCGGTTGTCATCGCCTTACTAAACTCTTGGTCCGGCATGGCGGCGGCGGCCACCGGGTTCGCCTTGAGCAATAACGTCCTGATCATCAGCGGATCTCTGGTCGGCGCTTCCGGTTTGTTCTTGACTCGCGTGATGTGCGACGCCATGAACCGCTCGCTCGCTGACGTGCTGTCGGGAGATCTCGGCGCGACGGCCGCGACCCAGGGCGATGAAATCTATCAAGGCCGGGTGAAGCGAACGTCGCCGGAAGAAGCGGCGCTGATTTTCGAGACGGCACGGGTGGTGGCCATCGTGCCCGGCTATGGAATGGCGGTTGCGCAGGCGCAGCACGCCGTGCGGGAGTTCGCCAACGTGCTCCAAAGTCGCGGAGTCGAGGTGCGCTATGGGATCCACGCGGTCGCGGGCCGCATGCCCGGCCACATGAACGTTCTGCTGGCCGAAGCGGACGTACCCTACGACGAACTCTACGACATGGATCAGATCAATCCTACTTTTAGCGAGACAGACGTTGTGCTCGTCATTGGCGCCAACGACGTCGTCAACCCAGCCGCCCGCAACGATCCCGCGAGTCCCATTGCCGGCATGCCGATACTCGACGTCGACAAGGCGCAAACGGTGATGGTGATTAAACGCAGCCTGAGTCCGGGCTTTGCCGGCATTCCGAATGAGTTGTTCGTGGCTCCCAATACCGTGATGCTGTTCGGCGACGGAAAGGCGATGGTGCGGGAGTTAGTGGCGGCGATGCAGCAGTGAGCAGTGTGCGCTAAGTAACTTCACCGCTCTGGCCTTCCCTTCCTAACAAACAACACGGTAAGCCATCCGGCCCATGCGGTCCCAAGGGATGACAAAGCCGTCATAGAAGAGCACGTGACGGTAGAAGACGAGCACTTCGGCGAGAAGGATGGCGTAGGGAATAACCGTAGTGAGCTTTAACCGGGACATGGGTGGGGAAGACGTCATACTCGCTCTGTTGCCCAGAGATCTGTGACCGCTTCGCGCGTCTCGACCGACTACTCCGCGTTACGACGCTTCGGGATCGAGGCTAAAGCGGCTCTGGCTCTTTTCCCGGTGGCGATCGAAAGCTAGCTCAACCAAGCGGTCGAGCAACTCCGAGTAGGGGACGCCACTGGCCGCCCACAACTTGGGATACATGCTGATCGAGGTGAATCCAGGCATCGTATTCAATTCGTTCAACAAAATTCTACCGGAGGCGTTTTCCAGGAAAAAATCAACCCGGGCGAGACCGGCGCATCCCGCGGCTTCAAAGGCCGCGACGGCAAGCCGTTGGACTTCACTTGTTTGCTCCGCGCTTAGCGCCGCGGGGATGACCAGCTTCGAGGTATCGTCGACGTATTTCGCTTGGTAGTCGTAGAACTCGCCCCCCGGAATGACCTCGCCAGGCACGGAAGCCTCCGGCTGGTCATTCCCCAGCACCGCGCATTCGATTTCGCGGCCGTCGATGGCCGGCTCAACGATGATTTTCGAGTCGTGTTGGGCGGCCAAGTCCAAGGCGCGGGTCAACTCGGCTGCATGGCCAACCTTCGTGATACCGACCGACGAACCAAGATTGGCGGGTTTGACGAACATCGGGTACCCGAAGCGCTCTTCCAACCGAGCGGTGTGCTCGTGTCGTTCCCGGCGGGGAACGGCAAGGTGATCCACCGTGGGCAGGCCCCGCTCGCGAAACAGCCGCTTCATGACATCCTTATCCATGGCCACGGCCGAACCCAGCACACCGGCGCCGACGTATGGCAGGTCGGCCAGCTCCAGGAAACCCTGCACGGTCCCGTCCTCACCGAACGTCCCGTGCAGAACAGGGAAAACGACGTCTAGGCCTGTTGCGGCTCCAGGTTGCTGAGACAGTACGATCGCCGTTCCCGTTGCAAGAGAACCGACGCTGTGGGAAGGGAGCAAGCCCGCCGACTCAGCCGGGCTCAGCCACTTACCCTGTTTCGTGATGGCAACCGGGATAATCTCATATTTACTCCTGTCGAGCGCTTGGATAACAGAGGCCGCGGAGCGGATCGACACCTCGTGCTCTCCGGAACGTCCGCCAAAAAGAACCACGATGCGGATTGGTGACATGAATAGTTCGAGTGGACGGCCCGCGCCTACGGTCGCATGCGGTACAACATCCGCGGAAAGGCAATCGTCTCGCGCACGTGTTCGAGACCGCAAATCCAAGCTACCGAGCGGCTATTGTAGCAGCGCCCGCCCGCGCGGGTCGGGCTCGAAATGATCCAACCCGCTTTTCTCACCACGTGGTGAGAAAAGCGGGCTGACGGTCCGCAACAGATTTGTCATTTCCGGCGGGTCTCGATGAGCGGGTTCACGGCATTGATGCGGGGAAAGCGTGAAAAATCGCGGTCGGCCGACCAGAGCGTCTTGACGCCGTGCTGTAGGCAGATAGCGGCAACGCGCGCGTCGTGAACGGTCGGGCCAGAGATCTTGCCCGCTAGAACAAGCGAGCGGAACACATCCCAGTAGCCCTCGACTTCTCCGATCAGGTGCAGCGACGGGCACTCGAGCCAGCACGCAACCTGTTGGAGCGCATCTTTGCGGGGAGTGGCCGGCCGATAGATGCCCGGGTGGGTCACCACGGCCACAAACTCATGAATCGCGGGCCACGGGATGGCCCACGGCGAGCCGCTTTCGGCCAAACCCGTCAGCTTTTCATCGGCCGCTCGGTACCAGGGGGAGTCTTGCCGGTGAGAGTAAACCAGAATGTTCGTATCAACTGCGATCAACCGCCGCGTCCCTTGTAGATTTTTTCCCGTATCGTCGACCAGTCGGCGGCTGTTACAAGTCCCGAGCCACGGAACGGGTGCTTGCGAAGTATGAACGGCTTCGTCTCACGCCGACTTCCGAGAACCTGCCGCAAGCCGGCCTCCAGCACCTGTTTTAGGGACAAGCCCTCCGCTGCGGCGTAGCTCTTGGCTTCAGAAAGCAAGCCGTCGGGCAGCTCAACGGTCGTCTTCACGCGCATATTCTAGCATAAAGCCGTATATATGGGTATAACAATACGGGTATACGGCCCCGACGGGAATGACTTCGTACTTTTCCCTGTCCAGGGCGCCGATCACAGAGGCCGCGGAGCGGATCGAGACCTCGTGCTCTCCGGAACGTCCGCCAAAAGAACCACGATGCGGATTGTTGACATGAATGGTTCGAGTGGACGGCCCGCGCCTACGGTCGCATGCGGTACAACATCCGCGGAAAGGCAATCGTCTCGCGGACGTGTTCGAGACCACAAATCCAAGCCACCGAGCGTTCAATTCCCATGCCGAACCCCCCGTGGGGAACGGACCCGTATTTGCGCAAATCGAGATACCACTCGAAAGCTTCTCGGGGCAACTGGTGCTCTTCGAGTTTCTGCAACAGCAGCGCGTGGTCGTGGATGCGCTGGCCGCCACCGATGATCTCACCGTATCCTTCGGGCGCCAACACGTCCACGCCCATCGCAACGTCTGGGTTGTCAGGGTCCGGCTGCATATAGAAGGCCTTGATCGCCATAGGAAAACGGTGCACCATCACCGGCCGGTCGAAGTCTTCACTCAGTAGGGTCTCATCGGTGCCGCCGAAATCGCCGCCCCACTCGATCTCGCTGCCTTTCTTCTTTAGTGCTTCGACCGCCTCGCTGTAGCTCATGCGGTGAAACGGCCGTTTCACCGTTTCCAGTTTCGAGACATCTCGGCCGAGGGTATCGAGTTCCTGGCTTCGGGTTTCGAGCACGCGCTGAACGACGTATTCCACGAAATGTTCGGCCAGCGCCATGATATCGTCCAGGTTTGCGTAGGCCATCTCGGGCTCGACCATCCAGAACTCGGTGAGGTGCCGGCGCGTCTTTGACTTTTCAGCGCGAAAGGTCGGCCCGAAACAGTACGTCTTGCCGAAAGCGCTGGCGGTCGCCTCGTTATAAAGCTGGCCGGATTGGGTGAGATAAGCTATTTCGTCCTCGAAGTAGGGCACCTCGAATAGGGTGGTCGTCCCTTCGCAAGCAGCGGGCGTAAGGATCGGAGTGTCGACGAGCGTAAAGCCGTTGTTGTCCAAGAAATCGCGAACCGCCCGGATGACCTCGTGACGCACGCGAAGGATGGCATGTTGCCGGCGACTCCGCAGCCAGAGATGACGGCGGTCCATCAAGAACTCTACGCCGTGCTCCTTGGGAGTGATCGGAAAAGGGTCGTCGGGGGAGACTTCCTGCACCACTTCCAGATCAACGACGTCCATCTCGTAACCGCCGGGCGCCCGCTCTTCGACTCGAATCTTCCCCGTTACTCGCGCCGCCGACTCATGCGTCAGGTGGCGGCAGCGCTGAAAAACCTCTTCGGAGACGTCCGCTTTGACGACTACGCCCTGCATGTACCCTGTTCCGTCGCGAAAGATTGCGAAGAGAAGTTTCCCGGACCTGCGCAGGTTGTGGAGCCAGCCCCGCAGCAGGACTGTCTGCCCTTCGAACCGGGCGGCCTGATCTATGGTGATGACCGGGGCGGCCGAAGCCATCTAGAGGTTCTCCAGTCGATCGAAAGACTCCTGCACCTTTTCCAGGGGCTTGGCTATCTCGGGAACATCGCGCAGTTCAAGCAAGAGAGGAACGTCGTCGCCACAAGAGCGCAGCAGCTCGATCGTCGACTGCCAATCAATGGTGCCCCCCGAGCCGACCAACGGAAAGATGTGTGAATCGTCTTGGCCGTCGTTATCATGCACATGAGTTGAGCGGATGCGGTCCTTCATCAGTTCAAACTCGTGCTCAACGCCAGGGCCAAGGTGAGCGTGCCCCGTATCGAAACAATAGCCGACCCGCAGATGAGTCGATTGGACAAACATGTTCAGGCGTTCGGCGCTGGAAAGCTTGTTGGGGATGTTCTCAACCAAGATCTTGACGCCGAGTTGGCTGCCGAACACGATCAACTCATCCAAACAATTGAAAGCCGCCTCGAGCTTATGCTCATCGTATTCGTCTTCCGCCGTGCCGATGTGTTGAACCACATAGCGAAAGGGGAATGACTCAGCCATCTCCATGGCCCTTTTGATCTCATCCGTCGCTGCGATGCGCTTGGCCTTCGTGGTTTCGGTGATGGAGACCAGCGAGTTGGGTCCGGTACGCCCCCAGACGTCGTCGCTGAACATCGGCGCATGGATGGAATGGACCTTCAACTCCGCATCCCGAAACCAGTGTTTCAGTTCGTCGATCTGAGCTCGATTGTGGTAGTCGATATGTTGCCGGGCGCAGAAAATCTCGACCTCCTTGACGCCGCTTCGCAGGATGCGGTCCAACAGCGCCACCGTCAGGCGTTGTTCGACAAAAAGGTATGTGGAAAGTGCGTGCCGCATGGTGAGCCAAGGTCCCCCCGTGATCGGTTCTGAGAAAGTGTTGGCGTCGGGGGTGGGTTAGGAATTGATTGTATCGGAAATCCTCTGGTGGCCTGGTGCGGCGCGTCTACTGCCGGGAATCCCCTACGTTCTACCCGTCATGACCCAAGAAACAAAGATCCCGTAGCGCATGGCTCGGCGGTCGTTTTGCCGAGACTTGCGGCCGTTAGCTGAAGCGAATTGGCTGGCTGTACCCGGTTTTCGCGACCTTCACTTCTACCACGGGCTGCTAGGGACAAGATCCCGTAGCGCATGGCTCGGCGGTCGTTTTGCCGAGACTTGCGGCCGTTGGCTTCTACCACGGGCTGCTAGGGACAAGCCCCGTAGCCTGGATCCAGGCGAGCGAGATCTCACTTCCCTTCCCCGCGATCGGTTCGCCAGCCGCCAGCTCGGCGACCGTTGACTACGGGACGACAAAATGACCAAGCAAAGCCAATCCCTCATAACCAACATAAAATGAATATCTTACGGGTAGTTTGAGGCTCGTTTGAGCGCGTTTGCGGTCGAGCAGTGACTGGCTTGCCGACCGTCAAACAGCTGTCCTGAACTCCCGGATGATCGCGGACGAAGGTGGGGCGAATCAGAGCCCGCGAACGCGACGGAGCGGTCATTACGATGTCGAAACCGGGTAGTTTGAGGCTCGTTTGAGCGCGTTTGCGGTCGAGCAGTGACTGGCTTGCCGACCGTCAAACAGCTGTCCTGAACTCCCGGATGATCGCGGACGAAGGTGGGGCGAATCAGAGCCCGCGAACGCGACGGAGCGGTCATTACGATGTCGAAACCGCATCGCTCTACTAATTCGCATTTCTCACCACGGCCGGCAGGAGCGGGAGCGAATGCCCGCTGTCAGGGATGTAGGGGCGCAATTCATCACGCCCGCTTGCCGACATGATGTGGGGGCGCGATTGATCGCGCCCGCTTGTCGACATCCGTACGCTGGGCGATGTACACACACTGTTCCCGCGAGCCGTGGCCGTCGGGCTTTTCGCCTCATCCACCGCGGCCGCGGTTAGAAATGCGCGTTAACCAGTATCGGAACTATCGCACGCGAGACCGATGCACGTGCCTTGACAAGGGTGTTTGGGCGTCCGACAGCACAGTACTCTCGGCCGACTGACTAAAGGGGGCAGCGACGATCGCAAGTTCGACGAAGTCTGAAATGGCGGTACTGGTAAAAACGGAGACCGGAACAGCGGGCCCGGGGATCACTTGACTCGGAATCGTGACGTTGATTTGGTACAGACCTACACAGCAAGGGGACCCACCCGAGAACGAAATGGTACCGTCAAAACCTCCGAACGTCACAGCGATATTCGGGTCGGTAGTGCGGGCGAAGGGTTCGGCGCTTGGAGGCGCGTCGCCATCGGCGAAGGGCGGGTTGACCGGTCCCAGGCCGGTCAAAAAGACAATCACTGTCTCACCTATTTCGGCGGGATCTTCGGCCGTAATCGGCCGAAAATCGGCGTGCGTGATGGTCCCGGGCCCGAGCCCATTCTGTGCCGTCGAGAATACTCCTGGGCTACTGAGGTCAGCAGGGACGGTGACGGCGTTCGAAAGCTGACCGTTGTTGCTCACGACGATAGACGCCGTGGTCCCCCCGGTCGCAAAGGGTACCTGCAGGTTGATTTGTCCCGCCGAGACAAACAATAGGGGAGCCGGCACGCCATCAATCGTGACAGTCACACCGTTCAAGATCGTCGGAAGAGGAATACCGGAGTTTCCCAAGTTCGAAGGGGCCAGTCCGGAACCGAACAGTGACACGAGGGTGCCGCCCGAGATGGGATACGTCGTCGGAGCGAAAGACGCGGCATTAAGGACCCCGAGCGGTGAAAGAAACACCCCGTTGGCCGTGAATCCGGGCATCCGTACGCCGAAGAAGATGCCATGGGAGGGAGAAAACTGGCCGGGCGCACCTACCCGGGCGCCTACGAAAGCTTGGGGCTCCGGACCGTTCTGCGATATGGGCGGGGGCTGCGAGCCCAACGCAGCGATGGCGGGGCCAGAAATTGTGTTGCTTGGAGCACCAATCGCCATGTTCACCACACCGGGGTCGAGCAGCCCTCCCAAAAAGCCGGTGCTGTCGGCATTGATCGCGTACGCATTGACGCCGCTGAAATCGATCGGAAACAGGTCAAAGTTCACCCGCTGGGAGATGGCGGCTTGGCCGGCGCCCGTGCTCCGCAACGCACCGCTCGCCGAGGTGTAGAGGTTGAGACCGGGAACTAGGTCAGTATCGACGACGATCTCAGCCATCCAAAAGTTGTCCTGCCAGATCGAGTCGTCCGCCGAGGTACTGAAGTTTCTAATGGCCAGAAAGATCTCACGCCCGCCCGGGTCAGTCGAATAGCCGATCACGTAATTCCCGTCTCCGGACGCGTAGATTCTTCGATTGCCCGAAAAAAGCGTGGCACTCGATCCAAAAGCGGCAGTTCCCGAGCCGTCACCAGTCAACGAGTATGTAGCGTCGGTGATTGGCTGCTGGACGTTGTTATCTTGGTCATCGGCGGCGTGTCCGGTCGCCGAAGCGGGGTTGAAGTTACCGTCCCCATCGGCCGTCAGCGACAGCAGGGCGGTTTTGATCCCGGCCTCCCCTCCGTCGGGAAACATCAGTGTGGCTCCCGTGTAGTCTCCACTTACGGCACCGTTGCTGACGCCGCTCGCGGGAGATCGGATCGCGACAAACAGGTCATAGGATCCGTCGGACGCTTCGGTTGAGGCACCCAGCAATACCTCGTTGTTGGCTCCCAGGCGAGCGTTGATCTCGAGCGTGTCGGCAATCGGATTGGTGAGGGTAACGAAGGCGTTCGCGTCCACGAAATAGGTCCCCGCGCCGCTCGCGCTTTCGGGGGCACCGCTACCAGTGCCCAGTTCACCGTCGAACGTAAATCCTCCATTGCTGTCGAACAACATACACCCGCCCAGGTTCTGCGCGCTTGCCGCGCCCGTGGTCCCGGAAACCACGGCGAGGAGATGCACAAAGTAGTACTTGCCGTCGAGCGAGGCGTTGTCGGGAATCTGAGCACTACCGACAACAGGCAATAAGCAGGCCAGAATCAATGCAGAAAGAGTTCTCATCGGTGATTATCCTTGTTTTCTTCCGGGGGACAATGCCTGACGTGCGTGCTGAGCGGCGACACCTGATAACGACCAGCGGGCTCACGCGGCAGGCGTGAACATCGACGCGCGCCAGTAATGCCGCAGCCATGTACACGATATCTGAACCCAGTATGGGGCTACAAGTTGCATGTCAAACTGGGCGCGGGTTGCCACCACATGCTATCTATCCCGCGAGATCTTCCGTCGCCTCGGTTTTGGTGGTCCCACAGTGTGTACGAAAAACGGAGTACGCGCATTGGCTAACCCACAAGGACTGCTTGCTCGAATCAGAAATCGGAAACTTCACCCGACTCCTTACGTTTATATAGAAAACGCGTCGGGATCACCCCGAACACGGCCGCAGTTGCCGCTCGTGGTGGCGGATCGCAACACGAACCGCAACTTTCCCTCCAGGACCGGGTTTGGAGGGAAATAGAAGTCAGAAAGAAGCAGCCAGCAAGCCACCCTATACCTCTCTTAGGAAAGCACTTATGACCGGCAGAGCAAACAATCAGAAAACCCGCTTTAATGAAAACATGAACAATCGGGCGGTGGAGTTGAGCTTGCTTGCAGCTATGGCCGCTTTGCTGGTATCGCTGCCGTGGTTGCGCGCCGAAGAGCCTGCGGAACCATCGTTCGATACGGGTGATATCGGGGTGCCGCACGCGGAGTGTACCTTTTTCACCGCCAAGCGTGAACACTTTCTGCGGGCCGGGCTAGGCGCGGATTTGCTGGAGATGACCCGCCGTGCCGAGCTGACCGCTTCCGTTTCCGCGGCGCTGCCGCAAGCATCGTTTCCCAGCCGCAGCCGCTCTGGCGCGTATTGGTACGCCAGCCAAGGTGGAGACTCCATCGATGAGATTATCTTCAACGCCCTGAAGATCCGGGGGATCCCGCCGGCCGCGAGCACGACCGATACCGAATTCCTACGCCGGGTTACTCTCGATCTCACCGGACGCATCCCCACCATCGACGAAGTGGTCGACTTTCTAAACGATCCCTCGGCGGGCAAGCGGGCGCAGGCAATCGAGCGGCTTTTAGCTACGCCGCAGTGGGCCGATCGCTGGGCAATGTTCTTGGGCGACCTTTATCGCAACACGCTGTTTACTTCCCAAGTGATCCGCTATCTGGACGGGCGCGACGCGTTTCACCTGTTCCTGCTTGAATCGCTGCAACAGAACAAACCGTATGACGAGATGGTGCGCGAGATTCTGACGGCGAACGGCACGGGCGACGGCCGCAAGTATCCGGACACCTATTCGAGTTTCGATGAGTACGAGCAGATCACCAGGGATTACGTCAACAACCCCGTGACCCCCACTCCGGTCAGCTACATCGTCGGCGGACTGACGCTGGGCGGCCCGATTCACGATACATACGACGCACTCGCCAACCGCGTTGCGCTCGACTTTCTCGGGTTGGCCCACATGGACTGCATTCTCTGTCACGACGGCTATGGGCACCTGGACTCGCTCAGCGTCTGGGGAGCGCAGGCCAAGAGGAGCGAGGGCTGGGGACTAGCCGCCTCGTTTGCCGGCACCATCATTCGCCGGGGGCGGCCGCCCCCACCACCCTCTGACACGGAGTACGTTCCGCCGCCGCGCTACTGGATCGTGGGGGAGATCAAAAGGCCGCGGTTCGCATACGTGTTAAACACGACCACCGGCAATCGACCCGCTCGCTTGCCCGACGACAATGGCGGTGAAGAGATCGCCGCGGCTACCTATCCTTTCGGTGGTGGGACGGCGCAGGCCGGTGAATCCGACCGTGAAGCTCTGGGGCGCCTGTTGACCGCCGATATGCAGTTTTCTCGTGCGA
This sequence comes from Bryobacterales bacterium, assembly GCA_965248105.1. GTDB lineage: Bacteria > Acidobacteriota > Terriglobia > Bryobacterales > UBA6623. Next base: position 3,973,759 of record CBDFIK010000006.1, read on the forward strand.
TCGTCAACTACGTCTGGAAAGAGTTCTTTTCGCGAGGCATTGTTGAGCCGCCAGATCAGTTCGACCCGCTGCGCCTCGACTCCGAGAACCCACCGCCGACGCCCTGGCAGATTCAACCGTCGCACCCCGAATTACTGGATCTACTGGCGCAGGGTTTTGTCGATAACGGTTTCGACCTGAAATGGCTCATGCGACAAATCACCAACTCGCGGGCCTATCAGTTCTCGTCACGTTACGAAGGCGCCTGGAGCCCGTCCTACGAACCGTTCTTCGCCCGTCACCAGGTGCGCCGGCTGACCGCCGAACAACTGCACGACGCCATAGTGACTTCGAGTGGGTTGCCTATCCCCTATCTGGTGTCGCGAGCGATTGGCTTCGTGCCACTGGCCATGCAATTCCCCGACGTGCAGTTCGTTCCCTTGGGCGAGCGACGCAGAGGGGACGCCGTAGGAGACAACTTCGCGGCGGCGGCTACGCGCTTTCTGGATGCCTTCCTCCGTGGAGACCGCGAGGAGACCCGACGAAGCGGAGAGGGAAGCATCCTACAGGCATTGGATCTCATGAACAGCGCCATGGTGGTTGACCGCATCAGCGCTGGGAACACCAGCGGGACGATGGCACTGCTGCTCCAGCAGCCCGATGACGTGCTTGTACAGGGACTCTACCTGGCCGTGCTGGGGCGGCTGCCGAGCACGGATGAGCTGGCAGTAGGGGTGGCCACCCTGGCGGACGGCGACCGCGTGGAAAACGCCGAGGATCTGATGTGGAGCCTCTACAACAAAGTGGATTTCATCTTTAACTATTGAGAGTGATTATGAGCGAGCAGAAAAGATTCACCAAACACATCGAAAGATACAGCAAACCGCGACTGGGGTTTCACTCGCGTCCACACTGGAGCCGGCGTCAATTCTTCCAAGTTTTTGGAACCGGCGTTTCGGGATACTTCTTGGCAAACCGGATCGGAGCCAATGAGGCTTGGGCGGCCGGGCCGGTCGAGCCTAAGAATACAGCCAAGCAGGCAATCTTTGTCTTCCTTGAAGGCGCCCCCAGCGGGGTCGACACGTTCGGTTTCAAGGAGATCGCTGGTGTGACGCCGGCGGACTTCAATCCCGATACCATCAACGGCATTCAGATCCCGACCGGCTTGTTTCCTAATACGGCTCAAGTCCTCGACAAGGTCGCTATCATTCGGTCCGGCTTGTCGTGGGCGCTGGCGCACAATTTAGCGCAGACGTGGTTTCAAATCGGACGCAACCCGACCTCTCCCTTGGGTGCCGTCGCACCTCACATTGGCAGTGTTGTCGCCATCGAAAAAGATCCCGAGCGACGACCCGATCAACTGTTCCCGACCTTCATCGCGCTCAACGCCGGCAACGCGCCGGGCTCGGGCTACTTTCCGATCGAGTTCGGTCCCTTTAAAACTAACCCGGACGCGAACGGACTAGCGAGCACGATGCACAAGGGCGGACAGGTGCGGTTTGACAAACGTTGGGATCTACTTCAAACCCTCGATGCGCCCTTGCGCGGTGCCGATTCCCCACTGGGATCTGCCGTGGCGGGCATGTCGGACTTCTACCAGAGCGCCCGCGGTTTGATGTTCAACCCGGTGGTCGACGCCGCTTTCAGCTTCACAACGGAAGAGAGCCTGGCATACGGCGATACTGACTTTGGCGACGCCTGTCTGATGGCCAAGAAGATAGTGGCGGCCGATCAGGGAACACGCTTCCTGCAAATCACCCAGCCCGGCTGGGACCACCACCAAGGCATCTATGACCGCAACGAGATTAACGGCCGGCAGGTGGGCCAAAACATCTACGCGCAGACGGCTGAGTTCGACCCAGCCTTCGCGGCTCTCTTGACGGACCTTGAAGCCGAGGGCTTGCTGGACGAAACGCTGGTCGTCGTCTGTGGCGAATTCGGTCGAACGGTGGGCCCGGTAACGAACGGCCGGGCCGGACGAGATCACTACTTGCAGATGTTCTATCTGTTTGCCGGTGGCGGTGTCCAGGGCGGCAACGTCATCGGCGCCACTGATCCTACCGGCGCCTTCACGACAGACCCGGGCTGGTCCCGCCAGCGAAGCATCCGTCCCGAGGACATCGAGGCCACTATCTACTCGGCCTTGGGTATCGACTGGACCACCATTCGCAACGATGATCCGCTGGGCCGCGGGTTCGAATATGTACCCGAAGCCGCCGAAGATATCTACGGCCCCGTGGACGAGCTGTGGGGTTAGGCACAGCAAACCGCGCGGTGACTGTCAGGGAGCGGTCATGCAAAGGCCTCGCAACCCCGCAAAACAGAGCCGCGGATGGAAATCCGCGGTAGGGGCACGGCATGCCGTGCCCATCAGCCCGACCCTTAGTCGAAACGACCCGCGCCCTTCCGAGCCGCGCGCGTCAGCAAGCGGTCCAATGATGTCGTGCCCATCAGCCCGACCTGCAATCGAACCGACTCTCACCCCTTCCGAGCCGCGCACGGTCAGGGTGTGTGAAAAAACCGGGGACTGTCACAAGCGGCGTCCTAGAAGTCACTTAGAATCAATGGCGTCTTGAGCCGCGGTTGACTGTCCCAAGGTTTTTTCCGCGAGTGAGCGGTTGTATTGCTGACGCGCAGGTCCTTCTTACCTGACAATCGCACAAGATAAGTTGTTCATTCAAAGCAGCTTAATGCCGTCAATGCCACTATCGCCTTGGATTGGCGGAGTACAATATGATTGGGGACCCGAACCATTCGGGATCAGTTCGAGTGGGGGTTAATCCGGAGGCACGAACAGACGCAGAAGAATGATTACCAAACAAACCCAATCTCGCCCAACCCATAGAGAATCAACGGTCTACGGCTGGTTTCAAGTCCGGGCTGACGGCTGGCTCGGAAAAGCCAGACGGATCGCTCCACCGAGATGCAAAGGGACCCTTTCCTCAGGGCAGGTGGCCGCGAGAAACAGATACAGAGCAACAACGGAACCATCGGAGCTACCCGAGCAACAGAATTACCAAACAAACCCAATTCCTTGTAACTGCTATAAATTAAGTAATTTACGGGCCCCGTCGACGAGCTGTGGGGTTAGGCGCGGCAAGCCGCGCGGTGACGGTGAGGGAGTGCCCGTGCCCCTACGGATCGTACGCGAGGTGTTTCGCCGTCGGGGAACCCACTTTTGTCACGGGCTGCTAAACCAGTCCCAACGCGGGTTAGATCCGGTTGAACAAGCGACCGCGGTTGAGAAGGCAGTCCGGGTCGAGGCTTTCCTTGATACGACGCATGATTTGAAGTTCCGGACCCGGCTCCGCCCACTGTTCGATCTCCCGTTTTTCCCCGACAGGCGCGTATTCCACGACGACCGACAGGCCGCGGGATCGTGCATCGGTGACGCAGTCGCGGGCGTCTTGGATGTCACGACAATAGATGTAGCCGACCGCCGCGCCGGCGCGAACTACGAGCGGTCGCGCGCCGCCCCCAGCGGAAGCGGAGGCGAAGACCTCCCGCATGCGGGTTGGCACGCTTGATACGCGGATCACTGATGTCGAAGGATTTGCTGCCAGCTTCGCCGGCGTTAGGTTCTGAATCGAACGCCAGAGCTGGGCCGCCTCATCTGGACCGAGAGAGCTGAGCTCGACACCCGCTTGCCCTCGTGCCAGTTCGTGGAAGTCCTTTTCAAAGCGCTTGACCGTAGCCTGGTTTCCACCTACTTCGAGTATGAGTGAGACTTTTGTTGGAAGCCCGGGAGCGATGTCGCGGACAGCCTCGGCGTTCATCAAGTCAATGGCGATCGGTTGCAGCACGCCACCTAGGATCTCCCGCCGCAGGTCCAAAGCCTTTTCCAGGGAATCACATGAGAACACGAAGGTCCCCACCTCGGCCGGACGCGGGAAGATCTTGAAATTCAGGGTTGCCATCGCTGCCAGCGTTCCAAACGAGCCGATCATCAGCTTGGCCATGTCGAGCCCGGTGACATTCTTCACCACCATGCCCCCGCTCTGGACAATCTTGCCTTCCAGCGTGCATGCTTTCATCCCGATGACCATGTCTCGAGCGGTACCATAGCGCCGGCGACGAGGTCCACTGCTGTTCGTCGCCACGACGCCTCCGATGGTCGCGCGCTCGTAAAACGGGGGATCGAGTGGCAGCATTTGACCGTTAGCGCCCAAGATCTCCGTCAGGTCGCGGAAAGGAAGCCCAGCCTCGACGCTAATCGTCAGGTCCTTCGGCTCGTAGGCGACGACCCGAGTCAGCCGGCTCGTTGATAGGGTCACATCCGCGGGATCAATTTCGCCGCCCATAGCTCGCTTCGTGAAGTTGCCGCCGAGCTCAACGGTCCGGCCTGCGCTGCCGCAGTCGCCAAGCGCTTCGGCGAGCTCCTCCACCGATGAAGGGACAATCTCGTCCATTGTTTCCGAGCCAAGAATCAGGGCGTCAGCCGGGGGAAAGGACTATCGTACAACGAAGACTTCCTTGGTTTGGTACGTCTTGTCGCTCAGCCTGTCGTGGACCAAAACCCGGACGAAGTACTCTCCCAGTGGGATGCCTTCCTCCAGATCCAGCCGGAAACTGGCCGGCAGCCAGCGCCGGGGATAAAACGGCGATCCCCGCTCACCCGCGGGTTCGAAGGCATACAAGACCTCGTCCTCTTGGTCCAGGATTTCGAGCTCCGACTCGACGTTGAACGAATTGTCCTCGGCAATCTCGTAGCCCGTGATGTAGAAGTTCGCCCAAACGGTGTCTCCGGGCCGATAGGCCGGAGCCGGTAGTTTCTCGCCCCCTTCGCTACGGGTAAAACTGAGATTGCGGACGATAAGGCTGCGGCTCGTTGCGATGTTTTCTCCGCGAACGAACACGTGTACTTCTCTCGTGGCTTTACGGTCGCTTAGTAAGTCAGTAATGCTCAGCAGGATCTTGTACGTTCCCGACTCTCCGTGGAGGGGCAGGGTGGCAGCCACGCGAACGAGGGGCAGCCAGTCTTCGTCCTGGGGCGCCAGCTCGGTGTCGATCCGGCCGCCTTCCGGCAAAGCGAAGCGCTTTCCGCTGGGCCCATGGAACTCCGTCCGGTATTGCAAGCGGACGCGCTCGGTCGGGCTAACCTTGAAGCCGGCAATGTTGTACCTGATGTTAACGGTTTCGCCCGTAAAAAAAATGCTGTCATCCGGGACCGGGTAGCCGTCTTCGCTGTCGAGGATCTCAACATTGACGACGGAAAAGTCCGCGGGAGGTGTCTCGGCAATGGAAATCGCGGCGCTTGCCCATAGCAGGGCGACCACGCTAACCAACGAGCTGGGCCGTCGCATGAGGCGTGCTAGGTTCATGTGCTTTCGCCGTCTTGAGGCGAACTTCACCTAATCGGTATTCGTAGACCTCTTTGGCACTGGACAACACGCCAAGTTGAACTAGAGCCGGGATGTCCAGCCTGGACTCGGCTGCGGCGAGTTGCTCGGCTGTGGCAAAAAGCTCGGGTTTTTTGGGCAGAAACATGGGGCAACAGTCGGTAAAGGGTTCGCTGGATATGTCGTAGGTCCCTATTCTGCGTGCCAGATCCAGAATCTCCTGCTTGTCGTCGCCCACCAGTGGGCGATAGATGGGCAAGGAGGCCACGGCCCCGACGGCCTGCATGTTGTGCAGCGTTTGCGAGGCGACCTGCCCAATGCTGTCACCGGTAACGAGGCCGTGCGCGCCTCCCCGGTAGGCCAGTCGCTCGGCGATGCGCAGCATGAAACGCCGGTAGAGCAAGATGCGGCACGACTCCGGCGCCCCGACGACGATCTCTCTCTGAATATCGGTAAACGGGACGAGATACAGTCGGCTCAGCCCCTGATAGGGTGTCAAGGCCCCGACCAGCTCTCGTGCGATCGGAGGACTGTCCTCGCCGGCACGAGCGGGGACGCCGTAAAAGTGAACGAACGTCAGCCGAACGCCACGCTTGATGACCTTATAAGCTGCTACGGCTGAATCGAAGCCTCCAGAGAGCAGGCAGACTAGCTTGCCGGCGGTGCCCGTGGGCAGCCCGCCCGATCCCGGGATCTTCTCGTGATAGATCAAGGCGCGCGTTGCGGTGACCTCGACGAAACAAGTCGCTTCCGCTTTTGCGAGGTCGACTTTCACATCTTTGCCGGCCGCCACGCTTTGCCGGCCTATGGCGGCTCCCAGTGAGCGTTCGATGTCGGCCGACCGGAAGGGTAAGGATTTCTGGGAGCGTCGCGCGCGAACTCGAAACGTTCGAAAGGTTTCGTTGGCCATGAGACGGCAGCCGGTTTCTACGATCGCGTCCATCTGTGGCTCGGTCTGCTCGGCGATTGCGAGATAGGCGATGCCGGGGACCTTGCGGAGTCTCTCGACGGCGAGTAGGGCGTCCGCGTGGGAGGGCACGGGGACGAACATGCGGTGGTCTTCATACTGGGATCTTTTGGCCGGCAGCCCTTCGAGCGCCTGGGCAACGGCTTCCTTGAGCTTCTGGACAAAAAAGCCGCGGTTCGCTCCCTTCAGCCAGATTTCGCGATAGTGCAGGACCAGAACGGGCATGGCTAGGGGAACTTCAGCTTCATTATACCGGCGGGGTTGTTAGTCCGACGATCACAGCGTAGGCTTCGTTTCCGGAGTTATTGTGTCGTGGCAATCGAGGTGTCGGTTACGCGCAAGTGGATCAGGAGTCCGCCGTCAGAGCCTTCCGCAAAGCCGAAGCGCCCAAGCCCAACTTGAAGAGTCCGCTTGAGGCCGTGCCGGGGCCGGACCAAGGAGCGTATGGAAAAGTATGCACATATGATGCATACTCATACATATGAGAACGACCCTCAACATAGACGAGGATCTCCTGAAAAGGGCGGCTCGGCTGACCAGCGTCACGGAGAAGACCTCGCTGGTCCGTCTAGGCCTCGAGGCTCTCATATCGTTGGAGAGCGCCCGCCGTCTCGCCAGGCTGGGAGGCAAGCAGAGAAGGCTTCGTCCGATCCGCCGACGGCGTTCAGCGGCGTGATGGTGCTGGTCGATACCTCTGTCTGGATCGATCACCTGCGACGGGGGAATCGGGGATTGGCCGATCTGCTGAACCGGGCGTCGGTCCTTTCCCATCCCCTGGTAATCGGCGAACTCGCCTGCGGCAGTTTACAGAACCGCGACGAGATTCTTGGTCTGCTGTCGGCACTGCCCATGGCCCTCGTGGCCGAGCACGATGAGGCGCTGCGGCTGCTCGACGACGAGCGGCTCTACGGGCGTGGCCTGGGCTGGGTCGATGTCCACCTGCTTGCTTCGGCGCGTCTTACGGTGTGCGCCCTATGGACGTTGGATAAGTCGCTCGCAAAGGCAACCGGCGCGCTGGATCTTTCGGTAAAACACGGGAAGGGGTCATTCGGTTCGTAACGGTCTCTTTGTGTCACTCGCCTTGACCTCCATCGCAAGTGCTTAAAGAGCGTAAACTCGCCCCACATGCAGAAGGTAGGTCCCTGCTAGATCTGTCAAGAGCCTGAAAGATTGTCAAAACGAGAACAGTGACAACCTCAGGCGGCTTTGGCAGACTGAAGCACAGCCATAGCAGCCCGTGGCGAAACTCGTGCGGGAGAGAAAATCGGGGACTGCCACCAATTCGCCCCCCGTCATGGCCCTCGAAACAAAGCACCTAGCCTGGAGGGAATTGGCTGGCTGTACCCGATTTTTCGCGACGTTTACTTTTGCCATGGGCTGATAGGAGGCAAAACATGAGCTCAAGCTTGACGAAGATTTCCGGCCATCTTTAGCAGCTCGCCGACACATGCAATGTCTATCTGATCGCGGACGGTGACCGCGGGCTGCTGATCGACGCCGGCTCGGGCGCGATTCTCGATCACCTATCGGAGACCGGCGTCAGGCGGATCGAGTGGGTGCTGCACACGCATCATCATCGCGACCAATGTGCCGGTACGCCGCGGATCAGAGAGCACGGCGCCAAGGTTGCCGCACCGGAGTACGAGCGGCACCTGTTTGAGCAGGCGGAACTCTTCTGGCGGACGCGCCGCACGTTTGACAATTACAACGACCGCAATACGTTCTTCACCGTCGGCGAAAACATCCCCTTTCGCGGTTGAGCGGCCCGCAGGCGCGGGGCTTGTTTAAAAGTGTGGCGGGCCATGAATTCCACGCAAAAGCTCACCGCATTCAGAGCGCCGAACGGCGGAAAGCGGCCGGAACGGAAGGCAGGAAAGGCCACCAAAACAACGTGACAACTATTGTTTCGCCTCAAGATTGCGAGTTGCCCCCAAGGTGTCTGAGCCGGCTGGAGGCTTCGGATGGTCCTCGATTCCTCTGCGATCCTAGCCGTAATTTTCGCTGAGCAAGGCCATCAGTCCGTGCTGCGCCGCATGGGCGAGGCCCGCTTCTTGGCTGTGGGAGCACCTACGCTTGTAGAGACGGCGCTTGTTCTCTCATCAAGGCTTCGACAAGACGCGACGGCCCTATTAAACGAGTTTGTGCGCGAGGCCGAGGTGGAGATCGTTCCTTTCGAGCCGGAGCACTATCAAGCTGCCGCTGACGCCTTCGAGAGATACGGAAAGGGACGCCACAAAGCGGCCCTGAACTTTGGGGACTGTCTAACCTACGCGGTGGCGCATGTGGCGGGCATGCCTCTGCTTTTTACCGGCCAAGATTTCTCGCAGACCGACCTGGCAGTGGACGAGTAGTAGCGTTTTGGAATTCCCGCCCCCCGGACGCCTGCCCCGCGTTTCTCGCCGGCTGACGGTCGAAGCACGCGACAGGCAACGCCCCACCCAAACGGATGAAATCCGGTAGGTTTCGGCCGGGTCTAGGTCGCAATAGTGGCTCAGACACTTGGCCTGTCACTGGCGTTCCAGGCTCAGCTTGGCCTGCTCACGCGCACCCTTGCGACAAGCGAAGCTGAGCGGCGACGCCACGAGCGCCCAATGCGGTGCATCGGACCTCCGTGAGAGAATGGCGCTTATCAGCTCAATTGCGGTGAACGAGACGAAATACGGATCGACTATCCTGGCCCACTACCACAGCCCGGAAACCGAGCGCCGGGAAATCGGCGGTCCTGATTGGCCATGAATGAGCGCGGCTTCATTCCCTATAATCTTCCCGCCATCGGCCAGGAAGAGATTGACGAGGTCACGGCGGTACTTCGCTCCGGATGGGTTACGACGGGGCCGAAAACGGCCGAGTTCGAAGAAGAATTTCGGGCCTACCTTGGGGCCACCCACTCTCTAGCCGTCAACTCGTGCACGGCCGGGCTGCATCTTGCGCTTGCCGCGCTGGGGATCGGTCCGGGAGACGAGGTGATAACCACGCCGCTGACATTCTGCTCGACCGTCAGCACGATCCTCCACGTCGGGGCGACACCGGTCTTAGCGGACGTAGGCGACGACGGGAACGTCGATCCTGATTCGATTGCTCGTCGAATCACTGAACGTACTCGGGCCATCGTGCCGGTTCATCTGGGCGGTCTTCCGTGCAAAATGGCGCGGATCTGGAAACTGGGCGGCGAGCGGGGCTTGTTCGTGGTGGAAGACGCTGCCCATGGCGTGGGTAGTCATTACCAGGGGTCACCCCTCGGTGGATGCAACAAGGCTTGTAATGCCCGGAGTGACGCGGTCGCGTTCAGTTTTTACGCCACCAAGAACATGACAACCGGCGAAGGTGGCATGGTGGCGACCGAAAACGAAGAGCTTTCCGAAAGAATGAGACGGCTCTGTCTTCACGGCATCAGCAACGACGCTTGGGGGCGCTATGCCGAGCGAGGGAGTTGGTACTACGAGGTTTTGGACTGCGGCTTCAAGTACAACATGAGCGACATCCAGGCGGCGATGGGGGTCGTTCAGCTGCGCAAACTGGAGAGTTTCATCGAGACAAGAAGGCGCTACGCCGGCATGTATAACGCTGCCTTCGCGGACGTGGACGAGATGGAGGTGCCGCCGAACAGCGACTCGTCCCGCCATTCTTGGCACCTATATGCGATCAGGCTAAACCTCGACAGGCTCAACATTGACCGCGCCGAGTTCATTCGGCAACTGCGCCAGAGAGGAGTCGGTACAAGTGTCCACTTCATCCCGGTTCCTCTGCACCCGTTCTTTGCGTCCTTTGCCCAGCTTCCCCAGAACCAATGTCCGCGGGCCATGGAGCTGTACCCTCGGCTGATTTCTCTACCGCTGTACCCCGCGATGACGGACGAGCAGGTCCGCTACGTCGGGGACGCGGTCAAGGAAGTGGCCCGGGCCAACAAGAAAACTAGGGTCATGGCCGCGCGGGCGGGCTAGCTACTTTCCGGTGCAAAAAGGGGACGAGGCGGAACGCGAGGGCGCGTGCCCGCGGGCTAACGCCCGCGGCGCCGACCGGGGTTTGGGAATTTCCGCCGCTTTTGCGACACTCCGACTCCGTAGGCGCTAACGCGCGTCTCCGAGTTCCATGTCGTCCTTGCTTTACAAGCGCGCGCCCCCCACGTTAGGATACGAGGTCGCATGGTCAAAACCGAGCGGGAGCATCGGCAAGATATTGTCGACGTTGGCCGTCTCGTTCACCAAAAAGGCTGGGTGGCTGCCAATGACGGCAACATTACCGTTCGACTAGATGGCGAGCGCATTCTTGCCACTCCTACGGGCTTGAGCAAGGGGATGATGCGCCCCGACGATTTGATCATCGTCGATTACGAGGGCAACAAGGTTTCCGGGCGGCTGGAGAGGACCTCTGAAATCCTGATGCACCTTGTCATCTACAAGATGCGTCCGGATGTGCAGGCGGTGGTCCACGCGCACCCGCCGGTCGGTACCGGATTTGCCGCTGCGGGCCTGTCGCTCAATAAGGCGCTGTTGCCGGAAGTGGTAATCGGGCTGGGCTGTGTACCGCTCGCGGCTTACGGGCTGCCCGGCACACCGGAATTGACGGAGCCGATGCTGCCGTTGATTCCAAAGTATGACGCGATCTTGCTCGCTAATCACGGTGCAGTCAGCTATGGAAAGGACATTTATCAGGCTTTCTTCCGTATGGAGACGGTGGAGCACTTCGCCCGCATTAATTTGGTAGCCGAGATGCTGGGTGGGGCGAAAACCCTACCGCGGAAGGAAGTCGACAAGCTGTTTGAGTCCCGAGGGCGTTATGGCGTCGCGTCCCAGGCGGTAGCGCAACCGGGGTGTCCGGTTTCTGCGGAGGACACGTTGGTCGGTGGCGCTGCATCGGATGGAAAAAGACGTTTTTCTGTAACCCGCGATGAGTTGGTCCAACTAGTCGAAGAAGCGATGCGGGAAAAGGGAGGATAGGAGAATAAATGGGCGAAGCCCTGGGAATGATTGAGACACGAGGCATGGTGGCACTGATCGAAGCCTCTGATGCGATGGTCAAGTCGGCCAAGGTGACCTTGGTAGGCTGGGAGAAGATCGGGTCCGGTTACGTCACCGTATTGTGTCGTGGAGATGTGGCTGCTGTAAAGGCCGCGACCGACGCTGGTGCCGCCGCGGCCCGCCGGGTTGGTGAGTTGATTGCGGTGCATGTTATCCCGCGTCCGCACAGCAACGTGGGTGACATCTTCACGATTTCACCCGCGAAGGCTGCCGGCAAGTAAGGCCCTCTTAGAGGACGCTCTCGATGCTACTAGCCCGCGTCGTCGGTACCGTTGTCGCTACCCGTAAGGACCCGCGGCTTGAAGGCAAGAAGCTGCTTGTGCTGCGGCACGTCTCACCGGAAGGGGACGATCAGCCGGGGTACGTGATCGCCGTCGATAGTGTCGGGGCGGGCTACCGCGAAAAGGTGCTCGTCGTCTCGGGCAGCTCGGCGCGCCTGGCGAGAGGGTGCAAAGACAGCCCGGTCGACGCGGCGATCATCGGCATCGTCGACGAGCTGGATCTTGACTCCGGGGACGAATGATAGTGCACTGCGCCTTGTGGTTGTTTGGCGGCCAGTGGCGGGAACTCAGTGCCCCGGCAGTCTTGCCTGTGGGTTCGTTAAAGCTGATGGCGCCTCCGCCGGAATTACTCGGCACGCCAAGTTTCTCAGGGAGTGATGAATGCGCCTGGGCCGCGTAGTAGGACGGGTTTGGGCTACGGTCAAGAGCGAGGATCTCGAAGGTCGCAAGCTGCTGGTGATTCAACCGATCACAGTGGAAGGTCAGGATGCCGGACGGCCACTGATCGCGGCGGATGCCGTCGGCGCGGGGGCGGGTGAAAGAATCTATTGGAGCCGCGGGGGCGAAGCCGTTTATGCGTTCCTTCCCGATAAAGTAGGCGTGGATGCGGCCGTAGTCGGCATTGTCGACTCCATCGATAAATGAGGTAGCCACTAGGATGCTGCTCGGCCAGGTGATAGCGGAAGTCGTCGCCACGCGGAAACACCCCAGTCACGAAGATTTGAAGTTGCTGGTTGTGGCTCCGCTTGATCTCGACGGCAAGGAGCGCGGTGCACCTGTCCTGGCTGTGGACTCCGTAGACGCCGGCGTCGGTGATCGAGTCCTGCTAGCCACCGACGGCTGGGCAGCCATGACCGCCGTGGACCGGCTTCAAAGTCCCATCGACGCGGCCATTGTCGGGGTCGTCGATCACGTGGAGTTGGTGGAAAGGGCGACCGCCGGCAACTGAATGCTGCCTCTGGCCATCGAGTCAGCTTCAGAAGCACGGCATGTGACGACTCACAGTAGGGACAAGCGATCCCGCTTGTCCTAGCCGCCGCGGGCGGCTCGTTGTCCACGGGAGCAGCAGCCACGGACGGTCTGCACCTCGCTGGACCGGCCGGATCGCCGGTCCCTACTGCCGCGGCTTTCTCACCCCTCGAAGGTCACGTTTTCCTGAATACCAACACAGCCGAAGCGAACGCCAGCAAGAGCTTCACGGTGTCCAGCCCGGTGTAGGTGTGGTGCAACGTCCAAAACAGGGCTGCTTCGGGGGGCGCCGGGTCGCGCGGCAGGAAGTCCATGATGCGGCCGAGACGTATCGTTTCAGGAACAACCCAAAGCTGTAGTACGCCTACGATGATGAGCATCGCGACGGCCGAGGCAGTGACGAACTTGCCGAATCGACCACGCCACACGAGTAGGAACACAACAGCGGCCAACGGCAGTTGAACTTTCCCCCAGCCGTCAAAGAAAAGACGGTTGACCTCCGAAGCCTGGTGGCGCGCCATGAGCCGGCGCTGCTCGTCCGACAGGGCCTCGGTGATTTGCGCGAGTTCAGGGTTTTTCGAAGCCAGAATGCCGTCAACAACCCGGAAGTTGTGAACCGCCACGAACCACATGAAGAGAGTCGCCGCGCACCATGCTCCAAGCAAAAAGGCAAGCAGGGTCTTCCGGCTCATCGTGGTGATGATGCATTAATCGGTTTCTCCGCGTCAAGGTATTCCTCCCAGTTCGACGTGGTTCCTATGTGTTCTCCACGCCCGATGCTAGAATGAAAAATTCGCGCACGAACCACCCTCCATGAGAATCGGTTTCGTCAGCCTCGGGTGCCCCAAGAACTTAGTTGACAGCGAAGTGATGATGGGCATGTTGGAAGCCCGGGGACACCAGTTGACCAACGACCCCAGCGAGGCGGACGCGATCGTGGTCAATACTTGCAGTTTCATCAACCCGGCGAAGCAGGAATCCATCGATACGATCCTCGACATGGCGGAGTACAAGAAGACGGGCAGTGCCCGGCGACTGGTGGTGGCCGGTTGCTTGGTCGAGCGCTACCGCGATGAAATCTTCGAGCAGATCCCCGAGGTAGACGCGGTCTTGGGAACAAACGAGCTTGAGCACATCGTGGCGCATTGCGAGAGCGCCTACGGAGAGCCGCTGCCCGCCGCCGAGCCGTATCTCTACCACGACCTGACGCCGCGACGCCTGGCGACAGCGCCCTATATGGCGTACATGAAAGTCAATGAAGGCTGCGACCACCCGTGTACGTTTTGCATCATTCCGAAATTTCGCGGCCGGTTCCGCAGTCGTCGCTTTGAGTCGGTAATCAGGGAAGCAACCGAGCTTTTTGGGCGGGGGGTTCGCGAGATCAGCTTAGTCGGCCAAGATACGACCAGCTACGGGGAGGATTTGGGCTTGAGCGACGGTTTGGCGACCCTGCTGGACCGCCTGGCCCGCATTGAAAACGCCGGCTGGATCCGTTTCCTCTACGTCTACCCGAACCGTGTAACGCAACGGTTGCTCGATACTGTTGCCGAGCACCAGTCTTTGTGCAACTACATCGATATTCCTTTGCAGCACGCCAGCGCCGGTATTCTCAAACGGATGAAGCGCGGCGGCTCGGGCGATATTTTCTTGCGGCTGCTGGAACGGATTCGCAAGACGATACCCGGCGTTGCGATTCGCACCAGCTTCATTGTCGGCTTCCCGGGAGAAACGGAGCGTGATTTCGACGCACTGTGGCAGTTTGTCGAGGCCGCGCAATTCGATCGTGTTGGTGTATTCGGGTACTCCGATGATGAAACGAGCGAGAGTTTTCACCTGCCCGCCAAGGTGGACGGGCGCACGATCTACAACCGCCGGCGTCGGCTGATGGCCTTGCAGCGGAAGATATCTCGTAAACTTAACCGCCGCCTCGTTGGGCAGAGGTTTCCGGTATTGGTGCAGGGCCCTTCCGCGGAATCCGAGTTTGTGTGGCAAGGTCGCCTCCCTACGCAGGCGGAGGAGATTGACGGCAAGACCTACCTCGTTGAGTTTGCCGACGGCGTTCCCAAGCCGGGGGATTTCGGCGAAGTCCGCATCACCGAAGCTGGGGACTACGATTTGGTCGGTGTACTCGAGCGCGTGTACCCAACGCCAGTGAACTGCGAGCGTGGCTTGGCCGCCTCTCAGCCACTCGCCCTGCCGGTCATCCAGTAGTAACTCCGTTGAGGGTCATGCCGAAGGTTGTCAAACAATGTCTCATTTGCGGCAAGGCCGTGAACCCGAATTGGAAGAGTTATCCCTTTTGCAGTGACCGCTGCCGGACGATCGACCTGGGGAATTGGTCCTCGGAAAAATACCTGACTCACTCGCCTTTGACGGAAGCGGACGAGCAGCTGGACAGCGCGCAACGGTCGAACCGCGATGAGGAGTGAGCGGTTCGCGGTTGTACTGGCCAGCTGGGGAGGCTGTGGATTCGTGCCGGCGGCCTCGGGCACGGTCGCTTCGGCGGTCGCGGTCGGGCTGGCGTACTTAGTGGCTGAGGGCTTAGGTCTGGCTACAGTATGGTTGGCAGCGCTGTCGCTAGCGCTTTTGGCACCCGCTATTTGGTCGGCCGGCGTCGCTTGTAAATACTTCGGTCACGAGGACCCGCCCGAGGTGGTCATCGATGAAGTCGTCGGGCAATGGCTGGCGCTTGCGGCCGTGAACCCCGCGGACTGGAAGCAGTGGCTGGCTGCCTTCGTGCTGTTTCGAGCTCTTGACATCGCCAAGCCCTTCCCCCTGCGGAGATTGGAGCGGCTGCCGGGAGGTTACGGCGTGGTCGCGGACGACGTTGCCGCGGGCCTGTGCGTTATGATTGTTTTAGTAAGCCTGGGCTGGCTTGGCCGTGCGTAAAGGCTTCATCCACACAGGTTCTTACACCAAGCTGTTCGAGGGATCCACATTGAAATGCCTATGAGTAAAAGTCGCGGCAAATCGAACCAAGCGCCCCATATAGAAAGTGTGCGTCCGCCGGCGGCGATTACGGGTGGCGAGCTGGAAGTGTTGGGATCAGGCTTCTCGGAAAACGGCGGAGCACAGGCTCGAGTTCGCTTCGGCTCAGTCGCTGCCCGCTTGGTCATAGGGGGTGGCCGGCGAGCGGTGGTTCGCGTGCCCGAAGATGTGATGGAAGGCAAGCTGATCTTCGAGGCCGGCTCACAACAAAGTGACCCTTATTTCTGTTCGATCGGCGTTACGATTGCTGAA
Source organism: Bryobacterales bacterium (assembly GCA_965248105.1). Lineage (GTDB taxonomy): Bacteria > Acidobacteriota > Terriglobia > Bryobacterales > UBA6623. The sequence continues at coordinate 3,989,552 of CBDFIK010000006.1, forward strand.
AACCTGCACCCGGTCGCCAACCCCGCAGTCGATGAACAGGGAAACATTTACACCACGCGAAGTGGTACACGCGGAGAAAAGGTTCCTGTCTCCGTCTTCAAGGTTGATCTGAACTTCGATGTCAAACCCTTCGCCTCCGACATAGTGAATCCAACGGGCTTGATTTTCGATCGGCAAGGCCGGCTTTTGATCTCGGGTCGTCACAACGGGACGATCTATTCGGTGACTCCCGGCGGCCAGATGGAGGTTTACGCCGAGGGTATGGGTGTGGCCACCGGTTTGGCTTTGGACAACAAAGACAACCTCTACGTCGGGGACCGAACGGGCACTATCTTCAAGATCAGCCCCGACCGGCAGATTTTCGTGTTCGCTACACTCGAACCGTCCATATCGGCTTACCACTTGGCTATGGGTCCAGACGGGAGTCTTTGCGTGGCAGGTCCGACGACGTCCAGCTTCGACTGCGTCTACCGAGTCAATCCTAAGGGCGAAGTTGACGTCCTCTACCGGGGTTTCGGCCGGCCGCAGGGGATGGTCTTCGACTCCGCCGGCAACCTGTATGTCGCTGCGTCCCACGGAGGACGTAGAGGAGTTTTCCGAATTAGCCCCGGGGGCGAACTGCAACAGGTCGTTTCCGGTCCTGGCATTGTCGGGCTGGCGCTGCTTCCGACGCGGGAAATGGTGCTGGCCACCACCAACAGCCTCTACCGACTTGACACATCCGGCTGGATCGACAGCTAACCGAACGTGACTGCGGAGATCATTGCAGTAGGTTCGGAGTTGCTCACACCTCAGCGGGTCGACACGAACTCCTTATTCCTGACCCAGAGATTGAATGAGCGCGGCATCGAGGTCGTGCGCAAGACGATTGTCGGCGACGATCGGGAGAGGTTAGCCGACGAGATCCGCCAGGCACGGAGAACGTCGCAGGTAGTGATCATGACGGGAGGCCTCGGCCCGACATTGGACGACATCAGCCGTGAGGCAGCCTCCGACGCGCTGGGCCGGGAGATGGTTTTTCACCCGGAGATCCTCGAGAACATCGAGGCTCTCTTCCGCGGCTTCAAGCGCAAAATGGCCGACACCAACCGCCGGCAAGCCTACATTCTCGAGGGCGCCGAAGTCTTGCACAATGACAACGGAACTGCACCGGGTCAGTGGTTCGAAGATGACGACGGGATTCTGGTCTTGCTTCCGGGGCCTCCCCGGGAGCTTGAGCCGCTGTTTGAACAGCAGTGTATGCCTCGCCTGGAGCGGCTTGAATCCCCCTACGAGTACCACACCGTTTCTCTAAGGGTTGTTGGCGTGTCTGAGTCGGAAGTGGATCAACGCATCGCACCCATCTACACCGCTGAGTCTCGGGTGGCCACCACGATCCTTTCAGCGCCCGGTGATATACAGATTCACCTGCGGGCACGGGCGAGCACCGCCGAGGAAGCCCGGAAGATCGCCGAATCGCTAGGAGACAACGTAGAGGTCGAGTTGGGGGAGGCCATCTACACCCGTGAGGACAAAACGCTGGAACAGGTTGTCGCTCAACTTTACCGCGACCAGGGCGCGACGCTGGCCGTTGCCGAAAGCTGCACGGGCGGCCTACTGGCTCAGCGGATCACTTCTGTTCCCGGCAGCTCGGAGTACTTCGCGGGAGGTTTCATTACCTATAGCGACGGGGCAAAGACCGGCTGGCTCGGCGTTGATACGGGCACGGTCGAGAAGCATGGCGCCGTCAGCCGTGAAACAGCCGCCGAGATGGCTCAGGCCGTTCGCCAAAAGGCCGGAGCGTCGGTTGGAGTCTCGATCACAGGGGTCGCGGGTCCCACCGGAGCCACCGAAAAAACTCCTGTTGGAACCGTTTTCGTCGGCATAGCCGATGACGCCGGCGTCGAGGTAAAGCAACTTCACCTCGGCGGTGATCGCCACCGAGTGCGGGTCCTGGCGGCTCAGACGGCGCTCGATCTGCTGCGCCGCCGGGTTGGCTGAATAGCGGCCGTTTGAGGTCTTAATTAAAAAGAAAGAGGTTGTAATGGCAGGAGAAAGTGTGGAAGGCATAAACGGTTGGCTATTAGTCTACATTATCGGTTCGATCCCTGTCCTATTGTTCTTTGCGGCGGGCCTTTCAGGTTGGTTTTTCGAGTATCCCATTGGTCTTTGGCTCGCGATCTTCCTCTTGCTTGCAAGTCCACTATTGCTCATTCTATTGAAATTCTCTGAGGCACCACAGTGGAATATCGCTGCGTTGTGGATCGCATCGATCTTGATAACTGTACGTATAATTTATGGTGTATTGTTTCAGGGGATCCAAGAGGGCCGGCCGCCGTTAAGTAGTGAGGAACTGCTTGGCGCAATGCCGACGCTTCTAGGAATAGTGATTTTCTCGCTAGGATGGGCGACAACATGGACGAAGTATTTCAAAAAGTCGGTGCGAGTTAGAAACACTTTTGGTAAGAGACATCAACCGAATAGATAATGGCAAAAAGCCTTAAGAAGCTGCCATCTGGTGGGGGCTACGAGAAGGTGACGCCGAAAAGTCAACAGCACTCAGCCCAGGCACCCGTCGCTGCGTGTACGGAGGCTTGTAACAAACACAGTTGGGAATCTGGTTGAGGCCGAGCTTGAGCCCTGCGGCGCGGGAGATTGTCTCCGATGACCCAGGGCGTGATACGCTCAGACCGTGCCACGCTGGGACACCTTGGGCCCGACAATTCCGATTGTCTTGGGCACCCTCCAGAGCTTCCTCCGCTTTCTCGACTGGGTGTATAGAGGCAAGAATGTGATGGACTTCGTTCAGTCCCTGCCCACCTGGATAGGTCTACTATTTCATCCGCTCGCGAGCATCGCATTGATCGTCGCTGGTTTTGGGTGGTTGTATTGGTTTGAGAGAAGAGCACGCCCTATCCCCGAGTTACTCGGCCCATCTGGCAGTCCGGTTTCCCTCAAGAGACCCATTCTCAACGTTGCGTGGAAGGCCGGGCTTTTTTCGCTGGTGATGACCCACCTAACGTGATACTCAACGCCCCTGGAGGAATCGCCATCTCGGGCGGGACGGTCACCAACCCGTCAGTAACGAACTATGGGCGAATAGAGCCACAACCCCGCAGGCTGACGGAAGAGGTAAAGCGAGAGATAATGCGCGTTTTGGCCGATTTGCCGAAGGGAACAATCAGTATCGGGGCAGTAGCCAATGACATAAGAAGCACTGACATTTGCCAACGATTTTTACTCCCTTTTTGCATCCGCGGGCTGGGAACTGGAAAATGGACGCATACACCCAATAGGACTTCTCAAACCGTGGACCGGGGCCCGTCTCCAGATCACAATCGTTGGCGCGATGGACTCAGTTGGTCAACAAGTTACGGTAGAAGGGTCCTCTGGAGCACTCATGCAGCTGTTCAAAGCTGTGTTTGAACATCTTGGATTTGAATACACTGACGCCGTGAGTCCAGCTTCCCGAGAGGCCGCACCCAGGCTAAATATAGGACCCAGAGGGTAGAAACTGGGCACCAAGGTCATGGTATTTGAGTGAGTCGAACCTAGCAAGTCTGAGGAACGCATCCCAAAAACCAACACGGGCTGCCTGCCAGCTAGCAAAACCTTCGACGTTGAGTCGAGTAAAGTTTCGGTACACTGGCGTCGCTCACTCCAAATCCCACCTTAAGAGTCTCCCACCTGAGTGCCCGCACCTCATTGCAACCGTCGCTGGCCCGCTTTTCTCACCACGTGGCGAGACGAAGTGCGTGAAAAGGCCGCCAGTACGAGGCGCGCGCCCGCGCGGAGGTGTACTTGAACAGTACGGTGAGCACGGCAATCAAACGCAACGAAGTAATGGCGGGCTTATCGCTTGCTTCAGCCGTCAGGTGCTGAGAAGAGCGGGCTAGCTCCCTCGCGGCACCAAGATAGGCGCGGCAGCGCAGTGTCTACTTGCTCACACCTCCGAACTCGGTAGGAGCCGGCGAAACCTCATACTCTTCTTAACTCCTGCGTGCCGGCGGCGGCAGTGATTGATCTTTCGGTGCGCGGCCACAGGTACGGTAGCTGGCAGCAGTGTAAGATTTAGGGCAGCGCGCTTCCCGGACCCCTATTGCATGGCTGACACACATTCGAAGTCCCGGCTCATTCCTCCCATCATTCTGGCCATCTACGTCTATGGCTCGATTGCTGCTTTGCTCGGTACGATCTTGCCTCAACTCGGCGAGCAGTTCGGTCTGAACGAGGCTGAGCTGGGCTACCTTGCTCTTGCCCAGGGGTTGGGACTGGCCATCGCCTCGGTCGCGGTCGGCCCGATTCTCGACAATCGCGGGAAGAAGACCGGGGTCGTGGCCGGGCTTAGCGGAATTACTCTTTCGTTGGCCGGCCTTGCCTTGGCCGGAGGATATGGCGCCTTGCTGGTCTCGATGCTGCTGTTGGGACTCGCCGGCGGCATGCTGGTGACGAGCTTGAACGCTCTAGTGAGCGACGTCGCCGAGGGGAAACGCTCGTCCACGCTAAACTTACTCAACATTTTCTTCGGGCTGGGCGGCCTGGCGACACCCTTTTTCGCGGCCAATATTCCCGCGCTCGATTCCAGCTTTGCCCTGTGCTTGTTCCTCGCCTCGATCAGCGGCGTGACATTGCTCGTTCACTTGGTTACGGTCATGCCCGGGCCGACAGGCGAGCGACAATTTGTGTTCTCTCAAGCCGCTGGGTTACTCAACCAGCCGGTGCTCTATTTGCTCAGCCTGCTGATGTTTCTCTATATCGCTTGCGAAGTAGGCATGTGGAACTGGCTCGTGCAATACCTGGTTTCCCAGGGTGTCGAAGAGAATTTTGCACAGAACATTCTCTCGCTGGGGTTTGCTCTAGGGTTGCTGATCGGTCGGTTGGTTGCTTCCCGGGTTCTGCTCGGGGTTTCTGAGATTCCGGTTACCACCGCTGCGTCCATCGCAATGGCAGTCACGACTCTGGGGATGCTCCTCGCTGGAAGCCCGATACTGGTGGGTGTGGCGGTATTCTTGGCCGGTTTCGCGATGGCGCCGATGTTTCCGACCGTTCTTGGGATGGTCGGCAATGTGTTCACGCGCATGACGGCGACAGCCATGGGGATCGTAATCACCTCGGGCTGGATCGGGTTGGTCGTCAGCTCGCCAATCATTGGCTGGATTGCGAACCGCTCGACACTGGGAACGGCCCTCATGCTTCTCCCTATCATGTCGGTGATAATGGTTGTGGTGAACCTCCTGCTGCGACCGTATGTGAGCAAGCCTGTTGCCCCTAGCGAGGGTTCTTGATCTCATCGCGCAATTGGGTCTGTCCCGGAACCCGGAAGGCCATGAGATGTCTGCTCGCACCGCGGGGTCTCTTCCGCCGGCCTTATGAACCTTACCGAGCTGTTTGACTCCTCGCTTACCGGCCGGGAGACCGAGGTCGCCCTGGAATTTGCCGGAGAAGAGCACACTTTCCGTGATCTCGATTTCCGCAGTAACCGACTGGCGAACAGACTTGCCGAAGACGGCCTGCGCCAAAGCGACCGGCTCGGCGTTTATCTTAAGAACTCAGTCGAGTTCATAGATCTATACCTGGCGGCAGTCAAATTGGGGCTGATCTTCGTTCCGCTGAACGTGCTTTACCGCAGACGCGAGATCGAACCAATCCTTGCGGACGCACAGCCCAAAGCGGTCTTCACGAGCGCCGACCTGGAAAACGAGCTGTTGCCGACAATGGGCGGCCTGGAGGAGTCGATACTCTATCGGGTCGAGGATTTGCCCCGCTTGACTCGGGGTCAGTCCGCCGAGCGGCCGAGCCTTCGGGTTGAGAGCGGAACACCGGCGGCCATCGTCTATACCTCGGGAACGACCGGGCGCTCAAAGGGCGCGGTTCTGACCCATGAGAACTTCGCCGCCAACGCGCGAAACCTAATCACCGCCTGGCAGCTGACGGAAGAAGATCGGTTGTTGCTTTCACTACCTTTGTTTCATGTCCACGGGTTAGGTAATGGCGTGCACACCTGGCTGACGGCCGGCTACCGGATGAGGTTGCTGGAGCGGTTTCGCAAGGAGACCATCGGGGAAGAGTTTCTCAGCTTCCGCCCGACGGTTTTCTTCGGCGTGCCAACGATGTACGAGCGGCTGTTGGAGCTGCCCAGGGCCTTCGCCCAAAAGGTTGGCGGCTTCATGAGGCTGTTTGTTTCCGGCTCCGCGCCCTTGCCCGCGCGAACGCTGGAGAGATTCAGGGAACATTACGGACACTCCATCCTCGAACGCTACGGCATGACGGAGACATTGATGAACCTCTCGAATCCTTATGAAGGGGAGAGGAGGGCCGGCACGGTCGGGAAGCCCTTGGCGGGCGTTTCGATCCGGCTAGCGAACCCCGTTGGCGATCAAGACGTGGCGGATGAGGAAGTTGGGGAAGTTCTGATTAGGGGGCCGAATGTCTTTCCGGGCTATTGGCGCAATGAGGAGGCGACCAAAGCGTCTTTCACGGCGGATGGCTTTTTCCGGTCGGGCGATCTTGCGACGCGCTCGTCGGACGGCTATTACACGCTCTGTGCTCGAAAGACCGATCTGATCATTTCCGGCGGCTTCAATATCTATCCTCGGGAGATCGAGGAATTTTTGAAAGAGCAGCCGGAAGTTGCTGAAGCAGCCGTAGTCGGATGTCCGGATCCCGTACGCGGCGAGGTTCCGGTCGCCTGTATCGTCTTGTCCGCCGGGTGCGTTCTGGATGAGGAAACCCTCGGGAGCCGCTGCCGGGAACACTTGGCCTCCTTCAAAGTACCAAGGCAGTTTATCCGGTTGGAGAACCTGCCTCGCAACGCCCTGGGCAAGGTGGAACGGGGGCGCTTGCGGTCTCTGGGAGAGAAGTAGCAAGTTGCCCCTGGGAGCGGTCGCCGGACGTAGCGCCGGCCTGGAAGGACTCCGGCCGGGCAGAGTTTCGACGGCAGTTGGCGGCGATGAAAAGCTCGCTAGCCGACACCGGAAGCCGACTGACGGTTGTGGTGGCCCCCCTACCGCCCTCAGTTCGACTCCCAGCTCCTCTCGCGAGACCGCTCCTACGTCCTCAGGCCGCAGTCGATGATGGCCGAGACGTGTGACGATCTGGGGATTCCGCTGCTTGATCTCTGCCCTTTATTGGCTGCGGTTCCCATCGGCGTTCAACGGGGAACTTGCGGCACGTTGCGCTGTGGCGGTATGAGCAGTACAATCGGGCTCGGCGAAGGCCATAACGAACCGGTCATGGAAGCAATGCTCGCGGGGCCGCGGGACTGAATATGGATTGGTGGATCTGGGTGGTCGCGGGTTTTGGGCTGCTTGCTTTGGAGCTGGCGTCACCAGGTGCTTTCTACCTTTTCTTCTTCGGCTGCGGAGCCCTCGCGGTCGGTCTATTGACCGCTCTCGACTGGGCAGGGCCGCTCTGGCTGCAAGGAGTGCTTTTCACCGTGCTGTCGTTGTTCTCGGTCTTGTTCTTGCGTCCTCCGCTCATAAAGAAGATGCAGGCCGGTTCAGGCGACGCAGAAATAGATGGCCTTGTTGGCGAGAGGGCCTTGGTGCGAGACCAAATCGCTCCCAACGGCTTCGGCAAAGCGGAGCTGCGAGGGACGACATGGAACGCGAGGAATGCAGGCGAGACGCCTGTCGGTTCGGACCAATCGTGCCGGGTTGAAAAAGTCGACGGGCTGACTTTGTGGATTCGAGCCGACTAGCCGAACTTAAAGGAGATTGAAAAAATGGATCCAGGTTTGATCGCGGTGGGAGCGATGATCTTGTTGGGTGTCATCATTCTTGCCAAGACGGCTGTGGTCGTGCCACAGCAGAGTCAATACATTGTTGAGAGGCTTGGAAAATACGCCGGCACACTCGATGCCGGGTTTCACATTCTGGTCCCGTTTCTCGATGCCATCCGTTACCGGCACTCGTTGAAAGAGGCGGCCACGGACATCCCGGAACAAATCTGCATCACGAGTGACAACGTGCAAGTGGGGGTGGACGGCGTCCTGTACCTCAAAGTACTTGATGCCAAGCGCGCCTCCTATGGGATCGGGAATTACATGTTTGCGATCATCCAGCTTGCTCAGACGACGCTGCGTAGTGAGATCGGAAAGATCGAACTCGACAAAACGTTCGAGGAGCGAGCCCACATCAACACCCAGTTGGTGGACGAGCTGGACAAAGCGACGGAACCTTGGGGCGTCAAGGTACTCCGTTACGAGATCAAGAACATCAATCCTCCGCGCGACGTGCTCGAGGCCATGGAAAAGCAGATGCGGGCCGAGCGCGAAAAGCGTGCCACGATTCTGGACTCGGAGGGCCATCGTGACTCGGCTATCAACACGGCCGAGGGCGAGAAGCAGAAAGTCATCAAAGAATCCGAGGCGAAAAAGCAGCAGCAAATCAATGAGGCGGAGGGAGAGGCTTCCGCTATCACGACCGTTGCGACTGCCACGGCCGAGGGAATTCGCAGGGTGGCCGCGGCGATCGAGGCGCCCGGTGGGTTTCAAGCGGTGCAGTTGCGCGTCGCCGAGCAGTATGTCGAGAAGCTTGGCATGCTGGCCAAGAAGAACAATACGATGATCTTGCCGGCAAATATGGCTGATGTCTCTTCGATCATCGCCACGGCAATGAGCGTGATCAAACAGACTAGTGGCTCGCAGGACGAAAGATAGACCGCTCGCCGGGTCATCGCTGCCTTCTGGCTAGCATGGTGGCGTTCCTTTTTTCTCAGATCTGCGATGTGGTGGTGCACGGCAAAGTGAAAGTGATCACCAAGGGCCGTTTCATCGTTGTGCGCAACAATATATCCACGTAGCAGGCCAACTCGTCAATTCGTCGCTATTCATAACTATTGCATTCTACGGTTCTCAACCCGTCTTGAAGTTGATTACGGGTTCTATTCTTCTCCAATGGTTGATCGGCGTCATAGACACGCCATTTGTTTATTTCGGAGTCCGCGTCATTCACAGTACGCTTGACGGGAAGACCCTGGCCTACGAGCCCGTAGCGTGGATCTAGGCGGGCGCGCTAGGCGGGTCACTTTTCCTGTCGGCGCTTCGCTCACCCGCCAGATCCGCGGCCGTTTTCTTGCACCATTGCGCCATGGCCGCTCACTGGCGTTCGCGGCTCCGAATCGGGCATGGCAAGGGTGTGCGGGAGCAAGCAACTGAGCCTGGAACGCCAGTGTAGTGCGCCAACCAGATTGCAACTTAATCGTGAGCCGCTTCCTTTATCTGTTGGCGGTGCAGCGGCGACCTTTGCAGTCCAAATGCACATATTTCGGCGATGAAACAGAACATGTAAGCCGCGTTCACGCGGCTTTGTCTTCCTAGGCCAGCCGTTTTACGGCTGGTAGGCGGACTATGCCGGCCCACACTGGCAGCCCGTTTTCAACGGGCTTCTCCCGAAAGCCTGGAAGCTGGACAGCGTTAAGTTGCGGTATTATCGGCGCACTACGCCAGTGACAGGCCGAATCTCCGTAACAGCCATTGCGCCATGGCCGCTCGCGTTCGCGGCTCCGATTTGCTCGTCCGAACCAGCTATCCCGGCGTCAGGTATAATCGGATTCGCCCACTCGGAACCATGGTCTCCCAGCAGCCTTCGACGCCCTTGATGCGTCAGTATCAGGCGATCAAAAAACAGTCGCCCAACTGTCTTTTGATGTTTCGGCTCGGTGATTTCTATGAGTTGTTTTATGAGGATGCGATTGTCGCCTCCCGCGACCTCGAGATCACGCTAACTTCCCGCAACAAGGAGAAGGGCCAACCCATTCCGATGTGCGGCGTGCCCGCGCATACGCTCGACGGCTACGTAACCAAATTGATCGCCAAGGGACACCGGGTTGCGGTCTGCGATCAGGTGGAAGACGCCCGAAAGGCGAAGAAACTTGTGCGTCGTGAGGTGACGCGCATCGTCACACCCGGAACGGCCAGCGATCTGAACCTGCTTCAGCCGGGAGAAAACAATTATTTGGCGGCCGTCGTCGAAAAGCAGGGGCAGATGGGGCTGGCTTACGTGGACATCTCGACCGGTGAGTTCCGCATGAGTGAGGTCCCCAGAGGCGAGGCCGAGAAATTCCTCGAGCACCTTTCGGCTCGGGAAGTGCTCGTTCCCTCCGCCGGCCCGCTTTTCGCCGATTCAGAAGCCGGCGCAACCGACGCTCCGTATCTGCGGACGGAACTCGAGCCGTGGGTCTTCGACGTTGACTACACACAGCGGATCCTCCGCGACCACTTTGGATTGCATTCGCTGGATGGGCTGGGGGCTTCCCAAAACCCCGGCGCCGTGGCGGCCGCCGGCGCCATCCTCCACTATCTTCTGGACACGCAGCGCGCGTCGTTAGAGCACCTGGAACCGCCGACTTATTTCCGCCGCCAGGACCACATGGTTCTCGACCTGGTGACGGTTCGCAACCTTGAACTGCTTGAGCCTCTGTTCGGCGGGCGCGCCCAGTCGACCCTGCTCGGCGTTATCGACCAGACGGAAACGGCCATGGGCAAGAGGCTGCTACGGCAGTGGCTGTTGCGGCCGTCGGTGGACGGCGGGGAGATCGGTTCTCGCCTCGATGGGGTCGAAGATCTGTTCGAGCAAACCATTTCACGCGCGGAAATCGGCCGGGAGCTTTCGGGGATCCAAGACATTGAGCGTCTGCTCGCCAAAGTGACATTGGGATCGGCTAATCCGCGCGAGCTACTCGCTCTCGGTTCGTCGCTGCGGCCTCTGCCCATGTTGCGCGCGCTGTTGGCACAGTGCGATTCGTCTCGCATGCGAGAGCTCAGCGAGCGGATCGATGAGTTGGCCGATGTGCGCGAGCGCGTCGTCAACACCCTCGCCGACGAGCCGCCGGCCCTGGTTTCCGCCGGCGGTGTGATCCGGGAGGGTATCGACCCCGAACTCGATGAGCTACGCGGCATTCAGAAGAATAGCCGGGCGTACATTGCTCAAATGGAGGCGCGCGAACGTGAGAGAACGGGGATCCAGTCGCTCAAGGTCCGCTTCAACAACGTTTTCGGATTCTACATCGAGGTATCGAAGGCCAACTTGTCGCGGGTTCCCGATGACTACGACCGCAAACAGACGCTGCTGAATGCCGAGCGTTTTATTACTCCCGAGCTCAAGGAGTACGAACAGAAGGTGCTCGAAGCGGAGGAACGGATCCTCGAGCGAGAGCAGGCCCTGGTGGAAGAGGTGCGCGCCGACGTAGCGGCCCAGGCGAAGCGAATCCGGGCCACGGCCGCGGCCGTGGCAGAGTTGGACGTGCTGCGCTGCTTCGCCCAGGTGGCCGCTGAGCATGGCTACGTGCGGCCGCAACTAAACTCGGATCATGAGATTCAGATCGAGTCCGGCCGCCACCCGGTGGTGGAGCGTTTGGCCGAAACCGAACAAGCCGAGCGGTTCATTCCCAACGATGTCTACCTCAACAGCGACGATCATTTGCTGGCGATCATCACCGGCCCGAACATGGGCGGGAAGTCAACCTATCTGCGGCAGACGGCGCTAATCGCCATCCTGGCTCAGATGGGATCGTTCGTCCCTGCTTCGCGTGCTTCGCTGCCGGTGGTCGATAGGATCTTCACCCGCATCGGAGCCAGCGACAACCTGGCGATGGGGCGGTCGACGTTCATGATGGAAATGACCGAGGCGGCGGAGATTCTCAATACCGCCACCTCGTCCAGTCTGATTTTGCTCGACGAAATCGGACGCGGAACGGCCACGTTTGACGGCTTGGCGATCGCCTGGGCGGTGGTCGAGTTCATCCACGGCCGAACGCGGGCGAAGACGCTTTTCGCCACCCACTACCACGAGCTGACCGAGCTGGCGGATCTGCTCGCCGGCGTCGTCAACCTGCACGTCTCCGTAAAAGAGGCCGGCGATCGAGTGGTCTTTCTTCGCAAGGTGGCGCCGGGCAAGGCTGACCGCAGCTACGGCATCGAAGTCGCCCGGCTGGCCGGGCTTCCCGATGGCGTCATCGAGCGAGCGCGTTCCGTTCTGGCGCGGCATGAGCAGGGAGAGCAAACGGTCTCGCAAGAACTGTCGAGCGACAGCCCGGGTGGGCCGGTGCAGGTGTCTATTTTTACTCCCACCGAACAGGGCATCGCCGAAGAGTTGAAGAGCCTCAACCTGGACGAGATGCGACCGATTGAGGCGCTTACCCTCCTTGAACAATGGAAACAGCGATTGCGTGATGGTCCGAAGCAGTGGGAGCCGCTCGAGAAGAGATGAGGCTGTCCGATCAAGCCCCATCGAGCCCGTGGGATACTGCGACGGCAGCGATGCAGCGTTCATTACTTAGTTTTGGCTGTCCCGCCCACGGCAAATTATTCGCGAGAAGCTTTAACCTAATAGCCCCATGCTCGTAGCCGGACTGATGAGTGGCACCTCGATCGACGGCATCGACGTGGCACTGGTCGAGATCAGCGGCAAAGGCTTTGAGCAGAAGGTCGAATTGCGAGCTTTTCATTCGATTCCCTATTCGCGACGGGTCCGCCAAGCGATCCTTGGAATATCGAACGCGGAAACTCACACGTCCAAGATCAGCCAAATGAACTTCCTGCTCGGCGAGCTATTTGCTGAAGCCGTAGCGGAAGTCTGCAAGCGATCAAGCGTCCCGCTGAAGGAAATCGCACTTGTTGGATCTCATGGCCAGACGATTTACCATCAAGCCGAAGCATCGGACATGTTCGGCCACAAAGTTGCCAGCACCCTGCAGATCGGAGAGCCGGCGGTGATCGCCGAACGCACGGGAGCGCCCGTGGTGGCCGACTTCCGCCCGGCTGACGTCGCGGCCGGGGGGCAGGGAGCGCCACTCGTTTCCTACGTGGACTACCTGCTTTACCGAGATTCTAAACTCGGGCGTGTTGCGTTGAACATCGGTGGCATGGCGAACGTGACGGCGATTCCACCGGGCGCGGGTCCTGAAGCCGTCTTGGCCTTTGACACCGGCCCCGGCAATATGGTGATCGATGCTTTGGTAGTGCAGTTTTCTCGCGGTACGGAGAGCTTTGATCGCGACGGGCGCATGGCGGCGTCGGGAAATATCAACGAGCCATTGCTACGCCAGTTAATGGCGTCGCCCTACCTAGAACAGACTCCTCCCAAGAGTGCCGGTCGAGAACAGTTTGGGGAGGAATTCGTGCTCGGCTTGCTGCGGCGCGGCTCGGAGCCGGCTGACCTGGTAGCCACGGCAACGGCTTTTACCGCCAGTAGTATCGCCGACGGAATCGAGCGCTTTGTAGAACCACGAATGCCGGTCGATCAGTTGATTGTCTCCGGGGGCGGTCTGCGCAATCCGCGAATCATGGATCGGCTTCGAGACTTGTTGCCCCATGTCGAGGTGCTGACGTCCGACGGCTTCGGTATCGACAGCGACGCCAAAGAGGCCATAGCCTTTGCCGTGCTGGCCTACGAGACTTACCACCGCCGGCCCGCCAACCTTCCCTCGGCGACCGGCGCACGGCATCCGTGCATTCTGGGCAAGTTGGTGCGCCCGTCGAAGTAGCCGCGCAAGCTGATAGAAACGCCGGACGGCTTCGCGGATGCCGCTCTCGAACGGCTAACCCACTTTTCTCACCAGGTGGCGGGTCTATGGCCTGCTTCGGCCGTCAGGCGGCGAGAAATGCGGCCCACATGTCACACAGCCTAAGTGTCTCATTAAAAGTAGCTTAGCCTCATTGGCACCAGGGCCTCCTTGGATCGGCAAGGTACAATGTAATTGAGTACACGCGAAGCATCCGGGGCCCCTTCGAGCACCGGTCGTCGGAAGCCGCGAACCAACGAGGCAACAAAATTACCAAACAAACCCAATTTCGTGTAACCCAAAGGGAATCAATGGTTTCAGGTTGGTTTCGAGTACGGCGGGGCGGTCGGATCCGTAAAATTCGACGGATCGGACCAGCTTGTAGCGCGGACCTGGTGCTGTTCCAGCGTCCGCGTCCGTGGGCGGCTACCGAGAAACAAAATTACCAAACAAACCCAATTCCTTATAACACCCTTTGTTACAGACACTTACAGAAATTTTGGCGGGCTGATCGCGCACTTCGACCTCAGCAAGTGAGAAATGCGGGCTAAGAACACGTCATCTGATGTCATCCTGGCTGCCGTCAACCCGCTAAGCTGGACGGAAGTGGGGAGATCGGCGGTTCGAGCGGACCTCATGGACGATCAAGTCGTCTCCGGGAACCCAAGTTGCTCCTCGACTCTTGCGATGTCAAAAAGGCGCAGCCTGGTGACTCGCAAACGCTTGCTGCTCACAGGCTTCCTGCTGGTCACGGCTCCTTGGCTCGGGGCCCAGCAGACCAAGATGCTGGTGACTGTTTTCGACGAGAAAACAGGCGAGTCCATCCGCGACCTTAGCACGCAAAACTTCCTGGTCGTCGATGACAAGACAACGTTGCGCGTCGCTAGTGCCGACTACGTGGAAGGTCTGGTCGACGCGATGGTACTCGTCGACACCAGCTGGGTTGGCGAGGTTGTCCGCTCGCTGGCCGCTGCGTTTGTGGAGGGGCTGGGCGAAAAGGAGCAGATGGCGTTGGTCGCTTATCATAGCTCCGCTGATTTGATACAAGATTTCACCTCCAGTAAGCAGTTGCTATTCAATGCCTTGCGCCAAGTACGTTACGGGAATCAGCCGCGCGTTTTGGACGCCCTCTACGCAGCGTTGGACGGGGGTTTCGAGAACACAGCCGGACGCCGGGTGGTTGTCCTGCTTTCGGCTGGTATTGAGAGTCGAAGCCGTAGCTCACTCGCGGAAGTGCTTGAACTGGCGCGCCAGCGCAACGTCTCCATTTTCGCCGTGTACGTTACCGGAGCGGACAAAGGGCTATTCCGCCGCCTGGCTCTCAACTCCGGAGGAGCTTTCTTTGGGGTACGGAAGCTGAAGCTGCAGCCCAAGCCGCTCACCGAGTTGGTCTACTCCCTCCTGCGCGGCCACTACGTTCTCGAACTCCACGGCGTCTACCGCCTCGGCGATCGAGTCGAGGTTACGATCCAGGGGTTGCCAAAGTCGAAGCGAAAAATCTGGGCCGCAACGCTGCCCCTGGAGTGACGGGCAAGTGGAAACTCCGATCACAGGGAGCGGTAACCCGTCTGAGCCGCGTCGGGACAAAAGCTTCTCACAAACCTGAGCTGTCGCCCACGTTTCGGATTGAAGGAAACCCCAGCCCAGAAGTCACGCCTCCAGAAACCGGAACCGCGAGTGCGAGCGAGGGACCAACGCGCTTATGCGCACCAAACGCCGTTGGCCCGTCACTGGCGCTGCGGTTCCAGTTTGTTGCGATGTAAGGCCAGCTCAGTAGCGGAACAGGGGCGGGGCACGGCACCCCGTTCTTTGGGGCCTATCGCGCATTCGACCGTCGGCTGGTGAGAAATGCGGGCTAGTTGGACCTGGACTGCGCCATGGCGCCGCGGCGCTTCTGAACCTTGGGCGAAGAAAGATAACCGACAATGCGGTTTTTATCGATCTTGTTGACGACAATCTCGTGAGGGATGCGAGCGCCGGCGACATAGAATTGCACAGGTTCCAGGAGTGTCTTGTTTTTCTTTTCAACTTTTTTGTCGTCGACCAGAAGCTCCATCGTGTAGCGGTTGCGCTTGTGGCTGGCTTTCTTAAGCCTGATATCGATGGATCCCACCCGCTGCGAGTGCCGGCTCTTCGTGATGTCAAACGCGTGGTAGTTGCGCTGTCCCAGTTCCTGGAGCGCCTCAAGCTCGGAGGCGTTGGTCGCGATCAAGCCGCTTTTCACACCTAGGTCACCCTTGACCGATGTCAACTCGCCGATGGTCTTCTGCAGTTCTTCCCGGTTCTTTTCGACCTCCGATCTAACGCCATCGACCGTATTGACGAGGGAGCCGACTCGCGCCTCTGTCTTTTCCGCCTCGGCACTCAGTTTCTCAACCTTTTGATCCACCGTTGTTATGGCGGTTTTTTGCTCCGTGCCTTGCTGCTGGATTTCCTTCGCCAGTCGCTGGGTCCTTCCGAGGAATCGCTGCTGGTTCTCCTCGGCGCTTTCCAAGATTTGCTTTTCGGCCCGCGTCACGCGGCCCGCAAAATCGCGGGCGCTCTTTTGCAGGGTTTCGTTGATGCGACCCTCCGTCGCGGCGAGCTGTGAGAACTGCTCTTCGTACTTTTGGATTTGTTCGGAATGTGAGGCAAGTTCTGCTTGCGCGGATCGGACTTCCAAGAACAGATAGATACTCACACCGACCGAACAAGCAACCACCGCGACGACGACGATGGCAAGCATACGGTCAAGCGACGCACCCTGCTCTTTCGGAATTTCCGGTATTGGGTCGTACGAAGCCATGCTTCCCCTCCTAAATCGTCAAAGCAGAAAGAGTTTAGTTTCGGCTGATTCCAGTACCTTTTCCATCGTAAGCGGACGGCGTTCGAGGCCTAGCGAGATCCGTCAAAGAAGTCCTGGCACCGGCTAAAAGGTGCCCCAAGGAATAACTGCGGGTACAAGGAATCGGCACAGCCCCTACGCTCAACGGGCGCTTGCCGGTACGAATGACTTCTAGCTCGAGCCGGTGGTGTTCGCCGCCGAACGTCGGGATGCTACCTTGGGCGTCGCCAGGTAGCCGACAATCCGATTCTTCTCGACCTTCTGGACGACGATTTCATAAGGAAGGCGTGACCCGAGGACGTAGAACTGTACGGGCTCGAGAAGCGTCTTGTTCTTTTTCTCAATCCGCTTGTCGTCAGCCCACAGCTCGATAGTGTATTTGTTACGCTTGCGATCAGCTTTCTTGAGCCGGACTTGGATTGCGCCAACCCGCTGCGGTTGTTTGGCTTTCGTGATGTCGAAGTCGTAGTAGTTCCGCTCGCCCAGCTCTCGCAGCGCATTCAGCTCCGTCCCGTTCGTTGCGATGAGCCCACTCTGAACACCGAGATCGCCTCGCACCGTCTTCAGATCGCGAAGGGTCTGCTCGATCTCTTGCCGGTTCTTGGCGACATCCTGCTGCACACCTTCCACGGTTCCGGTGAGAGATCCCACCTTGGAGTCGGTGTCGGCGGCCACTCGACTCAGTTGGCTCACTTTGCCGTCGACCGTCGTGATCGCCGACTGATGCGCCGTCTTCTGTTCGTCCAGTTTCTTGGCAAGGACTTGGGTTCTGCCGAGAACGCGTTGCTCGACCTTGCGAGCCGTTGCACTCAGGTCTTTTTGGGCGGACGCTACGGTGCCGCGCAGTTCCTGGACACTGTCGTCCACTTCGCGTGAGGCGCGGTTGAGCGCTCCCTCAAGCTCAGCGAACTGCTCTTCATGCAGCTGCGCCTGAGCAGCAAGATCGGCCTTGACCGAGCGGACCTCTAGAAAAAGGTAGACGGTTAGGCCAATCAGCACCGCCAGTACCGCCAGGACGGCGATCGGTACGACTTTCGACTGCAACGGGGACTGTTCGTCCTCAAATATCTCATCTTCATAGGTTTCTTCTTCGTTTGCCATAAGAACTGTTTCCTGACTCCAAAAGGGGGGCTACCGTCGTATCGTAGCTATTCTAACATCGATTAAGACGGTCGCCAATGGGCAGCCGGTTACTAGAAAAAGGCTCGGGGCGAGCTACGGAAGCCTCGAAACCGGCACTCTAGTCTACTTTTCGACGGCCAAACCGTCTGAGTTCAGTAACTTTGTTATGATCGGGCGTTCATGAAGGGACAGCCGCCCCGTATCTCCGTCATTATTCCGGTTCGGGATGAACAGGATAGTCTGGAGCCCCTCGTTGATTCGCTGCGAGCGGTTCTGGGCTCGTCCTACGAGCTTATTTTCGTTGATGACGGCAGTACTGACCAGACTCGTAAGCGATTGAAAAACCTACACGAACCGGGGCGCGTTCGCGTTTTGCGCCTGAAGAAGCCCTACGGCAAGACGGCGGCTTTGATGGCGGGTCTAGCCGGCAGCCGCGGTGAGATTGTCTTCACCATGGATGGGGATTTGCAGGATGATCCCGCTGAAATGCCGAGGTTTGTGGAACAGCTCGATTTGGGCTACGACCTGGTTTGCGGCTGGAAGAAGAAGCGCCGCGATCCAATCGCCAAAATCGTGGCCTCTCGGATTTTCAACCTCGCCACCCGCCGGCTCACTGGGCTGGCTCTGCATGATGTGAATTGCGGCTTTAAGGCTTTTCGGGGCAATGTTGCCCGGTCGCTTCAGCTCTACGGAGAGATGCACCGCTTCATCCCGGTGTTGGTTGCTGCGGCCGGATACCGCGTAGGGGAGATCGAAGTCACGCACCACCCCCGTCGGCACGGCCGTTCAAAGTACGGGTTTAGTCGACTGTTGAAGGGGTGCCTGGATCTCATCACCGTCGTGCTCGTGACCCGCTTTCGGGAGAGGCCTGCGCACGGATTCGGCGCGGCAGGCTTGGGATTCCTCACTCTGTCCGCCGTGGTGTTGGGTCTTCACTTGCTCTATTCGTCTCTCCTGTTGGTTCTGCTGGCCATGACATTGGCACTGGGCACCATCATTTTGATCGCAGCGGGATGGGTCAGTGAGATTATCGTGGCCCAGCGGCCGACTTCGGAAAGGCTCCCCAACTATTCCATCGAGGAGCAGCTTGACTAAACGTGTCTTGAGCGTGGCGAAGGTCTTACTTCCCCTCGTCATTGCTTTTTTCATCGGTCGCGTCATCTATCGAAACTGGCAACACGTTCGCGAAGCCGAGTGGGAGCTGGCCCCAAGCTACCTCCTTGTTTCCTTCCTGTTGACTGCCTGCTGGTTCACGGTGCGCCCGCTCGTCTGGGCGACCCTTCTGAAAAGGTTCGGCCACCCGATTTCTTTTCGCGGCGCTTACTGGGTCGTTCGACGGGCCGAGTTGAGCCGCTACGTGCCGGGCACGATCTGGCAATACGTCAGCCGGATCTACTTGGCAAGTCGCTATGGTGTTCCGGCGGCCGTATGCATGGCAGCGACTTTTCTCGAAACGGTCCTGCTGATTCTTGCTTCACTGGGCCCGGCCGTGTGGAGCCTGGACGCCCTGCTTCCTGACTTGGCCGGATTTCAGCGTATCCTGCTCGTCGCCATTCCCGTGGCCGCTGCCGTTTTGGTGCATCCCCGAGTCCTGAATCTTTGGGCGCGGCTGGTGTCTCGTGCTTTGAAGCAGCCTTATCAACAGCTGAGAATGCCGTGGTCGACGATCGTTCTGCTCTGGGGGATCTATTTAGCAGTGTGGGTGCTGCACGGGCTCGGCGCGGGCGTCTTTGTGAAGGGCGTGATGGTTATCCCGGTCGACCGGGTCCCAGCGCTGGCCAGCTATTACGCGTTGGCGTGGCTGGTGGCCATGGTTTCCGTAGTTGCTCCGGCGGGCATGGGAATCCGCGACGGTGTTTTTGGCTTGCTTCTGAGTCGACTGATGCCTGTGGGCGTGGCGTTTACCGTCGCGGTGGCTGTTCGTCTCTGGATGACCGTGTTGGAACTGTTCTGGGCGGCTCTGGCTCGAGGGCCTCTTCCGGCTGTTTCTCCAGAGCCGGCGGAGGCCGCCGCCGGCGCCCGCCCGCGGTAGATCTCGTAGGTGCGTTTCGGGGCCGGCAGAGCCTTGTCCCACCAACTTTGCCTGTAGGAGTAGGCCCTTTTCCAGACGCTGTCGAACTGATCGGTGAGCCCCCGCGGCTTTCTTCCTCTGGGATCCCACACGATATACCAATCTGCTCCGCCGTAATCGTCGAACTGGTCGTCGGGCAAGAGGCCCCGATAGGCCTGGTTACCTGCGTTGGCACTGTCGAGTTGAGCTACCCAACGAATCTCAGGCAGGTAGAAGAACAGCATCATCCCTTTTACGTTTCGAAACACGGCCAGCCTATCACCTGGGCGAACGTGAGACTGCAGAAACTTCACAACCGGTCCGTTGTAGGAGCGGTCCTTGAAAAACTGCCTTTCGACGACATGGTCGAATCCATTCACGTTGAAATTCAGGTTGGGCCAAATCAACAGACCCAAGAACATCGCCCCGGCTACCTTCTTGCCGGCCGTCCGTTCTAGCCCGGCGGTAGCGACCGCCCCAAGCAACACGACGGCCGGGAGAACCTGGTAGTAGTGGCGGTAGAACGCTTTCGATTGCCCAACAGCGATGGCAAGTAGGGGCGAGACCAAGATCACCAACCCAGCCAGCAGGGCCGCCTGTGTCCACAGCCCTGAACTGGGGAGCTTCCTCCAGCAGTAGAGCAAGGTTGCCGGCACGGTAAGGCTTGCAGCGAGTAACAACCAAAACAGCGCTGCGTCACCTTCGCGGACATCCATATAGCCGAAGCCAAACAGGACAGGTGAAAGCGGGACGACGGCCGCGGCGACCATAGCGAGCTTCGCGCTAAGGGGCGCCGTGCCCACCTTTCGCTTGAATAAGTAGAACGCTGCCGGGACCAGCCCAACGAGTGGAGTCATTCTCCAGAAGTCTCTGCCCCGGTTGATCAGCGCGTAGCGATAGATCTCCCCAAGCGGTTCTTGTTCCGGCGGGGGCCAACGGCTCGCAAACTCCCAGTGGAACAACCCGAAGTCGGCCGCCACGATCGGAGCCATGGCGGCTGAAAGGAGCAGGAATCCGCGGCTCAGTTGTCTGTCGCCCCTCAAGAATAGGAAGACCGCCAAAGAGGCCCACATTCCGGCGAAGCTCACGTAGTTTGAGAAGTACAGGAAGAGTCCCGCCAGGCCCAGCCGAATGTAGAATGAGCGCCGGGAGGCCAGTGAGGCGTCCCGAAGATAGCGGCAAACTTCCAAAAACAGAAGCGACGCCGCCAAAACCACGAGAACGTAATATCGACTTTGGCGAGCCGCGGACAAGAAGTAGATAGAAAGCAGCCCGAGATAAGGCATGAGAAACGGACGCAAACCCGATCCGAACAAGACAAGGCCGAGGCGGTAGAGGACAAACAAGCAAATCGCTCCCACAAGCGCGAAAGGAAGTCGAGCAGTCCACGTGCTTGCACCGAACAGCTTGAAGGCGGCTGCCGCCACGTAAAACTGCAACCAGCTTTGCATAGCGGGCGTTAGCTCAGAATTGAAGTCGTGCCCGTCGGCCGCCTGGACGATCAACTGACTGCCGTCAAAGACTCTGGGCGCCCAGTACCCCTTCTCGACCATCAATCGTGCCCAGTTCGCGGTGGAGCACTCGTCACGCCAAAGAAGCGCGCCGTCTAGGCGCCAAAACAGCAGGAAGGTTCCGAGCAGGACCAGTAAAACGATGAGCGCCGTGCGCATGGACTCCTAGAGATTGCGTGGGACTAGGTGACGATTGGTTAGGGATCTGCCGGGCGCAGGAAGGACCTCGGGGTGAAATGGAAACACAGGCGATTACATGACAGCCGCTGCCCTAGACCGAACGGGTCTTCAGTATAGCCAACAAAATTTGTCGTCCGCCGCAACTCTCGTCCGAGACCTTGGTTTATAGAGGAAGACAAAGATTCAACAAGAAGCAGAGGAGGAAGTCCACATGAAAAAGCTCACCCAGTGGTTCACCGTAAGCATTTGTACCCTGACTTTGGGAGCGGGCTTGGCGCTAGCCAAAGGCCCCGTTGCCCAGAGGCAGAAGAGGCAACAGAAGCGAATCGGCCAGGGCGTTAGCAGCGGCCAACTCACCAAGCCGGAGACCCTGAGGCTCGAACGCAACGCCGCACGCATCCATCGCTCGATCGTCAAAGATCGCCACGATGGCGGCGTGTTCACGCCGAGAGAACGCGCCAAGGCGCAGCGCAAGCTCAACAGGCAGAGCCGGGCCATCTATCGCCAGAAACACGACAGCCAAACACAGGACAAGTAATCCCCCCCTTACGAGTCGGGCAGGCGGGCCCTCGTCTGCCCGGCTCCGGTTGCTGCCAACCCGCCGGCTCAGGACGTCGACCGCCGGTTAACACCCCGGTTCGGTTGGTGCCGGCGGACGCGTTCTTGCTTTGTTTTGCTCAGTGACGCTTCAGCGTCCAACTGCGCATTTTGAACGCCCCTGGTTTGCGCGGAATCGAGCAGGGGTACCCCAGCCACCACCACTCGACTGCGGTCCCAGTTTCCACAAGCGCACGACTCTTCCACTCGCTGGCTAGCTGATCCAAAGGCACAACGTACTCCAGGACGTCGGGGTTGGTGTTCTCGTAGGAATCCATCAGCCGGCTTAGGATCTCCACTTCGGTTTGGACCGGGAAGTGCTCAAGGCAGAGCATGTTGATGACGGCTTGGGCCGCGGCCGCCGCCTCCCTTCCACGCAGAGACTTGGGTGAAGTCGCCAAAGTCTCAAGCAGAACGCGAGCCTCCTCGTCGTCAATGGGATTAGCACTTACCCCGCCGCGGGCGGCCCGCAAAGCACCACGGAAGGCTCTGCGGCGAGAGCGATCCTCGCGCACGGTTAGAAACACACCCATCTGCGAGACCTTGTTGCATGGATCATCCCGAAGAATGTCTTATCATTGGTTTTTCAACGCTGGGGGTAGTCCAAATGCCACATAAGTTCAACGCAGCGCGACGGCACAAGTTTGATAAGGTGCAGTACCGGGTGATCAACTGGGCGGAATATAACGAGAGCTTGCGCCAACGGGGTGACCTGACGATTTGGGTCAGTGAGGAGGCTCAAAGTGTGTGGAGCGCGCCGCGCCGCACGTCACGGGGTGGTCAGCGCAGATACTCGGATTTGGCGATCGAGACATGCCTGATGCTGCGCACGGCATACCATCTTGGACTGCGTCAGACACAGGGGCTTATGGGTTCCATCGGCACGCTCATGGGGTTGGATATACGGGTACCGGATTACTCCACGCTGTCGCGTCGCGCAAACGGGGTGAGCATCGCTCAGGTGATGAGGCAAGCAGGATCTGTGCCTATCCATCTGGTGGTCGACAGTACTGGCCTGAAGATCTTCGGCGAGGGCGAATGGCTAGCGCAGAAGCATAACACCAAGGGAATACGCCGCCGCTGGCGCAAGCTCCACCTCGGACTGGACCTCGCCAGCGGGGCGATTGTTTGCGCCGCTCTGACTCACGATAACGTTGGAGACAGCACAGCCTTACCCGGCCTCCTGGATCAGCTGGATGCCCCGGTCACGGGCTTTCTGGCTGACGGCGCCTACGATGGAGCGTCCACGCGAAATCTGCTGAGGCAGCGGTATGGGGAGACCCTGGATGTGGTCATACCGCCGCCAAAGGACGCAGTGATCCGCCTGCAATCGGCGCGTGATGCGACCGTTCGGGATCGCCATATTGCCCAAATCCGCAGCAACGGGTGCATGGCCTGGCAGACGGCAACAGGGTACAACCAGCGCAGCCGAATAGAAACGCAGATGGGCCGTTGGAAGAGCGTCATCGGCCCCAAACTCAAATCCCGCAGCTTCTCCAGGCAGATCACGGAGGTCCAACTCGGTCGCAAAGTCCTGAACACAATGACCGCGCTCGGACGGCCTGTGTTCGAACGCATCTCCTGACGCTACGGCTTGGGAAAGGGAGAATTCCGTTTCCATCCCTATCCGTGCAACAAGGCTACTCAGAATCACATCAAGCAAGATCGAGTCCATGCAGGCAGACCGCCGACAGGCACCGGCCGATCTGCTAGTTGTCAATATACTCGAGGCTCTCGATTTCGATTCCGTTCGGCGGAGCCTTGTCGCCGTTCCGCCCCCCGTGGCCGGTGATCACGAAAGCGGGCGGCAGGTTCAGCCACACGCAGGTCGATTGGACTAGTTGTCAATATACTCGAGGCTCTCGATTTCGATTCCGTTCGGCGGAGCCTTGTCGCCGTTCCGCCCCCCGTGGCCGGTGATCACGAAAGCGGGCGGCAGGTTCAGCCACACGCAGGTCGATTCGAAACACTGAATACGCCAGCCATGGAGCCCCATGCGGATGTGACATATTGGAACTGGGTGATCGTGCCTTTCTTGCCCAAGTGCGACAGGAGAGGGCGGAAGATCGCGTCCACCGAGCCCATGTCCATGAAGCTGATGCCCAGAGACGACACGACCCCGTCAACCTGTTCGATGCCGCGACGACTCAGTTCCGTCGCTGCGGTCTCCGCGCTTGCTTGCACGATCTGCAAGCGCGGGTCCGGAATGGTCTCGCGCAGGTACGTCACGAACCGCGGGCTGATCTCGAACGCGAGCAGAGTGCCGTCGTCCGGCATCAGCCGCAGCAATTCGCGGGTCATCACGCCCGTTCCGGGACCGAACTCGACCACAACCCGAGGCGCTTTGCCACACAGCGGCCTCACCATCGCCCGAGCGAGGTGCCGGGAACTCGGCACTAGAGACGCTGTACTCTTATAGTCCGCGATGGCGTTCCGGACGAAAGTCACCACGCTCATGAATTCCAGCCTGCGAATCCGGGCCACAAGCAACCGCAAACTCTTTATCAGGATGTGTTGCAACTTTCAAAAAGCGGCAGGAGAGCGATTGGTCGGGTCGACCGGGAGCCGTCTCATGCAGCCACCTCGAACAGCCTGTTGATGAACTGAATCTGTCGCCGAGCATCCGAGCCGCTCACCATGCAGCGTAAACGAGACGGCTTGGTTCCCGTCAGGGAAGCCCTCTCCGGCCTGGGCGGTTTTGCGGCCACCGTCGAGGACTTCGAGAAGCTTCTCCTGGCGCGCGCGGGCGTCCGTTTGATGATCTTCGACGGCAACTACAAGCCCGGTTCCAAGGGGATTGCCAAGCTTACGGCCGGCCCACTAAACAACCACCGCCTGAAAGGCGGTGGGTTCGAGTTTGGCGGTTGACTAGATAGATTCCCACAAAGACGAAGCTGGAGTGGGCCAGAGGCAAAAAACCCTTGCGTTCTGAAACATTTTTGTGTATTCTCGTATCTAGTTATATAACTAGAATCAGGAGGCCCCATGGGTTACCCCACCAAAGTCCAGCTCATCCGCCGCAAAACCAGCCAGCAGTGGTACGTCAACTTCCCCTCCGCCCTCGCTCAGGTGATGCAGTTCTCCCGCGGCGAGACCGTGGAATGGCTCGTCGAAGATCGCTCCCAACTCGTGTTGAACCGCCCCCACCCGCCGCCCTCGGCGTTAAAAAAAAAGACTCTCCAGCGCGGCTCCTCGACACTTTCCAAGCCCTGGTCGGGCAAGCGCTCCAAGGGAGCGGCCAGCGCCGCGTCCAAGACAAGATCCAAACCTTGATGCTGAGCAGCTTGGTCTGTCTCGGCCGCCATACCATCACCGGGCTGCTGCACGCCGCCGGGGAGAGCTTCCAGGACTGGTCGGCCCTCTATCGGGTCTTCTCGCAGTCGCGGCTGGATAGCGAGGCGCTGTTCGCCGCCGTGCGCCGCGGCGTTGTGGCCCAACTGCGGCCCGGGGAGCCGCTGGTGGTGGCGCTCGATGATTCGCTGCTGCCCAAGAGGGGAACCAAAACCCCCGGCGTCGCCTGGAGACGCGATCCGCTGGGTCCTCCGTTTCAGACCAACCTCATCCGTGCCCAGCGGGTCGTCGAGATCGCAGCCGCGCTGCCCGCCGGCGAGAGACCCGGCCCGGCGCGGCTGATCCCCATCGATTTCCAACACGCGCCGACCCCGCCGAAACCCCGCCAAAACGCTTCCGAGGAAGAACGTCAACAGTATCGGGAGGCGTCGCGGAAAGCTTCGCTGGCCCGTCGCGGAGCAGCCCGCTTGCACGCGCTGCGGCAGAACCTCGACCAAGAACACGACGACGCCAGACGGCTCGAGGTGCTGGTCGACGGTCGTTTCACCAACCGCGTGGTGTTGAAGAATCTGCCGCCCAGAACGGTCTTGATCGGCCGCCTCCGCCAGGACGCCAACTTGTACCAGTTGCCGGCCGGGAAAGGGGCCGCTACCGGCCGGCGCCGTTGGTATGGGGAGCGGGCGCCGACGCCCGACGAGTTGCGGCAAGACGACGGCGTCCCCTGGCAGACGGTCACCGCCTATGCGGCCGGGCGGCGGCACGCCTTTCGCATCAAAACCCTGGCGCCGCTGCGTTGGCGTCCGGCCGGCGGCCACACCAACTTGCGCTTGGTGGTCATCGCGCCGCTCGGCTATCGGCCCCGCAAAGGCTCGCGGCTGTTGTATCGCCGCCCGGCCTATCTGCTCGCCACCGACACCGCGCTGTCCCCGCAACAGATCGTCCAGCATTACGTCTGGCGCTGGGACATCGAGGTCAACTTCCGTGACCAGAAGACGTTGTTAGGCCTGGGCCAGGCGCAGGTCAGGCATCCGCGCTCGGTCGAGACCGTGCCGCAGTTGCTCGTCGCCGCCTATGCTGGTTTGCTGCTGGCAGCGCGGCAGGCCTACGGACCGGCCGGCTTTCCCGACGCGCTGCCGCCGCCCAAGTGGCGGGCCAAGCGCTCGAAACCCCGCCCCTCGACGCAGGATCTGATCCAACAACTGCGGGCCGAGCTGTGGGGAGAGGGCTTGCGACGTTTCTGCGGCTTCCCCTCCACCACCCAGCCACACCACAAGCCTCAGAAACTGCGTTGCTCGCTTCCCACCGCCGTCTTGTACGCCGCCGGCTAACCCTTTCGCCCCTCTCCCTCGGCACCCCCAGGCCGCCTCGAAAAGCCAAACTCGAGACCACCGCCTGAAAGGCGGTGGGTTCCCTTACGACTGAAAGTCGGCTTGCGGCTTTATCATACATGATATGCTCCCTCTCCCGCCGCTCCCAGAGTTATCCAATACAGGATGAGCCTGAAGGGGAGGTTTGTTTCCAACACAAGATGAGCCTGAACGTGAGCGGGACGAAAGGGTACAAGCTGCTGGTGAATGACGATCACCATGCAGAACCTAGAGCGGCTTACCCTGGCCGAGATGCAGGAGTTCCTGGCCGGCAGTCGAAGCATTGGCTTCAGAGTCCAGGGACGCGAGCAGATTTATCGCTTTGTCGAGCGTATCTTGGCGGCGCAGCACTACCGACGGCTTGGCAGGAGGCAGAAGGGCATCGTGCGGCGGTTTCTGGCGCGGCTGAGCGGGTTGAGTCGGGCCCAGTTGACGCGGCTGATGGGGCAGTGGCTTCGGCACCGACGGATCGAGGCCCGACAACCCCGTCGGCGCCGCTTTCCGCGCCGCTACACACCCCAGGACATTGCCTTGTTAGCAACCGTCGACGCTGCCCACGAGGGTCTGTCCGGGCCGGCGGTACGGCGCATCCTCGAGCGCGAGTATCAGTTCTTCGCCAACTCGGAGTACGTCCGCCTGGCCCACATCTCGATTTCCCACATTTACAACCTGCGGCGCTCCCGGGCTTATCGCTCACAGCGGGTGGTGTTCGATCGCACTCAGAGACGACAGGTCGGGATCGCCGAGCGGCGCAAGCCCGAGCCACAGGGACAACCCGGCTATCTGCGCGTCGATACGGTGCACCAGGGTCACTGGGACACTCGCCCGGGGCTGTATCACATCAACGCCGTCGATACGGTCACGCAGTGGCAGGTCGTCGGCTGCGTCGAGACGATCTCGGAGCGACACCTGATCCCGGTGCTGGAAGCGATGTTGCACCAGTTCCCCTTTCGCCTGCGCGGCTTCCACTGCGACAACGGCTCGGAGTTTCTCAATCACCGCCTGGCCCGGCTGCTCAACAAGCTACTGATCGAGTTCACCAAGTCGCGCCCCTATCGCACCACCGACAACGCTCTGGTGGAAGGCAAAAACGGGGCCGTGGTGCGCAAGCACATAGGCTACGGAGCGATCGCCGCCGAGCATGCCTCCGCGTTGCAGCGCTTCTACACAGCCTATTTCAATCCCTATCTGAACTACCACCGCCCGTGCGGCTTCGCCACCATCGAGATCACCGCCCGGGGCCAACGCCGCCGTCGCTATCGCGCCACCGACTACCGCACGCCCTACGAAAAGCTACTCTCGCTGCCCGACTGGCAAAAGCACCTCAAGGACGGCGTGCGAACCGAGACGCTCCAGCAGCAAGCCAGCCGCCACAGCGACACGGCAGCGGCCCAGCGGATGCAGAAAGCCAAGCTCGCCCTGCTAGCCCGTTGTCGACTTCGTCGCTGACAGATTTCTGCAGTGATGGAAGCAGGGCAAGGGGACTTCAAACGCCAGCCCCCTTGCCCCGCACCCCCATCCCCCGCTGCCTAACTGCCACTGACTGCCTAACCGCCACTGAAAGGAGAACCCCAGCAGCACCGCCCGTCCGATCCTCCTTCTTCAGGCTCATTCTTGGATTGGAAAATGCTCTCCCCGGCAGGCCATAATGCCGGATCGCTCCCTAACGTATAGTAGAGCAGGAGCTTCCCCCATGCCCTCCCAACCCGCCTGGTTTCATCGACTTGACGAAATCCTCGCACTGCTGCGGGGCTTCGACACCAGATACCTCGATCGGCAAGCGGGTCGAGAGGCTGTTGAAAGGTACGCGCGCGGAGGTCGCCGAGGCAGCCCTGGCGCACGTGGTCCGGGACAAGGTCGAAGCGGCCTACGCCCGCTCGGACCTGTTTGCGCGGCGGCGCCAGCTCATGAACGAGTGGGCCGCCTATCTGAACGGTGCGGGCGTGAAGGCGCTTTGCGTGGGTGGCCGTACGCGTCATGCAGCCGATTGTTGCTGATACAAGTACTTCTGGAACCCGGCGAAGACCTGCCCAATCTCCTCCGCCCGGCCAAGGTCTAATAGGGCGTCGGCGATGGAATTGTGATACTTCAGCCGCAACAACGGCGTGAGCTTCTCCTGGTCGAGTTCTTCCACACCGACGCGGACGTAATGGGACAGCACGTGGCGCGGCCCAGCTTTCCCAGCGGTAGGGCGTGTCGAGGATGTAGGTGTAGGTCTTCCCGTTCAGCGCCGCCTCATCGGCGAGGTCTTGCTCAAGGCCGTCGAGGTATTTCAGGAATAATAGCCAGGACGTTTGCTCCGTGTAGTCGAGTTCGGTCGTGCATCCTGCCTCTTTCCACAGGATGTCGTCGATGTTCTTGAAGGCTTGTTCAAACACAGGTCAACACCTACCCCGTCCCTCGTTCTGATCGGGCTTCACGCGGGCCAACGACGGGCGAAACGTCGCGCGTTTGGCCCACGGTGGGACTCCGTAGTGTCCCATTGATCGGCCGAACCCAAGGATCGGGGCATTTCGGCTATCCTCCGCGTCAGCACCGCGCCGTTGACGGGGTCGAAGCTCAGCGTGGCTGGCCACTTCGTCTCTGGTTCCCTTGGGTCCCACTAGAACCCGCTATGCTCGAATGCCGTCATCCTGTCCCTGTCGGCGCCCGCCGCTCGCCTTCACCGCTTCCCGAGTTCCGCCGCTCAATCGGCCTTAGCGTACGATTTTTTCCGTTTCGTGAGGTGACCCCTGGTAGAGGGCGGAGCGGGAGACGTCCAGTATCTTGGCGATGGAGGCCTTGGAGACATCCTTGGCCAACAGCGCCCGGATGTCTTGCGGTGCCGCCCCTGACCCGAGCCCACGACGGCCCGATCGACCTGATCGTTGATTCCACAGGGCTCAAGATTCTGGGGCGCGGCGAATAGAACGCGCAGAAGCACAAGGCATCGAAGAAACGCCGGGATTGGCGGAAGCTGCACATCGGAGTGGATGCCAAGGGGTTCATTGTGGCGGCCCGAACTCACAGCGAGCAGCGGGGACGACGCCTCCACACTCCCTGCTCTTCTCGCCCCGCTCGAAGTTCCCATCCGGCGTTTCACGGCGGACGGGGCCTACGACCACAGGTCGGTCTACGATCGGGCCAGCGCGTCGAGCGTGCCGGTCACGAAATGATATAGCTGTGCACCGGCGGGAGGCGGGGATTCTTTACTTGACATTCAATTGCAAGTTGTAGTACTACTGATAACGTAGGTGTCGTAGCCGACAACCCGTTCTACGTAATTTCCTATAGTGTACTAAATAAAACAGTTATACGATATGCACTAAAGAAATACGACTATTTTAGGCCTGTGCCAGGTTAAACAAGTTGCAACTTTATTGCACTTACAGCGTTGATCATGCCGTTTGTTCAAGCTGTCTACACCGTGATCCTGGTCTGTCTGTTTACAGCCTTACCAGCGGCTGCGGAGCGGCAGAAAATTCAGTCGCATCCCGCAGCCATCGCGCTACTGCAGTCCGTGCGACGGCACCGTGAGGTTTTACACAAAGATTTTCCTGGCTGCCGCAGCGGCCTGCTGGCCGGTATGAAAGACGAAGTGCATCACGGACCCATGCTGTTTAAGCTGCTCGTGCATCAACAACGAAAGAAAGGGGAAGGAAGGTAACACTCGAACGCTGCAGATCGCTTGGCGGAATGTGCAGCTTCTCGAGCAAAACGTAGAACACTAAGGCGAGGACGCTGCGGCAATGATGGGCCATCGGAGACGCAACGCCTCGCCTGCTTCGCTCAGCCGCGAGGAACAGTCCGTCACGACTAGCTCTTCGTTTCACTATAACGAACGCTCTTCGCCCTCCTTGATGGCTGAATGAAGGCGCGGCTTTGGCTGCGCTAGACAGTGCATTGCCAACCCGCGGCGGATGTTCGCTGCGGCCTAACTAACTGGAGGGTGTGATGAAGAGCTTTTTCAAGTTTCATGGTGTGTTGCTTGCATTGTCTTCGCTGTCCGTATGGTCCGCCGCCGCCGAGACTCGAGCCCTTGCGGGCCGTGTGATCGACCAGACCGGCGCGGCTCTGCCCGGAACCAATGTTTTCGTCAGAAACCTAAAGACAGGGCTGGAGATCGCCGCTATCGCCGACAGTCAGGGGTCTTTTCGAATCGAGGTTCGTCCCGGGGAATATCGTGTCACGGCGGCTCGCGCCGATTTTGCCACCAAGTGGCAAATCGTAGGTGTGCCCTCTCCGGAGGCGCAAGATCTGCGCATTACGCTCCCGCCGGCGCCGCTGGTGCAGCAGGTCGTCGTCAGCGGCTCGCGCGAAGAGGAACTTGTAGAGAACTCAGTAACGAAAGTCGACGTCGTCTCGCGCACGGCCATCAAAGACTCAGGTTACGAGCGAGTCAGCGATCTGCTTGCCGAGGAACCCGGGATAGTTACCAGAAGCGGGTCCTCGGGTAATCGCTCGGAAACACAGATCCAGGGCATCGACTCCCGCCAATCGCTCGTACTCATCGACGGCTATCCCGTCGTCGGCGCACGCGGAATCAAGCGCGGCATTCTCAACATGGACCGCCAGTCGGCGGGCCGGCTGGAAAGCATAGAAGTCGTGAAAGGTGCCTCGTCGGCGCTCTACGGTTCTGACGCCATAGGTGGGGTGATCAACATGATCACCCGTCAACCGCGGGATAAGTTTGATGCCAATGTCACGACCTCGGTCGGCAGCTTCGACGCAGCCGACATTCGCGGCGACATGGGCTTCTCCCACGAGGGCTGGCATGGCTTCTTCGACGTCGAGCACCACAAACGCAATCCCTACCGCCTGCTCCCCGATAGCTTCACCACCACCGGCGCAGGCTTCCACCGTTATGACTACCTCGGCAAGCTCGGCTACGACCTCTCGGACCGGCTCAAGGTGGGGTTTTTGGCCAACGCGTTTGACAACGACGAGCTGGGCAATTTTGTCGGTGAGATCGGGCCGCAGACGACCACGACAAGAGACAGTGCGCAGAATTACGGCGTCAATCTCGATCTCGGGCTGACCCCGGTCACGCGGTGGACCTTTCGGGGCTACTACGGCAAGTACGACGAAAGTTCGGAGATCGCTGTCGCCGCTACGCCGGGTGAGATCGATACGAACGCCAACCTCAATCAGCGTCTCTATAGGCTCGATACCAACATCTCGCACGTTTGGGGCTCGCGGCAACTCGTTCAGGGCGGAGTCGAGTGGACGCAAGACAACTATCGCGGCTTCAACCGCATGGTCGGCGGCAACGCCGGCCAGCAGATTTCAATGGCCGACACCTGGATCAACGACCGCATCGAGCTGCACCCGCGTGTCAGCCTGACTGCGGGCGGGCGCTGGAACCGTCACTCCCTTTATGGAAATCACTTCGTGCCGCGAGCAGGCTTGCTGATCCGGCTCAGCGACAGCCTGCGGGCGAGAGGCTCTTGGGGCAGCGGCTTCCGCGCGCCCGATCTCGGTCAGCTTTACTTTCGCTTCCTTAACCCGACCAATTTCTACCAGGTAATAGGCAACCCCGCTCTGGAACCGGAGCGCTCGACGACGGTGCAGTCCGGGCTCGACTACCGCAAGGGGCGTGTGCGCCTGATGGGCAACTTCTTCCGCAACGACATCAAAGACCTGATCCAGGCCGACCTGGTCGGGCGGCCCTCCACACCCGAACAGCTGCGGGGCTTGATGCAGCGGTTCAACATCGACAGCGCGTTCAACCCTGGTCTGCAGCGGCTCTTCTATCTTTACCGCAACGTCGAGGACGCCTACACGACGGGCGTCGAGGGCCGGGTCGAAGTGAACCTGACTCGCAACTTGATCGTCTCAAGCGGCTACACCTACCTCGACGCCCGCGACAAGGAAACCAAAACGTTTCTGAGCCAGCGCCACCGTCACCACGGCAACTTCCGCGTGTGGTGGTCCACGGGTCGTTGGGGCGGCCTGCGCACGAATTTCCGGGGAACCTACTTCAGCAAGTGGCCGATCGTCGGTCGCAGTGGAACCTTTGTTGGCGGCGGGTATCAACTCTGGGATTGGTACATCGCCAAGCCGCTCCGCGTCGGCAGCGAGGTTTACTTCGCTCTCGACAACTTGTTCGACTCGACGGACTCGAATCTCGCAGCCGCCCAGCCGTCGTTCTTCCGAGCCGATCCCGGCCGGACGTTACGGGTCGGAATGCGCTGGAACTTTGGAGTGAAGGAGTGACAAGCGCCATGCACAGCGACCCTGATGACAACCCGCCTCCACGGCCATTCTCGACCGTGCACGGGAGAAACTCGATGCCGCATGCACCGGCTATGCTTGCGCAATACGAAGGCTTTGGCTCGGTAGCCCTGTGCGCTCACCACTGTATTCACGTTCAGCTCGGGTTCACCACGATGACGCTCGCCGAGGCGCAGTATTTCCGGCTGGTCGCCATGCTGAGCGACAGCGCCGCCAACTTTTTTCGTCACAGACAGGCAGGAGGAGAACGTGACGAAAGCGAATAGTCAGGGGGAGATGTCCAGGAGACGGAGTTTCCTAGGCACCGTTGAGCACTGGGTAACCGCGCTGATCTTGATCAGGGGGTTTCTCTTTGCTGTGAGCGCCCTACCCGGCACACCCTGACGGGAAGGACTATTCTTACGATGCCAGTTTCTCATCCCGCAAGGGATCTCGGCCGGCGCGCTTTCCTCGGAGCGCTGCTCGCTCCCGCAACGCTCGCCCGAACCCGCTGGACGCAGTTTCGCGGCGACGGCTCCAGCTCCGTCGCTGGTGGCGAGGCGCTGCCGCTCGAATGGTCCGATCAAAACAACGTCTCGTGGAGCGTCGCAATTCCCGGCTACGGGCAGTCGAGCCCCGTCGTCTGGGACGGCTTGGCTTTCATAACGTCCACTGCCGGCAAACACAAGGAGGAACTTCACCTCATCACTGTAAACACTGCAGCAGGGTCAATCGCCTGGAAGCGGACACTGGGTCCCGCGCAGCAAATCGAGGACAGCAACATGGTCAGCAAAGCCGCTCCGACAGCCGCCGTGGACGCGGACCGCGTCTATGCTTTCTTCGAAACCGGCGACCTTGCCGCATTCAGTCATGCTGGCAAGCCGCTTTGGCATCGCAAACTCACCCAGGAATTCGGTGAGTTCGACGGTCGTCACGGCATCGGGAGCTCGCTGTGCCTGTGCAGAAAGGGCCTGCTCGTGCTAGTTGCCCACGACGGGCCCTCTTATCTGCTGTGCGCCGATCGGGAGAGCGGCAAAACTGTCTGGAAGACGGACCGGCCCAAAGGAGTTTCGTGGACCACACCGACAATCGCTGAGCACGACGGCCGAGAGATCGCACTCGTCAGCGGGAGAGGTCGTGTGGACGCCTACGACACCGAAGATGGTTCGCCACTGTGGGCTCTGAACGGTTTCAATGGCACGTTCGTTGCCTCGCCGACTCCGATGCCTGGCGGGGCGATCATCGGGTCGAGCACCAAGGGACAAACAGCCGCAATCCGTTTCGGCTCAAACAGACACTCGACTCCCGAAGTCGTCTGGCGTGCTTCGGAGGCTGCGTCGTACTTCAGTTCCCCGCTCGTGCATCAGTCACGCGTGTACATGGTCAACAAAGCCGGGGTGGCTTTCTGTATGAACATTGACTCCGGGCAAGAGATCTGGCACGCGCGGCTCGAGGGTCAGTGCTGGGCCTCGCCGATCGCCGCAAGAGGCCATGTTTACTTTTTCGGAGCCGATGGAGTCGTTGAGATCTATCTCACTGCCGACAGCGCCGAAAAGATTGCTGAGAATCGGCTGTCCGAGGAATCCCGGCTCTACGGCGTCGCCGTCAGCGGGGAAAAGCTGCTGCTTAGATTCGGCCGCCGACTCGTTTGCATCCACAGCCGTCCAGGCGGAGGGAAAAGGCCTTCGACGGACCGCGCGTTGCTCTGGAAGCAAAGTCATGCAGTCGAAATAGGCAATGGATAGAACGGATGTGATCAGGAGGACGACTTAAAACGTTTTGCTAATTAACGAGGAGATCAGAATGAGAATCCTACACGTGGTTGGGTTGATGTTGAGCATGATCCTGGCGTCTGGTTCCCTGCGAGCCCATTTTGTTTGGGTCTCGCTTGAGACCAAGGACGGCAACGATCCACAAGCCCACGTCTACTTTGGTGAGTCCGCTGAACCGGACTTAGCCAAGTTTCTGGACAGGCTGACAAGACTGAAAGTATGGTATCGCAACGCCGAA
Source organism: Bryobacterales bacterium (assembly GCA_965248105.1). Lineage (GTDB taxonomy): Bacteria > Acidobacteriota > Terriglobia > Bryobacterales > UBA6623. Next base: position 4,024,178 of record CBDFIK010000006.1, read on the forward strand.
TCGCAGTATGCCCCTCTCAAGCTTCGCCGAGTCGAGACGGGCGACCAGGGATTTCTCACAAGCGCTCTGCCCTCAGACGGGGACTCCATAGAAGCTTACTGTTTGTACGGCGTCTTCTCGCATGGTGACAAGACTATGTTGCTGCATTACTACGCGAAGTCGCTGAGATGGGGTGTGGGCGACAGAGTGAGACGCTCCGAGAAGCTCGATCTCGATGTCTCGCCACAACTAAAAAATGGCGAGCTGCTACTCAGCGTCTCTTGGAAGGGCAAGCCAATAGAGGGCTCTCAAGTAATCGTAGTGCCTCCGAAGGGTGAACCGTCGGAACTCAAGACCGACGCCGAGGGGATTACAGCCTTGAAAGAGCCGCAGCCAGGCCGCTACGAGATTCGGGCCCGGCGGATCGAGAAGAAGAACGGCGAATTCCAGAAACAGCAGTACGAAGAAACATGGTTCTACTCCACCGTGACGTTTGATGTTGGGGCATCCAACATCGGCAAGTTGTCCACAAGTGACACATCAGGTCCAAAGACAGTACAGCAGTACGCCGACCTGCCCAGGGGCATCACGAGTTTCGGGGCGACAGTAATTGGTGACTGGCTGTACGTCTACGGCGGACACTTTGGCCGGCCGCATCATTACTCGAACACGAGTCAATCCAACGAACTCAGCCGCTTGAATCTGAGAAAGCCTTCGAAGTGGGAAATGATCGCCAAGGGTCCCCGGTTGCAAGGGCTGGCAATGGTTGCCCACAGCGGCAAGCTGTACCGCATTGGTGGATTCACGGCGCATAACAAAGAGGACCAGGACCACGATCTTCGCTCGGTGGCGGATTTCGTCTGCTTCGACCCACAGACGAAGCAATGGGAGTCTCTGCCTCCCTTACCAGAACCTCGCTCCTCCCATGAAGCCATTGTGATTCGAGACGAGCTCTATATTGTCGGTGGCTGGCGACTTAGTGGCAAAGAACAGCAGTGGCACGAAACTGCGTGGGTGGCGGATTTGTCGCAGGAGAACATCGTATGGAAACAAATCCCCAAGCCATCTTTCCAACGACGAGCTCTCTCTCTAGGACACCTTGGCGGCAAGCTGTACGTTATAGGCGGCATGCAACAGAAGGGTGGCCCGACGACGCGGGTTGATGTATTCGATCCGGCCAGCGAAGAGTGGTCGCACGGGCCGAGCCTGATCGACCCGCAAGCTAACGTTAAACGCCGGGAGGGCATGGAAGGATTCGGCGCGTCGGCCTACACCGTAGATGGCCGCCTCTTTGTCAGCACATACGGCGGCAATGTCCAGGTCCTCGATCGCGACGCGGGGGCTTGGCGCATCACGACCAAACTTGAAGACGACCGGTTTTTTCACCGTATGCTTCTGTTTGACAGTCGCCTGCTACTTGTTGGTGGGGCGAGCATGCGATCTGGCAAGCGTCTTCATTTTGAAACGGTCAAACTGTCGGGCCTGGAATAAGGGGTTTGAGTAGCAATGGAACAGGAATGTACGCTAAGGTCCTCCGGCCGGGAGCAGCCACTCCTCCTCAAGCCCAGCGTTCGGCTGTAGGCGGCTCTCTGCGCTTCGCTCAGGAAGTCGCCCGGCATCGCTGTCCAGAGAAAGGGATCGTATTCGGTGAACGGATATGGACCGATCCAATGCTATTCTTCTGGACGGAGAGCGTCCAGAACATCTCCGAACGACCTTTTAGCTGAACCCGTGGCCAACTACGCCTATCTTCGTGTGTCCACCAACACGCAGGACGTCGAGAACCAGAAGCTCTCAGTGCTCGACTACTGTAACCGTCAAGGCATTGCTCCGCTTGAGTTCGTGGAGGACACCGCCAGCGGTCGGAGGTCTTTGGAGAGACCGGGAGATCGGGCGACTGCTGGAGAACGCCGATGCGGGTGACGTACTGGTCGCAGCCGAGGTCTCTCGCCGGCGGCCCTTCCCGGACCGTCTCTCGGCGCCAATCGGTCACCCGACCAACTCGATGACCAACGGCGAGCGTCAGTCGGTACCGCCCGCTAGCGGGTACGCTCCCGCTCGACCGCGATTGCCGCGGCAGACCCTTCTACCCACGAGGAGATGACTCAGATCAAGGAGGCCATCCCGTCTCAAAAGGGTATTGATGCCAAAGGCTGGGTTTCAGTACAATGGCCTCACGCAAAGGGAGAACCCTATGGCTGAAACCATCCGTCGCGTCGACTATTTTTATGTGACAGCACCCAACAAACCGGGCGAAGGGGTCCGGATGTTAAGCACCCTAAAAGAAGCGGGCATCAGCCTGCTGGCATTTTCAGGATTCCCAAGCGGCCGCCGAAGTCAGATTGACTTCGTACCTGAAGACACCGCTGCGTTTCGAAAAGCAGCCAGAAAAGCTGGTTGGAAACTGAGTCTCCGCAAGACGGGCTTTCTGATTGAGGGAAAAGACCAGCTCGGAGCGTTGCTCCATGTTGTGTCGCGCCTTGCTGAGGCGAAGATCAATGTCACAGCGGCGGCCGCCGTTTGCGCGGGACAGAGACGCTATGGGGCGCTCCTATGGGTCAAGGCCCCGGATGTAAGAAAAGCTGCAAAAGTACTCGGCATCAAGAAGCGGGACGCAGCCCCTGCGTCCAGTAAATAAAAAGGAGTCAAGTCGGCCACCAGGGCCAAGGCCCATCGTAGCGGATCGGTTCCCGAACAACCCAGAAATCGCCCCTCCCCCACAGAGCCGAAAGGGGAGATTTGCAAACTGCCCACGAGCCTGTGGATAGGGTTGGCCGCTATTATATGCGGCTACTGCTTGCAGAACGCTGCTTCCGATGGCATAATGCGTTCATGTCGGTACAGATCACCATCAGAGGCGTCCCCCAGGAAGTGCGCGACGAGCTTGCGGCTCGCGCGGCGGTGCAACGCCAATCCATGCAGGAATTCCTCCGCTGTGAGTTGGAACGGATCGCATCCCGGCCCTCCCTGGGCGCCTGGCTGCAAGGAATTCGCGATCGCAAGGAAGCGGCAGACACTCAGGTTCCACCTTCCAGCATTTTAAGCGCCCGTGATGCGGACCGGACGTGACGGTAGTCGCCGATGCGTCCGTGCTTGTCGCGGTCCTGGTCGACTCGGGGCGGGAAGGGAAATGGGCGGAGTCCGCCGTCGCTGAGGGATCTTTGGCCAGTCCGGAACTGGCGTTGGCCGAAGCGAGCAACATCCTGCGCCGGCTGGAACAAGCCGGCAAAATCTCCCGGCTTGAGGCCAACAGCGCACACGGGGATCTGCTGCGGCTTGACCTGGAGTTGTTTCCCTTCGCGCCGTTTGCCGACCGCGTATGGGCATTGCGGAACAACCTGACCAGTTACGACGCTTGGTACGTGGCGCTGGCCGAAGTGCTCTATTGTCCCCTGGTGACGATTGACAGAAAGCTGAGTCGCGCCAGTGGTCCCCGGTGTGAGATCCTCGTTCCGCCCCGTTCGTAGACGGAAGAAAAGACATGATTTCCAAAGACTACAAGCGGCTGCCGGAGGTAGCCGAAGTCTCAAAGCCTGCGGCGCGGGAGAAGTCGATCCGTCTCGGGCAACCCTCGACGCTGCACCTGTGGTGAGCGCGGTGGCCGCTTGCTTCGTCGCGGGCGGTGTCGAAGGCGTTGCTGCTGACGGACCCGTGCGATGTGCATTGCCCGGAAGCATTCAAGAAAAAGGCGCCCCAGATTTTCCTCGGCATGAACGGGCGGCGGGCGAGACAAGCAGGTGCATGAACATGACCTCAGACAAGAAGACCCTGTATCTGGCGAACCCATACGGCTTCTCCTCGCAGCAGCGCGAGGGGCCGCTGGCGGCGCTCGTGGCGGCCCTGGAGGCGATGGGCGTGCAGGTATGGGAGCCGTTCGCCCGCAACAACCAGATCGACCGGGCAGGCCCCGGTTGGGCATACCGGATAGGACAGGCCGACCTTCACGACGTACGGGATGCCGACGGAGTGTTCGCGGTGGTCAACGGTTGCCCCCCGGACGAGGGGGTGATGGTGGAGCTGGGCATGGCGATCGCCGGGGAGAAGCCGGTGTTTCTGTTCCGGGACGACTTTCGCCGCTGCACCGACAGCGAGGCCTATCCGCTGAACCTGATGGTATTCACCGGCCTGCCGGAGACGGGCTGGGAGGCCTATTGGTACGGCTCGATTGAGGAGATCGCCGATCCCGACAAGGCACTTGCACAGTGGCTGAAGGACGACACACGGCTCTGATTGCTTGCGTCGGGCGGACCCCCGAACGTACGGGCACGTGGGCGAGCGCGAATGCCTGCTTCGCCGGTAGGACGCACTGGATCAACCCGGTGGGCCAGAAAGAAACGTCCCAGTGGGAGGGTGGATGCTGGTCGAGTTGTCGGAGCAATTGCGGTCACTCCTCCATGGGTCAAAAATTGCACGTTAAGGCGCTAAGAGCACTTCGGAGGGCCTAGCCAGCGGATAACGGAGGTGCGACTGACCCCGAGGCGCTTGGCGATTGCCCGCTTACTCAGCCCATCCTGGCCCAGCTGCTTCATCTCCCCCACCAGCTTGCCTGCGGTCATGGGCCGCCCATGCGGTTTCCCATCCTTTCTTGCCTGGTCGATTCCCGCTTTCACGCGGTCCCGCAAAATATCCCGCTCGAACTCCGCGAACACGGCCAGCATCCCAGCCAGCGCTTTGCCACTGGGGGTCGTCAGGTCGAGCGCTTCCGACAGGGACACGAATCCCACGTCGAGTGCGTTCAGTTCCTGGAGCGTGTTCACCAGGTCGGGGCTTGAGCCGCAACGGTGTGAAAAATTACTCTAAGCGAGACCGTTGGTCCCGAAATCGGTAAGTTCCGCTCGGGATGATGTGGCGGTGGACGAGCGGTGAGACCCGCGCCAACGTCTTACGAGAGACGGCTTCGCCGCAGACCTTGAGTCCATTGATCAGGACCCCGATCTGGACGGTGTTCCATGCGAGGGCGGCGTTCCAGGAACTCTCGCAGCTGCCGCAGCTGCATCCCGATCGTGTGCTGATGCGGCGTCGAGACGCGGGCGTAGAGGCCGACGCGAGGGAGCGGGCCGACCTGGCTTTCGGGGTGGCCAAAAACCCCATCGCGCGAGTCTCTATTTTGGCCAGGTTTTCCGGGCCTTCTCGGGGTCGATTCCGGCATGGCCATAATCTATACCTTTTGGCCATGACTGGGCAGTCGTTCCCGAGGCCCAAGCCCCGAAGAACGGGCGCTTCATAGCAGCGGAAGCGGTGCCGGGAGTTACTCCAGGAAGGTCACACACGGACCCTTAGAGTAATTTTTCACACCGTTGCGGCTCAAACCTTTTAGGCACCCTCGCATTACGATTCGGCCGACTGGAGTAAGGATTGCCGATTTACCAGTCAATGCTTCCCTCTGCGATGTGACCTTGTTGCATGGATCATCCCGAAGAATGTCTTATCATTGGTTTTTCAACGCTGGGGGTAGTCCAAATGCCACATAAGTTCAACGCAGCGCGACGGCACAAGTTTGATAAGGTGCAGTACCGGGTGATCAACTGGGCGGAATATAACGAGAGCTTGCGCCAACGGGGTGACCTGACGATTTGGGTCAGTGAGGAGGCTCAAAGTGTGTGGAGCGCGCCGCGCCGCACGTCACGGGGTGGTCAGCGCAGATACTCGGATTTGGCGATCGAGACATGCCTGATGCTGCGCACGGCATACCATCTTGGACTGCGTCAGACACAGGGGCTTATGGGTTCCATCGGCACGCTCATGGGGTTGGATATACGGGTACCGGATTACTCCACGCTGTCGCGTCGCGCAAACGGGGTGAGCATCGCTCAGGTGATGAGGCAAGCAGGATCTGTGCCTATCCATCTGGTGGTCGACAGTACTGGCCTGAAGATCTTCGGCGAGGGCGAATGGCTAGCGCAGAAGCATAACACCAAGGGAATACGCCGCCGCTGGCGCAAGCTCCACCTCGGACTGGACCTCGCCAGCGGGGCGATTGTTTGCGCCGCTCTGACTCACGATAACGTTGGAGACAGCACAGCCTTACCCGGCCTCCTGGATCAGCTGGATGCCCCGGTCACGGGCTTTCTGGCTGACGGCGCCTACGATGGAGCGTCCACGCGAAATCTGCTGAGGCAGCGGTATGGGGAGACCCTGGATGTGGTCATACCGCCGCCAAAGGACGCAGTGATCCGCCTGCAATCGGCGCGTGATGCGACCGTTCGGGATCGCCATATTGCCCAAATCCGCAGCAACGGGTGCATGGCCTGGCAGACGGCAACAGGGTACAACCAGCGCAGCCGAATAGAAACGCAGATGGGCCGTTGGAAGAGCGTCATCGGCCCCAAACTCAAATCCCGCAGCTTCTCCAGGCAGATCACGGAGGTCCAACTCGGTCGCAAAGTCCTGAACACAATGACCGCGCTCGGACGGCCTGTGTTCGAACGCATCTCCTGACGCTACGGCTTGGGAAAGGGAGAATTCCGTTTCCATCCCTATCCGTGCAACAAGGCTCCTAGGCTTACCATTTGATCCCCTCTCAGGCTGGCGATTCCAGGGGGTTGCCGGTTGCCATACAAGCGGCGACCCTCCCGGAGCCAAGACGCTCACTTCGATTCCGTGGGCGAAACCCGCTTAGCATTCTTCTCTGTTTGTTGCTTGACCCAATCTTCTGGGGAGATCCTTGCGGGTGCGATCATGATGCCGCCTTCGTGGCGCATGTCGATGGATTGACGGACGGGCTTATCTAGCCCGAGCAGCTTAGCCTCACGGTCGAGCAGTCGTATTACGCGGTCTAGTGCATCCGTATCCTTCATGGCAAGGCTCCACCACTTCTGCAGGAGGCGGTTGATACGCTGGCGCTGCAACTCCCTGTATCTTCTAGTTTTTTCGTCCGTGCTTGAGGACTCTAGCCGAGCTTTGATGTCGGTCGCCACCGTCGAATGGTGGACCCCGACTTGTCTCGCGATCTCGCGGGTAGTAGCACCAGCGAGTGCGAGTTCCATGACGATGTCACGGCGCTCCTCGTGCTGGACAACCTTTGCGACTGGTTCGCCCATATCAGACCTCTATCCTGTCCTCGTTTAACCCAAACTGAAGGGCCAGTAATTTTCGTCTCGCATCTGACGCAGTTCCCGCACCTCGGTGGCTCCCAGGCTGCCGTATTTCTTCTTCCACAGGTAGAACGTCGCCTCGGCAACGCCCATTTGACGGCAGACATCGGCGACCGGCGTGCCGACTCCGCCAGGCGCAGGGGGTAGGCGACTTGCTCTTCGGTATAGCGGGACTTCTTCATCGCTTCTGGTTGGGCCCCGCAACCATTCGGCTTCCAGCTTAGCCTCATCATGGTGCCCGCAGGCTTCCCCGCCAACAAAACGTTTTACCGGTGTCAAGGGCAGAGTAAAAGGGGACCACCTCTGTGGTTCGGAGGCCGTTTCCCTCTGACTTTGGGGGCGGCTGGAGCGGAGCCCTGCGACGCCCGTCCAGGGCGGCGCGTTTAGGGCGGAGTGGAAGCCGCCTCCAAAGTCAGTCGCGGTCGAGGCGGCCAAGGTGGCGGGCTATTGCGTGCGGGGAGCTCTCTTCTTCCTGCTGGTGAACGGCGCCGGCGAGCTCGCCTGGGTCTACACGGTCGATGAGACCGGCATCAAGCGGCTTCGGATCGTCTCCGGCTGCTGGTCGGAGTAGCGGCCGACCACACCGTGTTGGCCACATAAAGGAATGTCAGCCCTCGCGGTTGATGACGAATCGGCGGCAGCTGTGACGGATCGATCTGGCTGACGGTGTGCAGCCCGGGCCCGGCTGGCCGGATGCGGTAGGTCGCCTCCGGCGTCCGGATGGTGCCGGCTACCACGTCGCCGTTCACCACCAGTGTCAGCGTGCCCCACTCGATGGCCCAGCAACTGGCCGGACAGCACATGGGCCCCCGAAACGACAAGTTAGCGAAGATCAGCAGCGCCCCGTAATATTTCATGGATCAGGTCATACGTTGCCCGGTCGTAGTCCCGCAGTTCCTCGGCGCAGTTGATCCCATGCGTGTGCAGGAACGAAGGCACCTCCGGGTTAGCACAAAAATACGCCTGCGTCATTTCGGCGAAGAACTCGTCTGCGTTTTCGAGCGCAAAATCGCCGCGCCAGAGTGCCTTTGTATCCGGCGCGTTGAAACGAGACTGGATCTGGCTCCTTTCCCCGCTGCTCAACCCCACGTTCATGATGGTATGCGCCAGTTCATGGACACATACGTTCTCGCCGCCAGCGCGCGACCCTCGCCCGAAGGGATCATCTGACTGCTTGAGCAAGTTCTTCTCGCTGCACGCCGTGGCTGGACGACCGGGGACCCCGCCCAAACCGCCTTCCGCCTGGCAGCTAGCAGACCCGACAAGGTCGGCAAAGTATGGAAGATCACACACGTTTTCGCTGCGCGCAAAAACGGCAGTCAGGGCGCCCACGCTACGTAGCTGATTGCCGACATCGCCACGGTTCGACAGCATGATCTCCAACATCCGGCCAGCTTCATCAAGCGCCTGCTGTGGTACCCGAGAGCTTCCGGTGACGCAGACCGGTCCAACGGTGGATACCTGCTCCATCAGCGGTTTGTACGGTGTGTAGGTGCAGCGCTGAATCTGCGCCGAGACCTCGTCGCCGTCGGTATCCGTACCGGCATCTCCCGCCGGAATATCCCCCGGAGGCAAGGAGGAGAATACCGCACCGGCTTCAAAGTTCAACGACAGGCTGACGATGGGCTCCGTGGAGGTGATTTCCAGCGATCCGCTAAAGCTGCTGAGATCAAACAAGCTCGCCATATTTTGCGCGTCATGCCCTCTGGGCAACAACGTCCGATTGACGCTGGCCAGCACCCGCCCCTCCGCGTCCCGGACCGTAAAGATCACCAGGGCCGCCGTGTCGGAGGGGTTGGCATAGGCCACTCCGGTCCCGGACTGACCTTCTCCCTGCTCCGCAAAGGTGACGAACCGGGTGGCCGGAACGGTCGCCGCACTGACTCCGCCTTCCGCCACGGGCATTCCTTCGCTGTTGTGCTGACGAAACAGCAGGCTGGCCTTCACCGGCCCGGTGCAGTTGGCCCGCGCCCAGCCGGGCGCCAGCGGAGCGCTCAGCTCCACGTTGGTCTCCTCGTGAACCGACCCCCCGGGCGGCAGAACGTCGCTCCGGCTAACCACCCTTCCCAGTCCCGCAAACGAGACCATCAGCGGACTGCCGTGATCGGAAATGAAATCGGTTTGGCAGCTCACTTCCTGCGGGGAGTAGTTGATATAGGTAATCGTGGTTTGCCAACTCGCTCCCACGGCAAGATGAGGGAAGTAATACGTAGTCGGTCCCTGCGCGGAAACATCCAGTTCCCCCGGAGGCAAAGAGGAGAATACTGGATCGGCCTCGAAGTTCAGTGCCAGGCTGACGATGGGCGCCGTGGAGGTGACTTCGAGCGATCCGATAAAGGGGATGCCGAACAGTCTCGACATGCCGTGAGCCGCGTGGCCTCCGGGTAACAGCGTCCGATCGATGCTGGCCAGCGTCTGCCCCGCCGCGTCCCTGGCAGTAAAGGTAACGTGGGCCGCTGTGGCGGATGGGTTGGCATAGGCCACTCCGGTCCCAAACTTGCCTTCTCCCTGTTCGGCAAAGGTGACAAACCGGGTTGCCGGAAGCGCCGCCGCATTGACTCCGGCTTCCGTCACGGGCATCCCTCCCTTGAACTGACGAAACAGCAGGCTGGCCTTCACCGGCCCGGAGCAGTTGGCCCGCGCCCAGCCGGGCGCCAGCGGAGCGCTCAGCTCCACGTTGGTCTCCTGGTGAACCGACCCCCCGGGCGGCAGAACGTCGCTCCGGCTATCCACCCTTCCCAGTCCCGCAAACGAGACCATCAGCGGGCTTCCGTGATCGGAAAGGAAATCGGTCTGGCAACTCACCTCCTGCGGGGAGTAGTTGATATAGGTGATCGTGGTTTGCCAACTCGCTCCCACGGCAAGATGCGGGAAGTAATAGATATGATCTCCCGTTTGCAGGGGGTTGGTCCTCACTTCGCCCAACTCCGACCAGGGGCCCGTTCCTGTGGCGTTGGTCGCCCGCACCTGCACCTCGTAGGCCGTGCCCGGGCTCAGTCCCGTGAGCGTCGCGGTCCGGGCCGTCCCCTCGTGCTGCACATCGGTGAAGTCGCCGCCGCTGCCGACTTCCCGGTACCGTACGTCATAATCGGTGATGGCCGACCCGGTATTCTCCGGCTCCGTCCACTCCACCGTCAAGCTGTACGGCGTCGTGGCCGAAATGGAGAACGATTCGCTCCCACCGGGCACCACCGGTCCGGTCATTGGTGGCGTCACCGTCGGAATCACCCGCATGCGGCCACCGGTCGCCCTAGCGAAGTACTCCGCAACCGCCGGCGAGACGGCCGTCGCACGCTCCAGCAAATCCACCTGCGGCGGCCGACCGTCCTCGTGCAGCAAATAGAGCCCAAGTCTGAATTCTTTCTGGGACATATCCGCAGCGGGCACTCGCGGCCCCATCGCCGCAACGATGTCTTCAATGCGAACGGGTACCTTGGTGGCCCTCACGGTGTCCCATCTTTCCGTTTCCTGAACGTCGCGTAGGATGAACGTGTCGGGCACTTCGTTCGGTGGAATCATCCCCATGACGTAGAGATCGAGCGCTGACAGACCTTTCGGGAAGAGATAGGTGTCGTCCCTGTCCCACTTCTGCGTGAAGGTGCCGTCGCCATTGTCCACCCAGACGCGGCCACCCATGGTCGAGACGGGGACGTAGGGTTCATCCGAAAAGCTCGGCCACACCGGGTGCACCGCAGGCGTGTGGAGATAAATGCTCCAGTGAACCCCGCCATTGGTCAGACTCTCGACCCGTCCCGAGCGAGGATTACGGAAATCCAGATGGGCTGCCCACCGGTGTACGGCTTCGTGCGCGATCCAGCCGACGCCAGGGGCAAAGTTCCAGAACGTGCGATCACTGTAGAGGCTGACGCCCGTCTCATTGAAGTTGGGTGCGCCGATGAAGACTGGTCGCATCGAGACCAACAGGCTGTCGGACCCGAAGTGTTTGCCCGAGTTGGCCTTGGCCTGCCCCTCGCCGATGCCCTGGATGGGTGCATTGACCGGTCCCGTGCCCGCGCCGGTGTTGGTGAGGTCGTCGACGCGGAAGTCCGTGAACGCCACGGCGATTTCGTCGTTCGCGGGCACGCGCTCGTAGACGAACGACAACACTTCCTCTATCAACTTCGGCATCGTGGGGTAGTGGAACACCTCGAACAGGTTGCCGGATGTCGTCCCCGTCAATCCGCGCAGGTCACGGTCCGATTTGCCAACGTACACGGTTCGATCCTCGAACAGCTGATCGTCCTGCCGTCCCCACCACACGGCGTCGGCGTCCCAGGCAAAGCGATCTGAGCCGTTGAGGAGCGTCTTCGAGATGGGAATCTCGATGGTCGTGCCGTCCACCCGGTAACCGACGACGTCCGGGTCCGGGCACCGATCGAGGAACGGTCTCGATCCGCTCGCGCCTACGATGATTCCCGCAGAGCACTCGGTACCGCTAAAGCGAAGGGTTATCCGGTAGCTGATTTCGCCATCGTGCATCACTGTGGGAACATCGCCGGCCAGCGTCATCCGCGCGAGTACGGTGCTGTCATTGTCGACGAACTCGATCCTGACAATGTCTAGCGCGGCATTGGCCACGTCTCCCGCGGGGTCGTCGAACGAATCGAGGGTGCGCCCTCGGGTGCTCAGGCCGTGGAACAGACCGACGATGCCGTCGCGTTCCGGCACGGTCTGATAGCCCAGCTCAATCGCGCCGGATGGATAGAGCCGTGCTTGAAACAGGTTCTCGCCAAGGGGCACGTAGCCGCTGGCGTCGCCTTGTCGACGAACGGCTCCCCAAGTGATCACCACCCTCGTCTCGCTGGAGTCGACCGTGACCGTCGGATCGCGGTAAATCGCCCACAGTGCGGCGATCATGGTTTCAAGTCCCGCGGTCGAGCGGGAGTCGACCGCGGCCGCCAAGGAACGCATGACGGCTGGCCGGACCCGATGCGGCCGGTTCATCCTCTCGGGTCGCTGGAACGAGATGTTTCCGTTCGTGTTGGCATAGACGCGCGTCCACGTCTGACCGGCAAAGGGGAAGGAAAACGGCAGGTCGACTGTCAGGTACTCGTACCAGCCCAGCACGCCACTGACGGTCTCCGCCCCGGAGACGGGGTCGCGCCAGTCCAGATTGCCGACCGTGACGGCGTACTCGCCCGCGTCGTTCGGGGTGAACGTCACGGTCGTCCCTTCAAGATCGAAAAAGTTGGCCGGTTTACGGATCAACCCCCCAGCAGGAACTGTCGTGACAACTCCGTGGACACCGACAGTGTCATTCTGAGCGGACAGCGTCACCCATGAGGCCGAGGTTACCAAGGTGGCGCCGCTCACCAAAGACAACACGAATCTGTGCATAAGACCGTTGTACCGCATATTCGCTAAATCCATCTCTGCCCCCGGACCCCGAGGCCATGCAGGGGGCGACGCTCTTCTCCGATCAGACGACGCTCGCGGATTACATCGACATGGTCCTGCGCAACGCCAAGATGCTGGCCGGGATCGACCTGGTCGTCAAAGGCGACACGCCCAAGCAGAAGGCTGGCGCCCTCCTCGCCTGCCTAATCGACCACGGCCTGGCGGAGTACGTCGAAGACGAGCCGCCGGCGCCGATCACGGTGCCCGCCGCCGTCTGGCGGGGCTTGGAGGCGGTGCGGGACTCCGGCACCACCAACATGTTCGACCGGCCCGCGGTCCTCGAGATCGCGGAGTTTCTCGGCTTCCACGAGACGGCGCGATGGATCGAGGGCCACCACGGCCCGTATGCCGAAGGACTGTTCAAGGGATTCACGCTCGACCCCGAGGAAGGAAAACGCTGATGTGCGGACAGGCCGGCATCATTCTGGGACAGAAGCGGCGCCGTGCCGAGGAGCACGACCATCTCACCTGGCTGTTCACTCAGCTCCTCGTGTTGAACGAGCCTCGGGGGCCGCATGCCACCGGCGTCGCGTGGCTCAACCGCGACGGCGAGCACCGGCTCTTCAAGCGGCCCGTGCGGGCCAGCCAGTTCGTGAGCGACAAAGCGTTCCACGAGGTCCTGGGAGGGGTCGACAACCGCGCCACGCTGCTGCTCGGCCACACACGTTGGCGCACGCGCGGCGACGAACAGATCAACGAGAATAACCACCCGATCCGGGCCGGGGACATCCTCGGCACCCACAACGGCACGATCTACAACGCCAACTACCTGTTCCGGAGGTTCAAGCTACGGCGCTTCGCCGAGGTGGACAGCGAGCTGCTCTGCCGTCTGGCGGGCCGGGCCGCCAGAGGCAGCGCGATTGACACCGGCCGGTTCAAAGACCGTCTCAAGCTCTGCCGCGGGCAGATGGCGGCAGTGCTGGCTTCCCGGCTCGATCCCGAGACCGTCCTCGTGCTCAAGGGCAACAAGCCGTTCGAGCTGCGCTTCCATGCCCGGCACAGGGCTGTCTGTCAAGGGCGGAGCAAAATTAGACCAGTTCGGCGGAGGGAGAATAGACCAGTTTTGGGGTAGAGCGGCGGAGCAAAAATAGACCAGTGGGGGGGGAGTCGGGGTTTTGCTTCGAGTTTTTGTGGGACGGCTGGAACGCAGCCTGAGGTCGCCCGTTAGGGCGGCTGAAGGCGGAGTGGAAGGCGGCTCACAAAAACTGTGGCGAGCCGGCGGGGATCAATCCGAAGACGGAGAGCGTTGCTTCTTGCTCTGCTTGAGGCGGAAGCTATCGCCGTTCATCTCCAGGATGTGGACGTGGTGAGTGAGCCGATCCAGCAGGGCGCCGGTCATGCGCTCGGACCCGAGGACTTCGGTCCACTCGTTGAACGGCAGGTTCGAGGTCACCATCGTGGAGCCCTGCTCGTAGCGCTGTGAGAAGGTTTCGAACAGCAACTCCGCTCCGGTCTTCGACAGCGGCACGTAGCCCAGTTCATCGACGATCAGCAGGTCTTGCTTGGCGAGCTGCTTTTGGGCCCTCAGCAAGCGCCGCTCATCACGGGCTTCCAGCAGCTCGTTGACCAGCGCTGCGGCGGTAGTGAAGCGAACCCGATAGCCACCCTGGCAGGCCGCCAGTCCCAGCGCCAGAGCGAGATGCGTTTTCCCCGTGCCGGAGTTTCCTAGAGCCAACACGTTCTCGCGACGGTCGATGAACTCTCCGTGTGCCAGCTCGAGCACCAGCTTCTTGTTCAACTTGGGTAACGCCAGGAAGTCGAACGTATCAAGGGTTTTCGTGACCGGGAACTTGGCGGCCTTGATGCGCCGCTCGGTCGCTCGGCGTTCACGGTCGAGCAGTTCGAGCTCGGACAGTTGCAGCAGAAAGCGTCTCGCATCCAAGCCCTCCGTGGCGCACTGCCGTGCCACCTTGTCGTACTCGCGTAAGAAGGTCGGCAGCCGCAGTGCTTTCAGATGAGCTTCCAGCAGCAGTTTGGATCTCGCCATCAGTCCACTCCCTGTGCCAGCAGCACCAAATAATCTGTTGTCGATGTCTGTTCGACTTGTGCTGTGGGTAAGTGCGGATACTGCGTCAAGTCCAAGCGGGGCGGCCGTTGCTCGATCCGACACAGGACGAGGTGCTTGACGGCGTCGAAGCCGATCGTTCCCAACTCAACGGCCTGCCGCGCGGCGGCGGTGACGTCGGTGAGCGGGAAGTCTTCGAGTAAACGCAGCACCTGCACGTACTCGCGCTTGCCTGGTTTACCCAGCCGCACTTCGAGCAAGCGTCTCAAACGCACGAGATCTTGCGGTAACTGCCAACCGACGAGCGGCGCGGCTTGATCCAGCGCGTTCGTCTTGCGCTCCAGCAAGGCCAGGTAATGCAGCGGATCGAAGATCAACTCCTCGCGTTCGTAGCTGCGCCGATGCCGGGCGATCTCTTCGCTGCCGCAGCCGATGACCACCTCATCGACGTAAGCTCTCAGCAGTACTTCGCGGTGGCCGTAGCGCGTCGGAACCGAGTAGTCGTTGGTCCGATAGCGCACCAGCGACAACGACGTCACCCGCGTCGTGCGCTTGTCGCAAGCGTCATACCCGACAGCAGGCAACGTCAGAAACGCCTGGCGGTCGCGCTCGAAACGCTCACCGATCGTTTCCGAGTGTCGCCGCAAGCGCCGTCCACGGTTCTTGCGGCACTTCGCTTCGAGGTGTTCGTTGAAGGCTTCCCAACTTGAGAACCTGGGGATCGGCACCATAAAGTTGCGCCGCGCATAGCCCACCAACCCTTCCACTTTGCCTTTGTCGTTGCCCTTGCCCGGCCGCCCGAAACGGTCGGCGAACAGATAATGTGACTGCAGCTCGGAGAAGACACGGGTCCTCTGGCGTGTGCCGTCTCCCAGGATCCTCGCCACCGCTAGCTTCGTGTTGTCGTAGACGATGCTGCGCGGCACGCCGCCAAAATAGCGAAACGCCGCATTGTGCCCCTCGCAGAATGCCTCCGTCGTCTCGGCCGGAAACGCTTTCACGAATGCGTCATCGCTATGCGGCAGATCGACGACCAAGAAGTGCGCCTTGCGCTGCACTCCGTTGATGACGACGACCGCTTCGCCGAAGTCCGCCTGGGCGTCACCCGGCGGATGCGTCAGCGGCACGAACATCTCTTGTCCGCCCAGCTTCTTCTCGCGTACGTAGTCCTTGACGGTCGTGTAGCCGCCTGTGAACCCGTACTCGTCGCGGAGGCGGTCAAAGATGCGCTGTGCGGTGTGGCGTTGTTTCCTCGGACGCTCCCGATCGTCGGTCAGGATCTGATCGATGATCCCTGTGAAGGCCTCCAGTTTGGGACGCCTCGCCGGTTTGCTCCGCCGATAGCCCGGCGGAATCCGGTAGCGCAACATCTTGCGCACGGTCTCGCGAGCAATCCCAAAGCGCCGTGCTGCTTCGCGTTCGCTTAGCCCTTCGACGCAGACACTTCGTCGTACTTGAACGTATAGCTCCACCCGATACATCCCTCCGGTGTTCCACAAAACACCTCGGGGATGCTTGCGGACCACATCAGCGGCTTGGTCCTCCGCCTCCTCTGGGAGCCTTCACACCGCCGCTATGTGGTCTAGTTTGTCAGCGCCGTTCTCATGCCCTCGACGACGAGCAGAAGGCCCGCTTCGTCCACGAGGCGAAAGCCACCGGCGGCTTTGAACTATCCAAATCTGCACGATTTACGACCCCGTTGCCGTGGAGGGCTGAACCCGGACGTCTTCGACGTTGCCTATCCAGCCTGTGCCCGCGGGTCCGAGCAGGATGCCCGCTAGGAGATATCCGAGCACGGCGTTCTGACGAAGGCGCTCGAACAGCATCCCAAGGAGCAGGGCTGTGCCCAGCAGTATGACGATCTCAAGGACGACTGCCCAGCTATTCATGAGGAGTGCTCATGCCACAGTCTACACTCGTCGAGCAGAACCCAGGAATTTGGCAGAGCTGACGTTAGCGAGGCAAAATCGGAGGCGCGGCTTCGGCTACCCTATCTCCGACGAAAACAAAGGACTGCGCGAGACTCTAGCTGTGAAAATTGTAGTCTGATCCTCTGTCGATAAGCATTCGTGCGCCGTAGGGCACACAAACTGCGGCGAAGCCCGATTCCCCGGGCGGATCCACTAGGCGGGCTACCTACCAGAGATGTAGTCCTCAAGCTGACGGATCGTGAGGTCCTGGGCCGTAATGATCCAGTGGACGACGTCGCCAATCGACACCACTCCGACAACCCTCCCCCCCTCCACGACCGGCAGGTGGCGGCAGCGCATGTCCGTCATTTGTTGCATGCACTCATCTACCGTGGTCTTCAGGTTCACCGTGACGACCGGGCTGGACATGATCTCATGGACCTTCGTTTCCTTTGAGGAACGCCCGGCGAGGATCACCTTGCGCGCGTAGTCGCGTTCGGAAATGATCCCCACAAGATCGGTCCCGTCCATGACGACAAGAGATCCGATACCGTTAGCAGCCATCTTCTCTAGAGCCTCGTAGACCGTCACGTCAGGGGTGATGGAGTACACCTGCAATCCCTTCCCCTTGAGGATGAGATCGACTCGGTCGAGGAGTTTCATCGCACAGCCCTCCGGATGACCTGCGTTTGATCTTGTCTCGGCGAACACGCTATACGTGCCCTTCGACGTCACATTCAAGCCCAGCGTGCGTTTCAGCCGGAGGTCTCGCCGATTTCTCCACCGCGGCTGATGGGCAAGTTCAATTCTTCCTTCGACACTTCTACCGGGGCGATTGTGCGGTTCCTACGAGCTTTTGCGAACGTCGGTTCCATCTCGCCGACTGAGCGCTGAGCGCCCTGCGCGGCCTTTCTTGCATCCTCATAGCCGGCCGCCACGTGATAGATCACTTTGTCGAAGAAATGGGAGATTGATGATACCAACTGCAGTTCAAGGCTCAACTCGGATGAGTCGCCGGCAATGCTCCCGTTGATGAACTGCAACAGCTTTGCCTTTGCAAAGGTCAGCGCAAAGATCACCTGCTGCAATGGAATGCCGCAGTGAAACCGGTCTCGCCCGACCTTTACGTAGTGCTGTTCCAACGCGAACTCACTACGGGAATGTAACCATCCGCCAATATTCTGATACAAATCAGCGGCCAATTCGCGAAGCTTTTCAGTGGCGAAGGCATAATAGGCCTCGGCACGTTCCTCTCGACGAATGGCCTCGATCAGTTCCCCCGTTAACTTCGGGGCCTGGCGCTCTATTTCCTCCACGAGTCGCTTTGAAATCATGTTCCGGTTCCGGGGAGTTCTCCGTTCAGTTCGTTGCAGTTCCGAGCTAGGGGTGCACTGCCAGGGCTAGCCTCCTTCAGCTCTTCGGTCGGGCGGGTTGCATTCGCTGTGTGGTGGCGCGTTGAGCACCTCTCGCGGGAAGAAGGCCGCCACGTAGCCCACGACATCTCGCATGGGAAGAAGTCCAACAGGATCTCCGTTCGCGTTCGTCAGAGGTACATGACGATAACCACCCTGTGCCATGCGGTTCAGGGCAAAGGCAATGGAATCATAGGGTGTTAGGCACTCCGGATCGGGCGTCATAAAATCCCGCACCGGTCGATCGAGGGCCTTCCCTTCGTAGAGACGTTTTGTCAGGACATCGCGCTCGGACAAAATGCTGACCAGCTTCCCACCCTCGACCACAAGTACAGCGCCGACCCTCTCCTCGGCCATTGCAGCTAGGGCTTCTGCCACACTGGCGTCGGGCCCAACGCGGGGAGGGCACTTCGGATAGCTCAGATCGCCGATGGGTAGCAGAAGCGCTTGGGCGTCGAGCCTGTCCGGTGGAAAGTCCGGCACCTCACAGTACATATCGAGGTCTTCTTCGTAACCTTCACACATGGCGCCCTCCCCGAACCCTAATACGGACTGCCCCCGGTCCTCTGAGGGTCTCTTCGGGATGACCAAGTTCTTGGGGGTATTATAGGGCCCGTGCAGACTATTTAAAAATAGAAAATAGGGAATTAAAACATAGGTTTTTTAGATGTATCATAAGCGTATGACCTGGCTCAATTATCATCACCTTCTCTACTTTTGGGTCGTTGCGAAAAAAGGCACGATCACGGCCGCTTGTCGGGAGCTGAGCTTGGCCCAGCCGACGATTTCGGCTCAACTTCGCGCGCTCGAGAATGCCTTGGGCCACGAGCTCTTCGACCGCAGTCGAAGAAAGCTTGCTCTCACGGAGACGGGTCGAATTGTGTACGGCTACGCAGATGAAATCTTCTCGGTCGGCCAGAATCTCATGGATGCTTTAGAGGGCCAACCAACGGGCCGGCCTTTACAACTCAGGGTTGGGATTGCAGATGTGTTCCCTAAGCTGCTTGCTTACGAATTTCTGGCGCCTGCTTTCAAGTTGGACCAGCCCGTCCACGCTGTCTGTTACCAAGGCAAGCCGGGGGCGTTGCTAGCCCGTCTGGGGGCTCATGAGTTGGACGTCATCTTCTCTGAATCTCCGATCGGGCCCGAGGTCCGACTCGGCGCCTTTAACCACCAACTAGGCGAGTGTGGTGTCTCAATTCTTGCGGCAAAGAGCATGGCCGCCGCCTATCGACAACGGTTCCCTGGGTCGCTGGCTGGAGCCCCGTTTCTGCTCCCGACGGAGAACTTCTCACTCCGGCGTACGCTGAATCATTGGTTCGCCACCGAAAGCATTCGCCCGTCGATCGTCGGTGAATTCGAGGACAGCGCGTTGATGAAAGTGTTTGGCCAGGCCGGAGTCGGATTATTTGCAGCCCCTACTGCCATCGAAAAGCAGGTCCGGCAACAGTACGGCGTCGACGTCGTCGGACGTCTGGAATCCGTACAGGAGCGGTTCTACGCCATCTCTCTCGAGCGAAAACTGAAGCATCCGGCTGTGGTGTCGATTGTCGAGACAGCCCACGGCGAGATTTTTGACTGAGTCGCGCGAAAGCTCTGGGGCCACAACAAGAATGAACGTAGAACTAACAAGCGGGAGGGAAGTAGAGGCAGGAAACAAAAAATTAGATGCGGCGGCCCGCTGGTTTACCCAATAACCGATAATCTCGTTGACTTTAAGTCTTTGGGCTGTGTCGCAACACGTAGCCCCGGTTAAGTCCTATCGGCGGGTTACAGCCAAAGCCTGACTGCGTTTCTGAATCAAGCTGAGCTGTAACGCCGTGGTTCGCCAGTGGGCCGCCTGTAGATGACCGGTGGTTCTATGGCGACCTCCTTCCCTAGCCGTATGTCGCGCCCAATGCGCGACCAGCAAGGCTTATCTTGATTTCTCTCCGCCCCTACTATGCGCCCGATTGTGGGTGTTGTCAAGACTGAGGCAGGCGTTAATTTCTCTGGTGTACTATGCGGGCGCGCGACCTGGAAGGAAGGAATACCAGTCTACGCCAGGGAAGGTGCTGTCGCTTGGTAAGAATCCTGGCGGCCTGTCCCTGAATACCTGGCTTGATATTGCCTTCGCACTAACAATCCGCTCAACTTGCCCAACGCCCCGTGACGTAGGCTCGAGCAATATCCGGCAGAGAAGCGAACTCGGAAGTTCTTTCAGAAGAATGGCGGATCGGCCACGATCCAGGCAAACGAGGACTATACCCCAGAAGGCGCGCCGATGGGGCTGAAGCTTGCCGGTGTTCCCCACAATGAGGGCGGCGCAAACGCAGCGATGCGGATTCTCGCGGAGCAGGGATGAAAGGCGCACCGACCCCTAGGAACACCCGTCGTAGCGGACTTACTATACGCGCTTCAAGCTGCACAGAGGGTACGAAGAGTTCTGCGACCGCGAGCAGGGCTAAGTTCCACGAAATGAGCTGTCTAGCGCTCGTTCGCGGATTACTGTCGGGATATCGCCTTCGCACCATCTAAACGCGGACTGAAGCCTGCCAGACGGCCCTCGGAGGGATCGAACCCCACTCAGATCAAGGCCCTGGCGGTGCTACGATCGGATAGCTCAACACAAGGCTTGTTACCGACAGTAATCCGTGAAACGGTATAATCGCGCCGGTAATGGTCCGCTGGATGACTAGCCGATGCGTTGCCGTAGCGATCTCGGCGTGTGTCTTGGCTAGCAGCCTGCTTGGCCAATCCGAGAACGTTCGTTCCAACCAATCGGGACGCGCCCGGCAATCCGGGTCGGTAAAAACAAAGACGCTGCCACACGCCAATTGGACGCCCCGATTGCGCGCCGCATGGGGATAGAGGTGTACGAGACTTTGCTCGAAGACGACCTCTGGAAACTCCGATCTCACCAACCGCTCGGTCTCTTCCTCGGGCGAGCTATTGATCAAGATGATCTCGAAGTCCGAAAAAGTCTGGCTGCGGAGGGCTGAGAACGGCGCTGACAAACTAGACCACATAGCGGCGGTGTGAAGGCTCCCAGAGGAGGCGGAGGACCAAGCCGCTGATGTGGTCCGCAAGCATCCCCGAGGTGTTTTGTGGAACACCGGAGGGATGTATCGGGTGGAGCTATACGTTCAAGTACGACGAAGTGTCTGCGTCGAAGGGCTAAGCGAACGCGAAGCAGCACGGCGCTTTGGGATTGCTCGCGAGACCGTGCGCAAGATGTTGCGCTACCGGATTCCGCCGGGCTATCGGCGGAGCAAACCGGCGAGGCGTCCCAAACTGGAGGCCTTCACAGGGATCATCGATCAGATCCTGACCGACGATCGGGAGCGTCCGAGGAAACAACGCCACACCGCACAGCGCATCTTTGACCGCCTCCGCGACGAGTACGGGTTCACAGGCGGCTACACGACCGTCAAGGACTACGTACGCGAGAAGAAGCTGGGCGGACAAGAGATGTTCGTGCCGCTGACGCATCCGCCGGGTGACGCCCAGGCGGACTTCGGCGAAGCGGTCGTCGTCATCAACGGAGTGCAGCGCAAGGCGCACTTCTTGGTCGTCGATCTGCCGCATAGCGATGACGCATTCGTGAAAGCGTTTCCGGCCGAGACGACGGAGGCATTCTGCGAGGGGCACAATGCGGCGTTTCGCTATTTTGGCGGCGTGCCGCGCAGCATCGTCTACGACAACACGAAGCTAGCGGTGGCGAGGATCCTGGGAGACGGCACACGCCAGAGGACCCGTGTCTTCTCCGAGCTGCAGTCACATTATCTGTTCGCCGACCGTTTCGGGCGGCCGGGCAAGGGCAACGACAAAGGCAAAGTGGAAGGGTTGGTGGGCTATGCGCGGCGCAACTTTATGGTGCCGATCCCCAGGTTCTCAAGTTGGGAAGCCTTCAACGAACACCTCGAAGCGAAGTGCCGCAAGAACCGTGGACGGCGCTTGCGGCGACACTCGGAAACGATCGGTGAGCGTTTCGAGCGCGACCGCCAGGCGTTTCTGACGTTGCCTGCTGTCGGGTATGACGCTTGCGACAAGCGCACGACGCGGGTGACGTCGTTGTCGCTGGTGCGCTATCGGACCAACGACTACTCGGTTCCGACGCGCTACGGCCACCGCGAAGTACTGCTGAGAGCTTACGTCGATGAGGTGGTCATCGGCTGCGGCAGCGAAGAGATCGCCCGGCATCGGCGCAGCTACGAACGCGAGGAGTTGATCTTCGATCCGCTGCATTACCTGGCCTTGCTGGAGCGCAAGACGAACGCGCTGGATCAAGCCGCGCCGCTCGTCGGTTGGCAGTTACCGCAAGATCTCGTGCGTTTGAGACGCTTGCTCGAAGTGCGGCTGGGTAAACCAGGCAAGCGCGAGTACGTGCAGGTGCTGCGTTTACTCGAAGACTTCCCGCTCACCGACGTCACCGCCGCCGCGCGGCAGGCCGTTGAGTTGGGAACGATCGGCTTCGACGCCGTCAAGCACCTCGTCCTGTGTCGGATCGAGCAACGGCCGCCCCGCTTGGACTTGACGCAGTATCCGCACTTACCCACAGCACAAGTCGAACAGACATCGACAACAGATTATTTGGTGCTGCTGGCACAGGGAGTGGACTGATGGCGAGATCCAAACTGCTGCTGGAAGCTCATCTGAAAGCACTGCGGCTGCCGACCTTCTTACGCGAGTACGACAAGGTGGCACGGCAGTGCGCCACGGAGGGCTTGGATGCGAGACGCTTTCTGCTGCAACTGTCCGAGCTCGAACTGCTCGACCGTGAACGCCGAGCGACCGAGCGGCGCATCAAGGCCGCCAAGTTCCCGGTCACGAAAACCCTTGATACGTTCGACTTCCTGGCGTTACCCAAGTTGAACAAGAAGCTGGTGCTCGAGCTGGCACACGGAGAGTTCATCGACCGTCGCGAGAACGTGTTGGCTCTAGGAAACTCCGGCACGGGGAAAACGCATCTCGCTCTGGCGCTGGGACTGGCGGCCTGCCAGGGTGGCTATCGGGTTCGCTTCACTACCGCCGCAGCGCTGGTCAACGAGCTGCTGGAAGCCCGTGATGAGCGGCGCTTGCTGAGGGCCCAAAAGCAGCTCGCCAAGCAAGACCTGCTGATCGTCGATGAACTGGGCTACGTGCCGCTGTCGAAGACCGGAGCGGAGTTGCTGTTCGAAACCTTCTCACAGCGCTACGAGCAGGGCTCCACGATGGTGACCTCGAACCTGCCGTTCAACGAGTGGACCGAAGTCCTCGGGTCCGAGCGCATGACCGGCGCCCTGCTGGATCGGCTCACTCACCACGTCCACATCCTGGAGATGAACGGCGATAGCTTCCGCCTCAAGCAGAGCAAGAAGCAACGCTCTCCGTCTTCGGATTGATCCCCGCCGGCTCGCCACAGTTTTTGTGAGCCGCCTTCCACTCCGCCTTCAGCCGCCCTAACGGGCGACCTCAGGCTGCGTTCCAGCCGTCCCACAAAAACTCGAAGCAAAACCCCGACTCCCCCCCCACTGGTCTATTTTTGCTCCGCCGCTCTACCCCAAAACTGGTCTATTCTCCCTCCGCCGAACTGGTCTAATTTTGCTCCGCCCTTGACAGCCACCGGAACGAAGACCGGTTTGGACCGGAAAGGTGCGTCTGGGGCAGCGACTTTCCCTGTGAGCTGTGGGCCCCGAAAATTAACTACACCGATCATCTTCGGATCTTCACACATGATCTCCCTCTCAAAGAGAGTGCGCGGACCCAGATCCTGGGTCTGACAGCTCAGAAACTGTGGTTCTCCAAGGAAGCCGGCCACACGCAAGCCTGAGCACAGAGTCCACGGCGCTTCTTGAAGCAGGCGCCTAGCAGCCCGTGGTAAAAGTGGGTTCGGGCAAAAAATGGGGGCTGCCATCCGATTTTCGCAGTCCATCCTTATATTCGAAGCGAAGCACCTCGACGAACGAAAAAGCGGTGGCTGGAAGGTGTGAAAAAATCGGGACCGTCACAAGCGGCGTCCTAGAAGGCACGACATGTCGCCCTCGGCACAAACGTGGCGCACGCATTCTTGCGTGCCGCCTCGGCTTTCGAGCCGACACTCGTGTTCGCTCTTGTACCGTGCTTTCGCGTCGGCCTTAGGAGGACCTTATGAAACTGGGAGCCATAACGACTGTTTTTGTGAAGCGCTCGCTGCGAGAAGCGGCCCAGCGGATGCACGGTCTCGGGTTGAGCTACATCGAAATCGGTGCCGGGGGTTACTTTCCCAAGAACCATTGCAATCCGGCTCAGTTGCTGGAGGACGAGTCCGCCTTAGGGACGTTCACTGACACCCTGGCCGAGTTCGACCTGACGCTCAGCGCCTTTGCCATGCATGGCGAACCCTTGCATCCCGATCCTGCCATCGCTGAGGCTTACGATCGGGAATTTCGTGACACCTGTGCCTTGGCGGCAAAACTCGGTGTGACCCGCATGACCCTCTTGTCCGGCCTGCCCGAGGCAGCACCTGGTGAGAAGGTTCCGAACTGGATTCTCTATCCTTTTCCTCCCTACCTAATGGACATGTACCGCTATCAGTGGGACGAGCGGCTCGTCCCCTATTGGAAGGAGCACGGCAAAATCGCCGAAGACCATGGCGTTCGTCTCTGCTTTGAGATGCATCCCGTCGACATGGTATTCAAGCCGGCCAGCCTTCTCCAACTGCGCGACGAAGTCGGACCGGTCGTAGGCTGTAACATGGACCCCTCACATTTGTTTTGGCAGAGGATGGACATCATCGAAGTGGTCCGAAAGGTCGGGCATTTGATCGCGCACGCCCATGCAAAAGACAGTAAGCTTGACCCCCACGTGGTTCGAGTCGACGGCATCCTTGACCACAAAGATTTTCAGCAGAAAGGTAGTCGGAGTTGGGTGTTCCGGACGGTAGGCTACGGACATGCGGAAGACTTCTGGCGTGATTACATAAGCACGCTGAGGGTGGTGGGCTACGATGATGTTCTATCCATCGAACACGAGGACCCACTGATCGAGCCGGAAGAAGGTTTCCAACTGGCCGTCGAGTTGTTACAAAGGGTCATGCCACGAAAGACGCCCACCGCGCTGTGGTTCGAGTGAGGTGAGACGCAGCTTCCGAGAAAGACCTCCGCTATGAAAATCGGGCCGAATTTTTGGATTTGGGTTTCCCCGTTTCGCACGGACCGTGATCTAGGGTTGATCGACAAGGCGAAGTCCATGGGGGCTGACGTTGTTGAATTCGCCATAGAGGACGACGGCGTGGTTGATGCGACGCTGCTGCGCCGAGCGCTCTCCGACAACCAAGTGGAGTGTTCGGTGGTCGGGATTTTCGGGCCACAACGTGACTTCGCAAGCGAAGACGCTGCTGTTCGAAGCCAAGGATTGGAGCATGCCAGGCGTTGTGTGGACCTCACGGCAGAGGGAGGCGCCGGGGTTTTCACCGGTGCAGTCGTCGCCGCCGGGTGTGATCAAGCAGTTACCGAGTCGGAACGAAACACGCGGCTCGCGCTCGCCGCAGAGGTCCTCCACGAGATCGGAGAACACTCGGCTAAGGCGGGGGTGAGGTTTTGCGTGGAGATACTGAATCGCTACGAAAGCAACTTGGTCACGACGGCCGCGGAAGCTCGTGAGCTAATGGACCAGGTCGGCCACCCTGCTGTCGGCATTCATCTTGATTGCTTTCACATGAGCATCGAGGAAACTGACTTGGGGGAGGCAATTCGCGCCGCGGGCGATAAGCTGTACCATCTGCACGCCAGCGCCAGCCATCGAGGAACGCCGGGAGGAGGACACCAGCCTTGGGCAGAAGTCGCACAGGCCCTAAGAGACATTGACTATCGAGGCTACGGAATCATCGAATCGTTCAACCCCGCCGGTCGACTGGCCCACTTAGCGCGCGCTTGGCGTCCGTATGCTGATTCACAAGACGAGTTAGCGCAACGCGGCCTGACGTTTCTAAAGTCCGTTCTACCGGGCGCATAGGGGTCTGCTCATTGGTGCCGACCGGGGACATCGGCAACACATAAGTCCAAACCCGTAGCGCGGCCATCTGAGTTGTGCTGTCAAGAGGCGGGGCGAGATTTTTTCGACGGCGATCCACAACAAACTCAACGGACATCCGCAGCGGCGGGCAGAGAGGCCACCAGGGGCGAGCCGCGGCTCGCCAGCGCCTGCAGGTAGCGAGCCTCGTCGTAAGGCGTCCGCTCTGGCCAGCAACGAAACAAGATGCGGATCAGCGGGATGCCGCTCGCCGTCTGACCATCCTGCCACAGACTTTGCAGCGAAGATCATCGTGCGCCGAGTTTTCCACATTTCCCCAGCGCCGACGACGATTTCCCCCTGCTCCGCAGCAGATCCTGGTCAGCTTCAACTATAGGAATCTCCATGGCCCGCGGGGAATTCGTTCATCCCAGCAGTCGTTCTATCTTATGGGTTGGCGCTTGCCGTGGGAATGAGCGTAGAATCTTCTCACTACTCCGGTGAATCCTCAAGTGACAAATGCTGTGACGATTCTTGAAATTATTGACTCGCAGGTCGCTAAAGCGCTTTATTATAAATGGGGTGTCGTGCCGCCAGGGGCGGGATTTCGGGGAGACGACCGAGGTCGGGAGAGTGGGTCTAAGTGACTGACTTCATTGGTGCGAACGGGGGGAGTCGAACCCCCAAGCCCTTTCGGGCACTAGAACCTAAATCTAGCGCGTCTGCCAGTTCCGCCACGTTCGCACTTTTAAAATCAATAAGTTACGAGGGCATGATCTTCCGATCGTCCGAGGTTTGCCCCGTATTTGCCCTGTCAGCCCTCGTTTCGACTTCCACGAGGTGTCTCTCCAACTTGGCGGCAGCATCATGGAGATCGCGTTCAATGACGATATTGTAGCGGTCGAACACGGTGCGCGTCTTCCAGCCGCCAATCTCCATGACGACCTTCTCCGGAACGCCAGCGCGCACCAGATTCCGAACTGCCGTTCGTCTTAGGTCGTGAAACACGCGGGTCGGCTTGCCCGTTTCTTCGTTCCATAGGCCCACCCCGTATTGTCCCAAAACACGAGCGACCAATCCGGGGAGGGCAAACGCGCTCCGAGTGGCGCAAGGAGTTCGTTGGTTCACGGTTTAATCGGCGATGAGAGCCGTCGGCGCGACAGGCATCCAACACATAACTCACTTTGAGGCACGACTAGCGCGGCTGTGCGGCGAGAACCGCCAGAGCGCCTTTAGGCGGCTCGCCGATAGTAGTAGTTGAGCATTCCGCCCAACCGTTGGCGGCGCTCGATCGGAGCGGCCAGATCAGTGTCTGCCGGGCCGGGGAAGATTAATTGATTGTCGAGCCCCTGGTGATTACGCTCTCGATGATAATGCGCCAGAAATTCGCGGGTCACCCGGCGTAGCGACTGCTCCCCAAACAGGATCATCCGATCCAAACAGGATTCCTTGATTGTCCTTACAAAGCGTTCGGCATAGGCATTCAGATTCGGGGACCGTGCCGGTAGACGGACGACTCGTACTCCCGCTGCCACGAGCGTCTCCCGGAACTCCGCCGTGAACAGCGGGTCGCGATCGTGGATCAGAAACCTCTTGCCGACCAGAAAGCCATCCTCCGCGTCGGTCAAGTTGCGGCCGATCTGCGTCATCCAGACTCCCTCCGGCTGGCTCGAAATACCCGCGATCTCGACCCGTCGCGTCGATAATTCGATCACGAACAGCACCATGACCCGCACCAATCCTGTCCGCGTCCAGACCTCCACCGTGAAGAAGTCGGCGGCAGCCAAAACTTCCCAATGGGCCTGCAGGAACTGCTGCCAACTCGTCTTCCTGCGCCGCTCCGGCGCGGGCTCTAAGCCGTGTTCTTTGAGCGTTCTGGCAATTGTGCTGCGTCCCACCTGGTGACCGAGGTTGGCCAGCGCTCCTCGAATCCGTGTATAGCCCCAGGTACCGTTTTCCTGTGCTAGCCGAGCGACCAGCTCTCGAATCTGTTCCATCACACGAGGCCGTCCGGGACTGCGGCGTAGGCTGCCGTCGTACTTAAGGGCGATCAACTTTCGATGCCAAGCCAGCAGAGTGTCCGGCGCGACAAGGGAGGCCACCTCGGAAAGCGCTTTGCGTCCGAGCTTTTTAGCTTTCACGGCCAAGCGGCGACGCTGATCATCGCTCAGCCGCAGGCGCTTGTTCCCCAGTTGATCGCGCAAAACGAGGTTCTCTTCTTGCAGATAATCGATGACGTCTCGTTGTTGTTCGTTGACCCAGCCGGCCAAGCCGATCAGCACGAACCGAAGCGGGTCCAGAGGCTGCATGGAGACACAACCTAGCACGAATGCGTTCCAAAAACGAACTGCGGCGATTGCCCACGCGCCAACTGCAACTCGTAGCCAGCAAGTCACTTACATCACGATCGAGTTTTGGGACAATACGAGATCGATGACAGACAGAACCTAATGGCGGACACCAGGTAGTCTGCCCGCGCCACCGATGCGCTCGCAGTAGCGCGCCCAGTCATCCATAAGCCGCCGACGCTTCTCGAAAACGTCAGAGCGAAAATAGGCTGCTTCTGTCTTATCCGCTACGACGTGCGCCAATGAAGCCTCGATAACTTCCCTCGAAAAGTCGGTTTCCTCGGAGCACCAGTTCCTGAAGCTCGATCGGAAGCCGTGTACCGTCAAGCCGGCCCGCCCCATGTGCCTTAACACCGCCGCGCCTATCGTTATATCACTCAACGGACGCCCTGGACGCGAACCGGGAAAGACTAGTTGCGAAGGCTCGCAGCCGAAGCGCCGCATCTCATCGAGAACCGACGCCGCCCGAGCTGATAGCGGAACTCGGTGCTGCCTGCCCGCCTTCATTCTGGTGCCAGGAATCGTCCACGTTGAGCCGTCTACTTCGCTCCACCGCATCCTCCGCACTTGGCCCGAGCGTGCGACAGTCAAAATGCCAAACTCCAGACAGCGCGCCGGCACGCTTTGCCGTTCCCGCAATTCGCCCATAAATGTCGGTACGCTCTGCCAATCCATCGACGCAAAGTGATTCGGCTTAGAACGCTTCGGTAGCAGCTTGTCGAGGTGTCCGCTCCACTTGGCGGGGTTCTCGCCAGTCCGATAACCCCGCGCCCGCGCCCAGTCGAGAACCCGCTCGATGCGTCCGCGAACTCGGCTTGCGGTCTCGGGCGTCGACTGCCATAAGGGTTGCAGCACCTTTAGCACGTCGTCAACGCCGATCGTGTCCACTTGCCTATTTCCGAACGAGGGCAAAACAAGGGCGTCGAGCGTCGAGCGCCACTGCGCCCTGTGAGTTGCGTTGTTCCACGCCCCCTCGTTGTCACTCAAAAACCGCTCGGCACACGCGGCGAAGGTTGGTATGGCTGCCTTTGCTCGTTGCTGGCGGCGCGCGGCGATAGGATCGAGTCCTTCGCGGATTAAACGCCGTGCCCGCGCCGCACCTTCTCGCGCTTCCCGCAAGCCCACGTCATCAGCCGAACCTAGTCCCATTTCGCGGTAGCGTCCCTGGAAACGGTAGCGCAAAAACCAAAATCGTCCGCCGGCGGGAGTCACCCGCAACCACAACCCGCCGCCGTCCCCGAGCTTGCCCGGCCCTTTGAATGTCGCCGCCTGCCTTGCGCTCAGCTTGCCGATCACTTCCTTGCTCCCCCTTTCATTCCCCCTATTCTACGCGGATTGCGGCGGACTGTCAAGTACCGCTATGAACGGACAGGGACGGGTGAATCCATAAAAAGTCTTTTTATATCAATGTATTTATGGACGGTAACGGAAGGCAGCGAACCCCACCGAACCAACCACTACGGCGGTTGAGGTGTCCGTCGTAGCGGGCCAGGTGAACGAAGGCCTGGGTGCGATCGAGCATCGCCGAGCCTAAAAATAGGGTCTCGCCATCGTAGCCGGGACGCAGCTCGTCGGGACGGCGTTTTTCCAGGTGCCGGCGCTGGTCGTCAACGGCGGCGGCGAGGAAGCCGGTCTCCAAGCGGGTGAGGCGGCGCATGCGCCATTGGGCGTCGGCGATTTGACGGACGAGTTCGAATTCGAGCGAGTTGGCGGGTTGGATGTCGGCTTCGAGGGCGGAGAGTTGGCGGTCGAAGTCGGCGGGGTCCTCGCCAGGTAGGACGGCATCGCGGGCGAGGAGTCCGTGTTTGAGGGAGTTCTTCGCGGCGCGGGCTTTGCCTTCCTCGGTGCGTGGGCCGGTAGATTTTTTTGCGTTGTTGCGGTTAGCTCTAATTTGTGCACGTGTAGGCATGATTACTATTCCTTTCGTGGGAGCAGGAAGCTCCAATTCCAGGGTACGGTGGGGTTGTGAGATTCGAGGGGGTCAGGTGGGGTAAGTGACTTGGAATGAGTGAGATGAGTTTTTGGAAGTGGTGTGACTGGATGGGCGAGGAGGCGGGCCGCCAGGGGCGGCCCGTTGTGATCCCACCCCAGGCCCCGCTCGGTCGCCGGAGGCGACCGAGCGCCGGAGCGAACCACCGGGGGTAATGGTGCATTCCCAACCAGCCGTAAAACGGCTGGCCTGGCAACGGCCCACAAAAGCCGCGTGAACGCGGCTCAAAGCCAACGGCCGCAAGTCTCGGCAAAACCACTGCCGAGCCATGCGCTACGGGACTTAGCTGCCTGGCGGCGGATAGGACAAACAAGAGCAAAACGGCCGCAGGTCTCGGGAACGGCACCGAGCCATGCGCTACGGGACTTGTTATTGGTTTGTTCACTACATAGATTCGGAAATGTCGGGCTCGAAAGCCCGATACAGCACGCTGAAAGCGTGCGCCACCTCGCCAGGACGATCGGAAAGTGTCGTCTGTGAACAGCTTACTAGTCTGGTAGGCTAGGTGCTCACTGCGTTTCGACGACCGCGTTCCGTTCCGACTCGCATTAGACCCTGGGCGAGGTCGCAGCGCAGCTCTGTCCTCGAAAGGTAGGCTTTTGGGTGGAGCTGTGAATCCAAGAGCAAGGAAGGACGTTGATTGAAATGTTCGACAAGATCACGTTGAATCTGTTGCGGATCATGACCGGCTTTTTGTTCGTCGCTCACGGAGCCCAGAAGCTGTTCGGGGTTCTGGGAAAGCCGGCGGCGGAGTTGGCCTCCCTTTCGGGTGTGGCGGGAGTGCTGGAGTTTTTCGGCGGCCTGGCGATCCTGCTAGGGCTGTTTACGCGCCCGGTAGCCTTCGTGCTGTCGGGCATGATGGCCGTGGCTTATTTCAAGGCACATGCCTGGGACGCCTTTTGGCCGATCCTCAATGGCGGAGAGTTAGCCGTGCTCTACTGTTTCGTGTTTTTCTTTTTGTCGGCGCACGGCGGCGGCGGGTTTTCGCTAGACGGCTGGCTGCGTAGCCGCAAAGCCGCTCGGAATTCGGTGGGATAATGTGCGAGCACTCGACGGCGACGAGCCCTATTGATACCCGCAGAATATAGTGTTGTTTTCGGACACAGCAAATGCCTTGCCAGAGCGGGCGCAGCACGCTGCGCCCCTACACTGTATTTCGCGAACATCAATAATACGGTTCACTTAACGAGGGAGGGGGAGCTAGCGGAGCCCTTGGTTAGTTAGAAGCCAGGTCGACGATCGGGAACTTTGGGCACGGCGGCCCGCGCCACGGGGCGGCAGGGTCCCTGGCGACTGCCAGCTACAGCCCGAGCTTGGGGGCGGGCCCTGCCACGCGGATATCGTGGCGAGCGACCCCAACACGAAGTCGCTGTGTCAAATCCCCGGTCACGGAGCCCCGCACGCGGTGTTAAAACAGTATTTCGCACAGGAAAGTAGCTCGGTCCTGTTTTTCGACAGCACGGCTCGGGCGGCGATTGTCTGGCCTCAAGCGATCTTGTGGTAGGCGACCTGTTCGTAGGCGAGCCCGATGCGGAACGTGCCTTCCTTCTCGCAGTGGCAATAGATGACCCGGGCCTTCCCTTGAACATTGAGACAGTAATCAGAGCTGTAGAGGTCGCCTGCTACTGTAACGGCCGATCCCACGACCAGGGGCACGAACATTACGACGCCGATCCCGGTTTCATTCACGTCGACAAGCTTGGCCGCGAACTTCCGAGGGGATTCACTTTCACCGTAGGAAGAAATCTTGAGCCCGGGCGGCAGGTCAACCCGACGCCGCGGGCTTACTCGCCTGTCTCGAATTGGTTGGACCATAACGACCATATCGGCTCGTTTCGTCGTCACCTATAGGTCTATTTCGTTCGACTGCTAGTGGACTGTTTTAAATGAGATCTTTGTTTCGCCAGATTGTCAGACCGCTCAAATCGCGGTCATGGCGACTGACGATCAAAAGGCTCACGCTGTAGCCCACTCCAAACAGCAGCAGGTTCGCAAACGTGCTGACCCAAAAGTTATCGGGCATGGCCGCAGCAAGATTCGGGAAGAGCTTTTCCCCAAGGGCGGTGTCCATCAACAACCAGCCGCCGACACCCACCACAGTCGTCACCGTGGCAATGAGGGCGGCACGGCTGTCGACGCGCAGCGTCACAAAACCGAGCAAGAACAAGCTGAGCAGACCGCCTCCGAGAATTGACAGCAGCATGCGTTGTAGATCGTCTAATGTCTGGGACGCTCGAGCATAGTGGATCGCGCATGCGGAAGTGATCATCGCCACGCTGAATAGCAAGCTGACCAGCTTGCCTACGTTCGCATAATGGCGTGGATCACGGGCTTTGGCCCACAGCCGTTTGTAAAAATCGATGGTCACCGTGGTGGCCACGGCGTTGATGCTGGAGTCCAGTGTCGACAAGGCCGCCGCCAGCAAGCCGGTGAGCACGAACCCGGCAAATCCGACAGGTACCTGCGTCAGGATGAACCGGGGAAAGACTTGATCGGCGTCGAGTCCCTCCAGCCCCGTGTCCGGGACCACCTTCACAAAGACGTACAAGCAAGTTCCGAGAAACAGGAAGCAGGTCCACGTCGGCACCGCCAGGCAGCAGCCGATCACTGCGGCTCTGGAGGCCGTTTGATCGCTGGCGGCCGCGGAATAGCGCTGCACGTTCGTTTGATCGGTCCCCACCAACTGCATGAAGCCCATGAATTCGGCGAACATGTACGCCCAGAGCGTTCTCCCGCTCAGCGTGAATTCGATGCTGCCCAAGTCGAACTTGTTATCGGCGACCGCCACGCTGAGGAGTTGACCAAAACCACCCGGTAACTGCGAGACGATGACCGGCAAACAGATCAGTCCGCCGCTGATCAGCGCGATTCCCTGCAGGACATCGGTCCAGATCACCGCCCGCAGCCCGCCGATAATCGTGTAGACAGATACCAGCACGCCAGCGGTGACGATGACCACCGGCAACAATTTGTCGTCCACCTGCAGAATCGACTTGATGGCCAGCGAGACGGCATAAAGCACCATCCCGGTGCGGAAGAAATGAAACAACACGAAACTGCCGGCGGCATACATCCGAGCCCACAGACCGAATCGCCGCTCAAGATATTCGTACGCCGAGCTGACTCGCGATGCCCGGTAGAACGGAATGAACAGGTAGACGGCAACCACGATGGCCGGTATGTAGGTGAAGTGAGCCAGGCAATTCCGCCAATTCCCGTCGCCGAAGGCAAACGCGGGAACCGCCAGAAACGTCATCGAGCTGACGATGGTGGCCATCAGTGAAAAGCCCACCACCCAACCTGGCATGGATCGACCTGCCAGAAAATAGCCTTCGTCGGTCTGGCTGCGACGTGAGCAGACAGCGCCGATAACCAGCAGCAGCACAAAACCCAAGCCGATGACGATTTGGTCGGCCAATCTGATGTGCAGTCCAGACATGAACGACGATAAACCCGACGAACTATTCGTGACCGTACCGACCGATCCCGTCCAGCTCGCCGCTCGGCTCAGGGACGCCTTACGTGCACTTGAGGGTCAAGCCCCCGTCCACTACCAACTCCGCTCCGGTCACGTACTTGGCTTCGTCCGAGGCGAGATAGAGGGACGCGTAGGCCACGTCCCAGGCATCGCCGCCTTTTCCCATGGGTACCTGGGCCGCCCGGATGCGGAACATCTCCTCGACATCTCCGCCGGCGTAGTGGTCCGCTAGTGACTTCTCCACCAAGGGAGTGCGCATCAAACCGGGGCAAACGCTATTACAGCGAATCCCTTTGGGAGCATACTGCGCCGCGACGACGCGCGTGAAGTGGCTCACCGCCGCCTTCGAGGTGTTATAGGCGATATAACCAGGATTTCCATTTTGGCCCTGGCACGGTCGCAGTATACACCCGCGCTGCCCCGAAGACCACGTCTTTTCGTGCTGAACCCTGCACATCACCTCCGCCGGTAGGCGCCAGGGCTCGTCCATCCGCTCACAGACGTTGATTGAGCGGACTGAACGGCGCTCCGGCCGACACTGCTCCCTGCGAAACCTTTTTGGGAGCCAAAAACTGTTGATCCTCGCCCGGGCAACGCTACCCACCCGGCACAGGCAGCGCCCAGATCCTATGCAGCATGTCACCGAACAGCCGCCGGTTCACATGCCCCTCCGCCAGCAGCAACCAGTAGTAGCGAGCATGCTTGACCAGCCGACCGCCGGTCTTCATCAACCTGTGTTGCAAACTCGTTAGCGACCAGCTTTTGATTCGCTGCGGTAGCCCTAGCCGTCGCCACAGGTTGCCCAGGTTGTAGGCCAGCACGCTGAGTTGCAGCCGTACCTCGTTGGCTCGGAAGCGGTGACACGACAATCGGGTCCAGTGCGTGGCCTGTTTGCCTTCTTTGATCCACTGCTCCGCCGTGCCGCGCTTGTTGTAGAACCGCACGACCGAGCGGCTCGGCAAGCTCATACTCGTCACGACAAATCCGACGCGCGGGAATAGTTCGCCCTGGTGATGCTCGACCTTGGCGACAACTCGCCTTGCCTTCGACCAGCTCTCGGCCTGATAGCGAAAACTCTTGTAGCGCACTAGGGGCTTGGCGTTCGGCCTACCCGGTGGCCGAAACAGGATGTCCTCGATCTCCAGCTCCAGGCTCTTGTTCGCCGGGATGCGAATCACGTAGTCCACGCCGCGCTCCTCCATCGCCTCGTAGATCTCGGGCTTGGCGAAGGCGGCGTCGGCGCGGAACGTCACCTGTTTGCCCTCCGCCTGTTGTCGTTCGATCTCCGGCAGTAGCAGCTCGTCCCAGTCCTCGGCGCTGTGCATGTTGCCGGGACGCAGCTTCGCGCCTAGGCAGTCGCCGTGCTGGTTGAACAGCAACAGCGGGTGATAGCAGAGGGACTCAAAATGGCCGTTGTAGGCACTGCCTTCCTGTTGGCCGTGGACGGGGCTCTCCGTGGAGTCCATGTCGAGCACCACGCGGTCTGAACCGTCGGGAGCTTCGGCTTGCGCGACCAGCTCCCGGTTCACAGCCATCAGCCCCAGCAAGTTCTCTTCGCTCGCCAGCATCTCCGTCTCGAAGCCATGCAGCGTCGAGGTCAAGGCTGCTCCGCGATCCCAGTTCCTCTTCGAGCCGATCAAGCGAAAGGTCGGATCGGCGGATACTCGAACGGCGTCATTGAGGTCCTCGTAGCCAGCGAGTCGGCTGTAGACCGACTGCCGCAGCAGATCGGCCAGCGGGAACTTCTTGTTCAAGCCTTGTCGCGAGTCGCTGAGATGCTCGTCGATCAGCTTCCCGAGACCGAGCCGCTCGTCCAGTTCGCGAACCAAAATCAGGCCACCGTCGGAAGTGACGTGCGATCCCTGGAAATCGACTTTCAACAAGCCGTTGAAACTTAGCTGGAATGGCTTGGTTTGTTTTTCACCCATTCGGTGTTGGCCTCCATGGCGTCCTCATCGGGCTCTAGCCCCTATGAATAAAGACGCTGAAAGCCGCTGGAAGGTCGGGATGTCAAACATCAAATTGAAAATGCGGGTTTAATGTTAGGGTCGAGATGAAAAGATCCGTCTGGAGGCATAATGCTGAGCCCGGCCCTGGGGCCGGCTCAGAAACCAACCAGGAGGATTATGCTCATGAAAGGACTTCACTATCAGTTCCGTCACGTCGCCATTCACCCTACCATCTGCTGCACGCTAAGAAATACAAACGTCCCGTAAAACGCCGCGCACAACACCAGCGTGATCTGCCTCCAAAGCGGCGGCCGGACCGCCGGAGGCAGAAGGACTCTGTTGACGTAAAGCACATGGACACTTACCATCGCGGTTATGACGCCCCCTATATTCGCGGTGATCTGAAATAGGAAGATGGGAGTAGCTAAGTGGAGCGCAGTCAGCCCCCAGATCATCATCATGCCTAGCAGCGTGTAGTACAACCAGCGCACATCCCCGCCGCGCCACTTGCGGACCCGGCTGCTCCCAGACCACAGAATGTCGGTGATGATTCGAACCAAAGCGTCTAGGCATCCCAGCTGAGTGCTAAAGAGGATCCAAAAGCCGCAGAAGAGAGTCAAGAACCAAAAAGACGATCCGCCGACCGCTGTCAGTCCGCTCGCCACCTCCGCCGCGACAGCAAGTCCCCTGAGGTCCTTACCCGCAGGCAAGACCTGCACGGCCAACAAGCAGGGCAAAACCATGCCCACGAGCGCCCCGAAGAGGAAGACGCCGTACTGATCGACCTTGGCGAACCAAACCCACTGCTTCCACCTGTTGCGGTTTTCGGCCGTCGTCGGGAAGACTTTTCCTGTTTCCGCGAGCTTTACATCACGTCCGCTGAACAAGCTGGGAATATAGCCGACGACCTTACCCATCCCGAATCCCTTGTCGCGGTACCAATTGCTCAACCCGACATTCGTGATGCCTCCCGCTCCCGAGCTGGCCGCGAAGGCAGCTACCAAGAACCAGTCAAGACCTGGTCCCGAGCGGGCCTCGGCAATGAAACGGAAACTGACTATCCCGCTAAACATATCCGCCCATAGCGAGAAGGGCACAAATAGGGCAACAGCGATGCCCATATACAGAAGAACCCACGAGACGATGAACCAGCTAAGGCGCTCCAATGTCCGTTCGATTTTGCGCCCCGAGATGAGGAGCGCGCCGCACAGCAGCAGAAGAAGCGAACTGAGCAGCAGAACTAAGCCGCCATCCTGCTGGTCGTCAGGCAGGCGGCCCAGCACGCCCGCGGCCAGCGCACCAGCGGCTGTACCGACCCACGACGCCAGGCCGTTCTGAAACCAGGCAAGAACGGCGTACATTCCTCCCCAAAAACGCGGCCCCGGACTGGTCCGCATGAATCCGGTAATGATGGGCTCACCCGTGTAGATTGTGTAACGAACAAGTTCAAGATTGAGTTGGGCCTGCAGAAAGATAGCGATCACCGCTATGGACAGTATCGATAAACCGTATTTCGTTACGGCGATGGGCCCCATCAACCACTCGCCGCCGCCAATCGCCGTCCCAAGAAGAATGGCGCCCGGACCGATGGTCCGAAACACTTGGCCCAGACTCCTGCCCGGAGGCGCAGGGAGATCGGCGAGCTGCCAAGGCGGTAGCTTTCCGGCTGGGACCTGGTTGGAGTCGGTCAAAGTGGGTTGGTCCGCTAAACGCCTGCAGCAGCGCGGTCTCAGACGTTAGGCGCCTCTATTCCATAGCGAGAAGCAATTTCGGCGATCTGCCGCCAAGTTTCGTCAGCGATAGGAATTCCGTCTTTTGCCCGGCGGGCGTGCTCACGGGCTTCGGGTTCTCCGGGCACGAGAATTTCGTCGAACCCAGGCGCCAAGGCGCTGCTCTTGACCCACTCTACAAGTTTGTTGACGTCAGCGTCGAAGCCGTCGCCCCCTCGAACCTTCTCTACGTCGATTACGATGGCGAGGAAACCGTTTCCAATTCGGTTGTCCCCGGGGCGAGCGCAACCGGCGCCTGATAGCGCACCGGCCAGTATGTCGGTGATCAGAGCCAGCGCGAAGCCCTTGTGACGGCCAATCGGCAGCAACGCTCCTTTAGGCGGGCCATAGAAGTCAGCGGGGTCGGTGGAGGGCTGGCCATCCGCATCGACAATGCAGTCGGGTGGAAGAGCGGCACCGCGATGCAGCGCGACGCGAACCTTGCCTTCGGCGATGGCACAGGTCGAGATGTCCATCACGATCGGCTCACCGTCCGGGCGTGGTACCGCAGCGGCGATCGGGTTCGCTGACAGCCGGCGCTCTCGTCCGCCCCAGGGGGGCACTAGTTTGCCCCCTCCATGCCCATTGACGAAGATCATAGCAACCATACCGCGCTCGGCGGCCATGGCGGGAAACTCGCCCACGCGCCCGATGTGGCAGCAATTGCGTACCGAGACGACTCCAACTGCCGAGAGGGAAGCTTTCTCGATCGCAACCTCCATAGCCATTCGGCCGACCACTTGCCCCCAGCCCCAGTCTCCGTCGATCACGGCAAGCGAATCGGTCTCAACGACGGTTTGGGGGGACGAGGCAAGATTGATGTCCTTCCTCTCGATCCGCCCCACGTATTCGGGAATGCGGATTACCCCATGGGAGTCGTGTCCCATGAGGTTGGCTTCCACCAGGGACTTCGCAACACGGGCGGCCTCCTCGGACCGTGACCCTGTGGCCTCGAATATCCGGGCCGTAAACTGCTCGAGTTCAGAGGCTGAAATGGTCGGCATGGTTTCTCTTTCGGTTAGGGTTGGATCAGCAAAGCTAGATCGAGAGCCGGTGAGGCTGACGTCCGGTCATCTTTAAGGGTAGTACGACACGCTGAAAAGGGTCGCCATCGATGGCGACGAGGCTCGTCAGATTCTCGACCGAATACGGGGGTCCTCGGGAACACGGTGACAACCCGGCACTTTGCTAGTGGATGTCCTAGAGACAAGTTCACTATAGATTCGAAAATGTCGGGCTCGAAAGCCCGACACAGCACGCTGAAAGCGTGCGCCACGTCGGGGCCCACGTCTTCAGCCACGTCGCCAGGACGATCAGAGAGTCTTGTCTGGGACAGATCACTAGTCCCGCGGTTGATCACGAAGCTCCTTGAGAAGCTCTGATGCGGACTCTATGAAGAGGTCCACGTCCGACTTCATCGTGATGCAGCCGTAGCCCTGGCTGGCCTTCTCCCGGGCCTCGGCCACACTATACGTATTGCAACAGGCGATCTTCCCCAGCCCTCGGCAGACGTCCAATGTTTTTTGGATTCCGGCCGCTACTTTGGCGCTCGTACTAACGTCCTGCCGGGTCAGCCCCAGCGAGAGTGCGAGGTCAGTTGGACCGACGAAGCAGCCATCGACCCCGTCCACCGAGAGAATCTCTTCGACCGCGTTGACGGCGTCAATGTGTTCGATCTGCACCAGCAGCCAGGTCATCTGATTCGCAGTTTCCGGATAGTCTTTGCCCCAGTGATACCGAGAGTCGCCTCCGCTGGAGCGCTCACCCAGCGGCGGATACTTGGCCGCCGCGGCAGCCTTCTCCGCTTCCTCACGGCTGTTGACCATGGGAACGACGATCCCCTGCGCGCCCAAGTCGAGGATCTTGTTGATCTCGCTGTAATTGTCGATGGGTGTTCTTACCCACGGCTTGGCCCCGCCGGCGCGCAAGACGTGGATGCACTCGTAGGTTGTCTCGTAGTTGAGGCAGCCGTGCTGCATGTCCAGCACGACGAAATCCCAGTGCATCTGGGCCAGGAAGCGGGAGGCCATGGCAGTCGGAAACTGTTGCCACAGGCCGATCAAAGGCTCGTTGTTGCTCGGCGTCGTCATGATGATTGAATGGCTATTTCTGTCGAGGCGATCGCCGTCTTCACGCCGGCTCGAGAAGGATGCACCGAGCGCGGGTTGCTACGAAGCTGTCGAGGCTTGAACCTGCCCCACGGGGAGCGTGATCAAGAACTCGGTGCCGCTACCAAGCTCGCTCGCCACGGCTATCGCTCCGTTGTGCCTCTTCACGACGTTGTAGGCGTTCGATAAACCCAAGCCGACGCCAACCCGAGATCCTTTCGTCTGAAAGCTCAGGTCGAAAAGCGTCCTGACCTTGTCCTCGGGCATTCCCTTTCCGGTGTCTGAAATCTTGATGTGGACTTGCGTGCCATCTTTCCAAGTCTCAACCGTCACGAGCCCCTCTTCCCCGACGGCTTCGAAGGCGTTGGTCAAAAGCGTCATGAAAACCTGACTCAGTTCGCCCGGGTTGCAGTGGACTTCCGGTAGGTCGCCAAACTTCTTAGCGACGCGGACACCTTCCTTCTTTTCAAAGTGGACAAGCGCCAATACGTTTTCGATTCCCTCGTGAACGTTAGCCGTCTGGTAGGTCCCCGCATCCTGTCCGGCGAAGTTCTTGAGGTTGCCGACCACCTGGCCAATTCGGCTGCTTGCGGCCGCAACGATGCGGCTGTTTTCGCGGACGATCTGGATTGACTTTTGGAAAGTCTTGTTCGACCTGACCTCTTCAAGTGTCCTGCTGTTCTCGACAGCATCGACGATCTTGTTGATGCATCGTTCGAAGTTGTCAGCCGAACTGTTAACTACACCGACAGGCGTGTTGATTTCGTGGACGATGCCCGCCGTGAGCTTTCCGAGCGCCGACATTTTCGCCGACTGTACCACCTGAGCTTGCGCTGACTTGAGATTCTCTAGCGCTTCAGAAAGCTCCAGTTCGGCCTTCTTGAGGTCAGTGATATCGTTGTAAATGGCGACGGTGCTGCCGTCTTCGGTCTTCCGCTCACTCACCTGAATCCAGCGACCGTCATCCCTTCGCTGAAGAAGTGGTCCGCTCGGGTCGCGGTGCTGCTTCAGTCGAGCTTCGACCCAGTCGTCAACACGCTCTTTCGCCTCCAGAATCAAACCGCGACCGGCGACTCTGCGGATAATCTCTTCAAAGGATTCACCCAGCGAGACTTCCCCATTGCCGGAGTGCAATAGCTCCCGGTACTTGCTATTCGAGAGAACTAGCTTGTCGTCCGCGTCGTAGAGACAGAACCCTTCCGAGATACCCTCGATGGCGGCGATCATTCGCCGCCGGCTCGTACGAGCAGAGTGAGCCGCGGCTTTGAGTCGGCTGTCGACGACCGCCACAAAGATGGTGAGCGCCAAGATCAGAGCAGACGCCAGAGCTACGAGACTTGCCAAAAGCATCGGATCCAATACCGGCCCAAGTGGAAAAGACCCGCTCATCGGGAAGAAGTAGGCCGCCGCCATAGCGGTGTAGTGCATGCCGGCCACCGCGAAGCCCATCACCAACGCGCCGCCGAGCCTAGTTGGGTGATCCGGTGACCTGCCGTTTCGGCGACTGGCGAGAAAGTTAATGTAGAGAGCACTGGTCGCCAGTACAGCCGCGACAATGATGGAAAGTGCGAACAAAGCGGGTTCGTAAAACACCTTGGCCGCCATGCGCATGGCAGCCATGCCGGTGTAGTGCATCGTGCCAATCCCCAGCCCCATGAGTATTCCAGCGAGGACCAGTTGCCGATTCCGGATTCTGCCGTGACTAATAACAAACAAGACCACGCCGCTCGCAACGATCGCCGGAAACATCGACAGCAACGTGATCGAGACGTCGTAGGCAACCGGTACCGGAAGTCGGAAAGCGAGCATGCCAATGAAATGCATCGCCCACACGCCAATACCCATCGCTACCGCGCCGGCCACCAGCCACGATCGGCCTGCAGCAGCACCCTCGGCGGCGCTAATCCGAGGGGCGATGCCCAGCGCTGCGTAGGCTGCTAGCGATGCGATTAAAACGGAGAGAGTGACAAGGGCGGGGTCGTAGGAGCCTGGAAAAGCGAGGCCGAGGTCAGCGGTCTGATCGAGAAACCTCAAGTGATCCATGGTCTGCCTCAGCCCGCGCGGCCCGGCAACCGCTTTGCCGCGAAGCCGCTGTTCGAGATTATAGACAGATTATGTGAGAGTCTGTTGGACTTTTTTCTACGCCTGATTTCTCAGGAAGCTCGATGTACCTGAGCTAGCCCGGCTCGTACGCCGGTCTTTTACCGCTCAGCAACACTCCAATCTCCGACGCCGGGAAGCGCAAGCCCAGATAGAAGGCCCCGAACAGAGCGTAGAGCGCGCTGGCTTCGTCGAAACGCATTTCGTAGACCAGCTTCTTGAACACGAGCGGATCATCAGCGAACAAGT
This sequence comes from Bryobacterales bacterium, assembly GCA_965248105.1. GTDB lineage: Bacteria > Acidobacteriota > Terriglobia > Bryobacterales > UBA6623. The sequence continues at coordinate 4,065,916 of CBDFIK010000006.1, forward strand.
CAACACCCCATTCCCAGTCGTCAAAGCCAATCGACCCGGAGATGACCTGCTTGATCTTGCCGGCATAGCGGCGTCCGATCAGACCGTGGTCGCGCATCATGCGGCGGCGCTCGGCGATCGGCGCCAGGTACCAATTCTGAACCTCGCCGCGCTTCTTATCCATCGGGTAGAAGCAGAGGTAGCGATGCGGCGGCACCCGCGGCCAAAGGCGCGGCTCCATGGCCCTGCGCTGCTCGGCCATCTTGTCTTCTTCGGCCGCCAACCATTCCGGACTTCCCGGCTCGACCCCCTGCTCCGCCAGCGTCTGATAAAGCTGAACCGACGCCTCGTACAAACCCAACTCGACGACAGACACATAGGAGTGCGTCGCTTCCAGGTAGTCGCTGAGCTTGAGCTGCGCGAGTCGTAGTTCTGTGTCGTTGAGCGCCTCGAAAGAATGACGAAAGTGAACCACCATGAGGTCGCCTTTGTGGCCGAGCAGCGAGAAAACGGCCGTGCCGCCCTCATCGTTCCGCTCAAGTTCGGCGAGCGCCTCGGCTGCCTCGGTGGCGATCTTGTTCCGCTCTTCGTCAGCCAGCGCCTTCCAGTCTCCCCAGCGAACCCGGAACATCTGATGAAGTACGCTCGACCCGTCGAGGGTCAAGGGCACGACTGGGGGCTCGCTCGGTCGCGCCGCCGCGTCGACCGCCGGCCCCGGGTGGGAAGAAGTTCGGTCAGGTTTCATCGTTTGGAGTTCCTGCTAATTTGTGGATGCCCACGCGTCCCGCGCCGGCCCCACACCGATTGCTAACTCCTCAATCTAACAAAACGCCGAGGTAGAGATTCATCACCCCGCCCCTGGAGTGGCCTCGTCAGGCGCGTCGACGTTCCAGATGGTTCTGGCAAAGCGCCACTCGCCGTCGGACTCAAGCCGAAGAATGTCGATGTATTTACCTTTCTCCTGAACCGGCTCCCCCTCACCAATAGGGGTTAGAACGACTTCATAAAAACCCCAAACGAAGGCCCAGTCGCCTGCGATCTGGACCTCCTCGACCGTGCGGGATTCGTTTACACGCCAGCGTGCAAATAGCGCTTCGAGATTGGTTCGGATCTCGTCCTTGCCCCTCTCGGGGGCACCACCCGGCTTGAGGACGACCGCATCGTTCGTGCGGAGCTCAACGAGCGTCTCGACATCCGCGGCGTTAAGCGCGGCGACCGCCCGTTCGACTTGCCGCCGGATACTTTTGGCGTCGCCCTGCCCAGCACCCGAAACCTGGGTGGCGGGCTCGGTTTGTCTCCGATCGCATCCTAGCGTCAGCGCCGACCCGAATACCAGCGCCAGCGCGACGAGGAGGTCCCCGGCGGGCATAAGGAAATGGATCAAGCGTAGAGTCATGCGGAAATGCCCGGACCTGACCAAGTGCGTCATTTCACAAATACAAAAGGCGGCCGACCGCGGGCGCGATGAATCGCGCCCCTACTGGGGTTGAGTATCTGGCGTTCAAACGTAAGGGCGCAGTTCATTGCGCCCGAGCGGCTGAGCCGCAATACCCCGACAAGCTGATTGATACCTAACTGTATCTGCGAAATGCTGTACTATTGATACCCGCAGAATATAGTGTTGTTTTCGGACACAGCAAATGCCTTGCCAGAGCGGGCGCAGCACGCTGCGCCCCTACACTGTATTTCGCGAACATCAATAAGCCATAGAATATCAGCCGCTTGTTCGGGGTTCCAAGCCATGGTCGTCACAGCAGTGCCTTCCGGCGTTACGCTTGCGACCATCCATCTGACCCTGGGCCAGTCTCACGCTTGGGTATGATGGAGGGGAATGTCGGCACGCACCTTCGACGACCCGAAGCTCGCCCTCAACCGCATCTACACCAAACGAGGCGACCGCGGAGAAACCAGTCTTGTCAATGGGCGCCGTGTGCCGAAGGACGATTTGAAAATCGACGCCTACGGAACGGTGGACGAGCTCAACGCCTACGTCGGCCGATCTCTCGTACTCGCACAAGAGTCGGCCGCCGAATGCGAGCCTCTGAACAAAATTTGCGACATCCTGGTGCGCGTACAGCATGAGCTTTTCAACCTGGGGTCGATTCTGGCCACTGATCCCGACGAAGTACACCCCCAGCAGCCTCAAGTGACCGACGCCGATGTGGGACAACTGGAGAGTGAAATCGACCGCATGAACGGCGACCTCGGGCCGTTGCGCTCTTTCGTCCTGCCCGGCGGCAGCCTCCTCAACACGGAACTGCACGTCTGCCGCACCGTCTGCCGTCGCGCCGAGAGAATCTGCACGGCGCTCAGGCGGAGGGAGAAAGTCCCGCCGGCAGCGCTCCGCTACCTCAATCGCCTGAGTGACGCGTTCTTCGTTTGGAGCCGCTGGGTCTGCCTCAAGACAGGCGCCGCCGAAGTCCTTTGGGAACCCAACAAATCGGCTTCAGGATCCGGGTAGTCCTTAGTAGGCGAACTGAAGCCAAGGTTGCTGCCCTATGGAATCCGATCGCAGCACAGTATGGAAATCGGCCTCCCTGGCTAAGAAATACCTGGAGGGAGTTCGCGAAGCCATCCCTCTGGCTGACGAGCAGCTCAATGTGATGCTACGGTTGATCGAAGCGCGAGGGCACGGGATCGAGTCCTTCCTAGACCTGGGATGCGGCGACGGAGTTCTTTCGGCGGCGATCCTCAGGCGGTATCCACAACCTCGAGGGACACTGCTTGACTTCTCGGAGCCCATGCTCGAAGCTGCTCAGCAGCGTCTGGGACACCGCAAGGGACGCTTGCGGTTTGTCAGTGGGCACTATAGCAACGAGAGTTGGACCCAGACCCTCTGCGAGGTCGCACCGTTCGACGTTGTCGTCTCCGGCTACTCGATCCACCATCAACCCGACGACCGCAAGCAAAGGATCTACAAACAGATTTATGGTCTCCTTAAATCCGGAGGGCTTTTCCTCAATATCGAGCACGTGGCGTCACCAACCTCGTGGGTCGAGGAGCTTTCCGGCGAAAGAATTATTGACTCGCTGACCCAGATGCATCAGCAGCGAGGATCTACCCGGACCCGGGAGCAAATCGCCGCGGAGTATTATCACCGCGAAGACAAAGCGGCGAACATTCTGGCGCCGGTTGAAGTACAGTGCCAGTGGCTGCGCGAAATCGGCTTCGAAGACGTGGATTGCTATCTCAAGATTTTCGAGTTGGCCGTCTTCGGCGGGCGCAGACCGGGTTAGCTTAGGGCTGGAAGCCCTGCGACACAAGATTTGGACGCGCGTCGTGGTCTGATCAGTTCGACGCCCTACGTCCCATATTGAGCTCCGGCGTCTGAAGCATCCCATTCCACGCTTGGTTCGATCTCGCCTGCTATCATAGTCAGCTTGGCCTGACGCCTCTTGGCCTTTGGTCACAAATTTCAAATAATCACAGAAAAGAAAGAGTCTCGATGGCAGAAAACAGCGACTTCCTTGTCGGTATCACACCCGATTGGACCGATTGGACGGAGCGAATGTTGGGACCCGGTCTGCGCCAGGTTTTCGACGACGTCCCCGACATCAAGCATGAACTGATGCCCGCCGACACCAACAACGTACTGTCGGCCGAGGTGCTCCGCCGCTACGATGCGGTCATCGTCTTTGGGTACAAAGTCCGGCGCGAAAGCCTAGAAGGAGTCGAAAAGCTGCTCTGTGTTTCACGCTACGGCGTCGGCTTCGACACGGTTGACATCGCAGCTTGTAACGAAGCGAACGTCCTCGTCTCGATCACACCCGGAGGCGTCCAGCGCTCTATGGCCGAGGGCACTATCTCGCTGATATTCTCCATAGCGAAAAACCTTCGCAACTACGACCAGTGGGTTCGTGAGGGAACCTGGTCGCAGAAGCTTAGTCGCGCGACCGTCAACGTCCAAGGCCGCACTCTAGGCTCTGTTGGACTCGGAAACATTGCAAGCGAGGTCATGCGGCTGGCTAAGGGAGTAGGGTTCGGCCGCCTAATTGCAGCGGACCCCTATGTGTCGAAGGAGAGGGCTGCTGCTCTCGGAGTCGAGCTCGTTGATCTGCCGACGGTCATGCGAGAAAGCGACTTCGTCACTTTGCACACAATGCTGAACTCCCAAACCCGAGGATTGATTGGCGCGGAAGAGTTAGCTCTCATGAAGCCCTCTGCCTTTTTGATCAACACCTCGCGCGGACCTGTAGTGGACGAAGCCGCCCTGATAGAAACGCTCACGCAACGCCGCATTGCGGGTGCCGGTCTCGACGTCCTTGAGCTAGAACCTCCCGCGAAAGACAACCCCCTGTTTGAGCTCGACAACGTCGTTTTGGCACCTCACACGGTCGCATTCACCGAAGAAGGACATCGGGACATGGGTATTGAGGCCTGCCAAAATATCCGCCTAGTCTACGAGGGAAAGGTGCCGGCGCACTTGGCCAACCCCGAAGTAGCCGACCACCCAGGAATGCAAGCGAAACTTGCGGCGAGACGGAAAAGCTGAGGTCGACAAGGCTGAACCTGTAGGGCAGGCGATCTTGCCTGTCTGGTTTCATTCCGCGGAAGACGTTGCGACTCCTGGCGAGAAGAAAGTCCTCCGGCTGCGGCTTGAATTCACGGAAACGGACGGAAACCCAACTAATGTCTGAAGACAAACAGTTCCTGGTAGGCATCACTCCCGACTGGGAGGACCTTACTGATCGCATGGTCGGCCACGGGCTGCGCGAAATCCTCGACCCCCTGTCTGATCTCCAATACGAAATGATGCCGGACACCAACTGGACGGCGACCGCCGAGTCAGTGCGCCGCTACGACGCGATCATCCATTTCGGATACTACCTGCCCCGTGAGTGCTTGGAAGGGGTCGAGAGGCTGGTTTGCATCTCGCGCTACGGCGTTGGGTTCGACCGGATCGATGTGGAAGCCTGTACAGAAGCTGATGTACTGGTGGCGCTGGCGCCGAAGGGTTCTCAGCGTCCCGTGGCCGAAGCGGCAATCGCCCTCATGTTCGCGGTGGCCAAAAACCTCCGCATCTACGACCAGTGGGTTCGAGACGGAACGTGGCAAGACAAGCTCGATGAAAGAGGCATTTGCTTTCTCGGGCGAACGCTTGGGTCCGTCGGACTTGGCAACATCGCAAGCGAGACTTGCCGCATCGGCCGGGGCATCGGCTTCGGACGCATCCTCGCCTACGACCCCTATGTCTCCGCCGAACGGGCCGCCGAGATCGGCGTTGAGCTCGTCGACCTGGCCACGGTGATGCGAGAAAGCGATTTCATCACCGTTCACACCCCACTTAATCCGGAAACCAAGGGCCTGATCGGCGCCGAAGAGATCGCAATGATGAAGCCAACCGCTTTCCTGATAAACACCGCTCGCGGGCCGGTTGTGGACGAAGCAGCCTTAATAGATGCACTCAAGCACCGCCGGATCGCCGGAGCCGGCCTCGACGTGTTGGAGCAAGAACCCCCACCCAAAGACCATCCCTTGTTTGAACTGGACAACGTGGCGCTCGCCCCCCACTGTCTCGCCATGACGGTAGAGCACCAGCGGGACATAGGTCTCGAGGTCTGTGAGAACGTGCGCCTGGCGTACGAGGGGAAAGTGCCGCCCCATCTGGCAAACTCCGAGGTGGTCGAGAGGCCGGGCATGCAAGAGAAGTTGGCGGCGCGCAACAAAGGTTAGTAGCCTTTCTATTGATACCCGCAGAATATAGTGTTGTTTTCGGACGCAGCAAATGCCTTGCCAGAGCGGGCGCAGCACGCTGCGCCCCTACACTGTATTTCGCGAACATCAATAAGTGCAGTATTTCGCGAATACAGTTACGTACCAATCAGCTTGTCGAGGTGTTGCGGCTCATCAGCGCGTTCGCAGTCGGCCGCCCTTTCGTGACCGTATTTGCGAAATGATGCACTAGGTCGGCGCATATGTCTGTCAGTGGGATAGGCATTCCCGCCTGTCGGTCGCCAGCGTGCTGGAAAGCAGCCCGGATGGGAAGGCGGGTCCCAAGCAAGTGCGGGGAGATCCACTGAAGTAGCAAGTCTGCGACGGCAACGCTGGCTGGTGCGATAATGAACTTCCATGCCCGTGCGCCGTTCCCTTAGCTATGCCGATGCCGGTGTCAGCATCGCTGAGGCAGAGCGAGCGACAGCAAAAATCAAGAAACTGGCGCAGCGAACCTTCAACCGCCACGTTCTGACCGGCATTGGGTCATTTGGGGCTGCCTACGCCCTCGGGAATACGTCTTTCAAGCGCCCGGTCCTAATCAGTTCGGCCGACGGCGTCGGCACGAAGCTCAATGTTGCCTTCGCGACCGGCGTCCACGACACGATCGGAGAGGACCTGGTCAACCACTGCGTGAACGACATCGCCGTGCAGGGCGCCGTTCCTCTCTTCTTCTTGGATTACTTCGCCACCGGGAAACTCCGAGCCGGCGTAGCTGCGCAGGTCGTCAAAGGGGTGAGCCGGGGATGCCGCAAGAACGGGTGCGCCTTGATCGGGGGCGAGACGGCGGAGATGCCGGGACTTTATCGCACGGGCGAGTACGACCTGGCGGGGTTTATCGTGGGCGCCGCCGAGCGATCGCGTTTGATCGACGGCACCAGGATTCGGGAGGGAGACGTGCTCCTCGGCCTGCCATCGAACGGCCTTCACACAAACGGTTACTCGCTTGCTCGTAAATTGCTATTTGAGGTGGCGGGCTATAAGCCGCAAACATCTGTTTCGGAACTCGGGAATACTGTGAGCGCCGAACTTCTGAAGATTCACCGGAGCTACTTGAAGCGGATCCAGGCGCTCCTCAAGAGCAGGCTTCTGCGTGGCGCCGCTCACATTACAGGAGGCGGCATTGCCGGCAACACGCCCCGCATGCTGCCCGCGGGCCTTTGCGCTCGCATTCGACTCGGTTCCTGGCCGGTGTTGCCGATCTTCACGTTACTCCAGCGGCTCGGCAACGTCGCTGAGACCGAAATGCTGCGAACATTCAACATGGGGATCGGCCTGATCGTGGCAGTGCCGGCACGCTCGGCCGCCCGCGCCCGTCGAGTCCTCGACGAGATGAATGAAGCGGCTTACGAGATCGGTTCTGTCGCGAAGGGTCGCCGAAGAGTTGTGTACGAATGAAGAGACTTGGCATTTTACTATCAGGTCACGGCTCAAATTTCGAAGCCATCGCGGACAATGTAGCCGCCGGCAAGATCCCGGCTGAAATCGTCGTCGTCATCAGCAACAAACCGAACGCCCGCGGTCTCGCTCGAGCCGAGGAGCGCGGTATAGCGATTGCCTGTGTTCCCTCTCGCGGCCTGGAGCGCGAAGAATACGACCGGCAAGTAGTGGCGCTGCTCAAGGAACGAGGGGTGGACCTAGTCTGCCTGGCAGGCTTTATGCGCTTGCTGAGCGCTTACTTCGTTAGGGAATACCCCGACCGGATTCTGAATATTCACCCGTCGCTGCTGCCGTCGTTTCCGGGTCTCGAGGCCCAGGAGCAGGCATTAGAACACGGCGCGAAAATCTCGGGGTGCACCGTGCATTTCGTCGACGAACACCTCGACGCGGGACCGATCATCGTTCAGGCAGCCGTGCCGATCCTTGACGATGACACTCCCGAGACGCTGTCAGCGCGCATCTTGGCCGAAGAGCATCGCATCTATACAGAAGCCATTAACCTGGTGCTTAGCGGAAAGTTTCGGATCGAAGATCGGCGCCTGATCCGAACCGGCTGAGGCAGCAACTGCGACTCGCCATGAGCGAAACCATCGACGAGCAATTGGCATACCTCGCGAAGGGTACCGCGGAAATCATCCGCGAAGAAGATTTGCGCCAACGGCTCATCGATGCAGCGAACGAACGGCGTCCTCTGCGGGTGAAAGCCGGCTTCGATCCCACGGCTCCCGATCTTCACCTAGGGCATACGGTCGTGTTGAGGAAGATGAAACACTTCCAGGACCTCGGCCATACGGCCGTCTTCGTCATCGGGGACGCTACTGGTTTGATCGGTGACCCTTCAGGTCAGAACGTCACGCGCCCGCCGATGACACGCGCGCAGATCCAGGCCAATGCCGAAACCTACAAGGAACAGGTATTTCGAATCTTAGACCCTGAAAAAACAGAAATCCGCTTTAACAGCGAGTGGCTGATGCCGCTTACGTTCGAGGAGATCATCCGGCTGTGCTCCCACTACACAGTGGCTCGCATCCTTGAACGAGACGATTTCAGCAAGCGGTACAAGTCGGGCCAGCCGATTTCGACCCACGAGCTTCTCTATCCGCTCACGCAGGCCTATGACTCGGTGATGGTCAAAGCCGACGTCGAGCTGGGCGGGACGGACCAGAAATTCAACCTGCTCGTTGGCCGGGAGATCCAGAAAGACTATGGCCAGCCCTCTCAGGTTGTGATGACAACGCCGATCCTCGAAGGACTCGACGGCGTACAGAAGATGTCAAAGTCGCTGGGCAACTATATCGGCGTGACCGAGCCGGCCGAAACCATGTACCGCAAGGTCATGCAGATCAGCGACGAGTTGATGTACGGCTACTACGAGTTGCTGACCGACATGAGTCTCGACCAGATCAAAGAGCTGCGGGCCAAGATCGAAAGGGGCGGGCAGCATCCCATGAAAGCCAAGATGGAGCTGGCGGCGCGCATTGTGACGGACTTCCACTCGGCGGATGCAGCCGAGAGGGGGGCGGCGGCTTTTCACCACGTGGTCCAAGAGGGGCAAGTGCCCGAAGACATTGAGACCGTGCCGTTGCCGGAGGCTATGCGCGGCGAGACCGCGCTTCGTATCGACAAGCTGCTGCGCGAGGTCGGCCTGTGCAGCTCCGGCGCCGAGGCCAACCGCAAGCTTAAGGAGGGCGCGGTCTCAGTCAACGGCGAGCGACACAGAGAGATGAGCTATGAGTTGGAACCGGGGGCGGAGACGCTCACGATCCAGGTCGGGAAGAAGTGGAAGAGAGTGAAAGTGCAGACTTAGGTTATTGTGAACCGACACCCCCCGCAAGTCCCCCACGGACGTTCGTTCTTCAACGAGTTTCCACCTGCCTGTTGGGGAAAAGGCCGCGGGTCTCTTTGAGCCCCGCGCTACGCGACTACACTGATTGTAAACTACTAAACACGGATGACTGTCCAAGATCTCCGGTTCCGTGCAGCGGCGCTCTCAACCGCCAACGTACTACAATACCGACGTGGAATCTCAAGCTAAGCGCTTCTCCAGCCACGAGGATGCGAAGAAGGCGGAACGAGAATATTACCGCCGGCTAACCCCCGCCCAGCGACTCGAAATCCTGCTGGAGTTGATTGACCGCCACCGCGACAAGAGCGATGCGTCTTCACAGCGACTTGAGAGAGTTTATCGAATTGTTAAACTCCCATCGAGTTGAATATCTACCAAAAACCAGCGGCGAATAGTTGGTACCGCTCGCGTCAGGCGATGATCTTGGTCGCCACTTCGCCCGCCACGTCGGTGAGACGGAAATCGCGGCCGCTATAGCGGTAGGTGAGCTTTTCGTGGTCGAGTCCCATCAGGTGAAGGACCGTGGCGTGGAAGTCGTGGATGTGCATGCGGTCTTCGACGGAATGGTAGCCGATTTCGTCAGTGGCTCCGTAGATGAAGCCCGGTTTCACGCCGCCGCCGGCCATCCAAATGCTGTAGCCGTAAGGGTTGTGGTCCCGTCCGTTGCCGGCTTGCGACACGGGCGTGCGCCCGAACTCGCCCATCCAAATAACGAGCGTATCTTTGAGCAAGCCTGTGGCCTTGAGATCCGTGAGCAAACCTGCAATGGGCTTGTCCACTTCTTTGGCGTTCTTGGTGTGCTTTTCAAACAAGTCGCTGTGCTGGTCCCACTTATAGCTGTGGGTACACTGAATGTAGCGAACGCCGCGCTGGGCCAGGCGCCGCGCCAACAGGCACTGCCAACCGAAGTCGCTGGTTACTTCTTCATCAAGGCCGTAGAGTCTCTTCGTAGCCTCTGACTCTTTTTGCACCTCGAAAGCCTCAGGCGCGACTGTCTGCATGCGGAAAGCCAGCTCGAAAGCCTGGATGCGCGCTTCGAGCTGGGGATCGTGGCCGCGCCGTGCCGCATGACGTCGATTCACCGCCTGCAGCATCTCGAGTTCGTATCGCTGCTGTTCGGGCGTGAATCCCTTCTGGATGAGATACTCGATCGGCTCGTCCTTGACGTCTTCCACGTTGAGACCGGCGTGCCCGACCGCCGTACCCTGGTAAGCGCCGGGCAAGAAAGCCGAGCTCCAGGTCAGTGAGCCGCCGTGAGCCAGCGTCGGCTTGATCATGATGTAGCCCGGCAAGTCTTGATTGTCTGTGCCCAAGCCGTAGAGAACCCACGACCCCATGCTGGGCCGAGTGAAAGTGCTCGTTCCCGTGAAGGTTTGCAACAGCGCCGCCCCATGATCCACACCTTCGCCGACCATCGACCGAATCACGCATAGATCGTCGGCACGGTCCCTGACGTGGGGGAATAGGTCACTGACGGGAATGCCGCTTTCGCCTCCCGGACGGAATTCCCACAGCGGCTTCATTAGAGGACCGGGAGGTTTTCTGTCGAACGCCAGAGGCCTCTTGATCGGCAGAGGCTTGCCGTGGTCTTGGATTAGACGGTGTTTCGGATCGAGAATGTCAACGCTCGACGGACCACCGTGCATGAACAGGAAGATGACCCGCTTGGCCTTTGGTTCAAAGTGAGGCGCTCGCGGCGCAAGGGGATTGGCTGACGCGCCATAAAGTTCGGTTCGCTCGGCCAGCAGACCTGCCAAGCCGAGAAACCCAAAGCCGCAGGCAGCTTCCCGCAGCATCGCCCGCCGGGAGATTTTCGCCGGCGCTGGAAAGCTCAGAGGTGGTGACTGGTTCACGGGCTTACTCCAAGTATATAAACTCGTTCGATGCCATGAGAACCCGGCACAAACTTTGCCAGGCGTCGAGATCTTCCATCGAGTCTGAGGGCTCGCTTCTGAGCCGATCGAGATAGGCCAAACCTGACTCGATTTCGTAACTCTCCGGACGGCGATTCAACGTGATCAGATAAGCGCGCTCAAGCCGCTGGGCGTTTCCAGGGCTACTGTCGTCCAAGAGCGTCCGCGCCAGGTTGCGAGCCCGGCCGGCGACAAACTCGCTATTCATCATGAATAACGCTTGGGGCGCGACGTTCGTGCCTGAACGTTTTCCTATCGTGGTCGTTGCGTCGCCGAAGTCAAACAAGTTCAAAAGCGTGGGCAGGTTGGCCCGGCGCAGCGGAAGATAGACCAAGCGGCGATCTACCTTTTCGGGATTCAAGCTGAGCCGATCGTTACTATTCTCCCGGTCCGTGCCGTAGCCGAACTGCAGCGTCCCACCCATCTCGAGGTCGAGCGAGCCGTCCATGGCGAGCAACCCGTCTCGAATGGCCTCGACATCGAGCCTCCTTCTCTGAAATCGCGTCAGGAGTCGGTTTTCAAGATCCTTCCGGAGGCTGTCCACCGCCGCCTCGCTGCTCATCTGGTAAGCGCTCGACAACATCATCAACCGGTGCATCCTCTTAATGGACCAGCCGCTATCGATGAAGCGCTTGGCGAGGTAGTCGAGCAACGCAGGATGGGTCGGCCTAGCACCCAGTTTCCCGAAGTTATTCGGACTCCGAACTAGTCCTTCTCCAAAGTGCCATTGCCAGATGCGATTCACCATTACGCGGGCTGTTAGCGGGTGGTCATCACGGGTTAGCCATGCGGCAAGCGCCAGCCGGCCGCTGCCTTGCGTGATCGGCGGCTCGTTGCGTCCGCCGAGAATCGTGAGGAATCCCCGGGAGACCGCCTCTCCCGGGTTGTGGTGATCGCCGCGGATGAAGATCTTCTGTTGCACAACGTCACCTTCCGCGACAGAAGAAGCCAAGTCCGGTTCCGGTGGAAGAGTTTCTTCCAGCAGTTTCAGATCCTGGCGTAGACCGGCGACGACAGCGCCTGTTGGCGCCGGAATGACCGCGTCTTGCTCCTCGTCGGAAAGCGCGAACGGACCCCGCTCGCCGAAGTTGACGTCGTAGAAGAAGGGATCTTCTTCGGGGTCGAACTTGGGCCGGTCGGGAGGCGGCATGTTCTTGTCCTTCACCGCTTTCTTGACGTCCTCTCGCCATAGCCGCATCGTCTCCCGCCATTCACAAGCAAGCTCTTCGAATCCAGCCTGATAGGCCAGTGCGACTTCGGGAAGCGTCTCTTCCGGTGCTGAGTGCCAGTCGCTCAGGTGGGAGCGGGCATCGTCTGTTTCCGGCCCGAGATAGCTCACCCAACGGGCGAGGACATCTTTGTCAAGCCGCTCTTCAACAGCCAGGTCGCCGAGAACCGCCCCGTCGCGGTACACCCCATGAGCGGCAAGCATGTAATTGGCTAGCTTTCCGACCAGCCTCCGGTTGTGCCGCTCGACATGTTCGCTGACCGTATCGACAATCTCGAATTTCTTCGAAGCGATGGCGTCCCGGTGCTGAAGATATCGTTCATATTCTTCTTCGGGCCCCAGTGGAGCTACCCAAGGCTTCGAAACAAAAACTGTAGGGAATCGGAAGCTTTTCGTACTGGCAAAGATGCCAGCCAGCGAGTAATAGTCCTTCGTCAGAATAGGATCGAATTTGTGGTCGTGGCAGCGGGCACAAGTGACCGTCAAGCCCATGAAGGCCTTGGTGACGACATCCATCTGCTCGTCGTAGACGTCGTAGAGCATCTTCTCCTTATCGCGTTGCGCTAAGGCTTTGGGACCAAGCGCCAGAAAGCCGGTGGCCACGATGCCACGTCGATTGACGCCGTCCGGGTCGTCGGAAGGAAGCAGGTCACCCGCGATCTGCTCGCGGACGAACTGGTCGTAAGGCGTATCTTCGTTGAAGGCGGCGATGACATAGTCCCGATAGCGCCAGGCGTACGGGTAGCGATGGTCTTCGTCGTTCCCGGTCGAGTCGGCGTAGCGCGCCACATCGAGCCAATGCCGCCCCCAGCGCTCGCCGTAACGGGGCGAGCCGAGCAAGCGGCTGACGACCCTCTCAAAGGCTTCCGGAGAGTCGTCGGCGACAAACTCAGCGATCTCTTCCTCCGTAGGGGGCAAGCCCGTCAGATCGAACGTTGCTCGTCTGAGTAGAGTCAGCTTATCGGCGGGGGAGGACGGCGCGAGCCCTTTTTGATCGAGACGAGCCAACACGAAGCGGTCGATTGCGGATTGGATCCAGTTTTCGCGGTGAACCGCGGGCGGAGTAGGGTCCCTCACGGGCTGGAAAGCCCAGAAACTTCTTTGTTCGTCAGAGAACGGCGGTTCCGACGATGGCGCGTCTTCTGGTGAAGCGGGAGCCAGGACTCTGGCCGCCAAGCCTGGCCAAGGTGCGCCCGCCATAACCCACTCCCGCAGGGCGGAGATCTCGGGATCGCCGAGCTTCATCCGTGGCGGCATCTTCAGCTTTTCTTTGTAGCTGATGACTCTCAGCAGACGGCTGTTTTCCGGGTTGTCGTGTGAGACGATCGGCCCGCTCTGGCTGCCGTTCGCGAAACCCTCGGGCGTCGATAAGTCAAGCCCGCCCGTTTTGAGCTCCGGGTTGTGACACCCCTGGCAGTTTTCGGCAAAGATGGGGCGAATCTTCTTTTCGAAAAAATCCGTGGGATCTGCGGCCTGAGCGAGGGCAGGTGAGGTTGCCAAACCGGAGGCAAGGACGAAACTCAATAACGACCGCAAGTAGGACGGTAGAACGTCCTCGGTGAATCGAGACCCTGACCGTCGTTTCATAGCTTCTAGCGTCTGCCGTAGGCGCGATTCAGGTGGCGCTTTAGGTCGGACGAGTCAAGCGTCCAAAAGAAAAAACAGTAGCCAGCGACAAACGGCGCTCATACCCCGGGGCTACTCTTCTTCTTAATGGAATCAGACTCCTGCGCGAGTTGCAAGTCATACATATTGATACCCGCAGAATATAGTGTTGTTTTCGGACACAACAAATGCCTCGCCAGAGCGGGCGCAGCACGCTGCGCCCCTACACTGTATTTCGCGAACATCAATAGGTAGTGGCCACCTCCCCACAACACCCTCGAGGCCAGTCGCTAGATTGATCCGGGTTGCACTAGCAGCCCGTGGTAGAAGTGAAGGTCGCGAAAATCGGGTACAGCCAGCCAATTCGCTTCAGCCAACGGCCGCAAGTCTCGGCAAAACGACCGCCGAGCCATGCGCTACGGGATCTTTGTTTCTTGGGTCATGACGGGGAGCGAATTGGTGGCAGTCCCCATTTTTCGCTCCCGCACGACTTTTGCCACGGGCTGCTAGTGCGCGCTTTGCGGGATGGCCATATCCGGTTCTTCGCGGGTGATGAACTCGAGCAGGGCGGGCTTCCCTTCCTTTGTCTGCTCAATACCCCGTTGAATCGCGGGAACGATCTCCTCGGGCTTCTCAATGCGTTCGGAGTAGGCTCCAAGGCCGCGCGCGACGTCGCTGTAGCGGCCGCTGAGATATTTCGTCCCGTAGCGTTCAACCGCCTTGGGAATGTTTTTCTCGTAGTTGCCCATCGCGGAGTTGTTCAGCAGCATTGTCAGAATCGGGATGTGTTCGCGCACCGCCGTCTCGACGTCCATGCCGACCATGCCGAACGCAGCGTCGCCCATGAAGTTGACCACAAGTTTCTCAGGGGCCGCGAGTTTGGCGCCCATCGCAGCGCCGAGGGAAAAGCCAAGCTGCGAGGAATGTCCCCAGCCGATGTAGCCGCGAGGGGTGACGGACTCGTAAAGGGGTGCGAGCTGGTCTCGGGGATTGCCGGAGTCGTGCGTAACAATGGCATCGCTGGGGTCAACCGTCTTCATGAAGTCTCCGATTACGCGGTAGGGGTTGATCGGCACCTCGTCGGACTTAAGTTTCCCCGCCCAGCGCCGCTGCCACTGGCTTCGCACGCCCTGAACATGATCTTCTGCCTGGGACCTGCCCGGCTTCGCCGCCCCTCCTGTCTGCGACCGGATCTCTTCAATCACCTGCTGTAAGGTGAGTTTGGCATCACCGAGCAGGGCGACGTCAGCCAGATAGTCCTTGTTCAGGTCGCGCGAATCAGCGGTGGCGTGGACAATGGCTCGTTTGCCTGCAGGAATAGGAGGCGTGAAGATGTACCGGCTCAAACTTGTTCCCACGGCGAACAGCGCGTCGCAGTGATTCAGGTAGTCCTCCACCATCGCGGTTCGGCAGTAGGACCCAGTGCCGAGCGAAAGCGGATGCCGTTCGTTGAAGGCGCTTTTGCCAAGCAGAGTGGTCATTACTGGCGCGGCCAGCAGCTCGGCGGCCTGCCTCAATTCCTCCCAAGCTTGGGCGTAGAGTACGCCCTGGCCGGCCCAGATCATGGGCCGCTCGGCCGCGAGAAGTAGCTTTACGGCCTCGCGCACTGCGTCCGGGTCCGGGCCGGTCCGCAACCGAGGAACTGGGCGGTAGTTAAGCTCCCCGGAAAATTCTTCCGCAGCAACGTCGCCAGGGACCTCCAGCAGAACCGGGGCCGGACGACCTGAGCGCAGGGCCGTGAACGCACGCCGCATCCGACCCGGGACAGCGTCGGCCGAAGGGATCATGTCAGCCCACTTCGTCGTTGCCGAATAGTTCTTGACGGCGTCGAAGTTTGGGGGCACTCCCTGGAACTGCCGGCCCGGGTGGCCCGGAAGAAACAAGACCGGACTTGAATCTGTATTGGCGTGGGCAATGCCGGCAAAGGCGTTCTCGGCGCCCGCTAGTGCTTGTACAGTAACCACTCCGATCCGCTCGCCAAGAGAAGTCCGGGAAAATCCGTCGGCCATGTTTTCGGCGACCCGCTCCTGGCGGGCGACAATGGGACGGATTCCCTCCTCGGCTAAAGCTTCCAATATCGGCGTCATCGGGAAGCAAAAAACTTGCTTCACACCTTCGAGCGTTAGAATCCGTGCTATAACTTGGCTGCCATTCATTGCTTACCTTTTGCGGTGGACCACCCAACGGGAATACTTGGCCGGTGCGACTCTCAGGGAGATCGACACGCGAGAGTCTAGCAAAATTCTCCCAGGCCGACAAAGGACGGCACCCAAAAGGCGCACAGATGTCTGTTTTTGGAGGGCAGGGACCGGTTACGCCGAGGTGACCCGGCGTTCGTTGATTTGGTCCCCGGCTGCTACGAAGGTCAGCCTGAAAGTCCTGCAACGGTGCAAACTTTGGACTAACTGCTAGCGGCCGCCTCCAGCCTGTCCAGATAAGGACCCGGGACTCCTGCCCCGGGGAAGGTGTGCACTCGCGGTTACTTCTATTGATACCCGCAGAATATAGTGTGGTTTTCGGACACAGCAAATGCCTTGCCAGAGCGGGCGCAGCACGCTGCGCCCCTACACTGTATTTCGCGAACATCAATAGAAACTTCGCCAAGGAACGGCTGTACCCCATGGGGCGAGATCCCTACAACGCCACAGCATGGGCCTGCAATCGATTGGGGATGATAATAGAGGAACGCTGCGCATGCCGCGACACGAGCAGAAGCGAAAGCCACTGTGGAGGCGCCCGCGGCGCGGTAGGAAGTCTGCAAACGCCAACCAGTGGCATTCGTGTGGGCACTCTTCCGTCAAAGGTCACTTGAGAGGTTGGAGTGCGGGGGATCGCGCTATCTACGAACGTTTCGTTTCAGCCGTCGAAGCTTGTGGACCCGTGACCCTTTCGCCGGTCAAGACCCGGATCGGATTCTGGACGACCCACGGTTTTTCAAGGTTGAGTCGCCTTCGCCTCGCAACCATGTTCACTATTTTCGCCTCCGCTCGCCGGAAGAGATCGACGACGCAGTGAAATCTTGGATCGAAGAGGCCTACCGAGTGGGAAAACAGGAGCACCTTCGAGAATGAGGCGGCGACCCTTTAGCGTTCAGGAAGTGTTTTCGGACAGACGGTCTTGGGATCGGCCGGTCGCCCATCGCTGCGTAATCATTCGACCTAGCCCTCGCTTCGTTTGCTGGCTCCTGGCGGCGACGATCAGTTTTTCGACGGCCCCCGCCCAGACCCTGGATGAGTTTTTTCAGCGAGCGGGAGCGGCCTTGAGCGCCGCTGAGCAACGCTACCAGGACTACTGGTCCCCGCACGTAGAAAAAAGTCACGAGCGAATTCTGCAATCCGCCAAACTTGCTAAGGAGCACTCGCGGGCCGTCGTGCTCGGTGCCGGAAGTTGTCGTGAGATCCCACTCGAAGGCCTAGCCCAACAATTCGAGCAGGTCGTTCTCGTCGATCTTGACGAGCAAAGCATGCGAGAGGCCGTCGGTCGCCTGTCTTCCGAACGGCAGGATAAGGTCGAGATTCGCGTCTCCGACATCACCTCTTTCGCCCGGCCGATGATGGAGCGGGTTGAAGGGGCGGTAGAGAAAAGCCGCAGCGCCCAGGAGGCTTTCGACCGTCTCGCGACGATCTATGACACGGTTTCCCAGTTCGGTGAGGGTCCCAAGCTTCCGAAAGCTGACCTCCTCATATCTTCGTTGGTTCTCGCCGAGTTACCCCGCTATCCGCGCACCTATGCGGACCACCTTGTCCAAAACAAGTTTCGTGTCCGGCTGTCGACTTGGGAAAAGCACGTTCAGGCACAGGAGCGTCTCGAGCAGTTTGTCGTTCGCGACCACGTGGCGCTACTGGCACGCTTGTCGAAGCCCGGGGGCGTCGTCTATTTCGCTGACGCGATCGCCCGAGGCCCACTGTTGTCGAAGCTGACCGCAGCCGAGGCGCAAAGGGTCTGGGCAAGACTTCTCCTCGAGGTTTCGCAGATGGACCTTGTTGCATGGATCATCCCGAAGAATGTCTTATCATTGGTTTTTCAACGCTGGGGGTAAGCCAGGTCCAGGTCAAGCACGGCTCAGCATTTCCCAACCAGTGGGTAGTGTCAGGGTTTTCCGGTCCAAAGGCGGTGTGCAGCACGCATCAGCGAGCGGCGGGCGTTGTGGAAGGGGAATGAGAGTGGTCGGGCGAGGTGGTTCACGAGGGCGTTTCTTTTATATGAATGATAATATCCTTTATCATGCACTAGCGACCCGCCCACGCAAGTACGGGTAAACACAACTCACCCCCCCCTTTCCCCTCGTAAGCAGCGCGTTTTTCGGATCGGCCCGGAGCAGTCAGGGGCGCGAAGCGGCGAAGCGTACCCTTGACGGCGAGAACCGATCTGGAATCATGCATTGGAAGAGCGAAAGGGGGATGTCGCTCTAGCGAGGCGCGGGCAGGTGGAATCAGTTCTTTCCCTGAATCGTTTTTAGACCGAAATGCGTTCAACGATATTCCGGGTTGCTCGGCGTCTTCTGCGATCATAGATTTGGGTTGTGCGGGGGTTCGAGTGCCCAGCAAGATACTGCACGTCTTCCATAGGGACGTTTTGACTCAGTAGATCGGTGACCACCATGACGCGAAACGAGTGGGGGCTGATGATGTCGGGTAATCCGGCGTTGTGGAGCCGCCACTGGTTTTTTTCCATGAGCCTCGAAACAGCGGCGCGTCCTTGAGGTCTTGGTCGATGCCTGCCGCATTCAAGTAAGCCCGGAGCCACTCGTCGAGGTCATAACGCACGGGAATTTCCCGCTGCTTACCCGCTTTTTCCGAGAATCGTATCACTCGATGTTCGCCCTGGTCTCTGAGGTCTTGGAGAGCGCTTGATTCTTGGTGACGACTTCGCCGGGCTGCTCTTCTATGAAGCGAGCGGCCAAGCCCGGCGGCACCTGAGACAGTTCGATTCCCTGCTCGTCGCACCAAGCCAGAAACCGGCTCACGGCACGGCCATAGGCCCGCCGCGCAAGATAGCCGGGAAAGTCTCCAAGCGGGCAGCAGTCGGCGAGATTGAAGGCGCTTGATCCAGGGCAACAGATCCCAACCACACCTACGGCGGGCACAGAATCGACGTGATGGCAGTCACGGTCCTGCTCGCCAATAGAGCGCCACGGCTTCCGCTCGAATAGTCATATAGCTTAAACACGTAAGTGTTGATTGCTTGAATCCAGCCCGCATCCTGGGAAAACGTACCTCCACTGCTAGAGCTGGCGAAAAGCGTCTCGGAGCCGCCGTTGACCGAAACCCAAACCTGCACTGATGTTGTTCCTTGAGAGGACCACGAGACAGTAGACGTACATAACGACTGCGTAACGTAGATCGTGCATGGATTCGGCGCGGAGTCTACAGAACCCGTTTGGGCGAAGAGCCGCGGCGTTCCCAGCAGTGCGCCCAGGACGCACAGTGTCAACAATGAAGTAGCTCTCGTCATTAAATCATCCCCAATTCTCTCAGCGCCCATCGAGGACCATTCGATCTCTGAGACTCAAACGAATAGCCGATAGGATTTCGATCTCGAAATCAGTTCCCGGTTCTGCCGACCAAGGGCCAAGATTCACCACGTCGATATCACCTTCGGCAAGGGTTTCCAGGCGACCGAGCGCCTCCTGGATAAACTTCGATTGACCCGACAATTCCCCGTGCTCGATCAACTCCCGGATGCTGTCCAGAAAGTCTGTGGCGATGGATGCCTGGTCGGCGTCGGGAGAGAATTTTGGGCCGATCGTTGAAATCGACAGACTGTTATTCTCTACAAAGGCAAACGCCCACAGTTGATCGTCGACTGACGAAGGCCAGCTTGATCGAGTCGTAAGGCCATAAGGTGATCCTTGAATATACGCGCGGACGATACCGGGGCGGGCTTCAGTCGTGAACCCAAATGGCTCCTGCGCATTTCCCGGTTCAACTCTCCATTGCGAGTGTTGCGACCACCACCTGATTCTTCTACGGAGCATTGATCGCTGAAGTTCCTCGCGATAGGTGTCTCCCCATGCGGCACTGGCTTCTAAAACGGCCCGCCTGATGTTCGGTTCCTCGCGACCCCACCCCGGCGGACTCACCATGCTTCCGATGGGTTCTTGACCGGACAAAGGCATGACCCACTTGCTGATCGGCTGTCTTCCTTCGCCACGGTTTCGAAGGCGGTATCGGTACTCGTACCCACGGCTCTGGCCGTCACCGGCTTCCCGAATCACGGCGCTCAAGGACGGGCACGTCGAGATCGCCAACCTCATTTTCCCCGTGACCCTTGGTTCTTGTGTCTCTTCGAGATTGTCCGAATCAAGACCTGGTGGATAAGCCACAACGAGGTCACCCGAGTCTTCATCAAGAAACACGACCCTGTCCTTGAGCTCCGCAGGAATTTTGCCATCTGGAGGATACGCAGACACGGGCGGAAGTTCTACTCGTAGCCGCGAAGTGGCCGCCTCGACGTCGCTATTCAAGGAACAGGGGAAAAACGCGAGCAAAAGCAATGGCATTGCATGGAGCATAATCACTTCTCCCGACGCAGGCCTCAAGGTCGAACTAAGGCAAGTTTCAGAGCCAAGTCGAGCTGTCGCTCGACGGTTGACATGGAATTCGGAGACTGCTCGATTGGCGGGAAGTGCTCATCGACTTCCGGCTCGGCATCGAACGGGCGCGGCCGCTCGATGAATTCTTTCAGGCGGACCGATACCGCACTGACAAACGGAGAGTCTCGGTCTAGCGCACGTTGACGCACCAAGCGTGTAAACGCAAACTGGAAGTCCGCTGCAATCTCAATGCTGGAGACGGTCTCGCCGTATTTGGGGCCGATGGTCCAAGTGGCCTGACTGTTGTATTCCAATCCCTGTAAGCGTTCCAACTGCTGCCGCGCAGCCTGAGGCAAGTCGTCTGGAATGGCATTGACTGACGACACGGCGCCTTGGAAGTAGGCTGAAACCAGACCTGGTCGGTTGTCGTTGTCAACGACGAAAACAGTGGACTGATTGGGCGATAGCGGCGCTTCCGGTCGGCTATCAAATCGGACGGCCCACTCGCCGGGCCGGTAGGAATAAAAACTCTGAACCCAGGCCCTCCCTTGGTCCTCATCTCGCGGGACCGTCTTTGTGGGATCGGGGGCTACTGGGGGTGGAACTGACAAGAACCATGTGCGGATGGGCTGCCTTGAGGTCGGACCGTTGGCTACGACATAACGGTAGCGATAGCCGCCGGTGGGCTCCTTCGCTACGGTCGCGAAGATTTCTGGAGCGACGTGGGTCGGCAGCTCTAGCCGATGAACGGCTCGCGGGGAACCGGGAACGGGCGGGTAGGCAAGCACCAGGTCCAGCGTCTCGTGGTCAAAGAAGACAAACTGATCGTCAAACCGTTGGTCGATGACGCCGCCCGGTGGATAAATTGGCGCGGGCAGAATCATAGCCTGGACTTCCCCAGCTTGACCCGGGAATACCCTAGCTTGACCCTGAAGGCATAATGGCATGCTGGCAAGTAGGACCAACGCCAGAGCAAAGCAGGGTGTCCAGGGGAGTCGTATCATAGCCGAAACCTCCTTGAGTGCAGCCTTGTTGCACGGATAGGGATGGAAACGGAATTCTCCCTTTCCCAAGCCGTAGCGTCAGGAGATGCGTTCGAACACAGGCCGTCCGAGCGCGGTCATTGTGTTCAGGACTTTGCGACCGAGTTGGACCTCCGTGATCTGCCTGGAGAAGCTGCGGGATTTGAGTTTGGGGCCGATGACGCTCTTCCAACGGCCCATCTGCGTTTCTATTCGGCTGCGCTGGTTGTACCCTGTTGCCGTCTGCCAGGCCATGCACCCGTTGCTGCGGATTTGGGCAATATGGCGATCCCGAACGGTCGCATCACGCGCCGATTGCAGGCGGATCACTGCGTCCTTTGGCGGCGGTATGACCACATCCAGGGTCTCCCCATACCGCTGCCTCAGCAGATTTCGCGTGGACGCTCCATCGTAGGCGCCGTCAGCCAGAAAGCCCGTGACCGGGGCATCCAGCTGATCCAGGAGGCCGGGTAAGGCTGTGCTGTCTCCAACGTTATCGTGAGTCAGAGCGGCGCAAACAATCGCCCCGCTGGCGAGGTCCAGTCCGAGGTGGAGCTTGCGCCAGCGGCGGCGTATTCCCTTGGTGTTATGCTTCTGCGCTAGCCATTCGCCCTCGCCGAAGATCTTCAGGCCAGTACTGTCGACCACCAGATGGATAGGCACAGATCCTGCTTGCCTCATCACCTGAGCGATGCTCACCCCGTTTGCGCGACGCGACAGCGTGGAGTAATCCGGTACCCGTATATCCAACCCCATGAGCGTGCCGATGGAACCCATAAGCCCCTGTGTCTGACGCAGTCCAAGATGGTATGCCGTGCGCAGCATCAGGCATGTCTCGATCGCCAAATCCGAGTATCTGCGCTGACCACCCCGTGACGTGCGGCGCGGCGCGCTCCACACACTTTGAGCCTCCTCACTGACCCAAATCGTCAGGTCACCCCGTTGGCGCAAGCTCTCGTTATATTCCGCCCAGTTGATCACCCGGTACTGCACCTTATCAAACTTGTGCCGTCGCGCTGCGTTGAACTTATGTGGCATTTGGACTACCCCCAGCGTTGAAAAACCAATGATAAGACATTCTTCGGGATGATCCATGCAACAAGGTCAAGCCTAGGCTATATCCCTGCCGGACCCTGATGCGCGGCCCCTTTTACCGGCCCTTCCCCTTGTCCGGCAAGGACGCGGTACTGATCGACGAGTCTCGCCAGACGCCGCGCAGCGGGCGAATCTACGGCCTGCGGACGCCCGACGGCCTGCTGGTCAAGCGGCTGCGCAAACGTAAGGGCCGCTGGTGGGCCGACGGGGGGTTTACCAAGGACGCGGAGCGAGAAGCTGTGAGAGACGAAGCACCGGCTATCGATCTCATCGGCGGCATCGCCTGAATTTACGGGAAACACCAATGCCACTACGATGTGCGGGCGACTCCAGAGGCTGGCGACCCGCATTGATGACGAAGTACGGGTATCAGTCCTTGCGCCTCCGGTCCGAATCGGACGCCAGAAGACCTTCGGCCACTGGCCGCGGATCGGCAAGCATCCAGATCGGCGCGTGCCACGCTGGTATCGTCGACAGTTCTTACAGTTGGTTCCCAGCGGCCGGTCCAGCGGCGTTGGCAACGGCGTAGCTCGCATCAGTCAGGTCTCGGGGTGCAGCTGCATCCCTTGACCAGCC
Source organism: Bryobacterales bacterium (assembly GCA_965248105.1). Classification (GTDB taxonomy): domain Bacteria; phylum Acidobacteriota; class Terriglobia; order Bryobacterales; family UBA6623. Next base: position 4,088,867 of record CBDFIK010000006.1, read on the forward strand.
GAGCCCTGACTATGAGAATAAGGAAATGACGGGAGGCATCATGGAGCGACGACATCGCTGGCTGGTCGCGGCGTCGTGCAGCATCTGGCTGTTGACGGCAGTAGCGCTCGTCAGCTGCCAGAACGCGCCGGACGTGGCCGGATTGCGCAGCCTCGCTACCGCGGGTGACGCTGCCGCGCAGTTCGACCTCGGCGACAGGCACTTCAACGGCGAAGGCCTTCCGCAGGACAACGGTGAGGCCATTCGATGGTTCCACCTCGCGGCCGAGCAGGGTCACTCCAGAGCGCAGGCCAGCCTCGGATTCATGTACTTCAACGGCGAAGGCGTTCCGCAAGACGACGGTGAAGCCGCCCGCTGGTACCACCTTGCCGCCGACCAGGGTTACGCCGAAGCGCAGTTCAGCCTCGGGGTAATGTATCGCAATGGTCGCGGCGCTCCGCAAGACGACGGTGAAGCCCTCCGCTGGTACCGCCTCGCCGCTGACCAAGGTCACGCCGGAGCGCATTTCAACCTCGGGCTGATGTATGCCAATGGGCGCGGCATTTTGAAGGACGACGGTGAAGCCGCCCGTTGGTTCCGCCTTGCCGCCGACCAGGGCCACGCCGAAGCGCAGTACACCCTCGGCCTCATGTACGGTGCCGGCCGGGGCGTGCCACAGGATTACGTCGCTGCCCACGAGTGGGCGAATCTCGCCGCGGCCCAAGGGCACGAGAACGCCCGCGCGATGCGCGATACGTTCGCCGAAGCGATGAGCGCTACGCAGCGAGCCGCACGCGAGACGCGCCCCTCCCGCTCCGAACCGGAAGACGACTTGACCGATTCATTTTCAGGTCGTTCACCGAAGTGTGGTCCCGTCATCGGGAAGACTCAGCAGGACTTGAGGAATGTAGAGGAGTTCTGCTCGGTGGGTATCCCAGCCGGGGCCGTCGAGGGAGCGTACGCGATGGGATCTCTGTTGTGGATCAAGATCACGCGGCCCATGGCCGATCAACTTCGCGCGGCGAATTCGCTCGATGCCGAGAGTTTAGTGCGGAACTGGATGAGGGGATGGAAGCAATTGAGTAAATCAAAAGCAGTCACGGTCACCATAGAGTGGCGAGATATTGAAATCGCAAAGGGCGAAACGACACTGCTAAGCGGAGATAAGGTCACGATTCATCGGTGACGCTCGCCGAAACAAGCTGGTGCACCTGATCGGCTTGGGTGAAGTGGTGGCGAGCCTGGAGCAAAGCGGCGGTCCCCGCCGTCACCGGCCCGGGCCCGCTTCGGCGGGCGCCGCGAACAGATCCTCGCCCGCGACCGCCGGCTATGCCGCGCCGCCGCCCCGCTCGTCGTCTACCACCGCCGGCCCTCGAACCTTCCGGCCGCCCTCATCACCCTCTGCCGGCGCTGCCATGCGCGCCTGCATCGGCTCGGGGCGATCGACCGCTGGGTCCCCGCCGCTCTCCTCGAGCTGTGGGCCGAGCAGCATCCCGGCTCGCCGCGCCAATTGCAGCTCCCCGCCATACGCTGATGCAAGAGGAGCAAAAGGAACGCGAAGGAAAAACCGCCGCGCTGAGGGGTTGTAGGTAACCATGCCGCCTTCAGCTTACAGTTCCTCGCTCCCGCGCAGAAGCCGCCGTATTCATCGAATGCGGCTTCGTCGGTATCCTACCCCAGCTCGATTGCAGGCCGCAGCCATCGAGCTTGTGTAGGGTCGCTGACTGCGGCGCATTGGGAGAATCTGGTCGGTACCCTTGTTGTGGGGGGTCGCCAACGAGCCGAGAGGCACGTCAGGGAGGCGCTTCGCCATCGCCGACTGGGGCGATTAATGAAGCGCGGAGAGATATGAGATGAGATGCCAGGAAACATACAAAGTCACAGGCATTGCCCCTGGTCCCACCGCGTTCCAACTCGGCAACTGCCTGACGATGCGCAAGTCCCGCGACGTTGTGAACACACCAGTTATGTACGCGAAAGTGCGGGGCTCGATGAACACTCCCGGAACAATCGACAACCTAAGCTTCTTTGAAGAGTTATTTAAATCCGACGTCGTATTGGACTACCAGGTTTCGGAACCCCGGCAGCAGGGCGACGTGATGGAAGGCGCCGTTCTAGTCGTGGCGCTTCTGATCGCCTTTCCAAATGCCCGATTCGGGTTAGGACTGCCGGGTGGGGACAGCGTCCTCGGACCAAGCGACCATTACCGCTCGCTTGGCGCGACATCCATTGACCTCAGCGAGGCCAGCGGAGACAGGTTCTTCCTCACTCAATTGTTCAACTACCTACGGAGCCATTCCTACTATGTCGATGACGATCTGGTCCATATTCTGGCCCTGTTGACCGACCTCTGCCATGACCGTGACCGCACGATACCTGCTCAGGTGTTGTCTCTCTCGACCTCGGGAAATCACCAGGTCGATGCCGGCTTGTTTCACGCGTACCAATTGATCGAGGCTCTCTTGGAGACGGGCAATAACCACGAACTGCTCCGCGACGCCGTTGCGCGATGGAACGGCTCTTACGATCTGCAATTGAACGCCGACGAAATCGATTTCATCAGAAACCTGCGCGACATATCACTTCACTTCAAAGCGCCGCGGGCCGAGACACGCCTGAAGGACAGCCAGATTGCGCTGGGATTCGACCGGGACAGGTCCAGGCAGCATGAATTTCGGCAGCACGGCATGCAAAAATTACTGCGCAAGGCCGCGCGAGCCTATTTTTCCGCCCGCCTGCAACTGGCACACGCGCTCGACGTATGCAAGACATAGAATCAGACACGGGATACGACACACAACGGCGCTCGCCGGACGGCGTCCTTGCCCTTATGTCCCAAACGACCGTTTACGACACATGCTGATCGGCTACGCCTGCGTCTCAAAGGCGGATGGCTCCCAGTCGCTGGACCTGCAGCGCGACGCCCTGCGGGCCGAGGGTATCGACGGCGCGGCCAACCTCTACCACGACTTCGCTTCCGGCGTACGCGACGACCGGCCCGGACTCGACAGCTGCTTGCGCACCCTGAGGAAGGGCGACGTGCTCGTGGTCTGGAAACTCGACCGCCTCGGCCGCAACCTCGCCCATCTGGTCAACACCGTGCAGGACCTCTCCGCCCGCGGTGTGGGCCTGCGGGTGCTCGCCGGTCAAGGTGCGCAGATCGACACCACCACCGCGGCAGGCCGTCTCGTGTTCGGCATCTTCGCGGCGCTGGCCGAGTTCGAACGGGAACGAGTGCGCTCACGGATCTTATCGGAAGGTATCCATCCTCTCCCGGCCCGGTCCGTCGTCCCGTGTCTGTTAGTCAGGGTACTAGCTTGATATCGATTGATTTTCAAGTCAAAAGCGCCAACCTAGCGGGTCTCTGCGACGACCAGACCGGCCCGTTTGCGCGCTCTCATTCGCGCGTTCGCCAACTCGTAACTGGCTTGGTACCGCATCCAGAAATCGGCATTCGACCAGCCGGCTGCCTCGAATCGCAAGGCCATATCGGCCGAGATTCCGCCCCGACCGTTGAGCACGCGGTCCAGCGTCGTGCGGGCCACGCCTAACTTCTCGGCCGCACTAGTCACCGTCAACCCTTCGGCTTTCAGACAATCTTCCCGCAATGCCTCGCCGGGGTGAATGTTGGCCACGATCTCATCGCCTATCATGCTCATGTTGTTCCTCCTAATGGTTAGTGGTAATCGGTCAAGTCAACGTCGAACACGTCGCCGTCCTCCATGCGGAACAGGATTCGCCAGTTCGCCGACACCCGCACTGACCAATAGCCGACAAGCTCGCCCTTCAGCGCGTGCAGCCGGTAACCAGGCAAGGCCATGTCGCGAGGAGTGATGGCGATGTCCTGTTCCCTCAAGATGCGCACGATCCGCGCCGCGTGTTCCGGCGGAAGGCTGCTGCGGTCACCGCGAACCGCTCGCTTCAACGCTCGATACAACGCTCGATGTCGCACCGATTTAAGCACGGAAACACTGTCGCATGGTGCGCGTCATGCGTCAACCCGGCCGCGAGATCTCATACTGGTCGAAGAACGGCCCGACCCGGTCATTGAGCAAATCCGCAGCGGTGATCGGTGTCTTCTGGTCGGGGGTTGAGACTCCGCGCACTGCTTATGCGCCTATTGAATATCGCAATCCAACTCTCATGTTCGTCTTTTGCTTGAGACCACCATGAACATCAATCAGATCGTGAAACTTGCCTGTGGCCTCAACCCCAATCTCAAGGCCTACGCGGTTATTTCCATGGCCCCTACCCATCCCGCCATCACCGAAGCTCAAGAGGCCCACGAATTCCTTATGGAGCTTCCCGAGATCGAGCTCTCTAGAGTTTTTATCCGAGAGCGCAAGGTTTTCCGGGACGCCATAGTGGAAGGCAAAGGGGTGATCGAGTGCAAGAACAAAAAAGCCAAGGCCGAGATCCAGCTCTTGGCTGGGGAGATCTACGATGGCTGAACGGCAAAGATTCCAACTGCCCAAGGAGAACAAGGTGCTGGCGGTTGCCCCAGAAAAGATCGCGGCGTTTGTTCAAGGAACCCTCCGCGAAGGGGATCGATCCCGAGTTACCCTGGGTCGGCCTGGACCCAAAAGCCAAGCCGACGAGTGGTATCAACCTAAGATTGAATGAGTACCAGATTGCATTGCTGCGCTTTGTAGCGAAGCACGAGGATCGAAGTCAACAGCAGGTAACCAAGCGCATGTTGATTCCGGCCCTGGAAGCTAGGGCGCAAGAGATATTAGAGCGAACTCCTGGTTGAGGTGGGCGCACCTAAGCTGGACCTCGAGAATCCGCCCGCTCGCTCGCCGCTGCCTTCTCTGACCCGGGGAGGAAAGGTCATCGACCCCGAGCAGCTCTAACCAGGGCCCTCCCGTAGCCGCCCGCGCCCCGCAACAACGGGGGTCGCGGTAGGGATACCGGTCGCCCGGCACCCCCCGCACAGATCCGTACGTGAGCGTTTAACTCATACGGCTCCTGCCTCGGATGTTGGCGGCATCGCATGCCCTACAACAGCATCCGCTCCGCACGCCGTCCAGCGCTTGGGGCACGGTTGGCCCGCCTCTATGTGCGGTCGAGGTCTCCCGGTTCTCGCGCAGAGAGTTTCCTGACGTGCACAAGTTCTTCGACCGCGCCGGGGCCGGTCGCCGCTCGCGCTGGCGCGGCGGCCGCTGTGGCCTTCCCCTCCAGTCAACAAGGTCGGCCCCCGAGACGAGTTATTTCACGGCTCCATAGTCCGGCCCGCCAGTGCCTCTGTCAACGCTTCGCCCGCGCTGTCGCCACCGCCGGCGCATGACTCGAGGTCAACGTGGTTCGCTGCTCCTTCGTTGTGGGGCTCCTTCCTCCCCGACTCTCCGCCGGTTTATCCCGGCGCTTTCTGACCGCCCCTTAATAACCGTCCAACTAGAGGCCCCCTGAGAAGAAGTCGGCTGCCAGGCAGCCTTTCACGGCGCCAGTATATCGAGTCCCAGCCGGTCGCAGGGGGCGTCGTGGAGGTCCTGGCGGACGCCCAGGTAGCGTTCGGTGGTTTGGATGGAGGCGTGGCCGAGGGAGAGCTGGATCTGCTCGAGCGGCCCCCGGCCCTGGTGAGCGAGCTTGGCGAAGGTACGACGCAAGTCGTGGGGGGTAATCTCCACTCCGATCCGCCGGCGGTGATGGACGACCAGCCCTTCTCGGGCCCCGC